>CBDFKC010000001.1:0-15636 GCA_965248685.1 Candidatus Poriferihabitaceae bacterium
GTGACAAGCCCATGGCCTTGCCAAGCCCATGACCGTGCCAAGCCCATGGCCGTGCCAAGCCGATGGCAGTGCCAAGCCCATGGCAGTGCCAAGCCCATGGCCGTGCCAAGCCCATGGCAGTGCCAAGCCCAGGGCCGTGCCAAGCCCATGGCCGTGCCAAGCCCATGGCAGTGCCAAGCCCATGGCCGTGCCAAGCCCATGGCGGTGCCAAGCCCATGGTCGTGCCAAGCCCATGTCAGTGCCAAGCCCATGGCCGTGCGAAGCCCATGGCCGTGCCAAGCTCATGGCCTTGGCAAGCCCATGGCCGTGCCAAGCCCATGGCCGTGCCAAGCCCATGGCCGTGCCAAGCCCATGGCCGTGCCAAGCCGATGGCAGTGCCAAGCCCATGGCAGTGCCAAGCCCATGGCCGTGCCAACCCCATGGCAGTGCCAAGCCCAGGGCCGTGCCAAGCCCATGGCCGTGCCAAGCCCATGGCAGTGCCAAGCCCATGGCCGTGGCAAGCCCATGGCGGTGCCAAGCCCATGGTCGTGCCAAGCCCATGGCAGTGCCAAGCCCATGGCCGTGCCAAGCCCATCGCCGTGCCAAGCCCATGGCGCGTGCCACGTGCTATGTCCATGGCCGTGCCAATGGCCTTGCCCCATGGCCGTGCCAAGCCCATGGCCGTGCCAAGCCCATGGCCTTGCCAAGCCCATGACCGTGCCAAGCCCATGGCCGTGCCAAGCCGATGGCAGTGCCAAGCCCATGGCAGTGCCAAGCCCATGGCCGTGCCAAGCCCATGGCAGTGCCAAGCCCATAGCCGTGCCAAGCCCATGGCCGTGCCAAGCCCATGGCAGTGCCAAGCCCATGGCCCAAGCCCATGGCCAAGTGCCAAGCCCATGGCCGTGCCAAGCCCATGGCAGTGCCAAGCCCATGGCCTTGCCAAGCCCATGACCGTGCCAAGCCCATGGCCGTGCCAAGCCGATGGCAGTGCCAAGCCCATGGCAGTGCCAAGCCCATGGCCGTGCCAAGCCCATGGCAGTGCCAAGCCCAGGGCCGTGCCAAGCCCGTGGCCGTGCCAAGCCCATGGCCGTGCCAAGCCCATGGCCGTGCCAAGCCCATGGCAGTGCCAAGCCCATGCCAAGCCCATGGCCGTGCCAAGCCCATGGTCGTGCCAAGCCCATGGCCGTGCCAAGCCCATGGCCGTGCCAAGCCCATCGCCGTGCCAAGCTCATGGCCTTGGCAAGCCCATGGCCGTGCCAAGCCCATGGCCGTGCCAAGCCCATGGCCGTGCCAAGCCCATGGCCGTGCCAAGCCCATGGACGTGCTATGTCCATGGTCGTGCCAAGCCCATGGCCTTGCCAAGCCCATGCCGTGCCAAGCCCATGGCCGTGCCAAGCCCATGGCCGTGCCAAGCCCATGGCAGTGACAAGCCCATGGCCTTGCCAAGCCCATGACCGTGCCAAGCCCATGGCCGTGCCAAGCCGATGGCAGTGCCAAGCCCATGGCAGTGCCAAGCCCATGGCCGTGCCAAGCCCATGGCAGTGCCAAGCCCATGGCCGTGCCAAGCCCATGGCCGTGCCAAGCCCATGGCAGTGCCAAGCCCATGGCCGTGCCAAGCCCATGGCGGTGCCAAGCCCATGGTCGTGCCAAGCCCATGTGCCAAGCCCATGGCCCAAGCCCATCGCCGTGCCAAGCCATGGTGCCAAGCCCATGGCCGTGCCAAGCCCATGGCCGTGCCAACCCCATGACCGTGCCAAGCCCATGGCCGTGCCAAGCCATGGCAGTGCCAAGCCCATGGCAGTGCCAAGCCCATGGCCGTGCCAAGCCCATGGCAGTGCCAAGCCCAGGGCCGTGCCAAGCCCATGGCCGTGCCAAGCCCATGGCAGTGCCAAGCCCATGGCCGTGGCAAGTCCATGGCGGTGCCAAGCCCATGGTCGTGCCAAGCCCATGGCAGTGCCAAGCCCATGGCCGTGCCAAGCCCATCGCCGTGCCAAGCCCATGGCCGCGCCAAGCCCATGGCCGTGCCAAGCCCATGGCCGTGCCAAGCCCATGGCCGTGCCAAGCGCATGGCCGTGCCAAGCCCATGGCAGTGCCAAGCCCATGGCCTTGCCAAGCCCATGACCGTGCCAAGCCCATGGCCGTGCCAAGCCGATGGCAGTGCCAAGCCCATGGCAGTGCCAAGCCCATGGCCGTGCCAAGCCCATGGCAGTGCCAAGCCCATGGCCGTGCCAAGCCCATGGCCGTGCCAAGCCCATGGCCGTGCCAAGCCCATGGCAGTGCCAAGCCCATGGCCGTGGCAAGCCCATGGACGTGCTATGTCCATGGCCGTGCCAAGCCAATGGCCCTGCGAAGCCCATGGCCGTGCCAAGCCCATGGCAGTGCCAAGCCATGGCCTTGCCAAGCCCATGACCGTGCCAAGCCCATGGCCGTGCCAAGCCCATGGCCGTGCCAAGCCCATGGCAGTGCCAAGCCCATGGCCGTGCCAAGCCCCATGGCCCATGGCCGTGCCAAGCCCATGGCCGTGCCCAGCCCATGGTCGTGCCAAGCCCATGGCCGTGCCAAGCCCATGGCCGTGCGAAGCCCATGGCCGGGCCAAGTGCCAAGCCCATGGCCGTGCCAAGCCCATGGCCGTGCCACGCCCATGGCCGTGCCAAGCCCATGGCCAAGCCCATGGCAGTGCCAAGCCCATGGCAGTGCCAAGCCAATGGCCTTGCCAAGCCCAACCGTGCCAAGCCCATGGCCGTGCCAAGCCCATGGCCGTGCCAAGCCCATGGCCGTGCCAAGCCCATGGCCGTGCCAAGCCCATGGCAGTGCCAAGCCCATGGCCGTGCCAAGCCCATGGCCGTGCCAAGCCCATGGCCGTGCCAAGCCCATGGCCGTGCGAAACCCATGGCAGTGCCAAGCCCATGGCCGTGACAAGCCCATGGCCGTGCCAAGCCCATGGCCGTGCCAAGCCCATGGCCGTGCCAAGCCGATCGCCGTGCCAAGCCCATGGCCGTGGCAAGCCCATGGCCGTGCCAAGCCCATGGCCGTGCCAAGCCCATGGCCGTGCCAAGCCCATGGCCGTGCCAAGCCCATGGACGTGCTATGTCCATGGCCGTGACAAGCCCATGGCCGTGCCAAGCCCATGGTCGTGCCAAGCCCATGGCAGTGCCAAGCCCATGGCCTTGCCAAGCCCATGGCCGTGCCAAGCCCATGGCCGTGCCAAGCCCATGGCCGTGCCAAGCCCATGGCAGTGCCAAGCCCATGGCCTTGCCAAGCCCATGCCGTGCCAAGCCCATGGCCGTGCCAAGCCCATGGCCGTGCCAAGCCCATGGCAGTGCCAAGCCCATGGCCGTGCCAAGCCCATGGCAGTGTCAAGCCCTGGGCCGTGCCAAGCCCGTGGCCGTGCCAAGCCCATGGCCGTGCGAAGCCCATGGCAGTGCCAAGCCCATGGCCGTGGCAAGCCCATGGACGTGCTATGTCCATGGCCCTGCCAAGCATGGCCCTGCGAAGCCCATGGCCGTGCCAAGCCCATGGCAGTGCCAAGCCCATGGCCGTGCCAAGCCCATGCCGTGCCAAGCTCATCGCCGTGCCAAGCCCATGGCCGCGCCAAGCCCATGGCCGTGCCAAGCCATGGCCGTGCCAAGCCCATGGCCGTGCCAAGCCCATGACCGTGCCAAGCCCATGGCCGTGCCAAGCCCATGGCCGTGCCAAGCCCATGGCAGTGCCAAGCCCATGACCGTGCCAAGCCCATGGCCGTGCCAAGCCCATGGCAGTGCCAAGCCCATGGCAGTGCCAAGCCCATGGCCGTGCCAAGCCCATGGCAGTGCCAAGCCCAGGGCCGTGCCAAGCCCATGGCCGTGCCAAGCCCATGGCAGTGCCAAGCCCATGGCCGTGGCAAGCCCATGGCGGTGCCAAGCCCATGGTCGTGCCAAGCCCATGTCAGTGCCAAGCCCATGGCCGTGCGAAGCCCATCGCCGTGCCAAGCTCATGGCCTTGGCAAGCCCATGGCCGTGCCAAGCCCATGGCCGTGCCAAGCCCATGACCGTGCCAAGCCCATGGCCGTGCCAAGCCGATGGCAGTGCCAAGCCCATGGCAGTGCCAAGCCCATGGCCGTGCCAAGCCCATGGCAGTGCCAAGCCCAGGGCCGTACCAAGCCCATGGCCGTGCCAAGCCCATGGCAGTGCCAAGCCCATGGCCGTGGCAAGTCCATGGCGGTGCCAAGCCCATGGTCGTGCCAAGCCGATGGCAGTGCCAAGCCCATGGCCGTGCCAAGCCCAACGCCGTGTCAAGCCCATGGCCGTGCCAAGCCCATGGACGTGCTATGTCCATGTACGTGCCAAGCCCATGGCCTTGCCAAGCGCATGGCCGTGCCAAGCCCATGGCAGTGCCAAGCCCATGGCCTTGCCAAGCCCATGACCGTGCCAAGCCCATGGCCGTGCCAAGCCCATGGCAGTGCCAAGCCCATGGCAGTGCCAAGCCCATGGCCGTGCCAAGCCCATGGCAGTGCGAAGCCCATAGCCGTGACAAGCCCGTGGCCGTGCCAAGCCCATGGCCGTGCCAAGGCCATGGCAGTGCCAAGCCCATGGCCGTGGCAAGCCCATGGACGTGCTATGTCCATGGCCGTGCCAAGCCAATGGCCCTGCGAAGCCCATGGCCGTGCCAAGCCCATGGCAGTGCCAAGCCCATGGCTTTGCCAAGCCCATGACCGTGCCAAGCCCATGGCCGTGCCAAGCCCATGGCCGTGCCAAGCCCATGGCAGTGCCAAGCCCATGGCCGTGCCAAGCCCATGGCAGTGCCAAGCCCATGGCAGAGCCTGGCACATGGCCGTGCCAAGCCCACCGTGCCCAGCCCATGGTCGTGCCAAGCCCATGGCAGTGCGAAGCCCATGGCCGTGCGAAGCCCATGGCCGGGCCAAGCCTATGGCCTTGCAAAGGGCATGGCCGTGCCAAGCCCATCGCCGTGTCACGCCCATGGCCGTGCCAAGCCCATGGCCGTGCCAAGCCCATGGCCGTGCCAAGCCCATGGCCGTGCCAAGCAATGGCCATGCCAAGCCCATGACCGTGCCAAGCCCATGGCCGTGCCAAGCCCATGGCCGTGCCAAGCCCATGGCAGTGCCAAGCCCATGGCCGTGCCAAGCCCATGGCAGTGCCTGGCCCATGGCCGTGCCAAGCCCATGGCCGTGTCAAGCCCATGGCCGTGCCAAGCCCATGGCCGTGCGAAACCCATGGCAGTGCCAAGCCCATGGCCGTGACAAGCCCATGGCCGTGCCAAGCCCATGGCCGTGCCAAGCCCATGGCCGTGCCAAGCCCATGGCCGTGCCAAGCCCATGGACGTGCTATGTCCAAGGCCCAAGCCCATGGCCTTGCCAAGCGCATGGCCGTGCCAAGCCCATGGCAGTGCCAAGCCCATGGCCTTGAAAAGCCCATGGCCGTGCCAAGCCCATGGCCGTGCCAAGCCCATGGCCGTACCAAACCCATGGCAGTGACAAGCCCATGGCCGTGCCAAGCCCATGGCCGTGCCAAGCCCATGGCCGTGCCAAGCCGATGGCGGTGCCAAGCCCATGGCAGTGCCAAGCCCATGGCCGGCCATGCCAAGCCCAGGGCCGTACCAAGCCCATGGCCGTGCCAAGCCCATGGCAGTGCCAAGCCCATGGCCGTGGCAAGCCCATGGCGGTGCCAAGCCCATGGTCGTGCCAAGCCCATGGCAGTGCCAAGCCCATGGCCGTGCCAAGCCCATCGCCGTGTCAAGCCCATGGCCGTGCCAAGCCCATGGTCCATGTACGTGCCAAGCCCATGGCCGTGCCAAGCCCATGGCCGTGCCAAGCCCATGGCAGTGCCAAGCCCATGGCCTTGCCAAGCCCATGACCGTGCCAAGCCCATGGCCGTGCCAAGCCGATGGCAGTGCCAAGCCCATGGCAGTGCCAAGCCCATGGCCGTGCCAAGCCCATGGCAGTGCAAGCCCATGGCCGTGCCAAGCCCATGGCCGTGCCAAGCCCATGGCCGTGCCAAGCCCATGGCAGTGCCAAGCCCATGGCCGTGCCAAGCCCATGGACGTGCTATGTCCATGGCCGTGCCAAGCCAATGGCCCTGCGAAGCCCATGGCCGTGCCAAGCCCATGGCAGTGCCAAGCCAATGGCTTTGCCAAGCCCATGACCGTGCCAAGCCCATGGCCGTGCCAAGCCCATGGCCGTGCCAAGCCCATGGCAGTGCCAAGCCCATGGCCGTGCCAAGCCCATGGCAGTGCCAAGCCCATGGCAGTGCCTGGCACATGGCCGTGCCAAGCGCATGACCGTGCCCAGCCCATGGTCGTGCCAAGCCCATGGCAGTGCGAAGCCCATGGCCGTGCGAAGCCCATGGCCGGGCCAAGCCTATGGCCTTGCAAAGCCCATGGCCGTGCCAAGCCCATCGCCGTGTCACGCCCATGGCCGTGCCAAGCCCATTGCCGTCCGAAACCCATGGCCCTGCGAAGCCCATGGCCGTGCCAAGCCCATGGCAGTGCCAAGCCAATGGCCTTGCCAAGCCCATGACCGTGCCAAGCCCATGGCCGTGCCAATCCCCTGGCCGTGCCAAGCCCATGGCAGTGCCAAGCCCATGGCCGTGCCAAGCCCATGGCAGTGCCTGGCCCATGGCCGTGCCAAGCCCATGGCCGTGTCAAGCCCATGGCCGTGCCAAGCCCATGGCCGTCCGAAACCCATGGCAGTGCCAAGCCCATGGCCGTGACAAGCCCATGGCCGTGCCAAGCCCATGGCTGTGCCAAGCCCATGGCCGTGCCAAGCCCATGGCCGTGCCAAGCCCATGGACGTGCTATGTCCATGGCCGTGACAAGCCCATGGCCTTGCCAAGCGCATGGCCGTGCCAAGCCCATGGCAGTGCCAAGCCCATGGCCTTGCCAAGCCCATGACCGTGCCAAGCTCATGGCCGTGCCAAGCCCATGGCCGTACCAAACCCATGGCAGTGACAAGCCCATGGCCTTGCCAAGCTCATGACCGTGCCAAGCCCATGGCCGTGCCAAGCCGATGGCGGTGCCAAGCCCATGGCAGTGCCAAGCCCATGGCCGTGCCAAGCCCATGGCAGTGTCAAGCCCTGGGCCGTGCCAAGTCCGTGGCCGTGCCAAGCCCATGGCCGTGCCAAGCCCATGGCAGTGCCAAGCCCATGGCCGTGGCAAGCCCATGGCCGTGCCAAGCCCATGGCCCTGCGAAGCCCATGGCCGTGCCAAGCCCATGGCAGTGCCAAGCCATGGCCGTGCCAAGCCCATGACCGTGCCAAGCCCATGGCCGTGCCAAGCCCATGGCCGTGCCAAGCCCATGGCGGTGCCAAGCCAATGGTCGTGCCAAGCCCATGGCAGTGCCAAGCACATGGCCGTGCGAAGCCCATCGCCGTGCCAAGCTCATGGTCTTGGCAAGCCCATGGCCGTGCCAAGCCCATGCCCGTGCCAAACCCATCGCCGTGCCAAGCCCATGGCCGTGCCAAGCCCATGGACGTGCTATGTCCATGGCCGTGCCAAGCCCATGGCCTTGCCAAGCGCATGGCCGTGCCAAGCCGATGGCAGTGCCAAGCCCATGGCAGTGCCAAGCCCATGGCCGCGCCAAGCCCATGGCAGTGCCAAGCCCAGCCGTGCCAAGCCCGTGGCCGTGCCAAGCCCATGGCCGTGCCAAGCCCATGGCAGTGCCCATGGCCTTGCCAAGCCCATGACCGTGCCAAGCCCATGGCCGTGCCAAATGGCCGTGCCAAGCCGATAGTGCCAAGCCCATGGCAGTGCCAAGCCCATGGCCGTGCCAAGCCCATGGCAGTGCCAAGCCCAGGGCCGTGCCAAGCCCATGGCCGTGGCAAGCCCATGGCCGTGCCAAGCCCATGGCAGTGCCAAGCCCATGGCCGTGCGAAGCCCATCGCCGTGCCAAGCTCATGGCCTTGGCAAGCCCATGGCCGTGCCAAGCCCATGGCCATGCCAAGCCCATCGCCGTGCCAAGCCCATCGCCGTGCCAAGCCCATAGCCGCGCCAAGCCCATGGACGTGCTATGTCCATGGTCGTGCAAAGCCCATGGCCGTGCCAAGCGCATGGCCGTGCCAAGCCCATGGCAGTTCCAAGCCCATGGCCTTGCCAAGCCCATGACCGTGCCAAGCCCATGGCCGTGCCAAGCCCATGGCCGTGCCAAGCCCATGGCCTTGCCAAGCCCATGGCCCATGGCTGTGCCAAGCCCATGGCAGTGCCAAGCCCATGGCAGTGCCAAGCCCATGACCGTGCCAAGCCCATGGCCGTGCCAACCCCATGGCCGTGCCAAGCCCATGGCAGTGCCAAGCCCAGGGCCGTGCCAAGCCAATGGCCTTGCCAAGCCCATGGCCGTGCCAACCCCATGACCGTGCCAAGCCCATGGCCGTGCCAAGCCCATGGCCGTGCCAAGCGCATGGCCGTGCCCAGGCCATGGTCGTGCCAAGCCCATGGCAGTGCGAAGCCCATGGCCGTGCGAAGCCCATGGCCGGGCCAAGCCCATGGCCTTGCAAAGCCCATGGCCGTGTCAAGCCCATGGCCGTGTCAAGCCCATGGCCGTGCCAAGCCCATGGCCGTCCGAAACCCATGGCAGTGCCAAGCCCATGGCCGTGACAAGCCCATGGCCGTGCCAAGCCCATGGCCGTGCCAAGCCCATGGCCGTGCCAAGCCCATCGCCGTGTCAAGCTCATGGCCTTGGCAACCCATGGCCGTGCCAAGCCCATGGCCGTGCCAAGCCCATCGCCGTGCCAAGCCCATGGCCGTGCCAAGCCCATGGACGTGCTATGTCCATGGCCGTGACAAGCCCATGGCCTTGCCAAGCGCATGGCCGTGCCAAGCCCATGGCAGTGCCAAGCCCATGGCCTTGCCAAGCCCATGACCGTGCCAAGCTCATGGCCGTGCCAAGCCCATGGCCGTGCCAAGCCCATGGCAGTGACAAGCCCATGGCCTTGCCAAGCCCATGACCGTGCCAAGCCCATGGCCGTGCCAAGCCGATGGCGGTGCCAAGCCCATGGCAGTGCCAAGCCCATGGCCGTGCCAAGCCCATGGCAGTGTCAAGCCCTGGGCCGTGCCAAGTCCGTGGCCGTGCCAAGCCCATGGCCGTGCCAAGCCCATGGCAGTGCCAAGCCCATGGCCGTGGCAAGCCCATGGACCTGCTATGTCCATGGCCCTGCCAAGCCAATGGCCCTGCGAAGCCCATGGCCCGGCCAAGCCCATGGCAGTGCCAAGCCAATGGCCTTGCCAAGCCCATGACCGTGCCAGGCCCATGGCCGTGCCAATCCCCTGACCGTGCCAAGCCCATGCCCGTGCCAAGCCATGGCGGTGCCAAGCCCATGGTCGTGCCAAGCCCATGGCAGTGCCAAGCACATGGCCGTGCGAATCCCATCGCGTGCCAAGCTCATGGTCTTGGCAAGCCCATGGCCGTGCCAAGCCCATGCCCGTGACAAGCCCATCGCCGTGCCAAGCCCATGGCCGTGCCAAGCCCATGGACGTGCTATGTCCATGGCCGTGCCAAGCCCATGGCCTTGCCAAGCGCATGGCCGTGCCAAGCCGATGGCAGTGCCAAGCCCATGGCAGTGCCAAGCCCATGGCCGCGCCAAGCCCATGGCAGTGCCAAGCCCAGAGCCGTGTCAAGCCCGTGGCCGTGCCAAGCCCATGGCCGTACCAAGCCCATGGCAGTGACAAGCCCATGGCCATGCCAAGCCCATGACCGTGCCAAGCCCATGGCCGTGCGAAGCCGATGGCAGTGCCAAGCCCATGGCAGTGCCAAGCCCATGGCCGTGCCAAGCCCATGGAAGTGCCAAGCCCAGGGCCGTGCCAAGCCCGTGGCCGTGCCAAGCCCATCGCCGTGCCAAGCTCATGGCCTTGGCAAGCCCATGGCCGTGCCAAGCCCATGGCCGTGCCAAGCCCATGGCCAAGCCCATGGCCGCGCCAAGCCCATGGACGTGCTATGTCCATGGTCGTGCCAAGCCCATGGCCTTTCCAAGCGCATGGCCGTGCCAAGCCCATGGCAGTTCCAAGCCCATGGCCTTGCCAAGCCCATGGCAGTGTCAAGCCCTGGGCCGTGCCAAGTCCGTGGCCGTGCCAAGCCCATGGCCGTGCCAAGCCCATGGCAGTGCCAAGCCCATAGCCGTGGCAAGCCCATGGACCTGCTATGTCCATGGCCCTGCCAAGCCAATGGCCCTGCGAAGCCCATGTCCGTGCCAAGCCCATGGCAGCGCCAAGCCAATGGCCTTGCCAAGCCCATGACCGTACCAGGCCCATGGCCGTGCCAATCCCCTGACCGTGCCAAGCCCATGCCCGTGCCAAGCCCATGGCGGTGCCAAGCCCATGGTCGTGCCAAGCCCATGGCAGTGCCAAGCACATGGCCGTGCGAATCCCATCGCGTGCCAAGCTCATGGTCTTGGCAAGCCCATGGCCGTGCCAAGCCCATGCCCGTGACAAGCCCATCGCCGTGCCAAGCCCATGGCCGTGCCAAGCCCATGGACGTGCTATATCCATGGCCGTGCCAAGCCCATGGCCTTGCCAAGCGCATGGCCGTGCCAAGCCGATAGCAGTGCCAAGCCCATGGCAGTGCCAAGCCCATGGCCGCGCCAAGCCCATGTGCCAAGCCCAAGCCCATGGCCGTGCCAAGCCCATGGCCGTACCAAGCCCATGGCAGTGACAAGCCCATGGCCATGCCAAGCCCATGACCGTGCCAAGCCCATGCCAAGCCGATGGCAGTGCCAAGCCCATGGCAGTGCCAAGCCCATGGCCGTGCCAAGCCCATGGAAGTGCCAAGCCCAGGGCCGTGCCAAGCCCATGGCCGTGCCAAGCCCATGGCCGTGCCAAGCCCGTGGCCGTGCCAAGCCCATGGCAGTGCCAAGCCCATGGCCGTGGCAAGCCCATGGCGGTGCCAAGCCCATGGCAGTGCCAAGCCCATGGCCGTGCGAAGCCCATCGCCCTGCCAAGCACATGGCCTTGGCAAGCCCATGGCCGTGCCAAGCCCATGGCCGTGCCAAGCCCATGGCCGTGCCAAGCCCATGGCCGTGCCAAGCCCATGGACGTGCTATGTCCATGGTCGTGCCAAGCCCATGGCCTTTCCCCATGGCCGTGCCAAGCCCATGGCAGTTCCAAGCCCATGGCCGTGCCAAGCCCAATGGCCGTGCCAAGCCCATGGCCGTGCCAAGCCCATGGCAGTGCCAAGCCCATGGCCGTGGCAAGCCCATGGAGCTGCTATGTCCATGGCCCTGCCAAGCCAATGGCCCTGCGAAGCCCATGACCGTGCCAAGCCCATGGCAGTGCCAAGCCAATGGCCTTGCCAAGCCCATGACCGTGCCAAGCCCATGGCCGTGCCAATCCCCTGACCGTGCCAAGCCCATGCCCGTGCCAAGCCCATGGCGGTGCCAAGCCCATGGTCGTGCCAAGCCCATGGCAGTGCCAAGCACATGGCCGTGCGAATCCCATCGCGTGCCAAGCTCATGGCTTGGCAAGCCCATGGCCGTGCCAAGCCCATACCCGTGACAAGCCCATCTCCGTGCCAAGCCCATGGCCGTGCCAAGCCCATGGACGTGCTATGTCCATGGCCGTGCCAAGCCCATGGCCTTGCCAAGCGCATGGCCGTGCCAAGCCGATGGCAGTGCCAAGCCCATGGCAGTGCCAAGCCCATGGCCGTGCCAAGCCCATGGCAGTGCCAAGCCCAGAGCCGTGCCAAGCCCGTGGCCGTGCCAAGCCCATGGCCGTACCAAGCCCATGGCAGTGACAAGCCCATGGCCATGCCAAGCCCATGACCGTGCAAAGCCCATGGCCGTGCCAAGCCGATGGCAGTGCCAAGCCCATGGCAGTGCCAAGCCCATGGCCGTGCCAAGCCCATGGAAGTGCCAAGCCCAGGGCCGTGCCAAGCCCGTGGCCGTGCCAAGCCCATGGCCGTGCCAAGCCCGTGGCCGTGCCAAGCCCATGGCAGTGCCAAGCCCATGGCCGTGCCAAGCCCATGGCGGTGCCAAGCCCATGGCAGTGCCAAGCCCATGGCCGTGCAAGCCCATCGCCGTGCCAAGCTCATGGCCTTGGCAAGCCCATGGCCGTGCCAAGCCCATGGCCGTGCCAAGCCCATCGCCGTGCCAAGCCCATGGTCGCGCCATGCCCATGGACGTGCTATGTCCATGGTCGTGCCAAGCCCATGGCCTCTGCCAAGCGCATGGCCGTGCCAAGCCCATGGCAGTTCCAAGCCCATGGCCTTGCCAAGCCCATGGCAGTGTCAAGCCCTGGGCCGTGCCAAGCCCATGGCCGTGCCAAGCCCATGGCCGTGCCAAGCCCATGTCAGTGCCAAGCCCATGGCCGTGGCAAGCCCATGGACCTGCTATGTCCATGGCCCTGCCAAGCCAATGGCCCTGCGAAGCCCATGGCCGTGCCAAGCCCATGGCAGTGCCAAGCCCATGGCCGTGCCAAGCCCATGACCGTGCCAAGCCCATGGCCGTGCCAATCCCCTGACCGTGCCAAGCCCATGCCCGTGCCAAGCCCATGGCGGTGCCAAGCCCATGGTCGTGCCAAGCCCATGGCAGTGCCAAGCACATGGCCGTGCGAAGCCCATCGCGTGCCAAGCTCATGGTCTTGCCAAGCCCATGGCCGTGCCAAGCCCATGCCCGTGACAAGCCCATCGCCGTGCCAAGCCCATGGCCGTGCCAAGCTCATGGACGTGCTATGTCCATGGCCGTGCCAAGCCCATGGCCTTGCCAAGCGCATGGCCGTGCCAAGCCGATGGCAGTGCCAAGCCCATGGCAGTGCCAAGCCCATGGCCGCGCCAAGCCCATGGCAGTGCCAAGCCCAGAGCCGTGCCAAGCCCGTGGCCGTGCCAAGCCCATGGCCGTACCAAGCCCATGGCAGTGACAAGCCCATGGCCATGCCAAGCCCATTACCGTGCCAAGCCCATGGCCGTGCCAAGCCGATGGCAGTGCCAAGCCCATGGCAGTGCCAAGCCCATGGCCGTGCCAAGCCCATGGAAGTGCCAAGCCCAGGGCCGTGCCAAGCCCATGGCCGTGCCAAGCCCATGGCCGTGCCAAGCCCATGGCCGTGCCAAGCCCATGGCAGTGCCAAGCCCATGGCCGTGGCAAGCCCATGGCGGTGCCAAGCCCATGGCAGTGTCAAGCGCATGGCCGTGCGAAGCCCATCGCCGTGCCAAGCTCATGGCCTTGGCAAGCCCATGGCCGTGCCAAGCCCATGGCCGTGCCAAGCCGATGGCAGTGCCAAGCCCATGGCAGTGCCAAGCCCATGGCCGTGCCAAGCCCATGGAAGTGCCAAGCCCATGGCCGTGCCAAGCCCATGGCCGTGCCAAGCCCATGGCCGTGCCAAGCCCGTGCCAAGCCCATGGCCGTGCCAAGCCCATGGCCGTGGCAAGCCCATGGCGGTGCCAAGCCCATGGCAGTGCCAAGCCCATGGCCGTGCGAAGCCCATCGCCGTGCCAAGCTCATGGCCTTGGCAAGCCCATGGCCGTGCCAAGCCCATGGCCGTGCCAAGCCCATCGCCGTGCCAAGCCCATGGCCGCGCCATGCCCATGGACGTGCTATGTCCATGGTCGTGCCAAGCCCATGGCCTCTCCAAGCCATGGCCGTGCCAAGCCCATGGCAGTTCCAAGCCCATGGCCTTGCCAAGCCCATGGCAGTGCCAAGCCCTGGGCCGTGCCAAGTCCGTGGCCGTGCCAAGCCCATGGCCGTGCCAAGCCCATGGCAGTGCCAATCCCATGGCCGAGCCAATCCCATGGCCGTGCTAAGCCCATGGCCGTGCCAAGCCCATGGCCGTGCCAAGCCCATGGCCGTGCAAAGCCCATGGCCATGCCAAGCCCATGGCCGTGGCAAGCCCATGGCGGTGCCAAGCCCATGGCAGTGTCAAGCGCATGGCCGTGCGAAGCCCATCGCCGTGCCAAGCTCATGGCCTTGGCAAGCCCATGGCCGTGCCAAGCCCATGGCCGTGCCAAGCCCATCGCCGTGCCAAGCCCATGGCCGCGCCAAGCCCATGGACGTGCTATGGCCATGGTCGTGCCAAGCCCATGGCCTTTCCAAGCGCATGGCCGTGCCAAGCCCATGGCAGTTCCAAGCCCATGGCCTTGCCAAGCCCATGACCGTGCCAAGCCCATGGCCGTGCCAAGCCCATGGCCGTGCCAAGCCCATGGCCGTGCCAAGCCCATGGCAGTGACAAGCCCATGGCCTTGCAAAGCCCATGACCGTGCCAAGCCCATGGCCGTGCCAAGCCGATGGCAGTGCCAAGCCCATGGCAGTGCCAAGCCCTTGGCCGTGCCAAGCCCATGGCAGTGCCAACCCAGGGCCGTGCCAAGCCAATGGCCTTGCTAAGCCCATGGCAGTGCCAAGCCCATGGCCGTGGCAAGCCCATGGCGGTGCCAAGCCCATGGTCGTGCCAAGCCCATGGCAGTGCCAAGCCCATGGCCGTGCGAAGCCCATCGCCGTGCCAAGCTCATGGCCTTGGCAAGCCCATGGCCGTGCCAAGCCCATGGCCGTGCCAACCCCATGACCGTGCCAAGCCCATGGCCGTGCCAAGCCGATGGCAGTGCCAAGCCCATGGCAGTGCCAAGCCCATGGCCGTGCCAAGCCCATGGCAGTGCCAAGCCCATGGCCGTGCCAAGCCCATGGCCGTGCCAAGCCCATGGCAGTGCCAAGCCCATGGCCGTGGCAAGCCCATGGCGGCCAAGCCCATGGCCGTGCCAAGCTCATGGCAGTGCCAAGCCCATGGCCGTGCCAAGCCCATGGCAGTGCCTGGCCCATGGCCGTGCCAAGCCCATGGCTGTGCCAAGCGCATGGCCGTGCCCAGCCCATGGCTGTGCAACGCCCATGGCCGTGCCAAGCCCATGGCCGTGCCAAGCCCATGGCTGTGCAAGCCCATGGCCGTGCCAAGCCTATGGCCGTTCCAAACCCAAGTGCCAAGCCGAAGGCCGCGCCAAGCCCATGGCCGTGCCACGCTCATCGCCTTGCCAAGCCCATTCCCTTGCCAAGCCCATGGTCCTGCCAATCCCATGGCCGTGCCAAGCCCATTGCCGTGCCAAGCCCATGGCAGTGCCAATCCCATGGCCGTGCCAAGCCCATGGCCGTGCCAAGCCCATGGCCGTGCCAATCCCATGGCCGAGCCAATCCCATGGCCGTGCTAAGCCCATGGCCGTGCCAAGCCCATGGCCGTGCCAAGCCCATGGCCGTGCAAAGCCCATGGCCATGCCAAGCCCATGGCCGTGCCAAACCCATGACAGTGTCAAGCCCATGGCTGTGCCAAGCCCATGACCTAGCCAAGCCCATGGCCGTGCCAAGCCCATGGCCATGCCAATCCCATGGCCGTCCCAAGCCTATGGCCTTGCCAAGCCGATGGCCATGCCAAGCACATGGCCGTGCCAAGCCCATGGTCGTGCCAAGCCCATGGCCGTACCAAGCCCATGGCCGTGCCAAGCCCATGGCCGTGCCAAACCCATGGCAGTGCCAAGCCCATGGCTCTGCCAAGCTCATGGCCGTGCCGAGCACATGGCCGTGCCAAGCCCATGGCCGTGCCAAGCCCATGGCCGTGCCAAGCCCATGGCCGTGCCAAGCCCATGGCCGTGCCAAGCCCATGGCCTTTCCAAGCGCATGGCCGTGCCAAGCCCATGGCAGTTCCAAGCCCATGGCCTTGCCAAGCCCATGACGTGCCAAGCGCATGGCCGTGCAAAGCCTATGGCCGTGCCGA
>CBDFKC010000002.1:0-1008375 GCA_965248685.1 Candidatus Poriferihabitaceae bacterium
GAAAGTGCTGAAACCCATAAACAGTGGTAAAATACCGGTCCAGGTGGGTTAAATATCAATCCTGGACTTAAAAAATTTTGTGAAATCAGGAAATCTGCCATGTCAATTACTCTTACAGAATCAGCTGCGAAAAGGGTCAAGTCCCATCTCGAAAGCCAGCAAGATTATGCGGGGCTCAATTAAGCGTCAAAAATGCGGGTTGCTCCGGACTGGCTTATATTCTCGATTACGCGGAGGATATCGATGCAAGTAATAGCGAAAGTCATCAGGTTTTTGAAAGCAACGGGGTCATGGTGTGGTTGAAAATGAGCATTTGCAATACTTGGACGGGACCCAGATCGATTACGTGGAAGATGGATTGTCAGCGGCATTCATTTCAAAAACCCAAAAGTAACTGAGCAATGTGGTTGCGGCGAGAGTTTTACGGTTAATTAAGCAGAGTTTGTTATCAGCTAAAAAATCTGTTAGTAAATTACGGTATGTTTAATTCATATCATATTGAAAATTAATAATAAATCTTCTTTCGAGTAGCGTTAAAGCGGCCCTGCTAGGGCCTCCAAACCTGTTCGGCCCAGCGAATCCCTCAGTTTCGCCAACTGTTTATATTATTAACTGTATATAACTCTAGATGAGCTCCATCGCTGTTCTGGAACCACAACTCTCCTCTACCAGGGCGGCTAAGCCACGCCAGGAGTTGGCCCCAGAATCGCTATTTCGACCATGGGTTGCAAGGTAAACCTTTTCGAATCGGAGCTAATCATGGAGAAGCTCTCGGTGCGGGATTATCAACGGGTCCATGGCGCTGCTGCTGCGGATATTTTTCTCATTAATACCTGCACGGTAACCGCAGAGGGCGGATCGCAGGCCCGTCAGCAAGTGCGCAGAGCTATCCGAGATAACCCTGAAGCATGGGTGGTGGTAACCGGATGTTATGCCAGATGGATCCCCAGGCGTGTGCCAATATTCCCGGTGTAGACTTGGTCGTAGGTAACAGTGAGAAACTTGATATTCCCGGGTTGCTGGAACCCATGTACAAAGGCTTGCTGCCCCCGGTGATGGTAGGAAATTTAGATCGGGAGATTAGCCTGCCAGATCAGCTGGTGAGTGGCTTCGAGGGGCGCACCCGGGCTTTTGTCCAGATTCAGCAGGGTTGTGATCAAGGTTGTACTTTTTGCATTATCCATACGGCCCGGGGACCAAATCGCTCATTCGCGCCCTCCATGATAAAGCGCCAGGTCCAACGTTTGGTCATCAATGGATATCAGGAGATCGTTATCTGTGGAGTCGATATTGGCTCTTACGGAAGCGATTTTCCCAACGCGTTTGGCCTTGCAGATCTGTTGGCGGAAATTGTACTGCTGGAAGGCGATTTTCGGATTCGGTTAAGCTCTATTGATCCGGCCCATATCAGTGATCAGCTGATTCACTTGATGGCGGGTAACAATAGAATCTGTCCCCAAATACATCTTTCCCTGCAAAGCGGAAATACCTTGATTTTAAAACGGATGAAACGTCGTGCTACCAGAGAGTTGTTGTACCAACGAATCAAGCGCTTACGCGAAGCCGTGCCTGAATTGGTTTTAAGTGCTGATATCCTGGTCGGATTTCCCACAGAAACCGAGCAGCAATTTAATGATACCCTGCAAGCTATAGTTGAACTCGAAATCCCATTTCCCCATGTGTTTACCTATTCCTCGCGACCCGGTACGCCGGCGGCGAAGATTCCGCGTCAAGTATCGATAGCTGAACGAAAGTCCCGGGCCAGTAGGGCCAGAAAATGTGGTCAAATTGTCTGGAGTGAGGTAGCAAGCAAGCTAATCGGATCGACTCAGAAGGTTTTGCTAGAACAAAACGAGAGATCCCCGGGAGGACCGGTAAAAGCCCGTGCAGCAAATTATTTTACGGTGCAACTGGAACCCATGAACCCCCCTGAAAAAGGCTGGCAATTTGTTGAAATTACAGGGGTTGGCACCGATTCATTGATTGCCCGAAAGCTGGGCTAAGGGTACAATCGGCGGCGCATTTTTTTACCTGTTGTGGTGGTTAATCATGGCAGGACAATTCATAATATATCCGGAGTTATTGATGTCTATCGAACGTACATTTTCAATTGTTAAACCCGATGCAGTGGCCGCCAACCTGATTGGAAAAATCTATCAAAGGTTTGAGGACGCAGGGTTAAAAATTATCGCTTCAAAAATGGTCCACCTGGACCGTGCTCGTGCCGGAGATTTTTATGCGGTGCATAAGGAACGGCCATTCTACAATGATTTGGTGGATTTCATGATTTCCGGTCCGGTGATGGTACAGGTTCTTGAAGGTGAGAATGCAATCGCTAAAAATCGAGAGGTTATGGGTGCAACCAATCCCGCTGATGCTGCGCCAGGTACGATTCGAGCTGATTTCGCCAAAACTGTTGACGAAAATGCGGTCCACGGATCGGATGCGCCGGAGACTGCGGCAGAGGAAATTGGGTTTTTCTTTGACCAAGGTGAAATCTGCCTGCGTACCCGTTAATCAGCAATACTGAAACCGACTCGGAATTAACAAGCTGGCATGAAGGGTGAAATGACCAATCTGATGTCCATGGATCGTCCCGCTATGGACGCGTTTTTCGCGGGTCTTGGTGAAAAGCGATTCCGCAGTCAGCAGGTTTTGCAGTGGTTGTATCAGCGCAACGTTACCGAGATTGATCAGATGACCGATCTAAGTAAAGCGTTGCGTCAACGACTCAGTCAGTCCGCAGGGTTTAGTGTTCCCGAAATTGTTAACCAGCAGTTGTCAAAAGATGGTACCTGTAAATGGCTGCTCAAGTTACATGACGGCAACTGTATTGAAACCGTTTTTATTCCGGAAGACGACCGTGGGACGTTATGTGTTTCGTCTCAGGTTGGGTGCAGTCTAAACTGTACTTTTTGCGCCACCGCGCGGCAGGGATTTAGTCGAAACCTGGAGGTGGACGAAATTATCGGCCAGGTCTGGGTGGCTAACCATGCATTGGAACAAATCGCGCCTAACAAATATCAATCTTCCCAGGAGGCTCCCGGACCAAAGCGCCGATTGCATCCGGCGAGTATCAGTGGCCTGGCAACCGACTTGCAATCCGCTCAGGAATACGCCGATACTGATTCCACCGACCAGCGTCGGCCAGTAACCAATGTGGTAATGATGGGCATGGGTGAGCCGCTGGCAAATTTTGATAAAGTGGTCCCGGCAATGAAGTTGATGATGGACGATTTTACCTTTGGGTTATCTCGCCGCAGAGTCACTTTGAGTACCGCAGGCATGGTTCCGGCCATTGATCGGCTCGCAGGTGAATGTCCCGTCAGCCTGGCGGTGTCATTGCACGCAGCCAATGACGCATTACGCGATCAATTGGTTCCGCTTAACCGTAAGTATCCGATTGATCAATTGCTCGATGCCTGCAGGCGCTATGTGGGGAATCACAATAGACAACGAATTACTTTTGAATACGTCATGCTTGAAGGCGTCAATGACAGTCCTGCCCATGCCAAACAGCTTGCCAGAATCCTTTCAGATGTGCCGTCGAAGGTTAATTTAATTCCATTCAATCCGTTTTCAGGGATAGATTTCAAGCGCAGCAGTCGTCAAACAATTGATCGTTTTCGTGACCTCTTGTTGGCCCGCAATATATTTACCGTGACTCGTCGCACCAGAGGTGATGATATCGACGCGGCCTGCGGTCAGCTTGCCGGAGAATTTACCGATAGGACCAGGCGTTCTGAACGCATGCTACGGATGTCTCAACGAGTGGTGTTGTCGTGAGCCCTGGAAATAGCAAGCAACAACGACGAATTAGCTGGCTAGAAATAGGGCTACTTGCACTCGCGCTACTATCACTGGGTGCCTGTACCACCACCGGGCCGGAGAAACCGCAAAAATGGGAGCCAAAAAAGCGCGCTGAAAGCCATGTTCAGCTCGGGCTCGACTATCTTAAACGCGGGCAGTTTGAAGTCGCCAGAGAAGAACTCGACCTCGCGATTTCGATAGACCCCACCTCGGATCGGGCCTACCACGGTAAAGGGTTGTTGCTGGCCCAGACCGGTCAGATTGATGAGGCGAAAGAAATGTTTAATCGCGCCGTTGGAATCAATCAATCAAATTTCGTGGCGGCGAATGATTATGGAATATACCTATGTCAGGTTGGAGATTACACCCAGGGCATCGATATATTGAGGCGAAATGAGTCAAAGCCCGATAATAACTACCTGAGTAATACTCATCTTGGATTAGGTATTTGTCATTTTGACCAGGGGCAAATGGGGCCGGCTAAAAACTATCTCCGCTCGGTCTTGGAGGTTGCACCGGGATTGCCTCAGGCCTTGTTGCCCATGGCAGAAATTGGATATCGGGAACAGAACTATCTTTCTTCGAGAGCCTTTATCGAACGATACATCGGGGTTGGTGCGTTATCTGAGAAAGCACTCGCCCTCGGCGCGAATACCGAAATAAAGCTGGGAGACGTAGAAAAAGCTAAACAGTATGTCAGGGAATTGCGCCGGGTTTATCCAACATCGAGCGAGCTTGCCAAGTTTCGTTCTTTGCTGGGAAGCGGGTGAGCCAGGTGGAGCAACAAAACACCATTGAGTTTGGGATTCCGTCCCCGGGAATTCTGTTGGCGAGGAGAAGGCAGGAATTCGGTTGGTCAACTCGCGAAGTAGCCAGCGCGTTAAGATTATCTGAGCGGCAAATTGTGGCCATTGAACAAGATGACTACGACCAATTGCCAGGAAAAACCTATGTAATGGGGTATTGGAAAAGCTATGCCCAATTGCTCAAGTTACCCCTCGAAGAGTCGATTCAGGTTCATCGGGCAAATTTATCAGCCCAGTCGGAAGAATTATTTCTCGAACCAAGTCATAAACAGGTTCGCGGCAATGAAGAAAAGTCCCGTAAGCGTGCGGCAGTACTGTTTGGGTTTCTACTCGCAGCATTTCTAGGCGCTATATGGTATTGGCAAGATCCTGATGCGTCGTTTAATCATTGGATAGACCTTGGTATGGATCGGATTTCCGGAGATTCCGTAACCGCAGAAGAAGGCCTTGCAAACGGTGATGTCGAATTTGAAACGCCCGGTGAAGTACTTGTCCAGGTCATCGATGAATTGGAGCAGACGGAATCTGTATTGGCGCTTCCCGTGCCAAATTTTTCTGAAGGCCAGGAGTCCGTAGATATTAATACCAGAGGCTATGAAGTCCTGGTAGCGAAGTACCCGTTGTCAAGCAGCAATCTGGTTTATCAACAACCCGAGGATATCGAGTCCGACTCGACTGCGCTATCCGACATAACCGAGGTTGACGGAGTACAAACTGTATCCCAGGCTGATTCTGATGCCAATTCTACAGAACCCGTCGCCAGCGCGCAGCCAGCACCACAACCATCAGTCCAGCCAGCAGCGCAACCCGTTGTGGTAGCACAGCCGGTGGTCAGCAGTAGTGACTCACGAATAGCATTTAAGGTTGATAAGGAATCCTGGGTTGACGTTAGAGACAGTTCGGGGGAAAGACTTATTTATCGCACGGTTAATCGAGGAGAAGATATTCAATTAACCGGAATTCCGCCATATTCCGTATTTATCGGCAGCGCCGAAGGCGTCGTAGTGCAATATCAGGGTAAGGAAGTACCTTTTAAAGTGCATGAAAGTGGGCTGTTTGCCCGCTTTGAAGTTGGTAATCCATAAATAGAATAATGGATAGGAAAATACAAGCCGTCAAAGGCATGAATGATCTTTTACCAGGGCAGGTTGAGTTATGGCACCACGTCGAAGCGACCCTGCGAGAAGTTGCCTGGAGCTATGGTTATCAAGAAATTCGCACCCCGGTGATCGAGAAGACAGAATTGTTCAAGCAGTCTATCGGTGATCAAACTGATATTGTCGAAAAGGAAATGTATGTATTTGACGATGCCGGCAACGTCAGCCTCGCGCTGCGACCGGAAGCGACAGCAAGTACGGTGCGTGCTGGTAATCAACACGGGTTGTTCCACAACCAGCAGCAACGGTTGTGGTATATGGGGCCAATGTTTCGACGAGAGCGACCCCAGAGAGGCAGATATCGTCAGTTTCATCAATTTGGTATCGAAGCATTTGGCTGGCCCCAGTTTGATATTGATGCTGAGGTAATTAGGGTAGGGGCACGCATCTGGAAGCAACTGGGTGTCAAAGACATATCATTGCAATTGAACACCCTCGGCAGTCCCGAGACTCGGGTGGCATTTCGAACCGCGCTGAGCGCTTTTCTTACCCAACATAAATCGGATCTTGATCAAGATAGTTTGCGCCGACTCGAGCGAAACCCTTTGAGAATTCTCGATAGCAAAATACCGACGACCCAACAGATATTAGAAAACGCTCCTTCTATTTTAGATTTTCTGGATCGGGAATCACGTCTAAATTTCGATAATTTGTGTGAGTCATTGATCCAGTCGGGAATAGTACCCAATATCAATATTCGTTTAGTTCGAGGGTTGGATTACTACACCAGTACTGTGTTTGAATGGGTGACGGATCAATTGGGAGCGCAAAGCGCGGTTTGTGCTGGCGGACGCTACGACGGTCTGATTGAGCAGCGTGGAGGAAAACCTACACCCGCAGTTGGATTTGCCATGGGAATTGAGCGCTTGGTTGAGTTAATTTCATTGCAAGGCTCTCTTCAACCCAAGGCGATTCATGATGTCTACTTGATATCCATGCTCGATCAACAGCTGGCAGCGGATCTTGGTGAGCAATTGCGTGACGCCGGAATCCGGGTTTGTGAACATTGCGGTGGGGGCAAAATTAAAAATCAGATGAAACGTGCCGACGCTAGTGGTGCCCGATTTGCAGTAATAATTGGCGAACAGGAGCAGCGAGATCAATCCGTTCAAGTTAAGGACCTGGGCAGCGGAGAGCAGAACCAAATTGACCGGTCCGGGCTCGTGAAGTATCTAACAACCCGTCTGTCTCAGAACTAACTGACTCAGACTCCATTAACAATTTTTTTGAGTAAATCCAATCATGGCTGAGGAATTCGAACCACAATTTGCCGAAGATGAAGATCTAGAACGCGCCAAGGCATTTTGGAAAGAGAACGGTCGATCAATAGTCGTAGGAATAGGCCTGGGGCTGGCTGCCATTGTCGGCTATAACGGGTGGCAAAGCTGGCAAAAAACACAGGGTGAAAATGCCTCACTGCTATTTGAAAACTTGCAGGACCCCACAATATCTAGCGAAGCAGCAGCGAAACTGGCAAATGATTTAACTCAGGATTATGCCCGTTCACCCTATGCGACCCACGGGGCGTTATTGATGGCGAAGCGCTCGATTGAGTCCGGTGATATCGCCCAGGCGAAAAATCACTTGGGATGGGTCCTGGATAGTTCCGCGGATGAAGGTATCAAGCATATAGCCCGACTGCGATTCGCCGTAACTCTGCTTTCTGAAAAAGATGCCGAAGGCATCTTGACCCTGCTGAAGGACGTGGATGGTGGAGAATTTTCGCCAAGATATGATGAACTCAAAGGTGATGCATTTGCCTTGAGTGGGGATGTTGATGCGGCGCGGAAGTCATATGAAAAGAGTCAGCTATCACTTTCACCAGGAGCGTCAAATCGCGTATTGTTACAGTTGAAACTCGATAATCTTGGAAATCTGACTTTCTAAAATGATATATAAAACCGGAAATTTTTTGATGAGCTTATTTAAGCATTTGCTGGTGGTAACGATCGCGTCCAGTTTTATCGCTGGGTGTGGTAAAAAAGATAAAGAAACCGAGTGGGGGATCTTTCAGGAGCCAATAAAAACGATCAAGCTACCAGCGGCTGTCGGTGAGAAACAACTGGAAGAGTTGTGGAAGAAAAATATTGGTGCTTCGGGGGATGCCGGTTACGCCATTTTGAAACCGGCTGTTAGTGAGCACAGTGTATTTGTATCCAATAGAAAAGGTTCGGTGCAACGTTTGGATATTTCAACTGGTAATGTCGTGTGGAAAACTGATTTGAAGAAAGATACATTTGCCGGCGTCGGCATCGGGCAAGGATTGGCCCTGGTTGCACTGGATACGGGAGTAGTCGTCGCGCTAAACGAAGATACCGGAGCTGAACAATGGTCAGTGGAAATTGGCCGTCATGTTTCAGCGATTCCAGCAGCAGGAGAGGATCGGGTAGTTGTGCGTACCGCCGATGGTTTGCTGTTGGGTCTTGACGCGGCAAACGGGCAAACAATTTGGTCATTGCAACGTACTGTACCCGGACTAAGTATTCATGGGGACTCCAGTTCACTGATTACAGGAGAAACGGTAATTACTGGACTATCTAATGGCAAAGTTACCGCCAACGCGGTGGCTAATGGCAGAGAATTCTGGGAAACTGACCTTTCATTTGTGCGCGGTACCAATGAATTGGAACGCCTGTCCGATGTCGACTCGCAACCGTTGGTTGTCGATCAAAGGTTGTACGCGGCGACTTATCAGGGCGATGTAGTTTCGGTAGATCTAACGACTTCCAGTATAGCTTGGCGCAATAAAATATCGACCCGCCTGCCTATGTCAGTAGATAGCGAAAAAGTATACGTAACCAATGACCTTGGCCAGCTTTCCGCAATTAGTGCTGATGATGGACTGTCGTTATGGACCCAGCCAGCATTTCAGGGAAGAGGGATAAGCAATCCCATCGGTATTGGTGACCGAGTTGTTATTGGAGATGCCGGAGGAAATATATATTTACTGGACGCCGTTGACGGAAAATTTTTGCAGTCTAAAAAAGCTTCCAAAGGTGCCATAGTTTCTCTGGCGAGAACCAGCGAAGGGTTTGTCGCATTCTCGGTTAAAGGTGGAGTTGTGGCGTTCAAAATTAATTAATGGGAACTGTGCTGATACTACTTTTTGAAATTTCAGAGACTTAGACTATTTCAGATAATTTATGGACGATTCGTCAATTTTTACCACCAGACAGGGGGGTGGGTTTTTTCTATCACCTGAATCTATTTGATTCCAGTCGTAGCATTGGTTGGGCGACCCAACGTGGGAAAATCGACCTTGTTCAATCGATTAACTCGAACTCGGGATGCTATTGTTGATGACCAGCCCGGAGTCACCAGAGATCGCTTGTATGGTCGCGGTAAGATAGGTGATAAGCCTTTTCTTGTGGTGGATACCGGTGGGCTCGAATCCGAACAGAGTCGATTTGCGGAGCAGGTCAGGCAACAGGTTGAGTTGGTTCTGGAAGAAGCTCAGCTGGTTATTTTTCTGGTGGATGGAAATCAGGGACTGGTACCCCATGATAAGGAAATTGCTGATCAACTTCGTCAGAGCGAACGCCAGATTTTGGTCGCTGTCAATAAAACAGAAGGCGAGGAGTCTGAACTCGTGACTCCTGAATTTCAGGAATTGGCCCTGGGCAACCCCATTGCTATTTCTGCTAAGCGCGGAGACGGTGTAGCGGAATTGCTTGAATTCGCATTGGCTGACTTTTCGGCTGACGATCCGGTTGAAAATGACGCAGTTCCGCGAATTGCTCTGGTTGGCAGACCGAATGTAGGTAAATCTACTCTTACCAACAAATTAGTCGGCGAGTATCGAATGCTAGTCAGCGATATTCCCGGCACCACCCGGGACAGCGTGCGGGTGCCAATCCAATACGATCAAAAAGACTATTTACTAGTAGACACTGCAGGAGTCAGGCGCCGGTCTAAAGTTGATTTGGCGGTGGAAAAATTTTCCGTCATTAAAACCTTGCAGGCAATCGAAGATTCACATGTGGTTGCCCTGGTGCTGGATGCGTCATCTGAAATTGGTGCCCAAGATGCGACCATCGCAGGAATGGTCCAGGATCTTGGAAGGTCGATAGTTCTCGTTGTAAACAAGTGGGATCGTCTGGAATCCCGTCAACGACGAAAGATAAAGGACGAGCTTGAGATAAAACTGCCGTTTCTACCAAACCCGGAAATTTTGTTTATCTCGGCTCTATACGGTTCCAACATTGCCCAGGTCCTTCCAGCGGCTCAGCGCGCTTTTGAATCTGCGATGGTGAGTATTGCGACATCGAGTCTCAACCGGACTCTGGAAGCGGCGACAACCCAAACAGCGCCACCAATGCGGAATGAACGACCCATTCGCCTTAAATTCGCCCATCAAGCTGGGAAAAACCCACCCATTGTAGTGGTTCATGGAAATCAAGCGGATAAACTGCCAGAATCTTATCTCCGGTATCTATCCAAATTTTTTGCCAACACCTATAAATTATCCGGTACCAGAATTCGAGTGATATCCCGCAGTGGCGACAATCCCTATAAAAAGCTACGGCCAAAAAAAACCGGCTTTAAAAAACGCGGAGGCAAATCCCATAAACCCTGATTTGCTGCCCAGGTCCAGACTAGCCCGGATATTTCATAAAGGTCTGGAGTTTAGAGACAAGCTGGTTAAGCAGGTTGGACTATCGGACGAAGAAGCATAGCCGTAGCTATGGTTCGAGGTCGATCGTTCAAGATGCGACGCCAGATTGGCGCCTAAATCCAGAAGGACAAAGTGTAGAGTAAGTTTTGCCTAAAAACTGACATATGACTCTGATTCATTTTAGCTTTTAGTTAATCGGTGTCCGCCTTTATGAAATATTCGGGCTAGCTGATCACTTTAGCTATAAAATTTGCTACTCATCCGCTAGAACCTTGACTCCAAATTGGCCATTTGACACCGTTGCGATCAATTTTTGATTAGTTTTAACCAGAGTAGTCGAGTCAACTATTTTTCCCTGGCGATTCTGTAAAATGGTATAGCCCCGATTTAGCGTGTGGCCTGGGCTCATAATTTGGATAGAAGTTTTCTGATACTGTAGTTTTCTACGGTTGTCGCTCAATTCAAACACAATTCTTTGTCGAATTTGGTGTTGCAACTGAATCACGGCCCGCCTTATATCAGCTAGTCTATTGACCGGGCTGAAAAAGTGAAGCCCTCGATTACTGCGCTCCAGTTGATAATCGGCATGAATGAGCTGTTGATTAATCGCGGAAAATAGGCCTGATTTCAGGGCCCGCTGTTTCAATTCGAGCTTTTCGAGCCTCTGATTGGGATGGTTAAGACGCGCTGCTGCATAATCGACCTTCTGGCGTAATTGGTCAAGGTAGCGCTCGATCTGGCGCCTGAGAGACACAGATAGCAGGTTCAAATCAGATGCCAGATTATCCTGGAGGGGTGCGACCAGTTCGGCTGCGGCGGTGGGGGTAGGGGCGCGTTGGTCTGATACCAGATCTGCAATTGTTATATCTGTTTCATGTCCAATTCCCGCAACTACGGGTATTTTGCAATGGTAAATTGCACGGGCAACTGTTTCTTCATTGAATGCCTGGAGATCTTCCAGAGATCCTCCTCCGCGGGCGAGTATCAGCACATCGACTTCCTTTCGCTGGTCGGCAAGTTTAAGCATTTGACAGATTTTTGCGGGAGCTTGCTGCCCCTGTACCAGAACCGGATAAAGCACGATCCGGGCAATCGGATAGCGCCGCGCAAGCGTAATCAGGATGTCTTGCAATGCGGCACCACTGGGCGAAGTAATTACTCCAATCGCCCGAGGAAAGTTCGGAATGGACTGTTTTTGGTCCTGTTCAAACAATCCCGCCGCCAGGAGTTTATTTTTTAGAACATCGAATGCTCTTCTAAGTGCACCTTCACCGGCTTCTTCCAAATGGCTGACGATGAGCTGTAAATCACCCCGGCTTTCATAAACCGATATTTGTCCTCTCACCAGAACCTGCATTCCTTCTGTGGGAGTAATCGATCTGGCCCGACGATTGCGGAAAAACGCGCAACGGATGACCGCATTATGCTCTTTCAGGGAAAAATACAAATGTCCGGAAGCGGGCTTCGCGAGCCCAGAAATTTCTCCTTCAATCCAAACCGCGCGGTAGCTGGTTTCCAGCAAATTTCTGAGTTCACCGACCAATTCCTGGACAGAAAAAACCTGATCCGGTGTCACAATTAAATGATTCTATTGAGGATAAAAGGGCTTGGCATTGGCTTGTTGCAACGCCTGATCAATGCCCAATCTGGCAAAGGTTGAGACTTTCTGAGCAAGACGGGTCGCATCGGCCTGGTTCCCATTTTGTTGGTGTTCCTGGGCGCGAGCGAGAATGGCAGCTAGCGAAACCGGAATATTTCCCATGGAAGATTCAATGACCATCCATTCAGCGCCCTGGATTCTGGCATGTTGCAAATCATCCTCCGCCTGCAAAATAGCCGGGTTTTCGGGAAATTCGGGCTCGGTCAGGCTGACGTCGGGTAGGCTTGCTGGAGCGGTTTCAGGGCTGCTGGCGCAGCCACTGGCGAGGGTAAACAGAGCCAATAATAAAAAATGTATCCGGGCACCGGACATAGGGCATAACCGAGTTTGATTTGAGCTCCCAATTTTATCGCTAAATCCCTGTTAACAGGATATTTATTTACTTTTTTCAGGTATTTTCATGCTAGAATCCGCGCCCTTGAAAAATGGCAATCTCTCTTCGGAGACTAATATATATGGTAACTATTCGGTTGGCTCGTGGCGGTTCTAAGAAGCGTCCATTTTATTCCATCTTGGTGGCAGATCAACGACGCTCGACAAATGGTCGATTTATTGAGCGAGTGGGGTTTTTTAATCCGGTTGCTTCTGGTAAAGATCAGGGTTTGAGACTCGACCTAGAACGATACGATCATTGGGTTAGCAAAGGCGCGCAACCGTCCGATCGGGCCACCCAGCTTTATAAGAAAGCGAGTGCGGCGGCATCCGCTAGCTAGATAGGCTAAATTTATATTTCGGCCGGGAATTTTGTCAGGCTGAAATAAATTGCTGGATTTGGTGACGATCGTGACCGCTCCATCCAAGGCAGTGGTTCCGAGTTCAGAAGAGTTGGCTTTAAATGCTGAATATACCGGTTCCGAGTTCATTGTCTTGGGTGAAATAACCGGGCATTTCGGGGTAAAAGGATGGTTAAAAATCAAATCCTTTACCCGGCCAATTGAACATATTTTAGATTTTCCCGAATGGTTTGTAGGAATTCTAAATGAAGCAAAAAAGCCGCTAGCGCCCCAGCGATTTGAAGTGATCGATGGGCGAAAGCAAGGCCCGGGCCTAGTGGTAAAGTTAGCCAGTGTCGATAGCCGGGAACAAGCGGAAACGATACTGAAAAAGTCGATTTTGATCCGGCAATCGGCTCTGGAAGATTTGGCTGCAGGTGAATATTACTGGTCGCAACTGGTTGGTTTGCAGGTAATTAATACCGATGGAATTGATTTCGGTCATATAGACCATCTGCTCGAGACTGGAGCCAATGATGTAATGGTTGTCAGCGATCGCAGTGGTAGTGATGTTGTAAACGGCATGGGAGAAGGCTGTAATGAAAGGCTTTTGCCCTGGAGTGATGAAGTAGTGCTACGGGTCGACCTTAAGAGCGGTACGATGTTGGTGGATTGGGAAGCTGATTTCTAACCGGGTCTGACCCTCTTGGTTCTCTTGGTTTGGCCTGGACGTTTCGGGAAAAACTAATAGTTTGAGTAATTTTTTGCGGGGCAGAGGACAAAATGCAGATTGACGTAATTACGTTGTTTCCGCAAATGTTCGAGCCAATACGGGAAAATGGCATTAGCCGTGTTGCTGTTGAAAAACAGGCACTATCGCTTGAATGTTATAATCCACGGGACTATACCGAGGATAAGTATCGAACGGTAGACGACAGGCCTTATGGCGGTGGGCCGGGAATGGTATTGATGCCTGAACCGCTGGCTAGCTGCATAGATACCGTGGGTCAGCGAAATCAAGGGCCATTAGTGTTCCTGTCGCCCCAAGGCAAGACCCTCGACCAAGCGATGGTCGCGGAGCTTGCCGGGTTGGATCAGCTGATTCTGCTATGTGGTCGCTACGAAGGTGTTGATGAGAGAATTTTACAAAGTCGAGTGGATAGAGAAATATCTATCGGCGACTATGTATTGGCAGGTGGTGAATTTCCTGCCATGGTGATAATTGAGGCAATAGCCCGGTTACTGCCTGGAGTACTGGGGAATGCTTTGTCAGCTTCCCAGGATTCATTTGAAAATGGTCTGTTGGATTGTCCGCATTACACCAGGCCGGAAATTTTTGAGAACTTGACGGTGCCACAGGTATTGTTGAGTGGTAACCATAAGCAGATTGAGCGATGGCGATTGAAACAATCTCTAGGTCGAACTGCACAGCGCCGCCCGGATTTGTTATCCGGAAAGCAATTTGATGACAACGCTGAAAACTTATTGAAAGAGTTTCATTTGGAGCAAGACAATGACTAACATTATTCAACAACTAGAATCAGAACAGCTGAAAGACAATATTCCCCCGTTTGGCCCTGGCGATACGGTCAAGGTTCAGGTTCGAGTAACAGAAGGAGAACGCGAGCGACTCCAGTCCTACGAAGGTGTGGTAATTGCCAAGAAAAATCGTGGTTTGAATTCATCTTTTACTGTTCGCAAAAGTACCGGTGGCGAGGGCGTGGAACGTGTATTTCAGACCCATAGCCCACTAATCGCGGATATTCAGGTGATGCGTCGAGGAGATGTGCGGCGAGCCAAGTTATATTATCTACGTGATCGTACCGGCAAGGCCGCCAGGATCAAGGAAAAAATCCGCAGATAAGTCATTGCAGCCAATTCAGCGGAAAGTGAGAACATCCCGCAAAATAAAAACGGGCCTGGGATTGGCCCGTTTTTTATGTTCGGTCGGTATTGTTGTAAGTCTGATGGTATTGTTTGGAGTCGGCGTGGGTTTTGCCCAGTCCGGCGCAAACTATGAGGAATCTCCACCGTCCCAGGAATTGTTGCGGGTACGTACGCTGATTCGGGCCAACGCGTTGGAATTGGCAGAGCGTATCATGGAGAAGCAGGGGCCGCCCATGCTACCCAACGGAAACTGGCTTAACTGGGAGCGTCAGTTGTGGGCTTTGTATCGGGCCAAGGGAGAATGGCAGAAGTTGTATGAGCGGGTAAAGGGCATCCCTCCTGCGTTTCCATCGACAATCCGGCTGGAGGCTGAGCTGGAAGCGGCTAAGTCACTGGTGGCATTAGGTGATGGCGTCCGATCTCGTAGAGTATTGCGCAAATTATTAATATCCAAGGGGGTGTCCGAGCATGACAAAATTGCTCTGCGACAGCAAATAATAGAAAGTTATCTCAGCGAGCAGTTGCTTAACGAAGCTAATATTGCTGCTTCATATTTTCAGCAGGACTATCGCTCCCAGCAACGGGACTGGTTAATACTAAATGCCAGAATCTCACTACAATCAGGCAACCCAGATGAAGCCGTCAATCTTCTGGCGCCGCTGGACGAGCCCGAGGCGCGATTGCTACGGACCTATGCAAGACTGAAAAATGGCAGTTTGACCTCTCTACAAGTGTTGGACACAGTCAATCAGTTTCGAGATCAAGAAGCTTTTAGCGATATCGTCAAACCGGTTTTCTCTGTCATGATTGAGGCCGCCAGAGTCGCCAGTCTGGATCTCGAAAGTGCTGATCTTCTAGAACAGTACCTGGTATTAAACGATAGTTTTAACCAACCACTTAACCGCGCCCTGCCACAATTCTTGGTAGAGGATTTAATCCAGGCCTATCAGCGCATCGCGCGGGAATTAGCCAATCAGTCAGGTTACTTGACCGGGGAAGAAGACGATTGGAGTGAATTCGCTCAATTAATTTCTCTGGAACAAACTGAAGCGCGGCGATCGGTGTGGTCCCATATAGCGCAAAATTCGAGTACCGGGTTGGTTCGACAACTTGCCATTGATAACTATGTTAATGCATTGATCGATGGTGAGCGTACTTCGTTAATTCACCACATTTTTGGCGAGAACAAGCCCATGGGAGAATTGATATTGTCTCCGACAACGGGGCTGAGGCTGTCGAATCTTGCCATTGAGATAGGGGACATTCAGTTAGCCGCGAATGCGAACGCCAATGTGTCCGGTCCGCCACCGGGTATGGCATTTGCAGATTGGCTTATATATACCGGTCGAATTTCAATTATTGCCGGACATTACGAGCATGGCGCAAATCAGTTGGAAAAGTGGATTACCGGATTTGACCGGCTAACTCCCGAACAAATGGACAGTGTGTTACAGCCAATATTCGATTTGCAGACTGTCGACCAGCATGAGCTGGCAATTTCACTGCTTGAACAAGTAAACAGCCGCTCTCCAGGGGGCGATTACGTACGCGAAGTCGCTTTCTGGATTGCTGAATCTTATAGCGCAACGCGCCAGCATATTAAAGCCGCAGACTTTTTTCTGTTTTCGGCAATGCAAAAACAGAATGGATTTGACCAATGGGGCGAGTCCGCGCGTTTCCGGGCGGCAGAGGCGTTGACCGAAGGTAACTTCTTTTCCGACGCAAGGACCCTACTGGAAGATTTACTCAAGCGCGCAAAGGAAGATGTTAGAAAACAGTCTCTAACACAAAAAATTCAACAACTGTGGCTTAAACAATCCAGCCTGCAACCAGGCCAAAATAGTGGTAGCACCAATTAATCCAGATTCTACTGATATTGGCTTGATAGACGAGTTCCTGGATTCGATATGGCTTCAATCGGGACTGAGTAATAATACGATAATAAGCTATCGTTCTGACCTGCTGGACTTTGCTGCATATCTCGAGAAACGGGGGTTGTCATTGTTTTCTACCTCACGAGATGATTTAAGCCACTATCTTGATCAGCGCTATCAATCAACCAGTCGGAGAACGGTATCAAGGTCTCTTTCCTCGCTAAAACGCTTCTACCGATATGCCCTGGTGGAGGAGTTGATCGAATACGATCCTACGGTTGATTTAGCTTCCCCGTCACTCGAAAAATCACTGCCTAAATCTCTGTCGGAACAGCAGGTTGTGGCGCTGATAAACGCTCCCGATACCAGCAGCGATCTGGGACTACGCGATCGCGCGATGCTGGAAACGCTCTATGCAACTGGATTACGCGTGAGTGAGTTGATTGGATTAACCTTGAGTGAAGTTGATTTGATTGCCGGGGTTTGTCGAGTGATTGGTAAAGGAGGCAAGGAAAGATTGGTTCCACTCGGAGAACAGGCAGTGTCGTGGATTGAAAAATACTGCTGTTATGCTCGGGGAGATATACTCGGCAATCGACTGGGAGAGGCACTTTTTGTTACCAGGCGCGGTAGCGCAATGAGTCGCCAGGCATTTTGGCAAAATATTAAACGCTATGCGCTGATTGCAGATATCGATTGTGATTTATCACCACATACCTTGCGCCATGCCTTTGCCACGCATTTAATCAATCACGGCGCGGATCTTCGCAGTGTACAGATGTTACTTGGTCACTCAAATCTCTCAACCACCCAGATCTATACCCACGTTGCTGGTGCGCGTTTACAGGCATTACATAAATCCCATCACCCCAGGGGGTGAAAATTTCGATGGGAGTTTTAACTCTTCACAGCGGTTTGTTAAGTGGATAAATTTATATGATTGAAACACTCAAAGTGAGATCAGGGCAGGGACTGCATGACGTCACTGAATCACTCAATGAATTACTCCACCGTAGCGCTCTCGAGCAGGGTTTATGTACTGTTTTCATTCAGCATACGTCGGCGAGCCTTCTGATTCAGGAGAATGCGGATCCCGATGCCCGCCGGGATCTCGAAAAATGGCTGGATCGACTAGTACCAGAAAATGATGAGCTCTATACCCACGTCATGGAAGGACCGGATGATATGCCGGCACATATTAAATCAATGCTAACCCAGTCGTCGTTGTCGATTCCGTTTGCCAAGGGCAAGCTGATGTTGGGTACCTGGCAAGGGGTTTATCTTTTCGAGCACCGTACACAATCACATCAACGCCGGCTAGTCGTTCATTTGCAGGCGGACCCGGAAAATTTTAGATAGATCAGCTATCCGGCGGTACAATCCGGCAATGCAAATTGTATTTTTAATCCAGGGAATATGATAACCACTGAAGCTAAGGATAATAGTTTGTTCCCAGTTGCAGTAGATGACTGTATTGATTGGCTACGAGCGTCTGGAAATATTCCCCATGACAGGATTGAACGGGGATCTGACACCGTGAAAATACTACTTGGCCTCGGTATGGATGAAATCGGTTGCCAGGCGGCACTGCTGCATTGTGCGGGTCAACTGGAGGGCGAATTTGCCGCCAAACTACCGGATCAGTTTGATCCGGTAGTCATCGCTTTATGCCAGGGTGTTAACCGACTGCAGCAGCTGTCATCACTTTCGCCCCATCCCGACCAAAAGGTAAACATCGAGACTAATGACGACAACCTGCGGAAAATGCTGATTACCATGGTCGACGACGTGCGGGTCGTGCTGATCAAACTGGCAGATCAACTGCGATTGTTACGCAATGCTAGAGATGGCGAGCGCGAGATTCAGAAAAACTTGAGTAAGCTGACCCTTGATGTCTATGCACCGCTGGCAAATAGGTTGGGAATCTGGCAGCTGAAATGGGAGATGGAGGATTTTGCGCTACGTTATCGCGACCCGGAGGTTTATCAGCAGTTGGCCAATCAAATTGCAGAAAAACGTCATGACCGGGAGCGCTACATTGAAGGGTTAATTGCAACTCTGAAACAGGCGATGGCCGAGTCAGATATTCAATCGGAGGTATATGGCCGACCCAAACACATCTATAGTATTTGGAAGAAAATAAAGCTGAAGGGAGTTTCATTTGAAAACTTGTGGGACATACGAGCGGTTCGGGTGGTGGTGAATACGATCGCAGAATGTTATTCGGCGTTAGGAGTGGTGCACACCATGTGGCGGCACTTGCCGGGGGAGTTTGACGACTACATTGCTACGCCAAAACCCAACGGGTATCGCTCGATTCACACAATAGTAATTGGTCCCCAGGGAAAAAGTGTCGAGGTTCAGATTCGAACCCATGAAATGCATCAGGACAACGAATTAGGGGTGGCGGCCCATTGGCGCTACAAAGAAAACAAGCGAGCAGATGAGAACATCGATAGTAAAGTGCTATGGCTGCGCCAATTACTCGAGTGGAAGCAGGAAATTTCGGACTCTGACTCCCTTGCAGATGCGCTTCAATTATCTATTGAAAACAAGCGTGTTTACGTCTTCACACCCAAAGGTACCGTGGTCGACCTGCCGGAAGGTTCCACAACAATCGACCTGGCTTATTCAATTCATTCGGAAGTTGGACACAGTACTCGGGGAGCCAGAGTTAACGGCAAAATGGTACCGCTGAATTACCGCCTCCAAACCGGCGATCAGGTACAGGTTCAGACCATTAAATCGGGTGCCCCAAGTCGTGACTGGTTACGGCCGGAACTGGAGTACGTACGAACCAGAAGAGCCAGGGTCCGTATTCAGCAGTGGTTTAAGCACAGGGACTATGACCAACATCTGGCAGACGGGCGCAGCATGTTGGAGCGGGAACTTGATCGATTGGGTCTGGATGAACTGAGCTACGACAAAATCGCGGAACATACGCCTTATCACAAGACCGATGATTTTCTTGCTGCCCTTGGCGCCAATGACTACAAGATTTCACGGGCACTATTACCGTTTCGCCGGGAACTCGAGCGCTCTACTGAGCCCTCTCTGGAGACACGGGGCAGTCGGACAAAACAGAAGCCGGGTGAATTTCGGGTTGACGGAGTCGGGAACTTGCTGACCACCATGGCAAATTGTTGTAATCCGGTTCCCGGAGACAAGATCGTTGGATATATAACAACCGGTCGGGGAGTTACTGTGCATAACCAGCATTGCAATAATATTCTTGGGCTGGCGGAGGAACTCCATAACCGTCTGATTGAAGTCGAATGGGGTGACCAGGATTCTTCTTCCTATCCAGTTGAAGTGCAGCTTTCGGCGTATCATCGTAGTGGCATACTGCACGATATAAGTCAGGTGCTGAAGGATTCCAATATTGACGTATTGAAAGTTAATATGGAGACTGATGCCGAAAACATCGCCCAGTTAAGATTGCGTCTGGAGGTGTCGGGCTTGAAGTCGCTTAGTCGAACCCTTGGACAGTTATCCAAAGTCCAGAATGTATTAAATGTTAAACGAGTCACTAAATAAGACGATATAAAAATGAGCAAAGTTAGATTATCCAGTCGCCTGTCCCGGGTTCGAGTTTCACCGACGGTAGCAATAGCCGATCGGGCTAAAGAACTAAAAGCTGAGGGTCGCGACATTATTTCGTTGGCATCTGGCGAACCCGATTTTGACACCCCGGAAAATGTTCAGGTTGCAGCGCGAAACGCGATCGATAGTGGCCAGACTCATTACACAATGGCCGAAGGTATAGCCGAACTCCGTCAGTCGGTTTGCGATAAGTTCCGTCGCGACAACGACCTGGACTACCAACCGAACCAAGTCATCGTTGGCGCCGGCGGCAAGCAAGTTATTTTCAATGCGATGATGGCTACCCTGGAAGCGGATGACGAAGTTATCATCCCCGCGCCATACTGGGTTAGCTATCCCGACATTGTGCTGATGTTCGGTGCTGAGCCGGTTATTATTGCCACCACAGAAGCGGCCGGTTTCAAGATGACTCCGGGACAGCTGGAACAGGCGATTACACCGAAAACCCGATGGGTATTCCTAAATTCGCCGTCGAACCCTACTGGGTCGGTGTATTCGGAGGATGAATTTCAAGCCTTGGGAGAGGTCTTGCTGAATCATCCCGATGTGTGGGTGATGACCGACGACATATACGAAAAGATACTGTACGACAATATACAGTTCGTCAGTTTCGCCCAGGCAGTACCACAAATGATTGAAAGGACCCTTACCGTTAATGGACTCTCGAAATCCCATGCGATGACCGGCTGGAGAATTGGATTTGGTGCTGGAGATCCTCAGCTTATTTCCGCTATGAAGAAAATTCAGGGACAGTCCACGCTGCACCCATGCTCGATAGCCCAATGGGCCGCTGTCGAAGCTTTGGATGGTCCTCAGGAAATGTTATCGACCATGGCGAATAGTTTCAATCAACGCCGTTCCAAGACCATGGCAGCTCTCAATGCCATCCATGGACTCCGTTGCTTCGCGCCCGGCGGTGCATTCTATTTATTCGTGTCCATCGCTGACCAATTAGGCAAGACCAGCGCCAGTGGAAAGTTACTTGCATCAGACGGAGATTGGGTAATGGCATTAATGGAAGAGCAGGGTGTGTCTCTGGTTCCAGGGTCAGCATTTGGAAGTGATGGGTATTTTCGTCTGTCTTATGCTGCACCAGAATCTGACCTGGAGGAAGCTTGCAAGAGGATTAAAAGGTTCAGCGACAACCTGGGTTGACGATATTAAAGGGTAAGTGCCGCTTACCGTGGCGGTATTTTGAGATATTCGGGAACTAATTATTTTTATATCTGTCGATTTCAGATCCGAAGCTATAATTTCAATGGAGGAATAGAAGGTATGTTCAATTTGCCACGAGTATTCTTCGTCGCCCTGGTTGGTATTTACTCAACCCCGGCGATGGCACAGCAGGGAGCAATCGAGTTCAGCCAGATACTGTTAAGCATTGCAATTTTGCTCGGATTACTGGCGTCTATTTATGTATTTTCTCTTAGTTCCAGGATGTCAGGGAGCATTATCTCAACCACCCTGGTGTTATACGGCAGTGGTATGTTGGCGGTAGTGATTTCCCTTCTATCTGTTACCTGGCTAAAGCCGATAATGGGGTTAGCGGCAGGCACCGCTCACGACGGATTCTTTATAATTGGTTTTATATTGATGGTGCTTGGGTCAAGAAAGCTTGCCGGGATTCTCTAATGGACCAGGAGCTTGAACCAAAAATACAAAGTAATAAGGTATTGTTGGATAATTTGTTTCGCTTCCAGGTTCTCGGTTTGTATAAATTAGTTACCCGATTTGGTGGTGCTAAGCTGGGCCAAAATCTTGACCGACAGGTGATTGACTCGGCACTAGAGCAAAATTGGGCGATTACAATAGATAGCGGAAAAATCATCCAGATGCGAACAGACCTGCCCTGGTCTATTTACGCCGACGTTATGCAAAGCACGGTAGATTTCACCGTAAGCATTATGGGGCACCAGTTAGTAGGCGCCAGAATAAATGCGATTACCGAAGCTTTGGAGAGGCGAACCCAAAAAAGCTATTTTGAAGTCGCATACCGGATCGGATTGCTGCGACCATCAAGCCCTACCTAGCGAGCCCTACCTAGCCCGGTGTCCTGTCGCTTTGCATTTTCTTGTAACGACTGATCAGGATCGCCACACTGTTGCGCATCCGGTCGAAAATTTTGGCGAGATCTTCTATTTCGTCATTGGACCGAATACTGATCGGACGTGATGTGTCGCCACGGGCAACCCGCTCTGCTACTTCTTGTAACTGATTCAGGGGTCCAATTATTTTTTTGGACAACAGGTTCGCCATAAATATGGCGATCAAGGCAATGATTGCTGTCGCAATTCCTACATAGAGTAGGGTATTGTCGCGAGATTCGGCGAGTTTCGCCTGAACTTCGTTGAGATTGGCTATTGGTGCCAAGGCTACATTTTTGGGTTGTTGCACCAAAACCAGCCAGTCGAAGCCACTAAAGTCTTTTACTGCGCTACCATATAGTTCCGAACCCGCCGATCTGGAAAATCCAAGGACCTCGGCATCGCCGATAGTATAGCCATCTCCGCTTCCCTTGAGGGCATCCTGGATAGTGCTATTGCTGCTGCCACTCAGATTCCCGGCGGCGGACATGATGCGATCAACGCTATGATTACTTGAGGTTTCCGCGAGCAACAAACCGACATTATTGGAAACAGTCACGCTGCCTTGGCTGATCTCAGCCGCGCGGTTGTCTGAAACTTCCTGAATCAGGCTCACACCGAGAACTGATTTCATCACGCCGAGCCGATTACCTGTTTGGGGGTCGTCTATGCGAACGGATATGTCGATCGACCATATTCCTGCTGAGGTATCAAATTCTACTTGACCCACCGAAATTCCATTGTCCATGGCAGTAATCCACCACTGTTCGTCGCTTTGTACGAAATCGGAAGTTGGATTGGTTAGAGCAACGTTATAGCCGAATTCGTCAGTAATAAAAACCTCACCAAAATGTAACGAATTTTCTATTTGTTGTATTAGATAGTTATTTGTTTGTGGGAACAGACCAAGACTTTTTTGATCTTGAAACCGACTTTCTACCTCTTCCACGCTCATTCCCGGAAACCCACGGCTACGATGAAAACCGGCGGAATTTCGAGCGGCGTCGATGACATTGGGTGCAGTTGCCCAGGTTACCACGTCGGAAATTCGTTCCAGCATAAATCCATCCAGTTGTTGAACGATGCGGTTTGCGGTGGCACTCAGGTTCGCGCCCACGACCTTGTCGAGTAACTCGCTTCGACTTTTATCCAGACCACTATCCGCTTCTTCAATTAAACGGGTCAAGCCATAATAGGCCAGACCACCAACCAGAACGATGGGCAAGATACCCAGGATTAACGCGCGATTGGTAATCTTCCCGCGTAAACTATTAAAGTATGATCGATTCGCCATAACTACTCCCCCGTAAGAATTTGCGTATAAAAATTTGTTAAAGTGCCCAGGCAGGCATGTATAAGCCTGAGGGAAAATTGTAAGGATATTGGTTGTTGGAGGTATTATTATTGCTATAACAACACCAATACAGCGCTATTAGTAACATTTTAATGTATAAGTTTCAATTAGATTTTTATAAATATTCACCCAAATTATTATCCTCGGACCAACTATTCTCGGGAGAAAACAGAGCAGAATGTTCGGTTGTGTCTGGAATTAGGGCTTAGTCAATTGTCACAATCGGCACAGTATATTCCCCATGGCAGGGCCCTGCTTCTTCATGGATTGGACGATTTGCCCTGCCGATACCTGATATAAAGCAAGGAGATCCTGGATTCCGCTTGCGCGGAATGACGAGGAAGTAGAGAGGGGAGCGACAATTTTTACTGGACGTATAATCATTGGACTTTTAATTCGATACCTTTGGCCTCGCTACACGTCATCCTATTCGAGAAGTTTATAAATAGCTGAAAAATCGAGTTCACCATTGCCCATTTGACTAAAATGGCGATAGATCTCTGCCGCTACCGGGGCTACTTCGAGGTCGAGATCGACCTCCTTTGCTGCGTTTAAGGCGATACCCATGTCTTTTAACATAAGGTCGGTGGCGAAACCGGCCTGGAAATTGTTGTTTGCAGGAGAAGCAGGGGCCAGATCGGGTACTGGGCAGAACGCAGTTAACGACCAGCAATTTCCGGATGAACTTGTCGCGACCTCAAATAGTTTTGCATTGGTCAGGCCCACACGTTTTGCAAGATGAAAACCTTCGACTACAGATGCCATTTGAATGCCGAGCATCATGTTGTTACACATTTTTGCAGCTTGTCCCATGCCCGCAGCACCGCAATGAATGGTTGTTGCGCCCATTATATCGAGCACGGGTGCGGCCAACGAAAGCGCCTGTTGTTCACCACCAACCATAAAGGTTAGGTTTCCTGTTGCTGCGCCAACGGTGCCACCGGAAACCGGCGCGTCGATCATATTGAACCCGTATTCCCTGGCTCTTCGATGTATTTCTTTAGCGTCTTTAAGGTCTATAGTCGAGCTGTCGATCAGAGTACAACCTTTATTACCATGCAAAAAAATTTCGTCGACATAAACCTGTTTAACTTCAACCGCCGTAGGCAACATGGTTATAATTATTTCAGCTCCATCTACCGCATCGTGGTGGGAAGCGGCGGCAGTGATTCCGTGGGGTTCCAGTGCCCTCATTTTACTTGCTACAATGTCGAATGCTCGAACGCGGTGGTTGGCCGCTGAGAGGTTAATTGCCATGGGCGCACCCATATTGCCGGTTCCGATAACTGCAATTTTCGCCATATTTAAATTTGTGTCGGTTAGTTTTTGTGTCTGCCAGCTTGTTATTGCCATGCAAGCCCAAGATAATACCACCGTATCAAATTTCAGGGTTTTCAGCGGACCTATATGAACAAGATTGAATTTGGCAGAGTCTCAGAGGGTGCAGAGAGATCGGTGGGATTTTATCTTACCGATTCGTTTAATTTGTTGCCGTTTATTTCTGCTTTGGAGCCGTTACGAATAGCTAATCGACTGTCGAAAAGTAAGTTGTATCAGTGGCGGGTTATTAGTGATGACGGTAACGACATCGTAGCGTCCAACGGTATGGTGCAAAAGTCCGATCTTGCTCTGGAGGACGCCAATGATTTTTCCATGATCGTCGTATCCGGACCATTTCATCCCGAAGAGTTTAGTAATAAACGGGTGCTCAAATGGCTGGAACAACAGGCCGAAAGGGATATTGCCATAGCGGGACTCGAAACGGGTTGTCATATTTTGGCACAGGCAGGTTTGCTCGACGGATTGCAGTGTACAACCCACTGGGAAAATATGGCGCAGTTTAAGGAGTCATGGCCCGATCATAAAGTTTCGTCCGACGTGTTTGAGGTTGATAGGCGCAGGTTGACCTGCTCCGGCGGCGCCGCCTCACTGGACATGATGTTGTATGTAATTGAGCAGCATCATGGACATGAACTGGCCGCCTCGGTCGCCGATAGCTTGATACATCCGCTGATTCGCCACGCCGGACAACCCCAGCGAATGAACATTCAGGCGCGCACAGGCGTAACCCATCCCGATTTACTGGAGTGTATTGAATTGGTCGAGGCAAACATTGAACAGCCGTTGACCCCTGCCGAACTCGCCAACCTTGTGGGTATTTCCAAGCGCCAGCTCGAACGATTGTTTCGGCGTTATCTAAATACCACACCAGCTCGATACTACCTTACCCTTCGGCTCGAAACCGCGCGAAGAATGTTGGAGAACACTTCTCTGAAAATAATTGATGTTGCGGTTGCCTGTGGATTTAAATCTGCCGGACATTTTAGCAGCCGCTACTATTCGAGCTTTGGCGTGACCCCACGGGATACCCGGAAAGGGTGAGGGGGTAAATCGTTATGGGCGTATCAGTCCGGACGCGAAATCATAAATTGCAGTCGTAAATTATTAGACCCGGGCCGACTGATTGATCGATACTTCCTCGCTTACAATCTTTCAGTAACTGATAATCATGTCAACTCGAAGAGCCGGGGGCAGAGAAGCGCGCAAAGCACTCAGAGCCGCACCACTATCTGAAGAAAATAAACCCGTGCGCCCTGGAATGGAGGGAGGTCGGTTTATGCCTCTGACCAAAGCGGATATGGGGCGTGTGCACGATACGATTCTGAATCTGCTGGAGGATGTGGGATTTTCCCGGTCAATTCCCAGTTGTATTGAATATGTAACCAAGGCAGGAGGAAAATACAAGGACGGTCGTCTCAAGTTCCCGCGGGCATTGATTGAAGATGCAATAGCGAATGCAGCTCGAGACGTGACCTTATATGCTCAGGATCCAAAGTACGATATGCAATTGACCGGAAATAAAGTGCACTTTGGTACAGCAGGTGCTGCGGTCCATGTTGTCGACGAATGGAAAACCCACGAAGCCTATCCTGGCAAAGGACTATATCGAGAATCTACTGCCCAGGATTTGTACGATGCGGCACGCCTGGTGGATAAGCTCGAGCATCTACATTTTTTCCAACGCTGCATGGTCGCAAGGGACATAGAAGACCCAGCGGCAATGGATTTAAATACCACCTATGCATCTGTGGCAGGTACCACAAAACACTGTGGCCTAAGCTACGTTGATCCAGCCCATGCTGAAGAGGGGCTGCGTTTGCTGCATGAAATCGCGGGTGGCGAAGACAAGTGGCGGGAACGTCCGTTTGCCAGTTTGTCATGCTGTTTCGTGGTGCCGCCGATGCGTTTTGCGGAAGATGCCTGTCGGGTAATGGAAGTATGTATTAAAGGAGGAATGCCAGTTTTATTGCTGGCAGCGGGACAGGCAGGAGCGACCAGCCCTGCCTCCTTAGCGGGTGCAGTGGTTCAGGAATGGGCCGAAGTATTGGGTGCCCTGGTATACGCCAACGCCATCGTGCCAAAACACCCCTGTATTGCCGGACCCTGGCCTTTCGTTTCAGATCTACGTACCGGAGCGATGAGCGGTGGTAGCGGCGAGCAGGCAGTGCTAATGGCTGCCTGCGGACAAATGGGGCGCTATTATGATTTGCCCACTGGAATAGCTGCAGGAATGGCCGACAGTAAAATTCCAGACGCGCAGTCCGGATTCGAAAAAGGCTACACTTTATCCCTGGCCGGCCATAGTGGAGCCAATATGATTTACGAATCAGCTGGCATGCACGCGAGCTTGCTCGGTTTTAGTTTTTCTGGCTGCGCCATCGATAACGATATGATGGGTGCGATTAATCGCAGCGTTCGCGGGGTCGATATCGACACCGAGAATCTCGCATTTGATACGATTAGTGATGTATGTCTCAATGGACCTGAGCATTTTCTGGGACATGATGCGACCCTGTCCAGGATGGAACGAGACTATGTCTATCCGGATCTTGGCGATAGATTAACCCCTGCGGGATGGATTGAAATGGGCGCGAGTAGAATTGATGAGCGGGCCCAGCAATCTGTACAAAACATACTTGCTACCCATTTTCCGTCCCATATACCTGAGTCGGTCGATGAACGAATTCGAGAGAATTTTGATATTCGAATCACTCGGGAACAAATGCGTCCGAAAGGTTGACGCTAATTTACGCTAGGTATTAAAAATAGAATGAGCGAATCAAACTTACCCGCCCAGGCAAAAGTTGTCATCGTTGGGGGCGGCATGATGGGCGCCAGTTTGTTGTACCACCTTGCCGAACAAGGATGGACCGACAGCCTGTTAATCGAAAAAGGTGAGCTAACCTCAGGCTCAACCTGGCATGCGGCTGGACTTTGTCCGAGTTTTATCGCCGACTACAATATGGCTAAAATCCATAATCACGGGACTACGCTTTATCCCAAACTCGAAGCGTTAACCGGACAGTATGTAAGCTGGCATGGCTGCGGAGGTATCCGATTTGCCCTAAAACCGGCCGAGGTTGAATGGTTTCAGCGGGTCGCCAGCGTTGGTAAGCTGATTGGCTTTGAATGCGAGATTATTGATCCCGCCAAGATCAAACAATTGATTCCTTATGCCAACATTGATGGTGTTCTGGCGGGTGCCTGGACCATAGATGATGGGCACGTTGACCCTGCGGGTGTATGTAATGCCATGGCCAAGGGAGCGCGCCAGTTTGGTGCCAAAGTTGTCAGTAACAATCGCGTCCTTGATATTAAACCCAGGCCGTCAGGTGATTGGGAAGTAATTACCGAGCAGGGCAATGTGATCGCCGAACATGTTGTTAACGCGGCAGGTTGCTACGCCCGGCAGGTAGCTCAAATGGTCGGAACCGACGTTCCAATCACCAACATGAAACACACCTACATCGTTACGGATACAGTCAAGTCTTTCCTCGAAAATGACCAAGAGATGCCTGTTATTCGCGACCCCTATCCATCCTCTTATTATCGGCAGGAACAGAAATCGGCGCTGATCGGAATCTATGAGATGGCAAAGTCTGAAGAGTGCTGGACCCATCGGGATGGCTGGCCGGAATGGGACTCTGTTAATGAATTGTTCGATCCGGATTTTGATAACGTAATGCCATACGTGGAACGGGTGATGGAGAGAATTCCTATGTGGGGTGATCTTGGTATCAAACGGGTGGTTTGTGGTGCCATACCACACACGCCAGATAGTAATCCCTTTCTTGGCCCGGCGGCCGGTTTACGCAATTTCTGGCATTGCAATGGCGCTTCCATTGGAATCGCTGCAGGTGCGGGTAGCGGCAAGTATCTGGCTCAGTGGATGATATACGGCGATGCCGAAATTAATATGGCTGGAGTTGATCCACGGCGGTTTAGTGATTTTGCCCCGGGTCGCTACACCAAAATCAAATCCCATGAAGAATACGAGCATATGTACAAGTTGCATTTGCCTGGTGAAGAACGTCCTGGTGCGCGCAAGCAACGTACTACACCGTTATATGATCTGCTCGAATCCCAAGGTTGCGTATTCACTGAGGTAAATGGGTGGGAACGTCCTAAATGGTTCTCACTGGACGGTCGTGAGGAAGATATCGGATTTCGCCATAACAATACCTTTGAAGTTGTTGCTGCAGAGTGCAAGGCAGTTCGTGATCGGGTAGGAGTTTTGGATTTGTCCAGCTTCGCCAAGTATGACGTCATGGGTGAAGACGCAGAAAAATTTCTCAATCGGATTAGCGCTAATAAAATGCCAACCCGAGAAGGCGGTATTACCCTGTCTCACTATTTGTCTCCAGAGGGCAGGTTAAATGGAGAGTCAACCATTACTCGAATTGGTGACGGACATTATTATATTCTGTCCGGTGCCAATTGTGAGGAGAGGGATTTGTCCATCCTTACTCAGGGAATTATCGCTGGCGAACAGGTTGAAGTGAACAATATCACCGATGAATGGGGCGTATTAGTTGTGGCTGGTCCACGATCCAGGGAATTGCTGGTGAAAATTACCGATGCAGATTTATCCAATCAGGGTTTTCGCTGGCTAACTGGTAAGGAAATTACCGTTGCCGGGATTCCGCTGAGGGCGCTCCGGGTAAATTACGCTGGCGAACTGGGTTGGGAATTGCATTGTCCGATGGGTCGAATACTGGAAGTTTATGAGGCGGTATGGTCAGCCGGGCAAGAATTTGATATCGCGAATTTTGGTACCTATGCGGTGAATTCATTGCGTATCGAAAAAGCTTATAAAGGCTGGGGCGCAGAATTAACCAATGAGATTTCTCCGGTGGAGTCCGGGGTAGAGCGTTTCTTTAACGAAAACAAGGGGGATTTTATTGGTCGAGATGCAACCCTTAAAATTCGTGCAGAGGGACCGAAAATCAAAATTGTATATGTCGAAGTTGAAACGGGCGATAACGATATCGTAGGAGGAGAACCATTGTTGGATGGTGACAAAGTTATTGGTATAACAACTTCAGGAGGTTTTGGCCACTATACCGGCAAGAGTCTCGGTTTCGGTTATGTTGACGCAGCCTATGCTGATCCTGAAAATTCCTTTGACGTCGAGTTACTCGGACAACGTCGCAAGGTTTCGGTCATCAGTGATCCGGTTTGGGATCCTGAGTCACAACGATCCAGGGCATAGTTTCCGGTTTGGGAGAACTATTTACCAATCGCCAGCCTGGCAAGGCTTTGAATCTGCCGACGGCGGGTTCCGCTGTTGCCCATGGTGAAGGGCAGGAGTGGCAGGATAGTGGCAGCGAAGGTTTTTGGATCAAGCCATTGCTGGAACAAGATGCACCAGCTTTAAAAACCTGGCTGATGAAGGTGGATCCTGGTGCGTATTCGCCGCTACACGCTCACCAAGAGATTGAGCAAATCTATGTATTGGAAGGAAGTTTTTTTGATCAGGATCACACCTATGGAGCAGGTGATTTTATCGTTCGAGCGCCAGGAGCCATGCATACCGCTGGTAGTAAAGACGGCGCAGTTGTCCTGCTGTTCTATTCATAATATCAAACTGATGTAATGTTGGTTTCGCAGTTGAAAAGAATTTACAGTTAAATATTCGATGAAAAACTCTCCCAGGGTAGATGCGTTACTGTTTGATCTCGGAGGTGTAGTTATTGACATTGATTTTGACCGAGCATTTCGTATCTGGGAACCCTATTCAACGCTTACTTTTGCGGAAATAAAGTCACACTACCTAATGGATCGGGCGTATCAGCGACATGAACGAGGAGAAATTAGTGGATCTACTTATTTTGATTATCTAAGAAAGCATTTAGACCTGGATGCCAGTGACGTGGAAATAGAAGTCGGATGGAATGCAATTTTTGTGGGAGAGATAGAGCAAACCGTCAAGCAAATTCGGCAGATTAAGCAGCAAATTCCCTGTTTCGCTTTTTCCAATTCAAATTCAACCCATCAGGCCAAATGGATGATCGATTATGCCGACCTGGTTGGTCTGTTTGAGCGGATTTTTGTGTCTTCAGACATGGGGCTAAGAAAACCCGAGAAGGCTGCATTTGACGCCATATCAGAGGCAATTGAAATCCCCCATTCGGCGGTCCTATTCTTTGATGATATGTTAGAGAACGTTGAGGGCGCACGAAATGCAGGGCTGCAAGGGGTTCACGTTCGATCTCCTGCTGACGTGAATGAGGCATTGCAGGGTTTAGACTTATCCTGAATGGTTAATTGATGGCAAAACTCAACATGCCAGGAATAATCATCTGGGGGATTTATTTTTCACCGACGATATAAACAATCCAGCTGGGATCGTCTTCGCCCCGGTTGGTCGGGAAGTATTCACCATTTCCCTCACCGGTTTTCGGATCAGTGCCTTCCCAATAAACCTGAACCTTGCTGAACCCCGCCTGTTTGAGTAATTCCTGTAACTCGGGCAGTGTCCAAAGACGCCAGTCATAAGTAAACGCTTTTTTCAACCAGGATTTGTCCTTAAAGCGGAAATGAATGTGGCACAGAATATCGGCGGTTATCGGGTTATATTTACTTTGATGCCAATAGTAATCGAAGTTTTCGTTTTTGGTTTTTTCCTTTAGTTTTTTGGTCGATTCATGGCCGCCATATGCATCAATAAAAAATATTCCGCCATCTGCCAAACCTTTATGCGCCTGGGCAAAGTAATGACGTAGTGCATCCCGGCTTTTGAATAACTGATAGCTGAAGTTCATCGCCAGAACGATATCTGCCGGATCGCATTTTGCCTTCAAAACATCCTGATTGGTCAGATTAATCCGCTGCTGTTGCTCTGGCGTCAGCCTGGATACTTTATTTTTTATGCCCCAGTCCAGAACCTCCTGATCCAGATCCAGGCCGATTGCGCGGTTATCGGAACGTCGCCGAACCCATTCGCAACTGGTGTTGCCTGTACCGCAAAAATCTTCCCTTAAATACGTTGCCTTGACACCTCGAAGTTTCTCATAGGTATCCTCCACCATATCGATCTCCGATTCTACACACTGGACCGCCAGTTCATAATATTCATGCCGGTCTGCAGTGAAGGCAATGGTGCCTTCCCGAGGTTGTTTATTTTTTTTTGCCATCAGCCATTAACGAACATGTGAGGGGGTAGAATAGTGGCCGTATTGTACTGATTGAGATTATCCATGGCGACCAGACGACTGATCCTGTTGCGACACGCAAAATCTGATTGGCAAAGCGCCGCCGCTACAGATTTTGAAAGACCATTAAATCCCCGGGGCAGGCGGGACGCACCCAGGGTTGGAAGGTGGCTGCATTTTAATCATCTTAAGCCTGATGTGATTTGCTGCTCGAGCGCGGCCCGAACCAGGGAAACCTTGCAGTTGGTCTCAACCGAGTTAGATATATCGGCATCGGAAGTTTTATTTCTTGGCGATCTTTATCATGCGACCGAGAATGAAGTTGTCCAAATCGCCGAGCAGCACCTGGAAAAAAATCAAACCGTTATGATGATCGGGCACAACCCGGGGTTTGAGCTTACCGTTATGCACTACTATCCGGAAGTGTCCATCCCGCAAGATGGAAAGTTGATGACTACCTGCTGCGTAGCAGTTCTCGATTTTGTAGGAGAACGATCGGATCTGGGCGGTGACGGCGAATTGATTCATTTACGCCGACCAGACTAAAGCAGGTTAACGACTCTGTGATGTCCTATTCAGGTCGAGCTTTAACCTTTTCAATATTTTATCGTCAATATCCCATGTTGATCCTCAGATAATGCTCGTAACATACATCTATTTTGTTGATTTAATTGAGTAAATATTAATTCAGTGGTGTGCGGTTCAGAGACAGGCTGTGAGATAATTAATCCTGCTTAGCGGTTGTAATCAATCTTCAACACTGATATGTTCTCAAATTAGAGAACATATGAAGTAGCATTCCAGAAACGCTGCAGCCCGTTCTACATTCCGAAACAACATTAAAGAGTACTGACTATAATGGACGAAAATAAGCGAAAAGCGCTGGATGCAGCGTTAGGTCAAATTGACCGCCAGTTCGGCAAAGGATCTGTCATGCGATTGGGAGATTCAACTGTTGCCCAGGACATAAGAGTATATTCGACTGGCTCACTCGGTCTGGATATTGCGCTGGGAATTGGTGGCCTGCCAAGAGGGCGAGTAATCGAGATTTACGGGCCGGAGTCCTCGGGGAAAACTACCCTGACACTGTCGGTAATCGCCGAGGCACAAAAAACCGGCGGAACTGCTGCATTTATCGATGCTGAGCATGCTCTGGATCCATCTTATGCCGAGCGTCTCGGAGTGAACATTGATGAGCTACTGGTTTCGCAACCCGATACGGGGGAACAGGCTCTTGAGATTGCGGATATGTTGGTACGATCTGCCGCGGTGGACGTAATTATCGTTGATTCGGTGGCTGCATTAACCCCTAAAGCAGAAATTGAAGGCGAGATGGGAGATCATCATGTTGGGCTACAGGCCAGACTGATGTCCCAGGCATTGAGAAAACTGACTGCGAACATCAAAAAGTCCAATACTATGGTGATCTTTATCAACCAGATCAGGATGAAAATTGGGATCATGTTTGGTAATCCTGAAACGACTACCGGAGGCAATGCGCTGAAATTTTATTCATCGGTTCGACTGGATATCCGAAGAATAGGCGCGATCAAGAAGGGCGACGAAGTACTTGGTAATCAGACCCGGGTCAAGGTAATCAAGAATAAAGTTGCTCCGCCGTTTAAACAAACGGAATTTGATATCCTCTACAACGAAGGTGTCTCGAAGCAGGGAGAGTTGATCGATCTTGGTGTTGAAGTTGGCGTGGTCGAAAAATCGGGTGCCTGGTATAGCTATGGAAAAGACCGCATTGGTCAGGGACGCGATAATGTACGGGAATTCTTGAAAGAAAATCAGGAGATGGCGGATGAGATTGAACAAATCATTCGCGAGAAAAAGGGCTTAATTAAAGAGGCTGACGGTGCCACCTTAAAAGCTGTTAAAGACTTGCCACCGGACTCGGCTATTCAGGCCTAATCGGTAATAAAATGTTTTGGCAATGTATTTGGGTTGGGATGAGTAATATGGAGGACCAACAGTCATCAGGTCCTCCACATTGACGTTTTTTTCAAAACAGTCATGACTACTGACATCCATAGGGTCTAAGGTTCGTGACGCTTAACACTCTTGGCTGTTTAGCTACTCCAGGAATTTATTTCCAATTAGCATATGAATGACATGGAGTTACTCGGTTCCGAATTGGACATCGTGGAGCGTAAAAAAGACTATCTCAAATTGCAGGATAAGGCTTATGAATACCTCGCCCGGCGTGAACACAGCAGGTTTGAGCTAAGTTGCAAACTGGACAGGTTTGACCAGTTTGGGCAGGCCGATCAGGTGTTGGACCAGCTTATGCAGGGCGGCGCGCAATCTGACCAACGATTTGCTGAGCAAATTGGAAGAGTAAGAATAAGCGCTGGAAAAGGGCCGGTAATTGTTGAGCAGGAATTGAACAAGAATAAAGTCGATCCGATCATTGTGGAAATTGTGATGGAGCAATATAAGGATCAATGGCTGGAATTAGCGGAACAGGTACGCCGAAAAAAATTTGGTGAGGCGAGACCAAAAGAGTATCGCGAATGGGCCAGGCAATCCCGGTTCTTACAGCAACGAGGGTTCACGTCTCGGGAAATATCCGGCTTCAATGGATGATCCGAGTATGACCATAATGATCTGAGGTCAGCTAGATTCGATTAGACTGGTTGCTGGTAAGACCTGGTTACGATTTCGTAGTAAGGATGCTGCGAAGAGAGATTTATGAAACCCATGCTTTCCACTCTTTATTGTTGGCCATAGTTCTCTGCTTTGGTCATAGCAAAATTGAACTTCTGAACCTATCTGGTCTAGCCCGAATATTTCATAAAGGCGGACACACTCTTTCACATGTTACTGGCAATTCAACAATTTCAATTTCGTTTTAGCTGTTTTCATGGAAAAACACGTTTGTCCTTCTGGATTTGGACCAAACCTACTTAGTCAGATTGGTTCTAAACTCCAGACCTTCATAAAATATCCGGGCCAGCCGGACAATCCATGATTCCGGTTATTTATGTGCAAAACTGTTAAACCCAATTCTATGGGAACTTTGGTATTATCCCGTGCCTGTTTTTGCTAGCCACAGATATGAAAACCACAGAGATAAGAAGGCGTTTTCTCGAGTACTTCAAGAATCACGGACATCAAATAGTGCCCAGTAGTTCGCTGGTACCGGGAAACGATCCAACCCTGTTATTTACCAATGCCGGTATGGTTCAATTTAAAGATCTGTTCCTTGGCGAGGAGAAGCGAAACTATGATAAAGCGGTTACTTCCCAACGCTGCGTTCGAGCAGGTGGCAAACATAATGATCTGGACAACGTTGGATATACCGCCAGGCATCATACGTTTTTTGAGATGCTGGGGAATTTCAGTTTTGGTGATTATTTTAAGGAAGCAGCAATCAAGCACGCCTGGCAATTGTTGACCGTAGAGTTTGGTCTGGCTCCAGATAAATTATGGATTACCATTTTTGAAGATGATGATGAAGCGGAAGATATTTGGGTTAATCAGATTGGTGTACCGCCAACCCGGGTAACCCGGATTGGCGCCCATGACAACTTCTGGCAGATGGGTGATACCGGCCCGTGCGGCCCTTGTTCCGAGATATTTTATGATCATGGTGAAGAGGTTGAGGGAGGACCACCGGGAACACCGGAAGAAGATGGAGACCGGTATGTTGAAATATGGAATCTGGTTTTTATGCAATTCAACCGAAGTGCCGATGGAACCCTGACACCGCTTCCGAAGCCTTCGGTAGATACGGGCATGGGACTGGAACGCATCGCGGCAGTATTACAGAATGTCCATAGCAATTACGAAATTGATCTATTCCAAAACCTGATCAAGGCAACTGCTGATGTGGTTAAGGTAAAAGATCTGGAAAGTAAATCATTGCGGGTAATCGCAGACCACATTCGGTCAACGGCTTTTCTGGTGCTGGACGATGTTATTCCGTCCAATGAAGGTCGTGGATACGTACTGCGACGGATCATCCGTCGCGCGATTCGCCACGGATACCAACTGGGTTGCAAACAACCCTTTTTTCATAAACTGGTGGCCCCCCTAATTTCAGAAATGGGAGAGGCTTATCCGGATTTATCGAAACAGCGGGAGAATATTGAACGTGTTCTAAAGCTTGAAAATGAGAATTTTAATGAAACTCTGGATCAAGGCCTGAAAATACTGGATCGGGAGATCGTGCAACTAGACGGAGATACAATCGATGGTTCGGTTGTTTTCAAGCTCTACGATACATTTGGATTTCCCGTTGACCTGACTGCTGACGTGGCCCGGGAGCATGCCCTGAAGATCGATCAGGCAGGATTTGACGCAGCGATGCAGTCCCAGCGCGAGCGGGCGCGGGCAGCCAGTCAATTCGTTCAAGGCGAAAAAATTAAACTCCCTAACGTTAAACCCACGCAGTTTAGTGGCTATGAATCATTATCGGAGAAATCCCAGGTCGTTGCATTAGTCAAGGATGGAGTGTCAGTTGAACAGTTGACCCAAGGCGAGACAGGAATAGTGGTAACCGGGATCACGCCGTTTTACCCTGAAAGTGGTGGTCAGGTCGGGGACCGGGGTGCTTTAACCGGACTAAAAGGGTATTTTAAAATAACAGACACCCAGTATTTGGCGAACAAGGTTATTGGGCATTTTGGGCGGGTTTTAGACGGAGTTTTGTCTGTCGGCGACAGCAGTAATTTGCAGGTGGATCAACCATTGCGTGGAGGAAGCGTTAGCAATCACTCTGCAACTCACTTGCTACACGCCGCTCTAAAATCAGTCCTGGGAAAACATGTACAACAAAAAGGGTCCCTGGTGGAGTCAAAACGACTGCGATTCGACTTTTCTCACCATGAGCCAGTTTCCGGAGATCAACTGGGTCAAATCGAATCAATGGTTAATCACCAGATACGCAGCAATCATGAGGTTGCGATCGAGCAGATGGACCTCGATGATGCCAGGCAGGAGGGAGCTGAAGCATTATTTGGCGAAAAATACGATCAACAGGTTCGAACAATCCGCATGGGAGAATTTTCCTTCGAATTATGCGGCGGAACCCATGTCGCCAGAACCGGTGATATTGGCCTGATCAAGCTTGTTTCAGAGTCGGGTGTTGCCGCCGGAATCAGACGGATTGAAGCCATTACTGGCGCCGAAGCGGAGGACTGGATTAATCTCCAGCTTGCAACCCTGGCGGCGGCGGCGGCAACCCTGAAAACTATGCCTGACATGCTTTCGACCAGGCTTCAGGTGTTGCTCGATTCGCAAAAAGAACAACAAAAGCAAATTCAAACCCTACAGGCCAAGATTGCGATGGGCGGCGCTGGGGAAGATGTTGTTCGTCAAATAAACGGGGTTGCGGTTGCCGCGGTTCGTCAGGACGATGCCGAAGTAAAAACCATGCGGGCCACTGTAGATCAATTGAAAAACAGAATTGGCAGTGGCATCGTTATGGTTGTTGGTGCGAACCAGGGAAAGGTGACGATCATCGCAGGTATCAGCAAAGACCTGGTGGAACGATTTCAAGCAGGTGAACTGATTGGCCACCTGGCCCCCCTGGCAGGAGGTAAAGGCGGCGGCAGGGCGGATCTTGCCCAGGGCGGCGGTCCAAACGTGGAAGCAATTGGACAGCTGATAGAGGCCACCTATAGCTGGGTCTCGGATCGTGGTTAGTTGTCTTTACATTTGATTCCAAAACCGATTAAATCCGCCAGCATTTTTAGACGCTAACTCGAGTTTTATCCTTGTCATTACTGGTAGAAAAATACGGTGGAACCTCTGTGGGTTCCGTAGAGCGGATTAAAGCGGTCGCGGAAAACGTCGCGAATTCAGCCCGCCAGGGTCATCGCATGATTGTGGTGGTCTCTGCCATGAGTGGTGAAACTAATCGGTTGTTCACGCTTGCTGGAGAAGCTAATCCAAATCCACAGCCCCGGGAAATGGATGTGCTGGTGTCAACCGGCGAACAGGTGACAATCGCATTATTGTCCATGGCGCTGGAAGCTATTGGTATTTCCGCCAGATCATATACCGGTGGTCAAATTCGTATACTGACCGACGAAATTCATGGAAAAGCCAGAATCCAAAGTATCGACGCCGAACGAGTTATGGCTGACCTGGACCAGGGAAGGGTTGTCGTCGTTGCGGGATTTCAGGGCGTGGACGCGGCGAACAATATCACCACCCTAGGACGCGGCGGCTCGGATACTACTGCGGTTGCCATGGCTGCGGCGCTGAAGGCTAAAGAGTGTCGTATTTATACCGATGTGGATGGGGTCTATACCACTGACCCGAGAATTGTGCCTGAGGCCAGGCGACTTGACCGGATTACCTTCGAAGAGATGCTCGAATTGGCTGGAGCCGGTGCCAAGGTATTGCAAATAAGATCTGTCGAGTTCGCTGGTAAATATAATGTCCCGTTACGCGTGTTGTCGTCATTCGAACCTGGTGTCGGGACCCTGATAACCTATGAGGAAGCTTCAATGGAACAACCCCTAATTTCCGGTATTGCCTGTAGCCAGGATGAAGCCAAGGTCACGGTACGAGGCGTTCCTGACCGTCCGGGTATTGCTTATAGCATCCTGGGACCTATTTCGGATGCTCACGTTAATGTTGATATGATCGTGCAGAATATTGGCGTAGACGACCTAACCGATTTCACCTTCACCATTCACAGCCATGACCTGGAAAAATGCATCCAGTTGCTGGATCCAGTGGTAAAGGAACTTGGTGCTACCCAGATTGTCGGAGATACTGACCTGGCCAAGATTTCGTTGGTTGGCGTGGGCATGCGATCCCATGCAGGAATCGCCACGACCATGTTTAAAGCGCTGTCAGAAAAGGGAATAAATATCCAAATGATCTCCACCTCCGAGATAAAAATCTCGGTTACGGTGGATAAGGAATATTCAGAACTTGCCGTTCGTACCCTACATAAGACCTTTGATCTGGATCAGCCGCCAACAATGACGGTTTAGCGAAACTTTTGCCGCATTGGGGCTTGTAACCCATAAGAAAAGTGTATACTTTCGGCGCTGGAGTCGCGTTATCAAGTAGGTAATATTTAAAAAAGCAACGTAGTTATATCGAAACACTTGCTTTTGGTGATAGCGAGGTCGGTCGAAAATTAAACATGCTGGAGCATATAAACCAGGAGCGAAGTAAATTATGTTAATCCTAACACGCCGGATAGGCGAATCAGTTTTTATTGGTGAAGAGGTGAGAATGACCGTGCTGGGAGTTCGCGGTACGCAGGTTCGAATCGGTATCAACGCACCAAAGGATATCCCGGTGCATCGTGAAGAAATTTATTACCGGATTAAAAATGAGCAGGGTGGCGGTGGAGGCCAGTTTGAGAACAATGATCGTGGGTATGATCAGGGTTATCAACAAGACGATCAATTTGATGACAATGCGGCATCAGACCGCGGCGATCCCCATAATTCCTGATTAAAGTCACCCGTCTCTACACACTTTTTTAGCTGCCTGGTGTAAACTCGGCGGCCCCGGAGAGATGGCCGAGTGGCTGAAGGCGCGCCCCTGCTAAGGGTGTATACGTTAATAGCGTATCGAGGGTTCGAATCCCTCTCTCTCCGCCATTCCACGACTTGATAGTTGTTGGAAATAACCATCTGCAGTTTCTAAAACAGGCGGGTGGTTTTCTTCCTGTGGAATGATCGGGCAGCGCCGCCAGGAATTGTGAAATTCCAGTTTGCGCTGCTTTGAGACAAATCGGGCGCCCGTAGCTCAGTTGGATAGAGTACCTGGCTACGAACCAGGGGGTCGGGAGTTCGAATCTCTCCGGGCGCGCCATTTTTGCTCTATAATTTAGTTTAGTTTGATAACCTGGAATGGAACCGGGTTAGTAGTTATCATTGAGATACTGTTGACACTTTCGGTAGCAAGGGGTTGCCGCAGGGGTTACTGGCAAAATCGCCAGCACTTATAATTTGACTCTTAAATCAGTCATAGGGAAACCATGAAATTGGTCACCGCTATAATTAAGCCGTTTAAACTCGACGATGTGCGCGATGCGCTGTCTGAAATTGGTGCCCAGGGTATGACGGTGACTGAAGTAAAAGGGTTTGGGCGTCAGAAAGGGCATACAGAACTTTACCGTGGCGCTGAATACGTTGTTGATTTTGTCCCCAAGGTTAAACTTGAGGTCGCGGTTGAATCTGAGCGGGTCGATCAAGTGGTGGACGCTATCGTTGGGGCCTCCCATACCGGCAAGGTTGGCGACGGTAAAATATTTATCTATGATCTCGATAAAGCCATACGAATTCGTACCGGTGAACTTAACGATGAAGCGCTCTAGAGTCATATCCGTCCATTTCAGGTTTTGTGAAGCGATGATGTCGGTGCGTACGATCGTAATAATTGCTTTTTGCTGGGTAGGGTTCATTGGGAATTCGGCCATGGCGGGATATGACGATGGATTGCGGGCATTTGTTGGGAAGGATTACCAAACTGCAATTGCTCAATGGTCAGATGAGAGTTTGCAAGATAACCCCGATGCATTGTTTGCCCTGGGCGTCATTTATTTCCGGGGCATCGGAGTCGCTAAGGATCGGATTAAGGGAACTGACTATTATCGGCGTTCGGCGGAGCTCGGATTTAGTTCAGCTCAGTTTAATTTGGGGCTGGCTTATTACTCTGGCAATGGCGTAGAGAAAGATCTAAAAAATTCCCGGCGTTGGTGGCAGGAGGCAGCGCTTCAAGGGCATCCGGTGGCACAATATAATATTGGTGCGATTTTGTGGAGTGGGAATGGGGTAAAGCAGGATCAGGCCAGGGCGATGAACTGGTTTCGTCAGGCCAAGGCTAATGGTAGTCAGGATGCATCGAGTTTTTTGTTAACGTTGTATGCTCCGATGTACCGTGAATTGAATGCGGATAGTCTGGACCTGGCGCGTAATAACAGTCGTCGTCAGATTCCTTTAATCGATCAATTTGGTATGTATAAGCTTGGTCTGCAGGCGATGGAGAAGCGCCAGTATGAGCAGGCTTTTGGGTATTGGGAACCATTAGCGGTAGATGGACATGTGAATTCCCAGTTTCAGGTCGGAAGACTTTACGAATACGGCGAAGGCGTTGAAAAGGACTTCGAAAATGCCATGATCTGGTATCAGCGCGCGGCGCAGAAAGGCCAGGGCGATGCACAGTACCGAATCGGCCTTTACTATATTAACGAAAGTCCTGATAAAAACGAGGCGCTTGGGCTTTACTGGATTCAGTCCGCAGCAGACAATGACAATACCGAGGCGGTAAAATACATCGATAATTATTAGTCCCGACCATGCAATGGGATATCCTCCCAATTCTTAAGATTTAGATCCATATCGGTCACGGTAAGCGCTAACTGCTTGAGCATGCTGCTGATTTGCCGGATCTTGTTCAAGATGAACAACCAGGTCGGCGAGTTCAATAATCGAATAGACCGGTACATGCAGTTGTTGTTGTACCGATTGAACCGCAGACATCCCGGATTCTCCGGCGACTTCCTGCCGGTCCAATGCAATTACAACCGCCAAGAGAGTTGCGCCGGCGGATCGAATAACGCCAGTTGACTCGTTGATAGAGGTGCCGGCGGTAATGACATCGTCAATTACAATGACATTTCCTGCCAGCGGTGCTCCCACAATACTACCGCCTTCACCATGATCCTTTGCTTCCTTTCGATTAAAGGCATAGTCGACGTTTATATTGTGGGTTGTCGATAAAGCTATTGCGGTAGCGGCTGCCAGGGGAATGCCTTTGTAAGCCGGCCCATAAATCATAAATTCCTGATCTATTCGGTCAGCAATCAACGCAGCATAAGACTTGGACAGCTGTTCCAGCAATTGTCCATTATTGAAAAGCCCGGCGTTAAAAAAATATGGGCTGATCCTTCCCGACTTTAGCTCGAATTCTCCAAAACGCAGAATCTGGTTATCAATGCAGAGCGTTATAAATGTTTGTTTGTCGTAGTTCATTGTCGGTGAATAGAGTTGGTTGAGGTATTATCGCAGATTAGATCGAGTTCGCTGTATTGGGATTAAGTTCACAGGGTAATTCCGTATATTTGTTTCCCTGTACCTTCACATATTAAATCTGTCACCGTCGATGGAATCAACTATCTCCAAATTCACATTCCGGGCATTGCTTGATCGGCGCGTTCTAACCATGTTGTTTCTGGGTTTTTCCGCTGGGCTGCCGATTCTGCTAATTTTCGGCACTTTATCGGTTTGGTTGCGGGAAGCCGGCGTATCACGCTCCATGGTGACCTATTTCAGTTGGGCGGCGCTGGGATATTCATTCAAGTTCGTCTGGGCCCCACTGGTGGATCAGTTGAAGTTACCCTTACTCTACGATTGGCTCGGTCGGCGCAGGAGTTGGCTGTTATTGTCCCAGTGTATGGTCATTGTGGCTATTTGGCTGATGTCCGGAGCGGATCCTGCTGGCCCTGATGGGGTCAGTTCCGAATTGACAGGGTCCAGACCGGATGGACTGTTGGTCCTGGCAATTGGCGCCGTATTACTTGGGTTTTCTTCTGCGACTCAGGATATTGTGATCGATGCTTTTCGAATTGAATCGGCCGAACCACGCATGCAGGCCCTATTATCATCGACATATATTGCAGGCTACCGCATCGCCATGATCCTGGCCGGAGCGGGTGGCTTGCTACTCGCAGAATCGCTCGGATCAACTCATGCGCAGTATAGCTATGAAGCGTGGCGCGATACCTACCGTATGATCAGTGGTGCAATGTTGTTAGGGATAATTACTACTTTGATAATACGCGAGCCGACCCGATCATCTCCGGTTCAAAGTGATCTTCGGGAAAACCTGCAGTTGGTAATTTTGTTTATTTTATGTGTTTCGGTTTTTATCTCCGCTTACGTTTGGACATCATCAATTTCTGATGCACTTGGCGCCGCACTGGCGGATGTTTTATCGAATAAAGTACTCGCTGGGTTTTTCGTCGAATCAGCACGCTTAGCCGTCGCCCTGGCGTTCGCTTGGGTCATGGCGAAATTTTTAATTACCACCGGGCTGGTAAAGCGCCAAATAATTGAACGGAGTTATCTCGGACCGGTTCGAGACTTCTTTGATCGATATGGCGTCGCCAGTGCTTGGTTACTGTTGGCGCTGATTGGTCTATACCGAATTTCGGATATCGTGCTTGGGGTGATCTCGAATGTGTTTTATTATGATCTCGGATTTAATAAAAGCGAAATCGCCGCGATATCCAAAACCTTTGGCGTGGTAATGACGATTGTTGGCGGATTTCTCGGTGGAATTCTGGCGTTCAGATTCGGTGTGATTCGCGTGCTGATGTTGGGTGCATTGTTATCCGCCGGTACCAATCTGTTGTTTATGCTGCTGGCAAATGCAGGTCACCATACCGGGCTACTTTATATCGTCATTGGAGCGGATAATCTATCAGCAGGAATTGCCAGCGCGGCATTTATTGCCTTTTTATCAGCGCTGACCAATATCAAGTTTACCGCGGTGCAGTACGCGATATTCTCCTCATTGATGACCCTGATTCCAAAAGTCCTGGGTGGATATTCCGGAACCATGGTAGATTCAATTGGCTACTCCAATTTTTTTATAGTAACCACATTGCTCGGACTACCGGTCGTCATACTAATCATCCTGGCGGCGCGTAGACTTGATATTGACGCTGCTCCCCAGGAATCAATATCGAAAGCGGATTAAACCAGCCGCTGGGCTAAATCAAACAAAGGATTTACAATTAGCTTTTGAACCAGATTGATACCGATAATAGCGAATATTGGAGACAGATCGAGACCACCCATGTTCGGTAGCAAGCGTCTGAATGGACGCAACATTGGTTCACTCAGTCCATCAAGAAGACGCAATACGGGATGATGACTTTGAGGTGCAATCCAGCTTACGATTGCGCGGACAAAGATTGCGATTAACAGAGTCCAGCAAGTAATACTTAGCGCCTCAGCCATACTCCAGACCAGCAGTGCTCCTGGCGCAATTTGCTGGCCGGCAACACTTGTTAGTAGAAAAAATTTGAGAAAGCTTACCAGTAGAATGAGTACAACTGAGGCCAGGTCAATACCAAACAGCCCTGGAATGAAACGACGCAATAATTTTAGTGGAGGATTGGTTATCTTGACGATGACCTGAGAAATCGGATTATGAAAGTCAACCCGAAACAGCTGGAATAGAAATCGAAGTATTACTGCTATTAAATATAGTCCCAGCAGGGTTTCAATGATGAAGCTAACAGCGTCCTGGAAATAAGGCATTATATTGATCCAAATTGTTCCGCAAGCTGAGCTGATCGGGTTATTGCGGCTTTAACCCCATCGCGTATAGTTTTATCTATTCCCGCCATCTCCATGGATAAAATGCCTGCTTCCGTTGTGCCGCCCGGTGAAGTAACCTGTTTTCGCAGCTGATCTGGAGCAAAGCTGCTCTGCTCGGCAAGGGTGGCGGCTCCCAGTGCAGTCTGGATAACTAGGGTTTTGGCGGCTGAAGGATCGAGACCATTAGCGATCCCTTCCGCCAGAATTAACTCCATTGTTTTAAAAAAATACGCCGGTCCGCTACCGGACACACCGGTCACCACATCGATCAGTCTTTCTTCATCGACCCAAACAACCTGGCCAACGGCCTGCATTATCGATTCGGATAAATGCTTTTGTTGTTTGCTGGCAAATTCATTGGCGAATAGTCCTGACACCCCTCGATTGACCAAGGCAGGAGTATTTGGCATAACTCGAATAAAAGGCAAGTCAGCCCCAACCCATCGTAATGTATCGGCGCTGCTGATTCCTGCCACGATAGAGATTAACAACGGTAAATTAGACTGCAATGCAGTGCTAATAGAGGATACAGCCTCGTGTAATACCTGTGGTTTTACCGCCAATATGACGACATCTGCAGAATTAACACAAGCACTATTGTCGTCATAACAGACTAAGCCAAATCGATTAGCCAAATTTTCGCGCTGCTGCGCCAAAGGTTCGGAAACGTGAATTTTCTGTGGTGGCCAGCCCGATTCGATAAGTCCACCGATAATACTGGATGCCATATTGCCGCCGCCAATAAATGCGAGGTTCGGTTTATCGGTATTTCCTTCGGTGGTATTACTCATATGCTAAGTTGTGAATAAAGTGAAAAAGAGCGTATGGAACCGGTATCAAAAAACGGATTCTCGAAACCCTATTTTACTGCTAATTGTTTTGTTGTAGGTTAGTTCAAGTACAGGATGTTAGGCTGCCGGGCGTTGACCAAACAAGGCTGTACCAATTCGAACCATAGTTGCTCCCTCGGCAATAGCCGCCTCCATATCATTGGTCATGCCCATGGACAGTTGATCGAGTTCGTATCCTGCAGCACGTAAATTCTCAAGCAATAGTCGACAACGGGAGAAAACTTCTCTTTGAGCCGTGAAATTGGGTTCTGCCCGGGGAATAATCATTAAGCCCCTTAATCTTAGGTTTGGCAAAGTTGCGATGTCTTGAATCAGATCTGACAATTGAGAGGGATCAATTCCTGATTTTGTCGGTTCCTGGTCAATATTTACCTGAATCAGAATATTTAATGGGCCCCTGTCTCTAAACTGGCTTAATTTTCGGGCGACTTTTATTGATTCAACGCTGTGAACCCAATCGAAGTGTTGGGCCAATTCGCGACACTTTCGACTTTGTATGTGGCCAACAAAATGCCATCTGAGTGGTGCTGATGTTGGCGAAGCCTGTTGCTTGCAGTAGAGGATTTTTTCCACGGCTTCCTGCACAAAATTTTCGCCAAAATCCTGTTGCCCAAAGGTCGAAAGCGCGATAATTTTGTCTACAGGGTGTTTTTTGCCAACGGCAACCAGTGTTACCGAATTAACATTACGACCATACAGTTTACTAAATTCAGCAATGTTGCTGTTAATCTGGCTAAAATTTTGCTCTAGAATCGTCATAAATTGGGAAATCACGAGTCGACTAACTCGGCTTATTGTTATTAAAAAAAGGTTATACTTGCGTTAACATATTTCGCTATGTACATGAATTATATATCTTGTACAGGTGTCACAACAGATTAATATAATTGTCAGGTCATTTACCTGACCAACACTCAAGGGGAAGAAAGTTGGATTTATCAGAACTGCTCACGTTTGCGGTTAAAAGCCGGGCGTCCGACCTGCATTTGTCCTCAGGGCTGCCACCGTTGATTCGGATTGACGGTGATATAAAACGCATAAATGTCGATCCTTTTTCGGGTGAGGCAGTCCACACAATGCTTTACGATCTGATGAATGACAATCAGCGTAAGTCTTTCGAGGAACATCTGGAAACAGACTTTTCGGTCACTTTGCCAAATGTTGCCCGATTCCGGGTTAATGCATTCAATCAGCTGAATGGACCTTCGGCGGTATTCAGGGCGATTCCAAATATTGTTTTGACTTTGGATGATTTGAATGCACCGGCAATTTTTACCCAGTTATCGATGATATCTAAGGGTTTGGTCCTTGTTACCGGGCCAACAGGCTCGGGGAAATCCACCACCCTTGCGGCGATAGTCAATCATATTAACGAGCACAAGCGAGCTCATATCCTCACCATAGAAGACCCCATAGAGTTTGTTCACGCATCCAAGAACTGCGTTATTAACCAACGCGAGCTGCATGAACATACTCATAGTTTTACTGCCGCACTACGCTCGGCACTACGGGAGGATCCCGATGTAATTCTGGTGGGGGAGATGCGGGATATTGAAACCATCCGGCTAGCGCTTACCGCTGCAGAAACTGGTCACCTGGTACTGGCCACACTACATACCACTTCGGCGGCAAAATCCGTTGACCGGATTATTGACGTGTTTCCCGGTAACGAAAAAGAGATGATTCGATCGATGTTGTCAGAATCAATCGAAGCGATAATCGCCCAGACTCTTCTACCTAAACCTGAAGGTGGCCGGATTGCGGCCTGGGAAATTATGTTGGGCACGCCAGCGATCCGAAATCTAATACGTGAAAACAAGGTTCCACAAATGTATTCTGTTATGCAGACCAGCCACGCGCTCGGTATGCAGACCATGGATCAGTGCCTACTCGATCTGGTTCGTAGGCGCCAGATAACCATGGACGTGGTTCGCGAGCGTGCCCTTGACAAGCATAAAATTGACTCAATGATGAAGGAGTGATTGCATGATAGAACTGGTTGATTTACTCGAATTAATGGTCCGCCTGGACGCGTCTGACGTGTTCGTCACCACTGGCGCTCCGGTAAGCGTAAAAGTTAACGGTTCGATCCGAGCGGTTAATACAGATGTGCTGGACCACAATGACACCCGTGAGTTCGCTTATTCAATAATGAATGAAGAGCAACGACGGGGGTTTGAATCCAGTAAAGAATCGAATTTCGCGATACATCCCCCGAAAATCGGTCGATTCAGGGTGAATGTTTATGTCCAGCGTGGCAACGTCGGCATGGTCATGCGAAAGATCAACATCAAAATACCGACATTCGAAGATCTTCGGCTGCCTCCTATCCTGCCAAAGATTGCAATGCAGAAGAGGGGATTAGTGATCATGGTGGGCGGGACCGGTACTGGTAAGAGTACGACCCAGGCCGCTATGGTAGGGCATCGGAATTCTCGCTCTCATGATCATATTATTACGATTGAGGATCCCATTGAATTTCTACATCCCCATAAGAAATCGTTAATTAGTCAGCGTGAGGTTGGTATTGATACTGAGTCATTTGGTACTGCCCTGATAAACGCAATGCGACAAGCACCGGATGTTATACAAATTGGTGAAATTCGTGATGCTGATACCATGCACAACGCTATCGTATTCGCGGAAACCGGTCATCTGTGCATGGCAACTCTGCACGCTAACAACACTTATCAGGCGCTAGACCGCATCCTCAATTTCTTTTCTGAAGGACGTAAGGCGCAATTATTGATGGACTTGTCGATGAATTTACATGCGCTGGTTTCCCAGCGCCTGGTCCCCACGGCCGATGGCCAAGGCAGGGTGGCGGCGGTTGAAGTAATGATTAACACTCCGTTAATCGGCGATATTATCCAGCGAGGAGAGATTCATAAAATACTGGATGTCATAGAACGTTCGAGAGAACTTGGATTGCAGTCGTTTGATCAATCTCTGTTCGATTTATTCTGTAACGATCTAATAACTGGTGATGAGGCAATTCGCAATGCGGAATCTGAGAACAACCTGCGTCTGAAGATTAAGCTGGAGGGTCCTGATGCGATGAAAAAATCTACTATGGAACTTGATACCGAACTACTCGCATTTTAGCTCCAACCATTAAGGCGAAATCAGTTTATTACAGACTTTTTGGCTGATTCAAATGAGATTAGGACACTATACTTGATACCAGCTTCGTGATCTGATCAGTTTTAGCTGGGGTGATCGGATCGCCTTTACGCGCTTTAGAAAATACAGTTTCAAGAGATTTTCTTTGCGCTACTGATAACGAGGAGACTAAATTATTCTGCTCGCTATGATTTATTTGTAACTGTCCTCGCTGGGCATGAGTGCGGTTGCAAATGTGCCGTAGATGAGTGACTGCCCGCCCCAGCAGTACCCAGGGAAAGTTGATGTTGCTGACCGGACCGACAATCACTTCGCTACCACCCATTGGAAGTCCCAGTATTTTGATCCCTATGAGTTGTTTGCTTCCTAGCCAGGCGCTGGCTCCGCCAACGATGGCACCCAGCCCCGACCCAAGAAACATTGTTAATCCGCCGGATCCAATGTCCAGAATGCTGCCACCAGCGGCGCCGCCGATAATTCCAGTCGTTACCAACTGGTCCCGGGTTAGACCAAAGAGTTTCCAAGTTTGCTCCGAGAAAAGGTCGTCGGATAATATTGACAGGGTGGATTCATCCCGGGCCAACCTCTGGTAATTGAACAGTTGTTCAATATCATTTCGTGCAGCTGACTCCATTAACATAAGCTTCTCCTTGTAACTATCTGTGGCCAGATCAATCGCCGCTTGATCTGATTCGTCCCTGATTGAAGAATTGACAGAGGTACTGGTCATGCTAATTATCATTTCGACAATGCGGTAACATGCCTGGTCGATAGTCATTTGACGTTGGGTTTTTAGCAATGACGCGGCCTGTTGCAATGGCTGGTAAAAGTCTTCAGACAATTCAGCGAATCCGGTCAGTAACTGGATTTGTCGATCAAAGCTAGCGGTTTGAGCATTAAAAGATCGGACAATTTTGAAATATTGTGAGAGTGCCAACTGCCAGTCATCAAAGAACTCTGCAGGGCCGATTTGATTAATTAAAGCCATACTTGGCTGCCCAGTCCAGCGGAGTATTTCCATTTCCGCATAGTATTCCGCGCCATAGGGAGTGGAGCCGTCAATAACGTAGAGTATTCCAGCGCCGTCGAGAATGGGACTTAGCAATTCGCATTCCGCCTTAAATCTTTCTCCTTCTTTATGTTTTTCGACAAATTGTCTGACTACCATAGGATGGTCGCCTTCGGATTTTGAATGACGTTGCATCCAGTCCATAGCGGCGCGGGCGCGCTGGAATCCCGGCGTGTCTATCAACCGATACAACTCCTGTCCATCTACTTCCATGGGGTAATCATGATTATGTTCGGTAGTTCCCGAAATTGGAGAGACGTTGATTTCCGGGTTGTGGGACAGCGTCGATACAATACTGCTTTTGCCTTTATTGGGGTGACCGACAATGGCGAATGCTGGTATCTTCTGTGACATCACAAGACTTCCACGTAGAGTGCGGAATCGTTCAGCCGATTCAGCGAATACTCCCAACTATCTAGTTGGTCCGAAGACACCGATGATTTTGGCAGACCTTTCAATAGAATAATAATCGGGCATTTGGACTGAAGCTGCCCTCTCAGGTCTTCGATAAAATCCACTAGGTCTAACATGGGCGGTTCCCATGCTTTTACTAATATGGCAACTCCAGCCGGGCGGTGTTCTGCAACGTAATGCAAAATATCCCGATCATCTGCGAGGCTTTGATTTCCACCAGCAACAAAGTATTTTTCGGGTATGACGCCCAGCGTAGTGAGACGGGTAGGGTTGGCTATTGGCGTGGACTGAGATTCCATTGACCATTCGATCATCAGGCAGAGAAGCCCCTGGCTGAACTGACGTCGTTGGGTTGCCAGCGGATTGGCTGAACTGGCTTCGCCGTCGGTTTGTTCATCCTTGAAGGTAGTCACCAGAGGTGAATTCATTCGCGCAAGCACCTGATTAATTCCAGGGCTTAGATTTATTGCATTGGCGATAGCCTGGTCATAGCGCACCCCGCTGCATATCAGGGCGATTAATCTGGGGAGTAAGCCGTATACAATGACCGCCATGAGAATATATAGCCACCAGGTTCCTAATTGGTCCGGATTCCAGTCGGTTTTATGTAATTGGCTTTGCAGGCGGTAAAAGCGACTGGAATCAACCAACTCCTCGGTGGGGACCGCCGCTGGTACAAATTGATTCCACGGCAACGAGAGCCCATGAAACCATTGATACATTGTCAGGTTTTCAATATTTAATGTGGTATTCCAGCCAAACGCCATATCAGAGACTGTTACCAGATATAAAATCGCTGCAACTATTCCCAGATTTAACGCCACGGTAAAATGTTGCGCAAGATAAATCAGGAGGTATTGCCGTGAGTAAGAACCGCCCCGTTCCAGCAGGGCAAAGATGTCAGAGAAACTGCTGGGCCGTTGGCTATTCAAACGATTCAATAAATTTATCCAGAGCGACGCAGGATTAAACATCGATAAAGTTCGAATGATCCTTTTGAAACCACCAAGCAAGAAAATACAAAGTAAAACCAGAGTCGCAACCTGACTCCCAACCAGGACGATAAGTGCGCTGAATAAATTAACCGGCCGCGAGCCGTCATAGTACAGCACCGCATTGGCAACCAACCATCCGCAGATTATCCCAATACCCCACAGTGCAACGATGACTAGATTAATCGACCGTTGAGCGCTAGCCCCAGAACTATCGTCACGCTGCTGACGGATATGTGAAATCCAGAACCGGAGTCGGCCGAGGCTGGATTTATTTGAAGTGGTACCGGCAAGACCAATTTCCCGGTCGCGCTTTTTCAGCTGCTCACGGTCAATAGACTGGTCCCGATCGATCTGACTACGAATATCGACCAGGTCGGCAAGTAATGAATGTTTGATTGGGAATCTAGCTAGCTATTCGATAATAAGCATATTGGCACCGGAATCGTCGAGACCTGTCCGCTAATCTGTAAATTATCACTTGGCATGAGCACTGCGTTAAAATTGGGGCTATTGTAACGATTTCCATAATTAATTTGATATGAACCAGGTCAATGTCGGAATCATTGGCGGCACCGGTTATACCGGCGTCGAGTTGCTGCGGTTGCTGGCACAACATCCTATCGCGAAAATTCAATGCATTACCTCCCGTGGCGCGGCAAATCAGCCGGTTTGTGAGATGTTTCCTTCATTGCGAGGATATCTGGACCTGAAATTCACTGATCCGGAGGAATCCGCACTTAGTCAGTGCGATGTAGTGTTTAGTGCGACCCCCAATGGCGTGGCTATGGGTCATGCCCGGGGTTTGCTGGATGCCGGCGTAAAACTTATTGACTTGTCCGCTGATTTTCGCCTAAAAGATGTTACTACCTGGGAAAAATGGTATGGCCTTAATCATTCCTGCCCGGATTTGGTAGAACAGGCGGTTTATGGCCTGCCAGAGATGCACCGGGAAGCAATACGGACAGCCCGGTTAGTGGCCAATCCGGGTTGCTATCCAACTTCGGTTCAATTGGGTTTTCTGCCTTTGCTGGAAGCTGGAATAGTGGTTACGGATTCACTAATCGCGGATGCTAAATCCGGTGTTTCGGGGGCCGGGCGCAGCGCAACACTTGGCACTATTTACAGTGAAATGGGCGATTCATTTATGGCCTACAGTGCTTCCGGGCACCGTCATTTACCCGAAATCAAACAAGGCCTTCAGGCACTCACCCGGGACCCCGTGGAGTTGGTGTTCACACCTCATCTGCTCCCCATAATTCGAGGAATCCATGCGACCTTGTACGCCAGGCTGAAAGACGTCGAAATTGACTTGCAAAATTTATTTGAACGACGATTTGCCACGGAGCCTTTCATTGACGTAATGCCACCAGGTTCCCATCCGGATACTCGAAGTGTCAGAGGGTCAAATAGCTGCCGAATTGCGGTGCACCGCCCCCAGGACGGTGATACCGTCGTGATACTTGTGGTGGAAGATAATCTGGTCAAAGGGGCAGCGGGTCAGGCAGTGCAAAATATGAATCTAATGTGTGGAATTGAAGAAACTTCTGGTCTCGGACAGATTGCGTTGGTACCGTAAATGTTACAAAAATTTCTTTGGATAGGAATAACGTGTCTGGTATTCGCAGCGGGTTACTTTTTGGCGATGCCGAAGCAACAGGATGAATCTGGAATGGCGGAACAGCTTGCCGCACTCTCCACGGAAAATAAACAACTGGGACAGCATAACGCCCAGTTGGAGCAGACAATTGCCCTGGTAAAACGGCAGATACAAACCGATCGGATTGCCTATGCCGCGCTGCAAAAAACCGTGGAGGATTCTGATCGTAAACGCCAGGATATGCTGGCTAAGTTCGAATCCCAACGCGAATTGCTGGATCGGCTGAAACAAAAGATCGACAGTTTACAAACCCAATAGTTAATTATCGAAGATCAAGTTAGCAAATATTTAAATGATAGACATCAATTCTGTACGAGATGATACGCCCAGCGTTTCGAATCTGATTCACTTCAATAACGCAGGCACATCCATGATGGCACAACCGGTATTTGAAGCCTGGATGGATTATTTGGCCCGGGAGCAGGAGATAGGGGGATACGAAGCCGCTATTGAGCGGCAGACTGATACCAAAAACTTTTATCAACAGGCGGCTAAGCTAGTACATTGTGAGCCTGGGGAAATCGCATTCAGCGAAAGCGCGACCCGAGCGTGGCAGAGTTTTTTTTACGGCGTTAAATTCAATCCGGGAAGTCGGATCGTGACCAGCCAACTCGACTATGGCAGCAATTTTGTCGGGTTTATTCAACAGCACAACCGCCACGGAGCTGAAATTGTGGTGGTGGACAGTGATGCCAACGGAGAAATTGACCTGGTTCAATTCGAGCGCGAGGTAGACCACCGTACCGCGTTGGTTTCGATTAGTCATATACCCACTGCGAACGGAATTATCAATCCCGCTGCGGCCGTTGGGAAAATTGCCCAATCCGCAGGTGTACCCTATTTGCTGGATGCTTGCCAGTCAATCGGCCAGATTGACGTCGATGCCAAAGAAATTGGCTGCACCGCAATGTCTACCACCGGGCGCAAATATCTTCGCGGTCCCCGGGGTACAGGGTTTTTATACGTGGATAAACAGCACATTGAATCATTCGAGCCTCCCTGGCTTGATCAGCACAGTGTCAATCTGGTAGACCGGGGAAACTATGAATTGTGTGACAGCGCCCAGCGATTTGAGAATTTCGAGACTGCTTTTGCTGCCCGGATTTGTTTCGGCAAGGCCCTTGAATACGCCAATAAAATTGGAATCAACAATATCGAACAGAGAATTATCCATCTTGGGGAATATTGTCGTGGGAAATTGGCATCAGTTCCTGGAGTCGTTTTGCAGGATCAAGGAGTGAACAAGGGAGGTATCGTGATGTTTTCACTGGCTGACAGGGAGCCAGCCGAGGTTCAAAGAGGGCTCAAGAGCCATTCCATCAATGTGTGGTCTTCAGCTGGTCCTGGCAGTCTGATTGACTTTCAGCGGCGCAATATAGATGCCCTGGTGCGGGCATCTATTCACTATTTTAATACAGAACAGGAGATCGACCGGATGGTAGAAATGCTTCCTGCGATCTAATTGAAAAGTTGGTACTCAGCGTGGGTTGCCGTGAATCCAGGTGCCGGTGGCAGAGACGGGCTGATTTCGACTAGTTTCACCTATGCGTTGAAACTGATCGAAATCAAACAGAGAAGCATCGCCCAGTTGTGAGGGTGCGACGTTACAGATCGCACGAAAAATATTTTGTACCCTGCCAGGGTGCTTCCGCCATTCTGTAATCATTTGCTTAATCTGTTTGCGCTGGAGATGTTCCTGGGACCCGCATAGAGTGCAGGGAATGATTGGGAAATCCATCATCCCGGCATAGTGCTCAATATCTTTCTCGGTGCAATATGCCAATGGGCGAATCACGGTATTTTCTCCATCATCGCTGCGGAGTTTGGGGGGCATCGCGCTTAGCTTGCCGCCGTTAAACATGTTTAGAAATAGAGTTTCAATAATGTCATCCTGATGATGGCCCAGGGCTATCTTGTTAAAACCATGTTTCTGTGCGTACCCATAAATATTTCCGCGACGAAGACGGGAGCACAATCCGCACATTGTCTTGCCTTCCGCGATCACCCGCTTAACTACTGAATAAGTGTCCTTATTGATGATATCGTAGGGAACCCCTCTTGTGGCCAGGTATTCGGGCAGGACGTGCTCCGGAAAACCCGGTTGCTTTTGGTCCATATTGACTGCCATCAATTCAAACTCGACCGGTGCCTTTTTTTGTAAATCGAGCAAAATCTCGAGCATCGTATAGGAATCTTTACCTCCCGACAGGCATACCATGATGCGGTCGCCATGTTCGATCATGTGATAATCTTCAATAGCGCGTCCGACGTTTCGGCGAAGGCGTTTATAGGTCTTCTGAAATGAAGATTTTTTATTGAGCGGCGTAATTGCGCCAGAGTCTTTGAGGCCCCGGGGGGTACCCCCCGATTGGGGAGTGGCGGGGCTGTGAATTGATAGCGGGATATCAACCAAGATAGAGTCAGTTTCCATAAGTGCATTTTATCCTTAACTCGAGCATGTACCAAACTTTTGCCATACCAATTGCAGGTTATTTTCTGGATCCGTGAAGACCCTGATTAAATGGATTTTTAAAGTTCTCGCTGCGGCGATCTTGATCCTGCTGATTGCACCCCTGGTGATTTCTGTATTGCTTGAGCAGAAAGATGTCAAGGCGACCCTGAATCAGACCGTAGTCGATTTAACCGGCAGAAATTTACATATTGACGGTCGGTTGGGAATAAAGCCTGGGCTTAATCTTACGCTGTTTGCCAATGACCTGCGTTATGATAATGCCGACTGGTCAGAGTACCCATCGGCGTTCACCGCAAGAAGAATTGAAATTGATATTTCCCTATCGGAATTGCTTGTCGGAAAATTCTCGGTCAACAAAGTTGAGTTATCGGGTGCAGAATTGTTGATTGAACAAAATGACCAGGATGATTTTAATCTTGTTGAATACGGCGACTCAGACAGCGGACCACCTCAGGCGATTCCACTTCCCGAGTGGCTTGATCTGACCAGGGTAGATATTGAAGACAGCAAGATCGTGTATCTCCATGCCAAACGCGATTGGGAAATATTGCTGGATAGCGCTGTTCTGACAAATACCGGTCAGGATGAACCGATGGTTGTTGGGATAAACGGAAGCGTGGAGCAAACACCGATTTCAGTGCGTGGAACCCTCGGTACTTTGCAGACCTGGTTTGGTCGCAAACCTTCACTGGCATTTCTCGAAACCCGCCTGGCCGGGAACAATTTAGTGGAAGCGGAAGGATGGATTGACGATGTATTGGACTGGCGCGGTCTTGCTATTGAATTGAGAACAGAAATCGATCAGCTAAAGCAGCTTTCCAGTCTGTTTATAAATCCACCAATAGACTTACGCCATATAAAAGCCATTGCGACTCTGATTCAACCAGGTAGCGCGGGTAGCATGGACCTTTCTGAGATATCTGGAGAATTTTCACTCTATGGCATCAAAATGAAGGCAACCGGACGAGTCGCAAAATTATCCAGGTTAGAGCAAATTGAGCTGGATATTACTGCAGATAGTCCGATGGATCTGGCTGAACTGCCATTTTCCCTGGAAACTACTATTACCCCCCATGCCAAAATCATCGCCAGTTTACGTGGGGAATCCGATGATCTTGAGCTGGAACTTCAGTCCGGATTGTTAAGCAGCGAAGAGCTGAGTTTAAAAAGTGCCGGCACCGTCAAAAACCTCGGTGGGGAGTGGGACACTTCGCTACCGTTGATCTTGCAGGTTACAGATTTATCGTCAATAGGTGCGTCATTTAACACCGAGCTTCCCCCAGTCGGAACCATAGAGGTTATGGCAAACTTGACGAGAACTTCCGATGGATTTGCATTGGATGACATCGTTGGTGACAACAAAGGCCCTATGGTGGATTTCACAGGCAAAGGCTATCTACATAATATTGGCCCCAATCAAATAGGGGAGATCAAGGTCGAGGCAAATACCGTTGTTGATTTCGCCGATTCAGATCAATTTAAACTGCCTCTGAAACTGGATCGGGTGTATGCCGCCGGAACAATATCAGTAAAGGAAAATAGTTACAGCCTGATAGTTCCAGAGCTTATCGCAGAGGTTGATGGAGCCATATTGCGGGGAACCGCAGAAGCTAGCGATATGAAACGACCTGAAACTCTTGTTGGAGAGTTTAACGGTGTGGTTAACAGTTTACCCGGACTGGGCAAAAAAATAGGTGTCACTCTGCCTGACTTGGGTAGCGTCAAGTTCAATGGATCCTTGTCGGGATTGGTCGGAAATATCTGGAGCATTACAGATCTTTCGATTAACGCGAATCACTCTGGTTTTTCTATTGAGGCGACCGGGGCACTGGGAGAACTTGGTGCCGATATGAAAGCAGAATTGGCAGTAGCGGTCGAGGGTGACGGCAAGGATATTTTGAAAGCCTTTCCAGCATGGTCGAAGTTTCAGAATATCAGTGATCAATTTAAAACAATTCATTCCAATTTTCTGCTTAAGTCTCAGAGTAGCCAGCATTGGCTGGTGTCTGGAGCCAAACTAACAGGAAACTGGCTGGGTACTAATCTCGAGGTCTCGGGAGATTTTTCCAATCTGTCTCCCTTGACTGGTCACTTGCTAACGACGATTGCCGGGAAGTTTGATCGACAGCCGAAATTTACCGAGTCCTATGAATTAACCTGGCTCAATAAGATTGCCGGGCGTGCAGACGTATTTTTCGATAATGACAAATCCCGAATAGACCATATAGACGCAACATTTTCAGGAGTTGGAACTGAGCTTAATTTGGCTGGTGCTGTCAAGCAATTTACCCCACTCAAGGCCGACAATTTAACCATCAAACTGAAGGCCGCGGAATTGGCATCACTACTGCCTGCGGGAAATACTATCGAATCAGGCGTTGGGTTAGATGCTGACATTGATCTGATTTTGAATGACGATCAAGTGGATTTAGTTGGGGTGTACCAACTGGGTGTTTCTGATATTAGTGCTGCTTTAAATCTGAAAACCAGTAAGGAGGGGCGCTCGGTGGTAACGTTGGTTGCAAATTCAGAGTTGTTGAATTTGAAGTCACTGTGGAAGAAGTCCGAGAAGAAACCTCAGATGTTCTCCCGCGAATCATTAATACCAGATTGGATACGCGCGATTGACGGCAAGATAACCCTAAAGGCCAAATCATTTATCGATAGTCAGGTTAAATTGACAAATTTACATTCTGTTACCTCACTCGAATCGGGTAATTTTTTAACCGAGTTTAACGGGACTTCGGGGGCGGGTAAATTGGATGGAGAAATTGCGATTTCGGATTCAGCCCCAGGAAAAATAGATATCCGAATTAAAGATCTTCCGGTTAAATCTTTGCAGGCTTTATCCGATGGCGAGTTGTTTGTTGGTGGAACCATTGATAGCAGTATCAGATTGACCGGACCGGGAGACTCCCTTGCTGGATGGATGGCCCATGGCAGTGGGGCAATACAGGTGGATTTATATAATTCGACGATACAAAATAAGGCGTTGAATGCGGTGGGCGGTGATATCGTTACTGGCTTACTGTCCGCGATTAACCCCTTTTCGGAAAAGGAAGAATTTGTTGTGGTCGAATGTGGTGCGGTGCGCCTGGATATTGCCGACGGGAAGGCCAACACGCGAGATGGCTTAGCCTTGAAGACGAATAGAGTAACGCTGTTGGGCGGAGGGGAAATAACCTTTCCTGATGAATCTCTTAAAATCGTAATGGCACCAAAACCCCGCAAGGGATTTGGAATCAGTGCGTCATCTATCGCGAAAATGGTGAGAATTGGCGGAACCCTGACCAATCCAAAAGTAGAAGCGGACGCCAAGGGTTTTCTAAAATCTGGTGCGGCTATCGGCGCCGCCATTGCATCTGGCGGTCTAACACTGGTTGCTCAGGGATTGTTCGACCGGTTTCAGGCAAACTCCGAGGTATGTGCATTGGCCAGGGGCGAACAAGTGCTAAAACCAATAAAACAAATTGAACGCGAGCAGAATTAGTCCATGGAATTACCCTTTAGCCAGGCCAGCGAAAGTAATAAAGTAGCCATTCTCGACGTTATCCGGCATTTATTCCTTGAGAATCAAACGGTACTTGAAATTGGGTCCGGGACTGGACAACATGGCGTTTTCTTCGCAGAAAATCTGCCCGGTGTTATCTGGCAATGTGCCGATCAGGTTGCCTACCACGATACGATTTCCCAACGAATTAATGCGGCTGGGTTACCCAATTTACGCCATCCGATTGCCCTGGAGGCCATTTCTTTTGACTGGACATCAATCAAGGTCGACGCAGTATTTACCGCTAATACAGCTCATATCATGTCATGGTCTGCGGTAGTAGCAATGTTCAAAGGCGTAAGCCAGTGTTTACTGGAAGGTTCCTTTGTTCAGTACGGTCCATTTAATCGTGACGGAAAATTCACCAGCCCCAGTAATCAGCAATTCCACGATTCCCTGGTCAAATCTGACCCAGCAATGGGCATCCGGGATGATGCCAGACTGATTGAAGTGGCCAGGGAATTCGGCATGACCCTGATCGATGATATAGCAATGCCAGCCAACAACCGGATACTTGTCTGGTCAAAAAAAACCGGAAATTAGGATTGGTAAACTGCACTATAATAGTGCGGTAGCGTTGGATGATGCGCTAACATAGTGCGGTCTCTCCAATGTAGAAACAGGGAATTCCACTATCTTATTGATTTTTCATCTGTTTCTATATTGGCATAAGAATTGCTTTATCGAAGTAAGCCGGATTCCCGGGAAAATTCCATAGTGATGATCCAAAAGAGGTTCAAAAGATAATGTCTGCACAAGTGATGAAATTGTTGAAGGATAGCGAAGCTAAATTTGTCGATCTTCGGTTCACCGATACCAAAGGCAAGGAACAGCACGTAACCATCCCGGTTACCATAATAGATGACGACTTTTTCGAAGAAGGGAAAATGTTCGACGGATCTTCCATTGAGGGCTGGAAAGGAATTAATGAATCAGACATGATTTTGATGCCAGATCAGGATACCGCGGTACAGGACCCATTTGCCCAGGATGTGACGGTTAACATTCGATGCGATGTGATCGAGCCTTCGGATATGCAGGGCTATGATCGTGACCCTCGTTCCATTGCGAAAAGAGCGGAAGCTTATCTCGCTTCCACCGGTATTGGTGATACCGCCTACTTTGGGCCGGAAAACGAGTTCTTTATTTTCGATGCAGTGCATTGGGGGAATGAAATGGGCAGCGCATTCTTTGAGATTGATTCGACTGAGGCGTCCTGGAATTCTGGAAAGGAGTATGAAGATGGCAATACTGGCCACCGCCCGGGTGTAAAGGGTGGATACTTTCCGGTGCCTCCGGTAGATAGTCAGTCTGACATTAGATCCATGATGTGTCTGACCATGGAGCAAATGGGATTGCCGGTAGAAGTTCATCACCACGAGGTCGGTACTGCCGGACAAGGCGAAATTGGCTGCTTGTTTAATACTTTGGTAAAGAAGGCAGACGAAGTTCAGATCTTTAAATATGTAGTACATAACGTGGCCCATGGCCATGGCTTAACCGCGACTTTTATGCCCAAACCATTGGTGGGGGATAATGGCAGTGGCATGCATGTTCACCAGTCGATTTCGAAAGCAGGGGAAAATATTTTCGCCGGGGATCAATACGGTGGATTGAGTGAAACCGCACTGTATTACATAGGCGGTATTTTTAAACATGCCCGTGCAATCAATGCATTTGCCAATGCCAGCACCAATAGCTACAAACGGCTGGTTCCGGGCTTTGAGGCACCGGTATTATTAGCTTATTCTGCACGAAATCGCTCCGCATCATGCCGGATTCCCTATGTTGCAAACCCAAAGGGTCGACGCATAGAGATTCGTTTTCCGGATTCTACTGCGAACCCCTATCTTGCGTTTTCCGCTATGCTGCTTGCCGGTCTCGATGGTATTCAGAACAAGATTCATCCGGGAGACCCTGGTGATAAGGATTTATACGACTTGCCCCCCGAAGAAGAAAAATCAATTCCGACGGTTTGCCATAGTCTGGACATGGCTCTGGATGCCCTCGATAGTGATCGTGAGTTTCTACTCGCTGGAGGCGTTTTTAGCAATCAGTCGATTGATGCTTATATCGCGCTGAAAATGGAGGAGGTGAATCGACTGAGAATGGCTACCCATCCGGTGGAATTTGACATGTACTACAGTGCCTAATTCGCTACACTTAAAAACACAGATGATTTCTCAACTCGCCCCCTATAGGGGGCGTTTTTTTAATCTGTACCGCACTATCATGGTGCAAACGATTTGAAGGTGGATTTTGCGCAAATCATTCAGAGCCAGACAACCAGCATAGTTTTACTGGATTCTGCACTCTGCATTCGGTATCTGAATGAGTCCGCTGAAGTTTTGCTGAATATGAGCCTCAACCGGGTTGATGGTCGTCAGTTGTCTGATCTGATTCACGATGATCAGCTTCTTTTATCTTGTCGCAAGGTGTTCTCAGATCGGGGCGAGCGCCGACTGAGAAACCATCGTTTACCTCTGCTATCTTTGAACAGAGAGGTTCAGGTAGATTGCATCGTAAATCTGGTCACGCTGCCGAACCAAATTTTGTTGATGCTCGAGTTGCGAGAACTCGAAGCCATCGAGAAAATTGTTCAGGATCAGAATTTAAACCAACGTCATCAATCGAACCAGGCGGTCATGCGTGGCCTTGCCCATGAAATTCGAAACCCACTCGGAGGAATTAAAGGGGCCGCGCAATTGCTTGCCGACGAAATTGGTGATGCGGAGTATCGCGAGTATACCGAGATCATAATCAAGGAAACTAACCGACTGACAAATCTGGTGGAGAGGATGCAGGCTAATACGGTAGTTGATTTGGATCAGCCGGTGAACATCCATAGCGTTATCGAACATGTAAGGCGGTTGATATTAGCGGAAGCAAACGGGGAATATTCGGTCATGCAGGATTACGATCCCAGTTTACCCATGGTGCGAGGAAATTTTGAGTTATTGGTACAAGCTGTTATTAATGTTCTGCGAAATGCGGTGGAAGCCGCGGCATTGACAGATGAGACAGGACAAATTTTGCTCCGGACCCGGATCGATCATCTCGCCCTGGAAGGTCTCAAGAAACAGGTCGTTCGGGTGGATGTCAGAGATAACGGGAGTGGTGTGGATCCCCAGTTGGATTCCCGGATTTTCGATCCAATGATTACGAATAAACCAGAAGGAACCGGGCTTGGACTACCAATCACCGCCGAAATTGTCGCCCAGCATGGCGGCGCTATAGATTACGAATCACATTCTGGTCAAACTACTTTTCGGCTTTTTTTACCGGTTTTTACTCCTCCCAGTGCCTGTTTTTTTACCCAGTAGCTAGAACTTATTCGAATCCATGAACTCGAGAGACAAAATAGTTTGGGTGGTTGACGATGATAATTCGATTTCCTGGGTGCTCGAAAAGGCATTGTCTCGGCAGAACTTTACGGTCAAATTATTTTCCAGTGCGGAGTCGGCCCTGGCAGCGATCGACGACGAGGGTCAAGCCAGACCAGCGGTATTGTTATCTGACCTGAAAATGGAAGGTATGGGGGGCTTCAATCTGATCGAACGATTGGGACAAAAATTGCCGGATTTGCCGGTAATCGTAATGACCGCTTTTGGCGATCTGGATAGCGCTGTTGACGCATATAAATACGGAGTATTCGAATACCTGACCAAACCATTTGATATTAATGAAATGATCGCACTGGTGTTACGAGCCAGTGAACAAGGGGTGGAGCAAGCCGCTCAGGAGCAGACCGTCAGCGAAAAACGTTTGATAATTGGCGACAGCGGTCCAATCCAGGAAGTATTCCGTATCATTGGCCGACTTGCATCTTCCGAGATGAACATACTGATACGGGGTGAATCCGGCACCGGCAAAGAGCTAGTGGCCGAGGCTATCTATCGCAATAGTCCCCGCTCTGATCAACCTTTGGTGGCAATAAATACAGCCGCGATTCCTGCGGAATTGCTTGAGTCCGAATTATTTGGCCATGAAAAAGGTGCGTTTACCGGCGCCCACGGCAGGCATATCGGGCGATTTGAGCAGGCCAATGGTGGCACCTTGTTGCTGGATGAAATAGGAGATATGCCGGCAGGATTGCAAACACGGCTACTGCGGGTGCTGTCGGAAGGGCGATTCTTTCGGGTTGGTGGACGCGAAGAAATCAAAGTATCAGTGCGGATTATTGCTGCCACCAATCAAGATCTCCAATCCCTGGTAGCATCGGGCCAGTTTCGCAATGATTTATTTCACCGGCTAAATGTGATTTCTATCGACACCCCGTCTCTGCGTGAACGATCCGGAGATATTCCCTTACTGGCCGAGCATTTTCTTGGTAAGGCAGCCACTGCCGGAGTCGATAAAAAAAACTTCACCCCGTCGGCGATTACCGCATTGCGGCAGTATACTTGGCCTGGGAATGTCCGTGAGTTGGAAAATCTGGTGACCCGCCTCTCAGTATTGTCACCGAGTAATTCAATCACATTGACCGATTTACCTGAATCGATTAAAACCTGGAAACAAAATGAAGCCACCAGGGAATGGGAGGTGTCATTAGGCCAGGCGGTTAATGAAAGAATTCAATCAGGGGAAAGGGGGCTTATGCAGAAAATGGGCAGCAAATTTGAGAGAGTTTTGATTCGCGCCGCTATGGAGCATACCCTGGGACACAAACAAAATGCCGCTGCTTTGTTGGGGTGGGGTAGAAACACCTTAACCAGGAAACTCAAGCATCTGATTGATTCTTAACTGTTACCAAATATTGTAAGCTTGGTAGCCTGGCTAAAACCTGCCTTATCTGTTCTTGCTGTCCCTTAAAATATCCAGGTTAAGTAACTGTTATGACTTGTTCACTTGAACCTAACCGGGTTGCCCCCAAATACGATACAATAATTTACCTTCTATTATCATAGGAAACATCTCAATGCCTTGGAATCAACCAGGATCCGGCGGCAATAACCGCGACCCATGGGGCCAGAATAATGGTTCAAACAATGGAGATCGACGGGGGTCAAAAGACGGCCCCCCGGATATTGACGAAATTTTTAAAGACGCAAAGAACAAAATTGATTCCATGTTTGGAGGGCGTGGCGGCGGTTCCGGCAGTGGCCGTGGAACCCAGTCCCCCGGTCCAAGTGGAAAAATGGTCGGACTATTGGCTCTGGTCGGTATTGGCGTGTGGCTATTCAGTGGTTTTTATACTGTAGACCAGGGTGAGCAGGCGGTAGAACTGCAGTTTGGCGCCTACTCCGAAACCAAGGACGCAGGATTAAGATGGCATTTGCCAACACCAATTGAATCCGTTGAGCTCATTAATACTCAAAATGTGAATACCGTCGAGGTCGGGTATAGACAGGGTGGTCGGACGTTGCAAACGGTGCCGCGAGAGGCATTGATGCTGACCCAGGATGAAAACATTATCGATATACGGTTTGCAGTTCAATATGACATTAAAGAACCCAGGGATTTGCTGTTTAAAGTCAGTGAATATAATCCCAGGGATATTGCAGAAACCGTGGTTCGGGGTGCAACGGAAAGTGCGGTGCGAGAAATTGTTGGTCGCAATACCATGGATTTCGCTATAACTGGAGGTCGTGCTCAACTCGCCGCAGAAGCCAAGGCTTTGGTACAAGACATTCTAGATCGATACGAAACCGGCATCAATATTCGATCGGTAGAAATGCAGAACGCACAACCACCTGAGCAAGTCAAAGATGCTTTCGACGATGTGGTAAAGGCACGGGAGGACGAGGAGCGGTTAAAAAGCCTCGCCCAGGCCTATGCTAACGATATCATTCCAAGAGCGAGGGGGTTTGCCGCCCGGATAAGTCAGGAGGCCGAAGCGTATAAGGCTTCTATTGTGGCCAAGGCAACCGGTGAGTCATCACGCTTCAAGCAGATACTGGACGAGTATACTAAAGCGCCTGGAATAACCCGTGATCGTCTTTATCTGGAATCCATGGAAGAAGTATTGAGTCGATCGAGTAAAATTGTGATCGATCAGCAAGGTGGAAACAGCCTGATGTATCTGCCCCTGGATCAATTAATTAACAAACGCAGCAGCAGTTTGGAAGGTGCCGGAACCGGATCTAACTTTGCAGCACCGGGTTCTTCGGCTATCCAGCAGGATAATCAGGGATTCCGAACCTCGAGTCGTAGTGTCGACCGAACCGCGAGGAACTAATAAATGAAACAAAAAAGCTCATTTTTTCTGATACTGATCGGTATTATATTGGCCATCGGTTTTTCTTTTGTGTATTACGTTGATGAACGGGAAAAGGCAATAAAGTTTAGATTCGGAGAGATTGTCGATTCCGATATCAAGCCCGGGATAAACTTCAAACTCCCATTTGTCAATAACATCAAATACTTTGATGCCAGAGTTCAAACCATGGACGCGGACCCTGAACTCTATTTGACCGGCGAAAAGAAAAACCTGGTGGTTGATTCTTTTGTTAAGTGGAGAATAGAAGATGTGCACCAGTATTACACCAGACTCCAGGGACGGACCAGCAATGCCAGGTCGCGATTATCCCAGCGCGTTAACGATAGTCTGCGTCAGGAATTTGGTAAGCGTAATGTTCAGGAGGTCATTTCCGGTGATCGCGCATTAATCATGGAGACCGTACGAAAGGCTATGGATGAAGAGGCCCAGCTAATGGGGATTAAGGTTATTGACGTCCGGCTAAAGCGGGTTGACCTGGATCCTTCGATCAGTGAGCGGGTATACGATCGGATGCAGGCAGAACGACAGAGAGTAGCCAAGGAGCTTAGGGCTCAGGGCGAGGAAGAGGCGGAAAAAATACGCGCCGATGCCGATCGCCAGCGGCAAATAATGCTGGCAAATGCCACCCGAGACGCCGAGCAGGTGCGTGGTGAAGGCGACGCCATCGCAACTAATACATATGCCGTAGCATTTGGCCAAGACCGTGAGTTTTACAATCTTTATCGCAGCCTGAATGCCTATCGCAATACCTTCAATAGCAAAGATGACTTGATGGTTATTGATCCGAGTTCAGAATTTTTTCGATTCTTTAAACACCCGAACACCAGCGCTGGCGCCGAGGGGCAGGGACTGAACAAATAGACATTTATTTGTCATATCGGTAGCATTCAGCGGCCGCCTTCCGGGCGGCCGTGTTACGTCAAAATCTTCAACAGAAAAACGGGACCCGGGTCAAATATACTCTATGAATTGGAACGATTTGCTGGCAGCGTTTGCGTTATATTTGGTTCTCGAAGGTATTATTCCATTTATAAGTCCCGGTGGCTTTAAAAATTTCATGCGCAATATGATTGAACTCCCCGAGCCAAAGCTGCGATCTTTTGGTCTGGGCAGTATGATCGCCGGCGCTGCGCTTCTATATTTTGTCCGTTGATGGAACCGGCCGACGCTGTGGATTACAACCGCAACTTTAATTTATATCTTTAAAAGCTGATGGCAAACAACGTTGTATTACTGGGAACCCAATGGGGTGATGAAGGTAAGGGCAAGATCGTAGATTTGCTAACCGAGAAAGCCGACGCCGTAGCGCGTTTTCAGGGAGGCCATAATGCCGGCCATACCCTGGTCATCAATGGCCAGAAAACGGTACTTCATTTGGTGCCGTCCGGAGCTATGCGAGAAGGTGTCCAATGCCTGATTGGCAATGGCGTAGTAGTAAACATTGAACAGCTGCTTAAGGAAATATCCGGTTTGGAGCAAATCGGGGTTTCCGTGCGAGAACGATTGCTGGTTAGTCTGGCATGCCCGATGATACTTCCTCACCATATTGCTCTGGACGTTGCCCGGGAAGTCGCAAAAGGAAATGATGCGATCGGTACTACCGGGCGCGGAATCGGCCCTTGCTATGAAGACAAGGTCGCTCGGCGAGGATTGCGCCTTGCCGATATGCTTCAGCCTGAAATATTTGCTAATAAACTCGAACAAGTAATGGATTATCACAACTTTGTCCTGGTTAACTATTTGAATGCCAAAAAGGTTGATTATCAACAAAGTCTCGATCAGGTCGCAGAACAACGAAGTCAGGTTCAGGATCTTATTGGTGATGTAGCAGCACGCTTGTATGAATTTCACCAGGCCGGTAAATCCGTCATGTTTGAAGGCGCTCAGGGAATGCTACTGGACGTTGACCATGGGACCTACCCGTACGTAACTTCATCCAATACCACCGCAGCCGCAGCTGCAGTTGGAACCGGCATCGGTCCGCTGGCCCTTGATCATGTGCTCGGTATCGTAAAAGCGTATACAACCCGGGTGGGCTCAGGTCCTTTCCCAACCGAATTGTTCGATCAAGTCGGTGCGCGTTTAGGCGAACGGGGACATGAATTTGGGGCGACCACTGGGCGTCCCCGTCGCTGTGGCTGGCTCGACGCTGTTGCACTAAAACGCAGCGTCCAGGTTTGCGGGCTGAGCGCATTGTGCGTAACAAAACTGGACGTCATGGACGGATTGGATACGGTAAAAATATGCACCGCGTATGAACTTGATGGACAAACCATTACGCTTCCACCTTATGGTGCAGAAAGCATGGAGCGGTGTCAGCCAATTTATGAAGAACTTTCTGGCTGGACAGAATCAACCGAAGGCGCGCGTCAATATGAACAGCTGCCACAAAATGCCCGATCTTATCTGGACCGTATGGCAGATCTGTTAGGCATTCCCATCGATATAATTTCGACGGGAGCAGAACGGGACGATACAATTATCTTGCAGCATCCTTTTGGCTAGAGGACCCCGGCTTTACCCCTAAAGCTGGAGTGAGATAGACTAAAGCATGCTAACAAATATTTTGCATTTTTTGCGGAGAGCTAAACCATGAAACTTAATAACCAGGCGTTATTTCGCCAACAGTGTTACATCAACGGACAATGGCGTGACGCCGATAGTGGCCAAACAATCGACGTTACCAACCCAGCAAATGGAGAAGTTATTGCGTCGATTCCGCGAATGGGGACTGCTGAAACCCGCAGCGCAATTGAAGCGGCAGAAACCGCCCAGGCTAAATGGCGGAATTTGTTGGCTAAAGAACGTTCGGTCATTCTGCGTCGATGGTTTGACCTGATGATAGAAAACCAGGAAGACCTGGCACAGTTGATGACACTGGAGCAGGGTAAGCCCCTGGCCGAATCCCGGGGAGAAATTGTCTATGCCGCGTCATTTCTTGAGTGGTTCGCGGAAGAAGCAAAAAGGACGAACGGCGAAACCATACCCCAGCATCAGGCAGATAAACGGCTGGTCGTGATAAAACAACCAGTTGGCGTCTGCGTTGCGATAACTCCCTGGAACTTTCCAGCGGCCATGATAACCCGAAAAGTTGGTCCGGCTCTTGCTGCAGGCTGTGCGGTAGTGGTTAAACCTGCAACCCAGACACCACTGTCAGCATTGGCGTTATGCGAACTGGCAGAGCAGGCGGGGGTACCTGCTGGAGTGATGAGTGTGGTTACTGGTTCTTCGGGAGAAATTGGTGGAGAGATGACATCTAACTCCATCGTCAGGCACCTAAGTTTCACCGGGTCTACCGAGGTGGGTAAATTATTAATGCGCCAGTGCGCTGACTCGGTTACCAAAGTAGCGCTCGAGTTGGGAGGTAATGCACCGTTTATTGTGTTTGATGACGCAGATGTTGACGCGGCAGTTGAAGGTGCCGTGATGTCCAAGTATCGCAATGCAGGACAGACCTGTGTTTGCAGTAATCGTATCTATGTGCAGGATGGAATTTACGACGAGTTCGCAGAAAAATTGGCAGAAGCAGTGGCAAGCATGCAGGTTGGATCCGGGCTTGAAGACGGTATTGTCCAGGGGCCATTAATTGATATGGCTGCGGTGGAAAAAATGGAAGATCATATTTCCGACGCACTGGGTAAGGGCGCCGAGTTGAAATTGGGTGGCAAGCGTCATGATCTGGGTGGTTCATTTTTTCAACCTACCATATTGACCAATGTGTCCCCTGACATGAAAGTTGCCAGAGAAGAAACCTTTGGTCCGCTGGCGCCACTGTTTCGCTTTTCCGAAGAAGATGACGTGGTTCGCCAGGCAAACGATACCGAATTTGGCCTCGCATCCTATTTTTACAGCAAAGATCTGGCTCGCACATGGCGGGTATCTGAAGCCCTGGAATATGGAATGGTGGGGATTAACACTGGTATTATTTCCAATGAAATTGCACCATTTGGTGGGATAAAGGAATCAGGGATTGGTCGCGAAGGATCTCAACATGGAATTGATGAGTATCTTGAAATGAAATACCTCTGTATTGGTGGAATATCCTGAGGGGTATACATTAAGGCGATCCAATGGCCATGATTCAATTGGCGGAATCTGTCATGATTTCTTCGGTTGGTGACGAATACGTTTTACTAGATTCGTTAAATGGCCACTACTATTCCCTCGACCCAGTTGGTCGCCAGATGATTGACCTGGCACTGGAGTGTGATAGTGAACAAGCCGTGCTCCAGGAGTTAATTAGCCGGTACGACGCATCGATTCAGCTTTTAACCCGGGATTTCTCCAATTTGGTCACCGAACTGATGGAAATTGGTCTGATTACGATGGCTGCCCCAAACCTTAAACAAGCGACCAAAATTCTATAAAAATCAAACCTGAACGAGGTTAAATCAAATCAATAATTTTATTCTGTAATTGCTTGTGAACAATGATAAATATGGCTAAGCAAATAGATTTTAAAGCCTTGCTATTGGTCCGGCGCAACGTTAAAATTGATCCAAGTAAGTGGCCCGTGGTATATGCGCGGGTCCACTATTAATTAACGACAACAAATTGGAGACGTCCTGGCATGTCCATAGTAACTAAGAATTTGACTTCAGGTCTGAAAATATCTGCGGTTCTCGTTGCTGCAGCCCTGGTGACAGGTTGTATTAGCGCGAAAGCCAAACCGACTGAAGGTGCATCTGCAGCAGAACCAGCGATGGCTCCGGCAGAGCCCGCAGTAGCAGCTGCGGCTGTACCAGCTGCAGCCCCAGAGCCTGCAATGGAAGAAACCATGCTGACTAGTTGGACTGTAGTGGAAGGTAATAATCTTTGGGGTATTGCCTGCAAGGAAGAAGTTTACAATGTGCCTGAGCAGTGGCCACTTATCTACAAAGCAAATCTGGATCAAATTAAGGATGCAGATTTGATCTATCCTGGTCAGGTATTTACGATTCCGCGGGACTCTTCCCAAGCCGATATTGATGGTGCGATTCATCATGCCAAGAATCGTGGTGCCTGGGCCGTGGGTCCGGTTGAAGCAACTGATACTGCCTACATCGGAAACTCATCTTGATCACGCTGATGTAGGTGAATAAAAAACCGGCAATTGCCGGTTTTTTTGTGTCTACAGGTTTGGAATGTTTTAACGCGCAGCTTGCAGGATTTCTATGCCAATATTTCTATGTAAGGCAGATCTCGCAGAATTTATAAAAAGCAGCGCTTAAAACATGGTCCTGCGGTTGTTGTTCAGAGGTTCCTTAGGTATAAATTACTGCAGGCCTGCAATAATTGCTTCCACACTATCCTTAGCGTCACCAAATAGCATGCGTGTATTGTCTTTGAAGAACAATGGATTTTCGACCCCGGCATAGCCGCTTGCCATGCTTCGCTTCATAACAATAACGGTCTTTGCATTCCAAACTTCAAGTACTGGCATACCGGCAATGGGACTATCGGGTTCGTCCATTGCTGAGGGATTCACAATGTCATTTGCCCCGATGACCATTACAACGTCTGTCTGGGATAGATCAGCATTAACTTCATCCATTTCCAGAACAATATCGTAAGGGACCTTGGCTTCCGCCAGCAGGACGTTCATATGTCCGGGCATGCGGCCGGCAACCGGATGGATGGCAAACCGCACATTAGTCCCGCAGTCTCGCAGTTTTCGAGTCAATTCAGAAACTGGGTGCTGCGCATGGGCAACCGCCATGCCGTAACCTGGAACAATAACCAAAGAGTCAATATTGCTAAGAATCTCTGCGCTATCATCCGCCGAAATCGGAATAACCTCACCTTGTTCCTGGTCGCCGCCATCGGCGCCGGAAGTTGTGGTACCAAACCCACCCATGATAACGCTGACAAATTTGCGATTCATCGCCCGACACATAATATAAGACAGTATTGCCCCACTCGATCCGACCAGCGCGCCGACAACAATGAGTAGATCATTTGACAGCATGAAACCAGTCGCCGCCGCTGCCCATCCTGAATAGCTATTAAGCATTGAAATGACCACCGGCATATCCGCTCCACCAATCGCCATGACCATGTGTACACCAAATAGCAATGCCAGAACCGTCATAATTAAAAGAGGCACCATACCCGCTTCAGCAGAATAGGAATCCATGAATTGGCTGCCAAGATAAATGCAGAGCAGCAATATAACTAAATTAAGCCAGTGCCTCCCGGGTAGCATTAATGGCTTGCTGCTAATGGAACCACGCAGTTTGCCGAATGCCACCACCGAACCGGTGAAGGTAACAGCACCAATCAAAATACCCAGATAAATCTCGATATTGTGAATAGTGTGTTCCACCCCCACCAATTCCAGGTCAGGATTAACATAGGTGGCGAACCCAACCAGCACAGCTGCCAGTCCGACAAAACTGTGAAGTATAGCCACCAGCTCCGGCATCCCGGTCATTTCCACGCGTACGGCAAGAAAAACGCCAATTGCACCGCCGACCAGCATAGGTACAAGAATCAACCCATAGTTTCCTGTCTGATCACTAAATAACGTAGCGACAACGGCAATAATCATGCCCACAATGCCGTATAGGTTCCCTCTTTTGGATGTTTCCTGGTGACTGAGACCTCCGAGGCTCAGGATGAATAAAACACTGGATAAAATGTATGCAGCGATGATGATACCGTTATTCATAATTTTCCCGCTGGTTATCGCTGAAACATTTTTAACATTCTATGGGTGACAAAAAATCCCCCGGCGATATTAATTGATGCAAGCGTTACCGCAGTTACTGCAAGAGTGATACCCAGCCATCCGGGTGACGCCACCTGTAGCAGAGCACCGATTACGATGATGCCACTAATCGCGTTGGTTACGCTCATCAATGGCGTGTGCAGCGCTGGAGTAACATTCCACACTACCTGCCATCCAACGAAACAAGCTAAAACAAATACAATAAAGTGATTCATAAATGAAGCCGGTGCCACCGCACCGGCGGCAAGTATGGCTATTCCAGCCACAGTCATGCCAGCCAGGGATAGCCACGCCCGGTTAACAGGCTTGTCAGCCACTGTAGGCTCAGTAGGCCTTTGTGTTGGTTTTGACTGGGCTGCTGCCGAGAGTTTGACTGGAGGTGGCGGCCAGGTGATTTCTCCGTCTTTGACGACGGTCGCACCCCGAATAACTTCGTCATCCATATTGACCACCAGAACCCCATCTTTATCTGGCGTGAGTTCGGTTATTAGATGGCGCAAATTTGTTGAATAGAGTTGGCTGGACTGAGCAGCCATGCGGCTTGGAAAGTCGGTGTAGCCAATAATACTGACGTCGTTGTGAACCACGACTTTACCAGGATCGGTTAAATCGCAGTTGCCCCCTTGTTCGGCGGCCAGATCTACTACCACACTTCCCCGTTTCATCGATTCCACCATGGCCTGGGAGATTAACTTGGGAGCAGGTTTTCCTGGTATTTGTGCCGTGGTAATGATGATGTCGACCTCCTTGGCTTGGGCCGCAAATAACGCCATCTCAGCTGCAATGAACTCCTCGCTCATCACTTTTGCATAACCTCCTTCACCGCTGCCGTCCTCTTCAAACTCGAGTAACAGAAACTCGGCACTCATACTTTCGATTTGTTCCTTTACTTCGGGACGGGTATCAAATGCCCTGACGATTGCTCCCAGGCTGACCGCAGTACCAATCGCAGCGAGCCCGGCAACTCCAGCACCGATGACCAGGACCTTGGCCGGTGGTACTTTTCCTGCGGCGGTAATCTGACCAGTAAAAAACCGACCAAAGTGCTGACCGGCCTCAATAACCGCACGATATCCCACAATATTTGCCATCGACGACAAAGCATCCATTTTCTGGGCCCTGGAAATTCTGGGAACTGCTTCAACCGCCAATGCAGTTGCATTTTTGCTGGCGAGATTGCTCAACAATTGTTGGTTTTGCGCTGGTGCTAAAAAACTAATCAGAATCTTACCGGCAGTAAGCAAGGAGGACTCTTCAAGGTCCAGTTCATGATGCAGTTGCGGCGCTCTAACCTTACAGATTAAATCCGCATCGCGCCATAAATCCAGTGTACTATCGATGATTGAGGCGCCAGCACTGGCGTATTCCTGGTCGACAAACCCAGCACCTTTCCCGGCACTTTTTTCAACCAGGATTTCGTGTCCAAGTTTGATCAGTTTTTGTGTTTCGTCGGGAGTGCAGGCGACGCGGCGCTCGCCGCTCTGAATCTCCCGCGGTATACCAATTTTCATAGTAGTAGGGAATTTATATTAAAATGAACTTTCGCAGTAATTGTGGTTTTATAGAGCCATTTTTGTTTGGGCTGACTGTAGGCTCTGATTCTGAATGTTTACGATTATAATGCGCTCGGCCGCGTTGTGACGGTTTCGACAATTACATTTTTAGATAGCGGGCAAAATACATTTGATCGGCTTTGCGTCAGCCAATCATTACACCATATTCGACATGAATTAAATGCAGATTACCAGACATACCATGGAATGCAATATATCCCCTAGGAGCTATGCCAAGTAACTCGGGATACCGCCCCGCCGATGAGTCAGGGGTACCGGTACCTTCACGCCACCAGTTGATTGAATTTTTATCCGAGGTCGGTCAGCCCACGACTTTTCAGGCAATATGTCATCACTTCAAAGTCAGCGCTAAGCTCGCGAAAACGGCTCTTTCTGGGAGACTCGATCGACTGCAGAATCAGGCAGTGGTGATTCTTGACCGAAAAGGGCGATTTGCCTTACCAGATAAAATGGGAGCGTTTACCGGTAGGGTTATCGGTCATGCTAATGGATTTGGATTTGTTCGTCCGGATCAGGGCGGAGACGACTTGTATTTGCACCACCGACAGATGCGCAAGGTATTGCATGGAGACCATGTTGTCGCCAAGCTTAAGAGTGTCGATGGGAGAGGACGAAAAGAGGGCGTTGTCGTGGAGGTGATTGTCGACCCGGAAAGAGAGATTGTGGGACACTATCACTTTGAAAGCGGGGTTGGATTTGTTGAACCTGATGACGGACGATTTGGTCGGGACATTGCGATACCGGCGGAACACATAGGGGCGGCACAGAATGGCGATATCGTTGTCGTCAGAATCATTAAGCACCCAGTTCAACATCAACACGCAGTTGGTCGAATTTGCCATATTATGGGAAGCGAGTTGGCGCCGGGCATGGAAACGGATATTGCGATTCGCAAACATGAAATACCTGACTTATGGCCCCAGGCAGTCGAGGATCAAATCAGCAGACAGCATCGCAAATTTACCATTGCCAAGCTGGACAAAGGACGGATCGATATTCGGGATTTACCTTTGGTCACAATTGATGGTGAAGACGCCAGGGACTTTGACGACGCGGTGTATTGTCAACCTGACAAAGACGGGTGGCGGCTGGTGGTGGCCATTGCGGACGTAAGCCACTACGTCACGGTTGATTCTGCGCTCGATCGGGAGGCTTATAACCGCGGAAATTCTGTCTATTTTCCGAATCGGGTAGTGCCTATGTTGCCTGAAAAGCTATCCAATGGAATCTGTTCACTGAACCCTCGGGAGGACCGCTGTTGTATGGTCTGTGATATTCAGTTCAGTAAGAGTGGGAAAATGGTGGACTACCGTTTTTACCCTGGACTGATGCACTCCCGGGCCCGACTAACTTATCCCGTTGTCAGCGATATAGTAGAAATCAAGAACCCGAAAGAATTAAAGAAATGGTCCCATGTGGTGCCACATTTGGAAGACTTGTATCGTTTGTTCCAACTCCTGGACAAGCAGCGAACCAAACGGGGCACAATAAATTTTGATTTTCCAGAACCCTTTTTTCAATTTGACGACAACCAGCGAATTGATACCGTCACCGTTCGTGAGCGAAATGTTGCCCACAAAATAATCGAAGAATGCATGTTAGCGGCGAATGTTTGCGCCGGGGAGTTTATTCAGCAACACTTTGCAGAAGAGGGAATTTATCGCAATCATGGAGGACCGGACAGTGAGGCCATTGAAGATCTTGCAGCATTCCTTAAAGGCATCGGACTGTATCTTGGAGGAGCTAATGACCCTCAGGCTGGGGACTATGCCAAACTTCTTGAGCAAGCCACAGCGCGTCCGGCAATATTAGGTCTGGTCCAGACCGTATTGCTGCGCAGTCTCAGTCAGGCGGTGTATAGCCCTGAGCAATTGGGACATTTTGCTTTGGGTTTTCCGGTATATACCCATTTTACCTCTCCCATCAGGCGCTATCCCGATTTGGTCGTGCACCGACTGATTCGTAATGTGATTGAACAAAAACAGCGCCGGACTGCGCCGGACAGGGCTTCCGTTGGTGAGGTCGGCGAGCAGTGTTCTTTTACCGAGAGGCGAGCAGAGGACGCTACCCGGGATGTAGTCAATTGGCTGAAGGCGGAGTTTATGCAGGATAAGGTGGGACTCCAGTTTGACGGCATTATTTCTGGCGTAAAGGAGTTCGGCGTATTCGTTCAGTTAGAGGATATATTTGTCGATGGCCTGGTCCATGTAACGGCTTTGGGAAACGACTACTATCGATTTGACCCGGTGAATTTTCAACTGGTAGGTGAACGCAGTGGTCGCCGATTTCGTTTGGGTGAGCGAATCAGAATTTTGGTTTCCAGGGTTGATCTCGATTTAGCCAGAATAGATTTCGAATTGGCCGGGGATAGTAATGCAAAGCCTGAACTCTCAGGTATCTTGGGTAAGGAAGTCAAAAAAACCCCAAAAAAATCCAGAGGAGTGGCTAAATCAGATAAGAATATTAAACCGGGGTCTACTCCAGGGAAATCTTCTTCCAAGGTTAAAAACAAAAAACCCGGAAAAAATAAAGCTAAACCAGCAAATTCCACTGGGTCAAAAAAAGCGAGAAAAAAGCGGGCTAAATAAAAGTGGCAAAGAAACCAGGACGATCAGCCGCCCATGCGAAATCCAGCGAATTGATCTGCGGTTTCCATGCTGTCTCGTCGGCGTTAAGCCGAAATAGTGATTCATTACTGGGTTTATGGATAGACCGTAACCGTCAGGATAAAAGGATCAAGGATTTATTGAAGCAGGCGCATGAGGCCGGTATTACAATAGATCAGGTCGATCAAAAGTCTCTCGATCGACAATCCAATGGAGTACGTCATCAAGGCGTCGTAGCACGGGTTAAACTAGGAACTCAATCGGGCGAGCAAAGTTTGTTTGAGCTACTTGATCGATTGCCCGGACCACTCCTGCTGCTGGTCCTCGACCAGGTACAAGACCCACATAACCTGGGAGCATGTCTACGTAGCGCTGACGGCGCCGGAGTGGATGCGGTGATTCTACCGAAGGATGGCGCGGCACCTGTAAATGAGACCGTACGTCGGGTAGCGGCTGGCGCGGCGGAACGGGTACAGACATTTTACGTTACCAATCTGGCTCGATGCCTGGAACAGCTTCAGGATAGGGGGATTTGGATAACCGGATGTGCAGACGAAAGCGATCTTGATATGTATCAACTGGAGTTCTCCGACTCAACTGCGATTGTAATGGGTGCAGAGGCCACCGGACTGCGCAGACTAACCCGGGAGAATTGCGATCAAATTGTCCGGATTCCAATGGCAGGAAGTGTTTCCAGTTTGAATGTTTCGGTTGCTACCGGGGTAATTTTGTTCGAAGTGGTGCGGCAACGTAACCATAAGCTAATACCCTGAGGCTGTAATTTGATTTATAAAATCTTGAACTTGATAGGACAAATACGCTGATTTAATTGAGACATCGAGGACCGTGATTGTCCTGCTCATTCCCGCCCCTCTGTACCCTCATTTCCACCCCTGCCGTCATTCCCGCGCAGGCGCATAACTGTCCGGAATAAATATTCTGCGTCTTCTTCAGGTCAAGATCGCCAATGATTACAGCGGTTTTGAGGCATTTTAGACATGTTTTCAAAAACAAGGAAAATCGAAAAAAGTAGGTTGCAGTGCCCAGGTTTTATCGCTAAAACCTAGTTAACATTCATCACAATGAGGCACTGCAACATGCATAGTAAAACACGATTCAACGAATTATTAAACCTGATTCCACGTCATAGTTTTACCCAGTTAGTGGCTAAATTCGGTACCGATAAACACGCCAAAGGATTCAACAGCTGGTCTCATCTTGTGGCCCTGCTATTTGGCCAACTGGCCAACGTGACCAGTCTGCGAGAGCTGACGACCGCCTACAATGTGCACAGTGAATGCCACTACCATTTAGGGACGAACTCGGTCAAACGATCCACCCTGTCGGATGCCAATAGTCATCGAGATGCGGGGCTATTTGAAGGGTTATGTAAGGTACTGATGTCGAGAGTGCATCGCCAAGCGAGGAAGGAGGCGAAAGAGCTGTTATACCTGTTGGATTCCTCGCCGATTGTGTTGAATGGACGTGGCCATGAGTGGGCGCTATCACAGCAAAGCAGCCGGGTTACCGGACTGAAATTGCATTTATTATTTGCCCGTGATGCGGGGGTCCCTTGCCAGATAAAAGTGGGCCCGGCAAACGAAAATGATATTACCTATGCGCAGACAATGGCCCTTGAAAGTGAGGCTATGTATGTGTTTGACAAGGGTTATTGTGATTACAACTGGTGGTACAAGATAGATCAATGTGACAGTTACTTTGTGACCCGATTCAAGTCGAATGCGGGTATATCGGTATTGTCAGAACGATCCATCGAAGGGTGTGGGGCTCATATATTGTCTGACCAGGTTGTGACGTTTAAGAACCGCCGACCAGGAGGAAAGCGTGTGAATGATTACCACGGAACCCCTTTGAGGAAAGTGGTGGTGCATCGCGAAGACAAGGAGACGCCATTAGTCATTGCGAGCAATGACATGAGCCGGTCAGCTGAAGAGATAGCGGCGTTATACAAACAACGCTGGGATATAGAATTATTGTTCAAATGGCTAAAGCAGGGATTGAAGATTAAGCGGTTTCTAGGAGAAAGTGAGAATGCAGTAAAGATACAAATTTATGTGGGCCTGATCAGTTATTTGTTAGTTCATCGCTACCAGAAAATGAGTGGCAGCACACACGCATTTTATCTTTGGTTAACCGAATTGAAGGCGACATTGTTTGATCGAGATAGGACGACGAATAATGATCGAAAACGACGAGATTTACTTTACAGTGAGGCACTTGGGCGCCAAGTCGGAATTCCATTGTGAAACGTTCCGGACAGTTATGTGCGCAGGCGGGAATCTATGATCAAAGAATCTGTGAATACAAATCTGCCCAACAAGGGTTTTCCTCTGCTATTCGCCTATATCCCTGTAGTAGTGAGTTAATTTTATATCTCGGTTTATATCGAAGCATTGGGTCATGCGGATCGGTACAATACGTCGGATCATTGCCTTTATATATAATATTATGGAATTATCTCTTTGGTTATTGTTCGTGGTCACGTTTGCATCGGCTCTCGCGATTCCTGGGCCCAATGCCGCCTACGCTATTGCCCAAACCCTGAGCCACGGTCCTAAACAGGGAATAATGGCCGCTAGTGGGTTTGCCTTTGCCAGCGGGTTAAATATCATCATAGTGATGACCGGGTTGGGGATCGTACTTTCCCGATATATGAACGTTCTAATTTATCTTAAATGGGTGGGGGTCGGTTATTTATTGGTGATGGCCTATAGGGCATTTACCGCCATTCCGGCGGCGCCGAATGCAAAGACTGAGGTGAAAAATTCCCGGGTTTTCAGCTTTGCAGTAATCGTATCCCTGTCTAACCCAAAAGTATTGTTGATCAACATTATGCTACTCCCGCTGTTTTTGGTGCCGGAAAAATCGATATTTTTACAAGGAGGGGTCATAACCGTTACCGCAACGGTATTATCTTTTGTCGTATATAGCAGCTATGCCCTGTTTGCCTCGAAATTTATCGCGAAACTTAGAGCGAAAACCGCGAACCGGATAGTTGGCTCGATCTATACCTGCGCCGCTGGAGCCCTGGCATCTATTCAAAAGTAGCAGAAATATGTAGGTCCGGCCTGGCCAGGTCAAGCTCGGAACGGGCTGCGGACAAATTTCAGATGTGGTTCATTCAATAATCTGAAATCCAATTTAGCTAACTTGCCTTAGGTCTGATTAAGGTAGATTATTGTCGGGATACAATTCGCTCAGTCTTACTGATCGTCCGGAGTTTTGTACCAACCGAACATGCTTGCGCTCCAGGGAACGCGGTTCAGGGACTCCACAGGAGTGGGCAATTACTTCTACAGCGTGATTGATCTGGCTAACGTATTTTGCGACTTTGATCGATTTATTTTCTGGATTTAACCCTTTCTGCAATCGCTTGTCGTGGGTGGTGACACCGGTTGGGCAGGTATTTTTGTTGCATTTGAGAGACTGAATGCAACCAAGAGCAAACATAAAGCCCCTGGCCGAGGCAACAAAATCTGCGCCGGTACAAAGAGCCCAGGACACCCCCGCTGGATTGATCAATTTGCCGGAGGTAATAACTTTAATTCGGCCACGCAATTCGTACTGGTGTAATACGTTGATTACCATGGGAAGAGACTCCCTGATAGGAAGGCCGACATGATCCATCAGTGTCATGGGTGCCGCGCCAGACCCTCCGTCACCACTATCCACGGTGAAAAAATCAGGAGCCCACTGTGGGCCGCGCTGCCTGATTTTTTCGAACATCTCATGGAGCCATCCCATCCCTCCTATGACGGCTTTAATACCTGTGGGTTTGCCGGTCACATTGCGTATCCGGACAATCAAATCAAGTAATTCATCAACGTCAGCAGCGTCCAGATGTCGGTTGGGAGATATGGAGGCCTGGCCAATGGGAATACCTCGAATCTCACCGATTTCACGGGTTACCTTCGCACCAGGCAAAATACCACCTTTACCGGGTTTGGCGCCCTGAGATAGCTTGATTTCGATCATTTTTACCTGATCATGGGCTGCAATTTGACGAAGCTTTTCATCGCTCAAATTTCCGTCTTCGTTGCGCACTCCATACTTGGCGGTGCCGATCTGGAAGACAAGATCGGCACCGCCTTCTAGATGGTGGGGGGATAAACCACCTTCGCCTGTATTGAGCCAGCAACCGGCAATCTTTGCGCCCTTGGACAATGCCAATACCGCAGGCCGGGAAATTGCACCGAAGCTCATTGCCGATATATTGATGATCGAATTGGTGGAATAGGGCGTTTCACAAAATCCTTCACCAATTGTCACCATAGCCGGGGGTTGGTTGTGTTGATCGAGTAATGGAAACGCCGCGCTTTCAAAAATCAGAGTGCCTGGGGTCTCCAGACTTCGGGTTGATCCAAAAGCGACTGTGGTGCTTTTGTCTTTGGCTGCGCGCTCTATCCACTGGCGTTCGGCCCGATTGAATGGCATCTCCTCTCGATCCATCGCAAAGAAATACTGTCGGAAAAATTCCCCCAGAGTACTGAAAATATAACGAAAATGACCGATTACCGGATAATTACGTAATACCGCATCTCTGGTTTGGCTCACATCATGGACAAATACCCCTATCAGCAAAAAAAATACCAAACCAATTCCCAAAAGGAAAAGATCGGTGAGCGTCGAAATCCAGGGCGACATACGAAGAATAGAGGTATTTGAGTCCAGCCCCAAGCTGGCCTCCAATCAGTTCATTGGAGTGAGAAGTTTATTAGGGAGAGCAGACTATTAGTGCGAGCTTACAAACATCTGAGAGAATTCGCCATACCCATTTGAAACCAAATCGTCTTTGGGAATAAATTTCAACGCCGCAGAATTTATACAATAACGCAGGCCGGTTGGAGCAGGACCGTCCTTGAATAGGTGCCCTAAATGGGCGTCGCCATACCTGCTACGAACCTCAGTACGAGGAAACCCTATTTTAAAGTCGAGTTCCTCGATTATAAAATGGTCACTAACTGGTCGGCTGAAACTTGGCCATCCAGTGCCGGAGCGAAATTTGTCGGTTGAAGAAAACAACGGTTCGCCACTGGTAATGTCAAAGTAAAGTCCTTCTTCCTTGTTATCCCAGTACTCGTTGGTGAATGGTCGCTCTGTGGCCTCCAACTGGGTAACCTTATATTGGAGATCTGTGAGTTGCTGCTTAAGATCCTGTTCAGACGGTTTTTCGAAAGCATACTCCCTGGTTGAATCGGCAATTACCGGCGGCGACAAAGTGGAAACCTGGTCGCTTGTCTGACCAGTCGACGTACTTTTTTCGTCGGGGTACTTAGCGTGTAACGCGTCACCCCAAACTTTCTCCAGATACTGGTCACGCCCGGAACCGTGGCGATAGATTTTGTAACGCAATGGGCTGGTCTGGTAGTAGTTCTGATGATGACTTTCAGCTTTATAAAATTTATCGAACGGGAGGGTCTCAACGGCCAATGGTTTGGCAAAGCGTCTGGATTCTTGTAGTTCTTTCAGGGATGTTTCGAGTTGCTGTTTTTGTTTGTCATCATGATAAAAAACCGCAGGTCGATACATACTGCCGCGATCGACAAATTGACCCTTGGAATCGGTTGGGTCAATTTCACGCCACAAGTAATATAGAAGCGCGGGATAGCTTATTTTTGTGGGATCGTAATAGATTTGTACGGCTTCCGTGTGTCCAGTTGTTCCGCTGCCAACTTCATAATACGTGGGGTTCTCGGTATTACCGCCAGCATAGCCCGAAATTGCTTTTACCACACCATCGTATTTTTCAAAGGTGGATTCCACACACCAAAAGCAACCACCGGCAAAAGTTGCGATTTCAAGGTTATCCGTGGCCATAACCGAGCTCGTTGACGAGGTGGCGGTTGTTTTCCGGGGCGTTCCTACCGTTAGCACTAAAGCTACCCCAATAGCCAGGGTGATAATGACCAGTGTAATGTGTTTTCGCATTCCTGTAGTAAGCTAAAATTATTATCCAATAGAGCGAAAATAATTCCGTTGGTTCAATTATTTTTTCGTAATTTATTGCAGATTACTAATATTCCTGTGATATTAACGGAAAATTCCATAGGACGTTTTCTATGACAAGTTTAAGCGTAAATCTCAATAAGATTGCTGTTCTCAGAAACTCAAGAGGGCGGGACTATCCGAATGTCCTGCAGTATGCAGAAAAAATGATCGAACTCGGGGTGGCGGGTATTACTGTGCACCCGCGCCAAGATGAACGTCATATAAAAAAGGTTGATACCATCGAACTCGGCGCAATGCTCGCTCAGATACCCGAAGTGGAATTTAATGTTGAAGGCTATCCCAGTGAAGATTTTCTGCGGCTAGTCGAACAAGTCCGCCCAGAGCAATGTACCTTGGTGCCAGATGGAACCGATCAGCTCACTTCAGATCATGGTTGGCAAGTTGATCACAGCAAAGATATCCTCGGTCCTGCGCTGGAGCGCATTCATGCAGCGGAAATCAGGGCAGCACTGTTTCTCGACCCTGAACCAGTGCAGATTCGACAAGCCGCAGCCAGTGGCTATGATCGGATCGAATTGTATACGGAGTTATTTGCGTCGACATTTGGTAGCGAATGTCAGGACAAGGTATTGGCCCAGTATAAGACAGCAAAAGATGCTGCGATTTCGGGCGGGCTCGGGGTCAATGCTGGGCATGATTTGGATCTGGAAAATTTAGCCACATTTCTGGCAATTGGCGATATTTTGGAGGTGTCCATTGGTCACGCCCTGATTGTGGAAAGTATCGAACAGGGGTATGTCAACGTGGTAAAACAATACCTGGATATTTGCCGAATAGCTTAAGCTGTTGCCTAATTAGCCATGATAATTTGCTAGAGAATTAAAGCCGCCGCCACGCTGCGACCGTCACCGACCAGGATATTGTATGTGCGGCAGGCTGCCGCGGAATCCATGACTTCGAGACCAATGTTTCTGTCTATCAATCCCGTGGTTAAGGCCATATTGGGAAATTCGAGAACCAGACCCGAACCCAGAAGAACCACTTCAACGGGGATTTCCGAAAGACGGTTGAAATCAGCTGAAGTTAACTCTGCAACCGTCGACGGGTTCCACAATTCAATAGTCCCGGGTGTTATTATTACGCTGTTCGAATAGCTGATTTCGCCAATCTTGATACGCAATATCCCCGAGTCCTGTTCAATGGACCGGATGGTGTTTTGTTCGATTTGGTACTGTAAATTTAGTTGCAACGGTCTAGACAGGTTTACCTTTTGAAATTCTTCCAGGTTTCGGCCACCCAGTATAGGGCTCACTCAAATTGTTCAAGTGAATCATTAGATAACATTTGCGTTTGGCGGTATGCCTTCTCTCATTTCAGACCCAATGCGCAATGTGAATATAATCGTTATTGGTAATCGTCAATGGTCGTTTTAGTGATTCGTATTGATACAATACATTGTAACCAATCTCAACAATAAATTTTATACTCTGTGAAAGCTGTCAACATTGGACTAATCGGACTTGGAACCGTTGGAAGCGGTACCCTGGAAATACTCCAGCGTAATATCCGGGATATCGCCGGTCGCGCCGGTCGGGAAATCAGGGTTTCTCGGATTGCGGTGCGGGACCTCAAGAAAGCACGCTCGGTCAATACCGAAGGCGTAACCATTGGCGGTGAGCCAATGCAGATTGCCAATGACCCCGATATTGACATTGTGGTCGAGCTAATTGGCGGTGATTCGGTCGCCCTCCAAGTTGTGCTCGCCGCTATTGAGAATGGTAAACACGTTGTCACGGCAAACAAAGCACTGATTGCATTGCATGGCAATGATATCTTTGAAAAGGCCCAGCAACACGGCGTCATGGTGGCCTTTGAAGCAGCTGTAGCTGGCGGTATACCCATCATAAAGTCGATTCGTGAAGGTTTGTCGGCGAATCGGATTGAGTGGGTAGCCGGGATTATTAATGGAACCTGTAACTATATTTTGACCTGCATGGAGCAGGATGGGCGGGACTTTGACGACGTACTGAAAGACGCCCAGGCCCTGGGATATGCTGAAGCCGATCCAAGTTTTGATATCGAAGGTACCGACGCCGCCCATAAACTCACCATTCTGGCCTCCATTGCATTTGGTATTCCACTGCAATTCGATAAGGTCTATCAGGAAGGAATTACCAATATCACCATTGACGATATTCGTTATGCCGAAGAGTTTGGATATCGCATCAAGCACCTCGGCATCGCGCGGCGAAATGATAATGGTATTGAGCTTAGGGTTCATCCAGCGATGGTTCCCAATAACCGATTGATAGCCAATGTCGATGGAGTGATGAACGCGGCTCTGGTGCAAGCAGATGCGGTAGGCCCGACCTTGTATTATGGCGCCGGGGCGGGGGCTGAACCAACCGGCTCCGCCGTGGTTGCAGATATTATCGATGTGGTGCGGGCGCTAACCAGTGATCCCCACAATCGTGTGCCTCATCTGGCATTTCAACCGGGAGCCCTGGCGAGTCTTCCAATCATCGAAATGGGGCAGGTTGAAACCGCCTATTATCTTCGTATGCGGGTATTTAATCGCCCGGGTGTGCTAGCGGCAATCACCCGTATATTCGGTGATAGTAATATTAGTATTGCGACAATTCTGCAGAAAGGACATGACAGTGAAAATGGCGAAGTTTCGATAATTATGCTGACCCAGACGACCCTCGAAAGTAATATTAATCGCGCCATTGAATTAGTGGAAAAACTCGATAGTGTCACTAGTAAAGTAACCTCGATTCGTCTGGAAGATCTGGCCTAACTGCTAAATGAGAGAACTATTCCCGGTGCGGCAAATTAAATTGATATCGTATAGCGACATCCTGAATCGACTCCAGGGGATACCATTGAGAAACTTTCTGATCTCGTCCAGGTCGACAATCATCGGTTCGTTTTGCATGGCCTTGTTATTGCCATTTAGCTCCGAGAGCACTGATGTGAGCGATGGCTCTTTGCTAGATCTCAGCTTTCAACAGGACCTTCAATTCTATGCGCGCCAGATCGCCAACCCAGGCAGCGTCGGAGAATTTGCCTTTGAGCCAGCAGGAGAATTCGAAGAACCTGAAGTCGAGACGGATTATTCTTCGCCCGTGTTTGAGCAGGCAATCGCTGACTTAACCCAGACAAATAGTCAGGTATTGTTAGCCCAGAATGATTCTATTTCTGGCGAGGGTGAAGCGGTCTCAGAAACCTTCCAGATAAATTCAGCGGCCGGGGAGGATCGCGAGGATATCATCACACTTAATTTTCAGGGCGCGGATATTAATGCGCTAATTGGTCTGGTTTCCCAGGTAACTGAAAAGAGTTTTATTGTTGATCCCAGAGTTAAGGGAAAAGTAACCCTGGTCTCCGGGGCCGGCTTGCCCGCGGACAAGTTGTACGAAATCTTTTTGTCGGTTCTGGAAGTTAGTAATTTTGCCGCGGTGCCCAGCGGCGCGATAATTAAGATATTGCCGAAAAACCTGGTTAAGCAGCACCCGACCAGAACGGCGGTTGCACCTGATAATAGTGATGAGCAAATTACCCATATTGTGACGTTGACGCATGCCTCGGTAAATGAATTGCTGCCAATTTTAAGACCATTACTGCCGCCAACTGACCATATTGCACCCCATGCGGCAAGTAACACCTTGATCCTGACCGGAACATCGGCAAACATCAACCGGACTCTCGGTATGATCGAACGCATGGATAGATTACAACCAGGACTGGCAATCAGGGTGATCTATCTGAAGTATGCCGATGCATCAAAACTAGCCCAGGTTATCAACCAGACATTGAGTTCTGTTAATGCCGAAGCCACGCGTACCGGCCAGCCCGCCCCAAGCGTTAGTGTGCAGGTCGATGAGGGTTTGAACGCGATGATCATTCAAGCGCCAGAAAGTGCTTTTCCCATGGTCCAGGCGTTGATAGATCAACTGGATATCGATCGGCCGGAGGGAGGGGATACCCATGTAGTTTACCTAAAATTTGCTCAGGCAACGGATCTGGTAACATTGTTGAGCGGATTGCAACAACCAGCAGCCCAGGATGAATCGGGTGCGGTGCAGCGGGCTGCGGTTACGATTCAAGCAGATGAACAAAGTAATGCATTGGTGATTCGGGCTGATCCAAAAGATTTTGAAAATATTCAATCGGTTATCGAAAAACTCGATATTCGGCGGGCTCAGGTTTTTGTCGAAACGATAATCGCCGAAGTATCAGTCAATAAAGAAGCGGAATTTGGAGTCGACTGGAACGGCAATCGACGGACAACGTCGGGCAGCGACCTCAATGTTGGTACCGGATTTAGTGAAACCACGGGTGGTTTCCAGCTGGGCTTTATCGATCGATTTTTTACCAATTTGTCTGGTGTAGTCGTACCAAATCTCAGTGTGGTCTTGCGAGCGTTGCGAGGAGACAGTAATACAAATATTATTTCGACGCCGAATTTACTCACTCTCGATAACGAGTCAGCTGAAATCATTGTTGGCCAGGAAGTACCATTTGTCACCGGTAATTTTACCAGTACCGCGTCCACCACCGCGAATAATACGGATAACAACGGTAATGTTAATAGTACTGGAGTGGTTAATCCGTTTCAGACAATCGAGCGTAAAGACGTAGGTTTGACCTTGCGCGTAACCCCTCAAATTAATGACGGAGATACCATTCGACTCGAGATCGAACAGGAAGTATCCAGCGTCAGTCCAACCACCATACAAGGGGCTTCCGATTTAATCACCGATACGCGATCGATTAGTGCGACCGTTCAGGTGGATGACGAGCAAATTATTGTGCTCGGTGGATTGATCCGGGATGACTCCGTGGATACCCAGCAATGGGTTCCCGTCCTCGGCAAAATTCCTCTGCTTGGTGCGCTCTTTCGCAAGAATCGAAAAACCGCGGTTAAAACCAACCTGATGGTTTTTCTCCGGCCCAAGATAATTCGTACCCCGGAAGATCTGGCCAAGCTGACCGAAGACCGATACGAATTTATTCGCAATGAAGAGGCCGAGAGTCAGGCTGATACCCGACGCTTATTGCCCGGTAAACCGCCGTTGCTGAATCCAGTTGACTGGCAGGAAAACAGGTCTCGATAGTTGCTTGTTTGCGAACAGCTGAGTGAATTATGGCATCACTAAATTCTACAGAATCAGGCTCCGGAGATAAGCTGCCGGCGATGGAAGATCCAACTAATCCATTGAGCTGGATTGGACGGGTAGATTCTGATGTGGTATCCCTGTTGCCCTATGCCTTCTGCAAACGCCACGCAGTAGTTGCGATTGAGCGGCGGGAACCCGGAATTCAGGTGGTTTGTGTGGACAAACCTAACGTCGAAGTCTTTAGTGAAATTCGACGACAGGTAGGGGCGCCGGTTCAATTTTCACCCATGCCCAGGGCCGGGTTTGAACATTTGCTGCGCCAGGCATTCGATAAAGGGCAGTCTGAAGCGACCCAGATGGTCAGCGATTTGGATGGTGATATCGATCTTGATTTACTTGCCAGTGAAGTGCCGGAAACCACCGATTTGCTCGAAGCGTCTAACGATGCACCGGTTGTTCGGTTAATCAACGCTCTGTTGACCCAGGCAATCCGGGAAAGCGCCTCGGATATCCACCTGGAAGTATTTGAAAAGCGGTCATTGGTCAGGTTTCGCATCGACGGAATTCTGCGAGATATTGTGGAGCCCCAGCGCGCGATACACAGCGCACTGATTTCAAGATTGAAGGTCATGGCTAAACTCGACATCGCTGAAAAGCGGTTACCACAGGATGGGCGTATTTCACTGGTAGTGGGAGATCGGCCGGTGGATGTCCGGGTATCGTCATTGCCGACCCAGTATGGGGAGCGAGTAGTACTCAGGCTGCTCGATAAAAAAGGTAGTAGTCTCGTTCTTGAGAGTTTGGGTATGAATCCCGATACCCTTATACAATTCAACCACTTGATTACCTCACCCCATGGGATTCTTCTGGTGACCGGACCAACCGGATCGGGCAAGACTACATCTTTGTATGCCGGACTAAGCAATCTGGATCGGAAGAAAAACAATGTAATGACCATCGAGGACCCGGTGGAATACGATCTTGACGGGGTTGGCCAAATACAGGTTCACAGCAAAATTGGGCTGACATTTGCCAATGGCCTCAGATCAATTCTGCGACAGGATCCTGACATTGTATTAGTTGGAGAAATACGTGATCTGGAAACTGCAGAAATTGCGGTACAAGCCAGCCTGACGGGACATCTGGTCATGTCGACCTTGCATACCAATACTGCAATTGGTGCGGTGACTCGTTTGGTAGACATGGGGGTAGAGGATTTCCTGATTGCATCCAGCTTAATTGGGATTGTCTCCCAGCGTCTGGTTCGATTACTTTGCGATCACTGCAAGCATCAGCGATCCCCCGATTCCGGGGAACAGGAATTGCTTGGAGAGTTATATGACGGGCAAGAAATTTTTTCTGCCATGGGTTGTGAAAAATGCGATTTTAGTGGCTTTCGCGGCCGTATTGGAATTTACGAATTGATCAACGTCGATGAAACCCTTCGTAGCCTGATTCATGATCGTAGTAATGAAGACAGGATGCTAGCTCATGTGCGTAAGTCCAGCGCCAGCTTGATCGAAAATGGACTGCGTCGGGTACTGGATGGATCTACCAGCTTGGATGAAGTGCTCAGGGTAACCCAGGTCCAGTAATTCAGATGCATGCGTTTGAATACCTGGTTTTGGACGAAAAAGGGCGCAAGAAACGTGGTGTAGCCTCTGGAGACAGCCCGCGTCAGGTGCGCCAGCAATTACGCGAGCAAGGTCTGTCGCCGATCAGTGTCGAGGAAGTAGAAGACAGCCCGGTAAGTAGCCGTAAAACCCGGGGAGGGGGGCGCAAGAAGCTCAATAATATGGAGCTCGCGGTCATCACACGGCAGTTTGCAACATTGCTCGACTCCGGCCTTACCATCGAACAAACACTGACCGGATTAATAGAACAAGCAGAGAGCCACAAGGTCAAAACAATTCTGAGCGGAGTGCGTTCCCAGGTCCTGGAAGGTCGCTCCCTGGCAGATGGTCTGCGCATGTTTAGCCGGGCCTTTCCCGAATTATATGTTGCTTCGGTATCGGCGGGAGAACAGACCGGGCATCTGGGTGAAGTGCTGGAGCGGCTTGCCGACTACACTGAAGCAAAACAGGGTTTACAGCAAAGACTTGGCGTAGCGATGGTCTACCCGATTTTATTAACCCTGGTATCTATCGCTATAATTATTGGTTTGATGACTTATGTCGTACCCCAGGTTGTCAGGGTATTTCAGGATAATGACCAAGTATTACCGACTTTGACCAGGGGACTTATTCGGATCAGTGAATTTCTCCAGAGCCATGGCATATTATTACTGATAGTGTTGGTATTGATCATGCTGTCCATCGGAATTTTGTTACGTTTTGATGGTCCTCGGTATATGTTTCATCGAATGATACTGGCCACTCCGGGTGTCCGACGTTTGTCACGGAGTCTCAATACCTCCAGAATGGCCAGGACTCTTTCTATATTGATTGGAAGTGGCGTACCGTTGATCTCGGCGCTCAGAAGTAGTGCGGACGTGGTATTAAATCTAGTCTTGAAAAGACATTTGCAGCAGGCGACCACCGAAGTAGAGCAGGGCGCCAGTCTTAATCGAGCGCTAACTCGACGACACTCCTTTCCGCCATTGTTTACCCAGATGGTTGCCAGCGGCGAGTCCAGTGGACGCCTGGGAGAGATGTTGGAGAAATCGGCGGCGGCCCTGGAAAGAGAAGCCGAAACCCGAATATCGGTGGTAGTCAGTTTATTTGAACCAATAATGATATTGCTGATGGGTGTGGTTGTGATGATTATTGTTATGGCCATTCTGTTGCCTATATTTGACCTCAATCAGCTGATAAGCTGATCCTGTGAAAGATTTACAATATGAAATTATTTACCAATCAACTATGATTCCGAAATAGAAAATAGATAGTAAAGTTAGATGCAGTCAATAAATAGTATAGCAACAAGCGCTACCAAGTCTGGAATCGGGCAGAGAGGTTTTACCTTAATAGAAATTATGGTGGTGGTGGTTATTATCGGGATGTTGGCAACCCTGATTCTCCCTCGTGTACTCGGTCGGCTTGATCAGTCGCAACAGATTGCAGCTAAGGCCGATATTAATCAGTTATCTACCGCCCTCAAGTTTTACAAACTGGATCATGCCAAGTATCCAACTAGTGCCGATGGCCTTGATGCACTATTGGCTGGTGCCAGAGATGGTAAAGGATATCTGGACGGAAACTCGGTCCCCGAGGACCCTTGGGGGAACAATTATTTGTACCAGTATCCGGGTCAGAATATGGAGTTTGATATCTGGACCTTGGGCGCCGACGGTCAGGCTGGCGGCACTGAAATCAACGTTGATATTGGTAATTGGAATATGGACCAAATCAAATAATCGGTAGCCTTCAATTGGATCGATCAGGAGGAGACCAAAGCGGTCCATGGGATAAATCGGACCAGGGATTTACCCTCCTCGAGATGCTGCTCACTGTTTTTCTGATCGGGTTGGTAACCAGCCTGGTAACTCTTAACGTTGGTCAGGATGCAGATGATATTGCCAAGTTAGAGGCTCGTCGGTTTGCTGCTTTAGTCGGCCACCTGCAGGATGAGTCTACCATTGCGGGTCTTCCAATGGGGGTTGAGGTTAGAGAGATCGATAATCGATACAGCTTTTGGGAACTGACCGATACCTGGGCGCGGGTCGAGAAGCTTGAAGTGCTTAGAGAACGGGTTGTACCCGAACAGATTTCTCTGATATTCACTTTGCTACAGAAGGTGAAACCGGAAGCTGATGGTGATTCCAACAAAAACCAGGATGGCCAGAATTCAGAGAGCGAAGATAAATCCAGCTCTCCGGAACCAAAAAAATTACTAGTGGTCGACCCAACGGGGATTACACGTCCATTTATCGCAAAATTCAGTGGTAAAAACATGGCATTTAGTGTCTTCCTTGATAACGAATTAAATCCTGTTGTCGCACCGGAATCACTATAGTGAACAATATCATGATGAGTCGATCCAGCCGGTCAAAATGATACCCAGGTCAAATAGAACGACCCGGGGTTTTACCCTGCTCGAAGTAATGGTAGCGTTGGCAGTGGCGGCTATTGGTCTGGGTGCGGTGGCAAAATCCATGACCGCTAATGTGGATGTATCAGATCGCCTAAAGCAACGAACCCTTGCAACCTGGGTGGCGAGTAATCGTCTGGCTGAATTACGGATGTATCGCCAGTTTATCAGCAACGGAGGACAATCCGGCAAGGCCGAAATGGGTGGATACGAATGGTTTCTTGAAGAGAAATATTCGGCCACCGCAGACCCCAATATCTCCAGGGTGGATATTCGCGTATTTCAAAACGAGACAAGTCGGGACGTGGTCAGTATTACCAGCTACGTTTCATTGTACAAACCGGGGACTGGTAGCAATCCGTGAACATTTCACCAGGTTCCCAATCAATTTCCAAGCGTCGATACCGGCGTTCTCAACAGCTGGGTTTCACTTTCATCGAAGTGATGGTGGCGGTAGGTATTTTTGCGGTGATCGCGACGATTTGCTATGCAACCTTGAGCCAATACTTAAGAGTCAGAACAATAGTCGAATTGAATGACGCCGAGATCAGGCAGTTGCAGCGCACATTTATCATCATTGAGCGAGACCTGCGTTTTATGATCAATCGCCCGGTTCGGGATGAATATGGTGATGAGGAAGATGCGTATCTATCGGAAGGTAATTCGATTAACAATGAACTGTTCCGCATAACCATATCCGAACCGGATATCGGGTCTCCAGGCAATACCAGTTTGCGCAGGGTAGCCTGGCGACTAGAGGATGGAAATTTGTATCGAGACAGCTGGGCAGTGCTGGATCGGGTTCAGGACTCCTTGCCCCAAAGCCGATTAATACTGCGGCAAGTAAGCCAGATTGATGTTGTTAATTATAAATGGGAAGACGATTTAGGGGTACAGCAATTTTTTGCCAGTAATAGTGACGATCTTCCATATGCCACCGAATTATTAATTATCATGGATGACGAAAGTAGTTACCGGCGAATTTTTGATCTGGCTAATGGCTCCTGACTTCAAGCTCGACTTTATTGTGAAAGGATCTGGAACTAACCAGACAGGCATTTTTCACCAGAGCGGTGTTGCCCTGATTTCTATTTTGCTGTTGCTTACGGTACTGGCAACCCTGGCGATTTACACCGCCGAAAATCAGGATTTGGCGATTCGCCGAGTGGAAAATCAAAGCGTCGCGGAACAAGGCTATCAAGTCAACCTGAGTGGTGAACAGTGGGTGGTGAAGGTACTCGAGAGAGATATCCAAACCGATTTGGAAAATGCGGAAAGCGGTCAACCGGTGTTCGATCATTATGGTGAAATATGGGGTAATCTGGGGCCGCCAGTTGAAGTCGGCGAGACCGGGACTACCCTGTTGATGTCCATCGAAGATCTCCAGGGCAAATTGAATATCAACAATTTAATTGTGGATAGCGCTATTGTGGGTGGTGCTGTGGATGACGACACCCCAAAAGATGCGTTATGGCTCGAAATCTTTCGTAATCTGACGTTTATTCTGGAGCATAATCCGGAACTTGTGGATGGTATGGTCGACTGGGTCGATTCCGATCAGAACCCAATCGGTACGACCGGCGCGGAAGATCTCTACTATACTGGCTTAGAGGTTCCTTATCGTAGTGCCAACCGGGCAATGTCCTCTACCGCAGAAATTTCACGAGTAAAGGATTTTACCCCCGAGGTAGTACAAAGTTTATTGCCCTGGGTAAGCGCGTTGCCTCTAGAATCAAAATCAACCGCCATTCTTGTCAATGTTAATACTGCACCAGCAGAGATTCTCGCCGCGTTTTCTAAATTCCAGCCCGCTGACCCTGGGGCCCTGGGTCCCCTTATCGAAAAACGCCAGTCGGCACCGTTTGAAGAATTGGGTGATTTCGCTACTGATTACCAGGCTTTGATGCCAGATGGGTTGGTCCAGGGTTACGCGACTATGTTGGCAACCACGAGTAATTTTTATGCCGGCCGTAGCTGCGCCGAGTCTGGGAGGGTAAAATTCAGCATGACCAGTTTGTTGCAAAAACAAACCTCCGAGGAAAACGTAAAGGTGTTACAACGGGAACGATTCTTTGGTTGCCCGACTTTTACCAACCCTGATCCAGATGAAAAAACTGACCAAAATAATTCGTGAAACTCTATCTTACACTTGATCTACCGTCCCAATGGACCGTTGTTAACGGTAAGGGTGAGTTAGTGGACCAGGGGATATGTTCCCAGTTGGAGCAAATTAAGGTGCCGCGTCAGGTAGACGAGATAATCGGAATTGCCCCGGGCCAAGCGGTGACCACGCGTTCAGTGATAGTACCCGGTCGCAGTCGCAGTAATGTTGAAGCCGCATTGCCCTATGCCCTTGAAGATAGTCTTGGCGAAGACGTTGAGCGTCTCCACTTTACCTTGCTGGAATGGCAGGCTGGAAAGCCGGCGATCGTCTCTATTGTGGCGAAAAATGATATGACTAGTTGGCTAAATGATTGTCGGCAGGCCAATATCTATCTGGACCGGATAGTGCCTGGCTATCTGGTGCTGCCTTTGCATGCTGAAAATTCCATAACCGTCTCCACCCTGGAGGATGACAGTCTGTATATTCGCAACGGTAAACTATCTGGCTTTGCCATGGACAGAGACTTTTACGAATATTGGATGGAGTCTGAAGATCTGGCAGATGTAGATATTTCCGTAACAGACGCAGCCTTGGCAAAATCCATGGCTGGTACAGGACTGACCCGGGTCAGCCACTGGGACATCGGAAACAGTTTGAGTGGGTGGCTTCGACTGGGAGGGCAAAAACTTGCCGGAGACACGCCTTCACTATTGCATGGTGAATTTGTTCCACCCCATCGATCACGTAGTTATCGCCCGCTGAAAGTGGCCGTATTTTGTAGCCTGGTCGCCGGTATGGTTTATTTTGCTGCCATGGTAAAGGAGTCCAGGGAACTGGGAAGCCAAAAACTACAGATCAAGCAGGAGATGGTGGCTTTGTTTAAACAGCACTTCCCGAGTGAGCCATATCTCGGTCGGCCGCGCTTTCAGATTCAAAGTCTGTTGCAAAGTCAGACCGGTGGATCCGGTGACAGTGAATTTCAGCGATTGCTCCATTCCATGAGCAGGGTAACCCTGCAGCATCAGGCCGAGATCGAAGAAGTTAATTATCGCAACCGGGCGATCACCGTTACTTGTAATGTTGGAAGTCTTACGGTTCTCGATAACATTCGCCAATCATTACAGCAATTACCTGGGATTTCCGCGGAGCTATTATCATCCGGGGCACGCGATAATAAGGTTACTGGCCGTTTCCGGGTGTCTGGGAGTTAGTTATGGCAATCTGGCAAAATTTTAATATACGGGAAAAGATACTGGTCGGATTATTGTTGCCATTAATTCTGATGTTGGTTTTTTATCTTTACCTTTGGCAACCGACTAAACTGGAGCTCGGTAAACTCCGGCTGGCGGTTCCGCAAGACAATGCAACCTTGGCCTGGATGAAATTTCGCTTAAATGACGGCGTCGTTAATTCGGATGGCGAGGATCAGGCAGGCCAGAACAAACCCCTGCTTACGGTGATCGAAAAGGTTGCGATTGATACGGGGATAAAAAATTCCATTCAACGGGTCCAGCCAGGGGAATCGGGGGTCGTGGAGATTTGGTTTCAGGAAGTGGTGGCAGATCAGCTGTTTGCCTGGATTGATCAACTCGCGGTCAATGGCATTTCAGTAGATTCTGCGGCAATTACCCGGGCCATTCCAGGCCGGGTGTCTGCCCGAATCAAGGTAATAAGGCGTTAACTTGCGGACTATCCCAAGCGACGCTCTCGCGCATAAAATTCGATTTGATCCCTTCGGCCAATGACGGAATTCGCTCCTAGAATTATTGTCCGGCGTAAAGCTGAGTCAAATCTTGCGACCTTAAGTCGGGCTCCAACCGGCGATTCTCTACATCCGTTGCTTCAACGTATTTTTGCGAATCGCAATGTCCAGGATTTGACTGGACTGGATCATTCGTTGTCTAGATTGCATCCCCCTGGCAGTTTCGAGGATATCGATAAATCCTGCGAAATATTGCGCCAGGCCATCGACCAGGACCAGTCAATCCTGATAGTAGGAGATTACGATACCGATGGCGCGACTGCGACTACCGTGGCGATTTTGGGCCTTCGCTTGCTCGGTGCTAAAGACGTTAACTATTTAGTTCCCAACCGCTTTGACTATGGTTATGGATTGTCTGCAGGAATTGCCAGAGTGGCGGTTGAGATGGAACCGGACCTGGTGATCACAGTGGACAATGGCATCTCCAGTATAGAGGGCGTTCAGTTGCTAAGGGATGCAGGCGTTGATGTCATTGTCACTGACCATCACTTGGCTGGAACGGTTCTACCTGATGCGAATGCAATCATTAACCCGAACCAGCCTGGCTGCAAGTTTCCGAGCAAAATGCTGTCAGGGGTTGGCGTAATGTTCTATTTATTGATGGCGTTACGCGCCACTATGCGGGATCAGGGATGGTTTGAACAGCCTCATGCCGAGATCCCGAATCTGGCCCAATTGTTGGACCTGGTTGCATTGGGTACGGTTGCCGATCTGGTGCCCCTGGATCAAAACAATCGTATCCTGGTGGCCCAGGGAATTGCCAGAATACGCAACAATAAATGTCGACCTGGTATTAGAGCGCTGCTAAATGTAGCGGGGAAGAATCATGATAATGCAACCAGTACAGATTTGGGTTTTATCGTAGGACCGAGGTTGAATGCGGCAGGCCGATTGGATGATATATCCATGGGAATTGAGTGTTTGCTTGCAGAAGATGAAAAAACTGCTCGTGAACTGGCTTCTATACTGCATGAAATAAATACCCAGCGTCGTCAGATCGAACAGAAAATGCAACAACAGGCAGTGGAAATCGTTAGCCAGATTTCATCCCGGAAAGATAAAAATTTAGGAATTTGTCTCCACAACGAAGAATGGCATCAAGGTATTACCGGACTGGTCGCCTCACGACTAAAGGATCGCTTTCATCAACCAACCATCGTTTTTGCAGGCAATACCGACGGAAAGCTCTCAGGATCTGGACGGTCGGTACCAGGGATGCATATTCGAGATGTGCTTGAGTCTATATCTACGCGAAATCCCGGGCTCATAGAAAAGTTTGGTGGTCACGCAATGGCCGCCGGGCTAACTATTTGTGTAGGGGATTTCGATTTATTTTGCGCCCAGTTTCAGGCTGAAGTTACCGCTCATTTTTCTGATCATCCTCCGCTAAATGTGATTTATTCTGATGGGTTTCTGGATCCCGAGTTCTTTACCCTTGAGATTGCCGAATTGTTGCGGACCGCTGCACCCTGGGGACAGCAATTTCCGGTTCCGGTTTTTGACAATGAATTCAAAGTGCTCAATCTAAAGATTGTGGGCGAACAGCATTTAAAGCTGCGGCTCGCATCCAATGGACGATTGTTGGATGCGATTGCATTTCGCCAGCTTGAACCAGGGCAACCCGCTCCCCAGCTTGGTCGCATAAAAGCTGCTTTTCAGTTGGATATTAATGAGTTTCGAGGAACCCGGTCGCTGCAGCTGATCATTGATCATATCGAATCGGTGAATGAGCCAGGAGAATCCACCGAAGCAATAGAAGATAAGGCGATTTCTGGACATTGAGTTGTACTCAGGATTGTGTTTTTCGAAACATCCACTATACTGATCCAAAATTCAGAATTACTGATCCAATCTCAGCCGAAACCCGTTAATGGAGCAAGATGTGAACGACAATGTGATAGTCGAACGGGTCCGTAATGGTGACAAGCAGGCTTTTAATCTGCTGGTTGCGAAATATCAATACAAGATACAAAACCTGGTCGGACGCTTCATTAAAGACCGGTCTGAACAGGAGGATGTAACTCAGGAGGCGTTCATAAAGGCCTACCGGGCTATCGCCAACTTTCGAGGTGACAGCGCGTTCTATACCTGGCTATACCGAATTGCGGTTAATTCAGCCAAGAACCACTTGGTCAGCGCCGGGCGTCGCCCTCCCGCCCAGGGTGTGGACCTGGACGAGACCGCTGCTCTGGGTCTTACTGAAGGCTTAACTGAGATAAACTCTCCGGAAGCGATTCTGCAGAATGATCAATTAGTAACCGTGATTCGTCAGGCCATCGAAGCGTTACCGGAAGAGCTCCGTCAGGCTATAACATTACGTGAATTTGATGGCCTTAGCTACGAAGATATCGCTACCGTTATGGATTGTCCAATAGGGACCGTCAGGTCTCGAATTTTCAGGGCCCGTGAATCCATCGAGCAAGCCATGAACACACCCCTCAAATAATCCTATGATAAGTATTAAATCCTTCGGGAATTTTTGAAAAAGTGAATAAATTTATGAACTTAATAGCGGAAGTATTGACTAATAGCCTGACCTGAGAGTGAACCGAGTGAATCCCTTATAACCATGAAAAATACTATAAACGATATTATTGATCATCGTCTTGACGCGAAAGATCTGGCAGAAAACGTCGGTAAAATTGCCAGTAGTAAAGCTTCGGTTGAGAGTTGGAAAAATAATCATTTAATCGGAGATGTCATCCGCGGAGACGTATTATCCATTGGCCCTTGTCTGGTAGATCGAATCCAACAGTCTTTAGAACACGAACATACCATTCTGGCACCGGTTCGAGAAGAATCACTGCAGCTCACGGGGTCGACTGACCGAGAGCGATCTGATGTTTGGAAATCTGCCGGGCTATTCGCCATTGCTGCATCTATTGCCATCGTGGCAGTTTTAACCCTGACTCCCGATATCTCCGGAACCGTCTCTCAGGTTGAGCAAATTGCTCAGGTTGAACAGACTTCGGTTAAACCTGCAGGATTGATTGAGCAGGGTTCACCGGCGCAACAGGGAGATGGAAGCCAAAGCTTCGATGCCGAATTTGGCCAGATGTTGGTGGAGCATGGGGAATTTTCGGCGACTTCGGGATTGAATGGCCTGGTTGCCTATGCCAAGCTGGTGAGCAACGAAACCCTTGGCGAATAACCTGGCCATCGATGATGGGCATTATTAATTCACCTCGCCGGGGGTTCCCTGGTGTGCAGCGATTGATCCGGGGAGCATGCGTCTGGCTAATTTGTTTCAGCTTTCAGGTGAATGCAGATGACAGCGCTACCGGATGGTTGATGCGGATGAATGCTGCTGCCAGCAATTTGAGTTTTGCTGGCACGTTCGTCTATGTGCATGACAACCAGATAGAAGCTATGAAAGTTGCTCGTCGGGTTAGCGACGGGTCCATGCAGGAACGGCTTTATGCATTGAATGGTCCCGCCAGAGAGTTGGTACGGGATATGGATCGAGTTTGGTGTTATATCCCGGATAAAAATGTAGGGGTTCACGATTACCGTCAAACATCAGAAAGTGGATTTCCCCGAATCCTACCTCAAGATATTGATAGCATTAAAGATCTGTACGATTTCGAGATGGGGGTTGAACAGCGGGTGGCGGATCGTATGGCAAAGCAGATCAAAGTCTTGCCTAAAGACGAGTTTCGCTATGGTTACTATCTTTGGGCGGACAAATTGACTGGGTTGTTGCTGCGTTCGGACTTACTCGACCGAAACGGTTTGGTGGTGGAGCAATATTTGTTTGTCGATATCGATGTCGACCGGGAAATCAGCGACCGAGAACTGGAATCCGCCAGTAGTAAGGAGCAATTGGTATGGTATGGAACGGATGTTCCTAAACTGACTGTCGAAGTCAGCAAAAAACGCTGGCAGATAGCTAATCCCCCGGCGGGCTATCGTCTAACCAAGCACATCCGGCGAATGTCTCCCATGGAGATGGTCGAAGAAGAGCATATGGTTTATACCGATGGATTGTCATCATTTTCTATCTTTTTCAAAGAAGCGCGAAAAGGACAGAGTAGTATGACTGGCTTGTCCAGTATGGGGGCGGTGAATGCTTACCGTGACTCTATCGGCGATTTTTGGATAACCGTTATGGGCGAAGTACCCGCGGAAACCGTCAAACATATGGCCCAGCAGGTGAGCTATACCCCCTGAGGCTCCGGCCTGCGGGCTTTACCTTGGTTGCGCAATACCGTAAGTTTCAATTGCTGGTAATCCGTTGTTTGTTGTAACTTCTTCTGAGTCTAATGTCTTCACCTTCGATTCCCGCTGACGCCAACCAGACCCTGGCGGCCCTTGATCTTGGATCAAACAGCTTTCATATGGTTATTGCCAAACAAGGTGCTGACGGCAGCTTGCAGTTGATCGATCGGGTTAAGGAAATGGTTCGGCTCAATGCGGGACTAGACGGTCAAGGGAATCTAAGCGAAGAGTCCCGACGACGGGCCCAGGACTGCCTGGACCGGTTTAGCCAAAGATTACGCGGTATTCCGACCGAGCAGATACGTGCAGTAGGCACCAATACCTTTCGCGCCGCCCACAATGCCGACGAATTTCTGAGCCAAGCTGAGAAGTCTTTAAATCACCATATCTCTATTGTGTCCGGTCATGAGGAGGCCAGACTGGTGTATCAGGGAGCTGCGTTCAGCCTTGAGAGTAGCGGTCAACAACGCTTGGTAATTGACATCGGCGGAGGTAGCACTGAATTGATTATTGGTAAAGGATATGAAGCATTCACAATGAGTTCTTTGTATATGGGCTGCGTAAGCTATAGCCGCCGTTTTTTCGAGAATGGCGGAATAACTGCTGCCAGGTTGGACCAGGCACGCGAAGCTGCATTTCTCGAACTAGAACCAATAACTCAACACTATCAAAATTTAGGCTGGGAGGAGGCGGTTGGAACATCTGGCACCATTGGGGCGGTGGATGCCTTGTCAAGACGGCTGGGACTCAACCAGGACTGGTTATCCGAACAAAGTTTCAGTTTGATTGATCGCTGGTTAATTGCGCAGGGACATTCAGAAAAACTCGACTATATTTCTGACCAGCGCAAACCGGTATTTGCCGCGGGTTACGCTATCTTGTCTGCGATTTTTAAAGTCCTTAAATTGTCGCGGCTTGATCATGCAACCGGTGCGTTACGTGAGGGGGTTCTGTATGATTTAAACGGTCGGCTGCATGATCAGGACTCCCGGGACCGAGGGGTGGAAGTCATCGTTAATCGCCTGGGTATTGACCATAAACAGTCGGCCAGGATTGAATCTACCTGTTATTTACTGCTGCAACAGGTTGCTGCGGGTTGGGGGCTTGATCAGGTAATCTATAGCAAATTGTTGGGTTGGGCCAGTCGACTACACGAAACCGGGTTTGCTATCGCCTATAATCAATATCATAAACATGGAAGTTATATAATTGAAAATAGTGATATCGACGGATTTTCCCGTCAGCAGCAACGATTATTGGCCCTGTTGATTAGAGCTCACAGGCAGAAATTTCCCCTGGAATTGTTTCTCGACCTGCCTCAGCCGACCCGGGACAACGTTTTTCACCTGGCGGTATTATTGCGTTTAAGTTTTGCCCTTAATCGCGGTCGTCAGGATGTTCCACTGCCTGAAATTAAACTGGAACAATTCGATCAAGGACTAATGGTTGTAATAGATTCGGATTGGGCGCGCAATCATCCCTTAACGCTGCTCGATCTGGAATCGGAAAAGGTTTATCTGACCAACGCCAATTTTTACCTTAAATTATCTTACTGAAATCCATCAAATCTTGTGTGTCCGACTACTAGGGCAGTTGGGTTTGGCCATATTGTTGACGCAATGTCTTGATTTTCCCAGTATAACTGGTAGCGAGGGTTTCAGTAACAATTTTGCAGACTTCGGAAATTGTCTCATCACGGTCAGTATTATCGACAATTTCTATATCAGCGGCGTCCGCTTCAGAAAGAATTGCAGTTTGAAGTTGCCATATTTCATCAAAATTTTTCAAATAGCGTTTCGCGGTGCGTTTTTCGGCCTGGCTCGAACGTCCCCGGTAGTTCTGGCGGAGCCGCTTTTGCTGTAAAACCGCAAGGATCACAGGAACAATTATCGCATCTACCTTACCTAGTTTGCGATACAGCCGGGGTTGCATATGAACCCCTTCCAGAATTGTTGATACGCTTTCATTTACAGCCCGGTTAAGCACCGCTTCACAGGCTACCGCGACCATCTCGCTTTGCGTTTGTAATCCGCTAACCAGGGCATCAGCCTTATTCGCCTGGAAAAATTGGGAGCTGTGCATTGCCTTTCCTGCGAGAAACGAAGAAGTGTGTAAAGAGGGAGAGACTCTTTTTGGGATGAGCGCACGCATGACTTCCCGTAGCATATCTGTCGACTGGGTTCTGATTATAGAAAGCCGATTTGCCAGTTCAGTGGCGATGGTACTTTTGCCACTGCCAGGTACGCCGCCGATTAATATTATAAGCGGCGTATTGGATCTTTGAAAATCGCACCAGACTAAATAATAATCGGCAAATTTCTGACTTGCTTCAGTGCGAACTAGCTGGTAGGTCAACGCGATTAATTGGTCGGAACTAATTTTTCGAATTTTATCTCGAACCAGCTTGCTGTGAACCTTGCGCGTAATAGAACCACTAACCGGATCTGGAATGCCGCAATTCATCAATCGTGTTACAAAAACCCCTCTCGAAAATGACTCGCTATGTCCACCACCAATGACTTCAATCGATTCTGTGTAGATCGTTTGTTTGGTATAGCGCTGTAGAATGATGTCAGGAAAATTTTCCTCCAGAGCGTCAACAATACGCTCACGGAGTTCGTCCGAGGTAATACTGTCGACGTCGTCCAGATCTTCGCGAATATCGCTGGCAAGTTTATACGCTTCAACAAATTCCAACCCAGAGCCTTGCAATGATTTGATCAGCATTCCTCGTAAAAATGGTATGCGGGAATCTTTTTCTTCGTCAACGACGAGTAGTTTAGACATTCGCCATTCGATATTGATTGCAGTACGACAGTGCGGTCATCATCTTTTCCGGCACTTGTTGTGAGTTGTCCGGGGTAGGATTTCGGTAGGGCAGAGCGAGTCCTATCAGGGAGCCCACTCGGGATAACAAAATGATATCGTCAATGGAACCTGCGAATTGCAGAGGGTAAATAGTTTTCGATAGATAGCGATGGAAGCTTTCATGGTCGTCCATATACCAGAATATTCTCAGTTACTTAAAGATTCGCTGGGTTGACTTCGTCTTACAATTTTACTTGCACTATTCGATAACGCGCCAATGTGGATATAGTCACTAAGGATACGCGCCGACTCCATTACGAAAGCGTCTGGTTCGCGATCACTATCAAGTCGCTTTTGCTCATCTTCAACAAATTCTTCCAACGCATCTACATCCTTGAACACTATTTCCCCCAGGGCTTTACGCTTACGGTTTTCCAGGGCAAGGCGCTCATTGTCTCGGGCTTCTCGTTCCTGTCGACGGGATTGCTCTCTCAAGGTCACGCTTTTAATCTGGCGCCGTGAACGATTGATCTCGGTTACATCCATAAAATACTGGAATTCAGGATTCTGTCCAATCCGTTGCAAGTGGTGTCGTTTAGCCTGGTCGAGAATTTTTACGTCCCGGTTATCGACAAAAGGATCAAATTTGGCTTTTTCAATATGCCTCCAGGGAATGGCATTGTCATAGGATCGTTCGCCAAATTCGGGGTTCGGGTCGGCAGTAGGCCAGATCAGATCAGGTACCACACCCCTGAATTGGGTACTGTCACCGTTGATTCGAAAAAATTGCGCAATGGTCACTTTTAACTGCCCCAGGTCGCCGTCGTTGCGGGCAAATCGGTTAAGGTTAACCAGGTTTTGCACTGTACCTTTGCCAAATGTAGGCTCACCGAGGATCAGCCCGCGACGGTAATCCTGAATCGCACCCGCAAAAATTTCTGAAGCCGAAGCGCTATATCCGTCTACCATCACGGCTAATGGACCGTCGTAAACAATTTCCGGATCGGGGTCTCTGTCGACCTGTACATTGCCACCAGAATTTTCTACCTGGACAACCGGGCCTTTACGAATAAACAGCCCGGTAAGAGCGATCGCTTCGGTCAGAGCGCCACCACCGTTGCCACGTAAATCGATAACCAACCCATCTATTTTCTCTTCCGCAAATTCCTCCAATAATTTTCGTACATCCCGCGTGGTACTCTTAAAATCAGGGTCACCACTATGCATACCGTCAAAGTCGACATAGAAAGACGGTAATTCGATTAATCCAATTCGAGCCGAGCCTTGTGCGGTCCCAACATCAAGTATCTTCTTTTTCGCCGCCTGCTCTTCTAATTTTATCTGGTCGCGCACAATTTCGATGATCTCGGTATCGCCTTCAAGCCCCGACTCGCCGGGTAGCAATTCGAGACGTACCACGGACGCTTTGGGACCACGAATCAATTCTACGACGTCGTCCAGGCGCCATCCAATAACGTCAATAATGCTGCCATTGCCCTGGCCAACGCCTACGATACGGTCTTCTGCTTTTAACTGTCCTCCCATATCAGCCGGTCCCCCGGGTACAATCCGCCGTACCAGGGTATATTCATTATCGGTTTGTAATACCGCGCCAATTCCTTCAAGCGACAACCGCATATTAATTTTAAAGTTTTCACTGGCTCTGGGTGAAAAATAGCTGGTATGAGGTTCGATCGAATTGACATAGGCATTGGTAAACGTCTGAAAGACATCATCCGATTTAAACTGACGAGTTCGCCGCGCAATATGGGTGTAACGTCTTTCTAGCGTATCGGAAATTTCCGACTCTTCTTTATCTGAGAGCCGGAGTCCGAGAATGTCATTCTTGATTCGTCGGCGCCATACATCGTCAAGTTCACCAGTGGTAATTGACCATTTGACTTCCTCTCGGTTCAGCTGGTATTCCTCATCAAGGTCGAAGTCGAAGTTCTCGGTCAAGCGACCGAGGGCATATTCAATTCTTTGTTCTACTCGGGTTCTAAAGATGCTGAAAATAGCAAAGGCAGGTTTTAGTGTCCCGTCTTTAATAAAATCGTCAAACTGGTATTTCAACCGCGAAAACTGCTCGATATCGCTTTTCAGAAAAAAGCTTTTACTGGGATCCAGTTGTTCCAGGTAAGCGTCCAGGACAGAGGAAGAAAATTCGTCGTCCAGCGCGACAGATCGATAATGGGATTTTTCGATCAAGTAGTTGATCAGTTTCAATGTGCGCTGTTGTTTGGCGTTGCTGACTGGAATGTCGGTGGACTCCAGATCTGCAATATCCGCCGACGTGCTACCCGTTACTACCAACAGTAAACAAGCGAAACCCAGCATCAGGCCTCGAACATTGACGCCAAACGGCGGATTAATTGATTCTCCTGAGTGATTTCTATGACTCACGTTGATCCTTTGCAATCGCTGGGTACCTCGTGTGGTTACGTATTAATACTTGAATACAAATTTACCTCGCCAGTCTATTCAAGCGGTAATTCGTTCGGGTTCGACTGTGACGGTTCCTGAATAGTTTCCAATATTACACCAAATTATCAAAAAACGAGAAGCAACCCTCTTCAAAATATTGAAATATAACGATGTTTCTGTTGTTCAAAGACAAAACATCAGATTCAATCACCTAAATTATCGGGCTTTAGCGATGTTCCACAGCCCAACGGTAAGTGTTTGATGTTCCGAATCAGCAGTGCGAGCTTCCAGTGCCTCGTGACTAATAACTTCGAGACCGTAGCGATTGCACCACTGCTCTATGGTCATATGGGCAAATCCCAGCCGCAGGTGGGCGTGCAATTCGCGCAAAAACTCAACATCATGGGGCAGAAAATCAATGATAAGCAATTGTCCACCGGGCTTTAGCAACCTGGCAGCTTCACTAACTACCATTTCCGGATTGTCGCAGTAGTGTAAAACCTGGTGAATCGTTATAACGTCGGCGCAGTGGTCATCCATGGGGATACTTTGAATATCACTATGCCTGACAGCGCAATTGGAAACTCCGGCGTTTTCGAGGTTGCTCCGCGCTACATTTAACATTTCACGGCTCAAATCAAACCCGATGGCTTTTTTGACGTGGGGAGCCATAATTTCTAGAATTCGCCCGGTACCCGTCCCAAGGTCGAGTAACAATTTGATGGGCCTGGAATGCACCAGTTTAATTAATCGGGTTTCGATATCCGCATCGGATACCATTCTGGCCCGAATCGAATCCCATTCTTCGGCATGTTGACTGAAATAGGCGGCGGCCAGGCGGGATTTTTCCTGGCGAATGAGCCCAAGTTTTTTTTGATCCCTGGCGAGTTCCGGGTCATCGAAGTTAATCATATTGACCAGGCCGTTGGCGATAGCGCTGATTTCTTCTTTATCAGTAATACGGTGGAATACCCATGCGCCTTCCTGATAGCGTTCAAGCAGTTTAGAATCACACAGGAGTTTTAGATGGCGACTGACCCTGGGCTGGCTTTGCTCGAGAATTCGGGTTAACTCGGATACGGTAAGTTCCCCTTGCTTCAGTGCCGCCAGGATTCTTAACCGGGTTGATTCTCCGGCAGCGCGTAATGCGGCGAGAAGGTGGTTCATACTGAATTATTATTGATAGGAGGACAGTTAAATCAGGGTTAAATCTGTTCGCTAGACAGTGGGTGAATTGGAATAAATGAAAGATAAATATATCTTTATATCTTATCAATGCCGGAGGGTGACCTGCAAGGATCGCTGAAGTATAATATTGCGTTGTGCAAAAAGCATATTATCCAATATATCAATTAGTTGTGAACTTTATATGAACTACTTTGTGAAACTGGCGTGGCTGCTAGTCGTGGGTATTCTGATACCCACGAAATTAATGGCCGCCCCGATCTATGTTTATATCAATGACAAAGGAGATCGTCTGATCACTGATCATGTACGGAAAGATTTGGTCGGTTACAGGCTGTTGCGTAAGTATCATGCGGACGATTACTTCGGCACCGCCAATCGCCCATCCGTGACTGTGGGTACTTTGAGAACCCGGGCCTCTGATTACGACAAGCTCATACTGCAGAAGGCGCGTGAACTGGGATTGGAGCCGGCTTTGCTAAAGGCAATAATCCATACAGAATCAGCATTTAATCCTGCAGCACTATCGCCCAAGGGCGCCCGCGGTTTGATGCAGTTAATGCCAGAAACCGCACGTCGCTATGGCGTTAAGGACAGAACCAATCCTTCCCAGAGTCTTGATGGCGGTGGCCGTTACATGCGGGATCTTTTACTTATGTTTGATCATGACACCCGGCTGGCGTTGGCCGCTTATAACGCAGGTGAAAATGCGGTGACACGCTATCAGGGGATTCCCCCTTACGAAGAGACACGTAACTATGTGGAAAAAGTAATAAAGTTGCGCGATCTTTATCGCAAGGAATTAATCGGCGCTTAACACGGCGACAGACTCCAATTGTGTTGGCAATTTCCTAAAGATTTGCATTCGCCTGTTTCAGACTAAAAACAGATTGCTGTATAATCTGTCGATGGAACCTATAGAAACTGCGCTTACCTTCGACGACGTCCTACTCGTCCCCGCTAAATCCGATGTGCTGCCACGTGACGTGGATCTCTCAACCAGGTTTACCCGCAATCTGAATATTAATTTGCCCCTGTTATCCGCTGCCATGGATACGGTGACCGGCGCCCGGGCGGCAATCTGCCTTGCTCAGGAAGGAGGCGTCGGGGTTATTCATCGCAACTTTTCCCCGGACTTGCAAGCTCAGGAAGTTTCCCTGGTTAAAAAGTTTGAAAGTGGTGTGATCACTGACCCGGTGACGGTAAATCAGTCTGCCCGGGTAAGCGATGTTTTGGATCTCATGCGGCAGCATAATATCTCCGGCGTGCCGGTAATGGATGGTTCGCGGGTGGTAGGCATTGTTACCAGCCGAGATCTCAGATTCGAACGGAATATGACTACCCCAGTGGATCAGGTCATGACTGGAGGTGACCGAATGGTTACGGTTCGAGAAGGCGCAAAGCCCGAGGAAATAGAGGGCTTGTTACACAAACACCGTATTGAGAAAGTCCTGGTGGTTGACGGGGTTGGTGACCTGAAAGGACTGGTAACGGTTAAAGATATTCAAAAATCAACCGACTTTCCCAATGCCTGCAAAGACAATCAGGGGCGCCTGATGGTGGCGGCGGCGGTGGGTGTGGGCGAAGGTACCGACGAACGGGTTGAATTGCTGGTGAATGCAGGGGTGGACGCCATTGTGGTAGATACTGCACACGGTCATTCGAAAGGAGTACTGGAGAGAGTGGCTATGATTAAGAAGCAGTATAACGTTGAAGTTATCGGCGGCAATATTGCAACTGCTGAGGCGGCGCGGGACCTGGTGGACGCTGGGGCTGATGCGGTCAAAGTTGGGATTGGACCGGGTTCAATTTGTACTACCCGAATGGTAGCCGGAGTGGGCGTACCCCAAATCCATGCGATTATGCAGGTTGCCAAAGGATTATCCGGGACCGATGTGCCGTTTATTGCAGACGGCGGCATTCGTTATTCGGGGGATATTGCGAAATGTATTGCCGCCGGGGCGTATACCGTGATGCTTGGGGGAATGCTGGCGGGAACTGATGAGGCCCCTGGGGATATAGAGATGTACCAGGGACGCTCATACAAATCCTACCGTGGCATGGGGTCGGTAGGTGCGATGCAGAAAGGCTCCAAAGACCGATACTTTCAGGACAACGTGGACAGTGCTGATAAACTGGTTCCGGAAGGAATCGAGGGCAGGGTACCTTATAAAGGGCCTATGATAAATATACTACACCAGCTTGCAGGGGGCCTGCGGGCCAGTATGGGGTACACGGGTAACCCCAGTATTGAATCAATGCGTGGCAAAACCCGGTTTGTACGTATTACCAACGCCGGTATCAATGAAAGTCACGTCCACGACGTTTCTATCGTTAAGGAAGCGCCCAATTATACTCGTTAGAGATTCACTCACCATCACGGAGATTGGATCACATTGATTGGCAAAATTAAACTAATCAACCAGGTCATCCTACCTTGAGTTCGTTTACCGATCCACATCAACAAAAGATATTGATCCTGGATTTCGGGGCGCAATATACCCAATTAATTGGACGCGTTGTCAGGGAATCCGGGGTTTATTGCGAAATCTATCCATGGGATGTTGGCTTCGAGCTAATTGCACAATTTAATCCCCGGGGAATCATTCTATCTGGTGGGCCAGCTTCGACCTACCAGGATGACACGCCGAAGGCACATCCGGAAATTTTTGATACCGGGTTACCCGTTCTTGGGATTTGTTACGGCATGCAGACCATGGTGGAGCAACTTGGGGGCAAGGTCGAAAACTCTGATCATCGGGAATATGGTCACGCTTCAATTCGAATCGAGAAGGCCACCGAATTGCTCGGTTACGGGAATCAGTCCAGCGATGTATGGATGAGCCATGGTGATCGGGTCACCGCATTACCTCCAGGGTTTTCTGTAGTTGCTTCCAGCGAGAATTCCCCTTATGCAGCCATCTCTGACGAGTCCCGACACTATTATGGTGTTCAGTTCCACCCTGAAGTAACCCACACCGTTCAGGGAAAGCAGATACTTTCTCGCTTTGTTCATGATATTTGTGGTTGTGGGTCCGAGTGGGTAGCGGCCAATATCATAACGGCGCAAATATCAGATATTCGCAGTAAGGTTGGTGATGACGAGGTGATTCTCGGACTTTCCGGCGGCGTGGACTCGTCAGTGGTTGCAGCACTTTTACACCAGGCAATCGGCGAAAAGTTAACCTGTATTTTTGTTGACACCGGCCTGCTTCGGTTGGATGAAGGAGACCAGGTGATGCAGGCATTCGCCGATCACCTCGGGGTAAACGTGATCAGGGTGGATGCGGAAGCAGAATTTCTCGGGCGCCTCAAAGGGGAAGTCGACCCGGAGCTAAAACGAAAAATTATCGGAAACCTTTTTGTCGAAATTTTTGAACGGGAATCGGCAAAGATTGATAACGCAAAATGGCTGGCCCAGGGTACCATTTATCCTGATGTTATTGAGTCTGCTGGCAGTAAACATGGCAAAGCCAAGGTAATTAAATCCCATCACAATGTTGGGGGACTGCCGGATGATATGACACTTCAGTTACTGGAACCTCTTAGGGAGTTATTTAAAGACGAGGTTCGCAGAATTGGTGTTGATTTGGGGTTGCCGGCACGAATGATTAACCGACATCCATTCCCGGGACCAGGACTGGGTGTACGTATTCTCGGTGAAGTAAAAAAGGAATATGCCGATATTTTACGCCTGGCAGACGCTATATTTCTCGAAGAACTGTACAAAAATGACCTTTATGATCAAATCAGCCAGGCCTTTGCAGTATTCCTGCCGATAAAATCCGTTGGAGTAGTTGGTGACAACAGGGCATATGACTACGTTATCGCTCTGCGTGCTGTAGAAACACTCGATTTCATGACGGCAAACTGGAGCCAGATTCCCTATGAAATTTTAGGGCATATTTCCAATAGAATTATCAATGAGGTCAGAGGAATTAGTCGAGTGACCTATGACATATCTGGAAAACCTCCAGCAACCATTGAGTGGGAATAAATCAGTACCAGACCGATATAAACTTTATGGGACAGGCCCTGGAGTTGGCGCGTATGGCGGAGTCAGTGGGAGAAGTACCGGTGGGTGCGCTGGTGGTTCAACAAAATAAGGTGGTCGGGAAAGGATTCAATCAACCGATATCCGCCAACGACCCCAGCGCCCATGCAGAAATCATCGCGATAAGAGATGCGGCAAACAATAACAAAAATTATCGACTGCGGGATGCAACTTTGTACGTTACCCTGGAGCCCTGTATTATGTGCGCCGGAGCATTGTTGCACGCTCGCGTGACACGTCTGGTATTTGCCGCAAGGGATAATCGTTTTGGTGCTGCGGGCAGCCAGTTAAATCTGGTGGAATCAGCGTTTTTAAATCACCAGGCAACCGTGACGTCGGGGATTATGCAAAAAGAGTCAGCTGCACTATTAAAACAATTTTTTAAAGGTCGTAGAAATTGACGAAAACGATTGCAGAACTAGATGGAAGCGGTATCAGTGGTTCAAACTATTTTGTCTATATATCGCCACACAACTATCTGAACTCACTGCTGTATTCTTCATAGAGTAAATAGGTTTTAATCGTCTAATACATTTCACCGATTAAGCAGAGCTTTAGATTTACTCGGTGATTATTGTTTTTTGACAGGGGCTTCAACAATAAGCTTTGTTCCATCCGAAAATTCAAACTGAATTTCAACAATATCGCCGGTTGTCAGGGGGCTGCTCTGATTCATCAGCATCAGGTGCTTAGCGCCAGGAGCCAGAGTAAATTCGCTTCCTTGCTCAATTTCAGCGTGGTGAATTGGAACCATTTTCATTAGGCCATCCTGCATCACGCTGTCGTGAATATGTACCATTCCAAATTGGGCTGAGCTTATAGATTTGATTATTACGCTTTGGGTTCCCTGATTGATCAATGACATATATCCCGCAGTAACCTTGATACTTGGCGGGAAGGCTCTGATCCAGGGATCAGCTACAGTCACCTCAGCATTCGCCGAGGTACTGGCCGCGATTAATACGAGTCCTAGGATTGAGCATGAGAATTTCATGAGTTTTTCCGGAGAAACTGACGGATCGCTTGATAGCGATCAGAAATTGTCGTGGCATCATAGGGTGCTTGGAAGATTGCAGCCAACTTCGCTTGGGGAGAAATTAGAAAGACTGCCCCTGAGTGTGATACCAGGTAGTTATCGGCACCAGGTTCATGGGCCTCGATTTCATAGGGTACTCCCAGCTGGGACGTGAGCGAATCCACCTGGGTTGGTGACCCGGATGCAGCCATGAACTCTTCGTCGTAAAATTGAATGTAATTGGCCAAATGATCTGTTCGATCTCTCTCGCCGTCCACCGAAATAAATCGAATTTTCAAGTCTTGGTAGTCCGGGTCAGCACTCTGCTTAATCTGTTGGCTTGCTTCTCGAAGCGTTGACATTGTTACTGGGCAAATATCCGGGCAATAGGTATAGCCGAAAAAAACCAGTGACCAGGCCTGATTCAGGCTGGCCAGGTTAAATTCCCCACCCTGGTGATCAACCATACTAAAATCTGTAAGTTGTTTTTGGTCGGGCCAGAAAAAGCCTTCAATTGGAGGATTATTCCATGGGACAGAGCCGGGCAGGTTAAACCCGTATACAGCGAGATAAATTCCACAAACAAGCGCCACGAGGTTGGCGAAGATCAATTTCCAGTAGCGGAACATTAATAAATAAGATGTCTAAAAGGTAGGAAGTAGATTTAGAGGTAAGCCACAAATTTGGGTTACATCGCCCGGGGTGGCATCAGCTGGCGTGGTCGCCTTCGATGTTGTACCAACCTCGCTGTATTATAGATTAATCCATAATTTTAAGGTATACGAGATTCAATTAATTCAATTAGATAGCTGACGACGAAGGCTAATAAATTGGGAAGTGGTCGGCGACGGGTATGAAGTGCAAAGTGTTTCCACTAAGCCCCATTCTTTTCTCGAACTAGGCCTATGAAAGTGATATTTATAAGGTGTTGCAGGTGGATAGACTGAGCATTAAACCTGACTCAAAAAGGGCCACCAGGTTGAACAAAAATAAAGCACCCGAACGCTTAACATTGGAGCTATATCAAGATTGATTTATTGTCGTTTATGTCTAATTTCAAGGTGATCTGGAGTAACTCTTAGTAGTTTAGATTTTAAATACACATGGGTTATACTGCCACCACCATATTAATACAATTATCGCCTGCGGAGGCAAAACATGAAAAAACTATCCAAAATGCTGAAAAGCGGCGCGTTCTGTGTCGCTTCTTCGGCACTCTTATTTGGCGCAAGTTCAGCACTAGCGGGGGGCAAATTAAACGTCACCAACTGGGATGAGTATATGGCCGAAGATACCATCGCGAATTTTGCTGCCGAATATGACATCGAAGTGACCTTCGATCCCTATGATTCAGAAGAAGCCATCGATTCAAAGTTATTGGCGGGGAATTCTGGATATGACGTCGTCTCTCACGCAGGTAGTGCTATCGCTCGCCTGATTCCTGCTGAGATACTGCAGCCACTGGATAAATCCAAGCTGGAGAATTTTAAACATATGCGCCCGGATGTTATGGGCCAACTTGGCGCCGATTGGGACCCTGATAACCAATACGTTGTACCCTATATGTGGGGGACTCATGGAGTTACTTATAATGAAGCATTGGTCAAGGAAGTTTATCCAGACGCACCTATCGGAAGCCTGGATTTAATATTTAATCCAGAGCATATTTCAAAAATTGCATCTTGCGGAGTAGCATTTTTAGATGCACCTAGAGACATGATTCCAATGGCGCTTTCGTATATGGGATTCGATCCAAGCTCGACCAATAAGGAAGACTATGCGGCAGTAGAGGAGATGCTGCTGAAAATCCGTCCCTATATCAAAACATTCGATAACTACGCTTATCAGCGATTGGTTGAAAAAGAATTTTGCGTGGTCACCAGTTGGGGGCCAGATGGATTGCTGGCTATGTCCCAGGCTGAAGAGCTCGATTCAGGCGTTGTATTGGATTTTTTCCTGCCACCTGGACAGAACGCGGCGACATTTTGGGTCGATGGTTGGGTGATCCCGGCAGACGCAGAGAATGTAGAAAATGCCCACCTGTTTTTAAACTATATGATGCGTCCGGAAGTTGGGGCGTCAGACTCTAATTACACTTGGTACGCCTCGGCAAATAAAGACGCATTCGATTTGATTGATCCCGCGGTAACCGGAAGCGCAGCAGCGTTCCCTCCTCCCGAATCAGTTGATTTAATGTATACCGCGAAGGTATTGCCATCAAAAATTTCGCGCGTGCTGACGCGCACTTGGACAAATTTTAAGGCAGGCCAGTAGTCGGCAATATATAGCCGCACTACTCGGGCAATTGGTCAATATTAATTGCTGAGTGGTGCGACTATCCTTTTGTCTGCACTGATTTTAATTCCAAATAAAATTGTAACTAGTTTCAATGTCTGAAATGGTCAACTATCAGGACCAACCCTGGCTGGATCCAGCGGCTGATCCATACATTCGTATTCGCGGAGTAACTAAAAATTTTGGTGAGTTCACTGCGGTAGGCAGTGTTGATCTAGATATATATCAGGGCGAGTTGTTTTGCCTACTAGGCGGATCCGGTTGTGGTAAATCAACGTTGTTGCGTATGCTGGCGGGATTCGAATCCCCGAGTGCCGGAACCATTTCCATTGACGATATAGAAATGAATAATGTTCCGCCTTACGAACGTCCAGTAAATATGATGTTTCAGTCCTACGCTTTGTTTCCTCATATGGATGTTGAGAAAAATATTGGATATGGACTTAAGGTGGATGGTGTAAACAAGGAGGAAATTAATCATCGAGTTGCCGAGATTCTGGCGTTGGTTGAACTTTCAGAATTTAACAAACGAAAACCTCACCAACTGTCAGGTGGGCAAAAACAGCGCGTAGCATTGGCGCGGGCGTTGGTAAAACGTCCAAAAGTTCTTTTGTTGGATGAACCTCTAGGCGCATTGGACAAACGCCTCCGAGAACAAACCCAGTTTGAGTTAATGAATATTCAGGAAAAACTGGGCATAACGTTTATCGTGGTAACTCACGACCAGGAGGAAGCGATGACCCTGTCTACAAGAATTGCGGTCATGGATGCTGGAAAGTTTGTTCAAATTGGAACCCCAACGGAAATTTACGAGTATCCACAAAATAGAATGGTGGCAGATTTTATCGGATCTGCAAACATGTTTGAGGGTCGTGTTACTGACAATAGTGCGGATCACGTTATCGTAAACTCAGGAGAAGACAATGTGATTTTTCATGTGGACCACGGCATGTCGATTACCCAAGGCAGCAAGGTATGGGTGGCCCTTCGGCCGGAAAAAATAAGACTGTCCAAGTCCCCTCCTGCTGAATCTGACTCCAATCATTTGAAAGGGGTAGTGCAGGAACTTGGGTATTTGGGAAGTCTGTCAACCTACAGGATCAAACTCCCAAGCAACAGGATTGTCGAGGTCACTGTACCAAATCAGATAAGACCAAAAGATGGACAACATGCGGTGGACTGGGAGGATGAGGTTTATTTGCAGTGGGATGCATCCAGCCCGGTAGTACTGACCAAATAATTCTTAACCTTAAGCGTAACCCCAAGTGACAGGCATCTTAGATAAAATTAAAGACAACCCTGCTGCTACCAGCACCTATTTGCCGAAGCTCGGTCACCTGCTCCAATCAAATTGGAAATCCATTGTCATTGCGATTCCATTTATCTGGTTGCTGATTTTTTTTCTGGCGCCGTTTTTTATCATACTTAAAATTAGTGTTGCCGAGTCGCTGATTGCCAGCCCTCCATTTTCGTCTCTGATTGAATGGAGCAAAGATGGTGTGATGAGCGTACGAGTGCTGTTTGAAAACTATGCGTACCTTTGGGAGGACGAGTTATATCTCGATACCTACATAAACTCAGTAAAGATTGCAGGGATATCGACAATCTTATGCCTAATTATTGGTTATCCCATCGCATACGCCATCGTCACGTCGTCCCAAACAACGAAGAATATTTTGCTGATGCTGGTCATTTTACCTTTTTGGACTTCATTTTTACTTCGGGTGTATGCCTGGATGGGATTGTTGGCCGATCAGGGATTGATCAATGACCTGTTGATATGGCTTGGATTCATTGACAGCCCGATTCGATTACTTTATTCGCAATTTGCCGTATACGTTGGAATTGTCTATACCTACGTTCCATTTATGATCTTGCCGCTGTACGCGAATATGGAGAAATTGGACATGACACTGCATGAAGCGGCGGCAGACCTTGGTGCCAGACCAATGAAAATATTTCTAACCGTGACAATCCCGTTAACAATGCCAGGCATTATTGCGGGTTCATTGCTGGTATTTATCCCTGCCACAGGAGAGTTTGTCATTCCGGATTTGTTAGGGGGTGGAAACGTACAGATGATCGGCAGAATTCTGTATAACGAATTTCATTCAAACCATGATTGGCCGGTGGCGTCGGCAGTAGCAATTGCTTTACTGATCCTGTTGGTGGTACCAATGATGTTCTATCAGCGAGTGCAGGCAAAACAGGCGGAAGAGGATTAGAGAGAACATAAGATGCAGAAGAAGCGATCTACATTTTTGTTTTCAGTGCTGTGTTTTGGTATGGCTTTTTTGTATATCCCAATGATTGTGTTAGTCGCATTCTCATTTAACTATTCCAAAATTGTTTCTGTGTGGGGGGGCTTTTCAACAAGATGGTATGTCTCTTTATTTGAAAGCGAGAAAATTTGGGCTGCACTTGGCTTGAGCGTAAAAATAGCGCTGGTCAACGCAACGGTTGCGACGTTACTCGGCACCCTCGCCGCTTTGGCGATGGTGCGCTTTGGACGTTTCAAAGGGCATACATTATTTGGTGGGATGATAACCGCGCCATTGGTGATGCCAGAAGTTATAACCGGATTGTCGCTATTAATGTTGTTTATAACTCTTAAAGAATTTACAGGATGGCCTGATAAGAGGGGTTTTTCTACCATTACAATTGCACATATCACGTTCTCTCTGGCCTATGTCGCTGTCATTGTCCAATCTCGCCTTGCAGGATTAGGTCAAACATTGGAAGAAGCCGCTCAAGACCTCGGTGCAAAACCGCTACGCGTATTGATTGATATTACTTTTCCCCTATTGGCCCCAGGGATGGTCGCTGGTTGGCTATTGGCTTTTACCTTATCTCTCGATGATCTTGTTATCGCGAGTTTTGTTACCGGACCTGGCTCCAATACACTGCCAATTTTGATTTATTCTCGGATTCGAACAGGCTTAAAACCTGACATTAATGCATTGGCGACGATAATTATTTTGGTGGTAGCCATTGGTGTCATTGTTGCGGGATGGATAATGTTTCGTCAGGAAAAGCAGCGACAACGAGATTTACAGTTAGCCGACTCTGCAAATAAGTAACTGAGGGAAGTTAGTTTAGGCTTCATGGTTTACTAAATTAAACCACTGGAGCCGAAAATGTATTGCGCTGCTTTGTGGAGTGTATCTTGCTCAGAATTTAGATGCACATCCGCTAGGAATTTAACCAATATTGCGCACCCGTTACTGGCGCAGATACATTAGCACCGTGGTTGGCTATGCGACAGCAAAAGCAACGTGAAAAGGATATGCACCCGGCGGAACAATCCTGAATAATCTGATCAGATCACCAGGCTCGAATTAAGTTTGGCGACGGTACCAGCCTCAGGTTGGTTTGCGAGTCTGGCCACGGGAATGACCTGTTGTATGTCTTTGTGAAAATTTCTTACGCCTTGTTCCAGTGACGAAAGTTTCTGCTCAGGGAATGCGCTGGACTTCATGCCGGCTTGCATCCATCGAACAAACTTTTCATCTTCATCAGTGGTAGTGTCGTTGATCCGTCGGTTAAGATATCGCGCAGCAGCCACCTCCCTTCTGGCATCGGGCAAGCCAAACGAACCACCGGTATAGCGGGTAGAAGTAGGGCTTTCCGGTATTGTCATATAAAACTCAATAGACTCTGGATAGAGCCCGATAACCAGGTTCGGAAATACTCCAATATACAACCATAGTCGCTGCATATCCTCAGGCAAGTGATCAAATTTAGGTAGTAGCTTTTGATATTGCTTAACGCTCCATAGCTTCCCTGGTTTTTGATTTAGATAGCCTTTGGAAACTGATATATCGCCAACATAATTATCAGAATAGTCCTTTCCATATAGTTGTTGGAGAGCGGGGTGCCCCACGGGAACGTGGTAGCCTTCGTTATCAATATCATGGATGACTTTCCAGTTGTATGGCTTGGAGTCAGCAAATTGGGTTGCGGGAATTTTGCTCGCAGCTCCGATGTTATAGGGAGATATCAAACTTCCCACTGGCGCCATAGTTTCGGAAAGACTCTTACCCCCTGGTTGGAATCGAATAAATACGAATCCCATCCAGACCTCCAGATCGAGCGGTATCAGTCCGTTATTCTCTTGATTTAGATCGCTAAACGTGTTTTTTGCCGGAACTGCGATAAGTTTTCCAGTCAGGTCGTAAGTCCATCCATGGAAAGGGCATGAAAGTGCATGGGGGCAATTGCTCCCATTGCCTTCGACCAGGCGGGCCCCGCGATGACGACAAACATTGTGGAAACCCCGAATCTGGTTATCGTCTCCTCTCAGGATAAAAGCTCTTTCACCAAAGCCATCAAACGTAATGTAATCCCGGGGCTGGGAAAGTTCACTAACATGTCCAGCGAGCATCCAATTGGGTTTGAACAGGTGTTCAATTTCCAGATCAAAAAACTCCTGGCTAAAATAGGTCCAGGGAGCCAGCAATTCGGTTTCATAAAATTCTTTGTTCGAATCTTGGGTTGTTTTTATCGAACTTAAATTGCCCTGGAAGGCGTTAGGGAATAGTGATGACAGGTATTGCATACACTGCTGATTTGCCTGTTCCAGGTCAAATTCGTCGGGTTGGTAAAGGTACTCCTGCCAAAAGCTGTCCAACATACCTTCCAACCCCCGGGTAAGGGCCGCGGGGTTATAGTGTTCCATTTTTTCCGCTTCACACAGGAGGGAAATCTGATGTATCAAGATATCCCAGACTTGCTTTTCCAACTCGCCACAAATTTCGTTGTAATCCTGGCGGGTGCGGCTGGCATTGGAAAAAGCGTGCCAGACAGCAATCTTCTCCGGACTACAGATGGCTGGAGTAAAGTGGACTCGAATTATTCGCTCGAGGATTTTCTCAGGAGCAGTTTCTGTTCCCACTGCTTCAGCAATTTTTTGCTGAAATTCGTCGGTTACTGAATACAATGTTCCGAGCAATAATTTTTCTTTACTCTCAAAGTAAAAATTCACGATTCCAACAGAAAGGTCTGCGGCCTGAGTGACCCTGGAAATGGTTGTTTGCTCTAATCCGAACTGATAAATGCAGTCAGTAGTTGCTTTTATCAGTTGGTGCTTTCTCGCGTCTTTCGCAGGATTAAAGGTGGTAGGTGGGAGATTCATAAAAGTAAGATAGAGCAGAATTGTATATTGAACTAGTATATAATATATTGAATACATATTCAATATGCCGTAATGAACGCAAAAACTTCGGACTATTCACTCATAATAATTGGATCAGGCGCGGCCGGTATCGGAGCTTCCCAGAAGGCGACCCAGCAGGGTATCAATCATCTGGTGCTTGAGGCATCCCACCGAATTGGAGGACGTGGGCTGACAGAATTGCTGGGGGGATACATTCCAGTAGACTTGGGATGCCACTGGATGCATTGCGCGAGTCAAAACCCTTTTGTCAAACAAGCTGATCATCAGGGGTTTCACTATCAGCGGAGAAATCCAAATTTCAAACCATTTATTAATAGACAATGGCAGGAAAAATCCTACTCTTCAACTTTTCAGGCATATATCGATAAGATTGCTGCAGAGGCTTGCCTACAATATCGGAATCAGAATGGCATTTCAGTATGGGAATGCTTTCCCCAGGAGTCCCTATATATGGATTGGGCGAGTTACTGGCTGGGACTTATGCATTCCAACGATCCGGATCAGGTATCAATTGCCGACATAGCGACCTTCGATGACACCAATGAAGATTGGCCAGTGCAGGAAGGATATGGGGCGCTGATAGCAGCAGTGGGGAACGATGTTCCGACTAATCTGAATTGTATAGTTAAAAAAATAATCTGGCATGGATCGTCGGTGACGCTAGAAACTTCCCGCGGCACCATCAGCGCTGACAAGGTTATCGTTACGGTATCGACTGGAATACTGGATGCCGGCGATATTCTTTTCGACCCTGTGTTACCGGACTGGAAGTTGCAGGCAATCCATGACTTGCCTATGGGAAATTATAACTATTTGTTCTTTAGCGTAGACCCGGCGGCAATTCCTGATGCACCGTCACAAATTGCCTATCAATCCCGGGAGAATTCTCAACTTATTCGGGTTCGACCATTTGATTATCCATACATTTCAGGTTGTACCGCTGGTCGATTTGCCTGGTGGTTGGAAAAACAGGGTGAGCAAGCGGCAGAGGCCTGGTTTCGCAAAATTTTGGTGGATATTTTTGGTTCGAAAATTAATCAGTCTCTTGGAGTATTTAAATCCAGCGCATGGGGTTATGATCCGTGGATTAGGGGTGCCTATTCGTCCCTTCGGCCAGGTTGTGGCAGTACCAGAACTGATTTGATTCGTCCGATTGATAGTAAGGTATATTTTGCGGGGGAGGCTGCATCGGAGTCTCAATTTAATACCGCCCACGGCGCCTGGCTATCGGGTCAGGCGGCAGTTTCTACAATATTGGCGGTTGATGGGGCAACTTAAATCGGAATTACCTAACTGCCAAATATTTTTTCGTAGTCAAATCGTTATCTACAAATTTAACAGCTTCCATGCATGACCTACTAGACCTGGAGACGTATCCCATTGACCAACCGGAAAGCGTTGGATACAAGACGCTGGTGCGACGGTGTCGCCGGGAACTTGAGGATAGCGGAATGTATAACCTTGAAGGTCTGATGCTTCCATCCGTCTGTCAACTGGCGGCCCATGAGGTTGATCCTGTCATGCAGTCAGCCTCTTTTACCCACCACCGTAAACACAACATTTACTTTCTTGATAAAGTATCCGGTATCGATGCTGCGCATCCAGCGTTACGGCCGCTGGAGACGGTTAATCACACAATCTGCGGCGATCAGATTCCCGACTCGATTGTGGTTAAGGTATACCAATACGAACCTCTGATCAGATTTATCGGAGATACCATGAACAAGAATAAATTGTACTTAATGGAGGACCCCTTGGCCCGGGTTAACGTAATGGCATACCGTAAAGGCGAAGCGTTGAACTGGCATTTCGATCGTTCTGAATTCACTACGACGTTATTACTCCAAACTCCTCAGGGCGGCGGGCAATTCGAGTATCGGACGGGATTGCGCGACGACCATGATCCTAATTATGAAGGTGTAGCGCATTTGCTAAACGGTGATGACCCGGCTAAGCAGAAATTATCTGTAAGTGCAGGGACGTTAAATGTGTTTCGCGGGAAAAATACCGCACACAGAGTAACCCCTGTACAAGGTAATCTAGAGCGATTAATTGCGGTATTTTCCTATTACGAGTATCCGGGGAAAATGTTTTCCGCAGAAGAACGTTTGGGTTTTTATGGGAGGGTCAATTGATTTCAACGCTGAAAGACCCTGCAAAACGTGCATACCTGAATACACAAGGTTCGGATAAACCGCTTATAAGTCCATTGCCCGACGAGATCCTGGTGAAAGCGCGACGCTATCGTCTGGGTAGGGTTCGAAAACTGCTGGCCGATAATGATTGTGCCGCAATACTACTCTATGACCCGGTTAATATACGGTATGCGTTCGATTGCTCCAATATGCAAGTGTGGACCGCGCATAATCCAATTAGGTACGCGTTGATCTTTGCCGATGGGCCTGGAGTCATGTTCGAATTCAAATCCTGCGAACATCTAAACGATGGTCTGGAAGGAGTATCTGAAATACGCGCAGCAGTTTCCTGGATGTATATGACCAGTGGCGATCGTGTTTCCGAGAAAGTTCAGGTGTGGGGAAATGAAATTGTTGACCTGATGCATACCTATGGCGGGGGAAATCATCGTCTGGCAGTGGATCGCATGGAGCCAGAAGGGGTATTCTTTCTGCAGGGTCGTGATATGACCATCGTAGAAGGTGGTCAGATCATGGAACGGGCGAGAGCAATAAAATCAACGGATGAGATCGCACTAATGGGGTGGACCATACGGGTAGCGGAGGCAGCGATGGCGCGTATCCACCAGCATTCTGTTCCCGGTACCACTGAGCGTGAGTTGTGGGCACATATGCACTTTGAAAATGCGCGTTCAGGGGGAGACTGGCTGGAGACCAAGTTATTGACCTGTGGTCCCAACACTAACCCCTGGTATCAAGAATGTTCTGATCGAGCTTGTCAGGAAGGAGAAATGATTTCATTCGATACCGATATGGTTGGACCATACGGATATTGTGCGGATCTATCCCGATCCTGGACCTGCGGGGACACGCCGATGACTGGAACTCAACGTAGGCTATACGCAGTTGCCCTCGATCAAATCAATCATAACCTGTCGTTAGTTTCGCATGGGCTCAGCTTCGTTGAATTCAATGAAAAATCCTGGAAAATTCCGCAGCGGCATATACCATATCGCTATTCTCTTGCGGCCCACGGGGTTGGGTTAGCCGATGAATGGCCAGTGGTGTTACTCCACCCCGACTTTGCAGGGAATCATGGTGGGCGATTCGAAAAAGGTATGGTGGTTTGTGTCGAAAGTCTTATTGCCGAAGAAGGATCTGAAAGTATTAAGTTAGAAACTCAGGTGTTGATTACTGCGGATGGGGTAGAAAGACTGGATTCATTCCCCTGGGAAAAAGTTTAATGGAGGATTCTGATTCACACCAGTTAGCAGAACTTTTTCAATTTCTGAAATCGATTCAGAATAAAGACTATACCGAGGCGGTCTCATTACCGGGGCAGTTTTACCATGATCCCGATTGGGGTAAGTTTGAATCTCGTGAATTGTTCGCGAAGCATTGGATTTGTGTTGGCAGAGTTGAAGAAGTGTCGAATCCAGGAGATTTTTTCTGCTTTGATTTGGTGGAGGAGCCGGTATTGATTGTGCGTGGTCTCGATAACACTGTTCGTGCATTGTCTAATGTCTGCCGCCACCGCGGTACCGTCATCGCAGAAAGTAAAGGCAACACCAAGGGGTTTTTGTGTCCATATCACCATTGGGCATATGACACCACTGGGCGCTTGGTCAATGCCCCATCGATGCAAAAATCAAGAAAGGCCAAGCTGAAGAACTGCCGCTTGCCGGAATTTAACTGTGAGATATGGCAAGGATTTATTTTCGTTTGTCTGGATTCGAATCCGCCTGACCTGATTGATTCGCTGTCAGTTCTTGAGACTCAAATCAAGAATTATCATCTGGAGGAGATGCAGCTTAAATATCTCGCCGATGAATCCTGGGAGATAAACTGGAAGTGCCTGGTGGAAAATTTTATGGAAGGCTACCACCTCACACCACTACATAAAAAGACCCTGCATCAGGTGAATCCCTCTAGTCTGTGTCGTCATACTACGCCTGGTGAGTTCGACTTTGGTTACAATGTCGGATTCACCTCCAGGGTTCCAGAAGAGCGTATTGGGCACCCAGATTTATCCGAGGAGCAACTTGATGAATGCGTCATGTTTGCCGTAGCACCGGGTCTAACCGTTGGCATTGGCAGCGACTATAGCTCTTTTTTATGCATTAGACCCCAATCAAGTACGTCGGTAAGAATAAAACTTGGTTTGATCTTTTATGGTGATTCCTGGTCGGAACAGGAAGTTAACGACGCCATAGCGCTGTTTCAGAATACGATGAAAGAAGACAAGGAAGTTTTGTTGAAATTACAAAAGGGGCTTGGTTCGAAATTTCACACACCGGGGCAATTGGCAAACCAGGATTTGGAAGGAACAATCTGGGACTTCTATCAATATCTGGGGCGCCATTTAACTCCGGAATAATCTTGACTAGCCGCTGACAAGCATCGGTGCTAACTCCAGATACTTGCCTTGTACGGACTTTTCAACACTGGGTAAAATATCGGCCGACGGCCAGATTCCCGAAACCAACGCATCTCGATAGTCTTTACCAAGTCCCGCGTCCTGCATGGAATTTGCTGCGATGCCCACATCAAAGGAAAGGCGATGCCAACGGGCTGTAATTCCGCTATTTTCCTGATCAAGCAATAGATACCATCCGTCCCGGGTACCATCGTTGGCGGGCATACCTATTACACCTGAATTTAACCAATAGTGATTATCAATATTTTGTCCAAAGGGCAGGCCACAGTGGCCTCCGACAATACAATCGGCATCTATAGATTCAATGTCGCGCAATTTCTTTGTAGTATCACTCGACGCGAAAACAAATTCGCTTATGTTATCGACGCCGCCATGAATAATGGCAAATCTGGTTTCTCCTATGTTAAAAAATATTTTTCGCGGTAAACTTTTCATCCAGTTACGATTACTCGGCGACACCTTGGTGCTCGCATATTCAAACCATTCAATAGATAACGTTGAACAAAGACTATCTACATCGAATCCGCAACTGCAATCTTCGAGTCGGTTACCTATTGATTCCTCACAATTTCCCATTACTACGTGGATTCCCCAGTCGCGCACTAAATTGACTGTTTCTTCGGGATTTCCGCAATACGCGACCAGATCCCCGGTGCAGATAATATTGTGCCGTGGAATATTAAGTTGCTCGGCTTCGCCTCGCATTGCTTCAGTAGCCTGAAAATTGCTATAAGGCCCTCCAAATATGAGAACCGGACCATTCTTTAAATTAATTGTTGAATCCAACATTTGTAAGAATTTTTATAAACCGGGAATTATATTGATTAAAATAACTATTTCGCTAACGCTTTGTCCTTACGGTATCGCAATAGTTCCCGCAGATAATATGAATTTGAATTTTGTTCTAGGCATGGCGATTATAGTTAATCAACCAGACTTGACCTTTAACTGCCGCGGATTAACCTCGGGCAGTGCTTTAGGGTCATAGCAGGATTATTGAGTTAAATGGATTGGCTGTCAGCCCTGACTTAGTTCCGTCGAATGTCTTCAGTTCAATTGTACGGGTTGATGTCATCACCACCACATGGCGCATAGTCGAGCCATGAGTAAATTTTGCCTCCTCAGACATTATTACTCAAGCGGGATATCGGTCTCGCATCACTGCAACGGAATCTTCGATGATGAATTTCAGCACATCGATGTTGACCTGACTGAGTCTGGCTATATAAAGGCAGGAGACAGAATGTTTATGTTTTCCAAGTTTTTCAAGTTGGAACTCGTATTTTCCGAATCCTGGCATTACATATATTGACATGGAATGTTTCCGCGGAGAGAATCCGGTCAATGGCCAGCTGCCTTTTCGGCCGCTTTGGTATTTATAGTTATAGCGACCAAAACCTACGATGCCGTCCCCCCAAATGACTGGCTGTTCCTTGGTGATTTTTGTCATTAATTTAGTCAGCAAACGACCGTCCTCCTGCCTCACTGGATTGTCTATGTTCTCGAGAAACCAGGAGACGCTCTTTCGGGTAGGCCGGGTTTTCGGTTCACTCATTATTTTTATCGATCAGTTATCGCTCTATGCAATTGAGTATCGTAGCAAATCAATGGGTTCAACGCTTGTTGAATTAGAGAATCCGTAAGAGCGAATACCTGTGTATCGACAATTGTTAGATTATGGCCAGCCGGATCGCCAGGCAGCGTCAGCAGCTTTTCGGTGATACTGCCTGCCAAGATGATCCAGTTTGAAGCTCATTGATACCATGCTCTCAGGTTTGGAAATTGCGTAAATCCCATAACTATAGTCATCATCATTCTTGATACTATACGTGTACCAGCCATCGCTCTCCGGGATCTTCAGGGTGTTAAGGTCGGCTCGGTAATTCAGAAACTCGCTAAAATAATTTTCCAGAGTAAGCGAGATTTTGTCTATCATAACGATTGCAGAAGTTTCCCGCGCGTTGGCAGTATAGGCAGAATACGCAGGTATAGCGGATGAGGCAATTATTGCTACGATCGAAATGGTTACAAGCAGTTCAATCAGAGTGAATCCCTTAATTGCCTGCTTTTTCGGGGATCGGTTTGGGTTAAATCTATTCATTGGATTATTTCCCCGACCTCTACAAAAAGTTGGGACATTCGAACCTGACTCTCATTCATGAACAACCAGATGAGATTTGCCGGATGGTTAAAAGCCCCAGAAAAGCTAAAAACTTTCCACGCTATCGCGAGTTTCCACTGTATTGCTGTGACTAACATTTCAGACCTCCTTGTCTGTTTAATAATATATTCAGTTATTCCAGGCGCCGCCAGGAAAGGCGTTTGACCGTTATTGGACTGATAAATTGTTGGAATTCTCCGTCGCTTCCTGCGGAGATTCTCGTCAGTATTTTTTTACCCCCATGGTCAAGTTCTATGACAATTGGACGCGAGGGCGCTGACGAATCGGATTCGATACCCACCAGTGGATTGCCGTCCGTGGTTGTATCCTGGAAGTCCACAGTGCCATCATCATTGACGTCAAATATGAGATCTCCGGAGTTTCCGCCAGTGGTGGCATCCAGTTCCATCACCCATCCGGTCGCTCCAGTATTACAAGGGTCTTCTCCGCCGTATCCTACGGGTATCAGTGAGGTAATCAATATTCGACCGTGGACAAGCACAGGATCTTGAATAATTCGTTCTCCGGCTGCAAGAAGATCTATGACCCATCCGAGATCATTTTCTATTTGGTAGGTAGGCATCAGGCTAGACGCATTTCTAACCGTAGATCCAAAATAATCCGATTCAAAAAAATTTTGTAAGACCAGTCGTTCACGGCCAAACCCAGACACTCTGCCGCTATCCCATATTCCGTAAATGCTTTGAATGGGAGATTTTCCATCGTAAATCGCCCTGGCCTTATCAGTGTTGTCTCCAATGTCGTGATACTTGCCGGTACCAAAATAAATCATTAGCCCATCAGTGTTTCCCTTCCCAGGAAGCTGACCCGCTTCGAATCCTGAGACGATTGGCTGGACAACTCCCACGGTGTCATCTGGGTTGCTTCTTTTCGCGGTAAAAAGTGGTTGTGGTGAATTGTTCGAGGTGTAATAGCTGGAAAACTTGGAGGATTTAACGTCCCAGTCGAATCTCCAAATATGTCCTTCCAGATCACCAGTGTAGATTCGATCAACAAAACTATCTTCGTCAATGTCTATCGCGGTTGCGGACGTCATTCCTGAATGCCCGGTATCTGAAACGACAAGTTCCTGAAACAGACTCCCGTCGGCAAGATTTATAATATAAAGAACTGCTTTGCCTGACTGGCTTTCCACGCCATTTCCCGTGATTAAAAACCATTTCTGTTGTTGATTTTTGTCAATAACACGGATAATCGACACCTGATTGAGAATGAAACCCATGTCGGGATATATCGGTATGGATGTATCCGAGTTTTGTGGGTAAGTATTACTAATTTCCCACATAAATAATTCTTCTCTCGCTGCTGGTGAATCGAGGGTAAAATTCTCATGATCGGTTACGTTCAAAGCAAAAATCCCAGCTCCACCCGCGCCGAGTGTGGTGGCTAGGACTGACCTCCAGGGGTTTTTTACCAAGGAGTCGCCGATTCTGGCGTCAAACAGGGTAGACGGGCCATCGACGTAATAGTGGTGTGCGTAGTTTGGATCGGCCAGCATCGCCAGCTTGGGAAAAATAGTATGTGGGACATAGGCAAATAGTTCGGTACCACCATCGCTTCCACCTGAAAATGCATGCAACATTCCATCATTGGCACCAACAAAAATTACTGATCCATTACGATTTATTCCCTGTTGCTGGATAAAATTCTGGTAATCAGAGTCTGGATAGTTGATGTCGGGGGTCTCAGGCAGAAGCACCGGACCGGAATGAACAATATCGCCTAGTATCGTTTTTCGAAGCCGAAACTCGCCACCGTTTGACGTGTTGAACTCAGTGCTTCCCCGTATCCATCCAAGTAAATTGGGATTATTTCCGAGCGCAATCTGCTGTTCGCTCCCGAGCTGATCCCACTCAAACAGAATCGGACCGAGTATGTTTGAATCAGTACCCGGTGGTTTATTTAACGCTGCGCTTAGAATATGTCGAGAATCATAAGGGGGGATTTGTTCCCCGGCATCCCAAACAGAAACTGACTCATAGTCAAATATCGATGATTGATTATTAGCAAGTCGATAGGCCGACAGGGAACCGGACCAATCCCCAGGAAAGTAGTTCGCTTGGTACAGGATTGTGCTATTTAGCTGGCTGGCGCTCTCGGAACTAATTGGTGCAGAACTGGCGTCTTTCCTTGCGTGCTGACGAACTGCTGACTGCAGCGATCTGGCGACCTCTTGTGTTCCACCGGGTCCGCGATACATACCGGCACCGTAATATGCCGCATCTCCAAGTATCGAAAGCTCCGAATTCGTTGATATAAAGTAACTCCGCAAATTTTGCTGGCTGAAATCGGGCGCTTTGGGATCTATGTCATCGTGGTCAGGGGAGGTTGCATCACCAAACGATTTGCCTGCACGATCTAACTTAAGATCATCAAGCAAGTCGATGTCAAATCCAAACTTCGTAAGATCATCTATATACAATTCTCGCCCTTCCGAGAATCCAGTTCCAACCTGACCAGTTCCGTCGGAAAAGTGAGGGATCGCAGAATTTTTAACATGCTCTTCGGTAGTTTCTGGATGTACGCCATCCCAGTCTGGAAGAATCTGGTTTCCCTTAAGGTTATGGGAAAACCTGGATTCCAGCCCCATCGAGAATTGTCCCTGATCTTTTATTGCAACACCATCAGTGAACATTACGATGGCGCTTCCCTGACAACGGTATTCAACGGGAGATGGAAGCTGATCAGCTGGGTTCTCAGGTAATAACGAATTGACCGGTATGCCCCGAAAATACCGTGTCAGTTGATAGTAGGCTTCGGCCAGCGGAGTGCTAGAAGATACTCGCAATGAAATTTGCTCAATCCCGGTCAATAGGGCTGGCAAATTATCTGAGCAAGGCAATAGGATTTCGATTGTGTTATTGGTCTCAGCGAAACTAGCGAGGCAGAGCCGGGCATGACCATCGTGCTTGGCCAGTTGTATCGCAGCGATTTTTAACAAATCAAGCCTGGAATGCCGTGGTATCGACGTCGTATGGTCAGAACCCGATAAGTCGGAACCGGATGGAAAGTACTCGAATAGAAAGTCAAGATATCTCTTTGAATAAAGCCATCTGCCAGATTTGGTTGATGGCAGTTTCAGGCAGCGAATCTGTTGGTTTTTAATACCCTCGATAAATCCGGCCATACAATTTCCCTCGGATAAACCACTGATATCAATATGGTCTCCGTCAATAGTCTCTACGCTTGAGTTATCTCCAATTAAATCACTTTTTACGGTCCATTCTGGATATTGCGTGGAATAGCGATAATCTTTGTGGGTACTGATGGCGCTCATGCTCAGACTATTATCGATAAATAGCATAACATTGGGTTGCGCGCTCACCATGGTTTCGAGGGGAGCCTGGGCGATCGTGTTTATCTGTCCGATTCCACTGGCTTCAACCGATGAGACCAGAGCCAGCGCGATACCACAAAGAAATGAAATATATTTACTCATCTCCTACACCTCGCGATTTGCGTTCTAATACGCTTGATAATGATATTCCACCCATGCCATCTGACCGAGTAGATTTCGAAATAATCCTGAACCGGTCAACACCGAGATTGGTCTTTCTAGCGTTCTTTCCGCGGACTTTACTTGTAGCAACGTCGAGTCTGAATACCTCGACAATGGGATTGGCAAACTCCACCTGGTTGAATTCTGATGTGGTATTCACATCTATAGGAATTTCAAATTCAATGAATCCACGATCAGTATTTTTTTTACCCGAGGAGAAATCCAAATTCGGGAGTACCAGGGTTTCAACATAACGTAGTCCGCTTTCCGCGCGCTGAAACAGCTGGTCTTGCTGGCGAAATCCAGAGGCCAATTGAGACTCTATTAGAGCAGAACTAATTCCCGACAGAGCCAGAATCGATATCATCGAGGTTAATATCATGCCGGTAACAAGCATGTGTCCATGTATTGGAGGACAGATGGTTGAGGTTTTCATATCCTATAGTTCCTGATAAAAAATTCCTTGTGAATTACTTTTCGATTTCGCACCGGAGTCGAGTCTGTTTCCGGGAATAATTCACCACAGGCTTGTATGTATCCCGCTACCAAAAACGAATTTATGCCATCGCAATGCACCATTTTTCCTTCGATGTCAGGAAATTTGATGGACCCGTGAAATTCTTTTTTTCCTCGGTTGGGGATAGACCGTATTGTCATCCAACTACGTACACTTGCCACCTGATGCCACAGTGCAGGGTCCTGGTTTAGCACAGATGCTGAAAGATATCGGTCAGGGGTTTTGTTGTGATCATCGTCAACACCGTAGAGGAAACGGATATTCTCAACACCTTCTACAATAGCTTCGCTATAGCTGCGAATTCCATTCGAGCCAATACCGATTCTGAATAGTGTGGGTTCGTTTGTATTGGTATCAAACCCAATATAGTAGGCAGCACTGCTAATCGCATGTGCCCTGGATCCAGCGGCAAATCTATAATGGTCAAATCCTTCACGTTGGCTGTCGCGCCGACAGGATGCGTTGTCGTCACCCCCGAGTAATACCAATCCAGCTTCCGTTAAGCCTCCACCTTCTGTCCTGCCAAACCCCTTGCAATTTACTGTTTGATCGGCACCATAATAGACTTTGCTGACATTCCCGCTAGAAATGTAGTCGGGTGATTTGTGCTGGTCAATTTGAAAAGTAGCTGAGTGGTTGCAATCGTTAATCTGCAAAATCTGCCCTGGGGCCAAAGCTGCCTTAGCGTTTCCACGAAATACCATGGTTTGATTCTCCGGATCGTGGAGTGCCAGTTCGAGTTCAGTGCCCACTGTCGTCCGGACTAGTAGTATGTCTCCAACTGGAGTGGTGCCGGATTGGTAGCGCTTGCGAATCCATTGGGAACCGAATGTTTCCTTTATCCCGTCGCTATCGTCCGCGGAATACCCTTTCAGAGCATAATTTTCATAGGCCCAGTTGGATAATTGCCTTGATATACCAGGATCTGAGGAATCAATTGGGGAGGCGTTGCTGACAGAGCTGCTACAACCACTGTACCCGGATTGCTGAATTGCCTTGTCAAGGATATCCATCGCATTGCGTGAGGATTCCTGGAACAGCGAAGTCGCATTACCCTGTCGAAAACTTGTCACAGCGGACAAAAATATTCCAATAATTGCGGCCAGAACGATCACGCCTAAGATCTGACTAATCATCAGCACTACTCTGTTACATCAAGTGCAAGAAAAAGCTATTTTGTCATTTGGAAACAATTAGTTACAAAACTAGCTATGTTCATCTCTTGCCTCAAAACACCGTCTCCCGACAATGCTCCCGACAATTATTGGCTATTTTCATCTCCTGCAGCTTGTACTACGGCTACGGATTTATCATAAATATCCATCATGTTCGCAGATTTATGCCCCGAGGCTTCCTGCTTATCATGGCGATTACCAGAGGTATTGGTTACCCCGAGTCTCTTTAAGTCGTGGGGAGTGAATCTCTCTTCTTTCGTTATCACACCAGCATCAGTAGCTGCATCTATGAATACGGCCCATTGGGGCGCTTTGATTGGCGCACCAGCATTGTTTACCACTAGCAGTCTTCTATCTGCCCGGATCGGGATCGATAGACCGTAGTGGTCCCAAATTTCCTCCCTCACTGCCTGGGCTGCGGTTACTACATGGCGCAATCTATCATTCCATGCCACGATATTGTCTCGTGATCCTTTGGCTCTCCGTATGTAAACACCTTCGTCTCGAATATCTGAATCGTTCATGTGTCGAACTTCGATCCCACGCATTCGGCATAGATAGGAAAGCTCCATGACGATCCACCAGTAATGCGCACAACAACCTGTCTTGCCGCGTTTCCAAGTCCCTTTTTCCTGAGCGAACTGCAGAAGCCTAATGTAGGCTTCCATAGACGGTAGTTTTTGTTTCGGCTTGAGAGTAGGGCGCTTCACACCCTGCGCCGGATTGCTAGTGCAGTAATTCCTGGGCAGACCCCAGTTAAACGTTAATTGGATAAATCCATGAGTACGGCAGGCTATGGTAGGTCCACGGTTCTCTGCGATGTAATCGACGATCCTTTGAACCAGAAATGTGTTCCAGTGCTTCAGCGGAATATCTGGAAGTGGTTTACGGGTACTTGTCGGTACTTCAAATAGTTTATCGAAGTAATCGCGATAAGACTTTCTCGATTTTCTAGTCAGCACCAAGTGTTCTTGACTCTTAAAGTATTTCTCCGCAATCCAGGAGAATGTATCAGAGCAATCAGTACTGGAGTGAAAATCTTCAATAACTCGATGCAAGTTAGCAACAGTTGCTTTACTATCAGCGATGGTCTTCTGTCGTCTCTCGCCATCTTCGGCGATAAACTTGGTGTACCACCGACCGGTGCCACTATTATCCCAATGACAGTTATCCGGTAACTGTTTTTGATTTATATGCTTCGGTATTTTCGAATTGTGCTTTCGTGTCCTTCCCATCACCCTATCTCTATCTGTTGATATTCGTTTTCCATGCCTTTAGCTGCCTCTACCATCCTTACCGTAGTGTAGGGCAACTTCCCACGTTTGTTATACACTGCAATCCCATCTGCTTCCAAACGATTTACCACCTTCGTAGGCGTTTGTTCGCCAGTCAGTTCGATGAGATCATCGAAGTAGAGCATGTTGGGATTCTTTTCAGTCACTGCACTTCCGGAGTTTGGCCCTTCGGCAACATCACTGTGTAGTTGCCGTACTGAAAAGGCGATCCAGGTATTCGCGTCTCAATGTGGTAGAGAAATAGATCGTAGTTCGGGGACTCAAGGTAAGCCGTCCAATGAGTAACTTCGGTAGCGGTTATATCCGTACTGGCTACCCGCATGCAAAGCTCTTGGGACTCAACGTGATCAACCATGAAACCGAAGTCACCGGGATTACCGTGCGCCGATGTGATCATTAGGCCATCAGCCATGTCCCTGCGTTTACAAAAGTATGCATCTTTCACGGTGAGTCCGATGGTCGGTTGCTGACCCGCGTACTCTCTTTGACCGGCTGCCGCTGTTGGTGAATGAACAAGAAGAAAAAGCAATCCTGCTGCGACTATCAAAAATATGAGACCAGCAATTGCCTCACCGGGCCTCGTGTCAATATCCTCGGGCTTCATAATCATAGTCGCGCCTCCGGTTGTTCACCTGCTTTTTGAGCATCGGTCTTCTCCACCACCTTCTTCAGCTCATCCATACCGTTCAGAAGGTCAGGATCAATGTTATCCGGGTCTTCGAACTCAAGATCGAATAGCACGTCAGCTCTTCCGGTTACCGCGTACTCATCGTCGTCATATTTAATATCCATCGTATGCCCCCTATGTTGTAGTTGGTGTGATGTAGATAGCGTTTCTCGGGAAATTAACCGCGAAAGTAGAAAAGTATTCGTTACCCGCAGCGTCAGTTGCCCTGACTAAAAACTCCTGAATAATGAACCGGCCTTTGATAGATTCCATCCACGGATAGTTCTCTACCCAAGTTATAGTCATGGGAGTTCGGAGCTGGCATTCGCCTGATTCTTCAGCTATACGGAATTCCCTTACATAGTCGGCTTGACTAGGTTTGAACATGAGTTGCGCGAGATGCTTTACATCTTTTTCTCTGTCGCAGGTCAACACTGGTTGATCAGACACCATCCCGATCTCCGGTAACGTTGATGCAGCGTATGCTGGTTCTAGTTGACAACTTGAACCGAGTACCAGAAGCGATATGCCGATGATCGGCTTATTCAGCAGTTCAGTTAAATTCAAGTTTTTAAATTCTGTCATTGTTTCGCTCGCTAAATTAGTTAGTGTGATTGGTTGTAGCATAAATACAAGTATAGTTATATTGTAGTTTAATTATAATGTCAAGCATACTTGTATTATTAGTTAAATAGAATCCCGCACTTCCGTTCAGTCGCCCGGTTCATATGCGCAAGAAATCTGTCGGACGTCGCCTGGTGTTCTCTGCGCCGTTGGTATATGTAATACTCTTCCAGCGTTTGTTCGGCAATGATGTGGTTCAGTACAACGGTACTTTCGTTCTGACCCTGTCTACGCAGTCGAGCCACCACCTGGTTAAACATCTCCAGGCTGTGAATCAAGCCGAAGAAAACCAGTTGATTTGAACTGTGCTGGATGTTCAGACCGTGTCCGCCGCTCTTCGCATGAAGTAGCAACATCGGAATTTTTCCCTTATCAAAATCCTCCGCAGCATCTTCGTAGTCGTCTAGCGCCACAGCCTGTTTGAACGCTTTCTTAATACGAGCTACATCGTGCTTCCACTCATAGACAACCAGAATAGGGCGGTTGCCCAGCGAGTCCACTAGCTCCCTAAGTGCCTCAATCTTGGCATCATGGATATCCAGTACCTGCTTATCTTCGTCATACACCGCTCCGTTACAAATTTGTAGTAGCTTGCCGGATAACGTTACAGCCTGATCAACGTCCAGCTCCCGATCACCCCACTCGGCAATAAATTCTTCCTCCAACTCATCGTAAAACTCTCGCGCCTTCGCTGGCAAGTCAACCATGATCGGGTTATTAATGATCTCCGGCATATCCAGATAGTCTGAGGCGTCAAGACGGAACGAAATATCTTCTACTAAGCTGAATATCTTTTCTTCTGCGCCTGGCAACGGGGTGTACTTGTGCGAATAGTGGTTGTAGTTAAAAAACCTGGTTCGATACTCGGTAATATTCTTACCCAGGCGTTCACCGTGATCCAGCAAGTAGTATTGCGCCCACAGGCCCATTAGGTCATTACTAATCGGTGTACCGGTGAGTCCGATTATCCGGTTAATCTCTGGCCACATTTTAGATAGGGCTTTAGTGCGCGATGAATCATGGCCCTTATAACCGCTTATCTCGTCAATGATCACTGTATCGTAGGGCCAGTGATTTCCCACGGTCTTAACCAGCCAGGGAATGTTGTCAGAATTAATGATGTGTATCTGTTCTGGCAACGATAGTATCTCCTTCCTCTGATGGTGAGCGATTAGCCGGTGAAGCTTATTTCGTATGGTGTTGTTCTTCCGGTCCTTCGGATAATGTCGTTGGATCGCATCAGTAAGATTCCGTACTTGCTTTAGGTGCTTGAAGCTGACATTACCTTTGTGTTTTGAATATGTTTCTATGATGCTATCTTCCACATCACGAATTCTATTATTCAGGTCCAGAAGCATTTTATTGTGATCCGCGATATCAACATTTCCCTTATGCTTTATCACCTTGGCTCTTCTGATCCGCAGTTTATCCCTGAATCTTAGTTCTTCGAGAAATTTCCCCTCCGTAGTCTCGCCGATATCAGGTTCAACCAGCTCTTCATCTCTGAGCCAATCAAAACGCAGATCGATAGCCAGGGCGTCGCGCCATAAATCAAATTCCGTGGGCCATACTTTTGTAGCCACTCGCTTAGGCGCTGCAATCAATACTTTCTCAGAATCGAAACTCTGTAGCAACTCCGCTAACGCAATTGAAGTGGACAAAGTCTTGCCCATCCCCATATCGATTAGCAGCATCATAAATCTGTTGTCCCGAATGCAGTCCCTGGTACGCCACTGATAATCGTGAACGTCTTCTCTACGGTAATTGAATGTCAATATCCTGCTCCGCCTAAGCTGAATAACGCAATCACTTCCCCTGGTGTATCGGGGACATGCACTTTAAAGCCACAGCGCCATAGCTGTCTGTGCATTTTCAACTGTTTTTTCTCAGGCACTTTACCGGGCGCTTTGATTTCAGCCATTAGTACACGACCTCGCCTGAAACACAGTTGATCTGGGATACCTTTAATAAGTCCGAGCCACTTGAGACAAAACCAACACTTGGTTTTTGCCTGCTTCTTGAATTCCGTTTCAACTGTGTTCTCACGCATGCTGATAGAGATTGTTCCATGCGTATACCGCTTCTTTTCTTACCTTAAAATTCTGGATTATGGTAGGGCAGTTGTAGCAACTTACAAACCACGTTTGATCAACCATGTCTCCATCTAATTCAGTTAACCGACTCCCGCAACTAGGGCACGGGTTAAGCTCATTTAGTGGCGTCACAGGTGGTTCTGCATATAGATACTCCGTGGCGTCTCGCGGGTCCACCTCAACCATGACACCTGGTTTAATGTTTCCGTTTGGTAAATCACACACTTCGCGGGCTGCTTCGTAATCTTCATTGTTGAGTTGATCCATCGGTCCTGAATTGGTCAAGAACTGGTGATCGTGGTATGTCCATCGTTTCCCGACCGGCGCGAGAATCCAGCCTACTAATCGTTTTAGTAATTCCATTAACTTAATTCCTGTCCGGGGTTACGCTGGCAAACCATGCTTGCAAGAACATCTTCATTGCCACGGTGAGTCTCGTGTAGTTGCACCGATGAACCAAGGCTTATGAATGCGCCGTTAGCGATGCTCTGTGCTGCTGCTAACGATAGGTTTTGATCTTCCAACAGCAGGCGAGTAACTGCCACTATTGATTCACGAATGGCTTCGCTGTCGGGGACTCCGTTGTTGTGCAATTGTCTTCTTGGTTTATTCATAATACTCTTCCTGGTAGTTCTGATTTTTGCGGTGTTATCGGTAGCACTAGCTTCCTACGAAAGTCCACTGCGTCTTGCTCAGAAATAGCCCCCTTTCTTATTAAATTATCTAGCAACACGAGTACTTCATCTCTCAACTTGCGTAAACTCTTTTCTGCGCTAGTCTCGTCGTACTCCCAATCTGCTGCCGCTACTCTTCGTTGCTTGGTCCGCATATTCATTGCCTTGCTAACGCCATCGCAGCGGCATGTAACTTGGCATTGAACCATCGTCGGATAATGTAGCTTCGTATCAAGCTGACCAGTGTGAACCAGAAAACAATCCATAAGTCGGTAGCGAAGGGTACATGGACTCCATATATCGGAAATACTATTAACTGCAGTAACAGTGCTACTACAACACCGATCCCGATATTCATTAGCGTCTCGATTAGCGACCCCATTTTGGATTGCGTAATCAGATTACCACCTGTCGCGTCGTACTATCCTGGTGCTTAATTTTCTTTTTACTCTCCTGGTACTTGTCGATGTTCTTCCAATCTGTTCTAAGTGATGCCCAGCACGACACAGCAGCTCCCGGAAATTCCTTTAATATTTCAAAGAGCATTGCCACGAGGATGATCAATGGCGATATTACGAAGAACACGGCGAGAATCAGTTTAGCGAGCTTCGGGTGTTCCTTACACATCGGGTGTATTTCTCTCATAGTTATTTCCTGTATCGTTGTGATTCAAATGGGTCGGAGTTGATTGGCAGGCCCGCAGCCCATGCAGGCTTCTGGCACATCAGTTCCTTGAAGTGTTCTTTGGTGCCGTGGCCCTCCGGTACATCAGCAATAATTTCATCGTGTACCAGCAAGATACTGGGGTAGCCTGCATCGTTAGTTCTAATCATTGCCTCAGCTATCAGATCGCGAGCAATTCCCTGGTCAATATTCTCGCAGTTGTGTACGATGAGAGGTTGACCGTTCTGGTCTTTTACGACAAAGCGCTGGTTTGGCCCTACATCTAGGATGTCAAACACCTGTTTCTGATATCTGGAGGAATCCCCATTTGCTCTTCGCTCCAATTGTTCACAATCCGGTAGTTCAACGTACTTACGGGTATTCCGCTCTTCTCGGAAAAAGTCTTTACTGTCATGCCCTGGATGCGTCTCGAATTCCGACGGTTGTTCGCTTGAACTTCCATCGATACCCATCTGCAGTTGTCTTTCGCATAACTTTGGTCGTTGTCTATCCGGTCTAACGACAGACCCTGTACATAGGTCGGACCCATGTCTTTCCAAAAGTTTTCGAAACTGCTTTTCCAAGCAGCGCATACCGCAATTCCACGTGCACCATAGTTTTTGTATGCTGCGTGAGACCGGCGCGAGCACCGCGCGAGCATACCGCGCCATACTGCGTATGCTGGATGTTTGCTCATCCCGTGGCTCCGTGTCGCCATACTTATCGTCGTGCTTGTCATGCACCCACATGAGGGATGTATTCCAAGTTTTTTCTTTTTTAACAATTCTGTCGCATCCATGATAATCCGGTTTCCGCAGTCGCACTGGACAACCCATTGGGATTTCTTCCCATTGCTTCCATGATATTCCCTCGCCGTCAGGTAACCGACTCTGAATCCTTTTATATCTCTCGCTCTGTGATGCATTTACCCAACCTCCTTCTGTGAATACTTTGTGTTCGGGAGTCATTAAAACTCCGTGCGCATTTATTACTTTCTTTATCCCTTTATTAACCAATCCCCCATGGGGGGTCCATTGTTCACCATCCCATAAGATGTCAGTCGAATGAATATTTTGAATTTGAATCCAGCCTCGCTTAGTTAAAACTGGTGTATCGTTCGCAATGCAAAACATTCCGCCGTATGAATGGATCAGGTGGAAGCCCCGCATGCCCGTGACTTTCCCGTAGTACGCCACCTGGTCGTTGCCATGAGTGCCGGGGCGGATGCTGGGTCGGTAGTAAGACATCTTCCTGCCCGAGGGTAGGCGGCATCTCAGGAAGTCTCCTTCGACTTTGAAACGGACGTCCACAAGCGTTGCTCTCAGCTCATCGCGTTGCTCCCGCGTGTAGTCTCGACCGAGTCGATTCTGACCAACGAAAAACGCTCTACCAGGATTCCTAACCGCAGCCATTGCCGCCAGCTCGACTTCTTCCCAGTACTGAACAATGTTCGGGTTAGCGGCCCGCCATAGCTCTACGATCAGGCCCGCTGCAACGTACTGTCGTTTAGTCAGTCCGAAGGTGGTTCCGCGCTCCCTCGCTTTCCCGTACTTCCATTTAACTTTATCAATCTGCCGGTGCGTGGATAACTTCAGGACCGATTCCAACGCCACTGCTAAATCAAGTCCGTTTGCTTCCGCCATTTTAGCCAGGGCGCCTATTGCCCCTTGATACCCCAGTGCGAGTGCTGCAACCTTGCCAACAAATCTCTCAGGGCTATCTTCGCTTATCGTTTCAATAGGCTTGTTATAGATTCCCGCCGCCGTGTGAGCGTAAAGTCGCTCGTGCGTGTTGAATACCTGCAGCACCACTGACTCTCTAGCTAACCAGGCAAGCACACGGGCCTCTATAGCCTTGAAATCGTCAACTATTAAGCGATGACCCGGTGAAGAGATGATCATGCCTCTCAGAGAGCTTAGAAGAGCGTCTGTGACATCGTCATAGAGCGCTTCCAAGATATCAGGGTCGAGGTGTTTAAACAGCTCGATACAGTTATCGGTATCCTTGAACTTTGGTCTCGATAAGTTTTGGAAATTAAGACCCATTGATGACCATCTGCCGGTGCGGGCAGCGTGGTACGCCAGTGCTTGATAGAACCGACCCTCAAACTGCTTCTCCAGCATGGTGTGATATTTTTTTATCGGGGTCCTGCTGGTAGACAGTCTTAGACGTATCGCCTCAGCAAGGGGGTCTGGGAGGTCCTGTTTAAGGAGTTCCTGCAGCGTTTCCTTCTGTATGTTGGATATCTGCATTACAGGGTGTCCAGTTGTTTATTGATCCAGTCAAAAAACTGGGCACGACTACCTGGATTAGAAAGTCCGGTGAGTTCTTTCAGTCTCTCAACTTCCAGGGCATTTACACCTGAATAGATTTCAATAGCGTTCTCTATATTGGGCACATCGAGTCGAACACCCCGCATATTAATTTGCTGGTCAATTTCCCAGACTCTGCGTTCTGTTGCAGTTAAGTCCGGGAGCTGCTGATCGATCCAGCGCTCTGCAACCACGTCCTGTGCGCAGTAGTCTTGAAACTCCATAGCGAGATCACAGACCAGCGCGAACTCTTCCTTTTTTATTTGGAGTATCCCGTTGGCGGGATCAGTTTCATAGATTTCCCAGGCATATTGCCAGGGCGCATTCTTGCCCATTGTCCTGTATGGGCAACTCAGGAGTTTTATGAGCTGCGTTCCGCGTTTACTTTTAGCGAAGCTGACACCGCCGCCCAGTAGATCGCCGCACTCTCCCAACGTGCCAGGTAATCCAGTGGCACGGGACTTCGCCATCGTGTCGTGCCATAGCGCGATAGGGATGTCCCAGCCTAGTGTGGTGGATAGCATTACCATCTCGAACATGGAGTTCCATGCGTGATACTGGACGCCTGCTTCAGGTATTAATGCCTGCGGCCTTGTCATGCCGGGTAACCATAGCTCTGGGTCCTGGTCGTTGACTGCAAACTGCAAGCACCATATGCCGGTGGACTCATCGTTGGCGTAGTTCATCAACCCACGGTTCGGCAAATCGCACCGGCTATACGACTCTATGTCCACATGGACTTTATCTACCATGCAATAACCTCTGTTGTGGTGGGAAAAACCCACCCCCACTGGGAGGGCAGGTGAATGCGTGATTAACTACTCGGATTTAGAATGGGATATCATCATCCCAGTCGGAGTCATCCGCACCGTCAGCAGATTCATCGATATCATCTTCAACATCGAAGTCGTCTTCCGGACGTGATGTACTACCGAGCGGCTCACCTTTTTCCAGAAACTGGATCATGTTGAGATACGCTGATACGCCTCTTGACTCGTTGTCGTAAGCTTTGACATTCAGTGATGCTCGACAGTAATCACCAGATACAAATTCACTGGCGTTCAAAATCGGCTCTCGCTTACGGTCAACAACCTGGGGCGCTTCGTTGGTGCTGGTGTTAACGAACCAGTGACCTGCATATGGCTCGTCACCCACATTGACCGGGTTCTTACCATCTGGCAAATCATCCTGGTCGTCACCGTCGCGCACAAGCTTGTTGCGCTTTCTTGGAATCTTGTCTCCAAACTTTTCTTCCAGCTCTGCTTTTTCCGCCATGCGCAGCTTCTTGTAAGTCGCCTTACCCTCCGCTGTGTCTTTTGGGATCAGCAACATCGCACTCCACTTTTCAAACTGCTCGCCCGTTGTTTTGTTGGTCTCAAGCTTCGGTTTGAATACTACCAAGTACGATGTGCGTACTCTTCCTGTAACTACTTTTGTCGTCATTTAAATTAATCTCTAATCGTTAAAATCGAAATCAGAGAGATCGTCGTATTCCTCTACGTCTAGGTCGTCGAGGTCATCGAAGTCACTCCCCAGTGAAATATCTAGTGCGGATCGCGGGTCTGCGATCTCTACTAGGGTTGCTCTACCTGGTGGCTTCGAGATGAGTTCCTGAAGTTCCGCATTCTTCAGTCCGAGTATCTTCTCGGCCTGTGTCGGAGTTATCAGTGTTTTTTTCCATAGCTGATTTGCAGTTAACTTATCAGCTAAGTATCTTGCTGCCCGATCTGGGTTTTTCCAGACACGGTTTGACCTGCCTTCTACTAACTTGTAACCGGGGATACTCTCCCTGCGACGCTGTGCCCGCATTACCCGCTCTTTAACCTGCATGATCCATCGCTCAATCATTTTGAGAAACGGAATCAGCTCTGCTATTTCACTTGCGGTTAATATGTCGGGGTTACGCATACTTTAGTTCGATATCGTAAGGTGCCCTCGATCACATAATTCGAGATCAACATCCGGTGGCTCGTCATCGCCCACAAGCATATGGCTGAGGTTTACTGAATCCAACTCCGTCTCTGGATCGTGTGGTAAATTTTGTAGCCATATAACCAACTGTAGTATGTTCATTTTTATTCAAATTAAAGTAAGTGATCTATTCCGATCTTTTTAAATATGTATTCCATCTGCGGTCTACATTTTCCTGACGCCTTGCACCAGGTACATTGACTAACGCCAGGTGTTATAGGCGCGTTGTCGGTCATCGCTTCAATCGCTCGTTCCCTCGATACCCCTGCGAACTTCAAAAGGTCTTCGGTGGATATCAGCCACTCTGATACGTGTTCTAGTCTCGGCTGGTGTATCACTAGCAAGAATTCCTTTATGTCCCAAAAATTTGCGTAGTGGTTGTAAACCCCCATTCCGTAGTGCTGCCCCTGCGAGTTATGTGGCGCATCTACTCGAAGGCGCGTACCGTATTTAAGATCAGTGATAGTGCATCGCGGTTGATTCAAAACTATCGCATCGCCAGTCCCGAATCCCTCGGGGACCCATCTGCTGTAGTCCAAGCGTTTTTCTACAATTAGGTGGCCCGGAATAGCTCGTACATAATCAACGTACTGCTGCAGGTGATAGGCCATCTCTTCATCTACTTCGAACCGAGCTTTCCGGTGCTGAATCTCACCAGCTACCATCTCTTGCATGGGGATAAGAATTGATTCCCCGATGTATGCCTTTAGATCGCGTCGCTCGCGTAACGCCCGTTCTCCGAAATGGTGGGCTGCAGTTCCTTCTGCGGAGAAAATATTGTCGAGGTCAGGTTCGTTCGCTTCCATTCGTCGCGAACCAGTGCAGGCCAACCATCTCCCGGAACCTGACGCCGACAATATTGCATGAGCTAGTTCAGTCAATGCTACGCTGCTTCCTTAACCGCTGTCGTCTTTGCTGTTGCCTTCTCGGTCTTAAGCGCCCTTGCTGTTGCTTTCTTAGCTTTAAGCGCCTCTGCTGTTGCTTTGATCTCCGCTACAACAGACTCATAGCTCCGAGCCTTGGCGTAATCCGCAGGTACTATGGCAATCACATTGCTGGGTACTCGGTCATGTTCCTTGTTGTTGTAGACCCATTTTTCATCAATCGTATCGCAGTCAGGGAAGTGCTTAAGCAACGCCACCTTTGCCAGCCTTTTATTACCGGGCATAGTGATTCGCGGACCAGGCCATCGGTGGGGCAGGGTGTCGAGAAATTCGCGGTAGTTTGTAACCTCCGGTATGTCGGGATTACCTGAAGCTTTTTGGGCAAAGACCCGCACTGCTTTGGAGAATCCGTACATGAGTGGGTCAGTTGAATTGAACCGATTGGTCTGTACCTGTATGGCTTGTGCTACAGTTTTAATCATTACTATTTCCGGTTGGTTTACTTTAAAAGTTTTTCGACTGCCGCTATGACTTGCGGGTACTTCTCTTTGGGTATCTTGCTTAACTTCCCGTAGTCCGCTGTTCCTCGTTCAGTGAATTTGTTGCAAATTTCTTTTGCCTTATGGTGATCCACTTTTTCAGACAACTCGGTGAGCTTCATACGAACAGTTTCCTTGGTGATTTCTTTCAAGGGTTCGTCATCTTCGTCGTCCCAGCCGCCTTCGGTTTCAGCGTCCTTCGCAGCTTTCTTTTCTGCGTTGGCTTTCCGGGTTGCCGCTCTCTTCTCTGCAGCAGCTTTCTTTTTGGCTGCTTCTGCTGCTTTCTTGGCCTCTGCAGTTTCGTCTTCGCCGGAACCCTCCGGTTCGTCTTCTCTGCCTGGATCGCCTCCATTGTCATGCGTTCCTACATACTTTGTGCGCACGGTACCTGTCGCTCGCAGTAACGCTGTATTGGCTACCAGCGCTGAGGTGTTTGCTTCGAGCGCTTCGATATTTAGTTTCAGTAGTATTTCAATTGACATAGTTTTTACTTTGGATAAACGTTAAATTTGGTGCGGACCATCGTTAGTCTACGCATCTCGTCTTCGCGGATCGTCTGGCACTCCTGGAGGTTCAGTAACTCGGTTATGTCTCCCTGAAGTCTGTCGAGTTCAGTTTCCATAAGTCGCAGTAGTTGCTTCCTGCTGGTCGTCACTTGGACTAGTGCCGCAAGTAGTCTTGCTCGAATGGATTCGCTATGACTGGAAGGTGCAAGGTAGGCGATTGGTAGCTGAGTTCCCATCATCGTGTGTCCTCCCTGAAGTTCTTACGCCAGTAATCTCTTGCTTGATTGACGTTCGCACCGGCTAATAAGGCGTCCACTCCGCAACCGGGACACAGTGCCGTACCTTCATCGTGTATGTACTCGGTCACAGAATCCGTGCGGCACTGGACAATGCAGTACCCACACCGTGCAAACTTATAAGCCATTAGTTCTGATGCGTTACCTATAGGCGATGATTTCGAAGGTGCCTGTATGCGGGGTCGTGCTGAATCCAATAGTCGTTTCATACCCGGTCTTCCAGGCCAGTACCTTTGATAACTGCTGCTGTTGCTAACTGGACCCGCAAGAAATATCCATCTTGCGTAGCACCGTCGAGCTCCCAATGGGTGCGGCAAATTTTCTCCGCCATTTCTGAATTCGCTGCTTCAATAATTTTCCTGTTCAAGTGCCTCTTGGTGTTCCAGGTGATTAGATATCTATTCATGGGCGGGCTCCGACAGGTACGTTGCGGAAGCGTCTTTTAATTTGTTGGTACATCCGTCTGGTACAGTTGCCTAAGCGCAGTGGTACGCCTTTGATACGCGCCAGTCGCATCTCTCCTGGGTTGGCATCGTCCGGTACCAGCATGTGACCTGGGCGATATTCAAGGTAATTAACAGGTATGTCGCCTGCGAGTTGCTTTGCCGCCCGACGAATTGCTTTTGCTTTGGAGCCTCTCAAACCGTGACTACCGGTACATGGTTGAGGCTAGTTCCTAGCGGGATTGGTGTGATCTTCATCTTGCATTCCTAATGTAGTTGAATCAGAAACACAAGTATACTTGTATTTTAATAGAAAGTCAAGTAATGTTTATTTTGTAATACAAGTATGGTTGTTAGCAGTGCGATGGAAGTGTGTTACTTTGCAAGTATTTCGACTTGATCTCATTGCCTAGATTTCGGGGTTCGATATAATCAGACAATGTCGGTAGAATACTCTGGAGAGTCACTCGGCGTATTTGGAACAATTTCAGTGTAACTCCGAAAGCAGACATTGAAGAATGGATATATCTAGAACATTTGAAGGAGGGCAAAAATGAATAAATGCATGGCTGTATTGCTCATTTTAGTATGTGTGGTCGCGACTGGATGTGGTAATAAGGGTGATACTTCAACAGGGGGAGCAAGTGCTGATTTATCTCGGTCAGAGAATACGATTACAAACGATAGAGGGGGATTAATCTATGTCGTCTACGATGAGAAGGTATTTGTAGATGACGTAGCAAGGGTTAAATACGCAGTCAGGAATTCTGCTGGGGAAGATCAACCAGGAACATTGCATTGGGGTGATAATTCGTCATCGCGTGTGAGAGGAAATGGATTACTGAAGCATATTTATCGTACTCCTGGGACATATACGATTGCTATCCAACCAGACGACGAAAAGAAACTAGTGGTTGCCAGTGTAATCGTTGAAATAAAACAGAAATCTCTTCCAATATTCAGCCCTGGAGGTGTAAATCTTGTTCCTGACGGTAGAGTGACAATCCCCAATTGCGAAATAATTGATGTTGCATTTATGCCTGCTTCTGGAACGGTTAGTAAGCAAAATTCAGCGTTACGAGCGGTCATAAAAATTGTTGTTGATCCTGATTTAGGAGATGGGGTCATTGGCGTTGGGCTTGGTAATTCGGGGCTGGGTGGCCTCCGCTTAATTGGACGAATCTCAAATGATGAGAATGACTCTATCTTCGTAGATCCGTCACCAAACGCAATTCTTGTTGCAAGAGGTGAAGGGCAGGGGATTTTAAGTTTTGATTTGCGTGCAAGCGGGTTCGAAAGTATCGCGAGGCCAGGCGGCTATAGCATTTTTCAAGTTGGTTTGATACTTGCAGGCAATACAATGGGGGCGAATTGCGGTAAGAGATTTCCCGTCAATATTTTATTAGTCCCGTAAATTTAGCCTGCTTTTGGGTTCGAAGAAAACATTTCTATCGGACTGCAATATTTTTACATTTATAAAGGACCCGATTCAATTTGAATGGCGGTTATACGGGAATTGGTAAGATTGTTAAATATTAGCGACTGACCCTTCTGGGCAAAACTCGGTCATACGTTGCCACGTGAGTTTTAGCCTAGAATGGCTGATTTGTAAGATCAAAACCAACTTTTTACACTTAAGTTAGCCCATGCAAATTACTCGTAATCGTAGTACTTCATTAACTCCTTCACTTCTTCGAGGTCGGAACCACCGTTTGAAATTATTGCGCCATGAGCATAAGCCAAATACATATACGCTTTATAACCTGAAACTTGCTCGTTATAGACTTGTCTGCAAAGCCACTTGAGATGGTCGATCCCATACTCTGGATTTTTAGCAGGCAATGATAAAGCCTCCGCACGTTTTATGATAAGCAGCTCTAAATCTTTTGCGGTTTGGTTTAGGTCCAGCATCGTCTACATAGCTACTAAGTAAACTGGAATAACCAAAGCATACAATATAGTAATTATCAAGACAGAGACCGCTCCTAGGCTCGTAAATGGTTGTTCTGGTCTGTATAAATATTTTTTTATCAAATTGAATGTACTATCTATGGAACTGGATATTCGAATAAGAAAAACAGAAATGATATATAGCCATAACCATATTGATGAAAGGAATGTCGAGTAGAAAACAATCCCAGGAGGGAATAGAACATCAAAGTCCTTGTTACTAAGCGGTATGACTATATCCAACATAACTACATATAGTCTTTCAAAATCAACACCTTTGCTACTACTAAATAGTATTATGCCACACCACGCAACAATTGATATGGAAAGTGTTAGAACAAGGTCGACGATCAACCACAGCAATTTGCTACTAAATCCTCCTTTCAATTTCTGAACAATTAATCTTGTTTGTAGTAATGAGATGTAGTCTGGAACCAGGTTAAAAAGGAGTATCCAGGAGAAAAAACCGGCTATGGCGATTACTAGCTCTCCTCCAAATACTACCTGTATAGCCTCCGATGGTCTTATGAAACACCATATTGACAAAAATATAAGTGCAGCCAAGCATGACGCAATGCTCGATCTTTTAAAGCACTTCCAAGATAGGTGCTTGGTACCGAACACGCTGTCAAAACTGTTTCCAAATATTTCCGATAACCGAGATAAATTATTCGCCGGGTCAAAGCTTAGTATCCAAGAGGTAGCAACCTTTTTAGCCTCATCTGTTGCTGCTTTCTCAACCCGTTCGAAAAGTTTCCATATTAGTCCAGTTACTAAGAACCAAGACCCAGCTAGTGCGGATAGCGTTATTAGATTTTCGCTAATGGGCATTCCTCAATCCTAAATAAGTAATTACACAGTTCCTAAATTGATCTAATTTTTAGCATACGGGGCAGGGTCCCATAACCGGAATTGAAGCATTGATTACCTCCTATCGATAGAAATCCTTGAATCCAAGTATTATTTATAGTTTGTCAACCTATTATGACACAGACTCCGAGAGATAATAGAGTCTAAAATAACGCTGACAATTTCAAGGGAGACCACTATCATGGGTGCGAAAGAACTATTGGAAGACGCAAAAAATGCTGCCAAATCCGGCGACAACAATATAGCTATAGACCTTTATACAAGAGTAATTGACGAGGCACCTGGATCGCAGGAAGCGGAAACAGCCAAAGCCGCCAGGTATAACTTAACCGCTTCTAACAAACCGGTCTCGAATTCTGTGTCAAATGTTAGAAACGATTATTCTGCCGGAATAGGCGTTGCTAATTTCGTTTCCGCCGCTGGTTGGTTGATCTGTGTTGCGGTGCCAATCATTGTCGTTTTTGGCGCAGCCAGTTCCAGGCACACGGGCGGTCTTTTAGCTGACCCTACTACTTGGCCCATCATTATCGGTGCGATTGTCGGTGGCCTAATGTTGGTCGTATCGGGGCAGGCGGCTAGGGCGGTCTTTGATACCGCAAATAACTCTCGGCAAATACTTGAGGAAATTAGGAGGGGCAAAAATGGCTAAACGCCCGCACCAAGAGCTATCAGAAAACTATTTTTCAGACAGCGAGAAAGACTTGATTGGGTACAGTGCATCTACTGTTATTAAGACTCCCGGCGAATTTGAAGGTGTAATGCGTGAAATGCTTCGTTGTCTTGATACCCAAATATCTAAGAAGACTACTGATCACGAGTTTCTAACTGCTGAAGTCGAACGTCTAAACGACCCTAATAACAGTAATACACCCTGGATACGCCAATACAATCACCTGAAAAATAGTTTTACTATACTTCATAGTACTTTTCAGGAAGTTTGTGACAAAGAAAACGCTATTCATAGGATCGAAAAAACTGCGCAAAAGAGGGCGCTATTTTTTCGAGTAGTAACAACGATATCGGTTGGGTTGTCGATAATGGTTTTGTACTCTGTCGCCGCAAATTTCGATTCGCTTAATATGCCGATGCTAGTTAAGAAATCCTTGCCACTACAAACGCAGGTTCAGGCAGTCAAAAGTCCATAATAATCGATTTGGGTACCTAGAAAAATTGATCAAATTCTGTCGTTGATTAGTAGGGGCATTCTTGAATTTTTAGTTCTACTCCAAATTGCTTGCAAGCTGATTCTAAGGGGTCAAAATAATCGTGAAATGTGGAGGTGCCTCTATAAAATGTTGATTTGAAGTACTTCGCGTTGAAAATCCTATCGTAGGCCTTGGAGGATAGCGTAAAGTTCCTTATGATGTCCGCGCCCACTTTTCCCATTTGTTCAACCACAATATCTCGTTTTGAATTCATGTAATCTGCGAGAGCTGGATCAGGTTGGGGGATACGATATGCGTTGATCTCACAGGTTAAGGTTGGGTAGTCACGATAGAGTATTGAGAATGTGTCTTGAAGTCTTTCGCACTCATTTAAAATTGATTCTTCAATGGTATGAATCAGATTGGTTTTTTTATCTACTTCTCGATTTTGATACTCCCGAGCCTGTATCTGCCAAACAATCAATCCCGCAAATACGGCGCTAATAATTCCAACAAAGAAATTTTGATATAGGCTTTTTAATCTGGGAGATTTCCACCTGGGAGATTTGACGTTTGGTGTTTTATCGGTGGATATTTCGACTTGACCTTCATCATCTTTTATCGTTTCTTCGTCTTCTGTATTTTTATTTTCCATGTACTACCATTAACTAAAATCCATAACCATCTGCCGTACAACTCCGCAGATCGTTGCCTCTTCTTCGATTTCCATTATAGGATATCTCGTATTGAGAGGCTTTAGGTATCTTTTCGGGCCGTCAATAACAAGCTGTTTAAACGTGGCTTCTTTACTATCCTCTAACCTTACGACGACGAACGATCCGTTCGTAGCTTCATGCTGTGGCTCTACTGCTATAACGCAACCAGAAGGAAACGAGGGTCCATCTGACGCTTGCATACTGTCACCCACTATTCGTAAAGCGAATGCCCGGTTAGAGTATCTCTTCGTAACTGGGATAAGCTCTTCGTACTGGTAGGGTGCAAGAGGGTCCTGTACTTCTTCCCAGGTACCAGCCGTTGTCCAGGAGATTAGTGGGAGCTGCGTTATTTCCGGGGCGGGGGAGGTGTTTTCATTGAATGTCGATGACAGGTCGGGGGCAGGTCGTGTGTATATACCTACAGTTGAACTACCAGAGCTAGATGCCTGGTGTTTGAAAACCCCTATTGACTCACCATCGTTGCCAATGATGGTGAGTTTCTCTGATTCGTAGGATTTCCCTGCCATTGAATCTTCACTTTCCACACAATTAAGGGGAATCTTTCTGTACACGAATTTCTGTGAAAGCAATTTATTTGCTTCCATGGCTGTTACATATTCTTCGCTATCTGTTTGGTCGTTTATGTTTTCGGTACCATTTACTTCAAGTACCCCATACTCTAGCCAAGCTAGATGGCACTGGAAATAAGCTGCGATAATCCTCATCATTTTTCGACGAGGCAAAGACTCGCCATTAAGCCACTTATTTACGGCATTTTGGGAAACACCCATTGCTTCAGCGAGCTTAACTTGCCTTCCTCGCCCCTTAGAACTAAAACTCTTGATGTCCAACAACGCGTCCAGGCGATGCGAAAATTCAGTTGCATCTGTGCCATTCACAATTTCTTTGATATAGGCCATTGCTATATATTAACTATATTATATGAGAATGTCACTATTTTATGACAATCTCGGTTTACAAATATATCTATTAGCTATATATTTACCAATATGGAGTTGTCAGATCACATTGCGAAGTTAAATACAGTTAATGGGTTCCATTTGCTACTCCCTTTCCTTCTCCCTGTTCAGCTTTTCTTGAAGGATGCTTATAACAAAATTAGCCATACTCCTGCCTTCTTTGTCGGCAGCTTCCTTCAGCGCTGCCTTCATGCTCGCGGAGATTCTTATATTCAACCTAGTATCTTTTGGTTCTCGGGCTGCAGGGTTTCTATCGTTCATTATAATTTTGTTATCCCGTTGGGATTACATTTTAAGTACCATTTGCGTATAATGTTATCCCAACGGGAGCACATAATGTTTTCCCGAAAGACGGCACCCTCAGAGGCGACAACCTCCAAGAGTGCCTAACCAAGACCAAAACCATCTATGAGGTACAGGAATATGGCTAATCACAATAATACCACGACAAACCAAGAAAGCAGGGCAGCAAAAGAACGGAGAGATCGAATCTCAATCAGCCTCTTTAACGAGTTCGAATGTCTTCGACTCGGCGACCACGACAAAGAGCGAGAGAAGTTTACTTTGGAAATCATTGAGACTACACAAATCAGTAAAGAAAGTTTTCAGGAGTTAAACCAAAACAAGACCTGACTGAACTAGCGTTTCTTCTTGGCTTTCTTCTTCTTGGTGTCCGGTGGTATTGCTCTTAGCATTTGTAAAGCAAAATCCAACTGGTCGTCAGACATAGGAGCAACAATGGCGTGAAGCGCAGTTAAGCGGGGGTTAACATCGCTACCTGCAGCACCGGGGGCCTTTTTCCCTGTTGCTAGCCACTCTGGAGAAACACCATAAGCCCTTGCTGCAATATGGAGGTGTTCAGAGTTTATAGTTTTGCTCTTCCCAGATTCCCACTGGCCTATAGCTGAAGTGGAGATTCCTACTGCTTTCCCAGCTTCTTCTTGAGTTAATCCCGCACTTTTACGGGCATGTCTGGCTCTTTCCGCAAGCGTTTTCACAATCCACCTCCCTTACTTGCGCTATAAATACAAGTATACTTGACTTTTAGGGAGGGTTTCTGTATGATGTGGCGTTTTTGTCCGCTCAATCCACCAAGGAGGCATTGCACTTGTTCGCTGTTCATAAAATATTCCTGTTGGTCAAATTTATCCCTTTAATTTTATTCGGGGATTCTAAGTCATACTACTCTGTCCCTGTGAATGTAAGCTTACTTGCATTCGTAAATAGATGCAATGTGAATAGTTCACATTTTTCACACAACTTCTGCAACGGGTTTGCAGCTTGAGTTCTATCAATCCGATTCAGGTCGGAAAGAAACTAAAAATATCAACAGGTAAGAATGTTTCAGGGGCCGGGGGCAATCGACTTTCCGCAATCAGTAAGAGTTGGACCGATATAGTAGAGCGTTTAAACAAGTCCAAACCTACTAAGGAAACCGCTGAGCAATATGCTCGGATGGACCCTACCAAAAAAGCTAAGCTCAAGGACACCGGTTATTTCATTGGCGGTCAGTATGCTAAATCGGGCATCAGACATGGTATGCCCGAATTCCGTGTACTACTGGCCCTCGATATGGACTACGGACCAAAGAACTACGCTGCTGTACTAGCCGATAAGCTTGAGGGCTTCGAGTTCATAGCCCACTCCACTCATTCACATACCGAAGACTCTCCCAGGCTACGGATAGTCCTTCCGTTGCTTGATGAGCTACCGGCAGAGAAGTACGTAGCATTATCGCGCTTACTGGCAGATCGTATAGGTATTGAGCTATTCGATCACACGTCACACCAGGCGGGCAGGGCGATGTTCTGGCCCTCTCACCCGCACGATATCGAGCCGGTGTTTATCCACCAGAAAGGTAGCTGGATAAATGGTGGTGAGTACATCGATAGCAACTTAGCCGACTGGCGCGATACTTCTAGCTATCCAAGGTCCGAGAGGGAGACCAAGGAACTCCGGTTCAGCACTGAGAAAGCCGAGGACCCGTTAACAAAGGAGGGGTTCATCGGTGCTTTCTGCAATGCCTACAGTATCAGGGAGGCGATAGCGCGGTTCCTGGAAGAAGACTATATCGAAAGCACGGATATGGTTGATCGGTTCTCCTACGCCGGGAGTACGACGATCAATGGTGCGGCGATCTACGATGACAAGTTCCTGTACTCGTATCACGAGAAGGACCCTTGCTCAGGGCGACTGGTCAATGCATTCGATCTGGTGCGCATTCATAAGTTCGGGGAGCTGGATGACAAGGTCAAGGATTTAGCGAAAACACCTGTAGGTAAGTTACCGAGCTTCAAGGCAATGAAGGTCGAGCTGGAGTTCGATGATGCTATGACGGTGAGCCTCGTTAGCCGGAGGTTACCTGAAGAGACTCAAGAAGAGATCAAGAAGGAAAAAGAGGATACCCGGTGGATGGGCGAGCTACGGAGAAATGATCGCGGCGATATCTTACCGACGTATTTGAATATCATCCTACTAATCGAAAATGATGCGAACCTTAAAGGCAAGCTGGCTTTTAACGAACTTAAATCCGCGCTGGTACGAATGGGCGATGTCCCTTGGGCAAAGTGCGAGGATAAAGACGGAGGGGATACATGGAGCGATACCGATGACCTCCACTTACGCGCCTATCTGGAAAAGAAAAGGCGCGTCGAGGTAAACAAGAATAATGCTCACGATGCGACAAACAAGATTGGTGCCGCGATGCCTTTCGATCCAGTGAAGAAATATTTAGATAAACTGGAATGGGATGGCGTTGGCAGGCTGGATAGTCTGATGATCGATTTCCTGGGCTGCGAGGATAACCCCTATACACGGGCTGTAAGTTCGAAGATGCTGATTGCTGCTGTAGCGCGTGTGTACGTGCCGGGGATCAAATTCGATCACGCCTGCATCATTGAGGGGCGACAGGGTCTGGGTAAGTCTACGTTTATCGCTACACTATGCCCAAGAGAGGATTGGTTCTCAGACGCCATCAATTCTTTCTCAGGTAAGGAAGCAGTCGAGGACATGCAAGGTACCTGGATTATGGAGATGCCGGAACTTTCAGCGTTTCGTAAAAGTAAGATCGAAGAAATCAAGAGTTTCATTACGCGGCAAGTCGATAAATCCCGGATGGTTTTCGAGAGACGTCGCGGAGAGTTTCCCAGGCGCTGCGTATTGTTTGGCACGACTAATGACACTCGTTACCTGAAGGATGACTCAGGCAACAGAAGGTTCTGGCCTATCAAATCTAACCTAAGTGGTCCACTGGATATCAAAGGTATGGTGGCTATCCGGGACCAGATATGGGCTGAAGCTAAGCATCGATATGGGGCGAAGGAATCATTGTATATCTCCGATGCAGCAATCATGGAATTAGCCAAAAGCGAGCAGGATGCGAGGTTCGATGAAGATGAGAGATTCGAGTCTATAAAAGAGTGGCTCAGTACTGATATCCCCGAGGATTACTGGACCAACTTGACTGACTTCCCGACCGATGATATTGCAATGGTCAAAAGGGATCGTACCTGCATTGCAGAGATCGCCGAGAAGTGTCTGAAAATACCCACTAAAGACCTGAATGTTCACTCCCAGGCAATCCGGTCAATGATGAGCAGAATGCCAGGTTGGGAGGTGGGCAGGTCTTCCCTTAAATTTGGTGGGAAGTACGGTCGGTACAGTCAACGCAGGGGTTATATATATGCCGGGTTTGATTTTGGATAATTACAGATGTGCAGGAACAGCGAAGTGTTCCAAAGGTGTTCCCCCACTGAGTAGTGTTCCCCCTATGAGGGAACGGGGAACAGTCCAGGGGGCAGGTGTGTTCCCTCTAATGTTCCCCGCAAAAACCTTTCTTATCATAAGTTTAAGTCATGTTTAAGGTATAGGGAACAGAAGGAACAGTGATAACTTCTATACATAAGAGAACAGTATATTACCTATTTATAGTCATATTTCATCGTATTACATACCTGTATATGAATGGCGGTTTTTTGCCGTTCCCCCGTTCCCCCTAGGTAGAAGAGCAGATTTTAAGGTGAGGGAGTATGCAAACCGCATACCAATTCGCAGAACAAATATTCAAAGCCAACAGGCACTCATTTTTAGACAAAGAGGACCTGATGGTACAGAAGAAAAAAGCACCCCTAAGCGCGGGGAGTAAGCGAGATACAGAAACACCTGGATTGTCGGTTGACTTGATTTGCGTCAACGGCCCGCCGCGATCTGGCAAGGATACGGTTGCCGGGATAATCCAGCATGAGCTAAGCGATTGGGAAAACTACCCAGAACGCGGTGAAGCGGTGGAACCGAGGATCGACAAGTTCGCAGCACCGCTCGACAGGATCGCACAGGCAGTCCTTGGGTGTGACGACCAGGAATACCGAGTGCTGCGCGAAGAGAAGAAGGATGAAAAGTTAGATGGCTACGATTGCACTATGCGCGATCTGCTCATCGCAATTTCCGAGGTACTTCTTAAGCCACTTTTTGGCGATGATTATTTTGCGGTGCAGGCTTTGAAGAGGTTGACGCCGGATGACGACATCGTAATTTATTCCGATAGTGGGTTCCAGGTGGAGTTTGATCGAGTGAAGGCGGAGATAGCTGAGCACCCACTTTCAAATATATGTTTGGTGAGAACCCATAGAAAAGGGACGACATTCAAAGGTGACTCCCGCCACCGAGTAGAGGCAGATGGCGCAATTGATATCACTAACGATGAAGATATCGAGGCGCTGACAAATCGAGTTATAGAAAAAGTACTTATCGGAGATGAAGTATGAACAGCGTTGAAGCAGCAAAGGTGTTTAGCCTTGAAGAAATTTACGAACAAATAGCGGAACTAGCGGGAACCGGAGTAAGCATGATCGTTGGTCTAAACTTTTGGGCCGATGGATTGACATGCCTGCCATCGGATAATGGCTTAGCAAGCGAGTGGTATCGAATGGACTCGATAGCGGGCGATCAGATAATGGGTGTCTACGATGTAGAGATCACATTAGATGAACTTAGGGAAGACCAAGACTTTTTCTTAAACATGAATCAGCGATAACTATGGACCCAAGAGACCTTATTTCGTATACCGCAAGAAGTACTTTTTTCGAACAGATGGCAAAGCTACAGAGCAAACAGTTCGGAGACAAGAGAGTAAACAGGATACAGTTGGAGCAACCGTTCGAACCGGCCCCCCTTGATGAAGTGGCGGGTACGATAGGTCTGTTGAGGAACAAAGCACTATCAGATTACGTACACGTTAAGTACGCTGGAACTAGGGAGGATGTTAACCACCTATTCAACGCAGTGTTCGGGCTATGCAGGAGGAAGCACCCCAATTGGTTCGGTGAATCAGAGGGCACAACACAGCGTAAGAAAAACCAGAAACGGAGGGAAGGTATCATCACTAAGCTGGTTGCGCTCGCAGGATATCAGAACATCGCACCCAACGTATGTATTACATGCAGAGGACAGCGCTGGGTAGAACTGGCGGACAAGACACACCTGAATTGCCATGCATGCGAGGGCAGAGGGATACGCAAGTGGATCAGCAGAGATATTGCTGGGCTGCTGGATATGGCGGAGCGCACGTACACCAATAACTGGGCAGATAAGCTACCGATAATATCTAAGTATTTTGGGCATTTCGAGGCAAAATTGCTAAAGGCCAGGAGGTAAAAGAGTCTTTGGGTAACTTTTACCGCAATATATGTATGCTTAATAATGAGAGGGAAGTACTTTTCGTCTTTCCCCGGCAAAGACACCGAAACAAACGCAACCTACATAGGAATTAGACATGGCGAGAAGGAAGAAGAAGGCGCTCACTGCTGCTGAAAAAAAAGCGCAGGCTGCTGAAGCGAAGGCGAAGAAAGAGCGAGACGAAGCCGATGCTGCTGAGAAAGAGGCTGAAGAAACACGAGCCGAAGCGGATCGAGTCAAGGCGGAAGCAGAAAAAGGGACCCCCAATGAAAATGAAAACCCTTCTAAAAATACTGATGCTGAAACGGGCGGCGGCGAAGACCAGGGCAGCGATGAAGACACCGCTGGCGATAATAACGCTGATAACGATAGTGACGGCACTCCTGGTAGTGAAGATATCGCCGATACTGTCGATGTTTCTGACGATACTACTGATAGCTCTGATGCTGGCGATACTGGCGCAACGGATGTATCGGATCAGCCAAAGATTGGCGACAAGAAGCGAATCCATTTCAAAGCAAATGAAACCTTGTCACTGGAAGATGGCGAGTGGCACATAGAAAGCGTTCGCCTCGGATATTTAAATCTACGCAAGGTTGCTGAGGCACCAGAAGAAGATTGGGATCAGTAGGGACCCCATTTAGTAGGGCAGGGCTTTCGAAGTTGGGTCCCGGGCACATTGGCGCGGGTTTCAATTGGGTCCCCTACAGATCACGACGGCTTTAAAAACGGGACCCCTTTAAAAGGCCACGGCTTTCACTTGGGACCCCTTTTGCAACGCCACGGCTTTGCGAATAAATCAAAGGGTAGCTGCGGGACAGCTACGGCAGATGTCAAGGATACTTTTTCATTAAGTAAAAACCAGGGATGCCAAGGACGGCAAATTATTCTTAACTATTTAAGCGAGGCAGAAAATTATGAAAGGTGAATTTTGGCATGAGTGGTGGAACAAGAAGTTAAGACCTACTAACGATGGAATTTGGCCTGACGATGATGGCATTAAACCGGGCGGTGAAACAGACTACATATCAACCGAACGGTTACACGAAGTTCCGTAGTTTAGTAAACAACGGATACATAAACTTAAAGTTTAACTACCAACAAAAATATAAACTACGATACTGCGGTATGGCAGCACGGTTTAGCAGGCTATGGACTGGGGATTCTCGGTCGGCGATGTTAAGCGAGGTCGGGGTCGCGGGGCACTCACTAGTTGAGAGTACTAATTCTAACCCGGAACGACATAACCTTGGTAACCCGTATATTGCAAGCACGACTATTCATGGATTATTTCTGTGGAATATAGCGATGGCACTGATGACGATCAGATAGAACGGCGGTTCTCCAGTATCGTAGTTTATTTTTATTAAAAGTTTTGGACAAAACAACTATTTTGTACTAACTGGGACTAAAGGACTAACTGGGACTAAAGGACTAACTGGGACTAAAGGACTAACTGGGACTAAAGGACTAACTGGGACTAAAGGACTAACTGGGACTAAAGGACTAACTGGGACTAAAGGGAAATTTGTAATAATTGGGTTTTCGAAAAAGAAAGTAAAAATTGATCGAAATCGGAAATGTCCCAGGAAACTATAAATTATCGGCATCAAGGAAAAACCCCTAGGATAAACTTTTGTAGTCTGTAATTTTTACTAACAGAAAAAGTTTCAAATAAAATAACAATAATGCTTGTATATATAATACAAGTGTACTATATTTATATTTCCCATAGAGGAAAGCGCGGTTCCAGATTGTTGAAGCAACCCGGAACCGCTAATCAAGGTTAGTAAACTGAATCGATAGGTACTGAACAATGACTAAAGCAAATCTTAGCACAACAGAAAATAATTCTTTTTTCGTAGGTCAACCAATTTACCAAAATACTTACGGTAAAAATGGATATATCTCAGCAGTAGAAGAAAATAAAAGTAACACCTATATCATAGGTGCGAAAATGGAAAGTATTGAGTTATCAATTGACATCGTATACGACGATGGCACCATGTCGCGAGGGTTAGCAGAACAAACAGTCGCTAAATGGGCGGATGCTGCGAGGCAATCAGCGATTCAACCCGAAGCCGTGGAGGTAATGGTGACGGCGGCAAACGCTAAGCAGGAAGAGTATAGAAAGCAGCAAGCGCGAAAAAAGCAAACAGACGAATACGACCGCGCAAAGTTTTTAGTCGAAGCGGAAGCCAGAACGCCATCATGGGCTAAGGCGGTAATAACCGCGACGCGCCATATTAACGATTGCGATTCTATGACTGACTATTTCGGACATAAAACTGCCGAAACGGTAATACTTGGGTTTTCTAAACATACCCGCGACCTATTCCCGGAACTTAGAAAGTCTGCAGCAAATTATTCAGAGACTGAGAATCTATCGGTTAAACCTGAAAAGCCGGAAGGCGCAAACGAGTACTGGACACCGGAAGACGAACACCGCGAGAAATATTCTATGGGTTCCGGCTACTATCTCGGAGTGTATAAAAACCACGATGGATGGGTAGTGAGTAAAGATAGTATTAAAGACTATACGCAAGTACCTACCGGGATATGGAGCTTAGGCGATACAACGAAGCCAAAAACGCGAACAGTCAAAAGCACTTCAACCGCTCCGCAGGGTGTGACCATCGAACAGCATACCCACACCAAAAAAGGGTTTGAGATGTCAATTGTACTCCTGGCGGATCGAGTTTCTCGCGAAGAATATTTATCTCTACTCGATCAAGCGAAGAGTTTAGGCGGTTGGTATTCCAGAAAATGGGGTTCAACTCCTGCGGGCTTTGCGTTTAAGGAAGAAGATTCCGCTAAGCAATTCGCGGATAGTATCGCAGTAGCCCCACAAGAAGCGCCGAACGAAAACGAGCCAGCAAAAAAGACCGTCAATACTGATCAAGCCGAAAAGCTGCGAGTACTTGCGGATAAGATGCAATCGGATATTGATAGCAAGTTAGCAGATCGGCAAACGAATACAGCAAAAAGGTTAGCACAAGCGAATCACGCAAGGCTGGAAGGTGAAAGATTACAACGGGCGCAAACAGCTTTGCGAGGTCTAGCAGATTTGCACGACGCCGGACAAGTGCCCGAGGAATTGCAAGGTGTTAAAAGTAAAAAGGCGATTATTGAATTAGTCGGAACTAAAACGCAACAAACAGAAAACGGTTATCATTCTTTCCAAGTATGTACAGGAGAACGTCGCAGTGATTCGCCTGAAGCGATAGAGATATGGAAGCTGTTAAAACCGAAGAGCGCCGAAGAGAAGGCGCAAGATGATCTAAGGCGCAAAATTGACGACTTACAATTCTCTAAAATTCCCGGATACTTTCCAACGCCAGAAGATGTAGTCAAACAAATGATTGACCTGGCGGACGTGGAAATGAATCACAGCGTACTGGAACCTAGCGCGGGTGGTGGAGCTATCACGGACGGATTATCCGACGCACACCACGAAGGGATAAAAACGGTATATGAAGTAAACCACACGCTATGCGAAGTGCTACGTTTAAAGGGATTCGATGTTAGCTCGGATGATTTTATGGAGCAAACGCCGCCCGCGTTCGGATTCGACAGAGTGTTAATGAATCCCCCCTTTGAAAATTTGCAGGATGTTGACCACGTTCGACACGCTTTTAAATTCCTGAAGCCTGGAGGCCGGTTAGTTGCTGTAATGTCCCCGAGCGGATTTTTCAGGGCAGACAAAAAATCTACTGAGTTCCGGTATTGGTTCGAAGAGCTGGGCGGTGAAAAAGTTGTGCTACCAGAAGGATCATTTAAGGATAGCGGCACCGGAGTCAATACGGTTTTAATTGTGATCGACAAAGATTAACCTCGATTCAGGTTAACTTTTAAAGGCGACTTCGGTCGCCTATTTTTTCGCCTGAACGAAAGTGGCACCCCTTTGTAATATCAAAGGCTTTGACTACATAGCAACCACCAGCATGGATAGCAGGCAGAGCTGTAGCAACCACCAGCATGGATAGCAGGCAGAGCTGTAGCAACCACCAGCATGGATAGCAGGCAGAGCTGTAGCAACCACCAGCATGGATAGCAGGCAGAGCTGTAGCAACCACCAGCATGGACAGCAGGCAGAGCTGTAGCAACCACCAGCATGGATAGCAGGCAGAGCTGTAGCAACCACCAGCATGGATAGCAGGCGGAGCTGAAGCAACCACCAGCATGGATAGCAGGCAGAGCTGAAGCAACCACCAACATGGATAGCAGGCGGAGCTGAAGCAACCACCAGTATGGATAGCAGGCGGAGCTGAAGCAACCACCAGCATGGATAGAAGGCGGAGCTGAAGCAACCACCAGCATGGATAGCAGGCGGAGCTGAAGCAACCACCAGCATGGATAGCAGGCGGAGCTGAAGCAACCACCAGCATGGATAGCAGGCGGAGCTGAAGCAACCACCAGCATGGATAGCAGGCGGAGCTGAAGCAACCACCAGTATGGATAGCAGGCGGAGCTGAAGCAACCACCAGCATGGATAGCAGGCGGAGCTGAAGCAACCACCAGCATGGATAGAAGGCGGAGCTGAAGCAACCACCAGCATGGATAGCAGGCGGAGCTGAAGCAACCACCAGCATGGATAGCAGGCGGAGCTGAAGCAACCACCAGCATGGGTAGTAGGCAGAGCCAGGAGGCCATCGCCACATCACACAAACAAGAACCATTCCTAAATAAGAATAATTCTCAATGGGACCCTAAGTCATTGATTTATACCTTGGGCAAAGGTGAGCGCGGAATTCGCGAGTATTCTGCTCTCAGGTGATCCTCCAATTATTTATTGTTGATAAACAATAAGTTACGTAAATAATAGATTAAAAGGTGCATTCATGTCAGACAAAATAGAGTACTCAGGGGATGAATTGCTGTCCGTGACGAATCTCAGCATTGTCGCCAGAATGGACCGGAGAACCGTTGCAAAACGGATGAAGGAGTGCCCCCAGGACGGCACATACAAAGGCCACAAGGCATGGAAGTTGAGTACTGCTGGACCCTGTTTGTGGGGCGATGAAGCAGATTACGACGTAAACGGTGATGGCCCAAAGAACCCGCAGGATCGACGAGCATATTTTGAGGCGGAAAAAAGTCGGCTGGATGTTGAAGAAAGAGTGCGAAATCTCATCCCAGTTGACGAAGTCAGGACAGAATTGGGCAGGGCGTTCAAGTCAGTTGACCTCGGATTGTCGAAGTTAGGTGACGACGTAGAAAGGCAAGTCGGACTCACACCAGAGCAGATCGCGGCAGTAAACAGGTGCGTAGACCAAATGCGGCTTGCATTGGTATCTGAACTCCAAAGTGGGTAGCGCATACGCATCGTTCCAGGAAGTACTTTATCCAATCGCTGAAATTCTCTCACCGAGAGAGGACATATCCGTTCTCGAAACCGCAAAGCGATACGTCAAAGACTGGGATGCAGAGTTAGCGCACGTTCTCCATGAGCCAATGGAAGAACTTACCAGCCGGGAATACGAAGCAGAAATATACGTAGGACCTTCCAGAACGAGTAAAACCAAATCACTCTTGGATTGTGCTCTTGTGCATAACATCTTGGTTGATCCAGTTGATGCGGCGGTGTTTATGCCGACAGCAGACCTAACATCTTTCTACAGTAAGAAGCGATTCGACATCGAGATTATGAACAATGTCGAAGGGCTCCGGGACAAGATCAGGCCGGGGACTGCTTCAGATACCACGTACACAAAGATATTTAAGACCGAGACCGTTTTGATTTTCGGTTGGACATCAAAATCTCAAGTTGCATCACGAGATTTTGTCCGAGTCTATGTAAGTGACTATGACAGGATCACAGGGGATGTTGGTGGCGAGGGTAACTATTTCGAGCTACTTCTGAACCGGACGGAGACATATCAGTCTCGCGGATTTGGATTGTGCGAGAGTTCACCAGGTAAGCCGATCACCAATCCTAAGTGGAAGGCGACGAAGCAACACGAAGCTCCGCCGACTACGGGAATATTAAGTTTATACAACACTGGTACTCGGGCCATGCTCTACGGTCAGTGCCCGCATTGCCAGTCATATTTCTCACCGGCATTCGGCCCAGAAGCTGCAGTAATACCTGAAGAAGGTTCAAATTTCGAGAGGGCGGAAAGTGCGTCCTTACGTTGCACTGATTGTGGACACGAAATCGGGCAAGAATACGAGAAGGCGTTTAAACGCTCTGCCAAGTGGGTACATTCTGGCGAGCGGATTCACCCGGACGGAACCAAAACCGGAGAGCGCATTAAATCAAAGCGCGTTTCATACTGGCAGTCAGGATGGTTCGCGGGTTTCAGGCCCTGGGAGAAACTAGTTTCCAGGTATCTTGATGCACTACAGGCATACGAAGAAAATGGTGATGAAGGTGCGCTGCAGGCAGTCTATAACACTGGCTTTGCTGCACCGTACCTGGAGATGGCCTATCGTGATGAAGGCGGGTTCGCTGAAGCGTTGCAAGAAAAGGCTGTTGGTGAAACCGAGAGGTACTATGTACCGAAAAAAGTTAGAACGCTAATCGCTTCAGTGGATGTACAGGCAGGTAAGCGTAAAGGTTTTGTCGTCAGTGTCATCGGTCGCGCTCCGGGCAATGAAAAGTATTTAGTCGATAGATTTGATATCTCATTTCGTGAAGACGAAGACGGAAATAAGATCCGACTCGACCCAGCTACTCGCATTGAAGATTGGGACTACATCACTGAAAAAGTGGTTAATGCCACCTACAAAGTTGATGATGGTCGCGAAATGCGGGTATTCAGAACGGCAATAGATTCGGGAGGCGCAGCGGGTGTCACTGAGCGGGCCTATGAATACTGGAGAGGTCTTAGAAAGCAGAACTTGCATAAGCGGGTTCGCTTGGTGAAGGGAGGGAATAATCCAACTGCTCCTATTGTTAAAGAATCATGGCCCGACAGTACTGACCGCAAGGATCGCATATCTGGTGGTCGTGGAGACGTACCTGTACTGATACTCAATACGAATTTGTGTAAGGATGCAGTCCATGCCGGATTGAAAAGGGAAACCCCAGGACCATCGTACATGCACTTTCCATCGTGGACACCAAATAAAGTGTTCCAGGAATTGTCTGCAGAAATCCGCGATGACAACGGGAAGTGGGAGGTCGTTGGTAGTGCGCCAAATGAGCAAACAGACTTATGTGCTTACGAACATGCACTATGGTTTTGGATAGGTGGCCTGAAGATGAAATGGGATCGCCCCAAATCATGGGCGATGGACTGGGACAACAATACGGAAGTTATGACGGCAGAAGATCGCCGTGAATTGAAAAAGAAAAAACGAATCGTGAGAAGGAGAGTCAAATTCAGTTTCAATGGATAGAAATAGAATTAGACAAACGGGAGAGCGAATACGCAAACTCCGAAAAAGAAAGAAACTCACGACGACAGAATTGCGAGAACTCAATAGGTTGCTACGGGGCAATACAGGAGTAAGCACGAGACAACAGGGTTCTCGCAACTAATTTTTAACTAGGGAGATGCAATGGCACGAGTATGGACAGATGCCGACTTAGAGGCAATCGATGAAGCGATAATCGCGAGCGAACTATTGGTTGACTTCGGTCATCGGAAAATCCGGTACAAGAATCAGGAAGATATGTTCGCTGCCAGAGCGTTTATCGTGAAGATGATCAAGCAAACGAACGGAGAAATTCAGAAGAATAAATTTCCGTATGGATTTCGTAGGACTCAGACTTGTAGGGACATATAGATGAAACAGAGAGCCACGTTTGAAGTTCCAAGAGTTCGTGCGAGCGCATATGAAGCGGGTAGCGTAACGACAAGAACTGCAAATTGGAATGCCGGGTCTGTTGGACCGAATACAGGTATTTCCAGTCAAGGAGATCAAATTCGAAAAAACTCCAGACACGCTTATCGAAACAATGAATGGATTTCTCACGGTATTGATAGCCTGGTCTCAGCGGAAGTCGGAATCGGGGTTAAGCCAAGATCGAAAGTTGAGGACAAGGAACTCCGAAAAGAAATAAACCAAGCTTGGAAGATTTCAGCCAATCAGTTCGACCCCGGAAGAATTTTGGATGTTTACGGACTCCAGTCTCAGATTGTACGCGCACGTCGAGTATCTGGAGAGGTATTTATACGGAGACGAATCAGGCGCGATCAACGAGGGTTTCTGGTCCCAGTACAGTTCCAGATTCTTGAATCCGATTTTGTCCCTACAAGCAAAAATGAAATACGCCCGAATGGAAATGTAATCCGATCAGGCATTGAATCGGATAAGCGAGGTAGGCGCGTTGCTTACTGGATGTATAAATTTCATCCCCAAGAGCAGATAGCGCATGCATTCAGCAATGAGTTAATTAGAGTGCCCGCAAGAGAAGTGATACATCATTTCTTACCAACGCGACCAGGCCAATTGCGTGGCGATATCGACCCAGCACAAGCGCTGGCCCGTGCATATACGTTCAAGTCATATGATGATGCGGAATTAAAAAGGAAAGATACTCGTGCCCCTTTTACGGGGTATTTAAAGAAAGACTCCAGCGTGTACGGTGAAGGAGATGTAGATGATATTGAAACCGATGACACGGTTACTAACGTTACACCTGGCACATGGATAGAAGGGTTACCCGGCGAAGAACCAATATTGTTCGATGCCGATGACGCGGGTCAAGGGTATGCGGATTTTATGCGTATGCAACTTATGGGCGTAGCTGCGGGATTGAACGTCCCTTACGAGATTTTATCAGGTGATTGGTCCAAGGTTAACGACCGGCTCGTTAGAGCGATTCTGAACGAGTACAGGCGTCTTGTAGAGACAGCACAGATGCAACTGCTGATACCCCAGGTATGCAACCGGATGTGGCAGTGGTGGATGGATGCTGGAGTTCTTTCAGGAGTGTTCGAGCTTCCAGGATATGCGAATGACCGGGAAAAATACATTGCGGTAGAGCATAGCCCGCATGCACATCCGTACATCAGTCCCGAAGGCGATGCGAAGGCTTTTGCTAAGGAGATTGAAATCGGGTTGACTACGCCGTCGCGTGTAAATGCAAAGCGCGGTATTGACCAAGAGGATGTCGATCTGGACCGCAAGGAACAGCAAGACCGCGAGAAAGCGTTGGGCATTGAAAAAATTGAACCCAATAAATCAAAAGGGAAGGAGAAAGTGAAATGAACTACACGCAAATTTTAGCGCGAGTACTAAACACCCCGTTACTGGTTGCTCCTGAGTACATGGAAGTGTTTCTAGGCGCACTGACCAGTCGCGCAGGTATCGCGTCGCTAACAACAGTTGGTGGTGAAGAGCTTAGCGGCGAACAGCTAGAGACGATGGCATCGTTGTTCAGCAATGGCAGGCGATCAAGAAGTGCCGACATGTACCAGGTAGTGAACGGCATTGCGGTCATCGACCTAGCAGGAACCTTGGTACAGAAGTCGAGTAATTTGCGACCGTCTTCGGGAATGACTGGATACAACGGCATTGCAGCGCGTTTAAACGAGGCCATGAATGACCCCGAGGTCAAAGGTGTCTTGTTTGACATTGACTCTCCGGGAGGAGAGGTGTCGGGTTGTTTTGACCTAACTGATGCGATCCATTCGTTCAGGGGCCGGAAACCGATGCATGCATTCGCGGGCGAGCAAGCGACCAGTGCAGCGTTTGCAATTGGCTCAGCAGCAGACAAACTTTACCTACCGCGCACCGGCGTTGTCGGATCGGTAGGAGTGCTTACGGCGCACAGAGACGTCAGTAAACGATTAGCGAAGGATGGCATTGCCATTACGTTGATCCATGCGGGCGCACACAAGATCGATGGAAATCCGTTTGAGGCCCTGGGTAAGGACGTTAAAGCGGACATACAAGCGAGGATCAATGAGACCTGGGGGCTTTTCACAGAGACCGTTGCCCGCAATCGAGGGATGTCCGCAGAGGCAGTGAAAGCTACCGAAGCGCGGATTTACACAGGACAAGCTGCAGTCGATATTGGCTTTGCAGACGGAATTTCAACGCTAGACGAGGTATTACAAAGGATGGCAAAAGAAGGAAATGAAGGGGGTACTTCGGTATCTCTAAAACGTGGGAAAGACAAGGATAAGTTGGAAGGTACTGATCCAGCTAACTCAACTGCAACTACACAAGAAAACGAAACACTCGAAGCCAGCAAGCCGTGTGATGCTGCAACAGTGATTTCGCTATGTGATGCTGCAGGCATGAAAGATGCTGCAATGGGCATTATCAAGGAGAAGCTTAACGATGACCAGGTAATCGAGCGCATCGACTTAACCACGAAAATCCAAGACGTTTGCAAAGCAGCAGGTGTTGAAGATGCGGGTTCAATTGTAGCTGCAATCGGTAATCCGGTTGAATTGGTTCAGGCAGCGCTACTGGCTCACGAAGATCAGGGCGAAAGCAACACCAATCACAGTGGCGAAGGTGAAGAGCCGAAGGGGAAGGGAGTTAACGTTACATCCATTTGGACCAAGCGGAAACTGCAAGGAAACAAATCATAGGGATATCAAAAGATGACGATTAAAACTGAAGGAAATTACACCGGCGAATTCATTCTGTCGGAAGCGAATGGTAACCGTTCACGAAGGACTGGCGTACTGATCTCTGGACAGAACTTACTGGTAGGTCAGGTAGTTGGTCTAATCACCGCTTCAAGCAAGTACTCGGCGTATGTTCCCGGTGCTTCGGATGGCACCGAGACTGTAGCGGGCATATTGTACGCGAGCGTTGATGCGAGTGCTGCAGATGCTGATTGTGTTGTCGTATCCGACGATGCAGAGGTTAAGTCTGCACTACTCGTTGGCAATGATGTTGCGGGTACTGTCGATCTTGAAGCACGGGGCGTTCGCGTCCGCGCTTAAACGGAATTTTAGAGAAATAAAAAGGAAATAGATAATGAGTGTATTTAACATTTTCGCCACCGATGACGCATTTACTCTGGCATCTGTCAATTTGCACCGCAATGGAGCCACTCAGTTTGCACTTAATGGAGCCACCAAATTTGCACCCTAATGGAGCCACCCTGGTGGCCAGGGTATTAGGGTAATTTTTCGGTCTTAAACCTTTCAATAACCGGTACCCTCGCGCCTTTTTGCGAGGCTACCATGAGCAACAGAAGGTTTGAGATGTTTGAAGTTCGTCAAGTCTTGGTGCGGATGCGCCAGGGTGATTCAGATCGCGTTCTGGCCAGAGCCGGGATCGTTGGCCGCCGCAAAGCAGCGGATATTCGTCGCACTGCCCAGGCCAATGGCTGGCTGGATGCGGACACGCCGATACCCGATAACACCGTGCTTGGCCAAGTGCTGCGGATACAATCAACGCCTGCCTCACTTGGTCAGTCGAGCGTGGAACCGTATCGAGATCAGGTGAAAGCCTGGGCGGATCAAGGAATTCAGAGCAGCACCATTTATCAGGCCTTGGTACGTAACCATCAGTTTACCGGCGCGTACGCCGCCGTTTATCGATTCGTGTGCAGTCTACGCGGTACAGAAGCACCCAAATCAACCGTCAAACTTGACTTTGCCCCAGGGGAAGCCGCCCAGGTCGATTTCGGTACCGGACCTAAGCTGGTTGATACCCGCACTGGAGAAGAGATAAAGAGCTGGTTCTTTCTGATGACCCTGGCCTTCTCGCGGCATCAGTATGCGGAGATTGTGCTGAATCAGAAGATCGCGACCTGGCTGGAATGTCACCGTCACGCCTTTGAATTCTTTGGTGGAGTGGTCAGTCGCATTATTATCGACAATGCTAAGTGCGCGATTACCAAAGCGTGTTATTACGACCCTGTGGTGCAACGAGCGTACGCGGAATATGCCGAAGGCTATGGCTTCAAAATTGATGCCCTGCCGCCACGTGAACCACAATTGAAGGGTCGCGTAGAATCCGGAATCAAATTCCTAAAGCGTGGCTTCATGCCTCTCCGCCAGTTTGTTGATCGCCATGATGGCAATCGCCAATTGCAGCACTGGATATTGGAAGAAGCTGGAAACCGTGTCCATGGCACCACCCACGAGAAACCCCTTACCCTGTTTGCCATCGAGCAACCCCTGTTCAAAGCCTTGCCTTCCATTCCCCCTGAATTGGCGATATGGGCCAAGGTCAAAGTGCATCGTGACACCCATGTGCAATTTGAGAAATGCCTGTATTCAGTCCCTTTCGGTTTGATTGGGCTGAATCTCTGGCTCAAGGCCACACCCCACACCATTCGGGTCTATCAGCAGGATAATTTGGTGGCAGTCCATGCACGGTTGTTTATCCCGGGCTCCCGCCGCACTCTGGATGACCATTTGCCGCCCAATGCGTTGGCTTACAAGATGCAGGGCCCGGTCTGGTGTCTTGAACAGTCTGAACGGATCGGGGTGGCTTGTCACCTGTTAGTGCGTCAGTTATTCGATGATCGTGTGCTGTATAACCTCCGGGCCGTGCAGGGCATCCTGGCGTTGAAGAAGACGTATGGGGCAAAACGCCTCGATGCCGCCTGCCAGCGTGCCATGGACTTCCATAATCCGCGCTATGCGACGGTCAAGTCGATTCTCAAAAAGGGACTCGATGGCCAACCCAGTTCCCAACAGGTGTTCGATACCCTGGCCGATTGTTATACCGGTCAGGGGCGATACAGCCGGGAACTGTCAAAGATGCTGAAGCATTAATTCTTAATCCAAACCCAAATCTACCCCTAATCCCACAACAACCTTTAACCCTGGAGTAATCAATCCTATGAATCCAAAACCCGACCTTGCCCCGATGCTCAAACAGCTCCGTCTGTCCGGCATCCTTGACTCGCTGGAGTCCAGAAACAAACAAGCCATCGACGGTAAAATGGCGTATACCGACTTCCTCTCCTTGCTGGTGAGTGATGAAGTGGCTCGGCGTGACCAGAAGAAGTTTGACTTCCGGTTACGCAGAGCGGCGTTCCGTTCCAATAAAACCCTCGATCAGTTCGATTTTGACTTCAATCCAAAGATCAATTCGGCGCTGATCCATGATCTGATGACGGGACGATTTATCCACGAGAAGGTGGCCACCCTGATCGTTGGGCCGTGTGGTACCGGCAAAAGTCATATTGCCCAGGCAATCGGTCATGCTGCGGTGAGGCAGGACCATGATGTCTTGTTTACCACGGCGGCGCAATTACTCAGCTCACTCTACGCCGCCCGGGCCAATGATAGCTACGACAGGCGGTTCAAGTTATTGAGCCAGATCGATTTACTCATTGTTGACGATTTTGGGCTAAAACCTCTGCGTGCACCGGCAGACGAAGACTTCCATGATCTCATTGCTGAGCGTTATGAACGCAAGCCCACCGTGATCACTAGCAATCTTGACTTTGGTGAATGGGGTGACGCCTTTCCCAACAAGTTGATGGGCGCTGCCACGTTGGATCGACTCAAGCATGGCGCCTATCGATTGATTCTGGATGGCAAAAGTTACCGACAACCGAGACCACTACAGGATCAGCTTGATAAAGGTAAAAAATAGAGGAATAATCCAGTCCGTTTAAGACCGATTTAACGCAAAATGGGTGGACCCATTACACTGCAAATCGGTGGCTCCATTAGGGTGCAAAATGACAGCATCGCTGACCACCACAATTAATGAGCTGGAACACTTGCCGCAGCGCCTGGGAGACCTAGGATGGTTTAGTGAAGAAGGCATCACGACTACTTCGATCATGGTCGAAAAAGTCGGCTCGCTTTTGCGTTTGGTACCGGCGCAGCCTCGCGGTTCGGATGCGAAGCATATTCAAACTACCGACAAGCGGAAGCTGGTATCTTTCGGCGCACAGCACTTGCCTCAGTGGGCGACTGTTATGGCTGACGAAGTTCAGAACGTTCGATCATTCGGTCAGGAGACGCAGGTAGAGACCCTCGAAGCGGTATTGCGCAAGCACCTTATTAAAATGCGACGCGATCTGGATGCTACCTTGGAATGGCAGCGTATCGGTGCTGTAAAAGGCCAGGTACTTGATGCTGATGGAACAACTGTTCTGAATGACATCCATTCTGCATTCGGTCTTACCAAGACCACTGCGAACTTACCTGCAGCAGCAGGTACCGGGATGCGAGAGAAAATCATGGCATTCAAACGTACCAGTGAAGATGAGTTGGGCGCGTTCTCGGGTAGTGGGTACCGTGTACTCTGTGGAGATGACTTCTTCGATGCACTGACTGGGAATCCGGAGATTGACGCAGCATATGATCGGTGGCAGGAGAGCGTGTTCCTTCGAGATGATGTCCGTGCGGGTTTCTCGTATGGCGGTAAGGATGTTATTTGGGAAAACTATCGAGGCACCGTGAACGGTCAAAAGTTCATTGCAGACGACAAAGCATACTGGGTGCCTGAAGGCGTACCAGGTTTGTTTGAGATGAAGTTTGCACCAGCAGATTATGCTGAGACCGTAAATACTTTGGGTATTCCGATGTATGCGAAACAAGAGCGTATGCGGTTCGATAAAGGCTTGGACATGGAAGCACAGTCTAATCCTATCGCACTGTGTACCCGACCGACTTCGATTATCGAACTCACGGCTACTTAAGGGCAATAGGGGGACTGGCTAATACTGGTCCCCCAGTTGTTCATGGAGGAAGAGAATGGCTACACCTTGGAGACGCTTAACTGATTCACTTTTCAGACGTTTGGGAATAGATGGAACTCTCGACTCAGTACCCGTGAGAGTAATCGTTTCATATGACGTGGAATCATTCGATGAGATCAACGGCATTGTTCAATACAAAGATACAGCGAGCTTTCAGTCGTACAAAGTTGCTCCGACTAAAGGACAGGTGCTTATAGCCGATGAACGAAAGTTCGAGATTGGCAAAAAAGTAAGGAGCGATGGAGAAGTTGTCGAACTAGAGGTAGTACGCAATGGCGCGGCAGTTTGAACTTGAAGACTATGAACGACTACTTAGAATTTTCGATCCGAGAGTTGTAGAAAAAGCATTAGTAGTTTCAACACAAAAAACGGCGTTAAAAACCCGGACCAAGATAAGTAAGTTAGTCCGTAATATCTATAACGTAAAAGCGCGGGATATACCAAAGGTTACCCCGAAGAGAATCGGCAGTGACCCCCCTGAATTTTTACTTCTGTACGCGGGCAAGCGTATAGGACTGGAGAAGTTTGGGCTCACGGAAAGGTCAGTATCAACACGAGCCGGTCGCCGAAAGGCCGCGTATGTAAGAGTGAAAAAAGCTGGCGGCAGAAAATTGGTAAAAGGTGTACGGGGTCGTAGGGGCTTCGGTGCGCCAGTAAAAGGCGGTCGATTAATCTTCGAACGTGAAACAGATAAAAAAGCGTTACCGATATCCAGATTAACGGGACCAGCGGTAGCGCAGTTGGTGGGTGCTAGGTCAGTACTCCCCGACATAGAGAAAGGCGTGAGTGAAGAAATTCAGGATCAGTTCGATCACAACCTTGCATTTTTTCTTGATAGAGCAGCGGGCAGATAACCGATGCAAGGGACGCAAATAAAGGACAGGGCAGCAAGGACGCTAACTTATGGCAAATCCAATACCAGCAATAGAGTTTCTCGATATTGAACAGTATCGCGCAGAGATAGAAGACAAAGCACCGTTTTTCAAAACAGTAGAGCTGGCTTGGACTATGGAGCCTGTTGAAGATTTCGAGGAAGAAGTACCTGCGGCACTAGTTTATCCCGGCGAACAGTACTCGACACGAGACTCGGATTCACCGACCTCAAGGCAAGGGGTTGTTTCAGAGATCAGAGTGCTGATTGTCTGCAAGCTATCTGATCTATCCCGAGGCATAAAAGACTTGAGGGAAGCGCTATTCGGATTCCAGCCGGGAGAAAAATTCGAAGAAACAAAATACAGAAATCGAGGGGAGAGGCCGTTCGGTAGACCCATTGATATCAAAGCGAAATATGTCTGGTGGGAAGAGACATACGAAGTACAACACTTAGACAGGAGAGCTAAATAGCATGGCGAGGTACACCCAGGACAAAGAGACAGGAGAGCGGACACTGGTTTTCAGAACACAGCAATCTGGTCAAGAAGATTTATCGAAGGATAAGGAGCCGGAATTAGACCAGGTTACCAAACATGAAAAAGCAGTCGATCAATCGGAACCGGAGAAGGTAACCACGGACGACAAAAATGCCGAACGATCGAAACCCGGAAAGACCGGTTCGAAACGACGCTAAAAAATTTAACAAGGAGAGAAAGAAATGGCAGTAGATAAGCTTTTACTTGCAGAAATAGAATCGGTATACGGAACTGATCCGAACCCGGATGGGGTCAACGTAGTTGAAACAATGGACCTTGAAGTACAGCGATACGAAGGCGACACCGTTACCCGCAATCTCGATAAAAATATCATTGGTGGCAAAGAGTCGATCAACACTAACCCGCACTCGGGCCTAAGCTTCGCAGTGGGTGCCCAGGCATCAGGTACGGCAGGTACCGCTCCCGCTTGGGGAATCTTGATGCAGGCTTGTGGTTTCGATGAAACCATTGTACCGGCAACCTCAGTAGCGTATGAGTTACCGGCAGGTGCTGACGATTTGAAAGCATCAGATTCTATAACCGCTTGGGACTACCGTGAAGGCGTAGGTGCGTTACAGAAGATCAATGGCATTCGCGGAGCCAATAGTTATGAAATGGGACGCGGGCAACTGCCTAAGCTCATATTCGCAAACATGCTGGGTTCGTATGCGACTCCGATTGCGGGCGCACCCCCGGCCCCCGATTGGTCAACATGGAAAGAAGAATTACCTTTTACGAATATCAACGTACCGGTACTGACTCTTGATTCCGTTTCGGCATGTACAGAGTCTTTTAAGATCGATTTCGGTCAACAGGTTGGACGGCGAAATCTACCGGGCTGTGATCAGACGATTATCTCTGACTACAACGTCACTGGAGAGATGACCATAGTCGCTCCAGACATCGGGACTAAAAACTGGTTTGTTAAAGCAGAGTCCCATGATGGCATCGATAAGGTTCCGTTTGCAATGACTTACGGAACGACTGCTGGATTGATCTTGTCATTATCTGCGTCAGAAGTACAGATCGGAAAAATCACTGAAGGCGAGAGCGCGGAAGGCGATTTGACTTATTCATTCGCGCTATCTTTTCTGGATAGCCCGATTCTTACCCTAACTTAATACGGTATACAAAAATGGCAGTTATTCGAGGTCTCAAGGGAATCGTCAAGGTTCCAGTTAACTTTAAATTGTTGAGTGACGAAGACGAGGTCCTTGAGATTTCGTTTAACGCACATTTTGAACGAAGAACACGGAGTAAGGCGAAGGACGCACAGAGCGAGCATTCGAAGTCCATGAACAGGATAATGAAGTTGGTTGCAGACCTTGAAGCGCTTAAGGCAGAAGCTGATGCTAAGGGGAAAGAGCTAAGCGACAAAAAGGTTGATGCCATAGGTAAGAAAATCGAGGCTGAAAACGAAAAATCAGACAGATACTTCAGGGACGCTCTTGTAGGATGGGATAGTTTGAAGGATGACGAATATCAGGACACACCGTTTTCCGTGGAAGACAAGGAAGCGCTTTTTGATTCGCAACCTTACTACGACGCGATCTACAAAGCATATCGTCAAGCGGATGGCAGCATCGTGGAGGTTTTAGAAAAAAACTAGTATCGGCGGGAGAGTACTGGACTACTGGGAAAGCCTCGGTCAACACAGTATATCTCCACCAGCTAAAACTATTCAACGCTCCCAAAGAAATCATTGACAGGTACCTCAAGACCCAAAATCTTGAGGTGCTGGGCGACAACTGGGAAGCGTGGAGGATGTTTTGCCGGTTGAGCAACGCCGACTGGGAATGGTGGGAAAGGAATGAAGGGAAGTACACAAAGAAAGTAAGGATCGGGATCAAGACCCCGGCATTGGAGGCATTGTTCTCTATCTACGGAGTTAAGGATAAACGCCGGATGGTGGACAAAATTCGCTGCATTGAAGCAGGAGTTTTAAAACATAACTAAAGGGAGTAGGCATGGCGCGGACATTTAAAACAGGGATAATAATTACCGGCGATTCGAAGGATGCCGTCCGCGCCATTAAGTTAACAAGAAAAGAAATCCAGGGGATAGATAAGACCTCGGATAAGTATAACCGCACCTTAAACAAAGGTACTAGTGCGCTACATTCATACAGGAATGCGATAGCAACATTAGGTGTCGTTGCTGTTACCCGGTCTATTCTTGATGCAAGCTTTGCGATGGATGGTCTTAACACGATCTTGACGCAGGAGCAGTTTTCATTTGTAAGGCAGGAAGCAGATCGTTTAGGGTTTTCTCTGGAAATTGGCGCAAAAGAATTCGCAAAGACTGCAGCCGCCGCGAAAGGAACTTCCCTGGAAGGGAAGGGTGTAGAAGAGATATTCAAGGCTGTTACTACAGCTTCTGTGGCGCTCAACTTATCCCAGGATGATCTGCACGGTATCTTACGTGCCGTCCAGCAGATGATGTCTAAGGGCAACATTCAGGCAGAAGAACTGCGCGGTCAGTTGGGGGAGCGTTTACCTGGTGCAGTTCAATTGACTGCACGGGCTCTTGGGATCACGACCCAGGAGCTGAATAAGATGCTGGAGAAGGGTGAAGTACTGGCAGAAGACACGTTGCCAAAACTCGCAAAGCTTCTCCAGGAAGAGTACGGAGACAAAGCGGTAGAGATGTCCAAAAAGGGACGTGCTGCGCTTAATAGATTCAACAACGCATGGTTCGAACTCCGCGATAATATCGCTACTGCTGGTGTAGGGGATGCGTTTCTTACCGTTGCAACTGTGGGAACTGATGCGCTTAAAGGTGTATCAGAAAATCTTGGCATAGTTGGTCTCGCGGTTGCTACGTTAGCAGGTGTACTTACTGGAAAGTTTGTAGGTGCCATGACTGCCAGTACAGCATCTATTTTGGCGAACATTAAGACCGATCAAGCTAAGTACGTACAGACCGTTAAGAACAAGACCGCGTTGGTTGCCTCTACACAGGCTAGTCGCGTCCATGCGCAAATTCTGCTTGCTGAAGCGGAGGCGTCAGTTGCTGCAGCCAGTGGTATGTCTAGGCTTACTGTTGTCACCAATACGTTGATACCCGCACAACAACGGTTGGCAACAGCAACAGCAGCAGTTACCGCAGCACAAACAGTAACTATTTCTAAAGTTGGTGTGTTATCCAAGGCAATGACATTCCTGGGCGGTCCAGTTGGTGTGGTTATAACTGCTGCGATCGCTATAAGTGCATTTGCATCTTTGCTGGATACCACAGCGGAATCCGCCGATAAGTTGGCGACAAAGGTAGGCGAACTTGGAGTTGCATTTAACCAGTACACACTGGCAGTACAGAAAGACAGTCTTGTTGAAGTAAAAAATGAGTTGGTTGAACTGGGAGAGAAAATAAAATTCACCCAAGAACTGCTTTCAAAGGCACCGAAATTTTCCCCAGCATACAAACAGTTCCAGAAAGACTTGTCGGAGCTGCATGTTGCAGAGGACAAGCTTAAAACAGCGCATCTACAATTGGTCGAGGTGATCAACAAAGGTGAAGCCACTCTGCAAGGCTCGTATCACTTTGATGGAATGACTAAGTCGGCTGAAGAGGCGACTGGCGCACTGGAGGATCACAAGGAAGCGCTGGATAAAATCCTGAAGGGTATCAGGGAAGAAGGAGAACTCGCGAGATCAACGGCTCGGCATAAGGCTGGATATAGAGCGGTCCAAGCTGCGCTAAAGTTAGGATATAAAGGTGAGACCGATGCGATTTACGAAGCAGCGGCAGCACAGCACGATCTAACGGAAGCGAATAAAGAGGCTACAGCGAAGAAAAAGAAACTTGCTACCGAACAGAAAAGACTCCGCGAAGAATTAGAGAAAACGGAGTACGAAAAGCTTAGATACCAGGTTGAAGAACTGGCGATTGAAGAGCGAAAGCTTAAGGAAGAAACAGAGAAGTTAGAGCAAGCGACAAAGGACTTCAATAAAGAAAACGAGAATCGTATTCGAATACTAAACGCGTATATTGAAGGTGGAGAACGTGCTGTTCGAATCGAAGAGGAATTGATTCGAGCTGAAGAAGCGAAGATTGAAGTTACTCGCGAATCGATTGAAGCAAATGTTGACATAATAGAATCTATCGAAGACCGCATAGAAGCCGAGAAGGAGACGGAGCAAGCGGTAAGGAATTTAGCAGATACGTTTGCTGATGTGATAGTAGAAGGTCGATCTTTTTCAGATACTCTGGAAGAAATTTTCAAAGATGCTGCAGCGCGAATTCTGGCATCAGGAATTTATGAAGCGATTGAAGGGATATTCGGCGTTGGAGATAAAGAGTTTAATGGCGGTGACATCTTCGGAAATGCGAGCAACGGAAACCCATTCTTAGATATTTATAGAAACAACGGGACAAGCAGCTCGCCCGGAGTCAACAGAGTAAATGGTGGACTGGGTCTTGTGAATGCGTACAACACGGCGGACCAGGCAGGTAACTCAGACAGCACGTCGGGACAAGCTATTGGGTACACCGTCGCAGGGCTGCAGGCTTACGATGCAATTAATAGACTAAGGCCCGCACCGACGACTACGCCTACACCCGCTGTTACTACACCATATACCGCCACACCAGGAACGATCACAAGCGCACCCAACGGATATAGCTATAACGCAAATCTCCCTAGCGGTGTAAATGGCGGTTTTGGTTCAGCGGGTCCAGGTTCTGCAGGAGCATTTTCTGCTGGTTCAACTGCGGCACCTACTGCGAATTTCGGCACGTATTCGTCACTCGATAGCGTAGCGGGATCGCGAGGTGTTGGTGCCGGTGGAAGTGGCGGCGGAGCGATGGCTGGCGCAGGTACTTCACTGTTCATCGTTACAATGATGAAGGCGCTGGGCGATTGGTCGGAAGGCAATCAGGCTAAGCGACGCGAGCAAGCAATGCGTGATTTCTCAACCGGTACATTCATTAACTCGAATGTTGGCGGAGCAAATTTCCGTGAGGGTGTTGGTGAGAACGCAGGCCAGGGATTTGTTACTGGCGGATTCGCTGCGACACTGATTGCGCAAGCGGCAGGTGCATCGTTGTCGGGTAAAGATGATGACGTACAGACGGTCGATGGAAAGTATTGGCAACAGTTAAGCGGAGATATCGCGGGGGCACAAAATGCGTTATCGAATTTTACACCGGAGATAGAGGCACACTACCGTCAGGAGTTCGATGCTAAGCGGGAGTCTATCTCACAGACCAAGAGCCAGGAAAGACAGCAGCTCATCCTACAGGACGTACAGCGAGCGCAGTCAGTTGAATTCGTAGCGTCTTTAGACCTTGCGCAAAATCATACTGATGTCGTAACGCAAGCGATTGCTGGTTACTACCAGTTACCGCAAAGTGCAGTCGAGTTGCTGCGGGTTCAGATAGCAGATGGTTTGTTTACTGCGAGTGAGGCAGCGGCACACGGTATAAAGCAGGACGGTGACATAATGGTTTCATCATTCGGTGAAACAGGATCAGCGGCACAGGTTCTAGCTAAGCTAATTAAGGATGGAACCATATCAGCAGGCCAAGCTGCAGCAGCAGGAATACAGGTCAACGCACAGGGCATGGTAACGTCATTTGGCAGCGCCGGAACAGCAGCCGAAGCACTGGCTGAATTGATCGAGAAAGACATAGTGACGGCAGCAGAGGCAGCGACAGCAGGAGTGCAATCAGGTGCTGATTCCATGGGTGCTGCATTTAACAACGCTCGTAACGATGCTATCAATTTAGCGAATGCAGTCTATGCGATTCCGTCAGGACCATTTGGCGGCGGTGGGAGAGGTGAAGGTGGAGACGTCCAGATACTTAGACCACCAGTCAGAGGGCCCGGAGGTAATACCGGAAACGGTGGCGGTGTTGCAGGTGGTGGAAGTGGAGCGGGCGGCGGTTTGGGAAGGCATTTTGGTACAGGAGGGCGCTTTGAGCAAGTACCAGCAGGTTACCCCAATGATTCCTTTTTAGTTCGGATGGAATCGGGAGAAGACTTTATGGTGCGTACAGCAGCAGATAGAGCGAATGGTGTTGGTGAAAACCGGAGAGGAACTAACCAAAGTTTCTTCGGTGCAAACAATTCCAGTCAATCTTCCGAAGTAAGACAACTCCTACAGCGGATCGAATACGCAGTTAATCGCGGTACATCGATAAATATCGAGGTAGGGGAAAAGCAAGTGAAGGCCGTTAAGGATGGTGATGCTGCGGCAGAAATTCGCGCACAGAATGCAGAAACTACTGCCAGATTGGAAGCACTACAGTAAGGAGAACAGCAAATGACTACCCCCGCAGAGTACACCGCATGGTTAGATAGCGCGGGCAAGCAACCCGTGTACTTAGCCAGCATAGTTTGTAAGGACGGTTCTATTCTGCGTCCGTCAACTGAAAGGTACCGCGATGCATCTAGCATATGGAGATCGCGTGTACCCGATTTTACTTTCCAGTGGGGTATCTCAGGAGAGTCTGGCGGAAGGTCAAAATACCAGGTAGGTGACATAGAGATAGTTAATCTTGATGCCCAGATGGATGCGTGGAGAGTAAAAAACATGCAGTCTATAGTTGTTGTTCACGGCGACAGGCGCTGGGATTATTCAGATTTCGTAACAGTGTTTACTGGAATCCCAGCATCGCCCATAGCTACGGAACAGAGTCTTCGTGTCGCGTTACGTGACAACCAATATTTGGCAGATGTAACGCTGCCATCAGTAACACTTTTAGACGGACTCCCAGGTGCAATGGTGCTGGAGTTATTAACGTCGCCACAAGGTCCATTCAATGTCGCCAACATAGATACGGCGGCATTCACAAAACTGGATACAGACTACCCGTACACATGCACGTTGAACCCAGCGGGAGCTGATATAGATTTATACAAGACGGTAGATCAAATACTGTCAGGATTTCCAGTGGACTGGGGGGTAGATAACGAAGGCGTACTAACGCTGTTCGAGTTGTCCAATGCTACGGGCGCTAGTAGTTTTCGCACGATTAAACCTACTAGCTGGCAATCGATAAAAATAATAGAGCCTGTAGGGTCTGTCACGATTAATGGAGAGTTCGTTAGCGAGACCACTATTCAAACTGATAACGGCATACTGGCGGATTACCCCAATGCTCGTAAGTTGGAATTCACTACCAGGCTAACTACTCTTGCAGATGCGGATGCACTTGCTTTGCAATGGCTAGCGCTGGAGAGTCAACCGCACGATCTGGTTCCGATTAAAACAGATAGAAATGACCAGTGGAAACCAGGAGATGAAATCCCGGTACAGTTCCCACGGTACGGTTACGAATCTGGACAGTTTGGAATTATACAATCAATGACACGCAAAGGCGAAAGTCAAGAACTGATATTAAGAGTATGAGTATTTTCGATCCAGCTACAACACTCCTAGATGGTTTAGGAAACGAAACTAAAAATGCTTCTCGGGTGACAGAATTCGAAGGCAAGGATTGGGGCACCGGGAGATTTCTACCAGATAACTATTTACATATAGCGGGTACACAGATTACTAGTTCTGTACCTGACCATGGCGACCATGTCGCTGCAAGCTTATCTAACCCTGATCCTGATCTAGTATTTTCTGCTTTGCAAAATACTATGACGGTAACAATTAAGTTACCTACCAGACAGGCACTCGATGGTTTCGGTATTGCGCATTCACTAGGCTATGGGGGAACGATAAGAGTAGAACTGTATTTGCAAGATGTACTGCAAAGCGTAATATCTAAAAACGCACAAGCGCCGTTGTATGCCTGGGGAGACCCTCCGGGCTGGGGCATGATGGCATGGAATGGTTACCCCTTTCCTACTGATCCAGGCGCTATAGAGTGGCCCTTGACGGACATATGGCTTACTGAGTCAGTGGTAGCAGATAAAATTGTTATGCAGTTCGATGATGAAGTGCCTCTAACGGTCGGATACATCACAGCAGGACGAGCTTTTGTACCGTGTGTCAACATGGACAGACTGCCGCAGTTTGCACCAGTGGACCCGGTTGATTATGAAGATACTCCGGGCGGAGCTACTGTAGTCGGTAAAGGGAATTCGAAGAGAACATTCTCTACAACTTGGTCGTGGCTTACTTCAAATGAAATTGCGCGACTTGTTAACATATTATCGAACGCAAAAAATCGCGGACTACCGTTCTTGTTTAGCTATTTCCCCGGAAGGTCGGGGCAGATAGAACAACAGGGAACGGGACTCTGTTACCCCATATCATGGACACCGCCAGTTGAAGCTAGAGGCGATGGTCCATTTACACTAAAAGCACGAGAGGTTTTATTTAATGTTTAGTCGAACAGATTACATCCCAGGTTTAGCTAAGGATACTGATACTTGGACTCTGCCCTACGAGCGTTTGGTGGATGCTTTCATAGCGCTGTCCGCGCTCGTAGGCCAGGTGGGTATACTTAACTGGACGGAAGCCAAAGCATATTTTGCTTCACAGAGTCCCGCAGTTCCGATACCGAATGGCTACGTTGTTCTCGGGGATTCAGATGGCCTCAGCTATAGGTTGTTTAACGATCCAGAAAACGATCCTCAGTTAGACACATTCGATTCCTATGGAAAAGGGACTGACTGGAGACTACAAGATTCGAATATAGTTTTCGCGCCGAGTGCTGCTAACTCAGTGATCATAACAGCAGCAGGCGCTTCGTCATGGACAAACAGTAACGATACCAAACGTGGTCACTTGATCATGGTCGGCGGTGGCGGCGGTGGTAATGGTGACGAGACTATCGCTACAGGCGGTGGCGGTGGCGGTGGCGGTTCAGGAGCGTATGTAGAAAGTGCGAACTTGGACCTTGATGGAGTAGGGGGAGTCAACTTCGTAGTTGGAGCAGGTGGTCTGGCGGGAGTCAACGGTACGCCGGATAATGTACACGGCGCAGCAGGCGGGGACACCACGTATGATGATGGCGTTGCGGTGCTAACAGCGGGCGGTGGTTCAGCAGGCGTTAGCGGTGCGGAGAACGGCGGACTTGGGGGTACCCCGACTGGCGGTGAGTTAAGTTTCAATGGTAGCCATGGCGGACATGGTGGCGATCCATCGGCTGTTGTGAGAACTGCGGGATACGGAGGCGCAGGATCGTGGGGACACGGCGGAGTAAGTCCGACCATTGATGTAGCGGGTAGAGTACCTAACGGACCAGGTGGCGGCGGACACGGCGGGATGAATACATTCGAACCCTCAGCAGGACACCAAGGCATAATAATTTTTACGCCGCTTAACTAACGAAAACATAAATAAGAGGATAGTATTTTGCTACCACCAACAGCCGTAGTTTCATTCCCAGCAGGTCTGGGTCCCTTTGCATCGCAAGCCTCGATGGATGCAATTGAAGCACTTTCAATAAATGCCCACGTCACATATGACATCGGACCGACTGGAGATTTCGCAACCATACAGGACGCGGTAACCGAGCTAGCGAAAAAGAGACTAGGTCACGAAATTCAGGTCACCCTCAATATGGAAGACGGTGTTCATAGTTCCGGTCAAGTCACTCTCCGCAGCACAGACATACGTAAACTAAAGCTAACTAGCAGCGGTTCTGCAAACGTTACCATAAACTGCACTGGATCGTATTTGTTCAGGCTTTATGGTTGCAAACTTCAGGTAGAAAAAGTCACTGTAGACGACGGCGGATTTCAGGTTCTGGAATACGCGACACTTGAAGGACTTAGCGACGTAATAATCAATACTCCTTCTGCTTACGGGATTTACTGTTACTACGGTTCCCAGATTTTAGGCGGCGGAGCATTCACGATTAATGACGCTTCAACTAGCGCAGTGTATTTGACACATAGAGCTTATGGGTTACTGACTGGTATAACGATAAACAATCCGGGTACTCATGGTGTTCGTGCGCTTAACGATTCATATCTTTACGGTAGTGCCATCACAATCGATAGCTCTGGAGGTCACTCGATTTACTTAAGCACAATGAGTCGAAGTCTTCTGTCTGGAGTAACGGTTACAAACTCTGCCGCTATCGGAATTATAGCGATAGGAAACTCGAATATTCAAATGGGCGGAACTAACACTCTGACTGGTAACGCGACAAGCAACTATTCGCCATCACTTAATGTTATCGGCAACGATGAGTCGCTCATATTCACATAGAGGGAAATTATGTATTTATACTTTAACAAGCAGGGAATTTTACTTGGCTGGCACGATTCCATGTCCGTTAATTACGAGACTAAGCAGATCGTCGTCGAAACCGAAGTTGCACCACTATTTTCAGAAGAAGGTATCCTGCTTCCGCAAGATCAGCAGCGCCCAGGCTGGCCCGCAGGAGTCTCAATCGATGCGGGCGTATGCAAGATAAGTAGAAAACTTAAAAAGCTATCAGCGAATCGCAACGCCACACTATTGGCAGATAAAGTCAGGCGACAGATTTCTCCTGGGGGTTCAAGCCGCAGGCGAGACGGATGGATTGCTAAGGCGCTTTGCGCGTGTTTCTATGACGTTACGGGTGACCCTAAATTTCTGGAACCCTTCGAGAAAGAGTCATCAATTGACGGACGGACAGCAGAGGATTTACGCAGAAAGACTATTGATAAACTGGTCCGCATGGCGACTTCCAGTGCGGGTGCGGAATCCATTGAGAATAAAGCGACTGCTGATATTGAAGCATCTAAAAATTCAGACGGCCTGGATGCATCGACTGCCAGTCTACTTCAGGCGGCGTCTACTCTTGCCGCAGAGCTGGGACATGAATTGAAGTGACACAATAGGATGTTCGGATTTGAATAAGGAAAAAATAAAGTATGGACACTGAAGTAAAGACGGATATCGCTGAGATAAAAACAGCGATTAAGGGTATGTACAAGTACCTGGAAAAAATTGCTGAAAAAGTTGAGTCTCACGATCATCTTATTCGCGGCAACGGTAAGCCGGGTATCAACACCAGACTAGCGTTGCTGGAAAAGGAAACAGAAACTCAGAAGGAAGACGCTGATAAAAAGGAAGCGCGGAGATCAAAAAATTTGATGGCGATCTGGGTATTCGTTTCTACGATTATCGGAAAGCTGCTGTTCGACCACTTTAAAGGATAGAAAATTATGGAACTATGGAAAACGATTAAAGACAAAGGGATTCTGCGTTCGTGGCAGTTTTGGTTACCTGCAGTGGTACTTGTAATGTTCGCTCTCCCGGCATGGACCGAAGGACGTATTCCGATGATAGGCACCGGCATCACTATGGGTCTGTCCGCGCTGTACTTCGGCTCACGGGTACTTACCCATGTGCGGACGCATGAGCTGGATTCAATCGAAGAGAACAAGCGATCTAACGCACTCATCCTCGCTGCAGGATTAGTTATAGCTCTAGCGGTACACGGCGGGCTGACCGCAGTTTGATGCGCATAGCGGCTATCCTGGCATTCCTACTAGTAGTGGGATGTCAGGCACAACCAATTGCCGTTGCAGCTTCGAAAGCAGAAGTGAAGGAACCGCCAAAGGTTGTTGCCCGACAAGAACCAAAACAGCAATCACCTCACCTAGTACCGGGCGCAAATATCCCAAGAGAATCACGTCGCTGGTTCAAAATGGCTTTGGGCGAGCATCGAAAGCAATTTGGTCACACACGATTCTTAGCAGCATGGGCTGCACAGATTGACCAAGAGTCGAACTGGAAGACACTGGCAAAAAGTCATGTAGGTGCGCGGGGTATGGCGCAGTTTATGCCCGCGACAGCAAAATGGGCTGGCGAAACTTTTGCTAAGGACTTGGGTGTACCTGATTCACTGTCGCCAGCATGGTCGGTGAAGGCGTCAATACGATACGACGCACGGCTGTACCGCATGCGCATTAAGGAGTTCGCGAATCCGTGTGATGCTTTTTCAGCGACGCTATGCGACTACAACGGTGGGCGCGGGAATCTCAATAAAGAACGTCGGTTATGTGGAACGACAGTGGGATGCGATAAAACGTTGTATTGGGGACACGTTGAGAATATCCGTAAACGTGCGAATTGGGCGTTCAAAGAAAATCGTGGATACCCCATAGCGATATTACGTAAGAGACAGCGGAAATTTCTGGATGCTGGATATGGGCGAGTAACAACGTGCGCTAGAGCATAAGCAGGTTATGCTTGCAATTATAATATAAGTATGCTTATAATAGGCATTCGACTCAATAAGTTAAATCTAACTACAGGAGAAGTCAAATGAAAAATTTATTTGGAGCACTAGGAATGGTCGCCGCACTTTTTGCCGGTATGGGAATCGCGAGCGATCTTGAAGAACATACGCAAACAGTTGCTGATTCGCCAGCAAACAGCGGGGCACCCAATCACGGTTTAAGTGCAATTTATGAATCTCTGTTCAGTGCAATAAACCCTGAAACAGGAGATATTATGGTTTGCGATGGTTCCAGTTGTGTACCAGTAGGCGACAGCACACAAGCCGATTTCCTACAGCGGGCACTAGAAAATACGGGTGTTGCTCAGGCGATCACGGAATGCCAGGGAGAGCTAAAGGAATTTAGACGGAATCAAACTTAAGGAATAAAATATGACGAAGGAAACAACCAGATTAATCGGCGCACTGTTAATCGCGCTATTCGTAGTAGGGTGCAATACGACACCGGCAGTCAATCAAGGCGATGCAAAAATAGTCAATCAACATGACGCGGACGGAAACTTATTGACGTCCACGCAGACTGTAAGTGGTGTTGCTGCAGTTGATATCGAGATGGAGAAAACCCGACAAGTCTGCTATGAAAATCGCGGGAAAGCGTATGGCAATGTAACTGACCCTACTGCACAAGTTGCTATCGAAGCGCTAAACAAACTGGCGGGTGACAATGGATGTGCAGGAAGTACGAACTCGAATGATTTGGCTTTGGGTAAAAACTCCAATATGCATCAGACAATTCGTAGCGCAACATCAGACGTCCTCAGCTTTGGTAAATTCGGACTGGGTGCCGCTGCAATTGGCAAGGTAGCCGACAAGCTTGGGAACGGTTCACGAGTTAATACCGGTGACAATGCAAGGGTGACTTTGGGTAATGGTTCCGATTATAACGAGAACATAAAGACTGGTCTTGAAACTACACCACTAGATTTGAATCCCGCTATTGGTCTACAGAGTGAGAGCGAGCCCGAGGCCGAACAGGAAGTAGAAGTCGAGCAGATATTTGTGCCCGAAGCTGCACCGACGCCTGAACCGGACGAAGTGGACTTGACTGAAGAATAATGTTCAGACTCATACGTTATGCGCCCTGGCTACTGTCCGCAGTGCTGGGGCTATTCAGTGCTTACCAATCCTATGGAAAGGCAAGTGCTGAGAATGTTACAGGTAGCCTAAACAACCAACTGGTGGCTAAGACTGCTTTGATCAGTGACATGAATGTGTCTATTGATGAGCAGAACGACACGATCATGGCTAAGGCCAAACAGTTGGAGGACCTCAATGAAGCTTTTCAAAAGATGGATGATCGTCGCGAACATTGGCGACAAAGTTTTTACCTGGAAAAGAATAAATTCACGGAACTACAGGAAACAGATGTCGAAGTTCGGGACTGGGCTAGCGAGCCTTATCCTGATCTGCTTGATTAGTGGTTGCGCTTCAACTGCATCAGAACCCGAAGTAAAGATTGTAACAAGGACTGAAATTCCGCATATCCCGCAAACTCTCTTGATGCTACCTGAAGTCCCGACAAAACCGGGACCAGGTAGGAGTAACTCCGACATGTACTTTTATCGGATCGAATTCGAGCAGTACGTTTGCGAGATAATCTTAAGATACCGTGAAGCCATCAGGCAAGCCACCTTGGGTCAGCAAACGCTGGATACACCCGAATGGTGCGCTGCCCTGATGGAGAAGGCTTAGTGGTACAAAGAGCATCGAGGAAAAAATTACAAGAACTTATCGATGTCTGGCCTGAAGCAGACTCACTTAAAGATGCCGGGAAAAAAGCCGGGTTAGGTACAGATCAGAGAAGTCTACGTCGCTACCGAAGGCAGGCTGAAAGAGAGTTTGGCATCACGCTGGACGCGCACAACGACAAGTTTTCCACTGAGAATGAGATAGAGTGTCCGAGTACACTTGATATAAAAGCTGCACGGCAACATAAAGATTTTGTCATTACGTCAGCAACCAATAACTCCCCGACTGTTAAGCCCTTCCTTGAAGCGCTGGAGCAGTTCGTGGCTGCACAAGACGGACAGCTTTTGGTCGTACCGGTACGCTACAGGAATCCGAATGCGATGCACCGTACAGAGGGGTGCAAATGGGATGAGCGCATTTATCCATACGCTTTGCAAAATGATCTTAATGTAGGACGGTCCTTAATGATCTCTGCCACCAGACTGCAGGCTACGGCAGTCAATCCGCTAGTGGGCCTTGGTCCAGCTTCGGGCGTTAAGTCCGCGATCTACGGTCACCCACAACTAGCTATGGAGATGGTAGCAACACCGTCCAGCGAGCTACCCAAGATGATGCATACGACTGGATCAGTGAGCAGACCGAGGTACAGTAGTTCTAAAGCCGGTGGTCAGGCGAAGTTCAATCACTCGATCTCCGCTGTGTACGTTCAGATAGTAGGATCGAAGTTCTTTGCGATTCAATTATCGTGGGACGGTAGTGGGTTTTATTACTACGATGAGTACTGGACTGAAAAGGGAAAGGAGACTGCACCTGATGCTGCAGGCGTAGTGTTCGGAGACGATCACATTTACTGGGAGCGGAAGGAAGTGACACGCGCTAGGCGACGACTGTGCGAGCTGGTGCGCCCCAAGATACATGTGCGGCATGATCTGCACGACCATCACAGTCAAAACCATCACCACACACCCATACAGCGCATCAAGATCGCGCAGGCGGGTGACCATTTGGTCGAAAAAGAACTGGATAAAGCAGTTCGGTATCTGAATGCCGAAGGTGGGCGCGATAACTGGATAGTTAGATCGAATCACCATGATGCCATTGAGAAATGGTTGAACAGATTCAGACCGGACCAAGACCCACATAATGCGCCTTTCTACTTCGATATGATGTCACGGGTAGTGAACAGCGATAAGTCTGCGCTGGAGCTGTACCTGGAAGAGCGGTTGACAGTTCCTTTCAAGTTTATTGATGGAAATGACAAGGCTGTGATCGCTGGAATATCGGTATGCAATCACGGTGACAAGGGGGTTAACGGCACTCGCGGATCGCTACGGGGATTTGCGAAGACCAGCTATAAAACTGTCACCGGACATTCCCATACACCGGGTATCGAGAAGGGTGCCTGGGCGGTCGGATGCGGTACCGATAAGATGGATTACAAGGAAGGGCTATCCTCGTGGATGCTGTGCGATTGCATTATCTATGCGAACGGGAAGAGGGCGCTGATACCTTATATTAATGGTAAATTTCGGCGGGATTAAATGTACGAGATGCTGGACTCATTTACATTGGGAATTTCACGGATAACTATAGACTTACTTATTTCGCTGAGGAAATAGTGCTATACTAATTTCGTCAAGAACCAAACCTTGATATGGATTAACTATTAACTAACTATGGAGTAGAACTATGGGTGGTAAATCTAAAGAGGCTCCCAGCAATAAAGCAGCCAAGCCCGCAACTAGGCAGGAGCTGTTAGATGCAATTTTCAGTAATGCGGGTAAATCTGTAGAAGGGAGTCATGAGGATAGACTGAAAGCGGCCCAAACATGTGAATTATTGGCAAATGCTTTTCGGCTACTAAGATAAGTTAATTGTAATGTAGTTGCTCGATGTCCGCTTAGTGCGGGGGCCGTGTTGTGTAAAGGCCCGATTGAAATTGGCGGTTCAAACTAGAGCGGCTTTGCCTCTTACAATTTTCTGCTTGTGTCCTTGGTGCCAGACTACGCTAAAAGATTTGTAGGCTAATCTTGTTTTAGTGAATTTGATGAATTTGTCTATAGGTAAATTTTTTGAAATCATTGCCCTTGTCAATTTGCTTAGTGGACCGGATAGAATCCCGACCAGTTTTACATCTTCATTGAAAGAATAAAAATCCAGCTTTTTTTCCCGGTAGATATCCTCCAGCCTTAAAAATATTCTTTGCTCCATTTCATAGACCCAGCCAGAATATTTCGTAGTAAATAGTTTGTAATCGAATTTCGAAGAATGCTTTTTTGGATCAAATACTTGTCTGTTTTTCAAGTATTTAACCTTGCTGACGAGGCTCTCATTCACTTCTAATTCCAATACTACACCGGCATGCCTGTCTCCGTAATGACTCCACATAAGAGGGTCTTTTCGGGTGCTGCTTAAACACAATAGCCTCAAAATTTTTGTGGCTTCCTTCTTCACCTTGGCAAAGTAATCTCTCTGAGACTTATCCGACATATCAATAGATAAAAGCTCGAAAGGGTCATTGAGATCAGACAGATTTGAAACCTTAAGTCGCTGTAATCGCAAAGACTCCAGTCCGTGCTTTTCTGATAAGTAGTGGTATAGCTTCATATTCTCAACTGATTATGCCTCTAACGCGATCCTGACGATCCTCGGTTCCCCTTCGTAAAGCACGGCTGAGACACCATTACCCACAACCAGGCTACCAACAAGGTACTCATTTTCCCGCAAGGCAGTCCAGTTTCCGAGGCCAATTCGGAACGAGTGTACCTTTATTTTGACTGGTCTGGAGTGCTGATTACCCAACGCCTCTCGGCGAGTGATGAAACCGCACCACAGGACTTCCTGGTGTTCACCAGACTTCCTACGCACTTCCACAAGCTGCTGTTGGGTGTCCTTATCGAAAAGGATATTGCGATAATTCAGTTTTCGGCGGATGACGACCATGCCCCGATTTTACAGACATCGAAAAAACCTGGACAACGAAAAGCCCGGTATCAGCTACTGAATCTCTAGTAGCTGATACCGGGCTTTTTTGCGTTTTGGTAGGGTTCAAATTCATTGTGCGGTGACTTTAGTATGCATTTGCGTCATTCGGAAATGTTTAGTCTCATAAAACGATTGGCAATGATGACAAATTTAGGGGCTAGAAGAGCAAAGGCTTCCACCAACGAAAAATAATTGCCTGTGGTTAACCTTGGGTTTGTTGTGAATACAAACAACCAGTCTGCATAGGATAACCTGGGTGACACAATTCCAGTTTTACCGGTTGAGATAAAGCGGTCCCTATAGAGTCACAATCCAACTCCAGTAGATGGGTTACCGCTATCAGTAAAAGTGCGCACTGTATCAATCTATCAATTTTCATTTTTGTACCTCGGTTTTAGTTGTCATTCTTGCAGTCTACACAACAGCGCCGTCAATAAGCATAATTGAATTGTCATAATCCATTAGTGATCAAAATATCACTATATTTATAATCAAAAATAATTTATGATTAATTTAATATTAGAATAGTTAATCAATACTAGATTTTGACAAAATGCAATTAAAAAATATAAAACTTTTAAAGGAAATGCGGGGTTTGCACTCTGCGGTAGTAATCACCTTAACTAAAAATCAACACATTCTTTTATCAAAAACGAACACGGATAAGGTTCCTCAAATAAAAGATGAGCACCGTACACACCTGGCAAACAGACTAGCGAATGATTGTAATAACAATTTATATATTGCTTTGTATAGACAACGAGGTGGTACAAAAATATTCAAATCCGTAGATGGCGCAATACAAGATGCAATAAGCATAGGTTTTGAAGAATTCTTAGTGCTGCTGATTGACAAGGTAGACTACCGACTGGGAAATTGGATAAAATACAACAATAAAATGCTTCGTTTAGAAAACCTCCCTGACAGACTAGTAGCTAAGGATCACCTGATAGCGCCCATTTCTAGTTCTATAGGCCCAATATAGTTCTATAGGCCCAATAGAGGATATAAACGATTAAATGCTAATGATCAACGCCATGCAGACGACCAAGCAGCCCTACCGACACTCGAGGGCGCGCCCAACGGAATGTGGTTTTCGCTGAAGTCCTGGGGGAATTTTTATTCGTTCTCCCCAGTAAAATTAAAAGCGGTATTAAAGGCGAGCAATAGTTAGGGTCGTGAAATCAATCTTGGTAATTAGCTGACTCCCAAAGTCGTATTCGATATAGACCAATATTTTCCGCACTAACTAATCAAGCAACCCAGTTTCAATACTATATTTCTGCACAGCCTGGTAAATCTCCGGGCAATTCAAAACCATCGACTCCCCCAAGTAGATCGCGAGGTCCTCTGGTTCTAAATCGATCTGTTCCGCTGTTTCACCGACTACCTGAAGGATATCGCGCACTCTGTCGTCCATTTTCACGTCTCCTGGTGTTGGTGACGTGATTCTAGGGCATCTGACAGCCCGAAAATGTGCGGAAAAGCACTGTTTTTGGACTTTTAATATGGGTGATACGGCAATAAGGTCTTGAGGAAAAAGGGTACGAATCTTTTATAGCTACCGTTTCTCAACTGGCGGAAGTATACTCGCTAGAGACAGTCGCCGAATGAGGAACCTTATTGCAACCGTGTGTCAATTAGACTCTCACATCCCCGTTAGCAGCCAATGGCATTAACCAAACTAGAAATGGATTTTGCTAATCTAAAGTATAGATGGAAGCTTTTCTATGAACTATTCGAGAGTGATGACAACGTTAAGATTCTTAACGATTCCAGCAATCATGTTTTTGAGGTGCTCCAGAGTTTGATGCTGGACGATGTTAGGTTATCTATCTGCAGAATTAATGATAGAGAAAAAAGTATGGGAAAAGAAAATAATAGTCTTAAATACCATCTACAAAAGCGGAAAAATGGTATGTCTTCTGAAAAATTTATCGAAATTCAAGATTTAATCAAGTGCCTCGACTGCTCAATGGCAAATATCAAATCGCATAGAAATTGGGAGATATCTCACAGTGATTTAGAGGTATCTCAAAAAAATAAAGCGTTACCTAAAGTTACCTATGACAACATTGACGAATGTATAAATTTAATTGGTCAGGCGCTGAACAAAATATTCGACACCCATGGAGACTACGTCTCGACAACAGTAGGAAGAGGGCCAAGCTATTTGATTAATATTCTTAGGTTGGGGCTAGACCAATCGAGCAAATAACAACGACTGCTTTTTCGTTTGCGTGAGCTCGTAATTTGTTGGAAGTCACCCTGTTGGTTACCAACGTCCATGGCTGAACTGGGCAATGAAGGGGCATAGCCCGCAATATTTGTTCGGCAATATAATTCGACCCAATTTGACGTGGCCTTTACAATTATGACCGGCAGAACCATACTCGTTAGAGCCAGTCGCTGAATATGGAGCTGTAGAACAATTTTGTATGAATTTATCTCACAGGCACCCTTTTACGGTCAGTCAGGCTGGATTGATTAACGAAGTATCGTGGAAAAATACTGTTAGTTGATTTTGGTGAATTAGATTGAAAAAAATCGATAAAACTAATTTTGAAAGAGAAACCTTGACTGCACCTATTATAGTGGGCGCAATGTTCGGTTTATTGTGCTCAATTAGCGCGTATGTTTTTCATTCCGAGTATTCGACGATTCATGACAGTCAGGAAGTGGTTTTTCAATCTGGAAAAGTATTTCTGGGAGTCTTCATATCTACTATCGTCCTACTGGGAGTATCCCCGATATTGGTAGCAAGAGTGACCAAGCTGCTATCGCAAAGCGACTGACCCTGTCATACTCTAAGAAGCCACTCGCCTAATTTTGGGGCTTTTTATCCGATGAGAAAAGCAGACATTATGTGGTTTTTCCCACAACGATAAATAGGCAAAGTATATAAAATTAAATAAAATATGGAAAATTTTTAATTATGTCTGATGTAGACAAATTGGTGCACAACGATTGGACATGGCTTGCGGATTACGGCTTTCCATATTCAGAGTGGACTATTCATTGTGAGGAAGGTAGGAAGTGCAGAGTAGGTATGGGTGTATCTATTGGAGGAAAACCTAGGGGGGAACGCATCACTTTTGAAAATCATAAGACATTTTTCACCGTCGGCGTCGGTGCCATTAAGGTTAAGGTGGCAGATGGACAAGGAGATTGCCTTATAAAACTCAAACAAGGGAAGCATGGGTATTTCCCACTATATAGATAATAGCGAGATTTAAATTATGTTTAAACTATTTGCACCAATACTAGTTTTTTTGACCCTTCTTCTACCGAGTCATTCATATGCTGGTTTTTTAAGCGAAGCATGGGGAGTTGTTACTGATCCCTTAAAACTAGACTCTAGTACAGAAAATATGATTCATGCAGTGGAGAGAGCAGCACTACACATGAAGGATTTAAAAAGGGGTTTAGATGATTCCGGTAGAGTAGTTGACACCAACATTAGAGATTATTTGTCGGAAATTGATGACACAATTGATGGTGCAATAGGCGGCGCGGATCAAGTCGTATCAAATGCTCTTACAAAAATATCATCTATCGAAGCAGATTTTTTTGAGCATTCAAATCAGTTAGTAAAATGCTCTGTAGTAGTAACATCCGAGGAAGTTAAAAACACTTTGTCGGAAATGCTAAATACCATAGGAGAAACTAAGCCCAGGTTCGAATTGTTCGGTTTTAAAATAGGTGAAGTTCAACTTACTGCTCAAGATATAATTAAGCCTATTGATGGATACTTTCTAGCTCAGGACAAAGCAAAGGAACGCCTTGCAAGTCTGGAGGAAACAGATTTAGCAAGAACGGTAGAAGCTATATATGGTCAAATGGAACAAACAGCATACGATACGAAATGCCATTATCAACCAGAAAATTTTCTTCAAGTGAGGCTTACAAAAGACATTTACGAGTATCGCCGGCTACATCAAGTTTGGGCTGGATTGGTTAATTAATATATAAACAATAGGAAAAATATATGAAAAAGGTAATATTGGTCTTTGCAAGTTTAATGCTCGTTATTGGCCTGTCAGGAAACGCAATTAGTCAAAATAATGGTACCTGTGAAACTATTTTGGAATGTGCACAGAAAGCAATGGAAGCATCTTTTCAGGCTAAAACAGCTATTAGAATAGCGGTTCCAAAGGGGGCAATAATGGCATTTAATCTTAGTGAATGCCCTGACGGATGGGATTTATTCGCCCCTCTTTCTGGACGAGTTGCATTGGGTGCTGGTGTAAGGCCACTTGGTGAGAGTGGAGGCGCAGAAGTGCATAAACATAATATTTCTATAGGCAACTCGGCCAAAGGTCCGAGACTACCGCCTGGCCATAGAAATGATGTGTCACAATTTCCAGTGTCGACCCATTCCCATTCTGCATCAATTTCTCAAAATCAAAATATGCCGCCTTTCCACGTTCTTACGTATTGTGAGCGTAAGTGATTACTAGTCGATCACTCTCCGTTTGGCATCGAATGACTGCTTTACCGTAATTATTATGATTGTGAGTTTTCCGTGATTGACTGTTCTGGGCAAAACTCGGTCATAGAGGTATTCAGTCATACTGATTTCTGCCAGCCACTTCTTGCTTAGATGCGTGGTGGTCTCTGCTATTGCGAAATTTGGATAATTGGGTGAACAAAAGCCCAGGCAGGTAAGACCAAGAGACTTCCGTGAACAACTGCCGAAACGGTGACGATATAGACCGCTATAAAACTTTTCATGCTAACTCTCCTGCTTATTAATTCGTTGAATTGGAGCTGTAGAAATACTTGTTGAAACTCCCGACAATTCTCTATAACTTATTGATCAACAGAGGGGTATTTCTGCTGTACTCCCGACAATTATAGAGCCTAACTTATTGATTTAATTGTAAAAATATATTGACTAATCATCAGTTCAATCAAAGTAATTCCCTTACAGTATTTTATCGTAGACATCCTTGTCCTCGTGCGAAATTATCTGAGCGCTCTGTCTAGCTCAGAATAGAAATAGTTACATAATCACTGGCCCGCTGCACATAACATGAAATCGATCACTATCGGGTGAATTTTTCAAAACGGGCAGGTTATTGTGCATCCAACGAATACATATCTCGCATTGATTTAATGGAGATGATGCACACTCTATGGAAAACTGCGGGTTCGGATGAGATTGAGCCAATACGTTGAATATCGGGATCAACTCTCGTTGGGTAGAATTAGCGGGGCTGAATTCTGACAATGTTTGATAATGAATATTAAATTCATTCCTCCTGACTGCTGATGGAAACAGACGCATTCGTTCAAGAATCGAAGACGCAACGATCGAGGAATCACTGAGGAGCTGGGCCTGATGATTGAACTGTAGACTTCTAATCTGGGTGGCGGCGAGACCAATGACGCTGATTGCAATAATGGTCGAGGTGACCATTACTTCTACCAGTGCAAATCCCTGTTGCTTTATTTTTTTCATTTTAACCTTTGGTAATCCTTTACCGTCTTTTTATTATTCACGAGGTGCTGATAAATTGCAACCCCATCGCCAGATTGCTGATTCCAAAAGAATAAATCAGAATCGCGGTGCTCTCCTTCTGGGACTTATGGAGTTACTGACAGGTATTCCGGGGGGTGAATTTGAACTGAGGGATGGTTATTCTTTTCGGCGGGTAATAGGGAAAGCGAAGTCGAATCTGTGCCGCGCGAATTAACGAATCTGAACTTTCATCGTTTTCAATAAGTTTGCGGTAACGATCAATTGCTTGTTGATGCAACCCGGCGACATCCATTGCATTCGCTATGGCAAAGCTGGCTTCCGGAATAGAGTCCAGTTTCAATTCTATTTCTGACAAATCTTTATACAATCCCAGGTTGGCGTATATTCTTAATTTCGCTTTTTGGAATTGTATCTGTTGTGGATGAGAGGCGAATATTTCCTGATATTCCTGATTTGCCAGCTTCGCGCGTTTCGGGTAACCGCATTTCAGTTGAAGCCCCATACGCAAGATGGCAAGATCAATATTTTGATATAGCCTCTGCGCGGTATGGTTCGTTAATTGTCTATATCGACAAATATCAGGCGTGTTCCAGGATAACTCTGAGATCAAAGTACGGACTGCCTCGTTGGTAAATACAGCATTTTTGTTAATGGCGTGCTCGAGCATGGTAATTCCCAGGCCGCGATTACCGTGACGTCCGATTTTACCTACGATCCAGTGGCTGCTGTTTTGAATGTTGGCGGTGTGAATCTCAATAATTCCCTGTAGCAAACTGGCATCCGCGTAACCAGGGATCGATGAATCAGCATTTTCCAAAAACCAGGAAACTTGTCTGCTGGCCTTTTTAGCCAAACCATAGCCAATAAGAAATTGTTTGTTCTCGATCAATATTCGGGCCCCGTGACCCAAACTTAGACCAAGAGCGAGGGTGCTGGTAAGACTGTCACCAGAGGATTGGTATCTGGCTTCCAATGTCTTTATTGCACGCCGCAGTCCTGCTATTGCGTGGGACTTTAGCGATTGATTTTGACTTTGATATCCCTGATGCCAGGTCGCGAGGCTTGTGTAAAACTCTGAAGACGGAATTAGCCACTCCTTGCTACTGAATTTACCGATCAGGGATTTGGCGTGTTGATAGTCGGCATTCAAAATGGCGTCAACGACAAGTCTTTCCGGGGTGTCCTGGCACGGAGTGTCGTCGGCAAAAGTCGGCCGGTCTGCGCAGAGGCCAGTCACCAGAACGGCTACAACTGTGACTACTATGTTCCTGAAATATCCTCTATTTAACAGGCTACAACACCTTAAATTGCACTCAGGCAGCCTGCCATATGCCTTCATTTTCCACTTCATGCATCGAGAGTTCTATACCTTTTCGTAAAATTTCGACCATTTCATCTATTTGACTTCGGGTGATTATTAGCGGTGGTGACATTACGCATTTATTGATTATCGGGCGGACTAATAAGCCAAGCTTTTGGCAGTGCTTGTCGATTCGATTGCCAATTTCATAATCCATATTTAACGTCTTTTCGCTGGTATTGTTAATATCGCACTCCACAGCTGCCATCAAGCCTATTCCCCGTACGTCTGTAACTATTGGTATATCCAGCAACGATTTCAATTGAGCTTGAAAATAGGGAGCGATCTCGCGTACGTGTTCAAGAATTTTCTCCGACTCGATAATTTCAATATTCTTAAGTGCTGCAGCGCAGGCAACCGGGTGTCCAGAATAGGTGAATCCATTGGAAAAATAAGCGCCTTTATCGGCATCCTGTATTCCCTGGAGCAATCTATCTGAAACCATCACCGCTCCCAGTGGAATGTACCCGGAGGTAATACCCTTGGCCGACGTAATAATGTCGGGCTGGATGCCAAATACATCCTCAGAAGCGAAGAAATGTCCAAGCCGACCAAAACCGGTCACCACTTCATCGGATATGTAGATAACATCGTGCTGGTGGCATACCGCGAGGCAGCCGGCGTGGTAGCCATTCGGCGCAAGAATAACCCCGCCAGATGCCAGGATGGGTTCGGCAATAAATGCAGCAACTTTTTCTGGCCCAATTTGCTTAATCTTATTCTCAAACTCAGAAACTTTTTGCTGACACCAGGCTTGTTCTGACAGATTTGCAGGTTTGTCGAACATATTGGGATCAGAAATATGATGGAAAGTCTCGTCTTCGAAATCAAGAAAGTTTTTGTCCCGCGCCTTTCCCGAGGCTGACGCAGATAAGTAAGTACTCCCGTGGTATCCATTATTCCGCGCGATCACGTGTTTTTTCTGTGGATTTCCCAGTACATTGTTACGAAACATCACGAACCGAAGCGCTGAATCAACCGCGGTAGATCCTCCGGTTGTGTAGAACACATGATTAAGGTCTCCCGGGGTAAGTGTGGCAAGCTTATCTGCCAGACGCGAAGCAGGAGCATTGGTGAGACTCCATGGACTGACATAGGTCATCTGCATAACCTGATCAGCAATTGCGCTGGCCATTTCCTGGCGTCTGTGTCCAATATTCACGCACCACATCCCGGCAGGTCCGTCGAGCAACCGATTGCCGTCTGAATCGTGGATATACACGCCATCAGCCCCGGTTACCACGGTGCGTTTGTTGTTCCCAAGATTATCGATAAACTCCCAAGGATGGAGAAAAAGGTTATCTTCTGTTTGCAGGGTTTGGGTTGTAGTTTTCGACATAATGAGTGAAATGGGCAATTTACGTAACTATATTCGATTTCACGACTGTGTGCCAATCCAAGTCAACTTCTGACAGATATTTGGTCAATCAAAGAATCCCTTATTTAATATCTGCGCTGAAACCGACGAGTTTCCAACTCAGACCTTCGTAAATATACGACTGCTTAAATTGTAATTGCCGGGGTTGTGTTGGGTATATACCAGCCACCAGAAATGCACCATATTGATCCAATGTAGATGGTTGGTCAAATTTCGGCTCGAAATTTTTAAGTACAGTGAGATCGACCCCGGCGTCATAAAATGCGTCGTAAGCAATATCCAGATCTGCAACACTAATTTGATTTTGCCAGGCTATGGCTACGTTCTGGTGAAATGCGGCCATACTTTTCTGATTTACCGAAACGGCGAATTGTTGAACAGCCGATTTAATAAGTCGGGTTAATTCGCGGGTATCTGGCAAATGTGCATTATTTAACTTATCGGCGAGGCCGGCGGTTGGTTTATGGATGGAATCAATCTTCCAACTGGATTGCTTTTTAATAAAGCCAACCAGCAGGGGTACAAGGCGTCCGGTTTGCGTGGTAACCGTCGCGGACAGCTGACTGCTATCATGGCTTTGTGAGCGAGAGCCCCAGCTGGCATGTTGGTAATTATTCAGAGAATTTTCCTCAACAAATTTTTGCAAGTCTTGTAGCGAAGTATGTTCCCGAAATTCGGCTGAAAACAATTGGTAAGCTTGCTCGATATTGTTGCGTTTAACCGATTCGAAAAACTTATCTGTGGTGTTCGCTAAACTCTCTGAGAAATAACGCATTGCGCTAAATCCAATAGTTGATACTAGTGCGATGACAAGTACAACCTTGAACAGTTTATTCATGGATTTATTAGATTAGATTTATTTACCTTACGTCTGACTTTTCCGGTTTCGTTGTTGTGGTTGAATTCCACTGTGCAGTCTATTCAACAGATTGCATCTGAACCAGTTAAAATCAGGATACCTTCACTCTTGGTATTCTACGACAAGTTGCAGTTTTACTACACAATTTGCTTCTACTTTCTGAACGTTTTCTTCGGATTTTTAGTCCAGCCAGGTCGCCCAAAGATTGTGCTTATCTGCCCATTAACCGATTTAGGCCACTAATGGGGCAATCAGTTTAGCCAGTTTGTCATTTCCCAGGATATCCACATAATGGTGTCGTTAATTGGACAACCCGCATACTCGACTGATCTATGAAAAAACCACGAAAATCGGGTGCCTTAAATAGTGAGATTGAGGTCAAAAATACCACTTGCTACATGTGTGCCTGTCGGTGTGGTATCAGGGTAACACTGCGCAACGGGGACATTCGTTATATTGAGGGAAATCCCGAGCACCCGCTCAACAAAGGCGTGATTTGTGCCAAGGGAGCATCGGGAATCATGAAACAGTATTCTCCGGCCCGGCTTACCAAGCCGTTATTGCGTAAACCGGGCAGCGACCGCGGAGCTGCCGAGTTTGATGAAATCAGCTGGGAAGAGGCGTTTTCAATTTTACAAAAACGACTTTCTCACATTCGTCAAACAGACCCGCGAAAGTTCGCGTTATTCACCGGTCGAGATCAGATGCAGGCGCTAACCGGGCTTTTCGCTAAACAATTCGGCACGCCAAATTATGCTGCGCATGGTGGCCTTTGTTCGGTAAATATGGCAGCTGGAATGATCTACAGTATTGGCGGTTCGTTTTGGGAGTTTGGTGGGCCAGATCTTGACCGTGCACGCCTGTTTATAATGATTGGTACCGCCGAGGACCACCACTCTAATCCACTGAAAATTGCCCTGGGTAAATTTAAGCGTAGCGGGGGACGGTTTATAACGATTAATCCTGTGCGTACTGGTTATTCCGCAATTGCCGACGAATGGGTGCCAATAAAACCAGGTACAGATGGCGGATTGATTCTGGCATTGATACATGTACTGATTGAACAAGGATTATATGATCGCGACTATCTTATTCAATACACCAATGCAGCAGAACTGGTTGTCCAGGAGCCTGATGGTAAGTCGTCAGAAAATGCGGGCAGACATGACGACGGTTTGTTCGCTCGGGTTTCGATTCCGGGAGAGGAGGGGTGTTTCGATCCCGAGAATAAATTATGGTGGGATCGCAACTCCAACACCGCGGTGATTGCCCGCAGCAAAGATAGCGACCCCGATCTAATCGGGCATTACACCCTGGATGATGGTACGTCCGTTGCAACTTCATTCCAATTACTGAAACAACGAGTGGCTCAAAATACCCCAAAGTGGGCTGAGGAAATTACCGGTATTCCCGCGACGGATATCATTCGGTTGGCCCACGAAATGGGAGTAACTGCACGGGATCAAAAAATTGAATTACCTATCGCCTGGACCGATGTCTGGGGCAAGGAGCACGACAGCGTAACTGGTAACCCGGTAGCATTTCACGCGATGCGAGGAATGGCAGCGCACTCCAATGGATTTCAGTCAATTCGTGCGCTATCCATCCTGATGAGTATATTGGGTACTATCGATCGACCGGGCGGTTTTCGTCACAAGGCTCCGTTCCCTCGACCAATTCCTCCCTGCGCAAAAACGCCAAACGATCCAGCGGCGATTCGACCGGAGCAACCACTGGATGATATGCCCCTTGGTTGGCCGGCAGAACCGGATGATCTTTTTGTCGATGAACAGGGTCAAGCGGTACGCATCGACAAGGCATTCTCCTGGGAACATCCGTTGTCAGTGCATGGCATGATGCATAATGTCATCACCAATGCGACCAATGGGGATCCTTATCATATCGACACATTGATGATATTCATGGCCAATATGGCCTGGAATTCGACCATGAATACGATGGAAATAAGGAGTATGTTGAATCAGAAGCACGAAGATGGTGAATTTAAAATTCCGTTTTTGGTTGTTTGCGATACCTTTCAATCAGAAACCGTAGCATTCGCCGACCTGGTACTACCCGATACCACCTATCTTGAGCGGCACGATGTCATGTCCATGCTGGATCGACCAATCTCCGAATTTGAAGGTCCAGTAGATAGCGTTCGAATACCTGTGGTTGAACCTACAGGACAGACCAAACCATTTCAGGAAGTATTAATAGAGCTGGCAACGCGCTTGAAGTTTCCAAAATTTGTGGACAGGCAAGGTAACCGAAAGTTTAAAGACTATCCCGACTTTGTGGTGAATTATGAAACCGATCCTGGATCAGGGATAGGCTTTCTCGCCGGGTGGCGCGGTGAAAATGGTGACCAATTCATGAAGGGCAGTCCCAATCCGAACCAATGGGAAAAATATCGAGAGAATAATTGTGTATTTCAATATCACTTGCCCAAATCCTATCAGTACATGCGAAACTGGAATCGAGGCTATCTTGAATGGGCCCAGGATCACAGACTGGTGCGCTACGCCGAACCAATAAACCTGCATATATATTCCGAGGTATTGCAGAAGTTTCGCCTTGCTGCCCAAGGGAAGACAGAAGATCGACAACCACCAGACCATTTGCGTAGCCGGATTGAGACCTATTTCGACCCATTACCGTTTTACTATGAGCCATTAGAGGGACAGATGACGGACAAAGGAAAATATCCGCTCAAGGCAGTCACTCAAAGGCCAATGGCAATGTACCATTCATGGGATTCACAAAATGCCTGGTTACGTCAGATACACTCACATAATTATCTGTACCTGAGCCCGTCCATTGGACAGGAGCAGGGATTTAATGATGGCGATTGGGTTTGGGTTGAATCGATGTGGGGAAAAGTCAAATGCCAGTGCAGATTCAGCGAAGCGGTAGAACCTGGAACCGTGTGGACCTGGAACGCGATTGGTAAGGCAAATGGGGCTTGGAATCTTAAACCTGCAAGTGACGAGTCGTCCAAGGGATTCATACTCAATCATCTAATCTCTGAAAAATTGCCACAAAAAGACTTCGGCAGTATCTCAAATTCTGATCCGATTACCGGTCAGGCGGCCTGGTACGATGTGCAAGTCCGGGTGTACAAGGCTGATCAGAAAAAACCGGGTAGCATGCCACAGGTAAAATCGGTGAAAAATGTGCCTGGCGTCACTAAAAAAACTAAATCCTGGTTGGCTTATTTTGCAGGCGGCAAGTCATGAGTAAACAACTTGCACTAGTAATTGATTTAAATGTCTGCGTTGGTTGTCATGCCTGTGTGACAAGCTGTAAAGAATGGAATACTTCTGGTGTTGCTGGATCTTTGCCAGATGAAAAGCCTTATGGAAAAGAACCAAGCGGAACCTTTTTTAATCGAGTCCAGACGTTTGAAGTAGGGGAGTATCCAAACTGTGAAACGGTTCACTTTCCCAAGAGCTGCCTGCACTGTGAAGATCCGCCCTGCGTACCGGTTTGTCCCACTGGTGCGAGCTACAAGCGTGAGGAAGACGGTATCGTGTTGGTAGATTATGATAAATGCATTGGCTGCGAGTATTGTTCCTGGGCTTGTCCGTACGGGGCTCGAGAAATTGATACAAGGCAAAAAGTCATGAAAAAATGTACCCTGTGTGTAGACCGGATCTATGATGAGACATTAGTCGGGTCGGAACGAAAGCCAGCCTGCGTGTTGGCCTGCCCAACCAGCGCTCGGTTGTTTGGCGACATACATAATCCGGATTCCGAGGTATCCATTGCAATTAGAGAAGAAGGAGGTTATCAGCTCATGCCGGAGTGGGGCAGCAATCCGGCAAATCATTATCTGCCAAGGCGAAAGCAGCGGATTACTATACATGACGATGAATTGACCCGTATCAATAATCCACTGAAAAAAGATGGCGTTCACCCCCACGGGCCGGTGAAAGACGTCACCCTGGACGACGTGACAAGTTGGTAGTCAGAGGCATGGTATGAATCCGCCATTTTCTGTGATTTTCCTAACAACTTTGATAGGTTGTGGTCAGGGTTTATTTATTGCGATAGTGGTAGCACGGAAGTTTCTGCCGTCTGAGGAATTTCAATTCGAGTTAAGTGCCTATGTTGTCTCTCTGGCACTGCTCGGGCTCGGTCTATTCGCTTCTTTTTTCCACCTGGGCCGGCCGGAAAGAGCATGGCGCGCGGGGACTCAATGGAAAACCTCTTGGTTGTCGCGGGAGGTTATCATTTTGCCAATCGCTATGTTAACGGTATTTCTTTGTGGGTTATTGCACTGGCAACAGCAGTGGGCAGTGGGACCGCTGCTCAACTGGCTTGGCTGGTTCGGGGTAGGGATTATGTTGCTGCTATATGGTTGTACTGCGATGATATACGCATGCATTCGATTTTTGCAGGAGTGGGCGACACCGCTGACGGTAGTCAACTTCTTAATCCTGGGGCTTGGGTCGGGTTTTCTGGTGGCAGCAGCACTGGCAGAATATTTTGGTATTTCGGATTCTGACTGGTATCGAAAGGTGTCGTTGTTGCTACTTTTGCTTGGATTGATTTCCCGCTTAGCGAGCTTTTATCGCAATGGCCAGCTTAAGCCCAAGTCGACTCTGCAAAGTGCCATTGGTATCAAACATAGACAGATTACCCAGCGATCCATGGGGCATACCGGTGGTTCATTTAACACCAGGGCTTTTTTCCATCACTGCTCAATTGCATTTATTCACAACGTCAGGATTATTGTTATCGGAATGGTATTTGTCCTGCCAATGGTATTCCTGTTGATTGCGAATTATTCTTATACTACCGAATTGCTGTGGGTCGCGGCCTGTCTTCAATACCTTGGGCTCGTGGCTGAAAGATGGTTGTTTTTTGCCCAAGCAAACCATCCGCAGAATCTCTACTACCAAACTGTCAGTTAACACGTAACCATGACCGATCGTAAACATGATCCTGAACTAACCCTGGAACAAAAGGTGAATCTGGAGACAGCAAGAATTCGATGGCAGGAATTGCAACGACAGTTCGCACAGGGAGTATTGATCTTGGTCAGTAATGACATTGATTTGGTCAAGACTGCAGCCAGATTTATCGATGACGACAGTGAAAATATTCAGCATTTAATGGACGAAAAGCAAATCCGTAAGGCCGAGATCCAAGATGCTGAGCGCTGGAACCAACTAGATGCAGAGCTTTGGGCGGTGGTTGCCGCCCCATGGGTTCTGGTCCAGGAAATAAATGAATAAGATTCGATGCGTCGTATTTGATGTCGGTGGCGTGTTAGTCGAACTAACAGGGGCACAAGAACTTCTTAAACTAACCGGAGAAAAATACCGATCCGAGGCAGCACTAGGAGAAGCTTGGATCAGATCTCCTGTAGTTAGATCCTACGAAAGTGGTAGGTGTTCCCGTCGGGCATTTGCCAGAAAAATAGTCGATGAACTAGAGTTACCCATTGCTGCCGATCAGTTTATCGAAAGGTTTTCGAGTTGGGCCAATGGGTTGTTTCCAGGGGCAAAGCAGCTTCTTGAACAAGTTAAGCGGAATTACCCCATTGCCTGTTTGTCCAATACCAATGAGCTACATTGGCCTCACCAAAGGGATGCTGATTACTTAAATAATATTTTTGACAATATGTTTCTGTCTTACCAAATGGGCATGGTAAAACCGGACCAAGAAATTTACCTGTCCATGATCGATTTACTCGGATTTCCACCTGGGCAGATTCTTTTTATCGACGACAATCAGGTGAATATTGATGCGGCTTATAATGTCGGATTGCAGGCGTGCAGAGCAAAGGGTATTGATCAACTTCAGTCGGTCTTGCTGGACTACAATTGCATCGACGGTAGGTTTACCTAACTCGGTTTGTGTGTCCGGCTACTAGTTCAAACTCCCATATTGTGGTTATCAGAACTGATGGATTTGGTATTACAATTCTGAACAACTCTCATGTCAGCCTGTCACGCGCTGTCACATGCGGAGGGTTCCAGGACGTAATCTTCAATTAATTGAAACTTTGAAGCAACTCCTGGTTAGTTTTCGTATGAGTAATATTCACTCGTAGTTCCGGGTAAGGACTACCTTGGATTAACCGACAGGAAACACCTGCGGTCATCTCATTGTTTGCTGACTGATACTGCCAACGAGGGTCTGTGCCAGTATATTTTGTGAAAAATATGGGAGAGAAGGCATTTATCCACACCTCTCTTGCTTTTTCGCAATGCTGGGAAGATTCGAATGCTCTCTTCGCGGCGACACTCACGATACGATTATTCGATGCCAGCGCGAATACTTCGATATCATGAAATACAGTTTGCAGCGCACCACCTGCGATTGGTATCCTGTAATTGTAAAACGGCACCCCAGGGTTGGACGCGGCGATTTCAGATTCACTTCCAGGAACAGTTCCGAGGAGTTTCCAGATTTCGGTTTGTGCCATTGTGAGAGGGGAATACAGGTAAAAAAGTCCCGATATTATGCTAATACCTTTGAGCAATTTCATTGTCTTTTGAATGTTGTTCTGATTTTCAGAATTTAAATATCGGTACCTTGCTGGTGCATCTGGTAATACACCCCCTCCAGGGACAGGAGTTCTTCGTGGGTACCACTTTCAACAATTTTTCCCTGGTCAAGCACGACAATTTTATTGGCTTTCTCCACGGTGCTTAATCGATGAGCGATGATTAAGCTGGTGCGATTCTCCATCAATTCCTGAATTGCTGATTGAATCAGCCTTTCGGACTTATTATCCAGGGCAGATGTCGCCTCGTCTAAAATTAGAATAGGCGCGTCCTTCAGGAATGCCCTCGCGATTGCTATTCGTTGTCGCTGCCCTCCTGAAAGCATAACACCGGATTCGCCAATTTGAGTGTCTAGCCCATCGGTCAAGCTTTCGGCGAATTCCATTACCTGGGCATGTTCGGCTGCTGCAATTACTTTTTCCCGACTAAATTCCCGCATGGCACCGTATGCAATATTTTCTGCAATCGATGCGTTAAACAACGATATGTTTTGATTGACCAGAGCAATATTTTGCCGCAGGCCAGCAATCGATAGTTCAGGTAAGGGATTTCCATCCAACCTAATGCAGCCTTCCACCGGGTCATAAAATCTTGCCACCAATGCAGCTAGCGTGGTTTTGCCACTACCTGATCTGCCAACCAGCGCGCAGGTTGTTCCAGCGGGAATATCAAAATTAACTCCGTCAATCACCCATTGACGGTCGAAATCCCGTTCTTCTCCATAACGAAACCGCACGTTTTCAAAGACGATATTACCCTGACACTCAACCAGTTCTATCCGACCTTGATCCTTTTCCGGCGCCAAGTCGAGCACCGTAAATATACTATCGGCGGCGGCGACACCCTGTTGGATAACCGCATTTACCTGGGTTAGCTGTAATATGGGTCGCGAAATAAATCCGGCGGCGGTGACAAAAGAAACAAATTCCCCAGGGCTCATGGAAAGCAGGATATGGGGTTGCATCGCAATCAAAATCAGAGCGGATAAAGCCAGGGCAAATACTAGTTGAATAAGCGTGGTGCTGCAATCCGTCATAAGAGTAAGCTTGAGGCGTTGTTGACGGTCATTTTCAATTACTTTGGAAAATTTGCTATTCTCATGTTCGTATCCCTCAAATATTTTTACCACCTGGTATCCTTTCAATACATCTGCTGCGCGCTCGCTCACATTTCCTATGGCAGATTGAATTCGTTGACTCAGGCGCCGAAATTTACGGGTAACAAACGAAATAATGAATGCCATGACTGGTGTGATAACCAAAAACAAACTCGATAATTGCCAGTTGATGAACATCATAAATAGTAGTAATCCAATAATGGTCAAACCACCCCGTACAATTATTCTGAGTGCGCTGGTAGAGGCTGCAGCAACATTCTCGACATTGAATATTAATTTAGCGAGGACACTTCCGGAAGAATACTTCTCATAAAAATTACAGGGTAATTTCAGAATGTGATCAAACATTTCACCGCGCAGTTTATTTATTACCCGCCTGGCGACGTATTCGGTACAATAGCCGCCGCCAATTCCACCTATTCCGCGCATAAAAAATATTACGATTATGAGAATAGCCAAGTACCAACGCCGATCAGAGCGACTGGACTCAATGCTATCCACCAATTCCTTCATCCACCAGGCAAAAGCTGAGTCGCAGGCTGCGTAAATCAAAAATCCGACAAATCCGATCATGAGTAACCCGATATCTGCACGCATATATCCCAATAGCCGGAGATAGGTGGTTGCGCCGGAAATGGGCTGGTTGTGCTCTGACATATATAGTGGCTGGATTGGCTGGCTGAAACAGTGTTGTTCAGTTAGTTTTCTCGAATCTTATGCCATAATTAAGTGGTTACACGAAAACAAATATGTTTTGGACCTGACTGATGCGCGATGCCGCAAGGTTACAACAAGTTGACAATAAATAGAAAATTTTTTCCCGGCCAGATTCCCATCGCCATCGTTACCGCAATCCTTGTTGCATTATTGTGGTGTATAAATTTGCTCCCTTTTAAAATCAAACTGGCGATTGGCAAGGGACTCGGGCTCCTACTCTATAAAATTCCTAATTCCCGAACAGAAATAACTCGAACCAATATCGAGCTGTGTTTTCCGGAATTGAGTGTGAAAGATAAAGAGATCATGGTGCGCCAGACATTTGTCAATTTTGGTGCGGGGATCGTGGAAACTGCAATGGGCTGGTGGGACAAGCCTGAAAAAATTCACCGGATGACAGAATTTCGAGGAATTGATTATCTGCAGCAAGCTCTGGAACGGGAAAATGGCGTAATTTTGCTCGGTGCCCACTTTTCCACGCTGGATTTATCTGCGGTCCTGCTTTCCAAACATCACCAGGCATTCGCGATTTATCGTGAACAAACCAATCGCCTGCTAAACTGGGTCATGATGCGCGCGCGAAACCGTTCTTTGGCGGGTTGTATTCCCCATACTTCTTTGCGGGGAGCGGCGAAACAGATTATGGCGGGTAACTGCGTCTGGTATTCACCCGACCAGGATATGGGCCACGATCACTCTGTGTTTGCACCGTTTTTTGGTCAACTCGCTGCTACCGTTACAGCTACTGGAAAGCTGGCGAAGCTAACCGCAGCGCCGATGGTCATGTTGGCAACCTTTCGCAAATCAGATGATTCCGGCTATGTAGTCCAGTTTTTGCCCGGCCCAGAAAATTTTCCGACAGAAGATGAGGTTGAGAATGCGACTATGGTAAACAGGCTAATAGAACAGGGTATTGGCCTCGCACCAACCCAGTATTACTGGTTTCATCGACGTTTTAAAACCCAGCCCGGTCACCCAAAAGCGGCTTTGTATCAGTAGATCAATTAAATCCCAGGCGAATTATTCTAATATTTTGTCCTGGTCAAAATGCTGATCAAGTCCGGCATTGGCGCGTTGGCGGTTGCTACCGAGGGTTTCTTTTAACCGGTTCCAATTGGCTTCCTCAAGGGAACTTTTGTTGGTGTTATGCCACAAGTGAATGACCGTGACTGAGAAACGCCCACTGATTCGGCGTAACCCAGAGCGTAATAGTCGCACTGCCAAATCTGAATCTTCGTATCCCCACCCTTCGTATTTTTCTTCAAAACCATTGCAGGCAATAAAATCATCAGCGTACAGTGACATATTGCAGGTCTTAACGCCTTTCCAGGATCGCGGAAACATATTTCTAAGTAGTCCCATGGGAATAGGCAACAGTGACCATCGACGATTTACCTGTTCGGACGTTAGAGAGAAAGGTTTCAGTCCCACGACGTCTATATTCTGTTTCAGAACCTGATCTGTGTAAGCTTGAGAAAGCAAAACACGATTACCCGAAATAAAGTGCTCCGGGCGAGATAATCTCGAATGTTGTAATATGAAATCCGGTCGCAGCAGGCAATCAGAATCGATAAAAACCAAATAATTTCCGGTGGCGCTCGCTACCGCCTTATTACGAATTTTGGCGGGCTGGTAACCACAATCCTCATGCCATATATGTACTATAGGACAGGGAAACTTATGCTGGTAGCGGTTAATCAGATCACGAGTCGTGGCATCAGAACCGTCATCGGCAATCAACACTTCATGGGGAAGCTGCTGTTGACTGGCAACCGTATCTAAAACAGCAGCCAAGGCTTCCGGCCAATTGTAGGTCGTCATGACTAAGGATACTTTGAGATTCATCAGCGCGTTTGGCGAATTTTTCTGACTCAAATTTTTGGAATGTTTGGCGCGGGAGTTTAACCTACTTGTTTCCTAAGTAGTCGGACACACAAGATTTGGTGGGTTCAGCGAGCCGATAAGCCATTGGCCGCTAGGCGCATCACGCCGGGAATGGCTAGTCCTTTCCAAGAGACGCAACAACGCGGACGATGGCTTATCGGCTCGCCCGAAGGGAGTTTTTCAAATGATCCAATACCGCGTTACAGACCTTGCAAAGGGCTAGCCATTCCCTGCGGTCTGTGCCTTGTCTTGAATCATTTGGAAAGCTCTGAACTCACCAAATCTTGTGTGTCCAACTACTAATAGTCGGACACAATATCTGATTCAATTACTTCGCGATTGCCTTAGTCGGCGGAATATTTATGGCGCTAGTGGGTTTAATAATATAAGCTCGGGCACCATCGAAAGAAAATAAGCATCCCCTTTCGGTGCATAAATTATCTGATCCTGCTGTTGTCGGTGGCCATTACTAATATCCATATGAATCCATAAAAGCCATTCGTTTTTGTTTATCTATCTGATTAAAATCAATAAGATAAAAAACATCGTTTAAATGAATTCTAGATTAAGTTCCTACCAAAGTTTTGCTCAGACAGTCCTTCCCTGGATAGCCGGTCTGACCGCTGCGATCGCAATTGTAGCGTCCGCAGGCAGTCAGCCCGCCGCCTTGCTAATGTTTCTGATTGCGTTACCACTTTGCTTCATTAAAAGCGTGCAAACGGTAAAGATATCCCCACTATGGATACTTGCTTTTACCTGGCCGCTGATTGCGTCTATTCCACTTTTTATCGCTAGTGAAACCGGGGAAGCGTTGTCGGCTGCGGCCAGGTATTGCGTTGCTGCAATAACGCTGATCGGGTTAAGACGGATAAGGCTGGACACCATGATACTTCTACGCGCCGCGAGTGCTGGTGGCATTTTAGCAATCTTGTTTAATCTTGATCAACTTGGGGAAATGCGAGTCAACTGGGGGGTAGGGTTTCTCGACTCAGGCTACATTAGTGTTTTATTGCTCGGACTTGCATTGGCCCAGTTTCATCTCGATAGAGGGAAGTCCTGGTGGCGGATATACGCGGTAATAGGGATTGCCTGCCTGGTGGTTGCTGTAATGAAAACTGGAACCAGGGGTGCCTGGCCAGCAATGATTTTCGTGTTTCTGATTCAGTTCGTTCTTCTTGACTTAAGCCCAAAGAAAAAAATGCTTATGGGGCTGGCGGGAATACTACTGTTCGTCGTCGCTACATTTACAGTGCCATCGGTAAAACAGCGGATTGATTTGACGGTGAATGATTTTTATTCTTATTATGAAGAAAATAATCACGCGACCTCCATGGGATACCGGCTGGACTTTTGGCGTATAGCCGTGAAGTGTTTTGCTGAAAATCCGATCTGGGGTGTTAGTTACCAGCGCCGAAGTGAAATAATGCAGCAATACGTTAATACCTATCCGGAGAGTACCTCTATTGGAAATGATGGAAGAAGTTCTTCACACAATGAAATACTCAATGCGCTGTCGAAAAAAGGACTGCTCGGTATGATCGCAATTTTGCTGCTGTATCTGGTGCCAATGAGATATTTTATACAACGTCTGCGCAGTAGTTCGTGTCCACAGGTGCGACACTTGAGCCTGGCCGGAACTGGCATGGTTATTACCATCATAATATGTGGCATTACTGAAGCGCCAATGATGAACGTCAGGGTTGCCACCAGTTATGGTTTTCTGATGATTTTTCTATATCATTTGATCAGCGTTTCACTTCCTAGCAATAAAACTGGCAAAATTTCCACGGTATAATCCTACGTTTTTGAAGTGAATAGTTTTGGCTTCTCCACTCACGGTAGTAACGTTGATGGGGACAACTGGGAAGAGACGGGAGCATCCCGGTCTATCCATATTGTCAGGAACTATGGCAAAACGGGTGGCATGGAGCGTTATGTCTGGGAACTTACCCATAGCCTGGCGCGCGCTGGTCACCAGGTTAAGATTGTTTGTGAGCGGCAGGAACAAGCGTTAGAACTCCGGCGGGACTGCCGCCGTCTTCAGGTCAATACTGTTGGAGCAGTGTGGCCATCCAAACCGAGATGGATTGCCATGGGGCGATTTGCTAATCGGGTCGATCGGTTATTTCGCACCATGGACACGACCGGATGGGTAATACACAGTCACGAAATAATAGGGGTACATGACGTCGCTACGTTTCACGGCACTTCAATACGAGCGCGCCGGTTTACACTACTGGATCGATTGTCGCCAAGAATTCGCACCTGGGAGAGGTTTGAACGATTAGAGTTAACCGGGTCTCCAGATCAACGCATCTTACCGGTATCCCATCATGTCGCAGATAGCCTGCTGGCGCACTATCCGGAATGCGCAAATCGGTTGGAATCACCTGTGTATCCGGGGGTTAGTAACGAGTTTAGCGATATTAGCAGGACAACCGATGGTAAAACGTTGGGCTTTATCGGTCGGGAATGGCGCCGAAAAGGTCTGGACTTTCTGGTTACGGCCGTCGCGGTATTACGCCGGCAAGACCCTGAAATATCTCTGCTTGTAGCGGGTTGTGATCCTGCTGAGGTCCGTCACCTTTTCAGAGACTGGAATTCCGGATATCGTCTTATGGGGTGGGTTGATCCGGTGGAATTATATCGCCAGATCGATGGTTTAGTCCTGCCCGCTCGGGCCGAACCGTTTGGGATGGTTGCCGCAGAGGCCAATGCAGCAGGAATACCGGTGGTGGTTTCGACAAACTGTGGTATAGCGCCGATGATCACTGACTCCAGAGGCAGGGTAGTCAATCTGGACCAGCTTGGGCATTTGGAATCGGCCTGTCGGTCGGTTTTGAAACTACGAGAAACATCAGACCAGATCGGGCTCACCTGGTCTAACCTCGCCAGCCAGCACGGTAGGATATACAGCCGTGTAATGGAGCTAAAGCAAGCAGCAATCAAAATTTAGTGCGCCCGCCGGATTCCAGGTAATTAAATCCTGACCAAAACCGAGAACGTGTCAGGTTTTGGTCAGATTTGTGTTGTGGGCGAAATCCCTTAGGTCAGCGACGCCAGAATTTCGGGACTCACTTACTTTTTCTTCTTGGCTACTTTCTTTTTCTTCGTGGGTTTAGCCCCCAATACAAAAGTAACCATGAGATTTACCCGGAATTCATCGACTTTGCCATTTTTCACGGTGACGCTTTGATCTTTGACCCATGCAGAAGTAATTCCATTGATGGTTTCACTGGCTCGCTTGACTCCATGTTGGGTTGCATCTTCAAAACTCTTTTTGGAAGAAGCAATAATTTCTGTGACCTTCGCTACTGACATGATTTTCTCCATTGATGTAGAAGTTAATTATTTGTAGTTTAAGACAGAATCCTAAACCGTCTGACGATCATACCGGAACATGGCGAGATAATACATATGGGCAGTCTGATCTGAATTTCCCCATCTAATGGGACCGCGATGAACCAATTCAAATTTTTATGCAGGTGTTAAATAAATTTGTGGTTTTTTTGCAATAGATTAATTGTCAGCGAGCAACAAGAGGAAAGATAGTGATAGACTTTAAATCCTGGTTGACGCGGTCAATTGCGGATCAGGAAAGGCAAAAAAGTGCGTAATATGAACCAGGATCCCTTATGCGATGGGATTGTTTGTCAGTTACTTGGGTAAGCTGAATAATGATCACGATTCCCGGGATAGGGTCGACTCCCATAATGGAATGCCAAGGGATATAGCTACTTTAAAGGGGTGCGTGTGGGGCGACGCACCGATACCGGGTTTTCGGAGAATTTTGTGACAGAAACACTTCAGCTGACGGGTGAGATGGTGGCGGTAATCGCCATTCTTCTGTTTACTGTTTATCTGTTTGCTTTTGAGGTGGTCAGGGTTGATGTAGCCGCCATTTGTATCATGGTATTGCTGGGGCTCACTGCCCTGGTGCCTGGATATGATGGTCTGGTGCCTCCTGAAAATTTGTTCGACGGCTATTCGAGTAATGCGGTGATCTCGATCATGGCTGTTATGATTATTGGCGCCGGGCTTGACCGGACTGGAGTGATGGGAAAGCTCGCCAGTAAAATTCTAAAAATGGGGGGACGTACCGAAGGAAGGGTGATTTTGTTTATTTCCGGTGTTGTCGGAATCACCTCAAGTTTTATGCAAAACATTGGGGCCGCGGCACTCTTCCTACCGGTGGTTAACCGGATTGCCCGGCGAGGCAATCTCGCCATATCCCGCTTGCTTATGCCAATGGGGTTTTGCGCCATTTTAGGTGGCACCATTACCATGATTGGGTCGAGCCCGTTAATTCTGTTAAATGACCTGCTGATTAACTCCAATCGATCCCTGCCGGACTCGGTTGAGCAAATGGAGACATTTGGGCTGTTTTCAGTTACGCCTATCGGCGCGGTGCTACTGATTTGTGGGATGGCCTATTTTGTCCTGGCGGGCCGATTTGTTTTACCAGTTATTAAAGACAAGCCAGGGGAATCTGGCAGCATGCTGCGATACTTCAAAGAAGTCTATGGAATCGAAGGGGAGGTATACGAATGTCGGGTTTCGAGAGATAGCCCACTAATTGGCCGGTTTCTGTCAGACGTCGATGCAGCTGGTAGAGCCGGCTGGATCGTCGCGGTTCGCAATGGTCCTGAAATGGTGGTCGCGCCCAGGGGAGATACCGAGTTCTGGGTCGGTAGTGAACTCGCCATTATGGGAAGGCGGGAGGAGGTTATGAATTTTGCCGATGAATACGCTCTTCGAGTAAAGAACGAGATGGACGTTTTCGCTGAAATACTCAGCGCAAGCAGCGCAGGCATTGCTGAAGTGGTTATTCCACCTGACTCGGCGGTTATCGGAAAATCAATTAAGGAAATCGGGATCAGGAAGCGACATGGTGCGACGGTATTGGCGGTTTTTCGCGCTGACGATGTTATTGATAACGATTTACCAGACCTGATTTTGCAGTCCGGAGATACTATGGTGGTGCATGTCCGCTGGCATGAGCTGGTTGGTATTGCGGAGAACCGCCATGACTTCGTTGTTGTAACTGACTTTCCGCGGGAAGATGAACGGCCGGAAAAACTGAAATTCGCCGGGGGATTCTTTTTCCTCACTCTTTTTCTGATTATTTTTACCGATATTCGATTGTCGGTAGCGTTGATGACGGGTGCGGTGGGAATGATCCTTTCTGGCGTAATAAAAATAGAGGAAGCCTACCGTGCGATCGGGTGGCAAAGCGTTTTTTTACTCGCTAGTTTGATACCCCTTGGCCTAGCGGTAGAGCAATCAGGTACCGCTGCGTGGATTGCTCAGCAAGTATTATTGCTGCTTGACGGGGTACCTATCTGGGTTCTGCAAACAGTTATCGCGGTGATGGCGACGGTTTTTACCCTGGTCATGTCAAATGTAGGTGCGACCGTGCTGTTAGTACCGTTGGCGATTAATATTGCGGTGGGTGTGGGGGCTGATCCTGCCGTATTCGCCCTAACCGTGGCATTATCCACCTCAAACTCTTTCCTAATACCCACCCATCAAGTCAATGCACTCATCATGGGACCCGGTGGATATCGGGTTGCTGATTTTCTTCGTGCCGGTGGAATTATGACCATCGTCTTCCTGGTCGTCGAAATCTTAATGTTGAACCTGATATTCTAATCAACTGTCAGTGGGATTTGAAAGGAGAGACCGGACCGTAAATCTTCAGGGTAGTTCTGATAACAGCCATTCGCCAGGTCAATTCTGTCTTTCTACAGGGCCGGCGCTGCCACTTTTAATTTATTACGCCAGATTTCCGGTGCGGTGTGGTGTACTGATTCACCGGTTGAATCTACCGCTACCGTCACCGGCATTTCCTCAACTTCAAATTCATAGATCGCTTCCATTCCGAGGTCTTCGAACGCGACTACCCGAGCCGATTTAATCGCTCTGGAAACCAAATAAGCGGCGCCACCTACCGCGATTAGATAAACTGACTTGTGGCGCCGGATACTATCGATTGTCTCAGCTCCGCGTTCCGCCTTTCCTATCATGCCCAGCAAACCGGCCTGTTCGAGCATCATGTCGGTAAATTTGTCCATGCGGGTCGATGTAGTAGGACCAGCGGGTCCTACCGCTTCACTACCGATTGGATCGACCGGGCCCACGTAATAAATAAACCTGTTGTGAAAATCTACTCCATTGGGTAATGCTTCCCCTCTATCAAAGTATTCTGCAATTCGCTTGTGAGCGGCATCACGACCGGTTAATAACTTCCCGCTCAATAGTAATGTCTGTCCGGGTTTCCATTGTTCGACAGACTGCTGATCCACTTCGTCGAGATTAACGTGTATGGTGTCGTCACCTGGCTGCCAGGAAATATCTGGCCAGTCGGACAACTTCGGTTGCTCCAGCAAAGCCGGGCCACTGCCGTCCATCACAAAATGGGCGTGTCTGGTTGCGGCGCAGTTTGGAATCAGAGCGACAGGAAGCGACGCCGCATGGGTGGGGTATTCTCTGACCTTTACGTCGAGAACGGTGGTGACGCCACCGAGACCCTGGGCACCAATACCAAGTAAATTTACTTTTTCAAACAATTCCAGTCTTAACTCTTCGGCCGCGCTGGCCGGGCCTCGCGAGATCAACTCCTGAATATCGATTGGATCCATTAATGATTCTTTTGCCATTACCATGGCCTTTTCTGAGCTGCCACCAATGCCAATACCAAGCACCCCTGGAGGACACCATCCAGCGCCCATTTTTGGTACAGTTTCAAGTACCCAGTCAACCACACTATCACTAGGGTTAAGGATGGCGAATTTGCTTTTGTTTTCGGATCCTCCGCCCTTAGCCGACACGGTTACGTCGACTTTATCCCCAGCAACCAATTCGACGTGAATTACTGCAGGGGTGTTGTCTTTGGTATTCACTCGTTTTCCAGTTGGTGGGAAAACAATTGAAGCGCGCAATGGATTATCAGGATTTAAGTATGCCTGGCGTACACCTTCGTTGACCATTTCGTCCACGGTAAGATTACTTTCCCACTGCACCTGCATCCCTACCTTGATAAAAACCACGACAATACCCGTATCCTGGCAGATCGGGCGTTTCCCTTCCGCTGACATTTTAGAGTTTATTAAAATTTGGGAAATTGCGTTACGCGCGGCTTCGGACAGCTCTTTCTGGTATGCGAGGTGCATCGCATCTACAAAATCCTTGGAATGGTAGAATGAAATGTATTGCAGGCTGTCGGCAACACTTTGAATAAAGTCTTCTTGTTTGATAATAGTCATATTAAAGCGCCTGGTAGCATTTGTTGAATCGTTGATTAATCTCGTTTCGTTTTGCTGGATCGATTCCGGCAATTGTGTGGATTCGAACGATCAGCTCCTTTGAATCCAGTAATTCCTGCTCAGCTGATTTACCCATTGCGGCGGACAACCGACCAATTTGCAACGCCATTTTCTGTTTGGCATATTCGGCAGGAGAATCTACACCCGAGTTGATTTCCAGTTGCAGCAAATATCCGTTAACCTGGTCGAAACGCTTCTCGAAAGACTGCTGTATCTGCCCAACCTTTGCTTGATTGCCAGCAGCTGACTTAATCAAGCTAATCCGGTTCTGCATGGCAATTTGGACCTTGTCATCCAATTCCTCAAGATTGACCAAGCTCTGTTCCGGTTCTGCAGTCTCTAGATCAGCACCTGTAAACACAAGTTGCTCCAACTGTTCGCAAATTGCTGCGCTGGCAAACAGCTTTTGGTCCGTTTGACTCTGGTCCTCTTGCTGTAACCTGGCCAGTGCCTTATCAGCCATACCCATAGCATCACGAAATCGTTTGTCGATTTGATGGGCTTTGACTTTTGGAACATTACCTGAGTCAGCCCAGGCGGTTTTCCATTTGCTAATTTGACTGGCAAGCGCCGCCGAATCGGCCGAGCCGACTTTCAATCCAGATTCGATTTCATCACATAACGATTTTTTGGCATCGAGCTGACTATTAAGCTGCTGATCAAATTCTTTTTTGACCCGCCTTGATTTGTCGTAAATTCCATCGCAGGCTTTGGTGAATTGTTTCCAAATTGATCGTTCCTGGCCCCGGGTCGCAGAAACTGTCACTTGCCAGCCCTTCTTTAATCCCTGTAAGGTGCTGATTGCTTTTCGAGTATCTTCTACCGCGAGCAGGGCGTTTATCTGATCGACCAGGTCTTTACGCAGCTGGAAGTTGCGTTTGCGTTCGCGGCTCAACGGTCCATCAAATTTCTCCATTGCCAGATCAAATCGCTTTTGCAGCGGTTTACGGTCTTTGAATTCGGCGCCCCCGGCCTTGCGCCACATAGTTTGCTGTTCCCGTATCAGTTGTTGAATTTCCCTCCAGTCAGGTTCTCGCCAATCAATTTTCTCGTATTGGCTTTCCAGCAATTCGCAAATCGCACTTCTGTTGCGGCTGGCGTCCTTCCGCTGTTTACGCTGGGTGTCGAACATCGCCTTACAGGGTAGGTACGCCTTGGTGCAGGCGGCGTCGAATTTAAGGTACAGTTTTTTATCGCCACCTTCTCCAGAATTATCCCATTCCTTCCACTCATCCCGGGCCTGTTTGATTCGGGTTGCCACCTTTTCGAGATTCTTCTCGGTTTCATGCAAACCTTCAATTTCCTCAATTATCTTTTCTCTTGCCTGCAGAGTCCCCCAATGCCTCCAGGAAGAAAGTTTCTTAATTTTTGGCTGTAAAACCTCGATCTCCTGGATGACTTTTTGCCGCCGTTGACTCGATAGCCCTCGAATTTTATTGAGACCGTTGATAATACTTTGTTCCAATTGCTGAGACTTCTTTAAGTCACCGGTCTTTAGTTCTGCCTTTAGCTGTTCAATTTGTTCCTCAATTTCGGCATATTGCTTATTGCGAAGTGCAACCTGATCATGAATACGAACTCGGAGTTTTTCGAATCGCTGCTCCAGAGTGGATAGATCCACTGATTCGGGATCGGATTGTCCGCGCAATTCGTCCCAGGATTTACGTAAAACCTTGGCTTTATGCTCATCGATACCAGATTTAGCCTGTAGCAGAGTCTGAACCTCATCCAGTAAATTCTTTACTGCGTATTCTGTGGTAATTACCTGGGAAATCTCCGCGGTGGCTGGTAATTTTTCTGGTTCCATGCAAACTGTATTCACTTTGACGTAAACTCGGGAGTACTGTCAGAAAACCTCATTTCTATTCTCCCAATGACATGAACTGAGCCTCTATATTATCAGGGGATTGACGGTACTTGATTGCAATATTATAACCTTTAGCCGGGGTCGGGAGCGATTTTGCGTTAGCGAGTCTGGCCTGGTTCAATGACATTTTTATATTTTTTTTGGTGCGAACGTTTATTTTACTGAACCTTCTGGCGCTGCTTTCCGCGGCAGGTTTTAGCCAGTTGGCCTACGCTGATCATTCTCTGCCAGCACATAAGCTGGATTGTAGTGTGAATTTTCCCTGTCCTCCTGAGCTTCGCCGGCGGGTGGATTTTTGGATTGAGGTATTCAAAGGGTGGAGCAAAGAAAAGGCGATCCTGCATGATCCCCAGGTACCCGAGCGGGTATACGCGGTAATTGACACCGGACACGGATGCAGTCGAAAAGTATCTAAAAGAATAAAAGCCAACCGCCAAGCCGTTTCAAAGTCTCTTAAGTCTCTGGCCTCGAATTTGGCCAACAAGCGCGAGATTGTAGATAAGCGAGAACGCCACTTGTTAACTTTATTTCCTTCCAAAAGCGCCAAGCGCATTCGCCGAGCAGCCAAGGATATTCGTTGCCAGAGCGGGGTTCGCGACAGTTTTATCGGTGGCTTGAAACGATTTAATCAATATTCAGATCTAGTTGACAGGGTTTTGGTGGAAAACAACCTACCGCCAGAGATCCGATATCTACCATTTGTTGAATCTTCATATAATCCTGCGGCATATTCCAAAGCGGGGGCCGCCGGGCTATGGCAAATAATGCCAGCAACAGCGCGCTCGCTGGGGCTTGAATTAAACGCTACTGTAGATGAGCGACTCGACCCGGAAGCAGCTACTCGTGCCGCTGCCAAGTACTTTTTAAATGCAACTAGGTCTCTGGGTAAACTCTCGCGACAAAAAAAACCAGGGATCACGGCACCGGAAATCAATCCGTTTGTCATTACTTCATACAACTATGGGGTAAACGGCATGCGGCGTGCGATTCAAAAGATAAGTCCCGATTTCATGCAGGTGCTAAATCGGTATAAATCAGCGGGATTTCAAGTTGCGGTAAAGAACTTTTACGCCAGTTTTCTCGCGGCACGGCATGTTGCGCTAAATGCGGATAGGTATTTCGGTTCCGTGGTTAAAGCAAGACCAGTGAACTATCAGACTCTGGTGCTTAAAAATGCGACCTCACTTGATCGTATTAAGAAGGTATTTGGCCTGACAGAAGCGAAATTGAAGCCATTGAATCGGCCGTTGACGCGGTTTATCTGGAATGGTTGGCGTATGATTCCGGCCGGCTATCAATTGCGTTTGCCGAAACGCCAGGGTCAATGGAAGACTGAGTTGTCTCAACTTGCTACCCTTGCTCCGGAAAAAATTGTTCCCGGAACTGATCGTTATAAAGTGCGCAAAGGGGACACTGCCTGCGGCATTGCCCGGGCATTGCGGGTTAATTGCAGCACCTTGATCAAGGCAAACAGGCTGGGTTCCAGGGCGGTCATCAGGGTTGGACAAAAACTGGTGATTCCCCGCAAGCTGGTTGCCAGTTCCTCCAACGCAACCACTAAAGTGGTGGCTTCTACAACCCGGGCTGCGAACCAGTCAAACCGGAATAAAACCTGGGTAGTTAAAAAGGGCAATACCGCCTGCGCAATTGCCAGGCGTCTCGGCGTAAGCTGCCGAGAACTGATCAGATTTAATCAGTTGGGCCGTAAAGCCAGGATTTACCCTGGGCAAAGATTGAAAATCCCCACCGGAGACTACCTGGTGAGCAATCCGGCCGGTCTCAATTCTGATAATAAATACATTGTGCAGAAAGGTGATGTCGCCTGCGTGATCGCTGCCCGTTTTTCGGTCGGGTGCAATAACTTAATCAGACTGAACCGACTTTCCAGAAAGGCGACCATTTACCCTGGACAAAAACTCATTATACCGGGTTACCAGGCGCCGGAAACATCGGTTACCGCGTCTCAACTGGCGTCCATGGAACCTTCTGATGAAAAACCCTTGAACGCGCTTCCGGCCAAAAGGGGACAACCAGAGCGACCTCCTGATAACCAATTGGCAAACCTGTTGGATACATTGCCAGATTTAAGCATCCGGGTCGGCAGTGAAGCCGGCAAACCGGTCTATAGTATTTTTGTGGAAGTCGATGAAACCCTGGGGCATTTTGCCGATTGGCTGGGAATCAAAGGATCATCAGCTTTGCGAAAGCTGAATAAATTGCGTTCAACCACCAATTTGCGCTTGGGTCAAAGGATCAGGTTTCCGGAAATTTCACCGGACAGGGTTGCCCGGTTCGAACAGATGCGGGTAGATTACCATCAGGTTTTGAGCGAAAACCTGAAAGAAAATTACCAGTTGGTTGGAATCGAGTCTTATACGGTAAAAGATGGGGAGTCCCTGTGGGAAATGTCCCGTAGTCTTGGTTTTCCCCTGTGGTTACTCTATCGGCTGAATCCAGAATTACGACTGCGTGGGCTCGCCGCAGGAAAGTCCATCAATCTGCCCCAGCTGAAAGCAATTTGATTCCAGGGAACGCTGGTTCTATCTAAATGCACTATGGGCAAAATAATGATCCCGCCTATTCGATTGGCATCGAATCGTCGGCGGCCCATTCCGACCATGAACCAGCATACCCACGTACCTGGCGAAATCCTAAAGAGCGCAGCATCACATAACTATGGGATGACCGCTGATGGGTCTGGCAGTGGGCAATAATTTCCCGATCTTTGTGGAATCCTCGCTGCAATAGCATTGAAACCAGTGCGTTGGGCGATTTGAAATGACGGTTTTCACTAATCGTATCCAACCAGTTTAGATTTATTGCACCAGGAATTCGACCAAGTCGGGCCGCTGCTGACTTTAAACCCTGGTGTTCTTCAGGGCTGCGCGCATCTAGTATTTGAATATCGGGATTGTTTAGAGATGCCAGAACATAGGCTTTATCCGCCAAAACCGAAGGATTCGGGCGGGCAAACCAATTAGATGGTCGACGGACCCGTGGGTTTTTTTCCAATGCCAGGTTATGTCTGTTCCATGATGTCAACCCGCCATCAAGGAAAGTTCGATGTCGATGCCCCATTGCGTCCAGTAACCACATCATCCTTGCAGCACGGGTACCGGCGTCGTCGTCGTAGCAAACCACGTGAAGGTTCGCCTGCAGTCCAATGCGACGAAATACTTGCTCGACAGTAGTGACCGTAGGAAGTAGTCCTGGCGCCGGTTTACCACCTTTACTCAAATACGAAGGTTCGAGATGAACCGCGCCTGGTAAATGTCCAGTTAGATAATTACTACGGCTTCCCAGACAGACAATTAATAAATCTGGCCGGTCTAGCTTCTCTGCAATTGTTAGCGGGTGGGCTAAATAAGGTAGTAAGGTTTTGATCATCGGTTAAAATGTGGTGCCATGAAATTACAAACAGATTCCATTATAACGAACTCTGAAAAAATTCTGTTTGGGGGAAATGGCGCTGAACAATTTCCCCTGGACCGATGGAATTATGTTGGGGCTAAACCGGTTGGTACGGGTGTGATAAAGGCCCTGAATGGCGATTTTAAGGTCAATGAAGTGCTTGGGTTCAAACCATCCGGTAATGGTGCTCACCTCTGGGTGAAAATCGAGAAAGACGGCCTAGATACTACTAATGTCGTGGGCATGTTGTCATCGGCGTGTAAGATAAGATCGTCAGAAATAGGTTTCAGTGGCTTAAAGGACCGAAATGCTATCACCAGCCAATGGTTTAGCGTACCGGCTGGATCGAATCCGGAGTGCCGACTAAAATTGATTTCCAGTCTGTGTCGCGATCATTCGCAATTGAGCACTAAGCAGATTTCTGCAAACCCGGGAAAGCTTAGACGGGGTGTCCACCGGCAAAATGAATTTGATATCAACATCCGAAATTTGGATGTTAATTCTGAATTATTGGAACAAGGTTTGAATCGGACTCTGCAACAGGGGGTGCCTAATTATTTTGGACCCCAGCGTTTCGGACGAAATGGCAAGAACTTACTGACAGCGATCAAGTTTATGTCTACCCCAGGTATAAGAGTTGATCGTATTGCCCGCAGTATGGCGTTGTCTTCAGCACGTTCGTGGATATTTAATCAGGTTTTGTCGAGCAGATTGTCTGCGCAAACCTGGCAAACCGCGGTAATTGGTGATGCACTACAATTGCAGGGAACCAATGCCTATTTTGTGCACAATGGTACTGATCCCGCCATTATTGATAGAATAGCACGGCATGATATTCACCCAACCGGACCTCTGTGGGGGAAGGGACCGCTGCCAACTCTGGGAAATATCGCTGAATTGGAAAAAGCAGTGGTGAATGAAATTCCTGTGTTTCCTGAGGGGCTTGTGGCGGCTGGATTGAAGCAGCAACGACGAGCGCTGCGTCTGATTCCTCTCGGCTTGGTCTGGAAATTTATCGACTCAGATACACTGAATATCAGGTTTTCATTGCCCCGTGGGAGTTTTGCCACCGCGGTGTTGCGGGAGCTGATTAATTTTTAATAGAAATAATGCCACACTAATTTTCAACCTATGTTTATTGACAAGCTGAACGCAACCTGGAAAAGCCAAAACTCCTTGGTTTGTGTTGGTCTGGATCCCGACATTGAAAAAATGCCGCAATCGTTGGCGGGCAAGGATATGTTGTTTCGATTCAATCGGAAAATCGTTGATGCCACCGCTGCCTGGGTATGCGCATTCAAACCTCAGATTGCTTATTACGCTGCGGTAGGGGCTGAAGATCAATTGGCTAAAACTATTGAATACATTCGCTCCAGCTACCCTGAAATTGTAATCATTCTGGATGCAAAACGGGGGGATATAGGTGCCACTGCCAAGATGTATGCCAGGGAGGCTTTCGAGCGATATCAGGTTGATGCGGTTACGGTCAATCCGTATATGGGTAGCGATACTCTTGAACCATTTTTACAATACACTGATCGCGGTGTGATCGTGTTATGTCGCACCTCGAATCCCGGGAGTGGCGATATTCAGGATTTAACCGTTTCTGACGGTAGCGTTGCTACACATGTGGCTCGACTCGCCAACGATCGCTGGAATAAAAATCATAATGTGGGGCTCGTTGTAGGCGCAACCTATCCAGAGGAAATTGCCAGAGTACGATCAATAGTCGGCTCGATGCCATTGCTGATTCCCGGAGTGGGGGCCCAGGGAGGCGATCTCGAAAAAGTGCTTGCTAGTGGTTTGGATCGGACTGGACAGGGTCTGATGATTAATGCCTCCCGATCTATTATATATGCCAGTTCAGGGCCCGATTTCGCCACCTCAGCTGGCGCAGAAGCTCGTCGCTTGTGCCAGGAAATCAATCGACTGCGAACAGATCAAATGTCGTCTCAAGTATGAATTATGATACGCGCTACCCATCGGTAGCAGACCTTAAAATTCGGGCGAAAAAGCGTATGCCACGATTTGCCTTCGACTACGTCGACGGTGGAATCGATCAGGAACATGGTAAACGGCGAAATCGTGATGCCTGGCATGGTATCGAAATGACACCACGATATTTAACAGACGTTTCTCAGGCTGACTTAACTATCCGATTATTTGATCACGAATACTCAATGCCAATTGGCGTACCACCAATCGGGCTCGGTAATATGACCTGGCCTGGCGCTGAGATTGCGCTGGCGCAAGCAGCCCAACGGGCCAATATTCCCTATATTCTGAGCACTTTCAGCACCACCGAACTCGAAAAAATTGCCCAGGCTGCGCCGGACGTTTGTTGGTTTCAGCTGTATGTGCCGAAGAAAATTGAAGTAATGAAAGATATTCTTTCTCGGGTAAAAAATTCAGGATTTAATGCTCTGGTAATTACCGTGGATATTCCAGTCGGTGCAAAAAGAAATAGGGAATTAAAAAATGGTTTGAAACTACCGTTTAGTTTTACTCCTGATATCGTTTGGCAGTGCATGACTCATCCAGTCTGGGCGCTTCAAACCCTGCATCATGGGCAGCCGGATTTCGTCAATGTATTACAATATAAGGAAGGGCCAAATCAAGAGTTGGGGCAGTTTATAACGGATTTTAATATGCATGGTGTAACCCGAGAGCGCATCGAGCTGATACGTCAACTGTGGGACGGCCCATTAATTCTCAAGGGAATTCAGGATGAGCAGGATATCAGGGACGCCATGGAGATTGGTGTGGATGGAATAATTGTTTCAAATCATGGTGGCCGTCAGCTCGATGCTGCACCCACATCGGTTGAATCACTGCAAGCGTTGCCCGCCGAGATTCGCGCCCGAATTACGGTAATGGTAGATTGCGGCATACGTACCGGAATGGATGTGGTGCGAGCGCGGGCATTGGGAGCTGAAATGACATTTTCCGGCCGTTCATTTTTCTGGGGAATGGGTGCGATGGGGCGTAAAGGCGCCGAGCAAGTGGTCGGAATATATTGTGATGAAATAGAACGCTCTCTGAAGCAATTGGGCTGCGGATCATTTTCCGAAATGGATCAAAGCTGGCTCACGCGTAAAATCAGAAAACCCACGTAATAACCCATTAAGAACTACTGGGTTCCGCCCAATGCTATTCCTGTGAAAATTCTTGAAATACTGTTCCCGGTCTTTTCTCTGGTGCTAATTGGCTACGTATATGCCAGGTTGCACCGTCCAGCTCTGCAGGCGGTTAACCAGATCATGTTATTTGTATTTGTGCCTGCGCTGGTGTTTGAGGTTATGTCCAGTAAGACGTTCCAGGTTGCGGAATACCAATGGCTTGCAGTGGCTGGATTAATCGTTGTATTGGGTCCCGGATTATTGGCCTGGCCAATTGCCAGAATTTTCGGCTATCCACGTCGTGCATTCGTTCCGACTATGATGTTCAATAACTGTGGCAATTTGGGGTTACCGTTGGCTGTTCTGGCATTCGGTGAACCAGGTCTGGAAGGTGCCGTGGTTTTATTTCTGGTCAGTAACACGTTGCATTTTACTCTTGGAACCTGGTTATTTGGTGGCATCGTATCCTGGAAAGGATTTTTTTTGAATCCGGTTAGCATCGCAACGGCTGCGGGTTTATTGGTTAATTTCATGGCAATTGATATTCCTGGGTTTGTCCAGCAACCGATTTCCATGCTGGGGCAGATTGTTATTCCCCTGATGTTATTTGCCCTTGGAGCCCGCATGCTCGACGTTAATCGCGCCCAGCTCAAATCCGGCGTTATCGGCGGCATAACCCGCCCGTTAATTGGATTGACCGCGGCTGCCGTTGCCATTTTAGTCGTTCCGTTGGAGCAGATGCATCTTGGGGTTCTGTTAATATTTGCTGCATTACCCCCTGCAGTATTAAATTACTTGTTTGCTGAGCAGTATAAACAGGCTCCGGAATTGGTTGCATCCATGGTTTTGGTAGGGAATGGAATATCAATACTGGTGATGGGTCTGCTACTGTCTTTTATTGTTTAAATTTTATCGTCGCAATAGATAAAGTAAATATAAGAGATGTCTGATAATTCGGAAAATTAATGATTGTTGGTGATAGCATATTAGCCGCTGGTTGAGATACCAGCGAAATTTTGGTTTAATAATTTTATTTTTATCGAGGTAGTAAAAATGACAATTGCAGTAGGCGACAAGGTGCCCAGTGTAGAACTGGCAATAATGGGGAAAGATGGACCTGAGGCAATTAACACCGATGATTTGTTTGGTGGTAAAAAAGTTGTGCTGTTTGCCTTACCCGGCGCATTCACACCAACCTGCTCAGCCTCCCACGTACCAGGGTTTGTTGTTCACAACGACGCGATCAAGGCAAAAGGCGTTGATACTATTGCCTGTCTGTCGGTGAATGACGCATTTGTTATGGGAGCCTGGGGCGAGGCCCAGAATGTCGAGGACAACATAGTGATGTTGGCCGACGGTAGTGGAAATTTTACTGAGGCTGTCGGATTGGTTCTTGATCTAACCGATAAGAATATGGGAGTAAGATCCCAGCGTTATGCCATGGTGGTAGACAATGGCGTTGTTACCCATCTAAATATTGAGCAAGGAGGAGAATTCGAAGCCAGTAAGGCTGAGACAATTCTTGACCTGCTATAAATAAGAAATAGTTCGATTGAAACAGTAATGATGTGTTTTCTATAACACTGGAGAAGGGTTGATGATTTCACGAATTTTTCTTTTTCTTGGGACTAACCTGGCGGTAATGGCGGTACTGAGTATCGCCATTCGAATATTTGGGCTCGACCAATATGTCGGTGGAAACACGCTGACTATGCTGATTTTCGCCTTCCTGATAGGAATGGTGGGGTCATTTATTTCATTGGCCATGTCTAAATCCATGGCAAAGCGTTCTACCGGGGCCAGAGTGATTGAGGCACCGGCCAATGAAACCGAAACCTGGTTAGTCAACACGGTACGGAAACAGGCAGAAAGCGCTGGAATCGGTATGCCGGAAGTGGCAATTTTTGATACCCCCCAAGTCAATGCATTTGCTACCGGGATGAAGAAGAACGATGCATTGGTGGCAGTCAGCAGTGGATTACTGAACACCATGACACGAGATGAGGCGGAAGCCGTCATGGCCCATGAAATTAGCCATGTCGCCAATGGTGATATGGTGACGTTGGCATTAATTCAGGGGATTCTTAATACTTTCGTCATATTTTTCTCAAGGATCATAGGTAATATAGTGGATAAGGCGATTTTTCGAAATCAACGCGGGTTTGGTATCGGATACTTTATAACTACCATGGTTGCCCAGTTTGCATTGGGAATTCTCGCTTCCATCATCGTCAGCTATTTCAGCCGGATAAGAGAATTTCGTGCTGATGAAGGTGGTGCTACCCTGGCGGGCAAGCAGAAAATGATTGACGCTTTGCGTCGACTTCAGGCCCAGCACGAACCCGAACAACTACCAGATCAACTGGCGGCTTTTGGGATATCCAGTAACAAATCCAGTGGCTTTAAACGCCTGTTTAGATCCCATCCGGACCTTGACCAGCGAATCGAGGCCTTGCAGGCTTTCGATAGCGCGATAAGCCGCTAATACGAGATCAGCTGAGTATTGGTAAACCGATGAAGCTGGCGCAAATTAAGACCTGGGTGACGGTTCCTCCGACCGGTATTGGCGGCTCATTTTGGGTAATTGTAAAGCTGACTACCGACAATGGTATCGAAGGAATCGGCGAGTGTTATGGCATACCGGTTTCGGGTGATATTGCGTGCCAAATGGTAGAAGATACCTTTAAACGATTTATCGCTGGTGAGGATCCGCATAATCTGGAGGTGATGTTCCGGCGGGTTTATTCTGCCGGGTTTACCCAGCGTCCCGATGTCAGCATGATGGGGGTTTTCAGCGGTATTGAAATTGCCATATGGGATATTCTTGGAAAGGCCCACGAACAGCCAGTTTATAAATTGCTCGGTGGCAAGTTCCATGAGCGCCTACGGACCTATACCTATCTGTATCCGAAAAATCTGGGTGACCATGAGGATGCGGACAGTGAGTCCGGGGACGTTTACCACGACGGTGACGCAGCAGCCCAGCGGGCCCTGGAATATGTCGACATGGGTTTTACCGCGATAAAGCAGGATCCCGCGGGACCCTATAGTTTCCAGGGTGGGAGGGAACTGTCCCTGCCCGAGCTTTCGCGCAGTGAATACAGTGTTAGGCGAATTCGCGAAGCAATAGGAGACCGCGCGGACATACTGTTCGGAACCCATGGGCAAATGACGACTTCTTCGGCGATTCGATTGGCCCGACGAATCGAACCTTATGATCCACTCTGGTTCGAAGAACCCTGTCCACCAGATCAGATGGATGCGATTGGTAAAGTAGCGGCTGCCACCAGTATTCCCGTCGCCACGGGTGAGCGGTTAACCACCCGGATGGAATTTCATCAGGCCCTTCAGGTTGGCGTATCGATTCTACAACCGGATATTGGGCGAAGCGGAGGAATATGGGAGACCAAAAAAATTGCGGTTATTGCCGAGTTATTCAACGCTCAAATTGCACCCCATATATATTGTGGACCGATTGCTCACGCCGCCGCCGCACATGTTGCGTTTAGCGCACCCAATTTCCTGATTTTAGAAACCATTCAGACCGAGTTTCATGATGCGATTTTGCACAAACCGTTGACCTGGGAACAGGGATATCTGATCGCGCCGGATCAGCCGGGACTGGGTATTGAATTAAATGAGCAGGTAGTTGAATCCCATCCTTACACCACCGGCGGAAGGTTACATCTGGAAATGTGCCAGACTCCATTGAGTTCTGCCAACAGTAAAATAATCACCGAGCTTGATTAATTCACTACACTGATATGAGTGGACGCGGCACCAGGGTTTACCACCGACGTGATAATAACCGCAGGATTACCAACGCCGATATTTACACGATGGTGATGTTGCATCAATACCAAAGAAAGTCCATTGCGCAGATAGCCCGTCATTTTGCCCTGGAACCGATTGAGGTGAGAGTATTAATCGGCAAGCGTTCTGGTGGCAGCTGTTGCGGATAAACTGCTTTTAATAAGCCTATTTTTTACCGTCACTGTTTCGCAGCAGAAATCCGTCCATCCACCGATCTGACAGTATTCTCTTCAGTACTGCCATTATCCGGGTTGGAATCGTCACCGGGTAGCGAATTTTGGGTCGATTGCTTTCGAGCGCATGAGTGCAGGCGGTTAACACTGCCTCCGGCGACAAGCTAAATCGCGGGTTCTCCCGATTGTCCAACCTTTTCTCAACACCCAGGTAAGTATCACGAAACATACTCTTGTCCCGATCAATATTTTCCTGATAGGCAAGCAACGCATTCCTGCGAAACGCACTGATGATGGGCCCGGGTTCGATTAGGCTGAATTTGACTCCGCTATCGTGATGCTCCAGACGCATGGTATCGGTCAATGCCTCGAGGGCGAATTTACTGGCGTTGTAAGCGCCGCGATATTTGAGGCAGATAAATCCAAGTACTGAACTAATTTGCAGTACCCTGCCTTGCCCATGAGGAAGCATCATTGGCAGAATCCCATTGGTCAATTGCTGGGTCCCAAATACGTTGGTCTCGAATTGCTGTCTCAATACGTCTCGGGTCAGATCAATAACCGCACCGGGTTGGCCATATGCGCCGTTGTTGACTAAACCATAAACCTCGCCGTCTGTTAGTTGGTGAATTTGATCGAGGCCTTGTTGAATGCTGTTTGAACTGGCGAGATCCAATTGAATCGTTTCATAGCCCTGTTCTTGAAGCCTGACAACATCTTCAGCATGCCGGCAACTCGCTACGACACGATAGCCACGTTTCATCAGCCCCAGATGCAACCGGGCGCCGATGCCACTGGAACAGCCGGTTATTACGATGGTTTTAGCGGAATTCTGCATCTTGGAGGGGTAATCGATTGATAGTCTTTATCTATTATATAGTTTGACATTATCAATTAGATTGATCGAGTTGGATTGTTATAATACGGCATGCCCACGGGGCATATCCGATAAACGTTTAATCAGGAATAATCCAATGAGTTTAAAAGATTCAAAAACAGAACAAAACCTGAAAGACGCCTTCGCTGGCGAATCTCAGGCCAATCGTCGCTATTTGTACTTCGCAGCCAAAGCAGATATTGAAGGCTATAACGATGTCGCCGCCGTTTTCCGTTCAACGGCAGAAGGTGAAACTGGTCATGCCCATGGACACCTCGAGTATCTTGAAGAATGCGGCGACCCGGCAACCGGACTTCCCATTGGTCCCACCTCAGACAATCTCAAGGCGGCGGTTGCTGGCGAAACCCACGAATACACTGATATGTATCCGGGTATGGCGAAAACTGCCAGAGACGAAGGTTTCGATGAAATCGCGGATTGGTTTGAAACCCTGGGTAAAGCGGAACGCTCTCATGCCAATCGTTTTCAAAAGGCATTAGACGAGATGTAACTGGTCACCAGACGCCAGTCTGGCTTATCGGTTGGACTGGCCTCTGGTCTCTTTAGATTGAATTATTACTTGGTGTTGGCATGGCACATCGCGAAGGAAATCTGGAAGCTCCAACCCGGCATTCTCTGGACTGGCATAATCCTGAGTTTTATGACGAATCTTCACTGTTCGCCGAGCTTGAGCGGGTATATGACCTGTGTCATGGTTGCCGCCGGTGCAATAGTTTGTGTAATGCTTTCCCGACTCTGTTCGACCTTGTCGATGCTTCATCAACCCTGGAAGTTGACGGGGTAAATGAAGAAGATTACTGGAAAGTTGTCGACCATTGCTATTTGTGCGATCTATGCTACCAGGTCAAGTGTCCCTATACCCCACCCCACGAATGGAATATCGACTTCCCCCACTTGATGCTGCGGGCCAAGGCTACTCGTTTTCGCCAGGGCAAGGTAAGCTTGAGTGAAAAACTGCTGTCCTCTACCGACGCCGTTGGTAAACTTTCCAGCATTCCCATTGTGGTCAATGGGGTAAACGCTGCCAATAAGACTAAACCGCTGCGTAAGCTATTGGATAAAGCGTTAGGTGTGCACCCCGAGGCAAAATTACCGGTATACGATAGCAAGACCCTGCGTAAGCGGATGAAGGGGACTGCCGATTCCAGTGCTGATGAAAACGCTGCCGGCGAAACCACAGGAAATGTAGCAATTTTTGCGACCTGTTTTGGAAATTACAATGAACCTGATTTAGGCGATGATCTAGTGAAAGTGTTACGGCACAATGGGATAAAAGTGCGCCTGGCGGATAAGGAGCAGTGCTGCGGCATGCCAAAACTTGAACTGGGTGACCTTGCAGCGGTAGCACAGGCCAAACAAAACAATGTTCCTGAACTTGCCAGGTTGGTTGATCAGGGCTGGGACATAATGGCGCCAGTTCCCTCCTGCGTATTGATGTTCCGGCAGGAATTGCCGCTCATGTTTCCCGACGACGAAGAAGTTAGAAAAGTGGCCGGCGCAATCTATGATCCATTCGAATATTTGATGCATCGGTATAAACACGGTGCCCTTGATACCGATTTTAAAATTTCGTTAGGTACTGTGGCATATCACGTCGCCTGCCATCAGAGAGTTCAGAAAATAGGCTATACCACTCGGCAATGTCTTGAACTGGTACCCGAAACCACGGTAAAGCCAATCGAGCGCTGTTCTGGTCATGATGGCACTTACGGAGTTAAGACCCGTTCCTATTCAACCGCGATGAAAATTGCCAGGCCAGTGGTGAATAAAGTTAAGCAGGCTGAAGCAGACCACTACGGTAGTGATTGTCCGATGGCTGGCCGTTTTATCGAACACGGGATGGACGACGGATCAATCACCGAACACCCGATTTCATTGCTGCGTAAGGCATATGGGATCGCCTAAAAAATGAATTTGAACGCCATGAACAAACTACAACGTGAAGATCTAATGACCCTGGAGAAATATTCCCAGGAACGGGACAACTTTCGTCAGCAGGTTATCAACCACAAGAAGCATCGTCGGATTGCATTGGGTCCGAATGCGACCCTGTATTTTGAAGATCGATTGACCATGCAATACCAGATCCAGGAAATTCTGCGGATAGAAAAGATTTTCGAGGCTTCCGGAATCGAACAAGAGTTGGGCGCCTATAATCCGTTAATACCCGATGGAACTAATTGGAAGGCGACATTTATGATCGAATATGATGACGAAAAAATCAGGCGGAGGCAGTTGGCTAAACTGATCGGGGTAGAGCGGAAAATCTGGGTGGCCATATGCGAACATGAGAAGGTGTATCCAATCGCAAATGAAGACCTGGAACGGGAGACAGAAGAGAAAACTTCAGCGATTCACTTTCTGCGTTTCGAATTATCGGCGGCAATGGTGGAGTCCGCTAAAAATAAGGGGGAGATTCGCATGGGGGTCGATCACGAAAACTATAACCATGAAACCGGGGTGTTAGCTGCGCCAGTAGCAAAATCGTTAGCCTCGGACTTAGCCTTATTGCAGTAGAGATTGGGTATCAACAATTTCGCCTGGCCAGTACCCTGGTACATGCCCAGTTGATATGACCCTCGCTGAACTTCGGTATATCGTTGCGGTTGCCAGGGAACGACACTTTGGGCGTGCCGCCCAGGCTTGTTTTGTGAGCCAGCCTACCCTGAGTGTGGCAGTCAAAAAACTCGAAAATGAACTTAACGTTATATTATTCGAGCGTGGGAAAAACGAGGTAATGGTGACACCTATCGGTGAACAAATTGTAAACCAGGCTCAGCGGACTCTGGAAGCAGCGGGTAAAATTACCCGGATTGCGGCGACCGATGACAATGGAATGTCAGAACCATTGCGTATAGGCGTTATTTATACCATCGGGCCCTATTTGTTACCCCATTTAATTCCCGCACTAAGAGACTTGACCCCGAACTTGCAGGTAATCATTGAGGAAGGATTTACCGCCGATCTTCGAGTTCGGTTAAAGCAAGGCAACCTTGACGCCATTATTCTGGCGCGTCCGTTCAGTGAGTCTGGCGTTGAGATTCTTCCACTGTATCGGGAACCTTTTGTTGTGGTACTCCCACGTTCCCATCCCTGGAGCGAGCGTAAATCTGTGCACCGGGATGATCTTGCAGAAGAAACCGTGTTATTACTCGGCAAGGGACATTGTTTTCGAGACCAGGTACTTGAAGAATGCCCAGGGTGCTTGCGAATAGGGCATCAGGATGATCTACAAAAAACCCTAGAAGGGGGGTCTATAGAGACTATACGCCATATGGTAGCGAGTGGTGTGGGCGTCACAGTATTGCCTTGTAGTGCGGCGGGAGCCGAGGAATACTCCAGGAGGCTTCTATCGATAAAGCGTTTTACTGGAAAAACCCCAACTCGTGAAGTTATTCTTTCCTGGCGTAAGGGATTTCCAAGAATTGAAGCCATCACCGCATTGAGTAAAGCAGTCCATTCCTGCAATATGACTTGTGTGGAATTTTTAAGAAATAAAATTTTGTCCTGAATTCGCAATTTTCATATCATCGGTGTAGGCTATGGATTTTGTTAAAACCTTGGAGGCTCAATAACTATAAATGACTAAACCAGTCAATGTCGCCGTCATTGGAGTAGGGTATCTCGGACGGATTCACGCGAAAATTTATAATAATATACCTGAGGTGAATCTGATCGCCGTGGTCGATACTGACAGGGCGGCAGCTGAAGAGATAGGTGGCCAGTATAATTGTGATTCCCTGGGTTCAGTCGGTGAATTGCTGGACAATAACTTGGGCCAGTCTATCGACGCGGTAAGCGTGGTAGTGCCAACAAGTTCTCATTTGTCAGCTTCCCGTCCTTTTCTCGAACGAGGCATCCATATGCTTCTGGAAAAACCTGTCGCACCCACGGTCGCAGAAAGTAAAGAGATTGTTGCATTAGCGCAAGATCATAATGCTATTCTACAAATAGGTCACTTGGAGCGCTTTAATGCAGGCGTAATGAAACTCGCCGAGATGGCGTCTAATCCGCGTTTCATCGAGGTGCATCGTCTCGGAAAATTTGTTGAACGGGCAACTGATGTAGACGTGGTTACCGACCTGATGATTCACGACATTGATATCGTTTTGTCCCTGGTGCCATCGACCTTGGAATCTGTGTCGGCCACTGGTACCAAGGTGATAACTGATCATGTCGATATCGCCAACGCTCGTCTGGAATTCGCCAATGGCGCAGTCGCTAATGTCACAGCCAGCAGGGTTTCGAGAAACCAATTTCGCCGCATCAGGGTGTTTTCAAAAGATCACTATCTGGGACTTAATTTCGCTGATCAGCAATTGGAGGAGGTTAAAACCCGTAGCGGAGATTCGAATGCAAGTTTTCCGGAACTGGTTGATCAAAAAATCGAAGTTCAACCCCAGTTGCCATTGAATGCGGAACTCTCTCACTTCATTCATTGCGTACAGAACAATCTGGCACCACTGGTTGACGGTAATGCTGGGTTGACCGCTGTCGAAGTGGCTGAGCATGTTAAACAAAAAATTACCCAATCCATGGAACGCATTACATGACTGAAGAATTGTTTCGAGAAGATGGATATCTAAAATCCTGTGAATCTATGGTGACAGCAGTTCAGAGAAATGGATTTGCGGTAGATCAAACTGTGTTTTATCCCATGGCTGGAGGACAACCGGGGGACCAGGGGGTTTTTGTTGCAGCTGGTGGTCAGGCGATTGAGATTATCGATTGCTATAAGGACACCGATAGTGGATTGCATCTGCATCTTATCTCTGATGAAACATCGCTACCAGATGTTGGTTCCAGGATCAGCTTGCAGATCGATTGGCAACGAAGGCATAGATTGATGCGAATGCATAGTTGTATGCATATGCTTTGTGCGGTGGTTCCCGAGCCGGTCACGGGGGGATCAATTAGTGATGGTACTGGGCGTTTGGATTTTTATCTGCCGGATCCTCCCGACAAGCAATCGATTGAGGATGAATTGAATGCCCTGATCGCACTCGACGCGCCGATGTCTCTGCGCTGGATTACCGATGAACAACTGGCGCAACAACCGGACCTGGTGAGAACCATGTCGGTTCAACCTCCCAAAGACGCGGGTCGGATTCGACTAATCGATTTTGCGGGAGTCGATTTACAGCCATGTGGCGGAACCCACATTGCACGGACCGGGGAGATCGGCCCGGTGCGGGTCCAAAGTATCAAGAACAAGGGAAAGAAAAATAGAAGAATTACGGTTGTATTTGCCTGATGGACTGTTGAATTAGTTTAATTCTGCTGCTATGAGTTATTGCAAGGGAATAATATTTCTAAGTCTCATTGTTATCGTGGATGTCGCGGGCGCCCAGGCGTATAGATGTGAGTTTGAGGATGGTTCGATAAGTTTTCAAAGTATTATTTGTGACTCGGACGACGTTGTTAACATTACGACCTATCAAGATCAACCCGAGCAGATCGTTATCGGACAGGTAGTCATCACAATGTCCAGGTTGGAGCAGGAAAACAGTCGTTTACGCGAACAGCAATTGACTGACTGGATGCATCGAAGTGAATTGCAAAAATTTCTGGACGAAGAAGTAAAGAATGGCTATTTCAGTTTATATATGGAGTCACACGGTAGCGAGCGTCGAATGTTACTATATCCCACGCCGATTGGAATGTCCTGGAGTACTCGAAGTGCACGACCGGAAGGTAGTTTTCTGAGTTTCAATAAAAAGTTTATGGATGATGGGAAACGATTGTTGACTCTGCACATAGATCATGATCCGGAAAATTCGCGACGACTCTATACCGCTACCTGGGTGAGTGATGATAGATTTGACGAAGCCAGGGAGATTTGTCAACAGTATGGAATTTCAGTTGCCGCGGTTACAGGTTTTTTGAACTGAGGCCAAGTTTTATCAAGCGACTGTAGTAATCGTTGTCAATTTCAGATTAAATTATCATAGAGCTGAAAATCCATGACCATTTTTGAATGAAATAAGTCGATCTGTTGTTCGGCGGAATTGACCAGCACGATTTGACAAAGTTAGAGATTCAAACACGATACGCCAGAATTCTGGTAGAAAATTCATTGTTTACCAACAAGTCCAGAATTAGCTAACAACCTGTTCTTGAATAGAATTGCATGGTTCACTATCTGTGTAACTGTTATTGGTAGATCCAATGTTTTGACCATGGAATATCTCAGTTTCATGATGTAATATGTATTGTTATCGTAAATCTAATAGTAGGGCTAAGATTATCGCCGTGTCATTAGTCGGTAACCTAAACGAGGAATATTAATGGACGACAATGCAGAAGCTGGTATAGCACGGGTACAGGCGCGAGCGGCTCAGGTAGAGATGGAGCAAAGCAGCGGTCTCCAAAAGCGTCATAAATGGGGTGTTGCCTATCTGGATGAGCGGATCATCATATATCTATTTGGTTTGGCCTTCCTGATATTAATCGGAATCTGGTCGACTAATTCTTCCAATATTCTCAAGTTTGGCGCGCTAGGACTAGTTTTTGTATCGATGGTTGCTTGGGGGTTTATTCGAATTAAAGGCATTCATAAACTTAGAGAGCAGCGAGAGCAACAAGTCGAGGAGTTACGCAATGGATCCGATAAATAAGTCTACCTGAAGAATTAGAAATCAGGATGCTTCGGGACTGGTAGGGGCGACTTGTGTATGTTGATACTTGATTTGATACAGCCAAGTTTAGGGTTCAATATGATCCCACACTGGCGGTAGATACTCAAAAAGGGATACTCGGGGAGTTGCAAAACCGTTGGTTTTGCATAAATTAGCCTTGCTAGGTAATTTGACAAGCAATCAGTATGTAGTTACACTTGTAGCTACGTTGAAGGAACAATATCCATGTATGAATGGGATGAGCTAAAGTGCAAACAGAATCTCCTCAAACATGGATTAAGCTTTGAAGATGCCGACCTCATTTTCTCTGGGTTCTGCATCACGTTTGAAGACAAACGCTATGATTATGGGGAAGAAAGATTTATTACTTTGGGTATGTTGGCAGACCGCACTGTGGTCATTGCTCATACACCAAGAGGGGACAAAGCCAGATTTATATCGATGAGAAAGGCAAATATCCGTGAAACAAAAATCTATCAAAAGCGACTTGAAACACATTGATGCATTGACCAATGACACTATCGATTACAGCGATATACCAGAACTAGATGAAAATTTTTTTAAGGAAGCGAAAGCCGTAACGCCTCCCGGAAAAAAGCAACTAACCATCCGGTTAGACAAGGACGTATTGGAATGGATGCAATCACAAGGCGCAGGATACCAAAGCCGAATTAACTCCATTTTACGGGCGTATTACGAGGCGCATAGAAGTTAGTAAGACCCTTGTGTTCTTCTATTCCAATGAGCGCTTTATACCAATTCGGTCAATCGTCTGTTTTAAAGAAAATTATTGAAAATGGAAAACGGATGTTCAGAGTATTAGAGGAATTGAGTGCTAGAGAGAATTCTTAACGACTTTCGCGCAAGTGTTGGGACCGATATTCAACAGACCTCACCAGTAAAGTTGAGTGTCTCTGGCCAAGGCGTTTTACCGTCGTGTTTTAGAACGACAGATTTGGCTGCTAATTCACTTTTGGTAGCCGCTAAGTCTTTGGCAGAATTTGCTAATGTATACGGGGCATCGTTCTCTAAAGTTGATGTTGATCAGAGACTCGCCTCACTGTGGTTTGCACAAAGTATTTATCCCGCAGGATGGCAATTGCCACCTTCTTGGGATGAAATTGCTGGCGATTATCAAACTATCGATGGCTGGATAAAGCTACACACTAATGCTACACATCATAAAAATGCAGTGCTTTCTGTATTGGGATGCAAAAGCCATAGAGAAGATGTTAAGAAAGCTGTAAAACAGCTATGTGCTGAAGAATTGGAAACGGCTGTTCTGATGGCTGGAGGTTGCGCGGCTGAAATGCGCAGCCTCGAGAGTTGGAAAGCTCACCCTCAAGGTCAGTCTATCTTGATGGAGCCAACAGTAATTTGGAAAAATCACGGTTCTACTGGCAAACTAAAATTGAAAAGTCGTCAGCAAAGACCACTGGAAGGAATAAAAGTATTAGACCTAACCCGAGTCATCGCAGGACCTGTGGCAACCCGTTTTCTAGCTGGCTATGGTGCAGATATTCTGCGGATCGACCCGATAGATTTATGGGACGATTCAGCGAATGCTCCTGAAATGACACTAGGGAAAAGATGCGCCGGACTGGATTTGAACAGGCAAGCAGATCACGATACTTTTGTTAGTTTGCTTTCTGAAGCAGATGTGTTCATCCATGGTTATCGACCAGGAGCACTCGAGAATTTAGAGTTCGACGAACAACGATGTCGCCAAATTAATGGTAGCCTAATTATTGTTTCACTCTGTGCTTATGGATGGAGCGGCCCATGGTCTAACCGAAGAGGTTTTGATAGTTTAGTTCAAATGAGTAGCGGTATCGCTGAATCTGGAATGAGATGGAAGAATATTGACAAACCTCATCCGCTGCCAGTGCAGGCGCTCGATCACGCAACTGGCTATTTTATGGCCGCAGCCGTGTTACATGCTCTTAAAGAGAAAGCCGAGTCGGGGACTTTACTATCAGCTAAATTGTCATTGGCGAAAACGGCAGATTTATTGAGCAACTACTCAGCAATAGATTCTAATACAGCTCTACAGGAAGTTAACGAATCAGATTTCAGCGAAAACATTGAGCGTACCGAGTGGGGGCGGGCAAGGCGTTTGAAATTTCCGTTGAACATTGAGGGCTGTAGTGCTGAGTGGCAGTATCCAGCTGCGAAATTACGCACAAGCACGCCTATGTGGACTCAATAATTGAACTACAGTTGTTCACTCGGATAAGTAAATCTCGATGACTGCTATGAGGAAGAGCAATGAAACGTGGGGCATTATTCAGCGGCTGAAAAAATTGGGCTAATCAGAGATAAATCCAAGTGCCTAATCCAACAGGCTGCGCTCGATTTCAGTTTTTTGCTCGGGAGTATTAATATTGGTGAACATTTCCGTACAGTCCACAAAGTTCACCGTCTCATACGGATGCATTCCAAACCAGCGATCAATTTTACGATCCCCGCTTTGAATATATTTTTCCAGGCTATCGGTTAAATCCTGATGGATCAGCGCATAAACCGGTTGTAATCTGTCACCATCCGATGCTACTGCCAGCTTTACCGAGTTTTCTGAGGTTGCTGTTATCATGCGTTTACAATACGCTGGTGAGATAAACGGGCCATCACAGGGCGCCGTAAGGACCCATTCTTTGTCTGTTAACTGAAGCGTCGACAGCATTCCAGCCAGTGGTCCTTGGTAGTCCTCCAGGATATCCGTAATAACCTCGAAGCCAAATTTTCGATATTGCTCGAGATTGCGATTGGCGTTAATTACCAGTTTGCCGGCCTGTGGTTCAAGTTGCCTACAAATTCGGGACACAATTGATTCTCCAGCGATTTCTACCAATCCTTTATCCTGCCCGCCCATTCTGGTCGCTTTGCCACCGGCGAGAACAACTGCGCAAACGTTTTTACTACGCTTCATAAACCAATTTAAGTGAATCGGCTAAATTCGGAATAAAACCCAAAGCCGTCTAACCAGTATTCCGCATGCCCGCTGCGATACCATTGATCGCGATTAACAAGGCGTCCAGGGCGTCTTCATCCTGGTTCTCTCGCACCCTCGATAACAATTCAACCTGGAGCAGGTTGAGCGGGTCGACATAGGTGTTCCTAACTTGCACCGAGCGCAAAACCACCGGTTGTGTTTCAAGTGGAACTTTGTGACCGGTTACCGCCAGAGTCAGATTCACTGTCTCCTGGTACTTTTCGCGTAACTCAACACCAAGCGATTGAAGTGTCGATGGAACCAGGCGTTCGTCGTAAATTGCTGACACCGTAGCATCGGCTTTAGAAAAAACCATTTCTATGGAATCCATTGTCGCGCTGAAGAATGGCCAGTCGGCCTGCATTTCATCTAGAACAGCCTTATCGTCATTATCAAACGCATGCCTTAGTGCAGCTCCAACGCCGAGCCAGGCTGGCAGATTGAGTCGAGTTTGGGTCCAGGCAAAAATCCATGGGATTGCTCTTAGTGTTTCTATGCCACCGCCTGATTTACGCCTGGCAGGTCTGCTGCCAATTTTCAGATTTCCAAGTTCCTGTTCTGGTGTTGCCAAGCGAAAATATTCGACAAAATCTGGGTGATGTCGAACGATCTGGTGAAATTCCTCCAGAGAACTTGCCGCCAGTTTGGAAATTTGTTCGCGCCAATGTTGTTTGGGTTTGGGTGGCGGTGCCAGGGTGGCTTCAAGCATTGCACCGATGTATACCTCCAGGGTTTCCATCGCCATTCCAGGAAGGCCAAATTTAGCCTGGATTACTTCCCCTTGTTCGGTTACCCGCATGGAGCAATTAACTGAGCCCGGTGGTTGCGACAGTATTGCTTCGTATGCAGGTCCACCACCCCTGGCCACGGTACCGCCGCGACCATGGAACAAGGTGAGAGAAATATTGTTTTGGGCAAAGACTTCGGTGAGTTGTTCCTGGGCCTGGTATAAGCCCCATGAAGCGGCGAGCTTGCCAGCATCTTTGGCAGAATCAGAGTACCCAATCATGACTTCCTGTTTGCCATTGATATAGTGTTTGTACCAATCGATTGAAAACAGTCTGGACATACAATCCGCAGCATGTTCGAGATCATCCAGTCGTTCAAACAATGGAGCGATTCCCATTGGCGATGCTATCCGGCATTCTTTTTGCAATAAAGCAACTTCGAGCACGTCCGAAGGATCTGCTGCCATGGAAATAACATAGGTTCCCAGTGACTCTGGGTTCTCTCGCGCCAGCATACGGAAGGTTCCAAAGACTTCGCAGGCCTGTTCCGAGGCCTGATCAGAACTGGGAAATATTGATGGGATTAGTGGTCGTTTGCTCTGCAATTCCTGGATCAGAAACGCCTGCTTACGTGCTTCATCCCATTCAAGGTAACTTCCCAGATCGAGATGCCGCGTGATCGCGTCGATGGCTTCACCATGGCGATCTGCCTCCTGCCGAATATCCAGCTTCAATAGAATCAATCCAAACGAATCGAGCCTTCGTAAAATATCAGTTAATCTTCCGTCGGCGATCATTTTATTACCGGTTTGGGCCAGGGACCGGTAGCACAGCAACAGTGGTTGTCGCAACTGATCACTATTTAGGTAAATATCCCTGTCACTTGCTTTTTCTCCCCGGGTCCCAACTGTGTCGAGATTACCAAGCTGGCGATTGTAGTATTTGATGGTATTACGTAATTTTTTCCGAACCTCCCGAAGTAAAACCCGGTAGGGTTCCCGTTGGTCGTCACCGACCTTTTGACTGAGCTCAGCACTGCAATTTGTCATGGACAAATCGAGACGCAATGCAGCAATTTCCTGATGAAACAGCTCGGCTGCTTTTAACCGGGAAATCAAACTGACTTCCCTGGTTACTTTCAGGGTGGTGTTGGGATTACCGTCCCGGTCTCCCCCCATCCAGGAGCCAAACCGGATCGGTGATGCGGTCAATGGCAAGTGCTTATCGGTACATTGGCTCAGGGCATGATCAAGTTGCCTGATTACATCTGGAACCACATCCCACAGGGTTTGTTCTACTGCAATTAGACCATTTCGGGCCTCGTCAACCGGGGTAGGGCGCTTACGTCTGATTTCATCGGTTTCCCACACTTCGGTAATGGCACGATGCAATGACAACCTGATTTGGTCGCGCTCCAATCGGGACAGATCACTGCGGTCGTGTTGCGCCAATAACTGGTTTATCCGGAGGAATTTACTCGATACGCTGCGCCGTAATATCTCGGTTGGATGCGCTGTCAGAACCAGTTCGATCGAAAGCTTGCAGGCATGCTCGTAGAGCACTTCGGGATCAACACCGGAGTATATCAATTTACCAAACTCTGCTTCGAGAAAGCTGACTGCGGAAGGGTCGGAACCTCCTTGGTGGTCAGATTCGGCTGCAATCTGCCGCCTGCGGCGAATTTGGTGATGCTGCTCGGCGATATTTGCCAGGTTCAGAAACAAAGTAAAAGCCCGGGCCAGTATTAATACCTGGGAGCTGTCCAGCTGAGACAAGCGTTTGATCAAGTCTCTGGGATCCGCGGCCTCGCTGCTGCGCATGTCTTTTGCCATTTGGCGAATTTCTTCTACCAGTTGGTACAACGCTTCTCCATGTTGATTCTTGATTGTTTCCCCGAGCAGTCCCCCGAGTAGACGCATGTCTCTACGTAATTCGCTGTCTTCGGTTTGCAACGAATAGTATTGTTCGAGCAGTTTCGCCTGTTGTGATTGGGTCATGAGTCAAGTAGTTGGTAGCTAACAGTTATTCTACCCTGATTGCGGGGATTTCTTGGTTAAACAATCAGTCACTACGCTGAATTTCCAATTACAATCTTTGATTACAACCATCAATCTAATTGAATTTACATATATCCGTGCAATAGTATTGAAAATCACAGCAACCGCTGGTGCAAACAGGTACAATCGCGGTCGCAAAAATAGGGTAACGATAGCCGCCTGGTATAAGTTCGGCAGAGTTGATCGAAACCTATTTCACGCTGCCTTAATCATCCGTTTCCACAGCTTCCAGCGCCCAGCTTTCATGTCCAGGATCGACCAATCCAGAATTAGGAATTTTGCCATTATTGCCCATGTCGACCATGGTAAGTCGACCCTTGCCGATCGTTTTATTCAGCTTTGCGGGGGACTCGACGCCAGGGAAATGAAAGAACAGGTGCTTGATTCCATGGATATCGAGCGCGAGCGCGGAATCACTATAAAAGCACAGAGTGTGACACTGCAGTATTCAGCAGAGGACGGTTTTGAATATCAGCTTAATCTGATCGATACACCGGGACACGTGGATTTTTCCTATGAAGTGTCAAGATCCTTAACTGCCTGTGAAGGCGCCTTATTGGTAGTCGATGCAGCCCAGGGCGTGGAAGCTCAAACTGTCGCCAATTGCTACACTGCGGTAGATCTGGGACTTACCGTAATTCCAGTACTCAATAAAATCGATCTACCGGCTGCAGAACCTGAGCGCGTTATCCAGGAAATAGAGGAAGTCATTGGCATAGATAGTACCGAAGCACTTTCTGTTAGCGCCAAGACCGGCCTTGGGGTGGCAGAAGTACTGGAGCAAATTGTCAAACTGCTGCCGCCTCCTGATGGTCAACCAGACGCTCCACTGCGTGCATTGGTGCTGGATTCCTGGTTTGATAATTACCTTGGCGTTGTATCTCTGGTCCGAATTCTGGATGGAAACTTAACCGCCGCGCGAACCAAGATTCGCATGATGTCCACCGGTTTGGATTACCTGGTTGAGAAAGTAGGCGTGTTTAAACCCAAGCCATTGAATGTTCCGGAATTATCCACCGGGATGGTGGGATTTATGATCGCTGGTCTTAAGGATATTAAATCTGCCCGGGTAGGGGATACGGTAACCCTGACCCACCAAATGGCAACCAAAGCTCTGGACGGGTTTAAGGAGGTTAAACCCACCGTATTCGCTGGTTTATACCCGATCAACAGCGCAGATTTCGAGGCTTTCAGGGTGGCACTGGATAAATTGAGCTTGAATGACTCTGCATTATCTTATCAACCAGAATCCTCCCAGGCGTTGGGATTCGGGTTTCGCTGTGGCTTTCTCGGCATGCTGCATATGGAAATCGTCCAAGAGAGGCTGGAACGTGAATATAATCTTGAGCTGATAACGACTGCGCCGACAGTGGTATACGAGATTCGGGTTAGAAACGGTAAAGTGGTGTATATCGATAATCCTGCAGATTTGCCGGATCCATCGGCGATTGACGAGATTCTCGAGCCCTTTATTATTGCACGAATTCTTGTGCCCCATGAACACGTTGGCGCGGTCCTTACCTTATGCATTGAGAAAAGGGGAGCTCAACGAAACATTCACTACCACGGTCGTCAAGTCATGGTTGAGTTCGAAATGCCTTTAAATGAAGTTGTACTTGATTTTTACGATCATCTGAAATCAGATACCAGAGGATATGCATCACTTGACTATGAATATATCGAAAATCGCCCTGCCGATATGGTCAAGGTGGATGTTATGATTAATGGTGAACGGGTTGATCCTCTCGCAGTGCTGGTTCACAGAGCCCAGAGTCTCTATCGAGCAAGGGCACTGGTGAAGCGAATGCGTGGATTAATTCCGCGGCAGATGTTTGATGTCGCGATTCAGGCGGCTATCGGTGCCAAGATTATTTCCCGGGAAACTGTAAAAGCGTTGCGAAAAAACGTAACAGCGAAGTGTTACGGGGGAGATATTACGCGTAAGCGTAAGTTGCTTGAAAAGCAAAAAGCAGGTAAAAAACGAATGAAACAGATCGGCTCCGTGGAGATACCCCAGGAGGCGTTTTTGTCTGTACTTAAGGTGGATCGCGAGTAAACAATGCGTTTGGCCAGTTAATATTTTAAACAATAGGAACAATTTGTGGATTTTTCATTAATCTTGTTTGTTTGTCTGGTGGTGACTGGACTAATCTCCCTGATCTATAGAATTGTCGTGGAGGGTCGTAGTGCGACGGCCAGTGTCCAGGGTGGGGTAGTGGCTGAGTCGTCTGCCAATGTTTCGACACAGCCAGTGTTAGTTGAATATGCCAGGGCGTTGTTTCCGGTCATACTGATCGTATTCGTATTGCGATCGTTTATTGTTGAGCCATTCCGAATTCCATCTGGATCGATGTTGCCGAGCTTGCACATAGGAGATTTCATACTGGTTAACAAATTCACTTATGGTATTAGGCTGCCAGTAGTGCACAAGAAGATCTCAGATATTTCTCAGCCAGAGCGCGGAGATGTGATGGTTTTTCGATTTCCAAATGACCCGAAGCTGAATTTTATAAAAAGAGTTGTCGGGTTACCAGGAGATAAGCTCGGATACAAAGGTAAACGACTGTACATTAATGGGGAGCTGGCACCAACGGTAGCGGACGGAGAATTCGAATTTGAGCACGCGAGAATGCGTGGTCGCAGCGCTAGTCAGCTAATCGAAACAATTGATGGTTCCGGGCATACGATTCTAATTGATGACAAGGTTGCGACCAGGGACATTGAAGTAGAAGTTCCAGAAGGCCATTACTTTGTGATGGGGGATAATCGGGATCATAGTAACGATAGTCGATATTGGAGATTTGTACCCGAGGAAAATGTGGTCGGTAAGGCATTTTTTATCTGGTTCAGCTGGAAAAGTGCGTCGGGTGGAGGCGTTAACTGGGGTAGAATTGGCAGCAAGATTCAATAATTTACTTGGCAGATTTCTTTGGACTTAGCATAAGGAACGTTTTGAAACAGCAGGTGACCAATTGAAAAAACAACGTGGCATAAGTTTTTGGGGATTTGTTTGGGCAGCAGCATTTTTAATCTGCGTAACTGTGGTTGCGGTCAGATCTATCCCTCCCTATTTGAACAATGAGAAAATAAATAAGGTATTACAGTTATTGGTTGAAGAGCGTAATATCATGACAACCTCTCGTGCACGCATTCTTAAGCGAATGAAGCTTAGGCTCAATATTGATTATGCAGACAATTATGTAAACCTGGATAAAGCTTTTCAAATTAAAAATGTTAAAGGCGTCAGGGTAATGACGGTAAACTATGAAGTAGTCGTTCATTTGGTTCACAATGCCTTTCTTCTTTTTGATTTCAAAAATAAGGTGGAAATAGCCAATAATCCGAATGGGCAGTAGCGCTTTAGAAAAATTTGAAACAAGACTCAACTACTGCTTTTTAGATCGACGTCTGTTGAAACAGGCGCTGACTCATCGAAGTTTTCACCACAAAAATAACGAGCGTCTGGAATTTCTAGGGGATAGTGTGCTCGGCTTCATCATTGCTGAAGCTTTGTTTGATCAATTTCCTCTGGTAGCTGAAGGTGATTTAACCAAAATGCGGGCGCGTCTCGTTCGTGAAAGTACCTTAGCGGAAGTGGCGCGAAATCTGGACATGAAAGAGTTTCTAATCCTGGGTGAAGGAGAATTAAAGAGTGGCGGATTTGAGCGTGACTCAATATTATCCGATGCTTTTGAAGCGACCCTCGGAGCAATCTTTATTGACGCTGGGCATGCTGCAGTCAAAGGTGTCATCATTGAGCAGTTTTCAACGATGCTTCGAAATATTTCGCCCGACAATCTTAAGGACAACAAAACTCAATTGCAGGAGATTTTGCAAAAACAGGAAAAGGCGCTTCCAAACTACGAAGTAGTGAGTCAATCCGGTAAACCTCATCAGCTTACTTTTGAAGTAAAATGTGAAATCGATCACGTTGGCAGCCCATTTATCGCCTACGGAAGCAGTCGACGGGTTGCTGAGCAGAGCGCAGCTGAGTCCGCAATAAGGGCATTACTTGATAATCATGGTAAAGCTGGATAAACAGAGGCAGAAGTTCCCCTTGAAACCTGTCCACAAATTCGGTTTTGTCGCTATAGCCGGGCCGCCAAACGCCGGAAAATCAACCTTGATCAATCGGATAATTGGGCAAAAAATTTCAATTATTTCACGTCGACCCCAGACAACCCGTCACCGTATCCTCGGAATAAAAACCCTTGATCACGCGCAATTGGCGTTTATTGACACGCCAGGATTGCATTTTGGGGAGAAAAAAAACCTCAACAGAGTGATAAATCGAACTGCGATTGACAGTCTTACTGATGTCGATTTGATTGTGTTTATGATCGACCACCGCGGCTGGAACCCAGCTAATACCCATGCGTTTAAAACCGTTACGGACCGTAACGCACCGGTTCTATTGGTGATCAACAAGATAGATATGCTTAAGGATAAGTCGAGGTTGTTGCCGCTGATCAAGGAAAGTAGTGAACTTCACGACTTCGTCGAAATTATCCCGTTGTCTGCATTACAACTGGGTGATCCGAATTCCCTGCTTGATACATTAGTCAGGCACTTGCCCCAAGGCCCACCGGGGTTCCCAGCAGATCAGGTTAGTAGTCGGGGAGATAAGTTTTTTGCATCCGAATTGGTTCGCGAGCAAATGTTTTTAATGCTAGGTCGAGAATTGCCCTATGAGTCGGCGGTGGAAGTGGTTCGATTCGATCGAAACGACCCGGATTTCTGCTATGCCGACATGACTCTCTGGGTGGAAAAACAGAGTCAAAAATCTATTGTAATTGGAAGTGGAGGACAGCAACTAAGAGCGATTGGAGAAAATGCTCGAAAAGCCATGGAAAAAGCGTTTGATACCCGAGTCAGGCTTAATTTATGGGTCAAGGTGCGTAAAGGATGGGCCGACAATAACACTATGCTTAAATCTTTGGGTTATACCGAAACCTGAGTAAATTCCGGACAAAGTGAAACACAATCAACAGCCCGGATACGTTCTACACACCCGCCCTTATTCTGAAACCAGTTTACTGGTTGATATTTTCAGCCGTCATCACGGGAGGTTTATGTTGCTCGCCAAGGGGGCGCGGCGACAAAAATCAGGAGTTAGAGGTTTAATTCTGCCGTTTCATCCATTGTTGTTAAGCTGGGCGGGTAAGGGCCATCTACCCATACTTACTGCAGCTGAGCCTGGCGGAATCCCACGATATCTGCTGCCAAAATCCATTAGCTCAGCGTACTATGTGAACGAGTTAATCCTAAAATTTCTGCACCGATTCGACGAACACGCAGAACTGTATGATCATTACGACGACGCCATTCGCAAGCTATCATCTGGATTCGAAATTGGTACCGTGCTCAGAATTTTCGAAAAGCGATTGCTGCAGGAAATAGGATTCGGCTTGATTCTGGACCATGATGTTGAGACAGGAGAAGAAGTCAATGCAGGTTTTGAATATCAATATTTGCCGCAAAAGGGACCAATTCTGGTGACTGATACCGATAATAGTCAAGAATCGTCAGTACGCATTAATGGGGGAACGCTCAACGCATTACTGGTGGAACAATTTGACTCACAGCAATCAAAGCGTCAAGCGAGATCCCTGCTTCGTCATTTGATTTATCAGCAACTGGGTGGCAAGGAATTGCGAAGTCGGCGCGTTATGATGCAGTTGCTCCAATATCAGAAAAAAAATGATAATTAGCCATGGTTTCCTCTAACCTGGTCTGGTGCCAGTCAGATTGTTTTTTTTGTTGCTTAAAGTGCAGTATTACCCTGACTGAGACATTGAGGTTCAATAACTAAATTGAGGGAAAGTTAATGAATAGAGGTCAAATTGTCATTGCTGGAATGTTGGTGCTGAATAATCAGGGACTAGGTGCAAGTGATTTTTCGCTGGATTCTTTTGAATGGGGTGACATACCTTCATGCACCTCTGGATCTCCTAATCGCGTGACCAATCCCACTTTTGTCTTGTCTAATGTTCCGGAAAACACCAAATATATTTCCTTTTATATGAAAGATAAGGACGCGCCGAGTTATAGACATGGAGGTGGTGTGGTGGAATATAGTGGAGGAAGTACAATTGTCCCAGGCCAATTTAAGTACTTGAGTCCCTGCCCACCAGGTGGGAAACATACCTACGAATGGACTGCTACGGCTAAGTCCAAAAAGAAAAAAGGTAAAATTGCCGCCGCCAAAGCCAAGAAAAAATATCCAGAATAATTGGTTTACCAATTTCGATCCGGACAACTTTAGTTATTGTTTCCGGTAGATCTATCCAATAAACCTACTTGGGTTTTTTCTTCGGCATGTATAAGTCGGTGATAGTCCCTTCGAATGCTTCTGCGGCAAATCCAATGGTCTCCGCCAGGGTAGGGTGGGCATGAATGGTCAGGCTGATATCTTGGGCATCAGCATTCATTTCGATGGCAAGCGCTGCCTCGGCTATCAGGTCACCAGCGCTATTCCCAGTCACCGCGGCGCCAAGCAGGCGTTCAGATTCTGGATCGAAAAGCAGCTTGGTGATTCCCTCGCTTCTCCCCTGTGACAACGATCTGCCGCTGGCCGCCCAGGGAAACGCACCCTTTTCATAGGGAATACTCTGGGCTTTGGCTTCCAATTCGGTCAAGCCGACCCAGGCAACTTCCGGATCGGTATAAGCAACCGATGGAATAACTCTGGCCTCAAATCCGCTTTTTAAACCGGCAGCAACCTCTGCGGCCACTTTACCTTCATGCACGGCCTTATGCGCCAGCATCGGTTGACCTACGACATCGCCGATAGCAAATATATTCGGGACATTTGTCCGCATTTGGTCGTCGACCGCAATAAATCCTCGTTCGTCGACATTAACTCCGGCAGATTCTGCACTTATCTTATTCCCATTGGGACTCCTTCCTACGGACACCAACACCTTGTCAAAGGTCTCACTGTCTGGAGCATTTTTACCGTCAAAACTTACTTTTATGCCATTTTTCTGGGCTTTCATTTCCGTTACCCGGGTGCCAGTCCAGATATTTTGGTATTGCTTTTTAATCTTCTTCAGCAATGGTCTGACCATGTCCTGATCAGCCCCGGTCATCAAGGTATCCATCATCTCGACAACGCTAACTTTACTTCCCAACGCGTGATAGACCGTGGCCATCTCCAATCCAATTATTCCTCCACCAACTATAAGCAGATTTTTTGGAACACCATCCAGCTCCAAAGCTCCGGTGGAATCGATCAACCTAGGATCATCGTGGGGAAAACCAGGAATTTTAACGGGCAATGAACCCACTGCAACAATGGCCTGACTGAATCCTACTGTCTGTTCTCCGGACTCGGTTGTGACACTAATCTGATTGGGCCCAGTGAACTGACCAATACCATGGATCACGGTGACCTTGCGCTGTTTGGCGAGACCGACCAAGCCCTTGGTTAGCTGACTGACGAGTCCGTCTTTCCAGCCTACCGTAGTTTTAATATCTACCTTTGGTTTGGTAAATGTCACGCCGACCTCGCTGGCGTCATGGGCTTCCTCGATCACCTTGGCGACGTGGAGCAACGCTTTGGAGGGAATGCAACCCACATTGAGACAGACCCCTCCGATGACATCATATCGCTCGATCAGAATGACATTGAGCCCGAGATCCGCCGCTCGAAAAGCGGCAGTGTAGCCACCGGGCCCTGAGCCCAGCACCACTAAATCCGCCTGGTGATCACTGTCAGGTGCGGCACTGGCGGCTTGTTGCTGTGGGGCTAAATCAACCGAAACTGTCTCTGCCGCCTCACTGGCTGCGGTATCCTGGCCCGTCACCTGGTCAGGTAGACTGGATGGGGAATCTTTTGTTTCCTCTGCCTCCGCGGCCACCTTAAGGGTTAGAATTACATGCCCTTCAGCAACGTTTTCGCCAATTGCTACTTTGATTTCATGGACTTCTCCGGCAGCGCTGGACGGAATTTCCATGGTCGCCTTATCGCTTTCAAGCGCAATTAGCAGGTCTTCCTTGGCCACCTGATCTCCCGGGTTCACGAATATTTCGACTACTGGTACTGCATCAAATTCCCCAATATCGGGGACTTTAATTTCAATGATTTGCATTCTATTATTAATTTAAATTATTAGAATTTTACTAGAGAACTAGCCGACGGCAATCACCCAACATCTGCACCAGATAGGCACAGAACCGGGCACCTTGGGCGCCATCGATAACCCGATGATCGTATGAAAGACTAAGTGGTAGCATGAGACGTGGCTGGAACTCCTTGCCGTCCCAAACCGGTGCCATACGAGATCTGGCAATTCCAAGAATCGCAACCTCCGGGGCGTTAACGATTGGGGTAAATGCAGTACCTCCAATGCCACCAAGACTTGATATGCTTATACAACCACCTTGAAGGTCAGAAGGAGACAACTTTCCATCTCTGGCTTTACCCCCCAGTTCACCCATTTCCAAGGCTAACTCAAATATAGATTTTTTATCGACATCGCGAATAACCGGGACCACCAGTCCATTTGGCGTATCCACTGCAATTCCAATATTAAAGTACTTCTTCAAGATAACGCTTTCACCACCAGGATCCAGAGAAGCGTTCAACATCGGAAACTTTCTCAATCCACCTTCCAGAATTTTCAGGACAAATGCGAGCAAGGTGACTCTAATACCTTCTTTTTCTGCCTCTGCTTTTAGCGATTTGCGAAATGCCTCCAGTTCAGTAATGTCGGCCTCGTCATGTTGGGTTACATGGGGAATATTTAACCAAGCCCGTTGCAGATGGGGCCCCGATAACTTTTGAATCCTACCCAGGGCGAGATTTTCGACTTCACCAAATTTGGAAAAATCTACTGCTGGAATAGATGGAATTCCACTACCCTCGGACTTGGCAGGTCCAGACAGCTGCTGCTTTATCCAGGTCTTAACATCATCCTTGGAAATCCGTCCTTTGGCCCCGCTTCCTGCAACCTTGTTGAGGTCGGCTCCGAGTTCCCGGGCGTAGCGACGAATGCCTGGACTCGCATGGGGGGAAGACTTACTGGAATCATCTACCATCGCTGGCAAACTTGGTGGTGGTGTATTAACCGGGGTAGGCTCAGGGGCCGGAGGTGCCTCTTGCGTAGGAGGCTCAGGAATTTCCGGAGCCGCTGGGCTGGCTTCGGGTTCGGTCACTGCGGTATCAGCCGTTTCCTGTGAACTTGCCTCAAGCAGCACAACCAGCGAGCCTTCTGATACCTTGTCGCCGATTGATACTTTAATTTCGTTAATAGTGCCATCCGAAGGGGTGGGGATCTCCATTGAGGCCTTGTCACTTTCCAGGGTGAGTAATGGATCCTCTTTGGTTACCTGATCTCCGACCGCAACCAGAATTTCCACTACTTCGACCTCGGATGATTCACCGATATCAGGAATTTTTATTTCTGTTATTTGAGACATGTGAATAATTCTATGCGTTGAGCGGATTAATCTTTTCCGCATCGATTCCGAATTTTTTGATCGCCTTGGTTACCTGTTTGGCTGATACCTGTTCCAGTTCCACTAAGGAATATAAGGCGGCTATCACAATATGATGGGGGTTAACCTCAAAAAACTGGCGCAATTTCTCACGGGTATCGCTGCGACCGTAACCGTCGGTTCCGAGAACATGGTATTGATTGGAAACCCAGGGCCGTATTTGTTCGGCATAAATACGCATATAGTCTGTGGTTGCGATAACCGGCCCCTTGGTGTTTTCCAGGCAGGTTTCTACATAGGACTTTCTGGGTGTTTTTTCTGGATGCAGACGATTATAGCGATCGACGTCTTGGCCATCTCTGGCAAGTTCGTTAAAACTGGTTACGCTCCAGATATCAGCGCTTATGCCGAATTCATCGTTAAGTATTATGGCGGCGGCTTCGGATTCCCTGAGAATACTGCCGCTGCCAAGCAGTTGAACCTTAATTTTATTGGATTTCTTGCCGACAGATTTTAGAAGATACATGCCCCGCAGAATCCCTTCCTCAACCCCTTTTGGCATCGTCGGATGAACGTAATTCTCGTTCATTACGGTTATATAGTAGTAAATGCTTTCCTGTTCCTGGTACATCCTCCTGAGCCCGTCCCGGATAATGACCGCCAGCTCGAAGCTGTAAGTGGGATCATATGAGATACAGTTTGGAACCGTGTTGGCGAGAATCAGGCTGTGTCCATCCTGATGTTGCAGTCCTTCACCAGCCAGCGTGGTGCGGCCGGACGTGCCACCTAGAATAAACCCCCTGGCACGACTGTCTCCAGCCGCCCAGCATAGGTCGCCGACGCGCTGAAATCCAAACATCGAATACAAAATAAAGAAGGGAATAGTATGTATATCGTGGCTACTATAGGAGGTTCCTGCAGCGATCCATGAGCACATAGCGCCAGCTTCGTTGATTCCCTCCTGCAACACCTGCCCACTTTTATCTTCTCGATAAAACATCAGTTGGTCGGCATCCTCAGGTTCGTAGAGCTGACCTTTAGGGGAATAGATGCCGAGTTGCCGGAACATACCTTCCATGCCGAAAGTCCGGGATTCATCGGGAATTATTGGAATAATATGTTTTTTCAGTTCTTTGTCCCGCACCAGGGTAGATAGAATCCTGACAAAAGCCATGGTAGTGGAAATTTCCCGATCATCCGTCCCTTCAAGCTGGGCCTTGAACATGTCGAGATCAGGAGCCTTAAAAGTCGGCTTGGATCCCCGATGTCGAGCGGGGAGAGGCCCACCCAGCGCGGCGCGCCGCTCCATCAAGTATTGGCATTCAGGTGAATCTGCCGGGGGACGATAAAATGGAGTTTCCGCTACTTGCTTGTCGGTTAACGGGATACTGAAACGGTCTCGGAATTTAAGCATTGCTTCCTCACCCATCTTCTTTTGTTGATGGGTTGCATTTTGACCTTCACCTGCTTCACCCATGCCATATCCTTTTACGGTCTTGGCCAGAATGACGGTTGGTTGCCCTGTGTGTTGGGTAGCTGAAGCGTATGCCGCATACATTTTATGGGGGTCATGACCACCCCGATTCAATCGCCAAATGTCCTCATCAGTCATGTTGGACACCATTTCCTTTAACTCTGGATATTTGCCGAAGAACTTTTCCCGGACATAAGCCCCATCTCTGGCTTTAAATGCCTGATATTCACCGTCCACAGCTTCTTCCATACGTTGTTTTAGCAATCCTTTATCATCCCGTGCCAACAACGGGTCCCAGTAGGATCCCCAAATCACTTTAATAACGTTCCAACCAGCACCTCGGAAATCTCCCTCCAATTCCTGGATTATTTTTCCATTACCCCGCACCGGGCCATCCAGACGTTGCAGGTTACAGTTGACTACAAATACCAGGTTATCCAAATTTTCCCGGCCGGCGAGTGCCAGGGCCCCGCGGGATTCGGGCTCATCCATCTCGCCGTCTCCAAGAAATGCCCAGACTTTGCGATCGCCGGCGTCGATCAAACCGCGATTATGCAGGTACTTCATATAACGCGCCTGATAGATCGCCATAATGGGTCCGAGTCCCATTGACACTGTGGGAAACTGCCAGAAGTCTTCCATTAACCAGGGATGAGGATAGGACGACAGCCCCTGACCATCAACTTCCTGGCGAAACAGGCAAAGTTTGTCTTCATCTAGCCGTCGCTCAAGATAAGCGCGGGCGTAGAAACCTGGTGCACAGTGACCCTGCACAAACAACATGTCACCCAGTTGCTTTTCACTGGATCCCCGCCAGAAGTGGTTCATCCCAACGTCATACAACGTAGCAGCCGAGGCGAAGCTTGCGATATGGCCTCCGAGTTCACTGGATATACGATTAGCCCGCACCACCATAGCCATTGCATTCCATCGGATTAACGCGCGAATTCGCCGCTCGAGCGCATGATCACCATCGCTGCGCTGCTCCATATGTAATGGAATGGTGTTAACGTAGGCCGTATTTGGTTGGTAGGGGATATGAATCCCGGATCGACGTGCCGTATCGATCATGGTTTCAATCAGAAAATGGGCGCGTTGATCCCCCCCGTGCTTAATAACTGATTTCAACGAATCAAGCCACTCAGAGGTCTCTAATGGGTCACTATCTATATGGGCGTTATCGTTCATCTGGCGTGAAGTATTAGAATTGTTGGGCACAGTATAGCATTGGAGTCAGCCCCATTGCTGGCTTCAAACCCAGGCTTCTCAGGGATTTCGATGGTTAATAATCCCTTGTTTTAGGCTATACAATTGGATAGAATCCGCGCTCTTTATTTTTACTAACTCCTTTCTTTACCGGCAAACTCAGCCTGGAAAGATACAACCCACAGGGAGATCCAATGCGACACTATGAAATCGTGTTTCTAGTCCATCCGGACCAGAGCGAACAAGTTCCCGCCATGATTGACCGATATAAGGATATGGTCAGCGCTGGCGATGGTCAAACTCACCGTACCGAAGATTGGGGGCGGCGCCGTCTGGCATATTCTATAAATGATGTGCACAAAGCACATTACGTGATGTTTAATGTTGAATGCTCCCTCGATGTCTTGCGCGAAATTGAGCGAAATTTTAAGTTCAACGACTCGATCCTTCGCCATCTGGTTATTCGCTGTAACGAGGCCATTACCGAGGAATCGAATTTCTCTAAAGCCAAAGCCGAGGAAGATCGAATCGAGGCAGAAAAGAAGAAGTCCGCGGAGTCCCGCGCGACCAGTGCAAGTGATTCCAGTGCAGCAAAGGGTGCTGACGATACAGTTGCAGCAAAAGGTACCGACGATGCAAGTGCAGATTCGGCGGAAGAAAACGGGTCAAGCGACGAAGCTGATACCAAAACCGTTCAACCAGAGGAGGACAAGTAATGGCTGCCAAGAAAAAGAAAGGTGCACCTCCAAGAAGGTCATTTCAACGTCGCCCCAGGTTTTGTAAGTTTACAGCGGACGGAATCGAGTCTATTGACTATAAAGATCTGGAGATATTGAAGGCCAACATCAGTGATACTGGAAAAATTCTGCCTCGTCGAACAACAGGTACTAAGGCCCATTTTCAACGCCAGCTAGCGACTGCGGTAAAGCGAGCGCGATTTTTAGCGTTGATTCCCTATACCGATCAGCACGACAACTAGGACAGATCAATGGAAATAATTTTGCTAGAGAAAATTCAAAACCTGGGGGATTTGGGTGAACTGGTCAACGTCAAAAATGGCTATGCCCGAAACTACCTGATTCCGCAAAAAAAGGCCATGCGTGCTACCGAGGATGCCAAGACCCAGGTTGAAGAGCGACGGCGACAACTTGCTGAGGAAGAAAGCAAGAGGGTCGAGGTTGCGCGCGCCCGGGCTGATCTTGCAGTTAAGGAAATTTCAGTTAGCCGGCTTTGCAGTGAGGAAGGCAAACTTTATGGTTCAGTCACTCCTGCAGACATTGCTGATTCGGTTACTGAAGCGGGTACCCGCATTGAGAAATCAGAAGTGTTCCTGCCAGAAGGGCCGATCAAGAACACGGGAGATTTTACAGCAGATATAATCCTGCATCCTGAAGTACGCTTTCAGGTGGCGGTTAATGTTGTTGGTGAAGAAGGCGCTGCGCCTGACCTTGATCCGGAAGCTGAATCTGATGTTGCGTCAGAAGCAGACGACTAAGCAGAACTTTCTGGATCTGATTGACACCATCTTAAGTTGTATCTGCTATAACTAAGTCTGAAGTAGATCGACATCCCGGTATTTTCGGGTACCGGGATGTAATCTGAACTCCGGATTACTGGCCGATTCCCAGAACTACTTTATAAAGTAACTCTGGATAAAGTATAGCCAGATCCATATTGCTAGAATCAGCTGTATCGATAGGGCACGCCCGCTTTTTGCATGACTTCCGAGTAATTCTTGTAAGCCTGGACAACCTTTGCAGTTCGTGGACTGATTGAGGCTAGTTCATCCCAGAACTCTTCGGAATCTTTGACTACTTGATCCCATTCATTGGCAGGTATCGTAGTCAACTCCATTTTCTTGCCGTTTACCCGTAGATCAGCTTCTCCACCCCAGTACCAGACCTGACGGTAATAGTGGGAGCTATCGATGGACAATTTGAACAATTCCTGTAGGTGTGGAGGAACCGCTTCCCAACTTTTTGAATTGGCGAAATAAGAGCCGCACCAGGCACCGGTAACGTTGTTGAGCAAGGCGTAATTACAGACGTCAGCCCAGCCAACTTCATAGGCTTCGGTAAAACCGCACCAGGCGACTCCGTCCAGCTCCCCGGTTTGTATGGCGACTTCAATGTCATCCCAAGGCAGGGTAACTGGTACCAGTCCATATCGAGACAGAAATTTTCCAGCAGTAGGCACACCAAATACCCGCTTACCCTTCATGTCAGCAAGACTGCGAATAGGATCTTTAGTAAAAATATGGCAAGGATCCCACGCACCAGCGCTTATCCACTCAACGCCTTTAATTTCGCCATAGGCTTCTGCCCAAATTTCATTTAAACCGTAGTATTTGAAAAGTACGGGCATATCCAGGCTATAGCGGGTAGAAAATGGAAAATACCCACCAAACACGCTGATATCCACTGGAGACGCCATGGTTGCATCATCACTTTGGACTGCATCAATGGTGCCATTTTGCATCGACCGAAACAGCTCGTCAGTTGGCACCAGTTGGTCGGCATAATACAATTCGATTTCCATCTGTCCGTGAGCAGCAATATTGAACGCTTCAATTTGGGGCAGAATTACGTGAGCGCCAAGAGGTGCTCCGGAATAGGTTTGAAGCCGCCATTTTATCGGGTTGGATTGCGAATATACGAATGGAGCAGCAGATGCAGCCGCCACCCCGGTAGTCGCCGCAGCGGCTTTCTTGATAAAACTGCGACGACTTGACGCATCATTACCCTTCTTAGGTGTCTTTTCTTTCATTTTATTCTCCAGTGGTGTTAAAAATAAGAAACACGAAAACTATCCGAATTTCACGTCCCGGTTTTGTGGGTTTGGTAAATCATTCTATCTGCTATAAACGTATTCTGGCAACCACAGAGCAATTTGCGGAAATGCCATGATCAAAATTAACGCCAGGGTCATCACCAGTACAAACGGAATGATCGATCGATAGATATCGACCAGGGTGATTTCCTTAGGCGCCATCGCTCGCATCAAAAACAGGTTATAACCAAAAGGTGGTGTCATGTAGGCGATCTGGCAGGTAATGGTATAGAGAACGCCATACCAGATAGGATCAAAACCAAGCACCTTGATTAGTGGTACGTATAGGGGAGCGACGATAACCAGCATCGCCGTATCATCGAGGAACATTCCCATGACGATATAGGAGAGCTGCATCATGATCAGCACTTCCCAGGGAGTCAGGTTCCACTTTGTAATAAACAGCGATTCGATCGCTCTTACCGCGCCGATGCCATCGAATACTGCGCCAAAACACAATGCAGCCAAAATAATCCACATAAACATACAAGAGATTCCCAGGGTCTTTCTGAGCGTCTCTTCAATAACTTTTTTGTTTAACCGTCGTTTCGCCCAAGCAGCAATAGTAGCGGCGGTTGCGCCGACCGCCGAACTCTCTACCAAGCTGGTTATCCCCATGACAAACAGCCCGGTCATCAGAAAAAATATCAGGAATGGAGTTATTCCGGCGCGTAGAAGTAGCAATTTCTCTTTTAACGGCATTTCGAGTTCTTGCTTGCTGACCGTCGGTCCGAGGCTGGGTTGTAACTTACATCGAACCACAATATAGATGATAAACATCGCGGCCATCATCAAGCCAGGGATTGCACCGGCTAACCAAAGTTTACCAACGGGTTGACGCGCGATCATTCCATAAAGCACTAGAACCACGCTGGGAGGGACCAGAATGCCGAGTGAACTGCCCGCCTGCACGACACCCGTGATCATAATTTTGTCATAACCCCGCCGCAGCATTTCAGGAAGGGCAATGGTTGCGCCAATCGCCATTCCGGCAACGCTTAAGCCATTCATCGCGGATATAACCACCATCAACACTATGGTCCCCACTGCTAATCCACCCTTTAGTCCGCCGAACCAGACGTGAAACATCCGGTACAGGTCATCAGCAATACCTGATTCTGACAGTATGTATCCCATGTAGACAAACAGCGGCAGAGTTAAAAGGGGATACCAGTTAAACAGTTTAAATGCCGCATTAAACGGCATTTCAACTGCACCATTACCATATAGGAGCAACGCGGCGGCGGCAGAGACAAAACCAATCGCACCAAATACACGCTGGCCGGTCAACAGCATCGCTAACATTGAAGCGAACATTAAAATGGCTATGGATTCGTAACTCATGACAGTGTGATTCCTCTAGACTTAGCCAGGTCTTTGAAAAAGGTAGACACCGTCTGGAGTAACATTAACAGGATACCAAATACCATGATAATTTTTATCGGGATCATCGAGGGGTTCCACTGAGAGAATTTCCGTTGATCGTATTCAATAGCGTAGATAGTGCTGGAAATAGAGCCGATAAACAGGCAGATCAAGTAGATCAGCAAAAATATTACGGTAAAACTATCAATTCTGGCCTTGGTCTTTTCGGAGTAACGGTCGTACAGTAGATCCATTCTGACGTGATCGTTAAGTTGCATGGAATACGCTCCACCGACAAAATAATAAGCGGTCATGGTGAATTGGGCCATTTCTACGCACCAGGATAATGGCAAATTAATCACGTTACGGGTGATTGATGACACCAGCAAAGTGGCTATCATTAAAAATATTCCATACATCGCGAGGCGACCGAATTTTGTCGAAATCCAGTCGACGTATTTAACGTAAGAAACAATTATTTTAGGCATCGATTACCTGTCTCCGCTCCAGGGAAAGTCCGTAGCAGCATACTAACAAAATAAAGAAGCGAGTCAAATTATCCAATTAATTCGGGCGCGTTACTTTTCCAGAAAGGTAAACACACCATCCCAATTCGATCCTGGCGATTCCAATTGAAATTTTTCAATGCGTTGGATATACAAATCAATCATTTGTTGATGATTTCGATCTTGCATTTGTCTAAATTCAGTCAGAGCCTTGTCCCATTGTTGGGATCGATAGAAATCCAGCGCTGTCTTCATACCCTCTCTAAACCGTTGTTGTTGGTCAGTAATAGAATCCAATGCTCCCATGGGTTGATAAATTCTGACGGGAGCAACTTTTCCCTTAACCCGTACCCAGTCGAGTTCAACAAAGCAATGGGAGGGTACAGCATCGACCGTGGACTGGCTGACAATAATTTCCACTCCATATTGTTTGGTTAATCCCTCCAGCCTTGCACCCAGGTTAACCGAGTCTCCCAATACGGTATATGCCATGCGGAATTCTGAACCCATATTACCGACACTCATGTTTCCAGTACAAATTCCGATGCCGACTTTCAGCTGTGGCCAGTTTTTTACCGCAAAGGACTTATTTATCAGCTCAATTTGGTGACTTATCTTTAGGGCAGCTTCTATGCAATGTAGAGCATGGTCAGGATCATGTAATGGCGCACCCCAGAACGCCATCATGGCATCACCAATATATTTATCGACGGCGCCTCTGTTATCGTGCACGACTCGCGTTAGTGGCGTTAAAAATTCGTTCATTAATTCTGAAAGTGATGTGGGATCCATCGATTCAGAGATTGAGGTAAAGTCTCGTACGTCGCTAAACAATACGGTCATATCCCTTCGTTCGCTACTCAACGTAACCTCTTCCCTGCGGGAACTCATTTCAGCGACAATTTCTGGCGGAACGTAATGTCCGAAATTTCGATTCAGCGCCATGCGGGATCTGGTTTCATGGAAGTAACCGTAAATCAGATGAATCAAATACAGTGAAACCATAAGGAAAATGCTGGTAGCTATCGGTAGAACGAAATTGTGGGATTGCCACAAGTAGAGATTGCCTGCTATTACGCCTGCTCCTATAACCAGGCAAGTCAAGTTCATTCGAAGCGCCGACATACCGGGCAGCAATAGACCAAGCACCAGCCCGATAAACAGTAATAAGATAATTTCGCCGCCCTGGGCCCATGCTGGTTGGTTTTTGAAACTACCATCGAGCAATCCGACAATAGTATTTGCATGTACTTCGACGCCAGGGAATATTCCCTGAATTGGGGTCGCTCGCAAATCAACCAGGCCTGCTGCTGAAGTTCCTACCAATACAATGGTGCCAAATAAGTCTTCAGGGTTTTCCACACTATTGGTTAATACATCAATTGCGGGTATGTAGCGAAAAGTGCCAGCGGGCCCCCGGTAAGGTACGTAGACTGATGCCTTGGCATCGACTTCGATTTGATTAAATCCCGTGTCTATTCCTTCGAGAGGTGCATAATCTCCGACACGCTCGTTAGCGATAATTGGCGATACTTTAGTTCCGATGTAACTTCTCGCTGTTGCCAGCGCAAGAGATTCATAGATTTTATTGTTATATCGATTAATCAACGATACCCGGCGGATAATGCCGTCATCATCATTATTATTGAGAAGAGAAAAAAAACCGCCGGGAGAGTCCTGCTGGAAAATCCCTAGATTCGCAATGTAGTGTTTTGCCAGAGGAGCGTAGGTTAAATTGTAAGTTTCCAGGGGAGTTGAAAGAACCGGGGAGGGCAGCTGTCCAACGTTGGTGACTTCGGTTTTGTGGTCGAAGGTATATCCGAGTACGACATTGTAAGTATTGACGGTCGAGGCAAAAATGTCGTCCCGTTCCGGTTGCGTCAGTAACTTCTTAATTAGCGGGTCGGACACGGGTCGATTCGAAAAGTGTCGCTTCAATTCCTCAAGCGTGCGATCTGAATCTGGTTCTGCAAAAACGATATCAAATCCCAGGGTTTCGATTTCATAGTTCTCAAAAAGATTGGAAACCAATTGAGCGATTCTATCGCGTTCCCAGGGCCAGCCAATTGCCTGCAGGCTTTTCTCGTCCAGATCGACAATGACAACACGAGGATCTCCATTCCCAGGTAACGTCAGATTGAGTCTAAAATCATAGGCCAATTGCTCCAGACGGTCGAGTATGGGAATTTCCAACCGGTTTCGCGCTTGTTGAACTGATAATGCCAGTAACAGCAAACTGACGGCGACTAATAGTATTTTGTTGTGGTTCAACTGATTGTTGTTCTATAGTCAACGCTTGTTGAAATTCGAATAGTAAAATCTATTCCGGACTATTCCTGGTTCTTTAACGAATCAGTTCGCACAATAGTGTATTCCCCGGCTATTTTTCGCAGATTGTCGGTGGCCTGTCGCAGGTGCCCCATGGAAAGGTATAAAGCGACCCCCAGTATCACCAGAATCATAATTAAGCCAATAATGATGACGCGTATCCAGGTGGATACTGCGGAGTCGATGGATCTAATTGCCGGGTCGATACCTTGCTGGCGCGCAGCATTTACCCATTCTGATACCAATTCCGTAGTTGGTTGTTTCAAGCCTTCCAATCTGGGAGTGATTTCTTTCATGGATTGGCCGAATGTCGCGACCAGATTATTGGTCTCTCTCGCCAGAATTGCTACCGCCTCAATTTGCTGTGGTGTCATTTGATCCGGTTTTTCACTGACCTTGTCGATTGTTTTCGATAACTTTGAGATTGCATTGTTCAGCATTTTGGTTGATTCACCGAGTTCGCTAAATTCAAGTTTTATAGTAACGAATCTCTTATTTTCAGTTTCAGCAATGTTATTTTGTCCCCAAATTTTGTTTGGTGACACCGTGCAGATTATTATTATCGATATAAACAGGTGATTAAGTGGGCGGTTCATGATCATAATTTCCTATGAAATGCGGGTTCAGTTGAAAAGTTATTCTAGCCAGCTGTCTTAACATTACCATTAAGTCAGCTCCACGTTCCCGCTCTTTTTAATCGTTTTTGAATCATGATTTCTCGCAACGACAACTGCAAGTACATTCAGTGGTTTGGTGAGACAAATCGCATTCTATATTTTTGCGGGCTAACACCAAGATGTCGAATGAAGGTTTTACGCAACCGTTCTACTGTTCCGAATCCACACAACCGCCCGATTTCACTCAGGTTCATAGAGGAATCTTCAAGGGCACGCTGCGCCGCTTCAACACGAATTTCTTCGATCGCCTTGGCCGGGGTCAAACCAGTGTTGCGGGTATAGACCCGAGAAAAATTTCTCGGACTCATATTTGCCTTTTCAGCTAGAATTTCTACAGTTAAGTCTTGCCCAATGTTTTCGTTTATCCAATGGTGAAGAGGCGTGAACTTGCCATCCTTACTATTTGCCTGGATTTGTAACATGGAGCTGTACTGCTTTTGTCCACCGGGTCGTTTTATAAATACAACCAGGGCTCTGGCGGCTTTCAGGGCGACGGTATGACCAAGGTCTTGCTCCACCAGCGCCAATGCCAGATCAATTCCGGCTGTGACGCCAGCAGAAGTCCAGATATTGTCTTGCTGGATGTAAATCGGATCTGTTTCAACTCTTACCTGAGGAAAGTTGGTTTGGAGTTCATCAGTGTATTGCCAATGGGTTACCGCCCTGCATCCATTCAGCCTGCCGCTGGCCGCAAGCATAAATGCACCTGTACAGACTGATCCGGTTCTATTCGCCGTAGCGGTTATCTGTTTTATCCAATCCATGATTGTCGATTGTTTGATGGCTCCCTGTATACCTGCGCCACCGGCGATTAGCAGGGTGTGGACTGGTTGAGCTGCGGCTTCGATCAGGGAAACAGACGTGATGCCGATACCAGAACTTGTATCGATCAATCCGCCATTTTGTGATGCAACGATCACTTCATACTGGTTATGCATTGCTGCGGAGGCATGATTGGCTTCGGTAAAAACCTGGGCTGGTCCAGATATATCGAGCAGATTTACCTGGTCGAATGCTAGGATGACGATGCGACGCGGTTTCATATTTTTTGGCAGTATAAACACTAAAAATGTCTTTTATGCCACAAAAAATTAAAATATGATAGCTGCTCAACTTATTGAGGAATCAGACATGTTAAAGATGAAGCCCAATTGCGAATGCTGCGACCGGGATTTACCCGCAGATCAATCGGATGCGTGGATTTGCTCGTTTGAATGTACTTTTTGTACTAATTGTATGGAGCAGATGTTTAACCATACCTGCCCAAACTGTAATGGTCCAATGTCAAAACGTCCAGTGCGATCAGGGGATAATTTAGTTCAGCATCCGGCCTCTGTAGAAAAGGTATCCAGCAGATATGAGTCCATCAGTGAACAGGGACGCACTACATTCAAGCGTACGCGAATTCTTCCTCAGCCTGCTGAGGGTGATTAAAATGGGTAAAAAAGTAGTAAAGAAATTGTCTTTGGGAGTGCTATTGTTTGATGGGTTTGAATTGCTCGATGTCTTTGGCCCCCTCGAGATGTTCGGGATGTATCCTGAAACTTTTGATATCGTTATAGTCGGACAAGATGGTTCGTATGTGGCAAGTGCCCAGGGACCAAAAGTGAAACTCGATCGTATATTTTCCGATGATTATCAATACGATGTTTTATTGGTGCCTGGTGGCAGAGGCACCCGGGCAAGTGTCTCAAATCGACCACTGTTAAGTTGGCTCGAAACCCAGTCCTCTGGTGCGAGCTGGATTACTTCGGTATGCACGGGTAGTGCTTTGCTGGCGGCAGCGGGATTGTTGGAAAATCGAAAAGCAACCAGCAATAAACTTGCATTTAATTGGGTCTCAAGTTTTGGCGATACGGTTTCCTGGGTGAAACAGGCAAGGTGGGTCAAGGATGACAATATCTTTACCTCATCGGGCGTATCCGCTGGAATAGATATGTCCCTGGCATTAATCGAAGAGATATTGGGCAGCGAAGCCGCGGGACAGGCTGCACTATGGGCAGAATATGAGTGGCATCGCGATGCAGATTGGGACCCTTTTGCGGTATACGCAGGGTTGACTCCACTGCCAAGCTAGGCCGTTTGCAAAACGGACTTGAGGCGCCGGTGGCGAGTATCTGGGAAAAATCCCTGGCACCATTTGCTGGAACCAGGGACTTTACAGGCTAGATCTGAAACTTTAACGAATTATCAGGTGGAATCTGGCCACACAAATTCAGGTCGCAACCCTTCGCAGACCTGGCGACCATCATCGGGTCTCGGGACACCCGTGGATGGGTCATAAAAAGCATGGTAGGTGGCAGGCAGACTGTCCGAATCATAGCCCATAAGATTCGGCACAATAACCCGAATTCTTCCTTGTTTGTCATCTAGCATAATGGGTGTGCCACAGGTTGAGCAGGTGCATAATTCCAGTGGTCCGTCCGGATTCTGATCGTTAAATGGTTGGCGGTTCAGGCTGTCAATGTTATCAACCTGGACATCAGAGTGATTAAAAAACACGACATGGGTCGTATCCTGCCCAGTTACCTTTTTACAAACTGAGCAATGGCATGTGTGATTATCAATTGGATCGCTACTGGCGTGAGTCTTTATATGATCACATCCTCCAGAATACTGATTTGACATAGCTTACTTCCTCTTTTCGTTGGTTGGATAGACAAAACTTAAAAGTAAGTGTAACGTATTTTGGTGTCAGGTTAGATCGCTAATAAAGTTGGAATTTATCTTAATTTTATGCATTACATTGCTAACTTAACTTTCTGATTATAAAGACTTAATATGTATTATAAATTTCCACATTATATGGATAGAGAAAAGACAGCTATCAGGAAACATCTTGGGTATTAAAAAAACCTATGTCTATGATGGTGCAGGTGCGCTTGGTGATTCGCCATTCAATATTTTACTGATTAGTCTCCCAGTTCAGCGCCTAGAGCATCAAGGATCAATTTCTGAAAATGATGAACAGCATGTTCGGATAGCTCGCTGCGATTTTTGTCTACCATAAATCGTCCCTGGTTATAACTTTTGGATTGCAATCCTCTATGTACGCTTTCGCATAGTGACAGGTCTTCTGGCTGCAATACTTCTTTTTGGTAGTCCATCGCTTGTTTCAATTGAGAACTCGGTATCTCGTTGGGAAGAAACCAGTCTTGATATTCGACGGTGTGACCGACACCATCGGGATTCATCTGGAGGATTGATAAATTTGGCTCCCCTGGATAGGCCCAAATGGTTAAATTTGGCCATAAGAACCAGCCCGCATAGCCAAATTTTGTGTCATTACTTTCAATCTTGAAAGCATTGTTATCGGCCGACCTTATTTCATTGGAAACATGACTGGAATAAATACCATTAACTTTTGATCGGTAGCTTTTCATATCCACCAGGTCAACAAAATCTCGGTGGGCAACGTGGCAGTGATAACACTCCAGGAAGTTGTCGGCCATTACTTTCCAATTGCAGTTAACGTTGTAGGTGTCACGCTGGGCAAAAACCAGATCATCAACCTGAGGACAAATCTTACGTATCTCGGAATCTAGGTCGCCCGACTGCTGTTTTAACGAAGTCGCATTTTCATCGAGGTTGATGAAAACCATCCCACAAAAAACTTCCACTTGCACCGGCTTGAGAGAAAATTCACATTTATTAAATCCGTCTACATTGTGGGAATTACGGGCTTCCTTCAGAGTACCATCGTGATCGTAGGACCAGGCGTGATAGGGACAGACAATTAGGTTTGTTTTCCCCTGACCTCGCAATAATTCATGGCCGCGATGGCGGCAAACATTATAGAATGCCCGCAAATTACCCAAGCGGTGACGGATCACAAGTACGTTTTCGTCGTGAATTTTCGCAGTTATATATTGTCCCTTGTTTGCCAGTTGACTCGTATGGCAGACATACCACCAGCATTGATAAAATATCTTCCCCTTTTCCATTTGGTAGATGTTGCCATCGTTATAAAAGCGTGCTGGTAGGGTAAAAGATTGGGACGGGTCAGAATCAAATGGGAAGTCGTTTTCCTGCCGGGCTAATACTGGAATATTCATTGATGCTTTGGTGGAAGTTTGGAATTCAGTTAATATATTCCAATGCATAATTCCATTAAAGCTATTATATTTGAGGCAATTGGATAAGATTAGCTTATGCGAAACTTGAAAAAACGCTTGCCGCCACTGGAACCACTGATTGCATTTGAATGCGCTGCGCGTCATCTTAGCTTCACTCTGGCAGCGAATGAGCTCAACCTGTCCCAGGCGGCTGTCAGCCAGCAAATTCGCAATTTGGAAAATGCCCTGGGCGTTGAATTATTTGTGCGATCCCATCGTTCAATTGAGCTGTCGAACCACGGAAGGATCTTTCGCTATTCGATTGTGTCGGCGCTGAACCAAATTGCGTCTGCGACCACAGAACTAAAGGCGCCGTCGAAGAGTTCTCGTCTAACCATCGCCGTTGATCAATCGATTGCGTCGATGTGGCTTGTCCCAAGGTTACCGGACTTTCAACGATCTAATCCGGGTATTATGGTGAGGCTCATTGCATCCGATATTGAACAGGATTGCTTGTCCCAGGATATTGATATTGCCATTATTCATGGAGACGGAAAATGGTCGAATTTTGTCGCTGAATTACTTTTTCCGGAGGAGGTTTTTCCTGTTTGCAGTCCGACTTACCTGGGGGACGACTTAACTAACTGTTGTTTGACAACGCTTACCGATAAAACTCTTTTAAGTCTCGAAAATATCTATTGGAACTGGATGGATTGGCGAACCTGGTTGAGTAGTAATGACATCCATTTACCAATGCAGCATCGTGGACTGCAAATTAACAGTTATCCACTGGTGATCGAGGCCGCTAAGAACGGGCAGGGTATTGCATTGGGCTGGCGCTATTTGATCGACGACAGTCTGGCCGATGGCAGCTTGATTAAACCATTTGACACTAGCGTGAGCACGGTACTTGGATATCATATGGTGTGGCCAGAAGTATCAGATAGTTCGATCAATGCGGCAATTTTCCGCGACTGGGCCAGAAGTCAGCTCTCTGATAAGTAATTCTATACTGACCCAATCTTTTTTAGTCGTGGTCGGTGGTCAGGTTGTGATTGAGGATATTGGACATGTCATTAGATGATAGACCTCTGGTTATATTACTGGCTTTTGTTGTTAAACCAGCTGTGCGATCTGAATCCTGTTTGTTGGGAGTAGATGCGTTTTCTTTTTCGATTTTTGGGGTAGTTTCGGCTCCCTGATTAATTACCACGGTTACGGGCTGATCAAGGTTTCGATCCTTTCCACCTCGCCTGGCTTCGGTGCTATCTTCAGTGGACTGTTGGTGCCCGGGGATAAATTGGGAGATAAATCGATAGGCTTTAAACCAGAATGGTGCGCCGAGTCCGATTAATGCGCCGGTCAGAATCGCTCGAAACAACCACACAAATCCGTCGAAAGAAATTAATCTTTCCCATAGTCCCACCAAAAATCCTTTTAGCCAGGTCAGAGCACCATTTATTTTTTTCCAGACTAAATTATCACTCTCCACCAGGGCGAACGGGGTGACCGGATCAAGTGCCTGACAGCGGATATCTTTCAATTTAGTTGGCGAAATTTCGTCGGATTCCCAGGTTTGGGCGCAGTAGGGGAAATAATCATGTCCAACCGGCAATCCCAGGCCCTGCAACAAGGCCGCATCATTCTTTATATCCTGACGAACTGCTTTTATGCGTTCTTCGAGGGGAACTTTATCATTTTCATCCGCTTGATTGAGGCTATCGGTATAAACTTGCTCGATTTTTTCAATATTGATTCCCTCGATAACTTTCTCTGCCAGAGTTTTATTTCGGGCAAGGGTCTCGTATAACCTGATCGCGTCGATATTTAAGGTGAATGCCAAAAATAAAGAAGCCAGTATCGAGAGAAATGCCGCGCGTCTGTGAAAGTACATTTTAGCGGCTTCGCCGTAGCGTTCAAATTCGTAAGAGATATTACTAATAAGATGCTTTACTTGATCGTCAGACCGTCCCTGTAGCTGTTTCCCCGCATCGGTGTCGCGAAGCTGTTCGATAAACTGTCGAGTTGTCAGTTCCTCAAAAACGGTGGATAAATTAGTAAATGGTATCTTGCTGACCCACCCCATATCTTTCGATATCGCAGGATTAGTAGTCATATTTTTGACAAAAAAATCAGCGGAGTCCTCTAATTTGTCAGCCGCGTCGGCCACGCCTTGATTTATTCCTGGCTTTATCACATCTTCATACAGCTTGGTAAGCATGGCATTAAAATCACTTGACCGCTGACCGGTTATCTTATGGAGTGTTTCGACAATGACTGAGGCCAGGGTGGATAAGATTATCATCACCGCTGAAAACGCGACTAAGGCGACCAGGTAGTTCATGTTAAATATAAATTTCAGTTGTTTAAGTGAAACAGAATCTGTTCTTTGTAGACAATCCGGTATCCCCAGATTACTTTTTAGTTATGTATTAAAGCCAAAAATGTACATATAAAATGAAATTTATCAGGTTATCTGACCAAAAACTGTGGACAAAGTCACAACTTCGGTCATGATCTCGTAATGCTATGAACCCCTGCGTCAATATACGAATACCAGAGCAGGAATTCGCCGAATCGCAAGTTTTCCGCATAGCGTTAACCATAGTTGGTATACCGCTATCAGCTGCCAACCAGGTCCTTAGTTGCTCCGTTGTGGCAGCAGATTGATCGGCTACATATTGCTCTGAGGTTTCTTAGGTAAATGCCGTCCAGGTACTGTTTATAGGCCTCTCGATGTAGTTTCTTCGGGACATGTAGGTTGCAATTTGTGGAATCCTGGCAAATGACTGGATAAATTCGTTGAGAGCAGGGTGATTGGAGTCAGATATCGCGTCTCGCACCATCAGACTGGTTTGCCATATTAGCTCGTACAGAACGAAATCTACCAGGGAAATTCTGTCACCAACGAAATGGGTAGTGTTTGCGTTTGTCTGAAGATGGTTTTCGAATCGATCGATGTATCTTGGAACTGCGGTCGTCATAAAATCAGACAGAGATTTTTGGTACTCCGATTTTTCCACGTAGGTTGTTTCAATAATCCAGTTGCGATAATCGTAGGCTTCGTCCTGCAATACGTCAATATTTATACGATCCTGTTCATTGTCTCCGTAGAGGTCGAAGCGGCGTCCCAGAAATCTAAGGATGGCGTTACTTTGGGTCAGATGCATATTCCGCGATTCTGTGACCACGATTAGGTAAGGAAGGTTGGGAAATGGCAGGTCCAGGGTTTTTCTGTGTAACTCCCAGTCAAGGGCTTCGTCGGATCGATCGGGAATCAAGCTGCCATCGGGAAAAGCACCGACTCGTACTTCTGAAAACGCCACGTTGACGTAGGAAAGGAGAAATCTAATGGGTTGCCCCAGGCCCCGAATGGCCCAGTACCCTAATTCGAATTCAGCGTCATCGACAACAATTTTTTGGACCATCGGAAATTACCTGCAATATTCCAAGTTAAAGTGGGAATATAACTGGTTTCCCAGAAAAACTGGATCACATACTATTTAGGGATGCGCTTGTGATTGGTTTCTGGTGTTGGTTCAATAATAATATTCAAATAGTGGAAAATTACGATTAGGAAATCTATACTTGCAGTTGACCTCATAACATATGGAAACTGGCGTGAAAATTGTACAAATTATCCTCTCCCTGATCATGGTTTCGATTATCAATGTTGTTAATGCGGATAGTCTCCCGATAAAACCTGGAATGTGGGAATACACCATGACTATGACGAATTCTCTCACGGGTACGAGGACCACGAAATCAAAGGAATGTATTAAAGAAAAAGAATTCGATCCCGGGTCAATGATGGGCGACGAAAATTGTAAAGTAACCAATAGCACACTAACCGGGGATACGCTTAATTTTTCCATGGCCTGCTCGATGCAGGGTGGCCAGGCAACTATGTCAGGGGTTTATCAAACCGATGGAAATACTGGGAGTGGTTCGATGAATATGGAAATGTCTATGGGCGGGCAAACTATGACCATGGAAACCACCATGACAGCCAATCGTCTTAGCGATTGCTGATAGTTGATCAGGCTGGAGTAATCATTTCACCTGGCATTCAACGTTTAATCCGGTAATTTTTTACAACGAATCCCATAAGAGCCAATTCGGTCCTGGGCCACTATTCTCCCTTTGGTAGAGACTTGCAATGCTAATTGAACGCTACCGCACTCAACCCAGAATATATTCTGCTTAGAATAAAGAACTATAGAATCTGGTTTTTTAAGGCTAGGGTTAAACCGTCTCCAATGGTCAATAATGAGGATCGAACTCTTGGGTCTCCGGCGATAAATTGATTCAGATGTCGAATTGCATTTGTGTCATTATCTTGTTTTTCCGGGTTGGCCACACTACCTCCCCACAGTGTATTGTCAACCATTAGCAATCCACCGGGGCGAAGTAATTCCAGACAATTTTCGTAATAGATAAGGTAGTTGGATTTGTCGGCGTCGATAAATGCTGCGTCAAAACTGCTTGCTCCAAATTCTTCCAGTAGTCTTTGTGTGGTGTCAGTTGCGGGTGCAAGTCGTAAGTCAATCTTATCTGCTACTCCTGATCTGGCCCAATATTGCCGAGCGATATTTGTCCACTCCTCGCTGACATCACAGGCCACTAGTAACCCGTCGCTGGGCAATTCCTTGGCGATACATAATGCACTGTAGCCCGTGAAAACACCGATTTCAATCACACGGCTAGCATTTAGTAAGCGCATCAACAGGGACATAAACTGGCCCTGCTCAGGAGAGATTTGCATTTCACTACCCGCTAGCTTTGCTGTTTCCATCCGTAACTGTCTCAAAACAGGTATTTCATCAACAGTGACCGACTGCAGATAGTTATACAGTGCGTCAGAGATTTCCAAAGTTCTTCGGGACATTGGTTTTCGGGATAGGGATCGAAACTGTTTAGGATTCTAGCTTAGGTCAAACCATGAAGTCAGATATTACGATCTGTATAATTGTTCCTGTCTATCAAGCCATATAGAAAATGTATTGATCAATATACGCAATCGTACCGACTCTGGAATACGGAAATATTTGTCTTTAATATCAATCGCATGCACAGTTTTACTGTATAGCATGATCTGAATACAGCAAACGAATTACAAATTCGAATCGCTATTGCGTGCTTCCTTTGGTGAAAATCCGTAGTGCCGCTGAAATGCCCTGGTTAAGGTGCGCGCAGAGGAGAAGCCTACTGATTCCGCGATGGTGTCCAGGGACGAGTTTGAATGTCTGATCAAACTATATGATTTCATCATGCGCCAGTTCTGGATGTATACCATTGGGGTAGTCCCCACAGTGGTGTGGAAGTGCCGATTGAGGGTTGCTCGGGACATTCCAACGCGTTCCCCAAGATTATCCAGAGTCCAGTGAAAATCTAGCTCGCTGTGTATTAACTTTAGTGCCTGGTAAATTCTCTTGTCGCGTAACGCAGCGAAGAATCCGGTTTCGCCTTCACCGCTTTGCACATATTCCTCAAGGAGTTGGAGAAATAGCACTTCAGACAGTCGGTCGATGATGGTATTGCTATTGCTATTGGTTCGAATCAATTCCATATCAATCAGGGTCGCGGTTGCCCAGGTAGATTCATTGATTTTGCTTTCCGGGAAATGCATTATTTCTGGCAAGGCATCGAGCATGGGATGTGAATCACTGTGGTCAAACTGCACCAGACCGCACATCAGTCGATTGGTAATTTCTCCTGACTGGAACATCGGTGAATTCAGTTCGCAGGCCTCACCTACCTTGACGCTTTCGACCAAATCGCGACCAGGACTATCGGCAATCCAATGAGATTTCCCAGTGGGCAACATAACAATTTCCCTATGTTTGACCTGGATGCTCTGGAGATGATCAATGCCGACAAAGCACTCACCGGATAGCGCAATGTGAAATCGAGGGATGTCCATGGGTTCAAACGACACGCCCCAAGGTGCGGCAAGTTGGGAATGGAAGAATATGGTTCCACGGAAACGCAGTGTTTCCAGGATATCAGAAACGATATCGAATTTTTTCTCTGGATTGATTCGCTCGGCCACTTATTTGATTCTCCTGGATACCTGCCAAAGATCGGTTAAACGTCACAATGCGGATTGCAAAATCTATCTTTCGTTCAATTCACTATATTATGAGGTCAAATATGTTTAGCAAGACTTTAGGTTCATCCTTAATTAAAACTGCATTTCTAACACTGTTTTTATCATTGTCAACTAATGCGCTCGCCGAAGAGTTTTACAACCTCAATGGTGATGGGCTAGAGCGGCCTACCGGTTATCGGGAATGGGTTTATGTTGGTACACCAGTAACGCCTAATGATATGAACAACGGCAAGGCGGCATTTCCAGAGTTTCACAATGTTTATATAGACCCAACCAGCTGGGCCCACTGGAAAAAAACGGGTGAGTTTCGTGATGGCACTATATTGATCAAGGAATTGGTTGGGGTGGGGTCCAAATCTGCGGTTAGTGGTATGGGTTATTTTCAGGGGGATTTTGTTGGTTTGGAAGCGACTATCAAGAGTAAGCAACATTTTCCCGATGAGCCAGGCAATTGGGCTTATTTCAGCTTTTCAACCCCCGACCACAAAATGTTGACCACTTCGGCCAAGGCATTTCCAAAAGAGTCCTGCAATGCCTGCCATCAGGCGAGTGCTGCAGACGATTTTGTGTTTACCCAATACTATCCGGTATTACGGGTTGGTAAAGGCGCCGGAGACAAGGCTACCGGCGGTATGAGTTCCTCACTCGATTAATGCTCCGTATGTTTCAGAAAGTTATCCTAGGCCAGATAATATTTGGGTAACTAATATAAGGGTCGATGTTGTAATGAAAGTCAGGTTTTACTGGGTTTAAGGGAATTCGGTGGAGCCTGGCTTTTACATTCCTATGCAGAGGACACTACTTCCAAAGAGTAACCCGCCAGTCTTTTTTACCGCGCTTTAGCAAAATAGTTTTACCGTGTAGGAGTTGATCCGCATTTAGTACAAAACCGGGTTGAATCTTCTTTCCGTTAACCGATACGGCGCTGTTTGAAATGTGCTCACGGGCCTTTCTTTTTGACTCTGCCAACCCTGTCTTAACCAACAACTCCACGATGTCGGAATCTGTTCCACCTAACTGACTTTTGTCCATTTCCAGGCTGGGAACCCCTTCAAATAACTCATCCAGGGTATCAGGTCCGACGTCTTCCAGATCACCGCCCCCAAATAAAACTTTGGACGCCGATACAGCTTGCCCAAGGGCAGCTTGGCCGTGGATCAATTCAGTCATATGATTGGCCAACGCCGTATGGGCGGCCCGTTTGTGAGGAGCCTCACTGTGCTCAGATTCGAGGTTTGCTATCGTTGCCTGATCCAAAAAAGTAAACCATTTGAGAAACTTAATAACATCCAAATCTTCGGTATTCAGCCAGAATTGGTAAAGCCTATAAGCCGAGGTTTTATCAGCGCTTAGCCAGATCGCATTACCCGCAGATTTTCCAATTTTTGTTCCATCAGATTTTGTTACCAGCTTATTGGTAATACCAAACGCATCAGCAGACTGGGTCTCAGTTGCGCAATGTCGTCTTACCAGATCCATACCTGAAACAATGTTTCCGTATTGGTCGGAACCCGCAACTTGTACCGTGCAGTTATAGGTCTGGTACAGATGTAGAAAATCGTATGCCTGGAGTAGCATATAACTGAATTCGGTGTAGCTGATCCCCTGGTCGCGGTTTTTCAGGCGGTCCTTGACTGAATCCCGTTGAATCATCATGTTAACCGAAAAGTATTTTCCAATATCCCGCAATGCTTCGATAAAAGAGAGTTTCTTTAACCAGTCATAATTATTCACCAAGATCGCGCCGGTATCGGGACTATTGTCAAAGTCCAACAGTCGCTCAAAAATCTTGCGTTGCTGATCAATATTGTGTTGAACCAGGTCGTGAGATTGCAGGGTTCTTTCTGCGTCTTTACCAGATGGGTCACCGATTAAACCTGTGCCGCCTCCCATCAGAACGATGGGTTTATGGCCACAGCGCTGCCAGTGCATTAACATCTTGATGGCGAGAAAGTTGCCAACTGTCAAGCTATCCGCAGTAGGGTCGAAACCACAATAGGCCACCCGCCCGGGTGTCATCAAATGTTCGTTTACCTGGTCACCAGCGGTCTGATGCAATAATCCACGCCAGCTTAATTCTTCAAGAAAATTCATTGGGAAACATATCGCATGGGTAAATATTAGAAATTCAGGGCGGCACTATAGTCAGGAGGTATTCTATTCGACGTGAGCGAGGATGTTGAAAATTTCTCCACACGGATCTCGAAACATTTGACTACCGTGGGAATGGTTGTGGTGATTAATGGGGGTAGGTCGGAACGAAGCGGGACTTTACTTAATTAATTCCAAAAACTCGATGGACCCGCCAGATTATCCAGACAAATGAGTGTCTAGGCAGTCAGGGGCGATAGTTCACTGAGAATCTTGTGCTGATCATAACAATCCCTGACAAAATGTGAAATTTACGATGCATTATGAACCGGCAAGGGCTTGTGAAAAGTCCTCAATCAAATCTGCAAGGTCTTCAATGCCAATAGACAGTCGAATCAATCCGTCCGAAATTCCCATTTCAGCTCGTCTCGCTGCTCCCATTTCGTAATAGATGGTAGCTGCCACCGGAATCGCCAGGGTTCGATTGTCGCCCAGGTTGCTCGATATAATGGTGGTCTTCAATTTATTTAAAAATGCAAAGGGATTTCTGTCGGTTGCCAAATCTATACTCAGAATCGCTCCATTGTGACGAAAAAGGCGATTAGCCAGTTGCAATTGCGGGTGTTTTTTATCTCCTGGATAATATACTTTCTGGATTAGTGGATGAGCGTCAAAAAACTCCGCGAGTTGGTTAGCATTGTGGCAGGACTTCTCGAGGCGTAGAGCCAGAGTTTCACAACCGATACTAAGTAAATGGGCTGACTCTGGGGATAGCGTGGCACCAGTATCCCTCAGACCTTTTTTTCTAATTTGTAGCAATCCCCGATTAACTGGGAGCGCGCTTTGATAACTCGGGTAAATATTGGCATACCTGGTCCAGTCAAATAACCCGGTGTCGGTCACTGAGCCCCCCAAAACGTTTCCATGTCCCCCAATAAACTTTGTTAAAGAGTTGATAACAAGGCTCGCGCCAACCTGCTTTGGTAAAAACAGATAGGGGGTGGTAAGTGTGTTATCTACAATATACAGAAGTCCGAGTTGGTGGCAAGCGGTCCCAATTTCATCCATGTCACTGACCTGACAACAGGGGTTTGCAATGGTTTCGACAAATACTGCTTTGGTGTTTGGTCGACATGCACGCCTGACGTTGTCGACGCTGGTTGCGTCAACCAGTGAAATTTCGATTCCGTGGGTGGTTAGGGTTTTGAAATAGCTGTCGGTATTGCCAAACAGAAAAGAACTCGCAACCAGATGATCGCCGGCCCGTAACAAGGTTGAGCAGGTCGCGGCGATAGCTCCCATGCCGGTAGCAAAACAAACGCTACCAATTCCTTGCTCCATCTGGGAAATTTTATCTTCGAGCGCAGCAACTGTTGGATTGCCCTGGCGGCTATAGGCAAAACCTTTGGATCTGTTCTGAAATGTTGCCGCCAGTTCTTCTGCCGTGGCATAGCCAAAAGCGGCTGAATGATGGACTGGTTTATGCAGAGCACCATGTTCGACGGAATTTTTTCGATCGCTATGCAAGATTGTGGTAGTAAATCCCGGTTTGACTGGTTTTGTCGGGCTCATATTGAATCCTGATTGCGTAAATGTCGGATATCGATTTCGTTTTCAAGCATTGTAGTTGCAGGTTGGTAGGCGGCGTCATAAAAATTAACGTGGTTGTCGCGCGCAGCATGATTACTGAATGTAGTGATTCCACACCTTCTTAAAAATCGTATCTGATCAGGTAAATAGTCACCATTCGCTTGGATCTCTCCTTCAAATCCAAGTTTTTCCCGTAAGGCCCTGGCCAGACTGAAAATTCTTCCATCCACGTATGACCCAACATGAATAGTGATTTTGTCGGCCCAGATCAATGACTCAAATTCATCACTGTCCACAGCCAGATCAGATTCGATTTCTACGGTTATCATTCGATCGTCGCCGGATCGTCGCCAGGCCCTCAGTTGGATATTGAATCCTACCCACCGGGGCCAGTCTACGATGACATCCTTCAAATTATCAAGTGCTGGCAAATCTGTTTCCAAAGTTTTGTTATCCATTGGCCTGTGCCCTCAAACCCTTACTATGGCTAGTGTAAGCAGCCTGCTTGAATGGATCGATACCGGATCGAGCCAAAAGCTGTACAAAACTTTCACCGTTGGCGCGGTGCGCAACATAATGATCAAGAATACGTTCAATGGCGTCGACGATGGCATTCTTGCTGAATGCGGGTCCAAGACGTTGTCCGATCCGCGCATCGCCGCTGGCGGATCCACCCAGCGTCACCTGATACCATTCTTCGCCTTTCTTGTCGACGCCAAGTATTCCTATGTGGCCGACATGGTGATGTCCGCAGGCATTCATGCAGCCGGATATCTTGATCTGAATATCGCCTAGTGCATGTACTTTGTCGATCTCCGAGAACCGCTGATTGATTTCGTATACAAGGGGTATTGAAGTGGTGTTCGCCAGGCTGCAAAAGTCGAGCCCGGGGCAGCAAATTATATCGGTCAGCGTAGAAATGTTTGGCGTAGCGAGGCCAAGCCTGTCAAGAGATTTCCAGAGTTCGAAGAGATCAACTTCCATTACATGGGGAAGTACTAAATTTTGCGTGTGGGTAGTTCGAACCTCTCCAAATGAGTAACGCTCGGACAGATCAGCTACTGCGTCTAACTGGTCAGCGGTAATATCTCCGGGAGGGCTATCTGGAGACTTGAGTGATAGCGTAACCACACGATAGCCGATTTTTTTATGGAGTAGGGTGTTCTGTTTCACCCACCGGGGAAATTCTGGAAAGCCACGCCGCTTTAAATTTGTCGAATGAGATTCCAGGCCCCGGAGCAGGGGAGGTGAAACGAAATGCTGACGCATTTTATCAATCTCTCTGGGGTCCAGGCGTAAACTCGTTTGCTTAATCGATTCCCATTCATCTTCGACCAATCCAATAAATTTTTCTGCGCCCATGGATTTAACCAGGATTTTTATCCTCGCTTTGTATTTGTTATCCCTGCGACCAAGTAAGTTATAGACTCGTAAAATTGCTTCAAGGTAGGTTAACAAGTGTTCCTTATCAAGGAATTCGCGAACCTCAGTGCCAATAATCGGGGTTCGTCCCTGACCACCGCCGGCAAATACTTTAAAACCCACATTGCCCGCCTGGTTACGTACCAGCTGCAGACCGATATCGTGAAATTGTGATACGGCCCGATCCTTGAGCGTGCCGGTAACAGCAATCTTAAACTTTCGGGGTAGATAGCTGAATTCCGGATGGAAGGTTGACCATTGACGAATTATTTCGCAGTAAGGTCGGGGGTCCTCTACTTCATCCGGATTGATTCCCGCAAGATGGTCCGAGGTAATATTTCGAATACAGTTCCCGCTGGACTGAATCCCGTGCATCTGTACCGCAGCGAGATCCTGCAGGATGTCCGGGACGGATTCCAGCACAGGCCAGTTAAATTGAATATTTTGCCGGGTAGTTATATGACCATACCCGCGATCGTAGGCCCGTGCTATATGGGCCAGCTTGCGTACCTGGTCAGCAGAAAGCTCGCCATAAGGAATCGCTATCCTCAGCATTGGCGCATGTAGCTGCTGGTATAGACCATTCATCAACCGCAGCGATTTAAATTGATCCTCGCTAAGCTCTCCATCCAGAAAGCGCCCGGTTTGCGCCCTGAATTCTGCCACGCGTTGATCGACCATTGTCTGATCGTGGTGGTCATACTGATACATGGTAGACCTCGGTATGGATGAATTGGCTTGTCGCAACAAGTCCGTTGGTTAAATTAGTTTTCGTCATGGTTTTCTCTGGCAATACAAAAATTGATTGCGGCGAGGAGTAAATATAGATCGCCTGGAAAAGCATGACACACAGACATTCCTCGCCAAAGAACGGGGCGGGGAGCGGCTAATTTAAATGGAGGGTATTCTGGAGGTTTTACTGAATTTGATTACCCGTACACTGACTGCGCGCTCCCCTTGATACAGGAGCAACACATAAAGCAACAATTCATGGCAGCACAGAGGGCTGCAGCAGGAAGTTTGTTGTCAGTGGGTAGAATACGATTCATCCGCGCATACTATCAATCTCGTCAACAGTTAGCAAGGGAATACTCCGTTAGTATTTCCGAAGATGAAACCATTGGTGATAGAAAAATTCGGAGTTATAGGGTGAATTTTCTAGCTTTGGATTATGTGGTGAATCCCACATTTTTTACCGTGGGGGGATTCTATTCTCGGGATTTTGTGAATCAATTTTATAAGAGGGTAAATGGAGATGGATAGATGGATTTAAGTAACAGGCAAATAATTGAAGGGTGGACCGAAGAGGGTTGGAACAGCCAAAATCTCGATGTCATTAGCAAATACTTTCATGAAGACTTTGTCGGGCATGATCCGTATCAGCTTGAGATGGTAGGTCTGGAGACCGGGCGAAATTTCATGGCGGGTATCCTGGGAACATTTAGTGATTTTCATCTGAGAATTGACGACTCTGTTGAGGAGGGTGAGCTGATAGCCTGCCGGTATACCGCCACGGGAAAGCATATGGGAGAATTTATGGGGTGTGCCGGGACCAATTGTAATGTTACTTTTCCGGTAATGGCTATGTGGAAAATCAGGGATCAGAAAATTTCGGATGTGTGGCAGCATTGGGATGCGCTCGGAATTGTTAATCAAATTAAGAGTATCCATGTTCCATCCCTGGTTTTTGACCCAGGTATTGAAGCATCGTCAAAAATAGATACCAGTGAACATGAAGCCAATAAGAATGCTGTCTCTCGCTGGATGAATGGTGCCTGGAATCAAGGGAAATTTGATTTAATTGACGAGTTGTTCGCGGAGGATTTCTTGTTTTGGGATGCTTCAGAACCACCAGCTGACAGCCGCGAATCATTTCGTGCCTGGGCTGCCAGAATTAACCATGCATTTCCATTGCCCCACCGTCATGTGCAGATTGATCATCTGATAGCTGAAGGCAATAAGACTGCATATCGGATTACCGTTCTGGGAAAACAAATGGGTCAATTTGCCAATGTTAATCCGACCGGACGGTTAGTGAATGCTGGGGCAATTATTATTGGTGAACATGAAAACGGGAAATTTAAAAGAGCCTGGCAAATTTTTGATGTATTACGGGTGTTGGGCCAACTCGGTGTCACTGCATGATTGAGATGATGTCTTGCCAGCGAATACTTTGGCCCCTGAGTTGTTTTAGAATGTTGAGTAGTTTGATTGAGGATTATCTCGAATAGCGTCATACTGGGAACCAGGATCTGGTGAAAATGTGATCGACGGTCGGAAGTCATTACTGTAAGAACGGAGTGCCTGGATTCTGGCTTGCGCAAGAATGACGAGTCGATGGGTTGGTGACGGCTTCAAACACCGCTAACGCTAAAAAATAACGAGCAGGTTTTCCCCTGGCTCTGTTGAATCACCGGCTGGGCATTTATAATCACTGGCCAAATATCTCGATTACCTCCAATTGAAAACTGCCAGCGATTTTGCCTCCGGGTCACCGAAACTGCCACCCCAGGCCCTGGAAGCAGAGCAGTCGTTACTGGGTGGTTTACTGCTGGATAACCGCCGTTGGGATGAGGTTACTGATGAAGTGGGGATGACTGATTTTTACAGTCAGAATCATCGACTAATATTTGACGCTATCACCGGATTGCAAAGCGACAATGATCCTGCTGATGTTGTTACGGTTTCAGAATGGCTGGAAAACAATGGGTCTTTGGAAAATGCGGGGGGGCTGGCGTATATCGGTACCTTGGCGAATAACACCCCCAGTACCGCCAATATCCTGACCTATGCAAAGATTGTCCGGGAACGGGCGATTCTCAGATCACTGATCTCGGCGGCCAACGAAATTGCCGATAATGCCTATTCCCCGGAAGGGAGAACCCCGCGGGAGGTCCTCGATCATGCGGAGAAACTGGTGTTTGATATATCTGAACGGGATGGTCGCAGCCAGAAAGGCTTTACTACGATTCAGGATTTACTGACCCGCTCTATCGACCGTATAGAAGAGCTATTCGAGTCAAATGAATCAGTTACCGGAATTGCCACTGGATTTTCCGATCTAGATGACATGACTTCCGGGCTGCAACGGGGAGATTTGATCGTTGTGGCGGGTAGGCCTTCCATGGGTAAAACTTCTTTTGCTATGAATATTGCGGAATACGTTGCCCTAGAGAAAGGGTTGCCTGTGGCAGTATTTAGTATGGAGATGCCGGGGGAACAGCTCGCCATGCGAATGTTGTCTTCCATTGGCCGGATCAATTCCAATAAAATTAGAACAGGAAAGTTGGGGGATGACGATTGGCCCCGGCTCAATTCTGCGGTTGGATTGCTCGACAAGGCGCCAATGTTCATTGATGATACCGCGGGCCTGAACCCGCTGGATCTTCGGTCCCGGGCGCGTAGACTGTTACGGGAACACCAGCAGTTTGGCCTGATTGTGATTGATTATTTGCAGTTGATGCAGTCGTCTGAAACTAATGAGAACAGGGCCACAGAAATATCGAATATGACGCGCTCGCTGAAGATGCTGGCAAAGGAGCTTAACGTGCCTGTTATGATTCTCTCCCAGCTTAACCGGAGTCTGGAACAACGCCCCAACAAGCGACCGATCATGTCCGATCTTAGAGAGTCCGGCGCTATCGAGCAAGACGCCGATGTTATTTTCTTTGTTTACCGGGATGAGGTTTATAATGAAGACACGGATCAAAAAGGGGTGGCTGAAATTATTATCGGAAAACAGCGAAATGGGCCCATTGGTAAGGCCAAATTAACCTTTCGTGGAGAATATACCCGTTTCGAGAATTTTGCTTCAGGTGACTTTGGTCATCCTGGTTAACCCTGGTAATATTTCGGTAGGATTGATTTAATGTCTGGTCAATGGCGGGCCCGAGCGATAATCGATACTGCCGCGTTACATAATAATGTTAGGGTCGCCAGGAAATTTGCTGGTCAGACCCGAATCTATGCGGTGGTAAAAGCCGATGCCTATGGCCATGGTATAGAAAATGTAATACCAGCCTTATCTGATAGAGTCGATGGCTTTGCGGTGGCAACCCTTAATGAAGCGATTCGTTGTCGCAGCCATGCACCCCGGTCACCGATTATCGTTCTTTCTGAATTTAATAGTTCACATCAGTTAAGGCTGTTTGAGCAGCATGAGTTGCAGGTCGTGATACATCGACCTGAGCAGGTCAACTGGATGGAACAATTCCCCGGGACTGCGCTGTCCTGTTGGTTGAAGATAGATACGGGAATGAATCGCCTTGGGGTCTTACCTGGGGAGGCTGAATCCATTGCCCGGAGACTGAACCGTGCTGCAGGCGTAAAGCGGTTGGGTTCTATGTCCCATCTCGCGAGTGCCGATGACCTGGAAAGTGGTCAAACAAGTGACCAAATTGAGACGTTTATCCAGACTACCAGGCAGGTCAGCGGGATGCGCAGTATGGCAAATTCAGCCGGGTTGATTAACTGGTCGGATACGCATTTCGACCTGGTCCGACCGGGACTGTTGTTGTTTGGCGGGAGCCCGGTTGCACAGAGAACTGCGGAACAGATAGGCTTGCAACCAGTAATGAGGCTTGAAGCCCGGCTAATTGCGGTAAGAAAGGTTGCCCTAGGCCAAGATGTTGGTTATGGCGCGACCTGGACGGCCAATCGCCCGACCAGGCTTGGAATTATCAGTTTCGGTTATGCGGACGGATATCCTCGTTGTGTCAGTAACATAGGCCATGTCGTGGTTAATGGAAAAATCGCGCCCCTCACCGGCCAGGTTTCCATGGATTTAATGACCGTTGATTTGTCTGAATGTAGCGATGCCAGGGAAGGAGATACGGCATTTCTCTGGGGGCCGCAACTTCCGGTAGAAATGGTTGCACAATGGGCAAATACCATTCCCTATGAATTACTGTGTGGGGTTTCACCCCGGGTTCCCAGGGTATTGACTAATAATTAATATGGCTAAATCTCAAAGTAAGAACAGGCTTTGCTTTCACTGTCGTGAATGCGGAGCGGAGTTTGCCAAGTGGGCTGGGCAATGTTCCGATTGTGGTGAATGGAATTCCCTTATCGAGTCGTCTGCGATGGTTAAGGAAGGGGTAGATCGTTTTGCCGGTTTCGCTCCAACATCTAAAGTCAGGGTTCTGAGTGAGGTGGACATTTCCGAGGTTGCTCGGTTGTCCAGCAGTAGTGAAGAGTTTGACCGGGTACTGGGTGGTGGTTTCGTCCCGGGTTCTATTGTATTAATCGGTGGTGATCCTGGTATTGGTAAATCTACCCTGTTACTGCAGTATTTGTGTTCGATTAGCCAGCAAAATTCGGTACTTTACGCCAGCGGTGAAGAATCTGCTGAGCAGATTGCAGTGCGAGCCAGGAGACTTGGGTTGTCCGGGGAAAATCTCCAGGTAATGGCCGAAAACCGACTGGAGTCTTTGCTCGAAGTCGCTATCCGGAATATTCCCGCGGTGCTGGTAGCGGATTCCATTCAGACTTTCTACAGTGAAGAACTGACCGCGGCGCCGGGCAGTGTTTCCCAGGTAAGGGAGTGCGCTGCTCGGTTAGTCAGGTTTGCCAAGCAGAGCGGATGTACTGTTATTCTGGTAGGTCATGTAACCAAGGAGGGCGCCCTGGCCGGTCCCAAAATTCTTGAACATATGGTCGACAGCGTTCTGTACTTCGAAGGTGACAGTTCGAACAGCTTTCGACTGATCAGGGCAATCAAGAACCGATTTGGCGCGGTTAATGAAATTGGTGTGTTTGCCATGACTGAACTTGGGCTAAAAGACGTGGCTAATCCGTCTGCAATGTTTGTCAGTCGTCACGGGGCTTCGCGGCCGGGTAGCGTGGTCTTGGCAACCCAGGAAGGTACCCGCCCACTGCTGGTTGAAGTGCAGGCCCTGGTGGATGACAGTGCGTTATCTAATCCTCGACGCTTGTGCGTCGGTCTGGAGCAAAACAGGCTCGCCATGCTGCTGGCAATCGTGCATCGACACGCAGGAATTTCACTTAACAGCTATGATGTTTTCGCCAACGTGGTGGGAGGCGTACGAATAAGCGAGACCGGAGCAGATCTTGCGTTGCTTATTGCTATCATCTCCAGTATCAAGAATCGCGCCGCGGGCAGTGATCTGGTGGTGTTTGGTGAAGTTGGATTGTCCGGTGAATTAAGACCGGTACAACGCGGCATGGATCGGCTAAAGGAAGCTGAAAAACTAGGCTTCAAACGTGCTTTGATTCCTCAGGCCAATCAACCTTCCGAATCAGCGGTTCAATCCTTGAAACAACTTGAAATAATGCCGCTACGGAGGATCGAGGACGCACTATCAATTTTTGAGTTATGATCGGCCCATTTCAACAAATCACACATCCAATAATATGTTTCGCATGAGAAGTTCAGGAATTTCAATTATCCTTTCAGCCAGTTTACTCTGGACCGGTAACGCCATGGCTCAAGAAGTCGATTTGGACACAGATAAAAAGAGATACAGTTATGCTGTAGGTACCAAACTTGCAGGACAGCTAGTCCAGCAGTTTGACAATCCAACCAGTGGTATGGACATGAAGGCGATGGTTGCGGGTATCAATGATATTATTAACGGTGCCGAAGTCAAAATAAGCGAGCAGGAAGCCACCGATATCATTGCGATAGAGCAACAGAATCAGATGAGCCATGCTCAGGCCAAGTCCACCATGACTATGAAGGTGGGTGAGGATTTTCGCGTTGCTAACCGGGCCAAGGAAGGGGTTATTGAAACTGCCAGCGGTCTACAGTACTCGGTGATGGAAAGTGGGGATCAAAATGGCAAAACTCCCACTAGCGAGGATACTGTGGTTGTTCACTATAAGGGAACCTTAATCGACGGGACCGAATTTGACAGTTCTTATGCCCGGGGTGAACCTACTACATTTCCACTTAATGGCATCATTCCTGGCTGGAGCGAAGTATTGCAGCTGATGCGGCCCGGAGATAAATGGTCCGTAGTGATTCCACCAGAATTAGCCTATGGCGAACGCGGTGCAGGCGGCAAGATCGGGCCCCAGGAGACCTTGGTATTTGAGATTGAGCTGGTCGAGGTGAAATAGCATCGGATCGGGTGGTTTGGGGTCAATAGAATCGATAAGGTGTAGCGGGGATTCAGTTTAAATTCAACTGGGGTTCAGGCAAGGGGAGTATTCTTGCGCCATGTCAAAACCAAACTGAGGACTTGGACATGAAAAACCTTAACCTTATCAAATCTATTTTGTCACCTAAATTTCTGGTATCAGCTGCTTTGCTGGCGCTGCCGGTTTCTGCTATGGCGCAGTATGACAGGGGAACAATTGAAGATGCTACAGTACTTAGTGCGGACCCCATATATCGAACCGTTCGTACCAATAACCCGGTAGAACAATGCTGGGATGAAAAAGTTCGGTTGCCTTCACGCGCCAGGTCTCATACACCCAAAATCCTAGGCGCTATTATCGGTGCCGCAGTGGGTCACGAATTCGGCAAAGGTCGAGGCAAGGATCTTGCTACTGTTGCCGGTGCTGTTTTAGGCGGCTCTATCGGTCGAGATACCCAGGCTCATCATGGCTATAACAACGGTCGGGTGGTTTATGAGCAGCGCTGTGAAATAGTAGATAATTTTTCTACCGAGCAGCGAATCGACGGCTACGATGTGACTTATCGATACAATGGCCAGGTTTATTCGACTTATACCCAGCGAGATCCTGGCGCGACCATTAAAGTCAGTGTCAATGTTGTACCAGTAGAATAATTGACTTACTGATTGTCTTTTATGGGGCCTTTTCTGAAAAGAAGGGCCCTTTGTCGTAAAGGTTAGGTAAACAACCGGGATTGTATCTAACCCAGGGTTCTAACTGTAAAAAGTGCTAAAATCAGCGTAACCTAATATACCTGACCAAATATTTATCGCGATGGTGAAAGTCCGGCAAGTGTCATAGGATATTAACAAATTACTAGTGTTACCCTCTGGGAGTTCCCTTTAAATTCTAACGAACCATTGAGAAAATTCTGTCAAAAATTCCTCAAATCCCTGATTGCAACCACCATGGTGGTTCAATTTGGATCTGCTTTGGCTTTGGATGCTAATGCCCAGGGAACTCAGGGGAACAGGGTCAATAGCCAGGTAAACAGTATCGCCGTCAGCATGGATGATGTTGCACGAATGATTCGACAAAATTCACAATGGCAAATTCTGGATGCCAGGCCGCGACAAAATGGCTCGATCATGCGATATCGCTTCAAATTGATCAGCAACAAGGGAGAAGTGAAAATTATCAGCATTGACCCTAGAAAACCAAATCTTCGACGATTGGAACAATAATTAATCATTTGACCGCCCCAAACTGGGTATCTCCATGCGTATACTGGTTGTAGAAGACGAAAACACCTTGCGTGCACAGCTCGTTAATAAATTCAGGCAGAAGGGTTTTGCCGTTGACGAGGCTGCGGATGGTGAGGAAGCGATGTTTTTCGCTAAAGAATATCCGCTAGATGTTGCGGTGGTAGATATCGGTTTACCTAAACTGTCCGGAATCGAAGTCATCAGGAGATTACGCGCCGATGGGATTGAATATCCAATATTGATTCTTACCGCCCGATCTCGTTGGCAGGAGAAGGTCGAAGGTCTTGACGCAGGGGCGGACGATTATCTCGCTAAACCTTTTCATTTTGAAGAATTGCACGCCAGAGTATCGGCGTTGATCAGACGTTCAGCTGGACAGTCCAGTCCGATTATAGAAATTGGCCATATCCACATGGACACCCGGTCACAGGAAGTATCGGTTAACCAAAAAAACCTCGATCTCACGGCGTTTGAATATAAGTTGCTACACTATCTAATGATGAATCGGGGAAAGGTGGTTTCAAAAATGGAGTTAACCGAACATTTATACGATGAAGACGCTGATCGCGACAGTAATGTGATAGAAGTATTTGTAGGTCGATTGCGCAAGAAACTGGACCCGGATAGTTCTTTGAGTCCGATTGAAACATTACGTGGTCGCGGTTACCGATTTTCGGCTGCTGATTGAGCACTTTATCTTTAAGAAAACGGCTGCTACTTGCAGCTACCATCATACTCATCACATTCCTCGGGTTAGCTGGTGTTGCCCTTGATAGAGCGTTTATCAGTAGCGCCAGGGTGTCACTAAAAAACCAGCTCCGAACCCAGACCTTCGCTTTATTATCAGTACTTGAGGTCGACCCAGGTGGTGGGGTGTTGCTGCCAAAACAGCTACCTGAGGCACGATTGCTGATACCAAACTCTGGTTTGATTGCGGTGATCCTGGATCAGTCAGGAAAATCGATATGGCAGTCGGATTCAGCACTCGGAGTCAACGTTACCGGACTCAGTAAGGAGTTGCGTGGTTCCGAGTCCTTTGTTCAGGAGCAGGACGCACTTTCCAGTCCATTTCGTTATAGCTTTTCGATATCCTGGGAAACTGAGGACAATATCGAACATGAGTTTACCCTGGTGATGATCGAGTCGAGTGATCATTTTATGGCGTTCGTTTCGGAGCACCGACGCAAGATCATACTCTGGCTAGGGCTTGCCGGGGTTTTTCTATTGATCATGCAAATGCTGGCATTGAACTGGAGTCTCTCTCCCCTGGTCAGGGTCAGCAGCGAACTTGATTTGATAGAGCATGCCAAGCAAGACCGAATTCTTGGTGTCTACCCGAGTGAAATTGCGCAATTGAGCCAACGGATAAATCTATTTATAGGGAATGAGCGAAAGAATCTGGAGCGATATCGCAACACCCTGGGTGACTTGGCCCACAGCTTAAAAACTCCGTTGGCAGTAGTTAAGGGGCTCGCTGAGTCCGGTCATCAAATCGATCCAGTGGAGCTTGATCGCTATGTTGACCGGATGAGCAATATTGTTGAATATCAGCTTAAGCGCGCGGCCTCTTCACGGATTTCACTGGTATACGCCAAAGTCAGCGTCGCAGAAATTTTACATCGCATCGAGGATTCGTTAGACAAGGTCTATGCGCAAAAAAATATCCAAAGCAGCGGAAAAATAGAGCAGGGGACCATGTTTTACGGCGACCAGTCGGATTTATACGAACTGCTGGGTAATATTTTGGACAACGCATATAAGTGGGCTGATCAGCAGATTGTTTACCGAGCACAACCTTTATCAGACATCAGGAAATCAATCGACGGAGTCGAAATTATCGTGGAAGATGATGGTCCAGGTGTCGCTGACGAGATTCGGGAGTTAGTACTGCGTCGCGGTGTCCGCGCTGACCAGCAGGTAGATGGCCAGGGTATCGGGCTCGCGGTCAGCCGCGAAATCGTCCACCGCTACAACGGTGATCTGGAAATTGGATCCAGCTCCCTCGGAGGCGCTGCAGTAAAGATCAAGGTGCCTGGGATAACCGGTGCCTAAGCCATCTTAAGCCATCGCCATCGCTATTCGGCGAATACCAGCACAATAGAAATATTATCCGGTGCTCCATTTTCCAGGCAGGCCCGAATCAAGGTGTCAATGCAAAGCTCGGGTTCATGGGAACGCAGAGTTAGTATTGTCGAAATATCATTGTCGTCCACCACACCGTTGAGTCCGTCAGAACACAGCAAAAATACATCTTTGGGACGCGTCTCTACTGAGAAAAAGTCAGGTTCACAGTGGGCTTCGATACCGAGCGCCTTCTTTAATACGTGATGACTGTAGGCAGGAATATGCCCATTTGGACTCTCCAACAGCAAGTCGTTGGCGAGGGTGTGATCGTCGGTTAACTGGATTAATTCCCCATTGCTGAATCGATAGCAGCGGGAGTCCCCAACATGGCCGATGTAGGCCAGATTATCCTGAAAGCACATGGCGACTAAAGTGGTTCCCATGCCTTCCATATGAGCTAGTTTTCGGCCGGCTGTATATACCTCACTATTTGCCGTACTGATTCCTTCTTTAAGAATATCGCCAATCCTTGGTGTGATCTGTCCTTCGCCGATCAGGAGTTGCTCCTCTACAGATCGACACAACGCATTTACCGCCATGCGGCTGGCGATTTCTCCGGCTTTATGACCGCCCATGCCATCTGCAACCACAGCAATATTCATCTCGGGTACGATGCGAACGCTATCTTCGTTCATTGGGCGGACGCTGCCAACATCGGTGGCAGCTATCATTTTGTATTGCATCGATCTGTTCTGTAGGCGGGCGGGGGCTATATTCCCCTTAGCAATTCGTTTATGCCTACTTTACTGCGCGTCTTTTCATCTACTTTTTTGACGATTACCGCGCAGTAGAGGCTATGAGAGCCGTCCTTTGATGGCATCGATCCCGACACTACCACGGATCCTGGCGGTACCGAACCGTAGCTGACTTCACCGGTTTCCCGATCTAGGATGCGGGTGCTCTGGCCGATAAAAACACCCATGGAAATTACCGCTCCTGTACCAACTACAACACCTTCTACAACTTCGCTTCGGGCACCGATAAAACAATTGTCTTCTATGATAGTTGGCGATGCCTGTAGTGGTTCGAGCACCCCCCCAATCCCGACGCCACCTGATAAGTGCACATTTTTGCCAATTTGGGCGCAAGAGCCTACGGTGGCCCAGGTATCAACCATGGTTCCTTGATCTACGTAGGCGCCAATATTGACGTAACTCGGCATCAGGACAACATCGGGGGCGATATAACAGCCCCGACGGGCTACCGCGGGCGGTACGGCGCGAAAACCATCGCGACTAAAATCTTCGCTGGTATAGTTAGCGAATTTCAATTCCACCTTATCGTAGTAATTGGTAAATCCACTACGAATTATTCGATTTTCTTCAATTCTGAAGGAAAGCAAGACTGCTTTTTTTAGCCATTCATTGACTTGCCAGCCGCCGTGGACTGGTTCTGCGACCCGGGCTTTGCCGCCATCTAACAGGGTTATGGCTTGATTTACTGATTCCCTTACCTCGGCTGTGACGTTATGAGGGTTAATTTCGGCACGGTGATCCCATGCCTGTTCAATGACAGCAGCAATTTGTTTCATTTCATATAAGTTTTGTGTGGAAAGCAATGGGATTTTCTGCCCAGTTAGTCTCGTAATATAGATGGCGGTCTGATCGAGTCCCCTGAGCCGATCAGTCAGCTTTTTTTGACAGCGCCGATTATAAATCATGTTTGGTTTAGCTGGCAGATCGGGAGACACATCCACCAAATAGAATTCTGTATGAAAATCGCTCCAAATTTATCAATAGATATTTTAATTCGGTGATTTTTGAGTTACTCTCCATGGTTCCGCCCGATTTTTCAGGCGCGACTGTCCCGCTCAAGATCGGCTGCTTTTTAGCCGGTAGTGGCTACCGAAAACCGATTTTTACAAACTATTACTTATGCGTGATCATTTCGCAATAACTATTTCTGACAGCTATGGATCGCGCTATTACTCAGTAAGAAAGTCACTTAAACGCAATTTGATATTGGGGGTCTGCGGTTTTTTAGTCTTTGTCGCCGGCTCCTTCGCGGGAAACTACATTCAATATGGAAAATGGCAATCCGTAACTCAGCAGAATGCCGGGTTGAACAAAGAGTTGCTAGCTTTCGATAGTGAAAATTCAAACCTCAACCAAATTATTAGTAAAGACAAGCAACTAATTGAAAATATAAGTGAAGAGCTTATAGAGATTGAGAAAATTAGCGGTGTCGAATCGAGCGATCAATTTATTGGCCTGGAGGAGAGGATCCGCCTTATCGCCAGTTTCTACAATGCCAAGGAAGTTGAATTTTCAGAGATTGGAAACCGGGTACAGCAGATTGAAGGCTTAATCGGGTTAAGCGGGGAAGACAATTCCCGTGACGATCTTGCGATTAGAGTAGAGCTTGCGAGTCTTACCGCGAGCCATGAGAAAATATTGCACGATAGTATTCCCAATGGTTTTCCCACTGAAGTCCAGGTTATTACGAGTAAATTTGGCAGCCGAATTCACCCGATTTCAAAAACCAAGTCGTTCCATAAAGGAGTCGACCTGCGCTCCAAGGTCAAAGATAAAATAGTTGCCACAGCTGACGGTATTGTCAGCGCAGTTGACTATTCTGAGCTGAGCGGCAAACGACTGGTGGTACAACATAATTTCGGATTTGAAACCCGCTATTCACACCTCGATGGGGCCGTGGTTGAAGCCGGCGACATCGTACATCGAGGAGACCATATCGCAAACTCAGGAAACACCGGGCGCAGTGATGCCCCCCATTTACACTATGAAGTACGTTACCTGGGTAAGTCGATCGATCCATACCAGTTCCTCAAGTGGGAATTTGGTTCACATGAAATATTCAATAACGTCAGGGGAATAAAATGGCCATCTTTAATAAGCTTGATAAACAAGCAGATTACGCATCAAACATTACAACTATCGCAGCTGGAACCAATATCGTCGGTAAGGTAGATATAGAATGTAACCTTCATATCGATGGTGAATTTGAAGGCGAAGTTAATTCCAAGAGCATTGTTAAAGTCGGACAATCCGGCTTACTCAAGAGCAATCTAAAAGCCGAAAAATTGATTGTAACTGGCCGTTTTATTGGCACAGCGGACTGCGAAAGTATTGAATTGATATCTGGCGGCGAAGCCGAAGGGAAGCTGATTTCCTCAGGCTTGGTGATTGACTCGAGCAGTTCTTTTCAGGGAGAAAGCATTCGTCGGAAGCCTGCCGACGGTGTTAAGAAAGTCCTGGACTTCAGCAATGATCCCACGATCCGGGAACCCAAAATGGGAGAAAAATCGGCCAAGATCAAACCCAACGCGGTATAACTGCAATCTATAATTAAAGGTTCTTGTCGCTGGCCATTATCCGGAGCCTTACCTGTAGATATCGAGGCCTGATATATGTCGAAAAGTACAGGAAACGCTGGTTTTATTCTACTTCCTGATTGATCGTCAGTGCCACTGATGGACTTCCTTCGGTGACAGAAACCGTCGCCTGGCTGGTGAAATCTCCGGATTGAGCGATCGGGTTTCCACTACGGGAAACTCTGGCGGTTATTGCTACTTCATCCACGCTGCTGATATTTTGTCCGGGCATCATCGACATGGAATCATCCAGTTTCAACTGGGTTGGCAGATCATTTACGGTTAGGCGGGCTACTGCCAGCGGAAAGGGAGGGCCATTTGGCGCGCGTGCAAACACAAATACCAGCTCGTTCCCTTTGAGCTGATTTTGCAGCGCAGGATCCAGTTCGACGGATACTTGAATTACTCTGGAGTTTTCTGCGGCGACAACGCCCGTGCTTTCGCTTGGTAATGGTTCTGGTTGGCCTGTTTCGCTCTCCCCGAGGGCTGATTGGGATGATTTGATCTGGGCAATTATATTGTTTACCTGACGGCTGGCTTCACTGTCATTTTCCAGTAATGGGAGCAGCTGATTCAGATAATTCAGTGCCGCCCGATTTTTACCGATACTCATGGAACCAATGCCTGCGATCCAGAGTGCATTGCCCTGTAGTGGATCCAATTCCAGAGCTCGTAGGATTCTGGATGAAATGTCTGCGGTGTAAATATTGCCATTGACCATCAAGCTGGCGTCCGCCCAGGCCGCGAGAACCGTGGGATCATCTCCACTCAGCTGATTTAACCGGGCATACGCGTTTTCCGCCTTATCAAACTGGCTTAGAGACATATAGGTTCTACCAGCCAGCGCCCACCCATCGATATTGTCAGGATTATCCCTGAGCGATTGCTCCAGACCAACTATAAGAGTGTCCAGACTACCCGCATTGGTATTCTGGGTTGCGGTTCCGGATTGGGATTGATGTTGGGTCTGTGCGGTTGCTACCGGTGGATTATTCCATTGTGGATTCCCAAGTAATCCATACAGCAGAATGGTTGCGATGGGGATGCCGAGGAGTACCGCGATCCCGCTGCGTACGCTCGCTGACCCAACGCCGCTCAGGTTGTAATCAGGACCTTTTATATCATCCAGTAGGGTGGCTTCCAGTTCAAGCTGAATGTCGGAATCCATTTTAGATTGCCCGAGCAATTCGCTGTCCCTGGGAGAATCTGTGTCTGCAGACAGCTGTGAGCTAACTTCGGCCATTCGCTGTCTGGCGATTTCCAGATTTTCCTGTTCAAGATCGACTTGATTTAATTTTTTTTGGCTAAATAGTATCGGACCAATAAACCACAACGCAATCGCTACCAGCGAGCTGGTACAGAGTATAAACAGCAACATATTTATTGATTCGAGGTTTTATCAGTTAGGTTTTTTCCGACCCGGTTTGATCCTGCCGATCCCAGCAGGTCGTGGGCTTTTTTCATATCGGCCTCGGAGAATACCGACAGCTCAGATTTTTTTTTGTTACGGTTTCTGATTAACAATCCAAAGGCAGCGAGCAACAGAATTAGAGGAGCAAACCAGAGAATCAGAGTTCGTTTGTTCAGGGGGGGGCGATAAAGTACAAATTCACCGTAGCGCGCTACCATATAGTCTGCAATATCGCTGCGTGACTTGCCTTGTTCGACCATTTCTCTGGTCTTACGGCGAAGGTCCTTGGCCAGCTCCGCATTAGAATCCGCCAGATTCTGGTTTTGGCATACCAAGCAACGCAATTCCTGGATGAGTTCTTTATATAATTCGTCTTTTTGAGGGTCGTCGAATTTAACGATATCTACCGCTGCGATAGACTCAAGTGAAGCCGAAAACAACAACACGAGACCAAGGTAGATTACCTTTGATCTGAATACCGTGATCATTCTGTAAAACGGCGGTTTCAATTTATTGTTACTACCAACAGGCAAGAAAACCGAGTTTGCTCGATGTTTCAATTTATCTCCTTCTGCAGCAAATTTATGATGGGTAGAAGCTTTTCCGCTGCCGATTGTGGAGTGACCGGACCAATGTGCTTGTATCGAATACTGCCAAGGTGATCAATCACAAAGGTTTCCGGAACCCCATACACCCCGTAATCTATACCAACGTTACCAGATTGATCAAAAGCGCTCATCACATAGGGGTTCCCAAACCGGGTCAACCATTGCTGAGCATCTGGGCGTTTATCCTTGTAATTCAAACCTACGATATCAATGTTCTTGGCCAATTCGGTTATAACAGGATGCTCATGCCGGCAGGAGACGCACCAGGAGGCCCAAACGTTCAGTAACCACACCTTACCGGCAAGTGTTTCCTGGCTTATCCTGGCATTTTCGTCGTAAAGTCTGGTCAAGTCGAATGCGGGCGCCGGTTTATCGATCAGGGTTGACGGAATCTCTCGGGGATTAAGGTCTAATCCTTTCCACAAAAAAACCAGTAAACCGGAGAAAATCACTAACGGTAAGACAAATCGGGTCATACCGCCTGGCCTGCAAGCTCTTGCTGTTCGACCTTGCGTTGACGTCGATAGCGTCGATCAGTGGCAGCTAATGCTCCCCCCAAACCCATCAGCAATGCGCCCAGCCAGATCCAGCGGATAAACGGTTTGAGATAAATCCTTACCGCCCAGGTCCCCTGATTGTCCAGCGGTTCCCCCAGGGCGATATAGAGGTCTCGGGTAAAACCGGCGTCGATTGCAGCTTCTGTCATGGGGTTTTGCTGCACCAGATAAACCCGTTTTTCGGGATTCATTGTTGCGGTCTGGATACCGTCAACCAGGATATTGAAATGCCCCGTACGGGCCTGGTAGTTTGGTCCTTCAGTTGCCTTGACTCCGATAAATTCAACCTGATATCCGGCCACCTGAAATTTTTCATCGGGAGCCATTCGGATATCTTTTTCGATACTAAATCCCTTGACCATGGTCACCCCAATGATAAACACCCCGACTCCTATATGTGCGAGGGTCATGCCATAAATAGCGCGTGGAGTACTACGTAATCCCTCAATCCTCTGTCCGCTTCGGGTACGGGCCGCAATACTTCCCAGAGTTTGCAAGATGATCCAGCACCCCAAGGAGGTGCCAAGGCCGGCATAGATGGAATAATTTTGCATCGCGAGTGGCGCCGCCAGACCAATGGCCAGGGCAATGAGGGCCAAAACAAAAGATTTTCTACCGCTACGCGAAATAGTATCGCGTTTCCATCTCAATACGGCGCCAATGCACATAAAGATAACCAGCGGTATTCCAAGCATGCCAAACACGGTATCGAAATAGGGTGGGCCAACAGAGATTTTTTGCCCGGTCAATGCATCCAGAAACAGGGGATAGAGCGTTCCGAGTAAAACTGCAAAGCAAATTACGGCGAGAAACAGGTTGTTCATCAAAATCGCACTTTCTCTGGATATCAGATCAAACCGCACAAAACTTCGAATGCCAGGTGCTCGCCAGGCATAAAGCGCGAGGGATCCACCAATAACCACTCCGAGAAAAATAAGAATAAACAAACCCCTGGCGGGATCGGTTGCGAAAGCATGGACCGACGTCAATACGCCTGACCGAACCAGGAACGTGCCCAATAGTGATAGCGAAAACGCCATTATCGCGAGCAAAATGCTCCAGGCCTTAAATACTCCGCGCTTTTCCGTAGCAGCCAGGGAATGGATCAAGGCAGTTCCCACCAACCAGGGCATAAAAGATGCATTTTCCACCGGATCCCAGAACCACCAGCCTCCCCAACCGAGTTCATAGTATGCCCACCATGAACCCAGAGCAATACCGACGGTCAGAAAGCTCCAGGCAATATTGGTCCACGGTCGGGTCCACTTGGCCCAGGCCGCGTCCATGCGTCCGCCAATCATAGCGGCAATAGAAAACGAAAATGCTACTGAAAATCCGACGTAACCCATGTAAAGCATCGGCGGGTGAATAGCAAGTCCGATGTCCTGAAGCAAAGGGTTTAGATCTCGCCCTTCCAACGGAGCCGGAAACAGCCGCTCAAACGGGTTTGAAGTGAGTAGCATAAATAACATTATTCCGACCCCGATTAAGCCCATCACGGACAATACTCGAGCCGATAGCAGGTCAGGAATTTCCCTGGTACGAATGGCGACTGCGCCGGTCCAGCCAACCAGTATCAGTGCCCACAATAATAGTGAACCTTCATGCCCGCCCCAGACCCCGGATATACGGTAAATCAGGGGTAAGTGGGAATTAGAATGGTTGGCAACATAGGACACGGAGAAGTCGCTGGTGATAAAGGACCAGGTCAGACAGGCGTATGAAACCGCTACCATCACAAACATATTGATTGCCACCGGCCTCGCCAGGGCGACCCAGTTGTGAATTCCCCGGATTGAGCCGACCAGTGGTAGGGTGCCGAGAACGATTGCCAGTACCAATGCCAGATTTAGTGCGAACTGTCCAATTTCGGGAATCATATGGTGTTGGTATCCTTAAATGAGATGGTTTACGTGGAGTTGAGCGTATTGCCTATTGAGCCGTTTGATAAGTATTGGCATTCGCTTGCTTTAAGGCTGCACTGACTTCCGGTGGCATATAGGTTTCGTCGTGTTTGGCCAAAACTTGCTGAGCCACGAACTGACCGTTATTCAGGGAGCCGGTAGTAACGATACCCTGACCTTCCCGGAACAGATCCGGTAAAATGCCATTGTAATTGACGGTTATGGTTTTGGCAGTATCGGTCAGATCAAATGAAACGTTTAAGTCCTCATCTCCGCGCTTTACGCTACCCTCAACCACCATACCACCAAGCCTGAACGTAGTACTTTCGGGTGCCTCACCCGAGGCGACCTGGGTAGGACTGTAGAATAGGTTAATATTTTCATTGAGCGCACTGAGAGCGAGGGTTACTGCACCGCCGACCCCGGCCAACAACAGGCCGACCAGAATCAATCTTTGTTTTCTTTTAGGAGTCATCAGGTATTTTTGTTACCAGAAGGGTGATTAGGGTTGGAACTAAAATCACTGACAAACGCTTCGACTTGTCGGCGATGATTCAATACAGGAGAAAAATAATGGTAGCCAAACATAATCGCTACAACCAGGTAACTTCCCCAAACGTAGAAGGCATAGCCCCCCATGTGAAAAAACTCAGCCATTGGCAATCTCGCTCATACGATTACGCACCCATTGGGTTTTGCGTTCCTGATCCAGTAGTTCACATCGGAGTCGGTTAAGTACCGCTGCAGCAAAATAAAAATTAAATGCGACAAACATTATGAGTAAGGGAATTAACATTCTGGTATCGATAGACGGCCGACCCAGTTTGGTCACGGTAGAACCCTGATGTAATGTATTCCACCACTCCACAGAAAAGTGAATGATCGGAATATTAATTAATCCGATAAGGGCCAAAACAGCGGATGCCCGGGAAGCTGTACGGCGATCTTCGATAGCGCCTGAAAGCGCGATATATCCAATAAAGAGAAACAGTAATAAGAGTTCCGACGTCAACCTGGCGTCCCACACCCAGTAAGTACCCCAGGTGGGTTTACCCCAGAGCGAACCGGTTACCAGGGCACAAAACGTAAACATCGCCCCAAGGGGAGCTATGGATCGTGCTACCAGATCCGCCACTTTCATATGCCAGACCAGACCGATACCAGCAGAAATCGCCATTACCGCGTAGCTGAACATGGACAGCCACGCCGAAGGGACATGAATAAAGATGATTCGATAGCTATCGCCCATTTGATAGTCAGGAGGCGCGACGACTAATCCAAAATAAAGGCCCAGTAAAATCAGAACCCCTGCAACAGTCCCAAACCGTCCTGCCCAGCGATCGGCAAACCCATATACCCAGGCAGGAGAACCAAACCGGTGAAACCAGACCCATTTTTTGATTGATTGAGATGAGCTGGCAGTATCGGTAGTCATTGAGAATACATAGGTCAATTTAAATTATTGGAACAACGGCTGTGAGGGGGCTATTTTACTTCAATCAACCTCAGACCAAAACATCCCCAGTCAGTTCAAACTGATCCTTATTGCCGCTGCGCTGGCTAATGGGCATACTGCCAGCGAAAACAATGAAAATGCGGCCAGCAACTGAAGATGCGGCCATGGATCCTGACTTATCATAACTGCCTGAACCGCCCCAGCGCCGAAAATTAATACCGGTACATAGAGCGGTAAGATCACCAAGCCCAGCAGTACCCCGCTTTTACGAATACCTACGGTCAGACCAACCCCTACAGAGCCAATTAAACTGAGCCCAGGGGTTCCGAATAACAATCCCAGCATCAATATTTTTATCCCATCGAAAGGCAGTTGAAGGAGTAATCCAAGCAATGGAGAAACCAGGATCAATGGCAGTCCGGTGGCCAACCAATGGGCAATTGCCTTGGCCAATACGAGAATGGAGTGAGGGTGAGCGCTAAGTACGAGCTGTTCGAGGGTGCCATCTTCATAGTCCGGGCGAAACATACTATCCAGGGCAAGCAGGGTAGCAAGCAACGCAGCTACCCAGACAATACCGGGACCCGCCTGTTGTAACAATAATTTGTCGGGCGCTACAGATAGCGGAAATAGACTGACTACAATGACAAAGAACAATACTGGCTGTAAAATTTCACCGCGGTCGCGTAGACTAATTCGCAAATCTCGCTGAATTACCGAGACCATGGCGCTAAAAGCCGAGTTAGCTGGTTCAGTCATGGCTCGACTCCGATGTTTCTGAGTCGAGGGACAGAATACGCAATCGACCATCCGAAAGACTTAGTGGTTGATGACTGGTAAATACAATCATGCCACTGCGTTCAAGGTGAGATTGCATCGCGTTTGTCACCAGGTCGATACCATTGGTGTCGAGGGATGTAACCGGCTCATCCAAAATCCACACTGGTGATCCACTGATCACCACTCGGGCTAATCCAATTCGCTGATTTTGTCCCGCGGAAAGCTGACGGCAGGGTCTGTTTTGGCCGCGGCCGATACCAAACCAATCGAGGGCGTCCGAAATATTTCGATTGCCCCCGCCAGAATTTAGCCGCTCGAGGGCCTGAATATTTTCTATTGGGGTAAGATCTGGTTTTAGACCGGATTTATGACCGAGATAACTCAGATTTGCCCGAAACTCAGCGGCGCAGTTTCTGATAGAGACACCGTTCCAGTGAACATCGCCAGTCTCAGCCAGGCTTAATCCGCATATTGTTCGAAGCAAGGTGGTCTTGCCCGACCCATTTGCACCAACAATCTGTATCGCTGTTCCCGATTCAACCTTAAAATTCAAATGGTTAAATAGACTATGAAATCCTCGAACGCATTCGAGATCGAAGACCTCAAAACGGGAATCGCTATAACATTCGGGCTGATATATAAGTGAAGAGGACAACAATCTAAATAATGATGATTCGCTTTCTTTGCACGGGTGTACTCACCAGCACACCAATGGATCTTTGTTGGTATTCTCGAAATGTGAATGATAGTCGTGCTTGGATCCAGGCAATACTTTCAAGAGTGGCAATATCGCCGGGTTGCCACTGTATTGGAAGGGAGTAGCGTGCAAAAATTTCATCCATTGTTTTCAATTCCCGTAGGTAAGGCATGCATGATAGAGCCCCTGCCAATTAGGCAGCCGATTGTAGGGAGCCCAGAGATCAAATGCACGTCCCAATCATGCTATAGAGGTAAATAGTAAATTTTTGTCTGTTGCTGGATCAAATTCAAATCCAAATCCTCGTTGTTCGTATGAAATGCACACCGAGCCATGTGCCCGTCTTTGTACATCTCATTCTCGCTGGCGGCAATAGTCTGGAATATTCCACCAGCACTCGAAGCCGAAAGCATCTTATGGTGATTCAAGCGGTCCTGGCTGTTATAGAGATTTCGTTGTGATAGGGTTCATGGAATGGAAAGCGATATTTTATCAGTCCTTTTGGAATGATTTTACACGTTGATATGGACGCATTTTATGCGTCAGTGGAAGAACGGGAAGATCCGAATTTAAAAGGTAAGCCTGTTATCGTCGGCGGTCGTCCGGATAGTCGTGGTGTTGTAGCTGCGGCTAACTACGCCGCAAGGGCATTTGGCGTGCGCAGTGCTATGCCGACTTCTCGGGCGGTTCGTCTTTGCCCTCAATTGTTAATTATTCCTCCCCGAGGTGCACTATATAGTTTGGTTTCAAAGCAAATTCGCGGGATTTTTCGGAGATACACTCCCCGTATCGAGCCACTGTCACTGGATGAAGCATTTCTAGACGTTCGTGGTTCGGAAAAGTTGTATGGTAGTCCGGAACAAATTGGAAGACAGATCAAATCTGAAATTGTCGAAGAGTTGCAATTGATAGCATCGGTGGGTGTAGCACCAAACAAGTTTTTAGCTAAACTGGCGAGTGATCAGGATAAGCCGGACGGGTTTACCGTTATTCAACACAATCAGGTACAGGAATTCCTAGATCCATTACCAGTTAGCAGAATCTGGGGGGTAGGTAAAATCGCTCAGAAAAAACTCAATCAGAGTGGCATTAACACGGTATACGATATGAGACAGACCTCCCAGGCTTATCTGGAGGGAGAATTTGGCAAGGCTGGAACCCGCTTGTGGCAGCTCTGTTTTGGTATTGACGATCGCGAAGTCGTGGTCGACTCCGAGGCCAAATCAATCTCAAGTGAGATCACATTTGATACCGATGTCGCTAACCTGTCGACTCTCGAATCGGTCGCATTATCACTCACTGAAGGAGTTTGTTTTAGGCTTAGAGAGTCACAACTTCAAGCCCGAACGGTAAACCTAAAGGTTCGCTACCACGATTTTTCTACGGTGACACGAGCAAGGAGCCTCGAGCTGCCAACTGACAGCACCCTGGAAATTTGGCAAAATCTGAATGAAATCATTCAGACACTGTTGAAAAGCAAACGATTTTCGGTCCGCCTTATCGGGGTTGGCCTGTCAAACTTTGGGCAACATTCATCGTCTGTTGCGGAGTCTGGTCAGTTGGATTTGTTTGATCAGTCCAGTGCTGCACAGGTAAACGACAAGGTGAAGCAAAGGCAGCAAAAACTGGATACGTTATCGGACCAGATTCGGCGCAAATATGGCAAGGACACAATACGCCGAGGCAAGTCCTTTTAGCGGCGATCTGGTTGCACAAATACTCTCTATGGCATATTTCCGGCGAGACCGAGTTTTGTTACCAAATAGTCATTTATAATGTATTGAAACTGAGTCCCATATCACTATAAACTCGCATTGGAAATCGTCTTATCTCTTAAATCGGATCGGATTATAACAAGCTCTTAGAGCAACCATCCGGTAACTATTTGTCCATTTTGCTGCAAGTGCTTTATATTGCCTTCGTACGTTACGAGCCCGGCACAATGAGTGTCGGCATTGATTAAACTAATATTATCTCTGATTTGTTGGTTTGTTCTGCTAACCGCAGAGGTATACGCGTCGAATCACGTTCAAGGTGTCATCGTTGAAATTGAATTCGAAGGCAATATAAAAACCCACCAGCAGGTTCTCAGCCATGAGCTGGAAATAAAAAAGGGAGATCAGTTTGATCACGAGATTGCCGACCGATCTCGTCAGAACATCATGGACATCGGTTTATTCAAGTCTGTTGAGGTTGCTGCAGAAGAAGTGGCCGATGGAGTTAAGTTAACATTCAGCGTCGAAGAAAAGAAGTATTGGTATTTTGTTCCGGTATTCAGTCGTGGAAGCGATGGCGATATTACTTACGGTCTTCGTTTGCAAATGGACAACCTGTTCGGCCTTAATAACGCGCTGACCGTCCGTGCCAAGCGCCAGGACTTTAAAGACACCGATGTTCAGGTCGAAGAAACCCTGGAAGTCGAATATCTCTATCCAAGATTCCTCGGTTCATCATACGACCTTGGCTTTAACTACGACTTCGATGAGGCAGATATCGAAGAACGACGGAATTCACTGGCGGGAGACTATTTTCGGCAACGTATTTCGGGAGGAGTGAGTATATCTAAATGGCTGACCACCAACGGACCGAGTAAAGGTAAGCGATTGACCCTGGGATTCAGGTCAGATGATTACGACCATGAATTTTTACGGGGAGACCCAAACCTGTTTTCTAACCTCAAGGTCAATTCAGTAATAGGAGGAATAGAATATATCGATGTTGTCGATCACAAGAACTTTCGAAGTGGCCTCCATTACGGTATAGGCTTTGAAAAGGCCGATAGTCTGGTAGGTTCTGACGTATCGCATATTTCGTATAATCTGTTTTACCGAAAATATTTCCCGTTAAATACAAGTGTTAATTCAAACCTCAACTTTCAGGGGCGATTTGGCTATATTTCGCGTTCGATTTTTGGTGATGCTACTTATCAAATAACCGGTGGTACCACCGTTCGTGGATACGAACGGGACAGTATTGAAGGAGATTCTTTCTACATTGCGAATCTTGAATACCTAAGATCCATTCCAAATCGAGATACTTTGCGCGGAACCGCTTTCGTTGATGTAGGTGATGCGTTTACGCGCTCCAGTGATTTTTCCCTGACCGATCCCAAGGTTGGAGTAGGAGTGGGCTTGCGTTGGAAGATACATTTATTCGTGCGTACCGATCTTAGGATCGACATCGCACATGGATTGGGTAGTAACGGCGATACCCGAGTGTATGCGGGGACCAACTCAACCTTTTAGAATGCCTCCCGACCGTCGGGCATAATTGTACCGGATCCCGGTTACGGGTTGTCGGTGTACAACAGAATTAACTGCCAAGTCGGATATTGTCGATAAGGCGTATACCCTCAAGTTCTGCCGCGATAAGAGCCTGGCCTGATTCTAGTAAACCTTCCGGTGTAGTTGCTGTCCAGTTGCAAGGATCCCTGACAGCAGCATATTCGAGTTTTATTTCAGGCCCGTGGATTGCGTTTTGAATAATCTTCTCCAGAACCGAGGCGCTGCGTTCGCCAATTTTCCAGGCCCTGTCTGCGGCCTCCAGAGCCGCATACAGTTGGCATGCACGATCCAGCGCTGAGGCGCTGAGGCGCTGATTGCGCGATGACATTGCAAGCCCGGACTTTTCTCTGATCGTCGGACAGACTATCACTTCAACATTTCCCTGTTTTTCTGCGATTTGCCTGACCAGCAATGTTTGCTGAAAATCTTTTTCGCCGAAATAGGTACGACAACTACCGACAGTTCGAAACAATCGTTCAACTATTGCGGCTACTCCCTGGAGATGCCCGGGTCGAAAGTCTGCTTCGAGCCCTCCAATTGGTGACGACCCACTAGAACTAAGAGTGGGGTCGAACTCCCCGTCGTGCTCAGGAAAAAAATCCTTAAGCGTGCCACTGTATGCCATATTGCATTCTGCATTGAGTAACAATTCCAGATCCATCGGCAGGGTGTCGGGATAGTTATCAAAATCCTGCTGACTATTAAATTGTAGTGGATTGACAAATATACTGACGCAGGTTGAATCGTTATCTTTCACCGACTGGCTAACCAGGGATACGTGTCCCGGATGCAGCGCACCCATAGTAGGGACATAGCCAATCGAATGACCCATGGATCGTCGCTGCTGGCACCATTGAAAAGCCTGGATCGGCGACTTTAAAAAAGTAATCATTTATCGGAAAAAGGACCCCCCAGATACGGATCAGTTAAGCCAGGCAGACAGTTGACCTGGATGCTCGAGCACCACATCAGCGCCCCAGGAGAAAGGGTCATCATCTGGACGGATATAGCCCCAGGCGGCGGCTGCAGTTGCCAGACCAGCGGCCTTTCCCGCTTGTATATCCCGTGCGTCGTCACCAATAATAACGGCGTTCCGGGGAGCAATGGTTAGCAATTCGCAGGCATGCAATACCGGATCTGGCCAGGGCTTACTTCGCTTAACTGTATCCCCGCCGACTACGCATCCAGCCCGGTGGGATAGTTCCAGATCCCGCAATAAAATTTGCGTGAGGTACTCGGGTTTATTGGTAACGATCCCCCAGGGACGACTACTTGATTCAATTCCATGCAAAACATGTTCCATGCCGTTAAATAATGCGGTGTGGACGCTGATATTTTCCTGGTATTCGCTCAAGTACTGCTGCCATAGCGACTGCGCCTCTGCACTCTCTCGGGGAAGGTTGAAGGCGATGCTGACCAAGGTCAGTCCCCCCTGGGATACCCAGGGCCGTAGGGTTGAAAAAGGTAGTTCCGATTTGCCGTTGTTTTTCAGCAGAACGTTGACTGCCGCCGCCAGGTCTCCTGCGGTATCGAGCAGGGTGCCGTCGAGATCAAACAAAATTGCATCGGGTCTGTCAGACATATTGGAATTATTCTTTGGCGTGGTTAACGGTTCGTGCCATGTAATTAACATCAAGGCCGGGCCCGAGGGAGTAGCTTTTAAACAAGGGGTTATAGTGCAGCCCGGTCATTTCAAGTAAATCCAGTCCAGATTGTCTGCACCATTGGTCTAACTCCGCGGGTTTGATGAACTTTTCGTATTGATGGGTTCCCCGAGGCACTAGATTGAGTAGATATTCAGCACCAACAATGGCCATGGCAAACGATTTAGGATTTCGATTCAGGGTCGATAAATAGACCGTCCCCCCTGGTCGTACCAAATCTGCGCAGGCCTGTACCACGCTGGCGGGATCGGGAACATGCTCAAGCATCTCCAGGCAGGTTACAATTTCCCATTCCCCAGGTTGCTCTAGTGCCAATTGTTCTGCGGTTATTCGTCGATAGTCTAGTTCAAGCCCTGATTCCATGGCGTGCAACCTGGCGATTTTCAGCGGTTCCTCGGCCATGTCAATTCCGGTGACATTTGCCCCGAGATCGGCCATGGACTCACTTAGTATCCCGCCACCACAGCCAACGTCCAGCACCTTCTGCTGGTCCAGGGGAGTCCGCTGATTAATAAACTCAAGGCGCAATGGATTAATTTCGTGGAGTGGCTTGAATTCGCTTTGTGGATCCCACCAGCGGGCTGCCAGTTCCGAAAATTTACTGATTTCTGCTGGATCAACATTGCCGTCCGGGGATATCGGATTAGTGTTGGTCTGATTTTTACTCACTACTACCACCGGGCTGATTCGATCCCACGGTGGACTTGATTTTCAATCCCCATTGATCTGCGTCGGCACAGATTTGAGCAAGATTCATTTGGGTCAATAAACCCTGGGTGAGTAGTTTCTTACCGCCTATCCAGACATCCGAAACCTGATCTCTGCTGGCACTATAAATTATCTGACTTAGAGGATTAAAAACCGGCTGGGTAGAGGGACCGGACAAGTCAATCGCGATGAGGTCAGCCTGCTTTTCCGGTTCGATAGAACCGGTTACCTGGTCCAGTCCCATGCTAATCGCACCTGCCAAGGTGGCGGCGTACAGAGACTGATAAGCATTCATCGAGGCAGGGTTTTTAGCTACCCCTTTGGCCAGAAGCGATGCAGTTTGAGTTTCGCTGAACATATCGAGGTCATTATTACTCGAAGCGCCGTCGGTTCCGATGGCGAGATTAACCCCAGCCTTGAGCAAATCGTCAACCGGACACATTCCGCTGGCCAGCTTGAGGTTGGACTGAGGGCAATGAATCAGATTAATTCCACGTTCCGCAATGGTCTGTATTTCCGCCGGTAGAATCTGAGTCATATGCACTGCGGCAAGATGTGAGCTTAATAGACCGAGCTGATCCAATCGCTCTAATGGACGCATTCCATAGCGAGCGGTGGACTCTTCAATTTCATGTGCGGTTTCATGCACATGCATATGTATTTGACACTCGAGTTCATCCGCCAGGGTACGAATCCTCTCCAACGGCTGGTCTGAGACGGTATAGGGTGCATGGGGAGCAAACGCAGTGGACACCAATTTGGAATGGCGATAATCGTCTCGTACCTCCAGACCTTTATTAATGTATTCGTCTGCGTCCTGGGCCCAGACCGTCGGAAAGTCTATGACAATCATACCCACACTGGCACGTATCCCCGCAGTTTCCGCTCTGGCAGCGGTGACGTCCGGATAAAAATACATGTCGTTGAAACAGGTAGTGCCGCCGCGAATCATTTCGGCGATGGCGAGGTCGGTTCCGGTTTTAATAAACTCGCGGCTGACCCATTGGGATTCTGCCGGCCAGATATACTCGGAAAGCCACTGCATGAGCGGCAGATCATCGACGTATCCCCGTAACAGCGTCATTGCAGCGTGGGTATGGGAGTTTACCAATCCGGGTAACAGCGCGTGCTCAGCGAGTTCGGTGATCTTGTTTCCAGTATAGTCTGTGATGATGGAGTGACGCGGTGCCAGGGCAATTATTTTACCTTTATCTATAACTAACCCATGATCTTCCAATATCATGTTATCTGGTGACGGGGTGATCCCATCAACTGGAATCAACCAGCGTGGAAAAATTATTTCGTCGACTTGTTTCATGGATATTGGATTGACCTGATCAGATGCGCCTTGATCGACCTTTATCGGATTTGCGAAATACCTTGATTAACAGGTAACCCGCAACAAAGCCACCTATATGGGCCCAGACCGCCACCCCGCCTTTCTGTCCGGACTGGCTCACCAGTAAGGCGCTGACACCCTGCATACCGAGCCACAGTCCAAGCATCCAGAGCGCTGGAATGGTTCGGCGCAGAATAAAAAACCCCAAAATAATAGCAATATGAACTTTAACTTTGGGATACAACCTGGCATAGGCACCCATAATGCCACCAATAGCACCGGAGGCACCCACCATAGGTATCTGGCTCTGCGGATCTGAAACCATCTGGGCGCCGACCGCGGCCAAGCCACCGATAATATAGAACACGGTGAATTTGAACGGTCGCAAGGCGTCTTCAATATTGTCTGCGAAAATCCAGAGAAACCACATATTCCCGATTAAGTGGAGCCAACCAGCATGCATAAACATGGATGAAATCGCATTCCACCAGGATTGATCGAGCTGGGGACAAACCAGAGAATCAACGCCGGCCAACTGCGCAGATCCCAGGATTGCGCCGGGTATCGCCCCATATTGGCAGATAGACTCTCCCAGGTTCGGATGGCTACCAATTCCCTGGAGAAAGAACCATGCCAATGTATTCAATACAATTATCCCGTAGGTGACATACGGAATATGATGAGTCGGGTTTTCGTCTTTATACGGAATCATGGGTTAGCCGGAGGATTTAATTCTTATCGGGCCTGTTTCTCAATGAATGTAGCAAGCTGCTCTCGCACGCCGTCGGGATTTTCAGACATGATGCTGTGGCCGCATTTGGCTAGCATGATAATTTCCGCAGCTGAATTTTTGTCCGCCTCAACCTTGGCTAGTTTTGACGGTGCCATCTTATCCTGCACTCCACTAATAAATAGTATCGGGCAGCTAGTTCCGGCAAAAGCGTCTGCTCCACCCTGGTAGTCATTACAAGCGGTGAGGTCGGTGTAGACGGTTCCTGCCCGACTGTTTTCCATCATGCTCATCTGGCTGCCGCTTGACCAGAATCCTGGATTAGGTTCGCCGCCAATAGGGGAGGTATGGCTCCATTGGGTCATCATGGAATAGGCTTTGGATGGGTCATTCCTGGCTGCATCCATTAAAACCGGGGTTACTGTCATAGGATAGCTAAACCCAACCAACGCCAGTGACTGCAAAGGTTTCGACAAATTCCGAGAATTGCCAGCGGCGGCAAGACAAATCAGTGCTCCCATACTGTGACCTACCAGGTGGCAACAAGATCCCGCGCACTGCTCTATCACAGCCAATAACCACTCTGCGTAGTCCTCGATTTTGTCCATTGCCTCACCTTCACTGAGCCCATGTCCGGGTAAATCCAGCGCCAGAATATTGTATCCATGGTACGCAAAATACCGGCTCTGTAACGACCATACCGTATGGTCCATAGAGGTTCCATGAACAAAAACAATGGTTTCGCGAGTGTCACCGGGTGGGTGGCTGGCGGTGTAAGCGTAATACTGGCGCCCGTCTAGCTCAATTTGCATTGTTGTTACCCTTTTACCGCTTTACGGGATCGATTGATCCCTCGAGCCAGATCTTCCTGCAGATCATCAATGTCTTCGAGTCCGATAGACAGTCTGATCGTACCTTCATTTATTCCAGCCATAAGCAAGTCCTGTTCGCTCATTCGGTAGTGGGTTGTACTGGCTGGATGTATAACCAGCGACTTGGCATCCCCTACGTTCGCAAGATGGGAGAAAATTGTCAGACCCTCGACAAACGCGCGACCAGCTTCGCGCCCCCCCTTTAAGGTAAAACTAAAAACAGAACCCGCGCCTTTAGGTAATAGCGTCTGGGCTAATTGATAGTCAGGATGAGATTCCAGTTCTGGATAACTGATATCGGCAACCGCATCGGAAGCGAGCAGGAAGTCGATAACTTTGCGGGTATTTTCGACGTGTCGATCCATCCGGATTGAAAGAGTTTCCAACCCCTGAATAATATGGAACGCCGTGGTTGGACTCATGCAGGCACCAAAATCCCGCAGTCCTTCCCGCCGTGCGCGCAACAAAAATGCGCCGGTCGAAGATTCTTCATCGAAAGACATTTGATGAAATCCAGAATAGGGTGCCGCCAAATTATCAAAAAGCCCGCTTTGCTTCCAGTTAAATCGACCACGATCCACCAGCACGCCACCGATAACGGTACCATGACCACAGAGGAATTTTGTGGCTGAATGCATAATGATATCGGCGCCATAATCGAAAGGCCTGACCAGATATGGCGTGGTGAAAGTCGAATCGATCATGAGTGGTATTTCATGTTCATGGGCGAGTTCGGCAACTAGCGATAAATTCATCACATCGTTTCCGGGATTACCAATTACTTCGCCAAAAATTAATCGCGTATTCGGTTTGATTGCGACCCGCATAGCGTCGATATCCCGTGGCGATACAAATGTTGTATCGATACCGAACCGAGGCATCGTATACTGCAATAAATTATGGGAACCACCGTAGATTGCGCTGGAGGATACGATATGAGATCCAGCGTTCATCAGGGTAGAGATGGCCAGATGCATTGCTGCCTGTCCACTTGCGGTTGCAATACCACCGACACCTTGTTCCAGCGCAGCAACCCGTTCTTCTAATACTGCTGTGGTTGGATTGGACAGGCGCGAATAGGCGTGGCCAGGTCGTTCCATATTGAATAGCGATGCGGCGTGTTCACTATCACGAAATACATAGCTTGCGGTCTGGTATATCGGTACAGCACGCGCACCAAACACAGGGTCAGGCACCTGGCCGGCATGCAATGCTAATGTATCGAATCTTGTTTTAGTTGGTTGTCCCATGGAAGCCGCAAAGGTTAATATTGTGTAACTGTCGATTTTACATTGTTCAACCCGATTGCAGTTCAATTGTCATCGCCGGTTGTCAAATTTGTCCATTCATCCGTAGTCTTAGAGGTTAAATATATGCCCCTGCATTTCGCCGAAACCGAGTTAGCCGAACGCCGTAAAAAAGTTACTGATAAACTGATACAACAGGGACTGGATGGTCTGCTTATGTTCAAGCAGGAAAGTATGTATTACCTCACGGGTTATGACACTTTTGGATACTGCTTTTTTCAGTGCCTGTATCTCGGTGCTGATGGTCGCTTTTTCTTGTTGACCCGAGCACCCGACCTCCGACAGGCACAACATACCTCGAATATTCAGGACATACGAATATGGGTGGATGGCGTTGGGGTTAATCCGGCTAATGACCTGAAGATCGCGTTAATCGAATACGGCGTTTCCGGCCAGCATTTGGCTTGTGAATACAATGCCTATGGGCTGTCAGCGGCCTATGGAAAAATGCTTGATCAGACACTTTCCGGGTTTTGTCAGTTGAGCGATTATTCAACCCTGGTTAGCGAATTTAGGGTAGTCAAAAGTGTCGCTGAACTCGAATATGTTAGACGTGCCGCGGAACTCGCCGACGACGCAATGGACGCGGCCAGGGAAACTGCTGGCCCAGGCGCGTTTGAGGGAGATATTCTTGCTGCGATGCAGGGTGCGGTTTTTCGCGGTGGTGGAGATTACCCGGGAAATGAATTCATTATCGGATCCGGTGCCGGGGCATTGTTGTGTCGATATTTTAGCGGCCGGGAGTTTGTTGGTGAGCAAGACCAGCTAACCCTTGAATATGCCGGCTCCTATCGTCGATACCACGCGGCACTGATGCAGACTTTTCTGACTGGCACACCGGCAAAGGAGCATATCGAGATGCATCAGGCCTGTTCCGACGCTATGGTGGCCTGTCTTGAGACGATTAAGCCCGGCGCTACCATGGGCCTGGTGTTTGATCAGCATGCCCGGGTCTTAGATGCAGCTGGGTATCGCGAACACCGGATGAATGCCTGCGGGTATAGTTTAGGGGCAATGTATACGCCAATGTGGATGGACTTTCCGATGTTTTACGCAGACAATCCCTTTGTTCTCGCGGAAAACATGGTTTTCTTTGTCCATATTATCCTGATGAATAGTAACAGTCAGCGTTCGATGACCCTCGGCCAAACCGTCACAATTGGCGCTAATGGTGCAGAAAGACTCAGTCGCCAATCAACAGATTTAGTGGTGCTTTGAAGATCTGGTCGACACAAGTCACGAATTAATCACAAAAATCAGGCCTCAACAGGTCTTGAATCACATTTAAATCGTTGGAAAATAGGAATATACTCGTCGAATGAAATTGTTTCGTTACCGATCTTGTGAAGTTGGTCGGATATACGGATTAATCTCCCTAGCAGAAACCAAATGAAAACGAAAAATACCATTGTGAACGACAAAGATCGGAAGGTGAATAAAATTCGTAACCAGAAGCAGGTATATCGGAGTCCGCTTTTGAAATGTCATGGTAAGGTGACAGACATTACTCTGGGAGGTTCACCCAGCGTGATTGTCCTTGAGAGTGATGGCTGTACCGGTCAATTTGGTACGCCCAAAAACGGACCACCGACTTGCCCATAGTTTGACTGGATTAAATTCCAAAAGCGATCTAAATAAACCTTTCTTTTTTTATTAAGCGCAGCCAGGCACTGAGACATACAGCATTCCAGACCACACCGTCTGGTACTTCTTTGTTTAAATTCAGGCCGGAAAAATTACCTATGGCCTTCAACAAAGCTTCAGAACGATAAAATTCCTTCCAACCGTCAGATCGTTCCATGGAACGTTGAATTATTTGCCGGGATTCAACTAATCCTGTAGCCAGCAAACCGGAAAGGGATCCGGATTTGTCCTGTTTTATTATTCTATCAGGCAGCATATCCGCGAATGCGTCACGTACCAGCACTTTATGTCTCGAGGGCAAATAGTAGTACCACGCAGGTAGATTTAAAATGAACTCCACAACCCGGCGATCCCGATAGGGGCAGCGGCGTTCAATACCCGATGACGCAATAGCCCCCAATTCATAGGTCATGTATTCAGTGCGGTAATGACCGAGGGCAAATTCATATCCCGGCTGGCCGGCGACCGACGTTGGAACCAAAGGTGATAAAACCTTATTAGTTTGTTGGTGGGCGCAGAACGGCGTCATCCAGTCTGGTTTTGGTTGGGGTAAGTAGCGTCGAAAACCAAACTTTTCCCCGAGCAATAACCGAAATACCAGCCAGCCATCCTGTTCTCGCTGGACCAGTTGTCCTAATGCAGCGGGCAGGGTTCGTAATGCAGTTTTGAATCGACCATTGCTCAACAAGTCGCGCAACCAATAGTTTCTACCTAAAAAAAGCTCATCTGCGGAATCTCCCACCAGTATTACCGAGCATCCGGATTTCGCTGCTGTTTGATAGAGGTTTTGCTTGAGCCGGTGAACAGTATTGGTAAAAGGTCCGTTTATCGACAGTCCATCCGGAACTCCAGCCTCATCAAATTTTGCATATAGGGCATCACTTGCTACGTATTGATGGTCCAATCCCAAATGTGAAACGACTGACTGGATGCTGTCGCGTTCGTCGCTTATGGCGAAGTCATCGAACTTCCAGGAGAATGCTCGAAGTGAACCATGGATCCGGGCGACTGTGGCGATAGAGGTGGAGTCAAGTCCACCACTAAGTGAAATTGCAACTGGTCCATCGCATCGCATTTGAGCTCGTGTTGCCAGTTCGAGGACATCCCGGAATCTCTCGTGAACCTCCTCCACAGGAAGTTGGCTCATGCTGGAGTCAGGCGTGTACTGCCAGAAACGCCTGCATTCAAAATTTTGATGACCAACCTCGGCATAATGGCCAGGTAATAGTTCCTGAATTCCTTTAAAGTAGCAATTAGAAATACTAGACCAGTCACCGCCAACAAACCCAGCAATTTTTACTGGATCGTATTCCGGTTCAGAACCTGACCAGGACAACAATGGGGCGGGTTCTGATGCGGCGGCAAATGAATCCGGTCTTAGTTGGTAGTAAATAGGCTGATCTCCCAAAGCGTCACGGGCGATGGTAAGTCGGCAGTTTTCGAGATCGAAAACAGCGAAAATAAAAGGACCAATGATTCGACTAAAGCACCCGTAACCCCAGCGTAAATAACTCAACCAGGCAATTTTGCTATCTGTCATGTCGCTATAGCGGGGCAGTTTTAACGCTGCCAGTAACTCATCTCTATTGTCAATTCGCCCACAAAAACAATAAAGACTTTTTGGATCTCGATCCAGAATCGGTGCCGGACTCTCGTGGGATTTTGCTAAGGAGCTAAAATGCTGGGTGCCCAGGGCAATATTTTTTTCGATTTTTGAATAGGTTCCGTCCCGTCCGTAGTGATTCAGGGCATTGAGGAATTTATCGAATCGATGGGGGCATACCGGTTCGGTATTACGATTGAAAACTATGGCAATGGCGCTCAAAGAGATTCCTTAATGATCATTTGCATCTGGTCAATACTGCGGCGAAGGTGGGGATACTGAAAAACCTGGCAATGGATTTTTTCCGCTACGTTTGTGGCTAAAACCAGTAATTTCTGGCGCACCGATGGATCTGGATTATTCGAGCCCATAGTATGGTTGATCAGATGAAAACTTATATCGGCCATTCCGAGGTTCGACTGGATTATTTTGCTTTGGTCGCTTGGGCTTAAGAAAATAATTCTATGAATCTGTAGAGAGATTTTGGCGAGTCCAGGTTGCTGCTCTGTTGATAGCTTTGGCTGCGGAAATTTGGCCAAACAGCGGCAACCATGGGAATCAACTGAAATGACCACTATATCGTCTGCCAAACGGGAAAATGACGTATCCACCTGTGATAATTCCCGGGCCAGGGTCGATTTTCCAGCACCGGACGACCCACAAAAAATTACGACTCCAGCTGGGGTGAGAATAGCGCTGGCATGTAGTAAACAAATATTTGCTGGCATTAGTAAAGAAACTAATCCGGGTCCCATTGCCAACAGCTCTGCTGAAACCTGATCAAATTCAGGAGGTGTGCTAACCTGAATTAATTGTGCCAGGTGGTCGATCCGGAGATGGATATCTGAGTGCAGTATCAGGTATTCGACCTCTTTGGTTCGACGGTGAACGATCGTGACTATCCGATCATAAATTTGTGCTGTGTAAGTTTGGGACTGTGGGGACAGTTTGGAATCGGGACTCAGGTGCTCAGCATGATTTGATACAAGTTGGTTTAATCGGCCTGATAAAGGGAAATTTGATTCAAACCCGGAAAGCGCAGCAATTCTGCGATTGCAGTGGACGATTCGATCGAGAATTTGATACTGAAACGGCAACGATTCCTTAGCAAAGGAGTTGCAAGCGCCAAAAACTATGTGAATTTCCGGCAGACTGCCGGATAGTTTATTTTTGGATGAATGTACTTGTTCTAATTGCAAGTTTGAGGAACAGGATTAAACTAATGAGATTCAATTATCCGCTATTTGCATGTATATCCCAAAGCCATTTCAACAAAACGATCTTCAGGTATTGTTAGATCTGGTTCGTAATAATAACTTCGGTGTTTTGGTTAGTACCAGAGGACAGATGCCTTATGCCTCACATATTCCATTTCTGGTTGAGCATAGTGAAACGGAAGGTGTGATTCTGCGAGGACATGTTGCCAGGGCAAACCCGCACTGGGAAAATTTTGCAAAAGGACAGTCGCTTGCCATATTTCGGGGGTCACATAGCTACATCTCTCCTACCTGGTATCAGACCACAGGAGTGCCGACCTGGAACTATACTGCGGTGCATATTACCGGTGCGGTAACATTGGTTGAGGACACCAGCCAATTAATTGACATTGTTCACCAGCTGAGCGCGATTCATGAAGCGGACAACCCAAACCCCTGGGTTCCGGAATATCCCGATTCGATGCTGTCCGCCATCGTCGGATTTGAGCTTCGAGCGGATACGGTGGAAGGTAAGATTAAGATGAGTCAAAACCGCTCAGCGGAAGATCGAAGCAGCGTTATTCAAGCTTTGCGGGCACCATTCGGTGCCGAACCGGATCAGGAGCAATCCCGAACTCAATCTCTTATGCAGCAATTGGAGTATCAGAAACAGACGGGTCGAGGATAGATTATGAGTGAAGATCGAAAAATTTTTGTTACACGAAAACTGCCAGCAGCAGTGGAAGCCCGATTACAGCGGGATTATTCCTGTGACTTCAATGATAGTGATCAGCTTTATTCATCTGATGAACTGATAGAACGGGCGCGAAATGCCGACGCCATACTTTGCTGTCATACTGAGAAATTTAATGCCGATGTCATGTCTCGACTTCCCGATAGAATTCGTGCCATTGCGAATTTCTCGGTGGGGGTGGATCATTGCGATCTGGAGGCGGCGAAAGCCAGTGGAATAATCGTAACCAATACACCAGACATTCTTTCCGACGCTACCGCTGAAATTGCCATGCTGTGTATGTTGGGAGCTGCCCGGCGCGGAAACGAAGGTTTTAGGTTGGTTCGTGCTAACGGGTGGAATGACTGGAATCCGACATTTATGCTGGGGCAGCAGGTCACCGGAAAACGTTTCGGGGTGATTGGGATGGGGAGGGTTGGACAAGTTACCGCTAAACGCGCCCGAGGTTTTGATATGGAAATCCACTATCACAATCGGACTCGCCTGGATTCAGCACTGGAACAAAACGCCAGCTATCACGCTTGTTTGGATAGTCTGCTAGCGGTCAGTGATGTATTGTCTCTTCACTGTCCGGTCAATCAGGATTCAATTGGCTTACTTAACGCCGAGCGTATCGATAAACTGCCTGATGGAGCGATTGTAATAAATACCGCCAGGGGCGCCGTGGTAGATGACGATGCATTGATTGGAGCGCTAAAATCCGGCAAATTGTGGGCTGCTGGACTTGATGTTTTTAACGGGGAACCAGCGGATATCGATCCACGTTATCGCGAGCTAGACAATGTCTTTGTCTTGCCGCACCTAGGCAGCGCAACCGTTGAAACCCGGGACGCCATGGGTTTCAGGGCGTTGGATAATCTAGATGCGATTTTCGCCGGAGCCGCTCCTGTAGACCGTGTGGCTTAGGCCGGGCTATTCGGCTTCAGGATTTTTTACTGTATCCTGATACCAGGCAATCCAGGCTCCAGTCAGTACCAGCACTACAATTACCCAGAATGGTGTTTTCCCAATTGAACTGGCCAGCCCCAGAAGGAATGAACTGATCAGCAGCATTCCAATCAGTCCCGCAATAGCCTCATTCTTCATGTCTTGGATGTCCTCGCACTCAACTAATCTGGTTGATTTAAAAATTCATTGATCCATTTGGCGGTTCGCAATAGACGGCCGTCATCATGTAGCTGACCAACCACTTGAACGCCAATGGGCATTTTATTTTCTCCCTGAAGCAAGGGCAGGGTAATCACTGGTACGCCACAAAACGTCCATGGGGTACAAAATACCGGGTCCCCGGTTGAATTCAAGCCAGCAGGTGCTTCACCGGTGGCTGGCGGCGTAATCAACGCATCGTACTGATCGAATATCTCTTCCAGACAATTATTCAGAAACGATCTCTGTTGCATAGCATTTAGGTAATCAGGGACCGTAATCTTCTGCCCCCGCTCAATTTGTTGGATAATATTCGCGTCAAGATGTTCCTTTCCTTTGCTGAATATTGCGGCATACCAGGTTGCCATTTCGGCATCGTTTACGGTTTGCAATGAAGACCAGACATCGTCAAAACCTGTCGGTAGTGAGACTTCGTCGACTTGACCACCCAATTCGTCGACAACCTCGGCAAACCCTTCCCGGGTAGCGAGATCCGCCTGCTCCCATGCAGGTGTTTTAATAAATGCAATTTTAGGTGGCAGCGGAGGTTGCTGGGCACAGGTTTTACTGAGGCCATGGGAGGTGCTGGTCAATAGAGTGGATTGGTCCAGGGGGTCCGGGCCGGTCATCACTTCTGCAAGTAGTGCCGCGTCTTCTACGCTTCGACTAAATACCCCTACCTGATCGAGGAAAGGAGACTGACGCAATATCCCGGTTCGGGGTATTAATCCGTAACTGGGTTTGAATCCAATGGTTCCACAAAATGCCGCTGGCCTGATGACGGAACCGTTGGTCTGGGTACCCACCGCGCCGGGTACCATAAATGCGGCGACCGCCGCTGCGCTGCCACTGGAAGATCCTCCGGGGGTATGTGCGTAATTATGAGGATTGGTGGTTTTTCCTGGCATAAAAGTGGCGAGACCAGCGGTGACCGTTTTTCCCATGATTATCGCGCCTTGCTGGCGTAAACGAGCGACAATTGAGGCATCATTGGCTGGCAATCTGCCCGCAAATATGGGCGAACCATGCTCGGTAGGAATATGAGATGTGTCAACAATGTCCTTGATGCCGACAGGTATTCCATGCAGTTTACCCACTGGTCTTCCCGTTTTCCTGATTTCATCGAGGGACTGGGCCTGGCGCTGGGCATATTCCCGGTCCTGCCAGGCCCAGGCCTGAACATCAGGCTCGAATTCGTCGATACGCTTCTGACAGTCGGTTACCAGCTCAGACGACGAGATATTACCATTCCCAAGAAGTTCTACGGCCTGGCAAATTCCCAGTGTTTCCAGGTTCATATTAGCTCGGAGGCACTGTACCAAAGAAATAATCTGGCAACCACAATACTATATTCGGGTAAATATAAATTAGTATCATAACTAAAATAACGATACCCAGGTATGGCATGATGCCTTTAAAGATATCGACTAACTGAATATAGGGCGGTGCCACACCTTTCAAATAATAGGCCGACATAGCCATGGGCGGCGTTAAAAATGAGGTTTGCAGATTGAGCGCGATCAGCATTGCAAACATGTAGGGATTTACCCCAAATGTATCCAGCATCGGTAAAAATATTGGCACGAAGATAATGAGAATCTCGGTCCATTCGAGGGGCCAGCCAAGCAGAAATATAGTAATTTGAGCGAGGATCAGAAAACCCACGGTGCCCAGGCTTAGTGAAAGTATCCAGTGTTCGATAAGCCCATGTCCACCCAGATAGGAAAAAACTGATGCGAATGTCCAGGACCCAACGAATAGCCAGCAGACCATAGCCGAAGTCTTCGCGGTCAAAAATACGGACTCTTTAAACCTTTCCCAGGTCAGGGAGCGATATATCAACGCCAGGGTCAGTCCGCCTAAAGCGCCGACTCCTGCGGCTTCCGCCGGCGTTGCGAGGCCAAATAGAATACAGCCGAGTACCGACATGATCAAAACCGCCAATGGCACTACAGAGGTGACAACCGCAAGTAATATTTCCCGCGCGGGCGGTACGTCCTCTTCCCGGGGCTTAGGTGCAAGGGACGGGTTCAAGGTCGCTCTTACCACCACATAGACCATGTAAAAGCCGGCCAGTATTAATCCGGGGAACATTGCAGCTGCATAAAGCCTGAGCGGCGACAATTCTGCGATTGCGGCGTAGACGATCAGCATAATGCTCGGCGGTATCAGGATACCAAGACAGCCCCCGGCGCAGATTACACCGGAAGCAAAACTGTGGTTGTAACCCGCTTTCAACATTGCAGGTAATGCCAGCATTCCCATCAGGGTAACAACGGCACCGATAATTCCCGTGGCGGTGGCAAAAATTGCACAGGTCATTAACGCTGCAACCGCCATTGATCCTGGTAGATGTCTGGCTGCTAACTGCAGTGAGAAAAATAATCGGTTTACGATATTGGCGCGTTCGACGATATATCCCATAAACAGAAATAACGGTATTGCTACCAATACGTCATTAGACATCACCGAAAAAGTATTCTGCACAGCTAGATCGAATATACGATTATCGAAGATGGTATCCATCCTAAACGGGTCGTAGTAAGCGTAGTAACCGAAGGCAATACCCATGGCGAGCAGGGTGAATGCAATAGGAAAGCCTAACAGGACCATAAAAATAAACAGCCCCAACATAAAAATCGCAATTTGTGGATCAGTCATGATGGTGCTTGCAATTATTTCTGTTTTTGTAGTAACGCATCTTCGGTTTCCTGCACGTCATGCATTCTCTTCGGCCAATAGCCGTCCCGGATACACATTACGCAACGAATTGATTCGGCAATTCCCTGGAGCAGAATCAACACACCAGACACAGGTATCAAGGTTTTGAAAAAGTAGATTTGGGTCCGCGCAGGACTGCTCCAACTTACTTCCTTGTAGAACCAGGAATCAGCAGCGAAACCATATCCATACCAGGTAAGGGCGAATACCGCGGGTAATAAAAATAAAATATAGAGGGTTAAATCTATACTTGCCTGAGTGCGTTGGGACATAAGGCGATACAGTACATCGCCACGAACGTGAGCGTCCTGGGCCAGAGCATAGGCACCGGCCATTACAAATAAAGAGCCATACATTTGTACGCTCATATCAAATGCCCAAACTGTTGGTTTGTTCAGAACGTACCGGACAAACACTTCGTAACAGGTAGCAAAAGTCAAAACCACGATGCACCAGGCAAAGCACTTGCCCACCCACACGCTGAGACTATCAACAAAATGTAAAAATCGACTCATGATAATTTTCTGAAAGAGTTAAACCAGTATATTGATGGTTTCCCGATCGTAGTACGATGTCGGCGCGACAAATCAATTTATGTTGATAAAAATTATCGCGGTTAAATCTCTAATTATTATTCTCCCCCATCCTGGTGGAAGACATTGGTCCGTTGATTTAATAAACCGGACCGACAGGTGTCGGTCCGGTAGATTTACTCTGGTTTTTTGCGACCTAGGCCATGCTGCCAAAGTGGTGCTGGTACGCGCCAGAGTAATCCGGTGCATTCAGCAACTCATAACGCACAACGCGCTTAGCCCAGGCTTTTTGCGATTCAACTACCTTGGCGAAGAACGGATCGGCTTCGGACAATCGAGCGGTTACCGTGTCCCAGGCAGCGAGCTGGTCCGCCATGACTGAATCGGGAGTCCGATAAACATTAACACCTAGGTTTTCCAGTGCAATCAGATCGTTTGAATAGCGATCCTGGGATTTCCAGGTAAAATCGGTAGACGACGCTTCAGAAGCATATTCCAGAATGGCCTGTTGCTCAGGTGCGAGTTTATTGAATAGGCTCTTGTTGAAAATAATTTCAAAAGCCTCCTGACTTTGATGGAAACTCGCCAAGTGGTAATGCTTTGACACGTCCTGCATGCCAAAATCTTTATCAGAAGTTGGATTGTTAAATTCTGCAGCATCAATTAAACCACTCTTCATCGCAGGTTGAATTTCTCCACCTGGAAGCTGGACCACTGACATCCCCATTTCTTGCAGAACGTCTGCCGCGAGCCCAACGGTACGATATTTGAGACCGACCATCTGGCTTGACTCCTTGATTTCTTCCTTAAACCAACCCAAAGGCTGGGCCGGCATTGGGCTATTGAAGAAGCCTACCAGGTCAAGCTTGAGGGCATCCATTAATTCGTAATACAGCTCGTTGCCGCCGCCGTATTTGATCCAGCCCAGTAGCTGGTTCGCATTCCATCCCCAACAGGGACCGGTTCCAAACAAAGATGCGGCCGCACTCTTGGAATACCAGTATGCTGGAACAAGGTGGGCGCCATCCAGAACACCTTTGTGCACTGCAGTTTGCATCTCTGCGGTTTTAACCACTGAATTCACCGATAGCAGATCAATTTTCAGTGATCCGCCAGACATAGCGTTTACCTTGTCTACATAGTCCTGGGCAAACTCAAGAAAAATTCCGCCGCCCCAAGCTGCCTGTACTTTTAATACAATCTGGGCATTTGCGATATAGGGTACCGCCGCCACTGCCGCGGTAGCGCCCACTGCCGTACCTTTTAGAAATTTACGACGGGAGGATTGTTTGGTTTCTGCTCTACTCATAATTTGTAATCTCCTGATGATAGTTGTTGGTTAGCGTAATTATTCAATTGAACAAGATCATTGGATAAGATCAGTCGCTAACTTGTGTCACTTATTTTTAGCAAAAGCTGGATGACATGTTGATCGTTGTCGAATTTGTCAAATAGTGCGAACGAGCTATTATATAGACAATTGTCCCGCGACATGGGTATCTCGGTGTATTCGATGATAAAATTAATACAGAGTAAAAGGAATTTTTCGACCTCCAAATTTTTGCTCCTGGTTTCTTTTCTCCCGAATATGATGTGCAGACGAGCTAATCTTTTTACCGGCTGATGATAACTATATATTGAATATTCAAGATCATACTGCCACCACCAAATCTGGCGAAAGTGATCATTCTGAACCCGTTTCGAGGGAGCAGCTGCTGGGACAACTCGGTCTTTTATTGCCAGCGGATTGCATTTTGTCTGAAGATCAGGAGTTGCTGCCCTATGAATGCGATGGATTAAGTGCTTATCGGCAGCGGCCTATGCTGGTGGCCTTGCCAGAAACAGTTGAGCAGGTCCAGCAGATCACCAGATTGTGCAACCAGTTGAAGGTACCCATCGTGGCCAGGGGGGCGGGCACGGGATTATCCGGTGGTGCCTTACCCCTGGCTACTGGTTTACTGTTAGGCCTTGCGAAATTTAATCAAATCGAGCATATCGATCCTCTGAAGAGAATTGCCAGAGTCCAGCCCGGGGTGCGGAATCTGGCCATTTCCGAGGCCGCAGACCCTTATGGGCTTTATTATGCGCCCGATCCCAGTTCTCAAATTGCCTGTTCGATTGGTGGTAACGTAGCCGAGAATTCCGGTGGTGTGCATTGCCTGAAGTATGGATTGACCGTGCATAATATTTTGCAAATCAAAGTGGTAACCATGGACGGCGAATTAATCACGATAGGGTCAGAAGCACTCGATTCGCCGGGCTACGATTTGATGGCATTGATGACAGGTTCCGAGGGAATGCTTGGCATAATCGTTGAAATTGTAGTTAAGTTATTACCAAAACCCGCGGAAGTCAGTCTTATACTGGCCGCATTTGACGACACAGAAACCGCCGCAACCGCGGTTGGAGAGGTGATCGCTGCGGGTATTATTCCGGCGGGTCTTGAAATGATGGACAATTTTGCAATCAGGGCGACGGAAGATTTCGCGCACTGTGGATACCCGGTGGATGCTGCGGCGATTTTGCTCTGTGAGGTAGACGGTACCCTGGAGGAGGTCAATGACCAGATTGAGGGGGTAACGGTCGTGATGACTCAACAGGGTGCCAGTGAAGTTCGGGTCGCGGGAGATGAAGCAGAACGTTTACTGCTATGGAAAGGACGCAAGATGGCGTTTCCTGCCATGGGGCGAATTTCTCCTGACTATTATTGTATCGATGGAACTATTCCGCGAAGTCGGTTACCCCAGGTGCTGGCGAAGATGAGTGAATGGTCCAGTCAATATAGATTGCGGGTTGCCAACGTGTTTCATGCCGGCGATGGCAACCTCCATCCGCTAATATTGTTTGACGCCAATTCGCCGGGTGAACTGGAAAGGACCGAAGCTTTCGCTGGTAAAATACTGGATCTATGCGTGGAGGTTGGCGGTACGATAACCGGAGAGCATGGAGTCGGCATCGAAAAAATTAATCAAATGTGTACCCAATTTTCGGCCGATGAAATTAGTCAGTTTCATGCATTAAAACGGGCATTCGATCCAGATGCATTGTTGAACCCGGGCAAGGCGGTGCCAACCTTACAACGCTGCGCCGAATTCGGTGCGATGCACGTTCATCACGGTGAATTGCCTTTCCCCGAACTCGAACGTTTTTGATGTCCGATCAGGATATTACCGGTCAATTGCTGGAGCAATTGACCGACGCAATTGATCGACAGCAGCCGGTGGAAATCGTCGGTGGTCATAGTAAAAAGTTTATTGGACGAGAAACCAATATCAAACAGGAACAGTTACATCTCAAGGCACACGCTGGCATTGTCAATTATCAACCGACAGAGCTGGTGATTACGGCCCGAGCTGGTACCCCTATCGTCGAACTGAATCAATTACTTGCCACCAATAATCAGATGCTGGCATTTGAGCCGCCGGAATTAAATGGTAATGCGACTCTTGGTGGAACTCTGGCCTGTGGTCTATCTGGACCGGCGCGACCCTATACCGGATCTGCCCGGGATTTTGTGTTGGGTACACACATTTTAAATGGTAAGGGACAATTGCTACGTCTCGGTGGCGAAGTGATGAAAAATGTTGCCGGTTACGATATTTCCCGTTTGATGGTTGGTGCCATGGGTACGCTCGGAGTCATTCTGCAGGCTTCTTTAAAGATACTGCCTTCTCCGCGGAAAGTGGTCTCGCTGGTTTTCGAACTTGACCAAGAACAAGCGATCACCAGGATGAATGCACTCGCCGCAAAATCATTACCAATCAGCGCCAGCTGCTTCTATGACAATCAGTTGAGCATTCGATTATCCGGCTCAGCAGCAGGGGTCGAAAGTGCTTGTGGTCTGTTGGGTGGGGATCAGCTCGATCAGAGTGATCCAATCTGGAGCGGTTTACGCGAATTCAATCACCCGTTTTTTCAAACCGAACTTCCAGTTTGGCGGTTATCAGTACCGGCGATGGCGATCCCCGAAGTAACCGGCGAAACACTGATCGAGTGGAATGGTACCCAATGGTGGTTACGTAGCAATCAGGATGCCACATTGATCCGCCAGCAGGTGACAAAGGTGGGTGGTCATGCAACCTTGTTTATGCGAGGTGATCGCACAAGCGAAGTATTTCACCCACTCACTCCTGGAATGCAAAAGCTACAGCAAAGAATTAAACACTCCTTCGACCCTTTGAATATTCTAAATCGGGAGCGCATAAATTGGGCATAAATCGGGGACAGATCACGGGTAATGGAATGCCTGCCGAGCCCTGTTAATGCAAACTAACCTGGCGGATTTTATAAAAGACACCCCGGAAGGAATTGAGGCGGATCGTATTCTCAGATCCTGTGTTCACTGCGGATTCTGTCTTGCAACCTGTCCCACCTACAATCTTCTGGGGGATGAATTGGATAGCCCCAGAGGGCGTATTTATCAAATTAAGCAAGTCCTGGAGGGCCAGCTAGCCACCGAGACCACCCAACTGCACCTGGACCGTTGCCTCACCTGCAGAAATTGCGAAACAACCTGTCCATCCGGAGTCCAGTATGGGCGCTTGCTAGACATTGGGAGAGAGGTTGTGTCCCGGCAGGTGGTGCGTTCTGGCAGCGAGCGTTTGACCCGCTGGTTGCTCCGAAAACTCCTCACAAGCAAGGGGGTATTTGGTCCTATGCTTAGGATGGGGCGCTGGTTTCGCCCGATTATGCCTGGCGTAATCCGAGCCAAGCTACCGGCTCGTTCCGCCGGCGCGTCGATTCCGCAGCCGGCCTATCAAAGAAAAATGATTCTGTTGGAAGGATGTGTGCAGCCAAGCTACAAGCCCGGGATCAATGCTTCAATTTCCCGGATTTTGTATCGCCTGGGAATAGATACAGTAAAAGTTGGTGGAGAACAGTGCTGTGGTGCTGTTAGTCAACATCTGGGTGCGGAAGGAGAAGCGAAAGACTTGATGCGGCGAAATATTGATGCCTGGTGGCCCCATATTGAGGCGGGAGCGGAAGCGATTATCAGTTCTGCCAGTGGTTGTGGCGTAATGGTCAAAGACTATTTCCACGCGCTGGAGAGTGATCCGGTTTATGGGCCAAAGGCGGAACAGGTTTCAGCTATTACCCTGGATATATGTGAAGTTCTTGATCGGGAGGATTTGGCGCCGATCCGTATACCCGACCCGGGCAGGGTCGCATTTCAGTCTCCCTGCACGCTTCAGCATGGGCAGAACCTGGGGGGCAGGGTTGAAGGCATTCTTGGTAAATTGGGATTTCAACTGGTGTCTGTGGCCGACGGCCATTTCTGTTGCGGCTCAGCGGGAACTTATTCGATCTTGCAGCAGGATTTGTCGCACCAGCTGCTGAAAAACAAGATAAGTAATTTAACAGCGGCGAAACCTCAGGTAGTAGCTACAGCTAATATCGGATGCCTACTTCACCTGGAGGCTAGTACAAATATTCCGATTAAACATTGGGTCGAATTGCTTGACGATGCAACAGCGTCCATTTAGTCAATCGTCACGTTCCCGCTTGCGTCTATATCAGACAAATCGTAAAGTTATCACTATAAATAAATCTGTTTTTTGAGGAAAAAAATGTCAGAAGTTAAAACTTACCCGGTAGACCCGGATGTAGCCCAGAGCGCCCATGCTGATAATGTCAGATACCTCGATATGTACCAGCGCTCAATTGAAGACCCGGAAAGTTTTTGGGCTGAACAGGCTGAGCAACATGTGAGCTGGTTTAAAACCTGGGACCGGGTGATGAATGTTGATTTCGGTAAAGGTGACATAAAATGGTTTGAGGGGGCAAAACTTAACGTCTGTTATAACTGCGTTGATCGTCATCTTGAATCCCGGGGGGATCAGGTCGCCATCATCTGGGAGGGAGATGATCCTGAAGTCGATATCTCTATTACCTACAACGAGTTATATGAGTCAGTCTGTAAATTCTCCAATGTTCTAAAAAACCGAGGCGTAGAAAAGGGAGACTGTGTTTCCATCTATATGCCAATGATTCCGGAAGCAGCGGTTGCAATGCTGGCTTGTACCCGAATTGGTGCAATTCATTCCGTTGTGTTTGGGGGCTTTTCTCCGGAGGCCTTGAAAGATCGGATTTTGGATTCTGACTGTAAGGTGGTCATTACCGCAGATGAAGGTCCCCGGGGTGGGAAAAATGTTCCACTCAAGGCCAATGTGGAAAAAGCTCTGGAGTCCTGTCCCAATGTCCATACTACGGTAGTAGTTCGCCGAACCGGTAACGACGTTCCTGGAGATGCGACCCGGGATGTCTGGTACCAGGATGCGATGGCGATTGCTTCCAACGACTGTCCGCCGGAGCATATGGACGCAGAAGATCCTTTATTTATCTTGTATACCTCGGGTTCGACCGGAAAACCAAAAGGGGTGTTGCACTCCACCGGGGGTTATCAACTGTACACCGCGATTACCCATAAGTATGTATTTGACTATAAGGAAGGGGATGTCTACTGGTGTACGGCAGACGTTGGCTGGGTTACGGGCCACTCTTATATTGTATATGGCCCTTTGGCTAACGGCGCCACAACCTTGATGTTTGAAGGTGTCCCGACCTGGCCAGATGCGGGGCGGTTTTGGCAGGTCGTCGATAAACACAATGTCAATATTTTTTACACGGCGCCGACTGCATTGCGCGCGCTCATGGGGCAGGGCAATGAGCCGGTTAAAAAATCCAGTCGAAAGAGTTTGAAAATACTTGGTACGGTCGGAGAGCCGATTAATCCGGAAGCCTGGGAGTGGTACTACCATATAGTAGGCAGCGGTCGGTGCCCCATCGTGGATACCTGGTGGCAGACTGAAACCGGCGGTATTTGTATTACACCGTTACCGGGTGCCACCGCTCTAAAACCAGGTTCTGGAACCACGCCATTTTTTGGCATACAGCCAGCATTGATGGATCCGGAAGGCAATGAACTTGATGGGGCTGCATCTGGGAATCTGGTCATCAAAAATTCGTGGCCGGGGCAAATGCGTACGATATATGGAGATCACCAACGGTTTATCGACACCTACTTTTCCGCCTACAAAGGCTACTACACCACTGGAGATGGCGCCCGCCGGGACGAAGATGGCTACTACTGGATTACCGGAAGAGTTGACGACGTTATCAATGTATCCGGGCATCGAATGGGGACCGCAGAGGTTGAAAGCGCCCTGGTATTGCATGACGCGGTGGCGGAGGCGGCAGTAGTCGGATATCCCCACGATATCAAAGGGCAGGGTATCTACGCCTATGTTACCCTGATGGTTGGTATCGAACCCACTGAGCAACTTCGCAACTCGCTACTCGACCTGGTTCGGACCGAAATAGGGCCCATCGCAAAACCTGATGTCATACAATGGGCCCCGGGATTGCCCAAGACCCGATCCGGAAAAATCATGCGCCGAATTTTACGCAAGATTGCCGAGAACGAGTTAACCAGCCTAGGGGATACCAGCACCCTGGCGGATCCTTCGGTGGTCAATGACTTAATCAACAACCGGGCTGGCTGAACTCCTGCTCAGAATTTTTCTTACTTTTGTATTCAACAGAGCTTAAAATTATTGACTGTCCTTATTGTGGCGAGCAAATCGAGATTGTAGTGGATACCAGTGAAGATAATCAGGAGTACATTGAAGACTGCCAGGTCTGCTGTCGACCGATTACGATTAGAGCGGTGGTTGATGGGCAGGAAATTGCGGTTCGCGCGCTACACGAGAATGAGTACTAACCTCGAAATATCTAATGCTAAATAAATCGGAAACTGAACTAACCGTTCTGGTAACGCCCGAGATGGCGAATTTCAGCGGCAATATGCACGGAGGGGAATTGCTCAAGATTTTGGATAAGGTGGCATACATCTGTGCCGCAAAGTATTCAGGGCAATATTGCGTCACGCTTTCCGTGGACCAGGTAACTTTCAAACAACCGATAAAAATAGGCGAATTATTGACCCTTATGTCCGCGGTAAATTACACCGGCAGGACGTCCATGGAGATTGGCATAAAGGTGATCTCGGAAGATATTCGAGAAAAAGTTGTACGGCATACCAATTCGTGTTATTTCACCATGGTTGCGGTGGATGAAAACGGTAAACCTACAGAACTTCCAAAGCTTTCACTGGACACCGAAAAAGCGAAAAGAAGATTTAAATCTGCAGAAGCGAGGCGTAACCACCGATTAGGAAAATAGAATGATTCCCGGCATCAATTGACTTTCAAAGCTAGCAAAAGATCGTTAGCTGGTTTAGCCATACTTACCACCGTATTGATCAACATTGCTATAACGCAATATACCGACCAGGAAAATTTTTCAGCGCCTCTAAACCACGAGCAAATAAAGGCGCTGCTGGTAGGAAATACACTTAAAGGAAACAGTAACAATAGTGACTATAGCTTTTTCTATAGTCCCGACGGCGTTCTTTTGGGCAACGTCGGCAGCTATTCAGATCGCGGTAACTGGAGCGTCAATGATAATCACTACTGTACCCAATGGCGTCTGTGGGGACATGGTGAGAAACTATGCTGGACTCTTCGCCGGAGAGGCAATGAAATAAAAAGGGAGAGCTATGGTGATGAAAAAGACACAGAAGTTGCAGTTATCAATAAACTCATATGGCATCAGGGAAATGTGGACAATCGATAGAGTTTTGAATTCTGAACCATTTATCCCCAATCAAAGATAAATTTGCCAAGATTATAATGGTGAAAAACTGTACTGCAATATTGTTGCTCCTTCTGGAACCAAACAAATTATATGTGCAGAATTTTGTCCACTGATTCCTCCAAAGGTTCTGGCAGTTGTGGTCTTTCCAGTAGCAATGTAACCATGGGGGGGTCTCCCTAGTGTGATGGTGGAGAGGAGGATTCCTGCGCTGTTACTAAGTCTCGTACCGGCAAAACTGTCACCAAAAACATTTGGAAGACTGGTTAGTATTCCACGAACTCTAAAACCGCATTTCGGTCCGGTGGTAAAAAACGCTATAGTATCCGTATTAAGATAGGATGACGGTAGCGCCATACTAATTTCAATATCAAATTGTGGGTTCGGATTTGCATCTGTTACATCAAAAATAACAGGACAATATACAAATAGATCACTGACATAGTTATTGACCAATCCGTCAATGCTCTTGCTAAAAAACGCATTCTGCACGACGTTAATACCAGAACAGTTGGCACCGTGATACAGCGAGTTCGCTGCACTGACCCTAACACTTAATACTAAAATGCTTAGTAAGAAAATCAGAACGGTCGTTAGCTTATAGGATTTGTTCATTGTAATTCTCCTTTTTGAATTTTATAAATTTACTATTCAGTGGTGATGCAAAAAGTTTTTAGCTATTGTAGTTGAGTATAATCAGTATATAGTTGTCTATAGAACGGTTCAAGGTGCCATTTCGATTTACCCAATCTATTCGATTTTTACTTTATTTCAGAAATCTACAAATGCTGTGCAAAACATTTTGTTAAGCTAGTAAAAATTTAGGCAGCTTGCTTTGTCGATGTGCCTTCCATGGCTGGGAGGATGGGCTCAGGTAATTCCAACGGCGCTTCAATGTTTTCGATTTTAGAGACATTGATAATTTGGTAAAGGTCTGGTTCAGATACTGATAAGGTTCAATTGATTGAGCTCCCGGTGTCTTCAGTAAAATATACAGAATCGAGCTTCTTACTGTGCTTGAACAATGGTTTTGCTGGTGAACGAGAAAACTCCGAGATTCTTCGCGGCGGTGAGATCGGTTTGGCATTGCCGTTCGATTGACTAGAATGTTACAGAGATGGTGTCAATTTGGAACAGATAGACTGGGACTGGACTCTTCAATCCAAAGGTAGTGAGTTGAACCAGGCAACACGAGATATTCAGCCTGATAGTTTTAGGTGCTTGGAGATTTAGAGGCCAGAGAAGAAGAAAAATAAGTTAAGGTTACTAGGCTGTAATGGCAAATTAATTGGTCTATCTCTACTGAGGTCCCATAGAATCTGTTTAGGGGTTCAAAAAATCTTTTACCAATTGGATAAAACGATCAGGCTGCTCCGCATGGAGCCAGTGTCCAGCGCCTTCTATAGTTTCGAATTTCGATGACGGGAACAACCGATTAATTTCCGGATGCACCGCGGGGACAATGTAGTTGGAGTTTCCACCTCCAATAAACAGGGTTTCAGTTTCCGAAATTTGCTCTTGATCGTAGCCAAGTATAAACCCCATGTTTTCTGAAATCGCTTCAAGATTAATTCGCCAATTGAATCCGCTGTCGATCCGAATCAGGTTCTGCATGAGGAACTGGCGAATCATTGGTTCGGGAATATCCGTTTTCAATTGGTTTTCGACATCGTTGCGGGTTTTTACTTTGTTGAAGTCCACGGAAGACATTGCATCGATGAATTCCGTATGAGAATGTTGATATGGAAGGGGAGCGATGTCGGCGACAATTAACTTACTGATATCCGACATACCGGCTTGAACCAATGTCATCGCAGCCTTGCCTCCCATGCTATGACCGAGCATGGCAGGGCGGTGCAACCCTCGTTGTTCGATCAGCCAGGCAACGTCTGATGCGATTTCCGGGTATTGCATGGAGTCGTTCCACGGTGATTGTCCGTGATTTCGCAAGTCCACCGTGATAACAAAGTACTCGCTGCTAAGCTCTCTGGCGATAGATCGCCAATTGGTACTGGACCCGAACAACCCATGCAGAATTAACAGGGTCTGATTCGATTGCTCACCATATTCGATGGTATGGAGATTAACGAGGTTGGTTAGGTCGGGTTGCATGGGAGGGCGAGAAAATTTTATCCAAATGATAACACTAAGCGCTACAATCAATGGAGAGTAATACTTTGATTTTGGTGGCACGAACTTAATTACGGTATGCTGATCTGATGCTATAAAGATAGCCTTGAATCCGACCGTTAAAATAATTCAACCATAGACTTTTCGTAACATTGATGAACGACTCAGCCAAACAACCTATCGACTATATGTCGCCAGACGTCCCCGGCGAGCTGCCCTGGGTTAATTTACCCGTGGTAACGGCTACCGACGAGAACCTTCAGGGTTTCGGGTGCCTGGTCAGTGATTATCAAAATTTTGATATCGAAATCGTCCAATGGCCAGCCCAGGGCTGGCGCCCGGTAGATGCTGGGACCGGTGACGAAGGTGGAACTACCATTGGAAATTTCTACTCATGGTGGCAGGGTGATTACCTGTATGGTCGAAATGATGCCGTTTCGGGTGAATACGTATTGGGTTGGTCTCAAAACCCGAAAATCGCTAGCAATAACCACAATGAAATTCCCCAGCGAGTATTGTTATGGCATTGCAATTATCATCCTGACGGAGGCCAGCTTTTTTTTCCATTAGACGGAAAACCGTTTGTGGTTCCTTTGGCAAGAGCAGGGGACGACATTACGCCTCAGGATTTTGTCGCGTTTTACTTTGATGGAAGCAAAGGTCTATATATACATCCCTCGATTTGGCATGATGGGGTTTTTCCAATCCAGGGCAGTGGCAATTTCTACGACGAGCAAGGAAAGGTCCATGCCCGAGTTAGTGTTAATTTCGCCAAGGAATTTGGTGTCTTTTTAAATGTTCCCTTAATCGGCTAAATAATATCTATGTTGGACCGAATTTCACGCCTGCCACAGTCACATTTATGGTGGATTGGCTTGATAGTTTTATGCCTGGGTATGGAGGCTGTTGCTCTTTATTATCAGTATCAGCTGAATACCTTACCTTGCGTCCTGTGTATCCATGTCCGTATGTTGCTATTTGCATTGATTTTACTGGCAATTCTGGCGTTATTGCTCAGGCCAGTCCGGATAGTGGCATTTATCACCACAACAGGAATATGGCTGTGGCTCGCGGAGCGCAGCTACCAGCTATTGGGCACAGAAGTGGGTTGGATTTTTGGCGAATGCGAAATGAGCTCAGGGCTTCCTTCCTGGCTGGCGCTGGAACGCTGGTTCCCCTGGATATTCGAGATTCATGAACCCTGTGGATATACGCCATTTCTGGGGTTTGGCATAAGTATGGCGGAAGCGTTAATCGTTCTGAGTGTATTGTTTAGTCTGATCTGCCTTGGCGCGCTACTAGGGCAGGTTTATTCAAGGAAAAGTTAATTTTAGCCTTTATAATTGATTTAGTGCTAATCATTTTATAACCAGCTGTAGTCCAAATCCATTATCTGCACTAGATCGAGAAAGACCGGTAGTACCATAAATGGTTACGGAAAATCGGTTGCTTAATTTGTAAATCCCATAAGCCAACCATTGCTCACCGTCTTCAACTCTTGGATTGGTCGCGCTACGATAGTCAAATAAAGCCCCGACCTCCCAGCGATTATTAATGGTTTTATGCAACCCTACCGAACATTGCCACGGATGGCAACCTTTCTATTTTTAATACCTATACTAGATTGAGGAGCTAAGATAACACCGTATTATTGTGAATCTAGGAGTTGTCTACAGAACTTGGGCCTTACCAAAGTGTTTAAAGTCAAGCACAGGCAGTAAAAAGATCACAATGCATTATTATGCAAGACATCTTAAGTAGATAAGTTGCAATCGTCTGCCTAAGTATTCGTGACTTTATTTAAAACCACCGATTTTGACATGTCGGAAATTTTCCAATTGTTGTACGTATCGGCTTGGCTACGGAGAATCTGATTTGGAATGACTGCTTTAAGGCGAGTGGTAGAGAATTTGATCGAAAATGGCAGATCAACCTCTGAAATCACGTGGTTTTAGACGAAATATTGATCACGATCAAACCACGCTGATCGGCACGAATTTATATTGAAGTTCAGATCAACTTAGTCTTCGGACGGAGGCAGTATTATGAACGTATCTACCAATATGGGTGTTGCAGACCGAGCAATTCGGTTGTTATTTGCAATGGTTTTGATTGGAAATGGAGTGTATTTTGGATGGCCATTGGCATTAGTCGCCGGTGCTGTGCTCGCTGTCACTGGGATGGTGGGAGTGTGCCCCTTGTACCTTCCCTTCCATGCCTCAACTGTCGGAATGCCGAATTCCAAACTGTTGTAAGACCTGTCAACGCGCCCCGTAAAGGGGCGCCGCGACTGCCATTCGTGACTGTATCTAGATATCAAGGCTGACGAGCCGGATGGCTTATGCCATTCGCTGGATTTCGTATCTGGGAATACTGGCGTAGCCAGTATCCAGTTAAAAAGGTGCGTTCAGTGAGCGCTCAAAACCAAAGCACGGCGGGCTGGCCTTCGGTTGATATTTATTGGTAAATTACTGGATGCCAGTTCCTGGATGAAGGCGCTGTATGTCACTCAAATTAGTAGCGTAAAAACTGCCAATCTAAATATCCATCCAGCCTAGAAAAATCAATTTATTCGGTTCTATCTGGAATTGATTCAGATCATTTTGTCGATTGGGCTCGATGCTACGGTCAGCTATCACTTGAAAGGGCTTACAAATGCTATCGACCAAACGACACTTATTCATCCCGCTGCTAGCACTGTTGTGGGTATCTCCTGTGGAACTCATTGCACAAGAGCAAGGACAGGACAATCAGCTAAAAACAACTATGCATTCAGCATTTCAAGCGCTATCGTATTTGATTGACGAGGCCCTAGATAAAAATTCTGAAGGTCACGACAAAGAAAATCTCAAAACCGCGCTACAGCGAATAGAAAGTGCCTCAGTTCGCATTGCTGAGCATTCTGAATCAGCACCCCGTTCATTCAACCTGGTGGCAGCTTCACTGGGGTCTGTTGTTGACCAAATGGTGCGAAATTACCAAGTGGGTCTGGATCAACTGGGTGAGGCATATCTGGTGGAAACTATCGATCACTGTGCAGCGTGTCACGCCCAATCCCCGGAAATAGAAGGGACAATTGATCTTAATGGATTTGTCCAACGGATCAAAAACGAAGAATTGGATACTTCGGTGGCTGCACAAATGCTGATTGCTGTTAGACGCTTCTCAGATGCCTCGGCGTTATGGGAGAAAAAACTAACCAATGAAATGTTTTCCTTGGGTGTCAATGGTGCAGAAGAAGAGTTGCTTGAGTATGTTTTTCAAGCAATTCATACCAATGGCAAAAAGGAACGACTCGATAAAACCCTGGATGTTTTACAGCATAAACAAGATACCCCCCACTACATGATGCTAAAAATTGCGAAATGGAGAGAGCAGATAAAGCTTATTGATAATTATCAGCAAAAAACAATTACCCTGGAGAAGATTAAATCAATTAATAGTGAGTGTAGACAAATTGAAGGGCGGTCGGTCAGGGAAAAGTTTCCGGTGTGCAATATGATCGAGTCCAGCCTCTCTGCGACTATGCTGCGCCAAAGCAAAGATATCGATTCGGCGAAGGAGGGCGCGCTGTATCTCAACATGGGAATTGCTCGTATGAATACCATGGTTTCAACTGGTTTGGTTCCCCAGGTAGAGCATTTCCTGGAAGCGGCGATATTAGCCGCACCTGGAACAGAAACCGCAATTTCAGCCTATGCAAATCTTGAGGAGCTCGCTTATTTTTATTACGGCGATCTGAAGTTTGCCGAAGAGGTAATGGGACTTTCCTTCGAAGGGTTGAAAAAATTCGCAGGAATCATAGATTTCAAATGAGGGAGTCAAAATGAAAATCAAAAAAATATTGGTTGGAGTAGATGGGAGTGCGGCATCATTGGGCCGTTTGGAAACAGGGTTTAATCTGGCAGAAAGTCTGGGCGCCGCTGTTACTGCACTATGCGTCATTCCACTTTATCCGCCAACAATAGCAATGGGCACTATGCATGGTGGCTGGTACGTCGGTGAGCAATTAATTGAAGATCGACGAAGGGAAGCGATGGAAGCAGCAGAAGAAGTGCGCGATGCCTGTGAGAGACTGGCGAAAAACTTCAAGACAAAGCTTGGCTGGGTACAGCAAGTGGGAGAAATGGTCAGTTCCGCATGCCAGGAAGTCCGCTACCACGATATATTGTTAGTAGGAAAGCCGGATACGTTAAATGACCCCCAGCTTCATACAAGTGATCTAAATGGCATCCTGTTGTCGAGTGGAAAGCCCGTTATGGTAGTACCAGGATCGACCCCCTGTCTGGATAAATATCCGAAAAACATCGTGGTGGCATGGGATGGGAGCAGGGAGTCCATACAAGCAGTGCACCACGCAATGCCTTTCCTCCAAGAGGCCGATAGCGTGATGCTGGTCTCGATATATAAACACAAGGAACGTCAGGAGACGGTGGAGCAAGAGGTTAAAAAAATGGTTTCATATCTCGCACTCCATCGAATAAAAGCATCGGGGCATGTGCTCGAAAAGGGTCGTTTTTCAGTCGCTGAGCGACTCCTGGATTATGCCCGGGAGTCAGAATCTGATCTGATCGTGATGGGCGCCTATGGACATTCACGATTGAGTGAAATCATCCTTGGTGGCGCTACTCAAGGCATGCTCCATCAGGCTTCACTGCCAGTTTTGTTTGCGCATTAGATGCAGTGATGGAAGTTCGGGATATCTTGAGTATCGTTGACCATACCATTGAGTCTGAAAACGCCTTTAGATACACCGCTAATTTAGCGAGATATCATGATGCCAACTTGTTTGTTCTGTGTCCCATTCCTGAAATTCCGCTCTCGAGCGACATGAGGTTGATGCGCAGATAGAAGAAATTTCCAGCGCGGATTTAAATGAAGCAGAAGTAGTTATATCGCAGATTATTGAAGAAGGATTCGATCTTCTGGTGATGGGAGCCTATGGTCACACTCGCTTTCGTGAGGCGATTCTGGGCGGCATGACCAAGGAAATATTGCTGACCATGCCTACTTCGGTTTTTATGACTCACTGAGATCAGATCTTTGGACCGCCAGTTACAACCGACTTTAGAGCGCAGTATCAGCCTAACTCAGGCGACGATCTACGGGGTAGGGATCATCCTTGGTGCAGGTATTTACGCTCTGATTGGTGAAGCGGCGGGTATTGCAGGTAATGCGGTTTGGGTCTCGTTTTTGGTGGCTGCGCTTATTGCCGGGTGCTCGGCGCTATCTTATGCTGAGTTATCCGCTCTATATCCAAAGAGTGCAGCAGAATTTGTATACGTCAAGGAAATTACCGGATCGCCATTCGCAGGTTTTATGGTCGGCTACATGACAATACTAACTGGCGTAATTAGTGTTGCCGCAGTGGCTCTGGGTTTTTCTTCTTATTTCAAACTATATTTTGAAATAGACCCTGTGCTGGTCGCCATGACCGTAATCGTGCTCGCCGCGGGCCTTAACTTTAGCGGGATCCAGGAAAGTGCTCGGGTAAATACCGTGTTTACTTTAATTGAAGCTGGGGGATTGCTATTTATTATTATTATTGGGTTTAGATACCTCGGACAGGTAGACCTGATTTCATTCAGCAAATTGGATTCAGGCGATCAATCGGCAAATTGGTCGCCAATTATGGTAGCAGCAGCTTTAGTGTTTTTCGCATATATTGGATTCGAAGATATTGCCAATATTGCGGAGGAAACCGAGTCGGCGAGTACCAATGTTCCACGTGCGGTGCTGTATTCACTTGTCATCACAACTTTCATATATATTTTGGTAGCCATGGTAGCGGTAAGCGTGGTACCGAGTGACTCTCTACATGCCGCCGCTAGACTGGACAGTCCATCCGAGGGCCCGCTTGCGCTGGTAGCGACTACCGCGCTAAATTCACCGTTGGGCGGTCAATTATTTACCTTGGTGGCGCTATGCGCGACCGCAAATACAGTTTTGGTGTTGCATATTGTTTCATCCAGAATGATGTTTGGAATGGCTCGTGAAAATTGCCTTCCGTCATTTTTGGCGAAGATAAGTATTGCCAAACGAACACCAGTTAACGCCGTGATCGTGTGCACAATTCTATGCGTACTGTTTACGCTCTCGGGATCCCTGGGTACTGTTGCAAATATGACAAATGTTGGAGTGTTTCTGGTATTTTTCCTGGTAAACCTTATGTTGGTGATCCACCGCTATCAATCTCGATTCGATGGCCAAGTCGCACGAAATCGGGCGCTCAGATTTGCTGTCAATATCGGATGGTTCCCTGTACTACCCTTCCTTGGTACGGTGTTTTGTCTCTTCATGCTGCTGACTCAGTTCTGGCAACCAGTTAGTATTTTAGGAGTATCCGTGCCCATTATTCTCTATGCTGCTGGAATTACCATTGCTGGAATTCCACTATACTTATTGACGGCTTCACATCGCAAGATCCAGGTCAACTGATTGCAGCGACAATAACTATCACGGCTTCTGATACCTACAGTAAAAATGGCAACAATGATCCGGGTATATTCGAGTCGTTCAGCAATTTCTTCAACGTTTAAATTGTGGGCTCTAAGGCAGCAGTAATAATAATGCCTATGACTAGAATGAATCAGGAATTGATCAACGTCAATGCGAGCCGGTATAGATTGGTTATGCTTGTATTTATTAATCTAATCAGGAATATCAAATGGTTTATAAAAATATTCTGGTACACGTTTATGAAACCAAGAATATCGACGCTACACTTAAAGCAGCCTGCAGTATTGCGGAAAAAAATGACGCACATTTGACAGGCATTCACGTAATACCACACCTCGATACGCCAATTTACGTTGAAAGTAGCGTGCCAGCGGGATTATTGAAAGCCCGACTAGAGGCGGCTGAAGAGGCCGCAGAACGTTCGAGGGTGCTGTTTCAAAAGGCCGCAGATTCGGCTGGGTGTTTGTCAGAATGGTGTCAGCCAGAGGGATTTGTCGATCAGGAAATTGTTCGGCAGGGGCGCTATGCAGATCTGATTGTAATGGGACAAAGTGGTGCTCCAGACAAATCTACAGAGAAACATTCGCTGGAAAATCAGGTTTTGGTGACTTCATCCCGCCCTGTGCTGGTGGTTCCGTATATCGGCTTCACTGCCGAAATTGGCCGTCACATCATGGTTGCATGGAATGGGAGCATGGAGGCGACGCGAGCAGTCAATGACGCCATGCCACTACTGCAGTCGGCAGATGTAGTTGACGTAATTTCCATCATCGGTCCAAAAGAACAAGAAGAAGTTCCTTCGGCAGACATGTGTGTTTACCTCGCAAGACACGGTATTAAAACCGAAGCAACCAAATCTTTATCGAATGAACTGACTACGTCAGATATTTTACTCAATCGTGCCTCCGACCGTGGCATAGACCTAATCGTGATGGGCGCTTATGGGCATTCCCGTCTGCGTGAGTGGATTCTGGGTGGGGCCACCTATAACATGCTAAAAAACATGACTGTGCCGGTCCTAATGTCCCATTAGATTCCAGAGCTTTTCGGGGACTAATATGATCACCGAATTTTCCTCTGCTCAAGCCCTGTTGGGCGGCGCTTTGATCGGCCTCGCCACGATCGCCTTAATGGCATTTGTTGGACGGGTCGCTGGTGTCAGTGGGATTCTAATGAGTTTGTTGCCGGATACCCCTGTGCCTAAAAGATTGTGGCGAATCACATTCATAGTTGGAATGTTTGGGTCGGGAATAGTTTTAAAATCCATATTTGGTTTTGCTCCTTCCTACGAGGTTATCTCGACTCCTCTGGTTACCCTGGTAAGCGGATTGATCGTCGGAGTTGGAGTTGGTTTTGCATCCGGTAGCACCTGTGGACACGGTGTGTGTGGACTTGCGCAACTCTCACGTCGTTCGATGATTGCCACACTATTATTTATGACGTCAATGAGTCTGACGGTTTTATTGTTTAGTCGATTTTAGGTAATCTGCATGCCCGCCTTTGCTACACTAATTATCGGCCTCGTTTTCGGTAGCGGTATACTAATATCGGGCATGGCTAATCCATTCAAGGTTATTAGCTTTTTTGAATTCAATGATCGATGGGACCCAGGTTTTGGTCTGTCTATAGTGTCGGCAGTTGTCGTTACCGCAATCGGATATCGATTGGTATTAAGGCGAGCAACTCCATTCATGGCACCGTTATTTCATATTCCCAGCAGGCAGGACATCGATATTCGCCTTATTGCTGGATCGCTTATTTTTGGTGTTGGGTGGGCCATAAGTGGTTTGTCACCGGGCGCGGTATTTCCAGCCCTCGGTATAACCCTGGGAACTAGGCAAATCGACCCTTTGCTGTTCTTACTGGGATTCATTAGTGCTACGGCCGCTGTGAATCTAGTAAAAGAACGCACAGCTCGCTAGCCCGCGGTTGATCTGGAAATCGATATGGAAGTTTAGATCGAAGAAATTGTCTGAAATTCAACTACTAGTTGTACACTATTGCCACTTCCACTACATTGATGTACTTCTTGACCCCTGTCAGAATTAAAAAGTTAGTGGGACAGCAAAATCGGTACCTTGGTTTTTTCCAGTATATGTTTAGTAGCACCACCCAAAACATACTCTCGTAAGCGTGAATGCCCGTAAGCTCCCATCACAATCAAATCCGCCGCGAAATTTTGCGCGAGATACAAAATGGCTTCACCCGTATGGCGACTTTTGGTTTCCGCATTTCCACCCTCGACTCGAACTCCATGTCTGGAAAGGTGCTCGACGATATCTAGGCAAGGTATATCTGATTCCTTTTTACTGTTAATCGAAACAACTTCTACGGCATCGGCGCCCTTAAGAAATGGTAGTGCGTCATGGACTGCCCTTACTGCCTCTCTCTTGCCATTCCAGGCTACCAGGATACGTGAACCGACAGTATTCTTCGTGCCAGTTTTTGGAATAACAAGGACCGGACGCCCGGATTCAATAGCAACACGATCAACAATTGCAGGTGGGTTGCTTTGATCACGATTGGAGTCCCGTTGTCCTACAACAACGATGTCATGATGCGCGGCATTTTTTGCCACCAAACCGGCAGGGTCGCCCACTTCAACTACCCATGAAGATTTACTCCGCCAGGAATGGGTCCATTTATTGAATAGTTCTTTGGCATGGTTGGCTTGTTCTATACCCTGTTGCTCCAGTTCATCATAAATATAGGCAAGTCCGCCCTCAGAATATGCAGAAACTACTGGGGTGTAGCGGGTATAGATTCCCGTTAGATGTGCATCATTTTGTTCGGCGATGGTCACAGCATCAGATATCCGCCGTTTGCACCATTGCGTATTATCAACGTGCACCAGTAAGTCTTTAACGGTCATAAGTCGTTGTCTTGTTATGAATGTCGCTTAAGTATGGCGTCCTGGGGTGGTCGGATATTGATTAATGTCAATTACCCTTTTTATTCCAACAATAAAATACCTAGAGAGCCTCTGCAATCATCGTGCCCGAACAACGTAATCGTGAAATCCCAAATATTAGCGCTTCAACATTTTGCAATAATCCAACCATTATGTGTGTTTCATGCGCTAATCTTGAAGATATGCTATCCAAATTCGTTGCGCGTTGCTGCCCGGGTCCTGACATATTCAGAGATTCCCTGGTTAATTATCTTGAAATTTTTACTTTCACCAATGACATACTATACGGTCGAAAATTGCAGGCAATGAAATTCGTTGATTACTATGCGGTTATGGGCCTAACCGAAACCGCTTCTGTTGACGAAATTAAGAAAACTTATCGTCGCCTGGCGAGAAAGTATCACCCAGATGTCAGCAAAGAGAAGCAAGCCGAGGAGAAATTCAAGGAAATAGGTGAGGCCTATGCTGTCCTAGGAGATCAGCAGAAGAAATCTGAATACGATGAGTTAAGGAATTATCGTGAAAGCGATAGTGACTTTGCTATTCCACCAGAATGGCAGCACCGAGAAAGTGACGCTGGTTTTTATCACAAGGGGCAAGAAGGTTTTAGCGATTTTTTTGAATCGGTTTTCAGGCAAAGTCGTTCCCACGGCCAACACGATCCAGTGAGTTTAAATGGGGACGATATCAAATATGTGCTTCCTATTACGCTGGAGGAATCATTTCGTGGTGGTGCAAGAACAATTTCCTATAACGTCGTGACGTACAACAGTAACGGGACTGCGGTTCAACAGGAAACCACACTAAAAGTGATCATTCCGAAAGGCGTGATTCCGGGGCAACAACTGAGGCTAGGTGCAAAAGGCCATCCCGGTTTCGGTACGGGTACATCAGGAGACTTGTATCTCGAGATTGAGTTTCTGCCCCATGAAAAATTTACCGTGGATGGAAGGGATCTGATTCAGTTTTTGCCGGTTGCGCCGTGGGAAATTGCGCTTGGCGGGGTCGTCGAAGTAACAACCGTGAATGGGAATGTCAAACTAACGATCCCAAAAAACTCTAAACCGGGGCAAAAACTAAGGGTAAAGGGAAGGGGTTTGATGGCACAGCCGCCAGGCGATCTATATATCGTGCTCCAAGTGTATTTTCCCGACGTGGAAAACGAAGATCAACGACGGGCGTATGAGGCGCTGGAAAAACAGTTTAATTTTAACTCAAGAAAAACCAAAGGAGCTGTCAAATGATTAAAAAGATCCCGGAAATAATTCCCGAAATCATTGATCCATCCGATACCTATAGCCTCGAACAGTTTTGTTCGGTTTGCCGAATCGCGCCAAAGCTCGTGATAGAAATGGTGGAAGAAGGCGTGGTCGAGCCCGGTGGTGTTTCTAGGGCGGAGTGGACATTTAACTACCGCGCCGTGATGCGGATCCAACGCGCCTATCGACTGCAACAGGATCTTGAGTTAAACCTGCCAGGTGTTGCCTTATCAGTGGATCTTTTGGAGGAGATAGAGCGGTTGCGTTTGGAACTTAAAAGACTGCAGTTCCATTTGAAGTCACTTAAGGAACCTCTGATCAAAACATGAACGACCATCTTGAGTCTAAAATAATCAATCTCTGCGTTGGAAAATTTGGCAATATTGCTCGGCACCCGACCCTGCTATTACCTGCACTTCCTGCCTTGATCTTAATCATTTTAAATCTCAATCTGGTTCGCCCAGTTTTAATCTGAGGTTCCTTAATTAAATACACCACGGCAATGGTAGCGCTCACAAATCTGCTTATTGAAGGCCTTTGTAAGAAAGACGTTTTATCGAAATCCGGCAAGGTTAAAATAATTGAAACGCATATATCATATGTTTTGTTAACTAAACTTCATGCATACAAAATTAAAAAACCGGTTAACCTTGGTTTCGTTGACTTTAGTACCCTGGCCAAACGTAAATATTATTGTGAGGAAGAAGTCCGGTTAAATCGTCGGATGGCAGCTGAACTTTATGTTGGCGTGAGCGCAATTTCTGGCTCTCCCGATTGTCCAGTTGTTGATGGAGATGGCGAGGCAATCGAATACATGGTCAAAATGATCAGGTTTGAGGAAGCCGCCGAATTGGACACGGTGTTAGCACATAGCAAGGGATTAGTCGATGAATTCCAGCGATTCTCCCTGGAGCTGGCTAATTTTCACGCAAGAGCCCCGGTTGCCGCTACGGAATCAAGGTTTGCTGGTCCTGCAGCGCTCGCTGAGAGATCCCATGAAAATTTTGAAGTATTTGCAAATGCGACCTTAGCGGACGACCTTGCCAATCGCATCGACGTGCTAGCAAACTGGAACAATAAATCTCTACAACGCAACCGCGAGATTTTCGAAAGGCGTAAACGGAAAGGTAAGATAAAGGAGTGTCACGGTGATCTTCATCTGGGTAATATGGCGTTGGTGAAGGGCGTAATTACGGCATTCGATTGCCTTGAGTTCAATGAAAATTTTAGATGGATAGATGTGGCGAGCGAACTGGCGTTTATTTTGATGGACCTGCTCCGAGTAGGGGCAGATAAAATGGCAAACAATGTACTGAATAGTTATCTGGAGCACAGCGGAGACTATGATCTGCTTTCACTACTGAACCACTATATGGTGTACCGTGCCATGGTCCGAGCAAAGGTCGCGTATATTGGAAGGGCAAGCGGTGGTGATAATGATAGGGTCATTCAGGAAATTGATATCTATATTTCCCTGGCCGAACGGTTTATCGCAGACAACAGCAAACCAAACAGCGTAATCATTACCCACGGATTATCAGGTTGCGGTAAGTCATGGCTAAGCAAACGCCTCAGGGAAAAGCCAAAGGTTATTCAAATTCGCTCCGATCTTGAACGTAAGAGACTATTTGAACTTGGCAATTCGGAGCGTAGCAATAGTCATTTGGGTGAAGGGATTTATGCCAGAGAGAATAAATCTACAGTTTACGGGAAGCTTGCTGAAATTGCTGATGGAGTAATAAAGGCTGGGTATACGGTCATTGTTGATGCCACATTCCTTTATCGTAAGAACCGCAACATGCTGCAACGGGTTGCGGAAAATAATAGGGCTAATTTCCATATTCTTAATCTGCACGCCCCCCTTGCGGTGCTCCAAGGTCGAATCGAGAAGCGCGAGGCTGAAGGGAAGGATGCCTCAGAAGCAAATATTTCGGTACTGCACAGTCAAGTCAGCAGCCGGGAGTTGCTGACCAAAGATGAGTTAGCGTTCGTATGTGCTGTGAATACCGATGCCAGACTCGATAACGAGCGACTGGAACAGATAGCGCGCCATCTAGGTATTTAGAGCTAGATATAGTAAATGTGAAATATTAGACCTTTGTTAACCAAAGAATAGATAACGTCGTTGGTCCCATCAAACCAATAAGGAAATTTTATTGGTAACCTGATCTTCATATCCTGAAACTTTATCTAAGCTGCACTGACGATCAGTACATCGAACTTGCAGGTCTGGGCAATGGCATTTGCCTCCAGTCCGAACATTCGTAACAGGCTCAGAAGAACTGTACTTGTATCGCCAGTTATTTACCGGCATCGATAATTTCTTCCAACTAGTCTGAATAGAATTCGTCTTTAGAATCTGATTTAAGTCAATTAATATGCTGCCGACATTGTCCACAATAGCGACTAATCTTAATTACCAATGGGTGAAAAATGTCAGAATTATGGGTGACGGTGGCCAGTTCATTTGAAGCAAATATATATTCAGCAACACATATTCGCGGTGAATTAAGTAAAATTCACGAAATGTATTGTGATGAGGCCCGATTGCATGAGCAAGAGCTCAATTCAGATCGTCCCGGGAGAGCCTTCGATAGTTTTGGCAAAGGGCGTCATGAAACCAGCTCACCAAGCAGCAGCAAACAACAGCTGTCCAGAAAGTTTGCCAGGGAAATCTCCCACTATCTTGACAAGGCCCGGGCCAGCAGTAAGCTGAAGCAGCTTATATTAATAGCAGAACCCCATTTTCTGGGCGTCCTGAGGGCATCAATGGGGAAAGAATTAGGTAAAATAGTCATCCAGAAGATAAGTAAAGACTTAACCAGACAGTCCGTCGCGTCCATTCAAAAAAATCTGATAAGTTAATAAAATATGCCTATTAATCTAAAGAAACTGATGGCTGAGGCCAATGCAATAATCGACACAGTGTCCGTGCACGATGTACTAGATAAGTGGGCCAGTGCGAACACAATATTTATTGATGTTCGGAAAACGGCTGAACGTGTAAAGGTAGGTACTAAGAGGTGGCCCGGTTCTTCTGAACAATAAAATCTTATTTATAAGTGGCGAAGCAGCAGCCGTTAGGCTGCCATTGTTTCTGGCAGCCCGTTAAAGTAAACCGTATCAGGTACCTGTCCGTCAAGACTGGAATGCGGCCTTCTTGAATTGTAAAACTGTAGGTATCTTGCAATACCGGTTCTGGCTTCGGTTATCGATTCATAGGCATGCAGATAAACCTCTTCATATTTCACTGATCGCCATAGTCGCTCAACAAATACATTGTCTCTCCACGCGCCTTTGCCGTCCATGCTGATTTGAATCTCATTGTCTTTCAATAATCCGATAAATGCATCGCCGGTAAATTGACTGCCCTGGTCAGTGTTCATGATGTCGGGCGTGCCATATTTCTGGATTGCTTCTTCAACCGCATCAAGACAGAATGAAACATCCATCGTATTCGATATGCGGTGACTCAATACGCGGCGGGTATGCCAATCAAGAACGACGGTCAGGTACACAAATCCCTTCGCCATGGGTATATAAGTGATATCCATCGCCCAAACTTGATTGGGGCAATGGATGCTTAAGTCCCGTAATAAATAGGGATAGATGCGATGTGCGGGGTGACGCAATGTCGTCCTGGGCTTGCGATAGAGCGCCTCTACGCCCATTTTACGCATCAGGGTCGATACATGTGTTCTACCCACCTTAAATCCCTCTAAACGCAGCATATCTCGCAACATCCGTGCACCGGCAAAGGGATGAGCCAAATGGAGTTTATCGATACGGCGCATCATGGCTTGATCTCTTTCACTGATTGGATGCGGTTTATAGTAAAGACTGGTTCTACTGAAATTCAACAGCTTTGCCTGGCGGGTCAGAGAAAGTTTGTGATTGGGGTTGATCATTTCTTTGCGCTCAGCCACCCTGCCTTGGTGAGCGCGCCTTCTAAAAAATCATTTTCCAGCGCCAGTTGACCAATCTTTGCATGTAAGGTTTTCACATCGACTGGAGGCGGTACGTTTTGACCGCCATCAAAGGCTTCAGAGGCCCTCGACAAGAGTTGGGTTTTCCACTGGGTAATTTGATTTGGATGGACATCAAACTGTTGGGACAGTTCTGAGATGCTACGGTCCCCTTTGACAGCGGCTAATGCCACTTTTGCTTTAAAGTCTGGAGAGTGGTTTCTACGAGGTCTTCTTGCCATGGTAAGCTCCTAAATATTGGCATAACAATGCCTGAAATTAAGCTGCTTATCCACTTATGTCGTTGTTCAGTTTTTCTGAGCCACCTCTCTATTTCAGATGCGGCTCATGCCCCTCGAGGGTTTCTTGAATTTATTGCAGATCCCCTGGGACCCATGCATCAGGAAGAATTTACCAGTGGAAATAAACTGATTCTGTATTGTGCCAGCGGAGGAAGTTCGACCCTGGCCGCCAAGACATTGCATGATATGGGAATTGGTAATGTCGCCAGTCTGGCAGGTGGATTCGCCGCCTGGTGTGAAGCAAATGGAACGGTCGAGATGACGGAATAGGGTGTCCGTTATGTTAAGATTGATCTGGCAAGTTGATATCTATAAACTTGGTGATGGATCACGTTCGTCTTGGTCGTCTTCAAAATCGGTTTGGCAATCGATACACCGCTCGGCTATTGGGTTCACCAGCAGCCTTTTTGCGTTTATCGGTCCTCCACATTCAATACTATAACCATATTCATCGGTATCCAGTTTAGCTAGAGCTTCTCGTGTTTGACGTAAGGAACCAGCACTTCGAGCGGTTTGTTCGATATCCATGCTAATCTGTAGTGCCTGATTAGCTTCGTCGCCGCGGTCATTACCGCCTCTTTCAATTTCGCCATCCCGATGGTCCACGTCCAATTGATCTTGAACTGCCTTTTCAAGGCGACTGGTTAGCGCAATGAGTTGACGTTTAATTGATGCAACTTCAGAAGCCTGGAGATTCATGCAGCATATTCCTCGGTAGCCCATCGCCGATTGTCTTCATCGATGCCGTCACCTTTGGCAACTTTTCGTAGTTGAGGAATATCCAGCAATTTAATACGACGGCGATTTTTCGCAACCAGACCAATTTCACAAAAATTTGCCAATTCCCGGCACACCGTTTCGACCGCCAACCCTAAAAATAGTGCAATATCGGTCCGGGTCATGGGAAGGGAAAATTCGGCTGGATTCAGACCTCGGCTCGCCAGCCCGTCAGAAAACTCCAAAAGGAACCACGCCAGACGGCGGTCTGCAGTGCGCTGAGACAACATAAGGCTGTGGTCATTTTCACGGTTCAAAGTGGTCCCAATTTTGTGAATGAAAGATTGCAAGTCAAATTTTTCATTATTATTGAGTAGGGTCTTGAAAGGGACCAGGGATATATTTGAAGTGTCCAGTGCAAGGGCAGTAGAGCGACTAACGCCATCAGCCAGGGCATCCAGTCCAATTAGCTCACCTGGCATGCAAAATCCGATAATTTGCTCTTCGCCGGCTTCGGTGGTCCGAAAAAGTTTTACCGAGCCTGAGTTCACAATATAGATGCCGTTCAACTGCTCGCCCATTCTAAAAAGGCATTCACCACCACGGATAACGAACGCATTGGAATTATTGGCGTTTTTCTGTTTGTTGACTGCCTGGGGGAAGTGATTAATTACTTTGGTCATTTTCCATATCTCATCAATAGTTGTTGATGAGTTGAATTTACCCAGGTCAAGTTATATGAGCTATGAGTAGATTCAGAGCGCGAACAAGGTATAAATACTCATTGCAATGGATAAATAGCTAAAACTAAAAAGAAAAAATCACAGAATTATTTTCCAATGTTGCCGTTTCAGGATCCAATAACCGACCGCCACACCGGCCAAGCCTCCGATCAAATTATTCAGAATGTCTTTCTGAGTGTCCCATTGATCCAAATCACCAGCTCCAATAAACAATACACCTTCCCCTTCACCGAGTAACAGCGCCCCGGCAAATTCGTACAGTTCATGGGCCGCTGCGATACCGAGGACCATGGTTATGGTTGCAATGGAGATCTTAGTGATCGAGTAGTTAGTCGAAAAATGAAATACGCGAAAACAAATCATCGCTGCAGTAAAGCCAAAAAGGCCATGTACCCAATAATCGTATTCGATACCCAGGGGGTAGCTTTCGTAAAGCTGAAAAACTCCCAGGGCATGGACCATCAGAAAGAATGCGAGTAGGAAAAATTCAATAACAGGGATCTGCAGGCGCTGCTTTAGTCTATAGAAAGCTAAAAGCAGGCCAAAGCACATCAATATATCGTAGCGATAGTGGCTGCCAATGAACAGGGAATAGACCTCGAGTCCGCCAAACAAACAAGAATTGATCAGGAATATTATCCGGATTGATAACTCGGCACGAACTTCATGGTGAAAATTTTGAATTTCGAAAACCACATGAACACCCTATCAATGTTATTTGACGAAATACTAAAACCTTCACGGCGAGTTTCTCTGATCTGGATCAATATTCGATGTCGCTGGAGAGTCGATAATAGGTTTTCGATACATCATTAACCATTGAACTCCAGGAGAGTAATCATGAAAGATCTTGAACGCACAACTGACAATGCACCCAAGTGGGGTGTATTTGGCGACGACTTTGATAATTTGTTCGAAGGGTTTTTAAGGCCAATGTCACGCTTTGGTGGCGCTGAAACCGGTACGCTGATGCCCCCAGTTGATGTAATTGATGAAGAAAATCAGTACGTGGTCACTGCCGAACTTCCGGGAATCAACCGTAAAGATATTAATGTTACCGTCAATGACGGGGTGCTGACGATCAATGCGGAACGCAAAGCCGAAACTGAGGATAAGGACGAAAAGGGTCGGGTTATCCGCAGAGAGTCACGGTATGGCAATTACGTCCGCAGTATGCGCCTAGATAATACTGTCGATGTCAAAAACCTGAAAGCTAATTACAAGGACGGAATTTTAAGACTGGTGGTGCCGAAGTCGGAAGCAGCTAAACCACAAAAGATTGAGGTCAAAGTCAGTTAGACTCGACGTCAACGGGATGAGCGACCATTCCGGAGGTTGCTCATCTCGTTTGCTCCACTACATCGAATTGCTTTGCGGAATCAACTTGAATCGATTTATGTTTGCAGCAAGGATAGAATGCAGGCATGTCGAAAACTACAATAAACAATCCGTCCGGTCATTCCGAAATATCGATAGCAGGGTTTAATGCGCTGCTAGATGCCGCCGTGGATGGAATCATAATCACTGATAGCCACGGTAATATTCAAACTATGAATAGCGCAGCTCAGTCTCTATTTGGTTATAGCGCCAATGAGGTTAAGGATAAGAATGTCAAAATGCTAATGCCTCAGCCCCACCAAGAAGAGCACGACGGGCATGTTGAACAGTACCGAAACACCGGTAATGCCAAGATAATCGGTATTGGTCGGCGAGTGCACGCAGTTAAGAAAGACGCTAGTGTATTCCCTATCAATTTGTCGGTCGGAGAATATGAGGAAGGTGACCATCGATATTACATCGGTGTCATTCATGATCTGACTGAGCAAATTTCCACCGAGCGCTTGGCCCATGAGTTTAGGGATCGGCTCGCCCATGTTGACCGAATCAGTACCATGGGTGAAATGGCATCAGGAATCGCCCACGAGCTAAACCAGCCCTTGGCGGCTATTGGTTCATATGTGCAGGCGTGTCGACGACGAATTAATCAGGGAGCCCCGGACATGGATAAAATTAGCGAAATTCTCGAGAAAGTGGAGGAACAAACGCTGCGCGCCGGTAAATTGATAGATCGGGTCCGCTCGTTGGTGAGAACCCAGGACGTGGTACGAGACAAGGTATTTATCGATAACGTAGTAATGGATGCCATTGAACTAGCCCGGGCCGATGCCACTGGTAAAGGCGTATCTCTGGAAACCAAATTGCTCGACCACCCTTTTGTGGTCGATGTTGATACCGTGCAGATTCAACAAGTGGTGCTAAATCTCATACGAAACGCGGTTGACGCCACCGAAGAACTCAAAAAAAATCCTGGGGTAATTACCATCGGTACAACATTGTCGCGTGACCAAAAGTATATAGAAATCCAAATTCGCGACTGGGGGGCAGGGATATCCAAAGAAGTGAAAAAACGGTTGTTTCATCCTTTCGTCAGTTCGAAAAGTAAAGGGACGGGCCTTGGGCTGTCGATCAGCCAATCTATTGTTGAAGCTCATGGTGGGCTAATATGGGCGGATGATATGGATCCAGGAACTACTTTTCAGTTTTCTATTCCATTGGTAACTCTCAATGGAACCTGAGTTTCTGGTTCACGTCGTGGATGACGACGACGCGGTTCGGGATGCTGTGCTCGAATTGCTCGATTCGGTTGGAATTGATGCCATAGGTTTCGAGTCGGCGGACGCATTTTTACGTGTATTCAATTCCAATATGGCGGGATGTCTGGTACTCGATATCCGAATGCCAGGTATGAGTGGTCTTGACCTGCAAAAGAAGCTTATGGAAATGGGGGCTTCGTTACCCATCATTTTCATAACCGGTCATGGTGATATTCCGATGGCGGTCGAAGCAATTAAACGCGGTGCGGTTGAATTTATACAGAAACCATTTCGAGACCAGGAATTATTGGATTGTATTCAAAACGCGATCGACTTTGCAAAATCATCTTTCGACCAGATTGCGGAGAAAAAGCGCATATGTGAACGCCTGAATTTCTTGACAGATCGTGAAAGAGAAGCGCTGGAACTTATCTCGGAAGGACATCCGAACAAGGTAATTGCGTCAAAAATGGGAATAAGCCAACGCACCGTGGAAAACCATAGGGCACATTTACTTGAAAAACTGAAAGCCAGATCAACAGCGGCGCTTATTAAACTGCTGGTTCTGGCAAATTCCTCGAACTAATCAATTTTACTAACCGGTGCGAACTATTTTCAACGAATGAACCTCTTTAATGCGATCGGTTTCATCCATCGATCGTCCCACTAATTCTCCGATAGTGCGCAACCAGCTTGCCAGCAATCGTCGCCAGGGAAAGCCTGCCTCCCTTACCTACCTGCCGTCAGCCCACGCCCGAGTTGAGATGGCGGACAAGTACGCCTCACTAAATTATCTGATTGATCGGGCTAAAGTGCTTTTGGTTAAATGGTGTAATCAATTGGGAATGGATGGCTGTGAGATTATTGTGGAATCGGGTTCAGCCAGGCACAGCATAAGGCGAGTGTCAGAAGCACTTGGTGTAGACCTGATTGTGATCGAAGAAAGAGAAGATTCTCTGGTTGCCCACACATTTGGATCGGTGGCCAATGCGGTAGTCCGCGACGCCAGCTGTGATGTGTTGTTAGTTCGATCGTAGAGAGTACATTGGCATCCCAGCAAGGATAGTTCTGCGTATTTCTACCCACTGGTAATGAGAGTTACTCCGGATACCTTAGCCAGAAAAATTATACGATACTCGAAGTTCAATTGAACCGTTTATCAACATTCTACAAGGTATGAAAATGAACACGATTACAAAATTGATAGTTGCGATACCGTTAATACTCGGATTCTTTGGACCGGCCTATTCGGATGATGATTCTGGGTTTTATGGCGCGATTACCGCTAATCGATTGAGTGCGGATTTTAAAGATGTCAATGACGTAAATTTTGACGAAAGTGATACTGCTGCAGGCATTCGTGGGGGCTATATGTTCAATGACTACTTTGGCGTGGAACTGGGCTATATAGATTTCGGAAGATATACGGCCGGAGGAGATCGACCTGGCAATCAAATTGACCTAGACGCAGACGCATTTAATGCCGCCATAGTGATTAACTTTTCCATTGCTGACAATATTGATTTATACGGCCGAATCGGTGCATATCAGATCGATGTTGCCTCCAGCTCAATCGTCGCAGGTGTGATGTTGCAGGAAGATCAGGATGAAACTGAAGCCTATGGGGCTCTCGGTGTGGAGTGGGACCTGGGTGAATTAAATTTCTTTGCCGAACTCTCCAAAGCCGACACTGACACTAACGATTTAACCATTGACGTGGCGACTATTGGAGTCAAATTTGAATATGGACGTTAATGTTTTTCTCGGCGGTGCTTTTCTGGAATTTTATCGGCGCCGGATTGCTCGGATTTTTGATTAATCCACCCCTCGCGCTTTATTATATGCAGGGGCTAAATTCCACCGCGAGTCATGGTCATGCTGCGCTTTTTGGAGGTTATGGCATGTTGGGAATTGGCTTAATGCTATTTTGTCTGCGTGGGCTTACCCCCCATGTTCAGTAGTAAGTTCAGTCCCGAGCCGGTTGTGGGTGAATCTACTTAGGGAAACAATAGTCATTGAGATTGGATTCAATTTTCGAAACGAGTAGCCCGGGCCAAACCGCTTTCTGGCAGACAGGGTTTCGTCCGTTTTTCCTGGGTGCCGGGTCGTGGGCGGTTGTCTGTATGCTGATATGGTTCGGTATTTTACACCTCAACTGGCAGCTTCCGCTAAATGGTGCTACGCCGGCATTGTGGCATGCCCATGAAATGGTGTATGGCTACAGCCTTGCAGTTATCGCGGGTTTTTTATTGACCGCCGTACCGAATTGGACGAGTACTCCACCGCTGTCGGGAAAGTTGCTGGGGTTGTTATTTTTTACCTGGCTAACAGCGAGGATTGTATGGCTATTCGGGTACGATCATCTGCTTATTTTGGTTGCCGCGCTGGATGTTCTTTTTTTATTGGGCTTGCTTATTTGTATCGGCTTACCTCTGTTACAACAAAAACAGTTCAAACAAAGCGGGGTGCTGGTCAAAATTCTTTTGCTAGGCATTGGTAACGCTACTTTTTATCTGGGTCTGGCCGGATACTTGGAGAATGGCGTCCATTATGGTTTGTACACTGGATTCTATCTTGTCATTGCTTTAATTCTGACCTTGGGGCGGCGGGTAATTCCAGTCTTTATTGAAAACCGCCTCGGATTAAAACAGCACCTGACCAACCCTGTCTGGGTAGATCGCGCAAGCCTGCTGCTGTTTCTGATGTTTTGGCTGTTTGAAGTATTCGGTGAGGATAATTTGTGGGCCGGAATATTTGCATTATTGTTATTTCTGGTACATATAAACCGCTTGTTCCATTGGTTCCAACTGGGAATTTGGAGAGATCCATTGCTTTGGGTATTGTATGTTTCTTATGGTTTTATTGTGCTGGCTTTTGGATTAAAGGGGGCATCGATATTCGGATACAACTTTGCTTCGTCGCTAGCATTGCATCTGTTCGCAATTGGTGGTATCGGATTGATGACCTGCGGAATGATGGCACGGGTTGCGCTTGGTCACACCGGTCGCAATATTCGAAAACTGCCAGCGAGAATGGCGATTGCCTTTATCAGTATTACGCTGGCCGCGGTAGTCAGGGTGGCTTTTCCAATCCTCGACCTTAAACACTATCTTCTTTGGCTGGGACTCTCGCAGTGGCTGTGGATTGCATCATTTACGATCTTTGTTTGGATTTACTACTCCATCCTGATGAAGCCAAGGGTAGATGGACGACCGGGATAGGTTAGTCATACGCGAGAATTTGATCTGTATCAATAAGCGGATTGTGTCGTTAGCGCTAAATATGCGGGACATAATCCATCAGGAACATTTGCCGTGAAACTACAAAAAATCTTCTCATCTAGTGCTTGTAAAGTAAATGTCGTTAAGCGAACGTTATTTATTTCCCTGTTTGCTCTCGGCACACTAACGGGTAACCTGGTTCGCGCAGCCGAGCAGTTACCGGTTGAGGAAGCCGTATTGACGGTTGCCCCCCAGGTTCCCCCGCCTATACAGCGCAATCATCCCGTGCGTATGATTGTCAATCTCGACACCGTAGAAATGGAGGGGAGGTTGGCTGACGGGGTGCAATACACATTTTGGACCTTTGGAGGATCCGTTCCTGGCAAGTTTATTCGAGTGCGTGAAGGTGACGAAATCGAGTTTCACCTGAATAATCATCCTTCGAGCAAAATGCCCCATAACATCGATCTTCATGCCGTCACTGGTCCAGGTGGTGGCGCAACTTCTTCATTTACGGCGCCGGGTCATTCCTCTCAATTTTCGTTCAAAGCCATCAATCCTGGTTTGTATGTCTATCACTGCGCTACCGCGCCAGTGGGTATGCACATCGCCAATGGCATGTATGGACTTATCCTGGTTGAACCTGAGGGAGGATTATCTCGGGTCGACCGGGAATACTATGTAATGCAAAGTGAATTCTATACCGCTGGTGGTTATGGCGAAGAAGGGTTGCAACCTTTTGATATGGCGAAGGCTTTAACCGAGATTCCCGACTATGTGGTATTTAACGGCTCGGTTGGTGCCATGACTGGTGACAACGCAATCAGGGCAGAGGTGGGAGAGACCGTCAGGATTTATGTAGGCAATGGAGGCCCCAACCTGGTTTCATCTTTTCACGTCATCGGCGAAATATTTGATCGGGTTAATACTGAAGGTGGTTCCGCAATTAATGAGAACGTGCAAACAACCCTTGTTCCCGCCGGAGGGTCGGCCATTGTTGAATTTAAAGTTGACGTGCCCGGCACGTTTATCGCGGTAGACCACTCCATTTTTCGTGCCTTTAACAAGGGTGCCCTTGGCATGTTAAAAGTTGAGGGAGACGAGGACCTGGTGATTTACTCTGGAAAGCAGGACGACAGTATTTACCTGCCGGAAGGGGGTGGTGTGCAGAGCATCGCAGCGGCTCAGGCTGAGGCTTTATCTGCCAACAATATGGCGGAACGAATCCTCTTTGGCCAAAGGGTCTATGAACAAAACTGCATGGCCTGTCACCAGTCCCAGGGCCAGGGCATCACCGGCGCGTTTCCACCGCTTGCGGGTTCCGATTACCTTTTGTCAGAACCCAAGCGTGCGATCAACGTTCTGCTAAAGGGACTGTCTGAAGAAATAAGCGTGAACGGCGTGGTTTATAACGGCGTTATGCCCGCGGTGCGCCTAAGCGACGAGCAGATCGCAAACGTGCTGACTTATGTGTTGAATTCCTGGAACAACAATGGAGGCGAAATCCTGCCCTCCAATGTTTCGGAAGTGCGCGCACTTCACTAATAGAACGATGGACTCCACCTTTGCCAATGCGTTATTACTGACCTTTACCCTGGGGTTCCAGGTAGCCATCGCGGGGTCAGATTCCCCGGGTATGGTGCTTATTGCCCAGGGATCATACACGCCGTTATACAAGGAAGCCGGCGTGGCGAAACAGGTGGAAGTTGTTCCGTTCTATATCGACAAATTCCAGGTCAGCAACCAGGAATTTGTCGAATTTATTGATGACAACGCCCAATGGCAGAAGCAAAACATCAGTCCAATCTTTGCTGATCAAGGTTATTTATCTCAGTTAAAGGCCGGTTCTCTGGACCAGCTGGGAAATCAACCAGTAACCAACGTATCCTGGTATGCATCCATGGCCTATTGCCGAGCGGCAGGAAAAACCTTGCCCTCTACTGATCAGTGGGAATACGCAGCCCAGGCCAGCAGTATGTCCCCGGTGGGAATAGAGCAACCGGAATTCAAACGGAAAATTCTCGACTGGTATGCAAGGCCAGCGGCTGAGCAGCTACCGGATGTGCAGACTGGAGAAGTCAACTACTGGGGCGTACATGGAATGCACGGAGTTGTTTGGGAGCAAGTTAGCGACTTTAACAACGCCTTGATTACCGGTGAATCGAGGAATGATAGTGCGCTGGATAAAAAACTGTTTTGTGGCTCAGGTGCTGCGTTGGCGGTTGACCCGGGAGATTATGCAGCATTTATGCGATACGCGCTGCGTGGTAGCTATTCAGCGCACTATACGCTGTCGTCTATGGGCTTTCGCTGTGCCAAAAACAGCTAAGAGCGTCCTGACAAACTAATTTAATATAGGTAGATAAAATGAAGTCGATTCCAATTTATTTATTCCTGATTATGTTTTTCTCAGCCTCGGTACCAGCGACTGAATTGAATCCAAATTCAGTTTATCAATTTGATTCAACCTGGATGGATCAGAACAGTGAACCAACCAGTTTATCTGCGATGCAAGGTGAACCCCGATTAATTGCTTTTGTCTACACCTATTGTGAACATACTTGCCCATTGATCATCGCCCAAATTAAGTCGGTGTTACGAGCGTTACCTGATGAAGACGGCAACACAATCGGAATTACCCTGATCACCCTGGATCCCGTTAGAGATACCCCAGTGCAAATGAAAGCCTACATGGGTAAACACGGACTGGATGAAAACCGTTGGACGATGTTGGCGGGTGATCCAATGGATGTACGAGTACTGGCCAATTTATTTGGGGTTAAATACAAAGCTATGAGAAAAGACCAGCTCGCTCACTCGAACATGATAACTCTGCTGGATCGTGATGGTGTAATTCAGTATCAACTAAAGGGACTAGACGTTGATAAGCGTGAAATCGTCGATAAAATTGCGATTATGTAACGCGAGAGTTAAAACTGATTTGGATGTATCTGACCGTAGTAGTTATTTAAACTGATCCAGGTCAAATACCGCAAACCCGAGGGCGATATATTTGAGTTGTGTCTGCACCCATTAACAGCTTACCCTGGATCAATTCTCTGTTGGAATTTGCTACAGGACTCTAAGTGGGTTGCGGAAATCTCTGATACATAAAATCACCGAGTAAACATGATGGAATCGCCAGCCTTCGCCGTTTGGGAGTATTCAGCGATTATTATCGCGTTGGTTCTTGTTTCGAAACTGATTGCAAAAAAGACTCGGACGGTTGATGTGCTCTGGCTCATATTCGCCGGTGCGCTACTGACCAACTTAGGTTGGTTGCCATTGCATAATGAATTCCTCGAAACCCTGGGAGAATGGGGCATCGTATTTATTATGTTTGCCCTGGGCTTGGAAGAAGATATCCACCGTTTTACCCAGGGTATCAAGCGCGGAATCGGGATTGCATTGATTGGCGCTGCTTTCCCATTTATAGGCGCATTCACCACTGCTAAATGGTTTGGATACGACACACCGGCGGCGTTGATATGGGGTCTTACAATGACCGCAACCGCAGTAAGTCTTACCATGATGAGCCTGCGCAGTGATCTTCTACACAAGTCCACCGCAGCAACGGGTATCATGACCGCCGCGATAATTGACGATGTGCTGTCCCTTGTTGGGGTGGCGATATTGGTGCCGCTACTACTGGTAAGTTCTCCTGGGGAAGCAATCGGTATTGTTGGCGTATTGTGGGTGTTACTAAAGGTCATATTGTTCTTTACGATAACTCTATTTATGGGCCTGGTTGCTTTTCCCGAGCGCAGTCCGCGCGTACTGCCACCACAATCCAGCTGGTACCAACGTCTCGATCATCAGTTTAGCCGAGTCTTGGCCAAATTTGGCGTCCGCAAGCTGCTGATGATTCACAGCGGCGAATTTGCGCCCCTGGTAATGATCTTTATCGCATTGCAACTCGGTGTGATTGCCCATTGGCTTGGCTTCCATCCTGCAATCGGAGCATATTTCGCAGGCTTGTTTCTGCACGCAGACTATTTCGTGTATACCAAGACGGTTAGTGACGTTAATGAAGAAGGAGAGAAATTTACCCGGAAAGAAAAAGACCATCAGTTCGAACGGACCAAAGCAGTCATCGAACATATTGCTTTTACAATTTTCGGACCGATATTTTTTATAAACCTTGGTGGGAAACTGCAATTCGATATCAATATCGTTGTCTCAGCTTTACCAGCCGCTATAGTGTTATATCTCGTAGTGGTCTTGTTTCAGGTTCTGTCGGCCGGTTTAGCGGCGAAATATACGGGTAAATATCATTGGCATGAAAGTGTAATGATTGGACTTGGCATGCTGGGGCGGGCGGAGTTGGCATTTATCGTGATAAATATCGCTTTCGTCCAGAATAAAATGATCGACGCAACCCAGTTTTACGTGCTTATGTTTGTAACATTCATGCTCAACATCACGGTGCCATTAAGTCTGAGAGCATGGAAACCCTTTTATCTCGGATTCAAGGATTGCTCCATCTTCAACCTAAAACTATCCCGATCCACGCTTGCCGAAATGACTCCGGATATGGCTGAATATAGAGATCAAATTGAGGTGGAAAGGTCTTGGTATAACAAACAAGCAATGGATAAGAAGCAAATGGGGAAAATTACGTCGATTAAAAATAACCCCAACCATCCAACCAAATAACTCGGAATGATGAATGTGAGGTGGAGCCCGAGTATCCTCACTAACCTCCAATATCTCGAATTTACAGATTCCTAATCTTCGATTTCCATTAGGTATAACCATTGCGACTAGGAGATTTTCTTTCTGCTAGACATGGATATACTTCCATACTTGAATTAGTGAAGTAGTGAGAACGATTTGCTGTTGGTTAGGCTTATGTAGTTATGCAATCACGACTGAGACAATTGCAAAAGCTCACCGCCTGGCAAATGTTGCTACCTTTAGGAAGAATTGTGGCGATTGGATAAAAGTGGTGTGTAGTCAGATTATTGTAGTCTGTCTGCAACTAAAAATGTTTGCCGAACCGTTGATAGCAATAGATGGAAGTCACTTTAAAGCGGTGAAGTGTGATAACTTTGTACCGGCTTTGTTTACATTTATCATACGACTGACATACAAGCGCACTTTGCTAGATGATTGACCTTTAGAGTTGTGCTTCCTAGAACGAGAGAACCAACGTTACTCAAGCCACGACGTCCAGTCACGATCAGATCGGCTTCACAATGATCCGCGCAAGCGATAATACATTTTGCAGTGTCACCACGCTCGGTATATGTTTTAGTGATTTTCTGATCATATTCTCTTGCTATCGCTTTGGCGGCGCTCAGAATTTCCTCGCAGGCTGCTTCGACTTCTTCAGAAGATGGCATGGTAGTTGCCACGTGATAACCCGGGGCTGCACCCAAAGCAAATGCAACGGTTTGTGGGTGTGGTGTGTGTACCAAATGGATTTTCGAACCGTATTTTTGCGCAAGATCGCAAGCCTGACGGAGTGCAGTAGTAGACGACTCCGAACCATCGATCCCAACAACAATATTTTTAAACATAACCAAATACTCTTTATTTCTCTGAGAAAGGTCAGTTTACAAAGGAACCCAAGTATACCTCTTGATCTAGATCAAGCATGCGCAAAATCGTAGTGAGACGGAGACATTCAGCGACTGACTTTCAGTGTAGAGATTGTTTAAAAATCCGAAGTGAAGCTTGTGCGAGAAGTATAGACACTATATCTCGGTTGTTTTGGGTGCTGGGTTGGTAATATTGAATGCGAAATTAGCGGAGATTAATATCCATGTGGAACCCTTTACCAAGCAGCAAAAAATATCCCGCGTTATTACACCGCCTAGACAAATAGCTGATTGTCTGGCCCAATTAAAACTATGCCCCTAGTGTTGCCTGAAACCGTATGTGATACACCGACTAAAATGAAAGCACATATGGAACTAGTTAAACTTGATGAGAAGCAGTCGACAATGCTAACGGGTGACGAGAATGACGTCAGAGTATTGTCGAATCTCTTTAATGTTAGATATAGAGCGATGAGTAAAGATGATTTGGCACATTCAAATATGCTTACACTATTGAATGCCCAAGGTGTCGTAAAATACAAATCGAAAGGGCCAAATCAAGATAAGAGTATGATTGGTTCTTTATTAGGAGGAAACGGCATATGGTGTTCTCATTTTTTAATCAAAAGCTCCTTTGTAATTTCTTGATCTCGATCAAATAACCTTTTATAGAAATAATGCAGAATAGCGGAACACTATTTAACTAGACTTGGCACTATGCAAAACATTGTTGATCAAATTCGTTACGATCACATAAGTATGTCTAGGATTCTACTCCTGACTGAACACGAGCTTGTGAAATTAAAGTCAGAGGGAAGTGCGAATTTCAGCTTAGTGGGCGATTGTATGCGCTATATGATTGAATATACCGAGGCCGTGCACCATCCTAAAGAAGACGCAATGATGGACTGTATATATGGCAAACTAACTGAAATAGATACGGTTATTGACGAAGTCAAACTTCAACACGGTTCGATGGGGAAAAAAAGCGCTGAATTTTATAACATTGTCAGGTCAGCAATCATGGAGCAATTTGAGGAGAAAAGTAATATCGTTGCGTTGGGACGTGACTATGTAAATATGCAACGAAGTCATATTCGTCTGGAGGAGGGGGGTATTTTGAGAAGGCTGAAAACTCTTCTAACAACGGATGACATAGTTAAAATCAACCAACAGTATTCTGAAAACTGTGACCCTCAAATTAAGGACAACTTTGAAGAAGAATACAATAGTTTATACCGTTCTCTAATAGCAATCTGACTCGTAAATTGACTTTAGTTAAATAGGGCGGATTCGAGGAGCGTAAGCGAGAGAGAATGAAACCAGAATTATCACGCCGACATAGATTGAAGGGGCTATCGAACTGGAGAAATACCCGTTTTAGTTTATAATACTTTAACGTTTTAATTTGGAGTTCTCAGGACTCTGTTTGGAACTCGGCAAGAGAATGTTAAAAAAATATGAGCAAATATCAAACTGAATCAAGGATCTCAATGGCGCTGTTTTCACCGACACAGGCGTTTTCCGAACTGGCAAACTCGGAGGTTACAGCGAGGGAAGTGATTTTTAAGTATGTCATTTGGTTGTTGTTGCTTCCCCCTTTATTTCTATATATTGGCGGTTCTTTGTTTGGTTGGGACATCGGTGCTCAAGAGCCACTCATGCTATCCAATACCGCGTTGCTGATCGCCAGTATTGGTTATTTTTCTGCCCTGCTATTCGGATTCGTAACAACAGGTCTGATAAGCCGATGGATGTCTGGCACCTATAGCGCCACTAGCAATCTCGGCATCCACTTTGCGCTAGTGGCGATCGTCGGTGCGCCTCTAGCAATCGCCAGCGCGATACATTTGTTGCCAAGCGTGATGTTCAATATTATATTTTTCCTGCCAGCAATAATTTGGAGTCTGTATCTACTTTACACGGGGCTGCCGATAGCACTTAAAACCACACCTGAGAAAGGTATGCTGATGGCCTCTGCACTAACCTGCTGGTTGCTTATAGCGGCGGTTAGTTTGCTTGGTATCAGTCTTGCACTGTGGTCGTTAGGTTTCGGCCCATTGCTCGGAGTATAGAGAATGTCGGAAGCTACTCCTCAAACCTACTACCAAGACGAAGTCGTCAAGCAATTACTACGTTTTTCAGTTCTTTGGGCACTCATCGCAATGACTGTCGGCGTCTATTTATCGGCGGAATTGGTCGTACCGGAGCTCAGCTTTAACCAGCCCTGGCTGAGTTTTGGTCGACTACGTCCGTTACATACAAATGGAGTGGTTTTCGGCTTTGGTGTATCAGCCCTGATGGGCACCGCTTTTTATACCGTGCAACGTACCAGCCACGTGACATTATATGCGCCGAAGCTGGCCTGGATTTGTTGTTATGGATGGCAGATTGTCATATTACTCGGAGGACTATCGTTGTTGGCAGGCTGGACCTCATCAAAAGAATATGCCGAGCTTGAATGGCCCTTTGATTTAGCAATAACAGTCCTTTGGGTTTTCTTCGCGATTGTGTTTTTTGGCACGCTCATAAAAAGGCGCATCAAACCAATCTATATATCAAACTGGTTTTACGGTGCCTTGATCATCGTGATCGCGATGTTACACATCGTCAACAATCTAGCTATTCCGGTCACTTTTTCGAAATCATATTCCCTGTTTGCGGGCGCTCAAGACGCCATCGTGCAATGGTGGTATGGGCATAACGCGGTCGGGTTTTTGCTTACCGGAGGCTTTCTGGGAATGCTGTATTACTTTTTACCCAAGCAATGTGGACAACCACTTTGGAGCTATCGACTTTCTGTTATTGCGTTCTGGGCATTTACATACACCTACATCTGGGCTGGCCCACACCACTTACACTACAACTCAATTCCCGAATGGGTACAAACTCTTGCCATGGTAATGAGCTTGATCTTACTGGCACCATCTTGGGCAACCATGATTAATGGTGTGATGACAGTAAGCGGTGCATCGGAGAAGCTACGCACTGATCCGGCGCTTAAATTCGTTGTACTGTCATTGGCATTCTATGGCCTCGCCACCTTTGAAGGCCCTATGATGGCGATTCGTAGCGTGAACGTTGTGAGCCACTTTACCGATTGGACAATCGGCCATGTGCACTCAGGAGCGCTGGGTTGGAATGCGATGATTACTTATGGCGTTTTTTATTACCTAGTACCCAAACTCGCTGGACGACCTCTTTATAGCATTACGATGGCAAATACGCATTTTTGGCTCGCCCTTGCTGGCACCATGCTTTATGTCATCAGCATGTGGGCCGCGGGTGTTTCCCAGGGCTTGCTTTGGCTGAGTCTCGATGAAATTGGTGAGCTTCGTTACGGATTCAAGGATATTATGGCGAGTATGACTCCGTATTACTTCCTCAGATTAGTTGCTGGTGGCATATTCCTGACCGGTACAGGTTTGATGACATACAACCTTTACAAAACCATGAAAGGCGCGGAACCGATTTTGGTTGTTCCTCCCGCGCCTGATCCGGCCTATCGGGTGTAAATGATGAACGGTCTCTCACTCCACAAGAAACTAGAGGACAACGCTGGACTATTGATTTTCGGCATCCTAATCGTGTCCTCTATCGGCGGCCTGGTACAAATTTTACCGAGCATATTTCAAAAGTCATTATCCACTGCTAGCGAGCATACACGCGTATACAGTGCCTCCGCACTTACTGGTCGTGATATCTATATTCGGGAAGGCTGTTCGGTATGTCATTCGCAACAGATTCGGCCATTAATTGCCGAGGTTGAACGCTATGGCCCGTATTCCCGGGCAGGTGAATTTGTCTACGATAGACCCTTTTTATGGGGGTCTAAACGAACGGGCCCCGACCTTCATCGTATCGGTGGCAAATACACCGATGAGTGGCACCGGATTCACATGACTAATCCGCGTGCCGTGGTAGAAAACTCAATCATGCCTGCCTACCCGTGGTTGGCCAAGCGGCAGGCGGATGCCGACAATGATATCCAAAAGAAAATGCGAGCGCTCAAACTACTTGGGCATCCTTACAGCGAAAAAGATATTCAAGCGGCTCCGGACACACTAAACGGGCTTACCGAGCTCGACGTACTCATCCAATATCTCCAGGGACTTGGTGTAATAGATTCGTCCGGGGCAAACTCATCATGATGACCGTATTTATTTTCGCCGGCGACATGCTCGTCATGTTGTTCATGATATTTCTGGTGATTTGGCTATATATGCGCATGCCTGAAGAAAAGCTGGATTACGCAGCGCGTATTGCTATTGAGGACGAGCAAGACCATGGCTGATTTGCCCAATGCGTTTTGGAGTGGCTGGATCATTGTCGTAACGGTGGTCTCCTTACTGGCGCTTGTGTGGTTGCTGGTCACAATTTATTTTCCTTCCAAAAAGTCTGCTGAATTAAATCATGCCGAACCTGTATGGGATGAAACGCTGAAAGAGGGGACAAGTCCGCCGCCCTTGTGGTGGTTCTGGTTTGTTTTTTGCATACTGATTATTTCAGTCATCTACCTGATGTTGTTTCCTGGATTGGGCGCCTACAAAGGCCTATTGAACTGGTCACAAGATAGCCGCTTGAAATCAAGCTACGCGCAGTATGATGCGCGCTTTGCTGCAGTCAGACAGCAAATAGTGGATAGCGAGTACGTCACCTTGCGCAACGACCCCGAGATGATGAAGAGTGCGGACCGCGTATTCCAACAACATTGCTCCGGCTGCCACGGCGAGAATGCCAAGGGGCGTGCTAATCGCTTCCCCAGCCTGGTGGATGGTGATTGGCAATGGGGTGGCTCACCCGAAAGTATTGCGCAGACTATACGAAAAGGACGATTGGCGGCTATGCCAGCATGGCAACCTGCTCTTGGTGACGATGGCGTAACCGAGCTGGCAAATTATGTTAAGCAATTCTCGAAGCCGGGACGAGAAGAACGTCCGGGGCATACAAAATATACGCAGATGTGCGCCGCATGCCATGGTTTCGAAGGCAAAGGCAATCCGCAGCTTGGGGCTCCAAACCTGACCGATTTAACATGGTTATATGGCCACACCATTGATCAGATCAAAGTTTCCGTCGGCCAGGGGCGAAACGGGCAAATGCCAGCATTCGAAAAAAAGCTTGATGAAACTCAAATTAAGTTACTGATTGCAAGATTTTCGCAGTAACAGGGGTCCTAGAGTTTTTCCCTCGTAATGGGACAAAAACGTCTAGATCCCTTGCCCCGCTTACGTTTCCCGAGAGGGGTACTTTCCGATTTTCCGCCATTTTGGGGTGATTTGGCTAGAATCGTGGCCTTTAGGTTACGATCATGCCCACCGAAAAACGACTCAAAATCCTCACCGAAGCAGAGATCGCCGATCTGTTCGGACCACCGGTACTTAGCCCTTTCAATCTCACTCGAAAAGCCCGAGTACGAATTTACAATCGTGTTTTAGAGGTGACCGGACATCAACGTTGGGAGAATGAATGTCACGGCGCCGCATTGACAAAAGACCTGATCGAACATGCACAAGCGTGGGCTCACCCGAGATCGTTATTTGACAGGGCCATTGAATACTTATCGGCACAGAAAATTAGTATTCCAGGATACACGGTTCTGCAAGACATCATCAGTGGCGTCGTCGGTGTTACCGATGATCAGCTCATTCGGCGACTCGATGACCTCATCTCGGTTGATTTGGCTGATGGTTTATCACTCCTCGTAGACGGCAAGGACTCGTTGACATTGCGGCGGTTGCGTATGTCGGCAAGAAACTTTACAGGGAGTGAGTTGCAAAAAGAACTCGCCGTGCATCGACACATTCTCACTTGGATGCCGGAAGTCAATAGAGTTCTAAGTGAGCTATCAATATCGTTGAAGAATCAGCAGCACTTTGCTGAGAGAGTCACTTATTACGGCGCCTATCTCAAGCGCCAACCTGTTGGTTACCAGCGTTTGTATTTGTTATGCTATTTACAATCGCGCTGGCAACAGGCACTGGAACGGATCGCCGATGGCTTTGTTCATCATGTTCGTCAAAGAAAACAAAAGGCCAAGATATACGCTCGTGAAGCTGTTTATCTAGACTGGCAACGAGCTGCGAGTAACGTCGGAAAGGCGGCGCAAGTGTTATTCCTTTTTATCGATGACAGTGTCGATCAACAGCAACCATTTGGTACGCTCAAGCAACGCGCATTAAAACTGCTTGCGGCAAAAGACCTGGAATCCGTCTGCTTGTTTCTGAATGATCAAAAGCGCTCGGTTGAAGAAGCCACGTGGCAGTACTTTGATCACAGGGTGAGTTTACGGGAAGGCTTGCTCCGTGAACTATTCCTGTGTTTGCACTTTGAGGGCAGTGAAAAAGCTCGACGCTTGGCGGCCGCGCTGCATCGTGCCCAGCGTGATTTAATAGCCTATGGCGAACTCTCAAAGGCCGGAATCGATAGGCAATTGCCCACCAAGAAACAGTTGTCGTTCATGCAGGACTCGAGCGACGTGATGAATAACAAAAATACTTGGTCAACAATCCCTTCTTCCAGCAAATACCGACGACCGGTGTTGCCGATGTGTTGCGAATGGTTGATCGTGATACGGGATTCCTTGATGACTTTAAGCACGTGTTGGGAGCACAATCCAAGAGTCGAGCGCACGAGTATGATCTCTTGGCTATCTTGGTGGGTAATGCCACCAACCAGGGAATCTATGGAATCGCGCAAATATCTGATCGCACTTACGATCAGCTCGGCACCATCCAAGCGAACTACCTGCAGTTAGAAACCTTGAATGCGGCCAATGATCGCATTAACAACGCCACGGCTAAGCTTCCGATCTTCAAACATTACAACATCCAAGAAGACATCATCCACGCAAGTGCCGATGGCCAGAAGTTCGAAGCTCGACGTGAAACGTTTAAAACACGCTATTCGTCAAAATACTTTGGCACTCAAAAAGGCGTTTCGGCCATGAGCTTAATTGCCAATCATGCGGCCATTAATGCTCGCGTGATCGGTGCCAACGAACATGAATCTCACTACATCTTCGACTTACTGATGAACAACAGCTCCGAGATCATTCCAGAGGTACTCTCTACCGATACGCACGGAGTCAACCACATCAACTTCGCTCTATTGGATATCTTTGGATACAGCTTTGCACCACGCTATGCCCGGGTGGGCCGTATCATTGACGAGATGTTCGATATAAAAGAAGACAAGTACAAGAGAATCCAACTACGTCTGAAAATACCCATCAATACCAAACGCATTATACCGCACTGGGATACTGTGCAACGGATCATGATCTCACTCTACGAACGTAAAACGACGCAAGCGACATTGGTTAGAAAGCTCTCGGGTTACAAAAGCAGTCACCCATTACTCGGGGCATTAACGGAATACAATCGCATGGTCAAAGCAAACTATCTGCTCAATTACATCGACGATGCCAGTTTGCGAGATTACGTTCAGCGAGCGCTCAATCGAGGTGAGGCTTACCACCAACTGCGCCGCGCCATCAGCAATGTCAATGGCGATCAGTTCCGCGGTAGCTCAGACGAGGAGATCCAACTGTGGAATGAATGTGCTCGCCTGATCACCAACGCCATCATCTACTTTAACTCGGCCATACTCAGTCAGCTGTTCACCAGTTTTGAATACCAACACGACGATGAAAAAATCAAAATCGTCAAACAAGCCTCGCCGGTTGCCTGGTACAACATCAACCTGAAAGGCACCTACAACTTCGAATTGAGTGAGAAACTGCCCGATCTGGACGAATTAATGAGCTCAATCGAGGGTTATAAGCCTGTTCAGGAAAAGTACCCCCCTCGGGAAACGTAGACGAGGCAAGGGATCTAGACGTTTTTGTCCCATTACGAGGGAAAAACTCTAGTACCCCTTAAGGGTGCTCCGACACTGATGTTTTCTGGCCGTACAGATCTGCTCGATGAATCAAATTGCGTGCAGGAACTCGTCTGGTCTTTAGGTCGCAAACAACAAATCAGATCTTTCTATCGTGATGTATCAGCGGTAGCAGAAAAGTCGTTTGATTATGATTTTCCTGAAGGAGAGGAACCAGAAGCGCCTGCAGAAGAAGAGTTTACAAAGACTAAAACTAAAGGTAAAAAGAAGAATAGAAAAAGACGCGGATCTGATTTTAATTTTACGGTGCGATAAATATGGCAGTAAAACTACAGGATACAGCACAGTGGGCAGTTATAATTCTCGCGATTGGTGCATTCGTACAATTCTTTTCGATACATGGGGAGGATATTAAGGAAATTCGATCGGAGCTTGTGCGGTTAGATGTAGAAACTGAAGGCCTTAATGTAACGGCGTTTTCCCATGAGATTAAAAACATACAAACTGACCTGCAACACCTTAACAAAAACCTACCACTGACTCAGTATCGTGAAGATTTGCAGAATCTATTATCCAGAGTTGAAGGGCTCGAGAATAAAATGAACGATTCTGCTCCTACAAAACCAATTGATGTTGAAAACGTAGCCAGATTTTTGTATTCAGAATATAAAGAAGAGCTTAGAGGCCCACAAGGTAAGCGTGGGGCTATAGGACCCCAAGGGAAAGGCGGGTTACAAGGCGAAAGCGGGGTTGTTGATTACTCTCGTGTTCCTGCTTCACTTACGAACTTATCTCCTCTCGAAATGGATATATTGTTAAATAACATCATTGCAAATTCACGAATTAAGAAAATACTGCAACAGCACCAAGAAATGGCAACCGTGGACTCTTCTATTACTACAGTCAAGAAACAGGCTGTTGAACAAGAAAATACTCAGAAACCCGAGCTGACAGAGTTTGCGTTAGGCGTGAGAGTTACTTTAAAGTCTTGTACTGGACAATCGAGCACGGTGAGTTGTTTATTTTTTATAAATTCGAAAGACGAAGATAAAAGAATCACTATAACCCGTGATTCCACATTATATGATCAGAATGGCAATAAATATTCGGCCGATTACGCAGCGATAGCGAACACTGGTAAGGAATTAAGTCGTAGGGTTGGTACATCAGTGCATGGAGATTTAGTTAGGGGAGTCAACATCAAAACCACATTACAATTTAACGAGTTTGAATCTTCTGCAACGACTATAAGCAAAGTTGCAATATATGCTTATATTTACACACAAAAAGGCACTCAAGGAAAACACTCGTTTGAATTCCGTGATATCGCCATAAACAATGATTGATCTGGTTTACTCCTTTCAGACGTAATACTAGAGCCAGTATTTAATATGAGTCCACATAATTACGGAATGCTTTTACTTTACATAATATACATTATGCGAAGTGAACTATGTGCAACGGTCTCAGGGGTGTTATAAGTTACGGTGAGATTTGTGGTTTTGCCGTCTATGTACTATTAGTAACTTTAATAAAATTACTTATCTTATTGTTTTAAATGTAATAAGTGTTAAAAATGGAATTTAAATTTATTAAATTAAACAAAATCCCTAAATGCACATCTATGGTCGCGGGTTTATAATTCAACGCGAAATAATATACGTTACTGCATAATAAAAACCATGGCTACACTTGCATTTGATGTTTATGGCACGTTGATTGATACCACGGGAGTCGGACTCTCATTACAGGTTATGGTTGGCGAAAAATCAGCTCAATTTACCGATCTTTGGCGTACTAAACAACTTGAGTACACCTGGCGTTACGGTTTAATGGGTCAGTATCGGAATTTTCGAATCTGCACGCGCCAGGCGCTGGATTTGTGTTGTGAGCAACTAGATTGTGATCTTAGGGAAACAGAAAAAGTTGCGTTAATGGAAAAATACCTGGAGTTGCCAGCATTTGACGGGGTTTTCGCCGGACTTGAGAGGCTCCGCACTGCCGGTGTCCCGATGTACGCTTTTTCAAATGGCGTCCCTGAAGATTTGGAAAAGTTGTTAAGAAACTCCCAACTATATGATTTTGTTGATGGAATTATCAGCGTTGACGATAAACAGACATTTAAACCCAACCCGTTGGTTTATCAGCACTGTATGGATATATGTGGCTCTGGACCGGATGAAACCTGGCTAATCTCAAGCAATGGGTTTGATGTATGCGGTGCGGTTTCAGTTGGGATGCAAGCGGTTTGGTTGCAGCGAAACCCGGCGGTAATTTATGATCATTGGGAATTTAAACCTAATCATGTCGTTTCATCATTTTCTGAAATGGTTGATATATTTATCAATAAAAATCAATGATATAAAATTCACATTTAATGTTAAATACACTAGTAAATGAAAGATTCGATCGTAATTGTTGAGGCAAAACGCACCCCAATGGGAAGTTTTCAGGGCTGTTTAGCGCCGCTCACGGCAGCGGAACTAGGAGCCTCGGCGATCCGAGCTTCGGTTGCATCTGCAGGAATTGCAGCGCAAGACGTGGACGAAGTCATAATGGGTAACGTCCTACCCGCAGGCCAGGGTCAGGCCCCTGCCCGTCAAGCCAGCCTCGGCGGCGGACTGCCGTTATCTACCGGTTGTACCACGATTAATAAAATGTGCGGTTCCGGCATGAAAGCGACCATGCTCGCCCATGATCTGTTATTGGCCAATAGCAATGAGATTATGGTCTGTGGAGGCATGGAGAGCATGAGTAATGCCCCTTACCTGTTACCCAATGCCAGAGGTGGTTACAGGATGGGACATGGTGTGGTTCAGGATCATATGTTTATTGATGGGCTGGAGGACGCCTATGATAAGGGCAAACTCATGGGTACATTCGCCGAATCATGCGCTGACAAATACCAGTTTACCCGGGAGCAGCAGGATGAATTTGCGATCCGATCATTGAGGCGGGCCCAATCGGCCATAGAAGAAGGCAGATTCGAGTCCGAAATTTGCGCCGTATCTGTGAAGAGCCGCAGCCAAGAATTAAATATTAGCCAGGACGAATCTCCTGGTAAGGCGAATTTCGCCAAGATTCCTCAGCTGCGAGCTGCTTTTCGACCAGATGGAACCGTTACTGCGGCGAATTCAAGCTCTATTTCTGATGGCGCGGCAGCGCTGGTTTTAATGAGAGAATCAAAAGCCAGCGCACGGGGACTAATCCCGAAAGCGCGCATTCTGGGCCATGCCACCCATGCCCAGGCCCCTGAGTGGTTTACCACTGCGCCAGTGGGGGCAATCCAAAAAAACCTGGATAACCTGGGTCTCGGCGTAGCAGATATCGATCTCTTCGAAATAAATGAAGCATTTGCGGTGGTTACTATGGCTGCGATTACCGAGCTATCGCTGGACCCGGCCAAGGTCAATATTCATGGAGGAGCTTGTGCTCTGGGTCATCCCATAGGTGCTTCCGGCGCAAGAATCCTGGTTACCTTGTTAGCAGCCCTTGAAGCTTATGATCTGACAACCGGACTGGCTGCGCTTTGCATCGGTGGCGGAGAAGCCACAGCCCTAGCGATAGAAAGAATTTAGAACTATATATTAAGTATCAATAAGTTAAAATGTGAACTTAAACCACGAACAAACACTAATTAGGGATAGCATAGCGGGCTTTGCCCAGGAGAACTTACTGCCCGACGCCGCCGCCAGGGATAGAGAATGCCTGTTTCCCCGAGAGCTTTTGGGCCAAATGGCTGAACTTGGGCTATTTGGTATGACTGTACCGGAGCAATGGGAAGGAGCGGGTTCGGATATGGTATCGCTGGCATTGGCGTTGGAAGAGATCGCCGCTGCGGATGGCTCTTGTTCCACCATTCTCAGCGTCAATAACTCGGTGGTGTGTGGCCCCCTACTCCACTTCGGTTCCGACTATTTGAAACAAACCTACTTGCGTGAGGTGGCATCTGGGCGGAAATTAGGTTGTTTCTGTCTAACTGAACCGGAGGCCGGATCCGATGCCTCTTCTATTCGAACCAGGGCAACCCGAACCGCTGGAGGCTATGTTCTAAATGGTACCAAGCAATTTATTACTTCTGGTAAAAATGCTGACATCGCCATTGTGTTTGCGGTGACCGATCCGGACGCAGGAAAACAGGGTATCAGCGCGTTCGTGGTCGAAACTCGCAACCCTGGATACGTGGTAGCCGCAGTGGAAAACAAACTTGGCCAGCGCTCGTCAGATACGGCTCAAATTGTTCTGAAAGATTGCGAAGTACCTCACAATAATTTGCTGGGAACTGAAGGCAACGGGTATCGCATCGCCCTGTCCAACCTGGAAACCGGCCGAATTGGAATCGCCGCCCAATGCGTTGGAATGGCCCGTGCTTCATTCGAAATTGCCACCGACTACGCAAAACAAAGAAAGAGCTTTGGTCAGGCATTAATACGGCATCAGGGAATCGGCTTCAAACTCGCCGACATGGCGGTTCAGATTGAGGCTGCTAGGCTAATGGTCTGGAATGCAGCTCGGCTCAAGGATCAAGGCAGCCCTTGCCTGGATCAAGCCAGCATGGCAAAGTTGTTTGCCTCCGAAATGGCGGAAAAGGTCTGTAGCGACAGTATCCAGGTGCTTGGAGGTTATGGATATCTGGCGGATTTTCCTCTGGAGCGAATTTATCGGGATGTTCGCGTGTGCCAAATATACGAAGGCACCAGCGAAGTGCAGCGTTTACTTATCGCGCGTTCCCTCGAGAAGCGTTAACTTCACTCACTAAATTACCAAAGCAACTATGCCACTACCTGATTCACCCAATCGTATTCATCATCATACTCGGGAGCTTAAATGTCTGGGCTATGAGCGCGAAGATGGTCTTTGGGAGATTGAAGCTCACTTACTGGATACAAAACCCTATTGGTTTCCCAATCATGAGAAAAATGGAGTGAACCCGGGCGAAGCAGTACACAAAATGAGCCTTCGGTTGACTCTGGATCTGGATTTTCTGATTCACAAAGTGGAGCTGTCCATGGATGAAACCCCCTTCAAGATGTGCCGACAGGTGGAAATTAATATCAAGAAACTTGAAGGTATTCGAATTGGGCCTGGCTGGCTTCGGGAGGTTCGAACCCGAGTGGGCCGGACCGACAGTTGTACTCACATTATGGAGTTGCTAAATCCAATTGCCACCACGGCGTATCAAAGTATGCATCTGTCTCTAGAAAAGCGGGCAGAAGATAAACCCAATCGCGGTCGCCCGCCAATTATAGACCAGTGTCACTCCTTGGCCAGCCATTCAGAAGTGGTTAAGGTGAAATGGCCAGCGTTTTACACTGGCCGGTAAAGCAGAGCATGGAGGGGTACTAGGGATTTTCCCTCGTAATGGGACATAACCGGCTAGATCCCATGCCCTGCTTGGGTTTCCAGAGGGTATTACTTTTCTTGCACTGGTAAATAACCCTCAATTGAACGCATTATATCGTCTAAATCGGGCAGTTTTTCACTCATTTCAAAGTTGTAGGTGCCTTTCAGGTTGATGTTGTACCAGGCAACCGGAGACGCCTGTTTGACAATCTGGACTTTTTCTTCGTCCTGTTGGTATTCAAAGCTGGTCAGCAACTGACTGAGTATGGCCGAGTTAAAGTAGATGATGGCATTGGTTACCAGACGAGCACATTCATTCCACAACTGGATCTCTTCATCTGAGCTGCCTCGGAATTGATCACCATTGACACTGCTGATCGCGCGGCGCAGTTGGTGGTAGGCCTCCCCCCGATTGAGGGCGCGCTGAACGTAATCTCGCAGACTAACATCATCGATATAGTTGAGTAGATAGTTTGCTTTCACCATACGGTTGTATTCCGTTAATGCCCCGAGTAATGGGTGACTACTTTTATAACTTGAGAGCTTTCTGACCAAGGTGGCTTGCGTCGTTTTGCGTTCGTAGAGTGAGATCATGATGCGTTGGGCAGTGTCCCAATACGGCACGATACGCTTAGTATTGATTGGCTTTTTTAGATGCAGCTGAACCCTCTTCTGCTGGTCTTCTTTTATATCGAACATTTCATTAATGACGCGACCGACCTGGGCATAGCGTGGTGCAAAGCTGTACCCAAAGAGATCCAACAACGCGAAGTTGATGTGGTTAACCCCATGCGTATCGGTAGACAATACGGCAGGAACGATCTCAGAGTGGTTGCTCATTAATAAGTCGAAGATGTAGTGAGATTCGTGTTCATTCGCGCCGATCACTCGGGCGTTAATAGCCGCATGGTTGGCGATTAAACTTATGGCTGAAACGCCTTTTTGTGTGCCAAAGTATTTTGACGAGTAACGCGTTTTAAACGTCTCACGCCGCGCTTCGAACTTCTGGCCATCGGCACTGGCGTGGATGATGTCTTCTTGGATGTTGTAATGTTTGAAGATCGGAAGCTTAGCTGTTGCGTTATTGATACGATCATTGGCTGCGTTCAGTGTTTCCAACCGCAGGTAGTTCGCCTGTATGGTGCTGAGCTGATCGTAAGTGCGATCGGAGATTTGCGCGATACCATAGACACCCTGATTGGTGGCGTTACCCACCAGGATAGCCAACAGATCATACTCGTGTGCGCGACTCTTGGATTGCGCTCCCAGCACGTGCTTAAAGTCATCAAGGAATCCCGTGTCTCGATCGACCATGCGCAACACGTCGGCAACACCGGTCGTGGGTATTTGCTGGAAGAACGGGTTATTGACCAAGTGCTTTTTACTGGCCGTCGGTAGGCGCCAGTGGCGCTTACCTTTGGGGTTGCGTAGAATGATATTCCGATTGTCATCTTGCTCCAGATAATTGCTGACTTCCTGCAGTCTGGTTTCCAGACCCTTGGCCATTTGGCTGATGAGATTGTCTGGATCACTTGTTAATTTGGACAACTTGGTGCGCTTCAACAGCATGTCTTTTTCTTTTAGCCAGCGCTCACGAATGACTAAATCATCCTCTAAAGCCCTGTATTTAATGATATTCGGCAGGGTCAGCTGCCCGTTCAACCGACTTGGAATCTGCAGATACAGGAACCATTCGTGCGTATTCCGGACGAAGGTTGCCACTGATTCCAGGGGAAGGTTGCCACCCATTCCAAACGAAGGTTGCCACCGATTCCGGTGAAGGTTGCCACCCCTAAAAAGGGGGTAAAAGGAGCAAAGTAACGCGGGATAACCCAGCTATTCTGGGCTTTTCAAATTAGTGAGGAGTCCAGGATGCCAGCCACGAGGTTGTCCGTGAGAAAGATCAAAGAAGTGCTGCGTCTGAAGGCCAGTGGGGTGAGCGACCGTCATATCGCGACCTGCTGCGGGATCAGTCGTACCACTGTTTCAAACTATCTGCGCCGCAGTCATCAGGAGGGCGTGTCCTGGCCAATACCTGCAGAATTGAGTGATGCGGCGTTGGAATCCCGTCTGTTTCCGGTCACACCGGCCTTGTCCAGGCATGATCGAACGAAGCCCGACTGGCCCGTCGTTTATAGAGAACTCAAGCGCAAAGGGGTCACTCTGTTTTTACTCTGGCAGGAATATCGTTCGGCACATAGCGAGGGTTATCAATATAGCTGGTTCTGCGACCAGTATCGCCACTGGCTCGGCACCCGGGATCTCGTGATGCGCCAGCAGCACCGGGCAGGAGAAAAGCTGTTTGTGGATTATGCGGGTCAAACCGTACCGATTATCGATCAGCACACCGGAGAAGCGAGAATGGCCCAGATCTTTGTAGCCGTTCTCGGCGCCTCCAATTACACTTTTGCCGAAGCGACCTGGACCCAGGGACTGCCAGATTGGATCGGTTCCCATCAAAGGGCTTTTACCTTTCTCGGCGGTGTACCTCAGATTGTGGTCCCCGATAACTTGAAAAGCGGTATCCACAAAGCCCATCGGTATGAGCCCGATATCAATCCGACCTACCAGGAATTGGCGACCCACTATGCAGTGACCGTGATCCCGGCGCGGGTCCGTCGCCCAAAAGATAAAGCCAAAGCAGAGGTTGGCGTACAAATTGTCGAGCGCTGGATTCTTGCTGCACTGCGCCACCGGTCCTTCTTCTCCCTGGCAGAGCTCAATCAGGCCATCAAAGGATTACTGGAGCGGTTGAATACGCGGTCATTCAAGAAACTCCCCGGATGCCGACAGACCCTGTTTGCCTCAGTTGATCAGCCTGCCTTACATCCATTGCCAATAACTCCGTATGCCTACGCCGAATGGAAAAAGGTCCGGGTCCACATCGATTACCATATCGAAGTCGATCGACATTACTACTCTGTTCCTTACCAACTGACCGGCAAACAGTTGGAGGCACGCCTCACGGCTCAAACCGTTGAGTGCTTCCAAAAAGGTAAACGGGTCGCCAGCCATCTCCGTTCCCATCGCAAGGGTGGCCATACCACGGTGCGCGAACACATGCCCAAAAGCCATCAGCAGTATGGCGACTGGTCGCCCAAACGACTGGTGCAATGGGCAGAAAAAGCCGGGCCTGCCACGGCCCAGTTGATTACTACTATCCTCTCTGCCAGACGGCACCCGGAACAAGGCTACCGTTCTTGTCTCGGTATTCTCCGACTCGGCAAAGCCTACAGCCCGGAACGGCTCGAAGCAGCATGTGGCCGGGCGCTCCTATTGGGCTCACATCGATACCAAAGCGTTGAGTCCATCCTCAAGAACGGGCTGGACAGACAGCCCTTGCCTGAATCGTCGGATCAAACCGAACAGCAAACATTGCCCGAGGATCACGACAATGTGCGGGGTTCTTCTTATTACCAATAACCAACATTTAATCAACCAAAGAGGACATTACTATGCTCAATCATCCTACCCTGGATAAATTACAAACCCTCCGCTTCGTCGGCATGGCCAAGGCATTATCAGAACAAATGGCCATTCCGGATATCGAAGAACTCAGCTTCGAGGAACGCCTCGGACTTCTTATTGACCGGGAAGTGACCGAACGGGAAGACCGGCGATTACACACCCGGCTACGGCAGGCGAAACTCAAACACGATGCCTGTATAGAAGATATGGATTATCGGCATCCACGACAGTTGGATAAATCTCTGGTTCTTGATCTGGCGCGGTGTCAGTGGATCAAGCGACATCTGAATATCCTGATCGTGGGGCCAACCGGTGTCGGCAAAACCTGGATCGCCTGCGCCCTGGCACACAAGGCCTGTTGTGAAGGGCATCATGCGCTTTATCTACGGTTACCGCGGTTGCTTGAAGCACTACCCATCGCTAAAGGGGATGGTAGTTATGCCAAGTTACTGGCCCGACTGGCAAAGATCGATGTCTTGATCATTGATGATTGGGGATTATCTCCCCTGAAGGCAGAGCAACGCCGGGACTTGCTTGAGATTGTTGAAGACCGGCATGATCGTCGATCTACCATCGTGACCAGTCAATTACCGATCGAACAGTGGCATGACATGATCGGTGATCCAACACTGGCTGATGCCATCCTCGACCGACTGGTACACAACGCTTATAAAATAAGCTTAAAAGGCGAGTCCATGCGAAAACATAAGGCAAAGTTGACTTCATCACTACTCAATCAGTCATAATACCCAAAACCCGCGTCGCTATCGCTCCGATCAGTGGCAACCTTGGCCCGGTTTGGGTGGCAACCTTCCTCTGGATTAGGTGGCAACCTTCAGCGGAATACGCAACCATTCGTAACGACACGTGTTAAACACACCGCTCGCATCCTGCAAAAACGACAACTGTTTCTTAGTGGGCAGTCGATTGTCCACTGCGGCTTTTGAGATTGTTCCTAGAGTCGTAAGATCGCACTGGGCGCGATGTAGTGCGGTTGCCAGGCGCCCGGTCTTCTCACCGCCCTCAAAGTGCAAACACAGGAACAGATCACGAAGTAGGCCCTCCCTGACGTATCCTTTGTGATCAAGATACTGCCAGATGGCTTCATCAATTGATCGCTTTTGGTCATTCAGAAACAGGCAAACCGATTCCAGATCTTTCGCTGCAAGAAGTTTAAAAGCATGCTGCCGTAGCGTCCCAAACAGTTGCTGTTGATCTACTGTGTCGTCGATAAAAAGACGTAACACTTGCGCCGCTTTACCGATGTTACTCGCAGCCCGTTGCCAGTCTTGATAAACTGCTTCTCGCGCATATATCTTGGCTTTTTCTTTTCGCTGACGAACATGATGAACAAAGCCGTCGGCGATCCGTTCCAGGGCCTGCTGCCAGCGTGATTGCAGATAGCATAATAAGTAGAGACGTTGATAACCAGTGGGTTGGCGATGGAGTTTGGCACCGTAATAATTCACTCTCTCGGCAAAGTACTGCTGATTCTTCAGCGACATCGATAGCGCACTTAAGACCCGATTGACCTCCAGCATCCAAGGTTGAATGTATCGATGCACAACAAGCTCTTTTTGCAATTCACTCCCTGTGAAGCTCCTTGCCGATAGTCGCAATTGCCGTAATATCACAGTGTCTTTGCCTTCGACGAGATCTATTAACCCATCAGCCAGGCCAACCGAGATGAGATCATCAAGTCGTCGAATCAATTGTCGGTTGGTAGTGGCAACGACCCCACTGATGATGTCTTGCAGAACTGTGTATCCTGGTATGCCAATTTTCAGTGCGGATAAGTATTCTATGGCTCTGTCAAACAAAGATCTCGGTTGAGCCCACGCTTGTGCGTGCTCGTTGAGCTCTGCAATCAAAGCAACGGTGTGACATTTATTATCCCAGCGTTGATGATCGGTTAGTTCAAGAACGTGGTTGTAAATTCGTACTCTGGCTTTTCGAGTTAGATTGAAAGGACGCAGGCCAGCACCCGGAAAGACTTCAGAGCACACGTATTTGAGATCATGTTTTATTCGGTGGAAGCCAGGACTCAGTAAGACGGGTTTAACTTTAAAATACCCCAGCAGCACAACAAGCATGCAACGTTGATCACGCCTGCGAATTTTCTGACTCAGGGTTAACTCAATTTCGTTGAGTGCGAAGAAGAAACGCTGATCGTTGAAATTGAGAACTGGTGGGTCGAACAGTTCAGTAATTTCTGCCTCGGTGAGTATCTTGAGTCGTTTTTCAGTGGCCATAATCGATGCCTAAAGGCAACGATATTAGCCAAATTACCTTGAAAAAGCGTAAAATCGAAAAGTAACCCCCTCTGGAAACCCAAGCAGGGTAAGGGCTCTAGCCGTTTATGTCCCATTACGAGGGAAAATCCCTAGTACCCCTCTCTAGTGTTTCTGTTTCTTCTGCAGTCGCTTGGACAATGATGATTAACGGTCTAAGTCCATTTTCAATTTATCATTCTCTCGCAAAGCAAGCTCTCAACGGTACGCCCTCAGATCACCCCAAAGCCCGCAGGTGCTTGGAGATTCTGGAGTTGTATGCTAAAGCGGACCCAACACGTAACTATGATCAGGTTATAGATGACATACGCTGTTCATTTGTCTCTTAATCTGAACTGAAAAACTGCTGTCAATTTGCACCGCAATGGAGCCACTCAGTTTGCACTTAATGGAGCCACCAAATTTGCACCCTAATGGAGCCACCCTGGTGGCCAGGGTATTAGGGTAATTTTTCGGTCTTAAACCTTTCAATAACCGGTACCCTCGCGCCTTTTTGCGAGGCTACCATGAGCAACAGAAGGTTTGAGATGTTTGAAGTTCGTCAAGTCTTGGTGCGGATGCGCCAGGGTGATTCAGATCGCGTTCTGGCCAGAGCCGGGATCGTTGGCCGCCGCAAAGCAGCGGATATTCGTCGCACTGCCCAGGCCAATGGCTGGCTGGATGCGGACACGCCGATACCCGATAACACCGTGCTTGGCCAAGTGCTGCGGATACAATCAACGCCTGCCTCACTTGGTCAGTCGAGCGTGGAACCGTATCGAGATCAGGTGAAAGCCTGGGCGGATCAAGGAATTCAGAGCAGCACCATTTATCAGGCCTTGGTACGTAACCATCAGTTTACCGGCGCGTACGCCGCCGTTTATCGATTCGTGTGCAGTCTACGCGGTACAGAAGCACCCAAATCAACCGTCAAACTTGACTTTGCCCCAGGGGAAGCCGCCCAGGTCGATTTCGGTACCGGACCTAAGCTGGTTGATACCCGCACTGGAGAAGAGATAAAGAGCTGGTTCTTTCTGATGACCCTGGCCTTCTCGCGGCATCAGTATGCGGAGATTGTGCTGAATCAGAAGATCGCGACCTGGCTGGAATGTCACCGTCACGCCTTTGAATTCTTTGGTGGAGTGGTCAGTCGCATTATTATCGACAATGCTAAGTGCGCGATTACCAAAGCGTGTTATTACGACCCTGTGGTGCAACGAGCGTACGCGGAATATGCCGAAGGCTATGGCTTCAAAATTGATGCCCTGCCGCCACGTGAACCACAATTGAAGGGTCGCGTAGAATCCGGAATCAAATTCCTAAAGCGTGGCTTCATGCCTCTCCGCCAGTTTGTTGATCGCCATGATGGCAATCGCCAATTGCAGCACTGGATATTGGAAGAAGCTGGAAACCGTGTCCATGGCACCACCCACGAGAAACCCCTTACCCTGTTTGCCATCGAGCAACCCCTGTTCAAAGCCTTGCCTTCCATTCCCCCTGAATTGGCGATATGGGCCAAGGTCAAAGTGCATCGTGACACCCATGTGCAATTTGAGAAATGCCTGTATTCAGTCCCTTTCGGTTTGATTGGGCTGAATCTCTGGCTCAAGGCCACACCCCACACCATTCGGGTCTATCAGCAGGATAATTTGGTGGCAGTCCATGCACGGTTGTTTATCCCGGGCTCCCGCCGCACTCTGGATGACCATTTGCCGCCCAATGCGTTGGCTTACAAGATGCAGGGCCCGGTCTGGTGTCTTGAACAGTCTGAACGGATCGGGGTGGCTTGTCACCTGTTAGTGCGTCAGTTATTCGATGATCGTGTGCTGTATAACCTCCGGGCCGTGCAGGGCATCCTGGCGTTGAAGAAGACGTATGGGGCAAAACGCCTCGATGCCGCCTGCCAGCGTGCCATGGACTTCCATAATCCGCGCTATGCGACGGTCAAGTCGATTCTCAAAAAGGGACTCGATGGCCAACCCAGTTCCCAACAGGTGTTCGATACCCTGGCCGATTGTTATACCGGTCAGGGGCGATACAGCCGGGAACTGTCAAAGATGCTGAAGCATTAATTCTTAATCCAAACCCAAATCTACCCCTAATCCCACAACAACCTTTAACCCTGGAGTAATCAATCCTATGAATCCAAAACCCGACCTTGCCCCGATGCTCAAACAGCTCCGTCTGTCCGGCATCCTTGACTCGCTGGAGTCCAGAAACAAACAAGCCATCGACGGTAAAATGGCGTATACCGACTTCCTCTCCTTGCTGGTGAGTGATGAAGTGGCTCGGCGTGACCAGAAGAAGTTTGACTTCCGGTTACGCAGAGCGGCGTTCCGTTCCAATAAAACCCTCGATCAGTTCGATTTTGACTTCAATCCAAAGATCAATTCGGCGCTGATCCATGATCTGATGACGGGACGATTTATCCACGAGAAGGTGGCCACCCTGATCGTTGGGCCGTGTGGTACCGGCAAAAGTCATATTGCCCAGGCAATCGGTCATGCTGCGGTGAGGCAGGACCATGATGTCTTGTTTACCACGGCGGCGCAATTACTCAGCTCACTCTACGCCGCCCGGGCCAATGATAGCTACGACAGGCGGTTCAAGTTATTGAGCCAGATCGATTTACTCATTGTTGACGATTTTGGGCTAAAACCTCTGCGTGCACCGGCAGACGAAGACTTCCATGATCTCATTGCTGAGCGTTATGAACGCAAGCCCACCGTGATCACTAGCAATCTTGACTTTGGTGAATGGGGTGACGCCTTTCCCAACAAGTTGATGGGCGCTGCCACGTTGGATCGACTCAAGCATGGCGCCTATCGATTGATTCTGGATGGCAAAAGTTACCGACAACCGAGACCACTACAGGATCAGCTTGATAAAGGTAAAAAATAGAGGAATAATCCAGTCCGTTTAAGACCGATTTAACGCAAAATGGGTGGACCCATTACACTGCAAATCGGTGGCTCCATTAGGGTGCAAAATGACAACTGCTACAGTTAGGAAAATAGGAAGTGATAAACGCATATAAATCAATAAGATAACTTCGCATAATACGCATTATGTAAAGTACATAATTTCATGTTGTACTTGTGACCTGCTTTGGGGTTTTCAAGGGCCGAGTATCAATCTATTGACCACATATCGATTTGGAGACGTTCTTAGCGTACGATTTCGTACCACTAGGCTTCATACGCCTTACACATGAAAACTTAGTTTAGCGGGAGCTGCTGTATATTGACCCTTTAAAGATTACTAAACTATTTATCGTCGTTATTATATTGAATTTGGTCAAATTCTAATCCACTTGAACCTTGCCCTTTACCTGATTTTTTTCTTCGTCCCAGCCAAGTATAGACATCGCCATTCCACCATCTAGCTCGTTGATAGGTTCGACTCACTTGTGTACCCACTTTCAATACTTCTTCGTTGTGAATAAAAAATGGTTGTTTAGGTTCTTCATTTAAGCCAGGACGCAAAATATCACCTCTAGGTTCCACTGGGTCCTCATTTAGGACGTTAGGAATGTCTCTCTTCATTGATGCACGCTGTAGCCGTATTTCGCGATTGGAACCAGGCTTAAGCACAGGGATAAAGGGAATCCAACTTTCTGGCGTGCTTGTCCCCAACTTATATTGAATCTCAGCATCGGTTGCTGTTTCATTAGAATTAAGAGGCGCTTCTGCCTGTGATAATAAATAATTTTCTAAATAAGTAGAGGCTTCATAGCCATTTGTTCCCCCACTTAGCCTGCTTGGAATAACATCCTCAACAGCCCAAACCATATTCGCCATTTCATCCCTCATTAAAATTACCTTTTCGATAGGTTCACTTTCTTGAATTTTACCAACCGATGGGGGCAAGAAAAGCCGAGGATCAATTTGTTGCCCTTCAGTCGAAGAAAGATAGTACATTCCCCAACGTAGCCGTTCACTTTCAGAGTTGCTCGCAGCAGAACGTACCAAGGTGCGAACACCAAAGACATCTTCAACAATTACACCCTGCACTTCACTCAACGAGCCAACTTGGAGTGTATAAGGGACTAAACTCCAATCGTTCCCGTAAACCAATCCAAAATCTGCTAGCACTAGGGTCGCTAAATCTGTTGTGTTTGGATTAATGTTACCAAAATTCGTTTTACTATCTTCAAATTCCCACCAGCGGACACTTGGCATACCTGCAAATTCAATGGTATTTGGGATAAAGGTAATTGGCTTCTCAAGTTTTAACACCTCATTTGAAATTGACGCCTCTGGTTTATCAGTAAGGCTCGCGTTAATACGGTTATCAAAATCAACTGAATACCAATCTAAATGCCCGTGATGATACTTCTCAGCAACCATGACCGATTGCTTTTCTCCTTCAATATCGGCAGGTACAGAGCAAGCAAATTGATATTCAAGATAATCATCGGACCAGGCTGAATCATCGGTTTCACTCGGCTGACTGTAAACTCGACCGAACCAACTATCTAAAGCCTTTGCGGCTTCAAGTATTTTCTGGAAATCAGAAGAACCATCGTTTATTCCTATTTCCACAAGCCAATTCCTATGTGCAGTTACATCAAAATGTACAACGGTATATAATTTTTCACCATCAACCACTCTGCCCTTTAACAGTTCAAACGTTTGCCAAGCTTGTGGATTACTGCGTATCTGGCTTTGCTCTGCAGAGCTGTTTCCAAAATCCGTAAAGCCAAATTTCGTTAAGTAACTCTTTTTAAGAGCGTCGACATCAACCAAATCATTAATATTCGAAAGTAGTTTAAACCACTGACGGCCAACTTGAGCTTGTGTCATCAAATCAAAAGGGATCGCTTCGTATTCAACCTTCGTTTCAAGCGGCATCGAATCATTATAACCAACTGCCTGATTAGAGCGCCCAGCATATCGGTTTAATCTTGCCGTACTAACTTGAACTTTTGCTTTGATAGCAGACCCTGCATCTTCACCGTTAAATTCACCTAACTGCCATTGTCTGCATAACATCCACATGGGATCGCGTATTTCAGCCCGTAGATTGCTTTCAAAATCCTCTTGACGTGGGCGTCCTTCCAGACGATTCCATGTAATCAATGACGAGTCAAAGTCATCAGTAAGTACGGCATCTTTAATTTCTTGGCTGATTGCTTGTCGCATAATTTTTTATCCGTCATCCGTGGCAATTATCGAAGTTTTTATTGCTGTTTCATGTATATAGTCTGTCGAAATAGTTGCATCGGGGTTACTGCTGACAGCAGAGAGTACAGCCGGTAATAACTGACTAAATGCTGAATCATCTATATGTTCTGGTTCAATTGCACGTAACTTGGCGCGATCAAGCGTATTATTAAGGACCCCCATCAACTTTTCCCATGTCCAAGCACCAGTAACCTCGGGCGTGACAGCTAAAAGCATAGCTTGCGGTGGTTCGGTACTTGGTTGATTAAAATGCACAGCAATACCGGAAGTCTCAACTTGATTTGGAATTACTTCAACGCACTCATCGACCATAAACCCGCTTTGCGACAAACTGGGATCAAAACCACTTTCGGGTAAGAGTTGTACAAGAGACAAATAATCGCCATTTGGAATAAATGCATCTGGTTTGTCAATGTCGTCTAATTCAACTTTAGGATATGACATTGCAACCCAATAATCTTTCTCTCTAAACGGAAGTTGTAATGGTTTTAAGTTAAGACTGAATTTATCTATCGCTTCAGCTAAGATCATTATTGCTTCGATGCGGCCAACTTTTTCATGCACTCGAGCAAAGCCTTGCAACCAATCAGAAGTAATAAAAGGATTGTCTTTATGATGCCTGGTTAATCCCGTGTCTAGATTTCGAAATTCGGTAGCGGCTTTGAGCTCTTCTGGGTTTTTCATTGTGAAGGAAGGGATCAAATTAAAAGACGGACCAAATATTTCTTTTATAGAACTAACGTACTTGGCAACTCGATCTTCCACTAAAAGCGTTTCTACATCACCCTGCCCTTTGAGTTGTTCAGCACTCTCAAGTTTTTGTTTTGCGATTGCTGTGATTTTACTCGCTTGTTGCGTTACTGCTTTGATCGCTCCATCTGAATCGCCAACAACACTTTGTGGAAATGCATCTGCAATTCCATAGTTAGCCAACGTAATAAGTGCTACTCGTATTTGATCAAGGTCAAGATTTGGATTGTCAATTTCTTGTACGGCATCACCAAAAGTTGTAAGTGCTGAAGCCAGTCGATTTTTCAATTTGTCTACTTCATAGCCTTTTGGATTTGTATCTGCGCCGGTATCAATTACCTCTGCAGGTAAGCTAAAATCATCCGCTGCCAGCGGGCGGCAACCTGTAACTATATTTCGTAGGTTACGCAATAATGGAAGTAATTCAAATAGTGTTATCTTTTGAGGGTCAATTAATTGATTCATGAATTTAATTTTAATGCCGCTTGTATCGTCCCCAGCATTACGCCGATGTATTTGTGCAATTCGGCTTTCTAATTCCGACATTTCATCGTTTAGGTCATCCCCAATCAGGTAAATAAGATCAATAGGCTCAATGCCTAATCCAATTAAATTGTGCTCAACTGACGCCCCCTCACCTAACTGAACGGTATACACAATATTGTCAGGCGAAGGCAGAAGGTCAGCCAGCCATTTATTCAACCTAGGCTCAATGGCCGCCCGCGGAGATGCTCCTTGTCCTTGTTGCCAAGAATTACTATCACCGTTAGTTTCCAATTGAAGCACCATACGCATCGTTAAAGCCGAACCACCACGTGGCGTCTTAACAATTTCTGGATCGATTGGATTATTTCCTTCAGTAAAAGCCTTGAGTGTTGCACCGGCTCGGTCGAAGTTACCTTGAGTAACTTGAAAGACACCTTCGGCAATGGCTAGGTCTTTAATGGCATCCATGTCGTCAGCCATGCGAGATACTTCGGCAATAATGGCTTTAGCTTGTGCAGAATTTTCATCGTTAGGTAAACCAGTAACATCATACGGATAAGTTAACGGTGTCTCTCTTAAGAATGCAACTTCTAACAGTGCATAACCATCCAGAACGTTAAAAGATTCTTTTGAGTTGACAAGTTCACCATTGTCATCAGTGATTTTGTCAGCCACCATCGGATATTCCTGTCGTATATTCTCGATAAACTGGTTAAGAGATGGATCACTATAACGATCATGAAGACCGCGTTCGAACCTGTAGCCCAACATGGCACCCAACTCCTGCCCATTACGAATCCCATCTAAAAAATCCAGGGATGTTCTGACGCGCTCAGAAGATAAGTTGACTGCCATTTTCTCGGGATCAGCAGGATCAAAATGCGACATATAGGCATTTCTTAACATAGCTGCCGTCGTAGCGTGATTAAGGGATGGTCCATGGATGAACCCCGCGTTATTTTCTTGTTCAAACAAAGGACCGTCTTTTTTACGATCATATAATTCAGTTGATAGAGAATGTTGTTTAGCAGGCACCAATTTACTAGGAGTCAGATTTTCAACCCAACCAAAGGCTCCTAAGTGAACTCCTTGTAAACGTTTATCAAATGCACCTTTAGTCTTCTTCGGATATCGTTGTTGTTGTAAGCGCCGATTGAAGCAACCCATTTGCCATGCATCAAGTCGGTAACTACATACATCAATGTGTTCAGAAAAGACACGCTCTAGATCAGCCGTACTTAACTTACTGAGTGATGACAAACATTTACGAACTTCATTCAAACCCAACGCTTCTGGTTGCTTGATACCCACATCAGTTTGCAAAAAATCGCCTATAGTCAAGGTTTCCTGGCTAAGCTCAGGCATTACGCGACTGATGTTGGCTCCCATGAAATCCCAACGCGTGACCGTACGCTCTTCTTCGATATTAGACAGCTCAACTTCGCGACGTGCGACTTCAGGCACCAGCCCAAAACGAGCATACAATTTCATTGTCGTATCGTAATTAGCCTGAAGAAACGCACCGCGCAACATTCGATACATCAGCGGCCGTGGCACAGGCAATTTTTCACCTGCCTCACCGTTAAATTGCTGAGATCGAATATCATCGTGGGAACTATGAGCTAGCCAACTGATATAGTTTTCCACGGTACTTGAATCTGGATCATCTATATTTACTATTTTGTATGTGGAGTTTAAGAATTTAAATTCTGATATTTTCTCCTCTTCTCCATCAAGAATGTCATCAACAATCGGATCGGTTACTTTTAATTGGCTACGGAAAAACGGCAGTTCAAACAAACGCGGCATATCCTCAAAGTCAAAACCCAGTTCACTGAGTATAATTGCCGCTTCATTTTTAAGTTCCGCCGCCATCGAAGGACCCAAAGCACTACCTAAAAAACTTTCGAGGTTCCACATTGTTTCTTTGCCAAGTGCTTCACGACGATGATACTCAACTGACGCAGCACTTAACCCAAGAATACTAAGTAAGTTCTCATACGGATCACCTAATCCCCCAACATGAGCTACTTTAGTAAGCAGCTCCTGCCATTTAAGGTCTGTTTTGTTCGCGATTTCTTGTAGTCTTTCAAGAAAAGGAAATCGATCACCATCTTCTTTGCGTGACCACTTCCATGCGGAAAAATCGCTAGTCAATAAGACACCGTAAGGTTGTGTTCCAACGCGAATGGCCGGTAATGGCCCACGCGCAGTAACAAAATCCGTGAAAAACTCGCGAACAAGGCCCACTGTAGTGAGATCAAACTCCAACATCTCTTCCAAATAATAACCAAGAGTACCGTGCCATAAAGCTTTATTCATCCTCATGGCACTTGCAATATCGTGTTGACCTGCATTTTGTATGTGTTGAAATGGTTCGAGACCAATCCCCAGTGCTTCAACCAAGCGTTGACCGTCCGATTTATTTAAAGGTTCATCTTCAGGTTGAATCAGCGCGTCGCCAGCTTCAATTTTATAACTGTTCTCTGCGCCTACATCGCGACTGGAAAAACCAGATCCTTTGTTGTCAGTATTATTGGTAGGGGTTCCTTGGGCTAAAACACTCAAACCATCTGGCGCGTAATGATGACTTTCAAACAGCTCCTCTAACAGCGCTTTATTCTCCTCATCACTTGTTTGTAAACGTAGTCCTAAAACAGACAGCCTAGTAAAGCCTTTACTTGCAAACGGCTCAACCAATGGGATTTTCATTCCCATACCAACATCAACGGCTTTATCGAAGTTGTAAATCCACTCGATATCGTCTCCTACCTGTAACTCCCCGTCTTGTTGTTGATACTCGTCCTCGGCCTTTTGCGGATCTGGCCCCAGTACCAACGGACTTGGAATGAGATTGCCGATTACAGGCGGTATCTTTTGCTCTCCCAAATTAGCTGTAATCACGAAGCGGTCTGGCATGACATTGGATCGTGGCGCCATACTCCAACTTTCTTCTTTAAGTGTCTCAGGATCAAATGCCGGGAACACCAGACTATCTACACTGCTTACATCAATCGTTGTAGGTTTCGTTGCCTTACTAATCCATGCGGCTCTCGTACCACCAAAAGATTCAGCCAATGCGCGCCAAGTACCCTTCTCAATATTTTCCTTGGCTTCTTTGTCATTTTCCTGACTTGCAGTCCACATTTCACGCCAATAATTTTGCGCGGCCTCTAACTCATCCCGAGTCAAATTCTTTTCATGACTATTTGCTGCAATATCATCAGGAAAGATTCGAACCCAAAGTTCTTTTTTACTATTAACCGTCATAAATCGGGTTTCAATACGTACAGGAAGTAGCAAAAATGGCAAACTGTCGCTCAACTCTTCAATCAAATCCTGAGGTCGATCAAGTTTTGGAAAAGCACGCAATAGTTGATCCAAATTTACATTTAAACGTTCAACACCAAGTCTATTTTTTTCAATTTGTGCTTCAAATACGCTAATTTGACGTTGGAGTAGTAGTCCAGACTTAACACCGGCTTCACCTTGACGAAGTACATTCGCAAGCTGGTCTTGCATTGTGCGCAGCCTGTTTTTTTGAAGATACAGTTCCTCTTCAGCGTTAGCTAAATCAATTTTCGAAGCCTGTACTGCTGCTTGATTGTCCTTTAATTTATTCATGTGACTAAAAGCCTCCTTAATTCAGCATATCGTCTGCATGAAGTGCGACAATAACCGGTGCTTGATAAAGAATGTATGCCATATCAGCTGAATTTGAGCCCCACTTAATCTTACTGTCAGGAGTATCGGGTGTTATCGGTTTTGCAAAATCTGTGCTCAGATTGATCAGTTTTATGTCCTCGGGATTCTCATCCAGATGATTCCAGGCAAGTTGGTTCCACGCAACTGGTGGTTCAGGCGGTTTCACATCATGTATATCTAGACCGAAACGCGGTTCGCCAGGCCGTTCTTGTATGCAAAAGAACCAACCAGGATTATCAAGCCCTTCATCTGCATCTGGTGGCGTAGAGTTACCCTTCACTATCGGCGCCGTGAGATCAAATCCTAGAAAGCGAACATCCGGATCAACATGGGCTTTAAAAATAGGGTATTTAATATTATCGTCAGGATTACTCTCGTCTAATTCTCGAATCATTCGACTAGGTTTTATTACTACACCATCAGCATCCTTTTCTTCTACCCACATTGCTTTTTGGGCAAAGATAATGACTGTGGGATAGTTTTCTAATAGATGCCCTCGAACTGCGAGTACCAATTTCGAACCATTATTTTCATTACCGGTTGGCAACTCTCGGTTTTTGTGTGTGCCGAGATTTGACTCGCGCCTCCACGTATGAATCGGAGTTATATCAAATAGTGATTCTTCAAGAGCCTTAGCAACGATGCTTTCATCACGATTAATTACATCACTCACATCCCAAAACTGACGAAAATAACTCCCACGTTGATCGGTTAAATACTCACGCCAAAGCAGTTCGCTAGACATCTCATGATTGAGACCAACCATATAAGACTCGATGAATTTAGAGTTTGTCTCTAACAAAGTAACAGAGTTATCAGGAATTAGATTTAAGTTTGGTACTAGCAACTCACTAGAGATATCAAGCATCGGTTTATACATGGGGTCTGTAAAGACCGGGTGCGCCATTATTGGCACAATTGTTTCATAAGCACGACGATATTTAACATTCTTTGGTATTGATACAACACTCATAATACGCCGCGGAATCGTAACGACCGGGTTGATTGCTTCAAGAAGCTTTAGACTTGCATTATTTAAATCCAATTTAAATTTTTCAGCAGGTTGCGATACTGGCGTTTCAAAACGTTTGTTCATTGCTAACAAGGCGGTGCGGAAATTAGCCGCTTCTATACTGTCTGCTCTGCCCGTACTTAATAGTGAGGAAGGTATCCTCTCACCCGGATCAGTAATTTTGAAGTTAGGACGAGATGGATTTTGCTCAATCGAATTCTTCGTTATAGCATCTTCACTAAAACGCTCACTCAACAACAATCGATTACGTAATCGTTCCGTAAATCTGTAACCTATAAATGTTACCAACATGACTGCAAGTATTGGCGCCACGAGAAAACTTGGGAGCATAGGTGCGAGCAATACAGCAACACCAATATTGAAAACAAACAAGATAGCAAACGTATACAGAATGAGGAGGAAAAACCGGCGAAAGTATTTTTTTAATATCAGGCTCTGTAGCCACTTTGGGATCCTACTGGGTATAAGCCCGTTGATAACGTTATCAATCGTCACTAATTTATCAGGTGTTGTTTTCTCTGCAGCAGCAGTGATCTCGCCTTCATTTAACTTGGTCAATACTAAATCTGAATTTGCAACATTAGCAGGCAACGTCTTGCGTGCAACAATACCTAGAGGCCTAATTATTTTACGAAACGTCGTACTCATTGAAGCCTGAGGAAGTCTGCTTTCTTTAACTTGTTGAGCGATTGTAGTGGGGCTACCCATGACACGTCGCTGTAATGTAGGCATGAAAGACAATACCTCAACGGACGTTAAAGCAACGATATATTTAGTATATATACGGTGTGTAACTGCAACCGCGAGCTGTCCTTGTCGAATCTTTTGATTGGCGCGTAACACATCTCCGAGTTGTTGCCATGCTTTTTGCATATAGGTTTCTTGTGTATCTTGTATCACCCGAGTGCCGACACCTGCGGCAACTCGATTACGAGGATCCTGGTTTAACTTATCAACCCACCCATCGCTATCGATATTTAATCGTTTTTGTTTTGCATGCCAGCGACCATAAAGTGGCGGGCTAATCACCGGATCAGGATGACTAAAGCCTGCTTCAGGCTCGTTAAGTAACACATCCTGAAAGTTAACCCGTTTAATCAGATCAGTTATAAACTGAGGTCGTTCGGCTGGTTCGATCGGTGGCCACACAGTTGGTCGCGATACTGCCTCAGGACTTTTCAAAGCACCTTCCAGACCTATCACAGTCAAGTCACCAGGTCCATCAGACATACCATCAACGCCAAAGCTACGAGCTTGCATGTCCATATCACGAATACCAACACGTTCGTCAACCGGCCGACTCTCCAACAAGTTAACCAGGTATTCAAAATCGCCGCGCTCACCAGTGCTAAAGTTCCATTGGTAGTAAACAGGATAATCTTTTTGTGCTGCCCCCCAGGACGCAGCAAGAATATCTTGTCCATCATTGGCAAGGCCCAATCCAGCCAAACGCCCTACCTCGAATGCGGGGATGACAAAGGCATGATAACTTGTTCTTGGATTTAACTTACGAGGACAAACCAAACGTGAAAGTGCAACATCCGGATTTTGTTTAACTAGTGCTTCTAATTCTTCAATTGATTCTGCAACAGTGTTGTTATCATTATCAGTGACATCTTGACTAACATGTACATGTGCCCAAGCCCAACTCTGATCAACCGGAGGAAAGACATCCTCTGAACTAAGGTCATCGCGTAATTTTATCGAAGGCAATAGCCCTTCAAGCGATTTAACATCTTTATACTCTGTTTCATCCAATACTAGAAGGTATAACCACGGTCGTAGCTTGGTTTGTTGAGAATCATTAACACCACCTCCAGAACTGTTGACTTCAACGGCTGTTGCAGGGGTATAAGACCATAAAAACCCTTCTCCATAAAATTCAATACAGGCCAAATAATTAGGCTCAAAATCCGTGATTCTGTTGCGCGGTTCCGTGCGAACGATAGCGCGTGAATTGATGCCAATAACGTCACCAGCGCCAATCAATTGAACATCCTGTGAAGCAAAGTTCGGGTCGTTGTTTACTTGCAGGGAAACTCGAACGGAGTTTCGTAAAATAACACCGTCGCCAACACCCAAATTATCTTGCTGCTTTATTTTTGAAGCAATTCCCTGGCGCAACCAAGGCAAAAAAGTATAGGCAGCTAGTTGATCACTCATAATCCAACCGCTCCGTCCATTTCATAAGTCGGGATCACTTGAAGTTCGCCCTCCAAGGCCGGGTTTTTGTCTAGAATCTCGGTCATTAATTGAAGCGCACCCGTTTCACTTTCTACAAACGATTCGGCATTCACTGCTTTCAAGTCCTTAACATTAACCACCGCAAAGTGCTCATCGAACACTTTCACCGCATCTGGCGCTGTAGCCGGTTTGGGTTTATTGTTATAAGACAACGGCGATGCCGCCACCGCGCCTTTGCTTGACATGGCGATAAACGCTGGTCGATCAGGATCAAATAATTCGAGTCGCCGGCGGATACGTTGGTTGCGTTGTTCATCCGAATAAAACAATTCATACCTCACCAAGCGTAAGGCACTGTAACTAGCATGCATCTTCTCCGATTGAGCCAACTTAACACCACTCTCAAGACGCTCGAAGGAAGGGCTAGATAATTTTTGTGCATCCGTCTTTTCAAAATATTGTGCGGGGGCAAATGATTCTTGAATGGGTGTCGCGTCAAAAAACTCCGCATCAATGCCCTCACCGACCTGGACTTTTTCAATCGCAAAACGTTTGGCGTCACTGGGCAATTGACTGCCGAACTTTTGAATAGTGATTTTCAACGGCACCACTTTCTGGCTGATGCTTAACACTCCGTTTGGATCGACCACGAGCGCGTTGATGTCTACTTCAACTTCTTTTACACTGACCAGGGCTTTGCCACCGCTTGATAATGCAGCTTCCCAATTGCCTTTATTGGATAGGGCAGCTTGCAATAACGGCAACACTGCCACATCATCAAGACGGGTACTAGCTTCATTACCAAACGTTTTATTGAAACGCACTTTTAGTGTGAAGAACCAACAGATTTTAAGCTTCGCAGTGCCTTTCGCATGCCACGGTGTGGGTCCATCTAACGACAACGCCAAATGAATGCTAGCGATGTTTCGATTACCAACCTTTAACGCCAGCATCGCGCCAATATCCGCAATAAAATAAAACGGATCTAGTTGGAACAACACGTCATAGGCTAAAAAACCGGTCACGTTAAATTTACTCTTCGACGCATACAAATCTACACGTGCACCAAACTGTACAGTGTTCGACGTAACCGCAAAATACGTTTCCATTGTTAGCCGCGGATTGTTACCGCTTAACAACGACAAGGTTAGACGTTGCAAGTTTGGCAAGGCCAACGGTGGTGGTTGGTAAGCAGGGTTAAAGCCACCGATCGTCATTAAAAAATTGGGTTCATCACCCCAATTAAAACGCACCGCCATGTCGCCTGACAAAATAAATTTCAGTAACTTCGAATCATACAAACTTGCATCAAACGCCATCTTTTGTGCATCAAAGTCAACAACACCCAAAAAGTTAACTTGCAGCTTTAATAATATCGGGACGGGTCTGCCCGATTTTTCCTCCTCTTTCAAACGTTGTTCTTCGCTTGGTATTTGAGCACGCACAACACCTAAGGCATGTAAACGCACTGGGCTTGGCACTTCTATCATCAGCCCAACATCGGCGGTGATCAATGTTGGCGTGCCCCAACCAATCTTCATCATAGGCCCGAAAATAAATCGCCCTTTTTTCGGTGGGAAGACCTGTCGTAAATCACTGATGATGCGACTGGCGTTAGCCACAATGTCTTGAGGGAACAGAATACTGCTAAGCGTGTTGTCTTTCACACCAGTACGTAGGCGTTCGATGCTGGCGGTTCGATTCAAACCGAGTAATCCACCTACCCCATTCAAAGTAAAACCAAAACCTAATTGGATAGGGGTGAATTCAGCGGTAATAATAATCAGTAACGAATATCCGTCGCTGCCATCGGGCAATTGAGTGGTTAACAAACCAATCGCTTTCAAATTAATCTTATCTTTGAATTCAAGTTCTAGGAAACCGACGTAGCGTTGTTCATCCGAAACAAACTCTAAAAAGCCGCCGCCTTTAAAACCGCCACCATCAATTGAAAGGCCAATGCCATCAGGAGGCTTAAAATCAAAATCAAGATCTAAATTGCCAAACACACCTGGCGGGCTCTCATCGCCCACTAGCTTAAGCAAAAAGCGAACACCCATGTTGTCAACGCTAGCCATAACAGGCCCTAATGTAGCGATACCTGTTACACCTGTAGTAAATTCAATGTTGTTTTCTTCTGCCCGAATACCAATATTTACGCTTTGCACATGGATAATGCTAAAAGAGCGATCTACAGGTATCCTTAATGCCAAAGCTGCTTGACCGCCAAAATGGATACCGGTTTTTGATGACCAAACTATAGAACCACCGAAGTCTAATTTCTTTGAACCAGAACCAAATATGTCCTTTACGAAATTATCAGTCTCTGACGAGTCAATAATAATTTGGCAGCGGTCAAAAGTCAGCTCTAGAATAAATTCCAAATCACTAATCGAGCCTATGACTTGCAATTCAACTTTCCAATCATACAACTGAAGGCGATGAGAGAACCAAGTACCGAGTAATATCATTGGCGATATTGACTCAAAGGATATCGCTAGATTTGAATCTATATCAGTCTCACCAAGAACATCCAATACTATTGAAATTTCATTGGGCAGTATCTCTAATCTAGCATTATCTTCAGATTGGAAAACCCCAGAAAACTCAAGACTAAACGGCCAAATTAGCTGTGAGGGAAACACACCATTGGTCGTAATCGATGGACGAATTACTAGTCCATTAGGAGGAGCCGAAGGTTGCCCACTTGGCGGTATAGGGAGCATCTGTAAAGAGTAACTAATGAAATTTAGGTTTTCATCTTCACCGTCCATCAACGTAATACGAAGATCTTCCACCTGAGGTAACTGTGGATTAAATTGATCGAAATAGGTATCTAATAATTTTTGGCTTGGTGGTTCAAGCACAGCAGGGAGACCTAAAAAACCAAAAAAACGAATAAATCTGTTTTGTAATAATTCAAAATCAAATGTTTTTATTGGATCATTCCATGCATAAACTTCCTGTAAAAATTCACTTGGTTGGGTTATACACTTAGTTAGACGATCCCAATGGATTCTTCGTCTTGTGTAATCTGTTCTGTCTTGGGCATCACCAACATCGATAAATTTCTCATCTATTACAACCATCAAAATAAATGCTGCAAACAATAAAGGATGATATTCCTCAAAATAGTCAGCAATCAGTCCATCAAGTAGATCTTTGCTAAAGGCGTTCCACATTTCTTCCGAAAAGCCATTTGGCGCAGCGAAATTGGAGACTGAACGCATTTTTCCAGCTATAATTTTAAAATCGTTAACCAAATTGATATATGATTCTAAAGGTACTTTACTATCGCTAGGTGTCATTATTTCACGAGATAATGTAGCAATATTTGTTAATTCACTGGCAATTTCAATGATATTACGAACGTCACCAATTTCAAACTCAGTCGGCTCCAATAGCCAACCGTATCTTTTTAGGAACTCAGAAAAAGCTTCTTCATTGTTAAGCGCAACATCTATTGGATGAATGAATTTTCCCAATTCATCAGCGAACCAAAAAAGATAATCTCTATTACTCATAAATCGACCAATCCTTACTTATTAAAATAGCAATACTGGTAATAAACAACTTATGGTTTATCGAATTCAGGTCCATATCTAATCTTTGCATCCTTTTTTATTTTCTCAATTAGAGCATCAAAATTACTACTACTATAGTCAATTGGGTTGCTTCCGAAAAATTCATGACGCCAACTAAAGAGGGCGTTGTAACTCGAACGAGTATTTTCTGGTAGTTGTCGATCTATATCCATGTCGTCTGGAAAGTTAAATGGCGGAGATCCACAGTTCTCAATTTCGGTAACAATCCAAGGCTCAATCACTTTATATTCGAAATTTCTTCGTTTTAAATGCAAAGTATCTAAGCCCGGCACTATTACTCCAGATCTTATCCATCTTTCTGAGACACTATCTAGTGCTTTGACAGTGTCCTCAGTATCACGAGACTTTAGTATTTCTAAAAGGGCTAATAATTCTCTTGTAACCTCCGTATCAAATACCGCCGTTTTCATTTGCATTTCTCCTTTAACCATTTTTATTATTGCATTTGCAGCAACATGCGTTCCCAGAAGATTTGATACCAAATCTTCTGGCGAGAAGGCAGAAGCGTGCGCGCCAGGTTTAAGTATAGTGATTACAGGATAAGTAGAAATTTCATAAAAAACTGACACATCATAAGCTAGACTCCTCGCAACTAAAATAAGTGGATCAACGTCATCCTTGCCAGCAGGTATGTCTTTTTGAACTACAGCTACTCCATCGAAACCTCCGTGAGTTTCGTACATAGGAATTAATGTACCTTTTTTTATGAATCCATTTTTCGTTGGCAGCTTTAAAAGCGCATAATAATAAATTCGTGTTAGATCAGCAAAATCTCTTAAATGTCCTAGATCTATAAACCCGCCCAAACATGTATAGATTAACCCGCTCCTCTCTTTTCTTAGAAACCAACCCCAAAAAGTGGTCCCCGATTTATGTGTAAGATTATCGTTAATATCAAGGATATGTTTTGGGAAAATAAATTCGAATAAACCAAAAGGATTCTCAACGAGTAAACAACAGACCCTTGCATTTAAACTTGGAAGCACACCCTTGATGACTGTCTTATTAGATGCCATAAGTTTCTAACCTCAAAATGGCAAACCATTCCAAATTAGGGGAGCGACAATTGAGAATTGTTGGTGAATTAAAAGATGAAAGTGCCGAATTTCTGGAGCCCAAACCTGGTGAGAATGGTAAAGGAATACTTTGTGGTGCTGTGTTAGTAGCGGGATTAATATGAACTTTTTGGCCAAAAGCCACTATCGTGCTGCCACCCTTGGGCAAGCTATTAGCCGGAAACTGACCTGAAAATGCTCCTGCATCTTCATTTTGAACTTTGGATAGCTCCCCTCTTCCTGAATTATTCATGCTGAGTCCTTCGACTCGTTGAAAGATTTAACTACACTACCCTGTCTTTCATCTCTACCATCCATTTAAGCTCCATATGCTATCAAGTCATCAGAAAAAAGCGAGCTACTACACATGTATTTTGTGTTAAGTATACACTTGTACTGAATATTAGCGAAAAAAGATAGCGGGGTGTGCTAGGAATAAATTATCAGGACAGATAATTGACGTGTAACACCTACAATAAAGAACGAATAGACATTTACCTATATCCGGAATCCGAGTCTTGGCGGTCGAATACTAAGTCATACCCAGTATCGAACTATTTCAGCATCCAAGAGAAATAGAGTCAAATCGTTTCTAGTTCATGCGATGTCTGGCTTGGCAAAATACTGTTATTTGAATTGTGACGTTTTGAGCCGCCCTTTGCTGGTGCAGTAATATCGACATAAGGTCCATAATGACCGAGTACATATTTACCCCCCTCAAAATCACAACCTGCCACAGCTATTGTATTTGGAAGCTTTGCGAGATAACCACTTAACAATTTCGCAGCATCCTTTGGAAAATCAACTCTATGTGATTGTCCCGCAGCAACGAAAACTATAATCCCACTATGTTTAGCATGTTTGATTGCTTTTCTTATTGCCCCACTCATTATACGTTCAGCACGACCTTTATCTGGTGAAAGTCCTGCTAGCTTAACAAATGCAAGACTAATCGAAATCACCCCTACTTTGTCACTGCCTAATATAGAGTCAGGAACTAACCTTCTCTTATTCACATCCACTGCATAGTGGATGACACGGGTATGAGCAATTGCGGTTCTTACCCCAACGATGACTGAACTTGAAACACGAATTGGTAGCAATTTGGATTTTGGTGCCCCGCCCGTTACAAAAGCAAATGGCTGGTTTCTCAATATATAGTTCAGCTCATATATTGGAAAATCACCAATGGAAGGAGCTCCTATGTTAGACGTTATTAAACTACATGTTGCTGTTCTGTGACTAGGAAAAGCTAAAGGTAGTTTTTTCTTAAAGGGAGCCTCATGATCAAGTGCTGATTCCATAAAACCTTTTTTTCCTTGTTTAATTACAAACTCAAAGAAGCTTTTATCAATGCTCTTCTTGTTACCAAATGTTCCAAATACCCTATCACCATCCAGCATTTCAGGGTGATAAGTAAATCCAGTATCAGGATGAGCAATTATTATACCCTCACCCATTTTCGCGTTAATTGCCCAGGCCTCACGAAACCGGCAAAAACCTAAGTGCCTTCATTGTCTTTAGAGTCGTTCGGGTTTCAGTGGGACAGCGCCATAGGCGTGCGCAGTGTTGTCAAAAAGGTGTTCTCTCAGTGAATCGGAAGATAATTCGCGCCCACACAGCCCTAATTAATCTATTTAGGTCCCTAACTACCCAAAGATTCGCGACAGCAGTCCAATTCCACGAACCACTTTCAAATAAAGGGCGCTAAGCTGTAAAGCCCAGCGCCCAAACTACCAACTACCTTTTTATTTCAGTGGCGCGCCACTGCCATTACCGTATGAACCACCGCTTAAATATTTTGGCGTCCAGCCTTTTTGTTCACTGGCCTTTGTTTTAACCAAGTCACGAATCTCACTCACCTTACTGTTGGCGTGTGCACTGGCGATTTTCTTGTCCGTCACAGTTTCCAAAACCGACAACAACAAGCGTTTGCCAGACAACGTGTCAAAAAAAGCGCCGCTACGGTCAGCCTGCCAGAACTGGCTCATATCGGGGTTGAGTTGCTTATTAATCGCCTTTGTGGCGTTTGAGTTAAGAGTGATCGTGGAGGCCAACACCGCCTGAATAGCACGTTGCACAACGTCAATCTCGAGTTTCATCACCTTGGTGAACAGCTTTTCAAAGCTTCGCAAATAATGAGATTCACTCGGCTTGGTGCCGACCGCCTTGAGCGCCGACTTTGCAAATGTGTCACTCTCAACATGCTTTTCAGTAGCGAACAATTCGCCCCCCGTTATCTCACTATTGACCCGCGATAGTTGCTCGTCATAACTAAAGCCCAATGCACCGTCCTGTGTGAGTAGCATTACCAGCATGACCCGTTGAGTGAGATCATAATCATCGATAACCGCAGACTGTGCTGATTGGGTCAGATACCCAAGCAAATACTCGTTCATCTTTTTAGTGACTTCGGGTTTCTCTGTGGGCTTCTCAGCGGTGGTACTGCCCTGCCCCGCTTCTTTCCTTTCCAGCGCCCGATAGGCGGTACTGGTCAGAATGCCATTTTTGACCGTGACCTCACCCGAGTCCGTTACAAAGATATAGACCTTGCCGCCCTTGGCCTTGGTGACATCGACGTATTCCCAATTGTAGAAAGGCTGATGCAAAACCTCGACCGTCCAGCCTTTTGCCTCAAAGTCGGCCTGTTGCTTTTCAATTTCGGCGTTTTGCAGTTGCCAGAATTCATCGCTGTCCGCGAAGAAATTCTCATCTTGAAAGAAGTCTTCAACGATGGCGATCTTGGCTTCGCTCACATCAAACAACGCCATCGATGTACGGATTTCGCTTTTGCTGTTGACTAAAAAAGAACGGATTTCCCGTGACCAGGTGGGCGCTTCACCTTTCTTGTGCAATTCCACCCATTTGCGAACGCGTGCCTTATCGCCAATCGCCAGAACGCGAAGACAAGCTTCATCAATGTCCTCGGCCTCGTAAGCTTTGCAAACTGCCAAGGGTAGTGAGCCAATCGCCAGCGTTTGGCGTACCTGTAATTCACTCATGGAATAGACTTCGGCGATGGTCTTGGTGTCCCAACCCTGCTTGACCAGTTTGGCAAATGCCCTGTATGAGTCCATTGGCGTCATGGGCGACTGTTGCTCATTCTCACTCAAAGAAATGGCGGTGGCTTGGGCATCATCAATATCAACCACAATGCCCGCCAGTACCACATCGTCATTGGCCTGTGCCAGCTTTAACAGCGCTTTTCGTCTGCGCTGTCCTGCGACAACGGCGGGGGTTTCGTCCTCCATGCGGATAACAACAGGTTGTAACTGACCGTTATGAGCAATGTCATTTGCCAATCCCTCGATGCCATCAACCTGCTTAGCAGGCCGGACGTTAAATTTAGATACAACGGTATCGCTTGGTTTAAAGTATTGAATAGTTGGTGTGTTCATTTTAATTTACCTCGACTACGGCTGTGCCGTGTTGATTGATAAGACGAGCCTTAACGGTCTGCGAAGTCAAAGCAGCAACAAGCGCCCTGCTAAAGCTCGTCATGGGTTTGGTGTTGCTCGGTCTTTATGTTTTGCCTCCCTAAAATTGACCCGTTGGGTTTCAGTGGTACAGCGCCATAGGCGCGTGCTGCTTAAACCCGAATGGGTGACGCTTTGGCAAGCGGGGAGCAAAAGTCATACCCCCGAGCGAAAAGAATTTCAGGCAGAGGGTTCAGGGCGTGGTTTGCCCTGGGCGTGAAGCCGCTCGGAAATTGTTTTTGTGAGCTACGTCAGGGGGTTGACGTTTGAGAGCTGCGCGCAGCAGCCAGTAAAGAGCGTTTTTGAAGGAAATTGGCCTGAATTACAGCCGCCTACGTGCCCTCGTTTTAGTTTGCCAGGGGCAAAGGGGGCAAAGATGCGCGACAGCGGCACTAATATGTCGGTGGCGCGCAGCTATTTGAGGAGCTAAGCACATGCTATATCGCGGCCCCTGCCCTAGAACAAAACCTTCTTTTTCACTTTTTATAGTCTCTTACCCACTCTAGAAGAGTCATCTTATCGCGCAGAGCGAGACGATATTCGTACTTACTTTCAAAGTCCCGCGCTCCGGAAGTAAACGAAGACGTTGTCACCATCATCGCGCTGGACGCATCATGATCATGAAGCGTTCCATAAAGTGTTCTAACTAACTCAACTCCAATTTTTCGATCTTCTCGGTATCGTTTTGCCTCAACCAGACAAAGTATTTTTCCAAGATCTGTGTCCAACCTAGCCAGTATGTCTTTGCCACCATCTCTGGTTTCTGGTGTTAATTCAATATCCCATCCTTTGTCAGATAAAATGTCCGCTATCACTTCCTCAAAATTGCGCGGCGAGAGTTGATGGATGGATTCTGGTTCCTTTTGTATAGCCTCGATAAATCGATCACCGGCACTGATAATTTGCGGCCGTACAACTTGAATGATCTGTTCTTCAGGTAAAGCGATTTCTCTAGTAAAGTCATAAAGATCTCCTCTCAATATTGCTTCGATCTCCGGTAGGCTTCTATCCCGTATTTGATGCACAAGCAAATGCGCCAGCATCGGATAACCCCCGGTTACTTCGGCTATTTGGTTCTTAAGAAGAGGATCGAACTTCTGATCATGCATCAACTTATTCATCAACGAGATGGTTTCGGCATGACTGAACCGTTGTAACTCTATATGTTCTGCATAAGGAATAATTTTAGGTATCCTGCTAGTGAAAATAACCCCTCGAGTTACCTTCCAGTTGAGCGCTTTTCGTATTAACTGCTCTAACTGCAGTTCTGGAATATGTTCGACCGAGTCAGCAATCACACAGCTTGCGTCTTCTTGTCTATACAGTTCATCGAACCGATCCAACACAGTGCTCCACTTATCGATAGGAGGTGCCTGAATCCTAAATGGCTTGCCGGTGAGTCGCGGATTATTCTTAAGGAACAATTCCACCAATGTCGATTTGCCTATACCGGGCGACCCTGAAATCTGAACCGGCCTCGGGCGTTCTTTTCTACTGAAAACCTCAACCAGTCTATCCATTTCATTTGATCGGCCTGTAAAAAATGAATTCAAACCACTGAGATCAAAATTCGTGAGATCTATTGTTGATGTATCTTTCATTGGTTGATAGCCCGAATTAAACGACTGGTACAAGTTCGTTGTAAACCACATTCAATACATCTTGAGCAGCCGCTCGTGTGTTATCCAACGCGCCCACAGCAAGCGAGTGCATTGGCGGGTTCAACGATGTTCGAAAAGCATTGAGCCGGGCCCACAACGTCTCCGAAATCACCGCGTTGTCTTTAAGAGCATCTAATACGGTTTTGAACTGAGCCTTAGTCACACCCAAAGATCCTATCTGCTGCTTATATCGGGTGCGAACTTCAGTCTCCAGGAATGGCCTCAGCTCATTGATGATGTCATGATTGTGTGTTCTCTCTACACACCCTTTAATTCGATCAAATGCGATATCGTGATCGGTTGCGGTCATGTCATCATTGTCAACTCGCGTTATTGAGCAAGCCTGGTCATTCATTCCCAACATTACCGAATGCGCCCGGTTACCAAACTTTGCAACCGCCTCTGATGCCACGCCCTTGTAGTGTGTAGTAACAATAATCTGTTTCACTACAGCACTCAGCTCATCGAGCTTATTAAGAATCATCATAGTTCGCTCGTTGTCGAAACTGGTAATAGGATCGTCCATAACCACTATGGCGTTTGCTTTTTCAACCGCGGACAAGGCATCAATACGCGCCAGAAAGAGGCAAAGTGCAAACGCTCTTCGATCTGACTCACTGAATACGCAGTTCAATTGCTCAGGCGGTATTAATTGTCCGCGAAAGTGAATCTGTAATTCATAAATCATCCGCGCGCCACGATTATTGGCTATCCGTGAGATTTCAAACTCCCCGGAACCTAACCGCGTATATAGCGCATTAGTGAGATCAAAATATTGCGTCAAATATGCAGTTTGTGATTGTTCCAAAGCCTCTTTACTCTGTGCATACGCTGTCTCTCGTGTCTGCACCAGCGCCTGTTGGTTCCGATATCGTAGACAAATGGGCTCTAGATCAATCCGCTGTATAGCGACACTGTGGCTAGCGATCTGCGCATCTATAGCGCGTGAACGTTGCTCTAGTTGCGTAGTATCGACAGTTGCCTTAAAGGCTTCCAGTATGACATTTATCTGATTTACCAGTTCATCATACTGAGCCAAAGAGTGGTTAAATGTCTCCGTTACCTGGTTAGCTGTCGTCCCGTCTAAAGGCGCCACAATTGCATACGGTGTCGCACTTTTTCGCCCTAAACGTTCACGCCATTGCTCTGTAACTATTTCTATCAAAGGAAATGCTGCCTGCGCATGGTCACGACATTGCGTCATACAAGTATCGAGCTGCTGCAGCAAACTCTGTAACTCCGCGTTACCGATCACGGAGGATTCCCCATAGACCTGAAATACGGCCTGATTACTGTTATGTTTTTGCTCGAGCTGAGTATCTGTAATTGGTAAATCAAAGAGCGTCCGACCAGCTTCAATATCTTGTCCAACCTGCTGCACCAAAAGATCAAACTGATCATCAAACGCTGTTTGATAGGCGGTGATTAGGTTATTTGCTTCTACGGAAAGCCGTTGACTACAAAAAGGGCACGTCTCCCCGTTCCCATGTGCAAGCCCTTCCCTTGCCCATCCATTGAAGCGTGTTGGATTGTCGACATGTAGAGCCACATGATTATCAACCAAAGCCTTTGAAGTCTGATGTGCATTCGCGATGCTCCGCGAAAGAAGCTCATTTGCGGCCTCTACCGCCTCGTCGAAGCCGACTGTTATGTCGATGCCCGAGAGGTTCTGACGAGCCCTGATCTGCGAGCTATTGGCAATGATGGTGGCGGTTTCACGTTTCAGCGTTTGCGACTCAGTCACTGATTGAGATAGTGCCGGTTTTGATTCGCTCGGCAACGGGCTATTTGCATATAGGGCGGCTGTAACACTTATGTGAGGATCAAGCTCTCGTTGAATTGCAGTGAGATTAGCTCTCTCATTGCGTAGGTTAGTATTTTCCTGTTCTAGGGTTCGATATAACGCGGCATTCTGCTCTCCTAATATAAAATCCGTCGCGTTTTCCGAGTTATGCCTCTCTGGCTTAGTGCCGGTCAAAACATTCCGGTGAATGAAACTATGGTCAAAAACATAAAGGGATGAATCAACAGGCGAAGCGTGTTGCCACTGACTGTTCTGAAATCGAGCTGCAACCGGCCCAGGCGCGCTTACAGTGTCAAACTGTATTTCAACTTCAGCCGGTTTATTCTCTATCCCCGGAATTGACTGGCGGTTGAGAATGTAAGAAGGTTCGTTACAGCTTAGAGATTGTAGGACGTCACATAAAGTGCTCTTCCCACAACGATTTTCACCATATACGACTGTAACAGGTCCAAATTCTGCACCGCCGCCCCGAGTCTGTTGGTAATTACCAATCCCTTGAATCAAAGTTATTCTTTTAAGCATTTGTCTCTACTAATGTCCTGACGGCACAGATGAATTTGCATCGAATAGACACTCGTTCATGCCCAACACCCAATGCTTACTCCAACGGTTAGCCGTCATAGCTATAATTTGGCTCCAAAAAATAATTTTACCAGAACTAATTTGCACACTCTCCTTTCATCATCGAAAACATACCGATTATTCTGACTATGTTAAACTAACGTTTATCGATGCTAACTACTGGTTGAAATTAGCTTAAAATCAGGTTTATCCAATCCGTCGTCGACGGTTTTCACCCTCTACTTCCTTTATCCAACCGCATTAACCCATGTTGCGCGCGTCTGTGCGCCCACGGTTAATGCCGTCAGCCCATCTGACGATTTAATTCAACCCACGCGGGGATTCATTTTTCCCCACAAGGGATTGGTGCGTCTCCGCTTTTTTTTGGAGACACACTATGAATAGCCAACACAAGACCCTTTACGTTAAAGAGAAAAACGGCCGCTATAAGCCGGCGCACGATGAACAAGTTGTCGAATCTGCAGTGACCATTGTTGAAGCACTGTATTACTGCGAAGACCGAAAGATCATCAGCAGCCCGTTAATCGCCCGTGAATCACTTTATTTGCGGATGCACCGAGAGCACGAAGTCTTTGTCGGGATGTTTCTCGATTCAAAACATCGTGTGCTTGATGTGCGTGAATTGTTTCGAGGCACGATCGATAACACCAGTGTACCGGTGCGCGAAGTCGTCAAAGAAGCATTGAAGATTAACGCCGCCGCGTTAATCGTCGCGCACAATCATCCGTCCGGGGTCGTTGAACCGTCTGCAGCGGATAAGTCGTTGACCGAAACGCTGTACCTCGCGCTTGGCATGGTCGGGATAAAGTTACTCGATCATTTTGTCTTTGGCGAAGGCGGTTATGAAAGTGCGGTATCTTTTGCCGAAATGGGGGCGCTTCAATAGCCCTCCCCCACTAGCATTTGCTAGTGGGGAAATTCGGTAAAGCCTAAAACAGCCCCCTATCTGACATCGAGACAAACTCGCCGTCCCCGATCACCAGATGATCCAGTAAGCGCACATCAATCAAATCCAAGGCCTCGCGCAACCGCCGTGTTAACGTCGAATCCGACTGGCTTGGCTCGGCAATTCCTGACGGATGGTTATGCGCCAGAATGACCGCCGATGCATTGTGTTCCAGTACTGCCCGCACCACTTCTCGCGGATGTACCGTCGCCCCGTTAAGCGTCCCCATAAACAATTCTTCATAGCCAATAACATGATGGCGCGTATCCAAATAGAGAATGGCGAACGCCTCTCGCTTTAAATCCCGCAAATTATGCGTCAAATATTCCGAGGCTTGTGCAGGGCTCGACAACGGCCCCGCCTTACGTAATGTCGAACCCAGATAACGGGCATTAATTTCTAGCACCGCACGTAGCAGAGCAACCCGCGCAGCGCCTACCCCAGCGACCTTTTTCAACGCATTTTCATCCGCCAGTAGGATCTGCCGCAAACCGCCAAATTCGCATAACAACGAACGCCCCAATTCCGCCACCGTCTTGCCTTTAATGCCAGTGCCAAATAGCACCCCCAATAGTTCCGAATCTGAAAGGCACGCTCCGCCCTTTTGTAGAATCCGCGCCCGTGGTAAATCGTATTGTGCCGCTCTTAAATTTTCCATTGCCCTGCCCTGTAGTGAGTGAAAGTAACAACCGCACGCGGTTAAGCGCGCGCTTAACCGCCGATGGCGAGCCAGCGACCACGGGAGGCAAATGGCGGTGCAAGGTTTTGATGGTGATCAGGGCGCGGGCAGGCGCGCAGCGACAACACGGATAGGGAGCGTGGGCGACCGGGATCACCAGCAATGGCCTTGAGGCGCAGCCGCCACCGTCATGATCCTGTGGTAGCAATGAAACATGGGGCGGCCAACGGCCGCCATCAAAACCACTAATCGCTATATTTCCTTACATATACGCCTTACTATAGTGTAAGATATAGTCTTAACTGTAAGACATCAGAGAGAACCAATGATTACCGCAACCATTACTAGCAAAGGCCAGATCACGATTCCGAAAGATATTCGGCTGCAGCTAGACCTGCACGCCGGCGATAAAATCAGTTTCATTGAAGACGAAGACGGCTCGATTAATCTGGTACCCATTAAAAAACCGCTAAGTGCTTTAAAAGGCCTGGTGGCCAAGCCGAAGAAAGCTGTCAGTGTTGAAGACATGAACAACGCCGTTAAGCGCAAGGCAGGCCATTCTTGATCGCACTCGATACCAATGTACTCGTCCGTTATCTAGTACAAGACGACCCGGCACAGGCAAAACTAGCTACCAAATTCATTGAGACCAGTTGTACCGAAGACGAGCCCTGTTTTATCGGCCAGATCGTCCTGTGCGAACTCGCCTGGGTGTTGGAAAGTAACTACGGTCAGAACAGGCAACAGATTGCGCATGTAATCGAAGAACTGTTACAAGTCGGACAGCTCGAAGTCCAACAACCCGAAGTAGTTTGGCGCGCTCTATCGGACTACAAAAACTCGAATGCAGATTTTCCCGACCATCTGCTCGCCCGAGTGAACCAATCAGCAGGAAGTGATTACACGATCACGTTCGATAAAAAGGCCAGTAAGCAGCCAACGTTCAAGTTATTAGCATAGTACCTTTCACAGGGAACAATGATGAATATAGAAGAAGACTTTGGCAGCATAAAGGCCACCACATATGAGCAGGAAATAGAGGATCGACTTAACGCATTGAACAATGTGCCCTCTAAAACGGAAGTCGACAAAAGCATCAAAGGAATGTGGTTTGAATTACTACCCGGAAATACTCTCGATTTCCATACGGCCAGAATCGTCTTACGCTTCTTGCCTCTACTGACAACTGGCAGTTACTTAGCCGCGCAAGAGTTGCATGAAGAAAACGATGAACGCAAACACAATTTTTTGCTGTGTTGTTTTACGGCTATCCAACCATGGATAGAGGGCCCGAGCAAAGAGGAATATGCAAGGCTAATAATTACCGATGAAGACCAACTGTTAGCGGATATAAAGAAATTCAAACACGGAGCGGCAGCGCTCGCGCTCCTCGTATGCCACCATGCACTGAAGTTAATGAAAAGTGACCTTTCGCAAAAGCAGTGGCACTTTAAAGAAATACTAACTGCCCATCAAATATTGTTACCGGCATATGATTCAAATATTGCCCAAGAATACCTAAAAGGACTGGATATTGATAAAGATCTAAATGTTGATTCGCGCACAGGTTTATTTCCCGAAAAGGCCCTGTTTGAAGAACCCTCTAGTTCTCTAAATGACGTGCTGGCGCATCATGTGGAAACCCTAATAAACCTTGACCTGAAAGAGTACAGAAAATTTTACATGCAGGCTTTATCACATGGCGGCCCCCATGTCTCTTTCCTGCAAGAAGTACTAGATGAGCTAGCCCAACGAAAAAGTAGTTACCAAAATCAAGGGAGCGCCAATGCCGGTAGCACCACCCAAGATCTGTCGGCGTCAGTACTATCTGAGAGGGCAAGTGCAGAAGATCATTTAGGCCGAGCCCAATTAGTCAAATCCATGGCCGATCTATTCGATAACACCAAAGTCGATGAATCACTTACGATCGGCTTATTGGGCGATTGGGGCGCCGGCAAGACATCTGTGCTCAATCAATTGGCCGATCAGCTTTTGAGTCGCCGCAGACTCGAGTACACCACTCAGGGGTACTAGGGATTTTCCCTCGTAAACGGACAATAGCGGCTAGATCCCTTACCCTGCCTACGTTTCCGGAGGGGGGTACTTTTCGAATTCGCACCATTTTAGGGAGATTTGGCTAGAATCGTGGCCTTTAGGTTACGTTCATGTCCACCCAGAAACGACTCAAGATCCTCACGGAAGCTGAAGTTGCAGACCTGTTCGGTCCGCCAACGCTCAATCCAAACGATCAACGATTCTTCTTCACACTCAGACTGTGTGAAAACGTCCAAAATGTTATAATAACTCCGTTGATAAATAGGAGTAAACAATGAGCCGTTTTATTGAAGGCGACCATCGCCATCAAACAACACTATTCCCAGAATCACTGGACGATTATATTGGTGAAAACAACTCAGTTCGTGTCGTAGAAGCATTCGTTGAAGAACTCAAAATGCACGAGTTGGGTTTTTCAAAGGCGCAAGCCAAGGCGACCGGACGTCCTGGCTATCATCCCAGGACTTTACTGAAGCTTTACATTTATGGCTATCTGAATCAAATTCAATCGAGTCGACGGTTAGAACGGGAATCCCATCGCAACGTAGAGTTGATGTGGCTCACTCAACGACTTGCCCCGGATTTCAAAACAATTGCTGACTTTCGTAAAGACAATGGAGAGGCGATAAAGTCAGTCTGCCGAGAGTTTGTATTAATCTGTCGCAAGCTGAATATGTTCACAGATCAATTGATTGCTATAGATGGAAGTCGATTTAAGGCAGTTAATAATCGAGATCGTAATTATACGAAGGCAAAGGTTGAGCGCCGAATCAAAGCAATCGATAAGAGCCTTGATAGATATCTCAGTCAGCTAGAGAGTTTTGACCGTCAAGATCAAGATATTCCAGAAATCAAGATTGAACATATCAACAAACAAATTGATGCGTTAAAAAATCAGATGAAGGAGGTTAAGAAAATTGAAGCCAGTCTTGATGACGCGCCGGATAAGCAAATATCGCTCACTGATCCAGATGCAAGAGCGATGTCAACGAATGCGCGTAGCTCTGGTACGGTAGGATATAACGTGCAAACTGCGGTGGATACTAAACATCATTTGATTGTAGACCACGAAGTATCCATGGAAATGGGAGATCGAAGATTACTGACGAAAATGGCGACGAAAGCAAGAGAATCGACAGGTATCGAAACACTCGAAGTGATTGCAGATCGCGGTTACTTTAAAATGGAAGAAATTAAATCTACGGTCGACGAAGGCATAACACCTTATGTTCCGAAACCATTGACATCAAGCAATCGAAAGAAAGGTTTATTTGATCGCCGAGATTTTATTTACATAGAAGTTGATGACGAATATCAATGTCCGGCAGGTGAGCGGTTGCAAAGGCGAACCAAGACAATGGAAGCGAATAAGTTGATGGTTAAATATTGGAGCAAAGAGTGTGGCACGTGCAAGCTAAAGGAAAAGTGCACGACGGGGAAAGAGCGGCGTGTATCCCGTTGGGAACATGGCAAGGTTATTGAAACACACGAGCAACGAATGAATGAAAACCCGACGATGATGCAGCTGAGAAAGCAAACGGTGGAACATCCTTTCGGCACGATCAAATCATGGATGGGAATGTCGCACTTTAAGATGAAGAGACTAAAAAATGTAGGAACGGAAATGTCGTTACATGTATTGGCTTACAATATCACCAGAATGATCAATATAATTGGTATAAAGCCCTTAATGTCAGCGATAAGGGCTTAACAAAGCTCATCGTCAAAAACAAAATGGGAGATTAAGGTGGAAAATATGAAGGTGATAAATTAGCATCCAAAATTACCGCGCATATGGATTGTGGTTTTCACACAGTCTGCACTCAATGAAATCGAATTGGCACAGTGTCAAAACATTCGTAGGCGTGATCAACGCTGCATGTTCGTTGTGCTGTTGGGATACTTCAAAGTTAAACCTATTGCTCTGATCCCTGGTTACCATAAGATCAAGCAGGACATCAAATATGTGTGTTCAGAAGTCTTTCCCGGTTCCGGTCTGAGTCCTTTCAATTTAACGCAGAAAACGCGTGTGCGTATCTATCACCGTATATACGAATTAACAAACTACCAACGCTGGGAGAACGAACGTCATAGCGCCGCGCTGACAAAAGATCTATGCGAACACGCACAAGCATGGGCTCAACCGAGAGCGTTGTTTGACAGGGCCATTGAATACTTAGCGGCGCAGAAGATTGGCATTCCTGGGTACTCAGTTTTGCAAGACTTGATCAGTGATGTCGTCGGTGCTACCAACGATCATCTCATTCGCCAACTCGAAGATCTCATCTCTGTTGACTTGACCTCTATGTTGTCTGACCTTGTCGAAGGCAATGACCCACTGACCCTGCGGCGATTACGAATGTCGGCTAAGAACTTTACAGGTAGTGAGTTGCAAAAGGAACTCGCCGTTCATCGACACATTCAATCATGGATGCCAGAAGTCAATCGGACTCTACATGAACTATCAATATCGTTAAAAAATCAGCAATACTTTGCTGAAAGAGTAACTTACTATGGTGCTAAACTAAAACGCCAACCTGTTGGCTATCAACGCCTCTACTTATTGTGCTATTTGCAATCGCGCTGGCAACAGGCATTAGAGCGAATAGCCGATGGCTTTGTTCATCATCTTCGTCAAAGAAAACAGAAAGCTAAAATATACGCGAGAGAAGTTGTTTACCAAGACTGGCAACGCGCTGCGAGTAACGTCGGTAAAGCGGCGTTAGTGTTGCGTCTTTTTATAGACGACAGAGTAGATCAACAACAATCGTTTGGAACTTTACGGAAGCATGCTTTTAAACTGCTTGCGGCGAAAGAGTTGGAATCCGTTTGCTTGTTTCTAAATGACCAAAAGCGATCCGTCGAAGAGGCCACGTGGCAGTACTTCGATCACCGGGTGAGCTTACGAGAGGGCTTACTTCGTGATCTGTTCCTGTGTTTGCACTTTGAGGGCGGTGAGAAGACCGGGCGCCTGGCAACCGCACTACATCGCGCCCAGTGCGATCTTACGACTCAAGGAACAATCTCAAAAGCCACAGTGGACAATCGACTGCCCCACTAAGAAGCAGTTGTCATTCATGCAGGACTCGAACGGCGTGATAAACACAGGTCGGTACGAATGGTTCCTTTACTTGCAAATCCCCAATCGGTTGAATGGGCAGCTCACACTGCCAAATGTGCTTAAATACAGGGCGTTGGAGGCTGATCTAGTCAATCGTGAGCGCTGGGTAGAAGAAAAAGGCGCACTATTAAAGCGCACTCAGTTGCCAAAATTAGCCGCCGATCCCAACAAACTCATTGACCAAATGGCCAAAGATCTGGGTGTTCGCTTACAGGAAGTGAGTAACTATCTGGAACACGATGACAACCGAAATATTATCCTGAGAAACCCCAAAGGAAAGCGCCATTGGCGTTTACCGACGGCCAGTAAAAAGTACTTAGTCAACAATCCATTCTTCCAACAAATACCCACGACCGGCGTTGCCGATGTGTTGCGAATGGTTGATCGCGACACGGGCTTCCTTGATGACTTTAAGCATGTACTGGGTGCGCAGTCGAAGAGTCGAGCACACGAGTATGACTTGTTGGCTATCTTGGTGGGCAACGCGACTAACCAAGGCATTTATGGTATCGCTCAAATATCCGATCGCACGTATGATCAGCTCAGCACCATCCAAGCGAACTATCTGCGGTTGGAAACACTGAACGCAGCCAATGATCGAATCAACAACGCAACGGCTAAGCTTCCGATCTTCAAGCACTACAATATCCAAGAGGATGTTATCCACGCTAGTGCCGATGGTCAGAAGTTCGAAGCCCGGCGTGAGACGTTTAAAACACGTTACTCGTCAAAATACTTCGGCACACAAAAAGGCGTTTCGGCCATGAGTTTAATCGCCAATCATGCAGCCATCAATGCTCGTGTGATCGGTGCAAATGAGCACGAGTCTCACTACATCTTCGATCTACTGATGAACAATAGCTCTGAGGTCGTCCCAGATGTGCTCTCGACTGATACGCACGGAGTCAATCACATCAACTTCGCATTGCTAGATCTCTTTGGATACAGCTTTGCACCGCGATATGTTCAGGTAGGTCGTGTCATCAATGAGATGTTCGATGTCAAAGAAGATAAGAATCAGAAAATCCAACTGAACCTGAAAAAGTCCATCAACACCAAGCTCACCGCGGTGCACTGGGATACTATCCAACGGATCATGATCTCACTTTATGAACGCAAAACGACGCAAGCGACACTGGTTAGAAAGCTCTCAGGTTACGAAAGCGGCCACCCATTACTCGGAGCACTAACGGAATACAATCGCATGGTGAAAGCAAATTATCTGCTCAGCTACATCGATGACGTTAGTCTGCGAGATTACGTTCAACGAGCACTCAATCGAGGCGAGGCTTATCATCAACTGCGCCGCGCAATCAGCAACGTCAATGGTGATCAGTTCCGCGGCAGTTCCGATGAGGAAATCCAGCTGTGGAACGAATGTGCTCGCTTGGTAACCAATGCGATCATCTACTTTAACTCGGCCATACTCAGTCAGTTGCTGACCAGCTTTGAATACCAAAATGACGAGAAAAGAATCCAAATCGTTAAACAAGCCTCTCCAGTTGCTTGGTACAACATCAACCTAAAAGGTACCTACAACTTCCAATTGAGTGAAAAATTGCCTGATCTGGACGATTTAATGCGCTCAATCGACGGATATAAGCCTGTTCAGGCAAAGTACCCCCCTCCGGAAACGTAGGCAGGGTAAGGGATCTAGCCGTTATTGTCCGTTTACGAGGGAAAATCCCTAGTACCCCCAACAAGATCTTTGCTTAGACCCCCTGGATTTGTTAGAGGAGGCGATGGAAGCAGCATCTAGGCATCCTCAACAACAGTACGGTATTGTGTCAAATGTCCTTAGAGAGCTAACAACCCGTTTCGAGAAGTTTGTTAAAAAACACGATGCTGTATCTGCGAGGCGGACTTTACTTGTTGCTATGAGAGCAATAAATCTTGCCGAGATCGAGAAATACGAAGACCCGCAACGTTTATATTGTGGCTCTCTATTTGATGCCGTATTTCGGTCATATGTCGATGGTTGGGATGAGCTATTCGTCGACGCATGTAACACCCTCTCTGGGGTACTAGGGATTTTCCCTCGTAATGGGACATAACCGGCTAGATCCCATGCCCTGCTTGGGTTTCCAGAGGGTATTACTTTTCTTGCACTGGTAAATAACCCTCAATTGAACGCATTATATCGTCTAAATCGGGCAGTTTTTCACTCATTTCAAAGTTGTAGGTGCCTTTCAGGTTGATGTTGTACCAGGCAACCGGAGACGCCTGTTTGACAATCTGGACTTTTTCTTCGTCCTGTTGGTATTCAAAGCTGGTCAGCAACTGACTGAGTATGGCCGAGTTAAAGTAGATGATGGCATTGGTTACCAGACGAGCACATTCATTCCACAACTGGATCTCTTCATCTGAGCTGCCTCGGAATTGATCACCATTGACACTGCTGATCGCGCGGCGCAGTTGGTGGTAGGCCTCCCCCCGATTGAGGGCGCGCTGAACGTAATCTCGCAGACTAACATCATCGATATAGTTGAGTAGATAGTTTGCTTTCACCATACGGTTGTATTCCGTTAATGCCCCGAGTAATGGGTGACTACTTTTATAACTTGAGAGCTTTCTGACCAAGGTGGCTTGCGTCGTTTTGCGTTCGTAGAGTGAGATCATGATGCGTTGGGCAGTGTCCCAATACGGCACGATACGCTTAGTATTGATTGGCTTTTTTAGATGCAGCTGAACCCTCTTCTGCTGGTCTTCTTTTATATCGAACATTTCATTAATGACGCGACCGACCTGGGCATAGCGTGGTGCAAAGCTGTACCCAAAGAGATCCAACAACGCGAAGTTGATGTGGTTAACCCCATGCGTATCGGTAGACAATACGGCAGGAACGATCTCAGAGTGGTTGCTCATTAATAAGTCGAAGATGTAGTGAGATTCGTGTTCATTCGCGCCGATCACTCGGGCGTTAATAGCCGCATGGTTGGCGATTAAACTTATGGCTGAAACGCCTTTTTGTGTGCCAAAGTATTTTGACGAGTAACGCGTTTTAAACGTCTCACGCCGCGCTTCGAACTTCTGGCCATCGGCACTGGCGTGGATGATGTCTTCTTGGATGTTGTAATGTTTGAAGATCGGAAGCTTAGCTGTTGCGTTATTGATACGATCATTGGCTGCGTTCAGTGTTTCCAACCGCAGGTAGTTCGCCTGTATGGTGCTGAGCTGATCGTAAGTGCGATCGGAGATTTGCGCGATACCATAGACACCCTGATTGGTGGCGTTACCCACCAGGATAGCCAACAGATCATACTCGTGTGCGCGACTCTTGGATTGCGCTCCCAGCACGTGCTTAAAGTCATCAAGGAATCCCGTGTCTCGATCGACCATGCGCAACACGTCGGCAACACCGGTCGTGGGTATTTGCTGGAAGAACGGGTTATTGACCAAGTGCTTTTTACTGGCCGTCGGTAGGCGCCAGTGGCGCTTACCTTTGGGGTTGCGTAGAATGATATTCCGATTGTCATCTTGCTCCAGATAATTGCTGACTTCCTGCAGTCTGGTTTCCAGACCCTTGGCCATTTGGCTGATGAGATTGTCTGGATCACTTGTTAATTTGGACAACTTGGTGCGCTTCAACAGCATGTCTTTTTCTTTTAGCCAGCGCTCACGAATGACTAAATCATCCTCTAAAGCCCTGTATTTAATGATATTCGGCAGGGTCAGCTGCCCGTTCAACCGACTTGGAATCTGCAGATACAGGAACCATTCGTAACGACACGTGTTAAACACACCGCTCGCATCCTGCAAAAACGACAACTGTTTCTTAGTGGGCAGTCGATTGTCCACTGCGGCTTTTGAGATTGTTCCTAGAGTCGTAAGATCGCACTGGGCGCGATGTAGTGCGGTTGCCAGGCGCCCGGTCTTCTCACCGCCCTCAAAGTGCAAACACAGGAACAGATCACGAAGTAGGCCCTCCCTGACGTATCCTTTGTGATCAAGATACTGCCAGATGGCTTCATCAATTGATCGCTTTTGGTCATTCAGAAACAGGCAAACCGATTCCAGATCTTTCGCTGCAAGAAGTTTAAAAGCATGCTGCCGTAGCGTCCCAAACAGTTGCTGTTGATCTACTGTGTCGTCGATAAAAAGACGTAACACTTGCGCCGCTTTACCGATGTTACTCGCAGCCCGTTGCCAGTCTTGATAAACTGCTTCTCGCGCATATATCTTGGCTTTTTCTTTTCGCTGACGAACATGATGAACAAAGCCGTCGGCGATCCGTTCCAGGGCCTGCTGCCAGCGTGATTGCAGATAGCATAATAAGTAGAGACGTTGATAACCAGTGGGTTGGCGATGGAGTTTGGCACCGTAATAATTCACTCTCTCGGCAAAGTACTGCTGATTCTTCAGCGACATCGATAGCGCACTTAAGACCCGATTGACCTCCAGCATCCAAGGTTGAATGTATCGATGCACAACAAGCTCTTTTTGCAATTCACTCCCTGTGAAGCTCCTTGCCGATAGTCGCAATTGCCGTAATATCACAGTGTCTTTGCCTTCGACGAGATCTATTAACCCATCAGCCAGGCCAACCGAGATGAGATCATCAAGTCGTCGAATCAATTGTCGGTTGGTAGTGGCAACGACCCCACTGATGATGTCTTGCAGAACTGTGTATCCTGGTATGCCAATTTTCAGTGCGGATAAGTATTCTATGGCTCTGTCAAACAAAGATCTCGGTTGAGCCCACGCTTGTGCGTGCTCGTTGAGCTCTGCAATCAAAGCAACGGTGTGACATTTATTATCCCAGCGTTGATGATCGGTTAGTTCAAGAACGTGGTTGTAAATTCGTACTCTGGCTTTTCGAGTTAGATTGAAAGGACGCAGGCCAGCACCCGGAAAGACTTCAGAGCACACGTATTTGAGATCATGTTTTATTCGGTGGAAGCCAGGACTCAGTAAGACGGGTTTAACTTTAAAATACCCCAGCAGCACAACAAGCATGCAACGTTGATCACGCCTGCGAATTTTCTGACTCAGGGTTAACTCAATTTCGTTGAGTGCGAAGAAGAAACGCTGATCGTTGAAATTGAGAACTGGTGGGTCGAACAGTTCAGTAATTTCTGCCTCGGTGAGTATCTTGAGTCGTTTTTCAGTGGCCATAATCGATGCCTAAAGGCAACGATATTAGCCAAATTACCTTGAAAAAGCGTAAAATCGAAAAGTAACCCCCTCTGGAAACCCAAGCAGGGTAAGGGCTTTAGCCGTTTATGTCCCATTACGAGGGAAAATCCCTAGTACCCCAAGATAGACTACTTTTTATTTGAGACAGAAATTCCCGAACGCCCGCTGTATACTCGTTACGGTCATACAGCTACTTTACATTTCGGCCCGCTGCTGGGATTAAAGCCAATCACCAGTGATAGCCATCGATCCTAAAAACCAAGTCCAAGGGATAGTAAGAAAATTCCAGATATGAGCGAGGTGGAACCATTTCGAGCCAGTAAAATATTTTATACACAGTACAACTGAAGCCACAGGAAACAACAGCGTCGCCCAAAAAGGAAACAACAAGAATTGATTCGAATAGCCATATCCAACTATAAACGTCATTCCCAGAAGAGCCAAAAGCAATACAGAGTGTAGCGATACGGCGATATGCTTCCATCCAGTATTCTTATCTACCATCCAAAACATACAACTTATGCTTAAGCTAGCGAGTATGTATACAACACTAAATAAAACCTCCATTGGACCGTTCATATGATTTTTAATTGTTGTTAATAAAATATCGCTATTTATCATTACTAACAAATATCACATCTTTCGCACTACTGCATCATTTACTTGAAACTGACAATTGGCTGAAAGGGCGACTTTGCGACATAGCGCACCAAAATGAACAAAGCTTGCGATATTCTTGTGTGGTTCCGTCTGCTCTAAGCCCGTTGTATACTCGAAGCGGCCCTTCATGAAATGAAATGGTGGAAAAAAGTAGTGTATATAATTATTTCACACATCCTTCTTAGCGGTCATTCAAATTGGATGTCCCGCAAATAAATAGCCTGACTTTTCGCCGGTTATTTAACTGTTAGATATCTATTAAATGACAAAGAGTGCAAAATTGAATTTAAAGAAGAAGCACATCCATGATCTCTTTCCGCTTTGAATCTTCGGGCGGGCCATACATGGTTAAGCAGAACCTACTTGAGTCAATATGCGAAGTTAAAAATGGTGAAGAGTAGGGGAAAATAAATAACTAAGCGCAGCTAACAAGAATGTTAAGTTGGCACTAGCGCAAACCCGTTTGTTACATTTAGTTGCAAGTCCATTTCCCGCGCTCATCAATCGTTACCGGTGGGCATTGCCACTTGGAAATATCAACAATCCGATAAGTTACAATGGGTTCACCAGAACATGCGACATTTGTTCCTGGCAAGGGATGTACTCTAGATATAGTATCTCGGACGGTTGATTTTTCCGGGCGACCGCCTTTACAGTGGCAAGTAGGTGTATCCATAATTTCAGTATCATGGTTAGCTGATAAACCCAAATCGGCCAAAATTCCATCTGCTTCTGTCGTCTTACTTCCTATTATTCGTTCTGGAATAATTCCAGGAGCCCCATTATTAACCGTCAAAATTACTTTCGAATTTTTCTCAAACACAACTTCGCCAGGTTTTGGTAGTGAATCGAAAACGTAATTTTCAGGAACACACCTTTGTGATTCGAAGGCAACCTCAAACGTAAAACCATTTTCAACCAAGATTGCTATTGCTTTAAGAAAGTGTATTTCGATTATAGGTGGCACCTCGAATCTTTCAGCGGCAACATGTATGTCAATCTGATTTTCCGATTCTGTGATTCTAAGGACAGTTCCCGCTTTCTTTAAAGATTCTTTATCGTGCCTAACAATATTGGCTTCCACATTGGTGCTCTTTAAAGTATTGACCGCTTCGCTAAACATGGAACCGATTAATTTATCGTAGTCCTGAGCTGTAGATGCCTCTGTGAAAACACCTGAAAGAATCAATATAGTTGCAACAAATATATTTCTCATTACTGGTTCTCTTAATTAAATTCAATAGGAGTGTTAACTATGTTGCCACCCGGTTCAACACCAAAACATATTCCTCTAGGTAAAAAAAGGGTTGTCTCTAGATCTAGTTTGTAATCGTGGTCTTTAGATAAATCAGCCAGAACTGGGAGCTTTTTTCTCAACTCCGTTGATATATCACCGGTACTTGATTCATCTACTAAGATTATATTTCCAAAGTAAATATCTGAAAAACTTACTGATTTTTTCGCCCCGAAAAAAACATCAGATAGTTTTGACGAGACATCATTATTATTGGTATGAAGTCCGAAATAATCTAGTGATTTACTATCACCGTCTACGTTATGTAGCACTTCGTTTAAAGCAACAGCTTTCGTGTTCGGTATGTAAAAGTCGGATTGCTTCGCTCTTATTTCAAACATTAAACCTGTGGTAAATGCTTGGCAGTTCTTTGCGTCAAATTCTTCGTTTATATCGATCTCCATGTTTATCACTATGCTAACTGCTCCTGCATTACTGATGACTACCTTGCATTCACTAAGCTTCAGTTCGAGAAGTTTTTCATCACTAATGCTCGCGTTATAACTAAATTTGCTAGGTAAAGCACAGCTTATAGCTGCTCTCGCCGGCACTGCGCCTACTGCATCCTTTGAGTTTGTGTCATCACCTTCTGCGACATCAAATAGGCCTATTGCCGGGCTGTTACCTAATCCAGTGACAACATTTAAGTCACCTTTCGATTCTTCTCCTGCAGATGATGCGGACACAATTAAGCATAAAAATAAACCCGCCACAATTTTGGTGACTAAACTATTTAAGCTCATTTTTAATTTGGGTGAAATTAATGTTGGCCTGATTCCAATCCAAGCTAGCGTCGGTACTAAATGATTTGAAATCAACCGAACACAATGGGTTTTCTATTTTGCGTTTACAAATAGCTCTAATTAGTTGAAAAACACGATAATTCTTGTTGTAAGAAATTATGACGTCAGCTGATTTAGCTGTGAAGTCCACAGGGAGGGGGAAACCATCAATAAATCCTTCTATTTCAAATTTGGTTTCTTCATCAAGTTCGAGCCAGTATATTGGACGATTCTTAATCTCCATTGCAGTTAACTTAATGGCGTCGTCTATGAGTTGGTCTAGTAAAGTGGTTCGTCCGCCTAACCGCATACAGTCGTCTTTTTTGTCCTTTAGTCCCTTGAGGAAGGCTTCTATTCTTTGTCCAACTGGAACTAGAGCTGGAGCAGCAGCGCCGTCTGCACCCAGGCCCTTAGGTTCGCCGAATGATTTATTTTCATTCTTCAACTTCTCAAAGCAAGTGCTTAGTAAGTTCTTCAGTGCGTGCATTTTGTTCAATGACTGATTATTAAGGGCGACATATTTATCAATCTGATCTTGTTCATATATGGGAATTGGCACTTTTACTCCAACTGCTTCAACCTTTTTGTTATAGTTGAATCGTTCGTTTATAACGGCCTCTGTTTTTTGAAATACGTCTTTCAAGAGAAAAAAAGCGGATACTCCTTCCTTCAGTTTAGCTGCTGTTAAACTATCTTTTCCAAATTTCACCTTGTTCAATAATCCGTAGGGAACAATTCTCATTCTCATTGGTTTTGGGTTTCTAGCAGCGTCCATAGGTAGACTTTTCAAACTTTCTTTTAGGGTTTGTATGTCAAAAGCAAAAGCTCCCTCACTGCCTCCAGTTTTAAAAACTGATGCTGAAGCATTTTCCTGAGCATTCTTAGAAGTTTGTTTTTGTTTAAGACTACCGCTTACTTTAAATATCCCACCAATGTCGGCTTGAAGACTAGCTTTAACGTTTGACAGAGCCTCTGCATCGGATTTGGTGAATGTTAAAAATGCGTCTACAGAAGCCCCGCCTTCAATCGCGCCGACGAATCCATGGCCACATTTGTCAACATTTTCCTCACTATTTCCCGGATCATCTTTGAACTCTATTTGAGTATATGTTATGTATTTTTTATTAAATTCGTCATTTAGGCTAGCCAAATCTTTGCTACTTAATGCTGGCGAAGGAACTTTTAGTCCCTTTTTGAAACCGAGAGATGGGGCAGCATACAATGCAGAGTTTGTGACACTGGCGGTTAGTAAAAATTTTTCTGTTTTAAGATCGAATTTTTCCTCGGAAAGAAAGCTTAGTTTTGCACTGGCGGTAACAAGCGCCATTTTCAAACTTCCCGATGCGCTGATGTCAGTAGAACTAAAAACTTCTGTTTGAGATTTTACATGTTCGAATTTGTACTGTACTACTTGAGCGGGGTCCTGGACGGGGATGAAGTTCACACATGATCCGTATGTAGGTCTGCCGTCGAGAAGGTTATAGCCTTGGCCAAGAACCGCTCCTGAAACGGGATACTCTACCCATACTGCTTCTCTGTCTTGTGCTTCTGCAGTGAAAGGTACACAAAAATAAAGTGTCCACAGAATTACGAATTTAACTTTTCGGCCTCCTGTCTTTCTCGATCTAGAATAGGAATTCTTCATTATGAAAATGCTATAATATTAGTGTTTTGTTTCAGTATTAACAATTTTTCTTTTTTACTCTACGACTAGACGAGTACCAGATTAAAGATGGCCTTGCGCTATAGAGCAGGACAGGCCTTAAGACGTATGACAATTTGGTATTATTGTCTCTCATCCAGTGCAGACGCAGTTAATTGAGTCGGCTACCACCTGCACATCATCTAATAGTTCTCCCTCATAAATTGGATCACTATATTCCACAACTACGAAATCGCCTTTTGAATTGACCCACCCCGATGCGGATCTCTCCTTCTCAACAATATTTCCATTCTTGATGGTTAATATTGTCTGCAAATAATTAAAAGAGCCGCTGCTAAAACAGGTAGGCTTTACCTGAAATTTTAGTTCTTTGGCTGTTCCGCCTGCCTGCCCTTGTCCGCCCTCAAGATAAATTAGTGTCACTATTGCCGTACATGTCATTTTTAATAATCTCCCAGGATCAATTAACAGTTTGTTTAATGTGAAATTAGTAGACGTAGCATTCTATTTCTATCCCATCCTTTTCAAGGCATTCATCTATCACTAGTTCAACGTAACATCACTATTGAATCTTCGCATTCAAAGTTATGTGAGAAATACCACATTGTAAGAATTAAAGTGCACTCTTGTTGCCAAAAAGATCATGCACTAACATCGCAGTTACCGTTCGCACATATAGAATTAAATTAATCTTACCTAGATACCCAATAAATCAGATACGCCAAATCCTATCCTACAAGAGAAATAGTCTGACAGATTTGTGAATGGATAAATACTTCGATATAGATATTTATTAGATAAAATCATTATATAGAGTATTTATAGTCAATAGATCAGTTTTATATCTTTTTTATATAGGAAATGTAGGGAAAACACGCTCATCGGTAGGCGGTCATGGCTAAGGGCGATGAGTCTCTGTACGCACTGAGTTTCTTCAGACAATAGCAGCGCTTAAGAATTATTTTAAACGTAAGCGGTGGCTGGAACTATGGCCAAAGCTGAAGGTGACCATGCCTAACAATGCGTAGTGTTGCAAAATATTAATTAGAGTGTCCGCCTTGGAAATTGTTTCTAAAACCCAGGAATCGTCACTTTTGAGGGTTCTTCTGCAAAACCCCAATTAGGAACTGAAACCAGTACTGTAGCCCAAGGAATGGGAGGTATTAATACAATACTTGAAAACATACAACGAGACAGAAAAACATAAAATATTCTGATGAGCATTGGAACAGTCTTTGGATTTATTTGATGCTCACCAAACGAGCGAATGCAATTCGAATGTCCGTTTTTCTAGGTTTCCATATCGAAGTTGCGCCAAGAATTATCTAGTGATGAAGATCTTCAACTGACTGTAGAGGGCAACTTTGAGTCATAGAGGGTGGGTTGAAGCTGACGCACAAGATCACTCGAAGTGTTTCGTCTGCTCTATGCCTCTTGTATACTCTCAGCGGTCATTCACATCAAAAACTCCAATGAGCCTCTATTTATGACACATTCAATTTCAAGTGAAGATGACGAGTTTCGCAGACAATTTGAATCAGGAGCTTTCCCGAAATCTGAGTTCAAACATCGACAGCATCTAAGACTAGCTTATATTTATCTTGCTCAATATGATGAGAACTTAGCTCATCAGGCGATGAGAGATTCTATTCAGAATTATCTTAAATACCATAGCGTATGTCCTAGTGTATATAACGAAACAATAACAAGGGCGTGGATATTGGCGACCAGGCATTTTATGGAGACGGTGAGGCGTTCTACCTCAAGTGATTCTTTTATCGATCAATATCCTATTATGCTCGATTCGAAAATTATGATGACACACTATTCAAAAGACCTATTGTTTTCAGATGGGGCAAGCAATGCTTTTATCGAGCCCGACTTAGCTCCGATTCCTAGATACGCATGATGTTGGGATAGTGATAGGTGCGCGATCATTGCTAGACGTCCGAAAGGGCAAATCAGAGACAAATGGGGTTTTTTGAAGTGCTCGACGATCTTAGCCATACGAAACGAACATAATCAAGAATCATTGTTCACTAAGAGTGCCTCGGAATATTTTTTTTAAATGCCCAGTGACTACCGACTGATTGGAATATTTCTTGGCGCACTAATAATCTTATCTTTGGGGATATATAAGTTTGGGCATGAAAAAGCTCCTCCGATCTGTGATTTTGTACATTGGTCAACCAACTTATCACCCGATAGGAGTTTTCAAGTAGTTATATATGGGAGAAACTGCGGAGTACCTCGTGGGGGATTTTCTACACATGTGGCTTTGTCAATTGGAGGGCAAACTATAGAGAACGTAGCTGGAAATATATATATAGTCGCTGGATATCCATCATCGTACAAAGTGAATTGGGAATCTAATAACTTGGTAGAAATTTCCGGCCCTAATAGAAAGGTCGCCAAGATTACAAAGTCTTTAAATGACATCTCAATTCGCTACCGATTAGAATAAATTACCAATCTTAGAAAGTTTGCGACTGGCCGTTCTGGGCAAAACTCGGCCAGTCGTATAATTCCTTGGCGTAGAATTTCGCCACCAACAGAGCCACCTCTTAAGAATATATTTTCCCAGTAGCGGCTCTGTATTGAGCCGTATCAAATTTTTTCTTTGGTTGTCGATTTGGCATGCTAGATGTGCTGAAAGTCCTTTGGAGCCTAGGAAATTAAACGTAAGCATGGCTTTCGCGGTGTTTCTAGATATTGTTTTATTTCAATGAGTTACGCTTAAGGAAATGCAATATATTGCTTGAAATATAGTTATAGAGCCTCTATATTGTTGGAGGTCGGCTTTGTCCGATACTCGAGACTATGAACAGGTGCGTCCCTCATAGCCAATCCGGAGATGGGCGATGACAAGCCTTTTCGGATTGCGTTTAAGGCTCCTTCGGGAGCCTTTGTCACTTCTAGACTAGAGATGTGCTGATAGATCCCCGAGGTTTATGCCGTGGAGCACACATGTATAAATCTCTCTCATTTTGTCCCTTCCTAATCGAGTTTTATAGTACAGCCTGTCTCCATGGGTATTCTTTCCTGGGAGCCTTACAAAATCGAGGCGGTGAAATGCAACGGTATAGATCATATCTCCTTTGACCCAGTTCTCTGCTACGCGGCCAAAGTAGCTTGTATTGGGTAATGATCTTTTAGGAATATCGCAATGGCAGAGGAAAATAGGATTTGGCGCAATACTGCTTATAGGGACTACAGTCACTAAGCCAGGTTTACTGGCCATGTGTCCTGTTAATGCAATAACGGGACGTGTTTTAACCATTTCTGGGGGTTGATATCCGTGCTCTTCTTCGCTCACATCAAAATTACACATTAGTATCTGCCCAGGCCTTGGGGCGTACAGTATCGGCATAAATTCCTTCGTTGTTATTTTCGAGGGAGCGATTCTATCAACCAGCACGTCAATCTGCGAGGGTGATTACCCTGAAGCTGTGGATAGAATATTTGGGGATCCCTGCCCTTCTCGGTAGTATTTATTTATTATGACTTATAACAACAAAAGCCCGGAGCCGATATTTGATGCTGAAGATGGGGTACTAGGGATTTTCCCTCGTAATGGGACATAACCGGCTAGATCCCATGCCCTGCTTGGGTTTCCAGAGGGTATTACTTTTCTTGCACTGGTAAATAACCCTCAATTGAACGCATTATATCGTCTAAATCGGGCAGTTTTTCACTCATTTCAAAGTTGTAGGTGCCTTTCAGGTTGATGTTGTACCAGGCAACCGGAGACGCCTGTTTGACAATCTGGACTTTTTCTTCGTCCTGTTGGTATTCAAAGCTGGTCAGCAACTGACTGAGTATGGCCGAGTTAAAGTAGATGATGGCATTGGTTACCAGACGAGCACATTCATTCCACAACTGGATCTCTTCATCTGAGCTGCCTCGGAATTGATCACCATTGACACTGCTGATCGCGCGGCGCAGTTGGTGGTAGGCCTCCCCCCGATTGAGGGCGCGCTGAACGTAATCTCGCAGACTAACATCATCGATATAGTTGAGTAGATAGTTTGCTTTCACCATACGGTTGTATTCCGTTAATGCCCCGAGTAATGGGTGACTACTTTTATAACTTGAGAGCTTTCTGACCAAGGTGGCTTGCGTCGTTTTGCGTTCGTAGAGTGAGATCATGATGCGTTGGGCAGTGTCCCAATACGGCACGATACGCTTAGTATTGATTGGCTTTTTTAGATGCAGCTGAACCCTCTTCTGCTGGTCTTCTTTTATATCGAACATTTCATTAATGACGCGACCGACCTGGGCATAGCGTGGTGCAAAGCTGTACCCAAAGAGATCCAACAACGCGAAGTTGATGTGGTTAACCCCATGCGTATCGGTAGACAATACGGCAGGAACGATCTCAGAGTGGTTGCTCATTAATAAGTCGAAGATGTAGTGAGATTCGTGTTCATTCGCGCCGATCACTCGGGCGTTAATAGCCGCATGGTTGGCGATTAAACTTATGGCTGAAACGCCTTTTTGTGTGCCAAAGTATTTTGACGAGTAACGCGTTTTAAACGTCTCACGCCGCGCTTCGAACTTCTGGCCATCGGCACTGGCGTGGATGATGTCTTCTTGGATGTTGTAATGTTTGAAGATCGGAAGCTTAGCTGTTGCGTTATTGATACGATCATTGGCTGCGTTCAGTGTTTCCAACCGCAGGTAGTTCGCCTGTATGGTGCTGAGCTGATCGTAAGTGCGATCGGAGATTTGCGCGATACCATAGACACCCTGATTGGTGGCGTTACCCACCAGGATAGCCAACAGATCATACTCGTGTGCGCGACTCTTGGATTGCGCTCCCAGCACGTGCTTAAAGTCATCAAGGAATCCCGTGTCTCGATCGACCATGCGCAACACGTCGGCAACACCGGTCGTGGGTATTTGCTGGAAGAACGGGTTATTGACCAAGTGCTTTTTACTGGCCGTCGGTAGGCGCCAGTGGCGCTTACCTTTGGGGTTGCGTAGAATGATATTCCGATTGTCATCTTGCTCCAGATAATTGCTGACTTCCTGCAGTCTGGTTTCCAGACCCTTGGCCATTTGGCTGATGAGATTGTCTGGATCACTTGTTAATTTGGACAACTTGGTGCGCTTCAACAGCATGTCTTTTTCTTTTAGCCAGCGCTCACGAATGACTAAATCATCCTCTAAAGCCCTGTATTTAATGATATTCGGCAGGGTCAGCTGCCCGTTCAACCGACTTGGAATCTGCAGATACAGGAACCATTCGTAACGACACGTGTTAAACACACCGCTCGCATCCTGCAAAAACGACAACTGTTTCTTAGTGGGCAGTCGATTGTCCACTGCGGCTTTTGAGATTGTTCCTAGAGTCGTAAGATCGCACTGGGCGCGATGTAGTGCGGTTGCCAGGCGCCCGGTCTTCTCACCGCCCTCAAAGTGCAAACACAGGAACAGATCACGAAGTAGGCCCTCCCTGACGTATCCTTTGTGATCAAGATACTGCCAGATGGCTTCATCAATTGATCGCTTTTGGTCATTCAGAAACAGGCAAACCGATTCCAGATCTTTCGCTGCAAGAAGTTTAAAAGCATGCTGCCGTAGCGTCCCAAACAGTTGCTGTTGATCTACTGTGTCGTCGATAAAAAGACGTAACACTTGCGCCGCTTTACCGATGTTACTCGCAGCCCGTTGCCAGTCTTGATAAACTGCTTCTCGCGCATATATCTTGGCTTTTTCTTTTCGCTGACGAACATGATGAACAAAGCCGTCGGCGATCCGTTCCAGGGCCTGCTGCCAGCGTGATTGCAGATAGCATAATAAGTAGAGACGTTGATAACCAGTGGGTTGGCGATGGAGTTTGGCACCGTAATAATTCACTCTCTCGGCAAAGTACTGCTGATTCTTCAGCGACATCGATAGCGCACTTAAGACCCGATTGACCTCCAGCATCCAAGGTTGAATGTATCGATGCACAACAAGCTCTTTTTGCAATTCACTCCCTGTGAAGCTCCTTGCCGATAGTCGCAATTGCCGTAATATCACAGTGTCTTTGCCTTCGACGAGATCTATTAACCCATCAGCCAGGCCAACCGAGATGAGATCATCAAGTCGTCGAATCAATTGTCGGTTGGTAGTGGCAACGACCCCACTGATGATGTCTTGCAGAACTGTGTATCCTGGTATGCCAATTTTCAGTGCGGATAAGTATTCTATGGCTCTGTCAAACAAAGATCTCGGTTGAGCCCACGCTTGTGCGTGCTCGTTGAGCTCTGCAATCAAAGCAACGGTGTGACATTTATTATCCCAGCGTTGATGATCGGTTAGTTCAAGAACGTGGTTGTAAATTCGTACTCTGGCTTTTCGAGTTAGATTGAAAGGACGCAGGCCAGCACCCGGAAAGACTTCAGAGCACACGTATTTGAGATCATGTTTTATTCGGTGGAAGCCAGGACTCAGTAAGACGGGTTTAACTTTAAAATACCCCAGCAGCACAACAAGCATGCAACGTTGATCACGCCTGCGAATTTTCTGACTCAGGGTTAACTCAATTTCGTTGAGTGCGAAGAAGAAACGCTGATCGTTGAAATTGAGAACTGGTGGGTCGAACAGTTCAGTAATTTCTGCCTCGGTGAGTATCTTGAGTCGTTTTTCAGTGGCCATAATCGATGCCTAAAGGCAACGATATTAGCCAAATTACCTTGAAAAAGCGTAAAATCGAAAAGTAACCCCCTCTGGAAACCCAAGCAGGGTAAGGGCTTTAGCCGTTTATGTCCCATTACGAGGGAAAATCCCTAGTACCCCATGGACAAACAATAAAACGGTAAGATTTTCCATCCAACCTTTATCCGGGGCGGATATCCAGCAAACTGCGTAGCGCTTTGGAACCGGACGGGGTCAATTGGATTGCCCGCTTGACGTCGGTTTTTCGCAGCCATTTTTTGCGAAGGAATAACGAGAATATTTCCGCGCCCAGGGCACCCGCAATATGGTAGCGCCGTTCACTCCAATCCAGACATTGATGGGCAAACTTTCGTTTCTTTTTCTGTAATTCGTCACAGTCAATGTCGAGGTCAGAGAAGAATTCAACGCCTCTGTCGGTCACAACATAATCGGTATCTCCATAGCTTAGCAATTGCCGGCTAATTAGTGCATCCGAAATTACCACCCCCAGGGTCCCGGCGATATGGTCGTAACAAACTCTGGCCTTACGTAGTTCGGTTGGCACTCGATTGGGTATGGCTCGAGTCGGTCGTTTTGTTTTTTGTAGATGCCAGGTTGCCATAACGGTGAGGCTCTCGAGCATATTTGCCACCTCCGGATTCGCCAGTCGAAAGTAACGGTGCCGACCCTGGCTCGCTCGATGTAGCAAACCCGATTCAACCAGCATGGATAGATGACTGCTGATGGTTTGCGGGGTTACCCCGGCGGTAACCGCCAATTCCCCTGCGGTCCAGGCCCGGCCATCCAATAAAGATGCCAGTATAATTGCCCGGGTAGGATCGCCAATCAAAGATCCGACAGATGATATGGTATTTGCTGTTTCCATACTTCGATAGTAATCGAATTATGATAAATTCTCAAATTGGATTAGTCCAGATAAGCTGTTTATATGAAACCCAATAACCGCAATCTGATTGCTGCCTGTGCTGCGATTTCAGTGTTTGGCCTGTCGTTTGGAATGAGCTATCCCCTGTTATCTCTAATTCTTGAATCTCGTGGCGTGTCGGCTGGAATGATCGGGGTAAATTCAGCTATGGGTCCGTTAGGAATCCTGGTATTTTCTGGGGTGATTCCGGTGCTGACCAAGCGTTTTGGCGCCCGGCGAATGGTGGTACTGGCAGCCCTGATAACAGCCGCTTTGATGATCGGGTATCGAATGTTCGATACTCTCGAGGCCTGGTTTGTGATTCGATTACTCCAGGGTATGTCGATGTCAGTATTGTTTACCCTGAGTGAAGTTTGGATTGTCAGCTATGCAGAGAAAGATAATCGTGCCAGGGTAGTGGCAATCTATGCGAGTGTTTTATCCGCGAGCTTTGGTGCCGGTCCATTGGTAATTGGGTGGATTGGTATTGATGGATGGCTGCCTTTTCAATTAGGCGCAATAATTTTGTTAATCGGGATCATACCCCTTAGTTTGGTTCGCGAAAATGAAGTGGCCGAACCAGAAGAAGTGCCACCGTCGGGAATTCTCGACTTCCTTCCCAAAGCTCCAATGTTATTGGCTTGCGTCGGCGTTTTTGCAATTTTTGACGCCGCCACAATTTCCCTGCTGCCGGTATACGGAATCCGCAACGGCCTTGATCTGCAGACCTCTGCCAATATTCTGAGTGCCCTCATCCTCGGCAATATTGTGTTGCAGTTTCCAATCGGCTGGCTGGCAGATCGATATCCTAAACGCTTGATACTATCTTTGTGCGCCGCCGCTACTGCAATTTCCCTCCTCTTAATGCCTCTGGTAATAGGAAGCAGTTGGATATGGCCATTGCTTATTTTAACCGGCGCCACCGGCTACGGAATCTATACAGTATCCCTCGCCGATCTGGGAGATCGATTCAGTGGAAATGAGCTGGTCAGCGGCTCTTCTTCGTTTGCCGTTATCTGGGGCGGGGGTGCTCTGTTTGGGTCGATTACCGGAGGCTGGGCGATGCTTGGGATGAATTCCCATGGACTGCCGGTTTATTTGGCCGCAACCTATACCATGCTTGCCATTGGATTGATTGTACGTGGACGCAGAATCAGAAAAAAAATGGGATTGAGATAGATCATGTTAAAGAGATAAAATATTAAAGGCAAGAGGGCGCCCCACGAGGGTGACAGTACCGCGGGAACTTATTCACAGGTTCTTAAAATTACGATCAATTCAATCGATTAAAGGAGATAACAAATGACCCCCAAAAAACGATTTTTACTCGGTGGCGGTGGCGCATTGATGCCGGTTCTAGTTTCATTATTAGCAATAGATATTGGCGCTGCATTAAGTGACGGTAATACTTTTAGCACCGGTAATTCAATTGGATTGGCGATTCGATATATCGTGCTATTTATCGTCGGCGGTGTAGTGGCATACCTGCACGAAGATGAAAAAAAATCGTTTAAATTGTTTGAACTTGGTATTGCTGCCCCGGCCCTGATTACTTCACTGATTACGGCCCAGGGAATTGTGGGTAATCCGACTCCTGGAAACAATTCAGAAGCTAGCCGGATTTCGTTTATCGATTCCGCTTATGCCGGCGAAACTAATGGGACCAGTGAGGAAATCATTCTGGCTGGTGGGCTGTTTAGCGATATTATCGATGGGATTTCAGGCAAGGCTTATCGTGACATAAAAGTGAAGGATAAAAAGGCATCCACTGGCAACACCAAGAAAAGTAGTAAGCCGGAAGCTAAGAAAAAGGATAAGCCGGTCAAACGGGGTATAGAAATGCAGGCACCCGATGAAGTCGTTGCTTCTGATGAACCTGCGCTGCAGATGGAACAGCAAGTTGAGGAACAGATTGGACAAGAAATGACCGAGGAACAGGTCGCAGAACATAAGATGGCTCAGGCAAAAATAGCCAGGGCGAAGGCCGACGCGTTGGAAAAACAGTATCAGGAATCCCTTGCCCAGGCTAAAGCTGCTGAAGAGCAAGCTGAAATGGCAGCTGAGAAGATAAAAACCGTCCAACCGGAAACAAACTGACAAGAAAATAACAAACTAGCCACGGATGTAATTGCGCTTATACTGATCGATTAGACACAACAACGATAACTATTTATTTAAATTTCATATGTGGCAATTTTGGGTTGACCGAGGCGGCACTTTTACTGACATCGTTGCGAATCGTCCTGATGGGACATTAATTACCCGCAAACTTCTTTCAGAAAATCCCGAACAGTACAAGGACGCAGCGGTTCACGGAATTCGCCAGCTACTCAATCTGGCAGACGGCGATCCCATCGCAGCAGACTGCATTGGTGCGGTAAAAATGGGAACCACCGTCGCAACCAATGCACTGTTGGAGCGCAAGGGTGATCGTACACTGCTGTTAATCACTAAAGGGTTCGCCGACCTGCTGCGAATCGGCTATCAAAATCGACCTGAATTATTTGAGCTCGAAATTGTATTGCCCGAATTGCTTTACGAACGAGTTGCCGAAGTAACCGAACGTCTCGACGCCAATGGAGGGGTCGTCACTCCACTCGAGCTGGAAACCGCGAGATCGGCACTACAGTCGGCCTATGACGACGGCATTCGTTCCGTTGGAATCGCATTTTTGCATGCTTACCTGACACCTACCCACGAACAATTGGTCGCAGATCTCGCTAGAGTAATTGGGTTCACTCAAATTTCGACGAGTCACCAGACCAGCCCACTGATAAAACTGGTTTCCCGGGGTGACACCACGGTGGTAGACGCCTATCTGACTCCCATCCTGAGGCGCTACGTTGAACAGGTAAATGACGCATTAGGTGTTGATAGTGGTTGCTGTAAGCAGTTGATGTTTATGCAGTCAAACGGTGGTTTGACGGATGCTAAACTTTTTCAGGGCAAAGATTCTATTTTGTCAGGCCCGGCGGGTGGCGTGGTGGGAATGGTTCGCACCGCAACCCAGGCAGGGTTCGAGAAAGTTATTGGTTTCGATATGGGTGGGACATCAACGGATGTTTGCCATTACGCTGGAGAGTACGAACGTTCATTTGAAACCGAAGTTGCGGGAGTAAGGATGCGGGCACCGATGATGCATATCCATACTGTTGCAGCTGGTGGTGGTTCCATTCTCAATTATCGGGATGGCCGGTACCAGGTCGGCCCGGAAAGCGCTGGTGCCAATCCTGGACCTGCGAGTTATTTGCGGGGCGGACCGTTAACCGTTACCGACTGTAATGTCTTGCTCGGAAAACTCCATCCCAAGCATTTTCCTAAGGTTTTTGGTTCCAACGGAAACGAAGCTCTCGACAGCGCTGTGGTAAAGAGCCGGTTCGAGAAAATGGCTGGGGATATTGCCGGGGAAACCGGTTCCCCTGCCCTCTCTCTGGAAAAAACAGCGGAAGGGTTTTTACAGATTGCGGTGGAGAATATGGCGAATGCAATCAAGAAAATTTCGGTGCAGCGGGGTTATGACGTTACCCAATATACGTTGAATTGCTTTGGCGGTGCGGGTGGTCAACACGCTTGCCTGGTCGCCGATGCGCTGGGTATTGATCGCGTATTTCTCCATCCCATGGCAGGTGTATTGTCGGCCTATGGCATGGGGCTGGCGGATATCCGGGCGCTTCGGGAACATCAATTCGATGGCCCTGTTGAAGGCGTAGATGAGGCACTTCCACTATTGGAATCTTTAACCGCGGAAGCCAGAGCAGAAGTAGAAAATCAGGGGTTGAATGATTCTGACATTACTTTGTACAAGCGGGTTCACATCCGCTATGAAGGGTCCCACCAGGCGCTGGTGGTTCCATTAGGTACTCCCCGGGAAATGATCGATGGATTTGAAAAAGAACATCAGTCTCGCTTCGGGTTTATTGCTCAGAACCGGTTGCTTAGAATTGAAGCGATTTCGGTGGAAGCAGTAGGTTCTACCGGGGCGATCAATGATGATGCGATGGAAGCTTTCGCCGGTACCGTCGGCCCGATTGATCATGTATCGATGTATTGTGAAGGCGACTGGAGTACCGTCCCGTTGTTCGATCGGGATCAAATGAGCGTGGAAAGTACGGTCAACGGACCAGCTATTATTATAGAAACCACCGGAACGAATATCGTCGAGCCAGGCTGGAGTGGATCAATTAATGCATTTGGCCATTTGATTCTGGAACGCACCACGCAGAGACGCCAACAGCGGGCCGTCGGCACTGCAGCAGACCCCATCATGCTTGAAGTGTTTAACAACCTGTTTATGAATATTGCGGAGCAAATGGGTGGCACCCTGGCGAATACTGCCTATTCGGTAAACATCAAGGAGCGCCTGGATTTTTCCTGTGCGCTGTTTGATGCGGACGGGGAATTGGTGGCCAACGCGCCCCATGTTCCGGTCCACCTCGGCTCCATGAGTGAGGCCGTACGCACGGTTAACCGCAACGCCGGAGCGATCATGAAGCCTGGCGATGTTTATATGCTAAATAATCCATTTAATGGCGGTACCCATCTACCGGATGTCACCGTTATCACACCGGTTTTTGATCGGTCAGAACAGAATATTTTATTTTACGTTGGTTCTCGTGGACATCATGCTGACATTGGCGGACGTACACCAGGCTCAGCACCACCGGATAGCACCCATATTGATGAGGAAGGGGTGGTCATTGACACCTTCAAACTGGTCGAGGCCGGCCGCCTGCAGGATCAGAAAGTACGCGCGTTGCTTGCCTCTGGTAAATTTCCCTGTCGCAATATAGACCATAATATGGCGGACCTGGCTGCACAAATAGCAGCAAATGAAACCGGCGTCCGGGAAGTAAATAAAATGATTGATCAATATGGGTTGCCAGTTGTGCACGCCTATATGGGACATGTACAGGATAACGCCGAGGAGTCAGTGCGCCGGGTAATTAGTGCGCTGAAACCCGGTGAATTTACCTTTGCCTTGGATCATGGTGCGCAGATTCGGGTGAAGATTCATGTGGACTATTCGACTCGTGAGGCAGTAATTGATTTTACTGGTACCTCCGAGCAACAGGCCAATAACTACAACGCGCCGTTGGCGGTGTGTCATGCCGCAGTATTGTATGTGTTCAGGACCTTGGTGGGAGCAAAAATTCCGTTGAATGCCGGTTGCCTGAAGCCCCTAAAAATTATTGCTCCAGATCAAAGCATGATTAACCCGCGTTATCCAGCCGCTGTGATTTCCGGGAATACTGAAGTTAGTCAGGCGATTACAGATTGTCTGTATGGAGCGCTTGGCGTTATTGCAGGATCTCAGGCGACCATGAATAATTTTGTCTGGGGTACTGATACCTTTCAGAATTACGATACTATTTGTGGTGGTGCTGGAGCAGGTCCAGATTTCGATGGTGCCAGTGCGGTTCAGATTCATATGACCAATACACGTTGTACCGATCCTGAGGTTCTGGAAAAGCGCTTTCCAGTTCGAATCGAAGAGTTTTCTATCCGTAGGGGATCGGGTGGTGCTGGCCTGCATCGTGGAGGAGATGGATGCATCAGAAATATGAGGGCCATGGTGCCTATGAAAGTAACTACGCTTTCTTCCCATCGGATCACCCAGGCATTTGGTATTCAAGGCGGAGAACCCGGTGCCGTGGGGATCAACGAAGTTTATCTCACTGATGGTACGACGGTCAGGCTGCAAGGGAATGATGAAATTGATCTAAAGGCGGGAGATATTTTCTCGATTCAGACTCCTGGTGGCGGCGGAGCCGGCATAGCCAAATAAGTTTTTCATCGATTTTATGCAATCTGACTCGTACTAATTTCCTGACGGTAAATTTCCGGTCGAATATTGGCATTCATTTCACACATTGAAACTGCCTCCCACTCTCCATTCCGTCTTACAACACCCTTAAATACACAGGCTTCCAGGCGTTGAATCGCGGTCTCTCCAAGAGGGTGCTGGAGATCACTTTGATTCATGAAATTATGCATTACCAGATTGACTCCTCTAACCTGGCCGCGCATACCAGCCCATATAAATGCGCCGGTTAAATCTCCATTTTTTAACATGTGCCACAGATAGACTAAGGATCGAATAATTACCACTGGGCGGCGAATCAGGGCCCCAAGCTTCTGGGCCATAGAGAGCATGGGCGACGTGGTGCTGGCGCCAAGACCACCAAAGGTGGTCAACAAGGAACTCCAAAACATACGCCCGGCTGGTGACTGACTTTCCAGGTTGACGATACATCTATCCCGGGGTCGTATTAATAGGGTTGCGCTGCTGCTGCATTGAGGATGTCCGAAAAGCAAATGGTCCCTTGGAAGTTTTTTGCCCAGTGCATTTTCTAACTCACTCCAAACTTGCTCTGAAGTGATCGGATTGGGGGATATTTTTGTCCTCCCAATTTCTGCTTCAGTTTGAAAACTGATGGTACGGCAGACATCCAGATTTTCTGTGCGCGCGGTAATCCACTGGATAATGTCCTGAAGGCTTTGCAGATTTTTTTGGACCACGGTGACGGTTTGGGCCGCTACAATATGATGTCCGGTTTGTTGGCGTATCCCCATGACCAGATTAACCAGTTGATCCCGGAGCGGGTTCAACTGACCTTCGCGATTCAGCGATTTAACCGGATACCCAGGACGACCAGTCATGGTGATATCAATATGGACACTGAGTTTACGCAATCCTCCAGCGTTGACCAATAGAGCAAAATACTCGGGTTGTTCCAGCAAGACTTGGCCATGGGTCATCAACATGGGCACCAAACCTGATTGGGTGGCATAGCGAAGTACCTCGACGAGTTCATTGGGGCGCCCTGCCCTAAAATATGCTTCCACTACATCGCCACCAGTGATCTGCAGGTTGCCCCCCTCCCCCATGATTGTCCGGTGAGCGTCAATTTGTTGCTTCATCTGTATTAATGGCACCAGCGGCACTTTATTGGCTGCCTTGGGCAAATAACAGTGGCTACAACCGAATGAACAATATGATGGTCCCAGGGTATATCCGCATTGCACCCAGTGCTTTCCGAGAATCTGGTTCGGTTGACGGAGTGAATCCGGAAGTCGTTGCCACCTATCTCTTAATTTTTGAACCTTATCCCTCGATACAGGACGACAAATTAACTGCATACTTCGTACAAGCTGTAACCCGCAGAACTTAATTATGCGCCAATAGTCTGACAATTTGATCATTTCCTGAATCTTTAAATCTTCCTTGTAGAATCGGGGATTAAATTAAACAATGAACCGGTTGAATTCTCTGGATTGATTGAACAGTCCACAAAATAGATATTTCCGTATCTGACCGTATGAACGCCAATTAATTTAGTTTTGTTAAAAGTACTTATGAATCTTAATCGATATACCCCAGTGAATACCCTCATATTTTGGAAGATTATTCTATTTGTAGTTTGCGTGATGATTACCATGGCATTGGCAAAAAGTCTAAATGCCGCGGAAAAAATTGATCACCAAATTTGGCAAGGAATATTGCAGCAGTATGTGGATAATGAAGGATTGGTTAATTATCAGGCATTGTCAAAAAATCGGGAAGCTTTTGATCAATATGTCGGTGTCATAGAAACCGTCAGTCCCGCAACTAATCCCGAATTATTCCCAAGTAGCGCTGCAGAATTGGCATACTACATTAATTCTTACAATGTGATGGTCTTCAATGGGGTCTTGGATCGCGGGCCAGAGGCTCAGAGCGTCTGGCGAGGTTTGATATCGGGTCTTAATTTCTTTGTAAGAATGGATATCATTATTGGCGGCGAAGAAACAAATTTAAAGGAATTAGAAGACGACGTTATCAGGGACAGGTATAAAGATCCGCGGATTCACGCTGCACTGAATTGCGCGTCAATCGGCTGTCCTCGATTGATTCGCGAGCCCTATGAAGCGAATAAACTTGAGCAGCAGCTCGACGCTGCTATGATCGAATTTCTTAACGATCCAATCCATGTATCTCCCGACCACAATAAACAACGTGTTGGCCTTTCCAAAATATTTGACTGGTATGAATCGGATTTTCTGGACTATGAGACGACCCAGGATAACGCTTCTGGTAGTACGGACAGTCGATTGATTGATTTCGTTAATCGATATCGACCGGTGGCGGCGCAGATTCCAAATACCTATGATGTATATATCCTGGAGTATGATAAGCGAATAAATAGTCAGTAGGTGGTCCTGGAGATCTGAGGCCGCGGTTTGATGTAGGTTCCCTGCAACCGATTTTTTGCCGATGAATATATCAAAACTGAATCCAATCGAGTCTGCCTCTGTTTTGTTCACCCCTGTGAGTCTAGAGCGCAGTGGGCTAAAAGATTTCTCTGATTGGGTGAAAAACAATCGTGCAGTCATTGATCAACAGATTCATGTGTCGGGAGTGTTACTTTTCCGGGGCTTTAAAATTTCCTCTGCGCTCGAGTTCAGAACGGCCAGCGCCGCTATTTGTCCTGATTTACGGGAGTACACTGGTGGCGATTCTCCTCGAATCGATGTATGCGACAAAGTTTACACCTCGTCTGAGTATCCGTCTCACCTGGAAGTTTTACTGCACAATGAATTATCCTATGCCGGGTGGTCCCCGCGGCGGGTTTTCTTCGGTTGCCTGATTCCATCAGAATCTGGAGGAGAAACCCATATCGCCGATGGTCGACAGATATACACTGGGTTGGACAAAGGCGTTCGTGAATTATTCGAAAGTCAGGGGATAACTTACCTGCAACATCTCTGGGATGCCAATGGTGAGCCCGGAATCGGAAAATCCTGGCAACAAACTTTTGAAACCGAAGAGAAGGAAATAGCGGAAAAATATTTGAAAGAGTCCGCCATGAGCTTTCAATGGACGTCCCGAGGGATTCGTACTGCGGCCCGCAAACAGGCGGTAGTTAAGCACCCCGTTACCGGGGAACGTTGCTGGCACAACCAAGCTGATCAATGGCATCGGGGTATGGCCAGCGTAAAGGATTCAGTATCTGGTTTGGCAACAGAAATACTTAAGCCAGATACTACCTCTGGCACCGAAACATTGGGTAACCATGCAACTTTTGGTGATGGTACAGAAATTGACGTTGAAGCGCTGCAACATATACGTGAGGTGTCGCGACAGCATGAGATCGTATTCTCCTGGAAGCAGGGAGATATTATGATGATCGATAACATTCTATCGATGCATGGACGCAAGCCGTTTACTGGCCATCGCCAGGTCTTGGTCGCGATGGCCTGAAGGCCAAATTCAGACCTTCAGTCTAGCCAGTACAAAATCTTTTCTGCTATGCGAGATTGCTAACACATTGGCGGCGCCAAGTTCCCAGGGTTGATCGGAATACCGTAATGACAATGTCTCTGGCTGATATACCGCGCAATCGTAACCAAACTGTTGCAATTCGGCGACTAATTCGTGGCTCGATACACCGTACCGTTTTGAACAGCCATTCATTTCAATTTGCAGAACTGGTGGGTTTTGGTCACGCAACAATGCCTCCGCTCCGCGCAGGGCGAACGGTTCAAAACCTTCAATATCAAATTTGGCCATAGCATATTTATGGGCTGGAAGGTACTTATCCAGACGGACCGTTTTGATGGATTGGGATTGATTGCTGGATTCAGTATTAGTACTGATATGGGCTGTACAGTCATCTAGGCCCGGGTTAAACGAAACCACAGTTTGTGTGTCGGAAACCCCGTACTGGTGTATCTCGATATTTTCGAAATTATTGCGATTGATGGCTTCCGTCAATCTGGTGGCCGGAATCTTCCCAGGTTCGAATGCGTCGATATGTCCGCTTTCGCCAATAATTGAAGCCGCGAGAAACGTGTATAAGCCGATATTTGCACCGACATCGATAAATCGGTCCCCAGGTCTTAAATAATCGAGAATAAAGCGCATTTCAGAATAGTCGGGTAATCCTGAAAAGTACCAGGCTGCGCTAGTCGATTTGCTATCTGGATAGCATAGCAATTCCGATCCATGGTAATTGAAAAGCATGGGCTGATTAGTGAGACGTTTACGATATTGCCAGCGTATAAACCGACGTACCGCAGCGAATCGAAAATCCTTGTTCGCCGGGTGCTGCCAAATGCGGTGTAGCAAATTCATAACTCGTCAATAAACTTTTGTGACCAAATTAGAAACTATAAAAGACGGCATTAGCCCCAGTCATTTAATACGATTATTACCAAATAATTTCCACACCGGACCCAATCTATTATTTGTTTACAGGCTCGTAATTTACTATGTAACGCTATGAGATAGCGCTATCTTTGGGTTATCCACCAGAGTCTGGTAGACCACACAATATCGTTCAGTCAGTTTAATCAGACTTTCCAATTGCTGTGGGTCGGCGTCGCAATCCAGTGCGAAATCAAGTCTGATTGCCTTAAAACCAACGGGTGCGTCTTTGGCCACTGCCAGCGTGCCTCGAAAATCCAGATCACCTTCGGCACTCACTGTGGCATCGTGTAAATCTACGCCAATTGCGGTAGCGACAGCATTCAGTGTGACCCCGGCGCAGGCTACCAGGGCTTCCAGTAACATGTCCCCGGAGCATGCCGACAAGCCATTGCCGCCAGTGGCTGGATGCAAGCCTGCTTCGACGATAGTTCGTCCGGTGTCTACTTTACAGGTTATTCCCTCGCCAATCCTGGATTGGGACTTCAGGGTAATCGTGGCGAGCTCAGGATTAGCTTTATACTGATCTTTGAGCGGTGCCTGCAGTTCCTTTAATTCGTTTGCGTTCATAATAATTTTCTAGTTAGTTAAACCGGGTCCAGGTTGACCTCCTGAATTCAGAATAATTCAGCTTAAAAAGTAAATCCCAGTCTGCTCTGCCTATGGAGCTATGCCGGGCGGTCGATCACGATTTCTCCTTTCGATGGGTTCACAGTAACCATGTCTCCGTTAGTAATCAGGCTGGTGACATCGCCATCTTCGAATCGGTCGCACAATGCCATATTCGCCAACGCACCCCCTTGGGCAAGAATCGGATTGGCCCGGTTAAATAATATAGCAACCGGCGCAACCCCTCGGGAAACCATTTCGTGAAGCATCCAGGCGGTTGCAACGCCACCTTTCGCAGTATTGACCACCAGAACTTTGTTCACATAACTTTGCCCTGCTAATTTATGTTGAGGTCGCGAAAAAATTCCCTGGATCCGGTCGAGATCGTAGCGCGCGGAAAAGTTATCATCAGTAACTAGGGCTTCACCACTAACCACTGGGCCAACTCCCGGATGACACCTGAGCACACGTTGTTTCATTAGACTATCTCTCCCGCTATCGCCGAGGCAACACAGTCTTTCATACTCGCCAGGGTTGGCTTGTAACCATATCCGCCGATAATATTAACGAGTTTAGCCGAGTTGCTTAGAAGCGTGGTCCAGCCATTAGCCTCTCCCATTTCCCTTGCGTAGCTTTGATAGAAACACATACCCTGCAATACCAAACCTCCTGCTCGTTCGATTCGACTGGCAATTCCCATACGACGAGCATCCGCGGCAACCACCGGCGACGTTACAGCGAGCAATGCAGTACCGTGGTGTATCCGTTTACCTTCGAGCAGATTGGCTAGATCATTAATTTCCACCAGAGAAAGCTGGGGTGCAGAAAATACCACTACGTCCACTTTATCTCCCTGGGCGCCGTAGGAATCCAGAAATGATGCAAAATCCTCCTGACAAATTTTGTTCGTCGGAATTTTATCCGGATCACATATCGCATCGAGGCTTGAAGCCTCCGGCGTGATTCCCACAATATGGAATAGCGGAACTGATCCGAAGCTAGCCATTGCAGCACCGAGATGTTTGAGCTCATCAGAATTTGGAACCCGGGTAATTCCCGAAATGACAGGCACATCCCAGTAGGAACCGGTTTCCCTGCCTACCAGAGCGCCCAATACCCCCCACTCCGATAAATCCTGAGGTTGATAACTGACTTCAAACCGTCGGGTTGCCCGTCTGTTTTGATCCAGATGTAAACCATATCGCGGCGTTCTGCCAGTCAGTCCCGCCGCCAGAGCCGAAGGTCCACCTTCAAAGTTGGAGTAGGCGCCAAGGACACTATTGCAATAAATTACCACTCCCGTATCGCCGTATGCCAGATGTTCTCCCCGTACCGGAGGCATAATAGTTTGATAGTTGATACAGGTATTTGTCATCAAAATACCGAGGGCCTCAAAAGCATGGATGGCGCGCCGCTCAATATTAGCCATATGCTCGGTTTGTTTAAGGGTCTGATAGTGGTCAAAGTCGATTCCCCTGGGATCGGTGATCATGGGAATGCATACTTCGCGAACCTGCTTCGGATAACTTGCCAACTTTTCTATAAATACAACACCGGCTTCACCCAGAGATTCCGTATCAGCCATCATATGGGATTGGGTTACTGGCACTAGATCTTCGGCGTCAAAAAATCGTCCTACTTCGAGCATATGCTGGATCGCCCACTGTCGGGGATATCCCATCTCACCGTCCAGCATGGCTTGTTCATATTTATCTAAACGCATCATGTTCCTGGGTCCGATCTTGATATCAAAATGCTACACAGAAGAACTGACAATTGGCAACTAAATTTTCCACGGAGGTGGTTTCTTCTCGAAGAAATTGCGAATTCCAGATTGGGCCTCCTGCCCTTCCCAACAATCGGCCAGCAATTGCGCAGTGTACTGTCGAATCTGCTCGGGATCGTGGGTCGACACAGTGTTGATCAGGTCCTTGGTCAAGGCGACCGCCTCAGGGGCACAGTTTAACAGTTCACCGATTTCCAGTTCTATGGCCTGGTCGAGCTGCTCCGCGCTGACCGCTTTGTCGAGTAGTCCCAGGGTCACAGCTTCATCACCCTTGAAAAAGTGGGCATTCAAGAAGCACCTGCGAGCATTTTTGACGCCAATTCTGGCGATAAGATAGGGGGAAATATTCGCTGGGGTTAGCCCAAGCCTGGTTTCGGTAACCGAAAACAATGCATCCTGGACTCCTATTGCGATATCGCAAACCGAAATAAGTCCTATACCACCAGCAAAGGCCTGGCCATTTACCCTGGCGATCAGCGGTTTATTCAATTGATTTAACTGTTTGAGCATCTTACCGAGGATTTCGCTTTGTGCGATCCGTTGTTCCCGGTTTCGGTTAAAGTTATCCTGCATCCATCCAAGGTCAGCACCCGCGCAAAAACTTTTTCCAGCTCCACTTAAAATTACCGCGCGGACCTCATTACTATTATGTAACAACGCCGTTGCAGACAGAATTTCCGCCATCATCTCGGCACTCATGGCATTATGTTTGTGCGGGCGATTGAGCAGGAATGTTGCAATACCGCGGGAGTCAATTTCGACCTGAAGTGTTTCATAGTTCATTTTGTTAGATTCCTCCAGGTGGGTATTTGATTGATTTCATGCTCTTCCATTTCAGCGGAATTATGGCATGCCTGTTGGTTGAATTTTCCGGGATAGTTGTATTCGTTCAAACCATAGAGACCACGTTGTAAAGATTGGGGGTGTTGATAAATTTCACTGACTTTGGGAATTGGTTCAAAGCAACAGTCGATGTTCCCAAACCGATTGATCCAGTATTTAAGTGGATGTTGACCAAATAGATCTGCCACTTCATTTATCAAATCTGCCTGCGGCAATGGTTCGAACTGGCGAGAAATCCAGCCGAGAGTGTTAACCTCGCGGCAAAAGTTCTCCCAGAATTTTGTCTCGAGGGCGCCAAGGGTCACGTGGCGACTATCTGAGGTTGCATAGATGTTGTAACAGGCAGCGCCACCACCAAGCAATTGAAGCTCACGATTGCCAGCATCAGCCATAGTTGAATGGGCCAGATACTGCCAGGAGAGTATGGTTTCGTATAGTGAAACATCAATGTAGGTCCCCGTTCCTTGAGTACCACGTGAGACCAATGCTGCCAGAATTGCGGTGACTGCATTCATGCCGCCACTATGATCTGCGATTAGTGGAAGAATAGTCGCTGGTTGTTGGCTGTAGCTAAACAGTCCGGCCGCAGCGTTATAGTTGATGTCATGTCCGGCGCGATATTTATTTGGACCTTCCTGGCCATAACCACTGAGGGAACAATATATCAGTGATGGATTAGTCTGTTTTAGTGTTTCCCAACCTAGACCAAGTCGTTGCAAAACTTCAGGGCGAAATGATTCGATAAGCACGTCTGCGGCTTTGAGCAAAGGCGTTAAGCTCTCGATGACTGCGCTTGACTTCAGATCGATTCGGGCAATTCGTTTGCCCCTGTTTAGATGTTGGTAGACCGGTGAAGTTTTGCTGTTCCGGGATTTAAACAGATTGCGCAGCGGGTCTCCCTGTGGAGGTTCTATTTTGATTACTTCCGCACCAAGGTCGCACAGCAATCTGGTTGCATAGGGTCCTGGAGTGTATTGCGTCAAATCGATAACGCGGATTCCCTTCAGGGGTGGAATCGACATGTCGTCTAGTCGTATTTGCGGATATCCTCGATCACGATACCGTCGTTTGGCAACGAGTCTTTTTCTACCAAGCGAACTTCCCCACGAACCTTACATTGATCTCGAATACTCTCTTCAATTGATCCACACAAATTTTTGTCTATTGATTCGGATTCGCACAGGAGGGTCATTTTGTCCGATTGATCAACCCAGTCAACTACTAGTCTCGCCCGATAAATCTCGGCATGCTTTTTGACTATGCGGTCGACCTGCTCAGGATGAATGAACATACCCCTTACCTTGGCGGTTTGGTCGGCCCGTCCCATCCAGCCCTTTATCCGTCGATTGGTGCGTCCGCATGAGCTGGCGCCAGATAAAATGGCAGACATGTCTCCGGTGGCAAAACGGATTAATGGATAATCGGGATTGAGTGTTGTCACCACAACTTCTCCGACTTCGCCGTCAGCGACCCGTTCACCGGTTCCTGGTCTGACGATCTCAAGGTAGATGTCTTCGTCAACAATCAAAGCCGAATCAGCGGATGATTCGTATGCAATCAACCCCAGATCAGCCGTGGCATAACATTGCAGGGCATGGATTCCTCTTTCAGTCAGGTCTTGACGAATAGAATTCGGAAAGGCTTCACCCGATACCAGGGCTTTATTGATGCAACTGATATCGGCCCCGGTGTCGTCGGCCTTCTCAAGTAAAATTTTTAAAAATGAAGGTGTACCACAATAGCCATTTGGCCTTAACCGGGCTATGGCTTCCAGCTGCTGCTCGGTCTGCCCCACTCCACCCGGTATGGCGGTAGCGCCAAGGGCCTGACAACCGCTACTGCACATGGCACCAGCGGGGGTTAAATGATACGAGAATGTGTTGTGGATCAGATCTCCGACCCGGACTCCCGCCGCGTATAGTGACCTAGCAAATCGCCAGTAATCCGGGCGTCTGGATTGAGGTTCGAAAATTGGGCCAGGTGATACAAAAACATAGTCCAGCTCGCTGACCGGAACCGACACAAAGCCTCCGAAAGGTGGATTCTCCTGTTGCAACGATAGCAGCGCTGACTTTCGGGTAATGGGCAGCGATTCAATGTCATCAAGTGTCTTGAGCGCATCTAGATCGATGTCCCGTAAAATATCCGCGTAGGCCGGGGTGTTGTTCTTGGCATGGATTAATTGGGCTAGAACCTGTTTGCACAATTCCTGCTCGCGCTGGGGTGGCGTGCGGCACTCCCTTTGATCGTAAAAATCAGCCATAGCGAATTATCCGGATGAGCGCAGTTGGGCTTGCACTATGCTAACCAACGTTTGCGTCGACGGTATTGTTTGACGTCACGAAAACTCCGACGATCCCCTCCACTCATGCCGAGGTAGAATTCCTTAACATCTTCATTGTCTGCCAGACTGGCTGCACTGCCGTCCATTACTACACGGCCGTTTTCGAGAATATAACCGTAGGTAGCATAACGTAACGCAACCGTGGTATTTTGTTCTGCCAGCAGAAAAGTTACTCCCTCTTGCTCATTCAGCGCTTTGACAATCTGGAAAATTTCTTCTACCAGTTGAGGCGCTAAGCCCATCGACGGTTCATCCAATAATATTACGCTGGGTTTTGCCATTAGCGCCCGTCCCACTGCAACCATTTGCTGTTCGCCGCCAGAGGTATATCCGGCCTGGCTTTTTCGACGTTCTTTGATCCTTGGAAAATAGCTATAGACCATTTCGAGCGCATCATATATTTGCTTGCGGCTTGCCTTACGGGTATATGCGCCAGTCAGCAGGTTTTCTTCCACGGTCAAATGTTCGAAGCAGTGACGGCCTTCCATAACCTGAACTACGCCACGCTTGACCAATTCATTTGGCGACAAACTGTCTACCCGCTCCCCCATAAATTCGATTGATCCTTTGGTCACTTCTCCCCTTTCGGTACCAAGAATATTGGAAATGGATTTTATGGTGGTAGTTTTTCCCGCACCGTTAGCGCCCAACAGTGCCACGATACCGCCTCGGGGTACGTCCAGTGAAACGCCCTTTAATACCAGTATAACGTGATCATAAATCACTTCGATATTCTTGATGCTGAGGACTATATCGTCGCTGTTCATTGGAGGTGAATACTGTAATGCTCAACCATTTTTACGAGTTGGATGTATCAAAAAGGCGGTCAACCAAACCTGGTTGACCGCCTGAGGTTTTAGGCTACTGAGATACTAGCCACAGTCTCGTGGAGTGATATTATTTTCAGCGGCAAATGCAGCAGAATCTTCCATAATCAATGCATCAACTACGGCGCGATCAGCACCGGTAAAATCAGTGATCAAAGACCAGGTTTTGCTGGCGGCGTCCCATTGCTGAATCGCACCGGTTCCAGGCCCACCATGACTATCACAGCTAACATTTATATCAGGACCAAAATTGGCTAAGCCAAGTTCAGTCATGCGTCCCTGGTCGATTTTCAGCGCTTCCATCCCGTCACGCATTTGGGATGGATTGATATTGCCGACGCCATGGATTTTCTGTGCGGTGCGGGCAGCTTCGGAAGCCAGCATGGCTGCGTACATTCCTCTGTTATACAGCACGGTTCCAAGATTGGATCCATCTCCAGCTGCTTTCCCGGCATCAACCACATGCTTACGCAGGTCATCATAAACTGGGAAATCGCTTCCCACACCATGGAAGTTAATGGCTTTATATCCGTTAGCGCCTTCACCGGCCGGGATAACATCGTTTTCAGATGCTGACCACCAGACGCCGATAAAGTGATCCATCGGATATCGAATGTTAGCCGCTTCCTGAATCGCTACCTGGTTCATAACGCCCCATCCCCACATCAGGGTGTAATCCGGGCGCTCACGGCGAATCTGCAACCACTGGGATTTTTGCTCCTGTCCAGGATGATCCACCGCCAGCAAAGTGAGTTGGAATCCATGCTTTTTGGATAGCTCCTCAAGGGTACGAATCGGCTCCTTACCATATGCAGAGTTATGGTAGACCAATGCGATGGTTTTATCCTTAATGTCCCCGCCTTCCTGATCGAGGATATGCTTTACGATGATGGACGCTGCGTCCCAATAGGTTCCAGGGTAGTTAAAGATATGACTGAAAATCTTGCCGTTGGCTGCGGAGGTACGGCCATACCCCATGGAGTGCACGGGAATGCCATCGGCGGTTGCTTTGGGTATTAGCTGATAGGTAATACCGGTAGATAACGGTTGATATACCAGTGATCCTTCGCCTTTGGTGGATTCGTAACACTCCACACCTTTTTCGGTGTTATATCCGGTTTCGCATTCGATAAAGTTTATTTTTTCCCCGCCAATTCCGCCGTCGCGTTGGTTCAGCAGGGTAAAATAATCCGCATAACCATCGGCGAATGGAATGCCGTTGGGTGCATAGGGTCCGGTACGGTAACTCAGCGATGGAAAGGTCAGATCGGCGGATGCCGTTCCCATTCCAAGTGCCATGGTTGCCGCAATGGATGCGGCAGTTAAGGTTTTTAATTTCATTCTGTTAACTCCCAGGTTGTTTATGTTTGATTTAGTAAATTCGCATATCAATGCGGAAAAGGCCAGAGTCGAAGTTTCTCCTTGGCGACTCGCCATAATTGGGCGAGACCATGGGGTTCGACGATCAGAAAGAACATGATCAGCCCACCGACCAGCATAAAAATAAAATGCTGGACCATATCGGTAGGCCAGCCAAAACCGCCTACCATGATATTTTTGAACAATACCGGCAACAATGTCATAAATGCTGCGCCGACGAAGGAACCAAAAATTGAACCGAGTCCGCCTATGATTATCATGAATAATACAAGAAACGATTTATCAATTCCAAAAGCCTCGGTTGGTTCGGCCGCGCCGAGATAAACGGTAAAAAATAGAGCACCCGACAGCCCGATATAAAACGAGCTGACGGCGAACGCTGATAATTTGGCGTGCAGGGGTGCTACACCTATAATTTCTGCGGCAATGTCCATATCCCGAATCGCCATCCATGAGCGCCCCAGTCTTCCGCGAGTCAGGTTGCGCGCGACCAGGGCAAAGACAACCACGAAAACAAGGCAAAATAAATAGGTCGCCGCGGGCGTCGCATTGGGGCCAGTAATAGTAATTCCCAAAACCTCCCGGGTTGGTACTGAAATCATTCCAGAGGCGGAGTAATTGTAAAACCAGGGTACCTTGTTAAATAACCATACCAGGAAAAACTGTGCCGCCAGGGTCGCAACGGCGAGATAAAATCCTTTGATTCTGAGGCTGGGAAGTCCGAACAAAATACCGACCATGGCGGTAACACCGCCTGCGAGAATGATTACGATAAACAGATTGAGCTCGGGAAACCCAGTGGTCAATTTATATGCTGCGTAAGCCCCCACCGCCATAAATCCCCCAGTTCCCAAACTAACCTGGCCACAGTAACCCGTAAGAATATTTAAACCCAAAGCAGCCAGTGCCCATACCAGGAATGGCAATAGAATTGATTTTTCCCAATAGTCATTGATAACAAAAGGCACCACCAGAAAGGCGAATGCCAAAAGAATCGCAACCGCGATTCGATCAAACTTGATCGGGAATGTTTGCTGATCTGCGGCGTAACTTGATTTAAAGTCGCCAGACTCTCGATAAAACATTTCGCTATTTATACTCTTTCAATAATTTTATCGCCATACAATCCCTGGGGTCTAAACATCAGGAATAGAAGTGCCAACACATAAGCAAACCAATTTTCGGTGGCGCCGCCTATGAGTGGTCCGATACTGAATTCAAACAGTTTTTCACCAACGCCAATAATCAATCCGCCAACGATAGCGCCAGGTATAGAAGTGAACCCGCCCAGAATCAATACTGGAAGCGCTTTCAGGGCAATTAGAGAAAGTGAAAACTGGATGCCCGATTTCGATCCCCACATTATTCCCGCTACCAGGGCAACGAATCCTGCGATTGACCACACCACAACCCAGATGGTGCGCAGGGAAATGCCAACTGTCAGGGCGGCCTGATGGTCGTCCGCGACCGCGCGCAAGGCGCGTCCGGTTTTGGTGTACTGGGAAAAGATGGTTAGCGCGATAACCAATAAGATAGCGATACCTGCAGCCCATACGTCCAACACGTCGATATACATGCCATAATATTTCGAACCTTCAGTGGCCCAATCCCGGGTAACGTCCTCAAGCCAGAACGAGCCGCCGGAAGGCAAGCCAACATCGAGGACTTTAATATTGGCTCCCCACATTAAATCACCGAGCCCTTCCATGAAAAACGCTAGCCCAATGGTGGCCATAAATAAGATAATTGGCTCCTGGTTGACCAGGTGCCGCAATACCAGTTTTTCCACCAGCCAGGCCAATACCACCATGACTACCATGGTCAGTAGAATTGCCAAAAAAGTGTTCATTCCACCGGACCAGTTATGGTACTCAGTTCCAAATGTGACATTGATCAAATGGGCAAAGGGGACCTGCCCTTTTTGAAACCCTACCAGGGTCAGCGCGGCAAATAATGCCATTACCCCCTGGGCATAATTAAATATTCCGGACGCCTTAAAAATCAGGACAAACCCTAGAGCGACCAGGGAATACATTACGCCGGCCATTAATCCATTTAGAATTACCTCTAGGGTATTTAGAAATAATGGACTCATGAATTTTGCTCCGCAGTTCTATGATGCACGGTCGATTCAACAACGTTCGGTCTGGTTGATTCCGCAAGCAGAGCAGAAGGATAAATAAATCTAGTCATGGGCGACCCCGAGATATGCGTCTATTACATTTTGATCGCTGCGTACTTCATCCGGAAATCCGTCGCCAATTTTCTTTCCGTAATCGAGTACCACTACCCGGTCGGCGATATCCATTACTACACCCATATCGTGTTCGATCAATGCGATGGTGGTACCGAACTGGTCGTTGACCTCGAGAATAAATCGGCACATATCTTCCTTCTCTTCCACATTCATACCCGCCATCGGTTCATCCAGTAGCAACAGCTTGGAATCTGCCGCCAATGCTCGGCCTAATTCAACCCGCTTTTGCAGACCATATGGCAGGCGGCCAACGGGTGTTTTTCGTATTGCCTGAATTTCCAGAAAATCAATAATATGTTCCACATGTTCGCGATGCTCAAGCTCTTCTCTTTCTGCTTTACCCTTCCAGATTGCCTGCCAAAACATTCCGACATTCATCTTGGTGATACGCCCTGTCATGAGATTATCCAAAGTCGACATTCCTTTAAACAAGGCAATGTTCTGGAAAGTACGTGCTATCCCCTGGCGCGCGATGTCATGAGGTTTTAGCGCTCCCCTCAATTTACCATCAAACCAGACTTCGCCTTCCTGGGGATGGTAGAAACCGTTGATGACATTGAGCATTGAACTTTTTCCAGCCCCATTTGGACCAATGATTGCGCGTATTTCACCTTCAAGAACATCGAAGCTGATATCTGAGAGTGCCCTGACACCTCCAAATGACAAAGAAATATTCTTAAGCGACAACAAGACGTCACCAAATTTACGCGCTGTATTCATTGATTAGAGGCAGCGTGGTCTGGGCGAACAATAACACTCATGCAGACTTCTCCATGTGGGGAAAAGTTTCAACATCCATGATTTTTACGTCAGCTTCAATGCTGCCGGTGCGTCCGTCTTCAAACGTGACCTCAGTTTGTATGTAACAGGACTCAGCTTCACTGTACAAAGCGTCTACCAATTCACCGTATTTATCAAAAATTTTCGATCTTCTGACTTTACGGGTTCGCGTCATTTCGCCGTCATCTGGATCGAGCTCCTTGTGCAGGATTAAAAAACGTTTGATCTGGGAACCGCTCATCTTGCTGTCCCCGGCAAGATCGGCATTGGTTTTGCCTATGCTTTGTTCCATCATTTGATAAACCTCGGGATTTCCCGCCAGTTCCTGATAGCTCGCATAGGGAATATTGTTGCGTTCAGCCCAGTTTCCCACCGCATCCAGATCAATGTTTATAAATGCCGAAACATAATCTCGCTGATCCCCGAAGGTTACCACTTCTTTGATATGGGGAAAAAATTTCAGTTTATTCTCGAGATATTTTGGTGCAAATATCGAACCGTCGTTGAGTTTGCCGACGTCTTTCGCCCGATCAATAATTTTTAGCTGTCCGTTATCATCAAAATAGCCAGCGTCACCGGTCATTACCCAGCCCTGGTCGTTCTTGGTTTCCCGGGTTGCCCGATCATTTTTATAATAACTGTCGAACACGCCAGGGCCTCGATATATCACTTCACCCTGGTCCGTGATTTTAATTTCCACTTCGGGTGCTGGAACACCGACGGTATCGGGAAATACCTCACCGTCTCGCTGCATGGTTATAAAAACTGCAGCTTCGGTCTGGCCGTAAAGCTGTTTGATATTAATACCCAGGGATCGGAAAAAGTCGAAGATTTCGGGGCCTATTGCCTCGCCCGCGGTATACGCCAGCTTGATTCGGCTAAAACCCATGGTATTTTTTAGTGGCGCGTAGATCAACAGATTTCCGATCCAGTATTTGAATCGATCCATTGTCGATACCTTTTTACCATCGAGGATATTTATCCCGACCTGGTTGGCAACTTTTAAAAAATAGTGAAATAGTTTTTGTTTGGCAGGGCTGGCGTCCTCCATTCTAATCATGACATTCGTCAGTATCCCCTCAAATACCCTGGGCGGTGCGAAGTAATAGGTAGGACCGATTTCTCTCAGGTCATTGGTTACCGTTTCTTCGCTTTCCGGGCAATTAATACAAAAACCGGCAACATAAGCCTGACCGTGGGAAAAGATATGGTCCCCAACCCAGGCGAGTGGCAGATAGCTCAGGGTTTCTTCTGTTTCGGTTAGATTGTCAAACTCGACGCTGTTGCGTGAAGTAACAATAATATTGTCATTAGTCAGTACCACGCCTTTGGGCTTTCCGGTAGTCCCTGAGGTATACAGAAAGATCCCGGTATCACTTCCCTTGCCATCGGCAATTCGCTGATCGAGTAGCCCCGGATTCTTGGCCAACGCGTCGCGACCAAGCTGTTGTATATCCGCAAACGAATGCAACAGGGACTTATCGTAATCCTGTAGTCCGCGGGTATCGTCATGAATTATCTGGTCAAGACTGGTTAATTGGTCCTTGACTTCCAGGACCTTGTCAACTTGCTCCTGGTCTTCAGCCAGGACAAAGCGGACTTCCGCATGATTCAGTACATACTCCATTTCGGTGGCTACCGAGTCAGAGTATACCGGTACGGGAATTCCGCCCAGGCACTGGGCCGCAGTAATGCTCCAGTAAAGTCTGGGTCGGTTGCGGCCAACGATAGCGATCTTGTCGCCCGGAGCAAAACCGAGCAGATCCAACCCCGCAGCGAAGGCAAAAACTTCCTGTTTCACCTGGCTCCAATTCCATGTCTGCCAAATTCCGAATTCTTTTTCACGAACAGCCGGGCGTTCGGCAAATTTCTGTGCGTTACGAATCAGGATTTTGGGAAAAGTGTCGAGCGTACCCTGGTCAACACTACTCATGGGAGGGTCGGTGATTCAAAAAGTTTACTGACATTGGTGGAATTTGTAATTGTAATAGCAGTTTTTTAACAGGGCTTGGAAGAAATGCAGAAAACTTAACCGATACCCCATGTGTAGCTGGGTCTGCATAGTATCGCAATATCGGTTAAAAATGGTACGCACAGCGTAAAATTGGCTTGATTAGCTTCACATATTACGGCGATATTGACCACCGACCTGGTACAAAGTTTGTGAAATCTGGCCTAGTGAGCAACAGCGCACTGCTGCCATAATCGCGACAAAAATATTTTCGTTATGCAGAACTGTATGACGTATTTGTTCGAGAGCCTGGCCGGTATGATTGTTGTGTCTTGCGTGGAATTCGGCAAGGCGTTTTATCTGACTCTGCTTTTCCGTTTCGCTTGAGCGTGCCAGGGTAACTTCCTGGCGCTCTGGTTGCTGCTCACGCAAGAATGTATTGACGCCGATAATTGGGAGTGTGCCGTCATGTTTCCGCTGCTCATACTCCAAAGATTCATCCTGGATCTTTCCGCGTTGGTAGCCTGTCTCCATTGCTCCCAGCACGCCGCCGCGCTCGGATATCCGCTCAAATTCGAGTAGCACCGCCTGTTCGACCAAATCGGTTAACTCTTCGATGATAAAACTGCCCTGGTTGGGGTTTTCGTTCATCGCTAACCCCCATTCATTATTGATTATCAGTTGAATCGCCAATGCTCTGCGCACTGATTCTTCGGTGGGCGTGGTGATTGCTTCGTCGTATGCATTGGTATGCAGACTATTGCAGTTATCGTAGATGGCAATCAAAGCCTGTAGCGATGTCCGGATGTCGTTGAAATCCATTTCCTGGGCATGCAGCGAACGCCCGGAGGTTTGAATATGATATTTAAGTTTTTGCGAGCGTGGGTTGGCGCCGTATCGATCGCGCATGGCGATTGCCCAAATTCGTCTCGCTACCCGACCCATCACGGTATATTCTGGATCCATTCCGTTGCTGAAAAAGAATGACAGATTGGGTGCAAAATCGTCGACCTTCATACCTCTGGCGAGATAACTTTCGACAAACGTAAAACCGTTTGACAGAGTAAATGCCAGTTGGGAAATAGGATTGGCTCCGGCCTCGGCGATGTGATAGCCCGAAATAGATACCGAATAAAAATTGCGTACCCGGTGATCAACAAAGTATTCCTGAATATCGCCCATTAATTTAAGGGCAAATTCGGTGGAGAAAATGCAGGTATTTTGCCCCTGGTCTTCTTTTAATATATCTGCCTGCACCGTACCGCGGACATTTTCCAGGGCCCAGCTGCGTAGCTGATCAACTTCTTCGTCATTCGGCTGGCGTTGATTTTTTTCCGTGAACTCTTCGATTTGCTGGTCGATCGCGGTATTAAGAAACATCGCCAGGATCATCGGTGCGGGCCCGTTGATGGTCATGGAAACCGACGTCTTGGGATCACACAGGTCAAAGCCGCTATACAACACCTTCATGTCATCCAGGGTCGCTATAGAGACACCAGAATTGCCCACCTTGCCATAGATGTCAGGTCGTTCACCCGGGTCGCATCCGTATAGGGTAACTGAATCAAATGCGGTGGACAGGCGCTTGGCCTCATAGTGCTCCGAGAGCTGCTTGAATCGTCGATTGGTGCGAAACGCATCACCTTCGCCGGCGAACATTCTGGTTGGATCTTCGTTCTCGCGCTTAAACGAAAATACGCCTGAAGTATAGGGAAAAAAACCGGGCAGATTGTCCAGTAGCATCCAGTGCAGCAGTTCGCCATGATCCTGATAGGTGGGTAGGGCGACACGGGAAACATGGTTACCAGATAATGATGGTCGCGTTAGCAGAGTGGTTAATTCGTGGCCGCGAACCACTGTCGTCATTTTGTCCTGCTGATAGCTTCGCTTTACCAGGGGCCAATGTTCCAACAGACTGCAAGATTCTGCAGTCAAGTTCTCCGTTCGCTGTACGATCAGGGGCACCAATTGCTCGGATGCTTGGTTGGCTAGCTCCAGCATTCTGGATGTTTCGGTCAACTGCTGTCGTTCCCGGGCAATCTCGGCCTGGCTCAGTGCATCGGATTTATACTTTCGAATACAGTCGGTGATTTCGCTCAAATAACGAATTCGATTGGCCGGAATCAATTGTTGTTGTTCGGTTGAAAATCGTGTTTGCTGCCTGGGCAAACCGTCTTCATCTGTGTTTAGACCAATTACAGTGAGTCGGTCTAATATCTGATGATAAAGCGCTGAGATGCCGTTATCGTTAAAGCGGGCTGCCATTGTGCCAAATACGGGCATATCTTCGGGCGCGCTAGAGAACGCTTTTCGATTTCGTTGCACCTGTTTGCACACGTCTCGGTATGCATCTGCAGCGCCCTTGCGATCAAATTTATTGATAGCCACGATATCAGCAAAATCGAGCATATCGATTTTTTCAAGTTGGCTTTGGGCACCGAATTCCGGGGTCATCACGTATAGCGCACAATCCACCAGTTCACTAATTTCGGCATTGCCCTGACCAATACCAGGGGTTTCAACGATAATCAAATCAAACCCGGAAATCTTGCATGCTGCGATGATGTCAGGAATAGCCGAGGGGAGTTCCCCGATAGCCTCCCGGGTAGCCACCGAACGCATAAAAATATTCGGGTGATTAATCGCATTCATTCGAATCCTGTCTCCCAACAGCGCGCCTCCAGTTTTTCGTCTGGATGGATCCACGGCGATAATCGCTATTTTTAGTTTGTCCCGCTGGCCCAGGCGAAATCTGAGTACCAGCTCGTCAGTCACCGAGGACTTTCCTGCGCCACCTGTGCCGGTAATACCAAGTACCGGAATCGGAACCTCCAGATTGGCTGCAGCGCGATTAATGTCATCGACGAACTGGTCCTCGGCACTGTCATTTTCAAGCGCAGTGATAAGATGTGCCAATTGTCGCCAATTGCCCTGCTCCAAACTTGCCATATCTCTAGGGGCACTTTGGGCAGGATCAAATAAACTTAGCTCCATGGTTTGCTGAATCATTCCTTCCAAACCCATCGACTGTCCATCTTCTGGTGAATACACCCGGGTTACTCCATAGGCTTCGAGTTCGGTAATTTCTTCTGGAATAATTACCCCGCCTCCCCCAGCAAAGATGCGTATTTCTGAGCCCCCTCTTTGCCTCAGCATATCAACCATATACTTGAGGTATTCAATATGCCCGCCTTGATAGGAGCTTATTGCAATTCCCTGCACGTCTTCCTGCAGTGCGGCGGTGACGATTTCATCCACCGATCGGTTGTGACCAAGATGAATAACTTCTGCACCAGCGGCCTGCAATATCCGCCGCATAATATTAATCGCTGCGTCATGCCCATCGAACAGACTTGCTGATGTGACAAAACGAAGATGTTTGAATTCGCTTGATTGATCTGGTTCTAGCTTATCTAGCACGTGACATAACCAATTCTGGGAACAATTGATCATCGCATGACGTTTACGTAAACGTCAATATCGTCTACACTGATTCCCCTATGCAAGTGACCTATTCCATATCCGAACTTTCTGAACAGTTTGATATTACTGCGCGTACGATCAGGTTTTATGAAGATCAGTCGCTTCTATCACCCCAAAGAAAAGGAACCAAACGGATATATAATGAGAGGGACCGGGTTCGGCTAAAACTGATTTTACGTGCCAAGCGTCTGGGGTTTACCTTATCGGAAATTAGAGAGACACTCGATTTATATGATTCTGAATCTGGCGAAGTCGCACAAATGCACTACGTCCTCGGGGTAATTAATCACCACCGAACAATTTTGAAACAGCAACACAACGATATTACTGACGTGCTTGAGGAGATGAAAACCGTTGAACTACGTATCCTCAAGAAAATGAAATCTATCGGCTAAATTTGTCGTGGATCAATTTTAAACCTAATATTACGATTATGGCTTGCCAATATTTTGCACCTTGTGACCATGGTGCTGACTCCTTTACCGTGATGATGCCGAAGCTGACATTTGGGCGAGGTTGTCTGTCAGAAGTGGGACAGCGGGCTGCCGACCGTGGATTCACCCGGGTGGCGCTGTTTACTGACTCCAATTTGCGCGATGGGCCATACGTTGCAACCGCGATTGAAGCATTGAAAAAGTGCGGTATTGCGGTCGAAATTTTCAGTGACATACGGATCGAGCCAGACGATAGCACTGTTATTGAGGCAACCCACTTTTTGCAACAGCAACCGTTTGATGGCGTTGTTTCGGTTGGAGGTGGGTCGTCCATCGATACCGCAAAGGCTGCTATGGTCTACGCTAAATATCCGTCGGAATTTACCGATTACTTTGCTCCACCCGTGGGCGCCGGAATACCTATACCCGGTCCTATACTTCCACATATTGCCTGCCCGACTACCAGTGGAACCGGATCCGAATGTACTTCAGTAACCGTAATCAGGATAAATGCGTTAAATACCAAATTTGTCATTGGGTCGCCTTACTTGTTACCAGTAGAAGCCATTGTGGACCCCGCTTGCACTGATTCTCTGGGTGCCAATATTATTGCATCCACCGGGTTCGATTTACTCTGCCATGCTGTCGAATGCTATACCGCCAAGGCCTATACCCGGTGGGACAAAATTGGCGAGCCAAAAAAACGCACCCTGCTACAGGGTGCAAATCCCTGGAGCGATATGGCAGGGCGCCGTGCCCTTGAGATTGCCGGCGAGTATTTAGTGCGGGGCGTTAACGACAATCAGGATGTCGAAGCGAGGGATCATTTGATGTTTGGCGCTACACTGGCGGGAATGGCATTCGGCAATACCGGCACCCATCTTGCCCATGCCATGTCATATGGCGTCACCCATCTCATGCACGATATTGATACTAGGGACTACCCCGTGGCAGCACCATTTATCCCCCATGGTATCAGTGTTGTGGTTAGCGCCCCCGCGGTTTTTAACTATTTATCTGAGGGCGCGCCAGAACGCCATCTTGATGTGGCCAAATTTTTAAACGCCGATTTAAAAGATGCAATTCCCGAGAATGCTGGAGAAATATTATCCAAGCGGATAATTCAGCTGATGCGGCAGACCCAAGTTCCCAATGGTTTGAGCGGGGTTGGATTTAATCAAAAAGATGTTCATGCTTTGGCCGCTTCTTCAATTCGCCAGAGTCGAGGTATAGCTAATGCCCCCAGAGAGACAAATTTAGTAGATATAGAGAATATATACAATGATTCAATTACTTATTGGTGATAGTGAAAGTAACTAATTAAGGAAAATAATGTAATTACCCGACTTCGAATTCTTGTTGATGATTAATTCTGATCTTATAATTTTGGGATAGATCAAATTACGATAAAACAAATAATCGGGATCAACAAAAATTTGCGTTAGGGGTGAACCGGGCTCCGCCATGATCGTGATAACGCGTGGTCGGTCAATCGAATAAGTATCTTCATTCAGCATTAACCCATATGCCCTGCCGGACTTAATGTTGTGTTTTACTATTTTGTTGTTTCGTACGATACAATATAGAAATGGCACAAAATCCCACTGCTGAATTCTACGCATTATTAACCCAGGCTTACGCCCACTTTAACGGGTGGTTATTTGACGATCAGTTGCCATGGTGTATGTTAACCCTGCAGCGAAGCCGCAATACCATGGGTTATTTCTCCCCACAACGCTGGGTTGATGGAAAAGGCTACAAAGCCCACGAGATTGCCCTGAACCCTTCGTATTTTGCCAGACACCAGGTAATAGATGTGTTACAGACCCTGGTTCACGAACAATGCCATTTGTGGCAGTTTGTCTTTGGAATAAATAAAAGTCGTTCTGGTTACCATAACCAGGAATGGGCGGGAAAAATGGATAGCATAGGACTGATTCCTAGCGATACTGGTGAGGCTGGGGGCAGGAAAACCGGGCAGTCGATGTCTGACTACCCACAACCTAATGGTCAATTTTTACAGGCCTGCATCGCGCTCTGTAATCAGGAGTATCAATTCGAATGGATTGATACTGAGCCAGCCTGGCAGGAATCCAGTCAGCCAAGGGGTGGATTTGGAGAAACTTCCTGGAGTCCATCTACCTCTGATGTGACGGCAAGCATGAGTGCAGACCACAAGCCTGGGTTTATCGAAGAAATTCGACTTTATGCCCCTGCCCTGCTGGAACCCGTTCCCACAGAAGTAGCGTCAGAAAATGTTAACTGGACCGAACCCGACCATTCCAAACGCCTTAGTAAAAGTCGGTATAGCTGCCCTGGATGCAAAACGAATGTATGGGGAAAACCAGGATTGAATATTATTTGCGGTAATTGTCAATTACAGTTTCAATCCAATCTGTCTGAAAAGTCCGGGTAGTGGTAATGTGAAGAGTTGTGACTCGAATTTAGAACGTGGACCCAATTAACATCATTTAAGGATTAGTCGTTTTTTTTGGAACGGTTACGTCTTTGATGCCCAATACCGCAACCAGCATACCCAGGGCAAACGTGCCTGAGCTAATAATTTTTGCAGATTCCTCAATAATCGTTGAAAGGTCCGTTCTTGGTTGAGCTACCGAATCGACTATTGTGTGTATGCAATAGAAAACAAAGGCAATCAGAAAACACTCAGCAACTTTGGGGTATCGCAGAATTTCACCACAAAATCCTATGAATACCGGAATCGCCAGTACTCCATATAAGATGACGATCACATCATTCCAACTTCGAAATGATTCGGTATCTCCTACCCTGTCTTCAATAAATTCTCCACCGAGTTCATGGAATTCCAACAACTCATCCAGGGACAGGTAACAAAATGCAATGGTACTCAACAACCAGAAATATCGACCAGCATTTTTGCTATCTACCGACAAAAAGAACGCCAGACCAGAAAACCCACAGGCCATGGACAACAGGATCGCAGAAACTGCAGTTATAATGCCCCGCTCCCGAGTGAAGTGGTAGTTAATATCGCCTTCCGGGGCTGCGATTAACGCGACCACGACGGCGACAATCAAAAACATCGCAAGACCCGCAGCGACACCGTAGATGCTGGTAACTGGTGCATTGCGTCTGGCCTCGAGAGCATTACCAATGCTTTGCTTTAATAAAGAGATCATATCGGCTTAATCGGTTTATTGGCTAATTCAAATTATTATAGGTTAGAGACGGATTTAGGCGGTATCGAGTAAGTCCCGGTTACATGGGCCACTGGTTTATCAATCCCGATATCATCACTATAGATTGTGGCTTCACAAACCGCCAGGCGTTTGCCAATCTTTAAAATTCCGGCGCGACAAAATATATCACCCGGTCCGGGTTTACGTAGAAAATTGATGGATAAATTAATCGTCACCGCGAGTTCTACCGGTCCAATAATACTCATGACCACTGCATAAAATGCGGCATCTGCGAGTCCCATCATAATCGGACCTGCCACCGTACCTCCGGGCCTCAGGGATTGTTGGTCACAGCGCGCCCTGAGTAGCGCAGTTTCAAAGCCAATCTCTTCAACCTCAATTTTCATGATAGAGATAAAAGGTAGTTGTTCTCGGGTGAGCTGATTGAATTGCTCAACACTGATCTGAGGTTCTGACATACAAACGAGTTAGTTTCTAAACTAAAGTTGCTTTAAAACTGATTAGGAACGATAGCCTGGGTGGGCATTGTTACCGGTGCGGAATTTTAGGTTTTCTAAACGCATTGCGCTTGCGACGTTCCATTTCGCGTTTAAGGATATACAGATTGCTGGCGACAAGCAATACAACTCCAGCTATGGTTAATGGTGAAGGAATTTCTTTCCAGATAATAAATCCAAAGATTGCACCCCAAACGATATAAAAGTATTCGAATGGTGATACCGCACTGAACTCGGCCACCATATATGCCTTAACCAGGCAATAGAAACCACCCGCAGAGATAAATCCGAGGGCAACCATCAGCCACTGATCGAAATCAGTCGGGTGGTTCCATCGCCGAAGCAAAAAAGCGATGGAAGCCGGCGCTGTTTCATTACTCTTGAACAAAACGAGAACGGTCACGCTGCAAACAATGCTCCAAAAAAGAAACATTGCCAACGAGTAAAAGGAGGCTGTGAGCGCAGTATCCCGTGGATCGATGTAACGAGTGGATATTGTCGATATTGCATAGGTAAATGCCGCAGCCAGAGCGAGTACTACAGACAGATTATTAAAGTGCCCCTTGGGTCCAACTACCAGGGTAATCGCGAAAAATCCGATGAGAACCGCGACCCAGCGACGCCACCCTACCTGTTCCTTAAACAGGATCGCTGACATTGCGGTAACCATTATTGGAGCGGAAAATGTAATGGTGGCGGCATCGGCCAGAGGCAACCCAGTTAACGCCATATAATAAGCGAGATAGGAAAAGAAACCACAGGTACCCTTGAACATGACCGGCCACAATTTGTGTATTTTAAATGTGGATCGATCAGCGACAACGAATATCACGGTTACCATGATAATCAGGGCAGTTATACTCCGGGTAAAGACGATTTGTAGTACCGAGTATTGATCACTGATAGATTTTATAATGACATCCTGGATCGAAAATAAAAACAATCCGATGCTCACCATGTATATTCCAGCGATGGAATCCATCCTAACCGCGCTGGCAACCGGATTCGCCCTGTTCGTCACAGTACTGTGTTGGAGACTAGCGACGTGGAACTGAAATTGGCGCAATACCACTTAGTCATTTGGTGATCCCAGGTAGCAGATGCAGCGAGAATACTCCTGATATCTTGACAATAACAAGAACTATTTTTTCGACATTTCGATCATCTGTGGAAGAGATTCCCAGCTCAGCATTGACTGTTGGCAAATAAACTTAATATCCTCCCGCTATGACAGAAATATTTCTCCCTGAGGAACCAAGAATTGGATAACAACGGCTTAATGTTCAACCTTGTCATTTACCTTTTCGCGGTGGTGCTTGCGGTTCCCATATTTGCCCGATTAGGTCTCGGGTCGGTATTGGGTTATCTGGTAGCGGGGGTAGTGATCGGGCCCTGGGTGTTGGGGTTAATAACCAACGTGGAAGACATCTTGCACTTCTCAGAATTTGGCGTCGTCCTGCTACTTTTTCTAATTGGTCTGGAGCTGGAGCCGCGAAAATTATGGAATATGCGTAAACCTATTTTAGGTGTGGGCGGATTACAAATGGTCTTGACCGCAGCGATACTGTGTGGAGTCGCGCTTGCATTCGGATTTCGCTGGCAAACCTCTGTGGTTGCTGGTCTGGGACTGGCGATTTCTTCGACCGCCATGGCATTACAAATCCTCGGTGAAAAAAGGTTGATTGATACACCTGCCGGTAATACCGGGTTTTCAATTTTGTTGTTTCAGGATATTGCAGTAATACCGATCATTGCGCTGATTCCATTGCTGGGATTCGAATTATTGAACGATACCACCAATACTGGAAACGTGTCGACACCGATCATCATCCTGGTATTGGTCGCTATATTTGTAGTCGGACACTTTTTACTGCATCATGTTATCCGGTATATTGCCTCGACAAATTTACGGGAAGTGTTTACCGCACTTTCATTGCTGCTGGTTTGCGGAATTGCATTGATCATGCACACCATCGGCGTTTCAATGGCATTGGGCGCTTTCGTCGCTGGCGTACTGATGGCTGACTCACCTTACCGGCATGCCCTTGAGTCGGATATTGAACCTTTTAAGGGGCTATTGCTGGGTCTCTTTTTTATTTCCGTCGGCATGTCCATGAACTTTGGACTTCTATTTGAACATCCATTACAGATTCTGGCCATTACGCTGATTTTAATGATGGTTAAGATTTTGGTTTTATACGGCATTGGAAAATTTGCCGATATCCCCGATAGCCAACGCTGGTTTTTTCCATTTTTATTGTCCCAGGGAGGTGAGTTTGCCTTTGTACTGTTTGGATTTGCCGCTGCAGTGGGGGCGATGGAGCCACAGATTGCCGGAGAGCTGATTCTCGCAGTAGCTATATCCATGATCGCGACACCGTTGCTAATGGTGATTCATGAAAAGTTTATTGAACCATTGTTTATAATTGATTCCGATCAGGAAATGGATTTGACTGACAAGCCAGGCAATACAGTAATCGTAATCGGATACGGACGATTTGGTCAGATTATTGGACGACTGTTGATGCTAAACGGCATTGCACCTACCCTGATTGATCATAACCCCTCTCAGCTTGAGCGGGTAAAACGGTTTGGCTACAAAGTTTATTATGGAGACGCCCTGCGTTTGGATGTATTGAGATCCGCTGGGGCCAATAGTGCTCGCATGATTGTGCTCGCTATGGATAATGTTGTCACAGTAAACCAATCTGTAGAATTGATTCAGCAAAACTTCCCTGAAACTAAAATTATGGTGCGTGCCTTCGACCGCGGGCATGCAATGGAATTAATCGATAAGCAAGTTGCCGGCGTTACCAGGGAAACATTTTATTCAGCACTGGAAATGGGAAAGAGCGTATTGACTGAGCTTGGGATAAATCCTCACCTCGCAGCTCGTCGTGCCGAAATGTTACGGCGAAGTGATATCGATACGTTGAAGCAGCAAGTTAAAGTTCGGCATGATGAAAATGCAATTATTTCGATTTCCAATAGTGCATTGGAGAATCTGGAACATACCCTGGCCTCCGATTTGAATGAGGAAGAATCTGAAACGCGCTAATAAAGTTAGCTTAGCCAACGTGGTTTAAGGTTTCTCCTTTGTTGGGACACCTGAGTTTTACCGCTAGCAGTAAATTATCTGTGGTAATTGAATCTGATTGATTCAAGTCGGCTATGGTACGTGCGAGTTTTAATATTCGGTGATAGCCCCGGATAGAAAGATCAAATTTAGTTGTGACTTGATCGAGTATTTCCTGTTGTCGCATAGTAATTACACAAACTTTCCTAAGCTCCGGTACGCTCAACTGGCTATTGGTCTTTCCCTGTCGGGTGAGTTGGATGGAATGAGCGTGTTTAACCCGTCGCCTGATAACTTTGCTTGATTCATTGCTGGCATTGGGACCCCGCAATTCGGCGCGAGATACCGCATTGATCCCCAAATGGATATCTATTCGATCCAGTAATGGCCCGGATAGTTTAGACTGATAGCGATTTATTTGATCAGGTTGACAGTTACAGCGATCAGGATTGCCAAGATATCCGCAGGGGCACCGTTGCGTTGCCTTGTTGTAAAGCTATAAAAAACAGTAGCTTACGAAAACCATCAGGATATCCTAAAAAGATAGATTGCCTGTCAGCTCATATTAAAGCAAAAAGGCTTGATCTCGGATTAAAGCAGTCTGAGTTGGCTACTCAGCTAAAAGTTAGTGAAGCTACGGTCTCAAACTGGGAACTGAATAGAAAGAGAATTGCTCCGTTAATGTACAAACGGATATCTGTTTTTCTTGGGTTTTGTCCAGTTGAATTACCTTGTCATCTCCTGCCGAATAGGCTCAAAAATATCCTTTACTTTGACCTTGGTTGGACAACTACGAGGCTTGCAAGAACTCTTGGACACGCTCGAAGTACTATTGAAAAGTACCAATCTGGAATCTTTAATCCATCAGTAAAAACTATTAGAAAACTGGAATCGATAGTCGGATATCCAATCATATTCCAAGGAAATGAAGTGAGAGATACCATTGGAAACTTGGAATTACCAGATTGTTTACCTTACAGAATCGGATCACATTTGTTGCAGAAAAGAATTAAGAATAGCCAGGCAGTCCGGGATGTTTCCGTTGTTCTAAGGATCACACCGGGAACTTATCGAATGTGGGAGCGAAACCAATGTACTCCAGAAACAAAGTATTTCCCACAAATTATGGCCTATCTCGGCTACTGCCCTATCCCCGATAAATTATCAGATAGCTCTAAATTTTACCTGACCAGAGTGTATTTGAATGGATATACAAAGACCCAGCAAGCAAAAATTGAAGGAACCAGCATGAGTAGTATAGCGAAACGTGAGCCAGAAATTAGTTAGCTTCAGCCAAAGGAATTGCAGCCAATCTACGCCTAGAAAGTTGAAGTTGGACGTACCAAATCATCGATTTGGCTGAGAAGCTGACAGACACTGACCGTCTGAGTTTTTCCCTGAAGAGCCATTCAGGCGTAATACTTCTTAGGCAGCTTTCGTCTAACGAGAGACCGTCAAAATTTGACCAACCACCACTTTGTGCGTCCGGTGTACACATCGGACAGTCACCCGAGCTTAGCGATAATCGGCTTACATCACATTTTAAATATGCAATCATATTCCTTGCCGCACTGCTTGTGGAGGATGATTTTGTCACATGATCTAGTCGATTCGTTGCTCTAAGACCCATATGTGGGAAATATCACATCTTTTATGGCTAAGTACTTTATAGTATTGGATATCATTCAGCAGAAACTTGGATAAACGCGGTAATTACATCGTTTCCCGCTTAATCAACATGACGGAGAAAAAGCATGAAAGTAGTAATGGTTCCATTAAAACTGTCACTTACGGACAGCAATGTCCCGTGCGTGGACTTTGAGGAAACGAAACGCCGTACTAAGAGAATGATTTCGTTTGATAAGGGATTTCCCGTTTCGGAGATATCTCTTTTCGATGACTTGGTAGATAACCTGGACTATACGGCACGAGATAAGCGTGACTTAAAACCGCTCATTGATAGCATGTTCTTCGCTGACGTTAAAGCAAATGCCAATCGTAGCGACTTGGAACGAGCGTCGACAGTCAGAGACTTAGCGGGACGTATCTTCACAAAATACATCCAGACAAGAAATCGATGTTAACCATGAGAAAACTAACTTATTTAGTCCTTTTCAGCCTTGTTTTCAGCAGTGGTCCGATATCGCACGCGGCAGATGATATAGATCCTACTAACTTCACCAACACCGGCGAGTTTGGTGCGCCAGATATAGATCAGAACACCGTAGAATACGTTTTTTGGAAGATGTTGTTGGTGTCTAGTGCCGAAAGCCTACTCGGGAATCAACCAGGTAACTGGCAACAGCGCAAGCTTGATTTAGCAATACAAAAGCTCGGAGAACTCGGTCTCATGGATAAGTTTCCAATGAGTGCGGGGACTTTACAAGCTGCCCTCGAGGGTCGGCCTCTTGTGGCACCGATTGCTGACGAGAAAACTGGTTTTGTTTTTACAGAGAAGACCAGATTAAGAGGCAAGCTTGAGGATTGGGCGAAAAGCTTGAGGAACGTGTCCGGCGCGACACTATCATATACAGATGATAACAAAGAAGCCGAGCAGTCCCTATCTGGAACAGGTGCCCTGGTTTATCCGGTGTTGATAAGTGAATCCGAGAAAGGTGTTGCCCGGGACACAACGTTGCTTCCCCACGTTTCCTGGAATTTTAAAAACGTGGCCAATGACGACGAGTCAAATGTGGAGGAGTTAAAATTTGGTCTCCCGGTTAACTGGGACTTGCAGTTTAAATATAGACCCAAACTGCCGCAGAATACGTGGCTTATTTATGCCGATTTGTTCTATCTCACGGATTTTGACTTTGAGGGCAAAGTTGTTGGTCTGGAATTCAGCGCTGATCCTCACCTGCAATTTTCAACCATTCCGAATGGTATAGACCCAAAGCAATGCACGTCCGAACGCTGTCCTAGTTGGCTGGAAATCGGAAGTTATAGAGCTTTTTCTAAAAAGACTGAGACTGCGTATCATCTTAGCCTCATACCAAAGCTTCGATACAGTGAAGTACTCACACCGAGTCCGTTCATCAGTCGGGCGGACGGCGATACCGAACTAGCTGTTGGTGCGGATTTGGAGTTATCCATACGACCTTTCGCGGGCGGCACCGGCTGGGAGTTCAAGGGTGGCCATTCGTTTCGTTACGACTTCAAGGCCGATGGCGATGAGTACTCAGAATTGGACTCACTCAAAGCGTCGTACTGGTTGTCTAAAAATGTCGGTATCTCCCTAGAATACGAGGATGGAAGGTCTCCCATTACCGATAAGGAAATCGATCACGTATTACTTGGACTTGAAGCGAAATATTGAATTCTGTTGTTACCGGACAGCAAAGCTGGTCAGTTTTGGTTTGTGAATCCTGGCGATACTGGATGTCTCGTTATGCAGGGTGAACCGGTATGAATACTTTACTTTTAAATCGGTCGAAAAAATACTCATTTCTATCGTTGTACTAATATTCGGAATTGTAAGAATTCAAAAATGCAGTCATTCGATTTGATGTATTTGGCAGCTTGAAATTACGAATTTGAAATTATTCCAAACCAATAGTATCCCCAAATATCTGATTAATAGGTTGAATCAATGGTTTCACAAATACTAGCCGTACAGTTTTTTAAAGTGATGGCGTTATGTTCAGGAGTTTTTATAGTCTACTTAGGGTATCTTCTTCTTAAACTTGGTATAACCGGCAAGTTTGAATTTTCGATGAAATTGGATGGAGCAAAAGCGGACTTGCGTAGCGTTTCCCCCGGGTTGCTGTTCGTATTACTTGGTGTAATTCTTTGTGGAATTGCGGTTATTTCAAAGTATGAAGCAACAATCGAAAATGGAACTACTTCAATAAATTCTCAAATTCAAGAACTACCAAAACTACTAGAAAAATAGAACGATGTTACGAGTTATTTTACTTTTTGTGCTTGGCTTTGGATCGCATGCATCACATGCGGACAATTCTCTTGAAATGGGCAGGAACTCATTTGATCAGGGTCGATATTCAGATGCAGTTAAACACTTTGAACGGGGCTTTGAAAAAACAGGCGATTTTTATTTTGCTCTATTCGCTGCGATTAGCTGTAGAAATGCAAATAATCCTGTCTGTGCAATGAGCAACCTCCTTAATGTCTCTACAAGTGTAGGAGTTAAATCACTAAATAAGGAGATGAGAATGTCATATGAGTCCGTCAGAACATGGCTAGAGAACCATCTCCTAATTGACAATAAGACTGGAAAAACTACAATTTTATTTAGCCCTCCCCCCAGTGAAAACTCTGGATTTGACTTAGAACTGCTCGCTGAATTGAGGCAAGAAAGAAAGATCTTGCTAAAGCAGTATGAGAAAGTAAAGAAATTTCCGACTGAAGCTAATACTCCGTTTTCCCCAAAATCTGATTCTGATGATTATGAAAAAGCATATGATCTTATTATGCAAATGCTCTAGTTACTCATAGTAGCCTGGAGTTATGATTTCTGACGCCATTCACGTTTTGAACGAAAGACTGACCCGTTAAAAACCATGGAACTTCCGGTGCGAGACTAGGATTGTGCAACAATAGTGGATCAAATAAAGGTGCAAATATTTGCTCGAATTGAGTAAAATTTGAATGAAATTTAACAGCCCACTTTTTGTAGGCGAATTCTTCAACTAGCATAACCACCTCTAAAGTTTTCTTAACGGATTAACAATTAGCGCAAACTGACCGAAGTATTCTACGGTTAGTGTAAGATCAAATCGAACCCAAATTTGACGGTATCAGATCGGGTATGAACATATATACACATCAGAAACCGTACTTTTCTTTCCTGAGTTTGAAGGCTCTTTCTCCGCCTTCCATGATGGATGTTATTTCGTCTCGTACTTCTTGCTTGTCGATAGAGCCTTCGTATTTAATATGGCCTTTAGTCTGCTCACTCGTGGCGTTGTAGTCACAACAGATAACCAATTCAGAATCTCCGTTTACTACGAGGTTCGCGTTATGACTACTTATAATAATCTGCCTCTTCTTCTTTGATCCCCATAGGTTTGTGATAATATTTTCGATTGCTCGATTATCAATATCATCTTCGGGTTGATCGATTATCAAGGGAAACCCATCTTGATTAAGAAGAACATTCAGTAATGCGGTGGCTTGTTGGCCTGCGGATGCTTCTTCAAAAGGTATTTTATCGCCCATTTCATTGTGGGTTTGATAAGAAAACTTTGGAAGGAAATCCAGCTTAATTGATGCAAGTATTAAAAGACCCTCACTGTTTAGTGCCTCTGAAATTTTTCTTCTATTTGCCTGACTAAATCCCGTGCTATCCAAAATTGGGGTGTGAGGCAATTCATCTTGAATATCTGGTGCCGAGTTAAATTCGCTCAATGCTTTTATTTCATACACGGCTTCACTCCACTTTAACAATGGCGCGGACGAATTGGATACTAACTCTGCTAATCTTTCCGTTCTAGACTTGTTGATGTTCAGGCTATATGCAGAGAACACCGAGTTGATCTCATCGCACATCCTTTCAACATCAATTGTTTTTGTAAAGTCAGCTTTAATTAGACCATCGGAGAGCTGAGTAAATATCGTAGTGGATTCCTTCAACTTATCGGTTTTCGAAATCTGTAAATCAATGTAGGTTTTATATAGGCGATCAAACATTTCATCGGACATATCGACTTCTGAGAGCAAAGATTGCTTCTGTCTAATCACTAACTCAAGGTTTTCTATCTTTTTCTCTAATTCTTTGATCGCACTCAAGGTTGATTGGCTAGATGTTGAATTTTCCTTTGCCTTTTTATATTCTATTCCAAATGCATTTCTAATCTCAGTCCAAGCGGTTTTCAGTTCGTTGTACCTCAGAGTAGAATCGGAGTGCAGATGTTCGAGTTCTTGAATTTTCTTTAATGCGTCCTTTAAGAATTCAGTTCGTGATTCGTTTAGCCCCTTCAGGATTTCTTCATTCTCGAATGCATCAGAGCTATCGCTAGCGTTATTTATATATTTATCAAGCAGCTCCTTTAAAGGTCGAACGCTATCCTGGATAGATGAATGCTCAAGAGAAATCTCGTCGAAACGATTTTTCTCGTTCACATAATGTTTTGCCCGATCCAATATTTTCTTGTCGTCTTCTGAAATACCCTTTAGTCCGCCACGAAGTTTTTCTATCTGGGATTTAAAGGAACCAATCTCAATTTGGTTTTTTTTCAGTTCGGTATAATGTTTTTTGCTCCGGGCAAGTTTCTGATAGGCGGATTTGACTTCAGTTAAAGCCTCGCCAACTTTTAAATTTATATCTTCGATATCTTTTGAAATTGGCTGTTCAATAAATCGCTTTAGTTCGTCCGACCGAACAGAAATGCTGCTTAGCTGTTTCTGGCTATAAGCTTGGATCGGTAATAGATCTTGGATTTGAGTTGGCCTGACCGACTCAAAAACACCATCGCCAATTTTCAAGAGCACATCCTCTGACTTTGGGTTTCGTTTTACTATGTGCCGAGTGCCATTAACAAGGAAGAAAACTCTAACTTCACCATCCACATCATTGAGAGTTTTATCGATTAGAGTATTACGTCTCTTTAATATATCAGACTGGAAACCTTCTTTTCCAAATCCTTCTGTCTGGTCGCATAATGCCCATCTTAAATATTCCAATATCGTGGACTTGCCTGTTCCTCGGCCTCCAATTATGGAATTTAGTTGTGGATTAAGATCTAAATCGAACTTCGATAAAAATGAAGAGTTGGTTACATCAATCTTCTCGATAAATATGTTTGGTAGTTCTGGCTCAGCAAGACTTATCCTTGATTCCTTTGCGAGACATGCCTGCCGCAAAGCTTCAGCAGTTGGTTCGCGCCATTTTATCCAAGTAGCAGTATCAAGTTCGGCAAGTGTTTTATCTGCTCTATAGTCGGTTGTCTGAATAACGGCAATTGATTTAAAACCCCAGGCATCAACTTCACCATTTAGTATACTGTGGTAGCCCACGCTACCGCCTTTGAATTCACCATCGACATAGCCACCGACGCATGGCATTTTGGCATAGGCTTCGTGAAACCCCTTTCTCATCAAAGTCTTGTGGCCACCATCTTTTACGTGCGGCAAAAAGATATAGCGCCCTTTTACTCCGTCCGTTCCATCTAGCTTTTTATATATATCGTTAATGCTATTTACGGAATCGCTGGGAATAGCGACAGTCTGGACAGTCTTCGAATCTTCATTTGGTGCCTGAGCTAGTGAAAGTGATCCAAGTACAGTAGGAAATAGTATTTCGGGAAAACTTGCGTCGAGGATCAACAGGCCCTGCATTGGGGGCTGATGAAAAGTCAGCTCAATTCCTGGAAAAACTATTAACTGCTGATCATTAGGAATTGGGTTCCCATTCTCGTCTAGTTCCGTATTCGCGGCAGCCTTAATGTATTCGAAAAAGACCATGTCATGATGGTCAGTTATAGCGACCGCATTGACGCCAGCCGTTCTGCATTCTTTAACGAAAGCTTTTGAGTATGTCTCACGCTCGTTTTTCGTAACACAATTGTTACCCTTCCAATTTCTATCTCTAGGCGAATGAACTTGTAGATCGCACTTCTTATAATGGTTGCCCTGATCCATATTTTTAATTTACCTCTCTAATTGATTTCTCCTATGCCACCTTCTTACCGTTTAATTTTATCATTGGTCTTGATGCTGCCACTGAAAGGGGAAATAGGGATTTGTGTATATCCAGACAGAAAACCCTTATTAACTCGGTCTTTTTTGATACTATGCTAAGGGGGTGTAAAGGTAAACTTTAGTTCCACCTGTATGGTCGAGAAAAGAGCCGAGAGCGCTTCTTTTGGCTAGGGTTGATTTCGTGCATTCATTAATAGTTTAACAATTGCCTCTTTTTTTTCCTCCGCCTCATTCTTTCCAGTCGCGGAATACCTGACTTTAACTTTGTACCCTCTTACGGTTTTTTCCTTATTCGAAGCACTTGCTCTTATCTGATCTAAGTGTGAAATTAAGTCATCTGGATTGAAATACAGAATATTATTGTTTCCAAGAAACTCTGAATCCAAGTTGTTTCTTAGCTCATTAAGATGTTTTTGATCTGATGCTAGTACTATTACTTCATCTGATCCTGCTGCAAGACACTTGGATATGTTTGAAGCCTCCCATTTCCAACCGGTTGTACTAGATATTTCCACAGCAATTGACTTATCGTACCCCTCAATGTACGCATCTATTGCACCGGTTCCGGATAAAACTTGCTTTTCCAGAGATACCTTGTAACCTCTTTGGTGAGCCAACTTTCGAACAAGGTTTTGCAAATATTTGTGATTTGAACCACCTTTTCCTTCCTTCTCGTGCTTTGGCTTTTTTAGGGGAGATTTGGGTGGTTTCGAAGGCAAGTCAGTTTTCGAATCAGCAATACTTTCTTCTACCTGCGAAACTTCCTTCGCTTGTTTCTCCGCTACGGTTTCCCTAGTTTTGGGTTCACCTTTATATACCGTTTTCTTTTCTACAGAACTTGGCGTAGAAGAAACCTTTCCAAATTTTGGACTAAACGGTTCATTGTCTTCAGACCCCAGATACACTTCAGAAACATGATTACAGTGATTTTCTCTATTTTTATCAATAAGCGAACCATACGATTCCATTGACATTACTTTTTTCTCCTCAAGCTGACCAAATGGCACTTCAATGGGTAACACACCAGAAGTAATGTTTTTCAGAAAGCAGGCAAATTCAGTACTCTCTGTTCCTTTGGTCACTGACATAATCTCCTCTGTTGAAGATCTCATATCTCTTGCCATTGTTTGGGCATCGCTTGAAGAGACGCCTCCAGCTAATTTCACAGAAGTTGAAGATGCTACAGTCGCTTTTAGACCATGAAGCTGGTCTAGATTTTGATGGGCCAGAGTAAAACCTACTTTGTATTTCCTTGCTTGGTTCAGGATATCTTCCAGGCGAAAGTCGAAATACTCGTGAGCTTCGTCAATGTAGACCATAAATGGATTTCGCATATCTTCTGAAATACCAGACCGTTTAATTACTGCTTGGGAGATTAGTGCTATAAAAAACCTACCTAAAATGGCAGAACCATCACGCTGCAAAAGCTCTTTAGAGGTATTGACCAGAAGAATCTTGCCACTATTGATTGCCTCCAATACGTCGACCTTGTTCTCTGTATTCGAGAACATTCTTTCCAAAGTTGCATTAGACAATACAGACCACAGTCTCGTAAGCACTTGTAGTTTTGATTGCCCATATGTCGTTGTGAAAAATTGTGTTTTGAAGAACGCTCGTGCAGACCCTGTCAGATTCTCCATATATGGAAGAAACTTTCGCCCATCCTCCATTAACTCTCTTAACGTCTGTATATTTGCATCCGGTATTTCAATCATCAGTCGAGCTATGTAGGCAAATACTGTTCCTTGCTTTGATGTTAACTCTGAACCAAATAACGCACCGAATATATATGAATATAGGTCTACGGTAGCATTAAGTACTAGCTCTTTTTGCAATGACGAGCTTTCTGTGCCAACTCCTTTACTCATAGCAAACATATTCAAACAGGCTGGAAAATCAGTATCCGTTGGATCGATTATTATTATCTTTTCTGCGAGACTTTCTGCTACTTTAGGATCAAATTCAGCAAGCATTGTGATATTGCGGATAAGATCGCCCTGAGAGTCGATGACACAAAAGCCCCTACCTGCGTTGATATCGTCAAGAATGAGACTTTGTATTAGTTGGGTCTTTCCGTGACCAGTGCCTGCTAAAATATGGGTGTGCTCTAATCTAAGATCAATCGGTATGCTTACGGGGTACGGTGATCTGAAAATCTCCTCAAATACCGTTCCTCGAAAATAGGCAGTTGAGAGCTCAATACCTTCGAGCTTTGAATCTGTCGGGTAGAGTAAAGGCTTTCTAGTATCTTCTGGGTTCTCTGGATCGATACCAGAAACAATTCGAGCGTTATAATTTAACCTACCCCGAATATCCTCAAACATGCCTCCTTGGTCCAAGTTTTTCTGGAAGAAGCATAAGACTACTTGTTCAACCGTGTATTCCGGCTTTTGCAGTAGGTACATCAATGGTACTGCAAAACTCCTGCTGCTTTCCAAATTCCTGGGCGTTGCCGGTAGGTTTCCTAAAACGGTAACAAAAACCTCGATCATTGTTTCTGCCCAGGTTTCGAGATAGTCAGCTCCATCTTGAAATCTTGACTGAACAGAAAGCAGAAATTTTCGTGTCTCTATTTGCTCAGATAATGGAATCTCACGATTCCAATCCATCTCTGTTATTCCAAAGAAACACTCATCTGTTGCTAGATCGAGTACAGCGTCGAAAAAAGGCTCTACTAGCTGCTCGTTACCGTTCTTCCCAGACTTTGCCAGAGAATACTCTACAATGGCTCCAGCTAAGTCGTACGGCTTTAACTGGGCAAATACAGAACTCTTGTGGTCTTCCTTAACCTGGTTATATAGTGCTCTGAGATCAGCAATCTTTTCTGACTGGTTATAGTTGGTAACCTTTGCTTTAGTTTTTACATCCGAAACAAATTTACCAACTTTTGCCCAATCTTCAGCACTCTTTCCAGCATCATCCCACCATTCCTTGAGGGAGTCAGTAAACTTACCCATCAATACTCGATGATTTCGTCTCCGCCAAATGACGCCATGGTTTCTAATACGAGCTTGAATTGCTGACAGGCTTCTTTTACCTGATCTTCAAGATCAATTATCTCGTAGATATCCTTGAGCTCAATCTTTTTTCCACGCACTAGATCATCAATGGTAATTTCAGTTCCGGTAAGTTTGCGAGAGACAGCTCCTAATACACCAGACCCCCTGTCAGCCAGATTTGTGTATAACAGAGTTTTTCCGACTTTATATTTATCTACATTTTTTTGCTCTTCGGCTGTTAATTCAGCTTTTGCCTCCAAGATATATGTATTTTTTCCAAAGCCGCCCTTTTGATCCTTTTGCAGTATGAGTTTCATATTGACCTCCTTTAGTCCTGTTATTCCATACGCCGGGCATGATAGCCTACTTTGCCATAAAAATACTAGTGCAGTATGTTTGCCGGTAGAGAAACAGCAGAAAATGGTTTAGAAGGAGCTCCATTAATCATAAGTTTCAGATACATATGGTAGTTTGGTAAGTTAAGTAGGTCATCGACAGAAAATACGCCATTAAATTCTTTGGTCATATACTGAGCGTCGGCCACGCCCAAACGGAACGAAATTATTGTCCCAACGTTACCTAATATAGCATCTCTGATTTCAGGGGTTAATTGTGAAAGATGTTGATTTGCTAACACCATTCCCACCTTATATTTCCGAAGTTCTGAAAGCATATTGGCCAACGAACGTGTAGTGAATGCTTGGAATTCGTCTACATACACCATACACGGCTTACGCTGCTCTTCAGGTATATCTGATCTACTAAATGCTGCCAGGGCTATAGAGTTAAGTATGAGACCACCTAGTAGAGTTGAGGCGTCTTCTCCTATTTTTCCTCTGTTTAGATTAATGATTACGGTTTTTCCTTCATCCATACATTTTCGGAATGAGATTTGTTTCTTGTCGGTGCAGAGGAAGTTGTATAGGTAGGGGTTGGTTATAAAGGCACCAATTTTATTGAGGATTGGCGCAATTGCTGCAGAGCGTTGATAAGGGTTGTATTTATCAAATTCATTGCGCCAGAAATCAATAATAATTTGATTAGATAGATTAGAAATACATTCTTCTTTGTAAACATTGTCCGTGAGAATTTTTGTTATGCAAGAAAAATCTGCTTTCTCCTGGGATAAAAGTGTGAAGAGTACATTGCGTAGAATATGTTCCATTTTGACTCCCCATGATTTTGAGTCACAAAGCTTTTTTAGTGTTTCAATTATTCCTGAAACGATCAGTGAATGGCTATCTGTTGAAAAATTAGATATCGGGTTGTATCCCAGTTCAACACTGATGTTCGCAATGTCGAGATAGATTAATGGATCAGTACCATAAGTTGAGTGAGAATATTGAATTGAATCTGCTAGATCTCCGTGGGGATCAACTAACAGTCGACCTTGACGTACTCGACAATTATTCAGCATTAGATTATGTACTAACGAGCTTTTTCCAACGCCGGTTTTCCCAAGTAAGAATATATGAAAAAATTGATCCACAAAAGAAATTCCAAAACAATCGACGCTACCTCTTGCATTAGATATACCAAAATGTATGACGTTCTCCATTTAATCATTCTATCGATATAGAACCGATTCACAAGGGGGCAACAATTGTGAAAGGCAAAACTTCCACAGACTCATGTATGTGGATGGATAATCCCGGTCCTTGGAGATCATACAACTAGGGTAGTTGTAAATGAGTTAATCTTAGTATAAGCAGACAGGTTAGTCGGATACTGCGAAGTTTTATATTGTAAGGTGGCTATAGGTGTCCAGACTCAATATTGGCATTTTGCTAACTCTAAGGGATTATACTAACGATACAATTGATCTCTTTCAATAAGTTCCAAATTGAAGGAATTATCTGGAAGAATATTCTGGCCAAAATAATATGAGTCACTAGTGAACGGTAGGTCATTGCCCCCTAACTGCGTAAACAATAACTTTGCATTTTCAACTAATTTACTTCTATTTATCGTCGAATGTTTCATGCAAAGAGAAACTAATGGTTCGAAGAAATGATTACATAAAAATCCATCATAAGTCAGACTAAGCAGCCTTTCAGAACCATTCAAATAGTACTCTTCATTAACAGTTTGAGACAGCCCAGAACAGTCCAAATTATTTTTTTTTCTAATGCTAAAATCAACAAACATATCCATGTCCCGTAAAAATATCGAAGAAACTCCTGTTTCTACATTAAGGGACATTAATGTATTTTGGCCATGCATTTCCGGTATTAAACCCAATTCAGTCACAATTTTAATCCAAAGTCTAATACACGGTTCTATAATTCTACTAAATAAAAATACTTCATTTGACTCGCCAAATATTTTTGCAAGTTGTAGAATTAAAGGCGGATGATCGACGGATAGTGCGTCGTTACCGTACATAGAAAAAAGTGGAAAAATGTGTTCGTGGTCGGGACTAGCCAGTGACTCCGGATACATCGACCTAACTAAATATCCAAAAGCATAATTGTTTGAAAAACTAGTGTACCCACCAGCCAACTCAGAAAGATGGGGTATTGTAAGTGAATTTAGTTGGTCGCTGACCCATAGCTGATGCCGTACGTCTCCTGGGGTCAGTTCTCTACCAAATCTGGATATTCTACCTGGAAAATGTAGTTTCAAAAAATGACCGTCGGTACCAAATAGTTCATTCTCGTGAATATATACAGTTCTAGTGCTTGAAGTTGGTGACGCAACCAAAGTTGGTCCCTCTTCTTTTTTACTAAGCTCTTCTTTGACTCCTCCTGGAAAAAAATCTACTGCGCCAGGATGAACTGGCAAAAGAAATTTTTCTAAACTGGAATAGTGCGATGCGATAGCATTGGTTTTTATAGAATTGCTCAATGAGAAATTGGAAGGAAGCTCGGCATCAATCCAATACGTTGGCACACTAAAATAGGAATTTTTGGATTGCGGTCTATACTTTTCTGCCATTTGAGAGTACTCAGAGTGGACACTATATTTCTGAGTCTCCAAAGAAAGATATCTCTCCGAATAAAGCCACGAACGGAGGCGGTCATTTTCTCCAGTAAAAATCACTTTCTCCGAAAATGAAATTAATTATTTGCCAACCAGACTCCAAATCCTAATGGCTCTATTGTATTCACATTATGGCGAAAACTAATGGCCAAGTTATAATTCGAAGTGTTACCAGTGTCGCAGGTAACACTAGAACTGAAATTACACATAAATAAATAGCATCCGTCCAATTTGATAACTAGCTTACTACGATCAGCAATCACATCAACTGGACTTTTTGATTGAGTTGCCTCATTGATCGAAAACATTCTATTCACGACTTCAGAAAACTCCAATATGGATTTCAACTGGGATGACTTCTCACTTGAAATGAATCTTTCCAAATCGTTCTTGTTAATCCTTGTACGATTTAAAGTGCGCGGATCATCTCCATCCGAACTTACTCGATCTTCCGGTTTATCGCCCACTATAAAAGGTAGATAAAAATATGGTATGCCAGGAATAAATACTGTTAACGCGACAATAAGCAAAACTCTTTGCCATGCATCATGATCATTAACTCCCAAGGAACATATAAATGGCAAGGAAGAATTTATTTCATAATCTTCACCATTTGCTGATCGTACTGGGAGCTGCCAATCTCGTGTCAATTCTGATATATGTGCAAGCTCAGCTTTTGTCAGAAGATCCGACTGCAACAATATCCCATCATGTGTACGAGGAGGACGAATAACACTGCATGGCAAGTTTTTTGTTCTTTCAACGTGCATACTTACTGGATCTGCCGACTCCGATAAAATTGCTCGTGTTAAAACAGCGGAATAGGCATAGTCTACAACAGGAGTCGACCATCCTTCTTTGTTATGAAAATATGAAGCTCCAATCGGGTCAGCGTCTAATTGCGCTAAGACAAACAGTTGATGCTTTGCTGCTAGTTCGGTCAGTATATGAGAGAGTTTCTTGCTGTCTGGGTTGTGGAACTGTTCGAAGTTTACATCATGCCCATAATAAGCACATCCGTCGAGACGTATTCCGTAAATACCGGAGTTTTGTAAAAAGCTCATGTGTTTATTAATTTCATTGTAAATTCTGGGGTGTGATATTCTTATGTCTACAGAATCCTTTGAAAATGTTTGCCAAAGCTGCCAAGTTTCATTTTTAATTTGATATTGATGATAGACAGTACCACCTCTGGGAGATAGTTGAGGTGAAGGTAAATCTTTTCCACGACAAGCATAGAGTGGACTTTCTTCACTTGGATTTTCAAAAAATTCTTTCACAACATTGTGGTTTATGCCAACGTGGTTGTAAATACCGTCAAGAATTATGCGTCTCTCCTTTGCCCATGTAACTAAGTCCTCCCACGTTCCTAACTCAGAACGGACAGAAAACCAGTCATTTGGCGCGAAACCACCATCTCCCGATGTTGGATACGGTGGAAGGATATGTATTACAACTGACGATGGAACAAAACTATCAGTAAGCTCTTTGAGTTGCTTTAATACGCTACTGTCGCAATTTGCACCTTTTAACTCAGGATACGACCCCAGTATAATCATTGTTAACTAGCTTGATAAAATTTCTCTTTGCAAATTAATGCAACTCCGAGCATTCCACCGTCGTTACCAGATCCCGCAACCCTAACGTTAGTTAGTTCCATTATATCGTCAAAGGCCAGACTTCTCGCCTTCGACATAATACCTTCAAAATATGGACCCCCATTTCCCCCCAGCTGACATGATGCTTCAATCACCCCACCACCAATTGTAATATTTTTTGGATTAAATATATTTACGATATTACTTACGGCAAAACCTAACCATTCCCCAGCTAAATAGAAGGCTTCTATAGCGAGAGGATTTCCGTTCTTGGCAGCACTAAATACTTCATCAAATTGAGCTAATTTCTGCATGGAATTATTATTGTTATTAAGTTGGCTAAAATTTCGAACTATTGCTGGACCAGAAGCAAGGGTTTCTAGGCATCCATAATTACCACAGCTACATTTTACAGACCCGTTAGACGCAACTTTCATATGCCCAAGTGCTCCAGCAGTATCGTCATCACCATATAATATTTCATTAGCAAATATTAGTGCACCCCCTACTCCTGTTCCCACAACATAGTGAGCAAATGAGACTGTGCTTTTTCCATATTTCTGAAACTCTGCCCATGCAGACGCTTTACCATCATTGACGACAACAATTCCGCCTAGTTTTCCTGGATATGCTTCGTTAAGTATCTCAGCCCAATCAATATTTTCATATCCGTTGAAATGACCGCAGCCGAGAACCGTACCATTCTTATCAACCGCACCAGCCGTAGAAATTGCAATATATTTTAGAGATTTATTTTGAGAAACGTAATTCTTAATAGCATTTACTACTGCAATTTTTAATGTTACAAAGTCATTATCTGGAAGGTAAATGTTATCAAATCGCGTATCTATCAGGGCAAAATCTTGTTCGATTTTTACCATAGAGTGTTTGATCGATGATCCACCGATATCAATTGCATAAATTTGATTCATAATGATACGTATTATTTCTTAAGATGATCCCAATTTACTAAGTTTAGTTGAAGCGATAGAAACCCAGAAACCCAGCATAAAGAATCCAGAGATTCGAGCAATTAGAAAGATTCTATTTTCAGCTTCGCTGAGAGTCTCTGACGGAGAACCCATGGAAAAAAAGGCGAGTATAGATTCCGATATTGCTGAATACACTTGTGTGAATTCAGATACTGAACTGTTGAACAAACCTCTAGTAATGAGAATAAAGAAAGCGCACATTAATACTATACTAATGCTAGATAATAGCAATCGGGTTAGGCTTTGTCCAAAGCCAGTAAAGAACCCCCAAACCCTTAATATGATACTCCCAAGTATTGAAGCATTTTCAATTTTTGCCATTAGATATTGTGCATCAGAAATATCTCTTCGGACAATTGGAGATAAACCTTTAACGTCTTCTACAGATTGCTTCATTAGAGATGAATTTGGAATATATTTACCCCAAAAAGTAACTTTTCCAATTTGGGTAGGCATAAAACAATTACTGAGTGATGTTTCCAATAATGTAGCCGATCCTAGCCCTATAGAACTCATGTCGATTTCAGAAAGACGAGAGCCAGACATATCCATATTAAACACTTGATGGCTTCTTTGTTCTAATCTAAATTTTTCAAATCTAGATTCTATGAATTGTGATGCGGATAATATGCCTTCTTTCGAGCTTATATCAAGTATATTACAACTTCTAAAATTTGAGTTTTGAAGGCTTATTTTTTGGATAGAGAGTTTGGCAACCGTCGAATTCACAAATGTTGATCCAGCGACTGAAAAGCTATTAATCTGCGAGTCTTTCAAAATAATATTCTTCGCCTGACAATCTTCAAAGAAGAGTGAAGATGACTCAATCGCCGAGAACGTAGATTCATCGATTGTTGCATCGATAAAATTTACGTCGTCTAAATTAGATTCCTCAAACGTAGAATCTATAACCTTAGAATTTCTAAAAATCAGCGATGTCAGAATACCGTTGGCAAATTGGCACTTTCTTATAGTACTTCTAACAAATGTACTTCTAGTGAAATTTGCACCGTTGAATATGCATCTATCAAATGTGCAATCAAGGAATCTTGTATCATTCAGTTGCACTCCAGATAGATCACAAAAAGTAATTATTTTTCCTTCGAAGTCAACGCTTGAGAGATCTTGAAACGATAAGTCAATATACTCATTTCTATTTGCATTGTAATTGTTCCATTCGGTTTTACTAGCTGTGATCAGACTGAGAACTTCTGTATTTGTCATTTGAAACTTGAGAAATTTACTAGCTTCACATTAGCGTCTTCAAGCCAACCAGAGTCACAAAGATTTCGTAGAGACACGAGCTCATTTTCGCGAAGGTCATTTAGACTGCTTATATCTCGAAGATGATCGTCGGAATATCCAGGATGAGTAACAATTTCTACGATCCTCCCACTCTTTGAAACAGTAAATGAATCGTCAATCATCTGTATTAAGTTTTCTATATTTAATCCTCGTGCTGTCCAATCATAAATTACATGTTCGCTGCCCAATAGTTTTCTATTTGCAGAATATTTCGAAACTGCGTTCAAGTCTCTTATTGGCAATTTGTACTCTAATGATAGTCTACAAAATACTTCACCAATTCTATCTATGTGATGGGCTCCATGGTGGCTATCCAAATGAGACGGTTTATGCCCTAATAAATCATGGGCGCACTCAATCTGTGCCCTCCATTCTAGTTCAATCTCAGATGTATCCATACCTGGAAACTGATCTTTCCTTAGAAAGCGCCCATCTTGATGGGAAACCAAACTCGGTATTCGATCTATTCGAATCATCGGTTTACCGCTTGATAGTTGTAAATGGACTCCTACCTTTCCAGTTTGCTTTTTAATATCCCATTTACTAACTCTTTCAATGGCACCATCAGCAGCTACCATCATAGTTGTGCTGGTTATTGCACCAATATCTAAAAGTTCAACAATTCCTCGACAAATCCCGTCGCTCAATCCAAAATCGTCTGCATTTATTATTAATAGTTTCATTGCACAGCACTCAACAGTAACATTTGTGAAGTTAGTTACAAAACGTAATTAGGCAGTTCTCTATTCTGATTAGCGTGCCGCCCTTGTATTTCGGTCGCCAAAAGATATGCTGCGCCCATGGCCTGAGACTCTCTTCCTAACCCAGTAACAATTATTTCTGTTTCGTTCCAGGCTCCAGCCCACGCATTTCTCCTTGCACTTGAAATAACCATTTTAGCGAATTCTGGTAACTCTGTTATCATTCCTCCACCTAGTAAAATTAATGAAGGGTTAACTATCGTAATTATTGCATTTATCGCAATACTTAGATACTGTGCTGCGTCTTGCAGAACGTCAACCATTATTGGATCTCTATCCTCTAATCCCTGCGCAAAATAGTCTAACGTTAGAACAGAAGTGTCTGTAGACTTTGCTGCGGCGCCTACTGCTGAGCGAAAAGCACTAGATGATTCTCTTTGTGCACCATTTTTTCCAGCCTCCGCTAAGAACTCGCTAACCACATTCTTACTAATCCATGGTCTAGATGCGAATACCTCCAAAGTTCCCCTGCTTGAAAAATTAGAATCAAATGCCCCGCTTGGTTCTACAACTAACCTGCCAATGTGCCCAGCTACACCTGCACCTCTATAGGGCCTCCCATTAATAAAAATTGAAGACCCTACTCCTTCATCGATAAGAATGTAGGCAAAGTTTTCATGTGATGGTATGCCTATTTCGCCTCCTTTAATCTTTCCAGTAAGAATCTCTCCAATAGCCAAACACTCTGCATCATGAAAAATCATCGTTGTGGGAGCTCCAAGTTTATTGCACACATCAGTAACATTTACTTGGTCAGTAATTCCTAATCTAGACGAACCATCAATCGTGGTTGTACCATCAATAGTTCCTGGCAGGGAAATAGACAAATAATCAATGTTATAGGGAAGACTTGTTTGTATTTTCTTAACTCTCTGAACTATTTGCTCGATCAAACTTAATCCATTCAAATCTACGCAATATCGTGTTGAAGACCAGGAGTCAATATTCTGGGGGGCGTTCTTGATGTATCCATTTTCTGTAGAAACAACGTAGTGTGTTACTACAGTCGATTCTACCTGACAAACCATCAAGTTCTGCACTGGTACTTTTGACATTCAAATCCCCTATTTTTAGTTAGTAGCCAATGCGTTGACTCAACTGAGCCTCGCATATGAGCAAGATTGTTACCAAAAAGCTTTCTTGTGTAAACCCTTTTTTTGGTCAATTCGTTGTTACATACAGTGGTCGTATACTCGTAATCCTCCATTAGTATTCGAGTTTTTGAGTAGAAACCTTGAGCTGTTTTTACTCCCTCTAAAATGAAGAAAATCGTCCCTAAAACGCCCACTACTGTTATGTTCCGCACATAAATTTGCAATACCACATGGCAATCGTAGTAGAAGCAATTTTATTGATAATCATGAGACTACTATTTACTGAACCTCCTTCAACTATTCAAAATTGAACTGTGTAAATTAGACAAAAAACACCGGCTACCGGCATTTTTTGTTTTTGATAAACTAGCTCCAAGAGGTGGGGCTTATAATTTGCTAACGAATTAGTGAATTATTCTCTTTGCTAGCTTCTTAGATTTAAGATTTACTAATTTATTCTTTGTATCTATTTGATTGAACTTGTAGTAAAGCGATTTATTGTTGCCTTGGTTTGCTATTGACAATACGGTTCGAGGTCTGTCCGGTGTATGTCCACATAGCGCAGGATTACGAGATTCTGCAATAATCCCATACCACGAATATGGTGCTATTACTAACGATTGACCCTCAACAAGAATGTTCAAGGTGGTTTCAGAAGTTAGATTAGCTACAACAATATCATCGGACAGTTTTTGTTGTCTGTTATAGCACTTCAGCGGTTCAAGGATCTTTCCAAATTTTCCCTCAATATCGCCCTCCCCTTTGTCTATTTCCGCAATTTTGTTTTCTAAGCTAGATTGAAGTGCCAAGAGTTCATTTCGTTTAGCACTGTATGTTTCTTTGTCAATAGCCTCGTCTAGTAAAACATCAGTTAGTCTATCGAGTCTGATTTTGAGCTTCGAAATATCCATTCGATATGACTCTTTCTTTTGGGTATCAAGGTCAGCGTACTCTGTTCTAAGCCGATAGAGATTGGATTCGAGTTCGGCAATTTCATTCGGAGTTGGACAAATATTTCTCCAGTAGTTGTAAATACATTTATTGACGACTTCTTCTCGGATTGTTTTCATCGGGCAAGAACTGGTATGACAGCGATAATACACGTGTCCTTTTTGACATTCTCCAATCAGACTGTAATCACAAGAACTACAGGATAGTTTTCTTGAGTAAGCGAACCTTCGCTTTACCTTTCGTATTTTTGCTTTTCCGTTAATTAGATTCTGAACGGTATCGAATACATTCTTATCAATTATCGCTTTATGTAGACCCTGATAGATTTCGTCATTGGTCGAGACTTTCATATTTCCAATGTAAAATGGGTTTTTTAGCATCGAACATACTGCATTTTTACTGATCTTTCCGCCTCTTTTGTTTTTTAAGCCTCTCTGATTCATCAATTTAGCTAGACCTCTAACGCTGTGGTCACCAGTGCTGTATAGGTCGAAGAGTTCAACTACTAAAGGTGCTCTAACAGGATCTATTTCCTTTACAACACCACCTCCCTTATCGAGATAACCTATTGGTGAGTTAAACGGAAAATGACCTTGTTTTAGGCGTCCTCTGAGCCCTTTGTTTACCTCTCTGCGAAGGTTTCTAATGTAATGAGTAGACATCGCAGCAAGTATGTCAGCAGGCAGTCTTGAAGCCTCATCAGACAGATTAATTCCATCAGATACCGAATAGAAATTAATTCCAGAGTCTGCAAGTATATTGATCCTGTTCCAGTCTCCGTAGTTTCTGCTTGATCGGTCAATTTTGTGGAAACAGGCACCGTCAATTTTTCCTTTGGACAGTAATGTCATCATCTCATTGAAAGCTGGGCGACCTTCTTTTGCTGCAGTTACTCTCTCTTCGAAAAAACGAACAATTTCAATATTGTTTTTATTGGCAAAATCTTCAATCGCAGATTTTTGTTCAATCAAAGATACACCCTCCCCTTGTTTCTGTGTCGATACACGGATGTACCCATATACTTTTTCCATATATTTGATTGTTAAATAACTTTCTAAACGAATTTAGCCCCACCACTAATTATTGTATCAATTTCCTGGTATCAATCAACATCACCATAATCCTGGTTGTACTTTTTTACCAAGATATTGAGCATTCTACAGTAGCTATTATGAGCCTTGACAATCTCTTCTTCAGAATGCCCTTTCATATGGTTTCGTATGAATTTAAATGGTTCTTTTTGTAAAGTGAAGTCGATTTTCATCATATGTCAATTTTAATCATAGATTGTTTTATTCAAAGACAGATAAATTCGTACAGGAGATACTATTTGACGTCTTTATGTTTAGTTCAATTCCACTATTATTGTGGAAATGACGGAGAAACAAAAAGAATCAAAACAGATATCAAAGACTCGGGAAATTTCAGTTGTAAATTCCAATGGAGCAGTTGTGGAATCGATATTTGATAAACACAATTTAACAACAAGGTATGTTATTTCTGACAAAGAAAGTGTTAGTGAATCCGATAGCCACGTATTGCCCTCTGGAGCGTCCGTGTATCCGATATCGCCTGATGATCTGCTACTTAAAAACAATATCGTAAAATTACCATCGAAAGTGGGAAGTTTTGAAAATCTCAATTTGCTAGTCTCTGATATCAAGAGATTCATCCATTCCTATGTAGACCTTTCTAGTGAATTTGAGATTATCGCTACATATTACATATTATTGACCTGGGTGTATGAACAGTTTAATGAACTCCCATATCTCCGAAAGGTTGGAGATTTTGGTACTGGTAAAACTAGGTTTTTAAAAGTTATAGGATCAATTTGCTACAAGACAGTGTTCGTTTCTGGTGGTACGTCAACAGCTGCATTATTCCACATTATTGACAAGACCAATGGGTCGCTTGTTATTGATGAAGCTGACTTTAATTTTTCAGATGAGAAGGCAGCAGTAGCTAAAATATTGAACAATGGGAATGCTGCTGGATTCCCTATACTCAGGGTTTCGCAGGATAGCAATGGAAAATATTCTCCTGTTTCATATAACGTGTTCTGCCCCAAGGTTGTTGCTTCTAGAGGTAACTATGATGATCAGGCTTTGGAGTCCAGATTTATAACCGAAAAGGTAGGTTATTGCCCGGTTAGAGATGATATACCCACAACACTACCTGATAGCTTTGAGCAGGATGCACTAGCTCTACGGAATAAGTTACTTGCGTATCGATTTAAGTATCTGTTTAAAATTAAGAAATACGTAATCCGGCCAAAATTTAATCTCGAAAGTAGAATTAATCAGATATTTTCGCCTTTGCTTTCAGTAATAGATGATGCTGATCACCGCCAAATAGTTCTTAACGTTGCAGTTAAATACAGTCAAGAATTGCAAAACGAAAGAAGCCAAAATACGGAAGCTCAGGTATTATCTATTCTGAAATCGTTACTCAGTGACAGTGACTACATTAGCGTAAAGTTAGTTACTTCAGAGTTTTCATACCAGTATGCTGACTTCCATGAACGAAAAGTCACATCCAAATGGATTGGATATATATTACGTAAGAAACTTGGACTATCAACGTACAAGTCGAATGGAAATTACGTTGTCAATACCACTGGTTCTGCCAAAAAGCTAAATGACCTATATATCCGGTATGGGGTGTCATAGGTTTAAAGTCCTAAAGTCCCCAAGTCCCTCATCTCTATAGCCAGCAATAGCTTAAAGCCAAGAGAGTTGGGGACTTGGGGACTTTAAACAAGTATCCCTCATCAGTTACTTTGACGCAGGTATTTCAGTTTCAAATAGTTTTTAACAGCTTGCCCACAATTTATAATTTCTTGAAGCAATAGTTATACAAACGCCCTCTTCTATGGAGATATTGATGGTGTATTATCAATATCTGTCGCAAGCTAGATTAATAGCGCTTGTGATTCTAAAAAATAAGTATGGAAGAAAAAAAGAGGAAGAAATTCCCGAACTATGCAAAAACCTGCCGTAAAAAGACAGGTTTAAGCCAGAGTGAAGTAGCCTACCTTATTGGTCTTAAGAGTCCGTACTTCGTCTGCCAGACAGAACTAGGAAATGAAATCCAAGCTTTGTCCAGAGCATTATCATATCAAATAATCTTTGATAAGCAAGTACACGAAATATTTCCATTATTGTCAAAGCACGCTGCTTTGAACGCGATGAAAAAGATTGCAGTCTTATCAAAGCAACTTGAGCTGAGTAGTCAAACACCAGCTAGCAGAAGAAAGCTGAAATTTCTCGATTCAGCAGCAGTAGAAATACTCGCTAAGTATGAGGAGCTATTACAGGTTCAGATGAACACAAGACGATACCCGTTGAACTTTCCGCTAGTAATGAAAAAGTCTTAGCAATAGCTCTTACATATAGAGGATTTGGTTTTACAGTATTTGAAGGACCAAAATCTGTACTCGACTGGGGACATGTGTTTGTAGAAGGTCATGATCCTGAGATATTTGAAAAAAGAATTGTTTCATTTATAGAAAATAATCAGGTTGAGTCTGTACTGTCTTTTAGTCCATATAGTAGACCGCTCCCAATAGCAAAAAATATCAAAAAGCTGGACGAAATATGTGCAAAACATGATGTAAAGGAGAAGATTATCTCGACCGACGAAATATCGATGATATTTGAGTCTTTTGGATCATTTACCAAATACCAACGTGCTGGCCTCGTTGCCGCATACATTCCGGACTTAGCTTACAAGCTACCTCCAAAAAGAAAGGCTTGGCAAAGTGAAGACATACGTATGTCAATCTTTGACTCAGCCTGTTTAGCTATTTCATATTTCTATATGAAATAGTTTAACGAAAATTGTTCTTAACGATTTTTCCTTCCCGGAAGAGTCGTATTGATGGCTCTTCTACTTTTAAATCATTATGAGAGTCCATCATGAAAAATAATTTGTTCGTTCGAGATAAACAAGGCAACTACAGTATTTCAGATACGGTTACCCGGAGTGACATAATTGCATTTGCCTATCAACTGCTAGTTCCAGAGTTTGCATCAAACCAGTTTGTATCAAGGCCAGTTGACTGCGTTGGTTTTCTTAAAATTGCTTTGGCTGATCTAGAAAGAGAAAAGTTCGGTATTATTCTGCTGAGTGCAAGGAACCAGGTAATAAAATTTGAAATACTATCTGTAGGAACCTTGGATATGGCATCTATCCATCCGCGAGAAATTCTTCGGATAATATTTGAAAACAACGCACACAGTATCATTCTCTCCCACAACCATCCTTCTGGTGACGTTACTCCATCGGACGCAGATATTCGATTAACCAAAAGAATACAGTCTGCACTAAAATTGGTAGATGTAGTAGTCAGAGACCACATTATAGTTGGTCACAATAATTTCTATTCGTTTTCTGAGTGTGGGGTGTTGCCGCTATGAGTAGTAATAATAAAATTGCAGTTCTGAATGATCATTTTCGTTCTACAGGTTCTGGAGGTAGAGTGATGTTAAGCACAGGTGTTTCAGCACTAGACTTAGCAACGAAAAATGTCATTATTGGCCTTGTTAAGAATTTCACTGACTTTAATCAGGACAATGACCCACATGGTGAGCACGACTTTGGTGCAGTTTCACAAAATGAAATAAAGGTATTTTGGAAAATTGACTACTATGACTCAGATTATCGATATATGTCAGAAAATCCTTCCGACCCGAAAATTACCAATCGAGTGCTGACTCTTCTGCTAGTGAATGAATGGTAGATATATAAGTATATAATCTCATGGTCGTACAAATTCGTACGGCCATTTTATTTCAGACTTAGTGAGAACAGACAATAGCTCTTGTATCCTGGTCGGTGATTCGGACGCTTCTATACATAAGTAGTGTTATGCGAACAAAGAAATTAGTGTAGAAAATAGCGATAAATATTAAAATACTACGTATATAAGGCTAGTCACGACTATAATATACTCCACTTTATTTATAAATTTCTGCTGCGGGTTGTTGATTTTGGTAATCTTACATCGAGATTGACAATCTAATATAGGGTCATGATGAATTCTTGATGCTCACAACTGAGTAAAAACTGATGTCGCACGCTACTATTGCACTGCCTGAATTAATCGAGCAACTACAACATAAATCATCAGTTAAACGGCGCGCCGCCGCTAAAAAAATTAGGAAACTCCAAGCCAAAGAAGCTGGTCCCGCATTACTGATTGCATTAAAAAGAGAACTCAAGGACAAGCGTTCTTGGGAAACACAGTATCAAATGATTATGGCTTTGGGTGAGTCTGGGTATACTGATAGTTTAAATTTCCTATCTGAACTTGCTAAGATAGAATTTGAAGCCACAATGGTTTATCTTGCAATTGGTGATGCAATCGGCAGACTTACTTATTCTGCAACACATGACATTCACAGAGTGATAGAACACGTTAAGGGTAAAAATAGTAAGCCTCTTTTAATTGATGGAGTACTTAGAGGTATTGCAATGCTCAAACTCATTCCCAATAAACAAGATATTGATTGGTTGATTGAATTCGGCAGCTCCATAAAAGCTCAAGACAACAACCGAACATGGATCGCATCTGCTGCAGCCGGATGGCTCAATAACAAAAACGTAGATGGATTCTTAAAAAAGTGCCTGAAATCAGAAAATCCACAAACAATAAAAGCAGCCGAAGCTGCTCTCAATAAAAAATATATTAAGTGGTCTGTTCTATAAAAAACCCAAACAGGCTTCCTCAAAATCCCATTTACCACTATCCTCGCCTTCATCTAAAAAAGCTCGAATATTGTCATAGGCAACAGATGGAGGGATATCTACAGCCACGAGGCGGGGATTATCACTTATCTCTGAGCGACAGCCCATAGAAGTTAATTTTTTTCGGGTAGTCTGTACTTCTTTTTCATCTGCAAACCAAAGACGAACAGTGCTATGCCCTGAAGACTCTGACAATTCAGACATATATAGACAACCTTCTATACTCACCGCACTAACTTTATCACCAAATGACGCGCCCCTTACGTAAAATGGAATATTATCTAATTTGAAACCATTAGCCTCAGGAAAAGCCCAAAGAGATTCGATTTCAACCTCCTCAGACCCTTCTACGGGTATCGTAAAAAATATTTTTACTTGGTCATCCATATGAGTTAGTTTGCCGCCTTATCTAAATTGCAACCTCTGCAAAGAATCTGACCATTTTGAAACGTCCCGTCCCCTCCATTTTTTCTAGATATTATATGATCTCGTTGCCTTTCATTGGGCGGTGGAGTAACCCCCCGTTGGGACTGTTGACCAGGGACAGTCTTAATACCACATTTTTCGCATCTATTTACTCCCCCATTTCGAGCAGCATTATCAGCATCCAAATCTCTTTTTGTTTTAGGAGTAAAAACTTTACCGGTTCGATCAACACCTGCCGAACCAACTTTCCCACTTCCTGTGGCATTTGCTTCTTTAATTTGCCTCTCATAGCTTTGCGGTCTTCGAGTTCCATTTGTGGGGACCCCCTTATAAGTTAGATTAATATTTAATTGAACTGCCTGAGGTGTTGGCGGTACTCCATAGTACCTTCCTGCCTCTCCTGTCCGATCTACATAGAAATAAGGGTTATTGTTCGCATACGTATATCGATTAAAACTATGGAAGTTGTCTTCTTGAAAGCTGACTGGATCGATACCGTAGAAACGCCCTATTACTGGGTCGTAATCCCTCGCTCCGTTAAATGAAAGGCCAATTTCTTCGTCAAATGGTCTACTTGTATACCACACATCATTTTCATCAGAGCTCAGTGCATTCTCCATCTTCTCGCCATAAGGCTTGAAGGTTTCCCGCCATACAAGTGATCCATCGGCGGCGGTTGCAGCAATGGGGGAGCCCAGAACATCTGTGTGAATATGTGTAACAATGTCTGTCGAAAAAGCGTACGGTGAATGTGCCAATAGCGAAATAAGCACGAAAGAGAAAATTCGAATAAATTTAGTCATTGTCATTTCCCCCTAGTCCAGTATTTGAAGAATTGCAGGCATATAGCCTGCGGAAGAAGAAATTTCATATGAGTCAATCCTGACACCCCATATTGCACCAGGGGTACTTTGCCCAATTTCGAAATAATTGAATGCCGTATTCAATTGCCCTTCCGCAATCGCAAAACACTTTTGACTGGTTAATGCGTTGGGTGATCCAGTTGGCAAATAGCCTAAGAGTACCCCGTTCAGACGCACTGAAGCCTCAGTTGCACTATTGATATCGTAACCAGTTAAGCAGAGCTCCGCTGATTCTTCAGATTGAGGCGAAAATAGCCTAACAGAAACCTGGTGACTATTACTCCCGAAACCAAAACCAAATGATTGTCCAATGACATTTTCGGTAATGACAAGAGGATTCGTCCCACTATCTTTTTTGACAGTTGCAATCAATTTGTCATCCAAATACGCATATTCTCTGATTGCAACACCATCACTGTCGAGATGATCAGCGAGCAATATTCCCGCCTTTGTATAAATATGGACCGTAGTTTCTCCATTCTTTGTAGTCAAAACCCGGTTATTAAGTCCATCATACTTATACGACCGAAGCACTTGGCCACTTTTCTTAACTTCTTCCATGTTACCGGCATGGTCGTAGTCATATATCCACCCTCCTGTCTTGGAGGAGACATTCCCGTATACGTCATAGCCGAAAGTAGCGCCAATAGAACCGCCAAGACCCGTTAGCTTTCCAAATCCCGATGCCGAATAGACGTAGACAATATTTTGCGTTCCCAGCTTTTTCTGAGCAATGTCTCCTTTCGTCGTGTAAATAACATTCCCTGTTCCCCAAGGTCCGTTAGCAGCGTCCAATCTGTCAATGCTGTCATAGTCAAATACCATGTCCTGACTGCGATCACGAAAATCAATAATATGGGCGATGTTATTATTGCCTTGATAACCATATCGTGTCTGGACAGTGTATCCGCCAACACCCCCATTTACATTCAGATCAAAAACACGCTGCCTGTTATCTAGTGACATTGTTGTCGTTTTCCCATTTGCATGACTTACTGAACTGGGCACGCCGTTTCTATGATATGAGATAGAGTTTACGTAAGGACCAACCTTGGTTGGTCGACCAAGATCATCGGGATTGAAACTGATTACTTTACCACTTGGGTACGTCATCGTCTCTAAAAAATCCAGGCCATCATAACTATAGTGAATAAGATACCCTCGCCCACTGATATCATGATGTTCTCTTTTCAGGTTATTGTTCTCATCATAAATAAATCCCTTTAAGCTATCACCGCCGATTTGATCAATTCTCTCAAGATTGTCGTTGCCATCATAAACGTAATCGGTATCTGGCATACCGGCTGGATAATTTATATAGTCGAGTCTTTCATGCGCATCGTAAACAAATGTCGTTATCGCTGAGTTTTGGACTCTTCTATTTATCATGTTTCCGACAATATCCCGACCATAGACGGTCGTACCAGTTTCTGGATTTGATTCAGAATACAAAAAAGGATTCGTGGTATTGGAATAGGAAAATGTCCGAGTCGCTCCACCTTGCGAGACACTTGTCATTTGCCCAATAAGATTTTTCCCAATAACGGTTGGACCAACTGGTGATGTAATTCTTATGAGATGTTTTTCATCAGGACTACCGTAAGAACGATAACCATAAACGATGACTTTGCTTCGTTCATTCGTTTCATGCACAAGGTTGTTGCTAAGATAAACCAATGCCTTAAACTTATTGTCCTCGTGAGTAATGCGCTTTAATCGATCTAGAGTGTCATAGGCAAACGTTGTTCCAATAGTAGTATTACAACTAGTTGAAGGATATGACTCAAAGGATTTTTGTCCTAATACGTTGTAATCAATATCAATGTAGATATTTTCCGTTTGTTGACAGCTTGGTCGACCAAACCCATCGTATGTGATAATTTGTGTATGTGATCCTCGCGTTAACGACCGCGTAAAATTACCCCAAGCTATGTTGGCTGTGGTCCCTATTGGTGGATCAATGCTGGTTATTCGTTGTAACCCGTCTCCGCCATAGTTCGTGATATTACTTCGCCCATCGTTGATAAAGCTAATCGAACCATCTGAACGCACTCCACGAGTAACACTATATCCGGCAGGTTGAATTTCAGTCCTTGCAATTCCGCGATAATAGTTAGAGTATGTGTACGTATTATTGCGTTCGTTTTTCTTGGTTTTGACATCTCCCACTCCGGTATAGGTATAAGTTGTTTTTACACCATAGCGGTCTTCTGTTCTTAAATTAGCGTCGGTATCAAAGGTTCGTGTGATCTTACGATTTCCCGTATTACCATATGCCTCATCATCGACCAAGTGAACGATATTCTGATTATCATTCCGACCGAAATAGTCAAGATTGTTGGTGCGTGTCGCTTGTCCCGTTTCAGTAATGAGGTGAGGATTAATGTTGTCGCCATTTGCTGTGAAATTTGCGTATGTCGTGGTGTAATTCGTCCCATCGCGCCGAATGACTTTTGTTGTCAGTAAAGGTGCGATAACACTCGCATCTTGAATATTTGGAAAGACTGCCAATAACCCTCCAGAATATGGCGGTCGTGTATAGTTCTCATTTGAGATCACCACCGATGAACCATATGTATAAGTCTCTGTTTGTAGTAGTGTCGAGCCATCATAGGTTCTCTTTTCCTTGAGCAATCCTACTCGCCAAAGCATTGGGTTACCGGCATGTGATATCGAATAGCGGTATCCGTAATGCATGTACTCGTATCGACCTCCTGGAAATGTAACGGTGGTGGTAATCAATTCTGTGTTGGAATCATCGTAGCTAAATGTCCATGTGCCAGGAACAATATCTCGGCCTCCATTCGTCTTGCTTACTACAACCAATGACTTAAACGTATTTCCCAACACACAGGCCAAATAGGAGAAGCATTCATAGTCATACTGATAGGTAATGGCGCCACCTTCAGGATAAGTGATGGTTTTAAGAGCATTGTCCCCTGCAATGCCAGTCGAAAAATTGTGATAGGTATAACCCCAATCTCCATTTACAGGACGGTCTACACCGTTCAAAAGGTAGTGGCCACCTGCCAGTAAAGTGAAGTTGTATTTCCAGCTATGCCCGCCAGCCTGAATGATACGATCAAGACGAATTTTGTTTGCTTGGGTGAGATCACTATACGTAAAATTTACCGTACGTCCATTGCTCGCGGTAACTTTATCGAATACTGGATAGTTTCCAGTCGTATGCGTTTGATCATAGACAATATTGATGGAATTTCCGTTCCTGTCCTCAATTTTTGTTGTATACCAAACATAATCGGTGGCAGGTGTTCCATATAAAGTTGGAACCGCCTTCCTGTAGTCGAGCGTATATTTCATGCCATCGGGAGAGATAACCTCTAACCCCCCTGCCCCGTTGGTCAAACAGTAAGCAGCCCAGTGGTCGCGACTAACCATATTTGCGTTGATTCCATTGCTTGGCGAATTGTTGTAAACCAAAATATGCTGGGTTCCATCGGGCGCCTCAAAAACAGGGTTATCCAATACATTTGTCGTTTCAGTCACTGTATTGGAGTGACATGCTACTTTGTTTAATACCTGAGGAGGGGTTCTAGTTACCTTACCAAAGTGAAGATTCCACCCAACGCCATATGGCGTTCTCGGTAGTAATTCTCTTAAATTAGGTCCGGCACTTCCGACTCGATTAGTTCTCGAGTGGTAAATGCTCCCGGAGTTATATACACGTTGAATAACGATATCCATTCCGCCGTTACCGGGTATCACTAAGTCCTTGTGATGTAGGGTTAACGTACCCGAGAAAGGGTCTATGTTTTCTTCCACGGTCGTTGCAACTGATTCCCTGTCGAGACTTAAACCAGGAGAGGCATAAAAGTCTGGCAGCATCGTTCCTACACTTGCAGAAGCCGTTTGGGTAAGAAGAATTCCCAATACGAAGCCTATTGCTTGCCGAGTTAATGCACTGCTCAGCACAGAAAATAAGCGATAGCTGCATTTTGGAATATTACTATCAGTAAATTTATGAAACATTTTGAAATCTCCTTCGTCGCATAATGTCAGTTCACTTTTTACAGTACCCGGATCTGCCCGCGCACTATAAATTAAGCTGGTTGCTTCGATGACAACCAGTCCTAACTATCATTGCCTTATATTTGTATTTTGTAACAGCCGAGTATACCGGCTGCAAGCTGACGGATAAAAACCCGAGTGCGGGGTCAACTCTCAATTATCATATAAATAATTCTCGGCCGTGAAATGGCGCAATCAATTCCAGAAATATAAAGCCTGACTCGTTTTTTTTCTGCGAGAGCGATCATTGCTGAGGCAACAGTGTTTTTATATCCCTGGATAAACGCAGCGCTGGTGGAAGTACTGTAAGGAAAAACAAACCAGTCAGTAAAGGTACATAAACCCGGGTTTGATTTGGGCGTTTCATCAGTTCTTATCAAGAGGTTTCCCACATGATCGACCAAAAATTCGGTAACCGAGAAATAATTTGTGAGTACATGATCCGCAGACGATGCAGTGCCTGCCACTAAAGAAAAGAAAACGAAGCTGGCGGCCACTGTGATATTTTTGAATAATATTTTCATCGTTTCACCTCAGACTATTTTTAAAGTTCGCCGACTCTAACATGATTTTTTGCGAATGGAGAAATGCAAATATATTTAATATTTTGGAATGAAGGTTTTCCATATACAGCGTTGTTCAAACGAATAGTCATTGTTGTTGAGATGAATTATTTAATCACATTTGTCAGAATTGGATCATAACTTAATGTAACGTAAAGTTATTTATTTCACATAATTCTGATTAAATTGTCCTGTTTGTTCTCAATTCAAATGTACCAATTCATATTCCCCATCGATTTTTGTCTACTTATATCAAACAAATCTAGTTATTTAAAAAAGATTAAAAGCGACCAAGAAACTAATGTCAATTGCTCAGATATTCAATAAGGGCTTTCTTTTAGATATTGCTTTTTCGAGCATCGTACTATACAAAATATATCCATATTTGTGCGCTAACTCACAGAAAACAGTCTTGGCTGTATGTATTCTCACTCGAAATATTCGAGAATTTTAATGGACAGAAAAATTAGAAAGTTGACAGATATTGTGGCAGATGAAGCATACAAGATTGGGCTTCCTGTAGAAGATTTAGCTGTAATGCTTGGAGAAGCCACATCTAACAATTGCCCCGAAATTTTTCATGAGTTACAAAAGTACTACAAGGAACAGGACTGGTTTCAATCGCCGTAACAAATCAGTTTAATTTAGCAACCCAAGAGATTCTATCTGTTCAACAAACCCCTTATAAACAATCAACTGATCTTCCACAGAAAGCCCCTCCTCCTCAGGGTCAGTCACACACTTATAAACCGACGATAAAGTCCTGGTTGCACTCAACACACCACCTGCTTGTCCGCCAGTATTTGACTGCATGTCCTTAATCGAATGACAGCCTTGCTCGGACGCTTCCATTACAGCTGCAGCAATTACCCACTTTTGATCATCTTGTCCCGATTTGTTTTTAAAACCGAATGCATTCATTTCCATATAAACTCGAATAATTCCGCCACTGTCATTTGTAATTTCAATTTTCTGAGGTGGCTTTGTTTCATTTGCTGCTTTATCCATTGCAGCTTGTCCACTTACTGCACCACCCATAATTATGGCTGGAATTGCTGCAATACATCCTGAAAGGAAAATTGATAATACAATTGTTGAACACAAAGCAAGAGATCTAATCGAAATGGGATTACGGTAAATTTTCATATTAATATATATCTAAAAGTTAAAAGGGAGATGCGCTCTAGCTGGAAAAATTCGCTACTGTTCCATTTCTAGACTCACATGCACCAGAAAATACCCGCCCTATTCCGCTACAACTTCCAGGAGCCAAAGGAGAATCTTGAAGGCGACTGACAGCTACAGGTTCAGTACCTTTCGAACACTCCTCCAACTGCGGCATTGCCCAAATTTCCAAACCTCCTCCAGATGAGGCGATAGGGGGCCGGTGTGGCTCTGAGACGGGAACTGACGATGGTATGGACCAACTTGTACTCCCAGAGCTTGGATTGTGGGCTGAATTCTGTCTTTGAGTTAATGGACTCATCTACGGTGATTAGGAAGATGAACCTGCAACGGTGGAAGCACTGTACCTGTTGTCGCTCCTCCTCTATCAGAGCGTTCTAAAACAGCAAAAGCTAATTCAAGGCATAGAGATGCCAAGTGTTTTGAATCCATGAACTCATCCTGATTAAGTAAAAATTGAGAATCTTTTTGCCCCCCGATTTGGGCAAACTCGCTGCCAATTCTTAACAATCTCTTGCTAGAAGTAGCTCTGTAAAGTATTCAAAGATTGAATATATCACAGAACGCTTGAAAATATATTCAAAGATTGAATATTCAATCATGGAATGTATAAGGTGGATATGGAAAAGTCTATTCGCAGCCCAAGGTATAAAGTGTTTCTTGCTTTGCTCAAGAAGAAACGGCTGGAATCAGGGATTGTTCAGAAAGATATGGCTAAAATTTTAAAGACCAACCAGGGTGGCTATTCCAAGTTTGAAACAGGTGAAATTAGGGTTGATATAGTTCAGTTAGAATCTCTTTGTAAAACTATGGGAATCAGCCTAACTGAGTTTGTCACTGAGTTCGAAACCAGTTCTCGAAAGAAATCTAAAAAATCCAAGTAGTCATTAGGCTAATGCAAACCTGAGTCTGGGGTGTAAGGCTTAACACAGCTTTGTTAACTACAACTCATATGCAACGCAACTAGATGTGTTGCATATAGAAATTCATTCCACTATTATCTATAAATCAGTGATTCTGTGGAAAACAGATGGATAGCGGAAAACCAAAAAGAATTGGAATATGGATAAGGACTTCTACAGACCTTCCAAGCCAGAAAGACTCCCCGACTTATCACTTAGAGCGAGCAAAAGCATATTGCAAGTTCAAGGAATGGGAGGTAGTCGAAACATACGATATGACCGCAGTATCTGGCGGATCTATTCTGGAGCATCCCCGTACCAAGAATATGCTCGATGATGTAAAGAATGGAAGGATTACTGGTCTGGTATTTTCAAAGCTTGCAAGACTTGCACGCAACACAAAGGAGTTACTCGAGATCGCTGCAATATTCGAACAATACGACGCTGATCTGATATCACTTGGAGAATCTATCGATACTTCTACACCAGCCGGGAAGTTGTTTTTTACAGTCATTGCAGCTTTAGCCCAGTTCGAAAGAGACGAGATTTCAGAACGTGTTAGAGCTTCTGTACCTATAAGAGCTAAATTGGGGCGCAATACAGGAGGACGGGCTCCATTAGGTTACAAATGGGAGAACAACCAACTAAAAATAGAACCCTCTGAAGTCCCTACAGTAAAGAGGATATTTGAGGTCTTCAACGATACTAAGCGCAAAAGAACAACTGCCAGACAGATGAATGAAGCTGGCTTTAGAACTAGAACCGGTAAGAAATTCTCAGATTCTACTATCCACAGAATTCTCACCAACCCAACAATGAAAGGATCTCACAAAGCTAACTACACCCAAAGTAGAGGTGATGGTAAAGCTTGGGATTTGAAGCCTCCAGACCAGTGGGTATTTAGCGAAGTTGAGCCCATTATTTCAGAAGATATCTGGGATTCGGCTAATGAATTTCTGGAGAACCAATCTAAATCTAAAGTCAAAGTTGCCAGAAAACCAGCAAGACACATTTTTACTGGCCTAACATACTGCGAAAAAGGACACAAAATGTATGTGCCAAGTAATTCGGTTTCCTATACTTGCACAAAATGCAAAGTCAAAATCCACAAAGACGATTTGGAACAAATTTACAACGAGAGATTGAAAGAATTTCTACTTTCCAAAGAAGATATTGAGAAATACATAATTAACGCAAACGAAAATATCAATCAGAAGAAATCCGAGCTTGAGAATCTAAAATCTGAACACCAGAAGATTTCTGTCGAAATGGATAAACTCTATGATCTGTTCATCTCAGATGGAATCAGTCGACAGGGATTTGAACGGAAGAATACTCCTCTTGACGAGAGAATTATCGCCATCAAAACAGAAATTCCTTCAATTGAGGGCATCCTAGCTGCAATGGAGGATAAATGCCTTGAATCTTCTCATATAGCCTCTGAGACAGGCTATCTCTATGACAACCTAGATAAGATCACCTTGGACGAGCAAATCAAGATTGTTGAGCTAACAACCAAGTGTATAACCGTAGGTAATAAGGAGGTAGAGTTCGAAATGCATTACCTTCCATTTGCCAATAAATAGAGGAAAATATTGATATTCAGTAGTACCCTATAGATATATCAATATTTCAATTATTCGAAGCCAGATCCCTTCATCAACCCTTTATACATACCATTCCGCTATGTCTAAGATCGCCAAAAAGCTCACAACATGGCAACGCAACAACATGGATTAGCGGCGGCAACCAAAATAAATCGGGCATTAAAACTGGATTGGCGGGCCGCCCGGGAAATATTGATTACTCCTGACTCCATGGGTTCTCTAAGTTGTTCGAGAACATGGCGATTAAACTCGGGTAATTCGTCAAGGAATAACACGCCGTTGTGGGCCAAAGAGATTTCTCCCGGCCGGGGTATGCTACCTCCACCAACCAGCGCAGCCCCAGAAGCACTATGATGGGGGCTGCGAAATGGTCGTTGCTTCCAGGAAGCGAGATCAAATCCACCGCTGCTCAGGGAGGCAATCGCAGCGGTTTCGAGTGCTTCGTCCTGATCCATTGGTGGCATGACGCCGCCAAGACGGCAGGCCAGCATGGTTTTGCCTGAACCTGGAGGACCAGTCATAAGCATACTATGGTGACCAGCGGCAGCAATTTCCATTCCGCGTCGGGCAAAATGCTGTCCAATGACATCGGAAAAATCTGGAAATGTAGGGTCCTGCGCCTGAGTATCCGGAAATACCTCCTCCATTTCGCCGATGCCGTTTATGCCAGCGCAAACCTCGGTCAATGTACTACAGGTCAATACCCTGATGCCTTCCACCAGGATCGCTTGGCGTGCACTTTCCCGGGGTAAAACCAGAATACGGTTGGTTTCCCGGATGGATAACGCTGCGATTAGAGCCCCCCTTATTTCCCGAAGTTCGCCGCTTAACGCCAATTCCCCCAGGAACACATATTGTTCAAGATTTCCCGGAGGAATTTGTTTCGACGCTGCGAGAATACCCAATGCGATGGGGAGGTCGAATCGTCCTCCCTCTTTGGGCAAATCAGCTGGTGCCAGGTTGACAATTATTCGTTGTCTGGGGAATTTGAAACCGGAGCTCAGTATAGCGCCACGTACTCTATCCCTGCTTTCTTTAACTTCAGTTTCAGCAAGCCCAACAATAGAACACGATGGCAATCCTGATGAAAGATGTACTTCAACGGTAACAATTGGTGCGTTAGTTCCAACGCCAGCACGGCTGTAGACAATAGACAATGACATTCCTTTGAATCCTCGTATAAATTCCTTTTACATCTCGCTGACGGTGTTTCGTATCCTACGAACATCGCGTCACCAGTTTTACGCTCTCTGGTAGTTAGCATGGCCGATGAGCAACTACGCCAAACCAATCTACATTTGATATTACTGCTTTAAGGTTATTTTTTCCAGCTCATCCAATTGTTGCTCGAGTTGGGCAATCCGATCCCGGGTTCGTCTTAAGATTTTTTCCTGTACGTCGAGTTGTTCCCTGGTCACCAGGTTCATTTGTTCAAAATGGCTGCGAATTAATGCATCGATATTGTTTTTCAACTCATCCCCTATCTCACTAGGAAGGAGCTGGGAAATTGCCTGGGTTAAACGGTTTGGTAGCAATTTAACTAAAATCCCACATACTCGACAAAAGCTTTTTGGCGTATTGTCTGGAACCAGTTGTCGTACAGCTCTTCGGCCTTTCGTTGAAACAGTGCCTGGCGGGCTTTATTGGCCGCCAGTTCACTTGTCATGTCGGCGTCCCGGCGGTCTTGTACTTGAATGATGTGATAACCAAATTGGGTTCTAACCGGCGTACTTATGGTATTCAGGGGTAAAGACCTGGCTACTTTTTCAAAAGTAGGTACTAGTGTTCCAGGGTTAACCCAGCCCAGCGACCCTCCGTTATTTCGGGATTGCGCATCTTTTGAATGTAACCTGGCAAGTTTTTCAAATGATTCACCATTGATCAATTGTTGATATAGCTGATCTGCCAGTGCAAGAACTTCGGCATCAGTACTGGTTTCCGAAGGTTGAAGTAATATATGTCGTATTTGTTGTTGGGTGACGACTTTACCGGTTCCACGACGATCATGTAATTTGAGGAGGTGTAAACCATTTTCGCTTTCAAGTACTTCAGAAATGTTGTTTTCCTCAAGCGACATGTTTTGTAACGCGTTTAAAAACAGTTCCGGGAGCTGGTCCGGATTTCGCCATCCAAGGTAACCACCATCCTCACGATTGCTCGAATCCGAATAATTTTTGACGACGCCATCGAAAGGCTCTCCTTCAAGAACGAGATTTCGAATATAGCGGATGTTTGTCTTTTCAGCCTCAACCTCAGTATCCGTTTTGCCCTCGGTTAGTATGAATAAATGAGAGACCTCAAAAGACTCGTTGACCTCAGCCAGTTCTTCATGGGCCATGAGATAATTCTCGATTTGCTGGTCAGTTATAACTACCCTCGAATTTGCGATAACGTCAACTAGTTTTCGGACTAATTGCTGTCGAAGAAGACTCTCTCGAAACTGCTGGTAAGAAAACCCATCGCGTTTTAGTTGCTTTATCAGGGATTCCGGCGTGATTGAATTCTGCTGAGCGATGAACTGTACCGCACCATCAATTTCCTGATCATTAACGGTAATGCCAAGAACCTCAGCCTGGGCTACCTGGATCTGTTCGTTGACCATCCTGTCCAGGATTTCGGGATTGACCTCGCCTGAAAATTCCGCGAGTGAGGTATTTTCGATTCGCTCCTGATGGTGCCGTTCTTTATACTCACTCAACGTAATTGCTTCACTATCGACTATTACCAGAACCCGATTGATCCCAATTGTTTGGGACCAGCTGGTTGTCGTAATTAGAATGGAGACAAGAGCTCCACCAATGGCCCAGGTAATTTTGGACTGTGTATTGAACATCATAAAATTGCTGAAAATCTTAAAGATTTGAACGTATCTGCCCCAAGTCATCTAACTCCAGGGTAATTAGAAACCTGTTGGTAAAATTACTAGTTCCGTCTAAATACCTTTGGGTTCGCAATCGAACCGCCCAGCAACAGCCATCGTAACTGATACCGAGTGAGGAAGATCGCAGCTCGTCATCCTGTAACGAGTATGCTGTATCGGCGTTCAGCTGCCATCGAGGGCTTAGTGGGGTGTCCAGGCTGAGATTAATCTGTTCTGATAAATTATTAACTTCGGTATAGTCTATGGAAGCCTTACGCCGGAGACTGTGATTATAATCCGCTCCCAATCGGACGGTATCCAGCGTACTCGTGCCGGTATTCCAGGAGGCAAATCCGGAAACGCTCCAGTCAAGTCCCAGGTCCGCGGTAATTTCACCTATAAAACTTGATTCGCTGGTTGTAATTGGTGGATCATCAGGGTTGATCCGAATTACCCGATCTTGCAGAAAATATACCTGTCCCAGACTTAGTTTAAGTCTTTGATCACCGGTATCGTCATTCACAATTCGACTAGTTAGTCCTATGGTAACCTGCTCTGTATCCCCAATCCGATCTCCGCCAAAGAACCTGTTCTCCCGAAATAAATGCCCGAAACTATTTATCGTACTCTCGCCGGTGTCGAAGTCAGGAAAGGTGTTTTGGTCGGTTTCGTCAGGAATATTGACGTAAAAAATTCGAGGTTCTAGAGTTTGATAGAACGGGGTTTCACCGTTCTCAAAAAGCCGTTCAAAAACCAGCGATCCATCTACACTAAACACTGGAATCGTTGCAGAAGGAGAATCGGCCAAATCACTGTTGTCCAGCGAATAGCTGATATCGTACAGCGATACTTTGGGGGTGACATAGCCATACAATTCTTCCAGGGGAACCGATAAATAGGGATTTAGTCGCTGTCGGGTTCCTGTTATCCGAGTTGAGTCGTCGTGATCAAATGAGGTATAGGTGGTTTTAAATCCAGCCTCTAGTAACCCCACTTCCTGGGGTTTCAGGTCGAGTCTGAGTTCTGGCAGAATATCATAAGGTAATGCCGCCGATGAGATTGAATCGTTGATCGAGTCCACGGATTGAACCCGGGCATTAAAATACAGTAAATCACCAGTGTGAGAAACATTGGCGCGTTGGGGTACAAAACTACTCGCTACAATGTCAACGTTGTTGGTGAAATCTCTGAAGTAGTCGCTATCAGATACTTTTTGCAAGTCCACATTTCCCCGCCAGGTTTCGGCGAAGCCGTACTCCAGATCGAGCCCATAGGCGTAACGGTCTTGTCCAAAAACGTCATCTGACGGTAAGAATTCCCCTTTGATCTCTCCTTCAGCATCTTCTCCAAGATAACGATATTCCGAGTAAACCTGGGCTCCTCTGTTGGTCAGAATTCGCGGGATTATTGTAGCGTCCTGGTTTGTCGCAATATTGATATAGTATGGAATATCCAGAATTACTCCGGATTCATTTTCTTCGGCGATTGTGGGGAACAGAAAGCCGGTTTTACGTTCATCATTAATAGGAAACGAGACCGTGGGAAAGTAAAAAATTGGCACGCCCTTTAGTCGAACAGTCATGGATTTGGCTGAACCGATTCCGGTCGCGTGGTCCAATTCCAGGGTATTGGCTGACAAGGTTACGTCCTGGCTACCCTCTGGACAAGTTGTCATTACCGCGTTGTGTAAAACCTCGAAATCGTTGCCTTCAAATTCCATGGTTTCTGCCGTTGCCCTGGCGCGTTGATAATAAACTTTTTCCTTTTCGTCCGAATCTTCGTCAGACTCCTCGTCGTCAATATCTAGAATAGTATTACGAAACGGCGCAAATACTGAATAGTCCTCTTCGAATTTCTTATGTTTTCGAATTTCAAAATTGGGGGCTGTGTCGGCAATTTTAATGCTAACTATTTCGGCGTCCCCAATAAATGTGTCAACCTCGATATCCATTGCCTCGGCTCGAATTTCATCACCGTTCGGGGTATAAAAAATTACATTTCCCTTGGCATTCGCCTGATAACTTTCCTGATCATAAACAATGGTGTCCGCGTAAACACCGCGATTGCCCTGGACCACATGAGCGTTTCCGGTCAATGTTGCTTTCTGGTTGCCACTGGCTTCGATTTCATCAGCAGCGATCTCTATTGGTTGTTCGTCTGGACTACCACCGGTCGCTTCGCGTAATTGTTTGGGCACATTGATTTCTCCGGGCAAACAAACACTCAAATCCGCGAATTCGACAACTTCGCCTGTGTCGCTCTGAGCAAATACCGGAAATGGTGAACTGGCAATACCAAACCAGATTGCGCTGACGAACAGGGATTTCAGTGATTTCTTATAAAGCATAATGATTGATAGCACTCTGCGGTTTCGAATACAGCGGATTATAGGGTTTCGACCACTTATAATCCACGTTGACACTACTCGAACAATGACTAGCGTAGTGTATTAAACATATTGTATATATCAGAACCCCCAAAATGTTCCAAGACAAGGCGCAGCCTGCAGCCAATGGCCCTCTTTAAATTGAAGCGGCCCTTGGCAAAGGCTGGAACGCTGGATTGGGACATTTGGGGGGTTCCCGACCGGCGAGTCGATATGCGGCCATCTACCGGGTGCCGCGCACTTTGTTGCATTTCTTATGAAGGGCCAAGAAAATTAAATTTTGGCCATTCATGGCGAAACGCGTCGCGTATCTGACCGTATCTCGTCTCGCTGATACATACAATATGTTTAATACACTACACTGATTTGCTGAAATGACGATATCTACTGCGATGATTCTGGCGGCTGGCAGAGGAGAACGGCTGCGTCCGCTCACCAACCATACCCCGAAGCCATTGTTGCAAGTCGGTAAGCATAAACTTATTGAATATCATTTGTTGGCACTGGCAGCGGCCAGAGTCACTCGAGTGGTCGTTAACCTCAGCTATCTTGGCCATGAAATTGAAAATTATCTGGGTAATGGCGATACCTATGGGGTGGAGATCGTATATTCCCGGGAGCCCGAGGGTGCCCTCGAGACCGCAGGTGGAATCCGTCACGCCCTTCCCATGCTGAAGGATGAACAGTTTCTGGTGGTAAACGGCGATATTTTTTGTGACGTCAAATTTGAATTGTTACAGTTAAGCGATGATGCCTCCATGCACCTGGTCATGGTGGACAACCCCCAGCACCATCCCCTGGGAGATTTTGCGCTTGATCAGCACACTTCGCCCGCTCGTTTGCAAATCAAGGCACCCGACGCAACCGGTTATACCTTTTCCGGTATTGGCGTATATCGCGCTGATATTTTTGCTGGTTTGCCCCGTGGGCGTTTGGCCCTTGCCCCGGTCATCTGTCAGCAAATTACCCGTTCTGCTGTCACCGCGCAATTACATAGTGGTCAATGGTTTGATGTTGGTACGGTTGATCGGTTACATCAAGTACGAAATTTAGCTGGGTAATTCCGTTTCCAGGGCAGCTGGAGCCTCCCAGCCGAATTGTTGGGTCAATGCTGACAGGAGGTCAAGTTCAATTTTGGAGAACGGTAATTCGATCCCATGATCGGATAGCTGGGTAGTCTCGAGACCCGGAATCCCACAGGGGTCGATTAGCCCAAAGGGTTGCATATTCATGGCAATATTAAGACTTAGCCCGTGGAAGCACATTCCCCGGCGAATTCTGAGACCAAGAGCCGCAATTTTAGCCGAATCGATATAAACCCCGGGTGCACCAACTCTGCGGGAACCCACTAATCCATAACCTCCAAGAAGGTCAATCAGGCTTTGCTCAACTTTTGAGACTAGCTTCTTGGGTCCCAATCCGAGTCTCTTTATATCCAGCAAAAGGTAAGCGATTAGCTGTCCCGGGCCATGGTAGGTGATCTGGCCGCCGCGGTTGCTATGCACCACGGGGATGTTATCCGGATTGATGCGCGGAACCGTGTGGCAACTGGTGCCCTGAGTAAACACAGGGGAATGCTGGAGCATCCATATCTCATCCGGTGTATCGACTACTCTGGTGTCGGTGAACGCCATCATGGCATTTGCTACTAGTTCAAAGTCAGCGGTTCCGAGATGGCGTATCCGGCATGTTGGTCTCATAAAACCATCAGAATTTTAGGATGTTTGCCCAGGGCAATGAATACCTGGTCAATTTCTTCTTTGGATTGTGCCAGTATATTGCAACTAAGAGCCTGATATTTACCCTGAGAACTTTTTCGGTTTCGAATTTCCAGGATTTTACTAGCCGGGATCAGATTCCCGATCAGCTCGCGGACTTCCTGTTCCAATTCGTCACCACTGCGGACAAACACTTTAACATCTACCTCGCAGGGAAAAATCATTCCCTCAGGAGAGGAGTCAGGAGTGGTCAAATAACTGGTCCGGGTATTGGTCTGGGTTAAAGTGAAGCTAGATTAGGACACGACACTAGAACAGCCGTTTGATTGAGTCCAGAATTTTTGACCACCAGGGACCTTCAAGATAGTCGGCGTTTACGAACAAGCGTTGCTCGAGCAGCGGCTTGCCATCAAACTTAACCGTAATCGCACCAATATCCGTTCCCGCTTGAAGTGGTGCTTCGAGGCTTTCTGGAATTTCCAGGGCGGCAGACAAGTTGTCTTTCTGCCCTTTTGGATAGATTAATCCGAGGTTTTTGCTAACGCTAATACCTACAGTGCTCTTATCCCCCATCCACAGCGGAAGTGAGGTAACCTCTGCACCAGGTTTGTATAGCAACAGACCGTCGTAGGCGGCGTATCCATATAGCAACAGTGATTGCACAGCATCGGCTCTAATTTTTCGACTTTCTGTGCCAGTAACGATAGCAACTAGTCGCATGTCATCGCGCTTGGCAGTACCGATCAAACAATATCCTGCGGCTTTGGTATAGCCAGTTTTTAATCCGTCAACTGTAGAATCTCTCCACAGTAACGCGTTTCTATTTTTTTGCGTAATATCGTTATAGGTGTATTCCCGGGTTGAATAAAGGGAAAACAAATCCGGAAAATTGCGGATTAGCGCGCGGCTCAATATTATGATGTCTTCTGCTGTGGAATAGTGATCAGAGTCCGGCAAACCATTGCTATTGGTAAAGTGGCTATTCAGCATGCCCAATTCTGCTGCCATATGGTTCATTCGAACCGCAAAGCCTTCTTCACTTCCGCCGAGATGTTCAGCCAAAGCTACTGAGGCGTCATTGCCCGATTGAATAATAAGCCCTTTCAACAAACTTTCGACGTCAACGTGAGTATCGACTTGAATAAACATCCTGGATCCACCAGTTCTCCAGGCTTTTTGGCTTACGTATACCTGCTCATCGAGCTGAATCTCACCTTTTTTCAAAGCATCGAACACCAGGAAACTGGTCATTAACTTGGTCAGGCTGGCCGGTTCGATGCGTAGATCCTTGTTTTCACTACCCAATATCCAGCCACTTTCAAAATCAATGAGCATCCAGGATTTGGCTGGAATATCTGGGGTCGGGACTACAGATTTCACCACATCGGGAATATGCTCCAACACCCCTGGCCCCATCGAGGCGTCTTGAAACGATTTTGATTGATCAATGCCAGCAGCACAAACCTGGACCGAATACAGCAGTGTCATTGCGACAAAAAAACGAAAAATCAATTTAGATCCCAAATAGTAAATGCCCACGCAATCAAGTTGAAATTATAACGATTGAAAGTGCAATTTTCGTGGAAAGAAAATGACAATCTTGTAATTGTCTGTGGGCAGGATAATGTCAGGAGACTGGAAGGGCCTCGCTCCGGAAAAAAATTATTTAGCTAAAAATTCCGCCGTCCTAGTCTCTTTGCAGTATAACCGGCCTTCCAATCAGGATTTCAATTTCCAGTTTGGCCTGACTGGCATGGGCTAAATTTTGGAATGGCCCGGCAACGACCCGATACGGCGGACCCGAACCAAGTACATGTTCGTCGAATTCCGGTTGCAGTGGGAAACCTGCCTGTCGCAGTTGGCGTCTTTGTTGGAGTGCGTTCTCCAATATCGAAAATGCGCCTATTTGCAATTTAATGCTGGAAACTGGATTAATGTTGACAGCTTGATTCAGAACCTTAGTCAAGTTATCGCTGGCTGCAGTCGGGTTGGTGGCGATCCCGGTTACAGATTGGGCGCGTGTTGACGCCGCAGTTACCGTTGCCGGCGTAACAACAGCTACTTCTACCAACCCGGTGCCGGTTGCAGTTATCCCCAATTTCCAGGCAGCGGCATAGGACAGATCGATGATCCGACCATGCAGAAACGGACCCCGGTCATTAACTTTGACGACAACAGATTTTCCATTACCAAGATGAGTGACACGGACGAAACTTGGTAACGGCAGCAGTGGATGAGCCGCTGTCATGGCAAACATATTGTATGGTTCTCCACTCGAAGTACGCCGTCCATGAAATTTTTTGCCATACCAGGATGCGGTTCCCCGGGCCCGATAATTGCCTGCTGCGGTGAGCGGGATATATCTTTTTCCCAGGGCCATGTAAGGTTTATTTCCGGTTTTACTAAGTGGTAGACTAATTGGAACCGCGTTGGGTACCAGCGCCAGATTGATCGGTACATTTGCCGGTGGCAGATCACCGCCGTAGAAACCGCCTGCTGAGCCAGTTGTAGTATTTGACGGTACGGTAGATGGTGCTGTTGATCGTTGCGGGCCCAACTGACAACCGGACAAGATAATTGCCCCGGCCAGAATAATCAGGCGTGCATCAAACAATCCGTTGCACATAGCACACTATTCTATTGGGAATAGCGGGACGCGATTTGCGAAGATAGTTCAGTTACTGCCATAGCGTAGTTTACGCTTGGATTGTATCGGGTAATGGCATAAAAGTTTTTGAAACCGACGAAGTAACTCTTTCCCTGTTTCTGGGTAAGCGCCAAAAGCGCCACTTTGTCGCTGGCATTGGTGCCATCAAAATCCACACCAATACCTAGCAGATCATTGACGTTCAATTTCGGTTTGGCCCGCTTGGATACTTTTTCCTTCGCCGTTGTGGTCAGATTGGATCTGACCGGGGCAAAAATACCCTGCCCTCTGGTCCAACCGTGGACATGCAAATAATTCGCCACACTGCCGATGGCATCATCGATTTCGTTTACCAGGTCTCGTCTGCCGTTGTCGTTAAAGTCCACCGAATAGGCTTCGTAACTGGTAGGCATAAATTGAGGAATGCCTATTGCACCGGCGAATGAACCCATGACGCTATCAGCTGGGATTTTTTCTCGGCGGGTGGTATTTAAAAAGGTGCGGAGCTCTGAACCAAAAAATTTACTGCGGCGTGGAAAGTCGGCGGTCAGGGTAACCAGACTGTCGAGTACCCGACGATTTCCCATCTGGGTACCATAGTGGGTTTCTACACCAATCAGGGCGACTAGAATCTGTGGTGGTGTGCCAAAGCGCTCCTCTGCGGCCTTCAATGTTCCGCGATGCTGTCGCCAAAACTTGACACCAAGATCTATCCGGGCCTCATTTATAAAAATACTCCGATATTTATGCCACGGCAATGACTCATATTGTCGATTCATCAAATCGATGGTCTTTTGACTAACTGTGGCGCCAGAAAGTACCGCGATCAACTCATCTTTCGGATACCCGTCTTTAGTTGTCATGGTATCGATGAGTTTGACCAGTTCCGGATATCTATTGACGTCCAGTGCATAGCAAGGACCGCCGCTAATCGTAGTCAATACTCCCAGCAATACCCACAAGGCTATTTTACTCATCGCATTGACAACATTTTTTTATGACCATTGATACTCATCAGGATACCAAAACCAATCATCAGGGTGACCATCGAAGTCCCTCCATAACTAATCAGAGGCAAGGGAATTCCTACCACCGGCAGAATACCCGATACCATACCGATATTAACGAAAACATAAAAGAAAAATGTCACCGATAATGCACCGGCCAGCAGCCGTGAGTAAGTGTCCTGGGCATAGAACGCGATCATCAGTCCACGAAATACCAGAAAAAGATAGAGGCAAAGCAATAATAGTACGCCTATCAGACCAAATTCTTCGGCGTACACTGCGAAAATAAAATCGGTGGATCGCTCAGGAATAAACTCAAGTTGAGATTGGGTTCCTGCTAACCAGCCTTTGCCACTAACCCCACCGGACCCGATAGCGATCATCGATTGAATGGTGTGGTAGCCCGCGCCCAGGGGATCTGCCCAGGGATCGAACAACGTCAGTATGCGGCGTTGCTGATAGGCGTGGAGGACAAAAAACCATAGTAACGGCGCTGCCGCGCCTAAAATCAGCACCACAGTCGCAATGAGTTTCCAACCGATCCCAGCAAGAAATATGACCATTATGCCGGTGGAGGCGATCAAAATCGCGGTGCCAAGATCGGGCTGTTGGACGACCAGCACCGTAGGGAGCAGCACGATGCAGACAGAAACGATCAGGTACGGGATTTTGGGCGGCAGGGTTGATCGGGTCATTACCCAGGCAACCATCATCGGAACACCCAGCTTCATAATCTCGGCGGGTTGAAATCTGACTAAGCCCAAGTCTATCCAACGCTGGGCACCTTTTCCGATGATGCCAAATCCAAGAACGATAAAGAGCAGTAACAATCCGAGCCCATAGATATACGGTGACCATCGCATCAGGGATCGTGGAGAAATACGACTGAAAATAAACATAAGGACAATGGCGAATCCGATACGCAGGGACTGCCGGGTCAATAGTGCGGTGTTTTCGCCACCTGCGCTGAAAATCACGATAATGCTGAGAGACAGCACCATCAAAATAGCCGCTATTAATGGCATATCAAGCTGGGTCGCTGTTTCTTGCCTTGCCATCTAGCCAGCGTCAGCGATTTCTGGTTCGGTCTCCGGCTCGGCGAACATTCCCAGGCGTTCCAGCAAATAGTAGTCGATCAATTTACGCGCGATTGGTGCCGCGGTTCGACTGCCACTGCCACCGTGCTCAATCACCACGGCGATAGCAATTTTGGGGTTTTCCAGCGGCGCAAATCCGATATACAGGGAATGGTCTCGAAATTTTTTCTCGGTATCTTCCTCTCGATAAGTTTCATTCTGGGCAATACTTTTAACCTGGGCAGTGCCAGTCTTGCCTGCCATCTGATAGGCGATACCCTGACCAATTTTTCTGGCGGTTCCCTTTTTACCATGAACCACATTCTGCATTCCTTTAATGACATAGTCATAGGCGCCGTTACTTCTGGTTTCGATAATGCCAGTTGTGCTCGGTTCCAATTCTTCACGGGTCTGACTTTGCGGGTTTTCAATGGCGGTTAGAAATCGGGGCGAAACCTGTTTGCCGTGATTTGCCAGGGTTGCGGTGGCGGCAGCCAGTTGCAGCGGTGTCACCAGCATATAACCCTGACCAATACCGGTTATAACGGTTTCTCCCGGATACCATGCCTGATTCCGCGCCTTCCGCTTCCACTCCCGGGATGGCATCAGGCCGCTGGGTTCGCCCAGCAAGTCTATGCCCGAAACTTTTCCAAAGCCAAAACGGCTCATTCCCTGGTGCATCAGGTCAATGCCCAGATGTTTGGCTAGTCGATAAAAATAAACGTCGCAGGACTGTTCGATACTGTCCATTGTGTCCATCGAACCATGCCCGCTTTTCTTCCAATCACGATAGCGGTGTCGGTGTCCCGGCAGACTGTAATAGCCATTGCAAAAAATTCGGTTATTGGGGTTAACGCCGTTTTCCATACCGACCAGTGCCATAAATCCTTTTATGGTAGAACCTGGTGCATAGCGTCCATACAACGCCCGATTTAACAATGGCCTGCGATCCGAGGCGCGAAGTTCAGAGTAATCTTTCTTACTGATTCCATTTACAAAGGGATTCGGGTCGTAGTCCGGAACGCTGGTAAATGCGAGGACATCCCCGGTTTCGGGTTCGATTGCGACCACTGCTCCTTCAAATCCTTCCAGGGCTTCGATGGATTTTTGTTGCAGTTGGATATCCAGACTCAGGTGTATGGTCTTGCCCACATCCGGGGCAATCTGCTCGAGACTACGTATGATCTTGCCATGGGCATTGGTTTCGACTCTTTCGTGTCCAGATTTGCCAACTAAGGTGGACTCGTAATATGCCTCGATCCCACTCTTGCCGATGTATTCCAGGCCCCGATATTTATTGTTATCGATTTCTTCGAGGTCATCGGCACTTATCCTCCCGACATAGCCAACCACGTGGGAGGTCAAATTTCCCTCCGGGTAATTGCGCTGCAGTCGAGCCTTCAACTCAGCGCCAGGGTGGCGATGCAGGTCCACCGCCAAGCGCGAAGCTTCCTGCTCGCTAAGATTGGCGCGTAGGGTCTGGCGCTCGAATGATGGTCGCTTTTTAAGCAGAGTTCGAAACCGTTCCAAATCTTCCTCAGATAAATCAACCAGGTAGCTGAGTTGATCCAGTAGTGCGTCCATATCTTCGACCCGGTCGGGTAGAATTTCCAGGTTGTATACACGGAAATTCTGCGCCAGGATTTCTCCATTGCGACCGTAGATAAGACCTCGAACCGGAGGTAGTGGTACCAGATCTACTCGATTATTTTGCGCTAATTGAGCAAATCGTGCGTGCTGAGAGGTTTGTAGATAGCCAATCCTGATCACCAACAACAAGGCGAGAATGACGATGCCGATAAACGTTAGAACGATTCGGCCATGTACGATTCGACTTTCAAGTAGGTAGTTACGAACAGGTATCATATATTTAGTGGCATTACCTTCCCTGGGTTATCTGACTCCGTTGTCTCACGAATCGCAGGATAGTGTAAACAACCGGCCAGATAAGAGCAGACGTTAGCGCCGCCTGCCAATAAACCAGACGAATCGAGGAGTCGTTTGTCAGATTAAACACCCAAGCGACGAAGGTAATTTCGATGGCGCAGATGATGAACACGAAAATGCATTGCTGCCAAAGGTGATACATACGCATACGCTGATGCACGGTAACGCCAACTATTGCGACGAAAGCCTTCGAGACCGCGTTGACCCCAAACAACATATGTAACAGCAAATCCATAACCATTCCCACAATCCATCCTGTTCCAACCCCAATTTTATCCGGAATTGCCAGGCACCAGTAAAATAACACTAGCGTTACCCATTGAGGGACCGCAAATCGCATCCAGTCCGGGTAAGGCACCACGGTAAGCAACATTGCAACGATCAGGGAGCCAGGCACAATCCACCATTTGCTAGCGCTCCTTGACTTACGGGGGGTCATTTCAGTGCGAGCCTGTCACTGTCCCATACCAGTAGAACCTGTTTTACAAAATCAATTCTCGCCGTAGTAATTGCATTGATGCTGAGAAATGCTTCATTGGCATCGGTAATAATTTCAATTACTTCAGCGACTTTATAACCGGCGGGAAAGCGCCCCCCCATACCTGAAGTTACCAGGATGTCTCCACGGCGAATATCCGCCAACCTTGGTAAATAAGGTACCCCGACATGGTCTGATTCGCCTTGACCCTGGACGATGGTTCGGAGACCATTTCGTTGAACCTGGACCGGAATACCGTGACTGCGATCGGTAATCAATGTCACGATACTTTGATTCCGGTTGACCTCTGACACCTGACCAAGCACACCATTTGGCGCTATCACTGGCTGCCCGATAAATACCCCCGACTCGTTGCCCCGGTTGATCAGGATACGGTGGGTAAATGGGTCGAGCCCCGCATTGACAATTCTGGCTAAGATTACCTGATCTTCAGACCGTTGAGCAGCCGCCAGCAATTTGGAAAGTCGGCCGTTTTCAGCCACCAGGGCGTCGTATCGCTGCAACTGGCTTTCTAGCATAAGCTGTTTGTTACGTAGGACCTTGAGGTCCTGATAAACCGAGTCATCTGGATAATAGGATCGCAGGAATACCAACACGTTGCCCGGTAATGCGGTGACCGCATGAAATGGGATTGTTACCAACGAACTCCAGGAGCGCAGCGGTCTAAAGGTGTCGCTGCGATGATCAATGATCATAAGACCAAAGGACAACATCACCAGAAACATAAACCGATAAAGCGAACTGACCTGCCGCAGAATCAATTTGGCAGGCCCCAGATTGGGCCCGCAGCGACCCGACGACAAAAGATTGGACTTTTAGTGACTATGTCTTTCAAGTAGCACTTCAAGGTTGACCAGAAACAAACTGGTTAATGGAATTCTAGCGTTAACCGTCATTGGCAAAAACATCACCCAGCATGTCCATTTCCTCCAGTGCCCGGCCACATCCTCTGGCAACGCAGGTAAGTGGTTCCTCTGCAACCACCACGGGTAACCCGGTGTCTTGCATTAAGCGTCGGTCCATATCTCGTAACAAGGCACCGCCGCCCGCAATCACCATGCCCTTCTCGCCTATGTCTGCGCTTAACTCGGGTGGAGTTTTCTCAAGAGCCTGGCGTATTGCCTGAACGATTTGTTCCAGTGCATCACCGATGGCGTCATATATTTCCTCGCTGGTTATAACCAGACTACGCGACATTCCTTCTGAAATATCCCGTCCCTTGATTTCCATTTCCATATGATCGGATTCGGACCAGGCCGCAGCAATAGTTTGTTTAACCCTTTCAGCAGTTGCTTCGCCAATTAATACACCGTGACGACGGCGTACGTAATTGATTATCGCGTCGTCGAAGGTGTCTCCCGCGACCCGCAGGGAATTGGAATACACCATTCCGCCCAGCGACAAAATTCCAACTTCGGTGGTTCCACCGCCAATATCAACCACCATTGATCCGGTAGGTTCGGCCACTGGTAAATTTGCCCCGATGGCCACCGCCATGGGCTCCTCGATTAAATAGACCTCCCTGGCTCCTGCGCTGGTCGCCGATTCCCGTATCGCCCGCCGTTCGACTTGGGTTGAACCACATGGCACGCAAATGATAATTCTCGGGCTGGAAAAAAACCGGTTTTCCTGTACCTTACGAATAAAGTATTTCAACATGTCTTCGGTGACATTGAAATCGGCAATTACGCCGTCTTTCATTGGCCGGATGGCACGAATTGATCCAGGGGTACGTCCAAGCATCAATTTAGCATCCTGGCCGACCGCGAGAACGCTCTTGCCAGAACTACCGTCCGAAGCACTTTTAATTGCAACCACAGATGGTTCATTCAGAATAATGCCTTTATTTCGGACATATATGAGCGTGTTAGCGGTTCCTAGATCGATCGCGAGATCATTGGAAAAGAAGCCAGCCAGGCGTTTAAGCATCGTTATTTTTAGTAGCGGGAGGGGTTAAAATCTGGGGAAATTCTTGACGCGCTAGCTTAACAATGGAGCCCGTACTATTCAACAGCGTAAAGCTATGGTAAGTTGCTGCGGAATTCATGTTTTTTGCCAAAAATGGCACCCATTTCAGCCAGAATTAATCCTATCCAAATATGTCTTTTAGTACTGAACAAGTGACCGATGTTGCGCGTCTAGCCCGGCTCAAGACAGACCCCGCCAAATCTGAGTATTACGCGGGTCAGCTTAACCGAATCATGAGTCTGGTGGAACAAATGAATCGGGTTGACACCAGCAACATCGAACCGATGTCTCACCCCCAGGATGCGGCCCTGAGACTGCGAGATGACCAAGCTACAGCGGAAAATCTTCGGGAACAGTATCAGGCTATCGCACCCAATGCAGAAGATGGACTGTATTTGGTGCCCAAAGTCATTGAATAATCTCCAGTCTCCAATGATTAACCCACAGATTATCTGAGTCTCGATTTTCGGCCCAGGCCTGATTTAACCAAACTGAGAGAAACCCAGGGACCAGCCGGGTCTATGCAAGTCCGGATATCAAGGATTTCCCCCGATCCGGGTCGCAATATTTCGGTAACCCAATAACATTGCTATTGCCATGCATGAAAAAACCCTAACCGAACACACGGCTTCCCTCACAAAAGGTGAGTATAGTAGTGTGGAATTGACCCGCCATTTTCTGGACAGAATCGAAAACCACGAGGATCTTAATGCTTTTGTCAGTGTGACGGGTGATCAGGCCCTGGAACAGGCCGTTGCAGCAGATAAACAAATCAAGAACGGCCTGGCAACCGCGTTAACTGGAATTCCAATCGCCCAGAAAGACTTGTTTTGTACCAAGGGCGTTTTAACGACCTGTGGCTCGCGTATGTTAGAAAATTTTATTTCACCATATGACGCCACGGTTGTCGATAAACTAAATCACCAGGGTATGGTCATGCTCGGTAAGACCAATATGGACGAATTTGCCATGGGGTCTTCTAATGAAACCAGCTATTTTGGACCGGTTAAGAATCCCTGGGATAAGTCCCGGGTTCCGGGTGGAAGTTCGGGTGGTTCTGCTGCCGCGGTGGCGGCCAGGCTAGCGCCAGTGGCCAGCGCCACCGATACCGGCGGCTCGATTCGGCAGCCGGCTGCATTATGTGGTCTGACCGGAATTAAACCAAGCTATGGCCGGGTTTCGCGTTATGGAATGGTGGCATTTGCGTCTTCTTTGGACCAAGCTGGAGTATTGGCCCGTAATGCCGAAGATGCAGCACTGGTATTACAAGCCATGAGTGGATTCGATCAGCGCGATTCCACTTCACTTGATTTACCGGCGCCTGATTATATGTCGGGTTTGAACGAGCCTCTTAAAGGAAAAGTCATTGGCCTTCCCAAGGAATTCTTCGGTGACGGGGTAGAACCCGAAGTGGCGGCCGCGATCGAAAGCGCTGTGGCTGAATTTCAGGCACTGGGCGCAAACACAGTCGAAGTTGAATTGCCCCACAGCGAATTGGGCATCCCCTGCTATTATGTCATTGCACCCGCAGAAGCCAGCTCAAACCTGTCTCGCTTTGACGGCGTGCGCTATGGATTTCGCGCGAGTGAGTATGATGACCTGAATGATATGTACGAACAGACCAGGGCCCAGGGATTCGGCGAAGAAGTTCAACGTCGAATCATGGTTGGAACCTACGTACTTTCGTCGGGTTATTATGACGCTTACTATATAAAGGCACAGAAACTGCGCCGCCTTATATCAAATGATTTTAGTAGTGCTTTCGAAAAGTGCGACTTTATTGCGGGACCGACCACGCCAAGTACGGCATTTAAAATTGGCGATAAAAACGATGACCCGGTTGCAATGTACCTTAATGACATCTTTACCAATGCGGTAAATCTTGCCGGATTACCTGGTATTTCAATCGCTGGCGGACAAGATAAACAGGGGCTGCCAATAGGATTGCATCTGATTGGGCGATATTTGGACGAGTCCACCATTCTTAATGCCGCTCATCGTTTTCAACAAGCAACAGACTGGCACCTTAAGGCGCCGGAGGGCTTTACCTGATGCAATGGGAAACGGTTATAGGATTAGAAATTCATGTTCAACTGTTAACTCGCAGCAAGATATTTGGCAGTGCCTCGACCGCTTATGGGGCCGAACCAAACACTCAGGCCTGCGACGTCAGTATCGCTCTACCCGGGGTGCTGCCGGTAATGAACAAAGAGGCCGCCAGGCTGGCGGTTAAGTTTGGTCTCGCCATTGGTGCCCAGATCAATCAGCGTTCTGTATTCGCCCGCAAGAACTATTTTTACCCTGATCTGCCGAAAGGATATCAGATCAGTCAATTTGAGATACCCATTGTAGGCACTGGAAAACTTGAGATAGAGACGTCCGAAGGAAGCAAGACAATAGGTATAACCCGAGCCCACCTGGAGGAAGACGCAGGAAAATCATTGCATGAAAATTTTCCTGATTTTACCGGGATTGACCTTAACCGCGCGGGGACACCGCTACTCGAGATTGTGTCTGATCCCGATATGCGATCTGCCAACGAAGCGGTGACCTACCTACGCAAAATTCATTCCCTGGTGCGCTACCTGGATGTTTCTGATGGGAATATGCAGGAAGGTTCATTTCGATGTGATGCCAATGTCTCGGTAAGACCGGTAGGTCAGGCGGAATTTGGTACCCGCGCTGAAATCAAGAATATCAACTCATTCCGGTTTGTCGAAAAGGCGATTAATTTCGAAGTCGAACGCCAGATCGGACTTTTGGAAGACGGTGGGACGGTTGTTCAGGAAACTCGATTGTATGATTCTGACCGGGACGAAACCCGTTCAATGCGTTCAAAGGAAGAAGCCCATGATTACCGCTACTTTCCTGACCCGGATTTGCCTCCAATGATTCTGGAAGATAGTTTTATCGAGCAAGTACGCTTGAGCTTGCCGGAATTGCCCGAGCAACGGGCGCAACGATTTACCGAGCAATTTGGATTTAACGCTGCGGACGCCGCCCAGCTTACCAGCGATCGGCAGTTAGCCGATTATTTTGAATCTGTTTCGGAAAAGACCGCAGCCCAACCCAAGGTAGCCTGCAATTGGATACTAGGTGAATTAAATGCGGCCCTTAATGAAAATGAAATTGAAGTAGATCAATCCCATATCAATCCTGATCAACTGGCGTTACTGCTGGATCGAATCGCGGATAAAACCATATCCGGTAAAATTGCCAAAGAAGTGTTTACCGCCATGTGGGTGGGTGAAGGCGATGCCGATGACATCATTGAAACCCGAGGCCTAAAGCAAATAACCGATAGCGGCGCAATTGAGTCGATTGTGGATCAGGCTTTGGCAGAGTCCCCGGGACAGGTCAAACAATATCAGGAAGGAAACCAGAAAATTATCGGTTATCTGGTTGGCCTGATAATGAAAAATAGTGGTGGTAAAGCGAACCCCCAGCAAGTAAATAAAATTTTGCGGGAGAAACTCGACTAACCTCCAAATATGCTGTAAAAAGCAGTCTCTGCGGGCCTGTAGCTCAGCTGGATAGAGTACCTGGCTTCGAACCAGGTGGTCGGGGGTTCGAATCCCTCCGGGCCCGCCATAGCACCCCTATATAATCGTTATATATCAACAGCTTATAGCGATCTAAAAAACCCCCTTTTTGCCGTTTTGCCCCTGAGTTGCCCCAGGGTACCCCCCTGGTGTCTCACTTTGTGTCCCAAATCTGATTTACCAGTATTGGCACCCGCCAGTACCTGTCCTCCTATGGCGCGACCCCTCCGCGCCTACAGCTTCACCCACGTCCACAACATACGGACATTTATTAAACTAACCAGGAACCAAACCATGAAACATTTACAAATAATCGTTTTAGCCGTGGCATTACTTGCCGTATCCCAGACCCAAGCCGGACAGTTGACAGGTCCGCAGCAAGTCACGTCCTACACGTTACAACAGAATTTTATTTTGTTCAGACTGAACGATGGCGAAATCAAGGACCAGAATGGCCAGCCCACCGGTTCGACCGTCGGCGTAGTCAGGACCAGCAATCCTCTGTTCGATTCCATAGATCGGGCCTTGCTTACCAGTTTCCAGGACAGAATTAAGATTATTCTGGAAGGAGAACCCAACTCCAACAATACGGCATTCTTTGAAGTCGAAGGCGTTCGGTTTCAGTAACTAATCATTGGTGCAGCGGCGTGGATAGACACGCTACGAGGCTGGTAAGTAAGCGGCGAAAAGGCGCAGCAGTTCGTAAGGCATTGCGGTTAGCCTGCTGTAGCCCGTCCTGGGTCCTTGTCTCAGCATGGGGTTAATGCGAACCCCAATAAACTGACCCTATAGCCGGTAACCAACCCGGCCTGCACCACCATCCATACCACTGACAAAATTATGAAAAATACCAGCCAGAGGATGTGTCAAGTATCTTTAAAATGACGTAACACTCAAATCCATCGTTCTTAGCGTTCCACCTGAGGGCAATAGGCACAGCATGTGTGCAGTCGTACCAAACTCAAACACTATTCCGCTTGTTAGGATAGCAGTAGCAGAGCCGAATGTATTTGCATTCACTCCCACCCCACGGTCCGACCCAATTGTAAAAGGCACATTGAATATAACACCTTGTGAAATAGCTCCGAGTGATCGCGGTTCCGGACCAGGAGCAAGCGATTCCTAAGTAGATTCTGAATGGCGGTTCGAAATCCCTATTGATAATTCTGGCTATCGTGCCATTTGTGGCGTGAAAGCTATTGCCGGCACCGATGATAAACCACGCAACATAGATAAATTCCTGAATATATTTGGTCCAGTCAAGCCCGTTCATTCTCATTTCCCCCTATCATTGTGAGTTCTGAGCAGCTCAGGGATTCAAGTTCACTCAACCCGAATTAAGGGTAATAGGTTGGCAGCGACGAAAGCTCCCTGGGTTCTGCAGCGGAGAAACTTGCACACTCCGATACCACTACCACGACGAGACGTAATCGGGCAAAACCGGTACTGATTAAGACGAAAATATGATGCTGCAAAATGACAACACGGGTATACTCATTTGGTGTCTTAAAAACTGTCCTATTGATTGGTTGTACCCCGAAGAATTGCCAGGTTTTGAAATTTTTCTGGATGGGACAATCATGGGTCAAGCTGTTGATTTTAAAACTATCAATAGGTGACTTTGAACCAGGTGTCGGGGCGACGAATCTTTCCGGACCCACAACTTTATTTCTTCTTGCTAAATTTGCGTGATGTCTGAGCGTCTATCGGCCAAAGTCCAGAATCAACAGGTTGTGTTGGCGTCTTCTTCGATCTACCGCAGACAGATTTTACAGCGCCTTGGGATTGCTTTCGATTGGGCGCCTCCGGATATCGACGAATCTCCATTAGTTGGTGAATCTGCCCGGCAATTGGTCGAGCGATTGGCCATAGCCAAAGCGCAGTCGGTTGCTCGCGATTACCCGGGTGACCTGATCATAGGATCAGACCAGGTGGCAGAACAGGATGGCAAAATTATTGGTAAACCCGCCGATCACGCCGACGCGGTAAAACAGCTACAGGCCGCCTCTGGTTCCCTGGCTACCCTGTTCTGCGGTATTGCCTTGGTCAATGGAATGAATGGTCAAATCCGTTCTGATGTTGTTACCGTCAAAGTAGAATGTCGGGAACTAACCGATGCAGAAATAGAACGTTATCTACTGGCAGACAAACCCTATAATTGTTGTGGAAGTCTAAAGGTTGAGAGTCTTGGTATAACCTTGCTGCGTAGAATTCGTAGTGATGACCCCAATGCGATTACCGGATTACCGGTAATTCGTCTACTCGAATTACTGCGTGAGGCTGGCCTGTCCCTGCCCTGATCGTTTGGTTTAACTTACCGTTTCGAAAAACTTTCCCTGCCGAATTCGGTTAATTCTGTCGCGCACGTCGGCAGCCTGTTCGAACTCCAGATTCTTCGCATGGATGTACATCTGCTTCTCCAGTTTGGCCAGCAATTTACCCAGTTCCTTGGGGGTCAATCGATAGTATTCTTCCGGTTGCTCGGCAACTTCTGACAATTCGGGTAAATCATTCCAGGCAGAGTCATTTGACGTAATCCCTTCGATAATGTCCTTTATCGGCTTGACGATAGAAACTGGAGTGATGTCATTAGCTTGATTATATGCATGTTGTTTTGTCCTTCTGCGTTCGGTTTCTTCCATGGCAATCTGGATCGAATTGGTGATTTTATCAGCGTATAAAATAACCTGACCCCGGGAGTGCCTCGCGGCGCGACCAATGGTTTGAATCAATGCTCGGGCAGATCGCAGAAAACCTTCCTTGTCGGCATCGAGAATGGCAACCAGAGATACTTCTGGAATATCCAGTCCTTCCCTCAGCAAGTTAATGCCGATCAAAACATCAAAGGTTCCTTTTCGCAAATCGCGGATAATCTCAACCCGTTCGACGGTATCAATGTCAGAGTGCAAATAACGCACCTTGACATGATGTTCGTGCATGTACTCAGTCAAATCTTCTGACATTCTCTTGGTCAGCGTGGTAACCAATACTCTCTCCCCTACTTTAACCCTGAGCCGAATTTCCGATAGTAAATCGTCTACCTGACTCGAAACCGGCTTGACGGTTATTTCCGGGTCCAGCAAGCCGGTGGGTCTCACCAGCTGTTCAATCATTTCTGGTGCGTGTTTTTCTTCGTAGGTCCCGGGTGTTGCCGAGACAAAAACTGTCTGACCGATCAGGTTCTCAAATTCTTCGAATCGGAGGGGACGATTATCCAAAGCCGAGGGTAGCCTGAAACCATATTGGACTAAGGTCTCTTTGCGCGATCGGTCGCCCTTATACATGGCACCGATCTGGGGAATGGTGGCATGACTTTCGTCGATAAAAACGATGGCATTGGGGGCAAGGTAGTCGATTAGTGTCGGGGGAGGTTCGCCGGTTTTTCGGCCCGACAAATAGCGAGAATAATTTTCAATACCATTGCAGTAACCGACTTCCCGCATCATCTCGACGTCGTAGCGAGTGCGCTGTTCCAGACGCTGGGCTTCAACTAGTTTACCGGCATTGTTCAAAACTTCGAGCTGCGCTCTAAGCTCCTCAATGATTTCATCCACCACGCTCAATACGGTTTCACGGGGAGTGACATAGTGACTCTTGGGGTAAACGGTAATCCGGGGCAAACTACCTTCGCTGCTGCCGGTTAGTGGATCAAACCGGGACAGACTATCGACTTCATCGCCGAATAACTCTATTCGTATTGCAAGGCGTTCGGACTCTGACGGATAAATATCGATAACGTCTCCTCTAACCCGGAATGTGCCGCGACGCAGCTCGAGATCATTGCGTGTGTATTGCATCGCCGCTAGTCTCTTAAGTACTGCTCGCTGATCGATCTTGTCACCCTTCTTAAGATGCAAAATCATCTTGTGGTAAGACGCCGGGTCTCCCAAACCATAGATTGCCGATACCGTGGCAACAATTACCACGTCTTTGCGCTCTAGCAACGCCTTGGTTGCTGACAGTCGCATTTGATCAATGTGATCATTTACCGACGCATCTTTTTCTATAAACGTATCTGAGCTCGGTACGTAGGCCTCTGGTTGATAATAATCGTAGTAAGAAACGAAATATTCCACCGAATTATTGGGAAAGAAATCCCGCATTTCGGAATAAAGCTGGGCCGCCAGAGTTTTATTGTGGGCCATAATTAATGCAGGCCTACTGGTGCTGGCGATGATATTTGCCATGGTAAAGGTTTTGCCTGAACCGGTTACCCCGAGCAGGGTTTGATAAGCCTCTCCATCGCCGAGTCCTTCGATTAGTTGACCGATGGCCGCTGGCTGGTCTCCGGCCGGTTGGAAGTCACTTTGGAGCTGATAAATGGATGAATCGGACATGGAATAAATCGAGTGTTTAACTGATCAATTTTATCCGAGCGCGAGAGTTATATATAGGTTCATCTGTGCGTTAGCGCACTGCAGTTAGCGGCTCATCGTTAGATCATGAATCAATTGTCAGAACGGAGGCGAAACGATTGAGAATCGGAGGGTTTACTCTTATTGAATTGATGATTACTTTGGCTATCATCGGCGTCATGACGTCGATTGCTTATCCGTCGTGGAATCCCATGATTCAGTGGATCCGGATTAGCGCCGCTTCCAGCCAGCTCGAGCGCTCGATACGCCTCGCCAGACGAACTGCCATATTAAAAAACTCGAAGGTAACCATCTGTCCAAGTGCGGATGGCGAATGGTGTTCAGAAGGGTCTGATTGGTCCACAGGTTGGCTGATATACCTTGATTATTCCGGCACCGCTTCTCGCCAGGCACAAGATCCAATTGTGCGTTCGCTGGGAGGCTATAGTGGAATACAAATTCATTACAATCGTGGGGTTCGTCTGGGGTTTAATAACCTGGGAAGGATAGTCCAGAATGGGTCCCTGGTAATTTGTGATCCGTTGCATCAGGCAAATTCTGTCAGGATAGTCATGATTCACAGTGGGCGTTTGAGACTGGAACGAAGAATCAACAAAGATTTGTGTAATTAACCTTATTCCCGACGGATTTAGGCTGACTAACACTTGACCTTATTTATCTGTGGAATTAGTATTCGCACCCTCAATTCCCCAGTAGCTCAGTTGGTAGAGCAGTTGACTGTTAATCAATTGGTCCGTGGTTCGAGTCCGCGCTGGGGAGCCAATTTCCCCCGACAAATTTCCTAGTATTGGATTGTCCAACGGTTTCCACGCGATCGATTTTACGCGAAAGGGTTATTGGTACTGCACGAGAAGTTAAGCTGCTAGAGATCTGTGCCCTTCCCCGCTGATTGATTAAGCTCTATAACTGGAGCGCTATTTAAAGCCTTACTATAGATTGAACAAACGCTTTGGATTAAGCTTGTTGTCTTCCGTAACTTCTCCCAGGCCAAGAAATCCACTGGAATCTGCATATAATCTGACCAGTCCTTCCGGCGCATTTTTTCCCGGCCTGACCGACTGCCCCAGTTTCAAATACTGAACCAAATTTTCTGCGACCCTGACCTCAGGAAGATGGGCGCAACCCTGGTCTGTCGAAAGCAACAATTTTTCTCGGTCCCTGGGTGACAGTACGGCTTCGAGTTGCTCCAAGGTGAATGCCTGATCAATGGAAAAGTCGCCTACTCTGATGCGCCGTAGAGATTCCACGTGACCTCCGCAACCCAGATCTCGGCCGATATCTTCCGCCAGAGAGCGGATATAAAAGCCGCGGGAACACGCTACGGTAAGACTCAGTAGATTACTCTCCCAATCATCCATTATCAGGGAATAAACCGTTACCGGCCGTAGTTCTCTTTCGACAACGATACCTTGCCGTGCGAGTTTGTAAAGCGGCTGTCCATTTCTTTTTAGAGCAGAGTACATGGGTGGCATTTGATCGAATTGGCCACGGTATCCCTCCAGTACCTGTTCGAGTTGAGACAAAGTTAGTTCGACTTTATTCTGACTAATTATCTTGCCTTCGCTGTCACCGGTTTCGGTGGCCACGCCGAGTCGAATCCCCACAGAATAGGTTTTGTCTGCCTGGAGAAATAAATTGGAAATTTTGGTAGCTTCACCGAAGCACAACGGCAGTAAGCCCGTAGCAATGGGGTCTAAACTTCCGGTATGACCGGCTTTTTGCGCATCTAACAGAGCTTTTGCTCTTTGTAAGGCCTGATTGGAGGAACACCCCGCTGGTTTGTCCAACAACAGCATACCGTTAACCGGTACGCCTCGCTGACGTCTATTTCGCCCCATGTTTGTTATTCAAAGAATCAATTAATGTCGACATTTCAACGCCACGCTGGATACTGTCGTCATATTTAAAGCGTAAATTGGGAGTAATTCTCAAATCCGCGTGCTGACTCAATAGGCGGCGTAGAAATCTGGAGGCGTTATTGAGCAGCTTATCGATTGGCAGATCTTTAGCGGAGGATTTTTTCTGTTCATCTCCTGGATTTTTACTGGACTCAGTCTTCACATTTTGGGTGATAGACTGATCCAGCCGAGAGACATAAATGATGGCGTTTTTAAGATCTTTGGAAATAGTCACGTCATTGATGGTGACGTTACGCAATCGACTATCGTTGAGCTCTCGCGAAATCAACGTCGCCAGTTCGCGTTTAATTAGTTCCGATACGCGCCGGGTACGATCTATTTCTTGCATGTTGAGAAATTAGAGAAAATCCCCTAAACGGTTTGGGCCTTTTCAACTACTTTGAATACTTCGATCTGATCACCAACCTTTATATCGTTGTAGTTTTTAATCCCTATACCGCACTCAATTCCATTCTTAACTTCCTGAACGTCGTCTTTGAATCGTCGCAGGGAGTCGATACTGCCTTCAAAAATAACGATGTTATCTCGCAACACTCTGACAGGCAAACTACGCTTGACCGAGCCTTCCAGAACTAAACAGCCAGCGATTGAGCCAATCTTGGGGGCTTTGAAAACATCGCGCACTTCAACCAACCCTACATGCTCTTCGTGCAATACCGGAGACAACATACCGGACATCGCTGCTTTAACCAGATCAACTACGTCGTATATGACATTGTGGTAATGCACATCAACATCTTCTGATTCAATTAATTTTCGTGCGGTGGTATCTGCGCGCACGTTAAAGCCTACGATCGTTGCGCCGGAGGCAAGGGCGAGATTGACATCAGATTCATTAATACCACCCACCATGCCATGAACTACTTTAACCGTCACTTCTTCATTGGACAATTTTTCGAGAGAGTCAGAAAGTGCTTCGACCGAACCCTGCACGTCAGCTTTTACCAGCAGGTTTAAGTTCTGAACTTCGCCTTCCTCCATGCGGTTAAACATGCTTTCGAGCTTGGCCTTTTGCTGCTGGGCCATCTTTATCTCTTTAAACCTGCCTTGCCGGTGCATTGCAATTTCGCGGGCTTTTCGCTCATCACCCACTGCAACTATCTCATCACCCGCTATTGGTACGCCACCTAATCCCTGAATTTCCACCGGGGTAGACGGGCCAGCACTGGTGACAGAATTTCCACGATCGTCCAGCAACACCCGGACCCGCCCCGACTCACGTCCGGCCAATACAATATCGCCTTTCTTCAGAGTGCCCTGTTGAACCAATACGGTGGCGACAGGGCCGCGGCCCTTGTCGAGTCGCGCTTCAACTACCAATCCTGCAGCGGGTCCACTGACCTGTGCTTTGAGGTCTGCAACTTCGGCCTGTAACAGAACCGCTTCGAGTAATTCGTCAACCCCCTGTCCAGTGATAGCAGAAACCTCATTCATCAGGGTTTCTCCGCCCCATTCTTCGGGAATAACTTCATGATTGGCCAACTCTTGCTTGACCCGGTCCGGATCAGCCTGTTCCCGGTCGATTTTATTGATAGCAACTATCATTGGCACGTTAGCATCTTTGGCATGACGGATTGCTTCAATGGTCTGGGGCTTAACCCCATCGTCGGCCGCCACCACCAATATAATCAGGTCGGTTGCTTTGGCTCCGCGGGCTCGCATCGCTGAAAACGCTTCGTGTCCGGGGGTATCGAGAAAGCAGATATCGTTGTCGTTCAAATTGACCTTATAGGCGCCAATATGCTGGGTAATCCCGCCGGCTTCACCCGAGGCCACCTTGGCTTTACGCAGGTAGTCGAGTAGTGAGGTTTTACCATGATCTACGTGGCCCATTACCGTTACTACCGGCGCTCGTGGTAATAACTCTGCGCCATCTGCACCCTTCGCCAACAGTAAGGCTTCGGGGTCTTCTGCGGTTGCGGCGATGCCGGTATGACCCATTTCCTCAACCAGTAGTAATGCAGTATCCTGATCCAGAATCTGATTGATGGTTACCATTGACCCCATTGCCATCATGGTTTTGATTACTTCAGCGGCCTTGATAGACATCGCCTGGGCCAATTCTCCCACGGTGATGGTTTCGGTAATTTGAACTTCACGAATCACTGGTGCGGTGGGCTTGGCGAAGCCATGTTGATCGGCAACGGATGAAGATATGTTTCCAGGTTTCTTGCCAAGGGCGCGGCGCGGCCGCTCACGGCGTCGTTTGGACGCATGTAATTCCGCTCGTGGTGCTGGCTCCTGTCTGCCCTTGCGGCCTTTCTTTCCCCTTTTTTCGTTATCAGTCTTAGCTGAGTCGGTTTTTCGCTCTGGTTCTTTGGCGACAGCTGGTGCTGCTGGTTCAGGGGTAGCAGCAGAGGCAGCGGGTGCGGCTTCTCCAGGCGCTTCTTCAGCGATCTTGGCAGCTTCTTCAGCCAGTCTTTTGTCCTCTTCGACGCGCTCCAGTTCTTCCTGCTCACGCTGCTGTTGGGCTAAAATCTCTTGGGCTTCTGCGTCCCGTGCGGCCTGTTCGGCTGCTTGCTCGGCTTTGAGCTTATCTTCTTCCCGCTTTTGCTCTGCGTCTAATTCCTGCTGCTTGCGCGCCGCTTCCTGGTCGATTTTCTGCTGTTGCTCTGCCTGCTCGGCTTCCAGGATACTGCGTTTTACAAAAGTACGCTTTTTACGGGTTTCGACATGAACAGTACGTGCAGCACCGGTTTTCGATGTCTGGCGTATTTGATCGGTGGTTTTGCGCTTGAGCGTAATTCGCTGGCGACCTGGTTGCTCCCTCGCGGTGTCTCCTTTCAGAAACTGCAGCAGGGTGATTTTTTCGTTGTCTTCGAGCAAATCTTCCGCGGTTTTCCCTTCGATACCGGCATGGCCCAGCTGTTCCAGCAGTTTATCGATAGAGATACCGATTTGCTTGGCAAAGCTGCTAATTGTTACTTGTGACATAATGAAACCTGTTGTCTGTCGGTTATCCTGAAACTAGGGATTTATTGATCTGATAGAGGCGTATTTATTCGTCCTGTTTATTCAAACCAGGGTGCCCGGGCGGTCATAATTAACTCGCTGGCACGCGCAATTTCGAGGTCGATTACTTCAAGTAATTCATCAACGGCGCATTCGGCTAGTTCTTCCATGGTACGAATTCCTCCAGCTGCCAGAGTCCTGGCGGTGTCTTCGTCCATTCCTTCCATGTTGAGTAGATCTTCGCTGGGCTCTTTTTGTTCCTGGGATGCAATCGCGCTGGTTAACAACGTATCCTGGGCACGGTTGCGTAGTTCCTCAACTATAGCGTCGTCGAATTCTTCGATATCGAGAAGTTCCTGCTTGGGTACGTAGGCAACCTCTTCGAGGGTATTAAAACCTTCCTGAGCCAGAATCAAAGCGACGTTTTCATCGATATCGAGTTGGCTCATAAAAGTAGCGACCAATTCTTTCTGTTCACTATCCTGTTTTTCTGCGGCGTCCTTATCGGTCATCAGATTGAGTTCCCAGCCAGTCAACTCCGACGCCAGGCGTACATTCTGACCGCCTCGACCGATTGCCCTGGAAAGGTTTTCTTCGGTGACTACTACATCCATCTGATGGGTCTCTTCGTCAACCAGAATCGACTCAACTTCTGCTGGTGCCAACGCCTGAATTACAAATTCAGCGATGCTGTCGGACCAGACGATTATATCGACCCGTTCGCCGGCTATCTCATTCGATACGCTCTGGACTCTGGAGCCTCGAATGCCAACACATGCGCCGACTGGATCAACATTGCTGTCATTGGAGCGGACGGATATTTTGGCCCGGGAACCGGGATCTCGGGCTGCGCCCAAAATTTCAATTATGCCTTCACTGACTTCCGGCACCTCGAGCTTGAACAACTCTACAAGATACTCAGGAGATAACCGGTTTAAAAGTAACTGGGGGCCTCGGGCCTCTTCGTCGATTTTTTCGAGCAGGGCACGAATTCGATCTCCAGGTCGCAGGCCTTCCCGGGGAATCATTCCGCTTTTGGTTAATACCGCCTCGGCGTCACCCAGATCGATGATGCAACTACCTCTCTCCAAACGTTTAACCGTACCGGAAACCAATGTGCCAATTTTATCGGCGTAGCGCTCCGCAATCTGGTTACGCTCGGCCTCGCGCACTTTCTGCATGATGACCTGTTTGGCCGCCTGGGCCGCAATTCGTCCAAACTCAACCTTTTCCATCGGTTCTTCGATTATATCGCCCTCTTCAATATCGTCTCCGCTCTCCCGAGCCTCAGTAAGGGCGATCTGGCCACCTGGAAACTCGATCTCAACATCATCTGCGACCACTTCCCATACTCTGTATGTGTCGTAGTCACCAGTATCACGATGAATGCTTACCCGGGCATCAATTTCGTTGGAATGCCACTTACGGGTTGCGGTAGCGAGGGCTGCTTCGATCGCATTAAAAATTATATCCTTATCCAGGTCCTTTTCCCGGGATACAACTTCCACCATCAACAGAATTTCATTATTTGTAATTGCCATAATTTTTCGCAGTCTAAAATGTATTACTCGCTAAATTTTTCAATCCCATCAACAGCTTACTGTCGACCATCAAATACCGGCTCCAGTCTCGCCGATTCCATCATGTCATAGGGAAGATCGTAACTCTCACCATCTACTTCCAGTACAACCTGTTGGTCATCGGCCTCCACTAGAGTACCGGTGAAACGGCGCCGACCCAGAACATGGGTATGCATTATTATCCGGGCCAGTTGCCCGGTAAATTGACTAAAATGCTCTGGTTTAACCAAAGGCCGATCCAGTCCAGGAGATGACACTTCCAGGGTGTACGCATTCTTGACCGGGTCCTCGACGTCGAGGATTAAACTAACCTGCCGACTGACCGATGCACAGTCGTCAACTTCAATTCCGCCAACAGCATCAATATAAATCCGCAAGGTATTACCGTCAGTGCCGCTAAATTCAATGTGCAGCAGCTCGTAGCCCAGGGATTCCACCGAAGGTTCAAGCAAATTTTTCAATGTGGTCACATTCTGCATATCGCTGTTGCAACAAAAATCGCACTGTGCGCGCGAAACCGCATTATGCCTCGACGATTTTTCCCATCGGGCGCTTCAGACAGAGCATTCGTCTGTCCACAAAAAATGGGCCATTGGCCCATCGTTACATTCAATACTGTCAGCCTGGGTGATCGGGGCCATAATCCCTGACCGACGAACACTCTGTCGGTCACTGTCACCTGAACTTCTCCTGCAAAAACAAAACCCCGCGTACAGCGGGGTCGTATTTTTACCTCACGGCAAATTGGTAGCGGGGGCAGGATTTGAACCTACGACCTTCGGGTTATGAGCCCGACGAGCTGCCAGACTGCTCCACCCCGCATCAGGGGCCGGATTTTAGCCCAAACAATTAGTCCTTTACAATCGTCTTTTGAATCAATTCGCGGTTAATTTCCCTACCTTTTCAACATATTCGTCTGGCTTTAGGCAAAATCGCATTTACCGGGGCTTAATTATGGTACCTGCTGAACTGTCTTCGATTTCAAATCCCAACGCTTTTATCTGGTCCCGCAACAAATCGGCCCGTGACCAATTACAATCGGCGCGTGCCTGATCCCGCTGTGTGGCGAGCAGTTGTACCTGCTCCGGTATGATTTGATCCTGGGGAGCCCAGTCTGCTAATCCAAGTCCGAGAACGCGATCCATTTCCAGTATTGTCGCTTTACGTACTGCAGGGGATAGATCGTGCTTTACCATGGCCCAGACCACCGCCAGTGCTTTTGGGGTATTCAGGTCTCGGGCCACCTTTGTATTGAACTCGCCTAACAGGTCCAGGTCGGGTTCACCAGGGGGCCCCCAGCTATGAGCCGCCGTGCGTAACCGATTCAACGTGGTGGCAGCCGCATCCAGGCTTTCCCAGGTAAACTTCAAGTCGCTCCTGTAATTGGCAGTCAGGCAAAGATATCGGTAGGCGAGTGGATCATAGCCACGATCTTCCAGGGTTTGTAATCTAAGGAAATCTCCGGAAGATTTTGACATCTTGCTTTGGTCGACTTCCAGAAAGTACCCATGAATCCAGTAATTTGCCAGCCGGGTTCCGTGGCAGACCTGGGATTGGGCAATTTCATTGGAGTGATGTACCGGAATATGGTCTTTGCCACCGCAATGAATATCAAATTGTGTGCCGAGATATTTGACCGCCATAGCCGAGCATTCAATATGCCAACCCGGGAAACCAACTCCCCATGGACTGTCCCATTCCATTTGGCGTTTCTGATCACCAGGACTGAACTTCCACAAGGCAAAATCTGTCGCATTTCGCTTCTCTCCTAAATCCACCCGGGTCCCTGCGTTTAAACCCTCGATATTAAGTCGTGCCAAATGGCCATAGTCATCCAGCTTTGAGGTGTCAAAATAAATGCCGTCGCTGGTGCGATAGGTGAACCCTTTCTGTTCGATTTGACTGATGTCATGAATCTGTTCGTTGATATGGTCGGTAGCACGGCACCAAATCACCGGGTCGAGAATATTTAACTGCTTGAGGTCGGATTGAAATACCTGGGTATAGAGGTCAGCAATTTCCCAGGCTGATTTACCGGTGCGGAGTGACCCTTGCTCGATTTTATCTTCGCCGGTATCGGCATCGGATGTCAGATGACCGACGTCGGTAATGTTAACCACATGCCGCACTTCATAACCCGCAACTTCCAGGGTTCGGCGTAATATGTCCTCAAAGACATAAGTACGCAGGTTTCCAATATGCGCATAGTCATAGACTGTGGGCCCGCAAGCGTACATCCCCACTTTACCGGGCTGATTGCTGTTGAATTCCCGCAGACTGCGACTGTAACTATCGTAAAGCTCGATTTTCATCTATGCAGCGGAATCTGGTACGAGATGACGTTGAAGAGGTATAGCAAACACAATTTTCGTTGTCTTTGGTTGGCATAAATCTGGGGGCGCGATGTTACAATATTCTGCCCCAAGTTGCATGTCTGAACCCTAAGGGGGATTTTGCCTTTGCCCTTATATAAATAGAATAACCATACGAATTGTAATTGATGACGATCGCATTTATCTCTGATATACATCTGACCCCGAAGCGACCACAAACTACCCGGTTATTCGAACAGTTCATCGCTAATAGCAACCGATGCTTGACCCAGCTATATATCCTGGGTGATTTGTTCGAATATTGGGTTGGGGATGACGGTGCAGAGAAACTCGGATACCAGGAGATAGAACGGGCCCTGGGTCGTACCACCGCAGCCGGAACTGAAATATTTTTTCTGCATGGAAATCGGGACTTTCTGGTCAGCGATCAATTCTCAAATCGTACCGGGTGTCAGCTATTGCCGGATCCGGTGGTGATATGTCCGGATCAGCGACCGATTCTACTAACTCATGGAGATGCCCTGTGTACCGATGACGTTGAGCATCAGGAGAGCCGAAAGCAAATGCTGACTTCGAAATGGAAAATGGCCTTCCTCAAAAAACCCCTGAAAGAAAGAGTGGACACCGCCGACAATATGCGCCAACAGAGTGAACAACATAAAGCGGAAAAATCAATGGAAATAATGGACGTCAATCAACAGGCCGTCGAAAAACTTATGCGTAAACATAATGTTGAGGTAATGATCCATGGTCATACTCATAGACCCGCGGTCCACGAATTCGCCCTGGATGAAAAGCTAGCCAGACGGTATGTCCTGGGAGATTGGTTTGAGCAAAAAAGTGCGATTTTTTATGCTGACGAGAAATTGACTCTGCGTTTGTAAATTCAGATCAATGTGGTAACGATTTATCGCCCCGTAATTAAGCAGACCGCGCCTGAACGTCGGTGATTTCCGACAGATCGAGTTCATTCCTCTGTCCAGATTTTGCATCATCATTGCGTTCGATATCGACCAGCTCGAGATACGCCGGGGTTACGTCGCCGGTAACGTACTGTCCGCTGAAGCAAGATGTATCGAATTCGGTGAGTTGTTGATTGCAACTATGTACCGCTTCAATCATGCCTTCCAGGTCCTGGTAAATGAGGCGGTCAGCACCAATTTCCTCACATATTTGTTCGATACTGCGACCGTGGGCAACCAATTCGGAAGATGAAGGCATATCAATGCCATAAACATTGGGGTAACGCACCGGTGGTGCAGCCGATGCAAAATATACCTTTTTCGCTCCGGCCTCCCGGGCCAGTTCGATGATTTTTGATGAAGTCGTACCCCGGACAATTGAATCATCTACCAGTAAAACGTTTTTATCCTTAAATTCAGACTCTATGGCATTTAGCTTCTGACGCACCGATTTTTTTCGTTCGGCCTGCCCGGGCATTATAAAGGTCCGGCCAATATAGCGATTCTTGATGAACCCTTCACGATAGGAAACCCGCATGTCTTTAGCCATTTCCAGAGCGGCAGTCCGGCTGGTGTCCGGTACCGGTATGATCACATCGATATCATGATCAGGCCATTCCGCAAGCAACTTTTTGCTTAGCGCCCGACCCATTTTCATTCGTGACTGATAAACCGAAACGCCGTCAATAATGGAGTCGGGGCGGGCCAGATATACGTATTCAAATATGCAGGTTGCATACCGATTATTCGTGTCACAGATTTTCTTGTGCACCTGGCCTTGCATATCGATAAATATGGCTTCACCTGGTTTGACGTCGCGCTCACGTTCATAACCTATCACGTCGAGAGCAACGCTTTCTGAGGCAAACATATGAGCGGTTGGTTTATCTGAGGATTCCTGCCTCGTTCCATAGATGAGGGGCCTGATACCACACGGGTCACGAAACGCTACGATTCCAACGCCGACTATCATGGCGACTACTGCGTAAGCACCCTTACATCGCCTCATAACGCCTTCAATAGCTTTCAGGATATCGTCAGGCTGTGCGCGCAAACTGGATTCGCCAATGGCGTCTCTCAATTCATGGGCAAATACGTTGAGTAAGATTTCAGAATCCGATGTGGTATTTAGCTGCCGCAGATCTTGTCGAAATAAATCGTCTCGCTGGGATTCAGCGTTGATTAGATTACCATTATGGACCAGAGCAAGGCCAAACGGAGAATTGACGTAAAATGGTTGCGCTTCTGCGCGGGAATCACAGCCGGCGGTGGGGTAGCGAGCGTGCCCAATGCCCATATTACCTTTGAGTTCAACCATGTGCCGGGTATGAAATACGTCCCGGACCAGACCATTATCTTTTCGCAGAAACACCTGGCTACCATTGCTGGTCATAATACCGGCGGCATCCTGGCCCCGGTGCTGGACAACGGTCAAGCCATCATATAGTTGTTGGTTAACCAGTTTTGAATCCAGGATTCCGACAATTCCACACATTTTAGGAACTCCTCACCAGATTAAAGGTTGATTTAAGGATAACTCGGGTTTTGGTCTTGTGTCCAATTTTCCAGATCCTCATTTACCTGGGTAAATTGGTACAGTTAAAAAATACTCGAACACTAACCCAAACAGAAATTCTGCTGAATCACTCCACTCTGTGGTCAAACTGTCTTGGGTCGAAAGTTCTCGACTATATCCTGGGGCATTAACGACAGCATAAACTCGGTGACCGGTGTGAAATAATTGACTAGTATGGAATCCCGCCACCACGGCTGGGTTGCGAAATCCATGTATACCGCTGCCAAAATCAATATGGCGACGACAATTATGCCTCGGCCGGCGCCAAACAGGGTTCCAAGAGATCTGTCCAGACCGCTAATTCCTGCAATCGAAAACAATCGATATAAAATATAACTGATGATCGAAGCAACAATTAGCACAACAATAAATATCGCCGCGAACGAAGCCACTACTCTGAGGGGTGGTTGACTGATATAGGGAGTCAGGTATTCCGCGCCAAGTTTAGCAAAGGTCCAGGCGACGTAGAGTGCGACCAGCCAGGATGCCAAAGAGAGAATCTCCCGGATAAATCCGCGAAACAGGCCAATTAGCGTTGAAATCAACAGAACGACAATTATTGCGATGTCTACCAGGCTCATTGGATTCTATTTGTTATCAGGAATTAGTGCGGGTAACGTAACCTTTCTCACCGATCAGGGATTTCAGTCGGTCACTAATTTTTTCGGCAGTCTGCTTTTTCGCATAGGGGCCCAACCAAACCCTGGTGGAACTTCCAAGGGAAGTAGATACGGCAGTTTTTCGCGGTTTGAATCCACTATTCGTTAACAGGGTTGATACCGACTCCACATTGGCATCTTTCGAAAACGTCCCGACCCGGACAACCCAACCCTGCTGGTTTTGCTCTTCCGGCAGATTGATAGTTGTTTTGCTATCCTGCGCGCTGGATGGTGTTGCTGACGACTCAATCACCTGATTTGCATCCGGCTGCTGGGTCATTACTACTGCAGTGGTTTGAGTCGCAGTAACAGAATTCGATTCTTCCGAAGCCGATAAATTCGTACCCTGGGAATTAGTCAAATCCAGTAACGCCGGCTTATTGTCAGATAGAACCGTGGTGTTCGTATCAGATAGCCCCGAGCTGGTATTGGCGACCCCATTGATATTATCTATGTTCAACGGAACGATCCTGGAGCGAAAAGTCTTATTAGTAGTTTTTGATCCGTCACCGGCTTGATTGCTAGCCTCCAGAGCAGGTTCTGACAACATCAATGGAATCACCAGCACCGCGATCAGTACCAAAATGATCGCGCCTGTAACACGATGTTTCAGCTCAAATGGAGGCTCGTTTTTACTGCTGGATTTACTCATCAGCGCAAATAATTTTTAACGGATAGTCGATGTGTGGCTGTTGACAAGATACCGGTCGAAATTTAGTTTTCCGCCAGGTCCTGTTCACGGGCACCGATTATATCACCGACCGTATGAAATGAACCAAAGATCACGATACGGTCTTGCTTGCGAGCGCGGGATTCTGCGTTTCGAAACCCAACCACCGGATTCGAAAATTGAGCGGCTTTGGCAGTGGGGATAACGCTGAGCAGAGCGGCTTCCAAATCGGCTGCAGACTGGCCTCGGTCGCCCTCCAGGGTAACGCAGTTCCAGTGGTCAATATGGGGCGCAATATTTTTCACAATAGGAACCAGAGATTTGTCCGCCAGCACCCCGAAAACCGCGTAGGTATTGCCATCCACCATTTGCCCTTGCAGAAAATGTGCTAGTTGGTCTGCCGAATCGGCGTTGTGGGCGACGTCCAAAATAATCATTGGTCGGGTAGATATAATTTGACAACGTGCCGGTAACGACGCGGTTGCCAGACCTTGGTGCAGCTGTTCCAGAGAGATTCCAGTAAGATTCTGGGTGGCTGCCAGGGCGGCGACACAGCCGGACAAATTTTGTCGCTGATGGTCTCCAATAAATGGAGGCGAGAGGTTTTCGATAGATTGCCAGTTAAGTGGGATTTGTTCGGCATTACCGGACCAGTTTATCTGTTTTGGATCGCGACCAGGCTCCCAGGCAAAGTCCTGATCTACCTGGAGCAAGGTAGCACCGACTACCCTCGCAGCCCTGGCGATAGATGCAGGTGGGTCTGGATCAGCGCAGACGGCTTTGCCGCCCGGTTTAAACACACCGGCTTTCTCTGCCCCTATTTGTTCACGATCGGAGCCAAGCCACTGCTCATGATCGAGGCCAATCGAAGTGATCAGAGCGAGATCATTGTCGATAATATTCACCGCATCCAATCTGCCTCCCATGCCGGTTTCCAGGATGCTGGCGGCGACTCCCTGTTGTTGAAAAATCAGCAGAGCACAAAGCGTTCCGAATTCGAAATACGTCAGTGGAATCTCGGCCCTTGCCCGTTCTATCTGACAAAAGGCATCAATCAGCAATTGATCCGATACCGGTTTGCCATCGATGCAGACCCGTTCGTTGTACTGCACAAGGTGGGGAGACGTGTAGCTACCAGTTCGCAGCCCACCAGCTCGCAGAACAGACTCGATCATGGCAACACATGAGCCTTTTCCATTGGTGCCGGCGATAGTGAAAACAATTGGTGTGCGAATTCCACCCAGTCGTTCCCAGACGGATTCGATTCGATCCAGCTTTAATTCAATTAACCGCCAGTGTTGGACTTGAATATGTTGTAACCAGTCATCCAGACTGTGGTCCAGGTAATCAGCCAACCGATCCTTCCACTGCTTTATTCTCGTCAAGTTGTGTGGGGTCACCGGTTTCTTCGGGCGAATCCAACGGTGGTTCCTGGGCTACCTTGGGTACTGCCAGGGCTTCCGGATCGGGAGCAAGATTTGTCTTTGCACCGAAACCAAACTTATCCAGTAACGCACAAATCTCATCCCGCATTGCCCTTCGATCGACAATCATGTCGATTGCGCCGTGTTCGAGTAAAAACTCGGATCGCTGAAATCCATCAGGCAAAGTCTCTCGAACCGTCTGCTCAATAACCCTTGGTCCGGCAAATCCGACCAATGCCTTGGGTTCGGCAATAATGATATCTCCCAGCATCGCCAGACTGGCAGAAACCCCGCCCATGGTGGGATCGGTGAGCACTGAAATAAATGGAATAGCGGCCTCCCGATTGCGTGCAATGGCAGCTGACGTTTTAGCCATTTGCATTAGGGAATACAACGCTTCCTGCATTCTGGCACCACCAGATGCAGAAAAACAAATTAAAGGTACTCTATGTTCAAAACTGTGGTCGGCTGCGCGAACAAATCGCTCCCCCACCACTGATCCCATGGAGCCACCCAGAAATCGAAATTCAAAGGCGAGTGCCGCCACTGGAATGCCTTTAACTACTCCACTCGCAGCGACCAGTGCTTCTGACGAATCATTCGATTTTCTGGCATCTGCCAAGCGGTCTTTATAGCGCTTTTGATCCTTGAATTTAAGTATATCGATGGGTTGAATTTGTTCCCCAATCAATTCAATGGAATCGGGATCAAGAAAAGTATTCAGGCGGTCAATGCCCCCTACTCGCAGGTGGTGACCACACTTTGGACAGACATACAGGCTTAACTGGAGTTCTTCGCCATACAGCACCGCCTGACAGGCCGTGCATTTGCTCCACAATCCCTCGGGCACACTCTTTTTGCCGATACCTGCCCGGGTCTGAATTTTCGGCGGGATAATTTTGTCTAACCAGTTCATGGTAATTTTTCTTTTTTAATTCGAAGCAGTCTCAAATTTTCGAATATTATGGCAAAAAGCAGCAATTTTTTCTGGATCCTTGGTGCCGCCAGTTTCAACCCCGGTGCTAACATCCACCCCGTAAGGACTTGCTACTTCCAGTGCTTGGGGAATATTCTCCGGGGTTAAGCCTCCTGCAAGAATAACCGGTTTTGACCCATGGTAATTGACCCGGTTCCAGTCAAAGCTTTTTCCACTGCCACCATATAGTTCGGCGGTATGGGTGTCCAGCAATATTCCGCACGCTCCCGGGTAGCTTCGCTCCGCGTACAGCAGATCTACGTCATCGGCAACCCGGAGGACCTTGATATAGGGTAAACCAAAGGATTGGCAGTAAGTGTCGGTTTCTTCGCCGTGGAATTGTAGTTGATCAACTCCGGCGGTACGGATAATCTGGGTGACATAATCTGCTTCGGGGTTCACCACGACACCCACCGAGGTTACATACGGGGGAAGTGATCGAGTTATTTCTCCAGCCTGGTCCAACTCCAGGTGACGCGGACTAGGGGCATAAAACATGAGCCCAATTGCGTCTGCGCCAGCCGCACAAGCAGTTCCGGCAATTGACTTGCTGGTGATTCCGCATATTTTTATTCGAACTCTCGACACTTTAGTAGGGTTTGGCAAGCAAGCAGCGGAGTTTACCAAAATTGACAAACCGGAGGTGCTGCAGGCAAGCCAAACTCAGCGTCATAGTCGACCCTTGCAAAATACAGCCCATCCGGTGGAGAGGTTAATCCCGCCTTGGTTCGGTCTCGCGATAGCAGAACTTCCCTGGCCCAGTCGGCTGGAGCATCACCACATCCAATTCGACATAGCACACCAACGATATTGCGTACCATGTGCTGGAGAAATCCATCCGCACAGATATCAAGCCAGAACCAGGGGCCGTTTTGACTTATCTCTAATTTGATTATTTGTCGTACCGGGTTTTTCGATTGACAGCCGGCGGCGCGAAATGCGCTGAAATCGTGACGTCCCAGCAGGGCTTCTGACGCCTGTTGCATTTTCTGAAGATTAAGTTTCCGCCGATGCCAGGTTACCCTGCCGTGTAAATAGGATGGACTGACCTCCCGTTGAAATATTACATAGCGATAGTGTCTTTGTCTGGCGCTGAAACGTGCGTGAAAATCTGCAGAAACCGGGTGGGTCCACATTAACGAAATATCATTGGGCAATGTCGTGTTAACGCCACGAATCCAGTTGAACGGCTCGCGCTGGCTTGGGGTGTCGAAATGAATAACCTGACCGATGCCATGAACACCTGTGTCGGTTCTGCCTGCAGTGACTATGCTCACATCGTGGTTGGCAACTTTGGAGATTGCCTTTTCTACTTCCTGTTGTACTGATGGACAATGTTTTTGTCGTTGCCAGCCAGCGTAATTACAGCCGCAATATTCGATACAGGCGGCGTAACGTTTGGCTAGAGAGTGTTCAGACTCCATTGATTCTACTAATTCTTAGCCTAGCTTTACGACTAGCTGTCGATCAATCTTCAGCTCTGGACCGATTTTCGTCCGGCGAAGGCCTGATCCAGGGTGCCAGGGTCCATGTATTCAAGCTCACCGCCCATAGGCAGTCCTCGGGCCAGGCGGGAAACCGAAATATCCTGGGGCTGCATTAGATCGATAATAAAATCCGAGGTGGCCTGGCCTTCCATTGTCAGGTTTGTCGCAAGAATCAGCTCTTGTATAGGTTGCTCCGCTACTAGGGTAATCAATTCGTCTATTCCCAGTTGCTCTGGACCTATATCATCCAGTGGCGACAGGCTGCCCATTAGAACAAAGAACATTCCCTGATACACGCCTGCCTGCTCAATCGCCTCGAGGTCGGCGGGAGTTTCTACAACGCAGAGTTTGGTCTGGTCGCGCTTGGTCGAACTGCAGATTACACACAGCGCGGCTTCACTAAAATTATTGCAACGATTGCAGTGATTGACTTTAAGCAATGCGTGACGGATGGCTTCGCCAATCTGGCGGGCGCCTTCGCGGTCCCGTTCCAGTAAATGAAACGCCATTCGCTGGGCAGATTTTGGCCCGACCCCTGGAAGCCGTTGCAGTGCATCCTTGAGAACTAGTACCGAGCGTGGATCTGCCATCAATCTATAATTTGAGATTCATGCCAGGAATATTAAGTCCAGCGGTGATGCCGCCCATTTTTTCCTCGGTGGTTTTTTCCACTTTTCTGACGGCGTCGTTCATTGCTGCGGCAACCAGATCTTCCAGAACTTCACGCTCATCCTGCATTAGAGCTGGCTCTATATTGACCTTACGAACGTCATAACGGCAGGTCATGATGATTTCTACCATGCCCGCTCCTGATTGTCCGGTGACTTCAATACTGGATAGCTCTTCCTGGGCCTTCTGCATATTTTCCTGCATCGCCTGGGCTTGTTTCATCATATTGCCAAGTTGACCTTTCATAATTGCCTCTTTGTGAATTTTTTAATGTTTTGCTCGATTTCCGATTGATTTCCATGAATTTGATCGAGTGGAAATATTCAGGATGGGGGTGGACTAATGGAGTCAGTGACTATTTCTGCGTCGAACAGATCAACCAGTTCCTGGACATTCGGGTCGTGGGTAAACGCCTGCTCTGCGGACTGCTGCCGCTGCTCAACATGGCGCTGCTTTTGTTGGACCGGCGTTTCCGTGTTTTCGCCATCAATCTGATCGACAACCACTTTAAGACGAAACTTATCACCCAGGGTAGCAACACAGTGCTGCTTGATTTTCTCCAGACGACTGTCATTGAACAAATGCTTCGATTCCTGGTTGAGCACAAGTTCCAGGGTATTATTGCTGAACGACCTGGGTGCCATATTCATTACCAGTTCTTTCGATATGCCGTTGAATCCGGACTGTTCGACGAAGGTTGCCCAGCCCTGTTGACCGCATAATTCTTCTCCGGAAAACCCTGCGGGTATCGTGATTGATGGAGATTCTGGCGCTGGTATATTCGGGAGTTCAGCTTCCGGTACCGGAACAGCGGGAGTGGTCTGCGCCGGAACATTCTTCGCTGCAGCAGCCAAGTCGCCGGTCGAAGCAGACTGATTACCTTTTACTACGCTAGTTTTGGGCGTAACACTGGCGCTCGAATGCGGCGCCAAAGTTGTCCCGGAGTTCGTTGGTTGAAAGGATGTCATGCGCAACAAAACCATTTCAAATCCAGTGCGGGGGTCTGGCGCCAATTCCAGATCCCGCTTGCCAATCAGGGCAATCTGATAGAGTAACTGCAATATCTCGGCGTCGGCAATTTGACTTAACGGGGCAATGGTTGCCAAATCGATGCCCTTCCATTCCACCGCCTGTGGATTAACCTGATAGAGCGCGATATTGTGGATTGTGCTCAGTATGTCATCCAATGCGGCTTTATAATCCACCGATCTTTGCGCCATTTCGGCTACCGTTTCCAATAGTCCGGAACAATCCATGGCGCAAATTTGCTGAAGTAATTGACAGATAAAAACATCGTCGATCATGCCCAGCATCTTGCGCACTTGTTCGGTACGGACTTCTCCATTGCCAAAGGCGATTGCCTGATCAAGCAGGCTCAATGCGTCCCGTACACTGCCATCCGCTGAACGGGATAGAATAACCAGCGCTTCCTGATCAAACCCGACCTCCTCCGAGTGCAAGATTTTCTCCAGTTGTTGGTTTAATCTGGCAACGTCCATTGCCTTCAGATTAAACTGGATACACCGGGAGAGAATTGTCGCCGGTAATTTTTGCGGATCAGTGGTGGCGAGTAAAAACTTGACGTGGGGTGGTGGTTCCTCCAGGGTTTTCAGGAGTGCATTGAAACTGTGGGTCGACAACATGTGTACTTCGTCGATCAAATAGATCTTGAAGCGGCCCATGGTCGGCGCGTATTGGACGTTGTCGAGTAACTCGCGGGTATCGTCTACCTTGGTTCTGGAAGCCGCGTCAACTTCGATAAGGTCGATGTAATTCCCATTGTCGACTCCGCTACAGGCTATACATTGACCACAGGGCGTGGCACTTACACCAGTTTCACAATTAAGCGCCCTGGCGAAGATTCTGGCGAGGGTGGTTTTTCCAACTCCCCGGGTGCCAGTAAAAATAAATGCATGATGGATGCGTTGATTGTCCAGGGCATTAACTAATGCCGAAACTACATGTTCCTGGCCGATAACTTCTGCAAAATTCCTGGGTCGCCATTTTCGGGCAAGTGCCTGATAACTCATTGGGTGACAGGAATTTGGGTCTTAGCGCTATTTGTAATTAAATTGTGGCAGGATCGACCGCCCACGTATATATGAGAGAGGTGGCGGGTCCAACCAGCCTTACCTTGGCACTCGAATCCGTCGCTGCGGCTGCTCCCTTCCGGGCCTGACCGAGTTCACAACTTTTCGCCACCAAGGAGACCAGCCTTCACCGCCATAGATGAGTTAGCCTCTGGCTCGATTGTAAATCAATTTTCAAATTGTCTGAAGAAAATTTCTTGATCTGATGTAATTCATCGAGCAGCGTAAAGCTTTGGAGGCGCTCCCAGGACTTTTGGATAAATTGGCCGAACCTGTTTAATCACTTATATTTCATTGACAGGTTTGGAGGATTTCCACAGACTCCGGGTAAAGATAAAACAACCTTCATATTAATACCATGCCTAACCTCGATATCAGCTTTATTCGCGACAGTTTTCCTGCTTTTGAACATCCTCTACCGAAAAAGACTGCTTTTTTTGAAAGCGCAGGTGGAAGCTACGTCGCCGGTCCGGTACTCGATAAGTATTTCAAGTTCTATTCAGCGAACAAAGTCCAACCTTATGGCGCCAGCGAAATTTGTCGTGTCGCTGGAGAACAAATGGATGCGGGTCGCCAGACCATGGCAGATTTACTGGGGGTTGGCCTGGAAACTGTAACCATCGGGCCTTCAACTACCCAAAACTTCAATACACTAGCGATCGCCTGTGGTGCAATCGTCGACAGTAACAGCGCGGTTATTGTTTCCGGTCAGGATCACGAAGCCAATATTGGTGCCTGGGAACGATTGTGTCAACGCACGGGTGCAGAATTCAGGAGCTGGGGAATAAACGATCAAGGTGAACTCGATTTAGCGGAACTTGAAAAATTAGTTGATTCGTCTGTAAAAGTTATCTGTATGACCCATAGTTCCAATATCGTCGGTACGGTGAATCCCGTTGACCAAGTTATCGCATTGGCCCGCCCTCTTGGAATCAAGGTGGTCCTCGACGGCGTCTCTTTTGCACCCCATAGTTGGCCTGCAATTCCGGAATCCAAGCCCGACGCGTATTGCTTTAGTACTTACAAGACCTATGCAACGCATCTGGGGATAATGTACGTGGCGTCCGATTTTGCCGCAGAGCTGGATCCCCAGTGTCATTATTTCAATATCGACTATCCTGAGAAACGCTTCGACACAGCGGGCCCCGACCATGGATCAATCGCCGCGCTGGATGGATTAGGCGATTATTTTGAGAATTGCCATGCCCATCATTTTGGCGCTTCTACCGAGAGTCTTTATGCCAAGGCACGGCAAATGTCGGTCCTGATGCACCGGCATGAAAGCGAAATCTGTCAGCTTCTGCTGGATGGGATAGAAGGCTTGCCATTGAAAATTGTTGGCCGATCGACTATGGAGGGACGGGAAGCGAATATTGCGATGTTCTCTCCGTCAATCAGTTCCCAGGCCCTGTCTGAAGGGCTCGGTAAAGTCGATATTGCTGCGGGTCACGGACATTTTTATGCCAAACGATTACTTGATTCGGTTGGTATTAAAGACAGTGAAGACGGGGTACTAAGGGTGAGCTTTTCTCACTACAACACGGCCGAAGAAGTCCAAAGAGTTGTCGAAGCGTTACGAGGTTTGCTTGGTTAGGCATTACTCGGTTGGGCATTGCTCGATTTTTGGGATTGCGTCACCCTTGCTGGTCTTCGACGTCGTGATAGGCGTCGAAGCTAAATCTTGGTGAGCAGACCGCAAGAAACAGAAGATCCTGTTGGCCGCAATTAGTGATTCGTTGGGGTGTGTCAGGGGGAATAACCACGACATCCCCTTTGCCTACCAGGGTTTTACTGCAGTCGGATGTTTCTACCATGCCTTCCCCCTGTAAGATCACATAGCGTTCTGTGGTGGCGGTGAGCTGGTGCCAACGGGTTGTCACGCCTGGCAATACCCTCGCCTCTGCGATAGACACGGCCGCGTCCGATTCCTGATTTGACAACTCTCGAACAAAACATCTTTCTTCGATTAGTTCAGATGGAGAATCATGGTATCTGTATATGGTGGTTTGGCCCATGGTAAATTGAGGGGTTGTGATCATTTTTAGACAAATAGTAAGAACAAAAAAACGCTGAAAAGCCCTATTTGTATGGGGTTGAGGGGAATATACTAGAAAAACCTATTTGCGATCATTTTTAGACAAATCTCACTAATAAACCCAAATATTGTCGCTTTTATTTAGCTGAAATGTAGTTAATTTATCGATAATTCTTCTACACATGGTCTCGATTTCGAAATTCTGAAAGTCGAGAGATGATACAAATTTTCGATCCTTTGTTATTGATCAAGATAGCTGCAATTTGCCCAAGTATGAGCAAGTTAACTCAAAGACAAGGTCGGGCCAGGAAGAGTAATTCGCCAAATGCCAATGTACGACAGGTGGATAAGTCAAAGCAGGCATTCAGTTTCAGATACTTTCCAGTCCCAAATAACCGATTAAATATTACTATCGTCCCACCATCACAAAGGGCGCCCAGAAGAATGGATGTTTCCATTTATCGCTATTGATAAATTCCATCTGGGTGTCCCGCAGCGCTTGCTGGGGCGATGCCCCATCTAGATATCGCCGATAAAATTGCTGCATAAAGTGCTGTGTCCCTTCATCACTGATGGACCAAAGGGTAGACAGGACCGATTGAGCACCGGCCTCCTGAAAGGCCCTTCTTAAACCATAGACGCCTTCCCCAATCCGTATTTCACCTACACCCGTCTCACAGGCAGACAAAACAACCAGTTCGGTGCCTGCGAGTTGCAGGTCAAGCACTTCTTCTGCCGTCAGAATACCGGACACATTTTCGGCGTAGGCATTGATCGCTAAATTAGCATCAACCAGTGCCAGACCTGCACGTAGCAGTGGATTACTTGTCGCAGAGGGAAGAGTTGGAGTTTCTTCTATGGCACCTATCCCGCCTTGTTGCAGGAGACCCTGATCAGGGGCCTCGAGGATGACATCCTCAAGAAAAAATCCGTGGGTGGCCATATGCAAAATACGGGGTGACTGTATTGCCTTGACGATAGTTTCGGTCGCTTCAGCCAATTTGTAGTAGTTGGCCTTATGTTGGCTCAGTTCGAGTTGCGCCGCCAGATCATCTCCCTCCTTCAAAGTGCCAACCAACGGGCTAAAATAAAGTGCGTTCAGTGAGCGGGCCGTGGTTGTCGCTTCACGCCTATTTAACCCTGCGGCATACTGCTCGGTCTGTGCAGCATCGAACAAGGGCGCGGCCAAAATGACGGGAGCTGTAACTTCGGCTTTCAGAGAGGGCAACACCAGGTCACGGCCAGAAGACAGCATGATTACATCATTCTGACTAACGATGTAGCGTCCGGCTTCATCAATCAAGCTGGTGAACGGTAGGAGATTTAATATCCCGTCAGGGGCGAGATAGACTCGTCGTTTTTCTTTCAGATAAGGAACCAGCGGCGACCACAGAGATTGGTATAGTTGCTGTCCTATAACCTTGTCATGGTTGGTCAATCGGTTGGGCGTTCCAAGAATTTTCCGATACTGTTCAATGGCGAGCCGGATAGGCGCCATTTCTCCCAGATTTAATATACGAATGGGATGATCTTGGTCTCGAGACACTACCAAAGCCAGCAGATGCTCCGGCTGAAAGTTGTAGTCTTTCATTGGACGGTAGACCAGAAAGTCTACAAATACCGACTGATCGTCCAGCGCCTGGATGACCTGTTGCGGGGTCACGGACAAACTGCTCCGCCGCAGTTGCTGAACGTGACGGCCCAGCTCAGCCTGTTGTTGGTTAATCCTCTCTTCCAATGCTTGAAGCTCTACGCGAGCAGACTTTCCTGCCAGAACCAGTGCCGAGAGTCTTTTACGGTTGCTTTTCAATGAGGTAGCCAGTTCCTTTAGAGCGGGGTTATCACTGCTTCGGCTCACCGCGCGAATTTGCGATGAAATCTGAAGTAACAGGGCTTTACGGTTCAAAGACAAAGCCAGTGAACGGCGGGCGTTGGCGTCAGTGGCGCGATGGCCAAAAAGGGATAGATAAAAGTCAGTAGTATTCTTCTGTTGCAGGATATAGGAACCTCGTGTTTTTTCGCCCGCAGCCCAAAGAACCTGCGTCAGAAAGGCCTGCGTCGCTGATAGTGCCTCATCAGATAATACTTCCGCCTGGTCATACCGACCCTGGATTCGGTATAAGTTCGCCAGGTTATTCATGGTGGTGAGGGTGCTAGGGTGTTTGGTGCCCAGCACTTCCTTGATTATGTCCAGTGTCTCGATATACAGGGGCTCAGCCTGACCATACCGTTCCTGGAGTTGGTATATCCCAGCCAGGTTATTCATGCTAGCGAGCGTGCTAGGGTGTTTGGTGCCCAGCACTTTCTTACGTAAATTCAGTGTCTCGATATAAAGGGGCTCAGCCTGATCATATTGTCCCTGGTCTTTGTATAAGCCGGCTAGGCCATTCATGGTGGAGAGGGTGCTCGGATGATTGGTGCCCAGAACTTCCTTACGTAAATCCAGTGTCTCGATATATAAGGGCCCAGCCAGATCATAGAGACCCTGAGATTCGTATAAGCTTGCCAGGCTATGCATGCTAAGGAGGGTGCTAGGGTGTTTGGCCCCCAGCACTTGCTTGCTTATATCCAGTGTCTCAATATATAGAGGCCCAGCCAGATCATAGCGCCCTTGGGATTCGTATAAGATCGCTAAGTTATGCGTGCTGTCGAGAGTGTCGGGGTGTTTGGTGCCCAGAACTTCCTTACGTAAATCCAGTGTCTCGATAAGCCGGGGTTCAGCCTGATCATACCGTCCCTGGGATTGGTATAACCCCGCCAAGTTATCCATGCTGGTGAGGGTATTGGGGTGTTTGGCACCTTGCACTTCCTTGAGAATATCCAGTGACTCGATAAACAAGGTCTCAGCTTGATCATACAGTCCCTGAAATCGGTACAGGAGTGCCAGATTATTCATGCTGGCGAGGGTGTTGGGGTGTTTGGTGCCCAATACTTCTTTGATTATATCCAGTGTCTCGATATACAGGGGCTCAGCCTGATCATACCGTCCCTGGGATTGGTATAACCCCGCCAGGTTATTCATACTGGTGAGGGTGTCTGGGTGTTTGGTACCCAACACTTCCTTGCTTATATCCAATGTCTCGATATACAGGGGTTCAGCGAGATCATAGCGTCCTTGGGATTCGTATAAGCTCGCCAGATTATTTATGCTGGCCAGGGTGCTCGGGTGTTTGTTGCCCAGAACTTCCTTACGTAAATCAAGTGTTGCGATATACAGGGACTTAGCCTGTTCATACCGTCCCTGGGATTTGTACAAGATTGCCAGGTTGTTTATGCTGGTGAGCGTGCTCGGGTGTTTGGCGCCCAGCACTTTCCTGCTTAAAGCCAGGGCCTCGATATACAGGGGCTCAGCCTGGTCATATTGTCCCTGTGAATCGTATAAGAACGCCAGGTTATTCATGCTGGTGAGAGTGTTCTTATGTTTGGTGCCCAGATACTCCCTGGAATACGCTAGAACTTTTATAGCCCAATTGGTTGCTTTCGGATAATCTCCGAGTTGATAGTATTCAACCAGTTGTTGATTAAGTTGTTCCAATTGCTCGTCAGCCTGAACAACAGTTTGCAAAGCAAACAAACAGGAACAGATGATTAATAGCTTCATAAATGACACGAAGATTATAAAAATTAGTTGTTGGAGAAATACCCCGATTGAACACAGCCTTTCTCCGCAATGCTGGCTATTAAGGTTCGAGTTTTTCAATGCAAACATTTTTTATTTATGGGTCGATTATTTAGAAACTCCCGCTATTACGAAACTTGGCTCCACTAACTTGATTAGTACGGTTATGCATTTTTGGGAAAATTGGCAAATTACCGGTTCGAATATTGTGCTCCAATTTTAGATTGTTAGCAGTTTTTTACCTCGAGCAATGATAAATTTTACCATCACGCTAACCCTGGGGATCGATCCAAGCTTCATCTCACGCTATCTTTCCTCTCTAATCAACCTTCCCGATCGCCTTTCTTTGGCTAATTGTCGTTGGGTAGTGCGATGAAATGTGGTCAGAATTAGTTCCTTGCCACCCTTGGTTCTATTGATGGCTGATCTATACAATTTTCCATTTGTTCTAAAAAAAAGTATGGTTTGATTGGAATCTTGGACGATCAGACCACTCGCAATCATCTCGGGTATAACTTGGTATTCCTCAATAGATAAGTCTGGATGTGGCTCCCGCTGTTTTGCAAGCGTTTTACTAGAAATAACCACCTTTCTTGTTTTTGCCTGGAGCTCTTCAGAGAGGACTGGATCAATATAGCCGATTGGAGCGACACCCTCAATTTCTCCAGAAAATAGATTCTCAAAATTTCGGCTCGCGACTGACTGTCTGGCAACTTCGTGGCCGAGCTCCGGGATCCGCATTTTACTGGGACCTTGGAACCATGATGCCTTACCAACATTATAGATCCAGCCTGTGTCAATCCCAGAAATCTGATCTGAATAGATCTCATCAGTGGTTCGATTGATCCGATCTTCCAGCCGAGCTTCTGGCATCAAATCGCCAGGTGCCGGATCGAGCTTTCTAGATTTAAGATACTGCTCTGATGCTGTTCTTGCAATGCAGCGGCATCCCCAGCCATTCGGCGGATAATGGGTATTCCAAAATGGATCATCTATGGGCCGGCCAATATCTCTCCAGTTGTCATGCTCGGGTCGAACTCGAGAGTCGCGGGCGGTGTCATAAATCAAATAGAGTACACGTCTCTTTTTCGCTTTACGATCGGCCCGCAGTTGACTCTGGTTCCATCGACCTGCCACATAAGTCATCGAGCGGATCTCTATGCATGGTGAATTTGTGTGTCTTCCCGCATGAAGGACAAGCACTAAATTCGGCATTGTCCTTTGCCGATTCAAGATTGTCAGATGGGCCGATGACATCCTCCCCGTCCTTTGGTGGGCGGATCTGGAGCCTCTCGTACAATTCACTCTTTGGAATATCGATGTACTTCACGGCCACACCGAAAGTCTCATCGGTCTCCTTGGTTGTTTCCGCGTCGGCGTAAAATTCGAAGACCGGAGAACGTGCTCCAGGGACATTTAGATCCGTCATCCAGGAACAAAACTCGGTCAATGTTACGGCAACCCTCTCCCGATCGGATTGCTGCGGCGTCTCAGGCGAACGACACAGCGAAGGCAGCAGGCAACCAAGCCTCGTCCCTGGATGAGCTCACCAAGGGTATGGAAGCGGCCACAAAAAGCGCGGGCAGCCTCGGCGATGCTGTGAAAGAAATGACGGACAAATTAGATACCTTCGGCGGTAAAGGTCGCTTCTTTCCGGACGCTGCAGCATCGTGGGACGAGCAGGGTAAACCGATCAAGAAGACTGCAAAGGACATCACCACAGATGCGAGCGATCCTGGAAGCAAGCGGGTGACGGCATACAAAGTGCTTGGGTCGGATTGTTTCGGGATATCTTTGACGGCAATGCTACAGACTTGGTTGAAAACTTTTTAAGTGACGTTAAGACGCAATTTATCAACGTGATTGCCGAGATCGCAGCGCGTTGGGCTGCATTAAATATATTTGGTATCGGAGCCAGTGGCATCGGCGGATCCTTTGCTGGTTCGCTCGGCGAATTGTTCGGTAGTGGTGGCGGCGGTGGCGGTATCATATCCATCAACGATCACCCATCAATCCCGGAGCTGTTTGACGGGCTACAGATGAAGACAACGACAATTGATTACACTGTGGGTGGGGCTCCTTCAGTGGCGCAGGAGCTGACTATTCGGAATGATAACGCGGTCAACAACGATACTACCCAAGGAGATTTGTTTGCTGTCTAATTAACGCTTATAAATCACAGAAATTTCTTTGGAGAAACACAACATGGAGACCGAAAACCTGGGAGGTAATCACGAGCGCTGTCAGGGACTAACGAGACGTAACGAACAATGTAGAAACACCGCCCCTGCGGGGAGTCGTTTTTGCCATGCGCATATAGAAAAAGTCAGTGATGCGGGTAAAGATTTAGAAAGTCAGGTTGGTACAATGCAAAATACTACAAAATCAAACATAGCATGGGACTCATTATGGAAAACGGTAAGCGCGTGTTTATTTACAGTGGTTTTTGTGATCGCAGCCGCCTTCTTTCTTGCAATTGTAGTCTCAGAAACCATTAAAAACAGAATAGAGATTGCGCCGATATCCATGCCTAAATCTCTCATTGAACTGGGCAATTCACCGGAAGTTATCTCAGAACGTATTAGCGATCACATAGAAGGTATCTTTGGAAAGGTTAGTAGTAGTACGATGTGGAAGGATATGGCAGTTGAAACCAACCCGCCAACAATACGAATACCCGGATCCGAAATTTCCGCCCGAGCCATTTCAAATAGGACTAGGAAGCTATTGTCAATTGAGAGTGTTCAAATCTCTGGAGAATTAATGGTATCAAATTCGTGCGTGGTAAAATCGCGTAGTCCTGTTTGTTCCCCTCGCTTGAACGAAATCGTACAAAATTCGGATCAATCACTTGAAGAAGTCACTATATCAAACTCACTAACCTGCATCGCACTTCGACTTCGGGTGTCTGGAACTATTGTAGCCGATCTACTACCTGTTCCGATTGATCAACTTGATACGCTACTTGAAGAAGCTGCTCATTGTGCCGTTCGAAAAATAGATCCCTACCATTTTACTTACTATTTGTATGATAGTAACTCTGCCACCGCTCTAGAGGAAGCTAAGCGGCTTACATGGGAACCCTCCATTGGTACAGATGAAAAATCGATTGTTTGGTCAATGATCGGTTTTTTACATATAAAAGATCGAAACTACATTGCTGCTGAGCAAATGATTCGTCGGGCACAAGATATCAGTCCGAAATCCGCGAGACCACTCATACATATGGGAATGTTGCTCAATCTCCAGAATAGAACCGCAGAGGCCGAGCAAGAAGCTCGAGCTGCGATTACACTAGAACCAAGTCATGCGCCCTCCCACAGATATTTGGGACTGTTGCTACAAAATAAAAATAATTTTTCCGAAGCGGAGCAAAGATACCGTACCGCTATTGATCTTGATTCAAGTTATGCTGCCCCATACAATAATCTTGGAATCTTATTCCTTGAGCAAGGCCGGCTTGTAGAAGCTGAACAACAATATCGACTTTCACTTGAGATCGATCCCAGATACGCACCGGCACACAACAATCTTGGAAACCTTCTTAGTAATCAGGGGAACCTAATTGAGTCAGAAATAGAATATCTAGCTGCTATCAATATCGATCCGGATTATGTTCCTGCACATAACGGGTTGGGTAGCCTGCTTGAGAAACAAGGGGAGTCAGTCGCGGCTGAGAAAAGGTATTTGAAGGCACTAGAATCCAAAACACTAGAGTCCTATTCGATGCAGGCATATACATATCAAAATCTAGGAGACTTAAAGTACAAGCAAGGGAAGAAAAAAGAGGCTGAAAAAAATTATCGAACTGCCTTAGAAATTAATCCTAGACTTGACAGCTCTCTAAACTCTCTAGGGATTCTACTTAGGTCTGAAGGGAGCTTCGAAGAGGCAGAAAAGATGTATAGAGCAGCAATTAATGTTGAGCCCAATAACGCAGTTGCACATACTAACTTGGGAAATTTACTCATAGATCTAAATCAACCGAAAAAAGCAAAGCAAGAATATTACGTAGCAATAGAAATTAACCCGAATCATGCTGCTGCTTATAACGGATTGGGAGGGCTTTTAAAAACGGAAGGCAATACTAAAGATGCTGAGGAAAATTTTCGCATGTCTATCAAAGTTAACCCCAATTACTCATTCGCTTACTCAAATCTGGCATATCTACTTGGGGAAACAGACAGAGTTGAAGAGGCAAAAAAAATGAGAATAATTGCAGATGAGCTAACACCAGAATCGGATTAATGCTAGTTGGGGGAAACTCTTGATAATTTCACACTTATTGCGTGTCTAAAAATGATCGTCGTGCTACACAAATAATCTAAAAAGTCTCCCTGGTAAAAACCCATCAAATTATCAGGCGGAAAAAAAGTCCCATGGCAGGGACTTTTCTTATCGAATTAACCGAGAGAAATATTAACGGTCAAATTTGACGGGATTAGCAATCAAGCGTGTTTTCCCGCTCCCAATCACTAATTGAGCTGGTGAAGTCATTCCACTGAGCTGTTTTTAATTTGCAATAGGCGTCTATTAACTCTTTACCCAGCGCCTGCTTCAAAGACTTACTGTCCTGGGTCAGACGGATAGCATCAAGCAGATTAAGTGGTAACTTTTTCAATCCCCTGGCTTTGTGGCCCTCGGTATACATATTTATATCCAGACGTTTGCCGGGATTGCGCTTACTGGCGATACCATCGAGACCGGCACCGAGAATGCCCGCCTGCATCAGATAGGGATTTGCTGCACCGTCCATCAATCGCATTTCGAATCGACCTGCATCGGGTATGCGTATCATATGAGTTCGGTTGTTGCCCCCATAACTCACCGCATTGGGTGCCCAGGTTGCGCCGGAAGTCGTGCGAGGCGCGTTGATTCTTTTATAGCTGTTAACCGTGGGGTTGAAAATGGAGGTCAGTTCTTCAACATTGTGCATAATGCCGCCGAGGAAAGAATAAGCGAGTTTCGACAGTCCCATTTCATCGTTTTTATGGGAGAACAGATTTTTTGTTCCGGATTTGTCCCACACTGACACATGGGCATGACAGCCATTTCCTGTGAGGTTGGAAAATGGTTTTGGCATGAAGGTCGCGCGAAGCCCGTGGTTTTCCGCAATTTGCCGAGTCATGTATTTAAAAAACACATGTCGGTCAGCGGTTTTCAGGCAGTCATCATAGTCCCAGTTCATTTCAAATTGGCCATTGGCGTCCTCGTGATCATTCTGGTAAGGACCCCAGCCAAGTTCTATCATGGCATCACAAATCTGGGTAATGACATCGTAGCGACGCATTAATGCGGACTGGTCGTAGCAAGGTTTTGCCTGGGTGTCGGCGGCGTCTGCGATAGCGGTGCCGTCGTGATTGATCAGGAAGTACTCGCATTCAACTCCAGTCTTCATGCGATAACCTTTGGCTTCGGCTTTCTCGATCTGACGTTTTAGTGCGATGCGTGGTGAGGCTTCGATGGCGACCCCGTCAAGGTAGAGATCACTGGCAAGCCAGCCTACTTCCTTTTTCCATGGCAGTTGAATCAGGCTACTTGGATCCGGCACCGCAAACATATCGCCGTCCGCTGGACTCATATCCAGCCAGGCGGCAAAACCGGCGAATCCAGCGCCATCCCGTTGCATATCACCAATGGCGCGGGCCGGGACTAACTTTGAACGCAAGACGCCGAACAAGTCGACGAAACTGATCAAAAAGTATTCGATATTTTTTTTCTTTGCTACGGTAGCAAGATTGGTGGCCATGTTCTATTCCTGTTTGGGTGTTATATGTTGTTGATTATGGCAAATTTTTCCGATCGGATAAATTGAGCCAGGTAAATTAAAATTTTCCACTGAATCCTGGAATCCAATCGGTCCCTGCCAATGGAATACGCGCCATGGCGGATGCTTCAATAGTTAATGCAACCATATCCTGGGGTTCCAGATTACGCACATTAGACTTTCCTGCAGCCCGGGCCAGGGTTTGGGTTTCCAGGGTCAGGCATCGCAGGTAATTAGCAACCCGCCTGCCGGCAATTTCGGGGTCTAGTCGTTGTCCAAGTTCAGCGTCCTGAGTCGAAATGCCCGTAGGATCTTTGCCATCTTGCCAGTCGTCATAGTATCCGGCGCTGGTTCCCAATTCGTTATATTCCTGTTCGTGCTCCGGGGCATTGTCGCCCATGGCAATAAGCGCAGCAGTACCGATGGAAACTGCATCAGCACCCATAGCCAGCGCTTTGGCAACGTCTGCGCCGGTACGAATTCCTCCTGATACGATCAGCTGCACTTCCCGGTGCATACCAAGGTCTTTCAGGGCATCCACAGCCATTCGGGTTGCCGGCAGGGTTGGAATACCGACATGCTCGATAAATACATCCTGGGTGGCCGCGGTTCCACCTTGCATACCGTCGACAACCACGACATCGGCGCCGGCCTTTACTGCCAGCTGAACATCAAAAAAGGTGCGGGTAGCACCAACCTTGATATAGATCGGAGTCTGCCAGTCGGTGATTTCTCGTAACTCCTGAACCTTGATCTCAAGATCGTCGGGACCGGTCCAATCTGGATGACGACAGGCGCTACGCTGGTCGATGCCCTTGGGCAGATTTCGCATTTGCGCGACCCGGTCACTGATTTTCTGGCCCAATAACATGCCGCCGCCCCCCGGCTTGGCGCCCTGCCCCACCACGATCTCGATGGCATCGGCCTTACGTATATCGTCCGGATTCATGCCGTAGCGGGACGGCAGATACTGGTAGACCAGCAGATTGGAATGGCCCCTTTCTTCAGGCGTCATGCCGCCATCCCCGGTAGTGGTGCTGGTTCCGACTTCCGAAGCGCCCCGACCCAGGGCTTCTTTGGCCTGGGCAGACAACGCCCCAAAACTCATCCCGGCAATAGTGATAGGGGTCGATATGGTAATGGGCTTTTCGGCAAAGCGTGCGCCGAGGGTAACCGTGGTATCGCATTTTTCGCGATATCCCTCCAGCGGATAACGAGACATACTGGCACCGAGGAACAACAGGTCATCGAAGGTTGGTATGGAACGTTTGGTCCCTGCCCCGCGAATATCATAGATGCCTTCCCGGGCTGCCCGTTGAATCTCCCTAATAACGGGCTTGGTAAATGTTGCCGACTCTCTGAGCCAGCTGATATCAATTTTATTGTTCATGGTTATCAGTAATTGCTCAGATTATCGATCTGGAAGTTATACAGCTGGCGGGCCGAACCGTATCGTTTAAATTCTTCGGCGGAATACTCAAGCCCGGCGCGCTGCAGTAATTCATTGAGCTCGTCCAGATGCTCTTGCTCCATCGGCTTCTCAATGCAATCTGTACCCAGACTGGCGGCACTTCCTCGAAGATAAATCCGGGCTTCATAGATTGAATCACCGAGAGAATCACCAGCATCTCCGCACACCACCAAGCGACCGCTTTGGGCCATAAATGCACTCATATGACCGATGGATCCACCGACAACGATGTCCACGCCCTTCATGGATATTCCACAGCGGGCTGCGGCGTCTCCTTCGATAACCAGCAAGCCGCCGTGGGCAGTGGCGCCACAATACTGGGATGCGCTGCCTTTAACCCGGACGCTGCCCGACATCATGTTTTCGGCGAGACCGGGGCCAGCATTACCATGCACCGTGATATCGGCATTCTGGTTCATTCCAGCGCAGTAGTATCCGACATGGCCGTAGACTTCTACCGCAGCTGGGTACATCGCACCTGCCGCTACGTTATGCTTGCCGCCAGAATTCAAAACCTCGACATTGTCATCGGTTGAATCAGATTGATGTAAATGCTGATTTAGTTTGCGAACAGAATCATCCTGTAAGTTAAATTGAGCCATGTCAGTTCCTCTCCCAGCTGTATATTGTCGCCGGATCGGGTTCCCATATTCGGGCATTTTCGCTGTTAGGGAGTTGCGCAATAGCCCGATATTCTGACGACATCGCAACCCAGTCATCGGTTTCGGCGAGCACTGCGGGCTTACAGGCAATTGGGTCTCTGAGTACCGCAAAACCGTCTCGGGTACCGATGGCGAAGGTATAGAATCCGTCCAAGTCCACCAGTGCCGCCTCCAGTGCCTCGTTCAATGTCGCGCCCTGGCCTAATCGCCAAGTCAAATAACCTGCTGCGACTTCTGAATCATTGTCGGTTTGAAACCGCATTCCTTCAGCGCGTAGTTTGTCTCGTAACTGGTTATGATTTGACAGGGAACCATTATGTACCAGGCATAGATCGAGGCCGGTTGAAAATGGATGGGAATGCTCGGTAGTTACCGCGCTTTCGGTGGCCATTCGGGTATGTCCCAAGGCATGGCTGCCTTGCATGGATCGCAATTCGAACTTTTCAATTACCTGATCGGGCAGTCCTTTTTCCTTGAAAATTTCGATAGCGCTGCCGAGACTGGTTATCTTGACCTGACCCAGGTTGTTATCGATCCAGCTGGCAATACGATCAGAATCGCTTTGCTCGCTGGCAGATAGAATCAAAACGGCATGGTTCGCCAGTGGCTCCAGTGTTACTGCGGGATCCAGATTCTGTTGAATGGTCTGCTTGACCGCATTCCAGTCAATATCGTCATCCCCCTGGAGGGTAATTTTGATTGAACCGGTATCTACTGGATCGTGATATAGCGCAACGCCGGCGCTATCGGGTCCACGGTCGGTCATTTGTATCAACATGTCCGCCAACATGTTGCCAAGGCTGGATTCCAGCGCTGGATTCTTATAGTACAGCCCTACTATTCCACACATTAACGAGCCTCATGGTTTGGGTATTAGTGATTTCGTCTCATACTAGCATCGAATCAAGCTATATTCTACTGAGAGGAAATAAAAATTAATCAGAAGAAATATTTACTCGCCACTTTCACCGTGACGGCCGACAATAATAGCCAACATTCGAATTGGCAATTTAATAAGTTCTTCCGGCCCATGGGGGGCCTCTGAATCAAAATACAGTGAGTCGCCCGGAAACAGATGATAGGTTTCGTTGGCGTGCCGGTAGATCACTTCGCCATCCAGTATGTGAATGAATTCAACTCCATCGTGCTGAAACAGCGGAAATACATCAGACTTTTCGGTTAGGGTGACCAAATAGGGTTCTACCGTGGGCGATTGTCCGCTGGAATGACCAAGCAACTGGTATTGATGTCCTGCCCGGGTGCCCTGGCGTTCGATATTGAGACCATCTCCAGCAGCCACGTAGGTGGCGTCCCGGGTTTCTTCGTATAATTTAAATAATGCCGTAACCGGAATATTCAGAGCACCCGCGAGTCGATTCAGGGTTGCCAACGAGGGTGAAGTTAAACCATTTTCAACTTTCGACAACATCCCGGAAGATAGATCCGACTGGCGCGCCAAATCGGCAACCGTCATGCCCTGTTTGTTGCGGTATACCCTGACCTGCCGCCCAATTGCCACTTCCAGGGCATTTTCAGCTACGTATCGGGATGGATCGGTATCATTCATGCCTGTTTTCGATTTAGCTTTCAAAAGGAGTTTCCCCAGGAGGTTTGATTGTAGGGGTGGCTGGGTCTAATTGAAATATGGTAGTTGACAACACTGTAATAATCGCTAAATTCAACGCCCCAATAATCTAACCCTGATGATCCGATGACCGATCCCCACCAGCGCTATCGTAAGTTCAACACCCGAGAGACTTATCCTAACCAAAAACTCGACAATGATTTATGCCAGCTCGTGAAGGCGCGGGGTACCCTGGTATTTGTCCGCGGCCAGGTTGGACAGGATATTGATAATTTTGAGAGTGTGGAAAATATGTCGCCCTTTGATCAGGCCGACCGAGCGATGCAAAATGTAAAGCAGTTGCTGGAAGAAGCTGGATCTGAATTGAGTCATATTTGCCGTATTCAGGTCTATATTACTGACAGAGCCTACCGAGACGACGTCTATCAAGGTATTGGCAAGTGGCTGAAAGGTGTGTTTCCGGTTTCGACCGGGCTAATTATCGATGGCCTTGCTCGCCCGGAATGGGTTATGGAGATTGAGGCAACTGCGGTTATTCCTGATTAATCAATTAGTTTTTGCCATCATGACATTTTCCATAATAGGTCGATGCGAGCGTAGCGGTATGTTCGGCGTCGCAATTACCACTTCAAGTATTTGTGTTGGTGCCCGCTGTCCCCATGCCAGGGCTGGGGTTGGGGCCGTGGCTACCCAAAATGTAACCGATCCTGCCCTGGGACCGGCAATCCTGGATGCCCTGGCAAGGGAACTTGATGCCGGTCAGGCTTTGGCAGAAGTGATGCAGGGTAAGCAATACCTGGACTATCGCCAGTTAACTGTGGTGGATAATAACGGTCAGACCGCCAGCCATACCGGTACCAATATTCTTGGAACCAACGCGGTATCTGACGGCAGCCAGTGTTTTGCCGCGGGGAACTTATTATCGTCAACCAACGTTCCCGGAGCCATGACCGGAGAATTTGGACTGCAACAGGATAAACATTTGGCGGAACGTTTGCTGCTGTCTCTAGAAGCAGGCGTGGCTGCCGGCGGTGAACAAGGGGACGTGCATTCTGCTGCATTATTGGTAGTAGACCAGGAGTCATATCCGCTGGTGGATTTGCGTGTGGATTGGGACGAGATCGATCCTATCCTTGTTTTACGCCAGATCTGGCAGGAATACGAGCCGCAAATGTTGGATTATCTAACCCGTGCAGTGAATCCCTCGGCTGCGCCTTCTTACGGTGTTCCCGGCGACGAATAGACAGCTCTTTGGCAAGCTCCTGGCGGATGAGATTTACCCTTAAGCAACTCAGTTACTTTGTTGCGGCCGGTGAAGCCAGCAGCATTATTAAAGCGTCGGAAAATATTCACGTTTCCCAGCCCTCCATATCCAACGCCATTTCCCAGCTCGAAGAAACATTTGGGTTGCAATTGTTTATCAGGCACCATGCCCAGGGGATGTCCCTGACCAGCGCCGGGCGGGAATTTTTGCGCGAGGCCAAGGCATTGTTAAACCAAACCGAGTTGTTACACGGATTTGCCGGTGAGCTGTCGAAACAGGTAATGGGCAACATAGAGATCGGATGTTTTATCCCATTGGCTGCTGTGGTTACCCCCGGTCTGTGTCAGGGGTTTATGGCTGGTCATCCTGCGGTCAATATTAAATTGCGCGAGTCACATCAGGCCGACTTATTGCAACTTCTGCGGCAGGGGTCTGTTGACGTTGCGTTGACCTATGATCTCCAACTGCAAAATGATATTGAGTTTATTCCGCTGGCTGTTTTACCTCCCTATGTATTGTTGTCTGAGCACCATTTGCTGGCAGACCAGAAACAAATAGAGCTCGAACAGTTGATTGACGAACCGATGATCCTGCTGGATCTTCCACTCAGTAGCGACTATTTTATGGGGTTGTTCAATAAGGAAAAGTTGAAACCGACGATTGCAGTCAGGACCCGTCAAACCGATGTTCAGCGTGGCCTTGTGGCGAGTGGCAGAGGGTATTCTCTTGCGAATGTAAGGCCGGTCAATAAACAGACCCTGGATGGCAACGCCCTTAAATATATTTCTCTAGCGGGGCAACATTTGCCGTTGACTCTGGGGATTGCTCGGTTGGTCGGTGCTGAGCCAACCCTGGCTCAAGTCGCCCTGATAAATTATTGCCAAAAGGAAATTTGCGATAATCGAATCCCTGGGATGACTGGGTTTGACTGACTAGTTAATCGACTAACGTTTGAAAGTGAGAGGGATGCCAGCTAAGCCAGGCTTGCTCGCCTCTTTGTGATACCACCTGATCAGCGCGTTCCCTATTCTGCATACTGACCGATATGTTTGAGCCCTGTTCAGTTTCGAAATAGAGATGACTCTGATCGCCGATATAGGAAATATCTCTGAGTGTGGCGGACAGCGCAATCAAACCCGGGGTCTCAGGCTTGTCTGGGGATACACTGATTTTTTCCGGTCGAATGGCGACTCGACTGAAGGAGGTTTTTTGAGTTACGGTTTCCACAACAACTGGTCCAATTTCTCTGACATTAAGACTAAGTCCACCCTCCACCACTCGCTGATCGGTGACGTCAAACAGGTTAACTTGACCAATGAAGTCGGCAACAAAGCTGGATGTTGGGTATTCATAGAGTTCCCTGGGTGAGGCAATCTGCAATATTTTTCCATCGCCCATAACTGCAATACGATTGGCCATCGATAGCGCTTCTTTTTGATCGTGAGTAACTATGATAAAAGTAATGCCAACGTTCTCCTGAAGTCGTACCAATTCGATTTGCATGGCTTCCCGGAGTTTAGCGTCCAGTGCCGAAAGTGGTTCATCAAGCAACAGTACCTTGGGTTTTTTGACCAGGGCCCGGGCCAATGCCACCCGCTGTTGTTGTCCACCAGAGAGTTTGTCCGGTTTGCGCTTCTCGAAGCCGGACAATTGCACCAGGTCGATGGCCTCACGAACACGGGTATCTATTTCAGTTTTATCGGTACCTACTACGCGCAGTCCATAGCCAACATTTTCCTCAACCGTCATATGCGGAAAAACCGCATATGACTGAAATACCATATTGATTGGCCGACGGTTTGGCTGGACCCCGGATACGTCTTCTCCATCAATCAGGATCGCTCCTTCACTAAGGGTTTCGAATCCAGCAATCATCCGCAGCAGTGTGGTTTTACCACAACCTGACGGTCCCAGCAGCGCGAAAAATTCGCCTTCCTGGATCTCCAGGTTGACCTGATCGACCGCGATTATGGCGCTGCCAAATCGTTTGGTAACGTCCTGTACTGAAATGATGGGCTTGGAAGAATCGGACATTAGCTGACTTCGCTTCGTTGTGATTTGGACTGGACCCATAACGCCAAAGTGGTAAGCGCAAGGGTGATAACAATAAGTACTGTAGAAGCGGCATTCACTTCCGGGGTAACTGAAAATCGAACCATGGAATAGATCTTAATCGGAAAGGTTGTTGATCCCGGTCCCGAGGTAAAAAAGGTGATGACAAAATCGTCCAGGGACAAGGTAAATGCCAGCAATGCCCCAGCTACCAGTCCTGGTTTCATATAAGGGAAAGTTACATTCCAGAACGTTTGCCATTGGTTGGCGCCCAGATCTGCCGAAACCTCCTCAAGAGCACGGTTGAAACCCGCCATTCTTGCGCGAATAACTACCGCTACAAATGGTATGGAAAAGGCGATATGGCTCACGGTGATGGTAACCAGGCCCAAAGGGACTTCAACCGTCGCGAAAAATGCAACCATGGCTACTGCCAGACAAATTTCCGGAATAACAATGGGCAGATGTACCATGCCCTCATAAGGTCCCTGGACCGGAAAACGAAATCGATACAACGCAAGTCCCAACATCGCACCTAGAATTGTCGCGGTAACGGTGGAAATTCCGGCGATGATTAAGGAGTTTGCAAAGGCTTCATGGAGCTGGCTGTTGTTAAATGCTTTTTCGTAGTACTTCAGGGTAAATCCCTGCCAGGTGATATTCCTTTTGCTATCGTTAAAACTAAACAGGATGAGAGATAGGATTGGAAAATATAAAAAAAAGAAAGTAAATCCCATAGCCAGTCGCATCCATAGTTTGCGGCTGTAGTCCAGTGGATTAACATGTAGCCGACGGTTCTTCATCTTACCGGACCACTATTTCTATCCGCCATCGAGGCGCGTACCCACAACACAATAAAAGTGAAATACAGCAAGAGAAATGACAGTGCTGAACCAAATGGCCAATCCCTGGAAGACGTGAATTGTCGTGCGATCAGATTGCCCACCATCTCGCTGTCGGTGCCGCCAAGCAGATCCGGCGTCAAGAATGTCCCCATGGATAGTATAAAGGCCAGCAGACAACCAGAGATAATGCCAGGCAAGGCTAATGGAAACGTGACGGAAAACAGGGTGCGCCAATGACTCGCCCCTAAATCCAGACTGGCTTCGAGATAGGACTTATCGAGCTTTTCGAGAGTTGCGTATATTGGCAGGACCAGAAACGGGAGATAAACGTATACCAATCCGATAATTACAGCATTGTGGCTATACAGCAGATCGAGGGCCTGAAACTGACCAAACAGTTCAGGCAGGCCCAACAGTGAGGCAACCGCGGTCAGTTTGTCATGAATCCATTCAAGCCCAAAATTAAGAAAACCTCGGGTACGCAATACCGCAATCCAGGCGTAGGTTCGGATAAGCAGGTTAGTCCAGAACGGCAATATAACCAGCAATAAAAGCGGGTTCTTCCACTGAGCTGGGGCGAAGGCGATACCCATGGCCAGGGGGAAGCCAATGATAAATGTAATCGCTGTGGCTATTGCCGCGGTCCAAATGGACTTCCAGATAATGCCGATATGAATCCATTCAATCGCGCGAATATAATTATCAAAATTTACCGCCAATTCGATCTGACCCTGGGGTCCACGATCGGCAAAGCTATAGACCCACATAATTGCCAGGGGTGCGGTAAAGAAAACCATCAGCCACGCCGTTGGCGGTAGTGACAGCACAAAAAAAACAACTTTATTATTTCGCCAATTTTCCATTATCAATACGGGTATCAGGCCCGATAAGTAACGATGATAGATTTACTAGCATTAGTCAGAAAATGACCGTGGTAATTTATTAACTTGTCCAAATATACGTACGGCTTTATATATCGAGGTTTCTGGTTTCTGGCAATACAACAAAGAATCCAGGCGATAAAAAATATCTCTGTGAATATTCCAACAGAAAGTGTTACCGCCCGCTAACGCGAGCGATAACACCTGGGTTTATCTATCTGTTTGGAGATACCATGATCAGGATGCCTGAATTTCAGTCCAGGCAGCATCGTACAGTTTGAGGCTATCACCTACATCACTTAGCGCCTGACTGCGCGCAACCACTTCATCCGAAGCATAAATTGCCGGATTAGCCAGATCTGCTGGAGTAATAAACTCCTTGGCTGAAGCGTTGGTCGTTGCATAGTGAATGGTATTGGCAATCTCTGCCTTTACCTTGGGTTCGTGGACGAAATTGAGGAATTTATAGGCGTTATCGATATTCGGTGCGCCTTTAGGGATACTTAGTCCATCAATCCAGATCACCGTTCCTTCCTTGGGAATCACGTAGGTTAAATCGTCATCTTCTTCCATAACTTTTAAAATATCGCCATTCCATTCCATCACCAGATCGATGTCACCGGCGATCAACATGTCCTGTCCACTGTCAGGAACAAAACCTTTTAGATTCTTTTTTGTTGCGATCAACAAGTCCCTTGCGGCGTTAATTTCATCTGGATTGATGGTGTTGGCCGAATACCCGAGATAGAGTAAAGCGACGCCCATCACGAACCTTGAATCTGCCAGCATCGCCATACGACCGGCCATTTCGGGATTCTCAAATAGTGCTCCCCAGCTATCGACATTTCCCAGTTTGGATTTTCGATAGCCCAGACCTACCGATCCCCAGAAATAGGGGATATTGTGTTTGCAGTCAGGGTCGAAGGATGGATTCAGGAAATTTGGGTCGACGTGTTTAAAGTTGGGTAATCGAGATTTGTCCAACTCCTCTAGCATATCCGCTGCGATCATAGTCTCAAGCATATAGTCGCTCGGTACGATAACGTCGTAGCCTGGATTGCCGGCTTGGAATTTGGCAAACATTTCTTCGAGATTGGCGTACAGGTCATACTGAACTTCAATGCCTGTTTCGCTGCTGAAATCACCCAGGGTGCGATCGCCTATATAGGTGTCCCAGTTATATACGTTTAGTTTTTCAGCACCAAAAGCAGAGTTGCTGCCGAACGAGAGGGCTGCTATTGCAGCACTGGAATTTTTTAGAAAGTTACGGCGAGTTTGGCCGGGTTTAAATGGGTTCATGGTGTTTGTTTCTCCTGTAGTTTTGGGTTTTCGATAAATAGAAATTCGGTTTTTGGTCCTAGGTTGAGTAAATGGCTTTAGCTATTTCACTCCTGTAACCAGGTTAAGTCAATATTTCCCTGCTTTAGTAAATCGTTTCCAATAGATTTCTACGAAAGCGTAGGAATTCTACTTGGCGTTGATATTGTCTGATATGCCAGCGGCCTCTTTGACAAATTCCAATGGACTATCCCAGCCAAAATTTCGATATACCGCCGCTAGATGGGCGAATGGTGGAGACTGGGCAAATAAATGAAAGGTCAATCGGTGACCAGCATATCCAGAATTCAGCAGGTCTCTGGCGAATGACAGTAACTTACGACGATCATCCGCCATCCATCTTTCGTTGATGGTGTAGTACTTATCCAGCCATTTCCCGGTTTCTTCCCCCTTGAACGAAGCGAAGTCCGGCGTAACGCATATTTGACCCCCGCACAACTCCCGGGCTATGTGCATCATAGCCGGCAAATTGGAACAGGCGTGGACTCTGCCGGTCATCAGCAAGGATTGATTCGGCATCAGAAAGCCCCCAGGGCTGGTTTCAGCAAGCGCGATTGCCGCGGTAAGATGTGCATTTATTCCTTCCCGGTATACCGCCAATTGGGATAGTTTTTCCTGGACCGCTGGCTGTTTTTCCAGACCAGTTTGTTTGACATTCCACAGCGCCGCCCCAATCATCATATCTGCATAGGTGATGAGTCTTTGTATGAACGGTAGCGCCGAGTAGCGGTGCAAAGTCGTTCGGATAAATGCAGCGGCCTTGGTGTGCTGGTAGAACAGAACATCCTCCCAGGGTACTAATACATCATCCAGTATCATTATGGTGTCGATTTCATCAAACTTGTTCGACAGCGGATAATCGTCATCGCGACCGTCACGGTGAAAACCGGCACGGCAGATATGTTTTATCCCTGGTGCATTCATATTAACGATACATCCAAGGGCGTAATCCGAGATTGACGCATCGCCCCAGTTGGCAATGGTTGGTTTAAGAAATGCCTGGTTTGAATAAGATGCTGCGGTTTCGTATTTAGCCCCCCGAATAATAATGCCCTCGTCGGTTTCTTTAACCACATGGGTTAGCATGTCAGGGTCCTGGTCCTGGGGTTTTACCGATCGGTCCCCTTTTGGATCTGTATTGGCCGAGACATGGAATGGATCGTTTTCAACCGCCAGCTGAATATGACTGTTTATGTTCTTGGCGAATCGTGGATCTATTTCGTTGAGGATATCGGCGCCATCGGCCAGAGACCACATCTCCCCCACGGTTTCGTCTCCGACCCGAGTGACCACGCCACCAATATCTTTCATCAAAGTATCTACTGCCTTGCGTTTGGCATGCCAATGCTCCTGTTTTCTGGGAATCTGGTTGCCTACGGGAAATAATTCCCCGTCTTGTTCGAAGGTCATCAGATCCTGGGTTTCCTTTTGATGTTGCAGATCATAAATTCGCGCGCGAATATCGATTAGTGGCTTAAACTGGGGATGGGAGTTAATGTCTTCGACACGCTTTCCGTCCATATACACTTCCCTGCCGTCACGCAGAGAGTCTCGATATTGTTCGCCGGTTCGGATCATTTATGGTTTCCTAAGAGAATTGGTTATTGGGGTGAGTCTCTGCTATCTTCTAATCCAATGCAAATCCGGTTTTAGTAAACAGTGGTTTCGAAAAATAGAATCAAATCTGGTTTGCCTGCTCGCAGTTCTCTGGTTTGCATTTGTTAAACCACTGAATCCGGAAAAAATATATTTTGGTCGAGACCGAGACCTCTGTACTGAAGGCTAATACGCCTAGGGCTACCCCATGAACCAGCAAGCGTTTATTGACGGCATGAGCCATGCCGCCTGTACTGTGTCGGTGATCACCACCGATGGTCCGGCGGGCCGGGCCGGCGTTACGGTCAGTGCAATGACCTCTGTATCAGCGGAGCCACCGACGTTATTAGTCTGCGTACACCAGCAAAGCTCTGCCTGTGAATTACTAAAGAAAAATGGTGTGCTTTGCGTCAATGTATTGGGAGAAGATCAGTCGCAAGTGTCGGATACATTTGCCGGGCGGATTAAAAGTCCAGACGGCAACAAGTTCAGTTGTGCGAGCTGGAATTCCCGCCAAACCGGTGCGCCCGCCCTGGTGGATGCGTTAATTGCATTCGATTGTGTAATCAAACAGCATCACCAGGTAGGAACCCATATCGTATTTATCGCCGAACCAGTCGATATTCAAATTCGACAAACCGGTCGCGCGTTGATCTATGCCAACAGGGCCTACGGCAGCGCCAGGGAATTAAATCAGTTTATTGGGCACGAGGGAGATTCAGCTGAAAAAGATTGTCTTCGAATTGCCTGTTTCGCAACCATTGGTCCATTTTTTATCCCGCGGTTGGTACGGGGGTTTTTGGCAGATAACCCTGCCACCCGATTCGAATTATTTGAGGGAACCGAACGAGAAATCGAGATCGGGATTGCAGACAATAGATTTGACTTAGTACTAATGTACGATTCACCAGCGATTCAAGACGACCATAAGGAGCAATTGGCAGCGACATCTCCCCATGTATTGTTACCAGCCAGGCATGCGCTGGCGAGCAAACATAGAATTTCTCTGCATGATCTGGCCGATCAACCCATGGTATTGCTTGATATTTCCCCTAGCCGCGACTATTTCACTTCGTTATTCAATTCTCAAGAACTCGAACCGATGATCCGATTTCGGTCGCCGTCATTTGAAACCGTACGAGGAATGGTGGCGAATGGGTTGGGTTTTAGCCTGCTGGTTTCCAAGCCGGCGAATAATATGAGTTATGATGGCAATGCCCTTATCTCTCGGCCGATTGAGGAAACGGTGAACAGTGGAAGTGTCATTATGCGCAGAACGGGAAATACTGTCAGTCAGTCTGAGCTAGTGGACTCGTTCGCTAATCATTGCCTCCAATTCTTTGCAGACTGGGGGATTTAGGTAGAATACAGATTCACTATCTGCCAACGTATTTAAGTTTTGATTCAATCCATATCAAGTCCTGTGCAACTCGACTTATTCCAGAGCGCCGATGAAGTAACGAAAGATGAACCGGAAGTAACTTATGTTCCTGACTTAGTACCGGATCATAGAAAGTGGTTTGACTATTTAAACACCAACGTAACCTGGAACACCCGACTTCAATCCCGCAAGACCGTTACCTTCGGTGCATCCTATAATTACCGAAAGGGTACTCGGAAAAACCGGGAAATGCCTGAATTTTTATCGCCAATTTGCGCAAAGATTGAGCAGGAATTCGGGTTTTGGCCAAATAACTGCCTTATCAATAACTATCCCGACGGGAATCACTATATTAGCTATCATTCCGACCAGGATCTCGAAATGAAACAGCACACTGGTGTTGCAATCGTTTCGCTGGGTGCAGTTCGGGAAATGACTCTGCGAAAAATAGATGATCACACCGTGAAATTTTACTATCCCCTGCAATCCGGATCAGTTTTCTATATGGAAGATCGAATTCAGAAGATCTGGCAACACGGCGTACTGAAGCGATCTGGATGTGGTCATCGGATAAGTTTATCGTTTCGCCTGTTGCATACCGAGTAGCTATATATATTTATACTCTATTTGATAACGTCAGATTCAAGATTCGACGTAATCATGAACCGGTCGTAGAATACTCGTTGCTGTCGTTAGGTAGTTTTTTGATGAGGCTGGCAACGACCTATTCCAGTTATCCACCGATGAAGCAATTGAGTGCACGGAGTGTGGTTCGTTTCAGTGATGGAGTAGACGCGTGCAAATTAGTAGCACTGTCTCTAGTATTTTTTTGTATTTGTATCGACCACATTAGGCTTCTGATTTCACGAAAGTAAGTAAAGCTATGTACAAGTGCTCCGTTTGCAATATAGTTAAAATTCTTGTTGATGATTAGATTGAAAACCGTTTCCTGACTCTGATCTGGCCGGGAGTCGAAAACTTTTTTAATTACGGTCTTTCCAGTCTTGTTGATAAGTTCGATACTGTCATCTGAAGTAATATTTCGGGCCTTTAGCCAATGATTGTTTATTCGAAATGAATGAGTCGCAGTCGTCTTTATCGTGACATTGTCCTCCAGTTGAATTGACCATATCTCACTGTTTTCATATTTCTTGACGCACAAAATTTCCTGTGGTTCGGGTTTTCCAGTTCGACGATTAATCGAATGAACCAAATCCGAGTTATCCAACTCTGCAATTTTCTGGGAGCCAAAAGGTGTAGTAATCTCCGTATCTCCAGAAAAACATCCCCCTCCTCGATACCTGATTTTTTCATCACCCTTACGCTGGGCGACTTGCCTATTCCGATAGTGTCCTAATATTTCCGGTTTAAGTTGTGATTGCGGCACATTAGTTGGCGGACAACCTTTAACAGGGTAATCTTCAAGCGAATCACTCATGTTCAAAAACGTGTGAAATTAAATTTATAAAGTTCAAGTTTTTTGTATCCAGAAATATGATTCAAGAATATGAAACCCAATGTTATAAACACGTGTCCAGGTCGTGAAGAGTCAAAACAGCCAGGTATGAGGTCGTTCTGGTCATTATCGATTCAATGAGAAGTATATTTCAAATTACTAATTTCGATCTACGCCAGTAGTCGGAGCAAACAAACGCCCTTGAAACAAATCTCATCATGAAGCAAAAAATATCCATAATTGGAATTGACGGTTGTACCGCTACCAATCTGATGGGAGCGGCAGATATATTTGCGACAGCCAATTTGCTCTTGCAACATATCTCCGACAAAAAATAAAGTATTTTTGATATCCAGATAGTTTCTCCCAATGGACAGCCTATACGTTGCTCAAATTCTTATACTGTTTCCGTGAACGGCAGTCTGGATCTGATCGATCCCGGCGATGTGGTTATTTGCCTGCCATTTGCCATGAAAGCGCCAAACGAATTTATTGGGGCACTTGAACGTTGGCATTCACTGACTGATTGGCTGTCTAAAAATGGGCATTCGTTTGATCTGCTCGTGGCCACAGGGTCTGGGATATTTCTACTTGCCGAAGCAGGATTGCTTGCAGGCAAAACTACGTGCACGGCCTGGTGGTTCGATCAGTTGTTTAGGGAACGCTACCCTGACATTAAACTAGATGAAGATTCCATCTGTGTCAGAGAGGATAATGTTTTGTGTTCTGGATTAACTAATTCGTGGTAGGACACCTACTTATGCGTTGTCGAAAAATATAGCGGGAGTAGATACGCAAAAATTATTTCACGGCATTTGATGATTGACTACGAACGGCGAATTCATACTCCTTTGACGTACTTATCACAGGTTCAAACCAGCGATTCCGTGGTTAACAAAGCCGATATCTGGATACAAAAATTTATATCGGAAAAAATCCACGTAGAAGATATTGCAGAATATGCGTCCGTAAGTCAAAGAACTTTAAATCGCCACTTTCAAACGGCACTCGGTATGTCGCCATTGTCCTATATCCAACAAACTAGATTGGAGAAATGCAAATTGCTTCTGGATATATCGGATATGACATTCTCCGAAATTGTAAATAGATGCGGGTATAAAGATGAAACTTCGTTTCGCCGTCTATTTAAGAGAGCCTACTCAGTGACACCTGCTGAATACCGCCGCTAGAGGTGGCCCGGTTCTTCTGAACAATAAAATCTTATTTATAAGTGGCGAAGCAGCAGCCGTTAGGCTGCCATTGTTTCTGGCAGCCCGTTAAAGTAAACCGTATCAGGTACCTGTCCGTCAAGACTGGAATGCGGCCTTCTTGAATTGTAAAACTGTAGGTATCTTGCAATACCGGTTCTGGCTTCGGTTATCGATTCATAGGCATGCAGATAAACCTCTTCATATTTCACTGATCGCCATAGTCGCTCAACAAATACATTGTCTCTCCACGCGCCTTTGCCGTCCATGCTGATTTGAATCTCATTGTCTTTCAATAATCCGATAAATGCATCGCCGGTAAATTGACTGCCCTGGTCAGTGTTCATGATGTCGGGCGTGCCATATTTCTGGATTGCTTCTTCAACCGCATCAAGACAGAATGAAACATCCATCGTATTCGATATGCGGTGACTCAATACGCGGCGGGTATGCCAATCAAGAACGACGGTCAGGTACACAAATCCCTTCGCCATGGGTATATAAGTGATATCCATCGCCCAAACTTGATTGGGGCAATGGATGCTTAAGTCCCGTAATAAATAGGGATAGATGCGATGTGCGGGGTGACGCAATGTCGTCCTGGGCTTGCGATAGAGCGCCTCTACGCCCATTTTACGCATCAGGGTCGATACATGTGTTCTACCCACCTTAAATCCCTCTAAACGCAGCATATCTCGCAACATCCGTGCACCGGCAAAGGGATGAGCCAAATGGAGTTTATCGATACGGCGCATCATGGCTTGATCTCTTTCACTGATTGGATGCGGTTTATAGTAAAGACTGGTTCTACTGAAATTCAACAGCTTTGCCTGGCGGGTCAGAGAAAGTTTGTGATTGGGGTTGATCATTTCTTTGCGCTCAGCCACCCTGCCTTGGTGAGCGCGCCTTCTAAAAAATCATTTTCCAGCGCCAGTTGACCAATCTTTGCATGTAAGGTTTTCACATCGACTGGAGGCGGTACGTTTTGACCGCCATCAAAGGCTTCAGAGGCCCTCGACAAGAGTTGGGTTTTCCACTGGGTAATTTGATTTGGATGGACATCAAACTGTTGGGACAGTTCTGAGATGCTACGGTCCCCTTTGACAGCGGCTAATGCCACTTTTGCTTTAAAGTCTGGAGAGTGGTTTCTACGAGGTCTTCTTGCCATGGTAAGCTCCTAAATATTGGCATAACAATGCCTGAAATTAAGCTGCTTATCCACTTATGTCGTTGTTCAGTTTTTCTGAGCCACCTCTGCTCTTGTCAAAATTAACTGCGGAGCTGTTGGAAAGACTCGATTTAAAGGAGAAAAACAAAAGGGTTACGATGAAACCCCTGTGTACAAATTCACCTCTCATATCCCTGTTAGCGGTTATTTAGACCGGATATCCCAACACAATGTTGGTGAAAAAACACCGTTAGGCGGCGATAGTCAATCCTGCTATTGGGCGTGCTATGAAGAATCAGTGGATAGCAGTTGCAGTATTTCTGGCTAGTCTATCAACGGCGAAAACGGCCAAAAACGAGCAATGAGGGTGCTCCAACAGCGAATAATAGCGAGAAGGCAGGTCGCAATATATTAGCGAGCAGATCACTGTTTTGTTGCCAATATCTGAAAAACTTCTTTAGACATTGAAAATCCCTTTGGGCGGGTTGTCATGTCACGGGAAATTTGTATCTTCAGGGTTCGCTCATCAACGAATTGAGCAATCATCGGTATTCGTCGTTTCTCTATTGATCCTATCAAGATAACTATATCGAGGTGTATGGAATCTTGGCCCGTATTTCTCGACCACTCTACAGTGCCGTTTGTCATCGTTTTCGTGCTTAAAAGTGGAACACCCTGAAATTTAACATCGGCACTCTTATCTTCGCTGAACACGAACATCGTTGAGTCTCCATCAGAATCTATACCTGCCCATTTTCCGACAATACTTGTATCACTTATATCGGCATGAGATAAACTGAGCCAGAACACAGCACCTACTAAGGCGACAATAATAGTAAAAAATTTGTTCATGGTGTGGTGATTTGGAGATTTCCACTTTTGAAGTTTAGATGTGAATAAGCAATGGATTGGTTCGACATTTTGCTTAACTAGAAAACAAATAGAATTTACACTATTTTTTGGAGTGAGCGGGCTTTTAAAATATATCGCCAACAAGCATAGGTCCGTATATGGGCGCGACAAGGCAAGAACATAATATACCTATGAATATCTATCAGGTGACCATGGTTCTCGTACCTCATTTTCCTTAGCGCCCGGATAGAGATCGAATTTGGAACTGCTAATTGGTAGATTTCAAGCAATGGTGGTAGACGGCAAGGAGCGGGCATAGACGGTCAAATAAAATCGATTCGTCTAAATGCTCAACATTTTTCGTCTGCTATACGACCGTAGAAGTGGTCACTTGAGCATTCACATTGAATGAGTGCTCACGACCCTCAAGAGCCATTCATCCATCAGATTTAGTCAGCATTTGCGATCCACAATACAAGCTTAAACTCTTATTTCCTGTTAATAGGTAAAGAACTAAAAAGTCAAAAACTACATGGGCCTGGTAACACGGAACCCGACGACATAGGCCCAGGAGTCGATAACGATTGCGGCGCGTAAAGATTTAATCGGACGATACAATAGTTGTAATGGTGGAGGACGAGGAGCACTTTTTAACAATATGAATAGCAAATGTGTGGATATGAAACACCAGCTGAGCGATTCAACTCCTGTATTGCGCTGACTCATTGAACTCACTGTAAACTTCGGCTGATCAGTGTCCAATAGTATTTAACTGGATCTGTAATTTCAGTAAGATCGACCCCATTTATTACCAAACGTAATTTTTCATTTCCTCATCACTTCTTTCCGCCCTTGTCAAATGGTTACCAGTGTTTCTCCACTCAATCGACCGGCTGACGTAAATATCGGCAACTGGCGCGAGTACCCCCAGAGTCAGTGGTCGTTTCAATTTGTCCGCGAACTTATTCCTACAGCTGTTATTGCAGCAGCGAATCCAATTGGTTCAACTGCCGGGGATGGATTGAGCGATCTTGAACATATGACAGTGAAGTCGCCGACAGGTAGCTGCGAGTTTGTCGAATTGTTGCAGCAAAGCCAGACCAATGGATTGCTGGTACTACACCGAGGGATGCCAGTGGCGCAGTGGAACGCTCCATATTTCGACCCGGTTAACCCCCACATATTGTTTTCGATCAGTAAATCGGTTACCGCAATGCTTGCTGGTATCCTGCAGTCCCAAGGACTGATTGACTTCGAAGCGCCCGTCCAGGGCTATCTGCCCGGTGTGAAAGACTGCGTCTATCAAGACTGCCGCGTCCGGCATTTGCTGGATATGTCGGTGGCGCTTGATTTTGAGGAAAATTATACCGATCCCCGCAGCGAGTATATGCAGTACCGGGTTGTTGCCGGATGGAATCCGGTAGACCAGAATTCCCCGAGTTTCGCTCTTGAGGAATTTTTGTATTCATTGAAAAAGTCGAAAGACAATCACGGCCACGCGTTTCTGTATCGCTCACCAAATTCGGATCTGCTTGGGCTACTACTTGAGAGAGTTGGCGGTAAACCCCTTGCCACCCTGCTTTCTGAACACCTGTGGCAACCCATGGGAGCGTCCTCGGATGGGTATATAACGGTTGATCCAAAGGGACTTGGGCGCGGCGCTGGAGGTATTTGTATCACTCTCGATGATCTCGCTCGCATCGGCCAGTTATTTCTTGATAACGGCAAAGTTAATGATAGGCAAGTGATCTCAGCCGAATGGATCGAAGACACCTGTAATAATGGCGATCAGTCGGCCTGGGATCGTGGAAACTACAAACACAAACTACCAAATGGAAACTATCGCAACAAATGGTATCAAATTGGTGATCAGGATAAATCCATGTGCGCTCGAGGTATCCACGGGCAGCTGCTGTATATTAATCCGGCTCGATCCGTAGTAATCGCAAAACTGGCATCTCAGCCTGCCCCCCTGAACGACGATATGACAACCTGTATGCTGATGGCATTTGATAAGATTGCCACGCAGTATAGTTAACAATCTTTCAATAAATTTATATGTATAACCGACCTCTGGTGCCGGATCAATTTGCAGTTCCGGAAAGTTTAACTACTGATCGAATAACACTACGGCCACTGGTGGTCGAAGATGTAGACAATGATTTTGCCGCGGTAATGTCCAGTGAAGTCCGATTGCGAACAATTTTTCGCCCTGGGGGCGACTGGCCACTTGGCCTGACTCTGGAGCAAAATAAGCTGGAACTGGCCTGGCATCAGGTCGAATTTCAACTCAGAACGTCCTTTGCCTATACCGTGGTAAATCTGGCGGATAGCGAGATACTTGGATGTATGTATATTTATCCGATCGAAGGTGAAGAATATGAGGTTGAAGTAAATATGTGGGTACGGGAATCGGAGGCTAATACGGGGCTGGACGCGCATTTGTATCAGACCGTACGAGATTGGATCAGGGAAGTTTGGCCGTTTTCAAGGGTGGCATATCCCGGACGCGAAATCCCATGGGAAGAGTGGGACAAATTTGTTCTCTAGCAGAGAATAACAATCGAAGCAGCACCGACAAACCAGAACTGACAAACAAGACGATGAATACTCTAAAACTGCATTCTGAACAATTACAAAAGGAATGGCTGGATGGTTATGGCCATCTAAACGAAGCCTACTACTTGGTTCCATTTAGTCAGGCAACCTGGAAATTGCAGGATCACTTTGACATAGGATTAAAATATTTTGAAGAAACTCAAGTTGCGATATACACCGTGGAGACCCATCTGCGGTATCTGGACGAGGTTCGCTATCCGGCAACTATGGAAATTGAAAGTATCATATTGGGATCTGATCCAAAAAAAATCTGGTTTGCTCATCTAATGATAGTGGAGGGAAAATTATGCGCCACAGCGGAGTTTCTGGTTCTGCACTACGATACCGGACAGAATCGAACTACTCCTATGCCGGATAATATTTTTCGAGACCTACAGCAGGCTGAAATTCCTGATAAGCCTGATTGGGCCGGGCGTCAGATCAGTTTGGTGAAACGCTAAAATACAAGGTGGATTAAACCACGGTTACCGCTTAACCAGATTGATTTCCCTGTAATCGCAGGTTTAATGCATTGAGTCCCTGCTCCAGGGTTTCGAAGTGGCCCGATTTGGTGACTTCCTTGCGCAATTGGTTGTTCAGTCCTCCTTCGGTAGAGAGATCCTGCATGGCCTCAGTAAATCGGTCCGCTCCGTCTTTAGGCAGGGCCCCTAAATAACCAGAAACCAGGCTGATAACGTAGCGCTCAGCATTGGTTTGATCCCCGCTATGAGTCGCCAGCCAGCGGGAAACAGTATCTAGCTGTTTCATCGTAGTTGACAGGATTGCAGTGGCTGCGAAATGGGGCGAAATGGATTCTTCGTTAGGGGCAACGATAATCTGGTTTTCGTCACCAAATAACTGATCCAGCACCTCGCTCGCTGGAAACACCGGCAGGGGACATCCCCCTTGCTCGATAAAAGGTAGTGGAATGGTGACACAGGGGGAATTTGCCGGAGCGGTCAGGGCCGCAACCTGAGCCAGGTTAATATCGGCCATCACTGAAATTATGTTTTGTCCTGGTTTGAATACGAGAGTCGGTAGTATTTCCCGGGCAACGCTTGCCAATACGGAAAGAACAACGGTATCGCTTCCGCTAATGACTTCCTGGTTGTTGAGAATGTCGACATTTTGCAGCGAATCAAATTTGCTTGATACCGATTCGCTGCGGTGGGACAGCAAAAGCTTACAGTTCGGAAAACGTCGTAACAGTGAACGTATCATCGGTTCAGCGATTTTACCGGTTCCCAAAAACCCAATTGTATTAGTCATCTAAAATTATTATTGAAACGACATTAGTGAATGACTCCAGCACGAATTGGGACCCCGCTTGGTTTTTCCCGGGCGATAGCAAGCAGAACGAGTATTGCATCCAATACCCCGAGACAGACCTGGGCACCTTCCTCGGACAATCGAGATTCGACGTTTACCGGTAATGAGGTTTCTGAATCATCTGGAATTTCGTTGAGCTGCCCACCAATCATGACCGGTATGTCCATCCCGGCCTCCTTCAACTCATCGCGCAGTTGACAATAGTAAGTAAGCGCCACCCCGTTATAGGTACTTAGGGCAATCGCGTCTACCTCCTGCTGTTCGGCGAGACGAACCAGATCGGCGGAATCTGCTGACACACCACCGTCAACAGCCTCGATATCAATCTCGCGAAACACACTTTCTAGCAGCATTTTGCTGTGTTCGTGGACATCGGTGGATGCCATCAACACTTTAACTCGGTTGGGCCCAAGGATTTCCCGATCTTCCCTGGATACACTTTCCAGGTGGAACCCGACCTGGTGATTGATTTCTCTTATGGTGTCGGACATTACGATGGGGCTGCGCCGCTCGGACTGGCTATTCCAGGAGCCTGGTCCAAACAGTTTCTCCAGGGTTTTACCACCAATTCGCCGGATCGACAGCAACATTTGAAAGGGATCGTTGACATCTATACCGCTTTGAGTCAGGCCCTTTATTACTGAGTCGTAAAACTGTTCTCCCTGTCTTACCAGATTGTCAGATAATTGCGCAACCTGATCCTGATCATAAACCTGCTGGTAGCCGGCACTCGCCTCCACCATTTTCCCGGCAAACACCTGGGCGTTAATAATTTCTTCAATTTCGGGGATGCGGCGGTTTTCGGTTACTGGAACCGGATTGATTGCATGCCCGCTGGCGCAGGTTTGCTGGCCCAGTATGTCGAGCATCAGGTATCCACCCAGGCTGGCATAATTCTGGGCATCATTTCCGCGATAGCTGACCGTATTGCCAAAAATCATACTCCCGGGATTCGGGCTGACCTTGGCCAATGCTTTCTGAAAACCAAGACGTAATAAAGGCGTTGAATAGTGGTGACCAAAGCAATGGGTGATCTTGGCGCCGACCAAGTCCTCGACTATCCGGCGTTCGATCATGGCCGCTCCGAGGGCGCAGCTCAGATCTTCAAATACCGCGGCAAAGCCATCGTCCAAATTCGAGTGCACCATAACCGGCGCATCCTGGGCCGACATCAGTCCGATTGCCTTCAAGGTAGATCTGGTAGTTGCAATATCGTCAATCCAGTTGGGTAGACGAAAGGTAAAGTATTGCCCGAGATTGCCAATGACGGTTGCACCAGCGGCGAGAGCGGCCTGGGTATTTTCTAATGCGGCGGGAAAGCCCAGAACAAAATCTCCAAAATGAGGCGCGATTGGCGCAGCGTTGGCAATTTCGACGAATTCCTCCGGACCATTCAGAATTATTCCTGTCCCCTGCATCTGCTGTCCACGCACTGAGCGCGGGAATCCCATTGACCAATCCAGGCACAAACCGAATCGGTCGACTCGGGTTCCCATTTTCTCCGCGGATTCAAATATTTGCGTGCAGGCTCGCAAGCTTTTGCGGCGATCGCGAAACCCCATATGGGCGTGTTGCATGATCCGACCTGATGCCATGCATTGCGACTTGTACTCGATCTCGGAATTAACACCGTAGTAGTCAAGAAACGTGGATTTTCCAAGTCTCCAATCCCGGGCCAATGCCCTGCCCTCGTCAACAAATTGCTGGCCTGATGGCAGTTCTGGTTCTGGAAAAATCTGGTCGCGGATCAACTCCATAGTCAGGATATATGGTGCAGGAGTCGGTCGAGAAACTGGTCGCACCTGGCTAATTCTGAGCGTGCAACAAATTCATCTGGTTTGTGTCCCTGTTCCATCGAACCTGGACCACAGACAACCGTAGGAATACCGAGTCGATCCTGAAACAGCCCTCCTTCGGTACCAAAAGCAAGTTTGATAAATTCTTCGGTGTCCATCAATTGCTGGGTCAGCTTGACAACTTTCTCCTCGGCTGATGTGTTTAGTCCTGGATAGGCATTAAATATTTCGATATCTATGCTGATAGTGGGAAAATCATCTTGATACTGTTCGACAATATCCTGTGCGCTGGCCCGAATCCGCTGGATGATTTCGTTGGGATCGTCTGATCTGGTATGGCGTACTTCAAACATGAACTGACATTCCCGTGGAATAATATTCAGCGCAGTACCCCCTTCGATAGTGCCAACGTGCAGGGTTGTATAAGGCACGCTGTAGTGGTGATCGTGATCGCTGTTAAGTTTGATGGTTTCCTGAATGCCTCGAATGGACTGAATCAATTCAGTCGCAAGATAGATTGCGTTTAACCCATTAGTGGCAAGTGCTGAATGTGCTTCCACTCCATGACAGGTGCAGAGTGCCCCGGTTTTCCCTTTATGCGCAATCGCAACCTGCATTTCTGTGGGCTCGCCGATGATACAGAATTCGGGTTGTAGTGGCGCGGATTCGAAAATATCAATCATGCGTTTAACACCCACACATCCGATTTCTTCGTCATAGGAGAATGCAAGGTGTATTGGCCGATTCAGGTTACGCTTTACCGCTTTGGGCAGCATGGCCAAAACGCTCGCGATAAACCCCTTCATGTCGGTAGTGCCGCGTCCGTACAGCTTTTGGTTGGCGCACTCCATTGAGAATGGATTTTTAGTCCAGTCTTGGCCGTCGATCGGTACAACGTCGGTATGCCCGGACAGCATGATTCCAGGAAGCTCCTGTGGACCAATTTTTGCATGTAAATTGGCTTTGGTCTTCTCCTGGTTAAAGATCAGTTCAGAAGAAATACCCAGATCAGTTAGATAAGATTCGATAAAGTAAATCAGATCCAAATTGCTATCCCTGCTAACCGTTGGGTACCCGATTAATTTTTCGAGAATTTTCTCGGTTTCGGAATAGTTCATTGTTTCGCAGAAATGCTTTTTATCATGGGGGTAACCCAAGCCTTGTTTTGTTGAATTTCATCCAGACTCAGACCAGATAGCTCATAAGGTAACACCAACCAATTGTCGGTCTTGTTTATATAGTAATCAGGGCCATCTCGCCCGGTAACCGGTCGGTACCAGGCGGCCGCAGCCCGAATTGACTCTGGCATATTCTGACGCAGCTTGCTGTGCAGTTTCTGGATTACAGCCTGGATACTGAGCCCGCTGCTAAAAACATCGTCTACCAGCAGTAACCGATGATCAGCATTTAGATTGTCCAGTAAGTATTCAATGCCGTGAACCCGTATTCGATTGAAATCCATAATCATTGAAGGGTAATTCTGCATCCCCTGATAGGAGGTTCGAATAGAGATATGATCGGTATCCACCCCAAGATATTGCAGGCATTCCTGAACCACGATGCCAACAGCGCTGCCTCCGCGCCAAATTCCCACAATAAAGTCCGGACGAAATCCACTGTCAAATATTTGCTTGCCAAGGCGAAAGCCATCGAGCATAAGATCCTGCTCTTCGACAAAGATTTTTTGTTGGGACTGTGGCGATTTCATGGGCTAAAATTGTAGCATGTGAAATCCCGTGACTTACCATGACTGACAAGCTTTACCTGGACGCACCAGATCTTCTTGCAGATGCATTCCGTCTTGGTGCTCTGGTAGCGAGGAGTGGTTTTAAGCCGGACTATATAGTAGCGATCTGGCGCGGCGGCGCGCCCATTGGCATTGCGGTACAGGAGATACTTGCGTGGTCCGGTATTGAGACTGACCATATTTCTATCAGGACTTCTTCTTATTCCAATAGTATTGACCAGCGTGAACACAAAGTTCGAATTCATGGACTGCAATATCTGGTCAATCGGGTTAATGCCACGGACAAAATTTTATTGGTCGATGACGTATACGATACCGGATATACCATCCAGGCAATCATAAACAAATTACACCGCAAGGCCAGACTCAATACCCCTGAAGATATTCGGATCGCGGTTCCCTGGTGTAAACCCGAGAGAATTGAAACCGGCAGAATACCGGATTTCTGTCTACATCAGACCGATCGGTGGATAAAATTTCCGCATTCTCTGGAAGGTTTGAGTGAGCAGGAAATACGCCAGAACAGGCCGGAGATATGGGCGATCTTGCATCCGGATTAGCCATCACCAGGGTTCAATATATTTCAATTTCAGTAAAGCAGTATAATTTGAATACACTGAAGGAAATTCAATGCTTACAGTCTATAGTCCTGATCATGAATTGCGTAACGCCAAAACAGAGTTATTTGGCGGCGAATTGGTCACGCCATTCGAATGCCCGGAAAGGGTCCAATACGTTCTTGACCGAATTGAACAGGTTGGCCTGGGAGAGGTTATTGCACCGGATGACTTTAGTATCGAACCAATTTATCGAATTCATGATGCCGGTTTTATTGAGTTTCTACAGAATTGTTGGGCCGAATGGCAGTCAGAAGGGTTCAACGGGGAAGCAATACCAACGGTTGTTCCGGTACGCGGAATGCAGCAACGGATTCCGGATCATATAGAAGGCCGACTTGGCTATTATGCTATGGCGATGGAGACTTCCATTAGTGAAGGAACCTGGCCCGCTGCCCGGGCCAGTGCCAATGTCGCCCTGACTGCCCAAACGGCGATTAACCAGGGTAAGGATTCGGCGTTCGCCCTGTGCCGACCACCAGGCCACCACGCAGCCAGTGATCTGTTTGGCGGCTATTGCTTTATCAATAATGCGGCGGTTTGTGCCCAGGCATTCCTTGACCAGGGAGCAAAACGGGTTGCGATTCTAGATGTCGACTTTCATCATGGTAACGGGACCCAGTCTATATTTTATGACCGGTCCGACGTGCTGTATGTCTCATTGCATGGTGATCCTCGACAGGCGTTTCCTCATTTTCTGGGTTATTCTGATGAACTTGGAGAGGGAGCTGGAGCGGGCTTTAATCTCAATTTTCCCTTGGGGCCAAATTCGGGATACGATATTTGGGGACAGGCGATGCAGAGTGCCTGCAATAAAATCAAAGTCTATGCGCCGGACGCCGTGGTGATCTCACTCGGTGTTGATACCTTTGAAGGCGATCCGATTTCTTTTTTCAAGCTCACCAGCGACGACTTCAAACGATATGGGAGTACCATTGCCAAACTTAATCTGCCGACTCTGTTTGTCATGGAAGGTGGATACGCGGTGGAAGAAATTGGAATCAATACGGTCAACGTATTGACTGGATTTGAAGGCAGATAGTCTCCTCCGTATATAACCCGTTGCTGGCCACACCAATTTGAATATGGATCAATAATTTCTAGTCCCGGTCAATTCCGGGTTGGTAAACCGACATGAATAAAGCTCTGGAAAATTCCAATCTCGATGTTGCGCTAAACGATGCAAGGCAGCGATACGTCGATAACAATCCTGAATCCTCCCAGGCGCATCTCAGGGCCAAAGACTTTATGCCAGGAGGCAATACCCGAACGGTGTTATTTAGCGATCCATTTCCTCTGCGGATGGTCAGTGGACGGGAAGCAACCGTAACCGATGTCGATGGCCATACCTATCTAAACCTGTTGGGAGAATACACCGCGGGATTATTTGGTCACTCCAATCAGAAAATTCGCGCGTCCATAGACCGCGCGTTAGATCAGGGTATCAATTTAAGCGCCCACAATAATCACGAGATTAAACTGGCCGAGTTGGTTACTCAGCGATTTCGTTCTATTGATAGGGTGCGATTTACCAATTCAGGTACCGAAGCCAATTTGATGGCTATTGCGACAGCGAGATTCGTTACCGGGAAAAATAAGGTGATGGTTTTTTATGGTGGCTATCACGGGGGCTTACTGTATTTCGGAAACGGCGGTATCCCGATTAACGCTCCTTATGAATTCATTGTTGCAGAATACAATAACAATGATGTTACGGCGGAATTGATTCGAGAGAATCAGGATGATCTCGCCTGCATACTGGTGGAACCTATGATGGGTTCGGCCGGCTGTATTCCGGGACGCCAGGAGTTTCTGACAATGCTTCGGGACGAATGTGACCGGTCCAATGCTACGCTTATATTCGATGAAGTCATGACGTCGAGACTTTCCCCTGGCGGCGCCCAGCAGCTGTATCAAGTTACCCCCGACATGACGACTCTTGGTAAGTATATTGGCGGAGGAATGTCTTTTGGCGCCTTTGGTGGTCGTTCAGATATCATGGACATCTACAATCCCGAACTTAGGACTAGCTTGCCCCATGCAGGCACGTTTAATAATAATACGCTAACCATGGCGGCGGGCTGCACCGCCATGGGCGAGGTTTTCACTCCCGAAGTTTCGATTCAAATCAATCTCCAGGGAGAACTTCTAAGACAAAATCTTAATCAGATTTGCCAGGAGCTGTCTGCGCCGGTGCAATTTACCGGAACCGGCTCGTTGATGAATTTGCATGGAACCAGGGACGAAATTCTAGTCCCGGCAGATCTTGTAGGTTCGGATGACCGGATTAAAGAACTCATATATCTGGATCTTCTCGAGCGGGGTTATTATATTGCGCGCCGCGGATTCATTGCGTTAATGCTATCCGTAACCGATGACGATCTTGCGGGCTTTAGTGCTGCCTTTAAAGATATATTGGAACAACGACAATCAGACTTTTAGTCATCGCCCAGGGGGCGCTCGGCTTTAATGATTTTTTGATTGGACAGGTTAGCAATTTTCTCTTTATCGTATTCAAGAATTTCGCTTAGAACTTGTATCGTATCGGCGCCGTGCAACGGCGCTGAATTTCGATATTCAACCGGGGTTTCCGAAAACTTCAACGGATTGCCCACCCCTGGAACAGTGCCCGACAGTGGGTGATCAAGTTCAACCTGCATTCCCCTTGCCTTTACCTGGGGCATTTCAAAAGTTTCGGCGATATTATTTATTGCCGAAGCGGGAACGCCTTGCATGGGTAAATGTTCCAGCCAGTAGCTGCTTGGATGTTTTTCAATTTGCCGTTGAATCAGTTGTTCCAGAACCACCCGGTTTTTATTTCGCATTGGGTTGGTACTGAATCGGGAATCTTCCGAGATCTCGGCGATTCCGATAAGCTGACATAATGAGGTGAATTGGGAATCATTTCCCACCGCTATAATGATATTTCCATCGGCGCTGCGGAACGGTTGGTACGGTGCGAGATTAGGATGCCATTTACCAGTGCGGCGGGGTAGCATGCCCCCGGTCAAATAATTTGAAGCCTGGTTCGCCAGCCATCCAACCTGGGTATCCAGCAATGCCAGGTCAATATACTGACCTTGCCCGGTTTGATGACGATGATGCAGCGCAGATAAAATACCGATGGCGCCATACAAGCCAGTGGTTACATCTGAAATAGCGATTCCAACCCGTTGCGGACCACCACCCGGTTGATCGTCTGCCTCTCCTGTTATGCTCATTAGTCCTCCCAGTCCCTGGATCAAATAGTCGTAGCCGGGCTGGGATGACATGGGTCCGGTTTGGCCGAATCCAGTAATGGAAAGATAAATTAATGCTGGGTTAATTTGTTTCAGGGAAGCGTAGTCAAGTCCGTATTTTTTAAGACCATTAACCTTAAAGTTTTCAATAAAGATGTCACTTTTGGCGACCAGCTCCCTGACAATTTGGCATCCCTGGTCGGTCTTGATATCCACCGCAACCGAAGACTTATTGCGATTCGCTGATAAATAGTAGGAAGATTCAGCGGTAGCCTCTCCCGTTTTATCTTTTAGCCAGGGTGGCCCCCATTGACGAGTGTCATCGCCCCGCTCCGGATGCTCGATCTTGATCACTTCGGCGCCCAAATCACCCAGCAGCTGGGTACACCAGGGTCCCGCAAGGATACGGGAAAGGTCGACTACCCGCAGCCCTTTCAGTGGCGCCGTCACTGCCGATTAAAGTCGAGTAAGCATGTTCCGAATTTTCGGGGTATCAGGAAACCCGTTCAAATAATGCTGCGATGCCCTGCCCTCCACCGATACACATGGTAACGACAGCCAGATTGCCACTGGTTCGTTCGAGTTCAGAAATTGCTTTTTCGGTAATTATTGCGCCAGTTGCACCGACGGGATGACCGAGGGATATACCGCTTCCATTTGGGTTCAGTTTATCTCCAGGGATATCAAGATCCCGGCCTACCGCGATTGCCTGGGCGGCAAATGCTTCGTTGACCTCCCACACATCTATATCCTTAACTGAATTTCCGGTTTTATCAAATAAGTTATGCACTGCGGGAACCGGCCCGATCCCCATGTATTTGGGTTCGACCCCGGCAAAGGCATAGTCGACTAGTTTGGCCCGGGCTTTTATTTCCTGTTGTTCACAGGTTTTTCCATCCATTAATACGAGTGCGGCGGCGGCATCATTTATTCCTGAGGCATTGCCCGCGGTTACGGTACCATTTTCCATGAATACCGCTCGTAACTTTTCCATATCCCCTATTTTTGCGTCGAATCGGACGTGCTCATCCTGGTCGAATTGAACCGTACCTTTTCGGAATTTGAGCTCAATAGGTAGAATTTGATCCTTAAAATAGCCGTTTTCAATGGCATGCTGGGCACGCCGATGGCTTTCCACCGCCAACTGGTCCTGGTCTTCCCGAGTGATTTCCCATTTCTCCGCAACATTTTCCGCGGTGACCCCCATATGACAATGTTCTATGGGGCAATGCAGCGCCGCTAGCATCATATCGATTAACTTGCCATCACCCATTCGGTAGCCAAATCTGGCGCCACTGGCGATATAACTGGAGCGACTCATCACTTCAACCCCACCCGCTACAGCGGACTGGCAAACCCCCAGTTGGATTTGCTGGGCCGCAGTAACGATAGCCTGCAATCCGCTGCCACACAATCGATTGACTGTTACTGCCGGCGTGTGATGGTGCAGTCCACCATTTAACGCCGCCACCCGGGAGATATACATATCTTCTGCCTCGGTGTGGATCACATTGCCGATTGCGCAATGTCCAATGGAATGCGGGTCTACGCCGGCTCGACGTACTGCTTCGCGCACCACTGCGGCTCCCAGTACTCCCGGACTCTTGTCCTTCAAGCTGCCGCCAAAATCTCCTACTGCGGTTCGTACACCGCTGACTACGTAAACGTCGTTAATACTCATGTCGTTATACTCCAGGTTATGTCCTTGGGTTTGATTTTCGGGTTTAATTTTGAGTCAATTCTCGGTCAGTTCAGGAAGATTACGAAAATATTCCAGGGCTTCAGGATTGGCCAGTGCATCGGTGTTTTTGACCGGGTCCCCGTGGACCACATTACGTACCGCCAGTTCGACAATCTTGCCACTTAAGGTACGAGGAATATCGGGTACTGCAATAATTTTTCGAGGCATGTGCCGGGTCGTGGTATTGGCACGAATAACCTGGCGTATTTCCGTCTTCAATTGATCATCCAGTGCCACGCCATCACGCAACATCACAAACAACACGATGCGGACATCACTCGACCATATTTGACCAATACAAATGCTTTCCAATACTTCGTCGACTTTTTCAACTTGCCGATAAATTTCGGCGGTACCGATTCTGATTCCACCAGGGTTTAGTACGGCATCAGAGCGACCGTAAATTACCATACCGTCGCCTTCAGTTATTTCTGCATAATCCCCCTGGGCCCAAACCCCCTCAAACCGGGAGTAATAGGCGTCGATATATCGCTTATCATCGGGTTCACCCCAGAAGCCCAATGGCATAGAGGGGAACGGCCGAGTACAAACCATCTCTCCCCGTTGATTTCGCACTGCTTCCCCGTCTATAAAAACCTCCACGGCCATACCGAGACCGCGACATTGAATCTCGCCCCGTCTGACTGGGCGCACCGGGTTCCCCAGGACAAAACAAGAAACAATATCGGTTCCTCCTGAGATAGAAGATAGCATGACATCCTGTTTTACATTGCGATAGACATAGTCAAAGCTTTCAGGCGCCAGGGGTGAACCGGTGGACAGTATCGCTCGCATTGGAGAAAGATCGTATTCATCCACGGGATGAAGGTTGGCTTTGGCGCAGGCAGCAATATAACGGGCACTGGTACCAAAAACCGTTATTCCAATATCACCGGCCAATTGCCAGAGACTACGTCGACGGGGATAAAACGGGGAGCCATCATACAATACCAGAGTCGACCCAGTGGCTAGTCCGGAAACCAGCCAGTTCCACATCATCCAGCCACAGGTCGTAAAGTAAAACAAATTGTCTTCTCGGGTCAGGTCGCAATGCAGTCGGTGTTCCTTCAGATGTTGTAATAAGGTTCCACCAGCACCATGCACTATGCACTTTGGCGCGCCAGTAGTACCAGAGGAATAAAGAATATACAGTGGATGATCAAATGGTAGCTGAGCGAAATCAATCTCCCCCTCATTTGACTGCTTTGCGGCAAGGGAAAAATCGCCTATCAACATCGCGTTGGATATTTTAGAAATATCAGGAGTCGAGTCGATGAAAGGAATGACGATAACTTTTTTAATCGAATCGAGCTGATCAACTACCGTGGCCGTAGATGACAATACATCGTGAACTTTACCGTTGTACTGGTATGCATCGATCGAGAACAGCACCTTGGGTTGTATCTGGGAAAAACGTTCCAGCACCCCCTTTACTCCGAAATCAGGGGAGCAGGACGACCAGATTGCGCCAAGACTTGTTGCCGCCAGCATGGCGAAAATTGTTTCCGGCGTATTGGACATATATCCTGCTACCCGGTCATTTGCTTTGACTCCCAGCGACTTTAATAACTCGGCGTACCGATACACCTCAGCGTAAACATCCCGATAGGTATAGCTTCGATGGTCGCCATTTTCTGCCCTGAATAGAATGGCGACATTATCGTCACGATATCGCAGCAGGTTTTCGGCAAAATTTAGTTTTGATCCACTAAACCATTTTGCCCCGGGCATGGCATCCGGATTTTCCAAAACAGATGTCCAAGGTTCACTGCTGAGGACACCAAACTGGGTCCAGACTTGCTGCCAGAATTGATCTGGCGAGCTAATACTCCATTGATACAGTGCGTCATAGTCACCCTTGGGTACAGCCGATTCCCCCAGACTAGAGATAAACCGGTGAATCCAGGTCTTTTCCAGTTGCTCTGACGCGGGTTGCCAGAGAATTTCTCCAATGGGCAATTGATCTTGAGTTTCCAAATAGGGTTCTCCGAATCAAATTTTTAGAAAATTGAGACTAAATCTTACCTCAGAAAACTCCGCATAAGTCTGGGAGATCATGACTTATACCAAGGAGCCCTCAATATTGTTTCTCCGGAACGTTAACTACCAGCCCTTCGAGGTTATCCGACACTTTGATCTGACAGCTCAGGCGACTAAACTCATCCACGTCCTCGGCAAAATCCAGCATTTCGAGTTCGAGATCGTCCATTGGTGGTAGTTTGTCCTTCCACTCTGGCGCAATATGCACATGGCAGGTGGCACAACTGCATGCACCCCCGCATTCCGCCAGGATACCTTCAAATTCATTGCGTATTGCAACGATCATCACGCTGTCACCATTGGGTGCATCAATTGGATGGACACTACCATCGTGCAGGACATAATTAATTGTTGTCATGTTAATTCTAAAACTTCAAACGTTTCGTATTGGGGTAAAAATCCGCGATTATTGCATATCACGATTGGGGGTATGCCGGATTTCTTGCATAAAAAGAGGCTGTAAACGGTGATCTCTGCCGGATTCAGCGTTGTTGGGAAACTTGAAGTTTGAAATGAGTTTCCACAATCGGTCCCCCGACCAGTTGGAAGCCTTGTCATTGTCGCCGTATAAGCTTTGGTCGAGCCTGGTTATTTCCAAGCCAAGTTCCTGGTTTTGCAGCCGATTGGCCAATTGTTCCAAAGTAAGACTGTGCCCAAAAAAATCTTGACCCCAACCCTTTAATGCACTCCGAACCGCTACTGGGTTGCTGGTTGCGCAAGCACTCTTTATGCGTTGTCGCCATTCGCTTTCCGTATTTGGTAGTGCCTCGGCGTTAACTTTATTGGCGTCACCACTTCGCGCTCGAGACATTCCAAATCCGACCACGGTAATTACCCAAAGACCAAGAGATCCAAGGGCAATCCACATCCAATAAGAATCAGCCGGATTTGGAATAGTGGGTTCAGCAGCGGACTCAGATTTACTATCAGCAGAATCGTCGGTTATCAAACTCTGCGCGTTTTGGGTCATTTCTAGGCTAGGCTCAGGCGCATCAGGGTCGGCAACAACATCAATGGAGAGGGCCGGTATCCGAGCAGTTTCCATTCGATCTGACTGGGTATTCCACCAGTTTATGGCGAGTTCAGGGATGGTCAGCTGGCCAACTTGGTTAGGAATGATTGCAATACTTTTCAAGTGAACGCCGATGATGTTTTCGTCATCGTCCTGGGTTTCCAAAATTCCCTTGTCGGGATAGAACTTAACACCAGGGGTTTCGGCAAATTCGATATCGGGCAATTGCTCCCCAGTCAGTCCCGCCGCCTGAAGCTGAATTTTTCGGGTAACTGGTTGACCAACCTGATACTGATCTACCAGACTGCTGACATCGATAATTTTCAGTTCTTTTGCCGGTAGCCAGGTTGAACCTGAAAAACTGGACGCCGGTGGCTTAACCCTGATCTTGAGCGCAGACGAGTTCGCTTTAACCCGCCGGCCCTGATTAAAAAGTGAATTGAAAAATGGTTTTCCAGACTGCCCCTGTTCCCGGGCCAGGCCCTGAAATCTGAGAGGTGCGATGGTGATAGGCCCGCTTTGCTGGGGAAACAGGCCATAGCGTCTCTCGAATACCTGATACTTTTGGCTGTTACGTTCGACTTCGTATCGGATGTCTTTACCTATGCGCTTGACCAGGGTGTTCTCTGGCTCCGGCTCGGTCAGCGAACCGTCCAGCAGTTCCACGGAAACAAATAGTTTTACCGTATATAGAATTTGCTGTTGAACGTATACCTCGTCCAAGTCTGTAGAGGTTTCTATAAAGACTTCCGCACCGGAACTGGAGGCGGTTTTTGCTTCAGGTAGTACCGCCAACCGAAGATGTTTGGTCGCTTGGTTTCCTACCGGGATCGGACCCAGGCTAAATGAGCCAACTGACCTGGGTTCCAGCTCAATGGTCCATTGCCTGATGGACGACTGGACGCCGTTAATAAACGTGACGTTTTGACTGCTGGCTCTGCCAACAATACTAAAGTGTTCTGTTAACACAGAATGATCTGGCTCAACACCCTGTTCTACCTGGTCGGTTTCGATAACCAGTCGTACGGTTTCATTGATCCTTATTTCACTGCGCTCGAGTTTTGCCGTAACGGCGCTGTAGCTTGCAGTGGCAAGCAACAATAGTACTGTCGATAAGAATGTTCTACAAAACATTACCATGGCTGACCTTGAATAGGTTGGGACGAGCGTTGGCTGTATTGATAACTGAATTTTCTACGGAGGAGCCCTCCCGGGTCATCGGGTACCTGCTTTAACCAGTGCTCAAGGGCTTGCTGGTCTTCTGCCATGGGAGACGATGAGGTCATGGACTCGCTTTCACCTTCTTCCCCCTGCATAACCTGGGACTGCTGAGCCTTCAGGTCCTCGGTGGGATCCTGTTGGTTCTGTTGGTCCGCGGTTTGCCTGGATTCACCACCGTCGTACTGCTCGGATGAATCTCCCGGACCGCGACCGGAATTCATCGGATTATCCTGGTCTGGTCGCTGCCCGCCCTTTTGGGGATCTCCTCCGGTTTTCTCTGAGTTCGTAAAATCCTGGTTTTCACCTTCATTGGATTGGTCTCCGGACTGTTGGGATTGATTTGAATGTTGCTGTTGTTGTGAAAGTAATTTTTCAACCAGCTCTTTGTTAAACAATGCATCCTCCATATTAGGGTCTCCGACGATGGCCTGGTCGTACGCTTTTATCGCTTCGGATAGCGAACCCGACCTTGCCAATGCATTACCGCGATTATAGTGAGCGCTGGAATTTTCCAGGTTGGCGTAGTGTTCCGCTGCTTCGGCGTGGTTGCCTTGGCGGAATGCAGCGGCGCCTTGCCAGCGAGAGTCCGCGGTTGCCGGCACTTTGTCCGGTTGTTCATTACGCAAAGCTTGTGCCGCCTGTTGGTCTGGTCGAGTCCATAGGTCCCGCCAGTCAAAAGCGTGAACGGGTTCGGTAATCGGCAATACAATAACCAGAATACCCAATATCCAGCCCCGTCTAAATCCAAATGAGGCCAATACCAGTATCGGCAGCAATAGCCATATGCCGCGATCAATCCAGTTATCACCGCTTAACATATCTTGCTCCAGATCGGGCCCGGGGTTGGCTAATTCAGGTAGTGAATCAGAACCATTAAACAGCCTTATATCGCTGTCACTGCTAGTGATTACCTGAAAAATTCCATTGCCAATTGACGCTAGCTGTTGCAGAGAAATTCTATCAATGCGGGGGATAACGATATTGCCGCCGGCATCTTTCAGCAGTCCACCGTTTGAAAGAGGGATTGGTGCGCCTTGCTCGGTACCAACCGCCAATACTGAGATGCGATGATCCTTGTCTGCAAGGTTTTGGGCGATTTCATGGGTCGTGGTCGGAACACCATCGGTTATCAAAATGATTTCAACTTTGGTTAAAGCCGAATTTTCGATTAGCTCTGCGGCGAGTTTTAACCCAAGATCTGCCCGGCTTCCCTGGATCGGCACGGTGCGGGTATCTAGTGCTGGAATCAGGTTGCTCAGGGTGTCGTTGTCATCAGTAAATGGCGAAACCACGAACGCGTCTCCGGCGAAGACCACTAACGCCTGTTGCCTTGCTTTGGCACCTGCAACCAGGTCCGCCAGTTTATACCGGGCTCGAATCAATCTGGATGGCGCCAGATCGGTGCTGTCCATGGACAGCGACACGTCAAAGATCAGTACTCTCCCCTGATTATGACTATAGACCGGTTGTGGAAGGCGCTCCCAGGTGGGACCGGTTAGAGCGATTACAGCAGCCAGCCAAATACTACCCAACACCAGTAATGGTAACCACTGGTTGCCTGATTTTGCCCCGACTAGCAACGCTTTTAGCAGCAATGGGTCGCATTGACCTTCCCAATTGCTGCGTCGGTAGATATGGCGCCATAATAGCCACAATAATGTCCCGCATAGCGGTATCAGCAGTAGCCAGGCTGGTCTTAGCAGATGAAAACTATCCATTGACAGCTTCCCTCGATCTTTGATTTATCCTGGTTGGAACCGAATCCCTGGGTTGTTGAATCTTCGAGTTAATGCCGCCAAGCCAAACTCCGCTGGTTACCGTTAACGCCCAAATCAAACTAATGATGAGCGCCAGGGATAATGGCCAGTAAAATAATTCAGTAATCGGCCTCAGGTGTGAGGTGTCTTCTACAACCGGCTCCAGTTCATCTATAAGGCCATAAATATTTTGCAAAGAGGCGGCGTCTATGGCCCGGAAAAACTGTCCCCCGGTAATCTTCGATACTTGCCGCAAGGTTGGTTCATCCAGATCACTGCGCCGACTGAATAGTCCCCCTTGGGAATTACCACCTCCCCCAACCCCGATGGTATGAATTCTGAGCCCGCCCAGGGTGGCGAGTTGGGCTGCCTGTAAGGGTTCGATTTCCCCCGCGGTCTGGCTGCCGTCTGTCAGTAGAATGAGCACCTTCTCATCACCCTCACGATCCTTAAGCCGTTTTAAAGCGAGCCCGATTGCATCCCCTACCGCGGTCTTTTCACCGGCGATTCCGATAACTGCTTCCTGCAATAGTTGATCGATTGTTTTTCGATCCAGACTAAGGGGCGCTTGTAAGTATGCCCGGGTGCCAAATAAGATTAGGCCAATTCGGTCTCCGGTGCGACGCTGGATAAATTCCCCGGCAACACGTTTTACCGCATCGAGACGGTTCTGTGGGCTGCCCTGAAAAATCATATCCCGGGCTTTCATGCTCCCCGAAACATCCACTGCTAGCATTAAGTCCCTGCCACTAATTGGCATATCACCTGGTTTTCCCAACCACTGCGGCCGAGCACAAGCGACTACTAGCAATGCCCAACAAAAAATTAAAATAGTGATTTTTAAGGTTCTGCGGGAACCCGTATTCTCTGCAGATAAAGCGTTAACCTGATAGTAAAAAGGTACCCGCAACGCTGCGCCGGTATGGTTTGCCTTTGGGATGAGAAAGTAGATCAATGCCGGTAGTGGCAGCAAGGCGAATATCCATGGTAAAGAAAACTGAAACATCTGGATTAATTCCCCGCCCTCGAATAGCCCGATTTTTCTGACGTCTCCGTGGTGCTTCCTGCGGTTTGTCTGGCCCATTGAATAAGAACCTGTTTTAACAGGTTGATATCGTGGTTTGCTGGCTTTTGGTAGGGTCCGTGGGAGAGCATCTGACCCAGGCTATCTGGCACCAATGGTTTACCGACTGATTGATTCACAAATTCAATCCAATTGGTTCCCGTTAGACCAGCGATTCTATCTCTCCCAAAACGTGTAATCGCATACTGGCGCGCCAGCGCAGATATTTTTATCAGCGACTGATGATTGTCTTTCGGGTTGTCGGATGGGAGAATTCTTTCCAGCTGTTCGATCAATGCCCTGCTTGGCTGAATGCATTTTTTATAGTTGAACCAAGTTTTATAACCCCACCACAACACAGCAACGGCAAGAATTCCCAATCCCCACCACCCTGGCGCCGGTGGCCATAAAGCTGGATCCGACGGGAGGTGAATGTCTCTCAATAATGCCAATGGATCGTCAGTCTCGGCCACTATAGCCAGATCCGGGTGGGTTTCTTGGTTTGTCCAAATGCTGCGGTTAGCGGGATTGTAATATCCTCCCCGTTTAACAGCGTTAACATCGGTATTGACAAATCGCTAACGAAGTCTTCAAGTTGGCGTTGCCTGGTATCAATCAAGGATTGGTACTTTTGTTGATTTCGGCGATTTGCGAGTTCCATGATGGTGCGGGATTTTCCGTCACTGATCATATAGTTTCCCGGCAGCGGTAGATTACGTTCCAACGGATCAAGTACCTGACAGGCTACCAGGTCATTGTGGCGGCGCAACCGAGACAATAATTGATGAGTTTGGCTGTCGTGTTGGTAAAAATCACTGATTACCATAACCAGGCTGCCCGGATGGACCACCCGGACGGCGTGATTTAGCGATCTATTTAGTAGTGAATTGATTTCGGTAGCGTTGTTTTTACGCGCTGGTGGGCTGGTGCCCGCGGCCAAAGAATTGATCAGCTGTAACACACCGCGTCGCCCCGATCCGGGCTTCTGATCCACAATCTGGCTGTAACTGGCAACCACGCCGCCCACCCGATCACCGGCGGCGGTAACCGACCAGGCTGTAAAAGCGGCAGTCTGAGCGGCGGTAACGGATTTGAATCCCCCTCGGGTACCAAAAAACATCGAATCGCTATAATCGACTATCAGAAAAACCGGTCGCTCTCGCTCTTCGACAAAAAGTTTGGTATGGACGTTACCGGTACGGGCGGTAACCCGCCAGTCGATATGGCGAACGTCGTCGCCAGGCTGATACTCCCGGGACTCCGCAAAATCCATACCACGACCACGGAATTTTGATACATGGGCGCCAGCTAGAATCGATCGGGCGCCGGCGTGAAAATCAATCCCTAGTCGTCGAGCCTGGGCACCCAGCGCGATTAGGCCGGCGGTATCAATCCGAATTCCCGCCTGAATCTGTTGAGCTACGGGTGTCATTTAAAGTATTACGGGACAGGCACCAGATTAACTAGCGCATCGACCAGATCATCGGTGCTGCGTCCCGCCGCTTCGGCGCTGAAGGATAAAATAATTCGGTGTCGCAATACGTCGTGAATCACGCTCTGTATATCGTCTGGTGACACATAGTCTCGCCCACATAACCAAGCCCTGGCCCGGGCACAGCGCTCCAGGCTGATGGACCCCCTTGGACTGGCTCCGTATTCAATCCAGTCTTTAAGATTGGAATCATATTTTTCAGGGTTTCTGGTAGCCAGAACCAATTGAACAATATATTGCTCCATCGGTTCTGACAGGTGGAGCTGGAGTACTTCCTGGCGCGCCTGATTGATTATTTCCTGGCCTATAACGCTTGTCGGCTCGGAGATCGCCGAATCTTTCTGTAATGCCTGGCTGACTTCATCTCTGGCTAGTCGAAGCACCATCTGTTCCACATCGGCAGCTGGATAACCCACTTTGACGTGGAGCAGAAATCGATCCATCTGGGCCTCTGGCAAGGGATATGTGCCCTCCTGTTCAATAGGGTTCTGGGTCGCCATTACCATAAACAATTCTGGTAATGGGTGTGTGGTTTTGCCCACCGTAATTTGTCTTTCCGCCATTGCTTCCAGCAGAGCTGACTGAACTTTTGCTGGCGCCCGGTTAATTTCATCGGCGAGCACGATGTTGTGAAATAAGGGACCATGCTGGAAATTGAAACCACCATCCTGGGGTTGATAAATATCGGTTCCAGTAAGATCTGACGGTAGCAAGTCAGGGGTAAACTGCACCCGATGAAATTTAGCATCGACTACTGACGATAGTGATTTTACCGCTCGGGTTTTGGCCAGGCCGGGTGCGCCCTCTACCAGTAGATGGCCGTCAGCAAGCAGGCAAATTAACAGTCTTTCGGTTAAATGATGTTGCCCTAAAACCAGTTGATCGAGCTGATTTTGAGCTTGGAGAAACGCGTCTTTGGTTGAACTTGTCACAACGTAATCAATAAAATTTTGGTTATTTACGGCAATCAATCCTTTTAAGGGTTTTCTGGAAAAATTCAAGTCCCCAATAGCTAATGTTGGTGTTGCAGAATTTGATTGGACTTAGAAAAGAGAATCTCCCCATTGTTCCAGGGCATCAAGTACCTCAATCTGATTGCGGTCGCCACTGTGCTGCTCGCGTAGTTCAGCGATTCGGGTGAAATAGCTTTCAAGGCCGGTCTCCGGATCTGAATAGCATTGTTCGCAGTGCTGCTTCCAGGCTTCGGATTCGACGTCGTTCAAAGTGTGTGGCCAGTGTCGCGCACGATAGCGAAAAAACAATTCTGGAAGGCGTCGGTCCTCGAAACTGAAGGTTGTGGAAGACAGCATCTCTGGACTCGAGCGAGAGATTTGACGTGCCAGTTTTTTATCCTGATCACCAATAAAACCCTGATAAAGCGCGAGGTCGACGTCTGTTAAATTGTCAAACTTCCGGGAAGAATAAGCAGAAATTACCCGATTAACGAAATCGGGATGGGCAATGATTTTATTTCGATTTGCTGAGCACTGATCTGAATTGATGCCGAGTCTATCGGCCATGGCCTCAGACATGGTCGATAGTGGAGCAATAGCCGGACACTTGTTTATTTTTAATGACTTAACCGGAAGTCTATTCTCGCCTTCTGACAAGTCCTGCTTTCGGGTGAAAAGTCGATGGAATAGTGTGTCCTGGTCGAGTTCTAAAAATTGCTCAGGATCCCATGTTAAATCGTAGACTAAAACGCTTGATTTGTTACTCGGTTCAAGCCCAAGTGGTAAAACCATCGAAGTACAACCCTGTGCAACTGGATACATTCTGGTGGTATGCAGGAAAGGCTTTCCGCTGCGAATATCGATCTGGGCAGCAACTTTATTTTTATTGCGCAGCTGGAACAGCCAGTCGAACAATCTGGGCTGTTGGTTCTTGATTAGCCTGGCGAGATCAATAGTCGCCTGGACGTCGGACAATGCGTCATGGGCGGATTCGTGGGAAAGATTATTGGCCGCAGCCAACCTTTCCAACTTGAAGGTTGGTTGCCCCGATTCATTTTTCGGCCATTCGATTCCCTCGGGACGCAACGCATAAGTCATTCTGACCAAATCAATGATATCCCAGCGCGAACACTGGTTTTGCCACTCTCTGGCATAGGGGTCCAAAAAATTGCGGTACAACGTATAGCGGGTGAATTCATCATCAAATCGAATTGAGTTGAAGCCCACTCCGCAGCTGGCAGTTTGGGAAAATTCGGCATTTATTTGACTGATAAATTCAGGTTCGGGCACACCTTTTTCCGTGGCAATCTGTGGCGTAATACCGGTTACCAAGCAGGCCTCTGGAGACGGTAACACATCGGCTACCGGCCGGCAGTAAATTACCAGCGGGTCTCCTATAGGGTTGAGGGATAAATCTGTCCGCAGGCCGGCAAACTGGGCAGGCCGACAGCGTGCCGGATTAAGTCCAAAGGTTTCGTAGTCGTGCCAGAAAAATGTGTTATCCGACATCGGACCCAATCCAACGTACCGAATACATATTTTTTAAAAAGGCAGAATCCAGGAGGAAAGTATTCACCCTGGGAAGTATACGGTATAGCGAACGGGTATTACTTAGTTGGGTCCTCTAAGGTTGATGGAAATGACTGCAAGCAAATTACTTGGTGACTTTTTTTCTAGTCGCTGTAGCCGCGCCAGCTAATTGAGAATCCTCCATGACCCTGTCTTCGATTGTACCCATAACCATTGTGGCCGTAGCCGTTATGTCGATATCCATGGTTGCCATATCCCTGGCTTCTGTACCCACGATAGTTTCGATAACCATTATGACCATAATTGTGCTTTCGGTAACCATGCCCTCGATACGCCCGGTTACCATATCCACGGTTATTATACCTGTGGCTCTTGAATCCGTAGTTTCGATACCCGTGATTACCATAGTCGTAGTCATAGCGCTTATATCCCTGATTTCCATAACCGTGGCTTCGGTATCCATTTCTGTAACTGCGACGATATCCGTTGCTATAGCCGCGATAATGCGGTTTGGCGTAACCCGACCGGTGTCCGTATTGACGGTAATTTTGGTGAGCCCCGGAATAGCCATGGTGTCGATAGGAAAACAGCGAGATCAAATCTACCAGGTCGAGATGGATGCTGGTATGGATTCGGCTGGCATGTGCCGGCATCGACGCGCCGACCAGGGCGACTAATCCTACTAAGGTAGTTAGGGTAAATTTCTTCATGGGATTCTCCGGCAAATCAGCCTGGGTTGTTCACCAGAAGACCCTATCAGAACATTCTGAACCCTTGCTGAACTGTTGCTGAACAAGGAATTCTGCGCGCGATCCCCAAGGTGTTTTAGCTGGTCTGAATTGGCGGAGAGAGAGGGATTCGAACCCTCGAAGGACGTTAATCCTTACACACTTTCCAGGCGTGCTCTTTCAACCACTCAGACACCTCTCCGCATGACAGATCCTTGTTAATTTCGAACATTAGCTGGATCGGGAGCCACCAGATTAACCTCGAAATTTCTCAGTCATTGGATCGACAATGGAGAAATCCATGAGGCCTCGGTAGTTCCCATCAACTCCTTGTTCTGCTTGTGTTATAAGCGGCGCGGAGTATAGCAAAACAGAACGTAGACGAGGCGATAAACTTGCATCAGATATATAAGAATTGGCGGCTTTTCGCTGAACCCGGGTCTTTGATAAGCTAAACTTGGGTAGTATTTTCCTAGCTAGAACCAATACACTACACTGGACCACAATTGATTAAATGGCAGTTGCCGAAACAAAACGCTCCTCTCCGCTAGATATTGGCTTAAGATTCTCAGTAGGACACCCGCTATCCTGGTTGGCTATTACGGTCTTATTGCTATTGACCGGCTATGCATGGCTTTCCGTTTATGCGGGGAATGGTGCCGAAAGTGACAACTTTGCGGTAGTTAAAAAAATCATTCCAGATAGTTCGGTGCAGGAGCAGGAGCAGATTGTTGCCAGCCTGGTAAAGCAGGAGAAAATGACAATTGCCCGGGAAGGTGACGAGAATCGGGCAAAATCGTATCTGGAGTTTGAAGCAGTTGAGCAACAGATTCTGCCGTTACTGGATGCTGCTGATGTTCATTTTGAGGTTGGACAATATGTCAATCCCCCGGGAGATAACGCCTGGGAAGATTATCAGAGTATCCTTGCGATTAATCCTAACGAAAGCGTCGCTACAGCTGGTCTTACCAAGATAAAATCCAGATTAATCACTGGAGCGGAGCAAGCCATCGACCAGGGTGATTTTGCGGAAGCAGAAAACTGGTTGGTTCAACTCGATAAAATTCAGCCAGGTGATGTTACCCAGAGTGATTTACGGACCGAATTAAGTCAGCAGATTAAACTTGAAGCAGAGCGTAAATTACGCCAGCAGGAAGCAGAAACGTTGCAGGGTAAGGTCGCCACATCCTTGTCCCAGGCAGAGCAGGAAGAAACAAAAATACCTATAAATTACAATAAATTAAAAGATTTATATGATCGAGTTTCTCAACTGGATCCAACCAATGCAGAAGCCCGGGAAGGATTGATCAGGTTGTCGGATCAAAAACTCGATGAAGTCGAGCAATGGTTGCATGGTGACAATATCGAGCAAGCCCAAATTGGGTTGAATCAGGCGTTCTCAATTTTCCCGGCAAACAAGCGAATCAGCAGTCTTAATTTGGCGCTCAACTCCAGCATCAAACAAAAGCAACAACTCGAGCAGCAAAAACTGTTGGAACAGCAGCAACTGGAACAACAGAAGCTGGAGCAGGAAGCCAGGGACCAAGCCAAACAGAAACGGGACCAGGAACTAGCTGAGACAAAACGCCAGAAGCAACAAAAACAAAAATCAGCAAATGCAGCTAAGAAAACTGCTGCGACCTCGCCACTTGCATTATTGAAACCTATTGCGAGTGCCGAAACTGGCTCCGTTACGGTGACCCAAAAGGCGCCTGAAAATCCCGTTACCCCGAGTAAGATCGAGACTCAAGCTGCGACTCCAACCACCCTTTCCTTTTCAAATACCGAACTAGGCGCAATTGCTGCCCGGAAAGAGGTTTTACAGCAGGGGGTCAAGGCTTACTATAGTGGGGATTACAATCGCTCATTCGAATTGCTCTACCCATTGGCCCAGGAAGACGTTCCCCGGGCCCAGTTTCGTATCGGTATCATGTATCAATTTGGGCGTAGCGTTTCGGTTAACAAAGATCTTGCCGAAAAATGGTTCACCGCGGCGTTGCCGGATTTATTACGTGAAGCGCAGCAAGGAGTAGCCTGGGCCCAGACTGATCTGGGTACGGCTTATGAATTTGGCATTTCGTTGCAGCAGGATTATGAACGCGCTGCCTACTGGTACCAGCAGGCAGCAGACAATGGATATGCTGGCGCTCAAACGAACCTTGGTGTCCTGTATGCCCAGGGTGATGGAGTAAATTATGACCGGGCCAAGGCGGTATTCTGGCTGCGTAAGGCCGCCGCTCAGGGAGACCGGGTAGCTCTGGAAAATCTGGGAATTATGGGGGAAAGTCCCTGAGTCATGGTGTTTTCATCGGCTACCAGTTGAAATCGTATCGTTCGTGATGAGGAGTGGAACCAGGAAGTCACCACCCAAGCACAGGGCAATGATCAAGGATACAGCTGGCTAATTTTCCAGGCAGGAGAATCACTTTCGGTTAATGTGTAGATAATTCGATCGTGTAACCGGCTGGTTCTACCCTGCCAGAACTCCACTTTGCTGGGTTTGACGTGGTAGCCGCCCCAAAATTCAGGTCGAGGTACATCCTGACCACGGAATTTTTCTTCTATTTCCGCGATTTGGTTCTCAAACAGCTCTCTGCTCGACATCTCCGCACTTTGCCTTGAGGCCCATGCGCCAATCTGGCTGCCCCTTGGCCGGGTCGCGAAGTATTGGTCGGATTGCTGTCGAGTCGCCACGCTGACGGTTCCCTGAAACGCTACCTGGCGATGTAACGCCAGCCAGGGAAACAGACAGCTTATACTCGGATTGTCGACAAGCGCGAGTGCCTTTCGACTGGCATAATTAGTATAAAAATAAAATCCAGAGGTGTCGAAGGATTTCATCAATACAGTACGCTGACTGACTTGCTGTTGCTTATCCACGGTGGCGATGACCATACCATTAGCCTCGGCTATTCCGGCGCTTAACGCTTGTTCGAACCAATCGGAAAAAAAATCGAATGGGTTATCTTTCAATGTGGAGGAATCGATTCCAGCATCAGAATAGTCATTTCGAAGAGTTTCGATATTTTTTACATTCACGTTGGATACAGGTAACTGGATGATAATCAAAAGGTGAATTCATCATAAACAATATTGTCTGACAAAGACATTTGAATTGAAAATAAGAAATTTTGGATAGTGTTAGTCAGGCGGCATTGGGAAGTGTTGTCGCCGTTCTCTCCAGTAGAGGCAAAAACCCCAAAAAAGCTATCATTGTCGGCGCCTTGCTGGGGACATTACCTGATTTGGACGTCTTGCAAGTCTATGTTAATGATCTGGAGGCCACAATAGGACATAGAACGTGGACCCATTCCTGGGTAATCCAGGCTATTGCAAGCCCATTGATCGCAGTATATCTAGTATGGCTAGATCGTAGATGGTCCGGAAAGAAGCTACTGGGTCGAACCTGGTCTAGCCAGAGTTGGTCCCCCTGGACCTGGTTGGTTTTGGTATTTCTGGTGTTGACCACTCACAGCGGCCTCGACGCACTCACGATTTACGGTACCTGGTTGTTCTGGCCGTTTGGCAATCAGCCTGTTATGGGGGGAAGTGTCTTTATTATCGATCCACTTTTTACCCTGCCGTTACTGATCAGTTGCTTGATTTTATGGCGTCGTCCGTCGCAAGAAAAGCGATGGAGGATCGGAACCGTCGGTTTATTGATTAGTAGTTTATACCTGGGGTGGGGCTTGTATGCCCAAGGCTATGTCGAAGGACTGGCCCAACGGTCCATGGCAGCCCAGGGGTTGTCCTGGCAAAAACTTGTTGCCACCCCTACCCCGTTTAATTCGGTACTGTGGCGAATTGTAGCGTTGGATGGAGATAGGTTTCATGAAGGCTTCCACAGTTTTGTAGATTCGGATACCAGTATTTCCTGGGAGAGTTTTCCGCGAAATCAAGGACTCCTTTCGACATTAGGCGAACGTGCTGATATTGAACGGTTTGGGCAATTTAATCACGGTTACTTTGCGCTGGCGGCAGTGGATGGCAATGTCGTTGGTAGCGACCTCAGAATGGGAATTCATCCTCATTATTTCTTTCGTTTTATGTTCGCTACACCTGAGTCTGGTGGACTGGTGGCGTCGAAGCCCCAGCTGACGGAAATTTCCGGATCTGACGGGGGATTCTTCAATTGGCTGGGTAAAAGATTGTTTTCAAAGGATATCGATTCTCTTAGCAAGTTCCAGGATAGCCGTGGCAATACCCCAATCCAATGAATTTTTGATATAAAATGCCAGCATAAAGAGATTTTGACGGGAAAATGGAAACAACAACACAAACTCCAGCCCCAAGTGTATGGCGTAAGATTTTGGGGGTTACATTACTCATCGCCACTTTGCACCTGACTAGCTGTCAGTCGGCCATCCAAAGTATTTTTATGTAAATGGTCGAATACTAAATTATGCCTACACCCTACCGCCAAAAAATAAAGAATATAGGGCCTGGTTTTGGCCCAATCTTGCTATATATTTTGCCGTTTCCGCTAGTTATTGTGGCCATTATTGCTTTAATTGAGGGCCGTTTCTTTAAGTTGTTGTTTGCTACGGTTGCTTTGGGTTTGGTTTGGCTTGCCGCCTGGTTTATTCGGCGTGCCGCTCATTTTCAGCGAGAATCCGAGCGCCGAAAGTGGAAACGCGCCACCAGGGTCCCCTGGCGATTTTCTGCCGCGGTATTTTGTGCTGGGGCTGCTTTTATCGTTGCATCGTTGCTGGTTGGACATAATATTCTAGTCGGTGGTTTGGCCGCTATTGCCGGCTTTGCAGGCATTGTTTTGACCTACGGATTCGATCCCCAATACTCCAACGATATGGAAGTTTCTCAGTTTGGTGTTACTCCGGAAGAAATAGAGGAAGCATTAACCGAGGCCGAGGGTAATCTGAGCGAGATAGAAGGTGCGGCCAAACAGATTGCCAATGGCGAGCTTAAGATGCGTTTAGGTCGAATCGTCGACAAAACCAGAAATGTATTGTCGCTGATCGAAGAAGATCCCAAGGATTTACGCCGGGCCCGAAAATTTCTCAAGGTTTATCTCGCTGGGGCTAAAAATGTAACGCGACAATATGCGGATACCCACAACCATCAAGAGAATGACGTTCTCGAAGAAAATTTTCGTAATGTTCTCTCCAGTATAGAAGATGTCATTGAAGAACAGCATGGCAAGCTGCTAGAAAATGACGTGTTGGATCTGGATGTCAAAATTGAAGTTCTGGAGGCCCAGCTTAAGCATGAAGGCATAATCTGAATGCACTGGACTATTATCTCAACCATAATCTAATTGCGCCCACGGGCAAACACAAAGGAGAAAAAAATGACTGATACACCTATTTCTATTGCAACCGAAAATGAGGTTGCTGCTGTCACCGAAAAACTGCTTCCCGTGGTCGGAGAACAAATAAAGGACGCCATTGATGTTACCGACGAAGACAAGATCGAAATTGACCAAATGATCGGCGAGCTGGACATGTCCGACAGCAATTCAATTATTTTCTTTGGTACCCGGGCACAACAGCAGTTAACTACTATTTCAGATAATATGTTGGAAGGTGTTCGAAGTAAAGACGTTGGACCTGCGGCGGCTTCCCTGAGCGACATGGTCGCAACCCTGAGGGGGTTTGGCGCCGAAGATCTGGCGGTAAATCCGAGCTGGTTTGCGCGCTGGTTCCGAGGTGCTAAACCGGTGGTCAAGTTTCTCCAGGAGTATGAGGAAATTCGTAAACAGGTTGACGTGGTAACCGATAAACTGGAAGGACATAAAACCACCCTGCTAACAGATATCGCGTCACTGGATCGACTCTATGACGCCAGCCTGGATTACTTCGGTGATTTGGAGAATTATATTCATGCCGGAGAACAGAAGCTGGTGCAGATAGATGATGTTGTTATTCCCGAAATGGCGGCAGTGGCTGAACAGAGCGAAGATGTTTTGAAGGCCCAGGAATTGCGGGATATGAGGACGTCACGAGATGATCTGGAACGTCGGGTACATGATCTGCGTTTGACTCGTACGGTAACCATGCAGGCCTTACCAAGTATTCGTCTGGTGCAGGAAAATGACAAAGGACTGATTCGAAAAATTCAATCGACGGTGGCGAATACAGTACCTCTTTGGCGCCAGCAGTTAGCGCAATCGGTGACTATATACCGGTCGCAGCAGGCCGCGGGGACGGTAAAAGCTGCAACCGATTTGACCAATGAGTTGCTGGAGAAAAACGCAGAAAACCTGCAACAAGCCAATCGTGAGGTCCGAGAGCAAATAGAACGCGGGGTGTTTGACCTTGAGACGGTCAAGACTGCCAACATCAAACTAATCGAAACCATCGAAGAGAGTTTGCAAATTGCCGATGAAGGTAAACGCCAAAGAGCGCAGGCAGTGGTGCAATTGGAAGAGTGTGAGCGGGAGCTGCGCGCTGTTTTGACCGCTGCCTCCGCCCGGGTAAAAACCGTGGAACCTGTCGAAACTAAAGAGGCATAGATCATGGGGCTTTGGGACATCATTACTGGTCAGTTTATTGACGTCATCGAGTGGATGAGTGACGAAGAGGATTTGATGGTGAAGCGGTTTGATCGCGATGATAATGAGATCAAATACGGTGCCATGCTCACGGTGCGGGAATCACAAACCGCCGTGTTTGTTAATGAAGGTCAAATCGCTGATGTTTTTCCACCTGGTCTGTACCAACTTGAGACTGCCAATCTACCCATTTTGACCACTCTTCAATCCTGGGCCCATGGTTTTGACAGTCCGTTTAAGGCCGAGGTTTATTTTATTTCGAGCAAACAGTTTATCGATCTAAAGTGGGGCACCAAGAATCCGATAATGATGCGTGATAAAGAATTTGGCGGGGTTCGATTGCGCGGCTTTGGTTCCTATTCCATCCGGGTTTCCGACCCGGCTAAATTTATCAAGGAAGTTGCTGGAACTGATGACTATTTCACCACCGATGAAATAACCGATCAATTACGCAATGTGATTGTGTCAAGGTTTGCAGAAATCACCGCCGAGGCAGGGATTCCGATTCTCGACCTGGCGGCTAATTATGATGACCTTGGAGAGTTTCTCGCCAATCGGATCAACCCTGAATTCCAGGAGTATGGCCTCGATCTGACTAAATTGCTGGTGGAGAATATCTCGTTGCCAAGTGAAGTCGAAAAAGCGCTGGATAAAAGAACTTCCATGGGAATGGTTGGTAATTTGCGAACCTACACCGAGTTCCAGACAGCAGAAGCCCTTGGCACGGCAGCGGCGAATCCAGGAACTGGCGGTGCCGGTGTCGCCATGGGCATGGGGTTTGCCATGGCCAATAAGCTCGGGGAAACTTTAAATGCGCCCCCCACAAATACCGATAGCGGACCTCCACCAATACCCAGCGAGCCGCAATATTATCTGGTGGTGGATGATAAACGTGCCGGCCCCTATGACCCGGGCGAATTAAAGCAACAGGCCGAAAATGGAACCCTAATCAGAGACACACTGGTGTGGAGGGGAGGAATGCGGAAATGGCGTCGGGCCGCAGATTTAGACGAAATTGCCGAGGTGCTGGAACATATTCCTCCCCAAATTCCCGCTTGATGTTTTCTTGTTTGGATAATGTATTGCAGGCGTCAAACTAGGGCGCCTGCTCAACCTAGCCCGAATATTTCATAAGGGCGGACACCGATTAACTAAAAGCTAAAATGAATCAGAGTCATACGACAGTTTTTAGGCAAAACTTACTGGTACATTTTGTCCTTCTGGATTTAGCCGCCAATCTGGCGTCGCATCTTGAACGATCGACCTCGAACCATAGCTACGGCTATGCTTCCTCGTCCGATAGTCCAACCTGCTTAACCAGCTTGTCGCTAAATTCCAGACCTTTATGAAATTTCCGGGCTAGCGAGTGAAGTATTTTGGAAGCTACTACGGTCCAGGCAAAGCAACACGCATTTCCCTGCCAGCAATGTGGCTCACAATTACAGTATCTTGAAGGTACTGACCAGCTAGTATGTGAGCACTGCGGGCATCAGCACCGATTTACCCTTTCGGTCGATCCTATTGAAGAATATGATTTTCATTCGACTCTGAAACATATACCCGGTGGCGCACCGGATGCGGTTCAAATTACCGTCAAATGTGTATCCTGTTCTGCAGAATTTGAATTCGATAAGAATCTGCATGCGGATGAATGTCCATTCTGCGGCACCCAAATAGTGGTCGACGGATACGAGCACAGATTAATTCAGCCAAAAGCCCTGCTACCGTTTCATATTGACGCCAAAGTGGCGGTTGAGGCGTACCGTAAATGGTTGAAAAAATTGTGGTTTGCGCCCAATAGATTGAAAAAGTATGCGCATAAGGAGCGCAAGCTTAATGGTGTCTACGTACCTTATTGGACCTACGATTGCTCCTGCTTTACCCAATACAGTGGTCAGCGAGGCACTATCTATCAGGTTTCCCAACAAGTCCGGGTTCGGGTTAATGGCCGCATGACAACCCAGATGAGGAAAGTGAATAAAATACGCTGGACTCCGGTTTCAGGAAGCGTACAGCGATCCTTCGATGATGTTTTAATTTACGCTACTGATTCCCTGCCCCGCAGTATGGCCAGGGAACTAGCGCCCTGGGATCTCGATCAGCTGGCGCCCTACCAGGAAGAATTTCTCAGTGGGTTTCAGAGCGAGGTATATAAAGTCGAATTAGATCAAGGATTTGATCACGCAAAGGACAGAATGCATCCGGTGATTCGACAGGATATTCGACAGGATATTGGTGGCGATCAGCAGCGAATTACCAGCGCTAATACTAATTACAGCAATATCCGGTTCAAACACATTCTGCTGCCGTTTTGGATAGCGGGTTTTAGATTTCGCAATAAAACCTATCAGTTTATTGTCAATGCACGAACCGGCGAAGTTCAGGGTGATCGTCCTTACAGCGTGGTCAAAATTGCCCTGGCGGTAGTAGTTGGGGCAACCGTGCTAGGAACCCTGGGATACATATATTTGCAGGGTAGTGCGACCACGGGATTCGATACCATTTCGATTCCATGGACAAATTACAACTATCAGTGATTGGAGCCTACCACCTTGGAATAATGTTTTGGTGGTTAGGGTCACGGTAGATTCTCCAGGGATTCCAGCCAAACACATAATCTCGCAGCCCATAGTTGGCCAGCATCAATCCACCCAGAACTACCAACCAGGCATATTGATTTAATTTAACCAGGCCACTGGCATTGGTCGCGAACAAAATTAATCCGATCCCAAGGAATATCATCCCAAGGGCTGATTCAAGGCAGAAACACTGCCCCTCCCTGGCCCGGGACGGAGAATTCGATCCCAATCGGTGGTTAGCGTACAAAACCAAATCCCTGATCAAGGTATGGATAAAAAATACTGCGCAGAGGGTTAAGATAAAATGGCCGACAGAGAGCTCTGTCGGCCATTGGTCTATCAAAAAGCCGGCTGCAGTGAGAACCAGTGCAATGCCGGCTGGTTCGATTGCTCGGCGCATACCCCGGGTCATAACCCGGGAGTAGCGCCCAGGTTAAAACGGGATATCGTCGTCAAAGTCGTCATTGACCCGTTGCTTAGGTTGGGCTGGTGCATTGGACTGTTGAGGAGCGGGCGGCCGTGCGGGTGCAGGCGCAGACTGATTGTAATCATTCATGCCCGAATCACCTCCACCGCCGCGACTGTCCAACATCTGCATTTCGTTTGCGACAATTTCAGTGGAATAGCGGTCCTGCCCTTCTTTGTCTTGCCACTTGCGGGTCTGCAATTTGCCTTCAATATATACCTTCGATCCCTTTTTCAGATATTCGCCGGCAATTTCTCCCAGGCGGTTAAACATTACTATGCGATGCCATTCGGTACGCTCCTGCTGTTCTCCGGTTTGCTTGTCTTTCCATGATTCACTGGTTGCCAGGGCTAAATTAGCCACTGCTGATCCGCTTGGGGTGTAACGCATTTCTGGGTCACGTCCCAGGTTTCCAACCAGGATAACCTTATTGATACCTCTTGCCATGATTTTGACCTCCTTAGGTCTGTTTGAGTTGATGAAGTGCAGCGATGTCCAGTTCCTTGTCATCGACTTTTAAATACGCCAGCGTTTCACCGCGAACGATGATAACTTCCTGAACACCTCTGACCCTGCCTATTCTATCAACCAGCGCGTCAATCTGCGAGGGTGATTGTTCACCAATGGATATTACTCTGGATGAAGATAGTAGGAATCCCGGTGCAGCCCAGGCAACCCAACACCAAATTGCCGCCATGGCGGCACAAAACCAGAAAACACTGGAAGGTCCGTAGCGGCCAGCGAGCACTCCGGCGATGATTCCACCACAAAATACGCCGAAAAATTGTAAGCTATTGTAGACACCAATGGCGGTTCCTTTACTTGCTGCTGGCGCTACCCGGGAAACCAGTGATGGCAGCATGGCCTCGAGGGCGTTAAATCCGACAAAGAATGCCCATATCGCGAGCAATAACAGGCTGAATTGCGGCTGCCCCTGGCCGCTGACCAATGCTAAAAGCACCAGTGAGGATCCGAGGATCAGGGTGCCCAGGCGAAAAACCAGGGTAACCTTTTCAGATCGGGATGCTGCCATGATAAGCGGAATCATTGCCACCACTGAAAGCACCAGAATTGGAAGATATACCTTCCAGTGTTGTTCCAAGGTCAGGTCCCCGACTTGGGTTATCTGCGCGGGTACCACAACAAAAAGCGCGGTTAGCACCATATGTAAAACGAAAATACCAAAATCAAGGCGCAATAACTGACGATCCTTAAGAACTTCCCCAATCTGGGCCAGCGCAGGGATAACGTCACGGTGCAATATCCGCCGCTCCGGAGTGGGTACTCCCTTGTGTAATCCAACGATTGCGAGCAACGCCATGATAGAGGTAATCCAGAACAGTCCATCAATTCCGATCTGGCCTGCCAAGGGAGGAGCGATGGATATTGATAACAGAAATACCAGACCGATACTCATGCCGATCATTGCCATCGCCTTGGTTCGTTGCTCTTCCCGGGTTAGATCGGCAGTCAGCGCAAGAACAGCGGAGGAAATTGCACCCCCTCCCTGGATAGCCCTGCCAATAACCAGCCATTCGATGCTGGAAGCAAGGGCTGCAACTACGCTGCCCAAGGCGAATATCAACAGCCCTATGGTAATTATCTTTTTCCGACCGATTCGGTCAGAGAGCAAACCAAATGGGATCTGCAACATCGCCTGAGTAAGTCCATAAGCGCCGAGCGTCAGTCCCACCATTAGTGGTGTAGACCCCGGCAGGCTGGATGCGTAAACAGCCATTACCGGCAACAGCAAAAACAAGCCAAACATTCTCAGACCGAAAATAGCCGCGAGAGAAAACACCGCTCTTTTTTCCGTCCGGCTCATGCCGTCTTGGCGATTATTATTTTGCAATTGTACTTGGTCGAATGTCACGAGGACGCGTATAGTATCAGGTTTACTTTTTGTTCCCTAGTTCCTGGTGTCCACTGAAAAAATTCTGATTCGGGGTGCGCGTACCCACAACCTTAAAGCCATAAATCTTGACCTACCCCGGGATAAACTAATCGTTATTACCGGTCTTTCCGGGTCGGGAAAGTCATCGCTGGCATTCGACACAATTTATGCTGAGGGACAACGCCGTTACGTTGAATCTCTGTCGACCTATGCCCGTCAGTTTCTCTCCATGATGGAGAAACCCGATGTCGATCTGATCGAAGGATTATCACCGGCGATCAGTATCGAGCAAAAGTCTTCGTCACATAACCCGCGCTCAACCGTGGGGACGGTTACTGAGATATATGACTATCTACGTCTATTATTTGCCCGAATAGGTGAGCCCCGGTGTCCGGATCACGATATTCGGCTTGAGGCCCAGACCGTTAGTCAGATGGTGGATCTGGTTATGTCCCATCCGGAAGGCAGTCGTCTAATGTTATTGGCCCCAGTGGTTAACAATCGAAAAGGAGAGTTCCAACAATTGCTCGGGGAACTGCATTCCCAGGGCTATATCCGCGCTCAGATTGATGGCAAGACCGTTGAACTGGATAGTCCGCCAAAGCTCGATAAACGATACAAACACAGTATTGAAGTAATCGTGGATCGGGTGGTAGTCAAGCAAGGCAATCAACAGCGCCTGGCTGAATCATTTGAGACCGCGCTGGCTCTGACCGATGGCACTGCCAAGGCGGCGTTCCTCGATGACGATCGAAATATTTCGACCACACTTTTATTCTCCAGCAAATTTGCCTGCCCCCACTGTGGTTATAGTTTGAGTGAGCTGGAACCCCGACTGTTTTCTTTCAATAATCCTGCAGGAGCTTGCGAGGATTGCGATGGTCTCGGGGTACGGCAGTTTTTCGATCCGAACCGGATTGTGCACGACCCACAAAGCACGTTGTCGGAAGGTGCCATACGGGGTTGGGATCGACGCAGCGCCTACTACTTTTCCCAGTTATCCTGTGTGGCTGATCATTATGGGTTTAGCGTTGATAAACCCTATGAATCATTGACCGATAAACAGAAAAATATTGTTCTGTTTGGCAGCGGTAAACAGGAAATTAACTTTGTCTATGTCAGACCAGGACGAAAGTTTGAAAAGAAGCATGTATTTGAGGGCGTGGTAAATAATTATGAACGGCGCTATCGTGATACTGAGTCATCCGCTGCCCGGGAAGAAATAGCCAAATACATGAGCACCCGGGTTTGTAATACCTGTTCGGGTACTCGCCTGCGGCGGGCGCCCCGACACGTCTACATAGAAAATCAGACTATTTCTCAATTAACCCAGCTGCCAGTTAACAAAACCATGGAATTTTTCGGTGGATTAAAACTGAAAGGTTGGCGTGCAGAAATAGCCGATAAAATTGTCCAGGAGATAAATGCCCGTCTTGGATTTCTGATTAATGTTGGCTTGAACTATCTGTCGCTGTCCCGTGCTGCAGAAACATTATCTGGGGGTGAAGCCCAGCGTATTCGTCTTGCATCACAGATTGGGTCCGGATTGGTTGGGGTAATGTATGTATTGGACGAACCTTCTATTGGCTTGCATCAGCGGGATAATAAACGATTGTTGGAAACTCTGTTCCATTTGCGCGATCTGGGAAATACCGTTATCGTAGTCGAACACGACGAAGACGCAATCCGAAGCGCTGACTATGTTGTTGATATTGGTCCGGGAGCAGGTAAACACGGTGGCACCATTGTGGTCGAAGGCCCTCCGTCGGAAATACTAAAAAATCGTAAATCTCTTACCGCGGGTTACTTAAATGGCGAGCAGTTCATTGGATTACTCGGCGATAGGACCAAACGTGATCCAAAAAAGCTTCTGAAAGTTACCGGCGCCGCAGGAAACAACCTGAAAAACATCAGCGCTGAGATTCCAGTTGGTTTGTTGACCTGTGTGACCGGCGTATCAGGGTCCGGTAAATCAACCCTGGTAAATGGTACTCTTTATCCGGCGGTTGCTCACCAGCTCAACCTGGTAAGAGCTAGTCCAATGTCTTATGACACAATCTCAGGTTTGGACCATTTCGACAAGATCATCATGATCGATCAGAGTCCAATTGGTCGAACTCCCAGATCAAATCCGGCGACCTACACCGGTCTGTTTACGCATATCAGGGATTTATTTACGAGTACCCAGGAAGCCAGGGCGCGGGGTTATAAACCTGGCCGGTTTTCATTCAATGTTAAGGGCGGCAGGTGCGAGGCCTGTCAGGGAGACGGTATGATCCGGGTCGAAATGCACTTTCTCCCTGATGTATACGTTGCCTGTGACGTCTGTAAGGGCAAACGATATAACCGGGAAACCCTGGACGTACGATTCAAGGGTAAGAATATTAGCGAAGTCTTGCAGATGACTATCGAGGAAGCTGCGGAATTTTTTAGCGCGGTCCCGGCCATAAAGAAAAAACTCGATACGCTGCTGGATGTCGGCTTGGGTTATATCACACTGGGTCAAAGCGCAATTACACTTTCAGGCGGTGAGGCACAAAGAATCAAGTTATCTCGTGAACTATCCAAACGGGATACTGGTCGAACCTTGTACGTGCTGGATGAACCGACCACCGGGTTGCATTTTCACGATATCAAGCAACTGCTAGTGGTCTTGCATCGGCTGAAGAGTCATGGCAATACCATAATCGTTATTGAACATAATCTGGATGTGATAAAAACCGCAGATTGGATTGTCGACCTGGGTCCGGAAGGCGGAGATGGAGGTGGCGAAATTGTTGCCTGCGGAACGCCAGAGCAAATCATCAAGAAAAAGAAGTCGTATACCGGGACCTATCTCAAGCCAGTCCTGCAAACCCTTGTGAAACAAGATCAGTAAAAAAGTTATGAAGAAAACACGAGTAGAATTCACCGGGAGTAAAGGAACAAAACTGGCGGGACTATTTGAGCAACCCGAAGGTAGCGTGGTTGGCTACGCTTTATTCGCCCATTGCTTTACCTGTGGTAAAGATATTGCCGCAGCATCCAGAATCACCCGTGCATTGGTCGCACGAGGTTATGCAGTCCTTCGATTCGATTTTACTGGCCTTGGTGGCAGTGATGGTGACTTTGCCAACTCAGATTTTTCTTCTGACGTGGCTGATCTGGTATTGGCCTCAGACTATCTTCGAGATAACTGGTGTTCACCTACTCTGTTGATTGGACACAGCCTGGGCGGAACAGCGGTACTTAAAGCCGCTTTACAAATAGCCGGGATTAAAGGTGTCGTGACCATTGGCTCTCCGGCAGATGCCAGCCATGTTGCCAAACAATTCGCTTGCGACATCGGAACTATAGAGCAAACCGGATCCGCTGAAGTTTCATTGGCAGGCAGAAAGTTTACCATCACCAAACAGTTTCTGGATGATATCGATAGTCAGTCCATGGAGCATTTAGGCGAACTCGATACAGCGATTCTGGTTATGCATTCGCCCGTAGACAATATAGTCTCGATCAACGAGGCGGAAAAAATCTATAAAAACCATAAACATCCTAAAAGCTTTATCAGTTTGGACGACGCCGATCATTTGCTGTCGAACAAGAATGACACAATTTATGTCGCCGACACCATTGCCGCCTGGGCCGGGCGTTACATCGATGCGCCAGTACTTGTTACCAGGACGGATTCAGGAGTCCCGGGCGGTGAACTTCTTGTGGAAGAAAGGGACACTGGGTTTACCCAAAATGTTATGAGCGATAGTCACTTCTGGCTTGCGGATGAACCGCATTCAGTAGGTGGTCATAACCTGGGTCCGGACCCTTATGAACATTTGCTCGCTGCACTCGGAACCTGCACCTCGATGACATTGCGAATGTATGCCAAACGCAAAAAATGGCCCTTGCAGCAGGTAAAAGTGCAATTGCGGCACTATCGAAAGCATGGTGACGACTGCGCGGAATGTGATGAGAAGTCCCCTCAGATAGATGTAATAGACCGGGAAATTTTTCTTAAGGGAGAACTCGACTCAGAGCAACGAAAGCGACTTCTAGAGATTGCGGATAGGTGTCCCGTTCATAAAACCCTTCATGGAAAGTTAGTTGTCAATACTGTTGAGATTTAGTTCACAGGATTAATGTGCCGTTTACTATTGCAGATCCCGGTAAGGAGAAAATTATTTCTAATCTATGCTTCGCCTGGATGACGCGGGTGAGGGATGTGAGCAGGAGCTTTGCTTAACTTAGCAAAAGCCTCAGCCTGTAAATCCTCAGATAATTACGGCCATTAACTTAACTCTCGGCAGAGGCAAGATTAATAAATTGTCACCTTAATGCCTGAATACTGAGCTCAATCGTCGCTGGGTGGGGCAAGCCTTACACATGCGACAATGAGCTTTGATACATAGTCGGAGGGGTCGCGCGACTCCAGCTTATCCCCCGCTTTTACGACGGCCTCGATTCTAGCCCGCAGGTTCGCCAGGTGGGAATCTACTGGATACGTCTCCAGACCCGTTAGCTCGCGAATGTCGGGAGAGACATTCCCATCAGGGGTGAAGCTTAGTCTGCTTTCATCAACCTGGCTCAAGAGATTAAAGGCTCTTTCCAGGTCGGCCAATAGTAGTGTATTTGTCACGTTCTTCTTCTGTTAAGTTGGCATTGGAATATTTATACTTGCGTAGTATACCTAGCCTTTTGATTTAATGTCTGTTGATGTTCGGTATATTTGAATAACTCTCTTTCCCCTGCCTAGTGTTTTTCTTTCAACCGGTAGCCATAGCCCTTAACCTGGATCAAATACGCTATGGCTATTAGTACGTCTAAGCTCATATCAACGTCCCAGGTATCTCAGATGCGAAATCTTTGGTGCTCATTAGCGTCGATCTGCGTCTCGGCGACCCTCCAAAAACATTGTTGCGTCACTTGGCATGGATTCCCACGATGCCTTGGAGTCAACATATATGTGGTGAATATCATCTAATTCCGGTTCTTCGTTTAGGCAACCTAACGAAACACCGTGAACAGCATTCTCGAACGTTCCGCATAGAGTCGAACCACAGGTGCCGCAGAAAAGCAGCCCGAAACCATGATTGCCAAGGTAGGAAGTAAGCATGCTTTCACCTGCCAGCCAGTGAAAGTCGCCTGGCCGGACTCGTGCGTAGTTGGAAGATTGTGAACTGAACGCCTTGCGGCATCGAGAACAATGACATGAGAGCGGATCGAGGAGCGGTCCGGTTATTTGGTACCTAATTTCGCCACAAAAACACTCACCTGTTATTTTCATAAAACTCTTCCCTTATCTGATTAATGGATTTCGTGGTTATAGGCGATGATCCGCTTTGGTCGGAAGCGGACAGCCCGGGCAAATAGCCGAATAACTGCTTGGAGTATGATTGAGGCAGCTTAAAAAATCGAGAATCGTAGGTTTTGCTAACGCGGCGCTCAAGGTAAGGCGACTGACTCTAATTTAACAGGTCAGTCAATTGAATTGAAATCAGGCCGATCCAACGCAGCATGGATCATCTAGCTGAATTGGAGGGCAAGGCACCGTTCCATACGAACAGTATACGCAGCAATCACCCGCTTTTGGTTTAAGTAGCTCGCTGCATCCTTTGCAGTCATAAAACCATTGGCAAGCATTGGTTGGCATTACTTCTCGTTCGCTGTGTCCACAGCTTGGACAGGTGATAACTGAATCAGGAATTACCTTTGTTGCTTCTTCCATAAGGCAAAAATTGTTATTAGTACGAATATCGCCAATGCAGGTAATAGTAAGGTATCCAGAAATCCAACCAACGAGGACAATCCAATTGCGCCGAGCAGGATTACAAGTGTGGGTGTAAAACAGCAAAGCGCAGCTAGTATCGTTCCAACAATACCCGTCTTAAGTAATATCGCATTTCTCATCGTTGTGGATTCATTTAACTGCTAGTTTCACCCCTGATAGCTATACATGGATTAGATAAGGCTCTGAAACTTTTGTAAATAGTGGATAAATATCGACTCGGGTTAACATCTTTGATTGTATAGTAAGTATTGTTATAGTTTTCCCGTGACTGGAAATATTTTCAATTTTATAAATGCAGGAATCAGAGGATAATTAAGATGTCAATAAATATCGCTATTAACGGGTTTGGCCGGATTGGGAGACTTACTTTACGCTCTCTTTTAAAGCACAGGGAAGTCAACGTCGTTGCAATTAATGATTTAGTGGATAACGATACGCTGGGGCATTTATTTAAGTACGATTCAGCCCAAGGTGTTTATCCCGATAAAGTAAGTGTAGTTGGGGATGAAGTTAAGATTGGTCGTCATCGAATTGTTGCGCTTACCGAAAGAGACCCTGCCAGTCTGCCCTGGAAAAAACTCAAGGTGGATGTTGTGCTTGAGTGCACCGGGATATTTAAAACGCGCGGAAAGGCCGGATTGCATCTTCAGGCTGGCGCCCGTAGGGTACTAATTTCTGCGCCGGCAAAAGGTGGTGGAGTCAAAACCATTGTGCTGGGGGTAAACCATGACCAATTGTGTCCCGCCGACCTCATCGTATCTAACGCGTCCTGTACCACCAATTGTCTGGCGCCAGTGGTCAAAGTTATCGATGAAAACTGGGGAATGGAATTGGCTACCATGACCACTACTCACGCTTATACGGCGACCCAGAATCTGCAGGATGCACCGCATAAGGATCCAAGGCGCGCCCGCGCCGCGGCTTTTAATATTATTCCAACCAGTACCGGAGCAGCCTCGGCATTAGCCAGCGTCTATCCAGCTGCCGCCGGAAAGGTTTCTGCTATCGCGATGCGGGTTCCGGTGATTACTGGTTCTATTATCGAACTAAATGCGGTTGTAAAAAAGACGGTTACCGCGGAACAGATAAACCAGCGATTTAAAACGTCAGCCCGCAAGGAATTAAAAGGTATTCTGGAATATGCCGAAAGCCCGTTGGTTTCTTCGGACATCGTTGGCAATCCACACTCTTCCATTTTCGACAGTCAATTGACTTCGGTCATGGGAAACATGATCAAAGTAATCAGTTGGTATGACAATGAAGCAGGATACGCCGCAAGACTGGGAGATTTAGCGATTCGTATAGGTAGCTTTCCGAAAAATAGATAACTATGTCGAAGAAAAACAATTGCGGCCACGCTGTTATTAGACTGCTTGAACATTACGGAGTTAGTACTGTATTCGGAATTCCTGGCATCCATACCCTTGAATTATGTCGGGGTCTCGAAGGTAGTTCAATCCGACATTTTCAAACACATCGACGAATAAATCATAGTCATTATCCGATTGACCAAATTGGTCATTCCACTGTAAAAAGGCTACGGCGAGTCCAAACTGCTGAGCGAATATTGGAAAACCGGTATCGCTGTCACCACCCGCTATCTCGCCAAAGTCATGCAGATTAACCGTGGTATTGGCAATACTGCTGTCGCTAAAGCCCGCTTCATAATGGTTATCGGCGCTGTTTCCCGCTGCAGATACAAAAATAACATTTCCGGCAATGGCAGTCACCTCCGCCGCAACCGGCCCATCTTCAAAATAGGGTTCATCAAGGAAACCCAAGTCGTCAACGATTATATCTGCTCCAAAATTATTGACCAGATCAGACACCCTGGCGATAAACTCCAGGCTGGTATTGGCGGCACCCACCGCAATTGACGCGCCTGGTGCAATGTCGTAGATAATTTCCGCTATGGCAGTACCTTCATTACAGTCACTTGCCGGAATGCAATTTGCCAACTCGGCTTCTCTTATTGTGCAGGAACCAAATGTAGTAATTCCTGAAACGGGTAATTCTCCGGTGCTTTGTGCCCCAGGCCAATCGTTGGCCCCATCTGAAATTATTCCCACCTTTACGTTCTCTCCACTCAGGTTCAGGTTGCGCAGCAGATTTGACCTAAGAATGCTATCCCCTTCGGTTGTTTTACTGCCAATACGTGGTTGGGAATATGACGGAGGAGATACTTTATTGACGAAATCCAGGGCTGCGAGATTATCGAGATCATTGGGTTCAACCCAGGCTTGAATCATGTTTATTTTTGGGTTCGCCAATTCAACAGTTATGCCCATTCCCCTAAGTTCGTCAAGATTCGACTTGTTGATTTCGGTTAAGCGTATATAAACTGGATTTTTCCGCAGTTAGAATTTGTTACAAAATGGGTAAGCGAATTCGGCGTGGTCGAATTGGCTTTCCCTTGGCCTACGGACTGCTGTGACACCAATCCTGTAGTAATGCGAGGCAATTGTTGACCCAATCGCTTACTGACTATATAACGATTTCTGAATTTGTTGAATACACCAATTTTATTTTGCTGACTAAAATTTCCCTTACCATCAGAAGACAAGCTGGTGGATTTGGCAGTGCTCAGCTTGCGAAATTTCTGCAGAGCGACTTCGGATTTGAGTTTCAATTCTCGAAACTTTATCTTATCCAGTTCATTGACTTAACTGATCAAGGGGGCAAGCGATATGCCCAAAATGAATATCATCAGCTGACCAAAATTGCAGGATTGATTTCTCTTGAGCCGTTTATCTTGCACAAACAATAAATTGGAAATTCGAAAAAACTTTGTTGTTAGCTATAGGATCAATGTGACCAGCGCTATTTCAAGAATGGGAAAGTTTATTAATTGTTGCGTTCAAGGGGACCGACATCGGCTCCTTGAATCCATGATTAACGGGTAGTTCGCTGGTTATATCTATTCTACAGTAATGTTGATTGTCGGGTTAAAAGGTTGACTACTAGCGCGGGCGAATCAAGGTGAATCGGCAACTTTAGCTATCAGCCATGATAAGCTTGAATAACTGATTAAAGGTAGCAGCTTATGTTTATTTTGCATTGGGGGATGCGAAAACACCGTGCCTGTTTCTGGCTGGTGTTTTGTCTAATAGTCGGACAACCGGCATATTGTTTTACCCTTCCCGCAAATTTCGACAACATCGAAGTGATTTCCGGCCTGGAAGATCCTGACGGATTAGCATTTTCCCCGGATGGAAGAATGTTTATCAGTGAGCGGATCAGTGGAAAACTGCGAATCGCCAGTTACAATTCGAGCACAGCGCAGTGGGTGTTAAGCCCAACCCCATTCCATGTTTTTGATACACCGAAGGATGGCAGCGGACAGCCATCGGCACATCGGTCGGCCGGGCTACGGGATATCGCGTTTGATCCAGATTTCGCCGTCAATGGTCTGATCTACGCTTTTTATATGAAGAATGATCCGGACAACCTGCATAACCGGGTTGTTCGAATCAAGCAAAGTAGCGCTTCTCCGGGAGTATCTGATAGTAGTTTCGGCAGTGGCGGCGAGCAACTTTTGATTGATTTGCCATTTAATTCAACCTCTTCCAGTGGGAGTCATAATGGCGGTGGCGTAGAGTTTGATGGAAATGGAGATTTATTCATTACTACGGGGGATGGATGGGAAGGACCCCAGCAAGGGGATCCAGTACAAAATCTTTCGAGCTTCACCGGAAAGGTATTGCGTCTAAACCGTGATGGCAGTATTCCAGCAGACAACCCATTTTACGCCCAAACAACCGGAACCTATCGGGCAATTTATGCATTAGGTTTACGCAATCCTTATTCGCTGTCACGCAATCCGGATACCGGTGAGCTTTATATCAATGAAGCGAGAGGTACTAACAAGGCGCAAATATATAAGGTTGAATCGGGAGCCAACTACGGGCATGAAGGAACTGGTATTGGTACCGCCAGAGCTCCCTGGGCGAATGCCTCAGGAGCCGGTGGAGAGTTAATAACGGGTGGCGCCTGGATGCCTCAGGCTGGCCTTGGTGGATTTCCAAATAGTTACAACGGGGTTTATTTCACCGCCCTTTGGGGCGGCAATAGCACTGCAACCGGGCAAATCAGTTATATCTCAAGTATTAGTGATACCTCAGTTACCGCATTTGAAACCGATGTAGGGTCGGTCGGCAGCAACGGCATAGCTATTAAGCCTGTGGTTACGCGAATCGGACCCGAAGGGGACCTTTACTATTTGTTGACTACCTATACTACGTCCAGCGGAACAATACGCAGGGTGCGATTTACCAATCAGGCGACAGTTGCGACCCCGGTGTTTAGTCCAGCACCCGGGGTATATGACATTGCACAGAGTGTTGCCATAGCCTCGACAACTGACTCAACGGATATTTACTACACAACGGATAATTCTGAGCCGACAACTGGGTCGAATCGGTATACGAATACGCCATTTAGTGTTTCCAGTGACATCATCCTTAAAGCCAAGGCATTTAAATCTGGCTTTAATCCAAGTGCGACCGCTTCCGGTATCTATTTAATCGGGCAACGACCGAACAACCTGCCCCCGATAGTTAATGCTGGAACCGATAAAGTGGTATTTATCGGACAAAATGTGACTCTTGATGGAAGCGCTACCACTGACCCAGACGGTGAGGATGATTTTCTGACCGGGGAACTTTGGACCCAGCTTTCCGGGCCGGAGGTATCAATTGTTGACAGTACCGAAGAAATCGCTTCATTTACCCCGACTCAGGGCGGAGTTTACCAATTTCAGCTTGAAGTAAGTGACGGGTTTGACTCGGGTTTTGATCAGGTAACCTTTACTGCGATCGAGGCGCCACGGGTGACCGATGGCATATCGGTTCTCTATACGTTTCTGGAAGCTGGTGGTAATGTGGTGACTGATCAATCCAGTACCGGGACGGCTCTGGACTTAACCATACTGGACCCGGGAAATGTAGCTTGGATTGCTGGCGGTGGCCTGGATATAGCTAATGGAACCCTGATCAGTGCGCTGGATAACAAGATATCAGCGCAATGTAAATCGACCAATGAAATAACCCTGGAAACCTGGATAAAACCGGAAAATGCCACCCAAGCGGGTCCTGCCAGAATTCTGTCGTTGTCGAGCAATCTGCATAACCGTAACTTCACTTTGGGACAGGAAGACAGCCGTTACGATACCCGGCTCCGGACCACCAATACCAACAATAACGGTGTCCCTTCTCTCACAGTTCCCGCCTCTACGGTTAATACAGTACTGAGCCATGTTGTTTATACTCGCCAAGATAATGGCGAGGCCAGGATCTATCTGGATGCAATTCCACAGGTTGCGGGAACCGTGTCGGGGAATTTTACTAACTGGAATAACGTCTATACATTAACCCTGGTCAATGAACTTACCAATGATCGCGACTGGCTGGGAGAAATTTATCTCGCGGCTGTATATTGCAAAGCCTTGTCCAACACTGAAGTACAACAAAACTTCTCGGCCGGATTGCCACCATTTAACGCGCCACCACAACCTGATATGGATAGCGATGGCGTTATTGATTTAATGGACAATTGTCCCGGCACCAGCAATGCCAATCAGGCAAATTTGGATGGTGACGACCAAGGGGATGTCTGCGACGCGGATATAGATAATGACGGGGTAAATAATTTATCGGACACCAATCCGACAGCACTAATGGTCTGTCAGGATCTCGATGCCGATAGCTGTGATGATTGCACAGTAGGAGTAGATGGATTCGGACCGTTAGCGGATTACAACACGGCAAACGATGGACTGGATACGGACGGCGATGGTATGTGTAATCGGGGTGATCTCGATGATGATAACGACCAGGTCAACGATACCGAAGATAATTGCCCGCTACACTCGAATCCACTGCCGGCCCAGGACCCGACAGCCTGTGGTGCGATGGGTATTTGTTTCCCGGTGAAATCCGCCCCGGGAACAATTGTCAGAATCTGCTGGTAGCCAGAGCCAGTCGACGCTTGTTTTCAGTCGAAGCCTAGTGAATGGCATCGACTCTCGCAGCACAGAATTTAAACTCTGGTATCTTACCCACTGGATCAAGCGCTGAATTGGTTAATGTGTTGGCGGCTGCTTCAGCATAGCAAAAAGGAATAAAAATCAATCCAACAGGAACTGCGGTATCGGCCCTGGCTTTCAATTCAATTACGCCACGACGGGTAGAAACTCTGATCATGTCACCACCGTTGATGTCCATATTCTGCAACTCAATGGGTGACATTGATGCCACTGCTTCGGGTTCAATCTGGTCCAGCACTTCACTTCTTCGGGTCATCGAACCAGTATGCCAATGTTCAAGTTGACGGCCGGTAGTCAGAATTAGTGGATACTCCTGATCAGGCAATTCGTCGGGAGACACCAGATCTGCCGGGACCAACTTGCCCTTCTTGCTAGCGGTTGGAAAGCCATCGATAAAGACAATATCGTTACCTGGCTTATCAGGTGCGTCGCAGGGATAAGTTACCGCGCTCTCACTAACCAGCCGGTCCCAGGAAATGTTATTGAGTGACGGCATCACCGTTGCCATTTCGGCGAATACATCACGGGGGTGGCTATAATTCCAGGATAAATCCAGGCGGCGGGCAATTTCCTGGGTGATCCACCAATCCTGGCGGGCATCCCCGGGAAGATCCAGCGCGGTACGCCCCATCTGTACCTGACGGTTAGTATTGGTCACGGTACCATCTTTTTCCGGCCAGGCGGACGCAGGCAGGATAACGTCGGCATAGAACGCGGTCTCTGTAAGAAATAAATCTTGTACTACCAGGTGCTCGAGTTTAGCCAATGCATCCCGGGCATGTCGCACATCCGGGTCAGACATCGCCGGATTTTCTCCCATGACGTACATGCCGGAAATTTCGTCGTCATGGATTGCGTGCATGATCTCGACCACGGTCAGACCGCGGTTGGGATCCAGTTTGGTGCCCCAGGCATCTTCAAAACCAGCTCGCAGGTTATCGACGTCGACCAATTGGTAGTCTGGCAACATCATGGGTATTAGTCCCGCATCAGAAGCACCCTGGACATTGTTTTGTCCTCGCAATGGGTGTAAGCCAGCGCCCGGTCTACCCACCTGTCCGGTGATCAGCGACAATGCGATCAGACAGCGGGCGTTGTCGGTGCCGTGAATGTGCTGGGACACTCCCATTCCCCAAAATATAATTGATGCTTTTGAGGTGGCAAATTTTCGGGCAACGGTGCGCAGTACTTCAGGATCAATGCCACAGATCGGTGCCATTGCTTCCGGCGTGAAATCAGCCACATGGGTCACCAGATTTTCAAACCCTTCGGTATGCTTCGCGACATACTCCTTGTCATACAAATTCTCTTCGATAATGACGTTGAGAATAGCGTTCAACATGGATACGTCGGCTCCTGGATTAAATTGCAACATGTGGGTTGCGTGACGTTTGAGCGACGTCCCTCTTGGGTCCATAACAATCAGGCTGCCGCGTTTTGCAGCTTGCTTAAAAAATGTAGCGGCAACCGGATGGTTTTCTACCGGATTGGCGCCGATAACCACCACACAATCGGCATCTTTTACCGCATTAAACGGGGCTGATACAGCGCCGGAGCCAACTCCTTCGAGCAGTGCCGCCACTGAAGATGCGTGACACAGGCGGGTACAATGATCCACATTGTTAGAACCAAACCCGGTTCGTACCAGCTTTTGGAACATATAAGCTTCTTCATTGGAGCACTTAGCGGAGCCAAACCCTGCCAGTGCTCGGCCACCTCTCGCGTCGCGAATTTTTTTTAAGCCGCCTCCAGCATGATCAAGGGCTTCCTGCCAGCTGGCTTCGCGGAAATGGGTGTATGGATTGGCCGGATCGAGATCCATATCTCCGGTTTTATCTACGCCATCTTTGCGAATTAATGGTTTGGTTAATCGGTGACTGTGTTTGACGTAGTCGAAGCCAAAGCGCCCTTTTACGCACAGACGATTATTATTGGCCGGACCATCGCGTCCCTGAACAGCGATAATTTCATTGTCTTTTGTCTGGTATGTAAGCTGGCACCCTACTCCGCAATACGGGCAGACACTCTCTACCTCGGTCAGATTCTGCTTCTTGTCAACGCCGTTTTCATCTACCAGTTTAGCTTCCATCAATGCGCCGGTTGGACAGGCCTGAACGCATTCACCGCAGGCAACACAGGTACTGTTACCCATGGGGTCGTCAAAATCGAATACGATTTTGGCTTGTGCGCCCCGGAGGGCCATACCGATGACGTCATTAACTTGAACCTCGCGGCAGGCACGAACGCATAAATTACACTGAATACAGGCATCCAGTGCAACGTGCATCGCGGGATGACTGATATCGGCTGAAGGCGCTTGACGGGATTCAAAGCGACTATCGGTGACCTCAAGATGATCAGCCCAATGCCATAGGGCCGAATCGTGATCGTGGGCCGCCGGACGTTCGGGCTGGTCGGTAACCAATAATTCCATCACCATCTTTTGCGCGGTAGTTGCCCGGGCATTATTGGTTGTCACCTTCATACCATCGGTAGGGGTACGTAGACAGGATGGTGCCAGTACCCGTTCACCTTCAATTTCAACCATACAGACCCGGCAATTTCCATCGGGTCGGTAGTCGGGCTTGGGTGTATAGCATAAATGGGGGATGTCTACCCCACGCTCTTTTGCAACCTGCCAAATAGTTTGGTCTGGGCGTGCCTCAACATCTGCACCATTGAGGGTAAACTTAATATTATCAGTCACTTATAGATCCTCTTTAAAGTACTTAAGGACACTATTTATTGGATTCCCGGCAGCCTGCCCAAGACCGCAAATAGAGGCGTCCGTCATAACCTGACTAAGTTCATCAAGCAGCCCGGTATCCCATTCAGGTTTAGCCATCAGGGTTACGGCTTTTTCGGTACCAACCCGACAGGGGGTACATTGACCACAGCTCTCGTCTTCAAAGAATCGCATCAGATTTAGCGCAACATCTTTCATATTGTCATGATCGCTGAATACCACTACTGCGGCAGAGCCGATAAAACTTCCGTGCTCTTGAAGCGTTCCGAAATCCATTGGCACATCACCGAGATGGGCAGGTAGAATGCCGCCGGATGCGCCTCCGGGTAGGTATCCTTTAAATGTGTGACCGTCAAGCATGCCACCACAATAGTTTTCGATCAGGTCGTTGACCGTGGTACCGGCCGGAGCCAGTTTCATGCCCGGGTTTTTTACTCGGCCTGAAACCGAATAGGATCTCCACCCTTTGCGCCCGTTGGTACCAGCCTGGGAAAACCATTCAGGGCCTTTTTCAACTATGTCCCGCACCCAATAGAGTGTTTCCAGATTGTTCACGAGAGTTGGGCGGCCAAAAATTCCAACTTCTGCCACATAGGGAGGCCGGTTGCGTGGTAATCCCCGCTTGCCCTCAATGGATTCGATCATGGAAGATTCTTCACCGCAAATATAAGCGCCCGCGCCTCGTCGAATTTCAATTTTGACATGATCCGCCAAACCTGCTGCCTGCACCTTCTCGAGCTCATCGCGCAGAATTTGGATAACCGCTGGATACTCATCACGTATATAGATGTAGCACGTCTCTATATCTACAACCCAGGCCGCAATCAGCATGCCCTCAATAAAACGATGGGGGTCAGTTTCCATATATACCCGATCCTTGAAGGTTCCTGGCTCACCTTCGTCACCGTTGACCGCCATTAACCGAGGGCCTTCAAATTCACGAACGATGCTCCACTTTCTGCCAGTGGGGAAGCCCGCTCCACCCAGGCCCTGCAGTGAGGACTTATTCAGGGCTTCAATAATTTGGTCAGGTGTTTGCTCTTCTGACAGACAGGATTGGAGTAGTTGATAACCTCCAGTCGCCCGGTATGAGTCAAAATCGGTGTATTCTGGAATTACCGGATGGGTGTTGCCCTGCTTTGCGGCATCGAGCAGTTGCTCGGTGTTGGCGTGGCAAATATGATTATGGCCGACTTCCGCTACCGGGGCCATATCGCATCGTCCCATACACGGTGCACGAACGATTCTTACATCCCTTTGGGCTTCCTGTTTCAGCTCGGAAAGTAATTTTTCTGCGCCTGCGAGTTCGCAGGAAATACTGTCACAGACTCGGATAGTGACGGCAGCAGGTCGCGGCTCATCATCTCGCACGATGTCAAAGTGGGCATAGAACGACGCCACTTCAAACACTTCAGTTAGTGCCAGCCGCATATGATTGGCTAATGCGGTCAAATGATCTGAACTTAGACAGCCCCATTGATCCTGAATCTGGTGCAGATACTCGATCAACAAATCCCTTCGGGTGGATTCCCCAATCAGCTGACGAATCTGCTCAAGCGCTTCAGGTTTAACCTGACGACCTTTCGGCCGACCCCGAGATTTCTTGCCGCTGCTTCCCGGATGTCCGCGTTTTTGTGCGATATTTGAAACCACGCCCATTATTCAATACCTGCAATTTGTCAATTGTTCATTGAGATGCTTCGCAATCTTATAATCAGGACTACGCTAAGGTAATTCCGGATACCGTTTTACCCGATCGAGTTATTTTGATCGTTCTTTATTACGCCACGATATATCGTTTCACCGACGACCAACCTGACCCTGGAGAGATATCGGGTCAGGATAACCTAAATTAAAATCCAGTTGTCTCCGAATGAACAGTCTCGTTGGTAAATTAGCGATCAATTTATAGGGTATGGGTTCGGTCTTTCGGGGACAGCAATCGAACAGTTAACCCTGAATCGAATCTACTGAATGTAACAGTATTGCCGGTACTATCCGACGATGCCTTTTAGCGTTGTTCCCAGAGAGGCCGGCGAATCCGCTACTGCAATGCCGGCAGATTTAAAGGCCTCGATCTTATCCCCGGCACTGCCTTTACCACCGGCTATTATTGCTCCCGCATGTCCCATTCTCCGACCAGGTGGCGCGGTGACGCCAGCGATAAAACCGCATACTGGCTTTTTCACTTTATGCTGCTTAATGAACTCTGCCGCCTCCTCTTCTGCGGTGCCACCAATTTCCCCAATCATGATAATTGATTCGGTTTCGGGGTCGGATAAAAACAATTCCAGACAATCAATAAAACTGGTTCCGTTAACGGGGTCGCCGCCAATACCGATACAGGTACTTTGCCCCATTTCCGCGGCAGTAGTCTGGGCAACCGCCTCATAGGTCAGGGTGCCTGAGCGGGAAACGATTCCAACACTGCCTTTTCGATGAATATGTCCGGGCATGATGCCAATCTTGCATTCCCCCGGCGTGATTACACCCGGACAATTGGGTCCAACCAACCGACTCGCTGAGCCTTCCAGAATGCGTTTGACCTTAACCATATCCAATACCGGTACGCCTTCTGTGATGCATACTATTAATGGAATTTCAGCGTCCACAGCTTCCATAATGGCGTCTGCAGCGAATGGAGGCGGGACGTAAATAACTGAAGCAGTAGCACCGGTTTGTTCTACCGCTTCGACAACAGTGTCGAATACCGGTAATTCAAGATGCTTGATTCCGCCCTTGCCCGGGGTTACTCCGCCAACCATTTTAGTTCCATAGGCAATTGCCTGCTCGCTATGAAAGGTAGCGGTAGAGCCGGTAAAACCCTGGCAAATTACTTTGGTGTTATTGTCTACTAATACTGACATTATGCGGCCTCCTTGACAGCCTTTACGGCTTTTTCTGCTGCATCTGCCAGATTCGATGCTGACAGGATGGGTAATCCCGAGTCAGCGAGAATTTTCTTTCCCTGTTCGACATTGGTGCCTTCAAGTCTAACCACCAGTGGAACGTCAAGCTCGACTTCTTTGGCAGCAACTACGATTCCTTCAGCAATGACATCGCAACGCATGATACCGCCGAATATATTGACCAGAATGCCTTTTACGTTGTCATCAGACAAAATGATCTTAAACGCGGCCGTGACTCTTTCTGTAGTAGCGCCACCACCAACGTCGAGAAAGTTAGCCGGAGAACTTCCGTAGAGTTGGATAATATCCATGGTCGCCATTGCCAGACCCGCACCATTCACCATACAGCCGATGGAACCATCAAGTTTGATGTAATTAAGTTCGTGCTTGCTGGCTTCAATTTCTGCTGCATCCTCTTCGTCTTCATCTCGTAATGCGACGATATTTGGATGGCGGTAGAGGGCATTACTGTCGAAATTCATTTTCGCGTCCAGTGCAATCAACTCCCCATCTCCTTTAACTACGAGGGGATTGATCTCCACCATACTCGCGTCCAGTTCGATAAAAGACTTATACATCACTGACAGGAATTTAACTGCTGATTTTATTTGACTACCTTTGAGTCCAAGGCCAAAGGCCAGTCTTCTAGCATGAAAAGACTGCAATCCGGTGGCCGGATCGATAACCACGTTAATAATTTTTTCCGGTGTCTTTGCGGCAACCTGTTCAATATCCATACCACCCTCAGTGGACGCAATGATGGTAACCCGACTGGTCGCCCGATCGATTAACAGTCCCAGGTACAATTCTCGGGCAATGTCACACCCTTCTTCAATATACAGGCGATTAACTTCTTTTCCCTTAGGGCCGGTTTGATGGGTAATCAGCTGCATACCAAGAATTGAATTCGCCGCTTGGGTAAGATCTTCCATGGACTTAACCACTTTTACGCCGCCACCCTTACCACGGCCGCCGGCGTGAATCTGCGCCTTTACTACCCATACTGGTCCGCCAAGTTCATTACCGGCTGCTACTGCTTCATCCACGGAGAACGCCACTTTACCGCGAGGGACAGTTACTCCGAATTCCCCAAGCAATTGCTTGGCCTGATACTCATGAATGTTCATAGGTTAATTATTCTCGGTACTATTGAGGTTAGTCCATACATTCTCGCCGTTGGCAGGTAGTCCGATGCATGTCCGTGATCGCGCCTGTTTACTGTCCCTGCCCCACTTGAAACTGGATTAGTTTTTGTATTTTGTATACCAAAAATTAAGCATATCATTTCTCATTCCCCTACACAATATTTCGATTAAATGATAACGTCCGGCGCCACAATTAACTGCGGCATTGTGGAAATAAATCGGGTTTGCAAACTTTTTCGAGTAATGATTATATGGCCATCTGGGTAAGAGTCGAACATAAATCAGAAATTAAATTTGGGATTCTGGAAAATAACCAGATAATCGTCTATCGAGGTGAAATGTTCGCAGACAATCAGCCCACCGGAGAGACTTTACCAATATCCGAGGTTACTTTGATGACCCCGTGTGATCCGGAAAAAATCCTGGCATTGTGGAATAACTTTCACGCCACCACGGCAAAGACCGGGTTACCCCAACCCGAGCATCCCTGGTACTTTGTTAAAACTACTAATACCTACGCTGGGGCTCACTCGACAATCAGAAAGCCGTCAATATGTTCGGGAAAGATATTATTTGAAGGAGAATTAGGCGTCGTAATCGGGAAAACCTGTAAGGAAATACCGCGGTCTCAGATTAACGATTTCGTTTTTGGTTATACCTGCGTCAACGATGTCACCGCTTTCGAATACCTGTTTAACGAAGATGCCTTTGCCCATTGGACCCGGGCAAAATGTTTTGATGGTTTTGGCGTGTTTGGCCCAGGTATTGCGACCAATATCGATCCCGATAAACTGGTAATCAGAACTACTTTGGAAAACGGCGAAGAAATCCAGGAACGTCAGAATTATCCAGTGAGTGATATGATTTATTCCCCCTTGGATATCATAAGTAAGATGTCTTTTGATATGACATTGAACCCCGGTGATATTATTTCCTGCGGTACCTCTGTTGGGGCCGGGGCACTGAAACCTGGCTGGACAGTAAAAGTTCAGATCGAAGGTGTTGGAATTCTCGAAAACCAGTATTCTGAAACTTAATAAAAAATTTTTGGTAGCGCTGTATTGGCTGATCGGGCCAAGGCTTGGACACAGAGCAAAGATACCCAGTACTCGGTACCTGGTAAGTAACTATTGGTCAAACCCAGATTAAATTTTGCTGCAATGGTATTTCTCGGAATAACCGGATATCTGGTCTGGTTAGGTGATCACTGGAACGCGCTGATTTCTCTACGTGGATTCTTGTATTTAATCGCAGGACTATTATTTTCCGGGTTGTTAATCGGGTTACCCATTGACTATCTACACCGTCGATATTCCGATTTGGCTCTACAAAAATATAATGGAAATTTGACCACCTCAGCTGTCCGGAATATTCGGACAAGTGGAACGATAGTCATGTTATTGCAGATTTTAGTTATTTATTTTTCTATGGAATACTTATTTAAAACAGTAGTTTAAATATTTTAGTTAATCTTAATTCAAACATAACTTCGGCAAGCTTATAGCCTCTCCGTATCCGGATAAACGCTGACACTGGGAACCTTTCCTGTTCCCAATTCATCCTGGATGGTTTCCCAGTACTCGGTTGTCTCCAATTCCTGGTGCTGTTGTTTAAACAATCTTCGCAGCTCCCTGTAAGGCAGGCACAGGCCAGTGGTTAATTCCTCAGGCAAAAATACCACTCCATCTTCGAAGTACCAATCAGGAATATCTTCTTCGCCATCGATTCGATCAGTATTGGTGCGAATTTTGACTTCGGTCAGTTCTTCCAAAGCGTCATAGTCGAACAGGTAAATTTTTGCGTAAGACGATACCCCGTAATTGCGGGCATCGAGATCTCGATTGAAAATATTTCCTGCGGCATTATTTTTAATACAGTATCCAAGATTGGTTATTGCCGTCTCGGCCTGTTTTTGACTGGCATTTTTTAAATAGATCGGCAGTGGCGTCACTTTACGCTGGACGATAAGGTACTGAAAAACCAGGTCCGGTCCGTCACGACGGACACTTTCACTGGCAAATTCGAGGAGTAAATTGAGCAGATCTGACTCAATCCAACCTGCTCGCAACCGAAAATTATAATAGATAATACTATCGAGCATACTGTCGGTTCGGTTGATTTCGTGAACCTTTGAATATTTTTTGAGGACCGATTCAACACCATCAAACTTGCCCCATTTGTAACCACTGGTCGGGGTATTTCGAACTACTTTTAGTATATATCCCGATTTTTCCATACAAAACGCGATTGCCACGGTTCCCGGAGTGCCGGGTGCCAATTTTAATTCCTCCTGATTTTGCTCCCGTTCCGCCTCCAGTTCATTCATCACCGCCACCTTGCCAAGATGGTTATAACCAATCGTGGAATAATGCAGGCCCAGCGGACGCATTGGCATGATGCTGCGAAGGAATCGACAGAGTTCATGGTAATAATCACTGGTAACGTGAAAGTTGGCCAGGGTCGAACTAAACATATTGTGGGCGTAGGTACGGCTGGTAATCAGCGCATCTACGTATACGCCATCTTCGCTATTTAACAGAGCGATGATAAAGGGCCGATATGAATCTCCGTCGAAACTGAGTCGCCCCACCAGATAAGCACCGCGGTTGCGGAAAAATCCTGCCTGATACATTTCGATTACCAGGTCGTCTTGTCCGAGTCGTCGCTCCAGTTCGGGATTCCTTTCCATGCGTTGGAGAATCAGACTGGCATCCTGTTGAATATTGCGGTATGGAACCGCGAAGTTCTGGCCCTGCAATATTTCAACTATGGTCTCAATATCTGGCTGTTTTTTAACGATGTAGCGGTCAAGATGATCGATCATGATTTCGTCGGATTCATATTTTTCACGATCCGCTGCATAATCCGCCACCCGCCATTCACCGGCGTAGATTTTCCTGCGAATGGAGTGCTGATAGGCCATTGCCAGGTCTGCTGAGTAATTCTCAGCCAACATTGCCTGATAGGCGGTTTCCACTGAGTCCCACAGCAACTCATCCTCGGCAAGGGCTGTATGGGTCGCCTTGATCTGCAGGCCAACCTTGCGAATGCTGATGCTGTACAACTGGATTCGGCGGCTGCTCAGTGATAATGACAGCTTGTGATCCCGTTGTTCGAAGGCGCTCCTTGCGAGGTTGGGTATGCCCAGGAATGTATCGTAGAACACCTTGAATTCACCCAGAATCAGACTGGCAACCTGGCGGCTTTCAGCGGTGTCTATCATGGAAAACTATTATTGTCAGTTTCGATTGAGCATCAAAAATGCATTCAGTTAGTTCTATCATTGTAAATATTGCAGTCTAATTCAACTCACTATTCGATTTTTTAATCCTTCAAATTGAAATAACTATACTTTATCCGGTTGTACCTGAACCACAGTTACCAGATGATCGCAGCTTCAATTTTACATTTTTTAAGAGAGCGACATGACTAGAAATATGAGCCGTACCGAGCAGATATCTGCTCTGGAAAAGGACTGGGCAGAGAATCCTCGTTGGACCAACATTCAACGCAGATACTCCGCGGAGGACGTAGTAAGACTTCGGGGTTCGGTACAGCCTGAACTGACCTATGCTCGTCGGGGTGCTGAAAAGCTCTTCGAATTGATCAACGGTACTGCCAGAAAGGGATATGTTAACTGTCTGGGAGCACTTACCGCGGGTCAGGCAGTGCAGCAGGCCAAAGCCGGTATTGAAGCCATTTACCTTTCTGGCTGGCAGGTCGCTGCGGACAACAATAGTTCCGAAACCATGTATCCGGACCAGTCTCTGTATGCCTATGATTCGGTTCCGACGGTGGTGCGACGAATCAATAATTCGTTTGCCAGGGCTGACCAGATTCAATGGCAGCGTGGCATCGAACCTGGTTCTGATGGCTATATTGACTATTTTTTGCCTATTGTTGCTGATGCCGAGGCAGGCTTTGGTGGCGTACTAAATGCCTTTGAACTGACCAAGAATATGGTGGTCGCCGGCGCTGGGGGTGTTCATTTCGAAGATCAATTGGCGGCGGTTAAAAAATGCGGACATATGGGTGGTAAGGTATTGATACCCAGCGAGGAAGCGGTTCAGAAGCTGATTTCTGCACGCCTGGCCTGCGACGTCATGGGTGTTCCCACTCTGATATTGGCCAGAACTGATGCCGAAGCTGCAAACTTAATTACTTCTGACTATGATGAGCGTGATAAGCCATTTCTTACCGGGGAACGCACAAACGAAGGATTCTTCCGGGTACGAAATGGCCTTGAGCAATCTATTGCCCGTGGCGTAGCTTATGCACCTTATGCCGATATGGTTTGGTGCGAAACAGGAACTCCGGACCTTGGATTTGCCAGAGAATGGGCGGAAGCCGTAAGGGCAGAGAATCCTGGGCAATTGTTGGCGTATAACTGCTCACCTTCTTTCAATTGGAAGAAAAACCTGGATGATACAACCATTGCGAGTTTTCAAGACGAGTTGGCGGCAATGGGATATACCTATCAATTCATCACCCTCGCTGGTATTCACAACATGTGGTACAACATGTTTCAGTTGTCGCGTGACTATGCCGAAGGAGAAGGTATGAAACACTATGTTAGCCAGGTTCAGGAACCTGAATTTGCCGCTGCGGATCGTGGATATACCTTTGTTGCGCACCAGCAGGAAGTTGGAGCGGGTTATTTTGATGACGTAACCACCACCATTCAGGGTGGCGTATCCTCAGTCACCTCTCTCGCAGGATCAACCGAAGAAGATCAATTCTAAGATCGATTAAAACCTGATAAAAAGGGCCGGACCAACCTGCTACACGGTTGTTCCGGTCTTTTTTTGTTCAGAAAAAATACCAAACAGCATTGGAAGATTGGCAGTATCAGGTTCGGTGATCCCTGATCGCCTGCTTTAAGCCATTTGTCATGTGTTCGGCAAGCCGTGGATCGAATTGCTTGGGGATAATATAACCAGGACCAAATTCCAGGGATTCATTGGGGTATATTTTTCTCAGTTCATCGGGAACCGGGTCGTGGGCCAGACTGGCAAGACAACGTACCGCAGCATTCAATAAATATTGTTCAATTTTCTCCAAACGCTCATCCAGCGCAGCACGGAATATAAAAGGGAATACCAGTGAATTGTTCACCTGATTTGGATAGTCCGAGCGACCCGTGGCGATAATGATCTGATCACTAATTTTATGCACTTCTTCGGGGTAAATTTCTGGATCCGGATTTGACAGAGCGAATACGATAGATCGATCAGCCATGCTTTCTATCATTGGGGTGGTAATGGTGTTTGGACCGGAAACGCCAATGAGCACATCGGCATCGACCAAGGCTTCGGCCACAGTCCGCATAGGTGTTTTAATCGCAAAGGCTTGCTTATACACGTTCAAATCGGTTCGACCGGTGTGGATAATTCCCTTGCTGTCGACCATCGCAACATTTTCCGGGTTGGCGCCGAGGCTAATCAGGAGTTTGGCCGCAGCAATTCCAGCCGCTCCAGCACCTTGAACCACGGTGCGCACGTCCTCAAGGCGTTTGCCCTGAATCTCCAATGCATTTAACAGACCGGAACATATAACAATTGCGGTTCCATGCTGATCGTCGTGGAAAACGGGAATATTTAGCCGCTCTTTGAGAGACTCTTCGATGGCAAAACACTTTGGTGCGGTGATGTCTTCTAAATTTATTCCACCAAATGTAGGCGCAATATTTGCTACCGTGTCGATGAATGCTTCGGTACTGGGTGCATCAACTTCCAGATCGAAGGAATCGATATCCGACAACATTTTGAACAACATCGCCTTGCCTTCCATTACCGGTTTACCCGCTAATGCACCAAGGTTTCCCAGTCCTAAAATCGCTGAACCGTCGGTGATTATTGCGACAAGATTTCCTTTATTGGTATAACGATACGCATTCGTCGGATCGTGCGCGATAGCCAGTACTGGCCCGGCGACACCTGGTGTATAGGCCAGCGACAGATCATGCTGGCTATCAAACGGTTTGGTAGGCTGAATCGAGGTTTTACCCGGACGGTTTGTTTCGTGGTAATCGAGAGCCAGTTCTTTGAAATCCATAAATAATCACGGAAGCGCAGTCGCGCACAAGAGTAAGTAAGCGCTGTATTTTACGCTATGAACTCTATTTGGTGCAGGGTCACCAGAAATATATTGGCATTATAGCTTCAGTTTTTACCAGGCCCGTAAAATATCAAATGGCAACAAGGTTGAATGACCAAGCATGTTATACAGCTAAGCCGAATAAGATTTATTTAACTTCACCTTTAATTCGCAAATTCTGCTCGATCATCGTATTGTTGAGCAATGATACACAGGCATAAACCGCTTTAAGTGTAGGTATCTCAGTGCCGGTGATCCGGGCGAGCTCAATCACGACGCCCAGCATGCCGTCAATTTCGAGGGGTTTGCCGGCTTCAACATCCTGTAACATGGAGGTTTTATGCTTGCCTACTTTTTCGGCTCCTTCAATTCTACGTTCCAGGGTAACCCGAAAGCTGGCTCCAAGCTTTTCCGCGACGTCTTTGGCCTCGGTCATCATGGTTGCCGCGAGTGTACGGGACAACGGGAATTGACAGATTGCCTCAAGAGTCGAATGGGTCATGGCGCTGATTGGGTTAAATGTCAGATTGCCCCATAGCTTTAGCCAGATTTCAGATCGAATATCGTCCAGAACCGGCGATTTAAATCCCGCCTCAATTAAGACTTCAGAGACTTTGTTTGCTCGTGCAGAGCTGCTGCCGTCAAGCTCCCCAACAGGAAACCTGGTGCCTTCGACATGGCTGATAACGCCAGGCTCGGAAATAATTGCCGCTGGATAGGCGATACAGCCCAGTAAACAATTCGGATCGATGCCATTTGCCAAAACTCCACCAGGATCAACTGTTTCCACTGTCCGATTCTGATACTCACCCGACAATTTCTGAAAATACCACCATGGAACGCCATTTTGAAGTGTCACCATTACGCTATCTGGCCCCAGCAAATTGGGTAATTTATCCAATACTGAAGCAATTTGGTGGGATTTTAATGCCAGTAATACAATGTCCTGGACACCCAGGTCATCGATATCATCGGTAGCGATAACATTTTTAGCCACAATTTCTTCACCGTCCTGGATCAGCTTGAGTCCATTTTGGCGAATTGCGGCAAGGTGTGGTCCCCGGGCAATTAGCGATACTTCGTGATTTTTTTGGGCTAAACGAGCTCCCATAAAGCCACCGATGGCGCCGGCACCTACTACACAAATTTTCAACGTTCTATACCTGGAAAAATTTGAAACTACTGCAGTGATAAATCAAACAACTACTGTATTGCTTCAGATGAGTTTTATGGAGCTGAGTCATATTGCATATTGAAGCGCAAATAGTAGAAATAATGCGATTCAACATCCCGTGTTGTTGGGTCGATTTACCTCGAAAAACCTGGACTAGTTTTAACTCAAACTGTCTGGCCCTGACTTTTGCAGTGGCGCTCTAAAATAAGCCTTCTACTTCACCGTCGTCATTAATTCTGATCTTGTTTGCCGCTGGTACCCGGGGTAAACCTGGCATGGTCATAATATCACCACATACCACGACAATAAAACCTGCACCCGCAGACAGACGAACTTCCCGGACCGGTATGGTGTGTCCGGTGGGAGCACCTTTTTGACTGGGATCAGATGAGAAACTGTATTGGGTTTTCGCGATACAGACAGGTAAATCACCAAACCCACCATTTTGCAGATCAGCTATCTGATTACGCGTTTTCTGATCAGCAGTTATTCCGTCAGCGTGATAAATCTTTTTCGCGACGGTTTCAATTTTATCCCACAGCGGTATATCCAATGGATAACTCGGTGCGAAATTACTTTCGCCACTATCAGCCATTTTCGCGACTTCTTCCGCCAGTTCGGTGGTACCAGCACCGCCTTCTGCCCAGTGATCTGCATCAATTGCCTTGACGCCGAGTGATCCGGTGACATCGCGTACTGCCGCCATTTCTGCATCGGTGTCGGCGCTGAATCGATTGATCGCAACCACGACAGGAACACCAAACGACTGCAAATTTTCGATATGGCGTTGCATATTGACGCAACCATCGCGAACCGCCTGGACGTTTTCCGATGACAAGTCATCTTTAGCGACCCCTCCGTGCATCTTCAACGCACGCACGGTTGCAACCAATACAACCGCATCCGGCGCAAGTCCAGCACTGCGACATTTAATATCAAAGAATTTTTCCGCACCTAGATCGGCGCCAAAACCCGCTTCCGTAACCACATAGTCTGCCATTTTCAAGGCCGCCTTAGTGGCTATGACGGAATTACATCCGTGGGCAATATTGGCAAATGGCCCGCCATGAACGAAGGCAGGATTATGTTCCAGTGTTTGCACCAGATTTGGTGCGAGGGCATCCCGTAATAATACGGTCATTGGTCCCGGGGCCATAACCGCATCCGCGCGGATAGGTTGCCGGTCTCTGGTGTATCCAATTACTATTTTCCCCAGGCGGTTCTGTAAATCTTCGAGATCAGTGGCCAGACAAAAGATTGCCATTACTTCTGAAGCTACCGTGATATCGAAGCCATCTTCCCGGGGATAGCCATTGGAAACACCGCCAAGAGAATTGGTAATCTGTCGCAGAGCGCGGTCATTCATGTCGACCACACGACGCCAGGCAATTCGCCTGGTATCGAATCCGGCTTCATTTCCCCAGTAGATATGATTGTCAATCAATGCGGACAATAGACTATGGGCTGAAGTGATCGCGTGAAAGTCTCCGGTGAAGTGCAGGTTTATATCTTCCATTGGCACCACCTGGGCGTACCCCCCACCCGCCGCTCCACCCTTCATTCCGAAGCAGGGACCAAGAGACGGCTCCCGCAGGCAGACCATAACGTTTTTACCGATCTTGTTTAAACCGTCTGTTAAGCCGACCGACGTGGTAGTTTTACCCTCTCCAGCAGGGGTTGGTGTAATAGCGGTGACTAATATCAGTTTGCCATCCGGCTTATCTTTTAGTGAGTCAATATAGCTGAGGCTGACTTTTGCTTTGGTATGACCAAATGGCACCAATGCATCTTGAGGTATTCCCAGTTTGTCAGCAATTTCACTGATCGGTTTGATTGGCGCTTTTCGTGCGATTTCGATATCACTCATTGTTAATTTCTCTGTCGGTATTTTTAAATGGAACAATCAACTGCTTGGTGGGACTGCAATTTCCTTCGATTGTTTCCGATAGTTATGATCGTTGGGTTTGTTTTACCCCAGAATCTGGCCAAGTTTAAGACCACTCTGGGAGGCGTATTCGGTTGCGGGGATTTTGCCTCCATCGGCACGAACCCTGGCGATTTTTACTGAACCTTCACCTGCTGCCACCTCAAATCCGTCGTCATCGATGGCAATAACTTCGCCAGGTTTTCCGCTACCACCACCTAATTGCGAGTCGAATATTTTCAATTCGTTTTCTGAGTGGATGGTCCAGCCTCCCGGCTGCGGGTTTCCCGCGCGGATGGTGTTATAAACTTGTTTGGCTGGTCGGGTCCAGTCCAGCATCGCCTCTTTTTTGCCAAACCACGACTCGTAGGAGCCCTGACCCAGATCCTGGATGGTTTTAACTGCTTCGCCGCTTTTGACCAGGTCCAAAGATTCAATCATGGCATCGACGCCCAGGGGAAATAGTTTTTTGAAGTAGATATCTCCCAGGGTTTCATCTGGTCCTATGTCACAGGTTTTCTGGATTAGAATCGGGCCCTCGTCAAGACCATCATCGGGCCAGAAAATACTGAGACCAGTGGATTTTGATCCCATTGCTATGGGCCAGTTTATCGACGAAGGGCCTCGGTGCATCGGCAAAAGTGAGGGGTGGAATTGAAACGATCCGAATTTTGGTGCATTGAGTACCCCTGAAGGAACGAATAACAGAACGTAAGCCATCATGCAGACATCAGCGTCGAAACTCTGCATCAAGTTAAGAGATTCCGATGTTTTCCATGAGGGTGGTTGGTGTACCGGAATATTATGTTCCAGGGCCAGCTCTTTTAGCGGATCGAATGGCTTTCCCTCTTTGTCCGGTGCGGTACAGGCGGCAACAATATTCTCTCCCCTTTCGAGCAGTTTCTCGAGTACCGCACGACCAAATGCCTGTTGCCCGTGAATTACTATTCGCATGTCGAATCCTCTGTCTGAATCAAACTAAATGGCGCCAGACTCTCTAATCTGGGCGATATCATCTGCACTGTATCCGAGCTGACCGAGCACTTCTTCGGTATGTTCTCCCAGTAGTGGAGACCGTACCACTTCGACCGGGGAATCAGACAATTTGACTGGACAGCCAACTGACAGATATTTACCTCTTACTGGGTGGTCAACCTCGACAATGGTGCCTGTTTCGCGTAATGATGGCTCTTCGGCGAGCTCTTTCATTGATAATATTGGACCAACCGGGATGTCCAGTGAATTACAAATATCCATGACTTCGTACTTTGTTTTGGTCATAGTCCATTGTTCAATCGCACCAAAAATCGTATTCAGCTTAGGCAGTCGTAAATCAGGTGTTGCGAACTCGGGATCTTCCTTCCATTCTGGTTTCCCAATTACATCACAAACATTCTTCCAGACCGCGGCCTGGGTTATAAAATAGGTATACGCATTCGGGTCTGTTTCCCAGCCTTTGCATTTAAGTATTCGTCCGGGTTGGCCACCGCCCGAGTCGTTTCCGGCCCTCGGCGTGGCTTCACCAAAATCGACTCCTTCACCAAATTGGGAATATTCTTCCAGGGGACCTGAGGCCAGGCGCTGCTGATCTCTCAATTTGACCCGGCAGAGGTTTAATACACCGTCCTGCATCGGCGCTAAGACTTTTTGCCCGCAGCCTGATTGCTTCCGCTGATACAACGCGGTTACGATACCCAGTGCGAGATGTAAACCGGTGCCGGAATCACCGATCTGGGACCCGGTAACCAGTGGCGGGCCCTCCCGAAATCCGGTGGTCGATGCCGAACCGCCCGCGCATTGCGCGACGTTTTCATATACCTTGCAATCCTCATAGGGGCCTGGTCCAAAACCTTTGACCGAAGCCATGATCATGCGAGGGTTCAGCTGTTGAATTCGGTCCCAGCCGAACCCCATTCGATCCAGCGCCCCTGGGGCAAAATTTTCCACCATTACGTCGCATTCTTTTATTAGACGCTCCAAAACCTCTTTGCCTGATTCTTTTTTGGTATTCAGGGTTAGCGAGCGTTTATTGTGATTGAGCATGGTGAAGTACAACGAATCTGCACCCGGCACATCTACCAATTGTTTTCGGGTAGCGTCGCCAACACCTGGCCGTTCTACTTTAATGACATCGGCGCCAAACCACGCCAGTAGCTGGGTACAGGTTGGCCCTGACTGGACGTGAGTAAAGTCCAGAATTTTTACGCCATCGAGTGCTTTCATTTAAAAAACTCCAATAATCAAAAGTTAAAATTTATTTGTACATGGTTTGTGCTTTGGTTCCAGGTGCATACTCATCTGGATCGACCCAGATATTCACCACGGCGCACTTGCCAGTTTTTGCGATTGCTTCACGAGCTCGCTCCAAGGCTGGCTGAATTTCACTGGCTTCTCGAATTTCTTCGCCGTATCCACCTAACATCTCGCCAAATTTGCTAAATGGGATATCGCCCAGTTTGTTGCCAATATTTCCTCGCTCCTCACCGTATTTGGCAATCTGACCATATCGAATCTGATTCATATGTGAGTTGTTTCCAACAATTGCAAGATATGGTGCGCCAAATCGCTGAGAAGTTTCCATATCAAATGAAGTCATGCCAAACGAACCATCACCATATAAACAGACCACTTCCTTATCTGGGTGAGCGAGTTTGGCGGCCATTGAAAAGCCAGTGCCAACACCAAGAGAACCGAGGGCTCCCGGATCCATCCATTGCCCCGGCCCCTTTGGCCGTACTGCCTGGGCCGATATCGTCACGATGTCTCCACCGTCTCCAATATAAATCGAATTGTCTCCAAGAAATTCGTTGATTTCCCAGGCTAATCGATAGGGGTGAATTGGATTCTGGTCAGTGGTAAACATCGGCATTAGTTTCTCGAGCTTAGTCGCTTCAATTTCACGTAATTGCTTCATCCACTCTTGTCGTTGCTGGCGCCCACCAGTGTCAATCCGGCCGGAAGCTGCCTGGGACACTGCCGCCAAAATCGCACCTGGATCACCGGCAATACCGAGATGGATATCCCGGTTTTTCCCGACCGTGCTATAGCTTTGATCAATCTGGATCAGAGTCGCCTTGTTCGATATGCGTTTGCCATACCCCATACGGAAATCAAACGGAGTACCGACGATCAATATGACGTCGGCATTACTAAACGCATCTCGTCTGGTTCTGTCGAAATGATGCGGATCATCATTCGGTAGCATCCCGCGACTGGCTCCATTCATATAGGCCGGAATGTCCAATGCACGAACGAAATTGATGGCGTCGTTGTGACTTTGGGATGCCCATACCTGCTGCCCGAGCAAAACCGCCGGGCGCTCGGCATTTACCAGTATGTCCGCCAGCTTTTCTATATCTGCAGGATCTCCAATAGATCGAACCGAAGATCGATAGCTACCCGGCTCAGGGATAATGGCTGATTCCACTGGCACTTCCCGATCCAAAACGTCTCGGGGAATTTCCAGGTAGCTGGGACCATAGGCACCGGAAAAACACTCTCTGGCAGCCATTGAAACCATATCTGCAACCCGTTCTGTCGAAAAAACTCCCGAAGCGAATTTGGTAATTGGCGTCATCATATCCACATGGGGTAAATCTTGCAGCGAACCCATTTTATGCTGAGTCAATGAACTTTGACCGCCAATATGGAGAATCGGGCTTTCGGAACGAAATGCTGTAGCGATCCCGGTTACCGCATTGGTACAACCAGGTCCTGCGGTGGTTACCACGCAGCCAAGTTTCCCGGTTTGCCGCGCATAGCCATCAGCAGCATGGGCAGCGGTCTGCTCGTGACGTACGTCGATGATTCGGATGCCCTCGTCAATGCAACCATCGTAGATATCAATAATATGGCCACCGCAAAGGGTAAATATAGTATCAACCCCCTCGTTTTTCAGAGCACGGGCAACCAGGTGTCCTCCAGATATTACGCTTCCACTTTTATCTTTGCGGGCTAGTGTGTCACTGGCGGTATCGGTATTTCCACTCATTTGAACTTACTCCTGGATATGGGTTGATGAAGGGTATTTCTGACTTGAACAGCTAGAAATACACCTCTATTCGAGGTAATCGACGTATTGTTTGATATGACTTGCCAGATACATTGCGTGCTCACGAACCAGTTGTTCTGCCATGGTTGCGTCTCTCTCTTCAAGGGCATTGATGATTCTCATATGATCGATAATAGATTCTGCCGCGCGATCTCTTTCGGTCATGGTCTTGTCACGTATTGCCCGCATATGAACAAACAGCCCATCGGCAATTTCGATCAATAATTGGCATTTACTCAACTGAATTAACCGTTGATGAAACGCGATATTGGTTGCGGAGTATTCGTCTATATGCGCTCTGGCTTCATTGCTGTCGTCAAAGGTTGCAAACATTTCCCGCATCGAAGAAAGTTCCGCATCGCTCGCGCTTTCGGTGGCCAGGCGAGCCGCCATTCCTTCGAGCCCTGCCCATACGAAAATAATCTCGAGAATTTCCTGTTTGGTTTTTCTAACAACGAATGCACCGCGGCGCGGATAAGACACAACAAGCCCTTCCTGTTCTAGTCGGGTGATTGCTTCGCGAATTGGGGTGCGACTGACTCCCAAGTCCTCGGCTAGTTTTCTCTCATCCAATTTTGGCGGTTCGGCGCCGGAATATATATCCATTTTTGAAATGGCTTCCTTGATCGAATGATAAACCGCATCCTTTAAACCGGGATTAAGATCTATTGGTCTGAGTTTTACTTCAAATTGCTGGCTCATTTTCCAACACCTTCTAAACTTTGTATATTGTATACAACACGATAAAGATTGAGTTTCAAGATTTTTCGGATCAATTAATTAATGCAGAAAATTGAGATTAGCCATTCAGTTATTCTCAGTCGCTAATTTTTAACGGAAGAGTTTTTACTTTTTTTAAAGTTTCTGAAAACCGGGTATAAAACTAATACCAGTGCGATCAAAATACATATTGCTGAAATTGGCCGGGTAAAAAAGATCGACACATCGCCGTGAGAACCTATCAGGGTCTGACGTAGAGATCGCTCTGCCAGTGGACCAAGTACGATGGCGAGAACCGCGGGCGCGACTGGATAATTTAATTTACGTAATAAATAACCAACCACCCCAAATAAAAGCATTAACCAAACGTCGTGCATTGTCTGAGTCGGTGCGTATCCACCCACAACGCATAAAATATAGATGATTGGCGCAAGAATGCTAAACGGCAGAGTCAATACTTTGACAAAGAGCGGAATGAAAGCCAGGTTAATTATCAGCGTTACCAGGTTGGCGATATACAAAGAACCAATTAATCCCCAAACAAATTCTGGATGTTCGGTAAATAACAGAGGCCCTGGCCGTAGTCCCCAAATTATCATTCCACCCAACAAGATCGCAGTAGTCGGAGAGCCCGGAATACCCAGAGTTATCATCGGCAACATTGATCCAGTGGAGGCTGCATTATTCGCCGCCTCAGGTGCGGCAACGCCGGCGATATTTCCTTTACCGAATGAATCAGGATCCTTCGAAAAAGTTTTAGCCAGTCCATAGGACATGAGTGACGCCGGCGTAGCGCCAGCTGCTGGTAACGTGCCCACAAAATACCCCAGAATTGAACCAAGGGTTGTGGTACCGATATATTTTTTAATGTCTTTGAAATTGTTGATCATCTGGCGGAAAGACATCGTAACTTTATGTACTACTACTTTCCCCTTAGTAGTTTCCAGGGTCCATAGCATTTCACCAATGCCATAAATTCCAATAGCGAGCACCAGAAAATTTATACCGTGAAGGAAGCCATCTATATCGCCAAAGATAAGTCGTGGCTGACCAGAAATAATATCCAGTCCTACTGTCGCCAGGACTAAACCAATTAGAATTGAAAAAACTGTTTTAGGGATGTCATCTCCACCTAGCCCAATAAACGTGGCAAACGCCAAAAGCATTAGCGCGAATTCTTCGGTGGGACCGAATTTAAGAGCAAACGCGGCCAGGGGCGGCGCAAACAGGGTAAACAAAACTACGGAGATAGTGCCTCCGATAAAAGAGGCGATTGCAGCAGCGGTCAAGGCTTTATCCGCATGTCCTTGCTGGGCTAATGGTCTACCATCGAATACAGTTGCCACCGCGGTTGAGGCACCGGGAATTCCTAGAGTTATTGAACTGATGGCTCCACCATACATCGCGCCATAATAAATCGCGGCTAAAAATATGATCGCCGAAGTTGGTGGTACCAGAAACGTAATGGGTAACAAAATTGCTACACCGTTTACCGAACCCAGCCCTGGCATTGCGCCGATTAAAAGGCCAAGGGAACAGCCAATTACGATCATCAGAAGGTTGACAGGTTCAGCGGCCTGGGCTAATCCGCCCATTAAATGTATAAGTATGTCTTCCACGGTCGACCTCAGATCTGTCTATACGTTGATTGCGAAATTATCGATGGCATTAATTGGCATTCCATTTTAGAAGGAATAAATGAAGTCATATATTGGGTAAAACAAGGGTTCGCTAATTGATTTCGGCAGGGGAATTTTCAATGCCCATTCAAATAGACAAAAAACAATAATGGGTACCAGCACCATCATGGTAATCGTCAAGGTCCAGCTATGGTGACCAACAAATCTAAGGTAGAACAATAGAAAGAAAAACAGTCCGATATAGATCCCAACCAGGTGGGTCGCGACCAGGAGAAAAAGGATTGAACCCCCAGAAATTCCTACAACTAAAATTGTATCCCAGGTCATAAATGGATCTAGATTGCGTGACTCCGGGGTGATCCCTTTAAACCATCTATAGACTGTTGCCAGGCAGGCAAGTAGCATACCCGCGGACAACCAAAAGGGCCAGGCACCGGACCCTGGGCCACGTTCGGGAATCCAGTCTATGCGTAATTCTGCGCTTTTGAGCATAAGCAATAAAGAACAGATTGCTAACACTATTGCCATCATTAATTCTGCGGTTCTGACGGTCATTTTATTATCTTCTCCGAAAAAATTTTGTCACGAGTATCCCCGCCCCGGCAAATACGGGACATACAAATGGTTGAAGCTAACTTGTTATATACAGATAAGCGGGTGAAGCATGGAGTCCAGCATTGGCTAACTCCATGCTTACCCGGAGGCGGGATTACTCGCCAGTGATCGCTGAAGCGCCGACAGATTCAATCAGGTCTTTATGCAGTTGAATTTGTTGCTTGTGATAAGTGCCTAAATCTGCACCAGCCAACCAGGTGTCGCAGGCAAGGCCATCGTCAGTACAAAAAGTCTGCCATTCTTCTGAATCAAATAATTGCTTGAACAGATTGATATACCATTCCTGGGCCTCCGCGGACATTCCAGGAGGTCCATTGATAGAACGTTGCATATAGTATTCCATGTCAACACCAACCTCATGGGCGGTGGGAACATCCGGATACGCAGGCAGACGCTCAGCGGTGAACTGGACTAGTGGCTTGGTGTTTCCCGCACGATAAAATTCATTTTGCTCCGCAGGATTATTTACCGATGAGTCAATGTGTTTACCCACCAGGTTCTTGGCCACAGTACCGCCACCGGGAAATGGAATATAGGTGACATCATAGCCAAATTCCTTTTCCATCATGGCGGTCAGGATTGAATCCTCCTGACCACTACCGGTACCACCAACTTTCCAGGTATTTCCAGCAGCTTTAACCGCTGAGACATAACTATTCAAGTCGGTAATGTCGGCCATATCTGAGTGAACCCAGAGTAGAAAATTGTCAATCGCCATTCGTCCAATTGGAGTGAACTTTGTGACATCAACCCCAATTCCTTTTTGAATAACCGGAGTTGTGTAGAAACTGTTGAGGGTAACCAGGATAGTGTGATCGTCCCCAGCCTTATCTTGCATATAGCGCAGTGCTTCTGCGCCTGAACCACCCGCTTTGTTTATTGGAATAATCGGACGTGGCGATAAATCTTTCTTTTCGATCAGACCCTGTAACAATCTAGCAATCTGATCAGCACCGCCACCGGCACCTGCCATGATGATGAGCTCCACGGGTTTTTTTGGTGACCATTCGGCCATGGCGGGTGCGGACATCCCTAACGATGTCGCTGCTGCTACTGCAACCGGTAGGGCTGCTTTTTTCAACTTGTGTAATACATTTTTCATTATTTATATTCTCCGTGGGAGTTAGTTTTTTAGTTTGCTGGTATTTGGTATACCAGATACCGTTATCAAGAATACTGCGCCGAAAATCTGTTGTAAAGCCCCTTTCACCATTTAATCCATACCGTTCAGTATTTGAAAAAAGACCGGTGTAAATACAGATTTTAGGAAATTCTCTGGGTCAGATAAGAATTTGTCTGGTAGTCGATATTAAAAACAACAAGATACGAGCAACAATTCAATTATATTTTTAGAACAATCTTGCCAAAGTGGAGACTTTCCTCCATTGCGCGATGGGCATCGGCTGCCTCCGATAAGGCATACATGTCGGATATAAGTGGAACTATGGTTTTATTTTCAAAAAACGGTACTACGCGCTGATTAAAGTTATGAATGATTTGTGCTTTTTCATTTATCGAACGCGGACGCAAAACAGAACCTACTATTTGCTGGCGTTTGACCATCAACAATGCAAGATTTAATTCCGATTTAATTCCACCCATAACTCCGATAATAATCAATCGACCAGAAACTGCGAGTGAACTCATATTGGATGAGAGGTATTCCGCGCCAATATGATCGAGTACCACATCTACCCCGCGTCCCTGGGTAATTATTTTCACTTGTTCCAGAAAAGACTGGGTTCGATAATCAATTACATGATGCGCTCCCAACCCAACTACCCGGTCATACTTACCGGTAGAAGCGGTAACGATAATAGTAGTTGACGGCACCAGTGCCTGACATAATTGTATGGCGGCAGTGTTCACCCCGCCGCCGCCGCCATGGAGTAAAACGCTATTACCGTCTTCGAGGCCCGCCAGCATAAACAGGTTTAGATAGGCTGTAAGGTAAGTCTCGCAGACGCAGGCTGCTTGTTCAAAAGACATCGACTCGGGAATAGCCATCATGTGGCCCGCATTGGCAACCGCGAACTCTGCGTAGCCACCTCCTCCAATCAATGCCATAACCCGGTCGCCAGTCTGCCATTGGCTGACCCCGCTTCCAGTGGATTCAACGGTGCCGGCAACTTCGAGTCCGAGAATGTCAGAGTCACCTTTAGGTGGGTTGTAGTTTCCCTGGCGTTGGATGATATCGGGGCGATTTACCGACGTTGCAGCAACTTTTATTAATACCTGATCTGGTCCTGGTTGAGGAACCTCGACGTTCTGGTAAGACATCATTTCCGGACCGCCAAACTGTTTGAGAATTATTGCTTTCATTTTGGTCAAACTCGATTTATCGATTTTGTGTACAAAAACCCATGCGCCTTACTCAATGGTGGCGACGTGAAGAGAGTTAGTGGTACCAGAAATTCCAAATGGTATACCGGCGGCAATGATTATTGCTTCACCTGAAACCGCGAATCCCTCGCGCGTTGCAATATTCTTGGCCGCATCAATTACAGTCAACAGATCTGCCTCAGCATTGGCAACATCCAGGACAACGGCGTGAACGCCCCAGGCCACGCTGAGAAAACGCGCGGTATCGGTTTCAGGGGTGATACTGAGAATTGGCGCCGATGGTCGCTCTCTGGCGGCTCGCAAAGTGGTGCTTCCAGACGTTGTGTAGGTTACCGTGGCGCTGGACGAAAGAATGCCGGTTACAGTTTGCAAGGCATTACATATCGCGTCTGCGGTGGTGTGATCTGGATCAGGACGTTGCGCGTCAAGTATATTGCCATACAGTACATCTTGTTCCACTGCTTTGATAATACTATCCATCATAGCGACGGACTCGACTGGATAATCCCCTGCGGCGGACTCTGCAGACAGCATCACGGCGTCGGCGCCGTCGTATACCGCGGTCGCCACATCAGAAGCTTCGGCTCTGGTTGGTACCGGTGCATGGACCATTGAATCCAGCATATGGGTAGCAATCACAACGGGTTTGCCCATCTTTCGGCAACGCCGGATTATTTCCTTTTGCACAACAGGCACCTGTTCTGGCGGCAGTTCGACACCCAGATCACCGCGAGCCACCATCGCACCGTCACACAATTCCAGAATTCCATTCAGGTTTTCAATCGCAGAAGGTTTTTCCAGTTTAACCATAATTGCGGTTTGCTTCCCTACCAATTGACGAAGTTCCCTGACGTCATCGGGTTGCTGAACAAATGACTGAGCCACCCAGTCGACCCCAAGGGAAAGTCCATAGTCAATGTCTTCTCGATCCTTTTCAGTTAGTACAGAGATAGGCAGGATAACCCCGGGTACGTTTACCCCTTTGTGACTACTCACTTCGCCGCGTACCAATACTTCAGTAATAGCGTGCTCTAGATCGCACTCGATGACCTTCAGCTTTACCCGACCATCATTGATCATCAACTCATTTCCAGGGCTCAGAACCGCAAAAATTTCGGGATGGGGTAACTGCGCGCGGTTATGATCTCCCGGGCTAGGGTCCATATCCAATCTAAATTTGCTGCCTTCGGTCAATGAAATAGATTTTTCAGTGAATTCTCCAAGTCGCAATTTTGGTCCCTGAATATCCATGAGAATACCGATGGGTCTGCCAGTCTCCGCCTCTATTTCGCGTATGATCCGATGCCTTTTGGCATGTTCGGCGTGACTGCCATGGCTAAAGTTCAGTCTGAAAACGTCCACCCCTGCATCAAACAGATGCCGGATAGTTTCGACGCTGGAACTGGCGGGACCCAGGGTAGCGACTATTTTGGCTTTACGACGTCTACGCATATGTTATTTGGTATTGAGTGGCAATTGGATGCATTATTGCATGACTGTCGGATTACCGGGACAAGTCCGTCAACAAATCGAATTACTATTTTTCGGGTTTTATTTTTTCTTCAACCGATTTGAACAGACCTCGCATCATGCGGACTTCCTGCTGATACATTTGAATCCTGTTAAACATTCTCGACATTTTACGCTGTAGTTTGGCGGATCGGCCATCACTGAACTCTGTGGTCTCGACAAACTCCTGTAAGTGGTTGTAAAAGTGTCTCATCTCTTCTGCACTTGCCAGTTTATCCTTCGACTGGCTGATCTTGGGCATAGATGCGGTTATTTGCTTTCTCAGTTCATAGAGAATTACGGTGACCGCTGAAGCCAGGTTAAGAGATGAAAATTCCAGTTCCACTGGAATGCGGATCAGGTTATGGCAGCGTTCTAATTCCTGATTGGTTAGACCGCTGCTTTCCCGACCAAATATAATGGCGGTTTCGGAGTCCCGGGTTTGAAGCAGGCTCTGCATTGCCTCTTCCGGGGTTAATTCGGGCCAGCGAATTGAGCGCTGTCTGGCAGTGGTGCCGATCACCATGGTGCAGTCAGAGATCGCCTGGTCAAGATTACTCACAACCTGGGCAGCGTCGAGTATTGCGTCCGCCCCAGCAGCTCTCGCGTTCGCTACCGGACTTGGAAAATCAGCGGGATCGACCAGCACCAGCCTGGAGATCCCCATATTTGCCATAGCCCTGGCGGTAGCACCGATATTGCCAGGATGGGTAGGTTGAATCAGGACGACTCGGATATACTCCAGCTCTTTCATTGGCGCGATTTTGCATCAAGGGTTTCAGAATTGAAATGCCGTGCAGGATCTATTATTAAATTGTTTGTTCCCTCCCCTGGAGTATTAAATGGATCCCATCATTAAAGTAGGCATCAAGGCCGCCCGTCGTGCTGGTGGTTTAATGCTGCGGTACCTGGATCGACTTGAACAATTGTCCGTTGAAAAAAAAGGCCGACGGGATTTTGTCAGTGAGATAGACCGAATGGCGGAGGAAGATATAGTCGACACCGTTCACTATTTGTATCCGAATCATCGAATACTGGCTGAAGAAAGTGGGGACCGGCTATCTTCGACCGCTCCGGGGGAAGATGAATTCGAGTGGATAATTGATCCTCTTGATGGCACCACGAACTTTCTCCATGGGCATCCGCATTTCAGCGTGTCACTCGGTGTCCGACGTAAAGGCGTGATGGAACATGGGATCATATTTGATCCCCTTCGAGACGAATTGTTTACCGCCAGCAGAAATCAGGGTGCGCAGCTGGAAAATAGACGTATCCGGGTCAGTGGAAAAGGTAATGTCGAGGAATCGCTAATTGGCTGCGGTTTTCCCCTGCGAGAAATGACCAAGCTCGATACATCCATGCGAATACTCAAAGCTATATTGCCCAAGGTAAGTGACGTAAAGATTGGTGGATCGGCTGCGCTGGATTTGGCCTATGTTGCCTGCGGTCGCCTGGATGGATACTGGGAAGCAGGTCTCAAGCCCTGGGATGTCGCAGCGGGCAGCCTGTTGGTGCGAGAGGCCGGTGGTTTGGTTGCCGATTTTGGTGGCAGTCAGGATTTTATGGAGAATGGAAATATTGTTGCAGCGAATCAGAGGATGTTTAACGAGTTAATGGCATTGGTTAAAAGCCGTTCTACTACCACATCTTGAGCAAAAACGGCGAACACACGCCTATGATGCGCCAGTACCTGGCGATCAAGGCGGATTACCCCGATACCTTGGTGTTGTATCGCATGGGGGATTTTTACGAATTGTTCTATCAGGATGCTGAGCGCGCGTCACGCTTGCTCGGCATTACCTTGACCGCCCGGGGCCAGTCGGCTGGCGCTCCCATTCCCATGGCGGGTGTGCCCTACCACAGTATCGATCAGTATCTTGCCAAATTGGTGCAGGCCAATTTGCCGGTGGCAATCTGTGAGCAGATTGGTGACCCAGCGACATCCAAAGGACCGGTGGAGCGTAAGGTAGTACGAGTTATTACACCTGGAACACTAACCGAGGAGAATCTGCTGTCGGATCGACAGCAAAATATTACAGCTTCGGTATTACTTACTGATCAAAAAATTGGCATCGCCACTCTCGAAATATCTACCGGCAGGTTTACTGGCTACGAGCTGAGTGATCCGGATCGGCTCGAAAGTGAGTTACAGCGGCTTGGTATCGCAGAAATTTTGGTCGGCGAACATCAGGCAGAGAACCTGGTGGCAGAAGTCAAATCGGAAATTCCTGATTGGTATTTTGAATCGGAACGGGTTCAGCAAATATTGTGTGAATTATTTCAGACCCATGACCTGAGCGCTTTTGAATGCCAGCAATTTCCCCTGGCGACCAGGGCGGCGGGTGCCTTGATTCAGTATATCCGGGATTTGCATGGCGCGAGTACGCCCCATGTCAAAGGGATTGAGTTCTATCGCGACAACGAAACTTTAATCTTTGATCAGATTACCTGGATAAATCTGGAGGTAGAACGTAGTCAGGATGGCGATACCCAACACTCGTTGATCAATCTAGTCGACCACTGCGCTTCACCCATGGGTGCCAGAATGCTGCGTCGTTGGATCAGTAGTCCCAGTCGCAATCACGACTTACTGAAAGCCCGCCACGATGCGGTCGACTGGTTGATCTACGACCATCGCTACGATGAGATGACCGCAGCGCTTAAGCAAGCTGGTGACATGGAGCGGATTCTTGGCAGAATCGCGATGAAAACAGCGCGCCCCAGAGACCTGTTGCGGTTACGTGAGGGAATATCTGTATTACCGAAATTATCCGCTCGGCTGGAACAAACTTCTTCCCACCTGCTCGATGCATTGCGCCCGGGACTGGAGCCTCAGCACCAGGTCCAGCAACTCCTGGAGCGCGCAATTAAAGACGAGCCACCGGTTTTAATCCGGGACGGTGGTGTCTTGCGCGATAGCTATGATCAGGAGTTAAAGGAGTATCGTCATCTGCAACGAGATTCCAGCGAGTTTCTGCTCGCGCTCGAGTTGCGGGAAAAAGAGCGGACCGGTGTTGCAACTTTGCGCGTTAAGTACAATAAGGTCCACGGCTACTATATCGAATTACCCCGCTCCCAGTCAGACAGCGTTCCAGAAGATTATATTCGGCGGCAAACCGTCAAAAATGCTGAGCGATTTATCACCGAAGAACTGAAGTTGTTTGAAGACAAAATCCTCAGCGCTAAAGGTAAAGCATTATCCAGGGAAAAATGGCTCTATGAGCAGTTACTGGTAACGCTTGGGGAAAGCGTGAGCGACCTTATGAAATGCTCTCGATGTATCGCCGAACTTGACGTACTGCACAATTTTGCTGAAAGAGCGATAACCTTAAGATGGTGTCGGCCGCAGTTCAGCGACAATCCAACTATCGATATTCAGGATGGACGCCACCCCATCGTGGAAAAAATGCTTAATAACAGTTTTATCGCGAATAGCACCAAACTGTATAATAGCTCAAGGATGCAGCTTATTACCGGACCAAATATGGGCGGCAAAAGTACCTATATGCGCCAGGTGGCGGTGATCGTACTACTGGCCCACACAGGCTGTTTCATTCCTGCCACGGCGGCAACAATCGGTCCCCTGGATCGTATCTACACCCGAATTGGAGCGGCTGACGACCTCGCAGGCGGGCGCTCGACATTTATGGTCGAAATGACGGAGATGGCCCATATCTTGCGAAATGCAACCGAAAATAGTCTGGTATTGGTTGATGAAATCGGTCGCGGAACCAGTACTTTCGATGGATTATCTCTGGCCTGGGCCTGCGCTGAGGATTTAGCAAAACGCATTGGCGCGTATACCTTGTTTTCGACTCATTATTTCGAACTGACTACCCTGGCGGATCAGCTAAAAGGTGTATCTAATGTTCACATGGATGCGGTGGAACATGGTGATCAGATTGTGTTTCTTTACAGTGTTAAGAATGGTCCTGCGAGTCAGAGTTATGGGCTTCAAGTTGCTCGCCTGGCCGGGGTTCCGGAATCGGTCATACAGGAATCCCGACTCAAGCTGGCAGAACTTGAAACCCAATACACGGAATATCGCATTGCCTCCGATGACTCCTCCAAAACCCAATCCAGCCTGTTCCCGGAAAACAGGCCGGAGGAACAAGCAGTTTTGGCGCGACTTAAAGGCGTGTCTCCAGATCAAATTACCCCGCGGCAGGCACTCGAATTGCTCTACGATCTCGACAAGATGTTGGGGAAAAAGAATCGAAAGTAGTACAATACGCCGCCGTTGGCTTTACTCCCAAATGATAGATAAAAATGACCTACGTTGTCGTCGAATCCTGCATTAAATGCAAGTACACTGATTGTGTTGAAGTTTGCCCCGTGGATTGTTTCCATGAGGGACCTAATTTTCTTGTAATCGACCCTGAGGAGTGTATCGACTGTAGTTTGTGTGAACCTGAATGTCCGGTTGACGCCATTTTTGCCGAAGACGAATTACCGGAAGATCAAATGCATTTCCTCGCGCTCAATACCGAGTTGAGTCAGAATTGGCCGGTAATTACCGAAATGAAGCCAGCGCCTGAAGATGCGGATGACTGGACCGAGGTCAAAGATAAATTAAAGCTACTCGAACGCTGATAGGTTTGGGGTTGGTGGGGTTCCATCGGTACTGGAACGTCATAGTTGATTAGACATTTCAACAAGATTCCAGTCCGGGTCCCTGATATATACGGATAACAGCGGCCCATTGGCCCCAGTCTTTTTGACAGGACACTCTTGCAACTGAATACTATGGCGTTCGAGTTGCCGGACGATCTGGTCGATAGGAGGGTCAGAAACAAGACATAAATCAGCGGTTCCCAGTGTAGTGTGTTAAATATTTGATCAATATTCTGAATGTTCATGGTTTTCGTAAACTTAGTATTCGTGGGACAACATTGATATGGCAGCAAACTCGGAGGTAATTTTTCTTAAAGATTACCAGCCTCACCCTTTTCGGATAATTCATTCCCGGATCGACTTTTTGCTGGACATGGTTAATACCACTGTCTGCGCAGTCCATACCGTGGAAAGACAGCGGGCGGGTGCCCACTCTCTGGTACTGGACTGCGAAAAAATGCAGGTCAACAGTATTAAGGTTAATCAAATACTACTTGATGAATCGGCTTACAAGATTGATCAGAGACATCTGACAATTCATGAGGTCCCGGACAGGTTTGAACTGGAAATCGAGAACTCAATCAATCCTACTGAAAACACCCAATTAAGCGGATTATACCGATCGGGAGATATGCTATGCACCCAATGCGAAGCGGAAGGGTTCAGACGAATCACTCCAGCTATCGACAGGCCAGATAATTTGGCCACTTATGAAATTTCCCTGAAGGCAAATCAAACCCAGTTTCCAGTTCTGCTTTGTAATGGAAATTTAATTTCGACCAGGCAAGAGGAATCTCACCACAGCACTGTTTGGCAAGACCCGTTTCCCAAACCAACGTATTTATTCGCAGTTGTTGCTGGTCCCCTGTCGGTGATGCAGGATACGTTTACTACCATGAGCGGCCGGGAAGTAAATCTGAGATTCTATGCACGGGATCGAGATATCGAAAAATGTGAGTACGCGGTTGGCGCACTAAAACGTTCCATGAAGTGGGACGAACAGGTCTATGCCAGAGAATATGATCTGGATTTGTTTAATGTGGTTGCCGTCAGCGACTTTAATATGGGGGCAATGGAAAACAAAAGTCTCAATATATTTAATTCAAAATATGTCCTGGCGGATACGACTACCGCTACCGACCAAGACTTTCACTTTATCGAAAGTATAATTGGTCACGAGTATTTTCATAACTGGTCAGGTAACAGGGTTACTTGCCGCGATTGGTTTCAGTTAAGTCTGAAAGAAGGGTTTACGGTGTTTCGTGACCAGGAGTTCAGCGCTGATATGGGATCTCCAGGGGTACAGCGTATTAACGATGTAAATGCGTTGAGAAATCGGCAGTTTCCGGAAGACAGCGGTCCGATGGCCCATCCGGTGAGGCCCGAATCGTATCGTGAAATCAACAACTTCTACACCGCGACCGTATATGAAAAAGGTGCTGAAGTCGTGCGAATGATTCGGACAATTGTTGGAAAAGAGCAATTTAGCGCGGGTACCAGCCTTTATTTTGAGCGACATGATGGTCAGGCGGTAACCACAGACGACTTTGTTGCCGCAATTAGTGATGCGTCTGGAGTAAATTTCGAACAATTTAAGAATTGGTATTCCCAGTCTGGAACTCCTGAGATCGACGTTAAATCGGAATACGATTCTGTCAACAAACGGTATTCGCTTCACTTTACCCAGCGTTGTGACACGACTCCAGGACAGCAGAACAAGGATCCATTTGCCATGCCTATTTCTATTAGCCTGTTGTCCTCGGAGGGAGCAAATATCCCTTTGGATAACGAGAACACAGAAACGGTGCTTCTACTTGATAAAACTTCGCAGACTTTTGATTTTGAAAATATTCCGACCGAACCTGTTCCGTCTATACTGCGCGGGTTTACCAGTCCGGTCAAACTCAATGCCAACCTGGATCAGCGTCAACTAGGTATTCTGTTTTGTCACGACGACGACCCATTTAATCGATGGGAAGCAGGACAAAAATTATTTCAAAACTGCATTGTTGAAAATGCCAGGCGGCTCAGTTCGGGTAAAGAGTGTCGATTTGATGGCGAATTGATCGAGTTGGTTGGTCAGGTCGTGCTGAATCCAGATTCTGATCTCGCTTTTATTGCCAAGCTGCTTACGCTTCCGGGGGAATCCTGGCTGGCCGAATTAATTAAACCAGTAAACCCCCAGGTAATTTTTGAGGCCCGACAGGCCCTCAGAGAAAAGATTGCGGCCAGTTATACCCAAGAGTTGTCAGATCTGTATGAGAAATTACAATCCACAAACGATGGATCACTAACTCGGGAACAGGCGGCGGTACGCTCCTTGCGAGACATCTGTATCAACTACCTTTGTGGCCTCGATACTGCGCCATTTCATGAACTCGCGGAAAACCAGTTTGCCGAGGCCAGAAATATGACCGATCGTATTTCAGCGATCACTGCGATCGCGAATTCAACTTCCCCGGAAAAAGAACGCTATCTGGAACAATTCTATCAAGACTGGAAGCACCAGGAACTGGTGATCAATAAATGGTTTCGTATTCAGGCAACAATTCGACGCCATGATGCCTTAATAAAAGTAGAGCAGCTCTGTCAACACACGGCTTTCGATCATGCTAATCCAAACAAGGCTTACGCACTTTTACTGGCATTTACCCATGCCAATCCGGTAGGTTTTCACCGACCAGACGGCGCTGGTTACCGGTTTCTTTCGCATTGGGTTAAAACCCTGGATCCGGTTAACCCCCAGGTCGCTGCCAGGCTTGTGTCTGGGTTAAATGGCTGGCGTCATTACATATCTGAATTGTCTGGACAAATGCATGCAGAGCTGGAGCAGATTGCCAGAGTTGATAATTTATCCAGGGATGTCAGGGAAATAGTTTCCCGGGCTCTGGAATCGCAATAGCTGGCTGCTTCGGTCAATGTCTAATTAGGTTGATTCCTGAGGTACCAACTCCTTAATGTACTCCAGAACTTTGTTGAGCGCGCCCCGGTTTTGCTTCACTAGTTTTTCGCCTTGTTTGCCATATTGATCCCGTTTCTCGGAATCACTTAATAGTCGGATCATTACATCCGACAGCTCGTCAGTACTGAATACCTGTATCCCGGCACCATACCCCAGGAACATTTCGGATATCTCGGCAAAATTAAACATATGTGGGCCAAATATCACAGGGCGTGCCAGTGCCCCCGCTTCCAGAATATTGTGTCCACCAATGGGAACCAGACTTCCCGCCATAAAGGTTACGTCACTTGCTGCGATGAACATCGGTAGTTCACCCATGGTATCAACTACCAATATTTCACAAGATTCGGCAATTATTGCCGGCATTTCGCTACGCAATAAAATAGAGAATTTCTGTTTCTGGCAAATTCTGGCGACACTATTAAAACGCTCCGGATGGCGCGGAACTAAAACCAGCAATGTTTCATTCAAATCTTTCCGAACCTGACGAAATGCATCGAGGATCAGAACTTCTTCACCGTCGTGGGTGCTCGCAGCCAACATAACGGGCCGATGCCAACCCAATTGCCTTCTGATGGCCTCCCCTGCTTCGAGCAAGCTCGGTGGCAGATCAATGTCAAACTTTATGCTGCCGGTGACTTTGACTCGATGTTCCGGTGCACCGAGCTGAATCAATCGAATAGCGTCAGGTTTCGATTGAACTGCGAAACAGGAAACTTTTTCCAGAGTTGGTTTTATCAGGCCTTTGAATCGTTTGTAACCCCGCCAGGATCGCTCGGAAAGTCGCACATTGGCGTAGATAATCGGGACATCGTTACGCTGACACCGAAAGATAAGATTTGGCCAAATCTCAGTTTCCATTATTACCGCAAGCGCTGGCTTTATCTTGAATAAAAAACGTCGTACTGCCCCGGGATAGTCATAGGGCAAATAACAGTGAAAAACCTTTGAACCAAAAACCTTGCTGACTCGATCTGCGCCAGTCGTGGTCATGGTTGTGATCGTTATGGATTTGGCCGGATTAGTATTCAACAGGTGATTAACCAGGGGCACCGCTGCATTAACCTCTCCTACAGAAACGGCGTGAATCCAGTATCCCTTTGCCGGTACACTAATTCGAGTAAATCCGAACCTTTCTATTACACGATCAAAATAACTATTGTTTTGTAGCGCTCTCAACAGCAACTTGACGAGAACAACGGGTAATGCAAGGTAAATTACAATACGGTAGAGCGTTAACAAGATATCCAGTCTCGAGGTTTTAGAAAGACGTCGTACAATTCCGCTTCTTTACTACCAGGTTGAGGGCGCCAGTCATACCACCAACGAACCTTTGGAGGTAACGACATCAAAATTGATTCAATGCGACCGCCGGACTGCAAGCCAAAAATGGTGCCACGGTCAAATACTAAATTAAACTCGACGTAACGCCCTCTACGGTATTGCTGGAACTCGGTATGGTGTTGCTCCCACTCCATATCTTTGCGGCGGGATACGATTGGAAGATAAGCCTCGGTAAAACTGTTGCCAACAGCCTGCACCAAGTCGAATCCATGGTCGAAGTCATCGCTGGAAAAGTCATCAAAAAACAATCCTCCGACTCCGCGAGGCTCATCGCGGTGTTTAAGATAAAAGTATTGATCGCACCAGTGCTTAAACTTTTCATAATAGGCTTTATCGAGTTGGTCGCATGCATCCTTGGCGGTCTGATGCCAGTGCCTGCAGTCCTCAACAAACCCATAATACGGTGTCAGGTCGTAACCACCGCCAAACCACCAGACCGGATTGCTACCGTTTGGATCGGCAATGAACATCCGCACATTCATATGGGTAGTAGGCACGAAGGGGTTGTTCGGGTGGATCACTAGTGATACCCCGGTTGCTTCAAAGGGCTTACCAGCGAGTTGCTCCCGCCCAGAAGTTGCTGATGTAGGAAGTTTGTCCCCTTTTACATGAGAAAAATTAACCCCTGCTTTTTCGAAGATGAGGCCATTTTCCAATACCCTGGAACGACCGCCACCCCCGTTTTGATGGCTCCAACTATCTTCTCGGAATTCACTTCCACCACCTTTCCCACCTCGATCAACCTCGCTTAATGCATCGGATATATTTATCTGCAACGATTGAAAATAGGCTATTACGCAGTCCATATCAGGTGACTGTTGTCTGGGTATCCTCTCTTTCACGGTCTAATTACGCTGTTTGTTATCGCGTGTCGGATTGTTGATGGCATGGTCAGACTACCAATTGGCAGATCCACTACATAGTCGATGTCTTTGCCAAATTCCCGAATCACCGCCCCGGCTGTCCGAAGCGATGGTCTATTGGCTCGGTTGGCGCTGGTCGACACGATAGCCATGCCAGCCTGATGGCTGATTTGCGCGGCAAAAGGATGAGCCGTTACACGTACGCCCAAGGTATCGTGCTGGCCTCTGAGCCAGCGTGAAGTACTAGTTGAAGATGGGCACAGCCAGGTATTCGGTCCAGGCCAGCTGCGTAAAACTTTATCCAGGGTGGATTGAGGCAGTTCTTCCAGAAACCGGGATAGTCGGGCGAATCGATCTGCGATCAAAATTACTCCTTTGTCACGCGTCCTGCGTTTTAGCATCAATATTTTTTTTATTGCCGCAACATTGGATGGATCGCAGCCGAGCCCAAAGCAAGACTCAGTTGGATATGCAAGAACTCCTCCTTCACGTAGAACCTTGCAGGCAGATGTTATTTGTACAACTTTCACCGTTATCCGTTTGCGTTCGGGCAACTGAAATAATTAACCAATTGCCTTATGCCCGATGTCTTTTCTGCACCAGGCACCCGGCCAATCGATTTCGGCAATTCGCTGATAAACAATACTCTTGGCATTTGCCAGGTTATCTGCCATCGCTGTGACACAAAGCACCCGGCCACCGTTGGTTACAACAGTTTCGGCATTAAGTTTTGTTCCAGCATGAAATACCTGGGATTGCGGCTGAGTTTTATCTAACCCAAATATCGGTTCGCCTTTGGCGTAATCTCCAGGGTATCCAGCTGCAGCCATTACAACTCCAAGGCAAGGTCGCGGATCCCATACGGCGATCTGATTGCCTAAGTTGCCGGCCACGGCGGCCAGGCAGTGCGCTACCAAATCTGACTGTAGACGGGAAAGAACCGGTTGGGCTTCAGGATCACCAAATCGGCAATTAAACTCAACGACATTGGGAACGCCACTTTCTCCGATCATTAAGCCGGCGTACAAAAAACCGGTAAATGGAGTGCTATCTTGACGCATTCCGTTCACGGTGGGTTCAATGACTAGCTCCATTATCCTATCAATCATCTGATCATCGACCAACGGGGATGGTGAAAACGCACCCATACCACCAGTATTGGGACCGAGGTCGCCATCATATGCAGCTTTGTGATCCTGGCTAGAAGCCATCGGTAGTACATTCAACCCATCAACCATACATATAAAACTGACTTCTTCTCCCTGCAGAAACTGTTCGATAACAACCCGACTTCCAGCAGCACCAAAAAGGTTATCGGATAGCATGTCTTTTACCGCTTGTTCCGCCGCATATCTGGTTTTCGCCACAATGACTCCCTTCCCTGCGGCTAGTCCATCGGCTTTAATCACAATCGGATAATCACAATTTTCGAGAAAGCTCAGTGCCTTATCTGAATCTGTGAATGATTCATAGGCAGCTGTTGGGATATGGTGCCGGATTAAAAATTCCTTGGCGAAAGATTTTGACCCTTCCAACTGGGCAGCCTGACGCGATGGTCCAAAACACGCTAACCCGGCATCTGAAAATTGATCACAAATTCCGGCGACCAGGGGTGCCTCGGGACCAATTATCGTCAAGTCAATGGATTCGGATAGGGCAAAATCCAATAACGAAGAAATATCGGATGGTTCAATTGGAATATTTGACACTCCTGGCTCGGTTGCGGTGCCGGCATTACCGGGTGCAACATAAACCTGTTCCACTAGAGGCGAAGCGGCAGACTTCCAGGCCAGGGCATGCTCCCTACCGCCACTTCCTACAACTAGTACTTTCATTTATTTAATGCCTACACTAATAGACTACTGCCTGGAGGATATCGTCGGGGGTCTTTTCAATTCCATCACGACCTGGTGAAACGAAAACTATTCGTCCGGACTCCTGTTCAACTACAACCGGGTGGCCCCAGGCGTCACGAATTTCTTCATTTTCCGATTTCTCTATCAGCGATGCGATGGTGCCATTAATAACCGCTTCATTTCCCGTTCCAATCACTACTTTCAGGCTGGTGGCCAATGTGTTGAGTGCTAACGAAGTTTTGCCCAATTTTGAATTCGGACCGCCTTCATTTACCAGTACACTTCCATCCCCTCGCATTTGGCTGGATTCTCCTTGAATTCCCGGGTGTCGCTTACTGTACAGGTCCAGTAACTGAGTAGCGATCATATTGCTGGCGAACATTGAAATAGCGAACGTTAGAATTAAACCAGCCCATAACGCCGGCTTGCTGACTCCGCCTTTTATAACTAGAAAGTTATTTTTTTCCTCCGCGGTTTCATTCGGCTTAAGCCAATTGACGTGCCGAGCTGTATGCCTGAAGTATAAGTAGTTGGCGCACATAGGCCATATGAAAACAAATATCAACCACAGTGGAGACGGTCGGGTAAGCACCATCAAAACTATTGCCGATATTTGATTTATGGCCGCCCAAAACCACATTTTACGATACAGCGCCCAAAAGAAAAAAACGAAGAATGCCGGCCAATGCCAGCTAACCGCAAACTTTGGGTGTTTGACGGATCCCATTGATTCGAATTTTTCCAGATAAAAATGCGCATTTGGCCCGATAAAACGTGCGACTTCAGTTTTACGAGGCTGCTTGACCTTGCCGTCGTCGAGTTCGGGAATGGATTCGCTTTCGCTACTGACCGTATATGAGAATCCACTGTCACCTTCTTTCCGAGCAAAACTGTGACCACAAAATTCACAGCTCTGCCAGTTACCTTCAACTTGACGATTACAGCTGGGACAGAACATTCCAGAAGACTGTTCATTGATGCTCAAAGAACTGAAATCTTCTTCTACTATAGCGAGCTTCGGATGCTTAACTGGCTGAAGCTTGCATTGGGCACCGGCGTCACGAATGGCCCGGCAGATGTTTTCTGCCTCATTTCGATCGTATTCTTTTTTTAACGCGATCTCCCGACCGTCAACCAATTTCTCCATATAGGACGGTTTGGAATGGAATAGTTCGCAAAGCTCCCTGATAACCTTTTCCCTGTCTTCATTTGGCATTACGGTGCCATTAAGAACTACCTTGTATTTAGTTAATTGGGCCATCGATAAATTCCAATTTTCCAGATGTTAGTGCCTGAAGTGCCGCATACCGGTAAATACCATGGCAATACCGTGCTCGTTTGCTGCCGCAATAACTTCCGCATCTCGCATAGATCCTCCGGGTTGAATAACTGCGGATATGCCCACCGCTGCGGCATTGTCCAGGCCGTCACGAAATGGAAAAAAAGCATCCGAGGCCATTACCGCTCCAGATAGTGACAATCCTGCATGTTCCGCTTTTATTGCGGCTATTCTGGAGGAGTTTACCCTACTCATTTGTCCAGCACCCACACCAAATGTCATTAACCCGCCAGCATATACGATAGCATTGGACTTTACGAACTTCGCAACTTTCCAAGCAAAAATCAAATCACTCATCTGTTGGGTTGAAGGTTTCTGGATAGTCACAACTTCAAGACTATCATATAGGGCTTGATCTGATTCTTGAACAAGAAGTCCTCCAGAAACGCGCTTGAAATCCATAGAGCTTTCAGAATCACCCCATTGGCCGCAAATTAACACTCTGGCGTTGTCCTTTTTTGCAAAAACCTTTTTGGCTGAATCCGTTATTGAAGGAGCGATGACAACTTCGACAAATTGCTTCTCGACAATAGCGCTCGCGGTATTCCCTTGCAATTCCGAGTTAAACGCAATAATTCCGCCAAAGGCTGATTCCGGATCTGTATTAAAAGCTCGTTGGTAGGCTTCAAGCTGGGAATTGCCAATCGCTACGCCACATGGATTGGCATGCTTTACTATGACGCATGCCTGTTCTCCAGAAAATTGCTTGATACATTCAAGAGCAGCATCTGAATCGGCTATATTATTGTAGGACAGGGCTTTACCCTGAACCTGTTCGGCGCTTGCTAAATTCGCGGTCTGCGCTCGATTGGAAATATTTGTCGCCGAGTAAAATGCTGCGTTCTGATGTGGATTTTCGCCATACCGCATCGACTGCTTTTTAATATATTGCGCATTCCAGGTTCTCGGAAATTGACTGTTGTCATCGGACTCTAATTTAACACCCAAATAGTTTGCGATCGAACCATCATATTTGGCAGTATGTTCGAATGCCTTTACCGCGAGGTCAAATCGCGTATCTGGGTCAAGTCGGTTATCCTGGACTTTCATCTGCTTTACTACCTTTTGATAGTCTTCTTGATTAACCACAACCGCTACGTGTGCATGGTTTTTAGCGGCGGCTCGAAGCATTGTAGGTCCACCGATATCGATGTTTTCAATCGCGTCTTCCAAGCTGCAACTAATTTTCGCGACTGTTTTTTCAAACGGGTATAAATTAACCACCACTAATCCAATTGGAGTGATTCCCTGTTCAGCCATAACGTTATCATCCTGACCGGGGCGACCTAAAATCCCACCATGTATCAGTGGATGTAAAGTTTTGACTCTACCATCCATAATTTCCGCAAAACCGGTATGCTCACTCACATCAGTCACTTCTATGCCATTATCTCTTAGCAGGCTGGCAGTGCCCCCAGTACTCAATATGTTGATGCCAAGTTCGATCAACGAATTTGCGAATGGAATAATTCCGGACTTATCCGAAACGCTAATCAAAGCGGTTTGAATCGGGACTGTGGTAGCTTTATCAGGCATAACGTGATGTCAATCGATTAAACCGCAACCTTCGAGCTTTTTTCTCAAAGTGTTGCGATTGATCCCAAGTACGCGAGATGCTTTGCTCTGGTTATTGTCACTATATTTCATCACGACTTCCAACAAAGGTTTTTCAATTTCGCTGATTACCATGGGGTAAATGTTTGTGGCCTCTTCACCGTTCAGGTCTTTCAGGTAGCGGGCAACTGATTTACTTACGCAATCTGCCAGTTTGTTGTGCTTTCTCCGTGTTTTATCGAACTTATGACTGTCTCTTTTTTTTGCCAAACTGGTGCCTTCTGTAAACTATTGGTTAGAAAGTTATAGTAATCCGATACCAGACTGAGCTGCATAGCTGGGTAATCGACACAATTAATTGCGTTACGAAATTGGTCTGAATCAGGGAAGTTTTCTGTGTACCATTTTATATGTTTTCGAGCAATTCGCACACCCCGCTCAATACCGTAAAACCCAAATATTGCATCAAGATGTTCCAGAACTATTTCTCTCTGAATTTCGATTGTTGGCGGTTCTGGGATATGTCCAGTTTTTAAAAATATTGCGAGTAAACCAGGAAACCACGGCGCACCATGCGCTCCCCTTCCAATCATTAGCCCTCCTGCACCGGTAGAACCTAAGATTTCAGCAGCATCTGTAAAATTTCTAATATCGCCATTAGCGAAAATCGGTATAGATACCGACTGACAAATATCTCTGATGGTATGGTACTCCACAGCCCCCAGGTATTTGCAAGCCCGGGTTCTACCATGCACCGCGAGGGCGCTGACTCCAGCAGATTCCGCCAATTTTGCAATGCTGACACCGTTTCTGTTTTCAGGAGACACGCCCGTGCGTATTTTAAGCGTCACTGGTACATCTACGGCCGTTACGACGGCATCAAGAATCCTCCCGACCTGGGCTTCGTCATCAAGCAATGCAGAGCCGGCCAGGCGCTTGCAAACCTTTTTTGCGGGACAGCCCATGTTGATATCAATAACTGATGCGCCCTGCCCGACGTTATATCTCGCAGCATCAGCCATGTCCCTTGGATTCCAGCCTAGAATCTGGATTGCCCTTGGTGCTGGTTCGTCTATATGAACTCCACGCTGTTTACTTCTGGTAGTATTTCTTAGTGCTGGATTGGATCCCAGCATTTCACCCACAACGTAACCTGCCCCCAATTTCCTGCAAAGTCGTCGAAAAGGTAGATCTGTTACCCCGGCCATGGGTGCAAGCGCTACATTGTTATTGAGTTGGATGTTACCAATTTTCATTGTTACCGATTAGTGAATGCAGTTGGGGCGTGCCGTGTACTATTGGAATTCTAACCGATCAGGATTCTCGCACTATATCAATAACAAACCCAACAGCTTTCTCATGGGGATGGACCAGATCAAAAACCACCAACCCGAGGTCACCAGAGTCAAGTTGGTTCAACTGATTGCTACCCAGATAAAACGTGGGATCAAATGTTCGTCTACCCACAACTCGTCCTACCCGATCAGTAAGAGTAAGCTGGAGTTCTGGGAATTCCTGGGCGAAATCTGCCTGGTTCAGAAGCTTTACGGTGATTCTAAGAGCACCTGGTTCCTGGGGATGCAGATCGATCCTGGTATTGGTAATAGTAAAACGAAATGGGTCTCGGCGGGCTGGCAGGGTGCATTTTGCGACTTTGCAAAACAACCTTAAAGCAGGTCTATATTGTTCATCCTGAGCGAACTTCTCGACGTGGTAGTGTTTAACTTGGAAGCCAAGCAATACGATGAATCCGATGCAAATTAGAAACCAAAATATACTGAGCAATGGATTGGGTCGGTCGACAATATATTCGTCGACCCCGTTCATATTAATAACACTGGGTTTGGGTTCTTCCAGCTCAATTTTCCCCGCACGCGGTTCGAACGGATTGTTGTCCATTTGTGGGTCTGGTTCGGCATTAAACCAGTTACCTATATTTGCTCCTAATGGCTGATTTTGCGGATCATTTCCCCGAACTGTATCGGCATCTTCTAGCTTCCCGTTAAGGTAAGTTTCGACCGGCGTTTTCTCCAGATTCTGCTCTGCCAGGGGTTTAATTCCCAGGTCTGGTTCAACCTTCCCCAAAGAGGCGATTGATTTTGCCGGGTGGGTGACTAATCTATCCGACATTGGCACGGAATTGATGCTTTCATCGAGTCCGATATCAGTTGATTCCAGCTCATCGGGCTCAGAATGAGTGAGTTTCGAAAGATTGCTCAGAATAATGTTCTTGACCTGGGGTAATTGGTCTTCCTGATCGACATTATCAGAAATATCCATTGAATCCACACGGTCTTCCTGACCGGTATTCTCAGAAAATTTTAATGGTTCTGTGGCGTCTTCCAGATCGGTTTTGTCGGAAGCTTCGCTGCCATCCAGCTGTTCTGAGTCTGACGAGGATTCAGGCTGTTGGTCGCCATTTCGCGAGTCAAATTGCAGAATATCCAGATGAGGTTCAATCAGTTCATCTGATCTAACTGATTGGATTTCGGGACTGTCGATCGGCTCAGGATCATCTGATCTTTCTGGACCTATTTGTGCCCCGGCGCCGGAATTTTGCGTGGCAGGTTGAGTAACAGGTGAAACCTCCTCGCTTACTATGTCATTCGGAGACCATTGATAAGGGGTGAATGCCCCACTGTCGTCCTTGGTAACACCGTGGTTATATCCGTTAAAAATTTCCCGACAGGCACCACATCGAACTTCACCATCGCGCATCTCAAGCTTGGCACGGGTGATCCGAAATACCGCTATGCAAAAAGGACAGCGGGTATACTTTCCCAGTTCTTGTGGTTTACTCGGCTCCGGGTCTATTGGTGTGGTGTTCATTGAGAAATTGAATTCTTAATCCCAATCAGTAATATCCAATCTTGTTTCTGCCTACGGGAAAAAGTGTATTCGGCCGCGTAGTGATTGATAATCCGTTTTTCCTGATGGGCCAGTATCCCAGAAAGCAACAGCAGGCCTCCATTTCGGATTAGTCCGTCTATATCTCCAAACAGTTCAATTAATGTATCCGCCAATATATTGGCGATGACAATATCAGCCTGGAGGTTTTTAATATTATCAGGGTAATCGACCACAAATTTTGCTGACACCCCGTTTATTTCTGCATTTTTTTTCGAAGCATCCAGCGCTTTTGGGTCAACGTCCAATCCAAATGCGCGTTCCGCTCCAAGTGCTAAAGCGCCGATGGCTAGAATTCCAGAACCGCAGCCGTAGTCAACCACCGTTTTTCCAGTAACCGGAGTTTCTGCTAAATACTCGAGACAAAGATGGGTGGTTGGATGTGTCCCTGTACCAAATGCCAATCCTGGATCGATAATCAAGTTAGTTGCTCCAGGCTCAGGTGGCTCTAACCAACTCGGGCAAATCCATAAATCAGCGCATATCTGGATGGGTTCAAATTGATCCAGCCATCGTCGCTCCCAATTTTCGTCTTCTACTGTCGTAATCGAAGGGGGGGCAATCAGATCGCAGCAGGATAGCATGGTAAGTATCTTGTTCTGACTATAATCTTTTCCAAATAATGCGGTCAGCTTCTGTCGCTCCCAATCCGGTTCCGATGGCAGCGCTGCGTCAAAGCACTCATCATCACCTGCATTTTCGAATGCAATTGAAAATGCTCCCTCCTCATTCAACATATTCGAGACCCTCTCTATATGCTGCTTTTGGATAGTCAAACTTACTTGGAGAAAATTCATGGCGTAGTGGGAAAATTACAGTCCAAGTCTATTCTCTAGATAATGAATGTCCAGACTACCGGAAACAAATGCGGGATCCACAATCAGTTCCTGATGCAACGGAATATTCGTTTTAATACCGTCAACGACCATCTCTTCGAGCGCCCCCTGCATTCTGGTCAACGCTTCTTCCCGGGTAGCTCCATGGGTAATAATCTTGCCTATCATGGAATCATAGAAAGGCGGAACGACGTAATTATTATAAACATGGGAATCAACCCTGACGCCCGGTCCTCCCGCCATGTGGTAGTTGGTTATACGTCCGGGGGATGGGATAAAAGTAGCAGGATCTTCCGCATTGATTCGGCATTCAATCGCATGACCCGATATCTCAATGTCCTCCTGGGCGTATCGTAATGGTTGTCCATCAGCAATCCTGATCTGTTCTTGTAGCAAATCGACACCGGTAATCATTTCCGTAATTGGGTGTTCCACCTGGATTCTCGTATTGACTTCAATAAAAAAAAACTCGCCATCTTCATATAAAAATTCAAATGTCCCTGCACCTCTGTATCCCATTTGTCGGCAAGCTTCAACGCATCGGCCGCCGATCTCCTGGCGTTGCTGTTCACTGATCTCCGGTGCTGGCGCTTCTTCAATAACCTTTTGATGCTTCCTTTGCATTGAGCAGTCTCGCTCGCACAGGTGTATCGCATTTCCATGATGGTCCGCCAACACCTGAAATTCGATGTGTCGTGGCTTTTCAAGAAATCGCTCCATATAAAGTACGTCGTTACCGAATGCGGCTGATGCTTCCTTTCGGGTTAACTGGATTGATTGTAATAAAGCCCCTTCATCGCGACACACTCGCATACCTTTACCGCCGCCTCCACCGGTAGCCTTTATCATCAAGGGATATCCAATTTTGCGCGCAATTTCAACGGCCTTTGCGGGGTCATCAGGAACCGGGCCATCGGATCCCGGAACGCAGGGTACGCCCGCTTTTTTCATTTCCTTGATTGCTGAAATCTTGTCACCCAGGGTGCGGATGGTATTACCTCTTGGGCCAACAAATATAAAGCCACTTTGATCTACCCGGTCAGCAAAGCTCGCGTTTTCCGAGAGAAACCCATAACCGGGATGAATAGCACTTGCGTCAGTTACCTCAGCGGCGGCGATGACTGAAGCCGTATCGAGATAACTGGCATGAGCCTGTGCCGGACCTATGCAAACCGATTCGTCCGCCAGGCGGACGTACTTGGCGTCCCGATCCGCTACCGAATATAGTGCAACGGTTCTAATTCCCAACTGCCTGCAAGCGCGCAAAATTCGCAGCGCAATCTCCCCTCGGTTGGCAATTACCAACTTTTTTATATTTTTAATCATTGGCTGGTGGCAACTCAGGTGATGGTAAACAACAACTCACCATATTCCACTGGTTCACCATTTGATTTATGTATTGCGGTTATGGTTCCATCAGATTCTGCTTCGATTTGGTTGAACGTCTTCATCGCTTCAATAACGCATAACGTATCACCCGCTTTGACCGATGAACCAATCTTGACAAATGGTGCTGTGTCGGGCGACGGCGAGTCGTAATAAGTGCCAACCATCGGTGATTCCACAGGATTACCCGGGGGCACTACTACGGCGCAATCCAGACTAGCTGATTCGCCTGGAGGGAGAGGAGCGCTAGGCGGTGGGGTTGCCTGGAGTGGTTGGGGTGCCCCCATTTGCGGAGCTGGAAACACTGAAGCTACTGAACCAGCACGACTCAGCCGGATCGTATTATCTCCTTCAGTAATTTCCATTTCAACCAATGCTGACTCTTCCAGCAATTCGATTAGTTTTTTTATTTTTCTTAGATCCATGATAATTCTGTATTGAAAGACGGTTTAATCAACTGACAAGTCGACTCAATGCGGCAGAATATGCGAACTCATACCCCTGGACCCCAAGACCCGCGATAACACCCACTGCAATATCCGACAGATAGGAATGGTGCCTGAATGACTCCCTGGCGTGCACATTCGAGATATGAACTTCAATAAAGGGGATTCCACCGGCACTTAATGCGTCGCGTATAGCAACGCTAGTATGGGTAAATGCTGCCGGATTAATGATAATGAAATCTATGTTTTCAACTGGCGCCTGTTGGATCCAGTCTACCAGTTGGTGCTCGGCGTTTGACTGACGGCATTCAAGATCTATCTGATCTTCAATGGCTTTTTTACCAAGCCCTTGATTTATATCATCTAGACCAATTGTTCCATAATGACCGGGTTCCCGGGTTCCGAGTAAATTCAAGTTTGGTCCGTGTAGAACCAGGATTTTTGACATTGCAATGGACTTGGGAGAGTACCTCCCTGATTATCGCATTTTGAGATTTTGTAGTCCATATCGGCGATATTCACCGCGAGTTATCGACCAGTTAACCAAACTTTAAAATTTCCTAGTTTGACGACGTCCTATCTAGTGGCAATTTTTCTGGCTTCATTAACAAAATTTGAAGCCATTTTTGCGTCGGTTATTTCCTGGGAAAGTTGATCTATGGCGGTCTCGACATCGACTGACTGAGGTATATCAGACATTACCAACGATGCTACGGGGCCAATGTATTCAGCCAATAACTCGGCTATACCAGTTCGCATGACGTGGGTCAGTAACGGTCCTGAGGATTGTCGCGGTGACGGTACCTGGGGTTGGCTTGGGCTAACTGAAATACCAACCTGACTGTCGATCAGTTGACTGGATCGCACCAGATCAGAATTCTCATGAAACTTGGCGGTGGTTACCGATATAGCTTTCGCCGCATCGATAGCTTCCTGACCCTCCTTGTTACGATAGCGAGCGGTGGCGATCATACCGCTTACCAGATGAAACCGGCCGAGACTGTTATCGCTGAACACAACCATTACGGTACCGGTTTTTCCGCTAGCAGCGAATCTACCTAATACTTCAAATATTTGATCATCTGCCATGGTAATAGGTTAGGGTCAAATAATATCCACATTGCGTTTGAAAATTGAGGTGCGTATACCGACTAAAGATTAAATTCGAATAGTCGGATTGCACCTTTGACTGAGTTATTTTAGAGCGCTAGTAATTATTTTTTTGGTGTCTAAATCGATTTTATTTGCAAATTCCGATTCAGTGGCGTTCGCTCAGAGCCCTAGAATATGACATTTTTCCACACTAATTTCCACAATTTTATGCTTCGAGTGAAAATTAATTAATAAATTAGTATCGATACTACAGCGGTTTATCTCTGCTAATTAATTTTAAATATACAATATACCAGACACCTAAGTGGAGTCCATATTTTGCAGCACAGGCAATGCGGTGGTGTATTTCATTTGCTCCATGGCAAACATGGAGGTCATATCGGTGAGAGCAATTTTACTGATGATACTTTTATACAATGCATCATAGGCCGGAATATCAGGAACCACCACTCTAAGCAAGTAATCAACTTCCCCACTCATTCGGTAGATTTCGACAATCTCCGGAAATGACGACATAACTTCCGAAAACTTCTCACTCCACTCTGCATTATGTTTATCAGTCTTTACCGCAAGAAACACCGTAATATTGGCACCAACTTTATCCGGATTAAGTAAAGCTACCCGGGCCCGTATAACGCCATTTTCTTCCATTCTTTGAATACGTTTCCAGCAGGGGGTCGGCGATAGATGAATCTTTTCAGCGATTTCTTTTATCGTCATGCTGGCATCGTGTTGCAGATAATGCAAAATTTTTCGATCGACCGAATCCAGCGACATATTTTCTTGTTTTGCCACGATTGGAATAAAATTTACTGTACAACCAGTAATTTATCACACAAAAAGAATACCTTTCTAATTTAATCCAATTTTAAGCATAAATATTTCTCGATCAGCGGGCAATCTAGCCCTGATTGACCATCCCAACAAAGTTTTGATAAAAGGTTGAGGACAATTTATTAAATTCCACCATATTTGTATTCGCCTCGGTTTGCATTATTTCCATTGCTCCACTTCCCATTGCACCCTCCAATGCTTCTGCGTATTGCGGGATTTTCCCCCATTCCGCGATGGTTGTATCGGTCAGTTCGACGTGGAATTGTACCGATACAGCGCGTTCCCCCCAGGACATTGCGTTTACAGCACACGCCGCTGATTCTGCCAGTGAAGTCCCGTGTTCAGGAAGCTGGGTAACTTCCGCGGAATGCCATTGGAGTGAAACCAATTGTTCAGCGCAATCTTTAAAAAGCCAGTGTGCTTTTCCTTCGGCCTTGACAGAAACGGGTAGAACTCCAATTTCAGGTCGTTTCGATGGCCCGACTTTGCCCCCCATTGCAACTGCTAGTAATTGGTGCCCCAGACAAAACCCTAGATAGGGGCGTCCTTGTCTCACCCATTTTTCAATGGCTTCGATCTCCTTGACTAACCATGGATGTTGATCGGTTTGCCAGACGTCCATAGGCCCTCCCATAACCATCAGGGCGTCGTATCCGGAAAAATCGGGAATTACTTCATTTTCATCCAGTTCCACAGTATCCCATTCAACATCATCTGCTTCCATAAAATTACGGAATATGCCTGGATGCTCACAATCTATGTGTTGAAAAACGAGAAGTTTCATAGGGATCAGTTGAGATTAATTATAGTTTGCCGTGGATAATGTGTCCGACTACTTGTTTGAAGTTCCATTATAGTTGCTTGTCGAGGGATTCGATATAGACCTCGTCTGGACCATTACGGTTAACCTCCATACTACAAATGATATTGGATAAAAACTCGTATCCTGTGCCATTGGTCCGGTTTTTGGTGATAAACGCTGGTTATCAGTTGGTAAGATTCCCCGAAACGTTTTATGGCTATGAATAATATCGGCCCAATTATCTGTGCCTGACAAATATTAATTGATGATCTTTCGCCATTGGCTCGTACCAGATACCAAGTACTTTCCCCAGTCCCTATTAGACTCGTGTAGTTTTCAATTATTGAATTCTTATGAATGGACAGTTTTATCGAAACAACAATCGTGCAACTACCCAATAATAATAACGTCAAATTATTGCTGATAATAAGGCAAATGCTAGTAACGCTATAGATAAGCCAGCAAACCCATCGATGACACTCGGGGTTGACAATACTGATACGGATTGGAAAACAAAAATCGTTATTCATGATGGGAATCCTTTCCCTCTAGATTAAATGGTAATAGATACAGCTAAGCCTTAACCGTTAAATATTTCCTTGGTCTTGATAAGAATTTTTAATTTTGGAAACTATGTCGTTAAACTCGTCAGGTGGAGGGGTATTTTGGCATAGCCACTCTGTAAGTGTTGGGTCCTGGACATCGAGTAATCGGTCCAATTGCTGTTTGTCTTGATACCCGAGTGTTTCAAAGTTAGTTGAAACAAACCTCTCCAGAATGACATCCAGCTCCTTGGTTCCTCGGCGGCATCGCCAACGAATTTTTTTCAAATTTGAATCTTGCAAATACCCTTTGCCTTTAGATTACTTTCAACTACTGCTTTCTGGTTGCAATGGTTTTCTTAATTTCGGCTATCGCCTTGGCAGGGTTGAGGCTTTTCGGACAAGTATTGGTGCAATTCATAATAGTGTGACATCGATACAATTTAAATGCATCGTCTAGCTCATCCAGGCGTTCGCCGGTGGCATCATCTCGGCTGTCTGCAATCCACCGGTGGGCCTGGAGCAGTGCTGCCGGGCCGAGATACTTATCACTGTTCCACCAGTAACTAGGGCATGAAGTCGAACAACACGCACATAGAATACATTCATACAGTCCATCGAGTTTGGATCGTTCTTCCTCAGACTGGTATTGTTCTCGATCGGGCTCAGGCCCTTCGGAAATTAGCCAGGGTTTGATGGATGCGTATTGGGCATAGAAATTGGTCAGGTCCGGAACCAGGTCCTTGATGACTGACATATGCGGTAAAGGGTAAACCTTGATATCGCCTTCGATTTCCGACAACGCACGGGTGCAAGCTAAGGTATTAGTGCCGTCAATATTCATCGCGCACGAGCCACAAATTCCCTCACGGCATGAGCGCCGAAAGGTAAGTGTGGGGTCAATATGGTTCTTAATCCGAATCAGCGCATCGAGTACCATTGGTCCACATGCATTAAGGTCGACTTGGTAACTATCAACCCTGGGATTCTGACCATCATCCGGATTCCAGCGATAAACCTTAACCGTGCGTAACCGACCACTGGTTTCGTCACGATAGGACTTCCCTTGGGATATCTTCGAATTAGCAGGTAATGAAAATTCAGCCATAGTACTCAGTATACGCGTTTCTTGGGTTCAATATAGTCAACTTCATCGGTCAAGGTCCAGGTATGAACTGGGCGATAATCGATTTCCGGTTTACTTTCAATATTGTCTAGCCAGACCAAGCTATGTTTCATCCACTTTTCGTCGTCACGGTCAGGAAAGTCCTCACGCGCATGGGCGCCTCGACTTTCTTCGCGGTTTTCTGCCGAGAATATTGATACTTTTGCCTGTTCCAGCAGATTTTCCAGCTCCAAAGTCTCTACTAAATCCGTGTTCCAAACCATTGAACGATCAGTTACGCCAACGTCTTTAAACCGCCCACAAATTTCTTCAAGATGATCAATGCCTTCACGCATTACTTCGCCGGTTCTGAAAACGGCACAGTATTTTTGCATTGTCTTTTGCATTTCCAGTCGAATCTTGGCAGTTGGAGATTCTCCACTGGCGTGGCGAATTCGATCAAATCGATCAATAATATGTTCGTCAGCCCCACGTTTCATCTCGACCCTGCTGGATCCCGGTGTTATTAACTCGCGCGCCCGAAGTGCTGCGGCCCGTCCAAACACCACGATATCGAGTAACGAATTCGAACCAAGACGATTTGCCCCATGAACTGACACGCTGGCCGCTTCGCCGATTGCCATCAGCCCCGGAATAATTACCTCTGGATCACCGTCTTTCAGGGTCACCACTTCACCGTGCATATTGGTTTGGATTCCGCCCATATTGTAGTGAACCGTAGGGATCACTGGAATGGGTTCTCGGGTCACATCAACACCGGCAAAAATTTGCGCTGATTCGGATATCCCGGGCAAACGTTCGGCAAGCACTTCTGGACCCAGGTGTTCCAGATGCAGGTGAATATGATCCGATTCTTCGCCGACACCCAGTCCGGCTTGTATTTCCTGGGTCATGGATCGGCTCACTACATCGCGGGATGCCAGATCTTTGGCATTAGGCGCATAGCGTTCCATAAACCTCTCACCCTTGGAGTTAGTCAGATATCCACCCTCCCCACGTGCACCTTCGGTTATAAGGCAGCCAGCGCCATAGATTCCGGTAGGGTGAAATTGAGTAAACTCCATGTCCTGTAGGGGAAGTCCGGCGCGCAATACCATACCACCGCCATCACCGGTGCAGCTGTGGGCAGAGGTAGACGAAAAGTAACTCCGGCCATAGCCACCGGTCGCCAGCACTACAATTTTGCCGACAAACCGATGCAATTCTCCTTTATCCATATCCCAGGCAATCACCCCTCGGCACTCCCCATCCTGCATAATCAAATCCAGGGCAAAATACTCTACAAAGAACTCTGCCTTGTGCTTTAACGACTGCTGATAGAGGGTATGCAGGATCGCATGACCGGTACGGTCGGCTGCTGCGCAAGTTCGTTGCGCCTGACCCTCACCAAAGTGTGTAGTCATGCCGCCGAAAGCGCGCTGATATATTTTACCTTCTGCGGTTCGAGAAAACGGCACCCCATAGTGCTCTAGCTCGATTACCGCATCGGCAGCCTCACGACACATATATTCGATCGCATCCTGATCCCCTAACCAATCGGACCCCTTGACAGTGTCATACATATGCCACCGCCAGTCATCCTCACCATTGTTGCCGAGTGCAGCACTCATACCACCCTGGGCAGCAACGGTGTGACTCCGGGTTGGAAAAAGTTTGGTAATGCAGGCGGTGCTCAATCCTACCTCGGCCATGCCAAAGGTAGCACGTAGTCCGGCACCTCCGGCACCGACAACCACCACATCATATTGATGATCGATAATTGGATAAGCTTCAGACACTATATTTCCTGTATTTGGATTGTTGTAATAACGAACGTTCCGATGGAACAACGGTTGAACAAAGTAAGACGATATTGAGACTAAATTTCATCAACCGCTGCCCGAAATCTAAAATGCAATACGCAATACAGCGAAAATTGCAGCCAGACCAAACAACAGAGTCAGACCCTTTATCAGCATCAATGAAATCATTTTCAGTGATTCTGAGTGGACATAGTCTTCAATGACTTCTTCTACCCCCAACTGGGCGTGAAAGAACATAAAAGCAAGATATAACACCAGCAGGAACGCTACTATCGGTTGCCCTACCCAAGCTTGAACGGCTGCCTGGGAGTCACCGATATGCCCGATGACAGAGAATACAAACCAGATAGAGAGAGGTATTAGCGCAATCGCAGTGACCCGCTGCAGCCACCAATGGTGCGATCCCTGAGCAGAGTGACCAAGGCCTTTTACTTTTACCACCGGATTATCAGAACTCATATTAGCCACACCAAAATTGTCAAAACAATGCTACAGGCCACCACTACCTTACCTGAAAGATAAGTTTGTTCTATCTCGAGGCCATATCCTGCGTCCCATAATAAATGCCTAATACCGTTGCATAAATGATAAAAATTACACAGAGTCCAGCCAATCAGCAGTATTTTGCCAAATATTGAATTTAATACGCCGGAAGCCATTTCATAGCTGCTGCCCCCGGACATTACGGCCCACAACCACCAGGCGATAAGGAGTGCACCGAGAGCCAGAAACACACCGCTGGCGCGATGCAGGATGGATAAAACTGAGGTTAGTTGCGGTCGATAGACTTGCAGGTGTGGTGACAGCGGTCTGTTCGAAGTATTCAAGCTAGTTCCCTCCCTCGGTAGTCGTTACAACGCATTTTAAAGCAGATAAAAACATAATCCCACCGTCGGTAATGAATAAATTGTAAAAACAAATGTCTAAGAATCATCTATAGTGTATTAGAAATCTATACAGCGACCATTTTTTTCCCAGTCTCCATAACGGGTCGGATCAGGTCCGCGCGGCTCGCCAGATTCAGCGGTATCAATATTTTTCGGTTTACTAGATTGCTGTTGGTTGGGATATTTAATATCTGACGGCATAACCTTTATAGGTGCTGAGCTGTTAGCAACCGGTTTGCCGGCTTCTTCTGGTGGATCAACACTATCCGTCGCGGAACTGGTCGCGGTACTGATTGAATTGCTGCGGTAGTCCGGTGGATTAATTGATATTTTCATTGTTATTTTGTTCCAGGCCCTCATATCGGGACTACCCATCACAGTATTATTAGGTAGACTGTGAAAGTTATCAAACAGCTGTGTTGGCAAACAGTAACGCCATTCTGCCACAATTTTAATCCAGTATGCCAATAAAACAACTGTCTCATGCGTTGCCTCTTGATCTGATCCTACAGAGTGAGCAGCCAGTGACCGATATAAATCAGTTGTCGTCGGCGCAAATGCTGTTGGAAGATTTGTCCATTGTTTCGATAGTTGGAGCGGATGCAACGAGTTTTCTTCAAGGTCAATTTACCAATGATCTGTCGCTACTAGATGTTGGCCAGATCCAATTAAATGCCTATTGCAATCCTAAAGGAAGAGCTCTCGCGGTTTTCTACTTACGCCGGGAGGAAGATCGATTTCAGATAATATTGCCCGCAGATACAGCCGATACACTGGTTAAGCGTTTGCAATTATACAAGATGCGGGCAAAGGTTGAGATTGTAGTATGTGTCGATACTCGATTAATTGGCACAATTAATTGTCCAGTTAATTCTTTGAGTCATGAATTTGCAAACTGGCAGATCGATTCTAATCGCCAGGTGTTCGCGGTTGACAACGATGAAGTTGGACGTTGTGTTGAAGAGATTGGGCACCCACTGGTGGATTATCAGCTATGGCGGCTTGGACAAATACTTGGTGGATTTCCCCAGGTATACCACGCGACCTACGAGGAATTTATTCCACAACACATCAATCTGGATCTTGTCGACGCGGTAAGTTTTACCAAGGGCTGCTACCCGGGACAGGAAATTGTTGCGCGAATTCGCTATCTCGGAAAAATAAAAAAGCGCATGATCTCTGGCTGGACTCTGGGAGAAAATGAAATTCTGCCGGGTGCTATCGTATATACCGACAAAGGAAGTGGTCAGAAAGTTGGAATGGTGGTGGATACGGTTCAGGCAGGAAAATTACGCTATACGTCAATGATAGTATCGTCCAATTATCTTGAGCAAGGCGATTTGATGTTGGGCGCTAAAGATGGCCCAACCATTCAACGTCTTCAGCTGCCCTACTCCATTAATACTGAGCATTAACCTGAACCAACTAATTATTCAATAATCTGGTAAAACGTTTCTTCGGGCTTGATTAGACCAAGTTCGGATCGTGCCAGGGTCTCTATTGTTTCACCGCCCTGTTTTAAATCTATTACTTCTGCGAGTAGCTTCTGATTGCGTTGGTCCAGTTTCTGATTACCCATGCGTGTATGTTCCACCGATGCTTTCAATCGTTTTAAATCAATCACGTTTTTGTCCCCTCCCCACAATGCGTACTGAAGTGACATCAACAGACCAACTAGAACCACCGATACTGGTTTCATAACACGTTACATTTTCACTCGAATGTAAAACATAATTTACCTGAAGTATTAATACTACCTGTTAGCCAAGATTTGAAAATGCCCCTCGCCCGGGATAAATTGCGCTTGTTCCCATTAACTGTTCAATTTTAAGCAATCTATTGTATTTTGCAATTCTTTCGGAACGGCAAAGCGACCCTGTTTTTATCTGGCCGGCACCAGTGGCAACCGCGAGATCGGCGATTGTGGTGTCTTCGGTTTCACCGGAGCGATGAGAAATCGTCGCACAATAACCAGCTTGGTGAGCCAGCTTTATAGCTTCAAAGGTTTCTGACAATGAGCCGATCTGGTTTAATTTGATGAGAATTGAGTTAGCGACACCGCGCTCAATTCCTTGTCTGAAAATTTTTGTATTAGTGACGAATAAATCGTCTCCGGTCAGTTGAACCTGACTGCCGATACGTTTGGTTAGAATGTCCCAACCCTGCCAATCGGCTTCCGCCATGCCGTCTTCTATGCTGATAATGGGATACTTGTTGACCCATTTTTCCAAATAATCGGTAAATTCTTCCGAATCGAGGGATAATCCTTCGGCACCCAGGTGATAGCGATGGTCTCGGTGAAACTCCGAGCTGGCAGCATCGAGACCGATCAGGACCTGTTCGCCAGGTCTGAATCCGGCTTTCTCTATCGCCTGCATGATCAATTCAAGGCCTTCTTCATTGGATCCGCATTCCGGTGCAAAACCACCTTCATCACCAACGCTGGTCGCGAGATTTTTCTGATTCAGCACTGATTTCAGAGTATGAAATATTTCTGCGCCACAGCGTAAAGCTTCACTAAAACTATCCATACCTACTGGAAAAATCATGAACTCCTGAAAATCGATCGCATTGTCTGCATGCTCCCCGCCATTAATAATGTTCATCTGGGGCACGGGCAGAATATAGTTCTGATTACCAAACAAGTTCCCAAGGTGTTGGTATAGTGGCAGGCGGTTGTCCAGAGCCGCGGCATGAGCAGTGGCCAGTGAAACACCTAATATGGCATTGGCACCCAGATTACTTTTATTGTCGGTACCATCTAAATCAATCATGGTCTGATCAACCGAGGCTTGCTCACCAGGATTCATTCCCTGAACCAAATTGCTGATGGTCTGATTGACCTTGCTGACCGCGGCTAACACGCCCTTTCCCATATACCTGGATTTGTCACCGTCTCGTAGTTCAAGGGCCTCAAGGGTTCCAGTTGATGCGCCAGAAGGAACCGACGCGGTACCAACCACACCATTTTCCAGGGCAACTTCAACCTGAATTGTTGGATTTCCTCTTGAGTCGAGTATTTCCCGGGCCTGGGCCGAGGCTATTGGAGAGTTATTGTTTGACATTAAATATAGAAAGAAGAATTAAAAATATGGTGCGCTAGGCACTGTTGGGTGGTCGGTTGAATCAAAATGTTTGGGTTTCTTTTGATACGCGATCAAGGCGCTGCAATCGAGTGAGCAAAGACTCCATTTGATCTAATGGCCAGGCGTTTGGACCATCGCTAAACGCATTATCTGGATCTGGATGGGTTTCCATAAACAGTCCGGCAACTCCAGCGCCTACAGCGGCACTTGCCAAGGTTGGTATGAATTCCCTTTGTCCACCAGACTGACCCCCGGCACCGCCGGGAAGTTGAACCGAATGGGTTGCATCAAACACGACCGGGCAATTGGTGGATCGCATAATTGCCAGGCTTCGCATGTCAACTACCAAATTGTTGTAACCAAAGGATGATCCACGTTCACAAACCATAATTTGCGCCTCAGGATTAACCGATTTGGCTTTAGCTACGACATGCTGCATTTCCTGAGGGGACAAAAATTGCCCCTTTTTGATGTTACAAGGCCTGCCACTGCGTCCTACCGCTTCAATCAAGTCAGTCTGGCGGCACAGAAAAGCTGGCGTTTGTAACACATCAATGTGTTTCGCCGCTGCTTCCACATCTGCCGGTGAATGGACATCGGTTAGTACCGGCACGCCGATTTGTTCACGAACTTTGGCCATTATTTGCAGTCCCTGCTCCCGTCCTGGTCCGCGCTGGGATTCAGACGAAGTTCTATTCGCTTTGTCGAATGACGACTTATAGATAAATGGTATTCCGAGACGATCGGTGATTTTTTTCAGAGTCTCTGCGCTGGACAGAGCGAGCGCTTCAGACTCGATTACACAGGGACCCGCGATCAAGAAGAATGGTCGATCGTTGTCGATTTCAAAATTAAGTAACTTCAATTAAATTCTCTGGATTGTCATTCAAGCGGCCTTTACTGACGATTGATGGGATTTCGCAGCATTAATGAAATCGGTGAACATTAAATGTCCGCTGCGGGGGGTTGAGGTAAATTCCGGGTGGAACTGGCAGGCGACAAACCAGGGATGATCAGACAGTTCAATAACTTCAACCAATCCATTGCTCGACAGGCCGGTAAAATTCAGCCCAGCGCTTTCCAACTGTTCCATATAGTTGTTATTGAATTCATAACGATGACGATGGCGCTCCCGAATCACGCTGGCATCATATATTGCATGATAGCGAGATCCTTGTTTGAGGTGGATATCCTGGGCGCCGAGGCGCATTGAACCCCCTAGATCAGTGCTCTCATTACGCAACTCCCGGCGCCCTTCGTCGCTAATCCACTCGGTTATCAAAGCGATTACCGGATGTGATGTGGACTGGTTAAATTCGGTACTGTGGGCACCAGTGAGGCCAGCGACATTACGCGCATACTCAATCGTGGCGACCTGCATGCCAAGACAGATACCGAGATAAGGAATTTTGTGGCGCCGGGCATATCCGGCGGCAAGTATCATTCCTTCCACTCCCCTTTCACCAAAGCCGCCAGGAACCAGAATTGCGTCAACGCCTTCTAGCGCGCCGGTGCCGTCGGTTTCGAGGGTGGATGAATCGATATACTGTACGTTAATGCGAGACTTTGTCTGAATGCCGGCATGGATCAGGGCTTCAGAAAGTGATTTATAGGACTCGATCAAGCTGACATATTTGCCAACCATGGCAACGTTTACCTGTTGTCGTGGCTCCATGCTGTTACGTAATACCCGGTCCCATTCCGACATATCCGGTGGCCCCGTGTCAATTTGCAATTGCTGGGTAACGATCTGATCAATCTTTTGCTCTACGTACAGATGGGGTATGCGGTAAATATTATCGACGTCAATCCCGGAAATTACCGAGCGTTCTTCCACATTGGTAAACAGGGCGATTTTTTTGCGTGCATTGTCGGGCAGGGATTCACGCACTCGGCACAATAAAATATCGGGCTGAATGCCAATGGACCGCATTTCTTTAACCGAATGCTGGGTGGGCTTGGTTTTAATTTCCCCTGCCACACTAATTTCAGGAACCAGGGTCAAATGCATAAACAAAGTTTCTGTGCGGCCAAGTTCGACTCGCATCTGTCTGATCGCTTCTAAAAACGGCAGGGATTCGATGTCGCCCACGGTCCCGCCAATCTCGATCATAGCGAGTTCAGATCCTTTGGCACCGGCCTTGATACAGGCCTTAATTTCGTCGGTTATATGCGGGATCACTTGAACGGTTCCTCCCAGGTAATCCCCTCTTCGCTCTTTTCGTATTACCCGCTCGTATATTTGGCCGGTGGTAAAGTTATTATGCTTTCCCATCCTGGTTGATACGTATCGTTCATAGTGCCCGAGATCCAGATCGGTTTCAGCGCCATCATCGGTAACAAATACTTCGCCATGCTGAAATGGGCTCATGGTTCCCGGATCCACATTGATATATGGATCGAGTTTCATCATGGTAACTTTAATTCCTCTGGCTTCAAGCACACAGCCGAGAGAGGCCGATGCGATTCCTTTACCTAATGATGAAACAACCCCGCCTGTGATAAATACGTACTTTGTCATCGATGTTCCAGGTGATGGTAACAAAACTATCTAATGCCCTCCCAGCCAGCACGAACAACCGGTTCAATCGCATCAACAATCAAAATTATCCTAATCTGCCCAGACTAAACAGACAGCACGGTAGAGATCAATTACAGCGAAAGAGCGCGTGTACTTTTTGACAGAACAAGCATGTTGGAGTGCCTGTAACAGGTGCTCCGGACGGGAAGATAGGTTATCAAAAATTAACGGTAGTCACAACAGAATGGCAGACTTTTAATCGCTTTTTTGCAATAATAATACTGGCAGGACCTTGTCAGAATTCGAATCAGAATCGGCAAAATCCCGGGTCACTCCAATGCCAGGAATCCAAGCTATTTGGCCGCCCATTTCGATATAGGGTAATCGGTTCCGCTCCCAGGGCAGGACGTCATATTGCTGGAACAATTTTTTCAATGAGAATCGATGAGCTGCATTAGGCAGGTTTACTTTCTCTCCTCCCGTTCGCCAGCGCCATTGTGCCTTTCCGGAAACAAGGCTTTGTCGCGTCAGCCCGGTATGACTGACTTTATCGAAGCGGACATTCAGGTCTCTGGTTATCTCGTTGGATTCGAGGTCGATGGGAATTGGTTTATCCGGTACCTGAGAAGATTGTTGAATCATATAAAGATACCTGTTTCGATACCTTATACTTAGATCGTTCCATTCGGTTTGAAAACAATCCTCGCTGGATTGGCTTTCCTTATCCTGATTACTTAACTGCATGACTTGTTGCACCAGCGAGGACAATTGGACTCTTCGCGGTGAGTTGTATCCGGCGAGATGAATCCAGCGTCGCAAGAGCTGCTCAGCGCAAAATCTGTTCATTTCATGAAAGGGTTTGATACTAAGCGGAGCGGCCAGGCAACAGATACCCTGCAACGATTGATCTGTCGCGCGGAATAGGACGTCGTCCAGCTGTTGATTGAGAAATTGCTGATGTTCAACCCAATCGTCCGCGTATTGGGTCAGCGCCTGATTGATTTGTGGCCATCGTTGACGTAACAGTGGAACTATCTGATGCCGAATTAAATTGCGATCATGTTGAAGGTCCCGGTTGGCTGGATCTTCAATCCAGGGCTTTTGTTTGTGCCGCACAAATTGTTCCAGTGAGCTTCTGGGAAAATTCAGCAGCGGACGAATAACTTGCCTGCTGTCTCCGTGACCGAGACTTCTGATAGCAGGTATTCCACCTGCTCGGGCTATCCCTCTTCCCTGGACCAGGTTGAGCAAGACGGTTTCTACCTGATCGTCGCTGTGGTGACCAGTGAGCAATACCTGATCCGATTTAATTTCTGTTTCAAACCACTTGTAGCGCGCATTTCTTGCTGCGGATTCGGTGATACTCTGTGAAGCGGAGCGGTCCCAGCTGGCGGATTTCAGTGAAACGCCAATTTCTTTGCAAAGCGCCGCGCATTGTTGTTCCCATTGTTCCGCCATGGGATCGATCTTATGATTGAAGTGAAATGCGGTCAGATGGCCATTTGCGGGATATTGACTCGATTTGATAATCTCTTCCATCGCCAGAAGTAAGGCTGTGGAATCAGCACCACCACTGTAGGCAATAGTAAAACTCTGGTTGGCGGGTAGTTGGTGCTGCTCAAACAATATCTGATACAGCTGTTCCGTATCAAACAGCTGACTACTAGGAGTTCTTGACTTCAAACTTTCCGAGTTCCATCAGTCGCGTATATCGATTTTCGCGTAGCTCATCGGGAGTCAGTCCAGTTAACCGGTCCAGTGCTGCTACCACTCTCTGACCAATCTCCTGGGCAGATTCGTCATGGTTTCTATGGGCCCCGCCTAATGGTTCTGGAATAACCTCATCAACCAAACCTTGTTTTGATAATTCGTCGGTGGTCATTTTCATGGCTTCAGCCGCCTCAGCTGCTTTTTCGGCACTTTTCCATAAGATCGAGGCACATCCCTCAGGAGATATCACTGAATAAACGGCATATTCCAGCATTAATAAATGATCACAAACACCTATGGCGAGCGCGCCCCCAGAACCACCTTCACCGATGACCACCGAAACAATAGGGGTACGCAATGATGCCATTAACTCAAGGGATTTGGCGATTGCTTCACTCTGCCCGCGTTCTTCGGCACCAACCCCGGGATACGCTCCTGCGGTATCGATCAGTGTTACCACGGGTAGCCCGAACTGGTTAGCGAGTTTCATTATTCGCTGAGCTTTGCGATACCCCTCCGGGCGCGGCATTCCAAAATTTCGTCGGGTACGCTCTCGGGTATCCCTGCCCTTCTGGTGACCAATTATAGCGACACGATGGGGGCCGATGCGACCAATACCGGCAACGATGGCAGGGTCATCTGAATACATCCTGTCACCATGTAGTTCCTGAAAATCCGGAGACAGTCGAGCTATATAGTCCAGGGTATAGGGCCGCTGGGGATGACGCGCTATTTGGGCGACTTGCCAGGCGCTTAATTTCGAAAAAATCTCTTGAGTAAGTTCCCGGCTCTTGAGTCGCATTTTTTCAATTTCATCATCGAAATTAAGTGACCTATCTTCGCTAACTCTTTGTAGTTCATGAATTTTTTCTTCCAATTCTGCGATTGGTTTTTCGAATTCCAAGTAATCCATGCTCATGCTGACGACAATATATAGGGCTGGTAAATTGAATCGCGGATTTTAAACCATTGGGACCAACTATATCGGTCGAATTAGATCGGTTGAATGTTGGTTCAGGGAACGTATTTAATAGGTAGGGATATTGGATTAGTGTCGTTTAGCCGTGGTAGCCCCAAAGTCAATTAGTCGAGCAATGCGATCATGCTATGCAAGCCATGCAGAATACTCTGATATCGAATGCATTCCCGGTCGCCGTCGAACCAGGTCGTATCCGTCTTTAACAGGGTTACGGCGGAATCGGTTCGGCTGGTATAGGCGAAGCAAACGGTACCCACCGGTTTTTCCGGTGTACCTCCGTCGGGACCGGCGATACCCGTTACCGACAGGCAATGATGTCCTTGGCTGTTTTGTAGTCCACCGGTAGCCATAGCCTCGGCAACTTCTGTACTTACTGCTCCATAGCGTTGAATCAAGGCTTCGGACACCCCGGCGAGATCCGATTTTGCTTGATTACTGTAGGTGACTAGTGCTCGATCGAACCAGCCCGAACTCCCCGGGATCGCAGTAATACAATGGGCGATGCCACCCCCTGTACAGGACTCAACAGTTACTAGGCACTGGTTTCTGGATAACAGAATTGATCCCAATCGCTGGCAGGATATCGCTATTTCGTCGGTAACGGATTCTCCAAGCGGCATTAGAGAGCTGGAAAGAAGCTGTCAGCTGACTGTCGAAAGGTTTGGTTGTTACCGGTAATCACTTGTCCATCTGGTTTCAATCTTAATTGATCAGCACCATCTCTGCGGCCCTGGGATTGAACCGTCAGCTGCCGTTTCTTCAATTTGCTTAAGGTATTCAGGTAGGACTGCATATCTGCCTTGGTTAACCCTTCGATTTCTGCGGCAAGGTTCTCAATAGAGTCAAAATTGAATAATTCCCGATCAATTTCCTGCCAATACTCGTTTGTTCTTTGGGCCAATCTGGTATCGCGTTCCAATAACCTTGCCACCAGTCCTTGCTTAATCTGAGTAAACTCGGATTCTGCCATAGCGGCTAACTGTTCGGGAAACCGATCTAGAAATGCTGTAATCAGCTGGTTTATCTCACTCACACCGTGGGTCGGACTTTGCACTGACAACAACAGACCGGGCACCTGCATTATGTCCAATGCAGTAGAGTAAACCAAATAGCCAACCCGATGGGTTGTGCGTAAATCGAAGTAAAATGGTGACTCGAGCAATTGACCAAGTAGCTTGGAGCGCGCCAACGAAGCGACGGTCTTTTCGTCACCCTGCAGGTAAATGGAAAGAGCTGAATCGGTGTGGTCAATGTCCATGCTGCGTAAATACGCTTCGTTGTAGCCTAGACGACGAATACGCTGCCGATTAACCTGATCGATAGAATTGTCATCGAAGAAAGTTGCCGCCACTGCCTGCCCCATTGTCATCGCCTGCTGTTGGGAAATATCGCCATGGGCCAAAGAGGTCAGTTTTAATTCGCTGGTGAGTAAATCAAGATGGGCGACAAGATCGTCTACGGAAACGTCGGTGACCTGAGATATTCGTTCCTGTTCACTCCAAAAAGGTTGCATTAGCAACCGGTAGATTTCATGCACGGTTTGGCGGGAAGGTCCTTCTTTGGAGGTGTTCTGCAACTCTCTTACATAATCTGCCTTAATCAATTCGAGTTTTTCTGAATCCAATTCAGGTTGTTTTAACGCAGTAAGCAATACATCAAGTAATTTTTCCTGACCATCCTGATAGCCACCCATGCGTACAGATAGGCCCCGACTGCTTCGATACAAAGAATAGTTCAGACCTGCAAGATTAGCTGGATAGGTATAGGTGTCCAACTGGTCATTGATCATTCTGACCAATAGTTCTGTTAAAACAGTTTCCCTGGGTGACCCATTTGCATAGGGAGATTTAATACCGAAGTAAAAACTGGACCGAGGTGTGAGAAATTCCTGATCGGGACGATACCAGGCATCAATTCCGGGAATTGAGGGCAGCTGAAAGGGTTTATCCGCGGTGGATTCCAGGCTTAGTAGCTCGAGCCGTTTGGGAATAAATGGATTGGGTGGTGGTAACGCAATATTCACCGCACTTTCGCCGGAAACATCTTTGATATGGCTCTGTTGGATATGGTGCTGTTGCCATTTTGAGAGGGTATCGGGGCTAATCGGCTCGATACCATAAGAAACGTTGTACCAGGAGCTTACCTTGCGTACTTTAAGGGATTGGGACACGACCTGAAGGTATACTTTGTCTGGAGTCAGATACGATAATATTTGTCGAATGCGATCCGGATCGAATTGCTCGAGAATATATGGTCCACGTAAAACTTCCTCCATGGGATAGTCATGCAATCGAGGAGCGAGAGATTGTGCTAAGCGCCCCGGGTTACTCTCTTCCGCAAAGCGAAAACCGATTTCACCGAGTTGGCGTTCCTCGTCAAACCTCCATTGCTCGATTCCATGCTGTCGGATCAAGTCGATGGTGTGAAATAACATACTGCCAATTTCATCAATATGGTCGAGACCGGGTTCGGTCAGACCGATTGAAATTTCAAACGTGCCCTGATGTCTATCCATAAAACCCGATCCTGCGCTTAACGAGTCGGCCCATCCTTTTTGCTTTAGAGCAGCTAATAGCGACCCTGAGCCTTCGTGTCCCAGTAAATTGGCAATATAACTCAGTGGCTTACTTCGATATTCAGATTCCACGCTGGGAATGCCAAAGCGAAAGCTGACACTATTAAGCTCTTTTTCCGGAATGACGCCTAACCGTGTTGCCCGCAGATCTTTGTTCAGATAGGACTGAATATAAAGTGGAGGACTAATTCCATGATTCGGAATTTCGGAAAACCGCTGTGTGACCCATTCTTCCAACTGTTCCAATGACTCTCTACCAACTACTGTTAGCGCCATAATATCGGCAGAATACCAACGCTTGTAAAATTCAATCAGCTTGTCTCTAACAGACACGCCGTCCCGATCTTGCAGAGTCTGTTCCGAGCCTACGGTAAATCGCGAGGCCGGGTGACCCTGGTTCAGAATCTGTTTGGTGGTTGCCCAAATTCTTCGCCCTTCGTCTTTGAGTCGTGCCTGATACTCGGAGTGAACCACGGATCTTTCCCGACCAACATAGGTTTCTTCAAACGTGGGGTCAATAAAGAATCGTGAGAATCGATCGAGAGCCGGTAGCAGGCTATCCTGATTTACATTGAAAAAATAATTTGTGTGGTCATAGGCGGTATAGGCATTATTGCTGCCGCCATGATCCTGAATAAATTTCTGGTACTCGCCGGCGTCCGGATATTTACCTGTTCCAAGAAACAACATATGTTCGAGAAAGTGGGCGAGACCATTCCAACCGTCGGGGTCGCTACCGCTGCCAACGTGTACATCAAGTGCTGCCGCTGCCCTGTCGGCCTCCGGGTCAGACACCAACATGACTTTGAGGCCATTTTCCAGCACCAGTCCCCGGTAGGATTTACTGTCCACCTCGCTCTTAATTGGAATGATTTCATCGGCGATCCCAACGTTGACAAAGACCAGCAGCGAACAACAAGCACCAAAAAGCCTAGATTTTATTTTCATATAATTTTGATAAGCGCAACAAATACACAAGATTAAAGCAATAGATCGTTTATAGATCAATTTGTGCGCCTAACGTTCCATTGGAATTGTTAAATCGAATATTACCAACATTGGGGCGGCCGTGACGTATAACAAGGTTAGTTATCATCCACAGAAATTTTCCCCTGTTATCCGACTTAATTGGATCACAAACCCTATTCCACAGATAATGGCCCAGGTCGTAAACGACCTGGACCGAACCCTGGATATTCCCATCGTTCCCTGTCCCTGGCGAATTCAGCGAAACTGATCAAAATTTCACTGCTGCATCCTGCATTTCCATTGGAACTATGGTTCTTCCCTATAACCAAAATCCTTTTTCGCCTGATGGAAAGGTATCTTCCTGACACCTATATCCGGAGTCAATTAATTTTCAGGCCGGGGCGTTTGAGATGCTGTGCGAAATAGCACAAATGTGGCTGATTCGTGCAGGTTTTACTATGAACCGTTGGGGACCGAAATCGGCGCTAGATCGTCTAGAAGTAATACCCAAATTCGCTCTCTGAAATTTTCCGAATAGAGTGACTACCGCTTTGATATTTGACGTCTTTGTGGGCCACCGGGGAAACTCACTCAAGTGAATTTTGCGAACTTGAGGGGTAGTGTCAACGCTTGCACGGACCATACAAAAAACCCGGCGCTAGGCCGGGCTTTTTGTATGGCGTCCCCAAGGGGATTCGAACCCCTGTTGTCGCCGTGAAAGGGCGGACGGAACCTATATAAACATAAGTTTATGCCGTGAACGCCCTGTTTTTGCCAGGTTTCTAATTCACCTTACTGCGAAATTTTCGCATAAGTCCGCCTGTTTTTTAATCAATACTGGCCTCCGCCAGTACCGGCACTCCTATGTCAGGAGAATTCACAATACCCCTCAATACTTACGCGGTTTTCGGGCCGCGTTGTCAGGAGGCGACTGACTGAGTTTTGCGCCCATTAGAGCCAATCACGAATTTTCGATAGCTCGCCTAAGCAGCCATTCAAATCATATCGAAGTGAATCGGAAGGAATACACGAAATTAAGAGGTGGGCTTCAACCAGTTTTGACGTGGGACAAATATTTTAGTCAACTAGAGTAATATTGCTCATGCTTCTTTCCGCCGAGCACCTTACATATCGATTTTCTGCCTCAATGTAACGTATAACACGTACGTCGGCACGATCTAAAGCACCACTTGAAACGCCGTACAGCAATCCATAAGTTCCTCCCGCTGTACAGGAATTTCTAGTGGATAATCTATGCGTATTTGACCTTTATCGACTCTGACTTGAAGCTGAGTAACAGACCCATAATCCCATGTTGAAACATATTGGTTGCGGCGTCCCAGTAGCCGAGAGCTAAAACTAATGTCGACTTGCGTAGGCGACAACGAAACGGTGGAAACCTCATAATCTACAATAGCGTGCAAACCACTAGCTCTCGAAATAGTCCCACTTGATGGAAAGAATTCAAAGCTGAGTATTTTGCAATCTCCTTTTTCTTGCGTAAATGACTGAACCGTGATGCTGCCAACAACCGCCTTTTCTTCACCATCTTGTTGGATAGCAATTTGATAAGTTCCAGGGCTACGGTATATGTGATTCAGTGACCCATTACTCCTCACTCGATCAGCCGAATAATCTCCCCAGTGCAACGTTCCAGGATGATCTACTCCGGCGGTATTTCTCACTGCATAATTGACGTTAACAACATCGTTAACGCTAACCACCTGATCGTAATCAAGGAATATGGTGGCTCCTGAATCGGTTGTGACCGAATTCTCTGTCCTAGATAAATCGGCACTTGCTCCGCCTGATGATGTGTCGCCCTTACTACCACATCCAGTCAATACAACACATACTGAAATAAGTAGTACGGCAATATATTTATTCATTTTTTCCTCCTTCAAATATTCTAGAAATACACCTTACCCAATGTCAGCTTTCGGGGTTACACCGAGATTGTTCCAAATCCGTTGACTGTCTCAGATGGTTAAGGATTGTTAGCCATCTGCGCAAATACTATCACATAGGTTTATCACGCCGCATTCTGTGCGCAGGTGGCTAACAATCCTTAACCACACCGGACATTTTCCAAATTCTGTCGATTGGAGATTCTAAACATGTTTTTATTTTGGTATTTAGGAAAAGCAGACACTGATGCATCTCAACAATAGTTACGTGAGCACGTGGCGGACAGTTAGTCTGACTGCATTCGTTCGTTTTGCATTTTGTCAATATTGAACGAGGTGTAGAGATGATCTGGGTGGTCATAACCTTCCATCACTACATCCTTTTCGTAAGTCATACCTATTTTTTTAGCAACCCCGATTGATCGTTTATTGACGGGTTCAATTAATGCTACAAGTCGAGGTAGGTGGAGTTTGGAGAAAGCATAGTCTCGAATAGCCCTTGCCGCTTCAGTTGCATATCCGTATCCCCAGAATTTCCGGACAAGCCTGTAACCATTCTCGATTTCAGTTAACCCATCAATATCAGGATACTCAGTCAAACCACAATATCCGATGAACTTTGAAGCGGACTTGGTTTCGATTGCTAATATTTCAATCCCATCATTTCTCTTATATCCACTAATGTGGCCATCTAGCCAGACCCTGATTTCCGTTGCATTTAAAGGCCCATCATCACTAGATTTCATGACTTCCTTATCTCCAAGTAGCGAATCTAACTCTTGAAGATCTGATTGTACTAATCGTCTAAGTACTAGTCGTCTCGTTTCAATCATGTTTTGACTCTAAAATGCGCAACCGCGTTTTTCACTGAGTATGCGTCAAACCATCCTGCTTAAATGACTGCTAACAGGAAGGTGAAAGATAGATAGATACATGATCATTTGTCGTCTGCAAAATTTGGTGAACGGCAGAAACGAGTATAAAGCACCCACTCGCAATTTTCACCCGGGCTTAGTTTTTCAGATATACAGGAGAAACAGGGACATATCTATTTTTCGTTATTTTTTCGCCTCAAGTAAGTATCCTCCGGCAAAACCGGGGGCTTTAGTTTTGTGAGCCGCTCGAAGCGGCGGTTACGGAGCCTGCGGCTCCTGGAATTCCCTAAAGGGAATGAATATTTACTCTCAATTAAAACTCCTCCTGAGATGGGCTGTCGGGAGTTTGCTTAAGTTTTAAGCCACCCGCGTAATATCTGAGTAATCAGAGTCACGCAATACCCAAAGGTCATAACCTGCCTGCATGTTAAGCCACATTATTGCACTTGCTCCTGTTAGAGCCTGAACACGCTTTGCCACGTCCGGTGTAATACCTGCCGACTGGTTCACAATTCGGGATAAATGTTTTCGACTAATTCCCATCCTGTCCGCCGCACTCGTGACACTAATCCCAAGAGGCTTTAACCAAGAATCAAGCAATATCTCGCCAGGGTGGCAGGGGTTGTGCATATTTTGTTCAGTACTCATTAGTGATAATCCTCGTAATCGACTATCTCAGCCTCGCCGTTCGTGAATGTAAAGGTAACGCGCCAATTGCCACTTACCCACACTGACCAAAAGTTGTTTCTTCTCCCCTTCAAAGCGTGGAGACGAAAAGCTGGTGCGTCTATATCTTCAATCCATGCTGCGTGTTCTAACGTAGTTAAAATCTGTCGCAGTTTATTGACATGAATCGCTTGTACCCCTGTCGTCTTCCCGGTTAAATAAAACTTCTTTAGCCCCTTGTGTTTGAAGCTTTTGATCATTTACAGAGTGTAACCTAATTGGTATCTATCTGCAACCTATCTGGTTACATTGCTAATTAACAAAAACCCCCTGTATGGGGATTCTTTGCAACCAGAAGGACACTAACCTTCTTCTTGGAAACTATTAACTTGCTAGGGCCATGAAAATGAAACCATTGCTAAAACTGCGATGTGGCGTCCCCAAGGGGATTCGAACCCCTGTTGCCGCCGTGAAAGGGCGGTGTCCTAGGCCGACTAGACGATGGGGACTTGATTTAAAACAAGTCGTGGCCTGGTAAAAACTGGTCTGGATCTGGTGGAGCCAGGCGGGATCGAACCGCCGACCTCAACACTGCCAGTGTTGCGCTCTCCCAGCTGAGCTATGGCCCCAAAGGCGGCGTATTGTAAGGGCTCGAAATGGCTCGATCAAGCTTTATTTAGCTCGCTTTTATGTTCGTTGCGAATATACTCGAGGGCAGCGTTTATCCGGGCGAGAACCCTGTCTCGGCCAACCATTTTAACCGTTATATCGATGGATGGCGTGGCGGAGTTCCCGGAGATTGCCACTCTTAATGGCAGTGCAAGTTGCCCCATCTTAACGCCTGCTGATTGAATGACCTGGGCGATAACTTCTTTTATCGAATCGACATCCCAAAATTCCAGTACCGCAAGGGCGTCATGGAGGTCACTAAGTAAAGGCAAGGCTGCCGCAACCAGATGCTTTTTGGCAGCTGTCGGCTCATATTTGTCTACATCGGTATAAAGGTACTCAACTTTGTCGGCCATCTCCTCCAGGGTTCGGGCGCGGTCCCTCATCAGCTCAACCACGTCGTTGACCTTGGGTCCGTGGCACAAGCCGATTCCACGGGTGTGGAGTCGTTTCGCCAGCTCATTGCCAAGCCGGTCTACATCCACGATTTTTATATAGTGTTGATTGACCCAAAGTAATTTTTCCAGATCAAAACTTGCCGCAGATTTATTGATATCCTTAATATCAAACAGATCTATCATTTCATCCAGGTCAAAAATTTCCTGGTCGCCGTGGGACCATCCAAGCCGGACCAGATAATTTAATAATGCCTCGGGCAATATTCCCATATCCTTGTATTCGAGAACGCTTACTGCGCCGTGTCGTTTGGATAGTCGTTTTCCGTCTGGACCCAGGATCAGTGGGATGTGGGCGAATACTGGAAGATTAGCTCCGAGCGCGTGAAAAATATTTATTTGGCGCGGAGTATTATTGGTGTGGTCGTCCCCTCGCAATACATGGGTAATGCCCATGTCAATGTCATCTACTACTACCGTCAGGTTGTAGGTTGGTGACCCATCGCTTCGTGCGATGATCAAATCGTCCAGTTCACTGTTACTGATGACCACCCTGCCCCGCACCACATCATCAAATACCACAGCGCCCTCGAGAGGGTTTCGAAACCGAATCACCGACGGCGTATCGGCATCTGGCTGGCGCCCAAGATCCCGGCAACGGTGATCATAGCGTGGCTTCTCACCGGCTGCCCTTTGACCCTCTCTCAGTTGCTCCAGTCGTTCCTTGCTGCAAAAGCAATGATAGGCATCTTCCTGGATAACCAGCTGATCGATGACTTCATGGTATCTGTCAAAGCGCTTGGTCTGGTAAAACGGACCCCGGTTCCAGGCCAGCCCCATCCACTTCATTGCGGACAATATAATATCTACTGCTTCCTTGGTTGATCGCTCGAGGTCTGTATCTTCAATTCGCAATACCATTTCACCTCCTGACTTTCTGGCGTACAACCAATTAAACAGTGCAGTGCGAGCACCGCCAATGTGTAAATAACCGGTAGGGCTGGGGGGAAATCTGGTAACGATTGGCATAATTACAGAGTAATCGGGAAAAACGCGCGGATTCTAATGGATATCGACTTGGGCTTATAGAGGTTTCCACTCCATTTGGGTGAATTTTTTGTGATAATAGCGCTATTCGACCGATAATCGAATAAGCTAAGCCGAATCAGAAATCTTTTGTAGGAATCGTTAACAGAAAATGTTTGTAAAAAACCCCAACCCAATGCTTTTCTTGGTACTTTTGGCCGCTATCACGTGGTCAGGACCGGGGTTTGCCCAGGCAACCCAGCTATTCGATGGAGATTTTGAAAGCGGCACTTTTCAAGGCTGGACCCCTAGTGGAGAAAATGGTGGATTTGCCACGGTGGCTGCCAAGGGGAGCTGTTATTCCGGTAACGACACCACAGCGATTTCATTTAACGGAAATTTAACCAGCAATTACGCCGCTCTGCTTCGTTCTAATGCAGCGGGTCAGACAGACTCGATCGCCAAACTTCGATCCCAGTCATTTGTCGCCGGCAATGGCGTCATATTTTCCGCGTTGTCAGAGACCCTGGATCCTGATCCCGCTAATCGCCCGGTTAGCCTTACCGTTAATATCATTAACAGTACGGGGGAGATTATTTCAGAGCAACCCTATCTGACTGCCATCGTCCAGTTATCCCAGGGGTGTCCCAGTGTTAAGAGTGATGGTGCATTCAGTTCTCATTTTATCGATACCCATCATCTCGCCGGACAGGAAATTTCTATCGAATTCACCCAGCACACAAATGTTGAATCCCTGGGCTATTTCACCCTGATCGACAATGTTCTGTTTTTAAATGCCGGGCAATTTGTCCTCAGCACCAGTCAACCAATTGCGGTGGCTGGTACCGGCCTGACTACCAGCGGGACATTCTTTCTTGATCCCCGGGCTTCGGTCGACCCGGATGACGCGCCGGTTGCTCTCAGCTACAGTTGGTTTATCAATGGTGAAGATTCGGTACGGGAAATCGATTTGCCTTGCGTCAATCTAAACGAAGATTTTAATTTGTCGGCAGGAAACAATACTGCGACGTTGTATGTCAATGATGGATTTAGTTATGCCGCAGATACCATTCGCTTTGTGGTTCCAGCAGCCGGGGACTCCACATCGTCGGATTCGACAACAACCGATGATTCGACCACGGACGCGACCACTAATACCGATGACACTACCGACGATGCTACCGATGATAGTGGTACCAACAACGATGGCGTAACCCTGACTGACCCAGCTGATCAATGTGACGTGGACCTCAACGAAATTGTTGCGGTACCAGATTCAGATACAAATACAGACGGCTCAGCTGGAAGTAGTAACTCTGCGCCAGTGATTGATGTCAATGGATCAGACGGTAACCCGACTTCGGTAAATTTCACCGTTGATGGTAGTCCGGTAATTATCGCCCCCAATGTAACTATTACCGATGCGGATGGTGATGATATTACTTCTGTTACGGTTTCAATCCAGAACGACGTGGCTGATGATTCGCTAACTGTCTCCAATCCAGCGGGTCTAGAGGTTACCGGCTCTGGAAGCACTACAATTACATTTAACGTCGGCGGTCAAAATACAGCTGCTAGTGGAGATGTATTTGAATCCGCAATCGAATCCATCGTGTTCGAGTACACCGTTCCGGAAGGAACTACTGCTGACACCACCGATCGTACAATTACCTATACCGTAAACGATGGAACTAACATGAGCGATCCGGTCAGTTCAACTGTTACTATAACGCCATAACGCCTCAGACTGATTAAAGAACTTTTCTCAAACGAGTTCGCAGTGTTTTAAACTGACAGAATGCTGGCAGCGCATTACTACTTACGCAGAATATCCAATTCAACTTTTACCGGCTTACGCAAATCATCAAGCACCGGACAGTGGCGATTAACCGCTTGTCGCAGGCGCTCAATTTGAGCGTCCGACGCCACGCTGTCGATGGTAATAATTCCATAAACTTCTGAAAAACCTGCCGGCGTTTCGTCATCGAGATTAAAAAAACCTTTGGCATTGGAAACCCCGGTTACGCTAACCGCAACATCATCGAGTGGAATATCCATTGCGTCGGCATATAATCGATAAGTAACCTCGTGGCAGGCTGCAAGCGCGGCCAAAACATATTCGCTTGGCCTCGGTCCCTGGTTGGTGCTTCCCATGTTTTCCGGCTGATCCACCACGACTTCAAAACCCCGGGTTTTTACGTGACTACTGAATGCCTCAACTAAATGGCTGTCTGCCTTGACCTCAACCCGTGTTTTTTCTGGATTGTTTCTCAGTATTTCCTGCTTATGCTGGAATACTTGTTTAAATTTTCCCATTATTTGACTTGATACTCGGTCGTTAATGTTTCCGTTCGTGGAGGATACAAATTTGATCCTGGCATCGCAATAATGTTTCCCGTACAGGTTGTTCCCAGTAGTTGACACTTATTCTCCCATTTCAATTCGTTTCACTGACTGGAATCAAATGAGATTAATTGTTTCTTTTGAGCAGACTTATAGAGCCGTATTATTCTTTGGATCATGGGCAGATAGGAATTCTCAAATATATTACTTTTAGGTGTATTTATTTGATAATATATAGCCATTTGACTAGGTTATATATACTATGATATATAACTTCAGACCATTTGGGTGGAAACGTCGTGGTCTTTTAAATTGGGCTACATGTAGTCATTGTTTAGCGTGTTCCTCCAATTCCAAATCAACTGTCAATGATCAGGAGTAATAGAGTAATGAGAAAAACATATCAGTTCATCCTGTCTTTCGCACTCGCTCTCGGCCTGTCGACCCCTGCGCTTTCAGCAGGAGTCGACGAACTACCCGAGGACACCCGTGCGATGGTCTATAACCCGGATCTAATGGATCCGGCACAACCTTTGGAATCCAGTATCTATCGCAATTGGAAAACCGATCGCAAGCCACCCTGGACCATTGGCTATGCAAGTACCTATGCTGGAAATACCTGGAGAAAGGGCGCAATGAAGCGTTTGCTAAGTGAAGTTTTACCTAAATGGAAAGCGTTAGGTTTGGTTGATGACATTATTGTTACCCAGTCCAACCTCAAGGATTCCCTGCAAATTCAACAGATGAGGCAGTTGGTGGATCAAGGTGTGGATGCAATCATCATTTGCTGCTCCAACCCAACCGCGCTTAACCAGACCATAAAGTATGCCTATGACAAAGGCGTCCCTACTTTCTCGTTTACCGGATATGTTACGTCGCCCTATGCAATTAGCTCATCGGTGAACTATCACCAGGCGGGTTATGAAGTTGGTCGATGGATGGCGGAAGAGATTGGCGAGAAAGGAAATGTTCTAGTTATCGAGGGTATTCCTGGCGCATCGGCTTCCGACTCGCAAAATGCCGGGGTTCTGGATGGTTTGGCCCAGTCACCTGACATCAAACTGGTCGGTAATATTGCCCATATGTGGACTTCCCAGGTTGGACAGGCCGAACTACAAAAATGGCTGGCAACTCACCCTCAGCAACTCGATGGAATCGCCGTCCAATCTTCGGGTGAAACTGGTGTTTTGCAGGCCTTATTGCAATCCGGTCGGGATATTCCTCCAATATCGATTGGTGGTGAGTTGGGTGCACTATGTTACTGGCGAAATAATCCGGATTACATCAGTGCAGCGATTCAGACCTGGCCCCCGGGAGACGACATCGAACTAGGCTGGAATATCATGATGCGAACCATGCAGGGCCAAGGTCCAAAAATTCAATCCATACTGGTTCCCACTGTAGTTTCGAAATTTGAGGATATTAAAGCTATTCTGGACGAGAACTGCGATCGTAACTCAACCGATTGGCTGCACGTTGGCATTGATGCCTGGGGCGGTACTGGTTATCTCGATCAATTTTTTGATAATCCATCTAACCCGGCAGACTACAAACCTTAATAGGCCAGACTAATTTGGTAAAAATTAACGTTTGCTGGCGTAATGAATGACCGGATAAATTCGGCCCATAAGGAAAATGATGAAAGCACTTTCGGTGAACAACCGGAGGTGCTTTCTACGTTTCCGGGGGAACTCTATGTTAAGGATGCGCGAAAATCTTTTGGCGTTACCCGGGCCCTTGATGGTTGTTCTTTCAGCGCAATTTTTGGTGAGATTCATGCAGTTGTCGGCGGCAATGGCTGCGGTAAAAGTACCCTTGCCAAGGTTCTTTCTGGAGTATTGCCATTAGATTCCGGCAAGCTTTCGATTTTGGGACATCACCCGTCCTCCCCTTCCGAAGCACGCCAAATAGGTATCGCCACGGTATTTCAGGAAGTCATGATTGCTGATGAGGCGACCATTGTCGATAATTTATTTGTCGGTACCGATGGATTCTGGACCAAGGCTATGTCGTCCCGGGAAAAACTCGAAAAAGCTGGGTCTCTCATGAGTGAATTGGCTGGTGAAGAAATGGATTTACTGGCATCAGCGGGAGACTTGCCTTTGAGTATGAAAGCTTGGATTACCATTGGGCGTGCTTTGTTGTGTGATCCTAGAATTCTGATCCTCGATGAATCGTCAGCAGCACTGGATTTCGATTCCACCGAAAGGCTGTTCAATAAAATGCGCGAGCTGCGGGATAAAGGCGCAGCCATAATAATCGTCACCCATCGTATTGCTGAACTTATTCGAATAAGTGATCGTGCTACTGTTATGCGGGATGGTCGCGACGTAGGAGTTCTCGAGAAAAGTGAAATTACCGAGCAAAATTTACTGAGCCTGATGACCGGAAGATCTGACGCTGCCGACAAATCTTCAAATCGGGCCCATAAAACCAGCAGTCAGCAGACTGTTTTGAAGACCGCCAACCTGAAAGTATGGCCCCAGGGAGATCCAGTGAACTTCGGTTTGCGTAAAGGAGAAATTGTGGGAATTACCGGTTTGGATGGTCACGGTCAGGATGACTTTGTCCGAATTCTTGCTGGTGTCACACCAGCTGCTGAGGGTTATCCAGAGCTACAGGAAAATGGTGATCAGCACTTTAACCTAATTAAAACTCTGGAAGATGCCAAGAGTCAGGGCATCGCGTTTGTCTCGGGAGATCGTAAACGTGAAGGAATACTCCCGAATATGAGTATATTTGAAAACCTGCTGATAGCACTCTATCGAAAAAACGCCCGGGTTCCCGGTATTAGATTTATTGACTGGATGAATTTATCGGACGTGTTCGATTGGGAAGTAGAACGACTTTCTATTAAAACCGGACAGAGGTCTAATCCAATTACCTCCTTGAGCGGTGGAAACCAGCAAAAAGTGATTATCGGCCGCTCTTTTGCTCTGCATCCTAAAATATTAGTGTTAAATGATCCTGCCCGGGGTATCGACGTCGATACCAAACGGGATCTGTATAAACACTTACGAGATTTTGCCAGCGAAGGTAATTCCGTGGTGTACATGTCCAGCGAGCTGGAAGAATTTATCGGATTTTGTTCCAGGGTACTAGTGTTTCGCAACGGCAGTGTATTTAAAACCTTCGTTGATGCCGAAGTTGAACCAGTGGGAATTCTCGAGGGAATGTTTGGCAGGATTGACGGCGTGTCATCGACCCTGGATACCAAAATATCTCCCTTGTCCGACAAACCCAAGATTCAAGAAAGTACCTCAGCTAAATCTGCTACTAGCCCACTTGTGGACAACCTAAGTAGACAAGGTCCTATTTCCGGGAAAGATGTAGAACACGTCCGAGTTGTCGATTTTGAAAAACAATCCAGGCAACAAGATAGTCATCGCAAACAAATCAAAGTGTCTTACTTTGACTGACCAGGTAATAGATGACAATGAAATCGAGAAATAATACACCGTTAGTCGAAATAGATTTATATAGTGACCAGGATCGTGCGCAGTTTAATGCATTGTCGGACGGGATTAGTAACCTCACACCCTTAATAAGCAGCCAGTTCAGACCACTAGAGTCAGATGATTCCCGCCAATTTTCCTATTCGCATAGTGATCAGGAGGCGTTTAACAAATTGCTCCACAGTAACGAGGGGAAAAACAGCCTGGGTACCACGACCGTTCAGCGCTTTCCAAAAGTTGGAACCGGTGATCGCTATACAAATAGAGATACAGCAAATTTCGAGACACTAATGAAATTTGACGGTTCTTCCTCTTTTGGTTCTGGACCTGATCAATCTAATACTACCCAGAGCGAAAGACAAACCGGAAATTTCACCTATACCGAAACTGATTTACTGGCATTCGAGAATTTGAAGTCAACTGGGTCCATGGATGATTCTGATAACAATGCAAAACAACCAGAGTTAGCTGGTATTAGTAATCAGTTGCTGGTAAGCAAAAATTCAACGGATCGAGATGTCGGACCGATCAAGATTATTGAATACAACAAACAAGGATCTGCTCCGGCCACTGCAAGAGATCGAGCCAACGAAAACATTAAGATCCGCTTCTATGATTAATAACGTGGATATTTCATCTAATACCGGACCGACATGCGTACGCCATATCGATTAGGCATTGATGCCGGTGGTACTTTTACCGACTTTGTTCTGGCGGACAGAGTGGCTGGAACCGTTGATATCTACAAGGCACTATCTACGCCCCAGGATCCAACCGAGGCGATAAAAGACGGGTTGGGGCTGATTTCGGAGGATCTCGGAATCACTCCCACGGAGATTATTTCCCAGTGTGATTTATGCATTAATGGGACCACGGTAGGCCTGAATGCTCTGATCCAGCATAAGGGCGCGAGGGTTGGGTTGATTACCACGGCGGGTCATGAGGACTCCATTGAAATTCGGCTCGGCCACAAAGAAGACGGTTATCGTTACGACCCTGAATATCCGCCTGCGGTTATGTTAGCACCCCGCTACTTAAGAAAAGGAGTTCGTGAACGGATTATTGCAAATGGTCAGATAAAAACGCCCATGGAAGAAGAAGATGTCAGGGAAGCCTGCCGGGCACTGCAAAAAGAGAATGTGGAAGCGGTTGCCATTTCCTTTCTCTGGTCTGTACTGAACCCAGTCCATGAAAGGCGGGCCGGTGAAATTGTGCGAGAAATGTTGCCTCACGTAATACTGACTATGGGCAGTGAGCTGTATCCACAAATACGCGAATATACCCGTACCTCTACCGCGGTCACCAATGCTTATCTGGCGCCTATCATAAAATCATATGTAGGGGCCATTGATGACTATTTTCGGGAACTCGGTGCAGTTAACCCGGTTCGTTATTTTCAATCGAACGGTGGACTGGCCATTGGCGAGGCGATGACAGATCGTTCGGTGTACGCGATCAATTCTGGTCCGGCTTCGGCGCCCCAGGCAGCTCTCAGCGTATGTGAGCCATTTGGTCATAAGAATGTCATCACTGTGGATATGGGTGGTACCTCGTTCGATATCACGCTGGCGCGTGATGGCAACACCAATCTCAACAAGAATATTGATTTTCTGCGCTATCGTATTGGCGTGCCCATGATTCAAGTAGAAACCCTGGGCGCGGGGGGCGGTTCTATCGGCTGGATTGATGAAATGGGGCTGTTGCAAATGGGCCCACAAAGCGCGGGCTCTAATCCCGGCCCAGCCTGCTATGACCGAGGTGGAACAGAGCCAACGGTGTCTGACGCGAACCTGGTACTGGGGTATTTGAATCCCGTTGGACTGGTAGGTGGCCGGCTGCCATTGGTCTATGAAAAGTCTTATCACGCAATTGAGGAAAAGATCGCGCGGCCTCTCAATATTTCTGTTGAAAAGGCAGCCCACGGCATGTTCACTATCGTGAATAACAACATGGTGAATGGTATTCGGCGAGTCACCGTAGAACGTGGCTACGATCCAAGAGATTTTGTGCTGGTTGCAGCAGGCGGTGCTACCGGTGCACACATAACTGCCCTGGCAACCGAAATGGGAATTGATACCGTCATTGCTTCCAAGCTGACCTCTGGCCTTTGTGCCTATGGTCAAATTATTTCTGACGTGAAGTACAACTATATGGCAACGGTTCCAGTTCGTTTGGAAAGCGATCAAGCCTATCGCCGGATTGACGATTTGTACGAAGAAATAGAGGCCGAGGGAATCGAACATTTGAAATCCGATGGTTTCGCCGAGTCGGATATCGACATCCGGCGCAGCGCAGAGATGCGCTATGTTGGGCAGGTACATGAATGCACCGTGGACATCGACTCGTTCAAGATTGACGCCAATACAATTGAACGAGTCAAGGATGCTTTCCATGACCGTCACGAGCAACTATTCACCTATTCCGAACGACACAATCCGGTAGAGATGGTTAACATCGAAAGTACGCTTTACGGGCGTGTCGAGCGACCAAACCCCGCTGAACTTACTTTACAGTCAGGTGCTGAAGAGGCGCAAAAGGGTCAGCGTGACTTGATTTTCGCGGATGATGGTCAGTCAACCAGCGTACCAGTTTACGATGGCGCAAAAATTGGTGCTGGTACCCAGATTAACGGACCTGCCGTGATAGAGGAAGAGACCGCTACCCTTGTGATCCAGCCCGGATGGAAAATCGAATTGCACAAGAGTGCTTCCTACCTGATTACCCGACTGAATTAGCCATGTCCGAAGTTGATCCCATTACATTGTCGGTGGTACGCGGAGTACTCGAAACTACCCAACGGGAAATGACCCTGGCTTTGGAGCGTACTGCACGCTCCAGTGTGTTTAATCTGGGACATGATTATTCCACTGCGATGTTCAACGCGACCCCGGAAATGATCATGCAAGGTCAGGATATACCTATTCATCTGGGTTCGCTAATGCCGGCAATGAATGCCGTGGCGGGTTTCTTCGCTGACGATCTGCACGAAGGGGATTTGTTGCTGCATAACGATCCTGACTATATGGGCAGCCATATTCTTGATATGTGCATGTACAAGCCGGTTTTCTATAAAGGTGAACATGTTTTCTGGACAGTTTGCAAAGGTCACCTAACCGATATTGGGGGACCAGTTCCAGCGGGGTATAACCCGGATGCCAAAGAAATTTATGCCGAAGGACTACGGGTGCCACCAATCAAGCTTTGGGACAAAGGAGAGAGGCGTGAGGATGTGCTGAACTTATTACTCACTAACATGCGTGCCAGACGTGATCAGGAAGGTGACTTCAATGGATTGATTGGTGCCTGCCAGGTCGGTGAGCGTAACTTGATAAATATGCTGGAAAAGTATGGTATCGAGGAAGTAAAAGCCTGCATTGACGAATTGCTGTCAATGGCGGATCGACATATGCGTTCGTTAATCCGGGAAGTGCCTGATGGAAAATATTCGGGTACCGCGATTCTCGAAGACGCTGGTCATGATCTCGGCGATATGGAAATTACAGCTGATCTTACAATTACCGGTGACTCCTGTCAGATCGACATCACCAGCCCGCCCCAGGTGCCCTACTTTATTAATTCCTATGAGGGAAATTCTTATTCGGGGGTTTATCTGGGGATGATGATGTTTGCCCAATTACCGCCGCCGTATAACGAAGGACTGTATCGCTGTGTCAGCGTGGATATGGGAACAAAAGGCACATTGTGCAACGCGGCGGAACCGGCTCCCCATGTCAATTGCACGACCACCCCCATGGAAACTTTGACCGACGCGGTACGACTCGCATTTGAACAGGCCGCCCCAGATAAAGTCAGCGCCTCATGGGGGCATACCAATGGCTGCAATATGGCTGGCTGGGATACCCGTACTGACGAAGAATACGTCACCATGGTATTGGCAACGCTGATTTCCGGCGCGGGAGCCACGCCGCAACAGGACGGATGGCATGCCTGCGGTCCACAATCCTGTTTCGGCGCGCTAACTTCTGGGGATGTCGAGCTGATTGAACACTCCTACCCGGTGATCATACAAAGCTATAACCTGATGACCGATTCCGGTGGCGCCGGTAAATTTCGTGGCGGCTCGGGCACCCGCTGGGAGGTCGAACCCATCGATAAACCTATGACCCTGGTCATGTTTGGTGAGGGGCGACGATTACCTGCCATGGGCGCTGCCAATGCAAGATCAACCATGATTGATTCCAAGGTTGGTCGAGTGGAGATTAAGCGTGGTGACGACATCGAAATTGTGCGTAAAAATATTATCGCAACTATCCAACCAGGGGAAACCGCCACCAATAAAAACCCGGGTGGTGGCGGCTACGGCGAGCCGTTTGATCGGCCAATTGAAAAAGTCACCTGGGACGTTAAAAATTCACTGGTTTCCATTGAAGGTGCGAAAGAGGATTACGGTGTTGTGATTGTAAACTCTGACACCCTTGAGGTTGACGAGTCCGCAACCTCGGCGCTACGCAGTAATCGACCTGCCCACCAGGTCGTGAACCGTCCCGGCCAAGCGGTTTCATCTGTGGAGCAGATTCGAACACCACTTGGTGATCTCCCCCCTGCCCCGGTTAGTAAAGTGAGCATCGCAGCCAGCACTCATGTGGACTTAAAAGCCAACAAGCAAGACCAACCTGGCAAAGCTGCACATAGCGCAATAGGGACCGGTGTCAAGACGCCGAACACTAGCCCAATCACCGGGGCAGATGTCGGTTTTATTCGGATTGTAGATTTCGATGATCATGAGACCAGGTCCCGGAAGCCTAAAAAGAACATGAAAATTCGATACTTCTAAATAGGTATTATTCAGGATTATGAACGTATCTAGCAGCAGTCAGGCGTCAGCATCAATGGATGTTAAAACATCCAGTTCCAATGCGAACACCTATCTGATGGTGCCGATGCTTATTTTCTTCGCATTGCTGATATTCGCCGTGATTCGAGGTCCCAACCTGATCTCAAGCGCTGGCATCGGCAGCGCCGTGATCGTTGTTGCTCCACTAATATTAGCAACCTATGCCTTGACCATTATTGTCATGGCAGGTCGTGCCGGTGTTGACCTTTCCATAGGCCCTTTAATCGGTTTTATTAATGTCAGCATGATCCAGTTGTTTGCGGTGGAGTTTATGGACTCTCCAATCGCTTTTTTCCTGTACGCCATGGGCGTTGGTATTGCCTATCAGGTTTTGCAGGGATTAATCATCATATTTGTGCGAGTGCAACCGATCATCGTTTCACTCAGTGGCTATTTGACTTTAGTAGGTCTTAATCTAATCGTTATGCCCCGCCCGGGTGGGGTAGCACCAGATTGGATGTTCCCCTGGGGAAGTGGAACCACAATATATTCAGCCATGCTGGTGATCCTGGTGATTGCAACTGCTGCCTGGTATATCATTTCCCGTACGGCATTTTTTGGCCATTTGCGATTGATGGGTTCCGATGAACGCGCCGCCTATACCAGCGGTGTTCGGATAAACCTGGTACGCCTGGGCGCCCATGCCATTGGAGGAGTATATGCAGGTTTAGCTGCTATTGCTTTTACCTCTTTGATTAGTTCCGGTGATCCAAGTCAGGGCACGACTTATACCCTGATGGCGGTAACCGCACTGGTATTGGGGGGCGCCAATCTTGCCGGAGGTCGCGGCAGCGCATTCGGATCCTTACTGGGGGCGTTGAATATTTACCTGATTACCTATGTACTGTCGACATTCAATTTTGGCATCGTTCAGAGTTTCGTCACCGACCTGGCCTATGGTGTCATACTGGTAGTATCGCTGCTAATCAGTCTGGCAGTTCCGCAAATCCAGAAGCGCGTGAGAAACCTTTCCCCACTGGTTTTTTTCGTCATTCTCGCGGTTATCGCCCTTGGGGTGATAATGCATACCTCGATGGATCAGGTAGTGGAACCACTGGTCGGCGTATCGGCCTCTTCTTCGTCTTTCGTTATTCTTGACGATGGCGGGGTTGCCCAGGTAACTGGTGATGCGGCCAGCATAAGTTACACAGCGGGAACTTATATTCTGTTTATCGTGATTGGCATTGTCGCCGTAGTATTTGCCTTCAGAGTATTGTTTAAATATCCCCGGGCACCCATGGTCGCATTTATGGTTGTCCTAGCGATCACCGCCCTCGGGCTGATTTTTAATCCGGGTACATCTGGGGTAGCGGAACAAGAATCGATCACCAAAGTCACGCCACAGGGGATGGACGCATACTCTCCGACATTTTTCGCGATGGAAACACTCGATCAGGCAGCCCCAAGCAAAATCTCCGCCAGCGCCCAACAAGCAGCTGCACTGGTGAGCCATTCCACCACCGTTGTAATTTCCATCATTGGTGTGATCTTACTAGCTTCCCTGATCATTCTGGTGATGTTACCGGATGTTTCCCAGAGAACCAAACGCATGGCACTGGGTTTGTTTGCTGGAGCGGTGGCAGTTATCGCTATTGGTGCGCTGTTCTTTGACAGTTTTGATCAGGGCTATCTGGTTAGCAGCCTGTCCGGAGAAATCTACGCAATTATCTTGGTGGGCGTGGGGCTATTCACGTTGACGGCACCTTTAGTGCACAACAAGTTTAAAAATATCTCTAACGTCTTTATCGTTTTGATTGGTGTCCTTGGCGTGGTTTCTGTGTATTTCTTTACCGCCCCCTATTCAGATCAGGTGGGTGATTATACGGACCTGGCAAAACCACAATACGCATCACCTATCTTTTCCGCCTCTCAAGCTGAGTCGCTTGCACAGAGTCAGTTGGAGGATGACGCAGCCACAATTAAATACCCAAAACCAGTTCGAGTAAATCTTGATGTACCAGGAATGTCATCGTATGCCCAGGTTGCCTATGCTGCATTTATTATCGTGATGCTCCATGTCTTCCTCTATCTTGCGATGGCTGACATCAACTTCCAGAGCTTCTGGAGATTGTGGCCAATTCCAATTTTTTCTGCATTGATCTGGGGAGGACTGTTTTATGCGATAGGTGTACCACTTTGGCAAATCGTCTCCATCGTGGCCATCGCAGCATTGTCTGCACCCAATTCCCTTCACATTATTAGTACCTATTACATTAAACAGGGGCGGGACAAATCAATCAGTCAGTGGTCTGAATCATGAAGAAAGCGGCCTATTCTTTCTACAAATGGCTGGGATTTATTATCGCGGCGATTATTGCCATCGTTAGCGCAATTCTGGGTTGGATTGACGAAGCGCCCCTGCAGAATATTCTATTATACGCCCTCGGTATATTTGTTCTGATTTTGTGGGGCTGGCATCATTGTTCGGTTCGCTGGATATACCGGTCCGATGGTATCGCCGTCAGTAACACGCAAACCCCAGGACAAAGCCGCAGTCAAAGCGCCATCTCATTGTCTGATGATCAGGAAGACGAATACAGGCAAAGTTATCTGCGTGGATTAATTACCCGGAACAAGGGAGCCTCCTGGGGTTTATTGGCTTTGTTAATTGCGTTTATTGCCACAGCCTTTGCGATAGAGAACTTTTTTCACTGGCGAAACATTATTTCGGTACTGGTATTTATCGCTTTTATCATTCTGGCTTTTATTCTGAACAGACGGATTAAAACCAATAAAAGTGCGTTTATAGGTATCGTCGTTCTGATTGGACTTTTTATCATTGGCTCCCTGGTGGTAGAGGGCTTTTTATCTACCCTGAATTTCAAATCGATGCTGGTATTCGCCTCCTTTCTTGGATTGGCTTGTATCGGTCAAACCCTGGTCGCATTACTCGGCGGTCTCGATTTGTCTATCCCGTTTGTCATCGGTTCCTCCAATATCGGACTAATGTATTTGCTGACCCTGGGGACCCCACCCTGGATCGCCTTTATTGGAATTTTACTGATTGGCGCCGGGATCGGCTTTATAAACGGGATACTCAGTTTTCGTCTGCAAGGACAGGCACTTATCCTTTCACTGGGTGTTGGCTTCGCTGTTTCCGGTGGAACCCAGATACTGACCAGTATCGGAACCGCATTTGGTGGTAACGTATTTGGCGTTGTTCCCAAGTGGCTTTCCAATATTGCCGCCATGAATGGTGTGTTCTTCGGATTGAAGTTTCCGCCAGTGGTTATTATTTGGGTAATCGCTTCCATAATACTGATCGTGGGATTGCGTAACACCACCTGGGGTCGAAATCTTTACGCCTTGGGTGGCAGTCGTACATCTGCTAAGCGGCTGTCAATTTCGGAGCGAGGCTATTGGGTTGGTATGTACAGTATCAGTGGCTGCGCCTCGGCATTCACCGGTGCATTACTGCTGGGCTGGAGTGGAGGAGGATTTATCGGCGTTGGCGATCAATATCTGTTTATGACCCTGGCCGCGGTAGTGGTTGGCGGGACATCGTTGTTAGGTGGCTGGGGCGGGTATGGATTTACCGTTATAGGTGTGTTGGTGCTCCAGGTACTAACATCATTCCTGGTGGGAGTCGGACTGGATTACGAAAGCCAGCAATTTGTATTCGGACTGTTAATTTTGCCCATGGTCGCGCTTTACGCTCGATCGCCGCATATTCGCACCCAAATCTAGGGTTGATATCCAACTTCTAGAGTTCAAGTCCAAAAACCGCCAGATTTCATTGGTCAAATAGAGGTTATTGATACCAGGCAACTGTCTCTGTCATACTCTCGTTAGAGCCAGTTACTAAAAATTGAACCATATATGAATCATGCATCAATTTTCCTCTTTCTTCCCGACAGCGGTCGTTTGGAACTAGATAACCCGACATGGTGTCGGTGAAAAATACGACTATAAGATATAGGAAAATCTGATGATAGATAGTTTTAATCCTGACAAAATATGGAGTCCATTCGGTGCTTTTTCCATGGGAGTGATTCAGGGAGCTGGACAAATAGTAAACCTGAAAGGTCAAGTATCATTGAATTCGGATGGTAATGTAATAGAAAAAGGGGACATGAGAGCCCAAACGGAGCAAGTCCTCAAAAATATTGAAATTGTTTTAGAAAGCATTGGTGGAAAAATGACTGATATTTTTTCTTTAACCCACTATGTAACAGATATAGATGAATTTATGAAAACTGGAGATATAAGAATGAAATACTTTAAACATCCATTTCCAGTAACTACGACGATACAAATTGTTCGTCTCTACGATCCTGAATTGCTAGTTGAAATAACGTCGAGCGCGGAGATACCCAGAGATCGGTTCAAACAACCAGAATGAGATACGTTGCGTCAAGGTTTGGTGTGACACGATAGCGCAATACACTTCGGTCTATAACTCTCCGTCGCACCCGCTAAAGCGAGTCTAAGCCGCGATGTTTAAATGTCCGCTTTCCACTGCGCCCAAATTTGGGTCGAATCAATAATTTACGCAAAAAATATTCGGCAAGTGACTCTTCCGGACAACTTTCCGCCAGTAGGCTGTTGATTAGTACCGCAATTTGAACCACGTTTTGCACAGAAAACTGATCCATTAGAGTCCGGGAAAGTCCCGGCCCGAGTTTAGGGTTGTGCAACAATGGTGGTGCAAACTGTGATGCAAATATTTGCCCGATTTGGATCAAATTTGAATGTAAATCGACACCAAATTTCGCCTGCCTTTTGCGATGGGTCTTCCTGTACTCTTATGTGAGTTTCATACTCCAGCGGCGCACGGACTGGTAAGACGTTTGAATCCCGCGGATTGCCAACAATTTTTCGATATCACGAAAGCTGAGAGTGAATCGGTGATACAACCAAACCACATGACTGATTACTTCGGGTGGAAAACAGTGACTATGGTAGGGATTTTTAGATTTGTTCATGGCATGATTATCCTGTCAGTCGGTCAACGTGGCAATACCTATCAACGCGTTTAGGTTGAATTACTCTACTTCAAACTTCATAAACTGTGATAAAACATGTTGGGTCAGGATCACTTAAATACAAATGTTTTAGGCTGGATAGTTGATTCTGATCTTGACCCAGTTAATTTTTAGGAAGAAATTTGTGATCCATACAGTATTAGAAACAATTAAGGACGAACTCGAATTGTATTTGAAAAACAGTTTTGGCTTGGATGAGCAATTCGTAGTTTTGAACAAGCTGATTGAACAAGATGGCAATGTGCCGCAACATAATCAGGATAAAGTAGTGATCACTTTAATTAACTTAGAACATGAGACCAGCCAGCAATATATTGGATCGCAGCAACGTTTGTCAGGGTCATCTTTTTCCGTAACCAATCCAGCAGCTCTCTTCAATATAGAGCCGCTGTTTAGCGCTAATTTTGATGATTATAAAGAAGCACTAAAATTTCTTAACGCGACCATTTCTTTTTTTCATACCAATAATTCGATTAATGCCAAGAATACACCTGAGTTATCATCAGATCTTCAGGCATTACATTTTGAAATTGAAAACTACAGTAATGATGAAATTCAAAGTTTATGGAGTGCGATGGGGGCTAAATATCAACCTTCAATTATATACAAAATAAGACATGTCACTGTTCAAGCTGACCGAATACATACCGTTAGCAAACTGCCATCATAAAGCACAGCAAATACCCCGTGCTGTGCAATTTACCAATTTACGCCGTGATCGGTAGATGAGGTATAACTGAATATGCAGTCTATTTTATGAGGCTTGAATGACTGCTATGGAGATATTCTGCTATATTTGATAAAAACTAGACTGGCAGATCAGGGCCACCTTTAGACGGATGGGTTTAATTCTGTGACCGACAGAACCATACTCAATTATGTCCTCTAGCTAGTTATTGCATTATGTTTCGAAACAAAGGCTATCCATTTTCTGAAGAATAAGTTGTAACAGAATTTCATGTACTCATAAGATGCAACAAAGGAGTGCTGCTATTTTAGGAGCACCTATATTTGACGACGACACCTGGGAATACAGATTCAATTTTGGAGAAGGGAAAATTAATTTTAAGTAGGTGTTTTCTAGGTAGAGTCATGTCAGTAAGTGGGACAATGAAATTCGAAAATAAATCTATTTTGAAGTGGCTTTCGAATTATTTTTCGAGATAAAAGCACCAAGCTTTGACATTTCAATCTGGCAGAATCATACTCAAGTTTCTCGCCCAGATGATTTTCCTGAATGATCACTCTACTTAAGCTACATTCCCATGCAAAATTCAGAAACATCTAAAAAAGGATTTAACAGTACGACCATTCCATGGTCGGCACCGGACATTACCGGGTTCGACCCTAGCAATGTATCTGAGTATTCCGCGAACTCCAAGGATATTGAAACCTTCCAGCGAGATGGTGTTGTGATATTGCGTGGTGCATTCTCTGAATGGGTTGATACGCTACGATCTGGCTTGGACCGCAATTTGGCGGCCCCTGAAGCATATCGTTATCCGTGCGAGAGTTTACCGGTGGGAACACCAGGTCGTTTTTTTGACAGCTACTGTAATTGGGATTTAATTCCCGAGTACCGCGATTTTGCACTAAACTCCTACGCGGCATCCATGGCGGGACAATTTATGCGATCTACCACAGTGCAATTGTTTCACGAACATACGTTTTTGAAAGAACCAGGTACTCAACGAGCTACGCCCTGGCATCAGGATTTACCGTATTACTGCGTCAACGGGAATCAGACTGCTAGTGTATATGTGGCCTTGGACCAAGCAGACGAAGATGTTGCAGTGCGTTTCGTTAAAGGGTCCCATGCCACGGGAGACCTTTATTTTCCGCGCGTATTTATGGATGGGGCGAGTTTCAATAAAGATGATCAATCTATGAGCCCGGTACCGGATATCGATAATAATCTGAGCGATTACGAAATTTTAACAGGAGCGTTAGAGCCCGGAGATACCATTGTATTCAATTTCCGCACGCTTCATGGAACGACTAATGCACCACTAAAAAAACGACGCCGAGCGTTTTCTATGCGATGGTTTGGTGATGATGTTACGTACTGTGAACGGGTTGGAGAGACCTCACCATCATTTCCTGAAATAGATTTTCGACATGGCGATGGTATGCGCGAAGATTGGTTCCCCGTTATCTGGCGCGAATGAGATCGGGTAGCTCTTTGCCTGAATGGGTAAGCTTGGGTCAGATCATGGCCAATTATATTATCTCGGTAATTGCATTAGCAAATTGTACGATTGTCGATTTTCGATATCTCTCGGCAATATTCCTCCAGGCCGAACTTTAGAATTCGCTAAAACCTGATTCTTGATAAAAACAGAATTCCAGAATTCCATCAACTCTATCCAAAGCATACTTTTTAGAAGCTGATTGCTCAAAAGTAGAACCAAGAGAATGCCTTAAAAATGCAAACACAAAGCGAATTATCTGTTAAGGGAGTTCGGCTGCGTCGTGCGAAAGCCGATGATGCTGATGTGCTTACAGAATTGTGTATTTGCGCAAAACGTTCAAATGGCTACGATGAATTGTTTATGGCTAAATGCCGAGAAGAATTAACCGTGACCCAGGAGCGATTGTTAAAAGGAGAATATTGGGTTGCCGAAGCCAATGAAATATGCGGATGTGCCTGCTTGGACGCTGACCATGAATCCAATTCGGGTGAAGTACACTCTTTTTTTATTGACCCTGACTGGCAACGAAAGGGTATTGGTCAACTACTTTGGCACAAAATACTGCAGCGTGCGAAGGTCCAATCACTAGAAATACTGCACCTCCACGCCGATCCTTTTGCTGTTCCATTTTATAGTGCTATGGGCTTTACTTTAAAAGGTGATGTGCCGTCTGGATCAATAGACGGGCGTCAATTGCCTCATATGATCTATAAAATCGTAAGCGCGTAGCAATTCGCCCCCACAAACGGTTTCATCATTCCCTGCCGCTCAAAATTCTGTAGCAGGTGGTCACCGATCATAGGTGTTCCAATCAAAAATACAAACCCTAGAGTAATCGCTCATCGGATGCGTTGAGATTCCGACAAGACTAGTAAAAACTCTTCAGACCAAGCGGACATAACTACAGTTCCTACGAAATTCAGATTAAATTTACGACCTGACCTCTAGGATAGAACTTAAATTGATTCTGTAGATTTCACGCAATCGGGACAATTAGTGCCTGGCCCGGATAGGATTTTTATTGTTTTAGCAGGTGCTATTGAGTTACCCCGCCATTCCCTGCAGATAATTTAATTGGCTCGACTCACTATCAACTTCTGCCTGTAGAAGTCGAAGAGTGGAATAAAAATCATCCAAATCCACTGAACTGGTCAAGACTGACCGGGTAGGCTCTTCCGTGGAATATTTAGTTCTGCCATGCAGGACTCTCTGATTATTGAACAATAAGCCTTCACCGGCCTTTAACTTAAAATTAAGTCTCAACGCCGGGTCGTAAACGATTTCGAAAATACGGCGTAGCGCGTGATAGCCAGGGCCAACCAGCTCATGGGGTAAATCAAGCGGTGCTATTTGACGTTCGTTTAGCCTTACGCCGCAAACTTTTTGGTCCGGATCAAGTTGTATTACTGGTAATCGCGATTTATACCACCGTTGTTGCTGCCCACTATTTGCTGCCTGATCAAGACGGTGACTAACAATTGGAATTTTGGTTAACAGTTCAAAATCCTCTGGAAACTGTTTGCGTAGGCGATTAACCGCCTCAAAACCATCGACCAGTGTCGAATCACCGCCAACTACGCTGGGTCGAATTACCTGAAAAATAGTAATTCCGATTCCCGACAAGCGGTAAGTCTCGTCGATATGGGGATCAAGAGCGTCAGTAATGTCGCCAACGTTATCAACAGAAATCTTGTTGGTGAGCTTATAAGTTCCAAAATGGGTTTGACGTTGGGGACCGACTAATTCAATTATCTCATTGGATCTGCTTGACTCTACTGGTGCATTATAGATTTTACAGAAACCAGTATCACAAATTGTCTTCAGCATAGACAGCCTGGCCTTGTCATCGTGGCTAACCAGGGTGAAATCGACAGAAGGAACCCGTTGTTGCATTGATGCGTCCCATAGTTGGGGCTGGTGACTTCTAAGCCTGCATTCTTCCTGGGAGTTACAATGTTGCCTTAGCCAGCGGGCGCTGTATGAAGAGATATGGGAATCGTTTGACCAGACTAGCTCAACGTTTTCTTCACTAAAGCGTACTTCTGCTGGCTGTATGTCTTCTGGAATATGGTGAATTCGAATTCGCCTTACTCCATTTAGAGAGGTACCGCAGTGTTTGCATTCACATTGATGTCTGAGCCATATCGGATGGTATCGACTATTGTGGCCGTCTTCCCAATTGACAACCAGGCAAGACTCTTCAATGGTCGCTCGACGAATGGTATCTCGTAGATAGTCTCGCGGCATTAGGAGTGTCACCTATGGTTTTCTGGATACCAAGGATGGCCCTATCAGCCTCCAATTGCTACCGATACTTTTCTAATAGATCTGCTATTCGCTTCAAAAAGATCGCGTGTTCACTGGCTTCTTCGGAAGAAAAAGAGCTTTCCAGAATTTTTACTGGTACGCCACGAATTCCTGAACAAATTCCAATTCTGTAATCTTCATGCAGTCGTTTACATACGGTAATGTACTTTCCTTCCATAGGCTGACGCCGAAATTTATCCAGCACGGTAATCAGGTCTTTACTATGATCGATTGGAGGCTGACCATTTTTGGGTGGTCCAGCAACCGGATTGGCCTTATGTTCTGCAATAAGCCGATTACGGGTTTCTTCATCGTGCAACAGCGGCAGCACATAAGTACGAGTAATGTAATCATCTGTACTGGCCCTGCCCTGGTCAGTTTGCACGCCTGTGGGTTTGTCAAACATGGTTTTACCTCAAAATAATTATTTCGGGAGTCAGGTACAGCGACATGGTGCGGATTCACCTCGATCTTCTTTGATACGCTGGGCCTCGGCCTGGGCCAGTTCAGGAGAAGAGTAAACCTTGTCTTCGAACAGAATCATGGGTTTAAGCCTGTCTGCATTCAACTGGGCGACACACCATTCCTGGTTATCCTTGGTGCACACCACCATATAGGCGCCGGGAATGGGCCCGTAGCGTCGATTATTGAGCACAAACAAACATTCAGCCAGATCATTGAGCTTGTCTAAGTCCAATCCCTCCATTGCTACCTTTTCGAGAGCATTGGGCGGGATTGAGGAGGCGCCAATTATTTCCTTGCCCTCAGGGCGCTCCATCATGGGTGTGGGTGTGGGATTCTGCATGAGCAATATATGTAGTTTCCAGGCTGCAATTTAAGGGTTAACGCCAAATTTATCAGGGTAGCGGCCCTTCCTTGAGAAACCCGTTGAGGGTGTTTTCCAAAATCCTTGAACAATTATTATTGTAATTATTATGCGACAGACTGCCGCACCAGGATAGCGAACCAGGGGCGAATAGCGCGCCATCCTTTGGAGTCTTGTAGTAAATCATGTCCGCTCGGACCTGGGGGTTTTCGGTACCACCGCCGTAATAACCTCTTACAGAAAAATGAATCTCTTCATTTACTTGTAGCATAAGGTTAGTGTGACCTTCTGATCGGGCCAGTAGAAAGGCATTGTGAGGGGTACCGAATTCGAGATCGTATCGGTCAAGCTCAAGTCCAGCAGCGCCGCCGCCCACCAATCCAAAGTCCCCGATAACCTCGTCCTCTCCAACCCCTTCAAATATCCAGGAGCACTCGGGACGTTTGCTGTCTTCTTCTCTCCGGTAATAGGAGGAAACATCGAAGCCATAAGCGGTAAATGTCAGGCCGCAAAGCTTACTGGGAATCCGACCCCGGGCCCGCCACATGCCACCATACTTGCCGTCAAATGCATTATTGTATTCTCCGGGATTGGCGGTCCACGCTCGGGTTCCTGCTTCGCCCTTTCGTACTTCAATAATATTTTCGTTGTCCGGGTGATATTCGCTAATCCAATAGAAACCATTTGCGCCCAGATAGACCCAGCGCCCGCCTTCCAGCTGATAGGAGTCATAGGCCGCATGCATTTTCTCCGAGGTGTATTCGGGATGGCTGCCCGTTAGTACAGTCTTATAGCGATTAAGTAACCCTACTCCTTCTCGGTGTAGGTCTTCGTCAGTATGGACATCAAATTCAAACCCCTTTTCCTCCAGCCAATCAGTCAAGTGAAGATCGCCATTGAGCTGCCACAAGGAAGGTGAAAGCCAATGACGGTATTTGGGCCGCATGTTCAATATTGGACGCAACCGGGAGGAATAACACACGCCACTGCCATCAGAGTGTAATGAGTAGGTTGATAATCCATATTCCCTGTGTTCATTCAAATATAGATCCGAAGCGGTCATTACAGGGACCTTACCAGCCAGCAACTGGGCTACCACCGAATTAGTGCCCAGATTATCGTTGGAATACGCCATGTAACTATTAGTTGGCATGATGAAGGCAATCTTCGCACTGGCGGTGCCCTTTGGCGGACGCAAAACAAAGGGAATATAGTCTTCGGTATCCTGGGAGTCGTCTCCACCAATACGGAGTCGCACGGCGTACACGCCACTCTTTAACCCTTCGGCTACGGTTAGGGTGAAATCAACATCCCAGCGCGCGTCATCGATATCATCGTCATGGAAATGAATGGCGCCATACTCTTCCGGCTTGTGGTGATAAACAATTTCGTCCCCGGTCCAATTGTACCCCGTCATTGCGCGTACTGGCATGTTGATAATAAACCCGTTTAGCTGACAGGGTGATGTATCGATGATATGGGTCGAGGCAATATTGGTAGTGATATTTGCCTGAAAGTCCCAGGCTCCAACAACGCTATTGCGAATATCAGCGGGACATCCGGCGAAACCTCTGGCAAGGGATTCAATCTCCGCTTTGGACAGCGCCCGGCTACATAATCGGGGTCGATCGATTTTGCCGTTATACACATTGACTTGCTCTGGCAACTCAACTGGTTGACGTGCCTCCCGGTAATGTCCGCCAAAGATTTTTCGACCGGTTCGTTCTACCAAGGTCGATGCTGCCATCAGCAACGGCGCGTCGTTAATTCCTGGTGTCAGACTGTTGGTCGCCTCAATCAACGCAGAGGTCTCGTCAGCCGGATACAGCATCGAAAGGCCCAGGCCGCCATTGGTGCGACTGACGACGGGCTCCTGATACAAGGTAACCCGCCCACTACTTTCGTCATAGGTCGCGGCCACCAGGTACCACACCTTGCGCATTAACTTTTTATCGCTGGACAGGTTCATTACTTGCCCGTTGCCATCGCCGATTTCCAGGGACAAGCAATTATTGTCATCCACAAACAGCCCATAACCACTTTTGTTTGACTCATTCCATTTTGTCAGGATGCCCTGTCGCCCTTTCTCTGGCGTGGTTGGAAAAATATAAGCTTGTAAGGTAAAGCTGTTTACGTTCAACCTGTCATCCTGGGGGATTACGACATAGGAGCCACCATGTATCCGTTGATTGCGTCCGGAATAAGTTGAATTGCAGGCGGCTGCAATTTCTTCTTCCTTGTATCCGGGACCATCAGGATTGGTGTCACCGTGAATTAATCGAACAAGGTGGGCTTCGTAAGATTCGTTATTTTCAGAGTTTACATAAAACTGCAATGTGTCTCCGGGACAAACAGAATACTTGTCACTATAGCCTGTGATTCGTAACATCGTAATTACCTCGACCTAATTGTCGCTTGTAACAGGTTCATTGAAAAACTAAACATAGATTTACTGTGAGCACGCTGTCTAATCATCATGCTTGTCCACCTGTTCTCTCTATATCACGTTCCAGATCGGTAGATAATTCCATTTTGTAAGCGAGATACCAAATCATGCCCACACCTAATGCCCACCATATTATTTGCCATGCCCAGAGCGACGGCATTCCAAACTTCCAGGTTTCGTAACCCCCATTGGGGTCACCAAAGAAAATATTTCCAATTACTGCGCCCGGACCGATGGCAAAGAACATCCATACCAGTACTATTACACCGGCTACTGGCTTTGACCAACGTCTACGTGAAACCGACGCACTATAATCCTGGAAGAATTCATGAAAGCGATTCCGACGTAACCGGTCGGTTTCGTCTCGACTCATTGCGGACACCATCAGACAAACTGCAATATTAAAAAACATTCCCCAGGCAGCTGAATGAATGGTCCAGGGCCATCTGCCCCAGGGCAACGAATCGGCGGCGAGTTTCTGACCAAGGGGTTCGGTCATGACAACCGCAATTAGCCCCACGATGAGTCCGAGGCTGGCCGCTTGTCGAGTGATCCAGGGAAACCAGGTAACTGCCAGCAGTGATGGCCATAACTGAAAACCAAATGCTATGGCGAGGCTTCCTAATAAAATTGCGGCATCCATGGAGTAAGTTGCCAATAGCATGGCGGCGAGGAACACAAGTCCAGTGCATAGCCTGGCTGCTGTCATTTGCTGCCTGTGGTCGGCATCAACATTAATATAGCGGCGATATATATCTCGGGTCAGGATATTTCCGGTAGTCGACATAAAGGCAGCGGCGGTAGCCTGAATGGCGGCAATGGCACAAACTGCAAACACACCAATAAGCCAGGGTTGTTCGGTGCTGATCAACTTAATGAAATGCGGTATCAGTTTATTGCCTTCATGGCTGGCCAAAACCGGAATATGTTGAACCGGCACAATTCCACTGTCATTGACTTCGGCGGTAGCGCCCAACAGATGGGCGCTCACACCCAATAGTGTGGCAAATAACACTAAAATTAATCCTACGCTGAATGCTGCTCCCCATATCTGATGAATGGCGAATCCACGGGGTGACTGGCTGGCGAATCCCCACATCGAAATTGCCGGCGACGCTGCGATACCCATTACCGACAGCATAAAGGTCAAGCACATAATTGCAGTCCAGGGGCCCCCTTCCGGTGCTTCGATGCCGAGCCCTGAGCTCCATTGAATCACCCCGGGGATGGCGAAATAGCCCGGGAAGTTTCCGCCGCCATTACCGTTTGATGTGCCCCATTGTCCAAACAAGTTTTGCGCCATATTTGCCAATCCTTTATTTAAGGCGTCAAATCCTCCGACCAAATCCAATGCGAAGGTCCCCAAAACGATCACGCCAAAGGCAAATAGAACAAATTGAACCACCGCAATTTTTGCTATGGCCTGCATGCCTCCAGTAATCGAATAAAGCAGCACAAAGCCCGACAATATCCACATTGCGGGTTCTCGTGGTACCGCATTATCTGTTATCTCACTGATAACAAACCCGGAGGCACTAAATAACAGCGCGACAAATGGTATACCAAACAGCAGTGCGATGCCGATGGATACAATGCTCAAGGTGTCGCTTTTGAAATAGTCGCTAAACATCTCTCCCGAGGTCATATATCCGTAGCGCTGTCCCAGCATCCATTGTCGCTTCAATAGCACCAAACCGGAAAGCGCAACCGCTACACCGTAGAACGACGTATTGACGAATTGAAAGCCATCTCGAAAAACCAGGGCCGGGTGTCCAATAAATGACCATCCGGCTAAGGTGACTGCGGTTACCGACAACGAAAACACCCAGGGTGACAAGCGTCGACTAGCTAACAGGAAATCACTGGTAGTATGGGATCTTCGCAATGCCCGGATACCCCAAAAAAAACAGTATGCCCAGTAAAGCAATAAGAAGATAAGCAACCAGGTTAATCTATCGGACATAAACTTTGTCCGAGCGATGCTCAACAAGGGCGGTACCAGCGAATTTGGAAATAGTCCTGTCCATTATCCAGATTGTTTAGACAATTTCCTTAGGAGCCTGGGGTAGCTGAGCCCAAAATTCCGGGTCATGACCATAAAAAATACGGGCCCCGGCGCGCTGCAATTTTCGTAGCAGCAGCAAGGAATCAAGCATCTCACTTCGATTGTGCACAAGATGAGGCAAATGGAGATTGGTCAGGGTTTCCTTTAGATAGCATGCATCGGCAGTTAATATAATGTCACCGGAATCCAAACGGATTTTTAAAGATTGGTGTCCGGGAGTATGGCCAAATGTGGGAATTGTCACTATGCGACCATCGCCAAAGACGTCGTGTTCCCCGTTGACTCGTTTAATTAAGTGACCATGATCGTAATCCGCTTTGGAATAACCATTAGCTTTGATAAATTCAGGAGTTTGGCCGGCTTCCCATTCCCTTTGCTGAATTATTATCTTGGCGTTGGGGATCAGCGCATTACCACCAGTATGGTCAAAGTGCAGATGGGAGTTAACCAGATAATCGATCCGGTTCACGTCAATATCCAGTTGTTCAAGCCTCGACTGAATGTCCTCACCGGTTCGAAACTCTACTTGAAACAGGTCCGCCATAAAACCAAGTCGACCCCTTGCATCATGTTGGCATTGGGGGTGCAACCCGGTATCGAATAGTACCCATCCTCTAGGATGATCGATGACGTATGCTGGGACTGGAAATCGAATTTTCCCAGGCTTGCCAGCGAGCATCATGCTTAAGTCTGAAGTCAGCCAGCCGCAGGTCATGGCGTAAATTTTTACCGACATGATTTTCCCCGACTGCGGAATTTGTCCCTGTTTTTATCGTTTTTATATCGCGACACCACCACGGTCAATTTCCGTCAGTTACCCGTCGGTACGTTCGCGAATTATGCGTAGCGCTTCTTTAAGATAAACCCGAAAAACATCGTAGTTCTCGCTCATGGGAAAATGACCGATGTCATCCATTTCAATATATACCCCGCCCTTAATCTGACGAGCGGTATTTTCGGTTGCTTCCGGTGGTGTTAAATAGTCATAGGTACCGGTCATCATGATCACCGGACATTTTCTGCCCTGTATATTTTGCAACTCATTACGCAGATCGTGATCTACTGAATAAAAATACAGATCGCCTTTGAACGCCTCCGCCCCCTGGGTGTAGTAGTGCCAGGTAAGCCAGCGATCCATTTCAGGGGATTGCGGTGCCATCAGGTCCCAGACGCCACTGGCGCAAACCTGGGCGGCATTGGCGTGGGGATGGTGCCACCAGTCAAGATAGAATCCGGGTGCATGGTCGGCGGCTTCGACCGGGATAACCGCCTTAAATCGATCGGGCTTACGTAACGCGAGTTGCAACGCCACGTTTCCGCCAAATGAAGACCCCATAAAGATCGGATTTTTGAGCTCCAGGGCATCGCACAACTTGACAATAAAATTACAGTAGTGGTCTGCGGTAAGTTTGTATTCCTCCTTCCACCACTCGGTATTATGGGGAGGGTCTGATTTGCCGTGCCGTGGCAAGTCGTAAGCAATTACGTTGTAATGCTTGGTGATGTCTTCATCTTCCAGTAACCCGCGCCATTGATGGTTGTGGCAGCCGGCGGTATGCTGGCAAATGAGTGGTTGACCTTGGCCATTGTGCAAGTAAAAAACCTTGTACTCATACCCATCAACGTCGATGGTTACGTAGCGACCGGTAACAGGTGAATGTTTTACCATTTTTTTATTTCCTGATAGTGCAGGTTGAATCTTGTTGTCAATTTACTGGGCTCTCAAATGACGTGGTTACGCATTAAACCGGCACGCCACTTTTTCTTAACAGCTCAAATTGCACGGTAAAGTTGCGTAGATTTCTCATCAGTATCAGATGATTTCCTTCAATCTTGAGATCCTTGCGAAAACTCGCTGACCAGATTCCGTGATACATTGGTTTTGGCATCGGTTGGGAGAATTCGCGCCAGGTATGGGCGGAAGCGCGAAGCGCAAAATCATAGGCATCAAGCGGGCCAGGATTGGTATTGATTTGTTTGACTTTGCCGTCATGCATTTCGATAATTACCTTGCAGTCGGTCATGTCATACATGAACGTGCAAGAATAATACTTGGCCATCGCACCAATGGTTTCATCACTATTTGTCAGACTGGTGTATTTGTCCGACCAGGACTTTAAGTCTTGCTTCATGTTCTATTTACCATAATCACCAGTTTTTAGTTTGCTAGCTCTTTTTAGGTTTGGTTGACACTTTTCGTGACCCCGTGCCACCACCTGGATTCACCTCAGTAATCTCCTTGTCATACCCTCCGAGAATATTGCTGATATTACTGATTTCTCCAGGTGACATACCGATTTCCTGTAGCAGGTTGTCGACAAATGGCATTTGTGCACGATAACGCAATGCTGAATTCACCACATTATCAGCCAGGCTGCCACCAGATGGCCCATCGCTGATTCGTGACCCATCGCCACCGCCACCACCATTTCCAGCGGCGCCTTTGGGTTGTCCGTCACTGAATCCGGGCAATCCGTTAACTTCCATAATCTTGATGGCATCGATGTTCTGCATGGGTTTAACCGCCTCACGGATAATCGATTCGAGATTGCCTGCTAATTGCATTCGTAGAGCACTGCGGCGGCTCGCATCGCTACGCATATTTTCTGCCTCATTCAGCATTTGCTTGCCGGCTGCATCGACTTCATAGCGCAACTTGGCCGCAAGGGTCGTGTGCTTTTCTGCCTGCTCGCGATCTGCGGAGGCTTCTTTCTCGGCCTTTGCCAACGTGGTCAACTGGATTGCTTCGCGCTCGACCTGGCGCGCAGTGTTGATGAGTTCCACTGATTTGTTCCGTTCCGCAATCTCGAGTTCCCTGGCCGAAGATACTTTTTCCTCAGCATCGACCACCTTGGCCCGTGCGACTTCTTCTTCAGCATTAGCCTGCAATACTTCCAGAGATTTTTTGATCACTGCAAGGTTGCGCTCCTGTTCCACCAGCTTTACGTTCTTTTGTTTTTCAATTTCCCGGGCCTTGGTAATTTCTTCGCTGGCAATTCGGGCCGCATCCAGGTTTTTCTGCTGTTCAATTTTTGCCTTGTTAACATCTTCCTGGGCGAGGATTTGTGCCTGTTCAGCCTCTTTGAATCGAGCCGCTTCCTCTTTAATTACATCAGCTTTTTGTTTTGCCTTTCTAACGGCGACGTCTTCCTGTTGCTGGAGTCGGACGTATTCATTCTCTTTTTCTATTTCCAGCCTGCGTATTTCCGCTTCCAGGTTCTTTTGTTGAATCTGAATCTCTGTGTCTTTTTCAACATCGTTGCGGGTTCTGCGCCGCTCTTCCACTTCCAGGGTGAGTTTATGCTCGCGCAGGGACTTCTCCACTTCAATGGCCTGCTCCTGGGAAATTCTCGATTTTTCGACTTCCTCTTCAGCTTTGATTTGTGCTTCTTCGGCCTCTCGCTCCTGATTCGCCCGTTCTATTGCTATTTCAGCGCGCTCTTTGGCTCGTTGTTTATCAATATCCCGCTGTTGGGCCAGGCGAGAGAACTCGCTTTCCTTCTCAATATCTAGGGCTTTCTTTTCGGTTTCCAGATTCTTGTTTCGAATCTGTACCTTGGTGTCCTGCTCGATATCGTTGCGTTTTTTCTTGCGCAACTCAATTTGCTCGGTTAGCTGGGTCAATCCTTCAGCGTCAAATGCATTGGAGGGATCGAATGCCTCCAATGGCGCTTGATCCAGCCCTGTCAGTGAAACGGCTTCAAGTTCGAGACCGGTTTCACTTAACGAACCTTCAACCAGGGACTTGACCTTTTTCACATAGTCCCCGCGGTGTTCCTGCATTTCGTCCATGCTCATTTGCGCCGCAACAATTCCCAATGCATCGACAAACCGGCCTTCTACCAGTTCTCGGAGTCCTTCCGGCTCCAGGGTCCTTTTGCCCAGCGATCTGGCTGCTGTTGAAACCGATTCTTCTGTGGGGGTAACTCGCACATAGAATTCCGCGACCAGTTCTACCCGCATTCTATTTTTCGTAATCAGGGATTTATCTCCACCGCGCCGGACTTCAATGCGCAAGGTGCGCATACCTACTGTGGTCACGTTGTGAATTATCGGCAGGACAAAAGCGCCACCACTAATCACAACTTTTTCTCCTCCAAGTCCACTACGGACAAACGAAACTTCCTTTGATGATCTGCGATAAAGCCAATGGAGTAGATAGACAGCGATAGCTATCGCAAGTCCTATCAGAATTATTACAGCAATAATATCTGCACCAGTCATATTTAAATGCTCCTAACGTTTGCTCTGCGCAATCATTGTTTATCGGGTGAAATCCGGCCTGGCATATGGGTCTTCGACGCCAATCAAGAATGTACCTTGGTATCGTTCATGGCTGCTCGATAGATTACAAAGCCGAAAATAATTTTGTTTAAAAAATCTGCGAGGTTGTAAATAATATTCAAACTATTGGTGTCCACACCGCCACCAAGATGTTCTATAAAGTAACCGAGTGGATATATTGCCCAGCCAATGGTGACGATTAATCTCAGACCATTAAAGGCCAGGTGGGTAGCATCGGTTCCACTTTCGGCATTAACCCGACCTGCTTCTCCCATATACAATTCGCCCAGTATGTATAGCCAGCCAACCAGGCCAATAAGAAAGCCCAGGGTTGTACTCATGTACCCGGCTGCACCAAGAAACTCGCCAATTACCATGACCAGCGATCCAATAAGCAGCCGCCAAAACAATGCGGTGGAAACTTTCGTGACCGCGGTTAATACCACATAAAAAAGGACGATTTGCATCGGATGAGTAAGAACCCAGTCGACATAGCGGAGGATGATCGGCGCTGTGCCGGTATCCATCCACATCTGCCTCATATAGTGGTAATGAATGGCGGAAACCAGCATTACTACGCCGACTAATGTCATGGTGGTATGCCATTTGCCCGCTGCCTTATTGCGCTCTAGCAGGAAGAATATTGTTGCACCAATCATGGCAATAGAAAGCAGCCAGAACGTGCCACCTACAACGTCAGTGGGTAAAAGCGTTTTGTTCATGGATTTTCAATTTTTACCTTTCGTTGTAAAGCTGGCTCGTTCGAGAATTAACCCGCTACGAATGCCACTTCACTGGCCGAGCTGATGCATAGTTTGTGGAGATTACCTGTCCACTAACGCTACTGATATCTCTTACCTATGCGGTTGGTAGCAACTTCGCTTACTTGCCAAAAGGATACCCTGCCACCTTATATTGAAGGTATATATACCATTGGATATATACCCTAGTCAATAGTCTATATTTTAAAAGAAAATACACCAGATAGTTATAGTTCTAGCACTACTGATTCATTGTCAACAAGAGTTGTTGACGGAAGTTTTCGGCGACGATTGCCACTATCAAAAGAACTCCTACAACGACCATTTGCAGGTATGAATTTATCCGTAGCAGATTCATGCCATTTTGAATGAGGATTATAAAAATTGCGCCCAACACAACATTTGAAAGACGCCCTACCCCACCAAACAAACTGACCCCCCCGATAGCGCAGGCTGCAATAGACAGTAGCGGATAATTGGATCCAATATTGGACTCACCGCTTTCCAGACGCGCCGTTAGCAATAAAGCTGCAATCCCCGTAATAATCGAAGAAAGCACGTACGCGCTTAATAGATAGAAACGCGTGTTGATACCGGACAGTCCCGCCGCTCGAATATTGCCTCCAATAGCGTAAAGATATCGTCCCATTGGAGTCCAATTAATGAAAAAATACATAATCGCGACACACAACCCAGTAATCCATACCGGGACTGGCACTCCGGCCATCTCGCCATAGCCAAAAATATTCGCAAACGATTCCGGCACACCGTATATTGGTGTTCCTCCTGTAATCGTTAGTGCCAGTCCAAATACAATGGACGAAACAGCCAGGGTCATGACGAATGGGGGTACCCGAAAAAATGCGACTCCGACACCGTTGATAAAGCCAATTCCTACACTTGCACCTAAACCAGCCAGACAGCCAATAAAAACGGATTCCCAACCGCTGCCATAGCCAGACCACAATGACACCATGGTCATCGAGGAGACAACGGATGTCATGGCGAGCATAACACCTACGGAGAGATCCAGTCCGGCGGTTAGCATGACCACCATTTGCGCCATGGAGACCAGTACCAGATAGGTAGACTGGCGAGAAATACCAAATAAGTTTCTCTCAGTCAGAAAATTTTCGTTGAAAATGCTAAAGCCCACGATAGCAATCCCGAGAAACCAGGGCAAAACACCAGCTTTAACAAACGACACCATTAGGCCCCTTTGTACCCTGCCAATAAATCCTCTCGATTGTTCAGTCACTATGCACTAACCTTTTCTGTAAAAAAATAATTGAGTAAAGTCTGTTCCGACAATTGTTCTCGATCGAGCTCTGCGCACAGTGCCCCACGGTGCATTACATATGAACGATGAGTCAAATTAACTATTTCTGCTAAATCCGAAGAAATTAGTAGTACCCCTGCCCCCGCTTCACAGACATTTTTGATTAATCCGTATATAGCCGTCCTGGCACCAACATCGACACCGACTGTAGGCTCGTCAAGAATAAACAATTTAACATCTCTGACTAAACTCTTGGCAACTAGCACTTTTTGCTGATTACCGCCGGAAAGATGTTCCAGAGGTCTTTCGATACTGTGTGGATTCAAGCCAAGTTGTTGTGCCACATCCCCTACGATATCCTTTTCACTCTGACGATTTAACCAGAATCCGCTAGAAAATTTTGATAACCCCAACGAAGGTAATGATACGTTCTCGCGTACGTTTTGCATCATGACCAGCCCCTCTACCCGTCTATCAGAAGGAAGATATAACATTCCCCGGTCAAGCATCGAGCGTGGACTGAGATCATTTATGCGTTGTGCGCCATCAAAAACCACATCGTCCAGGTAAGAAATCTGTCCTCCTCTGATTTTATCCAGGCCAAAGCAAGCGCGGCCTATCTGAGACTTTCCGGAGCCAACTAATCCAGCAATGCCAACTACTTCCCCGGCTCGAACGTTGATTGAGACTGAATGGGCTTTACTTTTTGCCAAACGCAGATTTTTAACGTCCAGGAGCAATCTGCCTGAATTGGTATTTATTTCAGGATAGACCTGCTCAATTCGTCGACCGATGGTCATTTCAACCAGGGTATCTTCATCTGTATCCTTAGCAGACACTGTGGTAACTCGCCTGCCGTCCCGAAGTACCGTAATGCGATCTCCAATTCGATAAATCTCTTTAGTTCGATGAGTGATGAATATGACGCCAATACCTTCATTTTTTAGTACTTCTATCATGGCGTACAGCTGGTCCGCTTCATGTTCGGTCAAAGAGGCGGTTGGTTCGTCCAGAATCATGATCGAAGGTTTAGTCCGAAATGCCTTGGCAATTTCGACCATTTGATGCTCGGCCCGAGAAAGATGCATGACCTTGGCCTCGGGTTTGAGATCAAATCCAAGGTTATCTAATGTTTCACAAGCGCGTTGATGCAGAGTTTCTTTGTTCAGAAACGGACCGATTAGCAACTCCGATCCCAGGAACAGGTTTTCTTCAACGGTGAGCTGAGGAATCAGAGAAAATTCCTGAAATACAGCGCTAATCCCTAATTCCCGTGCGTGTTGCACCGATCCGATAACGACCTCTTCGTTATTGAGATAAATGGTTCCGGCGGTGGGCTTTATTACCCCAGCGATAATTTGAATCAGGGTCGATTTGCCCGCGCCGTTCTCGCCGAACAACACGTGGACCTCGCCGGCGCGCACCTCCAGATCGACATCTTTGAGTGCTGAGGTGCCTGGAAAATGCTTTGATATCTGCTCGAGCCTCAGTAGAGGGTTTAACAATGTATCATTAGTCAGCAGCATTTTAGAGGTCGACAGAAATTAGGTGGGTAAGTAGTTATCGGATCAATTTTCAGGTGGCTTCAGTCCTTTGTTGCCGGTGCATAACCTATGTTAATGCGTCTAGTCAACTGAAAATTTTGGTATCCAACCTGATGGAGCGAGCGTGGTAGAAGTATCGAATTGGGACACTGTTTGTGGTGTAACGATAACAAACGGCGGCTGTGCATGTTCGATCACGCGACCCGTCTGACTGTACTCTGGGCGCCCCCCGGTTGCCATTTCCTTGTGTTCCAGCAACCTGATCGCCTGATCAATGGCGATCCGTGCCTGGGTTACCATTTGGTCTGATGGAGCCATGGCAACCGCACCACGTTTTAAGAAAATATGCATTCCCGGGGTGTAGTAATAAGCGACCAGTTTGATCTGATTCTGCAGGTTACGCTCCCTTAACGATCCAACCGCGCCTTCAATTGTCGTTGCAGTACCAACTATATAGTCAAGCTCTACATTCTCTCCTGAGGTTAATGTCTGTAATATATTATCCACCAGTTCCAACTGTATCGCCTTCCCGGTATCCCCCCACCGGGTTTCAAGGATCTCTACATCGGAATCCCGCACTGCCGCCCGGCATCCTTTGTCTCCGTCCACCGACCACCCCGCTCCCGGCGGCCCCGGAAACCATACCATTTTTACTTTGCCCTCTCTGGCCTTTGGCTGGTCAGCAACCCATTTGCAGGAAACGTACCCCATATTGTAAAAACTCTGCAGTGAATTGGCGTCTACGGCAGTATTGAGTCCGGTGATTATTATTATCACAGGGATGCCTAACGCCCGAATCACGTCAATTTGTTTGGCGTTGCCGTCCCGGGAAATTGGAGCAATTACCAATGCTTCTGCGCCGTTGGCAATACAGTCTTCAACCTGATTAAGCTGCCTTTCTAGATTGGTATACCCACCTGCCTCAACCAGGGTAATTTTCTGCCCCAGACGTTTTCCTTCCGAAATAATGCCATAGGCAACGCCGGCAAAATAAGAGTCTTTCATATGCGGAAACGAAACACATATATGGTGTTTATTCGCAACATTTGCTGGCATCAATGGGACGTAATCTGCCAATTCCAGATTGTCATTATTATTTCTCGGGTCGGTCCAGCAGGCGACATCGCCATTGGTGCAGGCAGGATTGTATATATTCACCTTGGTTGGCCACCAATCCGAATCCTGGGCTGAAGCCGGAAAGCTCAACCAAATCAGGACAGATAGTGCAGGCCCACTAAATTTCATTGGGATCGTGAATCCTTAAACAAATTTTTAATCCTGCTTTCTTCATAAATATTATTTACCTGGAAACATCACCAAATATAATGGTAGCCCGTCTCCAAGGACAATGTCACCCATCTCGGTGATAATTGTTCATGCAAGGCCACGACTAATTAAGAGGATACTACTGCACAATCAAGGTGGGTGTTTTCGTTTCTAGTGTTATATATTCTCCCTGTCATCATAATTTTTAGTGTTGTGAACAAGAAAACTGAGACAGATCAGGATCAATCCAGTCTTCGCATCGTTGTTGCGGACGATCATGCACTGGTGCGCGGTGGCTTGGTCATGATGCTCGACATTGCCTCTCCTGACGCCCTGATCTTTGAGGCAAATAGTCTGACCCAGGTCACACAGATTCTCGGTGAAAACCCCCAAATCGACCTGTTATTACTTGACTTATTAATGCCCGGAATGGATGGGGAGCGTGGTATCAGAACGATTCGTGAGTCCTGGCCGGACATCCCCATCATAATCGTATCGGTTAATGAGGATCTACAATCCATTCGTCAATCCATGTCCGCCGGCGCTGCCGGGTATATACCGAAAACATCAACACCAAATGTAACTGTTAGCGCGATAAAACTTGTGCTTGACGGTGGAATCTACATTCCCCCACATGTTCTACACTTAAACGATACGTCTGAGACTGATTCAACCGAATTGAACGAGTCTGTACGGGATGAAACATTAACCCGTCGGCAACTGCAGGTCATGGAATTAATTGAAACTGGGAAATCAAATAACGCCATTGCCGAACAACTTGGACTTTCAACCGGTACGGTAAAAATGCACGTGTCGGGGATCTTTAAGAAACTCAATGCGACTAGTCGCACTGAAGCCGTGGCACTTTACTCAAGGATAAGGAATAAGAGTTGAGCGTCTGTAGTATTCGGTTAAGCCGAAATTGATTTTAAAGAAATTGAACTGTTTTCATTCTCACTGAGTAATTGTGTGATCAGGGAGCGTAACTTTGCGGGTTGAACAGGCTTAGACAATACTCTGAATCCAAGACTCGAGATCTCTTTTAAGTGCTCTTCCTGCACATCCCCGGTAACGATAATACTGGGAATAGTGTAGCCAAAGTGTTGTTGAACCTGCTGTACTACTTCTACTCCTTCAGCGCCACCAGGAAGACGATTGTCCGCCAGAATTAGTTCAGGTGGGCTGGATAGCTGATCTTGGATCAGCGACATCACTTCTTCCAATTTGGTTCCCAGAGTAACAATACAACCCCATGACTCCAACAGTCGACGGGTTGCTTTAAGGACTTCGAGATCATCTTCTACCAGCAAGATACGCCTACCTGACAACCCATGCAGTAGGAAATCAAGCTCTTCAACAATGGAAGGTGCGCTAACTTTTGCCGCCACAGGAGTAACCATTACAGCAAAACGAGAGCCTTTACCGACAATAGAGTCACAAGCTATTTCATGAGACAGGCAGATAGCCAGGCGTTCTGCTATTGCCAAGCCCAATCCCAGGCCTTTGCTCCGGTCCCTCTCTTCGTTGTCTATTTGGTGAAAATCCTCGAAGATGGCTTGAATCTGATCGTTTGGAATTCCCCGACCAGTATCCCAAACCTCAATCGAGGTCAAACCACTGCGTCTCCGCACCCCCAATAAAATCCCTCCACTTTCTGTATAACGGATTGCATTTGACATGAAGTTCCCGAGAATTCTTTCCAAGAGAACCGGATCGCTTCTAACATGAAGCTTACAGGGCACCATTTTGAAATCCAGGTTTTTCTGTTTGGCGAATGGAGCGAATTCCCGCCAGACTCGATTCAATACGTCGTTGATGGGGAAATTTTCAATACTGGGTTCTATCGCTCCTGCCTCCAACTGGGAAACATCAAGCAATGCGCTCAACAGACGGGCTGTAGAAATTGAAACCGCGTCGATATCGTCGACCACAGCAAGAGTGTCTTTATCATTTACCTTCTGCCGTAGAGCTGCAATATACATTTGCATGGCATGTAGTGGCTGACGTAAATCGTGGCTCGCCGCAGCAAGAAACATAGATTTCGCATGATTCGCGTGTTCTGCCTCTGCTATAGCTTCGTGAAGATCTTGCCCTTGATTCCATAAATCATGTTTCAACCGGTTAAAGCTTCGACTCATCCGGCCAAGTTCATCCCTCCTTTCCATTAATCCTTTTTCAAATTCGGATTCTTCGACTTTGAGCATCGCAGTAAAGGCATTGATGGTATCTGTAAGTAACTGCAACGGTTTAGAGATATTTCGCCGAACAATTAATAGAAGCATACCTACAAAAAACACCACTGCTGCCAACAATGTCAACACGATAAAACCAATGGCAATGCGTTTTACATACAGTGCGTGGCGAATCGATTCAATTCTGATTTTTTCGATCTTTGAGCTCAGGTCGTTCAGTTTCTGATCAACCAGTAATTTACTAGCGTCAAATTTTTGCAAAATGTCCGAGTAGTGCCCTGATCCACGGTTTTGTGTAATTTTGCTTAAACTAACGATTAATTGATTTTGTATTTGGGTAGCTCGGCGAAGATCAAACAGTCCCTGCAGAAGTTCTTCACTATTTAGCGATAATGCGTTTTCATTTTGATCTTGCTGTAGTACAACCTTACGAACATATTTTTCCGAAAATTCAATGCTCTTTTGAACAGCGATTTCGTTTTCAGCATTCATCTGATTGAGCCTTTTTCGAATACTGTAAGCGGTCTCGTTGAAACCCCGCTGGCTTAGTCCTGCAGTTATCTGGCTGGTAGTAATGTGTTGCTGAAGAATCTGTGTACGAATATTCTCAACCGAGATATGCAATGGAAAGGTAACTTCAGCAATCCGCTCAACCTGACCACCAACATTTCGTAATTGTGATATTGCGACAAACCCAACAATACAAAATCCCAAAACCTCAATAATAATAAGGGTCAGTACTTTCTGATCTAGAGAAAAGCGATTAAATGTTTTCTTCAGGTTTTGCACAATTAAACGGTAGGTACGTTAGGGAGCCTCTGATTAAAACTGGGCGAACCAGATTGAGATCCAAAATTATTAAATTCAAGGCAGGAAGCACAGGTAATAGCAGGGCTATTGCCAAGTTTTCCAACGTAGAGATTGATTATTCTGGACTGAAGATGGTCGTTCATGTTTTGATCAGAGGCTCTCGAGGTAAGTAATACGCCTGGTTAATCCAGACAAGATATGAAAAATTAGAATAAATCCAGAGACCGATAAACAGACAGTCTCCATTCGACCATTAATTATGCTCTGATAACAAACGATGTACAGTCAATTGGACTCGGATTATGGTCAATACTCTAACATTGTCGGTACGTCTTTAGAATTTTATGCAGTGTAAGTCTGAAAAACTAACCACATCTAATAATATGGCACGCCGCGAATCGCTGCGTTTAATTTTAATCATTTACTATCCAATTTAAACAAAAGCGCGGATGACATGATCAATTGGACACCCAAAATTATGAGACCAATTGAAAGTCAGTAGGTTTCACCCATCCTGTCATAACAGGCATGATTTTTAATTTCCCGCTAATATTCAGTATAAACAGAAATCAACCATAAAAGGAGTATGAGGGAAATGACAAATTTGTTCTCTTGTCAATTATTGATACTGTGGCTATTGATCAGCTTCAGTCGGGATATATTGGCGGTTGATTTTAGCCAGGCATCAACGGAGGTTAGATTTAACGCCGCCCTCAACCGGTTTTCAACCTACGGAGATGTTACCGGACTTGTTAGTGCATCAGCCGGCAGCCCCTTTAGTTCAAGTATCAATTCCACCTCAGCTGCCTAGTACGGTAAAGAAGTTGAGGCCGATCAATGTTCAGTCCTCTACTTATCAAAGCATCGTTCGATAGTGGATTTGAAATTGACTCTGTAATTGCTGCCCTGGTTGTGAAAACCCAAAATCTGGGCACTATTCAACCGGTATGCGTAAACTTAAGCAGCAATCGAACAAATGTACCACCCGGTCTTGGGTTTGAATTCGACTTTGATGTGTTTCAGAATTCATGGAGTCGCAAAGTGTCGAATTTTGTGGCGCATGGGCTCGCACTGGGTGCGACAAAGGCAGAATCTCAATTCAGTTTTTCTGGATTGCCGGCTTCAGATACCGAGTCAACCAGCTACCAATTGACAACTGGAGTTTTACATGAGCTAACAGAGAAGTTTTTGTTGGTTATTTGCTAACCTATGTAGATTGTAGCTCCACCACCAATACGTTCGACGCACTTGGTGTCGGAATTGGTACGATAAGAACTAAGGTCGACAATGACTCACAGAATCTTCGTATCGGTATCTCATACTGGTTTAACAATGAGTGGCAGGTTTTTGCCGACTACCAGCATGCCACTTTCGAAAACCCTGCCGGTGACTTGTCTATTGATCAACATTTCACTGGTGCATCTACTCCATTTTCCAAAGTAATTTATGGTCGGTTAGGATACATCATCGATGAAGACAGTAACGAAAGCTCAACCATTAGCTTCGAAATCTATCCAAACGACAGCATCGGTTTCGAAATTTCCCGTCAACACAGTATCTTCCCGGAAATCGAGCAGGAATTCGGCAAGTCGGATTTAGTAAATATATCAGCCTGTTTCCTGTTTTGATCAGGATTGACATTGTACCTACCGTGTTCTGAGTATGGCGGGACGAGTACGATGGATAGGTATTAGAGTGAGCAATAATGCGGCGAAAAAATAACATTGGTGAGGGGTTAACAGGGGGAGCCGTTGTTCGAATGTACACACCATACAAGCCCAAGTGGAGCTAGCTGAATCGCTCACTTTCGGATTAAAAACTATTTACGAATAAAAATAAACGCCGTTAGCGAATTTTCCAGATTGCTTCGATTCGGACCATAAATTATTTCCATGCGGAGCTATCGGTCCAGTCTTGAGGGAATGACGAGTCCCATGTAACCCGAGCCGGTGCGCCATTCATAGGCCTGTGAAAAACGGTCAGTTACGCATTTATTGGGCTCACTCTTTTCGCTGGCGCAGACCCTCCAATCGTGGCAAAACCTTTTGTCGACAGAGAAGTAGCTCTGTTTGTATTGTTCGCAGTAGGTCACTACGCCCATTTGATAGAAGTGCTGTGTAAAACCCAGGAGAACCTGCGGGATTCTATTTTAGACATGTGCTACGGACAACCCAGTATCAACAGAGTAGTGCCAATGATGGGATTGGAGGTTTTTAAGTATCGGCTTAAATGGGACGATCAGCAGTGGACCTAATTCGGAGAGAATCATTTTTCCCATTTCAGTTCGATCTGGAAATTGTATGAGCGCGTCATCGGTCCGATTACCCGTTTCATGACTAAACTATTAGGTGGCTCGGTGTAGACGAATTTTTGTGGGAACCGAAAAATTAGCTGGAACTTTAATACTCGCTGGTTGATAGTTGCGGGTTAACAACCGAATTCACATTCTCCTCTGATCATTTTTATTTACACGAATGTCTATTAGTTTCTTTTTTCCAGAACACTCCCGACCAGTCAATTTCTCTTATTTCCTCTGTAATAGCATGATTCTTTCTGTAGTCTGTCACCGCTAACTTGGATCCTTTGACAGCGCCATAGTCGTCGACAATGATGTACCCTCCACAAGACAATTTTGGATACAAATTGACTAAGGCGTCCATTGTAGATTCATACATATCGCCGTCCAGCCTCAAAACTGAAAGTGTTTCTATCGGTGCTGTCGGCAAAGTATCTTTAAACCAACCCTTCAAAAATTGAACATCATTATCCAATAAGCCATATTTTTCGAAATTATTTTTGACGATCTGGAGGGATATTTTTAGTTCGTCAGATTTAAAATGAACATCTCCCACATCCGCCTTGTATTTAGCGTCTGGCTTAGGCAATCCTTCGAATGAATCCGCCACCCATACTTGTTTGTTCTTCACAATGTACAGGTTCAATAGGGCTTTCATAAATATTGCCCCGCCTCCTCTCCACACTCCGGTTTCGATCAAATCTCCCTCAATCCCATTGTTAATAACCTCTTCGACACAATACTGAATATTATTAAGTCGTTTCAGACCGATCATTGTATCGGCATTGGCAGGCCAATCCCGGCCATTTATCCGATGTTCTTTGTCAATAGTCTGGGTTTTGCAAATTGCATACCCTTTTTGTTGTAATCTTATGTTTAGGCGGTGGAGAATTTTTCGTTTCCAACTAGTATTACTCGAGTCCAATGGTTTGAACTCGGTTCTATCGATATTAAAATAGTCAGTCAATACCTTTTTTAGCATCTCAAGGTACATTAAATTTAACGCTCTTGTGTCTTGTGTCATAACCCTGTATTTCTGTGCCTATTTGTGAAATTTTAGTGTTGTCAGTATATTCGATTAACTTCCTGACATCTTCGAAGAGGGATTACCAATTGGTGGTCAGATTAAGATTCGATATTTTTGAATTTTTAGCTGAAATTTGCGAATTCGTATAGTTCTACAAACCAGCGATAGGTTCCAGAAACATATAGTGAACGGGATTTGTCTTCAAACAAAGAAATCACCTTACATACTGAAATAATTAGATGTTAAATTATCCGTTAAAACTCTACTTTCGAAAGATAGGTTTGTTGATTAGTGCTTTCCTACGCAGTCCCTACTTGTTTACACGCTCAATAACTTTACTTCCGGAGTTTTGCACCGGGTTGGCTATTGATATTGGGCCAGGTAAAGACCCCAAAAAACTTAAATTTAGTCCTCAACCTACAAATCCGCTATGGGATTATTTCTCACAGCATGACAAGGGACCTGGAATATTTAAATGGAATCACTACTTTGAAGTTTATCATAGGCATTTTGCCCGATTTAGAGGAAAGCCCGTCAACTTGCTGGAAATCGGGGTTTATAGTGGAGGCAGTTTGGGGATGTGGCAAAATTATTTTGGCGAAGACTGTCATATTTTTGGTATTGACCTAAAGATTGCCTGCAAGAGTTACGAAACAGATTCAATTCATATATATATTGGTGATCAAGAAGACCGCGGGTTTTGGGCAGATTTCAGAGAAGATACGCCAGATATACATATTCTAATTGATGATGGGGGACATTCTGCAGAACAACAAATTACTACTCTAGAGGAAATGCTGCCACATATGCCTAATGGGAGTGTTTACGTGTGTGAAGATATTCACGGAAATCCACATAGGTTTGCAGCATACGTTACTGGGTTGGTCCATCGTCTAAACTCCCAAGGAATCGAAAAGACCGAACACCTCAGTTCGGAAGCCTCAAGTCTACAGCGATCAATTCACTCTATACATTTTTACCCTTTTCTTTGTGTTATCGAAAAACACGAGCAACCACCACCATATTTTGAATGCCCCAAGCACGGTTCCGAGTGGCAACCGTTCCTAGACCCCAATTAACTCAAAATTGGGTACCCTAAGCAATCTTGTTTAAGCTGAATTTTTTAATACGAGCTTCACAATTGGTTAACAATCTGTTGGGAGAGAATATAGAATTTAAATATTCATCGAAAAAACAAATTCGGCACACCCCTTTTTGAGAGATTGTAGTGTTTTCGATTTTGATTTAGAGATCGTATGAATACAAAAATTGACAAGCAATATCCTAGTGTTGCCGTCATATTTCGGCCTAAAATGTTTGCTATCAATCCACGCAACCAATTTATTAAAGCACCGGGAAGGTTTCTATAAAAGGGTCTGTTGTAATTTCTCATGGCTCCAATCATGTTAGTAGATGATCTAACTGAAGACCAAAACACTCTTTTACTGAAGGTATCTAATTCAGCTCTTGAGCTACTATTATGAATGACCTTCGCTTTGGTATTCAAAACCATTTTATAACCATGAAAACCAAACCTGGCCGCAATTTCTTTATCTTCGTTGTACATAAAGAATATCGGATCAAAACCACCTAATTTTTTCAAAACATCCATATTAAACATCCAAAGTGCTGCGTTGAGAAATGTGACGTCATACTCAATACTTACTGTTCCGTTCAAACCATCTTCCAGAACCATCTTATTTTGTCGCACCAACCATTCCGAAAAGTCCTGATGTAAACATTTGTCTTGGTCAAGAATTAGCGGACATGCAATCGACACATTGTCCCTTTTCGATATGGTTTCCCCCAATAAGTACAACGTATCCGGTTCAACGATGGCATCTTGATTCAAAATCGCGACATGAGTTGCATTGTGGTCTATCGCAAACTGCAAGCCTATGTTACATGCTCTACCAAATCCTTGATTTTTGGAGTTTTGTATGTAAATCGCACCGAGTGCTTCAACGTATTCCTTGTTTGTTCCATCAGTAGAGCAATTATCGACAATCACAGGGGTCCAGTCATTTTTACACGTCAATACGCTTTGAATACAATTGTCTAGCAAATCTTTCCCATTAAATGCGGGTACAACTACGAAATTTTTTGGCATTAATCTATGTCTATCGAAGAGTTAATGGTGCTTATACGATGTCGTAGTCTACCTTCATCTATTGTCAATTTCTTACCCCAGGTGCCACACCTTTGATATATTTGGCCGAGAATCAGATATAAATCGCTCTCCAACGGGAAAATGAGACTCAAAGATAAAACTGCTATTATTACAGGTGCTGGATCGGGCATTGGCCGCGCTACCGCAATACTGTTTGGGATCGAAGGTGCTAACGTCGTCTGTGCAGATATCAATGAACCGGAAGCCACGGTGACTTGTGATCAAATTCGTGGTGATGGCGGCGTGGCAGTAGCGGTACGGGTCGATGTAACCCAATCGACGGACGCAAAAAAAATGGTGGATCTGGCAGTAAGTACATACGGCGGACTCGATATCCTTTTTAATAACGCCGGTCTGCTTATTGCCGGCTCGGTTACCAAGAGTGAAGAAGAAAGTTGGAATAAAACGTTCGATGTAAACCTTAAGGGAGTAATGCTCGGGTCCAAATTTGGAATACCGGAAATTGCCAGGCGCGGTGGTGGTGCCGTCATAAACGCATCTTCGATCAACGGACTCGTTGCGTCCATTGCGGTCGCGGCCTATGCCGCTTCCAAAGGTGGTGTATTAATGCTGACCAAACAAATGGCACTCGACTATGCATCGAGTAATGTTAGAGTTAATTGCGTTTGCCCAAGCGACGTCAACACACCTATGGTTCGTAATTTTATTAACGCCAGCCCCGATCCAGCGGCCACCGAAGCGAGGGTTCGTGATCGAATACCATTGGGTCGCCTTGCTGAGCCCGAAGACATTGCCCACGCGGTGCTGTTTCTGGCGAGCGATGATGCTGCCTTCATCACCGGGGTGGCACTACCCGTTGACGGTGGGGTGACCACGTTATAGAACGCAACCAGCGGCAATATGGATAAAGCTTTTAATATTGAAAAAATTTCTCTTTATTTCGGCGGCGCTATTTCTGTTATATAAAATATTGTCAGGACCCGGGGCTGTTAGTTATGGACCAGGGGTAATGGTGAGCAAACTGCCTCGCCAGCAAAATCTGGATAACAACGAATCATTCCTGTATGGCGACTTTAAAATTTCCCCTCTGGCAATATTCGATATTGAAGCACGCGTTCTTTCCCGAGAAGATTATCGGTTCGACAGGTTGGCCAGGTTATCACCGGTAGATTTTGCCCTTGGCTGGGGAAATATGTCGGACGAAAGCGTGCTCGATCAAATCAAAATTTCCCAAAGTAATCGCTGGTATCGCTGGCGAACAGATTCACCACCCATTCCGCTAAAGGAAATCAAACGTTTCAGTGGCAATATGCATTTAATACCAGCGAATAGTGGGGTTGAGGAGCTGCTCACCCAAACTGTCGAGGGCGATATTGTTAACATAGGAGGATATCTGGTCCAGGTCGAGAGTAAAGATGGGTGGCGCTGGAGAAGTTCACTCACCCGGAATGACACCGGATCCCGGGCCTGCGAACTTATCTGGGTAGAAAAATTTGAAATACTAATCCCTTAACGTACTTGTTCAGGGAGAAACTCTAATCTTCCCAATTGTTCCTGGCACCGTGGCGTCGCAAAACATTGGGTCGGTAAACCAATAGACCAGATCCGCCCCGATATCGTTTTCAAATTGTGCAATGTCGAATGTCGTCGCATGCGGATCAGTCAGAGTTTCCAGGAACCAGGTTGCGCTTAGTCGCCGATCACAAAAAATTGATTCCAGTCTTCAAGTTCCCGAGGGGTGCCTGCGTTCGCATCCAATTCACCGCCAATGACGTCTGCAAGCCAGATCACTTCTTCATACAATTCTACGAAGACAGCGCCGGAGTTATATTCAGCATTTTGCAGGGTATCGTTGATATCGGGTAAGGCGAACAAATTCCGGGTATTGTTTGTCTGAATCCCGGTTAGCTGCCCCCTCTCCCCATAATGTAGAACCCATCTGTTAGGGCAACCACTACCGGGCGCAGAAAATGAATTAATGGAGGGTGGGTCCGCTGCCGCAGAATCAGTGTCCGCAGAATGAATCCCGTGATTAAGACACACCGGCTTCACAGTAATACCGGCTCCAGCGATACCCCCAGAAGTGACAATTACACCACCGGGCCATGGCCCCAGCCCATTGTGTTGTACCGCGACACCAATCCCAAAATCGTCAAAGTTATTCATCAGGATGGATTCTGTCTGTTCACTGGTACCGGGCAGGTTGTCATCACAGTTTTGGGTAAAACAGCCGTGATATTCGTCAACCCCGGATACTCTAAGAAACCCGTCCTGAATCAATTGATAGCTGATGGTTCTTCCGGGAAAGAATTGTTGAAGAACACGCATCTGGCGACTATAAAAATCATAAAGTCTCTCGGGCGTATAAGCGTTAGCGGCCCATACAGCGCTGTTACAGATCGGACAATCTGCCATACAGCATTTGGGTAGTCTATTTTCGTGGGAATGCAGGTTCGCCCGCTTGCAGCATCTGATAATGACGCTGACCATAGGTCGGGTTGGCCGGATTTCCGAGGAACATCTCCGATCCGCAATCGGGGCTGAATGGAGAGCCACCAGTGTCCCGAAACTGCAATAGTTGCATATGTAAATCTGTTCCCAGCCAATCTGGTGTCGCTGCCGCGCCGGCCTTGATTGCAAGATTGAAAACCTTGCCCGCGGAGACAATTCGATCAACCTCCATATCGAGACTTAAAAAAGTCGTAGACACTCCGGGGCAATTTCGATTTCCGACCAGTCGTAACGAAGAAATACGCCGGAAATACCGGGATGATCCGGCACTTCATCCAGGACATGGTGCTTGGCTATGGTGTCGTCCCGACAAATTGCGCTGGTACCACTTGAGAACACAATGTGGTCTGCGCAAGGATCGTTCAGATTAATTGGTGATAACACTCGAAGACTATTTTTGTTGGTACCCAATGCGAAAATACCGGAGGCGCCAACCGGCATGGGGCCGATAACTCATTGGGACCATCAGGGTGGTACGCATCGAACAGTCCACAGTCCGGTTGGGTGTTCAGGTCACCCGGCAATCTAACCATGCTCTGGCCGGTAAGATTGAAATTCCAGGTTATTTTATCGCCGGGAGAAATTTGAATATCACTACCCTGAAACACACCGTCGACCCCTTTATCCACCATTACATCAAGGGCAACCGCCGACGATACAAAAAGTAACGTAATCATGAAAACAGCGTAATTCCTGTACATTTGCATAATCATCCTTCACACCTAAAACAATAACTTTCTCGCCATTACGCGCCTGGCAACTGAGTATCAAGCAGGAACCTGTCTGCTTAATCAACCCGCTTCGTAAATCATGCTCACACCCAGTACAACCGCGAACAGATCGCCGAGCTTTGCAGCCGTACATCCAATATTCCAAGCCGACTCTGGCGATAGGTTTTTCCAACTGGGGATATAACCGCCAATCAGTTTAGTTATACAAGCGTTAGTTTTGTGCATCTCTATCAGAATCAAAAACAGAAATGCACTAGAGTTTTTTCTCCCTGAACCACAATAGGTGATGCCAAATGTATTCTGATTGGCAACTGTCACGATGAAGCTGCCGCCAACGCTGTGATCCCTATGGTGCTGGAACTGGTTGAGCCAATGCGTGAGCAGTTTGGAGCGACCCTGGACCAAATCACCGCAGGTGAAGTAACCCGGTCACTCTAGCGCGCCTGCTTCATTATTGTTGTGTGACCCCGCTATCCTGATCCTGATCCTGATTGTCCAGTCGTTCTACCTCTCCACTAATAACAGCTTCAACATAGTCCACCGCATCCGGCGCGTATATCTCAGCGATGGGGGTGCCAATTTGACCTGTGGCCAGGGCAGGCATCTGGTCTTCAATATCGACTCCTGCGCGTTGCCCCATTCGGTAGACAGCGAATAAAAATATCAGGGAAAATGCACCACCGATACCGGCAAAATAATAGTTCGCCCCGTACTCCGCCATAAGATATGACACCAGAATCGGGCCGGTACTCAGACCAATCCCGGAAACCATCACCATACTTCCGCTGGCGGCTACAATCTGCTCTGGCTCCAGTCGATCATTAGCATAGGCGATACACAAGGGATACATTGGTATCGATGTGCCACCGATAAGCAAGATAACCACAAAAAACATAACGCTGCCAGGTGGCGTAAACAGTACCCCAAATACCAGGCATACCGTCACAACGGCCATGACCGCCATTACAGATCGACGATCATACCGATCTGACAGTAATCCGAGTGGCCATTGAAACAGCAAACCTCCGAGCAGGAAGGACGCCATAAAAATCGACACCAGCTCTGTGCTGAAACCTTTACGCCCGGCGTACACCGCGCCCAAGCCAAAAATCGTCCCATGTGCTACCCCGGTCAATGCATTGCTGATTACGCCCAGCGGAGACGCTTTGAACAGCTGACGCAATGTCATTTTACCCGACAGATGAATCGAGGGTGCTGGTCTTGCAGTCAGTAAAATAGGGATCAAACCAAAAGAGACTACCACCGACACCAGGACAAACAAATCGATGTCTATGGGATCAGCTAGATTCAGCAGAAACTGTCCGCCGCCGAGACCAAGGGTTGTGATAACCATGTAAACCGAGAGTAATTTTCCCCGGGTTTCATTACTCGCCCGATCATTGAGCCAGCTCTCGGTAACCACATATACACCAGCGTAACAGACGCCAGTCAGTAATCGCATACAGGTCCAGGTAACGGGATTGATGTACAGACCGTGGATCAGGATAGCGATGGAGGCGGCGGACGCCAATGCCGCAAATACCCTTATGTGTCCGACCCGGGCGACCAGTTTTGGAGCGAATATAGATCCGAGAAATACGCCGACAAAATATCCTGACATCATAATGCCAGTGATGAAGGTGGGAAACCCTTCGTAGGTCGCACGAAGCCCCAATAGCGTGCCCTGCAAGCCGTTTCCCAGCATCATAAACCCGACCCCGAAAAGCAATGCCCAGGTCGCACGCACATCGTTCCACATTTGCTAACCACTCCGCCGAAAGAATGTCAATTAAAATTGGAAACGCTATGGCTTCCGAACCAGACAGAATCTGGATCCGTATTGAAGGTGCAATCCTCCAGAAGGACAGCAACCTCAAGTATCGAAGATCGAGGATTCTACTCCACAATCGGTATAAACGTGGCGAATTATATTTTCAGCGCAACAATTACATCTCTCACGAAATTCTTGAGCACCTGGAAACATCCCGATCGGCCGCAGCGACGCCAAATCCTTTGGACGAATTATCAGGGAATGACTAGTCCGACCTATCCGGAACAAGATTTTAAATGGTGCAATCGAGTCGGTAAATGGAAGAGACCCTAGGGTAACACCATTGGTCCTTTAGCCGATTTTCTTACTGAACGAACGCTTAGATCATCGGTAGTCTTGGTCTCTTCATCGATCTCGGCAGTTTTGACCGCCCACGGCGTATTATCCCGACTTTCCTTGTATCGAGTTATTTTATGTTTCTCCGTATCGGATAGTGATGAATATTCCTGGTTAGCCTCTTGATTGAGTCTGTCATATTCCTCTTTGTCCTCCCAATTTCGATAGGCCACATCAATTTTACGATCCACTTCTGCTACCAGTTCTATGTATTTTTTTGTACTTTTCTTTACCATGTCCTTGTCAAGTAGATCACTGTCGCTGCCGAGTTCTGTGAATTTACCGATTGAAATATCGCCTCCCAGTTCGATGACTTCTTTGGCAAATTTTAGGGCATCCCTGAATGGATCCAGTACGGAATTCGTCAAATCCTTGTACATGCGTTCTGTACGCTCCCGTTTATCCAAAACAGAGTCAAATTTAAACCTTTCGAAATCCGCGAATTTATCTTCAAAAAAATTCTCGTCGAACCCATCGTTATTGGCTTCAAAAATATCTTTCACCCATTCGGGATCTCCAGGCGCCGCTGAAATGCGTTTCCCCGTTAATACATCGATCAAAAACTGCTTGCCGTAGTAGCCATATGGATCATGTTTGATGACGTAATTATCTTCTGCCAGGGTACTTACAGGATCGATGCTGACATTTACCGGATCAGTTGGCGTATCTCCAATATTGATCACAAGGGGGGGGGGTGTTCCGTTGGGCCTGGCGTCGATGTAGCGGCAGGAACTGGAGTTGGCGTCGGTACCGAAACCGGCATCGGTGCAGGCCTGAAAGTGCAGGCACTTCCCCCGGCCACTGAAAGTGCAGGGTCGCATGCCGAACTGTTGCAATTAACCGGCACACCATTGGCGGTGAAACAAGCCCAGGCGCTACTGGTGGAAAAAAACAGCAAGAGAAATACACCTGCGCAGCGCTTTGCAACTTTATGGATAAATGCTGATTTCAAAATACGGCCTCAAAAAGTTGCGCTAACACCGATACTCAGTTGGGTTTGATCGTAACTGAAAAAAGGTATATTGGAGCTATTGTCGCGATGATCGATGCGAATTTCGGCGCTCAGTTTATCGCTTATTTTCGATCCTATAGAAATTGCCGCTAAAACCGTGTCGTCATCTCTCGGCACTGTGGAAAATGAGTTAATAGCGTCGTAATCAGTCCTGGATAATATGAGATGGAGCGAAAGTGTCGGCGTATAGGATCGTGATTTCAATCTTATTTCCGGCAACGAACGGCTGCCCTGAATTCGAAATCCATAACTAATTGAGTCGAAATCACTACCATCGGTATTACGAGACGATATCTGAAATCCATTGCGGGTAGACCACTCGGTCCGTTTTTCATTGTAATACGCGTCAATGTGATGATCGGTCCCATCCCGACCCCGATTCCCTGACAATGATGGATGAGCATAATCCAGGATAACATATCTATACTGGAACCCCAGGCTTGAATCCATATTCAAATCCTTGGTTAACCTCATTGTGACAATAGTGGTGTCAAGCAGAGTATTCCCATCCAATTTAAGGGTGGAGAGATCGACTGCAGCGCTACCTAGCATCGAACTATTTAACCACCTGGAAAAGCCGCCACTTAGTGCGTGCTCGGAGGTATTAAACTGGTCTAGATTGCTATAGAGATTTGCATTATAACGATAACCCAGGTGTAACAATTGCCCACCCTGATCATAGGCTCGCCAGTTTACTCCACCATTTATCTGACCGGCGTGATCAGAAATGTCATCGATGTCAGCAGGGATCTCGGCATCTTTGGCAAGACTGATTACATTGTCATTGCTGGTTACAATAAGAGAGACCCATCCATTGACAGGCTTGCTTTTGAATTCAGTATTCCGGCTGGGGTTGTTTTGGCCTATACCCGGCAATCGATTGATGACCATTGAATCAATCGCGGTTCGATCACTATTGGCGATCATTAAATCGAGATGTCTCGCGGAGACGTCATATTGCCCTTGGTGGTATGCGATCCTCGCCAGGTAGTAAATCGAAAGATCATGATCAGGAGCTATGCTATGGGCCCTTTCGAGAAACTGCCTTGCATTTTCCAGATCTCCGTTTAGCAGAACGCTTTGCCAAGATACTCATAGCCATCTGGCTCATTCGGATGTGCCAGGATGTAGTGCAGAAATTCAGGAATGGATCGATCGGGATTATCGATTGCAAGATAAGCGCGGCCACGATTTAAGCTCAGTATGACGTCTTCATAGCCTGTTTTTCCGCGAGGTCGAATTTTTCCAATGCCTGCAATGGTTCGTTGATTTGTATCAGTGCAATTCCGTGAAGATTCAGTAAGGTGCCTCGTAAGCCAGATTCCAGTGAGTCTGTGTCTATGTTCGATAATGTTTCGATTACTTCGAAATACTGTCCATGCTGAATCAATTCCAGCAGTTGAGTGAGGCTCTCAACCTGAAACTCTTCTCCTTTTGTCACAGGGGAAAGAGTGAAGCCAAGTAAAATTGATATAGCGAGGACCCAGGAATTCAACGGGAAACAGATTGGTATTTTATGAATTGTTATACATTCTGGCCGATAGAGTAGCACAATCATTGGTCTAGTTTTGTATACTGCGGTCTACAGATTTTGGTTATTTCGATTGTTGCGAGTTCCACCACTTTATCCTAAACGCCAGATTCGATATAGTTCGTGACACATGGTCCCACGCCCCCTTCTAAAGTGCTTTGGACTGGTATCGTTTTTACCGAACAAAGACTAATTGTAGTGCAAGGGTTTAAGCGCATAATACTGGAGTTGCAAATGGATACAAGATTGGCCACCATATTCAACGAAAGTTTTGAACGCTGCAAAAAGCAATCAAACTTTCTGGATCGGTTTTATGAACATTTTTTGTCTAGCTCGAAAGAGGTGAGGGACAAATTTGTAGGGACCGACATGAAGAGCCAAAAAGACGTCCTCCTGATATCTCTCTCTTATATGATGATGGCTTCGACTAATCCAAAATTATTGTCTAAAATTTCTGAGAAACACAATATTCGCAATCGAAACATTCCGCCGCATTTATATAGTTTGTGGCTAGACAGCATGATAAAAACAGTCAGTGATATTGACCTGAAGTTTGATCAACATGTCGAGTTAGCATGGAGGGAAACCTTATCCCCGGGAATCGCGTTCATGATATCTAAGTATCACTGTTAAATTTCGCGCTTGACAGGTCATCTAAATTTGCTCTAATCCAATAACTGAGCACTCGCAAAAAGCGCGTTATTGGAAAAATGAATTCGCATCACGAGTAACTAAAAGTCATAAATAAAATCGATGGCCAATACATATATGCCAACAGTTCTCTAACCGGATAAATGTTAGGGTGAATCTGTATTAAGCATATCCGCTATAAGCTCCGTTAGCCCTACAACTTCGATATCCATGTCATAGTGCTCGAGTCCATCCTCAATCATATTGCGGCAGTTGGCGCATGCAGTAACCAGCGTATCGACCTTGATTTCTTCAATTTGGCGTTTTTTAGTCTTGAACACGACCAATCTGAGGTCGTCTGCCCGTTCGTTAGAGCTAACGCCTCCACCACCACCGCAACACCAGTTCATCACCCCGTGATCTTTCATTTCGACGAAATTGGATGCAACATCGTTCAATAATTGACGCGGCTGATCAACCACTCCGCCTTTGCGTACAAGATTACACGGATCGTGGAACGTCAGGCTTGTGTCTGTTTTACTTTTTACTGGCAAACGGCCTTCGCGTTTAAAATGTGCTGGCGATTGCCCACAAAGGCCCTTGTATAAATTCACTCATGGAATGCCTCTGTCTTGTCTTCACTCATGGCGTTCGGTAATTCCTGCTGGTGTTGCATGTTCGGAATCCAGCGATCATGGTGTAATTGCACCCAGTTAGCGTCAACCGAACCACCGGTAATCCCTTGCAGTGTGCCCTGGGTACCAACAGTGCCGAGATAGATATGACCAAACGAGATCGCGACAAAAATGATTGCGGTTGCGCTATGTATTACATGAGCCAGGTCCATCGCAGTTCGATCCAGACCAATAATCGAAAAGTCCAGGGCAAGCCCGGAGGTTGAAATGGATATTCCCAGTATACATACCAGCCAGAACCATATTTTTTCGCCAAGATTAAACCTGCTTGCACTCGCGCGGCTGCCAAACATTCCGCCACCATTTTTCAACCAGGCGATGTCTCCTTTTTGGAAGAGGTTATCGCGGACGAACGTAACAATCATCAGGACCAGGGCCAGCAGAAAAATTGGTCCAAACAGATTGTGGACTTCCTTGCAAGCCGCCGCGGTTATTGCAAAACCCCTGGCACCTAGAAGAGGAATTAGTACATAACGTCCATACAACAATACCGGTCCCGAGAATGCAAGCAACCAGAACAGGATTGCAGCAAACCAGTGAATAATGCGCTGATAGACCGAGAATCGCTGTACCAGCTCACCGGACAGTCCTTTTTCCATGCGAATTTTACCGCGCAAGATGTAGAAGGCGGCAATTAAAACAAGTGCCACGCCCATCAGGTAACTGCCGTAGGGAGCGAGGATTTTGTTCCGGTATTCACTCCAGTTTATTCCATTTCCATGTATTGGCACACCAGCTTCGCGGCCGGGGACAGCGGTATAACAGCTGCTCCCACGACGCACCCTCCGCCAAAACGAGGCTCTAGGGTTTTGCTCCTGAATCTCTGCCCCTGTCGCAGTGTCGCCACCACATATTTGCCATAGGTAAGGAACAACGGGTAGCGTTAACATCGAGACAATAACAAGCGAAAAAACAATCAGAAGCCCCTTGGTGCGTGAAGTAAGCAGGTTCACTACATGTTCGCTCATTTAAAATGCCAACTACATCAATAGTATCTAGTCGCTCAATTCCTCATTACACATGGGTAACCCCAATCGTTACTTGACCTGTATCAAATTATACTAATTGAACCTGAATCGAATTATTAAATTTCAGACCAAATTCCGCCTGCGGATGTTCATTGATCTTCAGCATCAATTACATCGACAATACTATCAACTATCAAATCATAACCTTGTTGGTTTAAATGACAGCAATCGTCGATATAGAGAATTTCAGGGTTATCGGCAAATACCTGAGTTAAGTCAAAATACGGAACATTTTGCTGATTTAGTTCTTCCCCGGCTTCGCGCAAGAATGGATAGCCATCAGTGGCGGGGATGCGATACTGGTGGAGAGGCTGTAGGGCAATCTTTTTCTCCTCAGGCCCCATTGGTTTTGACCCGGCAAGATATTGGTTAGGCTGCAAAAAATGATAGTAGTGTATGTCGTTGGCCCGGGAGAGGTTGGCCATCTGACGGGAACTCTCAACCCATATCTGAGCCAGGTCACGATATACTTGATTTCTTTCCGGCACTGGGTAATACGGACCTGTGGCGGCAAAACTGGTTCTGAATTTACCTTCGGCAGAGTACGCGGCAAGATTTAACTGGTTCTCATGAACTTTCCCTGCCAGTTGTCATCAACCATCTTCCACAACAAGTTTATCAAGGGACTTAGCCGCAATGGACTCTGATTCACCATCCTGGCAAGTCTGAATCGCTTTTTCTTGTAGTACTCGATGGCGCCCGCCATTACCAGCATTTCTTTATTAAAAGATCCTTGCAAACGAACCGCCCATCCTCTCGGATAAATTGGATGGGTGCCGAAAGGAAGCCCATCAACGATAGGCAACACGATTTCATTAAAGCCATCGATATTAATAACATAGTCAAACTCCATCCCAAGGGTTAAGAAATAGTTCAACGCCATCAATTGCTGGGGTTGCTTAAAGCCACCCACTGCAAATGTGAAAATAATTATTTCCCTGCCGGCAAACTGGGGCAATTTGCCCAGCACCTGCTCCAGGTAGCCTGGAGAAGAAAAAACTGAAACACCTTCAGCAAACGATCCGCCGAAAATGCCAACGATTGTCTTTTGATCCGATTTTTTACCGAGGACTCGTCCATATTCTATGGATCTTCGATCACAAAAACCGTAATCGGGACAACGATTGTCACTATACTCATTGGAATATCCAAGATAGGGATGAAGCACAAGATTTCGATTAATTTGGCGAACAGTCTCCGGTAACTGAAGTCCACTGAGATGTTCAGCCTGCTCCTGTTCAAGCTCCAAACTGTAATCCTCAATCAAGGCTTGTCTGCGTACCTGATATTCCCTCACTCCAAAATTGTCACCATCGACGATGCGGAGATAACCGTAACTGATGATTTCAATTATCAGCCAGATGAATAATCCAGTCAGCAGAATAAAAACTGATTTTCGTGAATTACTAAGCGTCGATTTTGTCACTCGCTTCGCTTGACTGATAATTTTCTATTGATTGGGGCTGTTTCAAGTATTTGCCACATACCATATCGAGTGTATACGATATCTTCCCCGGCAACGGAAATATACAGTGCTCTGGGATATTCAATCCATCCAAGATTAAATTGGATGTTCAAAATCGCTCCTGGGACTTTAGTGAACCTCTAATTCGGTTCCAAACGATCTCCCGGCCATCGTATTCCGGGGCTACTACACTCTCTCTGGATACTTGCTCCAGCAGTGTTAGCTGTAAACCACTATTTTTCATAGCCCGAGCAAAGGAAAGAGCTGCGGGGCCAGCTCCAATTACAACAATATCTTTACGTTCCCTAGTCACCTGGATTTCTACTGTGATTTTGATCTAGTTATTTTCAAAATGTGGCATTACCTTTTCTGAAAAAAGTTTAATACTTTTCATCACGTTATCGTGAGGGATACAAGGAAAATTCGACCACACCTGCAAATGCTGCAGATTGAGTTCTGATTTAAGTTCTTCTATCTTCTCAATCACATAGTCTGCTGTGCCGAACAACATGTTCCTTGGATGCAGAAATTCATAGGTAAGCAGATCCAGTTTTCCCGGTGTTTCTGGAAGATCTTCTCCTGGATCCATGTGGTTACCCAAGCCCCTCCAGTGAGCGATCCAACTCAAATACTTGATAATGCCTTCACCAGCCAGCTCTCTCGCCTCATCCATTGAATCTGCCACAAACATATCTCTGACTAAAGAGACACCTTCGCCCAGCGGTACATCTCGGCCCTCTGCCTCACTCTTTGCATTACGATAAATCTCAAATCGCTCCTTTAATGCTTTAACTGTAGGAATCCACATAATTGCGTTTAGTCCGTTACGACCCGCCCAGTCGATCGAACGATGACCATCAACCACCTGCCACAACGGAGGATAAGGCTGCTGCAGTGGTCGAGGCACCAATCCAATTTGTTTCAGCACATTGGTCTCCATGTCTACAAATTTTGGATCTGGCGGACTCATATCATGCTGCCAGGTAAAATCAGAAGCTGGATAGGTATAAAATTCACCGTTGTGCTCGAACAACTCCTGGGACCAGGCTTTTTTCATAATGGTAAGTGATTCATCAAACAATCGAAAGTTTTTCGCCTGATCCTTTAAATCTGCTTCCAGATTCATATGGATAGCTTCTCGACCGTACACCCCGCGACCAACCCCGCAGTCCACTCTTCCACCGGACATTTGGTCCAACATGGCAATATCTTCAGCCACGCGCAAGGGATTCCAGAATGTAATAATATTTGCAGCTTGGCCAATCCGGATTTGCTCAGTTCGTGCCGCGATGTCGGCTCCCATCATTAATGGGTTAGGGCAGGCATCCATGCCCTCATGATTTAAATGATGTTCAGTTAGCCAAATCGAATTCCAGTGGTGGTTATCGCAATATCTGGCGATGTCGCGAACTTCTTCGATTACCTGGGTATAGGGTTTATGTGTCCAATTGGTAATGTTACAAAAATAGCCGAATTTCATGCCGACCTCCTCTATTAGTAGTCAATAAAAAGTAGGTCGGACACCTTTTTAGGTCGCTGCCCGAAACTCGACCAGATATTAGACCGTGATGGTCTTGATCTAATATTCTGTCAGCTGAACACTATCGCATATCAACCAACACACACATGTTGAATTAACTTCCAGAAAGGGAAGTTGATTTCAATCAATAAAAAGAGTTGCTGTAGCTGATTCGTCGATGGTTTCTGCTTCAGGACACGCCGAAGAATATAGGGGGATATCAGATAGTGACAATGATATTCGTTGCGGCAAGTATCTATGGGTTACTCAATACCGGAAAAATCAAACGCAATAGTAAAGGGACTTGTTAACCAGGCCCTGCTCCCAAACTTGATTGCTGTGTAGCAGGCACCAACACTGGCCAAGCAGCCTTGTTTAATGCGTCCCATTGAGCTGAATCTACCTCGATACCCTGCTCAAGACCCTGATCGTACTGGCTAGCGGTTTGCACCTGACTTATCTTACGATATTCAGTCTCTAATTTAAAATTCAGCGATTGGATTGTGTTTGCCAACAGTGCGGCTTGTCGAGTGCACAGGATTGATATGCTGGACGTAGTAGCCGAGTTGATCGTATCACTGCCTGGGATACTCCAGTAGTCTGGAAACTCTAAGTCGGCAATAAAGCTTGCTCCATGTTGGTATCCATTTTGCTGCCAATAAGCTACCAGATAGAACCCTTTGCACGCTATTTTTGCAAGACTACCAAGGATTAAGTTTGGATTTATACAATTTATCAAATGAACACAGGCAAAGTCCGTGCGACTGGCCAGAGTGCAAGCGAGATGGACAGCGAGGGAACCATACTGACAAAAATGGGTTGCATTGGCATTGATCATCGCGATGCCGTTGTGCTCAAGATCGAGCTGCGGAAGAATATTTTGTTGTGAGTTTTGTGGTGGAAAGTGCTCACTAGCAAAACCTCCCAGACCACACATTTCTGACCAGGTGATCAATTCTGCCGCCTCCTCATAATCACCGATATCATAGCCGGCCCCTTCGTATGCTCGCTGCAGGGCAGCACTCATTTCATTGCGCGAAACTTTCACTATATGTCTTCCTCCAGTTGAGGCGTTAAAGGCAAAAACCAGGATTCATAGGGTTGGCCGATGTCACCCGTTAACGGTGCCCCTTGGTACATAGTATTGCGAACCCAAAGCCGGGAACGTGGATCAAATTTACTGACCCCGAAAAAAGCAAGTTTGCAACGCAGCAAATCCATTGGTCGGACATCCCGGTGCGCCAGGTTAGCCCGAATTTCGGAATATTGTCGTTTGGTCATAGATTGAATACGTTTGACGATACTCTTTTGCCCTGGTTGGCGTAAAAGGAAATGAATAATGTCGCTACTACCTACGGATTCTAGATCCGCTCGTAGTAAATCGTAACATTCACGGACACGTCGACCGATCGGTAATGGCATTTGTTTTTCGATTCCGGGGTCAGCACCCATAAAACCAAGCCGAGGCTCGAGCTTTTCTTCGGAGCGATACCAGAATGCATCATTAGCACCAGGTGCATCAAAATCAATCACGAGTGCCCAATCATATCGTTGCTCGATGATTTTCTTCAGCACCTCTGTGGTCATCTCCCCATCAAGATCAAGGTTCGCAATCGTAGTGCAATGATTTTCCAAATCCAGAATAAGTTCCGGATAAACCTCAAGTACAACCGAGTGCAACATTTCCTGGGTTTCAAGGCTCCAAGCATGTAATGCATATTGCGATAACTTCGCCCAATTACTCAACTGCCCAGCTTGCGCTTCAATCCACAAATCTGCTTTAGTCAGCTCCTCCACTAAAAGTCGATTACGCTCAATTTGCTCTTCATCACTGGTATGGACCTCAATAATATGCCGGCTGGCACGAGCGATAAGATCTCGACATAGCTGGATATGACGGGGCGAAGGATTTGCTTTGTACAACACTCGTGCCAATGCGATTTCACGTATCTCGATCCATTGACTCAATAATTGAGGGTGATTGATCAGGTACGGCGCCATTCCCAAACCAGTAGAATTTCCGATACCGATAAAACGTTTGATACGATCATCCAGCTTCACCGCCTGCCCGGGTGCACGAGCACAAGCGATATGGTCAATCTGATCGAGGCTGAACTGTCGTAGCAGGTAGCAAATAAACATTTCAGGCGCGAATGGACGATTGAAATCCGGATATTTGATTCGCACTTTATTCCAATCAGCCATTCCAAGCTTACCGCTCCCGTAAACCGCTGTAGTCCGATACAGGTAACCCACTTCGCTGATACGGACTGGGTCTGGTTGACGACCAGCGCTAAGCTCATCCAGCACATAATCAAACAACCGTACACTGCGATTGGCACGCGACATACTGAATACCCTGGAGTCGACGCGACCGGCTTCCTGCTTCGGGACATTGCGGCGCAATGCTTCAAGCCATAGTTCGTCGACATCACCCTCGCAGAGCACCATAGTCAAGTCCCAGCTGGTGGCGATAACCCGATCATTGCGATCTTCATCGTCCAGCGAACTAGAAAATAGAACAAAACTGAAATTGCCATTCAGGGTCTCGATTTCATATATCGCAGTCCCATAGCCCTGCTTGTCGAGATCAAATTGTTTTTTACCAATGCACCATTCTTCTTCCATTATTCGACGCACAAGGGTGCGCATAAAACTGATTGGTGATGAATGAAGAGATCCCAGGCGCTCGATATCCATGACTTGCTGTTCGGGCCGCATCTTATCCGCTACTGCCGTATGCATCAGTTACTCTCCAGTGTGCGTGGTTAGTTAATACATAACAGTATGCGCTGGTTGATACGGATAGTTAATTTTAAAGATTAGATCGATTGATAAGTAAATCGAATAAATTAGCTTTGTGGCATGATTTCCCGTATTCGGACATCGTTTAGTGCGTTGCAAAAACGCGGCATTCCCTGCTGGAAAAAATCAAGAAATATCATGGCCGTATTCGATAACGGACGCCCTCGGAGTGTTATTAGACAAATTTCACGATAGATCACCGGCTCGACCAGACAACGATAGACCAACGACGGATTTAAGTATTCTGGCGAAGCAAGCGCCGGAAGAACCGATACGGAATCTCCGGTTTCGATCATCCCAACTAATGCAGCTATAGTTAAAACCCGGTGAGCAGGCCTGCTGATTGTCTCTGGTAGATCTGAACGGGATTCGGTAAGACAATTGATCGCAGTATCGTCCGCCATGCCGATAAATTCGAACTTTTCGAGCACAGACCAAAATAAAGGAGCTGATTCTTGAGCCAGTGGATGATCGCAATGACAAATCAAACCCACCTGATCACGTAAAATCGGTGTGAAATCGAGATCGGGATGTGGTTGCCATTGGTTGCAGAGTCCAAAATCAGCTTTGCCACTGAGCACTTGTGATTGTACGCCGCGACCATTATCGTCGTTTAGCTGGAACCTAATCTTCGGGTTAAGGTTAGTAAAACTCTGTATTACGGCGGGTAAAAAACGTATCGCAATTGAAGGTAACAGTGCGATATTAATCTGATTTTCCTGCTGCTGACTACGCGCTCGAATTTGCCGTATCGCCTGTTCGAAATCGTCAAGGTTTTTTTCCACGAAAATCAAAAATTCCCGACCACAAGAGGTCAATATTACTGAACGTGTAGTGCGGGTAAACAATTCAACACCGATGATGTCTTCAAATTGTTTGATCGTCAGAGTCAATGCCGGTTGTGACATAGCAAGTTCTTCTGCAGCACGAGAAAACGAACCGTGGTGTGCTACACAAGTGAATGCTTTCAAATGCCTGAACGATAAATTCCTGGCAATTAGATTGTTTTTGTTGACCTTCATACTTCGTCAATGTCTAGACTGAACGCTTAGCTTACTTTGATCCGCAATTTGATCCAAGTCAACATCAGACTCGATGACACAAGAGTAGAATAGAGTATTCGTTGATGGGACAAACTATGTATGACACGGTTGAATAGACAGCTTTGGATGTTGTCGATAACTACACCCATTCTGTTGCACTGTCCGTTCCTGCAAGTTTGATCTGATCTAATCTACAATGGTGACGTAACATTGAATTACAAAAACAATGGATGATCATTCATCATCAGTTTCCGAAATCCGTCTGGCCGGAGCATTCTATGCTTCTGGAACCCACCAAATGAGGTTGTTGCGCTGCTTTGCCAAAGAGGTTGCGGCCGACGGCTGGCGAGTGGGTGGCATTGTCCAAGAAGTGCTGAAGGATGAAAATGGCAAGACCATCGGCCTGGACGGTATTGCGCTGGATACGGGTGAACACATCGCAATAAACCGGCCAACGAAAGAGGACCGTCTCAATAAGACTTGCTCGTTAGATGTATCTTCTCTCGCAGATGCCAGCAGCGCTGTTGACAGAGCCATTCGCGCTGGTGTGGATCTCATAGTGATTGAGAAGTTTGGTGAGCAGGAACAGCAAGGTAATGGTCTAGCCGGTGACATTCTACATGCTGTATCCGAAGGTATCCCAACCCTGGTAGCAGTTCCTGAAGGTGTACGCGACGAGTGGAACGAGTTTAGCGGTCGCCTAGGCCAGGATTTGGTGTTCGGCGCGAGCGCATTTTCGAGCTGGTGGGAATCCGTAAAACCGGGCCATTGACAATCGAGATTTAATACGTAAATTCGATTGTATATTTCAATCTTAGCCTACATCATCTTATGTCGGCTTACTATTAAGGAATCCAAAGGTTAATCTTCCAATAATTACAATCAAATTTTCATTTATTTGTCAGAATTTTTTCTATTTTTTACAGCATCCGCAATCTGAAACATGGGTTCTTTTAATAGTTCAATCAGCTCATCACTTGCCCCTGTTTTTTCAAGCGCTTTATCCATACAAAACAACCATTCATCACGTTCTTGAGACCCGATATCAAATTTGGCGTGCGGCATGGTCATACACACCGAACCGTATTTTCTTGCATACAATGGTGGGCCACCCATCCAACCGATAAGATATTCTGCCAATTTTTCTTTCATAGGTGATAAATTTTTCCCATGCATAGCCCTTATACGAGTCGCTTCGGGGAGGTTATCCATAAGATCATAAAATGTATCTACCAGGTTTCTGATTCCATCTTCGCCGAGAAGTTGATATGGGCTTTGTATTTCATTCATATCATCGTTCCCCATAATGAATGGAGCACGGCTCCATAGTGATAAGGCATAATTACTTAACTCACATACCGACACATAAGCTTGGCCTATTTATTATCAATTCAGCCGCTAATCTGAGGCGACTCAAATTCGACTATTTGCACAACGAACTAATCTTTATTGCCTTGGGATTTACAATACAGGTTTGTCGACAGAGTCCACAGCCAACACAATTATCAGAGTCGATCCCCGGTTTTTCAGAATTCCATGTCAGTGCATCTGGTATAGGGCAACTGGATGCACAGGCGCCACATTCAGGGCCCAGATAGGCCAGGCAAGTTTCTGTATTGATTGCAGCCATGGCTATTCGGGGAATGGTGTTTTCTATACTTTCACTCGATTTATTGTCTATTGCAGTTTTATCTGGAAACTTGAGAGCACTCGATTCACACGCGTTAACACAAGGCCAGTCATCACATAGGTGACAACCCTTGTTATTCAGATCCAGCGCAGGTGTCCCCGCTACTGCTGCGCCCAAACGAGCGGCTAAGGGAAATACAACCTGGTGGGGGCATGCAAGAATACAATCTCCACAGCGATTGCAAGTAGTGAGGAATTCCAATTCATCAATGGCATGGGGCGGTCGGACCCAGCGTTTCGCTCTTCGCTGCACATAGGTATCAAGATGATTTATCGTAGCCTCGGTCGCCTTCCGGCCGGTCTCTCGAAAAAATGCCCTCCGACTTTGATCGGTCATAATAAAATCACATCCGCATCGTCATGGGTTGCATCAACAACCAAAGGTCAAAAGCCGTTATGCTAATAGCGAACAGAAACATGGGCCCGAGTTGCCAGTTTTTACATTCTCCAGATTTAGACATCACACTACGTCCTCGGTGCAGTATGACTTTAATAGCAATCCAGAAGCCAAAAACTAATAACAACGCCTGCAATGTGAATAACATTCCCTGAGAGATCATAATATCCATATGGCGCATGTGTTTTTCGGCCATGGAAAGCGGTACGGTGTTCAGGCCTAATGGATTTAACATGACTGCCATGAGATCATCTCCCTCACGCACCAGGTGGGTCAGATTGTGCGCAAGGTGATAGGCGAAAGCCAGGGGCAGAGAGACAAATGCCAAGGTTGAAAACATTCGTTTGAAAGGTAGCGAACGGTCAGAAAAACAATAAGTTATTCCAACACACAACCCATAACCCCCAATTGGAATCAGTAGGGAAACTCCCATCCCTATGGTAAATGTCAAAAGCAGCTGGCCCGAGTCTCCCAATAACTGAGCTAATGATATCGTCCATTCTTGCCAGATTGATAGCATAGTCAAACCATGGAACAAAGTCAGCCCGAGCAATATGAGCATGAAGCAGGATTCATCCCAGTGTGGTCGGGCATCCTGGATTGCCTCTATGCTGGGAGAACGCAGGCGCCATGCAATATTTTCGTGTGGACAACTCCTGGCGCAATTACCGCAAGACGTGCAGTAGGTATTTTGCTTCAGTGTTCCCATCAGCAGCTGGGTAGGACACGGCTCTGTTTGTGGGTCGCCATAATAACATTCCCGAGTGGTGCAATCGGCACAGATGCTTGTGCTAATCGGCCGTAGTTCGACCGGAGCGAGTTGGGAATAAAACCCAACTGTACGCCCAACTGGGCACAGATATCGACAAAATCCCCTGCGCTCAAATACAGACAATGTAGTAACCGCCAGCACCACCATGAACAATGCCACCAGAGCTGTTGTGTACGGGTCCATTGTAATTCCGACACCCAACTCTAACCAAGTGAGTCCAATGAAAAGTATCAGCGCTGGCCAGACATTCCTGATGCTTTTGGGTATCCGTAAATTCAGGCTGTTGTTGGGCTCAGCTCTTTTCCATAACCTGCGTCTCACCAGCCAGGTAGACAATGTGTCCCAGGGACAAACTGCACACCATGCAGAACCCAGAAAAAATACCGAGATTATCAGACCAGTCCACCACAGGTTCCAGGTTAATACGGTAGCGGCATTTCGCTCGGGTAAGGGGGACCCGAATAATCCCGAGACAACAATCAGCGAAAACAGCACAACCATCACCACTCTCAGCGTAAGAAGAAACCCAGGTTGTGAGGTGAGTTTCTCAATAATGGGCTTAAGCAAAGGCACTTGGACCAGATTGAACCGGGTTACTTCACTACTATCTTGTAGCGGCCTCAACCACGCACAAATTATTACCGCCAACATAAAACCCCATACACCCAGAACCCAAGGTAGAGGCAATCCGGGATGGGTCATAGTCAATGTCTTTCCTGATCTCTATGTGCAGCGCGAATAGTTTCGCGTAAAAGACCTTTACGCCGGATAATTTTGACGCTGATTAGCACCATCAATATTAGTGCCACAGCCATACTTAATGGTCCTATCGGCGACTTTTCCCCAACACGTAACGGAAAATCTATGGCATAAGGATCTCCTTCGGAGTCGAAGCGCGCAGTGAGGATATAGTTTCCTTTTTCCTTGAACACAAATCCCTGGCGATAAACTGAATCATCAGAGCCCTGGGTTCCCAACAGCTCCGGCTTCGAGTCAAACCATGAATCATTTTGCACAGTAAAAGTAACATTACCTTCGAATGGTTCTCCATTTTCAATTCTCTTGGCATACAAATTAACCCGACCTGGGCTTCCTGGGCGCGGAAATGCGGGGAAGATCATATAGTTAACAAAGTAGTCACCAATCTGTGTTTCCACGTGCATGCTTGATGGCGTATTTGAGTCCTCATTAAGCGCATAGGCAGGGCGACCCAAAACATGGTGAGCATAAGCCGTTGCATTTATGAGACAGATTAAAAATACAACTATCGTGATAAAGCACCGCCGCCAAATCATGTCCGATTCTCCAACTCCCTATCTATTGGACGTTCCACTATACGAATTGGCAGGCTTGGATGTGGACATACTTCAACGCATACTCCACAACCGACACAGTCATCACGAACAACAGGTTGGTATTGATTCCAGAATTTAAATCCAATCGCCGAATCTCCAATTGGACAAACACTGGCACAGGCGCCACAAATACCACGATCCACCCATGGATAGCACGCAGAACGATCAATTTGAGCAATTCCCATATCGATCTGCTCTCTAGGAATCAGGCTAAGTGCTTTGGTAGGACAAAACTCCATGCACTTACTGCACAGGATACAGGCTTTTTGCTCGGGATTGATGTATGGCGTGTTCGCCTGTTCTCCACCATCGCGTCTGTGAAACTGGATACAACGAGGTGGACAAACTTCGCCACAAAGACCACAGCCAATACAACTCGCAACGAATGCATCATCATCCTTTATCGCTCCGGGTGGTCGCAGATGCTGACGAGGATTGGCCAACACAATAGGTGTATTGAATCGGAATATCGCAAATGGCATCAGAGCCGAACCCAATAACGACCCCATGTAGACCACCCGCTGCAGAAAACTGCGTCTTTTCATCGCGTAACTATATGACCGGCAGTTTCATGTGGCTGCTCAGCTCTCACTTGATGTTCACGCCGAAACTTTGGCCCCAGATGTCCTGGCCCCTGGTTGGGTTGATCAACCATACGGAATTTGAATGTCATAGCATCTGTCGGGCAAATGGCGATACACGCCGTACAGTTGTTACATTCCTGGCCAAATTTATCCCGCAATGGGTCAAGACCAAATTCACATACCGCAGAACACTTGGCACAATCGTTGCAGGTTTCTACAATGCGTTGAATTCGAAAAATCCGATATCGACCCAACAGAGAATACAAGGCCCCACCTGGACACAAATATCGACAAAATCCACGCCGTGCAACCAACAAATCAAATAAAAGAGTGAGTAAAAAAAACACTATCCCCGTACCGAACCCACCCAAGGCCATAACATAATATATTTCACGACCAATAATCGCCGGCGGATAAATGCCCGCAACCATTATCGAACCCGTCATCGCACTGGCAAGGATCCCGATTGCCAATACCAAATACTTGAGACGCCGATCAAAATGCTTGTTTCCCGTATTCAATCCTGCCTTACGTAAAAATGCGCCAAAGTTAGTATTGAGTTCGTATAAAAATGTCGCAGGGCAAATCCAGCCACAGAAAAACCGACCAAACATCAGGGTCAAGAATACCGGTATCAGTGCTGTCATCAAAAAAGGCGTATACAGGCTTAGCCCGGCGGCCATTTGCCCAACAATGGCCAATGGATCACTCAACTGGAGACCCCAGAACGTCCCTGACCAGGTAGTTCCTTTTACCGCATCGAGTTCAGCGGCTGGATCATCAACGAATGAAGACGTCAGGCTTTCCATCACATCGTACAATTGTTTCTCTGAGGGTGCCAGAAGGTCGTAAGCATGCGCCGCCACATACGTCTGATAGATATGTAGCAGAGGCAAAATCAGCAATATCACAAAAACAGTACTAAGGGTCAACCAGCGCAATTTATTGAGATGACGCCATAGGAAAAATGGCTTGGCTGGAATATTATTCACTAAAATGTCGCATTACGTGATGGCAACAATCATGCCCCAGCGTAATTCGGTATGACGCGAATTGCATGGGGCATCTGGATACAGGATCGCTCACATAATCCACATCCTACGCAGCCATCGAGCACCTGGGGCTGTTCGAGCATCCCTACACGAATGGCGACATCAGGTAATGGGCAGGCTCGATAACAAACTCCACAGGTTTTACCCTGATAGGAGAGACACAAATGTTCATCCACTACGGCGCGGCCCATATTGACACTTTCAAGAATCGCGTCAGCTTTCTTTATGATCTCACTGATCGCGCCGGTGGGGCATATTTCTCCGCATTTCATACACAGGATGCAGGCTTTCTCACGGGGAATGATGTAAGGCGTATCAACGGATGCCGATCCATTTTCCAGACCGAAAAATTTTATACAACGATTGGGGCAGACTTCGCCACATTGACCGCAATGAATACAGCGACTGGTAAATTCAGCTTCTGCCAATGCCCCCGGTGGTCGAATATAGCGCAACGATGAATTCTGCTGACTCGACCATAGTACGCTCGGAAAAATAGTCGCCACACTACCATTTGTCAGCGTTTTGAGTACAGTTCTTCGTTTCATAACCAAAGCGGGGACAGGTTAATGCCCTGCCCCCATCATTCAGCCTATACCTTTTCTATTCGTGCTGCCGATTTCTTAAAATCAACCTGACCGGACACCGGATCCCAGACCCGGCTGGTCACCCGATTCGCCAGCCATTTGTTCTTTTCAGGGACAGCGCTGTCCGCTACCGATAGATTCCATGGTCCAAACATATATCCGCGAGGAACGTTGTTTCTTGCAGGTTTGACCAGGCTGTTGGTGCCCACCTGCGCTCTGGCTTCCAACGATCCACGCCGAGTAACCATTCTCACCTTATCCCCATCCTCAATTCCCAGATCAGCTGCATCATCGGGGTGCATCTCCACATACATCTCTGGAACAAGCCGGCGCGTAGTTGGGCTTCGATTAGATTTAGCGGTGTGGAAGTGTTCATAGACCACACCCAGGCCAAACCAGTAGGGATATTTGTCATCGGGGACATCCTGCCAGTGCTTGCCTCGATGCTCTTCATCCGGCAAATCCGGAGTTAACCCTTTGTCCCGGGCCTCTTTAAGTAAATCGATATGATCAATCGTATAGATTTCCTCTCCATTCTTATCGCCAAAGGCCATCAGTTTCTCGGTTAGCGCTTGACGGTCGCTGTAGTCCTGCTTACACAAATGCATGTGTACCTTGCCGTCATTAGTTCGGAAATAACCATACGGTTTATTTTCCCATTGACCCTCTTGCAACATGAAACGTCTTTTGGAACCGCCAGCCTTGGCAATTTCATAGGAGGGCGCCGGCCACTGGATACCGCGCAACTGCCGTAGCTGCTCGTAAGGAGAAATGCCGTCAAGTTTTTCTCGTTCAAGGATTCCGGTCAAATCGGTATCGGTACCTGCGGAGGCACGAATGATGTCACGAAATACTTCCTCGGTATCAATGAATCCATTTTCACCTTTTGGCCAGGGAAATATCTTGTCACCGTCCATGCCGAGTAAATGTGCAATTTCTTTGCCCTTATCTACAACCATATCCAGATCTGGCAAGCACCCAGGGGGCGGCATGGCAGCCTGGTCGCAGATATTAATCCTGCGTTCGGAGCTGATATATACACCATCGACCTCACCCCAGGTAGCTGCGGGAAAGATGACGTCTGCATAAAGGTTGTTCGGTGCATGACGGTAAATTTCCTGAACAACATTGAAAGTTTTAGTTAGCGCAGGGCGTACAAGATTTTCCTGATCAGGCAAATCAACATGGGTAGCGTACACCAGGAACATCGCTTTCACTTCATCCTTCAACGCCCGTTCCATCATACCAACGGCCATACCTGGATTCTCCGAATTCATGGCATTGACAAGATTTTGCTCTGGAACTCGCCAGTTCTCGGCAATCCAGGCCCGGTGTGCATCGTTCTTCAAGGGCTGATTAAACGGCAATCTGTCTGTCAGACCACCAGTAAATCGCTCGCCCATGGCATTGGGTTGGCCTGTCATGGAAAACGGGCCGCAACCCGGCTTCGCCAGATTGCCAGTTAGGGCCAGCAAATTTACAATGGAGATCACGTTATGTTGGCCATGGATATGCTGGTTGTAGCCAATTCCCCACATAATAATAACGCCACCATATCCACCTGGCTTATCAGTATTTTGCTGACCCTTGCTGCGCGCTAGCCGCTTACGAGTGGCATCAGCAAACAATCCGGCAACTTGGCGAATTAACTCGGGCGAAACATCGTGGTTTGGTCCTCCCATTCGGTCTTGTACCTGCTCTGGACTGTAGTCATTGGTTACCGCGTCAACGTACTCTTCCCACCCTGTGGCGTGCTCTTTAATGAATTCCCAGTCAATAACGTCGTCATGCTCTTGCAAAAGCACATGGGCGATCGAGTTAAGAAAACTGATATCACCGTTCAGAATGGGGACATGAAGACTATTATCCGGATTCACATCCTCATAGCCCATGACAGTGCCAGTACGCCGTGGATCTACCACCACTGTAGGGATATCTGTTTTCCTTTTGTGATCGGCTGCTCGCCAGAAAATTATGGGATGGGACTCGCGCGCGTTATGCCCGAAATGCATGATCATGTCAGATAACTCAATATCCTCATAAGCCAGAGGCGGCGTATCAGATCCAAGTGTCTTAAAATATCCAGTTACCGCAGATGTCATACACATCCTTGCATTGGCTTCAATGGTATTAGAGCCGAGAACACCTTTCATAAATAGATTTTCAAGATACTGCCCTTCCATAGTGAGCTGACCAGAGCCATATAACGAAATGGAATTCCCACCATAAGTTTTAGCCAAGTAGGCAATTTTATGTGCCACCATTTCTGATGCATCATGATATGGAACACGAACAAAGTGTTCTTCGTCAAACGAACCTTTGCTTTTAGTTATAAATCCTAGGTCGCCATGATCAGGTTTATTCCACTCTTCCCATACATCCTTACGCACATAGGAATCCCCCTCCATACGATCAACATAGATTGGTTCCGCTGCAGTGAGTCCCTTAATGCATTGAAGACCATAGTTTGTCGGGTGATCCTTGTCTGGCCGCATGGAAACAATCTTTCCGTTCTCAACCTGAATAATCGTACCGCAACCAACCCCACAATAGGGACATTGTGCCAGAGCAGTAGTTCGACTCGCTGAAGAATCCGGGGTTTCAGCCGCTTCCAATTCCGGATTTGCACCCACCAAAAGACTTCCACCAGAAGTCACGCCAGTGATGAAGGCACTATTCTTCAGAAAATCGCGTCTTGATTGAAATTTCTTAATACGTTTCATAATTTAATTCTCATTCAGCATTCAAGCTGCGCAAATAAACAATAATGTCGTCGATTTCCTGATCACTCAAATTGGCCAGACCATCAGCACCACTAAATCCCAACATTCGGGTGTTGGAGCGACCTTGCTTGATGGTTTCTCGGATAAACCCGTCACTCGCCTTGACTAAAAATCCTTCTTTTCCGATAGCAGTACCGGTACCACCTGCGGAGTAACCGTCGCCATTTACTCCGTGACAAGTCGAACATATATAGTCAAACCACTGCTTTCCCAGCCTTGGGTCACCATGGGCGTCAGGTTGTGCATCAATTTCCGCAGAGCGATTTGGAAGTTCGCTATGGGATCGTAAATAGGCGACAATGGTTTGAACCTTTGAACGTCCTAGGTGAGCGAAAGGAGGCATTCCTGTACCTGGCCGTCCATCCCGAATGGTACCTTCGAAGAGTTTGTCCGAAGCCATACTTAGAAATTCTTTATTCGTTAAAGATGGTGCAAATCCAGGTTTTCCAATCGCATCGGCCTGATGACAAAACACACAATTTTGGTTGTATAACTGCTCCCCCTCTTCAATCATTGCGGTATCGGCAGCCATGGCCAGTTGTGGAATTCCTGATCCGCAAACGATCAACGACCCAAATAAGAAAACTAGCAGGTGGGTTTTCAACATGATGTTCTCCAAATTTTTAATATTCTGTTAATCAATCGTTCCAACCATCGCCAGAGGGCGCTGTTGCCATTTCTTCGTGACATGAAACACATTTCACGTTTTCTTTTTCCATCATTTCATGCTGCCTATTAATTTCTGCATCAACATCAAATTCTTTTGGCAAGTTGTGCGCCACACCCTGATGACAATCGATACAAGTCTTGCCCCAATCAACAGAAAGTCTATGCATGGTTCGTGCCATGGCGCTTTGTGATTCAAGTTCCATAAAATTGAATCCGTGACAATTTCTACATTCTCGTGAGTCTGTTTTAGTCATACTGACCCATACAGTTTTTGCCAACTCGAATCGCTTGTCATTAAATTTTTTAGGCGTGTCAATACTGCCCAGTAGTTTATGGTAGAGCTCATTGGTTGCTCCAATTTTTCGAGATACCATGTGAAACCACTCTCTCGGCACATGGCAATCCGGGCAAGTCGCCCGTACGCCGGATCCATTAGAGTAGTGTTTGGTTTTCTTGTATTCCTGATAAACATTCTTTTCCATCTCATGACAAGAGATGCAGAAGTCTTCTGTGTTGGTTGACTCCATAGTCCAGTTAAGTCCGCCCCAGAGCAATATTCCACCGACGAATGCACAAACAAGAGCAATGTTTTTGGTAACGATATCTGCGTCCCATGAGAGTAAATATGGTTAAATTTGACGAATACACCGTCACCCTGATTTAATCTAGCGTGATTGATTTCTAATTGAGTTGATCTGGATCAAATAATTACTATAAGCTGGTTTACCAACGGACCAGGTGCCCGTCAATCTATCGATTATGCAAATTAGATTTGGATCAAAAGCCAAACACAATTCACCATCGTTTGACTTACAGTGTCAGTAATTAGACTTTTCTGGACCACAAAAAATCTATTTTGTCTTATTAGTTACGGATACAACAGTTGCGCTGTCCACTTCCCTTTCTCATCAACCGTATAGCAAAGCCGTTCGTGTAAACGATACTGTCCGCGCGTCCAAAATTCGATACGGTTGGGTTTAAGGCAGAAACCAGACCAAAAAGGTGGCCTTGTTAGTTTTTCAATAGAGAATCGCGCGGACTGAATAGCAATCTCCTTAACTAGCGTTCCTGAACTTTCCAATGGTTGAGACTGTCTGGATGCCCATGCGCCTAATTTGCTTCTCAAAGGTCTGGATGCAAAATATTTGTCTGCCTGATTGCCGTCCACCGCTTCTATGTTTCCTTCTATTCGAATCTGCTTTGCTAAAACCTCCCAGTAAAAACACAGAGCGGCGTATGGATTCAGTTCCAATTGTTGGGCTTTCCGACTCCCCAAATTGGTATAAAAGATAAACCCATCCGGGCCGTGCTCCTTGAGCAACACCATTCGGCTGGATGGCAATCCATCTGGTGTAGAAGTCGCCAGATTCATTGCATTTGCTTCATCAATACCTGCATGCTCCTCGGCTTCTCGAAGCCAGTTCGCGAAGTGGTTAATTGGGTTTTTTGGCCAGGCACTCATGGATAAATTATTGACAACGAAATATACACATTTCGTCAACTACAAAGTTGATTTGGATCATGTAATGGAATCTATTATGTAAAATAGGTAGCAGATCACAATACCGTTGTTAGCGATGGTATTTGCAATACAGTATCGCACCAATTTGCAATCTCCCTATAATTCGGATTCAGCTTTACTGCAAATCCATCAGTAAAATCTTGCCACTGCAATTGATATTTTGCTCGCACCGGTATCAAAGTCGGTATGTCGAGTAGAAAAGCTTTTTCGATAACTGAACGTAAACCCTTTCCTTCTGATTCACTGCGACCAAATCGATTCAGGATTAGCAGGTCGATATCTTTATCCAGTCGCTTTTCGATCAAGAAATTTGCACTCGCTAATGCCATATCGTCAGTCCGGCACCCTTTCGAGCATCGCCCAAGATTTTGACTGATATTGATCATCCTTTCCTCACTAATACATCGGAGAAAAATTTTCCCGCGGCGCCCGATCCCACTGCTGTCTTCCGATTGTAAATAACCGGAGACAATAAACCCCTTTTTCAAATATTCAGTGGCGATACCCGCAAGTAACTTGTCAAGTAGATGGGAATCAGACAGGCAAATGCCAGCAATAATTGAAGAAGAAGCGTCAGATCGAACCAACGCCTTGGCTAACGGGGCTTTGCAGGGGAGTTCGTGGTGGTCAATGTTATTCATTGCTAATTTATACTCTATACTGGATTTTCCGATACAAAACGTCAGAAATACTTTTTTTCGAGCCACCAGGTACGCTTTAAAGACCCGGTATACGCGCTACTCAGGACTTTGCCATCAGTAATGCCCTTCCAGGATTGTGGCAAGACGCACAACTGAGCGTAGCATCGCCAGATAAGCATTCGTCTAAAAACGGCCGTTTACCCACTACTGCTGACGGCGGATTCACTTCCACTTTAGGAATCGCAGAATCTTCGGCAGTAGCCGGTACCGATAAAATCGAAATAAAACTAAGTCGTAGACATAATAGTTTTAGCCTGTAAGTGTGATTTGATAACGTCAAAAATCTTTGCGGAATTTTTTAAAACAGTGTTGACATAGAGTAACGGCATTAATTTATCTAGCAACACAAGATTGACAATTGATTTAAATCAAATTTGGCGAAAGTTCCACAATCAGGTTTACATTTCGATAGCAATCCACTTGCTAAATGTCCCATGCAAGCGACGCAGAATTACCATGATCAGTTGAAACAACGTTAGTCAAGTCGTTTTAAAACAAGAGAGACATCATTACTCGATGTACAACAGCTCATAGAAACCAGAATATGGTTTACCAGTCTCATACGAAACCGACTATACCAATCACTGAAGAATCTTTAGTAAAGACAAAAGCCAGATACTACCAGCAGACAGTCCCTTCGTGCCTAGAATACTACCTGTATCCACAGTATGAATTGTATAGGATGCTCTCGGTAAGAACCCTTAAGAAGTTGGTCGGGGTGAGAGGATTTACTCGGGACTCCTATCCCTCGCCTTGCGGGCCATCGCATGCCGCGTTGTTCAAAATCGATCCTACGATTTTAGTGAACCTCTGATACGGTTCCAATCGATCTCCCAACTTGTCAAAGAATTCCTTTCCTTTCTCTACAAGAAGCAATTTTTTTGATAAGTTGGTCGAGGTGAGAGGATTCGAACCTCCGACCACCGCAACCCCATTGCAGTTTATGGGGTTACATAGAATGATTTAAAATGATAAATAGTGACAATAAGTGATTGTTTTTATATGTCTTTTAGAAATACTAGCATCACTTTGTAACATTTTGAATCACTCTAATCCACTTTGTCATTCCCCCTATATTCCCCCCAAACCCATTCTGATATGTAACAAAGTTTTGCACACAATTAATCTCATATTTCAAAACTAGCACTTCAGAGTGCCATCTAATTGATAGCAATGCAGTCATTATGATAGCATTCGAATTTGAAATATATATTGGAGTCAATATCGTGACCAATCTTAGCGTAAGAAAATTAGACGAAGAAACAGTGAGACTATTGCGAATACGAGCTGCTCACCATGGCGTATCAATGGAAGAAGAAGTTCGACAAATATTATTTCGTGCAGTCTCTGTACCACAGCGATTGGGGGATATGGCTGTCAAATATTTCGGCTCAAGAAATGGAGTCGAACTAAAACTACCTGAAAAAGAACCACATCAGCCCACAGATTTTTCAGAATGATCGTCATCGATACCAATATTCTCTCAGAAATGATGAGACCTTCCCCTTCAATAAGAGCACTTGGGTGGTTAAACGAACAAGACACTTCTACTCTATATCTAACATCAATTACATTGGGAGAAATAGAATACGGCTTACAAATATTGCCAAGTGGAAATCGTCGCCAGACCTTACATGCCCGTTTTGAAGAATTTATAACAAAAGCATTCAAATCAAGAATACTTCAATTTGATGCTAAAGTAACACGAACTTATGGAACCATCATGGCTAATCAACGTGCACTAGGTAGACCCATGTCGGTCTGTGATGGCCAAATTGCAGCAATAACTAAGACAAATAACTTTAAGCTTGCAACTCGTAATACAAAAGACTTTGAAGATTGCGATATTGATCTAATCAACCCATTCGATTGATACCAGTTAGGTTTCAACTCAAGCTATGTATTACTAAAATTGAATACACCCAGCCATTGTCAAGAAAAAAACGAAATCCTCCTAAAATCATTGAAAAGAGCAGTTTCAAATACACCAGAGCACAAACGAAAAATAGGAAAATACGTCGTATCATGGGATGGTGAAAAAGTAGAAAAGAAATGGTTGGATGAAAAATAAATTGAAAATTGTCTCCCTGAAAGCTAAGTATTTCATCGAATTAGAAACGGCCCAACCTATTTGATGAACTGTTTTATATTGTGTCCATTTCTTCTAAATTAGAAAAAATTGATCAACGTCTCAAGGAACTGGAACATGAGTGCGTATTCTGGTGATCGTGAACAGTGATTCTGGATGATCATGAACACCCATTCTGGCGGATGGTGAACACCGGCTAACCAACGTATTGTTCGAAGTTGTTTTTTACCTTAAGTGTTCACGATCAGTCAACCTCAAGGGTCGTTTTGCGCATCGATTCACCTTTTAATTTAATCCGATGGGCGTTATGCATGAGGCGGTCGAGAATGGCATCGGCCAGGGTGTTATCGCCGATTGCGGCATACCACTGATCAGTGGGCAACTGACTAATCATCACGGTGGACGCATGCCCATGTCGATCATCCATGATCTCCATCAAGTCATTACGTTGGGCCGCATTGAGTGCTTCCAGCCCCCAATCATCCACGATGAGTAAATCGAGTTTGGCCGTCGCCAGGAGCACCTTGCTATAAGAGCCATCTGCCTTAGCTTGACTGAGCATCAGCAGTAACCGGGAGAGTCGGTAATATTTCACTCGATAATCCTTCAGGCAAGCGGTATGTCCGATAGCACAAGCCAAATACGTTTTACCACTTCCACAAGGTCCGGTAATCAGTATATTCTGATGCTTGCTGAGCCATTCGCATTGTAGTAATGATGCCATCAGCGACTGCTTCAAGCCTCTCGGGTGCTGGTAATCAATGTCTTTGGCATGAGCAGTCAACTTGAACTGGGCTGCTTTTAACAGTCTTTTCTGACGACGCTGATCACGATCAGATTGTTCACAATCGGTGAGCAATTGTAGTCGTTGCTCGAAGGATAATGCTTCATAAGTTCCTGGCTGTTCGGTTTGCTGGACGAGCGCGTTGGCCATACCGGCCAGTTTCAGATTTCTAAGTTGTGTGAGTGTTTGCTGTAACATAATGAGGTTCTCTTGGGTTGGGTAAAGGGTCAATGGAAGCTATGGGGTCCACGGATGTTTTCATGGCTTTGAGGAAGCCGTGTTTCCTGTTGAGGCGGATCACTGATCAACTGATCCTGGTGACTTTGTAAGATCGACTTCACTTGTTTCAGCCGATAGAGTTTCTGCTGGTTGGCAATGGCACAAGCTTTATTCAATCGCATGCCGGAATACTGTCTGGAGAGATTTAACAACCCCAGGCAAACACGGAATGCCTGTTCCTCGTGTTCCTTTTTATGGAATTGGACATGCACCCATTGTCGAACTTCGTCACCAATGTCCTGGGCCCAGTTCAGGATGCGGGCACTTGTCCATTTGTGTTGATATTGATGGGCCGGTGGCATGTGTTCTGGCACGGTGGTCACCCCAGGGTAGAACTTTCTAGGGTGACTGGCGACCCGACGATTGTGGAAGTAGAGCTCAATCAAATAGGCCTTGGCATGCAGGACGAGACGCTCTCCGACCAGATGATGGGGGACCGAGTAGAGATGGTCCTGGTACTGAATGTGATAATCGATATTGACCCGTACGGTTTTGATATCGGTATATTCGTAAGGATGTTTAGGGAGGGGCTGTAAGGCGGGTTTGTCGATGGACTCGAACCATTGTTTCCGGGACCCCTTAAGTTGCTTGAAGGGTTTCTGGTTGGCCCATTCGAGCAATCCTTTTATCGCTTGATTCAGTTCGGCCAGAGAGAAGAAGGTTTGATGGCGCAGTCGAGCGAGAATCCAGCGCTCGATGATTTGAACACCAACTTCCGCCTTAGCTTTGTCCTTGGGCTTATACGGACGTGCTGGCATGATCGCGGTACCATAATGGGCAGCGAGTTGCTGGTAGGCTGGATGAGCATCGGGGTCATAGCGACAGGCTTTACTAACACCACTTTTGAGGTTGTCCGGGACAATCAGTCGGGGCACCCCGCCGAAAAAGGTCAGGGCTCTGGCATGACTGCCTAACCAATCCGGGATGGTCTGCGACCAGGTTGCATCACAGTAGGTGTAATTGGAAGCGCCGAGTACCGCGACAAAGATCTGTGCAAATCGCACTTCACCGGTATCACCGTTAACAATGGGGACGGTTTGGCCAGCATAGTCAACAAACAGCTTATCCCCTGCTTTGTGGGTCTGGCGCATGGAGCGCTTTTGTTTGGCCTTCCAGTCCGTGTAGAGGAAGCAGAACTGGGAATAGCTGTAGCAGCGATTAGGGAATTGCTGGCAGTATTCTTCCCACAGGAGCTGTTTGGTCACACCCTTTCGGCGCAGTTCACGATGCACTTCCCGCCAGTCTGGTGATTCGAAGGCGGACGAGGATACGGTATCCGCCTGTGGGTAAAACAGCCGGGCGAGCTGTTGGTCATCCAGTTGATCGATGGCAGGCCAATCAATGGCAAGCACTGCGGCCTTGCTGACCACTTTTTGTGCCACGCCCAGGCTGATACGAAGGCTGGAATGGATCTGTCGCAGGGACAGATTAGCGCATAGTCGTAGACGCAGTATTTCTCTTAGTTGTCGCATTGAAACTCTCTTGGTAGGCATATCGGCACCGTGTGAAAACGGCGCAGATTAGCAGTTGAGATTCAATACGTTGGTCGGATTGGGCCACCGAGAATACTGATTCTGGACAATAGCCAAAAGTGTTCACGATCAGACCGGAATCAGTGTTCATGATCAATCAGAATCGGTGTTCACGATGCACCAGAATCACTGTTCACGTTCAACCAGAATGGGTGTTCACGTTCGTCCAGAATATGCAACATGAGAGGGGAAAACTGTTATCTCATAAAGCATCTCTTCAAAACTCACCACATACACAAGATACCCATTTCGAGCTAAGCAACGATCAAAAAGTATCTCTCTTTAAATCATATCTCCGAGGGCGATCAGAGATATTTGCTCAGCGTTGGGAAAATAAGCAAGGAAAATCGGGCTACTCACCAGCTTGTAGCAATGAATGGGATCAAAAACTCTGCAACAAACCTAAAACCAAATGCTCTGAATGTCCTAATCAAAGTTTTCTTCCTCTAACTGATAAAGAACTTTATTCACATTTAACTGGAAAACAAATAATTGGCCTGTATCCATTAGATCGAGATAGTAACTGTAATGTTCTTGTCTTCGATTTTGACAAAGCCGATTGGAAAAAAGCAACAAAGGCACTTTGCTCTATTTGCGAAAGTTATACCGTCCCTCACATTGTCGAAATCTCAAGATCAGGTAATGGCACCCATTTATGGGTATTTTTTGAAGACAAGATTACTGCTATGGATGCACGGAATTTTGGATTCCGGTTATTAGATCTCACCATGGAAACTTATCCCGATTTATCTTTCGAATCTTATGACCGAATATTTCCTAACCAGGATATCTTACCCACGAACGGTTTTGGAAATCTCATCGCACTCCCTCTTCAATACCAAGCTCGAAAGACTGGCGGCAGTATTTTTGTGGACAACGATCTTAACCCATATTCAAATCAATGGCAGGCGTTAGCAAATACAAAGAAATTGAGTCAGAATGAATTTTCCGACATTAATGCAACTTTACTCCAAGAATTAGGAAATCAAGATTTAGATGTTCCTCCATGGGAACAACACCTGGAAGCAGCAATCGAGTGCGATGATCCATTGTATCCTCTTCAAAATATTGTTATAGCAAATCGAATTTACTTTGAGTTAGTAAATCTTCCTACCAAAATTTCCGCACAAATCAAACGAATTGCAAGTTTTTCTAATCCTGAATTTTTCAAGAGGCAATCCATGCGGTTTTCTACTATAGGAACGCCGAGATATATCAGTTGTGCAAATATAGACCAAAACCATCTATCAGTTCCAAGGGGCTGTATGGATGAAATAATCGAACTGTTCGACAAATCTAAAATATCCTATCAATTCGATGACAAACGACAATCTGGAGTTCCCCTAGAGAAAATTGAGTTTCTTGGAAAGCTCAAATCTAACCAGAAAAAAGCAACAGAAACATTACTAATGCACGATACTGGAATATTGCATGCACCAACAGCATTCGGCAAAACTATTGCAGCTATCTCGATAATCGCTAGTCGGAAGGTTAGCACCTTGATATTAGTCCACAGTAAGGTTTTACTTGACCAATGGACAGAACGCCTACGCGCATTCATTCAGGGCGCTGAAGTGGGCTTTATAGGCGGCGGTAAGAATCGTCCTACTCTACAAATAGATGTAGCAACTTATCAAAGTCTGGTTGATAAACAAACTAATACAGTATTAGGCACAGTTCACAACTATGGTCAGATTATTATCGATGAGTGCCATCACCTTGCTGCCCCCAGATATGAATTGGTACTGAACGAGATTCACGCCAAATATACCTTGGGTCTCACTGCTACACCAAACCGTAGAGATGGTCACCAAAAGATCATGATCATGCAATCAGGCCCGGTAAGATGTAAAGTGAAATCTCAAGGAGGTAAAAGCTTCATTCAGATCGTAAACAAAGTAGAGATTACTGATCACCCCCCAATAGAATTAACTGACAAACAAATCAGACCGCATATTTCTCTAGTATACGAATGGTTATCCAATTCTTCAGAAAGAAACCAAAGAATTACTAATGACATCGCTGCTGAAATTAGAAATGGGGCTTGCTGTCTTGTATTAACGGAACGACGCAATCATGCGGAGATTCTTCATGAGTTGTTATCGAAACATACGATATCAGTTTTAATACATGGTGGAATGAAAAGAGAAGAAAGAATTGCATCTTATGAATCGATTAACGATGCTGAAGTAATTGTGGCCACCGGGAAATACATTGGAGAAGGTTTTGATTTCAACAAGCTCGATACACTTTTTTTAGCGCTTCCGATTTCATGGAGTGGCCTGCTATCACAGTATGTAGGTCGCATACACCGAATTCATGATAAAAAACAAATCGTCAAAGTTTACGACTACGTCGATGTTAAACTTCCGATGCTGGAAAGAATGTTTAAAAAACGGGCGAAAGGATACAAGGCTCTAGGTTACTCATTCCCCCTATATTCCCCCATTTTTGAGTCCGACCAAAATCAACGAGAGGTAAGCCATTGATAATACTGGTCGGGGTGAGAGGATTCGAACCTCCGACCACCGCAACCCCATTGCGGTGCGCTACCAGGCTGCGCTACACCCCGAATTCTGAAATATCAGAAACTGATATTGATAATCAAATACTTACGAATACAACATAATACAACAGGTATAAACTGATTTACCTGTATAAATGGCGGGCCGGATTCTAACTCAAGATATCGTTGACTTCATTGAGTTCTGCAATTAATTGTAAAATTAATTGCGAACCTTTCTTGTCAATTCCCGAAGGGCTAACAGGGACACCTTCAGATTCCACCTGTTCCAGTCGAACCCGGGCACCACTGATAGTAAAACCCTCGACGTATAACAGCTTTCGAATCTGTCGGATTAATTTAACTTCGTGGCGCTGGTAATAGCGACGGTTACCTCGTCTCTTAACCGGTTTGAGTTGTGGAAATTCTTGCTCCCAGTAGCGCAGTACATGGGGTTTTACTACGCAAAGTTTACTTACTTCACCTATTGTGAAATAGCGCTTACTCGGGATCGGGGGAAGTTCAAATCCTGCAGGGTCAAGCATTGTCATCAGCTTTTCCTGCCAAGTCTTTGGGTCAATTCAAATGAATTATTCACTACACTGTGTTTTAATTTCTGGCTTGATCTAAATGTCACTACACGGCGTGCAGAGATCGCGACTTCCTCACCAGTTTTGGGATTTCTTCCCGGTCGAGAAGTTTTATCACGCAATGTAAAACTTCCAAACCCAGACAATTTCACCGCGGTGCCTTGCTCAAGTGATTGTCTAATTTTTTCAAAAAAGAGTTCTACAAAATCTTTGGCTTCCCTTTTATTCAGTCCTACTTCGTCGAATAATGTATTGCCTAAATCTGCTTTAGTTATTGTCATGGAGACTTTCTCTTTCGATTCAGTTTTTTAGGTCCGCAATACTGCTCCAACACCTTGTTGCAGTGCCTTTATTATATTGTTGGTAATTGACTCAATTTCGCTGGCCTTAAGATTGCTTGATTCTGACTGGAAGGTCAAGCTGAAAGCAAAACTTTTCTTATTATTTTCAATCCGTTCTCCCATATATATGTCAAACAGTTCAACTCTTTTCAGATGTTCTCCGGCGTTTTGGTTGACAATTTCAAGTAGTTCCTGGGCGGTTACCTGTCGCTCTACGACGACGGCGAGATCCCGTTGAACACCTGGGAAACGGGATATAGGACTGAACCCTGGGAGTCGGGAATTGGTTAATTCCGCCAGGTCGAGCTCGAACAAGAATACGGCCGGATCGATATCAAGGGCTTTTTGCTTGAGAGGATGCAACTGCCCCAGATGGCCAATACCCTTGCCATTACAATGAACCTGGGCTGACCGTCCAGGGTGTAGCGATGGATGCTCAGATGCACTGAAATCTAGATTAACCGAAAGTCCACAAAGGGTTTCTACGTCACCTTTGATATCAAAAAAATCAACCGCCAAGGAGTCTGTACCCCATTGTTTAGGGTACAGAGGGCCGCATATTAATCCAGCAATTCGGGCAACCTCCTGCCGTTTCTTGCCTTTTTTATGAAACACATGGCCACTTTCGAATAGCCTGACCCGTGACTCCTGTCGGTTCAGGTTTCGTGATAGTGTGGTTAGCAGTCCTGGCCATAAACTCTGGCGCATTTCCGACATATTATCGGCAATTGGATTTGCCAACATGATACCCGGTTCGCTGCCGAGTAAACAACGCTGTAATTCGGGGTCAACAAAACTATAGCTGATTGCTTCGAAATACCCACGGCTGGTCAAAATCTGCTTTAGCTGATTCAAACTAACTCTGGTTTCGCCTCTGGCGCCTTTCCTTGCAACTGATATAGGTAGCCTGGGCGGTACTTTGTCAAAACCATAACAACGGCCTACCTCTTCAACCAGATCATGCTGACCGGCAATATCAAATCGCCAGGCAGGCGGAGTTACCTTGAGTTTCTTCCCGCTGGATTCGACTTTCATTCCCAGTTTTCGCAGTATCGATGCCGTGGTTTGTCCCGGAATTTTGATACCGAGAATTCGTTGAATTTCAGTTTTTTCGAATGCGATGGAGCGGGCACGAGGCAGGTGCTTGGGATTGACCGCATGACAGATAGGCCCTGGCTCTCCCCCAGCTATTTCCAGTAATAACGCGGTGGCCCGCTCTACCGCTGCTATTTGTCCGTTAGGGTTTACCCCTCTTTCAAATCGATGCGATGCGTCAGTATGCATGCCAAACTTTCGCGCTTTGCCAATGATCTCACTTGGGGCGAAAAATGCTGCCTCAAAAAATATATTACAGGTTTTTTCAGATATGGCGGTACTGTCAGAGCCCATAATTCCTGCCAGGCCAACAGCCTTCTTGTCGTCGGCAATAACCAGATTTTCCGGTTTGAGTGAAATAACATTGCCATCGAGCAATTTTGTTTTCTCCCGTTTTTTTGCTCTTCGAACATGGATATCACCCGACAGTTTTTCAAGATCATAGGCATGCATAGGTTGCCCTCTCTCAAGCATCACAAAGTTCGTAATATCAACCACGGGATTAATACTCCGCAGATCGCTCCGACGTAAGCGCTCGACCATCCAATCCGGGGTTCGAGCATTCATATCGATATTCAAAACCACCCTACCGGCAAATCTTGAGCAGGCATCCGGCTCCAGTAAGTCAATCGATAGCTTTTGCTTATGAGCCGACTTTACCGGTGGCGGATCAATCTGGCGTAGCGCACTGCCGGTTAAAGCAGATACTTCTCTGGCGATTCCCTGCACAGATAAACAATCACCGCGGTTTGGGGTTAAATCAATTTCAATAACAACGTCGTCAAGCCCAAGATATTCGGCGAGGCTCTGTCCAATTTGGGCGTCGGAATCCAAAATCATAAGCCCGTCAGATTCGGTCCCGAGTCCAAGTTCTATTGGGGAGCACAACATTCCTTCGGACCCAACTCCTCGGATGGTTGATTTCTTGATAACAATTTCCGGTAATCGGGCTCCAACCAATGCGACTGGAACTTTTGCACCCTGATTGGCATTAGGTGCACCACAGACAATATTCAATAGCTTGCGGCGCCCGATATTTACTTGACAAACTCGCAGACGATCAGCGTCTGGATGGGGGCTCGCCTCCATTATTTCACCAATCACCAGACGTTTTCTGTTAGCACCGGATAAATCGATTGGACTGGCGGGGGCAAACCCCTCCACTTCCAGGCCGGCTAGAGTTAATCGTTCGGCCAACTCTGAAGAGCCCAACTCAGGATCGGTAAATTGTCTTATCCAGGATTCGCTAACCAGCATCGTATAAGTTTGGTATTACAGTATTAATAAGCTTTGGGTCGAAAGGCATGCCGTATGCGGTTTAGAATTGACGTAGGAAGTCCAGATCATTGTCAAAGTACAGTCGCAGGTCATTTACCCCATATCGCAACATAGACAATCGTTCAACACCCAGTCCGAAGGCATATCCGCTAAATTTTTGAGGGTCGATTCCGCCATGACGAAACACTTCGGGATGCACCATGCCGCAACCGAGGACCTCAATCCAACCTGTTTGCTTGCAGACTCTACATCCATCCCCATCGCAAAAAACACAGGCAATGTCTACTTCAGCTGATGGTTCAGTGAAAGGGAAATAGGATGGTCGAAATCTTACGCCAAGGTTTTTTTCAAAAAACTCCTCGACAAAGTAAATCAGGATTCCCTTTAGGTCAGCGAAAGTAATGTTGGTGTCAACGGCAAGTCCCTCTAGCTGATGGAACATTGGAGTATGGGTTACATCGGAATCACACCTATAGACTTTACCGGGCGCAATAACCCTAATCGGCGGCGTATGATTGTGCATATGGCGAATTTGAACCGGAGAGGTATGGGTCCGTAATACCGTGTGCGGATCGACATAAAACGTGTCATGCATAGCCCTGGCCGGATGATCGGAAGGAATATTCAGCGCTTCGAAATTGTAGTAGTCATCTTCAATTTCCGGTCCAGAAGCCACATCAAAACCCAATTGGGTGAAGATTCCCTCCATTTTATCTAATGTACGGGAAATGGGATGATTGCGGCCGCGATCCTGAGTTCTTCCTGGCTGGGTTACATCGACTTTTTGGGATGACAGTTGACGGCTAAGCTCCAGTTGTTCCAATTGCTGATGACGCTGGTCGATGGCGTTCTGAATTTGTCCCTTGAGTTCATTAACCCGCTTTCCAATGGATTTTTTTTGTTCGTGTGACAGGCTACCAATGGTTTTTAGCTGAGCAGTAATCTCACCTTTCTTACCCAGGTAGTGGACTCTTAGTGATTCAAGTACGTTGAGAGAATCCGCGCCTGCGACTTGTGCATTTGCCGCCGCTGCCAGTTGTTCCAGGGTCCGCTGTTCAACTGATGGGGAAGTTACACTCATATCCTATAAAATAAACACATTCGCATTGATTGACCGTTGAAACCAGGACGACTCGATTTGGTCGAACTGGTAAAGAATATTGAATTAAAAAAGGGAAAGACAATTCTTTCCCTTATTATTCAGCAGATTATAGCAATTAACTCAGGTGAAATCTGCATACATTAAATAGGCAAATTCCACCTGGGGCGTTTAATTACGCGGCCAGTGCCGCCTTCGCCTTCTCTGCCAGGGCAGTAAACGCTTCTTTGTCGTGAACCGCGAGATCTGCAAGGACTTTACGGTCCAGACTAATATCAGCTTTAACAAGGCCATCGATCATTCGACTGTAGCTGAGACCATTGTCTCGTGCAGCAGCATTAATTCTGACAATCCACAATGCACGAAACTGTCGTTTTCGCTGGCGTCGATCCCGATAGGCATATTGCCCGGCTTTATCGACAGCCTGCTTTGCGGTTTTGAATAGACGACTCCGGGCACCACTATAGCCCTTAGCCAGTTTTAAGACTTTCTTGTGTCGGGCTTTGGCCTGAACACCTCTTTTTACGCGTGGCATATCTGTTCTCCGATTAGCTGTAGGGTAGCATCTGTTTAACAGATGCTTGATCTGATGCATGAATCAACGCACTACTGCGCAAATGTCTCTTACGCTTGGTCGACTTCTTGGTCAGGATATGACGCAGATGCGATTGAGATCGCTTGAACTTGCCAGAGGCAGTTCGCTTGAAGCGCTTTGCAGCGCCTCGATTGGTTTTCAACTTAGGCATTGTAGCTCCAGTATTCAGGGCAGCCATACTACTGGCCGCGTTTAATTATTGACAAAGGCAGTTCTGGAATGGACTGCTTTTTGCCCGTTTTTGAGTTTCGACGGGAATCAAACTCAACTAAATCAATCCGATTCCCTGCAAACTCGATTCACTATGATAGTGAATTTTGGCCCCCGCCAGTCACAGCGCAGATGCCTAAAAATAATGATGTCTTTGTTATTTACCTTGCGAACTTTCGGTTACCCAAAACTGGAAAACCAATATGCTTCCAATTTAAAACAACAAATTCTCTAATTTCGTCGTGGTCCCATGACCATGACCATCTGGCGTCCTTCCATAGTCGCCGATTGTTCTACCGACGCTATCTCAGACAAGTCCAGTTCTACCTTTTTCAACATTTCAAGGCCCAGTTCTTTATGCGCCATTTCTCTGCCACGAAACCGCATGGTTACCTTGGCCTTGTTACCTTTTTCGAGGAAGTCTCGCAGTTTCCTCAGCTTGATATCGTAGTCTCCAATATCGGTCCCGGGGCGAAACTTAATCTCTTTAACCGTAATCTGCTTTTGCTTCTTTTTGTCTTCATGTTTTTGCTTACTTTCGTTATACAAAAACTTACCGTAGTCCATAATCTTGCAGACCGGCGGATCGGCATTTGGTGATATTTCCACCAAGTCCAGTCCAGCGTCTTCAGCAGCCTCGATTGCTTCTTTTAGTGAGATGATGCCAACTTGCCCTCCCTCACTATCAATTACGCGTAATGGATCGTTACGAATTTGATCATTAATGCGCTGTTGTTTTTCTTTAGCTATAGTCGAATTCCTCAAAAAGTTATATTCAAACCTGGTTTTACCTCTATCAACACTGCTCGATAACTAAATCGACTGTATCGACTAGATTAATTGTTTGGAAAGTAAACCAGCAAATGCGTCAACGGTCATAGCGCCAAGGTCATCGCCATTACGTGCACGAACGGAAACTGTATTGGTTTCTACTTCACGGTCCCCGGCTACCAGCAAGTAAGGAATCCGCTGCAGTGTGTGCTCGCGGATTTTAAAACCGATCTTCTCGTTTCTCAAGTCACAATCGACCCTGAATCCCTGTTTTTTCAAGGTTTTTTGGACTTTATCGGCATATTCACCCTGTTTCTCAGAAATATTTATCACAACTGCCTGCACAGGCGCCAACCAGGCAGGAAATCGTCCCTCGTAATGTTCGACCAGAATTCCAATAAAACGCTCGAATGAGCCAAGAATTGCCCGGTGCAGCATGACAGGAACTTTGCGCGACCCGTCTTCTGTTACGTATTGCGCATCGAGTCGGCCAGGCATTGAAAAGTCCACTTGGGCGGTTCCGCATTGCCACACCCGGCCAATACTGTCACGTAGCGAAAATTCAATTTTAGGGCCGTAAAAAGCCCCTTCTCCAGGTAATTCTTTCCAAGGCAATCCTTTGGCGTCCAATGCCATTGCCAGAGCTGCTTCGGCTTTGTCCCAATCTGCATCGGCCCCAACCCGGTTTTCAGGCCTAGTTGATAGTCGATAGATAATATCTTCAAATCCCAATGCATGGTAAACCGAATGCAGAAAATCGATAAATTCTGCTACTTCGCTTTGAATCTGGTCTTCAGTACAGAAAACATGTCCGTCATCCTGAACAAATCCACGTACCCGCATCAGGCCGTGTAGTGCACCGGATAGTTCATTTCGATGGCAGGAACCAAATTCTGCCAGGCGCAACGGTAAGTCCCGATAACTCTTCAGACCCTGGTTAAAAATTTGGACGTGACAGGGACAATTCATCGGCTTTAGAGCAAAGTCCCGGCCTTCAGATTCCACGGAAAACATATCGTCACCAAACTTATCGGCATGCCCCGAACGTTTCCACAATGAATAGTCTACAACCTGGGGCGTTTTTACTTCTTTATACTCTCGAAGTTGTTGCTCCCGGCGCATGTATTGCTCCAATACCTGATAAAGCGCCCAGCCTTTATCGTGCCAAAAAACCATTCCTGGTGCCTCTTCCTGCATATGGAACAGGTTCAGTTGCTTGCCAATTTTTCGGTGATCGCGCTTTTCAGCTTCAGCCAGCTGGGATAAGTAAGACTTCAACTGCTTTTTATCTGGCCATGCTGTGCCATAGATACGTTGCAGCATCTTATTATTTGAGTCACCACGCCAATAAGCACCGGACACCCGCATCAGCTTAAAGTGATGACAAAAACCCATGGCTGGAACGTGGGGACCCCGGCACATGTCAATATATTCTTCATGGTGATATAAACCAGGCCTACCTTCTCTGGCTATATCACGCTCAAGAATTTCCTGTTTATAGGGCTCGTCACGTTGCCCGAAGACATCAAATGCCTGTTGCCAGGTCACCTCTTCCTTAACTACTGGATAATTGGTCGCGACCAATTCCTGCATTCTCTGTTCAAGCCGCAACAAATCCTCATCGGTAATCCGGTGCTCTATGTCAATATCGTAGTAAAAGCCATTATCAATGACTGGGCCGATCGCCATTTTACTTTCGGGCCAAATCTGTTTGATGGCATGGCCGAGAAGATGCGCACACGAATGACGGATTATTTCCAGCCCCTCTGGGTCTTTGCTGGTCAGAATAACGATACTGGCATCGTCACTAATAGAATCGGAGGCGTCAACCAACAGGTCATTTACTTTTCCCGCAATGGCTGCCTTAGCCAGTCCTGGGCCAATATCCCCGGCAATTTCGGCGATACTTGTTGGATTGTTATATTGCCTGACAGAACCGTCAGGGAGGGTGATTTGAGGCATTTTGTTACCGTTTCAGTGGCGCTCACTACCGAAGAGCGCTTGTTTCCGTTTATATCAACTGGTCCAAACCGGGGTTTGAGCGATACACCAAAGCGACTAAAAAAGCCAACAGTATTGATTGCCCCAGACGGCCCGACTACCAATCGATAGCGTCCAGGTAACCCACCAAGCCCTGTAAGGCCCGGCAAAAAAAACTGGTAGGCGCGATTGGATTCGAACCAACGACCCCCACCATGTCAAGGTGGTGCTCTAACCAACTGAGCTACGCGCCTGTCGCGAGCGCCGGAGTTTACACAGAGGTTAAATTTAATACAATTCCCGGAGAGGAGAGTAATCGACCAAACGGTACAAAATACTGAAGTGATAGTCACCTCCTGCTTTGGCTAGACAGATGCTCAAATAGCTTGTTGACGTGCAGGGCCATCTATATTCTTTTATTGTATTCCCCAGATTGAGTTGATATATTCAGGCAGTCGTCGGCTAGTGAAGCCATGGCGCTCCAAGACAAAAAACAACGGAGTGTGCCCATCAAAGGTGATTGGGACGACAAGAAAAGATTGATCCTGGCATTGATGATCTGGCTAAGGTAAACCCTTACTCAAAGATTCAGTGATCAGAAAACGGGCGGAGAATGCCCGGGGCTTAATAGCCAAAGGTACAGGGCACTATTAGCAGGCGGATATTTTAGCCGGAAATTTGGGCGATATCTGACCAAAAATACAAACTTACTGAAAAATCAGAACAAAGTTTGGTGTCTCGACAGAATAATTTGATTTCGAGTTGGCGCAAACCAGATAGGTTGACGCCAGCGGCACGGTTAGACGGGCTATATCGTTTTGGCCAAATTGTCGTAACAGCCTGATGGTTGTAACACTAAAATTGGCTACATTTTATTGCGATAACGGGCTTCAGCTGATAAACACCAGCTGATTTCCCCAGCCAAGGATCTGGACCTGCCTATGGATAGTGACAGAGCGAACAGGAAGTCGAATCGATTCTCCGATTTTTGCGGAGATTCTTGATCGTTTCTGTCACGGGTCAATTGTTGACCCGAATATGCCCGCAGTGGGTAAAACAGCGGGTGCCAGCTAGGCTGGCTATAGATCGAAGTTAAGTGTTGTATGGCGCGTATAGCGTGCCCTGTCCAGTAACCTGATTGTGGGACTGCCGATAAACAATGGCAGTTTTCGTCAGCGTACCTTTAGTATCGAACCCCAAAACGTTCTCCGGTAATTACATACCAGTAGTCTGGTATGGATAATATGCTTTAGATATATTGATTAACTTATTGTTTTTTATATATTTAATATTTTTTGTAACTTAAAAATGAAAAGAATGCTATTTAATGCAACCCACCCTGAAGAACTTCGGGTTGCTATCGTGGATGGACAGAAATTATTGGATCTGGACATCGAATCCGCCGTAAGAGGTGAAAAGAAAGGTAATGTATACAAGGCAGTGGTTACCAAGGTCGAGCCCAGTCTTGAGGCTGCTTTTGTTGATTATGGAGCGGAAAAACATGGGTTTTTACCACTCAAGGAAATTTATCGAGCTTACTTTCGGAATTACGACTCCAAGACGCCGATAAACAACGTAAAAATTGATGCTGTTATAAAGGAAGGACAAGAAATGATTGTCCAGGTAGACAAGGATGAAAGAGGTACCAAGGGTGCAGCCCTTACCACCTTCATTAGTCTCGCTGGCCGGTTCCTGGTATTAATGCCAAATAACCCTAAAGGCGGCGGAATTTCGCGCCGCATTTCCGGTGACGATCGGGCCGAATTACGGGATGCTATCGAAACTCTGGAGGTACAGTCGGAGCATGCATTGATCGCTCGGACCGCCGGTATCGGCAGAAGCTCGGAAGAACTTCAATGGGACCTGGATTTTCTTAACAAACTCTGGACCTCTATCGAAGACGCCGCGAAAGAACGCAAAGCGCCATTTCTCATCTATCAGGAAAGCAACCTGATTGTTCGCACAATTCGTGATCACTTGAGTGGTGATATTACCGAAATCATTATAGATGATGATGAGATTTATGAGCGCGCCCAGCGCTTTATGAACCAGGTGATGCCGCATAATTTGGCCCGGTTAAAATTATACAAGGACACTATTCCGTTATTTTCCCGCTATCAAATTGAGAATCAGATCGAATCGGCATTTACCCGGGACGTGAGTCTGCCTTCGGGTGGATCGATTGTTATTGATCACACTGAAGCGCTGATTTCAATTGACGTGAACTCTGCCCGGGCAACCAAAGGGAGTGATATCGAGGATACTGCCCTGCAAACTAATCTCGAGGCCGTTGATGAAGTCGCAAGGCAGCTACGAATTCGGGATATTGGTGGACTGGTAGTTATCGACTTAATTGATATGACGGTTGGTAAAAACCAGCGATCCGTGGAAAATCAATTAAAAGAAGCCCTGCGTCCTGACCGCGCACGGGTTCAGGTAGGAAAAATTTCCAAATTCGGCCTGCTCGAAATGTCGCGTCAACGTCTACGTTCGTCGATTACTGATTCGAATTACCGAATCTGCCCTCGTTGTGACGGTACTGGGACGATTCGCAGCGTTGTATCTTCGTCGCTTAACCTGCTGCGTTTGATTGAAGATGAGGCGCTTAAGGAAAATACTGAGGCGATTCAGGTGGCGTTGCCCCTGGATATGGCAACCTACTTATTGAACGAAAAGCGCCATGAACTTAATCAACTGGAAGCGAGGCTCGCCTCCAGAGTCATCATCATTCCGGATCACAATTTATCCAGTCCCCATTTTGAATTACGCCGGTTACGCACCGAAGAGCTGGATGAACTTGGTAGCACACCAAGCTATATGCAGAAAATCGACATTGAAAATCGTGAAGCCGATTTGGCAGACAGCCTCAAGAGCGAGAAACCCGCAAAAGCCAGTATAGAGATTGATCAAATTTCCCATGCACCGCCGCCGGTAACAGCAAATACTGAGAAAGTTGCGGATATAAACCAACTGAATGTTCCGAGTGACGGTAATACGCCATCTGATAAGAGTGAAACGGAAGAAACCCCTGGATTCTTCAAAAAAATAACTCGTGCCCTGTTCGGAACCTCAACCACTATGCCAAACGCAGAGGCAGACTCGGCCAATAATCAGCGAGAAAAAGAACAAAACGAGGGACGACCTACTGATCAGGGGAATAACCGGCGTGGAAATCAACGCAACCGTGGTAACCGGGGGGGCACTGGACGTAACAGAAACGCAGGTTCAGAATCTAATCAGGGTCGATCTCGCCGATCAGGCGACGATCAGGGTAATCGTCGACAAGGTGCGGGGAATTCGGGCCAACAGCCAAGAAACAATAACCAAAACCGAAACCAGAATAGAAACCAGAATAGAAACCAGGGACAAAATTCCAACCAACAACAAGGTCAAGGTCAAAATCAGAATCGGCGAAAAAATGCGAATCCCGATGGCACCAATAACCGTAATTCAAACCGTGGAGGCAACCAGGGAAGGAATCAGAATTCGAATCGAAATGCCAATCAGGGGCGAAACCAGGGAAATGATCAAAGTAACAGAGAACGTCGCTCAAATCAGGGCAATCGTTCAGACAACCAGTCCCAGGCCAATCAGTCACGAGGCAATCAAACTCAAGGCAATCAAACTCAAGGCAACCAGACTCAAGGCAACCAAAACCAATTTAATGGTCAACCTGGTCAAAAGGGGCAGTCGGATTCCAATCGAAACGTTGATGGTAATCGGCGCCACGATCAAGGGTTTGGTTCTCAAGTGCAGGACCAGGGATCATCGAATCGTGGTGGTGAAGCAAGTTCAGGTAAGCAGTCACAGTTTCAATCGGCCGAAAACAATCAAAATCAAGCTGCTGGCGAGCGACGATCACAAAATTCGGGTGCATCCCAACATACCAGTCAGCAGAATCAGGCGCAGTCAACGCCCTCTTCCGAACAAGCAACTTCTGTCTCAAACGCCAGCCATCCAGTGAATCAATCCAGTTCGCAAAATCAGCGGAATCCTGGACGGCAATCGGATACACGATCTTCAGTCTCGACAGAGCAATTCGACAGAACGCCAAATAAATCGCCAGGCAACGGTGGAGATCAAAACTATCCACCATCACAATCGTCAGTCAGAGCGAGCCCCAAGGGAAACGACGGTGCCACAAATAAGATTAACGTCAACGATTCGAGCACCAAAAGGAATAACCCGTCGCCAACGACTCCTGGAAAAGCGGTTGAATCTCAGCAACCCCCATCCCAGCCAAACCACAAACCTGCTCCGGCTGGTAGTGACGTTCCAGATGATATTAGTAATAGCTAACTTGGTGGCCTAACAAAAACAGCCATAGACTCGATATGTGCTGTATGGGGAAACATATCGATAGCACCAGCACACGAAAGTTGATAGCCGTGCTGGTGGACTAGTATTTCTGCATCCCTGGCAAGAGTTGACGGATTGCAGGACACATAAACTATCTTTTCGGGGTAGAGCAGTGGAATCAGGTGAATGACCACATCGAGAGCCCCGGATCGAGGTGGATCCAGTAATATCTTATTCGCATCTGTGCCAGCAAGTTCTGCCACCGTCTCTCCATGCAGGTTCATTGTTTCGAATTTTACATCGAGCAAATGATTGAGAACGGCGTTTGCCTTTGCCTTGGCAACCAATGTCTGTTCCCCTTCAATTCCGACAACCTGGGCTCCCGATCGCGCAATCGGCAGCGAAAAATTGCCCAACCCACAAAATAGGTCCAGCACAATATCTCCAGATTTCGGGGCAAGTAGTTTCAGTGCCTGTTTAATCATTAACTGGTTGACTCCGGCATTAACCTGAACAAAATCGGTTACCGAAAACTCCAGTTTTAGATCATAATCGGGCAGCAAATAATACAAACTCTCTGGAATAAGGGGCCAAAGCGGAGATACCGTGTGTAAACCGCCGGATTGAAGAAACAGCTGTACACCATGAAACTGGGCAAACTCAGTTAATAGTTTGCGGTCGTCTTCAGTCAGAGGAGACAAATGCCTAAGAATCAGGGCGACTGCATTGTCAGCAGCCGCAATTTCCAGTTGGGGAATCTGGTTATAACAGCTTAGCTGGGCTATTAATGTATGAAACGGACCCAGCAAATCTGAGAGGCGCGAATCGAGAGTTTTACAGTACTTCAGTGAAGTGAGAAAACTGCTGCCCTGCTCCCTGAAGCCTACTAATATACCCCCTTTCTTTTCTACAAATTTACACCCGGGACGCGCTTTACGCCGATAACTCCAGTGTCCCGCTGAAATTACCGGTAATTGCTGCTCAGGAGAGACCTTGCCAATTCTCCCTAGATTCTCGATCAGAATATTACGCTTGTAATCAATTTGTTTATCAGGGGACAAGTGCTGGAGAGTGCACCCACCACAAATGCCAAAATACTCGCACTCAGGGTCAACTCGATCTGGTGATCGCGACTGTATAGAAATCAATTGTCCGCTAAATTTGCCCTTTCGTTTTTTTTGTGGAATAAATTCAATGGTTTCCCCAGGAAGCGCGCCTGGAACAAAGTAAACTTTCTGGTCGATTTTGATAACGCCATGTCCGTCATGAGAAAGATCAACCACGTCAGCAACTGCAGTATTTTTCAAGGTTTGAGTCAGAAATTTTTAGGGGTACAGATGGGAATTCTGTAGCAAGGCCGCGAGTATATATCGATCCCCGGTCTCAACTGAAATTTGTTTTGTGGTTTAAGGCTGCGGACTTCCATTGATAACAACTATATAATTGGCGATCGGTAATTTCGACGGATATTGATTGTGACAAAAAGAATTCTTCTGATAATTTCAGCTGTACTCCTGTTGCCCGGACTATGTTATGCCACTACCCCTGAAATCGTGAATGGATTGCTGGCAGCGCAAGACTACGAAAATGCACTGGTACAGGCTGATGAAGGGTTACAGGCTGATCCCGATAACCAGCAGTTAATGCTACAGCGGGGTTTTATCCTGATTAAGACTAGAAATCTCGAAGAGGCTGAAAAACATTATGTCGGGTTAATTGCCCTGATACCCGACAATCCCGAGCCAATGAATAATCTGGGTGTGATCTATATGCTCCAGCAGGACTATGGAAAGGCGGTAGCCCAGTTAAACTCAACTATTCAGCGGTTTCCAGGTTTCACTCGCGCCTACGAGAATTTGGGAGACACCTACATTCAAATCGCAACGGCGAACTATGCCATAGGCCGAGATCGAAGCCCCAAAGATAAAATGCTGATTTCGAAAACGGATCTGGGCCAGCGCTTTTATCAACTGGCACAGCAAAATGTCGAGTCTTCGGTTGAACAATTTGCGCTAAATAATCGAGAGGCAACAGAAACGGAAAATGTTTCAGCCGAAGAAATTCGGGAAACTGAACAGGTCGTGGATAGTCCCGTTGTAAAGGACCGAAATATTGAGCAGGAAATTGCCAGCTTTCTAAGATCCTGGGTAAATGGCTGGTCGAGTCGGAAAGTAGAAAACTATTTTTCTCACTATGGAAAAGACTTTAAGCCGTCTGGCAATTTATCCCTTAGAGCCTGGATGGACCGCAAGACCCAAATAATAGGTGCCGCAGAATTCATTAAAATACGAATTGAAGGAATAAAAATCGTCCGTCAGGAGCCTGAGCTGATAACACTTGAGTTCTCACAACATTACGAATCAAATACCTATAAGAATCAATCCCAGAAAAATCTTATCCTTAAACGATATGATTCGACTTGGTTAATAGTTGATGAAGTCTGATTCCAACTGCCCTTTGAGCCCATTCTGAGAGGGCAATTTCCAGGACAGTTGCTCTTTAGATTCGACTAACTGAGATATTAATTGACTGAGATATTAAATACATGATAAATCCTGTAACCGAGAAGCTCATCAAAGCCATCCACAAGTCGGTAACACCTTCTCCAGATCAGGATACGGTCGAATTCCTGAAGGACTACTACCACCGAATTTCTGGCCAGGATTATTCGGATTCAAGGGTTGGGTTTTTATATCAGGCCGCAATACTTCACCTAAAACTCGCCCGAGTCAGACGAAAACAACAAATCCTTATCGGGATTAAAAATCTGACCAATGGCGACGACAGCGAACGTACCCTGGTTTCAATCGTCGCCGATGACCGACCGTTTCTCATCAACTCGCTAACGATTACTCTGAATCGTCTTGGAATGGGTTTGGAACGGACTATCCATCCGATGTTCCAGGTTTCGCGCACTAAAAAACGAAGCATAGAGACTATTCGACGCTATCGCAGTGGTGATGTATCGACCAATCGATCTGACTCGGTGATCCTGGAATCTTTTATCCAATTTGAATTGGATCCAATCTCACCGTCTAAGCATAATGATCTAATTGGAGTTATCCGTAAAGTACTAAAAAACGTGAACGAGGTGTCGAGCGATTGGCAACACATGCGAAATGCCGTTCTGTCCCTTGCTGACAGAATTGAGCGCGGACACCAGGGACCAGTATTTGCTGAATATGGTGCGTTATTCAGATGGATGGCAGAGGACAATTTCGCATTTATTGGCTATGCCGAGATTGAGATTGACGATCAAGGGAACAAGTCATCCATTGATACCGATTCTATTTGTGGAATTTTACGAGCCGCTCACCAGGATGGTGAAGATATTCTGCAAATCTTGCCACCGATTGTGGCAAGCGAAACTTCTCCAGTAATCTTCACCAAATCAAGACAACGACTGTACATACATCGGGCAAACTTTCTCGATTGTATTCTGGTGGATCTTGATTTTAAGCAAGGACAGCAATCCACCAAGACCAGGCGGCGGGTGAGTTGCATCGTTGGCTTCCTTGCTGGATCCACTGCAACTATGCAAGTGGCTTCAATTCCTCATATACGTAGTAAGGCGGCTTTCATTCTATCTGAAAGCACTTTGCGTAAAGGTGGATATGCTTACAAGGAATTGAGAACAATCCTCGAAACCCTGCCTAGAGACATGATTCTTGAACTTGCCAGTCCTATCTTGTATGGCTTGTGTATGACATTGTTGAATCAGCAGGAACGTCGTAAAACTCGATTACATATCCAGAGGAATATCTGCCGCCATTTCTTTTCCTGTTTGGTGTACGTCCCGCGAGATTTGTTTAACAGTCGCTTGCGTCAACGTATCCTTGAGCTTCTGGAAGACACAATAAAAGCCCAGGAAGTTACTTTCAACGTCTATTTCTCCGATTCGACTCTAACCAGGATTCACTACACGCTATTTACCGATCCTGAGCTTGACCCGGGAATAGATCAACAAACCCTCGAACGAAAAGTCCAATCTATGGCTCGGGATTGGAATGAAAATTTGTATGTTAACGCTCATACCCACTTTAATCTCGAGCAATCCAGGCACTTACTGGAAACATGGCGCGACGGTTTTCCGGTAAGTTATCAGGATCGATTTTCTACGGAAAACGCGCTAGAAGACATTAAACGAATGGATGCCATTGGTGATGGTGAAATTATTCCTGTTCTCGATAACCAAGTTGGTAATCAGGATGACTCGATCCAGCAAGGGAAAATTCTTGGCATATCTGACCACTCCAAATTCAAACTGTATTCCAAAACCCATTCGTTGCCTTTGTCTGACGTATTGCCGATTTTGGAAAACATGGGAATTCGAGTACTTGGCGATCACCCCTATCGGATTAACCGAACAAATGGAGAACAATTCTGGATCAATATTTTTGAAATTGTTCGGCAGGATGGAGGGCAAATTGACCGCAGACTTAGCCGCGTTTTTGAGGACGTTTTCAAGAGTGTGTGGAGTGGCCAGTCTGAAAACGATGGTTTCAATCACCTAACTCTGGTCACCGGATTCAATTGGCGACAGATAAGCATGATTCGGGGTTATGTTCGATACCTCAAGCAAATTCGACTTCGTTACAGTGAAAATTATGTTATCGATGTATTAATTCGAAATCCAAACCTGGTTTCCAGTATCGGGGAGCTATTTGATGCGCAGTTTAATCCATCGCTGAAAAGTCGCCCGATTAAGAAAACCCGTAAACGAATTCGAGCTTTGCTCAAAGAGGTTCAAACCCTTGATGAGGAAAGAATCATCATGGCTTTGCTGGATGTTTTCGATGCTACATTGCGGACAAATTTTTATCAGCAGGACGAATCTTGCGTTGATTTCTACCTTTCATTCAAGCTGAGTTCCCGCTCGATTCCACGAATTCCGGAACCTGCACCCAAATACGAAATATTTGTCTATTCACCCCGGGTGGAGGGTGTGCATTTACGAGGGGGCGACGTTGCCCGGGGAGGTCTACGCTGGTCGGAACGTCCTGAGGACTTTAGAACCGAAGTACTGGGACTGGTCAAAGCCCAAAGGGTCAAGAACGCGGTAATAGTCCCGGTAGGATCGAAAGGCGGGTTTGTCGCGAAGAAACTCGAAGCCAATGATCGGGCGTCAATTCAGAACGAGGTCATCGCTTGCTATAAATATTTTATTTCCGGCATGCTTGATCTGACCGATAATATTGTCGGTAACAAAATAGTGCCGCCCAAAAATGTCGTGAGGCTTGATGGTGACGATCCCTACCTCGTGGTCGCCGCGGACAAAGGTACCGCTACCTTTTCAGATATTGCTAACGATATATCCCTGCAGAGAAAATTCTGGTTAGGCGATGCCTTCGCCTCAGGTGGATCTGTCGGATATGACCACAAGAAAATGGGGATCACCGCGCGAGGTGCATGGGAATCGGTTAAGCGTCATTTCAGGGAACGCGGAAAAGATATTCAAAAGACCGAGTTTACTGTGGCTGCTATAGGAGACATGGGTGGCGACGTATTCGGCAATGGTATGCTTCTGTCCAAGCACATTCAATTGATTGCGGCTTTCAACCACCTGAATATATTTATTGACCCGGAACCCGATTGCGCCAAGAGTTTTAAAGAACGCCAACGTTTGTTTGATTTACCCAGATCGTCCTGGTCAGACTATAACGAAAAATTAATTTCTCACGGAGGTGGTATTTTTGATCGAAATGCGAAATCCATAAAACTATCAGCCCAGGCTCGAAAGGTTCTAGGTACCAATCGGGATACATTCACACCAACCGAATTAATCAATACGATATTAAAATCTCCTGTTGAGTTGCTGTGGAATGGTGGCATAGGCACCTATATCAAGGCTTCATTTGAATCTCACCAGGATGCCCAGGATAGAAACAATGATTCGTTACGGGTGGATGCTGATGAACTGCGGGTCAACGTGATTGGTGAAGGCGGCAATTTGGGCATGACCCAACATGCCCGAATAGAATTTAATCAGCGTGGGGGGCTCTGCTACACCGACGCAATCGATAATTCTGCTGGTGTTGATACCTCGGATCACGAAGTTAATATCAAAATACTGCTGAACGATGCCATCCAGAGTAAAACTTTAAAATCTGGATCCCGCAACACACTTCTCGCCAAGATGGAACAGCAAATTGGTGTCCAGGTTCTGAACAACAACTATATACAAACCCAGGTATTGAGTCTCGATACCAGTTATGGCGATGAATTAATGTCCCAGCAGGCGCGTTCAATCAGCTTACTGGAAGATAAAGGTTTATTGAATCGCGATCTTGAATACTTACCCGAAGACAGTGTCCTAAGAGAGCGCCAGCACGCTGGCCAATGGTTTACCCGGGCAGAACTGGCAGTGTTGTTGTCTTATAGCAAAATGGATCTGTATCAGGATCTGCTGAAATCTGATGTTCCGGATAGTCCATATTTGAAACAGGAAATTGAAGCCTATTTTCCACCGATTCTGGTTAAGAAATTCCCCAGAGAAATCCAGCGACATCGGTTAAAACGTGAAATTATTTGCACCCAGATTACCAATGATCTGGTGGGCAAAGTGGGTTCAAATTTTCATTTGTCGATGTCAGAGTTGATGGGGGCTGATGCATCTGACGTAACCCGTGCCTATATCATATCCAGGGATATTTTGGATCTGGACCTGATTCATCAGGCTGTACGTGATATGGACAATCAGATCAAAGCAGATATTCAGAAGCAATTTTTACGTGAATCAGTTCTTGCCGCAGAATCCACTGTGGTTTGGATCCTGCGCCACCGGCCGCATAATCTTGAATTGGGTGCGGCTGTAAAAACTTTGCAACCCCTGGTGGCTAAGTTGTTGGGCGCATTGGTTAAAATGCCCCACCAAGAGTTACCCGGAGTAACGACCAACCTGGAATTATTGGCAAAATCCCCTGGGATATCTGCGGCAACAAGACGAAAACTGTCGCTAATAAAAGCCAGCGCGTATAGTTGCGACATTGTCGACCTCGCTACTAAAACCAGGCAATCTCAAAACCTGGTTGCTGAAATTTATTTTGGTGCAGCGAAACAGCTTCGACTGGATTGGATTCGACACTCGATTGAAACCCTACCCGCGGCGAACAACTGGAATCAACGCGCAAGATTTAGTCTTGGAGAAACGCTGAGGATGGTCCATGGTCAGATAACGGAACAAATTCTTCGCTCTACTAAAGGTAGCAGAGCATATGACAGAATACAGTCTTGGAATCACACTAATGCATTGACCATTGGTACTGTCGATCAGATGATTGATCGACTAAAGCAAGAAAGTATTGTCGAGTTCTCCATGCTTTCGGTAGTCATAAGTGAACTAACAAGATTGGTGAAGTTATCACGACCTGATTCGTAACTGAATCCAAATTAAGTAAACCTAGACCTGGATACTGGTAAAGAATTGAATCCGACATAATTTAATCAGCACATATATGAAAAGCACTAAAAACCGATTCGATACCCGGGCAATCCATAGTTGTAGAGACCCACTTAGTCAAGGGGGTATGGTTAATCCACCTGTATACCACGGATCTACGGTGATATACCCTACCCTTACCGATTTGGAGCAAGCCAGAATCGACCACGATCTCAAGGACAAAATCGTCTACGGGAGATTCGGTTCATCGTCAACATTTGCTTTTGAAAACGCTTTCGCAGATCTCGAAAATGGGTTTGGTGCGCTATCCGTTTCTTCCGGGTTGGCAGCGGTTACCACTGCGATACTGACACACGCCAAGAGTGGTACCCAGGTATTAATAGCTGATACGGTTTACGGCCCTACCCGGCACTTCTGCGATGGCTTTCTCAGTGGCATTGGTGTTGAAGTCGTGTATTACGATCCATTGATTGGGGATTCCATTGAAAAGTTAATTCGGCCCAATACCAGTTTGATTTTTATGGAGTCTCCCGGGTCAATGACATTTGAAATACAGGATGTTCCCGGGATTGTATCGGTTGCGAAGAAGCATAAAATACCCACCGCAATTGACAATAGCTGGGCTTCTCCATACTTTTTCCGTCCCCTGGATTTTGGAGTCAATCTCTCGGTGACGTCCGGGACTAAATATCTTGCCGGACACGCTGATGCGCTACTCGGTATTATCGTGACAGATGAAGAGAATTTCTACCCGGTGAAACGCTGCCGGGATTTACAGGGACATTCATTGGCACCCGACGATGTCTTTTTAGGAATGCGTGGCATGCGTACGTTAGGGCTGCGGGTCAGGCAGCATGAAACTCAGGCCCTCACCATGGCGAATTGGCTACAAAACCATGATGAAGTGCTGGAGGTAATGCACCCCGCTCTGGAAAACTGTCCTGGACATGACATCTGGAAACGGGATTTTTCCGGATCGACCGGACTTTTTTCCTTTATCCTGAAACCCCGCTCCAGAGACGCTCTGGCTAGCATGTTGGATAATATGTCGCTGTTCTCAATGGGCTATAGCTGGGGCGGTTTTGAAAGTTTAATCGTACCCCAATCTCCGCAAACATCACGAACCGCAACTCAATGGGATCGAGAAGGTCAGGCCATTAGAATTCATGTCGGCTTGGAGGATATCGACGATCTGGTCGATGATCTGGATAAGGCATTAGCTCGCTATGCTTCAATGGGTTGACTTAAGTTCCTTGTGTCAATTTAGCGTTGTCCAGTAATATACGTTGTTTGCAAACGCTTTTATTCCCATGGATTTACCCACATTTGATACCTCTGCACTGGAACCGGGTACCGTAGACTCGATCCCGGTACCCAGCGGTGAATTCTGGGTATTTGCCTATGGCTCTTTAATGTGGAACCCAGGATTCGACTATACCGAGGCCAGTCCCGCAATACTCTATGGCTACCATCGCCGGCTTTGTCTGTGGTCGGTACGCTATCGCGGTACCGAGCAGAAGCCCGGGTTAGTATTGGGACTGGATCGAGGTGGTTGCTGCCACGGGTATGCATATCTGATTTGCAGAAACCTGACCGATTCTGTAGTTGAGTATTTATGCGAAAGGGAGTTGGTGATCGGAACCTACGATCCCCGCTTGTGCCCGATATTACTAGACGATCAACGCAAAGTATCTGCTCTGACATTTGTGTCAATTCAGAGTCACCCGCATTTCGCCCCGAAACTAGCACTTGAAGAAACCGTGTCGGTGGTTAAAAATGCGCGCGGTGCCAGAGGATGCAATCAAGAGTATGTATTGAATACCGTTACCAAACTCGACCAGATGGGTATCCACAATACCGAATTACATAAAGTAGCCGATAAATTGACGAGTATTTAATAGGCCGTCCAGTAAAAAGATGTATTAATAATAATGACAGAACCAACACTATTCAGCAAAATTATAGCCAGGGAAATCCCGGCTGATATTTTGTTTCAAGATGATCGAGTAACCGCTTTTAGGGATATCAATCCTCAGGCCCCTATCCATATCCTGATCATTCCAAATAAATCAATCCCAACTGTAAACGATGTAACCCAAGAGGATGAGGCGGTTCTCGGCCACCTATTTCTGGTGGCAAAAAAACTTGCTGATCAGGAAGGCATCGCGGAAAGCGGCTATCGTCTGTTGATCAATTGTGGTCGTGATGGCAACCAGGAAGTTTATCACTTGCATATGCATTTGGTTGGTGGCCGGCCTCTGGGCAGAATGATCAAATAGTATATTCGCGCTACTAATTTTTGTGAAAGAACTCTATCAGCAATCGGCCTGCGAGCTCACTGCCTGGTTAAGCGCAGGGGAAATTACGCCTCACGATGCCCTCGACTGCCTGGAACAGCGCATAGAAAAGATAAATCCACAAATCAATGCCTTGGTAACACTGTGCTTTGACCGGGCGCGACAGCAGGCTGACAGCTTAACCCAATCAGCAAATTCAAATTCTGACGGCCTCTGCGGTCTGCCAGTAGCGATCAAAGATTTAACCAATGTATCCCAGGTGCGTACCACTTTTGGCTCAATGGTCTACCAGGACCATGTACCCAATAAGTCCGATCAACTGGTAACCAAAATCGAAAACGGGGGCGGAGTTATATTTGGAAAAACCAATACACCGGAATTCGGCGCAGGCGGTATATCCTTTAACGATGTCTTTGGCAGCACTCGCAGCCCGCGCAATACTGCATACTCCGCAGGTGGCTCGTCAGGTGGTGCTGCGGCATCCCTGGCATCGGGATGTTCGTGGTTGTCCCATGGGTCTGATATGGCTGGATCTTTGCGTACCCCGGCAAGTTTTTGCGGTGTTACCAGTCTAAGACCATCTCCAGGTTTGATAAGATCTGATTCCGAGTTTCTGCCATTCGACGTGCTTTCAGCAGAAGGACCCATGGCGCGCAGCATCGAAGATCTGGGATTGTTTGCGGACAGCATGATTAGTCCAGACCATCCTTCATTGTTGCGATCCGCAAATACTCCACAACAACCTGATCGAGTGGCGATAAGTCGTGATCTTGGAATCACCAATGTCTCGGATGATGTACTGCAGGTTTTCGATAGTTTTGTTGAGGATTTAACTCGAATGGGTTGTAACGTGTTCGAGAGTCAGCCTGATTTAACCGATGTGCATGAATCATTCGACACTTTACGAGCCCATGGGAACGCAATTTCCCTCGAGCATACCCTGGCCCAATTTCCGGGGATCATGAAACCTGAGTTGGAATGGAATATTCGGTCCGGACTCAACCTCAATATTGAAACCCTTCGGCAGGCGCGACGTACCCAAGGAAAAATTATTAGTGCCGCGGCCACTTTTATGCAGGATTTCGATCTGTTAATTTGTCCGGCCACCAGCGTTTCATCGGTTCCAATGGGGCTACGCTATCCCGGAGCAGATAAAGGCGTCGCCATACCTGAGTACTATCGCTGGCTTGCTATCGCTTACGGGACCACCATGACTACCCTGCCAATTATCACGATGCCCTGTGGTATCGGTCCCGCCAATATGCCAATCGGTATACAATTGATTGGCAGACCATGGGGTGAATCACAATTATTCCGGTATGCCAGTTATCTTCAACGACAGATTGGCTGGTGCAATCGACCGATCGATCCACAAAATAATAGTTAACCATAAAACAAACCCATGGATACCCCGACCGCGATTTCTGTTCAGTCAGTCAGCAAAGTATTTGGACAGGATAAAGATCAGGTAATCGCTCTCGATGATGTCACGGTAAATATTCAGGAAAACGAATTTTTTACTTTATTAGGACCATCTGGATGCGGCAAAACCACATTGCTGCGCTTGATTGCCGGTTTCGAACACCCCAGCGCTGGCGAAATATTATTGCAGGGAGAGGAGATATCTCACCTTCCACCCTACAAAAGACCGGTAAACACGGTTTTCCAGAGCTACGCACTGTTTCCCCATATGACGGTAGCAGAAAATATTGGTTTTGGCCTGGCGATGCAGGATAAACCCGCGAGTGAAATCCATAAGACGGTATCAAGTATGCTGCAATTGGTTCAGATGGAAGCCCTCAAAGACCGCCGAACTGACCAGATATCAGGTGGCCAACAACAACGAGTTGCGCTGGCCCGGGCCTTGGCGCCACGACCAAGAGTGTTGTTGTTGGACGAACCACTTTCGGCGTTGGATTATAAATTGCGCAAAGGTATGCAACTTGAACTAAAACGGTTACAGCACGAAACTGGCATAACCTTTATCTTTGTCACCCACGATCAGGAGGAAGCACTGACGATGTCGGACCGGGTAGCGGTGATGAACAAGGGTCAGATTCTTCAAATCGGTTCCCCTAATGATATTTATGATCGACCAACGGAACATTTTGTCGCAGATTTTATTGGTGATACCAATTTTTTGACGGCTATACTGCTGGAATCAGGTGACGGTCAATCAACCCTGAAACTTTCCTCTGGAAAAACCGTTCAATCCGGGCAACCTCTCTCTTCTGTCAATGGCGAAGTCAATATTACTGTGAGACCGGAACAAGCTACTCTGACTGATGTCGTTGCAGATGCCGACTTGCAAGGAGTCGTGACCAATGTCGTGTATTCTGGAACCGACACACATTTTCACGTGGAGTTGGAGGATGAGCACCAGTTTATCGCGAGGATGCAAAATAGGGGCATCAGCAAAAGGAATTGGCAACCTGGCGAGTCTGTCGGCATAGTGCTGCAGCCTGGTTCGGTGCAAATATTGCAGGATTAATCAATTGTCCGCACCCCAATTATCCGAACACGAACAGTCTGCACGACAGCAGGAAACAAAAAGAAATTTTCTATTGTGCACGCCGGCATTGATTGTTTTAGGGCTGGCGGCGTCAGGCCCTCTATTGATCATGCTGTTCTATTCATTTTTATCCCCAGGAAATTATGGGGGCGTAGAATACAAGTTGTCGCACCAGGGCTGGTTCAAGGTATTTTTTCATCGCGATATTTTTGACGACACCTTGTTGATGGCCGATGCACATGTGTCAATTTTCTGGCGTTCAATAAAACTATCATCTTTAACTACCCTGGCGTGCCTGGTAATCGGATTTCCTACGGCGTATTTCATTGCTACACGTCCCAGACAAAATCGAAACTTCTGGTTGTTCCTTATTACTATCCCTTTTTGGACAAACCTGCTGATTCGGACCTTTGCTGTGATGGAAGTTATCCGAAACAAAGGTTTGATTAACAAGTTTCTTGAGCGAATGGAGCTGATCGATGAGCCCATTCAGATGATGTATACCGATTTCGCGATAATGCTGGGGATGACCTATGTCTACCTGCCCCTGATGATTTTGCCTCTGTATGCCTCCATGGAGAAGCTGGATTTCAAACTGGTTGAAGCGGGATATGATTTATACGCAACTCGTTTTCGAGTATTGCGAAAAATTATCATTCCATTGATTAAACCTGGCGTTATTGCAGGGTCAATTTTGGTTTTCATCCCTTCTTTGGGCGCATTCGTCACACCGCGGGTGTTGGGTGGTGGAAAAAATATGATGCTTGGAAACCTGATCGAGCTGCAATTTGGTCAGGGTCGCAACTGGCCGTTGGGTGCTGCATTGTCAATTGCGTTGCTGTTGATCGTCATGGCGGCATTACTGATTTACGTCAAAAATGCGCAAAAGTCAGGAATCCGACATGAATGAAAACCTGCGCAATCAAAAGGTGTTTTCAGTTCGAAAACTTCCTGGTTTTACCTTCATTGCGGCGGCTTGTTTTGCAATGCTATACGCACCGATTCTTACGTTAGTCGGCTATTCCTTTAATTCGGGATCATCGCTTTCACTGTGGGAAGGATATTCATGGCGTTGGTATTACTCCGCCTGGCAAAATGACAAGGTACAGGATGCAACCCTGTTATCGTTGTTCGTCGCAATCCAGGCGGCGGGCTATGCCACTATACTTGCGACCATGGCCGCCCTGGGCACAACCCGTACTCGCGCGTATAAAGGTCAGACTGCGATTTACACCATGATCAATCAGCCGTTGATGGTACCGGAAATTGTGACTGCGGTTGCTTTGCTGATTTGTTTCGCCGCAATCAAACAATATACTAATTACCATGGTCTGATTTATCTGGTAGCCGCTCATACCGCATTTTGCATTCCTTTTGCTTATCTCCCGATCAGGGCGAGACTCGAAGATATGGATCGCTCACTGGAAATCGCTGCGGCGGATCTTTACGCGACTCCCTGGCGGAGCTTTCGCTACGTTACCCTACCGCTGATGTGGCCGGGAATACTGGCAGGGGGGATGCTGGCATTTGTAATTTCCCTGGACGATGTGGTAATTACAGAATTCGTCAAATCTGCCGGTCAGGATACGTTACCAACCTATATGTTAGGCCAGTTACGCAGAGTAATTACACCCGAGATGAATGCAATTTCTACGGTGTTGCTGGCTGTTTCAATTATCATTGTTTCACTACTGTTTTTAATTAACCGAAAAAGAAATTAATTAATCTTTCTATCACACATAAGAGGAAAACCTATGAAATACGCGTTGAGAAAGTCCATCGTTGCATTAACCATGGCTACCATTTCTGGTACAGCATTGGCAGCAGGAGAGCTCAATTTATTTAACTGGGGTAACTACACCAACCCGGATTTAATTACCAAATTTGAGCAGCAATACGATATTAAAGTAACCATTACAGACTACGATTCAAATGATGCTGCCCTGGCAAAGGTGAAAGCCGGGGGACATGGGTTTGATTTAGTGGTGCCTTCGGCAAATTATATTCCGATCTGGATCAGCGAAGGTTTACTGCTCGAAACCCGACCAGATCAAATGGATAATTTTACAAACGTATTGGATGAATTTGCCAATCCTGATTGGGATCCGGGTCGGCATTATACGGTTCCCTGGCAATGGGGAAGTGTCGGAATGATCGTCGATACGTCGGTTTACTCTGGAGACATCAATACCGCTTCAATCTACCTCGACCCACCTGACGAGCTTAAGGGCAAAATTAATGTTGCACCTGAAATGAATGACGTAATCAGTTCAGCGATTATGTATCTGGGTGGAGAGCCGTGTTCTACCGACAAGGCATTGTTACGTAAAGTGCGTGACGCCCTGGTTGCTGCAAAACCTCATTGGTTGTCCATGGACTATGGTGTTATTGAAAAATTCGCGGGTCGGGATTTAGCTGCTTCACTCTATTGGAATGGCGCCGCTTTTCGCTCTCGTGAAAAAAATCCTGACGTACGTTATGGCTACCCCCAGGAAGGATTTGCCCTGTGGATGGATAGTGTCGGTGTTTTAAAGGATGCGAAAAATGTTGAAAATGCCAAACTATTTCAGAATTTTGCTATGGATCCTGAGAATGCCGCACTAATTTCTGCATTTGCCCGTTACGCCAATGGCATAAAAGGATCTGACGCATTTATGCCAGATGATATGAAAGACGCTCCGGAAATAATTATCGATCCGAGTCTTGCGGACGCAGGGAAATTTTTACCAGCATGCTCTCCCGAAGCAACCACAATGTATACCGCTATCTGGACTGAGCTGCAAAAGTAACCGTTCGAAAGAATTTCTGTAGTCACTCACTGGGTGTAACAGGAAATCCAACTTCAGGGCTACCGTGAACTAGTTCATGGTGGCCCTTTAACTCCGACTAACTCCAATACAAATTGTTATGCAAAAGAATGCCACGGGTATTGCTTTGTCTGAAGCCAACCGGATACCCAAAGAACATTGGGATCGAGCTCCGTGGAATCGATGGACGTTCCAGAATATAAGGCAAATTCTGCCAACGGCTGAAGTCTGGCGAGGCAATGGTCGAACCTGGGAATTACCAGTGGGCCAAATTGATCTGGATAACATTGAATTTAGTACTGCAGACCTCCCTTCGGTCAGGATCAACGACTGGCTGGACTCCAGTTATACCGATGGAATTATTGTCTTGCACAAAGGCGACAATGTATTCGAACGCTATATGAATGGAATGACCGAGCGAACCCTGCACTTATCCCAATCCATGGCTAAATCAATTGTGGGATCCGTCGCCGGAATCCTGATGGGAAGGGGGATTCTGAAATCGGATGAATATATAACAACATATTTAACAGAGCTCAAAAACACTGGCTGGAAAGGAGCTACCGTCCAACAAGTAATGGATATGACCACTGGGGTTAAATTCGTCGAGGACTACGAAGCCCTGGATTCAGATATTGCTCGCACTGATATTGCCAGTGGTTGGAAGCAGGCACCACCTGGTTACAAGGGTCCTGTCTGTATATGGGATCAAATTATGGGGTTGGTAGAAACCACAAGACCACACGGCAGTCTATTCGAATATCGCTCTATCGAAACTGACGTGTTAGCTCATTGTTTGGAGCGCATAACCAGCACGCGTTTAGCGGAACTTATTAGTGTTGAACTCTGGCAACCGTTGGGTTGTGAAGAAAGCGCGTATTTTAGCGTAGACCCAGTTGGCTATTCCCTTGCTGATGGTGGCTTTAATGCAACACTAAGAGACTATGCCCGGTTTGGTCAGATGCTTTTGCAACGGGGCATGGCAAATGGTCGGCAGGTTGTCCCTTCCGAGTGGATTGAAGATATAAATAATACCAACGGCGAGTTATTTGGCTATCCCTATAACATGGCGACTCCCAATGGGAGTTATCGCAATCAATTTTGGATAGAGGATGTACATCAGCAAGCGTTTATGGCACGCGGGGTGTTTGGCCAATTGATTTACATTGATCCAACGCAACAGCTGGTGATCGTAAAGCTATCCAGCTGGCCGGAATTTACTTCTGTAGCAAGATTGCGCACCGCACTTGATGCAATTCATGGGATTGCACAATTTCTAAATTCCAGTGTCCAGTGACTGATTGGGCAAACCCAACTATTGAAGTGTGATGATAAATCCAGACTGGCGAAAACCCGAGGGGACTGATATTAGTAATTGGAGGCTGACTCCTTACAGTCGGTGGGCTTTTCACAATGTCAGGGAATTAATACCAACAACTTTGATAAGCGCCACCGGTATTGCAGAAAATAATACCAAACAAGATTTCAGCAGCTGGCCAGACAGCGGCGCACTGGAAACTCTGTTAACTGAATCTCATGCTGACTGCCTGGTGGTGCTTCATAAGGGAACAAAAACCTGGCAGTGGAACGCCAGTCATTGCGATATAAACAAGCCTCATATTGTTTTCTCCATTAGCAAATCGATTACCTCGATGCTTGCGGGTATTTTAGTCGGTCAGGGACTGATCGACGTGAATGAGAATGTAGTGCACTATTTACCGGGTACTCAATACAGTGCCTATCGGGATTGCACCGTGCAACAGCTGCTCGATATGACGGTTTCCCTCGCGTTCGAGGAGTCTTATCTGGATATGGCTGGTGACTACGGCCGATACCGTGATGCGACCGGCTGGAATCCGGTTGATCAGCTCAACCCGGGATCAACCCTCGAGCCATTTTTATATGGATTACAGAAAGCTGGGATCGAACACGGGGTACAATTCAACTATAAATCTCCCAATTCTGATTTACTCGGGTTGTTACTCGAACGAGTAAGCGGTATGCCTTATGCTGAACTTTTGTCGACCCTGATTTGGCGGCCTATGGACGCGGAAACCGATGCATATGTTACGGTCGACCGGTCCATACTCGCTCGAGCCGCTGGCGGCATTTGCATAACGGTAAATGACCTCGCCCATTTTGGTCAGCTGATACTTGATCGCGGCTCTGTCAATGGCCAACAACTGATTCCCGAATTCTGGATTTCCGATACATTTACCAATGGTGATTATGCTGCCTGGGCTCTCGGAAGCTATTCTCAATTTCTACCCCAGGGGCGATATCGAAACAAGTGGTACCAAATCGGCAACCGCGATAATTGTTGGGCTGCAATAGGCATCCACGGACAATGGTTATACATCAATCCATCAACTTCCGTAGTGATAGCAAAATTGTCATCTCAACCTGAGCCATTGGACGAGAAATTAGATATCTTGATGTTACAGACATTCGAAAGGATCAGTCACGGATTCGGCTAAGTCGATTGGCACAAGATATTCTATTGAATGACTTGTCTTATATAAATGCGGACATGGATTTCTAAGTTTAATACGCGATACACTATCTAGATCCCAATAATGACAAAGATTTAAACTCCATCCCTGTTGCAATATTGTTCGATAGTTGGTGAAATGGAACGAACGATCTTTATTCCAGATCGGTAGATAAATTGTTTCAATACCTGGGGAGTTCTGCGGAAAAAGGCGTCACATGCCCATGACCGTCGATTACCCACATAACTTATGTATACCCACACGGAGGGTTAAATGAAAAAAATACTTCTAAACAAACATTCTTTAAAACTTATGGCAGCAGCGGTAGCGCTTTCTGTCTCCATGGGAGCTCATGCCAAAACTTTGGTGTATTGCTCTGAGGGAAGTCCGGAAGGATTCAACCCTGCACTCTATACAGCTGGCACAACCTTCGATGCCTCGTCCCGAGCTATTTTCAACCGGCTGGTCGAGTTTGAACGTGGTGGAACTAATATTGTTCCAGCATTGGCCGAGTCATGGTCGGTTTCTGACGACGGCAAAGAATACACATTTAATCTGCGAAAAGGTGTCAAGTTTCACACCACCAGCGGTTTTACCCCGAGTCGGGATTTCAACGCAGACGACGTTGTATTCAGCTTTAAACGCCAGGGAGACGAAAATCATCCTTACCATAAAATTTCCGGCGGCGCCTATGAGTATTTCAATGGTATGTCGATGCCGGATTTGCTGAATGACGTGGTCAAGGTAGACGATCACACTGTCAAGTTTGTATTGAATCGTCCCGAGGCACCTATGATTGCCAATCTTGGTATGGATTTTGCGTCCATTATGTCAGCGGAACACGCGGACAGTATGATGGCTGCTGGCACTCCCGATAAAGTGGATCTGGAGCCAATAGGCACTGGACCATTTCAACTGGTGGCTTATCAAAAAGACGCTGTCATTCGCTACAAAGCCCATCCTGACTATTGGGCTGGTAAAGCCGCGATTGATGATCTGGTGTTTGCTATTACCATTGACCCATCGGTTCGGTATCAGAAATTAAAAGCTGGTGAATGTCATGTTATGCCCTACCCTAACCCGGCAGATATTGATGCGATGCGTGCTGACGCGGATATCAATATGCTGGAGCAGGAAGGTCTTAACGTTGGGTACCTGGCCTACAATAGCAAAATGGCACCTTTCGATAATCCTAAGGTTCGAAAAGCGCTGAACATGGCGATTAATAAAGCCGCCATTATAGATGGCGTGTTTCAGGGCGCAGGTAAAGTCGCAAAGAACCCGATTCCACCTACTATCTGGTCTTACAACGACGCTACGGTCGATGACGGATATGATCCTGTGGCAGCCAAAGCCATGCTGGATGAAGCCGGTGTTTCTGGCCTTAAAACCAAAGTATGGGCAATGCCAGTACAGCGTCCTTATAACCCCAATGCCCGGCGTATGGCAGAATTGATCCAGGCTGACTGGGCCGCTGTTGGTGTCGAAGTCGAAATTGTTTCTTTTGAATGGGGCGAGTACTTAAAGCGGTCCAAAGCAGAAGATCGGGACGGTGCGGTACTATTGGGCTGGACCGGAGACAACGGCGATCCAGATAATTTTCTGGCAGTGCTACTTGGTTGTGACGGAATAGGTGGTTCCAATCGCGCGCAATGGTGTCATCAACCATTTGAAGATTTAATTCAAAAGGCGAAAATAACCAGCGACGTAGCAGAACGAACCAGGCTCTATGAAGAGGCCCAAATTGTTTTTAAGGAACAAGCACCATGGGCGACCATCGCGCATTCGGTAGTTTTTATGCCTATGCTAAATAGCGTCAAAGACTATAAGATCGATCCTTTCGGTGGCCACATATTTTATGGTGTAGATCTGGTCGAGTAATTGAAATAGCAAACTGGGTATATGCAAGGGGGCATGGAATTTCCTGCCCCCTTTTTCAGTTTTTCTATCTGTATACTAATTACGTTACCGTGTTAACGATTCGTCCGTATTAGGAACGATGCTGCGTTTTATTCTGACCCGGGTGGGCCTTGTCATTCCAACCTTTATTGGAATCACCCTGCTGACCTTTGCCATGATCAGGATGGTCCCGGGGGACCCCATCGAATTGCTCGCCGGCGAGCGCGGTGTTACCCCGGAACGTCATGCGCAACTACGCGCCGAATACGGTTTTGACCAACCATTGTTGGTGCAATACGGAAATTATGTCGGTGGCATACTGCAGGGGGATCTCGGCAAATCCATTACCACCAAACAACCGGTTTTAAACGAGTTCTTTACTCTGTTTCCGGCAACCGTAGAGTTATCAGTCTGTGCAATAATTTTAGCGATGCTTATTGGGTTGCCGGCAGGAATAATGGCCGCTATCAAACGGGGTTCGGTATACGATCATGCCATGATGGGCACTGCCCTAACCGGTTTTTCCATGCCGATATTCTGGTGGGCATTGCTGCTCATCATCCTGTTTTCCGGAACTCTTGGATGGACACCGGTTTCAGGAAGAATTTCGCTGCTGTATTTCTTTGAACCGGTGACCGGCTTTATGCTGATCGACAGTTACTTGTCTGGCCAGAAAGGCGCTTTTACTTCCGCACTCAGTCACCTGATTCTACCGACAATTGTCCTTAGCACCATCCCTCTTGCAGTTATTGCACGACAAACCCGTTCGGCGATGCTGGAAGTACTAAATGAAGATTATGTGCGTACGGCAAAAGCTAAGGGACTCTCCCCATTCAGAGTGGTTGGAGTGCACGCATTGCGAAACGCATTAATTCCGGTGATTACAGTCATCGGCCTGCAGGTCGGCGTTTTGTTTTCCGGGGCCGTCCTTACTGAGAGTATATTTTCCTGGCCGGGTATCGGAAAATGGTTGATTGACTCTATCGGTCGTCGTGACTATCCATCGGTCCAGGGCGGTATATTGTTGATTGCCACCACGGTTATTTTAGTCAATTTGCTGGTCGATCTCGTATACGGTTTGATCAACCCCAGAATTCGCCATACCCGTTGATGATGTAATGTCCTATCCCGCCATTTCCGAAAACACTACCGGTAACGGAATAACGCCGCCTGGACCATTTAAGGAGTTCTGGCAGTATTTCTGTGAGAACCGCGGCGCTCTGGCGGGACTTATAGTGTTTCTCCTGGTGGTATTGATGGCGATATTTGCTTCCTGGATTGCACCCTACTCTCCTGCCGAGCAGTACCGTGATGCCTTCCTGGCACCGCCATTCTGGGAACAAGGGGGATCGACTCGCTTTTTGCTCGGAACCGATGCGGTGGGGCGAGATATTTTGTCCCGTCTGATCCATGGCTCGAGATACTCATTAGTTATCGGGGCAATCGTGGTCACATTATCCATCACCGTGGGTATTGCCCTGGGGTTGATTGCCGGATTTGCTCGCGGGATTGTTGAAATCATGATTATGCGAGCAATGGACATCATGTTATCACTGCCGAGTTTGTTACTCGCTGTGGTAATTGTGGCTATTTTAGGTCCCGGCCTCTTCAATGCGATGCTGGCGATTTCAATTGTGTATCTGCCTCACCTGGTGCGCCTTACCAGGGCGGCGGCGATTACTGAATTGAGTAAAGATTATGTTACCGCTTCCAGGGTCAGTGGTGCCGGCATTTTTCGACTGATGTGGATAACCGTATTACCCAACTGTATGGCACCCCTGATTGTCCAGGCAACCTTAAGTTTTTCCAGTGCCATTTTGGACGCTGCCGCTTTGGGATTCCTCGGTATGGGTGCGCAACCACCAACACCCGAATGGGGAACCATGTTGGCCGAGTCCAGAGAATTCGTCTTGCGCGCCTGGTGGGTAGTAACCTTTCCTGGATTAGCCATCCTGATAACCGTGCTGGCGTTGAATTTGCTGGGGGATGGTCTACGAGACGCCCTTGATCCCAAACTTAAGCGGCAGTAGCTATGGCGCTGCTTGAAATTGAAAACCTGACTGTAAGCTTTGATAAATTCCGTGCTGTGGACACTGTGTCGTTGTCAGTCGACCAGGGGCAGACCGTCGGGATCGTTGGGGAATCCGGCTCCGGTAAGAGCGTTAGTATGCTGGCGTTAATGGGGCTAATTGCTTATCCAGGAAAAATACAGGCTGATAAACTTGTTTTCGACGGTCACGATCTGCTCGCGATGTCATCCAGCAAGCGTCGTAAAATCACCGGCAAAGATGTCGCGATGATCTTTCAGGAACCGATGACCAGTCTTAATCCCTGTTTTACCGTTGGATTTCAGATTGTCGAAGCCCTTAAGGTCCATGAAGGCGGCAGTCGTCGCGCCCGGCGTAGTCGTGCCGTTGAGCTATTCGATCAGGTAGGAATACCTGATCCGGGGCGCCGACTCAGTGCGTTTCCCCATCAATTGTCGGGAGGAATGAATCAACGGGTCATGATGGCTATGGCAATTGCCTGCCGACCGAAACTCTTGATTGCCGATGAACCTACCACGGCACTGGATGTAACCATACAGGCTCAAATACTCGACCTGCTGTTAGCAATTCAGCAAGAAACCGACATGGCCATGATTTTGATTACCCACGACATGGGCGTAATCGCAGAAACGGTCGGTGAGGTGAACGTAATGTATGCGGGTCAAATAGTGGAACAACGTGGAGTAAACGCGCTGTTCAACAACCCTACCCACCCCTATACCAGCGCGCTACTCGAAGCATTACCTGAGCGCAGCAAAGGATCCCGACGTTTGCCAACTATTCCGGGTGTGGTTCCTGGTCCTTTTGACCGGCCCAAAGGATGTTTATTTAACCCTCGTTGTAATCGGGTTACAGATAACTGTCGAGCCGAACGTCCTGAATTACACGTTTCGCCAGATCAGAGTGCAGTCAGGTGCCTGTATCCGTTGACCCCAGGGCAAAATGTCTAAGCCAGCAGTCAACGCCGTCATAACTGGCGAAAATCTGGCGCGCTACTATGAGGTCAAACAAGGTTTTCTCGCGGGCACTAAAACTTTGAAGGCCCTTGATGGTGTCAATTTCACCTTGATGCCGAAGAAAACCCTGGCGGTTGTTGGAGAATCTGGTTGCGGAAAGTCCACCCTGGCCCGACTGATCACTATGATCGAAAAACCCACGTCAGGAGACCTGTGGATTGATGGAAACAAAATTAGCACTCTTGATCAAAGCGCTAAAAAATCCCTGAGACACCTGGTTCAAATTGTATTTCAAGATCCCTATGGCTCGTTGAATCCTCGGAAGCAGGTGGGAACAATTTTGGAAGAACCCTTGATCATCAATACCAAAATGAGTGCAGCCGAACGGGAAACAGCCGCCCGGGATATGCTTGACCGGGTTGGACTGAGGCGTGAGCATTATCGACGTTACCCCCATATGTTTTCTGGTGGCCAGCGACAACGCATTGCCATTGCCAGAGCCCTTATGCTGCGACCAAAGGTTGTGGTAGCGGACGAGCCGGTATCCGCACTGGATGTGTCAATACAAGCCCAGGTGCTGAACTTACTCATGGAACTACAGGAGGAGTTTGGTCTTTCCTATCTGTTTATTTCCCATGGACTGAGTGTGGTCGAACATATCAGTGACGAGGTCATGGTTATGTATCTCGGTAAGACGGTCGAACAAGGCAGCAGATCAAGTATTTTTGCTGAACCTCGGCATCCTTATACTAAAGCGTTACTCGCCAGCACACCCTTTGTCGATCCGACCAGACGTGCCCAGCGGGTTGTGCTAAAGGGTGAGCTCCCTTCCCCTCTCGACCCACCATCGGGCTGCGTCTTTCATGGGCGCTGTGCCCATGCCACAGAAATTTGTCGACAGCAAATTCCGCAGTTAGCTGATTATGGCGATAGCCACATGGTAGCTTGTCACGGAGTGGACGAAGGAAGGATTTAGCGAGTCTTTGGACTGACTACTAGGTATTGGTCTGGGTAATAAGCACCGTAACCCAAGCAGCCATTCCTTCTTCCCGACCACAGAATCCAAGCTTTTCAGTAGTTGTCGCCTTAACATTTATCCGATCAGACAGAACCCCGAGGTCAATGGCGATATTTTCTTCCATCTGGGGAATGTAGGGCGCAAGTTTTGGTTTTTCCGCAACAATCGTGCAATCAACATTGACCACTTTCCAGTGGTCCTGAGCTAATAGTGCAATAGTCCTTTCGACAAATTTTCGGCTATCCATATCCTTAAATTGACTGTCAACTGGCGGAAAGTGCCGACCAATATCGCCGAGACCTACAGCGCCGAGCAGTGCATCACATAGCGCATGAAGCAGAACATCCGCATCTGAATGCCCCTCCAGGCCAGATGACCAGTCGATCGTGACGCCACCTAAAATCAATGGCCTGCCCGGTTTCAACTGATGGACATCGTAGCCGTTGCCGATTCTAAAACTCATAATCCCAATATCATCCGGGCTAACTCAAGATCGCCTGATCGGGTTATCTTGATATTCTCCGAGCTGCCAGCCACCATTATCGGATTAACTCCAATTTGTTCTACCGCAAGAGATTCGTCGGTCGAAGTCTGATTGTTGTCAATTGCAACCTGTAAACCCCGTGCAAGTGTAGCCAGAGGAAACAACTGAGGGGTCATCGCACGCCAAAGTAAATCTCGTGGCTCGGTCGAGATAACCATGCCTTGTTGGTCGACTCTCTTCACCGTATCGACAATTTCACAGCCGAGTAACCCACCATTATTTGTAGTTTGGCAGACCTCGATCAATTTATTAATATCGTCACTGGAAACACATGGTCGTACGCCGTCGTGAACCAGCACCCAGTCATTGTCCTGGGCTCCCAGGTGTTTAGAAAGATAGTGAATGCAGCGAAGTACGGAATGAGCTCTCTCAGCGCCGCCATGGGTAACATGAATACCTGATTCATGACGAAGTTCCAGAGATTCGAACCAGGTATCACCAGGTGCTATTCCAATAACTATGGCGGCAACTTCGCTGATCTTCAAGATCGCCTCAACGGAATGGGTCAAAACCGCTTTCCCACCAAGCAACAGATATTGTTTTGGTCGATCTGCATTCATCCGACGGCCGGTACCCGCGGCTGGAATAATAGACCAGATTTTAGACTTATCTTTAGTCATTCAAAGCGACCGGTTTGGCTGGTAAAATTCGCGCCCCAATTGTATGTCATCCTGCTTCAGTAAACTGCTTTCATGTCACATAGGCCACTACTCGACCCACCTCTTCCATCCAGTCAATCCAAAATTAGCTGGACTAATCTGCATGGTGCGTCCCTGGGCCTGGCGGTTGCCGAGGCGGCCCAGCAGCACCAGGGACTTATTTTGTTGGTGCTGGACGATCCCCGTCAGCTGCATATCATTGAAACAGAAATTCGGTTTTTCCTCAACGAAGATCAGGACAATCCGGATACTACCTCATCTGACCTTTCGATCATCCACTTTCCGAGTTGGGAATGCCTTCCCTACGATGTTTTTTCACCACATCAAGATATCACTTCGGAGAGGTTAAGATTGTTGTCAAGGCTGCAATCTCCTATGCGAGGGGTATTGCTGACCACCGCAGAGAATTTAATTCAGCGTTTACCCCCAATAGACTATGTGGTCGGACATAGCTTTTCGATAGGTCGCGGCGATAACATTAGTATAAACCTGCTAAGAGAAAGGCTCACCAGTGCCAATTATGTCAACGTAACCCAGGTAATTTCTCCAGGCGAGTTTGCCGTACGAGGGGGACTGATCGATATTTTCCCGAGCGGTGCAAACACACCCTTTCGGCTCGATCTGTTCGATGATGAAATCGAATCGGTTAGATATTTCGACCCCGACAGTCAGCGCTCGTCGGGACAGACCGACAGGATTGAACTATTGCCTGCAAGAGAATTCCCCATGACGGAACCGGGAATTACTCATTTTCGTCAAGCATTCCGAAGAATCTTTGAGGGTGATCCACGCAAACAAATCGTTTACAACGAGGTAAGTGACGGTAATACGCCTGCAGGTACTGAATTCTTTTTTCCATTGTTTTTCGAGCGGACTGCCACATTATTTGACTACCTTCCGGAAAATACCCTGTGGATTCACGAAAATTCTCTTACTGATAATAATTTAACCAGATGGGCCGAAATCAAGGATCGATATACAAACGCCAACTATGATCCACAGCGTAAGGTGTTGCCCCCGGATATGATCTATCTCGAGCCAGAGCAATTGGCCCAGCAATTTTCAAAATTCTCCCGAGTCATTCATATACCGGGTAATCAGACAAGCGCGAACTGGAAAGGGGTTACTAAACCGGGCAATCAGCTACCGGTCAACCCTCGCGAAGACTCCCCCTATGGTGTTTTCCTTGATTACATCCACAAAGCAGGATCGAAAGTATTGATCGCTACAGAAACTGCAGGTCGACGCGAAGCTATGGAGAATATGCTGCTAAACCACGATCTAATCGCGGGCCCATTCCAAAGTGTCGATCAATTTCTTGATCACGAAGACGACCTGGGAATTTGTGTAGCGCCGTTGGAACGAGGCATGAAGCTGCCGGATGTTGGATTCGAGATCATTACCGAAAGCCAGCTATACGGGGAGAAGGTTTTTCAGCGGAGGCGGCGCAGTGGAACAGTACAGGACCCTGCGGCACTAATCCGTTCTTTGGCGGAATTGCAGGAAGGAGACCCGGTAGTCCATGTCGAGCATGGAGTGGGGCGATACAGAGGCTTACAAAATCTTGATATCTATGGAGAGGAAACCGAATTTCTGCTAATTGAGTACCAAAATGAAGATAAATTATATGTCCCGATTTTATCTTTGAATCAAATATCGCGATTCGTCGGCGGGGCGCCAGAAACTGCTCCACTGCATAAACTCGGGTCTGATCAGTGGCAAAAGGCAAAGAAGAAGGCCAGGGAAAAAGCCTACGATGTTGCTACCGAATTATTGGAGGTTGAGGCATTACGAAGCGCCCGCAGTGGTACCGAAATGCTGGTTGATCGAGAGGACTACGAGGCTTTTGTCAGCCGTTTTCCATTTGAAGAAACAGCAGATCAAGAACGTGTCATTGCTGAGGTGCTGGATGATATGCGGTCTCCCGAACCAATGGACAGACTGGTCTGCGGAGATGTTGGATTTGGCAAGACAGAAGTGGCGTTAAGAGCCGCTTACGTTGCGGTCCAGAATAAAAAGCAAATGGCAATGCTGGTCCCAACTACACTGCTTGCACAGCAACACTATCAAACTTTTAGGGATCGCTTTGCAGATTTGGCAGTGTCAGTCGAATTGCTTTCAAGATTCAGAACCAAGAAAGAAGCCGACACTATAATTTCATCTATGAAAACGGGACAGCCAGACATTGTCATAGGAACTCATAGATTGCTCCAGGATGATATTAAATTCAGAGATCTTGGTTTGTTAATCATTGATGAAGAGCACCGTTTTGGTGTTCGTCAAAAGGAAAAAATAAAGCGTCTGAGGAGTCAGGTTGACATTCTAACTTTAACTGCCACACCAATCCCCAGGACTCTAAATATAACGATGTCGGGTCTACGTGCAATTTCAATAATCGCTACCCCCCCACCTTCCCGATTATCAATCAAGACATTCGTCAGGGACTGGAATCAGGGATTGATTCGAGAGGCTTGCCTGCGAGAAATAAGACGGGGCGGCCAGGTGTACTTTCTACAAAATGATGTTCGCAGTATCGAGCGAACCGTTATGGAATTAAAGGAATTAGTGCCCGAGGCTGAGATAAATTTTGGACATGGACAAATGGGAGAATTACAACTCGAGCGGGTAATGCAGGATTTCTACCATCAGCGATTCAATATCCTGGTTTGCAGCACCATTATCGAAAGTGGAATTGACGTTCCCAGCGCGAATACAATTATTATAAATCGTGCAGATAAATTTGGTCTGGCCCAGCTTCACCAACTTCGAGGTCGAGTTGGTAGATCCCACCACCAGGCGTATGCGTATCTATTGGTTCCAGATCGAAAGTTGATTACGAGTGACGCTAAAAAGAGACTGGAAGCTATTGATTCTATGGGTGATTTAGGTGCAGGATTTTCTCTTGCCACCCATGATCTGGAAATACGCGGGGCTGGAGAACTGTTAGGCGAAACCCAAAGTGGCAGCATCGATGACGTTGGATTCAGTTTGTACAGCGAATACCTGGCGCTTGCAGTACGTTCAATCCAGGAAAATAAACTACCGTCTGAAATTAGTCCTACGGAAAGTTCGGCGAACATCGAACTTCATCTACCCGCGCTGTTTCCCGAAGACTATCTTGGTAATGCACATACCCGTCTGATTCTATATAAGCGCATCGCAAGTGCACTGGATCATGCGCAACTCGAAGAGCTTCAAATAGAAGTGATAGACAGATTTGGGCTGTTGCCTGACTCCAGTAAAAACTTGTTTCGACTAACCGCAATGCGGTTACTGGCTGACCGAATTGGCATCAAGAAAATGGATATTGGAGACAAAGGTGGAACCGTTGAGTTTGGTCAACTGCATATTGATCCAGCAAATATCCTTACTCTGATTCAGCAGTCACCCCATCAATACCAACTTGGCGGTCCTAGTAGCCTAAAAATTAAAGGAGACTTAGAAGACAATACCGAGCGTCTAAAGGAGTGTGAGCAGTTAATTGACAAGTTAGCGGATGGACTACCTGAATAAAGCCAGATTCGCAGGTATACTACCCTTGGCACAAAAGACATATCAACAAGATTGTTCAATGGTTAATTTACCCCGCTATTTTTTCGCGGTTATTTTGCTGATTTTTAGCAATTCAGTAGCCGCTCGAAACTATGATTTGGAACTCATTGTATTTGAACGGACGAATTTATCTTCGAATATTCAAGAACTCTGGAGTACTGGTTCCAATCAGGGAATGGTGCACCAGGAAAGCTTGCGTGACCTGGCCTCTCGCTCGGTAAAATTTGCTATTCAGCCGGGCGTAAGTCGGTTAAAAAACGTTGAAGCGAATTTGTTGCAGTCGGGGTATCGTGTCCTACAGTCTGCCCGTTGGACCCAGTCTGCAGAGGTCTTTCAGCGCGCTCCTATAATTTCTGTTGGATCCAGTGACAGGTTACGTGGTTTTATAAAAGTTTACAAAACATCTCTGATTTTTGTTGATTTGAGTTTGGCACTGCATGATGTTTTTATTGAACCTCAAATTCCAACTTATTTTATTAACGAAAAAAGACGGCTAAAGTTTAAAGAAGTACATTTTTTTGATCATCCTAAATTTGGGGCTATCGTAACGGTGTGGCCAGGAGGTTAACCAACCTTCGACGAAACTAGAATTGTTCCAGTATTTGCATCACCAAATTAGAACCATCCTTAAGAACTTTTCTGATTTCGTCCATCGAGATTGCGCCTCCTCCTCGACCCGCGGCGGGATTAACCACAATTGCCAGGCAGGCGTATTCAATTGATAACTCTCTCGCGAGAGCGGCTTCAGGCATACCCGTCATGCCAACAATATCGGCCCCATCTTTTTCCAATCGATCAATTTCAGCCGCAGTTTCAAGTCTGGGACCCTGGGTTGCGGCATAGGTACACCTGTCCGGAATGTTTAAATTTGCGCGCGACGTAGCTGTTACTAGACGAGAGCGTAAGCTGGCACTGTAGGGTTTGGTAAAGTCAATGTGTTGAAGTTGACTGGCGGCTCCGTCGGAAAAAGTGTGTTCACGGCCCCAGGTATAATCGATGATCTGGTCGGGTATTACGACACAGCCCGTACAAATATCCGGATTGATAGTGCCCACTGCAGCAATGGCCACTATTTGGGTAACCCCCTGCTCCTTCAGTGCCCATAAGTTTGCACGGTAATTAACCCGATGTGGAGGAATCGTATGGTTAACGCCATGTCGTGGCAGAAAAACAAAAGGCTTGTCATATAGCTGACCACATGTCAGATCACCTGAAGGGGATCCGTAAGGCGTAGTTGCGGCTATGGACTCGTGGACTTGGAAACTTTGAATCTGGTCAAATCCGGTCCCACCAATAATTGCTACTTTTGTCATTTTCTAAAATCTTCCTGAAACCGTCCAACTGGCCATTTACGGTTCAAAGTCACCAGGCTGCCAGGCAAGTTTATCCAGAACCGGGTCAATGGAAAACACTTGATCTTGGGACATCCTTTGGGCCATTTGTGGCGTAAACATACCTAAACCAGGAATTCGGCAAATCACCCAAAGGGTCACAGTTATCACGGATAGTGGAAATTCGACAAACTTTGGAGATACTTGTGTGGATCGAAACACACGTTCAACCATTTGTTTATATGTCACCACTTCATTGCCGGCGATATTCAAAGCCCCATTTATTTTGTAATTTCCCAAAACCGCTACGCAGGCAGCGGCTACGTCCCTGGCATGAATCGGCTGTCGCTTGCCAGATCCCGGTCCAACCAACGGAAACACACGAAACAGTTTAACAACACGTCGGACCAGATTAATACTTCGGTTACGGTGCCCGCCATAAATTAGGGTAGGACGAAAAATTGTTAAAGAACAATTACTTTCATGGGCGTACTCAGAAAACCATGACTCTCCCTGGCGCAGTAATTCAACGGTCCTGCTTTCTCCGACATCACTACTCTGTGATTTAACTTCCAGGCTGGTGGAACTCAGGGCAATGATTTGATTTGGTTGCTGCCGCTTGAATGCGGATTCAAATGTGGTGCCAGTCCAAATAGGCGCCAGATGAACCCAGTGAGAAAATACCGGGAGGTCGTCAAACGGGGCTTTGGTAAAATAACTGACTGTCAGTTGATTCACAGCTGGAGGCAAATTGAGCTTGGCTGGCGATCGGCCTACCGCAATGAACTCCTTGTTATCTTGGGACAGGTCGTGCAATAAAAAGTCACCTACATCCGTATTTACTCCACTAACCAAGATATAGTCTTTAGCCAGATTAAAATCGGGAATAGCATCTCGAGAATCGCGATTCCCTGAGCTACTTGTCCGTGATTTTGCCCCTTGAAGTATCACCTTGGTATAGTAGTGAAGAGTAACTAACACTTTTGCCAGGGATTGACTTAGTAATGATCCAGTTGCGTGTTTTTCGTAATAAATCATCATTCCCTGATGCTTGAGTTTTTCGGTTCGGGTGAAATTGGTACCTCCAGACGCCCCCTGTCGATGAAAAATAGACACATCAGGATTAAACATTACCTGATAACCGGAATCTCGCATTCTGCGACAAACATCAAGGTCTTCACAATGCAGAAAATAGGCTTCGTCCATTCCGCCGATTTCAGAAAAACAGCTGGAGCGGACCATCATGGCTGCTCCTGAGATTGCGTCGACGGCCAGTACTTCCTGTGGCAGAGGACAACTTGTCAAGTCCACCGCTTCAAACCATCTGCCCAATCCTAGAGTGGTTACCATACTGCGTAAAATTGTTGGTTCATTGCGACGGCAACCTCGCTGTTCAGTACCGTCTTCGTTAAACACCAACGCACCAACAATCCCGGCATTTGGGTGCTCCGAGAAAGTCTTGGATAATTTTCGGACCGAGTGAGCATGAACCTGACAATCCGGATTCAGTATTAATATCAACTCGCAATCGATATTACTGACGCCTATATTTACTGCTTTTGAAAATCCAAGATTCGCCGTATTTTTAATGATTTTAAGATCGTGGGACTCAGAATCCACATCCTTAATCTGTTCAAGGCTATTGTCACTGGAAAGATTATCAACAATGGCGATCGTTAAAGAAGTATCTGATGCGCAGAGTGATCTAACGCAGCGCTCTAGGTAATCGCCACTATTAAAGTTAACAATGACAACACCAACCCTCCCCTGATCAGACATGACGCTTGAAATAGGGCGCCACAGGATTTATTACCATTGCATTTTTTAACTGGCGGTTATCGACTTTCCGCATTTTCTGGATTTTTTTGCGCTGAACAAAAATTCCGGGGAGCCCTCGAATAGCATCCCATTTAGATTTAACAATAATCTTCAAGCGACCCCTGAACCCAAAATAGATAATAGTAATAATATTTAACAAAATATGTTGCGGTAGATACCACCACAACATGGAACTTGGCATGTTTTTAAAAAAGGTCCAAACCAAATTTCGATGACCGTGATAAATGGTGAAATCGCTTTCTGGTCCGGTAATACCTGATCCTACGTGTTGAACCTGACTGTGATCGAGATGTAAGCAATTCGCACCAGCTAAACGTAGCCGAAATGCCAAGTCAATGTCTTCGTTATAACAAAAATATCGTTCATCGAATCCATTAACCTGTCGAAACCAATCCAATCGATACAACGCGGCTGCGCCACATGGGGAAAATACGGGTTGGGACAGATTTTTCTGTTGGTCGACAGCGGCACCATGATCCCGGCGCCAGCTCAAACCACTAACATGATAGACGTCTCCAGTACCATCTAGACGGGTTTGGTTATTCGCATTAACCAGTCGACTTGAAAAGAACTGGATATCTGGGTTTTCAATGATCGCTTGTTTCAGACTCTCTAGCCAGTGGGTATCAGCAATTGTGTCCGGATTTAGCAGTGCCACCCATTCAATTCCATTAATGGTTTGTATAGCGTGATTATTGGCAGCGGCAAAACCTGTATTGGTCGATTCCTGTATTAACTCCATATCAGGAAAATTTTCAGCCACCAATTCTGCAGAGCCGTCATCGCTTTTGTTGTCTACGACAACAACTTTGGTTGCCGGACTTGATTGATTACGCACAGCATGGAGGCAATTTAGAATATGTTCCCTGCCATTGTAATTAACAACTATTATTGCGATTGTTGGACCTTTTCCACTCATTCGCAACCACAACTGGAAGCAATAATTTCCATACTATTTGCTTCGAAATAAATTTCGAATATTATATATCGGTTTGTTTTGAGCCTCATGATACGTCCGCGTCATGAGTTCAGCCAATAATCCAACCGTAATAAATTGTAGACCGATAAACAACAAAAGGATGCCTAATAACAACAAGGGTCGATCGGACATTGGAACCTGATTGAGTAATTTGTCCATGGTTAAATAGAAGTTGATTGCAAATCCAATAAAACCACTAATTAAACCAATAGATCCAAAAAACTGAAGAGGTTTGCTGGAGAACCGCAGCAAAAATATGACCGTGATAAGGTCGAGTATGACTCTGAATGTACGCGATATTCCGTACTTTGATGTTCCGGCGACTCTGGCTCTATGATTGACTTTTACCTCAGCAATACGAACTCCAATTGAACTCGCAATAGCTGGAATAAATCGATGCATCTCCCCATATAATGATATTTGCTTGACGACTTCGTAGCGAAACGCTTTGAGCGAACAACCATAGTCATGTAGCTTTACATCGGTAGCCCAAGATATCAATTTATTGGCAATTTTCGAGGGGAGTAGCCGTAGCAAAAACCCGTCTTTTCGGTCAAACCGCCATCCCGAAACGAGGTCATAACCTTCATCAATCTTTTCGAGGAGTTTAGGTATGTCTGCAGGATCATTTTGCCGATCGGCGTCCATTGCAATTACAACTTTTCCCCTCGCGAGGTCAAATCCGGCAGCCATGGCTGCAGTTTGCCCAAAATTGCGTCGGAATTCCACGACAACAACCCTGCTATCCTGTTGGTGCAGTTTTTTTATCTTGTCGAGAGTCGAATCCTTACTACCGTCATCAACGTATATGATCTCCGTTTGGCCATCAATAGTATCTAATACCTGGACGATTTCATTGTGAAGTTCAACAATATTGTCCTCTTCTTCATACACGGGAAGAACAACTGATAGAACCAATTCTGGTCCCTCCGCCGTATCACGCTGTTGGGAAAGGCTGGATATGCTGTCAGATTCTGCGGGGCGTGGATCAATATTCGTCATTTGGATTATTTGGATATTCTGTTCGGGTCAATATAAGTTAGTCTTCTAGCAGGCGCTTTAAATATTGACCATACTCGTTCTTGATTAGTGAGTCAGCGAGCTGCTCCAGCTGTTCGTCATTGATGTATCCTTGACGCCAACATATTTCCTCAGGGCAACATACCTTCATTCCCTGTCTTTTCTCGATGGTTTCGATAAATTTGGCAGCATCCAATAGTGAATCATGTGTGCCAGTGTCCAACCAGGCCATACCTCGACCGAATACTTCTACTCCCAGAGTCCCCTCATCAAGATAGGTTTGGTTAAGATCAGTAATTTCCAATTCTCCACGGGCAGATGGTTTTAACGATCGAGCGCGTTCAGCTACAGTGTTATCATAAAAGTACAAGCCCGTAACCGCATACCGAGATTTAGCGATGGCGGGTTTCTCTTCCAAATCATAGGCCTTTCCGTTCTTGTCAAAGGCAACAACACCATATCGCTCCGGATCATTGACTTGATAGGCAAACACCCTTGCTCCTTTAGATAGTGAGGCCGCGTTGGTCAGACTTTCGCCTAGTTGATGACCATAAAAAATATTATCACCCAAAACCAAGGCTGAATTATGGGAACCAATATATTCTGAACCGATGATAAACGCCTGGGCTAGTCCATCGGGTGACGGTTGGACCGCATAAGACAGATTGATTCCCCATTGTTCGCCACTTCCTAAAAGCTGTTGAAATCGAGGCGTATCCTGTGGTGTGGATATAATCATAATATCCTGAATCCCAGCGAGTAACAGAGCTGACAAAGGATAGTAAATCATTGGTTTGTCGTATACCGGAATCAGCTGCTTGGAAACCGCTAGTGTCACAGGCCACAAACGGGAACCAGATCCCCCAGCCAAAATTAAGCCCCTCACGAATCACCTCTATTTTTCTTCTCTACCGTTCCAAGTCTCTGATGTTTCATTTCATTGGATGCAACTACTTGATCACACCAGGCTCTGTTGTCTAGGTACCACTGAATGGTTTTCTGCATACCAGAATCGAAAGTTTCGAGCGGATGCCAATCCAATTCGGCTTCAATTCTACTCGCGTCGATTGCATACCGTTGATCATGTCCAGGCCTGTCTTTTACGAATGTAATCAGGCTTTCGTGAAGGCTACCGTCGGAGGACGGTGCCAAACCATCGAGGATTCTGCAAACTGTTTGCACCACATCAATGTTACTTCTTTCTTCATTGCCGCCAACGTTATAACTACGCCCTATCTCCCCTTGCAACATGATCGTGACCAGGGCACGGGCGTGATCATCGACGTAGAGCCAATCCCTGACATTACTGCCGTCGCCATATACGGGAATAGGCCGACTTTCCAGCACTTTTCCGATAATAACCGGAAGTAGTTTTTCCGGATATTGATACGGACCATAATTATTTGAACAATTCGATAGCACAACCGGGAGCCCAAATGTTTCGTGCCAGGCGCGTACCAAATGATCCGAAGACGCCTTACTTGCTGAATAGGGCGAGTTTGGCTGATAGGGAGAATTTTCAGTAAATGATCCTTGCTCCCCCAGGCTTCCAAAAACTTCATCGGTTGAAATATGGTGAAAGCGAAATTCAGCGGCTTTCGATTGATTTACTCGAATTAAATAGTTCCGGGAGGCTTCCAGAAGATTATAGGTGCCAACAATATTTGTTTGGATAAACTCTGCGGGTCCGTCAATAGAACGATCAACATGGGATTCAGCTGCCAGGTGCATTATCGCCCGGGGCTGGTAGGTTTCAAATAAGGCATTGATAACTGAGGCATCACAAATATCAACCTGCTCAAAATGATATCTTGCAAGGGATGATTCGTTACTAAGGGTCAGCAAATTGCCAGCATACGTTAATTTATCAATATTAACTATTTCAAATTCAGTTTCTGCAAGCAAATGTCTAATGACGGCGGAACCGATAAATCCGGCACCGCCGGTTACGAAGATTATGTTATTCAAGTTTCAATAATACTAATTAACTATTGTTCAGGTAGTCCATGTAACGTTCCACTCCCTGCTGCACGGTCAAAAATTTGGAGTCATAACCGGTTGAGCGCAATGATCCAATATCGGCCTCGGTAAAACTCTGGTATTTTCCATCCAGTGCCTTTGGCATTGGGGTATAAACTATTTGACCATGATCTATTGCTTCCTCATACGCCAACGGTTTTTCACTGCTTACGTTGCGTAGCGCATTGATTACACTTACTGCTACATCGTTAAAACTATGCGCATTGCCTGTGCCAACGTTGTAAACACCACTCACCATGGGATTATCCAAAAGAAACATGTTCACTGAAATCACGTCTTCAATAGAAACGAAATCCCGTCGCTGCTCGCCGTCGCCATAGCCACTAGAACCGGAAAAAAGCGTTACGCGTCCAAGCTCCAAAAACTGATTTCTAAAATGCCATGCCACAGAGGCCATTCGACCTTTGTGCTGTTCTCGTTGACCATAAACATTGAAGTAGCGCAGTCCGACGCACTGAATACTCGGGTCAGGGTACCGCCTTACATAGTTATCGAACAGTAGTTTAGAGTACGCATAAGCGTTTAATGTTGCTTCATTCTCCGGCGCCTCCTTAAACACTGTACCAGCTCCGTACACTGATGCTGAGGAAGCGTAGATGAACTGGGTCTGATTGGATCGGCAAAATTGATACAATGCTTTACTGTAGGTAAAGTTATTGTGCATCACGTACTTTGCATCGGTGGCCATAGTATCCGAGCAAGCTCCCTGGTGAAGAACAGCCTTAATCCGGCCAAATTTTGAGCCTGCGGTAGTAACTGCAGCGTAAAACTCGTCCTTGTCCATATAATCTGCAATTTCCAATCCCGAAAGATTGGCAACTTTTTCAGCGTTGGTAAGATTATCAACCACCAAAATTTCAGTTTCGCCCCGCTTGTTCAGGGCATGTACCAAATTGGATCCGATAAATCCAGCACCACCGGTAACGATTATCATTGTACTGCGTCTCGAACCATCGCCCGACGCAACTCTTCCATACTCGTGGTGGCAGTTCCGAGTTTTGATACAACCACACCAGCGGCACTATTCGCGATGCTTAGTGCATCTTTAGACTGAAGCCCAGTAGCCATTGACATCGCCATTACAGCTATAACAGTGTCGCCTGCCCCGCTTACATCGTAGACTTCCCGACTTCGCGCCGGACTATGAAGGAAACTTTCATCCTGTTCAAACAGTATCATGCCACGTTCACTCAATGTTATTAATAATGAATCGACATTATGCTCGGAAATTATTTGATTCGCTTTTTGCTGCATATCCTGGTCATTTTGTACCGTTCCAACAACAAGTTCAAACTCATTTAAATTTGGAGTAATCATTGTTGAGCCAGCGTAACGGGAAAAATCAGCACCTTTGGGATCGACAAACACAGGGGTATTCGCTGCCCGAGACAAAGCAATTAATCTAGCGGCTGCCATTACTGCGCCCTTCCCGTAGTCCGATATGATAACGATGTCGTGATCTGATAGTTGCTCCGTCAACGTGTTCTCTAAAATACTGATTGAGAGATCATCGGGTAACCCTTCAAAATCGGCCCTGATTAATTGTTGATTTCTCGAGACAATTCGCTGTTTGATTGAAGTAGGTGCTACTGAATCAACGACGAAGGTATGATTTATCCCGGATTGAGTTGCTAGTTGCTCGAGAGTAGCCCCCGCATCATCGTCACCTACAATTGCTAATAACGTGCATTGACCACCCAGCGAGGCAATATTAACCGCAACGTTTCCTGCACCACCCATTTTTTCATCACAGTTCGTTACTGAGACAACTGGAACTGGGGCTTCAGGGGAGATCCGGTCTACGTCACCAAACCAGTAGCGGTCCAGCATGACATCACCGACTACCAGTACTTTAGCGTGGACGAGTGAATCGAGATGTTTACCTGCCGATCCCATAATAGTGTAATCCAGCAGAGCGAACAGCTTCGGGGGAAAAAATATTCCGACCATCAACTACAACGTCGCCGCGAAGCGTTGATTGAATTCGGTCTATATCAGCGGCACGAAATGCACGCCATTCAGTAACCACAATCAGCGCATCTGCACCTTTAAGGACCTCGTAGGGATCTTCAGAATTAAGTGTGAGTTTTTCGCTGGCCCCATAAATTCTATGCGCTTCGTCCGTAGCAACTGGATCAAACGCCTGAACTTTGGCGCCCATCTCCCATAGTGCCTCCATTACCACTCGGCTGGGCGCATCCCGCATATCGTCAGTATCAGGCTTAAATGACAATCCCCATAATGCGAAAACCTTGCCATCTAACTCTTTACCAAAATGATCTGTGATCTTACTAATAGGTACCTTTTTTTGATCGTTGTTAACGGCTTCTACCGCAGCCAGGATACGTGAGTCATAGTTATTTTCTTTAGCGGTACGATGCAATGCCTGCACGTCTTTGGGAAAACACGATCCGCCATATCCACATCCTGGGTAGATGAAGTGGTATCCGATTCGCGGATCTGCACCGATACCAAGGCGTACCGACTCAATATCGGCTCCGAGTCGCTCTGCCAGATTTGCCATTTCATTCATAAATGAAATTTTGGTGGCCAGCATCGCATTAGCGGTATATTTGGTAAGTTCGGCTGAGGCGATGTCCATGGTGATCATACGTTCATGGTTTCGATTGAATGGAGCATACAGCTGTCGCATTACTTCCAATGCGCGATCGTCAGAAGACCCAATAACAATTCGGTCGGGTTTCATGAAATCTTCCACCGCAGCGCCCTCTTTGAGAAACTCCGGATTGGAGACAACACTAAATTCAACATCAATCTTTCGGATTTTTAATGCGCCATCGATTTCTCGTTTAACCTTGTTTGCGGTACCTACCGGGACGGTAGATTTGGTGACGACTACTGCATAGTCAATAATATGCTCCCCTATGGATTTGGCTACCTGCAAGACATACCTCAGATCAGCCGATCCATCTTCGTCTGGCGGAGTTCCAACCGCAATAAATATTACCTGGGCATGAGCGACTCCAGCAGCGATATCGTTGGTAAAGCTCAGTCTTTCCGATTGTCTATTGTCCTGAACCAGGACATCCAAGCCGGGTTCATAGATTGGGAGTACATCATTGTTGAGGCCGTTAATTTTCTCGATATCGGTATCTACGCATATAACCGAGTTCCCCATTTCTGAAAGACATGTTCCGGTTACCAGGCCAACATAGCCAGTACCAACAACGGTTATATTCATAATTGATGTTATCTTTTTTAGTTATTTGGGAAACACAACAAGAAACTAAACTAATAGCTTTCCTACACCATCACGGTCGCGACCGAACAGTCGTTTTTGTACAGATCCCCATTCCTTGCATCCTGGACATTGCCAGTGCAAGGTGCTGCCATTGAACCCGCACTGTCGACAATGGTATTCGCGGGCCTGACCCATGGACTCCGAAAGAAGCCTGGAAATTAACTCGAGATCAATGGACTCTCCTTTAAATAGTTCTGGCGCATTTCTATTTCGTAGAAGTTGGTATAAACCTTCAAGAGTCGGATATTTTTTAACAATCTCAACAAATAGTTGCTGTCCAGCGACAGCTCCCTTACGACTCCGGGTAAATTCCACCAGCGCAGAAATAATTCTGGCGTCGGGATTTTTTTCAAATGCATGTTCAAGAAACTCACGATATCCTTTGGAATCACTAACTGCGGTGTAACTCGCCGATATAGCGTCGACTACCTCTCCTAGAGCTTCTGGGGCAAAGTGCTCCAATTCCCGCCAAATTGCTATCGCACCATGATGATTGCCGCGCGAGGCGGCAACCTCTCCCGCCAAAATAATTCCGCGGACACAATTTGTTACGTATTTGAAGGCCGATTCGAGATAATACTCAGCTTCTCCAGTTTTTCCTTCATTAATTGCGCGCTGGGCTAGTTCACAGCAAAACTGTGAAAGTGGTTCAGAAAAATCCTGATCGGAAATAGCGGCGAGTTCGTCACCGACCACAATAGCGCTATGCCATTCTTTTTCCTGGTCATAAATCTGCAATAAAAACCGGCATGCCTGCTCCTTGTATTCAGAGACCTGGCGTAATTCCTGAAACAAACTTTCTGAGCGATCAAACAGCCCTGCCTTAAAATAGTCCTGTGCAAGTTCAAATAATGCGAGTGATCGTAATCTATCGTCAAGGTCAGAACGGGCTACCAGATTCTGATGAATTTGAGTGGCGCGTTCGATTTCACCCCTGCGGCGAAATAAATTCCCCAGTGCGACATGCATTTCTACCGTATCGCGATCCAATTCAACTGCTTCCAGGAATACGTTCAACGCCTTATCAGGTTGTTCGTTTAACAAGAGATTCAGTCCTTTGAAAAACGCGTCTGGTACCGGTTGTATTTTTGCCTGGGAATCTGCTCGTTCCCTGGACGACATTACCCATCCACTGGCGGCGGCGGCGGGAAGAAGTAAAAGTAACCAAACTGGATCCATCGATCGATTGACCAGGCTAACCCACGCAGTTAGACCCGATCTGTCTCCATTGTCCGGATAGTTTTATTCGCCTTGGACAGGTTACGTCGCAGCTTAACTGATTTAACCAAACTGGCGAAATATCCTATAAAAATTCCTGCTGCCAGTGTAATTAACAGTAGTATCGTTAACCGCATTTCAATATTCCATCCCATATAGTATTTCAGCGAAACAGTTTGAGGATTGTTATAGAAAAATGACAATCCAAACAGGAAGAAAACCACAATAATAAATACGTATATCAGTTTTTTCATTATAGTCAGCCGTTAAATCCATCATCCACACGCTTTCTCAAGCTGGCGCCGGGCTTAAAATGCGGTACATATTTCTCGGGCACCTGTACCTTTTCGCCAGTTTTGGGATTGCGTCCGATTCGGGGTGGTCGATAGTGCAATGTCATACTGCCAAACCCTCGAATTTCAATTCGTTCCCCATTGACCAACGCCTCAGTCATTCGTTCAAGAATACTGTTAACCGCAAGTTCTACATCTTGTTCAGACAATTGAGGCTGATCATTGCTGATATAGGCAACCAACTCTGACTTGGTCAGAGTTGGTTGATCACTAGAGTTATCCATATCAGAGTGCATAGCTATTTACCTTGTTCAGGAATTCTGTTTACTCAATTGTTCCTTTAATTTGTCTCCTAGCGTTGCGCCACCCATTTTGGAATCACGGGAGTATTCCTGCACCGATTCGCCTTCGATCTCCATTTCTCGAACCTTGATGGATAGCGAAATTTTGCGATCCTTACGTTCAATACTAGTTATCTTCGCTTCAATTTCCTGACCTTCAGTTAGCACGGTACGAGCATCTTCTACTCTGTCCTGGGAAATTTCGGAGGCACGGATATAACCTTCAACGTTAGGACATAATTCTATGGTCGCACCCTTGGCAGTAACTTCCTTTACGGTGCCTTTAACTGTGCTGCCTTTACCGTTTTCGCTAACAAATCCGGAGAAAGGATCTTCAACGGCCTGCTTGAGTCCAAGAGAAATACGCTCCCTTTCCGCGTCAACCGCAAGCACCACAACAGTGAGCTCATCACCTTTTTTCAACTCGGTGACAACTTCTTCACCAGGGCGGTCCCATGACAGGTCGGATAAATGAACCAGTCCGTCAATACCTCCATCTACACCAATAAACACACCAAAATCAGTGATGGATCGAATTTTGCCGGTCATGATGTCGCCTTTCTTGCAAGTCGCTGCAAATTCTTCCCATGGATTTAACGTACATTGTTTCATACCAAGAGAAATTCGGCGACGCTCGGGGTCGATATCCAAAACCATCACCTCAACTTCGTCACCAACATGGCAAACTTTTCCAGGATGGATATTCTTATTGGTCCAATCCATTTCTGAAAGGTGAACCAGACCTTCGACACCTTCTTCCAATTCAACAAACGCACCATAATCGGTAAGATTGGTAACCTTTCCGAACAACCGAGTGTTTACCGGGTAGCGTCGCGCTAGATCAAGCCATGGATCATCACCCAATTGCTTGATACCAAGGGAAACTCGACACTGTTCCCGATCAAATTTGAGTACCCTGGCTTCAATTTCTTCGCCAACAGTAAGAACTTCAGAAGGATGCTTAACCCTCTTCCAGGCTAAATCAGTTATATGCAGCAATCCGTCCAGGCCGCCCAGATTGACGAATGCGCCGTAATCGGTCAAATTTTTGACTACACCGTTGACAATTTGACCTTCTTCGAGGGTATCGAGTAATTTTTCACGTTCTTCATTTAGCTCATTTTCGACAATCGCCCGGCGCGAAACCACAATATTATTGCGTTGCTGGTCCAGCTTAATGATCTTGAAATCCAGCTCTCTACCTTCGATATAGGCAGAATCCTTAACCGGTCGAACGTCGACCAGAGAACCTGGCAGAAATGCGCGCAGATTGTTCACGTCCACGGTAAAACCACCTTTAACCTTGCCGGTAATGACGCCAGTAACTATCAGGCTCTCATCATGAGCCTTGGCTAACTCCGTCCAGGCCCGGGCGCGCATGGCTTTTTCCCGTGACATTTTGGTGTTACCAGTGCCGTCTTCGACGGCTTCCAGTGCTACTTCTACCTGGTCTCCTACCTTGACCGTGATTTCTCCTGCTGGATTCTTAAATTCTGACGCATGTATCTCAGCATCAGATTTTAAACCCGCACCAACAATGACGAAGTCACTGTTGATTTCCAATACTTCGCCGGTAATGACCTCACCGGGTTTCATCACTACACCAGATAGACTCTCTTCTAGTAACGCCGCAAATTCTTCACTCATAATAAATAAAAAAAGCCCTATCGGGAGCTTTAAAATCAGAACAATCTAAAGTTAAACCTTCAAATATATCAATCCGATTCCGCTTCCTATTGGGCAGACCTGTTAAAAATAGTTAAAATTTAAGTAACAATACAATTCAATCAGTTGTTACTCTCCAATGTATTACTCACCAAAGATTTCTGCAAAAACCCCCAACCTATTCACTAAAACATGCAATTTGCCGCCCCTACTACCCTGTAGTAGATAGCGCCAGTCCGACTCGGTCCAGAACCTCTGACACCACTTGCTCAATCGCAAGGTCGGTGGTATCAAGAAGTATTGCACCTTCGGCGGGTTTTAGTGGGGATACTGATCGACCGGCATCTCGTTGGTCGCGCAGTGTGATCTCCTCGAAAAGCTGGCGGATATTAACATCAAAACCCTTTAGTCTCAACTGGTTAAAGCGTCTTTTAGCCCGCGCTTCAGCGCTGGCACTGAGGAAAAATTTACACACAGCATCGGGAAATACAACCGTACCCATATCACGCCCGTCAGCCACCAATCCGGGTAATTTAGCGCATTTCTGCTGCCAGCCAAGCAGCGATTTTCGGACATTCTTAAGTAGAGCCAGGCGGGATGCTCGATTTCCTGCCGCTTCGGTGCGGATCAGATTCTCTACATCTTCGTCATATAGCAATACTTGACCATTAACGAATTCCAACTGGAGATTATGTGCCAACCCTACCAATCCGTTCTCGTCTGCCAGGTCGATGTTATGGCGTTCTGCAACCAGTCCAAGTATCCGATATAGGGCCCCGGAATCGAGGTAATTCCAACCTAAAACACGGGCTACTTCCATCGAAACCGTGCCCTTACCTGAACCACTGGGTCCATCTATGGTGACCACGGGAACAGAATTGCACATTTAATAACCGTTTCCCATTAGATTAGGTCGATTAATTGTCCAGAATTGGTCACTGATATCCAGCAAATGTCTTAATCTGGAGCTCATACTTTTCGGACCGAGTCCTATCGGACCGAAACCTATCAAACCGAATACCCGGATTTTCGCCGTTGGGTCACATCTTCTCGAGAATTCCGGGCGCTGGAAAATAATGCCTCGAGTTCATCATCCTTACCTGACTCAAGCAGATCGGTGATGTGTGCCAGCTTTTGTTTATATCCATTGATATTATCCAGCAGCAGCTGCCGATTCATCTTACAAATATCCCGCCACATTTCCGGATCACTACTGGCTATTCGGGTAAAATCATAAAACCCGCCAGCTGCCATTTCATAGCACTTGTCGCGATCGCTACTGGCGGCAAAATAATGGACCATTGCATAGGCTAATACATGGGGCAGATGGCTGGTTATCGCCAAAACCCTGTCATGCTCTTCGACCTCCATTGTAACCACATCGGCACCTACAGACCGCCACATGGATTCAACGGTTTTAAGCGCTACAAGGTCAGTTTCGGGGAGTGGTGTTACTGCTACTTTGTGCTGCTCAAATAAGTCAGCAGATGCTGCGGTGACTCCGGAATGTTCCTTTCCAGCTACCGGGTGAGCAGGAACAAAGCGATTCAAACTCACCCCCAAGCAGTTTTTTGCCTGTGCAACGACACCCTGTTTTACGCTACCAACATCGGTAACAATTTTATGTTGATCAAGAACTGGACGTACTTGTTTCAGTCCCTCTTCCATGGTCCCTACCGGTGTGGCCAATACGATGACATCTGCGGCTTCGGCGGCAACCTGGAGACTATCTGCAATCTCATCTATGACACCAAGCTCCACCGCCATATCGAGATTCAATTGTGATCGTCCGACACCAATAACGTGTCCAACACTTCCAGCCTTTCTCAGACCAAGCGCTAGTGACCCACCGATCAATCCTACTCCGTGGATAGCTATAGTTGGAATATGAAATTTTTCGACCAGGTCATTTGTCATTGGGATTACTTCCGGATGTACTGAAACTCCCTGTTAGGAAAAGCATACAGAGGCTGAACAAGTAATTAGTCTTATGAGATTCAAATAGATGCAGGATAAGAGCCCAGGTGTTTAAACAACCCCGCCTCGCCCTTTATCTTGGCAATTGCTCTGGCTACAACCGGGTCTTCAATATGCCCTTTTATATCAATATAGAAGACATAATCCCAGTTTCCCATGGGCGAAGGTCTTGATTCAATTTTGGTCATATCGAGACCTTCATCCGCCAGGGGTTGCAATAGGTGATACAACGCGCCTGGGCGATTGCGCGCGGAAATCATCAGACTGGTTTTATCGTCTCCACTGGGGCGAACAACCTGATCAGACAACACCAGGAACCGAGTCGTATTTCCAGGTTCATCCTCAATATTCGTTGCCAGTATTTTGATGCCATATTTTTCCGCTGCGGAATTCGCCGCAATTGCACCAATTTCAGCATCTTCACCGGCGCGCACTACCCCTTCAGAATTACTGCTACTGGCAATTTGTTCAATCCCGGGTAAATTCAAGTTTAGCCAGTGTCTGCACTGACCCAGCGCCTGAGGATGCGCTATGACGGATTTAATCCCACCCAAGGTCGCCGCTTGGGTGATCAGGTTGTGGTTGACCCTAAGGTAAATTTCGCCACAAATCCTTAATGATGTAGAGGATATTCGGTCCAGGGTAGCACCTACTCCTCCTTCAGTAGAGTTTTCTACCGGAACGACTGCGAAATTTGTTTGACCTGTTTCCGCCGATCGAAAAATATCATCGATAGAAGAACAATGGATTAGATCAATGGTACTACCGAAGTGCTGCAAGGTCGCTGCTTCGCTGAAGGTACCTGCCGGACCCAGCAGCGAGGCGCTGAATCCTGCTTCTGTGCCCCTTGTAATCGACATGATCTCTCGAAACAATGATTCAATGCAGGCCGGTTCCATAGGGCCAATATTAGAATCCTTTAACCGACGTAACACTTGGGATTCCCGTTCTGGGCGATAAAAGGCAGGTTGATCCAATTGCTGCTTAATCCGACCAATTTCCTTGGCAATGGTAAGACGCTGATTCATCAAATCGAGTATTTTCCCATCAATCTGATCGATACCAACTCGACAGGAATTCAGACTTTTGTCGCTATCTGACGTCATCGATTGTGTTCGAGCTAATGTATCGTGTTTTCCGGGTCAGACTCATCCGACTCAGATGAATCCAAGTTGATAGCAGGCTCACTATCGCTATTATTTTCCGTTACTAATGGCGCAGATTCACCATTCAGCTCACCGGCTTCGCTAACCGTTTCATCCACTCTACTGACACTCACCAGTTTTTCGTCCTGACTCAATGAAATCAGACGAACGCCTTGGGTATTTCGGCTTTGGCTGGAAATTTCAGACACCCGAGTCCTAATGAGAATGCCACCATCAGTTATCAACATTACCTCGTCTTCCTTCGCAACCATTAGTGAACTGACAACTTCTCCATTTCTGTTGGAAGTCTTAATTGCAATTACGCCCATACCACCTCTGTTCTTCCGCGGAAAGTCCGCAATAGGTGTTTGCTTTCCGAAGCCATGTTCAGTGCTAGTCAATACCGAGAGTACACTCTCTGGCTGTAATTTCCCCTCCTCTGCGGGAACCACCATCAGAGAAATTACTCGATCGGATTTGCTTAATCTAATGCCACGAACCCCGCGCGCGGTTCGCCCCATGGCCCTGACATCTGATTCAGCAAAACGGACTGCTTTACCCCGATTGCTGATGAGTAAAACGTCCTCCCCGACTTCGGTTAAAGTCACCCCAATCAAATGATCATCGGAATCCAGATTAACCGCAATGATTCCGTTACTGCGCTGATTGGAAAAATCTGACAATCGGCATTTCTTGACAGTTCCAGCGGCAGTAGCCATCACAATAAACTTATTTTCGTGATATTCCTGTATCGGCAATATTGCAGTTACCTGCTCGTCCGATTCCAGCGGTAATAAATTGACCAGAGGTTTACCTCGCGCCTGACGGCCCGCCTGTGGAAGCTGAAATACCCGCAACCAATATACTTTCCCCCGATCTGAAAAACAAAGTATGGTATCGTGGGTATTAGCCACAAACATTCGGTTAACAAAATCCTCTTCCTTGGTCCGGGTGGCGATTCTACCTTTGCCTCCACGCTTTTGTGCAGAGTAATCACTCACCGGCTGGGACTTGGCATATCCTGCATGAGATAATGTAACCACAACTTCTTCCTGGGGGATTAAATCCTCCATCGACAAGTCGATCTCACTTTCGAGAATTTCGGTGCGCCTTTGATCTCCATACTTGTCGCGAATCTCTTCCAGTTCCTGTCGGATTATTTCCATCAGGCGATCTGCATTTTGCAGAATCTCCAACAAGCCGACAATCTGATCAATAATGTCAGTATATTCGTTATAAATTTTTTCCTGCTCGAGTCCGGTCAGTCGATGCAACCTTAACTCCAGAATAGCCTGGGCCTGGGCTGGAGATAATTGATACTCTCCATCGGTTAACCCATATACAGGATCCAGACCATCGGGACGGGAAACATTGGCGTCACTGCGGGAAAGCATCTCGGATACCGCTCCTGATTGCCAACGGTGGGTCAGCAGTTGTTGCTTAGCGTCAGCCGGAGTCTGAGCTTGTTTGATCATCGCTATAATTGGATCAATGTTTGCCAGTGCGACCGCCAGACCTTCCAGAATATGGGCGCGGTCACGGGCTTTTTTCAATTCAAATACAGTGCGCCTGGTAACAACTTCCCGTCGGTGCCTGACAAATTCATCAAGCATTTCCTTGAGCGCAAACAGCTTGGGCTGGTTTCCGCTTAGCGCGACCATGTTTATACCAAAAACTGTCTGCATCCGGGTTTGCTTATAAAGATTGTTGAGGACGACTTCTACTTGCTCACCGATTCTCAATTCAATCACCATCCGCATACCGGCTTTATCTGATTCATCCCGTAACGCCGTAATGCCTTCAATTCTCTTATGCTTTACGTGCTCCGCAATCTTTTCCATTAACTTGGCTTTATTAACCATATACGGCAGCTCATTGACGATAATCGACTGCTTTCCATTACTCGCCTCTTCGACGGTGGTCCGCGCACGAACGTAAATTCGACCTCGTCCGGTTTCGTAGGCTGTAAGAATTCCGCCTCGTCCATAGATAATACCTGCCGTGGGGAAATCCGGGCCCGGTATATGTTCCATCAATTCCACCGTGGAAATTTCAGGGTTCTCGATCAGGGCCAAACAAGCACTAATGGTTTCGTTGAGATTGTGGGGAGGAATATTGGTCGCCATTCCCACTGCGATCCCGGTGGATCCATTCACCAAAAGATTAGGCAATCGGGTTGGCAGGACCAGCGGCTGGGTTTCGGTTTCATCGTAATTCAGCCCGAATTCGACGGTCTCCTTGTCCAGGTCAGCCAGGAGTTCATGAGCAATCCGGTCAAGTCGAATTTCGGTGTATCGCATAGCTGCCGGAGCATCTCCATCAACCGAGCCAAAGTTACCCTGGCCGTCGATTAGTGGGTAGCGCATTGAAAAATTCTGCGCCATTCTGACGATCGTATCGTAGACCGCCGTATCGCCGTGAGGATGGTATTTACCGATGACATCTCCCACCACCCGGGCAGATTTTTTATACGCTTTATTCCAGTCGTTTCCAAGCACCGACATCGCATAAAGAACCCGGCGATGAACTGGTTTTAGCCCGTCACGAACGTCCGGCAATGCTCTGCCAACAATAACACTCATAGCGTAGTCCAAATAGGACTGACGCATTTCATGTTCTAGGTTGGCTGGAAGGGTTTCTTTTGCGAACGGTGACTCAGTGGTCATGGGGCTAATCTAAGGCTAATTTTTTTGCGTTAAATAGGTGATCAGTTACTCAATCGACAAGAGAAACAGGTAGCCGCATACGTCAACATTCAGGTCATCAGTAAACGGTAATTGTGAGTACGAAGGGGGTTTTACACGTTATAAAATATTACGTTTTCTAGCCCAATAATTATACCATATCGAAGCTCTTATAAGGTACTTATAAACCACTGTTGGTGGCCTCAATCTTGGACTCACAAGCGGGTTTCCAAAGCCCGGAAAATTGATCCAGTGAATCGAGCCAATTACGGTCCTCTGGCGCCATTCGCACCGTCATTAACATCCTTCCCTGATCATCCGATTGCTCCTCCAATACTTCACAACGCTGATACAGCCGGGCCCGCAGGGCCCCTGCAGAGGGCGACAGAATAAACTTGTGATTCCGGTGCAGACGGCCCAGCAATCCTGCCAGACCTTCGCAAAGCCCTGCTATGCCTTCCCCTGACTCCGCAGACAGCCAGACCTTATCAACCAGACGTTCTGCATTTCTTGTAACTCTTGGTCGGTCACCAGACAGGTCGATTTTATTGTTAACGATAATTCGAGGCATACCGGTGGCACCAATATCCTCGAGAACCTGTTCCACCGAGAGCCGTAATTCACCGTGTTCCGGGTCAGCAAAATCGTTAACCAGCAGCAGGCAGGATGCGGAAGTCACTTCCTCAAGAGTCGAATGGAAAGCAGCAACCAGACTATGGGGTAAATCTCTTACAAATCCCACGGTATCGGATAACACAATCGGCCCGAATCCCGGTAATTCCAATCGTCGCATAGTCGGATCAAGGGTGGCGAATAATTGATCCGCCGTATAAACATCTGAGTTTGTCAGTAAATTGAACAATGAGGACTTTCCGGCATTGGTATAGCCAACCAGGGATACGGTCGGTATTGGAGTACGAGCCCGTCCCCGACGGCGCAATTTTCTCTGGGCCTCTACCTTGTCCAATCGACGGACCAGGGTCTTGATTCGCATGCCGATCAACCGCCGATCAGTTTCAAGCTGGGTTTCACCTGGCCCTCGCAGGCCAATCCCTCCTTTTTGCCGTTCGAGATGGCTCCAGCCGCGAACAAGTCGTGTAGATAAATGACGTAACTGGGCTAACTCAACCTGTAGTTTGCCCTCACTGGATGTAGCGCGTTGGGCGAAGATATCCAAAATCAGACGCGTTCTATCCACTACTCTGCAATCGATAACGCGGGTCAGATTACGTTCCTGGATGGGAGACAGTGCATGGTCAAATATTACTACCGTAGCCTGGCGCTCAATTACCAGGGCAGCAAGTTCCTCGGCTTTTCCCTTGCCGATATAAGTCGCTGCAACAGGGATGGACCGCACTGATATCTGGGTCCCGCAGACTAACGCTCCCGCCGAAACAGCTAATTCTTCTAGCTCCTTTAATGGTGTCGGGTCCTGGGCGTCTACTGGCAATCGCTGCTTGACCAGTAGCGCTCGTTCTTTAGCTCCAGCCGAGACTGGCTGATCGTCGATGGAGTTAAACAGTTAGATCACCATATCGCCAGATCGATAAAGCCGGCAAGCCAGTAATCTCCTGGCAGACCTAGCAATGCGGGAGTCAGCTCGCGAAATACTGGACAAATTAGCTCAATAAGATCGATTACTGGCAGGTTGAGCATCTTCTGGTTCGCCATTAAATCCTTCTTCTTCCGGATCATCGTGGGGAATACGTACCGGACGCGCCGGAACAATAGTCGAGATTGCGTGTTTGTAAATCATCTGATTTACGCTATTGCGCAGCAAAACCACAAATTGGTCGAAAGATTCGACCTGGCCTTGTAGTTTAATTCCGTTTACCAGAAATATTGAAACGGGGATTCTTTCTTTACGTAATACGTTCAGGAATGGGTCCTGCAATGCGGTCCCTCTGTTCTGTGCCATTTTTTTATACCTTTAAGTTATTGCCCTTTTATTGTTAAATCAAATAGTTATGTATACCAATTTTATACTACCCCTTTCGCGGCTCATACAGGTCATATGGGCATTGAATCTGTGACCGCAGCTTATTAATTGTCTAAAAAACGCCAATCGATTCGACGCTTTCCACCGAATACAGGATCATGGACATCGACTATTCCATACCACTCCACCCCGTAACACGGAATCGAATTCTACCATAAACTTTATTTTTTAAAGACTGGTTTTAACAGGAACTTCTGCGAAAAATTCGTATTTTATACGCCATATATCAATAGCTTAGTGGGTTTTTCTCCGAGCCGGGCACATTTGTGGGATTACTATTTGTTAACATTAGGCCACTCGGTTAATGAAGTGACCGTTGTCTTGCATCAGCCAACGACAAAACTTAACCGCAAGTTTTGATTTGGTATTTCTAGTTTTTGCACATCAACCTGCGAGGTATTTTTGCCAATGCCTCACATCCGTTGGCGGTAATCAAAATACTTTCAGTAATTTCAATACCCCAATCATCAAGCCAAAGACCGGGCATAAAGTGGAATGTCATGCCCTCCTTAAGTTCTGTGTGATCGGCATCACGGAAACTCATAGTGCGTTCACCCCAGTCAGGGGGATAGCTTAGGCCGATTCCATAACCACAGCGATTGTCTTTTTCAAATCCATGCTTTGCCAGGGTCGCGAACAGCGCATTGGCGATATCGCGGCATTGATTTCCTGGTCTGGCCTGTTCCATTCCAGCATCGATACCTTGTTGTAGGGCGATTTCCGCCCGTATAAATTTATCGGGAGGACTGCCCAGATATATAGTGCGGGAAACAGGACAGTGGTAGCGCTTATAGGCCCCTGCAATCTCAAAAAACGTCCCGGAATTGTCAGGAATAACCTGATCATCCCAGGTAAGATGAGGCGCAGACGCTTCAATACCAGTGGGGACCAGAGGTACGATGCTTGGATAATCTCCGCCATGTCCATCAGCACCTTGAATCCCGCAATGATATATTTCCGCGACCAGATCATTTTTCCGCATCCCGGGTTCAATCATATCAAACGCACGTTTATGCATTTGTTCCACAATCCGGGCCGCCCGGCGCATATAGGTAATTTCCGTAGCAGACTTTATCGCACGCTGCCAATTTACCAGGGACGTTCCGTCTACAAACGTTGCCTGGGGCAAATTGGTGTTTAACGACTGCCATGCGGCAGCACTAAAATAATAGTTATCCGATTCCACGCCAATTCGAAGTTTATCCCACCCTCTCTGTTTAAACAGATCCGAGAGTAAATCCATTGGATGCTGTTCAGGGTTTTGTACCAAAATATCTGGATAACCAAGTATGTTTTCCGATGGCATAAATACCGTCATTTTCGCGCCGCTGGCATCCATTCCCCTGCCATACCAAAGCGGAAACCCATCATCGCTGATAACTACACACTGATGAACGTAAAATGACCAACCATCATACCCGGTTAACCAGGCCATGTTTGATGGGTCGCTGACGATCAGAACCTCGATTCCCTGCTCTGCCATAGCCACCCGGGTTTTGGCGATACGATTCTGATATTCGGTTTCTTTAAAATTGAATCCCATAGTCGGTCTCTTCGATTTAAACGGTATGCTTTTCCAAACAACTCTGTAGATATTCGGTGACTGGTTCTGTAGGCAATTTGGTTTCCGCTCCAAACCAAACCAGATTACTTTGTTGTCGTAGCCAGGTTAGCTGCCGCTTGGCCAGTTGTCGGGTAGCCGCAACTGCTGCCTCTACCATTTCGCGATAATCGATTTCTTCTCGCAGCAGAGCAGTAATCTGTCTGTAGCCGACAATTCGCATACTCGGAAAAGCTTCCCGGTCTGGAAGCGAAGCACGCAGTTTCCTTACCTCATCGATCAATCCCTGTTGCAACATACTATCGAATCGTTCAGCAATACGTTGGTGCAATGCGCTGCGATTCGGATTAAACAAAGCTAATTTAATCAAGGGAAAATCCAATCCAATTCCGGGTTTCATTTGATTCGATGGAGACTCACCGGTGACCTGATATATTTCCATCGCACGCTGTATCCGTTGGCTATCATGAGGATCAATCTTATCTGCCATAACGGGATCGATCTGGCGTAATTGCCGGTGAATTTCAGAAATTCCAAACTGAGAAACTTTTTGTTCTATCTGCTTGCGTATTGCCACATCTGCTGAAGGCAACTTTGATAACCCAATCTCCAATGCTTTAAAATAAAACATGGTACCGCCAACTAATAGTGGGATCTTATTCCGTGAATGCACGTCATAGATTAATCTTCGGGCATCCTGGGCAAAGTCTGCAGCCGAATAGGGTTGCTGGGGAGATCGAATATCGATTAAGTGGTGGGGGTAATGCGCAAGCTGAGCAGGCTCCGGTTTCGCGGTACCAATATCCATCCCTCTATAAACCTGGGCTGCATCGACACTAATTAGCTCCACTGGAAACCTGTCGTACAAACTTTGGGCCAAATCGGTTTTGCCGGTTGCCGTAGATCCCATCAAGAATATGACTGGGCGATCTTGATTAACGTCCACGCATAAACCACTTATCTATTTCTGCCAGCGAAACCTTCATCCAGGTTGGACGACCGTGATTGCATTGACCTGACCGCTCTACTTCCTCCATCTGACGAAGTAATCCATTCATTTCACTAAGGGTTAGTTTGCGGTTCGCCCGGACTGAACCATGACACGCCACACTTGACAAGATTTCATGCTCCGCATCCTGCAATCTTTCGCTCTGCCCAAATTCAATCAAATCAGACAGGACATCCCGGATCAGAGTTTCTATGTCTACTCTTGCCAGCAGCTGGGGGATCGATCTAACGATAATTTGCTGCTCCCCAATCTGGTTGATATCGAACCCGTATTGACTGAACAATGCCGAATGTTCGTCGGCAATTTTATTCTCTGCGTTGCTGACGTGGATGCTGAGTGGCACCAACAACGGCTGAACAGAAACACCCCCTACAGCAGACTGCTGTTTTAATGTCTCATAAGTAATTCTTTCGTGGGCAGCGTGCATATCTACCATCACCAGTCCTTCAATATTTTCTGCGAGTATGTAAATACCCTTTAACTGTGCTAATGCAAATCCCAGAGGGGGAATCTCAGTGCTCAATTCGACTTCAACTGGGTTTTCCGGGTTATTGGAATTCGTACCAGGTTTATCGTTGTTATCCAATGCAACAGGGTTTCCGCTCAAACGCTGATAGGCATTGACTTGTTCCTGCACCAGCATCCTGATGTTCTGCTGGACAGGGGCAGATCCATATCCCCCTGCCCGCTGTCCCTGCACACTAATTCCGGAGCCCACTGAATTGGCACCCGGTCCAGGAAGATCAACCCCACCTTGCTCCGGAGTTAAATCTGCAATTGCGCGATGAACGGCGCGATAGATATAGCTGTGGATGGTCCGACTATCGCGGAATCTCACCTCTGTTTTTGCCGGATGTACATTGACATCGACCAGCCGAGGTTCTATTCGTAAAAACAAGACAAATGCTGGGTGGCGGCCATGGTAAAGCACATCGCTATAAGCGCGTTTAACCGCATGGGCTAACAGATGGTCTTTCACAGCCCGCCCATTCACGTAAAAATACTGCATGTCCCGCTGACTGCGTGAAAACGTTGGTAATCCGATCCAGCCATTGATCGACATCACCTCTACCTTATCCTCGAGCCCGATGCATTGGGTTGAAAATGGTTTACCGCAAATGCTGCCAATCCTCTTTAACCGCTCGGTATCGGTCTGCGCGGCAGCGGCTGTAAAAACCTGGCGGCCATCATGAGAAAAGTCAAATGCCACGTCGAACCGGCTCAATGCCGTCCGCCTGATTACATCGTCAATATGATTAAATTCGGTTTTTTCAGTTTTGAGAAATTTTCGCCTGGCCGGAGTGTTATAGAATAAATCTGTTACCTCAACCGTGGTTCCCGTATCCTGGGCAACCGGCAATGGTTCAGAGATTCTGGTGCTACCATGGCATTCGACGGTAAATCCACTGGGCGCATTGGCTACCCGGGACTTTATTGCAAGGCGGGAAACCGCAGCGATACTTGGTAGCGCTTCCCCCCTGAATCCAAGCGTTGCAACGTTAAAAAGGTCCTCAAATACAGCCATTTTACTGGTAGCATGTCTGGACAGGGCCAGTTGCAATTCCTCCTTCGGAATACCGTGACCATTATCCTGAATAACGATTCTCTTGGTACCACCACGTTCGATTAGTATGCTAATTCGGCTGGCGCCGGCATCGAGACAGTTTTCCAGTAATTCCTTGACCAGAGAGGCCGGTCTTTCTATTACCTCGCCAGCTGCAATCTGGTTGATCAACTGATCATCAAGTTGTCTTATGCGAGCCCGATCAATCATGTTGATACCAACCTCCTCGTGGTTGAAATTTAATTATTTGTGCTGTGATGGGAAATTTATCCATAACGGGAAGTCTATAAGCGCGCAAAAAACACCGGACTTTTCTTAATATAACGTTTTACCCCAATCAAGATAGCCTTGGCAATTTTTTGCTGGTGACGTTTGCTGCCGAGCAGCTTCTCTTCCTGAGGATTGGTGATATAGGCGGTTTCAACCAGGATCGATGGCACATCAGGAGATTTCAGCACAACAAACCCTGCCTGCTCAACGCGCTTACTATGAACCCGCCCGATTTGTTTCAGTTCTGCAAGCACTTCACGACCAAAACTAATACTTTCATTAACCGTACTACTCATTGACAAATCCAGCAGTACTTCGGCGAGAAGATCATCTTTATCTGCAAGATTAACCCCGCCGGCTAAATCCGACAAATTTTCCTTATTCGCCAATATTTTCGCGGTTTCACTGGTTGCTCCTCGCAATGAAAGCGCGTAAACAGAAGCCCCCCGGGCCTTTGGATTTTTAAATGCGTCGGCGTGGACCGAAATAAAGATATCCGCTCGCTTTCGCCTTGCAAGGGCACTGCGTTTGCGTAAATTGACATAGTAGTCGCCGCTACGGGTCAATTCAGCGCGCATTCCGGGTTCTGCATCAATCAGAGCTTTCAGCCGCCTCGAAATTTGTAGAACAACATTTTTTTCATGGGACCGCCGGCCTCTGGCACCCGAATCCTCACCGCCATGCCCAGGATCGATCATAATCAGAATATCGCGATTGGGGTCCCGGGGTTGATTTCGATCTGTTTTTGGCGGACTTTCTTTGGCCGCTTTGCTCGGATCAAAATCCTGATGATAGAAATCGACCACCAATCGATATTGAAAATTATCACTGGGGCGAAGCAGCTGAATAAAATATCGAACCGGCTTTTGTAAATCAAATACAACCCTGGTCTTATCTCCATCAGGCGATCCCAGACGTATTTGCCGAATGAACTGACCGGTTGCATTCGGTCCTGGTATTTTGCTTTTTAACTGGGTTCGGTCGAGATCAATCACCACCCGGCCAGGATCATCCAGGGTAAAGACCTTGAATTTACTCCGGGTGTCCATATCGAAAACAATTCGACTGTGATCGGGCGCATGCCACATTCGAACGTCTTTGATGACCGAAGCATGGGCCGATGATAGTCCTATCAAAACGAAAAATTGGAACAGCAAAAGGCTAAACCCGTTGCGTAATATCAGATTTATCCGGAACATGTCAGTCAGCTTTGCCATCAATCTCCGCCATCAATGTCTGCCATCAAATCCTCAGGGCCGACCAATATTCTTGATTCATCAAGGAACTCGATATCAATGACAAAATCCGGTTCGGGTAGAATACCCTGGCCACGCTGCGGCCATTCGATAAGAGCAAGAGAATCTGCAGACAACATATCCCGAATTCCAATAGTTTCAAGCTCAATAGCATGCTCCAGTCGATAAAGATCGAAATGGTAGACAGGTCCACCGGATACCATATACTGCTCCACCAGTGTATAGGTTGGGCTGGTTACCGTGCCATCGAATCCCAAGCCAAGCAAAATACCCCTAACCAGGGTGGTCTTGCCCGAGCCGAGGTCACCCTGCAAAAATATCACACTCCCCCAGGGTAATCCGAGCGACAGCACTCTACCCGCTTCAACCATTTGGTCCGCGGTAGCTATTGGTATTCTCTGGTTCAAGTGTTATACATTAGAGTATGTGGAATGAACTCAAAGTGAATTCAATTCTATAAGTCATTCCAATAAAGCTGTTCCACGAATCCGGTGGAAAGCCGCCAGGACTGCCGCCGAAGCACTAATTATCACCAGCGCGGATTCTATCACCTGACCATGGTTCAATCATGATTCACCCAGGATAATCTTGCGTTCCAGTCTCAATTTTACGGAAATTGCCGGACTCCAAAATCTTCTCTTAAAAAGTAATCGCATTGGACAATCAATGGACCAACCTCTCCAGCCAAATTAAGGATTGGTCACGCCAACTCGGTTTCTCCCACACTGGTATTTCCGATATTGCCCTCGAACATGCTGAAGGACGACTGGGTCAGTGGTTAGGCCAAAAGTTTCATGGTGAAATGGCGTATATGGCTCGTCACGGTTCAAAACGTTCCCATCCGGAGGAGTTGGTTCCAGGAACAATTCGAGTTATCACCGTCCGACTGGACTACCTGCCTGAGTCGATGTCTGTCATCTGGGAAGCGTTAGAGCAAACCGAATTGGGATATGTCTCCCGTTACGCCTTGGGCCGGGACTATCATAAAATTGTGAGGAATCGACTACAAAAACTGGCCGATAAGATAAACGAAGAGATCAATCCCTTGGGTTATCGGGCATTTTGTGACAGTGCACCGGTCATGGAGAAAGCGCTTGCCGAGAAGTCCGGAATCGGCTGGATGGGGAAACACACTAACCTCTTAAGTCGCGATGCCGGATCCTGGTACTTTCTCGGTGAATTATTTGTAGATATTCCGTTGCACGTGGATGGTCCGGTGAGTAATCATTGCGGAAGTTGTCGCGCCTGTATCGATATTTGCCCTACCCAGGCTATAGTCGAACCCTATCAACTGGATGCGCGCCGCTGTATTTCCTACCTCACCATTGAGTTGCATGGATCGATTCCGGTGGAGTTTCGCCCCCATATTGGTAATAGAATTTATGGTTGCGATGACTGTCAATTGGTTTGCCCCTGGAACCGATACGCCAAGCTAACTGCGGAACCCGACTTCTCCATACGGCACCCCTTGCACAATCAAAATCTGACCGTGTTATTTGGATGGGATCAACCTACTTTTTTAAAAAACACCGAAGGATCTGCGGTTCGCAGAATTGGATACCAGCGTTGGCTGAGAAATATCGCGGTAGCGCTAGGCAATGCCCCAACGACATCTTCAGTAATTGACAGTCTCAGGTCCCGGGAGCAACATCCTTCTGAACAGGTACGGGAACACGTACAATGGGCGCTAAACCAACATTTGGCAAATCAACTGGAAGATTAAATTTGCAATAAAATATGAACAACCTTTGTCAACTCGACCATGTCGTCATGGCCGCCCGAAACATCGATGAAGGCGTAGAATACCTTCGAGAATTAACTGGGCTCGAGATACCGCCGGGTGGATTTCACCCGATGATGGGAACCCATAATCATCTGATGCAGATTGGCCGCGGTGCTTTCTTCGAAATCATCGCGATTGACCCTGCCGCTCCGGCCCCCCAGAGGCCGCGCTGGTATGGACTCGACGATAATTCGCTACAGCAAACACTGTCCCCCCCAAGACTGATTACATGGGTTGTTAATACCGGAAATCTGGATACTTTGGTATCCCGGTCCGCCTACCAAACAGGTCCGGGAATTATGGTAACCCGGGGGAACCTTAACTGGCGACTAACCGTGGCGGAAGATGGCGGGATGCCAAATGGCGGACTGCTACCATCGATCATTCAGTGGCTGGAACCTGGTAACCCCTGCCCTGCCATGCCGGATCTCGGCTGTAAAATCCAGAAACTAAAGATTTTTCATCCTTACCCCAAATGGTACCAAAACCAGATAGATTCAATTTGTGCAATGCACTTGATTGAGTTGTTACCGCTACCAAAAGATACCCCGGGCTATTTTGAGCTCATGCTCGCAACCCCATCTGGTTCGATCACATTGAGCAGTACTCCATAACACAGATATCGATAACACCCATGAATTGCTCTCTTAAAAAACGTCTTTTAAATGGCGACAAATTAACTGGTTGCTGGGTATCAATGTTTAATTCTATTGCCGCCGAGATATTGGCGAATGCCGGTTATGACACAGCAATTATTGATCTTGAACATGGACCTGGGAGCTTTCTCGACGCAATAACCATCATGCAAGCTTTGGAATATAAAGGTTGTTCCCCGGTAATCAGAACAACATCATCAAATATTACTGACATCAAACGTACCCTGGATATCGGTCCAAAGGGAATCATGGTACCCAATATCCGCAACGTTAAGGAAGCCGAGGCGGTTGTCCGGCATTGTCGCTATGGTCCAGCCGGAGACCGCGGTGCAGCACCAGGATATATCCGTGCCAATAACTATCATGGCTCTAAAGATTTGATTGAGAACTATCAGGCTTATATGCGAGAGGATTTTTTGCTGATCGTTCAGATTGAATCTGCTGAAGCAGTGAGGCAATTGGAAAAGATCGTGGAAATTGATGGAATCGATATGATTTTTATCGGTCCTGCAGATCTCTCCAGTTCCCTTGGCAAGCTGGGAGATTTCGCCTCCAAAGAGTTTATTGAAGCCTTTTCAAGAATTGAGTCGGTTTGTTTAAACGCTGGGAAATTACTCGGTACGATTCCTTTTTCTAATTGGGATCCAGCTCGGCTGTACCGTAATGGCCATCAACTGGTGGTCAGTGGCTCAGACTCGATGCTGCTGGCTCAGGCCGCTGGCGAGGACCGGCGTTTGCTATCCAAAGCGATAATTAGCGCTACCTGACGATCTAGTTAATTTTATTCTCACCCTCACTACCGGCTTCCGATTCCGCCTGGATCAACAAGCTTTCAACTTGGCTGGGAGACAGTAGCGTTGCTGATTCGCTCTCAGCATCCCAAAACAATATAGCTAACCCACTTTTAAGTTGATTGCGCGCGAAAGTGACTTTTTGCAACGTGGTTTTTTCTGTAACCCCGTAATCTGTACCATCCCTGGTTACGATTTCTTCCAACATCGCATCCAGCGTCGGTGCCGGAATTTCATTCCAGGGAATTTTCATAAACGCCGGGTTGATGTATCAGTCAATAATATTGTGATCTGGACCATACGGAAAGCCAGTGATATTTTCCGCGCCGGTTTCGGTCACTACCAGAATATCATGTTCACGATATCCGCCAGCACCGGCGTGCCCCTGAGGAATTGTTAACATCGGCTCAATGGAGACAACCATTCCAGGTTGCAGAACCGTGTCAACGTCTTCTCTAAGCTCAAGCCCTGCCTCTCGCCCATAGTAATGGGACAGAACGCCAAAAGAGTGGCCATACCCAAATGTTCGATATTGCAGTAAATCAAGAGTTTCAAAGTGTTGATTGATGGTATGGCAAATGTCACTGCAACTTTTTCCGGGAGCGATAAGAGACAGCCCCAGTTCATGGGCCTCTATATTTGCCTGCCAAATCGACAGGGAAACCGGATCAGGCTGTCCCAGAAACAGAGTCCGTTCCAACGCCGTGTAATACCCTGAAATCATTGGAAACGCATTGAGACTGAGTATATCTCCTGATTGCAGCTGGCGCGTGGTAACCGGATTGTGAGCGCCGTCAGTGTTCAATCCAGATTGAAACCAGACCCAGCTATCCCGTAGCTCACTGTCTGGATAGGATTGCGCAATAGCCAGCTCCATAGCGTCGCGTCCGGCCATGGCAATATCTATTTCGCGCTTACCAATAGCAATTGATTGGTGGATTGCCGCACCGCCGATATCTGCAATCCTGGCGCCGCCCTTTATCAGCGCAATTTCTTCGTCAGATTTGATCATGCGCAAATGCATAATCGATTCGTGCAGGTCAATCAATGCGGTATTTTCGAAGAAATCAGACAGGGTCTGGCGAGCGGCCAGGGTCAAATGATCACCTTCGATTCCAATTCTGGAGGGTGTTCCTGCCACCTCTCTGACGGCCCGCCAAAAGTTATCTCGTCTCCAATCTGTATAAACCAGATTATCACCAAAGCTGTGCCGCCCGGGTTGTCCAAAGTCAATATTCGCGGAAATGGTGGTGCAATGGTCAGCGGTAATAACGCAACCATATGGTCGCCCAAAACTACAGTAGAGAAATCCACTGTAATAAGCAATATTGTGCATTGAAGTAAGCAATACTGCAGATACCTCTGACGCCTCCATCACATTACGCAACTTATTCAGTCGCGACTGATATTCCTGGTCAGTAAAGGGGAGTGGCACGCGGGTGCCGTTGTCGGCAACGAAAAAATCAGGTCGAGTAGATACGGAAGTCATCAAAAATCACCTTAGAATCACCGGAGACTTTGACTGTTACAAGGGCCCGGTAGTGTTCATCCGGGCGTTCAGGATGTCTTAATAACTGGGGTGGACACCCGGCAGTTTTCAGATGTGCTTTTAAGGAACGACGCCATCGCTCCAAATGCAAGGGGAATATATCGCGAAATTTTGTTTCCGATCAAGGGTGCTATCAACTTATTTGTTCCTGATTTAACCAGAATTTTCGGATTCAACAAGCGCCAACAAATTCGGAATTGGCCCCGTCTCGAACAAAGACCACTCAGGTAGAAAAGATTCTCTGAAAAAACCAGAACGCCCCGATCAGCGCGATCACAAGAGATGCGGGAATTGTCACCACCCGTCGATACCAGGGCTTGTTACGAAACCATATCCCAACCAGCAAAAAGCAGCCCAGAATGACACTTAACTGCCCCAGTTCCACCCCGACATTGAAAGATAGTAATGCGGTAACAAAAAATGAGCTGGCAATTCCTACTTCGGCCAGCACACCGGCGAAACCGAGGCCATGAAGCAGGCCAAAACCAAAAACAATAACTGGCCGCCATCGCTGTAGCTTGCTGGAGAAGATATTTTCCACGCAAACATAAACGATGGAAGCGGCAATCAATGGCTCAACAATTGAAGGAAAAATCTGAATTACCCCGCTTGCTCCCAAAGCCAGGGTGACTGTATGGGCCACGGTGAAGCTAGTAATCTGAATCAACAGCGGTCGCAGCATCGGGCTCAACAGGAACAATCCAACCACAAATAGAATGTGGTCCAATCCCTTGGGTAGAATATGGGTAAATCCCACCACTAGGTAGTTGGTTAAAACGTCCCATGCCGATAATTTAATCTCTCCCGAAAGTGGGATTGGCTCGCTCACCTCACCCCCCTGAAGAAACGCGCTGTATCCCTCTACGTCTTCTTCGCTATCGATCTTGTTAACTCTGATGATGTTGGTCCCATAGGCTTTGACCCAGGACCAAGTAACAGCGCCTCGGGGCATTTCTCCAACCGTCTTTAGGACGATCCGGCTGTCTCGCGCCAATTCCAGATCACCTACTTCGGCAACCTCGACCCTTGATACCGCATGCTGAACCCTGAGACCCTCTATATCGGTCACCTCGACTGCTTCGAGAAAACTGTCTTGAAAGCGGGAAAATGTCGCGGTTAGATCATGCGCGCTTAGAGCCCTCAACTGGTTATAGCGGGGCGCATTGTCGGATTCATCGGTGTCCTGATGTTCCGGGCTAATCTCCGCCATCACCGCTTCAAGATTTAATCGGATATCAAGTTCATAACCGTTGGGATTCAGGTTTAAATTAATGATCGCCGGTCGGACTTCATGGGTAAATCCTGACACCGGCATCCAAAAGATAACGAGCGCTGACCATAGCAAAAGAACTACAGGCACGTTCTTCCTCATAGACGAATTTCTCAACATTGGTATAGAAAAATGATCTGGAGTATAGAAATATGATCTGGGTACTGCGATTTAACAGTTATTGCAACCAAAAATTACAAGTGCCGGCTTGTTTCGGTTGGTTAATTTGCCCGATACATGCTCCGGTATTATGATAACGGGTTCTAGTGTAGTGTACTAAAAATATCGTATGTCGAAATTACGCTGTTTCCGTTGGTTAAAAATCTATTCGCTGGATTTTCTTTTTTTTCTGCTGACTACCATAATCATAATCCAGTCTGCACCAGTTGACGCTCACGAAGCCTGGATTCAACCAACCGAATTTCGAGTTACTCCTGGGGACTTTGTAAACGCACATATACGAGTGGGAAAGTTGTTTCGTGGCAATAGTCAGGTATATAACAAAGATAAAACCAAGTTGTTAGAAATTAGCACAGGAGATGACCGCGAATCCATCAAAGGACGGTTAGGAGACCTACCAGCAATCCACTACAAAACTCGGCAAAGCGGTCTACATACCCTGACCTATCAATCGACTGGAAGTCGAATAATTTACGAAACCTGGGAGAAATTTGAGAAGTTTGCTAAAAAGGAAGGAGTTGACTGGATACTCCAGGAACATCGGAACAGGAACTATCCTGAATCAGGGTTTCAAGAAAATTTCTATCGCTATGCAAAATCTCTGTTTATCGTTGGCACCCTGGATGGAGTCGATACGGCAATCGGACTGCCGCTAGAGCTGGTCGCGCTAAATAACCCCTATACCAACCCCAGCGCGGGTGTAGAGGTCCAATTATTATTGGCAGGCAGCCCCTACCCAGGGCAACAAGTATCGGTATTTCATCGAGAAAAGGGTAAAGCTACCCAACGGCAAAATTTTCGTACTGACGCGCAAGGCAAGGCAGTTATCCCAATTGAACCCGGCCATCAATACTTATTAAACGCAGTCCATATGGAACCTCAAAGAAAAAAAAGAATGCCCCGGTTTGGCAAAGCCACTGGGCTTCCCTAACCTACCAAATCCTTCCATGATCAATTTATCAAGATCTTATTGGCCCACACTCTGATCAAGAACCCACAAAAGAACTAGGTAACGCCCGGTTTTACTCAAAGCGATCATCGCGGCTGAAGACCAAAAACTGAGTCGTATATAGCCTGCTGCCAGGCAAAGTGGATCTCCAATAATTGGCATCCAGGAAAGTAATAACACCGGCGTTCCCCATCGACGCACCCTTGTGAGAGATTTGCCCTCGACCTTAAACCATTTTTCCAGACGTTGATGGAGTTTACTGCCAGATAGTCCCTTGCGCAGAAGATAGCCTATCCACCACGTGATGATGCCACCAAGAGTATTTCCAATACTGGCAACAACAAGAAGCGAAGCAAGGGAATGCTGGTGTTCCCGCACCATCAAATACAGCAGACCTTCGACCCCTCCGGGTACCAGGGTAGAAGCCAACAAGGAACCAAAGAACAATGCCCATAGGCCAGTAAACATCAACCGCTCCTACTCGCTCTGTAGCGATCTATTGAGAACCGCCAGATTGCTCCAGCGCTTTATCTAATTTGTCCTGATAAGCGTCCAGATCTTTTGTTATGCCACTCCTTATCTGGTTAGATCGATCAATGACCTGCTGTTTGGCGGTGGGTTTGGTCCCTAAAAATCCGGTGAATTTCACCGCAAATAGTAAAATTGCAACGACTACCAGCATACGTAGCAGCCATGCCACGTTATCAGGCCGGTAGCGATGGTATATGCATTCCCACCATATGTCGCATCACCCGAATGACCTGGGTCGAATATCCATATTCATTGTCGTACCACACATATAATACGCAGCTATCACCTTGTACAATGGTGGCAACCGAATCGAATATTGCCGGTTCCGGGGTTCCTACGTTATCGCTTGAAACCACTTCGGATGAGGCTGAATAAGCGATTTGCTCGCTCAAGGGTGAATCATGGGAAGTATCCCGCATGAAATTATTTAGCTCATCTCTTGTTGGAGCACGCTCTAGGTTTAGGTTCATCACCGCCAGGGAAACATTAGGGGTTGGGACCCTGATTGCATTTCCGGTCAGTTTCCCAGCTAACTCGGGCAGCGCCTTAGCGACCGCTTTAGCCGCACCTGTTGAAGTCAACACCATATTCAATGGAGCACTGCGACCACGTCGATCCGCCGAATGATAATTGTCAATCAGGTTCTGATCGTTGGTATAGGAATGCACCGTTTCGACATGACCATTGACTATGCCGTATTGGTCGTTGATGACTTTAAGTATCGGAGTAATTGCGTTGGTGGTACAAGAGGCCGCGCAAACAATCTTATCGTCGCCAATCATATGGTCGTTCACGCCATAAACTATATTCGCAATATCACCTCCCGCCGGCGCGGTTAACAATACCTTGCTGGCACCCTTTGGCGTCAGGTGACGGGATAGTGCGGCTTCATCCTTAAATTTCCCGGTGTTATCGACGATCAATGCATTGTTAATTCCGTACTCAGTATAATCAATATCTTCCGGCTGATCCGCATAAATAATATTAATATAATTGCCGTTTGCGATAAGCGCCGCATTTTCCTGATCCACGGTTATCGAACCGTTAAACGGACCGTGGATGGAATCCCGTCGCAACAAGCTAGCGCGTTTTTCCACATCTCCTTCACGCCCCCCGCGAACCACTATTGCCCGTAAACGAAGTTTATTACTGGCGGTGGTTCTTTCAATCAGAAGACGCGCGAGGATTCTGCCAATTCTTCCGAAGCCATATAGCACCACATCCTGGGGCTGGGGCAGTAAGTTTGGATCACTGTCGATTATTGAACTGAGCTCCTGAATCAGGAATGCTTCTAGGGATTGCCCTTCGGTATTGGAATAGGCATGGGCAAGCTGGCCAATATCCACTCTGGATGCACCAAGCTGCATTTTCTTCATATAGTCCAGCACGCTACTGGTATCGTCCAGAGTAGGCGTTTTCCCAACCATAGTGCGTCCCGATTTATGCGCTTTAATGATGTCAATAACCGAAGCGTTCATCAGCTTACGTCCGAACACGGTGACGATCACCCCCTGATCACGATACATATGCCCAACGGTAGGAATCATCAGTTCGGCAAGGTGCTGGTCTTTTATATAGGCTTCCAGATAAGCCTCATGGTTACCACTCGTCACGTTAATATTAAATACAAAAATTAAAAAATTGGGGCCGTATTATCGCTTAAATCAAGTCCAATTTCAGTCACCAATTGATCGTGGTCGTGCACAATAAAGTGCGCATAACGACACCCGGGAGGAGAAATTCAAGCGATAGGGTAAAATCTGGCGCTTAGCAACTGGAATTGAACCGATCTACCATGAATGCAGAAGCAGTAATCGACCACATCACAAACTGGATGACGCAATATATTATCAACTCTGGGACCGCCGGTTTCGTGGTTGGTATTTCCGGGGGCATCGATTCAGCGGTTACATCAACCCTGGCGTCCCAGACGGGCCACCCTGTTATGTGTCTGGAAATGCCGATTCACCAGGCTCAGTCCCAAGTTTCCAGAGGCCATGATCACATCAAAATGCTCAAGTCGAAGTACCGGAATGTAAGCTCTACCGAAGTCGACCTGACCTCGACATTTGATACCTTTGTCAGCGCCCTGCCGGGAGTGGACAATGAAGACCATCGCTTTCTTAGCCTCGCCAATAGTCGCGCACGATTGCGCATGACTACGTTGTATTATTTTGCCGGACTACATGGATATCTGGTTGCCGGCACTGGAAACAAAGTTGAGGATTTTGGCGTTGGTTTCTTTACAAAATATGGAGATGGCGGAGTCGATCTGAGCCCGATTGCCGACCTTATGAAGTCTGAGGTTTATGCTCTGGCCCGGACCCTGGGAGTCATCGAGGAAATTCAGATGGCGGCCCCTACCGACGGATTGTGGGGTGATGATCGGACCGACGAAGATCAGATTGGTGCGAGTTATCCCGAGCTTGAATGGGCAATGTCCCATTCAGATGTGGCTAGCGAGCAGGATCTCAGTCCTCGACAACAGGAAGTTCTTGCAATCTATCGAAAGCTAAATCAAGCGAACCAACATAAGATGAGGCCTATACCTGTGTGTGAAATACCGGCGAAAATCAAAAACGCAGATTGAGGACCCTAGTGAAATGGAATCCAGGTCGATGTTGACCCTCGATGGTCTGCTGGATCTTCATGCCAGATACCGGCCCCAACATAACGCCATCGATTATGCCGGGCAAAGCCTGAGTTTTGCAGAATTAAACCTTGAAGTTAATCGTCTGGCAAACGCGTTACTCGCTACCGGACTAACTAAAGGAGATCGATTTGCCACGGTATTGCCTAACTGTATTGAATTAATGGCTGCCTATTGTGCGGCGGCGGCCAGCGGGCTGGTCATCGTTCCTTGCAGTCCGCTATTGCAGACTGGTGGACTTAAAACGTTGCTGAATGATTCCGGCTCCAAAATGGTTATAACTGACGATGGTCATTTGGCTGGTCTCGAATCAATCTTGCCACAATTGCCGCTACTGGAAACTGGCGACATCGTTGTGATGTCGCCCTGTCCCCAGCAAAAATATGTTGGCTATTCCACGTTCGTCGGCGAGGCCGATTCATCATCTCCCCAAATTGAAATAGATGGGGCAGATGTTTTCAACATCATGTACTCAAGTGGAACCACCGGCCTACCCAAAGGAATAGTCCACACCCATCAAATTCGATGCTTATATGGGACCTTGTTTGCCAGCAGCTGGAGGATGACGCCTGAGAGCGTAGTTCTCCACGCGGGTTCGATGGTTTTTAACGGTGCCATGCTAGTCATGATGCCCTGGCTTTTTCTTGGATGCCGCTTTGTTCTGCATCGAAAATTTGACCCAGAAGAAGTTATTGCGGACGTGGAAAAGTTTGGGGTTACCCATTTGGTTATGGTTCCGGCCCAAATCATCAGTCTCCTCAACAGTCCGGGGTTTAATCCGAAACGGCTTGCTTCGTTAGAAATGTTGCACAACGTGGGCGCACCACTTCATTTACAATACAAAAAAACTATAAATCAACTGTTACCCGATAGATTTTACGAACTTTATGGCGTTACCGAAGGATTTATGACCATTCTGGATAAGACCGAAGCCGTGGTAAAGCAAGGGTCAGTTGGCAAGCCCATGCCTTTCACCCGAATAGCAATAATAGATGAGGGCGGGAATCATTGTCAGACTGGTGAGATAGGAGAAATTTGTGGTAAGGGACCACTAGTCATGCCCGGTTACCATGACAATCCTGGATTGACTAACCAGGCATTCACCGATGGCTGGTTACGGTCAGGTGACCTGGGATTTCTCGACGGAGATGGCTATCTATTTTTAGTAGACCGAAAGAAAGACATGATAATCAGCGGTGGCGTCAACGTTTATCCAAAGGACATTGAGGAAATTGTGATTCAACATCCCTCAGTTGACGAAGTAGCGGTTTTTGGGATTAATCATGAAAAATGGGGCGAGGCGCCGGTTGCGTCGGTAATAGTGAATTGCGATATTAAGCCTGAAGTATTAAAAGAATGGGTTAACCAGCGGGTCGACGCCAAATTTCAACGATTAGTTAGTGTTATTGTACTGGAGCATTTCCCGCGAAATGTGGCGGGGAAAATTCTAAAGCGCGAGCTAAAGGAAACTTACCGGACCCGTTCCTGATGGAATTATCACCAAAAACTCGAGTAGCTACAGGCTAATTCCACCCAATAAGATAACTAATATTGTCGAGCATGAAACTTCAACAACACCATCTGGAACTAATCAATGGGGTCAAATGCATTATCCCCAAGCAGCAGCGTGGAACAATTTGCAAGCAGATTATTAAAAATGGTCCAGGCTGCAATATGTTGGTTTTTGGAGTTGGTCGAGATTCAGTAATCTGGAATACTGTAAACGAAGGGTATACCTTATTTATCGAACATGATTCCCGATGGGCCAGGACCATTGCAGAGCAAATCCCAGGGATCAATATTCTAATTCATCACTACGAAACAACCTGCGAACCACAAAAACCCATTCACGCCCAACCGGAAATTAATCAAAGTGAATTATTGCGACATCCAATGCCAGAGGATTTGGACAGACACAAATGGGACGTGATATTAATCGACGGACCAACCGGATTCAACGATACCTGCCCTGGCAGGATGTTGCCAATTTACTGGTCCTCTCTGATATCCGATAGCAGTTGTGACATTTTTGTTGACGACTACAGTCGCCCGATTGAATTCATGTACACCAATAAATTCTTATTTCATCGGTACAACCAATTTCATTTGTTCGAAGAAAAATTGAAGCTGCTGTGGCTCAAGTCTCGTTAGCGAGTGTATTGAATGACTAAGTCCACCGGTTTTATTTACGCCGCAACGGGTAAATCCTATATTGAAGAAGCCGCGCTGTCGGCAGGCTCGTTTAAGCAGGCGATGCCCAACACAGATATTAGTATCTTTTCAGATGATCCGAATCTTGCTCAGGAATTTGCCTGCTTTGATCAGGTATTCGAAATTCCCAATCCCGCCTTTGGGCCCAGCGACAAATTTTTCGCGCTGCAAAATTCGCCCTACGAAAAAACTGTGTTTGTCGACACAGATACCTGGTGTGTTGACCAATGTTTGGAACTGTTTCGCATTCTAGATCGATTTGAACTAGGAGTCACTCACGCACCGGTCAGGGCGATGAATTTTGTTCCCAATGGTGTTCCGCGTTGCTTCCCGGAAGCGAATACAGGGGTAATCGCCTATCGTAGCTGCAATGCGGTTATTGCTCTTTTCGAGCAATGGAGACATACATACGCCGACTTTAATCAGCGCAAACAAATTCAGCGCGATCAATTGTCCTTTCGTAAGGCACTCTATTTTTCAGATGTTGCGCTGACGATCTTGCCCCCTGAGTATAACCTTCGTGCAGTATTCTCCTATTTTGTCGGTGGCATGGCACCGGTCAAGATAATTCACGCGCGGGGCGGTGACCTGGCCAGAGCGCTTCGAATTATAAAACCCAAAAACGAGCAGCAGTCTATCTACCCTTACGTAGTAACCATAAATCGCAGTTGACCTATGAGGTATTGAACTAGATGGTTCTCCCCACCCTGCGCGTTATTCATAGTCTCGCCCGATCAGGTTCAACTCTAATATCCCGCTGTATCGGCAGTATGAATAGTACCTGTCTGCTCAGCGAAATCCACCCTCTTGGACATACCAACAAGCACTGGAATTCCATTTGCCAGTATCAGGATTGGTATTCCAATATCGATATCCAGGACTGGAAAAAAATTTCGTTTACCGAAAGTATTCATCGCATCTATCAGGATTGTGAATTCCGAAACCAGACCCTGGTGCTCAGGGACTGGGCCCATATTGACTTTTTTGGACCACCAGCCCGCCGGCCTCCAACATTCGAATTCGATCTGGATCGTCGATTAACTCCGCACTACAATCTGTTGCACTGCGTTATTGCCCGACATCCTCTCGAAACCTGGCGCAGCATGCGAAAACTGAAATTGGTCATCGACAACAACATTGATATCGATCAGTTTTTATCTGGATATCGAAAATTTCTGGTCCAGGCAATGGAATATCCATTGATCAAGTACGAAGACTTTTGCCACTCTCCATCCTCAGAAATGGAATCTATTTGCCGACACCTCGAACTTCCCTTTGACTCTGGATTTATCAACCGCTGGCATGAGAATAATAAAGTGACCGGTGATATTTACAAAAAGTCCCGGGCTGGAGGGAGCAGTCAGATAGTCCAGCTTCAGATATCACCAATCGAGGCTGAATTTTCTGACAAGTTGATGCAAAGCGCTGACTACCAATGGATTATCAACCATTTGCAGTATCCCTACTAAGCATTCCTTGAGAAAAATCAGTTTTTTACCGGAGATGGATAATTGCGCGGGAATCGATTATATTGAAACGCATCTAAAGCGGAGATTAGTTCAGGATTAATCAAACAAAAATTTCCTGGCAGGTAACAAATCAGCCACCCAAATGTTTGCCCCCCATCGATACCGGTACAATAATACTCGATATCGCAGGGATGATTCTTCACGGTACCGGTTAAATCAGCCTGTTTTTAACAAATAAATCTTACACTCTCCAAATTGCCTCCTCCATCTTCGCCCCCCACTCCCATTCTGGAGTTACAGGACATCCGCAAGCGATTCGGTGATCTGGAAGTATTGCACGGCCTCTCCCTGACGGCCCACTCCGGAGATGTCATTTCCATGATTGGATCCTCGGGGTCCGGAAAATCGACCTTCCTGCGCTGCATAAATTTGCTTGAGATGCCAGAGTACGGATCTATAACGGTTTGCGGAGAGAATATTCAATTAAAGTCCCGTGACCACCAAAGAGTCGCGTCGGACCCAGGCCAGGTCCAAAAGTTGAGATCACGAATAGGTATGGTTTTTCAGCAATTTAATCTGTGGTCCCACATGACTATCCTGCAAAATGTTATCGAAGCACCGATCCGTGTCCAGGGATTGGCAAAGCCTGAAGCAAAGGAAATCGGATTGGAGTTTTTGAACAAGGTTGGTATTGCTGAAAAAGCAGACACCTACCCGGGATTCCTCTCCGGAGGACAGCAACAGCGGGCAGCAATTGCCCGGGCGCTGGCAATGCGCCCGGAAGCAATATTATTTGATGAGCCCACTTCTTCACTGGATCCGGAATTAGTAGGAGAAGTATTGGCAGTTATGCGACAATTAGCCAAGGAAGGAACCACCATGATCGTGGTAACCCACGAGATGTCGTTTGCCAGGGACGTGTCCAGCCATGCCCTGTTCTTACATCAAGGGCTTATTGAAGAGCAAGGGACACCCGATGCGGTATTTGGGGCGCCTAAATCAGAGCGTCTAAAACAGTTTCTATCCAACTCAACGAGCTCGCCTCATCGGTGATTGGATTTATTTATTTCGAGGCAATTCGGAGCAGAACATGAAAAAATTACTTATTCCCCTAGCCCTGGCCGCAACCGTGGTCGCGGCCCCCGCATACGCGGAAACCGTCAGAATTGGTACTGAAGGCGCTTACGCACCCTGGAACTATATTGACGATTCCGGAAAACTAGCGGGTTTCGAAATTGACCTGGGCGCCCAGCTCTGCAATCGCGCCGGCCTGACATGTGAATTTGTCGCCAATGAATGGGATTCAATTATTCCCAACCTGGTTGCTGGTAACTATGATGCAATTATGGCGGGGATGTCGATTACGCCTGAGCGAGCAGAAACCATAAACTTCAGCTCGGAGTACTTTCCTGCCGACCCTTCACTCTGGGCCGCAGCTTCTGACGCATCGTTCGATTTTAACAATTTGTCAGGGGCAAAAATTGGGGTACAAGGTGCCACCATTCAGGCTGATTATGTTGAAAAAACTCACGGCGCCAACAATACAATTTTGTCTTACGAAACGGCAGACCAGTCTGTAGCAGATCTGGTTGCAGGAAATATCGATTTACTGCTGGCTGACGGAGGTTTTTTGGAGCCAGTAATTGAAGCTTCCGGAGGAGATCTTGGCTTTACTGGACCAGGTGTAATGATTGGTGGCGGTGTTGGAATCGGCATGCGTAAAGAAGACAGCGATTTGCAGGCTGCAATGGCCGGTGCCCTTGAAAAGGTAAAAGCCGATGGCACTCTCGACAAACTGATTATGGAATATTTTGAGAAAGGACCATTTTTCTCAAACTAACAAGTCAACTGTAGTCGTACGCGTCCTGGTCCTCTTCTAACCGGGGCGCAGATCGATTTTCTGGATAATTCTGCATGCTCGAAACTGCACCAGAATGGCTAACTGCATGGCTCAGTGAAAACTGGTACGACAAGCTAAACTACCTGACCAATGGCAAACACCTGGCCTGGTATGCAAGTGTTCGTTTTACGCTGATAGCAGGTTTTGCCGGAGCAGCGCTGGCTGTAATGTTTGGCCTGATCGGTGCCAGTCTCAAGCAATCACGATTCATTCCTTTTAAAATTGCCGGTACCGTATACACCACTATTATACGGGGCGTTCCTGACGTACTTTTCTTTTTATTCGTTCCTCTGGCCTTCGAACAATTGGTGGAATACTTTTTCGCCCAGTCCTATTGTAGTCCAGAAGAAATGGCAAATATTTCAAGCTGGCCACCCTGTGCAGCTGCCCAGTGGTTTCTGACGACAACGGACTATTTGATCCTGGCGAGCATGTCTCTTGGTATTGTTTACGGGGCATTCGCGGCAAATGTGATTCATGGTGCTATGCAGGCCGTACCGAAAGGACAATTGGAGGCTGCCCAGGCTTATGGATTTACTGACAAACAGGTATTTTGGCGATTTCACGTTCGTCAAATGTGGGTTTATGCCCTACCGGGCCTATCCAATGTCTGGATGCTATTGCTAAAAGCCACAGCGTTCCTTTCGCTGCTACAAATTGCCGACATGGTGCAATTGGCTGACCGCCTTGGTGCACCAAATTATTTTGCCAAGGTGGGACCACTGCATCCGGATTGGCGCTGGAAGTACTATATGGTCCTGTTTATTTTTTATATTATTATGGCAATGTTGTCGGAACGATTCTTTAAACGACTCCAGGCAAAAGCCAGTCGCGGCATGCAATTGGCCCAATAACAATATGGAATGGCTTGTAAGCAATGGATTCACCCGGGATATCGCTATTCTGGCCAAACCCGCACTATTCAATATTTATTTTGCGCTGATTTCTATCCCCGTTGGATTTCCATTTGCGGTCGCCCTTGCTGTGGGTAAAAATTCCACCAATCCAATAATTTCCCGATTATCTCGGGGCTATATTTATGCATTTCGTGGCTCGCCTCTATTTATCCAGTTCTTTATGTTTTATTCCATTGCATTGTCAATGAATAAACCCTACTGGAAGCCTTGGGGCATTGATGATGTGGTCATGCACCCCTTGTTTTTAGGTCCTCTGGTACTAATTCTCAATACCAGTGCCTACAGTGCCGAGATTTTTTATGGCGCCCTTCGGACGGTTTCCAAGGGAGAAAGCGAAGCGGCGCGGGCGGTGGGTATGAATCGCTGGCAGGAATTCCGTTCGGTTACCTGGCCGAACATGATTCGTCTTGCCTGGCCAGCTTATACCAACGAAGTAGTATTCCTGTTTCATGCTACTGCCCTGGTATATTTCACCCTACCGGTAATTAATGAGCAAAAGGATATAATGAATAAAGCCGGCGAATTGTTTGAGCGTGATTACAATATATTTCTACACTTTTCAGTTGCGGGGCTGTATTTTCTGACGATTTCCATGGTTATCTTCTTCACTTTCAGTTTAGTATTTGGACGGATGAATCGACATCTCAAACCGGAGACCCGGAATAAGCTAAAGCTAAAACCCAACTATATGCGATAGTTATGGCGGTAGAGCGAATACAGCACACAATTTACGGCGACTCTCCCGGGAAGACTACCGAATTGGGTGGATTCCGCATTGGTCCTCGTGACAGTGGCAGGAAAGTGTATCTCCAAGGCGCGTTACACACCGATGAACAACCTGGCATCATGGCACTACACCACCTGTTGCCACTGTTGTTCGCCGCTGACGAAGCTGGGCACCTACAGGGAGAATTTGTTGTGTTTCCCATGGTCAATCCCATCGGTATGGGAAACATTGAGTTTGGTATGCATCAGGGGCGCTACGACCTGCCGTCTGGGATAAACTTTAATCGCCAGTGGCCAGATATTTTCGCCGGAATTGAGGACCAGATTTGTGACAAGATTTGCTCCTGCGCTAATACCAACAAAACCATAATTCATAAAGCAGTTGTTGAATGGTTGAATCAATGGAATGCGCTAACAGCGCGTCAACAGCTGCGGAAGGTCACACTGATGGAAGCATGTACCGCCGATTATGTTTTCGACTTGCATTGTGATGATGATTCGTTGGTCCATATTTTTTGTTCACCCCATTGCGCTGATACCATGCAGCAGCTCTCCAATTGGATCGGGGCGTCTGCAACGCTGACCGCAGAAGACAGTGGCGGCGGGTCATTTGATGAAGTATGTCCCCTTATCTGGATCAATGCCCAGAACAAATTTCCCGACGCACCGATACCCAACCCCATAATCGCCTGCACCGTCGAGCTACGGGGCCAGGCTGACGTATTTGACGAGACCGGTATCCGCGACGCACAAGGACTTTATAGTTTTTTTCAGTCGCAAAGTCTGATCGGCGGCGAAACAACATCAAATCCGACCGGGACACCCGCTCCGACCCCGTTCAACGCGACCGAAGTGCTACGTGTTGAAAAACCCGGTCTCCTTGCCTACAAGGTCGAATTAGGCGAGATAGTCAGCAAGGGACAGATAATCGCCGAGTTAATCTGTCTTGATGGGCCCGAAGCATTTGTTGGACGATCACTCATTGTCGCTGGAACTGATGGGATCGTGATATCCCGTTCAATCCATAAATACGTATGGCCGGGATGCTCAATCGCAAAAATTGTCGGAACCGAACTGCTCGAGTCCCGAGGCGGTTATTTATTGGAAGATTAGTAGTCGGACACCCAAGGTTTGGTGGGTTCAGCGAGCCGATAAGCCATTGGCCGCTAGGCGTGTCTCGCCGGGAATGGCTAGCCCTTTCCAAGAGATGCACCAAAAGTAGGCGCTGTGAGGAGACAACGCGGACGATGGCTTATCGGCTCGCCCGAAGGGAGCTTTCCAAATGATCCAATACCGCGTTACAGCCTGCGAGGCCCGGCCCTTGCAAAGGGCTAGCCATTCCCTACGGTCTGCGCCTCGTCTTGAATCATTTGGAAAGCTCTGAACCCATCAAACCTTGGGTGTCCGACTACTAGTTCAGTGTTTTTTCTTTTGGCAGTGGTAAACGTTCTTTTTTAAACATTCGGGTTACCGCGGGCCGGGCGAGATTGCGGTCGGCATACTCAATCAGGTTGCTGTGACCTATATTTAAATTCGCCACTTTCGCCCATCCAAGGGTATGGGTTAGCATGATATCCGCCATGGTAAACCTGTCAGCGACGATAAATTCACTATCACCAAGCCCAGCAGCGAAGATATTCAGCGCTTGCTGAAACTCCCATACCGCTGTGCTGTTTATTTCTGGCATCCTATATTCCTTGGGCAGGGCAAATTTATGTTTTGCCCTGGTCCATAATGGTTGCTCAAGTTCGGATTGTACAAAAAACATCCATTGATCATATTTTGCCCTTTGCGAGGTGCCGGGAGCAGGTGTAAGACCGGATTCCGGATGTATATCTCCAAGGTAGTTACAAATCGCCCCCGATTCAGAAATGATCAGTTCCCCATCCTGTAAAACAGGTACTTTGCCCGCAGAATTCAATTGAAGAAAATAGGCGCTACGAGACTCTCCCTGGGAGAAATCAAGTTGGTAGAATTGATATGGCACTTCCAGTTCCTCCAAAGCCCATAAAGCGCGATTGGTTCGTGAGGGAAATACACCATATATTTTTAACATTTTGCAAACATTAAATTCATGGGGTTTCTGGCGACCTCAGTTAGTCCAAACTGCCTACAATATTCGATGTATTTTCCCGGTTCTTTGTTGTTAAATTCTACGCACAAAAATTCACAACCAAATCCGGTTAAATCTAGTTTCTTAAGCACATCCCAGTCCATGCCTTCAATGTCAATGCTGATAAAATGATAGGTATCAAACTGCAGCATCGAAAAAAATGTAGGAATTGAAAGGTACTCAACCTGCCCTTCGGTGAATTTGCTGAATTTGGTATTACGCCACCGTTCTGTCTCAACTTTTACTATGGTACTAAGCAATCCATGGTCTCCTTTACCCAAATGATCACCTGATTCATATAGTGGTCCAAACCCATCGTATGGCCCAATCGCCTTATCTATGATCTGAATATCCGGGCGATCCCGATAAGTATTGCTAAGTTTCCGAATGCATACAGGTAACATCTCCACCAATGTACCATCCCACCCGGCTAATGCAAGTGCACGGGTATTGGATAGCGTTACACCATCATTGGCACCCAGGTCGAGAAATGTTCCCTTTCGACCATTGAAATACTCTTGAACTAGTTTCTCCTCATTAGTTTGACTATACATTATTCTCGCCAATCAACCTGGTTATCAAGATCTCTAAATTTTGCGATAGTTGCAGATTCCGCCCCAATATCTTTCTGACAAAACATGGGAGCGGTGCAAGAACAAATATCATGATTTTTCATATCAATTGCAATCGGCTCATCATATTATTTTTTTCGATTAATTTGATATCAGTGCCCTACGTGTTTGCTGATTAGTCTTTGGGTTAGAATCTCGTTTTTTAGGGGCTCGCGTGAAGCAATAAAAATTGCTCGCTGAAGATCGGCTTTGTGCTTTTCCGGCGCGCTCCAATCGAGCGGAAATTCACCATGATATGGTTGTGTTTTTGGGACATATACGTATTCAAAAACATCGTGCAATTGCTTAAACAACCACGGTCTGGTCGGCCTGCACCCAAGTCCGGTAAAAGACTGGGTCGTACTATTCTGATCTTCCTCGACAAGATTGACTGCGTCATCATCACCGAAGGAAACACAGGTTTCCAGAAACAATATTTCCTGCGTGCATCTGCCCAAGAACTTAAGTGCTTGTTCTGGTTTCTGCAGGTGATATAAAAGCCCATAGCAATGAACCAGATCAAAAGGTGCACTCGCTGGTGTTGACGGATTATCCATGTCAAGAAACTGGACCGGAACACCTGGATATCTTGCCTTCAGTAGCTCAAGATTCTCCGCTCGCGCTTCGGTGATCGTAATTGGACAATTACGAAATATGTAGTATCCCGAATGGTCTCCAATGCCAGCGCCGACTTCTAACACTGACTTGTTTGAAACAGGAATTCTCAAGCTTGCAAGGTGCTCCAGTCTCCGCGCATTGTGATTCAGATAATGGCGAGAGTGAAATTCTTTAATGGGATCATTCATAAATGTAAGGAAGCGCCTGCACTATATTTTTAAAATTTGTTACATGGAAAATTAGTAGTTTCCATGTAAGAAGCTAGTTATATCACCGTTTTACGAACAGAACATCGTCATGTGGAATTTCAGGCTCCCATAGCGGCACCAGTTGGTGATTAGACATTTCGGACTTCAGCTCTGGCCAGAGAACTCCGCCCAGATATACATCTACGGTACTTACTTCCGTATATACTGCAATACAATCCTGCAGTACATTTGGTGCTCCCTGTAACGCCAATTGCTCTGCTCCCTGAAGATCCAATACCCAGTAATTATAGGATGCGGGGTTTATATTATTTGCTGATAACAGCGTGTCGAGACGGGTCATAGGCAAAGTAATTTTATCAATCATCGCCAGGTCCAGTCTGGGCCATAGAGACTTGTCGCCCTGACCGTGGTTGCCAAATTGGAATACCGATGAGGAAACACCGTTTTGATTATTGGATATATTAAAAGTGGTTTGCTTTCCGTCGATATTACCGAGCAATGCGCATAATGCTGATTGGTTATCAAAGCTGCTCAAGCGTTGCTCCAGTTGATTGAAGATGTCGGGCATGGCCTCCACCCATAAAGCAGGTTTGTTAGCAGCAGCATAATATCGCGCTTCCTGCCCAATGTGTCCCCCAAGATGAAGCACTCCGCAGCTGTGTCCGAATACCGGATCAGAAATCCGTTTTCGCCTGGCACGGGTTTCTGCACTGAGTGCTGGATATACGGGGTCGACGGTCATAATCTATAATCATAAAACTGATGTTTCACCTTGTCGGTATTCTACCGAAACGCGCGGTTTATCGATAGCGTGGGGTGAAAGGATTTACTCAGGATTCCTGTCCCTCGCCCTACGGGTTGTCTCGCTGCAGGCAACGTTTCAGTTTACTCTTACATATTTGATGAACCTCTCCTTGGTTCCGATTATCTATCAACATTCTTTCAAATTTTCCTTCCTTTTCTAGCAAGAAGAAAAACTTCCAAGAAAGTTAGTAGGGGTAAAAGGGTCGGATACTAATTTCAATATTATTTAATCAACTCCCTCAGCTTTACTGAGGTAGCAATTTCTGCTGCTCGGTCTTTTTGAAAAAACAATGGTGACGCGCAAGAATAAATCCTGTGATTTATCATATCCGAGGCAACCGGTTCATCACATATTTTGTTGGTTAATTTTGCGCTGAGCAAATTTGCTACAGTCTGATCCTTGTACGATTCTGTCAGATACAGTACCGCGTGGAGGCCCAGCATGTTTAGTGGTCTGTCCCAGTGACCGTCGATTATCTCGAATCGGGTCCCCCTATTTCTTGGTCTGCCATCTACTACCCCCCAAATGGACGTCCCCAGGTAGATGGCATCGGCGTCAGCTGGAACGTCTTCCAGGATTGGACTGAAACCATTGGTAAACCAGCAATCATCCTCAAGAATCAAAATTGGTCCCGGCCTTTGCATGGCCAGCACATGGGACATCGCAACGTGCTGACTCTTTTCAAGTTTAATTCGGTTCGCCGACTTTCCATCGCGATCAACAATTTCTCCATTTATTTGACGGGTCTCGTTAAAACCCACACTGGAGAACAACTGTCTCATCCTTTCGTGGCGGGACTTTGCCGACTCTATTGTTATCCAATAGGTCGGAATATCTCTTATATCCATTTGTAAGCTCCCAACAGATTCATGTATTACTTCTTTGACTTGATCCTGAGAATTGGGTCACGTTCCAATGCCTTCAATATCTTTGCTGACTGCTTAGCAGCCACTGACTGAGATTCTGAAGTGCAACAGATTCCCTGGAAGCAGTTTCTTATACTGGTCAAATGCTCCATTCTTCTGGCAGCATGATTGAGGTTGTCTCGTAAATGCAATTCTGGTGCTGAATCTCGCATATTATTTAGTTTTATTTGTTAGACAAAGTTGGATCCATCGAACCAGAAAATTCGGATACTGGGAGGAACCATGTGGGCCTGCTGCATTATCGATCGACATCTGGGTGAAAATATGGGTAGGGGAAGCTCTGCCGAGCCAGACTGGTTACTAATTAAATAAATGTGATGGCTTAGGATATAGGCAATGAAATTGAATAAATCCATAAATAACTATAATTTTATAGTCTTATTTACCCGATTTAGGGTAAATAAGTAGACATATTTCTAAACTTTAGTACTATCCAGCAATGAATGTGACCCAACCAAATCAGGATTTGCTTAGACATATATCGGCCAGCCACGGTGTCTCACTCAATGCTGCCCACAAGATAGTCGAGGAAATCGCGTCCTATTTTACCGAATCCTGTGATGAGTATATCCAAAAGCGGCATAAAGAATTGCAAGGGATGGGGATTTCAAATCCAAATATCTACCGGCAGATTCATACCGAGCTTAAAAGCCGACGTTTTCCTTCCACGGTCACCAGTGAACGCCAGATTCGCCGCATTATCTACGGCTGAAATCAATTTAGTACTAACCCAATTCTGTAATTAATTATGTGTGGAATTATCGCTTATACCGGCTCAAACCAAGCTGGTCCCATTCTCATCGCGGGCCTCCGTCGACTTGAATATCGAGGATATGATTCCGCTGGCATTGCATTGCATTCCAGGGGCAAGATTCAAATTCATCGTGCCGCGGGCAAACTCCAAAAACTTGAGAATAGATTGCCAAAAAAAATGGCAGGTAAATCAGGAATGGGGCATACACGTTGGGCTACCCATGGAGAAGCCACCGACGAGAATGCACATCCACACATCAGCGAGCAAAATAATATTGCCATCGTACATAATGGAATTATTGAGAACGCCAGCGCACTGCGTGCGGAACTCGAATCCAATGGCGTTGAGTTTTCCTCACAAACCGATAGCGAAGTTCTGGCCCATCTAATTGCCTTGCAAAATGAGGAAACTCTATTGGAGTCTGTCAGGCAGGTTTTGTTGAAAGTTCAGGGTACTTATGGATTAGTCGTCATGGACGCAAACAAGCCCGGAGAATTTGTTGCCGCGCGCAATGGAAGCCCGGTGATCATCGGCGTCGGAGAAAAAGAGATGCTGATCGCTTCTGACGCCAATGCCATCCTTACCCATACCCGTGAAGTAGTACATTTGGATGACGGCGAACTGGCAATGATAACCGCAAAAGGGTTTGCTCTAAGCACCCTGGATTCTGCCCAGCGCACGCGACAATCGATTACTTTGGACCATGATATCCAAAGCTTGGACCGCGGTGGTTTTGCCCACTTTATGGAAAAAGAAATTAACGAACAACCATTCTCGGTTGAGCGCACTCTGAAGGGTCGCTTAGACCGACGTTTCAATACCGCTCATCTGGGCGGACTTAACCTTACCCCTCGGGAACTACTGGACATTCGTCGAATTAAAATACTTGGTTGTGGTTCAGCTTATTACGCTGGGATTAGCGGCGCCAATATGATTGAACAATTAGCGAGACTGCCGTCCAGCGCAGAACCCGCAGCAGAATTCCGCTACCGAAACCCTCTAATCGAATCCGACACGCTCTATATTGTGGTCAGTCAATCCGGTGAAACCTTTGATACATTAGCTGCACTGAGGGAAATTAAACGTAAGGGCGGTCGCATTCTGGGTATTAACAATGTAGTTGGCAGCACCATCGCTCGAGAGGTAGATGGAGGTATTTATATGCATGCTGGACCTGAAATTTCTGTTGCTTCGACCAAGGCGTTTTCAAGCATGTTAGCCTGCTTCATGTTGCTCGCATTACAGCTCGGTCGGGTTCACGATATTTCTCCACAGCAAGGCTCTGAACTTCTTGATGCTCTCGAATCTCTTCCCGAAACCATTACGAGTGCATTGTCCCAGGATGGGCCAATTGCCGTTCTGGCCAAGAAATATAGTGGTATTAGTAGCGCTTTCTTTATTGGGCGCACCGACGCCTTTCCCGTTGCCCTAGAGGGGGCGCAAAAGCTCAAAGAAATATCCTATATCCATGCCGAAGCTTATCCAGCGTCTGAACTCAAACACGGCCCTTTGGCACTAATTGATCCCAATACGCCAACCATCGTAGTGTTACCAGATAATAATCTACTGGATAAATCATTGTCTTCACTTCAGGAGATTAAAGCGAGGAAGGGGCCGGTAATCGCAGTGACTAACTCGGATCATCCCGATATTGCTGAATTGGCCACCGACATCATCCATGTCCCAAAGTGTCATGCCTTCTTATATCCCCTGGTAATGGGAGTCAGCCTCCAGCTATTTGCTTATCATTGCGCGATTGCAATGGGGAGAGACGTTGATCAGCCCAGGAATCTGGCCAAAAGCGTCACAGTAGAGTAATGGATAAAGCCTCGAAAATTCACCATCGCTATACATTACCAACGCTGAAACCTACGCGCGATTACCGCCATCCATCACCAATGGATACCCAGTAACAAATTTTGCGTCATCGCTGGCAGCATACAGTACCAGGGCGGCAACCTCTTCGGGAGTAGCAACACGATTCAGCGGAACGCCATCCGCAGATTCCTTCAACCCAGCAGTTGGGCCTAACCCCCGCTGCTGGAATTCCCCCCTTAACATGGGCGTATCCACATCACCTGGACAAATTGGTACGACCCGAATATTGTCTCTGGCATAGTCTTTTGCCATTGCCCTCGACAATTGCAATACTGCTCCCTTGCTCGCACAGTAGGCGGAAAGGTGGTAACTACCGCTGAGCGCGGCATCAGATGCGATATTAATTATCACTCCACCACGTTTTTTCAAATAAGGAATTGAAGCGCGGCAGACATAAAACACGCCGTTGACATTGGTGTTCATGGTTTCATGCCATTGTTGATCGGTAGTTTCTTCTACGGTTCCGTGGAAAATCACCCCAGCGCTATTAACAACAATATCGAGTTCACCCAGTAAGTCGACAGTTTGCGTAACAACAGATCGGCAGAAGCCGTCATCGCCAATATCTCCTGAAATGAAATCGGCCTGAGAGTTGAAGCCCTTCAATCGGTTTACCAATCCACTACCCCTATCGATATTGCGACCGGTGCCAATCACATTGGCACCTTCCCGGGCGAATCCCAGAGCAATTGCCTCTCCAATTCCTGAAGTCGCACCAGTAACGAGTACATTTTTTTGGGCAAATCGCTTCGAATCTGTCATATCAATCAAGTGAGCAATAAAATTAATCCTACCGTAAATAACCAACGATCAGGAAATCGACTAGGAATCGCTCATGACAAAACCGAGTTTTTTATCCACGACGTTCTGAAGCGGTCTGCCTGTAGTATATCTTCCAAGATTATTCAAAAACTGTGCAATCATATCCTGTTGAAACTCGTCATAGTCACCAGAGATATGGGGAGAGATGAACAGATTTTCTGCATCCCACAGTCCGCTATCCTCCGGCAGCGGTTCCTGTTTAAACACGTCCAGCATTGCACCAGCAATTTGGTGACTGGCCAAGGCCTCGATCAGCGCCGACTCGTCGACGGCAGTTCCTCGCCCAACATTGATAAAGCGAGCGGAGGGATTCATAGCTTCAAACATCTCACGACTAAAAAAATCTGATGTGTCATCTGTAGATGGCAAAACCCCGATCACCCAGTCAACCCGTTCTACTAAACCCATGGCAGCGTCAAGACTCTCGACCTTGCCAAATACACTATCATTATTCCGTTCATTCCGACCGACACCGATTACCCTTACCCCAACCGCCTGCAGCAGCCCTGCGATGACCCGCCCAATGCTGCCAACGCCAAATATAATCGCGGTTTGACCACTTAATTGAGGGCTGATCTTGTAATCCCAGCGTCGATTAGACTGGGCTTGCATTGTTTTTGCAAATTGCTTGGTTTCCGCCAGCATGTAGCCGAGGACGTATTCCGCCATGGGTTGATCGAAAATCCCCCTGGCATTGGTTAGCGTCACATCACTATTTTTTAACCCATCGAACATCACCGCGTCGACACCAGCGCCGCACCAGTGAATCCACTTCAACTTCTTTGCACGGTCCCATTGATTTTGTAACTCTTTGCCACGATAGTTAAAACCAAGTAACACTTCGGTCTCTGGCAACTGGTCATGCAGTTGTTGTTCATCTGAGGCAAACGACAACGAAGCTATCTCACTCGCTTTTTCCAAACCAGGGGTATCTGATACTTGACTGGCGCCATTAACGAGTATTTTCATGGGAAAACATAATGAGTTCTACTGGGTCGTGATTCTATACTCTTCCGGCAAAAAAAATAGATGGTCCGAAGCCTCTCTGGTCAAATGGCAGCCGATACAATATTCAACCTTTTCGCTGTTCAATCCATTGGTTTCCCCCAGCATTTCACCGGTTGGCTGAATCTGGATGTACTTCCAGTCACCACTAACTGGATGAAAGCCCTCTTCCATTTTCTGCATGATGAATAGTGGCCCCAGAATAATTTCCTGGTTTCCCGCAATACTAAAACTGTCTTTGAACAAAATTGCCCCCTCGGAAAATTTCCCGGCATCTTCATACTGGGCGTAGACCTCAGCCTCGGCATTGCCATAATTATTAAGATAATGATTTCCATGGGACGCGGATAAATAGGGTGCGGTATTGAATTGTTCCAGGGATTGATAGCGATTGATCCAGGGGACACCAGCTGAAAGATATCCTTTGGCCAATGCTTCCTTAATAATTAGATAGATTCTCGCCGCCTCATCAGAATTAAGCTTCTCGGTGTTTTTTATTCTGGTATGCCTTCTGGGCGTCTCTATATCTCCGCTTACACTGCTGACTTCAACATCAGAAGACTGCTGGGCCAGTGTTTGAGTTACTGATAAAAGACTCAATGAAAGAATATAAAAAGTCGACAAGAATCGAGCCCAGGCGAAATTCGTCATAGCAACTCCTCTTTGGTGGTCAAGTTTATTCGTCCATTGCACATTGTTATCATGGCGTACTTCAATCCTCATTTAAAAAATAGACACCATCATCGATAGCAGGTTCCGATTATTAGCAAATGAACACCAAATAGAGCTGAAAAATGTGCAACAAAATCTTGTCGGGGCCGATATTTTTACACTCGAACATTAGACGCGCACCACAATGTTCCAAAGCCGTATAATAAGCCGGATTACAATTCACTCACTTTGAATAACAATGGATAAACAACGATTTGAACTTGGTATCACCCAACGAAAAGCGACCCTTGGCGCTGAATATGTAGAGAAAACCCTGGAGAACGCCGACGATTTTATGCGCCCTTTTCAAGAGATGATGACAGAATGGTGCTGGGGATTTGGCTGGGGGGATGATTGTATCGATGCTAAAACCCGGTCGATGATGAATCTAACCATGATAGGCGCCCTGGGGAAAATGCATGAATGGGAATTGCATTGTGCCGGCGCCATCAGAAATGGTGTCAGTAAAGAAGAGTTACGCGCTATTATTCATGTTATCGCCATTTACTGTGGCGTCCCCCAGTCTCTCGAATGCTTTAGAGCCGCACGAAAGGTGATGAGTGAAATGGGTATGGACTAATTGCTTAGTTTGATCAGATTATTTTCTTGCATAACCCGGAAAAGCTGATTTAATCTTTCACTACAGGGCATTTCAAGTAAGGCCTGTCTGCTTTCGATGGAGAGTGGTAATATTTCGGAAATTCGGCAACCGAGCCATTCTCCATCTTGCCATTGGGGTGGATTCTCTGTTAACCGAGCTTTAAATTCGTCACGTTCGTATAGATCACGTAAGAACGTGACCATAGATGGATATTTATCAGGAACATTCTGAGTGATTTCCTCCTTAAGCAAATTAATTTCTGCCGTAATTAACTCGTCGGACTGGACTTGATGGCGGATAACGCTAAACCGTTTATCTCCGCGGCAGGACAGACCCAAATGTCCGTCTTCCAATTGGTCGAAGTCTTCAATCATTGCCAACGTACCGATTTCGTGGAATTGAGCGGCCTCGCCGGCTTCTTTCCCGTCACTAATTAATACCACGCCGAATGGAGATTGATTCCGCATGCAATCACCCACCATGGACAAATACCGCGGTTCAAAAATCCTCAAGGGTAGCTGCCCTCCTGGAAACAGGACTGTGGTCAGAGGAAACAACGGAATATGCATTATTTTCTATCTCAGTCCGGACTACGGATGATCAACACTCTTGAGTCGATATTTTCTTTTTGAATGTAGCCGGCTTGAATAATTTCTTCCACAATAAACCCATGTTTCCTTGATTCATATTCAAGCGCCTCCTCCAGATTTAGCTCGCGCCATGCGGCGCCATTGACCGTTATGACACAGTGATGTCCCGGCTTAACCGCGTTGACAACATTAATCAAATGCTTCATTCCCGGAATGCTAAACGAAAACAAACCAACGCAAATAATACTATCGTATGGATCTGATAGCGGGAATGGAAGAGTAAAATCGTGTTGAATCAATTCCTGGTAAACTTTTCGATGGCGAGATATTTTAAGCATTTCCTCCGAAAAATCAGTTCCATCTACATTTCTATAGCCCCTTTCCAATAACGTTTCGCCAACCAGGCCAGTGCCGCAGGCAACGTCGAGCACCCTGCTTTTTCGGTTTTCGACAACCTCACTAAATATTTTAGCAGCATCAATATGGGCAACATAATCGAGGTCATTAACCAGATCAGTTTCATAACTATCCGCCCAGCGATTATATTTACCCAGTTTATCCTCGTCTGAGCTATACATCGAAGCGAGACGCTCATCAATTTTGTCTATGGAGAAATTCTCTGGGTCAGATTTGCTTGTCATTGTTCTCTATCATGATTGATTGTTTTTCCAGATCTAGTATTTGTCCTATTACACAGGCATCACAATAGCCTGATCGTGTTAGTTGCGTCAGGCAATCCATTGCCCGGTTTTTTGGTAAAATTCCAAGTAGTCCGCCACTAGTTTGCGGATCAAACAACAAAGGAAATTTCCAATTCGATCTAACTTGATCGACCACGCTAAATTTTTCAACATACCTGAAATTCGCTATAAATAGCGAGCTTTTGATACCTTTGTTTGACAAAATTCTTGCCCCAGGCAAAACCGGAATCTGAGATAATTCCACGCGACAACTTGCTCCCGTAGAAAGCATTTCTGTCAAATGTCCAGCGATGCCGAAGCCGGTCACATCAGTCATTGCAGTAACGCCGTGCCGAAGAAGAATTTCACTGGCCTGGGCATTGCTTAGCAGCATCGTGTTAATCCCATGCTGGACGGTTTCACTATCCGCCTCAGCCCGCATGTTTGCCGCCATTACAACGCCAATTCCTATTGCCTTGGTAATGATCACTACTTGTTCAGTGGCGTTTGCCGCCTCTAGAGTATTGGGAATACCCGCTCCTGCCTGGGGATAGCCATTTACCACCATACCTATGGATAATTCGGCTGATTCACTGGTATGACCACCTGATAGCGCACAGTTGGCTGCATTTAACTCCCAGGCTATGCCATTCATTATCTGACCAAGGTCCCGTTCAATTACTTTATCACTGGCATGGGGCAGTCCTGCCAATACCATCGCCGACTGAGGAATTGCACCTGCAGCGTACAAATCACTTAGCGCATGTATGGTTGCAATTCGGCCGAAAATCCAGGGGTCGTCGACCATACTTCGAATCTGGTCAACCGATTGTGCCAGCAATCGATTCGACGGGTCGATAACAGCAACGTCGTCTCGAGTAGACAGTCCGGCTATCATATCGGGGCGTTCTACAACACTGATATTATCAATCACCCGGGATAACACATCACCCGGTATTTTTGCACCACATCCACCGCAGCGCATCGTACTTTGGTGGTCTAATCTTTCTGGCTCACTAATTAATGAATCGGGTAACGCACCTGGTTTCATCAATGGCATTGGTGGTAATTTATTAAATCGATCCATAAATCGTTGATCGATCCAGTGCTTCCAGTTCCAGACCCATTTTCCATTTACGCTTATCCTGCCTTTGCAGGCAATTGCACTTTGATCACCAAACGTCAAAATCGTTAAAAATTTATTCTGGGGACGATGAATGCCCAGAGACTTGCCAAGACAGGCCTTTTGCAGGTTTTCAAATAAAACAGGTCCCTGGCGAACGGCGAATACACCTGCCCGGGGCCGTGGATGGTTGATTTGAACAGCAACATCTCCCGCCGCAAAAACGTTGCTATGGGAAATTGATTGCAGCGAATCATTAATTTCAATAAAGCCGTCTTTTTGACAGCGTAACCCCGATTTAACAGGCCAATCAGGAGCCTGGGCTTCGGTACACCAGAGTATTTCATCCACTTCCAATCTTTGACCCGATGCGGAGTGGAGCATTCCGGACTCAACCCGAATCACGCTAAATCCATTATGGCATTGAATATTTTTACGAAGACAGTTGGCAAGGGCAATCCTCTTTACCCGATCAGGGAAATCCACCAATGCGTGGTCTCGGATAATCCAGTGGAATTCATGATCATCGTCACCTACCTCGCGTTGAAGACCATGATGCATGGCCATTAGAATTTCAAATCCTCCGGCGCCGGCGCCGACCACAGCAATTTTTAATGATCTTTCGCTGGTCATTGCCCGTTGTTGTATCTGTTGCCAACGATGATAAAACTGATGCACCGGTTTTACCGGTATAGTGAATTGCCTTGCACCAGAAACATTATCCAAACGAGGCGCCCCTCCAGTATCAATGGAAAGATAATCGAATCCTATATCGGGACGTTGTTCAAATTGGATGATATTTGTATTGGCGTCCACACCCAATGCTCTATCAACGACAAACCGAGTTCCAGCCCATTGGCATAATCTGGCCAAATCGATATTGCTCTGGGTGACCGAGTAATGCCCGGCAATCAGTCCCGGTAACATGCCAGAATACGGGGTCAGCGAATCCTCGGACACCAGGGTTAACCTGACTCCCGGTATTGGTTGCATTCCCCACTTCCGTATGACAATTACATGGGCATGACCACCACCCAGTAAAACCACGTCCTTGACGATTGGATTATTCTGCCTCACTGAAGCCGTTTTACTCCCTGGCCATCTAACCAGTCGAGCACTTCGGATTCATTCCCCTGAAACAAAATCTTTGAAGTACGTCTGGAAAGTTGATAGTCGTACATCGGATCATAGTAATGTTCAAGCAATAATTTTATAAACGGTCTATATCCAGCTAAATCCTGGTCCCGACGATGTAGCTGAAGTGCCTGTTCGAGAAATTTACTGGCTTGTCCATAGCGTACGCCGCCTAATCGCCTCGAAATCTTTTGTAGGCTGTTGCGGTGACGATCTGTAAACTGATTAAATCCTTTGTCACCGGATTCAATGTTTTGTATGCGCTGCAACAAATCAACCACATAATCCTGCACTCCAATATCTATCCGGCGCTCGATATCTGCTTGCAGAATGATCGTGGGAGATTCAAGCATTTTGTTCCAAAGTACTTCGGGCAAAGTCATCTTACCCACCAAACGCCCCTCTCCTTCGACAAATACTTGTTCCCTGTTTCTTAAACAACTCAGCTTAAGCATACGAATGGCCAACTCGTTTTCAAAATTAATTGTGGTTGGTTGGGGTTCCGCCATAGGCCCGAAACTGGAACCGCGATGATTCGCCAGGCCTTCGAGGTCTATGGAACGAGCTATCTTGTTCAATAGTATGGTTTTACCGGTACCAGTACGGCCGCTGATTAGTGTCAGGGGGGTTGACTCAACATCTTCCATAAATTGATCGATTAGGAATCGGCGCATTGCCTTATACCCGCCCTTAATATAGGGATACCTTATCCCGGCATCGGCCATCCATTGCTGGGTAATTCTTGAACGCAGCCCACCACGAAAACAATACAGATAACCGTTGGGATTGTCCTCGGCAAATTTAATCCAGGCGTTAGTTCGAACACTCTGGGCCTTGGTGTCCACCAATTCTCGGCCTAGTTGGATCGCTGCTTCCTGGCCTTTGTTTTGGTAGCAAATCCCAACCAGATGACGTTCTGAATTAGACATCAATGGAATATTACAAGCGGTTCCAAACGCGCCACGTTCAAATTCCACTGGCGCCCTTACATCGAGAAGAATAGCTTCTTCAAGGAAAATTTGGCGAAAGTCATCGCTGTCAGATCGATCCATGGATTAACCCACGGACCGATCGGCAATGACACAGGCTCTTAGCGGTGCTGGATAGCCTTCGATGGTGAGGTCAGGATTCGTCGGATCGAGAAAGTCTGCCAGGGATTCAAACGTCATCCATGGTGTACGCCGCTGTTCGAATTCCGAGGTTTTCGTCAGATCAATTAATTGTGGGTTTTGAAAACCGCAACCCAGTAGTTGTTTACGCAGATTGGATACCGTTGGGATGCACCATACGTTGCGCATTTTGGCATAACGCCGGTCCAATCTGGACTGATCCTGAAAATCACCGTCAAATACCAGGGTTTCAAGGACCAGCTGACCGCCAGGACGCAAGAATCGATATAGTTCAGACAAGTGATCCAATGGATACCGACGATGGTAGTAGATCCCCATGGAAAAAACAGTATCGAATACGATCTTCCTGGGCTGACAATGTTTGGCAAATAGCTCTTCTGATCTCAGCGGTAACATCACGATACGATCTGACTTTAGATATCGATTAACAGCAATAAATTGCGCGAGAAAAAGTTGTGTCGGATCTATGCCAACCGCTAGTCGAGCTCCAGCACCCTGCATTCTCCAGAGATAATAGCCGTTGCCGCATCCTACATCCAGAATCGATCGATCTTTCACCGGCGCTATCTTGTCCATGATTCTCGCCCATTTTAAATTGCTGCGCCATTCCGCATCGATCTCTACGCCAAACAGATTAAACGGTCCCTTGCGCCAAGGATGCAGCGCCATTAACTTTGATCGCAGCGAATCTTTGGTTTCATCATCCAGGTCACGTCGGGGACTAGCCGTAATAGCACTCCGATCTAACTCGACCTGACCCTTTTCTATATCCGGTAACAGACTGATTTGCTGTAACCACTTTTGTCGATCTCCATGGGGTCGACTCTTCAGGATATCCAATGAAGTATTGACCAAATAATCAGTACAATCTTGAAAATCTGTTCCATGGAGTACAGACCGAATTTGGTCAGGATCAATCACAGTCCAATTTCTGGGTTACTTAATTGCCAGTACTGAGACAAAATTAAAACATTGAAACCACTGCACAACCGATTTAAAACCGAAGGTCAATAATCTTGAATTGTGCTGTTCCAAAGTATCGAGCACCATCACGTTTTCCAATGCCGTTCGTTTCTGGCTAATCTCGAGGTCGCTATAACCATTAGCCATCTTGAAGCCATGATAAAACTCAACCATTTTCTGATTTTCCGCTTCCGAAGCAGCAACGATTTTCTCAGATAAAATCAATACGCCACCTGAAACCAGCCCTGATAGAATTGTTTGAATGACACTGTCTCGATCTTGTGGCGGCAAAAATTGCAGAGTGAAATTCAAAACAACTATACTGGCATTATTGATTTCAACATCACGAATATCCTGGTTGTAGCAATTAAATCCTTGTTCCGGGATTTGTTTGGAAAGATGGGACCGGCACTTGTCCAGCATGGACTGGGAACTATCCACCGCGATATATTCAACATCCTTATTACCAATCCGGGATTGAATGGATAAGGTGGCGGCGCCCAATGAACATCCAAGGTCATAAACCCTGGTACCCGGGGAAAAATATGTTTCGGCGAGCACTGCCAGCAGCGAGATGACTGTTTCGTATCCGGGTACCGAACGACGAATCATGTCTGGAAATACTGCCGCTACGGATTGATCAAAAGCAAAATCTACAATATGGCCCTGCTTGTTTGCGTAAATTTTATCTTTGGCGGACATCGATCTATTCTAATCAGTTACGACAAGGGTAGCTTAATTCAACCATTGGACCCTGCACGAATTCATCAGAGCGTCAAAAAGGGAATGCTTGAACCGCTATATTTGTTCCAGCTCGACCAGGGTTCCCAAAGCATCCTTGGGATGGAGGAATAATACCGGCTTTCCGTGAGCGCCAATCTTCGGTTTGCCATCACCAAGAATCCGCAACCCGTTCTTACGCAATCGCTCAGACGCGAGACCAATATCAACGACTTCGTAGCAAACATGATGAATCCCACCAGAAGGGTTGTTTTCGAGAAATCGGGATATTGGAGAGTCGTCTCCCATTGGATGCAACAGTTCAATTTTGGTATTCGATAGCTCGACGAATACAGTAGTTACGCCGTGTTCTGGCAAATCCACTGGCTCCGATACGCTGGCACCAAAAACCACTCGATACTGTTCACTGGCAATTTTCAAATCTGGTACCGCGATTGCAAGGTGGTTCAATTTTCCGATCATATTCTGGCCAATTTCCCAATATATATTCGCTAAGATTTGGTAAACAACTCGGCAAGTTGCCTTGCCGCAATGGTAGGCGCTATTTTTCCATCACTGACCTGTTGTTGCAAATCAAGAAGGGTCGGCGCAATCTTTTGGTCTTGCTTTAATTGATCCAGTATCAGCTGCCCGGTTTCGTTCCATAGCCAGGCTACACTCTGGCGTTGCCGGCGTTTTTCGAGTTCACCATTTTCGGCCGTAAGTTGCCAATACCGCTGGATAGCATCCCAGGTATCCGTCACACCAATATTTTCTGCCGCAGAAATACCTAATACCGGTACCTCCCATTGTGCCAGCCGACGTGTGGTCAAATTCAACGCGTGTTTAATATCGGCGACGGTAACACCAGCCGCCCGTTTCAAATCGCCATCAGTCTTGTTAACTACTGCTATATCAGCAAGCTCCATTATGCCGCGTTTGATGCCTTGGAGATCGTCTCCGCCCCCGGGCTGAAGCATCAACAAAAATACATCTGTCATTTCTGCAACCAGGGTCTCCGATTGTCCTACCCCTACTGTCTCGACCATGACCAAGTCGAATCCAGCCGCCTCACAAACCAAAATTGCTTCCCTGGTTCGCCGGGCAACGCCGCCCAGAGTGCCACCCGCAGGAGATGGTCGAATATATGCCGACGGGTTAACGGAAAGGGATGGCATACGGGTCTTGTCGCCTAAAATTGATCCGCCGGTTATTGTGGAGCTCGGATCGATAGTTAATACGGCTACTTTACGATTCTGGGCAATCACCAGCCCTCCAAACACATCGATAAATGTCGACTTTCCTACACCTGGTACCCCGGTAATCCCGATTCGGAGTGCCTGTCCGGTATAAGGCATGATCCGTTCGAGTAGCGTTTCCGCTTCCTGACGATGATCCTGACGTGAAGATTCCAGCAATGTAATCGCCTGGCCCAGGGTTCGCCGATCAGCCCTGCGCAGTTTATCGATTTGGATCAAATGGAGTTACCCTGTTATTGAATTGGTATCGTAGCCTATGAATCGGTTGCTTCAAATTCGATAATGGGCTGGTCCACTTCGAGTATGCTTCCCGGTTCTGCGAGAATATTTGCCACCACAACATCTCTTTCGGCGCGTAGAGAATTCTCCATCTTCATTGCCTCAATAACTGCCAGGGGTTCCCCCGCCTTTACGCTCTGGCCGGCGACAACCGCCAGGGAAACTAGTAGCCCTGGCATCGGCGACAACAACATACCGGAACGATCTGGCGCAACTTTTTCAGGCATCCATTTAAGTAAACCGGAGGTATTAGTCGTCATGACCTGGGCACGCATCTGCTTACCTCGATGCACAACCTGGTAGCCAAAATCACACCTTTCAATCTGAAGAACAATTGTCTCCTCATTAATGACCGCCCGATAAACGGGTTCTGTTGGCTTCCATTGATCCGTTACCCGAAAATCCGTTCCTCCTACCTTGACTATCCAGTGATCGTTCTCTTGGGAAATTGACGTTTCGAACGAAGTTTGTTCGAGTCTAATGGTCCGTTTGGCTCCAATTTTGCGGCCATAGTGTTGCATCTGCCCTGTGGTAGTAACCGCTCGCAACATCAACCGGTGGTGAATAGTTGCCATCGCAGCAACTACCAAGTCGCGATTAGATATTGGCAACATTTCTGCAGAAAATCCATCGGGATACTCTTCTGCAATAAAATTGGTGGTTAATTCTCCACGCTGAAACCGGGGATGCGCCATTATCGCCGCGACAAAAGGCTGATTGGTTTCGACTCCACGAATGTAATACTGATCCAGCGCTTGCTGCATAACATCGATGGCTTCAGCCCGGGTTTTACCCCAGGTAACCAGTTTGGCGATCATCGGATCGTAAAACATCGAAATTTCAGACCCTTCTACAACGCCAGTATCAACTCTAACTTGACTATTTACGTTGGGAGGAAGGTAACTGACCAACCTCCCGGTTGATGGCAAGAAATTTCGAAACGGACTTTCCGCATATATCCTGGATTCCATTGACCACCCATTGATCCCTACCTGTTGCTGGGTAATTGGCAGTTTTTCTCCCGCTGCCACCCTGATCATCAATTCAACCAAATCAATTCCAGTGATCATCTCGGTAACCGGGTGTTCTACCTGGAGCCGAGTATTCATTTCGAGAAAGTAAAAGTTACGCTGGGCGTCAACGATTAATTCAACGGTCCCTGCAGAACAATAATCAACCTCCTTTGCTAACGCCCTAGCCTGTTCACTCATCGCGGCTCTGGTGGCCTCGTCAATAAAAGGTGAAGGCGCTTCCTCTACCACTTTCTGGTGACGGCGCTGTATGGAACATTCTCGTTCGTTCAGGGTTACGATGTTTCCGTGGGTGTCAGCAATGACCTGAATCTCAATATGGCGTGGCTGCTCAATAAATTTCTCTATAAATATTCTGCCATCACCAAAACTGGATATCGCCTCACTGGTAGCGCGCTCAAATCCTTCCCGGCATTCGTCCTGATCCCAGGCCACCCGCATGCCTTTACCACCCCCACCAGCACTGGCCTTAATCATCACCGGGTAGCCAATTCGATCAGCGATGGAGATCGCTTCGTTCGCATCCTTGACCACCTCAGTATGCCCGGGGATTACATTGACACCTGCCTGCTCCGCCAGGAGTTTCGACGTGATTTTATCTCCCATGACTTCGATAGCACGGATGCCGGGGCCGATAAAAGCGATTCCTGCCTGACTCAACGCTGTTGCAAACGCCGAATTCTCGGAGACAAATCCATACCCCGGGTGCACCGCTTCGGCACCGGTTTGAGTACAGGCTTCGATAATCTTGTCGCCAACCAAATAACTTTCAGAAGCAGCCGCTGGCCCAATATTTACCGCTTCATCTGCCAGCCTGACATGCAGCGAATTCTTGTCCGCGTCAGAGTATATAGCAACAGTGGCGATACCCATTCGCTTCGCCGTGTGGATAACCCTACAGGCAATTTCCCCCCGATTGGCGATCAATATTTTCTTAAACATAGTTTTTAACTAAAGCGGTATGTTGCCGTGTTTTTTCCAGGGGTTCTGCAGGTCTTTCTCTGACAGCATAGCCAGAGACCGGCACACCCTCTTCCGTGTGTTTCGAGGAAAAATAACATCGTCGATGTATCCACGGCGACCTGCAACGAATGGGTTAGCAAATTTTTCCCGATATTCTTCGGTTCTTTGCGCCAGCTTTTCCGAGTCCTTTGCTTCTTCCCGAAATATAATTTCTACCGCTCCTTTGGGCCCCATTACTGCAATTTCGGCACTGGGCCAGGCGAGGTTTACATCACCTCTAAGATGCTTCGACGCCATCACATCGTATGCACCACCATAGGCTTTGCGCGTAATAACGGTAACCTTAGGGACCGTGCATTCGGCATAGGCATACAGGAGTTTGGCTCCATGCTTAATAATTCCCCCATATTCCTGGGAAGTACCTGGCATAAACCCGGGAACATCTACCAGGGTAATTATCGGAATATTAAATGCATCACAAAACCTGACGAATCGCGCGCCTTTAATTGACGAACTGATATCAAGGCATCCCGCCAATACCATCGGTTGATTGGCCACGATACCAACGGTTGATCCCTCCATTCGGGCAAATCCGATGATGATATTGCGCGCATAATTTGTCTGCAATTCAAAAAACTCCCCCTCGTCGACCAGTTTGGTGATCAACTCTTTCATATCATAGGGTTGATTGGGATTAGCGGGAACCAGAGTATCCAAAGAGGGCTCTTCTCTTGACTGATTATCATGAGTCTCACGATGAGGTGGCTTTTCGCCATTATTTGACGGCAAATAATTGAAAAACCGTCTGGTCATCAACAACGCTTCGATATCATTCTCGAAACTGAGGTCGGCAACACCAGAGCGGGTTGTATGGGTACTTGCTCCACCCAAATCTTCTGCGCTCACGGTTTCATGGGTAACAGTCTTGACCACTTCCGGGCCAGTCACAAACATATAGGAACTGTCTTCCACCATAAAGATAAAGTCGGTAATAGCAGGGGAATAGACGGCTCCCCCGGCGCACGGACCCATAATCAGCGATATTTGTGGAATCACTCCAGATGCCATCACATTGCGCTGAAATACCTCGGCGTAACCACCTAACGATGCCACTCCCTCCTGAATTCTGGCCCCTCCTGAATCAGATATTCCAATTATCGGAGCACCTACCTTCATGGCATGGTCCATCGCCTTACAAATTTTTTCAGCATGGGCTTCGGATAGGGATCCACCAAAAACCGTAAAATCCTGACTATATACAAACACCAAACGGCCATTAATGGTGCCATATCCAATAACCACGCCGTCACCTGGAATAGCTTTATTCTGCATGTCAAAGTCAGTACAGCGATGCTCGACAAATATGTCCCACTCCTCGAAACTGCCGCCATCCAATAAGACATTGATACGCTCCCTAGCGGTTAATTTTCCTTTGGCGTGTTGCGCCTCAACCCGTTTGTCACCTCCTCCTTTGCTCGCCTGGGCGCGTTTATATTCAAGTTGTTGGATTATGTCTTGCATAGTGGGGCGTCAGGCGTTGGAAATTAGATTTGAAATGACGTTTATACTGCGCTGCACGCAGACAGCGACCAGATTGTTATACCCTGTAGATACAGACAGCGGGGATCATCATCTATTATCAGGCTGCTGATTGGAGTATATCAATGATTTCGGCGGCGGCCCCGGGAATATTTGTACCCGGACCGTAGATTGCGGAAACACCATAATCCAGTAACTCCTGATAATCTCCTGGCGGTATGACGCCACCGCAGATAACAATAATATCGTCCGCTTCATGACGTTTTAACGCGTCTATTACTGCAGGCACCAGGGTACGGTGCCCGGCGGCCTGGGTAGAAATGCCAATGATATGAACATCGTTTTCAATTGCCTGGAGAGCTGCTTCCTGGGGAGTTTGAAACAATGGCCCAATATCAACGTCAAATCCCATATCAGCAAACGATGTTGCAATAATTTTTGCCCCTCGATCATGCCCGTCCTGGCCCAGCTTTACGACTAACATACGTGGCCGTCTGCCTTCATTCTCAGCAAACTGCGCTATTCGTTGCTGTAATTTATCAAATGATTCGTCACCCTCATACATAGCGCTGTATACCCCACCAATTGACCGTGAGACAGCCTGGTGGCGTCCAAAAACCTGCTCCAGACTGTCGGAAATTTCACCAACGGTTGCTCTTGCCCGGGCTGCATCCACAGCGGCTGCGAGGAGATTGCCGTTTCCACTTTCAGCCTGCCGCGCAAGGCGCACTAATGCCTGCTCACAACGCTCCGAATCTCGATCTCGCCGAATTTTATTTAGTCTGGAGATTTGGGCCTCCCGAACCTCATTGTTATCGACCACCAGAATATCAACCTGCTCTTCCTGATCCCGCTGAAACCGATTGACCCCAACAATTATTTCATCACACCGGTCAATGTTTGCTTGTTTCCTGGCTGCCGCTTCCTCGATGCGTAATTTCGGTACGCCCTCCTCAACAGCGCTGGTCATTCCACCCAACTCGTCGATTTCACAAATCACCTTTCTGGCTTCAATAATCAAACTATCGGTCAAACTTTCGATATAGTATGACCCGGCCATGGGATCTACAACCTTGGTAAATCCTGCCTCATGTTGCAGTATTAATTGGGTGTTACGGGCTATCCGGGCCGAGTTTTCCGTTGGCAAAGCCAATGCTTCATCAAAAGAATTAGTATGCAACGACTGAGTCCCCCCAAGGACCGCAGCCATGGCTTCTATGGTGGTTCGAATGATGTTGTTATACGGATCCAGGCTGGTCAGACTAACGCCAGACGTTTGACAGTGGGTACGCAACATCAAGCTACGTGAATCCTTTGGTGAGAATCGGGATTGCATGAGTTCAGCCCACAATGTTCGGGCAGCTCTTAGTTTTGCAATCTCCATAAAGAAATTCATTCCTATGCCGAAAAAGAATGAAAGCCTCGGGGCAAAATCGTCAACTTCGAGCCCCGCATCTATCGCCGTCTTTACGTATTCCAGACCATCGGCCAGGGTATAGGCCAGTTCCTGCACGATGGTGGCACCGGCTTCCTGCATGTGATAGCCGGAAATCGATATGGGATTAAACCGCGGTAGGTGCTCTGCGGTATACGCAATAATATCGGATACGATTCGCATTGATGGCGCGGGTGGATAAATATAGGTATTGCGCACCATAAACTCTTTAAGAATATCGTTTTGCAGTGTTCCAGACAGCTGCTCCGAAGAGACCCCCTGCTCTTCGGCAGACACGATAAACATAGCCATTATCGGTAAAACTGCACCATTCATGGTCATTGACACAGACATCTTGTCCAGGGGTATTTGGTCAAACAGGATTTTCATGTCTTCCACAGAGTCAATTGCTACTCCAGCCTTACCTACGTCCCCTTCAACCCTGACATGATCGGAGTCGTATCCACGGTGGGTTGCGAGGTCGAAGGCAATCGACAGCCCGGCCTGGCCTGCTTCCAGGTTTTTACGGTAGAAAGCATTGGATGCTTCAGCAGTCGAAAATCCGGCGTACTGACGAATGGTCCAGGGTCTGCCAGCATACATTGACGCTTTGGGCCCTCTGGTGAATGGGGGAAAACCCGGAAAGCTCTCAATTAACTCCAATTTCTCCAGGTCTTCAGCGGTATATAAGGGTTTGACGGGAATGCCCTCTGGCGTATGCCAAACCATGTCATCGGCTGCTTGCCCCCGAGTTTCCGTGGACACGAGGCACTGCCAATCCGGTAGATCACCGCTGGTTTTCTTCATTCAGTTTTGATTATTCATTGAAAAAGATTATAGTACCTGAAACGCCAAATGTTGGGTAGCAGTCTGGCCACTCAACCCCAAGAGTGCTATGGGATTCCATAGATTTTACCCGGGCTGAACCTTTTCGGTTAGAGTCGGTCAAATCGGGAATTGCGAACCAGTTAAGGACATGCAATTAGATGTTGAAAACGACCTGATGACCAAGATTAGTAATTACAACCGTAGGAAATAAAATGAAAAACGTAGCGAAACTAATAACCCTGTTTGTAACCGTAATTTGGGCTAGCAGTAGCTATGCAGCCAGCTGTAAAGCGCCTAAACCCGCCGACCAAATGACCATCGATGATTTAAAAACCCTATACGAATGTATTCGCCCAGACCTGGTTGCTGGATATCAGAAAAAAGGGCATGCCATTGCCATGGCCTATACCGAGTGGCAATCGGCTTCCACCGCGCCCCAGGCACCTGGGATGCACAGTGGTCAGTATTTAACTACGATCGTTAATCCTGTTGGATATGACCAGTATGTAAAACATTCAACTGATGGCACGGAAATGCCAGTTGGCACCGTAATTGCCAAAGAGGCCTTTAAAATCAAGAAGAAAGGTAAGGTCGCAAAAGGCCCATTACTATTTATGGAAAAGGTCGGCAAAGACGTGGCGCCTGATACCGGCGGCTGGAAATACAGTGGCATCAAACCCAACGGCAAGAAACTTAAGGTAGATGCCAAAGGATTCTGTCATGCCTGCCACCAGGCGTGGCCGGGACAAGATTTTCTAGGGCTGCCGGTACCCGCAGTCCGGATTGGGAGCTAGGGACACAAATGTCTCTGCAAACGTGTCGAACAATATCGCGCAGTGAATGGATTAAGCCAAGTTTAACCAAATCACCCAGAACTTCTATACCTCTGAAGTAGGGAATTAGCCCCCTGAATGGCGGACCGCATATTCGTCATTCAGGCTTTTTTTACCCGCCAATTAATTTCTGACTAAACCGGATTCAGTGATTGCTCCACTGCCTGGCAAATCTCCCTGCATAGTTCCAGACGTTGCCCAAACGACATTGACTCTGATTCGAGCCGTTCAAGTATGACATACAAATCCATGAATTCCATTACCCACATGGACGATTGAAGTTTATGGGCCTGAAATATGAATTGCTTTTCGTCCTGAGTATGTAAGGCAATAAGCAGGTCCCGTAAATACAGCGGAACATGTGATTTAAATATTTGCAGCATTTCCTCGCTTATATCATCACTTAATTTTTCGTCAACCTTTACCAATCCTTTTTCCTCTGATTTATCCAATATCGCGATGATTCGATCAGTCAGCGATGTCGGGGAGTATGGCTTCGCCATGACATCATCTGCACCGATGGATAAATAACGTGCACGATCCTGTTCGCCGGATTGACCACTAAAACAAATTATTGGAATCTGGTTAAGCGGAAACAACAAGTCTTTACGAATTCGTTCAATGGCTTCATCTCCCCGCATTTCTGGCATATGGATATCCATAAGGATCAGATCTACTGGTTCTGTCATCAATCCCTGTATTGCGGCTGCCCCATTCTCCGTAACAATAACGTTGCATCCGTGGGAATCAAGTATTTCACTGACGTATTGCTGATTGAGTGCACTATCCTCGGCAACGAGAATTGACTTTCCAGTGAGCCCAGCGGTACTTTGACTAGATTCAGATTCTCGATCGAACTTTATCGCTTTAGCATCTGTTTTCATAAATGGCAGCCATACGCTAAACACTGATCCATTGCCCGGTTCGCTGGATAATTCAATACGTCCTCGCATTGCCTGCACCAGCTGTTGGACGATAGCCAGACCAAGCCCAATTCCATTGTGGTTGCTTCCGTCTCCCGGCTGGGACTGACTGAAATTCCGGAAAATCTCCTGATGCTGATCTTTCGGTATTCCACGCCCACTGTCGGCAACCCTGAACCCAACAATATCGCTACTCTCGGTTGATTCTCCGGGTATCACACTTATTTTGACATAACCACTGTCGGTAAATTTAATCGCATTGGTTAAAAGATTCAGCAATATTTGTCCGAGACGGATTTGGTCTCCAATTACAAATTTGGGATGACTTGCTTCAATTTCGAGATTCAGCGGCAGTCCTTTTTCATTTGCCAGTCCGCGTGACAGCTCCACAACATCTCGAACCACCGTATCCAAATTGAATTTGGTTTCAACTAACTGGTACTTACCGGACTCAATTTTGGCCAGATCCAGGATATCATTGAGCAAAACTGACAAGGTTTTTCCGGCGGTTTGAATTTTCCCAATATGCTCAGTTTGGCTGGCGTCCATTTGGGATTGTTCCAGCAGCGAGGCAAATCCAAGCAACGCATTCAATGGCGTTCGAATTTCGTGACTCATTTTGGCAAGAAATTCAGTCTTGGTTTGTGCTGCAGCTTCTGCAACCTGCTTTAAAATCAACAACTGTTGGTTTTGACGTTCCAGCTGATGCCGCATGATATCTGCTTCATTGCGTTGCTGGCTCAGTTGATTGATAGCGCGATAACGTTCGGATTCATTTTCGATAATCATACGATATCCGCTATCCTGGTCACGTTGGATCGTAGAATCGATAATGTAATGTTGTCCATTCACATCCAAATGAATTCCTTCAAATTTTAGACTTTCACCAGGTTCCATGGTTTCTATTGCGCCGAACAAAAACGCACAGTGATCAAATACACTGGCTCCTACGGTAAAGTTATCCTGCAAAAATCCGACACTCCGGGCGAGGAGAATTCCGTCAGGATCAAACTGACAAGTCAGGGTTGTGTTTTTCCTTGTTTCCAAATCCACAACATTCCAATTAATTTGAGTCCCGTAACACCCTTCTTCCGAGTTCAACAAAAGCCTCAGCAACATTCTGGTCATCTTTTGCGCTGGTGACAACATCGACGGGAACACCGACCTTGGCTAAAACGTGTCCAATTTGCTCCTTGCTACAAAGATCAGATTTATTTGCGACCACAATTATTTGATCTGTGGGATTGGATAATCCTGACATCGCATTTACTTTTGCAAGGCGTTGGTTAAGTCTTGCCCAGGTTTCCTGCCGGGTTAAATCGAACACATAAATCAGTGCACTACATCCACGATAATATGAAGCCGGCACCTCAGCCATCTCCCGGGTACCGGCAATATCCCAGATCAAGAACTTGACATTTTTTCCGTCTACCTCCAACTCCTTTTTACAGATAACTACGCCAATCGTACTCTTATACTCGTCAGAAAACCGATTATGAACAAATCGATCGACCAGTGAAGATTTACCAACGCCAAAGTCGCCTACCAGTAATATTTTTCGCTGGACTGGTTCCACTTATCTGTTCTCGTTTACTCGGTGAAAGTGGTGTTCCAGCAATTTTTGCATGGAATACCTATCGGTCCTATTCTGCTGATCCTCAGCGATTTTAACGGCGAAGCCCAACACTGCATCATTCAAGCGGTCCTTGAACTCCTGATTTAGCACACCCGAAACCGCGACCACCACATAAAACGACTTAAAGCTCTGCAGGTACAGCGTAAACGTTTCGTATTCAATATATTCAAGATCCTGGTCAGATTTGGCATAAGCGTCTTCGACAAATCCCTTAATCGCAGTTAGCATACCGGCAATTACATCTGAATCGGCATTTTCCCCTACCGAATGACTGGCCAGCAGGATACCGGAGTCGTTCTCAATCACCATAATTTCCTCGAGTACCGGTGGCAACAAACCCTGGACCAATACTTCAGAATGGCTTACGCCCTTGCTCCCGTATCGCATCCTTTGCCAAACGCCCTTGAAGGAAAACATCTGGCGCATACGCAGGTCAATGGACTCTGATAACTTGGCAATTTCTTTCTGGATATATTTCTTAATCAATTTACCCATAATAGGGTAAATCGCTTCAACCACCTCGTCCTGAGATTCCTTTATCTGAACTTTTAACGTTGCCGTAATTATCGGGCCGAATTGTTCCGGAAACTCACTTTGCAACTCTTCAATCCGTTGTTCAATTATGGGAATCACCTGGTTGGTGAATCGCTCATTATCCTTAAGCTCCTGATCAATTTCATTGAACTTCTGTATCTCTTCGCGAAATAACAAATCCTTGAGTTTACTGAGGTGATCTACCTCAGGGTCGGACGGCTGAGAGGACACGATAAGTTTTGAAAACTGAGCGACGAAAACTACTTCTGCAGCGTTTCAGCGATCAATGCAAGTGCCCGCCCTACTTCTTGTCGATTTACGACGATCTCACTGCTAATACCCTCAAGGCGTTCAATGTTCTGATCAAGGGATTGGCTGACTTCTTTTATCGACTGATTAAATCTGTACTCCAAAGCGTCCAGCTTTTCGTTTATTGCGGTCGACTCGTTGGAGAGTTTTTCCTGGTACAACTGTTGACCTTGTGTAATTTGTTCGCGAATTCGACTAAATTCATTTTGATATTCCGTCATGTTTTCGCCAAATATCAAATCCCTGACAGCGCTCAATCGTTCCCGCTCATTCATCTCTATTCCAGATTTATCTGAAGAAGAATTTGTTTTACCCATTGCTCATTGCCCCGCCTAGCATTTAATTTTGTGATCGAATTTCGCCTCGAATTTTACCCGATCCACCGATGGATAGTAATAATCCATGAATAATCGCTCAAAGTGATAATATCTATGGATTTACGACGATTACTCTGGTTAATGCTGGCAGGGTAATTCGGCAAACCATAACAATCTCAGGAAGTATTACTATGACCTACAAGCATGTTCAGTTACCTAAAAACGGTAAGAAAATTACAATTGATAACGGTATTCTGTCAGTTCCGGATCAACCAATTATTGGCTTCGTCGAAGGAGACGGCATCGGTCCAGACATCAATACAGCCTGTCTCAGAATTTGGAACGCAGCGGTGGATAAGGCTTATGGCAGCAAGCGTAAGATTCACTGGTGCGAACTGTACATGGGCGAGAAGGCTGCCGGGCTATATGAGGGAGACTATTTTCCCGCGGAAACCCTCGAAGCAATTAGGGAGCTTGGCGTTGCTACCAAAGGCCCACTGACTACGCCCATTGGCGGCGGTTTTCGCTCCCTCAATGTATCATTGCGGCAGGAAATGGATCTTTTCGCCTGCGTTCGCCCGGTTCGCTACTATACGGGCGTGCCCTCACCGTTGAAAAAACCCGAAGAAGTCGATGTCATAATATTTCGCGAAAACACCGAAGACGTGTATGCCGGCATCGAATACAACAGTGGTACCCCTGAAAACGAAAAACTGGCTAATTTTCTTCGCGATGAGATGGGTGCAGAGTTTTTTGAAGGTGCGAGTCTTGGCATAAAACCAATTAGTCCGTTCGGTTCAAAACGTCTAGTAAGAAAAGCCATTCAATATGCGATTGATCATAACAAGGCGAGTGTGACGCTGGTGCATAAAGGCAATATCATGAAATTTACCGAAGGAGGTTTTCGCAACTGGGGTTATGAAGTAGCGGTAGAGGAATTTAGAGAACACGTGGTAACCGAGCAGGAGTTATGGGACGACCACGATGGCAAGATGCCATCGGGAAAAATACTCATTCAGGATCGAATTGCTGACATTATGTTCCAATTGCTGCAACTTCGGCCAGCGGAGTTCGACGTTTTGGCGACCATGAACCTTAATGGAGATTATCTGTCCGATGCAGTGGCTGCAGAAGTGGGTGGAATTGGGATCGCGCCTGGAGCAAATATCTCGGATCAAATTGCTGTATTTGAGGCGACCCATGGAACCGCTCCAAAATACGCTAATAAGAATAAGGTTAACCCATCGTCATTGATGTTTTCAGGGGCGATGATGCTCGAATATATTGGCTGGAATGAGGCTTCCCAATTGATTAGCAGTGCGTTCACTAATGTTATCGCTAGCAAAAGGGTTACCTACGATTTTGCCAGATTAATGGACGGCGCTGAAACAGTATCAACCAGCGAATTTGCTGACGCCATTATAGAGCAGCTAGGATAATGCTGAATAAATAATCAATGGCACGGTTTGTTTGGAACTCAGTGTTGATTTTCTGAAGTCCTGGGCTTTTTGATTGATGACAATATTTGCTGGAATATTCCGGCACCGTTAAGAAACTTTTGGTATTGAAACAAGTCAGACCAGTGTTCACCAACCGCGCTAACTGTCTACGATTACATCTATAGGATTTCAATTTGACCAAGTCAAAAATACTAATTTTGCTACTTATCGCAATCGCGGTAGCGCTATTACTATTGTATGGGCCAAGGCAATATCTAAGCTTGGAGTTCGTCCAGTCTAAACTGGGTGTAATTGCGGAGTATCGATCGCAAAACCCAATTAAATCGGTCATGATCTTTGCCGCAGTATATATTCTTGCAACCGCGGCCTCAATTCCCGGCGCCCTGGTTCTGACCCTCGCTGGGGGTGCAATATTTGGATTCTACCTGGGTTCGATTATCGTCATTATCTCGGCAACAATTGGCGCAACCATCGCATTTTTATTGGCACGTTATTTGTTCGATGACCTGGTTCAGTCAAAAATGGGCGAACGCTTAACCAGGATAAGGGAAAACTTTCGTAAGGAAGGTGCGCTTTACTTGTTTTCAATGCGACTGGTTCCGGTAATACCGTTTTTTGCGATTAATCTTTTGATGGGATTAACATCAATAAAGACCTCGACCTATGTCATTGCATCCGCAATAGGTATGGCACCCGGAACTATGGCATTTATTAATGCTGGCACCCAGCTTGGTAAACTTAATTCGGTTAAGGGTCTGCTGTCACCGGGATTGATTGCATCATTTGTATTGCTCGCGGTATTTCCTTATATGGCCAAGTTTCTTCTGAAATTTATCAAATCAAGATCAACATCCTCTGGAGCCAATAATTCATGAGTCGTTATGATGCAAACCTGGTTGTAATTGGCGCCGGTAGCGCAGGCCTTGTCAGCGCCTATATTGGTTCGGCAATTAAAGCCAAAGTTATATTAATCGAAAAAGGGAAGATGGGCGGAGACTGCCTGAATACCGGATGCGTTCCGTCAAAATCATTGATTGCTTCGGCTAAACTGCTTCACCAAATCAAGAATTCCCAACATTGGGGGATACGATCAGCATCGGCAGAATTTGAATTTTCGGAGGTAATGGATCGAATCAACAATGTTATCAAAACAATTGAACCAAATGATTCGGTAGAGCGTTATAGCGGACTCGGCGTCGAAGTAATTAAAGGCGAAGCAACGATTACCTCGAGCACTACAGTTGAAGTAAATGGCCGTACGATTACTACAAAAAACATTATCATTGCCACGGGCGCGGTGCCATTCGTACCACCCATAGAGGGTTTGGATGAAATAGGCTATCTCACCTCAGATAATATCTGGCAACTAGATTCGTTACCCGGAAAGTTGGCGGTGCTGGGCGGGGGTCCCATCGGTTGTGAACTGGCGCAATGTTTTGCAAGGTTCGGCAGCGACGTTACTATTGTGGAAATGCTGCCGCAAATCATGATTCGGGAAGACGAAGAAATCTCCCGGTTTATAGTCGATCGATTTACCCAAGAAGGTATCCAGGTCTTGGCCAATCATAAGGCCGTAAAAGTTGGAGTGGAGGGAGATCGAAAAATACTCTATTGTGATAACGATGGAGTGTCGGTGGAAGTTGAGTTTGACCAAATTTTAATCGCCGTTGGGCGGGCCGCAAGGTCGAAAGGATATGGTCTTGAACAAGTAAATATACCCATAAGTAAACGCCGCACCATAGAAACAGACGATTACCTGCAGGCCGGGTATCCGTCTGTATTTGCCTGCGGTGATATTGTCGGCCCCTATCAATTTACCCATGTAGCAGCACATCAAGCCTGGTACGCTGTGGTCAACGCCTTGTTTCGACCGTTTAAGAAATTTAAAGTTGATTATCGAGTTATTCCCTGGGCAACCTATACTGATCCTGAGGTAGCCAGGGTGGGATTAAATGAGTTGGACGCAAAAGAGCAAAATATTCCCTACGAAATCACGCGCTATGATTTGGCTCACCTTGATCGCGCCATCGCAGAAGGACATGCAGAGGGCGTAGTGAAAGTATTAACCATCCCGGGAAAAGATAAAATTCTTGGCGTCACTATTATGGGAAATCACGCGGGAGATATAATTGCAGAATTTGTGCTGGCGATGAAACACAATCTTGGTATGAACAAGATTCTTCAAACTATTCATTCCTATCCGACCTGGATGGAAGCCAATAAATTTGCCGCCGGCAATTGGAAGAAAGCCCACGTACCAGCATGGGCCCTTAACCTGCTTGAGCGTTTCCATCGGTGGCGACGATAAATTACAACGAGAAATTGGTAAGAACTCAATCCTAATCTTTCAATATTTCAACTTCAATTTAGAACGGAATGAGTAAATAGAGAAACCAATGGAAACCAATGGAGCCATATTTAGTCCAATTCGCCGAGCTAGTAAATAATAAACTGACTCTAATGCGTATGGAACTGCCAGTCGCGTTTGTATACCCATCGGTCGGTAGCTTGCCCTTTTCTGGCAATCGCAAATTATGTAATAGTTGAAGACTTCTTGAAAATAAACATTAATTAAGTTATGCGTTGTAAGAGCGGAAGCTAAAGAAATTTCTAACCGTCGTTATATATCTTCGAATTCGTTGTGCTCCATAATCCAATTTTCTGATTGTGCAGCTTCATAAAACTCTATGGCAGATGGATGGTTCAATAAATTATCAATATATTCTTTAGACAGAACATTTACATCAATTGAATAGGTTCTTAACCTCTCAGCGACTGGCGTAAAAAAGGCGTCAGCTGCCGTAAATTTCTTCCCAAATAGATAGGGCCCAACCTGGCCACAATTTAGTCTACTCCATTCCCAAAGCGATTCTATTCGCTCTAAATCAGTCTGTGCCGCAACAGTAGGAATAAATTTTTTATACTGCCTTTTTAGATTCATTGGCATTGTTGAGCGAAGAGCGTTAAAACCTGAATGCATTTCAGCACAAAGGCTTCGGGCAATAGCTCGTTGCATCGGATCTGTTGGCCATATATCTAGAGTTGGATGATGTTCATGCAAAAATTCTGTAATTGAAAGACTATCCCAAATAATTGTCGAATCATCTTCCTTACTTGCCACTAAAACAGGCACTGCTTTTGCAGGGAATTGTTGTCTTCTAAATTCCTCAAACTTTTCTGAATATAACGGTACTACCTTATATTCAAAATTAATTTTGAAAGCCCTAAGCAGCATCCACACGCGAAGTGACCATGAGGAATATACCTGATTACCTAAATAGACTTTATACCGCATTTTTCGAAATTAAATTGTTATCAGTCGTACACAATAACCGATTTGAATTGACGAATGATTCGAAGCGGATCGAACTGTTCATTAATAATGAATGAGGTGGTTTTAGTTGATTTTATCAAAAACCAAACCGTGTCTAGAGAAAAGGAGATTATCGATTTCTTAAAATTCTACTAAAAATTTAAGGTATCAGCGAATTAGTTGTAGAAGTTCAGACCCAATCTGACACAATGCTAAATCAACCGGAGCGTGGCAAAGACGAAATGAGACCCTTCTACCCAGCCAGCTTTCCCCCACTGAATCCAATCTGCCGCCGATGACAATGGGTGTTCTCCCTCGGGGAAAATCTTGGAAAATAGGGTTTCAAAAACAAGCGATTCGTTGCAAATTGAGGCCACTCGTTCTAGCTGACCCTCAGCGGGCTCAAGGTACGTTAGAGGCATCAGCTTATATGGTTTTTTATTGATAAAGTTTTCAATAGTTCGTCCACTCTTTTTGGAAAATTTCATCTTAAAACTCCGTTCGCTAAACTGTCGTATAGCAACTTTGTGTTCACATTACCCATTGCAAGTTCTAAGGGTGTTGTAATCCTCATTTTTAGCAGTTTTTGAGTCCCTGACTGGCGGCTTTGGTATACAACGGGCATAGCTCGGACGAAACCAGCGGGCTTGTCTCAATTCGCCTGCTACGACCAAATTTTGCCATTGAGACGGTCAGTAACTCTTTGCATCAGCGGTCAGCAAAACGCGTTGCAGGTTGCTGATCCGTTCCATGCGTTTGTTATGTTGCAGGTGAATACTCTTTAAGTACAACTGCCACACAACTAAAGTAGTCTTGAACTACAGCCTCTCCTCGAGAAACTCACGAGACATCTGGTTAGCCTGGTCAGCGGCCTTCGGATTAGACCGGATAATATACCCGGCATCTATAGCGTCAATTCCTGGATGATCAAATGCGTGGTGAGCATCTGCGAACACTTTCAATGTGATTTCGTGTTGAGGTTGTAATTTGTCAACATACTGTACACATAGTTCTGCAGGGGTCCAGTTGTCCTCATTGCCAGTCAAAATTAAAGTGGGCGTGTTGATCGGTTCAGGCGCACTGCATAATGGGTAGAAAGCTATTGCAGCTTGAAACGGTTTCATCGCCAGACCTTCTGAGGTTGACTGCTTAATAGTCTCTAGTACAGTCATGCCGCCATGTGACATTCCCATTACAGCGATGCGGGCAGAGTCAACGAATGAACGAGCCGACAGATATCGCTTCGCACCGTAAGCATCCAGAGCCCGACGCCACGGCGTCGTCAACTCACTCCCACCACCGCAGATGTAATCGAAACCGCGAGGTTTAAATGAATCTACGCTCAGGACTACGTAGCCCCAGGATACGAGCCTCTTAGACCACATCTCTTCATGCTTCGAGATACCAGCACAGGTATGTAGGAGAACAATTGCAGCCCGAGGCACCTCACCCACAGGTTTTGCGAGGTACCCGGATAGCGAGACACTAGGCTCTACTCTGGCTTCGACCGGGTTGCCCAATTTTTTGGCCTGTTTGATCATGAAAGGGCTGGGAGTATAGGTAAAGGATACACTCTCAAACTTAACTATTTCAGCGTCGGTATAAATGGATTCAGCTCCGAATAGCGTTTCGGCGAATACCATTGCTGCAACAAGGCTTATATTAGTCGCCATACGCAACAATTTATGTCTGGGCATCATGTTAAAACTCTTACTTGTGTAAGTGCCATGTAGCGGTGGTTAGATGTCGTTATTAGATACAAAAGCACGTCGCCGCATGTTGCTGGAATATCATTTTTTGGTGGTTGTTTGGCACTTTCCCCTTTCGTTCGAATGTCCGGAATGAGTATCTCAGACACAGCTTGGAAAGTCGACAATCCAACAATTTGCAATCTCAATATCGAAGATTAAGCGAAAGGCTCTGCTCTACCCGAATCAGTGGTTGACTGTATTAACCATGCTCTAGCCCCAGAAAAAGCGATCTTTGGTATTTCTTCTCTTGATTTTAGTATCGATGGAATACTATATTCTTCCAAGGAATTGATTTTCATAGTACTCTCAATGCTACAGGCAACGACTTAGCTGATCGAAGCAGGGCTCACTGAATTGCAGTTATAACATTTCGCTAAGGCCCATCTGGTACGCAATCTGCGACCTGGCCTCATCTCATATAATTGGGAGGGATTTTGACTTATGACAGAGACCCATGACGAAAAATCGCAAAGGATTGATGAAGAGAACGTAGAAATGTTCAACGAACACATGCGTGTTACCGCCAACGATGCAGATGGGAATGAGTGGATTCGTCGCTTGCAACAACAAGACCTTAGTAGCAGTCAGGTATCAAGACATATAAATAACGTTTGGAATCTCACTCGTCGCAAAAACATAAGTATTTCACCCACTAACCAATGGCTCGGGATTTACTCGTTACCACCAACCATATAATTGGGATTAGGAAGATAGCCCCATCACCCAGCCACATTTACCACTACCCTGCCCCAATTCGACCCATCCAGAAAACTGTCGAAGGCATCGGGCAATTCATCAAAAGCAACTTCCCTGGTAATAATTTTATCCAGATGACGCGGCTTGAGATCTTCCCCAACCCGTCTCCAGATATCGTTTCTCATCTCATTGGGCATTTCAATGGAATTGATCCCCAATAGGGATACACCGCGCAGAATAAATGGCATGACCGTTGTATTCAGCGTATGACCGTCGACTAATCCGATACTAGCGATGTTACCCCAGGGTTTCACCGTACGGGTCAACCATGCCAGGGTATCCCCTCCGGCATTGTCCACCGCGCCGCCCCATACCGCGGTTTCCAGCGGACGAGTACCCATTTCAATTTCATGACGATCAATAAACTCGCTGGCGCCTAGACTACGAAGGTAATCATGTTGTGCAGACTTTCCGGTAAATGCAGTAACCGAATAACCTTTGGAGGCAAGAATATCAATTGCCACACTGCCAACGCCGCCGGTTGCACCGGTTACCACAATGGGTCCGTGCTCAGGGGTTTGACCGTTTTGTTCCATACGAACCACAGCCATAGCAGCAGTAAATCCAGCCGTTCCCAATCCCATTGCTTCCCGTAGAGAAATACCCCTGGGTATAGGTACTACGCAATCCGCACACACCCTAGCCATTTCCGCATAACCTCCATCAGCTGTTTCTGAGAGTCCACATCCTGCCACCAACACTTCGTCACCGGCGCTAAATCGGGGGTCTGCGGAGCTCTCTACCGTTCCAGAAAAGTCGACTCCACCATTTAACGGATATTGACGCAAAATCTTGCCTTTTCCAGTGGCGGCTAATACATCTTTAAAATTTATTCCTGACCAGGCAACCTTGACCACTACCTCACCATCGGTCAATTCATCCACGGTCATGTCCTGGAAACCAGCGACGATTGTTTTGTCTTCAGTGCGATTGATGCGAAACGCGCGAAACTTACTCATATTATTTATATAGATTGTTAGTTAACTGTATAGCGAAGGGATAGCTAATTCGATCAATATTTAGACAGGATTTCCGGGCAATATACTGGAAAAATCGGCCCACAGATCAAGGTATTGCAATGCCCAGAGGATAGCACCCGCAAACACCCCGGCAATTAAATCGTCCAGCATGATTCCCAAGCCTCCGTGGACTTTTTGATCAATCCATCTAATTGGCCATGGCTTTACTATATCAAACAGTCGAAACAAAATAAAACCGCCCAAAATATTAACGTAGGTACCCGGGACCAGCAGCATAGTTACAAAATATCCGGCAAATTCATCCCATACAATGGCCGGATGGTCGTGGCTATCGAGGATCTTTGCAGTATGCCCACAAATCCAGCCTCCCGTTACGATCATTATTAGGGTTATCACCACATACCAGCCAAACCCCGCCGATATAGCAGCAATGTACAGGGGAACTGCCAACAGTGTACCAAAAGTACCAGGAGCAACCGGCGACAATCCCGAGCCCAACCCAAGACCCAGAAAAGCGCCAGGAGAAGCGACTAAATCCCTTGGAGTGGCCGCTCGATTGGGTTTAGTCACAGCGTACGACACCGGCGACCTTATCGAGGACACCATTGACGTATTTATAACCATGCTCGGAACAAAATGTCTTGGCAAGATCGATGGCTTCGTCGATCACTACACCAGTTGGAATGGACTTGTCGTACTGTAACTCATAGGTGCCGAGACGCAGGATAGCCTGCTCAATCAGATCAACCCGATCCTGTTTCCGGTCCAAATGGGGCGCGATCAACCCATCTATACTTTCGATGTAGTTTGGTATGATATTAATTAAGGTGAGAAAATAGTCCCGGTGCTTTCCGGTTAGGTTTTCGTTGCCAATAAATGTTTGGATAATCTGTTCAGGTTCCTGCCCGGTCATCTGCCACTGGTATAAAGCCTGGACCGCGCAGCGGCGGGCCAAATGTCGACCACTCCTTGCCAACTTAGTCTGCCCTTATCAATCGTGCAAGACTAACCATCTCTAGTGCCGTCATCGCGGCATCCGCACCCTTATTCCCGGCTTTGGTCCCGGCTCGTTCAATCGCCTGCTCGATCGTATTAGTCGTCAAGACCCCAAAAACTACGGGAATGTCAGAATCAGTATTGAGACGGGATATAGCCGCTGCACATTCACCCGCGACGTAATCGAAGTGCGGTGTTGCACCGCGTATGACCGCCCCAAGGGTTACGATAGCGCTGTAATTGCCTCCTTTAATCAGTTGTGATGCAGTAAATGGCATTTCGAATGCACCAGGAACCCAGATCACGTCGATATTTTTTTCTTTGATCCCGTGCCGACTGAATGCATCAATAGCACCCTGGATTAACTTATCGGTGATGAAGTGATTAAATCGCCCGCCAATAATTGCATAGCGACCTTCACAATTAACAAAATTTCCTGAAATTTCATTCATGACTTTTTTCCCAGTTTTCCAGCGACTGTTGATCTGCAATGTATTCTATAACTTCGAGGCCAAACCCGGCTAACCCATGGGTTCGCTTTTCTCGTCCCAGCGCCAATACCTGTTGTACCCCGAGATCCGCGAGAATTTGACCACCTGCCCCCAACATCCGCAGATTGGCGGGGTTCTGCTGTCTGGTCGATGGATCATTGTCCTGGGCTCCCTGGCGCCTGCGCGGATTATTTCTTAAATCGATTCGAGACGCCAGTTCTTCAGCTGACTCATGGTAGGCCAATAACACCAATACACCAGAACCATGGTTAACAATTGATTCAAGCGCTAACTTATTGTTCCAGCTTTTCGGTGCGTTACTTTCAAACACCATATCCAGCAGCCCCCTATGCACGTGGACCCTGACCGCAACTGGCGCCGCTGGATCAATGGCGCCGTGGATCAACGCCATATGTACCCCACCTTCAACCATATCCTGATAAATCACAGTGCGAAATTGTCCCTGTTCAAGCTGCATATCGTGCTCCGCTATGCGCCGGACAGTAGGATCATTTTGCATCCGAAACCCAATCAACTGGGCAATTGTGCCAATTTTAATCTGGTGCTCAGCGCCAAATTTTAGTAAGTCAGGCAGGCGCGCCATTGACCCATCCTGATTTAGTATTTCACAAATAACACTGGCCGGCTCAAACCCACATAATCTCGCCAAATCGACCCCGGCTTCGGTATGACCCGCCCGGGTAAGTACACCGCCGGGTTGAGACTTGATTGGGAATATATGACCAGGCGTTACGATATCTTCAGGCGCTGCATTGCGCTTAACCGCGGTGCGAATAGTGATCGCTCGATCCTGAGCGGAGATTCCGGTGGTCACCCCTTCCGCGGCCTCTATTGAAACCGTAAAATTAGTCGAGAACCGCGCGCTGTTTCTACTGACCATCAACGGTAAATCCAACTGCTGACAACGCTCATCCGTCAGCGTTAGACAAATAAGCCCACGGCCCTGGGTTGCCATAAAGTTGATGTGGTCGTCTGTAACGAATTCTGCAGCAACCAGCAGGTCTCCTTCGTTTTCGCGATCTTCATCATCCACCAGGATAACCATTTTCCCCTGTCTGTAGTCAGCCAGGACTTCTTCAATAGGGCTGACGCCGTTACTTTTTGAATCCAGGTTCATTTACTGAAGATTTTGATCGGAAGCATTAAGCCGCTCTATGTATCGAGCCAGCATATCAATCTCGAGATGCACTGCACTGTGCTCCGCTAAAGTTTCTAAACTGGTTACTTTCAGCGTATGTGGCACGATGGTGACATCGAATACAGTATCATCATCCAGATCTTCAACCTGGTTACTGGTCAGGCTGATACCATCGACCGTTATAGATCCCTTCACCGCAATATATCGACCGATAGCGCGAGTAGTTTTAAACCGCATACAGGTGAATTGGTCAGCATCGCGCCGCTCCTGAAGAATTCCGACACCATCAACATGCCCGGAGACCAAATGACCTCCCAGTGGTTTCTGCAATGTTAGGGCAGATTCCAAATTAACTCGATCCCCGGCTCGCCAACCACTAATCAGGCACTTGGCCAGGGTTTCCGCTGAAACATCGAAGCCCAGTGAACGGTCTGACAAATAGATTTCTGTAACCGTCAGGCAAGCGCCGTTAACCGCGATACTATCGCCAATAGTGATGGAATCAATGTCCAGGGATCCGCATTGCAATACAATAACAGCGCTGTTCCCTCCATCGTCATTACCATACTCAACGGAAACAATCGTACCCAGGGATTCAATTATTCCAGTAAACATCGAATGCTGAATGGGTTTTACCTGCCGACTTTAAGGGTCATTCGAATGTCCCGCCCAACCCTGGTCACATCACTAAACTCCAGGGTATGTTTATCCGCGATAAATTCAAGACCAGGAATTCGAAACATTCCACGAGCGCTGCTACCCAATAGATCCGGCGCCATATAAACGATTAGTTCATCAACCAGTCCCTGTTCCATCATGTTTCCGCTCAAGCGAGATCCTGCTTCCAGCATTAAGTCATTTATTTCTCGGCGCCCGAGTTCTAGCATAACTTGCTCAAGATCTATCGCACTGTCCCGTAATGGGCAGCCGATAACCTCGACGTTTTTTTGTCCATATAAATCAGCATCACCGACTTCGGTGGGCGACGTAATAATGAGGACTTCACCGGGTTCACCAAGAATTTTAGCGTCAGCAGGAGTACTGAGTCGACTATCGAGGATAATTCTCAGCGGTTGGCGTTGCACCTCCGGTAGTCGTGCGGTCATTTTGGGGTCATCCCGCAATACCGTTCCAATGCCTGTGAGAATTGCCGAACTGGCAGCCCGAATTCTATGGGCATCTAATCTCGCGGGTTCGGAAGTAATCCATTGACTCTCACCATTAGCCATAGCCGTTTTGCCATCCAGACTGGCCGCAATTTTCAGAGTTACCCAAGGCACACTTTGAGTAATGCGTCGAACAAATCCTCGATTGAGGCTTGCCGCACGCTCACTATTTATTCCGGATTCGACGTCAATACCTGCATTGCGCAATGCCGATATTCCTGCGCGATTTACCTGGGGGTTCGGATCTTCCATAGCGATAACCACCCTGCTGATTCCAGCTTTGATAATGGCATCGGTACATGGTGGTGTTCGTCCGTGATGGCAACAGGGTTCCAGGTTGACATAAAGCGTTGCCTCCTTGGCGTATTTTCCTGCTTGTTTCAGCGCGTTTATTTCGGCATGGGGTTGTCCGGCAACCTGATGAAAGCCCTCTCCGACGATGACTCCATTTCTAGTTATTACACATCCGACCCTGGGGTTAGGATGGGTTGAATTTATTCCTTTTTCAGCAAGTTTAAGTGCTCGCGCCATAAACTTGTGATCATCGCCGACCTGGGGATCGTATTGTTGCGGAATCTCGATTTCGGGTTCGACCTGAACCCCAATGGATTCCTTGAACTCACGAATACCTGGAAAAATTGCCATGACTCAGTCTTTGGCGCCAGAAAACAATGAGAGCTGAACCTTGCCAGTCTGATCCGTAAGAGATTCTCGCAATTTCTCCACCTCGTCACTGAACGCCTCGAGGTCCTGAAAGCTTCGATACACCGAGGCAAATCGGACATACGCGACTTCATCAATTTCGCGCAACTCAGACATTACCGCTTCACCAATCTGTTTGGCATCAATCTCCCTCTCTCCTTTGTGGGTGAATCTCCGCATTATACGATTTACCGCAGATTCAACCGTAGCGATTTCCACCGGACGTTTCTCCAATGCCCTGGTTAATCCACGCCGCAGTTTGCTCTCATCGAATCGCTCTCTGGCACCATCGGACTTAATAACCTGGGGCATTTGCAAGGCAACATGCTCAAAGGTTGTAAATCGCTCCTCGCAGCCAATACATTCACGCCGGCGACGCACGCTTTCACCACCATCTCCCAGCCTGGAGTCGATTACCCGGGTATCGTCATTAGCACAAAACGGGCAGCGCATAATAATTTATCTCTATGCTTAGATTGTAAAACTAGGGTTGGGCATCGACCTCGGCCCCCTCAGCTCCCTCTTTAACTACCGGCATCATATCCTCCCGGGTAATGCCGAGCCACAATACCGCGGGGCTGGCCACAAAGATAGAGGAATAGGTACCAACCAACACACCAACCAGCAATGCAATTGAAAATCCCCGAATAACTTCACCGCCAAATATCAACAATATAACCACAACCAACAGTGTCGTCAGCGAGGTCAGTATGGTTCGGGGAAGAGTTTGATTAATCGATGCGTTCATCACACCAACGGTTTCACTCTTTCGCATCTTTCGAAGGTTCTCCCGTATTCTGTCATAAACAACAATTGTATCGTTTAATGAATATCCAATAACCGCGAGCACCGCCGCAAGCACCGCGAGCGAAAACTCGAACTGAAATAGTGCAAAAATTCCTATCGTAATAACAACGTCGTGGACCAGGGCGATGACCGAGCCAACCGCAAATTTCCACTCAAACCGAAAAGTAACGTATATCAGAATGCCAATGATCGCATATAACATTGCCAGTCCTCCCTGGTTGACCAGTTCATCGCCGACCTGGGGTCCGACAAATTCAACCCGGCGCATCTGCAGCTGGCAATCCTGGACCGAGCCGCTTCCGGTAGTGCATTGCTGGGCTTTGGATCCGACCTGCTCGATCAGAGATTCTCCAACTGGTTTACGTAATGCCTGCATTACCATGCCGCTGATTTCGGCTGCCTTACCCGTCCCTGCGACGGCGTCAGCGGGTAGTCGAATCATGACATCCCGGGACGTACCAAAATGCTGAACCACGCCATCCTCTATGCCACTTTGGAGCAAAGCATCCCGTACAGACTGGACTTGAACCGGCTCCTCATATCCAACTTCTACCAGCGTGCCCCCGGTAAAATCGATACCAAACGCAAGTCCCCTTAGCGCAATAGACAAAACACTAATTACCAGCACGGCAACTGAAATTAATGTGGCTAAGCGACGCTTACCCAGAAAATCGATATTGGTTGTTTTATTTAAGATTTGCATTGTTTGATCCCCTATATCGCCAAGCGTTTGACATTTTTGCCACCATAGAACCAGTTGATCAATACTCTGGTTAGCAATATCGCGGTAAACATGGAGGTTAAGATGCCGATACTCAGGGTAACAGCGAACCCCTTGATCGGACCGGTACCAAAATTAAACAGAACGATAGCAGCGATTAAGGTGGTCACGTTGGCGTCAATTATTGTGGACAACGCCTTGTCATACCCTAGATGAATACTAGCCTGGGGAGAATTTCCATTGCGAATCTCCTCTCTGATGCGCTCAAAAATAAGCACATTCGCATCCACCGCCATACCCACAGTTAATACAATTCCAGCAACTCCGGGTAATGTCAGGGTCGCCTGAAAAAAGGACAGTACTGCAACCATTAACACCAGATTAACACCCAGGGCAATATTGGCTGCGATACCGAAAACGCTGTAGTAAATCAGCATAAATATCAATACCAGAACAAACCCCACGGTTATTGAAATGAATCCCTGGGAAATATTGGCCTGTCCCAGGCTGGGGCCTACGGTCCGTTCCTCAATAATTTCCACCGGCGCGGCGAGGGCGCCAGAGCGGAGCATCAGAGAAAGATCTCGGGCTTCATTAACGCTATCGATCCCTTCAATCTGAAAACGCTTGCCAAGCTGACTGCGAATTACCGGTGCGGTAATGACTTCTTCAATTTTCCCACTAACCCTGACAACTTCACCATTTTCATCCCGTACAACATTTCCGTTTTCATCTTTTTGGGTCTGGGAAGTCAATTCGACGTACACAACCGCCATCCGGTTTCCGACGTTGGTAGAAGTAATCCGGCTGTTTTTGGTGGCGCCTTCCGCGTCCAGGGTAATACTGACAATTGGCGTGCCGGTCTGGGTATCGATACTCGCCGCGGCGTCGATTATGTTATCTCCTGAATAAATAATTCTTTTCTGCAGCAAAATTCGGCGTCCGTCCCTGAATTTGTAAAGTCTCGATCCCGGTGGTGCCTGACCAGACTGCTCCGAAGCCGCCGTATTTTTCTCATCCACCATGCGCATTTCGAGAGTAGCAGCCCTGCCAAGTATTCTTTTTGCGCGCTCGGTATCTTGTACCCCTGGAAGCTGGATCACGATTCGGTCGGCGCCTTGTTGCTGGACCACCGGTTCGGCAACGCCAAGTTGATCTACTCGGTTACGCAGCGCTGTCATATTCTGTTCCAGCGCAAAGGTTTTTATTTCATCAATTTGTACCGGCGTTAACGCTGCCGTTAAAACCTCTGATCTGGCATCGTCCTCCCTTACATCAAGTTCCAGTAGCTCCTCGTTTAACAATTTAATAGCATCTTCGCGTTGCCCGGGATCGCGCATGGACACTTCGATCAAACCGTCAGAATTTTTGCGTACGCCACGGTATCGCAGTTTACCCTCGCGCAAAACCACCTTGATGTCATCTTCATAGCGTCCTCGAGCCCGATCAATAGCGCTATCCATATCAACTTCCAGCAAGAAATGAACACCACCTCGCAGATCAAGTCCAAGGTACATCGGATTGGCCCCAGACTCTGTTAACCAGGTTGGGGCGCCGGATAAAAGCGTCAATGCGCTGCTAAACGAATCACCCAGTGACTGCTCCATCAGGTCTTTGGTGACCAATTGATCTTCACTGGAATGGAATCGCAGCCGAATGCCGTTGCTATCCTGAATAATCGACTTCGCTTCGACGTTACCTGCAGCAAGAATCCCTTCGACTTTTCCCAGCGCAGTATTATCAAGGCTAAGGCCGCGGGCTCCACGGATGGCCATACCAGGATCATTACCGAAAATATTTGGCAAAGCAAAGAATAATCCAGTGACTAAAACTACCAGTACAAGCAGGTATTTCCACCAGGGTGTTGTGTTTAACATAACTTTAAAATCGAATAGATCGAACCGAACGCTGCAATCTCCAATGAAAAGACGGGCAACCTGGACTTCATTGAGTAACTTGGTACATTACTTGGATGATTTGAACGTTCCCTTGGGCATCATTTGCGCCACAGCCTGTCGTTGAACCCGAATAGTAACGCCATCAGCGATGTCCACCGCGACAAAGTTATCATCCGTTCCAGTGATTTTACCGAGAACGCCGCCGTTAGTAACAATTTCGTCACCCTTGTCCAGATCGGCGACCATGGCACGATGCTGTTTGGCCTTTTTCTGCTGAGGACGAATGAGTAAAAAATAGAAAATGACGAAGATCGCCACCATGGGCAGCAGGCCCAATAGCCCACCGCCGGCACCGCCGCCAGACTGGGCCCAGGCATCAGATATTAGAATGTTCATTTCAGTTGGTTAAAGTTACGGGTTAATCATTGATAAATAGGGTCTTCCGAGCAAAATGAAATACTTGAGCCCAGATTTTGAGGGCCGTATTATGCCACAACCGTTTTTCGATTGACCGCATTTGTTTAGGCTAAAAACACAACTTCTGGCGGGTCAATTTCGTATACTCCCCCTCCTCTTTCCTCGGCAATTAGCCATCCGAATCAGTCCCGATGTCCAATTTCACTCGCGCGGTACTGGTTATGATGCTGGCTATACTGATGTTCGACATTCAGGGAGCCATTATCAAGCACCTTGGAGATCGCTACCAGATCCAGCAAATCGCGCTCTATCGAAACCTGTTCGGTCTGTTACCCAGCTTCATGGTGCTGTATTTTTCTCTGGAATGGCGGGCCGAACGCCGCAGTATCCGATTACGCCAATGGTACCTGGCATTTTTTCGTGGGGTTGTAATTGCCTGCGCCCAAATGTCATTTTACTGGTCACTAACTATTATGGAGTTTGCCACCGCTTCAACATTGGCATTCGCCGGCCCACTATTTGTCACCACCCTTTCGATTCCCATCCTGGGCGCTCGGGTTGGCGCAATCAGATGGGCCGCGGTGATTGTTGGATTTGTCGGTATCGTACTGGTGATGAAACCGGGAGATAAAATATTTGAACTAAAGGCATTGCTACCGGTAATCGCTGCATTCTTTTATGGTCTATCCAGCGTTATGGTGAGACTGTTTGATGACAATGCGCCGACCGCCACGATTAACCTGTACACCACGTTCAGTGCGATGATCTGCGTGGCGATTATGCTATTTGGATTTGGTTCCTATCAGACCGTCAGCCCATCAACGGATTGGTTTTGGATGATCGCAATGGGTATGGTGGGAGGATTCGCGGTACTCTTTATGATTGTGGGATACCGTCTAACCCAACCCAGCAACCTTTCGCCGTTTGAATATTTCGGAATACCTTTCTCATTCGTTATTGGCCTGGTCTTTTTTAATGAGGCCCCTTTTAACAAACTATTTCCTGGAGTTATTTTCATCGTCATGGGTGGATTACTAATCGTTTGGCGTGAACGTCGAATTAAATCAGGAATTTCATCGGAACTTGTTGCCGAGGAAAAATTACCCAAATGATACCAAATGCCCCTTTGATCAATTATTATGGTCAGGATGCAAGATTTTCAGTAAATTCTCAGCCTGATTAATGGACATAGTCGATTCCACCACCCCGGGGCAACCCGCCACTCCTGGCGCAGAAGAAAAAGCGCCTCTAGTAAAGCTGCGGTCGGATTTGGACATGTATCCCGGAACACCCAGCCTGGAGGGGTATCCAACCTACGTTATTCATGACCTTTACAGCCATAAATTCACCAATATCGGGCATACCGAGTACGAGATATTAAAGCGTTGGCATCTGGACGACGCTGAATTAATTGTTGAAGACATACTGGAGACGACGACTCTATATGTAAACGTAGAAGATGTAGAGTTTCTGAGCGACTACCTGAGTCGCAATGAACTTGCGGTAATGGAAACGGAAGAACAGCGGAATCGGATCACCAAAAGGCTGGATAAAAAGCAACCTTTCAGTCCGCTGAAGATCATGAAATTGTTGATGTTCGTGATTCGATTGGCCCGTCCGGATCGCTTCCTTACCAACACCTACTGGATGGTGAAATTTGCTTTCAGCAGAACATTCTGGTGGATAATGCTGGTAGTTCTGTCAGCTGGTATTTTCCTGGTTATAAGGGACTGGAGCGTTTTCGTTGCCCAGGTTAAAACTATTTTCTCCCTGGAAGGTGCCGCATTTATTATTATTGCCTTGGTCATCGCCAAAATTTTCCACGAGTTTGGCCACGCCTATATGTGTAAGCACCTGGGACTTGCGGTACCTAAATTTGGTTTACGGTTGATGATAATCATCCCGTTCTTTTTCACCGACACCAATGAATCCTGGAAGCTCCAGTCCCGCAAACAGCGTTTCATGATCGGCGCCGGCGGAATTTTGTCGGAATCAATCCTGGCGATCTGTTCGATGTTTCTATGGGGAATACTCGACGATGGCCCTGCTCGAAATACCTGTTTTTATTTATTTGTAACCTCCTGGGTATCTTCCCTGGCCATCAATATCACGCCATTTCTAAAATGGGATGGGTATTATATGTTTTCCGATCTGATTGGGGTGCAAAACCTGCAGATGAGGGGATTTGGATTGGGCAAATGGCAGCTAAGGGAATGGTTGTTTAAATGGGAAGACGAAATACCCCTTAAATTATCTCCAACCATGCATAAGGTGGTGGTATTTTATGCTTACGGCGCCTGGATTAAACGGACCCTCATATTCATTGGTATTGCCTTGCTGGTTTATAGTAAAGTATTTAAGGTGCTGGGCATTTTTCTATTATTGTTACAGCTAAATTTCTTTGTCGGTAAGCCACTATTTACTGAAATTGCCGTTTGGTGCAAAAATTTTGATAAAATGAATTTTAATCGACACAGCGTTACCACCCTGCTCGTATTCTCCGCAATCATTGCGTCACTGGTTGTCCCCTGGCAAAACTCAATTAGGATTCCCGCCACCGTCGCGCCAAGAATCCAGGCCGTTTTGTTCACACCGGAATCTGCCCAGATTGCCGAAGTCAATATCAAAAAAAATGATAACGTAAAAAAAGGTCAGCTTCTTGTCCGGTTTAAAAACACCAATCTCGAATACGATATTCGACTGGCCAAGTCCGACGTGGATATTTTACGAAACTCTCTCGACAGGTTTGGTGATCAGACTATGAGAGAATCTCGCAGCGTTATTCAGAAGCAGCTTCAGGCCTCCATCGAACGCACAAGTGGATTAATCGACACCTATCGCAAGCTTAGTATTTCTGCACCGTTTGACGGCGAAATTGTTAGCCAAAGTCAGATATTGAAACCTGGCAACTGGTTTGAAACAGATTCCCCCCTGGCCATTATTTCAGACAAATCGTCTCTGGAGATTTATGCCTACGTACCGGAAAAGGATTTCACCCGAATCCAGCAACAAGGGGAAGCAGTGTTTTATCCGGAGGACCCCAAGATAGAGCCAATTGCCGCAACCATAGTGGAAGTAGACCAATCGGAAACCAGATCCCTTAAACATCCCATGCTAAGCGTAAATGAAGGCGGCAGTATTGAAGTGACCACCGACCGGGATGGATTGCGACCAACCAAAGCGGTGTACCGCGTACGGCTAAAGATGCAACCCGAGGATATCGAACGGATCAAATTTGAAATCCGCGGCACCCTGCATATGACGGGTAAAAAACGCAGCATCGCGACCGACGTATTTCGCAAGGCAGTTTCAGTGATTATTCGTGAGTCTGGATTCTAAAAATGCCATAGGAAGTCAGGAAGGTGATAGCATAAAGGCAATAGAATGAAGGCAATAGAAGCTATCAGTCGAATGTTATTCGAACTGCGGGGCAGTTATGGGTTGTAATCTTCCTTGCTCCAGGGTCAACACATCATCGAACAAATCTGCCATATCCAAATCGAGCAAAGTCCAGATAATATTTTTATCCTGACGAAATGTCTTGATTTTTTCGATAATCCTCTTCTGACTTTTTACGTCCAGGGTAGCTAGAGCGTCATTGACAATTAGTATGTCTGGGTTCTTTATTAATGATCTGGCCAACGCCAGTTTTCGTCGAAAGTTTTGCGATACTCTCGATCCCGCATTTCCGCAATTGTATTCCAGTCCAAGCGTCAACAGAGTATCAGCAATGCCGTGTTGATCTAACAACGTGTTCAGGTGCTGGTCGATCCGGGATTGGAGATGAAGCTTATTAAACGCGATTTTTCCAAATAGTAAATTTTCCTGGACCGACATGCCATATTGAAAATTATCTCTATCAATAAACTGAATCAAATCGTTTTCCTGTCCGAGTTTTTCCATAACAAGTTGGCGAGCGGAAACAATGCTTTGCTGAATATCTGTTGTGATCAAACCCAATCGGTGTTGTGCCGGACATAATTGCAGGGTCAGAGAAATTAGTCGTAACTGATCATGCTGAGTCAACTTATCGAGGTCTTGTCCACGAATCTTATCCACCAATAGCTGATACTCTTCGATTCGGGACGCTTCAATAAAGCTAAACTGGGAAAATAGCTCACTTTCTGCATCAACACCACGAAACAATTCCAACATCAATTCGGTTAGTTCAAAACCAATATGGCAGAAAGAATTCTGCAGCCCTGTGTCCTGGAGGACAGATACGACTTCCGGTAATTGTGCCAGGGCATAAGGCGTAACCTCTGGATCTTTAGCGATGCCAAACAATAAATTCTCCGCAACGGTAAGGTTAGTACTGTACTTGTCCTGGTCAAAACTTTCGATCACCGCTCCATCGTCAAAATCCTGGAGTGCTTCCCTGACCAAATGCCGCGCCGAAACAATGGTTTCAACAAATTCAGGTTCCAGTCCCCAGCCAAATTTTGAATGCAGTGCCAGCGCCATGATATCTGGTTTGAGTTCGACAATATCAATTACCGCTGCGGTCATCTGAGAGAAATCTGATTCGCTGATCGCCCCGGACAACTGGTAATCGACCCAATCCGTATCAGAATTCTGGGTTGAATTTCCCGACGCAACCGATTCTTTGGTCTCACCTGGGGACAGAGCTACAGATGGAGATTGATCGACCGGCTGGTGCCGGAGTCCATAATACAAATTGTCTTTTACCGAACGATTAAAGATATAGGAACTTGATGAACATAACCCAATATTTCGGCCCAGAATGGATTCTGGCAAGGTTGATAAATCCATCTCGTCTATTTTTATCAAACCACTGTCCGGGGTTTCAACTCCAGCTAGTAAAAATGCCAGATCTTTCGCTGTATCGGCATCCCCGGCATAAATGCCTATATGTTGATTAACACTAATGTCGAAATCAATATTCTCGATGGCACTCGATTGGTTCTCACTGGTCGCGGTAACGCGTTTAGCTTCAATCGCGCTGCTAAACGTTGGAAACTCATCGGGAATAACCTCATGCCGCTCCCGATTGAACATATTTGCAGGTTCAAATTGCTGAATGATCTGCGCATACTTGACCCGGATATCTTCGGTAATTTGATAGAACTTCAATAACTCCTTCCACGGCGGCCCGATATCCTTATAAGCAGCAAGTACCGCCACCAATGCACCCAATGATAAATTTCCGGTAATTACCAGATAGCCACCGATGCTGTAAAAGAAAAATGGCGTTAACTGACCCAAAAAATTATTCAGAAATTTAATAAAGAACTTGCGCCGATAAATTTCGTTACGAATGTGAAAAATCTTCCCCAGGCGCTGACTGATATCCGCGCGTTCCAGATGACCGGTATCATTAACCCGGATATCTACGGTGGAATTTACGGTTTCGCCAACCCGGTCAGCCAGCTTTCTAACGGTCTGAACCCGCTGCCTGGAAAGTTCATTGACCTTTTTCTGCAGCCGGGGAATCAAATAGATCTGCGGTGGATACAGCGCAATTGCGGCAACTCCTAGCCAAAAATCCTGAGCGAAGATAAAATAAATATACGTGATCAACAATCCTCCCTGAAACACCGGCAATGCAATTGAATCTCCAATAAATCCGCCCAATGGTTCGGTTTCCGCGGTCACCATTGGAATGATCTCGCTGGAGGATACTTTCTTGAAGTGGGGCAACGGAAACCGCATGATTCGGCTGTAGAGGGTGTATCGAAGACGACGCAACATACGTTCACCCAACACACCCCGATACACGTTGATGATGTATTTCATCACCCCATTGATAATTACCAGGCCCAGAAAAAAACCACTCAAGGTCAGCAAATACTGCACCTGGTCCAGTTCCAGCCCTAACAGGTCATAGCTGGATTGGGCACTGCCGATGGCCTTGTTAATTATTATCTTGGGAATTTCCAGCGATAAGTAGACCAGCGGCATGGATGCCAGCGTCAAGATAATCAAAAAAATCTGATCTTTCTTGGTGTGGCTTAATATGTATCGAAAAATCGACCGCTCCATCGGGTCTGAATTATTGTCTTGCTCCTTCACCGTTCACCTGTATTGGTCATTGACCTGAGCTCCGAAGATCAAGTCTTTAATTCTCATTAGAATAGAATATTATTCAATTTTTTCTGCATTTGATTGCAGCTTGGCTAATTGCGTACTTGCACGAGCCAATTTGGTGCTGATGTCGCTCAATACATGCAAGGCCATTTGGGGATTATCCGTAATCAATTTTAAAAACCGGTCATTGGGTATCTTCAGCGCTTCTACTCTGGTTTTCGTTTTGACCGATGCTGAGCGCCGCTCTCCACGCAATACCGCCAATTCCCCGATCAAATTTCCCGATCCCAGTACCGCCAGGAGCACCGGGGAATCACCCGACACATCTAATATTTCCACGTTACCATCGAGCACAACAAAAATAGAATCGGATACGTCATCCTGGTGAAATAAGTATTCTTCTGCAACATATTCGTAAACCTCGCTGGTAAAAGCCAGCAGCTTTAGTTGGGAATCATCCAGCATGCTAAATAACGAAATATCCCGCAGTAGTTTTGCTTGTTTAAGTACGTCCAAAATTTTATGTAGTGATGTTTATTAATGACTGAATTATTTCACGATTAAATATCCCGGTGGGTACTTATATAATTGGTTTAGGCAAGCAAATTGTGCCAACTGATACTGGCATATAATGGGGTAAATACCACATTCTGGGATCTTGTTGTTGTCTGGGTGCAGGTCAACTTGTAGTTGTTCTGTCGATCTTTCCCAATACCGATGTGACTCGGTGGACGATTAACGGTACAATTCGTGATGCTTAGTAGTATATTCCTAATTCATTGTATTTTCATATAGTTATAAACTAATCTTGAGAAATACGATCACTAATATTGTGTTCTCAATCTTACCAATTGAAAGCCCCTTGTCACCCCAGTCAAAGTGCCTGCCAACGAATAGACCACCAGTCCTCCAATAACAATCTATGCAAGGAAAAGTGAAATCCGCGATCAAGGAATTGACCGACGCGCTGATCGCACCTGATCAGCTGAAGCCGGAAAAACGGGCCCATCGAATTGTTGACGCCTGTAAAATAATTCTCGACCGCCTGGGTCTGGACTTTACGGAAAAGCTATTAAGCGAACAGCTGAAATCTGTAACGCCGACTAAACCCTATGTTAATTTTATCAACCTTCTCGGACTGTCGTTTTATCGGGCAGTGATGTATGAGCTCGCGAATACCTGTTATCTATTTCGAATCAATCTGAATCCCAAAGACAAAATTGCCTACAATAATCTTGGGCTGAGTTATAACCGCCTGGGCAAGTCTCGAGAGGCTGCAGATGCCTATGAAAAGGCACTGGAAGCAGATCACCTGTATAAACAGGCGGGGTCAAATTTACTCTATCTACGACACTATATCTGGAATCCCAATGCCGACCAGGTCTCGGAGGAACATAAGGCCTACGCCGACCTACACTATTGCACCACCGAAAACTGGATGAAGACGCGTGAGGTTGATCTCAATCCAGAACGAAAACTTCGCGTTGGATTTCTTTCCGCGGATTTTCGTTTTCACGCGGTTTCGAGATTTATCGAAGGTTTATTCGCCCAACTAAACCGGCAATTGTTTGACGTCTACGTTTACCATACTTACCGTGGGCTCGAAGATTCCATAACTGATATTTTAAAACAGTACGATATAAGGTGGCAGCGAGTACACCAGTTGGATGTTGATGCGCTAACCGGTCTGGTTCAGGGCGACCAAATCGATATATTAATCGACCTCGCGGTATACACCAACGGCGGTGTGCCCGATTTATTGGCACGCCAGGTCGCACCGGTCCAGATCAACTACATGGGTTACCCGGATACCAGCGGTATACCAGCTCTTAACTATCGTATTACCGACCAGGTCAGCGATCCTATCGGTTGTGACCATCGTTACTCGGAGGAATTGGTCAGATTGCCCGTGGCGATGTGGAATTACACGCCATGGCCAAATATTCCGGAACCGGTCAAGTCTCCGTTTCTGAGTAATGGCTTTATAACTTTTGGCTCGATGAATAACCATGCCAAATTACAACGTGAATGGTTACAAGTATGGGCGCAAGTACTACAGGCGGTTCCGAATAGCAAGTTAGTGCTTAAGTCCAGGGCAATGGATTCGGAGCGAATTAGTAGGGAGATATTCGATTTATTTCAATCCAGCGGCGTGTCTCCCGATCGTATCATTTCAAAGGGCTTCAATCAGCGCCCTAACGATCACTTTCTAACCTTTAACGAGATTGATATCTGCCTGGATACCCTCCCCTACAACGGAACCACTACCACATTTGATTCGCTATGGATGGGTGTGCCGGTTGTTACGCAAAAAGGCGAGCTTCACGTTAGTCGTACCAGCGCCAGTATCCTGACGCAAATGGGTATGGCGGACTGGGTTGCAAAAGATGCAAACGAATTTATCGAAATTTGTCGCGCCCGTTCCAGCGATCGGCAAAGACTCGAATCATTCAGATTCAGCAGTCGAGCCGAAATGCAGAACACTACTCTAGGAGATGCCCATGCATTCACCCAATGCTTTGAGACATTGCTGCGCAAGCTATGGCAAGACTATTGTGATAACTCTCTGCAGCAAGCCGCAGAAAAGACCCAGGTTCAAGGGGTCGAAGACGTTTCCGCAGCCCACGCTGGGCCCGAGTTTTATCTGGGCCCAGATTCAGATCAGCAGCAATCAATACCCGAAATATCCATAGTAACCTGCGCGTCGAGCCAGCAAAATCTGGAAATCTATGCAGATCATCTGGCTCAATCCGTTGGCATCCCTTACCAGTTTATCGGCATAGACAATTCAATTCACCAGCTTAGCCTGGCCGAGGCCTATAACACTGGGGCAGATCGCGCGGTATGCGACGTTATTGTATTCGTTCATGACGATGTATTTTTTTCCACCGAGAATTGGGGGCAGGTATTGCTTGGTAAATTTTCAGCGGATAAATCAATTGGTCTTGTTGGACTCGCCGGCACCGCGTACCTGCAAACTCGTTACCCCTATTGGGTTGCCGCCAAAGCGCCTTTTATTCATGGACAGGTTATCCACCACAATCAGCAATTAAAACTCTCAAGATACTCAAATGCTACCCAGGACCAGAACGTTGTAGCGTTGGATGGATTGATGCTGGCCGCTTCGCGATCCGTGTTTAAGCAACATCGGTTTGATCACGAGACATTTGACGGATTTCATTTTTACGATCTGGATTTTAGCGTCCGGGTTAGCGAGACCCATCGAGTGGTGGTCACCCGGGACATTCTGGTCAAACATATGTCAGGCGGGAATTTTGATGACGTGTGGAAAGGTTATCGGGACCGGTTTAAGGGAAAGTATCGGAATAAACTCGTGTGGTCGTGTATGCCCGGTCAGCCGGAAAAAGATAGTCACAAACAACGCCTGGACTGCCATTACCCTCTGGAAACTGCCTTCAGTCAGGAACAAATAGATACAATACGAAGTCTGGGAATGGCACACCCAAAACATCCTGAACACAGCTAGAAAACAGATAACCTGGCAACCGTAAATGACCAACATACTGTTTATTCACCCCAATTTTCCTGGTCAGTTTAAGCATATTATTCCAGCGCTACGGGAAACCGGTCGATACAAGCTCGGCTATATATCTCGTAAGCGCAGTATCAAGGATGGTGAGGGCATTTTAATAGAACAATACGAATTCGAAAAATCAAACAAGAAAGGCGTGCATCGCTATCTACACAATACCCATGATGCCATTAGAGAATCTCGCCTGGTTTGCATCTGTGCGAACAAACTGACTACTCGAGGTTTTGTACCAGATATCGTCGTCGGTCACACCGCCTGGGGCGGTCTCTTGTTTATCAAGGATATGTTTCCCGAGGCCAGGATTATTGCCTATTGTGAGCTGTATTCACGACCTGAATTTGATCATGCTACAAGTCCCAAGGCGACGATTTCAAATGATCGACGAGCGCAAATTAGGTGCAAAAACTTTCATCCCTTGATGCAAATGGAATCAATGGATGTTGGCATTACCCCGACCAAATGGCAGCTCGATTCTCATCCAGAAATTTTTCAGGACAAAATGGTCACGGTGCACGAAGGTGTGGATACTGAGTTGTGTAAACCAGACGAATCGGCACGATTTCCTATTGCCGATAAAGGCTTGAATCTGTGCCGGGAAGATACGGTCATAACCTATGTGTCCCGGGGATTTGAACCCGCCCGGGGTTTTTTCCAGTATATGCAGGCTTTGGAAATGTTATGCGCCGAATTACCTCAGGCACATTTCATAATGGTGGGTGGAGAAAAATCATTTTATTCCGGCAGTTCCGGTGATACCACTTACAAGCAACAGGCATTGGACAAATACCATATAGATTTGTCCCGGGTACATTTTACCGGTCGGCTTATCCATGCCGGCTTCCGCAAGGTATTGCAAATATCCTCAGCCCATGTGTATTTGACCAGACCCCTGTTTCTCTCCTGGTCGGCGGTAGAAGCTATGTCCATGGCGGCGCCAATTGTTGCGTCTGATGAGCAATTGGTTCGTGAGTTTATGGATCACGAGCAACAGGGTCTGCTGGTAGACTATTTCAATCCACGAAACATTGCCGATGCTGTAAAGCGATTGGTCACAGACAAAACTCTGGCCCAACGATTAGGCCAAAGCGCGCGAAAAAGAGTGGTCGAGAACTACGATATCAAAAATACCGTGACTCGGTGGATGGAAGTAATTGAAAGCCTTGAATAGATCAATTTTACGGCTGACAACAAGTTGCCGGAATACCGATTGTTAAAAATACCCGATCAAGTGATGCTTTCCAGGTGCCAGATTACTGGCACCTGTTAATCTTGATTTAAACCAATTAAAGAGTCGAGAGATAACCGGCGATTGCTTCGATCTCCTCATCAGATAAACCTGCTACGATCCCTTTCATCTGCGCGGTTCCACCGTTGTTGCGAGCGCCACTTTTAATATCGGTAATTTGCTGAATCAGATACCCCTTATTTTGTCCCGCAAGTTTTGGAATGACATCAGTGATGGGTTTCTTGCCTTCTGGGCCGTGACAGGCGAGGCAGGCTTTACCGGCAAATAGCGCTGCTCCGTCCTGGGCGGATACGGTACCGCTACTCACAAACAGCACAATCAGGGCAGCAAAAACAGACATAAAGTTCTTCATATGGTTCTCCAAAAGTTGAATTGGTTGATTTGAATTGAGATTTTTCAGGGCAAAACTTAAGATGCCGAATCAATATACTTCTTCATTATTTTCGCCATGCTCTGGGGATTCAATATGGGAGGGAACAAAGTTTGAAATTCCCCCTTCTGATCCATCAGGTAAAAATAGGATGAATGGGAAATTATCGGATCACCCTCCCAGTCGTTCTCGCCTTTACTCGGGGTTTGTTTATATGCTTTATAGGCCGTCTCAATCTGTCCTGGTTGTCCGGTCAAACCAATTAGCCCAGAGTGATACTTTGCCAGGGAGGATCTCAACGCCGCGGGCGTATCGCGCTCTGGATCCACTGTGATAACTAACGGAGAAAGTTTTTCCGTTAAAGGACCCAACAAATCGAGAGCTTTACCTAATCGGGACAATGATAAGGAACACATATTCTTACAGCTGGCGTAGCCAAAAAATACCAGCATATGTTTTCCTAAATAAGACTTATCCGTTACCGCATTGCCATTATGGTCAATCAGCGAGAATTCGCCACCAACCGCTAGTGGAAAATCAGAACTATCCGTAATCTGGTCTGGAGAAACATTAATTCCGGGCTCATTCTGATCAGTGGTGCTATGGGCTTGGACGTTCGCGCCATAACCCAACAGAAAAATCAGCAATAAACTAAATTTGTTAATCATTTTTTAAGCAGTTAATACTATAAGGAAACAGATCCGGTGTTATTTGAAATACTCCGCATCCTGCTCAAGGCCCAGTCCAAGATAACCATCTCGTTCGATAATGGTCCTGATCCGAGGATCCTTGCGATACCAGCGCTTGGCTTTCTTTGGTTTACCACCGTATTCTGCTGCCCAGGCCTTATGAAATCGGGTCGCTTTCTCCCACTTCTCACCGGGTAATCGCATCTTTTGCACCTGGAAAAATCTGACATTGCGATTTTCCGTAAACAGCCCATCCACCTCAATTTCCTGGCCACAAAAACCATACAATTCCTGCGCTGCACCGGTGTAGAGAGTCAGGTTTTTTGAAACCAATACAATGCCCTGGTCAGTGGTCATAAGTCCCAGCTGACGACTACCAGCGCCACATTCATCTGGACAGTCTCCGGTAAGGTGGCAGGTTATATCCACTACCGTTCCGCTAAATATGGCTTCTTTTTCATTGGTGATCCCCCAACTTTTCGCCGCATAAGCCGTGGTCGCGCCAACATTAATGACAAGCAATGCCACAGCAAGTGCCCAGAATTTCGAATTAAGTTTCTGATTCTTCATAATATGTTCCTTAATATTTATTATGGCTTGGCTTCTGAGGGCAGAATACCGATGATTTTGTGGGTTAAGTTAACCACTCCCATGTCTTCAACTATTTCATCGATCATCAGATAATTAATGCCATCAAGCTCGTAAGTTTTACCGGTAACGGTTATCTCCCGACTTTGTAAATCAAGAATTTTCTGGTTGGCAACACTGGTCTTATCATCGCCCAGTCCCATTACCATGTATATCTTGCCATCACTCTTATCAAGCAACCCCACGGGAATGCCCCCTGCTGCGCACCACACGGCACAGACATGATGGGTCGTTCCTACAACGAAGTCGGATCCTCCCATGATCTGGGACACATAGCACCAGGTATCCATTAACTCTCCGGTAATTGTCTGGGACTCGCCATCCACCCCATGGCTATTGCCAACCATAGATCCCCAAAGCAGCGCGAGCAACCCTGCTCGTTTTATAAGTTTCAGTTTCTTCATTAAAGTTCCCTCAGAGTATGAGATAGTTAAAAATTTTCCAGGTAGACCTAATCATCTACCAATGGTTCATATCAATCAAGTTTTGCCAGACAATAACCAATCAGTAGTATTTTCTAGCTCATATGGATTGACGAACAATCAATTAGTTCCCGGGTATTTGCGCTCTATCCCCACTCTGTATTTTGGGCTATCATTTGTTTATTAAATCCCTTAAATCATTCGTTTAAATATGAAATATGTGAATAGAATCGCCCTCCCCTTTTGCCTACTTTTTGTCAGCCATGTCGCGATGGCTCAGGAATCAAGCACCGAGCAGGAGGAAATGGAACCGAATACCGAATTAAAAAACTTTGAAAACTGGTCAGTGCAATGTTCCAGAAATTCTGAATCTGGGGAAAAAGCCTGCGCCCTGTTTACTCAGGTGACATTAGAAAATGGACAACGCCTGCTCACTCTTCAAATTCGAGACATTAGTAGGGACCCGAACAATTCTGGGCCCAACTACGTCGCCATTGTTACAGTTCCTTTGGGCGTACACTTACCCAGTGGAATACGCATGCAAGTGGATGATACAAAGGCCCTCGAACTGATTTATGAACGTTGTGACCAGGGCGGCTGCTACGCAGGCACTGCGGTAGGTGAAACCTTGTCCGCTGCACTTAAGGCAGGCAAAGACTGCATCATTTCATTCAATAATCTTGAAGGCAAGACGCTCAAGGCCACCCTTCCTCTCAAAGGATATACCGCAGGATTTAATGCGCTCTAGATAGTGAAAGTTAGAAATCAAAAACAAACCGAAATTTGAATTTTTCAAATACCATTAATAGGAGAAATAAAATGACTAAGACCGTTCAATTAACCATCGATGGGACCAGCCACGAATTGCCTGTAACCACAGGAAGTGAGAATGAAGACGCAATTGATATATCCAAACTCCGCAGTTTGACCGGTCATATAACGTTAGATGTTGGTTTTAAGAATACTGGTTCAACCAGAAGTGCGATTACCTTTCTAGACGGAGAAAAAGGAATTTTGCGCTACCGGGGCTATCCCATCGAACAGCTGGCGGAACAAGCCGAGTTTCTCGAAGTGGCTTATTTGCTGATTTATGGGGATTTACCATCCAAAGGGGAGTACGAATCTTTCAAGTCAAGTATCACCAATCATACGATTGTGCATGAAGACATGAAGGCCTTTTTTGAAGCCTATCCATCCAAAGCACATCCTATGGGAATCCTGGCTGCATCGCTATGCACGCTTTCGACGTTTTACCCCGAGTCCCAGGACCCGAATCGTCCTCCGGAAGCGGTTAACCTCACCATTCACCGCCTAATGGCCAAGGTTCCCACCCTCGCCGCATGGGCCTATAAAAACGCGATGCGTCACCCGGCAATGTATCCGCTGAACAAATTTAATTACTGCGAAAATTTTCTGCATATGATGTTCGCAATGCCGTCAGAGGATTACCAGCCAGATCCTATCGTCGTCAAGGCCTTAAACAAGCTGCTGATTCTGCACGCAGACCATGAACAAAACTGTTCAACATCCACGGTACGGGTAGTGGGCTCATCCCAGGCCAATCTATATGCATCGGTATCCGCCGGTGTTTCCGCGCTGTGGGGGCCGCTTCACGGTGGCGCCAACCAAGCAGTTATCGAAATGCTGGAAACCATCAAGAATGACGGAGGCGACCTCGATAAGTGGATAGCCAAGGCAAAAGACAAAGAAGATCCTTTCCGCTTGATGGGTTTCGGTCACAGGGTCTATAAAAACTTTGATCCAAGAGCGACTATCATTCAGAAAGCAGCAGACGAAGTGCTAGGGGCGCTTGGTGTGGTAGACCCAGTACTTGATATCGCCAAACAGGTCGAGCAAGTCGCACTAAATGACGAATACTTCAAATCAAGAGGCTTATATCCCAACGTCGATTTCTACTCCGGAATCATCTATCGCGCCCTCGGCATTCCTACCGAGATGTTTACCGTCATGTTTGCCCTGGGACGGCTTCCGGGGTGGATTGCACAATGGAAAGAAATGGTCGAAGAAGGCCAGCCAATCGGCAGACCCCGACAAGTATATATCGGTGAAACCGAGCGGGATTATGTTGCGATTGCGAACAGGTAATCTGCGGATTAAACTTGCCGAAAGTTTTGTATTCGGTAAATTGGAAATAGACAATTAGAGTTTAAGAATGATAACTCTGTGCCGGTTTTACTAATCGGCACGGAGATTTAGTCCACCATTGATCTCAGATATTGACTGTATTTAAACTCTGCGCTCTCCACTCCATCAAACGATAAACACCCTGATCCTCGACTTCATTGAATCCGAGTCGGGTATATAGCGTCATCGCAGGATTTTCTTTTTCGACGTGAATTGTGACAGATTTTCCATGAGTATGTGCTTCGTCGAGAATTTCCTGCATCAGATTTTCACCTATTCCCTGCCCTCGGAACTCCGATAATAAAGCGATATCGATCACTCGAATTTCCGTATCACGCCGGTCAATATAGAGTCGACCAATTCGCTGATTTTCAAATATTACCAATTCGAAATTCGCAGCGGTAAAGGTATCCTGATAGAACTTATGTTGAGCGTTGAATTGCATATCCAGAAATTCATCCTTTTCCTGAATGTTCCAGGGAACTAATTTCATTTCTTCCTCCCGTGTCGATCCATAGAGTTTCCGCAGGAACTTTCTGTCTGAAGACTTGATTGGCCTCAGTTCGAGTTTTGTTATCTTTCGTTTCAACTTGGTTTTAAAGTAAAAATAAACAAACACTATTCACAAAATTAACGCTCGACTACTTCCGTAAAAACTCGATCCCATTGCTGGCTGATATTGTCCCATTGAAACTGATCCGAAACCACATGGGAGTAACAGCGTGACGCAGTGTTTTCACGTAGCTGCCTGTCCGTGTAAAGTTTTTCTAAAGCGGCCGAAATTTCAGCTACTGCAACTTCTGATAACTCTAGGGGGGAAAATTCAGGCACATAAGAATTACTGATAGCAACCGTCTCCCCAACGCCCTGCCAGATTTCCTCGCAGGCGCTGTGATTGGGAACTATCTGGGTACGGCAAGTAGCTGCGTGTTCCATACTAACCATACCCCAGCCCTCGCCCATGGATGTATTAAGCCCAACATCACAGGCATTATATATTTCGTTCATCCCTGCATCATCTATATAGGCCAGGTCTGGTTCACTTAGTACCACGCGGTCAGTAATTTCCGCCTCGGTTATCCATTCCTTAAGTCGCTGATACTCTTGTTCAAACATAACCGCATGGTGCAAATACAAAATCACGTTGTCGGGCTTGCCTCGGCTAAATGCCGCAAACCCCTGAATCGTCAAATCAATGCGTTTACGTGAATGCGGTCTGTTTGCATTGAGTATAATAAAAGAAGTTTCGGGATTGACAAGAATTGGAAAATATTTATGTTTGAGTGCAACACGTTGATCTATCGGAAAAAACACACTGGTGTCGACCCCATGGGGTATGACTTCCAGTACCGGCCGATAGGATTCAACATATTCGTTAGAACAATCGAAGGCTTGTTCCAGCTCCTGCCGGGCGAATGTGGTATAGGCTACCAACTTAGCTAGATAAGTCAGGCCTTCGCAGACAAAAGGTTCAACGATCTTGCCATCGATAGCGGCATAGGCCACGAATGGAATTCGTTTTGATTCCTCGGCGCATATGACGCCATAGTTTGCCAACATCCAAACATCATTGAGTAGAAATACGAAATCAGGATTTAACTCTGCAATCCGCTTCTTCAGATGGTATGCACCATAAACATCCCCTCCTTCGAGATTATTTGGGTAAATGGTTACTTTGCCTGTTATAACAGGACCCTTGTAACCCAATCCAATAAAATGAAATTCATAGGCATCAGACAGAAAACGCGTAATGGTTTCCATCACCCTAGACAGTCCGGTGGCCGGTCTATAAAACCCGACGCATACACCTACCTTTTTTCGCCCAGATCCTCGATTCACACTCCGCTAATATGGTCAGCCCAACGCTTATAGTCGGTAAACTTCCAGTTAGGTAATCTGCACCGGCGCATAAGTCGTTTGACCATTGCATTCCACCGGCATCAACTGAAACGCAAGATAGCCGGAATTGAAATAATCCACCGTCTCGAATCCGGGCTGATCCCGGGTATCCATGGTAGCGACCAACCCATAGTTAGGGAAGCCGAAGATACCTGACCCAGTTTGCTCGACCATCTGTTCCGTTTTAGCCAACTCAGCTCCGGAACCAGCTGCACGTAAGAAAGCAGTCAATGGATTCTGTGGAATGGATCTGGCCGGAAGGTTTAGAAACGTAAAACACAGCAGCACCAGAGGATCATTCTCATGGGCCACCACTTCGCTCGGTACATCAGTATTACTTTTAGAGGTAACATCAAATACCGCAGGACCTGCTGGCTCTTTCAAGTCAATTCCGTAGTACCAGAAACCCTGACTCGGTGAATTCGCTGGCGGTTTGATATGTTTTGAACCTATCCAAATCCCTGAGTACTTTGAGTCAATGGATACGGTAATCGGAATATTTGAACTCATGCTACGCGCCTCCTAAATTTATTAAAGTTAGATATTGCCGACTATTCTTTGTCAGTTAATTATTCATTACCGGTGCGTAAATAGTTTTGCCATTGATATCAACTGGCATAAACTCAAATGTCATAATGGGATCACTATTCATATCCAACACCTCAAACCCAGGCTCATCATTTTCCAACAATGTTGCAGCCAGGTTATAGGCAGCTCCGTCCAATAAGTTAGAGCCTGATTGCGCGACGATCTGTTCCAATCGCCTTAACTGCTTGCCCGCACCGATAGAAATCAGAAATTGGTACAATGGACCTGTTGGCAGGTGAGATGCGAACACCTGAAAAAAGGCAAAGCATAAAAACACATCTGGATTACCTGCCTGTGCAGAAACAACCGAAGGTACTGAAGTATTATCTGACGAAACATCTTCAAAAACCGGTGCTCCGGCGGGATCATTTAGGTTCAATCCCACCCACCAGAATTGATTAACGCCCTTACTCGGACCAAAGTACTTTTTTTTACCGACATAAAGTTCTGGTCCACCCCTTATTCCCCCGCTAAACGTTACTGGAATATTAGCCATCTTACCCCTCTTCTGCGTTGATAAAATTCCTGAAATTATTCTAGCATATCGCGTATCAATTTAAACCCATAGAGAGCAATATGTTGCTAAATATCGTGTTTACAATTGTTCTCTGAAAGCACCAAATGACTATGTTGGGAATAGTAGCTAAGTACTTATTCCGGTATTATCCATCGGTCGCAGGATTGCTTCCAGTTCTCGCTAGTTTTAACTTTCCAATTGGAAGCCATTTCGATAAACCATGAATTCACCCAGAAGACACTTTCTTAGGTTCTACTTGGCAATTACCGCAAGGTTGATAAGGCCTCATCAGAGATAGGTTTTTAGAAGGCGGTGAACAAACGACCGCCTACGTATTATTCTGTGAAGCAGCCATTAAACGCCTCTGAGTAGAATTTTGGCCAACAATATCCAATAATGCAATTCTTATGACGCAGCAGCTTTCTAAAATCCTGTTTGATTCACTTAAAGATACAGAATTTACGATCCGTTTGAGTGACGACAAATTAATCAAAGCCATATTGATTGAAGTAGGTACTGTGAGAGTTGAGCCAGTACCTGATGGTCAGAATGAACCATTTTCATTAATTTTTCAAACCGCAAATGATTTACTTCTCGAACAACAAATATATGAAATAAACCATCCGGATATAGATCCAGTTGGTATTTTTCTTGTACCTTTGGGTCCAAGTGATGACAGCATGGAATACGAAGCAGTGTTTACCTGAGGGATTTTTGCTTAGATATAGGATTTTCTCCCAGAACCCTACGCCGCAACAAAAACCAGTAATAGCAGTATTAATTCTGCTTTGCCCTATTGATTTCAGGAAGACAATCAATATCAATGGTAGATTGGAAGATATTCCAGTATTATTAGCAACCGGTAGGTCAGATTCTTGGTTGATAGGTAGCCATCAATCTAAATAAAATTAATGTATTTATCGAAGTACGCGGAAGGATATTATGAGCACACCTAGAAGAGAATTTCTGCAAACTGGTTTGACCCTAAGCGCATTATTAGTCGGTGCGGTTCAATCAAAATTAGTCAGCGCGACAACATCCGCATCGGAAATATTTAGCTTTGCCAATTTAGCCCAACCTCAACTGGTATTCACCGGCTACCCGACGGAACAGGGATTTACCGACATGATCGGCGAAATATTCTGGGTTGACATGGGCGCGGCGGAAACGATGTTGCGTCTCAAACTTGTTAACGTGGTAAATCAAGGCATCAATACTTTTATTGTCGTCTTCAAAACCAAGGACAAACGCAAATTATCTCAGGACACCTACCGCATGGATCACGCCACCGCGGGCCCCATTCCCATGTTTATGGGACATAACCCGGTAACTGAGAAAAAATACCACGAAAAGTTTGTCAAAAATGGTAGGCAGAAAACAGCTCGCGTGTATTACTACGAAGCAGTGTTTAACTTCGCTGCCAGCTAAACTCCCAAATATCTCCAATAGGGTCAGACTCGATTGACCGGTTATTGCCGCCTTCCACCTCTTTGTGTTGGACTGATTTGTCGCGATACAAGACCTGATATTTTATGCTTGAATTGATCGCTTCCTAGTGCCCAGCACTTTTGTGTAGTTTCACCGATTTCTTTTACAAACCTTTCATTAAGACCATTTTCGAACAATTGTTTATAGGCAATGGTTCGGGATTTCAAATCTTTACCTAGCGCTCTGTATTCATCATGAACCTGAACAATTTCATCTGATTTACCAAGAGCATTAGCATGATAGCTCGACCAATAGTATTCCCTTGGATGGGAAACCATATTCGCACGAACTGGATTGAGTTCGATGTAACGGTAACAAGCAAATAAGTAATTTTCACTATCAATAATAGTTGCTTTGTACCGACCTTCCCACAAAGTACCAGTGCGTTTGTACTTTCGGTTGAAATACTGGACATACTTTCGACCCAAAGATTGCATCGCCTTCGAGATTCCTTCTTTGGTGTCCGGGGTAAGGAGCAAATGTATATGATTCGTCATCCAAACATAGGCGTGTATTCGACACTCGTATTGATCGCAAGCATCCATCAGATACTCAGAGAATGTTTCATAGTCTTTATTGTCTAGAAATATCGGTCGACGATTGTTTCCACGCTGAATAACATGTTGTGGATATCCTGGGAGAACAAATCTAGGTTGTCTCGGCATTTTCTACCTCCATGTAGAATTTTGATAGGTGTAAACAGTTTACGCCATATTAATTATTGTCAATCGAGTCTGACCCTATTGCCCTAGTCTGACCCTATTGCCTTCGTCGACGATTGTTTCCACGCTGAATAACATGTTGTGGATATCCTGGGAGAACAAATCTAGGTTGTCTCGGCATTTTCTACCTCCATGTAGAATTTTGATAGGTGTGATTAGTTTACGCCATATTAATTATTGTCAATCGAGTCTGACCCTATTGCCTGCAATTAATGACGACGCGGGTTGGGCCGCAGGACTGGCAACCGCTTGGACAAATGATTTACCGTTACCGCCTTTACTATACAATGATCTGGCACGGTAGAATCCCTTGGTGCCGATGTGATGTTTTCGGCAGTAGGCCACTGCACTCAAGCCACTGGATTCAAAATCTGAAAGTACGCTGCGCCAGTCTGATGCCGATCGCCGAACACGTTGTTGTTGCATTGGTCACCTCTGTTATAAATGACAAGGCAACGTAGCAGGCTTAGTCGAAGAAATGCAGTACGTCGTTTGTAATGCGCTTACCCTCCATGTAGAATTTTGATAGGTGTGATTAGTTTACGCCATATTAATTATTGTCAATCGAGTCTGACCCTATTGCCTCCCCTCTTTGTGCTCTTGTGTCAATCGAGTCTGACCCTATTGCCTCTATCGAGTCTGACCCTATTGCCTCTATCGAGTCTGACCCTATTGCCTCCTGAGTCTGACCCTATTGCCTCTATTGCCTTATTGCCTTTGCTTTTTGGCGGTTAACTTCTAGTAGGAAACAAACCAACTAAAGCAATAATATAATTCAAAGTCAAAAATGGCTGCAAATTATCATGCGCCAGTGATCCGCCTTTATTACCAACTGCTTCGGTTGCCATTGCTGCTGGTGCGGAATTGCCTGTGGCATAAGTTGTTTCAGACGCCTCGGTAACTGTTGCTGTTGCCGACGGGAATTCATTACGCGCTCTTCTTTCTCCGGCATGTTCGGTATGTGTATGGCTAGGCATTTGAGCCTCAGATACCGTAGCGGATTCAGATCCGCCGCGTTGACCAAGTCTCCTGCTAGTGAGCCCTGGTCCTCGACCAGGATGCATTGGTGCCCTACCCTTTAAATCAGGTAATGCCGTAGTGGTTCGTCCGTCTCCACCATAAGTGGTACCAATCAATGAAAACAAAGCTGTATTCTGTGAGATTGGCAATGTTTGCCCATTGCAAAAAGCCCAACCACGCGGTGCGAAGTTGCCTGCGAAAATTCTAATTTCTGCTGTGAATGGTTGTGACATAATTACTCCTCAGGTTCGGCTTGGATAAATACCAAACAACGCAATAATAAAATGGATACAAAGAAATGGCATTAAATTTGTATGAGACCGATCACCCCCAGCACTTGTAACCGAAGCAGTGGCCATTGCGACACTCGTTGCATCTTCCTGATAGGTTGCGTCTCCAACCCGCCCAGCTAATAAATTTCCCCCAGGGCTTGATTGATCACCCGCTACAGTGCTCCCCTTAAAATCGTGCGTATGTGCCGGCAATTGATTGCGGGTCAAGGTAACACTTTCAACTCCGTTTTTTGAGCCAAGTCTCCGGTTACTCAGTCCCGGACCAGCCCCTGCGTGAATGGGTAAACGACCACGTAGGTCTGGCAAACTAAATGTGGTCCTACCATCTCCGCCATAGATCGTACCCAATAGACTAAATAACGCGTCGTTTTGCGACACAGCCAACAGCTGACCGTCGCAAAACGCCCATCCTCGTGGCGCAAAGTTTCCCGCAAACATTCTGATTTCTCCTACAAATGGTTCTGACATAATATCCTCCTAATTTCTGGAAGGGAATGTTCCCTGTAATGCAATACAAAAATTTACCGCCAAATATGGCTGCATATTGTCATGCGCCTGTCCACCACCGGCCGACTGAAGATTATCGCTCCGCATTGTCACCAGGTTCGATGGAGATTTGTAAAGCCCCGCACTATTGGCAAGTAATCTACCTATTGGTGTTGTACCATCTGCCAAAACGTCTGTACCCTGTAAGGAATGGGTATGTTGCGGCATTTCACTATCGTTGAGCGTATGTGTTTCTTCACCAGTTTTCTGACCCAATGCATGGTCAGTTCCTCCATTCGATTCACCGACATGAATAGGAGTACGACCTCGTAATTCGGGCAAAGCGAAACTGGTACGACCATCGCCGCCATACGTCGTGCCGAGTAAAGAGTAAAGGGATTGATTCTGGTTAATGGGCAATATCTGTCCATCGCAAAACGCCCATCCTCGGGGTGGAAAATTGAAACCGACAATTCTAATTTCAGCCAAAAACGGTTCTGACATATATCTGTCCTCACTATACTAAATATTAAAGCTACCACTTATGCATGGTTGCTATCTTGATTCGCGCCGCTAAATATATCTTTGCGCGCTAAAAACCTATCGCCAACTAAGAATGATGGTTTGATTCCATCTAACAAGTTCTCAACATTCTACGACAATATCGATCACCTCGTCGCCTAAATATTTAACTAAATTTTCCGCTGAGCCCAATTCTACCACTCATCGTATTTACGGCTGTGTACAACTCACCCCTCCCGCAAATGTCAGACCGGATGTAAATACGTCAATATCAGCAGTTACCAGAGAGTTGTTAGAAGCCAGCAATGAAGCCACATCGGCCTCGGTAAATGCTGTTAATCCTGGAAGCGCATAAGTTGAACTACCAGTCGCCAATATATCCAGAAGAATTTCTCGGCCGGCCGGATTATTTAGTGTATTACTTCTCACGTCAAAGCACACGTCAACCTCATCACCAGGAGAACTTCCTCCTCCCAGCACGAAAATGGAACCTCGGGCTAATCCACTAACACCGACTGCGTCTGAGATTTGATTGTTAGTAATAGTTAAATTCACGCTTCCGCCAACATCAGGAACGGCTGCACCTTCCGCATCGTACATAATCTCCAGTCCATTGTCGTTATAGTCAAAAATTCTATTATTATTGACCAACGCATTGATTATACCGTCTCCGTTGCTGCTGATAACGATCCCACTATCCCCTTGTGAGGATCCCACAGGTGTAACCGCCGCCGCCGAACCCTCCACACCACTTGTTCCAATTTGATTGTTATCCAGCGTCAAATTGAAGGTGCCCGAAAACCCAGAACCCGTGCCAGTAACAATGGTATCACCTGCGAAGAAATTTGTTCCAATTGTCCCAGCCAAGATATTATTGTTTCGAATGTTTGCGTTAATTGTCGCATTATTTCCAGTTCCAGTAGCCAAGACCTCAATCGCCCCTCCACCGACTAATCCAACTTGATTCTGAGTAAAAGAATTACTGCTGGTATTACCGATATTCACGCTTCCTCCGCCGGACCCTCCAATGTCAGCAAATAACATTACGGATCGACCGCCGGTAAATGTACTACTGTTTACATTGAGATTTCCGGTCGCGCTACCGGAGGTCACGAACTGTAATCCATTATCGCCGCTAGCGGCGTTGTTAGCAGTAAATGAGACCCCAGAAAAATTCGCCGTCAGGGATCCAGAAGTGTTGTTAATAGCAAAGTTATCTTCAATACCACCGCCATATGTGCCATTAGTCACATTCAGTATGCCGGTTATGCCATTCAGCTCTACTCCCCCTTCATCAGCGGTTACGCTGGTGCCGCTGGTACCGGTGACTCTAACGTTAGTCAGGGCTAAACCTGAAACAGTGTTGCCCAGTATTGCGTGATTGCTGTATGTGCCTGACAAGTTCATATTGGCAATCTGGACGTCACTGGTGTTAGTTAGCGAGATCGCGTTGCCTTGGGTAGTGGAACCATCCGCTCCGGTGCGATTTCCTATGGTACCTCCCGAGCCGTTGGTTGACCCCACACCTGTCACGTGAAATCCACCAGTTGAACCTGTATTGTTAATCGTAATGGCATTATTGTTGGTTCCGGCGCCGGCACTAACGCTTTCAAATGTCACGTCATTCGCGCCGATAGTTGTATTTTGTATATCCACCGCAATACCGGTAGTAGTGGTGAGATTCGAACTACCTGTTACTGTCACAGTACCAGCACCGTCAGCTTGAAAGCCAATACCCGAAGTGACATTAATGGTGTTCGTACCAGTGCTATTAAACGCCAATGTGCCGCCCCCAGAAACATCCACGGCATTTGCGGAAGTGGTGTCAATATCGGTATTGGTACCAGAGAAGGTTACGCCGTGGCTGGCATTATTGACCACAGTTAGAGCGGTATTAGTACCCGAGTTTAACGTCACGTTACCTGTCAAGGTTGTAGAACCACCAGTACTACCGCTGAAATTCATACCCAAACCGGTGTCATTAATTATGTCATTAAATGTATTGGTCCCACTGGTCTGCCCCGTTACTTCAATCGAACGACCTGCCGCATTAGTTATGGTCTGACCTACGGTAACCGAAGCGGAAATTCCCGCGAGATCAACACCTCGTGACGTCGTACTGGTGATTGAACCGCCATTACCAGAATTGAGTGACCCATTTAATGTGCCACCCCCGGTATTTTCCAAATTGATTCCCTCTGTTGCTCCACTAACTGTAACGCTGGACAAAGTACTGCCCAAGGTAAGTGTTCCAGCACCGGTGTTTCGGATATCAATAGCTGCATCGTCACCAGTAGTTATTGTGCCCGAGGTAGAGTTTACCGCTGTGATTCCTGTTACCGCCCGGGTGACCACCAGACCAGCCCCTTCGCCTGCCCCTGATGTATCGATATTGAGTCCGTTAAAGGTTGCCGTTACTCCTAGAGCGTTGCTGCCATTGTCAATGACCACACCAGCAGTTGTGGCATTATTGATTGTGGTCGCACCCATAACCTGGAAAACTCCATCAATCTCATCCAACAGGATGCCGTGGGTACCGCCATTCGAGGTGACACTGGATAATGTAACAGCTGAAGTAAACGGATCAAACAATACGCCGGATGCACCCGTGGAATTGACAGTGCCAGCAAGCGTAGTTAAACGAAAACCCGAACCTGCCGCGGCATTAAATGAACCCGAGCCTGCGATGTCCAACCCGGTTCCAGTTGAAGTGACATTCAAACTACCAAATGAAAGATCACCCGAGACTGCTGTCAGCTGCAAGCCAACGCCGTTGACTGCGCCTGCGCCACCCTGACCAATATTCAGGGTATTGGCCGCGCCGCCAACTGTATCCCCGGTAAAATCACCATCCCCTGGAGCGGTATCGAAGGTTATCGTATTGAGGCTAACACCAGCACCTGATCCAACACCGCCATTTACGGTTAAATTATTAAAGTTGGTGATGGTAGTGGTACCGCCGACGGAACCGTCCACATCCAGCGCAGCCGAACCCGCAGCTGATCGAAGCGTCAAGGTGTCCAACGCGAGTTCGGTTGACATGGCGGTGACGTCGATATCGATAGCAGATGCACCGCCCGTGATGTTGCTCCGGTTGATAATGACAGACGCATCAGTTGCAAAACTGCCTGCAATACCGTCCCCGGTTCCAGTATTGTTAATAATTGTACTTTCAATTCCGGCGGAACCAGCAAGCTCTACGGTATTATTCGCGCCGCCTGTGCTGAGGATTGGTAACATGGTATCAACACCGGTTCCAGGTGCGGTGATGGTCGAAGTAGACCCGACACCGGTTAGCATAAAACTTGCGGGAGCACCGCCCGCGGCAACGCCCAGGGTAGTCAAATCGATGGCTTGATTGGCGATAAGACCGATCAATACCTGGCCGTCATCCAGATTCAGCGTACTGTTGCCCTGAGCGATGAGGTCGATCACGTCGCTTACCCCTCCAGTACCACCCAGGGTGTTGTCGATAACGACCAGGGCATCAGCAGCTGCCGCTTCCGCTTGAACAGCCGTACCTGGATCAGCAAATGTTCCCGCCCCAGCGGTTCCAATATCGTCAAAAACGAAGAATGTTGGCCCAGCCAGCGCAGTGATATCACCAGTTAGCGTCACGTCAAGAAAATTGTATGACCCCGCCGCTGGCAGACCAGTACCGTTATCATTGATCGGGGTACCGGCATTGATGGTGGAATCTATATCCGTGGTACCTTCACCATCGCCATAGACGAAATTGAAATTGGTAGCGCTTGAGAATAATACGCCGTCTTCAACACCGACAATATTGGCATCATTAGCCCCGCCCACCACGGTATCGCCGACCTGAACAGTGCCGGTGCCTGTGGTGCCTACCACATTGATGCCAGTAGTGCCGGTGGGTGCGCCAGTGGTAGTCAATTCGAAATCGTCAATAGAAAAGTTCGCATTTTGTACCGCGGCGCTTAAATCGAAACCCGTGGAATTATTTGCCTGGAGATCAACCACAACATCGTTAAAATTGAAAGTTGCTGTGTTGGTGCCTTCGATATCAATACCCGCGGACCCTGGGTTCGTGATCATGGTTGTACCGGTCACCGCTAATGTACCGCCGGAAACACCCGTGAGACTGATGCCGTCTGCGACACTGGCAGTTGACGTGATGCTATCGAACGTGACCCCACTAGCGCCCATGGTTACCCCATTTAGATTTATGGCCTGCCCTGCGGTGCTATTGATCGTGTTGGTACCAGTAATATTCAATGTACCGGGGCCGGTGTCGTTAAATCCGGTACCACTGGTGGTATCGATATCGAGGCCGCCGGTAAAACTGATACCGCCAGCACTGTTAGTGATATTAACAGCCGTAGCGGAGCCGGTATTAGCAATGACTGAACCGCCAATCACTAATCCTGGTCCTGCAGAACCATAATTATTGATCGCAATAGCAGTCGCGTTACCAGTATGGTTAATCGTACTGGCATTAGTGAAGTTAAAATTGCCCCCTATGGAACCATCTACTTGAAACGAGGAAAAGTTATTGCTTTGTGCAATAGAGCCGGCAAATGAGCCCTCTACAACTGAATTTTGCACGAAATATGCTACACCCATAGGGTTGGTAATACTTGTGTTGGCGCCAAAAGTAAATGTGCCCCCGGTTACATTATTGAGAATATCAATCCCGGCATCGCCGCCGTTCAAGGTGGTAGTGCCGTTAAATTGATAAGCGCGCCTGGCATTATCAAATTGCAGTCCCGTACCGTTTGTAGCCACAATAGTACTACTGGCATCAAAGACAGTCGGGTTTGAAATAGCGCCAGTTTGATTCCTGACTGAAACGGTGGCGGCGTTGTTGTTTTGCGATATTGATCCGCTGTAGGTTACGTTGTTAGTTTCCCCATCAACATTAAACGCCACACCGGTTGGATTGGTGATACTAGTGCCGGCACCAAAATTGTAGGTACCGATTGTGAGTAAAGAGGCGGTATTGTTAAGAATATCGATGCCAGCATCGCCACCATTTAGTGTGGTGGTGCCATTGAAGGTATATGTTCCAAAGGCATTGTTAAACTGCAGGCCATCTCCATTAGTAGCAGTGATGCTGGTCGCGGCGTCGAAGATAACCGTACCACTATGACCATTTAGCACAGACACTGTACTGGTATTAGTGGCATTGTTAATAGTGGAGCCGTTAATATTGACGTTGGCACTACCACCATCAATGATCAGGTTCGACATTGTCGCCCCGATAGTTACTATACCGGCCCCGCCAGTCACGATCACGCCGCCGCCAAAGTCCGACCCCATGATGGTGACATTCGCGGTGTTGTTTGTGATGGATACCGCTGCATCGGCGGCAGCGGCATTGGTAACTTCAATATTATCGAGCGTTACTGGATTTACCGTCACCCCATTGATGTTGATAACGCTATCACCCGCCGCCAGACCTGTGCCGCTAAACACAGTATTAGCGATCATATTATTGCCGACACCAACATTTACCACGGATGTCGCGGCGCCATTAGAGTTTTGCAGGCTGGCGGAGTCCTGGGTGACCGTTGCACCAGTTGCGCCAAGATCTCCAGACACATTGCCCGGCTGTATGGTGCCGAAACTAATAACATTACCATCATCAAAGCCGTCTATAGACTGACCTTGATCCAGGGTAAAGCCATCGACGCCTGCGGCTGTCAGGTCAATTATTCCCGTTCCGTCGTGAGCAACAAAAACAAATAGTTGATCTGTGTCGGCAGCCATTTCTGCGGCAGACACCGTAATAGTCGGAATCGACACTCCAGTGGATACTGCAAGATTATGGGTGCCAACAGCAACGGTCGCACCGGTTTCGCTGACAAATACCGGAGCCGTCGGCGAAAGTGGCAGATTTGCAATATCAACGCCAGCAAATACGGCCAAATCTAAAAAGTTGAAACTGGACGCTAGCAACGTACCACCACCAAGATCAACCGTAAATGCACCGGCCTGGCCATTTACGTCAATGCTGGACCCGCGGTCACTCGCGGCCTCACCATCGCCAAAGGTAAATTGAACCGATGCGGTGTTGTCGATCACAATACCGCGATGCAGATCGGTAATCGTGCTGGAAGGTCCGGTAGCGGGCGTTACCTGGCTACCGAGAATGGCCATTTGGTTGCCGGTGACACCGGTGAGGTCGACGCCAATTGAGCTGGTCGAGGTATTTTCGCCCGACAACGCTACCGAGAGGAATGAAACGGTTCCACCCAGCGCTGCGCCATTAAAGTCGATTCCAACCTGATTCGCCGCGCCGCCATTACCAATATCAGTGATGGTGGTATTGCCAAACGTAGTGGCGACGTTACTGCCGGTAAAGTCGATTCCTCGGAGGTTGTCTGCGGTGCCAAGATTAATATTGGTTGTACCAAAGCTGACTGCACCGGTATTACCGTTGATCTCGATGCCATCTCCGGTGGCATCGTTTACATTGGTTGTTCCATTGAAGGTGACCGTACCGGCGTTACTAGCGAGGTTAATCCCCGCAACTGTGGAATCCTGAATTGTGGTGGTAGTTCCTGCTGAAAAATCGATGGCAGCAGCGCCAGATACGTTTTGAATTTGGATGCCGGTGCCTGCGGTATCCGAAAGCGTAGCACCGGTGAATGCGACCGTGCCTGCAGTTGGTCCAGTGGTCCCACCTATGTCGATCAGACGACCACCATTGGTATTGGTGACCGAGCCGGATACCGTAACGTTGCCCGAGGTATCATCGATCTCTACTGCGGTCCCCGCCGCCCCGGTATGGACGATGGCAGCGCCAAAATTAACGGTACCGGCGCCACCACTGATATCCAATCCGTTAAACCCGCCAGACTGGTTAAGGCTTCCACCAGTAAACGTTACGGTACCCGCGTTATTGGATAAATCAACACCGCCAGCATTGCTTGCTGTTGTCGCCAGATTGTTAATCACTACAATTCCAGACACCTGATCCTGGATGTTGACAGCGCTTAATGTGCTCGGCGTTGCGCTGCCTATGGTGCCGCCGTTAATCGTTACATTATTTGTCGCATTGGCCACATTAACCGCCGACATAGCCGAGCCGTCGATATCGACCGTGGCGGCAGTGACATTGCCATTGGACCCGGCAAGGTTTATCCCGTGTCCGGTGGCATTGTCGATGGTCACGCTGCCAAAGCTAAAATTACCCGCGGAATTGCTGATGCTTATTCCGTCATCTCCTGGTGCGGTAACAGTTACTGTCGTGATGTTTACCGCATTGGCGGCGGCGCCGCCCTGGGAACTAACCGTATCAAAGAACAGGCCACCGGCTGTCGCAGCAGACGAACCCTGGCCCGTGGCATTGGTGGATAAAGCGGCAGCAAAGTTCAGATCAGCCATCACCGGATCTATATCCAGCGCAGTGCCGTTAGTAGTATCGATGGTTCCACCTGTGGTGGAAATGGCAAATGAACCCGCCTTACCGGCATTGTCCCGGACAAATAAACCGGTGCCATTATTATTAAAGACGTCGACGGTGCCGAAAGCGATATCACCGAGGACATTATTTAACCGAATTCCGTCTCCTTCAATCCGATTACCTATCGTTCCGACACTGGTATTTCCGCCAGCAACCTGGGTAATCAAGCCACCTGTGGTTGCGTCAAAGGTAGCATCTGTAATGTCGATTCCCTGCAGGGTTGCATCGGTAACTGTGTTGCCGTTAAACGAGTTGATCGTCACAGATCCCGCGCCGGAACCATCAACTTTAATGCCGGCACCGGCGCTATTAACGACGGTATTATTGTCCAACGTAATACTGATATTCTGAAGAAAATCAGTTATGTCAATCCCGTCGCCACCAGGAGCAGCTGTTCCACCAATCGTCGTATTGGAAATTGAGGCGCTTGCTCCCGCGATATTGACGCCGTCGCCACCCGTGTTATTGATGGTGTTGGTACCGGTCAGGGTAAACGTACCGACTCCATTATCATCGGTGAGAGAAATTCCGTGGCCGGTGGCACCGCTACCGGCTTGATTAATATTAATACCGGTAACGGTAATCGTCGCATCCGCTCCAATGCTCGAAATACCATCTGCAACGGCATTCGTCGCCCCCGCGGCAATACTCGACTGGGTCGTCGTATTACCGATATTTATCGTGCCGGTGGTGTCACTCAAAATAGAAATACCATTACCGTCAACCGGGGTATTAGCGCCAATCAAGGCAGCAGCTCCCGGAGTCGCACCAGTTCCCAGGTTTATAGTGCCATTCATGCCGTTAATCCTGATGCCAGCATTGGCGTCGCCGACCACATCATCAATAGCTAGTCCGTTGGATCCTGTTCCGATATTAACCGTAGCTGTATTAAAAATATCTACGCCATTACCGCCGGTGGTATCGATATCAACATTATTAAAGTTAACCGTGTTGGTGGTATTACTCAAGTTGATACCGGCCAGGGCTGAATTGTCGATATCGGTATTGGTAACCGACAGTGGACCACCACCCACCGTATCCAGGTTAATTCCCGCACCTGCGCTATCCCTCGAGGTAATATTGGTAAAGGTAATCCCGCCTGCAGCCAATGTGGTCCCGGTAATATCAATCGCGGTATCGTTTTGAGAATCTATATTGCCGCCAGTAACTCCAACCGTAGCTGCCGCCCCGTTGTTATTGGCAAACAAACCACTGCCGGTAGTATTGAACGTATCCAGCGCAGCAATGAATGTGGTTCCACCGGTATTATTCTGAATCGTTACCGCATCCGCGGCCAGTCTTGATCCAGCGGTACCGAGATTCGCATCAGTAAAATTAAAGGTTCCACCAGTATTGTTTTCAATCCGTATTCCCGTACTCGCAGCGGTCGCATTGACTGCACCCACCAGACCAATTGTCCCACCGGTATTATTGGTAATAGAGACCGCGCGGTTGGCGGTGTTTTGGTTAACCGAACTGCCTGCCTGGAAATCAACCACTGCCGCGCTGCCATCAATATTGATAGCGGTGCCGGCTGGATTAGTAATATCGGTATCCGCAAAGGTAAAAGTGCCCGCTGATCCGTTGAGAATATCAATCCCGGCATCACCGCCATTTAGCGTGTTGCTGCCATTAAAATTATACACGGCATCGGCATTGTCGAATTGAAGCCCGGAACCATTGGTCGCATTAATCGTACCGCTGTGGGTCACCGCGCCCGTATTATGATTGGTGACCGACACTGCAGGATTCGCGGAATTATGATTGACCGAACTCCCTGCCAGAAAGTCCACCCTTGCGGTACTGCTATCAATATTAATAGCGGTACCAGTCGGGTTGGTAATATCGGTATCTGCAAAGGTAAATGTTCCTTCCGATCCATTCAGAATATCAATACCAGCGTCGCCACCATTTAACGTATTGTTGCCATCAAAATTGTAGGCGGCATCAGCATTATTGAATTGAAATCCGGATCCATTAGACGCGTTAATCGTACCGCTGTACGTTACCCCGCCAGTATTATGCCCAGTGATCGATACCGCAGGATTCGCGGAATTATGATTGACTGAGCTTCCCGCCTGAAAATTTACCGCCGCCGTACTGTTATCAATATTAATGGCAGTACCTGTGGGATTAGTTATATCGGTATTGGCGAAGGTAAATGTTCCCGCCGATCCGTTGAGAATATCAATGCCGGCATCGCCGCCGTTTAGTGTGACGCTCCCGTCGAAATTATAGATTCCATCGGCGTTATCAAATTGAAGACCAGAACCATTATTGGTGTCGATGGTGCCATCGAATTCTACTGTACCGGTTATATGGTTAAAGATATCAACCGTAGCGGCATTAGTAGTATTGATTAACTGGGTAGCAGCATCAACATTATAGTTTGCGTTACCTCCATTAATAATCAGATTTGAAAAATTCGCGCCTACAATGTCGACATCGCCCGTTTGGTTGATAAAGTTCGCGCTCGCGGTACCGGCAAGTGTCAGATCGAGGAGGGTTAGTCCATTGGTAATTGTTACGACACCGGTGTTAGTATTTTCCAACGCTCTGTCGAGAATATTTGCCACTTCTATATTTGAAAGCAACACGGTTCCGCTACGATTATTGATATTGACTGCGTCATCAGTCAAATTGGCAAAAGAATTTGCATCGGGTGCGATGTCCCGAAAAATTTCCACGTTACCGGTACCGCCGTCGATATCGAGGCCAATTGTGGAGGCATTGCCGCCGGTGCCGTCAATCAACCCATTGCGAAAGCGAAATAATCCATTGTGGTTATTGACGTCAATACCGGCCCCTGTGGCATTGGTAATCGTGGCATTATCAAATTGGAATTGGCCTGACCCGCCAAAAATATCGATTCCCTGATTGTCCCCGGTATTGGCTAGATTAAGATTGGCAATGGTAACATTGGCATCTGTATTGCTGATAAAGCCGCCAGTATTGTTGGCCACCGTTGCGTCGAGACTGCCGGCTGCGCCGAACAGAATATTGCCAGCTGTGGAACCGTCGATTCCAAATAGACGACCAGCGCCAAGCTGCCTGATATCGCTATTCTGAAAAATGATGTCGCCTGTGGTGCCGCCATTGATATTAACGCCGACACCGCCGGTAGCATCGATATTCATACTGTTAAACTGGGCAACCACGGAACCGCCGGTAATATTAATCGCATTGCCGCCGTTGACATTGATAATTCCGCCGGAACCCGGGGCGCCCCCCGCGGTTCCTACGGTAAATGTACCGGTGGAATTAACCAGATTGATACCTGATCCATTGGTGGCAGAGAGTCCATCGAAGACAACATCAAGTGTCGCACCAGTGGCATCAAATCCCGGCCCGCCAGTTGAATTGATTGAAGTACCATTGACGCTGTTATCAATGGTCACGGTCCCGGTATTATTCGCGATAAACACGCCGGTGTTATTATTGGTGGTAACGTCGAGACCATTGAAGGTCACAGTAGCTGCGGCACCGGCATTATCGATATTTATGCCGACACCATTGACGGTATTATTGATGGTCGGATTGGCGAAGGTAAAGGTTCCGGCCGAACCGTTCAGAATATCAATACCTGCATCACCACCATTTAAGTTAATGCCACCGTTAAAGTTGTAGGTGCCATCGGCATTATCAAAACGTAATCCATTGCCCGAGGTTGTGTTTATCTGGGTTGCTTGGTCAAAGGTAACTGCGCCGAAATGATTGAAAACACCTACAGCTCCAAAATTAGCCCCCTGGGTAATTGAACTTTGCGGACCAAAATTTATGGTAGCGTTGCCCGAATTAATGCTCAAGGCAGCGGGGGCGAGGGGGTTACCAGGTCCGGCAATATCTGTTAAATCAGTGTCAGAGAATGTAAATGTACCAGAACCGCCGGCTATATCGATGCCAGCAATACCCCGTAATTCGGTATCCGCAAAAACGTTGACAGTTCCATCAACGTTATCAAGAAAGATACCAGTCCCATTGTCTTGAATCGCATCGGGTGTTGCGCTGTTAAATGTGATCGCACCCCCAGTGGTTCTTTTGATATCGATAGAACGGGTATTGGCAGCCGTATTGTTTAGCGTGCCGGTAAATGTCGTATTTGGTGTACCGCCTTCGACAAAAAAGTTAGTCTGATTTGAGTTAAGAGAACTGTTAGCATCGAAGTCAAACTGACCCGAGTTATTCAGCAAATTAATACCACTATTTTGACTATTTGCAGCGTCAAAATTATTAAACTGAAAAATAGATCCTTGGGCCGCATTCTGTACAAACAGCCCATTGTTAGTGTTGCCATTGGCGGTTAGGTTAGTGACGTCAACCCGAGCCCCGTTGGCCGTATTAAAAAATCGCACACCATTAATCAGATTGTTATTTGCAATGATATCGGTGCCGGTAAATCTTGCGGTTGTCGCTAAATTTTCCACATTGATACCATTACCCGTTGTATTGGTAACATTAATCCGGTCCAGGATAATATTGCCGTCAAGAATACCGCCCTGGCCAAGGTTAAACCCTTCGGTATTGGCAGGCTGTCCGGTACCGTCAACCGTTATTCGGCGAAGCGTTATATTGCTGTGAGTGGTTCCCGCATTTGCGGTGGTTACCCTGCCGCCATTATCAATACGAAAGTTATCGACCAACACATTATTTGATGAGATCGCAACGCCACCGCCACTCAAGATTGGAACTGCACCAGCGCCTGCCCCGGGCGCGGTTTCTGGCAATACAATGCTGCCCTGATCGGTTACGATGGTATGGCTCACACCGCCGCCTTCTCCCAATAGATTGTCGTTATCATCTACATTAATAGCGACCCCGGATACAGTGCTGCCGCCATGGACCAGAAGAATGTTTGCATCTACCGGATTAGCGTTGGTACTGGCCGCATTGGTGTGGGGATTTTCATAGGTTCCGGCAACCGCTGCCGCGCTGTTTCCCGGATCACCCGCATTATTATCGTCGACGTGGACGATTGATATTGCGGTGCCATTGTTGGTTAGCGCCTCAGTCCGATTGGCCGAGACACTGTTTACGCTGGTTCGAACCGCAGTCGATACCCGGGTGCTGGTTGATACCTGGCGGTCTACCTCCACTTCCGTAGCGACTTCACGGCGCTTCAAGTTTTCTTCAAGCTCTGACTCCCTAGTTTGAATTCGCACATCTCGAACAATCTCATCCTTGTCAATGCGTGCAATCAGTGGTCGCTCTTTAAACTTTTTTAAACTCTTACTGATGTTTCTCCCTTTGAATGGGTTTTTATCTGCCCACATCTTCCCTGCGCTAAATGGAATATGCAGCCTGGCACCCACAAAGTATTCGGAGCCATTAAGCTCCTTGTCCTCAAATACTTCTGCATCAAACGTGAGGTATGGGCCGGCCCGCATTTCGAGTCGCGCCTTGACGCCACTGATATCTTGGCCAAAGGGATTCTCGAAATCATAAACTCCGGCGAAGATCCGAGTCTCCGGCATCCGGTCTGGAAGTTTTAATTTCAACCCGACCTCTGCGTCAAAACCCTTGAGCCCCCCTTCTCGCTGCTCAAGAAACATGTCGGTAATTGTTCTGGTTCGAGTGGTAGTAGTAGTCGTTGTGGTTACTGCGGTGGTGGTGGTTATCTGTTGCACCGGAGTCGCCGTGGTATCAACAAAATTACTCACCGCATTATTTCCAACAAAGGCAGTTCCCAGGGTCTGGGTCGTCAGCGTAGGAGCAAGCAGGTTAGTTGCAGTATTTGAACTGGTAGCGGTAGAACTTGAAGAGCTGCGGGAAATATCGATAGACTCATTTTGAACCTGGACTTCGTTGGTCATCACCTGCTTGTTGTCCGGATCGTAGTAGTTGATTCGGGCATCCACGTTCCTAGTCAAAATTTCGAGACCAACGCCCCATTGACTCCACATATTATCCCGCACGGACCGACGGCGATCATAAAATACGTTGGCGCCTACAATCGCTTTATTGTTACCGATCATTGTTCGGTAACCCAGGCCAAGATTACCCTCAGCATCGCCTTCATCTTTAAGCGCAGCCCTGGGGTTAAAAAACAGCAAGCTGTTCTTGTCCTTTTTTAGCGGAACGATAAAGCTGAGAAATCCTTCACCGGTTTTGTCACCGATACGACCACCAATTGTGGTTTGCCCCGAGCCCAGGGCGGTACCTGACTCTCCCAGGGCAATCGGTGAAGACAAATAGAGCGCAGAAACTAACGCCAGGGAAACTTTTTTGATTAACGGTTTTAACCACAACGCGATTCCATTAGCCGGCATCCAGAATTTCATCGAATTCATACCCTCACTTTCCAATATGCTTGTATAGTATTATTATTGCCATTCTACCCAATATAACATCCAAATAAATCACTAATTTGGCCAAAATTTATAGATTGCGCCGGATCGGATACTCGCAAACTAGCTACTAATACAAATCATCTGGATTATCGAAGTACTTTGTAACTAATGGATCAAAGAAAAAAGGGCGAAATATCTATCGTGGGCGCGACCAAAGTCTATGCAGACATAATCGCTGTTAACGACATCAAACTCGTTATATCGGCAGGAACTTACTGTTGCTTGCTAGGGCCTTCGGGCTGCGGTAAAACCACGACGTTACGCATGGTTGCCGGCCATGAAACACCCGAGCGTGGCACGATTTCAATTGATGGCAAGAATATTACCCAGCTTGCCCCGGCGCAGCGGCCGACGTCAATGATGTTTCAAAATTATGCCTTGTTTCCCCATCTTAGCTGTCTGGATAACGTTGCCTTTAGTTTAAGAATGCAGGGACAAGATCGCATTACCCGACACACCCGGGCCCGGGAAATGCTCGCCCTGGTGCATATGGAAGAATATGCCGATCGCTTTCCGGCCCAGCTTTCCGGCGGACAGCAGCAGAGAATTGCCCTGGCCCGCGCTTTGATCACCAATCCTTCGGTTCTGCTGCTGGATGAACCTCTTTCCGCGCTGGATCCATTTCTCAGAGTCAAAATGCGAGCCGAACTAAAACGACTGCAGCGAGAGCTGAATATAACTTTTCTCCATGTCACCCATTCCCAGCAAGAGGCTATGGCAGTGGCAGATTTAGTGGTAGTAATGAATAATGGGGAAATAGACCAGGCAGCTCCGCCCCGAGACGTATATAACGCTCCCGGATCAGAATTTGTCGCACGATTTATCGGTGGGCATAACGTGATCACCGGTCAATTGGCAACCTCCCTTGAATCAGGATTCGAAGTAAACACCAGTAATGGTATTGTTTTTAAGTCCACTAAATCTACTTCGGTTCAGGCTGGTGATGCCACAGTCGCATTACGCTCAGACAAAATAAGTGTTTCAAGAGAGAGCGCCAAGGATAATAAAGTGAATTCGGTGTCAGCCAAAGTCGGTGGCATCGAGTATCAGGGGGCTGCGGTCAGAATTGATCTGGACCTGCCCCGTGATCAGCTATTTTCGGTTCTGTTGAATGAAGAGCAGTTTTTTCAATCAGGAATCAACACCGGCGATATGGTCATCGCCAGCTGGGAACAATCCGCTATCCACTTGGTAGGATCCTGAAAAAATCCCAGTATAACTTGCACTAAAAATTAATGAGGAAAAAGTTATGAAGAAAAACAGTGAAAAGGGTAGTCCAGAATCAAACAGCCGACGTTCGGTTCTGAAAAAAGCAACGGTAGCGGCTGTTGGCGCGGGGGCCCTCGGCGGCTTTCCCATGATATGGGCCCAGAATATTAAAAACGTTACGCTGCGCCAGTTCGGCACCGGCGTATCCAATATCAACGATATAGCCAAGAAGTGTAAAGAAGATCTCGGCTTTACTCTACAGATGACCGCTTTGGATACCGATACTACTGCCCAACGGGTAGCAACTCAGCCCAAGGCATTTGATATCGCCGACATCGAGTACTTTACTTTGAAGAAAGTCTGGGGCGCGGGAAATATGCAGCCAATGCAGATCAGCCGGCTCGACCACTTCGATAAAATCGTGGGCATTTTTAAGGACGGACGACTTACCCCTGAATCTAACATCGCTCAGGGTACCGCACCCCATACCGTGAGCTTCGTCGAAAAACCGGGGGACAAAAAATTTGCCAGTGGCATGACCGACTGGTACACCATGGTACCAACTATTTATAATGCCGACACCCTGGGTATCCGCCCTGATCTAATCGGTCGCCCCATCAATAGCTGGACCGAACTGCTGAATTCAGAATTCAGGGGCAAGGCCTCCATCCTCAACATTTCCTCCATCGGCATTATGGACGCCGCCATGGTTTGCGAAGCCATGGGCGCGGTGCAATATGGCGACAAGGGCAATATGACCAAGGAAGAAATTGACAAGACCATGGCAATTTTCACCGAAGCCAAGAAGGATGGACAGTTTCGTGCGTTCTGGAAATCCTTTGATGAATCGGTCAATTTGATGGCGTCGGGAGAAGTAGTGATTCAATCCATGTGGTCACCAGCTATTACCAAGGTCCGCTCCCAGGGGATTCCCTGTATTTACCAGCCCCTGAAAGAAGGATATCGATCCTGGGGTGGCGGACTCGGCTTGTCGGCCAACCTGAGCGGTATCGAACTCGACGCAGCCTACGAATATATAAACTGGTATCTATCCGGATGGGTTGGCGGACTGTTGATGCGCCAGGGTTACTATTCCGCTGCACCCGAGACCTCGAAGTTACATATGAACGATGATGAATGGGGCTACTGGTTTGAAGGCAAGGCCGCCCAGGGCGATATTATCGATCCATTCGGTAACAAACTTGAACCCGCCGGTGCTACTCGGGACGGAGGATCATTCTACGACCGTATGGGCCGGGTTGAATGCTGGAACTCGGTTATGGATGAAAATCGCTATATGGTTAAAAAGTGGAATGAATTTATCGCCGCCTGAGGTCGAACTGACGTTAAGTAATCTTCCAAATACCGGGTAAATTCAATCCCGCGTCCACTGCCAAGGCAGTGGACGCACCACAGCGACGATAAAAACTTTAAAGTCTGTGCGTTATCTCCAAATCCTGCCGCTGATCGTCACGCTATTATTTTTTTTGATCGGCCCCATCATCCTGATCGGAATTGTCAGCTTCTGGGACTATTCGGAATTTGATCTAATTCCGGATTTTGTCTGGACCAACTATGTTGAGTTATTCGAATCATCGATTACCTATAAAATCTACTTAAGCACCCTCAAGTTCACCTTTTTAACCTGGGTTTTTACCCTGCTGATCGGCTTTACCGTGTCCTACTTCCTGGCCTTTCATGTGCGCCAGCTGCGCTGGCAAATTGTCCTGTTTCTGATTTGCACAATTCCATTCTGGACCTCGAACATTATCCGGATGATTGCCTGGATTCCAGTATTGGGGCGCAACGGGTTAATCAATAAATCACTGGTCAGTCTTGGGGTAGTCGACAAGCCGATTGACTGGTTACTGTTTTCAGATTTTGCGGTAGTTCTGGCATTCGTCCATTTGTTCACCTTGTTTATGGTGGTTCCCATTTTTAATTCCATGATGCGGATAGATCGGTCCATCATCGAAGCAGCCCAGGATTCCGGCGCCAGTGCTTTGCGCACGCTCTGGCATGTAATTCTTCCTCTGTGCAAACCCGGAATTATGATCGGTACTATTTTTGTAATTACACTGGTGATGGGGGATTTCGTTACGGTGCAAATGATGTCAGGAGGACAGAGTGCCTCAGTGGGCGTCGCGATGAATAATAAACGGGCGTTGCTGCAGTATCCGGCGGCTGCAGCGGACGCGATTATATTGTTGATCGTTGTTTTAATTCTGGTAGCACTTCTAATGCGATCAGTAAACATTCGTAAGGAGCTGTAACTTGTCTACCCTGGAAGGCAAGCGCGGCCGCTCTTTCTATTTCCTGGCAGCCTTTTTTACTGCCTTTGTTCTATTTCTGTATGGCCCTATACTGGCCATTGTAGTTCTTTCATTTCAGGGTCCGAACGGTGGATTGACGTTTCCTCTGGATGGTGTTTCAGTGCACTGGTTCTTTGAACTATTCAAGGAGCAACGGGTAGGTGATTTTAAAAGCTCGTTTATTCGGTCATTTTCCCTGGCGTTGCTGGTCATGTTGCTGACTGTCGTAATTTCCCTCGCCGCAGGGCTCGCCTTTCGCAAGAAATTCTTTGGCTCCGCGGTGGTGTTCTATATTGCCGTTGCCAGTCTAATCGTACCGTCAATTCTGATTACTCTGGGGATCGGTCTGATGTACGATCGCCTGGACCTCGAAGCCAGCTGGTATAGTTCAGGTTTAGGCGCTCATCTGACCTGGACTCTGCCCTTCGGACTACTTATTATGTTTGCGGTATTCAACCGCTTTGACAAAGCCTATGAAGAAGCCGCAAGGGACCTCGGCGCATCACCCTGGCAGGTGATACGGCATGTCATCATTCCAATAATTGGCCCGAGTTTAATCGGGGTTGGTTTATTTGGATTCACTCTGAGTTTCGATGAATTTGCCCGATCCTTGTTAGCGGTCGGCGTAACCAACACATTACCCCTGGAGATTTTTGGGATGACCACCACGGTGACTACGCCGACGTTGTACGCTCTGGGAACGGTGACTACAGCGGTATCGTTTTTAATTATTTTGATTTCGTTTACGGCTATCGCGTTATCTCAGCGGCGCCGGCGTAAACAGGGCAGCGATGCTGGCAAGGGAATGGTTTAGGCTATGCGCCTACTATTAATAAATCCCAATACCACAAAGTCAATGACGGACCTCGCGTTATCCGCCGCCCGCACCCAGATATCTGCCGATGTGGAAATTATCGGTGCGACGTCATCCTATGGTCCCAAGAGTATCGAGGGTTACTACGACGAAGTATTTGCCATACCGCCAATGTTGGAACAGATTCGTCATTTCGGCGATCAAATCGATGGTGTTGTTATTGCCTGCTTTGACGATACCGGAGTGGACGCTGCCAGAACCCTGGTTGATGTGCCGGTCATGGGTATTTGTCAGGCGGCGATGCAAACTGCTTCGATTCTGGCCAATAGTTTTAGCGTTATAACCACTCTGGGGCGGTCCATTCCGGCGCTTGAACATCTAGTTGTAAAATACGGATATTCTCATCAGTGCAAGAACGTCCGGGCCTCTGAAATTCCGGTTCTTGATCTCGACAAACCGGGCAGTAAGGCAGAACAGATCATCGGAATAGAAATAGAAATGGCTTTAGAAACCGATGGCGCCGAAGCGATTGTACTTGGCTGCGCCGGCATGGTTGATCTGGCAAAAAGATTGTCAGATCAGTATGCCGTTCCGGTAATTGAAGGTGTGGCCCCCGCGATTAAAATCATCGAAGGGCTTGCAACCCTTGGTTTAAAAAACAGTAAGCGACAGGGGTATGCTAGACCCCGTCAAAAAACCTATGACGGGGATTTTGAAAAGTATTCTCCTGAACAGATCGCTAATCAGCCTAAATGATGAACCTCTCCCACGCCATACACTGGAGTGGGAATAATTTTCATGTGGGCTTTTATCTGCAACCATAGAAATTGGGAATAGTGCCTGGACTGATGCAGATTACTCCCGTGAAACCATAGCGCATCTTGTTGGGTGGGTTTCCACATATTGCGTAGCTCTCCTTCCCAAGGTCCCGCGTCTTTGGTGGTATCTGAACACAGTCCCCAACACTTCCCGACTGTATCCGCAACATTCTGGGGGATAATCCTGGCAGCCCAGCCGTTCATGGACCCATAACCAGTGTAATGTATTACCGGGTTTGCTCGGATTGACCGCTCTATTCAGCAATCCGATGTCCAACCTCTCTGGCTCTATACAAACCGCAATTCGAATCTATCGAGTTACCTTCAATCGCCAAATTCCCCATTCAACACCACGAGTTGAGCGAAAAAACAAATAGGTGCCGTCCTCAGACCAGCGCGGCAAGTCATCCCGGGAAATATTTGAGGTAACCTGCTGGGATTTGCCATCGGAAACCCGATAAACAAAAATATCCCTGCTTTCGGGTCCAATTTTCGGATCCTCCTTAACGTAGGCAATAAAACGTCCGCTGGGATCGGCTTCGGCATGAATACTGTTTAGTCCGGCATTCGAAATGAGTTCGGTCCGTTCCGTACCATCCGCATTAATTCTCCAGACATTATAGTTTGTAGTGGACTCGTCCTGATTTTGATACAAAATTTGTTCGTCCCCCAACCAGGTGGGATATTCGCCGAACCCCATCTGGGTCGCTACCGCTCCGGTAGTGGTGGTGAACCAAATCTCAAAAGGTTCCTCGATATCTTCTTTTACTGAATACAATAGATATTCCCCATTCGGCGATTCGGACGGCCAGCGCACCAGGAATCCAGGGGCGCCAATACGCGTCATATTGCCGGTACCCTGGGCCGGCATACGCCATATGTAATTGGTACGAGAACCTTTGCGTCCTCGCACCGAAGAAAAATAGACGCTTTCACCGTCCTTGGACACCGACGGGGTAAAGTGAAAATTGGTAGTCGATGTTAAACGCGCATTTGCAGAGGCAATTTTCCACAAGTCCAGGCCCTCGTCGCCATTTTCGTTCAGCATAGACGCGACAACCTGGCCGTTACCCCCCACATCATAATAGTTGAGACTCGACCCCAGGGTTGCATATTTTTCCGGTGTCGGCAGATTCTTTAATCCAGCGTCTACCACTCCAAGTTCAGCCGGTTCGTTATAGCCAAAAAATCGGTAGTAGTGAGAATCGGTGTCGTTATCGATTTCAAATTGTTCAACAAATACCGTTACTGGTGCAGTCGGAACTTCGTCATTGGAAGTGGTCGCGCAGCCGGTCAGAACCAGCGCCAAATATATTGGTATTAACCTGAAAAACTGCCTAGTAGTGTTCATTCTCAATCACCTCGTAATATCCTATTTATAATTCGGAACATGCTAACTTACTTTTTGTCTTTCCTCAATATGGTGGGTTAACAACTTACCTTTTTGCGATTGACCAGTGTATGTTAGATTGCGCTATCTGACTTAACGGGAAAAACCATGCTTACCACGCAATTATTGTTTGGCACCTCAGTTATTGTGATTCTTGTGGTATTTCACGTTCTTGGATTAATCTGGATTGCCCGACTGCTCAAACAGCCACCCCTAAGCAAAAACAATAACTCTCCCGTTCTCGCAATGCTGCTGCTTCTGGTTATCGCTGTATTTGGCATCATTTTGTTGCATTCTATTGAAGCCTGGGGTTGGGCGATAATCTATTTTTACATTGGAGAGTTTCAGTCTATGGAAGATGCGCTCTACTTCTCCGTCGTCACCAGCACCACACTGGGTTATGGCGATGTCATCCTGACCCCGACTTGGCGCTTACTTTCAAGTTTTGAAGCCATGGGGGGGCTCATACTATTCAGCACCAGTACCGCCTTCCTGTTGGGACTGATGAGTCGGATGTTCGACGGAGTAATCGGTCAGAAAGGCTCAAAAACCTAGCAGTGCCGCGCTACTGCCGCAATTATCTGGTCGACCTCTGATGCTCCTGAATTCCATGCCGCCACGAAACGAATCGCGGTGCCATCCAGTTCCTCATCATTAATATCGAGCCCCTCGCTTTGTAACCCTTGAACTGTCGCAGCAGAAAGTTTCACGAACACCTCGTTTGACTGGGTCGGATAGGCCAGCTTTACCCCCGGAAGCGTGGCCAAACCATTGCTCAAACGAGCTGCCATGGCGTTGGCCTGGCGAGCATTACGTAGCCAGATATCATCGGTCAGGTAGGCAACAAGTTGAGCTGATATAAAGCGCATTTTCGACAATAACTGGCCTGATCTTTTTCGCAGAAAGGCGAAATCGCCAACCAGATCGGAATCAAAAAAAATGACGGCTTCCGCTGCTAAACATCCGTTTTTTGTTCCTCCCAGGGAAAGCACCTGGACACCAGATTTCCAGGTCATTTCAGCAGGGGTGGCGTCCAGAGCTACCATAGCATTGGCGAATCTGGCGCCATCCATATGGACAGACAAATCATGCTCCCGAGCAACCGCCGAAATCGCCCTGACTTCATCTATTTGATAGACCGTACCTGACTCACAAGCCTGGGTCAGACTTACTGTGGAAGGCTGAGCATGGTGGACATTACCCCGCCCATAAATTGAGGCTTCAAGGGTCTCTGCGCTCAATTTGGCATTTTCCCCTTTGATATCGATCAGTTTCGCCCCACCGGTAAACATTTCCGGCGCGCCGCATTCATCGGTATTAATGTGGGATAACTCGTGGCAATAAATTTTCCCAAATGTCGGGGTTAGTGCCGATAACGCAAGGGCATTTGATGCCGTACCCGTGGCAACGGGAAACGCGGTAACTGGAGTTTCAAAAATTTCCGAGAGCCGGGATTCAAGATCAATGGAATAGGTATCATCACCGTAGGAAACAGCGATGCCCTGGTTAGCTGCAATCACGGCTTGCATCACCTCTGAACAGGCCGAGGTCACATTATCAGATGCAAATACATTTACGGCTGAATTATCGGACATACAATTCTCGCGAAATCAAAAAACGATATGATACCAGTCGTGATATCCGTTTGATAACGTCAGGTGGCCAGATATTACTGCCTTAATTCTGCGTAATCTACTTCTTTTCCTGGGGAACCATCCTAGACTACCTTTACCATATCGGAAATTACTGCGCGATTAGAAATCGACGACATCGTAATCGTATCTTGATTACAGCTAACTTATTGTTCTCGATTGCTGCTCGAAAAATGAGGCACCCTTAGGAACTTCAGGAAACTCCATTTGATAACTGGAACAGCGCACCCGGTTAGTTCGCTCTCCACGGATAATATCTCCTACATACTTGCTCGGTATGTGATTTAGCTGGAGCGGATAGGCATCCTCTGCACAGTATTCAACAATATATAAAGTACGGGGGTAATTGGAAAGATTTGGCGCCGAGCCGTGGAGCAGTCTAGTATTCATCAAGCACGCGGAACCGGCTACGCCGTAACAGGCAACAGATTTATCTGCAGCCTCGCCGGCAACCAATGAGTCAACCGAACCTGTATAAACACCTTCATGCCAATGATCGTAGAGGGGACCAAGATGACTGCCTGGGACGATTTCCAGGGGACCATTTTCCGGCGTGAGATTATCCAGAAAAAAAAGCACCGTCACCAGGTCATCATTGGTATGAGGTTCAAACATAAAGTCCTGATGATATTTTACTGCGGTAGCGCTCCCCGGATGCTTGGAATTTATTTTCGCGTTATTGAATTTAATATTGGGTCCAATTAGCTGAGCCACAGCGTCCGCCGCAATACTGTTGCGCACCAAATCAAGATAGGCCTGGGATAATTCTATTGGCGATGCAATACGCCGCAGTGCCGGCTGCTCAAAACTATGCCCTGGTTCCAGACTGAAGCGCGGTCGGCCATCCATTTGTTGGCCATATGACGTTGATTCTGAACGACTGTCACGAACCCAATTGTCAAACTCGGTTCGAAGGGTTTTTAACTCGTCTGCAGTAATCGCATTTTCCAGCAGAACATACCCTTCTGTCTTAAATTGGTTGATATCGGCACTACCCAGAGGTGTTTTTTCAACTAATTTCATAATTGCTGTATCCCGAAATCTATTTACTGTGTTGCTGAAGTGTTGATATAGCTGGATATTAATTCCTATACTACATTCTCGGCAACAACTTTCTAAGCTGGCCCTAGCCAATTCTCCCCATGACCGGGTCTCTTAAGTGTCATTGTCAATTGATCCAAGGCGGAAATCATCATCACTATCGATTTAACTTGGCAAGAGAATTCCTGCACATCGAGAGCCAAAAATCTTACAATATCGCTACACTTAACTATTAACAACACCCAAATAGAAGTATGGAATCGACATTCTTGTTTTCCGATTCAAATACCGTCCCATGGAAAAAGTCTGACATGGCAGAAGGTGTCGAAGTTAAAGCCCTTTGTTCGGCCAACGACCAAACTATGGAGCTTTACCGATTTGCCCCGAACACTTCCTACCCCGATCATTTCCACAATGGTCCTGAATTTGTCTATTTAATGGAAGGTAGTGCTCGCCAGAACGGCAAATGGTTGTACGCGGGATGGTCAAGCGCCGCTGAAACCGGCTCACTGGATCACGATTTTATCAGTGGCGACAAGGGTTGCGTCTTCCTTACTGTCTATACGGCGTCGAGATATCTTTAGTATGCCTGATCAGAAATTCTAAGCGTAAGAACCGGCACCTATAGAATAGAGGCTACAGAGCTCGCGAAATCCGCTGGCGACGGTACAATGCCAATTCCACTTTGGCGTAAGAGTTCCACTTTCTCCGCAGCACTCTCGCCCACCGAACTGACTATCGCTCCGGCATGCCCCATGCGCCGCCCCTTTGGTGCGCTAAGCCCCGCGATATAACTGACCACCGGTTTTTTCATATTTTCTTTAAAGAACTGAGCGGCCTGAACTTCCTGCTGCCCACCGATTTCGCCTATCATAATCACTGCGTCAGTTTCATCATCTTCCTCGAATCGCATTAGATGATCGGTGAATGAACTTCCATTAATGGGATCGCCACCAATACCGACGCTGGTCGAAACCCCTATGCCCTGAGATTTAAGCTGGGACGCAGCTTCATATCCGAGGGTTCCAGAACGGCCAATAATTCCTATTCTTCCGGGCAGGTAGATATGACCCGGCATAATACCAAGCATGGCTTTTCCCGGGCTGATGGTACCGGCGCAATTGGGGCCGGTCAGGCACATTCGTCGAGACTGTTTGAATCGCCGCATATAGCGTTTTACCCGCAACATATCCTGAGCCGGAATGCCATCTGTTATGGAGACGCAGTATTCGATTCCGGCTTCAGCTGCTTCCATAATGCTGTCGGAAGCAAAGGGTGGTGGTACAAACACGATACTGGCCCTGGCGCCGGTGGCCTTGACTGCATCTCGAACAGTATTAAATACTGGTCTCCCAAGATGGGTTTCTCCACCCTTCCCAGGTGTGACGCCGGCGACGATGTTGCTACCGTACTCAATCATCTCCTGGGCATGAAATGAACCCATTTGTCCGGTAAATCCTTGTATCAGGATCGGTGTTTTCTCATCAATTAGTATAGCCATTTTATTCCAACAGAATTTCCAGCGAAGCTGAAAGTATTATTGCTTAATCGACGCCACAACGGCTTCCGCGGCAGCCTCCAGGGTATCGGTAGACAGAATTTTGAGGTCGGAGCTTTCTATCATTTCCCGCCCCAGCTCAACATTGGTACCCGATAACCGAACCACGATAGGAATTTCCGGGCGCAACTTTTCCACCGCTTTAATCACGCCTTCGGCTACCCAGTCACAACGATTTATACCGGCAAAAATATTCACCAAAATCGCCTTCACCTTCTGATCCGACAGTACCAGCCTGAATGCCTTGGCTACTCTTTCCGGCGACGCACCGCCGCCAATATCAAGGAAGTTCGCTGGTTCACCGCCTTTCATTTTGATTATGTCCATGGACGCCATAGCGAGCCCCGCACCATTCACGATGCAACCGATATTTCCGTCAAGACCAACATAGCTTAAACCCCGGTCGGCCGCTTCCATCTCCCTCGGATCTTCCTGAGATTTATCCCGGTATTCGGAAATTTCCGAACGGCGAAACAACGCATTGTCGTCGAATGACATTTTCGCATCCAATGCTACAACTTGACCCGCGCCAGTGATACAAAGGGGGTTAATCTCTAGCATGGTCGCGTCGAGATCCCGGAAAGCGCGGTATGCACCCATAATGGCATTCACTGACTGTTGAATCTGGGCGCCAGTCAAACCCATGGCAAAAGCAAGTTGTCGTGCTTGAAATTTCTGCATGCCAACCGCTGGCTCGATCTGCACCTTGACCAGAGCTTCGGGATTATTTTCTGCCAGATCTTCTATGTCCATACCACCTTGTTTGCTCACCACCGCAACGATACATTCTGCACTTCGATCCAGCACCAAACTAAAATACAGTTCCTGGGTAATATCCTGGGCGGGTTCGACATAAAGCCGATAGACCGTTTTTCCTGCTGGCCCGGTTTGATTGGTGACTAGCTTGCGGCCCAGTAGTGACTCTGCGGCATCCCATACTTCCTGGGTATTTTCACAAAATATTATGCCCCCCGCCTTGCCCCTGGCACCAGAGTGAATCTGAGACTTGACCACCCATTTTTCGCCGCCAACTTCAGTGGCGCGATAGACCGCCTGTTCCGGACTGTAGGCCAGTCCACCCGGGGGTATTGATACCCCATAATTACCCAATAACTGTTTCGCCTGATATTCGTGTATTTCCACGACCTCTACCCCAACAATCTAAATGTTAAAAATGTATTCTGACCTGGTCATCGCTAGGCTGCAGACTTAATCGCATTGGACTGACGCACGATGTTTTCGGCCATTCTGGCCGATGCAGCATCGATTAATTTACCGTCCAAAGAAGCGGCCCCTTTGCCTGCTTTTGCTGCCGCTTCAAGGGCCTCCAGGACTTTAACAGCCCGTGTAACTTCTGCTTTAGGTGGTGACATAACGTCGTTTGCCAATTCGATCTGGGAAGGATGAATCGCCCATTTGCCCTCGTATCCCATCGCTGCCGCACGCTTGGCCGCATCGATATAGCCTGTAGGATCAGAGAAATCTCCAAATGGTCCGTCGATTGCTCTGAGACCATAGGCACGACAGGTCACCAACATTTTTTGCAAACTGGCATGCCACTGATCCCCGGGATAGTCAGGATTCAATCCACCGATGACCACGGTACGGGCGCGACAACTTGCGGCATAATCCGCAACACCGAAATGCAGCGCCTCCATTCGTTTGCTACTCAGGGCAATTGCCTCAACATTGGCCATTCCTAATGCGGTTTCAATTAGCGCCTCTATACCGATCTTGTTGGTCAGTCCCTTGGCCTGTTCGATTTGGGTCAGCAGGCAGTCAACCATGTAAATATCTGATGCGGTTCCGACCTTGGGAACCAAAATGGTGTCTATATGCTGACCCGCCTGTTCGACTATATCGACCATATCGCGATACATATAATGGGTATCGAGACCATTGATACGGATGGAAAGAGTTTTTCCTTTAGCTTTCCAGTCAATATCATTTAGTGCCTGTATAATATTCTTTCGTGCTTGATCTTTATCGTCCGGTGCGACCGCGTCCTCGCAGTCCAGAAATACGTAGTCGGCGTTACTATTGGCCGCCTTTTCGAACATTTCCGGGCTTGAACCCGGGACGGCTAGCTCGCTACGTTGTAACCGTGTTGTGCGTACAGGTATTTCATAAAAACTCATGATCGGGTTGTCCGGGAAAATTAATGATCCGATCATTATATATTCTATATAAATACGAAAGTTTATAGTTATTATAAACTTCATCAGTATTTACTTATAATCAATCTGAGCGCACTACCCTAATTTCAAACGCCCCTTAATTTAAATTTACTGTAAATGAGCATATCTGTACCTGACAATATCGTCTCTTTGGATGAAATCCTCCCCGAGGAGCCACTATTAATGATGGGGGCGGGTCCGGTGCCTATTCCAGCCCGGGTTGCCGATGCAAACTCTATTGTAATTAATCACCTTGGTGACACCATGTCGCAAATTATTGAGCAGGTTAAGGCCATGTCTCAGTATGTTTTTCAGACCGAATCAGCCCACATACTAGGGGTCGCCGGGCCTGGATCAGCAGCGATGGAAATGGCCATTGTGAATATTGTTGAACCGAGAGAAAAGATACTTAGCATCTGCAACGGATTCTTTAGTAATCGACTGGCCGAAATGGCCGAGCGCAATGAAGCAGATGTGATCAGACTTCAGGTAATGGAAGGTCAGACTACCCAGCCGGATGTGGTTAAAGATAGTTTGCAGAAACACAAACCCGGGGTTCTGACCATTGTTCAAGGCGAGACCTCCAATACCGTATTCAATCGCCACCTACCGGAGATTTGTCAACTAGCGCGAGAACATGATTGCCTGGTTATCGTCGACGCGGTTTGCACCCTGAGCACCATGGAACTCAATATGGATGAATGGGGTATCGACGCGGTAATTACCGGAGGACAGAAAGGGCTATCTTCAATTCCAGGTGTGTCTCTGGTGGCATTTTCCGATCGGGCCTGGTCCAGAATAACCAATCGAATCGATACCTTACGACACTGGTGCCTGGATGCGTTACTCGCCGACCAGTTCTGGTATAAAAAAGCTTACCACTACACCGCCCCAGTATCGGGGATCCTGGCAATTCATGAAGCGCTAAGATTAATTTGTAAAGAGACCCTGCCCGCCAGATTCCTCCGCCACTTGCGTTGCTCGAAAGCGCTGCAGTCAGGTATTGAGGCCATGGGTTTATCGTTGTTTACCAACCCTGATGCGCGACTTAACTCGGTGGTTGGAATCAACCTTCCAAATGGTATCGAGTCGAAACAGCTGCTGATGTTTATGTCAAAAACATATCGGGTCGAAATTTCAGGGTCATTCGGATTGACCATTGTCAGGATTGGTCAAATGGGAGAGCAAAGTCGCGCCCACAATATTTTCAGAACCCTTCACGCACTCGGTGCAAGCATGGTTGCACTGGGCGTAAAGGTTGATATACCAGCCGGAATGTCCGCGCTTGAAAGCACTCTGGGGGAGTATATTTTCAAAAAGTGATGGGGCTCAAAGCATTTGACGCCGTATCATAATTATGGCGTCAGGCTCCGCAACACATGATCAATTGTCGCGCTCTCCTGGTATAAATGTTCTGGATGGTATTCAGTCACTATTACTCCCTTCATCTCATGTCACTCGAGAAATTCTGATAGTGGCCTTTCTAACTCCGCTCGGACGGCAATGATTGGATCACGACCACCGTCGACGAAGCCCAGGAGATAAGCTCCGCGGGTATAACCCATTAGTCGCAATAAATCTTCCGGGAGATCATTCAGGGTTTCCCTGGGTATACATAAGTACTGATTCTCCTCCTGCCTGAGCCACCCCAGGGTATAGTGAATAATCATCCCGTCACGATTGGTGTTAGTCAAATTAGGCCCCGCACCGTGGAACAATAAGCCGGTATAGATTAGAACTGAACCGGCCTTCATCTCTGCCGGTTCGGACTCTTCAAGAGCAAAACTTTGGCGGTCTGTCAACTTATGGGAACCTGGGACAACACGAGTGGCGCCATTTTCTTCAGTGAAATCGGTTAATGCCCACATTGTCGCCAGGGTTGTTACAAAGCCCTCGGGAAAGGTGAACTCACCAAAGTCCTGATCAATATGAATCTCCTGGGCAGCTGATCCGGGACCCAACGAAATCACTTCAGTGAGATGCAACTGAAATGTCTTGGCGTGGGATAATACTTTAGCGGTAACGTCGAGTATAAGGGGATTCATAATGATCTCCCGAGCCTTTGGCGAACGGGCAACAAGCATTCCAGCCCGCCGAGTCTCAAATCCACTGAATTCTTCCTCGCCCTTTGGCGCTGCCTCAATATAAGGGGCCATCTCCTGTACGATCTGATCGATATCTGCTTTATTAGCCGCAGCATCAATAACGACACATCCATCCTGCTCGAGAATTTCGCAAATTCTTTCGCAAGTTGTATCTTGGGTTAGGTGCTGTATCGGCATGGCTGTTTTCTTTGGTTCGCCTGTGGTTCAGCGTTCTATTAGCTGAAAATCTAACAGAATTTACAGAGTGTTAGGATTCTTGCGAGACCGAGAACCAATGTCAACGGTGCGGAGAAGAATATTTCATCGCAGGAAGTGCGTAATTGCCCCAGGCAAAAAAATTGGTAACCCAGGCATCGCTCAACTATCCACCGACAGCAAACTCTTGACTTAAACTTAACTTTAAGTATTACATTTCACAGCGTACTTCCCTCCAGGACAAATTGAGAAAAATGAAATTCACCAGAACAGGCTTAATACTGTGTACCGAAAATTATTCTGACTGTGTTAATTTCTACCAAAATCAGATTGGGTTGAGAATCCTGCAGTCCTACGACAATGACCATTCAAAACTCACTGCCTTCGATATGGGTGGTGGTAATTATCTAATGATTGAAACTGGCGGAAAGGCGACACCTGCCGGAAGGACAATTAACGATAATCCAGTTTGGATCAGGTTTAATGTGGAAGATATCGATGCCGCCGTGGCGGATTTAAAAAGTAAAGAAGTAATCGCAAATATAAGAAGGGAAACGTGGGGTATTGTTGCTGATTTTTGCGATCCCGATGGAAATATTTGCTCATTAAGAGAAGAATCAACTTTCTAGTTAATTTATTTAGCAATAAATCTTCGATCCACTTTTCCGAAGATCTTTACATTTTGATCGGTCACAAACATACCCACTACGGCCGTTTGTACTGACTTCCTATCTGTCATTCCCGCGCAGGCGCATAACTGTCCGGAATAAATATTCTGCGTCTTCTTCAGGTCAAGATCGCCAATGATTACAGCGGTTTTGAGGCATTTTAGACATGTTTTCAAAAACAAGGAAAATCGAAAAAAGTAGGTTGCAGTGCCCAGGTTTTATCGCTAAAACCTAGTTAACATTCATCACAATGAGGCACTGCAACATGCATAGTAAAACACGATTCAACGAATTATTAAACCTGATTCCACGTCATAGTTTTACACAGTTAGTGGCTAAATTCGGTACCGATAAACACGCCAAAGGATTCAACAGCTGGTCTCATCTTGTGGCCCTGCTATTTGGCCAACTGGCCAACGTGACCAGTCTGCGAGAGCTGACGACCGCCTACAATGTGCACAGTGAATGCCACTACCATTTAGGGACGAACTCGGTCAAACGATCCACCCTGTCGGATGCCAATAGTCATCGAGATGCGGGGCTATTTGAAGGGTTATGTAAGGTACTGATGTCGAGAGTGCATCGCCAAGCGAGGAAGGAGGCGAAAGAGCTGTTATACCTGTTGGATTCCTCGCCGATTGTGTTGAATGGACGTGGCCATGAGTGGGCGCTATCACAGCAAAGCAGCCGGGTTACCGGACTGAAATTGCATTTATTATTTGCCCGTGATGCGGGGGTCCCTTGCCAGATAAAAGTGGGCCCGGCAAACGAAAATGATATTACCTATGCGCAGACAATGGCCCTTGAAAGTGAGGCTATGTATGTGTTTGACAAGGGTTATTGTGATTACAACTGGTGGTACAAGATAGATCAATGTGACAGTTACTTTGTGACCCGATTCAAGTCGAATGCGGGTATATCGGTATTGTCAGAACGATCCATCGAAGGGTGTGGGGCTCATATATTGTCTGACCAGGTTGTGACGTTTAAGAACCGCCGACCAGGAGGAAAGCGTGTGAATGATTACCACGGAACCCCTTTGAGGAAAGTGGTGGTGCATCGCGAAGACAAGGAGACGCCATTAGTCATTGCGAGCAATGACATGAGCCGGTCAGCTGAAGAGATAGCGGCGTTATACAAACAACGCTGGGATATAGAATTATTGTTCAAATGGCTAAAGCAGCGATTGAAGATTAAGCGGTTTCTAGGAGAAAGTGAGAATGCAGTAAAGATACAAATTTATGTGGGCCTGATCAGTTATTTGTTAGTTCATCGGTACCAGAAAATGAGTGGCAGCACACACGCATTTTATCTTTGGTTAACCGAATTGAAGGCGACATTGTTTGATCGAGATAGGACGACGAATAATGATCGAAAACGACGAGATTTACTTTACAGTGAGGCACTTGGGCGCCAAGTCGGAATTCCATTGTGAAACGTTCCGGACAGTTATGCGCCTACGCGGGAATGACGGAGTAAATTTAGCGTTTCTAATTTGACGAAATGTCTCTAATGGGCATCTTGGACATTGGAGCCTCTGCAGTTGATCCCCCAGGGTAGCGAGGTAAATGGTCCGCGGTGTCGGACCAGCACAATTGCTCCTTGGCAAATACATGGTGAGTCGGGGTAAACGCTTCGGGGTCATCCAATGCGGCAAGATAAACGTGGATCTCTCCTGGCAGAGCTTCGCTCTCGTAGGCTACCGGTGCTCCGCAATTACCGCAAAACGAACGGCGTACCCCAGGAGTTGAACTGTAGGATTTTGGCGCTGCAGCAGTGAAAGTTAATTTCTCGCGCAGCATGCCGACAAAAGTCGTGAACGGCGCCGAACAATTTCTGCGGCAACTTTCGCAATGGCAATGTCCGACGAAAATAGGTGTACCAGAAAAACTGTAGGTAATACTGCCGCAAAGGCAGCGTCCGGTGTATTCGGTCATTCGCCAATCCAGTAACTATTAAGTTTAATAAGTATAAATCACATCAGTGCTGTCCCACAGTTTACAGTAAACTTGTTTGGGCCTGGTTATAGAATCCAGGTGGCTTGACATTTACTTCCTGAATCAGTGGTATTAACTCCCGCCGTTCGAAGATATTCAGCTGAAGAATCTTTAGTATTTGTCCGATACTACGATGCATGCAGCTCGTAAACCTCAGGTAGCTCAGTATCAGATATGCACAAAGAGCAATCCAGATTTGTGTCATAACCGCATTCTTTGATGTGCCAATAAACGTCTTAATCTTCAGGTTTTGCTTTATCCATTTGAAGAACATCTCTATCTGCCAACGCGCTTTATAGATGTCTGCAATTGTCTTGGCCGCTAGTTTGAAGTTGTTCGTGAGGAATACGTAGTGTTTGCCGGTTTCGAGATCGCGGTATCCAATTCGGCGCAATAAAATAGGACATTGATCTGCTTTCGATCCGGTTATTTCAATTGTCTGATCTGACGTCAATCCGGTTGTTGTTCGCACATGCCGCCGAACAGTTACCCGATAACTCGCGTTCCTCTTTTGGCGGGTGACAAACCAGATACCCTTGTTATGTAAGGCATTGTATAGACTGTAGTCAGTATAGCCACGGTCAAAAACGATAATGCTCTCTTTTGGCAGGGTTAATTGCTTTGCCATATTCACTTCATGCACTTTACCGTCAGTCACAGAAACAAACGTAGGCAGGTATCCATCATGATCGATCACTGCGTACAATTTAATCGCGCCTTTCGTTGCGCGGAACTTAGCCCACGGAAACACGGATAAACAGAGATCGATCGTGGATGCATCCATTGAGAGCAGTCGATTCTTAAAACGAAACCCATGTCGCGGTGCCCGCGACTGACAACGGTGTAGTAATCGATTGAACAATGCTTCGTAAAGCGAACTTGGTTGGTTTTCGTTGACACGCGCTAAAGTGGACCGGCTCACCTTTTGCACTCCAAGGTGATAGAGTTTGGATTGTTGGGCAGCCATATTGCTTTCAATATCACGCAAACTGGTTCTCCCAGTCAGCTGCGCCAGCATGAGTGAAGTAAACTGTGCCCAACGGCTCATCTTCCGCAACTTTTGACCTTGATGGTGCTGTTTGGACAAAGATTCAAACTCATGTCTACAGACTAGTTTGAGAAATTGTGATAACACGGTATTATTGTGAGACAAGGCCTATTCCTCCTGTGATAAAGCTGTTTTTAGACAACTCAATTTTATCAAAACACAGGGTTATAGGCCTTCTTTCATTTATTTATGGGACAGCACTGAAATCACATACTAGAGTGATTAAAACACATTAATTGATTCCGATTTCTGATTACGTATCAATTTGATTTGACGCTATTTTTCTGTTTCTGTATTGATGGGTGTCCTAGATTCTCTCTGCCCCCATTTAATTCTATACATAAATTGCACGAACGCCGCCATAATTGGGAGAATACATCATTAACCAGTTGCAAATAATCTGGATACCCAGGTCGCATTAAGCAGGAAGCTGGTCACAACTAAAATGAGAATTTTGGACACCCAAAATTTGTACACAATTTGTAAGTACGTAAAATATTGACTTTACGTGATAATGCGAAATTGGAATTGATGGGTGTCCTCGATTTCCCTCGATTTCCGCGATTTCCGCGATTTCCGCCCCCTAGATTTCCGCCTAGATTTATCTATCTGTTCGATAAATCAATGCTTAACCATGGTCTGTCCCCATTTTAAATGAGCTATTCACCTTACTTTTTGTATTTGTGATTTATTAACGGCGATTTCGTGCGGCGTGTCACTGAATGGTCAACTGATGTAGAACACAATTCATTTGGATTTACCCAAATTACTTTAAAGGCTATATGTAGTTCCAGATGGTTAATATAATTTTTCAATCAGGCGTCACATCTATCCTTTGCTTGAAGAGGAAACCAGGATGTTGCAAGTAAGTCTGTAAAGACATCGACACGGTAAATCAAAGATTTTAATGTCGGGAATCTCAATCCCCGCGGTGGGAAACCTGACAATTTTAATCCGCGGGATATGGAGAAATGGAAAATGTTAAATTCAAAATTTGTAGTCAGTACAATTGCTCTCGTTGCCGGTATGGCGCTATATGTAAATGGAATAAATGCTCAAAGTGTCTATGAATCCAAGCATTCTACGGTCAAAAAAGTTGTAGTTACAGTGGATGTTGAAACCGATGATGGTCGTCAACTCAAATTGCAGTCCAAGCCAAGCACAGACATAAAGGCTGTTCTTGGGTCAGCGCGTGCATTGATTATCGATAGCTTCACCATCGGATCTGATATGCCTGAACCCGTTGCCGCAATTTTTCATTGCGGCGGCGACATAGAACAAAGTGATGGGACGTGTAATGACGTAATTGCGAAATGCGCCACAATTGGACTTGAGTTTGGATGCAACCCCGGAGGAGAGGGACCAGAAGGTACCTGCACTAATGGTGGCTGTTAGGAACCTAAACAATAGGTCAGGATGATTTCTGACTGTTACGCATCCGCCGGCGATATAAATTAACCAAACTAAAGCGCGTAAATTTTATATCGCCGGCGTTTTGATCGAACACTGTTTTATTTCAATTAGTGTCGACAAGTGAAATTAATCGATCAATCCTTTCATCATTTTCTCCTAAATACTTCGTTAATACCACTGCTACAAATTCGACATCCAGGGTGTTTACCCGATGCATTTCTTCCAGATCGGCCCAGTCTTTGGTTCGGTTGAAAAATGCTTTAAACACCGCCAAGTCTCTGCAGCACAGAAACGGCAGCTCTTTTCCGGAAAAAGTTTCCCACTTAATTCGGCTACCCACTTCATCATGATACGGCGTACTGTTGAGGAAAATGTCCAGTGGTGTGGAATCCCACCACAGACGAATTTGGGTTTCTCGTACCAATTCCCGATGATCTTTCCTGGAATGCTTGACTTCCCTGGGCAGCGCCAAAAATACCTGCTCCGCTTGTTCCACAGAAACAAATATATTGACGTCGATATCGATTGTTCCCCTGGCGTTATGGGTACACCAGGCCAGTGCTAAGGCACCGCCAAACGCATGGGGTATCTGTTTTCTTTCTAAAGATTGATGACAGCGCAGGATTTTTTTTACTAGACTGGTCATTGCCAGGACTCAGCCAGCATCAGTAAACCGGGGGAATTCCATTGTGCTGGCAGGGTTGCTCGGGAACTGTTCGGCCAAATTCAGAACTTCCATCAGTTCGTCTCCCCGGCTTATGCCATTGCATTGCTTGATCCTCGGCTGCAGCGAGACTTCCAGCGAAAAATTGCAGGCTTCGATAAGCCTTAAAAATGTTTCAACTGATGGCGTTTTTTCCCCCGTTTCATAGGCTCGCAATGTCGCGTGAGAAGTACCTCCACGGCGCGCTGCCTCCTTAATCCGAGGTTCGATCGACTCCGCGCAGAGGCTAATAACTCGGCAAATCTATTCAAGTGGCTCATTATCATATGGTATCCGAACGGATACCACTTAGCAATACTACTCTTGAGTGCTGCTCATCTGGCGACATATACCTGTTCCACTGCCTGAAACTATGTAAACAGGATAGCAAAAACCCGGGACGGATCCCACTTCTTTGAAATTGATTACCGATAATCCATGGGAAATTTTCATTAGCATGGTTTTCACTCGTAACATATTCAATCATCACCGAAATGCTAAACTTCGCCACCGAATTAACAGCATTAAGGTAAATTAAAATTGACGTTAAAACGTTATATAACTGAAATGGGCATGGGGGTTGATGTCCACGGCGGCGACTATACTAAAGCCGCGAAGCGCGCGGTTTCCGATGCAATCCGTCACTCAAGTCTCAATTTTTTCAAGCATATGAATAAGTCCCGTGACGATATGCTGATTACAGTAAAAATTGGTGCCCAGAATCCGACTGCCATAAACCTAGAATCGGTTGCCGCGGAGTTACCCTATGGAACGGTGACGGTGGAACCGGAACACGGAGGTCTCGATATACCCAGCGAAGACGGTGTTGATTTAATGGTGATCGCCAATGCTGTGATCCTGGTGAGCTTTGACGAGTAACGGCATATCCTGGCAAACAATAGCCTCAAACAGTTTACGCAATACACCAGGTAGGAATCCAGATATTGTCCAATACAAAAATCCTCGCAGAGTTATTTCAAACTCTACCGCAAACCGGATCAGTTGAATGGATTGGTATTCGGCCGGGGAGGAGAGAAACGATTCAACAGTTAGATGCAATCGAAGCGACAACCAATCATGGATTGGTGGGTGACCGTTACGTGGGCACCTGCGGCAAGCGACAGGTCACTTTGATCCAGTGGGAACACCTGCCCGTCATTGCCTCGCTATTGAACATGCCCAATATCAAGCCAGAGTGTTTGCGACGTAATATTGCAGTCTCCGGGATCAATATACTGGCATTAAAAGACAAGCAGTTTCAAATAGGCAATGCCATTCTGGAGTACACTGGTCTATGCCATCCCTGCTCTTTTATGGAACAAACATTTGGAGCTGGTGGCTACAATGCGGTGCGGGGGCATGGTGGAATAACAGCCCGAGTAGTACAAACCGGAACCATTCGGCTAAGAGATAAAGTGCACTTCGAAACCAGTGCCCGAAAATTGTGAAGGCTGTCGGAATCGGGCAGGATCGCCCTACCCTGGGAATCATGCTGATGGTCGTCGGAGTCGGAATATTTGCGCTGATGGATGCAGTCGTAAAATGGCTCACTACGGATTTTTCCATCACCCAGATAGTGGCTATGAGAAGTTGGTTCGGACTACCAATACTCCTTTTGTTGGTCCATATGGACGGAGGAATCTCAGCCCTTAAAACCAAACGACCCGGAGCGCATTTTTTCCGCTATATCCTGGTTGTAGTGATGAGTTTTAGCTTTTTCTGGGTCTTGTCCCAGATGAAGCTCGCTGATGCGATTGCGATCACTTTCGCATCGCCCATTCTTACCGCAGTCATATCGGTCATATTCCTCAAAGAAGCAGTTGGCCTGCACCGATGGAGCGCTATACTGGTCGGATTTATTGGTGTATTGATCATGCTGCGGCCCGGCTCGGGTGTGTTTCAATGGGCCGCTCTGGTCGCTCTAGGCAGCGCTCTGGTTTACGCCATCTTGATGACCAACACTCGGGCTTTAAAATCTACTGAGTCAAGGGAGTCGCTGATGTTCTATCCACAATTCGGTTTGGCAATATCTGGAATATTTTTCGCCCCCCTGTTTTGGCAAACGCCCAGTCTAAAAGAATTGGGATTATTTGCCATTGCCGGAGTCCTGGGTAGTTTTGGTATCCTCTGCCTGACCAATGCATTTCGCCTGGCGCCGGTGGCCACTGTCTCGCCTTTCGAATATACCGCCCTCATTTGGGGAACACTGTTAGGCTATCTACTGTGGCAGGAGTTACCGGATAAGCTTACTCTATTAGGGGCCGCCATCGTCATTGCCAGCGGTCTCTATATTCTCTATCGCGAAACCTTGAAGGGCGGCATAGTGGTCCCAAAAACTTCTGGAATGATCCCCGATGATATTGGCAAATGAACAAACAAGTATCTAATTTAACCCGGTCCCGTCCTGGATTCGCCCGATGGCTTGGAGAAACCAACGACGTCACCCGGATGTTTCTCGCCGCCGGCCAGATTCCGGGATTGATCAATCTGGCAGGAGGATTGCCAGAACCATCAGTCTATCCAGTCTCGGCCCTGGCAAAAATAGCCGAACAGGTGACGTCAAATTACCCTGAAGACGCGCTGAACTACAGTCCCATCGAAGGCTTACCCGGACTTCGCGATCTCCTCGCTGCACGCTTCAGCACAGATGATTTGCAGCTGACCAGGGAAAATGTCCTGATTACCACCGGCGGAATGCAAGGTCTGGATCTGATAGGTAAAGTATTGTTGGACCAGGATGGGCTGGTAGCGTGCCAATCACCGGCTTATCTTGGCGCATTGGATGCCTGGCGTCCCCGGTCACCACGGTACCGTCCCTTGTTTCTGGAACGTGATAACTTCCATGCAGTAGACGGATTGAGTGGAGCACAATTCGCTTATACCGTACCAAACTTTTCCAATCCCACGGGCAAACTGATCGATACCGCGACACGTCAATCCCTGGTTGAAGCCGCTGACCTGACCAGAACCTGGCTGGTGGAAGATGATCCCTATGGGACCCTGTACTATGACGACAAACCATTGCCAAGAATGCTTTCCCTTTTGGGAGGACTTAAACCTGGTCCTTATACTGGACCAGTTATCTATTTGGGAACGTTGTCGAAAGAACTGGCACCCGGCTTAAGGGTCGGCTGGGCGATCGCCTCTCCTGAAATGATTGAGGCATTAACCATTGCCAAGCAAGGTTCGGATATGTGCACCAGTGGCCTGACCCAATGCATCGCCACAGACGCATTGAAAATGGGTTTGGATCGGAAAATTCTACCGAATATTCTTGATATCTATCGAACCCGTCGTGATGCACTATGTACCGCACTGGAGGAATATCTTTCTCCCTGGTTCGAATGGGAATTTCCAGTAGGGGGTATGTTTGTCTGGATCGTCGCAAAAAATCCAGCTCTTAATACTGATTTGTTGCTAGAAGAGGCAATGAAAGCCAAAGTTTGTATTAGCCCCAGTAGCGTCTTTGACCCGGAAGGCCAATACCGCAGGGCCGTACGAATTAATTTTACCCGCAATTCCCCAACCCTGCTAACCGAAGGTATTCGCCGACTGGGCATTGCAGCCGAAGCATTATCTACCCGTTAAGACTAATCCATGACCATCACCATTGGCACGATTTCATCAGTCGAGATTGATCCAGCATTGCTCGTTCGCTGGCACAATATCCCTGTTGCAGTAGCAATCGACTTATCAGGGCAATTACGTCAGATCAATCCGGCTATTCGACCACTATGCCCAGCGGGATCACAACCTCGGTTATTCGGACGCGCTGTCACAGCGCAATGCGAACCACCTGATTTTGGTGCTGTGTTGTATGCAGTTGACATCGTTCAAGCAGGGGATATCCTGATAATCGCAGCAGGGGGAGATTCGAACAACGCAATGATTGGAGAAGTTTTGGGGGGACACCTACGGGCCAAAGGTTGCGCCGGGGTGGTTTGTGATGGTGCTATTCGTGATGTAGCGACTCTGGCGAGCTGGGATAACTTTCCGGTTTACTGTCGGGCAATAACCCCAAAGGGCCCGATTGGCCTGGAAAAAGGAGCGGTCAACCAGCCGGTAGTCCTGGGTGACCAAGTCATATCACCTGGAGATTTAATCATAGGTGACGACGATGGATTGATCGCATTGTCTGCCGAAGATACTGCGACCTGGATTAAAGCAGCAGAAGACAGACTGGTTGCCGAAGACGGCTGGGTACGCCGGTTAAAAAATGGAGAAACCATGGGTTCTCTGTTTTCACTACCTCCAGGAATTACCTTGCCTGGTAACAACAATTCCCAGGACCGATGACAATCCGTGGGTATACAAATTTACCTCACGCTAAATCCCATCAGCGATAGCTCAGCGATCGATATCCTGTAAAGCCTCATTGGCTTAATGACTTAATGGTTTATCCATCTCGCCTCCCCAAATATCCCCTACGGTAAATCCATTCGGGAAAGGATCGTCGGGATCGACCACATATTGTGCCATTCCGGTAACCCAGGCTTGGCCACGAATGCTTGGAATCACCGCGGTTGTGTCGCCCACTTTTGTCTCGCGCAATAGAGTACCCGTAAAAATCGTTCCCAGAATTCCTTCATGATGAAACTTCTCCTGCAAACCGAGTTCACCTTTTGCATGTAACACCGCCATCCTGGCGCAAGTACCGGTTCCACAGGGAGAACGGTCGAGTACACCGGTCCATGTTGCCGGACGATCCCACTGCAGCTGTCCGGTAGAAACTACCACAGCATTTTTTGCCGTTGCGCCTTCGGCTTTGGGTTGTCCCGTCATAACGCATATGGTGACACCACTGATATTGGGATTCTTCGGGTGAACACAGGGCAGCTGTTCTCTAGCTGCGGTTTTAATCATCTCCCCTGCCCTGACAATTTCGCCAGCGCGATCCGGCACTAACTTTATGCCGAGTTTTTCCGCATCAGCAATAACGTAAAACATTCCACCCCAGGCTACGTCGACCGATACTGGCCCAAATTCAGGCACCTCGATGACTTTATCCAGGTGAACCGCAAAAGCCGGTAAGTTTTCAAACGTAACGCTTTTGACCTTGCCATCGAGCACCTCCGCATCCACTGTAACCAGACCTGCAGGCGCTTCCAGAGTCAATCGGGTAAGCGGTTCCTTTGCCTCGACCATGCCAGTTTCGATTAATGCCGTTGTTACACAAATTATATTGCTCCCCGACATTGCCGGATATTCAACCTGCTCCATAATAATAAAACCGGCGTCAGCAGCGGGGTTCGAAGACGACAGGACAAGGTTACAATTCGCCGCGGGATATCCTCGAGGTTCACGCAGCATGCGCTTTCTCAAATCATCCGCTTCAGTTTCGAAGTAGCGCATCTTGTCAAACATGGTTTCTCCCGGGACATCCAATACCCCGCCAACAATAACCCGACCAGGTTCACCACAAGCATGCAAGTCAATTGCATGAATTATTCGAGATATTTTCATATGGATACTTCTTAAGTCAGAAAGAGTTGCGGGAGAATAGTTTGGTCTATACCTATTAACATAACATTCGAATGATATTATGGAAATTCGCCTCGAACGATATTGAATGCTCGCTTAATCGGACACGAATTATCCGGAGATTCTTGCTTCAGAATCGTCCCGAGTCACCCTGCTTTCCAGATAACTGATGATCTCCTTTGATTCATACATCCATCGTACCTGCTCTTCATTTTCGATCCGAAGGCAAGGAACTTTAATTCGGCCGCCACCAGATTCAAGTTGCTTGCGATACTCCTGATTTGTGCCCACATCGCGGAGCTCCATTTTCAAATTTAGTTTGTGGAGTGCCCTTCGGGTCTTAACGCAAAACGGACAAGCGTAAAGTTGGTAAAGGGAGTGTCCGTTTATCGCTTGTTGGACATGCTCTTGTTGCGCATCTGTCCTTTGTTGCGGTTTTGGCCGAGATATCCAGTCAAACAAAACGATCAGATACCCCGCACCAATTCGAAAGGCTTTTAGAAACATAATCAATGATAAATTAGAAACACCGACAAAAGATTTATTAAATCTCAGTCGGATAAATTAGGTGCGGCGGATTCTACTTATTTTTGTTACACAAATCATTATTTCTGCTTAGGATCAGTCAGTTTTAATTCCAAATTACGCAATAGTACGAAACGACAATCTTCGCGCTCTGGCAAAACTGACTGATCACAGGTCATGCAGTGGTACCCTAACTATAAAGCTCAGGAACACCTAGTCTGGAATGAATCGAGTTACATATTTGGTGAGAAATGTTTAAGCCTTTCGCCAGCTTATCCAAATATTTAGCTTCTGCCTGGGAATCCAAATTAATAGCCAACACCGACATCATATACGCCTGCTGTTCCATCCCGGATGGCACACTTCGCACAACACGATCGACGTCTACAGGTGCGTCCAGCTCAGCTCGAATAAACTCCGAATCTTCTGCAGAAAGGTCGCTCAAATGTTTGGTGATATTAGCTTGCTCTTCGGCGTCAATATTGCCATCAGACCTGGCCGCCGACAGCATTGCACGAAGCATGACTCTAGCCTGGTCTTCTTGATCTCGAGTGGGTTGAGCCATCACCTCGCCGTTGATCGCCTGGTTTAGCATACCGCCGATTCCTCCAGTCGCTTGCGCATTACCCCCTAATGAATCCAGCACACCTCCCAAACCACCACTCTGTCCTTTCCTGCCACCTAAAAGATCTCCAATATCTGAAACACCGCCGACGCCCGCATGACTACTTTTGCTACCGCCACCGGTTAAGCCTCCCAGCAAACCGCCTAATCCACCGCCACTGCCTCCACCGCCGCCAGCACCTTTAATCATCTTTCCCACGCCCTTTGCGACGATTACGCCCATAGCGATTTTCCCCAACGTTCCTATTAAACTCATTGTATTCCTCTATATTTCAATAAATTAAAAAGTAATCTTATCATTTTGACAGAGCAGAGAAACAGAAATAATAGCCAACAGATTAAACAAACTTGGATTTCGAGATACTAGGATTATATTGAAAAATATCTATTATTCAATTAGTTAGCGTAACCTAAATATGCATACAATAATTACAGTAAAATTAAATCAGCCAATAACTCGAGGACACAAAATGGAAACCACCAGATCTGCAAGTATTCTTACAACGCGATTGGTTGCTTTAATGTTTATTATGAGCGTCACCCTCGGCCAGGGCGTCGCGTCTGCCAGCAGTGATGCCCACAGTAAATTCGGAAATGTTACAGCGGCAGAACTCGCAACGTTGGCTGAAAGCGGCAACGCCACAATTTTAGATGCCAATTCAGATTGGTTTCGTAAACAAAATGGGGTTATACCCGGCGCGAAGTTACTCACAAGTTACAGCAAGTATGATATCAATGCTGAACTACCCGAATCCAAAGATGCAAAGCTAATTTTCTATTGCTCAAACACCTATTGCACTGCGGCGCCCCGTGCAGCCCAGATTGCCAAAGGTGCTGGATATACGGATGTTAATGTATTGCCCACAGGTTTGATGGGTTGGATAGAAGCAGGATTTGAAGTGGAGAAACTTTGACTGAATCCAACACGTCAACTGTTTCCAAAGAACAATAACGGCGTCAGAATTAATTACTGGTTTCCGGGATACGAACTCGCTCGATCGCAAATCAAGACCCAAGATAATCTGTACTAATCGTTGGATTATCACCCAGTTCTTTACCAGTGTTTTACATGGCAATTTGGCCATTTTGTACTTAACTAAGTGCCATTCTGCTCGGACACCGATATCTGCACACCGATGTTCTTATCCCAACAGGCTGTTTTCAAATTCGAAATCTGACAAAAGCTCGTATCCGTTGTCGGTCACCAGAATTTGCTGTTCGAGTTTGACACCTTCACACCCGTCCGGTGCTCCGACATAGCTTTCGATACAAAAGATCATGCCGGTAAGCAGTTCTCCATCATGTCCATTTTTCTCAAACCATTGCGGGTTCATAATCAAAGGATATTCATTACATAAACCGATGCCGTGGGCAATTGCGGGTTGCTGGTTCTGATTATATGGTTGTGGTAATTGCCAGGCATCCCGGCCTATGTCGCGATAGCTTTTACCTGCTTTGAAAATCTCACAGTTACGTTGAACTTGCTCATGTGCGAGTTGATAAAGTTTGCGCTGTTCGTCAGTTGGTTTTTGTTTTCCACAAAGCCAACTTCGAGAAATATCGGCGGAATAGCCATGGGGGCCTACTAAATCAGAATCTAGGCTGATCATGTCACCGGATTCTATTACTCTGGCACTACACTCCTGATACCAGGGGTTGGTTCGCTCTCCCGACGTAAGCAGTCTTGTTTCTATCCATTCGCCGCCATGCTCGATATTACATTGATGAAGTATTGACCAGATTTGCTGCTCGGTTTTGCCGGGTTCGCTGGCAAGTTGCATTTCCTGGATACCAAGCTGGCAGACCTTAACCGCATCTCGGATGGCGAGAATTTCTTCGTCAGATTTTATCAGCCTTGCCATATGAGCTACTTCCTGCCCTTCAACAATTTCATAACCACCGTCCTCAAGTAAGTGGGTTCCAATGGGGTCAAGTTTGTCAATGGCAATTCGCTTGTTCCCAGGGGAGTGTAGAATCATCAGGTCGTTGAGTTCGTCAAACCAAAGTTTCGCGTGCTCGTGATTTCGAGATCCGGAATTAAAGTGATACCAGGAGCGTGCGCCTCGCACCTCATCAACCACAGTCGAATTCTGACTAAGGTGTTCACAGTGATTAAAGTCAAACAAGATGGCCGGACCTTCTACTGCAACAAAAACGTACCGGCAAGGATTGTGCAGGCTATAAACCTGCATGTTGGGAACACCAGTAGCATACCGAATATTAATAGGGTCATAGAACAATCCTGCCGCACAATCAAAACGTCGTAGTTGTTCGCGTAGGCGACTCATCCGACCATGTTCAAGGGATTTTTGAAAATGGCTACTTGATGTTTGTGGATTCAGGATCTGAGTGCTCATTAGTCTGCTAGACCGTCACTGTGGCGAATATGGTCTGCGTCTATATGCTCCTGCATAACACGACCGTAGATTCGCATAGTTGATTCCACACTGCCAATAAAACCGGGCTCACGGGAGTAGCCAAAAATAACGGTTTGACGCTTACCTGTAGTTGAAGCAACCCGATGCATCGAAAACCGGCCTTTGAAAATCTGAATATCCCCCACTTGCAGGTCGAGTTTCTTAACAGCATTACTTCGATTCTCAAGTACCGCGCGAACAGCATCGTAGTTTTCGTTATCTGGCTCACGAATATTGGGGCAATACTCAAAGACACCGCCATTGTCGGCTTTCTGGGTCATTAAACTAACCACAAACTCATTCGCATCAAAATGCCACCCCAACGTTGTGTTATCCGGCATTGCATTGATGGTTAATCCACGCATCGGGTCATGAAACTGGAATATTCGGTCTGCATGAAGACAGTCGGCGATAAAATTCTGAAACAGAAGACTTTGATAAAGCTGCTGTACAGGGCTCGTTTCAGGAATTAAATCTCTAGTGACATTGCCACTGGTCGTTCTATGCGTGTTATTTCGCGGATGCCCATCTTCATAACTGTAGTCTGGAGGCGTTCCGTAAGGGGTGTATTCTTCAGTGCTAAACAGTGCGAGCAGAGCAAGACTTTCGGTCTCATCACGTAAAATTGTATGATAATCGGGATTGATAAACTGACCGAATCGAACACAACCATCAGCCGTGAGTTGAGCTTGCGCATCCTTCACCAGCTCTTGATAGATATCGGATTTCGGGTTGTCGACAGGATATACGGCACAGTCCACTAGACGTTGAATAAAGCCGTTATTTTCATTTAGCATACTATTCCTTGATACTGAAGGATTCAGGTCTGGAAATTTATACCACAGGTTGTGGATTTTTAATGCACGAGCTTTCGCCCTGACTTGAAATTAAGAGCAAAAAAAAGAAAAAGAAAAAGGGTCAGACTCGAAGCAAACGCATCAACTGAAACTGAGTTAACCAGTACGGCGTTCACGCATTAAGTATTGAGCTGTCATCAATAGGGAAAGAGACCCAACCAGGACCATCGTACCAATTGCATTCACTTCTGGGGTAATTCCCCGACGTATAGATGAAAAAATATAGATCGGTAACGTTGTATTCGCCCCAGCGACAAAAAACGAAATTATAAAATCATCAAAACTGAAGGTAAAACTGAGTAGGAAACCTGCCAGAATTGCCGGATAAATTTGCGGTAGAGTCACTTGATAAAAAGTTCGCCATGGAGTTGCATATAAATCCATGGAGGCCTCAATCAAAGCTCTGTCCATACCGGCGATTCTCGCTCTAACCATGATGATCACTAGTGACATTGTAAACAGTGTATGTGCCGCGATAACAGAGGCATATCCCATGTGAAGCTTTGGCGGCGAATATCCCTCGGGCCATAACGAAGCTACCACGGGATTGATAAGATCGAAAACGGTTACCAGGGCTACAAGTGTGGCAATACCAATGACAATTCCAGGAATCATCACTGCAATGTATATAAGTCCATCAAGGAGAACGCGAACAGGACCTGTTAATCGCTGCAGTGCCAGCGCAGCAGCTGTGCCCATTAAACTCGACAGGATTGCGACGACAAAGGCAATTTCCAGGCTGGTGAAAAAAGCGTCACCGACAAAAGGGTTAGCCAGTGCTTTCCCATACCATTGTGTGGACAGGCCGCGCAGCTCGCTGGCATGCCTGCCCGCGTTGAAACTGAACAGCACCACAAGCCCGATAGGAAAATAAAGAAAAAGGTAAACAAATATTGCGTATATACGCATGGTTGCCTCTACATTTGCTACATCAGAGACTGATCGGCACTCGTCTTAGTGCGCATAGTCATTCGCATATAGAGACTGACTGTGATCAACATTATTACAACAAGCGTTACCGCTACTGCTGAACCAAACGGCCAGTTACGTGATTGTAGAAATAAATCTACCATTGCATTGCCGATAAAAAATACTTTACCTCCACCCAAAAATGCTGGAATAAGGAACTCCCCCATCAAAAGAATAAAAACAAGCATGCAACCCGTAGCTATACCAGGCATCGAGAGAGGCAGAGTGACTTGTAAAAAGGTGCGAAAGGGGCTGCCACCAAGATCATTGGAAGCCTCGAGTAGGCTTTTATCGAGTTTTTCCAGAGAAACATATATGGGAAAAACCATCAATGGTAAGTACCCGTAAACGATTCCAAGAAGCACAGCACCTGGCGTATTAATTAGGCGCACACCTTCTATCCCAATCCATTCGAGTATCGCAGGGATACCACGCCCGCCTAATATATATATCCATGCATAGGTACGGATTAACAGGCTGGTCCAGAACGGCACAATGACCAACACTAGAAGAATAATCTTATAACGTCGGTCAACTTTCAGGGCCAGATAGTAGGCAAGCGGATAAGCTACCAAAAGACTTAATAAAGTCCCAAGTGGCGCATACGTCATCGTATTTTGGAACGCCTTCAAGCGTGCAGGAAGATTCCCATATTGTTCAAGGGTAAAACCGCCTCCATATCCCCCTACTGCGGCCCTCTCTCCAAAACTAAAAACGAGGATAACGATGAGAGGCATAATCAACATGAAAACAAACCACAGTGTGGTGGGGGCTAACAGCGCTGCAGTTAGCCACTTATTCGATTCGCCATGTTGTCTCATCGTCATCGACGATTTTTATTGATATTGAATTTAGGCCGACTTGAAGCGAGCCATCACCTCAGCCCTAACGGGATCGGTTAAAGTCTGCGCTGCACCAAATTCGAGACCACTCATCAAATTTTCAGCAGGATGCAGTATTGGATCACTGCCCAGTGAATCGGGCTGCAATGCAATTGCACGTGAATCCGCTGGAGCATAGCCATGAACGGACGCATCTCGCGCTTGAACGTATGGATCTTGCATGAAATTAATGAAGGCATATGCAGCATCAAGATGTGGCGCATCCTTGGGGATGGCATAAAAGTCAGTCCAGATTTCTCCGCCGTCAGTCGCGATCACATAATCCATTTCAGGCAAATCATTATTGAGTTGTGTACCGTCACCGTTCCAACAGATTGACATCCAGGCATCACCACTACGCATACCAGGTTGATAATCAGAAGTAATGGCAAAAAGGTGGGGTTTTGATTCAATTAGAACCGCTTCCGCCTCGCCCAATTCATTTTCATCAATAGAGTTAAATGAATAGCCCAGCGCACATAAAGCGGCCCCAATGGTAGTTAGCTGGTAATCATGAAGGATAGTGTGTCCTGATCCCGCTCCTTTGGTTATGTCAAAAAAATCTTTCCAGGACTTCGGTCCGCTGTCTACTTTATTCGTATTGACTACAAATCCTGTCGTGCCCCAGTTCTTTGGAACACAATACACCTTGCCGTTTACCGTAGCGGGTCCAGCGAATTTAGGATTATTAGCCGATGCATCATAATTTGGTAAGCGCGACAGATCCAGTTCCTGAATCAGATCAAGTTCGACATAGTTAGAAATAGTGTAGTTTGTTGGAACAAATACATCCCAGCCAGTGCCGCCAGCCTGTAACTTTGCCAGCATCTCCTCGTTTGATCCAAATGCATTGACTTGAATATTTACCCCCGTGATTTCTGTAAATTCATCAAGGTTGACCTGATTCTGATAATTCGGCCAGGTAGAGAACACCAGGCGATCACCAAGCTCACCAAAGGCCCAGGATTTTCTTGGAAGCAAACTGGGCACAGCCGCGCCCATCACAGCGGTTGCCATACCCAATCCAGTAACTCCGAGAAATTCTCGTCGACTAATTGAGCCACGCTCATAGCTGCGCAGATGTTGCATGAATTTTTTTCGGGTAACTTGTGAATCTGAATTTTTTGACATGATTTTCTCCTCTTGAGTGGTATTAGATAATTAGGTTGACGAGTTACTTTCTTTACCGTCCAGAATCAGGACGGTATCCCGGCTCCAGCCAACGAATACAAATTCGTTTGTTTCAAATGGCTTTTCGCTGAGTTCGTTACGCCGCGGTGACAAAGCAAGGAATTCTCCGAGCTTTTCGTCATGCAGCAAATATTCGGTCTGTTCCCCGAGAAAAATACGGTTCAATACCCTCGCTCTTGACTTTACTGCACAGCCATCGGGTAAATCGCCATCATCTCTCACCAGGGTTAATTGCTCCGGCCGAACGCTGATACAAACCCTGTCTCCAACTTTATGTTGGTTCAAACCAATTTCGGCATTCAACATCACTGGAATACCGCAATCGAGTTTGATTTCTATTTCCAGCTTTTTTATTTGTTCAACTATACCTTCAAAAAAATTTGATTTACCGACAAAATCCGCCACATACCTGTTCCTAGGATGATCGTAAAGGTCCAGAGGACTACCGATTTGTACAATCTCGCCCTCTCGCATAATACAAACCCGATCACTCATAGAAAGCGCTTCCTCCTGGTCGTGGGTCACCAAAATAAATGTAATGCCAACGTTTCGTTGCAGGTTCTGCAGTTCAATCTGCATCTCTCTTCGGAGTTTACGATCAAGCGCAGCCAACGGCTCGTCAAGCAACAGTACTTTTGGCTTGTTGATCAATGCTCGAGCAAGTGCAACCCGTTGTTGTTGGCCCCCGGACAATTCCCAGGTATACCGCTGGTTATAACCAGATAGCTGGACCAGTTCCAACATCTCGTTTACGCGATTGCTAATTTCGTTCGCTGAGGGTTTGGGAGACCGTTGTTTTAATCCATAAGCCACGTTATCAACGACATTAAGATGGGGAAACAATGCGTAATGCTGAAACACCATATTTACCGGGCGACGGTAGGCAGGCACATTATTCACACGCTTTCCCTCAAGAAACACTTCTCCTTCACTGGGTTGATCAAATCCAGCAATCATTCGTAGAGAAGTCGTTTTGCCGCATCCCGACGGTCCAAGAAATGACAGGAATTCCCCAGATTCAACTTCCAGGTTTAGATTAGACGCCGCGGTGATATCACCGTAGCGTTTGGATACATTTCGAAATGCGGTTACAGCTACCATTGGTTAAGTATAAGGAACTATATATGCCCTATTTTGATATTTTTATTGAATATTAGCAAATCGTAGTCTACTATATAAATCAATATTATTTTGTTATTATGGTTGTTTATGGTATATATCGCAATAGCACCGAATAAAACATTTATAAGAGATTTCTTACATATTCATTGGGGTCATCGATGTGACAAAGCCGGGGAAACAGGCCAAGACTTTTAAATTGGAAAAACCAACCTGGGAAAATCTTCTTTCCGAATGCATCGATTCCATTGGTTATGATGGGTTTCATCAAAAGGTGATCGGCGCTTTAAAAACCCTTGCAAACATTGACTATTCGGTAGTATTCGCTTATTACAACGAAGAAAAGCCCATCTGCCTGGACCATACCTTCTCGGCTAATCAGCATGTTATTTTCGTAGATGACTACCTGAAAGGACCCTATTTGCTGGATCCTTTTTTCAAGGCATGTAGTCGTCAGATTGACACAGGGCTATATCGGCTTCGAGATATCGCCCCAGATCGCTTTTACCAGAGTGAATATTACCGGTCGTACTATATTCGAACCGGCTTATCTGAAGAGATCTGCTACGTCTTTTACCTTTCTACTGATGTGGCAGTTGCTGTTTCCCTGATGCGTTCAGAAGAAAGTTCTCGGTTTTCGGCACGTGAATTCAGACTTCTCGAAAGAGTAGAGCCAATAGTAACGAGCATGGCGAAACGGCACTGGCTCGAAATTTCAAGCAGTTCGTTCGTTAAGTCGAATTCAATAGAAAATATGGTCACCCACTCTTTGGTCGAGAAAACGGTGAGCGATCTGTTTGGTCAGCGAATTACGCCACGAGAAACCCAGGTAATTGCGCAGGTTCTGGAAGGCTATTCGTCAGAATCAATCGCAAAAAGCCTTGGTATTTCTGTTGGTACAGTACGCATTCACCGACGCAACATTTACGCAAAACTGCAGATTTCGTCGCAACAGGAGTTGTTCTCAATTTTTTTCAAGGAAATAACAAAGGTACACGGCTAGGTTCCTACTGATTATGCCTTTCCTATAAAAACAAACTGGAGAAGTAACATGTCAAACGACAAAAATACGCGAACTATCAATGACTCTAACCACGCTGGTCGGCTAGCTGGAAAAACGGCAATCATTACCGGCGGTGCTGCCGGAATGGGCCGGGAAACTTCCCTTGTATTCGCTAAAGAGGGTGCCAAAGTCATTATCTTTGATATTCAAAAAGAAGCCGGCGAACAAGTAGTACACAAAATCAGAGAGAATGGTGGCGAAGCTGAATTTATTGAAACTGATGTGTCCGATGCCACACAGGTAGATGCTGCATTCGACAAAGTTGCTGAGATATCTGGCACTTATGATGTTCTATTTAATCACGCCGGTACCATAATCGTGAAGCCTCTGCATGAAACCAGTGTAGAAGAATACGACAGACTAATGGCCATCAATGTACGCTCAGCATTTCTTGTTTGTCGTCGCGCGGTAAAAGAAATGAGTGATAATGGTGGCGGCTCCATTGTTATTACAGGATCAATCGCATCAGAATTAGGTTACCCACTGGAATCCATTTACTGCATGACCAAGGGTGCAGTTTTACAGCTGGCGCGAAGTATATCGGCAGAATATCGTGACCAGGGAATTCGGTGTAACGCTGTTTGTCCTGGTTTTGTTAAAACTGCGCACGGCCTACGCGAAATTAGTGAGCTTGATGCCGCTGGACAGGAATGGGAAGAAGGTGCCCTTGCTGATGCCCAAGGAAGAATTTGCGAACCTGAAGAAGTCGCAGCTGCCGTAGTATTTCTGGCTTCAGATGAGGCCAGCTTTATTACCGGCAATGCGCTATACGTTGACAACGGTTGGTATGCAAAGGGCTAATTGAGGTTTGGAGAATTCGTAGCTATCGGTTGTATTAATTTAGATAGATTCACTGTTGTCTATTTAAATCGGCGCCCCAAGCTCAACGATTCGTGAGTGTCCATGGGGCTGTGTTCAACCTATTCAAACTTGACCGCAATTTAGTTTCTGCCGAGCACTATCAATTCCTAAGGCGAGATGCGTTTGTCCGATGGTCAAAGGCTGTAGCGTCACAGTCGATAGAAAAATTATCGGGCCCTCAGAAGTTAAGTTGTCAACACCTGATTAGAGGTCCAGTTATTAGATTTTATTGGGATAACAGCAAGTGAACCTTGGCGGATTCTGGCCTCATATAAATTTCTCCTGAAACCTTCCCTCAGTAGACTATGGCATGCAGGACCGTTTCACCCTCGGCGAGGGTATTGTCAATCAGTGACAATGTCTTCGGATTGATATTGTATTTGTTCGGGACGAACATCCCGCATTTTCTTAACTCCGCTCTTGTGTCGATTGTTCCTCCCAGATACTCAAGGACAACACGCGCAGAGGTTGGTTGGCGATCTGCCCGACCAGACGTACCTGTCACCAGGCCGGACAGAAAGTTAACGTGACTTCGGTGGGTGCGAAATAGAATCTTTAGCGAAAAGTCATCCCGTTGTAATGCGTCGTGTTCAGCGATAAAAATTCGATTGCCACTCGTGGTTACAATACCATTATATTTGTATACGAAACGCTCTCCATGTAAAGGATCTCTTAGATGTTCAATCGTCTTGCTAAGTACTCGCCCTTGGTGTTCGTACACACTTATCAATGACCGAATGACCCATTCGGGCCAACCAAAAGAGTATGAGTAAGAATGATACCAGCCTATGTACTTGCGGAGTCCGGGATCATTCATTTTCACCAAATTCTCCAGATTCCTTCCGAGCCAACCTGCACCACCACCTTGTTTAATTTCCATGAAGTGTAAATTGAAAAATGCTTCGAATTCGACGGCAGGTAACATGAGATTAGATTCATGGACACCAAAAATTTCACATATACACCGCATATTGAAACGAGATGGTCGGTAGGTGCCATTCAGGTATCGTCCAAATTGTTGGCGATTGATTCCTGTCAGTCGGCAAATCTCCGAAACTGAACGGTGCGCAGTGCACAGAGTCCGTAAATTTCGAGCAAAATCGTCAACCGGTATTTGATTTTTAGACTCGCGTTTCATTGCCATTTCTTTCCTCATCAGGTTCGCAATTTCGCTGGTTAACTGTGCGCAGCAAAGTCAGAAAAAGTTTTGCTTGTGAAATAGATAAAATTCGCAAGCTGCTAAAAATATTGGTCAGTGTATCGCATTTACTGCTCAATTATGCGTAATACTGCTTAGTAATGCGTACTATTCTTCTCGTTTGCTTGCTACTAATCTCTCTATGCAAAAGTCAGAAACTTAATATTTGGAGATAATTATGACAACACGCGATCCTATAGACATGCTTTTATCGGGCCGGATGGACCGGCGCGCCTTTCACAAAATCCTCGGCTCGCTGGGCCTTGGTCTCGCCGCCGGGCCGATGCTGTCGAGCAGCGCCTCGGCAGCAGAGGAAGAGGCTAACTACTTCACTTGGTCGGGCTATGAAGTGCCCGAAGTTCATCAGGGCTATATCGACAAATACAGCGTATCGCCCAAGGTTTCGTTTTTCGGTGGTACTACCGAGGCGATGACCAAAATTCGTGCCGGATTCAAGACCGACATCGCCCATCCCTGTTCAGGCGAAGTCACAGTGTGGCACGAAGCCGGTATCATCGCGCCGTTCGACACCAGCCGGATGAAGCACTGGAATGACTATTTCGATCCCTTAAAGAACCTCGATACTACCCTTACGCCCACAGGCGAGAATCTGTTCGTTCCCTGGGACTGGGGCAACTCGTCGATCCTATACCGCACCGATCTCGTCGATCTGCAGGGTGAGGAGGAATCCTGGGGGCTGCTGTTCGACGAGCGTTATAAAGGCAAGCTCTCGACTTACAATTCGCCCCAGGCCGGTGTGCAAGTCGCCGCCCAGGTGCTCGGCTTCACCAACCTCGATACGCTAAGTGATGAACAACTGGCGGAAATCAAGGTGCTGCTGTTAAAGCAGCGGGAGCTTCTGCGCTTCTACTGGGACGACCAGACCGAGGCCGGCCAGGCCATGGTCGCCGGCGAGCTCGTCGCCACTTACGCCTGGAACGACCTCTACAAAACGGTAACAGACCAGGGGCTTGAGGTGAAGTTCATGACACCCAAAGAAGGGGCGCGCAACTGGGTCTGCGGCCTCGTCCTCACCGCGCCCGAGCATCGCGCCGCCAGCGACGAGCGTGTTTACGACTTCCTCGACGCCATGATGTCACCCGAAGCGGGCGCCTATGTGATCGATTCCTTTGGCTACGGTCACGGCAACTCCAAAGCCTTCGACCTGGTTGCGCCTGACCGTGTCGCCGAGATCGGTCTGAGCGATCCCTTGGCATTCCTCGCGCGTGGCATCCTGAAACCGATTCCGCCCGAGTACGACCAAAAGTACGTCGATCTTTGGGAAGAAGTAAGACTCGGTCTATAGGCCGGTCGCTATCCTTGGCCGGGTGTGCTCATGGCGCGCCCGGCAATCATTTGTTTCAGCATAGGTTGGCTCGACAAACTCGCGCCATTGACCCCGTACACGACAAGACGTTTTAGCTTATGGTTACCGGCGAGCACCTTTTTACTTTCGCGGTTATTGCTGATACACACATCACCGAGGCGGAAGCCAGGGCTGTCAGCGGCTTTGATATCGACACTGTCAAGCTCGGCGCGGCGCGCTCGCGCTATGTGGTCAATCAGCTAAATGCCCTGAAGCCGGACTTCGTCGTCCACCTTGGCGATATTGTTCACCCGGTGCCCGGCAGCCCGGCCTACGCCGATTCGGCGGGCCGCTTTCACAAGCTTTACGAAGCGCTCGATTGTCCGCTTTACCTGGTCGCCGGCAACCACGACATCGGCGAGAAGGCATTTCCGGGTCAACCCCTGGGCCAGCAGGAGGCGCAGGGAACTGTCAACGATGACAAGATCACGCAGTATGAACGCCAGTTTCAGCCGCAGTACTATTCCTTCGAACACCAGGACTGCTTGTTCGTGGTCATCAATGGCATGATCGTCAATTCGGGTCTTCCCTGTGAAGAGACGCAACGACACTGGCTCGAATCCCTGCTCGGGGAAAACCAGGGGCGAAGAATCTTCATGTTTTCGCACTACCCAACCTACCTGTCACGTCCCAACGAGCCCGGCCACTACGACGCCACCGACGAGCCTGGCAGGTCGTGGCTGCTCGGGCTGTTTGAGCGCCATGGGATCGAAGGCTACTACGCTGGCCACGTCCATAACTTCTTCTTCAATCGTCATGGCACCACGAACTGCTATGTGCTGCCGTCACCCAGCTTCCTGCGCCACGACTACCATGAACTGTTTCGGGTCGAGCCGGGGATGAAACAGGGTCGCCACGACGGCGCCAAGCTTGGTTTTGCAGTGGTCGATGTTCATGGCCAGGGCCACCTCAATCACGCGGTTCGCACCTATGGCCGGGGTCTTGAAATCGGGGAAACAGCACCCGTACCAGATAACCCGTTGCCAACCGTCCATGGGCTACAGCCCAACCGCCACGGCATCGGCCTTTATCTGCGTCAGCCCTGGTGCGACAGCGCCGACATCCCGACTCCGTGGGGTCTCGACGCCTTCAGGCGTAAGCGCATCCGCAACGACTACCCGCTCATGGCCTTGTGGGAGATGGGTATACGCGACCTGCGGGTACCGCTGGATGACCTGGCGGATCCTGAGACCGGGGCCCGTATGGCCGAGCTCGCCGCCCTCGGGCATCGTTTCACCGCCTATTCCTACGGCCTGCCCAAGGGGGCAGCGGCCGAGGCCCTGAAGAGCCATGGAGGTATCCTTGCCGTCTGGGAAGTCATCGCGCCGCTCACCAGCGTTGTTGACCTGCTTTCTCCCATGGCGGCGCAAAAGGGTTCGACGCCAATAGCTTTCAATGCTCATCGCGGCCTTGAGGCCTTCAGCAGCAGCCACGGCTTACAATCGGGCGGACGCGGCGCGGTCGAGACGTTGATGGCTCTGGACGGTGCAAGAGAGGTTATCGATGGCCTGGTCTTCGGTGTGGACTGGCAGGAGTCGCCGGTCCCGGCCATTGCAGCGGCCGAGCGCAGTGTTGAAGGCTTTGATGTCAAGGCGGTAGTCCATGTGCAGTTTGCCCATCGCAAGCCCCTGGACCGGGATGAGACTGAGCGTCATGACGCCAACCGCCTCGCCGAAGCCGTCACTGCCGCCATTGCCCATAGTGATGTTTCGGTGGTTCTAGACAATTTCACCGGCATTGACCGGGGATATTTTTTCAGCGGCGGCCTGGTCGACCGGCTCTACAATCCGCTCGATGGCGCCTGCATCGTCCGTCATCTTCACGCCGCCCTGGGCGATGGTTACGAGATTAGCACCGTTCATGACGACAACCAGATCCGAGCCATTGAGTTGGGCCAGTCAGCGGTTCTGTTGCTGCCAAAAAACGATCATGAATCAGCGACACTAACCAATCTCCCATCACGTGATGGAGCGCGCTGGATTGACCTGACCAGCGGCGATGCGGCACCAAATAGGCTAACCAGCCCCACCCTGGTCCTCTCAAACTAGAAAGAAACGCCTCCATGAACACGAAAAAAATCGGATGTTTTCCAGTACACCATTGGCAACGAACCGGGGCTTTAGATCTGTACAAAGATGTCAAAACTGGCTTTTTGGCTGCCCATATAGTTCCATACGTTAAGCCCAACCTATGTGCATCGTGCGCCGAAAAACAGAGTACTTATCATGACTGATCTTGTAGCCCCCGCCCCCGAGGCAATTGCTCACTCCCCGGAAGGACCCATTGCCCGGTTCCGTCGGGCCTTAATGCGCAGTGAAGCGTTGAGCGGCTATACGATGTTGTCGCCGACCTTATTATTGCTGATTCTGGTTATGGCGTTGCCCATCGCCCTGCTGGTGGTGTTCAGTTTCTGGACCCAAAACTATGTCGATATTGACAAAACTTTTACGCTCGCCAATTATTCCAAATTCTTCGATCGGTCAGCCTATTCATACCTGCTGGGTAAATCCGTATTGATATCCAGTACGGTGACGGTGTTGACGGTTTTGCTGGCCTATCCCATGGCCTATTTCATCGCCTTCAGGGTAACCAAACACAAACTGGTCTGGCTGATTCTCATCACTGTACCATTCTGGACCAGTTACCTGCTGCGGGTCTTCGCCTGGAAGATTATCCTGGGCTACAACGGCGTCATCAATTCCGGGCTGATGGAACTTGGTCTGATCGCCGAGCCGCTTGCATTCCTGCTCTATAACCCCTTCGCCGTGGTCCTCACGCTGGCCCACGCTTGGGCTGCCTTCGCAATTTTACCGATCTATGTGTCACTGGAAAAAATCGACCGCTCCCTGCTTGAGGCGGCAACCGATCTCGGCGATGGTAAGATCAGGCGTTTCATCAGGATCACGCTGCCTCTGTCCATGCCCGGCCTGATCGCCGCCAGCCTGCTGGTGTTCATCCCCACGGTCGGCGATTACGTGACGCCGAACCTGGTCGGCGGTACTTCCGGGACCATGATTGGCAATGTCGTCCAATCCCTGTTCGGAAGGGGAAACAACTGGCCGTTCGGCGCGGCGTTGTCGATCATCACGATGCTAACCATCACGGTGATGATCTGCCTGTTCCTTTGGGGAACCCGAAGCTTCAGGAGGCGCGTAGCATGAGTTCTATTTCCACAGTGAAGGGGACACGCTACGGCGCCCTCGGCGTTTACGCGGTTCTCTACCTCGCCTTCATATACATCCCGGTGATGTTCCTGCCGTTGTTTTCGTTCAACGATTCGATCTTTATCGCCTTCCCGCTCCAGGGATTCACCCTCGAGTGGTATAAGCAACTGGCAAGCAGCGAAGGTCTCCTGGACGCGCTCTACAACAGCACTAAGTTAGGCTGCGTGGTGTCAATTTTAGCGACCCTCCTGGGTACCTTCGCGGCAAAAGCGGTCACCCGCTACAGGATACCGGGCCGCGGTCCGGTGATCACCTTCATCATGCTCCCCCTGGTTATCCCCGGAATCATCATGGGCATCGCGCTGCTGGTCATCGCCAATATGAGCGGTATGGGTCTTTCGCTTTTTACCATCGGCCTGGGCCATCTGATGGTCAGTACGCCGTTCGCCATGCTGGTCATGGTATCGCGCCTGGAAGGCTTCGACAAGAATCTTGAAGAAGCGTCCAAGGACCTTGGAGACAGCCCGTGGGCAACCTTCCGGCGGGTCACCTTCCCGCTCGCCCTGCCGGGCATTGTCGCCAGCCTGTTGCTGTCGTTCACGATTTCATTTGATGAGTTTATTCTCGCCTTTTTCCTGGCCGGCACCGAGACGACGCTTCCTGTCTACATTTGGGGCCAGCTTCGATTCCCCACCAGATTGCCGACCGTGCTAGCGCTCGGCGCCTGTATCCTGATGATTTCCTTCGTTGTGGTTACCTTCGCTGAATGGTACAGGCGGCGCGGGGTGCAACTAAAAACAAATTCTGGAGTTTAATTCACGTGTCAGACAAATCATTTATTTCAATTCAGGGTGTGAGCAAGCACTTCGGCGATGTGCATGCCGTTGATCGTGTCAGCATCGATATCGCCCGCGGCGAATTCTTTTCGCTGCTCGGCCCGTCGGGTTGCGGCAAAACCACCCTGTTGCGTATGCTTGCCGGCCTAGAGTTCCCGACCATGGGGGAAATTATTATCGATGGCCAGGCCATGTCATCGGTTCCGGCAAACCACCGCCCGGTGAATATGGTGTTCCAGAGTTACGCCATTTTCCCGCACCTGAACGTAAAACAGAACATCGGCTATTCCCTGGTCCAGGACAAACTTCCACAAGCAGAATTTGATGCCAAAGTCGGTGAGATGCTGGACCTCATCAAGCTGCCTGGCTACGAAGACCGGGCCTCTCATGAGCTTTCAGGTGGCGAGCGCCAGCGTGTTGCCCTGGCGCGTGCGTTGATCAGGCGACCCAAGGTGTTGTTGCTTGATGAACCACTGGGTGCACTGGACAAGAAATTACGGGAAAAGATGCAGCTTGAGTTGCGTGCTTTGCAGCGCTCAGTGGGCATCACCTTCGTGTTTGTAACCCATGACCAGGAAGAAGCCCTGACCATGTCGGATCGTGTCGCGGTCATGTCCAGCGGCCGGTATCTGCAGATTGATACGCCGACCAAATTATACGAGGCGCCACAAAGCCGGGAAGTGGCAGAATTTATCGGTAGTATGAATTTTTTCGATGCCCGTGTTCTCGAAACCCTGGACGGCAAGGTCACTATTGATGCCGGTCCTCTGGGTCATCTAACGGCATCACCGGGACGTTTGTCGTTTTCTGCCGGACAGAACTCCCTGGTCGCAATTCGACCGGAAAAAATCGCGATTTCCAGCGCCAAACCGGCAAATGGCAATTCCGTGCAAGGGATTATTGATGACACTGCGTATCTGGGGGACAGAAGTCATTTTTATGTGCGGGTCAATGGCGTTGAGAATCCTGTCGCTGTATCAGCCCAGAATGTGGATCAGTCTCAATTTTCTGGTGAAAGCCAGCCGGGACAAATTTGGCTGACCTGGTCGGACGACGCTGTCGTATTACTAAATGTGGATTGATCGCCCCCTCTCACTTTGGCGGGACACTTGGCCATGAAACTAGGCAGCCTATCGATTGCCATTGCAATTGCTTTTCTGGCGATTGGGACGGGGGTAAAATTTGCATACGATGCCTACCGGGAGTATGAGTTCCAGAAAAGACTGGAAGCATTGCCAACCGGTACCGGCTGCAGTGTCTGTCCGGCTGGCAAAGCGGAACACCTGGCCCGGATGAGAGAGGTCAACGCGAAGCGGTCTGCAAGCGGGGCGGAGGCCAACAACGACGTCGACTAGTCACCAAGCCTTGGAACCGCGCCAACGCCTGGACATATATCCTGATGACACCAGGAGTTCTGCTGCGGTCGTGATGATCCTCGCCCCTACCATAGGTCTGTGCAGGCGTCGTGGCAAAAACAAAATTTATAGTCTTCCGACAACCAGTTAAATCCGACGAGGGGTACAGCAAAAATGTTCAACACCAATCTCCTGTCTCGCAGATCAGTCCTGACGGGCCTGCTCGCCACAGCAACCTTACCGGTCTGGGCACAGACGATACCCACGAATCCCGACGTGGTTATTATTGGCGCAGGCGCGGCTGGTCTATCGGCGGCTCGCACGTTGATTGCCCAGGGAAAATCCGTTGTCATCGTCGAAGGTTCCGGTCGCATTGGCGGCCGTGCCTATACAGAAAGCGATACCTTTGGCGTACCGTTCGATCATGGCTGCTTCAACGTCATGGGCCCGAAGAAGTTCGATTTACTGGATATGGCCAGGAAATGGGACTTTGACCTGCTCTATATGAAAGGAGCGGGTGAGACTGTATATGTTGGCGACCGCAAGGCGACGAAGGCTGAAAACGGACAGTATGATGTGGCATGGGGTGCCATGAGAAGCGCCCTTAACAAGGCTGGCAGAGCTGGACTGGACGTCTCCGCTGCATCGGCGATGCCCGACGATTTTGGCGATATGATGTTCGCCGGTCTCAGCCAGACCTGGACGGGGCCCATGGACTTTGCGGTGGATTTCGACGACCTGAATGTCCAGGATTGGTGGCAATATGGCGATGTCCCGTCCAATTACATGATCAAGCAGGGCTACGGCACGCTGGTCTCGCGTATGGGCGAGGGCCTGCCGGTCAAGCTCAACACCCCGGCCACCCGTGTGGACTGGAGTGGCGATGGCGTATCAGTGGAAACACCCGCGGGCACCATTCAGGCAAAAGCCTGTATCGTCACCGTCTCACCCGGTGTTCTGAGTGCCGGATCCATCCGTTTCACCCCGGAACTGCCAGACTGGAAGCAGCAGGCTATCGGCAATCTTCCCATGGGCTTGCTGGCAAAGATCACCCTGCAATTTAATGGCGAACGTTTCGGTTTTCGCAAGAACAAATGGCTGTCCTATGTGGTTCCCAATGACATGCCAGCAGAGGCTTGTTATTTCTTAACTTGGCCCTTTGACTTCGACATTATGATTGGCTGGTTGGGGGGGCAATTTGGCTGGGATATGTCTGCCGCGGGCACAGACACCGCAGTCGACTTCGCGCTTGAAGAACTCGTGAAAATGGTTGGCAGCGACGCGCGCAAGCATTTCGTTAAGGGACATCTGACCCGCTGGGCCGATAATCCCTGGGTGCTCGGTGCCTATGCTGCCGCCACTCCTGGCCATTATGGCGCGCGTGCTGATTTGGCAAAACCGCTTGCCGAACGGCTGTTCTTCGCCGGTGAAGCGGTTGCCGGCCCCTATAAAATGCTCTGTAGCGGTGCCTACATGAGTGGCGAAGTCGTGGCAAACGATGTAGCTGCGGTTATTGGATAGTTTTGCTACTGAACATGTACATGAGCACGAACATGCCATTGAAACCGGCCACCACCACCGCAGCGTATGGTGAAGGCCATCGTTTCGCCGATGAACTGAGTGAAGATACACAGGTGTGTTTGATTGCGCCGGGGAATTATCAAGCTGGTATAGACCTATCAAGTATCGTAATTGTTACGCGGTTTTACGCTGCACTAAAGTAGATTCAGGAGAAACATGGTGAATAACGATAATGACCGTCCGCTGTTCAGCTTCGCCATCGTCGCAGATAGTCACCTTACCGAGAACGAAAAACTGTCGTTCGGAGGCGGTGATGCTTACGGCAGCAAGCTTGCAGCCACGTACGATGATCTGGTTGCCCGGATAAACGCGATGAAGCCTGAGTTTGTGGTTCACCTGGGCGACATTACGGATCCCGTACCGGTATCACCGAAATTCGATGACTCGGCGCAGATTTTTCACAAGGCGTCGGACGTGTTTTCCATGCCCTATTACCTGGTGCCCGGCAATCACGACGTCGGCGAGAAAATTCACCCTGCCCTGCCCAAAATCAACGATGAAGTTTCCATAACCAAGCGCGCCATCGAACAGTACGAGCAACACTTCGGACGACAACGATACAGTTTTGAACACGGAGGCTGCCTGTTTCTGGTAATCAACACCATGCTGTTCAACTCAAAGCTTGAGGAAGAGCAGGAACAATGGGATTGGCTAGAAAATACGCTGCAAGACAATGCTGACAAACGGATGTTCGTATTTGCCCACTATCCGCTTTATCTGTCCGCAAGGGATGAGCCCGATTTTTACGACAATATCGACCAACCGGCACGGGGTCGCGTTATTGATCTGCTGGAACACTACAAGGTTGAAGGTTACTACGCCGGGCACGTTCATAATTTCTTCTACAACAACCTGAACGGCGTGCACCAGTTCGTGCTGCCGTCGACGGGCATCATTCGCACCGATTACATGGAGTTTTTCCGCACTCCGCCAACGAGAGAAATGGGTAGTTTCGACCCGGACAAGCTCGGGTTCTTCTGGGTCGACGTGTATGCCGACAGACACGTGCCATACCTGATCCGTGCCAGTGATGTACAACCCCATCGCACCCATTCATGGAATAGCGACGGCTCATCAGTCACCATAGATTTACGCATGCCTTGGTGCGATGAAGTGGATATCCCATCGGCGTGGGGGATAGAGATTTTTGAACGCAAACATGTGCGCAATGACTATCCCCTTGCCGCTCTTTGGGAGATGGGGGTTACGGATTTGAGAATCCCCATTTTCGACCTTTTGAATCCGCGGATATCGAGCCGGGTGAAACAGCTATCGGCGCTCGGACACCGGTTCACCGTCGTCATGTTTGGCCCGCCGAACCCAGCGCGCCTTGCTGCCCTGGTCGACCATTCGGAAGGCATCAAGGCTATCGAAGTGGTTGCCCTGTTCGATCAGTGGCCGGAATTTGCTGCGCCGCTGAAAGAGCTGCGCCAGGGATCGGACTTTGAAGTATACCTGCTTGCCGTTCGCCCGGAAGTCGAAGGCTGGACCACGCATCACGGTATGCACGTGGATTTGACGGATGAAGTGGATTGGGTGCTAAGCCAGCCCGACCTGACAGATGCCGTCGATGGGTTCGTGTTCGGTATCAGGCGGGATATGTCACCTATTGAAGGGTATGAGGCTGTACGGCAATGCCTTTTCGGCACGAACTACAAGGCCCTGCTGCATGTACCGTGTGTCGACATGTTCTGGGCCGCAACGTCGAACGATGAAGTAGCCGAGAAAAACGAACTTTCCCGTGTGGCCGAGGCTACCCTGCTGGCGCGGGCAAACCCGAATCTATCGGTCGTCATCGACAATTTTGTCGAATTGGACCGCGGGTACTGCAGTTGTTGGGGTCTAGTAGACAGGTTGTACAATCCGAAGGATGGTAGCCGGGTCGTAACGATCCTGAATACGTTGCTGCCACAACGACTGCAGAACCTGACCAGCCAGGAGACCACCGGCGGCCGCGTATTCTCTGCCCAGTGCGATAAAGGTATGGCTATGTTGATTTTGCCGAAAAGTTGTCCAGCGTCAGTTGAGTTCAACGACTGTTTCCCCGACGGGATTGCCCATAGGCAAGGAACACTGGTTGATCTCGATAGCGGGGCGGAGATGGCCGCGACTCTTCGCGAGGTGATCGCAAAACGGGCTGAGGAAGAAACACCACAGTCACCAGCACTATTCCATATCAACGATTAATGGCGCTGGGGAATGTTTCAATCTGGGAATAGTGCGAACACCTTAATTCAATTTGCCTTAACTTAACGACCCAAAATGAGGACTCGATTTGCGCCCAACACTCTACGGTAACCGCCATGCCGTTTCCGCCGGTCACTATCTTGCTGCCGCAGCCGGAAATGAAATTTTGGAGGCAGGGGGAAACGCCATCGATGCAGGGTGCGCTGCAGGTATGGCGCTCGCCGTGCTACACGCCGATGAGGTCTGTTTTTCCGGTGTTGCACCGATCATTATTCGTACTGCGAGTGGTGAGGTTGTCACCATTGCAGGGCTTGGACATTGGCCCATGGCCATACCAGCCGATATTTTCATGCGTGAGCATGGTGGTGAAATACCCATTGGGGTACTGCGGACTGTTGTACCCGCCGCACCGGATGCCTGGATTACAGCACTGCGTGACTATGGCACGATGTCTTTTGGCGATGTGGCGGCAGCGGCGATAGAGTACGCACGCGACGGATTTTCCGTGTTTCACTATCTTGCATCGGCGCTTGAACACAATGCGGAACAGGAGAGCCACTGGCCCGCCAACGCGGCGATTTTTATGCCTAATGGTAGACCACCACGCGTCGGCGAGCGCTTTGTTCAAACCGATCTGGCCGCAACGATCCAATACATGGTCGATGAGGAAAAAGCGGCGGCGCATGGTGGACGAAAAGTCGGACTGGAAGCGGCCCATGCGGCATTTTATGTGGGCGACATTGCGGAACGAATTGTTGCCCATATGCAGAGCGAGGGCGGGTACTTGTCGCGCGATGATCTCGCCAATTTCCGTAGTCAAATCGGACCAGCCATTCAGGGCCGCTGGCGCGATTTCAATCTGTTCACGTGTGGGCCATGGTGTCAGGGACCAACCCTGATACAGTCCTTGCTCACGATGGAAAGGGCTGGCTTGGACGGCTTAAAGCAAAACAGCGCAGACTATCTTCATTTGCTGATCGAAGTCATCAAGTGCACCTTTGCGGACCGTGAATATTACTATGGCGATCCGGACTTTATCGACGTTCCGTTGGAACGCTTGCACGGTACTGTCAATATTGACGCGTGGCTTGAACGCATTGATTCCAGGCAAGCTGAATCACACATACCGCTACCGAACGGTGTGAACGAACCTTTTAATTTTCCGGCAACCGAAGGTCTGCCGGGACGTGATCCCGATACGTCCTATCTGTGTGCCGTCGACAAGTGGGGGAATGCTTTCTCGGCAACACCTTCAGACGGGATGTGGAACACACCCGTTGTTCCCGGGACCGGTCTTATACTGTCGGCTCGTGGCTGTCAGTCACGAACAGATCCCAGCCATCCCAGTGGCATCGCCCCTGGAAAACGTCCCCGCCTGACTCCCAACCCGGCAATCGCTCTACGCGATGACGGCACGGTTATGCCATTTGGCGCACCCGGCGGTGATGCCCAGGTACAATCCATGCTTCAGGTGTTTCTGAATATATTTCACTTTGGGATGGATGTGCAGGATGCAATCGACGCACCACGTGTAACCTCACACAGTTTCCCATCGTCATTTTCTCCTTATAATTATTACCCGGGTTGTGTCAGTTTGGAGGGCCGCATTGGCGAAGCGGTGCAAAAGGATTTAGCTGCTCGAAGCCACCGCATAAACATTTATCCAGAATACACCAGGAGAGTAGCCGCAGTTGAAGTCATCGTTGCGGAACCAAAACCAGGCTTTATCCGCGCCGGCGCTGACCCGCGTCAGCCAGCGTATGCGATTGTACGTTAGAGTCTATGGTTGAGTGGCGATATGAAGTTTGCAACGAAATGGCAAATTACCATGAAAACATACGGGTGCGTATTTAGGGCTTAGCGGATGTTGGAAGCAAAAGGGTCAGACTCGATAGAAGCAAAAGGGTCAGACTCGATTGGAAGCAAAAGGGTCAGACTCGATTGAACCATTTTTGTCGCCGCCCGCCTCTTTGTGCCGAGCTGATTTGCCCTAATACAAGATCCGTTAAATTTTCCTTGAATAGTTCACTTCCCAGCGCCCAACCTTTATGCCGAGTTTCGCCGATTTCTTTCACAAACTTTTCTTCCAATCGATTTTCGAACAACCGGTTACTGCAGGAATTCGGTATCCCATTGCAGACAAGTCTTTCTCATCGTTTGCCGTCCAGTCATCATAGACGGCTTGTTGTTCTTCAGAAGGATTTGCCTGACAAGAACTACCGACTTTGGTTTTTTCACTTATTATTTATCTGGCTCCAATTAGTTTGTTTGCCAATCTATTGATAAACCGCAATGGGGTGCCCGAGACTTTGATAATCTGGTTCTACCCCCAAACCAGGCGTATCCGACGCAAATAGTTTTCCGTCTCTGGTCGCTGGCGCCGGGGTCCCCGTTGGCTCAAGGTTATAGCTATGTAAATCTGTCGTATTTACCAGAAACTCCTCTGGCGTTGATGCAGCAAAATGTGACAGTGTCGCCGTCGTTATCTCTCCACCCCAGGTGTCTTCGCTAACCACAGGAATGCGGTTGTCGATCAAATAATCTCGGACTCGCCGGGCTTTAGACAAACCACCCAGGTTAGAAATTTTAAGACAAATTACTTCTGCAGCACGATCAGCAACCACCCGCTGCGCCATGTGAATTCCAGTAATACATTCATCCAGTTTCATTGGCAGGTCAATTCGTCGTCGAACCTGTAAGCATTCTTCGTAGGAGTGACAAGGCTGCTCCATGATGTAGTCCAGATCTCGGGTAGCGCGCGCGACTTTCAATGCTTCGTCCACATGCCAACCCTGATTCGCATCAGCCAGGGCTTTCTCGTCATCCTTGAGAACAGAGACCGTGGCACGAATTCGATCAATATCTTTTCGCCAATTCCCACCCACTTTAATTTGAAATTGCTTATAACCATCAGCTCGTAGTATTTCCAACTCCGCCACCATTTCATCCGGTTCCTTTTGTGGTGCAGGACGGTACATGGGTGCACCATCAGTAAGTTTTCCTCCCAACATCATCCACACGGGTTGTTCACAATCTTTACCCAGAATATCCCAACAAGCCGCATCGAATGCTGCCTTGGCGTATCCATGGCCTTGCACCGTGTGGTCCATAATCCGTTCAATTAAGGCTACTTGTCTTGGATCCTGTCCGAGTAAAGCTGGCGCTAATAACCTAGCAGTGGCCTCGGTGCCTTCACTATGAGCAACCATGTAATTATTGCCACAGGGACAGAATTCACCGCAACCTGTCAACCCAGAATCAGTTTCAATTGCAACAATAGTGGATAAACCGGCCTCAATGACATTCCCTCTTCCCCACGAATACGCTCCGCGATCATACCGAAGCACTTTTTTGTACAGCGAGATTTTAGTGATTTTCATTTACATGTATTCTCTGATTTACATCGTTACTACTATCTTGCCAATATGCTGCTTTTTCATAAAGGATTGCTGTGCTTTAGCCAGGTCTTTTAAAGGCCAGGTCTCAGCCAAAACGGGTTTCAATTGCCCGCTTTCAATATACTTTACCAACCTGGCAAAAATTCCCTGGGGAATAACCGTCGCTCCGGTAAACTGCAAATCTCGATAAACCAGTTTACGCAAATCGAAATCAATCATTGGTCCGGAAATACATCCACTACTGGAGTATCTGCCACCTTGCCTTAGACAGTTAATCAATACGCTAAACGTTTCGCCGCCCACAACATCTGCCGCAACATCGATCGACCCACCTGCCAGGTCTTTAATCTCAGATTCCAGATCAGGGTTAGTTCGATCAACTACATGATCTACCCCCAAATCCAGCAAGCCCTGTTCTTTGCCCCGGCTCGATATCGCAATAACTGTTGCATTACGAATTTTTGCCAGTTGAATCGCCGCGGAACCTACCCCACCAGAAGCACCAGAAATTGCAATAGTTTCACGTTCCATTAAACCCGAACGTTCGATGAGGTTTTCTGCGGTACCATAGGCGCAAGCAAATGTTGCCAGTTCCGCATCAGTGTAATCAGAGTCAATCAAATGGACATTATGTACCGGTGCCAGCGCATACTCTGCATAACCACCATTTGTCTCTGAACCAAAATAGCGTGCAGTAGACAAATCTTTAGGATTTCTGCGGTTGAGAAACCAGGGGTCAATTAATACCCGATTACCAATTAAAGCAGAGTCTGCGTCAGGTTTACACTCTCCACCAACAGACTCCACTACACCGCACACGTCAGCACCTTGAATCAGCGGAAATTGAATTTCGCTATTGCCCCAACTACCGTCTGCCTCATTGGAATCATCATAACCACCAACAACGGCGTCTTCGGTAATTCCCTGCTCTACACCTTTGGAGTACCACGCAGTTCGTGTGTTGATATCGGTATTATTTAATCCGCAGGCATGGACTCGAATTAATACCTCGCCTTTACCTGTCACCGGTTTTTCTACATCTTCCCGGTATTCCAGTTTATCCAGTCCACCATGGCCTGTCAGTAATACTGCTTTCAACTTTCCGCCACCATTGTGTTATAGACTAATCTGGCAAAGTGTTGCAAAACCGGATCCCAGTACGGCGATAACACCCCCCCATCAAATCCCTCTGAAGACCTGCCAGCTTGCATCCGTTCGATCACCCCTACATCTTCATTATTCAAATCATGCCAATTTTGCACAACGGTATTTCGCCCTGCCGTGTATTCTTCGGATGTGGCACCCTCACCAATAAAATAGAGCGCAATGGTTTCCTTACATCGATCAATTCCCATCGGAGTCGCTATAAACACATCCACTTGATCCGGAAATATTTCAAATGCAAAGTTTGGAAACAACACAAACCAATCTCCACGATTCTGTTTGTCTTTGGGCAAATTTGGAAAGTACGGCAGACCTTCGCCTCTGGCAGGGTCCGTTTTCTGAAACGTGTAACCACATTTCAGCACGTGATTTTCGAAGGTTGGAGGGTCACGCTCCGCCATACTGACAAATGAATTCAACCAGGGATGGCAGGAAAACACATGGTATGGCTCAATAAAGTTTTCAATCGCCAGTTTCCAATTCGCCTTTATATCAAACTCCAATGCATCACCAAAATGCAAATCACTAAAATCGTATCCGTCCAAATATTTGGCAATAGGCGCAATGTATTCGCAGAGCTCAGACGCATTGCCATCGAGATTCACAAACACCCAGTCATGCCAGGTTTCACATCTTACCTCCTTCAAATCAGCACGATGACAACTCGATTGGTTAATATCATGTTTTTCTCCACCATAAAAATGTGGGCGTGCTAACAATTTTCCCTGAAGACTATAACTCCAGGAATGATTCGGGCAGACAAATGATTTTTTATCGCAAAGGGTTTCATTAACTAATCGGGCTCCACGATGGCGGCAAACGTTATGAAATGCGCGGACCACATTATCGTCACCTTTCACTAATACCAGTGGAGCGCCGGCTATATCCACCGGAATCATCGTTCCTGGTTTATCAAGCTTATGCGCAAACTCTGCAAACACCCAAGTTTTACGAAATACGGTTTTCTGTTCAAACTGATAAAACGCATTACTTGTATAGGCTACATTAGGCAAAGCTGAACCATTTTCTGTAGCTACATTAAGTCGATTCACCAAATCATCATCGAAAAAGTCCGCTACAGTTGAGTGATTGGTAGTTGGAGCCATGGTAAAGATTGTGAAAATTGGAAATATTTTTTTAATAAAATGAAAATATAGTGCTATATTTTCATTTAAGCAACCCGTTTTCTCAGAAACCATTCAGGATTTATGTTCCAGAATCTACTGCAACCAATCAGCCTCGGACCAACAAAGATTCGAAACCGGGTCTTTAATCCCCCCCACGGCACTACGCTGGGACATGATGGTATCGCAACAAAGCAATTAATCGCCTACCACCAGGCTCGCGCCCGAGGAGGCGTTGGTTTGATTATTCTGGAAGGTATGACCCATCACCCCAGCTATGGATACAAAGAATCCTTTCTCTATGCTGGCAGCGACGACATCATTCCCGGAATGAAAAGACTGGGTAAAGCTTGCAGGAAAAATGAAACCCCGGTATTCGGTCAGCTTTTTCATGCAGGCCGCGCTGTTCGTTTAAGTCATGATGGTTCCAAACCCCTTACCTACTCGGCCTCGGATATTCCGGACGAACGATATCGAGTAATCTCCGTGCCAATGCCAACGGATATGGTGTGGGAAATTATCGAAAGTTATGTCAATGCCGCTGGTCGATTAGCCGAGGCCGAACTCGATGGTGTGGAGATACTTGCCAGCATGGGATATTTAATTTCCCAGTTTCTTAACCCGGCTATCAATAATCGGCAAGATGAATTTGGTGGCAGCCTGGAAAACAGGATGCGGTTGCTCAGGGAAATCGTTACCCGTACCAGAGTAAAAATTGGCGACGACAAAACGCTGGGAATTCGAATTACGTTAGATGAAAAAATTGACAACGGAATGGATGGCGATGAAATCGTTAAGGTATGCCAATCACTGGAAACGGATAACAATCTTGATTATTTCAGCGTCATCTCCGGCACCACCGCGGCCCCTGGAGGTTGGGTACATGTGTTTCCCCCAATGGCCGTGCCAGAAGCCTTTGTTGCCAATGATGCCGAACGCCTGAAGCAGTCGTTGAGTAAACCTGTATTAGTTGCCGGAAGAATCAACCAACCACAGGTTGCCGAAGAAATCCTGTCCTCTGGAAAAGCCGATATGGTGGGCATCGCCCGAGCGTTGATAGCTGACCCTGAATTTGTCAATAAGTTTTCTTCTGAAAAAAGCAAAGATATACGAGCCTGCATCGGATGTAATCAAGCCTGCGTGGGTCATCGCCTGGCACATCATGCTGTGTCCTGTATTCAAAATCCTGTGAGTGGACGGGAGTTGGAATTTTCCAGAGGTGAGAAATCTAATATCGCAAAATCCGTATTGGTAGTAGGCGGCGGACCAGGAGGAATGAAAGCCGCGGTGACTGCAGCAAAACGGGGGCATCAAGTTCAATTGCTGGAAACATCAAATAAACTCGGGGGCCAGGTCCTGTTGGCAGAGAAGCTCCCTGGTCGCGCAGAATTCGGCGGTGTTACAACGAACTTGACTCATGAACTTATGCAATCCAACGTCGAAGTCCATTTAAATACTGAAGTAGATGTAAATACGATTAAAAATATTGACCCACACACCATCATATTGGCAACGGGAGCCACACCTCGTTTACCCGACGTCGAAGTAAATGGTGTCGATTTAGTAGACTCATGGAGCGTAATTGATGGTACCCAGAAAGTAGGTCAGCGGGTTGTCATAGCGGATTGGGCATGCGACTGGAGTGGATTGGGCATTGCGCAAAAACTCGCCATGAACGGGCATCATGTTCGGTTGCTTTGTGGTGCAAGTGTGCCGGGAGAGTCGTTACAGGGCATCGTTCGGGATCAATGGATTGGAGAGTTGCACGCATTGGATATAGAGATGATTCCCTTTGCGCGATTTTATGGCGCGCAAGAGAACACCGCTTACTTTCAACATATGACAAGTGAGCAACCCATAATTTGTGAAAATGTCGACACTATTGTTAGTTGCTATGCGCCCAAGTCAAACAACCAGCATCCATGGATGGAAAACCTCATGGAAAGCTTGAATGTAGATATTCAACTCATCGGCGATGCTATTTCCCCTCGTACGGTAGAAGAAGCAGTATTAGAGGGGTTTAAAAGCGCATGGCAAATTTAACAGCCGTGAATACCAAAGCTGACGACAAATTAGCCAACCTTGGCAATGAAATTCGCCAGCTTCGCAAAGTTCGTGGGCTCACCCTGGAACAGATGTCCTCAGCCACCGGAAAATCCGTAGGATTTCTCAGTCAGGTAGAGCGCAATATCACCAAACCTTCCGTTGCTGCCCTGCAAAAAATATCCGAAGCTTTGGACATTCATATAGGCTGGTTTTTCCCTGCTGACGGGGCCGAACAAAGTGAAGATGAAAAGCAATATGTAGTCAGAAAAGCCAACCGACGTCGATTATCTTATTCTGCTTTATCCAACACCGACTATCTTGGACTACATGATCATTTACTATCGACAAATTTGAATGGTCAATTAGCCATGGGCATTTCCCGTTATGAACCAGGTGCTTCAACTGGAGATGATAGTTATCGCCATGATGGAGAAGAAGCGGGTATTATTCTATCTGGACTACTAGAATTGATCATCGACGATAAGGTTTACATTCTCGAACAAGGTGACAGCTTTTCATTTGATAGCAGTTTGAACCACCGATTCGCCAATGCATCCAAAACTGAAGATACCGTCGTGGTATGGGCTAATTCCCCTATTAGCCTAAGGTATTAGGTGGATCGGTAATAATCTACCAAGGGGGCATCAGCACAGCACTTTATTGACAGCAGAAATGACTTCATCGCCCACTCGTTCCATAGATTTAAAAATGTATTTATAGGATATCGATCGCGGCATATTGCATAAACACACGCAGGTGGGTCATCCTACAATCGTTTACGTCATCGTGCACCACATGACTTACAACGTAAAGGTGTGATGGGCGCTACTTGAATTCAAAAGCGGTAGACCATGAGTTTAAGAACTGCCTCCTCCAAAGTAGATTTCTATCGACAATTGACAATTCTACTTCATCGCATATCTCATCCCAATGGTGCTCGATCAGTCGAATTTGGTTTGTGAAAATGTTCTGAGCTTCATTAGGGTCCAACAAAAAATTATGCGCTGCATTTAGGCAGGTTTGTAATTGACTTAAATTATTGGTGCCAGAAATCATCATGGCTTGTGATGCTTCATTTCCGGTTCGCCCCTGCGGGCAGATATCATAAGCTGGTGTGAGACTGAGTTTTTTCCCATTCCAAAAAGCCGAGTGATTGCGCGCATGATCGTCTGTATTGCCACACAAGATATTGAACACCATTCTTGAGAACAACTCTCTTAATGTGTATTTAGGCTCAATAAATTTGTGCCGAATTATTTCTGCCAGAGTTTCATAGCTGGCATAACGGGCGTGCATTTCATCTAGTTTTAGTAGGGAGAGTACGGATATCATCAGCTTCCGTGTGTATCCATGATCGCCGAGTTGTCGATCAAAACGCTCGACCAGAAGTACATCTTTATTCGCTGCTTTTGCTAGTTTTACAGGAGCCACATCTAAGCCGACTAGCGCCGCCAACCGCATGGCGATGTATTCTGCTTTCACAACGCTGTACAAGTCTGCGCTGGTAGAGAATTTAGCAACGTATTTAACATCTTTGTCTTCGATCAGTGCTTTAGGTCTGGCACCACCAATTGAGCTGCCGTGCATTAGTGCCTGATCTAGCTCCGGTTGCAGCGGAATACCCTTCTGAACGCGTTCGGCTGATTCAAGTAGCTCTTCGAGCGAGGCACTCTGCGCTGAACGTGGCTGATATTCGGCAGGAGATAATTGAAAATCGAGCGCACCAATTCGGTCTGACCCAGAGGAAATGAGGTACGTCAATTCATCCAGTTGGGCAGTATCTGTGTTTGCTCCTTTTGAGCCCAGCAGGCGATTCATGATTACACGTCTTCCCCAGGCATCCGGAGCTGCGTCTCTTAGACAACCTGGCATAGTTAGCCCATGGAACAACGGCAATAGACCCGACCGTAGCGGCAATTCATCTGGAGCTAACGCAATGCCAGGAGATGAATCACTGACTCTTTCAAGGTAACTCTTACCATAGTTAAATTGCAGACCGTCGCCTATTGCCTGCAACCTGCCAGCGACAATTGGCTTGACTTGTTCTGGCAGCCAAACCCAGACAAATGCTTCAGTAGTGGGATCAGAAGTCATCGTTCACGTTCTGTCGCGGTTTGTGTACCGACTTTGGAAGCAATGCCAGCTTTTCGTTAGCCTGGTTTATTTTCTGCGATAGTTGCCTGGAGTCCAGCTCAAACAGTGGTACACCGGCAATAGTTGCCACCTCGAACGCTGCACCAATAGAACAATTAGGATCTCCTTTTTCTATGCGTTGAACCAATCCACGTGAAATACCGGCTCGATCAGATAACTCTTGAACAGTTATTTTGCGTTCTTTGCGAGCAATGCGAACCAATCTCCCTAGCAATTCAATTGCTGAGAGACTATGAGTGGATATGGGTTTATTTGATGTTTTTGGCATATATGACCTATATATAACTCATATTCTTATAATATGATCTATATATAAATCATTTTATGTCAATTGATTGACGTTTACAAGGGCGATTGTGTGTTAAGACTAATGGGAAAGGTCAGAACGTGTAGCCGACCGCTTGAAAACCTGTCCTACCATACAGTGGATGTTTTACAAATGAGAACAGAGCAACTTTATGATCTATTGAAAGCACCTCAGTCGTATCTGCCCTGCTTTTTGTAGAGCGGACGTCCGTTTTTAGCGAGGCCTTGCGTTCAGATATAAGCTTCCCCAGCTTTATCTCCAGCTGTACCAGCTTCCCAGATTGATTTTTGGTTGATGCGACGTTAAAAAATCTATTCCAAACGCAGCTAATTTACGGGGAAATACACAACATGTTGACGATGTAATGCTAATTACTTGGCACAGGTACAAGAGGTTTTAGTGGCGAGAGGAAGGACTTACTCTTAAACCCCGCATAATTAGCTGAATATCGCGTTAAGTTGAAATAGTAACCGCTTTTCAGGAAGCCGAGTTCCTCACAAGAGACTTCGTTCCATTGTCGAATGTAATCCGGCCTGGTTTTTGGTTCACTGCCTTCACCGATGGTGCAAAACGGACTTATATATTTCCACACGATCTCACCGTCCGGTGTAATTTCTATAAAAACACCCTGGTTGCTGAATGCGATCAGCGTATTACCATTCGGCAATCGCTGGGCAGAAGACTGACGCCCATCATCGAATTTTCCTTGAAAGTTGTATGACCAGTTGGTGTCTGCCGGGCCAAAGATTCCATCTTCCAGAAAATACTCCCCTGTGTGTTGATTACCTTGTATTGGTGGTCGAACTTGATCGACTTGATCATGCAAATTGTTAAACCAGAGTATATCGCCTACGCCATTTTCCTTATCGCTGCCATAGTGATAACCAAACTCTGATTCTTTAATCCAGTGCGAGTTATGTTGCCCCGATGTTTTTATTTCACCGGGCATGTTGTAGTTGGCAGGATTACCCCAGCGGTAGCGAATATTTCCATATTCCTGTGCGGCTTCCTGTGTTGTACCGGTATCGTCAATGACAACAAGTTCATTATAACTGTTAAAACTCATCAGTATTTCCTTCCTATGCGCATGAAAATCCAGTGCGTTTAATCTTTTGTAACTGGCGACATGAAACAACCCGGGATAGTTGGCCGGGTCTTCGCCTGCCGGAACAACATGGTCCTTTACTTGCCACTCCCATTCGATAGTTCCCCCTTCACCTGGCCGGATAGACTGCCAGTCACGGTTCCAGTTTTTGTAGTCTGGTTTTACTTTGATGAGTGACTCCGTTCCGTCAGCCAGTATCACAGAGAGAAGTAACCGGCCATCGGGTAACAGGACAATGTCATGATGGGCGCCAGGGTAGTGGTACTGCCAAACAATGTTGTTATCCCAGTCATATTCCCTGATCAGGGCGCCATTGCCAGCACATTTTGACGTGTCATAACACAGATTTCTTATTAGTGTTCCCTTTTCTGTAAAGAGAATTTTCACACCGTTCAAATTGTCGGGTTCCTTCCACTCCCAAAGGAGATTTCCATCATTGTCGATCAGGTAAACGCCGGTTCCCCGTAGCACGCTGAACAGGGAATAGCCTTCGTTGGCGCCATGATTGCAATACAGACCGGCTGTCTGCGATGCTTTCCCTTTGCAACTTCCGGGTTGAGACCATGCCTGGTTAAAGAAGAAGAGGGCGAGAATGGTTATGAGTCCAATTACCAGCGAACTTGTGTTTTGTGCCATTATTTTGCGGATCATCGATAACACTGAATTCACCAAGCTTACTTACAGATCGGGGTCAGAGTTGCAACCATTTCGAAGGGCGTATATCAGAGACCATACCAGCAATTACCGGCCTACGCGACGCCAGTTCACTCTGAGGTCACAACGAACTGGGTTTAGGATGGAGCTAGAAGTGGTGGCCAGGGACAGAATCGAACTGCCGACACGGGGATTTTCAGTCTACCGTACAATGGCTTAAGTAAGCCAAATTTTCCACTTTCTTGTAAAAAAAAACATAAACTCCACTCCAATTGTCATTTTGCACCCTAATGGAGCCACCGATTTGCAGTGTAATGGGTCCACCCATTTTGCGTTAAATCGGTCTTAAACGGACTGGATTATTCCTCTATTTTTTACCTTTATCAAGCTGATCCTGTAGTGGTCTCGGTTGTCGGTAACTTTTGCCATCCAGAATCAATCGATAGGCGCCATGCTTGAGTCGATCCAACGTGGCAGCGCCCATCAACTTGTTGGGAAAGGCGTCACCCCATTCACCAAAGTCAAGATTGCTAGTGATCACGGTGGGCTTGCGTTCATAACGCTCAGCAATGAGATCATGGAAGTCTTCGTCTGCCGGTGCACGCAGAGGTTTTAGCCCAAAATCGTCAACAATGAGTAAATCGATCTGGCTCAATAACTTGAACCGCCTGTCGTAGCTATCATTGGCCCGGGCGGCGTAGAGTGAGCTGAGTAATTGCGCCGCCGTGGTAAACAAGACATCATGGTCCTGCCTCACCGCAGCATGACCGATTGCCTGGGCAATATGACTTTTGCCGGTACCACACGGCCCAACGATCAGGGTGGCCACCTTCTCGTGGATAAATCGTCCCGTCATCAGATCATGGATCAGCGCCGAATTGATCTTTGGATTGAAGTCAAAATCGAACTGATCGAGGGTTTTATTGGAACGGAACGCCGCTCTGCGTAACCGGAAGTCAAACTTCTTCTGGTCACGCCGAGCCACTTCATCACTCACCAGCAAGGAGAGGAAGTCGGTATACGCCATTTTACCGTCGATGGCTTGTTTGTTTCTGGACTCCAGCGAGTCAAGGATGCCGGACAGACGGAGCTGTTTGAGCATCGGGGCAAGGTCGGGTTTTGGATTCATAGGATTGATTACTCCAGGGTTAAAGGTTGTTGTGGGATTAGGGGTAGATTTGGGTTTGGATTAAGAATTAATGCTTCAGCATCTTTGACAGTTCCCGGCTGTATCGCCCCTGACCGGTATAACAATCGGCCAGGGTATCGAACACCTGTTGGGAACTGGGTTGGCCATCGAGTCCCTTTTTGAGAATCGACTTGACCGTCGCATAGCGCGGATTATGGAAGTCCATGGCACGCTGGCAGGCGGCATCGAGGCGTTTTGCCCCATACGTCTTCTTCAACGCCAGGATGCCCTGCACGGCCCGGAGGTTATACAGCACACGATCATCGAATAACTGACGCACTAACAGGTGACAAGCCACCCCGATCCGTTCAGACTGTTCAAGACACCAGACCGGGCCCTGCATCTTGTAAGCCAACGCATTGGGCGGCAAATGGTCATCCAGAGTGCGGCGGGAGCCCGGGATAAACAACCGTGCATGGACTGCCACCAAATTATCCTGCTGATAGACCCGAATGGTGTGGGGTGTGGCCTTGAGCCAGAGATTCAGCCCAATCAAACCGAAAGGGACTGAATACAGGCATTTCTCAAATTGCACATGGGTGTCACGATGCACTTTGACCTTGGCCCATATCGCCAATTCAGGGGGAATGGAAGGCAAGGCTTTGAACAGGGGTTGCTCGATGGCAAACAGGGTAAGGGGTTTCTCGTGGGTGGTGCCATGGACACGGTTTCCAGCTTCTTCCAATATCCAGTGCTGCAATTGGCGATTGCCATCATGGCGATCAACAAACTGGCGGAGAGGCATGAAGCCACGCTTTAGGAATTTGATTCCGGATTCTACGCGACCCTTCAATTGTGGTTCACGTGGCGGCAGGGCATCAATTTTGAAGCCATAGCCTTCGGCATATTCCGCGTACGCTCGTTGCACCACAGGGTCGTAATAACACGCTTTGGTAATCGCGCACTTAGCATTGTCGATAATAATGCGACTGACCACTCCACCAAAGAATTCAAAGGCGTGACGGTGACATTCCAGCCAGGTCGCGATCTTCTGATTCAGCACAATCTCCGCATACTGATGCCGCGAGAAGGCCAGGGTCATCAGAAAGAACCAGCTCTTTATCTCTTCTCCAGTGCGGGTATCAACCAGCTTAGGTCCGGTACCGAAATCGACCTGGGCGGCTTCCCCTGGGGCAAAGTCAAGTTTGACGGTTGATTTGGGTGCTTCTGTACCGCGTAGACTGCACACGAATCGATAAACGGCGGCGTACGCGCCGGTAAACTGATGGTTACGTACCAAGGCCTGATAAATGGTGCTGCTCTGAATTCCTTGATCCGCCCAGGCTTTCACCTGATCTCGATACGGTTCCACGCTCGACTGACCAAGTGAGGCAGGCGTTGATTGTATCCGCAGCACTTGGCCAAGCACGGTGTTATCGGGTATCGGCGTGTCCGCATCCAGCCAGCCATTGGCCTGGGCAGTGCGACGAATATCCGCTGCTTTGCGGCGGCCAACGATCCCGGCTCTGGCCAGAACGCGATCTGAATCACCCTGGCGCATCCGCACCAAGACTTGACGAACTTCAAACATCTCAAACCTTCTGTTGCTCATGGTAGCCTCGCAAAAAGGCGCGAGGGTACCGGTTATTGAAAGGTTTAAGACCGAAAAATTACCCTAATACCCTGGCCACCAGGGTGGCTCCATTAGGGTGCAAATTTGGTGGCTCCATTAAGTGCAAACTGAGTGGCTCCATTGCGGTGCAAATTGACACCAATAAAATCTGCCACTTACTGACTCGTTTTACAAGTTAAACACCGCTAAAAATCTGCCGCTACCGCGGCACCCCTTCCCCTCCAAGTCATCACCGATTTCACCAGTCGCGGCTACTAATGCGGGGCTGTGCATTCACGTCCACAACATACGGACATTTATTCAACCAACCAGGAACCAAACCATGAAATATTTACAAATAATCGTTTTAGCCGTGGCATTACTTGCCGTATCCCAGACTCAAGCCGGACAGTTGACAGATCCGCAGCAAGTCACCTCCTACACACTACAACAGACCTTTATTTTGCTCAGACTGAATGATAGAGAAATCTAAGAGATAAAAAGATGACGGAGGGAATATTTTTAATTCCCTCCGTCACCTTTGTCGTTTTTAATTCCCTCCGTCACCTTTGTCGTTTCCTTTGTCGGTCGTTTTGACAGCTTATAGACCCATCTTGAGCCGGCATCCATCGTTTGTGACACAAGTCTTGTCTTTATCACGGTTTTGTGCTACTAGTTGCAGTCACATTTTAAATTGGATGAACTACTGGATTAGCGGTTCCAAATCTTCAGCTCAAAACAATGCCTCGACGCCCACTACATTGAGAGAGGTAGTAAACCACGATGTTCCGTAAGAAGTAGTTTGAAAACAAGGAGTTTGAAGTCTACATATCATATTAAATTGATGCATACTGCCAAACCATACTGGAAGAGTAGCTATGTCTAGGCTCGTTTTTTCGTTGGTGTTTTGTGCAATTTTTAATATATCATATGTGACACTCAGCCGCGCTGGTGAACTGCCCCAGTCGGTCACAGCTTTTTCAACTGTGTTGATAATACCGTCGCACCCTCGATTCAAGCCGGCGATAGTGATAGTGAAATTAGTGGCTATGTGAAAGCCTCTATGAAAACTTGCAAATCCGAATATAAATCCTATCGAAAGTTTGTTGGGCGCAAAATCATGCAACACTTCGGTTGGACACGCCTCGACTCACAAGTCTATGTGTTTCTTAAGAAAGACTTGTACAAATTGTTGACTAAGGTCATGAACGAACGTTGGGGCAGTTAATACATGGCCAATTGGTGGAAGTCGTTGCTCTGCACTACACTGATAGCGAGCCAACTCGGACTGCCACGGGCGGCGCTGGCTACTGAGGAGGCAGTCGAATATTATAGAATGATCGTCCCCAATCATATCCGTATTTGGAACAAAGAATTTGCCCCGATCAGTATGGAGTCCACAACGGATTCTTGGTCGCCGCAATATGAAGATGTAAGGGTCGATATGCCTTTATTGACAGAGCATGAACCTTATCGCTTGACGTTTGAGTTTCGATATGAGGGAACAGAGTCGGGGGACGCGGTTAGCGATGAATATCGCACACTGAGCATTCTGCACTCAAAGTTGCGTGGGTGGGCAAAGGTAAAAACAGACGTTCAACTATTGGCGAGCGACGAAGGGGGGAGAGACAGATTCAGGAAGAGTTTTTTGGGAGGCGATTTTAATGATTCCTTTTATGCGATCAGTATATTGGAAGAGCTTCAAAAGCAGCGCCCTGATTTAGCGATAGAAACTAGACAGTGGCTCTTGGGCGAATTGATTCGGCAAAATGGGGAGAAAGCTGTAGAGTCTGCCCATGATCAAGCCGTAGAACCTAACATTACGATGATTGCCCGTTTTTTCAAATCGTTTGACGAGTCCGACGAAATTGACGATAGTTTTCTGCTCTTTGAAGCAGCGGATGCTCCAACGGAACCGATGGAATTTGGACAAGGATTGAATCTTCATTTATATATTGACGTTTACCATTCCGGCTCACCAGAATATAACGCTGAGATAGCAACTGAAACTATGGGACGTCGGCTATTCATCGAGGCTACACGCCGACGAGAGTGGACAGAAGCCGCTCGGCTTCTACTTGGTTACGCTTTGCGTTTTGAACCCAAAATAATACGAGAAATCAAAAACAATCGTGACCTAAGGTTTGCATTGCTAAACGAGATTTCCCGAACAAACCGCGGTCAACTTGAATAGAAATTATTAATTCCTAATTTGCTGCCTTACGGTGGAGAGTGGAGGTTATACCTTCCTCTTTGACGATGTTCCGCGGATTGTTCGAGTGGCGTTGTAATGCCTGGCTGATTTCCGGGTAAAATGACTCTACACCACTCGCAACGGTCATTCGAACGATTGGAATTCTCGGCAAAATATAGCAATGCAATCACTTTGCGAACTATCTAACCGCTCTATTCATCCCGCCATCTGACAAAATACTTTGACCTGTTATGTAGCGTGATTCATGGGAAGAAAGGAATACACAAGCATGACCAATTTCTTCAAATAATGCTGGCCTTTGTGCTGGAATTGATGCTCGCGCGAACTCTGACAGGTTCACGTTTTCACAGAACCCAGGCAATAGGTTGTTCATTCGAATATTGTGTCTTGCGTACCGATCCCCGTAGAGTTTTGAGAAACTATGTAAAGCCGCCCTAAGCATGCTCATGGGATAAGGCGCTCTTGGTTCAATGGTATTCATTGATGAGATATTTACAAAGGCCCCTCCTTCCTGTTCGATCATGATCGGTGTGACAATTCGTGCAAGCTTGACGACATTAAGTACGTACATATCCAAACTTTCGTGCCACAATTCATCGGTAAGCTCGAGTAGAGGGCCGTCGAAATCGGGATCGAACCCAACCGTTTTAATTGCCTCCGGTACGCCGCCGCCGTGACCCATGTTGCTTACAACAGCATCAATACGACCATATTGATTCATGGTTTCATCTACCATTGCCTGTAAATCATCAACTTCCAATACCGAGCCTTGTCGCCCAATTCCGCCAAGTTCATCTGCTAATTCAACGCTGCGTGTGGATGGTGACATCAACGAAACCTTGTAGCCCGCCTTTGCCATTTCAATAGCGCAACCGCGCCCAATGCCTTGACCCGTTCCGGTCATTATGGCTACTTTTGTATCTGTCATGTTCTTACTCCTTATATTCAAGATTGGGGTCAGCAAACCAAGTGATTTTTCACATCTTATTCGTTACGCTCATACTAGAGAATTTAACGAATTATTGACTATGTGCCTAATTTAAGCCTAATTCCTAATCCCGTAAAACGATATAATTGCATCTGCTTATGAATATTATTCATAATAAGAATTACCAACTCCTGCCCACTTTATCTGGACTGAGGGGATTTGAGGCTGCGGCCAGGCGTATGAGCTTTACGGAAGCGGCCCAGGAGCTAAATGTTTCACAGACCGCAATCAGTCATCAGGTAAGAAAGCTCGAAGAGCAACTCGAACTTAAGTTATTCAATCGCGCCGGTAAATCTATATCATTGACAAGCGCAGGAGAAAAACTGTTATCTGCGTCGGGGCAGTGTTTTGAAACTCTTTACCGTGTTGTTTCAGAGATAAAAACGGAATCTCTTGCAAATGTACTAACCATCAGTGTCACCCCTAGTTTTGCCAGCAAGTGGTTGGTACAGCGGCTTGATCATTTATGGCACAAATATCCTGGCATCCAGTTACGAATTCATCATTCTCTGGAGTTAGCCAACTTCACTACAGATGGTGTTGATGTTGCCATTAGAGCAGGAGATGGAGATTGGACTGGCGCTGTCACCAAGCTAAATCTACTACTGGATTTAAGTCCTATCTGTCACCCTTCTATACTGGAAGGAGAGCGCCCACTAAAAAACCCCGAAGATTTGAAGCACCATAAACTTTTGCATGAGGACAATCACGACGACTGGACAATCTGGCTTGATACCGTCGGAGCTGTGGACGTTGATCCAAAATCTGGGAACGTCATGAATGATAGTAATTCATTAGGTATAGCCGTAGAAAACTGTCAGGGTGTTGCCCTGGGCCGGATGGCGCTCATAGAGGGTGATTTGAAATCAGGAAGGATCGCCAGACCATTTAGCACCAGCATTCCATCTCCTTTTGCCTATTATTTGGTATGTCCAGAGAAAAAGTATGATGACCCTAATGTAAAACGTTTCAGAGAATTTATATTGAATGAAATTCACTAGTATTGGATTCTACTCAGAATTACGTATGACCGTTCAGGGCGAGGAAGCGACCGTTGAGCATAATTTTCAAGGAAAAAGATTTATCAAAGGTAATCGGCATGGCGCTTTACTTTTCAATCAGTCGCAAACATACTTTTGGGACACTGCTGCACAGCAATATTTGATGTTGCTCGATCAACTCGTGATTACTTATGGATCAAATGAGTTATCCGCATACTCAAGAAGCCGTACCAGCGAGTTCCGGGGACACAGTACGCATTAAATTGAACAAAACTAATTCCGCTATGTGCCTTCAAAACTTGTAAGGATTGGTCAGGGTTTGAACTCAAACAGTAATTAGATGACACAAGCACCCTGGATGGAAAGAGTTTAGAGTAGGTACAATACGGTATACTCCGTGGCTACTTTTAAGTGGATCCCCGGCCTTCGCCGAGGATGACGTAATGTGGAATGGCCCTGTACCGAGGATGACGAAATACTGGGTGGCCAAGGATGGTATCGCAAATTCTGATGGGATCAGAGTTCGTTCGTTTCCTTTCTGAGACTCTACCTTTCGGGGCTAATGGGAAAAACCACCGCTAGCGACCGTTTCGCAAACAAAACCAGCCCCGAAGGGATGCCCATCGGGATGATACGGACAAGTGTCAGCCGACGTGGGGCAGTATCCTCTTTACCGAGCACGCAATAAAAATAAAACCAAGAAAGAGAAATGGTGGCCAGGGCCAGAATCGAAAATTTCGTCGGGAACGAAATTTTGTGAGCAAAGCGAGTCCCGAAGAGATATGTATCAGGATGATACGCACAAGTGCCGACAGACGTAGCGGCCGTTTCCTCCTTACAACGAGCGTTAATAAGACAAATTTAAGTAAGTAGAATGGTGGCCAGGGACAGAATCGAACTGCCGACACGGGGATTTTCAGTCCCCTGCTCTACCGACTGAGCTACCTGGCCATCGGGTGGGATTTGCAGCGCGCAATTAGAAAACAGCGGGGGTTATTAGTCAAGGCGAATCTGCTTTTAAGGCGCTGGATTACTCGAAATTTTTCCCTGCTCAATAACAAAGTCGTGAAACACCTGAGCGGTTGTGGATAACTTTTTTCCACCGCGATAACAAATGTACCATTTTCGGTTGATGGGGAAATGCTGGACATTCAGCGACACCAACCTTCCGGCATTTAATTCCAATTCAACGGTATGAGCCGATACCACGGCGAGGCCGAGACCGGCTTCCACACTCTGTTTGATGGTTTCGTTACTGGAAAGCTGAATTCCTTCTTTGGGTTTAACATCATATTTGTTAAACAATCGCATCATGGCGGACCGCGTTCCGGAGCCCGGCTCGCGCATGACAAATGTCTCGTCCGATATGGCCTGGATCGATATCTTTTTCTTTTTTGCCAGGTTATGTTGCGGATTGGCGATCAGGATAAGTGGGTTATCCATAAATGCGGTGGCTTCAACATCCAGACCTTCCGGGGGTTGTCCCATCAATACGAGATCAGGCTCGTTTTCTTCCAGACGCCGAATTAATTCTTCTCGATTGATAACGTCCAGGCTGATATGAACCTTTTTGTAAATCTCGCAAAAGTTCGATAGCAATCGCGTTGCAAAATAATTCACTGTAGAGGCGATACAAATTTTGAGCTGACCACCCTCGACTCCCTTCAGACTATTAATGTCCCGTTCAATTTCGAATAAGTGGGACATCATGGTTCGACTGTGACCAACCATGGTATGACCGGCTTCAGTCAAATGAACCTTTTTACCCATTTGCTCAAACAAAGGGAGCTCTATCATCGATTCTAATTGTTTAACCTGCATGGATACCGCAGGCTGGGTCAAATGCAGCTCTTCTGCGGCACGGGTAAAGCTCAGATGGCGGGCAACAGCTTCAAATACCTGCATTTGGCGCATGGTGATATGTAAAGGCATTTTATTCTCGCTGGCTTATCGTCAGAAGCGATAAGTTAAGTTTTATGTTGTACGCTATAATATATCAGTTCAACCTTATAGATAACATGGCAGTTTTTGTTTAGGTTTGGTCGCTTTGGAATTGTCGACAACTGACCGAGTTTGTTAAAAAGCCGCTATTAATTCACTTTGTCCATTGCATGTCAAAAAGACACCCCATCGTTGCAATTACCGGCTCTTCTGGCGCCGGTACCACAACCGTTAAAGGCGCATTCGATCATATCTTTCGTCGCGATGGTATTAATGTTGCGTCAGTCAGTGGCGATTGTTTTCATCTGCATACCAGGGAGGAATATGACCGGATTCTGCAGGAGGGTGCGAAAGAGAAAGACGGCCATTTCAGCCATTTCGGACCCCAGGGAAATGACTTTAATGCTTTGGAGTTACTTTTTGAAACCTATGCTAAAAATGGTTCTGGAAAATATCGCTATTACCTCCATGACCATCATGAATCCAAGTACCAAAGTAAACGCTTAAAACTGGATCTTAAACCGGGAGAATTTACCCCCTACGAAGATATTGTGGCGGAGACGGATCTGCTATTTTACGAAGGACTTCATGGCATGGTCCAGGGAGACGGCTACGACGTTGCGCAGCACGTTGATCTTGGAGTCGGCGTTGTCCCCATAGTCAATCTGGAGTGGATCCAAAAACTGCATCGAGACCGGGTAGAACGTGGCCACCTGCCGGAAGATATTGTCGATACCATTTTGCGGCGGATGCCAGATTACGTCCATCATATTACACCCCAGTTCTCACTCACGGATATTAACTTTCAGAGGGTATCCACCGTGGATACTTCAAACCCGTTCGTTGCTCGAGATATTCCGACCCTGGACGAAAGCTTTATCGTGATCCGGTTTAAAGAGCCGGCGAAATTTAATATCGATTTTCCCTATCTGCAGTCAATGATTCACGGTTCATTTATGTCGAGGCAAAATACCATTGTGGTACCTGGTGGTAAAATGGGCTTTGCTATCGAGCTAATATTTGGACCGATTCTGGACAATCTGCTGACCAATCGTTAGTAAAAACCAGGACTCTGGAGACTCCAGCGTCTTACCTACCTCTCGGATTCAATCGAGATAAGCCTCCGATATCGATCCCAGTCAAAACAGGGACCAGGATCGGTCTTCCGACCCGGAGAAATATCGCTATGCCCGGTAATACGATTCCGGGCTATTAACGGATAAGCATCAACAATCGCCTCAGTTAACAGTCCGAGTTGGGCGTATTGCTTACGTGCAAAGGATTCGGTATCACAGCCTTCAAGTTCTATCCCAATTGAGAAATCGTTTACTTGATGACGTCCCTGAAAACAAGACTCGCCAGCATGCCAGGCCCGCTCTGTTGTCGGAACGAACTGAACAATTTGTCCATCGCGTCTGATTAGAAAATGAGACGATACCCTTAGATGATGGATTTCCGTAAAATACGGATGTGCAACGGGATCAAGACAATTGGTAAAAAGTTGCTCAATATATTCCCCGCCGAATTGGTCAGGTGGTAAACTGATTGCATGGATTACTAGAGCATTAATATCCTCTAAGACGGGTCGTGGGTCCTGATTGGGTGAGGCCAGATAGGTTACTTTAGAAACCAGTCCGGTATTTTTGTCGAGGTGCATAGTCAACAGAGACTCAAGCCGATGGAATGTTTGGTCTGGGTAGAGGGCGAAAGAGCAAACTGGGATTGCAGGATTCCACCAAATTCTAATAGCGCGTCTGCTTTCCCACGCTTCAGTTCGAGTTCAATTTCATATATCTTTCGAGCGCCGTTGGTTCCCCGGATAACACCTTGGTCTGCAACTAATTCTATAGACGAATCCACCACTTTCAAATTTCGGATAGTACGTGACATATCCACCATAACACGTTGAATAAGCGCTATTTTTAAGTCGACAATGCTGGTGACTCGTTGCTTAAAATCGCCCTCTGGAAGGTCATCGAGGGTAAACAACCAGTTCTCAATATCTTCTTCATACTCCTCGCGCTGGGACCAGCCATCCACCATAGAACCGGCAAGTTTAAAGGCGGCTCGAAATTTATCCCCTTCTTTTCTAGCGCGTAAAGAACATCTTAGTCTCTCGAAATCCAGATTTTCGGTATCGTAGTAAACCCCCAAAAACTGTCTGGCTTCTGTCTCGATTGGCGAGATACACGCCTCTTTAACTAAATCTGATGAAAGAACGGCATCCAATGTCCCAGGGTCGGGCGCAGTTAACTTCAGCTCTCGCTCAAGCATAATTATTAGTTCGGTTCGACTCGCAGCTTAAGCAATGCTCGATCGGTTGTTTCCTCTACGGTAAATTTATATCCCTGTTCGCTGATCAACTCACCCTGCTCAGGAATATGCCCTAATTGCGCCATCACTAGACCGCCTATGGTATGACTGTTTTTGGTATTCAAATTAATTTCAAGAATGTCATTTACTTCTGAAACCGATAGCCTCGAGTCGATTAAATAAGCACCTTTATCTAGTTTTTCAAATGCATGACGACGTCTTGGCAGGTACTCCTCGAAGTCATATCCAACGTCGATATCCCCTACAACCTCCTCGACAATGTCCTCCATTGTGATGATTCCAATGGCTGACCCAAATTCATCAACCACCACCGCCATATGATCGCTTCGCTTGCGCAGGACTGGCAACAATTGGTCGATGGTCTGAAACTGAAGGACGTAATAGGCAGGCTGAATTAAATCCCGAAGCTCCTTTTCCGGCAACGTCTTATCCATCAGATCCCAGGTAGTGAGCGTAATAATTCCGACGATGTTGGTGATGTTACCGTCATAAACTGGCAGCCGATTAAAACCATACCGACGTACCGAAGCCACCGCTCGCAATATGCCGCGATTGTGGTCAATGGCTGTCACCTCACTGATGGGAATCATCGCTTCTCCTACCGTGGTCTCGCCAAAACGAATAACTCGTTTGATCCGACTTCGGTCAAAAGAATCGAGTTCGGAGGCGAGTTCAGTCATCTCCACCACGGATCGGATTTGTTCCCGGGTCATAAACACGTTCTGCTCGACTTTGCCGCCACCAACCAACCTCGCGAGTAATCTTGCTATCCTGGAGAAAATAAAGATAACCGGGTAAAAAACAAATGAAAAAATCTTTAATGGAAAAATGGCGAGAGGAGCAATCTGGTCGGACTTTTGCTGGTAAATACTTTTTGGAACGATCTCTCCAAGGATTAACAGAAGCGGCGTAAATACCAGGAACGCATAGAATTCTCCACCAGCGCCAAACCATTCAATGAAAAGAATTGTTACCAGTGTTGTCAGCGCCACGGTAGCAATATTAGTTCCAACAAGGGTTGTCCCCAGCATCACATCTGGTGTCTTGAACAATCTCAATACCTCCCGAGCGCCCTTATGCCCCTGATTCGCCCTCGCACTTAACTTGACCTTGTCGGAATTCACTAACGCAATCTCCGACCCGGAAAAGAATCCTTTTAACAGCAGTAACACAACGATGAGTAGTATTATGAGAATAATGCTCATGGATTTGTACCAGTTTTAGCGTCCACCTTCATTTCTTCCTCCAGCTGGTCAGCCTCTTCCTCGCTGACATAGTCCTGGGAATCGTCGATATCCTCAGCAACCTCTTCTATCTCAGGGCGGTCCACAGTTTGGTCCTTAAGGTCTTCCTGGTCGGTCACATGCACGTCATCGGCCCGGATAAAATCATCGAGATCAACGCCTTTAGCAACCCGGACCCGGGCGATACGATGTTCGTCCATCTCCAATACCTCGATCATGAAGTCTTCGAATTCCACCCGATCGCCCTGTCGCGGTAATCGATCAAGATGGCGAAAGGCGACCCCCCCCACAGTGGTCATACGCGGGTCATCAATTCCGAAGTTGGTCAGGTTATCAAAGTCGGTCAGCCGCATTTCTCCCGGCACCTCGTAGATAAAATTATCTCGTTCGGTATATAACCCGGCGGTCGCCTGGCTGCCGCCGCTGATATCGCCGAATATAAAGCTTAGAACCGCACGCATGGTAATAAAACCCTCAACGCCGCCAAATTCGTTAAGGCTGGCAGCTGCACGAACTTTATGGTGTTGAAAAAAGTCGAACATTTCGTCGACCTTCTTGGTCAATGGCACCACCACCGGCGGATGCATCACATCGTTAATGCTCATTTTCGTCAAATCGGCATCATCTAATACCAGAGCCAGAATATCTTCGGCGTGCAGAAACCCTACTAGGTTATCTCGATGGGTTTTAAATACCGGCACTCTCGGATGCTTATAGGAAATAAACTTTTCTACGACCTCGGGAAACGCCATATCAATATTGATAAAAGCCATTTGTGTCCGCGGCGTCATGACTTCCACTATTTCAGTTTCGCCGGCATCCAGCAGGTTATAAATCAACGCCCGTTCGGTCGCATCCAGCACCCCCTCCTGGGAAACCTGTTCAACCAGGGTCAGAAACTCGTCGACCTGGAGAATATTATCGGCAGTTTTAATTTCTCCAACAAACCAGGTGGTAATCCGATCAGCGACACCACGAATAATCCAGATTAGCGGCGAAATAAGTTGAATCCAAAACTTTAACGGAGTGGCGACAACCCGGGAGCTGTAGCGAATCGGATTGCTTACGGCGATGGTCTTTGGTGTCACTTCACCAACCAGTAACAGAAGCGGCACCATCACGATCAGATTAATCCAGCCACCATGATTAGTGCCGTAAAGTACTACTAAAATAGCCGCCATATTGACCGCAGCAGCAATGTTAACTAATTCATTGCCACTTAGAATGGAGATAATTAACCGCCGCGGCTGATCCAGCAGTTCGTGAATGGTTTCGGCGTGGGGGTTTTTTTCGCGCCTCAGTTGTTGCAAATCGAGACGGGAAAGAGAAAACAGTGCTGTCTCAGAACTTGAGAAAAATGCGGAACATACGAGCAACAATAGCTGCACACAGAGCCGGAATATCATATCCGGTTCTGACAGGAGCGCTGGATCGAAGCTGAAGAACTCGACCACAGACTGCCAGTGCTGACTGATCGGTAGCAGAAACTGTTCCATTTGACGTATTAGTTAGAAATTTCAGGCTGAAACTCGACCCGGGGTAGTCGTTCATCGCTCGTGCGACCGCTCCATATATTGAATTGGCGTTAATATGACGTATTATGCGGTTGATTTCAATATATAATTTGGCATGTGCAGAATTCTGCCTGCAAAAACCAGGGGATTGCGATGTTAGCGGCAAGCCCTATATTAACTATATTGAATCGGTGTTAATTTGGTAAACAATTACAACGCTATCAATTGAATGGCCCTGCAAAAATGTTAAATCCTGATTCCAAACCAAAAAACCAGATGCAACCAGATAGCCCCTCCGCCACACCCCAAGCGGATCAATTGGAATCAAATTTGGATGGCGTTCAGTCAATGATTGATCTCGAGTCCCCTTCTTTGTATCTGAACAGGGAGTTGACATGGTTACAGTTTAATCGACGGGTATTACACGAAGCCATTGACCCGCGTAATCCATTGCTCGAGCGGGTGAAGTTTTTTGCCATATTCGCAGCGAATCTCGACGAGTTTTTTATGAAACGGATTGGCGGGCTGAAGTTGCAGGTTGCCACTGGGGTAGTAGAGAAAACAGTGGATGGCCGTACGCCGCAGCAACAATTAGATGAAAGTTTAGCTCTGGTAAGGGAAATCGAGGCACAACGTGACCTGGAACTGCCAAAGTTGCTCGAGGAGTTGGCGGTCCACGATATCGAGATTTCTAATTACCAGCAACTAAGCAGTCAGGAACGCGCGGAAACACGCGCCTATTATCTGGAAAATATTTTTCCACTGGTCACACCCCAGGTTATGGACCCCGCTCATCCATTCCCTTTTATTTCAAATCTTTCGTTAAATATATTGGTGACCCTCCAGGCCAACAAATCGGAGGAGCCAGGACTCGCCCGCATCAAGGTTCCTGTGGGCGTGGGAATTCCGCGCTTTATTCCGACCAGCGGGCAACATCATTTTATTCCTCTCGAAGAGATCATTGCCAACAATCTGGATCTACTATTTCCGGAGGTCAATATTCTTGACCACGATTTATTCTTTGTGGCGCGTAATGCCAGCACCGAAAAAGAAGAGTCCGGTGCCAATGATTTAATGGCACTTATTGAATCTGAACTGCGGGATCGTCGTATCGCGCCAATCGTCAGAATGGTTGTTAACGAAGGAATGAACGATGAACGAAAAGGACTACTTGCCGCTGAACTAGGACTTGATGGTGCTACAGATGTATTTGAAACATCGGCCCTAATGGCCCAACGTAATTTGTTTCAAATTGCCGCGATACCTTTATCAGAACTCCATGACCCACCCCACTTCCCGGCACTCCATCATCGCCTGCAGGATCAACAGCGCAGCATTTTCTATATTATCCGTGAAACCGAATCGCTACTTTTGCAGCACCCCTATGAGTCATTCAGTCATTCCGTCGTAAGATTTCTCGGGGAAGCCGCAAAAGATCCAAAGGTCCGAGCGATAAAAATGACGCTCTATCGAACCGACGAAGAAACCCGGGTTATCGACCTTTTGATTGAGGCAGCACGTAATGGTAAGCAGGTAGCCGTAGTAGTTGAACTCAAGGCGAAATTTGATGAAGCGGCAAATATACGCTGGGCCGAACGCATGGAGCAGGTAGGCATCCACGTCACCTATGGCGTTGTTGGCCTTAAAACTCACAGCAAGGTTTTGATGGTGGTACGCCAGGACTACAGCGGACTGCGCCGTTACGTGCATATCGGCACCGGTAACTATCACGGCGGTACCGCAAGAATTTATACCGACGTTGGATTACTTACCTGTGATGACGATATCGGCAATGATGTCACCGAACTATTTAATTACCTGACTACGGGATATACCCCCAAACGTAATTACCGCCGTATCCTCCCTGCCCCCAAGCATCTCAAGCGCGCTCTAATAACCAAGATTGAACGCGAGACTGAATCACAAAAATCAACCGGCACTGGCTTAATTCAAATGAAGACCAATGCTCTTGAAGACAAAGACATTGTACGAGCGCTATACCAGGCGTCGATGGCGGGGGTAAAGATTGAGCTGATCGTACGCGATACCTGCAGATTGCGACCCGGCGTTGCTGGCTTGTCCGACAATATCAGCGTTATCAGCGTGATTGGACGATTTCTTGAGCATAGTAGAATTTTTTACTTTAGAAATGGTGGGGACGACGAGTACTTAATCGGTTCCGCTGATCTTATGACGCGAAACCTGGAAAGTCGGGTTGAAGTGGTCACCGACATCAGGAAAAAACCATTAAAAAAGGAATTACGCTTACTTCTCGATACTTTGCTCGACGATAGTCGTAATGCATGGGATATGGATCAGGATGGTAATTACACCCAGCGCCAGCCAAAGGATGATGGCCAAACGGTGGTGTCAGTTAAAACAGGCAGAATTTGCGCTTGCTCGACTAAAGACTAAGCAGCATAAAAAATTAATGCGGGGCATTGGGCTACGTAAGAGAAATTAGTTTTATTTGATTACGCGGTTGGTTTTCAGCTCTATTTTTAAAGCATTGGATTCCGCTGGCGCGGAATGACGCTAGGGATTGTGAATACAGTCATATTAGCGCAGCCAGTCACCAGTCTCCCAGTGAAACCGTTGCGACACTCTGACTCTCCAGCATTACCGGTATGCTATCCAGCACGGGATAAAGTGTTGACCCAGAATTGGTTATTAGCGCCTCCGCCCAACTCTCAGTTAAGGTCTCACCTGCTTGGTTTTGTACTTCACTCGCAGTAATTTTTTGATTTAGCGATTCGAGTTTAGCTGCCGGCAACATAGATACCGGCTGTTTAGTAATAGGGCACACCAGAATTTCCAGGAGCTTACGGTCGACAGTCATATTTTTCTCTCATTTTATTTCAATGGCATCCCCAGCAAAGGAAGCAATTTCTGTTGATCAGGTATATATAACTCCGGTATACCCATCTGGATTTCGGACGCCTCCTCCCGATAGGAACCAAAAATTCGATCCCAAATCGACAATACCAACCCAAAATTTGATTGGTAATCTGTTGCGGCAGACCCGTGATGAACCCGGTGCATTGCCGGGGTAACAATTACCCAGCGGAGTATTTTATCAAGCCCTCCAGATAACCGAATATTGCCATGAATTATCAACGCCATGCTAGCGACAATTACTTCGTAG
>CBDFKC010000003.1:0-3070549 GCA_965248685.1 Candidatus Poriferihabitaceae bacterium
GCACGCGCCAGGCGGCCTTCACGTCAACGAATCCTTGCTGAGCAAAAGGCTTGAGCTTCTTGACATAATCTTCGTTTCCAAATGGAGGTTTGTGGAAGAAGGAATCAAGAGTTGCTGGTGAAGACAAGGATTGAGCGACCGCATCGATCTGTTGTTGGGCGTCGTAGTACTTGAATTTCTTGATGTAAGCAAAGAATGCCTCGTTCACTGCAACCTCGTAGCGAACGTAGCCCTTTTTCTGATCCACTAATGGGCCCGTGGAGTTGGGGTAGAAGTCAGGTTGGTTTAAGAACGGAGCGTACTCTAAGAATTCGCCTAAGTATTCGTCGAGTCCGCGCTCACTGGCGGGTAACGTTATCCGGTGTTTGCGGGATCATTCCAATTGGGATATTTGTCTCCCCATTCATCTGGCGGCAAAAATATCTCGTGGGGCGTACGGTAAGTCTCCCAGACTGTAACAGGGAGTTCTCCATCCCCGGCACTATCTAGGATACTGGCCTTAAGGTCAGGCTCGCCGCGGGTTGCCTCTTTGTCCCGCTTAGCTGGCCAGTTCAGTGCGATAAACGACTGCCACATGAAATCGTGGTATTGCTGCTGTTGGTATTGCTGCTGTTGCTTTATTGGGGAAACGGGCCAAGAACAGAACTTTGGGGAGAGTTTGCCTATTGGCAGATAGTATCTTTTTGGGTTGGTATCATCACATATCCACGGACTATAACTTACACCGGCTACCAGCGGTTCCGGCTCCGATTGTGCCATGACCCATGAGGTCGGGATAAACAACACGACAATTAACAGTGTGCACTTGAGCGCTTTCCTAAACCCCAATTTCATCACCTGATTCCTCCCTTAGTCCTTATCTATGATAGAAGATCATGCCCATACTCGTTGTAGTATTAACGACTGGGTGTACAAGAAGCATTAAATCTATGCTACTTGAATGACATCGCGGTGTCTACGTTGCAGACCATCAGCGACTGGAATGTCGCCGTATTAAAGCAGCCACACCCGGGGCGCTAGATCAGCTTGTTCAAACGATTAGTCATCGTATTGGCAGGTATCTGGAACGCGTTGCCCTGCTGGTTCGAGATGTTGATAGCTAGCCTACATACTACTTGCCACGAAATTCACATATCGGAAAAGTAAGATAGGAAATAAAGGGCGCGGCAACACATATACCTTGTTTAATTTTGAGGTCTTCAATGACCGCTTTCGCACTTCAATAGCATCCATCAAGATTCGACCAACGACTCTAATGTTTATGGTGCTGCCAGTCAGGTTTGTAAACCCATCGGGGGGGGGCAGCTTACCCAAAACAGTCATTCAATCGAGCCGTAGGTTAACGCATCCAACTAACCCAAAGTCAGCAATTGCTAGGTCTCCTGGCTTCGCCCAATAGATATCTGTGGCTGTCCCAGTATTCTGAACATGCCCTGCGGATATCTTCTTGCCATCACGAGTAACGGCGTTCACCAACCATACAAATGCGCCTAATGGGTCGCCCAGCACATTGGCTCCACTCCCTTGTCTTTCCACTTTACCGTTTATGCTCAAAGTTACCAATGTATTTATAAGATCAATCTCTCTCCATTCGCTAACCCCTTCTCCAATCACCAGAGCACCGTCAGTCCCATTATCAGCAATAACAGAGAAAACATCCTGATTGGGCCAGTTTTCTAGGTGTCCCGCGACGATCTCAATTGCTGGACAGACCCGAACAATTGCGTCTTGTATGGTTTCTCTACTGTAAGGATAACCCTCTGGTGAAAAATCTCGATCGACAACAAATCCAAATTCACACTCGAATACAATTGGCGGATATTTTGTTGGGTCTATCGTTGCTGGACTTTGATACAGGTGATCCGAGAGCAGATATGCGTAATAAGGTTCGTTCAATCCCAACAAGTTCTGGATAACGTCATTTGTACATGCACCAAACCAACCGCATGTATCTGCACCAAGCAGCTCAATAAAACGATCTTGTACAGCATAAGCTTCTTTCAAAGAGGTTGGGCGTAAATCCAAAGGGACCGATTCAATAACTGAGTTACTGATTCGGGCCGAAACCAGCAACTTCGCCGCATCCTCAATTTGTTGTTCTGTAACCACTTCAGTTCGTTTGGTTTTTCTTCAACTTGAAAATATTTGATACGTCCGTTATGAGTACAGACTGTGTGAAGATCCCGGCTTTGAAATCGAGGTTGGGATGGCTCGACACAATTATCCTCTATATTGTTAAAAAACCGCTCATCATCCTCCACTTCAATTATTGTATCGTCCGATTTGAATCTTTACGCCCCATCAACCAATTTTAATTCGAGTTTTCACACAGTCTGAGTATCTCAGAGACAGATTGGAAAGTCGAGAATAGAACGTTTTGCTAGTCCGGTATCTAAGCAAGGCGACTGGCTCTGATTTGCCCATTAGAGACAGTCAGTTTGAGCACTTTATCGCGTTTCTTAAATTTTCTTGGCGACAACAAAATAACTAGATGCTCCTTTATAAATCTCTTCAGTTTCAATTGCCTGAAAATCTCCTTTTTCTATAAGGTCGTCTAACTCTGGGCTTTTAAGTCTTCTTATAGAAATTGGGATTACTCCGATTTTAGTCAATACACGAACAAGCTGAATTTGAATATTAACTAAAAATGACATCTTGCCTCGCAAGCAAGGTGTTACAGAAATAAATAACCCATCAGGAGTTAGCAATTCATGTGTTCTTTTAACAACTTTCTGGGGATCGGGCACTGTATGCAGCATATTGAACGCAAGAACCACGTCAAACGATTCATTTTTGTATCTACTATCAAAAATATCTGCATGATCAAAATTTACATTCTCAACTTTACTAACAACTGCTTTCTCTCTCGCAATTTCAATCATCTTGGATGATATATCAATTGCATGAATCTCTTTCACTTGATCGGCAAATTCACATGAAGCTGTACCTGTCCCACATCCATAATCTAAAACAATATCGCTACTCTTGAGGTGCTTTTTAGTGTTGTCTCTAGACTTACTATGAATATATTCAAAACGCTCCTCTGTATTATCATAGTTTTTTGATACTCTATCCCAGAACTGTTCCGACTTATTCATTGATAAAAAATAGCTAATATAAAGATACTAGTCAATGGCCGAAAAGAGTATGGTTCTGCCGGTCAACATTGTAAAGTCCCTCGACAAATTAGGTCGAACTATTTTACCATCCAGAAGTTGAGGGCTATGCCCGTTCTTTGCCCAGAGTGTGTAAAAACGCGCTCGCTGGATTCGATGATTTTATAGTTAGTGCGCCGTATCCTAATTCTGGCTGTTATGAGTCCAACCGCGTATATTTTCCAATCATTGCGCGTTGCGAGGCGTTCTTGCCCATCTCAATAGAAAAATAAACCCTATAAAGGCCTTAATGGCCTCTACCAGTGACTTAACCCCTAAAATATTCATCACACGCTTCATGTTATAAGACAACACATGCAAGCTCATTTCTGTGCTGACGTGCTCAAGGGTTCTCATCTGAAAGTGCGTGGCTCCCATCCAGTGTTTTAGTGTTCCAAAGGGGTGTTCAACGGTCTGACTCCGAACTCGCATCATCTGTGGTTGGCGCGCTAAGCGCCGCTCTGCTTTGTCTAAAATAGCTTCATTCTCCCACCGAGTCACGCGTCTTTCTTTGCCAGGGGTACACTTGGATTTAAGCTCGCAGCTTTGGCAGTTCGAACTCCAATAGCGATTCAGTACTTGGCCTTTTTATATCGTTTTCATGCGCCATTTTAGCTTTTCACCCGCAGGACAACGATAAGCATCTTCAGTTGGAAGATACCGAAAGTCACTCTTATCGTACAACCCACGCGCCCGATTAGTCGACGTATGAGTTTTAGGTACATACGCACGAATACCTTGATCTTCGCAGGCCTTTATTTCTACCCCTTTATAATAGCCTTTATCAGCCAGCGCTTCTAAGTCGTCAACGCCCATTTGTTCGCGGGCTTTAATCGCCATAGAGAACAATTGATCACGATCATTATTTTGTGTCGTCACTTCGTGAGTCACAATCAAATGATGCTCTGCATCAACGGCTGTTTGTACATTGTAGCCAACGATTCCGGTGCCTCTGCAACGCATTGATCTCGCATCTGGATCCGTCAGCGATAGTTGTTTATCAGGACGCTCCATTAACTGCCTTTCCAGTACTTTGAGGTTCTCAACTTCCTGCTTCAAAGACGCTATTATCTCCTCCAATTGTTGGGTTTGATCATCCGCTGTTGGTTCTTCAATATCGACTCGATCCAGCCGAGCAAAATAGCGACTAATACTCAATTCGATTTCTTCTATGCGGCGTTTCATCTTCGCAGGGGTGAAGTTGCGATCTCGATTATTGTAGGCTTTGAATTTACTGCCATCAATTGCTATCAACGCTTGGCTAAAAAGGTCTAGCTTCCTACACAACCTGACGAACTCCACACAAACTCTTTGGATCGCCTTACCGTTGCTACGGCGGAAGTTAGCAATGGTTTCGTAATCGGGTTGTAGTCGACCCAATAGCCACATCATCTCAATATTGCGACCCGTTTCCCTTTCCAGTCGTCGCGTGGATTGAATACGATTGAGATAACCATAGATATACAGCTTGAGCATGGTTGACGGATGGTAAGCCGGTCGGCCTGTAGCCTTGGGTTGCATCCCTTGGAACCCAAGTCGTTCTAAATCCAGCGCACCCACAAATGCTTCGATGGCTCTAACGGAATTATCTTCGTCAATGTAATCTTCTATTCGTTCGGGAAATAAGGTCGCTGTGTTCGTGATTCTCCTTCAACAAATCGTGTCATTGATCTTAACCATGGGGGAATGGTTAATTATAATTCATAACACGTTTTTACACAGCCTCTGCCCTTTTCGGACGTCTAGCAATGATCGCGCACCTATCACTATCCCAACATCATGCGTATCTAGGAATCGGAGCTAAGTCGGGCTCGATAAAAGCATTGCTTGCCCCATCTGAAAACAATAGGTCTTTTGAATAGTGTGTCATCATAATTTTCGAATCGAGCATAATAGGATATTGATCGATAAAAGAATCACTTGAGGTAGAATGCCTCACCGTCTCCATAAAATGCCTGGTCGCTAATATCCACGCCCTTGTTATTGTTTCGTTATATACACTAGGACATACGCTATGGTATTTAAGATAATTCTGAATAGAATCTCTCATCGCCTGATGAGCTAAGTTCTCATCATATTGAGCAAGATAAATATAAGCTAGTCTTAGATGCTGCCGATGTTTGAACTCAGATTTCGGGAAAGCTCCTGATTCAAATTGTCTGCGAAACTCGTCATCTTCACTTGAAATTGAATGTGTCATAAATAGAGGCTCATTGGAGTTTTTGATGTGAATGACCGCTGAGGTTAAGGATTGTTAGCCATCTGCGCAAATACTATCACATAGGTTTATCACGCCGCATTCTGTGCGCAGGTGGCTAATAATCGTACTTGAGTATACAACGAGCTTAGAGCAGACGGAACCACACAAGAAAATCGCAAGCTTTGTTCATTTTGCGGCGCTATGTCGCAAAGTTGCCCAGAACGGTCAGTCAGTGATGTCTTAAGATTAGTCTAATGGTCGATTAGAACGCGCTCAAACTATATTGTGCTAACGTAGCAGCGCTTGGTAACAAACAGTGCAAACTAGCACTATCCATTGGCTCACCAGTCGCATCTGCACGCAGATTGACTGGTTCATATACAAATATGCCGCTTCGAGTAAAACCTGTTGAATGGGGATTGAAAGTAGTTACTAATGGAGCATTGAATCTTTCTGAGTTATAGATAATGCCGAGTGGGTCTCCCGTAAAAACAGTCCGATAAAACCTTCCAAAACAAGTAGTCCTGCTATTTGGATTTGGTTGCTGCGGATTGTCGTGAGTGGTGACTCCAATGTTAAACATAACGGTTCCATTAGCAGCTCTGATATTTCTCACTATAGCCCAGTCCACAGACATTGGGCAGACTACAAACAATGACTTAGAATGATTATTAATAATGCCTGCCCGCGTCTTGGTAATAAACTGAGCCTGAGAGGAGTTGATAGCCGAACACTCCCACGCATGATAACTGTACTCAGCCTCCAAAGCAGTTTCAGCCACCGCATATGGAGAATATGTAATGGTTGTTAACCCTAATCCTGCTGCAAAAATAATTTGCTTTAGTAAATTAATCTTCATGATACTTGCTGCTATGCACTAGTTTAAATTATCGATGTAGCGGTGACATGAAGCATTCAACTCGCCAACCCTACCATCCATAAAACAAATTCATCAAGAAAATGTTTCATCTATCGACTGTCCGACTTGGTAAAGGATTGTTAGCCATCTGCGCAGATACTATCCCATAGGATTATTACGCTGCATTCTGAGCGCAGGTGGCTAATAATCGTTCATGTGGGAAACGCGGGGCTTGAAGAGGTGCTATGGGGAAAGTATGGAGACTGGGTGGTCTGTTTCGTCGTGTTTAACGTTTTCTTATTTTTTGTAACAATCAGATTTTCTAATTGTCTGCGCCGATATCCAAGACAATGACAATTATTTTGATCTATTCTGGTTGGTTTTGATTGGCTGATAGGGGAGATATCTGTCTCAGACCATGAGGTCTCCACGCCTCCACTAGGAAGCGATAATAGTTCAGCGCCTAGACTAATCAAGTATGTCAACTTGGTGGTCCTCTTGGGTGGGGCCGATGCAGGCGTTCTAACGTTTCAATCACGATTAGTGATGTGCCACAAGTTCGGCACATGAATGCCGATGTGTACTCCGTTTTCTGTTGATCAGACGATGGGGCGGTATCCGTGTTCTGCTCACCCTGTTCCGTTGCTGCGTTAGTGTCGCCCAGCAATTGTCGAACACAGTGCAAGTTCTGCTTACGCTGATGGTTGGCAAACAAACCAAAGTGTCTAATTCGATGAAAGCGCGGCGGTAGAACATGCATCAGGAAACGTCGGATAAACTCGTCAGTAGAAAGACGCATCATCTTAAATCTCTCCACGTCCTTGGCCCGATAGTCTTTCCATGTAAAGGACACCGTTTGTCCATCATACTGTTTGATACGACTATTGGAGATCGCCACTCGATGGGTATAACGTGATAGATACCGGAGTACCGCACGCGGTCCTGAGAAGGGTTTCTTGGCATAGACAAACCAGCTGGTCTTCCGAACAGGGCGAAGATAATTCTTGAATGCCTGTTCATCCCCTAAATCGGTCAGCCTGCCGTAAAACTTGAGCTGTGGATGCAAAGCAGTGAGTTGTTCCAGAAACAACCGTCGAAACAGTTTAGACAGAACTTTGACGCATAAGAAATACCCTTGTTTACAGGGCTTCCACTGCCCTTGTTTGGTGAGACCACCTCCGGGCACAATGCAATGTAAATGCGGGTGGTGTGTCAAGGCGGAGCCCCAGGTATGCAATACTGCCGTGACGCCAATGTCGGCACCCAGATGCTGAGGGTCTGCCGCAATGAGACGGAGTGTTTGTGCCGTGACCTTGAACAATAAGTTATAGACTAATTGAGGGTTGTAATAAGCAATGTCACCGACCAAGGCCGGTAGCGTAAACACGACATGATAGTAGTCGACCGGTAGCAGGTCTTGTTGTCGCGCCTCAAGCCATCGTTTGGCAGCGCTGCTTTGACACTTTGGGCAATGGCGGTTTCGACAAGAGTTATAGGCAATCTGCACCTCCTCGCATTCACGACAATGCAACACATGTCCGCCGAGGCCAGCAGAACGACATTGTTCAATGGCCGACATCGCTTTGAGTTGGCCGAGGCTCGCACTATGAGCCTGTCGCCATACGGGGCCCTGGTCGCGGAAGATATCCGCGACCTCCCACTGAGGCTGGATCACACCGTTAGGGGTTACAACTTCAGATAGGCCAGCGGCCCTTTAATCTCCCGTAATCGGTTGGCGGCGACATGGCTATAACGCGCCGTACTTTCGAGCTTATTATGTCCTAACAACACTTGAATAAACCGGATATCGACATGTTGTTCCAGCAGGTGAGTAGCAAAGGCATGACGCAGAGAATGGAGCGTCACTGCTTTGTTGACTTGTGCGGCTTTACGCGCACACTGAAACTCGCGACTGAGCTGGCGGGCCGACAGGGGGTTGATCGGATTGAGTCCTGGAAACAGCCAACCGCCGGGCAACTTCTGATGATGTTGTGGTTCCTGCTGAATCCATTTATCTAACACCGTGAGTAACTCGGGGGACAGCATCGCATTACGGTCACGCCCGCCCTTGCCTTGTTCGACACGTAGAACCATCCGCTCTCTGTCGACATCAGTGACTTTAAGATGGGTGATTTCGCTGGCACGTAACCCGGCCCCGTAGGCGACGCTGAAGGCGGCTTGATAGCGCAAATCACCGGCACATTGGATCAGGCGGGTCACTTCTTCGATACTGAGTATCTCCGGTGTTTTCTGTGGCAGTGGTTGATGCCGTAACTTCCGGATTAATTCCGGCCGGTCGAGGGTGGTGCCAAAGAAGAATTTGAGTCCTGAAACGCTCATATTAATCGAGCTAGGCGATTTACCTTGATGGCTAAGGTGAAGAAGATATTGGCGTAAATCCTCGACCGTTGTCGTGGGTAGAGGCCGCTTTAGATACTTTGAAAACTGTGCAACGACGCGAATGTAATCCTTTTGGGTTTTCGCGCCGAGTTTACGCATGGTCATATCTTCGATCATACGTTGACGTAAAGGGCTGATAGGTTTGTTAGACTGGGTCATGGGTCTGTCTCCGTTAGTGTGGTTGTTGAAGTGTTGGAACTACAACATAAACACGGGACAGGCCCTGTTGGCTAATGCAATAACGATGAGGCGGGTAGCTACCTTGCTACTGGGTTACGCGATAGCGTTTCGTACATGAGTATGGAGCTGCCGGTCGTGTTTGTAAACCCATCGGTCGGTATCTCGCCCTCTACAGTCATTTGCCGAATTCCATCGAAGGACATTAATTACCTACCATCTCATTATGGATACAATAAAAACAACCATTGGCAATACAATTTATTCCAATATTTGGTACCTTTTATTAAAGTGTATAAGCTGAAAAAACCAGTACAGGTCCAACAAATATTAGTAGCAAACTGGTGATGCTTCTTTGATTGTGATTCCTTAATAAGAATATCGCATAAATTAATGTACCAATTCCTAGTAAGCCAAAACTTATGACTACAATAATTGAGACAAAGAACACTATCGGACCATGTGGACTTGGTTGGTCAAAAATATACGTTAACAACCATACGGCACCAAATAACGAATTAGCCCAATAAAGCAAACTCTTTCCAATCGATTTTTCAGATGCCATAGAAAATCATTTGCGCATAACACTGATTTTGAACTACATAATGTCGGGTTATCCATTCTGAATGACTGCTAACAGGCAGGCGAGTGGTATATTGATATACGATTTTTAGAAAGTTCAATATTTAGCGACTGGCTCTAAAAAGTATTCTACTGCCGGTGTACGATCATATCGAGAGATAAATTTTCCAATGTCAGATTAAGTATAAACATATACAGCTAAGGAACCTCTGAACAAGTCTGGGCGAGACAGATTGAGATGAAAAATGATTGAGATCAAGGCACGAAACGCACGTAATAGCAGTGGTTGGTCGCCACGCGATATTGCGAAGTTTTGTAACGCTTCCGTTCCTGCTTTCGCTCATTACCCGCGTCCTACGGGCAACGCAGATATCGATTATTTTTCGCTCAAGCTGTCCGGTCATGACTTGTTCAGAGGTTCCCTAAATAAAAGGTTCGGATTCAAAGTAGTCGGTGAGGCCCAGGTCGATACCTCAACCATGATTACACGAATGCTGCGCCCACATACGGTGGACTAGGACCACCACGACCAAATCGCCGCTTTCGGCAGAATCACTTCCCTCGGGGTGAAACTCCCCGAACGTCTTCGAACTCGTTACCTCCAAACAAATCGACCCCGCGCATGAGAAATAAAGGAAGTCGCTGCATCCTGCTAAGCTCGGAATTATTCGCCCAGGAGTAAACTTTCTGTTGGTTTTGACGCTTTTCAATATTGCGGTCATATTGCGAACTGGTGGGCATAAATCGCAAGGTCATCCCACGCCGTGGTTGCGCCGAGAGATTAGGCTCAGACCCGTGGGCCAGGTACACATCATGTAACGAAATCTGACCCGCCTCCATAACCAAATCCACCGCTTTAGATTCATCGAATTCGCCCGCAGACAATTCCTGGTTAAGCGCGAGTCCCGGACCATTGTTAGTCTGATGACGCAACAGCTGTTTGTTTTTATGGGAACCACGAATGACACGCAAACAACCGTTCTCGGTTGTTGAATTGTCCACCGCGATCCAAACAGTACAAGTCGCCAATGGCCGCATTGGCCAGTATTCACCGTCCTGATGCCATGGGGTTTTGCTACCGACCTTTGCTGGCTTGGCGAAAAAACTCGAGTTCCACAGAGCGATATTGTCGCCTAATATCTGACTCACCATATCCAGAATTGTGTCGTTACGGGCAAACTCCAGAAATCCTTTTTCGAGTGGCAATAATGCCGGACAGTAGTCGGAGAATTGTGGATAGCGTTCAATCAGTTGGTTGTGCAATTCTTGGATGGCATGCAGCGTAGTCTGCTCTAGACGAAAATCCGGGATTATAAATCCGTCTTCATGATACTGTGCAAGTTGGGCTTCGGTTAGCATGGCGAAATTGTGAATGGCGACTATGTCATACAGTGTATAGATGCATCCAACGCCTTGGCGTCTTCACTTTGGTGGGTTGAGAGAATAAGTGTAAACCCATGATTTGCCCGCAGCTGATTGATCAGGCCAATAATATCACTTCGCAATGCCTGGTCCAGCGCGCTGAACGGTTCGTCCAGCAGTAATAGTGGGCGGTTTCTTAATAAACATCGTGCAAGACCAACCCGTTGTTGCTGACCGCCAGAAAGCTGATCAGGACGACGCTCAGCGTAGCCATTTAGTTCAACTCTCTCCAATGCCAGGTGGATTTGATTGCGATCTTCATCGCTTATTCGCATTCCTGGATGGATCCCTATGGCGAGGTTTTGCTGAACGGTTAGATGGGGAAATAAGTTGTGGCTTTGGAACAAGTAGGTCAGGGGCCTCTGGGCGGGCCGCAGTGGAAGTAATGACTCACCCTTAAAAACAATATCGCCATGGACAGGCTTAATAAACCCCGCGATTAAATCGAGAGTTGTGGTTTTACCGCAGCCGCTGGGCCCCATTATTGCTAACGCCTTTCCTCTGGCGATGGATACATCGATAGCAATTTTGCTATCGGGATAATGAAATTCAAGTTGCTTCAGCTCAAGCATGGTAATTTCGCTCCGACCCTCCAATCAACCGCTCTACAAAAACAAATAGCAGCAAGCATAACAAGCAAAGCGTCACCGCGACGACCGCCGCCTGTTCGATTCGATAGTTTCCCAATAGTCGATAAATCAGTAGTGGCAGGGTAGACAGCTTATCGGTTCCAAATAGTGCGACAACTCCCATATCTCCCACAGATAATGTGGTTGCTACCGCGAGCGCATAGCTGATCGGTCTGCGCATTTCAGGCCAGAGCACCCAACGCCAAAGATAAATGCCATGGATTCCCAATCCCCTGGACAAGCGATCGAATTTAAATTTTGTTTGATGTAGCGGAGCGATAAGAATTCGCAGAGTAAATGCCAGGGTAAATAGCGCATTAGTTGCGATCACCAACGACAACCCCAGGTTGGTAATGTCGCTATATTGGCGTAACAACAGAAACAGGCCGGTACCAAGGGTAATTGGCGGCATGATCAGGGTTAACATGCCAATCAATTCGGAAATACCCGCCGCCGCAGCGAAACTCGGTTTCATGCGCCAACTTGCGATCAAGGAAGCAATCACTAAGCCAATTAACGTAGAAATTATGCCTGCGGTAATGGCAATAAACAGACTGAATCGTAGCGACTGCCAAAATACTGGATTGCTTAAAATCTCCCAACCATTGCCCATCAGCACTTTGCTCAATACGGCGACGAATGGAGACAACAAAAACAACGTGGCCAGAGACAACCAGATGCAATCGGTAAATCGCGTGGTTAGATTGTCGCAGTCCGGCCTGAAATTCCCCGGTGCATGTTCCGATCCCAATAGCATCGTCCGGGACGGTTTAAAAAACAGGAGACCAAGGGCAATACACAAAATAATTTGTAATAGAGATAGAGCAACAGCCTTGCCCAAATCGAAATCAAATCGCACTGCCTGATAAATAGCTACTTCAAGGGTAGTTGCGCTAGGACCTCCCCCCAACGCAAGGACAATTGCAAAGCTTGTAAAACACAACAGAAACACGATTCCCGCAGCACCTGGAATCAGGTTTCTTAAAGCAGGCCATTCGACATGGCAAAATAAATGAATGCCCTTCAAGCCCAGATGGTCAGCCAAGCGCCATTGTCCGGCGGGAACTGCCGATAGTCCATTGAGCATCAACCGCGTCACCAGGGGCATATTAAAAAAAACATGGGCAATCAAAATCCCATTTAATCCATACAGATAGTTAACACGATCAACCCCCAGGAGCTGCAAGAAATCATTTACCCATCCACTGCGCCCATGGATACCAACGATCCCCAGAATCGCCACCATGGTAGGGACAATAAGTGAAATACTGGTTAATCTGATTAGTAAAGCGCGACCTGGAAATTTTGGTCGTCTATGTAATGCTCTTGCAAGCGGAATCGCGAAGATGATGCTGAGTAAGGTGGAGAGCCCAGCTTGCCAAATGGTGAATCGGATAACGGATTGGATATACGGGTGGGTAAGTTGTTCGAGGAAGGGAACCTCACCTGCCTGCTGGACTAATCCGACAAACCCGCCGGCAACGATCAGCAGAATCAGTAGTAGCGCGCCCAGTCCAAACATTATTTCTTAGATCTGGCCCAGGTAAAGCGTAGCCGTACTGTTAGATGCGTTATTGAGACAGAGCCTGATTGAACTCATCAATCCAGGCAGTTTTATTCTCGGCAATACCGTGGGCGTCAATCATCAGGGTTTTAGCGGGTCTGACCAACTGAGTGAACGCTACAGGTAACCCTTCGGGCGGAAACACCACCGGATACATCCAGTTGCCAGTTGGAATCAATGACTGAAAATCCTGGGTTGCGATAAATGCCATAAATTGATCGGCTAATTCCGGATTTGGTGCATTCTTCAGCTTTGCCGCGACCTCGATCTGCATACCATGACCTTCGTCGAAAACAGCAGCTTGATATCTGGTCTCGTTTTCGGCAATCATATGATATGCCGGCGAAGTGGTATAGCTCAGCACCATATCAGCCTCTCCCTCGAGGAACATACCATAGGCTTCTGACCATCCTTTGGTAACCGTGAGAATCTTGGGCTTAAGCTGTTGCCAAATGACTCCGGCCTGATCGCCATACAATGACTTCACCCAGAGCATCAACCCAAGGCCCGGCGTGCTCGATCTTGGGTCCTGGATAACGATCTTTAAATCGTTATCCATAGCAAGTAAGTTTTCAAAACTGGTAGGTGGGTTGGTCATTTTTTCGCTATTGTAGATAAACGCAAAAAAACCATAGTCGAAGGGCAGGAAGTTTTGGTTATCCCAGAGCAACGGTAACTGAAGTTGGGTCATATCGACACTATGGGGTGCGATCAAGCCCGTGTCCTGTGCCTGTACCACCAGACTATTATCGAGCCCAAGCACAATATCTGCGTTGGAATTCTGGCCCTCAAGTTGCACCCGACTTAGTATTCCGGTGGAGCTATCTACCGCGACAAAATTAAGGTCACATTCGCAGCGCGCCTCAAACGCCTGTTCAATTTTTGGACCTGGGCCCCATTCTGAAGCAAAGGAGTCATAGGTATAGACATTTAGAACCGGCTTGTCCTGGGCATATACCGGAGTGGCTAATGCCAAAGAAAGTAAAAAAATAGTATGTTTTCGCACTGTTTAAGTCCTGTAAAAATTTAGGCTGCTTCTTTCAATGGAAGTCGCCTTTTCAGTGCGGAGTTGTGAGTGGTATCTCTGCTTTTGCGAATGCTAGGCAAATTATATTCTCAATCCCTCCGCCAGTATGATCTGGATCAGGTTCGACGGGTTGGCTATGGATAAATCCATCAGCCTCTCAGCAATTGCGCCCCGTTGAGATACCGCGATAGTATTATTTCAGAAGATCAATTACAAACCCTCAATTGTCATTTGTGAAATTTAAGCCCATTGAAAACCGCGGTTCGCCGCTGGAACAGCAGAAAATCTTGGTTATAGAAGTGACTTACACAAGATCAGACAATTTGCACCCGGATCATCAATTATTTGGGCTTTTTCGCCTAAATAATCGGCGGGTTTCTGCGGTTGTTCCATCATTAAAGGAACCAAACCACCGATCCATCGGCACTTCGGTATTCCCATAATTACAATTGAAATAGCGATGGTGCAGCTGGTGAAAAAACGTCGCTATGGTGAATTTGCTGTCTTTACCCACCACCAGCGCCTCATACCCGGAATGGGAGGTGGCGGTTGCCAGGGTCAGCCAGTAAGCGTGGTACAACATATGGATCGGGTGGGACGGAATCACCAAATGGATCAGCAGTGATGAGAGGTAAATGACATGCTCCACCGGATGCATGGACAATCCGGACCAAGGTCCGGTAGTGACATTGCGATGATGTACCGAATGAAAATTGTCGTACATCGGCTTCCAGTGCAGAAAGCGGTGGGCCCAGTAGAAATGAACCGAATACCAGATCAGGATCAATGGGAACCAAACTACAAACCAGATCGGATGTTCGGAAAATGTCACCATGGGCGCATAACCATTGGCGAAAGCAAACCAGAGCCCTGCTTCGTATAGCGACCAAATCGTTACCCCACTGGCCAACACCCAAAAGATATTGTCCTTTAATTGATCGCCACCCAAGAACGAATCTTTCTTTGCGGTGGGCAGGCTTTTCATATACCGATAATCGCCGCCCTGCCGTTGCCATTTATGCAGCCACAAATGCAATAAGGTCGCGATCAGCGTCATCATAATGATGTTCCTTAGCCAGAGCGGGCCGAGCCAATCCAACGTAAGGTGGGTAGTTTGATCCAGTGGCGGCTGAACCCATGCCCATACCACAATGGCGATCAATAAATAGGCTGTCTGCTCAGTAAAGGGTAGCCACGCTCGGACAAACCACTTTGCAACCTCCGATGGATTGGGAGGAAATGAGAACAGGGGCGAAACCGGAATGGGTATATCCGGATGCCAATTCCAGTTCTTGCTTTCGCCTGCGGAAGTGCCGGGGATCAGCTCGTCGGCGGTCTCGGTAGATTCGACCATCGCCACACCAATATTATTTGTACTTGTTGGTAAAATTGTACGCTAAATTGCAGCGCCGAGACAGTAATTTGCGCTGCAATTTTTAACCCCATCGGGATTCCCGACCATGGCATAATGCCAGAACGATTATGCCGGATCGCTGAGGGTTTAAAACCGATTTAGTAAGAAAACGGTTTAGTCCTGGTCAAACGATTTCAGCCGCGGTCCACATAAACCCGCGGCTGAGAATTGGCTTAGGGGTTCCTTAGTGAAACAGTTTAAAACGAATTTATTACTTCACCCGTGTTCGGATGAATTGAATCACCATCGATAGCACCCGCTTCAACCATCTTACCGAAAGCTTGTTTGGCTGCATCGCTGGCAGCATCCATTGCCGCTTGATCAGGGTACTTGGCAATAACAACGCCTTTCCCATTGCCATAGGAAACAATATCGATAAAATCAGCGCCTACGTTTTCGAGTGAGCTTCTTAAAGACTCTTTTAACGCCTTCGCTTTATTCATATCCGTTGCTGCAAATCTTGTTATTCTGTATACAGACACAATTACTTCCAACATAATGTTGTTGAAATTGTTGATCATATTAGCATATTGATTACTTGAGAATGAACAGCGTTATGCGCTGGACGGGCATAAACCCATCAACTTGTTCTATTGGATTCTGGGCAGTATCTAAACTCACCAGATCACCGATATCCCCTATTCAGAGCATGCGATCATGCGGCGTGGAACATGCCAGATGCACGATTACTGTCAGGGCTATATTGTTATAGCCGGTGCACCGAAATTTTTTTAATTTTCACTATAGCATTCCAAGATATAGTAGTGAGCAGTTGGTTTCCTTTTACTTATTAATTGAAGCCAGCGTAAAACCTATCATGAATGAGGGTTGTGCCCACTCCGACCAAATAGCATTGTCCCCAAATTAACTCCAACCCTCACCAGTGGGCGACCCAGCAACGTACCCAAATATATTCCCAGCAGCATAAAAATAACCGTCAGTATTCCTGCTGGTGAAAAACTGGGCATTCCCAGCAGCAATTGCGCGTCGTTGCCACCCATGGCCATTGCAGCGCCCAGACCCATTGCGGTGCCAGCTGTCAAATGCAGCAGCAAACGCAGTGTGGCTATTGGCTGCCAGACAAAACGATGGCTTAGCCAGGCCGCAATCAGCATGCCGGTCAACAATGCCAGCATAACCAGAAACCGACCGGTATCCGGCCAGGCGTTGTGCATATCGTGCACGCTGGCATTGGCAATGCCCTGTAGCAGACTGCTGGGTGACCAATGGGGTTGCAGCATAAACAAAAAGCCTGACAACAGGCCAATGCCCATAATACTCAGCCAGAGCTTGCGGTCTTCTGATGAATGCGCCAGAGCCCACAGGGTAGCGACAGCCAGCACGATGAGTTCCAGACTAGTGGTCAACGTTGAGGTCGCTTCAATCTGTATCGCTTGAAAACTGTCTGGCACCCAGGCTGCCCACAGACACCAGCCGACGATCCAGCCCAGCATGGTTGCCACCATATGCATGTCGCCGCGAGCGAATTTACCCAGGGTCGACACGGCGCAACCACCATTGGTCGCGGTTCCGAGACCGAACAGTACCCCCCCCAGGGCGAAATAGCTGTGCCATTGGTAGCGCACCAGGGGAATATTCAATCCCCAGACATTGGCCAGTGGAACGATGGCCCAAATACAGATACCGCAGAGCAACATTGCCAACATCAGCATCGGCTGACCTTCACGAAACTGTGCTACACCGCGGACCATGCAGAGGCCGGTACGCTGCGCTAAATAACCAACAACGCCGGCAATTCCCAATAACAAGAACAGTTTCGATCCCTCGGCAATCATTACTCTAGTTTCCCTGAGAGGTTGTGGCACGCGGCCTGTATTTGGATTCTGTGGTTTTAAAATCGAGATGAGAAAGATCTGGTGGAAACAGCATTGCCCAGCTCCATTCTAGATACAATCTCACTTTCCGCGCCAGTGTCGGCACTTTCACGAGATAAATTCCCCGCCACATCAGCCAGCCGACGAAACCAGCCAACTGGACACCATAGACTTCGGCGGCGGCCTTGTTATGGCCGATGGAAGCCAGTGAGCCAGTTGGTTTGTAATGGAATGCTTTGGTTGGTTTGTTGCGGATGCTGCGGTTGATATTTACCGCCAGTTGTCTCGCCTGGCGATCAGCAAACTGTGCCGTGGGCGGACAGGGTTTACCATCGTATGCATTGGGGACGACCGCGCAATCGCCGATGGCCCATACGCCTTCTGCGTCTGCTACCGACATATCCTCCCGGACAATCAGGCGACCTCTCTCGGCGGGAAGTTGGGCATGTTCAAGGAAATTATGCGGCGTGGTGCCGATAGTGCAAATCACGGTACCGCCCTGAATCACCTCTCCTGATTTTAGTTTGACACTATTTTCGGTCACTTCCACAGCACGTGCCTGTAAGCGTACATCAATGCCGCGTTGGGTAAAAATTTCTTCGGTTTTTTTGCCGAGTTTCTTCGACAACTCGGGCAATAGGCAGTCTGTCCCATGCAACAGAATAATTTTGCAGTCCTTGTGATCGACGTTCTTGTAAAATCGCGCCGCATTACGCAAAAAGTCGTCAACCTCCCCCGCCACCTCAACGCCGCTGAAGCCGCCGCCTATGATTACAAAGGTCGTCAGGTGTTTACGATATTCCTTATCCGGATGGATAGTGGCCTGCTCGATCCGCGAAATGATGTGATTGCGGATAAAAACCGCATCGCCAACGGTTTTAAGTGGCATCGCAAAGTCAGCCATCCCCGGCACCATGCCGACGTTAGCCTTGACTCCTGCAGCAATCACCAACTGGTCAAAATGTAGTTGTCCTGGTTGATCATTTTCATAGTGAATCGTCCGGGACTCCAGGTCAATGTCAGTAACCGTAACCATCCTGACCCGCGCTCGTTTTACCATTTGGCGGAGCGGTGCGAGTACGTGACCGGGTAATATAGATGCGCCGACAACTTCCGGTAGCAGCGGGTTGTAAGTAATAAAATTCGTTTTACTGAGCAGATAAATTTCCCACTCTGGCGGCAGCAGTTTCTCTAACTTGCGCGCCAGGGTTGCGCCGGCAAAACCGCCTCCGATGATGACCAGATTTTTTTTCAGTGTGTTCATAGTAATTATTCCTTTCAGTGTGATTTGTGAGAACGGTTTGGGCAGAGGAATCGCTATAAAACGCGGTCTTTTCTGAAAACTATCGGTTTCCCTGGTGAGTGAAGACGCCAGTTCCCATCCCGTTTGACAGCGATCCAGGTTGACGGTTTTTGGCGCGCCATTGCCAGATATTGGTCGCACCCAATATAAAACCAAGAATCAATATGGATACCGCAGCATAAAAAAGAGAACCGTGATCACTCTTTCCATCATGCAGAACCTCTATCCCAAGCGGTGTAAAAAGATGGAAGAAAACAGCGCCACTCATTACGCCACCTGCCATGATTCCGCCGACCCCATGGAAAAAATTTCGCGAGGGCATGTTTTTCCCCCAGCTGGTTTTACGAAACAGAAACACGATAGCTGGAAACAACAGGATGGTCGCGGTAAGCAGTTCCATAGTGCCTACGCCGTAGGCGCCGTAGTCAGAGAATAGCTGGCCGAATTGTTTACCGAAAACGCCTTGCATCCAATTGCCTATGGTACCGAAGATGTGCTGGGTGTCTGGATGACCACTGAATTTGTACGGTAAAGAGGAAAGGAATACCTTTGCGCTCCAGATTGCGATGAACCAGCTTAAAATTTCGAATATTTTACCTTTCATTGTTTGCTCCATTTGGGTAAGAAATTGCAATAAGAGATTTGATAGCCCCTGGTCGTCTACAGGACAGCTGGCCAGTTTTTATCTCCTTTGAGTACCAGCGCTTCTTTATCAGCAAGCCACTTGCTAAGGACATCGGTGTCGTAATTAAGGTATAGCTTTCCGTTAAAAAGTGTCCACAATTCGGGATCACCACTTGCCAGATCATCGTTCGCCACAGCCCAGGCGCAGTAACCACCGTATTGCGGGGCAAATTTTTCTGGGTCGGCTTGAAAAAGATCGAGATTTTCCTGGCTAACGAAATGCCAGGTCGCATCTTGATGCTCCAGGCTAAAATCGGAATTGCCTTTAATCGCTTTGTTATCGGTAAAGAAGGCCACCGTATCGTAGCCAGAAACCGCCAGGTCACTGAAAAGTGACTTGTAAATTGGCGAAGCTGCCTGGGACGCAGTAGTGGTCAGCAGAAGACCCGCGACGAGCAATGCCCTTAACCCGTAATTAATAAAGTTTCGTTTGGATAGACTGTTCATGTGTGATATTCCTTAAGTCTGTTGGTAATTGGGAGTTGATAGAATAGCGATGGTGCATTAGAAATGAAATTGTCAGTTTCCGAATCCAAAGGTTCGGGAAACCGAAGTACGGGAGAGCTTTCGTCAGTACAATAGTTCGGTTATTACGTATCGAAGGCCCGAATAATTGGAAGGTATGATGATGTCTCTGACAAATCGACAACATTGACGACCAGGCCCCGATTAGAGAGGTATTAATTGCAAGACAAATTTAACAGCATGGACAATAGTGTGACCTCACTTCTTCAGGAAGCGCTTCATCAGGCTCCCGATAGTGTGCTCTGGGTTGATCGTCAGGGTTCGGTTGTCTACGCAAATCAAGAAGCGCTTACCAGCTTTAGCCTCGATAAATCCCGGTTGGGAGAAAACCCTGTAGACTGTTTAATCCCGGAATTTGATCACATTCGGCTCGAACAGGTCTGGCAAGAGGTCAGAGAAGATAATCTGAAATCACTCGAATGCCGATATAACGCTGATGGATCTCAACTCCTACCAGCGGAAGTTAGACTTAAACTACATGGGAATGGCAATACCGAGTACTTGGGACTATACCTTCGGAGCATTGTCGAGAGAAACGAAGCAGAACGCTTGCTGCGCCTTGTTGCAAAAACCATTTCCAGAAGTACTGGCGAGGATTTTTTTCGCACCCTGGTACGCAGTCTTGCCGAGGCACTAAATATACGCGTGGCATTCGTTACAGAGTGCGTAGATAATCCGACCACAACCGTGCGGAGACTAGCCCATTGGCGTGATGGCGGATTCGTCGAGAACACGGAATTTGCGCTGGAAGGTACGCCTTGTAAAATTGTTATTAATGAGGCGCGGGTCTGTTATTACCCCGCGCGTCTTGAACAACTTTTTGTTGAAGAGCGAGGGCGTGGGGTGGAGAGCTATCTGGGCGTCCCGATATACAATGCCGCAGAGACCCGAGTTATTGGCCATATTGCCTTGATGGACTCTAAAGAAATACCGGAAAACTTTTACATTAAAGCCGCTTTCGATATTTTCTGCTCCAGGGCCAGCGCGGAGATGGAAAGGACCCAGGTCATTCGTACGCTAAAAAAACAGGAGGAGAAGTATCGCTTACTGGTAGAGAATCAACACGAGTTGGTTTCGCAGCTCAACGCCGATGGCAAATTTGAATTTGTCAGTCCCTCGCTGTGTCAACTTTTCAGCAAGTCCGAACAGGAATTGTTGGGTCAGAAATTTGTTTCACTGGCCGAGCCGACCGACAGGGAGGTCGCACAATCTGTCCTGAACAGACTCAGCAAACCGCAACACCGGCTGGAGTTCGAACATCGTGCCAAAACAGCGAGTGGCTGGCGCTGGCTGGCGTGGTCACTAAAAGCTAATTTGGACAAAAAGAATTCGATCAATAGTATTGTCAGTGTCGGACGAGACGTTACCAATCGACGCGCTGCGGAAGATAATGCACGGGTGACGTTGCAGGAGCTTGCCCATTTATCTCGACTGAATTCCATGGGGGAAATGGCCTCTGCATTTGCCCATGAAGTAAACCAGCCCCTCTGCGCCATCCTGAGTTTCTCCCAGGCTTGCCAGCGGATGATTCAGTCGGAGCAAATCAATATGGAAGATTTATATCATGCAGTTGAGCGTATTGCAGCGAATGCGGAGCAGGCTGGAACGATAATTAAGCAAATGAGGGGCTACATCAGAAAAGATAATATTGAGCACCAACCGGTTGACGTAAATACGCTAATTCAGGACACATTAATTTTGTCACATGCTGAGACAAAACACACTGATACTTCAGTTGAAGTAAAGTGTGACCCTGGGCTTCCGGCTGTCAATATCAACCCTACGCAAATTCAGCAAGTGATACTCAACTTGCTGCGCAACGCGGTTGATTCCATAATGATGACCGATAGCCCGGGGGAGATTTTTGTTCATGCCCGGCGCCAGGGGGCAACCAAAGTGCTGGTTAGCGTACACGATAACGGTCCAGGAATATCTGCCGGATTGCGCGAACAGGTGTTTGATCCTTTCGTCACCAGCAAAAAGGATGGTATAGGTATCGGACTTTCTATCTGCAAATCGATCATAGAATCCCATGGAGGAAATATTGAAGTTGAAAGTGAATCTGAGTCCGGGACGTGTTTTCGGTTTAATTTGCCAGTGACAGAAAATCTTGAACCACCACCATGAATGGAAAACCGGTAACCGTTTATATTATTGATGACGAACAGGATGTTCGTGATGCGCTAAAAATGTTGGTCACCACGATAGGATGCAGGGTGGAAATTTATGCTTCTGCTTTGGATTTTATAGAGCAGTTCGAGACAGGCTGGCCGGGATGCATCATAGCCGACATCCGAATGCCTGGAATGAGTGGAATAGAACTTCAGGACAAATTAAAAGAAATGGGCGCGCCCATACCAGTTATCGTTATCTCTGGGCATGCGGATGTGCCTACCGCGGTTAGAGCGATCAAGAAAGGAGCGCTGGATCTTCTCGAAAAACCTTTTACCGATCAGAGACTTCTGGATATGGTGCAACTGGCGCTGAACAAAGATTCGGAACAACGACAGATCTTTGACGATACCAAGCAGGTGCTGGGCTACTACGCAAAATTAACATCGAGGGAAAAGGAGATTATGCGTCTGGTCGCCAGTGGTAAGATGAATAAAGTTATTGCCCACGAATTAAATATTACAACGCGCACAGTGGAATTGCACAGATCCCGCGCCATGGAAAAAATGCAGGCGCGTTCATTGGCTGACTTGATCCGATACGAACAAATTATTGTGAACGAATCCAAATAGATTTACCCAGTGGAGAATGAATAGGAAGAATTAACACCTGTTTGCGGTGACCTCTCCGGCACTTATAGCCCGAGTGCTCACATTATTACGGTGAATAAAAGCGTACGCAGGAATAAATCCTCGATCAGTAACACATTATTGGAACAGGTGTTTCAGATAAGCAATTATATTTATCGTTAGAATAAGCAAATTTACTTTCACCAATTTCGCGTAATGCACCATGGCAAACACCAGAAACCTGTCACTAGAGCAAATCGAATTACTGGCCCACAACGCATTATTCTCTTGCGGCGCAACGGGCCCACAACTGAAGTTTGCCAGTCAGTCCATAGTGGATGCAGAGTGTGACGGATTGCAATCCGTAGGACTGAGTTATCTGCCGACGTATTGTGAACATTTGATTCACAACAAGATTCGTGGTGATGCAGTACCTCAGCATTCTCAAACGAGCCCTTCTTCAATCCGCTCTGACGCAGCTAACGGTTTTCCCCATGCTGCATTTGCCGAAGTTGAAAAAGATTTCTACCATTTGGCAAATACCCAGGGAATTGCCGCGCTGACGATTGTCAATAGTTATTCCGCTGGAGTGGTAGGCTGGTTTGTTGAGCGAATGGCCCGGGCAGGATTGATTGGTATTTGCTTTGCAAACTCTTCGGCAGCGGTTGCACCGGCGCCTGGAGCTAGCGCATTCTTCGGCACCAATCCTATTGCCTTCGGAGTTCCTCGGGATGGCGCACCACCTGTAGTGGCCGATATGTCCACCAGCCAGGTCGCATTTGTCACCATTGCGCAAAATGCAGCGGCAAATAAACCTATTCCTGAGGGCTGGGGTTACGATGCGGAAGGAGAGGTAACTCAGGATGCGAAAGCTATTCTAGAAGGTGGTTCATTGGCACCAGTGGGTGGATACAAAGGAGCTCTGCTTGCTTTACTGGTGGACGTACTGGCTGGCGCTCTAGCCGGTCCGAACTGTTCATACCAGGCCTCTTCATTTGGTGATAATGAAGGTGGGTATCCAGCAGTTGGCCAATTTTTTATTGGCATAGATCCACTTCGTTTTTCACCTGAATCATCAAACCAATTTGGTTCTCGAATGGAGTTATTGTTACAGGCCTTGGCATCGGAACCCGGTGTACGACTGCCGGGGGACCGGCGTCAGCAATGTCGGCAGAATGCTGAAGAGGTAGGTGTATCCGTACCAGTCGCGTTAATTGATAGATTAGAGGCGTACACCAGCAGATAACACAATCATTGACCGGGTATAACTGAACTATGAGCAGGCGGGTTGAATTTTGAATGACGGAGAGAAATCTGGGCGGTCGTTTACCCTGGGACCCGCACGCGAAGAAGTTATTTTTGCGAGTATCTCCAGCGGGTTGGTTTACCTAGAATACTGACTCATCTGACGGGACAAAAGATTGGTACTGCGCTCGAATTGGTATTCAACATACCTGCACTAAAATGGGATCAACTACTCTTCCGATACCTTCCGATTCCGTTGTCTGAAGTGCGACCAAATATGCACAGCGATCACGACAATGATTAGCCCAAAAATAATTGCTGCAATGGGTCTATCGATAAAATCTAGCGGAGACTTGACCCTCGCCATTGAAGAGCGCAGTTTCACTTCCATAATGCCACCCAATACCATACCCAGTACGATGGGAACGATTGGCAAGTTCAATCGTTTTAATATCAGCCCCAGGATGCCAAATGTTGCGGCAATGGCGCAGTCGGAAATGGAGTTGCGTAATGAATATACGCCGACGAATCCCAGGGTCAGAATCATTATTCCAAGGAAGCGCGTCGGAATCCGTATCACTCGCAGTATTCCGTTGGTCGAAAATATCAGAAATATCAACACGATCACGTTAAGCAGCAGCAATGCGATATAGAGCGCTAGGACAAAGTCCATTTTGTTGGCAAATAGCTGTGGCCCCGGAATGACATTGTGAACGTAAAATACCGATAACATCATCGCGGTTAGCGCTTCGCCGGGGATTCCTAGGGCAAGCAAAGGAATCATGGCGGCGCCAGGAACGGCATTGTTCGACGCTTCCGATGCGATCAGTCCTTCCGCTGAGCCCTTGCCAAATTTTTCTGGGTGCTTGGAAGTTTTTTGGGCGTAGGTGTATGACATAAATTGGGCGGTGAATTCGCCAACTCCGGGTATCATGCCCATCAATACCCCAAATGAAGAGGATACGGTGGCAATGCGCTTGTAACCGAACAGTTCTTTCAGGCCCTCGAATATACCGCCGGTTATCTTCACTGGTTGAGGTCGGTTGTCGCGCTCAACCAGCAATAGAAAAGCCTGGGACAGAGCGAACAATCCTAAAACCACAACAATCAGATCAACCCCGGAGGTCAGCCAGGTCTGATCGAATGTGAAGCGGCGGGTGTATTTGACCGGCTCCAGGCCAACCGTGTTTAGGAAGATACCAAAGCAAGCCATCATGCCTGCGGCAAACACCTGACCGCGATGGGCCAGAACGACCAATGTTATTCCCAGAAGTGCCGCAAGGAAAATCTCTCTGCTGCCAAAATGCGGAGCGATTACCGCCAACAACTGAGACAGAAAGATCAGGCAGATTATTGAAAACACCCCGCCAAAAAAAGAAGCGGAATAGGCCAGGGACAGCGCCCGTCGTGGATTTCCATCTCGGGCAATAGGATAACCGTCATACGTGGTGAGCGCGTTAACCGCGGTTCCAGGGGTATTGATCAAAATGGCCGGGATTGCGCCGCCGTACATAGATGATCCGTAGATCCCGAGCAGCATGGTAAGGCCGACGATGGGTTCCATTGAAAAAGTAGCCGGCAACAATATCGCAATGGCAACAGCCGCACCTACCCCGGGGATTGCGCCGATTATCACGCCGCCGATGGAGCCAACCAAAAGAGCAGCCACCACGTCCCAGCGAGCCAGCAACTGGATGGAAGACAGGAGAAGTTCCATCGTGGTTTTAGCTACAAGTAAAGCAGCATAAAGTTACGTATGCCATCTGGCAGGTGTTCATAAATCTGCCCGCCGGGAATTTTTACTGATAAAAACGCTTTAAATACCACCACAATTGCCACGCCCATTAACAATCCGGAGACATACAGACTTTTCTCTCGATACCCCACACGCAGAATCAGCAGCACAATAAATATCAGGGTCGACGGCAAATACCCAATGACAGGAACAATCCATACATAAGCCATAAACCATAATGCATACTCAATGGATCTGATCCACAATAATACTTCCCTGGCGCGGCCTCCTGGCTTGTTCGAGAACACCGAGCCAAGCAGGTGCCCGAGCGCAAACAAACACATACCAGCGATGCTGATTGTCGGCCAAAAGGAGGGTTGGACAAATAGTTTGGTGCCTTTGATCCATTTGGTTTCATCGCCGAGCTGGGACAACAGGAATAAGGAAAAAGCGAGGAATAAAACGGCAAACACCAGATCTCCCGGGCGCCGTTCCCGGGTAAAGAATGTACTGAACGAATTGATTTTCGTCACAGTAAAAAATCCAGAAAAATTTTTTTCAAATTAAAGAAAACGGGCCGCTTGGCCCGCTTTGGTACCGTCTGAGATTACTCGAGAATCTTACCGATTCTTCCCAGCGCCTCAATATCACTTTCGATTTGGGCGTTTGCTGCGTCTACGTCCTGCCAATAGATTAATGCCCCGGTCTCACTCGCGAGTTTTTTCGCTGCATCAGACAATGCAACTTTCTTGGCCACCGCAATAATTTTTTCCCGGGCGTCCGCCGGGGTATCTTTGTGGACAAACAATCCATTCCACAACGCAATATTCAGATCGGGAACGATTTCCGCCACAGTGGGTACATCCGGCGTTAGACCAATTCGTTCCGCGCCAACAGACGCCAGAATTTTGATTTTGTCCATGCAGGGTAATACCAGCTGCAACGTGGTATTCATTACATCGACATCACCGGAGGCCAGCGTATTACAGTCGAGGGCATCAAATGCGGCGTCAGAGCCATAGCTAAAACCCATTTCTTTGGCCAGCGCCAGGGTAACTCGGGTCGGGATCAGCGGTCCGCCAAAGTGACCAAGCGCCACATCATTGCTTTTTGCATATTCAGCCAGGCCCTGCATATCATCATAAGGCGCATTCTCGCCAGCGACAATAACGAAAGGATAAGTCAGGAAATTACCCAGGGGCTCAAACGGATTAGGGCTGAGCTCGGGTATGCCGATGTTAGGTCCAATGGTGGGGACTGCAATAATAAAGGATCCCACCGTATAGCCGTCCGCCGGCGCGGTGGCGACTTCCACGGCACCAGGGAAAGGACCACCGCCGCCGCCGGGTTTATTAACAACCGCTGCGGCTACCCCATAGGTTGCCTGAAATTCATCGGCAATCATCCGGGTCAGCACGTCTTCAAGGTCTCCCGGGGGCCATGGCACCACAAAAGATACCGGCTTTTCAGGGTATTGCGCCTGGGCGACGGGTGCTATCAGCAGCAGGCTGCAAAGTAGAGTGAACAGGATTTTTTTCATGATTTCTCCAGTGTGGATTGGTGTTAAATAATTATGTTGAGTATCTCTATTGGTTATTTTAATTGAAATTTAACCATTGCTCAGTTTTAAGTCGAGCTAATTTGGCTTAGATACCAGTCTTTGAAAACCAGGTTACGGGCTTTCGGGGTCGAGTAATGACCGGGCTGGTATACCTGTGATAATACTCCGGACTGAATGTATTCGGTAATAGAATTGCCCTGGATTATAGTGACATGCCCAACTTTGCCGATGTGTTCAAGGTCAAAATCCCACCTTACCTTCGCCTCCTGCTGCGGCGGCCAAATCAATTCAACAGCAGTGTTTAATGAATCTACTGGGATAACCAGTCGAAATTCTGATATTTCGATGACGGTCTCACAATTTTTCCAATAATGAGGTCAACCAATTCATAACTGTTCTGATGCGTCCGAAATCTTTAAGGTCAGGGTGTACTAATAGCCATACCTCACGAGACAACATTATCTCTTGAGAAACTCTTGTTATACCGGCTTCACTATCACCAACAAATATAGGTAAGAGAGATTTACCGGCCCCGCTTTTAATGCACGCCAGAATTGACTCTGCATCATTTACGGTTACTTGAGACGGGCACTCTGATTTCTTTATCTGGTTTGCCAACCAGTGAAACTGGGGCAAGTGACTCATACCTTCCTCGTAGTTGATCCATAAAAGCGGCTCCCTCGACTTTTTTTTGCCATATACAGCGTAATCAAGATTTCCTATCCTACGAGCAATAACTCTAGATTCTTTGGTCGGTCGAGCTAGTCTTATTGCAATATCAGCATCTCGCTTGGTTAGACTAAGATTGCGACTATCAGATACCAGTTGTATATTCAGATTCGGATGCTCAGAAAGCAGGTTCGGTAGCGCTGGGGATACCAGACGATTCAGTATTACGGGCACCGAGGTCAACCGAACACTTCCTGAAATGCCTTGATCTACTCCTGATACGCGGCTAACCAGTTCTTGTGTTTGCAGTTCTATACATTCAGCTACTTGAATAGAAGAAATTCCAGCTTCGGTAGGCGTTAAAGAACTATAGCCTCTTTCAAACAATCTTGTATTGAGCAACCCTTCAATGCCAGTCAATCTCCTGGCAACCGTACTTTCATTAACCCCAAGCTTACGCCCAGCCATCGCAAGAGAGTCTGATCTCCCAATTGCCAAGACATAGCGCAAATCATTCCAGTTTAGATCCTGCATTTATGAAAACTAAAATTGCATTTTTGCCTATTCTACAAGCATTATTGCAGGCCTACAATTGCTGTTTCTTACATATTCTGAGGAGAAAATAATGATATTTATTCTACTATTTGAGGATAACGAAGAACATTCCGATAAACGAATGAAGCATATGGAAGAACATCTTAGTTTCCTTTCAAAAAACGCATCCCTGATTCAGGCGGCCGGGCCGTTAATTGATGCTGAGAAAAAATGCCCATCTGGCGGACTTTGGATTGTACAGACAGACGCGATAGAAAATGTACGAAGCCTAATTGAAGAAGATCCATTTTGGCCAACTGGCTTAAGGAAAAACGTACAGATATTGCAATGGAATCAAGTATTCGCAAATGGCAGCAGACTGACTAGCTGAAGCCAACGCTTCCATTTATTGCAAAAGATCGAGAGATCGGGGTCAGTGTAGAAATTATCAGAGATCGGAGAGATCGGGGTCAGTGTAGAAATTATTGAATCGACGGCAATCTTACCGAATAATTTCTACACTGACCCCGATCTCCGCAACGTGACTTCATGTTTGCTATCTTCAGTTACGCCAGTAAGACTGAATCCGAATCTCAACTTTAATATATGAATTCCCTAAGATTGTTTATAGTATGATTCGAAGCCAACTACTCTTAGGCAATCAATTGCGGTGCCAAGGCTCTTACAGAGCGGGCCGACTATCAAAGTGCGTATACCTATAGTTGAACTTTAGAAGCAGATATTTTTACCTTCCTTATTTTGAAATCCTGAATTCCTGGGTACAGAAACTCGACGGAAGAGAGCCAACACAATATTCTATACCCTGGTGACAACACACAAACCAAACACGCCGGATCAGCATCCAGAATTCGATGCCTTCGCGGAAAACTATGACGAAGCCCTTCAGCAAGGCCTCGATCTTACCGGGGAAAGTAAGGAGTACTTCGCTGCTCAGCGGGTTCACTGTATGAAACGACAACTGGACTCAGTTGGAGCGGCATCTGAATCGATACTCGACTTCGGGTGTGGCACCGGGGGATCCGTCTCTTACCTCCTCGAAATATTTTCTCCCACCGTACTGATCGGTACGGATATCTCCGATGATTCGTTATCAATTGCCCGACAAAACTATTCTCTCAGCTCCTGTCGTTTCGAAATACTCGATCAGTTTCAGCCAAAATCTGACCTAGACCTCGCATTTTGTAATGGTGTCTTCCACCATATTCCTGTTGCGGAACGCCAACAATGCGCAGACAAAATATTTCAATCATTACGACAGGGTGGTTATTTTTGTTTCTGGGAGAATAATCCGTGGAATCCGGGCACCCGTTGGATCATGAAACGCGTCCCATTTGATCGTGATGCTATTATGCTTTGGCCCAAAGAGACCCGCTCGCTGTTGAAAGCAAGCGGGTTTGAAATTGTCAAGACTTCCTTTTTGTTTTTCTTCCCGAATCTGCTTAAAGTCCTGCGACCCATCGAACCATTGCTAGCCAGTATTCCACTCGGAGGACAATATCTGGTGTTTGCGCGAAAGCCCTAATTCGTTATCCATTCTAGTGTCGTGTTCTGATCTAGGTGCACCGGTCGATGGTATAGATAGTCATTGCTCTTTTTTAAGTGTCATCAAGCCCATAAACAGGCCAAACAAAATTAATTCGAATCCAATTACTCCAGCGCTCGTCGATGGAATGACGATTGAGAGAATTTCCATCGTGTCCAGTGTTCCAAAATCCACCTTAAACCAATTGTAAACGCTGATCAAAACCCCAATCACACTCAATATCACGAGCACCAGTCCGCAAATCAACAATCGATTGCTATTAATATGTTTTGTAAACCAGGATATACGGGAATCCGTCGGCAGAAAACCCTGTTGACTGCCATATATTTTTGCTGCAATCGAAAACAGTATCGCCTGGAGTCCAACCACAACCATCCCCAGTGAATATATAAGCGTAGCCGGTCCGGGCGTTATGCGATTGTTGCCATCATCAAAATACAAAATCCGCAACATCATCCCTACACCCAGTAACATGATCAGCCCACCTGGAATCAGAAACAGATAGCGTGGGCTATACAAAAACATTAAGCGTAAATGGCGCCAGCCATCCCGCCACGGATGTAGATGAGGCGGGCGTGTCCTGCCATCAGGCGAGAGAATTGTTGGGACTTCACGCACATCCAGATTCAATAAGGAGGCTTTCATAACCATTTCGGATGCAAACTCCATGCCGGGGGATTGAAGCTGCATTTTTCCGAAAGCCTGCTTGGAAAAACCTCTGAGCCCGCAATGAAAATCACCAACACGGGTTTTAAACAGAGTCTTACCTATGGAACTCAATATCGGATTACCGAGGTACCGATTCTTGAAGGGCATTGCGCCTGGTTTAATGCCACCTTTAAAACGATTACCCATCACCAGGTCTGCACCCGCGCGTAATTCGCGCAAAAATACGCCTAGTCTCGAAAAATCGTAAGATCTGTCAGAATCTCCCATCACAACATACCGCCCCCGCGCTCGTTCTACGCCCGCACGGCAGGCAGAGCCATATCCCATTATCGGAACATTGATAACCCTCGCGCCCAGTGATTCTGCAATTTCGATGGAACCATCCGTTGACCCATTATCTGCAATAATGATCTCGCCAGTGACGGAGTCCTGCGTCAGGAATGACAGTGCATCATTTATACAGTCAGCAATGGTCTCTGCCTCATCAAGGCATGGCATGACGATAGAAAGTTCAACGTTTTCCATTATTTTAACTATGGGAAATTTTTATTATGGGGCTGATTTGCAAAAAATAGATACTAGAGCACCAACTGCGGACTCGTAGAATAATCCGAAAACAATGGGGATCAGCATCAGCAATGCGATTGTGGAACCACAAATAGTACGCGTAATATCGAAGTAGGCGGTCACTACAACCAGCAGATTTATCCCAAAAATCAGTGAAAAAGCAATAATCACCGTTCCGATAATACACATAAATTCAAATGAGTATGCTTTCAAGGACAAAGTCACCAGCAACAAAACCATAGTCAACAAAAATATTGAAGGGAGGTATTTTTGATACCACTCAAGATTTACCCTGATACTGCTCCACTTCTTGATATCTTCCGATTGTATAGCGCTAACCGTGTCGTCTCGGAGATTTTCATATCCCTGGACGTAGTTTGAATTCAACGAAAAAAATCTCGACAGTGCGTATTTGAATGGATCATTGGCAAGCATGTCACCAATACTTTTCGGCGCTATCTGGTACTCATCAGGAAACTGCGTTGCAAACCTCAAGATATCCACAGCGGCTGGCCATAATTTACCCCAATGCCCCTCTTTCCATTGGACCAATGACACTATTGGAGGATTGCAGTTTAACGGTGAATCATCGCAATACTTTTCGATGTCATCAGCCAGAGTCTCCAGAAATGCGAGCGTTGAAGGTCCATCACGATAGTATCCTGCTGAATGCAGTGCATGTTTTAACGACCAGATTCCAATACCACCATTGATTCTAGTTTCGTAAACCTTGTATTGCGTTTGGTCTTCGGTAATCAATTGGTGGATCACCAGCCTGGTGGCGTCGCTGATTTTTAGCAATTTTTCAAGGGTTTCCAGGTTCCAGTGATCTTCCGTATGCCCTTTAATCGAGTCTATGTTATATATCGACGGCTGGGTGTTCAGCGATAAGATTGCATTCCATGCTCTACTGAACGTCGGTTCTTTGAAATCTACAGTGGCCTCGACACCGTATTTGTCAAGATTAATCTGCGCTATATAGGTTGTGACTGCGTAGGGTGTGAGGGCTGCCAGGGTCACGCCAATCAAATTCCCAACTAGATTGGCGATTGCCCAAGCCTGGATTGATCGAACCATCACAAATATGAATACGGGTAAGGCCGTCAGAGCCATCCAAATACTTTCTTCCCTGGTATTCCATGCTATTGCCAGGGAAATAGTGCAAAGGAAAAACCAGGGTAATGATTTGGTATAGTGCTTGTTGTGCGCGGCACAATGAATTATTGCAATGAGCGACGACAAAAAAAGAATAGACAGGGGTAAGTATAAGGTTTGACGTACCAGTCCGCTCCATATAGTTGACAGCGTCACCGGGTTCATGACAATTAAAGAAAATCCTGCAATGGCAATTGCTCGATTAATATTTATTAACCTGAGTACACGGTAAAATACCAGGCAAGCCGTTATATACAAAATATCTGTGGCTATACGGGGATTTATTCCCAGCTTGGCGCAAAAAGCCAAAAATCCGGGATAACCCGCGCCTTTAATTAGTGTATAGAGGTCATACTCGTTACCGAGCCAGTCTCCCGAAAAGATTGAGACCGCTTTTAGAAAAAACCAGGTATCATCCCCGTAATGAAACATTGATACAGACAATGGCATGACGGATGCGATTTGAAACTTGTACAGGCATATCAACGCGATGAGCGTTGCCGAGGCTAGCCTCGCAATCAGATTGTAGTAATTATTTGGCTGCTGATTATTATGTTTTACACGCACTCACTGCTGTCCCGTTAAGAGATAAAAATGGCTTGGTTCTATAGCTGTTTTGATAAAATAGGGTTACTAACAAACTCATTCAACCAAAACAAAAAACCAAGCCTTGGCGCATTGTAATACAGTGTTTGCCCAAATACTAAATATCGTACTGAGACATGAATTCGAATCTCTGACAGACCCGTATTCGCGTGCTTGCGTCACTACCTCCTGACATCCGAGCAAATGATCTCAGCTGAAATATGACAATGGTTTTTCCCCTATTGAAATCCAATCTGGCATTTGCAGCCCGGCATGGACATAGCAATCCTCTCCAGTATCATTGATCGGATGACCCGGATCTGAAGCAGAAAAAGACAACCAGAGCTCGGGCTCTGCACGGAACTATAGAATTATGTCCCAAGACCACGACCTACCTTTGACCAGTAGCCACTGGGGTACCTACCGGGTTGAAACCGAAAACGGTACGGTAAAAGCATTGCACGGGTTTGAGCAAGACGACGATGTATCGCCGATCGGGAGAGGAATCGTAGACGTGCTGGATGCACCGACGAGAATCAAAGCACCCATGATCAGGAAAAGCTGGCTCGAATTGGGTCCCGGCACCAACAATCATCTACGCGGCGCCGAACCTTTTGTCGAAGTAACCTGGGAGAAGGCGGAAAAATTGGTCGCCAGTGAATTGTCTCGGGTTAAAAATCAATGGGGTAATCAGGCCATTTATGGCGGTTCATATGGTTGGTCGAGTGCGGGGCGGTTTCACCATGCGCAAAGCCAGTTGCATCGATTTTTAAAGTGTATAGGCGGGTATACCCGGTCAGTGGGCACCTACAGCTTCGCGGCTGCCGAAGTGATCGTGCCACACGTGCTGGGCGACTATTGGACATTGTTGTTAGAAACCACTAGCTGGCTCTCGGTTATCGATCAAGGTAAATTACTAGTGGCGTTTGGTGGTATGCCGAGGAAGAATGGACAGATAAACGCCGGCGGTATCGGTCGCCATGTACAACAGGAACATATGACCGCGGCGCGAGATGCTGGCATTGAATTTGTTAATGTTGGTCCAATTCGGGCTGATATCGACGATTCGCTACGGGCTGAATGGCTTGCTATACGACCCGGGACAGATACCGCGCTGTTGATTGCCATAGCCCAAACCCTGGTCGCTGAGCAACTGGCCGATACACAGTTTCTTGAGCAATACACCGTTGGAATGGATGAATTCCAGAAATATCTGGGCGGCGTTTCTGACAGCATCGAGAAAAATGCTGACTGGGCGTCCGAGATATGTGGGATTCCGGCAGATCGAATCCGACAGCTCGCACGTCGAATGGCGGCTAACCAAACCATGATATCAATCAGCTGGTCGTTAACCCGACAGCATCATGGGGAACATGCATTTTGGGCCGCCATAGCCGTGGCTGCGATGTTGGGTCAGATCGGCCTACCCGGCGGCGGAATTACCTTCGGTTACTCGACCACGAACGGAATTGGTGGTCACAATACCAAAGTGCCGGGAGCATCGTTACCACAGGGGGAAAACGCGGTTTCGACCTTTATTCCGGTGGCACGCATCAGCGATATGCTGCTGAATCCTGGCGAGTCATTCGAATTCAACGGAAGCAGTTACGAGTATCCCGACATTCACCTGGTTTACTGGGCCGGGGGCAATCCATTTCATCATCACCAGGATTTGAACAAAATGCTTAGGGCCTGGCAAAAACCCGACACCGTTGTAGTGAATGACTGGTGTTGGAACAGCATAGCCAAACATGCCGATATAGTCCTGCCCTGTACTACAACCCTCGAGCGCAATGACATTTCCATATCACCGCGCGATCCTTATGTCATTGATATGCAACAGGCAATCAAACCGGTTGGTGACAGTCGTAATGACTACGATATTTTCTCTGGTATCGCACGCCAAATGGGCATTGAGTTGGCGTTTACCGAAGATCGTAATGAACAACAATGGATAGAATGGATTTACGCAGAGACGGTTAAGCGATCGAAAGCCAAAGGGTTTGAAATGCCTGACTATGCGGAATTCAAAAAGTCAGGTTGGTTTAAGCCCGATCCACCGGCTGAACCTGTAGTGATGCTAAAAGACTTTCGCGATGATCCTGCCGCAAATCCCCTGTCGACCCCTTCGGGTAAAATTGAAATCCATTCTGCAGCAGTGGCCAGTTTTAAATATGAAGATTGTCCCGGTCATCCCACCTGGATGGAACCACATGAATGGCTCGGCGGCGATACGTCAGATTTCCCGCTTCACTTAATTTCCAATCAACCCAAAACCAAACTCCATTCGCAGCTTGATCATGGCAGTTATTGTCGGGCGGCAAAAATCAATCAACGGGAACCCATCATGTTACATCCCGAGGAAGCCACCGCCAGGAATCTCACCGGCGGGGATATTGTCCGGGTGTTTAATCGTCGTGGGGCCTGTTTGGGTGCTGTAGTAATCGATGACCAGGTTATGCCAGGCGTTGTTCAAATGAGTACTGGAGCCTGGTACGACCCGCAAGAACCGGGGAACCCGGGTAGTTTGTGCAAGCACGGAAATCCGAACATGCTGACTCTTGATGTCGGTACATCCCAGCTGGCACAAGGACCCATCGCGCATACTTGTCTAGTCGAGATCGAACGTTTTGTTCAACCGATACCCCAGGTTACGGCTTTCGACCCCCCCGAAATCCTCCAGGACGAATAGTCGTCCTGGAACTCGTTCTCGCAACCAGGTAATCTGGTAAACACCAAGAGTAAATTGAAAGCATGAGCCATTCAATCATTCGCCCACGTCGGAGTTTTATTTTTACCCCTGGTCTCAAACCCGAAATGTTTCCAAAGGCACTGGCCTCCGGCGCCGATATTGTCTGCGTGGAACTCGAAGATGGGATTGCACCAAAAGATAAATCTGCCGCACGGGAGCGAGCCCTGTCCCTGTTTGAAACCCCACAGGCGGATGATGGCGTCGAGCAAATTGTTCGGATCAACTGTATGCGCGAACAGTTTGGCATTGAAGATGTGCAGGCCATTCTCACCACTGAAACACCGCCCCCTGCACTAATGATGCCGAAGGTGCGAACGCCGGATGAAGTAGTGATGCTCGATAACCTGCTGACCGAAAGCGGTCACCTGACCCGATTGCATGTCATTATCGAAACCAATGCCGGTCTTGAAGTCTGCTACGAGATAGCGCATTGCAGTTCGCGTATCGACGCCCTGTTTTTTGGTGGCGTAGACATGGCCGCCGAGCTGCGCTGCGAAAACGCCTGGGAACCATTGCTGTATGCGCGTTCGCGGGTAGTTCACGCTGCCGCATCCGCCGGGCTCGACGTGATCGACGTACCCTACCTTGATCTGGACGACCATGGCGGCATGGTGGTCGCCGCCAAACAGGCGCGCGCCCTGGGGTTTTCCGGCAAGGGTTCCGTGCACCCAAAACAGATTGCTGCACTGAACGAAGTTTTCACTCCGTCCGAAGACGAGATTGCCCGTGCTCGTCACGTAATCGACACTTTCGAAAAAGCCGATACCGGCCTCGTCGTTATCGATGGCAAGTTAATCGAAAAACCCGTGCTGCGCGACATGCATCGTATTGTTGCAATTGCCGATCGAATAAGGGATTAACGCATGACCACTTTCGGTGAATGGCCAGGTTTTTTGATGTTTTTTGTTGCCCCAGCTTCTTGGTTGATCAATGGCCGGTAATATCGAGTAGCACAGCAAACGCACCTTCTATTATGATAGGGGCAGAATCGTAATATGTTTAGCAGAGCGAATAAGTAAATCTCCCCAAGCAGTCCGGATACACCAGCCCGAGCAGTGATGAGCATAGAAGAGACAACCAAGCCCAAGGCGTATCAATTCGACAATGCATCTCGTCGGCTCGTGATTGATTGGTGTGACAGTCATCAAAGCACTTTTCCGTACATCTGGCTGCGACATCATCAATCCTACCCGCTCACAGGTCGTCCGGAACAAGGACCTGACTATGTATTTCTAGCACCCGAAGCTTCCCAAGGTCTATTAGTCAGCAAGCTTGATCGACGTGACGATGAACTGGTAATACAGTGGCAGCACGATACCAGCACCACCCACCACAAGTTTACCGAGCTGCGCAGCCGATGTTTGTCACAATTGGCTCGACAATCTCGACAACCAAATCACACTATTTGGCTGGCAAAAAATGCCCATGAGTTCCCCTGGTTTGCAGCGAGTGATTTCGAGAATCCTGAGCGCCGGATGGAAGTCTTCTTGCACGTTCGCGACTATGGGATTGCGCTGGTAAAAAATTTGTCCCCAAACGAGAAAAAGATAGAGTCATTACTTCCCTATTTCGGACCGGCACGGCACACCCACTTCGGGTATTTATTCGATATTCGCTCGCGCCCCAACGACAACGATGGTACCGGGGCGAACATCGGTGCCACGGCAAGCAATGCACAGTCACCCCATAGTGATGAGGGTTGGAGACATGGTCCACCCGGCATCAGTTTATTCCATTGTTTGAAGTCATCGCCAAATGGCGGTGGAAGTTCAGTTTTTGTGGATGCCATTGGTGCTGCCGAAAGTTTGCGGACATCCCACCCTGATTCGTTTCACTTTCTATCCACTACCCCGATATTGTTCGAGGCGCAAAGAAACGCTGAAGAACGTTTTCGCGCACGAAATCGTATAATCGCCACTGATATGGATGGCAATGTTCGTGGCGTTCGCGTTACCGATCGGACCATACCGCCACTGGATCTTGCCGCTGATAAAATAGAAATGGGTTATCAGGCACTGAGTGATTTTTACGGCATTTTAGCTTCGCCGGAGCGCCGTTTCGAGTATTTGCTCAAACCCGGCGAAATGGTGATATTCGATAACCACCAAACGCTGCACGCACGACATGAATTCGACCCCCAGGCCGGCGAGCGCTGGTTACAACAACTCTCTATTGATCGCGAAGAGTTTCACAATCGACTAAGACAACTTGCTGACCAATTGGGAAGGGAAGACATTAGTAACTGGGAGCCGGATGCAGGCTGTTTAAGCTACGGAGTGAGCTAACATTATGATTACGCTTCAGACAAACAGAAACTTGGGCAAACGCGGTTTGTGTAAAGATTCTATACCGCCTCAGAAATAGTAAGTAATTGCATAATGCGAATTAACGCCTTTGTATATATTGTTTCCGCCTTGATAACACCCCTTTTACCGGGTCCAAACTCACATTCTCAGGAACAAAGCCAAAACAGCTACCTTCACTTCGAGCCCACTGCCATTATTGACTATGCTGGCCTCGGTCAACCTACGGCAGCCATGACACTGTTTATCCCCAAAGGCTGGCAAACCGATGGCGGAATTGTCTGGGGGAATCAGCATCTTTGTACCAATGGATACGCTGTTCAGTGGCAGGCGCTTTCACCAGATAAAACCAGTGGCGCACTAATCCTGCCGCAATGGGGTTGGGAATTTAATTCCGTCAATGGAAAATCCGCGAACGTCAATTGCCCCATTCTCCAGATTTATAATGTGGAAGCCTATCTCCACACCGTTATCCAAAACCTGCGACCCGATGCGCAAAACATTACCTTCCGGCAACGCCCAGATCTATTGGCAGAATTTCCTCAAACTTTCAGCGAACAGCCCTGGACAATGGGTGTTCAGCAATCCTGGGTAGAGACCGGTGAACTGGCCTTCACCTTTTCTGAGCAAGGCAAAACCATGGAGGGACACCTTGCTGCAGGCGTCACTTTCTTAAAAACCATTACCAACACCGCGAGCTATTATTCTGAGTTAGTGCAAGCCTCGGCTCTACCTGCCTATGGCACCTTCGCTCCATTGGGCCAGTACAACCCAATGCTTTTTCGGGCAATCCGAAAGTCGCTGCAACCGGACGCTTACTGGAACCAGGAAATCTCCAAACACAACACCAAAATGAATAGCATCACGTTAAATGGTATAGCAGCCCGTGGCAAAATTGCTGCGGATGCCAATCGTGATATCAACAATATCATCAGCAATTCCTGGCGCCGCCAGCAGATAAGCTCGGATCGGCGTGCCCGGGAATTTTTGGAAGTAATTCGTGAAACAGAAACCTATTCTGATCCCAATACGGTCGGGGGCGAAGTGGAACTTTCCAATCATTATAATCACGCCTGGAAATTAGAAGATGGTACCTATGTTCTTACTGACCAAGCTGGATTCAATCCGATTCAGGTGTTGGGAATGGGCGGGGAACGGTTAAGGCCGGCGCAGTAAGCGCAAGCCTGATGCAGCTGGGCTTACCCAAAGTTCGTTGGTTCTCGCTGAGAAATGTCCTGCTTTTAAACCCAGTTTCAAGTGGTGAATCTGAGGCTATAATCATCAATTTGTACGGAATAAATCCGTACAATTTATATTGGAGTAAATCATGACAATTGCAAGATTTGACATGCGCCTTGACGAAAAGGTAAAAGCAAAAGCAGAAAAGGCTAATACATTGCTGGGCATGCGTAGCTTGTCTGAATATATGTCGGAACTCCTGGATAGAGATGCGACTGAAGTAATTGCCCGTCACGAATCTATTACGGTTGAGAATAACCGCTTTGACCAGTTTATGACTGGGTGCGAAAAAGCAGATAGGCCAAATGCCGCATTAATTGATGCAGCGGAAATTTCTAAGGAGAGCGGAATTCAGTGAAGTGGGGTGCCGAGTTCGTGGAACTCGAAAAACTTGTACACGACCGGCATTCCTTTGACTGTGGCAAATCTGAGCTGAATCATTATATTCGGACAGAAGCAGCGCGCCATACCAAGGCAGGAATAAGTAAAACCCACATACTGCCAACCGCAAAATCGGCCAGAAATGGAATGTTTGGAATATGTTTTTTCTATACCGTAGTACCAAGTTCCTTAAAACAAAAAACGTTGCCTTCCGATCTCGCCAAAAAACTTCCTCGTTATCCTGCCTAGTATTTCTTTTGGCGCAACTTGCCGTGCACGCCGAATGTCAGGGAGTCTCGACCATACGCTCTATCAGGAATGGCTACGCTTAATTCGCCGACGATTGTCCCGATTATCATTACAGCCGCGCTCATAGAATTTGTAATGCTACTGTTTCTATTCCGTTAAATTATTTTAGAGTGGCTTGTTGGGACACTGGATTTAAAATAACGGTCGAATTTCGTGCATACATACCGGACCAATGGTTTGCCCTGTAGCGTTATGCTGATTTTTTCTCTGTTGATGGTGATCAACCCATCTTCCATAAGCGGTTGCAGGCTCCGCATTTCTTGCGAAAAGTAATCGGTAAAATCAATTGCGTGGGTAGATTCTATATCTCTAAAAATAACTTTGCCACGGCACATCAGTGAGTCGATAATGTCGCCTCTTAGCCTGTCATCGTCGTTCAGCAGATAGCCCCTTTCTATGGGTAAACAATTGTTTGAAACAGCGGCATAATAGGTTTTTAGGTCTTTGGTGTTCTGACTGAAACAGCCACCCACGTTGCTGATTGAGGTTAACCCCATGCCCACTAAATCGCAATTTCCATGGGTTGAATATCCTTGAAAATTTCGTTGCATTTTCCCATTGTTCAGCGCTGTAACGAGGCTGTCCGATGACTTGGCGAAATGATCCATACCAATGAGTTCATACCCGCAAGACAAGAGAGTTTGCGCGGATAGTGTGAACATTTCGAGTTTTTCATTCGCCTGAGGAAGCTCTTGCCGTTTAATCCGCTGTTGTGCCGGGAACAATTCAGGCATGTGAGCATAATTGAACAGGCTGATTCTGTCGGGGTCGACGTCAATAACCTTCCAAATGGTTTGCAGAAAGCCCGATACCGTCTGTAGCGGTAGACCATAAATCAAATCCAGGTTGATTGAGTCGAACCCAGCGTCCCAAGCCGCGTCAATAATGGACGTAGTCATTCCTTCTGGTTGTACCCGGTGAATGGCCCTCTGTACGGCCGGATCAAAATCCTGCACTCCAATGCTAATACGATTAAAACCGACATTCTTGAGCTTTCGTATATATTCGGGTGTAACGGTTCGAGGATCAATTTCAATAGAAAAGTCCTTCTCAGGCTTACTGGGAACATTAAAGTTGCGGGCTACGGTATCCAGTAACTCCTTAATTTGATCTATAGTCAGGAAGGTTGGGGTTCCACCACCCAGATGCAGCTGTGTTACTTCCCGAGTAGGCGAAAAATACGAGCCGCGCATGGCGACTTCCAACAATAAATAATCCAGATACTCTCTGCCTTTGGATTTGTTCTTTGTCAGTATTTTGCTACAGCCACAATAAAAACATAGGTGTGCACAAAAAGGGATATGGAAATAGAGCGACAAATCCTTGTCACATTGTGAATTACTCTGAATGGCACAATTGACAAAGCCTTTCTCCGCAAATTCACCCGAAAACTGGAGTGCTGAGGGATAAGAGGTGTATCTGGGGGCAGACACATCGTATTTTGACAGCAACTTTTGATTGATTAGTGCAATATTCACTTTGGTTTCTCCTCGCTGAGGTGAAATTTACAACGCACAATCAATTGGTTGTTGATTTGGATCAATATCAAAAGGTATTAGTACCATAGGCTATATAAAACCAACATTTCCTGATGGGTGAGTGTTATGAATGAAAAGATTCGAACCAAAGTGGTTTACTGCAAACAAAAGAAACGTTATGTCGAGATAGAATTCACCGGCAGTGGTCCCTGGTATAGTCCCTGCCGCAAGCTGGTATCTTGCCCGGCAGCCACGGATCCTGGCCAGTCATGCGACTATTCCTGTCTTGGAAAACTGGACGTACCCGCACTTATTCAGGATAGACGAGTAGGACCAGGTTACTAACTGAAAAAAGGGACCGTTAATACAAGAAGTTAAAGCGGTCGCTCGTTTTAATTTTGGAGTAGCTTGTTAGCATTTCAGCATGAAGTTTGGCTGGAAGTGAGGTAACCGTGATTTATTACAATCAGGTTTCATAATTTACTCACTGGAGTTTGAGCTTGAAGCCTTCGTGAGTCGCCTTGAATCCGAGCGATTGGTAAAATCGTAATGCATCTGGTCGCTGTTTATCTGATGTTAGTTGCACAATGCTGCAATTTCTGTCTCTAGCCCGATTGATTGCCCAGTCGAAGAACGCTGTCCCTAGTCCTTTTCCCCGATACGTTTGTGCAATTCTGACGCCCCCAATCAGACAACGCCATGAGCCCGTGTGCGTTAAATAAGGAATAAAGGTCAGTTGCAACATACCGACCAGTTCGTTATCAGATTCAACTACCACAAGCTCATTATTGGGGTCTGTCTCGATACCCTGAAATGCTTCCCCATATCGCGAGCTCAAAGGTAGCGTTAGATTTTCTCGCTGCGCTCCCAACGGATCATCCGCTAGCAGCCCGACGAACCTTTCGATGTCGACCTTCCTGGCTTCACGAAATTGCAGATTCCTTGACGCTACAAAGTTACCTTAGTGAACGGTTACCAGCCATACGCTAAGTACGAATGTAACCAGAGAACAAACGGTCCTCAGATGATTCCATCTGGTCCAAGTTTGCAAATAATGTGACCAAATCCGTTTTGCTTCGTCGCTGTCGAGATCCTGCTTGGCAAGTAAATTGTTATGGGGCACGTTAAATACGATGGTACAAACAAACATGCCGATGAAATATACCAATCCAGTCATCAGCAGATAAATCGAATTCGGTTCGCTCCAGTAAACAACCGCTAGAATAACAAGCAAAGCAGACACAATCGACGAGCCAAAAAACAGCGGCATAAACCACGAGCGCAGGATTGCCTTATTGATCGAATTCATTGCCTGGATTGCATTGGAACTTCCAATGTCGTCGAATGCTCGCATAACAAACCCGGAAAATGCAAAGTAAATTCCGGCCATTAGGCCGCTGCTGAGTGCAGCGGCCCACAATAGAACGGACTGCTGGATCGAAATGGAGGATCAAGAACTCACATTTATGCCCCAGGGAAGTCTGTCATTTATTCCCCGGGGAACTCGACACAAACTACGCAGTAGTCCAAACGCAGATACCGAATAACTTTCCAGTATTCCGATTGAATTAATCGGAGACAGGTTCGAAATAATGCGCTACGGTGGGGGCGGCAATTTTACCCAGGTTACATATTTCGGCGTACGGTTCGACCACATTCTAGCCTATCGTTTAATCAGACTATTACCCGATATTCTGCATGTCCGGTCGATTAAAGAGGACGACGGATGGCTGCAAAACACGATCCAGTTTAGTTCAAGGGAAGCACAGCAGATGCTGCCTGGAAACGAAACCGTCATTACCCGCCTGGCGGATATTCTTGTTATACAATCCATTCGTAGCTGGATCGAAACCGCCCGGAAAGAAAAACATGGATGGATAGCCGCTCTACACGATAAACGGATTGGCGAGGCCCTGGCAATCAGCCATCGTCATCCCGAAAAAGACTGAAGTGTGGCCTCGCTGGCGGTAGAGATTGGTATGTCACGATCAGGATTTTCCGCGCGCTTTTCCACACTGGTTGGCGAATCCGGTATGTATTACCTCACAGGCTTGCGCATGCAACTAGCGCGCCAAAATATTCTGCAGACATCGAATTCGTTGGCAAATATTGCAAAACAGGTCGGATACAATTCCGAACCCGCGCTCAATCGCGCTTTCAAGCGAGCTATGGGCACACCTCCTGGCGCAGTACGAAAAGGAGACTTAGAATAAAAGTGGTATTGGATAAATAAAAACCTGAACAAAAACCATGGCTTGTTTTTGAATTCATCGCCATGGTGCAGTCCCACCCTAAAGAACAAGGGTTCAATCATCATCGCCTATAAGCAGCAAACCGGTGTTGTATGAAATCAAATACGCCAGAGAACACACCGTCCTGGTAAAGGATCACCTTTAGAGTCAAATTGGTTTCGCAACCGGTGCTCTGATCGATCTCACGATACTGCTACCGCTTGGCGTGTGATATGTCAAATCACCCCCCGAGATACCATTGCCTGAGTTGATGAAACAATTGTGTTCTCATAGGTATTTCTTACATTTTCTCCGATTAACTGCGAGTTGATTTGTATCAATCCAAATTGACTCAAATAAATTACTATGTCGCGACACTGGAATCGATGTTCAGGACACCCATGTATCGATTATCGAAAACAGACATTTTTCCTATTTTTAAATCATAAATTTGGAGTCATTCGTATGAAAAGATTTAATCGGCGAACTTTTGTTACATTGCTCGTAGCTGCGCCACTACCTACCTTGCTTTCCAATACCAGCGTCGCAGATGACCCACCTAAACTGGAGGAAAGCGATACCATGGCCAAGACCCTTGGGTATATCAATGCGTCAGAAAAACCTGAGCAGCTTTGTAAAGGTTGTCAGTTATACCAGGCCGAGCCCGATGTAGAATGGGGACCTTGTATTATATTTCCAGGTAAAGTAGTGAATGCTAACGGTTGGTGTAAGTCCTGGGTGGTCAAGGCAAGCTAGCGCTTCGAGTAAATATCGCTTTTCACTGTATTTGACTGACTGTTGAAATAGCCAGCCTCAATACGATAAGTGCTGCCAAATAAACAACAGAGAATAAATATTGGACGGTATAAGAATTCGGCTGGGGCAAATCAAAAATCAGCCAATGAGATAGTGATATCAAGCATGATATTTACGAATTCAAGCTGACTGCGCGACATCAACCTGGATACAAACCTGAAAAATCAATCCCATCCCGGTGGTGGTAGTCGGCGAGGCGTTTTGGTGAAATGCCTTTGACGTCGACTTACTGGTGGATGAAGGTGTGATCGATTTGGAGGACCGCGAGTTATTTTGGTTTGCTGAAACTGCCAATGATATCTGGGACGCACTGCTTTGATAAATAAAATACTGGCCGAATATACCGACCGCCACACTTTACTGATTTTGATTACAACATGTATATCGATTCTGAGCACTCCACTCGTTTCTGCTGGAACTTCATTGAAGAGCTCCGTCGAATTAGAGCTCAGCAATAATGCAAAGAAATTTAACCTGATTGTATTTACTACAGATGACAACGACGCTGAAGAATTGGGATCATATGGTTCTCTCTATCCGTTTGTTACACCCAGCCTAAACAATTTTTCAGCAAGTGGAATTCAATTCCAGAATGCTTACTCAACCGGATCAACTTGTCAGACTTCGCGCTTATCGTTTATATCTGGTAGACACCCGCAGAATAATGGAAATTTTGGGCATGGTGATCCATTGGTAAACGCTTTAGTGGATCCACTTCCAAATCTTATGAGACGCAATGGATACTATACCGGCGTCATCAACAAATTCCCTCACTATGACGCATTTAATCCGCTAGCCTGGGACATTGTGAGCGCCGCAGAATTGGGAGTTCCCCCGGGCAACCCGGACGTCTTTCCAATAAAGTCTTCAGTATCTGGATTCTCTGAAATCACAAATGCATTTATTGACAAGGCTAGGTCTCGGAATAAGCCCTTTTTCTTACACATCAATACCCGAGATCCGCATAGACCATACCCGTCTTTGGAACCCACTGAAGTCCGAACATTTGGCGATGCATATGCGGGGCCTACCATAAAAACCATACTGCCGTTCGAGAAAAAGTTAAACTTCGTAAAACCCATATCGCTGCCACCCTATCTCCCGAACTTGCCAGATATTGAACTTGAGATGCGTGAACACCTGACCGCGCTAAATCGTGGGGATACTGCGTTTCGCGATGTGATAGAGATGTTGCAAAAAAGACGATTGTATGACGACACGATTGTTATTTATTTTGCCGATCAAGGCACCTCAGTTCCAGGTTCGAAGCAGAGCTTATACAGACAAGGCATACGCATTCCCCTAATAATAAAACTTGATAAGGAGCGTAATGTGCCGGGAATGAAAATCGAAAGTCTCGTCTCTATTATTGACCTATACCCAACTATTGCGGAGCTATTTAATTTTGAGATAGATAATGAATTAGTAGACGGAACAAGTTTATCAAGAGTAATTAAAGGCGAAATTGACAGTATCAATGATTTTGTTTTTAGCAGCTACAATTATGCAGTAAGAGGATTGCAGGTCTACCCAATGCGGTCAGTAACAGATGGCAAATACTTGTATATCTATAATATTTGGTTTAACCAAGACAACCCAAAAACACACCTTAAATTAGTATACGAAAATGCCGAAGTCCATACTGGTATGACCTGGGAGGCGATGATCAATTCAGATGATAGTTTTTCTCGAAAGCGAGTAAAAATGCTTCGGCATAGAGCACAGGAAGAACTATATGATTTAACAAGTGACCCAAACAATTTAATCAATTTAGTTGAAAGCAACTCTTTCTCAAAAGTGCGTAATAATATGCATGCTGTCCTATTGGACTTCTTAAAAAGTGTAGACGACCCGCTGCAAAACTCAATAAGATATGGCGAGCCAATCCCAGCATCTATGTTTGCGCTAAGATCTGATACAGATAATGGAATTGATTCCGAGGCAGAATTCAAAGCCGTCACCACTGCGTTAGAGACCGTAAGAACAGCTCTTGAGGAATACTACACAGTAAATGGGAAATACCCAATCTCTGAAAACTGGGATGGCGTAGATTCCTTATGGGGCAAATCCACTGAAGACTGGATTCCCGGTATTACACCTCACTATATTAGTAAACTACCTAGGATTGACGAATTCGTTTTAATTGGCGAAGAGGCTAGCATTCTATACAACTCTAACGGTGAGGAATTTAAGCTAATAATTCTAAACGGTGAGCTAATTGATTTTGCACTAGAATATGGTGAAAAATACATCGACCCCAAACGAGGTGACAGCGTCGGTGTCTGGAGCAAAAGCTATGGATTGGTCGATAACGCAGAAAAAAAATTTAACGCGGTAACCAATGCGCTTGATGAGATAAAGATTGCTCTAGAACGCTATTATCAAAACAATGGCGAATATCCGCTTTCCCAAGGGTGGGATGGGATTGGATCCAAATGGGGAAAAGATACTGTCCATTGGATTCCAGGACTGGTGCCTCAATATATTGACCGGCTACCCAAAGTGAGTGATTTCACTCTAATAAATAGAAAGGGCGTCTTTCTGTACAAGTCAGATGGTGAAGAATTCAAGTTAATTATCCTGAACGGTCGAATGAAAAAATACGCGCTTCAATATGGCGAACACTATATTGATCTTAAAAGGACGGATAGCATTGGTTTCTGGAATGAAGAAAATGGTAGCACATGGTAAGACTGCAAAATTTGTCAATGGGGATTCAACAGGTCGGTTATTTAGGTGTATTGCAATACTGCAATTATGGGGAGAATACGACGGCTTAAATTTGGGATTCAGGCCAAAAAGATAGCAACATTGCTGGAGTCAACAGACAATAATGCGCGCTAATTCCGCTGGCGATATGCCCTTAACAGTATCGGTACAAGTATAGTAGTTACCACACCAACAAGAACCAGGCCAGAAAACAAATTATCCATCACCAGGTTTTGATGTGCAGAACTATCGAACAGTCCAGCATCATACGCAACGCTCAATACTACAAATCCTACTGCACCACGAGTACTCATTCCAATCCCCACCCCAATAGCATCCCGCGTAGACAGCCCAATTGCTCTTGCCGGAATTCCACAACCAACAATCTTCACTAAAAACGCGACCAAAACAAGCGATACCAGGAACACCGGCACATTCTGTATTGAGGTAGGATCGAAACGCATACCTATTGACGCAAAAAACAACGGCGCAAGCATGCCTCTGGTAACAGCGGTGAAAATCAATTTTACTTCGGTATAGGATCTGACACCTACCCGCGCACGATCGAAAAATAAACCGGCCATGAACGCTCCCAGAATCCAGTGCAAACCAAAACTTTCAGCGAATAGTCCATAAGCCAGGCCTACCATTGCCATCGCGCTAAATTCAATTGAGGTCGCTTGCATGGTATTAAGTCCTTTGCTTACCCGGGGATAAACATGCACCCCTAAAAGTATGGTAACGGTAAAAAAAACCGCAACTTTAAGCAAAAGAAATCCTAGAGAAGCGAAACCAGGAAAACTGCCAGTATCAATAACTGCCAGGAGAATTGCCAGCAGAAACAGGCCGATCACATCGTCGAAAAGCGCCGCTCCGAAAATTATTTGGCCCATTTTAGTGTGGCTCAATCCCAACTCCTGAAGTACTTTCGCAATTGCCGGAACGGCGGTTATGGACATCACAATACCGCTTATCAACGCCAGGGTCTGACGATTCTCCGATTCCGGCAGCATCATCCAGACAAATGTAAAGCCTGCGATCAACGGCAGCAGCGTTCCGCCAATGGCTACCGCCAGGGATTCAGTTGAATGACGTGCGATTTCTTTGGACTCTGTATCTATACCAGAGAGCAGCATCAGGCAAAAAATTCCGATGTCTGCGGTGTAAATAATAACCTCACTATCGAGCAGATTTTCTGCCAATGGAAATCTGTCCCCGAAACTTAATGCGACTACGGCAATAGTAATCCCCGCCAATATTTCACCCACAGAAGCCGGCTGCCCCAGGCGAGCTGAAAGCTCTCCCAACACCCTGGTAAGGACCAGGAGAATTAGCAGGTCAATAAATACGTTCATCACTTAAATTTGTTTTCAACTAGTTGAATCCAAAATTCAGCTCCCGACATTGACTCAGGTCAATTATCAACGGGCATCTCTGTTGCAATCTACTCCTCTATCTAATCAACAAGAACGCGGAAAGGAATTGCTTCAGAATACATGCATTACAAAATTCGAAAAAGTTTGAATGAAGAGCGAGAAACGTTAAGCGTACAACTGAAGCATGGCTTGGATTTCGATCAGGCGTCTACTCTGTTCAAACCCGGCGGGGAATCTAAGAATACGGCAACAGTTGGTATAGTCGGGCGAGACTTTCCTGGAATCAGATTTGATTTATTGGTCAAGGTTGGAGACGAGGTGCTGGCCGGACAGGCGGTAATGCGCGATCGTCATCACCATGACATTTTATTTACTTCCCCGGTCAATGGAAAGGTCGTAGAGATTCAGCGTGGTAGAAGGCGCTCTTTGGTATCTCTCGTGATCGCGAACAACGGTAGTACTGCTCTGCCAGAATTTGGAACACTCGATTCACCTAACGGTTCAGAGATTCGCCAGCAAATGCAGCGATCCGGAATTTGGACCAGCTTAAAGACCCGCCCGTTTGGCCATATTCCTGCTCCTGACGGAGAACCCGCTTCGTTCCTGATAAATGCAATTGATACCCGTCCTTGGGCACCTGACCCGGCCAGCATAATTAACACCTTCTCGGCTGAATTTGGAGCTGGCTTACGCGCCCTGGAAAATGCTTTCCCCTCACCAAAGTATCTTTGCACTTCGGCCGAGGCCGCATTTGGATTTGATCCAGGGGAATTTAACATTGCAATGTTCAGTGGCGGCCATCCGGCTGGGCTTTCCGGTATTCATATCAACGCATTGTGTCCGATTGCTATGGATCAGAGACATGCTTGGACCATTGGCTACCAGGAAGTTATTTCCCTGGGGCAACTTATGTTATCGGGAATACCCTGGCAACACAGGGTAATCTCGTTAGGTGGCGAGTCGGTTACTAGCCCACGGCTTGTAACCGTCCCTCTCGGTGCACGCATCAGCGAATTAGTTGAAGGAGAGTTCGCCTTGGAAACGCAACGGATATTTTCGGGTTCAAGCCTGGATGGACACGAGGTGCAAAGTGAATTCGATTTTCTTGGGCGATGCGACTATCAGATCTGTATCTCTCCAAAAGAGCAGGGCTTCACCAGGCCGGAAGGCATTGGCACATTTATTCCTACCACAGATCTTGATCTCGTCAGTCCGCCAGGCGTATTAGCGACACCTTTTCTGCGAGCACTACTGGTTGGTGACGTTGATCGCGTTGTGGCGCTTGGTGGTCTTGAACTGGTCGAAGAAGATCTAGCTCTACTTAGCCAACGTTGTATATCGGGAGCCAACTATGGCTCTTTGCTGCGTGAAGTGCTGGAGCAAATCCACAATGAAGCAACTCCTGCCTCTCGCAATCTGAATCAATAGTAAGCACTCACACATGCTAAACCATCGGCGAAATGGTATGTCTCGTATCCACAAGATACGATTGATCGCCCTGGTTCCAGTTGTTGCGGTGGCAATAGTTAATACCGGATACCAATATCTGCTTGCCCTCAACACTACCGACGCTAGCTCTACAGAAAATTGGCAAGTTCGATTACTACAGGGGATGGGTACCGATACTGGTTCTCCGGGTATTTACCAGATCTGCCTGGCCGGGATGGTCTTTATCTTGCCCCAGTTGATTGTCGCAATGGTAACCGCAGGGCTGTGGGAGCGAATTTTCTCTGATTCCCGCCAACAAACGTTTGACACTGGTATTGTTTTTACCGCCCTGCTGTTTACGTTGCTAATGCCTGCCACGACTTCACTGTTTCATGTGTTTTTCGCGATGACTTTCGCCATTGTAATTGGAAAAGCGGTATTTGGAGGTGAGGGAAAGTCTTTTCTCAACCCTGCGTTGGTCGGCGTGATGGTTGTGCAGATTTCTTTTTCAGGATGGCACAGCAGCCACCCTTTGTGGATCAGTATCAATGGTTACGCTGGCGCTAACGTATTCTCGCGATTTCAAATCGATGGGTTTGATCATCTGGCTTCGACCAACGTCGATCTATGGACGGCAATAATAGGAAACTACCAGGGTTTGGCAGGAACTACCTCGGTGATCGCCATTGTGCTGGGCGGGATAATCCTGATCTATGGACGAATCGCGTCCTGGCGATTAATTCTGGGTCAGATACTGGGCGTTTTTGTCGCGGCAGAGCTGTGCAATCTTGGTGCCGGCGGAATGTCAGAAATGCCATGGTTTTGGCATCTGGTTCTCGGAAGTTTTGCCTTCGGTGCGATTTTTATTGCCACCGATCCCGCAAGTTCAGCGTCGACAAACAGTGGCAGATGGGTACAGGGCCTTTTGATTGGAATGCTGATCGTGTTTATTCGAACCTTCCATCCGTCACATCCTGACGGCGTCGTATCGGTTTTGATGCTGGCGTCAATGATGGCACCGTTGATTGACCATGTATTCTGCTGGTTTAACATTCGACGTAGGACACTCAGGAATGCCTAAAGATACCATTACAGATCAACCTGGCGAAGCAATTCGGATTGCACTGGTTGTCGCTGTGGTATGTGCGCTGGCAGTATCCATCGCAGCGGTATCGTTGCGACCCCTTTACATCGCCAATCTGGACGCACAACGAGAAGCCCGACTCGGATCCATACTGGAATCAGTACAAACGGCTACCGGAGAAATCGACCTTAGTGATATTCGAATTCGAGTGGTTCACCTGGAAACAGGAGTATATGTCCCTGCTATTGATCCTGCCAGTTATGATACGCGAAGGGCTGCCGCAGACCCGACTCAAAGCACTGCCATCACCAGCGAATTTGCCCAGGCGGGCATCAAACGACGGGAAAATCATGCGGTTGTTTATATTGTTCCGAGAAAAAACTTGCCATCAGATATCGTCATCCTTCCGATACGGGGTGTGGGTTACCAGTCAGTTATATACGGCTATATTGCGTTGACTCCCGATAATAATGAAATCCTCGGATTCAAAATTTATGACCACGGTGAAACGCCAGGATTAGGCAGCCGAATCCAGGACCCACAGTGGGAGGCTCAATGGAGCGGCAAGCGTGCGATTGGTGAATCTGGCGAGGTCGTGGTTCATGTCAGTTCCCGGAACGAGGGTAATAACGCTGATCGGGTTGACGCCATCACTGGTGCCACTCGCACCAGCCTGGGAATCGACGGTATGGTCAAATTCTGGCTGGGAGACTTCGGTTTCGGACCTTATCTCGACCGTTTGCGTCGGGACAGGAGTTAATAGCGATGCTGAAAAATTACTGGAAATCGCTGACCGCCCCGCTGCTTGACGAAAACCCGGTCACTCTCCAGATACTGGGCATATGTTCTGCGCTTGCGGTCACCACTTCCCTCGATACTGCATTGGTAATGTCGATTGCGGTTACTTGTGTGTTGGCACTTTCCGGGGCATCAATCAGTTTGATTCGGCATTATTTACCGCATTCGGTCCGAATCCTGGTGCAAATCACTATCATTGCTTCGTTGGTGATTATTGTCGACTTACTACTGAAAGCATTTTTTTTCGAAATTGGTAACCGACTATCCGTCTTTGTGGGATTAATAGTTACCAATTGCATCGTGCTTGGCAGAGCTGAAGGGTTCGCCATGCGCAATGGAGTAGGACACAGTTTCCTCGACGGCATTGGTAATGGTCTAGGCTATGCACTGGTTCTGTTGATCGTCGGCGCGATCCGGGAGTTTTTTGGTCGTGGCAGTTTGTTTGGATACCAGATATTGATTCCCACTGCCCAGGGCGGTGGATTCGAACCTATGCACCTGATGCTATTACCGCCGAGCGCATTTTTCATTATCGCCGGACTTATCTGGTTTATTCGCAGGCGACGCCCGGAACAAGTGGAAAAACCAGAGTTTCGCGTACGTGTCAGATCTGAGGCATCAAAAGAATGAACGACCTCGTGGAGTTACTGCTTCGTTCTATTCTGGTTGAAAACCTGGCGCTGTCATTTTTTCTTGGAATGTGCACGTTCCTCGCTGTATCGAAACGCGTTGATACAGCATTCGGAGTTGGCATCGCAATAATTGTAGTTCAGACGATAACCATACCCGTCAACAACCTCCTATATAAGTTTATTCTGGCCCCTGGCGCTCTGGCCTGGGCTGGGTTCGGCCATGTTGATCTGTCGTTTCTAAGTTTGATTGCGTTTATCGGAGTGATTGCGGCAATGGTACAGATACTCGAAATGACACTGGAGTTTCATGTACCCAAATTGCATCAGGCATTGGGGATTTTTCTACCACTGATAACAGTTAACTGCGCTATCCTGGGTGGCAGTTTGTTTATGGTCGAGCGATCTTATACGTTTGTAGAAAGTATTGTTTACGGGTTGGGCACCGGAATCGGCTGGGCTTTTGCCATCACGATGCTGGCAGCAATTCGTGAACGATTGAAGTACGCGGACATTCCAGAAGGCCTGCAAGGACTGGGCATTACCTTTGTTATCGCTGGTTTAATGTCCATGAGTTTTATGGGCTTTGCGGGGTTTGGGTAAGCATGTCTGAAATTTTCTTGGGCGTTCTGGGCTTAACAATGTTAGTACTCATACTATCGTTGAGCGTCATCGGCGCGCGCAAATTGCTGGTACCGTCGGGCAGTTGTAGCATCAACGTTAACGACAGACTCAATATTGACGCCCCTGTTGGTCAGCATCTCCTCAACGTGCTGACGTCCGCCGGTATCAATCTGCCAGGTGCTTGTGGCGGTGCCGGTACCTGCGGACTCTGTAAAGCACGGTTACCAGAGGAAGCTGAAGGGTTGCGACCCCAGGAACGCGCATTATTATCGCGAGCCGAAATCGCCCAGGGGACACGACTGGCATGCCAAGTTCCCATTTTGCATCCACTGCGGGTAGTACTGGAAGACAACTGCTTCGAAGTCAGTACATGGAAGTGTCGTGTCGAATCATCGATTAATGTAACATCCCTGATTCGGGAACTGGTGCTAAACCTGCCCGCAGAACAAAAATTGAATTTCTGGCCCGGCAGCTTTGTCCAGATTACTTGTCCCCCCTACCAGCTGGACTTCTCAACCCTTGATATTGCTACAACTTTCCGTAGCACCTGGGATCACGCAAATTTACGGTCATTAAAAGCAGGCACCTCCACGCCAGTTGTCCGGGCGTATTCGATGGCGAATCGCCCATCGGATCAAACCGTGATTCGCCTCAACATACGCATTGCATTACCCCCTCCAGGGCGCACAGATATTCCTCCTGGAATCGTATCGAGCTGGTTGTTCTCTTTGAAACCTGGGGACGAAGTTGAAGTCGCGGGTTGTTTCGGTGATTTCCAGGTCGAACCCAACGACAGGGAGGCGATTTTTATTGGCGGCGGCGTCGGAATGGCGCCGCTTTACGCCCAGATTACCGACCTGTTGGATCACCAACATTCCAATCGCAGAATTTCGTTCTGGTACGGAGCGCGATCGCAACAGGAACTCTACTATGTCGATGATCTGGAGCGTCTGGCAAATGATCACCAGAATTTCAGTTGGCATGTAGCGCTTTCAATGCCGAATGACAAAAGCAACTGGCAGGGCCCTATGGGATTTATTCACAAGGTTATCCTGGAGCAGTACCTGGGGCAGCATGAGACTCCTGAAGATTGTGACTACTACCTGTGTGGACCGCCCCTGATGATCAAGGCAGTTTTCGCGATGTTGGATAGTCTTGGAGTGGAGGCCAACCAGATTTATTACGACGATTTTGGTGGAGGCTGATATGTCGATCGACAGTAATAGGAGACAGACTTTAAAAGTCATTGGCGCAACGTTGTTGCCTGTATTGCCAGAATATTGCCATGCCAATAATCTGGATATTGGCGGAAATACCATGGGCACGCACTACCGGGTCAAAATTCCTGATGCCAACCTTGATCGGTCTGCGGCGAGCATGGAGGTTCAAATTAGACAAATACTCGATGACACCGAATCGTCAATGTCCCTTTACAAGCTAAATAGTGAAATAAACCAGATAAATGCCTCCACAAAAACCGACTGGATGGCAATCTCTTCTGCCATGACACGGGTAGTGAGCGAGGCTTTGCGAATCGAAAATTTAAGTAAAGGCAGGTTCAATGTGGCAACCGCGCCTCTTGTTAAATATTGGGGTTTTGGCCCCGAACCATCGGTAGTCGCAGAACCTTCCGCGCCAATACCCAATAAACTCTTGACTGTTGTTGCGCAGTCAAATTTTCAGATTAGCGAACAGGGTATCCGCAAGGCCAGACCCGGCACCGCGCTGGACCTCAACGGTATTGCCAAGGGCGATGCAATCGATCAAATTGGGAAAATGCTGGAGCGTCACGATATCAGTAATTATCTGGTTGAAATCGGCGGTGAAATCCGCGTTAGCGGGTCGGGAATGAACGGATCTGGCTGGCATATCGGACTGGAGCATCCCGGTGGCGGATTATTCGATACCGTTTTGCTCAACAATCAGGCGGTAGCGACTTCGGGAGATTACACAGATTTCTACCTGAAAAATGGTAAGCGCTATTCACACCTGATCGACCCAGTGACCGGTCGACCAATTGATCATGATCTGGCAATGGTTAGCGTGATTGCGAACACTGCCATGGAAGCCGACGCCTGGGCAACCGCACTGAATGTTATGGGGCTGACCGATGGCTATGAATTTGCGTTAAGCCACTCGCTGCCGGCTGCATTTGCCAAACGAGAATCAGATGGCTACGGTCTTCGGATGACTCCGGATTTCCAGAAATTGCTGTTTAGAGAAAATGGTGTAAACACATGATCGTTATAGTATGCAGCGTGGTTACCTTCGTGCTGGCAGTTTTTGGCCTGGCTATCGGAATACTCGCGCATCGCGCTCCTCTCAGTGGCAGCTGTGGGGGTTGCGCCAAATGCCTTTGCAAGCGGAGATAGTTATGCAAAACATCCCAAAAATCGACCAATATATGACCCGTACGTTGTATACGTTCCTACCCTCAGATAATATACATTCTGCGGTTAAAACGCTTTTGGAAAAGCGTATCTCTGGGGCCCCGGTGTTGAATGAATCTGGCGCACTGGTTGGTATGCTATCGAAGAAAGACTGTCTGAGCGTAGTTTATTCCGCCAGCTACCATAATGAATGGGGTGGCCGGGTTGAGCAATTTATGAATAGCGATGTGCATACTGTTGAGTCAGGCATTGATATTATTGAAGCTGCTGACCTGTTTGTAGAGTCGCCATATCGTCGATTTCCGGTAATGCAGAACGGTAAACTGGTGGGACTAGTCAGCCGTCAGGATATTCTGCGAGCATTGTATGACCAACAGCCTGACAGCATAGAGTCAAAAACCAAAACCGCTAATTGAAGACGTTACCGGAATACCCGAGGTAATTGGATACGCCCACTATCCAGCGCTCTACTGTGAACGCAGATTAATCACAGCTAGCGGGTCAGCTATTTAGCTGCTATCCCCATCGTAAGTTTCCACGGCTCCCGAAGCTTCACTCCACGCAGTGAATCCGCCTGCCAGATTCGCTACGTTGGTGTAACCCAGGTCATGCAGCGTTTTGGCTGCGAGAACTGATCTGCCACCTGTGGCGCAGTAGAGAATTAACTTTTTATCTCTACTAAATTCCTCATTGTGCATTGGTCCCTGAGGATCCGCGATGAATTCAAGGAACCCTCTGGGGGCATGCACCGAACCCGGAATAATTCCATTTTTTAAAGCTTCGGTAGTCTCTCTCACATCGACAAACACAATTTCGCTATCACTCCACATTGATTTGGCTTCGTGCACAGACATGGTATCGATGACCGCATTGGCCTCGGCCATTAATTTTTTAAGAGATATCGACATAATGTTTCTCCTGCTCTGTCAGGTTGGGTTGAATGACTAAGTTATTTTACCTGGTTAAATCTTTGGCAATTATTCGTATTACGAGATCGGATAATGATTTGCTAAACGCATCTCTATATACAACAATTTTTCGACCTCCCGATTCCGGTGCTCGCCAGTTTGCAGGGGCAATTAATATCTGAGTTGATCCTGGTCAGTAAGTTCGCTTGTCGCTATCGGATTATAGTACTGAAATTCTACCTTATTACCAAATCAACTGCCTTGTTGATACCGGTCAATATGTTCTTGCTGCTGTTGGTTATTGTGGTTATCTCCTGACAGCGACAGACCCATGGCGGAATCAGTTTTTGAGATCAGAGATCTGACCAAGATTTATAACACCGGTGACGTCGAAGTACGAGCACTCAATGGTGTCAACATGACGCTATACCAAGGGGAAATGGCCGTAATGCTGGGCCCCTCAGGCAGCGGCAAATCAACACTATTAAACATTGTAGGCGGGTTAGATCAGGCTACCAGCGGCAGTGTAATGTTCGGAGATTCTGAGCTGACATCAATGGGTCAACGCCAGCTAACCCATTATCGGCGTGATCACGTTGGCTTTGTATTTCAGTTTTACAATCTAATTCCCAGCCTGACCGCCAGAGAAAACATCGCACTGGTCACCGAAGTTGCTAAGTCACCAATGCTGCCAGACGACGCTTTGTCCATGGTTGGCCTGTCTGATCGAGGCAGCCACTTCCCGGCCCAACTGTCAGGCGGCGAGCAACAGCGCATCGCCATCGCAAGAGCAATCGCCAAACGACCAGAAGTGCTGCTGTGTGATGAACCTACGGGCGCCCTTGATTCGCATACCGGGATTCTGGTCCTCGAGGCACTCTCTCAGATTAATCGGGAACTCGGTACCACTGCAGCGGTTATTACCCATAACTCGGCGATACAACAAATCGCCCATCGAGTATTCCAGTTTAGAGATGGGCAAATTTCGCAGACCCACGTTAATAGTGAACGCGTTAGTCCGGATAAGGTGGATTGGTAGAGCCGTGCGCGCACTGGATATAAAATTGATGTCGGACCTGAGACGAATATGGGCTCAGGGTCTGGCAATTGCCCTGGTAATGGCTTGTGGAATCGCCACAATAATCATTTCTGTGGGATCGTACCGGTCGCTTGACGAAACCCGCTCAGTGTTTTACGAGCGCTACCGATTTGGCTCTGTTTTCGCGACGGCGGTTCGCGCACCATTACACCTGAAAACAGGCTTGGATGCGCTTCCCGGAGTTTCAGCAACATCGCTACGAATTATGCAGCCACTAATTCTCAATGTAGAGGGCATGGCAGAGCCTGCTACCGGTATTGCTGTTTCTATACCCGACAACGGGGAACAACCTGTCAACCGATTGTACCTTCGTCAGGGTCGACTTCCCTCAGCCAATCGAACCAATGAGATTGCGGTTCTGGAAGGTTTTGCTCTGGCTCATGACTTGCAACTGGGCGATACCTTCAAAGCAATCATGAACGGACGCCAGCAAAATCTTCAAATTGTAGCAACGGTTTTATCTCCTGAATTCATCTACTCTCTTGGTCCGGGAGACATGGTTCCAGATCCGCCTAGATTTGGTGTCATCTTTATGCCTGGACGCGTACTGCGTGGACTCTACGATATGGAAGGCGCCTTCAACCAAATCTCATTGACCACAATGAGAAACGCAGACACTAACAGGATAATAGAAAAAGTCGATGAGGCGCTAAGACCATATGGCGGAACCGGCGCCTATGATCGTAGTGACCATATATCCCATGCATTTCTTGATGCTGAATTGAAACAGCTGCAGGGAATGGCAAAAGTCATCCCACCGGTATTTCTGTTGATTTCTGCATTCCTGGTTAACATGATCCTGTCTCGTCTGATCGCTCTCGAACGGGAACAGGTAGGCTTGCTTAAGGCAGTGGGATACGCAGATTGGGCAATTGCCTGGCATTACATTAAGCTGGTTTTAGCCATCAGTCTAGTTGGCCTTATCATTGGTCTGGTGGCCGGACTATGGCTGGGTGCAAGCTTGACACAACTATATGCCAAATTTTTTACCTTTCCATTCCTGATATTTCACCACAGTGCGGATTTATACCTGCTCGCTGGGGGAGTCAGTACTGCAGCCGCGCTCACCGGCGCCGCGAAATCAATATATTCTGCTACCAGACTTCCTCCCGCAGTAGCGATGCGGCCACCCACACCTACCGGTTATCGCAACCTGCTTGGGAGCAATTCATTTCGGTTTGCCCTGTTTTCCCAATTGACGAATATGGCTCTGCGACATCTGGTCCGTTGGCCAGCACGTTCGGCATTCACTATTCTGGGCACTTCCCTGTCAGTGTCCTTGCTGATAGCTGCGCTATTTTCTTTCGATTCTATTGACTCGATGATTGATTCGATTTTTTTTCGTACTGAACGACAGGATGCAGTACTGAGTTTGGCTCAGGATAATTCGATCGAAGCATTCTATAACCTTTCTCGACTACCCGGCGTTATCCGGGCTGAGCCATACCGAAGTGTTCCGGTAACACTACGTAATCGATATTACAAAAAGCGCATGTCAATCAAGGGGGTAAACGACACCGACTTCCTGTCACGTATTCTTGATCTTGAGCATCAACCGATTCGAGTACCCGAGTCCGGGATCATTCTGTCCGAAAGAGCTGCCACGTTGCTGCATTTACGTCCCGGGAATTTGGTCGAAATAGATTTTCAGGAACTCAATAACAGAACAGTATCGGTGCCGGTTGTGGGTCTGGCGCACAGTTTTGTTGGCATAGCTGCATACATGAATGCCAATGCACTAAACCAGCTGATGCGCAATGGAGAACGCATATCAGGCGTTAATATTTCCATTGACCAAGCGCAACTAGGACAGCTGTATCAGGTTGTTAAGGAAACCCCGAGTATCGCTGGTATCGCTCTGCTAGACATATCTCTGAAACGATTTCGCGAAACCATTCGCCAGAATATCGTTACCATGACTACGGTCTATGTAGCCCTGGCTGTAGTAATAGCATTTGGCGTTGTTTACAACTTCGCACGTATTCAACTTTCCGAACGCGCGCGCGAGCTGGCAAGTCTTCGCGTATTTGGCTTTACCCGCGCCGAGGTATCAAGCGTCCTGCTAATCGAATTGGGAGTAGTTGTCGCACTGGCACAGCCTCTTGGATGGCTGCTTGGATTCTTGCTGTCTCTGTCTGTAGTAAAGGGTTTCGATAGTGATCTATATCGCATACCTTTGGTAATTCATTCCGCAACATTTGCGGTTTCCAGCCTGATTGTGATATCGACAGCGGTTGTTTCCGCATTGATTGTACGACGCAGAATTGATCTGCTCGATTTGATTAAAGTTTTGAAGACCAGGGAGTGAATGCTATGTCAGTCTGGATTAAACGAATTATATACTCGACACTAGTTTTGGCAGTGGCGGCTGGATTTTATACTGCCCTGGGCGAAAAGCCCCTGATAGTTGACAGCGCTATTGTAAAGTTGGCTCCGATGCAGATAGCGATAAGTGCTGACGGCGTAGCCCGGGTCAAGGATGTCTACACCATATTCTCTCCAATTTCCGGTCATCTTGACCGCAGCACCCTAAACGAAGGACAGCCAGTCACTGCCGGGAATACTGTGGTTGCATTGATTCATCCATTGGATCCGCCTTTTTTGGACCAGCGAACCAGGTCAGAACTAACCGCGGCGATTGAAGCTGCCCAATCCAGCGTGGCAGTAGTAGAGGCGCAACTGGACAGCGCTCAATCAACCCTCACTCTGGCCAGATCGGAATATCGGCGCTCATCCAAGCTCGCGCAAACCAATCTCATCACAGAGAGTGCGATGGATAGAGCCTATAGCAACGTCCAACTCCGGGAAGCAGAAGTCACCCGTGCCAATGCACTGATTAGATTGCGCCGTGCAGAATTGGTTAGTGCCAAAGCACGCCTGCTTCAACCTGGGGATGTCAATACTGCACCCACGGGTGAAGAATGTTGCGTGAGTTTGATGTCGCCCATTGACGGTAAGGTTTTGCAGGTATTCGCACGAAGTGAACAAGCTGTTTCCACGGGCGCCCGTATTGCTCAGGTCGGAGACCCGGGCAAACTCGAAATCGTGGTAGATCTATTGTCCAGCGATGCTACCCGTATAAAACCGGGAATACCTGCAGAAATTGTTGAATGGGGTGGAGAACGCACCTTAGCCGCGACGGTTAGAGTAATAGAACCCAGTGCATTTACCAAGATATCCGCACTTGGCATTGAAGAGCAGCGGGTAAATGCTGTTCTCGATCTTGAAGATTCGCCACCAGCACTTGGACATAATTATAGAGTGGTGGTGAGGTTGGTAGTCTGGTCAGCTGATGAAGTACTGCAGCTTCCAATTGGCGCCCTGTTCCGCGCCAACGGTGAATGGGCTGTATTTGCCGTAGATGGGGAGCATGCGGTAATCAGGAATATTAAAATTGGCAAAATGAATGAGACAAACGCAGAAATACTTGAAGGCCTAGTAACAGGGCAGGTCGTTATCCTTTATCCAAACGACTTATTAGAACATGGCTCGCTGGTTGCATTGAGATCCGAGTAGTTGGTGGGGTTATACCGACGAATCAACCGCAAGGTCTGTATGTCTAACAAGTTCCTTTATTGTTGACTGGCATAAATCAGAATTTATCGTCTTGATACTTCTCCTTGGACCCAACGAGAGAGTTGATTTACATCATTCAATCCATCATGTTTTGACATTGATCAACATGGCAAATTTGGTGCAACGACATTATACCCGGTAAGGCTTTTACCTCATTCGATCCACATCCAGAAAAACGAGATAGACATGTATTTTGAAAATGGACGCCAATTTCATTTGCTGGATGCGACGCAATTATCGAAATTAATTGTTGGTATTGGTCGGCCGTGATCAATATAGGTTCTAAACAATTATCTTTACCCAAATCAATAGGATTTGTTGCCGGGCCAGTTTTCGCATTTACTATCGCCAGCAATGCCGCTCCTTCCGGACTGTCGATTCAGGGCTGGTGGACTACTGCGATAGCTTGCTGGATGGCAATATGGTGGATAACGGAAGCCGTGCCCCTGGCTGCTACTGCGTTGATTCCTGTAGTAGCGTTTCCTATAACGGAAATTAAATCTCTTGCAGAAATTGTAGAGTCTTATACACACCCATTGATCTTCCTGTTCCTGGGCGGATTCTTGCTGGCCAGGACCGTTAATATTTGGGGACTGGATAGACGCCTTGCTGAATCTGCAATTGCTTTGAGTGGAACCAGTCCACCCAGGCTGGTTGCTGCCATTATGCTGGTCACGGCCTTTCTCAGCATGTGGGTAAGCAATACTGCAACAGCAATGGTAATGCTGCCAATTGGCCTTTCCCTGATATCTCTTTTTAACCAGCATGATCTCGAGGTATCTGAAAACTTCGAACCTGCATTGCTGCTTGGAATCGCTTACGCTGCGACAATCGGCGGCATCGGTACCATTATTGGCACACCTCCCAATGCATTGTTTGTCGCATTTATGGAGTCTTCCTACGACATTCAAATCAGTTTTCTGCGCTGGATGGCCGTAGGGCTACCGCTAGTAGTTATTTTGCTTCCACTCAGCTGGTTGCTACTGACCAAGTATGCTTTCAAACTGGATTCCCGGATCCCACTCCAGCTGGACAAGGCGATTCGTCAGCATATTTCTTCGCACCAGCCATTAACCCGACCTCAGGTAATGGTTTCAATGCTACTGTGCACAGTAGCTGGGGCTTGGGTATTGCGTCCATTGATTGTTCAATTGGCTCCCTGGCTTCCGGTAACTGATGCTGGAATCGCGATGACAGGAGCGATTATTGCATTTGTTATCCCAGCAAATATTAAGCGCGGGCAGTTCTTGCTTGATTGGAAACAGGCTTCAAATATTCGCTGGGATGTGTTGATTCTATTCGGCGGTGGCCTCGCCCTTGCTTCCGCTATCAGTGGAACAGACCTGGCTTCCTGGATCGGTCATTGGCTAAACAGTTTGGAATTCCTCAACTACGCCCTGTTCTTGCTCTTACTGGGCGTAATTATTGTGGTTGTGGGCGAACTTGCAAGTAATACGGCCATGGCGGCGGTGTTCTTACCCATCGCTGGCGCCGCTGCAGCAAGTATGAACTTGAGCCCGCTAGCATTGACATTACCTGTGACGCTATTTGCAACACTTGGCTTCATGCTTCCTGTTGCGACACCGCCTAACGCAATTGTATTTAGTAGTGGCGCGCTGCGAGTACAGCAAATGATGAAAGCCGGGATAGTACTGGATATTCTAGGTGTTGTGATTGTATCAGTGGGTATTTTGTCTTTCGACTTATGGACTTTCCTAATTGGTTAGTGAAAAGTAACAGTAATTATATGTGTCGCCTGCTTGACCTGAATCAATCAAGTTTTCCGGTAACGCGGTAGATTAAACATGTTTCTGTTTAAGCAACATATGGTTAATCAAATGAAAGCATATAAAAGAATTCTTTTACCTGTCGACTTTTCCGAACCCTGTAAGGTTGCCTCTGACCGCGCGAGGGAAGTAGCTGATTTATATGACGCTGAAGTAATCATGCTTCATGTCATTGACTACCTTCCACCAACATACGTATCTGTACAATTGCCCAAAGAATTTGCTTCCAAGGAATTTCTTCTGGATAAAGCAAAAAAACATTTGGCTGAATGGGCCTCAGCAACCGGGTTTGAGCAAAGCGAGCAGATTATCGAAACCGGACAGCCCAAAAAAGCGATAGTAAATATAATTGAAAGCCTCGGCTGTGATTTGGCAATTTTAGCACCCCACGCCGATAGTGCATTTGTACGATTTTTTGGCTCCGTGACCAATGCGGTTGCACAAAACAGTAATTGTGACATTCTGGTGGTCCGGGCAGAAAGTTAGCCCGGGTTCAATCAGGTAATTGTCGGGTTCATGCTTTACCCGGCTGAACAGTCATGTTGACTCTGAACGAATAGCCATGCTGATGATCTCCCCAAGCTACCCCAACCCGCTGAAATAACTTCTTGATCGATACATTATATATTAAACAGTTATTAGCCCACCCAGGGTCTGCACCCACGAGCTGTCGCATTGTCAGCCCGTGTCAATGCCAGGGTGCTTGCTATGGTCGTCACGGTAACGATCGATCAGGAAAAAACCGAAAGCTAACGCAAGCTACTTAGATTCGCGATTAGCGCAATTTTTTGCTGCTCCATCTGCTGGCGAATTTTATGCGCCAAATCCTGATCATGGCTCAGGACGGCCTGGCAAATCCTGGCGTGACCATGACTTGCTTCATTTACGGCATCTTCCATAGCCTTACCTATAATTTCGGCAATCTTTGCTTGCTCCACTTTGGTAAGGGGCACCGTGAGCAGCCGGTCAATTTCTTGTGCCGCCAGATTTGCAATGTCTGTCAGATTCATCGCTAATGCTCCGCTTAGCTTTGGGCTTTCCAGCTACCGTCGGCCTGTCTGCATGCGGTGCCGTAAACTTTCTCTTCCTTGCCGCCGCCAACAATAGCATCAACTACATACTCACGGCATGGTCCACTACCAGTCTCGTAAGTACGTGTCGGAGTCACCGCATACTGGTTACCCGTATCCGGGTTCTGCCAGGTAGTGGAAACGCCGGTTCTCACATTCTCCAGTGAATGTGCGGTTTTGATTCGATCGGTGTCATCCATAGACCGTCCTACCGATCCACCAATGTGGGCACCGAGTAACGAGCCAACGATGATAGCCGCGGTATTACCGTCACCCTTGCCCACCTGTTTGCCCAATACTCCACCCAGAACACCACCGATCACCATTCCAGCTTGCTCATTGGGACCCGAAGTTGTTTGACACCCGGTGATAACCAGCGATAACGCCAGGATGGTTGAAACTATTGAAATACTTTTCATAATTAACCCCATATTTTTGTGAAACATAATATAGGTTGCATATTGTTAGATAGCTGCCAGCACGATATTGATCGCGATCAAATATTTCGCATATTGGAGTCCAAAGGTGGTTGGTTAGCTTTTTTGAGCGCGATTGATACCTGTCAATTTGATATCTGCGAGTAATGGTATTGATACTATTCTAACGATCTCGAATAACTTACTAGCGAGATTGAATTTTAAGGATACCAATGTTAATCGATCTATCTGGTTTGCTTCTCGGCCTGATTGGGCTATGGCTTGGGACTGAGTGGGCAGTCAACAGCGCTATTACCATCGCCGAACACTACAACCTGAGCGAGCTCTTTTTGGGTATGGGAGTGTTGGCAATCGGCAGTGATCTCCCTGAGCTCGCTGTGGCCATCGACGCAGGAATTAAAAATTCACAAGGATTAGCGGTATCCGACCTGGTGGTTGGAAGCAGCATAGGTAGCGCGTTTGCCCAAATTGGTCTGGTTTTGGGACTGACCGGACTAACTGGTTACCTGATAATTGGAAGAATCTATCTCATCCGTCATGGTTCGATGTTGTTGGGTTCGATTCTGATTTTGTGGTTATTAAGCTACGATGGCAATATAACTCGTTTTGATGGCATTGTTTTATTGATCGTGTTCGCAATTTATTTCTCACTGCTGCTAGAAAAGGAATCACCCACGAGTCAGGTGGAGAAGAGAAAAACAACCGGATTGCCGATAACCTGGTTCAAACTATTTGCTGGAATCGCGACCGTAATCGCCTCTTCTGAACTCACAGTCTTTTCGACTATCTCCTTTGCCGAACGGATTGAAATTCCTCAAGCAGTGATCGCAATTATTATTGTAGGAATTGGAACAAGCCTTCCAGAACTTAGCATATCAATTGCTGCGGTTCGAAAAAAGAAAGGCGCGCTGTCAGTGGGCAATATTCTGGGGAGTAATATTTTTGACACGTTGATTCCGATTGGAGTGTCCGCATTAATATTTCCGGTCTCAATTAGCCGGCAGACGCTCTTTTTTCACCTTCCAGCTCTCGCCGGTTTCTCAGCTTTAGTACTACTGTTTTTTCTATACAAGAAAGGCCTTCAACGTCGTGAAGCGTATATTATCCTCGCGGTTTATGCCTGCTTTATCACAGTGCAATTAGTCACAAGCTGAAAAATATCGAAACCCAGCCTGTCCCAAAAAACGAGGTTAAGATTTATTGAGTATCGACTAATTAAGAAGAACTATTCCTGTTCTTGTAGCTCAACCAGCTTTTCCAGCAAGGTTTCAATTTTTTCAAGACGCTGCTCGATGGACTGCATTTTTTCCATGGCCATCATTCTGTGTTTTTGCATCTTTTCCATTTTCTTGCTATGGCCTGCACTATCGCCCTTGCTTTTATGTTGAGCCATTTTCGTCTCCATCACCGGCATCGTACCCGGATTGATTACAATGGTCACGGGCGATACCCCTGGGTTCATCATTGAATGCATCATGTGAGCCTTCTTTTGATGATTCATCTGATGGTCCATAGCACCTTTCTTCATCATTTGCATATCGGAACATTCGGCAGCCGTAGAGGGGATAGATTCCACAGTTTGGTCTTCATTGTCAGTGGCAGCGTATCCAACAGAAATCGTGCACAGTGCGATCGCTGCCACCACAGGTAATATTAGATTCTTCATTTCAGTAGTATTTCCAATTTGAGTATGTAGTCGTGATATTAATACTCAAAGAAACTGATCGAATTGATACCTATCAAGCAATCCCTCATTAGCTCACCGGTATCTGTATTACAGCGGGTGCCGGAGCTATACTGAAGAAGTTGACTTGTATTTAAGATGCCGGATTTAAGGTGCCGAGAATTTTAAGGTGCCGGAGGGATTATTGATTATTCCCTCCGGCACCTTTACAAAATAAAAGTCGACCAAAATGACATCTAAACTTTATCGAGCGCTTCGTGAAACTTGTCCTTTTCATCAGGATGCATAGAAATATTGGTTGCCGGGTACGGAAAATTCTTCTTTGTAACTTCACTTTGGAAAGCTGCCAATGCTTCAACCCGTTCCTGGTATATCTGCTTGTGCAGGCGAGCGAGATTGCCAAATGCATGGGCGTGCTTCGGCGGTTTATCTTCCTCGCTGTCTTCACCACAAATATCAGCCACAAACGACATGATCACATCACCAGCCATACCAGAGCCAAGTGAATAAGTGACGATCGATGTCTTTTCGTTGATCGCTTCCAGTACTTCCTCCGCAATACACTCCGCTTCAACGGCAAACACGCCAACGTCTTCCATGCGCTTCAGAGTGTGGTAGATTTCCATTGCCTCATCAGCATTTCTCCCCCAACCCCGAAGCCCCCCACACCAATGGCTGAAGGTCGGGATCAGTCCGATATGACTCTGCACCGGAATCCCTTCCTTCGACAGCATTTCCATCACCTCATAGGATCGAAGTGTGTAATACGAATCTGCACCTTTGCGAAACATTTCGAAAGCGTGACCCATGATTTCACTCGCTGTTCCGAATTGCGACCAGGCACTACCGAGGCCGATGAAGTGGTGTGGTGCCACACGCCGGACCTCCTCAATCTGGGTATCCCACGCGGTGAGCAGATCGATTCCAGCGTCGACACAGGCCTGTGCCTCTGTAGCGTCTTTCGGATTGCACATGGTGAGTTTCTTACCGGATCCTTTCAAGGCCTGCAGATCGGCAACGGTGTAGTTACGTGCTGATGGTCTGCGTCCGAAGTCATAGATTCTTTTCATTTTGTTTTCCTCATTGTGATCAACCTGTCAAAGTTGTTATCGATAATATTTGACAGTATCCATGGTCGCCATGGCTAAAGCAATAATTGTGTGAGGTCTTTAGAGTCAGTCCAAACAATTGTTAAAGGGATATAATTCATCGCGGTTTTGCTCTTTTACTCGACCATGAAAAACCAGATATTGTTTGTTGTTGCCGGACTGTGTGTCGTTGCAGCTGCTATTCTGTCCAGTCAAGACGCTTCGGAATATCGTGATGGTGAGTCCGGCCAGGTGGAGTTCATTGAAGTTGCGACCATACTTTGGAAGGCCCACATATATGTCGATGAAATTAAATTTGTCTCGAATGAGCGCGTGTTTCATACCACACGCTTTGGCATAGGCGAGAAACATATTCACTCAGCCAGTTTTCGAAATCTGGATGGATATTTTGATCCGGTATTCGTGACGGTTTGGCGTCGCGCGCAGTCATACAAAGCGATAATTATTGATCCGGTTAGAGAAAATAACCTGTTACAGGTTGAAGCAGAATCGGAGATCTATGTATCGGTATCACCGAAAAATAAGATCCTCCTGACCTATGCCAATTCCGGACAAGGGAGTGCGACACAGAACAAAGACTATGTTTTCATATGGCCGCCTCCAAATTAGAGGGAAAAGGGAATTTAACTATTGCTCACCGGCAAAGGATGGCTTTGATGTATTAATTGAACTCGCAAATCTAAAGCAAATTGGTCTGGGTAGTAATTTATAAGTTTGATGTCTGCCACAGAGAGCAAACATTACCGCTCCTATAGTTTCAATGATCTGGACTAAAAGCCGCTAGATGATCAGAAACTATTGAAGTAAGCTATGGGAAATATTTGAGGGAAATCGTCGATGATCGATCGTGACCTAGACATCAAAACCAAAGACGGTTTGATGAATACTTTTATTACTCACCCTGAAGAGGATGGCCCCCATCCAGTAGTGTATTTTCTGATGGATGCGCCTGGTAAACGGGAGGAGCTGCATGATATGGCGCGAAGATTAGGCTCGGCGGGATACTATGTGATGTTGCCCAATCTTTACTACCGCCGCCTGCGTGAGTTCGATTACGATTTATCAGGTTCAGTAAAAATGTACGAGCATATGAATTCACTATCCAATTTCATGGTGTGTGAAGATATTCAGGCGCTAATGGATTTTTCTGATCTGGACAATGCGGCCAACGACGGCAAGGTCGGATGCGTTGGCTACTGTATGAGCGGTCCATTTGCATTCGCCGCAGCTGCTACCTTTTCGGATAAAATTGCGGCGTCCGCGTCGTTTCATGGCGTGCGTCTATTGGTTGATGCAGAGGATTCGCCTCATCTTGGCGCAGAAAGAGTCAGCGGCGAGATGTATTTCGGTTATGCAGAAACCGACGAGCATGCGCCGCAACAAATGATCAACAATCTGGACGGATACTTATCTGGCACCAGTATCAATTATCGTATGGAGATGTATCCGGATACAGAACACGGATTTGTTTTTCCACAAAGGCAGGGTAAGTATCACAAGGCTTCTGCCGAGCGACATTGGGAAAGATTGTTTGCTATGTATCGACGCTGTTTGTAGTTTTCATAAGCCGGGCCATTGCAAACATTAGTGGCCTGATACTAAAGCAAGAGGCAAAATGACTCCTGACAATTTCAAACTAAGTTACGAACGAGATGGATACTATTTTCCGTTAAACGCAATCGCCTCTGATCAAGCGCTGGATTATGGTCGCCGGATTCAAGCAATTGCAGAAAGTGACTATGCTGATCAGCTAGGGAACCGCGGGCAGATCAATCAGTTGCATGTCGTGTCCCCATTTGTCAACGAGATCATTCGAAGTCCTGGGATTCTCGATGCGGTGGAAACAGTACTAGGGCCTAATATTCTGGTGTGGGGCACCAGTGTTTTTCTCAAGCCGTCCCATTCACCCGGATTTGTATCCTGGCACCAGGACCTCACTTACTGGGGACTGAGCAATCAGCAAGAGATAGCAGTTTGGCTAGCACTTGGTCCGGTTAGTCGAAATAACGGCTGCATGCGTTTTATTCCAGGTTCTCACAAATTAGGTCAGAAACCACATCGGGATGTCAGTGACGCGTCAAATATTTTGACTCGCGGTCAACACGTTGATATAGGGATCGATGAGTCACAAGCAGTTCATGCAGAACTCGCGCCGGGACAAGCTTCACTACACCATGGTCATTTGTTTCATTGCTCTGGCGCAAACAATACCGATCAACCGCGTATCGGTATGGTGATCAACTACATTTCAACATCAGTTCACCAATCCGCCTCAAAAGTAGATTTTGCTATGCTGGTTCGTGGTGAAGATGAGCATCACAACTTTGAAGAATTACCTGTTCCCCAGGCTGAATTTGATGAAGCGGGGTTAGCCACCCATAACCGGATCATGTCAGCGCATAATGAGGTAATTTATGACGGCGCCAAAAATACTGACTCAGCGGTTGTCCCGGTCAGTTAATGCGCAATAGTTGTAATTTTTTTCGAACCCGGTCTGCTAAATCAAAAAAATGGCAATACATGATCACGGACCAAAAGGTGGCGGAAGAGCGTGGGGGTCGAACCCACCAGGGACGTGGTACGCCCCTCACTGGATTTGAAGTCCAGGCGCCCCACCAGGGTGCGATCCTCTTCCTCATGAACCTTCATCATAATCCGCGAAGACAGTCGCGGCGGAGCGTCTAATTCGACGGTTGTTACCTGCTCGCCCGGTAAATCCAAGGCGGTCGAAGTACTCTAGTAAATCGATGCCGAAGTTTCTTCCTATTTGGGTCTGCTTGCAATATCCAGCTACGGTAAAGAACCCCTCAGTAGTTCTCTCTGCCAATTCTTCGGCGGCGAAACCTAGTCGTACCATATACGATGTCGGCAGGTACCGATTCTTTGCCACCAACACCATCTCACCAATCTTGATGGCGTTCTTCAGAGACGATTCGAGAGTCTTTTTGTCGACCCCCAACGCTTCTGCTGCTTGATGGAGACTCAATGGGCTACCCGAAACCGGTGCAAGGCTGGCCGCCGCTCTCGTCCATAGTTGTCTATCATCTTCGGAGATTGCAATCACATGGGATGGCAAGTGAAACCCTGCACCTTCCCGACCCAGGCCTTTTTCGTTGGCCAATTGACCTACGGCTTCCTCTAGTATGGTTGCCTCGACATGGGGTTTTAGCGCTAACTGGATGTCATTGAGGGTGGCTCCCGGGAGTTCTGGTCTGGACTGGTGAAAAATACCGACCGTTTGCAAGATACGGTTGAGTAAGTTCTGCCATTGGATTGTGCTAAAGACCCTCTCCTGGGGTGGACGACCAACCCGTCTCAGTGAAAACGATTCAATAATGGCATCGGTTTGTGATACAGGAAGATTGTGTGAGGCAGAAAAAGAAGTTAACGGCACTCCGACTTCACTAATTCCGGTCAGTGCACCGAGCACCTCGACTGGATCACGACGATCCATTGCTTGCAACGCGGCGATTCTGCTCGTCCGCCCACGATCGCGCTTAGGGGAGAAAGGATCAATCACATGCCCCCCTGCAATCGTCCGTTGAGCGGATTGGTCACGCAGCACGAAACGATCGCCGTGAACGACGAAGGCATCTTGCTCCATCACCAGTTGGACTAAACCTCGGTCACCCGCAGCAATGGCGCCTCCAGAAACAACCGCTACGCGAGCAGCGAGATGATCCGCACCGATATGCAAATGCGTCGGTGTCCAATGTTTCAGCGGCCGGGGTTCAGAATCAAGCACGCGTAAATTGACGTCGATTCTTCTGGTCGGCGCGTACAAACTCGAATGCATTAACCAGTTACCCCGATTTACCGAACCTTCGCTAATGCCACGTCCGGCGATATTAATCGCACAACGCTCTCCAGCCTGTGCCCGATTGCTCACTTCGTTGTGGGCCCGGATTCCGCGTACTCGCACCTGTGATCCATCTGAAGACAACACCAGATTGTCATCGATGGTGGCTGCACCGGCAAACACCATACCGGTGACCACCAGGCCAATCCCTTTAAGCGTAAATGTCCGGTCTATCGCCATCCGAAAATGGCCATCAATAGAACGGCGGATTACACCCTGGGCTCGTTTACCGAGAGTATTCCTTAACGCATCAACACCTTCATTATCCGGTGCGCAAACGGGATACACCGCAATTTCTTTGTGGCCGATAGTGCCGAGTAACTTCTCTACCTGATCCTGAACTTCCAGGATGCGGTCGTCGTCCACCCGATCGATCTTGGTTATCGCTACAACACATTGATCGATTCCCAACAAGTCTAGAATCGCCAAATGCTCTCGGGTCTGGGGCATGACGCCATCATCAGCCGCTACTACCAGCAAACCCAGATCAATCCCGCCAACACCGGCCAACATGTTGCGGATAAACTTCTCGTGCCCTGGCACATCCACAAACCCTAATATCGTATTGTCGGGCAAAGATTGATAAGCAAAACCCAGATCAATAGACAAACCTCGAGCCTTCTCCTCGGGTAAGCGATCGGTATCCTTACCGGTCAATGCTTTGATCAGCGCAGTCTTACCGTGGTCCACATGCCCTGCCGTAGCGATGATCATGAAACCGTCAGCCCACGCAGGTTGTCAATAAATTCCGCTTCTTCCTCAAGGCAACGCAAATCGAACCACAGCGCATTATCGGCGATGCGCCCGATAACGGGTATTGGTAAGTCGCGGAACGCCCTGGAAAGCATCTTTAGCGCTTTGCCGGGACGACGTACGTCAGGCTGAGAGAACTTGAGCGCAGCGCTCTCCAGCCTATCAACTGGCATTGCACCACTTCCCACCTGGCTATGGGTGCGACCAACTGTGACTTGAAAGGATTCACAATAGCCTTGAACGATCGGCGCAAGGCAAGTCGCCAACCGCTCGATCTCTGTGACGTCGCGGGTCAACCAGCGCAGCGTAGGTAGCTCTTCTGTCAGTCGCGCCGGATTGGTGTACAACTGCAGCACGGCATGCAGCGCCGCCAGGGTAATCTTGTCCGGTCGCATGGCCCGGGTCATGGGGTTACGTTTGATTTTTTCGACCAGGTCACGGCGGCCAGCGATGATCCCTGCTTGAGGCCCGCCAAGCAGTTTATCGCCGCTAAAGGTCACCAGATCAGCGCCAGCAGTTAGCGCCTCGCTGACGGTGGGCTCATGGGGCAGACCATAATCTTCGAGATCAATTAACGTGCCGCTGCCCAGATCAGTCACGAAAGGCACGTCATATGCATGGGCGATGTTGGCGAGTTCTGCTTCTGTAACGTGCTTGGTAAACCCTTGAATTTCGTAGTTGCTGGTATAGACCTTCATCAGCAACGCGGTTTTTGAACCGATCGCTGCTTCGAAATCTTTCCGATGAGTACGATTGGTCGTGCCAACTTCAACCAGCTTACAACCTGCCCGCGCCATGATGTCAGGCATGCGGAATGCACCTCCAATCTCAATCAATTCACCCCGGGACACCGGAACTTGCTTACGCAATGCCAGACTATTTAGCGTCAACAATACGGCTGCCGCATTATTGTTGACCACCAGTGCGCACTCCGCGCCGGTTAATTGACATAACAATGTTTCAAGGTGCTTGTGACGATCACCGCGTTTGCCCGCAACTATATCGAACTCAAGATTGCTGGCACCCCGGGCAATTTCAATCATTGCATCAATTGCAGATGCGGGTAAAACCGCCCGCCCCAGATTAGTGTGGAGCACCGTTCCCGTCAAATTGATGACGCGTCGCAACGATGGACTTACCGCACTGACAACTTCCTCACAAAGATTGTCGACCAGATCGCTTAACTCGAAAGACTGTCCGGCCAGGACTTGACAGCGTGCCGATTCCAATACGTTACGAGCACACCGGGTAACGAGGGACGTCCCATAATTGCGTACAAACGATGCGATATCCGGATCCATCGCAAGACGGTCAACAGACGGCAATTTATTGGGGGCATCAATAATAGACATATTCAATCTCACGGACCGAAAACGATTTATAGTAACGGCTTAGGGCTGGTTTAACAATTTGTTCGGTAACTCAAGTATCGGCGTAATTCAATAACGTCATGTCTGACTAACCGTTACGAAGTCTGTTTCAGCTCGCGTTAACTCCTGGTTAGTGCAGGCAATTACGAGGATTTGAACACGCTGGAGAGGTATTGCTACAACCGTCGCTAATATTTTTCTACCTTTCAAGAAAGGACGACAATGGTTCAATTAACCAAGATGTCCGCTGTAGGATGCGGATTTATTCGAGAGCGAGGACAAAGTGCTGCGCCAGATCGTCGACATGTCGCTGATCACCCCCCGCTTCCGGTCTGAGTGTCCGCTGCCGAGAATCTCCGCGTCGAGATGGTAGGACTCGCTAAGCGCTCAAGAATGGAACAATGAGAGTAGTTGTCTCGTAACTTTCTATTCGACATTCTGGCGTAGCCGGAATCCAGGTGCCCAGGATAACGGTGTCATTGGTAATCGTTAAACCAATTACTCGTCATTCTGTATATGGACTCCATGTTATTCACAAGTACGACGGTCTAACGAAACCACAGAAACTAGAACGCAGGAGGCTGCAATAGATCTCAATATTGTATTTTTCGCCGCTCCGATTCTTTGGCGACGTTTTTAATGGTCAATGCTGGACTACAGTAGCGATCAACTTGTTTTTTGCGGTAGCATTCAACCATCGCGATTTTGTTATAAAATATTAGGCAGCAGTCCACATCTGGTTTACGATTTAGACATGGCAAAAACTAAAAAGCTAAAGAACGAAGCTGAGCTAATTCGGGAAGTAGTCAAATTTGGTTCAGCCTATGTGGTTAGTCGGGGCGCAGGGGTTATCGAAGAATCTGATTCGCAAAAACAGAAACTGGAATTTATTTACCGGCTATTAGTACACGATAAACAAATTCAACCCCTACCCCATGACAAGCTAACTGACTTGAACATTAAACATCGACTAGCGATGTGGCTTACCAGCAAGCTCCCAAAGAATCACCCGTTATTGCAGTAGTTCATGTTTCACAATGGGTCACGCAATTGCAATTAGCGATTTTTTGAGAATGTGAAATAAAAATTAGATTGCGCGATTAGGATACATAGATTACATTAATTCAATAACTTAGCCGAGTCGCGGCGTTGTTGGTGGAGCGCTGCTTGCGTTTATAATTTCAATGGACGATCTGGTGATCACCTATTTCATTGCAGGTGTTAACTCAACAACACTGACAGTATTTATCTACAGCATGTTAAGGAGAGGCGTTAAACCAGAGAACAATGCGATTGCAACGCTAATGCTTGTTTTCTCGTTCGGAATCGCCTCGCTTGGTCTTTACTTTCGAAAACGATCCTGAATCGACGCAGCCAATGAACAAACTACGAGGACGTGAATTAGGGTTACCTTTTCCAGGCAGAACTGGCAACTACAACGCAATCACCGATGTGCCGAGTGTAGAAGTGGGTTATCGCACAAGAATCGAAGGTGAAGGTCCCCTGGTACAGGGGAAAGGTCCTGTAAGAAGCGGTGTGACCGCTATTCTGCCCAGAGGACATGATGCAGAACCACAACCCGTCTGGGCCGGGATGTATGCACTTAACGGCAACGGAGAGATGACCGGCACCCACTGGATAAAGGATGGCGGCTACTTTGTTGGACCGATGTGCATTACCAATACCCATAGTGTCGGCATGGTTCACCATGCGGCGGTGAAATGGATTATCCAGCAGTATGCGAATGCCTGGCAGTCAGAACATCTTTGGGCCATGCCTGTTGTTGCGGAGACTTACGATGGGGTTTTAAATGACATCAACGGACAACACATCACAGAACAAGATGCACTCCAGGCTTTGAATTGCGCGAAGTCCGGACCAATCGCCGAAGGTAACGTTGGTGGCGGAACCGGTATGATTTGTTACGAGTTCAAGGGTGGTACAGGAACTTCATCAAGAATAGTGGAGTGCGATGGTGAAGAATTTGTCGTAGGGGCTTTGGTGCAAGCTAACCATGGCTTACGTCCCTGGTTAACGGTATTGGGCCAGCCGGTGGGGAAAGAAATGCTGGAAGGTCGGCTGATGGATCGGGAACACGGTTCAATCATTGTCGTCCTGGCTACCAACCTACCAATGGCACCCCATCAGTTACAACGCCTGGCCAAACGCGCCGCAATCGGTATTGGTCGCGGCGGCACACCTGGTGGCAATAATTCTGGCGATATCTTTCTCGCCTTCAGCACCGCCAACCGTGGCCCTATTCCTCAAATGGCAGCTTCGAGATCACGCCTAGACATGATCAATGATGAGTTGCTCGACCCGATTTACATGGCAGCAACCGAATCCATTGAAGAGGCCGTAGTCAATGCGATGCTGGCGGCCGATGACATGACTACTTTGCGACCGAGCGGCCTGATATGTCGGGCAATTGATCCTGAAAGACTATCAAAATTCTTTCTATAGCGAGACGCAAATAATTTCAAATCGAACTTTATCTCCTGACCCCTTATGGATGACGTGTCAATGCATCTACAAGATCTGGAAAAACTGAATGCGGTAGTGATACCTGTGTTTTCGGCATAAAGAGTTACCTATCCAATCGGTATGCACCTCCATAAAATGGTGGGCCCTCACTTCGCGACGACCAATGGATACTCTATACTTTGGATTCAATAGAACAAATCACAAGCTGGACTCGAGGTAGAATCATTGCCAAACGCCAAACTGCTTCCGTATATTTGAAACAGTAAAGCGAGATCCGCGTATTGCGAGAAATGAAAGCGGACAGGGAAAACCTTTTCGTTCACCCTAAGTTAGTGTAATTATTAGCGATGGATGAAAACCAATTTGATAAATATTCATACTTAAATTCTTAGTTGAATAGTGGAGATAGAACAAGGGTTATCTATATGCAAAATTCTCAGTTAAATGTAATACCTCGGTCGTTCCACATCGGTGCATTCGTAGAGGGGATTGATCTGACAAGCCCTCTAAATCCTTCTCAAGTTTCGGAGATACGTCAGGCGCTCCTCGACTACCACGTTATTTTCTTTCGCAACCACCCCATATCACCAGAGCAGCACCTGGCGCTGGCCGAATATTTTGGTGAGATAGACCAACCTCATCCAGTATTTGGCAATCATGAAAAGGATATGCGATTAACTATTATCGAATCCAAAGGAAGGGTCGAAGATTCAGAACACTATTGGCATACCGATGTGACTTATCAAGCTTCGCCATCTATGGGTTCGATTTTAATAGCGCGCAAAATTCCGGATGTGGGTGGAGACACCATCTTCGCCAATATGTATGCTGCCTACGAAGCACTATCAAAATCAATGCAAACATTCCTATGTGGTCTAACTGCCTCTCATTCTTTTGAACGAGGCTGGGGTAAAACAATAAGAATGCGCGAAGGTGGTGACGAACGAATGCTGGAAATGAACAGGGCATTTCCATTGATGACCCATCCAGTGGTACGAACCCATCCGGAGACTGGGCGAAAGGCGTTATATGTAAATGAATACTACACAACACATTTGAATGACATGTCGGAAATCGAAAGTGAAGGTTTGCTAAAGCTATTAATCAAACACTCACAGTTGCCGGAATTTCAGGTGCGGCATACATGGCAGGTAAATGACATCGCCTTTTGGGACAATCGATGTACACAACACTACGCAAATCATGATTATGGCGCAGCCCATCGAGTGATGAATCGGGTAACAATCGTTGGTGATCAACCATTCTGTTAGGACCTAACAATAGTGTGAACCACTGCAGACGGGCTATACACCGATTCCACAAAAAATAAAGTTAAGAGTGCTTTCCCAGGCTCACGGGATGAGCACCGTTGCGCCCAAGGTGGTTCCGCTTTCGATTGCCTGATGGGCCTTGACAGCATCTTTGAGCGCGTACTCGTAATTGATGTTAGCGTTCAAAATACCGTCGCCGATGGCCTTGAACAAATCCCGCGCCGTCCACTCGAGATCTGATCTTTTGGCAACGTAATGCATAATCGCCGGTCGAGTAATGAAGAGCGAACCACGGCGCCCCAGATCCTGAATAATGTCTATCGGATCCGGTGGTCCGGATACATGGCCGTAAGCCGCACAGATACCCATGGGCCTGAGACTATCGAGGGAGTTCTGCAACGTATCTTTACCAATCGCTTCGTAAACCACGGCTGCCCCTTCGCCATCGGTAACTTCACGAACCTTATCAACAAAGCTTTCCCTGGTACGGACCACCGGATGATGGCAACCAGCCGACCGGGCCGCCTCAGCTTTTTCCTCCGTACTCACCGTACCGACTGTGGTCGCCCCCAGGGCCTTGGCCCACTGGCAGAGAATTAGTCCCATACCCCCTGCGGCGGCGTGAACAAGGATTGTGTCTCCGGGCTCAACTTTGTAAGTTCGGTGTAGCAGGTAGTGAGCGGTCATGCCCTTCATCAACAAAGCGGCGACTTGTCTGTCTTCCAATCCATCTGGAAGATGCAAGAGCTTGTCTGCTGGGTAATTGCGTATTTCCGAATAGCTACCGAGCGGCGGAATGCCATAGGCAACACGGTCACCTACCTTGAAATCAGTAACGTCGCTACCGATTCCTTCGACCACCCCGACACCCTCAAAACCGATCACAACAGGACAGGGCGGTACTGGCCAGGGGTGGGAAATTCCACCGCGATGATAGGTATCAGCAAAGTTCACCCCAACCGCAGTGTGTCGCAATCGAACTTCACCCGGCTCAGGATCGGGAACACCCCACTCCTCCCATTGCATTACTAGAGGAGCACCGAGCTCGTGAATAACTTGCGCCTTAGACATAATTTTTCTCCTGATAAATTGTATCCCGTCAGATCTGCTGAAACAAAATTTAGATATAGATTAAGCGGCAGTGAAATTTTCTAACAAAGTATAGATCGGGGTCAGTGTCGTAATTATTGTAATTCTAGAGGAAATTGTTGTAATGAGGTCTCACCTCCAGGTTATTTTGAATAATTTCTACACTGACCCCGATCTCTAGACCCCGATCTCTACACTAGCAAACTAATTCCTCCGCAGCGTATTGGGATTCGTGGACTGTTAAACTTATCCAGAATGACTTTTTATCACTGATGTAATTTCTCACCAGACTTGGGGCCCAAAGATGTACAGATTTCTCGCAGTAATACTTATAATAACCGGCTCAGGCGCAACTACGGTCGAGGCTGCAGAGTTCTGTCATGAAACCAAATGTTGGCAGTATGAAAGTGTCTCTGATGTGCGCGTTGGTGGGATGGATCTGGAGGACGGAACGTATATTCGGGCGGATCATACTGAAAGAGAAATTAATGGCGAAAAAATCAAAGCAAAACGTATCGTAACCATGACCTACAGTGGTGATACTGTTGCTGTGGATATCTTTTCTTACGAGGAAACATCGAGCGGAAATAAAACAGAATTCTCTTTTGGCTACAGCCTTGCGGACAATCAATTAATTGAAGAGAAAACGGAGATTAGAGAAGAGAATAAGATTAAAAAGTCACGCATCTCTGATTCAATTCCACAAATTGCTGACGATCTTCTGAAAAATCGTGGTGTTTTCACTTCTGGTGAAGCCATCGAATACTCTCAAACTATCCGCTTACGAGGCGATCGTATGAAGGCTGATCACGTTCTTACAGTTCTTGGCAAAATTCGATATCAGGGCGAAGAATTGATACTACTTCGTTCCGAATATACTTTTGGACTTGCTTCTGTTACTGGAAACGCAAGTGGGTATTTGATGCAAGATGCTGTCACCAGCATGCCGAGACGCAGTGCGCATATAGTTACGATTAACGTAGCAGATGAGGTCATTACGATGAAGACCAAAGGTTATGTGTCTGTCCTTGCACGATAGGTAGACTGATGGATTCATTTTGTAACTTCAACTCCCATTCATGCATGGCGTAAGACGGTGGCTAGCAACTAGATTGGGGGCAGTGTCGTGATTTTAGAGGTAACTGGTGAAATAAGGTCTCGCTGATAGGGAGCCTTTAAGCAAATCCAGGCGAATCAAGTTGAGATTTGAAATGAACATGATCAAGGTACAAATCAGAGCAATGCTCGGTCCCACTGCAAAACTGGGAACCCGGCGCAAACCTGATCAATTCGTTAAACATTGATGAAACACCCTGTTTTCAATTGGAAGCGACTGTTTTTTATCCTGGTACTACTGCCGGCAATTGTTTTCCTGGTTGGGTTGGTGGCAATGATTGCTGCAGCAAATATACCCGGAACCTATTCCTCGTTTAATCCCGCCGCCGGACTCGATCGGGAAATTCGCCACCTGAGGGTATTTGCCCATGGCAAGGGCGCGACACCAGATACCTGGCAACGGGCTTTATCCGCCGGGGACCCGAGTGGCGAATATGTCGCCGGCAACGCTGGTCTGATAATTCCTGACTGGTCTGCATGGTCCAGTAGCTTCCTGCGGGTTTCGCTAAATGGACTCCATCTTGGGAGAATATTGGGCGCCCACCTGGGGACCCTGAATAATCTGGAGTCGGTACACGTGTCCGGTCATAGTGCCGGTGCATTTTTTGCATTCGGGGTATGCCAGGGAATAAAGAAACTCCACCCCCAAATTCGGGTTCAAACCACCTATCTGGCCCCGCTGTCACTCTACGGCGTGGTTTTTCGGCATTATGGTACCCGACGGTTTGGATCATGTGCTGATTTCAGCGATGCCTACATAGACCGAGAAGATAGAACACCGGGAGCCAATCAGCCCCTTGAAAACGCACATTCTTTCGATCTGACTGAGCTTCGGCGGTCCGACCCATTCAAGGCGTATTCCGCCCACCTGTCGCCATTGTATTTTTATGCCCAGGCGCTGGTAAATGCTCGGGCGCTGCTATGGGTAGATAATCCGCGGATAAAACAATTATTCCCCCCTGGGGAAGTTAGTAAAGTAAGCAATCCTTATCACGCATTCAAGTAGCGATAGTGACTTAAAATATCTCCAAGGCTCTGCCCTATTGAGACGAGCAGGTCAATTATCTTTGTGTGTCCAGCTGCTACGATTCAGTCAGACTCAGCAATGAATCAAGCCTTGATACTGTCATCCTAGTATAGGGATTGCTTCGGTCCCAGACATAGCCCGCCAGCACACCACACATCATATGATAAATTTCCTCGCTTTTTTCCGGCGTATAGAATAATCGCGGCAGTATCCCGGCGTACCATGCCGCTACGTATTCCCGGAACGTATTAACACCTTCCATCAAGGGGTGCTGAAACTCATTGTGCCAGTCGGGTTGTTTTCCACCGTTAATCGTAGCCGCCACCAAGGGCGCCGCCAGCATGGCGGATTTTAACGCGATGGTGACGCCGGACGAAAATATCGGATCGATAAATTCCCCCGCATTGCCAAGGATGACGTATCGATCTCCGTACAATGATGAAATACTCGAACTGTAGGCGCTAATGCGACCCACTTTTCTCAATAGTTTGGATTCCCCTACGAGTTTAGACATCAACAACTGTTTTGAAAGGTGTTGCCGAAAGTCATCTTCAAGGCTAGTCACCGAAGCCGGGTCGCGAAAACCGGTCACAACCCCGGCGGAGCATGTATTGCCAGCAAAAGGAATCAACCAGTACCAGGTTGAACTCTGTTTCTCAGTTTGCGCGATCAAAATTTTATTGCGGTCGAATCCCGCCAAATCCAGATCAACCTCCAGGTGACAGAACAACGCGCTTTTTTCTGCAAACCCTGAAGGTTTATCCAGGTTCAGTTTTCTTGCAAGTACCCTGCCAAAACCCGAAGCGTCGACGAGAAATTTGCTGTTGATTGTTCTTGTTTCGCCATTTGACTCCAGGTTTAAACGATAGCCTCCTCCTTCGATGGCATTGACGTCGGAAACGCTGGTTTGATAACAAACCTGCACCCCCTTTTCGATACAACAATCGATCAATCGTTTGTCGAAATCCGCCCTTGGGACCTGGTAGGCATAGTGTTTCCCTGGGGTAAAACTATCGGAAAAATTAAACGAAAACTGTTCTTCGTTAGTGGCGAACAGCGCACCATCCTTGTACTGAAAAGCGCCCGACTCAACCGCCTCCAACAACCCAGCGGCTTCCAGACAGTTAATTGCCTCGGGTAACAGGCTTTCGCCAATGGTAAATCGAGGAAACTGCTGACTTTCGATCACTAGGGCATATATTTCCCGTTCTGCCAGCCAGGACGCCATGGCAGCTCCCGATGGACCTGCACCAATGATGACCACATCGCTATTGTCAGGCAGGTTGTCAAACATCCCTGGGTCGCTCATTCTGCGGTATATACCGAGTTAGAACCCGCGGCGATACCCAAGCTAGTGGTATGACCACTCCCACGGGCAACGCCAAGTATTGGGTCTGCCTCAAATCGGGTACGGCCATGTGGCTCACCGCCTCTATATTGTCAGAGGTATCCAACGATAATGGTTTCAGCATCAAGCTTTCGACTCCCAATAGTGACTTCGCGGTTTCAGCCTGGACAAGATATGTATCTGTTTATGTATCAATAAAAACTCGCATACTTTTTTGTCTTCAATATCCAATTCAGTATCGGTTTGCCTGCTCCTTACCGGGCTATCATCAGTATGATACTTGTGCATCAGTCCGACGGCTGATGCGAAAATCACAATCGGTATAATGATCTGCGCGCTTCCCAACCTGGTATAAAGCACAAACTGTGCCCGATACTACCTCGTTATTCAACACCGCATCATACAATTGGTCAAGGAAAAAGGATTGTGCAAACACCGGACTCTGGAACCATCCGAGAACTACCATAGTCACCAATCTGGCCAATGCATGCCGCGCAATCATTGCCCTCGACTATGTTTTTCTTTCCAGGCTTCAACTTTTTGCCCGAGTAGTGCAGGAGAACCGTATTCCATTGCCATCGATTTCATAACCAGCGGCACCTGGGTGCTCTGGCCACGGGTGATCACGCGCTGACTGGCTTTGTTAACTATCAGGTATTTGATTAGCAATCTGATTTCCCATTCAACGATGATTGCGATCACCTGCAACGGGTCATTGTAATGTGCAGGTTGTACGTAACGGGATCGCATATCCACTATTGGCCAAGCGTAACCAGACTCCTTCATTTGTGGATAATCGTAGTCGATTGCCTGGAGAACCGCGCAGCGCGCGATTTCAAAATACTTAACATAGTTACCATGCCACACTATCCCCATCACATCTATATCGTGGAATGGAACAGCAATATCTACCATGCATATTGGTAGTCCACGGTAGCGGGATAATTCTGGATGATCGATCATGTTTGGTTGGTTCGGCTGATTTCGGGCGCGGCCCAGAGATCATAAAGGTTATACCACTGCAGAGGATGGTTAAAGCATTTGTCCAGGCTAAACCGCTGCGCGCAATAGACAGATCAAAATTACCTAAGTGCGATACTCGAATTATTGTGACTCAGCCTGGGTTTCCCAGCCACTTTCTTTGCTCAATAGATGAGGGTGTGCCACGATCACGATTGATAGAATACGGCAATATAGTTAAACATAACATGCCGCGCGTCGAAACGGACTTTGTCTATAAAAATCTCTATTGGTTCTTCAAAGAAACTTGGGAATAAGTCATTCCAACTTTCTCAAAGGCATGGTGATCGGCAATTGATGCTCCAATAAGTGCGGCATTGGTATCCGATATCAAGAATGTAGGGATTGCCTTCAGCATTTCCGTTTTTAAACCCCTGTTTTCAAAACGCTCTCGAAAGATTTTCGACTGGCAGAAAAAATCTGCCATATGATTCACCACCCCACCACCAATATACATTCCACCACTGGCGTTCAAGGTCAGTGCAAGATCTCCTGCGACATCACCGAAAATTCCGCAATATATTTCTAACGCCCGGTGACAGGTTGCATCGCTAGCATTGTTTCCGAAACAGACAACCTCCGCTGGCATTTGACAAATCGATTCAACGCCATTCACCTGGGTAAGCCCTTCATACAAGCGAAGTAACCCTGTACCACTCAGTAACGACTCGGCGGAAATATAGGAATCATTTGGCGCCATAACGCGGAGCAATTCTTTCTCGTAATCATCTGTTGCAGCATAACGCACGTGACCGCCCTCGCCCTGAACGGGCAACCACCCATCAACCGTGGGAAGCAATCCGGAAACACCCAGACCGGTACCCGCCCCGATTACCCCCTTCGCTGAATCCTGTCTGATCTGGGTTTCTCTCGTAAGGGCACACTCAACCCTGCGTAACTGATTTTCGCGGAGAAAAGGAATTGCCATCGCTAGCGCTGTAAAGTCGTTCAGTACCTTAAGTCGGCCGAAATGAAATCGTTGAGCGAGCCGGGATAGGCTAAATCGCCAATTCATATTTGTGAACACAATCTCGTCACACTCCACCGAGCTGGCAACGGCAATCACCGCATTACTGACAGTTTGATTTGATACTGAAAAATAGTGTTCCAGTAAAGAGTCAATACCATCGAACTCGGCGCAGCGAAATACTGTTACTTGCTCTAAAGCTCCTTTGGAAACCAACCCAATACGCGCGTTACTGCCACCTATATCAGCAACCAGCATTTTTGAATCCAAATCAAACGAACCTGTTAACGTAATTTTCGAAAATTTCCTGCTGCCCGGACTTCGGCTGCGGGTTCAATGCAGTTTTTTCTACGGTTTCAGCTATCTGTTCCAGGGTATAACCCCCTTCCAGCATTTTCCCGGCTTCTTCCGTAGACCAGCCACGGTAACGATTCGAAAGTGCCTGATCCAGGCCACCATCTTCAATCATCGCAGCGGCGGCCTTGAGCCCTCTCGCACAGATATCCATGGCCCCCATATGGGCCGCCAATAAGTCTTGCGGATCGAGTGACTGGCGTCGCAGTTTCGCGTCAAAGTTGGTACCACCACTACCAAATCCACCCGCCTGCAGAATGTGATAGTAAGCGAGCGCGACTTCGGGTGTGTTGTTGGGGAACTGATCGGTATCCCATCCGGATTGATAGTCATTTCGATTCATATCGATCGACCCTAAAATTCCCAGGGATATTGCGGTTGCAAGTTCATGCTCAAATGTGTGCCCGGCCAGTATCGCGTGCCCCTGTTCTACATTGACCTTTACTTCTTCCTCGAGGCCATGGCGCTTCAGAAACCCCCAGACCGTCGCGACATCGAAATCGTATTGGTGCTTGGTCGGTTCCTGTGGTTTGGGTTCGACCAGAATAGTGCCCTCGAAACCGATCTTGTACTTGTGCTCGACCACCATATTTAACATACGACCCATCTGCTGATCTTCTCGCGACAAATCTGTATTGAGCAATGTCTCGTAGCCTTCCCGACCGCCCCAAAGCACATAATTCTCACCTTGCAGACGATGGGTGGCATCCATGCAGATCTTGATCGTCGCGGCAGCATAAGCGAATACATCGGGATCGGGGTTGGTTGCTGCTCCTGACATAAATCGCCGATGTGAGAACAAGTTGGCCGTGCCCCACAGGAGGCCTATACCCGTGTCAGCCATTTTCTGCTCGAATACATCAACAATGGCATTCAAATTGGCCGCACTCTCGCTAAAGTTGCTGCCTTCGGGCCTTACGTCGCCATCGTGAAAACAAAAGTAAGGCACACCGAGAGCTGAAAACATCTCGAACGCCACATCCGCCTTTAACCGGGCGGCCGCCATGCCATCCGCCAACCGGTCCGGGAACCAGGGGCGATCAAATGTTTGCCCGCCGAACGGATCACCACCAGGCCAGGCAAAAGAATGCCAGTAGGCGCAGGAAAAACGGAGGTGGTCTTCCATACGCTTTTCCAACACCACTTCATCGGGGTTATAGTGTCGAAACGCCAGTAAATTGGTGCTTTCTTCGCCTTCATAGGCGATTTTCCGGGTCGGAAAAAAGTCTGTGCTCATGAGATTTCCTTTAAAACCGAATAGCTCTCGGTATATCGTTGATAAGCTGCGTCATATGCTGCGACAAGGTTATGTTGCGGTTCAAACGACCGCTGAATCTTTGGTGGCGTCATAACGCTCGATGGAGACAGACCTGATACCCCTACCATGGCCAGGCGGGCGGCACCCATGGCTGCGCCAAAGTCACCCTTCTCTGGCAAATGGAGTGGCAGGTTCAGTGTGTTAGCGAGCGTCTCGAGCCAAAATATCGATCGCGAGCCACCGCCAATGGCAAAAGCTCCGGGCAATTCTGTACCCGTGAATTTCAAGGCCTGAAGGCAGTCACGCAGGGCAAAACCGACGCCCTCCATGACCGCCTGACAGAGCGCTTTGCAATCGGTTGCCCTGGACATACCGATGAAGGTTGCGCGCGCATTCACGTCATTATGCGGCGTTCGTTCACCAGACAAATAGGGCAGAAACAATACGGGAGAGGGCCCGGTTGCTCGATCGGGTAACTGGGCAGCCAGTTCTTTCACCGTCTTCCCAACATTGGATGCCAGCCAGTTTAGACTGTCAGTGGCTGATAGTGTCACGCCCATCTGGTACCATTTATCGGGAACGGCATGGCAAAACGTATGCACTGCCGATGCTGGAGCGGGCGCGTAATGATCTTTTGCAGCCAGCAAGACTCCCGACGTCCCCAGCGACAAAAAACCCTGCCCTTCCGCCAAAGCCCCAATACCACAAGCTGCCGCGGCATTGTCACCGCCCCCACCCACGACGCCGACGTCGGCAGCTAAGCCCAATTCATCTGCGACTGAATTATTAAGTGTCCCGACCAGTTCGGAACCTTCGACCAGCTCGGGCAAATGGTTGCGAAGCATGCCTGATTTTTCGATCAACTCATCGGACCAGTCCCTGTTACCGACGTCTAGCCAGCTGGTGCCTGCCGCATCAGACATCTCGGTAACCAGTCGACCCGTAAGCCAATACACGATGTAGTCCTTGGGTAGCAATACCTGGTCAACCCGGGCAAAGTTATCGGGTTCGTGGCGGGCCATCCACAATAGTTTTGGGGCGGTGAAGCCGGGGAACACAATGTTGCCAGACCGGTCACGGAACTCGTGCATGGCGTCCAGTTCTGCCGCTTCCTTACTGGCTCTGCCGTCGTTCCAGAGAATACAGGGGCGTACAACTTTACCAGAACGGTCAAGAATGGTCGCGCCATGCATCTGTCCCGCCACCCCGATTCCCTTGATGGCGGCGAATTCTTTTGGGTAAGCGCTGCGTAACTGCGCCGCAACCTTGCGGCAGGCTTTTAGCCAGTCCGCGGGATCCTGTTCGGACCATCCCTCCCTGGGCGCGCTGACCGTGTACTCTGTCGATTTGTCACCGACAGGCTCACCTTCAACCGAAACCAGCAGGCCACGCAACCCGGATGTGCCAAGATCAAGACCAAGATACATATTCGGCTCAGCTCAGTGCAACCCAGGCCGAATTGCGCGCGGATGATCTGACACAGGCATCAACGAACTGCACCCCCTTGAGGCCGTCCTGTACCGTTGGAAACATGACCTCCGACGGCGGCAGATTGCCCTGGCGGTGCGCCACAATGGCTTCCGCCGCCTCAGAGTAGATGTTGGCGAATCCTTCCAGATATCCCTCTGGATGACCCGGGGGAATGCGACTCATACGGGCGGCCACATCGCCAGCGCCAGCCCCATTGCGAGTGATGAGTTGTCTGGGCTTACCAAACGGGGAATACCAGAGGTAGTTGGGATCTTGCTGCGCCCACTCCAGCCCGCCTGTTTCGCCGTACACCCGCAAACGCAATGCATTTTCATTACCGGGTGCAACCTGGCTACTCCACAACATACCCCGTGCACCGCCCTTGAACCGCAGCATGACGTGGGCATTGTCATCAACCTGGCGGCCCTCAACGAAGGCCTGGATATCGGCTGCCAGGCTCTCGACCTCGAGTCCGGTGACAAAGCCTACCAGGTTAAAAGCATGGGTGCCGATGTCGCCGGTAGAACCCCCGGCCCCGGATCGTGCGGGGTCTGTACGCCATTCGGCCTGCTTGAAATCCTGGTGGATGGTCAACCAGTCCTGGGGATATTCCACCTGCACCACACGTATTTTCCCGAGGTCACCGTTGGCCACCATCTGCTTCGCCTGGCGCACCATGGGATAACCGGTATAGTTGTGAGTGAGCACAAAAAGGGCATCGGACGACTCCGCTGACTTCACCAATTTTCGGGCGTCAGCCAGGTTCGAGGTCAGCGGTTTGTCACAGATGACATGAATTCCCCGTTTGAGAAATTCGCGCGCCGCAGCATAATGCACATGATTCGGCGTAACAATGGATACGGCTTCAATGCCATCTTTGAGGCGCGTCTCACGGATTGCCATTTGCTTGAAGTCATCGTATATCCGATCGGGCGGCAATCTCAGTGCCAGGCCGGATTCCTGCGCCTTAGCCGGGGTCGATGACAATGCCCCGGCGACCAGTTTGAACTTGTCATCGAGGCGGGCAGCGATCCGATGCACCCCCCCTATAAAGGCATCGTTGCCACCCCCAACCATACCAAGGCGGATCTGACCCGAACGCGTGCTAAATTTTCTGTCGCCCGTCATTATTAGATACCGAGCATTTTCCTGTTGCTCTCCTCGTCTGTTCCGGCGCCGGCAAAATCATCGAATGCGCGTTCGGTAACGCGAATGATGTGGTCGCTAACAAACATTGCACCCTCACGGGCCCCATCTTCGGGGTGCTTCAGGCAGCATTCCCATTCGACCACAGCCCAGCCCTCGAAATTGTTGGCTGCCATCTTGGAAAAAATGGCAGCGAAATCGACCTGCCCATCACCCAGGCTTCTAAAGCGCCCCGCGCGGTCGACCCAGGGTTGGTAGCCGCTGTACACACCCTGGCGGCCAGTCGGGTTGAACTCCGCGTCTTTTACATGGAACATTTTGATGCGGTCTTGGTAGATATCAATATGATCCAGGTAATCCAGACACTGCAGAACATAGTGCGAAGGGTCATAGAGCATGTTGCAACGGGGATGATTATCCACCCGCTCCAGGAACATTTCGAAAGTCACGCCATCATGCAGGTCTTCTCCAGGATGGATCTCATAACAGACGTTAACGTCACACTCTTCCGCATGATCAAGGATGGGGCGCCAGCGCGCTGCCAGTTCATCAAATGCCGTTTCAATCAGGCCAGCAGGTCGCTGAGGCCAGGGGTAAAGGTAGGGCCATGCCAATGCGCCGGAAAATGAAACATGGTCGGTCATCTCCATATTCTTCGAAGCCGACAGGGCCATCATCATCTGCTCAACCGCCCACGCCTGCCGAGCCTTCGGGTCGCCGTGAACCTTGGGGTCGGCAAAGCCGTCGAAAGACGTGTCGTAGGCTGGGTGGACCGCCACAAGCTGTCCCTGCAGGTGGGTTGAAAGCTCGGTTACTGCGATACCATTTTCGGCCGCTTTGCCCTTGAATTCATCACAATAGTCCTTTGAAGTTGCCGCTTTTTCCAGATCAATCAGTCGTGCGTCCCAACTGGGCACCTGGACGCCCTTATATCCGCAGTCCGCCGCCCATTTTGTAATACTATCCCAGGTATTAAACGGCGCTTCATCGCTCGCGTATTGTGCAAGAAACAGCGCCGGGCCTTTAATCGTCTTCATACTTAAACCTCATGAATTTTCGTTTCAATGTTTGGGCCACCAACAGGTGGCAGATTTTCGTCACTGGCGGTCGGTTCCGATGCAACGATTACATTGTCGACCTTGCCAAGAATTTCTTCGGCAGCAGAATCGATTGTTTCCAGCAACAAGATCGCCATCAGCTGGACTAACCGCGGCGATGCTCGTTTCGCCCGGACCTATACAGCTGGTTACTCGCGTCGGCCCGGATCCATTCGCTATCGCCCAGTAGGTCATCCTTAATCACCTCTTCGGGTCGGCTTGCGATCTCGACAAGATTACCGCTGGGGTCGCGGCAAAACATCTGCATCGATCCTGAAGACAGACGACGAATTTTCCCCCAGGGCTCAATGTCGATTACGCCTGCTTTTTTCATACGCCGAAACACGATATTAAAATTATCAACAATAATGCAAAAATGGGCACGGAAAGGATGATTATCCTTATATTCATTCATGTGAATTTGCTGCTTACCGTCAAGCTTGAAAAACTGTGCCGGAAAATCGAGATCTGGTGTTTCATCTAGCTCCAGACCGATGAGATCCCGATAGAACGCGACACCGAGATCCAGGTCATCGACCATGATATTGACGTGTTGCAAAATTCGGCTGCTGCTCATAGCGAATTACTCAGATTGAACCGGCTTCGTATACTTGGATACGAAATCCCGGCCGATTGTTAGTCCCCAGCCCGGTTGGTCAGGGGCCCTGACATCGCGGATTCCATTTCCTGAATACTTCTCCATCTAAAGCAGTGGCACCATGTGCTGGCAAGCACGTTTAACCATCTCTGTGTAGAACTCTTCGCTTAATAAACTGCTGCCGTGATCCTCGATGAATTTTAACTGCTCCGGCGATATATCCACTGGTTTGGTTTCTACCTGGTCGGGCCATTTTGTCACCGGGGTTCGATCCACGGGAGTAACAAACTCGAGCGTCATACCACCGTCATAGCCGATCGATTTCAGCGTGGCCACAATTTCCTGCCAGTTGAGTTGCCCCATGCCAGGCGGCATGCGATTGTTGTCGGCGACGTGAAAATCAACCAGCAAATCTCCTGCAGTTCGAATGGACTCGTGAAAATCTTCTTCTTCGATATTCATATGGAAAGCATCGAGGCAGACACCGCAGTTGGGACCCACGGCTTTCGCCAGCTCCACGGCTTGATCCGCGCGGTTGAGAAAATAGGTTTCAAATCGATTGAGCGGTTCCAGTGCCATCCGTATGCCATAGGATTCGGTCAGTTCATAGACCTCCTTTAAGCCGTCGGTAACCCACTGCCATTCTTCCTCTGGAGTACCATCGGGTGTGACCTTGCCAACCGTCGCGGGTACTACGGTCAATTCCGAGCCTTCGAGTTCATGAATCATGGTCGCAACGCGTTTCATGTAATTGACCGTCGCGGCACGTTGAGCTTCATCTTTTGCCGCGAGGTTGCGATCACCGAGGGTCAGGGTGACCGAACCCCAGCAGAACATATTCAGTTCTTTCAGAATTTTGCGAACTTCTTTCGAGTCATACTGATCGGGTTCACCGCTGATTTCGATGCTTTGTAAGCCATACTGTTTACCGCGCCGAAGCGTAGTTTCCACCGGCTCGGCGCGCATCCAGTTGTGAGTTGATAAGTGCATTGATTTTCTCCTATTCAGTGTTAATGGTAAATATACCCGTATTTGATCTCAGGTATGGTGCAGGCTATCACCCGATTCGCCATCAAAAAGAATGACTTTACTGGGGTTCCAGGCAAATCGAATGGTCTCATCAGCAACAACCTTAAGTTTTGCGGAAGCGGTGGCACGCAGTTTATTATCACCGACCATCAAGGTTAGAATTTTTTCAACTCCGTGGTTCTCCACATCGTAGACAGATGCCTCAATGGGTGCACCAGATTCAATATGAATATCTTCAGGGCGAATGCCAAATGTCAGGGAACGATTATCGGTTTCAGTCCCAGGTTTTAAACGTTGTGCAACGGGAAGCTCAAATCTTTCTGGAATAACGATGGCTTTGCCTTCAGACATTTGACCATCAAATAAATTCATCGTTGGCGAACCCACAGAACGAGCAACAAACGTATTACAGGGGTTATTGTAGATATCATGGGGCGTATCTACCTGAACAAGCCTACCTTCATTTAGGACTCCAACACGGTCTCCCAGTGACATAGCTTCTACCTGATCATGGGTTACAAACAAAAATGTCTCACCCAGGTTCATATGAAGGTCTTTGAGCTCCTGTCGCAATACCTCACGCAACTTTGCATCAAGCGCAGAAAGTGGCTCATCCATTAAGAAGACATTTGGTTTTCGAACAATCGCCCTGCCAATGGACACACGCTGCATTTCTCCACCGGAAAGTCGGTCTGTTTTGCGCTCCAGCAAGTGCTCGATGTGCAAAGTCTTGGCGACCTTTGCAATATTCTCATCAATATCGCTCTGATTCATCAGGCGAATTTTAGATTTAAGTGGAAATTCCAGATTCTGACGAACCGTATACCTTGGATACAGGGAATACTGTTGAAGCACCAATGCTACATCACGTTCCGCGGCACCCCAGGTTGTTACGTCGATATCATCAATAAAAATCTGACCCTCGGTTGGTGCTTCCAGTCCTGAAACAATCCGCAGCGTCGTGGTTTTTCCCGCTCCAGTTTCACCTAAAAGAACAAAAAACTGTCCATCAGGAATTTCCAGGCTAAGGCCACTCAGGGCAATGTCGTTCCCGTACTTTTTTGTAATGTTTCTTAGCTCAATATTGGCCATTAGAGTTTCACTCCAAATGAACTACCGCTGGATGTGTCGAAGAAATGTGTCTGGGTCGGATCAAGTTTTGCCCAAACCTGTGTTCCAACTTCGTCTACAAATCCAGAAGGAGTTCTGGCTCGAATGAGTTTTGATCCAATTTTCAAATCAATAATGTCATGGGAACCCAGTGGCTCAATGATGTGTGCTTCAACGGGAATGTACCCTGTTTGGCCAGTCAGGCTGATATCAATATTTTCGGGGCGAATACCCAATGCTATACTTTCCCGCGCTGCACCCTGGCTATCAAGTTGACCTGTCAATTCCTTAGGGAAGCTAAAACCCTCTGAAGAATCACCAAGAATCACGCTGCTTTCATCGTTTTGTTCACTTATCAGAACGTCGGAAACATTCATCACGGGGCTACCGACAAACTGTGCAACGAACAGGTTAACCGGATTTTCATAAACTTCCTGCGGAGAACCAATTTGCTGTAACGTGCCATCGTGCATAATCACGATACGATCAGCTAACGACATGGCTTCAGTCTGATCATGAGTCACATAAATTGTTGTTGATCCCTGCTTAGCATGCAAACGTTTAATTTCAATGCGCATGTCTTCACGCAATTTTGCATCAAGCGCACCGATGGGTTCATCCATCAATAATGCCTTCGGGTTACGCACTAGCGCCCTACCGATGGCCGTGCGTTGCATATCACCACCTGAAATGGCTGATGGGCGTCTGGTTAACAACGGTGTGATCTGCAAAATATCAGCAACCCGCCTAACGTTTAGATCTATTTCAGATTTGCTGACACCCGTTGCTCTAAGGGGAAACGCCATATTCTCGTAAACCGTCATATGTGGATAAAGAGCAAAAGACTGGAAAACAAAAGCAATGTCCCGCGTTTCCGCTTTTTTATCCTGCACGGGGTTTCCGTCTATAAGGATTTCACCACTGTCTATGGTTTCAAGTCCGGCAATTGAACGCAGGGTTGTTGTTTTCCCGCAACCGGACGCTCCGAGGAAAACTATAAATTCGTTATCCTCAATGGTTAAATTCACATTGTTGATAACATGGAATTCACCAAAATATTTGTCCACGTTACGCAGTTCTATCTGTGCCATACCCTTTACCCCTCATCCTTGACTGAATAATCTTCCGGGGCAATTTTGGACGTAACCATAAACGAGATCAAACCAATGATTATCATGGTAAGGCCATAGCGATGGAGAAATAAATTCCAGGGTTGACACAATGCAACGATGCCAAAAATCATGAGAGATTGAGCACCAGGCGCAAAATATTTTTGATTCATTTCTCGAAAAGTCATTTTCGTATCGCTCCAAAAGACATACCACGAAGCAGGTGGTTACGAAGCAGGAATGTGAATATAGCGACTGGTATCAGAAACAGTAATGTCCCTGCCGCTATAACAGTCCAATCCGGCAAGCCTGAACCAATCTGACTAGGAATAAACGGCGGCGCAGTCTGTGCCCTGCGGTTTGTCATGATCAAAGCGAAAGCATACTCGTTCCACGCTGTGATAAAACAAAATACAGCAGTTGCGGCAATGCCTGTGGCGGCCTCTGGAAGGACAATTTTGAAGAATGCCTGCATACGTGTATAGCCATCGACAAGGGCAGCATCTTCATACTCTCTCGGAATTTCGTCAATAAAACCTTTCATCAGCCAAACTGCGAAAGACAGATTGAATGCGGTATATAATATGATCAGTCCAAGATGGGTGTCATTTAGTCCGACCACCCTGTACATAAGAAACATCGGTATGGCCACCACCACGGGAGGAAGCATGCGGGTTGAGAGGATAAAGAACAACCAGTCATCCTCTCCTGCTATCTTAAATCGCGAGAATCCATATGCGGTCAGTGTTCCCATCCCCACCGCTAATATCGTACTGATAATAGCCACGATCAACGAGTTTAGGAAACGACTCGGGTAACCCGAAAGACGAATTTTTCCTTTGCCGGTACGCACGACCTTCTCACCGCCATCAAAAACCATTCTTTCCCACCAGGGGGCGGCAGCATAGATATCAGGATCTACCGCTTCGCGAAGCTGCGATCGTTTTGTCATCAATTTGACCATGGGTGAAATCTCGGGCGAGAAAACAACCGTTGGTGGCACTGTGGTCGCCAAAATACGTGGCTTGAATGCCGTTGATGTAATCCAGTAAATCGGGGCCAGGAATATTAACGTCGCAATTAATGCACCAATTATTGCGGCCTTATCGAGGGCGAGTTCACCCTTAGTACTTACGCCAGCCATCCTAACGCTCCTTCACTTTGTTGAGATATTTTACATAGATATTGGTTATTGCCAGGACCATTATCAGAACGATATAAGCTAGTGCACAGGACATCCCGGTCTGCCACTCCTGGAAAGCCATTTTGTACAGACGGATTGCTATAAGTTCTGTTGTTGGTTGACTCGAAAGGATATAGGCCAGATCAAATGTCTTAAAAGCCTCCATGGTTCTGAAAATGATAGCGATCATCAAAATTGGAGCGACCAGTGGCAAAGTTATTCGGAAGAATGTATATAGAGATCCGGCTCGATCGATGGCTGCTGCCTCATATAAATGCTTGGGAACAGCGGATAAACCTGCCAACGACAATAACATCACAAAGGGCGACCACATCCAGATATCTGTGATCGCGATAGCATAAAGGGCTACATCGGGGTCGGCTAACCATTCAAATGTACCTAGCCCGAGAGCGTAATTAATAATGCCGAATGAAGGGTCATACAGCAATTTCCAAAACAAACCAACAACAGCCATTGACAGCATCATTGGCAACATCAATAACGTGGTTAGAAGGCCTTTAAACGGAATCTCTCGATTTAAAAGCATGGCTACTCCAAAGCCGACAATGACCTGGCCGGAAACGGAAATGAGAACGTACTTGGCTGTAATGGCAAAGTTCACCCAAATAAATTCATCGTTCAATAGTTCTCTGTAATTAGCCAATCCAACAAACTTCGCCGGAGCATTTGTCGAGGCGCGAAAATCCGTAAAGGAATATCCGAGGGAATAAAGCAGAGGGAAAATGTTAAACACAATCAAGAAAACGATTGATGGAATTATGAATAAATTCCGAATGGATAGATCGCTCATTCCGCGGGTAGCACCCCTTGATTTTGGGTCAAGTTGTGCAATAACAGCCTTACTCACGATCGGCTCCCTCTAAATAGTATGGTTAAAATCAATAATTCTAAATATAACGAGGGAGAGTAAAATTCGCTCTCCCTCACATAGCCAGACTTACTTGATACGTCCATACTTGGTGAAGATTTTTTCCCAATCAGCAGCAACAGCATCAAGTGCTTCTTTCGCTGTTCCTTTATCGCCAACAACATATGGGTAAATACGTTGATTGAGCTTTGAGAGAAGTTCAGCAAACTCAGGCACAGCCCAGAAATCTTTTACCTTAAACATAGTTTGATAAAAGGCTTCATTGTATGGTGTTGCATTGCGGAATTCTTCAGAAGAAAGGGTCTTAGCGTGTGCAGTATATCCGCCAAGATCAGCCCATCTTTTCTGAACGTCATCTTTAATAAACCATTCCAGGAATTTGAAAGCTTCTTCCTGATTATCAGAGTAAGAAACAACAGAAATTCCTTGTCCACCAAGAGCAGCAAACTGATCACCGTCCGGTCCAGCTGGATTAGCAAAGAACCCGGTACTTTTAGCATGGGGGTTTGTTGCTTCATTAAGCAGCGCTGGAAAGAAAGCAAAATAGTTCATGCTCATTGCGGCCAAACCTTCGGTAATAGCCTGGTTATTTTCTACGAAGAATGTTTTGGCCCAACCGGGAGGAGTTTTTGAATACAATTCCTTATATGCTTCCAAAGCGGCGATCGATTTATCACTATTGATGTAGCCCTGAACCTGGTATGTTTCAGGGTCACCTAATTCACCACCGTAAGAAAACAGGGCGTTTTCGAAACCCATTGCCATCGCATCGTAGGAATTATCGGTATAGATCGCTACGCCATACCGCTTTTCAGCTGGGCGATGAAAGAACTCAGATATTTCTAGCAACTGTTTCCAGTCTTTTGGTGGGGCGAGATCATAGCCATACTTTGATTTAAAGTTAGCCATTTCAGTAGCATCTTCGAACCAATCTTTCCTATAGGACCAGCCAACAGCATCACCTTCAGCAGGTACAGCCCAGAATTTTCCGGAGTTACCAGGGTATTCTGCGTAATACTTTACTGTTGCAGGCGCCATAACTTCGCCAAGGTTATGTTTGTTGAAAAAATCAGTTAAATCCACATAGTGACCACCGGTTGAGGCAGCACCGAGCCACTGGCTATCACCCACGATCAAGTCATAAGAGTTGCCTCTGGCGTTAAATTCTGTGAAAGCTTTGGTCTGGAAATCTGACCAGGGTGTTGTTTCGACCGTAACAGAAACACCGGATACTTCTTCGTATTCGTTTACCAGTTCCTGTAGATAATTTGCTGGATCCCACTCGGCCCAGAAAATGGTCAGTTCTTGCGCCTGAACGGGTGCCGTGCTCGCAAGAGTTAATACAATTCCGGCCACGATACCGGTTAGCTTGTTTCTCATTTCTATTTCTCCTAGTTTAATTGCTCTACCATTTGAGCAGAGGTGGTTTCAGGTAACTGCGTATTTTGCAGATCGCCAAAATTAAAATCTGATTCCTGCTTATATCGTTTGTTGCATTTTTCGGACTCCAATAAAAACATTTCTATTGGTATTGTATTTACTGGCTTTTCAAAAATTGGCGGAAGGTCATTCATATTTTTTATTTAGCGGTCGCTATTTGTTCGACTCTTCTAATGCCTTTTCGATTATCGCCCTGGCTGCCCATTGAATGGTGGCCTGGGTTTCTTTAGAACTTAGTTGGCCAATATCTTTCAAAACAATTATGGCTTCAATCCCAAACAGTAAAGACAATGCTTTAACCAGCTTTGTACTCTGTTTTGCTGACAAGTCTTTTTTCAGTGGGGCAATTAATTTTTTCAATACCTCAATTCGATGACCGCGCTTTAGTTCGTGCTCGACTTCTTTAAAATTCCCGACATTTTTCGATCGAATATCCAAAGAATGCTGTAGCGCTGCCCTGAAAGTTGCTTCAAATTCAAAGATTCTCGGTAAAGATGAGTTAAAAAAATCATTCATCCGAGTGTCCATATTGGTATCTTCGGAATCCCATATGAGAATGGGGCCTAACGCTTCTTCGACTACTGCTTGTATCAAAGCGGCCTGGCTTGGAAAGTATCTATATGCTGTTGCTCTGGAGACTTCTGCAGCAACTGCCGTATCGCTGATTGATGGCGTGACACCATCTTGCATCAATCTGATAGCGGTTTCCATCATCAATCGACGTGTCCTCACACTAGCCCCGCGCTCAGCGTTAGGCTGGTGACTTTTAGTTTGACGTGAGACGCGCATATCGTTATTATACTCACGTCTCTAAAAGAAGCAACCATCTTTTTTTTGGACTGTGCAACAACCGCAATATGCCATATAAACAACACTGGCCTAAAATGCGAATCAGATCATGCCAACAGAACGATTAAATGAATAACCGAGTTCAAAACCCCAATGGAAAGATTTACATTGTTGGTACATTTGATACTAAAAAGGCTGAGTTGCTTTATGTCAGGGACCTGATAAAAGCCACTGGTATTGAGACAACCCTTGTAGATGTCGGAATACGGAGTGAAGGAGCCACACCGGATATTAAACCTGCTGAGATTGCCACCTATCATCCGGATGGTCCGACTGCTGTGTTTCTTGACGACCGGGGGCACGCCGTAACCGGCATGTCAGCTGCTTTGTATCAGATGATACAAAACAAATCGGATATCGTCGGCATGATTGGCTTAGGTGGTTCAGGTGGTTCTGCGATTATTACCCCTGCTATGCGATCACTGCCCATTGGCATTCCCAAAATGATGGTCTCAACGATGGCTTCTGGTGACGTTTCTGCCTATGTCGGCCCATCGGACATGTTTATGTTAAATCCGATAACTGATGTCGCGGGTCTAAACAGGGTTCTGAAGCGGGTTCTCGCTAATGCAGCACATGCCATCGTTGGGATGGTGTCTCATCCCTTGCCCGATATCGACGACAGCAAGCCAGCGCTTGGATTGACTATGTTTGGTGTCACAACGCCATGCGTCTCGGCAATTTCAACAGCATTAGAGCCGGATTACGATTGCCTGATTTTTCATGCTACAGGTACCGGTGGTCGGGCAATGGAACATCTTGTAGATGCGGGTGAATTATCAGGTGTTATCGATATCACCACGACTGAGGTTTGCGATTTGTTGTTTGACGGCGTTCAAAGTGCCGGCGAATCCAGGCTGGATTCTATCGCTCGTAGTAGCATCCCCTACGTTGGATCCTGCGGCGCACTGGACATGGTCAATTTCAGAGGATTGGAAAGTGTTCCGGATCGTTACAAGAATCGAAATCTCTATATTCACAATGCTCAGGTGACATTAATGCGAACCACAGTCGATGAGTGTGCTGAGATGGGCCGTTGGATCGGCAAAAAATTAAATGCTTGTTCGGGTCCGGTTGAATTTTTGTTACCACTAAAAGGTGTATCTTCAATATCTGTTGAGGGGGCGGTATTTCATGATAGTGAAGCTGATTCGGCACTGTTTGAAGCACTACTGGAAACCGTCGAGCAAACGGATTCTAGAAAAATCACTTCTGTAGCCGCGGATATTAATGATCCGATATTTATCTCCGCTGCTCTTGATGCATTTTCAAGGGTAAACACTAAATAAGAATTCTAGGATTCACTATGCCACGTATAGAAAGACAGGAAATATTGACCCGACTGAATACCAAAATAAGTAACCGCAAGCCGATTCTCGGCGGAGGTGCGGGGACCGGGTTATCCGCCAAATGCGAGGAAGCTGGCGGTATTGATTTAATGGTAATTTACAATTCCGGCAGGTATAGAATGGCTGGACGCGGATCCGTTGCTGGTTACATGTCTTATGGTAACGCCAATGAAATTGTAATGGATATGGCCCGTGAAGTACTGCCAGTCGTCAGTCACACGCCAGTTCTGGCAGGGGTAAACGCAACTGACCCATTCATCATGATTGATGTTTTCCTGGAGGAAATAAAACGTACCGGATTCTCTGGTGTTCAGAACTTTCCTACAATGGGAATAATCGATGGAAATTTCAGGCAGTCATTAGAAGAAACGGGCATGCCCTATTCAATGGAAGTCGATATGATTGGGAAAGCCCGTAAGCTAGATCTGTTGACAACGCCATATGTATTTAACAAAGATGAAACATTGGCCATGGCCAATGCCGGGGCAGATATTATCGTTGCCCACTTCGGTGTAACAACTGGGGGTTCTATCGGCGCAGCAACTTCCAAGACCCTGCCAGATTGCGTAGCGTTGTTCAATGATTGGTCCTCCGCTGCAAAATCTGTACGCCCTGATCTTCTTTTTATATGCCATGGTGGACCGGTATCCGAGCCGGCTGATGCCAAGTTCATGTTAGAAAACTGTCCCGATTGCCATGGGTTTTATGGGGCAAGCAGTATAGAGCGCCTGCCTACGGAGCTTGCTATTCGCGAGCGCACCGAGCAGTTCGCAGAGTTATCACTTGCCTGATCATTTCTGCATAACAATTCACGATAACATCTAATGAGAACAGAGGAACTGGACGATGATTAAAGTAAAGGTATCAACCATAATTGACGCTCCCCTATCACTGGTCTGGGCCATGGTGTCCGATTTTAATGGCCTTCCAAATTGGCATCCTGCTGCAGGTGAAAGCGTAATCGAGGAAGGCAAAGTCAACAACGAAGTAGGTTGCATTCGTAATTTTGCATTAAAAGACGGCAGTGGGCATGTTCGCGAGACGCTATTATCTTTGTCGTCTATCAATCACGAAATTATTTACAATATGATTGGTGGCCCTTTACCCTTCGTGAACTATATCGCCACCATGCAATTCCAACCAGTAACCGATAAGGATACGACCTTCGCCTGCTGGCTAGCAGAATTTTCTGTTTCTGATGGCGAGAGTGATTATTGGGAAAAATTTGTTGCTAACGACGTCTTCCTCGGAGGTTTCCGGGCTTTGGAACAAGCAGTAAAAAGCAAAGCTTAAAGTTGGTGTGAGATTGATATCTCCTCCTATGTCGTCATAAAAAATTACATGTAGTCTTGGGTGTCCACATTTTGAATTATCCCACACGGATGGTTTATCAAATGTGGAGATGTACGAACTCTCAGCTTTGTTTCTAGCCCATTGGGTTTTACGTAAAAACATGAGCGATGACTTAATAGATCGGTCGCTCTTAATGAAATAAAACCGGGACGCCCATTAGCCAGTCTTTCTCGTTCGATTTGTCTTCTCAAATCTCCGAGCCATCGCTTCGCGCCAGGCGATGTAAGTTCCCGACGCACAAATAATTCCAATTCCCACGAAAACCATCGGCCTGGGGGTTTCATCCCAAAATATCATTCCGGCCAAAATCACCCAAATGATTTGAACGTAGCGAAAGGGAGCCACGGCAACAAGCTGGCCATGACGAAATGCTTCAACCATAAAAAAGTGTGCAACAACAAATGAGACAGCGCTAAAAACAAACAAAACAATATGATCAAGTCGAAGCACCTCCCACCCAGCCACTGCGGTGACCAGTCCAGCAAGGGTCAACATACCTCCCGTTGAAAACACGATGCGCAAACTGGATTCTCCATCTGACATTTGCCGCGTAACCAAATCACGAAGCGCATCTGATAAGGCAACAATCAAAGGCAAAGCCACTGCCCAATGTAACGCATCAGAACCTGGTTGGATGATAACGATAACACCCACAAAACCAATCAACACAGCACCCAAGCGATGCCAACCCACAGATTCATCCAAAAAGAATCGACCCAACAGTGTCATAAACATTGGGGCAGCAAAAACAATGGCCACTACCTCAGCAAAAGGTAAATATTTAAGGGAAATTACAAATCCGAAAGACCCGATTACATATAACCCTCCGCGGTAAAAATGCGGCCTCCAACTGACTGCTGCAAGCGGCTTCTCACCACGAAACCGCATTACCATGACGGAAAGTAACGTGATTAAGCTTGCCATGATAAACAGTATCTGACCTACGGGATAATGCGGCAGCAACCACTTGGAAATTGCATCATTGGCTGTCAAAAACAATCCGGCCGCAATGATGCAGGCAATTCCTCGTAAATTATTAACAGGCGTAGTGCTCAAACGTACTTTCCTATAGTTGGATTAGCTTAAAGACGACCCAATCAAGCGCGAAGCGTTTGGTTGGTATGTGACGGCGGTTTCTTTAGAATGCCTATTCTATGTAAACAACTGTAGAAATCCCGATAATACGCGACCTTTGACTGTGTCATGAAAAAGTTAGGTGCTTTATTCTCAAACCTATAAGTTCAATCGAGTCTGACCCTTTTGCTTTTTCGATAATACGCGACCTTTGACTGTGTCATGAAAAAGTTAGGTGCTTTATTCTCAAACCTATAAGTTCAATCGAGTCTGACCCTTTTGCTTACGTCAACTTTATTCGTCACCTTTATTAGTTTAAGCTCAGTTTCAGAATAGATTTAATTATGATCAAAAAAATAGGCAACACAGATATCCTAAAAGAACATAAGTTAACCTGCCATTGTGGCTTGGTAGAAATTCTGATCGAATTACCAGACGGCATCGATGAGGTTGGACGCTGCGATTGTTCTATTTGCCGGCGCAAAGGAGCAATCCTTGCAGCCGTGCCACGAGAAAATTTAACGATTGTGAAAGGCAAAGAAAATCTATCGCTTTATCAATTCAATACCAAAACAGCAAAGCACTACTTCTGCTCCACTTGTGGAGTCTATACGCACCACCTATCGCGATTAAACCCAAAACAATTCGATTTTAATGTTGGATGCCTTGAAGGCGTTAATCCTCTGAAGATTGAAGCTGTTTTAACTTTTAATGGAGTTAATCATCCGCGTGACAGCGAGTCAATAAGGGTCAGACTCGATTGAAGTCAATAAGGGTCAGACTCTAGTCAATAAGGGTCAGACTCGATTGAAATTGGATTCCCTGTGGAGCGATTGTGCATTGTGAAACCTGCCCCCTCATTGTTTTAGCTATTTTAAGTTGCGAGATATTTATTGCGCAGTGTAGCCGCCATCAACGGTAAGGCTTGTACCGGTAACAAATGTTGCTTCATCAGACGCCAGAAACAGTACCGCATTAGCCACGTCCGATGTCTCTCCAATTCGCCCAACAGGGTGCCTGTCTGCAGATAATTGACGTATTTTTTCAGTATCCGTAACGCCTAGTCTTTTTGCTTGCGCGGTAATTGCAATATCGCCCATATCTGTATCAACAACACCCGGGTGTATGGAATTGACGCGAATACGATCACCCTTGTTGGCGAAGCTAACCGCCGTTGATTTGGTAAATAAAGTAACACCGCCTTTAGTCATCGCGTACAACGGGTCATTCGGCGCAGCGACCAGGCCGGCGACCGACGATATATTCACGATTGCGCTGCCATGAGCAGACTGTTTTGCTGATTCCCTCAAAGCAGGTGCACAAATCTTTGTACCCAAAAATACGCTCGTCATATTGACATCCACCAGCTTCTTCCACTCCGCCACAGTGACTTCTTCAAAATCTTTCGCCAGTAAAATCCCCGCATTGTTAACCAGAATATCTAGTTTCCCGACAGAACTAGTAATTTTAGCGATCGCAGATTGCCAACTAACTTCAGATGTAACGTCAAGCTCGATAACGAATGCCTTACCGCCATTTTCCTCAATCTCGGACGCCACTTGATCTGCTTGCTTAACCAAGATATCGGCAATAAAAACTATCGCCCCGGAATCTGCCATCAACCTCGCAGTTTCCGCTCCAATCCCTCTAGCTGCGCCGGTGATTAATCCGATTTTGTTCTGTAGTCGTTTCATCGTTTAGATTATCCACAACCGTGCCAGGAAACTAAAGGGGCCGACTACAATTAACTCGGTGTCAAAGATGACAGTAATTATGCTTAGGACAATAAAAGGGAACCAGAGGGCGACAGCTCGTTTTGCGGTGTTATATTTAGCAGATTTTCAACAGGCATTATGGCGCACTTACTTCTCTTGGATGCACATTACGATGAATGATGAGATCAATTACAAAAATAGTCCACTCCACGGTGTCGGTTTAAAACAGATGTTGATTGAACTGTCGGATTACTACGGATTTGATATTCTTTTTGCCTATTTAAATATCAATTGCTTTAAAACCAATCCGGGCATTCCTTCTAGTGTGAAGTTTCTTAAAAAAACAGATTGGGCGCGTGAAAAAGTAGAAGGTTTTTATTTGTATACATTTAAAAGCTTACCTAGAGCCTCAGACGAACAGTTTCAATTGTCGCCTAGAGATCGTGTTGTGCCAGAAGGTCAAAAGGCGGGAGAGCCTGCTGAGTTAAGTCTAGAAGATGCTGAACGATTGCGCGAAAAGCGTGAAAACAAATCCGCTGAGTATCTCTCGGGTTCTGGTGATAATTATAGTGCTCACCGGAGCGGTCGGCGTTCTAGCAATCGAGATAAAAATGATCGCAAATCGTCAGCTTCTTCAAGTCGACCTGTTGGTGATGGTTTAAATCCATGGGGGAATCCATTGGGAAAGTCGAGCAAATAAATTGGTTATCATGGTTTGGAATTCACGGAATTCTGTCAAGACCAAGGGCCTGACCCCGGAACACTATGCCAAGTATCTAATTTTCCTGCCAGCTCTGAACCGCGTTTTTCACCCCCCTTCCTGTAAATTCTGCTAGGCTTTCCTCTCCAACTAACCAGAGGATAGTCTAATGATTAAAACCACAAGAATAGCTGTTTCGTTTGTGTTTACTGCATTAATGTTGTTTGCAGGATTCACCCATGCAGATTCCGGATACGGCAAGCAAAAAGTCGTGTATCACATCAACTACGATAATCCCAAACAACATGCCGGGGCCCTGCGTAATATTCAGAATCACATCAATGCAGTCGGTAAAGAAAACCTCGATCTGAAAGTCGTGCTGCATGGAAACGGATTGGCGTTATTACTGGAACCGGATGCATTAGCAAAAGTTCCAAAATTTAAAAGTGCCAGCGCTACAGACGATATCACTGCAAAAATTTCCGGCTTAAAAGACCAGGGTGTCAATTTTCATGTTTGCGCAAATACGCTGAACGGTCGAAAGGTAGACTATCAGACGGATCTTTATGATGTGGGTGAAGGCGATATTGTGCCGAGTGGTGTCGCAGAAGTAGCGAAACTACAGGCCATGGGATATTCGTATATAAAGCCATAGTAACAACGCATTGTGCTGAAGCAAAACATGCTTTCACTAGCGCCAGCAATCCAGTTGTCAATTAGATCATTTGTTTCTGGATTTTTTATGGTATTGGTGATTGCACTCAGCAATCGCCGAATCACGATTTTCCAACCTGCAAACCGGAACAATCGAGGCGATTGCTGACCACCATGTTCCAGGTCAAAGGCTGATCGTAATGATCTGGGCTTCCGATTGCATAGCCTGCAATCAGGAAGCGGGAGAATATGCGGATTTTCATTTAGAACATCATTCCGATGATGCCAAAATTCTTGGCGTATCCGTTGATGGGAAGATCAGAAAAACAGAGGCGATGGATTTTGTAAACCGACACAACATCCCTTTTGCCAACCTTCTGGCCGAATGGGGAGAGTTTGCGAATTATTATGAAACTGTGACCCAATCCGGTTGGGTGGGCACACCAAGTTTCTTGGTGTTTGATCCGAACGGAGATTTGGAGGCCAAGCAAGCCGGTGCGATACCTGTGGAAATAATAGAACTTTTTCTCCAGCAAAACTGATTAATTGGCGGAACTTTCACGTTGCTATCTCCTCACGGAGTAAAGAAAAAGTGACTGTCGTTCCGAAATATAAGACTGTAAAGTACATCGGTGCGCGATCCCTTTTGATTCAAACTACTTTCAGTAAAGAACTTATGCAGAGCCCCCTTCGCGAATAATTATTGCCCTTGCAATGTTTACGAATGCAGAGGTAAAAGGTCGGGTAAAAGGGGTAAAAGTTGACGGAGGGATTAAAATTAAATCCCTCCGTCACCATTTTGGTTGTCACCATTTTGGTTCGGCAACCCCTGGTTATTACCAGCCATTGGTAGCTGGTACCAACTTCGCGATAACGTTGATCGGTTTTTTGCGGGAAAATAGTGTCTGTGTATTAATTAATGCCGAATATTTGAAAGGCAACAAAATAATTAGTGCATTGTGAGACCTGACCTCTAATTGCCCTTGGCCCCTTATTGCTCTATGGACGGGCTCGGGTTTGGTTGCTCCAGTTGACATTACAGGCCAATGCAAATAGGGTTACTCTACATTAATCTTATAGGGAAGTAATAGTTCATGAAAATCATAGGTCAAGCAGTAACAAAAGGTTTCCGATTAAAGTCTGTAGCAGCCGTCGTCGCGATTTTCGTTATGATCGGTGGAGTCGGCGCAGTGGGCGGTAAGATTGCCATTAAAATTTCAGGTGGCAAAGGTGCTTCTCTTACCTGCAAAGGTGGTATGAGTCATTTAAGTCATGTTTTTGATGAGAATGCTTCAATATTTCCCGGAGATCCGGCTCCCGAAATTACCATTGTAAATACCATCCCTGTTGATTTTTTCTTACTTGAATCAGTCAAGACAGGAACCCATACGAGTACCCATTTTGACGCTCCAGGGCACTTTGTTACTGGCGGCAGAACCGTAGATCAGTTGCGTCCTGAAGAATTTATTTATCCAGCCTACGTAATTGATGTACGTGACCGTATTGGTTTTGAGGGACCTAATTTTCAACTTTCTGTCATGGATATTCGAGCATATGAGCAAACCAATGGCCGCATAAAAAGGGGCTCTCTGGTAATCATTCATACCGGTTTTGATCAACTTTTTGGCACCCCGGCATTTCTAGGTGATGCGCCGGGATTTTCTGGTGATACAGTGCAATGGTTGTTTGATAAACGTCATATCAAAGGGTTGGGTTCAGATACTTTTGGACCGGACGCGACAATGGATATAGATTTTTTGGCAACAGATACTGCGCTACGCAACGATGGCGTTGCTATTCCGGGCCTGGCCAATCTCGACTCTTTAGCGATCAAGGGCGATATGATTCTCGCGCCGGCAGTTCGATTGCGTGATGGCTCCGGATACCAGGTAAATGCTTTGGGTTGTCACGGTAGTAAAAATCACAGAGGCAAAAACGGAAGTAAGGGAAGTAAAGGCAGTTAAACTAATAAGGGCTAATAACCGCATGTTTATGGATCAATCATGATTGTTCTACACACTTGAGAATCAAAAGCTCCAGACTCGATTAAAATTAGATTCCCTGTGGAGCGATTGTGCATTGTGAGACCTGACTTCTCATTGCTTTGACCCCTCATTGCTCTTTGATTACCTCCTAGGCAGATCGAATGAGTTGCCTAACCAGCCTTCGCGGGCCATGCGCTACGGGCTCGGCCTTACCCAGGCGAAACAGCATTTGTACGGTTTCAGATTCGGGGATATTGAAGCTTTGTTTGAACTCGACCTGTAGTTTGAGCATGTCGTCATATTCCTGCAATACTTGGCTCATGGGATGTTGCGCGAGTCCCATCAAGGTGGTTTGCAAATTCATTCGGCAATAATCACGGCCGATCTTGACCTGGTCTAATCGCGAATTGCCTGGGCTGGATAACCAGGCAAAGGTGCTGGTCGATTCGGATACTTTTCGTGTCATATCGACCGCTTGCTGGCCGAATTCGGTTGGATCCTGCTCCACTTTTTTACGGTCGAGGAAAAATGTTTCGGCAAGGAATTTGTTTAACCCGCTTATACCGGCCTGGGCGACACCGAATCCATCACGATACTTTCTGGCTTCTGCATCATTGAAACGAAACATCTCGATGGTTTCCCGGTCTCGCTGCTGATTACCGACTTCGATCTGCATCGCGTCTGTCAGTATTTTCACCAGTCTGGTTTTGCCCTGTGGCGAATCCATCACGGTTAGTGAGAATCCGCTGAGTTGTTGGTGCGCATCGCGCAGGGTTTTAAGCTCTGACTCACTCAATCGATAGTGGTCGTATTCTCGCTTGTTGGAATGTCGCAATAATAATGCGTCAAACAAAGGGTCCTTTTCCAGATTGGTTGCCGGAGTCAATTCAATAGCGGCAACCGGCTTATTGACCAATTCAGTGTTGCTATACATCCCTTCGGGAAAGTAATTGATGTTTGCTTTGTAACCAAAACCGTTAGCGGCGATTGCCAGCGTCTCGAGGAAGGTACCCTGGCCAATATGAATCTGTCGATGAATCGGGTCGGTTTCGGGTAGCAGCCGATCAGGATCGACATAAAGATTAAAACCGGAAGGCCCGGTCAGATGGATAATCCAGGGCTGTTTATTATGCGGATTGGGACAGAGTATCGCGTATGCCAGTACCTGCATCCGAATGTCATTTTCGTTGGTGTCAGGGCCATTCCAACCGAAGTACGCTTCGGACAGTGGCTCGGAGCAACTAACCAGGCTGCTGCTCAGTGCAACCCCGCCAATCCCCAGACCGCCAATTTTGATAAAGTTTCTACGATTCATTGCTGGTCTCCTATAAAGTGATCTGATAATATATTCCATGGAATGCATAATACATTCCGTGGAATATTAATGCAAGAGACTAATAACCATGCCAGAAAAAGAATTAACCAAGCGCGAGCAAACCCAGGTCCGAATGACCGTATTGCTTGGCATTATTCAACAACTCATGACCACTCGGCAGAATCGTTTTTTTGAGGGACGAGAATTAACCCTGTCACAATTTGGCGTACTTAACCATTTTACCCACACGCCCGAGCGACGCTGGACAGTCACTGATCTCGCCGACGTGATGGAAATGAATCAACCCGGCATTACCAAAATAGTCACTGTGCTGGTCAATCAAGATTTGCTGTCATCGACCCCCGATCAGTCCGACAAGCGCAAACGTTATTTGAAGATCACCCCGAAAGGTCTCATGCTTTGCCGCGATACCTTTCAATCGCTATTGCCTGATATATCCCAGGTATTTGGGGAATGGGATGACGATTCTCTGAAGGAGTTTCATGAGCAATTGGAACAGCTTATGAGTTGGCTGGATTCCAATCGACTGAAGGTATAGGAACGATTGAACTCCTATTTGAAATAATCGAGACAAAGTTTCCCGGTTTTAATTTTAATTAAAAGGAAAACAGCTCCAAAACTGACTCCAATCTCCAGAATAAACCTTTAAGATAGTCTAGCAAAATAAATCTGTCCTGATATATTCAGAGAGAAATTAGTGTCAGAGTGCTAACTATTGTCGAATTAATGAAAGGCAACAAAATAATTAACACTCTGACACCAAACTCTACGATATAAGTTAAGGAGCGCAGCATATTATGACTGGTTCTCTCTCTTCAGCGCAGATTTCTGCCTATCAACGCGATGGGTTTTTATTTCCATTGGATGTGGTGCCGCCCGATGATGCCTGGACGATTCGAAATGAGCTTGAGTCGGTTGAGAGTAGATTTACAAGGGACGGGAATATCCAGAAATATTTACGATTAAACGCGCATTACATTTTTCCATTTGCATATCGTATAGCCTCAAATGAACGCATGCTGGACGCCGTTGAATCGATTCTGGGTCCGAATATTCTCGCCTGGGGTAGTGAGTTATTTATTAAGGAGCCCAATACCCCCTCCTTCGTGAGTTGGCACCAGGATTTGACTTATTGGGGATTGGGTTCGACTGAACATGAAGTCACTGCCTGGATGGCGCTGGGCGACGTTACTGTAGAGAACGGATGCATGCGATTTCTGCCAGGCTCCCAGACCCAGGAGTTATTACCCCATATTGAAACTTTCGACGATGACAACGCCTTATCCCGTGGTCAGGTTTTGCAATCTGATGTGGATGAAAGTAAAGCCACGAATGTCTGCTTGTCCCCCGGGCAAGTGTCACTCCACCATGGACGTTTGTTTCACGCTTCTTCGCCTAACCTTTCTCAGACCCGCAGAATCGGAATCACGATAAGATACATCACACCAGACGTAGTACCGGGGAACCTTGGCTACGATTTTGCAATGCTGGTACGAGGCGATAATCCCAGCAATGCGTTCCGGCTGGTGCCGCCACCAATCGAGGATCTCGGAGAACAAGAACTGGCCCGTTACCAGGAAATCGTCAATCACCAAAACGACCTGTACAGCAAGCCGGGAGATTCTCAGCCAGTTTCCTGGGACAGGCTAACTACTGCAATGCCCACAGATAATGTGTGATCCTTCCATCAGGCGATAGGTGTGAACTACTACATTAGGTACTGCCAGGTTAACTTCGGTTATTTCATATAATAAGCGGGGTCATGTCGGTCATTGCACAGTTTGATTTGTGTATTGTGAGACCAGACCCTGTGATTTACTCTGTTTTTTACTCTTATCCACCGAACAACGGGAGAAATGTTGATGACCGATAAAATTGCCGCCATTACCCCATATGTCATTCCAGCGGAGACAATCGGCAAGCAATGGTGGGCTCGCAAGGCTTATGTGCTAGTAAGAGTCGAGACCGGGGACGGTATCATCGGATGGGGTGAATGCCACCTGCTGTCTTTCCGTGAGGATGCAATTGTGGCCATGGTAAACCGCTTGGCGGAATGGGTTGTTGGTCGTCCCGCCGGTGACATTCGCGCTTTCCATAGAGAAGCCTTTGGCAAATTCGGACAACAGCGTCCCAGTGTCGAGGTCTACAGTGCTTTTTCCGGGATCGAAATTGCCCTCTGGGACATTCTTGGGAAACGGCTCAACGCGCCAGTTCACCGCCTTCTGGGCGGGACGTGTCATGAAAAGCTTCCGGTATATGGCAACATCTATACTCCAAACATCCATCCGCCCGAAGCCTATGCCAACATCGCAGCCCGAATGGTCACCCAAGGGCACACCGTGATAAAACTCTATCCCTATACCGCTGAAACCACTGTCAACGATGGCATCGCCATTCTGCAAGCCGTTTCCGAGGCGGTTGGCCCCAATGTAGGCCTGGCTGTGGATTTATGGGGACATGCAACACCAGCACGGGCCTTGATGCTGGCACGTGCGATGGAACCATTTAATTTAATGTGGATTGAAGACCCATTCACAGCAACCGATGCCGCCAGCATGCGTTATCTGCGAGATTCAATCGAACAACCGCTGCTAACCGGGGAGACTCTACCAACACGCCGCGAATTCGCCGACCTGTTTGAACGCCGCGCCGTAGATATCATAAACCCAGACATCTGTCTTTCTGGCATCGTGGAAATTCAGGCAATAGCTGCAATGGCAGAACCTGCCAATATCACTGTCTCACCCCACAATTCAAATTCCATGGCCTTGGGCACGGCGGCGGCGATCCATGCCAGCGCCGGTATTCCAAATCTAAGCCCAATAGAGTATTTCCCGCTATTTGAAACAGCTCTGGATGATGTATGCACCGGCCGGCCAAATGTAGTATCGGGCGAAATGGCAATCCCCGAAACGCCGGGGATTGGAGTTGTCTTCGATGACAGCGCCATGGCGCGCTTCCTAGGATAAAAGATAAAAAGATAAACGGGGACGGAGGGATTAAAATTAAATCCCTCCGTCCCTTTAACTGTTGCTGCGCAGTCTGGGCATCACCACAGTATATGTCACCCACGACCAGGCAGAAGCCATGTCACTTGGAGACAGAATTGTCGTTATGGACAGAGGTCGGGCAGCCCAGGTTGGCACCCCCCAGGAAATATATTTTCAGCCAAAAGAGGCCTTTGTCGCCGACTTTATCGGCACCATGAACCGAATAAACGGCGTTGCCGAAAATGGTGAATTTAGCGCAAGCGGCGGCCAAATAAAGTGGGATGTAAACCAAATGGGCCCACTGGATTTACTTTTCCGCCCGGAAAAAGCCGTCATCACCGACAACCCACCGGACGCCTTTACCGGAACAGTCGCCACTTCCTTTTTTCTGGGCGATCGACAGCGAATAGTCATTGATGGCATTGGCGACAATCAAATCACCCTCGAAGTAGATAACCGGGCAAACCTCAATAAAAAGGTGTCCAATAAAAAGGTGTCAGATTTATTTACTGTATTGTTATTCAATTCCCGGGACAGTTTTACATGCAAATTAACAGCTATTCCTTTGGCACTTACAAATAACTTACCCGCTCGACTGGCTTTAGAGTGACTTACACCCAAACAATCGCCAATTCCCCGAAGAGTGACAGCTGGTTCTTAAGACCTCCCAATTTTGGTGACATATTAATCTAATTGGGATGCGTAAAAAAATCGATTCGCATCGGTTGGCGTAATATATATTGATCTCCTTCTCGAGCCGACTCGAAGCGCGCACGTACTGCATCGGAACGGATGATGTTGGTATCCGATGAAGAGTAGGACCTATCGCTGTAGTGATTTGCGAAATCTTCGAAGTTTTCGTATATTTTTTCAGTTGTGTAATAGTATTGCTGCCAATTAGTGTAATACGGTTTCGCGAAATCACTTAATGCCTGAATTGCTTGCTGACGGACTTCGGTTTCGTCATGAAACAGTTCAATGGCGTAATTATGTGTGCCTTCAAGTAACGGTTCGATTGCCGCTAGAAATCCTGTTGGCTTAATCACTCGAAAAGCTTCATCCAGGGATGCTTGCATTTCAATTTGGGGAATATGATGGAGTGATAAGCTGAACATTAAACCATCAACCGAATTATCTTCCATAGGTAATTGATTTGCCCTTGACTCACAAAATGTAACGTTTTTAACAGGCTCGGCTTGTGCATTTTTTTCTGCTTGAACGGCATCTGGTTCCACGCCACAAATAGTGGCGCCCACATAAGCAAGCTTGCGTGCCAAATCACCGTTACCACAGCCCACATCGACTAAACTTAGATTTTCAGGGTTGAATATTTTCCTTAGCGCTTCTACATCGGTTGTTATGCCTAGATCGGTCATGATATCGGTGTCAGAGCAGTAATGTCGCAAATTCGCATCCATGCGAAGAAGCAGGAAAATTTACAGTTCTACATCAAAGTGATTTAAGGGGTCTTGGGTGTCTCGTATGGAACTTCTTTCTGAAACTCAACCCATTCGGTTTCATAGCCGATATAGCCTTTTTCGTTCACTGGCAGCTGTCGGGTGGTTACGTATTCGGTTTTGCCTTCAGGTACAACTGGGCGCTCTTTGCTTGGTTCGCTCATAATATTTTTCTCTTAGAGAATAGTGAATGAATTAAATACTGTCACACCTGTAACGAAGCGACAAGCTGTTCTGCTTGTGTTGCTCGTTCAAATGCTTGAGTTTGGTAGTGGGTGTAGTCTGTGTCGTCGAATAATTGATGGATCTTTCTAAATTCACTGACGGATGTTTCGGCCATGTCCAGATAGTCTGATTCTTCTGCCAAGGCAATCTTTGCGGATGCACGGTTAGCGGATACCACGGTCCAGATTAGTGGTAGCGCATCTGCTGTCAGCGCTTTTAGAATTTCATCATAGAGTGGAATAGATGCCTCCAGGGCGCCAATATCCTCTTCATGTTCACCAAGGGCCTGCATGGTTGCGGCCAGATTATTTTGGGTAATTGCCCATGCAAACAGGTTGTTGTCCGCTGTCCGTTCTGCCAGAGCGTTGCGTAATGCGACAACTGCTTGTTCCAGAGTACGCGCACCACGTCGGTGGGTGCCGAGTTGATAGAGTGCTGTTCCGACAGCACACATCCCAGCCGCCCATTCTTCTGAATGGTTCTCTTTCGGGATCAGGTTAATGGCCTGTTTGAACAGGTTTAATGATTGCTTTATTAAACCTGTATCATCTTCGAGTTCGCCAAGCGCCTGCATCACAAGACCAGTATTGAATGTCGATCTGGCCCATTCCAGCGGCATTTCATCCTGGGTTCGAATTTCCAGAGCCTGTTCGTATGAGAGCGCGGCTTGTTCCAGAAAATGTGTACTACCGCTACGTTGACCGATAAAGCCCATTACATCACCGATATGATGATGAATGGCTGATAATCTCACGGGATTTTCTTCCCGGTCGGTCATCATTTGCATTCCCTGCAGTAACTCAATAGATTGTTGAAAAACATGGGCGCCACCAAGGCGTAGTTCTCTTCTATCCGCTGGGTCCTGCAGGGTTTCCTGTGAGTTTGCCCACTCGATCAGCGTTGGTTTATTCGCCGCAAGATCGAAAACGGTATGTTCAAAGCGATCGATAGCCTGACCGAGGGCACCATGTACCGGGGATTCCGGGTCAAGAACAGAGAGTAAATCGCGACCGTTATTCTGGTAACGCCATTGAAACGATACCTTCAAGCCCGGGGCCAACAATGATTCCGCGTAGAGGCTACCCATCGCTATTAACCAACAGGTTTAACCTTTTGTTGGTCGCCAACTATGTAGCTGATATCCGGATCAGCGCCAACCGGGCCGCCCAGCTCTATCTCTTCATCTGTGGCATCGCGAACACTGATGATATCCAGTTTAAAGACCACTTCTCGACCACACAACGGATTGTTGCCATCGATAGTAATGGACTTTTCGTCAATACGAGTAACCAGAAATGTTTTGGTATTTCCCTGTTCACCTTCCATCAGAATAGATGTGCCAAGCTCGCGGTATTCTTCTGGCACATTTTCGATGTATTCGGTAATAACGAGGGATTCGTCTCGCGGGCCAAAAACCTTATTGCAATCAATAGGAACTTCGATCACATCGCCGGGTAATTTTCCTTCCAGTTCACTGGTAACCTGGGGTGCGAGAATTTCGTTAACACCATGTACGTAGCCAATTGGGAATTCAACTTCGGTCAGTACGCTCCTGGTTTTTACATCGATGACCTTGTATTTAAGTTCGACTAGCTTGCCGTCGCTGATTGGGTCTTCCATTGCCATGTCATTCATAATTTTGCCTGCTAGAAAATGGAAGCTCCGTATATTTTTATTTCGCCTTCCTTGTCATAGCCAAGAACCAGACGACCAAGCCATTCGCCTTCTTTCTTGGTGCTGCGAATACGATACAAAATCGTCACGTGCGTGCCACGACGGATCAAACCAAGAAAGTCGTAGTCTGGATCAAGGCTTCGTGTCAGTTCACTTTTTGCAAACTGCTTGCCGATTTCGACTTCGTTGAGACCGAATAGCATCTCATAAGAAAAGTTTCTGGTGAACTTTCCGTATTCCCCCTCGTTGGAATACTTAATCAGATCGTCCCACATAGGGTGGCCAGTGGCGAGGATGTCGTCGTCTGACAGCTCAATAATATTCATGATTGGGGGGTGTTCTGAAGCAGGGAGGGTGTTAATGAATCAGGGAGCTGCAGTATCACCGCAGCTCCCCTGTCTTAATGACAAAGCGCGCGATTAAGCCGCGTCGGCCTTTTCGCCATCGACGTCTACCAGGTGATAGCAAGGAGCTTTCTCCATGGTGTATGCGCCGGTTTTTGGGTCTCGCCTGGAAACAGTCAGTACATGCCAGTTCTCATCATCTACCTTCATGTGATCGCCACGGTAGTAGTAACCAGGCCAGCGAGTTTCCTTACGGAACAAGGTGTGATGGACAACGGCTTCTGAAGTCAGATGACGGTGCTTGATTTCCCATGCACGCAGCAGCTCGTGTATGTTTTCAGCAGCAACTTTCTCTAAATCTTCTTCAAGCAGCTTTAGCTTCTTCAGGCCGATGTTAAGAAGTTTCTCGTTGGTCATGTAGCTAACCGTTACACCACCCGCGTATTCATCCATTAACTTCTGCAGGCGATCAAGTGCCTGACGTGGGTTGATGTAGTTCGGGTTAACCGAGCCCGCGGTGATTTCATTGCGGTACGTACGGTATATTTCCATTGGCTTGTAGACATCTTCCTTACGGTTTTCGATCTGCGCGTCGGAAACTTTGATGCCTTCTGCTTTACCGTCATCGATATATCGACATGCAGCCTTAGCAGCCAAACGACCTTCAGTGAATGAACCGGATGAGAATGCATGGGGCGTACCACCGACGGCATCACCTGCACCGAACAGACCTTCAACCGTCGTCATACGGTTATAGCCCCAGAAATACTCTTCCGGAGAAAGATCTTCCGGGCCAGAACACCATGCGCCGCAACCGGTCGCGTGAGAACCCATTACATAAGGCTCGGAGGTGGTTAGCTCAGGGTTTTCGTATTTTGGATCAACGTCAGTAGATGCCCACAGTACAGCCTGACCAACAGTCATGCCCAGGAAGTTGTGCCAGCCGATTTCTTCAAGATGTGGATCCTGAAAGGCTTCCATGGTAACCATCTGAATCGGGCCGCGACCTGCGTTGACTTCCGAGATGAAGGCGTGGTTTCGCAGACAGGTTGGAATCGGACGATGAGAAAGGTGAGACGCTTCCGGATCCAGATACTCCTTACCAACGATCTCTTGTAGCGAAGGCCACCACTTTGATTCGTATTCTTCACCCAAACCGTTTTGGGTATAGGTTTTCAGGTGCAGGAAGTATGCGCCAACAGGACCGTAACCATCTTTGAATCGGGCAAGTACGATACGGTTTTCCATCTGGGTCATTTTTGCGCCAGAATTGATCAACAGACCATAAGCCGATCCAGATGACCATGGTGCGTACCAAACTCGACCAGCACCCTCACCAACTGAGCGAGGTTTGAAGATGTTTGATGCACCGCCAGCAGCAACAACTACTGTCTTCGATTTGAAGACATGGTAGTTACCAGTGCGTACATTAAATCCGACAGCGCCAGCGACCCGGTTTTCTTTTGCATCGTCCATCAATAAGTGGGTAACGCAAATACGATTGAATACCTGATCAGCCGATTTCTTCGCCGCATCGGCAACGATTGGCTTATACGATTCGCCGTGGATCATGATTTGCCATCGACCTTCACGCAGATAGGAATCTGTCTTCGGGTTTTTCATCAGCGGCAAACCCCAGTCTTCGAACAGGTGTACGGATGAATCAACGTGACGTGCCATATCGAACAGCAGGTCTTCTCGAACCATACCCATCAGATCGATTCGTGCGTAACGTACGTGATCTTCCGGATTGTTTTCGTTAAAGCGTGTGCCCATGTAACAGTTGATAGCGTATAGACCTTGTGCTACCGCGCCGGAGCGATCAATGTTGGCTTTTTCAGCAATAACGATCTTTTTGTCTCGTCCCCAGTATCGCGCTTCAAAAGCCGCACCGGTGCCGCCCAAGCCTGCACCGCAGACCAGAACGTCGATATTGTCTTCTACAATTGTTTGGTACTTCATTAGTAATTGACCCCTTTCTTCATCTTGAGTCCGTTGGACTCAAGGGTATGAACTTCCCCTTCATCGAAGCGAATGTATTTTGGTTCGTTGTAGAGGTGTTGGCTGTCGCGCTGTTCCTGTGTAGGTGGTGTCTCATCACGTAGTAGTGGTGTACCGCTTCCCCAGGGCTTGGTGGTGATCGGTGCAAGCAGATCCATATCTTTCTTGCCGTTGCGGAACTTGATGCGCCAGGCGATGGTGCCTTTCTCTTCGTCGCGTTTTACTCGGACAGAGTGGCCAAGTGGTGCGAAGTCCGCGTAACCGCGAACGTCGATTGCCTGATGTGGACACGCTTTAACACAGGAATAACATTCCCAGCACATGTTTGGCTCAATGTTATAAGCACGACGAGTGGTGGTGTCGATGTGCATGATGTCCGACGGACAAATATCAACGCAGTGACCACAGCCGTCACAACGTGTCATATATACAAATGTTGGCATTTTCTATTCTCCAGTACTTGTGGAAGTAAATTAGTAGTGTTGAGGCGGCTCGGCTTTGATGCCGAGTCCCATGTTGGGTGGATTAGTGCCCATGTATGTTGGGATGTCAGGGAAGCGCGCCTGAACTGCAGGATCAGACAAATCGTAGTCGTCCGGCAAGTTCTCTCTTGAACCATCAGCATTAGCCACCTTCTTTTGGTATGCAGCGGCTGGTTTGAAGAACATATGGGCAAACTTGGACCAGTAAACCGACCCAAACAGAACCGTAGAGCTCACGATGAAAAGAACAAATAGCAGCCTCGAAAATCCACCAGCCCCGACTGCCTGGAAGAAAGACCACAATAGACCAAAGGTTGCTGTAAACAGCAGGCCGAGTATAAACAGATCACCACGCCCATTGAGCTGGTGCCATTTAACACCTTCGGAGGCGACATCAACCCGAATTGAAAACCAGAACCAGTAACCGCCGCCGCAGAGCATCAATGCACCCAGATGCCATAGGAATGGGATCAATCCTGGTGCTTCAGCGCCAGACCCGGTGTAGCTGAAAATCATGATCGCAGAGGTCACCACGAACAAGATGAAGCCGTACATGGTTAACAGGTGAGATATACGTCGATGCGGGTTACAGAACTCTGAAGAGGTCAAGACTTCGTTGGTGACGGTTTTGATTGCCAGGCCAGCTTTGGTGCCACCATTAATTTTTCGAACGGCGTTCTCTTCTGCTTTTTTCGCATTAGCAAAGAAATACTTGGCGCTCTGCTTGTGGATCATGTCGAGAATGGTGCCGCCGATGACCAATATGATCATCAGGACTACATAGCCCTGCATCATGCTCGGCGATATGATTGCCGTCATTTCGGCAAATGGGTTGGTGGTTAACATGGATTGCTCCTGAGGTCGTTAAATACAGTCGAGCGATTGTCTGTTATGTGCTGTCGCGATACAAGAAACGGTAGTTTCTCAGGGTATAAGGGGGGCTTATGAGTTTTGTAGTGTATTTGAGAGGCAATAGTCAGCTGGTAAACGCGGTCATTCGCCGTCTTTGCTGAAAATTGGCCTTATCCTGACTGTGATTTTTTTTGAAAGCGCCGAGTATTTTATTGTTTAACAATGGGTTAGCGGTATTTCTCGGTCGGGGCGCTAGATGCAGAGTGAGGCGGGCGAGCACATGGCTGTGCGAACTTCTGGCCAAGAACCGGGCCAATCAGTAAAAAGGTAAAAAGGTGTCAGATTTATTTAAGTAAAAATGTCTAAAAAGGTGCCAGATTTATTTACCGTACAATCAGGAGTAAGATAAGCATTCACTCAACCAACCAAAGGCTGTCAAGGAGGATGACCGATGGGAAGACCACCGAGGGTAATAGTACCCAACTATCCGCATCATATTGTTCAAAGAGGTCACAATAGAAATGTGGTGTTTATCGAGCCCGGGGATTATGAATTTTATCTGGATACGTTATTAGAGTTTAAGAAATTTTATGGAGTAAAGGTGTATTCCTGGTGTTTGATGACGAACCATGTGCATCTGATTCTTGATCCAGGAGAATACCCAGAATCTATCAGTCATCTAATGAAGAGGCTATCTGGTAGGCAAACGAGGCGGGTAAACCGGTTAGAAAACCGAACGGGTTCGCTATGGGAAGGGCGCTACAAACTCAGTCCGATTGATACTGTCGAGTATCTCATGCAATGTTGCAGGTATGTCGATCTGAATCCGGTTAAGGCCAAAATGGTAGAGAAACCTGAGGATTATCGTTGGTCTAGCTACCGCGCAAAGATCGGTTTGGTTGCTTCCTCAATTCTTGACTATGACCAATGTTACCTTGGTCTACAAGACTCCAAATCAGGCTATAGAAAATTTGTTGAATCGGGTGTTGTCAGTGACGAATATGATTTCATCCGTACTCAGTTATCTCGAAATCAACTAACAGGAAGCAGTCAATTCGTCGAAGAGATTGAACGAAGATGTGGAGTGAGAATTGAGTCAAGACCACAAGGGAGGCCAGCGAAGGCCGAAAAATAAGACAGGAAAATAAATCTGACACCTTTTCGCAAAGATCGGTTTGGCTGCGTCCTCAATTCTTGACTATGACCAATGTTACCTTGGTCTACAAGACTCCAAATCAGGCTATAGAAAATTTGTTGAATCGGGTGTTGCCAGTGACGAATATGATTTCATCCGTACTCAGTTATCTCGAAATCAACTAACAGGAAGCAGTCAATTCGTCGAAGAGATTGAACGAAGATGTGGGGTGAGAATTGAGTCAAGACCTCCAGGGAGGCCAACGAAGGCCGGAAAATAAGACAGGAAAATAAATCTGACACCTTTTTGTACAGAACGAAGATGTGGAGTGAGAATTGAGTCAAGACCACAAGGGAGGCCAGCGAAGGCCGAAAAATAAGACAGGAAAATAAATCTGACACCTTTTCGCATAGCTACCGCGCAAAGATCGGTTTGGTTGCTTCCTCAATTCTTGACTATGACCAATGTTACCTTGGTCTACAAGACTCCAAATCAGGCTATAGAAAATTTGTTGAATCGGGTGTTGCCAGTGACGAATATGATTTCATCAGTACTCAGTTATCTCGAAATCAACTAACAGGAAGCAGTCAATTCGTCGAAGAGATTGAACGAAGATGTGGAGTGAGAATTGAGTCAAGACCACAAGGGAGGCCAGCGAAGGCCGAAAAATAAGACAGGAAAATAAATCTGACACCTTTTCGACAGAAAATAAATCTGACACCTTTTCGCAAAGAGATTGAACGAAGATGTGGGGTGAGAATTGAGTCAAGACCACAAGGGAGGCCAGCGAAGGCCGAAAAATAAGACAGGAAAATAAATCTGACACCTTTTCGGCCGACACCTTTTCGGCCTAGGTAACAGGCTAATGCTTCAGAAAAATGTGGTGGCCTTCAGCAGCATCAGCTACTATAAGATGTCAAATATTGCGATAGGTTTTTCATATGAAAAAGCTAATAATTTTTATGAGTTTGTTCGGTATTGCAGTAAACGCGCACACTTCCACCATGCTGGACACCTGTGTTAGATCATTGAAGGAACGAGCTAAGTGGTTCGTATTAGAAACTAAATGCGATATAAAAAGCGAAGTTCACATAAGTGAAGTAGTAAAAGAATTTGCTCAATTTATTTGCGTAGACACAGTTGGATTTCCAGAAAAAGTGTTTAAGTTCGAACTTGAGGATTCCAGTCGGGAAGCAGAAGAAAAATTTAAAGCTGACTCAGCAAATGAAGGGAAAGAACAATTTTGTAGCCGCGCCCAAGAATACTATAAGTCTAAGGAAAATAGCTTTAAAAAAACGGGTGGAGATTAAGTAATTGAGAGTAACCAGCGGAGCGGCGAAGCATAGCGGCGTAAGACGTAGAAATTGTGACGGAAGAATTAAATATAAATCCCTCCGTCACCATTATTGGGGCTGGTCTTAGCAGCAAGGGAAATGGTGACGCCCGATCCAGAGTTACGAAAGCCGAGATGCTTCGGACTCAGTCCGTGATTGACCACTGATCATTTGATACTCCAATAGCTGTGCATAGTCTGCCTGTTTATCCAATAATTCGAAATGGGTCCCTTGTTCCTGGATTTGCCCGTCTTTCATTACTACGATTTGATCTGCATCACGTACAGTTGCCAGGCGGTGCGCGATGACCAGAGTGGTTCGATTCTGCATCAATGCTCTGAGTGCACGGTGTACAGCTTGTTCACTAATTGCATCGAGATGAGAGGTAGCCTCATCAAGGATTAAAATTGGCGCATCCCTCAAAAATGCCCGAGCAATGGACACGCGCTGACGTTGGCCTCCGGAAAGTGCGTAGCCACGTTCTCCAACTTGTGTATCCAGCCCCAAGGGTAGACGTTCCACAAACTCCAATAGCTCAGCACGTTGAATGGCCTGGCGTAATTCGGTGTCGCTTGCGTCGGGTTTTGCCATGCGCAGATTAGCAGCAAGACTGTCGTTAAACAGATACGTGTCCTGGGCGACCAGTGCAATATGGGTACGCAGGTAATCAAGGGAAAGACTTTTAATATCACGGTTTGCGATGCTGATCGTTCCATGCCTGGGGTCCCAAAATCGCAACAGTAGATGTGCCAACGTACTCTTGCCTGCTCCTGATGCTCCTACAATGGCGACTTTCGATCCCGCTGAAATACGTAGATTAATTTGACTGAGCGCAGGTACTTCCTGGTCGTCGTAGCAAAAATCCACTTCATGGAATGTTATATCCAAAGCCGTATTCTGAGGCAGGGTTTCTGATTCGGCATCTGCCACCGCGTTGTCGTTAACGACTGGTTGGCTGTCATGAACTTGAATCAGACGGTTGGTAGCCGCGAAGGTTTCTGCCAGTTGCCGTCCTGCATCGGAGATTTCGACAACTGGCAAAAAAGCAGCCATGGATGCTAAAGCCAATAGTGGCAGATAGACAGCATCCAATGCCCCAACTCCTACCAGAGATATAGATACCAGAATTACCGCTAAGCCTGAGGTTACGGTCAGAAGGTCGGTGATGACAATATGACGGGTCATTTCGCTGAAAAACGGCAGTCGTTCACGGTGGTGCTGATCGATTAATTCGAGAAATTGAGAGCGGCGTCGTGTCGTTGCCTGGTAGGCTAGTAATTCTCCCAATCCCTGAATACTTTCCACGGTATGTGCTGATAGTGCACCTAGGAGCTGCCGTGCACGTCCGGCGAGACGATCAATCTTGCGCCGCATCATTACTGGCATAAACACAACAAGTATGAGAAATGGCAGCAACGTTATTGCCAGGGTAATGTCGAAACTGGCGAGTAAGGCCAGCACCAGGGAAGGCACCAGTACTGCAACGAATACAGGGGTTATGGTGTGTGCGAAAAAGTATTCAACCATTTCGATATCGTGAGTGGCCAGATTGATCATATCTCCACTACGGCGCCGTAACATAAATGCTGGCGCCAGACTGTCAAGCTTTCGGAACAAGGCAATCCGCATCTGAGAGAGCATTCGAAAAGCCATATCATGGGCTAACCAGGATTCCAGCCAATGGAACACCGCAGCCACGACTGCTACAACGCCGAGACCAATCAACCAGGTTGAGTAGTCCTCACCATTCCTGACCGCCACTGCTGCCATTGCCGACATCAGGCTGACACCAATAAACGCCAACACACGCAACACCCCCAAACTGAATGTGGCGACCAGTCGTCCTTTCCAGGGCGCCGCAAATTTCAGCAATTGCCATAACACTCGACCCCATGAATAAGCATCAGACCTAAGCACGTCGCTTTGCAGGTCAGGTTTTCTCTTGTCGGTAGAGCCGACCTCTTTCGTGCTCGACTCCGTAGTGCTTGATGATCCACCATCAATGAGAACTATATCTGTAGACGTATCGGCTGTTCCGGGTTGGCGATCGGCAACCTGGGAGGCCATTAGCGTGGTGTACATTCCTTTGTTCGACATGAGTTCAGAATGGGATCCCTGTTCAATGACGCGCCCCTGATCCAGTACCAGAATTCGATCACATCCAATAATACTGGATAATCGATGAGCCATGATTAATGTCGTTCGGCCCTGCATCAAGCGATCGAGTGCACTTTGTATTACGGCTTCATTTTTTGCATCCACCGATGACAACGCTTCGTCGAGAATAAGAATGGGGACATCTCGCAATATCGCTCGAGCAATTGCCAATCGTTGCTTTTGCCCTCCTGACAAACGCATTCCACGTTCGCCGATGATGGTATCGTAGCCTTGGGGTAGCGCCTCGATAAACTCATGGGCATTCGCTAATTTAGCGGCGTCGATCAAGGCTTGATCATCGGCGTTGTCATTACCCATCAATAAGTTGTCTCGTACCGTACCGTGAAATAGATGGGTATCCTGATTGACCACGGCGAACTGACTTCTAAGTAGAGACAATGGCATGTCTTTGATATCGACATCGCTGATTCGTATAGTGCCGGAATTCGTGTCATAGAATCGGAGCAGAAGTCTGGCAATGGTAGATTTTCCACCGCCACTGCTGCCGACTACGCCGACACGTTCTCCTGGCGCGATTTCGAAGCTCAGCTTGTCGTGAATCACACCGCGGGAAATCTCATCTACCTTTTCCGCATCACCATAGGCGAATGTTACATTGTCAAATGACACGCTCGGGGTGAGTTCGCCGGGAGAGGACGTGTCGTTATCGGATATTTGTGGTTTGGCATCCAACACCGAAAACACCTGTTTCTCCGCCGATTCCGCCAACATACCGTCGTGCAGTAATCCGCGCAGTTCTCGTAGTGGTCGAAATACTTCGACCCCAAGAAGAAGAACCATTATCAGGGTTTCGAACTCCATAAGCCCATGGCTGACGCGATAAGCCGAGACCGCGATGGCTGCGGCCGCACCCAGGGCAATACCGATATCTGTGATCCCGCGGGAAAGAGAGTTGGTTGCCAATACCCACATCGTGCTTTGGAACAGTTCATGCGCATGGCTGGCAAGTTTATTTTCTCGGGATTTGCTTTGTCCAAAGGCTTTCAGCGTAACCAGCCCCTGTAGCGCATCTAAAAACTCTGAAGCAAATGCACGATAAGCCCGAGCACGCCGCAGTGAATTTTCGGTATCCCAGCGATGAAACAATCCAGGCGCCAATAGGGTAAACAATGCGGCCAGGAGCAATGTCAGGGCCACGGGTAAATCCAAAAATGCGACCACGCCAAATATGACTACCGGGGTAATCGCGGCGACAAAGAATTGGGGAAGAAAGCGCCCAAAGTAGATCTCGAGTTGCTCCACACCTTCAACAGCGGCTGAACTGATTTCACCGCTGCGTAAATGCGCAAAATGCGCTGGCCCGAGCGCTACCAGTTGATCGAATATGCGTGTGCGAATACTGCGCTGTACCCTCATCGCTGTATTGTGCGTAACCATTAGGCGCAGGTAATCCCAATACGCATAGGCAATCATTAAAAACAGGATACCTGCCGCCGCCCACCAGACCTGGGGCAAGGTTGCACCGCCAAGCACCTGGCCGATTAACCACCCCATCAATAACAGCCGTAACATACCCAGCACGGAGCCACTTAACCCCATTCCGATCGACAATATTATTCGGTGACGTACTCCTTCAGTTAGAGACCAGAGATTACGATTCAGATACATATAAATTTAGATGAATTTGATAATGATGATAGAGAATACACTTAAAATATTTGAATAGCTCTAAGAAATAATGCATAGTATCTATTCATTTTCGTTAAGACAGAAATTAGCATGAATTTAATTTGGGATGACCTTAGGGTATTTCTGGCAATCAGTGAACGGGGCAATCTGTCCGCAGCGTCACGTGAATTAAAAGTGAGCCAGCCAACAGTTGGGCGACATCTAAGATCCCTGGAGGAAAGCCTCGGTACGCAATTATTTGATCGCTTGCCAGACGGCCTGGCACTGACCTCCCATGGTGAACAATTGGTACCACTGGCGAGAAATATGGAAACAGCTGCGGATGCGGTACGGCGGCAGCAGGCAAGTTTCACTAACGAGGTTAGAGGAACCGTGCGAATTTCAATGTATGAGCAGATTGCGCAGTTCTTTATGCAGTACTTGCCAACTTTACAAAAGAGTTGCCAGCAAATCGAAATTGAATTGGCCATCGCACACAATGCGGCAAATTTGTCGCGCCGCGAAGCGGATTTGCTGATTCGTGAATGTTTACCTGACACCCCCGATATAGTGGCTAAGAGATTAGGCCACTATCATTATGCAGTCTACGGCAGCAACAGTTATGTCAGTCGACATCCATCTTCTCTAACTCAAGACCGCTATCAGAATTGTGACTGGGTCGGATTCGACGACGAGCATGTCGGTTTTTTTGGCCAACAATGGCAACGCGAAAAACTGGCCAAACGCAAACCTGTTATCCGTAGCAACAATGGAGTTGTGTTACTTGATGCAATTTTAAAGGGAACCGGCATAGGCGTACTCCCTTGTTTCATCGGTGATCAGGAAACGGATTTGCAACGCTTGGAACTGGTGCCAGGGGATGGACCGACTCTGTATTTGCTGGTACACAAAGACATGCGTAAATCACCCGCAGTGCGTTTGATGATGGACGCGGTAACGAACTTGTTTGCCGAATATAATGATGTCTTGCATGGGGAGCATACCCACACGCATTCACCTGATTCACGTTCTCATCATTAACGATTGGTTCGCACAGCCGTGACCGAATATCTGTTTAAGGAAATAGGAAATGGTTGATATAGGGTTGACGCCATGACTGCTTTATTCACTTCGTACCAGGTTGGAAAACAAAACTTGGATCATCGGATAGTTCTTGCGCCGATGAGCCGGTACCGCTGTACGCCCGAGATGGCGCCCGACGAGTTGACAGTAGCGTATTACAGCCAACGGGCATCCCAGGGTGGGCTCGTAATTACCGAAGCTACCCATATCAACCCGGAAGGAACGCCAATTTGGAATATCTATCCGGCCATTCGCGACCACGGCGGCGAGGCACCGGGAATCTGGACCGACGGACAAACAGAAGCGTATAGAAAAGTTGTCAATGCCGTACACGCTAAAGGGGCTTATATATCGTGTCAACTCCAGCATTGTGGACGGGTCGCCCAGGACGATATTAAAGATCACCCGCTGGTGAAAGGGAGTGGTCAGCCTATTGGACCCGTATCATCCTCGGCTGTTCCGATTACGGTAACGCCGGAGGAAGACAATCAATACAATTGGGATCAGCCAAGTTCTCCACCCCGAGCGCTGGACGTAAACGAGATTACGCGGGTTTGTGGAGACTATGCCTACGCTGCAAGCAATGCAATGAAAGCTGGGTTCGATTATGTCGAACTCCATGCCGGTCACGGATATCTGGTCAATCAGTTCCTGTGTGATTCGGTTAATCAACGTACAGACCAGTACGGCGGGTCCATAGAAAACCGCTGCCGGTTTCTGTATCAGGTTGTGGCTGCGATGGTGGACGTTGTCGGCCCCGGTCGCGTCGGGGTCCGACTGTCACCGACGTTTAAAGAGCATATACAATATTTTGGTGGTATCGGATTCGGATCCAGCTGCTATCTACGGCGCCGCAATTGAAGGCCTCAACAATTATCCGCTTGCTTATCTGCTGCTAACCGAACCAAGAGCAGGTGGGCTTTCCGCACCGGCCGAATCTGATCCAGCATTTTCTGCCTCTCTATCCAGTGCACAATTTCGACAGTTATATCGAGGAACGCTGATAGCGGCAGGAGGCTTTACACCACATACAGCCGCACAAGCCATTAAGGATAATCACTACGACCTCATCGCATTTGGCAGGTGGTTTCTGTCAAACCCTGATCTTCCTGAACGCATAAGATGCGGTGCAGGTTTAAACATCTATGATAGAGAGACGTTTTATACGAATGGTGCAGCTGGATATACCGACTATCCCGATATGGATGCCAGTATTGGTGTTGCAGATAAGTATTCTTTGATGGAACAGATTAATATAGGAGTTCGTTTAGAACAGAAACAGAATTGGTGACGGAGGGATTATAATTTACGGGATATCGGTGTCAGTACAGTAATGTTGATATCCTTAGCTTTAAGTTATTCACAACATACTACACCGAACATTAAAACATTAATGCTCTGGCACCAATATGGCAGCACCAATATGGAAATAAAGAAAATGCAAAAAGGACTTTTAACCAACCACCAAATCCCAATTTGGATGCTATTAACCCTCTCTATCATTCTGGGAAACGGAGCAACTTGGGCAAAAAGCCCAAGTATACAAGGTCTTCAACTAGGCCAGTTGTTCCCCCTGGAGGCCAGAATGGGCATGTGTGAAGAAGCGATCGAATTGAGAACACGGTATAACTCTGGCGAACTTCGAAAACTTCGTGTGCAGTGCAAGAGTGAAAATGAAATTTATACGGTGTACGTCGCGGGCGACGATCGAATCTATTCCATTACCCTCAGAAAAAATTACGATACTAACCTGTCCCAGGCGTTAATTGACCAGCTACGGGAAAAGCAGGTGGAGAAATATGGCCCCCCTGATATGGAGCAACATAAACTGCCAGACGGTTTCACTGGCGAGGTCTGGCAGTATGGCTGGGGTAGTAGTTGCTTTCTGGATACTGAGTATGGGCGAATCACTGCCGGAGCCGGGCCAGGCTCTTGCCTAGTTGTTGATACCGACATGACTGCCAGTAGAAAACTACTGGTTGAATATTTTGAACTGATTGACGCCGATGCAGACCCTGGTTCCATTAGTTCTGACCAGGTTTTCCTTGAACTCTATTCCAAAGAGAAAGGCGCCAGGGCGCTTGATTTTTCCGACACCAAAAAATCGGCTGACAATAGTTCATCAACGTCACAAGAAACCACGCCATCTCCTGAGTCTGTTACCAGCAGTGAGCCAGCCTTAAACACCACAACCAGTGAAGCCAGTTCGTCATTTGCCGACTGTAAAGATCTCTATCAACAGATTAAATCTGAGGCCCCGGGGGATATTGCCAATTGTGAGAAACCGTGGCCGACGGTAGATGTCAATCAATGCGAGGCTCCCACGATGCTTGAGACCAATCGCCCGACTTCGCATATTGTATTAGCACTGGATGCATCCGGATCGATGGCGGCAAAAATAGGCGGACAAACCAAGATGCATATTGCAAAAAAGGAAATCAGCAGTTTTATCAATGACCTTAATGACGATGTGCCGGTTGGTATGGTGGTATACGGTCACCGTGGTGATAACACGAAGAAAGGCAAGTCTGAGTCATGCGGTTCCATTGAATGGGCTCTGCCTGTTGGTTCAGCGCAAGGCAAGCTGAAATCAGTTATTAAGACAATACAGCCCACCGGGTGGACGCCATTGGCGGATACACTAAAGTACCTTGAAACTGAATTGTCCACACTGACTGTAGTGAAAAAGGATGATATTTCCAGCCCGGTGGTTTACCTGGTTTCAGACGGCAAGGAGACTTGCGGCGGTGACCCGGTCGCTGCTGCACGCTCACTGAAGGATTCTGGCATGCATGTTTCCATCAATGTGATCGGCTTTGATGTAGACGATGAAACCCGCGCTGAACTGGAAGCAATCTCCGAAGCGGGTGGTGGCAAGTATTATCCGGCGAAAGATTCAGGCGCGCTTCGAAAGCAATTGAACGCTGCAAAAGAGAATGAAAACGCCGTTGCCCGCTATAACTACTGCATACGGCAGAATATCGGTAAAGCAGAAGTAGCATTTCACAACATGCAAATCGAGGCAGTGGGTTGCATGACCAGGGAAACAGAGACTAAATGGCGGGACGTCATTACCAGTCGTATCGATAGTTTTGAAACGGATGAAGAAAAAGCATGCGAAGCGAAAGTTCGGAGTATGTTGTACACCGATTTCGTCAAGACGCAATTATGGCTGTCAAAGAACCTGAATATGAATCTCAAAATGCGCAAAGAGGCAGCACAAAATGCGTATCAGGATTCTGTGTTTGGTTTATAGGGAATCCGGGAATCCGCTCCCGCAGGGAGGTTAGGGCCAGAGTAAAAACTCCAGCACACTGTTGCCTGCCGGTTGGAAATGAACATTTCGGAAAACTGATAGAATCAAAATACGGGGTCAAGCCGGGGGACAGGAAGAAAGGGTGACCAAGAAAAGAAACTGCTTAAAATATAATCCCTCCGTCACCATTAGGCTTCATTTGGCTGTCACCATTTGGCTACCTATAGAATAGGTAGTTGGGGAGTCCGAAATTAGTCAGTCAATACTCAAATCATGAGCCAGCCTATTTGGAATAACGATACCTTGCCGCAACCCACTCGCGATGTGGCGCTAATGCATGATCAGCTGGATGAGTTTGGTTTTTGCTTAATTGCTAATGCGATGGATTCCGTAACCTTGGACCGAATGCAGAAACGACTTAGGGAGCAGGCTGAAATGGAACGCCAACTGCACCAGCATAAAAATCCGGCGAACATGGATCCGGTAAATCAATGGGTTGGCATGTTGCTCAACAAAGGCGAGGTGTTCATGGAGCTGATACACAACGAACTGTGTATGCAACTCTTGGAACATATGATTGGCGAAAACTTTCTCGTATCCTGTGTGGATGCACAAATTCAGCATCCGGGTGCAGGCGATATGCCGTTACACACTGATCAATGGTGGATGCCAAACCCGGTAGATCCGAACCAGGTGAGAACCCAACCGGGGTTGCATTACCGAGGGATGAATGGGTCTGGTGATTCCACCAAACCCAACCACACTATCTATAATATTGCTGAAGCAAATATCATGTGGATGGTTACTGACTTTAATACGGGCAATGGCGCAACGCGGGTTGTTCCGGGCTCTCATGTTAGTGGTCGACAGCCCGATTCGAGCGTGCCTCACCCGGTACAAACTGTCGCTGCTGAAGGGCCTGCTGGCACCGCCATCGCCTTTGATGGCCGAATCTGGCATGCCGGAGCAGCCAACACAAGCAATCAGTCTCGTTATGGCATCACCACCTCAGGATGTGGTCCTCAATTTCGAACCATCGAAAACTATACACGCGGCATGAGGCCAGAGGTGTTTGAACGCTGCGATACCAAAACTTTGCAGCGACTCGGGTTTCAGTCATGGTCCGGTTACGGCCATACCGGTAATCCTGAAGAAAAAGTGTCTTCTACGGGTGAGCACAGCATGGGGGAACTGCATTTTGGAGATTCCAACTGAAACTAATAAGGCAATAGCCGTGCAACATGACAACGGGACCACCCTGGGAGCATACCGATTAAAACCCAAGATAGGACCCTAAAGGTGACGGAGAGATTTAATTTAAATCCCTCCGTCACCTTATTCCGTGGAGGATATACAGTCTAGATTGGATAGCAGTATTGATTTGGGCGACATTCCAAAAAGGCTAAGGCGTCCGATGGCGAAGTCGATAGAGCATTATGCAAAAAAGGCTATTGATAGAAATAGTGCGATAGTGGAAGCTTATAAGAGCGGAGGTTATAGTATGAAAGAAATAGGGCAGTACTTTGAGTTAGGGACATCTACAATCTCAGATATCGTTAATGACCGTAAATCGAAGACCTGACCCGGTAGTTTTCACATAAATATATCGGTTTAGAGAGAGATAAATTGATGAACAAAAGAGAAATTATAGAAAGATTCTTGGATTCGGGAACATCTTCCCAGTACATTCCTGCGGGATTCTTCATCCATTTCGATGAAAGCTACCATCGCGGGCAGGCTGCCATTGATAAACACTTGGAGTATTTTAACTTTACAGGAATGGATTTCGTCAAAATCCAATACGAGAATACGTTCCCATTTGTCGCCGAAATAGGAAAGCCGGAAGATTGGATCAAGATGCCTTTCCACGGTGCGGATTTCTACGAAGATCAGATCAATATCGCGAAGGGATTGGTGGATGCCGCTGGTAAAGAGGCGATGGTTATAATGACACTCTATTCACCCTTTATGTGCGCCGAAGATACGGTGGGGTCAGAAGTCCTGGTCCAACAGCTCAGAGAAAATCCTGATCAGGTAAAAAGGGGGATTGAGATTATCACTGAGAGCTTAATGCTTTTCGTAAAAGGATGTGTTGATGTGGGGATCGATGGGTTTCTCCATTCCACCGAGGGTGGCGAAACCCACCGATTTGAGGGCTCTCCTGTGTTTGAAGAATGCATCAAGCCCTATGATTTGGCTTTGATGGAGGAGATCAACCGTGCTTGCGAATTTAATATCCTGCATGTTTGTGACTATGAAGGCAGTTACACTGATCTAGCACCCTTCGTGGATTACCCGGGTCATGTGGTAAATGTGGGCTTGGAACTGGGCTCAAAGACATTGACAGGAAATGATGTTGCCGAATTGTTTGGCCGGCATTTCATGGGTGGGTTGGACCGACTTGAAGTTATTTCAACTGGAAGTACAAGCGAAGTCAAGGATGCTGTTTCGGCTGTCTGCCAAGCAGTGTCAGGGGATTTTATCTTAGGGGCTGATTGTACGTTGCGGGATGATACCGATTGGGAAAACATTAAAACTGCAATCGACACGGCACATACATTTACAAAAGGATAAATACTTAGAAGAAGATCAAAGATTGGTGTCAGAGTGTCGGGTTTGATCCCTGTTGGCTCTTCACCGGAATGGGAACTAAACGAATTTGAGGCGGGCGATGAAGAAGAGTGGAAGGACGGCTCGATCGCTATTCACGAGCACGTGAGCGGGTCGAGCTACCACGAAATTCCTGAGGCCGGACATGCGGTGGCGATTGAACAACCCCAGGCGATTGTTGCGGTGATTAAGAAGTTCCTCGCCTCACTTTCTTGACGCTAACCACAACAGCAGATCTGGATCATAGAAGATCAGGGTCAGTGTCGTAGTTATTCAAAGAGATCGCAGTCACGTATTCGGTCTTTCGTCCTGAACTGACTAGTTTCAGATATATTTTATACAAACTTTTTCGTCTCCTAAGTAACGTTAAAGTGAAGCTCCACGGGCTGGCACCCTTCGCCATTAATGGGCGTGATATCCATGGGGCAAGCGGACATCACGGCAATGCTGTCCATTTCGGCTCGAATAACCATGCGGTCCCCGGGTTTTGAAACCGTTGGCAAAAATTGTACGGTTCCATCAGTGGAAACGGGTATGTTCATCCAGATGTTAAAAGGCGCGGGTATTTTCGGCGCGCGTAATCCAATTGCTATCATAGCCATGCGCAAATTGTCTGAGCAATTATCGTGATACTCCGTACACCCTAATTGACGGTAACGATAAACGTCGCAGGCAGAAATTACCGTATCGTGGACACCAGGAGACGTTTCTTCCACAATGGTCATTAGGGGCCGACGCAGATTTGTCACCAATGCATCGCCTTGTTTTGGGAAAATTGAACCAAGAGCCGTGTGTAAATGTTCCATGGAAACACACTCATTCAAATCTTCGGCGTTGAATGCCCAGAAATCGCAGACCTGGGTGCCATGGGTATTGACAATTGTGAGGGATTGTCCGGCGCTTACTTTTACCGCGACACCGCATCGATCGGGAACCACATATGTTTTACCTGGCTCTGCTGTGCCATCGTTCGATACAGCCGAAGACTGGCTCTGGTTCTCTCCGTCAGGGGTACTCGGATCGTGTGGGGTTGGCATTGTCAGTGAAGTGGTAGTTAGTGAGTTTCAATTTAATCACATGTGCCGAAGGATAATAATACATTCATTCTGTATCTATGGTCGTGATATATCGCCGCTTCATGTCAGATCGAACGGAGGTGAGAGATTATGAGCATAGGGTAAAAATTCGAACGGATTCGGCAAAAATGGATTCCCGCCTGCGCGAGAATGAAGGGAACCTGCGCTGGACTGGAGGGAAAAAGAGGTCATAATAAAACTGGAGAGTAACATCGGCGCCTGGATAGAAATGTTTCACTTCGAACTAGGGTTCGGCAATCTTGATTTCAGCACTTCGTGTCTCTATTTCCCTTGCAGCAGAGAACAAAACGTCTTCACGAAACTTATCCGCCACAAGCTGAACACCCACGGGCACATTGTTTAATAATCCGGTGGTCACTGTCATTGCGGGCACACCAATAAAAGGTATTCCTATTTGCGTCATCTGGGCCTCGACAACATAGCGAAACGATTCCGCGGATTCGACGTCCAATTGATCGCGAAAGGGTAATTCGGCGGAAGGTGGGCAGATTAAAACAGGATATTTTTGCAAAAAGTGTTGCCACTGACGAAGCAGGCCAACTCTTGCCTGCATAAGGGACATTAAAGAGTTGAGTGTGGTTGGTTCACATATTGTCAGTAGTTGCTCGCTGACAAAATTTGCATCGGGATCGTTTTCAGCCCGAATGCCTTCTCCCTGGTTGAGGGCATATTCCGACATCCAGAATTGCATTTGATGTTGCATGGGCTCGCGCATGGGCGGGCAATCAATTTCTACAATTTTCCAACCCGCATCTTCCAGCTTTTTCGCCGACTCTTTCATGGCTTTGGTCACTTCCGCGCAGGTTTCCAGTCCATCGGGATGGGTGCATAATGCGGAGACCTTTTCGAATTCGCCAGAATCTCTCGGCACATTGACCCACCATGAATCCAGAATGCTTGGTTGGGACATGGCTTCGTAACCGAGTCTGACGTCATCAACACTTCTTGCCATGGGACCGGATACGGCGGTTATCTGGGGACAGATATGTCGATCAGGTAGGGATGTATTTAATGCCGGAATTCTTCCGAGGGTAGGACGCAGGCCCTGTAAACCGCAAGCATATGCGGGGTATCGTACCGACCCGGCAATGTCTGTACCATGGCCAATGGCACCAATACCTGCCGCCGTTGCCGCCGCTCCACCTCCCGATGAGCCTCCCGGCGTAATGTCTGGGTTATGCGGGTTCAGCGTGTGACCATGCACTAGATTGCGTGTAAACCAGCGCATAGAGAAGGCCGGTGTGTTTGTTCGGCCAATTAATATTGCGCCGGCGTTACGAAGATTCTCTACTAGCGGGCTATCTGATTCAGCAATATTGTTTTCCAGTAACTTAAGGCCATTGGTTGTGGCATGACCTTTCTGGTCTACATTAACTTTAATGGTTACCGGGACACCAGCAAGCGGCCCTGGATCTGTGCCGGTTGCTACGCAGGCATCCACTTTTTCTGCGGCGGCCATGGCCTCATCAGGTAGGCTCTTTATCACCGCATTAATTTTCGGGTTCACATTGCCCAGCCTTTCAAGTGACTGCGATGTAACTTCTGTGGCCGTAAAATCCTTGTTGACCACACCCCGTGCGGTTTCGACCGCGCCCAGCCGCCATAATTCGTGCATTAAATATTATCCATTGTTGTGGGTTATTGTTCGCGTAAGAAATCTGATAAGTGTATAGAAAATTTACGTGTTTGATATTTTATCGTGTCCTCTGCCTGCAAAGAAGTTTGGCACAGATCAACTCGAGCAACTTCCTGACGATGCAGATTGGTTACACTCAGTTCCTGAGAAGCCGAAGAGCTAAATATACTGGACATTCGTATAGCCTCCCCATTATAAAGTGTTTGTTTTAGTCAGTAAGCGTCATACTTTAACAACTTAACCTTACGCACAAATAATTTGGTATGCGAGAAGTGAATCTGGTGATAGAAACATTGGAATATTACGCAACAGCTTGCTGCGTCAGGTGGTTATGAACCCAGCGCAACTAAATATGGATGAGGTGTTTGATCTTCCCACGCTGGTGCGTCGGGCATCGGCCCGATGGGGTGATCGCGTTGCATTGACATTTGATCCCCAGGACACGCGAATTAGTTTTAATGGCGTAGAAAGGATCACTAATCAGTATGCGAATGCGCTATCCGCAAATGGCGTGCAACCCGGCGACCGGGTCGCGTTGATGTTGCGCAATAACCCGCGGTGGCCGCTAGCCTGGTTAGGGATCGTAAAGGCGGGCGCTGTTATGGTGCCGCTTAATGTTTATTACCAGTCCATGGACGCGAGTTATCTGCTTGATCATGCCGAAGTGAGCATGGTTATCTGTGAAGCGGAATTTGTGACTCTGATTTCTGAAACAGACGAGAACATCAGGGTAATTTCTGCAGAAGACATTGACCGACTGGTTTCTGAGGCCAGCCACAATGCGCCATCGATTAAGGTGAACGCGAAATCCCTCGCCAACATTCAATACACCTCGGGTACCACGGGCCGACCTAAAGGCTGCATGCTGAGTAACGCGTGGTTTTTACATTTTGCGCAACGCATGGCAGTGTCGCCGCCGGGTTTGTCAGAGTCCGATGTCTTGCTAACCGCGCAACCGTTTTATTACGTTGATCCACAGTGGAATGTTGCGCTATCTCTATTAGTGGGGGCGGAGCTGGTCGTCCTGGATCGATTTCATCCCGCAAGCTTCTGGCAACAGGTAAGACAACACAAGATCACCTGGTTTTACTGCCTTGGGGTCATGCCGAAGCTGATGTTAAAAACACCTGAACACCCGTCGGACCGGGACCATAGGGTGCGATTCGTTGCTTGTTCGGCAATACCAGCGCGTGATCACCAGGCTATTGAACAACGCTGGGGTGTGCCCTGGTACGAATATTTCGGCATGACCGAGTCAGGTCTGGATATCACAGTACCGCCAGAACACCAAGATGAATTGGTTGGCAGCGGTTGTATCGGACGGCCAATGGTGACTCGGGAAGCCCAGGTAGTTGATAACGAGGACAAGCCACTACCTGCTGGACAGGTTGGTAATCTGGTTTTGCGCGGGCCTGGATTATTGGATTCCTATTACCGCAACCCCGAGGCTACTGCTGAATTGTTTAGAAACGGTTGGTTGCACACGGGTGATCTGGCGCGCATGGATGAGAAGGGTCTCATTTACTATGTGGGAAGGATAAAAGATATGATTAGGCGCAGTGGCGAAAATATTGCCGCTGCAGAAGTGGAGGATGTGATCACCCAGCATGAGTCAGTCAGGCTTGCTGCATGTGTGCCTGTTGAGGACGAATTACGCGGCGAAGAAGTTAAGGTCTATGTGGTGCTGCAGCCAGACACGACTAAAGAAGATGTAACGCCGGAACTGTTAGTCGAGTTTTGTAAGCAACGTATTGCATACTTTAAAGTGCCACGCTACTGGACCTACGAGACCGATCTACCTCGTACCCCGTCTGAAAAGATTATCAAAAGTGCCATTACTGAAGGTGAAACTGATCTACGTCGCGGCGCCTACGATTGCGTTGATGCGTGCTGGCGATAGGCAAAAAAATCCGACCAGGGCGCTCTGCTCAAAACACCTGAGGCTCGGGCTCGTTATCCTCTTCCCAGGCATAAAATTTAATATCTGGATGTTCAGCAAGATCTTTCAAAAACAGAATCGGATCCACACAGCCCTCGGGTGCACGCACGCCAGTGAAATTGAGTTCTCCCTTAGCGAGTAGAACGGCAACTCTGGCTGCCGCAGAAGTTGTCGCCCGTCGTGAAAAGTCGTGCGCTTCGTAATTCAGGCACTTCGGCTTACCATTCAACTGGCCACGAACTGTTGCCCGGGCAGCCATGGGTATAGGCTCCATGGGTATGTCGAAGGTTTCGCGACCCTGATCAGACTTAAGAACCTGCATCAGATATTCAAACGGTGCGAGAGTCTCGCCTGGTATCGGATCGTAGCTGGTGAAACCCCATCGAATCATAGACTTCAGCAAATCGTTTGCCCTGGGCTGGTGATATGCGCCCTTTGCGGTCACGCGAGATAAACCTGGCAAGCTGGTGGACAGGCTCACCGGGTCATTGATACCGCTGTAAGAGACTTCCCTGGCACCAACGGGCTCCAGGAACTCCACTATCTCAGGCTCGGCAAAAGCCCCTGGCTGTACGTATTCGCCATCAATGAATTGTGGTGCGTGGCCCGAGCTAATGCGGAAGAAGTGTTGCAACGCCGCGGGGTATTCCAGGGAATAGTTCCAGCTAAAACGAATGTCGATGCTGTCAGTGTTATCCAGTTTTTCAAATCCCAGTTTTGCCATCATGCCGGTAACCCCAGGAGCGATACCGGTGCCGGTAATCACCGCGATGCCTGCGTCTTTGGCTCGCTTGTCCCAATCGGAATTCAGCAATAGTGCCTCGGCGACCTCATGGTCGTCACTCATATCCACATAAGGTACAGCTTCCTCGATGGCGGCATCCACCACACGAAGCCCGGATTCCTTGTAGTGGTAAGGGCCAATTCCATTGAATACTAACGACCCACCCCTGAGCGCTGAACGTAAAGCGGTGGCATCGTGGATGTCGAGTTCCAGCCATTGACAATCGATTTTTTCCGCCACTGCCTGGGCCCGGCTTCCGATCTTGTCCGCGACGACGATATCCGCATCAGGCAGGGATTCGGATAGTTCATAAGCGATTCCACGGCCGTGAAATCCGCAACCGAGTACGATGATCTTCATTGGCACATGTTACAAGTTATTTGTTTGTCGGTGAGTATAGGAAGCGTAGCCGATATGTGACATAGTGAAAAGCGGCGAAAGGTTGGGGGCAGAGTGGAGAGTACTGACCCGAAATTTCACATAACTTAATTGCCATTCCACCCTGGATCCAAATTTCGCACCAAATTTCACAAATTCCAAATTGATCAAACACAAAAGAATATTTAGTCTCGCCATCATACTGGCTTGCGTATTACTGTTTCTCAATTTTGGGATTCGGTCGTCCATGGGGTTTTTCATGAAACCCATTTCAGAGACTTTTGGGTACGGACGGGAAGTTTTCGCCTTTTCCCTGGCGTTGCAAAATCTGTTTTGGGGACTGTCTCAACCGTTGGCAGGTGCCATCGCAGATAAATTTGGAACGACAAAAACGGTAGTCGCTGGCGCATTGCTGTATTCATTGGGATTGTATGTCACCGCCAATGCCACTGGTGTGTTTGGATTGCATATGGGTGCAGGGGTTTTGTTTGGAATGGGCATCGCCGGCACGGGATTTGGGGTCGTATTACCCGCCATGGCCCGGATGGTATCGGCCGAAAAGCGGGCTTTTGCGCTGGGCTTGGGTACCGCCGCCGGGTCTGCAGGCCAATTTGTATTGATTCCGGTAGGTAGATCATTTGTTGAGGCTTACGGATGGAGTACCGCATTGGTAATTATGGCTGCAGGCGCATTATTGATGGTAATTCTGGCTTTTAATTTTGTTGGAGAACGTGGCGCAACAGAAAAGTCTGTGCACGCATCAAATCAAACTCTCAAAGAATCACTGGTAGAAGCTTTTGGTCACGTACACTACTGGTGGTTAATCGCGGGATTTTTTGTATGCGGCTTTCAGCTTGCATTTATTACCGTTCATATGCCGGCCTATCTGTCAGATCAAGGTTTCGATTCTTCGGTTGCCGCAACCAGTCTCGCTTTGATTGGATTGTTCAATATCTTCGGCTGCCTGGCATTTGGTTATTTATCCGGCGTTCATTCGATGAAGTGGTTGCTTGTTTATAACTATTCGGGCCGCGCCATAATCTTGGCATTATTTTTGATTTTTCCGATTTCAACGTTTTCCATTTATGCGTTTTCAATTACTACCGGATTCCTGTGGCTGGCTACAGTTCCGCCGACTACAGGCCTGGTCGCCCAGATGTTTGGACTGTGGTTTATGGGCACGCTTTACGGTTTTGTATTTCTAAACCATCAACTTGGTTCGTTTACAGGCGTCTGGCTTGGAGGGTATTTGTTTGATACCACGGGATCGTATGATGTTGTGTGGTGGGCAACGGTGGTAATCGCAACCGTAACTGCAATAATCCATGTTTTCATCGATGAGAGACCGGTGCCACGATTGAGGAAAGAACAGGAAGCACAAGCTGCAGCCAGTACGGCATAGGAGAATTCAGGGTCAAATGGTGAAGATACTCGCTGCTAGTGTTGAACCTGGTATTAGCGTCATATATGACACCGAATTTTTTCTAATTCCGTAAAATAAATCTAACAACTGATAGTTTTTACATTGGTCCCAAATTTACTAGAGTGCCGTTGTCGAGTTAAATTTTGTTGCACATATTTGTCCAGTGGGTACTGTCAAGTCAACAAACAAGAGCACCGCACTGGATCGCTCAGCGTTTAAGAAATTAAACAGCGTCAATTTTTTGCTATCACAAAATGTGAGTAATCCCACATTCTTTACAAATTGACATAGGTATATTTTTTGCTAATGGACCTAGCACCGATATTTTATTTAGGATCGTGGCACGGGAAATGTGACAAACACTTGAATGCAGATATCTGCAATTACAAAGATGGGTATTGGAGTCACTAAAATTAAGGCGGTTACAGAAACCGTGATTTACCAAAATATTCTAGCCAGTAAAAAGCTAATGTATTTTTAAGACTGAACTTAGATATGGGGAAAATTATAAGAGAAAGCTTCTTAAAACCACTCCGATAAGACCCTATTTTTGTTTTCTCCGTGAATCTTGGTTTGGCTAGCCATTATCTCTCGGCGTAAGACCCGTTTCAAGTTGTCGTAAGCATGTGGATACAAGTGGATTTCAATCGGTAATAACTAATATATGGAGCATAAAAATGAAAATCATTTCCTTTTCTCGGATTAACCCGTTCTCGATTGCTTTATTGGTTTCTTTTTTAGTATCGGGAAAGGTTTATGCAGACCCAACAGTAGAGTTGCTGATATTGAATGCAACCGGGCCAAGTGGAGAAATCATTATCGTAGCTGGTGATGATGTTGAAGTTGGATTCAACGTAATCCTTGACAGCGAGAACGGTCTAAAAAAAGATGACCATCTTGAACTGGTAAACCTTGCCGATAACACCGTGGTGTCCTCCAAAAAAAGGGGGCGCGGTACAAGTGGTTCTGTCATTCTCAAGATCAAGAAGAATACAATTGGGGGGCAATTTTACGTACGATATCGTGTACATCCAGAACACACCGAGATAGCCCGCGTATCTCATCCCGGTGATCCTAACTCTATTCCATTGGTTGTAATTGAAGAACCCACACTGGCAGAACTTAATCTCAGAGTTACAGCACTTGAAGCAACCGACCCAGTGCCAGGTCCGCAAGGTGACCCTGGACCGCAAGGCCCAATAGGTGCTGATGGATCCGATGGTGTACAAGGCCCTGCAGGGGCAACGGGTGCACAAGGCGCTCAGGGTGTTGCAGGAGCAGTTGGCGCAACTGGTCCGGCAGGTACAGATGGTGTTGATGGAATTGATGGCGCGCAAGGTTCACAAGGCGCCGCTGGTTCTGACGGAGCTGATGGCGCAACTGGCTTAGCAGGTCAAAACGGTATCGATGGGATTAACGGTGCTGACGGTGCACCTGGTCCTCAGGGACCACCGGGCGTTGCTGGTGTAGATGGAACTGATGGAGCAGGCGGCGCGCAAGGTCCCCAAGGTATCACTGGTTCAGATGGAGCTGACGGCGTAACTGGCTTGGCAGGCGAAGATGGTATCGACGGGATTAACGGCGCTGACGGGTCACAAGGCCCTCAGGGCATTGCTGGTGCGGATGGGGTTGATGGAGCGGATGGCATGCAGGGTCCTCAGGGCATCGCTGGTTTAGACGGAGCGGACGGTGCAACTGGCGCGGAAGGTCCAACCGGTCCTACGGGACCCGCGGGAGTCGATACGCTTGGGAGTTTATCTTGTACACAAGGCCAAATTGCCAGATGGAATGATACCGGCCTTATTTGGGAATGCTCGAATGAACAGGTAAATAACGATGCACCAGATCCACAAATTCAACAAGATTATCGTGACTTACTGATAGCCAGTAATGCGTCAGCATACGTTTTCGTCACAAGCCAGGCATTCAGCGGCAATCTGGGAGGGGTTGAAGGCGCAGATAGAATCTGCAACGAGCTCGCTAGCGATGCCTCGTTACCCGGAGAGTATAAAGTCTGGCTAGCATCTTCCGTTTACAACGCGGGGACTGCAGCGTACGATCTTGAGGAACACACCCCAAATGGCGATTTCGTTCAGGCAACAAACGCTTATATATTACCAAATGGTTCGTTGGTAGCTACCAATTGGACTTCCCTGGTAGACGGAATATTGGAGGGTCCAATTGATCACAACGAGAACGGAATACAAGTGATTGAACTATCGGAAAATCCTTTACCGTATGTAAGTGAAGGAGGGAGTACAAATATCGGTTTCTTCAATGCACAGCCCCCTTTCGTTTGGTCTAATGCTACGCAATTTGGCACTTATGACAATGGTATAACCAAGAGAAACTGCAATGATTGGCACTCGTCCTCTCCAAGTAAATACGCCAAGATTGGTGTGACTAATCTCACTAGTAGTGCATGGGCAGCGACTGACTCAATGAATTGCAGTAACAAGTTTCGTTTGTTTTGCTTTGGGCAGTGATGCTACAAATATTCTTTACAATTTTCTGTATTGGCAGCATTTTTTAAGGCAATATAACCTGACTCAAAATTTGAAGCTTACATTTTCAATAACACCACCATGGTTATTTTTGGGGAGCTGTAGTAGGTCTGGAATCCAAGAACCAGGCAATCATAAATAACACCGATATACTAGAATTCGGTGCAACATGTTGATTTGCATTCAATTTTGATCCACTTTGGGTGCTTATTTACAATTCTGTTTGCCTCACTCATTCTGGACCAACCATAACTTGGTCCAGGATATTGTTGATTACTGACGGGTCAGTTTTCTGTACAAAATTCGGGGCAAGTTCTGGTGCGTATTAACAGATGATCTTGGTATCGATAATTAATCACCCAGGTTCACACGCGGCACATAATCCAGCATGGAGCGGGAGACCTCCATCGTCCTGACCTGCTTTCTGTATTTTCCCCTCCTAGTGTTATTGTCTATAGTAGAATTGAGTTCTGATTAATAGCTAATAGCTTTTAGAAATAAGAGGTCTGATTTGATTGATTTGCTCAAAAAATATTTTTTTGGAACACAGGCCACGTCTTCTGAATCAAACGAAGTTACCCATCAACGAAAAATTTCAGTGGCGACTTGTGCACTACTTGTTGAAATGGCCAATATAGATGGCGATTTCAGTTCCGAAGAGCGAGACACAATCGTGAATTTGATGAAGGATCACCACGATGTTTCCGAAGAGGAAGCTCATGCCATTATTGAAACAGCCCATACTGAACTAGAAAAGTCGGTCGATCTATGGACTTTTACCAATCAAATAAATCAGCATTATTCCATTGAAGAAAAACAGGAGATTGTGGAGTTTCTTTGGCGATTAACCCATGCTGATGGCGTGTCAGATCCACATGAGGAGTACCTCACTCGAAGAATCACCAAATTGCTCCGATTAAGCCATAAAGATTTCATTGTAGCCAAGATGCGTGCCATACGTTAGAGGCAAAATTCTCAAACCGATTGAACGCACATCTTCGTTCATAACATTCATTTCAACCTACGGATGCGGTTAGTTTTTGAATATCGCACGAACTCTTTTAGAGTCACTTCACCCTTGCTTCAATTAAATGCAATTAAATGCAATTAAATGCAATTGATGTGAGTTAGCGATAGGTTGCTTTTTGAGTGTTCAACAACTAGGGCATATTGAGCTCTTTACAAAGATCTTGAAACGGTAGTACACGCGTTCCACTATGTAAGTAATCCCTGTTGCCTGTATGAACCTGGTAGAACTAGGGAATTTTTGTGCGTTCTCGAAAATACTGAATCGCTAAACTTACTTTATTTTCTCCAGATTTACACTCAACAGCGAGCATAGGTTTTCTGTCCTGCAAAGGGACGAAATCAATTTCCCTACTATCGGTATCCTGTATAAACCGTAACTCCATTTTGCAACCTACGGTATCTTCGAAACGATGACAATATTCTAAAAGTTGACAAGCCACCAGGTTTTAACACTGGCGGAAAGAAGCGGTTCCGGTAACTCTCCTCTAAGCAACACAGAACGATTTGAGACGTCATCCCAATTAAGGTATCCAGGGTGCCGAAGGGACTTGATTTTCAACAATGAAAATACAAATGTCGTCTTGCCGACTTGTCGGGGATCACCTAGGAACACCATTTTTTCATTCAAATCAGTCTGAATTGATGGGGCCAGGTAGCGTATTCTTCGGCTTGAACACAGTTAATAACTGACCAATACAAAGCGCGAGGAATATTTGATAGACCAAATCTAGCCCCTCTCGTCTCACCTGAACATTTCTGCACTGACCCCAATCTCAACCCAAGATTTTGTGATAAAACCTTCCTAATGTCTGTTCCTGCCAACCATACTGAAGACTCTTTGCCATTACCGCTGGTGCCCCGTTCGGCGCGAGTAGATCGCGCTGCGATTGGGTTCGATTCTCGTACGCTCTTACGAATTTCATTCATGGCATTCGATCATCCATGGCGTATGGGGTTTGCCATTGTAGCCACTATTCTTGCCGCCATCGCGCAAATCGTTATTCCTCGTTTGATTGGTGATGCTGTAGACAATGCGCAAGGCATCTTGGGCGACCTGTCTTCATCAGAAACTAACCCAGGCAGGGCATTGGTAATCACTGCTTGGTGGCTATTTGCCGTGTCGTTTTTTCGCGGTGTGGTTACCATGATTCAAAACTATCAAGGCGAAGCGGTTGGGCATCTGATTGCCCATAAGTTGCGTCTTGAATATTATGCAAAACTCCAGCTGCTCAGTTTTCGTTATCACGATCAGACCCATACTGGGGAAGTGATGACCCGCGGTATCCTGGACATCGAAGGCGTGCGACTTTGGGTGCATACCGGCATTTTGAGAATGGTTCTTCTTGCTGTTCTGATTTTTGGTGGCGGAGCCATGCTGGCCTCAATGGATTCGTCACTGGCATTGGTCGCACTGACCTTTGTCCCTCTAGTTGCCGTAGGGGCTAGCCTGGCGCGACTCAAATTGCGATCGTTGTGGTATGCGTTGCAAGAGGAGCTTAGTGTGCTGACCCGGGTTATGGAAGAAAACCTCGGTGGCATACGTGTTGTCCGTGCTTTCGCTGCGGTCGGATTCGAAATGGCACGGTTTGATCACATATCAGCCATTGCCAGGAAAATAACTCAACACCGTATTTGGGTTTTTGTGGCCAGCACCACCGCGATGACCTTTGCATTTTTTCTATCCATGGGCATGGTGCTTTGGATCGGTGGGGAACACGTCCTGGAAGGCAAGATAACGGTTGGAGAATTAGCGACGTTTCTCACTTTCATGACTATTTTGCAACAACCAGTGCGGCAAATCGCCTGGATGGTGAATTCAATTGCGCGGGCTTCAACCTGCGGTTCCAGAATATTTGAAATTCTTGATCTGGAGTCGGATATCCAGGAACGCAAAGAAGCGGTTGCGATCCCTGCTGATGCAAATGGTACTGTTCGCTTCGAGGGGGTGAGTTTTGGATACTATGATCACAACAAAGAAGCACGCACCTTGACAGATATTAGCTTCGAGGTGGCCCCCGGTAAGGTTCTCGGCATCGTCGGGCCTCCCGGTAGCGGTAAATCCACCATCGCGAACCTGATTCCCCGTTTTTATGATGTTACCGATGGCCGAATAACCATTGCCGGCATTGACGTTCGGGATATCCAGTTACCCGTACTGCGCAGATACGTCAGTGTTGTTCAGCAAGACGCTTATCTTTTCACCTCTGCTGTCGACACTAATGTCGCTTACGGTGATCCATGGGCGGATCGTAGTGCGATTCGACAGGCGACTGAAACTGCCCAGCTACATCAGTACATCGATCAGCTACCGGATACATACCGCACCCTGGTAGGTGAAAGAGGGGTTTCATTGTCCGGGGGTCAACGGCAGCGGCTAGCGATTGCTCGAAGTATCCTGCCAGAGTCGGGTGTGATCGTGTTTGATGACGCGACGGCAGCGGTTGACGCAGGAACTGAACTTCAGATTCGACAGTCTTTGTTTGAGCATATGCGCTCCCGCGCGACCATTATCGTCGCGCATCGATTGTCTTCTCTAGCGCATGCTGACGAAATACTGTTCTTGGATAAGGGCCGAATAGTAGAACGTGGCTCCCACGATGAACTCGTGAACCTTGGGGGTCGCTATGCGAATCTGTTAGACCTGCAAACTACGGTTGATCAAGGAGGCCTGTCGGACTAATGGGTAGCGATCCTTCGTCTATCGAAGCGCCCGATTCGTCAGCGACGAAGAATGCGAATCAAACATTGAAAAATGGCGGAAAGAGAAAGCCGTTGGCGGTGGTTGGATCCCAGGATGGGTTCGAAGAGGAAATGTTTGGCGCAGTTTTTGATGGCGTGATCCTGAGACGATTCTGGACTTTCGTTAAGCCTTATCAGCGCATACTCTTTGTCGCTATGATTGGTGTGGTTATCTTTACCATTACCCAAATCTCCATTCCCTTGCTTATTCGATTTGCGATTGACAAATCGCTCATAGGCAATCAAGCAGGGCTGGAGTTGCTGCATATTTTGGTGATTGGATTTATCGCAGTCGTAGTGGTTAATTACTTTGCCAACATGGCGCAGGAATTCCTGGTCGGGCGTGTCGCCGGACATCTACTGTTCGATTTGCGTCGCGCGATGTACGCCCACCTTCAAGTTGTATCGTTGTCCTTTATGGACAAGACGGAGGTGGGACGATTGATGTCTCGCCTGCAAGGTGACGTTAACTCGTTACAGGAATTCCTCGAGACATCCATTTTTGCCCTGGGTGATTTTGTTTTACTCATTGGTATTTGTTCGGTTCTGTTGTGGCTGGATTTTCGCCTTGGCGTACTCACGCTGACCGTAGTCCCGGCGTTGCTTGTGGTTCGGGTAGTGTGGTTGCCCTACGCACGACGAGCATTCCTGACCGCCAGAGAAACCAGTTCTGCGGTTAACGGCGCATTGGCGGAAAATGTACACGGAATCCGTGCGATTCAATCCATGAACAGGGAACAACTAAACTATCAACTGTTTGGTGATAAAGCAAAAGCAAACCTGGTCGCGCATCTGCGTGCTTCTCAGCTTTCAAATATTATGGTGCCGATTGTCGACACTCTAACCGGCTTGGCAATGGTCATCGTGGTACTGGTCGGTGGCGACATGGTGCTCGAAGGTAATCTCGAACTGGGGGTAATGGTCGCGTTCCTGTTCTATATCCAACGCTTCTTCGATCCGATTCGTTCCTTGACCATTCAGTACAGCATTATGCAGCGCGCCATGGCATCGGGGCAGCGTATTTTCGAAGTCCTGGATGTCCCGCTGGCGGTACAGGATACTCAAAATGCGATAACCCTGCATGAACACGATGGTTCGGTTGAATTCGACAATGTTTGTTTTGCCTATGAGCCCGATCGCCCTGTATTAAAAGGAGTCAGCTTCAGGGTAGAAGCCGGTGAAATGGTCGCATTAGTCGGACCCACGGGTTCGGGGAAAACCAGCGTAACGTCGTTACTACACCGATTCTATGATGTGGATAGCGGATCAATCCGGATTGGTGGGCATGATGTACGCGATATCGCATTGGATTCCATTGGTGCCGAAGTGGGAATGGTGTTACAGGAACCCTTTTTGTTTTCAGGCACTGTGCTCGATAATATTCGTTATCAAAAGCTGGACGCAAGTCGCGATGAAATAGAGTCTGCGGCTCGAACTGTCGGTGCCCATGACTTTATCAGTGCATTACCCCAAGGCTATGACACGGAATTGGATCAACGTGGCAGTAACCTTTCTCTTGGCCAACGACAATTGATTTCGTTTGCCCGTGCATTGGTGGCTGATACACGGATTCTAATACTCGACGAAGCGACCGCAAATATTGACAGCTATACCGAAAGAGAAATTCAGCAAGCGCTTGCACAATTACTTAAAGGCAGAACGGCAATTGTTATTGCTCACCGACTGGCCACGATACGAGGAGCGGATCGGATATTGGTACTGAGTGACGGAGAAATTATCGAAAGGGGCGATCATGAATCATTGGTTGCAGAAGATGGACTGTATGCGCGTCTATATAAACTAAACCAAGGTTCGTTTGATGATCTGTGATTGTCTTACTTTTGGAAGGCTTCGAAATGAATAAAGTAGTAACTGAAATTCGCGATAAATTGGCTGCAGCTAAGTCTTTGACTTTTGAGCAAGTGAAGGTTAGTGGTCTTATATCAAATATGAGATTTCAGCTACTTACTGTGCAAATACGGACTTGTTCTCCTGTTATGCATAAATAATAACTACCCGCCAAACCAGAAAAAGCCGGACTCTAAGACCCAATAATATCTACTCCGACCCCAAACTTCCATTTATGGGTATCTTTCATTTGGATTGAATTTATGGGTATTTATGGGTAAATTTATGGGTATGAACTTGAATACCGATTTTCTGGAAATTACCCCTGAAGTGCTCTCTTTGATAGCAGAGCTGGATGAGTTCAAAGGTGCTTGGAAGGCATTGGGAACACTGGCACCCGATCGGCTTCGTGCATTACGGCGTGTCGCAACAATTGAAAGTGTCGGCTCTTCTACTCGAATTGATGGTGTAAAGCTCTCAGATAAAGAAGTTGCACAACTGATTTCCAATATTGGGATCAAAAAGTTTGAGACTAGAGATGAACAGGAAGTAGCCGGATATGCAGAAGTTATGGAAACGGTGTTTGCGCGCTTCGACGCTGTTGGTCTGACAGAAAACCATATCAGTCAACTGCATCGTGATCTTCTCATCCACAGCGATAAGGATGAGCGTCATCGTGGTAATTACAAGACCAATACAAACCACGTTGTTGCATTTGATGCAGATGGTAATGAGATTGGCATTGTCTTTGAAACAGCAACGCCATTTGATACGCCAGGATTGATGTCAGAACTTGCCAAAGATCAAGACAAAGTCACCATCGGTCAGCTTGTAAAACTAACGCAAGCGAATCGAAATACTATTAAGAAGCATCTGCGATCTCTCGTAACCGCTAATCATTTGATACAAAGCGGCACAGGTAAAGGCACCTGGTATCGCAGGACATAGTTTTGAAACAAATCGAATCGATAAAAAGACTGGTTGACTTAATGGAAAAAAATGGTGCACCGGAAAAGATATTCACTAATCGCTTACATGAGGGTCGTCCTCTTTAGCTAGAGCGTAAGTCCCAGCGCGCAATTTAAAACTGTCTTCAATTATGGACGCGACAGCTGCTACACACACTAGAAAACCAGATATCGGGACGATAGCAATTGCATATTTTTTGGGCATATAGTTTGGCTTGAAAACAAATTGACCATCCTCCCACGCAAAGTGCCACATCTCCCAGTATTTTCCGCCCATCTTGGCAACTGTCATTTTGCACCCTAATGGAGCCACCGATTTGCAGTGTAATGGGTCCACCCATTTTGCGTTAAATCGGTCTTAAACGGACTGGATTATTCCTCTATTTTTTACCTTTATCAAGCTGATCCTGTAGTGGTCTCGGTTGTCGGTAACTTTTGCCATCCAGAATCAATCAATAGGCGCCATGCTTGAGTCGATCCAACGTGGCAGCGCCCATCAACTTGTTGGGAAAGGCGTCACCCCATTCACCAAAGTCAAGATTGCTAGTGATCACGGTGGGCTTGCGTTCATAACGCTCAGCAATGAGATCATGGAAGTCTTCGTCTGCCGGTGCACGCAGAGGTTTTAGCCCAAAATCGTCAACAATGAGTAAATCGATCTGGCTCAATAACTTGAACCGCCTGTCGTAGCTATCATTGGCCCGGGCGGCGTAGAGTGAGCTGAGTAATTGCGCCGCCGTGGTAAACAAGACATCATGGTCCTGCCTCACCGCAGCATGACCGATTGCCTGGGCAATATGACTTTTGCCGGTACCACACGGCCCAACGATCAGGGTGGCCACCTTCTCGTGGATAAATCGTCCCGTCATCAGATCATGGATCAGCGCCGAATTGATCTTTGGATTGAAGTCAAAATCGAACTGATCGAGGGTTTTATTGGAACGGAACGCCGCTCTGCGTAACCGGAAGTCAAACTTCTTCTGGTCACGCCGAGCCACTTCATCACTCACCAGCAAGGAGAGGAAGTCGGTATACGCCATTTTACCGTCGATGGCTTGTTTGTTTCTGGACTCCAGCGAGTCAAGGATGCCGGACAGACGGAGCTGTTTGAGCATCGGGGCAAGGTCGGGTTTTGGATTCATAGGATTGATTACTCCAGGGTTAAAGGTTGTTGTGGGATTAGGGGTAGATTTGGGTTTGGATTAAGAATTAATGCTTCAGCATCTTTGACAGTTCCCGGCTGTATCGCCCCTGACCGGTATAACAATCGGCCAGGGTATCGAACACCTGTTGGGAACTGGGTTGGCCATCGAGTCCCTTTTTGAGAATCGACTTGACCGTCGCATAGCGCGGATTATGGAAGTCCATGGCACGCTGGCAGGCGGCATCGAGGCGTTTTGCCCCATACGTCTTCTTCAACGCCAGGATGCCCTGCACGGCCCGGAGGTTATACAGCACACGATCATCGAATAACTGACGCACTAACAGGTGACAAGCCACCCCGATCCGTTCAGACTGTTCAAGACACCAGACCGGGCCCTGCATCTTGTAAGCCAACGCATTGGGCGGCAAATGGTCATCCAGAGTGCGGCGGGAGCCCGGGATAAACAACCGTGCATGGACTGCCACCAAATTATCCTGCTGATAGACCCGAATGGTGTGGGGTGTGGCCTTGAGCCAGAGATTCAGCCCAATCAAACCGAAAGGGACTGAATACAGGCATTTCTCAAATTGCACATGGGTGTCACGATGCACTTTGACCTTGGCCCATATCGCCAATTCAGGGGGAATGGAAGGCAAGGCTTTGAACAGGGGTTGCTCGATGGCAAACAGGGTAAGGGGTTTCTCGTGGGTGGTGCCATGGACACGGTTTCCAGCTTCTTCCAATATCCAGTGCTGCAATTGGCGATTGCCATCATGGCGATCAACAAACTGGCGGAGAGGCATGAAGCCACGCTTTAGGAATTTGATTCCGGATTCTACGCGACCCTTCAATTGTGGTTCACGTGGCGGCAGGGCATCAATTTTGAAGCCATAGCCTTCGGCATATTCCGCGTACGCTCGTTGCACCACAGGGTCGTAATAACACGCTTTGGTAATCGCGCACTTAGCATTGTCGATAATAATGCGACTGACCACTCCACCAAAGAATTCAAAGGCGTGACGGTGACATTCCAGCCAGGTCGCGATCTTCTGATTCAGCACAATCTCCGCATACTGATGCCGCGAGAAGGCCAGGGTCATCAGAAAGAACCAGCTCTTTATCTCTTCTCCAGTGCGGGTATCAACCAGCTTAGGTCCGGTACCGAAATCGACCTGGGCGGCTTCCCCTGGGGCAAAGTCAAGTTTGACGGTTGATTTGGGTGCTTCTGTACCGCGTAGACTGCACACGAATCGATAAACGGCGGCGTACGCGCCGGTAAACTGATGGTTACGTACCAAGGCCTGATAAATGGTGCTGCTCTGAATTCCTTGATCCGCCCAGGCTTTCACCTGATCTCGATACGGTTCCACGCTCGACTGACCAAGTGAGGCAGGCGTTGATTGTATCCGCAGCACTTGGCCAAGCACGGTGTTATCGGGTATCGGCGTGTCCGCATCCAGCCAGCCATTGGCCTGGGCAGTGCGACGAATATCCGCTGCTTTGCGGCGGCCAACGATCCCGGCTCTGGCCAGAACGCGATCTGAATCACCCTGGCGCATCCGCACCAAGACTTGACGAACTTCAAACATCTCAAACCTTCTGTTGCTCATGGTAGCCTCGCAAAAAGGCGCGAGGGTACCGGTTATTGAAAGGTTTAAGACCGAAAAATTACCCTAATACCCTGGCCACCAGGGTGGCTCCATTAGGGTGCAAATTTGGTGGCTCCATTAAGTGCAAACTGAGTGGCTCCATTGCGGTGCAAATTGACAACAAGCAATGCAGAATAATTTTAACAAAAGAACACTAATCGGGTGGAAGGTCTATATTGACCGATCGCGAATGTATATCAGGTATGTGCAGTTCCTACTAATTATATTTGTGTTTATCAAATCGGTTGGTGAAAATAGATTAACAACCTTCATATTCGACAATTCGTTGGTTGAAATTCCTGTGCTTCTTGTTTTATTTTTGTTTCTATCGTTAGTGGTTGGTTACTTAGATTCAAAACTAGGGTTGCGCGAAGAAGAAATTCGAAACTTTTCTAAATCTAATCCTATTCTAATGGACATCCAAGATAAGATCGATAGAATGGAAGCAAGCACTGATAAAGACAGAGAGAAATAGCTAGTCATCGGAGCTGATTCTCAAATCAACTGCATTGCGTCGGGTTTTTGTTGGCTGAGTTCAATCGTGAGATTGTCCCCTTTGATTGATGCAACTTAACAGTTAGCGGTAGTTTTCGAACCTAAAATAGAATACCCAAATGACTGAAATGGTAAAATTGAGACGGTCGCCCAACCCTTAGAGTTATCCGTTGAACAAACTTTGCGATGCCCCCTACCACTGATCGGTGGGTAGTTGACTGATCATCTGCTTTCCAACTGTGCCACCATCTCGATCAAACCCTTGAGCGATCGACTCAACCGATCCAACCGCCATACGACCAAGCTATCGCCAGCGCGCGTGTAACCAATTAACCATATCTCTTTTCTCGTGAATTATTCCGAGTTTGACTACTTTTTACCCTATCGCGAATATTCTAGGTAACAACAAAAATTGCCAACGATGCAAACTACTCTGGCAATCCAGCCTTACGCAGTATCTCCAACGTATTTTCCAAAACATCAGCATCACGAAATGGCTCGTGGGCCGCATAGTGAGATAATCGGTAATTCGGGAAGCGTTGGCGAAATGTTTCCATCATGCCATTTGCCTCGGCGGATAAACCGCAACGCGCGCACGCAATGACCAGCGCCGTGTAGGCGTAGAGATCTTTGGGTACACGTCGCATGTTTTCTTCCGCCAGGGGCACTGCAGTTTGCTCGTCATCCAAAAGCCCCAGCACAATCGACAGATTGTAGATAGTGTCGGGCGGGGTATAGGGAATGGTTCGAATGCCTTCACGCAATAAATCGGCAGCATCCTGGTATTTGCCGCAGTACAAATTGACGAGTGCAGCCGGCGTGTAGCCGAATAGCCGACTGGGCCCCAGTGCAACAGCCTCGGCCGCCGCCGACAGCGCAGCATCGAAATCTCGTTCCAACAGTAGTGTCGCGGCCTCCAGGTGTTTTATCCCCGCGGTCTTCACGTCAGTTTTTAACAACGCGTCGCGGGCCTGTCTTGTTACTGCCAGATTTTCACCAGGATCGGTGGCGAAACCTGAACGGGCGTCCTGCCAATAAGTCCATGCGTGAAACACTCGGGCATCGATAAAATCAGGGTCCTGCTCAAAGGCTCGCGCAAACAGGTTGCGGGCGACCAAACTGTCCTCGGCGGTATAATTGAGATGTGCGAGCGCGCCCTGATGGAAAAATCCCCATGCTGCGAAATCACGCGTCCCGCCGGGGTCGCGAACCATCTCACCGTCTGTTATTGCAATTTGTAAAGCTTCGACGATTTCGTGTGTTATTTCATCCTGTAGCACAAAAATATCATCCATCTGCCGGTCAAATCGGCTGGTCCAAAGCGGAACATCTTTTTCAGCGTCAATTAACTTCGCAACAATCCGAACCCGGTCGCCTGCGATGCGCACTGATCCTTCAACAAGATATTTAGCACCCAGCTCCAGGCTGATTTCTTCAGCGCGTTTGGATGCTCCTTTAAACACAAAAGAGGATGTTCGCGAGATCACCATCGCTCCGCGCAGGTAACCTAATCGCGTGATGATGTCTTCGGTCAGGCCATCGGCGAAGAACTCCTGATTCGGATTACCCGACAGATTTACGAACGGCAAAACAGCAATTACCGGCTTGTCGGAAATGTTCAGCGCGATAGCAACCTTTTCAGGGAGTTGTCTGCCTGATTGGCTGGGTTCGTTTTCTAACCTGGGTTGCGAGATCGTATCCAATGAATCGGAATGGTTGAGTGTCTGATACAGTTTCACCTTGGAGTTCACTCCCATCTTGCGGTAAATCGTTCTTAGATAGGTTTTGACGGTCGTGGGTGCAATGAAGAGCTGTTCAGCAATGACTTTGTAGGGTTCGCCGCGACTGTAGGCCAACGTAAACGGTAAAACGACAGTGAATCTTGTTTCTTTGTACTTCGCACACTGAGAGTTGACATGAGAAAAGCAGGGTATTTGATAGTCTTGACATTCGTCGCTATTGGGGTGACACAGTCCGATAGCTCCGCTAAATCACCAAAGGAGGCGTTTGAGAGTTGGACAATCGGTATGCACTAAGTTGTACAACAACTACCCGCAGGGTGCTTCGATGCCTTGCTGTTGGGCGCTAGGGAGACCGATTGCCTTGCTATTGGACAGTCCACAGAGTGCACACTGATGGAGGGGGGAAAAAGGAAAAAAACATAAGCTGCGTGGCTACCATAAACCTGGTCATCGACGGAGCCAATCCCGAGATGTCACTGTCCGGAACGAGCTGTTATCCGATCACGATTACCCAGGACACGGTTCCTCTACGAGGTGATCCAAGGAAACTCGAAGCCATCGGACAATGGTGCTTCACGCCGAGTAGTAATATGCTTGACGCGTCTGGAATGTGTGTTATTGACACAGCCAGCGGTCCAATTTTGGCTGTTGGTAATTTCCAAGGAACGGTTCAAATGGGCTCTGAATTTGGCTCTGGAACCACCATTAGGGCCCATCATAGTGAGTCGGTTTTAATCAATGATTAAACCCTCCCCCGAAGTAGCATCAGGCGTAATGAGATATTCCCAGGACCCAGCTTGATCAAGTACCGCTTGTCAAAATCTTCATCCGTAATGCCGTCAAAATAAACCAGAGTTCTATCTCCAAGATTTGACCGTTTTGGCCGAATCCAGCAGGTAACCCCTCGGTTGCCAATAGTTGCAAATTGCCGACTGGAGCCTATTAGACAAATTTCTGAAAGACTCTTCTGGGCAAGCTACCGACCGATGGGTTTACAAACACGACCGGCAGCTCCATACTCGAAGCTGCCATTTGCCATTTTACGAAGCAATTGCAAAAACCATAATAGCAGTCATTCATGTGACCATTTATTACGTCTTGTAACATAATAAAAGCTCAAAGAATCCTTACTGAGAGACGATCCTTTCGTAAGATGTGGCATTTGCCACATATCTTTCAGATCAGAAAGTATCTATTAGGTATTCCTTAATTTGAGAGATTAGTTATGAATACATTTAAATTAGTTTTATTTATGATTGCATTTACATTTGGAGCATTATCAGCGAATGCAGGAGAATCCGGAATTGAAAACTTAATTGTTGAGTCTATTGAAGTAGAAAAGACTGATGATGGAAACCAAATTGATCTAGATCAAGGCGGCAAAATCGAGGAAGGGGTTGTAATATTAGACGCTGCAGGTCGGAGAAATGTCTCTATGGCATGTTTCACAACAGAGGGGGGGCATCGACTCAAAATTACTGTGAACAATAGAAATCGTTCATCCCGTCAATGTAGTTCACATTGTTATTATAGAACGAGTAAAGGTCGAACTGGCACCCAACGTTGTAGCGCGCGTGTCCGTGGTAATTACAATGGAGAGTTCTGTAGTGTTCATAGTAATAATTTAACCTATACCGTTACCGATCCAGGAGCATTTGACTGTAGTCGTTAGAATACGATAGTCCGTATTGTTTGTGTTCTCTGGGTGGCGATACCAAATTTGGATGTAAATAGAAACGGCTGCTTTGTGGGAAAGGTCAAGGACGACCACCTGTCAGCAGCCGGCTGAAATGGTTAAGGTTAGTTAGACAACTGCGCCTAGGAATCACTATCTGTTTGGCAGTTAAACCATCGCGCAGATGTTTAACAGGCCCCCAAGTAGGAAACCGCGGGGTCGTATTGATGAGCTATGGGGAAAGTAAAGATCGAGCAGGCTTTGTTAAGGGTATTTTCAATAACTTTGGATTCACCAGTTCTGATCATGCCGATACCCAGAGTGAGTCTGGACGATTATAGACACGGCAGAATAAGGTTTTGTGCGTTGGTAACGCCCTGTATTGTGGACTCTCCATAAGCTTCCATTTCCCGGTATTTGGGGACCAGCAAAAGATCAACTTATTATTTGCAGTAACCTGGTTCATGGTGGTCCGCGTGGCGGGTAAATCTGTAACAGCGTTTGAAGTATGATCATGGACGTTCCACAGGTTCGACAAACGAATTTGGGTCGCGGTTTTTTTGACTTCTTCGCAGGTTGGTCCGTTTCTTTTTTGTTCTCTACCGGTGGTGCATCGGGGCAGAGGGTTTTACGCAACGTTGATAAGTTTTGTTTGCGCTGATGATTGGCCAGTAAACCGAAGTGACGGATACGATGGAATCTTAACGGTAAGATGTGGATCAGGAATCGTCTTAAGAACTCATCAGCCGATAGCGTCATAGTTTTAAAGCGCAAACACGCCCTCGCTCGATAATCTTTCCATTTAAATGTGACAGTATCGGTATCATACTGTATGAGTCGACGATTGGAGATTGCCACCCGATGGGTATAGCGGGACAGGTATTCAAGCACTGCCTTTGGGCTTGAAAAGGGCTTCTTGGCATAGACCACCCAATCGACTTGATGGGCAGGAGCCAGATAGGAACGGAATAGATTGCGATCAGACAGGTGTGCGATCTCCCCATAGAAGGCGAGTTGGGGATGTATGGCAACCAGTTTCTCCAAAAAAAGTCGACGGAACAAGCGTGAGAGCACCTTGACGGGAAGGAAGAAGCCTGGTTGACAGGGTTTCCATTTGGCCTCTGGGGTCAGCCCACCGCCCGGTACCACACAATGTAAATGGGGGTGGTGGGTCAAGGCAGAGCCCCAGGTATGCAAGACAGCGGTAAACCCGATCTTTGCTCCCAGATGCTGGGGACCCGCAGCTATGGTGGTTAATGTTTGGGCGGTTACCGCAAATAACAGATCATAGATGAGGGTGGGATTCTGATAAGCGATCCGTGCAATGATGGCGGGAACCGTAAAGACGACATGGTAGTAGGCAACGGGTAATAGCGCGTCTTGCTGGTGGGCAAGCCAACGTTTCGCCGCGCTCCCTTGGCACTTGGGACAATGTCGATTACGACAAGAGTTATAGGCAATTTGGTCGTCATGACACTGTTCGCAGCGTATGACGTGCCCGCCCAGCGCAGACGAACGACAACGCTCAATGGCAGATAATGCCTTGAGCTGACGTAGGTTCAGGCGTCGATCGCGCCGCCATGCCGGTGCATGGTCACGCACGATATCCGCCACCTCCCAAGGAGGTCGCACCACCACCTTGGTGGAGTTAGATCGGTATTACAACTTCAAATACTCAAGTGGACCTTTGACTTCACGCAATCGGTTTGCCGCGACTTGACTGTAACGAGCCGTGCTCTCAAGCTTACGATGCCCAAGCAACACTTGAATGACGCGAATATCCTCGTGTTGTTCCACCAGATGGGTGGCGAAAGCATGACGCAGTGCATGCAGAGACACCTTCTTGGTGATGTCTGCCTCATTACGAGCTCGGATAAAGGCACGACGCAGTTGCCTCACAGACAAAGGGTTCACTGGATTCTGTCCAGGGAATAACCAACCGCCAGGTAACATCTTGCGTTCGTCCTGCCCTGTGCGATACCAAGTGCGTAGAATGGTGAGCAACTCGGGCGACAGCATGGCATGTCGATCCCGTCCGCCTTTGCCCTGTTCGACACGTAGAATCATTCTCTCGCTATCGATGTCGGTGACTTTGAGATGGGTGATCTCACTGGCACGGAGTCCTGCACCGTAACCTACACTGAGTGCAGCTTGGTATTTGATGCTGCCAGCCGATTGAATAATCTTGGTAACTTCTTCAACACTTAATATCTCTGGTAGTTTACGGGGTTCGTGCACATGACGCATCTTCCTGGGACGCTCAGGGCTATCTATGGTGGTTTCAAAGAAAAACCGAACACCGGTGATGGTGGCGTTAATTGTGCCTGGAGAAACACCATCGTTGGTCATTTGCAGTTGAAAGGCACGGAGTTCATCGGCGGTTGCGGTGGCCGGAGATCGCTTAAGAAATTGATTGAGCCTGATGACGGCACGCAGATAGGTTGCTTGGGTGGCTGGATGCAGCTTGCGTATTGCCATGTCATCGAGCATACGCTGGCGTAAAGGGCTATTAGTTTTGTTAGACTTGGTCATGGGTCTGATTCCTGTGTGGTTTGGTTGTGAGTGTGAGAACTACAACTTAAACACAGGACAGGCCCTGCTGGCTAATGGGAGGAGCGTGAAGCTATTGACTAACTTCCTACTGGGTTACCGCGCGAGCGGTTTAGTACTTGGGCAAATCAGAGACAAACTGGAATAAGATGACTGGCTCTGGCATACTCATTTGAGACGTTCGGTGAATTTCTAACGTTGGGTCCAGTGAACCACAATTGTCGGACGCAGTAAGAATAGATGGGTGTCCGCTCTCGTCCATAGTGGTGAAACCTCGCAGCGTTTGACAATCAAATTCGCTATCGCCAGTGCATTCAAACGAAAGCGTACAAAATACTAGAAGTGGTCGTTTGAGCGCCTTCGGCGTGGTTCTACGTTGCCGTGAGATTGACAAATTTGTTCACTAAACGAATGAGCCACAAGTGTATACTCTCTTACGACGTACGTAAGGAAAGGAAGAGTTAAACATGAAGTCAGCTGCACTCCGTCAATATATATTGTTCGCACCATTCGTTTTTATTCTGTGCGTCTATAGTCTCCCCGTCCTTTCTGTCGAAGCAGAAATTAAAGCAACAAAGAAGATATTTACAGCAACGGAGGATATTGAGTTTAACTATAAGATTGACGTGGAATGGGGTGACTATTGGGGGCTTAGTTTGATAAGAAGAACAGTTGACGACGGTCAATATATATACGCTGGTGTGTTCGCTGTATCGATGTCGGACCTAAGAGACCAAACGCAAGGCGCACATAGTTTTGGTCCAGTTCCGGTCGGCGAGTACGAACTCACAGTTGGTCATGTTTCGAATCCCAACCCTTATGGCCCTGACCCGATAGACGTCATTGCAAGAGAATCAATAACTGTAGTAAACAGTCCTTGTTCGAATATTGAGCCAGAAATTCAGTTGATCACCCTAGCTGACTATGCCAATTTTCTGTTGGCTACCAAGAAACCCCTTGTAGATGAATTAATTATCTCTATCGCGTTAGCGAGAGAACTTCAAACTACTAATGCTCGCCTGGCAAAACGCCTTATCGCTTACGTGGACAACTGGATGAGGCACAACGTGATCGCCTCAGCCATTGGTAAATTAAAGCCAGAGGGCATTTCCCTAATCGCATTGAATACGATGATTCATCGAGCAAAAATCGCAATTGGAAGAATGGAGGAGATGACTCATATTGGAATGAGTATGATTACCTGGGAGAGGGATTTAAAGGACTTATTTGTCACTAGACAGTTTTTGCGGTTGATAAACGACGAGAAGGATGACACGAACTCTGGTTTACTTCCGTTTATAAATAGATGGTCCACAATTCACGGTATTGGTGTAGCTACGATTGCGGTGGCCGTACCTATCATAGGAGGTGGGGTACTGGAGGCTAGCTTTGCTTGCCGGATATTCATTACGACCAAACCTCAAACGGCGCTAGCTATTGGCGAACTTGTAGTAGGCGCTGCATTCAATTTGCTTGATGAAAGTGAAAAAATGCCCTTGGATGAGCTTCACGAAAATCCAGTTTATGTTTTATCTCAGGTTGGGCCAGATGTAATAATATTTTTTCTTGTTCATGGGAAATTTAAGTATAAATACACAGCGAAAAGGAAACCTAAGGGATCTGATGGTATTGACCCCGAACTTACTATAACGAATATTGAGAAAGTATTACTGAAGAATACATGTGGAGAAAGTTCTAGCGGCAAAGGATCAAGAATATCTATCGGTGGTGCTGCGCATGGTAAAGCTCTGATCACTGCAATAAGAGCAGACTATAAGAAGAACTTTGACTTGAACGAAAGTGGCGCGAGCGACGCGGTACTTGACAAGCATTTTCGAAAGATCGCGCGTGCTGCCGGAATCACAATTAGTGATGATATTGTAATTCGTGGCATGGAAACACATACCGGAAAAAAAGGTGGAGAAATGTCCGCGGACGCATGGTATGTACCTGTTCAGGAGATCGCGGATACGAAAACTAACTGGGATAAACCGATTCTTGTTTGGGATAGTAAAAACCCGGAAACAATCAAAGCCCTAGCACAGAAAGGTTTAGCACCTAGTGATGTGCACTCGATTGTAACTGGTGAAGGCAAGGGCAGAAAAATACGCATTAAAGTAAATAGGAACAAAACAAAAACGAACAAAGTAAATGAAACTGTTGAAGAAGGCTGGTCGGCTGAAGAAACTGCTGATGCTCTGGCGCACGAACTTCATGAAATAGAGAGGTGGCGCGAATACTTCGGTAAGAAAGGAAAAATCTTTGCAACAGTGGGAGATGTAGATGCCTTAGCCGGCGCTAACGGACGTTTTCACATGGAAGCCAACCAAGTTGGAGGGCTCGCGATTCTAAATCTAAGGGCGAAATTCATTGGACACAAAAAGACAGCAAAGTACTATTGGACCGTCGATAGTAACTGGAGTAAATGCAATGATAAAGAAGCACCTAAGGTTGTGGTAGCAGCACCAGAGCTGGATGCTTTTTTCAAGAAAGTGGTCGCGCACGAACTTAACCTTGGAGCTCGCTGAATGCAATTCGAGTTCGTACAAGTTGAGGTACAACTCACGTCCACCCCGGGGGCAATACCATGGTACGGCTGGAGGTTGAATGTAACGAGTGTTTCGAAATTACCGTTGGCAGCGACGAGATGCACCCGGACAGTCAAAATAACGGGGTCCAACACGCTGACGGTCCCTTAGTGGCCGAGAACTGCCCTCGCCCATGTTTGCGTGAACGGCAGTTGTGGGCAAGACTCGGCCGGTCGCCTAGTCCTCGAAGAGCAGGGTGGACTTTTCTATTTAACTTTTAATGATGCTATAAATTGTGAGCAACACAAAATCTGAGAGCGTTCAGTTACGAACTAAAATTAGAAACGGGTATTTTTTTGGTGTTGGATCGATATTTATGGGGTTCTTTATTGTTGTTATGTTGCCGTCAGTCATTTTTGGGGACAGTTTCACATTGAATGGAGAGCCTTCATCTCCTTGGATTGTTATCCCTTTGATGTTAGTAATGGTGCCAATAATTATTTTTTTTCAAGGAGTTTTAATAAGTTACGGAATTACATTTGGTTTGTGGATTCAATCGAAAATTCGATCTCATTAGGAAGTTCAAGCATTCGGAAATGCGTGCCGCACGTCATTGCTAGAGTTATTGCTGACTGACTGAATTGGGCGGTGAGTTCAATGAGTCACCGCAAAACTCGGCCGTAGCTGACTGGCTAATCACGATCCATTGCTAGGGCCACAGGGTTGATTTTTATTGCGTTTGGATCGAAGTCGATTCTGACGTAACTAGCAACATCAGGATGCGTAGTTCGGTTGTGAACTTTTAAACCAGTCCTCTACAATAGTTTCATTAAAAGTGATAGATGCCGTCGTTGCGTAACAAATCAGTTCCATCTAGGAGATATCTGAGAATATGAACATTCAAGCGAGCCCCACTCCTCTCGTCATCCTCGACGTTCAGGACGCGATCGATCAACCCATCTGGAAAGGTAAGAATAATCCCGGTTACTTGGCCGTGATCCAGCGTCTCTTGGCGCACTGGCGGCAGAACGATTGGCCGGTTCTGCATATCAAGCATGACGAACCAACACCCACATCGAGCTATCATACCCACGGTCCTTGGAATGGTATCAAGAAAGAAGTCGCCCCGGTCGCAGGCGAAACCATCATTAGCAAACAACATAATTGCGCGTTTATTGGCACCGAGTTGGATGCGGTGCTCAAAAATATCCAGACAGATCATCTGGTGCTGACAGGCGTTGTCATTCACAACAGCATGGATGCGACGGTCCGTGCCGGGAAAGCGCTCGGATACACCATCATCCTACCGTCTGACGCTACCACTGCCGTGCCGGTCGTTGGGCTGGATGGAAAGTCATGGGACGCAGCGACAGTTCATGATCTGACGCTGGCGATACTCGGTGGTGATTACGCAGAGGTCACGACATCGGAAGACGTGATCATGCGATTCACCAAGAGCCGGACACCAGACGGCTGACTGGTTCTGCTGGTTCCGTTCCGGATCACTAGCAACTGATAGAGGTATAGCTGACGCGCAGTGCCCGGGCATGTTCTATACCCAATCGGGAATAAAGAACCACTTGGCCATGAAACCTACATGAGAAGCATTTTACGAAGTTCGAGTGACTGCTAAAGAGGGATGCAGATGAGTTCAAAGAAAATTTAACTGGCGCTAATGGGCGGTGGGTTCAATGAGCCAGCGCAAATCAGAGCCATTTAAAAAGAAGTTCCATCCATGGAACTGCAAGGATCTGTCGTATAAATCGGAGGTGAAGGAGGTACAACAGACCAGTGATAAATATTATCAGATAATTTTGAGTATCGCGTGTCTTGGTTTGGCGACACTTATCATGCGCACCGGAAAAATGCCCAACTTGTGTCGTCTACACTACCGCCGTAGAATACCAAAACTGCCAGTCAAAAACTTTATATTAAGAGAATACTAATGAATCTAGATCATGCGGTGTTATGGGTAGAAGACGCAAATCGCGCACTCAAATTTTATGTTGATATTCTTGGGCTTGATTCAGTTCGAGCTGAAGAATTTGCGGAGGGAAAAGCTAGGTTCCCAAGTGTACGTCTTAATGGGAAAACCATCTTCGACATAATGGAATATCAAAAGCTACTTCCCCTTGTTCAGAAATTTACAGGTGGCGAGGGAGTTGGCGGCTCACCTATTAATCATTTATGTCTATCCATGAGTAAGGCTGAATATAATACGGTATATGAAAGGCTTGAAAACCACGGCGTTAAACTGACACCAGGTGGAGAGGACGTTTTTGGCGCTCAAGGTCAAGCTGTGCGTTCGACCTATTTCAATGACCCTGATGGAAATGTTCTCGAAATACGGTACTACGATAATGAAGTGTAATATCGGGCAGAAACATACTCGGAAGAGCCATTCGACGTATTTGGAACAACCCCAATTTAGCTCGGAAAGCTGACATTAGGTAAGGAAAATTTGAAGGAGGACAAAATGAATAAATATACAGTTGTATTTCTCGTGTTTGTAGGTATTGGTCTGACTGGTTGCGGTAACAAAAATAGCACGTCGTCAGGAGGTGCCAGCGCTAGTAGTTCCACGGTCGCGGAAATAGGTGCGACTGATTCAGGAGGGACAGTTCAAATTAAATTTAAAGACAATGCATTTATTGGAGAAAGCGTAACTGTAGAGTATACCGTTAAAGGACAAACGGGAGAGCTTCTAGCAGGGACGATGCACTGGGATGATGGTTCGGACGACCGAGTTCGAGGAAATGGAGTTATTGAACACACTTACACTTCTACTGGCACTTACAATATCGCTTTTCAAGCAGACAAAGAATTGAAGAAGGCAGTTGGAACCATTACAGTCGGTAAAGAACCCTGTGATTTGTCGAATCCAGTGGTTGAAATCCCAGCATTAAGCGTTATGTCAGGGCCTCAGATTAGAAGGGAAAAGTTCTATTCATTCTCAATCGATAATGGGTGCATTAAAGTAACCCCGACTATTAGAGTTAACGATAGTCCATATATCAGCGTAAGCCATGTAAATTTGCCAGATCTAGGATACATTAATTTCTTTATCCACGAAGGAGCGCAAATCTTCAAAACAATTAGTATGGGCTGTGTTAATTTAAACAGTCAACATAATCCTGGCAATTGCAACACTAATATTGCGCTAAATCAGACAACCGAAAATATTTCACAAAATCAGACTACCGAACGTTCAAACGCTTCCACAAGTGCCTCTTTTGTTTTGTCAGTTGGGAGCATTACATGCATGGGCGAAGTTATGTTATCTGGTTTTGCAGGGAATACGAGTGGTGTCCAATCGGAACCCGTACACGTTCTTTGCTCCGAATAAAATCCCCAGGAAGAGATAATGAAGTATAAACTGTTAGTTTTATTGATATTAGAGGTGGCTCAGAAAAACTGAACAACGACATAAGTGGATAAGCAGCTTAATTTCAGGCATTGTTATGCCAATATTTAGGAGCTTACCATGGCAAGAAGACCTCGTAGAAACCACTCTCCAGACTTTAAAGCAAAAGTGGCATTAGCCGCTGTCAAAGGGGACCGTAGCATCTCAGAACTGTCCCAACAGTTTGATGTCCATCCAAATCAAATTACCCAGTGGAAAACCCAACTCTTGTCGAGGGCCTCTGAAGCCTTTGATGGCGGTCAAAACGTACCGCCTCCAGTCGATGTGAAAACCTTACATGCAAAGATTGGTCAACTGGCGCTGGAAAATGATTTTTTAGAAGGCGCGCTCACCAAGGCAGGGTGGCTGAGCGCAAAGAAATGATCAACCCCAATCACAAACTTTCTCTGACCCGCCAGGCAAAGCTGTTGAATTTCAGTAGAACCAGTCTTTACTATAAACCGCATCCAATCAGTGAAAGAGATCAAGCCATGATGCGCCGTATCGATAAACTCCATTTGGCTCATCCCTTTGCCGGTGCACGGATGTTGCGAGATATGCTGCGTTTAGAGGGATTTAAGGTGGGTAGAACACATGTATCGACCCTGATGCGTAAAATGGGCGTAGAGGCGCTCTATCGCAAGCCCAGGACGACATTGCGTCACCCCGCACATCGCATCTATCCCTATTTATTACGGGACTTAAGCATCCATTGCCCCAATCAAGTTTGGGCGATGGATATCACTTATATACCCATGGCGAAGGGATTTGTGTACCTGACCGTCGTTCTTGATTGGCATACCCGCCGCGTATTGAGTCACCGCATATCGAATACGATGGATGTTTCATTCTGTCTTGATGCGGTTGAAGAAGCAATCCAGAAATATGGCACGCCCGACATCATGAACACTGACCAGGGCAGTCAATTTACCGGCGATGCATTTATCGGATTATTGAAAGACAATGAGATTCAAATCAGCATGGACGGCAAAGGCGCGTGGAGAGACAATGTATTTGTTGAGCGACTATGGCGATCAGTGAAATATGAAGAGGTTTATCTGCATGCCTATGAATCGATAACCGAAGCCAGAACCGGTATTGCAAGATACCTACAGTTTTACAATTCAAGAAGGCCGCATTCCAGTCTTGACGGACAGGTACCTGATACGGTTTACTTTAACGGGCTGCCAGAAACAATGGCAGCCTAACGGCTGCTGCTTCGCCACTTATAAATAAGATTTTATTGTTCAGAAGAACCGGGCCACCTCTATTAATAGTCCCTGGTTGCGGCGGTGGGAACAAAACTGATTCGGGTGCAGGAACTATTGAGGTATCAGACACTACCAATACCAGTAGCGATGCAACGCCGACTGCGACACCTACGCCTTCACCAATTTTTAGCGCGGGTGGGGTGAGTTTGGTTGCTGATGGTGTGGAATCGGACCCGCGTTGCGAGATTACTAATGTTACCTTTTCTCCACCATCAGGAGTAATTAGCAAACAAACCACGGGATTGCGTGCAGTAGTAGAAGTTGTTGGTGATCCGGATTTTATTGAGGGATGGGCGAGCGGTCGGGGTCTCACTCCATTTACAGTTTTTTTAATTAGCGCTGACGCAAGTGATAGAATTTCTATTGACAGATCTCCAAACAATGTAGAGTTTGATGGTGTCAATGGAACAGGAATTTTAAGCTTTGCCCTTAACGGCGGCTCTATCAATCCTGGCGTATTTTCGGCTGCCCCTGATCACTATACAGAGTTCCACCTGGAATATGGAGCAGGGAGTCTCGGACATTTGGAATTTTGTAGCATTATCGTAGAAGTAGATTTCTTTCTAATTCCTTAACGAAAGAGACGTTCGGCTCATTGCAAACTGTCTATATGCTACACCTGAAACCGAAACCGTATAGTGGATATGTTGATAAAATTTCTAGGCAATCCAACTCGACACTACGATCTATTAAAGAAATGTGATTGACTGCTTTGTGGAAATTATAATAATTTCGGAAAATCTGTAACTGGGGGTTCAGGGCAAACAGCTGACTATCGGGTCTGATCGGAACTAAGCTCCTAAAGTCGTTTGACTAAGCAGAGATACTTGCATATTACTCCAGTATTTTCTTAATTGCGGCTGCAGCGTATTCGATGTCTGCAGCGCTGACATCCAAATAGGTTACAGCGCGCAACGCGAATTCGCTAAAGACGCCAATACGAACGCCTTCTTCGAGCAATTTAGCCGCAACCGTATTAGCAGTTAGTCCAGTCTTTTCAACATTAAAAAAGACCATATTGGTTTCTGGAATCTTTGGCAACAATTCGACATCTGCAATACCTGATATGTTGTTCGCGAGAAGTTTTGCATTGTCGTGATCTTCTGCCAAGCGATCAATATGGTGATCCAGCGCATAGATACCCGCCGCCGCAATAATCCCAGACTGCCTCATTGCGCCACCGAATTGGTGCTTGAAGCGCCAGGCTCGATCTATAAAAGATTCGCTTCCCGCTAATACGGCGCCAACCGGCGCCCCAAGTCCTTTGGTTAAATCTATCCATACTGAGTCGTAGGATTGTGAAAACGATTTCGCAGAAATCCCGGATCCCACAACCGCATTTAACAATCTGGCGCCATCCAGGTGGGTTTTTAATCCATTTTCATGGGCCAAAGCTGCTACATCGTTCATTTGATCAAGTGGCCAGATTGTTCCACCTCCCAGGTTCGCTGTATTTTCCACTGACAGCAGTCTAGAACGTGGCATATGACGACTTATAGGTCGAATCGCTTTCCGTACCTGATCCGGGGTAAAGATACCGTTTTGTCCATCCAGGCAAGATGTCATCGCTCCCGCTAGGGCACTTGGGGCGCCGACTTCGTAGTGAAGGGTATGACTGGTTTTGTCGAGAATAATTTCATCCCCAGGAACGCAATGAACCCGGTATGCAATCTCATTACACATCGTCCCGGAGGGCAAAAATACCGCCGCTTCCTTTCCAAGTAGCGTGGCTACCTGCTCGATTAGCCGGTTGGTTGTCGGGTCTTCACCACTTTGTTCATCTCCAACTTCCGCTCGCGACATAAAGTCGCGCATTCCATTTGTGGGACGCGATTGCGTATCACTATATAAATCGACTTTTATTGACATGGCATTATTGAATAACGGGTCGATAGAGGATTAAGTGTGGTCTGTCCCGGTTTAATTCCACTGCTTGTCCAACAAATTCTCTGCCTGCTTTAGTATTGCCGACAGAATAATATGGGCTGGCTCGATATTATTGATCAAACCAGCGGCCTCGCCGACGAATGTGTTAGCTATTTTCGTATCTCCGTGCTGCCAGGCTCGAGTCCACTTTTTTGACTCGGTATCAGCATTCTCTATCAGTTGATCCGTGTGGTTGTGCCACTTTTTAGTAAAATCATTTTTCAATACCCTGGCGGTATATCGCTCAGGCCACTCTAGCAGCCTTGCTATATCCATCACGCTTGAGCGAATCGTTTCATCGCCGGTGGCAGAAACCGCGCTGTTAAGCATGTTTTCATGTACCAATGCCTCAGTTGAAGCCCATAACCGGGAACCGATCAGAACTCCATCTGCGCCCAGCATCAATGCGGCTGCGAGTCCACGACCATCTGCTATGCCTCCTGCAGCGCATATAAGCGTATCGACTGAAGACTGTGCGATAAGATCAGCAACTTCGGGAACCAACGTCATGGTTGCACGTAGTTCGCCATGGCCACCAGCTTCCGAGCCCTGGGCGATAACAATATCTGCACCAGCATCAATAGCGCAACGCGCGTCGGCCACCGTTTGTATCTGACATATGAGGGGAATATTTGCCCTCTTAATTCGCTCTGCGAAGACAGTTGGATTGCCAAACGAAAGAAATATCGCATTGGGAGATCGGTCGATGATGTTGTCTAGCAAGTCCGGCTGTTTTTGCAGCGCCCAGGTAATCAAACCGCAGCCCACCGGGCGATTACCCGCTATATCAAATTGTTTGTTTATCCACTCGCGATCTCCATATCCACCGCCAATCAATCCCAACCCGCCGAATTCAGAAACCGCACCGGCAAGCTCGCCACCTGCTGCAAACGCCATCGGTGCCTGAACAATCGGGCAGGAAAGATTATAGGTTTTTGTCAGTCTGGTTTTTATCATTGCTATTATGGGAACAGTATACCTAGTTCATCCAATTCGCCAGGATAGTTTAGCTTCACTCCGTCCATAAGCCATCGAGTGTTACGTTTATGTCAAATCCAACTAATTAATAAAACTAATAGATTGTTTTCTTCATGTACTCAGGATACTCCGCGTCATAAACTCTGTCATCGAACTCTGCTCCCTGGGAATCTGCAAACTCCTTGGACATCTGACCAGCAGTGGGCAAATTCTCTCTTGGAATATAGCTGGTGGAATCCCAAAGCCTGGATCGCGCGATAGCTTTTTGACACTGGTAATAGATTTTATCCACCGTGATCGAAACAACACTACTGGCAGGTTTCCCGTTAATACCAAATGAATCGCAAAGTGCCTGGTCAATAACAATCTCAGCCTTTCCTGCCACGCGTATCGATTCTCCTACATTCGGAATCAGAAAAATAATACCGACATTTGGATTGGCCAGAATATTCTTCAACGAATCCAGGCGGTTATTCCCTCTTCTATCCGGTATCAACAGTTGCTTTCGACTGATTACCCTGACAAAACCAGCGGGATCACCACGCGGAGAACAATCTATCCCATTTTTACCGGTGGTGGCGAGCACTAAAAATGGAGAGCTCTCAATAAACATTCGGTAGTGATCATTTATATGATCAATTTCTTTCCACAACGACCGGTCCAGGGGGGCGTCGTAGACCTCCTTTAATTGCTCTAAAGTAGTGATTTTTTTCATAATATTAGTCAGATTACAACATGTGCACAGATTCACGTAAACAATCGTTCGGCAGCATCGGGATGAGAAGGGAAATAGTGATGCAAGTAAGTCAAGATGGAATTACCAACACGGTAAATGGCCTCCCCTTGATCCCCGTTTTGTTTTGTCGCGAATAGCGATTCATGCAATTTACTCTGCATCGAAGAGTGATGAAACCCATGACCGCGTATTTGACCAAATCCATAGTCAACGCTTTGCAGGCCAATACTTTGAAACCGTCCAAGCATTCTGCAGTGAGCATCAATTAAACCAAAACCATTTCCGATGTTGCCGTCTTTACTAGTGATAGATTGTGCCAATGCCATCATGCCGCCACATTCGGCAAGTATTGGCCGGCCGGACTTTTGAAACGCCAACAAGCTATCCCGAGTCTGATTGGCCGCGGCAATTTCCGCCATATGCAGTTCCGGATAACCCCCTGGCATCCACAGAGCATCACATTCCGGCACTGACTCATTGCCCAATGGGGAAAAATATTCGACGGATGCTCCACGCTGGCAAAGAAAATCGATATTGGCGGGATAAATAAAGCTGAATGCCGCATCCTTCGCCACTGCAATTTTGCGCCCATGAAGATTACCTCTGGTAATCTCTTCGGTTGGCTTCCCTTTAAAGGACACCTCTTGCAAAACGCAATCCAGCTTAAAATCATCTAAACATTGCGCAATACCATCGAGCTGATCATCTAGTTGCGCCAATTCTCCCGCTGATACCAAACCCAGATGTCGCTCTGGTAAGGCAAAGACATCCTCTCTGCGCACACTCCCGGCGTATCGATCACCAAGAGCCTCAACCATTAATCGGTGGTGATTGTCACTGCCTACCCGGTTACCGATAACCTGTTGAATTCTTGGAGTGCATCCATAACTCTCTAGTCCGTGGAGCAATGCCGATGCGGTCTGGGCGAATTTGGCTACGTTCATAACCAGGGTCACCGGCAATCCAAATAGGTTGGCGAGTTGGGCACTACTTGGCTCGTTGTCATGCAAACCCATCAGAGATTCCACCAGCAAAACATCACTTTGTCTCGCACCCTCAAATAGTAGTTGCCGACAATGGTCTTGCCCCATCATCCACAAATCCAGGTTATAGACCGGATGGCCACTGGCAATCTGCAAAATAGTAGGGTCAAGAAAATCCGGGCCAATCTTAAAAACCCTGACACGCTTTCCCATATTTTTGTATCGACGGGCAAGGCCCGCAGTAATGATCGTCTTACCATGGCGCGACGCCGGGGCAGCAATCAGGGTGGCAGGACAGGATGCGGTTGTTGCAAAAGTCACTTTATGGCGCGCTGGAAAAAGTCACAGGGTGGTAATAAGCGATAGAATTAGTGAAATATATCTGTCAATCAGCGTCTACGTACTTTGGATCTCGCCACTTTATATTCAGTTCTCGGCCTCGCGTTCGGTCTTGGACTTCTCCACGCGCTAGACGCTGATCACATTATGGCAGTTTCTTCGCTATCCAGTAACACGAATCAACGGTCCCCCGGATCACTATACAAAATGCTGGGGTTTTGTGGGCGCTGGGCGCTGGGGCATGGCGCAGTATTAATTGCCCTGGCTCTGACATTTTTGCTGTTAAAACTGGAATTACCCGCAATAGTACCCGCTATTGCGGAAAAGATGATCGGAATATTGTTGATTGGTATTGGCGGATGGATTCTTTTTAATCTATACACCCGGCGAATTGCCCTTGAACTGCATCAGCATGATGATGTCACCCATATTCACCTGACCCAGCCAAACCAAAATCATGCTAATCACCCTCCCGTTTTAATCGGTATGACCCATGGATTAGCAGGCAGCGCACCGGTACTCGCCTTGATTCCGGTCACCAACCAGACCAGCGCTATGGTTGGGGTATTTTATGTGATTATTTTCTGTCTCGGGGTATTAGTGTCCATGCTGGCTTTCGGCTTATTTTTTAATCGTCTGCAGAACTGGATTGTGGGATATGGACAGCGTATCTTTCAGGCCAGTCGAGTGCTGATCGCCACTCTGGCAATCGGTATGGGTGCCTACTGGATCGTCGGCTAAACGACCCCGAAATGATTGCATTGTCTCAGTCTTCCACGTTTGACGGATAACAGCTGAAAATTTCGGATCAGTTAAAATTGTCGAATGCGTGAAGAAACCCAGGAACAAAACAGGCCCCTTAAAAATGGGTACAGCACCGGCGCCTGCGCCACCGCAACCAGTCTGGCCGCTGCTAACCTGTTGTTGACCGGAAAACAGGCGCGGTCAGTCACAATTACCCTACCCAGGGGAGAGTGCGTCCCGTTTACATTAACTGAATGCCTGGTGATTTCGGACAAGTACGCTCGCGCCAGCACAACTAAGGATGCGGGAGACGATCCGGACGCAACTCACGGCGCTACGGTGTTCGCTGAAGTTGAATTATCCGGGGAAAAAGGCGTCAGATTTTTCGCCGCTGAAGGAGTAGGCACGGTGACCCGTGCGGGGCTCATACTTGATGTGGGGGAACCGGCAATCAATCCCGTGCCACGAAAAATGATGACTGAGCATCTAGAAACACTGGCGTCAGAGCAGGACTATGCCGGCGGCTTCAATCTACACATTGGCATCCGAGATGGCGAACGTATCGCACTCGACACCATGAATGGACGGCTGGGTATTCTCGGCGGCCTTTCGATTTTGGGAACAACCGGAATTGTCCGGCCCTATTCGTGTTCCGCTTTTATTGCCTCCATTCACAATTCCATCGATGTCGCCCATGCCAATGGCGTGGAACATATTGCCGCTGCCACGGGTTCCACCAGTGAAAGACATATACAGGATCGGTTGCAACTGAACGATATGGCCATTGTGGAAATGGGAGATTTTGCTGGAGCGGTATTGAAGCACTTACGCAAAGTGCCTATGAAAAAACTGTCGATTTGTGGTGGATTCGGCAAGATCAGCAAACTGGCCGCTGGACATAGCTCCCTGCACAGCAAGGACGCTGCCATCGATTTCGACTTTCTCAGCGAGGTCGCACAGGGTCAAGGCGCAGTCCCTGATCTGGTTCAAGCCATTCGCCAGGCAAATACCAGTTTGGAAGTACTACAACTATGCCAGCAACAACATATTCCATTGGCCAATAAGATTTGCGCGGAGGCACAAATGGCCGCGCGCAAAATCAGTCGGAATCACTGCGCAATTGACGTCTATGTCATCGACAAAAGCGGCACCCCGGTTGGCGAATCGCTGACAATATGAAAATACTGGTACTGGGCGGCGTGGCCGAGTCCAAGACTCTTGCCCACCATCTGATTGCGACGGGTCATAAAGTGATATACAGCATCGCTGGGCTGGTCCGACAACCGAATCTTGATTGCACTGTGCACAGCGGTGGATTCAGTCAATATGGCAGGGACGGAATCGATGGTTTAGTCACTTACCTGTCTGATCAAAACATTGAATTATTGTTTGACGCAACCCACCCTTATGCTGAAGAAATGTCAGCTAATGCCATGGTCGCGGCGACTCGCAGGGCCATCCCCTGTTGGCGTTATGCGCGGCCCGGCTGGGATAGAAGTCGCATCAACAATCTTCATTGCTACCGGGAGATGGGTGACTTACTACCAATGATTGCTACTTATCAACGCCCATTTTTCTCAATCGGGGTGAGCACTCTCCAGCATGCCGATCTGCGCCCAACGCATCAACGTTGGATTGTACGCAGTGCGAAACCGTTTCCACCCAGGGACGGTATTATCCAAATCAATGCTATCGGCCCTTTTACCCTGGCAGATGAATTGGCCTTGATGCAGCAACATCGTATTGATGCATTGATCAGCAAAGACAGCGGCTGCACTAGAGTCCAGGCAAAAGTAGAAGCGGCCAACCAGTTCAACATCCCGGTGTTTATTCAGGACCGCCCTATCCTGATTCCAGCGCACCGAGAATTTGCTTCCGTCGAGGCGTCAATTGCCGCGATTGCGTCGTATTGATGGCTGTTTAGTCCACACAATACCCGCTAGAATCACGCTGTGGTTTGGCGCCGGTTTTCAAGTCCGGCACCAATCTGGGAATACGGTAGGTTTAACTACCAAAGCCGTAGCTGCCCCCGCAACTGTATGCGTGCGGAACTGGTCTTTCTGCCACTGGCCCTGGAGCCGGGAAGGTGATCAATTCTGATGTACGCAAGCCAGGAGACCTGCCACAACGCATTTACATGAACCTATTTGTCGGGTGGGACAATCGGAGTCTGCATTTGAAATTTCGCTTTCACTGCTGCATCTGCTTTTCCAGCCCCCGGATTATTGAATTTGTCCCGGTGCACTATTGGAAAACTATCTGAAAGATCCCGAAGCGATCGAATCCAAGTCTTTCGAATTGATTCGCAGCAATACTGATTTGTCTGGATTTTCTGAGGAACAACAGCAGATCGTCATGCGTTTGGTCCATACCTGCGGGAATCCGGACATCGCCAAACATATAAGGATTAGCGAAGGTGCCATCGCCGCTGGCGTACAGGCCCTTGAAAGTGGGTGTGCTCTGTTATGCGACGTGGAAATGGTCAAGCATGGATTAACCCGATGTTATCTCGACAATACCGCCCATTGCTTCTTGAATTCCTCCGAAGTGCCAGGCCTGGCGAAAGCGGCTGGTGAATCTCGCACCATGGCTGCCCTTAAGTTTTGGCGACCACACCTTAAAGGCAGTATCGCATTAATCGGTAACGCCCCCACCGCGTTGTTCCGTTTGATGGAGATGCTCGAATCTGGAATCGCCAAACCAGCATTGGTGGTTGGCATTCCGGTTGGTTTTGTGGGAGCGCCAGAGTCAAAGAGTTATCTCTGGGACAACCGCGATAAATTGGGCGTGGAGTGCATTACGCTGCTCGGCAGAACTGGTGGCAGCGCGCTTACTGCGGCAACCATGAATACCTTATTTCGATTGCAGCGTGGCCAGCGTTTCTAAAATGTCCAGCTCGCCTACAGTGGCAGCGCAGATAGCCTGGTCCGGCAAAACCGTTGACGTGATTAGTCTGGGCTGTGGAGAACAGAGCCTGCTGTCTCAGGAAGCGATCAAGGTCATTGCCGATGCCGAGCAGCTCTATGGGTCAGCCCATCAATTGGAAGAAGTTGCTCATATCGAAACCCGGGCAGATAAAATTTATTTGCCCTCTCCCTTTTCTGACTTGGGTCAGTTGCTTGAGCAAAACCAGGACAGGCAAATTGTGGTGTTGGCGTCGGGGGACGCGCTGTTTTATGGGATTGGATCCTGGTTGATCAGAGCGTTGGGTAGTAGCAATCTGAATTTTTATCCTAATATATCGAGTATTCAACATTGTTTTCACGGGATTGGTTTACCGTTAGATCAAGCAAAAATTGTCAGTCTGCATGGGCGTCCGCTAGCCGTCTTGCGACGATGTCTGCGCCATCGACAAGTGTTGGCAGTGTTTACCGACAGCGTTTGTGATCCGAAAGCAATTGCCGGGGAATTATGTGACCAGGGATTCGATGCGTCCACCATATGGGTTGGAGAAGCCCTGGGCAGTGGCGAACAGCAAATTGAGAAATACCTGGCCCACGAACTAGTTCGCCAAAACAGACCGTTTCACCCGCTGAATGTATGCGTCATTGCACTGAGTCAGGACCCCGGAACCACCGATCCATTGCCAACATTTCCCGGCATACCGGATCAGCTCTTTTCAACCGGAGCGGAACCCGGATTTGGCATGATCAGCAAAAGAGAAGTGCGGCTGACCATATTATCAATGATGCAGCCCTGCCCTGGAGAGATTGCCTGGGACATTGGTGCAGGTTGCGGCAGCGTAAGCGTGGAATGGGCGAGATGGAATTCCCAGGGGCAGATTTACGCCATCGAACAATCGAAACCGCGGATTGAACATATCGAAATAAACAGCGACCGGTTTGGTACCGTACTTAACCTCAACCCAATCCATGGGGTGGCGCCGGAATGCTGTCAGGCCCTGGCTGATCCGGACTGTGTTTTCATTGGGGGTAGTGGTGGTCTCCAAGAAATTCTGCAATTTGCCTGGGATCGGTTAAAACCGGGGGGCAAGCTAGTCGCGAGCGCGGTTACCGCGGCCAGTATCGAGGCGATGGAGCAATTTTTAATCAACAAGCCCGGCAGGGAATGGATTCGAATTCAAGTCGACAAAAATCTGCCCGGACAAATTGATACCCGAACCCTTGCCCCTGCGATCATTGGTAAATGTGTAAAACCAGCCCAACCCATATAACAATGGAGCATTTAGGCAGACCATGAACCGCCCCGCCAAAGCTGCAGCCGCCGGCACCTTTTTTGGAATCGGCGTGGGTCCCGGAGACCCCGAGCTGATTACGCTAAAAGCCCAGCGACTGATCCAGTCCTGTGATTTACTTACCTACCTTCAAAGTGAATCAGGCAATGCCATGGCCAGGCAAATCGTTGAACAATGTATCGCTGGTGGATCCAAATCCGGGCAGATAGAACACGGGATAATCATGCCGATGAGTGACAGCAGGGATGTGGCTAATCAAGTCTATGACGAAGGCGCAAAGATAATCACCGAAACTCTGGACCAGGGAAAAAATGTGGCCTTTTTGTGCCTGGGTGATCCACTGTTTTTCGGTTCTTTTTCCTATCTTTATCACCGCCTCGGCGATCACTACCACACTGAAATAGTCCCTGGTATAAGTTCTATTAACGCAAGCGCCGCCCTGGTCGGCAGATCCATCGGGTTGCTGTCAGAGAATATCGCCATTATTTCCGGTCGGCGCAGCGTGGCGGACATACTCAAGACCCTGGTCGAATTTGACAATGTAGTGATTATGAAACCAGGGCGTAAGCGCGAGCAACTGCTGGCGCTAATTGCCCAGGCAGATCGAAGCGCAGATACTTGTTATATTGAATACGCGGGTCAACCGCAGCAGCGAATTGTCCAGGACATCAGTACACTCGAACCAGGTAATGGCCCGTATTTCTCGTTGTTTTTAATTAGCAGGACACGACAGTACTCGGGAGATTCTGATGCCTGATCCCGTTGCCATCGCCATCTTCAGCCTCACCAATAACGGCCAGATTCTGGCTGAGCGTCTGCAAATACTGCTGCCGGACGCGGAGCATTACCACAAGCCCTCTAACTTTCAAAGGACCGCGCAGCAAGTCTTCAACGCCGGCAAACAGTGCCTGTTTATTTGTGCAACGGGTATCGTGATTCGCACCCTGGCACCTGTGCTGCAAGATAAATATTCTGATCCTGGGGTGATCGTTATCGATGATCTGGGGCAATACGTTATTCCCCTGCTTTCGAGTCACGAAGGAGGCGCAGGGGTATTGGCCGAGTCAATCGCAAAGCATCTCGGGGCCCATAATGTAATAACCTCGGCCAATCGCTATGACCAGCCGATTTACTGCATCGGAATCGGCAGCGACCGCGGTTGCCCACAAAGTAAAATCCAGGAACTGCTGGCACAAGCCTTCGAGCTACTCGAAACACCAACGCCCATATCGGCCATTGCCAGTATCGATATCAAACGGGACGAAGTCGGTATGCTCGCGTTCGCCGCGAGCCATCAGCATCGCCTCGATACCTACGGCCCAGATATCCTGGGTCAGGTCGAAGACCAGCTTTCCGTCAAATCCGACATCGTGTTTCGCGAGGTCGGTTGTTATGGTGTTGCTGAGGCCGCGGCATTGATTGCGGCCAGGGAGATAACCGGCTTGCCGGCAGAACTGGTGGTTAATAAATTAAAAAATGATCGAGCCACCCTGGCAATAGCACGCAGTTACAAACAAAAAAAACCCGCCTAATGACCCAATTATTTCTCGTCAGTACCGGCCCAGGAGACGTTGCCTTGCTGCCTCCCAAAGCCCGGGATGCCATCGCAGCCTGCAGCGACATCGTTGCCTATGGACTGTATATGGACTTGCTCAACGACCTGCTCAAAGGCAAACACCGTCATGATCTGCCTCTGGGGGAAGAAACAGCCAGAGCCCGCCTCGCTCTGGACTTGGCCGCATCGGGCAAGACCACTGCATTATTATCCAGTGGAGATATCGGTATTTTTGCCATGGCCACGCTGGTGTTTGAATTACTTGATCGCCATCTCCAGGGTAAAGAAAATCATCCTGAATGGCTGGGTATAGAAATTGAAGTTATTCCCGGGATCAGCGCCATGCAGGCCAATGCCAGCGCAGCTGGCGCACTGCTAGGCCATGATTTTTGCGCGATCTCATTATCCGATTTGCTCACCCCCTGGGAAACCATAGAGCAACGGATTCGCGCTGCTGGCGCCGGCGACTTTGTCGTGTCGTTTTATAATCCGGTTTCGAAAAAACGCGACTGGCAGCTGAACCGCGCCAGGGACCTCCTACTTGAATGTCGGCAGGCGGAAACACCAGTAGTATTAGGTCGTAATTTGACCCGGGGCGACCAGCAACAATCGATTATTACCTTGGGAGAATTAAACGCCACGGAGGTCGATATGTTTACCTGCGTTACGGTGGGAAACCGGGAAACCCGACATATTGTTAGCAATAGCAAGAGCTGGGTGTACACTCCGCGCGGCTACTCCCAGAAACTATAATTTAACAGTACGACCTCACATGACCGTTTATTTTATTGGCGCAGGTCCCGGTGATCCTGATTTGATTACGGTCAAGGCACTGCGCTTGATTCAGCAATGCCCGTTGGTATTGTATGCCGGTTCGCTGGTGCCCGAAGAAATTCTCGAAACAGCGCATAGCGATGCCACCGTTATAGATTCCGCCTCGTTAAATCTGGGAGAAATCATCCAGCAGATAGAGGACGCCCATGGACGTGGCATTGACGTGGCCCGGGTACATTCCGGTGACCCTTCGATCTATGGTGCAATCGGCGAACAAATGCGCAAACTGGACCAGCTCGGCATCCCCTACGAAGTGATTCCTGGTGTAACCGCAGCAAGCGCCTCTGCGGCACTTCTGAAAAAAGAATTCACACTGTCGGGCATAACTCAGACCGTAATCTATACCCGGTATGGGGCAAAAACACCGATGCCGGAAAAGGAAAACCTGAGCGCCCTGGCCCAGCACGGTGCCACCCTGGCTATCCATCTGGGCATCAGCCACATACATAAAATTGTCGATCAGCTAATTCCCCATTACGGCGAGGACTGTCCGGTGGCGGTTTGCTATCGAACTGGTTGGCCGGATCAAGACTATGTTACTGGAACCCTGTCAACCATTGTTCTCCTGGTCCGGGCGAAAAAGTTTACCCGCACCTCGTTGATTCTGGTGGGCCAGGTCCTGGACCCTGCACAATTCAATGATTCGTTCCTGTATGACGAAAACAAAGCACATATCTATCGTCCCAAGGTAAAACCGGCACAACCACGAAGAGTAAAAAGAGCATGAACCTGGAAAAAATACCCGCCACAATCGTTACCGGCTTTTTGGGTAGCGGCAAAACCACGTTGCTGTCCAATGTGATTAAGCAGGCCAATGGCAAGCGTATAGCGGTGATCGTTAACGAATTTGGCGAATTGGATATCGACGCTGACCTGCTGCGCAACTGTCCGCTGGACTGTGACGACCCGGAGAAGGAAGGCCAGCGATCTGGCGCCGCGGCGTCAGCAATCCCGCAAGATGGTATCTATGAATTGGCTAACGGCTGTATCTGCTGTACCGTTGAAGAAGAATTCCTGCCAGTCATGGAGCAGTTGGTGGCGCGTCGTGACCAGATAGATCATATCTTGATTGAAACCTCGGGGCTTGCGTTACCCAAACCCCTAGTTCAGGCCTTCAACTGGCCCCAGATAAAACAGCATTGTACAGTCGATGCGGTCATCACCGTAGTGGATGGGCCGGCGGTGGCAGACGGCCGCATTGCTCACAATCCGGCCCAGGTTGAAGCCCAGCGAACCGCCGATGACAGCCTGGATCATGATCCATCATTGCAGGAGTTATTGGAGGACCAGCTTGGCTCGGCAGATATGATTATTATCAGTAAAGCGGATCAGTTAAACCAGGACCAGTTGCCGCAAATCAAGCAGCGCATTAGCGGCTACCTCAAGCCCCAGGTGAAGATGCTGGAAGTGAACCATGGCGCGGTGGAAAGTGACTTGATTATGGGGCTGAACTTCGCCTCGGAAGACAGCATTGAAGCAATCCATTCCCACCACGATCACCATCATGCCCATGGTGAAGAACACGCCCACGCCCATGATCACTTTGACACCCATTCTCTGGTGATCGGTGAAGTTGACGACAAAAAACTGGCAAATATAGTTACCGATTTACTGTCGAATCATGCGATCTATCGAATCAAAGGATTTCTTGCATTACCAGGAAAGCCACTGCGACAGGTAATCCAGGTTGTTGGTAATCGTCTGGAGCAATTTTTCGATCGCTCCTGGAATAACCATGAAGACCGGCAGAGTCGCCTTGTCTTTATCGGCAAGAACCTTGACCGTGATCAGTTATTACTTGCCTTGCAAGACGCCGTGATTAAGTCTGAGGGCTAACCCGCTAAATGAGTTAGCCGGATAGTACGCCATGCATTTACTGGCAGCCCAACCGGGAGGATTTAGCGACGAAGAAGGCATTATTGACCTTCAGCAAACCCCGGGAGATATCGTTGTGCTCTCGGCCCAGGACACTTCCCTGGGTGTCCTCGCAGACGCCGCCGACCGGCTGTCACAAAACCTTCCCACGGTGCGCCTGGCCAATCTGGTCAACCTGGACAAACCAGCCGCCTATGATTTATACGAACATAAAGTACTACAGCACGCCAGGGTTATCGTGGTGGCGCTGCTTGGCGGCACCAACTACTGGAAGTATGGGGTAGAACAGCTCTGCGCACTTTGCCTGAAGCAGAACATCCCCCTGGCCATCGTTCCCGGGGACGACCAGCCCGATCCTGAACTGGCACAACTTTGCTCCCTGGGCCCGGCTGAATGCCACGAGATCTGGCGCTATCTGAGAGAAGCCGGCCAGCGCAACAGCGATAATCTGTTTCGGCTGTTGGGCCATGTCATAGCCCCGGACAGTATTGCCCGGGAATCCATTGAGCCTCCACGGAAATTACCAGATACACTAATATATTCTGCGGAAGGATTCCACTATTCAATAACCCAATGGCAGCAAAACAAAAATCTAGAGCTGCCCACCGTGCTGTTGCTGTTCTATCGGTCCCACGTTTTATCGGGAAATACTGCGGCACTAGAACAGTTTATTGCAATTCTTCAAGACAGGTTTAATGTACTGCCGGTAGCGACTTTATCCCTGAAGAATCCTGAATGCCTGCAAACCCTAAATCATCTGATTGATGTCGGCGATGCCAGTATTGTCATAAACACCACCAGTTTTTCCCAACGGGTCGAGGGCAACTCCGCGCTATCCTCAACACCTCAACAGGTATCCCACCTATTCGAACGGGATATCCCGGTTATTCAGGGAATTCTGGCTGCTAACAGCGAGCAGGACTGGCGTGCATCGGATCAGGGACTAAGGAGTCGTGACATCGCCATGAACGTATCACTGCCGGAGTTTGACGGCCGCATTGTCAGTCGTGCGATTAGTTTCAAAGAGCTATATCGTCATTCTGACAACGCCCAGCTCGATGTTATTCGCTACCGGCTACAACCCGAACGAGCCAGTTTCGTTTCGGGCCTGGCGCAAAGTTGGGCCCGATTGCGTAATCTACCTAATAAGGAAAAACGCGTCGCCATAGTGTTGGCCAATTATCCCACCCGGGACGGTCGGATCGGCAATGGTGTCGGGTTGGATACGCCGGCCTCCGCCATCACTATTCTGCAGGCAATGCAACAATCAGGCTTTGCGATCTCATCTATCCCTGAGAATGGCGACGACCTGATCACATTATTGCAGCAAGGGGTAACCAATAATCTCGATATGCTGCCAATTCGCCAGGCGAACCAGGGGATTGCCCGGGAAGATTATCTGTCCCGGTTCGAAGCCTTGCCTGGGGCCTGTCAGCAAGCCGTACTTGATCGTTGGGGTCCGATGGAAAATGACCCGCTTTATCGTGACGGTCAACTGATGGTTTGTGGAATCCAGCTTGCCGAAATATTTGTTGGGGTTCAACCAGCCCGGGGATTCAACATTGATACCGTGGCTAATTATCATGATCCTGATCTGGTGCCACCCCACGGCTACCTCGGGTTTTATTTCTGGATCCGATTTGTCTATGGCGCCCATGCCGTAGCCCATGTGGGTAAACATGGCAATCTTGAATGGCTACCCGGCAAGAGCGTGGCGTTATCGGAAGAATGCTGGCCGGACGCGGTATTTGGTCCACTACCTCATCTTTATCCATTTATCGTAAATGATCCGGGTGAAGGTGCCCAGGCCAAACGCCGGGCCCAGGCCGTGATCCTGGACCACCTGATGCCACCGATGGCTCGGGCCGAAAACTATGGCGAACTGATCGATCTGGAAAACCTGGTAGACGAGTACTACCAGGCCATGGGACTGGATCAACGCCGCGAGCAGTATTTAAAAAGGAAAATTCTAGACGCCCTGAAGAAAACTAATCTGGTACAGGAACTCCCGGCAGCAGCGGGAGAAAGCGAACAAGCTTTGCTCAATGAAGTCGACGCCTATTTATGCGAACTCAAGGAAGCCCAGATTAGAAACGGCCTGCATCGGTTTGGACAGTTACCGGATGCCGACAAGCTCCCAGAGACCCTGGTGTCCCTGGTACGCCTACCCCGGGGCAAAGACACCAATGACGCCGGGATATTACATTGTCTTGCCAGTGATCTGGACCTCGATAACGAGGCGGGCTTGTTCGACCCACTTAAATTTGATCCCGCTAAACCCTGGCGGGGTGAGCGACCCGACTTGCTGCTTCGGATCAGCCAGTCGCCCTGGCGAACCGAAGCAGATACCCGGGAGCGGCTGGAGCAACTGGCCGAAAATTGTATTGAACAAACATTAGATAAACGCGCCCTGTCACCGCAACTGAAAAAGACCCGGGAATTGATGCAATATATCGATGCCGTGGTTTTTCCCGCAGTCACAAATTCGGGTACAGATGAAATCGGCAATTTTTTGGGCGCATTAAGCGGAAAATTCGTTCCGCCAGGCCCCAGTGGTGCGCCGACTCGGGGGCGCCTGGATGTATTGCCTACCGGGAGAAATTTTTATTCTCTCGACGCCCGATCGATTCCTTCCAGAAGCGCCTGGGAACTCGGCCAGCTATCCGCGGAACAACTGATCCAGCGCCATCTGCAAGAGAACGGCGATTATCCCAAAGAACTGGGAATATCAGTATGGGGAACCTCCACCATGCGTACCGGCGGCGACGATATCGCCCAGGCCCTGGCCCTGATGGGTGTTCGCCCGATCTGGGCAGAAGGTTCAAATCGGGTAACCGATATCGAAATCATTCCCGGATTTCAGTTAGATCGACCCCGGGTTGACGTCACCTTGCGTATCTCGGGATTCTTTCGCGACGCGTTTCCCAACGTGGCCAGATTGTTCGATACCGCGGTACAGGCCCTGGCGGATTATCAGGAGCCCGGGGATTCCAATGTATTACGCCAGCATATCGCGCAACACACCCTTGCGCTAATTGAAAACGGTATGGATGAGACCAGTGCTCGAACCCAGGCCCGATTCCGGGTGTTTGGCTCCAAGCCCGGAAGCTATGGTGCCGGTCTTCAGGGGCTTATCGACGAAGGTATATGGAAAGATGGTACCGACCTGGCCCAGGCTTATGTTAATTGGGGCGGCTATAGTTATTCTGCAGAGCACTTTGGTATGGCTGCATTTGCTTCCTTTGAGCATCGGTTAAGCCAAATAGACACCGTGATACAAAATCAGGACAACCGTGAACACGACCTGTTGGACTCCGACGACTACTACCAATTTCAGGGTGGAATGAGTAACGCGGTAGAAGTACTTGGGGGCAGCCAGCCGGTGATCTACCACGGCGATCATGCCAATCCATCCAATCCTAAAATTCGAACTCTGAAAGAAGAGCTAAACCGGGTCATTCGCAGCCGCGTGATCAATCCAAAATGGATTGCTGCGATGCGGGAGCATGGTTATAAAGGCGCGTTTGAAATGGCTGCAAGCGTTGACTACCTGTTCGCCTACGATGCCACTACTAACCTGATCGATGATTACCAATACGAAGCGGTAACTGATGCCCTGGTTCTGGACCCGGAAAACCAGGCATTTATGCAGCAATCAAACCCCAACGCTTTGAAAGAAATGGCCGAGCGTCTGCTGGAGGCCCAGCAACGTGGGCTATGGGAAAACCCGGGTCAATTTTCAGACCGGCTGATCGAAACCATATTAAAAATCGACAACTCCCTGGAGGTTTCTGAGCAACTGCTCGAATCTTAGGATTGCGCCAATATTGCAGACAAAATTATTAGGTAACCAATCATCCAAATAAGGAGACTGCGGTTTATTAAACCGATGGTTCTATTTATATCTTGTGGTTCCGCACGAGGGCCACTGCCCAGCCAGGGCTTGTTCTGGATTTCTCCGTCATATTCGACCGGTCCCCCGATCATAATCTTTAGTGCGCCGGCACCACTTGCCATCACCAGGCCAGCATTGGGACTCTTGTGTTGGCCAACCTGAGCTTTCCAACCAGTTAATGCGCTGGCCAGGGAGCCTGAAAGTCCATAGCCGATCGCGGTCAAACGCGCCGGCACCCATCCCATCAAATCATCCATTCTGGCAGCGCACCAGCCAAATTCCAGAAATCGGGAATTCTTGTATCCCCACATCGCGTCCAGCGTGTTCACCAATCGATGGGCTACCGCCCCTGCCGGTCCAAAAACAGCAAACCAGAACAGTGACGCAATGACACAATCATTGCCATTTTCAAGCACCGATTCGATAGTTGAACCGACGATCAGTTTCTCGTCCATTTTTTGGGTATCCCGACTAACAATCATACTTAGATCGTAGCGGGCGCCATCGATATCATTCAGCTCGAGTTTATGAAAAACTCGCATCGCATGTTGTTTCATGCTTTGCCAGCCAATCACCAGATACAAAATAGTAATATCAAATGCCATTTCAAGCCATATCGATTCGAGAAGAAGTTGAATCAGCAATACGATCAGGCAAGGTGGAACGCAGACCAACAGCAACGCGTTAATACCATTAATTTTTAATTTGTTGTTCAGCCAGCGCTCAACCGCTATCGCAGCATTACCAAAGACCACCAGCGGATGCCATTTCGGCTCGCCAAATACACGATCGAGAAGCAAGGCAAATAGACATACCAGCCCGGGAATTAGTGCTTCCACAATCAGAGTTTTAATCCGGCACAATCAGCGAGTACGTTGAATCCGATTTCTTCATCCAGCATTCGTGCAACCCGATCAAACTCTCGGTGTCGCAATGCATCGTAATCCGCGCTCCAGCTACTTTCCAGGCCAGCCCATTTAAGCAAAGCTGCGCATGCTTCGGAATGATCAAATACGCCGTGCAGATAAGTACAGAGGATCTGGTTATCTGCACTTATCACACCGTCGCTACGGCCAGGCAAATTGATTGCAGGGCGTTCAAGGTCGGGGCCAACTGTTTCCCCCATATGAATCTCGTATCCCGTAACCTCTGCGTCGAGCGTAACGAATCGACCCTGTATCCGGGTAAGTTGCTTGGAGGGTTGCAGGGTAGTTGAGAAATTCATTAATCCCAATGCCGGGGTAGACCCAGCGGGCCCCTCGATACCGAGTGGATCGTGAATTGTTTGTCCTATCATTTGATAACCACCACAGATTCCAATCAGCTTTCCACCATAACGCAGATGACGCAGCAGGTATTGGTCCCACCCATTGCGCAGCATCCATTCAAGATCACTTACCGTATTTTTGCTACCCGGCAATACAACCAGATCGGCTGGTGGGATTTCAGTATTTTCCTCAATAAAATGGAGATCAACGTTGGGATGCAGGCGCAGTACATCAAAATCGGTGTGATTGCTGATTCGGGGAATGCGAGGCACCAATACCTTGAGCCCACCGAGTTCGCCTTCGCTTCTCGTACTACGTTGATCTACCGCATCTTCTGCTTCAATGTGCAATCCTTTCAGATACGGCAGAACGCCGAGGGTAGGAATTCCGGTTTTGGCTTCCAACCAATCGATACCACTGGTAAGCAGGTCCTTGTCTCCCCGAAAACGATTTATGACAAACCCTTTTATCAAGTTACGTTCTGCGCTATCCAGGCAATCAAGGGTGCCAGTAAGATGAGCAAATACCCCGCCGCGATCAATGTCCGCGCAGAGCAAAACCGGACAGTCTGCGGCCAGCGCAAACCCCATATTGGCGATATCATGCTCCCGCAAATTAATTTCCGCTGGGCTCCCCGCGCCTTCCACAATGACAATATCAAACTCCCTGGCAAGACGGTGGTATGCGGCAATCGCATACTGAAAAGCTTCTTTTTTAAACTCGTGATAGCTCACCGCATCCATATTGCTGTGAGGGTGGCCATTTAGTATTAGCTGGGCTCCCTTGTCACTATTTGGCTTAAGCAAGATTGGGTTCATGTCGGTTGTCGGTTCAACCCCGGCAGCCATCGCCTGAACCGCCTGAGAGCGACCAATTTCACCACCATCTATGGTAACCGCACTGTTTAACGCCATGTTCTGAGGCTTAAACGGCGCGACCTTATACCCATGCTGGCTAAACAACCGACATAACCCCGTCGCCAAAACACTTTTTCCAGCATTGGACGTGGTCCCTTGAATCATTAGTACTGCGGCGTTCATTTGAGGTATTAAGTGCGCTGTTCGAATCATGGTTAACTGTGAATTTCGAATTTTAAGGTAAAACCTGAAGGGTAATTTGTCTTAAAAACCGCCAGAGATACCGATTCGTGTCGGTTCAAGTTAAAAGTGTCTACCCTCGGTCGATCATACTCACACTGGACCCTGCATCACAGGATGACGGCGTTAGAAGCAATCGTTAATAACCCAACTACTCTTCATTCTGGCGCAGTCCAGTATGACGTCGTTAGAAGCATCCACATAACTGACTCGCCGGGGAAATTCCGGCGGATTCCAATGGTTGATCTGTTGAGTAAAGCAGGTCACAATATTTGCGACGAAAAGGGATTGATTTTGACGAGATCGGCCGCTGACTCTGCTCAAATTAATTATCGGTTTGCGTTTATGGACATGCTTTAGATAAACCATCTAAGTAAACTTGAAATGTGAGGAAAAAATTCATGCGTTATTACGATCTAGGAACTTACTCCAGAAAAATTTCCACCAATTCCGAACAAGCACAAATATGGTTCGATCGCGGACTGATCTGGACCTATGGTTATAATCACGAAGAAGCAATTTCGTGTTTCGAAAAAGCCCTCAAGGCAGACGCGAATTGTGCCATGGCTCACTGGGGTATCGCCTATGCGATCGGACCTAATTACAACAAACCCTGGGAGGCCTTCGAAGAAATTGAAAAGCCGGAATGTCTGGATCGTGCACAACAGTCAATCGCCGCGGCAAATGCTCTGGTGGAGCAGGTTTCAGATTTCGAAAAATCGTTGATCGTCGCCATAAATCAACGCTATCCAGAAGAGTCAACAGAACAACACTTCGCCCACTGGAATGACGCCTATGCCAAAGCCATGCGAGAGGTATACCGGTCCCATCCAAACGATCTCGATATAACCTGCTTATTTGCCGAGTCCATCATGAATCGCACCCCTTGGGAATTATGGGATTTGCCATCTGGCAACCCTGCCGAGGGCGCAGATACACTGGAGGCCATTGAGGTACTGGACCTGGCATTTAATTCTCTCGAAGGCGCCTGGGCGCACCCTGGACTATTGCATATGTACTTGCATTTGATGGAAATGTCGCCCCATCCGGAACGCGCTTTGCGACATGGTGATGCCTTGAGTACTCTGGTTCCCGACGCGGGACATTTACTTCATATGGCCACCCATGTCGATGTGCTATGTGGGGACTATCAAAATGTGGTCTCGAGAAACCACGCCGCTATATTGGCCGACCGACGGTCGGTCGAATTTTCCGGCGGTGAAAATTTCTATGCGATTTATCGGGCACACAATTATCACTTCAAAATATACGGAGCGATGTTTCTCGGTCAACCAACGGTTGCATTGGAAACTGCAGAGGAGCTCGCGAACGCCATTTCAGAAGATTTTCTAAAAACCATGGCGGATTGGTTCGAAGGCTTTATTCCCATGAAGCAACACGTATTGATCCGGTTTGGTATGTGGCGTGAAATTCTGGCCCAGGACTTACCTGTAGATCAGGCGTTATACAGCGTAACCACCACCATGATGCGTTACGCCCGCACCGTGGCATTGGCAAACTCCGGGGAAATTGCAGAAGCTGAAAACGAAAAAGAGTTGTTCTACCAGGCATACGAAAAAGTGCCGGAAAGCAGAACGTTGTTTAACAACCCTTGCCGCGACATTCTGACCGTAGCCGAGCAAATGTTGTTGGGTGAACTCGAATACCACAAAGGTAATCATGAAGCATCATTCGAACACTTACGCAGATCAGTCGAATTGGACGATAATCTCCCATACGATGAACCCTGGGGCTGGATGCAGCCAACGCGACACGCTTTGGGGGCATTATTGATTGAACAAAGCAACTACCAGGAAGCCGAAGCCGTCTACCGCGCCGATCTAGGCCTGGATGCAACCCTCAGTCGAGCCTGTCAGCATCCGGGAAATGTCTGGAGTCTGCATGGTCTCCATGAATGCCTGGTGCATCGAAGTGAAACTGTTGAGGCAGCTCAAATTAAGTTACAGCTGGATAAGGCAGCCGCACGCGCAGAGGTTGTGATTAAAGCCTCCTGTTATTGTCGGCAGAAAGTAGCGGCTTAATTTCCTATCGCCGGAACAGCATCTTTACCTATCTCGACGGGGCCGGTGAAGCTGTAAATGCATAAGCCAGATACAACAATTACAGCTAGGCTGCCACCATTTTCATAAATCTGCTACGAATTTCTACCGGGTCCATGGTAATCACAGGAACTTTGATATTTCCAGACTCACACTTGCTCACAATAATCGTCATTTGGTTGTTATCCAGCGCCTCCTGAAGCACGTCCTTGGTTTCTGCAGCGCTACATTCAATAACGTTTTCGCAGCCACAAGCCCGAGCAACTTTCGCTAGTGAGGTTTTTTTACCAGCGTATGTAGGTTGATCGCCGGTTGATCCATAACTGCCGTTATCGATAATAAGTAAGATGAAGTTATCAGCAGCATTGTTGGCAATGGTCGGCAACGTACCAAAGTTGGTCAATACAGACCCATCGCCGTCAATAGCGATGACTTTCTTCTTTTGAACCAGTGCCAAGCCCAATCCAATTGATGAGGATAAACCCATGGTGCCCAGCATGTAGAAGTTAGTCGGCTGGTCATCGATCATATGCAATTCCTGGCTGGGTAATCCGATGTTACAAATAACCAACTGGTCGGAAATAATCGGGGCAATCTCTTTAATAATTTCTGATCGAATCATATTAGTACCCACTCCAAAACGACGCATCGGTTAGTACCGCTACCGGCTTGTTGCACATAAACGTATATTTCAATATGTCATCAAGCTCTTCGACGTCCTCTTCTTTGTGAAAATGATAAGTAGGAATACCCAGCTGCCCAAGTAGAGCTTTGGTATGAACCGCCATCTCCACCTGACAGGCAACTGGTTCACCAAGTTCCCCGCGATAACTGATCAACATGGGCAATGGCATTCGATAATATTGGGTCAGCGTTACAAGCGTATTAACGGTGACGCCAATAGCCGTATTCTGCATAATTATTGCAGCACGACTGCCTCCCATAAATGCGCCGGCGCAGAGGCCTATTCCTTCATCTTCCTTGTTAGCCGGGATATGGTAGATCCCATCACTAGCTTCAACCTCATCAATTACACCTGCCAGTTGCTTACAGGGAACGGTAGTCACAAAGTTGACATTATTGTTGACGAAATCCAAGACAATCTTTTTACTTACTGGCATCTAACTACTCCCTATTGCTGAATAAAATTGCGACTTATAGTGATGATCCGAAAGCTCTCAGACGATCAAATCAAAATTTTCATCTGGGAAATTCTTATGCAGACGAGCATCAATATTGCGTGCACACTTTTCCCGAGCTACTTCCTACCAGGTCACTATTTTCATATATTTGTGTACTGATAGAGCATGAGTATATTTCGCCGACCAGGACTTGGGCAACACATGATTTGCAGTGGGCGTTATTAACTAATTCTTCCTGCCTCCGAGGAAACCTTTGCGGGGTCCAGGGCAATCCTGCCTTTCAACTTGACTTACCCCCCTCTGGCAAAAACAAAAGTCCACTTTCGATCCACCTCTGCAGCACCCATATGAATAAATTGCCCATTCATTATGTTATTGCAATGGCCGGTACTGCCTAGCAATCCATTTGTTACCGACATCGCGGAGGTATATCCAAAAGCGATATTTTCTCCAAAGGTTGTCCAGGAATACCCGGCTAGGGTGATACGAGCGCCCGGACTGGAGCCATTGCTGCCGGTATGATCGAAAAAATTATTGTCTCTCATGTCAGTGGAATGTGCCCTTGCTGCATTGGCCAGCTTGTTATTCCAGGTTAGAGCCGGGACCGGCGATCGCAGATTGCCGCCACAGAAAGTCGGTATACTTCTCGCCGCGTTGTGACGATTGAGCAACTCTCTTTCTAAAGCAGTTAAGCCGTCGCTCGGAGGTTTAACTGCACCTCCTCTTTTTGCATTCGCTACAATGTTTGGTATAACCATCCACAAGAAATCATCATTCTCGTCCGCCATCAGAACCGTAGGCCCGAACCCGACGAGCGTCATGAAACTGATCAGCAATGCAATCAACCAGTAACGTATTTCAAAAACAAGTTTAGTTTTAGTCACGCGGATTTCTTATTTCCATTAATGACAATCAGAAGTAACCGGAATGTTCCGAATCATCAGAAAGCTTTAGGATTCAGACCATGCTATCCCCTGTACATGGCCGGTGCTCAATACTAAGGAAATTTTCGACGATTAACAATGTCCCAAATTTGAGACATTGTTATAGACGAATCCAACCATCAACTCTGATAAAAGTCCTAATCGGTGTACATTGACTAGCTCGCTCTACAACAAAAAGGGCACGGCAGACTCAGGCAACACTCTATAATGCTCGCGCAGTACTTGGGTTCACGTGGAATCTGAAGGTCAGGTAATTAGTGAGTAAACTACCTAACAAGCAACGACGACAATATCAACAAAGAGCGCTAGCGGCGGGCTATGGCTAGTCTGGTGATTGCTCGAAATCCGCGGACCACAATCTACTGAGTTAGGTCTTTTTTCCTGCATGATTAATACCTTCGATAGTTCTTGTCGTTATCCAATTTTTACTCGTAATGTCAATTTCATCAAGTGCAACATAAGTAAGCGGCAATAGGGCAAGTGTAGCTCTGGTAACTAAGACGATTTAGTTTCAAAACATTTGCCTTTTTTATGGCATAAGCACCCTGATCTGGAAATGGCGCGAAACTGGTGCTAGAGTGACAGTACTAGCCATTTTAAGGATATGCCCCAGTTCAACAGCCGCCAATACATCATGAATCTGGATTCAATCATCAATTTAACCCAGTATCCAATTAGCAATTTGGAGAATCCACTGGGACAGACTCTTGTCTCAAAATGCCAGCAACAACTAGAGCTATCCGGCGCCTGCGTATTACCCGAGTTCATCAAGCCAGACGCACTGATACAGGTTCTTAATGACGTGGATAAAATTATTCCGGACGCATTTCAGGTAGATCATGTATTTGCCTACGACGATACCGGAAGTAAGTTTGAAGGCGACTCAAAACAACAATTGCCGCCTGATCATCCGAGAAATTTTGGTTCGCTGACGAAAATTCGCTTTATTGCAAGAGACTTGATTCCAGAAACTAACCCGGTTTTAAACTTATTTTGTCGCTCAGAAATGACCGACTTTATCGCCCGGGTAATGGGTATGCCGAATGCATACCCCTATGACTGTCCCTTGTCATCCTGTGTTTTTACCGTTGCAGAGCAAGATGAGTTGCAGGACTGGCACTTTGACGGGATAGACTTTATCGTGACCCTGATGTTGCAAAACTGTGTTGACGGCGGAAACTTCGAATACGTTCCGGGATTGAGGAGTTCTGAAAAAGGAGATGATTTTGCAAAAGTTTCCAGAATATTAAAAGGGGATCGGGACCTGGTCGAAACACTACCTCTGACCCCAGGTGCATTGACTATATTCAAGGGGCGCTACAGCCTCCACCGGGCTTCTCCAGTACAGGGCGATGGCAGAAGAGTTATGGCTGTTTTGTCCTACGAGGATCAACCCGGCCGTAAAAGTGATGACGATTTTTTAAAACTGTTTTATGGAAGAACGGCGGATCAGGCATTAGAGCGAAGAGAAAAATTGTAATTTTTGGATTTGATCTGATAGTGCCGAGATTATTATAGTCAGAATTCTGTCCAAAGCCACTTATAGTCCGCTAAAATGCTTCAATTGCCTGAGAAAGTCGATCGAGCGCGGGGCATAGTTTTGACCGCGGGCACGCAATGTTGAGTCGGGCGAAACCAATCCCTTCGTCGCCAAACGTCTGTCCCCGAGTAACTGCCCATTCAGCTTGGTTCCGTAGAAAGCTGGTTAGTTCATCGGCGCTCAATCCAAGGGATCGAAAGTCCAACCAGGTTAAAAAGGTCCCTTCTGGTTCAATCAATTTAACCCCTGACAATCCAGAAAGACGTTGCTGGACGATATCCAAATTACCTTCCAGGTAACTTATGACCGAATCCAGCCAAGGCTCTCCCGCTTTATAAGCGGCTTCCATTGCAACACTCGCAAAAGCGTTGTTTTTGTTTACCGTCAGGCGGCTGTTTTCTACATTTAATACTTTTCGTTTTGCTTCATCGGTGATGATGGTAAATGAAGAGCAACAGGCTGCAATATTAAAAGTCTTGGCTGGCGATACCAGGGCGATTGCATTGTCGGCGTATTCAGGCCCCAGCGAGGCAAAGGGAGTATATTTGTGTCCCGAAAATGTGATGTCCCCATGAATCTCATCAGCAACTACGATTACCCTGTTGCGTCGACATATATCACCTAATCGTGTTAAATCATCTCTACTCCAGACTCTCCCGATCGGATTATGCGGATTGCAAAGGAATAGCATTTTGCTTTTTGAATCAGACGCTAGTTGCTCTAGTCCCGCAAAATCCATTTTATAGTGTCCATCGTAGAGAACCAGTGGATTCAGCACTAAATTGCGATGGTTCTCTTTGATAATGTCGTAGAAATCGAAGAATACCGGCGGTTGTACAATGATTCCATCCCCAGGGCTTGTAAAGGTTGATGCAGCAATCGCTAAGCTATTTAAGATGTTTGGAGCACGTAGAATGTGGGTTTCATCGACCACCCAGCCATGACGCTGGTGCAACCACCCTGTCAATGCTGACAATAAACTATTTGGTAATGCTTCGTATCCAAATATTCCGTGGTTCAGGCGTTGTTGGAGGGCGTCGAGAATTGCCTGGGATACTCTAAAATCCATGTCGGCTACTCCCGCTGCAAACAAGTTTTCACCATTCTCACCCAACACAATTGGATGTGTTTTAAGCGCTGGAACTTTACGTCGATCAATAACTTCATCGAAATTAAAGTTAACGTCACTCATCAATCTAACCCGGGGTGGAGTTAACTCTCGCTATTAGCGCATCACCACTTTCAACCCTTTCGGAGTATCGGTCGACCAACTGTTCTGACCGCCCCCTTGTCAGATAGGTGAATTTGATCAATTCTTCGAGTACGTCAACAATGCGATCATAGTAGGCAGACGGTTTCATTCGATCATCGTCGTCGAACTCGGTGAACGCCTTTGGTATTGAAGACTGGTTCGGGATAGTTATCATCCTCATCCATCGTCCAAGCACTCGCAGTTGATTGACTACATTGAAACTTTGCGAACCGCCGTTAACTTGCATTACGGCTAACGTTTTACCCTGGGTTGGTCGTACTGCCCCTGTTGATAACGGAATCCAGTCAATCTGCGACTTAAATATTCCGGTCATTGCGCCATGACGTTCAGGTGAAATCCATACCATACCTTCCGACCAACAGGCTAATTCCCTTAATTCTTGAACTTTTGTGTGATCAGCATCAACTGAATCCGGCAGCGGCAAACCCTCAGGGTTAAAGGTTCGAGTTTCTGCACCAAAGTGACGCAGAATATATGCGCTCTGTTCGGCAACAAGTCTTGAAAACGATCGTTTTCTTAATGAGCCATACAGAATTAAGATTCGTGGTGGATGTCCATCATCACACTCAGTCTTATACAAATTGGGATCAACCGAGCGTACTTTATCCAAATCAAGAGTAGGCAGTTGAGACAGTGCTACTGTTTTTTCCGTACCACCCTTCATTGGCTGTCAATCTCGCTCGACCTATTGGTGAATAATCTGCTACATATAAATAGGGCACATACAGCGCCGAATAGTTGAGCAAGGATAAAAGCAGGAACGTGGGCCGGGAAAATGCCCGAAAAAGTATCGGTTAAGCTGCGTGCAATGGTGACCGCTGGATTTGCAAAGGAGGTAGAGGCTGTGAACCAGTAAGCGGCGGTAATATACAACCCAACAGACATCGCTACCGCTTCCCGTTTTACATGTATCGTTCCCAATATAACGAAAACCAGTCCGAATGTAGCAACCCATTCTGATAGCCATTGCGCGCTACCAGTTCTTAACTTTTGAGATGTTTGTATAATGTCCAGTTCGAACATCATATGTGCACATACCGCTCCGGTAATTCCGCCCAGTATTTGGATAAAAACATAGAAAAATGAATCCCTTTTTGATAACTCTCCTTGCAGCGCAAAAACTAAGGTAACAGCAGGGTTAAAGTGAGCCCCAGACAATGGCCCCAGCGCTGTAATAAGTACCACTAATATTGCACCAGTTGGAATGGTATTACCCAACAGTGCAATGGCTACATTACCGCCAGCTAGATTCTCTGCCATAATGCCCGATCCAATAACGGTGGCGAGTAAAAAAGCAGTGCCGATAAATTCTGCGAGATAGCGTTGAATTGGGGAATACATAAACTAGTAGTGTATTAAAAACAAGTTTCTTCCGTTTCTGCGTCTACACAGCACTCACTCAGTAAAAAATCAGCTAAGGCTCTTATTTGTTTAAAGTTCGCAATATTGATTACCTGCCGACCATTTTTAGTTTGTTTTATCAGGTCAGCATCGGCTAAATATCGTAGGTGATGCGCAAGCGTGGACGCAGGTACATCAACTGCCTTTTGTAACGCTCCCACCGTTAGACCATCATGACCGGCACGGACAAGCTTCTTCAGGACAGTTAACCTGGGGGCAGCGCCGGCTGCAGCGAACCCGTGGGATGCATTCAAAACATTCATATGGTAAAAATTTAATTCTAATAAACTAGTTTATTAGTTATTTTTTGGAATTACAACTAACTTTCGAAGTAGACCTAAGTGTTAGATGGTTTACTGGTCAGATCACAGTGTCGTACTCATCTTGCATAAGATGATAGGACCACATTCTCTTATTTTGTACTACACATCAGTAAACGGTTTTGAGTTAGTTGACCACAAACGATTCGGATGTCCCCAACGCAAATTACCATTTAGTGTCGAATATCCATCGATAAGTAACCACTATATCTCGATCGGCACCGTTGGGTGATTACCCCACTCCGCCCATGAGCCTACGTAAGCGCTTATCTGAGGATAGCCCAGGTGCTTCAGCATGATATAGGTGTGGGATGAGCGGTGGTGGGTTTGGCAATATACGATTATTTCCTTATCCGGCGTCACACCTTGTGAAAGAAAAATGGATCGCAGTTCCTCTTCGTTGCGTATTCGAAAATTGTCATACGGGTCGGTTGCGTCTATCCATTCCAAATTGACTGCCCCGGGAATATGCCCTCCCCTCTTTGCCCGTACATCTTCGCCAGCAAATTCTGCTTTACTACGTGCATCAAGGATAACAACGTTCGGATTCCTGGTGTTAAGCAAAACAGTATCATATTCGACTAACTCCTTGCCTATGGATCCGACTCTATACGAGCTGGCTTTACCTGGTGTAATGTTATTTGTTATCGGAAAACTGGCATCATCCCAAGCGGCAAATCCACCGTTTAGCAATGAAAACGAACGATGACCCACTATATCCAGAGTCCACAACAAGCGAGACGCTGCAGTTCCTGAATCGTCGTCGTATGCGACAACATGTGTTTCTGGGGTCAACCCAATCCTGGAGAATAACGCCGACAGATGCTTAGCGCTTGGCAACAGTCCTTTTACGACGCCGTCAGCCCTAAGCAAATCTGGGTAGGGTAGTGACACCGCACCCGAAATATGTCCATCGACACAGGTATCTAATATGCGCACATCAATGACAAGCACATTCTCATCATCAAGGTGCTGTACCAGTTCCTGGGGTTGAAGTACGAGTGGTAACTCGACGCGATCTGGTTGCAGATCCTGTGGAAAGGCCAGAATGTGGCTTTTTTCTAACTGTGTTGATACATCTGTAAATGGATTCACTATTTAATTTCCCGAAACTAGATTTGAATGTATTCGCGACCAAAATCATGCGAATGCTAAATTTGGAATAGCTCGAAGTGAGCCAGTTTACGGGGAATGCGGAGTGTGGGTTTTAGTCTAGCAAGAGTGAGATATTCAGTTGCGAACGGAAGCCACCACAGCATTCCCCGTTGTACAGAGACAACAGGTGAAATTTGTGGTACTGGGCAGACGTGTTCGGTAAACTGAATTCATGTACTAAAAATATCACTTTCAGTGACCTGACGCAATACATTTATCTTAAGGAATCATGGGGTCAGTAAGGTAACTGTGCCTTTATTTACCATCCATAATTACAACACCAATCCCAATCTTTAAAGCTAAACTGGTTTTTCGCCTGATGCAGTTGTTCTGTGCATCAGTCGATGCATTTCCGGTCCGTAGTCGACCACTACATAGTGCATCGCACAACGATTATCGAACATCACAACATCACCGACTTTCCAACGATGCCGGTATACGTTATCTGGACGTGTGGCCTGTTCGTATAAATAATTGAGTAACGGATTGCTTTCTTCCTCTGTCATCCCAGAAAAACGGATGGTGTAAATGGGGTTCACGAACAGGTTCTTTTTACCATTCGACCGGTTGGTACGCACTACAGGGTGGCTGACTGGAGGCGGTACATTGTCGATTGGTACGTTGTATCGCTGCGAATTGTTTCGCTCCACCATCCTGCTCGACGAATGTTCGGCAGCAAGTTGTTCGAGGGTTCTCTGCAGCCCCGGAGACAAATTCTCGTACGCTCGCCGCATACTACAGAACAACGTATCACCGAGCCCTTCGGTAATTTCCCGACAATACAACACGCTTCCAAGCGGAGGTCGTTCGGAGAATGTGATATCGGAGTGCCAGACATCGTTTCGCCCATTCACCCACTGTTTATTCTTGTGTTCAAGCACAAGGATCTCAGGGTACCCTTCAAGGATAGCGCTTCTGTAGAGCGGGTGCTGTTCGACCGACCCGAAGTGCGCGGTGAATGCAATTTGCTCTGTCGGCGTCAGGTGCTGATCGGGAAACACCAACACGCTGTACTCTTCGAAGGCAGCACGAATCGCCTCGACTGAATCTGTATTGACCTTACTGATATCGACACCTTCGACAACCGCTCCGAGAGCGCCGCTACCAGGGCGGATCGATAGTGGTCCAATGGCTTGATGCGATTGCGCTTTCACATTCTCGCCCCCTGCTGGATCTTATTCAAAAAGTTGCGCCCGCAACAAGGTTGCCGAAAAACCGACGAATCTGGTGGCTGTACGCCACGTTTAGTAAAGTCAGCAAGCAATTCAATCATGGACAGAATTTCGCTGTTCGCGCCCTATTGTGCGAAATATTATAGCGCTTATTATGGATAGGTAACACTTTGATTGAGAACGCAGTGATACACACATTGGGAATCTTTTGGAATCCAGGGGACGTCAGAAATATTTCGACTGTGGTATCGAATCGCGAAAACCTAATATCTGATTTGACATGACTCTAGAACGGGTATATTTAAGACCAATAGCCTATAAAGTAACGGTGATCTTTCATGCTAACTGAACCTCTCGTCAAAGGTAATGGACCTGGCCAGTTTCAATTAGAACCTATTGTGGATAGAACATTTGGTGCCCGGATCAGTTTCGATCCAGAGCGACCGCTGAACGAAATAATCGATGCTCTGCACGCGCAGCCGAATGAATTGCTGGACGCTTTTTACAATGTTGGTGGTCTGGTTGTGCTCACTGACATGCACGACATCACCGCCCACCCCAAGTTGTTGTTGAGCATCAGCCAATTGTTTGGAGACGAAGTCGAGAATTACCATCAGACATTGACCCCTGCCCATATGATTCATCCCGATGCCGGCGAAATCCTGATATTGTCAAATCTGCCGCCTTGCGATCGCCAACCTCCGCCCAAGCCGCAACCTGAACGCACAGCCGATGGTTCGCTGCCTATACAATTTCCCCATCGTCGAGGCTGGCATACCGATCAGAGCTTTCGGCGTCCGCCGCCTGATGTATCTTTGTTTTACGCAGTCAAACCATCCCCCAAAGGTCAGGGTCAGACTTTATTCGCAGATGGCGTCGCCGCGTATAACGCATTATCTGAATCACAGAAACACAAAATTTCAGAACTTGAAGGCCTGCATGCTTTACTTGGTACGGGCCGTTCCGAGCTTGCAGTTAAGAATGGTGAGCCGGTAATCCCAGTGCTCCCGCATCAAGCTTCACAACGCCAACCATTGGTACGGATTCACCCGGTTACCGGCGACAAAGCGTTGTACCTATGCGAAGCAGGCCAAATGGATTGGCTGGACGGTCCGATTGTGGGTATGGAACCCGGTCCATACGGTGATGGCGCTGCATTGCTTTATGAGTTGATGAGCCATTGTACATCGTCCCCATTTACCTATGCCCACGACTGGGAAGTCAGTGACCTGGTCGTTTACGACAATCGGAATCTGCTTCATTCAGCGACCTGGTATAACAGCCTATACACCCGACTAATGTGGCGAACGACCGTGATGGGTAACTCCGGACCAACCTATGCAGGCGAAGCCAAGAGCTGGATTCCCCAGGCAGGGGTTGAACTTATGCAGGGCTTAGGTGACGGCAATTGGGATGGCATTAGTAAAAAGCCACCACCGGGCAAACCTGAAGACCAGGTTAGGAGTCGGGGCAGTTGAATTATAAATTCCTCCATCATTTTCCAGAGTCGATCAAATTTTAAGAGTACAAGGTTGAAAATTTGAGGCAAATCGATAATCAACGATGACCGCACCGTATTTAGAAACTGTTAGTCACCCGTCGGCTTGGCACGGTAATGAGATCTCATCCAACGAAGAGTTTAGTTTCGTTTTACAGGATCAGCATTTGTCTGCGCTTGATCGCGCCTTAGAATCGGTGCGGACTCGTGGTCTTGATTTAAATTCAGTGGAAAAAGGTGACTTCGACCTTTCCGGTATCGCCGAAGACATTAAAAGGATCGAAAACGAAATCCTACATGGTCGCGGTATTGTGATCATCCGCGGTTTCCCGGTTAATCAATATTCGCTGGAAGACATCGAAATTCTTTATTGGGGACTCGGTACCTATTTGGGAACGGGTCAATCCCAATCCAAAATGGGAGACCGATTGGGACATGTTGAGGACGTTTCTGGGAAAGACAGCAACCAGCGCGCCTATCGAAACAGTGTTGGCATCATGGCACACACAGACCTATCCGATATCGTAGGAATGTTATCCATTCGCCAAGCCAAAAGCGGGGGCTTAAGTACCTACGTCAGTGCGCCCACGCTTCACAACCGTATTTTAGCAACCCGTCCGGAGTTGCTAGCACCATTATACCGGGGTTACCGTTACCACCTCTTCGGGGAACAAGGACCCGGAGAACCTCCGGTAACCCACCACGAAATTCCGGTGTTATCGCAAAAGGATGGATTTGTCAGCGCGCGCTATATTCCAGAGTATATAACCAGAGGCGTTGAGTATCTCGATAAGCCGTTGCCTGAACTTGACCTTGAAGCGTTCGACTATTTTAACGAGCTGGCTAAAGACGATGAGTTGCGCCTCGATGTAATGCTGACTCCAGGGGATTTAAGCTTTATCAACAACTATACTGTGCTGCATACCCGCGACGCTTTTTTTGATGGCAACGAGCCCGATGAAAAACGTCTTCTACTTCGCCTTTGGTTATCCAACGATTATCAACGACCAGTAGTTGATAACCTCGACCTCTATACCAGTCAGGGTATTCCAAACCAGCAAGCCAGCGACACCTACTATACGGAATCTGCTGACAATAACTCGCAGGTATAGCCCAGGACAACCTGGGCGGGCTTGAGGTGTATTCTAGAGATAAAGACAAGTATAAATAAGTAGAAATTAATTCCTGATAAATAACTTCCACAGTGCCTCAATCGCGAACCGCCATCCGCCAGCGAATCCTTGGCGCTCTGCGAGTCGTTCTATGTGAGAATGAATAAGATGAATCTCAGTACCATTGTCTATTTCAGTGAAGGTGATTTCCACCAGTGAAGAATTGGTTCGATCAGGCTCCTCATTCCGGTATTGAATGACTTTAGTCCAAGTAAAAAGCAGGTGCTTACCCGGTGTTATCTCGAGGTACTCGCCCTCAAACCAGATGGAATGATTTTCCAGTTTCGATTCAACGAACTTCCATCCACCGCCAACACGTAAATCAATATTCGCGGAATGCAATGTATTTGGAGCAGATCCAAACCATTTCATTACAACATGTGGATCGGTCCAGGCTCTAAATGCCTTTTCCGGTGGGACAGGGAAATACCCTTGAATCCTGATTGGGTCGTCACCAGGACTGGACTTGAGAAAATCAGGTTTCATTGTTTTTCTTCTGATAAATGCGAAGTCAGATTATCGAATTGCCGGTTCCAGAACGCTTCGTATTCCACCAACCAGTCTGAGGCAATTTCCAGTGCATTACCTTTAAGGCGGCAATGTCGGGTACGACCGCGCTTTTCTACAATCAGTAGTCCTGCGTTACTTAACACCCGCACATGTTTGGAAACGGCGGTTTGCGACATACTAAAAGGTGATGCCAGATCCGAAAGCCTGGCTTCGCCCCGGGTAAGATGGATCAGGATAGCTCGTCGGGTTTCATCGCTGAGTGCAGCAAAGGTCGTGTTGAGGTCTGACATAGAGAATTTAATTACTTAACTAACTGGTTGACTATTATAAAATTTGCACTCATAATAGTCAACCAATTAGTTCAGTGATAGAGCATGACTAAGTCTTTCGCTGCCTTGCAAAATAATGCCCTTGGAGAACAAGCATGTCAGAGCTATTTGAATATCCGCCTACGCGATCTAACCGGGCTAAATGGGCTCTGGAAGAATTAGGTGTTGAATATACTGGTGTGTCGGTCAATCTTCCCGAAGGAGAACATCATTCTATTGAATACAAAGCCGTACATCCTCTAGGAATAGTCCCCGCGTACCGCACATCGAACTACACAATGGTGGAATCAGTCGCCATTGTCATGCAATTGGTTGATGAATTTCCCGAGAAGGGATTGGCGCCCCCAGTAGGTTCTCCTCAGAGAGCGGGCTACTACCAGTGGTGTGTGTTTGCCAGCGCAGAACTCGATCCGTCTCTTTTCGATGTAATGCGCCACACCATGCACCTGCCCAAGGAACAGCGGGTGCATGAAATTGCGGAACGAGGGCGCGAACGTTTTTTGGCCCGGGGACATATGCTTTCCATGGCTCTGGAAGACAATGAATTCCTTCTCGGTTCAAAGTTCTCAGGCGCCGATATTGCAATTGGTTATTGCTGTAACTGGGCAGCATATACAGGTCAACTCGAAGCGCACCCCACGTTGGTAAAATACTATTCGCGGCTGCAGCAGCGCCCGGCTTTTCAAAAAGTCTTTATGGTTTGACCTGGTGGTTGCCAACTCCGGTTAACGATCAACAAACGCAGCCTGTCAGTCGGCGTAGTCCGGTTCTTCAGTATCCAGGATAGCCTTTACTTCGGCGAAGTGGCGTTCGGCGCTATCTTTAAGCCCGGCGAACTGGACAGCGCCAGCGGCCGCCACCTCATCGGACATCACCGCTGGTTCGCCCTGCATGGCGGCGAGTACCTGGACCTGGCAGGCGCGTTCAAGATAATAGAGGTCATCGAATGCCTGAGCCACCGAGTCGGCAACCACAATGACACCATGATGGCGCAGGAAAAGTATCCGCTTGCCCGCCATCACTTGGGCCATGCGCGAACCCTCGTCCATATCCAGGGCAAGCCCGGTGAAGTGATCGTCATAAGCACACTGACCATAAAAGCGCAGCGCATTCTGATGCACCGGCAGCAACCGACCTCCGTTGGTGCAGGCAATCGACGTGGCATAAGGCATGTGGGTATGAAACACCACTTGGGCATTAGGATGCTCAAGATGGATACGGGTGTGGATAGTTGGACCGGTTCGCAGGGGCAACCCATCACCTTCGATGGTATTACCATCCTCGTCGATCACCAGCAAATTGCCGGCGGTGATTCTTCCCCAGTGACGGTCGCGCCGATTGATCAAGAATCGGTTGCGGGAACCTGGCAACATTACGCTCAGGTGATTGCAAATTCCTTCATGCATACCGAGGCGGGTCGCCATGCGGTAGGCCGCAGAAAGATCAACCCGCAGCACGTCGATATCTGTACGAGTGTTTAGATGAGTTGAGGCAGAGACGGCTGGATTATTCATTGAGTTCTCCGGGTCAGGGTGAATAGTGTATGTTAAATCGGTTTGGGGCTATTAGGAAATACGCCGTCACCAAAAAGGCCCAGATTAAAATGTGCAGAACCTTGTGTAGTGAATTAAACAAATTGTATACATCAAAATCCCCTAAATCTTCCAAGACAAGGCGCAGGTGGCTAACAATCCTTTACCAATTCGGTCATTCGAGCATTTAAAAAGATTTAGAGTATGACCCCGTAGCGGTCATTGACATTGGATTCTGGAATGCCTAATATTCATCACATGATCTTTCCTAAGCAAGTCTTAAAAGCAAAAAAACCTGTTGCTAATAAACCGGTGTTTAAGGTTGCTCGCATGTAGGAATAGGTTAGAAAAATAACATAAAACCCCGGCAGCCTGCAGCGGCTTCCGGGGTTTTTTTATATCTGGAAGGCGTAATGGTTGTCACTAAATTAATAGGAGACAAATATGTTTAACGGTTCAATCGTCGCACTTATTACACCTTTTTCAGATAACTCTATCGACGAAACGGCACTAATCCGCTTAGTTCGTTTTCACATGGATAACGGGACGCACGGTATTGTACCCGTAGGTACAACAGGCGAAACGCCTACGCTAACCCAGCGAGAATATAAACGAATAATCGAAATTGTAGTTCATGAAGTTGGAGGACAATTACCCGTTGTGGCGGGTGCGGGATCATATAATCTGACGGAGGCAATTTCATATACAGATCACGCTGCCTCAATTGGAGTAGATGGTGTACTTCATGTTATGGGGTATTACAATCGGCCTAATCAAGAGGGCATATATCAGCATTTTGAAGCACTAAATAAAACAACTGAACTACCTATCATCATCTACAACATTCCTCCTAGGGCAGTCATTGATATCCTTCCTGAAACAATGGCTCGTTTGGCCACTTTAACAAATGTGGTAGGTGTAAAAGATGCGACTTGCGATTTGTCACGCCCTTTGAAGGAAAGGAAACTGATTGAAAAAGATTTTTGTTTTTTATCGGGCGAAGACCAAACAGCAGTAGCGTACAACTCTCATGGAGGGCAAGGGTGCATTTCAGTGACTGCAAACGTTGCTCCAAAGCTTTGTGCTGAGCTACAAAAAGCATGTGCCAATCAAAATTACGGAATAGCATTAGATATTCAACTACGTCTAATGCCGCTCCATCAAGCACTGTTCATTGAGCCAAGCCCAGCGGGGGTAAAATATGCCTGTTCTTTATTGGGCCTAAACAGATCACAATGTCGATTACCAATTGTTAGACTTACCGACACTACTAAAAATGTAATCGAAGAATCAATGCGAAAACTAGAGATACTTTAGTGCTAATGTATGGCCGTTCTTGAGTAAGAGCAATCTGATGGGTTGCTAGATTAACTGGCTTTTATGGGCAAGGTACGGGCATAGCGGGTAAATTTATTCAGGCAATTCAGATTCCTTAAAGGTTCCGTCGGCTATCTGCTCCTTGTATACTCTTTTGGGACAGTCGCTAAATCTAATCTCTATAGCGACCGTGTATAAATAGACTCCTCATGTTCTTGTTAGGAGTCATTCGGGTTGGTCAAATCAGCAATGATTAAGTCTGTGCTATATTTTCGTTCAAGTTAATAAATAGGTGGAAAAGGAATATGGCATTTGATGGAGATAGCCCAATTGGCAAAGTACCTGGTGGACCCGTCCAAAATCCACCTTCTATCATTCCAGGCCCGAGTAATCCGTGGGCCTCCTGCTCAGGTGGTGGAGGTGGAGGTGGAGGTGGAGGTGGATTACCGGACTCACCAGAACAAGGAGGAATGACTGTGGTAGATGTACCTTTATATCATCAGGGACAACGATTACTTTTTGTTGCCGGTGTGTTCCTTATTATTGCTATGTTTTTACTGGCTTTTGTATTATTGAGTGTAGAACTTGCAGCTGCAGCGGCATTGGGTGCTGCGGCGGCTCTTATCTTACTTGGGGTGCTTGCATCAGGTTTAGGGAGTGCCTCAATAATCTCCGCTATTGACCCGCTTGTTATTGACTACAAAAAGCGGGTTCTACCCTGCACGCTGAGACAAGTTTCCTTGAGTGAGGACGCCCCAAAACCACTTATATCTATGCTCCATAACTTTTGCGAGTTAGAACAGTTATCAACAGGAGAAATCGACATATTGGATCGTGCTAGAGCCGCAGCAGGGGCCAATGACTCAGAATATTATGACTCGCATTTGCGAGATTTGTTTGATGTCCAGAGCCGCAAAAAATATTTCGCCAAACAAGCTGCTGATGATATGCGTACTTTCTTGAAGGAGAGTTCTGGTTTCTTATCAAAAATTGATAACAAAGTTGAATTTAAAGGCCCTTTGCGGGATGCCGTTAATCCCATCACCGAACTAAGACACGATCTAATTGATATGGGCGTTACCGCATCTGAAATTAATTCATACCTTTACTTTGCACGGGTGCCATCAGAACAGCTTTCAATCGTCGAAAAAAATATCAAAACAACTTTAAAAAAGACAAATGGGGATATAACCCAAACTTTGCTACAACTCGCAGATGATTTGGAAAGCATTGAATGGCTGAGTAAGGATGCATTCTACGAATAGTTATGTAACGAAAGTATTCCAAATTCGTCTAACTACCGCACAATTTAAATAGGTAATTTGTCGATGCATCGACCTGCTCCTCGTTGTGGAGAAAGAAACCTCCATTGATCGGCAAATTGTTGCTGATTCTGATGGTTTTGGTCACTACCACTATTGCCAATGACAAGATCAAATTTCATCAATGAAACATCTAACAAGTGGTTATGGTTCAATGTCTGTTTTTCTAAATCAGTGGTTGAAAATGATAATGAGACTGCCTATTGGTGAAAACCATCCATTGGCTCTTTTGGTTAAGGTTAGTTAGACAACTGCGCCTAGGAATCACTATCTGTTTGGCAGTTAAACCATCGCGCAGATGTTTAACAGGCCCCCAAGTAGGAAACCGCGGGGTCGTATTGATGAGCTATGGGGAAAGTAAAGATCGAGCAGGCTTTGTTAAGGGTATTTTCAATAACTTTGGATTCACCAGTTCTGATCATGCCGATACCCAGAGTGAGTCTGGACGATTATAGACACGGCAGAATAAGGTTTTGTGCGTTGGTAACGCCCTGTATTGTGGACTCTCCATAAGCTTCCATTTCCCGGTATTTGGGGACCAGCAAAAGATCAACTTATTATTTGCAGTAACCTGGTTCATGGTGGTCCGCGTGGCGGGTAAATCTGTAACAGCGTTTGAAGTATGATCATGGACGTTCCACAGGTTCGACAAACGAATTTGGGTCGCGGTTTTTTTGACTTCTTCGCAGGTTGGTCCGTTTCTTTTTTGTTCTCTACCGGTGGTGCATCGGGGCAGAGGGTTTTACGCAACGTTGATAAGTTTTGTTTGCGCTGATGATTGGCCAGTAAACCGAAGTGACGGATACGATGGAATCTTAACGGTAAGATGTGGATCAGGAATCGTCTTAAGAACTCATCAGCCGATAGCGTCATAGTTTTAAAGCGCAAACACGCCCTCGCTCGATAATCTTTCCATTTAAATGTGACAGTATCGGTATCATACTGTATGAGTCGACGATTGGAGATTGCCACCCGATGGGTATAGCGGGACAGGTATTCAAGCACTGCCTTTGGGCTTGAAAAGGGCTTCTTGGCATAGACCACCCAATCGACTTGATGGGCAGGAGCCAGATAGGAACGGAATAGATTGCGATCAGACAGGTGTGCGATCTCCCCATAGAAGGCGAGTTGGGGATGTATGGCAACCAGTTTCTCCAAAAAAAGTCGACGGAACAAGCGTGAGAGCACCTTGACGGGAAGGAAGAAGCCTGGTTGACAGGGTTTCCATTTGGCCTCTGGGGTCAGCCCACCGCCCGGTACCACACAATGTAAATGGGGGTGGTGGGTCAAGGCAGAGCCCCAGGTATGCAAGACAGCGGTAAACCCGATCTTTGCTCCCAGATGCTGGGGATCCGCAGCTATGGTGGTTAATGTTTGGGCGGTTACCGCAAATAACAGATCATAGATGAGGGTGGGATTCTGATAAGCGATCCGTGCAATGATGGCGGGAACCGTAAAGACGACATGGTAGTAGGCAACGGGTAATAGCGCGTCTTGCTGGTGGGCAAGCCAACGTTTCGCCGCGCTCCCTTGGCACTTGGGACAATGTCGATTACGACAAGAGTTATAGGCAATTTGGTCGTCATGACACTGTTCGCAGCGTATGACGTGCCCGCCCAGCGCAGACGAACGACAACGCTCAATGGCAGATAATGCCTTGAGCTGACGTAGGTTCAGGCGTCGATCGCGCCGCCATGCCGGTGCATGGTCACGCACGATATCCGCCACCTCCCAAGGAGGTCGCACCACCACCTTGGTGGAGTTAGATCGGTATTACAACTTCAAATACTCAAGTGGACCTTTGACTTCACGCAATCGGTTTGCCGCGACTTGACTGTAACGAGCCGTGCTCTCAAGCTTACGATGCCCAAGCAACACTTGAATGACGCGAATATCCTCGTGTTGTTCCACCAGATGGGTGGCGAAAGCATGACGCAGTGCATGCAGAGACACCTTCTTGGTGATGTCTGCCTCATTACGAGCTCGGATAAAGGCACGACGCAGTTGCCTCACAGACAAAGGGTTCACTGGATTCTGTCCAGGGAATAACCAACCGCCAGGTAACATCTTGCGTTCGTCCTGCCCTGTGCGATACCAAGTGCGTAGAATGGTGAGCAACTCGGGCGACAGCATGGCATGTCGATCCCGTCCGCCTTTGCCCTGTTCGACACGTAGAATCATTCTCTCGCTATCGATGTCGGTGACTTTGAGATGGGTGATCTCACTGGCACGGAGTCCTGCACCGTAACCTACACTGAGTGCAGCTTGGTATTTGATGCTGCCAGCCGATTGAATAATCTTGGTAACTTCTTCAACACTTAATATCTCTGGTAGTTTACGGGGTTCGTGCACATGACGCATCTTCCTGGGACGCTCAGGGCTATCTATGGTGGTTTCAAAGAAAAACCGAACACCGGTGATGGTGGCGTTAATTGTGCCTGGAGAAACACCATCGTTGGTCATTTGCAGTTGAAAGGCACGGAGTTCATCGGCGGTTGCGGTGGCCGGAGATCGCTTAAGAAATTGATTGAGCCTGATGACGGCACGCAGATAGGTTGCTTGGGTGGCTGGATGCAGCTTGCGTATTGCCATGTCATCGAGCATACGCTGGCGTAAAGGGCTATTAGTTTTGTTAGACTTGGTCATGGGTCTGATTCCTGTGTGGTTTGGTTGTGAGTGTGAGAACTACAACTTAAACACAGGACAGGCCCTGCTGGCTAATGGGAGGAGCGTGAAGCTATTGACTAACTTCCTACTGGGTTACCGCGCGAGCGGTTTAGTACTTGGGCAAAACTCGGTCATACGGTGTACGGCAATATCAAACGCTGATCGTTCTGGTTGAGTACTGGCAGTCCGAACAGATCGACAATTTCCGCTTCAGTTAGGATTTTGAGTCGTTTTTCGGTCGCCATGATCGTTGCCTAAAGGCAGCGATTCTAGCCAAATTGCCTCGAAATGGTGAGACATCGAAAAGTAACCCCCTCCTGAAACTCAAGCAGGACAAGGTATCTAGCTATTATTGTCCGTTTACGAGGGAAAAACTCTAGTACCCCTGATACATACAATATGTTTGATTCACTTCACTAGTGTTAGCTGCGCATGCGTATCCCATCTGGATCGTAAAGTGCAGTGGCCTGGACTTCGGCTAGGTAGAACTCACCAAGAATCTCGACCTGCAGTGCAGTACCCGGCTCGGCGTGTTCGCTGGTGACATAACCCATTGCCACGGACTTACCGACATGGTGCGCATAGCCACCCGATGAGATATAACCCACGGCTTCGCCATTTTTCAGAACAGCTTCATCCAGCGACACGTCGATGGGTGTATCGATAGTCAGGGTAACCAGGCGGCGTGCGACACCTTCTTCTTTAAATTTGAGAGTAGCTGCTTTGCCGACAAAGTCTTTTTTCCAATTTATAAAAACGTCCATGCCTGCTTCGACTGCATTAAAATCAGGACGAAATTCCAGTCCCCATGCACCCCAGGCTTTTTCCAGACGCAGACTCATCAATGCGCGGTTACCATACCAGCTATAACCCAAGTCAGCGCCGGCTTCCTCGACGGCCTCGGCAAGCCGGATCAGGTATTGCGGGCGACAGTAAATCTCATAACCCAATTCTCCTGAGAAGCTCAGGCGGTTGAGTATTACCGGCACGCCACCCACATAGGTCTGCCGGGTGTCACGAAATTTGAGACCAGTGGGAGAAACATCATCCCGTATGACACGAGAAAGTAATTCTCGGGACTTGGGGCCAGACAAGGCAATACCATGCCAGTCTCCGGTCTGATTGTCATAGGTAACATTGGTGGGCAAGGTTCGAGAGAACCAGCGACGGTGTGCGTCTTGCATGCCGCCGGAGCCAATCAACATAAAGTGTTCCTCATTGAGGCAGGCTACAGTGAGATCGCCATAGAGGCGGCCTTTCTCGGTAAGTATGGGAGAGAGCCCAATGCGACCCGGTTTGGGGATATAGCCTGCCATAGTTTTATTCAGCCACTTCCGCGCGCCGACGCCTTTAATTACATGCTTGGCAAAGTTGGCGATCTCGATACCGGCGACACCTTCGCGCACGGCTTTCACTTCCCGGGCCACGTAGTTATGGGATCGATTACGCTCAAAAGTTGGATCTTCCCATGCATCTTCGGCGCTGTCGGCGAACCACAACGCATGCTCCAGACCAAAGGCCTGGCCCATGCGCGCACCTTTTTGAATCAAACGGTCATACAACGCGGTAGTTTGTTGCCGGCGTCCCTTTGGCAAAGTCTCGTTGGGAAAAGTCATAACGAAACGGCGCTCGTAGTTTTCGGTGGATTTCACAGTGCCCCAGTCTGGCGATGCCCAGTTACCAAATCGGGCGACATCCATGGCCCAAACGTCAATGGATGGTTCACCGTCAATCATCCATTCGGCCATGGTCAGACCAACGCCACCGCCCTGGCAGAAACCAGCCATTACGCCAACCGCACACCAGTAGTTATGCATTCCCGGAACCGGGCCGATCATGGGGTTACCATCGGGACCGAAGGTGAATGGGCCGTTAATGGCCTGGCGGATACCGGCGGTGGCGAGGGCCGGGATACGCTCGAACCCAAGTTCCAGACGGTCGGCAATATGTTCCAGGTTGGGGTTCAGCAATTCATGACCAAAATCCCATGGCGTACCTTCGACCTTCCATGGTACGCCAACCGGCTCGTAAGTACCCAACAACAAACCGTTACGTTCCTGGCGGAAATAAATATTGGCGTTGTAATCGATGCCGCAAGGTAAGCGTGAGCCAAAGTTTTTAATCTCGTCGATATCTTCGGTCAGCAGATAGTGATGCTCCATCGGTTGTACCGGCAAATTCATACCCGCCATATGCCCCACCTCACGGGCCCACAGACCGCCACAGTTAACCACGTGCTCAGCATTAATGACGCCTTTGGAAGTGGTGACATCCCAGGTGCCGTCGCTGCGTTGGCGGGTTTTGGTAACCGGAGTATGGGTAAAATAGCGTCCGCCATAATGCTTGGCAGCTTTGGCGAAAGCGTAGGTGGTTCCCGACGGATCGAGATCGCCGTCCTGGTCATCCCAAAGCGCCGCCAGATAGTGTTTGGGGTCAATCAACGGGTGGCGTTCGGCGACTTCCCTGGGCGAAATCCATTCCTGTTCGAGTCCCATATAACGGGCCTTGGAACGCTCCCGCTTTAAGTAGTCGTACCAGGTTTTGTTCGACGCCAGATAAAAACCGCCGGTCAGATGCAGACCCACTGATTGGCCAGAAAGCTCTTCAATCTCTTTGTATAGACCAATGGTATAACTTTGCAGACGCGAAATATTCGGATCCGAGCTGATGGTGTGGATTTGTCCTGCGGCGTGCCAACTGGAGCCCGAAGTCAACTCTTCGCGTTCCAGTAGGACCGTGTCCTTCCAGCCAAATTTGGTCAGGTGAAACAGGATCGAACAACCGACCACACCCCCACCCACAATCACGACCTTGGCGTGGCTAGGTAACGCAGCTTTATTAGCGCCTTCTTTAACAATCTCTGGCATGGATATCTCCTCGTATCTAACTAGTTCTGTATTTGTTCGGTGGGATGTAGCCTGGATCAGTACCAGGCGTCGGGTAACTCTTCTTTGCGCCTGACGACATAGGCGCCCAGCGCTTCTTTGGTGGCCGGATCGATGGGAGGTTCCTGGTAATTCGCCAGCATCTGGTTCCATTTTTCAAAGGCGCGTTGACGCATATCCTTGCCACCATTTTCTTCCCAGCTCTCGACGTTTTCGCTATCGCTAAGCTCGGCATTGTAGAAGGCGGTCTGGTAATGCCGCATAGTGTGGGCGGAGCCAAGGAAGTGCCCGCCAGGTTCGGTTTCCCGGTAGGCATCCCGGGCAAACTGGTCCTCGCTCATATCCAGTCCGGCCATGACCTTTTGATAACTACCCAAACGATCGGCATCCATAATCAATTTTTCAAAACCAGTGGCCAATCCTCCCTCGAGCCAGCCGGCGGCATGCAGCGTGTAATTGGAACCGGCCATCACGGTGGAATGCATCGAGTCCGCGCTTTCGTAGGCCGCTTGCGCGTCTTCGATCTTGGAGGCAGTCAGGGAACCACCACAGCGCAGCGGCAGGCCCAGGCGTCGAGCCATTTGACCAATGACGTAGTTGGACAACACCGGCTCTGGCATACCAAACGTTGGCGCGCCTGATTTGAGGCTCATTGATGACAAAAAATTACCCATTACAAACGGCGCCCCGGGACGAACCAATTGTCCGAAGGCGACCGTGATCATGACCTCGGCCATTGCTTGGGCCACCGCAGCGACCGTAGAAACCGGCCCCATCGCGCCGGTCAGGATAAACGGCGTAATCACCATGGCCTGACCCCGGGAGGAATACACCTGAATGGCCTCGGTAACGACCCGGTCAATTAACAACGGTGAATTGGTGTTGACGTTGGCCATGATAACTACGTTGTTATCTATGGTTTCTTTGCCGTGAAGAATCTCGGCCATATCGACGCTGTCCTGGGCACGGCTTTTCTCGGTAATGGCGCCCAGATGGGGCTTGTCCCCCAAGACCATATGGGCATAGACCATATCCAGATGACGCTTGGACACCGGAATGTCGGTGGGTTCCGCCACCACCAAGCCGCTGTGATGCAAATTCGGATGCATATAGGTAAGCTTCACCAGCTTTTCAAAATCGGCAAAGGTGGCATAGCGACGGCCGCCTTCGAGATCCCGTACGAAGGGCGCACCATAAATCGGCGCGAACACCTGGTTATTGCCGCCGATAGTGACTGAACGCGCTGGATTGCGCGCCAGCTGGGTGAACTGGCTCGGTGCTTTGGCGCATTGCTCTCGCACCCACTTAGCATCGGCAAAAACCTTATCGCCGTCCATCTTAACCCCAGCTTGTCTCCAGATACGATGGGCTTCGGGGTCGCCACCGAAACCAAAGCCAATGTTTTCCAGCATCCAGTCGACTTGTTCGTCGATCTTGACCATTTGCTCTTCGTCCAGCGGATCAAAAAACGGCAGTTGCCGTTTGATATAGGGAGACGCGATTGCCGAGGCGCTGGACTCAGCTTCGGCGCGGGCTTTGCGGGCTCGTCGGGACATGGGATTACCACGGTAGATGCGATAGGTGATCATAACGCCACAAAAAGCAGCTGTAACCCTTGTAAATTTTGATCAATTGCATAGACTGAAACTATGCGAAACACGCTTAAATTAATCGCCTCACCGCGCAACCTGTTTGTTTTCGAGGCAGCGGCCCGATTGGGTTCTTTCACCCTGGCTGCGGACGAACTCGGTATGCAGCAACCCTCTGTCAGCGCCGCGATCAAGCAGCTGGAAGGTTCGCTGGACGTGCGCCTGTTCGACCGCGGGCATCGTCGAATTGCCCTGACCAATGCTGGCCTACGTTTTTACGCCGATGTCTCCCAGGCCCTGCGCGGCATTGAAAGCGCCGCCGAAGCAGTTCATAACATGGGCCGTTCGGACTACGTCACGCTGAACTCTTCTTCAGCATTTTCCTATTACTGGATGATGCCTAAATTGCATGGCTTGCGCGAATTACATCCAGAAATAGATCTGCGATTACAAAACAGCGTTCATGAACCCGACCTGGACGCAGAAAATATTAGCATCGCGGTGCGCTTAGGCGACGGCAACTGGCCCGACTGCCACGACAAAAAGATCGCCGACGAAGTCATTTTCCCAGTCGCCAGCCCCATCGTCATGCGCTCTGCCCGCAACCTCCGATCCATCCCAAACCTGCTCCACGAACGCTTGATCCACCTCGAAGAGCCTGTGCGGATGCGACCGACCTGGACTCAGTGGTTTGAACATTACGGAATAAATAACGCGCAAATTGCTGAAGGCATGCGGCTTAATGATTACGCATTGGTATTACAGGCGGCGCAAACCGGTGAGGGTTTTGCTTTTGGTTGGGAACATATTGTCAGAGATCTGATTGACAGAAAACTACTTGCGGCCAGGGAGGAATGGGCATGGCAGACTGGGAGAGGGATTTACTTGGTTTGGTCTAAAGCACGACCATTGTCGGAGAATGCTGAAAAGGTCAGGGATTGGGTTTTATCATTTGTTTGAATTCTCCACTGGCCGACTATTTGTTTGTAAAAGAAAATGAGATATAAAGAAGGTGAAATACCAGCAGAGCTGCTGACGAGAAATGCCAGCAACGATATGTTGTTGCTAACCGCGGTGATGGGTTTGGTGATTGGTATGATTCTGGTCTGGCTGGGCAGACGGGGCAGGCAATTGTGGATGTGGACCTGGGGCGCTGGGTTAATATTCTGCAGCGTATACCTTTGGTTTGGGATTAGGTTCGATTTCAAGCCATTTGGTTATTTCTGAGGCTAGCGTTAGGGGAGTCGGGACAGCGCGGTCAAACGTAGTGGCTTGGGGAAGCTTGGGGAAGCTTGGGGACATAATAACCTCTCATACTCTTCCTTTGGTAAGTGTGTTTGTGGGATCAAATAAACATAGTTCACACACAATGGCCCGGGTTGTTTGACCGATCAACAGGACTTCAAGAACAGTCCCCTCGGCAGCATATTCCGGATCAACATAAGCCATCGCGAGGTTTTTTTTCGTCCGGCAACCCCGTGCCGCCGAAGCGATGGAACCAACAGGTTTATCGCCCGCGAAGACGCCCTCACCGGGTTGGGCTGGTGCGACATCGCTGTCCAGTTCAAGCGCTACCCGCTCTCTACGATTTCCGGCAATGAGTTGAGCTTGCAGGCCGACTTTTCCGGGGAAATCCTTGTCCATTTCAACAAAGCGGCCCAATCTGGCCTCAATCGGATTGAACTCCGTAATAAAGTCGCCCCTCCAGTGACCATAGCCCTTTTCCATTCGCATGGAATCGATGGCATACATACCAAAGTGGGTTAGGCCGAAGCCTTCACCTGCCTTGGTAAGAATTTTATAAGCGGCATGGAGTTGCGCGTTTGGAATATGCAGCTCGAAAGCCTGTTCGCCGGAATAACTGATGGCGATGGCCAAAGCCGCAACGTGTCTGATAAAGCAAGGCTGGGCAGTTAGCCAGGGAAAGTCGGTTTGTCTCCATTTAGTTCGTGGCGATACCACCGCCAGAAGATCGCGGGTTTTGGGACCAGCGATAACTAACATTGTGTGGGTGTTGGTATAGCAGGCGCATGCCGCCGGTAGCGTAGTGATAGTTGATCGGATAAACCCGGTCGTCTGACAGTTCCCGGTAGAGTTTGATCGTGTAGTCTCGCAACAGCAGGGGTAGCTGATTGAACGCCAGGCTCGGACACTGGGCCACGGAATGCCAGGTGGTCCCCGAGGTTAACTCGTTGCGTTCAAGTAAAGCGATATCGTTCCAACCTTCCTGGGTAAGGTGGTAGAGCGCGGAAAGACCACCAATGCCACCTCCGATGATGACAACACGAACATGTGATTTCATATTTGTCTTCAGGATAATGTCACATTTACCAGCAATCGTTGCATGGTGAATTGTATCGCCGACGCTAGGTGATTTAACCAGGAAAATTCGGATCGCCCACAGCGACTACGCTGCATGCAGTTTACGACGCCTCTCCTGTATTAGCTTGTCGCCTTCGGCAGTACCATCGTGAAAACTACCAAATACTTTGTCCCACGGAGTTTCATAGGAACCATAGTTGCAATCGAAGTAGCGATGGTGCAGCTGATGCATAAAATCGCCTAGCTCTAACTGGAAAAATCGCGCGAACTTTACCCGGTGAAATCCACAATGGGAAGTTGGTCCGCCAACGGTATGCAACATAGCGTTAAAAATCACGTGAATGGGATGGCTGGCGACCACAAAATGTATCGCTAAATCCGAGTAAAGCACCACATGTTCAACTGGATGCATTGCGTGTCCTGACCATGGGCCAGTATTAATATTTTTATGATGCCAGGAGTGAAACCAGCGATACATTGGCTCAATATGCCCCAGTCGATGGTACCAATAGAAATGAAAGCCACTCCAAACAGGAAGGATCAATATCCAAACAATAAACCAAACCGGGTTGTCACCAAAGCTGATCAGCGTAGCGTGACCATTTGCGTAGGCCCAAAGTAACAAGGACTCCCAAAGAGTACCCATGGGAACTGAGCCGCACAGTGTCCAAAAAATATTGTCCCAGACCTGATTGTTGAAATGAAACACCCGGGCCTTTTTCGCCAATGGCCGACTATCATAATGTTCCGCATCGCCCTGTTTGGCAAATTTGAAAAGGAATAGATGTAACCCACCTGCTACCACCAAAACGATCACCAGGTTTCTCAGCCCAATCTGTAATATCCAGTCCAGATGAAATTCACGGGCACGCTCAAGTGATGGGGTAAACCACACCCATGACACAATCGCTAGAATTAACAGAAGAAAGCGCAGATTGAATGGGCGCCAAACCTTTGCCAAATACTTCAGACTCTGCAAGATGCTAAATGGTCGTTCGAAGTATGGCGCTTGTTTTAATGGAATATCCGGAATGTAATGCCAGCCCCGCGTCCTGTTACTTTTCTCTTTCTCGGACATAACCAAGTATTCCCAAAAATGGCCTTAATTGGATAGATTTAAGCACCTTTTCAATCCGTTTAAAATTAACAAATTAACGTGCTAAGGTTAAGCTGTACTAAATCATAATACGAAATGACTCATCAGATGCAACGCTCTATACCTTCCCTAAACTGGCTACGTGTTTTCGAAGCGGCGGCAAGGTTGGAGAGTTTTGCCCGGGCGGCCCAAGCTCTGAATATGAGCACTTCGGCCATCAGTCAGCAAATCAAAGCGCTGGAAACCCATTTTGGAGAACCACTTTTCATTAGGGGCCCCCGACAAGTCACACTGACAGATGCCGGTCACGCTTTTCTACCTACCGTGCGTCAGTCACTGCGAATGGTAGAAGAAAGCGCAGCATCTTTATTTGGGCGGGATAATGATCATGTGCTAACACTGCAGGCGCAACTCATTTTTGCCACGATGTGGTTGGCTCGGCGGCTTCCGGAATTCGCCGATGCCCATCCTAATATCCAAATACATCTTAGTGGGTCCTATTACGACTTTGACTATGAACACGCTGGTGCTGAAATCGGCGTATTATTTGGTCCGGTAAACCGAAGCTGGGGACAATGCGATCGGCTCTTTAGCGAATCTATATATCCAGTGGCCCGTCCTGACATTGCTGATTCAATCAAAAATGTTGAAGACCTGTTAAGTCACCGACTGATTCAAATCTCCACGCACCAAATAAACTGGAATCAAATTTTGCAATCGGTGGGAATAGATAATCCGCCAGCCAGCCAGCTGTGTTTCACCGACTCAACTCAAATAGCGCTATCGATGGCGCAATCAGGTTACGGGATCGCATTGGCTCGCAAACCCACCAGCGATGACTATATTGAACAACTGGGACTGAAACGATGTGCTGTGGTTCCAGAGCTGAACAGTACCGAATCATACTATTTGGTTTACCGTAACCTGGAAGGGTTATCCAGTGCAGCGCTATTGTTTAGAGAATGGTTATTGGAGGCGGTGAAAACCTAGCAATGGCATCTCTGCAACCAATGGGGCATAAGAAGATTATGTGCCATTAGTCTATTAGCTTCCTTCAATAAACCTAAGGAACCTCTTTGACAATACTCACTGTAGCGATAATGGATGCTAAAAGATTCAGTAGAAATACACTGTGCATTTAAGATCTCTTAATCATACCAGGACGCTTCTACTGTCGGACAAGTTCCATATTTCGGTAGATAATTTAATTTCCAAAATATTCTGATGGAATAGGCAAAAAATTGGAACGATTTTTCTGCCCGCGACGTCTCTCTCACCAGGCACGATGGACTACATCTATCGTATTTAGTTTAATTTCAAAAAGTGAGTGAGAAAATAAAATGACTGATAAATACCTAATCAACTGTACCCATGGAACTGACAATCCAGAGAAAGCAACCATCGCGTTTATTTTGGCTTTTGGTGTTTCAAAAAATAGCGAGGCGGCAGTATTTGCCACAGGCGGTTCCTACGATTTGTTTATGGAGAACAAAGATCCCAATGTCCATGTAGAAGGGTACGAACCCCTCAATGGCTTTATCGATGGCTTTATCGAAAATGGCGGCAAGATATGGTTATGTCCGGCATGCGCCCAGGCAAAAGGTGTTACGAAGGATGATCTGATTCATGGAGTCGAGATTGCAGGTGCGCCTAAAACCATGGAGTTTCTGGCGACTGGTGGCCATACACTGATGTGATTCTGCATCAATAATACAACAACGAGGATGAGAGAATGAACAACGATATTATTATTGAAGCGTGGAATACAGTTTTATTTGATAAGTATCTTCGATTTAAACATTTGTTTACAGAAGGGCTGGCGAATCACAGCGACCAGGTAATGGCGCTGCAGAACTATTCGGAAGGTATGAAGGTGCTTGACGTGGGTTGCGGATTTGGCGATAGCACCATGGCAATTGCCAATCTGGTTGGCGACACCGGTGCGGCCGTTGGTATTGACTGCGCAGAAAACTTTATAAATGCGTCTAATGAGGATGCAGCAGCGGCTGGTATCAAAAATGCGCGCTTTGAAGTGGCGGATGCCGCCGTAGATGATTTGGGTGGGCCCTATGACGAAGCGTTCGCGCGATTTGGTACGATGTTCTTCAATCTGCCAGGTGCTGCCATGAAGAATATTAATAAATCGCTGAAAACCGGTGGCCGCTTTACCCAGGTCGTCTGGCGAAAGCGGGAAGAAAATCCCTGGCTACATGACGCAGAGCTTTGTGTTAAAGATATTGTACCTGTGGTATCTCATGATGAAACGGATGCGGTACATTGCGGCCCTGGCCCTTTCTCCATGGCAGGTCCGGATATGGTCAGTGAAATGATGAAGGTGACCGGATTCGAGCATATCAATTTTGAACGCTTTGATTGTGAAATTTGTATCGGCAGCGATATTGAAGAAGCGGTTGAATTCGCCATGGCCTATGGCCCGGCCGGGGAAATTATTCGACTTGCGGAAGCCGAGGGTGAGCGATTAAAGCCCGAGGTTCGGAAATCATTGCGAGAAGTGTTTCAGAAACGGGTGCGTGATGACGGTAGTGTGTGGTCACCGTCCAGCGCCTGGATAATTTCCGCCTATAAACAATAGTAACGATAAGTAATAAATATTTGCCCACCTAATTTGAGACAATCACTATAGATCAGTTGGTTATTAGTTATCTGGTGTGTTGGAACTAATTCAGCTGTTGATTCGTCCTTATTATTGAACCCAATCAATCAAATTGATCGCACATGGCTTCTGCGGCACAAATATTGCCTACAAATTATGCGACTAGTACTGCTGATCAGCGCGAAAGTAGTATTGGCTGTGTTAAAAGGTTAGAAATGAATGTCAGCGACCAGCAGTTCTTTGAACAATCCGTTACTCGATTAATGGATCGGCTATACGGCACCGCCATGCGGTTTACCCGAAACTCAGCGGATGCAGAAGATCTGATGGCCGAATGTTTTGAGAAAGCCTGGAATAACTTGTCGAAGCTTGAGGCGAGGGACAAATTTGATGGCTGGATTATGCGCATTTTGTCCAATACATACATCAGCAAATGGCGCCACAAAAAGGTTCACGACAATATTTTTAGTGATGACATTGACGCGGATGATCTTGATGATACACATTCCCTGTACGCCCGCTTGCATCAGCCTTTTTTATTGTGGTGGGGGACGCCCGAGCAAACCTTCCTGGATAATTTATTGAAGGACGATATCGATAAAGCAATGAATCAATTACCCGATGGCTACCGTATCGTGGTTTTGCTGGTGCAGATACTCGGATATTCATATGATGAGGCTGCTGACGAACTTGAAATTCCGGTCGGTACCGTTCGATCAAGATTGAACAGGGGACGAAAACAATTGCAGGATGCACTCTGGCATCACGCGAAAGACACCGAACGAAGTTCGGCGAACTAGGAGATTTTATTATGGCTAACATTATTAGCTGCACCGAAGCGATCGCCAAACTTCAGGCCTACCTGGATAACGAGTTGGGTGAGCTGACTGAAGCAGATATTGATCACCACATGCATCATTGTCGTGAGTGCATGAGTCGTGCGGATTTTGAACGGGCGTTACGAAAAAAAGTTGCAGACGCCGGATCCCGTGAAACGCCAGCAGAGGTTCAGGCCAGATTGGCGTCGTTAATCAAGCGTTTTTAGGGAGGTTAGCGCATGGTTGCCGTACTTGGATTCAGTAAAGACGAGATTCGTCAGGCGGTCAAGAATATGTATACCGTTGTGGCGAACCAACCGGAAACACCGCTGCATTTTCCAATTGGGCGCAATGCCTGCTTGCTCGCCGGATATGCAGCGGAACAGATTGAAGGATTGCCAAAACAATCACTGGAGTCATTCGCTGGCGTTGGATGCCCATTCAAGGCAAATGTCATCAAACCAGGGCAAACAGTATTGGACGTGGGTTCAGGTTCGGGAACTGATGTATTGCTGGCCGCCGAAATGGTCGGCAGTTGTGGAAAGGTCTGGGCGATGGATTTAACCCCAGCTATGCGAGATAAGCTGCAAAAGACACTGGATGATAAGCAGATTACCAATGTCGAAATTATCGAGGGAGATGCAGAGAAGATCCCCCTGGAAAGTGAATGTATTGATGTGGTTACCAGTAATGGCGTATTGAATCTGGTGGCGGAGAAGCGACGCGCTATTGGTGAGATTTTTCGTGTCGTAAAGCCTGGTGGATATGTCCAGATAGCAGATATTGTTATTGCCAGCCCGGTAACACCTGATTGCGAGGATGATCCAAAGCTGTGGGCTGAATGTGTTGTTGGCGCTACAGTAGATGAAAGTTATTTGAATATGTTTCGTGATGCTGGATTTAAGGATGTCGAAGTACTACGTGACTATGATTACTTTGCCCATAGTCCCTCTGAAGAAACGAAGGAGGTCGCCAAACAATTTGGCGCACATGCTTTTGAGTTATGTATGCAACGTGGTCCGGAAGCGCCCGCAAAGATTGTGCAGTTGGCAAGACGGTTGGACCCGTGGCGCCTGGCTAAAAATATTCAGAGACGAGGTTTATGGGGAACCGTATCTTTTGCCCTGGCAATTGTCGCCTGTTACGGATCGTTAGCTTTGCTTGCCCTTATGTCGGCGTTGGGGGTATCCATGACGTTGAACGAAGGCCTTTGGGCGGGGGCTATTGTTTTATTTGCCTATCTCGCATGCACCGTGATTGCGATAGGGTTTAAAAAACACCGTTCATTTAAACCAATCCTAATTGCAATTTTGGGCGCCGCTATTCTGACCTACACCATGTATGTAAACTATACCCTGGTAACGGAATTGATCGGGTTTATATTTCTTGCCACGGCGACTTATTTCGACTATGACCTCAGGCGGTGGGCCAAGGTGCGAGGTAGTAATAAGAAAAGTCCTCGCAGACAACAAGGGTCTCCTCATTGGGGCGTAGATGCTGGCTAATACATACCAATCTGACTGCATCTAACAAAAGAAAGCAGCGATTGGACCGTTGCCCTTTATAATTCTCAGGCTAAGTGATTGTTGATGGCAGCGAATACGGCGAGATCGTTTCGAATAAAATCAATAATCCAGTAGTCTGGCCAGTTAATCCGCATGCAATCCAGTCGGTCACGATAGCGTTAGGCCATCAAGAAAATTCCGGGATCTAGTCAAATTCTATTAGGAATCATCCAGTATGCCCAAGATGGTATCCCTCAAATTCCTTGACCGTGGATAGCGTAAGCAGTGTTCTCATTTGCGAGACACTGGGTATTAGGGACAATTTATTTCTATATAGATCTTCGTATTGTTCTGTGCCAGCTGCAGCGACTCGCATTAGATAATCAAAGTCACCTGAAATCAGGTAGCTTTCGAGAATTTCCGGCATCCCCTTGATCGCCTCTTCGAATGCCGTGAAATCCTCCTTGCGCTGGGTCGTCAACTTAACTTCAATAAATACCTGGATCTCAAGACCAAGCGCACGTCGATCCAGTCGCGCCGCATAGTTTTTGATAACGCCGGTTGATTCTAAAAGCTTTACCCGGCGATGACAGGCCGACAGTGACAATCCGATCCGGTTTGACAATTCAGCCATAGAGATATTGCCATTTTTCTGCAATATGGAAAGTATTCTATTATTTGCTCTATCCACGAGAAATTTTACGAGTTATTAGTTAAATATAATAATAATTGCGAAATAATACCAATTTTGCCATAGGTTTAAAGAACTATTCCACAGCGAAAGTAGGTATTGTTGTAAATACGCTAGTTAAAGCGTTAACACCAGAAATGAGGAGAAAAATGTCTAACAAATATGTTGTTGGTTACGATGGAAGTTCTAGTTCCAGACGTGCCGTTGATTTTGCAATTGAAGCCGCCAAGGTTAGTGGTGCTTCTGTTTCAGTTGCTTATGTACTTGAATGGTCCCCCTATTCTTTCCTTACCCCGGACGAACTCGAGGAAAGGCACAAACGTCGGAGGGAAGAGCTCGATCGCGCCAAAGCCGCAGTCATTGATCCGCTGCTGGCGTCAGTAGCTGATCAGGGAGTCGAAATAGACTCAGTGATCAAATACGGCCACGTGGCGGAAACCCTTTGCAGTATCGTCGAAGAAACCGGTGCTACCCAGTTATTTATTGGTCGCACAGGGGAGAGCGCAATCATGTCTCGATTCTTCGGCTCCGTTGCTGGAAGCCTGGCGCAGATGGCACCAGTCCCCTGCACACTCATTCCATAATTTTACAAGGACTTGATAATGACACTTAAAAAATCAATTGCAGCATTTACTGCAATCATAATTTCATTTGTAACAAGTACTGCGTTTGCGCAGTCAGTGGATGAAACAGTCAATCAGGCGTTTTCGGACGCGACCGGTTGGTTCGTCAGCTTTATCTTCAGCCCGTTTCCCGGCACTTCATTTCCGTGGATAGTCGCCTGGCTGGTAATCGCCGCTACTGTTTTTACGTTTTATTTCGCCTTTATCCAGTTTCGAGCGTTTCCGCATTCCATCGCGTTGGTCAAAGGAGATTACTCTGACCCCAATGACGCGGGAGAAGTCAGCCATTTCCAGGCGCTCGCCACCGCACTTTCCGGTACCGTCGGTCTTGGTAATATTGCAGGTGTAGCGGTCGCTGTGGGCATCGGTGGTCCGGGGGCGACATTCTGGATGATTCTTGCCGGCCTGATGGGTATGGCCTCAAAATTTACTGAATGTACACTCGGCGTAAAGTACCGAAATGAATACGCCGATGGCACCGTATCCGGCGGACCAATGTACTATCTAACCAAGGGGTTTGCCGAAAAAGGCCTTCCCGGTGGAAAAGTCCTGGCCGTTTTATTCTCGGTATTCTGTATTCTTGGGGCGCTAGGCGGTGGAAACATGTTCCAGGCCAATCAGGCCCATCAACAGATATCCGGAATCCTGGGAGATTATCCTGGCTGGATCACCGGCGTAATATTCGCCGTCGTTGTTTTTGCAGTTATTGTTGGTGGCCTTAAATCCATCGCCAAGGTGACCGAGAAGGTGGTACCGTTTATGGGCGTTATGTACGTACTGACAGCACTTGTCATCATCATCATGAACGCTGATAAAATTGGCTGGGCATTTGGTCAAATTTTTGACGGTGCGTTTACCGGACTTGGTGTAGCAGGAGGCATGGTCGGTGCGTTGATACAGGGATTCAAGAGAGCCGCATTTTCCAACGAGGCTGGTGTCGGTTCTGCCGCGATCGCTCACGCTGCGGTAAGGACAAAGGAACCCATTACGGAAGGATTTGTATCACTGCTCGAACCATTTATCGATACGGTAGTTATTTGTACCATGACCGCGCTGGTTATCATCATTACAGGACAACTCAGCATAGATCCAGCGACCGGCCATTACATCACCGAAGGCGGTAAAATCGTTACCGTTACAGGGGCTTCTGGTGTCGGCCTGACTTCAGCTGCCTTTGGTAGTGCAATTAGCTGGTTTCCCTACCTTCTCGCCGTCGCGGTTATTCTGTTCGCCTTTTCCACCATGATCTCCTGGTCATACTATGGCTTGAAAGCTTGGACCTATCTGTTTGGTGAAGGGAAAACCACTGAGATCGTATTTAAGGTGATTTTTTGCATCTTTGTAGTCATCGGTGCGGCGGCCAATCTCGGCCCCGTTATCGATTTTTCCGATGCCGCCATATTCGCCATGGCGGTGGTCAATATCATCGGTCTATACTTCTTGATGTCAGTTGTCAAAGATGAACTCGAAGGATATTTGTCACGGCTTAAGTCTGGCAAGATCGTTAAGTTCGGGTAGTCGGGCTACCATAAGGAACCGGGGAATATCCCCGGTTCCTTTTTTTGTTACCGTTTTAAGATCGATAGTTATCCGCAATTAAAACCCCCCGTGCAGCATTAGTTGGTCACCCTGGTCCGGACGGAGACAGGAAAGCTCCGATTTAATTTGTACCGTTGGTTTTCAGCCACTGCGAAAATCTCTGCTTCAACTTTCGATTGGTATGGGCGTACCATAAGTAATCTTTGGCAATACCAACTTCCAGATTTGCCGGAAATGTTGGCAAATGCGGGCGGATATCGATACCACTGTTAGTATGTTTCCACACCAGCGCAGAAGAGGATTTTCTGGCGGGTCCATATGAGATAAATTTGGCCTGCTCGGCCAGCTGCGCGGTAGCTGTCGCGAACCTGATAAACTTTTCAGCCAAACTGGAATTTGGCGCTCCCCGGGGAATACCCCAGGTCGAATACTCAAACAGTTGGCTATCCCACAATATCTGGATAGGCTTCGACTGGTTTACCGCGGCATCAAAGAACCGGCCGTTAAAACCAGCGGACATTACTACCTGAGAGTTTCCGAGCAATTGTTCCGGCGTAGCCGCATCTTCCCACCAGACAATATTGTCCTTGATTAAATCCAGCCGCTTAAACGCCAGATTCAATCCTCTTTCGGTGCTCAACAGATTATAGATTTCAGCGCGTGGTACGCCATAAGACCTTAACGCCCATTCAAGTATAGCTATTGGCTCTCGTTGCAGTCCGCGCATGCCTGGAAAAGTATCAAGGTCGAAAAGATCTGCAACCGTACTCGGTTTTCGCCCTGGAAACGCCCGAACATCAATTCCAAGCACGGTGGCAAATATCACCTGAGCCACGCCACAACGGGTAAATGATCCCGGTAAAAAGTCACGCTGGGCCGGCGTTCCATCAGGTGCCGAAGGTAAACTGGCATGATCAAACTCTTCCAGTAATCCGAGCCTGCAAGCCTCAAGATTGTCCGACATAACCAGGTCAATAAGATCCCAGCTGACCTTACCCGTATCAACCTGCTTTTGCAGCTCCTCAATTCCGCCATTGTATTGCACCGTTTGTACGGAAATCCCGGTTTGGGCGGTGAAGGGTTCAAAGTACGCCTTCAGCTGACTTCGTTCGTAGGAACCGCCCCATGTCACGACCGTTAAGGTCTCGGAAGCAAAAGCTGTCACTCCCTGCAAACACAATATCAGGAGAAGAAACACGCTCTTGATCAATGATAGATCAGGCCGCTGCATTTTCTTCGATCCGGATTTCTTTCAATGCTTTTAGATAAGCGCTGACAATTGAAGCTTCAAACACGACTCCGAGCAATTTCCCATCCTTAACCACGGGAATACTTTCCCCAACAAAATCTTCTAATCTGACCATCGCATCCCAGACCGATTCAGCTGGATTTAATACGAGTGACTCGGCGAGCGCATACTGCTTCGCAGTGGCTACCTCATCTCGCTGAGGAGGCTCCATCGATATCAACTGATTCATCTTAATGGAACCGATATAGCGGTTATCCTCAGCTACAACATACGCCACACTCCTTTTGTCTTTTACTAACATCTTGCGTACATCGAGCAACCCAAGCGCTGCATCGGCCTGAGTATATTCTTTGCTGATAAAGTCCCGAACTTTGCGTTGTTCCACGATCACCTTGTCCCTCCCCATGCTCAAATCGAAGCCTCGTAGCTTTAATTGAATGTCAAACAATGACCGGCCGACAATTCGGTAGGACACCAAGTTTGCAAAGGCGACGCTGACCATCGCTGCGGTTGCCAGATCATAGTTGCGGGTTAATTCAAAAACGATCAGAATTGTTGTGAGAGGTGCTCCGATTACCGGACCGGTCACTGCAACCATTCCACAAATCGCATAAATCGCAATATCAGAACGGGCGTCGCCAAATACCGCTTCAGCACCGGTGCCAACCAAAGCGCCAAACAGAACGCCGATCAGCAGTGCCGGAGAAAACACCCCACCCGCAAAGCCAAATCCAAGACACAAAGCAGTTAGTATCAGCTTGGCTAACATGATTAACACGAGCTCCGTGATTGAGAACGAGCCATCGATAATGGAAAAGCGCAGAACCTCTTTGCCGATACCCAACACTTCAGGCAGCTGCAAGGCAACAATGCCGACGGCTAATCCTGCGAGAGCAGTTTTGATTGGTGTTGGCAACGAGAGTGAACGACAGATTCGAGCGGATAACAACACGCCTCTAACCAAGCAGGCGGCGACCAAAGCACCAGCTACTCCGATGGCAATAAAACCGATAAACTCATATGAACTACCGATGCTGACACTTTCAATACGAAATAATGGCGGCCGATCAAATACGACATTTGCCATCACATAGCCCAGGGTTGCCGCTACTGTAATAGGCGCGAATGCTCTTAATGAATAATGTCGCAGAATAACTTCGTGGGCGAATACCAGACCCGCAATTGGCGCGTTAAATACCGTTGCGATGGCAGCAGCGGCGCCACACCCGATTCCTATTGTCCCGAGATAGCGACTGGATCCAGCGACCCGACTAAACCAGGATCCGATTGAGGCACCCATATGTGCCAGCGGACCATATTGCCCTACAGAAGCACCCGATCCCAGTGACAAGCAGGCCATTAAAGCAGAAATAACCCCACTTTTTACCGGCATCGATCCACGCAGACTTTGTGCCGCCTGGATAGCATCCGCGGGACCATGGGGGCGGCGCTCAGGAATTTCCAGCGACAAAAGCCCTACCAGCAAGCCTCCGATTGTGGGAACCGCCAGAGTGAACAGAAGCAACAATCCATCGTCGGCAAGCATTCGACTACGCGGCGACACCAATAGTAAGTCATTTAACCAGGCAACCGCGCCAACAAACCAAACCGCCAGCAAAGACACACTGCAACCGACCGCAACTCCTAACAGGGTAACCAGTGTAATACGCCGGAACACGATCAATAGTCGTCGGCTTTGTTTTGCATAACGCAAATACGATTACTACCTTGCCGCCTGTTAACGTATTTCATGATCGCGCCATCTTGCTAAAATAATCTGGCACCTTACCGACAAATTGCTGATACTACAATTCAACAATAAAAATTCACTGACGCGGGTACTGTCAAATGCTCCCCTATCCACTTATATTCTTGTTGTATTTCAATATATCATCTTGTAATGTACACAAATTGCATACATTATTTTAACCATGCCTGATTCAACCCCTAGTCGCGGCGTGAGGGGCGGTCGCGACGCTCGACGCGCCAAGCGAACCGCGCCAGTGTTTGAGATGCTGCCTGCGTTAAAGAGTAAGCTACCGTTGTGCGAGCCCATGGATGAAGAGCAAATCTATAAGATTGATAATGCCTCCATGGCAATTCTGGAAGAAGTCGGGGTTATTTTCCGTGATGAGATTGCCCTCGGTCAGTGGAAACAGGCCGGCGCACGAATTGACGGCGACAGGGTTTATTTTGACCGGGATCATATCCGTGAACTGATCAAAACCATCCCGGCGGAAATTACCTACCATGCCCGTAATCCTAAGAAGACCGTACATATCGGGTATGACAGCGCTATCTTCGTGCCAATGACCGGGGCACCCTATGTCAGGGACCTGGAAGATAAGCGGCGCTGGCCTACCCTGGATGACCTGGCAATATTTCACAAATTGTCCCATATGCTGCCAGCGATTCACTCATCGGCGCACCATATTGTGGAACCAATGGATTACAAAGTTTCCCATCGGCACCTGCGCATTACTTACTCGTCCATGAAGTATTCTGACAAGACGTTTATGGGAATGACCACCAGCGCCAAGAATGCGGACGACGTAATGGATATGTGCGCGATTTTGTTTGGTGAAGATTTTATGGAAACCCATGCCGTAACGACCGGCAATTGCAACGGCAATTCTCCACTGGTTTGGGATGAAACTATGCTCGGCGCCATGCGCGCATTTTGCGTCCGTAATCAGCCAGTACTTTGTTCTCCATTTGTACTGGGTGGTGCCAACACACCTGCGTCTGTCGCGCCAGCGGTGGCGCAACTTAACGCCGAGGCATTATCCGCGCTGGCCTATACTCAGATCATCCGTGCAGGATGCCCGGCGATATACGGCCATTATCTCTCTACCGTGAACATGCAATCTGGCGCACCCATGGCCGGGACCCCTGAAATTAGTCTGATGAATTTCATGATCGGTCAGATGGCCCGGTTCTATGACGTACCATGGCGCACTTCCAACACCCTCGGCGGAGCCAAAACGTTCGACGCCCAGGCGGGCTATGAAAGCGCGACAACACTGTCGGCAGTACTGCACTCCGGCGCGAACTACATTTGGCATTCGGCTGGCTGGAATGAAGCCGGGATGCACTGTTCCATGGCCAAATTCGTTGTGGATGCCGAGCAGTGCGCCATGGGATACCGCATGGCCGAAGGTATTCGCTGGGACGATTTTGACGAAGCCCTTGCGGCAATACGGGACGTCGGACCAGGGGGACACTATCTGGGTCATGCCCACACCCAAGAGAATTTCCAACGAGCATTTTTTATGCCGAGGATGTTTGACAATAATTCCATCGAACAATGGCAGGCCGATGGCAGTGTTGAAATAACCCAGCGCAGCAATAATTACGCGAAAAAACTCCTCAACCAATATGAGGAACCCAAGCTAGACCCGGGAGTCGACGAAGCGTTGCTCGACTATATTGCCCGTCGCGAACGGGAGATCCCAGCCGAAGACGCTTTAAACCAGAGCAATTAGCTTGTCCAAGTTCATTCATGCCAGACTCAGCCCACTTTAACAACAAAAAAGTTCTCGTCACCGGCGCCGCTGGCGGTATCGGTTCTGCATTGGTCAAGGCATTTCAAAACCAGGGTGCAGTGGTGGCTGCTGCAGACCGTAGCGGCACCGCCATGGATGCCGACGTGATACTTGAGGGTGATCTGCTTGATCCGGGCTATTGCGATCAACTACCCGCCCGCGCACATCAGGCTCTCGACGGTCTTGACGTTGTTGTGAACAATGCCGGCGTTATAACCAGAGGCTCAGTAACCGACACCTCAGATCAGGACTGGTCGCGCGCGCTCGGCGTTAATGTGGAAGCGCCGTTCCGGATATGTCGAGCCGCCATTCCACTGCTAGCGGCAGCGGGCGGCGGCGCCATCGTCAATACCGCATCATGCTGGGGCATTCGGCCAGGGCCCAATCATGCGCTGTATTGCATGACCAAAGCCGCCATTGCTTCTCTGACCCAGTGCATGGGCCGTGATCACGCCCATCAGGGGATTCGGATTAATGCCGTTTGCCCCAATGAAGTAGACACACCAATGCTACGCTCGGGATTTTCCAAACGCGGTTTTGATCCTAAGACCGCGCTGAACGAGTTGGACCAGACAGTGCCCCTGGGACGGATTGCCCAGCCCGAAGACATTGTTGATGTGGTGTTATTTCTAGCCTCATCCGACGCCCGGTATATGTGTGGATCTTTGGTTGAAGTCAATGGCGGAAAGCCAGTAGCGTGAATCGCTATCAGGATAAAGTTGCACTAGTGACGGGTGGCCGTAGCGGCATCGGCCTGGCCATTGCGCGCCGACTGAGTCAGGAAGGTGCTCGGGTTTTTACTGCCCAACGCGGTCATGATAGCGAGCACGATGGCATTGAAGCAAATCTGTTGGACCCAGACGCGCCCCGGAAAATTTTGTCAAAAGTTCTTGAGCAAAGCGGCCAACTCGACCTGTTGGTAAACAATGCGGGAATGATGCAACAGGCCCGAGTAGAAGATACTTCGCTGGATGACTGGCAGACCAATCTTATGGTCAATCTCACTGCGCCATTTTTATTAATCCGCGCAGCCTTGCCAGCGCTGCGCCAATCCAGTGGCAATATTGTAAATATCGGCTCCATCGAAGGCCTGGGTTCCAATCCTGGACATAGCGCCTACTGCGCCACCAAAGCCGGGCTGCACGGCCTAACCAGGGCGGTAGCGGTAGACCATGGGGCTGAGGGCATTCGATGTAATGCCGTCGCGCCGGGTTGGATTGACACAGAATTAAATACCGAATTCATTGCGTCTATGCCGAACCCCGACGCTTTTCATCAGGATATAAAAAAGATACACCCGATTAACCGAACCGGTAAGCCGGAAGAAGTCGCAGCATTAGTGGCGTTTTTAGGGGCCGAAGACAGCGGCTTTATTACCGGGCAAGTATATACCGTGGACGGGGGTCGTATGGCCAAACTCAGTCTGCCCTGAAGTCGTTCGCTGGGAATACGCCTCCTTTCTATTTCATAGTGGTGGTGGCACCAATTCAGGTAATGAATTGTAGTATTAGCCGTTGTTTCCCCACCCAATCAAACTAGACCAGAGAGATATCGAGGCTGTCCGGCATGATATAAGCCTCGATCTGTTGTCTTGATAATTCCCAATGGGCAATGGCTAGATCTGCAGCGGCCTGTTCGTCCTGGTCCCGCAACGCTTTAATTATCTGATCATGATGTTTGGCTGCTTTCTTCAGCGCAGTTTCCATTTTGCGATTCGCCGGTCGATAAAAAATCTGGGCGATACGGGCATGGTCGATGAGCAGGCGACGTAAGCTGGGCTGCAGAAACGCGTTATTCGCCATTTCTCCGATCAGATTGTGGAATTGATCGTTATAAAACACCTTTTGCTCAACGTCGTCGCGCTCGATGGCATTCATAAATTCTGCCTGGATCCGGCTCAACGCGTGGAGCTGGACCTCACTCCTATTCTGCGCCGCCAGCCTCGACACAGCGCTATAGATCATAGGTGCAACCTGGAAAAAATCCCGCAGGGTTTTCTGGTCCATGGAGGAAACCTTGGCACCACGATTATTGCGAATCTCGAGATATCCTTCTCCCGCCAACATGCGCAGCACATCCCGCAGTGGGGTGCGGGAAATCTGATATTGCTCGCTTAATGTCACTTCATCCATATCGCTGCCCGGCGCGAGATCAAGAGTCAAGATGCGACGCTTGAGATCATTGTAAAAGTGATCTTTTTTATTGTTTGGCGGTGCCATCGTCAAATCAGACCTGCGGGATATAGATAATTCACAATAAGTTGTGCTAATTATTGCACACAAAATGTATACCAGATGCGCCATTCCAGGCACCCTCGTGTGATGAAGTCACCTTAACCTTGACAGACAAAACGGTAAACTTCCGAAATTAGTTTGCGGGTATCTCCGGTTTCTGTCAGAGTTGATTGATACTGACAATACAACAAACAGACGTAATATTAAGGAGATAAAAAATGACTGTAACAGTTGCGTTACTCATCAAATATGCCAACGACAAGAAAGCAGAAATGTTGGATTCACCCAGCGATCGAGCAGGGGTCTCGAAAAACGCTGTGGCGGCAATGGGTGGAAAGTTGCTACATGCTTATGGCACTTGCGGTGAATTCGATATGCTGTTTATCTACGAAATGCCGGACATGGCAACGGTAGCTGCCAATATGCATTTAGCAGATGCTACAGGAATGTCAAAACACCACAAGATAATTCCGCTCTTCAGCAATACAGATTTCGTACTTTCCCAGGAGAAAGCCAGTGAGCTTCGAGACAGCTACCAAGCTGTTAGTAGAGAATGACGAGAATTCTGGGAAATCGGGGGGCACACTAGAAGAGTATTAAACAAATCCTCTTTAGCTTGTTTAAATCAACTAGAAAAGCCTGTTGAGATAATGGGTACGAAAGTTTTCACTTTTTTTCCGGATTTCCAATTGCCTATACTGCATCATAAACCTCGATCTGCACGCCAGGAGTGAGAAATTTTATCTAATTGGTGACTACCATCTATAGAAAGTAATTATGGACAACGGTATTTGTCAGAAAAATCTAGGTTAATTCGTGAAGACGAAATCGTCCATAACCACCTGCCAATATTTTTCGGTACCTATGTCAATTCGTGTTACAGACTTATAATCTGCTGCAAACCAGATAGGACCAGAGACTGAACCTCGAAAAGTGTCTTGGTAAATCATTTGGTCACCTCGCCAACCAGAAATCTGGATGTCTCCTTCTTCTGCCTCGGGCCACGCGACACCAATATTGGCACCGAGAAAATCAAATGGTTTTGATGAATAGATCGATGCTGGATGGCCAGAGCTGTTATATGCAATAAATTCACCACTTACAGTGTTGTTAATATAACCATTCCCTCGATAGAACTTATGGTGGACCGATATCCAGTTATGCCATTTTAAACCTGCATATCCAGAAGGTATCTCGTATAGCGTGTCAGATGTTGTAAGATCGTCAAAAGAAACTATGTTCAAAGGATTGGTTGGGTTGGCATAAGTATTTTCGGGAGAAAAATCGGAAATACGCACGGGGTAATTGGTAATGTTTAAGTTTCGTAGTTGGATTTTTCTATCGGACAATTTTAATTCAATCTTCCATTTACCGGGTATCACATCAAATATGTATTGACCTAGCTTATCCACTTCAACCTCAGCTTTCTCGTCGTTTGGAGAAGTTGATATCAATTGAAAGTCATCAATATCTCTAATCTTCTCAAAATTCAGGTTCCCGCTGATGGTGAGTTTGGGCGCTACTCCGAGAGGCTGTAATGTCTGTTTAGCAATTAACCCACTTGGGGAGCCATTGAGCTCTTCAATGTTAAGTGTTTGCTCGACGTTGGCAGATGTAATTTCCCATCCTTGATGTACTTGTGCCGTGATCAAGTATTTGCCGGCAGAATTTATCGGATGAATGTCATTATTAAGTGACATCTTAAAATTGGCAAATCCTGATACGTTGGAATTTCCAAGAACATGGGGCAATCCCGGTCGACTTAGTAGAAAATTTAATCCGCCATATGGTCGGTCTTCGATATCGTAGATTCCGTTACGATTAATGTCTCTGTATACGAAACACGAAATGTTCATGTTTCCTTGGAATATTTTCAATTCAGGATTCCCCTCATTCCTTACATCGCTACACGCAGCAAGAACCAAGATTAAAATTGTTAGATAAATATATTTGGTCAACTGACTGTGGTTATAGTGAGGATCAAAAATAGTCGCGACCCAAGTGTTAGACGTTGAAATTAAGACAATCAGATTCGGCAGCTGAAGCATGATCAGTTTTGGCGAACAAGTTGTTGATGATATACCTAAAGTAATTAAACATTTAGTAGACTAGAAAATTAAACTATCCAAAACGGCTACAGATGAAACTCGTTCAAAAATTTTAGGACATTAACTCGGAACAAAGTGTGGTATTCGCCACATTAGTAGAAATCATAGCAAGGTAGGTTTACATCTCCACTAATTAAAACGGAGATTCGGGATGAAAAACAACATTGATGATGGACCAGTAAAGAAAAGCTTCATTGGAAAAATACATTTCCCTACTGCGTTTATGGGACTATTTTCGGCAATCGTATTAGTAGCATGTGGTGGAGGTGGTGGCGGCACAGAAACTGGCGGGGGTGTAACTTTAATGACTCCTGTGTCCCCTCCAGCTACCGTTGGGCAGGGAAATGATGGCGGTGGAAACGGCGGGGCGGCTGGTGGAACTGCTGGAAACGGCGGGGCGGCTGGTGGGACTGCTGGAAACGGCGGGGCGGCTGGTGGGACTGCTGCTGCTCCTCCTCCTGGACCGGAAAATAATGGTGGTGGAAACGGTGGGACTGCTGGAAACGGTGGAAATGGCGGGACTGCCGGAAACGGTGGGTCGGCTGGTGGCTCAGGGAATGCGTTTATAACAAATATACCCATAGATAGCGATGGTGATGGCGTAAGCGATGAGGATGAAACTATGAATGGATCAGATCCGCTTGACGCAACTAGTTTTTAGTAATTTGATTGGATGGAAGAATCTGATATTACCGACTGAATTTGTCTGATGTCTTTTCGTTAGCCGCGTTAAAAGATAGTTCGGTAACCATCAGACGATTCACATATTACGAGCACAACTATAGAAGCGGCTGGCAATTATCGGCGCCAATCATGTTCTTTCGCTAGGTAAATATTCTGAATCGTAAACGAATATATTTTTCCTACTCTGAATCTAATCAACTCCAAATCTAATAGCAATGAACATGCGATTCTTCACAATCTTTCTAATCATCGTTTTGACTTCGATTTCTCTCCCAAGTTTAGCGATCGAACAAATTCCAATACTACAACTGAGCACTGGTGGACCAACCGATTCAACGCGTGCCTTATTGTTGAATAAAGATGAAACTCTATTAGTCGCAGCCGGAGACGACAAAGTGATACGTGTATGGAATACACATAATAGCCAGCAAGTTATGGAAATTCGCGGTGAATTGGCCGGCGATATCAAGGGATCGATTACATCTATGGCAGTATCTCCCGATGATAAGTGGCTCGCAGTGGGTGTATTTTACCCGCATCTCCGGAGAGGAATGGAAATTAGGGGATATTTGAGAATCCATGATTTTCAGTCGGGGAGACTTGTGCGTGTTCTGAGTGGGTACACGAAAGTACTAACAACACTACAGTTTTCACAAGATGGCAGTTTACTTCTCGGTGCGGAAGGGTTGAACGATGATCCCCTAATCATTCTCTGGGATACCAATACTTGGGAGGTAAAAAAGCAAATTCGGGGACACACAGGTACGATAAGTAGAGTGATTTTTTCCCCTGATAACAGGTTGATTCTGTCTTCGAGCTGGGACAAGAGCATACGAATTTGGGATCTGTCGTCAGGCAAGAATATTAGAACTGTTGATAGAGCACATACTGGACGAATATTCGGTTTAGCTATTCCGTCTAAAGCTTCAAACCCTATAGCAATTAGTAGTAGCGAAGACAAGTCAGTCAAAATCTGGAACTACAGAACTGGAGAGCTAATTCGCTCAATAAAATTTGACCGCCAAGTTCGCTCGGTGATTGCAAATCTATCTGGAACTCGATTGTTGGTTGCTTCTGTTGGAGAACATATTAATTCTTGGATTTCAGTAGTCGACATAAAAACTGGAAAGGTAATTTCTCGCTATCGAGAGCACGATCGCTCTCCACGGGCGATAGTACTGTCGAAAAACGAAGATACTGTATACAGTTCCGGGGGGTTTCTTAACGAAATTGATAAGTGGTCCTTATCCAATGGGCAACAGTTGTTCCGTATTAGTGGGACTGGGAAGCCAATTCAGGCAGTCGGAATTTCGAAGAACGGGAATACTGTATTTTGGGGGCAACAACCTATTAATTGGAGTGGTAGACAATACGATTTCGATCAACTCGCAGTATTGTCCCATCAATTCCAACTCAACACCATTCATGGCCAGCTGGATCAGCCTCGGCTAAAGTCAAATAAGTTCAAAGCCCCTTCTCGCCGTCTTCGCAAACACGGTAAATTATCACTACAACGGGTGAAATCTAAAAAGAATTCAAATTTCTCGATTTTGAATATTAAGCGAGGTAGAAAAGTTATTGGACGGATTGAGAGACAACAAACGACCGGTCATTCACATACGGCTTATACTTTCTCTCCAGACGGTAAGTTTGTAGTTTCTGGTGCTGAAAACGGCTACCTATCTATTCATAGGCTAGATGGCACAAAAATAGGTGATCTTAGTGGTCATGTCGGATACATCACGGACTTGGCAGTATCAGGAGACGGTAAGCTGCTTGTATCGGGAAGCAGTGATCAGACGTTTAAATTGTGGAATTTGGATACACGAGAACTCCTGCTTTCATTCTTCGTAAATATCCATGGAGAGTGGATTGTGTGGACCACAACTGGACATTATATGTCTTCCCCGAATGGTGATCATTTAATCGGCTGGGTTTTTAATCGTGACATAGATCGTAATGCAGATTATGTACGAGCCAGGCAGATGAAACGTTTGTTTTATCGGCCGGACATTATTCGTAAAATTATGGAGACCCGTGACCTGGATCTAGCTCTGAAACAGAGTAAGCATTCCACTCTTTCTGTATCAAAAGTTCAGAAGGAAAAAGTAATTCCGCTCAATTTTGGGTTGATATCGCCAATGGATAGGTATACCACCGATGCTTCGTCAGTTAATTTACAACTCAAGGTTACAGAAAGCCCTGATGCAAATATAGAGTGGTCTATATATGTCAATGACCGGCTTGTGCTCAAACAAAATAAGGTAAACGGAAAGCGTAACTCAGAATCAGATGGAAGCATAGTAAATTTTCCAATTGACCTGGATCCGGGAAAGAATATCGTCAAGGTTTTAGCCGATAATAATGAAACGGAGAAAACGGTTAATTTCACGTACGTTCGCAACACCAAATCGGTTCCAGTTCCTGTGTCTACACGAGGCAATAGTAAATTACTAGTTATTTCCATAGGAGTTGATGAATACATAAATCTATACGGAAATAATCTTGACTACGCGTCCGCAGATGCAGACTCAGTTGCCGATCTTTTTTCGATGCAAGAAGGCAAAACCTACGATCAAGTTGAAACTATTGTTCTAAGCGACTCACGAGAGAAAAAAGCAACGAGAAGTAACATTGTTGAAGCGTTGAAGTCGCTTGAGACACTTAGATCTGAGGACACTGTGATTGTATTTCTTGCTGGACATGGAGTGTTAGACAATTCTGATTACTATTTTCTGCCACGTGAAGCCACACTACTTAAAGACGGCCGATGGGAAAAATCAACAGTACTTCGCTGGGGAGAAATACAGCACGCAATTGAATCTACCCTAGGCAGGAGAATATTGCTGGTGGACACCTGTCACTCTGAAAGTGCATTTAATAGCCGACTAGCCAAAGACGCTGAGAATTCTAATATCATAGTAATGTCTTCAACCGACTCAGCAACCCTAGCTCAGGAAATAACGAGCCTGGGACATGGTGTTTTTACCCATGCGATTTTGTCAGGTGTAAAAGGCGGCGCAGATAGCTACAAAGACAACATAATTACGATGTCAGAACTCAACGCATTTGTTTCAAATGAAGTTTCTTCGATCACGAAGAAAGCACAAATACCGACTCTAAGTGTTCCGGGAGGCTTTAAGGACTTTGAATTGGCGACTTTGTTGTAAACTCCAACAAGCAAAATGAAGGATTACTAGAATTTTTTTTGTAACCATTAGACCGGAAGTCAAAACAGCTATTCACTTACAATTGTCCTAGCTTTTGTAATCAAACCAACCGACATTGAATAGTTATTCAACCAGTGAACAAGATGCTCAATTAGCCTGGAAAACAAGGGTTGTAGGACCCGGCACTCTCCGTCACATTACGCTGCGCGGAAACCGATAACAAAAAGTATATTTGGTGACAGTGCTGTCCCACGGTTTACAGTAAACTTGTTTGGGCCTGGTTATAGAATCCAGGCGGCTTAACATTTACTTCCTGAATCAGTGGTATTAACTCCCGCCGTTCGAAGATATTCAGCTGAAGAATCTTTAGTATTTGTCCGATACTACGATGCATGCAGCTGGTAAACCTCAGGTGGCTCAGTATCAGATATGCACAAAGAGCAATCCAGATTTGTGTCATAACCGCATTCTTTGATGTGCCAATAAACGTCTTAATCTTCAGGTTTTGCTTTATCCATTTGAAGAACATCTCTATCTGCCAACGCGCTTTATAGATGTCTGCAATTGTCTTGGCCGCTAGTTTGAAGTTGTTCGTGAGGAATACGTAGTGTTTGCCGGTTTCGAGATCGCGGTATCCAATTCGGCGCAATAAAATAGGACATTGATCTGCTTTCGATCCAGTTATTTCAATTGTCTGATCTGACGTCAATCCGGTTGTTGTTCGCACATGCCGCCGAACAGTTACCCGATAACTCGCGTTCCTCTTTTGGCGGGTGACAAACCAGACACCCCTGCTATTCAAGGTATTGTACAAACTGTAGTCAGTGTAGCCACGGTCAAAAACGATAATGCTCTCTTTTGGCAGGGTTAATTGCTTTGCCATATTCACTTCATGCACTTTACCGTCAGTCACAGAAACAAACGTGGGCAGGTATCCATCGTGATCGATCACTGCATGCAATTTAATCGCGCCTTTCGTTGCGCGGAACTTAGCCCACGGAAACACGGATAAACAGAGATCGATCGTGGATGCATCCATTGAGAGCAGTCGATTCTTAAAACGGAATCCATGTCGCGGTGCCCGCGACTGACAACGGTGTAGTAATCGATTGAACAATGCTTCGTAAAGCGAACTTGGTTGGTTTTCGTTGACACGCGCTAAAGTGGACCGGCTCACCTTTTGCACTCCAAGGTGATAGAGTTTGGATTGTTGGGCAGCCATATTGCTTTCAATATCACGCAAACTGGTTCTCCCAGTCAGCTGCGCCAGCATGAGTGAAGTAAACTGTGCCCAACGGCTCATCTTCCGCAACTTTTGACCTTGATGGTGCTGTTTGGACAAAGATTCAAACTCATGTCTACAGACTAGTTTGAGAAATTGTGATAATACGGTATTATTGTGAGCCAAGGCCTATTCCTCCTGTGATAAAGCTGTTTTTAGACAACTCAATTTTATCAAACTACAGGGTTATAGGCCTTCATTCATTTATTTATGGGACAGCACTGATTTGGTGAATACTATAACGATTACTTATCTCTCGCACTGCAACGTTGTAATCAAGCCCAGACCGAAGCTGAAGTTTGAGAATTTTGGTATGTACAAAACTACGTGCAGTTAGTAATTATATCTGGATCAAAAGATGGTCTTATATATTCATTGATCGTTGGACATCAAAAATAAAATCGACCCGTCAGTATCGGATCGCTAGTCGGAACTTCTATCAGCCCTCAAATGCATTACTGGGAGAGCACTCAAATTAAACAGCGCCTGACGAATTCTTGAAATTAAAAGTGTTTTATTGGTATTGTGTCCCTGTGGGGAATTTTAAATTCGTTGCGAGTACCACTCCGTAGTACCCAACGCCTATTAAGAAATTGTCGACTCGTTTGATAAATGTGGATTTCGATGAAATATTTCCAGTACAGGGATCTGTAAAACGGTACTGAACCCATCCTTCTCCTTGCTGTTGCGCCAGATTGATCATTTCCTTGATAAAAAATCGACCATCCAATGTTCTCAAATTTAAAATATTCTCCCCGGCTGACGGTGGATACAGATTATTAATCATAATAGTCCCATTGAAATCCATCGCAAACAGATAAAGATTTCCTTTTAAATACCCACTTTGCGAATTCATAAACGTTGAGAAAGCGCTATCGCGCCCCTCCTTTTCCACCAAATCCACAGCGCGATTGACCATGGATTTCGCTTGTTCTGCAGTTCCATGGGGGCAATTAGCCAATGCCATGGGCGGTAGGAAAATTGTCAAAATAAACATCAACGCCCAAATTTTTAATTCCAAATAGCCAGGTTTCACGTTAGTTCTCTGCATTAATTCGCGTTTCATAAAACTCACATTAGATCTACTGACCCCATGTTAGCAAAAAACTGCTGCAGAACGGGTTGTTTGGAATATGGGGTAGAAGCCACAAATTTAAAATATTTAGTAGGTCCCTGATTGAAATGTTTTATATCTGTAAGTTTCGATCCAAAATACTCCATCCAATTGTAAACCTACATCGACATAGTCGATTTGAAACTCGCTTGATGTTGATATCTTCTGCCGAAAACACTTCGTTTATCAAAATATAGGAGATCAACATGACTAAATTTCTTCCAATTAACCTTATCTTTGTACTATTAACACTTACCACAGGTTTAGCATGGTCAGCCGATTTTTCGGTTAACCGATATGTATCGAGCTCAACCTACAATACCAATAGCTATTGGTTGGAAAGTAATACCGGTATTGCACTAATTGATGCACAGATGCTTCGGTCGGATGCTGGGAAGTTAGCGTTGCTAATAAAATCTACTGGGAAACCGCTAAAAGGTGCAATTATTACACATGCCCATTTTGATCATTTCAGTGGTCTTAAGAAGTTGCGAGAAGAGCTGGGTAATTTTCCGATTTATTCCACACAAGCCACATTAATAGGGATTCAGAATAACCACAAAGCAACAATAGGCTGGGCTCCGGAGAGCTATGGGGATGACTATGATACGACCTTGATCGAACCAGACAAGATCGTCGAATCGGGTGATACGATCGATATAGCGGGTATTGCGTTAAAAATAGATGATATTGGTCCTGGAGAATCAGCAAACAACCTGGTGATCTATCAACCTGACAATAATATCTTGTTCAGCGGAGACGCAACGCTGCATAGTGATCACTATTATTTGGGAGAAGGTCGTTCTGCCCTGGTGCTCGGACAACTTGAATATCTCAATCAAACATATAGTAAAGTTAAGCTGGTTTACACCGGCCATGGAGATCCGGCAGCACCATCCGCTGCTTTCAGTCCTGCGATTAAATACGTACGTTTCATTCAGCACATTGTCAGTAAGGCACTAGCGAATGGAAAAATAATCGAATCCGAAGAGCAACCATTTGATCAAAAGATTCTTAAATCTTTAGCGGACACAGTATCCTCGGAGTTCCCTGAGCTTGGAGAATACGGACTGACACACCAATACATCGTCAACTCTAATCTAAAAGGAGTGCTTAAAGAACTCTCTGATAACTAAAACCACATTGGTTTCGATAATTTGCCCATGCTGCAAAGGAGATTTCAACCTGTAGGTTCTGGCAATGATATTTTATAGGTAGGCAGCACATCACACCAAGGCATGGGCGGATAGCGCAGCTGTTGTGGATCACACCAAAAACCTTCTAAACCTTGATAGGTATACGGGCAATGATTCCAGCCAGCATAGTTATATATGCGGATATCCTGATCGCCGCCCGAGTCGGGTTGTGCTTCCTTGTCCAGAAGGGTTGGTCTTTCGTACCAATTTAACGGACGCGTTACAGTCAACTTCTTACCTGTTCCCTGGATTCCGGTCTTGACCTTGCATTCATGCTGCGCAATTTTCATACACATTGTGCGGCCCTGACCGATCTCCTTGAGAAAGTTATTGTCATAGCATTGATTCAAAGCGCTTTCTGGACCTAGCACGCACAAAAAGTACTGATAGCATTGGGATCGAGATAAATGATCAGCGTGGGATGTACCTGTGGAAAAAATATACAAGCATATTGAAAGTGTTGCCGCAGCGAGCCAAATTTCAGTCTTAAAATTAATCTCCATTATGTTTCTCCAGAGTTTTAATAGCCGATTTCTACCGCCAGTATTCGATAAATTCTTCAAATTTAAATATAAAATATCTGCGCATACTTTAACAATAATCACAGACACTGGTTAAGATTGTTTAGAGAGTCTCGCCATTTCTCGCTTGCGAAATTGTGAGGGCGTCATCCCCATCTCTTTTTTAAATGCATTATTGAAAGAAACCCGATTATTGAACCCAGATTCAAAGGCAATTTGGGTAATACTGGGCTGATTGTTTAGTTTTAATGAGTTTGCTGCAGAGACGACTCTGTAGTTATTAATAAACTCATAAAAGTTCTTTTGATATTGTTCATTGATCAACTGGGATAAATGATGTGGACTTATCTCGACCAGTTCAGCCAATTCAGAAAGCCGAAGATCATTCTTTTTGTGTATTTGAGTATTTAACATTACACCATCAAGTTTATTTTTGAGTTCTGTTGATAGGTCGCTGTGTAAAGGAGAGTTACTGTATTTTGGTTTACTAGACTGTGGCTCAACCTCGAAGAGAATTTCTGGGTGCATCAGGGAAAAGAATGCCATTAAATAGATTGTCACTGATTCAGCTAGCATTATTACTGTTAAATAAGGAACTTTATTTTGTTGAATGATGGCTGGTGCGATAAAACACATGTCTACGGCGATGACAAAAGCAAACATCGATGTCAGCTTCCAGAGCCAATCGAGGTTAATCTTGTCTCTGTTTGAAAAACTATCCTTAACCTGTTTGTCGAATAAGGACAGACATTGGAAGCAAGTGCATATGTACAGCGCCATCTGCACATACAACCCCATAACAGTAAAACGAAAAAAGACTTCGAACATCTGTTTTTCGAGCCAGCCATACTGCAATAATACGTAGATTGGCAACTGCATTCCAAACAGCAGCAATGCCAAAGCGCAATGTTTCAGCACCCAATCAACCGTAGGTCTTCGTTGACCGCACGTCGTACTAACGTACATATATAAAACGGGACCCCAAAGATAAGCCGTGGCCCATAAGCTATAGTTAAACAGGATGAGATGAGATGGAAGAGAGTACTTCCAAACGTAAACATTCCAAAGTGACTGGGTGAGTAACCCAACGAGAACAGCGAGAAATATCCTGGCATAACGATTTCCTCTACGCCCGCAAACCAACAAAATGATGAGAAAAACGCCATTCACCATCGCTGCGATAAAAATATTCTGAATACTAATCAATTTTTTGTAATTTACTGTTAGCCCACAGATTGGTACCCCGTTACGGTAATCCTGACCTTATTTAGTCCAAAAGCATCGGAATCCGGCAAATTCACGCTACGAACTGCAGATACGTATCTCAGGAATCTCTGCATAAGCCATGACCGGCCAGATTTATCCAGAGGTTCCCTGGTTTTGATTTCGGTTCTCAACTACGGCGAAACCAATATAAGCGGTGCCACCACGTTTGCCAAGTTTAAATTTGTAAACCTGTATCGAAATTGTCGACCCTAGATTGCTCCGCTGTTGTGATTCCTCGAAATATTGGGACAGCAGCAACTAGGTGGCAAAATTAATCCTACACAGACTTGGACTGGGCAGTATCACATTGGCGGGTGTCTACTTAATCTTCATATCGATCACAGCGATTCCCAAGTTCACGTATGCGAAATAACCTGTGTCGTTGATAGTCCATTTGCACTCGTGTATTGTCAACCTCACGCCGCATTTCAACCAATAAGAATGAAATTTTTCTGGATTAGGACAATTATTTTGTCCATCGTATTCTTGCAAAACGGCTTGGCCGAGGAATTAGAGAGAATAGAACATGAAGGGGTACTCCGCAGCTACTATCTACATACGCCTGAGGGAGTAGAAAAGTTAAACGATTTGCCGTTATTGCTTGTTTTACACGGACAGGGGAGTAACGGACCACGCACCGCCAAAGTCAGCGAATTCAACTCCCGCGCTGACCAAAATGGATTTATTGTCGCGTATCCAGAAGCAGTTAATCGTACCTGGCTATATTACAGAGGACTAAATGGCTTCGATTCTGCCTCAACCCCAAACGAAACCGCATTTTTACTGGCGGTCATCGAACAAATAGAAAGCCAACATAATATCGATACAACGAGAGTTTATCTTGCAGGAATCTCCAACGGTGGATTAATGGCGCAACGCGCCGCGTGTGACGAACCAGAGGCTTTTGCCGCAACTGCTTCGGTCGCTGCAGGCGCATTCTTTGGACTTGATACGCTATGTGTAAAGGCGACAGCTATGCCAATCGTATTCTTTCACGGGACCCACGACAACATTCTCCGCTGGGATGGAACGTCCAATGGAAATCAAGTCGCTCATTCAATTCCTAGTACAATGAACCTCTGGTCCACTTACAATGGATGTAGTCAGCCTCCAAATCGCAAAAATATTTCCCACAATACCAAATTGGACGACACCTCTGTTGTCGTTATGACTAGCGATAGTTGTAAAAATGGCGCACAGGTAAAGCTGTATGGCATCAATGGTGGCGGACACAATTGGCCAGGTGTACAACATGTTATTCCAGAATGGATTGCTGGAAAAGTAAACATGGACATACATGCCAGCGATGAAATTTGGAAGTTCTTTCAACAATTTCACCGTTAGTGGGTATTCATATTCAACAGTACCCACAAGATTGGGTGTCGCATATGCCGAACAGTAGACACTTCGAGAAATCTAATTCACAAAGATAAATACATTGAGGTTGGCTATTGTTAAATATTTACTCGCCGGCATTGATAGTAATTCCAATTAAAACAAACCAATTTTATGAATATTAACCCCCATCAGGAACAAGGAGAGTCCGGGGACACGCTATTTCGTGATGTGCTTAGCCTCGCATTACTGGGATTTATGGCCGTTATCGTTTTACTGCTTCCACACATTTCAGAACGAGCGACAAAAAAAGAGTCGGAAATACCATCCCCCGGAAATATAAGCATAGAAATCGCCTGGCCGAACAATTCTTATGCAGATCTAGACTTATGGGTGGAAGGACCAGGCGAAGTTCCAGTGGGGTACTCCAATCAAGGTGGAACACTGTTTAATTTGTTGCGAGACGATCTTGGGAGCAAGTTTGATTTATCAAGTGTCAATCATGAGAATGCTTATTCACGAGGCCTGCGACCAGGTGAATATGTGGTAAATGTTCACGCCTTCAGGTTGGACAAAAGAACGCCACTTCCGTTAGAGGTCGAAATGGCAATAACCATAGTTTTGAACACTGACTCCGGCGTAAACATAGTTCCAGTCTTGCTAAAAACCGCGCAAATTCAACATCGAGGGCAGGAATTGACATTCGCTCGTTTTTCCTTGGATGAGGACGGAAATTTGGTAGAAGGCAGCATTAACAGTTTATTCAAACCACTTCGTTCAGGTGATAAAAACAAGTAATGCAGTACGTTTCCATATACTATCTTGTTTCAGTACTATTAGTTAGCGCCCTTGCAATAATACTGGTTTGGTCTTGGCGGAGTCTGGGCATTCGAGTTCTGAGCGTTACGGCACTGGCTGCAATAGCTTTGATAGGATATGCCGCACTACAAAGCCTGCTTGGTAATCCAAAACCTCTTTCCGAATCGGAATTGGACTTTCCAGGAAAAGAAGAAACATCCGTGGTGATAGCTGCCAGTGTTGACGAAGGGAATGCCGTTTACCTTTGGATAAGACACGGTAGCCTGCCTCAACCTTATTACTATCGGATGGACTGGAATGACAATACCGCTGCCGAGCTTGAAAAGATGTTAAAAGATTCAGTTGACGATAACACAGAGGTAGCAATTAAAAACAACTTTGAAGACTCCCTGGATTCAGGGAAGGATCCATTATTCTATACCTTGCCTAGAGAAAGCATGCCATTTAAGCCACCTCCCGTATTTCAGGACTATAAAACCCCAGTCCAGCAGTAGAGCAAAACCGGGAAGTCGGGGATACAATTACGCCAAACTAGCATTGTTACTAATGGAATCAACCCTGTAGGTGTTGGAAACAACCGTTCACGGCCTTAAAATGATGACTTTTATACGGTAACTCTTTGCCAATGTAAAAGGCTATTTGCTCTCTGACTCATTCAATATGAAATCGAAACGACCAACGGTATCCTAATTATTGCTGGTGCTAACTCATACTGAAATGTACGATCACACAAATCCGGTCTGTCGTGAAGGAACATATTTAATCCAACTTGCCTAAATGGCTGATACCGAATTGTATGTAAGTAGATGATAACTGATAGAGTAATTTTTTTATTTTTACTATTTTTTACTCAGTCGACATTTGCTGCCCACGGTAGTAGTCAAGCAGAGCTGCTCAAGACCAGAACCATCGGTAGTTTCCCCGCGCCTTTAGCTAACTTTTCAGCTTACCGTCAAAAAGTAAAGGACTACCTCAAGGCGAATAGCCTGTCCAACCGAACACAATCGGATATCAATCTTAATCTTCCATTCGAATTAACCGCGAAAAAAACGGTTCCCTATCGAGGGAAGTTCCTATTGATTCATGGACTAAATGATTCAGCCTACGTCTGGGCCGATATGGCACGGGCAATATCGGACCGGGGTTTTGATGTGCGTGCAATTTTGTTACCAGGTCATGGCTCCCATCCCGCAGATATGCTTCGCGTCACGTATCGAGAATGGTTGAGGGCGGCTCGATCGCATCTTACTTTCTGGAATACTGACAGCACACCGATTTATTTAGGTGGATTTTCTCTAGGAGGTGTCATTGCCTCCATACTCGCACTGGAAAATCGCCAGATAAACGGACTGCTGTTAGTTTCACCCGCTTATCATAGTCAGCTGAATTCGTATTTACGCTGGTCCTGGCTTTACGCCCGGTTTAAACCATGGATGTTTGGAGGGATGCTCATTGAAGATAATCCGGCAAAGTATAATTCCATTCCGATCAACTCAGCCTGGCAGTATTATCGTACAACCAGGTATTTGAAAAACCGTTGGAACAAGAACGTACTAGATATTCCGGTATTGATGGTGGTGTCTGAGGATGATTCTGTGGTTGATATCACTTACACACGAAATATATTCCGGAAAAGGTTTTCATCTGATCACAAAAAACTGATGATTTACACAACCGACACAAAAACTATTGCAAGTAAAAATGAAATTATTCGACTCAGTCAATATCTTGATCGTAGAATACTTAACCAATCACATTTGAGCCTGATTAATGCGCCGGTCAATCCGTTGTTGGGTGAAAACGGAACACAATTAATCTGCAACGGTAATAAATACCCGATTTTTATGGCGTGTATGCAAGCTACGGGACACTGGTACGGCGCGCAGTATACTGAATCACCCGATGGGGTCGCAGTAGCCCGCACTACATATAACCCCGATTTCCATACTATCCTGGAGCAATTTGATAGAATTTTTTTACTATCTGGGAAAATTGTACCCTTAAACTAACAACTACACCGTAAGCCTTAAATACCTCAGAACTTGATTCGCGGTTATGCCTACACGGAATCCATTAGCCAATTATAAAAGCCCACTAGTCTAATATTGGTTGACGGGTCTTTTTGTGCCTTACTTTTATCCAGGACAACAGGATTTTGCCCTTGCCACGCCATGGAATAGTACGGTCAATGATCCAGCGCATAATCAAGTCGCACATTAATCCCAACAACCCCAAGGAGGACTAAGATGCATATTTTTTTGCGTGCTTTTGAATACGCTTATGTGGTGTTGTTTCAGATACGGTCTTCAGAAAAGTGGTGAATTCGGGTTTCGCGCTCTGGCCAATTGCTTTACAAAACCACGCAGCGGTATCCTGAGACTGTCGGTCCAGATCGCCTCGCAGGTAAACGGATTTTAGTTTTTTGGCGATCAGATTGAGTAAATCCTGGTCATTAATTCTTTCATGGAAGATGGCTCGGGCAGCCAGTCGTTGAACAAAAATATTGTTAACATTTATCATACGCATATACATTTCGACTTCCGCGCTTTTTCCCTTAACCGTAACATTGCTATTTGCGATCAACTCGACCCAGGGCGCGAATTTGTCAAGGTCTTGTAATGCCCTCTTTGCGTATTTAGTGACCCTGGATGAGGCAGCTTGTTTTGATACGTCAGAAAGTGTTGATTGATACTTCATATTTCCACTATATCCGAGAGCCCGTATATAGTTAGCGAGGATTTTCAGCTCGGGGGCATCGTATTGAGATTGTTCGTAATTCGACAGCACGAATTTTTCAATAACATCAAATAATCGGGGGTCAGAAATCCCTGACCACTGCAACCTCTCAAGCATCTGGATTTTATCGCTATCGTTATCTGTCTTTAGGATTTGTAAAAATCCATTTATTCGCTTATCCGTTTTTGTATGATTTACTGGTAGATTTGATTGTTTTACTTTTGTTGTAGTATCGGAACTCTTTGTTGTGTTTGGGGTAGGACTAATCGCAGCGAGGCATTGTTCTGCTTTGGTAATATAGAATCCTCCTGGATAGGCTTCTATATATGCGACTACTTCTAATTGACTATCACAAGAAATAGATTCCCAGAAAGTTTGCTCGATTTCCCCCTGGGCAATTGCACCAAATGAAAAGACAATAGGTGGCAGCATAATGCACATGGCCGTTAAATTTTTCATACGATTATATTAAATTTAGACTTTCGATTATTTTAATGAATGTTGAATTTTTATCCAATTTCTGGAGAAGCATCAGCATTTTACTCTGTTACCGCGAACCATATTCAAAGTTTGATATCCAGCGGCAAGTGGAAAAAGTCTGTGAACGCAACATCAGATAATTTCTACCCCCGCCCCGATCTTCTCAACCGCAAAATTCCGCCGATAGTAGTCTACAATCACGAGTTTTAAGGAGGAATAGTCGAGGGGCGGATCACTTTATCTACCATTCGATATATTGAGCCTATGAACCGACAGAAACAGTACCTTTCATGCCCGCGTCATAATGTCCTGGCACCAGGCAGCCAAAAACGAATTCACCTGCTTCAGAAAACTTCCACATAATTGTTCCAGTATCTCCTGGTGCAATATGAGCCATATAAGGCTCTTCATGCTCCATATTTGGAAACTTTTTCATCAATTCCGCGTGTTCGCTTAAAGAATCAGACGTACCCAGGACGAATTCATGCATCAGTTTTCCATTGTTGGTGTGTTTGAACATAACGACGTCGCCTCGCTTGACCTTGATAACATTCGGTGTGAAGGTCATGTCATCTGCCATACCTATTTCAATCGTTCTGGTTGCTTTCATTTTTGGCTGGTACATCCCAAATTCATTTTCTACCGGATCAAATTCGACTGCGTGACCATGATCATGGCTACCACCAGCGAAAACGTCAGATGTAGTAAGTGCAAAGATTACCGCAAAGACTGTTGCAACTGCAGGTTTGGTTAAAAAATTCATATTGAGTATCCTCTCTTGATTGAATGTTAATAGCGTTTCGCTAAAAGATATTTTTTATACCTCATAAGCCACAGTGCCCGCAGGATAGTCATACCAACCTGGGTCGGTATAATTCCCGGCCTTCTGGTCTTTGCGTACTTTAAGCACTGGAAACATTCCGCCCATATCAATTGGTCCAAATTGACCTTCACCGGTCATCATTGGCAATGTGTTATTCGGCAATGGCATCACAATCTCACCCATGTCTGCCATGCCCCGTTCACCCATGATCATGTATCCAGGCAGTAGTTTACTAAGACTCTCTTGCCGCGTCTCTGATCCACACCAAACATATTTGGCACATCATGCCCCAGCGGATTCATTGTGTGGTGTGATTTGTGGCAATGCATGGCCCAGTCGCCCGAGGCGTCAGCACTAAATTCGATGGCTCGCATCTGGCCTATCGCTATATCTGATGTGACCTCAGGCCAACGTGCTCCCTTTGGAATCCAACCACCAGCGGTACAGTAAACTTCAAAGTTTAGACCATGGATATGTATTGGATGATTAGTCATGGTTAAATTTCCCATGCGCACCCGGACACGTTCGTTTAGTCCACAGATAAGATGATCAATACCCGGGAACACACGGCTGTTCCACGTCCACAAGTTGAAGTCCAGCATGGTATTGATACGCGCGGACATAGTGCCTGGTCAATGTCACAAGGCGTAGTTTGATGACTGGATACAGTTGTCATATTGCCGTGATCAATTTGACCGTTCATAGACACGCTGACTACTACCGTTGTTGACAGCACCAAAGCGAGCACACAACTTAACAGCCGCATGCTTCTTGATCGGAAATATTAGTAACCCAAGCTCATTAATAACCAGACAACTTACTGTTTTGAAGGTTTACTTAATCATTGTAATCCCTGTAGTTGGTACAGAGTCAACGCTTTTTCTGTACAATCTATTAATAGCAGCCTTGACTCTGTACTTAATACAAGGTTTATACTATCGCCAGGGGCATTTTCATTTCAAACTATCATGCAACGTTCAATTCAAACCCAATTTGATCCAGGTCGGTAACAATGGCTACTCTTACACAATCCGCACCAACACCAGGCTTTTGGCAATGCCCAATCACATGGCGAAAAAGTGCAAGAAACACCATGTGGTGTCTAATTGGCTGCTCTATAGGTGATTTTGGCACAATCGCATTTTTCCAGTTTTTCGGTATACCCTGGCCGACCCTGGCCATTATGGCGTTAGCGATCATAAATGGGTTGCTGACCAGCATCGCGCTTGAGACCATTATTATGGCTAAAGATGGCATGATCTTAAGCACGGCATTTAAAACCGCAATTGGTATGAGTATGATATCTATGGTCGCAATGGAAGTTGCCATGAATACGACTGACTGGTTTCTAACTGGTGGCGCACTATTAACATGGTGGGCTATTCCGATAATGCTGGCGGCTGGTTTCCTGGTGCCGTGGCCATATAACTATTGGCGGCTTAAAAAATGGGGTAGGGCATGCCATTGATTGTATTCCGTGGATTCTATGGTTAGCGCTATGCCCGAATCAGGAGGTTTGTTAAAAGCCCTGTTCTTTATCGCTATGTTTTTCGGTTCTTTTGAACTCGCTATTGGCGCCTCGAACCGGGGTTATGATCTAAAGATGCTCGAGACTGGCCAGCAACTTTTTCAGACCAACTGCGCCTCGTGCCATGGTGTGAATGCGGAGGGCACTGTTACCGAGTGGCAACAAAAGGATGCTAACGGAAAGTTACCACCACCTCCGTTAAATGGAACAGCCCATACCTGGCACCACTCAATTCGAGGGTTGGCACATACCATAAAGAACGGCACTGTTTCGATTGGTGGCAATATGCCAGCCTGGATAGGTAAGCTAAATGATGATGAGATTTTTTACGTTATTATCTGGATCACATCTCTATGGCCTGACAAAATTTACAACTCCTGGTTACAGATTAATCAACAATGATGTTTACGCGCGGAAAACTGGCTAAGGAAACGAACTGCAATATCGAAACAATTCGTTATTACGAAAATATTGGTATTTTGCCTGCCCCGAAACGGGCTGAAAATGGATACCGGTTGTATGATGAAGAACATCTAAAGCTATTAAGATTTATCCAACGCGCGAAAGAGTTAGGCTTTGATCCAAGTGCCATTCGAAGTCTTATCCAATTTTCCTCCGAGGCCTCTGACTACACGCGGGCTGAAGTAAAGAGCTTGACACAAGATCATATAGCGCAAATTACGCAAAAAATTCGAGACTTGAATAAGCTAAAAAAAACTCTGGTTGGCATGTCTGAAAATTGCGATGGTGCGCATGAAAGTGCCGCAGACTGCCCAATAATCAACTCAATGCAAAATAATCGTTGAGTAATTTTTGACCCCAATTTCTCCAACAATTAAGCAACAACAAATAAACATGGTATTCCAATCTCAGCATACGTATTCAAATAAATTCCTGACTTTAAGTTTTATTTTCCTAATCAGTACTTACCTAATGTTTTCGAATACGGCGAATGCTGAAGAAACTACTGTCGAAGTTTGGAAATCACCCAATTGTAGTTGCTGTCAGGGATGGGTAGATTATATGGAAGATAATGGTTTTACCGTGAAAGCGCATAATGTGCCAGACGTCACGGTTATCAAACGACATTTGGGCATGAATGATCCTTCGATCTATTCTTGTCATACCGCAAAAATCGGCGACTATCTTGTTGAAGGCCATGTACCCGTAAAAGATATCTATCGATTATTGGAGGAAAAGCCAGATATTCTGGGATTGAGTGCTCCCGGTATGCCAATGATGTCACCCGGTATGAATAGCATTGAACCGAAGAACTATGATGTAATTCAATTTGATAAGGATCAAGAATATAGCGTTTTCTCAAGTCACTAGCTCGCCATAACTAGTGTTCAGGAATCAGGCGGCTTCACGCAGCAATACCATAGAGAAATAGTTCTAAACACCAACAATAACTGCAAGGTAATTGAAATCATGCATTTCTCGCACGGCGCAGCACACTTTCTGATTTTTATAAGTGTAATTATTAGTACACCTTTGTACGCCCAATCTGGGTCTAATGACAGGCCGCTTTACATTATATTCGACGGATCGAATTCAATGTGGGGAGAGCTGTCGGATAAATCACGAAAAATTACTGTGGCTAAGAACGTGTTCAACAATCTGGATGTGGGTTTATTTAGAGACCGCGAGATGGCACTGCGACTGTACGGCCACCGACGAGCAAGTGATTGCACAGATACCGAACTTGCGGTGTCGTTCGAACCGGCGTCAAGTGCTCTTGGCAAAATTTCCGAGCGGGTGAATAGCGTATCACCAAGAGGAAAAACCCCAATATCTCGAAGCCTGCTCGCTGCATTTAACGATTTTAATGGTCGATCTGGAGATATTTTATTAATTTCCGACGGCATAGAGACTTGTGATTCAGATCCTTGCGAGTTAGTGCAGTCCTGGCGAGATAACGATATTGATATACAAGTCCATGTAGTTGGGCTTGGGTTAGCGGACTTGTCGCGAAGTGCTATGCAGTGTATTGCCGAAGCTTCCGGAACGACTTATCTCGACGCTAATTCTGCGGGCGAGCTAACCAGGAGTATTGAAAGGGCGGCTGCGAGCGAATCACCTGTGGCAGATCCCAACCCACAACCGCAAGTAAGTGGGCCGGAGCTTAAGATTGTCGGCGAGGATGAAAATGGAAACTTTGTGCCAGTGCTAGGTACAATTTTCCGGGAAGGTATGGTGGCTAGGAAGATTGCCAACAATGGTCGTTATGTGTTTGAGGGTGGACAGTATTCCATTACCGTAGGCGTACCAACGGTCAATGGGGAAATTTATCAGCCTGTAACAAAAGAAATAGAAGTAGATCCTTCAGGGACGACCAAGATAGTTGTACAACTCCAACGACCTCCCACGATTCGAACCAAATTTGTAGAAAAGAGTGAAGAGATTCGCGGTGTGATTGCCAGTGGCTATGAAAATGATCAGGAAGTATTTCGATTACGTCCTGGTGAAGATTATTTCGTTATGCCGGGCGCGTACGTTTTCACCGCAGATTTGAATAAGGATAATAAACTGGAAACCGCGGATATTATTTCTGTGGGGGACGACAAAGATGTGATTTTCACAGCTGTTGAAACGGTGCATACTAAATTTATTGTTTTCGCCCAGGGACAAGAGAGAAAGTTGAGACAGCACCAGGAACTTTGGCAGGATGGTGAATTAAAATACAAAATTCATGTGCACAACGGTGCAGCAATTCGCCCAGGGATTTATACAATGAAGTCTTACGATGTTTTAACGGGCTATGAAATAGAAAACGTTCAGGTTCCCGCGGTCGAAAAGCAAACACTCAAATTTACGATACCGGCGGGTAATGCAGAAATAAACTATCTGTTTCTGGAAGAACCGGTTCGGAAGGGTCGAAGATGTTGGTTATATAGAATTGATAATCAGGGAAATAAGTCTAAAAACCGAAGCAAAGCCAAGAACTGTGATGGCACCCAAATTGCCTTAATCGAAGGACGATTTTTTGTGCGCACTTGGAGTTACCTGGGAACATTCGAAGACACCTATTTCGATGTGGTTGCTGGCGAAACGACAATAGTGGGAATTCAGCAAACCAGTGTCTTTGAGTAGTGTGATGATCAGTTTCTATTAAATATTGAGTCGCGCATCTATTAAGATGTAAATGTTCATACTAAACCTGATAATGATATAAATCTAATTTAGATTTAATCGTACACTGGCTGCAGAATACAGTGAGTTCAATACGGTCAGTTGGTTTAGTCTACTTGTTAATGCTATAGAATCCTCGATACGCTCGGAATAACAATGGAGATAGCTTGGAATGGCGATATTTTTTCAATCTCTACCTATTGGTTGTCTCAACGTGCAGAAGCGAGATGTGACGACAATTTACACGTATTACATACAGACCCAATTAGTACGGCTATTGTTTGGAGGGGTCAGACGCAGTCACCATATCCTAGGCGGTGGTTTCTTCATGTTCAAAAGCTGATTTCATAATTTTGATCTCCGATGCAGGTGCGCTGCTTGCATGGGCAAAGTCCTGCCACTGTTTTACAACATCCCTGCACTCTTGAATAATTTTATCAGCGTCCTTCATCGAGACAAAAAATTCAGCAACCGATCTTAGCAAACCAATCGATGCAGAAGCGTCATCATAATCGATGCGGGTCGACAATATTCGTGTACTGTTCGGCGTCGGGTTGAGATCGTAGGCAGGGCTTAGCCGCCACCCCTTTTTACCGCCCCATAAAAACCCATGGTTTCTGAAATGATCGTCCGTATTTGAGATCAGAATCGTGAAGGCCATACGGCGGAATAATTCAGCCCGATCACGCTCGGGTTCAGCTCCACGCTCATTGATCGCATCAACAATCTCAAGATAGCTGCAGGTATCATCACCGTCATTATGCTCGGTAACCGCCATGGCGGACATAAATGGGATGCGATGATCATCATCGCGGTGAATCCTATCAAATCTACGCGATAGAAAAATGATGTTATCTGCTGCCTGCACTAATTGATGTTCGGCAACTTCAAGGCCCGCTGCCTTTGCCATGTCCATGACAATTGCTTCCCACCTCTCCATCGAATAACCGTCGCGTTCCTTGGGGAACTTCGCAATTGATAAGTTCCCATGCCGATCAAAAACAGATGCCTTGGGTCGTGCTCCGCCAAGAGATGATCCCGGCGCAAAAATCATCATCAGATCTTCGTCAGTCTCCTCACCACGCTCAATGCGCTGCGCTGCTTGTAGCAGACCTCCAAGCGCTACTGTCGATGGAACACCTTTAGCTTGCGGGGATTGAAACGCTCCGTCAACGTAAAACCGAATGCCACCCAACCGTGTTTTATCAGAAACGCCGAGAAGGTAATCCGTTTCGTTGAGTGTGCGAACTTGCCTGCTTTCACGTTCTGCTTCTCGGCGTTCACGCCGACGCATGAGACTACGGCCCCACGTGTCAGGTGCGCTATCTCCCAATGTACCAAACATAACTTTGTTGGCTCCTGGGTGCAGTGTCCCGCCTCGAAGTGGCAGAGTTTGATCGAATTGAAATGCCGCTGGTGACTTCATCCAGTCGGCATCATGCTCGTAAGTCACACGCTCGCGCCCTGCCCCGGAATGCCGGCGCAGAATTCCCACCTTTTGGCGTTCGCCATAGGCATCAATATAAACCTCGATAGTCATCAAACTTCCTTGGGCGCACGCTTGCGCAATTGTTCATCAGCCAGTTCATCTCCAAGGCTATCCGCGATGTTGCCCCAACCTTCCAATAACCCAATTGCCTGCAGAACCATGGCGTAGGCACCAACACTCACTCCCGGGTCTCCATTCTCAATTTTACCAGCCGTCTGAACACTCACTGAAGCACGTTCTGCTACAAGGCTTTGAGACAATTCACGGCGCAATCGTGCTTCTCGAATACGTGCCCCAAGGGTTCTCAATTCTCTTTTTGTACTTGGACTGACTTTAATCTTTGTCTTCATAACTCTGCTTTAATGGTATCTTGTAGGACATAACATACCATAAGGTGCAAGTTATTCAAGTACTTTTGAGACTGAAAGCAATATTAGGGTCCAAGGTGCAACGGAACAAAAAACATGTTAAGCCCTTCCTTTCCCAATTATCGAAATGACTATTCAGGGCAAACCGCGGACGGTCACTGTACGAAGATGTCTCAATTAGATCGATCACTTCGTAAAATCAAGTCCAAACATTTATATTTAAAGCTGTTAACACCAAGCGAATCCGGATTCCCAAATTGATTCTTGGTGTTTGCTAAAAGTGATCCCTGGGATATTTTTTGTTCCATTGTTTACTAAACACTTCCTTGCCATTTTCCCAGGCATTTGATTGCGCTTCCAGAAAAAAATAGGTTTCGTCGCAAGTCAGGATTGTTCTGGTAAACGTCTTAGTGTGCCATTTGCTTGTTCTACCGTACTCCCATTCCCATTCATATTCAGCTTTGGCAGCAGTCGGATCATCAGATTGGATACTGTAGCGCTGTAATGTTGTCGACGCCATTTCCAGCCCGCTATTTTCGAATCGGGTCTTTCCATTGTCCGATTTGATTTCAAAAACATGAACGCCCGCGGTTTCGTCAACTCGGTGGGTACGTTGTTGATTGAAATCTCTAATCTGTGTTGTTGGAAGCGGTTCGATGGGAGCAAGCTCACTAAACTTGGTTACCTTTCCGTCTTCTGCGTTTCTACGTCGCAGGGGTAAATTCAGCACACTTTCATTTGTACTGACAGTGAGCGTTGAATTAGTTGGAGAGGGCCAGGCGATGGGCCAGTAGCTGCTAGACAATGCGACTCGCAGGGTGTGTCCTGCTGGCACGGTGTAGCCAACGTGATTGAGATTTACCTTAACGAGGTACTTTGTATTGAGGTCTAAAATCTTAGGCGTTAATTTTCCATCGCGCTGACTCAAATTCAGGATACCGCGAGTAATGAGTGTGCTTTGTCCATTGGGCCATACGTCACACAGCCGAACCGCAATCAACGCCTGGGGTTTATCTGATTGTAAACTCAGCTCAACTTGCGGATTCCCCAGAATACATACATCATCTTCGTCGATTTGAAAATCAAACACCAGTGATCCAGCGTCTTCCTGTTGTTGATCACCGGGCAATTCATCCGCCGGCCCAAACGCGAACCACGGCATATATTCTCCCGAAGCAAGGCCAATATTTTGTGGTGAACAAATACTCGCTTGTCCGAGCTGCTTTATCTTACCCAATCCAATAGTTACATTCGGTGCCTGTAAATAAAACTTTTGGATATCAATATTGGGCGATGGCCAGGACGGCTCTCCGACCCACCTACCCGGTCTGTGATCGTAATGTGACTTGGGTCGGACACTATCTTGTATATATACCTGGTAGGTTGATTCATCCATCATGCCCGTGTCCTCACCCTTGAGCCAATGATCAAACCAGCGCGCAGCATCTTCGAGAAAATTTACCGTTGGACCCGGCACACCAAGGTGAGGATAGCGGTGGCACCATGCGCCCTGTAAGCCACGGACGGGTGACGACAAATTCTGCAACAACCGTGGAACCGTATTTGGCCAACAATCTGCGTGACCACTCACGGCATAAACTGGAATCTTGATCGCATCGTAATCAGTACCAACAGACCCACGTAGCCAGTAGTCATCTTCGCGTTGATGAGTTAACCAATGTTCAAGGTAATGGGGTGTTTGGTTAAGGCGCTCAAGCCATAGTGAACGCCAGTTGTCTCCTTGTAATACAGGATCAGGGGGACGAGTATTGTAACCAAACATCATAGTCGCCCATCCGATGGTTTGGCCCACCATACAACCCATATAGTAACCAGCATCGTCATAATACCGAAATTCTGACGCCCCCAACGCAATCACCGTCTTCAGTGGTTTCGGTGCACGCTGAGCCAATTGCAATCCGGTGATGCCGCCCCATGAAATACCGATGGTGGCAACACTGCCGTTGCACCAATCCTGCTCTGCCATCCAGTTAATTACCGCGACGCCATCATCAATTTCCTGCTCGCTATATTCGTCGAACATGATCCCGTCCGAACTGCCCGAGCCACGCATATCAACCCGAAGACAAGCGTAGCCTTTATCCGCAAACCAGGCGATGGTGGCAGCATCCCTTGCGGCAGAATAGTCATCCTTGCGATAGGGAATATATTCCAGAATAGCAGGGTGTACTTTATCTGCTGGGCTATCAGGTAACCATAATCTGGCGCCTAACAGAGCGCCATCGGGCGTAGGTATCCAGAGATGATCAATACATTTGCTCATTCCAAAATCTCGACCTAAATCGGTCTGGGAAAATGGCAGGTTAAGTAATGTTCTTGGCTAACGTTGGAACCCACTGGAAAATGGTCTTTACATTGCTGTTCAACAAATGGACAGCGTGTGTGAAACTCGCACCCCGAGGGCCGATTCATCAAACTTGGCAGCTCACCCTTTAACTCTGTGCGCTGGATACTGGCGTCAGGGTCAGGCTCAGGATTCGCAGACAACAATGCCAGGGTATACGGATGACGCGGCGCAGAAAATATATCATCGGTAGGTCCCTGCTCGACGAATCGCCCCATATACATAATCGCGGTGCGATCGGAGATATGGCGAACAATGTTCAGGTTATGGGTTATAACAAACATGCTGATTCCCATATCGTCCTGCAACCGATTCAGTAGGTTCAAAATTTCACCTTGCACAGATACATCTAATCCCGCAGTCGGTTCATCTGCGATAATGAGTTTCGGGTTTAATGCTAAGGCCCTGGCCACACCGACACGCCGAGCCTGTCCACCACTGAGTTGATGAGGGTAGCGTGTTGCAAAATGTCCTGGTAGTCCTACCATCTTAAGCAATCGAGACGCTTCTGATTTTAAGTCTCGCTCCTTCATACCATGTACGATATACGGTTCGGTAATGAGAGAACCCACAGCTTGTCGGGGACTGAGCGAGCCCACCGGATTTTGCCAAATATAGGAAATCTGCCGGCGATAGGTCTGCAGGCTTTGGCTGTCCATTTCATTGACCCGGTCCCCCAAAAAATCAATGGAACCTTCCTGGGGTTTTAACAAACCAGCCACCGCCAAAGCCAAGGTGGATTTTCCAGACCCGCTTTCGCCTACCAGGGTAAAAGTTTCACCTTCACCAATGGAAAACGATACATCACGTACGGCGTCAATAAACGGATCTGCTACACCAGCAAGTTTAGCGCGCAAACCAGGCATCACACGAAAGCGCACACGTACATTTTCGGCCTGTAAAACGCTACTCATGATTGACTCAAGTGACAACTGACAAAATGCCCACTACGTGTCTCCATCCAGGTTGGGACTTCCGTATCACATTGGGTCATGGCTTTGTCACAGCGGTTTTTGAAAACACAGCCAGCGGGCATTGTCACCAAATCCGGGATTTCACCAGGAATGGTTGGCAGTGAGCGACTTTTCTTAGAAATACTTGCCGGGTCACATTGCAATAATTTCTCAGTGTAAGGATGTGCTGGGCTGTGAAAAACATCGCGAACCGTACCTTGCTCGATTACCTCTCCCGCGTACATCACAATCACATGGTCACAGAGTTCAGCGATCACACCGAGGTGATGGGAAATAAACAAAATGGAGCATTCCATATCTGTCTGGAGCGCTTTCAACAAATGAATTATTTGCACTTCCAGGGTCGCGTCAAGTGCGGTTGTCGGTTCATCGGCTATCAGCAAGGACGGCTGCGCCTGCAAAGCCATGGCAATGGAAATACGCTGTTGCATACCGCCAGAAAACTCATGGGGATACTGACCAAGTCGACTTTCAGGATCTGGAATACCGACGCTTGCCAGCATATCTATAGACCTTTGCCGTTTTTCGGCAGATGTTTTTTTGTCACGAAATTGAATATCCGTCATTTGTCGACCTATAGACATCACGGGATTCAACGTCGACATCGGATCCTGAAATACAATAGACATTCGATCGCCACGTATATCACGCATTTGGTCTTGGCTAATGTCCAACAGGTCTTGCCCCTCAAAAGTGATCGAACCATTTGGAATTTTTGCATTTTCTGCAAGTAGCCGAATAATGGAAGAAATCAATGTGGACTTTCCGCATCCACTTTCACCGACAACGCCAACAATGGAACCCTTCGGGACGTCCAAATTGACATGCCGAAGGGCATTCAGCTCACCACGATCAGTAGCGTAATGCACTGAAAGATCTCTGATACTTAATACATGCTGTTGTGCCGATTGATCACTCATAACGACTTTCTCAACTTCGGATCAATCAAATCGCGTAACGACTCACCCAAAAACGTAAAACCGAGAGTGATTAATACCAGAGGAATACTGCCCGCAATAATCGGCCATGGTGTATTGCGAATCAGGGTATACCCGTCATTCAAAATACTACCCCAGGAAGGTGTTGGTGGCTTTACCCCCATGCCCAAAAAGCTTAGACCAGCCTCCAGGGCAATCACTGTGGGTATGTCCATCGACGCGAGAATAATCAACGGTCCAATGACGTTGGGCAGAATATGAACCAGCAAAATTCTCAGGGTAGAAACACCCATAACCCGCTCTGCCATAACAAACTCGTTGGACTTTATTGTCAAAGTTTGGGTGCGAACTACCCGTCCATAGGTGGGAATAGAGGTGACGATTATGACGGCGATGACAGTAGTCAAAGATGGCCCCACCAATGCAACTGTTGCCAGTGCAAACATCACTGTAGGAAAAGATCGAATCGTATCGAAGAATAACATCACCGCATTGTCGAACCACTTTGGTCCGAAGCCAGCTAGCATGCCAAGTACCACACCGATACTAAGTGCGGCGCCGATTGACACCAAGGCAACCTTCAAGGCAATTTGCCCTCCGAAAAGTACTCTCGAAAATAAATCTCTCCCGAGTTGGTCGGTGCCTAATAAATGCGCTGCCGAAGGCCCTTGCAGTCGATCGATGATATTTAGCGCAATCGGGTCGTAGGGAGCAATAACACTGGCAAACAATGCGCTGATGACAATAATTATCACCAGTATCAGTCCGAGCAGACCCAATGGTTCTTTAGTAATTCGTCGTAAGATATCCATTACAACGACTTCCGTATTCGAGGATCTAACCAGGCATTGGTAAGATCTGAAATCGTCGTACTGGCAACAAACAAAATCGTGCTAACTAATACAGATCCCATTACAACAGGATAATTTCGCGTAGTGATGGAGTCAAAAATTAATTTACCGATGCCTGGCCTGGCAAAAACAATTTCGGTAAACAAGGCAGCGGACAACAAAAAACCCATGCCTACGCCAATTACGGTTACAGTGGGTAGAACTGCGAGTTTGAGCGCGTATTGAAAAACAATAGTCCGCTCCGGCAATCCATACGCTCTCGCAGTACGAATATGATTTTCACCCAGCACTTCCAGCATGGAAGCCCGTACCAGACGCGATAGATAACCAATCCAGGACAACCCAATAGCAAATGCCGGCATCACCAAATGCGCTGCCTGGTCCCAAAAGTCGCCCTTTTCCCCTGCTCCAACCGCGGGGAACCATTGCAAAGTCACCGCAAAAATTAGTAAAGAGTATAGTGCCACGACGAAAGCTGGAGCCGTAATGCACGCTACCGAAATCACCCCAGTAATCCGATCTACCAGTGAGTTCCGATGAATCGCGGAATAACAACCAAGAGGAATCCCAATTAGCATAGCGAACAACAAGGCACTAAAAATCAACCAAAGGGTATAGGGCAGTTGGCCGAAAACGATTGTAGCCACTGGCCTGTTAGTGATGACATCCATGCCCAAATCCCCGCGCAAGATATTGCCAAAAAACCGCGCTATTTGCATGGGTAACGGTTGATCGAGACCCATTTGTATTGACATGCTCTCGATCAATTCGGGAGTGGCCCGTGGACCCAGCAGTATTCGAGCAGGGTCACCAGGCACCATATGAATCATGCAAAACAGCAATGACACAGCCAGCATGACGATAACGATGCTCAGGGCAATTCGTTTTAGTAGATATGCTGCCAAGGGCTTATCTCGTTACAAAGGCGCACATTACTGATGCGGGATACCCCCAGGCAACCCGCATCAGTTTACCTTTCGACTGATTGTCGCAAAGAGTGCTATGCACTGGTGAATCCGCGCAATAGTGGCAAGCCATCCGGACGGAATGCCGGTTTAATGGTGTTTCGATAGATAACAGGGGTTGCTTCGTGGGTAATAAACCGGAATGCGCCACTGTCTTCCATCAGGTCTTGCATGGTTTGATACATTTCACCGCGCTTCACGTTGTCGGTTTCCGCTTTAGCAGCAGCTTCCAATCGATCAAACTCGGGATCGCTGTAACGTTCCCAGTTCCAGATACCTTTTTGATCAGTTATAAACCAAGCAGTGGCATAGGAAGGATCTGGCGCCATGGAGTATCGGTTTAAAATGAGTTGAACATCTTTATAGCGCTCACCGCTGCTGGAATCTCCCAAGGACCAGAAGGCACCCGATTCATGCAAATTGACTTCGACGTTAATGCCGGCCTGGGCGCAGGTTGCTTGTACGACCTGGGCTGTGGTGACATTGGCGGCCTTGTTTAGCACATCCAAAGTCACGTTTGCACTAGAGAGTCCAGCAGCTGCCATGTATTCTTTTGCCTTCGCAATATTCATTTCTGGCGGAATATTACTATTCGCTCGATTGCCAATTAAACCGGGTGCAATGATGCCGGTAGCAGGTTCCGCGGCACCAAAATATGACGCCTGCAGAATCGATGGCACGTCAATGCAATGTTGAACCGCCTTGCGTAAATTTGCATCGGCCATTACTTCATTTTCAACATTCATTCCAACCCACACATAGTACAGCGATGGATATTCCTCAATGGTTGAATTGGCAGGAGGCGAAGATTTCAGGTTTCCAACGGATCCCAATGAAACCCGGGTGCAGTCAATATCTCCAGACTCAAAGGCGATTTGTGCGGTATTTTCATCGTCGATAGGAAAAATTTGAATTTCATCAAACGCAGCTTCACCGCCATGCCAATCTGGATTGCGCACCAAAATGGTTTTTTGCTTTGGTTGCCATTCCTGATGCAAATAGGGCCCAGACACACAAGGGGTAGTGGTATCTACTTTTCCACCGGCTTCCTCCCAGGCCTTTTTACTGATAATGTTTCCAACGATATAGGGTAATGCGATATTCCATGCTGGTGGAAAGGGTTCATTGAAGACAATGGTGCCTTCGTATTTTCCTTCCACAGTGACTTCCTTTAATGAACCCCAGTCTGGCGTATTGGTTGACTCTAAAGCTTCATCCAGAATACGTTCATAAGAGTATTTCACATCTTCCGCAGTCATCTCACCGTAACCGCCGGTAAACATGATTCCTGACTTTAACTTGAACTTAATTCGGGTATCGTCTACTTGCTCAATGGACTCAGCGGCATCGAGATCGTATCCCCATTCGCGACCCGGCTTGTACTGGATTAGCTTGCTATAAATACTGCTTTGAATTTCTTCATCGACAATACCTTGAGAAAAGGCCGGATCCAAACTTCGCATGTCTGCGTAGGTTCGAATCTTTAAAATCTTTTGGCCTTGGGCATAGATGACTTCGGAAAAACCAGCCGTCACAGCGGCAACACCTAACGCGCCTGTTGCCTTGATAAATTGTCGTCTGTTTTCATTTGACAACCTGGTACTTTGTTTCTTCATAGTTATTCTCCTCAATTCAACTTGTATGTGTTAATGGTTCGGTTACAGCGAGGCTTGGAGCATCTCTGGATTCACTCTAGCATAGCGATCAAACTCCAGCCATTTCGCATTCTACCGCTATTGTGCGTCACAATGCTTCACTCCTTTAGATCGATTTTCGGTGTTAACCTGGAATCAAATATGATGGATAAAATGCCCTAAGACATCGAACATATAGAGCATTGCTGGAGAACTGTAGGCGAAGTGTACGCTTGTCCACCCGGATATTGCCCCATGTTAATTCGGACGCGGCGCCGGTTTCCGCAATCCCAGTGTAGGGTCCTGATCTAGATGCACTAATCAGGACCGCCCAATTATCCAAGGACTTGTTCTTGAATAAAAGGTAAATTTACCGCGCGTCACAATACTCAGTAATATGTTGATGAGTGCGGGTATGAGGCGCCACACGAACTTCGTTATCGAGTGGGTAAATAGGCCGATTTAAATGTTTGAAACCAAATTGGCTATAGTCAGAGCTACATATTCCCGGACCAGCTGCCAACACGATATGCCTCGCAATTGAATCAAATCCTGCGCGGAAGTGTTGTCTCGACTTGAGCAAAATGAATCGCTGTTGGTTCAAATCAATTCCGGCATGCGTAAAGCAACCAGGATCATAGGGCTCCCAGCGTTGCTCGCATACCACCAACTGTAAAATATCATTGCTGATTACTGCGGTTCGCCCCAGGTTAACTATTAAGCCTGTTTGCATTGAACCAGTTATGCCAAACCTGCCATCCGTTATAGCCGTGACTTCGCCAGTAACTGTCATACTGCACCCAACATGTCCAACTGCAGGAACACTGGTGTTACCCCCGACGTTGAGCGAAATGGTCGCACCAATTCCAGCTTTCACCAATATTGAAACCGCTGCCGGATCCCAGATCGGACCGGCGACAATGCCGGACATTCCTGCAGTCACCATTTGGTCCAGCACGGTGAGATCGTCGCCATTCCCTCCGGCCCCACAATTGTCACCGTGATCGGCGATCACTACCGGGAATTCCTCACATTCATTTGCCCATGCAATGGAGTCCTTCGACTCTTCCGGCATATAGATAAAATCGGCGCGTCTTTGCCACGCCATTTCACAGAGCTTGTTGACTAGCGAACTACCGTTTTCACTTGATGCCGGTTCAACGGTAAGTACCGCCAACGACACATGCGGAATATCAGCTAGAGGGAAACCGCCAAAAATAGAAGCATTCATTACATTGCCACTATCAACAGCAGCTATCGCCGTATCCATAATATCCTTCATGGGTTGCCGCAATGGCGTTTGCATAATCAAGTGACTCATCATAGGCAGCGTGCCCCAGCACAATCGGTATGCACCGCCAGTATCCAACAACTTGAATAATGATCGCGCAGCTCGCTGACCTGTTTGGTACATATCTATATGCGGATACGTTCGATATCCATCTATCACCGTACAGTTTCGCACCATCTTCGCGGTCAAGTTGGTGTGAAAATCCAACGCCACAGCAATGGGCAAGTCAGGCGCTATCTGCCTTACTCGTTGCAGCAATTCCCCTTCACCGTCGTCATACGATTGGGTCACCATCGCGCCGTGTAAATCCAGAAGCAAGGCGTCGCAACCCTGCGCCACCGCATCACAGATAGCTCGTGAGATAAACTCAAAAGCATCGTCATTAACAAAACCACTGGGCTCAGCATAAGCCGCTATAGGTATGGTTATGTCCGCATTATGTTGCTTGGCCACATCCAACAAACCTGCGAACGCAAAATCTGCATGACCATATAGCTCGGTAGCTTGCTCGCCTGTTGGTGGCAAGGCTAAGCCAACGCCACTTGCAAAAGCATCAATCGGCGTGAGCAAAGACGAAAAAGTATTGGTCTCGTGCTGCATCATCGCAACCACACATCGCATAAATTTGCTCCTTGGAAAACCGTCAGACTACCTTAAGCAAAATAGCTATGGCAACTTCGCATTTTGGCGCTCATTGACGCTGTTTGCAAAAGCCGTGAAATGAATAGAAAGTTCTGTAAAAATTATTGGTTATACGCCGTCAGCATAAAGTCAGCGGGGCCAATATCGTTGGCAATTCGCTTTTTTATGTCGTCACTGATTCGATTACTGTCCATTTTGTATAAACTACAACTCGTCAGCGCTTGACGGATATCAATAGTCTTACCCAGAAATTCGTACTCGACTCTTGTCGCCCTGGGTGTACGGGTATGATGGCTGCCCACGCCACAAGTAATCCCTGACATGAAATCCAGACTCGACCGATAACAGGGATACAATGCTGTATAACAAATCATTTCATTACTCAGCGTTTCAATGTCGGTAATATATATCCGGTCTGCTAAATATATTACCACTCCGGAATATTTGAATCGTTGGCGAATTGCATTTTCGTTGGATTTATCCCAAAGATGTTCAATGCTGCTGGTATAAAATCTGTCACCATCGCGATACAGTTTTAGCAATGACGAAATGATGTAACCTGGATAGCCCAGGGAGTGAAAATAAAGTCGGTAGTAGCCTATATAGCGATCCAGTAGCAAATTAGACGCTGGCAAGTTTTCTAACAACAGGTCAATGCTGCTATTAGATTTAGTATTTAAAGGCTTACCCTGTTTTCTGACTTCAATGACATCCTGGAAACTTTTTTCATCGAGCAACAGAACTTCTTTCTCGATATCAAAAAAAGAACATATTTTTTCCAAATTGTGCCTTGAGGGAGACACATTGCCGCTGAGGTATTTATTGAACTGTTGTCGGTTAATACCAATCGATCTACAGACATGTGCAACCGAGGCATATTGATCGCAAAGCGCACGGATATTACAACCTAAAATATTAGCACTTTTTTTCATTGTTTGAATCAATGGTCAAAACGCAGGCTAGTGTAGTGTATTAAACATATTTTATGTATCAATATGTTTAATACACTACACTTGATTATTCATTGTTTGTTCGGTCTGTCAGGAGTATCGTAACGACCCGTCGGGCTACAAGTTTGCTTCCCCGAATTCAACTTTTGTTCAAGGAAATATGGGAAATTACGTCCCTTGAAAATTATGGTCTGGGAACCTACACCCATCCCTCGACGACCCCAGCCAACGATTGTGAAATGGTCGCGAACTTTTAGTCGTTGATGCAGCAACTTCAGTGAGTAATCATTGCAAGATAAATGTATTCTCGGAGAAGCTGTGAAGATTATGGGACATAATTCAGAACATGTCGGCCAATAAAAGCAACATGACAACAAATAGCAGATATAAAGCGGTATTTCAGCCGTTAAAGCTCAAACATCTAACGTTAAAAAATCGCATTTTAAGCACTTCCCATGCACCCTCTTATGCTGAGGACGGTAAACCACAGCTCAAATATCAGCTCTATCATGAGGAGAAGGCCAAAGGCGGATTGGCCCTAACAATGTTTGGCGGTGCTTCGGCGATCGCACCGGACTCACCCCCTTCGTTCGGTCAGCTTTATGTCGGGGATGACAGCATCGTTTCGCATTTTCGCGCTTTCGCGAAACGCATTCATAAATACGATGTAGCGCTGATGTGTCAGTTAAGTCACGCTGGTAGACGTACTGTCACTAACCATGGGGGATGGTTGCCAGCGCTGTCAACAACATCGGTAAAAGAACCCGCGCATGGGTCGTTCCCCAAGGTGATTGAGGATACTGATATCCACAGAATTATCAAAGCCTACGGCGCAGCAGCTAGGCGCTGCAAAGAAGGCGGTCTGGATGGTTGCGAATTATTGGTCAGTGGTCACCTGATAGGCCAATTTTGGTCCCCGGTAGTTAACCAACGAAATGATGAGTATGGTGGTTCGTTAGATAATCGCATGCGCTTTGGTCTGCAGGTTCTTGAGGAGATCCGCCTTCAGGTTGGTGATGATTTTATTGTAGGTCTTCGCTTCACTGCTGATGAGTTTGTCGATGGGGGTTTGAATATCGAAGAGTCAGTCAAGATTGCACAACTCCACGAACGCAGCGGTCTGGTAGACTTTTTAAATATAAACGGTGGCAATAACTGGACTCATGCCGGCGTCTCTGCGGCAGTGCCTGGAATGGCTTACCCCGGCTCAACCTATTTGCACATTGCCGGTAGAATCCGTACCGAAGTATCCCTACCCGTGTTTCACGCGGCACGCATTGGTGATCTCGACAGTGCTGAACATGCATTGCAAGCAGGACTGGTCGACATGGTCGGTATGACTCGTGCTCACATAGCCGACCCTTATTTGATCGCCAAACATTTGGCCGGACGCGATGAGGACATTCGTCCCTGTGTTGGTGCTGGCTACTGTATCGACCGTATTTATACAGGCCGTGATGCATTGTGCATTCACAATGCTGCTACTGGCCGCGAACAGCACCTGCCTCAGATATTTTCTCACGCTTCTAAAAGCCAAAAAGTGGTGGTTGTGGGAGGAGGCCCAGGTGGTTTGGAATCGGCACGTGTGGCCGCCGAGCGTGGTCATGAAGTCGTGCTATTTGAGGCAACTGGTGCACTGGGAGGTCAAGTATTGTTGGCTGCAGAAGCAGCCTGGCGGCGTGATTTGATTGGCATTGTACGCTGGCTACAATATCGCGTGGAATCGCTAGGCGTTGATATTCGCTACAACGTTCTGGCGGACAGTTCGGAAGTGCTGGCGGAAGACCCACAAATTGTTATTATCGCGTGCGGCGGGGTTCCTAACTCTGAGTTGGTACCCGGAGGACATTTAGCCGACAGCAGCTGGGATGTGCTTGGCCGGCATGTCATTGCAGGGGATAACGTATTGGTTTATGACGACAACGGTGATCATCAGGGCGTTTCAGTTGCTGAGGTGTTAGCCGAATCAGCGGGCAAGGTTGAATTGGTTACTCCGGAACGACAAATTGGTCGCGATATCGGCGCCACCAACATCGCGGTTCACCTGCGCAATTTGTATAAATATGGAGTGCAACTAACTCCAAACGAGCGTTTGCAAAACATCGAACAAATGGATGCAAAGCTTAAGGTTACTCTATGCAATGAGTACAGTGATGAAACCAGCGAACGAATAGTTGATCAGATAATAGTTGAATGTGGCACCTTGCCAATGGCAGATTTATACTTTGCGTTACGCGAGGCGTCTCGCAACCATGGTGAGATTGACCTATCCGCATTCGCAGACTGCCGCCTGGAACCGATTGAGCGCAACCCTTCAGGTAAGTTTATGCTGTGTCGAATTGGCGACGCCGTCGCCAGCCGTAATATTCATGCGGCAATTTATGATGCAATACGCATCGCCAATAATATATAGCCGGAATTTATCATCAAGACGAATTTGCCCCTATAATGAAAATTAAATTACCAGGGCAAAGTCAAAACAGTTTGTTCTTATTTATAGGTTGTCATGGTAGAGGTAAAAAACCGCATGACCCCAGGCCATGCGGTTTAATTTAACCCAGTTCTCGATTATCCGTTAGTCGGTTTACGCCCTCCAGGCAAACTCTGGCCATTCGCAGCCACCTACCGGGCCAATAGGAATTCGCGGAATACCCATGATATCTGCGCGAACACCATCATTCACATTAGCAAAGGCAGGGACCACAATACCACTATTTTCATGTACCAGTGTTTGCATTTCACAATACATCTCATGGCGTTTAACCGGGTCCAATTCCGCCAGGGATGATGATAGCAATACACCCATACGGTCATTATTCCAATGGGTATCGTTCCATGCCGCTCCCGGCGCAAATTGCACTGATAACTGTGCATTAACTGTTGGACGCATCAACCAATTCACAACATTGACCGGTTCTTGCATCCAAACTGCACCCCAGTAGCCATCGGCCGGCACTTTTTTGATTTCAAGCTTGAACCCGATCTTGGACAGATTAGCCTGCATCATCAGTACAATTTGTTCAATCCCAATCGACACTGGTGCAACATGGATAGTAGCAGTGTCGATTCCAGATTTAGCCAAATGATGCTTTGCCTTATCGGGATCGTAGGCACGTTGAGGCAATTCATGGCAGAAGTCAGTGCCATGAGCCGCTGAAATCGGATGGTCATTGCCCATCGTACCGCGCCCTTTCAGAATGCGTTTAACAATACGCTCACGATCCTGAATGTATTGCATTCCCTTAACGAAGTCGTCATTGCTTCCAGGCATAGTACTCTTCAGGCAACAAATTCCAATTTGTTGCGCCGCCGGTACCGACAACAGGTTGACACCCTCGGCATCTTCGATTTGTCTGAAAGCACTGGGTTCGATCGAAATCCCCATATCAACGTCACCTGCGATAACCGCATTAACCCGGGCTACCGGATCCGTGATAGCGGTAATTTCACATGCATCAAGATTAGGGCCATCGCGCCAGTAGTTTTCGTTACGGGTATGAACAGATTTTATTCCTGGCTCGAAAGCTTCGGTGACAAATGGTCCGGTACCAATGCCGTCTCCTTTTGAGCCATCTTTTACGATCTTCGCCTGGAACAAACCAAGCAAAGACGGCAAGTCGGCATTCGACGTATTCATAATCGCTTTGGCTTCAAACGGTCCTGTTTTCTTCCATTCCTTAACCGAAGCGACAACAGATTTAAATACCGAAGTCGAATCATCACCCAGATGCCGGTTCATACTATAAACGATGTCATCTGCGGTGAGTTTTGCCCCATCATGGAAAGTAACCCCCTGACGAATTTTAAAGGTCCACTCGGTCGCGTTTCCATTTGGCTCAAATGACTCGGCCAACTCGGGCTGCGGTATCAGGCTTTCGTCCAACTGACACAAGTTGTTATAGATAACCCGGCCTCGCGTATAGTCGGTTCCAGAAGTAAACAGAATTGGATCAAGCTGATCATCCGGTCCTTGAACATTTCCAGCCCAGCGAACCGAACCACCTTTTTTTGGAGTCGCAGCGATAGCAGCATGCTGATCTGAAAATATCTGATACGCTGCTGATGCGGTAAATCCACTGGCCATGATCATTTTGAGCACATCACGACGACCCCATCCTCTTTCAATTGCTTTGCGATATCGGGCTTTATCGACAGATTCGAGTCTGCCTACCTGCGCATCAATTTCAGATTTTTTGTTACTCATATTCTTTATCTCCTCGTTTGGTTGGTACATTTGAAACGATAAGTCGAAGAGCCAGAGACTAAAATGTGTATGTTTGCTCGTCTCCAACAATGTCTCAGATCGACACTTCGGTTAGATCCAGATTCTGACAAATCGTATAGGCATTATTACCTGTCCCGTCTAGAAATTCAAAATTTATCGAAACCACTCACCGCCAGAGTCAAATATTATCGCTTCCAATGAATCGCTCACCCTGTTTTTCTAACCACTAATGGTTAATTTCAAAAAATTGTCGTGGGAAATCAGTGAGTAACTCGCAGCCTGTTTCTGTCACCCTAACGCTGTCGCTGAAACACATACCAAAGGTGTCGAGAAACAAAGTGGGGATTACATGAAAGGTCATATTGGGTTGGATAATCAGCGGATCTTCCGGGCGAATGGCGTAGATATGACCTTCCGACCAATTCGGCGGAAAGCCGATTCCGATGCCATAGGCCGATCGATGTTTAAAATATTTCCCTAATCCAATTTTCTCTACCACCTGGCGACAGGCATGATCCACCTCACCCGAAGTTAATCCTGGCTTGATATTATCGACCGCCGCTTCAAGCACACCCTGCAAGGCCGCCGCGGCATTATTTTGTTCTTTGGTCGGTTTACCCACGACCACAGGACGTGAAAGCATTGCGTGATAACGATCGATACACCCGGCTGCTTCCAGCAAAACGATGTCTCCCACACGGATTTCCCGTCGGCGCCACATTGCGAAGCAAAGTGATGTGGTTTCTCCGGCCACCACTAATGGTGGATGTCCGAGATACTCGCTACCCGCCGCAATATTGGCTTCAAACATCGCAGCGGCGACATCGTTTTCGGTTGTTCCGGGAGCAACCATATCGATTGCGGCCTGCAACCCAGCCTCGGCGCATCGAGCCGCATGTCGCATTCGTTTAATTTCTTCGGCGCTTTTAATCATCCGATGGGGCTCCATCAGACCTTCACACGCCATTAGCTTTGCCTCCAGGTGTGGCTCCAGGCGAAGATAGTCGGCTACCGAAAAGTTGGGTGATATCGATTCAAATCCGAGTGTTTCATCCTTACCGATATGATCATTCAGATAGTCACCTAATACTTCAACCGGATCAGCCGTATCAACAATGGACTCGAAGCCACCAATGGTGGAGTGGGCCATTGCCAGATCACGATTCACCACACGCCCAATAATGACAGGTGCTTGATCAGGGCAAACAAGCAGGCAATGAAAAGTGAAATATCCAATGGTTTGATATCCCGTCAGCCAAAATACGTTTTCCGGATTGAAAAGTAATAGACCCGCCAAATCTCGCGAAACGATTTCATCTTGGATCAACTTTAATCGCTGTTTGTACACCGATTCAGAGAACGGCAAGACATTGTAATGATTACTATCTGGAGGATTTTTCATAGTTAGAATATGGTATTTTGCATCAGATTTACCTGGAGTATACGCATTTCACTTAACCTAGTAGAGTAGAGTAAACTAATACCGAAGCATAAATATTCGGAATCACCAGCATTAGTTTTTTGACAACGTAGTAAACCTAGAACCTTCCATGAGCTCAGGTAATATTTCCATAAAGGTAAAACCCATCGCCGGGGCCATAGGTGCTGAAATTTATGGGGTCGACCTCACCCAGCCACTCAGCAATGGCCTGTTTGGTGCAATCTATGACGCGTTTCTCAAGCACCTGGTCATCTTTCTTCCCCAGCAAAAAGCGCTGTCGATGGATCATCTGAAGGCGTTTGCAGAAAACTTTGGCGCTCTAGACTCAGAGCCATTTGTTTTTCCGTTCAAGATACCTTTTACCGATGGCTATCCTGAAGTATACGAAAACATCAAGGAGGCAAGTAATGAGGGAATTAATATCGGTGGCTATTGGCATGCGGACGTAACCTATCGTAAAAAACCGCACATGGCTTCGGTGAATTATGCCAAGGATGTCCCCGAGTATGGCGGCGATACCATGTTCGCCAATCAGTACCTCGCGTTCGAGACCTTGCCTCAGTCAATGAAACAGAAATTATTGTCCATGGAAGCTGTTCACAGCAGCGCTATGCCCCACGGTCAGACCGCCGCTCGGTTTGCTTCTATCGGAAGAAACCATGCGCCTTCAGATGATGATCGCGCATTCGAAAAATCCGGTCAGGAAATAGCCCAGGTTGACGCCGTTGAAAATATTCACCCTGTGATCCGTACCCACCCGAAAACAGGGCGTAGGCTGCTCTATCTCAACCGTGGATTCACCTCTCATTTTGTCGGCATGACCCCGAATGAGAGCTTATCGCTGCTCGAAGAATTATGGGCTCACGCCAGCCGCGCAGAATTCACCTGCCGCTATCGCTGGACTCAACACGCCATTGGGGTTTGGGATAATTGCGCCACGCAGCACTACGCGATCAATGATTATTTTGGAGAGCGTCGGCATATGCAGCGGGTTTCGATTCACGAGGATTAATGTTAGTGCTCCACCTCATCCGGTGCACGTGCGGCGCGAGGCAGCACCTCCGACACGGTTGGTAATGGTTTGTGTCGATAGCGCACAATTACCAGACCACTGAACACGATAAGAATCGCCCCCATCAGCGCTAACAGGTCGAGCAATTCACCCCAAAATAGATATCCGAACAGCGCCGCGTATAGAATTGACGAATACTTGAAGGTTGATAATACTGTTGCTTCGACCATCCGAAAGGCTTCAACCATCATGATCTGAGCCAAGGAGAAAGACGCACCAGCCAGCAATAGCTGATAAAGATGCGTCGTACTAAGTTGCTCCCAGCCCAGCGGCAGCATTGCCAACCCGGCGACAATAGTTAAACCATTGGTATAGGCGACGATGGACAGGGCGGTTTCATTAGTTGCAATCTTTCGCGTCAACATATCGCGCAGCCCGACAACAAATGCAACCATCAGGGGTAATACCACCACCCAGTTAAACGAACCGCTACCCGGTTTGATCACGAAACATGCACCGGCGAATCCGATCAGTACAGCAGCCCATTGTTGCCAGTTGACCCGTTCACCCAGCAATGTGGGCGCCAACGCAACTACCCAGATAGGGCTGGTGTACGCTAGTATAATTGCATCAGCCAGCGGCATATGGGGCAGGCAAAGTGGAAACAAAATGAGATTAAAAACCAGCAAGCCACTACACAACAGGACGTTTCTATGGCACTTCGCACGCAATCGGGTGTAACCACCGACTCTCGGTGCCAGCAACAGAACAACGGTCATTGCACACAAAGCCCGTAAAAAAATAACTTGTCCGAGGGGTAGCGAATTGATGAGTGATTTCATCAACGCATCGTTGGCTGTTAACAACCCACAGCCGATTAACATCAGCAGCACGCCGCGAGTAACGTTATTATCAGTTGATGCAATCACGCTGGAAGTTTATGGCGCTGAATCAACTGTATTCAACCAACCATCTCTACCAACAGACGGATTCTAGAGTCCATGTGAATCAGGGAAGAAGGCAGAATGCGCCATACTACGATTGTAGTTTATTCAGTGTATTGTTTTCGAGTCAGAGTGCCGCTGGTAAAATTTTCATCTTCGGGTTCCATTTTTTGGCCTGGTAATTTGGCCCTATTGTCTTTGTGTTAAGGGATCTCGTGGCAAACTGAGACTCAGCGCAAACCAGCAGTGAGATATAAATCCATACCCGTTATATAGCTCAATCTACCTCGGATAGATCCTCCATCCATTTCCTCCAATTTCATGGACATTCATCATTGCTATTTCGGAATATTCAACCAACGAATTCCCGCGTTTATTTTTTTCGCCTGTTTTCGAAACCGCGAAACCAATGCTTAACGTCAAATATACTTGTTTTCCATCCAACGAAACTGGTTCTAAAAATGCGTCTTGCAACTGACTTGCAAGATTTTCCAATTGTGAAATGCTGTTACATTGGTCAATTAGAACTTTAATATCCTGAGTCAAATTATGATAGACACTATCCGTCGAACTAAATACGTTTTTGACTCTTTCAATAATTTCGACGGTACTTGATTCAAAATTATGTATTTTAAGTTGTTCACAGTAACGGGCATAGTTATCAATATGAATAGAGCCCATTGCATAATCCAAATTATTTGCAATCCGGAATCTTCGCTCACGGCAAGCGACCCTGTCATTAAATAATACTTCGGTAAGGGTATCTGTCAGATCATTGTACAGATGCGTTGTATCCGAGGTAAATAAATTGCCTTTTAGCTGAGAAAAATCAGTAATAAATCCCTCCAGGCCAATCAGATCACCACTTACGGAGTAGACTCCTTTGCCTCTTTCCCAAACGAGTTTTATGCTTCCATCCGCGCACCGAATTCGATAGCTTTTTGCAAAACCACTATGCTCCCTTAGGGCTCGTTGAACGGCGTTCCACACCTTATCCCGGTCTTCTTCGACTATCATACTGGCAAACGATAGTTTCTTATTGTTTATCACATCCTTGGGTTTGTAACCGGTTAGTGCACGACTACCTTCATTAATATATTCCATGGTCCAGTCCGGATCGTTCCTACATCGATATACCATACCTGGTAGATCATTCAACATTCCGCTAGTTGTTCTATGTTGCGCCAATAATGATTCTTCTCGACCCACCTCCGTGCTTATATCAGAAAGAATTCCAACGATACCAGCACCGACTTCATCGACACTTGTTGGAAATGCTGTGAATTGCACCCAAATTAATTTATCGGATGCAGTAACCAATCGAAAAGTTAAACTAATTTCTGATTTCTGACTTCTGCCAGAGAACAGTTCTTTAAGTAATTCGACATCCTCCCCATGGACAAAACGCTGAAATGGCAGATCAGTACAATCCAGAATAGTCGAACCGGTCATTGATTCCCAATTCCCACTTAAGTAAGTGATCTTACCAATTAGATCTGTCTGGATGGCCACACATGGCAAATGATCGATCAATCTTAAGGGATCGATCAATGGCTTAATTTTCGAATTATCGTTAGTGGCCGTAGCCAGATCAGTAATACTTAGCATAATCAGTGTCGTGTATTAAGTCGTGCCCCCTGTTAGATCATTATTTATCGCCCAAACAGCAGCTTCAAGTCTGGAGCTCACCTTAATCTTACGTAAAATGTGCTTAATATGTACCTTTACCGTACCATCACTGATACCAAGACGCTTAGCGATCAATTTATTATTGAGTCCATTCACTAATAGCGCCAGAATTTCCAATTCACGTTCTGTTAGTGTCACATCTTCCCTGACGTGATCATCCTGTTTCATTAGATTTGCCAGTGTGGTGGTTACGGTGTCATCCAGTACTATTTGACCCTCTGCAACCTGGCTTAATTTGACCAGAATTTGCTCCGGTTCCATATCCTTGAGCAGATAACCATCTGCTCCTAATCGAATTGCCTTTGCAATGTCAGAAGCTTGATTGGACACGGTTAATATTACTACTACGGTGTCTGGATGTTTGTTTTTCAATTGTGTCAGCACATCCAAACCGGACATTTCCTTCATATTGAGATCAAGTAAAACAATATCTGGATTGAGAGAGTTAACCAGTGCCATTCCAGAATTTCCTTCAGCAGCTTCACCGATGCATTCATAGCGGTCATCCATTTCGAGAAGCTGTTTTGCGCCCTGTCTAAACAGTGGGTGGTCATCCACAATTAGAACAGTAGACCTGTTCACTGAACAATCTTTGGCTGAAACGAAAATATAATTTGAGTTCCATTCTTTGGTCTCCCATTTACTTCCAACTCTCCGCCAAGATTCAGTGCACGCTCTTGCATAATTATTACGCCATGATGGCGTTGTCGTTTGTTTTCTATATCAATACCAACACCATTGTCATCAATATTGACTATGAGCTTTCCTTGCCGATACTTTAAGGAAATAGAAGCCTGAGTCGCCCTGGAATGTCTGACGATATTGTACAAAGCTTCTCTAATTATCTGGAGAACTTGCATTTCTTCATCTACAGATAGAATATTTGAAGGGCAGGTGTCATTTAAATGAAATGCAATATTACTACTGCTAAATTCGTCAATTGAATCCTTTACAGCTAGTTGAAATGACTTTCCGTGCATCGTTAATCTAAACGTTGTCATTAACTCTCTTAGTTGACGATATGCACTATTCAAACTTTCACGTAGTCCAATTAGAATTTCTTTGCTTTGTGACTTATTCTGGTTGTCAATTGAGGTTGTCTCATTCATCGAAGATTCTAGTCGCGCCACCTGGATCTTTAAATAAGTAAGGGACTGCGCCAAAGAATCATGCAACTCTCTTGATATCGCTGCGCGCTCTTCATACAAGTCGTGTCGTCTTTGTGTCTTCGCCAGAATTACGTTGTTGACTATCGTGGCAAGAATGGGGGATATATGCAGAAGCGACTCTATCACTTCATCGGATTCAGATGCACCCGGTTTTACGCAAAGACCACCAATCAAAATATTGCTGGATATAAATGGTATTACCAGTATTTTTGGGTGATCACTGATGGAATATATTGCTTGTTTTTTCTTCGACTTTTCAATTAATTTGAATTGACCAAATTCAATCTTAATCGGATTGGCATGAAATTGACGATTGGCAGCTAGCAAAGACGTACTCGACATAGCCAAATTGTATTCAATGATCGCACACGAATCGATCTCAATCAGATCAGACAGCGATTCAATGAAATCTGAAAGGGTTTGATCTGGCGTAATACTGTGCACTAACTCCAGCAGACACCCCTGAATTACCTCGTTAATACCTCTAAAGTTAGGAATTGACTGGATTCCAGGAGCACTCAAATAGGATAAATTTGATGTTTGTCTGCTGCTAGAAACCAAGGTTAGGATAGTTCGATATTCGTTAAGCGTATTGTATGGCGTGTGGTTGGCTTAGCACAGCCTAAATCCCCAAATAGGCCTTTTTCACGTGTTCATTATTCGCAAGATTGATTGCCTGGTCTTCTAAAGTAACCCTGCCTGTTTCAAGAACGTAGCCACGATTGGCCAACTTAAGCGCGAGATCGGCATTTTGTTCTACCAAAACAATGGTGACGCCAGATTTATTTATGTTCACCAGGGTTTGACCAATATCTTGCACTATTATCGGCGCAAGACCCAAGGATGGTTCATCAAGCAGTAGAACCTGAGGGCGAGACATCAGAGCTCTCGCGATGGATACCATTTGCTGCTCTCCTCCGCTCAAGGTACGTGCTTGTTGGTTCCGCCGTTCCCTCAATCTGGGAAACAAATCAAAATACTTTTCGAGATCATTCTCAATTTCTTGATTATCACCACGGGTAAACGCGCCAAGCCTTAAATTTTCAACCACCGACAGATCTTTAAAAATTCTTCTACCTTCGGGCACATGGGCGATCCCCATTTTTAAAATTTTGTCCGCTTGAGAGGAGTCAATTCGTTTTCCATTCACCGTAATGGTTCCAGAGCTGGGCTTAACCAATCCTGATATGGTCCTGAGTACGGTACTTTTCCCCGCCCCGTTCGAACCAATGAGCGTTACAAAATCTCCTGTTTTTACTTCAATGCAAATGCCTTTCAACGCAGCAACATTGTTGAAGTTGACCTTTAAGTTTTCTATTTCTATATTCAATTTAGGCCGCGTCTCCTAAATACGCGTTGATCACTTTGTCATTATTACGAACGCTTTCCGGGGATCCTTCAGCAAGCAATGCGCCAAAATTGAGAACTGTGAGGTAGTTGCATAGCCCCATCACCGCCTTCATGTCATGCTCAACCAAGACTATGGTGACTCCTGTGTCCCTCACTTTCTCAGTTAGTGTCATCATATTCCGCGTTTCTTCTGGGTTCATACCTGCAAAGGGTTCGTCCATCAGCAAGACTGAAGGATCCGAATTAAGGGCAATAGCAATAGCGAGAGCGCGTTGTGAACCTAAAGGAAGTTCCGATGCGAGCTGATCAACGCGCTCGGACATGCCCATAAAAGCGAGGGTTTTCCGGGTTTTTTCCCTTGCGGTTTTTTGGGTTTGCTTATCGAGTCCTAAAACCGCAGAAAATATATTGGTTTTTGCAGTTTTATGCGCACCGATTAATGCGTTCTCCATAACGGTTAACTCTTGAAATAGCGTGGTTTCCTGGAATGTACGCACGACACCCAATTGGGCAATGTCATGGGGACTGCGACCTACGATACTGTTCCCTTGAAAACGTATATCACCACTTGACGGAGCGTAGAAACCAGCGATGTTTTTAAACATTGTACTTTTACCCGCTCCATTTGGCCCTATGAGCCCATGTATGCTTCCAGCATCAACCGAAAATGTGACGTCGTCCAGTGCGGTCAATCCGCCGAACACCTTGGACACATTTTCTATTTCCAATATCGGCATTAGCCCACAGTATCCTTTGTTACGCGATCTTTTTTGTTTGCAATTTCCCGGAATCGAGTTGGAATACTTTCCAAGCCACTCGGCAAGTAGAGAATGGCAACTATCAGGATCAAACCGTAGATAGCCGGTCGAAGTTCGTTAAATGTTCGAAACGACTCGTCAAGAATCGAAAGAACAACAGCACCAATAATCGCGCCGTAGAACGTGCTGTATCCACCGACAATAACCCAAATCAGAATAAACACCATAAAACCAATGCTGAACTGATTTGGCGTTACTGTACCCAGATAGTGAACCTTCAGAGATCCGGCGATTCCTACAAATGCTGAGCCCACCACAAAGGCCAGTGACCGGTATTTCCAGGTATTTACGCCAACTGATTCAGCGAGTGGCGCTTTCCAATGCACCGCACGCAACGTCAAACCCACCCGGGATTGTTCAATCCGATACAATAAATACAAGCATACGGTGACTATTAGTAGTGTGAGATAGAAATACGGGATGGGCTCCAGAAAATCGATATCGCCGAGTTCGGGCGATGGAATAGCATTAATCCCACCTGTACCGCCAAATGGTTTGATAAAGTGTATCCAACACAGGCGAATTGCTTCTCCAGCAGCGAACGAACCGATTAAAAAATAGAACTGTGTCATGCGAAACAGCGGAAAACATAACAACGCTGCCACCGCCGCCGCGACACCGCCCGACAAAGGTAGTGCCAGCCAGAACGAGAAGTCGGCTTGCTTGGTTAATAGTGCACTTGTGTAAGCGCCGACACCCATCATCACTGCGTGGATAAGCGACCACTCTCCGGTGAGTGTCACTAACCTGTAACTCACAACAACCAATACGTTAATAGTGAGAAAGATTAGAAAGTCCTGATGATGGAACTTTAAATAGTGCGGCAATACGCACAGCGCAATCAGGATCACGGCGATCCCGATGGTCCTGTACACAGTGGTTTTTAATACTCCTTCCATGACCATTATTCGCTCACTGCTTTACCCATAATTCCGGCCGGTCTTATGATCAGAACCAGCACCATAATCAACAAACCTGAAATCGTGGCAATGGTACCACTGAAATAAACAGTAACCAGAGTATGAAAAATCGCATAAAGTAATGCTGCAAGCACGGCTCCAGATAAACTACCTACCCCACCTACTATAGTGACGATAAATGCGGTAATAATTATATTGTGACCCATATGCGGATTAATATTAGTGAGTGGTGCCATCAACGCCCCAGCCAACCCAGCCAATCCAGCACCGATGCCAATTGCGATCATCGATATTTTGTCACTATTAATTCCCTGTAATGACGCCGCCTCGCGGTCTTGAGACACGGCTCTGAGTGCCCACCCCATCTTGGATTTGGTTAGAAACATCCAGAGAGAAAATAATGCAACAATGGATATCACGATACTAAACCCACGCTGTGTCGGTATTCTCAAACTATCAAAAAATACCATTGTTCCCTGGTAAGGGGGCGGTACCTGCTTTGATGGGCCGTCGCCACCTACAAGAGTCGCCACGACCTGAAGGATGAACAATGCGCCAATTGAACAAATCAACCCGGCCAATGGATCATTGCGATTAGGGCGAAACAGGAAACGCTCCATTGCAATTCCAATTAACAACACCAGTACGATAGCGACCAATATTGTCAGCAAATAAGGCGCACCGTTTTGTGCATGCAAGTACCAAACGGTGTAAGCACCGACCATTACCAGTTCGCCGTGCGCAAAATTGACCACACCCATCACACCAAATATTAGAACCAGTCCCACAGCCGAAAGAGCAAAAAAGCCACTTTGAATAAATCCATTTACAAGGGATTGAAGAAGAAGTTCCAAAATACTAATCTCTGGTTGAAAATTCGATAGCTGGTTGAACTTGGCGCATGGAAAACAAGCCTAAGACCGAATTTCCAATACAGGCATTTTTTACGATAATACCGGAATGCCAATAAAAATGGAGGAGTGGCAAAGCCAACTCCTCCATAAGGAGCAAAGGAGTATCTTTACTTAGACAACGCGTAATCCCATTTCTTTCATATGCTTGATTAACACGTCATTATTCTTATCTAGCCACGCTGCAACATCTCCGAATTCTTGAATTCGGGCTTTTCCGTCTACAATCTTAACTACTGGCCACCGCCCAACAAGCGTATTGTCGAGACCCCATAGCTGACTTCCCCACCAATCGCCGCCACCGTAGACGAAATCTTGCTTGTTACTTTTCATTGCAGCAACTACATCTGTCCCCTCAATACTACCTGCTGCCTTTGCGGCTTCGATCCAATTTAACAATACTGTGGGATATTCCCACGATACAGCTGACCAATCGTTAGGATGGTCTTTACGAAATGCGGCATCAAATCCGCCAGGGTCGGGAAAATTTACTCCTTCTTCGGTTAATTTTGGGTCATCAAAATCTGGGAACTGGTAGATAGTGTCGTTGACAAACTCCTTGCTTGTCTTCGCAATGATCTCGTCGTAGTAGTCCAGTGTACAAGAGATAATTTTCCCTTTGAATCCCTGGTGATAAAGCTGTTCCATCAAGGGTGTAACGTAGAAACTGGTTGCCATACAAAAGATGTCAGGATTTTTCGCTAAAACGGAACTGACTATCGGCGCAAAATCGGTAATATCGAATCCATGTAGGTTTACATCAATAACATCAATACCCTCAACCTCAAAAGCAGCTTTATAGGTCGCTGTAGATTGAAGTCCGTATTCAACATCATTGTTGGTAACGATTGCCGCCGTCTTTGCGTCCGGATGATTCTTAGCTAACCACTGTACACCCGTAACGTTATAAAGTGGATGTGATTCACATGTCGCAACCAGGTATTCTGAATCAGGCGTAATATCACTTGGCAACATGGTTGTAGTCAGCACCTTTTTCCTGGTTGCCCAAGGCAGTATTGAAGCGACAGTTGATCCCCCCAACATCATTACCATTTTTGCATCATCGTCCAACACCAGTTTCTTAAAACCCTGCACCGCCTTTTCGGTGTCATATGCATGATCATATGACGCAATATTGATATCATAGGTTTTACCGCCGATACTAACTCCGCCAGCGTCATTGATGTTTTTTGCAATGATGTCGCAACCATAAAGACCCGGGAGTCCCCAGGGCGCGAAGTCCCCAGTCATAGGAATATTCATTCCCAGGGTTACAGTTTCGTTAGCGGCACCACTTAGACTTGGAATGCTGGCACCTACTGCTACGCTGGCGATACTGGCGCTGTACTTACTGATAAATTCTCGTCGATTCATCTTGCTTCGGAAATACTTGTTTTGCTTCATATTTGGCCTCGATAGTGTTGTAAATTATGCGCTAGTGGGGAACCGATAACTAACGGTTATTATGCGGAGCAATCGCGCACATTTTAGTGAGCAATAGCATTTCATATTGCTATTGAGCACCTTAATGCATTCCCGTAATCTCTCAGGAATCTATGCAATTGGATATACCAACAAAAGAGTACTCCTAATACGTCCTCCTTGGTTCCTGCATAGTTCCAACACTCACAAGCAACATCCCCTTCTCATGCACATCATTTCTTTTTGATTGGGTTTATTACCTTTTACGTACATAGGGTTAACAAATCTCTTCAGGCATTTCTGGGGTAGCCCTATCTACTCAGTTAGTAGTACTTCTTCAAGGTGAGTGTGAAATCAAATGCACAAATGTAGTATACGGATTGACTTTGCGTTAGCTGGTCAGATCCAATCGTGTCAACAAATAATCCAATTTACCTCTAATCAGGAATTCAATATGCCAAGCCCAAGACAATCCGTTTTAGCCTCCCGACATAAAGCACTAGGCTCTGGTCTGGGCGAGTGGAATGACATGGACGTTGCCTGGTCTTACGATCAAGATGTTAATTTGGAGCACCTGGCTGTTCGAAGTTCTGCGGGGCTATTTGACGTATCAGGGTTAAAGAAGGTTCACGTCTCCGGCCCTGACGCGCTGGCAGTCGCCGATCATGTTGTAACACGAGATCTAACTGAAATACCCTTTGGAAAATCTGTATATGCGCTGATACTGAACGAGGAAGGTCGATTCACCGATGACTGTGTAGTATTTAATGTCAGCCCAAACTACTTACTATTTGTCCATGGCGGAGGAACTGCTATGGAACAGCTCAAAAAGTCGAGCGAGGGCAAAAAGGTAGATATTCGATTGGATGATGATCTGCACAATTTGTCTTGTCAGGGACCCAAATCGGTAGACATTTTAGATCCCCACACACCCTATGATCTCCCAAGTTTGAAGTATTTTCACCAAACTTCAACGACCTTGTTTGGTCACCCCGTCATGATTTCCAGAACCGGCTTCTCAGGAGAACGAGGCTACGAAATATTTGTCAAGGGAGAATTCGCAGGAGACGTTTGGGACAAGATTTTGGAAAACGGAAAGAGTGAGGGACTCATACCTTGTTCTTTTAACGCCCTCGACCAGAATCGAGTTGAAGCGGCATTGCTGTTCTATCCATTTGACATGAACGAAGAACACAGCCCCTGGGAAACAGGATTGTCATTTGCCGTCTCGAAGAATAAGAAAGCGGACTATCGTGGGAAAGAAGCGGCACAGAAATTGATTGGGAAAGATAAAATCAGGTGCTACGGCATTGAATGCGAATGTCAAACAGCGGTGGATGAAGATTCAGAACTGTATCTCGATAACACAAAAGTTGGTGTTGTTACCATGCCAGCATATTCCCCGGTCCACAACAAATCGTTGGCGCTAATTCGAATCAATGCTGATCTTGCGAATCCTGGTCTTGAACTAGAGGTTCGAGGACCAAGTATTACATGTAAAGCGACTACTCATGCATTGCCCTATGATGACCCACAAAAGGCGAAGCGATCCGCATAATCCTGAGATTTTTCCATGCGATAGCTAGAAGTGAATATGACCAGCCCCGGCTGAAAAAAACCGGGGCAAAGTGAAAGTGAAATCGGCAACGATTGTCTCCGTACTTAACCGTAATCAGTACTTGTTGTTGTTCCTTCTAACGATTCAAATATTCAAGCTCTCGATTATCCTTGACATCAGGCACTGGAAAGTCCTCGTGCAAAGTTTTCACCATGCCATAACCCATCAAAATCAGTATCACGGCAATGGGCAGGCCAGCGACGATGGAAGCTGTTTGAAGGGCCGTTAGTCCGCCCGCGAGCATCAATACACCGGCAACAACACCCGAAATAATACCCCAGAAAAGACGAAACTTGATTGGGGGATGCTCATCACCCATGGAGAGCATGGTACACATCACCAATGTCCCTGAATCCGACGATGTAACAAACCAGGAGATCAGTAAGATTGTGACCAGAATAGTAATTGGTGTGGTTAACCAAGCATATCCAAACCCTGCAATCGTCTGAAACACCCCCGTTGCATAATCCGCGTTAACTGCGTCAACTACCCCTCCATTACTGAATAAATCAATACCAGTCGCAGCACTACCGAAAATACCCATCCACAGAACCACTACGGAAACCGGAACCAGAAGTACACACAAGCAAAACTGTCGAATCGTGCGGCCTTTTGAAACCCTGGCAATAAACAAACCCACAAAAGGACACCAGGCAATCCACCAACCCCAGTAAAATATTGTCCACCAGCTCTGCCACTGTCGTTCTGGATCACCATCGATCCAGAAACCCATTGGGATCACATTCCAGATGTAATCGCCAAAACCAGTGATGGTCATACCCAGTATGAAGGCGGTCGGACCCAAAATCAGGAATAGGATCAATAATCCTATACTGGCCCAGACATTACACTCACTCAGGATTCTGACGCCTTTGCCGACACCCGAAACCGCAGAACCAGTCCCCAGCGCGGTGATAATTGCGACCAGAATTAACTGGTTTGTCTGGGTGTTTTCCATCCACCCGAGCTTTTCCATTCCCGCTGCGATAGGGGTGATGCCCAGGCCCAAAGATGTTGCCAATCCGAAGATCGTTCCAAACACCCCTATCAGGTCTACCAAATGTCCCCATGGACCATAAACTTTGTCTTTTAAAATAGGGTACAGGGCGGAACGAAGCGTCAATGGCAAATCCTTCCTGTAAGCAAAGTAGGCCAGGCTCAGACCAACCAGTACATAGAGCGCCCAGCCGTGCAATCCCCAATGAAAGTTGGTCACCAGAATCGCCGATGAACCTGCTGCCACGGTACCTGCTTCGATTCCATCGCGCAGCATAAACGGGTTATCCTGAATATGATACATCGGCTCCGCGACGCCCCAATAAATCAATCCTGAGCCCAGTCCTGCGCTAAACAACATACAAATCCATGAGAATGTCGAGAAATCCGGCGTTTCATCCTCCTTGCCCAGTTTTACGTCACCGAACCGACTCATCAGAAGCCAGAAAACGAAAAACAGCACCATGTTCACAACCAATACATAAAACCAGTCCAGGCTACCGATGATGAAATCTTTTCCTTTAGCGAACACCGCCCCGGAATACTCAACATCCTGTATGGTAAAAGCGACAAACCCCAATATCATGACCATCGACGCAATGGCCATAAAAGTATTCATGCCAGAAAAAATACCAGATTTTGCAACCAGGTTTTCTGGCCGTGTAATATTATCTTTACTCATTGACGTATCCTCCATTAAATGTGGATTATCGAACCGTGCCGGCGGCACCCTGTCTGCCGGATTCAGCAATCCACGCATCGAATGCTTCTTCTAATACAGCATGGTTTTTTGACCACCACTCCGCATCAGATTGAATTGAAAGTTGGTCGTCATATGCTGGACCATTTGGGATTTGCGCTAAAATATCATCGGGCAGCAAAGCCAGGGAAGATTTGCGGGTTGGGCCGTTTGGCATATTGGTAACCATATCAGCAAGAGACCGAGAACTACTCGCGAAACGAATAAAGTCCAGCGCTTCTTTTTTAAATCGACTGCCTTTTGGAATACCGAACAAATCAAGTTCGATGACTCTTCCATCCCACACCACAGAGAAATTTGCGCCTTCCTGGGTTGACGCCATGGCGCCTGTGGTCGCCCAGATCATGGTCATGGGTACATCGCCTGAATTTAACAGTCGGATCGGTTCCGTTCCTTTACTCCAAAGCTGCAGTCCGGATTTTATCGTGTCCATTTTTGCCAGCGCGCGTTTTACTCCATTGGAAGTTTCCAGTGTTTTATAAACATCTTCCCGGCTGACGCCGTCAGCCATCAGTGCCCACTCCATTACGACGGTGGGATCATCACGTATTGCTCGATTGCCTGGAAATTTTTCCGTATCAAAAAAATCTCCAATTGATGTGGGTCGGGCACTGCCATAAGCATCCTGGCTATAGGCGAATGCGGTGGCCCAGACAATGACGCCGACCCCGCAGGGATTCAACGCACCGTCGACAAAATCATCTTTATAGTTACTTCCATCCGCTCCGGCCGGCAGCGTGATATTCCCGATGTTCTCCAACAGCCCTTCATTACAGGCCCGTAACGAATCTGCCTGGGTCAGGTCAACGACATCCCAAAGCACATTGGCGGATTCAACCTGATCGCGAATTTCATCAATACCACCGTTGTAACTCGCTACATGAACCCTGGCATTATTTTGCTCTTCGTAGGGACGCACAAAGCCAAGCATCTGACTGCGCATATATGGGCCAGGCCATGATGTAAAGGTGATTTCATTTTTATTGGGCGAGGTATTTTCCTGGGCGCTAACGCCTGTTGCAATAACAGTCGATATCAATAACAGGATACCGGCGGCTACGGGTCCTAGACTTCTTATACCGTGGCTGATCATACTTTTTTCTCCATAGAAGTAACCTCTAACACTATGATTCTTACACATATGCACTAATGATTACCAGTATCGTAAACGACCAATAGACCAGTATAAGGTTTGTAACCGCTCAGTGATCCTGGAGCTGTCGTCCTGAAAATTCCAGCCGTTACCTAGTTCAGGCTGACGCCCACCGATAAACTGGAGCAGCCCTCCGACCACTCAGATTGAAATGATCCTTCCGTCGACATGAGAAAATTGAAAAAGGATTTCCAGTATGTCTCTTCTTTACTGAATACTTTTGGCTGTACCTTAAGGAACTTCTTCATCGCTAATACTTTGTAACCTTATTTGTCGTACTTCAAACTGCCTCTTTTTTCGTACATCGCAGTAACAACTCTCTTGTTCTGCATCTATCTTGGTTAATTTACTAGTGGATTTAGCGATCTCGCGCTGGACTTTATCAACGCAGGCCTGAAAGAGTGAAGGATGATCCGCCAACGCGGAACACTCAACCGGATCGTCGTAACCTGCACCGTTGCTCGCTGGTGATACCAGCAGCCCGGTAAATGAAAGACACGCGAAATAAAAGAGCAAATTTATTAGCCTGCTAAATTTCATTTTTGTCAGTTATCCTCAAAGAAGACCCGGTCATACTTAATGCGGTTATCGGTATCAACATTTGTGTCCAACTCCCTGGCATAACGATGACCGGCAAACACAGCCCCAGCAATAATGGCTGGGGCTTCGCAATCGCCAATTCGGGTTATGGACTTGGGCGTAACATCGGATTCCTTGTGACCGTGACTCTGCAAATTTTGATAGAGCGCATCATCGGGATGGCGCGAGGTCACCAAAACCACAGAGGCAGCTTCTATACTTTGTAATTTATCACTGTAAACACAGTTTAATGACGCTTGTTTTCCATCATAGGCAGATAGTGAATGGGTGGTAATGATACGGCTTCCCTTGTCAATTAGTCTCTTTTGCACTCTGGCTTGTTCGCCAGTCATATCTCCCCAGGCCGACACCAGCGTTTCGGGAGTAACAAAAATCACAGGAACATCGTCATCAAGTAGCTTTTCGGCGATTACGCTAGCCATATAATAGTGGTCATCGTCATAGACAAGTGTAGAGCCCTTAGGAATGCCGCCAGATAAAATATTGTCGGGCGTAAAAATTTGATCAGATCGGCAGTTGATTTCGATAGGTTCATCTCGATACAAACCCACGCCATCATTTCGCCAGGTCGCGCCCGTTGCGATCGCCACGTGATCTGCACCAGTGGCCAAAACATCTGCCGGCGTCATGTGGCTCTCTAAATACACCTCAACGTTCGGCATTGCTTGAATCTGCTGGACTCGATAATCTCTGACCCTCACCCACTCGTTCAACCCAGGCAATGTCGCCTCCCTATTGATTCTCCCGCCTAGTTTTCGACTTGCTTCTGCCAGCATCACTTCGTAACCACGCAAGCCTAGTGCACGCGCGGCTTCCAGACCCGCGGGTCCACCACCCACTACCAGTACAGTAGATTCTGAACCCTTGGGCGGAATTTTTTCAGGATGCCAGCCACGTCGCCATTCTTCGCTAATGGTGGGGTTTTGGGTACAGCGTATTGGAGTGGCTTTGCTGTCTCCGGTGTAGCAAATATTGCAACCAATGCACTCCCGAATATCTTCCAACCGCCCTTCTTCAATTTTCTTCGGAAGAAAAGGGTCTGCAATTGAGGGCCGCGCCGCACCGATGAAATCCACAATACCGCGTTTAACTTGAGAGACCATGGTATCCGGTGAGGTAAATCTTCCGACCGTCACGACCGGCTTAGTCGTAATTGATTTTACATAGGACATGTGTGCTTCGAGTGAAGCTTCTTTGACAAATCGGGAAACACCCATCTCCTGGGAATAGTCGCTGATATTGATATCCCAAAGATCCGGGAGCTCCGCTAGCATTTCGATCGTCTCCCGACGTTCACCGATTAGCGGCTGGCCCTCGGTTCCGCCTGACTCGTCCGCTGAAAATCGAACAGCAACAGCGCATCGGTCTCCCACAGCATCTTTGGTTTCTTCGATCAACTCGCGAATGAGGCGAACACGATTCTCTAGTGAGCCACCATATTCATCCGTCCGGGTGTTGGTTTGCGCTGAAAGAAAGTGCGATAGCAAATAATCATGGGTTGCGTAAACATAGACAATGTCGAACCCGGCGTGTTTTGCTCTCAGCGCAGCATTCTTGTGCCAACGTCGCAATTCCCGAATATCTGCTTTATCCATAGCTCGGGTTTGATAGGGAACACCGGCGGCATTCGGCCGGGAAGACACATCCATCGCTACTTCATTGGTAAATAAGTTAGCGGAGCGCGAACCACCAGCCCACAATTCCACACCGGCGAGGGAACCATGTTGATGAACTTTTTCAGTCATTAAAGCATGGGATGTAATATCCCCTTGATCCCATAGTGATGCATAGGGGTGAGGTAGGTCGTCAGACGCAGGATGAATCGAACAATACTCGGTACAAACAACGCCCCAGCCACCTTCTGCCTTAACACCTCTTAGCTCTGCAACCATACGCGGCCTCACCCAACCAAGACCAGTGCAATGTGGAACCTGGTAGAACCGATTTTTCGCCGTTACCGGACCAATTTTTACCGGTTCGAATAAAATGTCGTATCGAGAGTCACGCATTGTTTTGTTGGAAAGATCTGAAATTTGCTGTTTAATTAATTGCCACATCCTGCCCCATAGCAGAAACCAACAACCGATTTTTTACTATAGTTGGTATTCATACACACTATTTGGTAATCCCCCAACATTTGACGGCACACGAGCAATTCAAGCCGGCGGAGTAGATACGGAATCCCGAATTCTTTCCAGAAGTACTCTTTCCCGTTTGAAAGGCATATCTGGGTTTTCGGGGGGCGCATCCATCTCGCGAGCCACGCGGTGGCCGTCGTAGACTGCCGCGGCAATTGTCGACGGATTCAAACAGTCTCCAACAGGAATAATCGACATGTTTTCTGAGGCACCATGATTCTCCTGATGCAATCCTAGCGACTTTGATAGCGCGTTGTTCGGCTGTCTCGACGTGACAAGAACAATGCTTGAAGCCCTGACGTCAATCGTATTTTCCGTATACGTGCACGATAGTTCAGCTTCTGCTTGGCCAATTCGCGAGATATTTTTTGACGTGATGACGGCGATTCCGAGATTGAGAACCCTGGCTTGAATCCGGTGTTGCTCAAGGGTGTTTTCCGTCCAGGATGATACCTTTACTGCTGTGGTAACCAGCGTCACTTCAAGACCGTCGCGCCGCAATTTCTCGGCTATCAAAGCACCCATATAGAAGTTGTCATCGTCAAATACGACGACAGGTCCCGCAATCTCAGCACCATTAAATACGTGTTCAACTGAATAGACATGTGCCTGATCTGCGCCTGGAATGGGCTGCCAGTTTGTGACGCCTATTCCATCAGAGCGCCAGTCAGCGCCGGTAGCCAAAATAACCTGATCGCAGCCAAATTCAAGAATATTTTCTTTGGTCAATCTACTTTCCAGATAGACCTCAACATTACTCATCTGCTGGATCCTGCCAACCCGCCAGTCACGAACCCGGGCCCATGCATTCAACCCAGGCAGCTGGCTTTCCTGAGTAACCCGTCCTCCCAAACCTTTTTTCGCTTCAGCCAATGTGACAGAATATCCTCGTTGCCCCAGTGCACGCGCTGCTTCCAGGCCCGCCGGACCGCCACCAACCACAAGTACTTTTTTGTCTGAACCGCACTCGGGAATCTGCTCGGCATGCCAGCTCTTTCGCCATTCTTCCCCAATAGTTGGATTCTGTGTACATCGCATAGGTGTGAATGTGAGCTGACCTGATACACAAATATTGCATCCGATACATTCGCGAATTTCGTCTATTCTTCCTTGCTCTATTTTCTGGGGCAAAAATGGATCCGCAATGGACGGGCGGGCGGCTCCAATCATATCCAACACACCCCGTTTTACCTGGCTAACCATCGTGTCTGGAGAGGTAAATCGGCCTACCCCGACCACAGGTTTGGTGGTGACTTTCTTGACGAATTCTACATAAGACTCCTGGAAACCTTCTTCGCCAAAGCGAGAAGTGAGGGAATCGTTTTCCCAGCTACTTACATTGACATCCCATAGGTCCGGAAGCTCCGCAAGCATTTCGACGATATCTCGGCCCTCTCCGTGACTTGTTATACCATCAGCGCCCATCAACTCGTCCACTGCCAATCGAACCGCTATTGCACAGCGGTCTCCTACCGCGTCTTTGGTATCTTCCAGCACTTCGCGAAACAACCGCACTCGGTTCTTCAATACACCACCGTACTCGTCGGTTCGGTGGTTTCGCCGCGCCGATAAAAAATGCATTAATAGGGTTGAATCATGGCCTGCATAGACGTAAACAATGTCTGCGCCAGCGCGTTTTGCCCGCAAGGCGGCGTCACGATGCCATTGTCGAAATACGCGAATGTCTTTGCGCGTCATACCACGCCCCTGACTCGGCACACTATCAATACCAGCCTGATCAGACGGTGCCAGTGGTGTCATTCGCGTATACAAGTTTTGTGCACCAACTCCATTGTGCGCCAGCTGCACACCAGCGAGCGCATCGTGCTCATGCACTGCGTCCACCATTAGCTCCAAACATTCCACATCATATTCATCCCACAAGCGTGCCTGAGGTTCAGGTGAATAGTCAGATGTTGGGTGGATCATGCATTCTTCTGTACAGATAACAGCCCAACCACCTTCCGCCTTCGCTTGGCGCATAGCGGCATGGGTTTGCGGAGAATTAAACCCCATACCATTACAGTGAGGTACCTGATAGAACCGATTTTTCGCGGTAACGGGTCCAATCTTCACTGGTTCAAACAAGATATCGTAGCGGGGATCTCTTGGCATTCGATAGTATTAACTCGATTGTCTAACGGTTTTGTCGGTTAGCTTTGAGTTGATAGACTCAGCTAATCTGACAATCACTTATTAGCAACGTGATTGTCAGATTGAGGATGATCCAAAGTTAATCTTCTTGGTCTTGGGTTCATCCAGATGCGACAGTTCTAGAAACCTGCCTTGATCTCTTCGTACATCGTATTTGAAGCTGTTTCAAATTCCTGGCCCTGTGGCACCATAAATTTGCCTGAGCCTAATACCGCCTGCACGTCGTGACTCAATCCTAATGCTGCCAGTTCTTCTTCTGAGAAAGATTGCAAGGCTTTGCCATTGGAGTGACCGTAACCGTCTTCACTGATAACTTGCCTGCCCCGATCATAACTAATCAGGGAATCGATGACGTCGTGGGCTTTGTCTGGATGGGGCGCATCTTTATGCATCATCATTCCGCAAACCCAGGTTAATGCGCCTTCTTTTGGCTTTGCGAACTCAACTGGTACACCTTCGGCTTTTAATGCGACTGCGGAGCTATTCCATGTCATTGCCGCGACCAACTCTCCGGAAGCCAAAGCTTGTTCTAAAGAGGCAACCTCATCGGTATAAGTTCTGATTAATGGACGTTGCTTGCGAAGTAGTTCAGCGACTTTTTCCAGATTATCTTTCGAACCAATTTCATTGAAGTCGACGCCAGCGTATATCGCCGCGCACCACCACGCATCTCCGGCAGAACCGAGCTGTCCAATTTTTCCTTTGTATCGTTCGTCCCATAACAGTCCCCACGACTGCTCACCATTCTCCCATTCAACAAGATCAGTACGATAAGTTATGGATGTTTGTCCCCAATCAAAGGGAATAAAATAAGGCTTGCCATCCACAACATTACCAGGGAGTTGCCAAAGCTCCGGCAATACATCTCCCCAATTCGATAATTTTGACGTATCCCATTGGGTAAACAAACCGCTTTCGACCCATCGCGATATCTCAACATTGCAGGCATGGGCAACATCCACCACGAATCCAGCGCGCATTTTTGTAAATGCTTCTTCGGACCCACCAAAGGTCGCGAAATTGGGTGCCTCACCATGCTTCGCTGTATATTCGGGAAACAGGTCGGGTAAATCCCACCCGCCCCACGTGAAGTAGGTAGCCTGATCCGCCGTTCCGGCCATGGCGTTTCCAGAAAGCATCGGACTGGCGACCATACTGATTCCCGCTGCACCCAGAATCTGATTAAAACGGCGACGAGATAGGTTGCCTCCTTCCAGAGTATCTATCAATTCGTCTTTTGAATAATTACTTTTCTTCATTTCTTAACTCCTCGCAAGTTACTGGCTAGCTATCGCTGAAATCATTGGGCAATTGGCTGACCGTGTTGACATTAGTATCACCACAAAGATACTATCTGACAAGTCAGTTAGTTTCAAGCTTCACATAAAGTGCCACACTACCGGACTTAACTAACAATTTGAAAACCCCGGAATCCATGTCACAACCCCAACAAACTCCTGCTTCCCAGGACCGTCGTCTGGCACGCGGCGCTGAAACGCGAAAACTCATCCTGCAATCAGCCATTTCCAACATTGCTTCTCTGGGCCTTGGCAATACAACCCTGGATCGCGTGGCCGAAGTGGCTGGTGTGTCCAGAGCACTCGTGGTGTTTCACTTCAAGTCAAAAAACAATCTGTATAAAGAAGTACTTGAGTACTTGGGAAAGCGGTTCAGTGATGGCTGGGACGAGGTGGTCAGATCCAGCGCAGGCACGCCAATGCATAAACTGCTTGCTCTGATTGACTACGACATCCTTTTCGCAAGCAAACATCCAAAGTATGTATCCACCTGGCACGCTTTCTGGGGAGAGTCGAAAGGTAATATGCTGTACCATGAAGTCGCGTTGCCGCGAGATGAGAGATATGAAATTGAACTGGAAAAGTTACTTGTCCAGCATATTAACGAGGGCGGTTACGATAAGTCAGAGATGACCGCAATCAGAGATGGAATTGGCGCTATGTTGTTTGGATTTTGGGTAACTTCGCACCTCGATCCGATGCCCAACGACTATAGCAAGGCGATCACTTCTATGCGCCTATTTCTCGCCAAAGCATTTCCCAATCAGCCGTTACCTCCGCGAGATTAATGATTGAGGATTACCAGGCTGATTAACGAATTGACCGGCGTATCTATCCCATCCAGTTCATTCCACACGCAAACATGGCGTGGAAGATTGCGCGCGCGGTTTCTGCGTAGCGAAGCACTAAGAGGTTACACGTTACTATCACCAACGCTGCTAGTCATGCTGTTCAGTATGTGTGTACCGTTTGGCATCATGGTTCTCATGAGTTTCTGGACCCAGCATGGATTTGATTTTGACACAGCTTTAACCCTAGCAAACTATGAAAAAGCGGTTGAACGACCGGTTTTTGGCAAGCTGCTTCTCCGCTCTTTGGCAATTTCTGGTAGCTGCACCCTCGCGACCATTCTACTTTCCTACCCTATGGCGTATTTTGTCGCGTTCCATGTACATCGGCGCAAACTTGTCTGGATAATATTAATGACCCTGCCTTTCTGGACGAGTTATTTACTACGAATTTTTACCTGGAAGGTAATCCTTGGATTTAATGGCGCGATCAACACCGGACTATTAACCCTAGGTCTAATTGACGCGCCGCTGGAATACCTTTTATATAGCCCAACCGCCGTTGTTATCACGCTGACCCATGCCTGGGCGGCGTTTGCCATACTACCGATTTACGTCTCTTTAGAAAAAATTGATAAATCGCTGCTTGAAGCCGCTACCGACCTTGGCGATGGACCAGTCGCACGATTTTTTCGAATCACTCTGCCGTTATCTTTACCTGGCATTATTGCGTCCACGGTACTGATTTTTATTCCAACCGTTGGTGAATATGTCACCCCTATTTTAGTGGGGGGCCCAGATGGACTGATGATCGGAAACATAATTCAAATACACTTTGGCAATGTGAACAACTGGCCAATGGGAGCCGCCCTTGCTATCTCGATGATGTTCATCGTCGGATTGATTGCTATCGCATTTTATTTAATTACACGGAAAGCAACGGAGCGAATCGGGTGAAGGATGCCCCCTACATCGAGCGCCCAAACAAGCCGTTGTATATTTACGCCATCGTATTTTTGGCGTTTCTATATATTCCGGTTTTATTTTTACCGCTGTTTTCATTTAATGATTCGATATACGTCACCTTTCCAATAAAAGGGTGGACCCTTAAGTGGTATCGAATTATGTTCACGGATGAACAGATGTCTGCGGCCCTTATGAACAGTATCAGAGTAGGACTAACCACCACCGTTATAGCTACCATTCTGGGTGTTTTCGGTGCCAAGGCGGTCACACGCTATCATATGCCAGGCAAACGGCCTATGCTATTTGTGATCATGTTGCCACTGGTTATTCCCGGCATTATTATTGGCGTCGCGATGCTGATTCTATTGAGTCGTCTTGGTGTGCCGCTTTCCCTCTACACCATAACAATTGGCCATATCCTAATTTGTGTGCCATTTTCTATGGCGACGTTAATACCGCGATTTGAAGGATTTGATAAATCCATGGAAGAAGCCTCCGCGGATCTTGGCGAAAACGCCTGGTGGACTTTTTGGCGAATCACTCTACCCATGGTCTTTCCAGGCGTCCTTGCGAGTTTACTTTTGTGTTTCACGGTTTCATTTGATGAATTTATCCTGGCGTTCTTCCTCGCGGGAACCGATCCAACATTACCCATTTTTATGTATGGACAGTTACGGTTTCCGCAACGTCTTCCAAGTGTTCTCGCCATGGGCGCCTGTATTTTGACAATTTCATTCGTTGTCGTATTCCTCTCCCAAGTTCTTATCCGCCGTGGCGCTTCTACTACTGAAAAAGAAAATTAGCCCAGAGACTAATCAATCATATGAGTAATTCTGAAAACTATATCAGTATTGAAAACGTATCGAAGCGCTTTGGTGAAGTAACCGCTGTTGATCAGGTCAGTTTAGAAATCGGTAAGGGTGAATTCTTTTCACTGCTGGGCGCATCGGGTTGTGGAAAAACCACTTTACTCCGGATGTTAGCCGGATTGGAATCGCCAACCAGCGGAGAAATTTATATCGATGGAAAACCAATGTCTGAGGTCCCTCCTTTCCAACGACCGACCAATATGGTGTTTCAAAATTACGCGATTTTTCCGCATCTGGATATACGTGCCAACATTGCCTACGGCTTACGCAAACAGAAGTTGCCCCGTTCAGAAGTAGACCGCATGGTTGAAGAGGCACTTGAAATGGTCAAACTACCGGGATTTGGTAAACGCCGAGCAAACGAGCTATCTGGCGGTCAACGACAAAGAATAGCGCTAGCCCGGGCTTTGATCATGCGTCCAAAAGTTCTACTGCTCGACGAACCCCTTGGTGCATTAGACAAAAAATTGCGCGAGGAGATGCAGTTGGAATTAAGATCATTGCAAGAATCGGTAGGCATCACTTTCATTTTCGTCACTCACGACCAGGAAGAAGCGATGACCCTATCGGATCGAGTCGCCGTGATGGCCCGCGGTGACGTGCTTCAAATTGCATCTCCTCAATCGCTTTACAACCAACCGAATAGTGTTGAGGTCGCAGAGTTTATTGGGCAAATGAACTTTATTGACGCCACGGCCCTACACGTGAACGATGACAGTGTGGTGCTTGATGCCGCCGGCCTCGGACAAATTCAGGCAATAACCGATGCAAACTTCGTTAGGCAAGGAGAACAAGTCATTGTCGCCATTCGGCCTGAAAAGCTGTTGATCAGCTCTGTGCCTTTTTCAACCGAGGTGGATTCGGTACAAGGAAAGTTGAAAACGACCGCCTACCTCGGTGATCGTAGTCATCACTATGTCGAGGTGGAAGGCTGCGAAAAACCATTAGCGGTTGCGGGTAATGAGTACTCTAGCGGTAACGGTAGTCCGCTTGAACGCGGGGCTGATGTCTGGTTATCGTGGAATAAAGAAGCACCAATCCTCCTGCCCACTGGATGACCGTGGCGCCCTAACGATCTAACCTATTCAAAAAAGCATATGTAGAAATTAAAGCGAATATTGGGCAGAAACGACATGGAAAAGAAACAGGACATTAACTCGGGAAGGTGCCGAGCGCGTGGATGTCGAGTAGGGATAAGAAAGATAGACCTAACAATATAGTGATGTGTTACCCCATGGGAGACGACGCCCAGACTCTAATCAATATCGCAAATAAACAGGGGATGCATCGGCAGCGGAGCGCCTGTTTTTTGCGGGGAAAGGAACTAGTCACCGTAACCCGTCGTGCGTGACTGGGGCATTGCATGAGGGAGCGAGAGCCGCGAAGCAGGCACATGAATTGTTAGGCAGTGTGTCGTGATTGTGGTTGGTTGCCCGGGTGTTAAGGTTCAAAAATAATGGAAAGCAAATACCGGGACCAAAACAACAAAAAACAAAAATCGAATCCCGGTTTTTAATTTCAAAGATTCAACTTTTCCGCCATACCACCGGAAAGTCGTCACAATCCAAAATGTCCCCATAGTTTAATCCCGGGTCGCGGGTTGGAATCGCTATTTCACCTTGCCGCAGATGATACCTGGCGTCGTCCCCGGTCCATCGAGTTGCCAATGCCCGACGCCTTTGCGGAGCAGCATTGCCCGGGGCGCCATGAACAATCATCGCCTGGAAGACAAGACAGTCTCCCGATTCAAGTTCAAATTGTAAAATTCGGTGTTGCGCTCTTTCAGCCTCAATATCAGGTATTTGTTGCAACCCAGTACCTTGATAGGGTGATCCATCAGTAAAGTGATGGGGATTGAATTCATCCCAGTGATGCGAACCAGCAACATACTCGACGCATGATTCTTTCGCCACAGAATCGAATGGTAACCAGATCGAGCAGATTTGTTTGCCAGATACAGCCCAGTAAGGCTGGTCCTGATGCCATGGCGTACGTGCTGAGGTTCCTGGCTCTTTAACCAGCAGTTGATCGTAAAAAAAGTTCGCCTTGTTGGATTCCATTATTTTGCCCGCAATTTCTGCAGCCGGAGATTCCCAAATAAAACGCCGGAAGCCCTCGTGACGTCGTGCGATATCAAGATCACCAAAAAATCGACCGTTATTGCTCTCATACTCCTCACCATAGGGGCCAGGTGTTGCCATTGCGCGATCCACCCAACCACGCATGTAATCGATCCACTCGAAACCAAACTTTTGTCGAAGACAAACGATACCGTCTAGTTGATATCGTTCTAACTCTTGTTTTGATATTGATATTTTTGATTGATTACTCAAGGGCGCTTACTGTCTTAGGCGGGCCCCTAAAATCTATCATTTTCTTAATTATTATCAACGCTCTTCACTGAGGCTGATCTAATACTAAAATTCGCATTGTGATAGAAACCCTAGTTTGCGTTATCCCGGGCGGCAACGATTTTCTTTAGGTTTTTTTTGGTTCAGTTGGTTCCAATGGCTCCTCAACTGACTCAGCAGCAGCGGCCCCAATTTCCTTTAATTCATTTTCACCTATCTGGTCATTTTTCTCCAACCCCGGGATATGTACCATCACCTGTTTACGCGCAAACGGAATACCTGCCTGTTCGAAAGCTTTCTGTACCCGAACGTAAACTTCTTTCCGGATCATAAATTGCTTACCCGGTTTGGCCATAAACTTGCCCCGTACGACAATGCCATTGTCATCCACTTCCGCGACTCCCTGGGATTTAAACGGTTCAAGAAAATCTTCGCCCAGTATTGGATCTTGCAGAAGGTCTGCACCGATCCCTTTGAATATTTTTTTGACTTGATTGATGTCAGTATCAAAAGGCACTCTGAAACGTAACTTCATAATGACCCAATCCCGACTGAAGTTGGTTAACTTGGGTATTTCTCCATATGGAATGGTATGAACAAGGCCCCGGTGATGACGCAGTCTAAGTGAACGCAATGAAATTTTTTCAACGTTACCCATGGTTCCCCCCACGTCGATATACTCACCCACTCTAAACGCATCATCTGCAAGAAAAAATAATCCTGACACAATATCTTTCACTAGCGTTTGTGCGCCAAATCCAATAGCCAAACCGATGACGCCAGCACCAGCAAGAATCGGGCCTATATTTACACCCCAATTATCCAGCACCATTATGATAGAAACGACAATGATCAAGAACTGGGCCGATTTCTTGATGATTGGTAGTAGTGTCGCTACACGCGAGAGTCCTACACCGCCGATTTCTCCGCCAGCTTCTTCTTCACCCTCTACAGAATTACCAGCTTCCGCGGCCATCCAATACCCGATACATGCAGAAACGAGCTCCCAAGATATATAAGCGATCAGGACGATAAATAAAAACTCGATCAGAGTTCCTGCCGCTTTGGCACCCAATCCTGAATTGGCCAGATCCATGATATTTAAACCCCACAATGAGGCGAGCGCATAGGACACCACTCCGACCACCAGAACGCGGCCAACCCGGAGCAATCCTAACTGCATATTTCGTCTGGCCTTGCTGGCTGCTACTGTCTCATCTTCCGGTACGCTGACGCCTTTGCCTACGAACAAGGAAACGTTTGCATCGATACCTGGCCACAGAAAAATTACAATAAAAGTAATATAGACGGCGCTGGTAGAGTAGACACCAACATCTGAATTGTTCACCACCATCTCAACCAGAGCGTATTTACACACGATGAGAAACACTGCGATTTTTGGCCAGTGAATAGCAAACCAACTAAGGTCACCAGGCGCCTCTTCTCCAATGGCCAGACTGACCCTCCTTTTATTTTCTATTAAAATTTCGGTCAATGCTTCCCGATTGCACCAAATTGCTATTGCCGCCACGATATATAGCGAAATATTCATCCAATAGCCCAAGGTACGCATGTATAGATAACCACCGTAGTTCTCATCACCAATTTGGATAAAGAGATAAAAAATATTATGCATTGCGACGATATAGGCTGCTGCCAGAGAGAAAGTAACAGTAATCTTCTTTGCCCTCTGATCAGTTGTTTTACAGATACGCAGATCCGGGCGCGATGGTGCGAAGAAGAAACGGCAGATGACATAAGCCAACCAACCACCAAAAATGCCTACGGTAAATATCGCCGCCAACTGATTCATCAGCGACCCGTCTGGATAAAACAAGCTGATGCAGATGGAACTCGCCAAACCAAATGCAAGCACACCCAGGATATCGTACGATAATCTAGTGTAGAGAATTTTGAGAATGCCCCACAACTTTGTAGAGGAAGCATCGATAAGTTTCTTTTTGCGCTTGCGGAAGGACAGCGCTGTCAGACGCTCAGCACAAAAACCAACCACAATAGCCAATAGAATGACTAGCAATGCTTTACCAAAATTATGCGTTGTTGATGACCTAACAACATAACTGATCTTCGCCAGAATGCCCGGAATAGCCCCGCTGTCCTGGGCTGATTCCTTAGCGTAACCCCAGTAATTTTTAAATCGCTGCTCGATTACACCCAAAGTACCAATATTGTTTTCAGATTCAGACGCTTTTGCCTCCGCAACTGCATCGAGTCGTTCAATCAAAAGTGTTCTGACTGCATCGTCGCTTAGGGTAGATACAAGCTGTCGCACCGCCTCCTTGCTTTCGGGGTCTTCTATTTCGATTGCCACCGCTGGGGCTTCAGACTGCGGAAGTTGAAGGCCTTGACCAAATCCTACATTCAACAGAAATAGTCCGGTTAAAAGGAAAACATAACGAACGAGGCTTATTTTGATTCCGTTGACGAATTTCAGACTGGACATAAATTGGTATAAGGTTGCATCAAGCAGGTGGTAACGGCTTATCATGAGATCATGACGTAGGGCTTATTTTCTAATTTAGCAGTAAGTGCTGGATAAACTGCACGCTATCAATTCTCAGTTAAATGTGCTTATAGAAAAGTGAAGGACGATAGCATAATGCATCGAGCCTGCGTTATTTTCCCCAGTTAAATCAACTTGTAACAGCCGATGAACCCCCAATATGTTCATCACTCGCTTCATATTGTAAGCGAGAACATGCAGACTCATCTCCGTTCTCACATGTTCCAATGTGATCATCTGAAAATGGGGTACTCCCATCCAGTGTTTTAATGTTCCAAATGGGTGTTCTACAGTCTGGCTCCGAACTTACATTTTTCCTGGTTCTCGTGCCAATCTCTTTTCTGCTTCTTCCGGTATTTCTTAATGCTCCCAGCGTGATACGCGTCGCTCTACCCCAGGTGTACATTTTGATTTCAAATGGCATTGCTGACAATTCGAAATCAAATAACGGTGAAGATTGGGACCTCGTTCATGGTTTGTCATTCGCCACTTTAATGTATCTCCAGCTGGGCAGTGATACTCATTCTTCTCTGGATCGTAGCGAAACGCACTTCGATCGTATAATCCCTTCGCCTTATTTTGAGAAGCCCACGTCTTTGCCACATAGGCTGTTATTCCTGTATCTTCACAGGCTTTGATTTCCTCTCCCTTGTAATATCCTTTATCTGCAATCACTTCCAATTCAGTGACGCCCATCTCTTCTCTTGCCTGATTTGCCATTGAATAGAGTTGGTTGTAATCGTTGTTTTTCATCACGATTTCATGCGCAAATATCAGATGATGCTCAGCATCCACCGCTGTCTGTACGTCATAGCCCGCTATACCACTTCCTCTTATATACATTGATCTTGCATCGGGATCATTCAGTGATATTTGCTTATTTGGATTGTCTCATATTATCTGGAGGCGCGTTGTAACAGATTTTGGAACCCAATAGCTAGGAAAACCTAACTCAAAACCAATGCTAAATTGATCGCCGATGTTTTAGCGGTTGAAGCCACCCCCCGGTTTACCGAAACATCGTTTAATTTGGACGACTTAATTGTCGTAATAACCCGTCTGGACACAAGCGCCGATAAAATTACATAGTAGTCTCTCGGCATGGACAAGGGTCAGATCGCTGACATCTTTCTCAGGCGAAATTTCTACCAGATCCATCCCCAGCACCCGCCCTTTGTTCGTCAGTCCATGGATCAGTTTTCGTGTTTGCATCCAGTTAAGCCCGCCTGGGGTTTGCGACACGACCCCTGGCATAATCGTTGGATCGAGTCCATCGGCATCTATCGTCAGGTAATATGGCCCACCGTCGGGAATGCGATCCAGAACCGCTTGCACACCCATATCATGCATCTGGTATGCAGTGATAATGTCTGCCCTGGCAAGGGCTTCCTCGATTTCACAGCGATCCAGGCTTCCGTTTCCACGAATTCCAATCTGTACGATTTTGCCAATCCATGCCATTTCAGATGCGCGGCGGATTGGACTTCGGAAGCCTTCTGTCACACCCTTGGAATTGTTGCGCCAGTCCAGGTGCGCGTCTATATGGATCAGGGTGATATTATTTCCGAAAACCTCAAGCGCTCGCATTATCGGAATAGGAATGCCGTGGTCGCCACCCAGTGTTATTAGAGTCGCACCTGTGCCAAATATTTTTTTCGCCGCGGTTTCCGCCCGACGATAGTGTTCTATTGGGTCATCTGGATCAGTGGTCACATTGCCGCAATCCACAACTTTGATATCACGCCCATCAAGCAAACTCGCATCCAGATCCCAGTCATAGCGTTCACGGATGTAATGTGATTGTTTCGATATCCGGCGTATCGCATCCGGCGCACGACTTTGGTCGTTAATCTTTCGGGACTTTGAATAGGGTAATCCGTAAGGCACACCCAGGATTGCAATATCCGCATTGAGTGAATTCAGGTTCAGCTCAAGGGGGAAATCCAAAAACGTTTTGGATGGGCTGCCGGGCGCTTCAGTAATATTTGCTGTCATATAGCCAGTCTCCAGATCAACTCATTCTGGGCGTTCTTAATCGTTCTTCAAATTCACCCTGAAAACCACAGTGAACAACCTCGGGATCAGCGAACGTGTTTGAGTGCGTTACCAAGAACGTCGAGCGCTAAGTCTATGTGTTCTTCAGCGATATTCAAGGGTAAGGATAAAGACAACCCGGCTCCATAGCCGGAGTAGTTCAGGATGACGCCATTTTCCATGCAATTATAAAATATCGCTTCCGCCATTTTGTCTCGGGCCAATTCAATTCGGTGAATCAAACCCTCTCCACAATGGGAAATCATGCCTTCGGGGTGATGCTTTCTAAGCGCGTCGATGCGATGCGAGATTTCCGGACCGAGATTGGCTGCATTTTCGACTAGGTTCTCTTTGCGGATTACCCCAAGGGTCTCGAGCCCGGCTCTAGCCATTAAGGGGTTTTTTTCATGGGTGAAATAACCAAGATTAAGTTCCCTTGCACTATCCAGCTTGCCGTCCGCAAGTACGGCTGCAACCGGTAATGCGGCTCCGCCCAGGGCTTTTCCCAGAACTGTCATATCTGGCAAAACTCCGAAGTGCTCGCTATTAAACAACACACCGGTTTTGCCCAGGCCTATAGGGATTTCGTCAAAGATCAGTAAACTGTCGTGTGCATCGCATAACTGTCGAATTTCTGGCCAGTACCAATCGGGAGGTCGAAAACCGCCGTTGGCAATCGGTTCAGCAATGATGCATCCGATATCCCCTTCTTTATCCATGACTTCCCGAATAGCATTTAACGATATGGTTGCCGCCGCTTCGATGTCTTTGCCTGAAGCCTGGACGGGAGTTGCAGCCGGTTTAAATGACGGTACATGCAAAGCCCCGGGCAACAATGATCCCAACCGCTCAGAACGTTCCATTACCGCCGCGGTCAGTCCAATTGCACCAAGACTTCGGCCGTGAAAACTGTCAGCAAAGGAGAGGGTCTTGTATCGCCCCGTATGTACACGGGTTAACGCCAGGGCCAGTTCAACCGCCGCCGAGCCGCCCGGAACCATAAACAATCTGCCATCGTTTCCCGGCCACAGCTCATATAATTGTTCTGCCAGGGTCACGAACACTTCATTGGTAAAACCTCGGGTATTGACCGGGAGAATTGATAACTGGTCAATTAGGCCCGAGATTAATGCGGGGTGTCGATAACCAATATGATGGCAATTATTGCCATGCAGGTCGAGATAATCCCGGGCAGAATGATCGGTCACAAAGGAGCCCTTGGCGCTGTGAATCGCAAGATATCCCGGTCGATTATTTGCCTGGGACATTGTAAGTTTGGCGTCTCGATCCAGGATATCAGCATCAACTTCTCCGGCCCAGCGGTATATCCAGTCTTGTCGGGAAATATGATCTGCAAAAGCCATTGTCAGTTTACGAGAGCAAGAAATATCTTTACAAGTATATCGTTGCTGTAGAAACTAATGGCATCGAAATCCTGTAGCGTGTCCCTGACAATTCAAAACTCTGCACAAATAATTATCTGATCTTTATTTGAATAATAAATATCAATGAAATCACTTCAAGCATGATTAACCAAATTTGATAGTGCGTACACCATTTATCACTTTTGAATGTCCGTTTATGGGGTAACTGGCTGAGAAATTAGAAATCGCTGTATGACCGTTTCGAGTACAGACTAATGCCTTTGGTCGCTTCCTTACCCCCAAGAGCAAATCGACTATTGTCGTAAAACTTTCGAATTTCCATACAGCAGTCATTCAATAAAACCGGTTTTGTGAAAATTCCCTACTTGGTTTGTACTGATTTTTTTTATTGACAATCTTCCAATCTCTAGAGCTCGCCCCTCGCGCACTGACATTCGTTCCATAATCGAATTACAAGCTCTTTTGCCTCCGGTATGTCGGTGATTTTTCCTACACTCGTGCCCGCATATAGGGAGCAATCCAAGACATCCCCACTCATAGAGTCCGTCGGAGTCTTGGAGCTGTATCGCCTGACTTTCTCGCCTGAGGACATTCGCACGATTAAGTCTTGTTCGCCAGGTCTTGATCCTGAGGGCGGGCATCCTGCGGATTCCCATTGATTCAGGGTTTCGTTTCTTAGTACTCGATGAGCGGCGTATGGCCAGTCCCCATCAAAACAAATCGAGTATGATGTGTCTGTCTCTCTCGCGTTTACGATCGCTTCTTTGTATAGTGCATGTGCTCGACTTTCCTTAGTCGCAACAAAACGAGTTCCAAGCATTACTGCAGTTGCGCCCTCGTTAAGAGCCCAACTAATGTCGCTGCCATTCCCAAGCCCACCGGCTGCGACTACTGGCACATCCTGTGTTAGCGCTAAAACCTGAGGTAAGAGCACTGTCAGCGGTGTTGTTGACTGAACATGCCCACCAGCTTCAACACCTTGACATATCACGAAATCCGCGCCGTCACGAATGGCGCGATCTGCACCATCAGCCGATCCAACCTGGACTCCCACCAGGATTCCATGTCGATGCGCACGATTAATGAGGTCCGGACTTTGACCCCATGACAGTGTTATAGCCGGGATTCCCGCCTCGACAACAATATCGAAAGCTAACTGTGGAAACGAAAGCGCAAAGTTGACAAAGAAAGGATGGTTTGTCGCAGCCAGGAGTTGTTCGACAGAACGCAAAGCAAGTTCCGGCTGTGTCCATGTCATGGCAAGAGATCCCATAGCACCGATATTTGAGACTGCTGCGGCAAGCTCGACGGTGTCCGCACCAGCAATAGGAGCCTGAAGTATAGGGATGTCTAAATCATGTAGGATCATAGAAATTATATTTAAATTTTTTACCTACCAATTGCTCATTTCAGCCATTATTCATCGCACGCATTAGTACGGTAAAGAGCCCCATCTAGATACTTGAATCCTGAGTCACAAGCAACGGTAACAACTGTGCCACCTTTGCCTACCTCTTTCGCTAACTTGAGTGCTGCAACAACGTTCAACCCCGTCGACGTTCCAGCGAAAATTCCTTCTTCTCGTGCAAGCCGTCCCGCCATTGATCTCGCTTCTTGTTCTGGTAGCGCTCGTACTTCGGTCACTACTTCTCGACTGAATAGCGATGGCACAAAACCAGCAGCAGTCCCATCTATACTATGAGAACCAGGTTTACCCCCGGATAGAACGCAAGATGAATCCGGTTCTAAAGCCACTATCCGTGCACCGGACCACTTGGACCTAATAACCGAACCAACCCCCATGATCATACCAGCGGTACCTACAGCGCCGCAAAACGCTTGGATGGGTCTTTGTATTTGCTCCAATATTTCCTTACCCATCGTTTCGTAACCAACAGGTGCATGTTTGTTGTTGAACTGATTCAAGTATATATATCCACCCCCTTCGACAAGCTCATTGGCACGATTAATCATTCTGGGCCACAGGTCAGGAGTAACTACTCCGCCACAACTCGGTTCTACTAGAACGCTTGCACCAAATGCTCGCATCGAATCAAGTTTTTCTCTGGCATAGGCGTCGGACGAAATCACGGTAAACTTATATCCTTTCACAGCACAAACAAATGCAAGGGAAGAACCCGTGCTTCCACCTGTGCACTCAAGAAGTGAAGTTTTCGGGTCAATCTGGCCGCTTTCTTCAACACCTTTAACCATAGCGAGAGCCATACGGTCTTTGTATGAACCCGTCGGATTGACGCCTTCTATCTTTACCCAGATTTCAGCAGAATTTGCGGGAACTATTTTTTTAAGGCGAACAAGGGGTGTATTACCTATAGTCTCTAACATTATTTTCTAATGAGCCCTACTTTCGTGCGTATGTCAATTCAGGGATGTTACGGTGTTTTGAGACTGAAAACCTGCAATTTTCGGACCTGTGTTTTTGTAATCGTTGTTTAATAGATGCCAGCTACAATGACCGCTTTCTTGTTCCCGTTCGTGGCCAAATATGTATATAAATGACTCAAACGAGTGGTGTGTTCAATTAGATTTGAAACAGATTTATATCATTGTCAGATCAAGTATGAACAGATACTGATGAAGTTGTTAGTAGCCAATCAAGATTTCCATAATTCATCAATATCTCCTTTTGTTTCTCTTTTTTGATTGTGATCACGCTCATTGATGGTGGAGCGAAAAAGATCTTCTATTTGGCGTTTATATCTGGACTCGTTTACCATTTGGCCAGCCAGTTTGATATCTCTCACATCATGGTCGACAATCAAACGCAAAATAGCTCGTCGGCCCAGGCCAAGATGCCTGAGGTGATCCCTAACCCGAATAAATCCGAGATCATATCCATCAATCACTTCTCTTAGCAATGCAAAACCAAAAGTAAATTCCAAATCGATACTATCGCGCGTTGGTTCAGATCTTTTATCAAACCTGCTGAGTCTCCTCGCATCTTCTTGCGCTTTTCTATTGAGCACGGCCATTTTCAGAAAACATATCCGATACAATCCCAAATCTTTTCTAAGAATTTGACGGAGAACATCCTTTTCCCGCATCGTGAATCCAAGCGAGGGGCTTGATTCGGCATTTCCTACTATAATTTGCGGATCTTCTTTTAGCTCTTCCACCCATATGGTTCCCAGGTCTAATCCGAGTCGGTGTTTACAGAACGAGCGAAATCGAGCCCCATATGTAGCAGCGCAGACTGCCCATGTCTGACGAAACATGGGTGACCAGGACCAATGCTGGAACATATTTAACCAGCCTCTATTGTCCGGATGCTCCCACTCGTGTTCAAGGTCCAGGTCAAGGTAAACGTTCTCCATAAGCTGGATCATTGAGTAACAAAGATAAAAGCCGGCACGCATTTGCTCTTCGGTCCTGGTATGAGGCTTTTCCACATCCGACGTATCAGGGTTTTGCGTAGAGCGAGCACCCTTCCAATTGTCGATATCCAAATACAATTCGCTGTCGAGAAATGCAAGAGACGACTCACTTCGAACCCGCTCAAATATTTCAACTAGTTTTTCAGTATGTCGGGTAAAAGACCCCGCCGTCATCGAGCTCGGTGGATACCATGCGCGACGAAGTGCTACAAATGCCGCCTCGACATTGTCCTCTTTACGAATAAGCGCAGCACTGAAGAGTTCGTCCGCTTCATGATAGCCCAGCATTCGATAACTCTCGAATTGGGATTCTCCAAACCATTGATCAGCGGTAGACTCGTGGGGGAATCCTGGATGTCGGGTCACATAATTAAGCAAATCTTCCGGTTCGTCTCCGGTTAGCGAACTCTTCAAATATATCAGGGTTCCATCAGGAGCTCCGGCATCTGCATGGTCATATTTTATCTTACCAATCGCACAATGCCATTTACTGAATCCGTTCTCCTGGAGGCGCAGCGGATCGAGTTGAATCTCGATATCAATTCCAAAATCACTGCGACAACGGCGGATAGCATTACCGAGCGCATTGAATTGATAATGGGGGTCGGCTTCCGCATCGCAGGCTAGAATAAAGCGACAACGACGATGGACGAGTTCGTAAATTCCTAAGTTATCAAAAAATCCACCATCTGCCAGATTCACATACTCCGCATCAACGCCTGCGGCACCAAGCAGTTCTTTGAACTGCAGCGCCAATCCAAATCTTGGGCCAGGCAGTCTCCACTTTGAATCTCTTGGATTCCTAAGCCACAAACCCAGGCGAAGATTAAACACCGTCATCAAAAATGCCAACGCAGGAGAAGTACGTTGCCCCATGTTGGGGTTTATCGCGGCACCAGAGACCGCTAGAACGGTGCCAAGGGTTAATCCTTGTCCATCTGCAGTATTTCGAAATCCTCGCTCTTCCAGTTGAACCGCAAAACGTCCGGGATCGAAACCGAAGTGATATGGCGTAAAAAAGAACGAACTCGCTTTGCGCTCCTGATAACCCAACTCGTGTCCGGAAGTGATATTGATCGATGTATTTAGTATTTGAATTGGACCCTTCGAATTTGCGAGGTCCGACAGCCAAAGATCATCGTCTGGATCAAACCCGGTAAAGTAGGCCGGGCGGCGCTCTTCAATTCTAGATGCTCCAAGGTAGGCTCGGGCAAGACGATGTCGATAAAAATTATGCATTGAAATTTCATTTATATCTAAACGCCAGGAAAGTAACGTTGCTACCGCAACAACAACCAGAAAAAACGCGATAACAAGGGAAGGCTCTGCTCCCGCTAGATATGCCAAGATTTTTGGCTGCGCTTCACCTTCAACCTTTTGAGCAAAAAAATCGAGAATGGTGTTTGTCTGCAACGAAATGGCCATTAACAATCCAACCAAGAACACATAAGGTGCTACAAGACCAATCAACTTGATTAACCTGGTCCGGGACCTTCCATTGGACTCACTCGATCCACCGAACCAAAGACCAGCAATCGTAGTCGCTATCCAACTCGCGCTGAGTGCCCCACTCACATATTTCCCCAGGGAATTCAGCAGTAGCGGACCGTAAAATACGATGTTGAACAAAATTAGCCACCCCAGACTCAGAATCACTAACCAGGCGCTGACACGACGAAACCACTGGCGATACGGTTCGGTAAATGTACGACCCATCAGCCCCATATGGATGTAGCCGATCAGGATAAAAGTCAGAAGCACAGATGGCGGTAACCAGGTCACCCCATGAACCCAAGTATCCAAGTCGGCTTTCCCAGGAGAAAATAGCTCACTGAGCCAACGTAAAATCACACCACCAACTGCACTAGAAAATGCTGCCACCAACAACACAGCCACAAATTTATTCTTTTGAAAACCCTCGTCAATAAATGCATCTGTTGACATTGAGTCGCTTCGCTCAGTTGATTGAGTATCTGCAACAGATTTTGCCTCAGATCGATTGAGCCACAATACCAACAACATGGCACTGGCCCAGGAGAATACGTAAACCGCACTGACTATGAGCACCCACATTACATAAGGTTGGGTAGTCCAATTTGCCAACGGTAACGAATCGAAAAATTCTACGAGGCTCGGATAAGCTCTGTCACCGGACCCCAATGATATGGAAGGAATACTAATTGCAATCACTATTCCAGCTAAAAAGAGCGGTAGTACAACCGTATACACAACCCCTGCAGGCATACTCAATTGATTTCTAATTTTTCCCCTCAAACTGAGGTGCTCGGTGGAACTACTATATTCAGGAGGCGTTGATCGATGACTCAAATTCCAGGCCACGAAAAATATTGCAAAGATAATGCAAACAATCCCAACGTAAAACAAATAATCAAACTTGACAAACAACCCTGCTGAATCATGCAGTGAAAACACCAGTGAAACGATAAGTCGCGGAACCAGGAGAATCGCAGCTATCGCCAGAATCAGTGTCGAAAGGTTAAGCAGTAGGTTACCGCAATAGGTAGTAACTGCGGTCCACGTGTCTACGCTAAAAACACCAGTTTTTGGGGTAAGATAGTTGCTGAAATGGCGAAGGAAAGTGATCGGAGACCATTTTTTATCTACCGGCTCTCTTTCATCCTTATTAGTCTTCTCGATTTCGTGCTTCAACCGATTTTCTACTTCGTCAAGCCCCCTACGGTGGGCCCATGCTGAAAACCAACTGCCAATGTAGCCACCACCTGAAACAGTGGACAGATAGTGAAAGGAATCAAGCCGTCCATGCTTAGCGAGCGCCTGTAAAACCCCTAGATTAAATGTGGCACTGCGTATGCCGCCGCCAGAAAAGGCCAATCCAACCAGTTGGCTTTTATGTGCCTTGGCGTAGACATTTTCATGTTTGGACTTTCCAACGATCCGATCCTGTAAGGCTTCAATCTCTTGTTCAAGAACATTTTCGAATGTAAGAGCCTCTCCTTCGGGCCGATTGCTAGAATTTACACTATCATTTTTATTTTCCTCTCTTTCGTCCATCTTTGGCCTCCCCTATTGGATATATTCAATCTCCAATTAATATTCCGTTTTCGAAATAGTGATACAGTTTAGTATATAGCAAACAGACTTTTGTTATCTTTAGTCAAATCAGGTAGTAACATACTCGCACCGTAGTCACCCAGAGCGATATTAGCTAAAGTAGTTTTGTGGGCGCATCATTGGAAAATACCTGAACTGCTATCCAGAATCTCCTTGAATAGTCCGACCTGCAAAATTGCGTATCGTATTGGCAAATTGGAAACAGCAATATTGAAATATTCAATATTTACTATCGTAGTTCTGCTTTTTCTACAGACTACACTCCTGGCTGCCGAGCAGGTCTCATTTGCGTCTTCTTCCACGTACTACGGCAAGAAAGTCACGCTAACCGGAGCGCTCGGTTTATCTGATAAGGCAGGAAAACAACCAATCGTGATATTGCTGCATGGTTGTGGAGGAATTTGGGGAGCGGCGAATATCAGTCTGCATTCACATGCGGGCACGCTTAACAAGAGCGGCTTCGCTACTCTTATCATCGACAGTTTCAGACCACGTGAAATTGATTTCGACTGGGTCTGCCAGCTTATTAGTCGGCTGACAGCAGCGCAAGGTTACCGGCAGCGAGATGTCGTTGACGCGATCAGGTTTCTTGGTACCCTTCCAGACATCGACGCTTCAAATGTATTTGTCATGGGACAAAGCAACGGAGGGTCTGTGGCATCCTTGATGTCGTACGGAAAAAATAGCGAGCTTATCCGCGCCGCAGTGGCATATTATCCTTGGTGCGGTGCGGTTCCTTACACACCGCTAATACCCTTATTGGTTTTCACCGGAGAAAAAGATGACTGGACTCCAGCAGACGAGTGCCTTGTCAGGCAAGGCGGTAGTGATAAGCTTACCGTAAAGAATTATCCCAATACCTACCACTCATTTGATCTACCGATTCCAAAAATTACTTTTCTAGGTTACAACCTGGAAGGCAATCCTGCTGCCACAGCGGACAGCGCTGCAAGAATGATAGATTTCTTCTTGAAAAACTTGAAGAAAGAGAATTAGCTGCGAGCAGGGCCGGCTTTCTTGCGGACTAGTTTCTCAATTTCCTTATTGCTTGGTTAAATTTTTACGGCAGCTTCTCATCTGTAGATCACAATAATTTATTTGCGACGATAACAGTCGGCCTTTTGGATATGTTTCGTGTATTGAATGTGGAAACATTCTATTTCGAGCCACACTGTTGATTTAGTATTGGTACACCTGATATTCATCACTCTCTGGTTCTATTTATAAAAATAAGTCGAAATTATTCGATTATATATAGACAAAAGTAGGTTCAATCAGACATAGTTAGGTCACCATTTAGGCGTAATAACTGTATGCCAGAAAAAGAGAATATACTGGATGAAGTTGATTCGAGGAAGACAGAGGTTCGTTCCTTTCTCTTTCTTACGGTTGTACTGGCCCCAGTACTGGCAATTGCCATTGTCGGCGGCCTAGGATTTGCGATTTGGATTTATCAGATATTTGCCGGACCTCCCGGTCCCCCGGCGTAATTTCTGAATTTTATTGCGATTGTGAAGCTGTCTCCCGACAAACCTGATTTTCCAGAACGTAGAAAATTTCTGTCCGGAAGGCTTACCCGCGAACAAGGACCGGTGTTTCCGCCCTGGTCTAAGGACATATTATCCAACTGTACTGGTTGCGAAGACTGTGTTTCCCACTGTCCGCAGCAGATCCTCTCCCTGAATGACAGCAATTTACCGGTTGTCAGCTTTCGCGAAAATGAATGCACCTTTTGCAAGAGTTGTGCAAATGCCTGTGAAGAGCCAGTATTCGACCTATCGGAAACCCCGTGGCAACTCAACGTTAGCGTACTGGACACCTGCTTTCTCAATCAAGGAATCTATTGCCGCTCCTGTGGTGATAACTGCCCCGAAGGAGCCATCAGGTTCGAACTAAGGGTAGGTAACCAAACAGACTGGAAGTTGAATAACGAACGGTGTTCGGGTTGCGGCGCTTGCGTGGCAAGCTGTCCTGCCTCAGCCGTGCAGATTTCCCCATGGTCTCCCCGTGCACACTAAAGAAAGTTTGATGACGCCATCACAATTACAACTACCCATTGTTTCAAGTTTGGTTATTCAAGTTAAACCCGACAACCGAAAATCCGTTGAAGCTTATATTGATACTGTTCCCAATGCGGAGATTCATGGCTCTGATGAGCATACCAAGTTAGTGGTGGTCGTCGAAATGGCGGATGACGCAAGATTGTCCGATTTTATGAATCGGGTAGGTACCCTGGAGGGTGTGATTACTGTGAATATGGTATTTCACCATACCGACTCGGGGAGCGTCTCAGCCGAGAAACCAATCGAGATAAAACAAAATGCTTGATCAGAAAATAACCAGACGTTCGCTGCTTAAATCCCAGGCAGCTGCCATTGCCGCGACTGCGGCCGGAATACCGTTGAGCGTAACAGCCCAGAATCTGGTCACTAATACCGCACAAACTGAGCTTAAATGGTCTAAAGCGCCTTGCCGTTTTTGCGGTACGGGTTGTTCAGTTATGGTAGCAACCAAAGATAATCACATAGTGGCCACCCATGGTGACGTCAAATCACCCGTCAATAAGGGTTTAAATTGCGTCAAGGGATATTTTTTGTCGAAGATCATGTACGGCAAGGATCGACTGACGACACCGCTATTAAGAAAAACCAACGGGATCTACGACAAAAATGGTGAATTTACACCGGTATCCTGGGACGAAGCTTTCGACATAATGGCGGAAAAATGGAAAAAAGCACTGAAGGATAAAGGGCCTACTTCTGTGGGCATGTTTGGCTCAGGACAATGGACGGTCTATGAAGGTTATGCTGCGTCCAAACTGATGAAAGGGGGTTTTCGCTCGAACAACCTTGAGCCAAATGCACGTCATTGTATGGCCTCGGCGGTCGGTGGGTTTATGCGCACCTTCGGCATTGATGAGCCAATGGGTTGTTACGACGATATGGAGGAAGCCGATGCATTTGTGCTGTGGGGTTCTAACATGGCGGAAATGCATCCAATTCTGTGGACCAGGGTTACCGAGCGCCGATTGTCTGCGCCCCACGTCAAAGTTGCCGTACTGTCGACCTATGAGCACCGCTGTTTCGATTTGGCCGATATTCCGATGGTGTTTACGCCCCAATCGGACCTGGCCATTCTCAATTACATTGCAAATTACATTATTCAAACAAATCGTGTCAATCAGGATTTTGTAACAAGGCATACCATCTTTAAACGTGGAAATGACGATATAGGATACGGACTCCGTCCAGAACATCCGTTGCAGCAAGCGGCAAAAAACGCTGACAAAGCCGGCGGTTCCACAGATATTAGCTTTGATGAATTCGCAGAATTTGTCTCAGAATACACCCTCGATAAAGCGCACGAGCTTTCGGGGGTTCCAAAAAATCGATTGGAAGCATTGGCAGAGTTATATGCTGATCCCAAAACCAAAGTCACTTCTTTTTGGACAATGGGGTTTAACCAGCATACCCGGGGCGTCTGGTGCAACAATCTGGTTTACAACATCCATTTACTTACCGGAAAGATCTCTGAACCCGGCAATTCCCCATTCTCTTTAACGGGACAACCCTCAGCCTGTGGTACCGCCCGTGAAGTCGGCACCTTCGCCCATCGACTGCCTGCAGATTTACTGGTTGCCAAGAAAGAACACCGGGATATCGCTGAAAAAATCTGGAAACTCCCAGAGGGGACTATTCCCGCAAAAGTTGGGTTTCACGCAGTATTGCAAAACCGGATGCTAAAAGACGGCAAGTTGAACGCATACTGGATTCAGGTCAACAACAATCTGCAAGCCGCGGCAAATATGAATGAGGAAACGTTGCCAGGGTATCGCAATCCGGAGAACTTTATTGCTGTATCCGACGCGTATCCCACCGTCACTGCCCAGGCAGCAGACCTGGTATTGCCTACAGCGATGTGGGTAGAAAAAGAAGGCGCATTTGGTAATGCAGAGCGCCGGACCCAGCTATGGCATCAATTGGTGGATGCACCAGGTGAATCGAAATCTGATTTATGGCAGCTCATGGAATTTTCCAAACGATTTACCACTGACGAGGTCTGGCCAGAAGATTTGCTGGCAAATGCCCCAGAATACAAGGGTAAGAGCCTTTATGATGTGCTATATCGTAATGGAAATGTGGACGCTTTTGGTTTATCCGAAACCTCAAAGGAGTATGAAAATCAGGAGTCAAATCACTTTGGTTATTATGTGCAAAAAGGATTGTTCGAGGAGTATGCAACGTTTGGACGAGGGCATGGACACGATCTCGCCCCATTTGAAAGATATCATGAGGAACGAGGTCTACGATGGCCCGTAGTTAACGGTAAGGAGACAAAGTGGCGCTTTCGCGAGGGCTATGATCCCTACGTTAAAGAAGGCGCGGAGGTTGAGTTTTACGGGCACAAAGATGGTAAAGCCCGCATCTTCGCTTTGCCATATGAGCCTCCCGCCGAGTCTCCCGATCAGGAATATCCGTTATGGCTCTGTACCGGACGAGTGCTGGAACATTGGCACTCGGGTTCAATGACCCAGCGGGTACCCGAATTGTTTAAAGCATTCCCCGATGCAGTTTGCTTTATGCACCCGGATGATGCGGTTAATCTGGGTGTCAGGCGAGGTCAGGAAGTAAAAATAGTATCACGCAGAGGCGAGATCCAAACTCGGATTGAAACCCGTGGTCGCAACCGTGTTCCCCAGGGCTTGGTTTTCGTGCCCTGGTTTGACGCAAGCCAGCTCATTAACAAGGTCACCCTGGATGCGATAGATCCCATTTCAAAGCAAACGGACTATAAAAAATGTGCAGTCCGAATCGAAAAGGTATAGCCATGTCGCTAACTCTATCAAAGCTGGTATTTGTCACAATCGCGTTCTCACTATTTATGTTTGCCGGTGGAATTTATGCCGAGGAACCGATAGCAACACTCAGAGGCGATGCGAAACTGAATGCACAACCTACTGCGCCAACCATGACACCATTTATCGATTCGAGTCGACGACAATCTAGAAATTATCCAGAACAGCCCCCAGTAATCCCACATGATATCGAGGGATATCAGATTAATTTGAACGCGAACAAGTGCTTGTCATGTCATGCCAGATCCAGAACGTCTGAGAGCGGTGCGCCGATGATTTCAATTACTCATTTTATGGACAAGGACGGACAGTTCAAGGCAGCGGTAACCCCAAGGCGATATTTTTGTACGCAATGCCATGTTTCCCAGCACGAAGTCACACCATTGGTCGAAAATGAGTTTATCGACATTGACCAATTAATTCGACCTTCGAATTAGAAGCCGAATCTACACCGCACGAAGTCATGTTTAATTTGATAAAGAAATACTGGCAAACCATATCAAGACCCAGTAAATATTTGAGTTTGGGGTTCCTGACAATGGGCGGATTCATTGCAGGAATCGTTTTCTGGGGTGGGTTTAATACTGCACTGGAACTGACAAACACAGAGGTGTTTTGTATTTCCTGTCATGAAATGCGCAACAACGTGTATAAAGAATTGAAAACAACAGTTCATTATTCCAATGGCTCTGGGGTTCGCGCCACCTGCCCTGACTGTCATGTTCCACACAAATGGACGGATAAGATAGCCAGAAAAATGCAAGCATCCAAGGAAGTTTGGGGGAAGCTGTTCGGCACAATCAGTACCCGAGAAAAGTTTCTCGATAAACGCCTGGAGCTAGCTTCTCGTGAATGGGTCCGGCTCAATTCCAATAATTCTCTCGAGTGCCGGAACTGTCATTCCGCGGAGTCAATGGATATCACGAAACAGAATACACGCGCCGCAACCGCACATGAATCGTTTCTATTTACTGGAGAAAAAACCTGCATCGACTGTCATAAGGGTATCGCGCATGAACTCCCCAATATGGCTGGTGTCTCCGGGTGGAATTGAACACCTAAGCGTTTCACCAACAATTGCAGGATGAGGTTTACAAAATACCTCGATACCTCATTTCAAAATAGGAGAACCTTCAGCAATTAATAGAAGTTCCCTAGCGACTATAGAATCGTACTGACTAATGGGTGTGCAATACCAAAGGGCAGATTAGAACCTACCCATATTTAATTTTATTCTCTCAATCTTTTTGAATTTTTTCCTCTTAAGATTCTTTATTTTTGAAGGCTGAATAGTCACACTATATTTGTAATTTTCACCCCCAGAACAAGGCGGCAGGTAAGCTCCCGCTATATCCCACTCAGGTGCTCTGTGGGCGGCAACCACCAGTACACCTTCCGGGAGGTCAAAGCTATGTCCTGGTACGGAAGGAAATATCAGTTCAGTGGTTCCGGGTTCTATCAACACAGCTATTTTCCCGTGTCCACCGTTATTCATTGGCTGATAAGTTTGATCATTAAATCTCAAAACTATTGCTTCAGTACCCTCTGGTATCCCAGTAATTTTAATCTCGGGTGACATGGGATTAATCCCACCAAACTGTTGACACTGTTGTCCTTTAGGTACTCTTTTTCCATCCCAGGCAGGATCAATAAAGCTAGCTTCCAGAGATCCGGCTATAGATTGGCCGGTTGTAAATATCCAACTCAATCCAACAATAGATAATCGCAATATGTTTTTCATTTACTTCAACCCCTATCATTAGTGACCGCTGTGAGTATTCTGCTGTCTATCACAGTAATGAACCCATCAGCCAAATACACGGTTATGGGTTACTCCAATTCCCATGTATTCTTATGTTACAACAAGATCTCTACCAAATTGGATCCAAACGTGCATAGAGCTCAATACAATTTTGACTCTCTTCGGTTGGCCGTTTATACACTTCATACCACGGACCGGTATTTAACTGTGATCGAAACAAGCGAAAACTTTTGCTAGATACCAATGCCATAGTAAACCATTTCCAGATGACGATCAGATCGGCTACATCTTGGTAAGAGACCTTCGCTACCGCATAGGTGCCCCCGGGGATGGTCTGACTGGAGATGCTTGAGTCAATTGTAAAATTCTGAGGAATTTCCACTGCCGCATCATAGCGGCGAAATGCGTCAGGAGTCATAGACGAAAAATCCCAACTAATACCAATAAATTCTGACGACTCGGACCATAGCCCCCGATTCTCTGCCCACTTTCTAATACCCTCCATCGATAAAGAAATATAATTGCAGCCGCCGTACCTACCGATGCTGCGTATATAAGCAACCCTAGTTGGTTTAATGGACTTGATCTGAATATTATTTGCGGACCGCTCTAGATTTGAGTCAATACCAATTTTGGTGAATTGCTTGAAAAGATTTTTGCGATAGCCTGTTTCAGTATAATCTTCAAGTTTGTTTAGATATGTTGTTCTAAATTGCCTGGGTGCTATTTCAAACAATTTTCCAAATTCCCGAGAAAAAGACTGGGTTGAATTAAATCCACATCTAAGGGCGACTTCTGAAACGGATAGTTGGGTTTCATTTTTTAGCAGGCTGCCAGCTCGTTCCAATCTAGTTCGCTTCAAATAGCGCATCGGAGATTCGCCAACTTGATCCTGGAACAGCCTGATGAAGTGATATTTTGATAGACAAGCGATATCGGTCAGTTGATCAAGGTGCAGACGTCCACCTTGATGATTAAAATGCGCATAGTTCAGTATTCTATTTATCCGATCAGTGTATCGGTATTCTGGTGAAAACACTTGCATGTGCGATGTGACGGGGAATCCGAATAGTCTTTAATCTTACCAAATGTAAAACAATATGCATTAGTCCATTTTATGGGCACTCGAAGTTTCGCAATTTCGGATAAGTTTCAATCATAGGTGTCTTGAACGATTTATTCTGAACTAATACAGCTTATGACACTAATACAGCTTATGACCTGGTAATTCAGGTTTTATATTGGTTGTCATCCCTGTATGACAGGTTCAAAATTTCCATCTCCAAATGCTGCGTTTTCAGTGGTCACCCCGGTAATTCTATCCCCATTAACCTCGCGGTCAAATATCTGACGAGGGGAGCGTCTGACAATCCTGAATCGATTTTCGGTTAGAGTACCACTGGCGGAGATTCCGTCTACATCGGTAATTGTAATCACCCCATTATTATTTATCACAATAGTAATAGGGAAGTTTCCCCCTACCAATTTTTCCGTTCCGACGTAGGTTCCCGCAAAAAGTGTGGAACTCTGCGATGCGCTTGTTGTTCCAGATGCGCCACTATCGCTGCCACCACCTCCACCGCAGGCAGTAAGCACAAGAGAAAATAGTACGCCAAAAAATATTTTGTGGAATGCTGCTTTGTAAACGTATTGCCATCTTCCGTGAGTACAATATTACAGAGCCAGTAACAAGAATATCGGGGCAGGTGTTGCTTTTTGCCAATTGGGGCAAATAGCTGACTCTCATTAATGATCGAAGCAAGACTCCTAGTGTCCTCCGATTTCGCTTAGATTTTTACAATATATATGTTGAAATCATAATCAATCGTTTGTCTATCTTTAGGGAACATTTGATCAAATCATAACCGGACTTATTCAGAGGTTCCTTAGTTATCTTTTATCGAATTTTCAGGCGCTTCTCGCGTGACGGATGAGTCGTGAAAAAATCATGACATGAGTAACCAGTAAAAGTGGCACAATAAATGTTGGAATAAACCATGTAGCGCCCATATACATAATCGCACTGTCCTGGCGGAGGGCGTTGGCAAGATCGGCGGTGCCCACTACACTGAATACCCAGACTAGTGGAATCGCTATTGCCCAACGGCATTTCAATGCGACTAACGCCGCGAGCGCAAGAATCCCGCTAAGCAGATCGCCATAGGCGGCGGCCGTCGCAAAGTCGATTGGCATACCAGGTTGGTTCAATGCGGGAACGACAAAAGCCATCCCTATATGCCTGAATGCATGCGGGGCGAGCAACACCATCAGAGCTAATTGCAAGGGTTTTTCAGTTAATTGAGGTGATACATACCATTTAGCGAGCAGCCCAACCACAATCAGGCTTAATACAAATTGCGTTAGAAATATTAGTTCGATATTCATGGGTTTGTTTTCTATAAATGTTAATGATTAGCTTTTTGTTTCGTTGATACCGGTAGCTAGTCCGAGTTAATTAGATAAATCTGATGTTCATTAAGCGATAAATTCGACTCGTATCCCGCCACCCGGGATATTGCACATCATATGTCGCTTCGGGCCGCTGCCCATTGCTTCAGGTGAGAATTCAATGTTAACGCCGGTATTCTTCTTTAACTCTTGATACAGAGATTCCAAAGCAACGTGTCCATTAACTGACAACGCTAAGTGGTGAAGACCGATCACATCCTTTCGATTAGATCCGACGACATGAGTTGGATTTTTCGCTTGCCATAGAGTAATCAATGTCATGCCATCCGACAAAATTTACGGCAGGGTAGTCGGGTTTCTCTACGACTTACTCGTATCTCAATGTGTTGACGAAGAAATATCGTACTTCATCAAGATTACTTACGGTCAATCCAACATGATGTACGCCATGGGTGATGTGGTTAGATTTCTGGTCATTCATTCTATTGTTCCAAGTGAAATTTGTCTGGAAGTTAATCTACAGAACGTTTGAGATCCGAGTAAGATGGTCTTTGGTTAAATAACTATTTACGTTGAGCAACAATGGCAGACCAGAGTGGACTTAGGGAGTTTATGGCGGTAGTCGAGCATGGCAGCTTTACCGCAGCTGCAGAGGCCCTCCATGTATCTACCTCTTTTGTTAGCCGGGAAGTTAAACGACTTGAAAAACGCGTGAACACCCGGCTATTACATCGCACAACACGAAGCTTACAGCTCACCGACATGGGCAAAACCTATCATGCACGAGGGATGGAAATCAGCAATTTGCTGGATTCCCTCGAGTCCGATATGGCAGAACTCCAGGATCATCTTAAGGGTAATATCCGTATAACAGCAGCTGGACTATACGCTGATCGCTATGTTGCTCCCGCTTTGGCAGAATTCACCATGAAATACCCTGAGGTTTCTGTGGAACTTAATACCAGTATGGCGATAGTGGATATTGTTGACACTGGCTTTGATCTGGCAGTAAGAATGGGAGCTTTACAGGACAGCACTTTGATTGCTCGGAAAATTGCTCCACGAAGGATTATGGTTTGCGCAAGCCCTGGATATCTAAATCAGGAAGGTTATCCAATGACACCGGACGAACTAAAGAACCACAATTGCCTGTGTTTTCCAAACATGGATTGGCGATTCCAGAATTCAGAGGATATTCAAACAGTGAAAGTAGAAGGCACCTGGAGTTGTGATAATGGTCGCGCGTTGGTAGAAGCAGCAACGAGGGGCATTGGGTTGATTCGCATGACCGACTATTACATGGTGGATTGTCTACGGCGAGGAGAACTTATTCCAGTCCTGGAAGAATTTGAAGTGCAGGATGCAGCGACATGGATTGTCTTTCCAACGCGCGATCAAATGCCAATGCGCGTTCGTGTTCTTATTGATTTTTTAGCAGAGAGATTAAAGCAGTCCGAGCTGCTTATCGAGCAAACCAAACCTACCGCTGCCTAATTGTTGCTCTCGCCGCTATTGGTTGTGATTATATAGACCTGCTCTATTACCTCGGACTGAGCGAGCCCCCTGCCAGGCGACGCCAATCCACTTCATTTGCACCAAATGGATTGTTGCCTCGCAGCAATAGTGATTCAACCGAACGCCACCTTAATCTTTGTAGTTCTTCCCAGTAGGATTCAGTTCACGCACTAGCAATGGGAAATATCCACATTTTGTCCTTAAACAGGCATTGCTTGTAACTACTTACCTAATTGGAGACGACTATGAACAATACGACTAAATTGAGGCGCGCCAAGGCCATCACCCTGATTACGCTATTTGGGCTAGGGGCGATTACAGCCCATGCCACTACGGTACAGACAAAAAGCGCGGTAACGGCGGATAACAGAACCACCGATGCACGCTATCGACACATGGAAATTCAAGGTATCGATATAGCCTATCGCGAGGCTGGAAACCCATCCAAACCGACGATTTTATTACTCCATGGATTTCCAACCTCGAGCCATATGTACCGGGAACTGATTCCTCAATTGGCAGAAAACTACCACGTCATCGCGCCTGACTACCCTGGTTTTGGTGCAAGTGCGATGCCAGCCCTGAACGAGTTCGAATATACATTCGCTAACTATGCCAACGTTGTCGATGAACTTTTACAACGAAAAGGGATAAATAAGTATGCCATGTATCTCATGGATTACGGTGCGCCCGTGGGTTTTCGACTCTTCACTAAGCATCCTAAACGTGTGACCGGATTTGTAATCCAGAATGGCAATGCTTATGAGGAGGGATTAGAAGCTTTCTGGGATCCAATAAAAGCGTACTGGGCAACTCCAAACATGGAAAACAAAGAAGGTCTGCGTTCCGCCCTACTAACAATGGATGCTACAAAATGGCAATGGACCCACGGCATTCCCGAAGACAAATTAGAATTGGTAAGCCCTGATAACTGGCACCATGATCAGTATCTTCTAGATCGCCCAGGAAACAAAGACATTCAATTAGCTATGTTTCTGAGTTATGGAACAAACGTTATTGAGTATCCAAAATGGCAAGAACTGTTTCGCAAGCATCAACCACAAACGTTGATTGTCTGGGGCAAGGGGGACTACATATTTCCTCCCACTGGAGCACACCCATATGAGCGAGATCTGGAAAACGTTGAAAAATACATTATTGATACAGGCCACTTTGCACTGGAAACTCACCTTGATTTTATATCGCAGCGGATTCAGTCGTTCATGGCCCGGCTCTAAGTCGGCAGTGGCAACCGATAATTATTCGATTGTAAACAACCACTTTCAATAGGAAAACTATCAGGTTGAAGAAGGCGATGGTAAATTACCGCTAACACTGTCTGGAGTACCAGTAAAGCTGTTGAGTTAATCGGTAATTCAAAATAGTCCATTGGTAAAGGTGGTCGGATCCAGTGATTCATGGGATTCGACTACTCTTAATCAGGATTTACTACTACATCTCTCAAGAAAATAGAATTCCTAGACAGTGATGTTAATTGAATCACCGTGCGCGGAAACTATTTAAAAAAAGCTTGCTGAATCTTTCGAACACAGATTTACCAATCAATTAACGCAGCCAACAGGCTAAGTTTAAACCTTTTTAGAGAACGCGCATTAACAATGCATCTAATCCAATATTTCGAGGAACCGCGCCATGGCACATAAATTCGCAGAAATAGCTTTTACCGATGCTGTTAGGGAAATTCAACAATCGCAGGGTAGCCGCAAGGCTTATACGGCTATGGAGGCAGGTCCGGATTCCAACAACGTTCTTGGTGCTAGTGAAGCCAGTTTCATTGCAGAGAGAGACAGTTTTTATATGTCCAGCGTCAGTGAAACAGGATGGCCTTATCTCCAGCACAGAGGGGGGCCAGCTGGCTTTATGAGGGTTATCAACTCACGCACCCTCGGCTTTACTGATTTTACCGGCAATCGCCAATACGTTAGTACAGGGAATTTTGTCGAAAATAATCGTGTTGCCTTGTTTTTTATGGACTACCCGAATAAAAGGCGTCTTAAATTACTGGGGCGTGTACAGATTGTCAGTATGGAGGACAGCGAAGTTTTGTCTGTATTAAAGCCAGTCGACTATCGTGCCCGAATTGAACGTGCTTTTTTAATCAGTGTCGAAGCATTCGATTGGAACTGCCCACAACACATAACGCCACGTTACACCCAAAGCCAGGTCGATGCGCTCATTGCACCTTTAATTGAGCAAATCAATACCCTGAAGAACGGCGACCCAACCACATAGACCAACTACATAGAAATGAACGCAACAATTGAAACAAAACCACCCATACCACCGTTCAATTTTGAGACTGCTAGTCAAAAAGTGCGGCTGGCCGAAGATGCATGGAATACTCGGAGTCCAGAGCGAATAGCGCTGGCTTATACAGTTGATAGTCGCTGGCGAAATCGCGCTGAGTTTCCAGTTGGCCGCGAGCAAATCATCGAGTTTCTCACCCGCAAGTGGCACGGAGAATTGGAGTATCGATTGATCAAAGAACTATGGACTTATGCGGATAATCGGATAGCAGTTCGATTTGCTTATGAATGGCACGACCAATCCGCTAATTGGTTTCGCTCCTACGGCAATGAAAACTGGGAATTCAGCCCAGAAGGATTGATGCAGGTTCGCTACGCCAGTATTAATGACCTGAAGATTGGGGAAGGAGAGCGACATTTTCACTGGCCCCAGGGCCGACGGCCCGATGGTCACCCCGGGCTTAGCGATCTGGGTCTGTAGTCACGAATGGAAGTCGCCGCCAGAGATTATTTTTACTCCGATCCTGAGATATCCCAGATTGGTGTTCTTATCAATGCCAACCGCGATTTTTTCACGGCTGATCGGGCACGCGAGAAGCCTCCTGTATTCCGCAATATTGCCAGCGGTCGAAAATAGCTTAGGTTCGGATTGAATTTCGAATTTGCCTAGATTTCTTGAAGATTAATTTTCGCTGTTACCGACAACCCTGCTTATATCCGGACGGCAGAACCTGTTACTACAATTCCCCCATTGCGGGGAATATTTACCACCAGTCGGCTGGGTCGGCCCATTACCTCCCCTTGATAAATAGTCAATGAATGTGGAACCGACACCAGATTGGATTCTCTGAGATAGCCACCAAATGCGGCAGCGGCGGCGCCTGTTGCAGGGTCCTCGACGACGCCTCCCACAGGAAATGGGTTACGCGAGTGAAATACACCATCACCCTCACGCCATATCAATTGCAACGTGGTTAGATCATCTTCAAGCATGAGAGATTTCAGTTTTTCAAAATCATACTGCAAACTGTCGAGACGAGCCTTGGTAGATACGGCAAGCACCAGATGCCAGTTACCAGCATATGCTCTGGCTGGCGGAATGGAATAGTCAAGTTCATCTTCTGTCCATCCAAGTATGCCAAGCGCTTTACTAACAAGTTTGTCCGTGGCAACTTCAAATTTGGGGGTCACCGATGTTAGCGAAGCCTCCTTAGCGTTATCTCGAGATCGCACCGCAACGGGAATTTCTCCCACGGCCGTGGCTAACAAGTAGGTGTCATCACCATTCGCTTCGCCCAATGCGACTCCAGTAGCAATGGTCGCATGACCACAAAATGGAACCTCGGCTTCCGGGCTGAAATAGCGTACGCTGCGTTGTACCCCAGTACGGGGTGCAATAAAAGCCGTTTCAGAATATCCAACTTCAGCCGCAATACGCTGCATTTCTACAGGTTCAGGAAGTGTGTCTCCTATCCAGACGCCTGCGGGATTGCCCCCTTCCGGGATATTGGTAAACGCCGCCAGGCGATTGAGTGTGCCAGTATTCATATCTGTCTCTATTTAAATTCGTTCAATGTCTTACAAAAACCACAAGTAGTGTTTTGTTGCTTCGGTTATAAAATCGACCAATTAAAGGGTCTGAAAACAGCACGCCAGTACTCAGGCATGCCGTCATCGTCAGGCTCTTCGTTCAAATTAAGCGTTGTTGTGCATTTCGGTAACCATTTTCTCAAGTTGCCTGTAGTCTTGTTTCCAGACTCCAATCATCTCCTGACTAACGACATCAGGGAAAACGTCTGCTTCGTCATTTTCCAGTGCTGCCAGCATGTTATCGACAGTTGATTTTGTGCTGGCTTTCTCCATGGGAAATTGGGATGCTAATTCCGTATCAATAGGTCCTGGATTTACTGTGTGAACCATTATTCCTTTGCCTGATAGCTCGTTACGTATCCCCTGGGAAAGGGAAAAAAGCGCAGATTTTGATGCTGAGTATCCGCCTATTACCGGGAAGTTTACAAATGCAACGATCGAAACTATGTTCACAATAGCGCCATCGTACCGTGCTTCGAGCACTGGGACAAAGTGCCGAACCATATCCAGTGTACCGAAATAATTGGTCTCCATGTCACGGCGCAGTAGCTCATCCGGACCCTCGAGCAAGCTGGTAAATGCGGCGATCCCGGCATTGTTAATAAGTGTGTCGACATCATTTGCCAGTTTCGCGGCCTGACTTACCTGTTCAGTAACGGTTATATCCAGCTGCAATGGAATGACTCGATTATCTTTAAAGTCCGGCAAAGAATCTGGATTTCTGCTACCGGCATATATTTTCGTTACTCCTTTACCGAGTAGTGCCGTAACGATTTGGCGACCGATTCCTCGGTTTGCCCCTGTGACTAAAATGGTTTTATTTTGAAAGTTCATATGCTTATATTCTCAATTTTGGTTTAGTTGGCTATTCAAGCAGCAGCTTGAACTTCCCAGGATCGAACAGAAAATGCTCCGTCGACAGGGGTATCAAATACGTGATTGGAGTAATTGCTAATGGTTTTCGCCGAGATCGCGAGAATGATGTCGAGGATATGATTCTCCGAATATCCCGCATAGGTAAAATCATCGACATCGTCCGCGCTTGGACGACCCCGGGAAACAACCATAGCCTGAGTGAATGCCCGCAGCGCAGACAATTTAAAGTCTGCTATCTGTTCATAGTTGCGAATGGCTTCGGTTACTTCGAAAGGCACCATTGAAATATTATCGGCGACAAAACTGTGCGCCGCCATGCAATAGTGGCACTCGTTTTCCCGGCTAATGGTTAAGAACACAACCTCTTGCTCTGCGGAAGTGAAACCGGAATTTTCCCTAAATTGTGAGTTACCTTGCGCATAGGTCTCCAACATAGCCGGTGAGTTGGCCATTGTTCCATACATATTGGGAATCATTCCCATCTTCACTTTGGTCATTTCAAGCACTGCCTTTGCTTTAGGATCTGCATCTTCAAGCGTCTTTGCTGCAAGCGTTAACTTGTAATTTGATGACATGTTTTTGTACCTTAATAAGTTTGTGAATAGTGGTACTTCCGGTTAAATATTTGAAACTCGGGAAGCGATGCAGAGAATATATGATGTGCATTAACATTAATAAACAGTTTATAATGCACATATAATGCCAATAAATGCACATTTGTATAATGAATTGGGATGATCTGAGATTTTTCTTGGCGTTGTCACGGGAAGGTTCCGTGAGCGGTGCAGGTAGAGCGCTGGGGGTAAAGCACACAACAGTGGCGCGGCGAATTAAGGCCCTTGAGAAGCACATGGGAACTCGCTTGTTCGATCGTTCCCGAAGTGGTTATTCCATGACCCAGGCCGCTGAGAATCTGTTTGATGATGTGTTAAAACTGGAGGAGAAAATACAGCAGGTCGATCACAAGACATCTGACCAGGATGAGGCCCTTGCAGGCTTATTAAAACTAACCGTGGCCCACGATCTGGCAAACCGGTTGATTGTTCCAGAGATCGGAAAATTTCTTAATGCATATCCAAAAATAGAATTGCAACTGCTGATGACCACAGGACTGATCGACCTCGCCGCCCGGGAGGCAGATATCGCCATCCGCATGACACCCAGCCCACCCGAGTACTTAGTCGGGCGCGAATTAATGAAATTGCGGCATGGTATCTATGGAACCGAAGAGGTATTAAATAACCTCTGTGAATCCGTCAACGTCATACTCTTTCGCAGTGAAATTGATCATCCGGCCTGGGTAACCGATCACTTCAAAAATTCAAATGCCGTGTTGCGTGTTGATGACGTTAGTTCTATGGCGGTGGCCACCAGGAACGGCCTTGGAATTGCTAAAATGCCTTGCTTCATTGGTGACACCGAGCCCACTTTGCGACGACTCGACGTAAAAATTCAACTGTCTACGTGGGGAATCTGGATTCTTAACCATGTCGACTTGCGTGCAACCGCGAGGGTTAGGGCATGCAAAGACTTTCTACAGGATATATTAGAGAGCAAGCGCCAGCTCATTCAAGGCGATCACTCAATATATATTGAATGAGAACTATTTCTGTTCTTTACCTACACCTTACCAGTATGATTTTACATGGTGTCTGATTATTGCCAGTTAACGTTAGACTACGCTTCACTGACATTGCTATCAGGCCGAACAACAATAACAATCTTACCGCGTACACTACCGGCCTCAAGTTTGCGCATTGCTTCGGGAACTGCATCAAGATCAAAATGCTGACCAATGACCGGCGTCACCGCACCAGATTGGATGAGGTCACTGAGTCGTTCCATAATCGATGACTTTTCACTACTGATAAACATTGTCAGCCTTTGTTTCATGAATAGAGACAATATGCTTGCTCCTATTTGGCGACCTATGCCACCCGTTACGCGGTTACCACCTTCGCCGCCAACGAAAACCAAGGTTCCCTCGCTGGTCAATACGTTACGCAGATTGGATACTTTGTTACGTCCCCCGATGTCGATGATCACATCGTATTGAATCTCGCTATCAACAAGATAGTTAGTCTCATAGTCGATTACATGGTCGGCGCCGAGAGACCTCACCAATTCAGCTTGTTCGCCGCTGGCAACACCGGTGACTTTTGCACCTAACGCTTTGGCGATTTGCACCGCGTAACTTCCAACGCCCCCCGAGGCACCTACGATAAGAACCTGTTGTCCCGATTGAACCCTGCCAACGTCGATCAATGCCTCGAATGCAGTGATACCGGAGACGGTGGCTGCAGCAGCAGAGTCATATGGCAGATCTGCAGGCTTGGGCACCAATTTATCTTCGCTGGCAACTGCATATTCGGCAAACGACCCCTTCGCAATGCCGAAAACTTCATCGCCAACTACAAGTCGCGTGACCGCACTACCCACCGCCACTACTTTTCCCGCAACATCAAACCCAGGAATCGATTGCTTGGGTCTTCTGAAGCCGAAGCCCAAGATTCTTATTAAATAGGGAGTTCCGGTCATAAGATGCCAGGTGCCGCGGTCGAGGGCGGCGGAGTGTACTTCAATCAAAACCTCTTTCTCCTGTGGAGTAGGAATTTCGACTATTTCGTGTTTAAGAACTTCGGCTGTTCCGTAAGAGTGCTGAACGATCGCCTTCATCTTCTTTTCTCGTATTGGAGATGCCGCGAAATTAGACTGAAAAGAGTGGGCGTCTTCAGTCCGAATGGTTTTAAATTGTGTCGTGTGCATATGAAGCTCCTTGTGGTTAGGCAAACGATCGTACTTAGTACGAATGGGTTTTTGGAGTATACTCGTACTAAGTACGAAAAACAACCTACCTGAAAACAAAAACGTTGAAAGCTAGCACTACAAGCCAACCCGACACGGTTCGCCAATCTCTCAACCGGAGCCGTATCATCCAGGCCGCGGTAGACCTCGCAGATGTAATTGGCGTCGATGCCCTCACCATCCGTAAGTTGGCAGCCGCACTCGACGTAAAGCCAATGTCGATCTACCACTACGTGGCGAACAAGGAAGCAATCATCGACGGTATGGTTGATATGGTATTTAGTGAAATCGATCTCCCCAAGGCTGATATCGACTGGAAGAGCGCTATACGCCAGCGGTCAGCATCGGCTCGAGCAGCGCTTACCAGGCACCCCTGGGCCGTTCCGCTGATGGAATCGAGAAGAACCCCGGGGGTCGCAACATTACGCCAGCACGACGCCGTTATTGGTTGCCTGCGCAAAGGAGGTCTCTCGATCGAAATGACTGCACACGCCTACGCAGTTATCGATGCGTTTATCTACGGTTTCGCTATACAAGAAGCCAGCCTCCCGGCCACATCGGGTAAGGAAATGGAGGATCTTGCGGAATCGGTCTTTGAGACAATGCCAGTAGATGAATACCCGCATCTTATGGAGTTAACGACCAAGCATGTGCTGCAATCAGGTTACGACTTTGGTAATGAATTCAATTTTGGATTAAATCTTATTCTCGACGGCTTGGATACTGCGACAAAACCTCAATGATAGCTTGCTTTAGTATCTAAACGAGCATCAAAAGTAGACATTAACCTCAACTTGACTATGGTTACTAAAAACCATTCGGCGACCGTGACTATCCGACCATTAATCAGTACTCATGAAAAAGCCATTCAATATACTCGATAGAAACCACATTCCAAATCCAGCATTTGTTGCTCTATCCCTTTCACCAAATATTCCGTCGACGTCGCTCAATTTATGGGAGTATAATTTCCTTGGTCCCAAAATATTTCTGGGTACTCTCTTGCCAGTTTAACAAAATCTTTTTCGATCACTGTTGTTGCTTTTACTTGCCCCCGAACTGCGCGAACAAAGTGCTCCTGGTCAGGATGAAATGGTTGGATGGTTCCTCTAATTAACAAGGCAAGATACTGACCCGCATAACTCAATAAATGTTTGGTGTTAGGGTCGTATGTTCCATCCAATTCAATACTCAGGCCTGCGTTTTTTAGTATTTTCATGTGGGATTCTGGGTATAAGCTTTGAACTTCACTCATGGCGTTCAACAATACTTCTATCATTTCAGAATTGTCCAATATATCAACATGCCCACTTTTAAATCCATACTGCCTGGTTGATTGTTGTTGCGCCTCTTGATTAAGTTGACTGGATAATGGTACGACACCATCACTATTTTCACCCAATTTTAAGGTGCCAGAATTGTAGTAGGCATAAATTAGATGATGATTGATGTCATCAGATAACGGTTTGCTGTATAAGTCGCGGACAAACTGACTAGAAGGGTCAAGATCTCGCCAGGCCGGAAGCACCATCAATCCATTTTCGACACCCGATTTAGCACTGGGGTGGCCGCCAAATGGACTCGCAATACTGACAAACAATTCGATTTTGTTTTCTTTCGAGTTATTTCCATGCAGATTAAAAGACTCTCTTACTATCAATCCTCCCATGCTATGCGCAACAATAATCATTGGCATATCGCCCAGGGGTATCACTTCACCGGAAAGAAACAGGTTGTAAAACAAATTTGATAACTGGTCTAAGTCGCCACCCGAAGGATAGTAAAAAAACCATGGTCTATATCTGTCGCGATCCAGATCATCAATAATTGTCGAAAACGATCGAGGGCTGCCGTCAATACCGTGAACGAAAATGATCGGGATTTTGTGGGCTTGGTCTTCTTCTAATGCGTAAAACATGGTTGGGGAATATTCCAGAAATGACACGGGGTCATACATGCCAAGTGTTGCTATATTGGCATCGAATATAGAGTCCTCCAGTGTTCGAATGCTGCCTTCTGGATATATAATGGAATTTTTAGTTACTGATCTTTGCTGTGCTAACAACGGTTCCGGTTCAAATTTAAGGTCAGCATAACCGATCTCAATATTCACCTGTGAAGTCACCTTTTGTGGATTTTGATTCAGGTTAAGATCTATTTTCTTACTACCGATAGCTTCTCCTGGTTGAAATAGACCATCTCGGTCCAAATCTGCAAAAACGATCAGGTCATATGATCCGGGAGGAAGGTTCAATCCAAAGTGCGTTCCAGTCCCTTCGAAGTACATCCTGTCTACGCGTTCGTTGGGCTCGAATTCGCTCGAATATGCTGCAACAACCATAGGTACATTAGAGAATGTATTTGAGCTGTCGATGGTTTTTCCAATGAGGAAAAATGTATCCCTGTCGAGCATGTGCTTTAAGTTAACCTGGCTCGGGTTCGCCCTTTGGATACGAGCGTAATCAGATTGGAAGGAGCTATATTTAAGGTAAGTACACGAAGTCAAAAATAGTGATAGAAGTAAAAATGTTATGATTGATATGTATTTCATGCGGACTGTCAATCTAAATATTCAAACTAATAAAAAGTTGTCTGAGCACCTTAAGCCTAAACCATTTTCAAATTTTGGGCACACATAATCAAGCGCCAGTGATCAAAAATACGGCCTCTGAAGAATTTTGCGTATTCAATTCAATGCAGATTTTTTAGTGCGTTTTACCTGAACTAAGATTTCGAGTGTATTGCTTTTTGATCAACCGAGCCCTAAAGTTAGTGGGGGCGGCCATTGGATTGATAAATTGTACGGTCACCCATCATAACTGATTATTTTGCAGGGAATCGAAGACGTTTATAAGATTTCATAGAGAAATTCGATTATTCAGGGAGTTAAGTTAACAGCACACAAATTAAGCACGCCTCATTTATAAGGCGTGAGAAAATTGAGATGGTGATTGATTAAAAATTCACCACGACTTTTCCAAACTGAGAATTGGATTCCAGGTGATAAAACGCCTCTGATATATGTTCGAGAGAATATTCGCGACTAACCGAATACCCTTGGATTCGTTGGGCCCCGACTTATGCTCAAAGCCCGGCCGAACAATGGACTGAACTGGCATGTGTTGGCGCACCGTCAGTAACCAGAGTTACCACCTGCAACACCTTGTCGAGACTGATAGAAAATGGCGCAGGGATTGGCTGCCAATCTCCCTGGTTCGCAAAAGACATGCCAAACTAAAACGCATTACACCTGTTGTCAAGGAAGCATCGATGGATATCTGGTTACTGATTCATCCAGATCTAACAGGGGTTAGAAGAATTGATGCCTTAAGGGAACTATTCATTGGAATTTTCGAAAGCAAAAAGAATCTACCGATCACCGCTTGAAGAGACTGTCGTAAAGTGATTGGCTGGATGCACAGAATAGACATATAGACTCATGCATATATATGTAATTACACCACAATCCTTGATTTCTGACGCAGATAATTAGTTCAGTAAAAATAGATTTTACGGGTTAATTAATCCGACTTATGTGCATTACAATGGAAAATCAAAACAATTATTTATACAAGAGGCAAGGAATATGTCGAACTTAACTGATGTCTGCGTGATCGGACTTGGCTCAATCGGCTGGGGTGCGGCTATTTCTTTGCTGCGAGAAGGATTTACTGTGCATGGTGCTGACTTGCGACCCGAAGTAGCCGAACAATTTAAAGCCGAAGGAGGTACGCCCTACGTTTTCCCAGCCGAAGCTGCCGAGCAAGCGTCAGTCGTAATGACTTTCGTCGTCAATGATACACAGACTGAACAGGTATTATTTGGAGAACAGGGCGCGGCCCTCACTGCAACACCCAACACCTTGTTTATTAATTGCAGCACAATGCCAGCAAGTTCCGCAGTAACAATTGGTCAGCGTTTGGAATCTTCGGAGATGCAGGTAATGGATGCACCGGTGTCAGGTGGACCGGCAAGAGCATTACGGGGCGACTTGACTGTGATGGCATCCGGTAGTGCCAAAGCATTCGACATTGCTGAGCCAATACTTGACGCCATATCTGCCAAGGTTTATCAACTAGGAGTCGAAGTTGGCCAGGCATCTAGAATTAAGATGATAAATCAACTGCTGTCCGGCGTGCATATCGCTGCTACCGCAGAGGCAATAACACTTGCAGCAAATAGTAATGTCGACCTGAAAACGCTATACGAGGTTATAACGCATTCAACTGGCAACTCATGGATGTTTGAAGATCGTGGTGCCCATATTGTTAATGGAGATTATGCGCCAAGGTCCCCAATCGATACTATCGTGAAGGATCTTGGCATTGTTAACTTTGAAGCGGAGCTAACAGGATCGGAAATTCCGCTATCAAAAGCCGCATTAGCATTATTCTCTGAGGCCGCAGCAAAGGGGCTGGGTAGAGAAGATGGTTCTGTGATCGCTAAATTGCTAGGAGAAAAATCTGGTACCCAGCTACCAGGACTGAAAAAAGGATAACTGACGATTAACTAATATTCTTGATTAGATAAGCAAAATATTAACTTCTATTTCCAGCAGAAACCCAGAAATATTTATTTAACAATCGTAAATAAATCCGGATTTAGTACGGTACTATTGACGCTGTTTTACACACCCTCCGCTGCTGTCTGGTTGTTCTCCTGGTCCATTTCCAAGTCAAAGGTAAAAGCGGTCCAATTCCCTGGTTCGCTCTCAACCGTCAATTTGCCGCCATGGCGCTCGACGATCGATCTTGAAATACTGAGTCCAAGCCCCGTTCCCTTTTCAGCAGGCTTTGTCGAGTGAAACGGGTTAAATATCTCTGACAGTTCAGTAGCGGATATACCGAGGCCGTTGTCTACGATCTCCAGATAATATCGACCATGGGTTTGTTTTCCATAAAGTTGTATTTCCCCCGTCCAGTTCTGTTGAACCTTTTTGTCATTAATCGAGTCGGCTCCATTATTGAGTAAATTAACGATCACCTGGGTGATGCTCGACGCGTGACCAACCATGCGATAAGGCGCGCTCAAAATGGGGGTAACGTTAATATTTTCCGTCTTCTTTGCGGACAACCGCATTGACGTTGCCACCGCATCACCCATTAAAAAAGTGTCGTCGAGGCCATTCCCTGCTGTTTCTTTGTGTGAAAGCAGCTTTAGATCTTTCACAATATTTAGTATGCGCATATGACCGTCCTGTATGTCATTCACAACCGACTCGAAGTCAGCCGCAGGCATTTCCCTGCCTTCAGACTGCAATATACTGATACCTAACATAGCATAGTTAAGCGGATTGTTGATTTCGTGGGCCAGCGCAGCCGACAGCATACCGAGCGCCTTCAGCTTTTCGGCGTGTATGGCTTGCAGGTCACTGTCAACGTCATTGCCCCAGGGCTGATTCGCCTCCCCTGGTAGATTTTTCTTGTTTGTAGAGAACACTTCCGGCTCCTATTTTTTATCCACTACCACCGTTAGAATAATGATCCTTTAGGGCCGCGTCAATGGTTTCCAACACACGATCGTTAGCCCAGGGTTTCTCCAATACCCCGAAGATCATCCCTTTCGACTGAAATGTCGCAAAGTCATAACCCGCCACATCGCCGGTCGAGGCGATCACGGCAATGTGTTTATAGTGTTCATAGAGGTGCTCTATGAGGACGAGTCCATTTTCGTTCGGCATTTTCATATCGGTGATGACCAAACCGATCTCTATATCCCCGGCTTCCAGGAACTGGATCGCCTCACGGACACTCTGTGCCACGTGCGTTGGATGCCAACGATTGAGGTATCGCTGGGCCAATCGCATGGTGATCGGTTCGTCGTCTACCAGCAATATAGAAGGATTACTCATTCTGTTTCACAATCGAATAAACGGCTTCAACTATTCAAATTCGGGGCGTTTCCTAGCATAATTCACTGATCACTAGATAGGAAGTTATAACAAGATATAAAAGAGATACAAAAAAATGTATACAAAGCTGACACAGGAACAACTAGGGTACTATAACCGCTATGGTTATGTTGTCGTTGAAAACGTCATTGATACCACTACAATTGCGCGAATGTTAGGGGAGATCGAGCGGTGGACCCACGAAAGCCGGCACTACACCCAGAGCTATGGCGCATTGATTGATGGACATCCCCGGTTTGACCTGGAGCCGGGCCATCATAAAACCAAACCAAAACTCCGGCGCGTCACCAACCCGATAGAAGTTTCATCGGTGTTTTTCGACACCATCTTATGGGGCCAGCTCCCAGGACTTCTGACGCCGATTCTGGGTGAAGATATCAAATTTGATCACTGTAAACTGAATAACAAGCAACCGGGCATGAGTGCCAAGGTTCAATACCATCAGGATCATATTTTTGAGCCCCAAACTAATGACTCTGTAGTAGTTGCCCTATTGCTGCTGACCGACAATACCGTAGAAAACGGTTGCCTAAGAATCGTACCCGGTTCCCACCGCACAAAATATAGTCATACAAATGGCGGTAGTTTTGTTGGACGCATCGATGCATCCCATACCGACCATTTTGATGCGATGGCGCACACCATAGAGGGGAAAGCCGGGTCCGTTTGCTTAATGCATACCTGGTCCGTCCATTCATCGGACAGGAACCGGTCGTCAGTCCCGCGACCCGTTCTCATTACGGAATATAAGGCAGCGGATGCGTATCCGCTGACAGTCCACAAACTACCTTCTCGTTATATGGATGCAGTGGTTCTCGGGAGCGACTTAGCACCCCGCTATAGAGAGGTCCAGGATTTCGAGATTTCAGCGACCTATACGGGGGATTCGCTGTTTGATCTACAGGACATTGTGGATGAGGATCACTACCAGTCTGCGCAAGGCATGTAGCGCGTTTAATCTGCTCGATTAATCTAATCGCCCGATTCGGTTGGTCTAAGGGATAATACAATGCCGGTGATAATGACAAGAACGATTCCCAGAACCGAGATCATCGTTAAGTGATCACCAAACCACCACAACCCAATAAAGGCGGCAAAAATAATTTCGGTATATGTCAGTGGTGACAATGTGGACGCCTTGGCATGTTTCATCGCGACAAATATCCCAAAGTGCGCCAGTGCTGCGAATGACCCCATAATGACCCCTAGCCACAGATCATGACCTACCAAATGTACGTCATTCGAGTTAAAATCTGGTAACAAGGGAATAATAGCGGCACCGATCGCACCACTATAAAGTGAGGAAAAAATCGGGGAGGTATCGGCACTCATTAATTTCGTCAGAAAGACGTATATCCCCATGAGGACGCCTGCAATGACGGCGCTGGCAGCAAGACTAACATTACCTTGGAAGGAGGGGTAGAGAATCAAAATGATACCGGCAAATCCCAATAAGATAAACAGGGCATCGATCAGCGAGACGGATTCTTTCAGAAAAATGACCGATAGAATGACAGCGATGATGGGAAACACGTATAGCACAGCCATTGCTTCGGCGAGCGGCATCTGCGCGATGCTATGGAAGAAAAATATAGACGAAAAGACTAATGCTAAACCACGACTTATCTGGAGTTTATGATTACCGACCGGATGGTTATCTCGAACCTTATAGAAATGCCAACTAGCGATACAGAGCGTGGTAAACAAATGAAACACGTAGCGGTACCAGACAACAACCAGGACACTGTTGGTCGTGCTCAGTTGTTTGGCGATCCCATCACTCATCGCCATTAAACACGCATACCCAATGACGAGACTGATACCAATTACTTTGTTCGGTACAAAAACCCCTTCTTCCAACTGGCCAGTCATCAAAAATTAGTTATTTATGGATTGTTCGCTATATGACGCAACAAACCTTGAACTATCGAACCAATTCAATAATATTATTATATGAACAGCGAACGAACCCCTCAAGCGCTTAAATTAGTACAACACAGTATGTCCAAGTCGTCAACGTTCAAGAGTTTCTTCGACACTACGGGCTGTTTTCATGTCAAGAAATCCGGGGAAATCATCGGGCACAATGGCGCGTTACTAGAACTCTTGGGATACCCGGCAGACATCTCGCTGTCGGGCCGATTATTCCCTGAATTTTGTAACTCGATTCAAAAGTTGGAATGGAATGCGCTACTGGATCAGCTATACAAAGAGAGCGCAGTCCGTTTTGATGCAATTTTTAATACGTATTCTGGTGATTTTATTCAGATCAATTGTTTAGGCGTTTATGAGTTAGGCGCGAGCATTATCGACATCTATATTTATCGCGATCTCAACGCTTCGGAAATGCTGAGCACGGCATTGACCCGGTTAGATACTTTCGAAGCATTTGCTGATACCAACCTGCTCGATATCAATATAAAGGACACTCAGTCGCGTTACCTGGTGACGAGCGCGCTGTTTGAGCAAACCTTTAGCTTCCCACCTGGTTTTGCCATCGGTAAAACACCCGAAGAAATATTCCCCAAGGCCTTTGCAGATCACGTCATGGCGCATGACCAACAGGTATTAAGTAGTAACCGAGTCGTATCTCAGATTGACGTAGTGCCCACGACTCAGCAACATTTACTGGTGCAGAAATTCCCGGTTTACAGAAACGGTTCAATTTTTGGTATTGGCGCATTCATCGTCGAGGTCAGTGCGTTAAAACACAGTGAACAGCGCCTGATGGAGTCCAGAAACAGATACCAGGATTTCTACGCATTAAGCACTGATACGCTGATTGAGACAGACGCGAACTGGATTATAAAAAGAACCAACTTGGACGGCACGATCAGTATCACAGGCCTCGGCTTCGAAATCGGTACAGAGTTATTGACGGTGCTCAAAAAAAACGGTTCGCAGCCCGATACATGGCAGCAGTTGATAAACCAACTGGACGATGGGGCGTCAAAATCGGAGGTATTCCGACTGAACAATGGGAAAAGAATCCGGGTGAGCATTATCCAAAATAGTGACGTAGCGGAGGCAGTCATCTACCGCGTGGCAATCTCACTGATTTCTGCACGTTAGCCATCGTGAGTGCCATTGGCGAGGAATTAGTCTAATAACTGTCTGACCAAGAAATAAAATTCACCTATTTAAACTTTCGTTACTCAACTGTCGGGATACTGATGGTATTGCTCGCCCACTTGCATCGATGTGTAATATGTGATTCATTGAAATTCTCCTGGTTATTCGCCCAAAACTACTGGGTTATTTTTTGTGGCACGTCGATCACCAGTAGTTTGGAATCACTTAGCGCCTTCATGTTGACGGAAGATAATTCTGTTACTTCCAGGCCGTCGCCCCTGTTCAGAAAATACCCCTCAATCTCAAGCGAGCCTTCCGACACCAGAACGTAGATCTGTTGCTTAATTGGATGAGTCAGCTCAGTGCCTTCGATAAGATGTCCTGCATAAATAAATGCATCTTGATGAATGGTTAGGGGCGCATCAGCGTTGCCGGACACTAACAGCGTGAGCGAATCTGTGGTCGGTTTTTTTGGAAATTCGTAACTGTCCCATCGCGGTTTAGCCTCGAGTTGATTCGGCTCAATCCATATTTGGAAGATGTTGGTGTCCTCACTTTCCAGGTTAAATTCCGAGTGAAATACACCAGTGCCGGCGCTCATCACTTGAACGTCACCGGCTACGGTGCGACCGACATTGCCATTACTGTCTCGATGCGTGATCGCACCTTCTCTGACGTAGGTAATGATCTCCATGTTCTTGTGTGGATGAGTATCAAAACCTGCGCCTGCTTTTATCACATCGTCGTTGATGACGCGTAACACACCAAACTGTTGTCGTTCTGGATCCTGATAGCTGGCAAAGCTGAAATGGTGCCGGGCGTCGAGCCAACCGTGATTGGCATGGCCAAGGTTTGCGTAGGGATAATGAGTAACCATTGTTGGTCTCCTTAATTTAAATAGTCGAATTACCCTTTCAGTGGAGCAGGAAGCAGCCTGTCTACAATGGGTAAATGTTTGATCGAGATCCCACAATACCAGTTCCATTTAAAATGATAATATGCAATATTGTAATTTGATTAGTTCCGTTTGGTATTTAATATGGATCATATCTCCCGCGTTGGCATATTTCTCGAGGTGGCTAAATACCGAAAGCTTTGCCGGCGCTGCGCGCGCCCTGAGGCTAACTGGACCGGCTATTAGTAAGCAGGTGCACCTTGGACAAAAAATCATTTTCCATGGTTAACTGGCCGATCTTGGCCTGCAGTTCTTTTACCTCCCCAGCTTGATCTTTGCGGACTTCCGCTGGATTCTCAAACAGGTCGCTGATGTTATCCTTCAACATGCGTTGCTAGGCTTGTATCTGACTCACATGGCATCGTATTCTGACGCTAGCTGTGCCAGGGTCTTATCGCCTTTTAGGGCCGCCAGAGCTACTTTGGCTTTGAAAGTGGGTGAGTGATTTCTTCGCTTTTTACGCATTTCTGTTCCTCGTTTACACGGGGTAAAATTAACAGAAAATACACTTATCGGTCTGTCCTAATTTTGGGGTCCACTTCTCATATCACTGATTAGCTCGGGACGTGCCTGCAAATACTCTTTGTCCTGCATATTCGACAGGCACTCGCGGAGCTGTTTAATTTAATCGCTGAATAATAATCTGCTTTTACCATATTAAGGTTAGTGATTGATGACATGATTACGGATTGGTTGGACTCATTTTTCACTGTTCCTACAGTTATCTCCGATAGTGCCCTTGTGAGGTACGAGAAAGACAATTAATGCTAAAATAACTCTAAATCGAGGTCTCAACCAATAGACGCACAAAGTGCGCAACCGGCTGAGGTGGGAAAAATACCAAGAATTTAATTAGTGTTATGGGCGGAACACGGCTAGGCGGTTGGCTGACAAAAAGTGAATTGATAAAGGCCATCAGCGGCGCAGACTCACAGTTTTCATCAGATGATACGGAACTGGCGGTAAATACCATTCTTAAACAATTCATTAATGCGCTGATCGCAGGAGAACGAATTGAAATTAGGGGTTTCGGTAGTTTCTATCTAATGTATCAACCACCACGAAATGGAAGGAACCCGAAAACGGGGAAGAGAATGACGATATCTGAAAAATACCGCGTCCATTTCAAACCCGGTGCTAGTTTACGGAGTTTAGTTAACGACAGAGCGGGTTAATACCCATTCAGGGATGCTCAGTTGTATTGATTCTGACCCGGTTGTGCGGTTCAAATGTCTAAATTATTTCTAATAGATAATAGCTAACTAAATGGTCATTAAATAGAGAATTAGTTCATAAAAAATTCTCCTTGGGGCATATAAAGCAATCTTCCGAGAGATTTGCTAAACTGGACAGAATGCTCAAAGGGGAATGGGCGGCTCCAAATCTGCCTATCATGTTTTGCGATCCTGTGAGGGGTCGAGGGGGAGTATATATAATGATTAAGATCGAGGATTATCTATCCATCGATGAAGACGGCTTGCCATGTGTTGTTGAAGATCTTTACGAAAAAGCTGCTTTGTTGACGAGTCAAGAACGGAGTGAGTTGATGCAGGCGCTCGAAAACGAAGAAAAAAGGCTAGAAAGGCAAAGCCAGATGTTGGATAAGAATGTAAAAAATTATAAGTTGGTTTTGAATCAGATATTCAAAATTGGCGTCGATAGTTCGGTGATAAAGAAGATTCACTGACGCATCGACTTCAAATGTCAATAGACCTCGCTCCGATGACTATCTGCGTGTTACCGCTGTAGCGACACGGAAAATTGGAATTGGGACTTCCTTCTGCTAACTACCTGTGAAAGTAATAACTCGATATTTACTTATCTTCGTTGCATTTGTTGTTTCTTTTCTCCTTATTTTATTAACCTATGAAAAATACGTTGTTTCTGGTTTACCTGAAGTAAGATCAATTCCATTCAGGCCGTGGGAATTTTGTTGGCTTCCCGTTGGCATCGTGGCTGTCTATGCTGGTAGGAAGGCAAAGTCTGCTCTGTCCGTTTCTACAGTCAGTTTTGTCGGTACGGGTGGTTATGTTACAGCGCTACAATATACACGGCAGGGATTTTATGATATCGAGTCAACATCAAACGCACACTACATGCTGTTGCTGTCGGTTTGTGTTAGCGTTTTTATTGTTCTTTTGGTTGTTGTCGGACTCTCTTGGGTTTCAAGAATTATAATTAAGCCGAGAAACACAACTATTTGATATTGAACTGGATCAACCCTGACTGCTCAAAACTGGGGCAGTCGGATAGCAGCATTCCCTATGGAATAAACACCCCGATCAAAGCCGGGACAGTAACAACTAATCAAACGTAGTGACCTTAACAATGTGGGCATGGCTCGGAATACCTGGAGTCGAATTTATGTATATCCTGCACTTTAGTGACAATCGAAATATGGTCCGAAAGTTGATTGATATTTCTGGTCGCCGTTCTCGAATTCAGCGAACACTATTAGTAGTCTGAGGTCGAAGGGCTAACAGGCTGGAATCCACTGCAGTTTGCCGCGCTCACGATTGCGCCCCATTATACTCAACCGTTGGCACATTGAATTCATCGAACCAAGTACAAGTAAACACCGTGACTCCTGGAGGTAATTTATGTTCGGTTTTCAGTGATTCGAAAAGGCGGATTGCTTTGGCTCGGGTACCTGATGGGTGTCTTGCACCCCCTTTTTCTTCAACGCTCACCACAATAGCTCTTTACCAATGCAGCTTGAGGCGGTTTGATAACAACGCCTGTACGCCGATACCGAGGGGCCTACCCTCATCTATTGTGCAGTTTAAGCTTCAACAATCGTTACCCAACGATCATATCTGTTAGCGTGGCACACTCTCAGTTTTACCCAAAGTCAACAAAGATTTAGATTCGATACAGTATATTTAACGGTTTTAGCCGCTGAATTTTCAAACGCACCTCCCCACAAACTGGCTTAGAGGGTCAGAATAGTTTAAGTCCGACTTCATATCAAATAACAAAATTCAAATTGTTTTTCAAAATATTATTGCCATTAATCCTTGTTGAATTACCGCTGGGTGGCGATTACTAACCACTTATCGAGAATCGATATAAACCACTGAAAAATATACATTTTTTCGAACTATCTAGCATTGACATTGATGTTTTAAACTTGTATAACAACGAAAAAATACATTGGGAAAGACAACTTTCCAGCATAAAAGGGGGCAATCTGTATATTGCGATTTGAGAATGCTGCAAGCAATTTGAGCGCGCAGCTGTCAGGGTTATGCAAATGATTTAAGGTGTGGAAATACAGACCCAATCTGACAACGTTAGATGATAAATGTTGGATTGACCTGACAATCTCATCTAACGACCCTATGACGGTTATTTTGCCCTGATCCACGCAAGATCTGGTTCAAATCTGACTGCAATTTATTACCCATGGCACTAAATTCCCAAAAATCCTCTTCTAAACCATATGCAGGCCACGTTCAGTCAATATTGAGGCGAATGACAGTGGTTTCAGATTATGGGTGCATATCCAAAGATAAATTGGAGTCTTTTAAATTGGTTATTAGTAATAGAGACCTGACCCTGCTGGCGGTTATGCTTACTAAAACCCTGAACAGTGTTGAATTTCAAGAAGCGGGAAAGAGAAAGAGCTACATCGGTAAGACGCTGAAATTGATTGACAAACTGGAGAAGAAGTATTCGAAGCAAAGCATATTTCGTGATGCTCGCTATGCTTTGACCAGCATTGATAAAGACATCAACGCATTCTACGTGTTTACTCGTGACCTTATTCGTAAGATTCGCCCTCATATACACGGCAGTAACAAGACTTGGTTTTCCAGCGATTATCGAGAAAATTTTAAATCTACGGATGTTCCCCTATAGAGTAATTATTACAGTAGGACAAGGGCAGGTTGCCTTTTTGTGATGGAACCCACCTTTGTCAGTTCCACCGCTATGAAATAGCACAAAAGAGCAAGGCAAAAGGGTCAGACTCGATAACCTGACTCGACAAATTTCGTCAGTTCAACACCTTTCAATCGAGCCTGACCCTTTTGCCTTTGCTTTTGCCTTGTTCAACACCTTTCAATCGAGTCTGACCCTTTTGCCTTTTCTCAGACATGGAGTCCTTTAATGGTAGGGTTTAGAGTGCGGAGCCTAGATGTAGCTGGACGCTACTGGATAAAAGTGTGGTACCCGAGGCCGGACTTGAACCGGCACGATATTTCTATCGAGGGATTTTAAGTCCCTTGCGTCTACCAATTCCGCCACCCGGGCATGGTACCTTTTTAGTTTATCATTGCCTGCCGAAGTGTATCAGACACCTGGAGGCTGAGCCCGGAATCGAACCGAGGTAAACGGCTTTGCAGGCCGCTGCATAACCACTCTGCCACTCAGCCAAATGTCGGCGAATCTGTTGGGAAAAACTCTGGTTGTTTCAGGTTTACCCCGGTAATAATTCTGACAGTTGAATAGACCTTGAACGACTTCGGAAACTGGAGCGGGAAACGAGATTCGAACTCGCGACCCCAACCTTGGCAAGGTTGTGCTCTACCACTGAGCTATTCCCGCTTTGCTCGCAAATCGAGGGGGCTTGATTCTATGCAACCTGAATGCTGTGTCAATAGACAATTGGCGGTTAATTGGCGGAATTGAATCAATTCAGCCGATCGACCTATGCTTTCTCTTTCAGGAACGGCCAGGCCGCGCGAATATACTCAACCATGGACCACAGCGTTAACAGGGCCGCGATATACAGCGCAATTTCGCCGAGCAGCATGGTGGGCAAACCAAATAGCGGCAATCCATACAGTAGCAGCGAAATTGCGATCATTTGCATAGTTGTTTTTACTTTACCCAGGCTTCCAACCGCTACCGCACTACGCTCACCGAGCTCTGCCATCCATTCCCTGAGGGCGGAGATGGCGATTTCCCGTCCAATAATAATGGTAACCGCTACCGCGAAAGGAATCGTGTGAAAAACTTCGCCTAAAACGTCCCGGTCAGAGACTAGTAGTACCAGCGCACTGGCAACAATTAACTTGTCCGCCACTGGGTCGAGAAACGCGCCAAGCGCAGACATCGCATTCATCCTTCGCGCCAGATACCCATCTAACCAGTCAGTTATCGCGGCGACGATAAATATCGTCGTGATAATGACCTCCCGGTAGGGCCCTTCCCAGTAATACATCACCACCAGCACCGGAATCAGCAGGATTCGAAACAGGGTAATTAAATTAGGTAGATTCCACATCGGCAGAGTAGTTCGATTGTTTTTAGTTTCCTGATGGGGTATCCACTAGTTACAAGAGCCCTGGCTCCGTCCGTATACAGTATTTGAAGCGCAAGCCTATCAGTTATGAAACTGATTATAAATCCGTTGCGCAAGTTTAGGGCTAATTCCTGGCACCCGGGCCAAATCTTCTATCCCGGCGCGTTTGATTTCACTCAAACCACCGAAGAACCGCAGTAAATTGCGTCTTCGTTTCTCACCGACTCCTTCAATCTGCTCCAGCGAAGATTGGGTTCGGGCCTTATCTCGCCGGTTGCGATGTCCGGTGATGGCGAATCGATGGGCCTCATCCCGAATCCGCTGAATTAAATGAGAGGTTGGCGAGGACCCACCTGGATAGAGCGGCTGGGAGCGTCCCGGAATATGTACCATTTCCTCACCCGCGCGGCGCTCTGGGCCCTTTGACACGCCCACCAGGAGCACTGAGTCGTTGAGTTGCAGCTCGTCAAACACCTTGATCGCAATTCCAAGCTGACCCTTGCCACCATCGATTAATACCAGGTCGGGCAGCTTACCTTCGTCTTCGATTACCCGTTTGTAGCGCCTTAACAAGACCTGTTCCATGGCGGCGTAATCGTCTCCGGGCGTGACATCTGAAATATTGAATTTTCGATAATCTGACTTAACCGCGCCCTGATGGTCGAATACTACACAAGAACCTACGGTGCGTTCACCCATGGTATGGCTGATATCAAAGCATTCGATCCGGTTGGGGATTTCCTCAAGTCCAAGCACACCGGCTAGGGCGCCAAACTGACGACTGATCTGGCTGCGCTCATTAAGATACACCCGCAGTCTGTCATTAGTATTGATCCGGGCGCTTTCAATCCAGCGAGCCCGTTGGGAACGGCATTGGCTTTTTACATCGACCTTGGATTTCGCTTCGAGACTTAGGATCTGTTGCAAGGAAGCACGGCTGTCGATGGGGTCGCTGAGAAGAATCTCGCCGGGAATCGCCGATCCCAGATAATTTTGCGGCAGGAATGCTTCGAGTAGTTGGGGTGGTTTCAGGTCCAATGGATTGGGCTGAATATCAAAGCGCGCGCCAAGATTTCTGCCCTGGCGGATGGTCACCACGCCAAAGCATACTGTGCCGGATTCTACCGCCACCGCCACCACATCGGCATCGCTGGCGTCATTGGCCACGTATTGTTTTTCCCTGACCCGTTGCAACCGGGCAATGCGGTCGCGATATTCAGCCGCCCGCTCGTATTCCATACGAGTAGAAGCTGCCTCCATTTGTTCCATCAATTCTTCGAGCAGGGAAGAATCCCTGCCCTCCACCATCGCCCGAGCCTGGCGCACGTCTTCGGCATAATCCTGGCGCGAAATCAGGCCGACGCAGGGCGCGCTGCAACGTTTGATCTGGTACTGCAGGCAAGGCCGGGAGCGATTGCGAAAGAAGCTGTCATTACACTGCCGCAACAGGAAAATTTTCTGGATATGGCTCAGCATCTCCCGCACCGCAGCGGCGCCGGGATAAGGACCGAAATATTTTCCGGAGCGGCTACGTCGGCCACGATAAAAACTGAATCTCGGATACTGATCGGTATCGGTCAGCCTGATATATGGGTAGCTCTTATCGTCTCGAAGCAGGATGTTATAGCGTGGCTTACGATCTTTGATCAGGTTGTGTTCGAGCAGCAACGCTTCACTTTCGGTACCCGTTTGCTGGGTTTCGGCGCGACGGATCCTGGAAACCATCAAACGGGTTTTGGGGCTAAGCCCACTGCGATTGAAATAGCTGCTAACCCGGTTTTTCAGGTTCCTCGCCTTGCCGACATAGATTGTATCGCCAGCTTCGTTATAGTAGATGTACACCCCGGGCTTTTCCGACACCGAAGCCAGGAATTGTTTGTAATCGAAGGGTGATTGGTCCGTCATGGGGAGGATGGTATCACCTGGCGCTTATGATTTGATCTCCTGGAAGGGCTCGAACAAGCGTTGTACATGCGGTGGTTGGCGCGATTGGGTTTATAATTTGCTCGATAGCCTCACGGAACACAGATACCGACTATTTATGAAACCGGAAAACGATAAAATTGAATCGATCACGCCACTCGATAGAATCGTCGATTTGAATCGATATTGTCTGGATAAGCCGGTGTCTGCTGAATATCAGCTGCTAGTGGAATCCATGGGCCAATCGCTGGAGCGGGACCAGATATGTATCCTGCCCCAGTTTATTCTGGAAGATTGTCGTAACAGTGTGGTCGACAATGTCCTGTCGTTACAGGATAAGGGATTTCCTGCCCATTCTCTACGAAACGTGTACCTTGAACGGCAAAAGACTGAAAATTTACCAGAGAATCATTCACGTAATATTATGGCGAATGGGCGATATCGCATGTTGGGAGCCCATGTATTGCCGCGCAGCTCCCCTTTGAAGACGCTTTATTATTCCGCACAATTTCAAAACCTGGTTGCCCGGATTACTCGATCAACAAAGCTCTATTCAAGTGATGATCCGTATCAGCCCGTAAACGTGATCTGCTATGGCAACGGTGATCGCTCGGCCTGGCATTTTGATTCAACTAGCGCATTCACCCTTACCCTGATGTTACAGGCATCCCAGGGCGGTGGAGAATTTGAGATGGTCCCGAACATTCGGTCGGGTGATGATCCCAATGAGAGTGCATTATCCCGCATGCTGCTTGGGGATCGTACCGGGGTAAAGAATTTCCAGCGCCAGGAGGGCGCCTTGGTGATATTCAAGGGCTGTAATTCGGCCCATCGGGTAACCGAGGTTAGTGGCCAGCGTAAACGGCTAATGTGCATAATGGTCTATGAAGACCAGCCTGGAGTGCTAGGGGATCCGGTAGTAAATGAAACGGTCTATGGAGTTCCTCCCGCTATATAACAATTCTTAGATGACAACTGCAGATCGCTAACGCCAGGGAACCATTGATGCCTTTCGAACAACTCCTCTCTCCATTGACCATACGTCATCTGGAAATTCGCAATCGTATTTTTTCCACAGGGCATATGACCCGGATGACCCACAACGGTCAGCCAACCGCGCAAATGGTGGCGTATCACGAAGCCCGGGCCAGGGGCGGAGCCGGGTTAATAATTTGTGAGGCAGCCCGGGTACATGAATCGGCATTATCTGATTCCCCCGCAGTGGACGCGAGTAACGACCATTGTATTGCGCCCTATCGGCAGATTGCCGATGCGGTTCACAATCATGGCTGCAAAGTTTTTGGCCAGGTCAGCCATTCCGGTCGGGCCAATGATCGTCGCCGAGGTGGAATGCGCGACGTCCCCTATTCGGCGTCTTCGTCCCCGGACGAGCGGTTCCATAATATGCCCAGGGCGTTGGATATAGACCTTGTTCAGGAAATCATCGAGGCCTATGGACTGGCTGCCACGCGCATGGCCAAGGCTGGGCTCGACGGGGTTGAGGTACCGGCCAGCCACGGACTATTACCGGCCCAATTTTTGAACCCCCGAGTCAATCAACGACAGGACGAATATGGTGGGACCCTGGAAAACCGGTTGCGGTTTCTTTGCCAGGCGATTCAATCTGTTCGCGCCGGGATCGGAGAGGACCTGGTATTGGGTATTCGCCTGTCGGTGGACGAACTGGAACACGATGGACTGGTGCCGGAGGAGTCCCAGGAAATTTGTCGCCATCTTGCTGATATGCCGGAACTGGACTATATAAATGTGATTGCCGGTTCCATGGCCGGCCTTGGTGGCTCGGTACACGTTGTTCCGCCCATGATGGTGGAGCATGGATATACGGCGCCCTTGGCCGCCGGCATCAAGTCAGTTACCAGCAAGCCCGTTTTTGTTGCGGGGCGAATCAATCAACCACAAATTGCTGAGCAGATCCTGCAATCGGGGCAGGCTGATATGTGCGGCATGACCCGGGCATTAATCGCTGATCCCGAGATGCCCCGTAAAACACGATCGGGCGCGGTGGATGATATTCGCGCCTGCATTGGATGTAACCAGGCTTGTATCGGACATTATCATTTCGGCACCTCGATTTCCTGCATTCAATACCCTGTTACGGGAAGGGAACAAACCCTGGGCAGCATTGAACAGGCCAAAGCGCCAAAATATATTGCTGTAGTTGGAGCTGGACCGGCCGGACTGAAGGCTGCCGCTACCGCCGCCGAGCGCGGTCATCAAGTCACTCTGTTCGAATCCGCAAAAAGCGTCGGCGGCCAGGTTCAACTCGCCCAGCTGCTGCCTGGTCGCGCTGAGTTTGGTGGTCTTACCACTAATCTGCTACGGGAGGCGACCAATGCTGGTGTCACTATCCAATGTGATACCCGTGTAGATATGCAATTGCTGAAAAATGCAAAACCGGACGCAGTCATTGTCGCCACTGGCGCGACACCCTATCGCCCGCTCATCGAAGGTGAAAACGAAGCGCAGGTTGTGGACGCATGGGAGGTATTAAAAAACGAAGTCAAAGTTGGGGCTCGGGTTGTTATTGCTGACTGGCGCGCAGACTGGATTGGCCTCGGCCTGGCAGAGCTGCTTTCCAGAAACGGCAGTCATGTTCGCCTGGTGGTGAATGGCATGGGTGCCGGTCAGGACATACAGTCTTACGTGCGGGATCAATGGATGGGTACCATTCACGGGCTCGGCGTCGAGGTGATCCCATACACCCGCCTGTTCGGCGTCGATCAGGACAGCGTCTACCTCCAGCATATTCTCAGCAATGAACCCATGGTATGCGATGGCGTTGACACGTTGGTTCTTGCCCTCGGTCATACTGCTAGCGATAGTCTGGAAAGCGCAATTAAACAGTCTGACCTGGAATATCATCTGGTCGGTGACTGCCTTAGTCCCCGTTCAGCAGAAGAGGCGGTTTACGAAGGCATGTTGGCTGGTCTGAAAGTTTAGCGCGTTTTCAGGGAGTTTGGTCGCCGCATAACCTGGCAAGATACCTGTTGAACTGCCACAAGTTTCGTTCTATTGGATGATAGGTACCGGTAGGCAAAATCGGTGACCGGGTACCCTGGTGCAACGCTTCAACTAACACCTTGTCCTCGTCATTTGCCACATCTATATAGTTTTTTATTTCGCCTAGCCAGCGTTCGTAGTCGTCGGTGGCAACGTCATCCAATACTTCTGGTGGAATCGCCACTCCCCAGGTTGCCCGCATTTGATCGGTACCAATCGGCTGCACCGTGATATACCAGAGATAATCCGGCATCAGGGTAACCAGATGACATGGGAATACACAGAAATCAACCATCATCCTGCGCCACTCTCCCTGTAGTCGATCATTCGCTGAATGGGCCGCCCCGGCGCCGCTATCTGCGGCCTGGGCGGCTCGATGATAACCATAGTAGTCACTGTCTTCGCCGCAAATGTATGCCTCCAACGGTTTATCGTGCTGGGCAAAGGTTTTTCCGTGGGCCACGGGAACGTGATAACTCTCGGTGAAATTCTCTACCAGATTTTTCCAGTTGGCATTCCAGATCATGGTTTCTCGAATAACGGAACGGTAACAAGCCATGTCGTATCTACCGACCACCTGCTCCGTCAATGGCGCCAGCACTTCCGCCAGGCGAGTCGCCGGTTTTTCCGTCAGGGAAACATAAATAAACCCTTGCCAGATTTCCCAGGGCAATTCCCGCAATCGGTGCCGAGATAAATCTTCCCCGGGTTTCATATCCATATAGGGCGCACCGATAAGTTTTCCACTGCTATCATAGGTCCAACCATGGTAACGACAGCTAAATCGTTTAGATGACCCCGAGTCTTTGGACAACAGACAGGCGAAACGATGGGCACAGGCATTGACGAATGCCCTTATTTCTCCGTCTTTTTGCCGCATGGCAAATACCGGAACGTCAGCGATTTGATGGGTCAGGTAATCTCCATGTTGAGGGATTTCATCTTCCCGCCCGAGACAAATCCACTCCTGGCCAAAAACTCTTTCGATCTCATGCTGAAAAAATTCCCGGGAGTGGTGAACGGCGGGAGGGATTGGTACTGCCTTTTCGAACGGCAGTTTGGCGACATGGTGGAGTTGCTTTAAAACGGTTATCAGGGGGACGCTAGAATTGGGGTTCATTTTGTATCTGAGTGAACTTGCTGGCTTGGATATTATCACCTGGAGTATTTAAAGCGTTGAGTAGCAGTGGAAAACTTAATGCACCGAGTTCTGTTGTGCAGAATGACGATGAGGGCGGTCAAGTTCTACGGCACTCGTCATGCCGGCAGAGCCGGTATCCAGTCAAAAAACGTGCGTAGCACATAACACTCTTTCCGCGCATTTTGATGATGGCCTACAGGGCTTACTAGAAGAACAAAGCCACAAAGTTGCCCCAGACCTGTAATCCTCCTACAATCGCGCCTCCCTTTTTAGCCCTGGACCCTGTCATGAAAATTTCAGCATTTGAAGCACGCGTAGGCAATTTACTGGAATACCAGGGAAAACTGTGGCGGGTTCACAAGAAGAATCACGTGAAACCAGGGAAAGGCGGAGCATTTGTCCAGATGGAGATGAAGAGTATCGGTGATGGCACCAAGCTTAACGAGCGTTTCCGTTCCGAAGACAAAGTCGAAAAAGCCCATGTCGAGCCACGCCAGATGCAATTCCTGTATAGCGAAGGCGACTCCTACATATTCATGGATAATGATTCATTCGAGCAGATGACCATGGCGGCGGAAGACCTGGAAGAGCAGACGCCCTATTTGTTACCTAATACAGACGTTCAGATCAACTTCCATAACGATAACCCCATCGGTGTCGAGCTCCCCGCAAACGTAATCCTTGAGGTAACTGAAACCGAAGCAGTGGTAAAGGGCCAGACCGCAGCCAGTGGTGGTAAGCCAGCGCTGCTGGAAACCGGACTTAAGGTCACGGTTCCCCAATTCGTCAATGCTGGAGAAAAAATTAAGGTAAACACCGATACCGGGGACTACGTCGAACGGGCCTGATCGTGATCTCGCGATTAGTCTCTAACCGGATTTAAGCGCATCCTCAAAAAACTGCTCTAACGCCTGGATTACCACGGGATCACCAAACAGGTTATCCCGTATCTGGTCGATGTGGTTTTTCACCTCAGCGTAATAAACCGGATCGGTAGCGAGTCTGGTCGCCAGCGATACGTACTCGGCCTCATCCTGGCAAATTAGCTGGTCGAGACCGTGAAGTTTCAGGATCGCCCAGGTGTGCCGTCCCCGCATGGTATTTCCCGGCATGGTTATAACCGGGGTTCCGTGAACCAGGGTCTCGAAAGTGGTATTGCAGCCGGACCAGAAGCTGGTGTCGAGCATCACGTCGGCGTGCTCATTCACATAGCAAAACTCAGCCTTGCCCAGGCGCGGCAACATCAGGCATTGCTGGGCAAAATTGAGTCCATAGGATTCGCAGACATTTTCCAGTCGATCACGAAAAGTTTGATTTATGTCGGCCCGCTTCGACTGGATAAACCAAATCTCTGAATCAGGTACCGCCTGCAGAATGCGCCCGAACAAATAATCATGTCGCGGCATCATTTTCAGAACATTCTGGGAGCACAGAAATACGGTTTTTGGCCGGGGTCGCCCTTCCAAAGCAGCGGGGGCACGATACTGATCTGGTAACCCAGGTGGAATTTGGGATATCCCCAAATTAGGCAGCTGTATCAGGGTTTCGCTATAGTGCTCCTGCCCATTCTTCGGCTCCATCAACTCGCTGCTGAGATAATAGTCAATGGATGGCAGACCTGAGGTAACCGGATGACCCCAGCTGGTGCACTGCACCGGGGCCAGACGCAAGGGTGCCAGCTTATGCACCACCGGCTCCATGCCAATTCCTGGATAAACCAGGATGTCTAGTTGGTCCTCGAGGATTTGCTGGCGTATTTTACCGACGTTGGCCACAAACGGTCGATAGTTCTCCACCAGCTGACTCATACGGGTAGTCGCCTGATCCTGGTAAGGACTCAGGGGATAGCCAAATACTTCGAATCGCTCTGAATTCAGATCAGTTATCCAGGCACCGTGGGTCTTGTAGTTTGAATGCGTAAAAAAACAACCCCAGGAAGCAAACCCCACTCGAATACGTCTGTTATCACCCGGATGCTGCGGCACCATCGGCTGCATAAATTTCCCGAACGATTGCTGCATTATGGAGTTGAATAAAGCGCCATAGGGTCGCTGCACTTCCATATCATTTTCCGACTGATAATGGATTTCAAAATTAGTCAGTTTTTCAGCGCAGCGATGGGCCTGTTTTTTCTCCTCGGGTCCGAGTTGATCAAACATTTTTGAAATCGATTCCAGGCCTGTTAAATATTGTTTGCGACTGGCAACAAGATCCTGTTCGGTTCGGTATATCGTGGAAATGGTGAGTTGTTTCGACCATTGGAAACTGAATGAGTCCGGCCGAATTTCCACTGCCTTGTCGAACCAGGACATCGCCCTTTCCCGGTCTCCCTGATATACCAGGGTCTGACCCAGTCGGTTATAACTATTGGCCAGGCTGTGAGCGCTAATATTGCCTCCGGCGACAAGTTGATTGAAGCGATCAAGATCCCCTTTCATCGCCATCAAATAGAGCAACTCTTCGCAGACCTTGGGTGAATCCGGATTCAGTACCAGGGCGTCCTCGTAGTGTAGGATCGCGGGCTCAAAGTCCATCAGCTTTTTATACAATCTTGCTATATTCAGGTGGGACTTGACCGTGGGCCGCAACGAAATGGACTGCTGGTAGCAGGCTATACCCTGCTGAAATAAACCCAGTTCGCCGAAATGGTGTCCGCAGCGAAATTGGATCCAGCGAACTTTTTTATGTCGATCTCCCAGGTTTTCCAGAGCATTGGTAAGCGCCGCTACGTCTTCCTTTTTACCCGCCTGGATTAGAGTCAAAATGCCGTGGAGTGACAAATCTGGCACTTTCATCAAATCGATTACGCTCCGGCACAGCGCCAGGGACTGCTCCCGGGTTTCCGAATCCTGATTCAACTCATTGATCAAATCAACAACTTCAGCAATTTCAGTACTCGTAATCGGTTCCTGTTGCTTGAGCTCCATAAATGCTCAATCGTTGTCGCTGGTACCGGCGCCGGCGCCGGCGAGACGGGATGCCTCGGTTGCTTCGACGTAAGTGATATGAACGAATTTTTCCAGCTGATGCCAGCTGGTCGAATCGACATAACGTGAACCAATCTCTGGTAGAGATCCTGCAACAGGCTCGGGTTGGACCGAGTGCCGATCAAAGGTGATGGTTAAATTTGGCGTTGTATCCGGATAAAGCACCTGCTGTTCCTCCGCACCCACCACAGGCTGAGCGCCACAGATTATTTCTACCTCACCCCAAACCAGCGTAGCAACACAATTCGCCTGGTTGGCAGCAGTTCCGAGGTAACCGGCACACAGCAAGGGGCAGGCAATATTTTTCAGCTCGATAACGAATTTTTCATTGCTATACGCAAGGTTCCGCGCATTGATTAAATCCGCTAGTGCCGGACCCGCGATCAACGGAGATAACAACCCATTCGAGCCAGTCCATACTCCCGGCATTTCCCTGGTTTGAATTGGGTTTCCTTGGGTGTGATCGATTAATTGCAAAACCCGCAGCAGTGTTTTGATCCCATCCAAGTTCATCCATTCAAGCCATCGAATCCCGCGACCCGCATCTTCGGCAGACCCCCAGTCGAGTCCTGCGCCACGTACTGCCTTACGACAAGCCTGCTCTATCTGATTAAGTGAGTATTCCATTGGGATCTCCGGTCAGGTCGCCTGCAATGGGGGAATTATCCATTGATCCGGCTCCCGGTGATGAAATTCTGATGGATAGGGTGCATCCTGGAACATGGTAATGCGAACCCAGCGGTCCGACCTGGGATCAAACCGGGTCGCACCGAAATACGACAGCTTGCAGCGCAATAAATCTACCGGCACTATTTCAGCCCCGATCAAATTATCCTGAATTTCGGCATAGGGTAGTTTCGCGGTCAACTGCAGTCGTCTTACTGCGCCCCGATGGATCCAGTGTTCCAGCAAAAATTCAGCGAGAGACTGCTCTGGATCCGTATCCACTAATTGTTTGTGCAAACCGGCAATATCACGCCCAAACGCAAGGGGCTGTTCCTTGTCTACGCCAGGCTCGGTGTAACGCTGGCCCAGGCGTGGTTCCAGTTTTTCTTCGGAGACATACCAAAACCGGTCGGTTTCAGCAGGGTCAGTAAAATCGATATCGAGAGCCCATTGATAGGACTGCTCGATCAAATCCCAGGCCGTTTTCACGGTCATTGATCCATCAATACATTGAAATGGTGCCTCATCAATGACCATATTGTCCGCCAAGTCGTCGACCAGGGTGCCATGGGGTTCGATGACCAGAGAAACCATTAACTCTTGGCCTTCCAATGATAAACGGGTTTCCGACCATTTGATTAATTGGTCCCATGGCATTGATTGATCCAGCGCCCCTCCTTCAACTTTTGCCTGAATTGCTGCGATATCGCTGTGTAACCCGATAATTCTTTGCTGCTGTCGCGGATCCACAGTATGCCAATTGGTTACAGCCTGCTGCATACGCCGCACTATTTGTTTAAATAAATCCGTTTCCTCGGAACCGGCCCGCTTTAGATTTCTCACTCGCATCAACGCAGTTTCCCGATTGTACATCCAGGTGTGGATCAGGGCTGGATGGGTAATCAAAAATGGCGCCATCCCAAGGCCCGTTGAGTTGCCCACGCCAAGCCGTGATTTGATGGCTGAATCCATTTTAACCGCGTTAGCGGGATCTCGTACGGTGGCCATATGCTCAACGATATCGATGGTAAACCAGCGGATCAGCCACACTGCAAGAAGCTCAGGGCGGAAGGAGCAGGCGAATTCCCGCCGTTCGGTGATGCGCTCGCGATCACCCAAACCATATTTTCCGTTACCATAAACCGCCGTTGTACGCATCAGATATCCAACTTTTTCGATCATGGATAGGTCCGGTTGCTGCCCCTGGGACAATTGCTCAACCACATGTTCAAACAATCGGACGCTGCGATTTGCCCGAGACAAGACCAGCTCGCTCTGGCTGCATTGACCAGCTTCCTGTAACGGCACGTTGGCCCCCATGCGTTTTATATCTTGCTCTGTAGGTACACCGTCGAACAGGGCAAAGGTAGCATCCCATTGTTCCGCAATAACCCGATCCGAGCGCTTCTCTGGCGGTAGATCATGGGCAAAGCAAACCAGACTGTAATCGTGATCGGGACCAGTTGCCTGGTAAACCGCGGTACCTACCCCGGCTTCATCGACCTCCCAACGGGTCTGTTTGAAAGTCCACCGATCGCGCTTCAGTTGACGCAATAATGCCCGCATAAAGCTCAGCCGGGTTTGGTGAAAGCAACCCATTCGATCGAGTTTCATGACCATATTCGGTGGCCGCAGTGACACCGCATTCGATTGGCTGGAAGAATTCATTGCAACAAGTCCGAGGCCACAAATAGTAAGTTGAGGGGGCTGTGCATAAGTCCTGATGGCTTTGCTTGCCAGTTCTCGCCTGTCATCCTGAGTCTCGCAGACCGCGACCTGCAGACAACAAGTAGTAGGGATATTTCTCGCTCTAGCTGACCCGTCATGACTTTTGCAAAGGGTGGTTAAATATATCCGCCGATATTATATGTTTGACATCCAAAGTACAGCCCGGATTAAACAATCGAGCAAACAACCTGATCCGTTATGCGATCCTGGTCCGGGAATTCAAGCCTTCAATAGTATTCGCCCATAATTTTTTGACTATTCCCTGAACGATTGGTCTATCTGTTTAAATAGTGCGGGGAGTCATCCGATAAGCCGGGTTCTGTCGAGAACAGTTATTCATCTGGGACGCTTGTCACCAAGCGCCTCAAGCAACCTACCCGGATCCAGCGCGGGCCACGCCTGTCGGATCCCTATTTGGTCTTGCTCCAGGTGGGGTTTACCCTGCCACTACTGTTGCCAGCAGCGCGGTGCGCTCTTACCACACCATTTCACCCTTACCTTTTAAAAAGGCGGTATATTTTCTGTGGCACTAGCCGTCGGTTCGCACCGCCCAGGAATTACCTGGCACCCTGCCCTTTGGAGCCCGGACTTTCCTCCCCACCAGGATACGTATGCACCCTGGTGGAGCAACTGTCTGGATGACTCCCCGTTTGGCAGGATAATCGACCCGCCCGGGCAATTCAATAGTTTTACCTAGTCACTCCCATATCTGTCAGGGATTTGCAGAGTCCGCTTTCATGGTCAGACCAAGTTGGTAAAGATCATTCCGGTTACCTCCGAGCCACTTTGAGGCAATTCTGCTGGCAGATTTGAGAGGTATTTCTTCCAATAACAACTTGAGTAGCTGTCTGGCTTTTTCCTGATCGAAGTCGGGCTCCCCAGCGCCGTCGATAATAAGTACGAATTCTCCTTTTCGATGGTTATCGTTTTGTCCGATTTGATCCAGCACCTGACCCGCGCTGCCACTATAGAACTGCTCGAATTTTTTGGTCAGTTCCCGGGCCACAACAATTTTACGCTGACTCCCAAATACCTGGACAATTGCGCCCAGGCTATCAATAATTCTATGACAAGATTCGTAGCAGACCATGGTACGAGTTTCTCCAGCGAGGCCCTTGAGGAAGCCAAGCCTGGCCGCCGGTTTTTGCGGTATAAAACCTTCGAAACAAAATTTGTCGGTTGGCAGCCCAGCGGCGCTGAGGGCAGTGATCAAGGCGCATGGGCCCGGTATTGGTGTGACATCGATACCGAGTGTTCGCGCCTGATTAACGATCACGTATCCCGGATCGCTGATTAACGGCGTACCGGCATCGCTAATCAAGGCCACATCCTGTCCCTGCTGCAATCGGGTAATGATTGCGGGTAATTGTTTTCTCTCGTTGTGATCGTGATAGGCCCAGGTTGGCGTGTTAATCGAAAAATGGTTCAGCAACACGCCAGCGTGTCTAGTATCTTCTGCGATAATCAAATCGGCTCGGGTTAAAATCTCGATCCCGCGAGAACTGATATCACCTAGATTACCAATGGGGGTTGCCACAATAAAAAGTGTGCCCGTTTTGCTGTTCATCGACGTGTCTCGTATAATTTGGCCATCACTCTATCATCCAATCGATTCAGGAACCTATCAGAATGAGTAACAGCGCCAAGACAATTGGCATGAATATAAAAGGTATACGACAAATGTCAGCGGCGACCCCGGCTGGTCTGATTCTTGCACTGATACTGGCTGGCTGCGTTTCTGAACCCCAGTACGCACCCGATCCGACACCGGTAATTATTCAACCGGCTGTGCCAGTCGAAAATGAACCGGAACAACCGGCGGCAGTAACCCTTGGAATCGAACCAGAACAAATAATTCTCGGTCAGGAAATTGATACAGAAAGTCCCTGGGAGCTGGCTATTCGCGCAGACCAATCCCCCACAGATATCGCCACCGAACTACGCCTCACAGCGATTGATGGCTTTCTCGAAATCCAGGAATTCACCAGTGCCGAAACCCAGGCTAACTATCTGGTAGATGCCTATCTCGATGTGGTTCAAAAGGTCAAGTTCGATATCCAGCGCGGACGCATTGCCCAGGGTATGGGTCAAAATTTGCTCGCGACCCAGTACCTGCAACCACTACGATCTAATCCAACCCTGGACCATACAGCGCGGGCGCTGGTATTAGAGACCCTGGCGGAATCACAGCTTGGCCTGAACCGTCGGGTGGATGCGCTGGTCAGTCTGTTGCAACGGGACTCGTTGCTTGATCCGGAGCAACAACTGAACAACCAACTACGCATTATCGGACTTCTCAGGACATTGAGCTCCCTGGAACAATCCCTGCTGCGCCAGACCGCCATCAATAATGGCTTTCCAGCAAACCTGGTAGGCGGCTGGCTTGGATTTTCTCAGATTGCCTATATGCCTGAAAACGAACAACAGGGATCGTTATTCGGATGGCACAATAGCTTTCCGAGCCATCCCGCACGGGACCAGTTATTGGGCAGCAAGATGACGATCGCCCTCGATCAGTTTAATCATGTTGCCCTGCTATTACCGTTCACCTCGCCATTCGGTAACGCGGCCCAGGCTTTTTACGATGGATTTATTGATGCCCATAGTAAAGATACCAGCGTCTACAAACCGGCGATTAGCTTACATGACATTGGCGAAGACCCGAGTCTGGTATCCCTGTACTATCAATCAGCCATTAATGAGGGGGCTGATTTTGTGGTCGGTCCGTTGGGCCGGGGTGCAGTTAAATCCCTGCTTAGCGAACAACCACCGCGACTGCCCACCCTGGTATTAGCCGACGTCGATCCTGGAAATACCGCACCTAATCTATATGGCATTAGCCTGTCGCCGGAACTCGAAGCAATCCAGGTTGCCGAGCGGGCGTTTGCCGACGGTCATCGTCAGGCTGCAATTTTCCGTTCCGCGACGCCCTGGGGAACCCGCGCTGCCAATGCCTTCAGCAAGACCTGGGGGTCTTTGGGGGGAACCCTGGTATCAAATAATTCCATCCCCGATACGATCGACGATTATTCTCGGATAATTCAGAAATTACTTGAGGTTAATACCAGTGTTTCCCGGCAACGGGTGTTAAGCGCGCAACTGGGAGTTAACCTTAAATTCACCCCGCGTCGGCGCGATGACATCGATTTACTTTTTCTCGCCGCCAACGTCCAGCAAGCCCGCCTATTGGTTCCCCAGTTACGGTTTTTTCAGGCGCATAATCTACCCATTTATGCGACCTCAAATATTTTTTCCGGTAGCGTAAACCCTGCGGTAGATGCTGATCTTGATAAGCTGATTTTTGGCGATATGCGCTGGATGCTCGATATTCGATACCAGCAATCCGAAGACGAGCAACTTGAGCAGTCTGATGCGATTAGTGCTGATCCCCCGGATTCTGCCGAACAGCCCGAGCAGGAAGTGGCCGAGAGCGACGCCACGAAGACGGTGTTCGATTCGAAACAACCCGAGTCACTGGTCAAACCCAAACCGCAACTGATCGCCAAAAGTGCCTATAGCTTTAGCGCACTCGATCGCCTCTACGCCCTGGGCATGGAGAGCTACCACCTCATTCCGAGACTCTCGGTATTGCGCAAGGATGGTTGGCAGCGCTACAACGGTCAGGCGTTCCAGGCCAGCATCCGTAATGACGGTAATATTTTGCGACATCTTGACTGGGCGACATTTGAGAATGGTCATGTGACCCTGCTCGAGCAAGTCGCCAACGAAAATCAAAATCCGGTTCAGTGAGCTCTGCTACTGGCGGGGTGGCACCTGCCGGTCGGGGCAAACTGGCAGAAGATTTCGCTCTTGAGTTTCTGCGCCAAAAATCTTTTCAATTGATCGAGCGCAACTTTCGCTGCAAAGGCGGTGAGATCGATTTAGTTATGATGGACGCTCAGGATCTGGTGTTTATCGAAGTGCGTTATCGTCGCAGTAGCGCCTATGGCGATGGTGCCGAGAGCGTGGATTACTTCAAGCAACGCAAGCTCCGGATCGCCGCAGAAACCTGGTTGCAACGAAACCAGTCAGCCACATTCAAAGGCTGCCGTTTCGACGTGATGTCTCTTTCCGGATACCCTCCGGAGTTTAGCGTCGAATGGATTGGAGACGCATTTTAATCTGCTTCGAACCATGGTTCTGGCAGAAAAAGACTGCTCTAAAACCATAGGTACACGGTATAATCATTCCTCGGGTTTAATCAGTTAATTGATCAGCAAAAATTTGGAGAATGCTAATATGAAAAGATTTGCTACGTTTAAATCGTTGACCCTGGGAGCGCTAATTCTGCTTGGTGCAGAAGTTTTAACGGCCTGCATTCCCGTTCTGGTTGCAACCGCAACGGTGTCAGCAGTAAATATTGTCACTGACCGCCGCACCCTGGGCCGCAATCTCGATGACAATACCCTAGAGTTGGCGCTGCGCAAGGACGTGGTACTAGAGCAAAGTCTGGCGGGCACCAATATAAGCATTACAGCAAATAACGGCATCGTATTGTTAACCGGCGAGGTCAGCAGCGATGATCAACGACGGCTGGCCAGCGCCCTGGCCCAACGGCGTACCCGCACCATAACCGTAGTCAACGAATTGCAATTAGCCGGCAGCACCAGTATCACCAGTCGTGCCAACGACACCTTGATAACTAGTAAGGTGAAAACCAAGTTACTGCGATCAGAAAAGGTTCCAGCCAGTGCGGTAAAAGTGGTGACCGAAGCCGGCAAAGTATATCTGCTTGGTCTGGTAACCCAGGCCGAAGCTGACGCGGCGGTGGTCGCGGCACAATCGGTAAGCGGCGTAACCCATATCGTCAAAGTGTTTGAGTACATCAAGCTTTAACCGAGTCCAGGTAGTTTGGTTTAGTTAACGCCTTTGTCAAATCTGGAGGCCATAAGAGCCAAAGTTTTTCCGCTCCATTCAGACTCATCGACAGAATTAGTCGCCTGGTTAAACCAAGTGCAGCGGCCCCTGGTGTTCACCAATGGATGTTTTGATATCTTGCATCGAGGTCATATCACATATTTGGCCCAGGCTGCTGATCTTGGCCAGACACTGATTGTGGGAGTAAACGATGACATGTCGGTACGCGCCCAGAATAAAGGTAGTGATCGCCCGCTTAATCCTCTGGAAGACCGCATGGCCATTTTGGCGGCGCTGCAGTCGGTAGACAGGGTAATTCCGTATTCAGAACTCACTCCTGCTGAATTAATCCGACTAATCCGTCCTGATGTATTGGTCAAGGGAGGCGACTGGGCGCTGGACCAGATAGTGGGAGCAGACGATATAAAAAGCTGGGGTGGCAGCGTCCATTCCATTGCGTTTTCCTACCAGCGCTCTACTTCAAATCTGTTAAAACAAATTCGAAACAGCTGATTCCCCTTGGTTATTTGAACTTGCTAATTAATTGAACCTGTTGGTTGATTTAACCAGGGCAGTAGCAGGTTAATTTACCACTCTCCGGTGTTACCCATGGACAACCAGGGTTCGGCTGGTGCCAGAGAATTCCCGGCTTGAAGTAATTCGATGGAAATATTGTCAGGGGACCGGATAAACGCCATATTTCCGTCCCGAGGTGGTCGATTAATGGTGATTCCCTTGTCCATCAGGCTTTGGCAAGTGTCATAGATATTATCTACGGCAAATGCCAGGTGGCCAAAATTTCTACCCCCGGCATATTCTTCGGGATCCCAGTTATAAGTCAGTTCCAGTACTGGCGCCTGCTCTTTGTTGGCCCGCTCCGCATCACCCGGCGCGGCCAGGAAACAATTGGTGAATCTACCCCCTTCGCTGTCGTAACGGCGCACTTCAATCATGCCAAGACAACCGCAGTAAAATTCTATAGCCTGCTCAAGGTCAGTTACGCGCACCATGGTGTGTAGGTATTTCATTTTAATTTAACTCCAGTTGAATTAGGGAGCCTCTGAACAAGTCTGGGCGAGACAGATTGAGATGAAAAATGATTGAGATCAAGGCACGAAACGCACGTAATAGCAGGGTCGGGTGCCGAGCACTATTGCGAAGTTTTGTAACGCAGATATCGATTATTTTTCGCTCAAGCTGCCCGGTCATGACTTGTTCAGAGGTTCCTTAGGTTAGTAGTGAGGTGGACGTTCCTGGCCCGACCCGGCATCATCGGGTTGTTCATGTTTTGACAGTTTTTGTTCCAGCAAATCCAGCTGTTTTCGTAGTAGATCAATCTGGCTCTGTTGGTCACGAATCAGATCACTAAATTGTTCCAGGGACCGTTCCTGTTCCATTACAACCGATTCCAATAGCGTGAGCCTTTGCTCTGTCATGCCAGGTAAGAATACTGGCTAACTCGCCGGGGCAAACGAAGACTCGAAAAATCGCAACCAGTTAACACCCATCACTTTAGCAATATCTTCCTCGGCAAAACCTTTTGCACCTAACCCGGTGACCAGGTTTTGATAGTCGGTCGAGTTGGCAAACCAATCAGGCTGGTCTGGCCACCCTGCATTTGAGGCCGAACCCTCGCCAAAGTCTTTCGCTTTACTCCAGCGTCCATTACGCATCCATTCCACGACAGAGTTAGGTTGGTTTTGGCATAAGTCTGAACCCAGGCCAATATGGTCGATTCCCATCAGTTCTGCGGTGTCCGCCACCATTCCACAAAATTCGTCGAGGCTACAATCTGGCCCATTTTTTAGATGAAAGGGATACATACTAAATCCGAGCATTCCGCCACTTTCTCCCAATGATTTGAGCACCTGGTCAGATTTGTTACGCAAGGCCGGTTCAAAAAAGGTCGGGTTGGCATGGGTTATTGCAATGGGGCGCTCGGAAAGTTCAATGGCTTCCAGGGTTGAACGCTCAGCACTGTGGGACATATCGATGACCATGCCAACCCGATTCATTTCCGCAATCACCTGCTTGCCGAACCGGGTAATGCCTGGATCATCGTCTTCATAGCAACCGGTGGCCAACAGACTCTGGTTGTTATAACTCAGCTGCATAAATCGCACCCCAAGGGTATGAAATATTTCGACCAGAGAGAAATCATCCTCGATGGGAGAACAATTCTGAAATCCATAGACCACGCCGGTCTTGCCGAGTTTCTGTGCTTTCAGCACATCAGCCGCCGATCCCACCCGCATAATCAAATCATCGTTTTGCTCGAACAGCTGATTCCAATGACCTATATTGCGCAGGGTTTCGAGACAGGTTTCATGATAGGCAATGGTGACGTGGAGACAATCCAGTCCACCAGTTCGCATCTGCTGAAAAATTTCTCGACTCCAGTTGGAGTATTGGAGTCCGTCGATGAATAACATAATAGTGACCGATTAACCCGCCTTAACGTAAGTTGTCTTGACCTGGGTATAGAATTCGGCAGCATAACTGCCCTGCTCGCGAGAACCAAAACTCGAATTTTTGCGACCACCGAATGGCACATGGTAATCGGTGCCCGAGGTTGGAAGATTGACCATGACGCAACCCGTAGTTGAATGCCTTCTGAAATCGCTGGCATGGGCAAGTGATTGGGTAACAATACTCGAGGTAAGACCGAATTCGGTGTCATTGGCCTTCGTCAGGGCGTCATCATAGCCGTCCGCCTTTAGCACGCAGGATATCGGACCAAACACTTCATCCCGATTAAGCCGCATCTCATTATCTCCGTTAATAAATAGCGCGGGGCGCATATAGTGCCCGGGCGTATCCATTTCCAGCGCCTCTCCACCACAGACAAGTTCGGCACCTTCCTGTTTACCGATCTCAAGATAAGACAGATTCTGGGCCAATTGTTTGCCATCCACTGCCGGGCCTATCTGGGACTTATCGTCTAGAGCATGACCAATAACCAACGCTCCCATGGCTTTTTGCAATTTTTCTACAAATTCGTCATGTACACCCTGGGTAACAATAATCCTGGACGAGGCGGTACATTTCTGTCCCATACTAAAAAAGGAGCCATTCAAAGCGCAGGCGACCGCGGTATCCATATCAGCATCATCCAGAATCACCAGAGGATTCTTACTACCCATTTCCATTTGCAATTTGGTCAGGTTAAGCGCCGCAGACTGGGCGATCCGGCGCCCGGTATTGAGAGATCCGGTAAACGTAATGCCGTCGATGTGTTTGGAACTGACAATGGAATCACCGACCTTGCTGCCAGCGCCTAGAACCATATTTACCAGGCCTTTTGGCAGATCACTTTCATCCAGAATTTGCATCAGCGCCACGGCGCTGGCCGGGGTCAGATTAGCCGGTTTCCAGACAACACCATTGCCGTAAGCGATCGCCGGGGCAATTTTCCAAGCCGGAAGGGCCGTGGGGAAATTCCAGGGAGTGACGATCCCTACCACGCCGATTGGCTCCCGACTGACCATTACTTCGACCCCGGGTCGGGTCGAATCGCATAAATCCCCCATCTGCCGCAGAACCTCGGCAGCGTAATAGGTAAAAAATTGTCCCGCTCGATAGACCTCGCCCTTGCCTTCGGGTACTGTTTTGCCCTCTTCCCGGCTCAACAGCGCACCCAATTCAGCGGACCGTTCCATCAACCGGGTCCCGATCTGCATCAGCACGGCATATCGCTGCTCCAGGCCGGTATGATGCCAGGCGCTTTGAGCCTGGCGAGCGGCGGCGATGGCTTGCTCGACCTGATTGACACTGGCCTGGGCAAAGTCACCAATCACGTCAGTGGTATCTGAGGGGTTGATATTGGCCAGTCGGTCATCACCGTCGACCCATTGACCATCAATGTAATTTCGGTACTCTTTCATGTTTATATCAGTTCGCGGATTCTTGATAAGCAATCCATTGTCGGGCGTCGAATAGTAACGCGAATTCACAAACAAGTTAAACTTCGATCACTCTTTATTTATTAATTATTCCACCATGTCCGACCCCAAAAATTCCGACCCTTCCGAAACAGATACAAATGAATCTGACCCAAATGCCGAGCAATTCTGGAAATTGGCTGATTCTTTTATCAACCTGGCCAACCAGCAATACCAGGAAGAATCCGACGGGAAGGTTGGCTACGCGATGTTATATGCTGCAGCCCGATTCAACGCATTTATTGTCGCGTCTACGGCAGGGGATAAAGGCGCCCTCGCAGAAGAAAAGCAGCCCGCTACGGAATACTTTACCGAACAATATAGAAAGATGTTTGCTGAGAACATTGATGATTACGAGGCAAATTTCGAGAATTATATATAGTGAATTAATCAACAAACTTTAATGCCGTCTTCCCGGCATCGCCGGGCTCCAGTCGAAATGTGATCGACCGCAGGGAGTCAATTTAGAAAGGGAGGAGTGCCTGGATTCTGGCTTGCGCCAGGTTCTAATGGCGTCATCCAGGATCCCGTTTCAATGCCTGGCACATACAATGTACACCCCCGCCTCCCGGGGTAATCATTGAGACGTCGGGGTCGAAAATTTCGATTCCGTGGGCACGCAGTTTGTCTTTAAGTACCGTGCTTTTTTCCGGCACCAACACTCTGTCATTTCCCATGGCCACCACGTTGCAACCGAGTGCCAGAGTATCTTGAAAGGGCACCGGAATAATCTCAATATTTTTCGCCTTGAGCCAGGTGACGACTTCCGGGTCGGTGGAGTCGAGACAAACCGCGGCGAGCTTGGGCGCCAGCATTACCACCATCAAATCGATATGTACGTAGAATGGGTCGATGTCGGTTAGTTTGACTTCCCAGCCTTCGGCTTCGAACCATCGCTTCAACTGGAGCGCAGCGGGTTCCTGACTTCTGCCTTCATCTCCTTCCCAGCCAATCAAAACTGTGCCGGGTTCAATCGCGTTAAAATCTCCGCCTTCGAAGGTTCCAGCGGTAACATAGTCGTAGATCGGGATACCGAGTTTTTCGTAGGTTTCAATTGCCCGAAAGTTTTCTCCACGACGCCACCAGTTAGCCATATTGGTAATGATTGCGCCATAGGGAGTCATTACCGATGAGTCCCGAGCAAAAACCTGATACGGCAGTTCAGGATCAGATTCCAGAAAATGGCAGGTCACGCCGGCGGACTCATAGGCCGAAACCATTTCGCCATGCTGGCGCCGGGCAACATCTGCATCAAAAGGATACTGTCGCCGGATACTTTTTTTGGAAACCGAACTGGTTTCCAGCCACCGATAGTTATCTGCAGGGCCCAATAAAATTTCTCGCAGCAAGCCATAATCGCAATCTGCGCCCCAGTTAGCCAGGGTCGGCGTTCCGCCACCTTCTTGTCGTACTTTGAGGGAAAATTCTGAATTCATTGATCTGATTTTTAATAGTTAACGAATTGGTGAATATTAGCGTAATGCCGACCTTTGGTCTGCACTATTGGGGTCCGAATTGAGCCAGCCTCGACTGGTGTATATGAATAGACTACGGTCTTCTTAAATTCACTACTCTAGCAGATGGCTCAACCTCCAAAACTTTCCTCTGTAAGTCCTGTAATGGGTAGTATGGAATGGTTGTTTTTGATTATTTTGTCGGTCCTGTGGGGCGGCTCTTTCTTTTTCTCCAAAATTGCGCTGGCGGAAGTCTCGCCATTTTCCCTGGTGCTATCCAGAGTCTGCTTAGCTGCGGGAATCCTTTTTGTCTACCTCAAACTATCCGGTAAACAGGTTCCGACGGGGCTAAAAGTCTGGAGCGCATTTTTCGGAATGGGTTTGATTAATAACGTTATTCCCTTTAGTCTGTTGTTCTGGGGGCAGACCCAGATCGCCAGCGGTTTAGCCTCCGTTTTAAATGCCACGACCCCGATTTTTACGATTATTGTTGCCCATTTTCTGACCCGGGATGAACAGTTTACCCCTCTGAGAGTCACTGGCGTGGTTCTCGGATTTTGTGGTGTGGCAGTTATGTTGGGACTAAAAAGTGGTAGTACAAATAGTGATCCGCCCCTGGCAATGCTAGCGTGTCTTGGCGCTGCACTATCCTATGGATTCGCTGCGGTGTTTGGACGCCGTTTCCACCGGATGAATATTGGTCCGGTTCGGGTAGCATTCGGCCAGCTAACGGCATCAACCGTCTTAATGATCCCTATTGTGCTACTAGTGGATCCGAGAATTAACCCGGGGGATCTTTCCGTAACAACCATATCCTCGGTACTGATACTTGCCATCTTTTGTACCGCACTGGCCTACATTCTGTTCTTTCGGATTCTTGCCGCCGGGGGAGCAACCAATATTTCACTGGTGACCTTACTGGTACCGGTCAGTGCAATACTACTTGGCACTTTGTTTCTCGACGAACGCCTTGGCACTAGTGATTATCTCGGTATGTTGCTGATTGGACTGGGTCTGCTGGTAATTGATGGCAGACTGTTCAGATCTCGCAAACAGGTTAACTAAGTCGCGCCACCACTTCATCTCCGATCGCAAGGGATGAAGTAAGACCGGGAGACTCAATGCCAAGGCAATGCACCATTCCCGGGATATCGTGGTCTGACTGGTCCAGAATTTCAAAGTCCAACACAGGCTTTCCGGAACGGGAAATTTTTGGTCGCAGGCCAGCATAATCGGGCACCAGAGAATTATCCGTAAGGGCTGGCCAGTAGCGTCTAATCCGGTCATAGAATTTTTCCGCTCGCCGTGCTTCTACCACCAGATTTGCGGTTTCAATATCAACCTTTTCTACATCCGGCCCGAACCGCGCATTTCCCGCCATATCCAAAGCCAGATGGACCCCGAGACCACCGTCTTCCGGTGCCGGATAGATTAGATGAGAAAACGGCGCCTTACCCTTAAGTCGAAAATAGTTCCCTTTGGTCATCCAGGCTTTGGGCAGACTATCTACCCGGGTTCCGAGTATGCTGTTGGCGATCCCAACCGCGCCATGCCCGGCACAATTAACAACCTCTTCAGCGATAATCCTGAATGAGTTATTTTCTGAAAGCACGGTGACCGACAAGGTACTGTTGGTCGATTCAATCGATGCCACTTTGGTAGAAAAGCTTATCGCGCCGCCCATCGATTCCAGATCGCCCTGGAGACCGAGCATCAGTCCATGACTGTCAACGATGCCGGTAGACGGTGAATACAATGCCGAATAACAGCGAAGCGTCGGCTCCATCTGATTAACCTCCCTGGCTGATAATAGTTCAAGGTCGTCAACCCCATTTTGTTTTCCCCTTACCTGCAATTTTTCCAGGGTGGTTACATCTTGCTCCGAGGTCGCCACAATAAGTTTTCCGACCGCCTGGGTAGCGATCTGCCGAGAGGCGCAATATTGATACAGTTGGTGTTTGCCCTGGACGCATAACCTGGCTCTGAGCGAACCGGGTCGATAGTAAATACCGCCATGGATTACTTCTGAATTGCGTGAACTGACTTCCTCACCAATCAACTGATTCTTTTCCAGCACCAATACCTCCCTTCCACTGTTCGCCAGGGCAGCGGCGCAGGCAAGTCCGATCACGCCGGCACCGATCACAACGGTTTGATTGTGATAAGTAACCAAAACGGCCGTCAAAATTCACCTCTTCGCTCACGCCATAACCCCAGTTTTTGTTGTACCGGACGATCTGAATAACTAAACAGCACCGCATCATTGTCAGTCTGATGAACAACTTGAGACCAACTTGGCGCGACGAAAATATCATTGGGCTGCCAGTTAAATTGGGTATCGCCAATATTACTGCACCCCGATCCTTCCACCACAACAAATACAGTTGCATCGGTACTGCGATAGGGATTCGAACGAAACCCGGCAGGCAATAACTGAATAAACGCGCCAATTGTTGGCATCGCAAAATCTCCAGTCACTGGATTGGTATAGCGCATCTTTATACCGTGACAGGCATCCCATTGCTGGTCTTTGCGCATTTTCTCCAGAGCTTCCCTGGTTCGGTGATAAGGATAGTTAAAGATCGGCGAAGTATAGCTATGGTGTGGATAGTCCACTGGCAGCAGACCCTCACCGTATCTTGCCATTGCGTCCCCTTCGGCCCGGAATAAAGGTTGCTCGATGGCACCTAGGGGTTCGGCAAACGAGGCGTCGAGAAACTGCACCAGGGGAATATCCAGACCATCGAGCCAGACCATGGGTTGCTCGCTCTGGTTACCATGATCATGCCATTGCCAGCTCGGTGTTATCACAAAATCCCCCGGTGACATGCTGGTTTTCTCACCGCCAACGGCAGTATGGGCACCGCGACCTTCGATAACAAACCGCAGGGCGGATTGGGTATGGCGATGAGACGGCGCCACCTCACCAGGATTGACCAGTTGCACGCCAGCGTATAGTGAGCTGGTAATTTTTGACTGACCGCGAAGGCCCGGATTTTCCAGAATCAGCACTCTTCGTTCCGCCTCCTGGGCACTGATTAAATCCCCCGCTTCCATTAAATGACGACGTACTAACGGATAATGCCATAGCCAGGGCTGACAACCCGATTCCGGCTCAGCAGTCACCAGACTAGTCATCACTGACCACAGTGGGGTTAGATTATCCGGGTCAATTTTTTGGTAATAGGCTTCTCGTTGGGCGCTGATTTTACTTTGTGACATTGGCCGCTAGTATAGTGTGTTATACATATTGGTTATTTCAGCGAGAATTTATTTGACCTCAGGTATCGCTACCAGGTTTTCAGTCTGAATTATCTCAGTCTCGATTTTAAGCACGAGCCCGGCCCCAGCCAAATCAAATATTTGATATCCGAAAGATTTGAGCAGCTGGCAAATATCCGGATAATTTGTCGGATGACATTCAAAGAAAATATTTTCAATTCTATGATCAGCAAGGTAATTTGCCGCACCAGCCAATGCGTCTAGTTCTGCGCCCTCCACATCCAGCTTCCAGAATTTGACTTTATCTATGGAAAAATCGCTCAGTACTTCGTCCAGTTTTTTGATCGCAATCTGCTGTCGCTCAAGGCGCTTATCCCGATACCAGTCCGGATTCAACGTGGACCTAGCACCATCGCATTGAATTTCAACGGTGGCCGATTCGCGGCCCAAACCATATTCAAGGATTTGCACCTCCCAGCTAGACTGCAACTCGACACTCTCTCTCAGCCAGGATCGCTGGGTATCAACCGGCTCGAAGGCAATGGTTGTGACATTATCAATACCACCTAGGTACAGTAACCATTGACCGATGTTCGCTCCTGAATCAACGAATACGCCGCCGTGTTTTAATTGCTCAGTAGCGTAATCGATTCCCACGCCCCCTTCATATTTGCCAAAGACAATCCATCGGTGTCCAGGATCGGTCAAATCAAGTTTCCATACCACGCCATTTGAACAGGTCACCCAGCATGTTTGTTTCGCGGCCAGATAACGCCCAAAAACCAGTTCTAGCAGGCCAAGCTTTCTTGAAAACTCAACCCTTCGTATTGCGTTAAAGAATGGAAAGAAGTTAATTGGATCTGGCATGGGTTTGTGTTGGTTCTTGGCAATTTTTAATGGTATTGCCATAGCTCAACCTATATTTATTGGGACTTTCTACTGACCCTAATCGAATTCTTACCGATAGTTAGTTCAGGACATGGGCAGTATAACGATGTTCCAACGTTCCCACACAATAATTATTCAATGAGCCTAATTTTGATCCCCTCTATAAAAATTCGATTTCTCCAATGTGTTTAGGTTGGAATTAAACGCGCTCCGTTAAATTGAATGGCACTCTCAATTCAAAAGTTAAAACATTTTGGGCCGACGGCACTTTAGCTAACTGTTCGAGTTTTGTGTCAAGGCAGAAAATTAAAATATTATTACGTGAGAATTGCCACATTCAATACAATTTTGTCAGCACTACAATCAATTTCCAAAATCCATCAAACAAGCATGACATGAAATCTACTACTTTTAAACAAATCACCTTGGCGGCAGGACTTGCAATGGGGACGCTAGGAACATCCCCTTTCGCGGTCGCTGACGATTACAATTATCATGGCACCGAATGCATGACAGCTAACCTGGCTCAGGGTCAATTATTCACCTGGAACAAAGATGGAATTACCAATAATTTTATTGCTCCATTGTTTGTTATCTGCCCAATGTCATTCGACGACGATGCAGTAGAGTTAATACAAACCAATATTCCTCCAGTTTTATTTAGCACCAGCGTGAGTATTTTCCTCCCTGCTACCGTTCCTTTTAATACCGGTGTGCAATGTTTTGTCCGGTTTTTTAATGCGACGAGTACGGGCGCACAATTCGACGACAATCAAACTACCCTAGTTAGTATTCCTGTGACGGTCGGAAACAAAGACTTTTTCGGAATCGGAGAGAATGATGTGTCAGACGCATTTGGTGGAAGCGTTGCAGCATTTTCTGACCTCAGTACTGGTCACTTGCTTTGTCTGCTTCCAGGGGGGTCAACCTTGCGTGCGTACGACATCGACTTTTTCTAAGAGCCGAAGGAACCACAGCGACAATAGCGGATATTGCAGTTTTTCTTTAGACCTCTATTGTCTCTGTGGCACATTCACTGAGCAACCTGGGGTAAATTTTTACCTTGCTTAGCAAAATAGGTAGTGCTCTCTATTGTCCCGTCGGGATTTTTACGTTCTAAGGTCATACTTTGTCCCAGCTTTCCCATTTTCTGGGCTTCTACGAGGATTCGACCGTCCAGTTCAAACTGAGCCAATGAATCCATGTTTTTTGGAGCAGCAATGACCAGCTTACAATAGTCCCCGCCGCACTCGGCTGCATTTAGTGAAACACCTTCGGTCCAACTCTCACCGGTCGAAAGAAAGTTTTCATAGGTTCCACTAATCTCCAGGGTTAGCGCCTCATCGAATTCATTTACGATGGTATTTTCCAATGCCTGGACTAAAGCCTTTTGTGCCTGTCTTCGTTCCAACTGATTGGCTTGGGCAACTGCTTGTTGTTCTACCCTTTGATCTTCGTATTGCTTCAACTTGTCCGCGGCAGATAGTTCTGTCTCGGTTCCATCGCCCTCCAAATCGTCGACTCTATCTCCGAGTGATTCAACTGAGTTTTCCAGCTGATTAATCGATCCTTGAAATTTCCCGAGCATGGTGATGATTTCATCAAGTTTTTGACTACTATCTTCCGCCGCCACTTCTATTTCAACTTTCTCAATTTCGTTTGTTTTCCCAGGAACAACAACAGCAGGAGTGTCATTTGCTTTATCAATGACTAAATCGATGGGCCGCTGATCACCCTGTTGAATATTCCCATCGGTCTTAGACCCAAGTCCATAAATTGTTCCGGCCGCAACAATTGCGACGCCGAGAATAACCAAATAAACCCTGTTATTCATAAAATATCTAACTCCTCGTACTTATTAACATTGCAATAATTTTTTAAAATTTTGTTATACCATCAATTTCAAATTAGTCGATGATTAATCATCCGTTAAGAACACCTTATTGGATAATTAATAACTCTTGATGTTTCTGAAACTAACATATTTCAAAATTAAATAATGTCAGATAATACACAGCAAAACAAAAATGTATTAATTATTACTGGAGCGAGCCGAGGCATTGGCGCCGAAATTGCCCGCCTTGCGGCGCGTAAGGATTGGGCGGTATGTATTAATAGTTCCGAATCTAAGACAGAATCTGAACAAGTTGCCACAAGCATTATTGACAGTGGCGGGCGGGCAATAACTGCACTGGCGGATGTTTCCTCGCCGCAACAAGTTGACGATATGTTTGAAAAAGTTCGAACGGAACTTGGACCGGTAACCGGACTGGTGAATAATGCAGGAATTAGTGGTAGCTCGGGTCGGGTGGAAGAACTTGACGCCAAGGCAACCCAACGCCTGTTCGAAATTAATATTCTTGGTCCGATGCTGTGCACCCAAGCTGCGGTCAAGCAGATGTCTACCCTGCTCGACGGCAACGGCGGTGCGATCGTTAATATCTCTTCCGCCGCCGCTCGGCATGGTGGCGCTAATCACTACGTCGATTATGCAGCGTCCAAAGCAGCGTTGGATGCAATGACCTATGGCCATGCCGTGGAACAGGCCAATGCCGGCATTAGGATTAATTGTGTTCGGCCTGGCGTGGTTTGGACTGAGATGAACCGACGTTATATGGAGAAAGACCCTGCCTATAAAGACAGAATTGTCGGCATGACACCCCTTGGTCGGGGTGGCGAAGAATCGGAAATAGCCAATGGGGTAACCTGGCTACTCTCCGAGGAGGCCTCATTTACCACAGGAGCGATACTCGATATTTCCGGTGGCATGGTTTGGTAAAGAGACAATCCCTGACAGAGACGGGGGAATAATGTCTCGCAGCACTATTAATTTTGCCTATGCTCGGAAACCGCGCGTATACGATCCGCAGGAATTGATAACTGCGCCAGCAAATAGGTTTTAAAGCTTGCCTGCCAGGGCATCTGGTCAAGCGCCCGGTGCATACACTGGAGCCAGGTGTCTCGTTCAGCAGGGCCGATTGCTAAATGCTTATGGGCCATAGGGAGACGAATTTCTCCCCGTTTTTGCTGATAGACCCTTGGACCGCCAAGCCAGCCACTTAGGAAGTCCGCGAGTTTTTCCCGGGACTCTTCCAGATCCTTTGGGTGCATCAGGAGAATATTCCGGGCCTGGGGCAGTGACTCCATCTCGTCATAAAAATGATCGACCAGCTGACGGATGCCTGGGTACTCACCCGCCGCCCGATAGGAGCTGTCACCCTCACCATAGGTCGCAGTTTGCTGAGTCAACAGGGAAGTACTGATTGCTTCGGCTTTGCCAAGCCCGAATATTTCATAAAGGCGGACACAGATTAACTAAAAGCCAAATTGAATCAGAGTCATACGACAGTTATAAGGCAAAGCTTACTGGTACATTTTGTCCTTCTGGATTTAGGCGCCAATCTGGCGTCGCATCTTGAACGATCGACCTCGAACCATAGCTACGGCTATGCTTCTTCGTCCGATAGTCCAACCTGCTTAACCAGCTTGTCTCTAAATTCCAGACCTTCATGAAATTTCCGGGCTATGCGAAGCCGAAGGCGTCGAGGTAACCAAACAATGCTGCGCTGCCACCGGTGTGCAGAAACACGACATTTTCACCTTTGGAAAAACGTCCTTTGCGAATGTAGTCAATTAGGCCAGCCAGGCCTTTGCCGGAATACACCGGATCCATCAAAATGGCTTCCTGCCGCGCCATCATGGTTACTGCTTCAATCATACTGTCAGTAGGCATGCCATATCCTCCGCCAACATAATCGGAATCCGCAATTACTTTATCCCGATTGACGCATCCTGAAATGCCCATATGCTCAGCAGTTTTACAGGCCAGGTTAAACACATTCTCTTCCTGTTTTTCCTTGGGAGCCCTGACGCCGATCCCGAGTAATGGGATTTGTGAATTAGTGGCTTCAAGGCCAACAACCAAACCCGCCTGGGTGCCTGCGCTGCCAGTAGCGGTAACGAAGTGATCAATCTCTAAGCGCTGATCATTGGCCTGGGTCAGAGTCTCGATGGCACAGTTGACGTAACCCAGGGCACCAATCACATTGGAGCCGCCTCCGGGAATGATATAAGGCGTCTTGCCTTGACCGCGCAATTCCTCAGCCTTGGCTTCCATGGCCTGATCCATATTGGTATCGATGGGAAAATGAGTCACATTAGCGCCAAATAATTTGTCCAGAAATACGTTGCCGGATTCCAGGTAGTCGCGTTCGGTACTCTGGGTGCGGTTCTCGAGCAATATCTCACATGCCATGCCGAATTTAGTCGCCGCCGCCACGGTTTGCCTTGCGTGATTGGACTGGACTGCGCCCTGGGTAATAACCACGTCGGCTTTTTTCTCTAGCGCGTCGGCGATGAGGAATTCTAGCTTGCGGGTCTTGTTACCACCGCTGCCGAGACCGGTGCAATCGTCACGCTTAATATATAAATTTGGCCCGCCCAGAGCCTCGGTCAGATTGGGTAAAAATTCGAGGGGGGTTGGTAGATGGGCGAGGTGTACTCTTGGAAATCTGGACAGGTGCATTTTTTGTTTTGCCTGGGTTAAATGTTATCAAGTTGTTGGCGGATCACCTGGGCGATGGCATCACAATCATCATCGCTCAAGGCTAATGGAATACGCATATCGAATGTGGTATTCAATATGGCTTCGGTATCGGGTAAGTGTTGGGATTCGAGATACTGCCAGTGATGATACTGGCTGGTATAGCCCATGGGCTCATCGCGGCCAAACCATTTTACTGCTACTCCTACTGCGGTGCAGTTATCAGCAAATACCTGCATTTGCCCGTCGCTAAGGCCGGCAACATGAAACTGAATCGAACTTGCGACAAACTGTTCCTGGGGTAATCGCGCTGGCACGCTGACATGCTCAATATCATTCAAACGATTCTCCAACCCTGTATACAGCGAGTTCCAGCGTTCACCCCGTTGGGTTATTTGCTTTAGTTGCGGCCTGAGAATACTCGCCACCAGATTCGACATTCGCATACTGAAATTAGGAATGTGTAGTCTGAGCCGGTCGAAAACTTCCTTCGGTGGCACGCTCTGATGTTGCTGATAAAGCATGTAACTGCCCGAATAGAGTATTGCTTTGGCCGCCATCTCGTCGTCATCGGTGACCAGAATGCCGCCTTCGCCAGAGTTGATATGTTTGAACGTCTGGGTACTAAAACAACCCACCGCACCAAATCGACCGGTAAACTTACCATTCCACTTGGCTCCCATGGTATGAGCGCAGTCTTCCACCAGGATTAAACCCAGCTCATTGCAAATCGACTGAATCCGGTCCATATCTGCGATATGTCCCCGCATATGGGTCAACAACAATACCTTGGCGCCGGATTTCCGGGCCTTGCCTTCGAGATCGTCAAATCGAATGCAATAGTCTGGATCCACATCCACCAAAACCGCCGACCCACCAGCGTGTTGAATTGCCCCTGGAACTGGCGCCAGGTTAAAAGCATTCACCAGAACCTTGTCACCTGCTTCAACCCCGGCCACCTTAAGCCCTAGAAAAATTGCGCATCCTCCTGAGTTGATCCCAACAGCATAGCGGCTGCCAAGATACTCAGCGTATTCCTGTTCAAGCAGTGCGACATGGGGTTCGGTACCAGCATACTCGCCATAACGATGTAATCGGCCGGTGCGCATAAGCTTAACTGCCTGCTCGATGGCATCTTCAGGTATCGGTCCCGGATCACTTAAATCAATGTTGAGCATGGGTTGATCGGGTTTTCGCATTGGTTTTGACATAATATCTTCGCGCTGGTACTGATATATACAATATGTTTAATACACTACACTTACAAATTAATTGAATTGGACCACCCGACCTTGTCCTGAAGATTTAGCCGCGCTGAATTCTGGCAACGGCCTTAAATTCTTCGCGAAAGCCACGCAGGACCCAGCCAAAATTTCGCTACTGTCGAACAACGGAACACACAGGTCAGTCGGTCCCAGTGCCAGGGGTACTTCGGTACAGCCTGCGATCACAGACCCGGCGCCCTGGGCGACTAGCATTTCGGCCATTGTCCGCATCTGTTTTTTGATCTTATCGGTAACACCAGATTGTTTAATGGTATAGATCACCTGCATAAACTGCTTCTGGGCCGCTGGTTCGAGGCAAATTGTTTCGATGCCCATAGCCCCCAGCCTGTTTTGGTATAACGCAGTCGCGATAGCACCATCTACCGCCAACAATCCTACCTGGGGCGGTTTCGCTGGTTCCAAATCTGAATTTTCCACGGATTCAACCTGCCGCACAACAACCGCGACGGTTTCATCTATTACACTGACAAATGGGATCGAAACCTCGGCCACAACGCCGTCAACAAACGCGTGGGCAGTATTGCATGGCATCGCCAAAAAATCGGCACCGGCAGATTCGAGCCACCTTGCGCTACGCAGAAAGCAACCCGCCGGACTCTCACCAGTTCCCGCTATAGCATGGTTACGATTCGGCGCCTTGGGGTTATTATCGATCAGAATTTGCAGATGATCCTGCTCACAGGTAATGGGGGTCAGCTGGATAATCCGATGACAGAAATCCATGGTCGCGGCGGGCCCGAGGCCACCGATCACACCAATTATTTTATCGCCAGAATAGTTCACAGTCGAAGCCCCAACGGGCCGGGCAGAAATTAAGGCGCTGGAGTGTAACAATCTTGTCCGCCGCAGAACAATAACATATACCAATCATCCGATAGCCCAGCCTGCTCCGATTAGAAGTGCCGGTAATGCTGGGCTGCCAAATTAATTTCAATTACTGATGCAATCAGCGATCAGGGAAATCATTTCAAACATCAGCGAATTTGCCACCATAGAAGTAATCTTGTTGGGTGAGTCCTTGGTTGGCATTAAGCAGACAACATCACCCCCAATAATGTTTTTGCCTTTAACCGAACGAATCATCTTCATGACCTCATTAATGCGAAGACCTTCTACCCCAGCCTCGATATTGGCGACCCCAGGCGCTACTGTGGGGTCCAGGCAATCCAAATCGAAGGTGATATATACCGGGGTGTCACCCAGTCGCTGATTGATTACTTCTATAGACTGGTCGAGCCCAATCTCGGCATAACGATCCATGTCGATAACCTCGTAGCCGAGATCGTAGCTTGGTTCTAACCAGTCCAGCGTACGTGGATTCCCCCGAATGCCGACTTGTACACTGGTATACGGATCGACATGCCCATCTCTTACCAGATAACTGGCCCAATGGGCCGCTGATTTTTTGGCACCGAGAAAATGTTCGATATGATGAAAAGCGTCGGTATGGGCATCAAAATGCAATAAACTGGCTTTGCGTCCGTTGGTCAGCGCTGCCTGATCTCCGGCAATGGCCTGGAGGATACCTCCGGTCACTGAATGATCACCGCCAACGGATACCGGCCTGGCCCCGGCCCGATCGATGCGTTGGTAGAAATCGGTAATACGCTGAATGCTCAATTCATTATCATTGGCTTCTGGTAACGCCACATCGCCCAGATCATGAATCCGGCATTGCTTCCAGGGATCAACGCCAAATGCCTTGTGGGCCCGACGCCCAAGGGCGGAAATATCCCGCACCGCCCGGGGTCCTAGGTGCTGATCCCGCTCGGTGGTCCCATTGCCGGTACTATGGGGTACCCCCACCAATGCAATATCGCAATTGGTTGGATCGGGGTCATGGGGACAACGAAACAGGGTTGGCACACCCCACCAATACAGGCCATTCAACATGGCGTCGAGTTTTTCCTGAGTCCCTTGGTCTGAAGAGTTTTGATCGGTCATGTTTTTAATCCAGTTCGAGGTCTTGATCCATGGTTTGACAAATAAAAGCCCGGGACACTTCAAGTTGATCGGCAATGTCCTCGAGCACCGCACGCTCTTTGGCACTGGTATGCCCGTCGGCCCTGGACACTACGCATAAATCGCGCATTACCTGCATGCGCTGGGGCTGGCTGGTTTGCTGCATGACTCGCTTGATGCGGTCCTTAACACCCCTTACGATTCGATCGATGTCCAGTCCTTCCTTCAATTCGCCCTTGCCAAAAAACTTCTCGAATACCTTGATTTCATCGGGCTTGATATCACCATCTGCACTGGCCACCGCAATGGCTCCGGCAAACAGTAACTGCTTCATGGCTATGGCGGTATCGGTGCGCCCTGCCAGGTAACTGGGTTCCATCAAACTCATGATGCGCTGCACCGAGACGTCCAGATTATCTTTATCCGGCCCCCCACGGGTCATAAGACCAGAGGCATGAAACTGTTTTAAAGCTTTAACCCTTAGCGGGCTAAACGGATGGGTGGAAAACCAGTCTTCCTTGGGCGCACCCTGACCCGGTGCAGCATCTTCCACCTGCATCTCATCAACCTGATTCAGAAATTCATCGAGATCAAAATGAATTATTTTGTCACCCAGACCGGATGCCAATTTGAATAAAGAACGGGCCACCCCATTTAAATCCTGGGCGCAAAAAGCCCCGGCTCGATCCGCGGAAATTTCGGCGTTTCGCGACCATGCGAACAAGTCGAGCGCCAGTTTTGGATCTGGCTTCTGCTGTCCCTGTAACAGGTATCCGATTGGAATCTGGTGATGATTGTAGACATGATGACCAAACTCATGGCCGATAACAAATTTTAGCTCACTACCTTCGAAGGCTTCCAGCAAACTGGAGGAGAACATGACAAATAGCTGCCCGTCCTCAGGTTTGAAGCAAGCCGCATTAAATTGCGGACTCGAGTAGACGTATAGTTCATGGGGAATTTCTATTTCCAGCTTTTCGATACATTCGTCTGCCATTTTATGCACTATCGGGGCCATTGACCGACTGAGCCGGACCGAGGTCCCAAGCAATCGGCGGCGGGTGCCGACCGGGCCTTCTTCCATGGCTTTTTCAATATATTTATTGACCCGAATAACGTCGGCGTGTTTGAGTAACTCCTGCGCCATTTGGGTGTCATTCTGGTATCTGATCTTGTCTCGATTCATTACTATTTTCCAGCTGGGTTTAGAATATCAGGAGAGTAGATTAAACATATCATTTCGCCAGTGGGGAATCCCCGACAATCTGAACACTGGCAATGCCCTGCCAGGTTCTGGCGAATTCTAATATGTACAATAGAGAGCCTGTTTCTTTAGCGTGGATTGTAACGCCCTAATGTCGAAAGCTGTGACTCCGATTACCCACCGAGCGGTGTGGGCATTAGCGGGCCCCATGATAATTTCAAACATCTCGGTACCCCTGGTGGGTGCAGTGGATACAGCAGTAGTGGGTCGGTTGCCGGGGCCGGAGTATATCGGTGGGGTGGCGCTGGGCGCGTTGATCTTCAGTTTTATATACTGGGGTTTCAGTTTTCTAAGGATGGGAACCACCGGATATGTCGCCCGGGCCAAAGGGGCCGGCGACGATCAGGAAATGACGTTGTTGTTGTTACGAGTGTTGTTTCTCGCGCTGCTATGCGGCGGAATCATGATTCTTCTGGGACAACCGATAATTCATTTCGCACTATTTATAATAGAAAGCAGCGACCAGGTAGAGGGCCTCGCCGCTGAATATTCGAGCATACGAATCTGGAGCGCGCCTGCGACCCTGCTGACCTATGTGTTTACCGGGATATTTATTGGACTACACAATACCCGACATGCATTTCTTCTACAGATTGTTCTTAACCTGATCAATGTCGTGCTTGATTTGGTGTTTGTTCCCTGGCTCGAATTTGGCGTGTCGGGGGTAGCCTGGGCAACCCTGATCGCGGAATATGTTGCCGCCGGGCTCGGCTTCTGGCTACTCCGACAGCGCATTCGGATGGCCCTGACCCACCCCGATTGGGTGGCTGTTTTTTCTCCCGGTCCGATGGTCAAGTTGATGCGAACCAACAGCCATATATTTGTCCGAACCCTGTGCCTGGTGTTTGCTTTCGCACTGTTTACCGCCCAGGGTGCCAAACTGGGAGAAATGATCCTGGCCGCCAATACCATTTTGCTTCACCTGCACAGTGTGATGGCTTATGGCCTCGACGGTTTCGCCCATGCAGCAGAAGCCCTGACTGGCAGCGCCTATGGCGCCGGCAGTCGAGCCCAGTTCAAGAAAGCGGTAAACCTGACAACCTGGTGGGCCGGAATTACCGCAGTGATATCGGTGTTCCTTTACCTGGCATTTGGTCAGCAACTTATCGGCCTGTTCACCAATCAGCAAAATGTACTATCCCTGGCCACCAACTTCTTGCCATGGATTATTATTTCGCCGCTCATTTCGGTATGGAGCTTTCAGCTTGACGGCGTGTTTATTGGCGTCGGACATACCCGGGAAATGCAAAACGCGATGTTATTCTCGACCTTCCTCTATCTCGGTCTGATATGGTTGTTTTTACCGCTAATGGGCAATCATGGATTGTTTTTTGCGCTGACTCTTTTTATGATTATTCGCGCTTTGACCCTGTGGTACTACCTGCCGGACATTACCCGAGCGATTCCAGAATCATCCACTAATGAATAATCCCAGCAATCCTATTATCATTCTATGGGCACACCCCCGATCCATGTCCACCGCGTTGGAACGAATTATGCGGGAACGTGGCGACTGTCTGTGCCTCCACGAAACCTTCATGTACTACTACTATATCCATTTGGCTAAAAGGGAGTTGCCACATTTTGATGCTGAACAAAATCGTCCCAGTAGTTTCAAAGATATTATTAGTATGTTTCGTCAGCAGGCTATTCAACAAACCGTGTTCGCCAAGGAAATGGGGTACTATGTATTTCCGGAAATTTTACGCCATCCGGAAATCGCCAGGGATTTTGTCCATATATTTCTGGTTCGAGACCTGCGGAAATCCCTTATTTCCTATTTCAAACTGGACCCTGACATAGCCTGCGAAGAAGTAGGGTTGGAGTCACAGTGGAAGTTATACCAGTGGATAACCGAGCTCAGCGGCAAGGCTCCCAGGATAGTCGAAGCCGAGAACATTCAGCGAGACCCCAAATTGATTATTGGTAACCTGTGGCAACAAATCGGGTTGTCGTTTAAACCTGACGCTTTTAATTGGGATCAGTCGAGCAACCCGGCGGAATGGAAACAGGTGGACCAATGGCACCAAAAAACCTTGTCGAAAAATTCCATCCAGGCCGATGGACCAAACGAATTAGAATTACAGCGCGAGTTTTCCCTCCAAGCAGAAAATCATCCTAAAATGTCGCAATACCTGGAGCATCATTGGCCATTTTATCAAAAGCTGATCGGGATCGCCCGGGATCAGTCAGGCTGATTCTTCACCAGGAACATCATTCCCAATGCGCCAATACTCAGCAGTCCGAATCCGCTAACCAATGGAATCAGAGTATGGTCGTACATCGCGCCTATCAGATAACCCAGGCTCAGCGAAACCAGGGTTGTCACAGAGCCAATCAGTGAGGAAGCCAGACCGGCAATATGACCTAGGGGCTCCATTGCCAAGGCATTCAGGTTTCCAAATAATAATCCTATGGCAAAAAACGAGATCATCAGATAGCTCATTACCATCAGCAGTGATGGGGTCATGATCAAACAAATAATCAGAAATACCAGGGCAACCAGGGCGATAAAACACAACGCTACTTTGCATAAAAGACGCATACCCAGTCTTACCACCAGCTGGGAATTGATCCACGAGGCGACACCGAGAGACAAGGCTAAAATGGCAAAATAGGTAGGAAATTGGGATCCGAGTCCATAGAGTTCCTGTAGTATTTGCTGGGACGAATTAAGGAAGCCGACGAACGCCCCAAATACCATTCCCCCTGCCAGGGTATACATAACCGCTGCGCTGTTATGAAATATTTCAACCACTGCACTCCAAATTGAAATCAAAGAAAACTTGCGCCGATCTTGCACCGCCAGGGTTTCAGGCTGCCTCAGAAAAAACCAGATCATGGTAAGTATGGCGAGCACCACCAGGGCAGCAAAAATTACCCGCCAATGGGCGAAGCTCAATATCAGTTGCCCCAGAGCAGGGGCAATCGCTGGCACCAGAATAAACACCATCATCACCAGCGACATAATCCTGGCCATTTCTCTGCCAGATGCATGGTCCCTGATAATGGCCACGGTAAGGATTCTGGGCCCCGCTGCGCCCAGTCCCTGTAGAAACCGACCACACAAAAGCCACCAGTAAGACTGAGAAAGCGCTGCGATTACGCTGCCAACCACAAACAAGGCAAAACCAAAATAGATTGGCGATCGCCGGCCAAAACTATCAGAAATTGGCCCGTAAAAAATCTGGCCAAGGGCAAGACCGATAAACAATACAGTTAGAACCAGCTGGCGGTCATTTTCTCTGTCGACACCGAGTTCGCCGGCGATTTGTGACAATGCAGGCAACATCGCGTCAATGGACAAAGCCACCAACGACATACTGAGCGCCATCAACGCGACGAATTCTCTAAAGCCTGCTGGCTTCACGGGATTGGGAAAGGGAAAGTAAATTGATTGTTATCCGGGGTTACCCGAATAACGCTTAATAGGAAATATTAGATTATTGTCCTGATCGGTTGGACCCCGGAAAATCAATCTCGATATCGAGCACATCATCTGCTTCCTTTTCTCCCAATGATGGGCTCTCATCAATTTTCTTGTTCGATGTTATCCCGGTCATTCGCAAGTCTAGCTCTGAATGATCCACCGCAACCAATTGCTCATTTTTTCTAAGGGCGTCCAGATCAAAACGTAGCGCATCCCATTTGTCGGCGGAAAATACTTCGATGTCTCGATTTAGTACCACAATAAAATTTGCCAACGAGGAATTGCGAGCTTCGTTGTCTCCCATTTTCTCATAGACTTTGAGAATTCGTGCGGCTACCACAAATTTGTCGCTATCAGGCTTTTCGTATTCTTCGAGCAGAGCCTGCACCGCCTGAAGTGGTCGATTGTAGGCCAGATAAACTTCGGACTGGGTAAACAAGTCGACATCGCTGTCTGGCATGTTCTCCAAATCTTTCTCTGAAATATCCTGCTGTGAAAGCCAGGGGTCATCGTCGCCCATATCCAGGGTTGAAACGTTCGAACCGGCGTCAAAAGTTACTCCGACCTCCTGGCTGTAGGAACCATCGTTTTGATAATCATCTGGTCGAGATACATTTTCCCGCCGATTACGCCCTCGTCCTCCCCACAACATCCAGGCCAATAACAATACACCCAACAGCAAAATAGCCAGCAACAACTGAACTATAGGCGTATTGAAATCGGCAAAAAGACTTTTCGCCCGGGAAATCAGCTGGTCTCGATAAACCACTCTGGGCACCTGGGTACTTTGATTTGCGGTTGCTCCGGCCGGGTCGGTGCCACTCGCTACCGCAGAATCCGATATCTCGGTGTTTACTCCTACTGTTTGCTCTCCTTCGGGGTCATCCTGACTACTCAGTGCGAGTGCTTCGCTATCCCTTGCTCCGGTTTCGTCTTCAAAGCCCGCGTCATCTTCAACCAACTGATCACTATCGGTTGATTCGATCGCAAATTCGTCATTTGCCGCTTCAGTTGCTGCTTCCGTCACCGCTTGGTCTAGTTGTGCCCCGGAAAGCTGACTTTCTGCCAGGGGACCGTCGGCTGCCTGATCTGTGGAAAGCGAATCTTCCACCGTCTGGTCGTCTACCACAGATTCATTTTCGCCAGATTCGATGGAACCTTCAGCCACCAGAGGTTCCAATACACTGGCCACCTGGGTTTCACCAGATGGGTCGGCCACACCAGATGCAGCGGTTTGACCATCTTCAGCGGCTTCAACATCGCTTTGGATTGGCTGTTGACCACTGAGTCGAATCAATTCTTCCATTCTGCGCTCGAGGTTTTCAACCCGGGCGGCTAGCTGTCGATTCTCATCCTGCAGCTCGACAATGTACGCATTCAACACCGTCATTTTGAGACTGAATCCCTGCATTTCAAAGTCTTGTCCAGTTACCGCGCTCGCCGAAGTTCCATTGTTTCCTGGTTCATCGACAGCATCGGGCACTGTCCCCGACTGGGCCACCCTGGAATCTGCGCTGTCGCCAAAAGTAGAGTCTTCGCTTTTCGGTACTTCCAGCAAACTAAGACGAAACCCGCCTTGGCCATCTTCCCCCGTGCTGGAATCCATGCTGGCCGGCTGATCCACCTTAGCCAGGGAAACATATTCGTTCTTTGCTTCAGACGCAGACAAGTCCAGGATTGCTTGACTTGTTGGTACCACCAGCCTGGCTCCGCTGGTTAGACGGTGGATGTCACCTCCATCAAATGCCGCCTTGTTCAAATTATAAAAAGCCATTCGCCCTTGATAGCGGTTGGCCCCAGCAGGTAAATAACGATCTACGATCTCGGATAACGAATCCCCCGTTTTTACCTCAACCACACCAGGGTCACCGTTTGAGCGCGAGATAGATAGTGATTGATTACCGCTATCAATCTGGTCTGAACTTTCCGATCCATTGGAGACCGACGAAGTTGTCGCAATCAGATTCGCTCCGGTATTGGCCGTGTCGGGATTATTTATCGCGCCGACCTCGCCGCTTGCAAACTCTCCGTTAGTCGCGTCGGAGCGGTCCTGAAGCAGCGGAGAATTAACCCCTGCGTATCCCCGGGGATTGATTAACGCGGTAACCTGTTTGCGCAACACTTTCTGGGGCCACTTTAATTCAATCATCAGTGGCACAAGAACCTGGTCAATTGAATTCAGGGTGGAAATGACGATGGACGGTTGTGCCGCCGAATTCTGGTCGAGGGTTAAAATAATTTGGCGCGCAATTTCCGGGTAGTCAATCCCGGACAAGCTATACCAGGACCGGCTAGCCAGTCCGATCGATAGGTCATCCAGTTCACCAGCTTTAACAAACACCAACGGGACCGTCACCCGCAACGGTTCGCCGACGGAAGAATTCACCAGTGGTTTACCAAACCCTATCGCACCAGCCAACTCCGAAGAGGTGCACAGCCACGTAGCACAAACAAGAGAAACCAACGGTTTCGAATATCTACCCTGAAACATCGCTAACAAAACACCCGCATTTAAATTAAGTATAAATCGACCAATCTGAAAAGCTGCGTAAAAAAATTACTACACTACTCCCCACAGTTTAAGCCCCTTTATCTATGTCAACGCCCCATCTCCCTTGAATTGATTTTGTTTACCGCACTGCCGCAGTATACTCGAAAAATTACTCGAAATTGTCGATTCCAGACAAACTCGAATCACACTCGGAAAAACCAACACGACAGTTTGCATTAGCGCGCGGCGGGTTTGGTAAAACCGTCACCTGGTCAAATCCAGTTAGTGAATAATTTCAGACATAAAATTAGCGATTTCCTGTATCTCTTCTGCAGATACCGAATGCTGCATCGGATAGGTATACCAGCTAACCGCATAATTCATTTGTAACAGCATTTGCCGACTTTGCTGGGCCAGGCTCAAAGGGATAATCGGATCATCGGTTCCATGGGCGAAAAATATTGGCACTTCTGCGTTTTGTGGGCTTTTTTCAACCTCGGTAGAAGACGCGTCAGCGAGATAAGTCGACAGCGCAATGATTCCCCCCAGTTTTTGTTGGTAACGCAGTCCGCAAAACAATGCAATTGCGCCACCCTGGGAAAAACCCGCCAGGATTATTTTTCCACCAGGAATTCCTCTACGATTTTCCTGTTCGATCAACGTGGTCACGATTGCACAAGACTGCTCCAGGCCTTCCCGATCTTCTTCACGATCAAAATCCAGGCTTTTAACGTCGTACCAACCCCGCATCTGCATGCCTCCATTAACGGTAATAGGACGGACCGGAGCATGGGGGAAAATAAAGCGTACTGCAGGGGAATCGGAAAATCCGAGTTGGGTTGCCACAGGCTCGAAGTCATGACCATCGGCACCCAGCCCATGTAGCCAGATAACACTCCAGCTAGGGTCGGTTCCGGTTTGTAATTCTATAAATTCAATGTCGGACATGGTTTATTTATCTGTCTCATTTTTTCGGTTTCGGCGATAATACTCCGATGATAGCTTTTATGGATCTAAATTGGCGCAAACTCATATTACTTTCTACGTTGGTAAGCAGCGGGATGAGCAGTGCGGTCCTGGCCCAGCAGGCGATGGTGTCGGTGGATCCCGTGGTACGCCAGCCATTCACCCAGACGGTTCCCATTCTGGGACGCTTGGTAGCAAAACAATCGGGAACCGTCGGTACCCGGGTTGCCGGTTCGGTGGTTGAAGTCTTGATTCAGGTTGGCGACAAAGTTACCCAGGGTCAATTGGTCGCCTCGATCGATCCGGAGCCACTTAAATTACAGAAGCAACTTGCCGAGGCTCAGCGCGCCGAAGCCCAGACCCGCATAGCCACCGCTCGGGCCCAGCTAGCCCTGGCCAGTCAGGAAGTAAAGCGAATGAGTTCTTTACAAAATTCTGCATCGGTGAGTAAGGCCACCCTAGACGACGCTAATCAGCAACAGAACATTGCATTCGCCAGGGTCCGAGAGGCTGAAGCAGCGGTATCAAGCAGTGGGGCTTCAATTAATCTGGCCGAGCTTAATTTGCGCTACGCCCAGATCAATGCGCCATTTAATGGGACCGTAACCGCAAAACTTACCGAAGTTGGCAGCTACCTTCAACGTGGTCAACCGGTCATCGAATTGGTTTCGGACAAGTTATTGGAACTGGAGGCAGATATCCCGAGCAATCGGCTATCAGGTCTTTCTCCAGGTCGCAAAATACGCATAAGGCTTGACCCTGGCAGTCAGCATCAGGCTAGTGTACGAGCGGTGGTACCGGAAGAAAATCCAAATACCCGAACCCGCAGGGTTCGCTTTAATCTCGACAGTGATACCGCTGATATGACCCTGGCGGTAAAACAAAGCGTCACCCTATATATTCCGGCAGGAGCCGACCGGGAAATATTCTCGGTACATAAAGACGCGGTGGTACGCAAAGGCAGCGAAAATATAGTTTACGTGGTAGAGGAGAATATTGCGAAACTAAAATCCATTCAGCTCGGCGATGCCATTGGCGATCGTCTCGAAGTTCTTGGAGGACTCAACGAGGGTGACCTAGTGGTTATCCGCGGCAATGAGCGACTGCGTCCAGAGCAAGCGGTGACCGTTGCGGAAGACGCTTCCTGACCTTTTCCGGTGAATCTAATCCGGGTTGCCATTGACAGACCGATCGCGGTAATCGCGGCGGTATTGTTAGTGGTTTTATTTGGCCTGGTTGCACTGACCACTATTCCGATTCAACTGGCCCCCGACGTAAATAGGCCGGTGATAACCATCACCACCAACTGGTTTGGGGCTGCCCCAGCGGAAGTCGAACGGGAATTACTTAATCCCCAAGAGGAGGAACTGGCCGGGATCCAAGGGCTGACTTCGATTACCGGAAGATCGGATCAGGGGCGATCTGTGATCACTCTGGAATTTAGAATCGGCACCAACATGGACCGGGCACTATTGCTGGTGGCTAATCGGCTCGACCGAGTTTCCGAGTATCCCGACGAAGCCGATCAGCCGACCATCGATACCGCTGGGAGCGAAGATAATGCCATCGCCTGGTTCATATTTACCCGGCTTCCCGGCAATGACCAACCGATGTACCAGTTCGGCGACTTTATCGAAGACAATGTCAGGGAAAGACTGGAACGGGTTCCCGGCGTCGGTAGGATCAATTTGTTTGGTAACAGTGAACGGGAAATCCAGATCATTATCGACCCAACACTATTAGCCAGCTATCGACTGACCATAGGCGACGTTAGCCGCTCTTTACGGTTGGCAAATATCTCCCTCGGCGCAGGAGATATAGACGAAGGCAAACGCCGCTACGTGGTACGTACCGAAGGTGAACTTAAATCACTGGGCGCAATCCGTGAGGTGTTGATTAATAGCGCGGGGGGCGATGGTAGTATCCGGCGAATTGCCCTGCAGGATATTGCTGAGGTGCGGTTCGGGTACAAAAAACCATCGGCCACCATTCGAATGCTGGGTGATGCTGCCATGGCGATGAATGCGGAGCGCCAGACCGGTGCTAATGTGATCGAAACCATGGACGGGTTAAAACGTACTCTCGAGGAACTGAATCAATCGGTTGTTCCAGAGGCCGGGCTGCGGTTACAACAGGTCTACGACGAAACAGTTTATATCCAATCGGCCATCGATCTGGTCAAACAAAATATCTGGGTAGGCGGAATTTTGGCCGCTTTTGTGTTATTGCTTTTCCTGCGTTCACTGCGGGCTACCCTGATTATTTCGCTGTCCATACCGGTTTCTGTTATCGGTGCCTTTGTCGCGATGGCGGCGTTGGGAAGATCGATCAACGTGATTTCCCTGGCCGGATTGGCATTCGCCGTGGGCATGGTAGTGGATGCGGCGATTGTGGTGCTTGAAAACATATACCGGCATAAGGAGGAGGGTTACTCCAACAGCGAAGCCGCCTTTCTTGGGACCAGCCAGGTATGGGGCGCGGTATTAGTATCGGCCCTTACCACGGTTATGGTTTTTATCCCAATCCTGGTAATGGAGCTCGAAGCCGGTCAGTTATTTCGCGATATCGCAGTGGCAATTTCGGTTTCTGTGGTGTTGTCCCTGGTGGTGTCGATTACCGTGATTCCTGCATTATCAAAACGTTTGTTGTCGGGCAACCAGGCGGGGGGCGCGATTAAACGGATCCGAATTCTACTGCTGGACAATCTCGCTGGCTGGTTTGTCACTGGTGCCACCGGATTCGTCCGCCTGGTGGTTAGGAGTCGATTACTCGCTTTTATTATCGCCGGTGCGGTCACACTGGCAGCGGGCGCCCTCAGTTATCAATACTTACCCAAACTCGAGTACCTGCCTGAAGGAAACCGTAACCTGCTGTTTGGCATTATTATTCCACCGCCAGGCTATAACCTCGACACCACAACTAAAATTGCCGAAGGAATCGAAGATGAAATCAAGCACTTATGGAAGACCAATATCGATCCCAATGTCCCACGCGCGGCCGATCAGCCTCCGGTAATAGAGCGTTTCTTTTTTGTAGCAACCAGAGCGCGTACTTTCCTCGGTGCGGTGGCAACGGCTCCAGAACGGGTTGCAGAGTTAAAGCCGGTTTTGAGCGCGCCGGTATTTCGCGAACCCGGTACCTTTGGGTTCATCACCCAGCCATCTATTTTTGGACGGGGCATCGGTGGTGGTCGCAAAGTTGACCTGGACGTTTCCGGTAACGAGATGGAAGCGATTTTACAGGTAGCCAACAGGGCCTTTGGAAAAATTGTCCAGATTTTTCCACGAGACCAGGGTCACGAATGGCGACCCAAGCCCGGGCTCGAACTGGGCGCACCTGAAGTGCGGGTTACGCCGGATCGGGTGAAGCTCAACGACAGCGGTATCAGTGCCCTCGACCTTGCTCAAACTATCGACACCTTTAACGACGGGTTGCGGGTCAGCCAGTCTACCGTAGGCGGTAAATTAACCGACCTGGTGCTGAAAGGTATCAGCGGATCGGTAACCGAAACCCAGGGAATTGGCGACCTGCCAATTGTCACCCCGGGAGGTGAGGTGATTCCGGTTAGTTCGGTTTCCAGGATCACGTTAACTTCGGGCCCGACCCAAATTCAACACAAGGAGCGGTTTCGCACCATTACGCTTGAAGTCAGGCCGAATAAAACCCTGCCCATGGAGACCGCAATCGCCACCATGCGCTCCCAGGTAATCGACAAGCTACGGGAAGAAGGCCTGCCCGACGGAGTTCGCCTACGTATCTCTGGCACTGCGGATAAACTGGAGCAGACCAGAAATGCCATGGCGATAAATCTCACCCTGGCTTTAATTATTGTGTTTCTGGTAATGGCCGTACTGTTCGAAAGCTTTGTCTATCCGCTGATTATCATGCTATCGGTACCGGTCGCTGCGGCTGGAGGAATTGCCGGGCTGGCTGTGCTTAATATCTACAGCTATCAAGCGCTGGACATGCTGACTATGCTTGGGTTTGTTATCTTGATTGGCATAGTGGTCAACAACGCAATTTTGCTGGTTCACCAGTCGCTGCACTTGATTCGTGATCAGGGGGTCACGCCGAAAGAAGCGATCGCCACGGCGACCCGAAACCGGATTCGACCGATTTTTATGTCAACCCTGACCAGCGTATTTGGTATGCTGCCACTAGTGTTGTTTCCCGGAGCCGGTTCAGAGCTTTATCGTGGCTTGGGTTCGGTGGTGGTTGGTGGCCTCAGCCTTTCGGCGATCATCACGTTGTTGATCGTTCCGCCGATGATGTCTCTGCTGGTCGCGCCGTTGGAAGCTAGACGCAATCGTAAATTACAAAAAGTATAACTCTCTTCCTATTGCCGGGAAAATATTTCAGTGAAAAATAAATACTACCTGGGCGTAGTGCTCATATTGCTTGCCGGGGTTTTTCTTAGCCTTTCGGGGATATTGATCCGCAATATCCAGCACGCCGATGGCTGGCAGATTATGTTTTATCGTTCACTCACTCATTTTGTCACGATCGGCGCTGTACTGGTTTTCCAATATCGGCGTAACACCATGGAGAAATTCTATAGCGTTGGATGGCCTGGGATGTTCGCCGCCGTAGTACTCTCCATTGGGTCGATGTTTTACATCCTGGCCCTGCTGAATACCACGGTAGCCAATGTCGTTTTTATCATTGGTGCGTCACCGCTGATAACTGCACTGGCCGGCTGGCTGTTCCTCAAGGAAAAAATAACCCTAAGCAGTTTTATTACCATGCTGTTTGCGGTGGCCGGCATTAGCCTGATGTTCGCGGACGGCTATGTGTCCGGCGGCATGCTGGGCAATGTTTTCGCGTTGCTGCTGGTACTTAACTACGTGATCTACCTGTTGATCCTGCGCAACAACCGCCATATCGACATGTTACCGGCGACCTGTCTTTCCGGTCTGGTGACCGCCTGGTTCGCCCTCATCGTGGTGGATACCCTGGCAATTAACATGAATGATTTGATCATCTGCATTCTGCTTGGTAGTGTGCAGTTCGGTATAGGTTTTATGCTGTTAACCTGGAGTACACGCTATATCCCGGCGGCGGAGGTCGCGCTGTTTTCGTTGAGCGAATCGGTGCTCAATCCTATTTGGACCTGGCTGGGTGCTGATGAAGTGCCCAGCAACCTGACCCTCGCCGGCAGCGCGATTGTTCTGATCGCCGTGATCGCATACAGTATTATGGCGATTCGGCGGGAGCGTAGCAAAACCGCCGACAACAAACTTGTTTCTGAAACCTGAAAAATGAATTCATCCAGTAGTCATTTTAACTACACGTTTCCCTATCACTCCCAGTGCATGCCGGTTATGGCGCGCAACATGGTGGCGTCGTCACAACCCCTCGCGGTCCAGGCGGGACTGAGGGTTCTGCAAGAAGGCGGCAATGCGGTAGACGCGGCCCTGACCACCGCAATCACCCTCAGCATCGTCGAGCCTACCAGTAACGGTATCGGTAGTGATGCATTTGCAATTTTATGGGACGGCAATCAACTGCATGGACTTAATGCGTCAGGACGTGCACCGGCCGCAGTGACCCCGGCGGATTATACCGGGCTTGATGAAATGCCGCTGTTTGGCTGGCCGTCAGTTACGGTACCAGGCGCGGTTAGTGCCTGGGTTGTATTGTCCCAGCGCTTCGGCAAATTACCCTTTGAACGCCTGTTCGAAAATGCTATCGACTATGCGAGAAATGGTTTTGCAGTTTCTCCCGTAACCGCCAGGGCATGGGCGGCTGCATCGCCCGAGTTTCGTGATCAGGAAGGGTTTCATGGTTTTTTACCCGGAGGCGAGTCACCCCAGCCTGGTCAATGGTTCAGCTTCCCGGATCAAGCCGATACCCTCGAGTCAATAGCGCACAGCAAGGGAGAGGCATTTTATCGGGGCCAGTTAGCCGACCAGATTATTGAATCTTCTCGCAGAAACAACTGGAAGATGACCAAACAGGATTTGGCATCCCATACCGCAGATTGGGTAAAACCAATTTCCATGCATTATCACGGTATCGATCTGCATGAGATTCCGCCCAATGGCCAGGGCCTGGCGGCCCTCCTGATGCTCGGCATTGTTCGTCATCACGATCTGCGTCAGTATCCGGTGGATTCCGCTGATAGCGTGCATCTTCAAATTGAAGCGATGAAACTTGCCTTCGCCGATGCCTATCGCTACATCTCCGACCCCGATACCATGGACGTCAGTGTCGAGGCTCTGATGGACGACGATTATCTGCGCCAGCGGGCCGCCTTAATCAGTATGGATGAAGCTCGGTTTCCGCAACATGGAATGCCCGATCGTGGCGGTACGGTTTACCTTACCGCAGCGGATCAGTCAGGAATGATGATTTCCATGATCCAAAGCAATTTCTATGGGTTCGGCTCCGGCGTAGTGGTCGAAGGCACCGGCATTAGTTTGCAAAACCGGGGGGCTGGATTCAATCTTACGCCCGGCCACCCCAACCTGGTTGGCGGCGGCAAGCGTCCCTTTCAAACCATCATTCCCGCTTTTGTGACCCGCAAGGGCCAACCCGAGATGAGCTTTGGTGTAATGGGAGGATCGATGCAAACCCAGGGACATGCGCAGATGATCATTCGTATTTACGACTATGGGCAGAATCCCCAGACTGCCAGTGACGCCCGCCGCTGGCGGGTACTGGAAGATAACCAGCTGCACCTGGAACAAGGGTTTGATCCGGAAGTTGCAGCGGAACTGGAATGCCGGGGCCATAAGTTGTTTGATGGCACCCCGGATGAAGAAACCGGATTCGGCGGCGCCCAATTAATTTACCGCTCAACTGGGCAGTCTGACGGCGTCTATATAGGTGGTTCGGATCACCGCAAAGACGGCCTGGCGGCAGGTTTTTAAACCGCAGCAAGCAAACCGTTCCATAGCCTGTGGCGAGATCCGGATCATGGATGCGACCAATATTTAACCGCCTGGGGCGGATTATCGTTTGGTCGCTGCTGGTCTTATTGATTGCGATTACCAGCCTGCGCTGGATTGATCCGGTAACTTCATCGGTCATATTGCAGCATAATTTCCTGGCCTTCAAAGACCAGCGAAAACTGATCATACTCAACTGGACCAACTGGTCTGACATATCGCCCCAGCTGCCTCTTGCAGTGGTTGCTTCTGAAGATCAGCGCTTTCCCCAGCATCATGGTATCGACACCACTGAATTACGCAAGGCGATTCAACAGGGCGGACGCCGCGGCGCCAGCACCATCACCCAACAAGTGGCGAAGAACATGTTTCTGTGGCAGGGCCGCAGCTACCTGAGGAAGGTTCTTGAAGCAACTCTTGCGCTTTATATTGATTTTGCCTGGGGCAAACAGCGGGTGCTGGAAATTTATCTGAATATCGCTTATTTTGGTGAAGGCTCCTATGGCATTGGATTAGCCAGTCCGGCGTTTTTTAACAAATCTCCAGGCCAGCTTAATAAGTACGAAGCGGCCCGACTCGCCGCGGTGTTACCCAATCCCAATCGATTTTCGGCGCGTAATGCGAGCCGTTACATTATGAATCGTCAAAATTGGATTTTGCGCCAGATGAAACAACTCGGGGGAACAGGCTATATTGAAAATCTTTAACACGATTAATCGAGACAGGCGGATAACCGGCGTCATGGGACTAATGGTTGTGTTATCGGGCTGGGCTGTACTTGGCTCCCAGGCCCATGCAGATGCATATAGCGAGTGTCTCGTGCATGCCATCGAACAGGCCCAGGGTCAGGACACGGTTGATTCCATTCGCCGGCAATGTGCTGATCCAGGCAAAAATACAGCGTCACCAATTAGCGCCCAAAGCAATCCCAAACCCGGCCTGATCGAACGCCGGCTACAGCTTGAACAGGAGGCCTCGAGTAATCGTTTCGCCATCATCCAGCACAAGAGTAGCTACATTCTTCCGATCACCTATAACAGTCGGGTAAACAACGCGCCATTTGAACAAAACAATCAGACCAGTGATTTGAATAACTATGAAGTCAAATTTCAATTTAGTCTGAAAGCCCAGTTATTAGATTCAGTTTTGCGTCGACGAGGGCGGGTATTCGTTGCCTATACCAATCAATCCTATTGGCAACTCTATGATCGTGATAATTCCGGGCCCTTTCGTGAAACCAACCACGAGCCTGAATTCTTTGCTGATATCGATCAGGACATCGAATTCGCCGGTTGGCATATCCCATTGCTTCGACTCGGCTGGGTGCATCAGTCCAATGGACAATCTACCGGCTTGTCGCGTAGTTGGAATCGAGTATACGGCCAGGTATTTCTGGAGCGTGATAACTGGGCGGTGAGTTTTCGGCCCTGGGTTCGGGTTAACGGTGACAGCGCTGAGATTGATAATCCCGACATTGACGAGTTTATGGGTAATTTTGAGCTGGGATTATTTCGTCAGGGAAATCATTCCACCGCTTCGATGCTGCTGCGGAATAATCTGCGGGGTCAAAACCGCGGTGCGGCAGAATTCAACTGGTCTCGACAATTACCTGGAAACGATAAACTACGACTCTACTTCCAATACTTTTACGGTTATGGAGAGAGCTTACTGGATTACAATGTCCTGTCTAATCGGGTGAGTCTTGGCCTGCAATTAAGTGATTTTCTATAAGTCCAGAAAATTTTTTCGCTGGTTGTCGGTAGGATAAACTACTCATTCAAACTGACTGAATCAATCTACAATTCATATCATGTTAATTCGACCATTTAGGTTTCTCGTCGGCATTGTCGCCGTGGTTTCAAGTTCGATGGTTTCGGCTGCGGTATCCAGTAGTAGCGTCCTGGAACTACTCGACATTTCCGGGTTAACAAAACAAGTAAAGGAAATTCCTGCCCTGCTAAAGTCGGGAATGACTCAGACTCGCGAACAGCAATTGGACCAGATTCCACCGGAGGTGTCCGATGCGATGATTAATTCAATTGGTACAGCGGTCAAACCCTCGGCGCTGCTCGCTGAAATTGGATCCTCAATAATACGAGGCATGGAGCAGGCCGAGGTCGACGAGTTGTTAAAGTGGTACCGATCGGATCTGGGTCGGAAAATCACCCAGGCCGAAGAGCAGGCAAGTACGGTGAAGGCCAGCGAATACATTGCTAAACATCAGGATGCACTTGCCAACGACTTTGAACGAATGAGCTTTGCCAAAAGCTTTGACGAGATTATCGGCGCCACCGAAATGGTGTTGCAGTTGCAGGAATATACTACTCTCGCTGTGATGTCTGGTCTATCCGTTGTATTGTCCCCGGGCGAACCGCTGGACATGGAGCAATTCCGACCCAGATCAGAGCCCAGATCGCCCGCACTGAACCGGGTATCCGGCAGTATGTACAAACATCATTCGTCTTCTCTTATCGAAATATTGGTTCCAGAGATTTAATTAAATACGAAATGTTCCTGGTCGAAAATCCCAGCCAGAAATTCTATAAACTGGCGTTTGAAAGTATGGGACGAGGACTAGAAGAGTAAATTTACAACTGGGCTCGTCAGTTAGCATTGGCGCTCTCCAAAACCGCCGCCTGAACCCAATCGCTAAACCGGATGGTAGCGAATCCGGTTAACAATATAGTAGATTCTGTTGCCGCCATGATCGATAACCACCTCATCGTCGACGGTTTTCTTTAACATCGCCCTGGCCATGGGGGAATCAACGCTGATATATCCTTTGCTGCTATCACTGTCGATTTCATCCGCACCGACAATTCGATAGGTCACTTCGCTGCCATCTTCCTTTTCCAACGTCACCCAGGCGCTAAAAAATACCTGCTGCTGGTTTCCAACCTGATCGACTACGTTAAGGTCGGGCAGGCGTTTCTGCAAGTAACGAATCCTTCGATCAATTTCGGCCAATTGTTTTTTACGGTAAATGTATTCTGCATTTTCCGACCGATCTCCTTCGGCGGCGGCGGCGGACAACGCTTTCGTCACATCGGCGCGCCGCTTCCAGATTTCAATTTCTTCCTGCATTAGGCTGGCAAATCCCTCTGCAGTAATATAGGGAGAGGACTTGGCCTGGGGGGGACGATAACGACTCATTACTGAATCAAATTGTCCTGTTGCTGTAATTCCCACATCTGGCGATACAGCCCGTCCTGCTCCAGCAACTCCGCGTGTCCACCCTGTTCGACGATGCGGCCCTTTTCCAGCACGATGATCCGGTCAGCATTTACCACGGTAGACAGACGGTGCGCAATCACCAGGGTCGTACAGTTCTCAGCGACCCGTTCCAACGCCACCTGGATCGCTTTCTCCGACCTACTGTCGAGGGACGAGGTTGCTTCATCGAACACCAGTATCCTGGCCTGCTTGAGCGCGGTGCGGGCAATGGCCACCCGTTGTTTCTCTCCTCCGGAAAGCTTGAGACCACGTTCTCCGACCAGAATATCGTAGCCTTGGGGATGTTGCTCAATAAACTCATTGATCTGGGCGAGTTCGGCGGCAGCCCGCACTTCTTGCTCGCTAGCCCCGGGGCGACCATAGGCAATGTTATAGCCGATGGTGTCGTTAAACAGTACCGTATCCTGTGGTACCACCCCCATCACACTCCGCAGGCTCTCCAGAGTCAGATCCCGGATATCCTGGCCGTCGACCAGAACTCTGCCACTGTCCGGATCATAAAAACGAAGGAGTATTCTGGACAGGGTCGACTTTCCTGACCCCGAGGGGCCCACCACCGCGACCATCTGCCCGCCCGGCACGATAAAGTTTATATCCTGTAATACCGGCTGGTCGTCCAGATAGCGAAAATGCAGATTTTCAAATCGAATTTCACCAACGTGCAAGTCAAGAGGCCTGGCGCCATCTCGCTCGATTACCCCGGGCTCTACCTCCAATAGATCAAACATCTTGTCCATATCGATCAGTGAATGATTCAGGTCGCGGTAGATGGAACCAAGAAAGCTAAGCGGAATATACAGCTGAATTAAAAACGCATTGACCATGGCAAATTCACCAATGGATAATTCACCTGTAGCCACACCATTTGCCGCCATAATCATTAGAATTGTCATGCCAACGGCAATTATCAACCCTTGCCCAGTATTGAGAACCGACAGCGACACATTGCTCTGGATAGAGGAACTAACCCAGCCCTCCAGCGCCTGCCGATAACGCTGTCGCTCCATGGTCTCATTACCAAACACTTTAACTGTTTCATAATTAAGTAAAGAGTCCAGCGCCCGGGTATTTGCCGATGATTCGGCGGCATTCATTTCCACCCGGAAACGGGTTCGCCAGCGGGTGATCATAAAGGTGAACAGGCTATAGACCAGAATGATACCCAGGGTTACGAGAGTGAACCAGATATCGAATTGGTACCAGAGGATGATCAGGACCGCACCAATTTCAAATGCAACCGGCACCACATTAAATACGATAATCCGCAAAAAATAGGTGATCGCGGTAGTACCTCGTTCCACGTCCCGGGATAACGCGCCGGTTTTTCGATCCAGATGAAAACCCAGTGAAAGTTTATGCAGATGAGCAAATACGTCTATTGAAACCTGCTCAATGATCTGCACGCTGGCCTTGATAAAGACCACGTTGCGCAATTCGTTGAACAATATAGCGCTAAATCGGAGCAGTCCATAGCCAACCAGGAAAGCCAGTGGCAACGCCAGCACGGCATTGGTCCCGCCAGGATCCAGTCCGTCAATTATGTTTTTCAACATAATTGGAACCGAGACATTGGCAACCCGCGCTAGAACCAGAAAAACCAGACCCGCTACGATTCGAGTCTTATAGCGCCAAAGAAATGGCATCAGCTTTTTCGCTGCACGCCAGTCGCCCGTTTTATCTGTATTAATTCTAGAAGGGGGAGACATAACGGGGAGCGCTAAATAAGATCAACACAATATGGGACTATATTGCCCAATGCCAATAGTTTTTTGCAGGAACTATTAATCCAGCATCTGTTCCAACATTTCGATTTGCTGTGGATCCAATAAATTTCCGGACACCGCCAGTGTCAGGGTCGCCTTGCCCATGGTTTGATAAATTTTCCCCAGTGCCGGATCAACCGCATTCAGCTTGTCTATTTCCCGGGCAACAATTTTCCAGTCTCCCCGGGCAATGGGTCCGGTTAATGCAGCCAGAGGCCCGTTATCAATAATATCTTCACAGGTATTACGCAGGATTGGCTCGATCAATTGACTTGAAACCTCGCGGTCTATACCTGCCAGCTGGTAGCAATTCAAACCGGACTCGATCAATGCATTGAGGTAGTTACTGACCATCACACTGGCGGCGTGGTAAGTTAACTTGCTGCCAGGATTGATTTCGAAAAGGCGTCCTCCAATTGCGCTGAAAGCGTGCTCGAGGGTTGCGCGGGTCTCTGAATCCCCTTCGATGCCACACCAGGTGCCTGAAAAGTCACGCCGGGAACGGGTAAAGTTGGCGAAACTCCTGAGGGGGTGCACGCTGGCTACTCCGACCCGATCCAGACCAGATTCCCGAATCAAGCCTGATTCCAGCGCGCCACTTAAATGAAATACGATATCTCCGGTCTGGGCCACTCCCGATTCCGCAAGAGCCTCCGATACTTGACCAATCTGTTGATCTGGAACGGCAAGCATAAAACAGGCGGCGGGTGGCAACCGTGCAATCTCGCCAACCGGGTTGCCGGCACCCACTTTTTTAACCGCGACCGTGGCGCTTTCGTCGGACCTGGTAACCACGCCCCCAATCCTGAATACACCCTGCTGTTTCCACAGATTCGCCAGCACTGCACCAACCTTTCCACAGCCAATAATATTCAGGCCCGGGATATCCCTTGAAGTCATTGCCAAGCAGTTTTCAGTCTGGAGAGTCGCCCCATATTCCCGGATTTCTACCCGGTGAAACTTTAATGAAGATTAACCGTATAGTAGCGACGATACCAATCTCGAACCAGTCTGGTTCCCTGATCACCACTGCGGAAAGCGAATACCTTCGAACCGACCCTTAGCACCACTTCCGCCGGCGGACGTTTTTTTGCAAGCTCGATTTGAACTTGACCACTATGGCAAATCTCGCCACTTCTTGAACCAACCCCAATCAGGTTAAATTCATTTTCTCCCACAAGAAAGCGAAACCCGGTATCCGCGTGGTTGGCAGACACTGTGTAGGAGGTACACTTTTGTCCATCTTTTTCATCCGGTTTGCCACCGGAAAAATCCCTGAGCGTGGGTGTGGATGTGGCCTTGGGCACATTCGAGTTTTTTTCTTTAACCACCCTTTTGTTCCAGTTTTGCGGATAGTTGTTTCCCCAGTTACTGCCATTTGGCATTCCACTACTATAGCGCTTGCCAAATCCCTGGGTATTTCCCCAGCCATTCTGTCCATAATGGTTCTTCTGTTGGTTGTAGACCTGGCTGTACTCGGGTAATTGCACTGTGATGTATTTTCGAAATAGGTTTCCCTGGTAGTTGTCATGCTGCTCCCAGGATCCGAACCGATACTCCTCACCATTTACCGTGAACGTTACGGAATGCTCGCGATCTGTCTTTGCCATTTCTACTCGAACTGGTCCCTGCAGACACAATTCGCTTTGCAGGGGTTGTCCCGGACGTACCAGACTTAATCGGTCTTCATGATCCACAAACCTGATCCCGCCGTCGCCGTATTCGGCTACCACGCTGTATCGATGGCATTTGCCGTTGCGATTGCCATGTTCTGTACCATCGTTAAAGCCAAAACTATTATTGGGCTCATCATCCAGCACTCGTAAAGATCTGACCTGGTCATTCCAGTTGCCTTTCAGGCAAATCTGGTTCTGGTTTAGTCGATACCAGTGGCCGCCAAATTTTCGCCGCTGAAATAATTCAACCGCCATACCGGGAGGGATAATAATCGAGGAGATCGCGTTGTTGTCGACGCCAACCCGGCGTACATTGGGATAGTCTCCCAGAGGCAGACTTTTCGCCAACCCGGCAAACCCGCATTCGCTGAAAACGATAACGTGGTCATCATTCCATGTTGACTGCTGCCATTTGTCACTCATGGTATGAGTCGCCCCCGCCGGACTCGATACAATACTCAATGCCGCCAAAACGGTTATGATCAATCCGGACAATACAAATCGATAGTTAGAGTTTTTTTCAAACATTTTTAGATATCCTGGTATTTTGTGCTTACTTTAATCCTGTGACATGAACCAAAAATGAATCATATACGCCTGATGACCATTTGCGATTCCCCCTGGAAAACGGTTCACCCTACTTTGTAGTGACAACAGTATACGGCAGCCAGTTGGCAAACTACACCGCAATTTTTTATCGATCTCCACTGAAAAACCCAAGATGACCCGGTCGCTGGACGCCAATATTCAACGATATAAATGGTTTCAGTTTTCGTCCAGCCTGATGGGGTGGCTTCCGGTATTCTTTTTGTATTTTAACCAGTTTGCGAGCCTGCCCCAAGTCATTCAGCTCGGCGCTGTTTATTATTTTTCGGTGTGTCTATGGGAAGTTCCATCCGGCTACTTTTCGGATCGAATCGGTCGCCGCATAACGTTATTGCTGGCAGGGATTTCCTTTCTGATTTCCTATGGTGTTTTTCTCTATGCCACGAGTTTTTCAGAACTCGCCCTGGGGCAATTTTTTCTGGCTTTTGGAATGGCTATGATGTCGGGCACCGATACCGCGTTTCTTTACGACTCGCTGCTTTCAGTGGATCAGCAGCAGGACTATGCAGAGCATGAGGCCACCGGGCAAAAGTACAGCCTGGCGGCATTGGCACTGGCTTCTTTAGCCGGCGGTCTGGTGGGTTTGTTAGATCTTCGTCTGGCTTATGTTTTGTCCACACTCGGCGCAATCTGGATGGTCTGGCTGAGTTGGCAATTTGTTGAGCCTCCCCGGCATGCTACCAATGGATTACAAGTTGCATCGATGGCAATCACCATCGGTCAATGCATCGCTCTTCTTAGAGATCGGGTTCTGGCCTGGTTATTTGGCGTGATGGCGCTCATGTATTGCCTCGAGCACATCGTATTCGAGTTTTATCAACCCTATATCAAATTACTCAATTTTGGCTGGTTGAGTACAGCCGATACTTCCTATGCGCCAGTAATTTCCGGATTGGTAATCGCCATATCCATGTTTGGTGGCTCTATTGGTGCGGCCTTCAGCGTTCGCCTCTACAATCGATTCGGCGTCAAAAATTTGCTGTTGATGGCGTTTTTAATCCAACTACTGATTATCGCTGGGTTGTCACTGTTAGTCAGCAGCGTTCTGTTAACCCTGGTGATATTCAGGAACACACCCATGGCGATTATCCACGCACCCGTGAACGCCACCATCGCACCAAGAATTGGCAGCCATTTACGCGCGACCTATTTATCGATCCAAAGCCTGAGCGCGCGCCTGCTATTTTCCGGGGTGCTTTTTCTATTGTCACTGTCAATCGAATCTGAATATCAGCTCGATTGGTCGAGCCTTTCCCTGGTTCTCAGGGAAGCTCTGGGCTTTGGCATTATCGGTGTGATCGGGGCGATATTACTGGCGCCGGCGATTGCCGACCGGGCGAATAAACCTGACTAAAAAAGAACTGCGCGGGAACCGAATCGCGCTAGCGTTAATTGGGTGTAACCGGTGCCGCGATATATCAGTCAGATCTCACTGATCATGGCCTTGCCACAGGTTTCTGTATCAGCCGACCCTCCGAGATCCCGGGTCCGGACTTTGTCGTCCACCAATACCGCTTCCATCGCCCGCTCCAAAGCGGCCGCTGCGTCGGTTTCTCCGAGATGGTCCAGCATCATGGAAGCGCTCCATACCGCAGCCACAGGATTGGCGATTCCTTGACCAGCGATATCCGGAGCCGAACCATGCACCGGTTCAAACATTGAAGGCAATTCACCACTGGGATTGATGTTTGCCGATGGTGCAATTCCTATGGAACCCGCCACCGCCGGTCCGAGATCAGACAGGATATCGCCAAACAAATTCGACCCAACAACTACGTCAAACCAATCGGGGTGCTGAACAAAATGGGCAGTCAAAATATCGATGTGATACTGATCTGTTTCAATATCGGGGAATTGTTCGGACATCAGCTTAAACCGCTCGTCCCAGTAAGGCATGGTATGGACAATACCGTTAGACTTGGTCGCCGAGGTAACCTTCCCGCGTTTTCTGGTTGCTGCCAGCTCAAAAGCATATCGCATAATTCGATCGACTCCCTGACGCGTGAATACGCTTTGCTGAGAAACAAATTCGCGATCACTACCTTCGAAGATGCGTCCGCCAATTTCAGAATACTCGCCTTCAACATTCTCTCGCACCACAATGAAATCAATGTCCTCGGCGCTTCGACCCGCCAGAGGTGATTGAATACCCTTAAGCAGACGAACCGGCCGAACGTTGGCGTATTGATCCATATGGCGACGGATTGGAATCAACAGACCCCAAAGAGAAACATGATCCAGCACTCCGGGATAACCAACCGCGCCCAGGTAAATAGCATCAAACTCTTTTAATTTCTCAATACCATCCGATGGCATCATGCTGCCGGTTTCGGCATAACGCTTGCAGGACCAGTCAAATTCCTTCCAGTTTACGCCGAAGCCATATTTATCCGCCGCCGCTTCCACTGCTCTTTGGCCAACCGGAATAACTTCCTGGCCAATACCATCCCCCGGAATCACTGCTATGTTGTATTTCTTACCGCTCATAGTTTCAAATTATAGTTTGTCGTTACTAGTAGTCGGACACACAAGGTCAGGTTTCAACGAAGTCTGCCATTTCGCCCATGGAGGTAAAATAAAAATCGATTTCAGGCCGTGTTTCTACCCGGGCAGTAGCGCCCCAGTTATCGCTATTCGCCAGGCCCTGCCGATCGATCCAGGCATTGCTCAATCCAAAAGCCTTGGCCTGGACGTGATCGTGATGCAAACTTTGGGCAGTATGCAGTACCTGGCCGGCAGTCAGCCCCAAATCTTTTTCAATATGCTGCAACATCCACTGAAAGTTGCGCGGGTCGGGTTTATAGCTACCAATATCTTCAGCGGTATAAATCCCATCAAATTCCACTCCAAGCTTTCGGTTCGAAGCGGCGAAACCATCACGATTAACATTGGAAAGAATGACCAGCTTAAAATGCTGTTTGAGTCTTCTTAGGGCATCTGCGGTATCGGCAAAGGCTGGCCACATTGGCACCGACTCACCAAACGCCTGATCCAACTGAGGGCTGGACTCCAGACCAAAGTTTTGCGCGATACGAATATGGGTCGCGGTTAGCAGCTCAGGGTACGCCAGATTAGGCGTTTCGATTTCCTGCAAACTCTCGAGCCGGGCAAATGCCTCGAGGCCGGCGGCCCGATTAATCACGGTTGTATTGTTTGCCATCAAAAGCGGCTGCAAGGCGTCCCAGATCCCGGATTCCCAGTCGATCAGAGTGCCATAGCAATCGAAGGTCAAAACGTTAAATTGATTAATATCCTTGCTCATGGATTCGGTTGATTAGTTATTGATTGCGGTTTGCGTCAGATCAAATTTATCGGCGTCCAGGGAGGCCGGAAAATCAACTCGGTATTGGTCTAACGTCCGCCGGGACAGGCTGGTTTGCAGCAGCATCATTCGGTCCTCTCCGTCCACCATGGATTTCCCCAAAAAATCGAGAATGACGCTGCCGCCGGAAAAAGTATTTCCGGTAGGGTCGCTGCCTATTCGGTTACATCCAAGGGTATACGCTTGATTTTCGATGGCCCGAGCCGGTAGCAGCGAGTCCCAGGCAAATTGCCGCGCGTCAGGCCAGTTTGCCGCATAGATTGCCACGTCATAGTCATCTCGATTGCGCGCCCAAACTGGAAACCGCAGGTCATAACAGACAAATAACGCGACTCTCCAGTCTTTTAGCGTCATTACAACCCGCTCATGACCGTCGGTGTAGTGATGGTGTTCACCGCCAAAACGAAACAGGTGTCGTTTGTCATACCATCCGAGACTGCCATCTGGTCGAGCCCAGATCATTCGGTTGAGGTAATTTTCCTCTACTTTCATTACCAGGCTACCTGTGATGACGCAGTTATGCTCCACCGCCCGTTGCTGCATCCAGGCAACGGTCTCACCATCCATGCTTTCATAACATTGCCATGGCTCCATATAAAACCCAGTACTCAGCATTTCGGGCAAAACCACCAAATCGGTTTGGCCAGCCGCGGACAAATGCCGGTCGTAACGCCTTCGGTTGGCCGCCGGATCCTGCCAGTCAATTTCGTCCTGGATAATGCTTACGTGTAAATCATGCATGAGGATTTGCTACAGGGAACAGAGTATATCTGTGGCTTTCTTTAGGGTTTCATTCTGCTTGGCAAAGCAGAAACGCACGATACTGGTATCCGGAGGCGACTGATAAAACGGCGAAAGTGGAATAACCGCCACGCCCTTCTGCTGGGTAATCCAACTGGCGAACTCCATATCCGGTAAATCTGAAATTTCGCTGTAGTCGGCCAGCTGGAAATAGGTACCGCTGGAGGGCAACAATTTAAATCGGGATGAAGCAATTTGCTGACAAAAATAATCGCGCTTTTCCTGATAGAACGCGGATAATCCAAGATAATGTTGCGGTGCATCGCGCACGATATCGGCCAACGCCCATTGCATCGGTGTTACCGTAGTAAATGTATTGAATTGGTGGATTTTGCGAAACTCTACAGTAAGTTCTGCCGGTGCAACACAATAACCAATTTTCCAACCGGTAGCATGATAGGTTTTGCCGAACGAAAACACCGAAAAACTGCGGTCGCGTAATTCGGGATGGGTCAGGGCGCTGGCATGAACCTGTCCATCAAAAATGATATGTTCGTATACCTCGTCGCTAAGTACTCGGCAGTCGTACGGTCGAATCAACTGCGCCAATTGATCGAGATCGTCGTGGGTGAGAGTGGTCGCCGTAGGGTTATGCGGCGTATTAATGATGACCAACCGAGTCCGATCATTGAGCGCCGCCTCGAGTGCGGCCCAATCAATTCGGTAGTCTGGCAAAGTTAGCGGCAAGTGAATCGTGACCCCGCCTGCCAGCTCAATCGCAGGTTCATAGGAATCATAGGCCGGGTCAAATACAATAACCTCATCTCCACTGCTGACCACCGAATGGATCGCGCACATCAATGCCTCGGTGGCACCGCTGGTAATGGTTATTTCCTCATCCGGGTCGAAATCAAGGCCAGTGGTATTCGACAGTTTAGCGGCGATTGCCTGACGCAATTCTGGCACCCCGATCATGGGAGGATATTGATTTTTACCGGCACCAAGGTAGTAGCTGACTCGGTCCAGCAATTGCTGGTCGGGTTCAAAATCGGGAAAACCCTGGGACAGATTAATGGCGTCGTGGTCCTGGGCCATTTTGGACATCACGGTAAAGATTGTAGTCCCAACATTGGGCAACTTGCTTCGAATCTGGATAGGCATTGGAGCAGGATGTACGGATCAAAAAAACATTATATCGGAATTGATCTGTTTATTCTCGACCTGGCGAATCCCGTTTACAGCATTCGACCAAAACGACTCAAGGAATTCTTCCTCGGTGTAAAATAACGTAATTCAAATTAATTTAACCATCATGAAAATCATCTCCTGGAATGTCAATGGAATCCGTGCAGTAGAACGCAAGAAAGAACTGCAGAAACTGGTCGATGAGCAACGCCCAGACGTCCTCATGATCCAGGAAATCAAAGGGTCGGTGGATCAGTTCAGCAAGTATCTGAGTGCACACCCCGACTATCAGCAATACTATAGTAGCGCAGAAAAAAAGGGTTACGCGGGAACCAGTATCTGGTTCCACAATCAATGCGCGGAGGGGGCCGCGAGACTAAAATTTAATACTGTGGTACCAAAGGCACCCAATGCGGATGAAGGCCGGATTTCCAACTTATCCTTTGAATTGAATGGAAATCACTGGGAGTTGTTTTCGATTTATTTTCCAAATGGAGGCAAGAGCGAACAGGCGTGGGAGGAAAAACTGGTGTTCTATGATCGAATCCATGACTATATGAATGCCTTACGTAAAAAAGGCCGCATCGTTGTAGTAGGAGGCGATATGAATGTCGCCCACACCGAAATAGATATTGCCCGGCCCAAGGCAAATGATGGCAAGATAGGTTTTCACCCCCGGGAACGGGCCTGGATGGACCGTCTGGTGGGGGATGGCTGGGCCGATGTCTGGCGCCAACGCAATCCAGGGGTTACCGAGGTCTACTCATGGTGGCATATGATTTCGAAAGGCCGTGAGCGCAATGTTGGTTGGCGCATCGATTATTTCCTGATGGAACAGAATCACCTGGACAAGGTGAAGAATGTCTCCTACCTGGACCAGCAAATGGGATCGGACCATTGTCCGATGTTAATTGAAGTAAAGTAGACAATCTGGGAAACGTCGCCCAGACTTGTTCTGAGATTCCCTAGCCGGTTTCGCTATAACGGTCTGCACCGTATAGCAGATACAACAATGCACCGGCCCCCGCGATCCAGTATATAGGGACCAGCAGCTGCTCGCTGTTAGCCTGGTGCAGGGTGAAAAACCCGAATACCAGAAACACAATAGCAAGGGTGATCTGGGTAAAGTAGCTTTTCAGAATCAGGTAACGATGAGACAGGGTTTCCCGGGCCAGGTCATAAAACCGTTTGTTCATTGCCAGCCTGAAAAATGATGTACAGAATGTTATGAGAACCAGCGCAACATACATCATCAACAATGAAAGCTCGGTGTCCACCAGGGCGCGTACAACCCAGGACAATGCATACAAAATGACCGAGAATCTATAAATGCGCCGGCGACCAAGCCGGTCGATTGTATTTTTAAGCAGATAAAAAATAATTCCAAATATCACCGCGAGGGACAACACCATAAAACCCAGTCGAGCGAAGCTTTCATGGGCCAGAAGAAATAATGAAATCACCCAGAAAAAACTCTCCAAAAATAAATACACCCCGTCAATGATAAATATCAGGCGCGAAGAGTCCCCGTCACGAAAGGTAAAGATGTCCCTTAGCGTGACAACCTGAATACTCTTAATTGAGTCAGGGAAATCGGGTTTAGTAGATATAAACATGACTAATCCGAGCACGCATAATGCGGCGCTGCTAACCAAAATATACTTAAACCCGGTTTTTTCCAGCAGGACTCCACCGACCAGAATACCTACCTGGAGCAAGAATCCAACGTAAATCTGCAGATTGCCATAGCGCCGACCTGAATTGGTTGTATCGACTCGTTCGAAAAACAGTGCACGTTGGGTGGTCCAGAAAAAACTGTTGTAAGCGCCGTAGCTCAATCCGAGCAAAAGCAAAACCCTCAAACTCATGCCGAGTATCTGGACGTTTAGCAGCAGTAGCAGTTCAAGAGCAAGGGATACCGCGATCAGGGCGACCAGATTCACCCGCTGGCGCAGGCGATCCCAGGCCCAAAGGCCAAGGAAAAATCCAATCCCGGCCGTCCCAACAAATAATGATATTTCGCTGAGTTCAAATCCATGGTTCCATAGAAAAACCGGGATAAAGAACGGAAAAATACCGATCAAAACTGAGTGCAGACCCAGATACTGGTAAAAAGTACTGGTTAACTGACGCATTAAAAAATATCCTTGTCCTGTATCTCCAGTTTTTCAAGTTCTGCGAGGTCGGCGGATAAATCTTCTGCCTCACCGTAGCGGGGGAAAAAGTGCATTTTCATATATGGACGAGAATTCACTTCAATAAAGATACATTTCTGATCCTGATAGCTGGTCTCTATACCTTTTTCAAAAATCACGTCGATTCCAAATACATTTGCACCAAACATTTTAACGACTTGCTGAAAAAGCGCCCGGTTTTCTGCGGGAATAGTCGAGCGATCAATTATTTCTACTACGCCACCGGGAGCCAACGCAACTCTATGATACAGCTCTATATGTTCGTCCGGTTGAGGGACAGACTGTAGAGTCATATTATTTTTTGCCAGGTGTTTGACAACCTGCTCGCTCTTGCCTAGCGGGAATATGACCGGGTACAGATCGAGTTCCTGGCGTATCGTATTTTCTGCATCCATCAGCTGGCTGATTGTATCGCGCCCATTGCCAATTACAAAAGGCGAATAGCGCCGAATAACCGAAATCAAGTTATGGTCGGTGGCTAACACTCGATAGTTCGCCCCTTTCAGGTACTGCTCAATTACGGTCGTAGGCCACCAGATCTTCGCCAGAAATATTGCCTTCCACAAATCTCGGGTGTTATTGATCGGAAAATAGCTGCCTCGGGAGTAGCCACTCACATTCGGCTTGACGACTACCGGAAAACCATGGTTTCGGGCAAAGCTGACAGCGGCCCAAGGCCAGAAAAAGATCATACCTTTGGCATGGGGAACATCATTGCGCGCGAAAATCTCGCGACCCTGGGCCTTTGAGCGGCAGGATTTTCTAACTTCGAGGGAATTGAAATTGCTGCAACCATGCATGTATTTTTCACTGATCCAGGCATAAATTATTGCCTTCAGTTTTTTCATAGCATGGCTCTTAGGAAGTTGGCAAGTTTGCCGGTGCGGTTATACAACATTATCTTGGTAAATATTGGCTTTTCTATTAACGACTTGTCACGTGCCCTGGTTATCAACGCCAGGCCCACCATATAACGACGAACCATCGCAAAATTTGCTCGCCAATCGTAACGATTGTCCAGCATATGGATTGGCATTGGAAGAAACAGATTAATCTCGATTACGTGACATTTTCCGGCAACCAGGTGTTGTTCCGAGTCAGCCCTGAAACTTACCCTCGAGATATTGAATTTACCCATCCGGTTGACCATCTGCCAAAGCTGGTCGCATTGTTCCGGATCAAATCGGTCAGTAATGTCCTGATATCGGGTATCCGGGTTGTAGATGCCATTTACCGGATTAGGTTCAATGTCATTGAGCGCTTCGGTTACCGATAGTACCGCATAGCAACTTTGATCGTCATGCCGCCGCAGCGTGAATACTTCGAACTCGCGTTTTTCTGGAGCCCCTTGCTGAATTAGATATCGAATCTTGCTATCCGCTATTTGGCCACGAATTTGTTTAAGTTGGTCAAGATTATCGGCGCGTTGGATACCTGCCGAATTCTGTCCCCATTCAGGTTTAACAAATACCGGCCAGGAATCCGGTAACTCATCGGTATCTTCGTAGAATTGCTGCAAACGCCACTCAGGGGGAATACTGTGATCAATGGCAAGTTTGGAAAAAAGCCCCTTGTCTCGATCGAACCAGGGAGAATTCAACTGAAAATACTTGCACGGCTTGGTACCAAATCGTATGCAATTCAGAATATAGGTAGTTATCAATGCATAAGTAATCGTCATTGCACTGTGTTTGATTGCACCGGGTGTTTAGTCGGGTAAATGAACAGGCTACCAGCAGGTATGTAAACAGGTTTGCCGCCGGCAGAAATGAAAGTAGAGATCGGACCGCCTTGTTGACCGGATTCTATGAGTATAGTTTCATCACTATAATTTCAGCGGGATAAATCCTTCCAGCGTTCCCTGGTAACCAGGATGGGTGGTTCACCATTATCCCGAAACCATGAGTCGATGACGTAGTGCTGATTAGTTTCGAGTTCTTCGAGTTGGGCCGCCCAATGCTGATCGAAAAAAGAACGTCGATAAGCACGCTCGGCGACCCGATGAAATTTAAGTAGTCCGGCTCGTTCGAATAATTCGAGGTAACGCGTGGTGTTTATTGATTCATCGATACAGTCTAGCTGTCCGGGAAAAAGACTAGGGCTGGAGGTATCGGTGTTAACCGGCAGATTCCTCGCAACATCACGGTGAATCGGCGAATACAAGCCCGCCAGATACTCCATCCGCGCCACTGCGAGTTTTATCTGCTTTCGTTCCACCGAGGCCTTTTCCGCGTCCAGTATCATCGCCACCGACTTCCATTCCTTGGCATTCAGCGCAACTTCGATCTGATGACGACAACCAAAGTCATAACATACGTCAAATGCTACATCCGCCAGCGCCCCCTGGCTCCACAGCACAACCAGTGATAGTGTGGCCCGGTGGAAAGTTCTCGATATCGTCCCCATGTTTAATAGTATGTCTGTTTTGCCGAATAGTATCGCAAACCCCGGTTCGAGTTGATTACAGATGGTTAAAAAAAGTCGCGCCGGATGTTTACCCGAGATATGATTATCCGATGTTAAATCCATTTGAGGTCCTGTTACTTATCGCAGTGATTACCCTGGTGGTTATGCTGTTTAGAAATCAGCGATTCCATGAGAAGGCTAATTACCTGGCCCGGGACTATTGCCAAAAGAACAGCCTGCAATTTCTCGACGGCACTTCTGCATTTGTCGGCATCATGCTGGACCGAAAAAGATTCCACCTATGTCGCAGTTATCGATTTGACTATTCTATCCATAGTGTTGACCGGCATCGCGGCATGATCACTCTTTGCGGGGAACATATCCAGTCTTTTCGGGTCAACCCAGATCATCTGACGGCAATTTCTGTTGGGTAAACCCGCAAGAATTCCGGATCAGGCCCGATTCATTTTAAATTTACCTTACTGTCTACTGCTAATTTCAAGATCTATGTTACCTACCATTAATAGTAGAACCTTTGTTCACATACTGTTGATTCTCGGGTTGACCCTGACTGGCACCTGGTGGACTACCGATAGCTGGTCCCAGCAACCCTATTCAGAGGGACCGGTCAGCGTCAGTCGCATCGGTAAGGTACCCATTGGTGGTTATGACTCAGTGGCTTATCATAACCCCGAGGCAGTTGCGACGCATACCGCCAGCAAAGGACAAAAGTCATGGACGTTTAACTGGCGCGGTGCCAACTGGCGATTCTTGTCCGAACAAAACTATCTGGCGTTTAAAGCGAATCCGGAAAAGTATCGACCAGCCTACGGCGGATTTTGCTCAAACGCTTTGAGCCTTGGCGAAGGGCTGATAAAAACCAATGGCACCCATTGGGAAATTTTTGACGATCAGCTGCATGTGTTTTACGCGGCCAGGGGCCGAGATCGATGGCTGGACGGCAATCAACAATCGTATAAAATCGAGGCTGATCGAGCATGGAAGGAAATCACCGGTTTCGACGACTAAGCCGTTAGCTAATATTCAGAAAATTAAACCAAAAAAATCAAAAAATGATCGATCTATATACCTGGGGCACCCCCAATGGACGCAAGGCATCAATTATGCTGGAAGAAACCGGCTTGCCGTACACGGTTTATCCCATCGACATTGGCAAGAATGACCAGTTTGATGAAGCATTTCTGGAACTCAGCCCGAACAATAAAATTCCCGCCATCGTCGATCAGGAAACCGGCATAAAAATGATGGAATCCGGGGCAATACTAATCTACCTGGCTAACAAGGTCGGACGGTTAAATCCAGAGAAAGACAAGTGGCAGATTCTCGAGTGGCTGATGTTTCAAATGGGTGGATTTGGACCAATGCTGGGTCAGGCCCATCATTTTCTTCAGTTTAACGCTGGCGTCAGCGAATACGCGGAAAAGCGTTTCAAGGCTGAGGCTCAACGACTTTACACGGTATTGGACGATCACCTGGAAGATCGGGAATATGTAGCGGGCGAATATTCCATAGCTGATATTTCACTATGGCCCTGGGTGTCGCGCTTCGAATGGCAGCGTATTGATCTCAATGAATTTGAAAATGTTAAACGCTGGTATCTAGCCATTGCCGAACGTCCGGCAGTACAACGTGGTTATCATATCCCTGCCAGGGTCAACGAAATTCCGCTTCCCTAGGAATTAGGCCGTTCGCCGGGCAATAGATCGAAACAACTGATTTCGTTCATCGAACCCAGGCGCATTAAAGGTCCCCAGGTCCCGGTGCCGCAGGAAACATAGAGGTGTGAATCGTCTTTTCGATAGTGGCCTCGAATTCGTGTAAACTGCTGCTTTACCACGTAATTGAACGGAAAAATCTGGCCGTTATGGGTATGACCCGACAGCATCAGGTCGACCCCGTGTTCAATAGCGGCTTCCCAGCCCACCGGTCGATGATAGAGCAGAACACTGAAATAAGCATTGTCGACTCCCACTCGGGGCAAATGTCTGGCTACCTGGTCCCGCTGATCGGCGTCATCAATACCGATAATTTGTAATTCCCCGTCGACCTGGTTTGTCTGACGCAAAGGTATAACCCCGAGGGTTTCTAACATTTCAAGAGCTTTCGGCAAGTCAGCATAGCGTTCATGGTTGCCTATGCTGAAAAAGGTTTGGGCCCGAAGGGTTTCCAGGGGTCGCAGGGAGTCAATTTCAACAGCGCTAGAATCGATCAGGTCGCCTGTGATAACCACGATGTCGGGTTTCAATAGATTAATTCGATTGACGATTCGTGCCATAAAACCCCCTTGTCTTGACCCAATATGGACATCGCTGATTTGGACGATACGCCGCTTCTTAGTTAGTTTGGGGGAATATATTTCCAGTTTTCTAACTCGCAGAAAGTGGGAAGCCAGCCAGGCACCAAGAACCACCAAAATTCCAAACCCCATAATCAATTGGGCCGCGATACCGTCGTCCGTCCCCAACAGGGATCGCAATATTTCATAGCCTAGTACCAGCATAGCGAATACAAAGCTTACCCCCATCCAGTGCACTACAAAATAGCGAATGATCATCTTGGGGCCACTAAACGAATACCACATGCCGAGCATGCCCACTAACCAAATCACGATAGCACCAAGCCAGCCAATCCCCACACCGAAATTAGACCAGGCGCTCAGTCGGAGCGGTGGATAGGCAAAAATAAAAAAGCAGATCAGGACGAACAACGTCCTAAAGACAATGGGAGATCTTAACATCGGGGGTTTATGGGAGAATTGTCCGGTAGACCTTTAAGATCTAACAATCAATCCACTTCATGGTTGATTGGCGGGACAAATAATCTGCCACAAATATTTACCTGGGGAACTTCAAACTGCAGATTATAGACTGCGGGACAAAACTGAAGTTGATTTTGTCCCGCGTTATGGATCCGAGTAACGCGCCTGGACCCGGATCAAACTATTGTTGCTCAAGCGGCGTTGGAATAGTTTTCCTGATTACAGGCCGGGATACTGTCGACTTGTACGGGTGCAGCCAGCCTAGCGTTTTCAGATACCCGAGGGTTATCTACCCTGGTCTGATAACGCTGCTCATTGAGTTTCTCAGCGGTTATTCGACCGGTAGCAACTGCATGAATATCGACCCGAGTCAGACCGATATCCCGCAGGGTTCGGTCGCTGAGTTGATTCAGCTCCTTGATATTCTTTCGACGCTCGCGCCAGCCAAGGTAGGCTCTCTTTATGCCAGCGAATCGATCCTTCAGCGGTTTAGCGGCGGCCGCTACCGGGCCAATCCCATAAGGTCGATCAGCATGATATCCCTGCTCCAGATAGTGATTCGATCCATAGTTATCGAATTTGCTGACGAATTGCCAGTGGGGAACCCCGATCATCCCGCCAAACCCCTTTAACTGATTATTAAAACGATCGATCCCGGCTTGGCGATTGGCTTTTCTCAGGCTGTGTTGAACTTGGTCTGTTGAGTATTTCATTTTAGATAATCTCCTGTTAATTTGAATGCAGATGGAGCATAATCATTAAATAGCTGCCGTTCAAAGCATATTTTTTAGGCATCACTTTAGTTTATCTAAACTATGAGAAAACTACCCCCACTTAAAGCATTGCGTGCATTCGAAGCCGCTGGGCGCCACCTCAGTTTGTCCTCTGCGGCCGACGAATTACATGTAACCGCTGGCGCTGTGAGCCAACAGGTCAAGCTGCTCGAAGACTTCTTATCGACAAAATTATTCGATCGGTTGCACCGCAAAGTCGTTTTGACTGACGCAGGCAAACTCTTGTTACCGGGCATAAACACCGCCTTCGATCAGATTCTTTTGGCTCTCTCCAGGGTCGAGCAATTCGATTTACGACGACCGCTCACGGTCAGCGGCGCGCCTTCATTCGCCGGTAAGTGGCTGGTCCCTCGCTTGCGGGAATTTAACCTCGAGTATCCCGACATCGATGTACGAATAGATACATCTACCCAACTGGTGGATCTGGCCCACAGTGACATTGATATTGGGATTCGATTTGGCAGCGGTGACTACCCAGGCCTCGAAACGGATTATTTGTTGTCCCAGGAGGTTTTTCCGGTATGCGCTCCGGGGTTACTAAATACCGATTTCCCGCTAACCAAACTCGAGAATTTGAAGCACTATAGATTGTTGCACAATGATTTTAGCGAAACAGATTTAAGCTGGCCAGACTGGCAAATGTGGCTGGCAGCGGCTGGGGTCAAAAACATTGACTTTACTCGGGGCCCCCGCTTTGTCCAGATAGAACTGCTGGTTGATGCGGCGATTCAGGGCCAGGGCGTTGCCCTGGCCGGGAGCGTTAGCGTGGCCAATGACCTTGCCAGCGGACGTCTAATAAAGCCATTTGAACTGACCTTTCCGCTCCAGTTTGCCTATTATTTTGTCACCCATGAAAGCAAGTCGTCCGATCCCAGGATAAAAGCATTTCGCCGATGGGTGTTAGATCAGACAGGAAATAAATCGGCGTAATCTCCTTTCTATAACTCTACTGGAGTTCGGTCAAAATCACGGTTAATCCCAAACCGAAATTAACCACTATAATCGCCTTCCAAATTAATCCAAGAAAATGTATGCACGCTAACCCGATGAACCACAAATCTCCCACGCGTCTGCGTAAAACCAAGGTGATTGCCACCATCGGGCCTGCCTGCGACGACGTCAAGACGCTGAAGAAAATGATCGAGGCAGGCATGAACGTGGCCCGACTGAATATGTCCCACGGTGACGTCGCCGCCCACGGGGCGACCTTACAACGAATTCACCAGGCCGCAGCAGAGGCAAATTCTACGGTAGCAATAATGGTGGATAACCGCGGTCGGGAAATTCGAACCCGGTCGATTGCAAACGGCGCGGTGACCCTGAACAGAAAGCAACCGTTTACTTTATATGGAGATGAAAGAGAGGGCGACCAGCATGGGGTATCACTCACCTATTCCAGGCTACACTTGCATGCGACCTCCGGCGACCGTATTCTTATTGACGACGGTCAGATTGAATTGCGGGTCGAGGCGGTGGATCACGACGCTGTAAGGTGCAGCGTTGTCTGTGGCGGCATTTTAAAAAATAGTAAGGGAGTCAATTTTCCCGACAACAGCAGCGCCCTGGACGATATCGAATATGACGATTCCCGGGAGATTAATTTCGCTGCTGATCACAATGTCGAATATTTTGCCGCTTCCTTTATCCGCAGCGGTGAAGAAATTGATCAGTTGCGAGCCAAATTTACCGCTCGAGATGCTGAGATTGCGATTATCGCGAAAATTGAAAACCGGGAGGGGGTCGAAAATATCGAACAAATTGTCAACACGGCCAACGGTGTCATGGTTGCCCGGGGTGACCTGGGCGTGGAGCTCGAAATGGGCGAAGGGCCAAAAATTCAAAAGCAGATTATCCGGACCACCGTATCCCGCGGCAAGCCTGTGATAACGGCGACCCAGATGTTGGATTCGATGGAACGCAATCCACGTCCTACCAGGGCTGAAGTCAATGACGTCGCCAATGCCATTTTTGACGGTTCTTCGGCGGTTATGTTGTCTGGAGAAACCGCCGCCGGCACTCGACCGGTGGAATCGGTTGAGACCATGGCCGCGCTGGCCCTTGAGGCGGAATCAGGTCTGAGGGAATATGGTTATTTGCAGCAGATCGAACCCAACCCCTCCAATGAGGTTACCGAAGCCGTGGCCCAGGCGTCAATTACCATGGCAAATCATTTAAATGCCGCAGCGATAATCGCCCTCACTGAAACCGGATTTACCTCTCGCCTGATTTCAAAATATCGACCTGAGAGCCCGATCTTCGCCATTACGACTTCACCCAAGGTAGTACAAGAACTCTCGATGAACTGGGGAGTCCTGGCGATGCTCTACCAAGGTGAGGGAGACGATGAAGACAAGATCGAATTCGCCATTGCCAATGCGCGCTCACTGGGATATGTAAATCCGGGAGATCTATTGATTCTTACTGCGGGAAATACCCGGCAGGCCGGAAGCACCGATGTTATTCGGGTGCTCCACGTAACCTGAAACACCGATACATGGGTCAATCGAGTAAGTTTTAATAGTCTGGTTAGCCGGCGGTCCTGATCACTGGGGGTTTGGGAACAATCAGTTTTCGAAGCCCGAGTACTGCCAGGGTAAACCCTATGCACGGCAGCCAAACCATGCGAAATTCGGCCATGAGGACAAAACCACCCCAACGCATAAAGTGTGGAATACTCAACGGGGAAGCAGGCAAAGGCTGGTAGGAAAGGCTAAATCGATGGTCACTGAACGGCCAATACAAGGCAACTCCCTGTCCGCCCCAGGTAATTGCATCCAGTAACGGATGGGATAAAACCACAACGAAACCGAATATCGCCGCTGCGGCGCTGCGCTCGCGAAAACAGATTGCCAGCAACAGTGCACAGACTCCGGAAAATGCGATGGAATGGGTAAATCCCCGATGCCCATACACCGAATGCCATGACACGCCCATTTGAAGAAAAATGACATCGAGATCAGGCAGAATCGACAGTAATATTCCTGCGAGCAGTAGTTTTCCCGGAATAATTCGATTTCCCAGACCTATGCCAAGGGCGAGAGGCACCGCGGGGTGGGTCAGAATCGTAGGCATGGGATAAGTTCTGCGAGGACAGACTACTTGAATGGCGGCCCCGACACCCACATGATCAGGGAACGACGCACCCCTCTGGTCACTGGCGTCACGCGATGGGGCAGGTAACTCGGAAACAATATGGCGGTCCCTTGCTCACGACCGGTAAAATTATTCTTCTTCCCGGTAAAAAATTCGAGATCGCCGCCGTCATACGATGCAGGATCGGAAAGTAATACCGACATGGATATTTTGCGCTTGGATAATGTATTGGCGCCAAGATCAATATGCCAGTCAAAATGACCACTGTTGTCAGCATTGTACTCGGTGATCTGCACCCGTTCCGTCATCCCGGTTAGGCTGAAATTCCAGGTTGCTTTATTCGCAATATTGGTCAGTTCTCCCAATCGCCGATAAACCCACAAATGTGGTGGCTCATTAGGCAACCAGCAAATTTCGCTGGTTCTGAAACTCGGGTTCAGTATTCGTTTGCCCCCTTCCGTACGGATATAGGACGGTTGCATGTCCATCTCATCCGCCACCGTATTTAGAATCCCCAGATGCTTTGAGGTTAATGCCTGCTTAATTTCAAAATAGTCCTTGAGCCCGGTAACGCTTTCGAAGTCGACAAAATCAGCATAGGTTTTCATTTTCTCAAGTTTACCTCACGATTCTCATGTATCCGATCTTTAAACTGCATCCACTAATGGGTCCGGACCGCAGCCGGACCGTAAGTTCAGTATGGATTATTCGTAATCCAATCCTGACTGTTGCCAGGAACTGAAACCCCCATCCAGGCTAAAACATTGGTCGAATCCCTGGTTAGCGAGAAATTCAGCGGCACCCTTACTTGATATCCCGTGATAACAACAAACAATCAGTGGCAAATCCTTGATGGCCGACTCCAGAAATCCACCCAGGCTTTGGTTATCGATGTGGATAGCGGCGGTGATATGACCCGCCTGATAGGAGTTCTCATCCCGTATATCCACCACCTGGGCGTTTTCCTTCGTGATGAGCTCCAGGGCTCGATCCTGGCTAATACATTGATAGTTCATCGCTAGATTTTATCAATCAAGGGTAAATTTTCAGATAATTCCGCTGCGCACTATACAGAAGTCAATACGCCGAGCCAGACAATCGTCCGAGCAACCAACAATACGGCGATCAGCTTACCCAATGGCCAGGCCAGGCCGCCCACCGAAACCTGTTGCGATAGCCAATACCAAATCGCAGTAAGAAACCCAATGGCATACCAAATCACCACAAAACAAATGACAATGTAGGCCCATTCCAGACCGTGTTGAATAAATTCCACTCGACTAAATTTACTTTTTCAGCACTACCACTTCTTAATTTAACTAACTAGACGGCACCCGCAGGCGTAACCGGTCATCCCGCTGTATCATTTCCAAATGACCGAGAAAACTCATACCAAGCAGGATTTCTCTCCCCTCCATTCCCGGATTAATACTGGCCGCGACATTACTTAATTCGATTCCTCCGAGGGCTACGCGATCCAGCCGCGTGGCATACACCCTCACCGTGCCATTGGCGGTTTGTGCCAGCATTACCGCGCCCTGTTTTAGATTTAATGCCTTAGCCACTGGAAGCGGGATACTGACGTCGGTAGCACCGGTATCGAGTATAAACTGAACCGCGCTCCCGTTTATTTCACCATTAGCAATATAATGTCCGCTGCGATTACGCTTTAACTCCACTTCACGGGAGCCATCGCTGGTAATCCTGGTTATATTTGACTGGTTGGGATTATGTTGTTTTTCCAGCAGCCAGCCGAACACAAAGGTCAAGCCGGCGATAAACGCCAGCCATACCAACAGGGTTCCATAGCGGGACAGGGCGGGTGATAACAATAATATAAAGGGTTTGTATTTTTATTGGATATGACCAATATACCTGAATTTGGAATTGGGAGATAATCCGGCGATGGCTGCGTCACACCTGCTCTCTTTCTACGGATCAAATGACCCTAACGATGGTTATGCCCCCCGGCAAAGATCGCTGCACGAGAGCGCCAGCAAGGTTGGCCAGATAGATCAGCAACATCCCTGGGATATGGACAAACTCAGGCAAACCGACTTTTATCAACAGCATAAGGAAGTATTGGACCAACAACGCGGGGCGGGGTTCTGGCTCTGGAAGCCCTATCTGATCCTGAAAATCCTCGATCAAATCGGACCCGGGGAATGGGTGATGTACCACGATGTCGGTCGAGCGATCAATCGCGACACGAACATCGGATATCAGTTCAGCCGCCCTATCCAGCCACTTATCGACTGGGCAGAAATACATAATGGCATGTTTCCCGGTATTTATATTCCTGTCTACGGGCCAAATCGGAAGTGGACCAAGCGCGACTGCTTCGTGCTGATGGACTGCGATCACCAAAAGTACTGGGACCACTCGCTGATTCAGGCAGGCATCAATATCTGGAAGAATACAGCAGAAGTGCGAGACTTTTTAACCGAATGGCTGGAGTATTGTAAGGATCCTAGAATTCTTACCGACCAGGATAATCAATGCGGGAAAGACAATCTGCCCGAATTTGAAGACCACCGCCACGATCAGTCTATCCTGACCAACCTGGTAATTAAAAAAGGCGTGACGGTTTACGGAAAACCTGACCAAGGTTTTTTCAAACAACGCAATGTGGGGTATATCACCACCCGAGTGGTGGTGGACCGGTTGCTCAGGGAAAGTCCAGGTGGCCTCGAAAAGATCGCTGAACGGCACCAATCAGACCGAATTCAACGCGGCTATATTCCGTTTTATCAGTTGCATATGGAAGAGCAAAGGCTACAGCCAATTCAGATTCTTGAAGTCAGAAGCCAACCTAATAATTCGATTTCGATGTGGTCGGACTATCTGCCCAATGCCGACATTCACGCGCTCTATCCTGGTGCCAGGGCATCGGATGTCAACGGCACTGACACCGAAAAGATTCGGTTTCATTCGGTAGAACCCAGCCATCGTCCGTCCCTTGAATTATTTTGCCAGCGAGCCCAAAAAGCGGGAACCCAATTCGACATTATTATTGAAGCTGGCTCCGGTTTGATGCGCGACCAACAGCTCGCCATTGGCGTGCTGTTTCGCCTGCTGAAACCGGGAGGACAATTTATTATAGAGAATATGGAAAATTCCCTTATAACTACCGGGGGCGATGTAAATCACAAATTGAAAAATTCCACGCTGGACTTAATCCGACGGATAAATCTCCCGACGCTAAATATCAACAGCCATTTCTTCAGCCTGGAAACTGCCAGGTTTTTCGCCAGCGAAGCCGACTCCGCCGGAGTCGAATGGACCCCCCTGCCAGAGTATGGCATCGGCATAATACAACGCAAAGGTTAATGCATTGATTTAATGTGGCTAGATAATTCGGCAGTTACAGGGTAGCATTGGAATGAGGATAAATTCGAAAAATGAAAATGCAAATGGATGTAATCAACGTGAGGTGTAATTTCCTGGAATACATAAACCAGTCAATCCACCCTGTTAAAAATGAAAAATTATAAAATTCGTAACCAGCTGATCATAATTTTCACACTGATCATTCTGGCATTCAGTGCTATCCTGTTTTTTGGACTTGACCGTTACTCAAAAGACCTTGCGTTAAATACCGCCGCGGAAAAGGCCGAGCTGCTACTAGCTCATCAACGATCGGTTCGGACCTATACCATCGAAAATATCCGACCGTTAGTGAAAAAGCTGGAGTCAGATCAGTTTATTTCTGAACAAATACCGGCATTTTCAGCACAAACGGTAATGTCCCACTTGAATAAATCCTATCCGGGTTTCGACTATCGGGAGTCAATGGAAAACCCGACCAATCCCAACGACCAATTGGAGCCCTGGGAGCAAGAGTTACTGAAATCATATCAATCTGGCCAGATCACCGGGCGACAGTCCCGGGAACGGGTTACCAGCAAAGGTCGGCTATATTCGATTGCCGAACCTATTGTTATCACCAACCCAGCCTGTCTGGCCTGCCATGGAGATAAGAATAGTGCGCCGCCGAGTTTGCTGACGAAATTTCCCCAAGGAGGTGGATTTGGCTGGATTCTCAATCGTCCATTGGGTATTCAATCGGTTACGGTGCCAATCGACGAGGCAACCGTTAACGCCAGTCAAATCCGGGTCAGATTGATTTCCATCATAGGATTTGGTTTGCTGTTTACCCTGGTCGCGTTGGCCTTTATCGTTCACTTTAAAGTGAGCGGACCCATTAACCAACTCAGTATGGCGGCCACCAAGTTATCTATGGGCAACCGCATTACCCAGGATGATTTTCCTGACAACAGCGCCGAAATGACCGACATCAAACTTTCCCTGCAACGACTGGTAATGGCGGTTAGAAGCAAGATGCGATCCAGAAAATAACCCAGTCAGGGCCAGACTTGTTTTAACGACTGACGAAATTGCCCCGCGGTTAAATTCACAACCAGTTTGACTTAACCAGTAGTTCCTTAGGCTGCACTACGCAATCTCTTTTGAATTTCGGGAGCGCAGTGAAAAATAACCATCTAATGATAAAATTTCTATCCACAACTATGCCTATTGATCGGAATGCTTAAATTTTCCGCCAATCTCGGGTTTTTATGGCCCGAGCTCGCGCTACCGGATCGAATTTATGCCGCCAGCCTCGCGGGGTTTTCTGCGGTGGAATGCCATTGGCCGTACCAGACCGATTCGGCTGAACTGCGCGCAGCGTTAAATGCTACAGGTCTCGTCATGCTCGCATTAAACACCGAACCTGGTGATGTGTCGACGGAAGAATTTGGCCTCGCCGCGGTACCAGGAAAACAGGACATGGCGCGTGCCGCTTTCGACAAGGCGCTAGACTACGCTATCGCGATAAATGCGAAAAACGTCCACGTCATGGCTGGCGTTTCTGGCGACAGCGATGAGGTGACGGCAGTGTTTGTCGAAAATATTGTGTACGCAGCCCAACACGCCGGAAAAGAGGGAGTCGGTGTGATCATCGAACCAATCAACCGGCTGGATCACCCCGGATATGCCTTACATACCGTGTCTCAGGGCTTGGAAGTAATTGAACGCATCAGGCAGCAAGGTTTAAGCAATGTCAGGCTAATGTTTGATTGCTATCACGCGCAAATTACTGAAGCTGATCTGGTCACACAATTAAACCGTGCGCTGCCTTATATTGAACATATCCAGATCGCGTCAGTTCCTGGTCGCGCCGAACCTGACCATGGAGAGCTGGATTATCCGGTATTATTCAATTTAATTGAGACACTCGGCTATGACGGTTACATCGGCGCAGAATACCAGCCGCTAACCACCACCGAAGCCGGGCTGGGTTGGTATCAGCCCTTTCGCCCTCCATCCAAAGATTAGCCCGATCTAAATGTTCAGGCTGTCCCGTATCCGATAATAGAAAACCGACGGCGCCAGAAACCACGGGCGACCAGAATACAGTGGTCTGGTGGGAAACGGGATATCGTCAAATGCGGTTGCGCCTTGCTCCAAACCAAGAACCTGTTGCCCCATCCGCATACCCAGATAACCTGCCATACCTACACCCGAGCCGCAATAACCCATGGCATAGTGGAGGCCTTCCCGGTTACCAATATGCATTAGCGTATCGAATGTATAGGCAACGAAGCCCATCCAGGAATGACTGATGCGGGTTTCAGCCAACTCAGGAAAAAGTTTTACCAGGTCCCGGTGAAGCCGTGGCGCGCTGACCAGGGGATCAGATTCTGTGATGGATACCCTGCCACCAAATACGATGCGGCTTCGATCAGGCGAGGGTCGGTAGTAATACACAATTTTTCGGCTATCGCTGACTATCCGATTAGCCGGCATCAATCGATCCATCAGGTCCGGGGCCAATGATTCGGTAGCAATGACATAACTGCCGATGGGAATAACCCGACGTCGATTCCAGGGAGTTAGTTCGCCAGTATAGCCATTGGTCGCGATCACTACTTTTTCCGCTTGTACCGCACCCCGAGGGGTCATTACCTGAAACCCAAATTGTTCTCTCTCGATTCCGGATACCTTGCAATGAGTTACGATGGACGCACCGGCCTGTTGAGCCAGGTTAATCAGACCGCGATGATAACGGCCAGGGTCCAGTGCAGCGTGCTGGGGAAAAACCACACCACCATGATAGGCATCGGTTCCCAATTGTTGGCGTTGATCTTTGGGTTGTACCAGGTATGCATCGGTTTCGAGGCCCGGTACTTGAGTCTCGAGTTGAGTTTTCAGTTTGGCAAATTGCGCCGAGTTGTGCGCCGCATGAAATCGACCGTCCCTCGAGAGGTCACAATCGATCCGCTCCTCCTCTATAAACTGCTTGGTCCATTCGAGAGATTGCTTGCCCTCGGATAAAATATCGAAAGCCCTTTGGTCACCAAATTTTTTCGCCAGTTGTTGGTAGCCTGGCTTTAGGCTGGTGCTGATTTGCCCACCGTTACGGGTGCTGCAACCCCATCCGGCCTGTTCGGCGTCAAGCACCAGGGTTTCTTTACCACCCCGCGCTGTCTGAATCGCAGCGTGTATTCCCGTGTATCCCGACCCAATAATGATAACATCCACTGATTGCGGCAAGGCTACCGGGTCAAGGGTCAGCGGCTCTACCGTATCCCACCAATAGGGTTCGACTTTAAAGCCCTCGGCATAGAGTTTATTTTCTCCTGTTGTTGTCATCGCTACTTCCGGTATTTTTCAAGGATTATATCTGCTGCTTTTTCTGCAAGCATTATAGCCGGCGCATTGGTATTGCCGGAGACCATGGTAGGAAATACTGAAGCATCCACTATCCGCAAATTATCCAGCCCGTGGACTTGTAACTTCGCGTCAACCACTGCGCCAGTCGGATCGGGACCCATTCGGCAGGTACCAATAGGATGAAATACGGTGCCGCATCTTTGACGACAATCTTCGATCAAGTCTTCGTCAGTAACTACTTTTGAACCCGGTAGAATTTCCCGTTGGATAATTTCCTTCAGCGCAGGTGCTTCAGCCAGCCGGCGTAGCAGGCGTACACCATCTAGCATTTCATTAATGTCGTGCTCGGTTGACAAATAGTTTGGAACAATCGAGGGACTGTCTTTCGGGTCCGCTGTCTTAAGGGACAGGAAACCGACGCTTGACGGACGGGTCGGTTGTACGCTGGTGAGGAATCCGGCAAATGGATCCGGATTCATTAGCGGCCGTTTTCCTGGAGGCGCTTTGGTATAGCTGGCGGGGGAAAAGTACAACTGCAGGTTTGGTCGAGCTAAGCCAGGATCGGATCGAACAAATGCGCCACCCTGATTTACCCCCAGGGCAAGCGGGCCGCTCCGCATCAAGACGTACCTCAGGCCATGCCAGAGTTTGCCCCACCAGGGATAGAGCTGGTCATTAATGGTCGGTACCGTACTCGCATACAGGTAATCGATGGACAAATGGTCCTGCAGGTTAGCTCCCACATTCGGTTGATCAAGCACTACTTCGATATCAAGAGAACGCAAGTCTGTGGCAGGTCCAACCCCGGACAGTAGCATCAGCTGAGGCGAGTTAATTGCCCCTGCGGAAACAATCACTTCGCTCTGGGCATAGGCTGTTTTAGTCCCGCCGTGATGTTCATATTCGACACCGGTGGCACGATTCCCATCGAACAGAATACGTTGTACCAGAGCATTTTTCTCGATAATTAGATTGCGCCGGGAAGTTACCGGATGCAAATAGGCTCGAGCGGCGGACATCCGCCGCCCATTCTTGATAGTAGCCTGGTACAAACCATATCCTTCCTGATCTTCTCCATTGAAGTCCTGGTTCAAATGTCCGCCGATTTGTTCCCCGGCGCGGATAAAATTTGCGCAAGTGGCATGGGTATCTGGAGCCATGTCAGAGATATACAAAGGTCCATTGTCACCATGCCATTGATTGTGCAGAGACTGGTTTCGTTCAGCTTTACGAAAATAAGGCAGAACATTTTGCCAGTCCCATCCTGGATTACCCAGGCTGGCCCACTCGTTGTAGTCCTCCTGATGACCACGAATATAGACCATGGCATTGATCGAACTCGATCCCCCTAGCACCTTACCCCGGGGCCAGTAACTGCAGCGTCCACTGGTACCGGGGTCGGGTTCTGTATGGTACATCCAGTTAACCCGGCTACTATAAAAGGCGCGCCCATAGCCCACCGGGATCTGGACCCAGGGATGGAGATCCGACCCACCGGCTTCCAGCAGTAATACCCGATGGCTGCCATCCGCGCTCAGACGATTTGCCAGGACACAACCTGCCGACCCCGCTCCAACAATTATAAAATCAAAATTTGACTGGGTATCTGACATGAGAGTGAAATTTGATTGCTCCATCTGTATTGGCGAGCATGATGTATTTTGGATAACGGTATTTTAGTTATAGTTTAAAATATGTTGTGTCAAAACACGCAATTAAAAATTCCAAAAAATTCAGCGCGCTCGCAACCACAGCACAAATATGAAAATAAAACAAATCGAAACCTTTACCGATGAATTCGTCTGTTTCGTCAGGGTAACCACAGAAGATGGCAGTCAAGGGTGGGGGCAGGTCGCTCCCTATTTAGCCGACATCACCGCCGAGGTTGTCCACCGCCAGGTCGCACCCTACTCCCTCGATCAGGACGCATTTGATATCGACTATCTGATGGATATCATCCCAGAGCGTGAGCACAAGTTTCCGGGGTCCTATCTACGTCGGGCTATGGGCGGACTCGATACTGCATTGTGGGATCTTCGCGGCAAGTTAGAACAGAAAAGCGTCTGCGAGTTGATCGGCGGCACTCCAGGAAAAGTGCGCGCCTATGGTTCATCCATGAAGCGCGATATTCGCGCGAAAGATGAAGCCGACCGGTTATTACGACTACGCCAGGAATTTGGTTTCGACGCGTTCAAGTTCAGGATAGGAGCAGAATGTGGGCGCGATCAGGACGAATGGCCCGGTCGAACTGAAGAAATTGTGCCGACCATACGCAAGGCAATGGATGATAATGTCAGCCTGCTGGTTGATGCCAACTCCTGTTACTCCCCCAAGCGTGCCATCGAGATCGGTTACTTTCTGCAGGATAACGGTATTTCCCATTACGAAGAACCCTGCCCATACTGGGAGTATCAGCAGACCAAACTGGTAACTGAATCTCTCGAAATTGACGTAACCGGTGGCGAGCAGGATTGTGAATTGCAAAACTGGCGCCAGATGATTCAGGATAAGGTGGTTAACGTTGTCCAGCCAGATGTCTGTTATCTCGGTGGCATCAACCGAACCCTGCGGGTAGCAAAAATGGCTGAGCAGGCCAATATTCCAGTAACACCCCATTGCGCCAACCTGTCCATGGTGACCCTTTTTACCATGCATCTGCTTCGGGCAATTCCCAATCCTGGAAAGTACCTGGAATTTTCTATCGAGGGCGAAGACTATTACCCATGGCAATCCGATCTGTTTGTTCAATCACCTTTCGCTATCGTGGACGGAAATGCCGAGGTCACCGATTCCCCGGGCTGGGGTGTGGAGATTAATCCGCAATGGTTGGACAAGGCTAGCTATAAAAGTAGTCAACTAGACTAATTCAAATTCAAGCACCCTGTCGGGATCAATAACTTGTAAATCTCCAATTTGCATCAAACCATATCAGTATCAATGTAGAAATTATTCACTACCGACTACTAGATAAATCTACCAGTAAATTAACCAAATTATCCCAACATCATTTATTGCCTTTTCCCCAGTATTCAACTCTAATCCTCGCTAGTCGCACCATCTAGACAAGTGGCTTTCGGAACATAAACGAGGTGGATTTCTGAAGCCGTTTTCCTGAAGCGTAATATTGGACGATTTCGATGAACAAAAATACTCGGGGAATTTTGCTTGTTATAACTGGGATGACTATTTTCTCAGTCCAGGACGTTTTGATAAAACTTCTATCGGTAGACGCGTCGCTATTCCAAATTCTTTTTTTCCGATCGATTCTCGGTATCCTGTTTATTATTCTGTATCTAAAGATTTCTGGGCAACCCAATAAATTTGGTACTGCCTATCCTATTCTTAGCACGATTCGCGGACTATTATTTTTCTTTGCTTACGCTGCATTTTATTTTGCGCAGTCTAAAATTCCCATTGCAAATGCCACCGTACTGTTTCTGGTCAGCCCGTTTTTTATCACCATCATGTCGATCATTTTTTTTCAGAGTGTTGTCGGGTTTCAGCGTTGGCTAACCATGGTTGTTGGGTTTTCAGGTGTGATGATAATAACGCAACCAGAAGTTGGGGATTTCAATTTCTTTTATATACTGCCGGTATTGGTCGCATTTTTGTACTCCATATCTGTGATGATTGCAAAATACACAGCAGAAAAAGATACGGTGTTCCAGCAGATCATCGTGATGTACTCAGTAACCGCGGTTCTGAGTGGTGCCATGGGTTTTCTTATCGGGGATGGAAAATTTGATACCCCCGAATTGTCAGGCATCCAGTTTATGACTCAAGCCTGGAAAATTAACGAACTTTTCATTGTCGCCAATCTCGTTGTAATCTCCATGATCGGTACAATTGGTTTCCTGTTACTACATTCGGCCTATCGCATTGCCGACCCGGCAACAATTTCCCCATTTGAATACAGTGCTCTTTTACCCGCCATATGCTGGGGATTCCTTTTTTGGGGAGATATACCGTCACCCACTGAGGCGACCGGTATGACGCTTATAGTAGGTGCGGGGGTATATCTTTTTTATAGAGAAAAATCTCAACAACGGACTGCGGCTTCTGAATCGTCATTGAGATAATTTGGGAGTTGCGTGAAGTACTGGGTTTAGCTGTTCAATAATTTCTACACTGACCCCGATCTATAATTGTCATCGATTATTGGTAGCTGACCTCATTGAGGATAAAGGTCTCTTTTTCTTCGCCCGGGTCTATTCGTAGTTGGGCTAATGGGCTGTCGGTTGGAATTCGTAGATAAATCGTATTGATTCCCTGTTTCACATAAATGAGTGCGGCTTTGTCTTTTGAGTATGTATCGCTGTTGTCCGTGGTAAAGAAAACCGCGAGTCTATCCGGGCGGTTGTGGGATATAACAATTTTCAGGGTGATTGATTTATTGATATGCTTGATCCTGTCGGTATTGAATACGACATAGGGGTCATTAGTCTCGGCGTGAATTTCGAGCCCACCCGGGGAGGTCTGCAACCTACAATTCAAACAGTTCAGGGATGCTGGACTGAGCTCTAATTGCTTCGCTTGCCCGGCAGTTTTTTCGAAGCTGGTCTCAAGGTAATGATTGACCAACTCTTCCTGATAAGGAAAAACTGTGGGAAGTTCCCGCTCTACGCGCAGGAACACTACCAGGTCCGGCGAAAAATCACTGATAAGCTGCCGCAACTCCAATGGCGTCCCATTCTCTACCGACATGGTATTAGCAAAGTGCTGGGTCATTAAAGGCAATGCAAGCGCCCCAAAGGAATCATGGATAAATAGAAGCTTTCTGTTCCCAGTGTCACATTTATACAAACTCGCCATTTGTCCATTTCCATATTTCTCCATTGAAACTTCGCCGTCCCGGCTGGCACAGGAGCTCCGTTGCGTTAGCAGTATTGCATCTTCATTAAAGTAGTCGACATACCCAATCATACCCACCAAGTCACCCACTGCGATTAACGACTCCAATTCGAACATGTCATCAGTTTTTGCCGGGGAAATTTCCGGATAGTGAGTTCTCGCCCATCGCATTATCTTCCGGTAGGTATGAACGAAACCGAGATGACTCCAATGGGAGTCGGTACGCCAATAAACCATACCCTTAGGTTTTAGCGCGGTTAACTCGGCTCTGAGGTCGTGAAATTCTGGAATATTCTTATCTTCCAGATAACCGGCAAATTGATCGAGAACTGTTTTTCCTGCTTTTTGACGAATCTTATAAGGTAAATATTCCGGATAGACGGATTGTTTGTTTGGAACTATCATCATCTTGTATTGAATACCTTGCCGGTTCAGGTCGTCCAATAGCGCCAGATGACTGACATACCAATTATCCAGATCCCTCAATCTGTAACGATAAACTCCCTGGAAATTGAGCTCTGGAGTATAGTCGATGCTATTTGGACCCCAGTAATACAGCCATTTATTTTTTCCGACAAGAACCCAGATATTTGGTGAAACACTAAACAATACGATTTTGATTGCACCGTTGAGACTTATTGCAGCGTCTCTAAACCCGATATGATCACTCACATAGGCTTCGGTTCGGCGCCTGAATTCTGCCAGATCGGAAAACATTAATGAAAACTCTGGCATTGTCGCCATCACTCGCTTCTCCAGGATCGATATCTTTTCATCTGAGGTAACAACAGAAACCAGAATCGGTAAACTGATTAACAGGACAAAAACCAGCGCAGTCAGCTTATTCGACCAGAGGGGTTGTTGGATAAATTCGCTGGACATCGCTCAGAATCTAAAATAGATAAATGGGTTGTGACTTCCAGCCATTAAATGCACCGACGACAGAACCAGAACCGATGTCAATGCAATCAGCTTACAAAAATACAGCGATACCTGTGCTGCATTACTCTGATCAAGCAATAAACTGGGACTAACCCGAACCAACAATATTTTTACCCCCGATAAAACTGGCATAGAAAATAAAACTGCCAGAAAAAATACTGCCAGCCTTTCCAGATTGAAAAACACGTCGAATTCGAATTGCGCGATGGGGTTGGACCCAGCCAATACTTCGAGGAAATCAATCGCTCCCGGCAAGGTTTCAACCCGGAAGAAAACCCACCCAAGCATCACTACCAGTAATACATAGAGGTGCCTGAGTGGTCGCCATAATTTACTGGACCAACCAAGCCAGCCGATGCGTTCGATGACCAGAAAAAATCCATGCAACGCTCCCCAGGCGATAAAGTTCCAGCTGGCCCCGTGCCACAAACCACACAGCAAAAACACAATTAATAAATTGAGATAGGTTCGGCTTGTTCCCAATCGATTGCCGCCAAGGGGAATATAGAGAAAATCGCGAAACCAGTTTGACAATGAGATATGCCAACGGCGCCAGAATTCCTGTATCGATTGGGAGATGTAGGGAAAGTTAAAATTTTCGAGAAACTTGAAACCAAACATGCGACCGAGACCGATAGCCATATCTGAGTATCCCGAAAAGTCGAAATAGATTTGCAGGGTATAACAGGCGAGCCCAGCCCAGGCGACTGTGGTGGTAATGCTATCTGGAGGTAGCCCGAATATCTCGTCCGCCACCTCCCCCAGTGGATTCGCCAATAGCACTTTTTTACCAAGACCAATCACGAACCGCTCGATTCCACTGGAAAAATCGCCGTACTTGACCACACGATTGGTCAATTGAGAGGCAATATCCCGGTAGCGCACAATGGGACCAGCGATAAGCTGTGGGAATAACGCAATATACAACCCAACATTTAACGGGTTGGTCTGGGCTGGCGATACCCGGCGATAGACCTCAATCACGTAGGACATTGCCTGAAAAGTAAAAAAGGAAATCCCGATTGGCAGATGAATTTGTTCAACCACCAGCCATGGAACGGTACTTGATCCGGCGAATGCATTGATGTTTTCAACGATAAAATTGAAATACTTGAAAACACCCAGTAATAATAAATTTGCGATAACCGCGAGGATAACCCAGGTCCGCCGGGACGAATCGCTGGCCCGCTCCAACATCATGGCAAAGCCATAGTTCATCGAAATTGAGGCCAGCATGATCAGAATGAAAATGCCTTCGCCCCAGGCATAGAAGCACAGACTCGCGATCAGCAATACGGCGTTGCGCCAACTGTTCGGCGCGATGGCGTGGATCAGCAGAACCGCCGGTAAAAAAACAAATAAAAACAGAACCGAACTAAAAACCATCTTGTATAAACGTCCAGTAAAAACCTGCTGAAAAAACTTATCCTGTCATCGAATTACGTATAACGAAAAGCTCGCTATCCAAATTATTTCCCGTATCCTATTTTTTAGTCGGGTTTGCCACTACCTGGAGACGAAATAAATGAAAATCTGGCCGCTGGCCAAACCAGATCACAGCTTGCGTCGCCTGGTATTGATAGTATATATGAAGTTGTTATGACTATTGGGTGACAAAGGCAGGTCGAATCGATTCCTTACAAGTTGTGTGATGATAAACGGCAGTAGCAGTTTACGAATTTTAGTGTGTTGGTCCGGACGGCCGGGGTATGCGCCTGCCCCCACGATGTCGCCAAATCAAATCACGATATATTCCCACCACGACCGTTTGACACCTGGCCTGGTGAATCCTCCGCGACAACTTTCCAAGGTTCAAAACTACGATCTGGAAGAGGTCGTCAGCACAATTTGTCCTCCCGGGGAGTTCGATCTTATCTGTATTTCCTGTGCCGCCGATGACAACAATAAACCACAAAACCTGGCCGCATTTAGCTGCCCAAAGGTGTTGTTGTTAACCGATACCCACCATTTGTCGACCAATCCGATAAAGCTGGTACAGGAATACATGGAGCGCGAACAGTTCGATGCTCTGGTATCGTTGTATAACAAAGACCACATGAAGTGGTTTAGAAGTTTTACCGGTCTACGGCTCGGCTGGTTTCCAGGATTTTCGGTGGAAAACGTGCCCCATCTATTTACCACGGATCGCAGGTCGCAGATTTGCTTCGTGGGAAATTGGCGGCGACAACATCCTCGCCGCAAGAGTGTGATCGATAAAATAATCAGGGACCAGCTCCCATTCGATTTACAAAAATTATCCCGCCGCGCTAGTGCCGCATTATATGGATCGTCGCTGATTTCACTCAACTGCAGCCTCAATGGGGATTTGAATATGCGGATATATGAAATTCTGTCGGCAGGTGGTTTTCTTTTAACCGATCAGCTTTCTGCAGCCAGTGGAATTGATGAAATGCTGGAACCCGGCAAAGACTATGTCAGTTACAGTGATTATTCTGATCTTAAGTCCAAGGCAGCCCATTACCTGAAAAATCCTAGACAGGCGATTAGCATCGCTCGCAATGGCCTCAGTGCCTACCAAACTAGGTTTCGTCCTGGATTCATCCTGCCCCGATTTGTCCATTGGGCTCTCGAGAGTAAATACCCGGAGCATGATTATCGGGTTCAACTTGATGAGATTAACGGCGCCGACATGGCAACACGCCTTGCGATCTATGAATACACTCAGCGCCACCAATTATGGCGCGAGAAAACCCGTATTCTCGCCCTGGGACCCAAATCCACTGCGGCGTTGGAGGATTTGAAAGGGTTTATTCGGGTACAACGCTGGACCCTGAACAGTGACTCCCTGCAATTGCCTGAGGGCGTTGCAGTTATAGACGAATCCCAGGTCGGCAAAATCAATTGGCCAATCATCGTGGCTGACGATCGGGAAAAACCCAGACTTGCGTCGTTGAAAATAAGCAGCGAATCAATATTTACCTTATAAACTCTGTTAAGCAACCTGCCGCCCTATGAGAAAACGAATCTATATCGGCAATATCCTGTCGTCACTACCAGCTGCCTTGGTGGTTCCGTTAGCGCCCTTTGTCTTCATCCTGATTAATAGCGAGGGCCGCATTCCCGGTTACTTCCACGAGTATATAGTACGCAGTTTGATGATCATTTATCCGATTACCCTGATCATCTGCCTGATCGTTTCAATCAAGCTGATGCGCCAGGACCGGTTGCGCCCGGCATTTTATGTTAGCGTCATTCCGCTCTTGCTTTTTTTGATTTTGGCAGCGGTATTTTATTTTGGCGGCGTTGTCATGCGTTAGCCCGACCCTAACGCAAGCGATACTAGCGCAAGCTTATACCCACTTCAAACAACCGATTCGTAATAGTGGCACCTATGCTGCGTGCAAACTGATCAAGGAAGGAAGGTTTGGGGTTATACAGAACTACTCTCTTAGCCTTTACAATTTCCCGCGCAACTTCGTCCACGCCGGCAAAAGCGTCCACCAGGCCCAGGGATCTGGCCTTTTCACCGCTCCAAAATAAACCGCTAAATAAATCCTGATCCAGATCCAGGCGATCACCCCGACCCAGTTTAACCGCATCGATAAACTGCTGATGTACTTCTCCAATCATGGACTGGGCATGGGCCAATTGATTTGGTGCCAGGGGCGAAAATGGATCGAGCATGCCCTTGTTTTCACCCGCGGTAATTAATCTGCGCTCGACCCCGACTTTGTTCATTGCTTCAACGAATCCGAAGGTATCCATGCGCACCCCAATAGATCCGACAATACTGGAAGGATGGGCGTAAATCTGGTCCGCAGCAACCGCGACATAGTATCCTCCCGATGCACACATGTCCGATACCACGGCATAAAATGGTTTGTCGGGATGAGCGGCTTTTAGCCGAAGTATTTCGGCATTAATTTTTGCCGCCTGCACTGGTGTTCCACCCGGGCTGTTGATCCGCATGATAATGCCGGCAGCACCGGGCGCCTGGAACGCGCGGCGCAGACTGTCATTAATATCATCGGCGTTAGTAGCGCTGGGGGCGATCAATCCTTCGAGCTCTATCAGCGCGGTATGCGCTCCGGTTACGGCTTGCTCACGTCCGCTATACCAGAGTATCAGAGCTGCCCCAAAATACAGCATTACCAGCCCTTTAAAAAACCAGCCCCAACGTCGCCGCGACTTGCGCTCCTTAAGATAGTCCCGGGCCAGCATCGTGAGAATCCGGGTATTATCCGCGTTGTTACGATTGGCCGCGCCAATCATCCCGGCCAATTCATTATCCGGCGTGGGTGGCGAAGGTGGTGTGGGTTTATTCCCGAACATATTGGCTCAACCGTGGTGATTTAGCGCGGCGGCTGGGTTGCGGTGAACTCTGGGACAGTATTTGCCACCTCGAGCAAGCCCGCCAGATTATCCAGTCCGTCCAGGCTAATTCGATTACGAAACAAGGCCCAATCCAGAAAACAGGCACAGCGCAGCGCGCTGTCCCGGGCGGTCCCCTGGGCTGGATCAAACCGTCCGTTCAATTCGGCGAGACCACGTTCGATGCGACTCTTATGCCGACCCAGATAGTTAATCTTGTCGGGCCCAAATCCTTCAAGTTCCAGCATAAATAAATTTAGTGCCGCATCCAATATGGTATTTGTCATGGCAAACAATTCGTGATCATTTATGTCCTCAAGAAATTTTTTACCGGCTTTCTCCCTGGCATATTTTATAATCGAGGTTGAATCCGACAGATTCAGGTCACCGTCGGTAAAATAGGGCACTTTGCTGGTGGGAAATTTCTCGGCGCTGACGCTTGCATCAACTTCGACAAAATCAAATTCATTACCACCCTGCATCAATGCGATACGCGCATGGCGAACAAATGGCGAGGTATAACTTCCGTACAGCTTCATCTATAAATTCCAGTGGACATGAGTATGAATAGTTTAACAGAGGAATCACTAGTCCGATAAATCCGACTGACTTGCACAAGCGGCCTTAGACAAATCCATTGTTACCGGGTCATCACCCTTTCTGCTGCCTGGTAACCTAGATCGATCAATTCATCGGCTCTGTCGAAATCCATGATGTTGGCCACGTTGCGGGGAATTTCAATTAACACATCCGGGGGATAGGCAGCCAGTTTCTGGCGGGCGATAGTGCTTTGCATCGCATCAAAGGCGGTGTATATAACATCGGTGATGGAGCCATCTTCTGATTTTGACTGGGAACGCACGCTGGTCAAACCTTCGAGAAATTGACCGATTCTCTTTTGTAATGCGGAGGGTGACGATTGCGGTCGATCAGTTTTCGGCGCTTGACGAATACCTTCGGTTAATTCACCGCTGACATTTACCGCGATCACGATATCTGTGTCATCGCTCGCCGTGGGTGCTATGGGGATTGGATTCATAATCGCACCATCGATCAGACGACGTTCACCCAGTTGGGCCGGAGTAAACAGAAAGGGAAGTGAAATCGATGCCCGGATCGCGTCGAATATCGGGCCTTGATTGATCCAGATCTCCCGGGATTTGTTGATATCAACCGCCACCGCAGTAAATCGAATCGAGAGGTCTTCGATCATATGTTCACCGAGTAACTCTCTTAGGGTATTAAACAATCGATCACCCTTAACCAGGCCTCCACGTAGCAGAGTAACATCCATTAACGCAACGATGTCGCGTTTGCGAATTGCCCGCACCCAATCTTCATACTCGACCATTTTGTCGATGGCATGGACCCCACCCACTAATGCCCCCATGGAACAGCCAACCAGGGACTGGATGTTGTATTGATGTTCTTCAAGCCAGCGAATCACGCCAATATGTGCCAGCCCCCTGGCACCACCACTACCCAATACCAATGAAATATTCTGACTCAATATTCTGCCTTAATGTACCCGCGTTAGATCACCAAAACAGATCGCTAAAACAAGGACCAGCGTTTACGACTCTTGTCCAGCTGGGCTTTGCATGACACCAGCTGGGCCCCATAGTTTGCAGCCCTCGTTTCAACCCGCCGCGCAACCTTAATCAGCCACTGCTTGTTCTTATAGGTGCCCCGTTTGTACCCACCCTGGCCTTCATGATAATTCAGATAATGGGAAAACGCATCAGTTTTTTCCACCCGATTAACTTTCCAGCTTTGATGCATATACCATTGGATAAAATCAATTGCGTCCGAAAAGTCGTCGCGCTGACTCAACACGCCACCCGCGTCTCGCCGATAGTTGGCCCAGGTACTATCCAGCGCCTGGGGATAACCATAAGCGTCACTGGCCCGACCGTATGGAATGAAACCGAGAAAAAACCGCATTGGTGGTTTAGCCTTGGCTCGGTATGCCGATTCCTGGGCCATTATTGCCATAGGAACATTCAGTGGCCCACCCCAACGCTTGGCGGCGGCCAGTGAATCGGCATACCAATCAGGTTTTTGACGGAAAATCGAACAGAGATTGGACGGGTCTGCAGGTGGTCGGCTGACGCAACCCAGGATAGTCAGGGGGAGAACGCATATTACCGCTATTGAAACAATTCGATAGCCAAAAGACGCCAACTGGAAGTAGGTCATACTTCCAGCTTTATATCATAGTCGTCCCCGAATTCTAAGCTGCCTTAGATTTAGTTCAGTGATGGGTCGGGGTCGGCGGGGTCGTCGCCATCTGGATTACCTTTTTCACCAGCTCGTACTGAGCGGGTTTATAGCTGTGGCAACCAAAAATGGTGCTACGCAGGTCAAACAGCAATTCGTTATTTTGATATTTGTACTCGAGTTTATCGAGCAAATTGATCAGTTTACTACGAAACAAATCGAGCTCACCAACTTCCGGAAAATCAATTCGATGAATTACACCGCAGGATAAATTTGCCAGCTCTGTAATATCGTGCTGGCTTATGTTGTTATGCAAGGCCACCTCCGCAACCTGTCCCTAGGTCGTTCTATATTTTGGTTAAAGGGTTGGTGAGAGGGCTGTTTTAGCGGAGACTCTATACCAGCGACTAAAAGTCGCTGGTATGAGCTGCTCAACTAACGTACCACTTTCACCTTGTTTCTATATTTAGCACCGGATCTTTACCCCCCCAGTGTTTGATATTTACTTAATATGCAAGCAACTAGCGTGCCAACTACCTAGCCGCCACCAACCTTAATCAACTATTTGACTGTATATCGTTGAATATTAATTGTTTTTATTTTTTGTGAAATTTCAGCCTTAATCATCAGAATAAATGGGACGACAGTATTAACGGTCATCTGGATTAAGTTATTACCAAGACGAATGACAAAGTTTGTCAATCTCCGGTGACAAATTTGACAGATTTGTCTTCAATCCGCAGGGTTTTCGTACCGATCGGAATACCTACCCCGAATTCCCACACCAAATGCAGGTCAGTGGGTTGGGATATACTCCATAACGTACATTATTCCTGTTGTAAGGTTTTATGAAGAATAGATCCCTGGCGACCCTGGGGGAGCAGTTCGCCGGCGCTGGTTATGTCGCGGATCCAGAGCTAATAACCGCGCTACTGCTTATGCTGCAACTGCAGCGACCCTTGTTGATTGAAGGTGAGGCGGGTGTCGGTAAAACCGATGTCGCCAAAACTTTGTCAACGATAGAGCAATGTGAGCTGATTCGCCTGCAATGTTACGAAGGCCTCGAAACCAGCGCAGCGGTATATGAATGGAATTACAGCCAACAGCTGCTCTCGATAAAGTTACAGGAAACCAATCCGGAAGATCTCGACCTGGATATTTTCAGCGCAAAGTTCTTGCTCGAGCGCCCGTTATTGCGCTCCATTCGTCAGTCTGACCCACCGATTTTATTGATTGACGAAATTGATCGCGCTGACGAAGCGTTCGAAGCCTATCTCCTAGAGTTGTTGTCCGACTTTCAGATTTCCATTCCCGAACTTGGTACGCTTAAAGCTTTATCTATTCCCCGTGTGGTTATCACTTCGAACGGCACCCGTGAACTAAGCGATGCGCTGCGAAGACGCTGCCTGTACCATTATCTTGATTACCCGAATCGGACCCGGGAACGCCAGATCGTTGAGCAAAAAGTTCCTGGTCTAAACCAGAAGTTGGTCTGGCAGATAGTCGATTTTATCCACAATCTACGGGAACAGGATCTGGTCAAAAACCCTGGGATCGCCGAAACCCTGGATTGGTGTGCGGCTCTCCAGGGTCTCGGTGTCACCGACCTGATTAACAATATTGAAATGGTACACGCCACCAGAAGTTGTTTCCTTAAAACCCGGGATGACCAGGAAACCATTGATCGAGAAACCATGGTCGGCATGCTGCAACCTGGCGGATAGATCCGGTGACTACTGTGCTACCTGTCCCCGCAGATAGAATTTTTAATTTTCTGCGTCATTTGCGAGACCTCGGTTTCTCTATTGGAGTCGGTGAATCCAGTGATATTTTCGAGGTGATTACCAGCACCTCTCAGCCCGACCCGGCATTGGCGAAAACCACGCTGCGTGCATTGTGTTGTCGAAATCACGATGAATGGCTCCAATTCGATACCTATTTCCACGAGTTCTGGTTCCCGCAATTGGCACCGATTGGAGAACAAAGCGTAGTCGCTCGAATTGACTCCCGGCAGCGCGCTCAGGGCAATTCGAAAATGGCTGGAATAGCTGGCAACAGCAGCGAATCCAGTGAGTCCGGGGAATGCGATGGCGATTATGAAGGACGTGGAGCTGGTCGCCAGCGCACTGTGGGTAAAGCTGACTTCCGTTTTCTTGGTGACGCCGCAGCGATGCGCGAAGCGGGCAAGCTGGCAGAACAACTCGGCCTGGAGCTGCGTAAGAATTTGTCGAGACGCCGACAACCCACTACTCATGGCGGCCAATTGGATTTGCGTCGTACCCTACGTTGCAGTATCGCCACCGGCGGCTTTCCCGCGCGACTTCACTTCAGCAACCGAAAAATCGAAGCACCTCATTTGATCGTATTGCATGACGTTTCCCATTCCATGACCTGGAATAACCCCCTGCTGTTTCGCTTCGTGCGGGGACTGGTACAAACCTTTAGTCAAACCGTGGCCTATGGCTTTCACACCAAATTATTTCCGCTTACCCGCTTCCTGCGTGAAAGTTCGTTACAAAGAATGCGCTCCAGACTCGAACGACAAAATGGGTTGTGGATGGGTGGAACCTGTATTGCCAAATCAATCCAGACCTACAACCAGCGATATCGCGCGCGCGATTATAACCGTCGATCAGTAGTGATAATTATTAGTGATGGTTTTGATACCGACGACCAGTCGATGCTGGATCAGGAGTTGAATATTCTAAAGTCTGGTGCAAAAAAGCTACTATGGTTGAATCCAATGCTTGGTCGTCCGGGTGTTACCCTGGACCCAGTCAAGCTAAAGGCCGCGTTACCAATGGTCCATCGATTTTTACCGGCTAATAGTGTAGATGCGTTACGGGCAACGATACGGGAGATTGGTCGATACTAACTCCGACCAAAAATTAACAGTTGCCTATTGGACTTCGATTGAGGCTTTCGGCAAGTCGATATAACTGAATCAACCGGTCTAGCCAAAGCCCTCGCCGCCAAAGCCATCATCGCTGCCATCATAATCGGCATCGCCTTCATCGTCTTCGGTCATCAACCACCAAATACCAGCGAGACTGAGGCCAATTGGCAGCACAACTGCGGGAATTAACAGCATGAAAAGTTCCATTAGTGGCCTGAGATAGATGAAAAAATGGGGAAAATAAGGATAACACGCCTGCGCGGATAAAATCTATTGCACCACGACCGATCCGGTTGCATCAGCGCCGTAACCACTTGAGAGGTGAAAACACGATATAAATAACGGTAAATGCCAGCAGCACAAACAAGGTATGGACGACGATACCGTCTCCATTGATCAGGTTGTAGGCAACCCGGTAGCTTGATCCCAGATTGACTTCCTTAAACAAACTGACCGACCCGATCTTTATCGCCTCCTGTATCTTCAGTAGATATTCCGGATATTTGACGATCAAAAAAATTTGACAAATTAACGCCAGAGTCGAGGTAAGTAACAGGCGAGAAATAAACAGGGTAAAACTGGCGATCTTGCTCATGGTAAATTCAGCGAATTGGGCAACATTTAATTTCCTCCTCTGCTCTACAGATCAGCACAGTACCAGGTTCTCGTTCAATCCCTATTCAGCGCGGATTACAGGTTCCGTGAATTGTAAACTTTGTCGAAGGTCTCCGGACTGAATCCATTGATCCTTTTGCGGCCCACCAAAATTATCGGAACACCTGTACCATTAAGTTTTTTGTAATCCCGTTTGCCCTTTTCTGATCGCTCTATATCGTATTCAGAATAGGCAATATCTTTACGCTCAAACCAGGACTTGGCCTGTTTGCATATACTGCACCAGCTGGCGCTATACATAACGACTTTGGGATTGACCGCAGATTCACTATTGGCCGCACCAACAGCGGCCTTGGTATAGGAGTTAATATGAATTTCCACCTGGGTCGCACTGCTATCCCCTGGAGGCTGGTCGCTGAAGTTGACCTTTCCATTGTCGTCTACCCAACGATATATTTCGGCGTTTGCTCCGGGGTTAGACAATACAACCAGAATGACGGCCAGACTTCCTTGGCCTAGATATCGGAACAGCTTTTTTATTCCAATAGTCACTTTCTAAAGATTGCTATTTCTGGTTTAGCCGCATTTGCTGTCACCACAATTAAGGCAGGTCATGCAGCCATCCATCATAATTGACGCTTTAACATTGCACTTGCTGCATAGCGTTGCACTGTCAGGAAAAGCGTCGTCACTGTCTAATTCCGCAGTGGTTCCAGCCTGCCGATTCTCAAATTCCTTGCGCTTTTGTTCAATCAGCTTTTGTTGATGCTTATCGAGCCCAGGATCCTTGATCATGCCGATCATCTTGAGATGGCTCTCGATAGCGTCACCAATTTCGGCCACCAGGGAAGGCATAAATTTTCCACCCTTCTTAAAATAGCCGCCTTTGGGGTCGAATACGCTCTGTAACTCGCTTACCAGAAAAGTGACGTCGCCGCCTTTTCGAAATACCGCAGATATAATCAAGGTCAAACCCGATATCCACTGGTAGTGATCCATGTTCTTTGAGTTTATAAAAATCTCAAAGGGTCGGCGCTTTTCATAAGGCGTTTCCGGATTGAGCACCATATCGTTTATCGTAATATAGAAGGCATGCTCTGATACCGGTGTCTTAATTTTATAGGTACTGCCAATCAGCATTTCGGGTCGAACGACCTTTTCATGCATCTGGACGATTTTGGATTGTCCCTGGTCGTCTGATCCAATAATTTGTTTATCTTCAGTGACTTGATCAGCTGGCTTTGGATCGTTCGGCTTAACCACGTCGTAGTCGACGATTTTCTTTTCTATCTTGATACTCATTCTATTGTCTATATTGTCCGATTTCTCACGGTAGCTTCGAAGGCAGTAATTGGGCCGGTTAAAACCGTCCGTAGTAACCTTCCTTCAACGCATCAAATAAGTTGGCTGCGGTATGGGTTTCACCGTCGTATTCAATTTCTTCATTACCCTTAACTTCAACGGTTTCGCCATTTTCCAGAGTGAATTTGTACAGGGTATTTTCCAGATCCTGTTCTTTGACCAGAACCCCCTGAAAAACTTCGGGGTTATAGCGAAAAGTTGTACATCCTTTAAGTCCTTTCTCCCAGGCATATTGATAAATATTCTGAAAATCCTCAAATGGAAAATCGGTTGGCACGTTGGCGGTTTTTGAAATCGACGAATCGATCCATTTTTGTGCCGCTGCCTGAACGTCGACGTGCTGCTTCGGCTTGATATCATCTGCGGTAACAAAATACTCCGGCAGTTTTTCCCCTTTGACCTCGGAACCCGGAGTCGCATTAGGATTGATCAAATGCCGATAAGCCAATAATTCATAGGAAAATACATCGATCTTTTCCTTGGACTTTTTGCCTTCGCGGATCACGTTACGACTGTACATATGCCCAAATGACGGCTCTATCCCATTACTTGCATTATTGCCCAGTGACAGGCTGATGGTGCCGGTTGGCGCAATCGAAGTATGGTGAGTATAACGGCAACCCTGTTGCGCAATCTGGTCCCGTAACGCTTCTGGAAATTGCTGCATATAGCGGCTATAGCGGCCCATTAAAACAGCGCCCTTGACCAGGTCTCCGACCCGGTAGCCGTCTTCCGCCATTTCCGGTCGTTGAGCCAGCATTTCCGTGGTAACGCTGTATTCTTCGGCTAACACCGGCGCAACGCCTTTTTCTCCGGCCAGGGCCACGCCAGTTTCCCAACCGACCTGGGCCATTTGCTGGGCGACCATTTCGGTAAACTCCAGAGACTCAGCGCTGCCATACTTTACTTTCATCATGGTCAGGGTCGAACCTAGACCGAGAAACCCCATACCATGGCGGCGCTTGGCCGTTATTTCATCTCTTTGACTACCAAGGGGCAGTCCATTAATTTCCACCACGTTGTCCAACATCCGGGAAAATATCGCTACAACTTCCCGATATTTGCCCCAGTTAAATCTAGCCTCATCGGTGAATGCATTTTCGACGAACCGGGTCAGGTTTACCGAGCCTAGCAGGCAGGCGCCATAAGGCGGTAACGGCTGCTCTCCGCAGGGATTGGTCGCCCGAATGTTTTCGCAAAACCAGTTATTGTTCATTTCGTTGATGCGATCAACCAGTATAAAACCCGGCTCCGCATAGTCATAGGTGGATGCCATGATCTGGTTCCACAGCTTGCGTGCCGGTAGCGTTCGATAAATTCGGCACGCCACCTGTCCTTCTTCATTGGTCGTATAGTTTTCCGTTATGGACCAGTTGCGCCAGATGATTTCGAATCGGTCATCATCAATTTCATGCTGGGTCGCGGGAAATGACAGCGACCAGTCGGCGTCGGCCTGGACTGCTTGCATAAATTCATCGGTAATAAGACAGGACAGATTAAACTGTCGCAGCCTGCCGTTTTCACGTTTTGCTCGAATAAAGTCCTGGATATCCGGATGACTGATATCAAATGTCCCCATTTGGGCACCTCGACGTCCACCGGCGGAAGACACCGTAAAGCACATCGAATCGAATATATCCATAAACGACAGCGGACCTGAGGTATAGGCGCCGGCGCCGCTGACGAACGCACCCTTGGGCCGCAAGGTAGAGAATTCGTAACCAATACCGCAACCCGCTTTAAGAGTCAGGCCAGCCTCATGGACCGAACCCAACACGCCGTCCATGGAGTCTGGAATGGTTTTTGACACGGTGCAGTTGATCGTGCTGGTGGCTGGCTTATGGTCCAGTGCACCGGCATTAGAGGTAATCCGCCCGGCCGGTATTGCACCATTTTGTAGCGCCCAAACAAATTTATCCTGCCACTCCCTTTGTTTCTCCTTACTGGTTTCAACCCCGGCCAAAGCCCGGGCTACCCGACCAAAGGTATCTTCGATGGTGGCATCTACCGGATCACCCTCCATGGATTTGAGGCGATATTTCTTATCCCATATATCTATAGAAGCGGATTGCAGCGCTAATTGATCGAGGGAGTTTCCTGTTTTTGCTTTATCGAGCGAATTCGCACTATTTTGCGCGTCATGTTCGGTGGCTGCATTGGCCATCTTCATTCTCTTTCTTCCTCTTATTGCTTAATCTAATTGGTCAAATAATAATCTACCTCCCTGTTTTTCACGTTTTGCACAATTTAAGAAGCTTCCTTACCTCTTATTTCCAACCTACTGATTTTCCCGAATAAAATTTTCAAAAATTCCAAGGACTATATATAGTGTTGGAAGAGCGATATTAAACCCAAGATATGGGATTCGTCAAAGGAATTTTCCTAACCCAGTCTTTTCAAGGGGTTATCAAAGCTGACCTGAGCCGGATTTATCCAGGTTGAATTATTTCTCCAAATTTGAGCAGCAGGGACCGCTAAAACTGCTTAAAAGTTGGGCATAAAATGGTTGGTAGTGAAATAGATGTCAAATCCTTGGATAAAACGTGGTTTTTAACTAACAGCATGACGGTTTTAGACATATTCGGTGGAATGGCGGTTGTATCAACTCTTGATACAGGGTAACTTGCGCGATTTTTCAGTGGTTTACAGATGAATCAGACCAAAGTCAGACCAAAAATTGGCTGGCGCGAACGGGTTGGGCTGCCAGATCTAGGTATCAAATGGATCAAAGCCAAGATTGATACCGGCGCCCGCACTTCTGCCTTAAGCGCGATAGCAGTAGAAGAATTTGAGCAGAACGGGCAGGCTATGGTCCGGTTCGAAGTAGTAACCCGGCATAATAAACGGTCCCCAGAAATAACTTATACCTGCATTGCACCGGTAATTGATAGCCGGGATATTACCAACTCAGGGGGACACCGGGAGCACCGAATTGTCATCCGCACCCGGCTCCAAATTGGATTGACATCTGCTCTGGTAGAGATCACCCTTACCAATCGCGGATCCATGAAGTTTCCGATGTTAGTAGGACGGTCAGCTATAAAGAGTCGTTACCTGGTGCATCCAGGCCGCTCGTATCTGGCGGGCAAACCCGGGAGCAAAAAATCCAAAAAAACAATTAAAAAACCAAAAGTTTCGGGGCAAACCAAATTATGAATATAGCAATACTATCGAGAAATCGCGCGTTGTATTCGACTCGCCGACTGGTAGAGGCGGCGGAGTTAAAAGGCCACAACGTTCAGATTCTGGACCACCTGCGATGTTTTATGGATATCACATCAGACAAGCCCACCATCCACTATGGAAATAAGGAGTTTGACAGCAAGGATTTCGACGCCGTGATTCCACGGATCGGGGCATCGGTTACCTACTACGGTACTGCCATCGTACGTCAATTTGAGATGATGAACATTTACAGCGTCAACGAATCTGTCGCAATTACCCGGTCCAGAGATAAATTGCGATCGTTGCAAATTCTGTCCCGCAAGCGCCTGGGAATGCCGACCACCGCATTTGCTCATTCAGTTAAAGACGTCGAAGCGGTTATCGCCGAAGTTGGCGGTGCACCGCTGGTCATCAAGTTACTCGAAGGTACCCAGGGTAAAGGAGTGGTATTGGCGGAAACCCACAAGGCGGCGGAAAGCGTAATTCAAGCGTTTATGGGGCTTAAGGCTAATATCCTGGTCCAGGAATTTATCAAGGAAGCCCGGGGTAGTGATATCCGTTGTCTGGTAGTAGACGGTAAAGTTATTGCGGCAATGGAACGCACTGCACCACCGGGAGAATTTCGCTCAAACCTGCATCGCGGCGGAACCGCCCAGTTGGTCAAATTGACTCCCAAAGAACGGGGTACCGCGGTTAAGGCAGCGAAAGCCATGGGACTCAATGTCTGCGGCGTGGACCTGCTGCGCTCGGCCCGGGGTCCGTTGGTTATGGAAGTCAATTCGTCACCAGGATTACAGGGTATAGAGACCGCCACCGGTAAGGACGTTGCTGGAATGATTATCGATTTCACGGTTGCCAATGCCAAACCGAAGAGAACCAAAACTCGTGGTACTGGCTAAAAACGAATCATTTTTTATCGATGGGGAGGAGGTTCTCCCGGGTCAAAAGAGGGTAATTAATCTGACCTTGCCGAGCCTGTACACCATGCAGAGCTCACTTAATCTGGCGGTTCACGTGGTCAACGGTAAGCGACCAGGTCCCCGTTTATTTGTCTGCGCTGCCCTCCATGGCGACGAAATCAACGGAGTTGAAATCATTCGGCGATTGTTTCGACGCAGGGCGATTAGTGACATCAGCGGAACCTTGGTGGCAATTCCAATCGTTAATGTCTTCGGCATCGTCCAGCATTCGCGCTATCTGCCCGACGGTCGAGATTTAAACCGGTCGTTTCCGGGCCTGGAAAAAGGATCCCTTGCGTCCAGGCTCGCTCATGTTTTTACCGAACAAATTGTCAAACAATGTACCCATGGCATCGACCTGCATACTGCTGCCTGGCATCGAACCAATTTGCCCCAGATCAGGGCCAATCTGGACGACCCCGCAACCCTGGAGTTAGCTAAATCCTTCGGTGTACCCGTGGTGATCAATTCCAAAATTCGGGATGGGTCCCTTAGAGAAGCGGCCGGAGAACTGGGCCTGCCCATGTTGGTATACGAAGCTGGGGAGGCATTGCGATTCAATCCAATCTCGATCCGGGCTGGGGTCCAGGGTCTGGTTTCCGTAATGCGTCATCTCAAAATGTTGCCCGCGGAAAACCACAAACATAAAATTTCTGAACCATTCATCTCCCAGACCAGTACATGGGTTCGCGCGCCAACCAGCGGCATACTGCACAGTCGACGCGCACTGGGTGACAAAGTATCCAATGGCGATCTACTCGGCCTGATTTCCGACCCATCGGATTGTTTTAAGAATTCCCAGGAAGAAATTCGCACCCAGGTCGATGGCATCGTAATTGGTCATACCCGCCTGCCCCTGGTTAATGAAGGCGATGCATTGTTTCATGTCGCCAGTTTCGAAAATGCCGGAGAAGTAGCCGCTGGACTCGAGTCATTTCAATACCAGGACCTAAATGCTGACTAGGTCAGTCCATGTGAGCTTGGCTCATCCCTTGTTCAACACTTGCTCAATCCTATCTCTTGTATCAATTGTTCATAGTTAGTCATGAAATTAGAGACAAGACCACCAATCCCGAGCCCGGCAAAATTAACTACGAGCCGTCTTCGGCAAGTTCATGGTGGAAATAGAAAATATTCCCATCGAGATCCCTGATGGTAAATTGCCGCAGTCCCCACGGCTTGTTTTCAATCGGTTCAACAATTTCTGCACCGGTTTCGATCAACTCGGCATAAAGGGCGTCGACATCATCTGAAAATATCCAGCTTACCGCGGGTTCAAATGCGCCCCTTCTCTGCCTGAAAAATAATGCGGTTTCGCCGTTGGATACCGCACCAATTTCTCCTGGGACTGTCCACTCGATTTTACAGCCCAATACGTCCCGGTAATATTCTTGGGCATGCTCCACGTTCGCCACCGGTAATTCCGGTACGGGTTGGTTGATTTTCATAGTGAAATATTCTTGATACGCCCGCAAATTAGAACCAATCTAGTCACCTTGCCGCTGGTAGCGTTGTACCGCGGTCACGATCAGCCCACCGAAAACCACCCCTACTACATTTGCCGCCAGATCATAGCCCGACATAAATCTGTCCGGGATAAACGATTGGGCTATTTCCATCAATCCGCTATAGCCAACGATTCCAACGCAGACAATATAATAGGCGCGTAATTCCCGAAACACACCGTATCCCAGTAGAGCGAAAACAAAATATAACAGCAGGTGAATCGCCTTGTCCGAGGAACCTATAGACAAACCCGTGATTGGTCGTAGCGAGACATAAGTCACGAAGATCCAATACCCCAGCAACAAAAACCTATACAACATTATTTGCTCAAAACCTGACTGCTCAACACTGATAGACTCTTTTAACACAGCGTCCCAGACACAGAATTAGAACAATGTACTTTATCAGCGAGGATTATCTGAGATTAAATCCTTGATCCCGGATATATCGACCAAAATCGTCCCGGGCAGGTTGAGAGTATTGCCGTGTTCGATTTTCTGACCAGCCGTAGTTCGCCGACACGCCCATTTGTTTAACATGACGTTGTTGATCTGGCGGGGTTTTTTCAAGCGCCTCCCTTCGCTGATCATAGGCAGCAACGTCTTCAAGTAGATTGTCGTCGATGTACCGGTCAGTCATTACGGTAGTCGACAAGGGAAGTCGCATACTGATTCCAGGCTGATCATTGGGCCAGCCTACACATAGTCCCGCCACCGGAAATACGTGTTGGGGTAGGGTCAGCTCGTGAGACAGAGACTGAATATGGTCTCGAATCTCACTGACAGGGCAACAGCCAAGACCAACAGATTCCGCGGCCACGATAAAGGTCTGCATACAGATTCCCACGTCAACGGCGGCATTCATAAAGGCATCAAGGTGGTCATTGGCAAACGAATGCCCTCTCCAGGACGACAATTTCCGGATGCGACGACTGTCGCCACACCACACCAGAAAAACTGGAGCCTTGGCGACCCATTGGGTTTTATCGGATGCTTTCGCAATCCGTCTTTGTTTATCCTTGTCTTGGATATGAATCACGCATGCCTGCTGAAGATCAGACTTGGAGGGTGCGGAAAAAGCGGTTGCAAAAAGTGTCTGGAGCAAATCAGTGGAAACCGTCTCATCAGAAAATGTCCGGTGACTACGCCGATTCAAAATTGCCTCAATAGTTTTATTCTCTACGACGGTATTACCCAGATCACCAGGCAAGCCGAATCGATTTTGAATAAGTTTATTTAAATTCATCCTAATCTCTTATATAGGTCGTTAATCAAGCAGAAAACTTAACCGCTCATCAGTTTTCGCTGGTGAAATCTCAATGATTTCCGCGCTAACCACGCTCTCCGCGACAAATGGGTCCTGATTCACCCTATCCTGGAGATCAATTAATGTCGTATTGTGGGCAACAATACCCCCACCCAGTTTTGGCTGGAGACTGCCTACCAGCAAAAAAACTTTGTCATCAAATCCCCGCCTGATCCATTCATTATGGCCTTGCATAAACTGCGGGGCCTGACTCTTATTATCAGAAAATTTAAGAAGCACGATAAACATAAGATTTTTACCGGTAAATTGGAGAGTTAGGTAATTTAAGTATATCTGTAGATATTATCCCATGCCATTGTCCGGAACATATGCTCGCGATTTCATGTTTCAGTCCTGGTTTATGTGCTGTTCAACAAATAATTTGAATGCGCGCATTTCTTTAAGCGATGCCCGGCGAAACATACCCGGCATGACCACGCTCATTATCTTGAGAAAACCCTGACATTTAAATTCCGAGTCAAACTCCCACCGGGTATTGCCCGAATCCATTTCCTTAAATCGATTTTCCACCCTATTCCAGGCACCCGGTGCTTCATAGGTGCAGGTGAAAAGTTCTGGAATTTCATTTACCTCAACTGTTTCAATAACTTCTATATTCTTCCTTCCGAATTTATTGACAATTTTGGTTTTTGAACCAACTTCTCTATCAATACCACCAAGGGATTCAACGCTGACCAGCGATTCCTGCCATCGATGCCAGTTGCCAGGATTAATGTATTGACTAACAACCATATCGCGGGGGACATCAATGTCGAGCACCAGGGTATATTTCATTGGCTTATAAGTTCAGAAAATTATGCCGTCTGGGTACTGTACAGTTGATCCATATACTCTCCTTCGAATTTTTGCAGTAAGGACTGACAGAAATCAAAATATCCCTCAGCTGAAAAAGCAATAGGTCTTACTTGCAATACCTTTTGCATAGACTCTTTCGCACCGAGCCCCCGCTGTCTCATCAAATAGTAAGCCATGAAAAGGCCCGTTCTGTCTTTACCCGAAGTGCAGTGAACCAGTAGCTTGCCCTTTTCAAGACAGCTTCCGGCGAATTCATAGGTTTGCGGTAGAAAATTGCTACATATCTCCCGATCACCCGGTCTTGGTGGTGCGTTATTGGGAAAGGGAAAACAGGCATAATCCATACCGGCGATTTGTATTTCCGTTGTGTGACACATTTCTCCGTCGTTCACGGAAAGTATTCCAGAAAAACCGACCGCGGCGATTTTACTAAGATCCCAAAAGCTGGTGTTAGGCCCGACTCTGCCAGCTAGATTATTTTCTAGCCAAAATAGATGTTCCATCGGCGGTATTTCCTACATGTAGGTACAATGATTTGGGGAAAGTATACCTAAGGGTTGCCTACACCGCCCCTACTGCATCCAAGTTTCACCCAGGCTTTTGGTCAAGATATCTTTGATGCGCTCGGGTGATAATCTCTAGATCCTGTTTTTCCTCTCGACCGACCTTTAGGTAAAACACTCGTTCTCCTACGGCATAACCCGTGGCTGCGTGCCGAGCTAAGCTTTCTGCCGTATCGCCCTGGAGGAAGTAAAAATACCCAATGCTGTCGTGATGTGCGCCACCGAGCAATTGATTAACCGGGCGGCCCACCAGTTTTCCCTGTAGATCAAGCACCGCTATATCGAATCCGGAAAGCATCTGATTCGCCGCACGCATTATGTTCGCGCCCAACGCCATATAGTCATTACGTAAAATCTTCTCTTTTATCGGCATCAACTCGAACGGATCGACACCGATAAAATGGCGTTTCAGAACATTCAGAATCTGCACGGTCGCTACCTGATCGGGAGCAACGGTACATTCTCCATACCCTTTGGATCCGTCAGAAGATGTCACCTCGATTAGGTTAACCGCGAAGGTTTCTCTAATACCTTGAGCCCAGTGATAGGGTTGCTTTAGGGGCAAGATTAGCGGAGTAATAGTGATTGTTGCGATGGTAGTCATTAATTCAAACTCGGTTGTTGCAGATAACCAGGGCTATTGGCCCGTCAGAATTTTCCGGTTTTTAAATCCAGACAATAAAACACCAATACCGATTGCTGCAGATATATGTTTAATTGAATGCCCGCTTACAAGCGATAACAATTCATGAATCTGGTAATCGAAGAACTCGAACACTTTGGCTAACAAATACGCGATCATTAACCACCAGTAATACCTGACGCAAGTGAATGATGATTTAAAACATATCAATATCACTGGTATGCCGACCATCGGAAAAAACTGAACAAAAACATAAGGTCGTAGATCCCCCACTCCCCGGGTTTCGGTAAAGTGCCAATACAAAACCGAAAATAATCCAAGCAGTAATAACGGAAGCAAAATAATCCTGCCGGCCTTTACTGAGACGAATTCGCTAACAATAATAGATACCAACCCCATAAACGCGATTGTCATCGGTAGCCGATCCCAAACCAGAGTCGCATTGTTTGGCCACAAGTGATAATAACCAGATCCAAATGCAACCAGGGCTACCCCAATAAACAGAGCATAGTAAGCCAGTATGTTTTCCGAACAGATTGTCAGGGCTCGTGTTCTATTGATTAAATATAATCCCCATACGCCAATCAACACGAAGGGCAGATTGGATAGTGTATTCAGTGCATTGGGAATAGATGAGATTACATTTTTATCGGAAAAATTATGATATGAAATATCCTGCTTTATTGGATCCATAAAGACGAGAATCGAGACTGCCACTATCGCCCATAACAATAACAACAAAAATCCAATTTTTTTTATCCGCATTTCAACCTTCTCTATTTATCCGGGCAGTATACCTGTCTCCTGATTTGTTGAAGAGTTAAGTATACTGTCACCATAGCTCTATAATGCGCGATGTCGTGGAATCATTTATAAACAAATTCGGGAGGTGTTTTTTGGGCTCAGCAGTAACAATTTTGTTTCGGTTGGCGGTCGGTTTTTTTCTTGTATTGAATAGCGCTCAGGGCGCTGTTTCGATTGTTCCTGATATTCCCCATCGGGAGTCTGTTTCGGTGCTTGGTTATTCCCCTGATGGTCAGCTCATCGCAAGCGCAGGGTACGATGGCACAATCAATCTGAGGGATGCTGAAACCGGTCTGTTATTTAGAACGCTATATGGCAGTACCCGTGCAATCCACTCCTTTGTGTTTACCAATAGCGGTAACAAGCTAATTTCTATTGATGGCGAAAGAGAAAACTATATTCGTACGTGGGATACCAAAACGGGATTGCTCATCAACTCCAGCGAAATCGATTATCACGGATATAAGTCCGCCTTTTCGGCTGACGGAAAGTTCCTTGCCATGGTTACCGATCCTGAGTGTGCGTTCTTTCGGTCCTGTGAAGAGGCAGACGCCATTGCGGCCAACGAGGAAGAAAAGGGATGGATTGAGATCATTGACGTTACTACCCTGCAACTTAAGATCCGTATTGATAACATCAACTTAGGAATTGGCGCCGTGGCCTTTGCTACAAACCGGGAGCTGATAGCGGGTTTAAGTAGTGGCGCAATTAGAAACTACGATCTTGATAACGGAGAAACATTGATTGAGTTGCCAGCTCATTCCGGCCCGATTAGCTCGTTATCGGTCACAAACGATGGTAAATGGGTCGCCTCAGCTAGCGATGATTTCACGGTAAAGCTATGGAACAGGTCGAATGGTTTGGAGCAAACCTTGTACGCCCTCGAAACATCGATTACCGCAGTTGCTGTGTCACCTGGCAATAAATATATTGCTGTGAGCAGCGAAGATGGTGTAACAAGAATTTGGTCCATATCAAGCGGGAGCCAACATCAGCAGTGGCGGGCGAAGAACCCTAATGCTCTTCCAATGAAGCTTGCGTTCTCAGCAGATGGCAGGCATCTGGCCGGAGGTGGATTGTACGGCGCCGTACAGATTTATCAGATAGCGAATCCGGATAATTCTCAGGCTTCTCCGGGCATATTCCATCCTGCCGTTAAAGCGATTGTATCGCCGAATCAACAGCGTTTGGCAGTGCTGGATATGGCCGGGAATATTGCTCTGTGGAACTTGGTTGATGGGTCGTTAATTAGCACTCTGGACATCAATTCCGACGGGCGCAACTTACGTGCTTTCGACAATAGTTTACTCGATATCGCTTTTTCCGAAGATAGTAAGACCCTGGGTTCAGTTTCAAATCTATCGGTTCGCTATTGGAATAGCATCACCGGGGAATTGATTTCCAATACCGAGCGAAATCTTAAAACAACCTTCATGCACTCCCGGATATATTACCGCAACGGGGGTTTTATCGTCGTCACATTTTCGGATAACAGCTGTTCGCAAAATGTATATGCTGGAACCTGTGGGGGCATTATCTCTCTGACCAACTCCCTTAAACCAAACTCCATACAAGAAATTGAACTTCCTGGAAGGGTTTTCGGAATCTATGACCTTTCACCCCGCGGCGACCAAATTCTTGTCAAACGATCTGGACTCGATCTCTTGCATATTCCGAGTGGTAAGCGCGTGATACAAGATCTGGATATGCATGGTGACTATAAAACAGTATCAAATTATGCCACCGCAGCCACATTCTCCCCGGACGGACAGCAACTAATAACCGGACATTTAAATGGTGAGGTTAGAAAATGGAATGTGCGAACTGGTGATTTACTGCACAATGACCTGGATCGAAGTTCCATCATTCGAAAACTATCGATCTCACGAGACGGCAAAAAGTTGGCGGTGTTAAATCGCCATGGACGACTGCAGATTAAAGACACGCTGACTGGTAGTAACCTTCTGGAAATCAAAACGCCCCACCAATTTATTAGGTTTTTGGACATCTCCGCTGACGGATCTCGCCTATTCGCAACCGGGATAGACAGCATAGTCAAATTGTATGAGTTGGAAAACAGAGAATTGGATTCAATTTTCTATTCCGACTCGTCTGGCGAATGGTTCAGCATGCTGACATCAGGGTTTTTCAATTCATCACCCAAAGGTGCAGGTTCAATTAATGTTGTACGCGACTTTGAATCTGTGGGTGTCGGGCAGCTATATCAATCTATGTATCGACCTGACTTGGTTTTTGAGGCCCTTGACGGCGATCCTGAGGGACTGATATCCCGTGCAGCCAATGAAATTAATCTCGATGCGCTGTTCGATAGCGGACTACCGCCAGGTATTTCATTAGACCCTACCAATCAAACAAGCGTTTCACAGCGAAACTTCCTGGTCAACGCGCTATTAACCAATCGTGGTGGTGGCTGGGGTCGGATTGAGTGGCGATCAAATGGCACCACGGTTGGTGTGCAAACATTGGAACCTGGCGGTGAAGAAAATACGCTTATTGAACAGGAACTTGAATTAGAGTTGGGTGACAATTTAATCGAATTGGTTGTCTATAACTCAGCGAATCTGATCGCATCGAAACCGGCGGCATTAACCATAAATTGGGATGGGGTTGAAAAAATCGAGGTGCCCACATTACATGTGGTGGTTGTGGGAGTCGACGCGTACCAAGATCGCAGTTTGCGCCTGAACTTTGCGGTTTCTGATGCCACTTCAATTGCCACTACCCTGGAGGCCGCAAGTGCCGAATTGTATAGCAACGTAGTGGTTCACTATGCATTGGACGAGAGTGCCACTGCGCCCGAGCTGGATAAGCTGTTTACCCGGATGGCGAAAACAATCCGAAAGAACGATGTGTTTATATTCTTTTTAGCGGGCCACGGCAAAACCGTGGATGGTAAATATTATTTCATTCCACAAGATTTTGATTATAAAAACGAAGAATCCATTGTGCGCAATGGTATTAATCAGGATCTGTGGCAGAGTTGGTTCGCACAAATTCCTGCCCGTAAAAGCCTGCTGATGTACGACACCTGCGAAAGTGGATCACTTACGGAGAGTCGATCCGAGCAGCGTGACATAGAACGCGTGACGGCGTTAGATAAACTAACCCACGCAACCGGAAGAGCAGTACTATCGGCAACGACCGACGATTCCCCAGCATACGAGGGCTATCATGGACACGGCGTATTTACCTTTGGAATTTTGGACGCGCTGGAATCAGCAGACTCGAATTCCGACGACCTGATTGAGGTAAACGAGCTCGTCAGCTACATTGATCACGTCGTGCCAAAAATCAGTTTCGAAACATTTGGATTTCGCCAAATTCCACAAATGCGCGTGGTCGGCTCTAACTTCCCCATTTCCCGAAAATACCAACCTATAAACGGCAATACTGAATAATTATTTTATAGGTACTACCTGGATAAAGGTATCGTTATAGGCCGGCTGCCCCCCAGGGGACCAAGAGGGTGGCGTCAACAGATTGCTGATTGCGCCGGTGTGTTTTGGCTGACTCCACCACTTGCCTGGCAGCGCAACCACCCCTGAGCGAACAGTATCTGTAACCTTCAATTCCACATGAAGTTTTCCCTGGTTGTTTTTCATCAATACCTGTTCCCCATCAACCAGCCCCCGGTGGCTCGCGTCATCCGGATGCATCTCAAGGGCTGGGTCGCCCTGGGCCTTGCGTTGGCGCGGCATGTTGGCATAACTCGAATTTAGAAAGTTGTGGGATTTTGGCGTTAGTAGCTGGAGCATTTGGCCGTGATCTTCGACAGCCGGAACAACTGCCTGGCTTGTAAGAGTAAGCCTTTCATCGCTCAATTCAAGTTGCGGTCGCGGGGCCGGGCTCTTTTTCCAACCATCAATTTTTAATTGATCAAGTGATGCATGGTTCGGAAGTGCTGAAGCCGCAATATCTTCATCGCTTGCCTGAAATTCCGGATGGGTTAACCCCAGCTTTTTTGCCAGTAAACGCATCACTTCACCATGAGACCTCGACGCGCCCAGGGGTGTGACCGCGGGGTTATTCACAGAAATATATTGATGTCCCCAGGCTCCCTGAAGATCGAAGTGCTCCAACTGGGTTGTCGACGGAAGTACGATGTCGGCGAACCTGGCGGTATCCGTCATAAAATGTTCGAGGACCACGGTAAATAAATCTTCCCGGGCCAATCCACGCCATACTTCTGCAGTATCGGGCAGCACAACAGCGGGGTTCATATTCCAAACCATCAAGGCTTTGATGGGAGGATCCATGGCGGTATCGTTTAAGTGCTGTCCAAGCAACGCCATATCGAGACTGCGTGACTGGCCGGTCGCCAGCTCCGGGCTGGCGGCCGCCGCTTCATTCATGATTGGATAGGTTTCAATCAACATACCGCCCCCCGGACTACGCCAATGACCTCCCAATATCGAAAGCGCCGACAGGCTGCGCACAAACTCATCGCCATTCATGTTCTGTTGAGGACCAACGCCACAGCGGATAGCGGCGGGTTTGGCCTGACCGAATTCCCGGGCCAAAGCCAACACAACCTCTTCCGGAACATCGCATGCTTTGGCCACCCTGTCCGGGGTCCACGCATTTACCGAATCGCAATAGGCATCGAAATCAGACGCAACTTGTTTGGTGTATTCGAGATCCGCCAGATTTTCCTTAAGCATAAGGTGGGCGATTCCCGCCGCCAAAATTCCGTCGGTACCAGGACGTATGGAGATATGCTGGTCACAGTGTTTAGCGGTTACCGTCCTTCTCGGATCAATGCAGATTATTCGAGTTCCGTGTCGCCGACGGGACTCCTTCATAAAATGCCACTGGTGGTGTCCGGTAGTTAGCGCATTGGAACCCCAAAGCACGATGAGACGACTGTGTATAAGCTCCTCTGTGTCGAAGCCGATAGGGTGTCCATCATCCATCAAAATAGCGCCGGAAGCGCCACAAATATTGCCATGGATCTGGGTTGATCCTAGTCCATTGAACACACGCATCAGCGCCTGCCGTTGCACCACCCCCATCGATCCCAAATAGTACATCGGCAACAAGGCCTGTGGTCCATCCTGATCGATAATGGTTTTAAATCGGTCTGTGATGATTGTAATCGCCTCATCCCAGCTGATCTTCTCGAATTGTCCGCTGCCCTTCGCCCCCACACGTTTCAAGGGATGTAACAATCTGTCCGCGGCATAGGTTCGTTCCTGGTAGGCGCGCACCTTGGCGCAGAGACCACCGCGGGTAAACGGATGATCCCTGGCCCCTTCGACACGCTCGACTCGTCCCTCACTGACATGCGCCACCCAACTACAAGTGTCAGGACAGTCCAGGGGACAGCAACCTTTAACCTTATGTGTCATTGGCTAATACCCATTGAATAGTAAAAGTTTAAGGCCAATGTAACTTCCTGCAGCGTTTCAGTAAAGCTTGGGAATGTTAAGGGGCAATTTTTATGTGTGTTATTTCGTGGAAGTGTTACCGCGGTAACATCAATAATTTTTCCTACTGTAGAAATTCAAGGCGTTGCCTTCAAATTCTAAATCACTTAATTTTAACAAAGGCAAAATTCCTGAATCCGCTGGAAACAAAGAACACCGGTTGCTGCTGGTTGGCGGTCAGAGCTATCACTGATTCGGTAACATAACTGTCCAGCTCTTCAATTTTAATCAGGCGATCCTTGATGATGTCCGCATCTCCCATCAATCCCTGAAGAATGGAATAAGTGAAAACCCCGTGACCTAAATCCCTACGTTCCTGGGCTAGTGTTACCCGGTCGGTAGAGGTGAGTACGACGATGTTGGCGTCGGCACTGTCCTTTACCAGTCGTTGATTGAATGCGTTACCGGCATGGCAAGTATCCACCAGCAAAATACGTCGGCCCGCGCTATTGACCAATGCCCGTTGTAAAGTTCGCCAATTGACCACCGTGGATTTCACCAATTTCTCGGCGGCATCGAGTTGAGTTTCTCTGGGTAGAAAATAATAGTCGCTATCTTCGTTAATTCCGTGCCCGGCCAGGAAAAGGATCACAGTATCCTTGGGTCCCGCATCATTAAACAGGCTCAAGGCCTGTTCTATATTTTCTCGGCTAGGTACAACACCACCATCTGCCAGTAAAATACTTTTGACGTCGCGATAAAGAGAGCCTGACTGTTGCAGTAATAACGCGTGAAAATCAATGGCGTCCGGAGCGGCGAACTCAAGATCACCCGAAAGATTGGAATATTCATTTACGCCTACGGAGACCAAATATAGTGTTCCTCTGGGGTCTGCGGTGTCTGGGGATTCTGACATGTATTCTATCGACAAGCGCTTACTGGATTCCCCGACCGAGTTATGGACGACAATTTCAATAGTATTGATGCCGTGGTCCAGGTCGATATTAAATTTTCCGAATTGATCCATGTCCTGATTACCAGGGTCATTGGCTGTACGAATCGGCAACCGCCTCCCATTATTAGTGATAGAAATAGATTGAGGTGGATCTTTAGAATCCGTAAACGCAAGACTTAGGGCTATTGTCTGGATGCTGACGTTGTCTCCATTTCCCGGTGATACGATGGAGAATGATGGCGGTCGCCTATCAGGGTCTGTCATTTGCTCCAGGCTGGACTCGCCTGGGGGGGCTAACGCCAAGGCAGCCTCGATGTCTTGGGTGCTGATCAAGTGATCGATAATATCCGGTCTGTACATTTGTTTCTTTAACTGCGAAGCCTGCAGAAAATCAGGATTTGCTGTGCCTCGATTCAAGTGCCATCCCAGCAGATCGTCGCCCTCCGGTGATGAATCATAATGACCGGAGGGACTCCACAATACCCAGCGCCGCTCATCAGTGTGGGCAAACAGTGCGACAATTTCCTGGCCATCTTTTAGTCGAACCCAGCGAATAGTACCGTCCGCCAGTCCAGCTACGATCCATTGATCATTAACGATGGTGTGGTTGTAAACTGCGCTGTCAAAAGACGTACGCCATAATTGTTCACCCTTTTTATTGAATAAAATAAGATAATCATCGGTACCGACAGCGAAGGAATTGTGATCCTGGGCAATGCCACATGACCGTGCACCATAAGTATCCGGCAAATATTCGTCGTTCAATTTGGCCGAGCCGTCGAACGCAAAGGTACCGTCATCGCCAAATAGATTGATCTGGACATTAAGTCCCTTTACCTTGCAGCTTGAAGGCGCGGCCTCCATGCTTTCTGGAATGCGACGATCCAAAAAACGTTTGTTCAGAGAGAAACGAACTGGAAGTTTACCGATCCAGTCGTAATTGAACTGCACCATGGCGCCGTCCCTGGAATATTTTGGTTCTGTGTTGATCGTGGCGAAATTTGGCGCTGGCGCACTCTTGTTGATTTTTATCGACGAATTCACCGTGCCAATAAAAGGGTCTATTGCAGCGTAAGCGATCCCCCCATCGCGCAAGCTCACCAGCCTTGTTATCACGTTCTTTGCCCGGGATGCCACCTTCTTACGTTTCCCTTTGCCACCCTTGCCCCAGCGAAACAAGTAATTGACCGGTTGCTTGCGAACACGCTTGAACGCAATCCCCAGCAGCGTCGAGATTTTCGCACCCACACCTCCGGCATAGAGAAATTCTCCATCCGCTGACCATGCGACCTCTGGCACCAAACTGAAGATTTTTGTTTTTGGGGAAAACAGATAATCCATGGTGTGGCCATCGAAAACGTCAACTTTACGCCGCTGTGTCTGGGCCGTGGCGACCGAATAGCCCACTGCAATTTTTTTGCCGTCCGGAGAAAAAGCGACTCCGCTGGGTTTCCGGCCGGGAGGCAATTGAAACCACCTTTGTAATTGGTACTGCTGGTCGTACAGACGTATATGATTATCAAAAGATGTAGTTACCAATCGGCCATCGGTATCAAAGTCCGCGCGCACGGCATCATCTCCATAGTTTTCGTCCCATGCCACTAATTTGTAGTCATTGGTGCGCCACACACGAATACCGTTGGCACCTTCCAGCGTGGCCACCAAATATTCGCCATTTGGAGAAAATATCAGATGGGCAACATGGTCCGGCAGATTTTCGATAGTTCTGAGGCGATCTCCACTTTCGACATTGAAAAAATAGATCGTGTTATTTATGGTGCGGCCACCCAGAGCCACCATGGATCCATCCGGTGAAATTGCAATGGTTTTTACATCTCCCATTCGGGCTGGTATGACGGGTACACGGAAAGTATTGATCAACTCACCACTCGGCAGTCGCCAGGCGCGAGCGGTGCCATCGTCGGAAGCCGTGACCAGAACTCTATTTGCGGAATCCACCCGGATATCATTGACTCGCGCCGTATGCATTCCGGTTTCGATTTTGAGAATAGGATCGGCCGGGGCAATCTGAGCCTGGGCGGAGGCGAGCTTAAGCAGCATTAACAATGGAATCCAGATTTTTAAATTCATCATATCGAGCGACTGCATATCATCGTTACCTGGGCTTCAAAATTTCCGAGCTTTGTTCAAAGGCTAACTTTGCCCCTAGACCAAATAAAACAGTACCGCTAACCCGATAAATGCGTTGAATCACTTTGGGTCTGGACTGAATCCAACCAGATGCAACACCGGCAAAGTATCCGATTGGAGCTTTAACTAGAAAAGTCAACGCCGAAAAACTTGACCCGAGAATCATCAACAAAAGGGCAGGGCTTTCTATGTCAGTTGAAGTAAACTGCGGCAGAAAAGCAAAGTAGAAAATGGTGATTTTGGGATTAGAAATATTTGATAGTACGCCGATGATAAATAATTTGCTAAGCAGCTTGGAATGAGCGCTTTCTAGCTTTAACTACTTTGCTATGCAGGGCGATCCACCAGTTTATTTTCTAAAATACTTTTCCAGAAACTCTTCTGCTTTGTGTTCTCCCTCTTCAGTTACCACTACAGATTTTGCTTTACCTTTTGGATCGTGTATCCATCCATTTTTGTACAAAAGATCCGTGAGCTCCCAGTCCATGCCTTTCCAGGCCCGGCTAAAGTACTTATCTCCATGTAGCGTCAGACACAGAATTGCTAACCCAACTTCAGCGAATTTTTCTTTGTCTAAATTTTCTGGAATTGGCATTTTATTCTCTAACCTCCCAATGAGAATTACGATATTTCAATGATGCGACCCCGCTTTATATCAAGACACAGTTTAGCCCATTACTGATGTTTGTTAGCAATATCTTAATTTCAGTCTTATTCCTCTCAAAGCATTCAATTGGATTCCGCCTTGAACATTAGCGCTGCAACGGCAATATCGCTGAAAGATAGCAACCGGTCACAGCCAGTAAATCCTGCTTCCGTTATATGCGTTTTATGAATAGTAGATATGCATTATGCGGCATTCACATGCAATTATAAAATAGTAAGCTAAACACTCGATTTAGCATTAAGGTTTTAATAATGGAACTTGCTCTGGTGAAGGGTATGGACGAAAAGGATTTGCTGAGCCGAATTAGACAAATCCCTGCTTTAATTTCACACCAACCGGAATAACAACATGAAATACCTTTTAGTAAGTTTAATGGTCAGCGCAATTTTGATGACACCCGTGACCCAGGCAGCAGGTAATGCTGCGGATTTCGATCAAACCAGCTGGAATCAGAAAATGTCGGCATTTACCAAAATGACAGGGAGAACATTTGAATATTCGGTATCGGGATATCGCATACAGTTGCACTTCGACAGCGAGGATTCGATTGCCTGGGAACGCCTGGAAGCGCCCGATGGCACCGCTGGTTTAACAGGTACCCAGGCCGTTGATCGACAGAATATTCATCCGGGTATCTTCCTAATGGCCTGGACCGAGCCAGACGGCACTCATGTGGTTGACGTTGTCGATACACAGCGTATGGAACTGTTTGCCAATTTCGTTACGGCGGACGGCCAACGCTTTCAGACACGGGCAGAAATGCGCGAACTGAACTAAGCTCGTTATCAACACAGGAAAATAACCATGTCCTTCAAAACATCTGATTACATCTGGTCGAGTTCCATACTAGCAATACTTCTGTTCGCTACTTTCCTCACCCCAGCGGCTGCGCAAGACACTGAGAAAACCACTAGAGGCACGCTGATGCAATACCGCCACATCCCGGTGGTATTCAACAGTCATGGTGAAACTTTGGCCGGTCAACTGTTTCTGCCACCCGGCGAAGGTCCCTTTGCAGCCGTAACGGTCATGGGGCCAGTCGCCTTCGTCAAGGAACAATCTCCATTGCAATATGCTTCGAGAATTGTTCGACAGGGCATTGCAGCCCTCATTTTTGACCCACGTTACCACGGCGCCAGCAGTGGAGAACCGCGTCATTACGAGTCACCCCAGGCAAAGATCGAAGACCTGAGCGCCTCGATTGATTTCCTCGCCGGGCACCAACTGATCGATGCTAAAAAAATTGGTATCGTCGGTATTTGCCAGGGTGTCAACTGGGCGATTGAGGCTTCGGTTCGCGATCAGCGGGTAAAGTCATTGGCGTTAGTTGCGGGGCATTACTTACTGCCGGAGATCGCCACGATGTATCTTGGCAACGAAGAAACTGTGCGGCAACGCATCGAGCGTGGTCGCAAGGCGCGGATGGCGTTCGATCGGAACGGCAAGGTTGAATACATCGACATCGTTGGTTCAAAGGAGGCCTTGCTGACCCACGAACTCATCGATGACTGGTATCAACCCTGGGCCAAGCACGCACCCTGGTTCGCGCATCGCGGCCAGTGGGAAAACCGGATCACCGCGATGAGTGAAGCTGATATATGGGGATGGCGAATCGACGATACCCTGCACAAACTGCAAACAGACGTGGTCATGATCCACGCAGATCGCGCCGCTAGCGGTGCTTCGGTACCACGCAAGCTATTCGACAGCATTCCAGCAAAAAACAAGCAACTTTACTGGATAGAAGGTGCCAATCAGTTGATGTTTTACGAAAGTCCGATCACGATTGATGAAGCACTTGTCCCACTAAGCCGGCATTTTAACGAAACATTACTGTAGCCATTTCCCATAGGACTTCTGCGGGTCTAACTACGTTTAGACCCGCAACAGTAGCATAGCTATATTGCATGACACTTGCCGTGTTAATCTATGTAATATGCAAAAAACGAATAAAAGGCTCGATCAGCTTGATGTGCGTTCACTACGGATTCTAAAGTATCTGCTTGAATCCAGGAACATATCCAATACCGCTGAATATATCGGACTAAGCCAGCCCGCCACCAGTCGAATAGTGGCACAGTTACGCAAACTGCTGGACGATCCGCTACTGGTTCGTGCTAATCAAGGGTATGGTCTGACCGACTTTGCGATGCAGGTCTATCCTCGAATTGGTATCGCGCTTGAATCAATCCATGCCGTGGTTGAAGCCAATGAGTTTAATATCGGGCAGGCCAAGGCAACCCTGCGCATAGCATCCACCGACTACGGCACTGTCAGCGTGTTGCGCCAGTTGTATTCAGTCCTACTGCAACAAGCACCGGGAATTAACCTTGAGATTAGCAACTTTACCCCCGCTTCATTCACCATGATGGAACAGGGGGAACTTGATCTCGCGCTTTATGCCAACTTCAACATACCCGGCGATTTTCACTACCGTAAATTGTTCGACGAAAGCTATTCGCTGTTGCTTAGAAACGGACACCCATTGATCGAATGTCACGAACAGGAAGGTCGCCTGGACGAAACCCAACTTGCAGAATGGCCGCGTGCCGAAATGCAATACCCCAGCGCCAGCTTGATGCACAATGATGCGGTAATGCAAATCGATTCCGCTGAAGCTAACGGGGTAAAAATTCGTGGGCCATACTTCCTTGCTATCGTCAGTGTGATTGAAGATAGCGATACCATCATCGCTTTACCAACTCGAATGTGTCATTACGCCGAGGCGCACTATGGGGTTAAATCCATACCAATAGATGATTCCCAGGGATTTACCTATGTTGCAATCTGGCATCATCGTCAACACCAGCGCCCACTGTTACGCTGGGTGCTCGATCAGATTCGATGAAAAAGGTTGCGAATATTTTGTTTCTTCTTAGGTCTATTTCAAATTAAATTGTCCCTTTTATTTATCCTGATTTGAGAGAGTTAATGAATGAAAGATTATTACGGCTGGGGCGCCAACATTGGGTTGATTATACCAGTGATATCTTTCTACTAAACGGTTTCGAACGTTGAAGTACTTACCGCTAGCGTTATTCTGGGTGCTGGGAATCATTTGGGGCAGCAGTTTTATCTATATGAAATTGGCAGCCGATCTCGTTTCCCCACTTCAGATAGTCTTAATCAGGGTGGTCTTCGGATTTATACCCATTGCAATCTACGCCTTAATAAAGGGCGCGTTAAAGTATTCTCATTTACAGCACCTCGGGCATTTATTTGTACTGTCACTGATCGGTACCCTTGCCTATTATTATGGGTTTGTTAAAGGTGCGTCTTTGCTATTTTCGGGCGTCGTTGGTGCACTCAGTGGGCTAACACCCATATTCTCTTATTTTCTTGCGCTATTATTGATTTCGGATGAGAAGCCTTCGGTTCAAAAATTACTGGGGGTTGCGATTGGTTTAATTGGTGTAGTATTGATTGCTCGACCATTTGGTACAGATATTTCATCGGCAAATATTGAAGGCGTGTTTTACACGCTGGTTGGGTCTTTTAGTATCGGTGCTTCTTTTGTGTACGTAAAAAAGTATGTGTTACCACTTAATATTCCGACTTCTGCAGTGATCACTTACCAGCTCGGTATTGGAATACTCATCTTGCTTCTAGTGACGGACCTGAAAGGTATTGGAGACATAATAGATGATATGTATGTGGCCGCTGGGCTTGTAATAGGTCTAGGTGTTTTAGGCACCGGTGTTGCCTATATTATTTATTACTATATTATCGAAAAGCTGGGCGCTGTTACTGCATCATCGGTAGCCTATATTCCTCCAGTTGTCGCTTTGATTATTGGCGTTGTTATCGTTGGCGAACAAATCGTAATTTGGGAATATCTCGGTGCGGCGCTTATTTTGGGAGGGGTAGTTTTGATTAACAAAACCAGATAACCAGCGTAATTAGGCCGATCCAGTAAACCAGGGCCGCTGATACTGGATTTTAAAATATTTTGAGGAATCGTGGAAATATACATATCACTTGCTAGTGTAATGGGCGTCCTATTAATCGGCGCCATTAGTCCGGGTCCGAGTTTTGTGCTGGTTGCACGCACTTCAATTGCGGTATCCCGCGCCGATGGGTTGTACATGGCAATCGGTATGGGTGTTGGCGGCGTTATATTTTCTGTGTTGGTTTTAGCGGGGCTACGTGCAGTATTGGACAGTGTGCCGTGGCTATATATTGCTTTAAAAGTGTTTGGTGGTATTTACCTGCTTTATCTGGCAATACAAATTTGGCGAGGTGCGAAAGAGCCTGTCGTTATGTCCAGCTTCGAGAAAGATTCGCCGGATACCGCGATGAAATCATTCATGCTGGCTCTCATAACGCAAGTCAGCAACCCAAAAGCCGTTGTGATCTATGGCAGCATTTTCGCCGCTCTACTGCCACAGGATATGCCATTGTTTGCAATACTCGCGCTACCAGTACTGGTTTTTTTGGTAGAAGCAGGGTGGTATACGATAGTCGCCGTTACCCTTTCTTCCAAGTCGTCGGCAAACTTGTATTTAAAAGCCAAAGCCCCCATTGATCAAACCGCGAGCATAGTAATGGGCGCGCTAGGATTAAAACTCCTATTTGACGCTAAATGATTTTCGGCAATGTACCTAAATAAGTGCATTGAGAATGACACCATAAAGTTGCACCATTGATGCGAGTCCTTAGCAACTAAATTACTGTCAGTATGACATATGATGAATTCAATAACTTTTGTAGTGGTTTTCCTGCTACTAGCTATGTCAGCCAGTGGGGTGATTCTCATGTTTGGAAGGTAGGAGGAAAGGTATTTGCCATAGGTGGTTGGGAGAAAACTAACTCGCCAGCGTTCACATTTAAAACCTCCGAAATAGATTTTCATTTGTTAAGTGACGAACCAGGGTATCGGCCCGCCCCTTATTTTGCCTCTCGAGGTATGAAGTGGATACAACTATTTGATGCCGCGGATACACAAGATGACAATCTCAAATTTTATTTGCAGGAATCTCACCGGATTGTTTCTCTGAGTTTAGCCAAGAACAAGCAAAAGGAACTTGGACTTAATCAGGGTAGTTGAAATTTATGGTCTGGATAGTAGATATTCGTTGCGGACTAATTTGGTGAGATATATTCGATAAGAACAATTGTGCCGGCGGGAGTAATTTATAATCTCTCCAGCACCATACTGGCAGTACAGTAATCTTTCAATTACGCATGCTAATTTATTATTAACTTGTAAAGTAGAATCAGGAAATGTTAGACGAATTACTCAATAGCTTGCATCACATTGCAGCTAATAAAAATCAGCAATGGACAACCCTGCCACCCGGTGCGTATCACAATAAGGATTTTTTCGAACTTGAACGGGAGCGCATCTTTAAGGCCGGATGGTTTTGTATAGGGCGTAGCGACCAGGTCGCCAACCCCGGTGATTATCTTACTATTGATGTCGTTGGCGAACCGCTTGTGATGGTTCGTGGTAGTGACCGAGTAATTCGAATTCTTTCCAATGTTTGTCGACACCGCTGGATGCGAGTGTGTACCGGAGCTGGAAGCGCGAAAACGTTAGTTTGTCCATATCATTCCTGGACTTATAACCTGGACGGAAGTTTGCGGGCCGCATTGGAAATGGACCAAACTCCTGGGTTTGATCCGAGCAAGGTTTGCCTGCCGGAGATACGTCATGAAGTTTGGCAGGGATTTGTTTATGTCAATCTTAGTGGAAAGGCCGCCTCCTTAACTCCGCAGCTTGAACCAGTTGCAAAGAGAATTGCTGAATTCGATTTGAACCACTGGCGGGTTGCGACAACGGTAGATTGCGGTGAATATCCCTGGGACTGGAAGGTCATGCAGGACAACGGCGAGTGTTACCATCATTTTGGTGCTCATAGTCAAACCTTTGAGCCGAATTTTCCAGCGCGCGAGGTAACAACTGAATGCGGTGACAGCTGGATTACCCAGATTGCAAATTCATCCAAATCGTGTCGGCGCCTAGGAAAAGATGGTATGGAATATGTGCCCGGTGTTTTTGAGCCAATTCCAGGCCTTGATGCATGGCAACGCACAAGCTTTATTCTGATTTATGTGTTGCCAAATTTCTTTATTTACCTGCAAGCGGATATGGGAATGAAACTGCGCGTTTTGCCACTTGAAGCGGGCCGAATTCATCTACTGGCTGATATTCTTTTACCGCCTGGCGCATTTGAGCTGCCTGATTTTCAGCAACGTCTAGATTCATCGGTGGAATTTTTCGAGCGGTTCAACGAAGAAGACGTGGTTGTTAACATTGGGGTACAAACAGGAAGTCGCAGTCAATTCGCAGGTCCTGCACCTCTCAGTCACCTGGAAAAGCACAACCGTCACGTCGCTTGGTGGGTGGCTTCCCAGTTAATTAAATGAGGCGATACTCCCTCTTTTGAATTTCAGAATATAGGTGTCGGAATATAGGTGTCGGAGGGAATAATTTATGAATATAGGTGTCGGAGGGAATAATTTATGAATATAGGTGTCGGAGGGAATAATTTATAATCCCTCCGTCCCCAATTCCTTTCCAATTCCTTGTTATCTGTTTTTCCAATACCCTGGCTCTCTTTTATGATGAGCAACGGCTAAGATCAATATTTCTTTTTCTTCTTCGACATAGATCAAAGAATAGGGGAATCTAGCCAAAACAAACCTCCTAATTTCGCCAGAACTTTTTTGAGCAATTTCAGGGCTTTTACAAACTAACGAAACAGAATGTTCAATTTCATCAAGAAAATTCGATCCTAATCCTTTAGATTCATTTTCGTAGAATTTTGCAGATTCGGTCATTTCTTCCTCAGCCGGAAGCAGAAACCGATAGTCCATTATTTCAATCTTTCCCTCGCCCTCAACATAACATCATTTCCAGAAACCGCAGCTAGCTCTCCATTCTTATAAGCCTGATATCGCGATTCCGCTTCTTTACGCCACACTTCTTCAACATCTTTATCCGTTTCTCCGTCTAATTCTTCAATTAAATAATGGGCTAACGCCGCCTTATCTTTCGAACTAAGGCTCTCCAAATCAATTTCTAGCTTTTCTGCAATATTTGACATTATGAAATTATAACATTACTAAAAACATCTCTGACAGATAACGTTCCGATAAACGCCCGAGAACAAGCGCAGCTTTTCGAGGTGCGGTGGAGGCGATAGCCGGAGCGAATTTCATCGGCTTGTTGAACGAAGCCGCTGCGCGTCAGAAAAGATAAAAGCATAAGGTAATAATTCCTCCACTCCCACTACTTCCAGAGGGTGACAACTAGAGGAATTACCTAATGCACAAAGCACAGCAAACAAAGTTCGACTCACTGTACCGTAAACATGTTAACGCATTGCGCCGACAGGGAACAAATAAATGGGACGGAGGGAATAATTTATAATCCCTCCGTCCCCAATACTAAAGCGGACACCTCACAAACCAATCGGGTCAAGTCTTTGATTTTGTATTAATAGCTAGTTAGAGTAAAAAATCAAAGCCCTCGTGCTTTTTTAAAGAATTTTTTATTTGGGTGTTCTGGTTTATTTGCCATTTTTACCATGTGACGCTTTTGATCTTCTTTTTCTGCATTTATGAGAGCCCTGCATATCTGGCAACGCTTTGCAAAAGAATTAATAGTTTTCCCTAACTCTTCATACCAATGTTTTTGTTGCCGGGCTGTCCAAACCACTTTTTCACGGCAATCCGAGCATTCATATTCCACGTCATAGTAATACTCAAAAGGCAAAGAGTATGTATTCTCATTAACACCCAACTTTTCCTTATCTACTGGTAACCTTGTTTCAGTCTTATTTTTAGTTCGCTTTATATTTCTCAAGGTTTCATCTCTATTTCCACGTAACGTCTAAATATGCGCCCGCCTTCAGCGGTGCGTTGCAATCATTGTTAATTGCTTGACGTTTCATAGAACTCAAATTTAACATTACTTCCATTTCGATCATTACGATACCCGCTTTCTTTCCGAACTAGTCCTAATTTTTCTAACACCTTTCCCGATCTGGGATTGGTCGATAGATGTCTGGCTGTTATTTTACTCAAAGACATTTCAGAAAACCCAAAATCTACTAAGAGATTTCCTGCCTCGGAACAATACCCCTTATTCCAATAGGGAAAACCGAGCCAGTATCCTATTTCAGCTTCGTCTCCATTAACTTCTACGAAACTCATACCACCAATATACTCAAATCTTTTCTTCGTTACTATCGCATATTCAACCCTCTCCCTCTTTTCCCACTTTCCCTTTAACGAGGATATCCATTTTTCAGCCATACCATCTTCATACGGATGGGGTATGTTCATAGTTTCTTTAGCCACCCTAAAATCACCCGCCAACAATTGAATATCTTTAGAATCACCAATGCCGTAAGGGCGTAATATAAGCCTAGCCGATTCCAAATACGGTTGAATTTTAGCTGGCATTTAACGTCGCGATAAGCGGCGTGGGAAAGCGCCAGCTTTACCACGTTCGGTAGAAGCGCACAGTGGTAGACCGTACTTTACCGCTTTGCCATTTTTCTCTACTTTCACTTCGTCTTTTTCGAGGGTAATCCCCGAACAAATTCGAGACAAATATCTACCCAACGCTCCAGGTCTGTGTCCGATTCAATTCCTTCGGGCGATACGTAGATCGTCCCTTTCATAGCTTTGCCTGTAAAGCCCATTTCTCCTACATGCTGCATGGCGAGGCAGGTATCATAATTTTCAAGGCCTACACGTGCCATAAGCATATCCCCTACTATGCCACAGCACATATGTCTGGAAACCATAAAGCAAAGGCCTCCAAACATCTTCTTTTCTTCGGCGTCAGCGCAATCTGCAAAGTATTCTCGGAGTCTCTGGGCTAAGCCTTCGTCATATGCCATTTTTCAGTTCTCGTAGTCGCGGCAATAGAAAACATAACCTCGTTATAAGCATTCTAGTTTTCCACTCCAATCTGAATAACCAAAATATTAATATTTGATTTCGAACTATTTTTTAAACCGTGTTTCCCCCTTTTTGGATTCAGAATCATATCTCCTTTTCGGACCACCACAGTTTCGTCTTCTATTGTCATAGTTCCTTCACCTTCAAGAATTACATACATTTCTTCATTGTCACCGTGTTGGTGATGTCCAATCGTTGAATTTGGAGGGACAACAACCCGATCAATAAAATCTATGTTACTTTTGAAATCAGCGTGGGACCATATTTCATACAGTTCGACATTTCCAACGCCACCATGAGATCCTTCTTGCAATTGTTTAGTTGTACTTAAATAATTCTTAATCATATACTTGTTATTCATGCTTATAGCGTCGGGTTAACGGTCCAGCTTTAGCTGGTGCCAGTTCATCCTCTTGTTAGATGCTTGTTTAGTTATTTCATTCATATTAGTCATCTCCAGAATTAGTCCGCTTACCTAAACTTTCATTGAAATCATCCCACTTTCCTCTAAGATGGCTATCTAATTCCTCCGCTGTTACGCTTTCTTCTTTCCCATCACGATTAATAGAATATTTTTCTGTTTTAGAATCTTCAATTAGTTTATTGATTCGATCTCTATTCACTTCATCAACATTTTCAGCTTGATTGATACTTAGCTCTTCACTAGCTTCCTGAGAAGGATTATCACCGTAGTGGACATTTCCATCGTCATCTACCCACTTATATATTTCACCTCCAATGGAGTTTGAAGCTATGACACACACAGTACTCACTATTAAAATAATTGAAAATAACCGACGTAATTTCTCCTTCATTTCACTTTTCTCCTTGCATCCGACGTTGCAATCAGCGCCTTACTTTTTCGCGTAGCGAAAAATAAGTGCGTTGCATTGCCTTGTTAGTTGCTAGGTCTTTGATCTCGGCCTCCATTGGATAGAATCTCTCTGTTGGTCGAGTATCGCAAATACGTCAACTTCATTTTTAGAATAATTAAAATATATTGCATTCGGAAATCGTCTCATTAGCACCCTCCTTACGTTTTCAAAACCCAATTCGTATATTTCTGGATTTCGGCAGCCCGTTCTAGTGCTGCGTCTATTTCGAAAACAACTTTTCTCCCTAGATCGGGCACCTGAAATTCGTATAAATCAGACGCTAGTTGGGCTTCAATTTCGGCTTCCTGCCGTATAATGATTTTATTCAAATTCCCGTTAATTTGATAAGCAGTTCTCTCTTAACCTCTTCCCAAGGTCGCCCTCGTTCTGGGTTATTTCTATAATCTTCCAAACGTTGCTTTAGCAGCTGGATGTGGGAGTCTGGAATGGGAAAGTTTGAGGGATTCTCAGCAATTCGATCCCAAAGTCCCTGAACGAACGCGATCCACTGCTCCGGTTGAGCAGAATCCAGTTCAGCTGGAATATCCAATTTCATATTTTCCATATCAGTAAATTATACCAATTTGTGGTTTTCTGTACATTGTCGTTATTGGTGCCTAACGTTGAAATCAGCGCCAAAATGCGAGCGCAGTGAATATTTTGTACGACTGCGTTTCCTTGTTAGGTATATGGTGGTCCTATTGGCAACTCTCGTCCAGTTGCCTGAACTTTCATACATCGAAAAGTTAGCAATGGATCAACTTCAGGACCATTGCTGAAAACTACATGGATATACGGTGACAAAGGCGTAACACCATCTCTCAAATACCCACGTTCCTCACTAGAGAAAGTTAAGTCATAGATCATCGAACATCCAAAACCTGAACTAGAGTACTCAATAAGGTCGCAATCCATAAATTTAATCCTAAGGATTGCAAACGGCATCTCCCCTTTAGGGCCAAGTATCCCAATAGATGTTTCAATTTCTGGCCCAATCCATACATCGTCATCAGGGCGAACGTCTCCACTCCAAATCGATGTAGAATAGATTTCCGCATCATGAAACGAAGGCCAGCTCCCGTCAGCATCCAAAACACGAATTGCATTTTCTATTTCCTTGGGTGGATTGAAACTTTTCATGTGCCTACCGTCTAGATATCCGACTTACTTTTTCGCACAGCAAATAATAAGTGCGGTCCATTTCCTTGTTATGTTCGTCTATATACATAGTGTCCAACGCCGCCTAGAAATAGCCCGATTCCAGCTGCTGTGAAAAAGTAGGCACTCATAAATATTCGGCTAAATGGTGATTGTCCAATATTTTGAATAATTATGGGTACGCCAATACCCAAAACTCCAACTAGGAAATATGTATATAGATCGTAAGCGCCTAATAAACGCTTAGCTTTACCCACATCTTTAACTAAAAGTACTGGACTCCACTTTTTGTTTATGTCAGTATTCCAGTATGAATCAAGAATTCGTACTTCAAGGACGTCATTTAAAACTGATCGATATAGAATTTGTACGTGATCTGATCGCAAAACACCCATCATGGAGTCGTCGGCAGCTTTCAATTGCACTGAGTAATGCCTGGAACTGGCGTAATGCCAAAGGGTGTATTAAAGATATGGCTTGCCGATCTTTAATGCTCAAGTTACACCAGCGGGGATATATTGAATTGCCCCAGCGTCGCCAACGTCCCACCAACCGGATGGTTGGCAAAGCGCTACAAGAAGTTGATCACGATACAACACACATTCATCAGTCGCTATCTACTTTACAACCATTGTGTGTGATTGATGTTAAGTCCGACAAGGACTATGGGCCCTTATTTAGCTATTTACTGTCCCACTACCATTACTTGGGTTACACCAGTTCGGTCGGTGAAAACATGAAATATCTGGTTGTAGATAGTATTGGTCGACCGCTCGCTTGCTTGTTGTTTGGCTCAGCTGCTTGGTCATGCGCCAGTCGTGATGCTGACATTGGATGGGAAAGCACAACCCGGCAACGAAACATCCAATTTGTCACCAACAATACGCGGTTCCTTATTTTTCCATGGGTCACTGTACCCCATTTAGCCAGTCATGTATTAGCAAAGGTCAGTCGCCGGATTTCGACTGATTGGCGATTGCATTATGGGCATAACATCTACTTGCTAGAAACCTTCGTGGATCAAACTAGATTTTCTGGTACGTGCTATCGCGCCGCGAATTGGAGACAGGTTGGTCAGACACGAGGGAGGAGTCGTAATGATCGCCATACGAAGCTTAAGGTACCTATTAAATCGGTATTTCTTTATCCACTCACGTCTCACTATCAAACTACGCTTCAATATTAGTCAGTAGCCCTGCTGAATGATTTACGGCCGATCTACACAGAGGATAATCTATGTCATGTTCTGCAAGTGCTTGGGTGTATAAAGAATTTGGTAGTATTGATCTAGGCGATGAGAGGTTAAATCAGCGATTTAAAATCATTGCCACTCAGTTGACTAGACATTGTGGGAAAACCTTGGCGAGCAGTTTTCGTCAATGGAAGATGATTAAAGCTAGTTACCGATTCTTTGCCAATCCGAAGGTCAATGTAATGGAAATACTCGCGCCGCACGTTGAACAAACAGTGGCACGTATTAAAGCACACGATACTGTTTTATTGCTCCAGGATAGTACTTACCTAGACTACAATAATCGGCCGAAAACGGAAGGTCTGGATTTAACCTTTAGGAGCAAATTGAGCACAGCATCCCAAGGCCTGATATTACATAATACGTTGGCGGTGACCGATGCAGGCATCCCCCTTGGGTTGGTGGATCAAAGGTTCATTGAACGACAATCATTTATTGGAAATAATCACAAAGAGTCACGCCAATCTCGTCATTGGAATAGACCAGCTAATGAAAAGGAAAGCATTCGTTGGATTAATGTTGTCGAGAAAACTCATCAGATTGACTGCGGTCGGGCACATGTTGTACACATTGCTGATAGGGAATGTGACCAGTATGAATTCTTTCGTGATGCGGTACAGATGAAGGAAGATGTATTGATTCGAGCCGCTAGGAACAGGTCAATTAACAAGCGCCATCGCCGTGAATCACCTAACTGCTTGCTGTTTGACTATCTTAAAGGAAAGAAAGCACAAGGTAAGGTCACTATTCGAATACAGGTGAATGGAAAGAAAAAGTTCCGGGACGCTGAGCTATCCATTGTTTATGTTCCCATTATCATGCCACCGCCGCCCAATAAGACGGTCAAAAAAGACGGACCAAATTTACCCATGGTACCTTTGGTTGCCATCATGGCGATAGAGAGGCGACCGCCTAGAAATCAAAGCGCCATCTTCTGGGTACTGCTCACTAATTTGGAGATTCAAGGTGTTGATCAAGCGATAGAAAAAGTCCGCTGGTATTCAATGCGCTGGAATATTGAGCTATTTCACAAAATTCTCAAATCTGGCTGCGGTGTTGAAGATGCTCAGTTACGACATGCTGAGAGATTGAAAAAATATATTGTGCTCAAGAGCATAATTGCCTGGAGGCTATTTTGGTTTTCTCGAATGCATGAAAATAATAAAGAGGAGAGCTGTTTATCAGTATTATCTGAAAACGAATGGAAGATATTGTATCGAAAATCAAACAGAGCAAAAATCTTACCTAACACCCCACCAACAGTGAACGATGTATTTATTTGGATAGCCAAGCTTGGAGGATATATTGGGCGCGCATCCGACCCACCTCCTGAGATGATTAGTTTGTGGCGAGGATGGCAGAGGTTAATGGATATGGTCGATGACTTTAATGATATTTGTGGGTAAAGCTAAGACTTTATTAGGCGCTTACCTATCACTACCTATTTATTAAGAGCAATCAACAATTTGGGTAAAATTTAGGTAGACAATATTCTTGTAAAGAAGTGGGTAACAATATTTTTGTCACTAAGAATTCTTGAAAGCAATACTTGTCGCCCAGATGGGTTCTAATCCGTTCAGTACCCGTCACACATGATGTTTGACTACATTCCGGGCTTTGTGCTTCCCTGCTGAATTATCCCGCAAATCTAGTTTTTCTACTCCTTCCCTAACCTTTCAGTGGAATACATAAATCAGTAATCCATTCCGACTCGGGCAGTTCATTACAATCATTCTGATAAATTTCAATAAACGGTTTGTTATCGATTTCTTCATTCGATTTTGGGATCCAGTTGGCCAGTAGTTTCTGGTAGGTATCGGCAATACCATCGTAGGATCCTTTATGGGTGTGGACTGCGTATCGTTGTGGTTTTCTTGTCGCGCTCTTTATGTTCCCGGTTTGTTTGATATCCGTTGATATGGAGATGCATGCTTCGGACCTGAGTTCTTCTGACGTAATTTTTTTTGGGTTGTCGTAGGAGTGGCTGAATATTTCGGCAGTTTCAAGATCGATTCCTTGTTTTAAACTCCACTCGATTAATTCTTCGAAACAATCTTTTAGTCCATTGTAGTCGCCGCTATGGGGGACGTAGGCATATTTTAGTTCGGGCTTTGTAACGATGTTAACTTGCATTTTTATGTCCTCTTTACTTTGATGTAATTCGATCCGCATGTGGTTTAGGTCGAAAGCTATATTGCTGGTTTTTCTGATGTATTCCGGATAGGGGATTGTTTTTCGGTAAACACCTGGTGGAACGCCAAAGCGTTTGCGGAATACACGGTTGAATGACTCTGTCGAGTCGTAACCGCTTTGTTGCGATACTATGGCAAGGCTCAGGCCATCGGTTCGCAGGTTTTTCGCGGCGAATTCTAGTTTTATTCGCTGGATTAGGTCTCCGACGGTTTCCCCGGCGATGGCCTTGAACAAACGATGGAAATGAAATGGTGAGAAGTTGGCGATTCTGGCCAGGGTGTCTACAGAAAGATCACCATCGATATTGCTAACGATATATTCCAACACGCGTTGCAGCCGTTGATAGTAATTTTGTGATGTACGTTCTTTCATAAGGCAATTATGACATCGGGTTCTTGGGACAAAATAGCTGATCTTGCGCAGTTTTTTTAATATTTTGTGGCGGTCGTGATGTTGAGTTTTCCTATGTCATCTGATCTAAAATTGTTGTGTAGATGTTTTAGCCCAGTACCATGTAATATTATCTACCCTCCTATAATCCTGGATATGAAAATTGGCTGCCGAATGTGAATTTAGCAAATTAACCCCAACCGGGGTTAAATGCCCTGTTTGTAACAAAGGAACCCTCGATCCCAAGCGGGGCCGGTTTGGGGCGGTTTATAAATGCAATGAAAGAGGCTGCAAGTTCTATACCGAAACCCGGCCAACCGGTAAGAAATGCAACTACAAGAGAGACGGAAAAAAGTGTGGTGCGTTAATGGTCGACGGCACTAAAACCATACCGAATCGCTGTAGCGACAAAACCTGTCCCAATAGAAACCCCCATAGACTTGGGGCCTGATGTGCTGAGTTGAGCGGGTATTAAAAATCCGGGAACCGGTTAGATTAATTTATCCTTGCTAGGATTTCTGGCCAACATCGTCATACCTTTTTTGCCCGATCTGGGTACAGTGGTTAAACTGTTCGATAGCCGCCGGATCGAGATCGGCCAATGGCGGTGTTTCCAATTCAAAGCGAGTGTTACCGGGGTCGCCCCGCATCAACATTGCGGAGTCTTGGTAGCCTGGTTTGGGAGATACTGCGGCCGCTGCGTAATTGAGTCCGACTCCCAGACGCCATTGGTCAGATCCATTGGCACCGGACCGGTGTAAGGTAAACGGGCCGTGAAACGCACCCTGACCGGGTTTTAGTATGATATTCCTGGCTGTGGTTTCATCTAGCGGTTCAATCACCTGTTGTCCCCGCCGTAGCATGCTGGTCGGGTCCATGGTTTGCTGGTGACCGAGCTGGCCCATCTGCCAACTGCCGGGTAGCATTTCCATGCATCCGTTCTCCGGGGTAACATGATCCAGTGCCAACCAAAGGTTAACGGTTTGATCCACCGGCTCAATGGGCCAGTAGGTGGCGTCCTGGTGCCAGCCGAAATGCGCTTTTGAATGAGGCGGCTTGGTTGGAATAAAGCTGTTCCACAGCAGAATATCTGGACCCAACAATTGCTCAACCCGATCAAGGATTGCTGGGGTGCTTGCCAGTTCCCAAATCCATCTCAGTAACAGATGGGATTTCAAATAAGTCCATTCCTTATATGTCGGGGTGTCGCTATAGCGGTCGATAAAACTAACCAGCTTTTGGCGGTATTTGTTGGTTTGAGAAGCTGTCAGCAAATCGACTTCTGAAATCAAGCCGTCGGCGTCGAACCTGTTGGCAAACATTGCGGACTTCAATTTTCCAAATCCGGGTTGGTCTCTTGTTCATCTGCCAGAATCGAAATTACCCGTTGGGGCTCCAGCTTGTTGAGACAGTCGAGATGGGCCAATGGACAGATGCGTTTAAAACAAGGCCGACAAGGAAGATCTAGTGATAGCCGATGAGCTTTACTGGTGAGGGGCGGAGTAAATGCATCGGTAGAAGAACCATACAGCGCGATAACCTGGCAGCCAACAGCCGCAGCGACATGCATTAAACCGGAATCATTAGTCACCACATGGGTAGCCTGGGCCATCAAATCGATTGCGTCACCAAGGGAAGTGCGGCCGGTTAAATCAATACATTCTGGCGCGAGGGCGCATATTTCCGCAGCGACTGATTGATCCTTCGCCGAGCCCATAATCATCACCTGTCGGCCATGGGCGATACTCCATTTTGCCACCTCGGCGAAATATTTTGCAGGCCATTGTTTAGCCGGACCGTATTCCGCTCCGGGGCATAATGCATACAATGGTTGTCCCGGTTTAATCTCAAAACGCTTTTGTGCTTCGACGATGTTGCCTGATTCGACCACCAGCAGGGGCTGAGGAATCTGATCGAGGGCCAGGGGCACGCTGTCTGCAGGCAATCCCAGTCCGACAAACCGCTGCACGCTTAAAGGCAGTGCCTGGGTGTCCAATTTACGGATATCGTTTAACAGGCCATAGCGTTGTTCGCCTGCATATCCGGTTCGCCGCTTTATCCGGGCAAACCAGGGCACAAGCGCCGATTTGAATGACCCCGGTAACACGATGGCCTGGTCGAATTTCCCTTTTAATGCCTTTCCCAAGCGCCATCGACTGCCGATTCCAAGCTGGCCATGCCCCACCGCTATTTCGACATTGGCCTCGACCTCGGGCATGCGAGCCAGTACCGGAACACTCCAGGGTGGCGCCATCACGGTGATCCTGCAATCCGGTTGGCGCGCCTTAATTAGCTGAAACAAACTCTGGGCCATCACCATGTCGCCCACCCAGGATGGCCCCACAACCAGGATGTTGCTCATTGGTTTGACCCCTGGACGTTTCCCCTAGTGGGCCGATCCGGCGGGGCCAATCAGGACAAATACGGTGCCGCAATAGGGACAGGTTTCCTCGCCGCTGTCGGCGATGGGCAGAAACACTTTGGGATGGGAGTCCCATAACCGCTTGCCCGGCATGGGGCAATGCAAGGGTAAATCAGCCGCGGTTACCTCGACCCGTTCCTGGGTATTGGGTTGGTCATTTTGGCCCTGGTCGTTAGATGAATTAGACATAGCTTAGCCATTCCTCATATTCAGGAATCCGGCCATGGACTGCGTCAAAGAATCGGCTCTGGATTCGTTCGGTGATCGGTCCTCGGGTACCGCTGCCGATCTGTCGGTTATCAACTTCCCGGATCGGGGTAACCTCGGCGGCGGTGCCGGTAAAGAACGCTTCGTCGGCGATGTAAACCTCATCCCGGGTAATTCTTTTTTCTACCAGGGTAAGGCCTTCATCGGCAATAATACGGTTGGCTGTTTTTCGGGTGATGCCGTCCAGAGCCGAGGTCAGGTCCGGAGTATAGATCACGCCATCGCGCACGATAAACAGATTCTCGCCGCTACCTTCCATAACGAATCCACTGGTATCGAGCAACAGCGCTTCGTCGTAGCCGGTATCGAGGGCTTCCTGCAGCGCCAGCATGGAATTGATGTAATGACCATTGGCCTTGGCCCGACACATACTCACATTGACATGATGCCGGGTATAAGAAGATACCCTTACCCGTAATCCCTTTTTCATATTGTCTTCGCCGAGATAGGATCCCCATTCCCAGGCTGATACGGACAGATGGGTATTCAGGTTATCGGCGCGCAGGCCCATTCCCTCGGAACCCAGAAATGCCATAGGTCGGATGTAGGCCGAGGACAAACCATTTTCCCGTACCACGTCGAGCTGGGCCTGGTTAATCTGTTCCGCGCTAAACGGCATTTTCATGCCCATAATATGAGCCGACTGCAACAGCCGACGGGTATGATCCTGGAGCCGGAAAATCGCCGTCCCTTTTTCTGCGTCGTAGGCGCGCACGCCTTCAAACACGCCCATCCCATAATGCAGGGTATGGGTCAGCACGTGGACCTTGGCATCTCGCCAGGGTACCATTTCGCCATCCATCCAAATCACGCCGTCGCGATCACTAAAAGACATTTATATCACTCCGAAATTTGTTACAGAACCAGGTAGCGGCAGCGCGCCGCCAGGTGGTCAGGAAAAAAGTTACTATTAATTCACCGGCCAGTTGTTGTCAACCAAAAGTATCCTGCCACAGGGCTTTGACCTGGTCACGCTGCTCGACCAGCTCCCGCTGGGGAATCAATACCGGCCGGTCCATTAGCTTGAGATCAAGGGAGCGACGCAGATACAGGCGATAGTTTGTTTTCAGCACTTCGCCCCTGGCTGAGTCCATCAGACCGAGCTCGATCAGCTTATCAATCAGCGCCGTAGTATTACGCGGAGACGCTACAGCCGGATGATCCGCAGCGTGGACTAACACCAGATACTGCAGCAGAAACTCAATATCGACGATACCGCCATAATCGAGTTTGATATCAAAATTTTCTTGATCGGACTGGCAATTGGTGTCAACCATACGCCGCCGCATATCCTCGATTTCGCTTTGCAGTTGGGCCCGATCACGGGGCTGGGACAGGATATTTTGCCGGATCTGTTCAAACCGTTGCACCATTTGCTCCGGGCCGATGACCATTTTTGCGCGAACCAGGGCCTGGTGTTCCCAAGTCCAGGCATTTTTTTTCTGATAGTCGTCGAATGCCTTGAGCGATGTCACCAGAGTACCGCTACGACCACTCGGGCGCAGCCGCATATCCAGATCGAATAATATGCCAGCATGGGTGCGGGTAGTAAGCAGAGTAATCAGTCGTTGACCGACTCGGCTGAAATAATACTCCGCAGCGCTATGGCTGGTTTCTGAGGCGGCTTCGAAACACACCACGATATCTAGGTCCGAGTGATAACCCAATTCACCACCGGCAAATTTTCCATAGGCAATAATCGCGACCTGTCCCGGCGGCGCGCCATGCTTTTCCTGGACCCTGGCCAGAGCGTCGTTTAACACTTGCTGCAGAATAACTTCGGCCAGGGTCGCGAGAATCCGCTGAACTTGATCACCGTCGAGCTGACCACGAACATCAGCGCCGGCGATGCGTAGTACCTGAGCGTGATAAAACTCCCGCAGGGTTATCATCTGGGTTTCTATATCATCGGCGTCAACCTGGGATAGGCGATCCTGCAATCGCGCCGCCACTTCCTTATGGGCGGTTTCGGCGGCTACTTCTATGGGCTGGAGCAATTCGTCCAGTATCACCGGATGCTGTCCGATATGTCGTGATATCCATGGGCTGGCGGCGCACAGGTGTAAAAGCTGCTTGAGCGCGATGGGGTTTTCAATTAGCAAGCTGAGGTAGACCGAGCGCCGGCCTATGGATTCCACCACTGAAATAAAAGCACTGATCGCGCGCTCTGCATCGGCGTGGGGACCAGCCTGTTTTACTGCCAAGGGCATCAGCCGATCAATCCGATCCCGTTCAACATTGACGAATGACTGATACAAGGATCCCTGGCGAAACTGTTCGAGCAATTTTGGAACCCCTTCCGGCTGCCTGAATCCAACCGCTCGCAATGCTTGATCCGCGCTTTCCGCATCCAATTGGCCCTGCCATAAACCGGTCAGCGCCGATAACTGTGGACCATCACTATCAGTTTCATTGGATTCGAGTAATGCTGCAAACTGTTCGTCCACAATATCGCGGTGGATGTCCAGAGCGTCGAGAAACCGAGCCCAATGGGAATATCCCATGGACCGCGCCAGGCGCAGCTGCTCCGCTGGTTGTTCGGGTAATTTCTGGGTCTGGCGATCCGCCACCATTTGCAATCGGTGTTCCACATTGCGCAGAAAACGGTATGCCGTTTTCAATGACTCATGGGATGCGGGGGTCAGATTCCCCAGTTCCAGCATGCGCTGCAGCGCCTGGTAGAGTGAGGTGGTTTGGAGAGCGATATCGCGACCGCCGCGAATCAATTGCTGGCTTTGGGCCAGAAACTCGATTTCCCGGATTCCGCCACGTCCCAGTTTAACGTCGTTGTTGCTGCTGCCGGCGCGTAGTTGGCGTTCGATCAACGCCTTCATTTCCCGCAATGCATCGAATGCGGAGTAATCCAGATACTTGCGATAGACAAATGGCTTTAACATCGCGAGCAATTCGCTACCGGTTTGCTGATCTCCCGCCACCACTCGGGCTTTGATCAGGGCATAGCGTTCCCAGTTACGGCCATGGGTTTGGTAATAATGTTCCATGGCAGCGAAGGACAATACCAGGGGACCGCTGTCACCGTTGGGACGTAATCGCATATCGGTACGAAAGACAAATCCGTCCGGGTCAATCCGATCCAGCGAGCCGATAATCTTGCGTCCGAGTTTGAGAAAGAATTCCTGGTTATCGATAATCCGTTCACCATCGGTTTGGCCACCGGCAGAATAGGCATATATCAAATCGATATCGGATGAATAATTAAGCTCCCGGCCCCCCAGTTTGCCCAGACCCAATACCACCAACTGCACTTCTTGCCCGTCTTCATCCCGGGGAATGCCGAAGCGGGTTTGTAGCCAATGGGTGTGTTTTCTAAGGGCGAGCTCAATACAAACTTCGGCGAGGCGGGAAACCCCTAGCATGGTTTCCTCCAGGTCGGAACAGCCGGCCAGATCGCGCCAGCCAAGTCGCACCATCTCGCGCTGGCGGAACTGGCGTAAACCCCGGTCAAGATCCGCTTCATCCGCACCATATTCAACCCGGGCTTCAAGGCTTTGCCACCACTGAGTTGCTTGATACGACTGGTCCAGGTCCCCGCTTTGAATCAGCTCAGCGAGTTTTTCCGGATTACGAATACACCATGATGCGATAAATTCACTGGCGCAAAAAATTGATGGTAATTCGGGTCGACTCTGGATCGTTTCAAGAGAGATTTGATCAGCCGATTCGGTCAGACGCTGCCAGCTGAGTTCGAACCCGGAGATAAACTCGGGCGCAATCGTACTGAGATCAAACAATTGATCAAGGTCAGTTTGTGGTTGTCCGCTGTCCATGCTATCCATGGGCCGGACGGTAAATTACTGGATGATTTTGATCAATTGCCCGGGCTTGGGTTCGCCATCAGGATAAAGCCCATTCAGCAAACGCAGTTGGTCCTCAGCGTAACGGGTTAGCCGGGAATTTTTTGCCAGCCTGGCAAAGGTGTCTCCCGGTTGGACTCGCAATAATTTGATCTTCTTTTCGCTGGCGAGCTCCCGTTCCTTTTTATTGAGTTTGCGGATGCTCGATACCGTACGAAAGAACTCCTGGTCCGGCAACCCGGATTTGGCAAATCCGTTAACCACCAGCACACTGTCTCCATGAAACACCGCTGCAACCCGAACTGGTACCTGACCAAACGGGGTTGCTCTCTTTCCAATGATGCCTGTATAACTATCCTGATCCAGGGCCTGGCCATTGTTCAGATTCTGGAAGGTCGAGCGCAGAAACTGTTCGGGGCTGGTGGCACCATCAACTTTATCGAGTCCGATCAGAATTGCGCTATCCTGCCTCCCATTTAATGCCACCAGGCGAGTTGGTTGGTTTTCTATACGCCAGTTTTGCGGAAAGGTTACCCCTAGATTAAGCGCCTTGTGATAGAACTCGTTATCCTTAATAACCCCCTGAGCCTCACCATTGCCAAACGCAACCCCTTCCATCATTGCCAGAAACTCTTCCGGGTTACTGCGACGGGCATTGGGATTGCGAAACTCTTCGGCTGCCTGCACCACTTCCTGCAAGCGTTGGTCGTTGCGCGGGTGGGTTGCGAATACTCCGTGATATGCCCGGGGCTTACGATTTTCTTCTTTGGCTCGCTGTAATTCAAATTCTTCCTGATTCTTTAGGATTGCCACAACCCCCAACATCATCTCAGGCTCATATCCGATGCCAGCCAGATACTGAGCACCGAGTCGGTCAGCCTGAAGTTCGTGGTCGCGTCCAAATCCGCTGGTAAAAACCTGGCTTACCTGACTGGTCATTTGCCCCACATTATTGCTTTGGGTCAATATCGCCGCTGCCATGCTGATCAGTCCAGCGCCGGTCTGACTTCTGTGCTGACGCACACTATGACGTGCGGTAACATGACCAATTTCATGCCCCAGAACTCCCGCCAGTTGTTCTTCATTGTTCATATAGGCCATGATGCCCCGGGTGATATAGACGTATCCCCCAGGCGTGGCAAACGCGTTGACCTGGGGAGAATCCAGCAAGGTAAAGGTAAAATTCAGATTACTACGGTGGCTCTGGGCCGCTAGCTCCTGGCCCAGCCGGTTTACCAATGCCTGGAGTTCCGGGTTATGGTATTCCGTATACTGCTTCATTACGCTCAGGTGGGTCTTTTTACCTAACTCAATTTCCTGAGCCTCGCTCATAAACACTAGTTCTGGATTACCGGAAACCGGGTTTGTGGCACACCCTGATAGCACCCATAGCAAGGTGAGAGCGGCTGTTGTCCTAAGGACTAACTTAATCTGCGATTCCATCGAATATTTCTGGCGGACGGTTGTTGATCGGTAACATTATAGTATTTTGCATTGAGACTGTCAGTCTGTGCGGTAGTTCTGTCTGAGTTCAATACCTGTTGGCATCCGCGTAAATATTGCCCTTGGTTGTTGCAACTTCGCTGGTAAAATGTGGCTGTGAAAATTAAATTGCATTCGCAAATCAGGGATATCGACCCGGCGCAATGGAATCCATTGGTTGCCAATGGTTATCCGTTTTTGCAACACCAACTGCTCGATGCCATGGAGCAGCATGGGTGTGTGGGTGAACATGCCGGCTGGATTCCGCGACACCTGGGGTGCTATGACGACAGCGGTGATCTGTTAGGCGCGATGCCGATGTACGAAAAGCACAACTCCTGGGGTGAGTTTGTATTCGATTATGCCTGGGCTGATGCCTATCACCGCGCCGGGCTGCAATATTATCCCAAACTGGTCAACGCTATTCCGTTTACCCCTGCCACCGGACAACGGGTTCTGGCCCGACCCGATCGGCGTCAGCAGGTTGCCGAAAAGTTAATCGACGCCGGTCGCCAGCTGATGCATCAAGGTGAATTTAGCGGGATTCATTCCTTGTTTGTGGAAAATCAGGATTTCGAATCGCTCAGCCAGACCCAGGCCCTGACCCGAATTGATTGCCAGTTCCACTGGCATAATCACGATTATCGTGACTTCGATCATTTTCTGTCGACCCTGAAGTCGAAAAAACGCAAGAATATCCGCCAGGAGCGGCGCAAGGTGGTTGACTCGGGGGTCACCATCCGTCGACTCGACGGCAATACTGCAAGGGAACAGGATTGGCAGGATTTCACCGCAATGTATCAGCAGATTTATGATCGCAAATACGGTTCCCCCGCATTTAACCTTGCCTTTTTTCTGGAGGTAGCGGCCCAGTTGCCGGACCAGGTATTGCTGATATTAGTTAATAGCGGGCAGCACTGTGTCGCCGGTGCCCTGATGTACCACGATGATTCTACTTTGTACGGCCGCCATTGGGGGTGCCGGGGGTATCTTGATAGTCTTCACTTCGAAGTCTGCTATTACCAGGGCATCGAGTTTTGCATTGAACGGGGCCTGCGCCGGTTCGACCCGGGTGCCCAGGGTGAGCACAAAGTTGCCCGGGGCTTCGTTCCCACGGAAACCCGGTCGCTGCACTGGATCGCCGGCCGACCATTTCAGCAGGCAATTGCCGATTTTGTACAACGTGAACAGTCCGGGGTTAGGGGCTATATCCAGGCAGTGGAAGCCCATTCACCCTATCAATGCGTGATCTTGCCGGGGGCCGCATCATGATTAAATGGGTCGGTTCCTTACCAGGGCGGCTGCAGTCACATCTGGATGGGCTATCCTCCGGGCGCGCCATGCAGACCGTGGTCTATTGGGGGGTAATTATCCTGACGACCTTGCTCATCGGCTTCACGACCATTTATGGACAACAAATCCCCCAGCGTATCGACAGTCGAATCGACCAGTTGTTTGATTCCCGCCCCTGGTTGCAGTCCCTGGTTTCGGTGAATGGCCGCGATGTAATCCTGGAAGGGACGGTACAACCCCGGCTGGTGCAACAACGGGACATCTCGAATGTCGGCAAGGTTCTAGGGGTACGCCAGGTGAATAATAGTCTGGTTGAGGAGCCGAGCCCTTCTGCGGAATTCCAGATCGGTCGACGCCAGCAGCGAATTGTTTTACAGGGCAAACTATCCGGCGCCGATCTCGATCGAGTGATCTATGCGGTGCGCTCCGCGTTTCCTCAGGACGGCATACGGGACCAGATTAAAATTGATGACCGGCTTGGTCCGCCACTATGGCTGGATGGATTGGGGCAGGGCCTGGAAGCTTTACAACCGCTAAAGGAATTTACCTTGCATGGATGGTTCGATGCCTTACTGGTTGACGGTATTGCGGAATCATCCGAGGTCTCGGAGCAGGTCAGATATAGCATGCCCGCTGGTCTCCACCCGGGTATTCATATTGATTATCAGGTACGCGTCACTGCGCCGGAGGGATACCCCAGGCTGTCGTTAATATCAGGGTGGAACGGTGCGGCGGTCCACGGTTTAGTGACGGATGAAGGCATCAAACAATCGATTACCGAGGGATTTAATTCGCTTGTGGCGGCCACCGATGACGATACCGTCAAGAGCGCAATACAAGTAGACCCTGGATTGATCCCGTCCAGCGAGTTAACCCGGATCGCCGATCTGATACCCAACCTCGTACGGGTCCATGACCTCAGGCTTGAGAGCAGTGGAAGCCGCTTCGTGGTGTCCGGAAGGGTCGACTCCAGCCGTCAACTGGGACTTCTGGTCGAGGAAATTCGACTACTCGAACTGGATACTATTCTGGACAACCAGGTGTATATTGATCCAGCCAATCGGCAGCCGGAAATCTCGATATTTCGCGATCGAAAACGGGCAGTGATTAACGGCAGATTACCGAGTCAACGGGCCCGGGCAGACCTGCTGGCTGTGATGGAAGGTATTCTGGAAGTTGATCAGATTGAGGAATTTATCAACATCGAACCAAATATCAGGTACAGTCGCTGGCTGGACCGCTGGACAATGATTTTACCGGTGCTACCCCATAATATTTTTGGACTGACGATTTCCCAAGACGCCGTATTGGTAAGCGGGCAGGCCGACAGTCCGGCCCACGGCGAGCGAATCGAGCGGGCCCTTGGGTCCATGTTTCCGAATATGCGACAGGTTAACTGGCTTACCGCAAGTCCGAGTGACCGAATGTCAGCTTCTGCCAACAAGGTCATTTGAATCTGAACTTGAACCAGCATCTAATATTTAATACCCATGGTTTATCTGTTAAGTGAAATTGTGATTGGACTGGCCACTATGGCGATCGTCGGATTTTGTCTGGGCTGGGTGGTGAGAGGTCTCAGGGACCGCATTCGATCTCACCGGCTGGAAGACTAATTTACAACGTTAGCCTGTTTAAATAACTTCACAATGTTAACCAGAATACGCAGAATGATTGGCCGGGGTTTGGCCAGCTACCTGACCAAAAACATTAAGGACTATAAAAAATTTTCGTCCCATGAATCACCGCGCCTCAAACAATTTCTCGAACCCGGTGATATTCTGCTGGTTGAAGGTGATACCCGGATCAGCAATGCGATTAAATATCTGACCCAATCCACCTGGTCTCACGCGGCCTTTTTCGCCGGCGATTACACCAATCAGTTCACCAGCGATGGCGAGCCATGCCCCTTGATCGAGGCCGAGATTGGCAAAGGCGTGATCGCCTCTCCGCTATCACGCTACCGCAGCCTCAATACCCGAATCTGTCGCCCTATCGAGTTGAGCGAGCAAGACCGTGAAAATCTGGTGGGTAATATGGTCGGGGCGTTGGGCAAAGACTATGACCTGAAGCATGTGATCGATCTGGCTCGATACCTGTTTCCCACGCCGCCTATACCCACGCGGTTTCGTCGACGTTTACTTGCTCTTGGCAGCCGAGACCCATCCAGAGCCATTTGCTCAACTCTGATTGCTGAATCCTATCAACTGATCAACTACCCGATCCTGCCGACCATCGAATCCACCCTGGCCCAGGGCAATAACTGGCTTATCGAACAGGATATTCTGCACATTCGTCACCATACGCTGTTCACCCCCAAGGATTTTGATATTTCACCCTTTTTCCGGGTAGTCAAACCCACCGTAGAGACCGGGTTTGATTATCAGAAGCTTGATTTACGTTGGCGCAGCAGTGATTCTGAGGGCTTTATCGCGCTGGACGATAAGGTTGACCATGATCAGGAAAGTCCGGCAACACCCCGCCCGACTGATACCGATTAAATTGCCGGGTTACCACCGTACATTTCTTCCTGGAATGCATCATAAGAGCCCCATTCAGAATCTTCTAATAGCAGGTTAGCGAATTCTGAAATATTGTGAGGACGCTTATCGATCTCGAGTTCCAGGGCCCATTTTAAAGCTTCGATGACAGAGGTGGAAACGTTTTTATCAGCACCTTTTAGCTTTAGCTCCCTTTCCTTTTGTTCCCGCCGTAATGAAGTAGGTGGCGGGCGACCGGTAACGCAGGCGTAAATTGTTGCACCAATGGCATAGATGTCTGAGCCGGGGCCGAGCTCCTTTTTGTGGTGCTGTTCCGGCGGAGCAAATCCGGGAGTCAAGGTCTGGAAACTGCTGAACCGTTCCTGCCTACTCATGGTTTTGCTGGCACCGAAATCCAGCAACAATGGGCCGCCCTGGGTCCGTAGCAGGATATTCGCCGGTTTAATGTCGAGGTGCAAAATACCGCTTTGGTGCAGTTTGTCGACCCCCGAGATTATTGGCGGCATTACCTTCTGGATAAAACCCTGATCGAGATCCCCCTGGCAGCGTTTGATCATCCAGCGCAAATCCTTTCCCGGTTGCAGTTTCGCTACCATATAGGCGGTATTGTTACTGCGAAAAACATTGATAATATTGATTACATGGGGATGGGTTATCTTTGACAGAGCATGGGCTTCGGCAAAGAACTGTTGCATTCCGACATCGAACGCGGATTTTTTTCGATCCGAAATAGGATGGATTTCGTCTCCTTCAATCCGGGTGGCGAGGAGATTGGGGAAATACTCCTTGAGCACCACACTCTCTCCCAAAGTGGTATCAAATGCCCGATAAACGATACTGAATCCACCACCGCCGATTACACCTTCTACCAGATAGTTTTCGATTGACTCACCGGATTTAATTGGGTATCGCCGGTTTTTGCCCTTCGAGCTACTTTTTTTAGCGGAATCGTCAGATTTTTTCGGATGTTTCTTGTTAAAAATTCCCATTTAGCGGACAGACGATTTGAAATCGATACGATATTTGCGGTGTAGCATTGACAGGCAGGGATAACTCCATTGCTTGGTGAATACCAAATCCCATGCGCATAGTATCAGATACCTTGCTTTTACCATAGTAAAACGTCACTTGGAAAATCTTTGGGTGCGGGTTTACAAGCAGATTTAGGCAGGGCACTACACTGATATGGCGGGATATTTTGTTATAGTCCGGCTCTTCTTTCTGAAGCCAAATCCAAGTACCTATGACCGTCAGTATGACCGCATTTTGTCGGCACCAATCCGAGCACCTAGAAGGATCCCTGGTATGGGAAATACGCAGCGTCAATCACCGTTATCTGGATATTCATTTCAAGCTGCCTGAGCAGCTGCGTTCTCTCGAACCTGGATGCAGGGACCGAATCAATAAAAAATTAAACCGCGGCCGGGTCGACGTTACATTGAAATTCGAGCCAGCCAATGATGCCAGCCATGAACTGGTTGTTAACGAGGCGACCCTCGGTGCCCTGGCCAGATCGCTGGAGCAAGTCAAAGAACGGATTCCGGAGGCCGACGCCCCTAACCCCTGTGAGATTCTTCGCTGGCCGGGGGTGTTGGAAGACACTAACCCTGATATTGACGGGCTGATGGCTGCAGCAATGCGCGGATTAGACGAAGCGATTAAAGATTTGATCGAAAACCGCCAACGCGAGGGAATGCGGATGGGACAGTTAATCGGCGAACGCATCATTGGAGCCCGGGATATCGTCAGCGGATTGCGAAACCTATTGACGGAAATTGAAATGGATATGAAGCAACGCTGGCAACGCCGCCTGGATGAATTGGGAGATCAAGTTGACCCCGCCAGACTGAACCAGGAGTTGGCGCTGTTACTGACCCGGACCGATGTCAGTGAGGAGCTTGACCGCCTCGACACCCACTTCGACGAAGTTGACCGAACCCTGTCCCAGTCCAAAGCTGCGGGGCGTCGACTCGACTTTTTGATGCAGGAACTCAATCGGGAAGCCAATACCCTGGGGGCTAAATCCATCGATTTGCGCAATACCAATGCCTCGGTGGAACTCAAGGTACTTATCGACCAAATGCGTGAACAAGTACAGAATATAGAATAGAATACGGCCCCCGCGCTGGCGCTGAGATAGCCAGGCATTTTGACCCTGCTTTATCCCGTGATCACATGACCACTCCAGGTGTACTAATCCTGTCCGCCCCGTCTGGCGCAGGCAAGACCAGCCTTGCCCGGGCCCTGGTCAGCAGCCGCGACGACGCGGGACTGACAGTTTCCCACACCACCAGGCCCCAGCGGCCCGGGGAAGAGGATGGAGTGCACTATCATTTTATCGATGTTGAGGTCTTCGAAAAAATGATTGAACAGGACCGCTTTGTTGAATTTGCCCAGGTTTTTGACCACTATTACGGGACCTCCGTTGAGGCAATTAATCAGCAGATTTCCCGGGGGAAACATGCCATACTGGACATTGACTGGCAGGGTGCCCGAAAAGTACGGGAAAAGTTTCCCGATGCCTTGTCAATTTTCGTTATGCCGCCGTCCCTGGAAGCGCTTGAGCAACGTCTGCGGGCCCGCAATCAGGACAGCGATACGGTAATCGACCGTCGCATGGGGGATGCGAAAAATGAGATTAGCCACAAGGATGAATACAACCAGATCCTGATAAATGATGATTTTGATCAAGCCCTTGAGAAGCTTGGTAAGGTGCTGGCCTCACTGAATTAACTGGTTGCCCGGTTTTACCGGTCGACCATAAGAACGCTCGAAATTTTGGTAACATTTAACGTATTGCTTTAAGAGGAACATCAAATGGCAAGAATTACAGTCACAGACTGTCTCGAACACGTCGACAATCGATTTCAACTGGTGCTGGTCGCGACTAAACGCGCTCGCCAACTCATTCTCGGAGCGGAACCCCATGTCCCGACTGAAAATGATAAGCCCACCGTAATCGCGCTGAGGGAGATCGCTGAGGGATTTATCGGACCCTCAATCCTGGAAGAAGAAACCTCTATTCCTGAGCTCAATTTTGGCGAGAGCACGGAAGAAGAAGGAGAAGAAGGGGCGGCTGAGGGTGAAGCAGCAGCTGACAGTGTTGATGCAGAACTCGCCGCAGTCCTTGCAGGTCAATTGGGCCTCGAACCTGCAGCGGTCAAACCCGCGGCGGACAACAGCGAATCCAGCTAGAAATTATGCTTTGGTCAGCGCCAGCGATATTCATTATTGATCGGGGAATACGCCCGGGCTAATGCCGCTGCCGGAAGCCATACTATTTAAACGCAAGGCCGGCACCTCACATCGGCCCCTAGTCAAAAAACTGCTGAAGAACCTCGGGGAGTATATGGACCCGGGGCTGCTCGAAGACATCGAAGCGAGCTGCGAATTTGGCGCCACCGCCCATCACGGGCAGAAGCGCCAAAGTGGCGAAGCCTATATTTCCCACCCGGTAGCGGTCGCGGAAATACTGGGCGGAATGCGCATGGATAGCCGCACTATTATCGCGGCGATTCTCCACGATGTGGTAGAAGATACCAAAATCACCCTGGACGAAATCAGCAACCGATTCGGTCAGGATGTAGCCCACTTGGTTGATGGCGTCAGCAAGGTCAGCCAGCTCGAAATCGATTCTAAGGAGAATGCCGAAGCGGCGTCGTTTCGTAAGATGTTTATGGCAATGGCCAAGGACATCCGGGTAATTATTATTAAATTGAGTGATCGCCTGCACAATATGCGAACCCTGGATTCACTCGGCACCGAAAAACGAACCCGTATTTCTCGCCAGACACTGGATATATACGCGGCGATCGCCAACCGTATCGGCATGCGGGAACTAGCCAGCACCCTGGAAGACCTGGCGCTGCAGAATCTGTATCCGAATCGTTATAACGCTATCCAGAAAATGATGCGGGCCAACAAGCGCGGTCGTAAATCGGTGATTGACCAGGTATGTACCCAAATCCAGTCTACCCTCGAGCGCAATAAGATAGTTGCGGAAGTAGTGGGGCGCGAAAAGAATATTTATAGTATTTATCGCAAGGCCCAGAAAAAGAAGAAAAAAGAACTGAGGGATGTGCATGACATCTATGCGATTCGGGTTATTACCGAAAACCGCAATATTTGCTATCTCGCACTCGGCGTCATCCATAAACTTTATAAACCACGTCCGCTAACATTTAAGGACTACGTTGCGATTCCCAAGACCAATGGCTATCAGTCCCTCCACACCTCGGTCCAAGGACCTTTTGGCCAGGCCGTGGAAATACAAATAAGGAGCAAGGCCATGCATCGGGTCGCCGAGTCCGGGGTTGCCTGCCACTGGATTTATAAAACCGATGCTAGCGATGAAGATGCACCGCAACAATTAGCACAGAAATGGTTGAGCAGCTTTATGGAATCCCAGGAAATGTCCGGGGATTCCAGCGAGTTTATTGAACACCTTAAAGCTGATCTATATCCCGACGAAGTTTTTGTTTTTACGCCCAAGGGGGAAATCAAGCGGCTTCCCCGGGACGCAACAGCTCTGGACTTCGCCTATGCTGTGCATTCGGACGTTGGCAACCGGTGTAGCGGGGCCATGATCGATCAACAGCCGGTACCACTCCACGAAAAATTAAATAATGGCGATCATATAGAAGTCACTACCTCAGCCAAGGCGCGCCCTGCCCCGGGCTGGCTCAATTTTGCGGTAACCTCCAAAGCGCGTACCGCGATACGGCATAATCTAAATAAGCAGAAAGCCAAGCAATCCCTGAAGCTCGGCCAAAAGTTACTGAAGCGCGCGCTATGGGATCAAGGCTACTGGCGTATACGGATTCCGAGCAACCATAAGATCATTCTGCTCAACGCCCTGGATCTGAAAGACTGGCCAGAACTACTCACCGACATCGGATTCGGCAAACGGCTCGCACCTTTGGTCGCCAAGCAATTGATTACCGAAGTCACGGAGCCAGGGGAAAAAGGACACAAGCGACGTCAACCAAAGGGCGAGAAACATCATGGAAAGATGACCATCGAAGGAACCGAAGGCTTGTTGGTGAACTACGCAAAGTGCTGCTACCCGATTCCGGATGACCGCATTATTGGTACCACCACCGCTGATCGCGGTCTGGTTATCCATCGGCTACGTTGCCCCAATGCGCGGGGCATTATGAAACATCCCGATCAGTTTTTTCATCTAAGCTGGTCGCAAGACACCCATGGGGTTTTCGACGTAATGTTAAAGCTCGAAACCGATAATGAGCCCGGGGTGTTGTCTAGAATTTCCAATATCATTGCCTCCCACGAATCTAATATCAACAAGGTTAATGCCGAAGAAATGGCCGGAAACATCTCCCGCATGTCATTTGTAATCGAGGTCAAAAGCCGTAAGCAAGTCGCCGACATAATGCGCGAACTGCATGGCATCGAGTCGGTAAACAAACTTAGCCGGGCAAAGTAGTGATCACGATACGGGTATGAGCAAGCACGCGGTATTATTTGTTTGTCTCGGCAACATCTGCCGATCTCCAACCGCAGAAGGAGTGTTTCGAGAAAAATTGGCCAGAGCGGATTTGCTGGACGATTTTACGGTCGATTCTGCCGGAACCGGCAACTGGCATGTGGGAAGCACACCAGATGCGCGTGCCCAGCAGGCCGCCCGCCAGCGCGGATATGACATTAGCGATTTACGTGGACGCCAGGTGGAAGATAACGATCTGGACCGTTTCGATTACGTCATCGCTATGGACCAGTCTAACCAACTGTCATTAAAGGGACTCGCCGGAGAACACCGGGCCGAAAAAGTGCACCTCATGCTGGAGTTTGCCAGCGCCAGCGACCTGGTTGACATTCCCGATCCGTATTATGGCGGGTTGGGTGGTTTTGACCTGGTAATCGATCTGATCGAACTAGCCAGCGATGGTTTGCTTGAATCCATTGTTGCAGAATCATGAATTCCAAGGTTGACGGAATCAGTATCGATATCAATATTCCTACTCAGCAATTATGCTTGGCGGGGGTTCCAGGGAGCGACCGGAAATACACCATATCCACCGCAGGCAATGGTGCAGGGGAACGCAATGGTAGTTTTCAAACACCAAGGGGGGTTCATATCATCCGGGCGAAAATTGGACGGGGCGAGGCAATCAATACTGTTTTTGTTGGCCGCCGGCCTACCGGAGAAATCTTCACCCCCGAGATGCGAGCCGATTTTCCCGAGCGGGACTGGATACTGACCCGAATTCTCTGGCTCAGCGGATGCCAGCCCGGTTTCAACCGACGCGGCGAAGTCGATACCATGCGCCGTTATATCTATATTCACGGCTCACCGGATGACGTTGAAATGGGTAGCCCGGGATCAATTGGTTGCATTCGAATGCGAAACCGGGATGTTATCGAACTGTTCGACCTGGTCGAACCAGGTATCAGGGTAGATATACATGGGTAACACCAGCGTTAACCTGGCCCGAGGCCCTTTGATGGTAGACGTCACAAGCCTGACTTTGACCACAGAAGAATCCCAGTTTCTGCAGCATCCAGCAGTCGGTGCAGTGATCCTGTTTAGTCGCAATTTCGAATCGGTACGCCAGGTTAGTGAACTGATCACCCAGATTAAAGCTGTTCGCAGTCCTGCATTGTTAATTGCCGTTGACCAGGAAGGTGGCAGGGTGCAGCGCTTTCGTGACGGATTTTTCGAGCTTCCTCCATTGCATATTTTTGGCGCACAATACGATCGTGATCCTGCCCAGGCAGAACAGCAGGCTTTTAACGCGGCCAGACTAATGGCGGCAGAATTGCGCCGGGTTGACGTAGATTTCAGCTTTGCCCCGGTACTCGATGTTGCTGATCTTGCCAGTAGTGTGATCGGTGATCGCGCCTTTCATCAAAATCCCAACGCTATTGCCAGGGTTGCATCTGCCTATATTGATGGAATGAATAGTGTTGGTATGCAGGCTACCGGCAAGCATTTTCCCGGGCACGGCGGGGTATTGGCGGATTCCCATTTCGAAATACCGGCTGACAACCGGGATCTGGAAACACTGCTCGCCACCGATCTACTGCCTTATTCCCAGCTCTCTGAAAAGCTCGGTGCCGTCATGACTGCCCATGTCAGTTTTCCCAAAGTAACCGACCAGCTTCCGACTTTTTCTCCTTTCTGGATTGGTCAGGTGTTACGCCAAACAATTGGTTTTGATGGCCTGGTATTTAGCGATGATCTGACCATGCAGGGCGCCAGAGCAAACGAGGGTTCCGAACCACGGGTAAACCTTGCACTAGCCGCAGGCTGCGACATGGTATTGATATGCAATGCGCCGGAAGACGCCAGACGAGCTGCTGAGAAGCTGGGCGACCAGTATCGACCCCGGCAGTCCAGGTTGGAAAAAATGGTTGCGGGTAGTGAAAGTATTTCACCGGAGGAAATTGCCAGGTTGAGCGATGGTTTGGCGAATTTCATTGCCTGAACAGGGAACGAAAAAGCCCCATCGACGGAATTCTCAACCCAAAAATCGTCGCTTAAAATATATTATTTGTCGCGTATATGGTATAACTAATCCACCCCGGAACAGAACTAAATCGAGTTACCAAACCTAGCTGCTATCCAATTATTGAGGACATAACTGAGGACATAACGATGATAATTTATCCAGATATTGAGGTGCACAATGGGCAGTGTGTCAATCTAAAACGCGGTGGTATTGAAGATCCCAAGGTATTTGAAATCACACCGGAAGAGGCCGCCAAAGAGTTTGAAAATGGCGGCGCAGAGTGGCTTCACGTAGTTGATCTGGATGGCGTATTTGAACATCTGGGGGACAACTCCAAAATCATTCAAAATATAATTTCAAAGTCCAATATTCCTGTCCAGGTTGGCGGCGGCATACGCTCAGCCAGCTCAGTTGACTGGTGGATGAATAGCGGTGCAAGTAGAGTAGTCTTGGGTACCGCGGCGGTTGTGGACCAGCGACTGGTCCAGGAATTATGCGCCCATCATCCGGATAAAATAGCGGTGAGCATTGATGCCAGAGATGGCAAAGCGGTTTCCCATGGATGGAAAAATACCTCAACTTTTAGCGCTATGGAATTGGCCAAGCGATTCGAACGATCCGGGGTCGCGGCAATTATCTATACCGATATTGACCGCTATGACGAACTACCGGAAAGCAGCATGGCGAATACCACCCTGATGGGGACCGAACTCAGCTGCCCGGTAATCTCAAGCGGCACCGTTCGAAATTTGGACGATATCTCGATTCTTTCCAATTTACCGAATATCTCCGGAGCGGTAGTTGGCTGGGCTTTGTTTAACCAGAAGGTTTCAATTGAGGATGCGGTATCTGTAGCAAATCAAATTCCGACAAAAGCGGAGTTTATCTAGGAAACATCTTCAAAAGCTCGTAAGCGGCACAGATTCATACGATGCGTTCTCAGAACAAATAGTAACGAAGTAATTCTAAAAAACTGAAAAATACTGTATTCATCGAATGCTTCATGAGTTCCTTCTTACGTATTGCTGAACTTACCGATTACTTCGGTATTACCACCTGAGATTAAATGATATCGGTATTAATAACAGCAACAAAATCAGGCCAAATGATCCATAGGGTTTTCTGGCATCTCTAAAACCCCTAACCCGGACACTTTGGTACCTGGTCCGATTTTTCCGCTGACCATTTGGGAACAAAATACAAAACCATCAGTCCTCTTAGTCTCTTCCGAGGAACTTCAGTATAGATCAGGGATATGCCAGGTAACACAAAAACCATTGAAAATAGTACTGCCGATCGGCAGTTGGTAATCGGTCTGAAGAACGGTGATGCCGCCTGTTTTGAACTAGTGGTACGCAACTACGGTGGCCGGATGCTGGCGCTGGCAAGGCGATATTTAGTCAGCGATGCCGACGCTCAAGATTGCATCCAGGAGGCCTATATCCAGGCGTTTAAAAACATAGATCGATTTGAAGGGCGTTCGTCCATCGAGACGTGGTTGCACCGAATCGTGGTGAATACGGCGTTGATGAAATTACGCACACTAAAGCGGCGTAAGGAAGAGTCTATTGAGGACAATGCCTCTCTATTCGATAGCGGTGGCAAGCGAATTGAAACCGAGGCTGAGATATCACTCTCGGTAGAAGATTTGCTGGTAGATGAAGAGCGGCGGTTGAGTGTGCGACGCCATATTGATCAACTTCCTGAATCTGCCCGTAACCTTTTGCTGCTCCGTGACATCGAAGGGTATAGTACCGAGGAAACCGCCCGGTTATTAGACCTAAGCATCAGTAATGTCAAAACCGGGCTGCACCGCGGCCGTAAATTACTTAAAGATCGGATTTTGCTGTCAGAACTGGCTGAAAATTGACCCAGTCCTGATAAGCGGACAAATTGACCATGGACCAAACTGAGGAGTAATAAAATGAACAATGACACAACATCCAGAGTCGCTATTGTTGGCGGCGCCCGTACACCCTTTGCAAAATCGGGTTCTGCGTTGCGGAAGTTCTCCGCTATTGACCTTGGAGTCCATTCCGTGAATGGCGCTTTACAGAAGCTGGATTTGGATCCGGAATTAGTCGATCAATTTGTCTATGGAAATGTTGTCATTGACCCCTCGGTGCCCCATCTCGCCCGGGAGATAAATTTCCGAAGCGAGTTGCCCACGGCGGTCCAAGCTCTCACGGTTACTGACAACTGCATCAGTGGGACGTCAGCAATCGCCTCAGTTCACGATGCCATCCTGACCGGTCGTAACAGTGTGGGAATTGCCGGGGGAGTCGAATCCATGTCAAATCCAGCGGTGTTATTTACCAAACACGCCGGCGGTATTTTTCTTGAAGCCCGAAGCGCCAGGACAACCAGTCAGCGGATCAAGACCATGCTCAAACTGAGGCCCAAAGATTTCTGGCCATGGGGATATGGAGTCGCCGAACCATCGACCGGCCTGACTATGGGTGAACATACTGAAATAACCGTCAAAGAGTGGCAGGTCGGCAGACAAGTTCAGGATGAAATTGCCTTTCGAAGTCATATGAATGCCAATGCTGCGACTACCGATGGGCGCCTCACCGCTGAAATACATCCACTCGATGGCATTGATAGCGATCAATTGATCCGGCCAGATACCAGTATGGCTGCCCTTGCAAAGCTGGCCCCGGTATTTGATCGAAGCGCCACCGGTACCATTACCGCGGGTAATGCCAGCCCATTGACTGATGGCGCAGCCTCGGTGGTATTGATGTCAGAAGTGCGAGCAAATGAACTACAGACCGAGCCCCTGGCTTATATCAAAGGATTTATAAATGTTGGTATTGACCCAAAGGATGGCTTGCTTATGGGGCCTGGGGTTGCGGTACCAAGGCTTCTTAACAAATATGGACTATCTCTCGATGATATGGATATTATTGAAATGCACGAAGCATTTGGCGGCCAGGTTGCGTCCAATCTCGAGGCCTGGGAACAAGGTTGGAAAGAGCCAGCTATCGGGGAGGTTGACACCAACATTCTTAACCCACTCGGCAGCTCAATCGCAGTTGGTCATCCCTTTGCCGCCACTGGAGCGCGTATTGCATTGACCCTGGCCCATGAACTAAAGCGCCGATCCGGCCGCTATGGGCTTGTGAGCATCTGTGGTGCCGGGGCCACCGCCGTGGCGATGATTCTGGAGCGCAACTAGTGTTGCCGGACTTCCTTCAGATAAACCCAACCGTTCCAACAACAGCTGTTGGTTCACCACATTTGAATGACGAATCCCTATGAATACAACCAGCAAAGAAATGAATGAAACAACAGCTCTAACCTGCGAACAACTGGAAAGGTTTATCGTGGACTATCTAGACAGTAAGTTGCCCGCAGTGCAACAGCGGGAATTTGAGGAGCATCTCAGCCACTGCCCGGCCTGCGAAGGATATCTTGCAAATTATCGGTCCAGCATAAAGTTAAGTCAGGCTGCTTTTAAGGAAGAATCCGATTCTCGCTGCGAGACCATGCCGGAAGCATTGGTTCAGGCTATTTTGGCTTCTCGAGAAAAAAACTCCTAGCCCGCTTTCAGGTTTTCAACCTTCCTCTGGTAAGTTTAGAGGGAATATTTAGCCAGGACAGATTCTGTTCTTAATCCTCATCTAATCTTTGTAGGCCAGTCTATTACCCAAGACTGGCAATAGCATTTTTTAGAAGATAAATATTTTTTCGTTTTTTTGTAACCAATCCAGTTTCACTGGCATCCAAATAGCAACACAAAAAGTTTGTGTTTTAACTTTTAAAATCAATTTGGAAACTTAATCATGAAAAACTCAATCTTAAAAAACTCGTTGGTCGGTCTGGTCGCTCTGGTTTCCAGTGGGGCCGCAATTCAAACGTTTGCCCAGGGTAACTGGTACCTGGGTGGTGCGGTATCCCAAAGCACTGTCGATGAACGCAGCCTGGATGAAGATGATACAGCTGGCAAAATTTATGCTGGCTACAAATTCAACAGCTTCGTCGGTATCGAAGGCAGTTACTATGATTTTGGTGAAATCAGTAACAACAGCAGCCAGCTTGAAATTGACGGTTTTAGCCTGGCGGTAGTTGGATCGATTCCACTAACCAGTAACTTCTCACTTTTTGGCAAAGTTGGTGCCCACGATTGGGATGCCGATGCCACTGGCTCGATTGCAAGTCAATTGATCAGCGACAGCGATACTGATGCTTTTTATGGCGTAGGCGTAAACTACGATATTAATAGCAACTGGAGCGTACGAGGAGAAGTCGAGCGCTATGAAGTCGAAGACCTGGACATCGATGTAATTTCCCTAGGCGTCTCTTTCGGATTTTAGCCCAGCTAACCGAGCCGCGCGCAGACCATTCGTGGTTTTGCGTGCGGCCAATCTATTTTATTGAGGATATAACATGCAAAGTGAGCACTACGACATTGTCATTATAGGGGGCGGCAACGCCGGTTTCGGCGTATCTCAAATCGCCCATCCTGCGGGTAAATCAATCGCTTTTATTGAACCCGCGGAATTTGGCGGTACCTGTCCGAATCGAGGCTGTACCCCCAAAAAAGTTCTGGTAGCAGCAGCCCAGGCGCTGCACGAGATCGAAATTGCCCACACTCACGGCATAGAAGTTGGCCCGGCCCGGCTCAATTGGAGCAAACTCATTCAACGCAAAAACGACATGATCGATTTCATTCCCGGTGCCATGGAAGACACCGCGAACAACAGAGGGACAGTTTATAAGGGCAAAGCCAAATTCGTCGGAGCTAATGCTGTCGAAGTTAATGGTTTTCGGGTCGAAGGGGAAAATTTCGTAATTGCTACCGGTTCGATTCCACGCCCGTTGCCGTTACCTGGCGCGGAGCTTCTAATCACTTCTGATCAGGTATTGTCCGAGCTTGAACGCCCTGAAGAGGTAGTGTTTATCGGCGGCGGCGTCATCGCCATGGAATTTAGTCACGTATATGCTCGGGCTGGAAGTAATGTAACCATCCTTGAGATGATGCCCCAGCTGCTGCCCCGTCTGGATAGCGATGCGGTTGATCAGATTAAAGCCGAAAGTGAGCGAATTGGTATTGCCATTTCGACTGGTATCGAGGTGAAGCGTATTGAAAAACACGGCCAACGTCTGCGAGTCTACTATGCTCACCAGGGTAAGGAAATTTCTATCGACGCCGACAGGGTAGTCAATGGTACTGGTCGAATCGCCAACGTTGCCGAGTTGGATCTGGCTGCTGCCAATATCCAGTTCGATGGAATTCGAATCGAAGTAGACGACAATCTGCGCTCGGTTTCCAATCCCGGGGTTTGGGTCGCCGGTGATGCGCTGGTCACTTCCGCGCAGTTGTCACCAGTCGCTACGTATGAAGGCAGGCTGGTCGGGCAGAATATCGTCGGCGGGGACACCAGAAGTCCTGACTATAGGGTAATTCCCAGCGCGGTATATACCGTTCCTGCGCTAAGCAGCGTCGGCATAACCGAGGCTGAAGGCAAAGCTGCGGGTATGAATGTGGAGGTTAAGTCTGCAGATATGTCAGGCTGGTTTTCCGCCCGCTTTTACGCCGAAACAGCGGCCTGGTCCAAGGTAATTATTGACCGCAGCAACCGGAAAATTCTTGGAGCCCATATAGTCGGTCACCATGGCGAGGAGTTAATCCATTTGTTTTCCCTCGCCATGCGACACAACATTACTGCCGACGAGTTAGCCGGAGAAATGTTTGCCTTTCCGACTTTCGCTGCTGACATTAAAAGCATGGTTTGACAAATCTACATTTAGCAAAACTATGCTCTCTCAGTCATTTGGCTCATTCCCGGGGGGCGGCGATTTCACCGGTGTTGCCGTCAACGGTCTGGTAATCTGATCAATCCTGATGCTAACCTGGACAAGTTAGTCAGTCGTAACGCCGGTTCTTAATATAGGAGTTTTTGATCTGGATTTTATCTCCCGAAAAGGTAAATAAATCGCATCCGTCTATTTCCACCTTGGACCCATCCTCCCGGGTCCCTTGGAAGGTCCATTCCGTACAACCCCTGTTGCCCTGAACAAAATGGCTCGCATTTTCGAAACGAACATCAGGCAGCTCGGTCCAGACTTCAATAAACCTCGCTTTAACCTCCTGGTATCCCTGATAGCGCGTACCATGCTTTTCCCGGCCACCACCGGTATCAAAAACACAGTCCTCAGTCATAAATGCCATGATCGTATCGATATCATGGTCATTCCACGCATCCGCGTATTGTTGCAGTTGATCAATTGTCATTACGACTCCATCAAAGGTATTGAATAGGATTTGATTGAACAGATTCTCAAACCATGAGTTCCACCGTATTGGCGATTCGCTTATCGCCTTGCTGACTGACGTAGAGCGCAGAGTATTCCGGCAACTCAAGCCAGGTTGAGGTTTCCACGGTTAGCGGTTCTGAACTGATAATAAATGAATCACTGCTGTCGCATTGTTCCCGCCCACCTATCATTTTCCATTCGCCATCACGAAAACCATATTCGCTGCCAAAGGTAAACCAAAGACTAAGGAAGGATAAATTGGCCTCGTGGAACCGTTCACCATAACAACCGAAGTCGAAGGTAAAACGTACAGCAATCAGGCTGCGTCCGTCTGCAATAAATAGATTAGTGGATGAAGATGTTGCGATGCCGACCCGCTCTCTGACCCGCCGTATTATTTCAAAGGATCGAGATACCGCATCGACCATCTCGCCCGGATCCTGGTGCTTTCCAGGATCGTCGAATTGGGATAAAAATAATGCGTACATGAATTCACTATCGGTGGAACCGGAAATCTGACTGGCTATTTCAGGTTTTATATATTCAAGGAGGTCATAGCGCATTTCCCGGAAGCTGGCGAGGTCACCATTATGGGCGAGCACCATAGGGGTGCCCCGATAGGCAAATGGATGTAGATTCTGCATACCGATCTGGGCTTCGTGGTTGAGTCCGACGCCACGAACGTGGGCCAGCAAACAATGGGTTCTAACCTTTTCGCTGAGAGAATGAAGGTTGGGGTCGAATACCGGTATGTCCGTGGTTTTATAGGAAACCGGCACTTCTGGATTAGCCGAATTGTGATCCCAGGCGGTCAAACCAAATCCTGCCAGGTTAAGCATCCCCAGCATCCGCGCATCATAGGATTGTTTAACCAGAGAGCTGTCGGAACTGTACAGCAGATTATTTAATGAAATTGGTGAACCCAGATAACCCAGTACCCTGCACATATGATTAATTCACTCCGATGTTATAGGACGCATCGATCGAAAGATGCAATTCTTGAAACCACGTTATTGATCTTTCGCAACTGACTGACTGACTGCCTTCCAAGGTTCGCCAATAATTTAAATACCAATGGACTTTGCTGCCTGATCATTTCAGAAAACTGCGCCGCGGGCAGATAAGCCAGTTCCGCTGTTTCCCTGCTGACCAGATCGGCGGCTCGGTTTCTGCCCTCAAAAACCTCTATGTATCCGGCCATACTGCCGGGACCATGGATATTAAATTGAACATTGCTTTGGGGAGAGGATATTCCCAACCGCAGGGCGCCCCGCAAAACGATATACATACCGTCGGGCGGATCCCCCATGGAAAACAATGTTACCCCGGCGGGAATCTTGATCCGGTCCAGGCTGTCAATCAAGGTCGTGATTTCTTCGTCGCGGAATTCTGCAAATGCAGCGAACTGGCGTAATACCGAGTGATCGCAGGGCCAGGCATCCGAGATTTTATATTTTTCGATCAAATCCAGGTTCATCCTTATTTCCGAGGCTGCCCGGTTCTGACCAGTTATCCCATCCATTAGCGCGCCGCAACTGTTACCTACTCCTTTGGTCAATCGGCTACTCAGTGCGATACCGGCTGGCCGCAGGTCGGTTTTCAGCATGTCATAGCGCTGGCGACTGAAATAATATCCGGTGGTGTCCTCGATCACTCTAGCAGATGCCGAACGCACGCCGTCATCCATCAGGGCCATTTCCCCCAGAACCTCGCAATGAGACACCTCAGCAACCTGCAGCACCTGGTCTCCCGGGGTTCGGACTTCAATCGCGATTCGGCCTCGCTCGATTAGATACATGCCGTCACTTGCTTGTCCCTGTCTAAACAGATAATCCCCTGCTGCAGCCTGGATTGGTTTGGCAACCAGATCGACTTCGGACAAAACTCCATGGTCCAATCCCTTGAACATGGGTACTTTAAGCAAGAATTCGGTAAATGACTTCATCATTTTTCCCGCGGTTGAAAGTATGATCAGCTTTTGTAAAACAGTCGATTGTCGATGGTCAGGGTTTTTTTGTTAATCCAGTAGCGCGTGGTCCGGCCATAGGTGCCGCGAGACGGACCGATAGCCTGACCATCCTCCATAGCTGGTAGCAGGAGCGCCTGGAATAACACAATATAGTGTTCCTGGTTCTCGGTAAAACCAAATTTATAATGTTTGTAATTTCGCTGTTCATCCTCCAGATCAGGAATCCCGGCAAAGTCTGCGGCGGCGATTTGCCAGGCCTTCATATAGTTTCCCGGCACCATGCGATCGTGGGACTCGAGACTTAAAAAATCGTCTTCGACCCGGTCCAGGCAGACGTAGCCGTGATCGAACCCACAACCGTCCTGAGCCAGGGCGTATTCGAGTCCATCCTCGACCGGACCACCTGCCTGACTACTATTAATCATCAGTAGTGCTGCGGCTAACAGCCACGGATAACGGGAGATCACGATCCTGTGGCAAGGGTTCCCGGCCCTCCAAGGGTAGTAATTTGCCGGCTGGAAAGGTCGAAAAACTTAAATTGTCCAGCCGGTGTACCCAGGTAGCCATCAATACGAAACAAGATATCGGAAATTATATCCTGGGGCGAAAAGTTTTCATTATCAAACCTGGGATCAAATGCAGCATGAGTGTGGTAGCTGGCAGTGGTTACTGCGCCTTGTGGGGCAGCGCTCGCGGGCGGTGGCAGCGACACACTGGCAGCTTCTCCCGGAATCGGCTGGGTCGCCGAAAATGAGCCATCGGCATTACGATAGACATACCCGCCAAACTCTCGATTTTGCGCTACCGAAGTCGGGTTTATCCCGTTCAAAACCTGCCTGGCTGGCTCATTTTGGCCAGCGAAACGGGTCTGTCCGTCTGCGCCACTGCTGCCAGAACTAAGGGCAACTCCGGCACCAACCGCAGCGGCACCAACCAGCACCGGGCTGACTTTTTTCTTTTGCTCCGGCGTTTCTTCAGCTTCTGCTTCGCTGGCGTATAAAACCGGAACCCTGGCACCAAATCGAAATCCCAGACTAAAGGTAATACGATCATCGTTGGCCGCTTCATATAATGGATTCTGCCGGCGCTCCAGGTTAATCGCAAAATCTTTTCCTTTGCGAGTCCGGGTGGAATATGCCAGACCAAGGAAACTTGCCCGATTGGCCGCATCCAGTCCCTGTAACGACCAACGATGTTTCCCCAGGTCTATACCCAATGACATGGTCCTGCCAGCAATCTGATCACCGACATCAACCTGGCCCATGGATAGTTGCATACGTCGCCCTCGCCAGCCCAGATCGTACACCGTGCGATCTTCCAGGCCTGGGGCTTTAATCAGGACATGGGTTAATTCGAATCCGTTGTTTTGGTTGAATCGGTAACCGAGACGATAGCCCGAAAATTCAAAGCGCTGGCGCAGACCGCCATGAAATTGAAAACTACCGATCCCTGAATAGGGATTGAGGTTTTTACTGGTGGTATCGCCAAATCCGGAAAAACCATAGACACTGGATTTTCCGAACGAAATTCCGAGCTGGTCCAGTCGCTCATCCTCAGCCTGGGACACACCCCAGTGCAGTGTCTGATCGCCGAATTGCTGGTTCATGGACAACGTGCTGCGTTCGAGTTCCCGACCAGGTTCTGAAAATCGGGTAAATTTGTCCACTTCATCAGTCGATTGAAATTGTACCCATAGCCCTCCCTGCCGGGTTTGATCATCCATGCCGAGGTATTGCAGGGCCTCGTTAGACCACGCTGACCCACTCGACCCGCATAATAATGCAACCGCTAATCCCGATAATATCCGACCCATCATATTGTTTCCTCTTGTTGTTACCTCTTGGTTTAAAATCACGATCCATTAGTGGTCCCTGGCGGGAATCCTGCACCATTAGATCAAATTTACGCGGTTATTGTTAGCCTTGGAAAGTCACCTCCCGAATCCTGACAAAGCGCCGCCGATTCAGCCAGGAGCATGCACACCCCGGACTGAACCTGGACTGAAATATGCTGCCGCGTTTTCGTAGATTAACAGTAACGCTGGGACCAGAAACAGCACCAATAGGGTCGCAAAGGCCAAGCCGAATGCGAGGCTTGTCGCCATTGGAATCAGAAACTGTGCCTGCAGGGACGTTTCAAACAATAACGGCGTCAGGCCGGCTATAGTGGTCAGTGAAGTGAGTAAAACCGCGCGCAGCCGTTGGCAGGCGGCCTCGATTACCGCATCAACAGGGGCGGTCCCGCGTTGGCGTAGATCCTTATAAAAAATCACCAGGATAATCGAATCATTCACCACAATTCCAGACAGTCCAAAAAAGCCGAAGAGCGACAGGATCGTCAGGTCCTGCTGCATTAAGACATGCCCCCAAATTGCGCCTACCAGTCCGAACGGAATGATTGCCATCACGATCAATGGCCAACCATAGGAACCAAAAACCCAGGACAATACCAAATAGATCAGACTAAGAGCAAGAAACAGGCCCAGTAGCATGTCACCCAGGGTTTCACGCTGATCAGCCTGGCGCCCCTCGAAACTAAACTTGACAGCATATTTACTTGCCAGCTCCGGTAGCATGGATTGCTCGAGTTCCTGCCTAATCTCGTTGCTGTTATTCACCGCCGGATCAACGCTCGCGGTGACCGTGACCGCGAGGTTGCCGCCGGTATGACGGATGGTTTCGAAACCCCGATCCAGGTGTACCGTTGCCAGGTTCCCAATGGGCTCGGTATTGCCATTGGGCAACACAATGTCCAGGTCAGAAAAACTGGCCACGGAGTTCCGCTCTTCTTCAGGCAATGACAGGCGGACATCGATATCGTCATAGCCATCGGACAGTTCTTGTACGGTGTAACCATCATAGGCCGCACGGAGCTGGCGCGACATATTGTCTATACTCATACCCAGGGCTTCTGCCGACGGTGTAAGTTGCAACACCATTTGTTCGCGACCATAGGGGGCATCATCACCGATCCCAGACAGCCCAGGAATCTGCAGCAATACCTGCTTCAGCTCTTCCGCGGCCTTTTTAACCTGACGAATACTGTTGCCGGTAATGCGCAGATCAATATCGCTTCCCGGCGGTCCGGCCCGGGGTTCAATGATGGTCAATCTCTCTCGCCCGGGAATGGCCGGCAGCTTTTCACGCCAAGCCCGGATGATTTCCCGGTTACGCACACTACGCTGGTCAGGATCGGTAAGCTCAACCCTGATCCCGCCAATATGATCTCCTTTTCCGCCACGCCCGCCTTCCCATGCGCCGTGACGGCTGATGATCAGATTGACAAATGATCCCCCCAGTTCGGCTTCAACTTCATGTAGCGCGTCCTCAATCTTTCCGAGATAATCTTTTACAGTATGAGCTGGTGTTCCCGAAACGAAACCAACGTTGGCATAGATACGATCTGCTTCAGCAGTTGGGAAAAATTGAAATCCTATGCGACCGGAAGAAAACCAGCCCAGGGTTGTTAACATCAGGGCAAGGGCTATCGCCACGGTGGTCCAGCGATAATTTAACGCCAGGGTCACCGTGGGGCGAAACCCCCGATCCCTGAACTGTAAAAATTTATTATCCAGGTATTGCCGCAGGCGACCGGTTGGTCGATTTCCAAGTCTGCGAAAGGAGTGGGTCAGGTGACCCGGCATAATCAGAAAACACTCTACCAGTGAAGCCACGATCACGCAGATTACGACGATAGGAATTGCCCGCAAAATCGAGCCCATAATTCCGCCGATCAATAACAATGGGAAAAATGAAGCGATAGTGGTCAGGGAAGAAGCAAACACCGGCGCCAGCATACGCCGGGCTCCTGATTGCGCGGCGTTATGGCGATCCCGGCCATTGTTATGCTGGGACATGGACTCTTCGCCCACCACGATGGCATCGTCAACAATAATGCCGAGAGCCATAATCAGTCCAAACAGGCTAACCATATTGATGGTACCCCCAATCAGATATAGCACCGCTAGAGCCGCCATAAATGAAACCGGGATACCCACGGCAACCCAGAATGCCACCCTTCCCTGCATAAACAAAAACAGGATCAGCAAAACCAGTAGTAAACCGCCAACGCCATTTTTAACCAGGAGATTGATTCGTCCCTGGAGCAATTCCCAGCGTTCATTGAACGGAACTAATTCCACCCCGGGCGGCAACGTTGGCTTGGTTTCCTCGAGCCATCTATGCAGTATCCGCGCTGCTTTAAGGCTGTCGCTGTTCTCGGTCCGATTTAACAACAGTTCCACCCCGGGTTTACCCCGAAAGGTAATAGCCACCTGACTGTCCATCGGTTTGCGCTGGATTGTGGAAATATCTCCCAGGACGATTCTTCTGCCTTGCTCAGCCACTACGATCGGAATATTTTCGAAATCCAGTTCATGATCCCGCCGCTCGCGAAAACGCAGTTGTTTGGATATTTCCCCGCGCCCGATAATCCCAACCGGGACGTCCCTCGACCAGGCTGCCACCCTGCGACCTATGTCGTCGAGAGACAGCCCCAATTCCCGCAGCTTGCTAGAAGGAACTTCAATAGCGATCTGCTCTTCCGGCAAGCCATTAATAAAAATTTTCGCGATCCCGCGCTCCAATAACTCGTGTTCCAGGCGATGAACCAGGGGGCGCAGTTCCCGGATGTCTTGACCACCGGTAACCAGTAATCTTGCGATACTTTCATAGCGTACCGCATTACTAACCACCGGCTCTTCAGCGCCATCCGGAAGATTTTGTACCTGGTCGACCCGTTGTTTAACCTGGTCCACCGCCAATCCCATATCCGTCCCTTCCTCAAATTCCAGGGACACCGAGGACACTCCCTCGGCCGAGGTTGATGTGATCTTTTTGACAAAATCGACATCCCTTAATGATTGTTCCAGAGAAGTTGTGATCAGCTGCTCCACGTCTTCGGCACTGGCACCGCTCCACACCACCCGGACGCTGGCGTAGTCAATTTGGAATGTCGGGAAAAACTGGGTATTTAACTGACGAATACCCCACACCCCAGCCAGTAGCATCATCACCATAAGCAGGTTTGCCGCCACCGGATGATTGCTAAAGACGCCAATAAGTCCTCCCTGATTAGACGACCCGGGGGCTAATCCTGAAAGGGTTCCCATATTATTCTCTGGCTTCCACTTTAAGGCCTTCAATTGCCTGGGGTAAACGCGAGTTCATGATCCGATCACCCGGACTAAATGGTGTTCCATCAACGATCAACTGCTGACGACCAGCGGCATCCAGTCGTTGTCCCAAGCGCACCACTGACAGCCCCCGTAAGGCCCCCTGCTCTACCCGATAGACCCGATCAGAGCCATACAACGAATCCGGCGATAACACTACCGCCTGTTCCAGCGCCGGTAGCTCGAGATTAATTTCAACGGTGGTGCCGAGTGCCGGCAACGGTTCGACCTCTGCACGGAAAAACGCATCCACACCACCCTGACCCTGGGTAACACTGGCAGCCAGTCGATGTAGGGTAAGCGCCACCTCGAGACCTGCCTGGATCATTTTGGCGCCGAGGACTTCTCCATTGCCAACGACTTTTCGCAGGGTGGGAATGTATCGACTCGGCACCTGGGCACGAATTTCCAGGCGGTTGTCATCATACAGTTGCACCAACGGTTGCCCCGGGCTGGTTCGATCTCCCTGGGACACCATGACATCAATCACTCGACCTGGGTAGGGCGCAATGACTAGGGTTCGGGCCTGATCACGCTGGGATCGGCTGAGTGCAGCCTGGGCCTTTTCCAGGCGTGCCTGCAACTGTCTTTGACGCGAATTGAAATCATCGATGGATAACTGACGCTGGACGATTGCCAGTAATTGCTGTTGCTCCTGTTGCAATGCGGTATCCAGCTGGGCCTCGGTACCTGCACTGGCCCGCGCCATGACGCGGGCTCGTTCCACCGATTTTCGGATCAGTCCAAGCAGCTCCTTTTCCCTGGCCAGCGCGGACTTGTCGGCATTGTGCCGATTCCTGTCGCTTTCGATTTGGGCTTCAATCTCCGCGATTTCAGCTTTGCGCTGGAGAATTTCCAGGGAGGTATCAGCCTGGTCCAGTCGAACCAGTTGCTCTCCCTGATCGACGGTGCTGCCTTCGAGCACAAATACCTCGAGCACGTCTGCGGCAATCCCTGCACTCAAAACGCTATTGTTGGGAGCTTCAATCTGACCGAATAATGTCAGGCTGGGAAGCACCCGTTGTTTTTCCACGATTTGTACCCCAACTACGGGTAACCGGGCTACCTGTTTGATCGGCTCCGGTTTGCTGCGGTTGGATTTAAGATAGAAATAGGTGCCAGCGCCCATGGCAACAATCAACACGGGCAACAGAAATTTAACAATACGCATTTAAACCAATAACTTTGTTAGCATGACAATCCATTGCATTATAATGTTTTCGTGGTCTGAATCTTATTTACATTCAGTTTGAATCGGGACCATTCATTCTCGACCGGTAAAACCAGGACACCATATATCGTGCCAGAAATCAGTACCGCGGCCTATCTCGACCGCTTCGCCAAATCCCATCGGGTTACGCTAGTAGGACCCATGGGTACGGACTCAAATGGTGTCATTACCGAACCCGTGATTTTTGTCGATGGCGGTGCCCAAAGGCAGCAGCGAGGGGTGGGGATATCGGTTGGCGATGGTGACTCGTTCAGCGGCGCACTGGACCATCAATTAAACCCGGAAAAAGATTTTTCAGACCTTGCGTTTGCTCTCTCATTATTGAATCAGCGTTTCAGTGAAATTAGTTTGAAGGGTTTTCTCGGTGGTCGAAGGGATCACGAACTACTGAATCTTGGCGAAGTTTTTCATCACCTGAAACAGCGAAAAACGCCAACCAAAGTAATCTTCGATCAAGCGATAACCGGGTTCACTAGCGGCAACTGGCAATTCGATCTCAAGGGTATATTCAGTCTGGTAGCATTCGAATCGACGCTAGTGACACTGTCCGGACAATGCAAGTATCATATCGATCCTGAGACCGTGATTAAGCCGGTCAGTTCATTTGGTCTGAGCAATGAGGGTTATGGTCAGATATCTATTGCAACAACAAAGCCCCTGTATATCTATCACAATGACTGACCTGTTCGACTTCCGGGCACCCAGACGGCACTTCGCAGTCATGGGCAATCCTGTTGCGCATAGTAAATCGCCGATTATCCACCAGCAATTTGCCCAGCAGTTTGGGATTCAGTTGGATTACGAGCGGATTCAGGTAGATATGGGAGGATTCGACCAGGCCGTGAGTCACTTTGCAGCCCAGGGCGGCGCCGGTCTCAATATTACCCTGCCGTTCAAGGTTGAAGCCTGGCAATTGTGTCAGCGTCCTGGCAATGGTCTATCAACCCGATCCCAAATATCCGAGTCGGTCAATACCCTTAAATTCGATGATGACGGCTCGGTCCAGGGTGATAATACCGATGGCGTTGGCCTGGCTCGGGATATTCAGGCAAATCTGGGGTACCAGCTTGTGCAGAAGAATATTTTGATAGTAGGCGCCGGGGGCGCCGTGCGAGGGGTCCTCGAACCACTACTTGGCTGCCAGCCGAGGCAAATAACGGTGGTAAATCGAACTCCCCACAAAGCTATGGCTCTGGCTCGGCGTTTTAACCAAGCAGGATTTGGCAATGTCTACGGCGGCGGTCTTAATCAAGCCACCGAAGTTTTCGACATTGTGATTAATGGCACCGCCGCCAGCCTGGCTGGTGCGTTGCCGGACATTAGTAGCAACTGCATCGGCGCAGAAACCCTGGCGTACGATATGATGTATGGCCAGGAACCTACCTTGTTTATGAAATGGGCGATGGACCAAGGCGCAACACAAGCCAGCGATGGACTGGGTATGCTAGTTGAACAGGCCGCAGAATCGTTTTCAATCTGGCATGGGCGACAACCACAGTCGGGTCCAGTGATCAGTTATCTGCGAAAACTATAATTAGGGGACCTCTGCATAAGTTAGGAGCAGCGAAAATATGGCAACCAAATTTAATGACGCGCTGGTAATCGCAATTTCCTCCCGGGCATTGTTTAATCTCGAGCAAAGCCATCAGGTTTTTATAGATCAGGGAATCGAAGCCTATTGCCATTATCAGATCGAGCATGAAGCAGAAATTCTGGAACCGGGAGTAGCATTCTCCATGGTCAAAAAATTTCTTGCCCTGGAACACAATCCGGCCCGCAACGACGACAGTCAGAAAGTCGAGATCGTGCTGATTTCCCGCAACAGCGCCGATACCGGATTGAGGGTGTTTAATTCCATCGAACACTACGGACTGTCGATCAGCCGGGCAGCTTTTACCGGGGGTGAGTCCCCCTATCAATATGTCCAGCCATTTGGCGCCGATTTGTTTCTTTCAGCAAACCCGGAAGATGTGAGCAACGCGCTGGATATGGGCATAGCAGCAGCCACAATTCTGCCGTCGAAGCTGGATCAATCCCAGTCCGGCCGCCTTAAAATCGCCTTCGACGGTGACGCAGTATTGTTTTCTGACGTCGCTGAACAGGTGTACCAACAACAGGGCCTGCAGGAATTCTCCAATTCTGAGAAAAAGGCCGCCAACGACCCATTGCCAGGAGGGCCTTTTAAGCCGGTGTTGGCGGCCCTGCACCGAATTCAGAACGCCTATCCGTCAGATCATTCTCCGTTACGCACCGCGCTGATAACTGCCAGAGCGGCTCCGGCCCATGAAAGGGTTATTCGCACATTACGGGCCTGGGACGTACGGATTGACGAGAGCTACTTTCTCGGTGGCATGGACAAAGGGGAGTTTCTCAAAACATTTGGCGCCGATATTTTCTTCGATGACCAGAGCGGTCATTGCGACTCGGCCAGGCGTTACGTCGCAACCGGTCATGTTCCCCACGGTATCAGTAATAAATAGCCGCGGGTTGTTCGCAGAAAACATGGCTGCCCGGGGATCTATGGAACCTCTGACAAAATGCTAATCCTGGGGCAGACAGCGCTCCCCGGCATATAGTTGCTCCAGGGTTTCCCGCACCCGTACCACATGAAACTGGTCGCCATCCACCATCACCTCGGCCGGGCGTGGTCGGGCGTTGTAGTTTGACGCCATCACTGCGGCGTAGGCGCCAGATGTGCGGACCGCGAGCAGGTCGTTTTCGGCGATCTGGAGCGATCGTTGTTTGCCTAGAAAATCACCGCTTTCACAAATTGGACCTACTACGTCATAAATCTCAGGGACAATTTCTGTGTTGGTGTCCACCGGGATGATTTCCTGATAAGCCTGATACAGCGCCGGACGAATCAAATCATTCATGCCGGCATCGACGATACAAAAGTTGGTAGCGCCGGTGGATTTCAAAAAGTTTATCCGGGTCAGCAAAATACCGGCATTGCCGATAATGGCCCGACCAGGTTCAATGGTAATGGTCAGGTTGATATTTCGGCGCACCAGTTGCTGGTGCAGAATCTGCCAGTACTCCGCTGGACTGGGGGGCGTTTCGTCCCGATAGCGCACCCCGAGCCCACCACCGAAATCGATATGGTCAAGTTCAATGCCAGCATCTCTCAGGGTTTCAATAAAATCCAGCATCTTGCCCAGGGCATCGTTATAAGGGCCTAAATCAGTCAGCTGGGAACCGATATGGCAGGCCACGCCGCTTATCCGGATATTCGGATCGATCCGGGCCTTGCGGTAGACCTCCAGCGCCATTGGTACCGGCAGGCCGAATTTGTTCTGGTGCAGCCCGGTGGATATATAGGGATGGGTTTTGGCATCAACATCTGGATTAATCCGGATCGATATCGGTGCGACTTTGCCAAGTCGGGCCGCGATGGCGCTGATTTGATCGAGTTCGCCGGCAGATTCAATATTGAAACATTTAACTCCTGCACTGAGTGCTTCTTCGAGCTCCCAGTCCTGCTTGCAGACCCCGGAAAATACGGTCTTGGCGGGATCTCCACCGGCGGCGACTACCCGGCGCAGTTCGCCTCCGGAAACAATGTCGAAGCCGGACCCGAGGCGGGCCAGTAGCTCCAGGATGGCTAGATTGCCATTTGCCTTAACCGCATAGCATACCAGGTGGGGATAGCTGCCGATGGCGTCGTCGAAAGCATGCCAATGCCGTTCAAGGGTTGCTCGGGAATAGATGTAACAAGGCGTTCCCACCTGTTCAGCGATTTGGGACACGGCGACCTGCTCTGCGAACAGCAAGCCATTATGGTGCTGGAAATGGTCCATAAGGTACCCGGGGCCTTAGGCCCGGTAAATCAGGATAAATCCGGGAAAAGTCCCGGGGTTCGGGTATCAGCTACTTTCGTCGCTGTATTCTTCTGTAGTCTCTTCCACGCTCTGATCGGTTTCACTTTCCGGCAGATACAAGGGTCCGTTCTGACCGCAAGCGCTAAGCAGGAATAAGGCGGCAATTGAAACGAGAAGCAGTTTGTTTAATTTGTTCATGTGTGAATCAGCATATAGTTTTCAACTCGAGCGATCTGCGATTAGACGACCAGCATTATCTGCAGCAATTTTAACCTGTGCCGGGGCCGTACCACCAATATGATTTCGCGAATTAACCGATCCTTCCAGGGTTAATACATCAAACACATCGGCGTCGATCTCCTCGCTGAATTGTTGCAGGCGGGATAATGGCAGTTGATCAAGGGCAATCCGGTCGGTCATAGCATAGGCCACCGCCATACCGACGATTTCATGGGAATCCCGAAATGGGACGCCCTTGCCCACCAGGTAATCGGCCAGATCGGTTGCGGTGGCATAGCCTTTCAGTGCTGCCTGATACATCGCATTACGATTAAACTTTATCTGGCCGAACATGGCGGTAAATACCTGGAGACTCAAATTCGCGGTGTCCAGGGTATCGAACATCGGTTCCTTGTCCTCCTGGTTATCGCGATTATAGGATAGCGGTTGACCTTTCATCAGCATGAGTAACGCCATCAGATTGCCCGTTACCCTACCGCATTTACCCCGGGTCAATTCCGCCACGTCGGGATTCTTTTTCTGCGGCATGATGCTGGAACCTGTGCTGAACCCATCTCCCAAATCAACAAACCCGGTTGCTTCGGTTGACCACAGAATCAATTCTTCGGCAACCCGGGAAAGATGTACCATCAACAGCGCGGCATGGGCGTTAAATTCGATCACGAAGTCCCGGTCGGAAACGGCGTCCAGGCTATTTGTTGCCACCGACGAAAAACCGAGTTCATCCGCAGTCATCTGACGGTCAATCGGGTAGCTGGTTCCTGCCAGCGCAGCGCACCCGAGCGGAGAAACCACCACGCGTTTACGGCAATCGACAAACCGTGCGTAATCCCTTTGCAACATTTCGTTCCAAGCCAGTAAATGGTGACCCAGGGTGACAGGTTGCGCACTTTGCATATGGGTGTAACCCGGCATTATGGTTTCGGCCTCTGTTTTGGCGAGGTCGATCAACACCTGTTGCAAGCTGGTCAGCATTTCACACAACTGGTCTATTCCGTCCCGCAGATACAGTCGCATATCAGTAGCAACCTGGTCATTTCTCGAGCGCCCGGTATGCAATCGTTTACCGGCATCGCCGATACGCTCGGTTAACGCCGCTTCGATATTCATGTGCACGTCCTCAAGCGCATCCGACCACTGAAACTGTTCGCCCTCAATTTCTGCTTCAATCTGGTTCAATCCCGCTTCAATATCGGCGAAATCCTGTTGTTCCAATACGCCGCATTTGGTCAACATCCGGGCATGGGCAATGGAACCTTTAATGTCCTGGCGGTACATCCGCCAATCGAAATTCACCGATGCAGAAAAGCTCTCCATCAAGGCATCAGTGGAGCCACTGAAACGTCCGCTCCATGGTTTTTTTTGCTTCATCTTGGGTTCAAAAAGTGCTGAATATCGCAGGTTTTACCGAGGTTTTTCCAGTTAAGATACAGTTCAACCGCAAAAGTATACCTTTCGTCTGAAATATTTGATTATTGTTGAACAACATAGTTTACTAGGCCTGTGGACGGTACTAACTATCCACTAATCGGGTCTTTACCCCCTTTAGCAGAACCCCCATTCTGTTTGACCCGATCAACTTATTATACTCCCCTGCTTAGCAGGGGAGTATTCTTTTTAAAAGTCAGATTGTGCTAATTAGAAAGTTTAATCTGATACGCTACACTCTTCGTCATACAGGCCAAAAGGATCATTAGGGGAACACATGTCTCGCACTATTTCAATTCTCCGTTCCTGGTATCGCAATTTTTGCCAACGATAAATCTCGGCTTAAGCTCAGTTAGAATACCCCCAGTCCCAATTCCATGAAATCCGTGACCGAGAATCACTTTCAGCTGGAGTTCCGCAGGGCCCGTTTTCCCCTGCGCTTTATCTGTGCGTCGGTTTTGGCGCTGGTTTCGGTATGGCTGATCACATTCTTCGGCGCCCCGGAAACGGAGATAAACTACGAACAATTAGTCAGTCACATCCTGTTGATTTCAGTGTTTGTTCTGGTGTCACTGTTTTTCCTCAATTTCTTTAACGATATCCTGATGCAGATGCGTGGCATATTCGGGATGTTTTTTGGCTGGGGAGTTATTATTTTGGTTGCCGTTGGACTCTATATCGCCACCTATCTAAACACCGAACAATCGGGTTTGCAGTGGCAGATACCATACCTGCGGTTTATCGATATCGATACCACCAGCTTGCTACTATTGATGGTATTACTGTTTGGTCTGCCAATATTCTGGGTCGAAAAGGAAGTATTTTCGATCCAGGCGATGATCCGAACTTCCGAAATGACTTTGTTCTCCAATCTCGGGTTTAGAATACGCCCGCATTTTTTGTTCAACACGTTGAACAGCGTAGCGCATTTAATCAGCTTACACCCAGCCAGGGCGGAGAAGGCGCTCTACAATCTGGCGGACGTATTTCGTGTGGTAATGGCAGATAAACGCGTATTGGTGCCATTAAAGGCAGAGCTTGATCTTGCGGATAAGTATCTGTATCTTGAGAAAACGCGGTTAGGCGAGCGACTACAGGTTGCGAGTAAAATTGACCCCGACTCCCTTGGAATTATGGTACCGGTTTTACTGCTACAGCCGCTACTGGAAAACGCGGTGTATCACGGAATCGAAACACGGTTCAAAGGGGGTACCATTAATATTAGCGTTAAAGTAACGAATAAGCAGCTAGTCATTCAGGTAACCAATCCGTTGCCTGAAGGTAGCATTAAACGGGGAACCGGAAACAAGGTTGCGCAGGAAAACCTACGCGACAGAATATATCGAACCTTTGGGGGCAGGGGCACATTTGATACCCAGGAAGTAGACGACAGATACACCGTTACCATTCGTCTTCCTCTTTAGCCCCAGGATCAGATCAACCGAATTATGAAATATTTAGTTATTGATGATGAGTTTCTGGCGCGCGCCAGACTCAAGGAGTTGTTGCTCAGGATAGAGCCTGGGGCTGAAATAATCGAAGCAGAAAATGGTCAACAAGCCATCGAGTTATGCGAGAAATATCGACCGGATAAAGCCTTGGTCGATATTAGAATGCCTGGAATCAGTGGCATCGAACTGGTCTATCATTTGTCTGCTCTGGAGCATTCTCCCGCGGTAATTTTCACTACCGCATACAGCGAATATGCACTCGAGGCATTTGACGCCAATGCCATTGACTATCTACTCAAGCCAGTTCAGATAGACCGGCTCAGGCGAGCCCTGCAAAAGGCCGACCCAATTTCCAAGTCACAGACTGATTCACTCAAGGAAACCACTCGTAACATGCACATCTCGATTAACCAGCGGGGTAAGATCCGACTGGTCTCAATACCGAGTATTTGCTACGCCAAGGCAGAGAATAAATATATTCTGGTAAAGACCGCCAAGGAGGAATATCTGATGAATGAAACCCTGAATAATCTCGAGTTGGAGCTTGGGGAAAAATTCATCCGGGTACATCGCAACGCGGTGATTTCCATCGATCACCTTGAAGGGCTGGAGAGAAATGATGAAGGGCAATGGTGCGTGTTCTTTCGCGGTATACCCGATAAAGTTGAAGTCAGCCGACGCCAGACTCCGGTTATCCGGGGTTGGTTAAAGAAGCGTTCGTTTAACGACTGACCAGGGATTACCGTGGTTTCATGCCTGGGTTGAATCCTGACGGGTTTCGAGGAAGCGGATAATATCAGCGGACTCTGCCATCCATTCGGTGGGACCTACACCCTCTTTAATCGCCAACACTGGGACCATACTTCGCCCGGTTGCACTAATCAATTCTCGTTCGAAATCCTGATTTTGCCAAATATTGCGAATTTCTATCTCGAGTTTCAAGTGACCTATTACCCGAAGGACCTGATTGCAATACATGCAATAGTCCCTGACGTACAGTGTGAGGTGTTTGTTTTTAATATTCATAGGATGTAATTGGATAGCGAACCTTTGACGCAGTATAGGGATTGAAGTTGCATCGTGCCCGAATTTATTCTATTGGGCATAAGTTGCTTGCTAGGCAGTATGCCTGGCTAACCTATCTTCGATAACCGAAGCAACTTCTTCAAATCTTTTAGCAGATCGGATGGATTCAAGTCAGCGGGAATTGCCATCATCACATTGCCCAATGGGTCGATCAGTAATGCGTCGTCGGGGCCCATCCCGTGTTGTTCTACAATTGGCCTGAGCTGGCTATCAAGGCCTCCCAAGACCCGCAAAACCAGCGCCATGCCCGGCTGCTCGGCGCCCGCGGCCTCCATATAATTAATATTGCTTCCGATCAGGATACGCTGGACCCGGTCGGTGTCTCGCCCCAATGCCTGCCTGCTTTGACGAGTATTGTAAAGAGAAGTAGCGCAGGCTTCACTGCACTGCTGATCCAGTCGATGAACCACGGTCCACTTGCGCCTTAGTGTCTTAAGGGTTACTTCACTACCATCAAGTTTAAGGTTGGTAAACGGCTCCAGGGTTACGATTGGCTGGATTAGCGGGGCGTGATTGACCGTACTGCTTGAAGTAAATAACGAGGGGAAAAAATAGTATCCGCCAAGGGCTATCAATAATGGCGTAATGAATGCTGCCAATACCAGGGAGAATTTTAGTCGACTAACTTTTACGGAGTTATTGTTCATTAATAATATTCATTGTGGCGGTGTTATCCGATGACGCCTAGGGCGAATTTAGGAAGAAATGGACTTTTTACGCCAGATAAGACCAAAAATAATCAAAGTTACAGCCAATCCCCACCACTGCGCAACGTATCCAAAATGGCGAGCCGGCGAAATAGTGGCGGGTTGCCATATTCGCTTAAAACTATTCGGATTCCCCTCAGGCAATACCACCACAGCGGGAACCAGGTTCAGTTTCGAAGCGTCAGACAAAGCCTGGAAGTCATAATACAGAACATGCAATGGCCACTCTACCTCTCCACTATAAGTGGGTCCCAGGGTAAATCCTTTTTCGGGCAGATAAAGCTGTCCGGTTACCAAACCGTCTGAATCTGGGGCTGAAATTTCTATTTCCGAACTTCCTGCGGTTATTTTCTCCTGCCATCCCCGGTTTACCAGAATTGCACTGTGGCTTTCGGCCAATTTAAAGGGTGTCAGTACCTCAAATCCTGGTCTGCCCTGATATTGCCGGTTTTCCAGCAACATGGTTACTTCCGGCAACCACTTTCCCGCAATGGTGACCAGCTGATAATTGACCTCCTGCCAATCCACCGGTGGCTCGGTCAAAACCAGCGGTGCAGATTTTATCGATTCAGACATCCGGGAAATTGATAATTTCTCCAGGCCTCGAACAAGTTGCCAGACTCCCAACCCAAGCAACGCAGTCAGAACCAAGAAGAACAACAAATAATCCAGGGGGTGTTTTCGATCTATAATCTGCATTGAGCCGGGGTTGATTACCCTGGCAATTGCCAGACTCCCGGCACACCAGAACCCGAACACTCTATGCTGTTATTTAAATTACTCATCGTGATACTGCTATTGTTTATAGTAGTGAGTCTTTTTACCGCACTATACTATATGGTCAAGACACCGGATCGTGCCAGCGCAGTGGCTAAGTCGCTTACGGTGAGGATCGGCCTGTCCCTGTTTCTGCTGCTAATGATTTATCTAGGTGCGCGATTTGGTTTAATCACGCCTCATTCATTTGGTCAGTAGCAGGTTAAGAAAGAACTATTCAGACACGACCTTGTTTGGGACCGGCATAGTCGGAGCCCGTAACAGGCTCCGATTACGCAGAATCGTAAAGCTATTGTTGTCTACAGGATATAAACGAAAATAAACAGCCCCAGCCAGACCACGTCCACAAAATGCCAGTACCAGGCGGCGGCTTCAAAGGCAAAATGTCTGGTCGGTGTGAAATGCCCTCGGATACCCCGAACCAAAACCACCAGCAGGATAATCGCCCCCATGGTCACGTGGAACCCGTGAAAGCCGGTAAGCATGAAGAATGTTGAGCCGTAGATACCACTTTCCAGCGTCATACCTTCATGGAAGGCTTCCTGATATTCCACTGCCTGGAGATAAACGAACAAGAAGCCCAGCGCGACGGTGGCCGCCAGACCAAGGATAAATCGTCTGCGATCATTCTTGATGATAGCGTGATGCGCGATGGTCACGGTGAGTCCAGAGGTCAATAGAATGGCAGTATTTATAAATGGAAGCGGCCACCACCCCATATGAAAATCACTTTCGCCCATATCCATAGGACCATTGGTCGGCCAAATTTCGCTGAAACCATTCCATAGCCAGGTATGAGTATTGGCCCCATTGCCCTCACCCAGTAACCATTGTACCGAGTAAATCCTGGCGTAAAATAATGCGCCAAAAAACGCCGCGAAGAACATGACCTCGGAAAAAATAAACCAGGCCATGCCCAGGCGAAACGACTTATCTTCCCAGGGGCTATACTGGCCGCGCTCGCTCTCCTTAATCACGGTTCCGAACCATCCGAAAAACATAACGACAAGAATTCCAAGACCAGCCCACATGGCTGGCATCCCAACGGAAATGTCATTTAAATACAGCGCCAACCCACCCAGCAGAGTGGACAGGGCCACAGAACCAACTAGGGGCCAATAGGCACCTTCCGGAACGTAGTAATGGTTATCAGCAGTACTTGCCATTTTGTTAACCTCTATTTTCTAATATAAATTATTTCGAACCAGCGCTATTCGATGGTCCTTCAATTAATTTGCTGATCGGTAACGTTGAAAAACGTATAGGACAAAGTAACCGTATCAACATCTTTTGGTAAATCGGGATCAACCACAAAAATAAGTGGCATCTCCCTGCTTTCGTTCGCCTCAAAGGATTGTGCGGTAAAACAAAAGCATTCAGCCTTGTTAAAATAGCTCGCGGCTCTGCCAGGTGACACGCTCGGTACCGCCTGGCCAACCAGTTTTTGATCTAGCTTATTGGTCGCGATAAAATTTGTCTTATATTGCTGTCCCGGGTGCACCAGCATGCTCGTCACTTCAGGTCCAAAACCCCAGGGGGCGTACTGGTTTAACGAGCCGGTAAATTCTATTTTGACCGTACGATCCTGATCGACCTTCAACTCAGCCGCTTCGCTGGCGCTAATGCTGCCGGTCTTGCCATTTAATCCAGTTATATCGCAAAACACATTATAAATTGGCACCATCAAATAGCCGAAGCCGAACATCAATATTGGAATTAACACCAATACTGGGATGCTGATTTTGCCTCTGGATTTAGATTTGTCCAATTTACTGCACGTCATCAAGCGTTCTGCATGAGAACAATAAAGCTGACATAAACTCCCACCGCAATGATGGCCAGCACTATTGCCGTTGTTTTAGCGCCCCTGTTCAATTTTTGCGGAATCAAGCCAAACCAGGCGTTCGGGAATGACATACCAGCTCTATGTGCCGGCCAGCATGCCTATCCTGGAAACCCGATCTCACCCTTATCGATTACTTAATAATGGGTTGATCACTAAACGAGTGATATGGCGGTGGTGAACTCAAAGTCCACTCGAGGCCATGGGCACCTTCCCATACCTGGTCGGTGGCCTTTTCGCCACCACGGATACACTTGACCACTAATATGACGAATAGTATCTGGGAAAATCCAAAACCAAATGCGCCAACAGTGGCCATCACGTTGAAGTCGGTAAACTGCACAGAATAATCCGGTATCCGTCGCGGCATTCCGGCCAACCCGACAAAGTGCATCGGGAAGAACAACAAGTTGACGAAAAAGGTCGACAACCAGAAGTGAATCTTGCCGAGTTTTTCATCATACATATTACCGGTCCACTTGGGTATCCAGTAATAAACCGCACAGATAATCGCAAATATTGAGCCGGGTACTAATACATAATGGAAGTGGGCAACTACGAAATAAGTATCGTGGTACTGAAAATCAACTGGCGCCAGCGCCAACATAACCCCGGATAATCCACCAATGGTAAACATGATGACGAAGCCCAAGGCGAACAGCATCGGGGTTTCAAAAGTCATCGCACCCCGCCACATAGTCGCCACCCAGTTACAGACTTTTACCCCGGTTGGGACCGCGATCAGCATGGTCGCGAACATAAAGAATAATTCACCTGACAACGGCATACCGACGGTAAACATATGATGAGCCCAGACAATAAACGACAAAAACGCAATGGATGCGGTCGCATATACCATCGAGGCATAACCAAACAATGGTTTGCGTGCGAATGTCGGGATAACCTCAGATACGATACCAAAAGACGGCAGGATCAAGATGTATACCTCAGGATGACCAAAGAACCAGAAGATATGCTGGAACATGACCGGGTCGCCGCCGCCGCCAGCAGTAAAGAAAGCGGTACCAAAATACTTGTCAGTCAGCAACATCGTTACGGCGCCCGCCAGTACCGGCATAACAGCAATTAACAGATACGCCGTAATAAACCAGGTCCAGACAAACAATGGCATTTTCATAAACGTCATGCCTGGGGCCCGCAGATTCATGATCGTGGCAACGATATTAATCGCGCCCATGATCGAAGATATACCGAGCATGTGGATCGAGAAAATGAGAAATGGAAATCCCATACCACCCTGAAGCGACAACGGCGGGTACAGGGTCCAGCCAGAAGCCGGGCCACCACCCGGCATAAACAGCGTAGACAACATCATGGTGAAGCCGAAAGGCAGGATCCAGAAGCTCCAGTTATTCATTCGCGGTAACGCCATATCCGGGGCGCCCACCATAATCGGCAACATCCAGTTGGCGAGACCGACGAACGCCGGCATAACCACACCAAAAATCATGACCAGGGCATGCAAGGTGGTCATTTGATTAAAGAACAGCGGATCCACGATCTGCAATCCGGGCTGGAACAGTTCAGAGCGAATGATCAGCGCCATGGTGCCGCCGATAAAGAACATGATCAGCGCAAACCAGAGGTACAGGGTTCCGATGTCTTTGTGGTTGGTGGTAGTTACCCAGCGCATAAGACCCGGAGCCGGGCCATGGTGGTGATCATCAGAGTCAGTTGCTGCTGCGTTCATCTATGTGTGCCTCGAAAAATAAATACTTGCCTTAATAAATTACCTGAACCCCGGGGGTCGCTTGAAATCAAAATCTGCTTATTCAACGGCGGCAATCTGCTCGGTTGAATCCTGGGATTGGACCTGAGCCGCCAGCCACTGATTAAACTCTGCTTTCTCGACCACATTAACCACTACAGGCATAAAACCATGATCACGGCCGCACAATTCGGTGCATTGTCCGCGATAAATACCGGTCTCATTCACTTTGGTCCACATGGTATTAATAAATCCCGGGATCGCATCTTTCTTGATCGCAAACTCCGGAATCCACCAGGAATGGATAACATCGTTGGCGGTGATTAACAGTCGAACCTTGGTGTCCACCGGAATAACCAAAGGCTTGTCGACCTCCAATAAGTAATTTTTCACGGTAGCGACATCGATGCCTGAGTTCAACCGCCTGGCATTGTTGCTTTCCGCGTCCAGAGAGCTGAAGAAACTGACCCCTGACTCGGGGTATTCATATTGCCATTTCCATTGATAACCCGTGATCTTGATAGTCAGCTCCGAATTGCTGTCATCTTCCTGGGCGATCAGCATACGCGCAGAGGGCAGTGCCAGAACCATCAGGATAATGAAGGGAAGCGTTGTCCAAACCACTTCCACGGTCAGGCTTTCATGAAACGTCGACGCGGTGGCACCTTTTGACTTGCGGTGCTTGAGCATGCTGTAGAACATGGCGCCAAATACCACCACCGCAATAATGCACATGATATAGAACACCATCATATGCAAGTCATAAACCCCATGGCTAATATCGGTTACGCCACGGGGCAAATTTAATCCCCAGTCGGCAATGGCTGATGTCGATACCAGCGCCATAATAGCGACAATGACACCGGCAAATCGGTAACTTATAATCATTGGACGATGAAACCTCTGAATCAAATATAAAACTGTTGCGATCGGCAAACTGGGGCTAGGCCGCCACTTCACCCGATCAGTATTCTTTATTTCAACGCTCTAAAGCGCCTTCCAACTGCTACTCCGGTAAATTCATCCTGCTTTTGTCTCTCCGCGGGGCCAAATACCTCAGTAGCTTTTGTCTAATTGAAATTAAGGCTGCGAATTATAGCGATAATGAACCAAACTTTACATCATATATACACGCTAACTGGCGAATAATAGTCATGTTTATGCACTGCCTTTCTTTACGCCGGGTTTCAGTGGGATCTCGGTCAAGCCCCCCCTGGGGTCGTCGCCATCATATATTTGACTGCGCCCCATACCGAAAGCAGAAAAACTGCGACAAATATCAGGCCTGCCACAAAAAAATGCCAGAATTTTCCGCTTTCGAAATCCCGCTTTCTATTGGCGTTGTTCTGTAGACCAAAAAAAGAGGAAAAAACGCTACCCAGTATTGATAACAATGTAACTTCTCGCTGGGATTTGTCCTCGGCTGAGTTTTCTGGCTCATGATTGCTAGGATGATCCATGGGACTAGAGAACCCAGGCACGAATGGCGATTCTTGCGTAGTGATCGAGCAATAGAAAACCAAATAGAGCGCTTAAATAGAAAATCGAGTAGCCAAATGTCTTCATCGCAAACTGGTCACCCTCAGATCGATACAGTTTGAATGCATAGTAAATAAAGCCAATTCCAAGAGATAGCGCCCCCGCCAGATAGATGGTGCCACTCATGTGTACCAGAAATGGCATGATCGTAATGATCAACAACAATATGGTGTATAGCAGTACGTGAAGCTTGGTTAACGCGATACCATGGGTAACCGGCAGCATCGGCACATCAGCCCGGGCATAATCGTCCCTGCGCCTGATTGCCAGGGCCCAGAAATGAGGTGGGGTCCAGATAAAGATAATCAGAAAAAGGAGCAACGCCTCGCTATGCAGCTCACCGGTCACTGCGGTCCAGCCGAGAACAGGTGGCGCTGCGCCGGCGGCACCGCCCAGAACAATATTCTGGGGAGTAGAGCGCTTCAAAAACATGGTGTAGATCACCGCGTATCCAACCATAGATGCCAGGGTAAGGATTGCGGTCAGATTGTTTACAAAGGTAACCAGCAAAATCATCGATAGCGCCGCCATGCTCAAGGCAAAAACAACTGCATTTCGTCCGACGATGTTGCCTTGGGGTAACGGGCGCCCATATGTGCGCTCCATTCGGGCATCAATTTCCTGATCAACCCAGTGATTTAATGCGGCCCCCGCCGCCGCCGCCAGGCCAATCCCAATCAGCCCGAAGAACCATGCATTAAACGGCACCCATGATTCGGTGGAAAGAAACATCCCGACCGCCGCGGTAAACAATATCAGTGCCACCACCTTGGGTTTGCACAGTTCAAAATAGTCGCGCCAGTTTATCCCTGGCGCCGTGGCTTCAAGCATTGACATATTTATCCTGATTTCTTACCCGGGTAATTTCCCGGTCCAGGGCATCGGCCAGACCGCCGCGCTCGTCTTCGGTTAGGCACTGACCTATCTCTACCCACTTTCCCGAGGCGCCCAAAAGCAGTTTATGAGGATACCAGCGATGAATCGGGGATTTCAGGTTGACCCGAATCCAGTGCAGATTAAACAACCAACTCTGGTTATTATTTTTTTCCAGATGAAATATTTCCACCCCATCCCGCCCAACTCTTACTTTCTCGATATAATTCGAGTTCCGGTTGACCAGGCAGATCACCAGAATCACCAGGGCGAGATCGAGCAATGTGAAAGGCAGTACCATCCAGAAACCCAACCAGGCCAGACGCAATGCTACCCCCAGACTGATTACTATCAATCCGAGCAACATCCAGACCCAGGTACCCCGCTGCTGACGGGCATTTGGCTGGATATTGAATATGGTGGAATCGGGTTTCATTTCATTTACGGGCCAGATAACCGGGTAATACAATTGGACTTGGCACTCACTGGCCCGGAAGTGTACCAAATCAGCTGGCTGGAAGGCTGGCTTGAATACCTCAATTTTACCAAAATGAGTCAGATTTTCCCGGGCAATAGAATAGCCGGTTTTGACCCTTACTAAATCCATAAGACCATGTCAGACATAATAATTGTTAAATCCGATTTCGACCGCTTTGGCGAATGGCAAGCCGCATTTGCCAAGCATGATATCGAAGCCGTGCCCTGGCAGGATCTGGACCAGCGGGCGTCTGATATCAACTACGCTCTGGTATGGAAGCCAAGGCCCGGCAGCCTGCAAAAGATTACCGGTCTGGAGCTGATATTTTCTGTTGGCGCGGGAGTTGATCACCTCAAGGGAGACGGCATCGTACCCCCGAAAATACCTGTCATTCGGATGGTCGAAAACTCATTAACGTCAGGGATGGTTGAGTATGTGGTTTACAACGTCCTGCGGTTCCATCGAGACATGGGAAGATATGAAGAAAACCAGCGGAGCAATTTGTGGCAGCCCCATATGCAAATTCCCGCCTGGGAGTGCAACGTCGGCATACTGGGTCTGGGAGTGCTGGGCGGGGCCTGCGCCCAGGCTTTACGAGATCTCAACTTCAACGTGGTCGGCTGGAGCAATACCGAGAAAAATATTGACGGCGTGAAATCATATTTTGGCAAAGACCACCTCGACCAGTTTCTTGACAATTGCCAGATTCTGGTTAGCCTGTTGCCGCTTACCGATGCAACCCGAAATATTATCAATCGGGAATTCCTTTCCCGCCTACCCCAGGGTAGCTATGTGATTAATGCCGGTCGGGGTCCACTACTGGTAGAGCAGGATCTGGTTGAAGCCCTCGATAGTGGTCACCTGGCAGCGGCAGCTCTCGATGTCTTTGTCAGCGAACCGTTGCCTGGGGACAGCCTGTTGTGGCGGCATCCGGGGGTTACAATCACTCCTCATGTGGCAAGTATTACCCTGCCCACTACCAGCGTGGAACACGTGGTGAATAATATCCGGCGCCACCGGCAAGGGCTGCATCCAACCCATATTGCGGACTTATCCAGAGGCTATTGAGTTTCCCTAGTGCAATACCTATTGCAATATCCCCTTTACACTATTATTCTTTCTGTTGGGCCTGGATATCCATTCGGGTTAACTCATTTTTTCGTTTGCAGGAGAACATCATCATCATGAACCCATTAAGAAGCGTCTCGGGAACCATCATCGCTGGATTTGTTATTGCCGTCCTCATCGCGGTCATAATGTAATAAATCGTTTCGAAACATTAACTCAAAATTAAAGAATTAAAAGAGGTTGAAGCATGAATTATTTTGCACTGGTTGTTTGGCTGCACGTTTTTGCCGGCGTGATCTGGATTGGAATACTCTACTATTTCAATTTTATCCAGGTGCCTGCAATGGCGGTTGCCGCGGCTGATACCGACGGCCCGGGGCCTGCAGCAATCGGTAAATATATCGCACCCCCAGCATTATTGTGGTTTCGCTGGGCTGCGTTAGCTACCTGGTTAACCGGGGCATCGGCGCTCACGTTTGTCGGCGGGTTTACCACTCACTTTTTTGCCACTAGCGGTGTTTCGATTATAGGTATCGGTGCATGGCTCGGCACAATTATGCTGTTCAATGTCTGGGTCCTTATCTGGCCTAACCAGAAGAAAATTCTGGGAATGGTGTCAGCCTCCGCGGAAGAAATTGCCAAAGCCAAAAATGTTGCATTATTGGCTTCCCGTACCAACACCTTGTTGTCAATTCCTATGTTGATGTGTATGGTCGGTCACGGTCACGGACTGCCAATGTAAAGGTTGATCTCCCCGCCCGGTTGCCATAGCGACTGGGCAGGAGTCAGTAAAACGCCGCCGTTGCAAAACCGCGGCGTTTTTATTGTCTGCCGCTTATTCCCACCGAATTGCCTGAATCCATGGTATCCCTGAAAGCTTATCCGTGATGCCTGCAAAAACCCTTCGCCAATGATTGATCCCGAGTTCTTCGCCAATTTGATTAACCTGCGGATCAAGGCATTGTCTGACGAACGCGAACAGTTTGCCCACAATGCAACCGAAGTTGAGCTCGACCAAACCCGGGTTGGACGATTGTCACGAATGGACGCGATGCAGATGCAGCAGATGGAGCTTGAATTATCTCGTCGCCAGCAACGGGAACTAGCTGCCCTGCAAAATGCTCTAAATCGCATTGACGAAGGGGATTATGGTCTGTGCTTCGAATGCGGTGAGGAAATCAACCCGAAACGCCTGGAGATTGACCTGGTCGCGACCCTTTGTATATCCTGTGCTCAACGCCGGGAAAACCTGGGCACCTAACCGCCATATTAATTGTTGGAATAAATTGTTGGAGAAATTACATGCTATTTAGCCGCAAAGCAGAATCAATACCGTCCCTGGAGCGCTCTCTTCCGGGACGCGACCAGGTCATGCAACTGTCAAACCGACACTATGTTAATGACAATCCGCTCAAACCGCCTTTCCCCGAAGGTCTGGCCACCGCAATTTTTGGCATGGGATGTTTTTGGGGTGCCGAGCGAAAGTTCTGGGAGCTCGACGGGGTTTACTCTACTGCGGTTGGCTATGCCGGTGGCAATACACCGAACGCCTCCTATGGGGAGGTATGCAGCGGTATGACCGGCCATACCGAAGCCGTTCTGGTTGTTTATGATTCCGCTAAAATCAGTTACGACAATTTGCTCAAAGTTTTCTGGGAATCCCATAACCCTACTCAGGGTATGCGCCAGGGGAATGACCAGGGCACCCAATACCGTTCCGCAATATACACCTATAGTGATGCACAACTGGCGGCGGCCACCGCGTCCAGGGATATGTACCAGGCCGGTCTCGATCAGGCCGGGCTTGACCACATCACCACCGAAATTAAGCCGGCGCATGAGTTTTTCTACGCCGAAGAAGATCACCAGCAATACCTGGCAAAAAATCCAATGGGTTATTGCGGACTCAATGGAACCGGGGTTAGCTGCAGCTGAAATTTCGCCGGCGGTGGCTAAATATTAAATAGCTTGGCCACGTACAGGACCGGGCCGGTAGGCAGACCCGTGGTCGACCCATTCTTGGGTTCAGGGCTAATCGCCATACCGGCAGCGTTATGAATTAGCCTGCTGGCTGACGCTCTCAGTTTGGTGCCTGATCTCGGGCAAAAAGACTTGCCCTTGTGCTGACCGTAAACTATCCGTGATTTACCGGGAGAATTGGTTGCATACCTGTGAACACGGGTTCCAGAACCACGCCCAATGCATCACCAAATTTACTTACCGCAATATAGATAGTAATGGTGAACACCGCTTCGACAATTTGCGGCTCAGTAAAGTGTTGCTTGAGTCGTCCCCACAATTCGCTTGATACATTGTTTGCGTCGACACCAATTTGCACTGTGAGATCCATTAGCGCTTTTTCAGCGTCGGTAAAATGCTCGCTGGTGGTATATCGGTCGTCGCCAATATCGGCAATTTTTTCTTCGCTGATACCGAGTCGCTTACTCAAGGTCTCATGCTGAACCACACAGTACATACACTCATTACGGTGGGTTGCCTTCAGGATAATTAGCTCTTTGGTTAACCAGTCGAGCTCGCCGTCTTTCAAAATAGCCATAACGGTGTCGGTGAATACGGTTCCGAGTTCGGGGGTGTGACCAAATACTTTGAATATGTTTAACAACATTTCGAATCTGTCTTCGGCCTTGTCATAAAAAGACAACGCTTCGGGGCTGGCCTGTTCGCGTTCTACGTATGAAATTGTCATGTTTAATTACCTATTGATTGGTTTGGAGAGCGAACCGCCGTCGAATCTTTCACCAATGGCAGTTCAGGTGGTTACTACTGTTGCCCGGGAAATTCGGTCCAAGGCATCCTGGGCAATGGATTTTAATAGGCGCGGTTCTGGTCTGCTGCGGGACAACACCAACATACCGATAATAGAAGCGAGCAGCGATTTCGCGGTCAAGTGGGCGTCGAGAGCCGGATCGAGTTGTCCCAAAGCTTGCGCTTCCCGAATACTTTTCAGAAAAAACCTCTCGAGCCCGCGTTGACTGGTGGCAACTATCTCGCTGATTTCAGGGTCGTGTGCGGAGAGTTCGAGAGCGGTGTTGGTGAGAAAACACCCTCCCCGGTCTGGATCGTTAAGTACCTGTTCAATCCAGTCATCGAACAATGCCCTAATCCCTTCCAATGGCGAGTATGCGGACTTAAGCGCTTTTAATCTGGCCTGCCGAACATTCTTGTCATATCGTTTTAGCACTTTGATAAACAGCGTTCGCTTATCGCCAAAGGTGTCGTAAAAGCTGCCTCGATTGATTTCCATGGCGCTAAGCAAGTCGCGCATGGAAGTCGCCTCATAGCCATGTACCCAAAATTCTTGCATGGCTTTATCGAGCGACCGTTCGCTGTCAAATTGTTTTTCCCAGGGCATAAATTCAGTCCTCAAGGGAATTAGAACATTGTTTGGAACGATTGGTCAAGACTCCATAAACTGTCCAATTTGCGCTTCTCGAGCGGCTGATTGTACTGCCACCAGGAACCCTGACACCCTTAGAAAATACTCAATTGGATTTTTTTTCGGATTTGGGGATTTAATTTGAATTTTCTTTGTCAATTATTCTGCGGGCGAACCGTGCACGCAAAGTTTGGTCGTCAAAAACCACTGATAAGTCGGTGAAATACGGGTGCCGGATCGCTTAACCCGGATCGCACTGACCAAGATCGGCATGGGCTGATTTATCGTATTTAGATTTTGAAAAGTTGGAGCAATACCAATGTGGTTCGAAACACGAGAATTATCACTAGACCTTGACAAGATCAGTAAGATCGCCACCGTGCTCGAATCGGCGCTGGCGAAAAATTGTGAACAAATTGAGCCTGACAAATATGGCGGTTCGGTGACCACCGCCTCATTTGAACACTACAATCTAGCGACCATGTGCAACGAGGAATTGCATGCGCTGTATACCGCACTTCAGGCAGTGTTTCGAGAACGGGTACCGGATGGGACCTATTACCTGCAATCCTGGGTCAACATTCATCGGAAAAATCAACACCTGGATTGGCATGAGCATTGGGGAAGTGAATCCTTTCACGGCTATTTCTGTGTCAATGCCGAACCCAGTACAACCTCCTATAAAAACCCGCAAACCAAGCAGGTGGATTCAGTTACTAACAGGAACAATACGCTAACGCTAAACGCCGGTGGCTGGTTACATCGAGTGAGTCCATGGCGAAGCGATCGACCACGTATTTCAATCGCCTATGACATTGTTCCGGTAAACCTCGTAATTTCCCAGGGCAAAGGCAATATTCCGTTGAACCACTGGATGCCTATCTAATTTTTTCACTGGCCAAAGACAATACTGACAAGAATGAAGGCAAAAATCTCCCAGGCAGATATTTTTCCGACGCCATTGTTCGAGATCCCGGTTCCGGAAATGGCGCCATACCATGAAGAACTGCTCGAATTATTTGGTCAAAAGGTCAAATCCGGCGAAATGGTTGCACATTCCAATGGCTATGGTTACCAGTCAAAAATAAATTTATTCGATACTAATAGTTACCCACAACCCTATCTTCGAAATATTCTTCTGGCAAAGTTTCATACCACCTGTGCCGATATTTTGAGCAGGACCGTGACGGATTTTGCACCGGATATTCCACACCATTGGGTTAACACATTCAACGCCGGGTGGGCTGTAGTCCAAACCAATGAAACCTGGAAACAGGAAATTCCCTGGCATACCCATTTACCCGCAGTATTGAGCGGTTGCTACTATGTCAGCACTTCACTCAAGCAGAACGAAGGAGTGGTTCAGTTTACCAATCCCAATGCGCCCAATATCTTTCAACCCAAGTTCGGCGAAATTACGCCAAAGACCGGGCATATGATTATTTTTCCCTCCGGGCTCAGTCATCGCCCCACGGCATCACCAGGAAATCAGGACAAGATTCGGCTGGCGTTATGCATGGATGGACATTGGACTTCTATGCTGGGCAACCCCGATGGTCCAGGCAAGCCACATCGGGCATCTAACTCGGCTGTTAGCGCGCATTCCTCGCCTCAAAATGTATTGATGCGGCCCGGATAAACAGTTTCATTCCGTTTGGTCGCCCATGGTCTCGGCGTACCAACAAGCGAAATTACCCACGCTGGGCTCGAGGGCCGAAAATCGGCCCTGCCGAGAAAATCGAGAGGAAAGACCGATTTGTTGTTGCTGTAGAAACGGCAGATCCTCCTGGAGCGCGATATCGATTCGATCATAATAAGCTTCAGCCGCCTCGCTGAATCCTTCGGATTTTGTGGTGGCCCCGGGGAATGCGATGGTTTGGATCACCTTACAGCGGGCACTTCCCAGGGGATAAGTCTGGTACATCCAGAGTGAATCGAAACAGGCGGCAAAGGTCAGGTTGGGATATACCCAGGTATAGCGGGTACCAGTAATGTCTCTGCCAGACAGTCGCGGACCAGCGGGCAGCGCTTTATCCCGGGCTGCCTCGAGCAGGGCAGCGGTTCCATCGGTCACCCCGAACTGGGTAGTGTATTCGCCCATTACCGGATCGGTCTGGTCCGGTTCGTGATACATATTTGACAAAGAATCTGGATGCACATAGGGCAGGTGATAATACTCATTGAATACTTCGATAAAGGTCTTCCAGTTACAATCCACTTCAAATTCCCGTACCCGGGTAGAGACCAGTTGCTCTAGAGCCCATGGATAGTGAATCTCAGAAAAATCTCCCAGCCAATCGGCTAGCTCCCGTTGATCCGGGTCGAGACAGACAAATACGAATCCGTCATGGCAGCCTAAGCGAAACTCCACCAGACCATACTCGCCAAGACCAAAGTCGCTACAAGTTTCCATTCGAGGTGCAGATATCAATTCCCCGTCCAGCGCATAAGTCCAGGCGTGAAACGGGCAAGCAATGACTTTGCACTGGCCCTCACCGGTCAATAGTTTCATGCCGCGATGGCGACAGCTATTGGCCCAGGCTCTCAGACTGCCTTGATTGTCACGTAGCACCGCTATTGGGGTACCTGCCAGGTCAAAAGTGGCGAACGCCCCGGGCTCGGGCCAGCGATCTTGCCGCCCCAGCGCAATCCAGCCGCGATTAAAAATCTCCCGGGTCTCCAATGCCAGCCAATCGTCATCGGTATAGCATTGGGGGGGCAAACTCAATGAGGAGGTAACAGGGTGTTTGACCTTGGCCAGATCCTGTTTGATTCGCGCAATGGCGGCGGCGGAATAGACTGAGTACATAATTATGCCCAGGTGCGGTAGACAAACCAGAAGAATATTGCATAAACCAACAAAGTTGCAATTAGAATAAGCCGCAGTCTGCTGGGGCGGTTTGCGGTCATCTGGCTGCTCGGATGAAAACGCCACAACCAAATCGTAGCTATGATAAATCCTGAAACTTCCAGCGCGCCAACAACGCCGCCATAGTGATTTCGATCCCAATAGGACAAAGGGCTTTCGAAGCGCCAGTTTGAGAAGGGATAGAAATGGCGATGAGCGTCATCGTGGTGGACCGGTAGGTCGAGCAGGCAGTGGGCCAGCATGCTGCTGAATAATAAGGCGAATAGGTTATTGCGGCGCCAGCATGAATAAATAAGGGCCAGACCAATCAGAGGAATCGAATTGAACAAATCTATCAGATTCTGCCAGCCGGGTTTATAGTAACTTTGCGACCAGATAACACTTTCCGGAGTCCCCGCGACTTTATGCCAGGCGTAAAACACGAACATAACCGTATCGGGCAATAGCGCACCGATGCTGATGATGACCGCATAGCGCCAGGCATTCGGCCGACCCAGCAGAACCAGACTAAAAACCACATGGGCCGGTGTGTTCATCGTGTCTCTAGCGTAGTGTAGTCGGTTGGATTAAACTCAATCTGACCTTGGGTCAAGACCGTGGAAAAAGCGGTAAAAATTCGAATTAGATGATTTTTTCCATAGTGTAATCTTTTAGCTCTCTCAATGAATCAGGAATTTATAGATCTTCGCAGCGATACCGTCACTACCCCTTGTGACGGCATGCGCAAAGCTATGGCTGCCGCTGCGGTAGGAGACGACGTGTATGAAGAGGATCCTACGGTCAAACGGCTGGAATCCAGACTGGCGGAAATGACCGGAAAGGAGCAAGGCTTATTCTTCCCCAGCGGGACCCAGAGCAACCTGGTAGCCCTGCTGTCTCACTGCGATCGAGGCGAAGAATATATCGTCGGCCAGAACGCCCATACCTATATGTACGAAGGCGGCGGTGCTGCGGTACTGGGTAGCATTCAGCCCCAACCCATCGAAGTATCGGAAGATGGCAGTATGTGTCTTGAGAAAATACGTGGGGCGATAAAAATTGACGATATCCATTTTGCCAAAACCCGACTGCTCGCCCTCGAAAACACCACTGGCGGAAAAATAATTTCCCAACAATATATTACCCAGGCTGAAAACCTGGCGCGCCAGCATGGCCTTGGTTTTCATCTGGATGGTGCCAGGGTTTTTGATGCCGCTGTGGGCCAGGGTGTTTCGGTGCAGGAAATCACCCGCCCATTTGATTCCATATCAATCTGCTTATCCAAGGGGCTCGGCGCACCAGTGGGTTCGGTGCTGGTTGCCAACAGGGAATTGATCGAACGGGCCAAGCGCTGGCGCAAGATGGTCGGCGGCGGGATGCGCCAGGTTGGAATTCTGGCAGCAGGGTGTCTGTATGCGCTGGATCACAATATAGACCGCCTGGCCGAAGATCATGCCAATGCCCAGCTGCTCGCTGACCGTCTAGCAGGAATAGACGGTCTCGAGGTGGTTGGAAACAAGGCCTATACCAATATGGTATTTGTCTCAGCAGTGGATGGTGACAGCAAAGGATTTCATGCCGGTTGCGCCGCAAAGGGATTAAAAATCGGCGGTCGCGGCCCGTCCCGACTGGTGATCCACAAACAGATCAGCAGTGACCAGATTGAACAGGCCGCGAGAATAATCCGTCAATACTTTATGGGTTGAAAAGATTTTAGGGTTTTGATCCGAACAATTGGACTCTGCAGAAACGATCCAGCGACCCCACGGGGGGAAATGTAGTATTAGCATGTTACGAAGCTTGTTTAGCATGCTGCGGTCTCCGTATTGTTTAATCACTTTTATGAAAGCAATGCGGTGTTATCCAATCCTGTTCTATGTGTGAAGCGTCCAAGGTAACGTAGGCAAGACACTGGCATTGTCTGATTCGGAGGTGCGGCGTCTGCTCGATGCTCCTGCAGAAGATACTGTCAAAGGTCGGCGGGATCAAGATATATTGTCAGTGTTGTTCTCTCACGCATCCGGCGTGAAGAACTTTGCACCCTGACAGGGCGTGATCTACAGAAGTATAGCGGGCTCATGCATTTTAAGATCACTGGCAAAGGTGGCGAGATTCGTTTTATTCCTATCGCTCCGCTATCTCAAAAACTCATCACGGAATATTTAGATACGGTTGGCCAAGGTAAAGATTTGAAAGGCCCGTTATTTCGACCAGTGCGAAACAATACAATGGATGATCTTAACCGGCCCTTGCATCCAGTTTCTATTTATAAGCAGGTAGTGCGGTATAACATGAAGAAAGTCGGTTTGGATGGCCCTGGTTATTGCGAGCATTCTGCACGCGCTACAACCATTACGAATACCCTGGATATGGGGCCGACACGGCCACGGTTCAGAAATGGGCCGGACATTCAAACATTTCTACAACGCGGTTGTATGATCAGCGCAAAGACCGGGCTGAGGATAGCCCGAGTTATAAGAAGCGGTTTTACGTTAGACGACCGTCTCACCGCCCTTTTCTGCCAGTCAGTAACGCCTGACAACTATTCCTTGTGTTTTACAATTCTGATTCAGGTTTCACGCTTCCTTTCAATTGACAATATTCCCTAGGTTTCTATGAAGTCTTATTCTGGTTCAACTGAACTTTTTCGGCGAGCCCATTAAGGTTACCGTCAAGAATCTTACCCATCATCAATTTCATCATTGTCTGACCCAAGAGCCAACCGAGTGGGCCGAACTTTACACGATAATCCATGTCCCACGTAACCAGCGATTCGCCACTATCTTTCTGTGCAATGGATATCTCAGAATACGCTTCATGGAGGGGCATGGCGTTCATTTCTGACAAGCGAACACGATAGCTTCGACCCTCATCCCACGCAGTTACCTCTTCTACTACCGAAGTTCCATTGTCGAAGTGGTTACGTCGTTTTGATCCTACTCTGTCTTCACCCTCAGTTAGTGCTTCAACGGATGTAATAAGCGGTGCAAATACATCAATGTGCATAAATCGGCCAAGAACCGCCCATATTTCGTTTGATGTCGCGTCGATCTTTAGGGTTCGTTCAAAATGAATCATAAATAAATAATATCTAGAATTGAAAGCATGTCAAAATTCTGCGAATGACCGTAACGAGTATTCTACCGTCATTGCCCGATTATATCGAAACTTGTATTTTCAGTTATCAGATCAAGTTTGAACAAATACAGCTAAGACACAAATACAGCTAAGATGACGCGGCGACTTGGGGTCGGACAGGTTTCGCCTAACTCCCGGCAGCGTCGGAATGACAGCATTGGACGCTGTCAAATTAATCTTCATACGGGTCAGCTGGATTGCTCTGTTTCTTTTTCTTCCTGCTGCTTAGCTACCTCAGCCCTTACACTATCCATATCGAGATTTCGGGCCTGCTCAATTAGTTTGTCGAAATTTCCTGCTGGCATGGCGCCCGCCTGGGAAAACACCACAATCTGTTCTTTGAAAACCATTAGAGTGGGGATTGAGCGAATTTGAAATTGCGCGGCCAATCCCTGGGCAGCCTCAGTATCTACTTTGGCAAAAACAATATCCTTGTTTTTTTCTGCAGCGGTGCCGAAAACGGGGGCAAAGTTTTTGCAGGGACCACACCATTCGGCCCAAAAATCCACAATAACCATATCGTTATTGTCGATAATATCGTGGAAGTTGGACTCGGTTAGGGCGACAGTTTGGCTCATATAATGGTCCTTGGGGATAGTTGGATTTGGCGGTTACTCACACCTTAGTGGATTACATACCGAATAGGATTCCCATTTGGGGCTGGCGAGATATTTCTCAATCCCGGCGTAAATTGTCATCGAGCGCCATGGGAGTAGGGTAGCGCATGACAATAAACCACGCCGACAGAATAAAACTTAACAGCGTCGCAATCTGAACAAGGTAGAAGGCATTGGGCGTTATGATGCCTTTTTCAAAAGCGACAAACACGATCAAAAGCGAGAATTCACTCATCTGACCGAGCCGCACGCCGGTTTCCCAGGCAAGCTTATTGGACTCTGACTGATTCACTAGGGCGAACCGAAAAACCAGAGGTTTTAACAGTAATAACCCTGCACCGATGATCACTGCGGGAAGCAATACGTCTTGGGCCGCAAGTACGTCGAAACCGGCACCAACTCCAAAGAAAAACAGAATCAGAAAAAAGTCCCTTAACGGCTTAAGACTTTCCGCGATATACAGGGCCACGGGACTTGAGGCGATGGCAATACCGGCGATAAAAGCGCCAATTTCATAGGATAGACCAACGGTTTCCGCCAGTTGGGCGATACCAAGACACCAGCCGATAGCTGCCAGAAAAATGAATTCCTGAATTCGGTCAAACTTAACCAACAATGGCAGCAAAATCCATTTTTGACCGAACCAGGTCAGCCCCCCCAGTAGCGGCAATGCCACCAGCAACATCACGATATCCAGAATCGGTACACCCTGATTCCCCAGGCCCTGGACTACCAACATGGTCGCGATGGCAATCAAGTCCTGTAGCAGTAATACGCTGATAATCACCTCACCAGTATGACGATGGTGCAATACCGTAGTCGGTAACAGCTTTAGCCCAATGATCGTGCTGGAAAAAGATGCAGCCACACCGATAACCAGAATATCGGTCAATCCAAAACCAAACAACCAGGCCACCAGAGCGGTGCCGCCGCTAAATACAAGTGAGCAGAATACCGTAACCAGGGTGGTTTCACGGATTAGCTGAATCAATTTCCGGGGGGATAGATTGAGGCCCAGCAAAAACAATAAAAAAATTATACCGATTCGCGATATATCCTGAATTAGGTCAGCGTCGGTTACCAGCTTGAGGCCCCAGGGGCCAAGGATTGCGCCCAGCGCCAGATACGCGATCAGCATAGCCTGGCGCAAATACAATGCGACGGTCGCCAATACCGCGGCGCCGAAAAAAATCAGAAACAGCGAAAATATGATGGATTCCTGATGCATTTCAGTTCGCCAACATCCAGGGTGTCAGAATAGCGCAGGGATACGTCATCGGGCCGGTCAAATCACTCAAACTTATTCGGTGGTTGCCTTACAATACCATGGTTATTCAACCCCGATAATATTAGTAGCGACCAAGTATCATGAGCGATCATCAGCAACTAACTCATTTTAATGCCCAGGGTGACGTCCACATGGTTGACGTAGGCGCCAAGAACATTACCAAGCGAAAGGCCGTAGCAGAAGGTTGGATCAGGATGGATTCATCGACCCTGGAAATGATTCAGCAGGGTGATCACAAAAAAGGTGATGTGTTGGCGGTCGCCAGGGTCGCGGGCATCATGGCCGCAAAAAAAACATCTGAACTGATACCACTATGCCATCCAATCATGTTGACTCGAATCAATATTGAAATGGACATCGAATCCGAAACCAATTCAATTCGATGTGAGGTTACCACCGAAACTGCAGAGCGAACAGGGGTAGAAATGGAAGCACTTACCGGACTGAATATGGCGTTGTTGACAATCTATGATATGTGTAAAGCAGTAGATCGAGGCATGCAGGTTCAGAATATACGACTAGTGCATAAATCCGGCGGAAAATCCGGCGAATGGAACCGGGACTAACGGAGGCGTAACGAATGAATACTGAAATCCAAAAACCTGCCAGCGAAAGCCCGAATTGTGATTTCGACCCTTCATGGATCAGTGCGGATGAGGCCAGCTCCAGGGTGCTGAATCTGGCAACACCGGTATCCCAGGTTGAGACCGTGGGGTTGCGGGCTTGCCTTAATCGGGTTACTGCAGTGGACGTAAAAAGCCGGGTCAAGGTGCCCAACCACACTAATTCAGCGATGGACGGATACGCTTTTATTAGGGGAGATATGCCGGAAATCGGGGCGCGGGACTTCACCCTGGCTGGGATCTCCTTTGCCGGTAAACCTTATAACGGTCAGGTCCAGTCGGGGCAATGCATCCGAATCATGACCGGGGCGGTATTGCCCCAGGGAGCAGACACAGTTGTGGCCCAGGAACGGGTCGAACGCGAAGGTGACACAGTAACCATTAACACCGCTGAAAAGCTTGGTAATAATGTGCGTCAGGCTGGGGAGGATCTGGCAATTGGAGACGTCGCAATCGCGAAAGGCACGCGCATCGGCCCCTCACACCTTGGTCTGGCGGCTTCTTTGGGTTTATCCGAATTGCCGGTTTATCGACGACCCCGGGTGGCCTTTTTCTCCAACGGGGACGAACTTCGCTCCGTGGGTGAAACCCTTGAAATTGGGAATTTGTATGATTCCAATCGCTATACCCTGTTCGGGATGCTGACCGAAGCTGGAGTTGAATTGATAGACCTTGGGATTGTTCGGGATGACCCTGAAGCGCTGCGTCAGGCGTTTTTAGAAGCTGCTGACTGCGCCGACCTGGTTATCACTTCAGCCGGTGCGTCGGTGGGGGATGCTGATTATGTAAAACAAATTCTGGATCAACTGGGAGCAGTTAGTTTTTGGAAAGTCGCGATTAAACCCGGCCGTCCGCTGGCGTTTGGCAAAATTGATCAGAGCCTTTTTTTCGGACTTCCGGGTAACCCGGTATCGGTTATGGTGACTTTTCAGATTTTTGTGCGTCAGGCAATACGCAGACTGGCGGGGGAAGCTGCCTCGGTGCCGCTACGAATGATGGTTCCCCTGACTTCCGACCTGAAGAGACGCTCCGGCAGAGTGGAGTATCAGCGGGGAATTTTGCGTACTAATGGCAAGGGCGAAACCGTGGTAAGTTCCACTGGCAACCAGGATTCGGGCATTCTGCATTCGATGAGTGTGGCCAACTGCTATATTATTTTACCGTCGGCGATGGAAACTGCGCGCGCGGGGGAACTGGTAGAAGTACAGCCTTTCAGTCAATTGTTTTAACTCGTGCAGGCCGATATCGAGCGGTGGAATCGCCGATATCTTGCTGGCGATGGATTGGTTAAATCTTCCCCTGAGCCAGAATTAGGTCGGCTGGAACGCCACATCTCCGGGACTGGCCTGGCATTGGAATTAGCCTGCGGTAAAGGCGCTAATGCACTGTACCTTGCCTCCCGCGGATACCAGGTGGTTGCCGCAGACTGCGCGATAGAAGGGCTAAGGATTTGTCAGGCCCAGGCGTTGGAATTAAATTTACCAATAATGCCGGTTGTGCTTGATTTCGATTACGGCGAGCTTCCGGATTCGCGCTTCGATTTGGTATCGGTAATCAGATACCTCAACCGATCACTATTTCCGGCTATTGCCCAGTCGGTTAAACCGGGCGGATTACTTTTTTACAAAACGTTTAATCAGCGGCACCTGGTCGATCACCCGAATTTCAATTCAGGATTTGTTCTGCAGGATGGTGAATTGGCTCAAGCCTTTAAAAACTTTGACATCATTTTGTCAGATGAGCGAGGTAGCAACAGTATATTGCTGGCGCGTAAATTGGGGTAAATAACGGAGGACCCTAATTGGATCCATTGTCGGCATTAACACTGCGCTCGGTGACGGGTACGCCGCCTTTGTCGCTGCTTAATGCCTTGCTTATGGCGTGCCCGGCCTGAACCGCTTTTTCACTGGTGTATTCCACCGCGGTATGGGTTGCCTCCTTGGTTGCTTTCCAGGCCTTTTTAGAACCGGTGCTGACCGCATTCGCTCCCTTGGCGATCCCTTGTTTGGTTGCCTGCAGTGCCCTGGTACTTTGCACCTTAGTAAATTCAGCCGCGGTGCTGGCTGCTTCACCCGTCTTTTGTTTGGTTTGATCCCACAACTCTGCTGCCTTAGTCGCGTTGGACGGTTGGCTTAAATCAATTTCCTCAACCACCACAGTGGATTCATTTGCCTGGACCCCGGGTGCAGCCAAAAAGATAGCCAGCGCAATGTATAGAGCGACCAGCAGAGGAATAAAATTTGTATCGGACAGCGGGTTCGCATTCATAATAATAAAAATGATATAAGCTTGTTGGTATTCTGGCAGATGCTGATGAATTGAAAGTGAATTTTAAATGAATAGCCCGCGAAAAAGTGTTACCAATCCGGTAATAATTGTTACCGGCGGTAGCCGCGGAATCGGTGCGGCGGTATGCCGGGTTGCGGCGGCCAAAGGATTTTCCGTGGCGGTCAATTATCTGTCTAATATTAGCAAAGCCAACGTCATAGTAGAGGAAATTCTCGGTCAGGGCGGTCAGGCAATCGGGGTTCAGGGCGATGTTTCCAACCCCGATGATGTCAGTAGAATTTTTGATGTCGCAACAACTGCCCTTGGTCCACTGTTCGGGCTGGTCAATAATGCGGGAATTCTGGAAACTCAAATGGACCTGGTTGATATGACGCCTGAGCGATTCGATCGGATTTTTGCTACCAATGTACGGGGCAGTTTTCTATGCGCCCGGGAGGCAATCCGCCACATGGCCATGAGTCGAGGAGGTTCAGGTGGCGCGATCGTGAATTTATCTTCTGCAGCGGCTCGAATCGGCGCTGCCCACGAATATATCGACTACGCTGCGTCGAAGGGAGCAATAGACAGCATGACCCTGGGGTTGTCCCGAGAAATAGCTGGTGAAGGGATCAGGGTAAATGCAGTGCGGCCGGGTTTTATTGACACCGAGATGCATGCAAGTGGCGGCGAGCCCAACCGGATCGAACGATTACGGCCGAATATACCCCTGGGTCGTGGCGGTAGCCCGGAAGAGGTCGCCAATGCGATAGTCTGGTTGTTATCTGACGAGGCATCCTATTGCACCGGCGCCCTGCTCGATCTTGCCGGAGGGCGATGATGACCGCTACGCTTTATTATGCCCACGACCCAATGTGCAGTTGGTGTTGGGGATTCGCACCCGCCTGGGATCAATTATCTCAACAACTGGAAAAGCACCTCGCCAAACAGTTGTCGGTTGAAACACTGCTTGGTGGTCTGGCCCCGGATTCTGATCAGCCGATGCCGGAGTCGATGCAACAGCATTTACAGCAGACCTGGGCGACAATTCAACAACTTATACCTGGAACCCGGTTTAACTTTGATTTCTGGACAACCTGTCAGCCCCGCCGCTCCACCTGGCCAGCCTGCCGAGGGATAATAGCCGCGCGCAACCAGGGACAAATATTTGATGGCCAAATGTCTAGGGCCATTTCCCGGGCTTATTACCTTGATGCGCGCAATCCATCTGATGACCAAACCCTGATAGAGATCGCTGCTGATCTGGGTCTGGATGCTGATCAATTTGCGATAGATTTGAATACCGCCGAGACCAGGCAGCAACATCAACAGGAAATGGAAAAAGTCCAGGAACTTGGCGTCCAGGGATTTCCTTCCCTGGTACTGGTCACTGGACAGCGCGGATATCCCATCCAAATTGATTTTGCAGGTTCTGCCAGCATGTTCGAACGCATCGAGAAGTTTTTACCGGCGTCCGTCTAACGTAGTTTTTTTAGTCAGGGCTCCTGGCTTTTATCACTTGGCCAAACGATGCGTATTGACCGGCGCCCAGACGAGCCAGCGGCTGTACTCTGTCCGCCGCTATCTTGAGCCGGCCTTCTGGATTGATCTCGGCGCAATCGTCATCCAGGTACAGCCCTTTGATTTGGCCAAAAACAAGTACCTGGTCGTTATTGCCAATGGTTTGGACCTGATAGGTTTCGCACATCATCGCGATTTTGCATTGGGCAATTCTGGGTAAATCGAATCCGCTGACCGTGGCCAGCTCGATGTCACTGGAATCCACCTCAGATACACCGTAGGGCAAGTTAGCTGCGCTTTGATTAAGCAGTGCCAACTGATCGACGCTGGCAATATTGATCACAAATTGTGAATTGGTATTAATATTTACCAAAGTGTCCTTGGCGCCTCCCGTCGGTTTGGCTCCGACTGAAAACACCAGTAGCGGCGGATCACTGCAAATCGCGTTAAAAAAAGAAAACGGGGCCAGGTTGAAACTCGAATCCTGGTTTTGCGTAATAACCCAGGCGATGGGTCTTGGCAGAAAAGTCTGGGTCATGGTGAAATAAGCGTCTTGATCGCTTAGTTCACCCATATCAATCATCATTGAATTTATTTGGGTAAGGCGAGGGGTAGTGACAACAGTGTAGGCGAAACTCTATCCGAGTGCTACTTACTAACGTAGTACCCGAGAATCAGCAGGAATTCTAAATCAATTTCTGCAGGGGTTAATTTCTGTCAGCAAAACAGGAGTCGAATTGCTCGAACGTCGGGTGACAGGAATTAACTTTTACGCTACCAATAGTGCAACTTTTTTCTACTGGAGGTAGTGCCATCCCGACCAGCAAAACCTGCCGACCGGGATGACTAACAACTAAAGTCCCGTGACGTTTTCTGCCTGTGGACCCTTGGCGCCTTCGGTTACTTCAAAAGTAACCTGCTGACCATCGCGCAATGATTTGCGCCCTTGGCCATTAATTGCGCGGTAGTGTACGAATACATCTGCTCCGCCTTCCCTTTCTATGAATCCAAACCCCTTGGAGTCGTTAAACCATTTTACGGTTCCGGTTATCAACTCACCTGACATACAGTTAACCTCTATCTTTCAAAATCCGCCCGCATTCGCAGGTCTATTGTTTAGGCAGAACTTCCAATTAGTTAACTGAAACCTCAGCCCTCGAGTACAACCTGGAACATTACAGGTCGCTTGCGCCGAAATATATCACTATTTTCCAGCTGTAAACCAAATAACTACAGAATAACCAGCGCCGCTCCAGGTTAGATTACTGGCCCCTGATTTCCTGAATAACGGTGAGCAATTGATCGAATTTGATCTCTCGCTCCTCTCCGGTAGCGCGATGGCGGTACTCAATGAGACTTTTATCAAGGCTGCGTTCGCCCAATACCAGTCGATGTGGAACACCGATTAAATCCATATCGGCAAATAAAACACCCGGTCGTTCATTTCGATCATCAAGTAATACCGACAATCCTGCCTGCTCTAACATGTCGTGAATCTTATTTGCAGCTTGCTGCACCCGGGTTGACTTGTTGAATCCGATTGGAACGATAGCGACGTCATATGGTGCCAGGGCATCGGGCCAGATAACCCCCTTATCGTCGTGGTTTTGCTCAATAGAGGCGGCAATTATACGGGTAACGCCGATTCCGTAGCAGCCCATAAACATTGGAACACTCTTGCCATTCTCATCCAGCACCGTAGCATTCATGGCATCGCTATACTGGGTTCCCAGTTGGAATATATGCCCCACTTCGATACCCCGCGCAATCGTTAGATCGCCGTTACCATCTGGGCTCGGCTCGCCGATCTTGATGTTGCGAATATCGGCGACCTCGCCCAGGGCCACGTCTCGTTCCCAGTTAATGCCAAAGTAATGCTGGTCTTCAATATTGGCCCCTGCGCCAAAATCCGACATGGCCGCCACGTCCCGGTCAGTAATAAATGGTATTGGCAGATTAACTGGTCCAAGAGATCCCGGGCCGGCACCGATGGCCTCTCGAATTTCGTTTTCTTCGGCCATTTGTAATGGCGCTGCCACACTATCCAGTTTTTCCGCCTTAATTGAATTCATTTCATGGTCACCCCTTACCAACAGTGCCACCAGCTTGTGGCCACTGGTCTCACTGGCGCGGACCACCAGGGTTTTGATGGTCTTTTCAATGGGCAGATCAAAGCCGTCGACCAACGCTTTAATGGTCTTGGTATCGGGCGTTTCCACCAACCGCATTTGTTCAACTGGTGGAGATCGATCCGATGGCGCGATGGTCTCCGCTTTCTCGAGATTCGCCGCGTAGGGACCGCTATTGGAAAAAACGATTGCATCTTCTCCTGAATCTGCGAGCACGTGAAATTCATGGGAACCTTCACCACCGATGCTGCCGTTGTCTGCAACCACGGCACGATACTTAAACCCAATGCGGTCGAAAATGGCGACGTAAGTGTCATACATCACGTTATAGGTTTCGATAAGTGAGGCATGGTCCACGTGAAATGAATAGGCGTCCTTCATAATGAACTCCCTGGACCGCATGATGCCAAATCGTGGGCGAATTTCGTCGCGAAACTTGGTTTGAATCTGGTAGAAATTCGCTGGCAGTTGGCGGTAACTACGAATTTCATTTTTCACCAATGATGTAATGACTTCTTCATGGGTTGGGCTCAGGCAAAAATCTCGCTGGTGCCGGTCTTTCAGTCGCAACAATTCGGGGCCATATTTTTCCCAGCGACCGGATTCCTGCCACAGCTCCGCTGGATGGACCCCGGGGAGCAATACTTCCTGGGCGCCAGAGCGATCCATTTCCTCCCGAACAATTTTTTCAACTTTGCGCAGGACTCGCATTCCCAGGGGTAGCCAGCTATAGATTCCGGCGGAAACCCGGCGAATCAGGCCGGCCCGTAGCATAAGTTTATGGCTGATAACTTCGGCATCAGCCGGTACTTCCTTAAGGGTTGCGAGCAGGCGTTGTGAGGTTCTCATTTTGTTCAGGGTTTATAAAAATCAGACCCGATAGTCTACGTTGTTTCATGGTATTTTATAAACGTCTTTAATTACATTAGAACCAAAATGGAGAATCCTGTTTTAGTAAACGTGATCCGGCGCGACAGGGTCGAGTCAACTCATCGGGGCAGCGCGGTTGTAGTAGATGGGCGTGACCAGATTGTGTTTTCTGTTGGTAATCCGGAGCGGATGATTTATCCGCGGTCTTCGCTCAAGTATTTTCAGGCAATCCCTTTGCTTGAGTCTGGTGCCGCGGCAAGATTTAACTTGAGTGACAAAGAAATCGCCCTGGCTTGTGCGTCGCATAATGCTGAGCGATTCCATGCCGATGCCGTAACCGCTTGGCTGGCCCGTCTGGACCTGGACCAAAATGCATTGGAATGCGGTGTTTCGCTTCCACTCAATGAAACCGCCGCCCATGAATTGATTGCAGCCGGGGAGCAGCCAGGGCGGGCACATCACAATTGTTCCGGTAAGCACACCGGTATGCTGACCCTGGCGCGCCACCTCGAGACGGAAATCAAGGGTTATAGTGATTACCACCACCCAACTCAGAAGGCCTGGATGCAGGTTCTTGGAGAACTGATAGAAGCCGATATATCTGGTTTGCACTGGGAACGGGATGGTTGTGGATTACCTGCGATCTGTATGCCCATGCAGCAATTGGCTTTGGCCTTCGCCCGATTCGCCAATCTGGACACGATTCCAGGCAGTCGGGGTCAGGCCATGTCGAGTATTCTGGGGGCGATCACAGCGCATCCAGAAATGATTGCCGGGACCGGTCGTTGCTGCACCGCATTGATTAAACATACTAGCGGAAAGGTAATGGTTAAAACCGGCGCAGAAGGTGTATTTGCCGGCTGCATTCCCGACCGAGGTCTGGGTTTTGCCTTGAAGATTGACGACGGCGCCAGCCGTGGTAGCGAGGTGGCTTTAGGTGCTTTGCTGAAAAAACTGGACGCCATTGAATCAGATCTTGATGCTCCACTAGCTCCCTGGTTTCGGCCAGAGGTGCGCAATTCCCAGGACTGGGTCACCGGTAGCATCGAGCCCGCCGAGATTTGGAATTAACACTAAAAACAGTGAGCAAGAGTTTTACCCTAAGCCTCCAATTTCTGGCGGTCATAACCTAAATCGTTTCGTAATGCGCGAGTTTATAATGACCCACGAGCTTAGTATTACCTAATCCAACTTTTATTTTAGACAGCTAAACACTAACACCCGTTGTATACACTTTTGAGTCAATCGAAGAACACCTAACCAAAATTCCAATCGTATCAATTTGCTATGTAGTTTCTCAATAACAGCCATTCATAGTGAGCAGTCAGCCTGCATGATTTCAGTGGAAAACTCTTGATTAGGTAACTTTTTGGAGACCAAAATGAAACGATTCCCAAAATTATACTGGTTAGTAATTTGCTATTTCTTGTCGATAGCAAATTACTCTATTCGAGAAAATAATCTAAAACCAGATTCGCTAGTTTACCTCGATGATAGGTTGGATATAGTTCTTATTCTTGGATTTACTATCGCTGCTATAGCTTTTATAAATGCAGCAAAAGGTTATAGAATCTGGGCTTGCGCATCTCTTTTTCCCGCAGTATTTATTTTTGGTACTCCGTTTGGAATTATTGGATTTTTTACAAGCGTACTGATTCATGGCTTCTAAAATCATTGTTGAGTTGACTTCTTGCTACGTCTCAAGAATACTCAGAGCGGTCATACGGGCTGCTTCTAATGTGGAGTTTGAAAACTATGAACAAAAGGAAGGATCTGGAGAAAGAAATCGAAAAACTAGAATCTAAACTGCGCATTGAAGAGCAAGGAAGCAATGTTTGGGACACAGGTAAATACAAAAACCCTCACCGAGCCACGGCTGCAAAATTATTGGTAAAATCTCGTCGTGATCAAATCAACGAATTAAAGGCTAAACTAGATAGCTTAGATGACGGCGACTAATTGTAACGAAGGGCGGTAAAATACTCGGAACGGTCATAGTCAGATCTGAAAATCAAGGAGTTTTGTGCCATTTAAATAACTGCTGCATAGTTGAGCACAAATTTCCAATTGTGTGAATCTTTTAGTGTGTTCGTTTCGTACCAATCTACTGAATAGAGAGACTTATTAATTCGAGTTTTTACACTCACCTACTCTGTGATTCGATCCGACCATTCTGTTAAATTGCTAGTCTAATAATTGAAAATGAATATAAAATGAAGAATGGTTTTGTAGCGGCAATATTTTTAACTTTGTTTCTGGTCCAAATCACCTATGCGTCAAAATTGTCAGACAACCTAATTTCCATTGAAGATGGCGAGGTATTGTTATTAACAGAGGATTATGAGTTTATTATCCTTAATGAAGTCTACAAATTAAAAAAGGGAGAGTATGTCGCGAGGGCGGGAAATTTTAGTGGCGCAATATTTGTGGGACCTGAAAAATGTCTTTTAGTAACCCCCAACGATGGAACAGAGAAAAGAGTAGAAAACTGTGGCGTGCATCGTAGTACTAATGGAAAGAAATGGCGACTCGCTGCCGTGGATGTTGTAGTCGATCATTCCAAAATATCGAAACCACTTGGGCAAGGGTTGCTACCTTATTTGATTGCTGATTTGATCTCCGAGCACCATCCTGATACTTATACACCCTACTTGGTTAGATATAAAGTTATTAGCGGACTTGGGGAAGCGTTTGGTGTAGCAGATCCCGACAAATTGAAGCAAACTACGAAGACTATAGCGAGTCTGATGAATTTGGAGTTTGCACGTCAAAATCTTCTGGAAAATGACGTAACACAGCAGAAAGGGCGTTGATCAATCGAACTCATTGTCAATCAGAGACAAATATGATTTTTTTCGAATACTCGACTTCCTTAGTCATATGAATTGAGCATAGTTAGTAAATGTTCACTAAGAACGTCTTTAGGATTTTCAAATGCCCAGTGACTATCGACTGATTGGCATATTTCTTAGCGTACTAATAATTTTATCTTTGGGAATATATAAATTTGGGCATGAAAAGGCTCCTCCGATTTGTGATTTTGTACATTGGTCAACTAACTTTTCACCCGATAGAAGATTTCAAATAGCTACATATGGGAGGAACTGTGGAGTACCTCGTGGGGGATTTTCTACACACGTAGCTTTGTTAAATAATGAGCAAACTATAGAGAACGTAGCTGGAAATGTATATATCGTCGCTGGATATCCATCATTGTTCAAAGTGAATTGGGTATCTAATAACTTGGTAGAAATTTCCGGCCCTAACAGAAAGGTCGTCAAGATTTCAAAGTCTTTAAATGACATCTCATTTCACTACCAATTAGAGTAAATTATCAATCTTGGAATTTTTGTGACTGACCGCTCTGGTTAAGGTTAGTTAGACAACTGCGCCTAGGAATCACTATCTGTTTGGCAGTTAAACCATCGCGCAGATGTTTAACAGGCCCCCAAGTAGGAAACCGCGGGGTCGTATTGATGAGCTATGGGGAAAGTAAAGATCGAGCAGGCTTTGTTAAGGGTATTTTCAATAACTTTGGATTCACCAGTTCTGATCATGCCGATACCCAGAGTGAGTCTGGACGATTATAGACACGGCAGAATAAGGTTTTGTGCGTTGGTAACGCCCTGTATTGTGGACTCTCCATAAGCTTCCATTTCCCGGTATTTGGGGACCAGCAAAAGATCAACTTATTATTTGCAGTAACCTGGTTCATGGTGGTCCGCGTGGCGGGTAAATCTGTAACAGCGTTTGAAGTATGATCATGGACGTTCCACAGGTTCGACAAACGAATTTGGGTCGCGGTTTTTTTGACTTCTTCGCAGGTTGGTCCGTTTCTTTTTTGTTCTCTACCGGTGGTGCATCGGGGCAGAGGGTTTTACGCAACGTTGATAAGTTTTGTTTGCGCTGATGATTGGCCAGTAAACCGAAGTGACGGATACGATGGAATCTTAACGGTAAGATGTGGATCAGGAATCGTCTTAAGAACTCATCAGCCGATAGCGTCATAGTTTTAAAGCGCAAACACGCCCTCGCTCGATAATCTTTCCATTTAAATGTGACAGTATCGGTATCATACTGTATGAGTCGACGATTGGAGATTGCCACCCGATGGGTATAGCGGGACAGGTATTCAAGCACTGCCTTTGGGCTTGAAAAGGGCTTCTTGGCATAGACCACCCAATCGACTTGATGGGCAGGAGCCAGATAGGAACGGAATAGATTGCGATCAGACAGGTGTGCGATCTCCCCATAGAAGGCGAGTTGGGGATGTATGGCAACCAGTTTCTCCAAAAAAAGTCGACGGAACAAGCGTGAGAGCACCTTGACGGGAAGGAAGAAGCCTGGTTGACAGGGTTTCCATTTGGCCTCTGGGGTCAGCCCACCGCCCGGTACCACACAATGTAAATGGGGGTGGTGGGTCAAGGCAGAGCCCCAGGTATGCAAGACAGCGGTAAACCCGATCTTTGCTCCCAGATGCTGGGGATCCGCAGCTATGGTGGTTAATGTTTGGGCGGTTACCGCAAATAACAGATCATAGATGAGGGTGGGATTCTGATAAGCGATCCGTGCAATGATGGCGGGAACCGTAAAGACGACATGGTAGTAGGCAACGGGTAATAGCGCGTCTTGCTGGTGGGCAAGCCAACGTTTCGCCGCGCTCCCTTGGCACTTGGGACAATGTCGATTACGACAAGAGTTATAGGCAATTTGGTCGTCATGACACTGTTCGCAGCGTATGACGTGCCCGCCCAGCGCAGACGAACGACAACGCTCAATGGCAGATAATGCCTTGAGCTGACGTAGGTTCAGGCGTCGATCGCGCCGCCATGCCGGTGCATGGTCACGCACGATATCCGCCACCTCCCAAGGAGGTCGCACCACCACCTTGGTGGAGTTAGATCGGTATTACAACTTCAAATACTCAAGTGGACCTTTGACTTCACGCAATCGGTTTGCCGCGACTTGACTGTAACGAGCCGTGCTCTCAAGCTTACGATGCCCAAGCAACACTTGAATGACGCGAATATCCTCGTGTTGTTCCACCAGATGGGTGGCGAAAGCATGACGCAGTGCATGCAGAGACACCTTCTTGGTGATGTCTGCCTCATTACGAGCTCGGATAAAGGCACGACGCAGTTGCCTCACAGACAAAGGGTTCACTGGATTCTGTCCAGGGAATAACCAACCGCCAGGTAACATCTTGCGTTCGTCCTGCCCTGTGCGATACCAAGTGCGTAGAATGGTGAGCAACTCGGGCGACAGCATGGCATGTCGATCCCGTCCGCCTTTGCCCTGTTCGACACGTAGAATCATTCTCTCGCTATCGATGTCGGTGACTTTGAGATGGGTGATCTCACTGGCACGGAGTCCTGCACCGTAACCTACACTGAGTGCAGCTTGGTATTTGATGCTGCCAGCCGATTGAATAATCTTGGTAACTTCTTCAACACTTAATATCTCTGGTAGTTTACGGGGTTCGTGCACATGACGCATCTTCCTGGGACGCTCAGGGCTATCTATGGTGGTTTCAAAGAAAAACCGAACACCGGTGATGGTGGCGTTAATTGTGCCTGGAGAAACACCATCGTTGGTCATTTGCAGTTGAAAGGCACGGAGTTCATCGGCGGTTGCGGTGGCCGGAGATCGCTTAAGAAATTGATTGAGCCTGATGACGGCACGCAGATAGGTTGCTTGGGTGGCTGGATGCAGCTTGCGTATTGCCATGTCATCGAGCATACGCTGGCGTAAAGGGCTATTAGTTTTGTTAGACTTGGTCATGGGTCTGATTCCTGTGTGGTTTGGTTGTGAGTGTGAGAACTACAACTTAAACACAGGACAGGCCCTGCTGGCTAATGGGAGGAGCGTGAAGCTATTGACTAACTTCCTACTGGGTTACCGCGCGAGCGGTTTAGTACTTGGGCAAAACTCGGTCATACGGTGTACGGCAATATCAAACCCTATCATTCAACTTTGTAAGATCAAATCTGGGTTTTTACAACTAAGGATTTTTACAACTAGCCAATTTGCTTGAACGACAACCACGAACCAAGAGTTGAAACAACCTTCATCAAACCTGCTCATTCCGGCGGTCATTACAGACCATGTTACTAGAGAGGCGTGGGGGTGGGCTCGCATAAGGGGTCAGTGGTTCGCAACCACAACAAAGAGACCGAATATTCGCGTGTACTAGTTTCTATGGATTTGTTAGACCGTTGTGCTTACGAATAACGTGGAGCCCATATACGGAATGACGAGTAGAGAGCTGACCGAAGACGCGAATAGATTTATTGCTAACTACCTGCCGTAAACACACCTGACAGGTCAGTACGCAGTGCCTGCAGAGTCTGGCCAGTATTGCGGTCCAGCACGATGGCAGCGAATCCCAGGTTATTCAGGTTCCAATCTGGCTGTAGCATAATTCCATGATTACCCTGGTATTCGCCTGGGGATAAATCCGCGGCTTTGATCCAGTAGCGCACCACAAAATCATGTTCCAGTGTCAGACCGTTATTCTCACCAGCTTCGATTTCGCTAACGATACCACTTTCATAAATCGCGAGGTAAAGCTCAGCATTATCGACTTCGCAGTTGATCAATAAATTTGCATCCAAATTATCCCCTGTATTGCCCTTGGCGGCGTCGACACTCAGGGTGATCACTGCTTCAGCTAATTCGGTGTTAGCTTGTTGGATCGCCTTGACCACGGTTGTGGTGCCCCGGGTTTCGGCGCCGCTAACCAGAAACTCAGGGGTGTAAATACTGCGCTGTTTGTTAATCCCAGCCAGTAACTGTTGGCGTTCGGTGTAGGCTTTGTTGGAAAACTCATCTTTCCAACCCAACCGGTTCCAATAATCTACATGAAATGCCAAAGGCACTGCATCAAGACCTTGACCAATTGCCTCACCCAGTTTACTGATCCACTGATCGGCGGGTGGACAACTACTGCACCCTTCCGATGTATACAATTCCACCACTGGTACTCGGTACGGGCCGCTGGTAACGCTAATCTGTCCCGCCATCGCCTGACCCACCGTTCCGAGCATTACCAGCAGCACGATCCCACTAATCCGACGGAGAACCCGGTTAGCCGGGGCCACAGCACAAAAATTACTCACCAAGTTGCTCAAGATATTCACCATATCCCTGTTCCTCCATCTGTTCTTTAGAAATAAAACGCATTGCTGCTGAATTCATACAGTATCGCTGTCCGGTAGGCGCCGGCCCGTCGCTAAATACATGACCGAGGTGGGAATCTGCAACTGCGCTGCGGACTTCCTTTCGGGGCAAAATTAATTTGAAGTCAGTGCGAATTCGGACCGATTTTTCCCCAATAGGCTGGGTAAAGCTGGGCCAACCGGTACCTGAATCGAATTTGTCTTTGGATAAAAATAAAGGTTCACCACTAACGACGTCAACATAAATCCCTTGCCGCTTTTCGTCATTATACTCATTTTCAAAAGGCCGCTCGGTATGATCCTTCTGGGTCACCTGATATTGGATATCAGTAAGTTTCTGCCGAATTTCCTCGGGATCGGGTTTTGTATAACTAGTTTGATCGTGGTCGTTCATATTGTCATGCAGGCTATTATTATTCAAAAGCAAAATTTGTCGTACCTTGGAATTCTGGCAAAAGCTTCTCGAGCTAGGACTATGCAAGCAGCGGTTAGTTCAGGCGTTCAACCCTTAAGAAATTCTGGTAACTGCTCGATGGTAGCAAGTACGTGGGGGGTATACTTGTGTAATTCTGCCGCATCATGTGCGCCGGTCAGTACGCCTATTGATAAACCGGCGCCGGCATTTAGTCCCATCTTGATATCCTTGGGACTATCACCAACCATGGCGATCTGACTGGTTGAAAGACCCGTTGCTGCAGCAAATGCCTCCACCATACCCGGCTCTGGCTTGACCCCAAAACCGCTGTCCGCCCCGCAAATAAAATCAAACAGGTCATTGATTCCGAGACCTATGCTCATATTTTCAGCATGATCCTGGTCGTCCATAGTCGCTATTCCCAGGCTCATTCCACGACTTTTAAGTTGCTCCAGGCAAGGCCTCAGTGGCTCGCAAGCCGGTATGTATTGACTGGCAGCAAGGGTAAACATCTCCCCAATCTGAGTCACATCCTGGGCATTAAGTGGCGAATCAAGCATGCCATTCCAGCTTTCGAGAATTTGTCCGTTACTGCCCGACGCCAACAATGAGTCAGGTTTCCAGGTCTGATCCACAGCAATATAACCTCCGGCAGCCAGGATAGATTCAGGGCTCAGCTGTCCCTTGGATTTATCCGAGATAAAGTTCGCTGCCGCCTCATAGGGGGCCAACCAGGTGCGGTTGAAATCGAGCAGGGTGCCATCCTTATCAAATAAAACGGCCTGTATATCCGTAGTCATTTGTCGGTCGTCTCGCCAGGCAACGGAATTGAAGGAACCCAGCAATAACCATCCGGGTCCAGTAGAAAGCACTCTCTCAATCCATGGGGTTTATCATGGGATGATTGCAATACCGTATATCCCGCGGCCACGGCTCTAGCTTCAGCCCTATCCGGGTCTTCCGCATACAAACGCAACTCGACACCGCCGCCCCGGGGGCCGTTTTCGGGTAGCAGAGACGGCAGCGGGTTTTCTGAATACGTATGGTCTCCGTGTAACTGGTAAAGAGTTTCCTGATGACGAACAATAGCGTAGTCGGCAGATTCCCGAACGGTTTCAAATTTCAACACCTGCTCGAGAAATCGGCAGGCCGCCGAGACATCACGGACCAGTAGATTAATACCAAACCCGGTTAGCTGGCGACCAAAATCCTCTCCAGAGATCGTTTGTAAATCAGGTTCCTTCATCATATTTTTCGCTGTGATAGATAATATTGGTAATTTAATAACTCGAAACGCCGCGAGAACCCCCGCAATTGCGCTAAACCAGTCAAATTTAACCGAAATATTGCAACTATTTGTAACAATTTGTTATAAATTTCGCAAAAACTAATTACACTGGCGGGTATATATTGCGGCGGTCACAAAGTTGTGGGTCGTAATGATTGAAAAGCCAGACCAAATACTGGCCCTGAGCGATACTAATAATATAAATGGGGATGGAGGAAATGAGTTATTTCGAAGACCAATTAAACGCAGATCAAAGCCTGCATGAGCTGCAGCAGCTGGTTGACAGCATCTATGGGTGGATGGAAAAACATCGCTACCATAACGAACAGACTATCGAGCGGTTTGAACAAGTCCGCACCGCGCTCGAAGACCAGCACCGTAACGTACTGTTTCTAGCCGAATCGTCTCGTGGCAAAAGCGAGCTGATCAACGCCACCATATTTGGCAATCTTGGCAGTCGATTCCTGCCGTCGGCACCGGGCCGAACCACTCGCTGTACTACAGTTTTGCAATACCAGCAAAGCCGGCTTCCTTCAATACGATTGCTGCCGACTCAGTCTACTGAAAACATACAGAAACAACCCCTCAGTCTATTGCTCGATGAGGAATCGGTGTGGCAGCACACTCTGTTCTCGATGAATGAGAAACAGGCGGTCAAGGAAGCGCTAAGCCAGGTAGTCGAAACAGAACTGGTTTCTCCTGAAACCGCCCAGTCTCTCGGATTTGTTAAAGGTCTGGACCAGAAGTCCCTGGAAGAGTTGGATGTTGTGAACGGTATGGTCGCCATCCCAAAGTGGCGTTATGCCATTATTAATTATCCTCACCCACTGCTTAAACAGGGCTTAACCATCCTCGATACGCCTGGATTAAATGCCCTTGGGGCAGAACCGGAACTGACGTATCAGTCGCTGGAATCGTCCAATGCCATCGTGTTTATGTTGTCGGCAGATACTGGTGTTTCGCGTTCTGAGTACCAAACCTGGCGCGATCATGTACGCGATGGAAACGCAGATAACGTAATCGTGGTCCTGAACAAGATCGATTTGTTGTGGGACGAGATGAAAAGCCGTAGCGAAATCGACCAGGATATCAAGAAGCAGATAAGGGAAGTTGCCAGGGTCCTGGGCGTTCCGAAAGACCACGTCTACCCGGTATCTGCTCAGAAAGCGCTGGTGGGCCGTGCCAGGGGAGATATGAAGCTGGTCAAGGCTAGTGGTATACAGCAATACGAACAAGCCCTTGCGGATACCATCAACTTTTCCAACCAAAAGCGTATTGTCGGCAACGCTATCAAGGAAATATCCCCCACCTTAACTGCGATAAGAGGTGTTTTAAAGCGTCGGATCGATGATGCCGATGTGCATATCAAAGAACTCGAAGACCTGCACAATAACCAGGTCGTGGTGACCAGAACCAGTGTTGAGAAAGTGGTGCGTGACACCAAGAAACATAATAAGGCGCGGCACAGCATTATTGAATTGAAACGGGATTTGGCCGACGGCTATACCCAGTTTGTTCAACGTCTGGATCTGATGTTCCTCGACCGAATGATCGCGTCATATCGCTATGAAATCAGCAACCAGCTAACCACCCCTGGTTTACAGCGAGAAATGAACGATTTTCATGCAGTTGCAGTAGAACGTTTTCAGATGGCCTTGTCCCATGTAATTAGACTTCAGCGCAAGATTGCACGAACTTTTACCACGGTTGAAAATATCCTCGACGTACAGGGCCTCACGCCACGCAAATTTGAGCCCAATATCTATATCGATTCGCTGAAAAGGTTTCAGGAAAGCCACGTCAAACATAGCAAGGGTTTCGGCATGGTATTGACCGAGCAGCACATCCTGCGCGATCGCTATCATGCCTCGGTCATGGCGAAGATTCGCAAACTCTATAAACAGACTCGGGACGATGTCGACCGTTGGTGTCGAACTGTACTGGTTCCTCTTGAACTTGAGCTTAAGGAACGTGCGTTGGAAATTAACAAACGTCAGGAGAGTCTTGAGCGGATCAAGAATAAAGACTCCCAGGTGGTCGACGAGATCGTCATATTGCAGGAAAAGTGTCTGTTGCTACGCCAGCGCGTCACTACCATGGAACACTTTGTCCGAAGGTTGTCTGAATGCAACGAACGTAATACAAAGTATCCCGGAAACGTTATCTCGATGCATGTTCCGGCTACCTCGAGCAGCGCCCGCTAGCTCGCCCTTACCGAGTGGTTTGAACTAGGCGTTTGTCTTGGTTCTAGCGGCCGCGATTGCAGCGATTCGGCTGCGCCGGATCGCCTCCCGAATATTCTCTCCTCCCTGCTGGCCCGCGGCGATCTCCCCGCTATTTACCTTACTGGCGGCATCAAAGTAGTCGATCAACATCTGTGCCTGGGGATAGGGTTTGTGCTGCTGGCCACCGCGGCCCTGCATATCTGCGCGGCAACAGGTCAGAAATGCGGTTAACTGGTCAGGATTGCGGAAAGCATCCAGGGACTCCAAAAGTTTCAGTACTGTGGCCGGTCGGAGCTGTTCAAGGCGATGCATATGTAAGTGAAATTCGCATACCTTAGTCGCCAGTTGGCGAAACTCCCGCGGAACTCTCAAGCGGTCGCAGAGTCGATTAATCGGTTCGAGACCGCTCAGCTCATGGCCGGGGTGGCCTGGCAATTTATCTACAGGCGTTAGTGCTTTACCGAGATCGTGCAATAGCACTGAAAATACTTCACGTGGACTCGCGCCATCTCCAATTGCCACCTCGAGAGCCATCATTAAATGTACTCCGGTGTCTACTTCAGGATGATATTTGGCAGTTTGCGGAATTCCGAACAATGCATCAATTTCCGGAAAAATAACCGCCAGGGCGCCACATTCCCGAAGCACCTCAATAAACCGCGGGAAACCGTTTAATTGGAGCGCGCCATGCAGTTCCTGCCATACCCTTTCCGCCACAAGAGCATGAGTTTCGCCGGCGCTGACCATTTTTCTCATCAAGGCCAGGGTATTTTCAGCGACCTCGAAGCCCTGTTGTTTGAAACGCGCGGCAAAACGGGCTACGCGTAACACCCTAACCGGGTCCTCAACAAACGACGGTGACACATGCCTTAATTTACCGGCCTGGAGATCCCGCTGACCACCCCAGGGATCGATCAGATTACCCTCCGCGTCTTCTGCAATGGCATTGATAGTCAGATCACGCCGCATTAAATCCTGTTTCAGGGTGACAGTCGAGTCGCTGACGAATTCAAATCCATGGTAGCCCGGGCCGACCTTGCGCTCGGTTCGGGCCAATGCATATTCCTCTGCGCTGGTGGGATGAAGGAATACGGGAAAATCCTTTCCTACCGAACGAAAGCCAAGGTTTATCATCTGCTCGGGACTAGATCCGGTTACCACCCAGTCTTTGTCCTTTATCTGCAATCCCAACAATCTGTCGCGGACCGCACCACCGACCAAATAGACGGTTAATTTTTTCTTCGGGTCAGTCATGAAAAAGGTATGATCAGTTTTTTTGCCTAATTGTGGTGCAAATGCATTGCCGAATTATATTCCTGTTTATTGCGTTAGCGGCCCCGGTCTGGTTATCTGGATGCACCCAGGCAGGCTACTACTATCAGGCCGCCAAAGGGCAACTTGAGGTGCTGCAAAACAGGCAATCAATTGCGCGCCTGATCGACCACCCCAAGACCCCATTGGATTTACGCGACAAGTTAATCGAGGCCGACCAAATCCGGCGTTATGCGATTGCGCAAATGGGACTCGAAGGCAACAGCGGGTTCTCTCAATACTCCGACATTAAGCGTCAATACGTTACCTGGAATGTTGTTGCCGCCCCAACCTTTTCAATCGAGCCAAAAACCTGGTGCTTCCCGATTGCTGGTTGCGTCGCCTACAAGGGCTTCTTCGAGCATGATCGAGCGGTTGAAGAACAGCAATTACTGATTGACCAGGGCTACGACGTATTGCTGTACGGCGTGGCCGCCTATTCCACCCTGGGCTGGTTTTCTGACCCACTGTTAAATACGTTTATCCGCTATCCGTCCACCGATCTGGCTTCGCTAATATTCCATGAGTTTGCCCACCAGGTGGTATACATCAAGGATGACTCAGAATTTAATGAGGCTTTCGCCACCGCGGTGGAGTACGCTGTGCTGAATGACTGGCTTCGCAGCAAAGGAGAAACCAAGAAGATTTCTGAGTTGAGGAGCCTCAGGGCGCGCCAGAACCGAATAACTGAGATGATTCTTGGGTTTCGTCAAGAGCTTGAAATTGCATATCAACAAGCCGACCGGGAAGGCCAAAAAATACTTCTGTTCAAACGATTGAAACAGGATTATCTCGCGATCAAGGAGCGGGGCGAAGGTACGCCTTACTACGATTGGTGGTTTTCCCGGGAACTAAACAACGCGGATTTGTTATCAGTCTCCACTTATTTTCGGTTGGTTCCCGCGTTTACCCGGTTGCTTGATCGCTACTACGGTGGTCTAAATGGGTTCTTCGACGAAATAAAATCCCTTGCGAAGGGAGAAAAAACTGAGCGAGACCGATTTCTCGAAAGTTTATAGGTTGGGTTTAACTACTTGGTTAATTCTGGGGTTTCAGTTCTTTTTAGTGATTTTTTCAGCGCTGGATTAGCGCCAATATGATCTTCGCCCCGGGCTGCAGCTAGCTCAATTTGGCGCTGGCGTTCTGCGAAGCGTAGTTTGTCCTCGCTCGAAACCTTGTCGTAACAACGCGAACAGCTGACTCCTTTCTGATAATGCGGGCTGGCCTTATCAGTCTGGGAAATCGGCATGCGACAGGCATGACATTGGTCATAACTGCCCGCCTGCAACTGGTGATCCACCGTAACCCGATCGTCAAAAACGAAACACTCGCCACTCCATTTGCTTTGTTGTTGTGGGATTTGCTCAAGGTATTTAAGAATCCCCCCTTTAAGATGAAACACTTTATCAAAACCTTGTTGCTTAAGTAACGCAGTGGACTTTTCGCAACGGATTCCACCGGTACAAAACATCGCAACCTTGCGGTGCTTGTAAGCCGCCAGATGCCGCTGCGCAAACTCGGGAAACTCCCGAAATGTTTCGGTATGGGGATTAATTGCCTGGTCGAAGGTACCCACTTCAATTTCGTATTCATTACGGGTATCGATCAGCAGGACATCTGGGTCATCCAGCAGCGCATTCCAGTCATTGGGTTCGACATAGGTGCCGACGCTCTGGTTCGGGTCGATATCATCGATCCCCATGGTAACAATTTCCCTTTTTAGTTTTACCTTGGTACGCTTAAACGGGGGGCGATCGGTAACCGATTCTTTTCGCTCGATTTGACCGAGACCAGGTTGCGTCTGAAGCCATTCAATAACCTTGTCGACCCCCTCCCTGGAACCGGCGATGGTTCCGTTAATACCTTCATGTGCCAATAGCAATGTCCCACGAACCTGATACTTCTCCATCATTTTACGCAGCGGTGACTGCAATGCAGCATACTGATCGAGACGGGTAAATTTGTACAGTGCGGCAACGACAAAATGAGACATGAACCAGACCTATTCCTCAGTTAACCCGAGACGTTGATGCCAATCAGCAATTGACTCTGTTGGATACTGATCAAATTGCTGGTCATCGGGACCAATTTCCGGCTCGACCCAATGAGGTCTGGAACCCAGCATCAGGTGGGTATGCTCTGGCGCAATTGGCAGTTTGGAGTCGATGCTGGAAGCAAAAGGATGGAGCAGCTCCGGCCATCGCGGGTCCCAAACCCAAAGCGCACTGCCGCATTGCCCACAAAAACTTCGTTGTGCGGGACTGGTGCTGGAAGTACCATCGGCGCCGAGAAGTTTGGCCTGATAAATTGAAATATTTTGTTTTCCCTGAATTTTGAGGGTGGTGAAGTTAGCGCTCAGATTTATGCCAAAACCACCGCTACCCGCGGTCTTTCGGCAAATCGAGCAATAGCAAAGATTAAACGGATACGGATAACGGGATTCGACCTCGAATTCTATGGACCGACAATGACAGGACCCTTTCAGTAACATTTTCTACAATTGATTGGTTGAGGTTTGCGCTAACGGCCGACGATGTATCATAAAGATGCCGGCGCTCATAATAATAATTCCACCGATCCAAGTACTGGTACTCGGCACTTCACCCCAGAATAAGTAGCCAGCGATGACGGCCAGGATCAGGACTAAATAATCCAGTGGCGCCAGTAGAGTCGCCTCGGCATAACGAAATGCGTTGGCAAAAGAAAATTGCTGAACCCCCGCCAATAGACCCAGTGCCAGCAGCCACCACAAATGGGACTCACTAATCGCTACCCAGCCACTAGTCGCGCACCATAGTCCAGCAACTACCGCACCGGTAAAATTATAGAACAGGCTGGAGGTCAGCGCAGCTTCAGTGTCACTTAACTTGCGCAGGTACAGCACCACGATTGCGCCACTAATCGCGGAACCGATGGCGGCTATACTACCAGAGTTGACAATTTCGCTGCCAGGCCAGGAAATCACCAATACACCGATAAAACCGACCACGATGGCACACCAGCGTCGATATCCTACTGCTTCGCCCAGTAAAGGAATTGACAATACCGCACAAAAGATCGGTGCCGCATAGGATAATGCTGTGGCGGTGGCCAGAGGAATCAAGTTCACCGAAACAAAGAATAATCCGACGCTGGTAATTCCCATGGAAGTACGAATGCAGTGGTCTTTCAGGCGCCGGGTTGTCAATACCAGCGGTCTTTGAAACACCAGGCCAATCACCAGCAATGGTAATAAACTCAGGCCAAATCTGAATAGCAATATTTGCTGGATTGGGTAACGATCACCGGTCGCCTTTACGATCATGCTAATCAATATTACCGATACCAAACAATTAAGGTATAGCCCAACGCCGACCCAATGCTTGTCGACTCGATGTTGTGGTGATGACTGGGCTAAATTCAATTTCGTACCGCAACAATTTACAACCTGAAATATGTTTTATTTACACTGCAACCAGATTCTGATTAATCAGTGTCGCGTAAGCCCGGTATTATTTTCCATCCCGAAAATCGCGATATACTAGCTGAGTATAATGCAGTTTATCAGGACCACGTAGCCTACCCATTCGAAACGACGTTTAAAGATGTTTACACCGACCCAAGCCCTGCAGTTTGAACAGCAGGGGTTTATTATTGTCAGAGACCTGGCCGATCCAGGCCTCTGTAGGGAAATGAAATTATTGGTGCAAAATTCGCTTGATCCTCCCCTGGCGCCTCTGGAATTTGAAACCGATGTTCAATACCCCGGTTCGCCTGCTGCCCGTTTGTCCCCTGGAGGTGATACGCCGCGACGACTGCTTAATGCCTATACCCGGGATCGGGTTTTTCGCGAATGGTCGACCTCGGCGGAAGTTACAGCACGGGTAAAACAGCTAATGGGCAGGAACAATATCGAATTGTCCCAAAACCACCATAACTGCATTATGACCAAACACCCGGGATTTAGTAGCTCTACCAATTGGCACCAGGATATTCGCTATTGGTTGTTCGACCAGCCCCAATTAGTCAGCGTTTGGCTGGCGCTTGGTGACGAGCATATTGAAAATGGCGGTATGCGACTTATTCCTGGCAGCCACCGGCAGGAATATGAACGGGGATTTTTTGACGCAGACTATTTTTTCCGCACTGACTTAGCGCAGAATCAGCAACTGATTGATACCGCTGTAAACGCTGAGCTTGATCGCGGTGATGTCCTGTTCTTCCACTGCAAGACCCTCCACGCTGCTGGCCAGAATAAAACAAACCAGGTTAAGTTGTCAGTGGTATTTACCTACCACGATGTTGACAATCAGCCTATTGCTGGCAGTCGCTCAGGCGCAATTCCCGATATTCCCTGTTAATATTTTTACCTGACCGGGGGCACAGAACGTGACAAAAGAAATACAACAAATTAATTGGTACTTCGACTTTATTTCTCCGTTTGCGTATTTTCAATTTTGTGCACTGGAGTCGATAAAACAACAGCGGCCAGAATTGGATATTCAATTTACCCCGGTACTGTTTGCCGGATTGCTTCAACATTATGGGCATAAGGGTCCTGCCGAGATAACCAGCAAACGCCGGATGACCTATCGATACTGTCACTGGTATGCGCAAAAAAATGAAATACCATTTCGCATTCCAGCAGCCCATCCATTTAACCCCCTTGCAATGCTGCGCCTGGCTATTGCCAATAGCTGCGAACCCGCTGTAATGACAAAATTGTTTAATCACGCCTGGGTAGACAGCGCCGAAAATCCAGACTTCTTCCAAATCGAAGCCTTGGGTAAAATTGTCGGATTGGAAACTGCTGTTGTTCAGACTTGGCGAGCTGATGTTAAACAACAATTACGCACCAATACCGAAATGGCGATTGAACGGGGAGTCTTTGGTGTCCCCACACTGGAAATAGGCGACCAGTTATTTTGGGGGCTCGATATGACGGGAATGGCGATTGATTACCTGGATAATCCAGAGGATTTAGATTCTAAAGAATACCAGCGTATTGATAGTCTGCCGGTAGCAAAGGCGCGGTAGGACTATCGGACTGATATTTTCTTTCTTGTTTTACTTTGTCGGGCCGGGTCAACCATAACCTGATCAGAAATTATCATTCGACAGATTTTTGGTAATGAATACTGTGGTCTGACCCAGGTTCTCAACGCCCTCAGAGTAAAACGAGTTTGCGAAGTTTTTCCTTTACTTGCTGGAATAATAAAAATTGAGTGTTAATATTCCTTGTACACTACAAATGCTACCTAAAGTGTAATTAGTCATAAAATATTTATTTGCATGATTGGAATTTCGAATAATTTGAGAGTAACGTTTTATAGCATCTCTGTGTTAGTGCAAATATTTGAAATTTTAAGATACTCATGGATTGAAATACACGGCAAATTAATGAATTTCAATATTTTCAAGCACAACAAAATATGAACTTCGTTAATTTCAGTTTTGTTAATCTATTTGTAATTTTTGTAACAACCGCTCATATCGCATATGCGGGACCATGTGATGACCAAACAGGTGAAGCTTACGGTCTTTGTTTGGCGGCTGAAGCAATTCCTTGCACATTATTTAACGAAAATGATCCATTATGTGAGGCCATGACCAAGGATTTCATCAGTCGAACTGGGGTTGAACCGCCATGGTTAAATTACATTGAAACAGTCTGTCCTTGTCTAGAAGAAATTAACCGTGTTATTGATAGCGTAAAAGTTACATTAGGCACGTTTGTTGGAGAATGCAGAATTGGCCAACTTACGGAGCGGGTTCCCGTTATCGATTCAAATGGGATTCTTTTAACTGGAAACTTCTCAAATACGTCTGGGGGAGTATTAATTGGCGCATATTCTTACACCGATACGATTCCTGGTAGTGGACAGTGCGAAGTCGATGCTTCTTTCGAACCACTAGGCCACATTTTTACAGCCCATATAATCAACAAACCAGAACAACAGGCCTGCTCAGATGCCATCGAAAAGATGACACTGAGCATTGGAATTAACTGCCTGAAACTATAGCTAAGTCTATAGATTTGATTCAAATTAGTAATTCAACAAATCATTAAAATAGTCATAGATCACAAGGAAAATCGGGATCATCAAAACATCCAGCATGACAAACTCCGTCGGCAATGTTGTCGCATATTGGACCTGATTCATCGCATGGAAATAGTTCATCACCTGTGATTTTCAAAAAGTTATCTCGTACTCTTTGGCACGCCTGCTCAGATGCCTGCGGTTCGACATAGTCGCAATCCATCGCTTCACAATAAGCATTGCAAAGCCCAAATGCCGCTCCACTTAGTTCACTGCAAATTTCCTCTTCTGCCGGAGTTTCTCCATCGGGCGTTTGCGCTTGTACGGAAACTGACAACGTCAGTAAAAACACCGCGATTAATGTACTGACGCTACTTAACGATACTTGTTTCATGTTGTTTCCCCCATATTAGGATGTGTAGATGTGGATATTCACGATACCCGCGATAAGGAAAATACACGCTTAGCCCCCTAAGCTAGACTTGCTATTTTTATCAGCAGTAGTTAAAGCGACCTAAATTTAGGTGTTTTTTATCAACTAAAACTGGTATACAATGTCGTTCGTGTGTATTTATATCACGAGTGTGTGCAGTTATCTCACATATTTACAGTTAAGTAAATACATTCGAAAATTCTAATTAATTTATAAAGGTGAAAAAATGATTAAGCAATTAGCAGCAATAGGGGTAGCTACAGTCTTAGCTTTGGGCACGACCCAGGTATTTGCGGGTAAAGCCGTTCCTAAACATGATATTGATGGCGGGTGGTCAGTTGTCTGTCATCAACGGACGTCCCCCGGTAACAGTCAAGGAAATGTGAAAATTTTGTTTGTACCGTCACAAGCGGCTGATAGCGAAGTTAACGATCACAGGGGGACAACCAAACCAGGTAACCCTGGATCCGGACACGACGATATCGTCGCTGCCGTGGGATGGACAACTTCGGATGCTGTTCCAACTTTAAGTGACTGCGATGGCGATAGTTTTTAGGTTCTAGTAAATTCTTATTATTACTACCTAGTAATAATAGCGAGAACAAAACTCGAATCGATTAAGTTATCTAAACTTTACTCGAGAATTTCTCTAAACCAACTTACCGTCTATTTTTATAGGCGGTTTTTTGGTTCAGATGGAAATTTTTTCTTTCATTCATAGTGCAAGGCCTCGATAGGGTTCTGAAGCGCAGCTTTTCGCGCGGGATAGTATCCAAAGAAGACGCCTATTAAGGTTGAAAATCCAACTGCGGCAACCACGGCTTCCAGTCCTATAATAATCGGCCAACCCGTGTAATGTGCGATTGCCACCGCAATACTGCAGCCCAACACTAAACCAATCAAACCTCCCAGCAGGCACAACGTCATTGCCTCTATCAAAAATTGATTTCGAATATGCTGACGATTCGCACCAACCGCAAGGCGAACTCCTATTTCACGGGTACGTTCAGTAACAGATACCAGCATAATATTCATGATACTGATACCGCCGACAGCCAGAGAAACCGAAGCAATCGCTGCCAGTAACCAGGCAAATGTCCGGGCGGCTTCTCGCTCCGTGACCATCGCTGCTGAGGGATCACTTATCCGAAAATCATCAAGGGTCCCGGACCTTAGCTGGTGTCGCCTTCGCAATAATTTAGCGATCATAACTTGGGCAGCCTCTATCAGTTCAACTGTCTTTACTTTGACCAGTACAAAATCTACGGCGTCATGATTAATGCTTCCAGAATGACCTATTAACCGTATCCGCGCTGTCGATAGGGGTACGTAGACAACGTCGTCCTGGTCGCGCCCGCTTGCAGAGGAACCTTTTTTGGTTAAAAGCCCAATCACGGTAAACGGAACATTAAGAATCCGTATTTGTTGGCCAAGTGGCGATGCTCCATCAAAAAGGGTCTCAGCCGTAGTTTGTCCAAGTATAACTACCTTCGCTGCATTGCTTTGCTCTGAAGACGCAAAGTATCTCCCCCCCGCAAGCTGCCATTCCCTAGCAACAAAGTAGTCATTGACGGTGCCATAAGTTAGTGTACTTACATTCCGGTTGCCAGCGACCAACTGAATTTTACCCCGTACTATAGGGGCCACTGCCACAACCACTGAAGATAATTGTGCTACTGCATTGGCATCGCTCGTAGTCAACGTGCGCTGAGTGCCCGGACTCAAGCGAACTCTACCCTGGTTTGCGGAACCTGCGCGAATAGAAAGCAAATTCGCTCCAAGATTTTGGATTTTTTCCGAGATTTTTGCTTGAGCACCTAACCCAACCGCAATCATCGCGATCACGGATGAAACACCGACGACAATACCCAGCATGGTTAAAAAAGTACGAAGCTTATTCGCCCTTAGCGCACGAAAAGCTATCAAAAAATTATCCGCCAGCCGCATATTATTTCACTTCATGAAATTGCAAACTTTCAGAATACCAATAACACCTTCCCGGTATCTGGCAGTCACTACATACAATTTAGGCTTCATCGCGCAGAATTTTCCCATCCTTTAATTCGACTCGACGACGGGCATAACCGGCAACATCCTTATCATGTGTAACCAGAATTATCGTAGTTCCTGATTCATGAAGCTCCTGAAAAAGGCTAAGAATTTCGTGACCAGTCTGACTGTCTAATGCACCTGTCGGTTCATCGGCGAGAATTAGTGCAGGTTGGGTTACACAAGCGCGGGCGATCGCTACTCGTTGTTGTTCACCTCCGGATAGTTGTGCGGGCCAGTGTTGCTGTCGTTTGGATAGTCCAACGCTTTGCAGCGCTTCCCTAGCGGCAATTTTACGATTTTTTCTACTAATACCAGCGTACACCAATGGAAGCTCTACGTTTTCGATCGCAGTGCTTCGAGCTAATAAACTATATGCCTGAAAAACAAATCCAATTCTTTGATTGCGTATTTGAGCCATCCGTTCGTTTGATAAATTACTGATATCTTCACCTTCCAGGGTCATCAATCCGGAACTAGGAGTATCCAACAATCCAATCAAACTTATCAGAGTTGACTTGCCAGATCCGGAGGGACCCGTCACAGCGACAAATTCCCCATAACCTATTGATAAACTTATCTGATCGAGCGCCAAAATCCGTCCGCCACCAGACTGATAGCCCCTGGTGATTTTTTCGGCTTGGATAAGTTCCATATTTTGACGCTCAAAACCCTATTCGTAACCCGAGAAAACTTTTCTTTGGGGAATTCGGTATCTCGTTAACAATTACAACGTCATCTACCCCTAATGTTCCGTCATAAAACATTGCTGACTCTCCATCGTCTTCACCTACCAGAACAGGAATCGAAGTTAATACACCGCCTTTATCGAGCACCCAAACTCGTCCAGAGCGCCCGGGCCCCTCCAGAGTAGTGTTTTGTTTAGTGTTTTTCAGCGAAGGGTCCATTGGCACAAAGTCCATTGCTGCCAATGGAATTTTGAGTACGTCCTCGCTCTCAGTTACAATAATCTCGACAGTTGCTGTCATTCCGGGAAGCAGTTTTAGATCCGGATTATCGGTAGATAACACTACTATATAGGCAACTACATTCTGGACTGTTGCGGGAGTTTTCCTAATTTGCGCAACGGTCCCGGGAAATACTTCCTCTGGAAAAGCGTCGACGGTGAACGATGCTGTCTGTCCACTCTTGATCTTACCGATATCAGCTTCATCGACATTAGTGAGCACCTCCATTTGGTGAAGATCTTTAGCGACGGTAAACAGTCTCGGCGCTTCCAAACTCGCCGCCACAGTCTGACCTTTATTTACCTCTCTACCGATTACTACACCATCAATGGGTGAACGAATTATAGTTCGGTCAAGATTGACTTCGGCTACCGCCAAAGCTGCTTGTTTTTCAGGTATGCGCGCCTCCGCATTTAATAATTCAGCTTCAGCTTTTCGAAGGTCCGCTTGCGCCATGACTATCGATTGAGCGTGTACCAACTTTTCCCCCAACGCAGCATTTAGGTCGGCCTGAGAGCGAGCGAGCTGGGCTCGGGCCTGGTCTAAAGCATCTTCAGTGACGCCTGCAACTCTGGCACCCTGCGGGTTCATCTTTCTAGCAAGAGATTGTTTGGCTTCCTTGACGCTGGCTTTTGTTGAAGCAATTCTGGCCCCTACTATGCTAGTTCGGGCCTCGGCAGCGTCAATAGCACTAAATGCATGATCCACTACGGCCTGGCGGACTTTCTTATTTGCTCTGGTAACTTCTAAAGCTGCTCGCGCCTGACTGACTGACGCCTCATAACTTTGAGGATCAAGCCGCGCCATTGGCTGGTTGGATTTGACTACGTCGTTAAAATCAACCAATAGCTGGTCTATTTGTCCGGAGAGTTGAGAACCAACTTCCACTTGCGTTACAGCGCCAACTGTTCCAGTCGAAACAACGGTATCACGCAACTTTCCGCTTTGTAAAATGGCCGTCACATAAGTCGACCCAGGCTCATTATTATCGGGTTTGATTACCTCAAGAGCTATGAATCCTAATACCAATGTAATAGCTATTGTTGCAATGAGCTTCATTATTATCTTAGATATATTTTATTCGCCGAAATATGGCTTATGGGTATTATCAGAAAATAGATTTAAAAGTTGAGCTATACTTCCAATCCCCAATTCTGTTTGAAGTTGCATCATTGATAAAAACAATGCTGCTCTACCTTGCTATTGTTTAAGACTAGCCGACATGACTCTTTTGATCAATCTTCGTCACTATAGAAATAAAATCCGAAATTCATTCTATATTTTCCTGAATTAGACTTCGCATCCTTTTTTTGTAATTTCAATGCCTCTTTGTTTAGCTCTTGAAGAATTTCTGAGCTTTTTTTACGTGATAGGCTAGCAAGAGCAGCTACCGATTTCTCACTTAACGCATCATAGTAGACACTCCTTTCCAAAAATGGAGGGGCTTTACTCTTAACGTTAAACCGTGTTGCCGCTATATGATCATGTACGTTTCTACCGAGAAAATACATTTTCTCCTCTGCACCCTTTGAAGGCACAAACGAATCTATCTCCAGGCATACTTTATCTTTTTCGTTAATGCTAACCACACCAAGGCGCTGGATTTCATCGAGTACCGCTCTGGGTCTTACATCTGTCCTCACCATTTCGACCAGCTCTTCAAAACTCGCTCCTCCATTTTTTATGACCTTTGAGCGAGCCCTCGGTAAATTAATTGGTTTTCCATTTTTGTCCAGAAATCTTTTATTGGAAATCCAAATTGCAATTAGTTTTGGTCCGAGAAAAAGACTTTTAGGGGGCTCATATGTGTCGCTATCTTCATTGCGTAATTTATTAACATCGCGGCGATGCACTCCTGTGACCAAACTAATTCGGGAGTCAGTTTGACCTTTACCTTCCAATTTAAATTCAGATTCAGCAACATCTACAAATATTCTCTTTAGAATTTTTGTTAGCCAGGTGTAGGTTAGTCCATTGTCCAACAGTAAACCCACAACCGGGCGTAGCAACCGTTTTATTGCTACTGTTAAAGCGGGCGAGGACGCTGTTTGTGCGCGCCCCTCAGTTTTTTTATTCATGCAGTTGAAACTTGCCTTTGTACTAAACTAAATTAACACCAATTTTTAGCTAGATTCAATTAAAATAGGTACCAGTTAAATAAATTCACCTGCCAGTATCCAAGTAGTTCATTATATGTTATTTGCAGTAAAGAAAGTCTTGTTATTTGTTTGTATTTACGTCCTGACCGCATGCGGCTCCAGCGATAATATAGTTTCAAGTGGTGCCGGTGAATCAGGCGTTGGTGGTACCGGAATTAGTTTCGTTAAGGGAAATGTATTATCTGTTGATGGCCAAACTCTGCAGTTGAGTAAAACGAAGTCTTCCCAAACGATTAGGCGAACAAAATTTTCTCAAATTGTCGTTTCGGGTGGAGGTCGCTCTACGCCACTAAACGAGTCTGGTGAATTCACCCTTGTTGATGTAATGCCGTCGAATAACTTGGTACTCTCATTTTCCGATTCTTCCAACAATGTAGCGACTTTAGCAATCGGACCTGTTATTCAAGGCGTGTCTGCGACTGTCAATAATATTGCCGTGACATATGCCACTGGAACCGCGATCGCTCAGACCATTCAAATTTCAGAGAATACCCCGACACAGGAAACTGCAATAGTTCCAGGTCCGGATGATTCTGTCCCACCTACAACAATTAGCTCCGGGAGCAGTGGGGATAACGGAAATAGTGGAAGTAGCGGAAATAACGGAAATAACGGAAATAACGGAAATAACGGAAATAACGGAAATAACGGAAATAGTGGAAATAGTGGAAATAGTGGGAATAGTGGGAATAGTGGGAATAGTGGGAATAGTGGGAATAGTGGGAATAGTGGGAATAGTGGGAATAGTGGGAATAGTGGGAATAGTGGGAATAGTGGGAATAGTGGGAATAACGGAAATAATCCAAACTAACAATTTTGTGTTTGGAGTTAAGTCTGGGGATACGAGGTAGATACTTCAATATGGACAGAAACTCCCGTCCGGTGTGAGCATTTCGACACCCCAGTAGCATCTTGTTATCCATAGTGAATAAATCTGAAACGACTGTGTCGCGAGTGAACCCTCATGTTGTGCGCTTTTTTTGATCAGCAAGAAAGTGTGCGTAGGTCTGGTTATTGTGCTTGTAGAACAACATCCAACTCTAATCTATCTCCACAACCACATACCCATCTAGCCCGCCTAGCTCAACCGCGATATGTGCATCAGCTATTCTTTCCAATGGATAACTTCCGGCAATTCGATGGATCAGGCATTGATTGGTTAATGCCTGAGTAATGTCTTGTGCAGCTTGAGAAAGCAAAAGGGTCAGACTCTGAGGTATCCCGACACTGGACTAGCTACTGCAAATGGCTACAAAAAGGACGATGGTCCTGGCTGGTTCTATGCAAACAGTTTACTCGATGCGTATTGAAGACACTGGCATTGAAAGAGATGATAGATGACACCTTGACCCTGTGTGCGTCAAACAAGATCCCTGGCAGTCAGATCCATCACCAGCACGGCAACAAGCCTAACCTTGCGGCCTATGTCAGAGGACAGTGCTGGGTGACCCTGGCGATGATCGTCAATCGGTTAGACGCCACACCGGTGTCTATTCCGCTCCTGTCAAGACTCATTCCGGCGGCAGGGGATACGGGCAAACTGGTGGCAGCGAAGGTGTTGACGCGGTGTGTTTGCCTCTTGCACCACCCATTAGAGCCGGTAGCGTAAATTGGGGGAACGAAGATTATGCAACAAAGCAGTCATTCGGATAATTTAATGGGGTTGGATGCGTCATAGCAAATTTTTCCCAAATTGATAAATTTAGAATGTGATAGATCGTCAGAAATAACCGTTTCTACGCAAAGGTCATGCTTCACCAAAAAGCGTATTGTAAACGGCACCTGGGCTTAAATTTGTCAGAATTAATTTCCACACCATCGTTATAAGGGGTCTGCTCCGGTAGGAAGTGAAATCCTACGTCAGAGAAATTTTGTTAGGTTTGACCACCTGTATTGTATGCGCTAAACCACGCGCTTTAAGACCAAGTGGTTTTTAGCTACACTCTGATTCAGATTATAAATACCGGAATTTAATGAGATGCAGTTTAGTGCGAAGTTGTGGGTATTAAGTGTTTTTCTATTTTTAACCGGGTGTGGAGGTAGCTATAGTGTTCAGACTGACGAACAATGGGAAATACTCAATCGACAGCTGCTTAAGTACTATCAATCTGGACAGTATGCGAAAGCAACTGGCACGGCCAAAAAGGCGCTAACTCGAGCTAAGGAAATAATGGGTGCTAAACACCCCAACACCATCGTCACCATGAATAATCTGGCGCTCATGCATCAATCTCAGGGTCACTATAATCTGGCAGAGCCCCTGTTTATCGAGACATTGGATTTAAGCAAGGAAGTGCTAGGCCCCAAACACCGTGACACCTTAATCAATATGAGTAACTTGGCGAATGTATACCAATTACAAGGACGTTATGATCAGGCGGAGCCCCTGTTTATCGAGACGGTGGATATAAGCAAAGAAGTGCTGGGGCCCAAACACAATACCACCATCGGCATCATGAATAACCTGGCAAACTTATATCGATCTCAGGGACGTTATGATCAGGCTGAGCCCCTGTTTATCGAGACAGTGGATTTAAGCAAGGACGTGTTGGGCACTAAACACCCCACCACGCTCTCCAGCATGAATAATCTGGCGGCCTTATATGAATCCCAGGGTCGTTATGATCAGGCCGAACCCCTGCTCACCGAGATACTGGACTTATACAAGGAAGTGCAAGGCACCAAACACCCTGACACACTCGTCAGTATGAATAACCTGGCGCTCTTATACATCTCCCAGGGGCGTTATGATCTGGCTGAGCCCTTGTCTATCGAGGCATTTATAAAGTCCAAGGAAGTGCTGGGTGAAAACCACCCAACTACCATCAGCATCATAAATAGCCTGGCGGGCTTATATGATTCCCAGGGTCGTTATGATCTGGCTGGACCCCTATATATTGAGACATTGGATTTACGCAAGGAAGTGCTGGGTACTACACACCCAGACACACTCTCCAGCATGAATAACCTGGCAAGTTTATATAAATCTCAGGGTCGGTATGATCAGGCTGAACCCCTGTTTATCGAGACACTGGATATTCGTAAGGAAGTGCTGGGCACCAAACACCCTGACACCCTCAGCAGCATGAATAACCTGGCGAGTTTATATCAATCTCAGGGTCGGTATGATCAAGCAGAGCGCCTGTTCATCGAAACACTGGACTTACGTAAGGAAGTGCTGGGCACCAAACACCCTGACACCCTTGGCAGCATGGGTAAATTAGCGGGCTTATACCAATCACTGGGTCGCTATGACCAGATTGAATCCCTGGTTATTAAGACACTGAAATTGCGTAAGGAAGTGCTGGGCACCAAACACCCTGACACACTCACCAGCATGGGTGAACTGGCGACATTACACGAATCCCTGGGTCGTTATGATCAGGCCGAACCCCTGTTCACCGAGGCACTGGACTTAAGCAAGGAAGTGCAAGGCACCAAACACCCATATACCCTCACCAGCATGAATAATCTGGCGGGCTTATACCAATCCCAAGGACGTTACGGTCATGCTGAGGCCCTCTATATCGAAACGCTAAATATTAAAAAGGAAGTTCAGGGCACCAAACATCCCGACACCTTCGTTAGCATGAACAACCTGGCGCACTTATATGAATCCCAAGGGCGTTATGATCAAGCGGAACTGCTGTCCGATGAGGCTCTATCAGCGACCCAGGCTTTTCTGACTCAGGTACTTTGGGCTGCGGGCGAAAAAACACGGGGCTCGTACATTCTGGACCAGAAGGGCAATACTGACTTTTACCTATCCCTTTTTAGCCATGGTGCCACTGATGCCAGTGCGCGTCGTGCGCTGGCTTTGTCTTTAAATCGTAAAGCACTCTTGCTGCAGATTGCGTCGCAGATTCGGGCGGTGAGCCGAAGTAGTGATAATCCGACGCTAAGAAAACTGGCCAGCTCATTGAGAGAGAACCGTAAAAAGCTCTCGGCATTGGTTCTGGCAGGTAAATCCAGCCGAGTAGAGCGTGATGCACTGGAAGAGAAAATTAATCAACAGCAGGCTGAGTTGGGCAATCATGTCCAGCAATTACAGAGGAGTAGTCTTTCAGTGAAGCCAGAGCAGGTCATTCAGGCGTTGGACAAGCAATCGGTATTTGTCGACTATCTGGTCTACCGTCCCTACGAGGACAACCTCTTTAAGGCTGAGCATCTTTTGGCTCTGGTAGTGTCAAATGACCAGGATCATCCTATTCGTATTCTAAATCTGGGGGAGATGGCGTCCATTCAACAGACCATTGAACGGTATAGGACGATACTTGGAACACCCAACCGATTGACCGACCGAGATAAGGCTATAGGTCGGCAACTATACCAATCGCTCTGGTTACCGCTGGTCCCTTACCTGAAAGAGATACAGCAAGTTTATTTAGCCCCGGACGGTGTTTTGAATCTCCTGCCCTTCACTAGTTTGATTGATGAAGCCGGAGGCTACATTATTGGGCAGTATGAAGTAATCATGCTTTCTTCTGGCCGAGACCTGGTGTTACCAGCGCTTGAGGCCGAGGTTACGGCGCCGATCATTCTCGCCGCGCCGTTGTTCAATGCTGGGCAAGCCGAGCAGTATGCAACAGGAATAAAACGAGGCGATGCAACAACGACAGCTCGTGCACTTGGTGCTCTTTATTTTAGCCCGCTGGCTGGGACGCTGAAGGAAGGCGATAACCTGGCGGCGCAACTCGCTCAGAACCACCAAACGGTCAACTATTACAAACTGGCTGAAGCAACCGAATCAGTGGTCAAAACGGTACAGTCACCCCGTATTCTGCACCTCGCTACTCACGGATTTTTTCTGGAAGATGTGATCCACGAAACTAGCGGGCGGGGGTTCTCGCAACCGGATGAGGTCGCGGCCATAAATAAAACTACATCCCTTCCTCCCGTCATAAACAATCCACTATTACGCTCTGGTTTGGCATTGGTTGACGCCAATGTGGCGATAAATTCCACGGAAGATAACGTGTCAGGCATCCTAACAGCGGAAGAGGTACTCGACCTACAACTGGCCGGCACCGAACTAGTTGTTCTATCCGCCTGTGAGACTGGCGTGGGTGAAATTCGGATTGGGGAAGGTGTCTATGGTTTGCGAAGAGCGTTTCAAGAAGCTGGTGCGCAAGCGGTTCTGTCAACTCTGTGGTCCATCAGCGATGAGGGTACGCAGCACTTTATGAAACTCTTTTATCAGCGTTTTATCGATGGTTTACCGCCCCAGCAGGCGCTACGGGATACTCAGCTGGAGTTTATTAATAGTGCACAATGGGGGCACCCCTTCTTTTGGGCACCTTTCGTGATGGTAGGAGGGTAATAATTTCTGATCGGCTAATTTGTTATTCGAAAGATTCAAAACTGAACACCTGATATTCAGCAAAGAAAATTAGGCTGGTGAGCGGAATATTAACAAAATGTTCATCTTTTTGATGGATTGCGAGAAAGCGAAAAACCGCGTAAAGGAAATCTCAATCAAAATGAAAAATTACTGAATGGCGCTGGTGGGCAAGCTACCGACCGATGGGTTTACGCGTCCAACTGGCAGTACAATACAAAACGGCTGTTCAACAAGTACCATAACATGAATATTAGAAAGGTAGTGCTTGAAGAAATTGAAGATGTTTTGACGTTAATCGATGAGTATGATCGGGCGAAATCACCTTGGCCAGATGAGCATGAGATCGCGTCAATTTACTCGTCTCTAATAGAAAGTGGTGGTTGTGTTATTGGAGCCTTCGAAAATAATAAATTGGTTGGTACGTGCACTGTAAATATCTGTCCAAATTTCAGCTGGTCTGGCCGACCATATGCCATTATTGAAAATGTTATCGTATCAGAGAAATTTAGGAATAAAGGCATTGGTAAAGCTATTCTGGTGTATTCAAAAGAAATGGCTGAGAAAATAGGCTGTTACAAGGTGGCTTTAATGACAGGCTCCAAACATGAATCTACGCTTAGATTTTATGAGGCGGCAGGTTTTACTGCCAACAAAGTTGGTTTTCAGTCAAGATTCAATGCCTAACAACTGTAAGTAAACGACTGAATCAGATTACGCTTGAATTCCCTGGCTCAATGAAGCGCTTCGCGCGGTGATGTGGATTTCGGATCTGCCTAACTACTCCGTTATGGGCTACGGCGTCTCAATGACGACACCGATGCATCCCACGAAAACACCTGAATTTTGCTATTCGCCGCGAGCAGGACTTCAAGGCCACGCTCAAATGGCGTGACGCGCAGTTTGCACCGTACGAAGACTAGATAGTATTCAAAGAAAAGTGCCAATTAATTCGCCCAGACTTACATAACGGTTCCCTGGTTCTAATTCAACCAGTTTTTAGAAATTGAGGATTTTGTGAAAAAAATCAAACCTGTACCTATTAGGATAGCCACCAACGGCATTACTATCGCAGTTACTCCCATAACGTCAATTGCCTCAGACAAGAAGTAAACATAAAAAGTTTGAATTAGTACACCAGCAATAGAAATACTGTACAGAATCAAAGCCCACTGTCTCTTGAGTATTAAGCTTACGCTACCAAGTACTCCACCAAACACTTCTGCGGCAAACACCGCATTTACCCACGAAGGCATACTTAGATATAAGCTCTGTCGTTCTTTTGGCATTCCGTCAAGCATGCTTTCCAACATAAAAGTACGCATAACAAATGCTGACATATCCATCAGGAACCACACCAAGGCCAGGATAGAAACTATCCAAAACCATTTAGGGACGGTCGTAATAGTCGTGGAATTCATAAGCTTCTACTCTGAATTTTTAATCTGTTTAATGATTTACAGTGACGAAAGATAAATGTCCAGCTGCTCCATACCTGCACCCCAACCACCGCTATGCTCAGAACGAGTAGCTTCAAAGGCTTCAGCTTCTTCTGGGGTCGGGTTGAGTGGCTGCCAGAGAAAGGTAAGCTTAGTGCTACTTTTAGAGGTTTCTTCGAATAGAAGTGTAGCCATCATATCTTTTGGCCAATTGGGTATACGGTCCATTGGAACAATATCGCCATTTTCATTTGACATGTATTGAAAAAAAACCAGTTTCTCTGGTGATCGCACCTCAACGTATTTTGTATAAAGCCACATTTCATGACCATTTGGCATTGTTATTTTATGCAACGAAGAACCATCATTTTCAATTGTTGCAGACACGAAATCGCATGTGCAACCTGGCATGGGAAACATCCATTTATTAAGGTGTTTTACCTGGGTCCATGCATTAAAAACCAATTCCCTCGGTGCATTGAACTCTCGTGTTATTACAGAAGGTTCTACTTTAATCTCGTTCATTTTATCCTCTGGTCTGAATCTCTGTTAGGTAGCTATCCAATTGATCGAGTGTGTTGCCCCAATATTTTTCAAACTGATGCATCCATTCTTGAATTGGACGAAATTCTTCAGGTTGTATACGATATATCCTATAGCGACCTTGCTTTCTCTCCGAAACAATACGGACTTGTTTTAATACGCCTAAGTGTTTAGACACCACTGGTTGAGGCCACTGGACAACATCCACCAGCTCGTTGACAGTCATTTCTTTAAGTACAAGTTGCTCGATTAAAACTCTACGCTTTGGTTCCCCAATTGCGCTGAATACATCGTGTGTCGTTTTCAGTCTGGCCATAATTTATTATATTCCTATATAGGAATATAATAGTCAAGACTTAATTTTTCTAAAGCTCTACCTTGGACGACTGCTGTTGATAATTAGTAGGAATTATTTGCAATTGGTGCTAGTAGCTGACTGTCTGATCTGATTGCCGCCGTTACTGCTTCGATCGCCAGGGTGCTTTATGCCCGTTCGATTATCAAAGGCCAGACCCTACTGACGTACTTCGCCTGGTTTTACTGACCCTGATTTTCAGTTACGGAGAAGATCAGATTCTAATCTATCTCCACAATCACACACCCATCAAGCCCACCCTGCTCAACTGCAATATGCGCATCAGCTGTTTTCTCCAGTGGATAACTTCCGGCAATTCGATGGATCAGACTTCGATTGGTTAAAGCTTGGGTAATGTCTTGTGCAGCTTGCGCTTTTGCTTGTTCATCCATGTTGTACACCAGCACCAGTTGCAGGGTAATGTTGTTAAACATCAGCTTGTAAAATGGTATTGCCGGATTCATGTCTTTCGATGAAGAATAGGTTGCGATTACGCCGCCAGTTTTTAAAATTTCGCTGTTTGTTTCGATATTGGCACCGAATTCGACTTCGACCACGCGGTCGATCCCGGTTCCATTGGTCAAGTCTTTTATCGCAATAACCAGGTCCTCGGTCTTGTAGTTGAGCACATGGTGGGCGCCGCTTTGACTGGCTTGCTGGCAGCGCGCAGCACTACCTGCGGTGGCAATAACCGTGGCACCGGCATTACGGGCCCATTGCACCGCATAGAATCCGACCCGGCCCGATGCACCGGATACCAATACTGTTTTCCCTTCGACAGCGCCGTCGGCGAATACGCAGCGATGTGCGGTCATCATAGGAATTCCGGCGCAGGCGCCAACAGCAAACGAAGCCTGTTCTGGCAGGACGGCCGTCCTTGATTCGGGCAACACCACATACTCTGCTGCGGTTCCCCAATGTCTCTGGTACTGGGCCTGATACACCCAGACCCGGTTGCCCTCTTTTTCGGTGGCAACATTTGCTCCCACCGCTTCGATAATCCCAGCACCATCACTATGGGGAATAACAAAACCATCTTGAAATCCGGCGGGTTGGAAACCTGCGCGTTTTTTAACATCCGAAGGGTTAACCCCGGACGCATGCATTCTTATTAGTACTTCTCCTGGGCCGGGTTGGGGTGTTTCAACCTTACCCTGCATCAATTCACCATGCTTCAGAACATCCGCCGCATCACCTGACTCACTAAACCAAACCGCTTTCATTGCTGTACCTCTTTATCGGTATAACTGGTTTTACACCATTTATGCTGACTAACCCAGTCCGAGGTTGACTCCATTTATTTTTCCGGTTTACGCCGGACATAAATAGTCCGCTTAACCCGGGCAATGATTTCTCCCTCGGAATCGGTTATATCAACCATAAAAAGTTCATAGTGTTTTTGTTTAACCGCAGCAGCTGCCACTATCGCGTTGATACGATTTTGATCCAGAGTAAATTGGGCAAATACCGGACCCTTTCCCGGTTTCAAAAAATCTATCTCTGCACTCTTATCCCAAATCCAATGATCGCGGCCAATATGCTGCAACAACATCAGCATATACATTGCATCGGTCATCGCAAATAAACTGCCGCCGAACTGGGTCCCGACCATATTGCGATTATAAAATCTGAAACTCAATCTAACCCTGGCCAGCATCCAGTCTTCAGAGACATGCCGTACAGAAATTCCCGCGCCAACCATCGGCGGCCACAAATTCAACAGGAAACGAAATACCCGGGGATTCTTAAACCATGCCAAGGGAACCATGGCTATCGATGTTGCAGATATATCTGGCCGACCCAGGGCAATCGTTCAGTGTAGCGCTGTCTTAACGCGGCAAATGCCTGGGGCATAACATAACCGGGTTTTTCAAACTGTTGGGGCCGACATAGCGGACCGAGCAACGCGGCAACCGCCAGATCAGCTCGGGAAAAGCTATCTGTTGCCAGATATTTTCGTTGTTCCAGACGCTTACTTATCATATCTATCGCATTGTCAATCTGGGCGAATGATTCTTTTACGGTTTCTTCATTAATTTTTAGAATCACCTGCATTCTCTCCCGTAGTTTGGGAAACACGCGACTCAATAGTATCTTGCCATACCAAGGTCCCCCTTCTGCCAGTCTTGGCACCACCGCTTTCCGATGCTCCAGCAGAATATGGTAACAGACCCGTCTAACATGGGGCCCAATTTGCTTATCGGCCAGGGCTTCCCAATATTCCGTCTCGCGTCGTTCATGGTCTTGGGTTGGTGTCAACGGCGAAGGTTTAAAGGTCTGGTCCAGATAGCTGATTATCTCCGTGGACCCCTGAACAATCTGCTCGCCGTGGGTTAATACCGGAACCATTGACCGCGCCGCTATCTTTTTGACGGTCTTGACATGCATTCCGGGCAAAAGGTTAATCACTTGATAGTCGAGTTGCTTATGCTCGAGAGCCCAGCGCGCTTTTTCGCAATAATGAGAAATTGCAAACTGGTAAAGCTTGAGTTGGTTGCTCATTGATTACGCGCCACTGACGCCAGCTGAGCATCACACAATTTGATCAAATCTGTTGGCGAGAGCGCAATATCAAGACCACGACGACCGCCACTGACATAGATTCTTTCGTGAGGCTGTGCTGAAAAATCGAGCAGCGTGGCGAGCTTTTTTTTCTGCCCCAGCGGACTCACGCCACCTATCACGTAGCCAGTAGTTCTTTCAACCAGAGATTTATCCGCCATTTGTAGTTTTTTTACCCTAAGCGCATTGGCCGCAGCTTTTAGATCCAGGGTTGTTAATACCGGAATAATGCAAACCATCAATTCCATATTCTCAGTTTGCACCACCAGGGTTTTAAAAATAGTTTCGGGCGCAACACCAAGCTTGTCAGCAGCTTCTCCGCCATAGGATTCGGCCTTGGGGTCATGACTATATTCGTGGATTGAAACTTCCACCTCAGCACAGCGCGCGGCCAATACTGCCGGTGTCATTTTGAAATCCCGGGAGCTACCATTTTTCAGTCACGATAATTAGTGGGAGCAACAATATAGATACTCTTATTCCTGCCCTGGGTTCTCTGTCCACACCGCTAACTCGTTTTGATTTGGATCGACAAAGTGAAATCGCCGCCCCCCTGGAAAGGGAAATATCGGTTTTTTGATACTGCCACCATTGCTACTTATTCGCTCCGCCAATGTTTCCAGATTTTCTGCATACAATACCACCAGAGCCGCACCATTGTCGCTGTTCGAGGCTAGCGGCGAGCGGTAAAAACCTCCATCGGTATGGCCATCATCAAATGCACAGTAGTCGTCACCATAATCGGTGAATTTCCAGCCGAATACCTTGCCATAAAACGCTTTGGCCTTTTCCAGGCTGGTTGCGGGCAATTCGATGTAATTAATAGTTGAATCCTTAGTCATGTTTGTGCTTGTTTAATTTGTCTATCGTGAAGGCGCGACAATATCATCAACCCGATGATTGCACCTAACAGGGCAAATGCCATATCCGTCTGGGTATCCCATATATACCCCTGGGTACCAAGGAAGGCTTCAGCAGAATCGCCCGTGGCAATGGCCGTCACCCATTCGATCAATTCATAAAAAGCGCTGAAAGCCAGGCAGATCGAAATCACCAGAAAATTGATCCATGCTATTCTGCTGGTTGCTACCACATCACGGCGAATGATTATTTCCCGGGCAATTAATGCTGGCACGAAACCCTGTATAAAATGTCCGACCTTGTCATAGTTGTTACGTTCAAATCCGAATATTGGTTTGATCGAGTCGAATAGCGGTACTTCGGCATAAGTATAGTGACCACCAACCATCAACACGATACAGTGCAGTAGAATTAACCCGTACAGCAGCGGCGTTAATCGAAAACTATTCCAGGTAAGCACGATGAGTAGTAGCCCAATCAATGCAGGCGCTACTTCAAGTACCCAGGTAAACTGGTCTTTTGGATTAATCCCCGACCAAATCAGTATTGCGAAGAATATGCTGAGCCAGATAAATTTCATTTAAGCGAAAGGTCTCCGCGGCAAAACGGTGGATTGATCAGGATTTTTCTGTTGCCGTCGTTCGCGTCGCCTTCCAGCGATTTCGGCTTTCCTCTGGCCAGTATTCTGCTGGAGAATAGTATTGTTCAACCGCGGGTATGTCCGGACCAAGTTCTATCCAGGGCTGTTTTGATTCAGTGTAGATATGCAGATCCGGTGGCACCAGATCCGGGTTGTCCAAAGTGCCAACGCGCACAAAATGAATCGCGTCTCCGGCACCAGCATAATTACTCCACAGCGCAACCAGACAAATTGGGCAGCGGGAATATTTTTGTCCCTTTCCACTGTTGGTTGGCACCGTAACGGTTGCAGGCTCTCCCTTGATTAGAACTAACCGATCCGATTCGATCATCGCGTTGAGCGCGTAAGACGCCCCGGTTTCCCGTTGGCACCACCGACAGTGGCAGCAATGGACGAAGATTGGCTTTGATTCCAGGCGATATCGAATGGCGCCGCAAGTACATCCTCCTTCGGCAAAACCTTTCGCTTTTTCAGTCATGTTCGGGTCTCCTTTACTGGTGTAGTGTCGTGAATTAAACACCCGTATCATACTCTCCCGGGATATCTAATCCAGAGAGGGAGCATAGCCTTTGGTATTTTCCAGTAAAACTTTACTGCGTATAAAAATACCATTGCCCCGGCCGATTTCTTTACCTGAATCATTGTATAGCACGGCTTCTGAAATAAACTGGCTCCGGTTTTTATTCACAACTTTTCCTATCGCCCGCAATACCCCAGTAGATACTGGCCGGGTTAAATAGGTGGTAAATGAAGTTGTCAACAGAAATACATCCGTTTCATAGGAGTTCGCTGCAAAGAAAGCTGCATCATCCAACATCTTAAAATAGACTGAACCATGGGCAGCACCCGCAGAATGATGATATTTTTCTGAAACCTCAATTTCGATGCTGGCCTGGCCTTCAGCAATTTCAATTTCCGCCTGATAAATATCATTGACCGGGGCCGACCGGTACATTGTTTCGAGCTGTCGATAATGCTGCGGACTGGTCATTAGTAAATTAGGTTACAACGACAATTTTATTTTTCGGTGGCTTTACTCGGCACCGCGCTACTGCTCTGATCAAACTTCGGTAGATCGTCAGCCTGCTCAAACCATGTTACCCGACTGGAACACCAGACATGATCATCTGGCGTCACCGCGTTGGGATTATCCAGACTCCCAAGCGCGACCTGCACCCGGTCAGCAAGTACCTCTTCATGCATGGAAATAGTGCTGCCGCATTCTCCGCAAAAACCCCGTTTAGCATATTTCGAAGATCTGTATTTGTTTGGTTCTACAGTGGTCCAGGTGAAACCTTTCTTGGGGAAATGGACAAAACTCAAACAGGGTCCACCGGAATGTTTCTTGCAATCATCACAATGGCATATCATGCAGCGGGTCGGCGCCGCGGTAGAATTGTAACGAACCGCGCCACATAAACATCCGCCACTATAGTTTGATTCTGTCATTGTGAGTGTAGTGAAACATCGTTCCTATTGAAACATCGTTAGATCCAGTTCTACCTCGGTGCCTAGCCACGATGCATGCTCAGTATGATCTTTCAAATCATCTCCTGTAAGGCCATGAACAAACACCGTAAGGTTCTCCCGGTTTGCCTCGAGCCAGGGAATGACCTGGTTAAATTGATTTTGCTCAAAGGCGAGCTGACAGCTCCAGCGGGTATGGGGGCCCACCGGTTTTTTATGAAATCCCCCGACGCCAATGTCAAATTTTGTTCCCGCCTGCTGGCAAATCAAACTGGCTGAATCCGCTGTATCCTGGTCGAAGTAGACATGGGCATGATAGGCGGGAAAAATATTTTGCGGTCGTCTGGTCATTCTATTGGCCTTAATCCAATGGGGTTCTGTAAATAATTCAACTTCTCTTATTTGAATGGGGCTAACAACGGGTACTCCCGAGGTGGGGATCTGGCGCGCCGTTATGTTCCTCAGCGCCATTGGCTTTATTCAACGTTCGCTGGGGCACAAATTGATCGCATAAATTCACTATCGGCAATGTTACTGCAACCATCGCCATCAATGCGAGGGTAGTTAGAATTCCCAATAACCAAATTGGCATAAGCGGAATTCCGTGCTCGATTCCCCAGGATTTATAAAGGGCGATTCCACTGCAGATCGCCGCTAATATAAACCAGCCTCCTGCCTCGGCGATTTGTCCCGCCATCTGGGTTAACTGTGGCAGATCGGAACCAAAACCAATATAGCTATGAATATGCCATAGCGAAACCCACCACACCGCGAGTGCAATAATCCAGTAGAGGCTGACAATAGCCACTATAGTGATGCGTTCTCCGCCGCCCATACTCAAGATTAGACTCTACTGAATCCGCCAGTCCGGACTTGTCAGCCGAACCGCCGAGCGGCCCGAGCCCGAGCTTTGGTGGCTTCAGCCTCGCGGTCCTTTGGCGGCGCTGCTGTTACCAGTGCATTGAGTAAACGCGCTACGCTACCTTCTATTTCGGCTACAGCCGTTTCGAATACCTCATGATTCGCTATAGAAGGCGCGGTTGTGCCACTTACCTTCCGCACAAATTGAAGCGCCGCCGCCTGGACTTCCTCATGGGTCGCCGGTGGCTCGAAATTAAATAATGTTCTGATATTTCTGCACATAGAAAATATCTCCTGAGGTACTGGTTAGAAATCGGGTCACAAGACTCTTCATTACAGCCTCCAATAAAGCTGATTACTGGCTCGACCGCATGTTTTGCTTAATTTTCTCATTGATCTGCTTGAATTCATCTATCAGGTTATCCCAGTCTTGCTTACCGGACTGGCAAAGTGCGTTCTACTGATGAGTACTTCGCTGTCCTTTCTGATCACCTCCCGTCGAACTGCAGTAGGATGAGCAGGATGACCCTCTGGAGTGAAGGACCAGAGTATATATTTACCGTCAGTTTTCTGGTTAAAAATAGTCCATCCTTCGTAGTCGGTTGCCACTGCGGATGGGTCGGCCTGGAGCGCGGTGAATGCCTGATCCACGGTTTCGAATCCAATCACGCTTGGGTCATTTGTTTCCTGGGCAATGGAACCCGAAGTAAACAATATCAACCCGAGTAGCAGCGCAAATATTCGCATAGTCAGCTCCTGTTTATAGTAAAAATGGGAAAAGACGTATTATACAATGCACAGGGTAATTCAGATGGTCAGAACCACGCAAATCCAGCGCGGGCGCACCGAACCAATGGACTGAAATGTTCTGATGCAAATTATTCCGGTGAACCTCAATCCGGCCGCACAACAAAATAATAGAATGTCAGGAATAATATTGGGGTAAGTGGCCAACCGGTAAGAACTCCGGCAACCAGTCCGAGTAACCACCCAATTTTTTGTAATAATCTGACCCTAGACAGCATCAGAAAAATCAGGCAGACCAATGCAATCAGTAGTTGGATCACCACAATTGTAGTCAAGACCTGGTGGATAGTAATGCTTGCCGGCGGTGCAAACCAGTCTTGGTTTGCTTTCAAAACAAATAACCCCAGCGGTTCCACAATAATCCATAAAAATATTATTCTGGTGGTAAATTTTTTCATTTTATTATTGGGTCGGAATCAGCAGAAGCGGACTGACGATGTGACCCGATCAGGTACGGGGTGGGTCGATCTCTACGATTTCAAATTCAACTAGGTCAGACCAATGCTTGATCCAGATAAGAAATAAATCTGGGTTACTTGTTTGCATTAGTTGATAACAAATCAATTTTTCCTCACTGGCCCAGGAATCCAGATAGGCCAATCCGTCAGGAAGCATTCGGCCTGCTGCGTCATAACGAAGGTAAACCTGATCAAAGCAGCCAGGCAGAATCCGTTCGGTCACCATATATTTCTTCATCTATTTTACTTTAGTCATCCAGATAAATGGGATTGCCAAGGGACCCACAAATGCCGCCAACATACCCCAAAACACAGGAATACGTCCTTTACTTTTTGCCAGTTGATGACAGATAACAATGCTGACAATCGTCAACACCAGAATTGCAGTGATAATCATGCTTATTGCCCTCAAAAATAACCATTCTAAACAGCCTTCCACGGTGAAGGAGTGGTTTATTGACTGCCGCCATGGAAATACAAGATGCTATTATATGGCAGATAAACCACTATCGATCTTGAGATTATTTTAAATCATGCAATGGGCGTTATTGGCTATCGTTGTTGTTGGCCTGTTTTTAATTTCAGGGCGCTACCCTAAAGTAGCGTTCGGCGTGCTTGGGGTGTTGGTGATTGGCGCCATAATAATTGTTTACGCGACTTCAGACAAAGCTGGATTTGCCCGTCAGAAAGTAGCGACTTCTAGCGTTGTAGTGGAAAACACTGCGGTGGTTGCTGCCTATGCAGGTAGCTATCGGATAACAGGCAGGTTGCTCAATCAAGACCCCGATACAGGTTTCAAAGAAATCACGCTAAGCATTGAGATGCATGACTGTGACGACCTGGCTGAGCCTTCCTGTCAGATCGTTGGCCAGTCCATTGAACGCATCAATCAATTGGTTCCCGCGGGACAGGCTAGAGATTTCGCCACCAATACGTATTTTGGAGAACCCAAGATCTCGGGTACTATCCAATGGAAGTTTCGCGTGACCAGTACCCGCAGTTAACAAGTAACGTTTTTTAGAATTCCTATGCAAATTGTTCACCGTTTAACCAACCTTATATCCCGGTGCCGGACATGTTGATGTCCGCAGCCCTGGCACTCCATGTCATTGCCGCCGCCATCTGGGTTGGTGGCATGTTCTTCGCTTATGTCTGTTTGCGGCCGGTGCTGGGAGCGCGCGAGCCGGGTGATCGTCTGCAAATATGGGCTGATACTTTTAGCCGCTTTTTCCCCTGGGTGTCTGCGACTATCGGAGTATTGTTTCTAACCGGGTTTTATTTGATCTACGGGCTGGGTGGATTTGCTGGGGTGGGTAAATACGTTTACCTGATGCTGGGCCTTGCTGTGCTTATGACCGGAATTTTCAAATTTATCTATGTCGCACCATTCCTTCATTTAAAGCGCGGTATAGAACAGCAAAATTTGAAAACCGCGGGTTTCGCGCTTGGCACCATCCGTAAACTTGTGGCATTGAATCTGACCCTGGGTGTCATAGTGATCGCCGTTGCGACGGGCCTTAAAGCTTGGCACTAAATCATCCCCGGCGGCTTCTGTTCGCGGGGATTGCCTGCCTTTGGCTAATAACGGGGTCGTCCTTAGCAACTGAAGAGCGCACCCCGGTCAGTTCATTTTCATTGAACAGTCTTGGTGGAGACACCATCGCATTGGCAGACTATAAAGATAGCGTATTGCTGGTTAATTTTTGGGCCAGCTGGTGTCCTCCCTGTGTCCACGAATTACCATCGATGCAGGCACTCAGACAATCCATGGACGGTCTGCCGTTTGAAATTCTGGCACTCAACATGGGTGAGCATCGAAAGCGAATCAATAACTTTCGGGAAAATTTCAAAACCAACCTGGAGTTTCCCATACTGCTTAATGCGGATCGCAATATGCCCAGGGATTGGCAGGTTCGGGCACTACCAACGTCCATGCTGATCGATAAAAAAGGTCGTCTAGTACAAACCATAACGGGTCCCAGGGACTGGAATGGTAAGAAAATAAAGAAGTTGATTTTGACCCTGCTAGACGAATGAATTCCCTCTAATTTGACGTCCAAAATTCGACAACGCTGTGGTGTTTTTGGCGGTACTTTCGACCCAATACACCGCGGGCACATTGAAACAGTTCGCCAGGTAATGACTGTTTGCGGAATTCCCCAGGTACGCTATATTCCCGCCTCGGTTCCGCCCCATCGCGCGCAACCTGGTGCCAGCGCAATTCAGCGATTAGAAATGGCACGGCTGGCCATCCAGGACCAGCCAGGCCTGATAGTCGATGATCAGGAGGTCGGGCGAAGTGGGCGTTCTTTTACCGTTGATACCCTTGAATCACTGCAACGGGACTGGCCCCAGACTGATTTTAGCTTGATTATTGGTCTCGACGCTCTGCTTGGTTTCGACAATTGGCACCGACGGCAACGGATACTGGAAATAGTTGATATCATCGCCATGATTAGACCCGGCTGGAAGCAGCCCGAACCGTTGCCGGACTGGTGGCAACCCGTGGCTGGGGAAAATGATGGCCGGGGGTCAGCAGAAACTACCGTTTTTAGCGCCGGCGACATTCGCCTGCTGCAAATCGAACCAAGCCCGATATCGGCCACCCTGATACGTCAGTCCATCCGGGCAAAAAGCGATCCGGTGGATTGGCTCAATCCCGAGGTCTGGGAATACATTAAAACACACAAATTATATGAGTAAGAAATCAAATCACATCGACGCCAAGAAAATGCGCGATATTGCACTTATCGCGCTGGAAGACGCCAAGGCTGAGGACGTTAAAGTATTGGATGTCAGTCAACTGACCGATATTACCGACTACATGATCGTCGCCACCGGCACCTCGGATCGACACGTTAAATCCCAGACCAATAGGGTGCTTGAGCATATGCATCAGGCCGGCTGCGCCCATATTGGTATCGAAGGAGAGCAATCAAAAGACTGGGTATTGGTGGATTTTGTCGACGTTGTGATACATATCATGCGCGCGGCAACCCGCAAACGGTTCGATCTGGAAAGTCTTTGGGACAAGTCTTTTAGTGAGTTACTGCCGGGAGGCAGTGCCAGGGAGGTCATGGAAGCTTTAGAAGAAAACAAAACGGCAGTGTAATACCCTAGGGACCGCTCTCAATCACCACGTCAACGCTGTTGATGCTAACTATCCATTTGATTGTAATCGGCGAAAAAATGCCGAGCTGGGTCGATCAGGGATTCGCCAACTACCAAAAACGGGTTCGTGGCCGCCTTCGGCTGAATTTAATAGAGGTTCCAGCAGTCAGGCGCGGCAAAAATGCGAGCATCGAATCCATTGTGGCGGAGGAAGATAAACGATTATTGTCGGTGATACCCAGGGGTAGTCAGGTTATTGCGTTGGATCGTAATGGTAAAGATCATTCTACCCTGGATATCGTCAGCCGCATGGAACAGTGGCTACAACACGGAGACCAGGTTGCTTTACTGGTGGGAGGGCCAGAAGGACTTTCAGCGAATCTAATTGCGGAGGCCAATGAGTGCTGGTCATTGTCAAACCTCACATTTGCCCACCCTGTGGTCAGAATTGTTTTGGCAGAACAAATCTATCGCTGTTTTTCTGTACTCGAGAATCTTCCCTACCATCGATAAACCTAGAATCCTCAGTTGACCGCTTGTCTATGAAACTAAGTATTTGAAAACATGAAATATCTTACTGTTTATCACCTTCACCCAAAGAGTGAACAGCGCTGCACCGCGAATAGCACGCTTGTAGCGGCGCATTGCGGCGTTACAACTCCTTGGAATAGAACAACTATTCCGCGTCGTTGTGCCTTGCACTGCATAACCACAAACGCACTCTTCACGATGCTCAACTGAGGATTCTAGGTTAAACAATGTCATTGATTCTAGCCTCACAATCTCCCCGACGTAGCGAATTATTAGGGCTGTTAAATATTCCATTCAGAGTTGAAGTGGCCGACCTTGATGAATCTCCGGTCCCGGGCGAATCCGCCGAAACCATGACCCGGCGCCTGGCCGTGGCCAAGGCAAAACATATTTACGCCAGGGGCGATCTCGCTAACTGGGTTCTTGGCGGCGATACCACGGTGGTGCTAAAGGATCAAATTTTGGGTAAGCCGGTCGATCGCTATCAAGCCATTGCCATGCTGAACCATCTGTCTGGAAAAACCCATAATGTCATTACAGCGGTGGCCCTGGTAGGCAAAAATTATTTCGGTGATGAAGTCAGCATTACCAAAGTTCGCTTCTGCGATATATCCCCGCGCCAAATAGAGGATTATTGTGACAGCGGTGAACCATTTGACAAAGCAGGTGCCTACGGGATACAAGGCTACGCGGGTAGTTTTATCCAGGATTTGTCGGGCAGTTACAGCGGCGTGGTGGGGCTGCCTTTATACCAAACAAGACTATTGCTCGAACAGGCTGGGCTTTTGACCTAGCCGAATTCATCGAAAAGCCCAAGCCCATGCGAGAAGAGATCCTGATCAACGTAACACCCCAGGAAACCCGGGTAGCCACCCTGGAAAACGGGATGTTGCAGGAAATTTATATCGAACGGGTCAAGAACAAGGGTATCGTCGGCAACATTTATTCCGGTCAGGTGGTTCGGGTACTGCCCGGGATGCAGGCAGCGTTTGTGGATATTGGGCTGGAACGCAACGCTTTTTTACACGCACGGGATTTAGTCAATGACCGGGAAAGCTGCGCGACTTTGCAGCAATGCGACACCGAGCTGAACATTAACTCTCTGGTTACCGAGGGACAAAACATTCGGGTCCAGGTAGTTAAGGACCCACTCGGAACCAAAGGCGCTCGATTAACTAGCCAGATCAGCATCCCTTCCCGCAACCTGGTGTATTTGCCGAATAATGATTATCTGGGAATTTCCCAGCGAATTCAGGATCCGAATACCCGAGAGAAGCTGCTCGATATACTGCAAGAGCAGCGCTGCAATATCGAGACCACTGGCGGGTTTATTGTTCGGACCGCAGGCGAAGAAGCCCAGGGCGAAGAGATTCGTTCAGACATGGAGTTTCTTATTCGGGTGTGGAATAAGGTGCTGAACCGAAAAAAATCCAATAAGGCCCCCGAGTTGTTGTATCAAAGCCTGCCACTGGCCATGCGCACGGTGCGGGATCTGGTATGGCAAAACGTCAAGAAAATTCGGATCGACTCCAAGGAAACATTTGAGTTGGTAACAAAGTTTGCCCGGGATTTGATGCCGGATGCACTGGAGCGGATTGACCATTATCCTGGTGGCCGCCCGATATTCGATTTGTATGACGTTGAAGAAGAAATTCAGCGAGCACTACAGAAACGCGTGCCGCTGAAATCTGGCGGCTATTTAATCATCGACCAGACTGAGGCGATGACCACCATCGACGTCAATACCGGAAGTTTTGTCGGCCAGCGCAATCTCGAAGATACAATTTTCAAAACCAACCTGGAAGCATCGGCAACCCTTACCCATCAGCTACGGGTACGTAATCTGGGTGGCATCATCATCGTCGATTTTATCGATATGAGCGTCGAAGACCACAAGAATCAAGTCATGCGAACCCTTGAAAGGGAGCTGGCAAAAGATCGAACCAAGACCCAGCTAAACGATATGTCACCCCTTGGGTTAGTTGAAATAACCCGAAAGCGAACCAGTGAAAGTCTGGAACGACTACTCACCGACGCCTGTCCGGCTTGCGGTGGTCGTGGTATCCAGAAAACCGCAGAAACCACCTGCTTCGAAATATTTCGGGAAATCTTACGGGAAGCCCGTCAATTTGACGCTGAAAAGTACCTTGTGTTGGCCTCTCCCGTGGTTATTGAGTTGCTCGAGGAAGAGGAATCCACCGGATTGGCTGATCTGCAGGATTTCATTCGGCGATCAATTCATCTGAAAGTAGAACCTACATTTAGCCAGGAGCAATATGAAGTTGTTCTGATGTAAGACCGGTCCAATCTATGCAAAAATTCCTAATAAAATATGCCCTGTTACTTTTGCTGGCCTCTGGCCAGCCCGGGCTCGCGATAGAAGTTGAAGAACAGACCATTCGTCAGGACCAGTGGCCGCAATACGCTAACGGAACCAGTCTGTCCAACCTGCCCCAGATCCAGCGGGTGTTAACCCTGTTTGATGAAAATGGTGGGGTACAAATCGTTATACGTTATCCTGGGGGAGAGGCTGGAATCGCCTGGGCCCGGCAACTCTACAATTGGTTTGTGGCATATGGCGTACCAAGCGCCTACCTTTCCATGGAGCCGGGGTCTGGTGCATCGGACCAATTGCTTCTGGTATTGGTTGATCGGGGGTGAAAATTATTTTTGCCGCTGGAATGTGGCTGTTACTGTCAACACCGTTATTCGCCGATGCCGAGTCGGATTACAATATGACTTGCGCTGCCTGCCACAATCTCGGCGTTGCCGGGGCCCCCAAATTGGGCGATAAAGAAGCCTGGAAGGATCGGATCTTACAGGGACATAGAGTTTTATACCGCCACGCTATCGATGGCTTTACCGGAAAAAAGGGCGTGATGCCACCCAAAGGCGGCTTTACTCAGTTATCCAATAATCAGGTCAAGACCATTGTAGAATTCATGGTTTCAAAGGTACAGTAACCACCATTTTCTCCCCAGAAAAATATTCCTCGGCCACGGGTAAGCGGCCGGACAATCAAAGCTATTGTGGCCGCTATGCTCCTAGCCCGACAGGGCAGCTTCATTTAGGTAATCTTCGAACGGCGCTTCTTTGCTGGTTACAGGCTCGCCTCTGCGGCGGTCGAGTTCTCTTGCGGATGGATGATCTCGATAGCGCGCGTAATAAACCAGGCTCAGCAGACCAGATTCTTCAAGAGCTTGGCTGGCTCGGACTCGACTTTGACGGAGAGGTTATTTTCCAATCGAAGCGGCATTCGCTCTATTCAGAAGTATTTCACCAGCTGCACGAGGATGGTCGGGTCTTCCCCTGCTCCTGTTCGCGCAAAGACATTGCCGAAGCATTGAGTGCGCCGGACCGGCGTGATCCTGCATTGCGCTATCCCGGAACCTGTCGCCCAACTGACTCCACAAATATCCGAGATCTAAAATACGCTTCAGCCTGGCGTTTCCAGGTGACGGACAAACCCATTGTTTTTCGTGATTGCGTGTTTGGAGTTCAACAGGTTAACCTGGCGATCAGCCCAGGTGATTTTGTGGTACGGCGTAAAGACGGAATATTTGCGTATCAGCTTGCCAGCGTAGTTGACGATGCCTTGCTCGGCGTCAGCGATGTCGTGCGGGGAGACGATCTGCTGGATTCCACCGGACGCCAGATCGCGTTGTTCGATGCGCTTAATTATTCCGCACCAAATTTCTGGCACGTGGCCTTGATGAATGACCAGGACGGCAACAAAATGTCGAAAAGGGACGGTTCCGGTTCAATAGCTGCGCTGCGGGCCACAGGTGTAACACCGCAATCAGTAATTGGGAAGCTGGCGCAATCTGTTGGTCTAAACACCAGCGGAGAACCCCTATCTACTGCTGAACTACTGGCCGGGTTGACGCTGCAAAACTTTACCCGGCTACTGCGATCAATTCAGGATATCCCGGACTAGAACGGCCACGGGGAAAAACCAAAAAATCCCTGAAGCGCCTTAACCAGGATATCCTGATCCTCAACGCCCGCCAGCTCTCTAATGGAATGCATGCCAAGTTGAGGCACACCAATGTCTACCGTTCGTACCCCCAGGCGAGTCGCTGTGATTGGTCCAATGGTAGAACCACATCCCATATCTGATCGAACCACCACGGTTTGTACCGGTAATCCATGTTGCTCGCAGACTTGCCGAAACAAGGCCTCGGTTTCGCTGTTGGTGGCATACCGTTGGTTATGATTTATCTTGATCACGGGCCCGGCATTGATCAGGGGGCGGTGATCAGGTTCATGCTTGTCTGAATAGTTAGGATGAACCCCGTGGGCATTATCAGCAGAAACTAGCACCGAATGATCTAACCTTCTCTGCAAACTCTCCTGGTCGCGACAAATTCGCCCCAGAGTAGCAAGCAGAAAAGGGCCTTCGGCACCACTGGTTGACGCGCTGCCGACTTCCTCGTGGTCATTTAAAACAACCACTGCATTCGAGTCGGAATCGGTTTGCAATAACGCCTCTATAGCGGCATGACAACTTAACAAATTATCAAGCCGCGCCGAGGCGATAAATTCCTGCTCGATTCCAACCAGGGCCGCCCCTTGCAGGTCATATAGACTGAGCTCATATCCAAGCACCTTCGCGATATTTTCAATTGCCTGGTGTTCGCTCAGATGCTCAATCAGGAAACGATTAAAATCCAGAGGGTCGCCATCACACCGACACAGTACAGCGGGCAAATCCGTTTGCTTGTTGATACTGCGACTGTTGTTTACATCACGGTCCAGATGAATCGCCAGGCTAGGGATAAATGCCACTGCCCGGTCTATATTGATCAGACAATTTCCCAGCGCTCCCTGGTTGTCGATAAAACTCACCCGACCGGCAATACCGAGGTCCCGGTCAAACCAGGGCGCCAGCAAAGCACCACCGTAAACTTCCAGGGCAAGCCTGAGATAGCCGCTGGAAACATTGACTGCGTGGGGTTTGACTTTCAGACAGGGGCTGTCGGTATGGGCGCCGACCAAACGAAATCCAGCCGGCTGATTTTCTCCTTGCCAGATAAACGCAATCAGGGAAGAATCATTGCGGGTTATGTAATATTTTCCGGGATCCAAACGGCCCCAGGAATCTTGCTCTAGCAACTGCGAAAAGCCCGCTGTTTCGAGGCGCGAAACCAGATTGGACACCGCATGATACGGGGTCGGCGACTGGCTCAGAAATCGTAGCAGCGTATCTGTGGCTCGAGTCATTAAATGATTTGGGTAAGTGGAAATATACGGAGAATAGCGTAAATTCTTCCATTGTCTCCATAGTTAATTTAAAATTACCGACAATTGCGAGCTACGCATGATCAAGGGTACCGACCCGGAACGGTCGGGCTAGCCAGGGCACCCGACTTGCCAGCATTGTCTATGATTTTCTCCGTCGAGCCGCACCGCAGTTAGCGCACCACCCCAGACGCAGCCGCTATCCAGTCCGATGATCCTGTTTTTTCGAATAAATCCGAGGGCAGACCAATGACCGAAAACTATTCGCCATTTCCGACACTTCATTGCGGGGTGCAAGTACCAGGGACTCAGGTTCACCGGCTGGCTGCCGGGGGGTCCCTTTTGATCGAAATTTAGTCGTCCCTTGGCGCTGACATAGCGCATACGAGTCAGGGTATTGGTGATAAACCGTACTCGCGCCATGCCCTGCAAATTCTTGTTCCAGCTGCCTGGCCTGCGACCATACATTTCCCGTAAAAATTCGGTATGGTTGTCGCCGCGTAGAATCTGCTCCACTTCGCCAGCCCGACGCTGTAACTTGGCCGGTCCCCAGCCAGGATATATCCCGGCATGCACCATCAGCGTTTTCATTTCGTGATCAACATGGGCCAAAGGCAAATGGCGTATCCAGTGCAGCAACTCATCTCGGTCTGGCGCATGCAGGATTTTTTTAATGGTGTCGCCGGGTCGCGAGCGTTTTATACCAGCAGCTACCGCCAACAAATGCAGATCATGATTGCCGAGTACCACAACCGCGCTATCACCAAAGCTTTTAACCAGACGAAGGGTTTCCAGTGAATGGGGGCCGCGGTTAACCAAGTCTCCAGTCAACCATAATTTGTCCCTTATCGGGTCGAACTGCAAATCGTCCAACAATTCTTCCAGCGCCACGGCGCAGCCCTGAATATCACCAATCGCATATACCGCCATGGAGCGGTAAATTTTGCCTGGCTATTCGGTCTCCAATAATTCATCCAGGAGGTCGTCTTCCGAATCCTCTCCGGTCCCGACGCCATCATTAATCTGGTTTAACCTGGTTTGTCGATATCCTTCTCGGATAAACAGGTATTTATCCGGCTGCAGTTCCAGTATTTCCTCGGTTCCGAGAAACCTGCTTCGGGTATCAACCACTCTAGTCACGCCACCTATAAGACTCTCTGGAGAGTCTTGCAGGGCGACGATATCGGCATAGACAAATTGCGGTATCAAACCACCAGTATCCCGCAGGTTGCTCGGACCAAGGAACGGCAATACAAGGTAAGGCCCAGACGGCACTCCCCAGACGGCCAAAGTCTGACCAAAATCTTCCCGATGGTGGGGTAGGTCCAAGCGGGTCGCAACGTCGGCAAAACCAAGAATGCCCACCGTAGTGTTGATAATAAATCGTCCGGTGCTGACACCCGCCATCTTAAACTTGCCCTGTAGCAAGTCATTGACGATGGTCATTGGCTCCCACAGATTTGAGAAAAAGTTGCTGATCCCATTGCGCACCGGTTGTGGCAAAACCTTTTTGTAGCCCCGGGCAACCGGTGCCAGAACATGTTTGTCCGAAGACAGGTTAAATTTGAGAATCGCCCGGTTCGCTGTTTCAAACGGATCTTTATCTACAGAACCAGTGGAAGCACATCCGCTAGCAAATACAACAAAAAGTGACAGCGTTATCAGGGTGAGGTATTTCCTCAGAGAAAAAGACATGGTAGGCATTTTTTGCGTATTATTGCGTGATAGACAGTATCCGCCGGATTTGGTTTCATCACTGGTGGCCCCTGAGGTTTCAGCGTCTACAAACCTTCAGTACCTGCTAGCCACCATGATACCATTTCGTCCCTATTGCGTATTACCAAATGATTAACTTTAACCAAATCCATGGAAATCTATTCGTTGGCACCTGCCCGTCCAGCCAGATAGATGTGACCCGACTACAGCAGGCGGGGATAACCGCGGTGGTCAATTTACAGAGTGACCAGGATTTAATTGCTCATAAGATAGACTGGCAAAACCTGGAAAATCTGTATTTTCAGGCTGGAATTGTCGCTTACCGAATCCCCATGATTGATTTCGATGAATCGGATATTGCGCGATTGTTACCCCAGGCAACTCGTAGTCTGGCCGGAGCGCTGGAATCCGGACATCGAGTTTATCTTCATTGCACCGCCGGGCGCGAGCGTTCTCCCACCACTGCCGCTGCCTGGCTCACGTGGTACGGGGGTATGTCTGTTGACCAGGCGCTGGAAACCGTTAAGGGGGCCAGAAAAACCAATCCTTATGAAGGTATTCTGCGAAGGCTTGGTCGGGTTTAGATAAGATGAGAAAAATTAAATAAAGAGCGTGGAGTTGCCACCATTAACCGCTGGGAGGATACTGTCTCGTTACAAACGTTTTCTCGCCGACGTTGAGCTGGAAAACGGTGAAGTGGTAGTCGCCCATTGTCCCAATACTGGTGCAATGACCGGTTGCTGGGCGCCGGGCGCCGCAGTTGAACTCAGCGCCAGTACCAACCCGAAACGTAAACTCAATTGGACTCTGGAAAGGGTTGATATGGGGCAGGGCTGGATTGGGGTTAATACCACCAGGACTAATCACATCATCGCCGAGCTGATTCGCAATAAAGAAATACCCGGGTTAACCCAATATGATTTATTGCAATCGGAGCCAGTTTATTCAGCACCGGACTTTCCGCGTTCCCGTTTTGACTTTTTACTCCGGGGCGTGGCTGGCGCGGATTGCTATGTCGAGGTAAAAAACGCGACACTACTGGTGGCCGGACAAATTCAATTTCCCGACGCGGTTACACAACGTGGCCGTAAGCATTTGTTGTTGCTCTTGGACGCAGTACAACGGGGTTATCGTGGCGTAATTCTGTATGCGATCAATCGTCCGGAAGGGCAAATCTTCACTTGCGCCAGGCAAATTGACCCGGCTTACGCAGATACTTTCCGTCAGGCCATCGACGGCGGTGTAGAAGCACTGGGGGTTCGGATCCAGCATACCGCTACCGGCGTTGGCATGGGAGGCCTGGTGGATATCGTGATCTGACGACTCACCGATTGCGGCGCATTCCGCACCGGGAGTTATCGATTCAGGTCCGGGGCGTCCAGATCAGGGCTCGGTTGACTACTACGTCGTAGTAAAAACACGATTCCACCAACTACCCCCTGAACCAGAATCATAGCAAGAGAAATCCAGGCAAATGCAACCGAGGACTCGGTGGCAACACCATAAATACCGAACATAAAAACAAAAATTGCGTCGCGTACTCCAATCCCGTTTATTGACACCGGCGCCAGCATCAGAATCGTTGCCACCGGAATAATCACAAACATGTCCAGCGCCGGGACCTGAATATTCAGCGCCCAGGTCAAAATTATAAAATGGAAGATGGAGTTCAATTGCAACAGGAAGGACCAGCCAATTGCTTTAATCAAGACATCGCCGCGACCCTGATAGAGCTCGAAGCCTTTGATGATCTTGCCAGCTACGCGTTGTACCACGCCCAGTGGACCCAAGTTTAATTCAAGAAACCAATGAATCAACCTGGAACCAGACCCGAAGACCAACCACAACACTGTTGCCATGGCGAGAAATATCAGACCCATGTAAAGCGCGATTCCGGGTATTGCTGATCGCATTTGGTGCGAAACCAATGCCGCGGTCAGGCCAAATACCACCAATGCAAACATACCGAGGAAGCGATCAATCAAAATCACCGAGACCGCTTTCGATTTACTGCCAGCAACGCGCCACACATCGTACATTCGAGACGCGTCACCACCGATTGTTGATGGCAACAAATTGGTAAAGAACATTCCGATGGCGAATGACTGTAGCAAGAAAGGAATACCGACCTGGATATTCTGTGCTGCCAACAATGTTCTTTGGCGCATGGCGACTATCAGGTAACCAACGTAAAACAGGACGAATGCCACCACCACCAGGGTAAAATTTGCCGCCGTGATCGACTGCCAGATTGTGGTCAGGTCGGCCTTCTGCAAAATCCAGCCAATCAGGGCGGTAGAAAACGCAACTTTAGCGATAGTTAGGAGGTTTTTTTTCATCGGGTCCTGGGGTATTTGCCCCTAGGGATCAGTCGGGTAGCGCGACCATACCAAAATATGGCTGCTCGACAAAGCTGAACCCGGGTTAAAATAATTGTTGTGCTTGCCTTGACGAACAATCCGCTTACCTGGCTGTCGGAGCGTCGCGAAAAGATGATTAACTAAAAATGTTATCGCCTAACTGATCGATTGTCATCCGGCTTTTGTTAAGGATAAGTTCCACCGCACCATCCCGGCTGCCAGTTTTATCGGCCCGGATAAAATGATGGGTTTTAGTTTCGCCGTCGATGATTCTACTGATCACTGCTTCGGTAGACCAGCCTCCGCCACCTTCCCGGGGCGACGGAATAATACTGAAGCCCTGATATTCGGTGGCCGGGTCCGGCGTCGGCTGGGCCTCGGTGCCGTCGCCAGATAACAGTTTTTTGATAAATCCAAACATTTAATTCTCCAGCCTGATCAGTGATCGCAATTCGGTTTCTACTCTTCGAGTGCGGCCATGCGGTTATGCGCATGCAGCGCAGCGACCTTATAAGCCTCCGCCAGCGTTGGATAGTTAAAAGCGTTCTCGAGGAAATAATCTAACGTACCATGCAGGGTCAACACCGCCTGACCGATATGGATTAGCTCCGTTGCGCCCTCGCCGACGATGTGTACCCCCAACAAGCGCCGACTCTTGGTAGAAAAAACTAGTTTCATCAGACCCGACTGAAGTCCCATTACTTTTCCCCGGGAGGTTTCAGGTAGCGGGACAATACCAACTTCGTAACCAATTTTTCGCTTGGTTGCTTCCTCCTCACTCATACCGACGCTCGACATTTCTGGAACAGCATAGATCCCATAGGGGAAAAATTCCGGTAGCTGGTGAACCTTCTGACCAAGGGCATGCAACACTGCGGCTCGACCCTGTTCCAGCGAAGTCGACGCCAGACTGGGAAAACCGATTACATCGCCTGCGGCGTATATATGGGGAACTTTGGTCTGAAAATGCTCATTAACTTCGATGCGACCACGATGGTCAACCTCAATCCCAACGTTTTCCAGACCGAGGTTGTCGGTCGCTCCCACCCTCCCTGCGGCAAATAAAACCATATCCGAAGCCATCGCTCGGTTACTCTCCAGACGAACGATGCAGGTCCCGTTCTTTCGACATTCAATCTTGCTGACCTTCTGACCAAATTGTAGCCGCAGCCCCTGGTCCACAATGTCGTGACGAAAATGCATTAAGACTTCCTTGTCGATAAAATCCAGCATCGTATCCCTGGGCTCCACCAGGGTTACATTGACATCTAAGGTTGAAAATATGGTCGCATACTCTACCCCCACCACCCCGGCACCAACCACGGTGAGAGACTTGGGCAGTTTGGTAATCCGAGTCACTTCGTCGCTATCAATAACGGTTTCACCATTGAACGGCACGTAGTCCGGTCGAAAAGTCCGGGTGCCAACTGCGAGGATATACCGTTCGGCCGTAAGCTCCAGCAGGTCGCCGATCTGGGTGTCGATTTCCAATACCTTATCATCGCGAAAATGCGCGTGACCGTGATAAATATCCACACCATTTCGAACCATGTGGTCTTCCAGAATATCTACCTCACTTTGCAGGGTCATATTAAGACGTTGCATTAAATCCGACGCCTTGATATCTGCCTTGGCGCGATAAGAACGCCCGTAAAAACCCCGTTCGCGCCATCCAGTCAAATTGAGTACGGTTTCGCGCAGTGTTTTACTGGGAATCGTGCCAGTGTGCACACATACCCCACCGACCTGCTTCATGCCGTCAACAACCGCTACGTTTTTTCCTAATTTTGCTGCCTGAATCGCCGCAGTCTTGCCCGCAGGGCCGCTTCCGACAATGATTACATCGTATGTGTGCATATTATTGGTGTATTAGATTGGTGTATTAGGTTTCTTATTTTGGTTTGCCATAGTATCAGAGCTTGATTCTTATGATAAACCTGGAATATTATGCTATTGAATATTAGTATATTGGTGGTTTATTTTTCTATTTATGGACTTAATTAGATAAATATTCTACCAAATGCCGGGTTTTAGAAATAGACCAAACCAATTGCCAGGAAAATTTGCCCATGTTAGAAAATAATTCGCCTGATAAGGCCTCATCAGACCAGCATAATTTGCTGGAAAAACTACGCCAAACTACCACAGGTCTTAATGTTGAGTATCCGTTGGCGGATGGAAAAACCAGTCGTCGAATTTACCTCGATAGTACCGCCAGCACGCTACAGCTTGGGGTTGTAAAGGATGTGATGGAGCGCTATATGCCCTATTACGCCAATACCCATACCACTGTGCACTTTAATGCCCAGTTATCGACCAGGGAATTTGAATGGGCCCATAACATGGCACTGGATTTTGTTGATGCGGACCACACAACCTACGGTAGTTTCTTCGTCGGCAGCGGTGCCACCGGCTGTATTAACCGGATCGCCCGCACCCTGAGCCGTAAGCGTCCGGAGCGAGACGTGGTCATCACGACCATCATGGAACACCACTCCAACGACCTGCCCCATCGCAAAAATTTCAAGGAAGTGGTCCATGTTCCCGTGGTCGTAAGCGACCATGGTTTCGGGGCTGCCAACCTCGAAAAAATTGAAGAGGCCTTTGCGAAATATGGCGACCGGGTAAATTACATATCTGTTACTGGGGTGTCTAACGTGACCGGTATTGTAAATCCGATTTACGATATTGCAGAGATAGCCCATCGCCACGGTAGCCTGATTTTGGTGGATGCAGCACAAATGGCAGCGCATAAGCCAATTAAAATGAGTGGGCATGAAAACCCTTTGCGTAACCTGGATATGGTCGTTATGTCCGGGCATAAAATTTATGCGCCGTCTTCGCCTGGTGTCGTGGTAACCCGGCGCGACCTGTTTAGCGGGGTAGACCCGGTTGAGGTCGGTGGCGGCATGGTAGACGACGTTCACGTAGATCGATTTGTGCCGACGGATAATTTTCCCGACAGGGAAGAAGCGGGAACGCCTAATATTGCCGGGGCGATTGCCCTTGCCACGGTGCTTTATACTCTGAAAAAAGTGGGCATGGATTATATTGACCAAGAAGAAACTTCGTTAGTGAGCTACGCGGTTTCTCAGCTGGCAGAGATTGAAAACGTAGTGGTCTACGGCCAGAATGACACCACCGCCTGCCCCCGTACCGGCGCGGTTTCAGTCAACATTCGAGGAATGCACCATTCGTTGACCGCAGCCATACTTAACGATTATTTCAATATCGCGGTACGCAATGCCTGTTTCTGCGCCCACCCGTATGTGCGGGAGATGATCACCGACGACCTCGGCGAGCATATGGAGGACTTGTCTAACGAAGAGCTGGAAGCATTGGCCGAACTCCATCGCGGTATGGTTCGAGCCAGCTTCGGAATTTACAACACCCGGGAGGATGTTGACGCATTGGTCGTCGCATTGCGGGAAATTTCGGGCAATCAGGATTATTATTACAGTCAGTATCGCCAGGCCGATGACGATAACTTCTTCCACAACAGCTTTAAATTCGATAGTGCGCCATTCTTTTCCACAACCAGCGCGGTGGATAATTGGCTGGCTGCCTAAGTTAATCGGGAAAACCCACGAGTCTCTAGAATTACCTACTGGATAACACAAGGGCTACGATAAGCCCTTGTGTTTTTTAGTTTAGCGCCTAATATTAGACTCTATCCCGGTATTAAAGTAGAACATCATGTCCCTGATCGTTGCTCGCCTTCGAGCTTGTTTGATTCTGACGTTTGTCGGCATGCTTGGTTTTCCGGCTTTCGCCATGCTACCCCAGGTAGTCGATGGAGAGCCGCTGCCAAGTCTGGCTCCCATGCTGGAAAACGTTTTGCCCGCGGTGGTTAATATTTCCACCTCCACCCGTATCAGTGCGGATGATAATCCGCTAAAGCGCGATCCATTCTTTCGCCAGTTTTTCCCCCGCCAGGAACAGCAGTCCAACAGTCTCGGCTCCGGCGTTATCGTCGATGCTGAACAGGGTTATATTCTGACCAATCATCACGTAATCGATCAGGCCGATGAAATCAACGTCATTACAAATGACGGAAGGAACATCAAGGCTACTCTGGTCGGCTCCGATTCGGCCAGCGATGTTGCGGTCATTCAGGTAGAGGAGCGAGACCTGGTTGCCATTGCATTGGGACGGTCTGACGAATTGAGGGTAGGAGATTTTGTAGTCGCTATCGGCAGCCCTTTCGGCTTAAGCCAGACCGTTACTTCTGGCATTGTTAGCGCCCTTGGTCGCAGCGGACTTGGTATCGAAGGCTATGAAGATTTTATCCAGACCGATGCCTCAATAAACCCGGGCAATTCCGGCGGTGCATTGGTTAACCTGCGGGGTGAACTCATTGGCATTAACACCGCGATATTATCCAGGGGAGGTGGCAGCGTCGGCGTAGGTTTTTCTATACCAATCGATATGACCCGGGCCCTGATGCTGCAACTGGTTGAGTTTGGTGATATCCGACGTGGCTTGATGGGAGTCGCGATGCAGGATCTGACACCTCAGTTGGCCGACGCCTTTGGCATCCCCGGAGAAAAGGGTGCGGTTGTTTCAGAGGTCATTCCTGGCTCCGCAGCGGAGGACGTTGGCATGCAATCGGGGGACGTCATTGTTAAATTTAATGACGAAGAAGTTGAAAGCGGCTCTGATCTACGTAATGCAGTTGGTTTACTGCGCGCCGGCGAGCAAGGCTCGGTGCAATATTATCGCGACGGTAAATTGCTTAAGAACGATGTCATCATAAAAGACGCTGACGAAATCGCCGGACGCTCCGAAACACCATCCGCCAGTGGTAAATTTTCCGGTGCACAGTTTGAAGTGGTCGAATCCAATGCCAGTCAAAGGCGGGGGATCAGGGTCACGGATATATTCCCGGATAGCCCGGCAGCGCAAACCGGCCTGGAATTGGGGGATATAATTTTCAATGTCAATAAAACCCGGGTTGAGTCGGTTGAAGATTTGTCCCAGGTTGCCGAAGGTTCTGGCGGTGTACTGTTGGTGCGGTTGATTCGTGATAGCCGGCCACTACTGCTGGTTGTTCAGTAAAATTCACGGAAAATATTTCTGGCGAACTCATGACCGATTTCATCCTCGCGCCTTCAATACTTTCGGCAAACTTTGCCCGACTGGGAGCAGAAGTAGAGAACGTTTTGGCCGCCGGTGCCGATTTTGTCCATTTTGACGTGATGGACAATCACTACGTACCAAATCTCACCATTGGCCCCATGGTCTGCCAGGCTTTACGCGACCACGGCATTAGCGCGCCCATAGACGTTCATCTAATGATTAAACCTGTCGATCGTATTATTCCGGACTTCGCGGATGCCGGAGCCAGTTACATTACGTTTCACCCGGAAGCCTCGGACCACGTCGACAGAACCCTCCAGCTAATCGCGCAACAGGGATGCAAAGCCGGACTGGTGTTCAACCCGGCAACGCCTATTGAAATCCTCAACTACGTAATCGACAGGGTAGATATGATTTTGCTGATGTCGGTTAACCCTGGATTTGGCGGTCAGAAGTTTATTCCCTCGGTACTTGATAAACTACGCCAGGTTCGTGCCATCATTGACGCCAGTGGACGAGATATTCGACTAGAGATTGATGGAGGCGTGAAGCTCGACAATATTGCTGAAATCGCCCGGGCTGGTGCTGATACTTTTGTCGCTGGCAGTGCAATATTTGGTGCCGCTATGGATACCGATACCCATCGATATGACAGCGTCATCAACGCTATGAGAGAACAACTCTCAACTATTTAAGCACTCTCTACTTTTCTAACTATGTTTCCAGCTAAAGGTCTGTTGTTTGACCTTGACGGAACTCTGGTTGAGTCATTTCCAGATATCGCCTATGCGGTCAACCTGATGCGCAATCAAATGGGTATGGGTGATGCCCGGGAAAAAGATATCAGAAACTGGGTGGGAAATGGCTCGCCCAAATTGATTGAGCGGGCCCTGACCGGTGACCTTGATGGTGAACCAGAATCCGAATTGTTAGACCGGGGATTGCAAATGTTTCTGGATTATTATGCGAAAAATATCTGGGTCAACAGCGAAATATACCCCGGTGTAGTCGCCACCCTGGAACAATTCCTTAACGATGGTTTCAGAATGGCCTGCGTAACCAACAAACCGAGCCGGCACACCCATGCGCTACTGAGCGCGTCTGGGCTGTCACCTTATTTCACTAGCGTGGTAGCCGGTGATACGCTGGCCCAGCGCAAACCGGATCCAGCTCCATTGCTATGCGCAGCTGCGGAACTAGGCCTCTCGACTGGTCAATGCATCATGGTGGGCGACTCGGTCAACGATATCCTGGCGGCCCAGGCAGCGACGATACCTGTACTTTGCCTCACATATGGGTACAATCAAGGCTTGGATTTATCCAGCTACCACCCCAATGCTATGCTGGACCAGTTTGCCGAGATTGGGTCGCTGGTTGAAATAAGCTGAATCCCTCAGGTATAGTAACCAAAGCTTTCAAATTATCTTTAAGTATGTCCTGTTTCATCACACAGCAAATCGAAATTATGCGCAGTTGGCGTTGGCGACCCTGGTGCCGCTAACCGCTGTTCGCTTTTCTGATTTCAACTGCTGTTCAACTATTGTGATGAATACCCATGCTGACCCTAGATCAATTTAACGCCTACGCCAATCGCGGCTACAGTCGCATCCCTGTCACTTGCGAAGTCCTTGCCGACCTCGAAACACCGTTAAGTACCTACCTTAAGCTCGCCGCCAAACCCTATAGCTATTTACTCGAGTCGGTTCAGGGTGGTGAAAAATGGGGCCGCTACTCGATTATCGGTTTACCTTGTCATACCCGGCTCGAGGTAACTGGCAACCTGATTCGTTACTACCAGGTCAATGATCTGGTTGATGAAGTCCGGAGCGACGATCCACTGGAACATATCAGGGAATACCAAAAACGTTATCAAGTACCGGAAGTAGAAGGCATGCCAAGATTTACCGGTGGCCTGGTAGGGTATTTTGGCTACGACACGGTAAAACACATAGAGCCCCACCTTGGCGCGGTGCCCCGGCAGGATCCGATCGCCGCACCCGATATATTACTGATGGTCTCTGAAGAAGTGGTGATATTCGATAATTTATCTGGACGTCTGATCGTTCTCGTCAACGCCGACCCGACTGTCCCCAATGCCTATGCAATGGCCTGTGATCGACTGACCCAACTGACCGGTGAATTGCAGCAACCACTGCCCGAACAACCACGGGTCCAATACCCCGAAAACGCTGAAGAAGCCAGCTACCATTCGTCGCTGGACCGCGAGGCTTACATGGCCGGCGTGGAAAAGTGTCGTCAGTATATTCGCGATGGGGATGTATTCCAGGTGGTGTTATCCCAACGCATGTCGATTCCCTACCAGGCACCACCGCTGGAATTGTACCGCGCACTACGCACCCTGAACCCTTCTCCATATATGTTTTTTCTCGACCTGGATTCGTTTCAGGTTGCGAGTTCATCACCGGAAATTCTGGTGCGGCTGGAACAGGGTGAGGTTACGCTACGACCAATTGCCGGTACCAGACGGCGGGGTGAGTCTCCCGAGCAGGATCAGGCTCTGGCGGAAGAGCTGCTGGCCGACCCAAAAGAACTCGCGGAACACCTGATGTTGATTGATCTTGGGCGGAACGATGTCGGCAGGGTTTCGGAGATTGGCGGCGTCACACTCACCGACAAAATGATTATTGAGCGCTACTCTCATGTCATGCATATTGTGTCAAATGTAACCGGGAAAATTCTTCCAGGCCTTGATGCCCTCGATGTTCTGCGAGCAACTTTTCCCGCCGGAACATTGTCTGGCGCCCCCAAGGTCAGGGCGATGGAAATAATAGAGGAACTGGAACCGGATAAGCGTGGCATCTACTCTGGTGCGATTGGATACATTGGCTGGAATGGCAATATGGATACCGCCATTGCGATCCGAACGGCGTTAATCAAAGACGACATGGTATATATCCAGGCAGGCGCAGGTATCGTTGCGGATTCGGTTGCGGAGACCGAGTGGGAAGAAACCCTAAGCAAAGCAAGGGCTATATTTACCGCAGTGAATATGGTAAATGCAGGGCTGCACCAGCCCTTAGATGGAGGACTGTAAGATGCTGGTAATGATCGATAATTACGACTCCTTCACCTATAACCTGGTGCAATACTTTGGCGAACTTGGGCAGCAGGTTAAAGTTTTTAGAAATGACCAGATAAGCGTTGACCAGTTGGTTGATCTGGCCCCTGAATTCCTGGTCATCTCACCGGGACCCTGTACCCCGGACTTGGCTGGTATTTCGGTGGGCGCGATCCAGCGACTGAGCCGTGAAATTCCCGTGCTTGGAGTATGCCTTGGGCATCAAAGTATCGGTCAGGCGTTCGGTGGCAGAGTAGTCCATGCCCAAACCTTGATGCATGGAAAAACATCCTTGATCCGGCACCAGCAGGCAGGTGTATTTTCTGAGTTGCCCGACCCATTTCAGGCTACCCGCTATCATTCTTTGGTGATCGAGCCTGGCTCATTACCAGATTGTCTTGAAGTAACTGCACGCAGCGAAGATGGAGAAATCATGGCGGTCCGGCATCGGGAGCTACCGATACAAGGGGTCCAGTTTCACCCGGAATCCATCGAAACCCACCACGGCCACGCGCTACTCAAGAACTTCTTGCAGGGAAAATAATCGATGAGCGATATACTGGATAAAATCCTGGAACATAAAGCTATGGAGGTTGCCTCCCGAGCGCAAGCGCGTCCCCTTGAAAAAATACTGAGGCAGCTTGCCGGTGATTCTGTTACCGCTACCCGAGGTTTTATCAACGCACTGGAGGCAAAAATTACCACCGGTCGGCCAGGGGTCATTGCCGAGATTAAAAAAGCTTCTCCGAGTAAAGGCGTTATTCGAGAAAGTTTTGATCCTGGAGAAATCGCCACCAGCTATGCCAGGGGTGGCGCTGCCTGTCTTTCAGTATTAACCGATGAGCAATTTTTCCAAGGCCACGAAAACTACCTGAAGATGGCCCGCAGGGTGACCGAGTTGCCGGTAATCCGTAAGGACTTTATGGTCGATCCTTACCAGATCTACGAATCACGTCTGATGGGTGCCGATGCGATTTTGTTGATTGTGGCCGCCCTTGACGACAGCCAGCTGGAAAAAATGGCCGGGTTGGCCCAACGACTGGACATGGATGTACTGGTGGAAGTCCATGACCGTCACGAGTTGGAGCGGGTATTAAAGTTACCCGGCCGTTTAATCGGAATAAATAATCGAAACCTGCGTACCTTCGAAACCCGACTGGAGACAACCATAGAGTTGCTTGACGCGATCCCCGATGACAAGATCGTGGTCACTGAAAGCGGGATTCATACGGCAGAAAACATCGACTTAATGCGTCAAAACAACGTTCACGCATTTCTGGTTGGGGAGGCGTTTATGCGTGCTACTGACCCCGGCGATAAACTGGCACAGTTGTTTTTTCCGGATTTCACATTATGAATGTAACGCTAAAACGAAACGGCAAACTGGGATTTTCTGCCACCACTGAAAGCGGCCATGGCTTGATTGTCGACGGCTCCCCGGACCATGGCGGTGAAAATAAGGGTGCCCGTCCAATGGAAATGATCTTGATCGGCTTGGGTGGCTGCAGCGGTATCGATGTTAGTTTAATTCTGGAAAAGAGTCGGCAGCAAGTCAGCGACATTAGTATCAGTATCCAGGCGCAACGAGCCGATGCGATACCCAGTGTGTTTACCGATGTGCTGGTGGACTACCAGATAACCGGCACCGACCTGGATCCAAATAAAGTAGCCCGAGCGATAAAGCTGTCAATGGAAAAATATTGTTCGGTTACTCGGATGCTGGAACCGTCGGTAAATATTACCCATCGCCACACGATTGAATCGGCCTGAAGAATTTAGGTTTGGCACGGTATAGTGAATTATCTCGAACAATTCTGGTACCGCTGGCAATACCTGTTATAAGATAACTTATGGCACAATTTTCCGACTGGCTAAAAAAACAGCTCTCTAATCCCCAGGTAGTGTTCCTGTCGGCGGCACTGCTGGTCCTGTTTCTGATCATTATCTACGCGGGCAATATGCTCGCGCCGGTACTGGCCGGTATCGTTTTTGCCTACCTTCTGGACGGTGTAATTCGGCGTATGGCAATTTTTCGATTGCCCCGTGTTGTCTCGGTTTGGATTGTATTTCTCGCTTTCATCCTGTTTCTGGTATTGATCGTGTTTGGTCTAATACCCACGCTGTATACCCAGCTTACCCAATTCGTTGCCCAGATTCCGAGTATGCTGAGTGAGGGCCAGGCTGCATTGATGACCCTGCCGGAAAGATACCCTGAGTTGTTCTCCCAAGAACAAGTGCAGGAAATAATTGGTGGTTTGCGAACCGACCTAACCGAATACGGCCAAGTATTGGTAACCAGCTCGTTATCTGGAGCTGCAAGCGTAATTACCATTTTGATTTATGTCATCCTGCTGCCCATACTGATTTTCTTTTTCCTCAAAGATAAGCACAGAATTCTTCTTTGGCTAAAGGATTTACTGCCGAGCGACAACCAGTTGGCGGTAAAGATTTGGCGCGATGTCGACTTGCAAATAGGTAATTATATTCGAGGCAAAGTATGGGAAATCCTGGTGGTATGGGTTGCCAGCTTCTTTACATTTTCACTTCTTGGACTGCAATTTTCTATGCTGTTGGCGGTACTGGTGGGGCTGTCCGTGCTAATCCCCTATATTGGCGCTGCGGTAGTTACTGTACCAGTTGTAATAATTGCCTATTTTCAATGGGGCTGGACCAGTGAATTTGCCACCCTGGTGGTTAGTTATCTGATTATTCAGGGGCTGGACGGAAATTTGCTAGTGCCACTGTTGTTTTCAGAGGTGGTCAATATTCATCCGGTAGCGATCATTGTTGCGGTGCTATTTTTTGGTGGACTATTTGGGGTTTGGGGTGTTTTCTTCGCGATCCCCTTAGCAACCCTGGTACAGGCTATTATGGTCTCCTGGCCCACCGGTTCGGAATCAACCCAGGACGAAACCGCCTGATTGGATAGAGCCGTAACGGCCAGCTGTATTTTATTCTGGTGACCGCATTGGTTTACGGACGAATGGAATAGATGAAACGAGTTTACATAGCCGAATCTCTGGTTGACTGCCAACTAATTGCCGACTGGTTAAAGGGCAATGGGGTTCCCTGTGAACTGTTTAACCAAAATGCCGTAGGCGCTCTTGGTGAATTACCAGTTTCTTATCCCGAGGTCTGGATTCGTCGGGAACTAGACATTGACAAAGCGGAACACCTGATCAAACAACGCCTAACAGAATCGGATGGGGCGGATAAGGTATGCAGGCAATGCGATGAAATCAGTCCGTTTGGTTTTGATATTTGCTGGAATTGTCGACAGCCTTTTGGGCAGGTGTAGTGTAAATGGCTAAGCCTTGGTCTCGAACACGTCGTAAAAAACGTCGCAAAGTCTCTCCTTCTGCCAGTCGACCTCGGTTTTTTTTACCGATTTTTATTCGATTGGTCGTAGCCACCTTGCTTTGTTTTAGCGGATTCCTGTTCTATCTCGACCGCCAGATCCAACAACGCTTCAGTGAAGGAATTCACCCCCAGCCAGCACACATTTATGCCCGCCCCCTGGCGCTATCCAACCAACAAGGTCCGACTTTAGATAAAGTACAGTCTACCCTGAACTACCTGGGTTATCGAAAGCTAGGGAAGATCTCCGGAGCCGGTTCTTATGTGGTAGCAGGCAATCGAATGGACATATTTATTAATCCGGGTCAGGTGTCTTCCAGGCAACCCGAGCTGGTGCGCCTTGAATTCAACAAATCGGGTATCAGTCGGGTTATTAATCACGCCGACGGCCAGGAACTGGAATCTGTGAAACTAGAACCGGAGCTGATCGGTAGCCTGCAGCTTGGCCCTTACCAGGACCGAATTGCGTTAAAACTGCACCAGATGCCGGAGTTGTTGATCAAGTCGTTGTTGTCGATGGAGGATCGCAACTTTGAAAGCCATATCGGGATCGATCTGCTGGCAATAGGTCGGGCGTTGTCGAACAACCTGATTAAACAACAACCTATTCAAGGTGGCAGTACGATCACCCAGCAACTTGTGAAAAACCTGTTTTTAAGTCCGGAGCGATCACTGTCTCGCAAGGCTATGGAAGCATTCATGGCGATCGTTATGGAAATTCGCTATAGCAAAACGGAAATTCTGGAGAATTACCTGAATGAGGTATTTCTTGGACAGGCGGGAAATCGTGCGGTTCATGGATTTGCCCTGGCCAGCGAATATTTCTTCGCCCGCCCGCTGGCCCAATTGAAGCTTCACGAAACCGCCCTATTGGTTGGAATGATTCCCGCTCCGTCTTATTACAACCCCAGGCGGCACCCCGAACGCGCGCTTAATCGGCGAAACCTGGTACTGCAAACCCTTGCCAGGGTCGGTGGGATTACCCAACCGACCGCTGACACCCTGGCTGAGTTGCCATTAGGTCTGGCACCACATCGCAACGCCTCAAGCACCCGTTTTCCCGCCTATGTTGACTACCTTCATCGGCAAATTCGCCAATACTTTTCAGAAGATGTTTTGCGTAGCGATGGTCTGAAACTGTATACCACATTGGATGCTGAAACCCAGGAGCTTACCCAGCGCGCTTTAACCGATACGCTAAGTCAACTTGAGAAAGACAAAGGTATTAGTTCTGGTACGCTGCAAGGCGCAGCAGTTGTGGTTAAAGTTGCAAGCGGCGATATTCTCGCCCTGGTTGGTGATAGGAAGCAGGGGTATTCCGGGTTTAACCGTGCTGTGGATGCGCTTAGACCAATAGGTTCTTTGGTCAAACCTATTGTTTATCTTACCGCCCTGGAACAACCGCGGGATTTTTCTCTGGCAAGCATTGTGGAAGACACGCCATTGACTCTGACTCCGCAAGGTGGTGAACCATGGTCGCCACTAAACTATGATAAAACATTTCGTGGACGTACCAACTTACTCGAAGCCCTGACCAATTCCTACAACGTTCCAACAGTCCGAGTCGGACTGAGGGTGGGGGTAAATAACGTCATCGAGACAATTAACCGGCTCGGTGTCAAGCGCAAAATAAAAGACTATCCCTCAATACTGCTCGGCGCCAATGATCATTCTCCTCTTGAAATTGCCCAGCTTTATCAGGCTATCGCGAATCAAGGGGTTGGTATTCCATTGCGGACTATCAGTAGAATTAACGACCGTAGCGGGAAAACCATTGCCAGATTCCCACTATCAGAAGATCGAGTGATTGAACCTGGTCCGGCCTATCTTATTGACTTTGCCCTCAAGCAGGTGACCCGACGAGGTACCGCTGCGCGCTTGTCTCGTTATTTTTCTCCATCGCTGCAATTGGCCGGCAAGACTGGGACCACGGATAATTATCGAGACAGCTGGTTTGCGGGCTACAGTGGGAATTTGTTAACCGTAGTGTGGATTGGTAGAGACGATAACAAACCAGTAGGGCTGACTGGGTCTAGTGGTGCCATGGGCGGCTGGAAAAATATCATGTCTCAATTACCTCTAGCGCCTGCCAATTTCGACCCCCCTGAGAATATTGAATACCTTGTTATTGATCCAGTGTCAGGGTTGCTGGCACGCAATAGCTGCGAACAAAGAACGTCTATTCCAGTCCTTCGTAGCGATCTGATTACGCGTTATGCGCCATGCGCGGGCATAATTGGCAAAGTTCAGAGTTGGTTCAGTGTTGATGTTGGTGACCAGATTGACGGCCAGGTTAGCGGACAGGGTAAAACGCAACCCGGTAACAATGCGGCGGATCAACGCTAACTCTACCCGTCTGTCAGACCTAACTCCTGTTCCCGTTTTTTCAGTGCGGCAGTGAATACCGCGCCAACCAGCATCACTAGCCAACAAAGATAAACCCAGACAAAAAAGATTGGAATTGTTGCCAGGGCACCATAGATTAATTGGTAGGATTTGAAGTTTAAAATATAGTAAGCGAATCCCAGTTTGGCAAGTTCGAACAACACCGTCGCTAGAATACCCCCAATCAGGGCGTGCCGAAACTTGACCTCAGTGTTGGGAATGGCTTTGTAGAACAAAACATAGGCGCCGAGCTCGAATATTATAGGCATATATCGCAGCACAAACTGGGTCGCATTAGCTAACAAGGATTGCTGCGAAAACACCATGCTAGAGAGTAACGTTGAACTCATGGATAAACTGACTGCAGTTAACAAAGGACCTAATGTTATTACCGCCCAGTAGATCAACAAGCGTTGAAAAAACAACCTGCCCTTGTCCACCCGCCAGATGTCATTGAATGCGTCTTCAATAGTAGCCAGTAATAATAAGCTACTCAACATTAGAAAAACCAGACCGACCGCGGTCAGTTTTCCTGCTTTTTCTGAGAACTGGTGTAAATAACTCTTCACCGCGTCGCCAGCGGTTGGCACGAAGTTCTGGAATATAAAGTTTTCCACCGATATTGACCAAGTTTCAAATACCGGGAACAGTGATAGCATTGAAAAAACCACGGTGATGAGTGGCACCAACGCCAGCAAAGTAGTAAATGAAAGGGCGGATGCAACCCTGAAACAGCGATCTTCAGAGAAACGCCTTAAGACTCTGCCAACGATCAGGGTTGTGCTGTTTAAGATTTTATAGATTGGTTCCAAATATATTGCCTCCGAGCACTAACAATCATATATTCTTTGATTTGGGGTATCCATAGCGTTTTACAGTATGACTAAAATTTATCACAATCCACGTTGCTCAAAGTCCCGAGCCACCCTTGAATTGTTGCAACAAAACGGGATAGAGCCTGAACCTGAAATTGTACGCTATCTAGAAGAACCACCAGACTCTTCCACGTTAAATCAAATTACTCAGGGACTTGGTTGTTCAATTTCCGACATTGTTCGACACGGCGAAGCGATATGTAAAGAACTTAACATTAAAAATATAAATTTAGATGAGCAAGATTTAGTGGATCTGGTGGCGAAAAACCCGATACTACTTGAACGCCCCATAGTTTTGCATAAAAATAAAGCTGCTGTGGGCCGACCGCCAGAAAATGTATTAACACTATTTCGAGATTAACGAGGCACTCCATGAACCAAGCGATGCAAACTGTCAGCTTTACCCAAATGAAACACGGTACCAAGGAAGAATATGAGTTCCTTGGGGAACAGGAAGAAATTTATTGTGAATCGCTGCCAGACCGGATTATGAAGGCATTGTTACAGCTCGAAGATTCCTTCTCGGGGTATAAAATATCTCGTTTGGAACACTCTCTGCAATCAGCTACCCATGCGCTGGAAGCGGGTGAAGACGAAGAAATGGTTGTGGCCGCCCTGGTTCATGATATCGGCGACCCTCTGGCACCCGCTTCCCATAGTGAGCTGGCCGCGGCTATATTGCGGCCATATGTGTCAGAACGTGTGTATTGGATTATCAAACATCACGGATTGTTTCAAACCTATTATTATGCTCACCACCGTGGTCAGGATCGTAATATGCGGGATGTGTTGAAAGATCACGAGTGGTATCAGGATTGCGTCGACTTCTGCGAAAACTATGACCAGAATTGCTTTGATCCTGAATTCAGTGCCAAGTCACTGGAGTTTTTTCGGCCGATGGTCGAACGGATTTTTTCCAAAGTCGCTAACTTCGGATACTGAAATTAAACGTCGAGGTTACTCACGCTAAATGCATTCTTTTCGATAAATTCGCGGCGCGGCTCTACCTGGTCACCCATTAAAGTAGTGAAGGTCTCGTCGGCGCCGATTGCGTCATCAATGGTAACTTTTAACAGTCGGCGTACTGTGGGGTCCATGGTAGTATCCCATAACTGCTCCGGATTCATTTCACCCAGTCCCTTATAGCGTTGTATGCTGACTCCCTTCTTGGCCCGCGCCAGCATCCAGTCTACCGCCGCTGCAAAACTATTACATTCCGTTTCGGACTCATTCCACGTCACTTTTATTGGACTGTCTTCAATGTCTTTAAGTCTGGTCGAGAATGCAACCATACTTCTGTACTCGGCGCTTTTTACAAATCCTTCACCCAGGTTAACCGAGGTGGTTAATCCATATTGTCGTTTGTCTATACGAATCTCTCTGCTGGACGATTCAAATTCAACACTATAACTTGTGGTTTCTGAACGCTTCTCGTTGAGTACCTTCTCAAGCTCTTGAGCGATTCGGGCAGATCTCGAGTCTTCCAGGTCTTCGACCACAATGGGTTCAATTAGCATTAGCGCATCGAGTACTGCCGCGCTGTAACGACGCGATAATCTGGCTAAAGTAGACTGTACCGACTGTAAATCCAGTACCATCGCTTTCAGCATTGAACCAGTCATCTGCTCTCCGTTAGCGATATGGAACACCGTGTTTTCGGTGGCGACTCCCAGCAAATGGTTACTCATTTCCTGATCATCCAGCAAGTAGGTTTCCTTCTTCTTGGCGGCCATTTTGTATAATGGCGGCTGCGCAATATAGACGTACCCGCGCTCCAACAGTTCAGGCATTTGGCGAAAAAAGAAAGTTAACAATAACGTCCTTATGTGGGAGCCGTCGACGTCTGCGTCTGTCATTATTATGATTCTGTGGTAACGCAATTTGTTAACGTCAAAATCGTCTTTACCAATTCCGGTGCCAAGCGCTGTGATGAGAGTGGTTACCTCATCAGAGGTTAGCATTTTGTCGAACCGGGCTTTTTCCACGTTTAGTATTTTACCCTTGAGGGGTAGAATTGCTTGAAACTTTCGATCCCTCGCTTGCTTGGCACTACCACCAGCGGAGTCACCTTCCACCAAATAAATTTCACATAATGCTGGGTCTTTTTCCTGGCAGTCTGCCAGCTTGCCCGGCAAACCGCCAAGATCAAGTGCGCTTTTTCGTCGGGTTAATTCGCGAGCTTTGCGGGCAGCTTCCCGAGCTCTGGCGGAGTCTACAATTCGGCTCGCAATAATCTTTGCTTCCGATGGGTTTTCCTGAAGAAAATTTCCAAGATTTTCTGATACCAGCGCTTCTACTGTTCCTTTGACTTCCGATGAAACAAGCTTATCTTTGGTCTGGGATGAAAACTTTGGATCTGCTACCTTAACCGACAACACTGCGGTTACACCTTCCCGGCAATCGTCCCCGCTTAGAACTACCTTTTCCTTTTTTGCTAAACCCAGGCTATTAACATAACCATTCAAGGTCCTGGTCATCGCTGCGCGTAACCCGGCCAGATGAGTTCCACCATCTGCTTGAGGAATATTATTAGTATAGCAATAGGTACTCTCCTGATATGAGTCGTTCCATTGCATGGCAAGCTCCACGCGGACATTGTCTTTGTCACCCGACATATCGAACACCGATGGGTGAAGTGCTGTTTTCTTACTATTCAGGTGTTTGACAAATGCCGCAATGCCACCTTCGTACTCAAACACCTCTCCGTGATCATCTCGTTCGTCCTTTAGTTCGATTCGAATACCAGAATTGAGAAAGGATAACTCCCTTAGCCGCTTAGCCAGTATTTCGTATTTATATTTAACATGGTTAAACGTTTTATGGCTCGCCATAAAGGTAACCATGGTGCCGGTTTGATCGGAATCACCAACTACTGTGAGAGGTCCCTGGGGCTCACCCATCGAATATTCCTGGCTGTGTACCTTGCCTTCACGATGTATCTCCAGGGTCAACTTTTGAGACAACGCATTGACCACTGATACGCCTACCCCATGTAGCCCTCCCGACACTTTATAAGAGTTTTGATCGAACTTACCCCCGGCATGAAGTACCGTCATGATGACTTCGGCTGCACTCTTGCCTCCTTCATCTTCTAAAATACCAGTTGGTATTCCGCGTCCATTATCCGTTACCCTGATGGACTCATCTGCTTGAATGGTCACCACTATATTGGTACAAAATCCCGCCAGCGCCTCGTCAATTGCGTTGTCAACAACTTCGAAAACCATGTGATGTAAACCGGTCCCATCGTCGGTATCTCCGATATACATTCCTGGCCGTTTGCGCACGGCATCCAGTCCTTTAAGTACCTTAATACTACTGGCGTTATAGTCTTCGGACATGCTCCAATATTCAGCTGGGGAAAGCGCAGTATTTTACCACAAAAGACCCTGCCGATGGCGTGATTAAGGTTTCAATTTACAAAATTTAATCTTTTAAAATCAACTAGTTAAATCACCCTACTCAATGATTTTTTGAATGGTTTGCTGGTTTTCAGTGCCACGCGGTAGTTGAAACCACTGATGGTATCCGCTACATTTCAGGATTTATAATTTTACTCTTATAAATCAAATAGTTGTATTTATTATAACAAGATTTTTGGTGCTGCTTTAACAGCAATTATGAATAACTATATAAACACTTCCAGAAACCAATTCACTACTCGGTTCAGCTTATATTATTACTGGTTAGGTCATGTCCATTGCCCATCGAATTGGGTCAATATTAGCCAACGTATTTAGTGTTTTAGTCAACCTTAGATAAAGTATTGATTGAATTTTGCGATGTGATTAATTCTGGGTATCCTTATGCATTAATTAGCAGCTGGTTGTTCTGGACTGGCGTAAATCGAGGGCTAAATTCATTCGATGTTATGCATAAACGGAATTAGTAGTGTAGATTCCAGATAAAAAGTACGCTATGTATTAAGTTGAATAAGCCCAGCTGCTGAAACCGTCAGTTGCGCCAATTGTGACCAACAGAATGTTTCACGTGAAACATATCATGGAATGCAAAAATTCCCCTTGTTAATAGTACGATAATTAAATCGAAGCAAAAAATTCGTTAAAACCAGCGTTTCACGTGAAACATTCGATTGTTCGACACTATAGAACGTAAAAAAGCCGACTTAGTCGGCTTTTAGATAATCGGTTTCTTCAGTTCTTATATGCGCATTGGCATCACCAACCAGGTGGATCGAGAGTCTCCAGGTTGTTTCAAAATGCATATGCCATCATTTCCCTGAAAGTGTAGCTCTGCTCTATCTCCTGTTATAGCCTTAGCCGCGTCTATTAGATATGTCACGTTATACCCGGTCTCTACCGAATCTCCACTGTATTCAACCGCCATTTCCTCGAGGGCTTCTTCCTGTTCAGGATTATTAGCGGTAACCGACATAGTCCCCTTATCCAGAACCAACTTAACGCCCTTAAATCGATCGGTCGTTAATACAGCCGCCCGGTTCAGGGTCTCTATAAATTCCGATCGATTAACTTCTATTATAATATTTAACTCAGTTTCCAGTACCCCCTTAAATTCAGGAAACTTCCCGTCAATTAATTTAGTAATAAGCGTGGTATTCTGTTTTGTCAGGCGAAGATGGTTTTTACTTACTTCAATAAGCAATTCTGACTCTTCATTACCGTCGAGAAAGCGCGATATTTCCGCGATGGCTTTACGCGGAACGATTAACTGGCGAATCTCTTTTGCACCAAGCTCAATGTCTACTTCACTTTGCGCCAATCTGTGTCCGTCTGTAGCGATGGTTCTTAACCGGTTTTCTCCGATTTCAAAAAGTACTCCATTTAAATAATACCTGACATCCTGCACTGCCATCGCAAATGATGTTTTTTCTAGTAGATTTTTTAGACCTAACTCATTGATTTTAAACCTTTCCTCCCAATTTCCTGCCACTATTCTGGGGTATTCTTCGGCTGATAGTGTTTTGAGTGTGTAACGACTCCTTCCGCTAGAAACAATAACTTTTTCGCCATCACTTTTTAAGGAGATCGAAGCATTTTCAGGCAACATACGGCATATATCGAGGATCTTTCGCGTGGAAACTGTAAAACTACCATCATCTCCATCAATCTCCTCTAATACTTCAGAAATCTCGACTTCCAAATCCGTTCCAATGGTATTTAGTTTTTTATCCTGAACACCAAAATAGAGATTAGCCAGGATAGGTAGAGTCTGTCGCTTTTCTACCACACTACTTACCAATGTTAACGCTGGAAGTAATTTAGCTCTATCTATTTTAATTTTCATATTATATTTTGAATAGTAGTTGTTATTTTAGGCACTGTGGAAATGTTAAAAACAGGAATTTAACGTTAATAATCAATTATTTATATAATATTTCGCGTTGTATAACTCGTGTATAACCCAGGGAAAACTGTATCATAATTTGTGGACTAATCTTATCCACAAACCACTCCCGGAAAAACCCCTGGTTATCCACAATTTATTCATTAAATTGGGCTAGTTATCCCCACAATAGGGTAGAACTCAGGTTCCGTTATATTGATATGGATTCCAACTTTTACCAAAAAACAGCAAAACCAGAATACGCTAAGGAAAACAGAAGCCAGATAAAGCTATAGATTTACCAACCGGTACAAACCGCAAAAGTGAATTCAGTAGACTGGAAAATCAGCTGTTAATCAAACGCTGAATATTGCGATGGTCTTCCTGCATTTTATTATCGCTGACTAAAAGCTCATCAATTTTCCGACAAGCATGTAATACCGTGGTGTGATCCCTGCCACCAAAGCGATCTCCAATTTGAGGCAAACTCATGTTGGTAAATTCTTTGGCTAGGGACATCGCTAACTGCCTGGGTCTGGCGATATCCCGGGTTCTTTTTTTAGACAATAGATCGGCAATCCGTATCTTGAAATATTCGGCAACGATCTGCTGAATGTTATCAATATTAATTCGAGACTCTCGATAAACCAGCAAGTCCCGTAGTGCTTCACGGGCTAATTCAACATCAATTGATCGCCCGGTAAAACCGGCGCTGGCAATTATTCGATGTAGCGCACCTTCAAGTTCACGCACATTTGATCGAACTGCGTTAGCCACGAAGAAGGCTACCTCACCCGGTAAAGCGATACCTTTGTCCATCGCTTTTTTACTGAGTATAGCAACTCTGGTTTCTAATTCAGGCGGCTCAATGGAAACTGTTAAACCACTACCAAACCGCGACACCAGTCGCTCCTCAACCCCTGTCATGGCTTTGGGAATTCGGTCACTGGTAATTATTATTTGACGTTGGCCTTCCAATAGAGAGTTAAAAGTGTGAAAGAACTCTTCCTGAGATTGAGTTTTTCGGGCAAAAAATTGAATATCGTCAATCAATAATGCATCAAGTGATCGGTAGTAGCGTTTAAACTCATTCATGGTATTGTTTTTTAACGCCTTTACCATGTCGTTAACAAACAATTCAGAGCGAATATAAACAACCTTGGCAGAGGGATCGTTATCCAGGATAAGGTTTCCTGCAGCCTGCATCAAATGAGTTTTACCGAGCCCGACGCCGCCATAGATAAATAGCGGATTGTAGGACTTTCCCGGATGCATGCCGACCTGTTCAGCCGCAGCCCTGGCAAGTTGATTGGAGTTTCCTTCTACGTGGTTTTCAAAAATATAGTCTCTGTTTATACGACCACCGGTATGGGGTTGGGAGGATCCGGAAGGCTCGTCCTGAAAATCAATGGCAAAGGATTGGTCTACCCGACGGATCGAGTTTTTATCAGGTGCAATCGCCGCAACTATCGGTGCACTGCCATGACTGCCGATTTCACACTGAACCCGCTCAACACCAATATCCATTGCGAGAATAGCGTTTTCAAGTCGTGGAAACATATTCTGTTTAACATGGTTCAATACATAGCGATTAGGTGCCAGAAGTTTGAGAGTTTGGTCCGCAAATATCGAATGTAATGGTCGTAACCACGTGTTGATTTCGTCACTCGGAAATTCCAATTTAAGCTTATCGATGCAATCGATCCAATTACGGGTGCTGTTCAATTTTTAATCACTACCAAATCCAAATGCTTATAATATATTATTGTCCAAATCGAATAGTGAAAAGCCCTTCCCGATTACTTACAGTAGACAACAGCCCTCCCTAACCATCTAATTTAAATGGAAATATTTCTATTTAATGGTGGTTGGCGAAAATATAGTTTAACAACTTTGTTCGCCTGGGGACGGATAAGTCTAATCCCTCCGAAGATTTTTATCCACAGCTAAAAGGGTACTAAAGATGAAAAATTATTCTTTTTTTCTCCACAACGGACAAAAAATTTGTTTATAGCGAACTCCGATTTGGCGGGTAAAAGTATTCATCGATATAAACCAGTTAGCGATTAGAGACTTAACAGACAAAATCAAACTGAATTGTCAGAAACGACCAGTATTTATCCAAACTTTGCCAAAAGCTGTCTCGCCCTATCTCCAGTACAAAATCATTCTATGATGGGTAGTTGCACTGTGATCACTAGACCTCTAACGCCACCATTTCGTGCACCAATACTGCCCCCGTGCAACTTGACGATGGCCTGGGTTAACGCAAGACCTATCCCATGCTGCCCTCCACTAATGTCCCTAGAAGGGTCGGCGCGAAAGAAAGGATCAAATATTCGGTCAATAACCTCTGGGTTGACCCCGGGGCCATCATCAATTACCTCCAGGGTTACTGCGCCTTGTTCATGATATAGCCGGACTTCGACAGAACCATGATCGGGGGTAAATCTTAGTGCGTTGCGTACAACATTTTCCAGGGCGCTGGAGAGCAGATTGTAATCGCCTTTCAGTGCAACCGGATTCTGCGCGTTTACTATTACTTTTTTACCGGTAGGTTGAAACTCGAAGTTCGCATCTTCAGCTACTTTATGTAATAAGATATTTAAATCTATCTTGTTGTTGGGAATCTCCGTTTGATTCTGCAATCGGGACAGCGTCAATAAGTCTTCAATCAACCCATCGAGCCGTTCAACCTCGTGTTCGATCCTGTCTGTTTCTGGCAGGTCACCATACTTATGTGCAGCCAGGGAAGCGGCAACTTGAATCCGCGCCAATGGAGTACGGAGTTCATGGGAAACATCCCGCAACAACTGTCTCTGGTTATCCATGGTTTGTTCCACCCTGTCGGTCATACGATTAAACTCCCTGCCGAATTCGCCAAATGCATCACTTCGGCCCGCCACAGAATTCGGTATTCTCGCCGACAAATTTTCCGCGGAGATGGATCCCACGGTGTCGCGGAATGCTCTCATCGGTCGCAGTATCCAAAAACTAAGCAGAGCACTAGCGATCAACAAACCAAGCCCCACGGCGATAATAGGCATTCCAAAAGTACGAAATTTACCCCCCGGTGAAAAAGGGGGGCGGGGAGCTGCCAGTACGACCCGATAGTTTTGCCCGTTTAGGGCTATTTCGTGACCGAACAAAAACAAACCACCGGCCTGATTTTGCCCGGGACGAATAACCATGGGATACATCGTCAATTGCCGTCTGATTTCAGGAGGCAACGGAGCCCCGGTCAGTGGACGGTCAGTCTGATCCAGGATCCAGCTTCGCAGCATGTGTCGCCTGTGTAGCCTGGCTCGGATCATTTCCAAAGTACCCTGACTGTAAGCGGAGACGATTTGCTTTGCGATCTGAAGGGAGTCATGGTGAAGGCGGGACTCACCAGGATGAATTTCATGATTAATCCAGGAGAAAAGAAAATAAGAGGAAACCACGACCGCAATAAACGAACCCATTAAAAGAGCAAGTATCCGCAAAAATAATGATTTCATAGATCTTTGGGCAACGTCTGGTAGAGGTATCCGCTACCCCGAATGGTTCGAATTCTTTCTCGGTCATCATGGTATGAACCGAGCTTTTTTCTCAGATTACTGATATGGACGTCGATACTGCGATCCCACTGGCTTAAGCTTTTCTCCAGAACGATGAGTGAAATATCAGATTTACAGACCAGCTGCCCCGGGGTCTTGAGGAGCAAGTAAAGCAGGTCAAACTCGGTCTGGGTAAGGTTAACTTCTGAACCCGCCACAATTACTTTCCGGGCAGCATAATTCAAGGTCAGGTCGGCGAAAGTAATCAAGCCGGCTGGTTCAGACGCACTGGTGTTGGTTCGTCTCAGAACCGCTTTGACTCGAGCGTAGAGTTCACGAGGATTGCACGGTTTGGACAGATAATCATCCGCACCCAGTTCCAGACCCAGAATCCGATCGAGGTCGTCGCCTCTGGCAGTTAACATTATGACCGGAACGGTACTGGATTCTCGGATTTTCTTTAGGGTTTCTATGCCACTTAGCCTTGGCATCATTATGTCCAGTACGACAATATCTATACCAAGAGATGACAACATATCCAAAGCGATTAAGCCATCTGCAGCGACCGAGACCGAACAACCTTCAGACGACAGATATTCGGAAAGCAAATCCGACAATACATTATCATCGTCTACGATTAAAACTCTAGGCATAAAAATTAATATATGGGCTAACCCATTAATGACCGAAACAGAAAAAGAGCAATTCAGTGGCTCCAGCTCCAGCTACTGAATCGCTCCCACAAAGCTTTTAGCGAAGGTTGGTCGATACCCTGTTTCAGGAACTATGTTTCATGGCCTTTTCTCTGTGGCGCCGCATTAGCTCACGCATTTCCTGGCGTTGTGGCTGGTCCAATATACCAGCAATCTGCTTGAAAACACTGGCGTGGATCAAAGCCTGATTACGTGCCAGTTCCGCAATTTGATCTGCCATCACGCTAGCCTCCGCGTCAAATGTGTCTGAGGTCGGGTCCAGCTTCATGGTTTCATGGCGTAGATTTCGCCCGGCCATACGACCGTCACTAAGAGATTCCTTGTTTTCAAGCATAATCTGCTCAAGGGACTCCAGTTGCTGGTCGCTTAAGTCCAGGTGGTGTTCAAGTTTACCGATCATCCGCTGCATCATAGGCCCGCGATGGTGGCCCCCAAACCCATGGGAACCTTTGTCATGTCCGCAGCTCTTGTTACCTGCAAATGCTGCTGCCGAGCCCACAATGGTTGCGATCGCTATCGCTACAACAATATTTCGATTTTTCATCATTAATTACTCCAGATTAAAAATTATACGGGGAAAGTAACCATTACAATCCCTTAAGTGGAGACTGGATTGTGTCTGATTGGATGCAAAGGTCGGGTAAGGTGGCGGTAAAGATTGTGTAAAGAAAACGGGTGATTGCTGCCCAGCTAGATGTGCCCAAACCATGGGAGCGGGTATACTGACAAGGTTAAAGCAATAATTGATATTTGATCTGACTCAGTAATATGTTCTGGCAAAAACAATATGAGCATGGTGTTCCCTCTGAAATCGAATTGGGGAAGGTCGTTCCTATAGTCGATTATTTGACCAATACTGCCAATGCCTATCCAAAGGCTACAGCCTGCAGTAACTTTGGCCATCAGATCAGCTACGCCGAATTAGATCGGCTGTCGAGCTTGTTTCGCCATGGATTGACCTCTCAATTTAACCTGAACCCAGGAGATCGGGTAGCGATTATGTTGCCCAATATCATTCAGTTTCCGGTGGCATTGTTTGGCATTTTGCGTGCGGGCATGGTGGTGGTAAATGTCAATCCGCTATACACCCCCAGGGAACTCGAACACCAGCTCAAGGACTCCGGTGCCAGCGCGATTATTCTCCTGGAGAATTTTGCCCATGTATTACAGCAGGTAATTGAACGCACCCAGGTAAAACACGTGGTAATTGCAAAGGTAGGAGACTGTTTACCTCCTGCCAAAGGGTTGTTAATTAACAGCGTGCTCAAGTATGTAAAAAAAGTTGTACCACCCTGGCAACTGGACCAGGCGACAAGCTATAAAAAATTTATAGGATTAAAACCGAATACCCGGCTGCCGGATCATGCTAGTAGTCTGGAGGACGTTGCTTTTCTTCAGTACACCGGCGGTACTACCGGCGTATCCAAAGGGGTAATGCTCACCCATGGCAATGTAAGTTCGAATATTCAGCAGGGACTCGCCTGGTGTCTGGACCATTTTAAACCAGCTCAAGAAGTGGCGATTACCGCACTGCCGCTTTATCATATCTTCGCGCTTACCGCGAACCTGATGTTTATGGTGGCAACCGGCGGTAATTGTGTCTTGATCACCAATCCGCGGGATTTTCCGGCATTCGTTCGCGAATTAACTAAATGGAAGATGACCTATATTACCGGCGTCAATACCCTATACGCAGCATTACTGGATACTCCAGGAATTGAGGCGGTAAATTTTGATCATCTTAAGATAACCCTGGGCGCCGGTATGGCGGTAACCCGACCAGTGGCGCGAAGATGGAAAGAACTGACCAATAAACCATTAATCGAAGTGTATGGTTTGTCAGAAACCTCACCGGCGGTTTGTATGAATCGTCTCGACATGGACAAGTTCAACGGGTTTGTTGGTTTGCCAATTCCTTCTACAGAGGTAGACATAGTAGATCAGGAGGGCCAGTCTGTGGCCATTGGGAAAGAAGGTGAACTTTGTGTCAGAGGACCCCAGGTGATGCCAGGTTATTGGCGTAACCAGGGTGAAACCGAAAAAGCGTTTAACGCCGAGGGATATTTTAAAACAGGGGATTTCGCTAGTATCAATGAACAGGGTTACGTCAAGATTCTGGATCGTAAAAAAGACATGATACTGGTGTCCGGATTTAACGTTTATCCCAATGAGATTGAGGACGTCGTAAGTGAACACCCGAACATCAGGGAAGTAGCCGCGGTAGGCATTAAGGATGACAAATCTGGAGAACGGGTTAAACTATTTGTGGTTACAGATAATAGTGCTCTGGACCAACAAACAGTGATTCAATGGTGTCGGCAGAACATGACGAGTTATAAAGTACCCAAGGCGGTGGAGTTTCGCCAGCAGCTACCCAAGTCGGCGGTAGGTAAAATTCTACGAAAGGAATTGCGAGACTAATAATTAATTGTTTTTTTCTGGTTGTTCCGGATCGACTATTTGGGAATTACCTTCGAGTTCACTCTCTTCGATCGCAATTTCGGTGGCTATTTCAACAGCTACTGAGGTTGTAGCAGCGGTTACTGGAACATAGGGGTTGGTGTCTTCAACAGCCACCGCCTCTCGACGAGTCATACGGTAAATACTGTATAAACAAACCGAAGCAGTAAAGAAAGCAATAAATAGAAAAAATCCGTTGGGACCAAACTGATTAATCAAATACCCTACAACGATGGGGCCGCCCATCGCGCCGAACCCGTTAATGAATATCAATCCGCCCGAAGCCGATGCCATTTGGTCGGGCTCAAGATGGTCATTGGTGTAAGCAATTAAAAGGGGATAGAGTGGATTGACCGCGCCACCAATACAAAAAGCGATCCCGATTAAAAGCCAGGTAGACCCTCCGGCCAGGGTTCCGAGAAAGGCAAAGCCAGAGCCCATAGCGGTAAGTATTACAATAAGCGAACGCCGATCCATGCGGTCCGAGATCCAGCCAACCGGGTACTGCAGAATCAGGCCACCAACAAAAATAGCGGTAACAAACCAGGAAATCTCTTTTACCGACAAGCCTATTTCCGCCCCAAAAATAGAAGACATTCCCAGCAACGCGGAAAAAACCCCACCCATTAAAAATATTCCGACGCAACCTAAAGGAGAAGCCTGCATTAATTGCCGAAGTGACATACGTCGCGACGACGAAAATACTGGTGTTGGACTGATCGATAGTAAAATCGGCGCGAAAGAAATCGAAACCAGCACCGATATCAGGACAAATAGCCCATAGCCTGAAGGGTCGGCGAGATTTAGCAATAATTGCCCCGATACAACCCCAGTCATTTGCACCAGTATGTAAAGGGACAATGCCTGACCGCGGTTATCATTACTCGACAGGTCGTTAATCCAACTTTCCGCGACTACGTACAAGCCGGAAAAGCAGAACCCCACCACGATTCGCATACAGAACCAAAAATATGGATCGACAAAAGTGGCGTAGAGAATAAAAGCGGCAGAGACCAGCGACCCGAGAGCGGCAAAAACCCGAACGTGGCCTACTCTTCGCAGCAACACCGGGGTTACTCTCGAACCGCCGAGGAAACCGATAAAGTAGGCTGACATGATAAATCCCATCCAGGAGGGATCTATCTGCTCGAGGGATCCGCGTACACCCAGCAGGGTACCCTGGAGTCCATTGCCGACCATCAGTAACAATACTCCCAGCATCAGGGCCCAGGTACGCATTAGCACAGACAACATGGCTCGGTTACCGGTAAAAAATTATTCGGCGCGAAGTTTACAGGCAGAAATGATTTGGGTATACAGCGCCAGCAAACAAACCAAGACACTACACTTGCTACAGAGGCTCTACAAAAACGCTAGAATAGCCTGTCAATATGATCCCGGAAAAACCAACAGTGAACAAGCATTTCCCATCCATATTCAAGCCACTCCAGCTGGCAAACACCCAGCTAGACAACCGAGTGGTTATGGGGTCTATGCATACTGGTTTGGAGGACCGTTTCTGGAACTACGGTAAGCTCTCTGCGTATTTTGCCGAACGGGCCCGGGGTGGGGGCCCAGGATTAATCATTACCGGAGGCATCAGTCCAAATCGACGTGGTTGGTTGGCGCCATTTGGCGGAACCATGAACTGGCCAACTGATGTGCTCAACCACCGCCGTATTACCGGAGCGGTCCACCAGGAAGGAGGTAAAATTTGTATGCAAATCCTTCACGCGGGACGTTATGGTTACCACCCGTTTAATGTTTCTGCATCTGGAATAAAAGCACCGATTAACAAATTCAGCCCGCGAGCACTGGATCAAAGTGGTATCGAAAAACAGATAAAAGCCTACGTGAGATGCGCCAGGCTGGCCCAGCGCTCTGGATATGATGGGGTAGAGGTGATGGGCTCGGAAGGATATTTCATTAACCAGTTTTTGTGCACCCGTACCAATCAGCGTACTGATCGCTGGGGTGGTAGCTTTGAAAACCGCTCTCGACTCGCGATAGAAATCGTGGACCGAATCCGTAGCGCAGTAGGTTCGGATTTTATAATCATCTATCGGTTGTCGATGATGGATCTGGTTGAAGATGGCCTCCATTGGAACGAAATAGTCAGTTTGGGTAAGGCGATTGAGCAGGCGGGGGCGAGCGCTATAAATTCCGGTATCGGCTGGCACGAAGCAAGAATACCTACCATTGTAACCTCGGTCCCCCTCGCTGCCTTTTCCCGGGTGAGCAAAAAATTTCGAGAGCAGGTGTCGATCCCGGTAATTGCAACTAATCGAATTAATTCTCCGGATGCAGCGGAACGTTTATTGGCCGAGGGGCATTGCGATTTAGTTTCCATGGCCAGGCCTTTTCTCGCCGACCCCCGATTAATCCAAAAATCCAAAGTCGGCGCAGATCAAGAAATCAACACCTGTATTGCCTGCAATCAAGCATGCCTGGATTTCATATTTAATGGCAAGAAGGCGACTTGCATGGTTAATCCCAGAGCATGTCGGGAAACCAGCCTGGTGTACGTTCCCACCCAAAGGACCCAAAAAGTCGCAGTAGTTGGCGCAGGGCCAGCGGGATTGGCTACCGCTGCAACGGCCGCAGAGCGGGGGCATCGGGTTATTCTGTTCGAATCGAATAATCAGATTGGTGGCCAGTTCAATATAGCCCGGGCTATTCCGGGCAAACAAGACTTTGCTGAAACCCTGCGCTATTACCAGACGAAGCTGGATAAATATGAGGTCGATATCAGATTAAATCAAACCGCTACCACGGAGCAGATACGTGGTGAAAAATTTGATCATATTGTGATTGCAACCGGGGTAATACCGCGACCAATAAACCTACCCGGAAACACTCACCCCATGGTGTATCGCTACGACGAGGTCGTGTTGGAGAACAAACCGGTAGGCAAACGGGTAGCGATCATTGGCGCAGGAGGTATTGGGTTTGACCTTGCCGAGTATCTGCTGCACAGGGAGATAGAAGGGGACAACCAGGAAAAGCTTGAGGCATGGTATGCGGAATGGGGTATCGATCCGATCTATGAAAGCCAGGGCTCGCTGGTACCGCAACAAGTGGAACCTCCGGTCCGGGAAATTTACCTATTACAGCGCAAAACCACTCCCCATGGTCGAAGTCTCGGTAAAACTTCTGGCTGGGTTCATCGCTTACAAATGCGTAAAAATGGAGTGCGGATGCTCGGTGGTGTCAAATATGAATCCATTGACGACCGTGGACTGCATATTCAGGTAGGGGAAGAAAAGCAATTACTGGAAGTGGATAATGTGATTATTTGTGCAGGCCAGTTGTCGGTAAACCAGCTCTACCAGCAGCTGAATCCATACGGCAAAGATAATAAGGTGCACTTAATTGGCGGCGCATTCTTGGCGGCAGAAGTTGATGCCCGACGTGCTATCCAGCAGGGAGCAGAGCTCGCGGCCCGGATATAACTGATGGATCCCCTTGTGCTGATTGGGCCGGCGTATAGCGTTTATGTCCGCATCGTCAGGATGGTGCTGATTGAAAAATCCATTCCATTCGAAACCCGGGAGTTTGATATTTTTGATCCCGCTGCTCACCCAGTGGATTATCGACAGCGGCATCCATTTTCCAAGGTGCCGCTATTGTGTGATGCCGGTTTCGATTTGTTTGAGACTTCAGCTATTGTGCGATATCTCGACCAGAAGTATCCCGCGCCCGGGTTTACCCCGAAAGATATTGGGCAGCAGGCCGTCATGAATCAGGTGATCTCTGTGGTGGATAATTATGCCTATCCAGCGATGGTCTGGGGCCTTTATGTTGAACAGGTCGATAAACCTTCCGAGGGAATCGAACCCGATCCGAAAACGGTAACCCGGGCGCTGCAAACAAGTGAAAACTGCCTGGGCTGGTTGTCGAAAACCCTGGGGAACGACGGCTATTTTGGGGGTGACAGTATCACTCTGGGAGATTTCTACCTGAGCTCCATATTCTTATACTTCGAACATACTGAATTAGGGCGGCTGTCCCTTGGTGGGGAAACCCCCTTAGCGCAATGGTGGCAGCGCGTTAGGGACCGCGATAGTGTCGCTGAATTTAGAGAATTAGACTAGCCCTTTAGTCGCTGCCAGCAGGAGGCCAGTTTGCCTTAGCCAGCTCGTGCAACTAGTTGGATTTACTGGCTTAACGCCTGATTAAATTCGTCAATCCAGTCGGCTTTATTGTCCGCGATGCCCTGGGCGTCAATTAGCAAACTTTTCTCCGGACGGATCAGGTCGTTAAATTCCGCAGGCAACCCGGACTCGGGAAATACCGCGGGATACATCCAATTTCCCGTGGGAATGAGTGACTGGAAAGGTTCGGTCGCAATAAAACGCATAAAGGCCTGGGCTAACTCCGGACTCGGCGCGCTCTTTAACACTGCAGCGACTTCAATTTGCATGCCATGCCCTTCAACAAATTTGACCGCCTTGAATTTCGCTTCGTCTTCCATGATCATGTGATAGGCCGGAGAGGTGGTATAGCTCATTACCATATCTGCTTTGCCGTCGAGGAACATGCCATAGGCTTCTGACCAGGTTTTGGCCACCGCGACAACCTTGGGTGCGAGTTTATTCCAGACAATGCCAGTGGCATCGCCGTACATGGCCTTGACCCAAAGTAAAAATCCAAATCCGGCAGTGCTGGATTGGGGGTCCTGAAGAACGATTTTTAGTGAGTCATCTGCTTCCAGTAAATCTTCAAAACTGCCGGGAGGAAGTGGCGTTCGAAAGGTGTCATGGACAAATGCGAAAAACCCAAAATCAAATGGCAGAAAATTCTGGTTGTCCCAGGCCAAAGGTAAATCCAGGGTCGTCAAGTCGACCTGATGTGCGGTAATCAGTCCGGTATTCTGCGCTTCGATGACTAGACTGTTATCCAGACCAAGCACAACATCGGCAGGAGATTCTTCGCCCTCCAGCTGTATCCGGCTCAGTATATTGGAGGAGCTGCCCACGGTGACAAGGTTTAGATCACATTCACATTCAAGCTCGAATGCTGTCTCGACCTTGGGTCCAGGACCCCATTCTGACGCAAACGAATCGTAGGTATACACCGTGACGACCGGCTTATCCTGAGCATTACCCGTTACGATTCCAGAAAGACAAAGTACCAGTATGGTAGCGACGAATTTTTGCATGATTGCTCTATCTGGACCTACACTGGGTGAATGGCCGACCCTGGTTTAACCAGCGGCATTTAATTCGAAACCCTTGCCATGATTCTCGAACTCCCACAACGCCTCTGAGGTGAATTCGGGATGTCGGTCAAGAAATTCCTGATAGGCTTTTTGTTGACCGAGTTCATTGCTTTCTCCATAGGAAAACCAGTCGTCAAATAGCAGGATTGTGCCGACTTGAATATAGGGATCCATCCATTCCAATGCGGTTACAGTGGAAGAATAATAATCGCAATCAAGTAGCACTACAGAAGCGGGCTTAAAATTATGTTGCTGACGTAATGCCTCGGTTAATGAATCTTCATAGTAGCCCTGAATGAGATTTACCTTGGCCAGATCTACCCCTTCGCCAGCTAGGTTTTTCTCTACTTCTTCTCTGGAGCAAGCGAACTGGCCCTGGAAAAATCGGCCATCTACCTGGTCGATTCCTTCCGCCGGGGGTAATCCCTCGAACGAATCGAATCCATAAAAATTAACCGCGTCTAAATTGAGGGTCTCACAGTGATTCCATGCCTGTAAAAAGGTATATCCCCGGAACAGTCCAAATTCGTAGTAATCGCCTTTGACTTCACCGTCGCGCTCCACTAGGTATTCGAAAGACCGAAGAATTGCCCCAGGCGCACCCGGGCTCAGCGTATCGAATGAGTTGTTAATTTTATGATAGACCTTTGACGCCAGGCGAAATAACGGCGGGCACGGACGTAACAGGTCTTCAATGGAGGATTTAAGGCTCATCGGGGGTTCGAATGGAGAATACTTGTGGAGTGACGGGGAATTATAACATTTGCGCCCTGAGCCAGGCTCGAAAATAAGCGACTTAGCTGCTGTCGGTTTTTGTCCGGCGTTGACGAACCGGTTGCGCCGGCGCCCCCAAACTGATGGACATGCTCGGCAGGTTTTTCGTGACGGTTGAACCGGATGCAACAACGCAACCTTGTTCGATAGTTACCCCATCAAGAACCGCCACATGGGAGCCGAGCCAGACATCATCCTTTAGCTCCACTCCTCCTTTGCCTTCCTGGTCATAGGCCTGGCACATCGGGGTATCGATATTATCGTAGTGGTAATTACCGCCACCAATAATGTAACTATATGCCGCAATGATGTTATCCCGGCCTATCCGAATCGAGCTGGTTGCCGCGATGGTGCAATTCCACCCCACATTGGCGTTTTCTCCTAGTTCGATGTCACCATTTTTACAGCTAATAATAGAATTACGACCAATAAAGCTGCCACTGCCTATGTCGATGCCTTTGTTGGACTCACCCTTGGCATCAAGCAGGACGTTCTCATCCACTACCACACCGTCGCCAATCCGTATTTTATGGGGGTGCCGAACCACCACATCGCTGCCAAATGTAACGTTGCGGCCAACCGCGCCCAAAACCCACGGATACATTATCTTGCGCAGCACCAGACCCAGAGCACCAGCCCGTTTCTGCGAAATCATCATAACCAGCTCAAACAATACCAACTTAATCCAACTTCGCTGACCAACCACAAGATCCATATATCGGCTGATCGCTGATTGATTTCCAGTGGCCATGGATTGTTGTATTTTAAGGGGCTTACTCATGTCGACAAATCCTGATCCAGCATTGTAATCAGGATATCGCAAACCTCCATTAGTTTTTCTGGCGTTATCACTAATGGTGGCAGCAAACGAATAACAGTTGGTCCGGCCGGCAGGGCCAGTACGCCGGCTTCAATCAGTTTCAGCAGATAGGGTTGAGCCTTAACCCGCAGCTCAATGCCAATCATCAAACCTATCTGTCTTATTTCGCGTACATTCTTTGGTTTGCTGGCATTGAACCGCTCGGCGAATTGGCTACCCAGTTCAGCCGCCCGTAGCGCAAGATCATTCTGTTCCAGATAGTCGATAGTGGCGATTGCAGCGGCGCAGGCCAGCGGATTGCCGCCGAAGGTGCTGCCATGCTTACCCATGGCAGACGAAATGCGGTCACTACAAAGGGTTGCGCCCATGGGTAATCCCCCGGCAATACTCTTCGCCAGGGTCATGATATCGGGTTGAATATCGAAGGTTTGACTGGCAAACATCTCTCCGGTGCGGCCGAATCCGGTTTGAATTTCATCGGCGATAAGCAATATCTCATACTGGTCGCAAAGTTCACGAACGCCCTGTAAATAATCCGGATTTGCTGGTCGAACGCCGCCCTCCCCCTGAACCAGTTCGATAATTATTGCCGCAGTGTCGGTGTCGATCGCGCCCCGAAGCTTTTCCAGGTTGTTATAGGGGACGAACTTATGTCCTGGCAGCATTGGTTCAAATTCATCGCGATATTTGAAAGTTGCACTAAGTGCACCCATGGAACGGCCATGAAATCCCCGCATGGCGCTGATAAATCCGCTCTTACCGGTACTGAGTCGAGCAAACTTTATTGCCGCCTCGGTAGCCTCGGTTCCGGAGTTGCAGAGAAAGGCGCGGGTCAGGTTAGTGGGTGCAGCTGCTACCAGACGAGCCATAAGGCTTGCCCGGATATCATTATAAAAAATGCCCGGACAGGTGATTAACTTTTTGGCCTGTTCATGCATTGCCTGAACTACTTTAGGGTTGGCATGACCTACGTTGGCGACGCCAATACCCGCGGTACAATCAATGTAAGCATTGCCCTTGTCATCCCACAGCGTAGCACCTTCGCCCCGAGTTATTACCAGCTCGCGTTTGGGGTAAACCTCGAAGGCATGAGCTTGCTCCAGCTCGATCCAGTTTTCAGTCGTTTTCATTATTTGATCCAGGTGCCGCCACCTGCCAGCGCGCCCTGGACCGGGTGATCAGTACGACCATCTGCGATGATTATTTCGCGAACGTTGCCAGTGGCCAGCTTGTTCAACGCATGCATTTTGCGCTTCATTCGGCCTTCGACCTGTTGTTCACGGTCGCCAAGCTCAGCCCGGCTTAATCGGGTCTGGATGGAGTCGGGATCGTTGACGTCATCCATAAATCCCGGGGCTTCGATCAGTTGGATCACGGTTTCAGCATCCAGCGCCTTTTGTAATTGGCAAACGATATCGTCATTTTCAGAATTAATTGCAACGCCGTCTTCATCGCATATTGGTATCGTCAAAATCGGCGTATACCCATTAGTAATAAGCAGGTCCAACAAGTCGGTATTGATCGAAACGGGCTTTCCCGATAAATCCCGTTTCATCATTTTTTTGCCATTTTCTATGGTACGGATACCACGATTACGCTGGCCCTGAATCACCCGACCATCAATTCCGGATAGTCCAACCGCGTTGATTCCCTGTTGTTGGCACATTTCCACCAGTCGTTTGTTACGCAAACCGCTGTAAGCCATCAGGATTGCGTCCAGCGCTGATTGATCGGAAAATACACTTTGGTAACCAGAGGCAGAGGTTATCACGCGTTTTTCGAAACCCATATTCTTCGCCACCTGGTCCCGCAATGCGTTGGCTCCGTGGACAACGATAAATGGGCGATCCAATTGGGCCAGATCGCCGACAATGGCCTCCAGATTCAGCCCTTCACCGCCGCCAATTTTTATAATGATCATGGAGATAGGGTTAATCCAGATGAATTGTTTCGATGGTTTGGTTTGGAATTGTATCCCAGTTGGAGGCAAACTCCGGCAAAGCAATGGAGCTGATTATCCGGGTGTTATTGACGGTCGCCCGGCGCAACTGGAAATACTCTGGCTGCTCGCTAAACCAGCTGCATACCTGGACGGCATGTCGCTCGGCAACGAAGAAATTCATGGCACGAATATAGCGAGTACGCTTGTTGATGATGCCCACTGCTTTGTCTGTGGCCGCACCCAGATCACCCCGGTCAAATCGTCGAATGTAATTATAAATTTTCTCTGCACCGATTCGCCCGGATGCCTTGATTTTGACCCCTCTTAACTCGCCGTTAAATAAAAACATCGACCGTCCATCGGTAAAAGGCATATTGTTTTCAACCACAATACCTTCATCACGAAATGCACTGCGGGCATGCGCCAGGAATAATCGGCTGCTTGGGAAATTGCGCTGGGGACGTTGCCAAATTGGGTCGATATGGTGAAAGGTTTTCCAGTTATCTTGCGGGTCAATCCAGCTGCAACCCCAGCCGTGACCTTGAAATTCCTGACTTTGTCGACACCCCTCGGCGAAAGTATGGAGAAAACCATTGGGGTCAATACCCCCGGGGTTTTCAATCAACAATAGACGGCACACTAGTGTAGTGTATTAAACATATTGTATATATCAGAACCCCCCAAATGTTCCAAGCCAAGGCGCAGCCTGCTGCCAATGGTTGTTCCCTTGGCAAAGGCTGGAACGCTGGATTGGGGCATTTGGGGGGTTCCCGACCGGCGAGTCGATATGCGGCCATCTACTTTGTTGCATTTCTTATGAAGGGAACAACCATTCATGGCGAAACGCGTCGCGTATCTGACCGCATCTCGTCTCGCTGATACATACAATATGTTCAATACACTACACTAGGGATGAAGGCCGTTAAACCCGAGTCCGAGATCTTCTTCCAGTCCATGCATCAGGTTAAACGATTGGACGGCCTGTCCAGCGGCACCTTTCATCAAGTTATCAATCGCGCTGATGACCACCAAGCGATTGCTGTGGGGGTCGATTTCGAATCCAATGTCGCAGTAATTGGTGCCACTAAGCAACTTGGGTTCGGGATATCTGTAGATACCACTACGTTCTTTGACGATTCGAATAAATCGCTCACTGGAGTAGGCGGCGCGATATAGTTTCCAAACTGCTTTTTCATCCAGGGACGAACTCAGGAAGACATGAGAGGTCGCCAGTATTCCCCGTACCATCTCGATAGAAGTCGCAGAAAAAGATATTCGGGCCTGTTGTCCGAGCACCATTTCCATTTCAGCCACGTGACGATGTCCGGTGGGTTTATAGGAACGCACCGAGCCGCTGCGCTCGGGATGGTGGCTAGCGTCGCTGGCGCTGTTGCCGCCTTCGCTTGATCCCGCTTTGACCTCTACCACGGTGTGATCAACCAGTCCCTGCTGGTACAGTGGCAGCAGTGCCAGGATGCTGACCGTGGCATTGCAGCCGGCCCCGGTGACATAGTCGGCAGTGCGTATTTTTTCGCGATTGATTTCGGGCAATCCATAAACAAAATCTGATAACCGTTCCGGGCAGGTATGGGCATGTCCATACCATTTTTCAAACGCTTCAGCGCTGTCGAGCCGGAAGTCCCCGCTCAGGTCGATAAGTCTGGGCGCAAGAGACTGAAAATGGGGCAGCTTACTCATGCTGTGGCCATGGGGAAGGCACAAAAACAGCAGATCGCAGGGTTCGAGTTCCGCGATTGCACAAAATTTTAAATTTGTTGCTCCGCGTAAATTGGGATGCAGGCGCGATACCGGTTTACCGGAAAATCGTTCAGACGTTACCTGGTGCACCGTCACTTTTGGATGGCCGAGCAATAACCGAACCAGCTCACCGCCGCCGTAACCACTACCACCAACGATGGATATCTTAATCACTTAGCTTGTAACCCGGGTCACGCTCGGGCTCGGGCCTGGGCCACAACGTAGTCGATAACCTTGTCTGGAATATTTACCCCGGTGGTATCGATGCTATTGCGAAATTCCATGGTGTAGTTAACTTCGTTAACCAATAACCCCTGATCTGACTCGAATAGGTCGATCGCCAGTACCCCGCCACCAACGGCAGTAGCAGCTGCCAGGCAAATGTCGGCAAGTTCAGGTGTGACGGGGCAGTTGCTGGCGATAGCCCCTCTGGCAGTGTTGGTAATCCAGTGCTCCGAGCTTCGATAAATCGCCGCAATGCACTCGTCCCCAACCACAAAAGCGCGTATATCCCGACCTTTCTTGGCGATGTATTTTTGAATAAAAAATATGGAATGATGATAGCTACCCAATACCGTCTTGTGCTCAAGCACGGTCTCCGCGGCGTCACGATCATTGATTTTCGACAATAAGCGACCCCAGGATCCAACCGCTGGCTTCAACACTACCGGGTAACCAATATCCTCAATTGCCTGCAAAGCAGATCCCTCGGTGAAAGCAATTCGCAAATCAGGCTGGGCAACTGCATGATCTTGCAGTGCTACAGCGGTTAGAATTTTATCACCACAGGTCAATGACACCTGGTAGCTGTTTACGCAGGGTACCCCCTGACTCTGGTACAAACGCAATGCGTGCAGTGCGCGTGAATGATTGATGCTACGCTCTACAATAACGTCCACCTGGGGGGGCGTGTTCAAATCGAATTGGAGTTCACGATCATCCAGCATCACCATTTCAAGGTTGCTGCGTTTACTGAATTCGCTCAACAGCAGCTTCTCTTCCTTGCGAACCAGGGAATGGAGAAAACCGACCTTAATCGTAGTCATAAATTTATCTGGAGCCTAACTGTCCGAAGGCGCTTATTGACCCCAATCTTCCTCAGTTTCGGGTGCTTCTTCCACCTTAAGGGGGTCGAGACTGGTTACCTCCAACTCGCTTCCACAATCATCGCACTCCATTAGTTCTCCCTTGACCAGATCGTCGGACAAGGATAATTCGGCTCCACAGACAGGACATTCGGACATGATTCACAGTTCGATGGTAAATTGGAATGCGGAATGTACCGCCCGAAGCAGCCAGTGACAAGGGTGATAATCGGTACAACCGGTGTTTAATTGGTCGAGGAAAATTGGACCAGCAGGTTATTTTTTGCGAGAAGGTTGCGGCCGGCGGACAAAAACTAATAAACTTGAATCATAATCTAAGCTTATTGTTTTTAAAATTTCCCCTTATAGAATTAATGAACCCGTCTCTCGACCTTTCGACCTATGGTATTACCGCTGCGGCGGAAATTGTATATAACCCTAGCTATCAAACCCTCTTTGAGGAAGAAACCCAACCAAATTTAACAGGCTATGAGGTTGGTACGATAACGTCTAGCGGTGCAGTGGCGGTGGATACCGGAATTTTCACAGGGCGCTCTCCCAAAGACAAATATATCGTCAAGGATGATAGTACCCGGGATAATTTCTGGTGGTCCGACCAGGGAAAAAATGATAACAAGCCACTATCCGGGGAAAATTGGCGAAAACTTAAGCAATGCGTTGTCAATCAGCTGTCGAACAATCGACTGTTCGTGGTCGACGCATTTTGTGGGGCGAACCCCGATACCCGGTTAAGTGTCCGGTTTATCGTTGAAGTGGCCTGGCAGGCGCACTTTGTAAAGAACATGTTTATTCGGCCCACAGAACAGGAAATGACTGCATTTGAGCCGGATTTTACGGTGCTTAACGGATCAAAAACCGCCAATCAGAATTGGCAGGAGATGGGTCTTAATTCGGAAAATTTTGTGGCCTTCAACCTGACCGAGAAAATGCAGTTGATCGGTGGTAGTTGGTATGGCGGTGAAATGAAAAAGGGGATGTTCTCCATGATGAACTACCTATTGCCGCTGCGGGGCATGGCGTCCATGCATTGCTCGGCCAACGTTGGTAAAGACGGAGATACCGCAATATTTTTTGGCCTTTCCGGGACTGGAAAAACCACATTGTCGACAGACCCCAAGCGCGAGCTTATTGGTGATGACGAACATGGTTGGGATGACGACGGGATATTTAATTTTGAAGGCGGTTGCTACGCCAAGACCATTAGACTAAGCGAACAAGCTGAGCCCGACATCTACCGTGCGATTCGCCGGGATGCGCTATTGGAGAACGTTGTTGTCCGTGATGACGCGACGGTTGATTATGATGACGGCAGTAAGACTGAAAATGCCAGGGTGTCCTATCCAATTTACCATATCAACAATATTGTCAAACCGATATCTAAGGCGAGTCATGCCCGCAAGGTGATTTTTCTGTCAGCCGATGCATTTGGGGTTCTACCACCGGTATCTGTACTCACTCCGGAGCAAACCAAATATCACTTCCTGTCTGGTTTCACCGCAAAACTCGCCGGTACAGAACGAGGAATTAACCAGCCAACACCGACCTTCTCAGCCTGTTTCGGTGCTGCATTTTTAAGTCTCCACCCAACCCGATACGCCGAAGTGCTGGTCAAACGGATGGAAGCGGCAGGCGCCCAGGCCTATTTGGTTAATACCGGCTGGAATGGCACTGGTAGACGTATTTCTATCAAGGATACCCGGGGCATAATCGACGCCATTCTGGACGGCTCCATCGATCATTGCGAGACAGTGACCATTCCCTATTTCAATCTGGCCGTTCCCCTGAGCCTGCCCGGGGTTGATAGCGGAATTTTGGACCCAAGGGATACCTACGCAAATCCGGAGGAGTGGGATAGTAAGGCGGAGCAACTTGCCCGGTTATTTGTCGAAAACTTCCATCAATACGAAGACAATCCCGAAGGTAAAGCCCTGGCCAAAGCCGGGCCTGTTGTTTAGCCCTTTCGCCATATACTGGATTCTGCTGGCGCAGAATGACGAGGTAAACGAATATGACCGGCGTGGACTGGTAACAAGCGGAACCCCACCTAAGACTCGGGATAACTAGAATCGGCGCTTCCAGCCTACATAAAAAGTGTTGTCTTGATCAAGGTCCGGCTCACTTACCGGGTTCTTGGTATACGAATAGTGAGCAAATACATCGCTCTTCGGATTGATGCGGTAGCCATAATAGGCCTCTACGATCTTCTCCTGATCACCGTCTTCAAAGGATAGTGACGATCGCTCAAATCGAATGGCACCGGTATTTCGGTCCTGAGATGTTGGCAGGGTCAATCTGGCACTTCCCGAAGTAGCCTGCATTGGACTTGAATAGGATAAACCGAAGTTGCCCCGAGGGGAAAATGCGCGATTAACCATGAGGCCAACACCATAACCCTCGGTTCGAATATCGGAAAATTGGTCGAGCAGACTCTGATCGGCTTCGTCAACCTTGCTCATGCCCTGAAAATAGCCGCCAATCAACGACACTCTGGGGGTTAAGTCCCAGGAGCCATTAAAGCCGATGTAATAGGTGTTGGTATTATCCGTACTGAATGCACCATCGGAGGCGCCGCCCAGTAAATTGCCTTGTTCCAGCAAGGCCCCAATCTGAAAACCCAGCTGTACTTTGTCCTTTTCAACCCGATTTTCATACAGTACGCTATTACTCTGAATTCCGTTTATTTCCTGATCGTCAATTACCGATAGTCCGAGCCGGTGGCTTTTCTGATCGCCGTTCCAGCCGAACTTGAAGGTCGAGCCCTGGGAAGAATATCCCAGTACAGGAGTTGTGAAGACCTGGTTATACAGAAACTGACCACTGGGACGTTTGGACGATGCTTTATTAGCAAATGAAAGTGCGCCAAATTCCCCAGACAAGTCCGCATTCAGCCCCATGGCATAGTCCTGGGCTCCGGTATCAGTGTAGTGGCGAAAACTGATCTGGCGAGTTTCATCTGGCTCAAAACTAAATTCCGGCCGGTTTGACGAATAGGGGTCTTGTACCAATGCAAAGGTCTGGCTGAATTCTCCGGTGCTCATGGGAGTTACTGTTATAGGATTTTGCCTGGCACTGAACAATCCAAAAACAGGGGTGTTGCTTTTGGTGGTGGTCCGGGCCGACAGGTCTACGTTAAAACCACGGCCAAACTTGTCGACAAAAATTGTCTTTTTTAAATCCTCTTTCTTGTTATAGGTGGAATAGAAAACCGCGCCACCTATGGCCAATGCCCCCAATGCCAGACCACTGCCGCCACCTCCACCTCCACCGCCACTACTGGTAGTGCTGGTTGAGTCTGCTGCCGGAATGGTCCCCTGTCCCACCGCTGTCATCGCAGCGGACAGATTAACCAAGCCATTGCCATAAACCCCATCAATGCCAGGGTCCCCGAGGTCAGTGGCGCTCTGGAACAATACCTGCACAACCTGTTCCGAGGACATAAACGGAAACGCCTCGGCCACGGTGGCGGCTACAGCAGCGATTCTTGCGGTAGACATTGACGTACCAATCCAGCCATTTATCGGCGCTACAACCTCAGCGGTAAGGTAAAACTCCTGAAAGCTACCTGCCAGATTGCTACTGGGCCATATGGTGTTTCCCACTACACCGCCGGCAATAACACCTCTGCCCCCCAATGCCGGGACCTTGGCTGCGTCTCCGCTGGGATTGGCCGCGCCAGTATTCCCAGCCTGAATCACCAAAACTTTGCCGGCGTTGGTTACCGCCTGGAGTGACGCCAGACTGGCTTCATTAATACTACCAATGGAATGGGATACTGCAAGAACCCCAGGTTGAGCCGCAACAAAATTAAACGCAGCGTCCAGCACCCCAGGGTTGGTTTCAAAATTACTGCCATAAACCTTAATCGGTAAAAACTGGATACTTGGAACAGTTTGTCGCCCTGACGCGGCGCTCGAGGTGCCGTGAAACGCAGGCTGATCGTCTGTTGCATTGTCATTGTTGCCAAAAAAGTTAAATCCTGGCCCGGATAAACCGCCGGAAAGCGCCCCGGGATCGATACCGGTGTCAACACCTGCTACTACGGCAGCGTGACTGGGGTTAATGGAGCTGGCAAATAATAAAGCGGATACAGCAATAGAAAGAAGATTTCTCATTACGCAGGGGTCCTTAACAAAATTGGCAATACGTGAGGTTAGGTAAGTTTACCCGTTTCGCCGTACATATCAATGCTGTTGGGAGGTGAATAATGCCCGGCTGCGGTACATATCAACTTTTTGTCCGATCAGATAAAATCCGCCACCATCGAATTCACTACACTAGTCCCGACCATAATCAGCGTCGGGACCATCAATAAACCCTACACCGCTCCAGAATTTCAGTACTGCAATGGCAGACCTCATTACCCTTAATCAGTTAGTCAGGCAAAACGGCGATATATATGTTCCAGCCGGAGGGACCGATAGCGAGTTTGCCTATTCTGATGGGGCGGAAAGTGAGCAATATCTCTATCAGGTATTGAGCCAGGCCAGGGATTTGAGTTCACGATCCAGTGAATTACAGAGAAAAATAATCGACTGGCCGAGCGAGTATCACCTTACCGGCAATCGGTCCAATCTGTTGCGGCCGTTCAATCTGGATTCCGTGTCCAGGGTACTGGAATTGGGTTCGGGGTGTGGCGCAATTACGCGCTATCTCGGTGAGCAGGGTAAGCAGGTCGACGCAGTTGAAGGGAGCAAGATCAGGGCGGGCCTCGGCAAATTACGCTGTCGCGAGCTCGAAAATGTCCGGGTAATCAATGCCAATTACAATGAGTTGGAAATTCCGGAGAACCACTACGATCTGATTTTATTCGTCGGCGTGATTGAATACGCGCGTAAATTTTCCCCCGATGCGGCGAACGACTGGGAAGCGGCGCGAACTATTCTCCAACATGCCAGGACCTGTTTGAAGCCCAATGGGGTAATCCTGGTGGCCATTGAAAATCGGCTTGGTCTGAAATATATGTTGGGGGCCCACGAAGACCATTATGCCAAACGATATATTGGGATAAATGGATATCGCAATTCCGCTGGAATCGCCACTTACAGCAGGCTGGAATGGGAACAACTGATCGGTCAGGCCGGGTTTGCCCAGAAGGCGTTTAGCTTTCCATTTCCGGACTACAAGGTTCCGAGCGTAGTGCTATCAGATCACTACTTGAGCGATAACCCTTTCGCGTTCAATCACCTCGAGGGGTTAATTTCCCGGGATTATTTTGCGCCGCAAAAACGCTCTTCAATAGAAACTATATGTTGGCACGCGGCAAGTCACGGTGGATTTATTCGCGACATCGCTAACTCGTTCTGTATATTGCTGGGAAATCAGGATGCTTCCATCGAGCGCATTCAAGGATTTGATTTCTGTCATGGGCCCGGCGGCGCTCGCGACAATCGATTTGCAGTTACCACTCATAAACCGGTGGACCAGGATGTCGTTATAAAAACCCCGGAATTTGCCCAGGGCACTGAAGGTGACCAAGGTGTCAGACAGCAGCTGGAGCCCCAGAAATTTCTGAGAGGAACTTTATTATCTGCCCAATGGTTGCGCACGTTACTTACTTACGTTGGAAGGCAGGAATTCGAAACTGAGTTACGCGAGTATTACAATTACCTGGTTGATATGGAGCACAGAGGGGCCCTTAGTATTGACCTGCTACCAATAAATATAATTGTTGACCAGCAAGGCGAATGGGAGATATTTGATCAGGAATGGGAAGTGGAATGGCCGCTAACCAAAGAGTATATATTTTTTAGGGCTCTGTTTACCTTCGTCGTAGGTAACTGGGAGCACCTCAAGGACTACCTCGGATGGCTGGAGCTGCAGACCGTCCGGGATTTTATTGAATACGGATTTAACGTCAATATGATTCACTTCAGTGAGCATATGGATCAATGTATTGCTCTGGAAGATCGATTTCAAAAAGTTATCGCACGGGATCGTGATAGTCAGGATGTAACTGAATTATTGACGACAGTATTCGATTTTAGCGAACGTGGTGACGTAATTAATAGTCGGCTGTACTGGACCCATGCTGATAATGGATTCAACGAGAGCAACAATGTCAAAATCGAAATCAGCCCCGATCCTGCCGTGCAGTCTATTCGATTCAATTTGCCACCGGGAGAACAGGTGAGTCGAATCCGCTTTGATCCCATGGATATTCAAAAGTCCGAAGACGAAGGTTTCTATCAGGTATGTTCGCTTCAGTTGATTCAGAATGACGGAGACGCGGATGTGGTCAAATGGCGGCTGAGTGACCCGCAGGCAATTGCTGAAGCCTGTGTAGCGACCAGCGCAGTATTCTGCGTAGATGGCGATAATTCGAGCTGGATAGCCGTGACCGACTTTCCCAAAATGGAATTTAAATTGCCGGCGGAAATCCAGATTGATTTTAATCAGCCGTGTTTGGTCGACGTCGAATTGCGGATTATTCGAACAATGGAATATGCGCTGGCCTATAATCGCTATCTGGTTGCGACAGAACAAGCGGAAAAATCAGGGAAAAGGGCCCAGAAAAATCTCCACTCCATGAAAATGATAAATCAATACATGGTTTCGAAAATTGCGAGTCTGGAGCAAAACCTGGAGAAAACTAACCATGATTATTCGAATACAAAGAACCGATTGGAAAAAGATCTGGCAATCACCCGCAGTGAAATTGAAACCATTAAGGCGGGCAAACCATTTCGCGTTGCCGCGAAAGTTATTGGTTTGATTAACATTCTCAAACCAACCAAAAGCTCTGACTAAAAGATATGCCAGCGCCACTCATTTCGGTCGTAATTCCGGCCTATAACCATGAGCGATTTATCGGTCCGGCTATTGATTCTGTGCTCGAACAAAGCGTGGATGATTTGGAATTGGTAATAATTGACGATGGCTCTACCGATCGTACCGCAGAGGTCATAAAGGGATATTCAGATCCGAGAATCTCCTATACCTGGCAGCAAAATGCGGATGCTTTTAATACGATCAACCGCGGCATGGCTCAAGCCAGTGGAGAATACATTTCTATTCTGAATTCAGATGACGTTTACTGCGCTGACCGTCTGGAAAAACTGCTTGCTTACACCCGGGCCAATCAAGCTGACTGCGTTGTCACCGATGTCATCCCGATATCCGATGATGGCGTGGAATTCAGTGATCCGGATTTTGCCTGGAATCAGTGGCACCAGCGCAACCGGGATTTCTATTTCGCTCAGGGAGATTTATTCACCGGTTTTTTGCAGGGAAATATGATGGTGACCACCTCAAATCTTTTTATGACTCGGCAAGCCGTACAAAAAGTCGGCAACTTTTGCAGCCTAAGATATCTGCACGACTATGATTATATTTTTCGTATGATGCTGGCCTACCCGGAAGGGGTTCACTATATGGATCAGGACAAATTGTTGTTCTATCGAATTCATTCAGGAAATACGCTTTCTGAAGCCGCAATAACCGGTCGCGAGCAGGATCTCGAGGTCATTCGCAAATATATGCTGGCAAAGCTACCTAAGGCGTTTCGCGGCTATGCGGCTGCCGGCTCTGATCGATTGCGCAGCCTCGAAAACGAGCTGCATCAAGTTAGAAATGAACTGGCACAAATGAAAAATGCGACAGCGGACATTACTAGAGCTACCACCGGTGGGCAGATTAAACGATTTGCTAAAGCCGCTGCCCGCCGCTTGATAAAGCACTGATCGATTAACTTCAAGTGATGTCTTTGCAAACTTTCTATAGTACCCAAGCCCTGGTTGCCGGAGGCAAGGCCCTGGAGCCCCAAGTAGATATCGTATCGTTTGACCTGTTTGACACGCTGCTAGTACGCCGAACTCACGATCCCGACCTGGTGAAACTCCCGGTAGCGCGTTTTATCAGCAGCCTGGCTAAGGCCCGGGACCTGGACTGGGAATGGGAGCAGGTCCAGCTCAAACGTGATGAATGCGAGCAGCAGATGCGAGCCAAAACCGGAGAATCCTTTGTTGACCACGAAGCTTGCTATCCGGAATTTATGGGAGCTGCCCTCGAAGCAATATTTGGCGATCAGGCCCTGCTTGAGCGAATTACTGAATACGAGCTTAGCGTTGAAAACGCCATGCTGGTTCCCCGAGCCGATATCGTCAACTGGCTGCGTCAGATGGCTGGAAAAGGCATGCGAATACTGGTGATATCGGACATGTACTTGCCGGCCGATAGTCTTAAGGTATTGCTTGAACACGCTGGCATCCTGCAGCATGTAGAAGCGGTAATCTCTTCAGCGGACAGTTTTTTGGCTAAAGCTTCCGGCCGCGCTTACCCTCAGATTGCCGCAAAGTATGAATTGTTTCCTGAGCGCTGGCTCCATGTTGGTGATAATCCAATTTCGGATGGATTCAGAGCCACGGAGCTCGGTATCAGCGCGCTAATATTGCAGGACCCCGAAGAATCGAGGCGACGCGCCATCGCGGCCCGGCAATATTTTTATAGCTGCCGCAGGGCGTATTGGAAAGGGCGGGCGATCCAGCAACTGATGGCGCCTTTGGAAGCGGAAAATCAGCCCCGCTCCTCGTTGTATATCGAGGGTTACAATTTTATTGGTCCCCTGATTAATATGTTTGTACATTATGTCGCGGAGCGTTGTCGGGAAAAAAAGATCGGGAAAGTATTCTTTCTGTCCAGGGAAGGCTGGATGTTCAAACAGGTCTGGGAAAAAACCATGCCAATGCTGTACCCCGATGGCAATCTGCCCGAAATAGAATACCTGTATGTCAGTCGCCAGGCTTTGGCCGGGGCCAGTTGCGCCCATCTTGGCTTGACCCAGGATCGGGCAGATATCGTTTTCCTGCCTCCTGGAAACCGAAACTTCAGAGATGTTTGCAGGGTGTTCAGCCTCGACCCGGAATCGATGATTCCGCATCTGGCGCGCTATGAGCTAGATCTCGACAGCACCCTGAGTCCAGCTCATGAGGGGTTCAGTTTTGATCACAGACGGGGGTTCGAGAGACTGGTTAAAGATCCTAAATTTCAACAAGAGGTAAAAAAGCAGAGCAAGAACGCCAATCAGGGCCTGCAGAGTTACCTTGAATCCCTGGGATTTTTTGAGCATCAAGACGTGGCGTTGGTAGACATTGGCTGGCTTGGAACCATCCAGCGCTTTTTTAGCGGTGCCACCGCGCATCGGAAAGACCGACCCAACCTCCATGGCATGCTGTTTGGCGCCACCCGGGGCATACCTTATCCCACGACCAATGACAATTTTATCGAAGGGTTTATCTACGACCGGGAGCGATTTGATTTCGCCAGTAGTGCGGTACTGTATGCCCGGGATTTATTTGAGGAAGCATGTCGTGCCCCTTACCCGACCCTTAACGGCTATGGTCTCGACGAAACCGGCGGGCATAAACTGATATTTCGACAAATGGATGACGAAATTGGCCAGGGAGAACAAAGCCAGGATCGGCACTACGCCGATTTGCAACAGGGGGTATTGGATTCTGCAGACAGATTTGCTGCGGCATCGTTGCTGGTACATCCGGATACTTCGGGATATCGTCCATGGATTAACTATTTATTGGTCAGTAAGCTGGCATTTCCCCGGCGCAAGGAAATTAACTCGATTCGGCACCTGCATCACCTTGACGATTTTCACGGCGCTAACCAGCCTAAAAAATCACGCCGACCCAAGATTATCCATAATCCATGGGAGGCGTCTGGTTGGAAGCAATTGATTGGTAGCTGGACCCTTGGGCAGCAATTTCGCAAACACCTGCGTTCCATGGTTGATTATTAATGTCCGGTCAATCCAAAAAGCCGGTATTGACCCCACGCTATGATCTCGCGGGAAACTCCCTGTTGCGTCAGGTTCGACACTGGATCCGTACCAAGACCTCCATTATGGGGAATTACGCAGCGGGTCCCGGACTTCGTTGTTTGCTGGCTCTAGGTTTGTTGCACTATGTGGGCAAGCCCTTGTTTCGAATTCGCGTTTGGCTAAATAATCAATACACATTGAAAGCCAGGGTACGCAAGGCGGTATCGCGCCTGAGAAAATAGTCAGATGCAAACTATCGCGACCAATTCAGCTTCAATTCCGGGCGAAACTAACGGATCGTTTTCTATTCCAACAATTGTCGCGGCGCTGCTACTGTCAGCGTTGTACCTCTATTTTTTCGCTTTCAAGGCCCATGTTGAGATGGAGATTGACCTGTTGTCCCAAGGGCGAGCCTGGTTGAAAATTTACTGGGCCGATGAAAACCGGGGATACAGTGAGTCGAATGTCAAGGAGGTACTGGTCGGCGGCAGTGATAAAAACTATAGTTTCTCAATTAGCAGTCTGGGAGGCATCGAGCGCATCAGAATTGACCCGGTTGAGTTTGCCACTAAACTGAGATTAAGGAAATTTATAGTTGCCCAGCCCGGTTTCGATACTATTGAAATAAACGCCGCTAATCAATATGCCGGCCTGGAACCAATCCAGCAGGTTTCTAACGTAGCGATTGATTCCCAGGGATTGGTCTTTGAAACCAATGGTAAAGATGCGCAGTTCGAGTACATTGTCGATCGGCTAAATAATTTCCAGTTTCCCTATGTTCATGTATTAACCGTATTCTGTATTCTGATCGGCACCCTTGTTGCCGGCAGGGTCCTGGGTGGACTGCAGAAAGATCTATTATTCATCCCAGTCTTGTTACTGGTTGCGGTTACCCTTGCCTTTATCATGGCGGTGGTGAGCAAGCACTATTGGGAGTACCCGAACGACGGAGCCAGGGTGTTTTTTCATCCTGATGAAGAGGCCCATGCCACCGCGGTTGAATACTACCGTCATAATTGGCTGCCGCCGGCGGTGGATTCTGCGGCAGTGGCCAACAGCTTTAGCGTGTATGGATACACTCGTCTGGCGTCGCTGGAATTGTATTATCCGATTGCCGGATACCTGAGCCGGTTGCTGGCGCCATTGCGGCAACCATTTATGGCAGACGCCCGAATAATCGGCCTCTTGATTTTTGCCCTGATGGCGGTTTTTGCCCTGCGTAATGTCGAGTTTAGACCCTTTGCGGCGCCGTTATTGCTGACTCCACAGTTATGGTATTTATACAGCTACGCCAATTCCGATGGATTCGCGGTATTTTTAGCGACCATTGCGGCCTACCAAGCCGCGAGTAAACAAAGTGCGCTTAATCGAATTTTGAGCCAACAAAGGCCGCAAAAGCTGTGGTTGCATGTGGCCTGGCTCGGGGTGCTTGCCGGGGCCCTGATTCTGCTTAAACTCAATTTCTACTTTTTCGTTCTGTTCCTCGGGGTTTATTTCCTGTGGCGCCTGGGAATTGGTGATTTTCCTGACAAAAAATTGTTCTGGACCCGACTGGCCCTGATCGCAGTGGTTGGGCTTATGGTGTATGGGCTGCGTTACGGATTGGATTATGCGGCAAATGGTCCCGACAGCAAAGCGAAGGTTAATCAGATGGTGGAACAGATGGCTGAGCCGCTGTATAAGCCTAGTACCGAGCTTCATCGTAAGCATACCTATCTGTATATGAAATCAAGGGGGGTCGATCTTGACCGTATTCTCACCCGGGAATCGTGGGCTGGAAAAACATTTGTCACGGCCTTTGGCGCGTATGGCTACACCCAGTTTCTCGGTAGCGATACGTATTTTGACCTGGTGCAAAAATTTTGTTTTACCCTGTTTGGTGTCATGTTGCTATCGCTGCTATTGTTTGGTCCGCGGTCAAGTCACTGGTTGTTCGCGATCACGTTTGGCTGCGTAATATTGCTGACCGCGGCTTCCCTATGGCAGTCCTGGACTATTAGTTTTCAGGCCCAGGGTAGATATCTGGCACCAATTTTGCCGATGCTCGGGGTGCTTTATTATCACGCGCGACCGTGGTTGATGAATCGGTTGTTTAATGCTTCGCTGCTTGGTTTATTCTGTCTCGGCGTTTATTCGTTTATTTTATTGGCCTCGGTTTGATCCCCAAGATACCGTGAAGCGCAACCCATAAATACCCGCATGGACTTTTTCACAGAGATTGTTGCCAAATGGCCAGTATTGATTAATCTGGCACGTCGGGAAATTCGGATGCAATACGCTGGATCGATATTGGGTATTGTCTGGCAGATCATTACACCGCTGGTGTTGATCCTGGTTTTCTGGGTAGTGTTTAGCGTAGGTTTTAGAATGCAACCGGCCAGCGGCGTGCCGTTCGTGGTGTGGTTAACCGCGGGTATGGCGGCCTGGTTTGTGTTCTCAGAAATTCTCTCGGGCTCGGTTCACTGCATCACCGGACATCCGCATCTGGTCAAAAAAGTTGTTTTTCCGGTCCAGGCGTTGCCACTGGTCAAGGTCATTTCCGGACTATCCAACCACTTGTTGTTCATCGGCATATTGGTGGTATTCATGCTGTTTCTCAAGGTAGGTTTCAGCCTCTACATCTTTCAGGCCATATACTATTTTTTCTGCCTGGTGGTGTTGGCACTGGGGATTGGGTGGATGGTGGCAGCATTGAATGTTTTCGTCCGTGACACCGCGCGCCTGGTGGGAGTTCTGCTGCAGGTGGGTATGTGGGCAACACCAATACTGTGGGACATCAATATATTGCCGGCACCCTGGCGCGGAATTTTTGCCCTCAACCCCATGCACTATATCGTTCAGGGGTATAGAGATTCATTTTTTTACGCCACTCCGGTATCCGAGCGGATTGGGGAAACTTTGTTGTTTTGGGCAATTACCCTGACCCTGCTGGGTCTCGGCGTATTTGTCTTTAAGCGCCTGCGTCCCCAATTTCCAGACCTGGTCTAGCCCGAATATTTTATAAAGACGGACACCGATTAACTAAAAGCTAAAATGAATCAGAGTCATACGACATTTTTTAGGCAAAACTTACTGGTACACTTTATCCTTCTGGATTTAAGCGCCAATCTGGCGTCGCATCTTGAACGATCGACCTCGAACCATAGCTACGGCTATGCTTCTTCGTCCGATAGTCCAACCTGCTTAACCAGCTTGTCGCTAAATTCCAGACCTTTATGAAATTTCCGGGCTAGTGGATTAAACATATTGTATGTCGAACTCTCTTAAGCCTGCGGTATTGCTTGATAAGGTGACCAAGACCTACAAGCTATACAACTCACCCCGGGATCGATTAAAGGAAGCGTTTAGTCCTTTTGGCAACACATACCATCGCCGCTTTGACGCATTAAGTCAGGTCAGCCTGGAAATACAGCCAGCCTCCACGGTGGGTATCATAGGGCGCAATGGTAGCGGAAAATCTACTTTGCTCCAGTGTATCTGCGGCATCATTCCACCCTCTGAAGGCAGGGTTAAAGTAAATGGGAGAATCGCTGCACTGCTCGAGCTAGGAGCCGGATTCAACCCTGAATTCAGTGGCCGGGACAACCTCTACATCAACGCGGCAATTCTTGGGTTAAGCCAACAACAGGTCGATCAGAGGCTCGACAAAATTCTCGAGTTTGCCGATATCGGAGACTATATTGATCAGCCGGTTCGGTCTTATTCAAGTGGTATGTATGTGCGTCTGGCATTTTCCATCGCGATTCACGTTGACCCCGAGATCCTGATTGTAGATGAAGCTCTTGCGGTTGGAGACATTCACTTCCAGGCCAAGTGCTTTGATCGATTTCACCAGTTTAGAGAACAGGGCGTCACCGTAATATTTGTTACCCATGACCTTAATATGGTCACCCGTTACTGTGACCATGCGTATTTGCTGAGTCATGGCAAATTAGTAACCACCGGTAATCCGAGAGAAGTGGTTGCAGCTTATCGAAAACTCGAAACCGGTCATGAGTTGGAGTCGGCAGATAGCGATACAGGAGTAGACCCCAGCGCGGATGTTGCCCAGGTTTTCGACCTGAACCCTTATGAAGTGCGCTATGGTAACAATAAAGCCAGTATTACCGATGGCGGAATTTATGACCGCAATCAGGAGGCTGTGCAGATTCTGCATACAGGCGACAGCTATCGGATTTCTCTTCAGGTGCAATTCGAGCAGGCGATATCTGATCCGGTATTTGCATTTACCATTAAAGACGTACGGGGAACCGATATCGCCGGAACCAATACCCACTTTTCAGATTACACCACCGGGAAATTCCTCGCTGGAGAGAGCGTCAGGGTTGATTTCTCCCAGTCGATTAACCTGAATGCCGGTAGTTACCTGCTGTCATTTGGTTGCGTTTCTCTGGCAACTGGCGAGCTGGAAATTTACGACCGTCGGCACGATTACATTTCGTTTCAGGTGGTGTCACAGCGCGCTACGGTGGGTATTGTTGACCTTGGGTCCAGCATCAGTATCCAGCGAGACTACCAGCGCAACCGGTAGTCTTCGGAATCCAGGGTCAGGTTTGGGTTGTAACAGGAGTCTCCCTGCTCAATAAAACTGCGCCACTTTTCACTAAATCGTTGAACTTCAGCCTGATAACGGGTGAATTTTGCGCCGGTGTGTTCGTCACCGCGACTGGCTGATTCAAAATGAACGCCCTGGCAATTCGCTGTAACAACATTGCGGTAACCGGCGTGCTGCAGCTTGAGGCAGAAATCAACATCGTTTAACGCCACCGCAAAATTGGTCTCATCCAACCCACCTACTGACTGGTACTTTGATTTCGCCACCATTAGCAGGGCGGCGGTTACCGCAGAAACATTACTGGTCAGGTGGAGCCTGCCGAAGTAGCCGATCTGGTCTTCGCCAAAGCCCTTAAAGGCATGGCCCGCACTACCGCCAATGCCGATAACGATGCCGGCATGCTGAACGCTGTTATCGGGATAGCGTAACACTGCTCCCACCGCGCCAATTTCTGTATCGACGGCGTATTGCAGCAGGGCTTCGACCCAATCGTCGCTGGTTATTTTGACATCGTTATTTAACAACACAACATAGTCTCCCGAGGCCCGGGCTACCGCAAAATTACAAATCGCCGAAAAGTTGAATTCGTAGTCGAAATCGATAAATTGGATGCGCGAATCAGTTACCTGCCAGAGATTAATCAAATCCTTAATGGCCGGATTGGTACTCTGATTGTTAATGCACAGAATTTCCAAATCTGTCCAATCGGTCAATTCGGTCACCGATTTCAGGCATTGATCGAGTAACGCAGGTTGATCCCGAAAAGGAATAATTATCGACACCCTGGGGCGTTCTGGCAGCGTCCGATTCGATTGGTAGCTTCCGGGTACCACACCTTTTTTCACCGACACGTCGATTCCACGATTAGCATAGTAATCTTCCAGAGCCGCTTGACCGGCGTGCCAGGCATAACCCTTTTCAGCATAAACCAGCGCAGTGGAACCAGGAATTTGTCGCCAGTGATAAAGTACCTTTGGTATATGAACCACCCGCTGGGCAACCGCCGTAGCGCGTAGAATCAGATCATAATCCTGGGCCCCATCATATTGCGAGCGAAAGCCACCGACCGAGGAAATTAGCGACCGGCTAATCACCACGAAATGCCCGAAGTAGTTTTGGCTGGTGAGTAATTCGGGGGAAAAATCCGGTTTAAAGAAAGGCGAGCTATAGCGACCTTCTGGGTCGACCTTGTCTTCATCGCTATAAAAAACCTCTGCACCTGGGTTTCGATTTATCGCTGTCGCGACTTCCCAAAGCGCTTCAGCCCCAAGTAAATCGTCGTGGTCGAGCAGACCGATAAAATCGCCATCGGCCAGCCCCAGAGCGAAATTGCTGGTAGCGGAGATTCCCCGATTGGTTTCGTTGTGATGTACCGAAATTCTTGGGTCAGATGCCGCATACTGATCCAGGACCTCCCGGACGTGGGGTAAGTCGGCGCCATCATTGACCAAACAAAGTTGCCAGTTTTGGTAGCGTTGGGCAATCACTGATTCCAGGGCCTGAACCAACAATGCTTTCGAAACGTTGTAAACCGGGACTATGATCGATATGCGGGGCGATTGTGCCACCGAGTCAGTTATGGCAGGGCTGGGTTGCTGCAGTCGCCAGCTAGCGTAATCAAAATCGTAGTAGCCAGGGTAATACTGGCTCCCCAGACGTCTTAGTCGCCGAATCACCAGCCGGGATAATGCCAATGGCCCTTGTTCCCTCAGGATTTTTCTGGCGTGTCGCCAGTACGGTAAAATTGAACGGATCACAAACTTACTTCAGGGCGGCGATGCAGGCTACCCAACAGGCGTCGTTACGACCTTTGCTGGTTATCTCGAAGCCAACATCCATGGCATCATCGTTTTGCCACCATATTTCGGTGGAGGAAAACCCGGCCTGGGTCAGCAATTGGTTGAGTTCGGGAATGGACCAAACTCGCCAACGATATCGATACGGCGGATCAAGTTCTGAACCATCGTCGAAACGAAATCTGAGGGTAAGGTCAGCACTGTGATCGACCGGGGAAAAATTCGATTGCTGCCAGACGCAGGTAAATCCGTCTGCATCAGACTCGTACGGTTCTTCGCTAAGGCAATCGATCCCCCCAGTGACGTCAATGACGAAAACACCGCCGTCTGCAAGATCGGCGCAAACTCCGCTAAAGTAGTCGAGCAGTTGTCGCTGTTCGCGGAAAACCCAATAAGAAAAATTAAAGGCGCAGCGGATATCCGGGCTAATCTGGGACCAGGACCGGGCATCAGCGACCTGGAGCGTCGAACTCGACGCCACTGTCCCCACCCCGGCAAAATTGTTTTTCAGGCCCCATTCAACCGGGGCCGGGTCGATGTCATACCCTTCGCCGGTAAACCCCTTTCCCTGTGCAATCCAGTGAGACAGGGTTAGCCCAGTGCCACAAAAATCCTCTCTCAGTCGGTACCCGGAAACACCTCGACTATGGGTGTATATATGTTGCAGTAACGCAACATCTGCTTCCGGGGACTGCACCGCCCGCTGGTAGATTTCAAAGGGGTTGGAGAGAGATGCTTTGGTAGCCGTTTCAGGAGACTGATCTAACTTTTCCAGGGGTTTTAACACGATAGGTAAATCAAATAGTCAAATCAAGAAAGGGTTTTTGATTGGGAATAAAGGTATTTAGATCAGGACACTACACTAGCATAAACCGAACCATACGGTCCGTTCTCAATTACCGTTATCGGCCCGATTGCGGCCCTTTTCCGCGCTAGCGGTGTTGCCCGCAGGACGTGGGTAAGGGGCGCGAGCAGGAGCGTAAGCCTCGCGAATCGTCGCAATAGCCTGGCCGGCCGCGACAAACTATTACTCCTCATCGCGCTTTGCCAGCCAGAAAAATGACTCACAACCGGTCTCGTCAGCCAATTGAGAACGGCCCCTAGCTGGCAGCGGTATAATCCGCCAATGCGCCCATCACACTCTACCACAGAGCAAATTGGATTCGATAGGCTCGAACCTGGTTTGAATAGCCTCTTCCAGCAAGGTTGTCAGCAGCTGGGGCTGGCCTGCCCGGCCAAAGCAGAGCAGCAGTTATCTGATCATTTAATGCTTTTGGTTCGATGGAACAAACGTCTCAATTTGACCGCGATCGTGTCACCCAGAGAAATGCTTGTGCAGCATGTGCTGGATTCGTTAGCAGTAACCAAATTACTGAAAGGACAACGCATTATTGATATTGGAAGCGGCGGTGGGTTTCCTGGTATGCCGTTGGCGGCAATATTTCCCGAACGGGAGTTTACCCTGCTGGATAGCCGCGGCAAGCGAGTTGAGTTCCTGCGTCATGCCAGCGCCACCATTGGATTAAAAAATGTTAAAGCAGTGCAAAGCCGAATAGAAGATTTCCGACCTGGGGTAAAATTTGATACCCTCATCGCCAGGGCATTTTCGTCGTTATCCGATATGTTTTTCACGACCCGGCATTTACATTCTGCGGGTAGTACGCTGCTGGCGATGAAGGGCAGGCACCCAGATAGAGAAATAGAGGGGCTTCGCGCTGACCCGGATTTGGCAATTCAGGTAGAGCCAATTGAAGTACCATTTCTTGAAGCGCAACGCCATGCCGTGATCATCGATTTTTGAAATGAGCTCGAGCGTGACACCGAATAACATTGACAGGTATAAGACTTGACCAGAATCATCGCAATAACCAATCAGAAAGGCGGCGTCGGTAAAACCACCACCGCGATTAACCTGGCCGCTTCCTTAGCGCGTTCCGGCAGCCGCATCATGCTGGTGGATATCGATCCCCAGGGCAATGCCACGGTGGGTAGCGGCGTTGCTATGCGTGAATTGGCCCAAGGCGTCTACGAAGTACTGCTGGGAGAATTTACCGTCGAACAGGGTTTGGTAAAAGTCTCTGGTGGTTATGATTTGTTGCCTTCCCATCCGGATCTTTCCGGAACTCAGGTTGAAATGCAGGACCTGGACCGACGCGACTACCGTTTACGGGACGCACTTGAAGGAGTCAGTGATCAATACGATTTCATTGTTATTGACTGCCCACCGGCCCTCAATATACTCGCGGTAAATGCGTTAACGGCGGCCCAGGAGGTGTTGATTCCGGTACAGTGTGAATACTATGCGCTGGAAGGACTGACCAGTTTAATGGAGACTCTTGACCTGGTGCGCCAGGGGTTAAATCCAGATCTGGTTGTGCTTGGCTTGATCCGGACCATGTACGACAGTCGTAACAGCTTGGCCCGTGAGGTATCCGAACAATTGGCCGAGCACTTTGAAGAGCGCCTGTTTCGCACAGTAATCCCGCGCAATGTTCGGCTTGCCGAGGCGCCCAGTTACGGCATGCCGGTAATTGATTATGACCGTCAGTGCTCGGGTAGTCAGGCCTATATAGCGCTTGCTTGCGAAGTACTGCGCCGCACCGAGTCTCCGGTATTGCAACACCAGAACCAACAGGCTAGCCAATGAGTAAGAAAAAATCGCGGTTGGGAAAAGGCCTGGGAGCATTGCTCGGCGATGTGCGTCAAACCACTGGAAAACCGGAAGTCGCTGCGCCCGCCCAGGCACCGGAAGTAACATCGGTGACTGGTGAATCTGCCCCAATGAGTACCGGATTGCGCGAAATTCCAATTGAGCAATTGCAGCGTGGCAGATATCAGCCCCGCATCAATATGCACAAGGAAGCGTTGCAAGAGCTGAGCGAATCAATTCGAAGCCAGGGAATAATACAGCCCCTGCTGGTTCGCCGGATCAAGCCGAGTCAATTTGAAATAATTGCTGGCGAACGCCGTTGGCGTGGAGCCCAACTGGCGGGACTGACCGTGGTTCCTGCGGTAGTGCGAGAAATTAATGATCAAACCGCAATGGCGGTAGGCCTGATCGAAAACATCCAGCGCGAAGACTTGAACGCCATTGAAGAGGCCAATGGTTTTAAACGGCTACTCGATGAGTTTGGATTAACCCATCAGGAAGTTGCGGACGCGGTGGGTCGGTCCCGCACGGCGGTAAGTAATTTGCTGCGCCTGTTATCGCTGCATCCCGATGTGAGGAAACTGGTAGAAGGTGGTGACCTTGACATGGGGCATTCCCGGGCGTTACTCGGGTTGCCCCCGGAGGCCCAGGGAGCCGCCGCAAGACGGATAGTCGCTGGTGGTTTGTCAGTACGCCAGACCGAGCAATTGGTCAAAGGGCTACTCAAGGAAGGGCAGAGCAAACCCCGAAAATCCAGTCCGAATAGCGATATCCTGGGGCTCGAAGAAGCGCTTTCGAGCAAAATTGGTGCCCGGGTGAATATCCAGCATGGGCGCAAAAATGGAAAACTGGTTATTCACTACCATTCCCTCGACCAGCTGGACGGAATCCTCGAACGGATCAAATAGTGGACTGGAGCCACAGTCGACATACCGCATCGGGTTTATCTGGCACCTGGGTGCCTCACAGTGCGGCATAAACTGGCACTTTAAATTGTCTCACGGTGTTTGATAATATGCTTATAGCAGCCTATTCAATGTGGTTGACCGGCTCTGGTGATGTCCTTATAATCCGCGACCTCCCACGGCCTTGGCAAGTTGGCCAGGGGAGAATCTAATAGAGACATTAGAACAGAGTGCCAGGCGGGTTCTGCGCTTACAAGCGTTGTTCGCATTGGCCTTAATATTAGTGATACTGTTGCTGGCAGTGATAATTTCGGGACCGGCAACGCTGACAACCTTGGGATTTGAGCGAGCCAAAAGTGCTGCGTTCGGTTCATTGCTGGGAATTCTGGCGACCCTGGTAGCAGCAAGAAGCGTAAAGAAATCCAGCGGGGCGGTTGCGAAAAGTACAGAATCCGGGCCGCTGATGGGGATGTTTCCGATATACGCCGGATTGTTGTTCAAGTTGTTGATCGTAGCGGGGGGCACCTTTTTTGGGCTGGTGCATCTCGGACTTGGCCCGCTTTATGTGGTGCTGGGTTACATCGCGATGCAGGCCGGCTATATGTGGGTTGCAGCCCGACCGATTAGCTAGTGGCCCGATTAGAAATGCCGCTAAAATAAGCGACATGCTTTATAGAAACAAGGCTTTAAAGAAGTTTATAGAAATTTGATTATTTTCCATGGCATCTGAAACAATTACCTCTGGCGAGTTTATTCGCCATCACCTGACCAATCTGACTTATGGCCGTCATCCTGACGGACACTGGGGAATGGCACATACGGGAGAGGAAGTTGCGGATATGGGATTTATGGCATTTCACGTCGATAGCTTGTTCTGGTCATTTTTCCTCGGCGCTGCTTTCTTATGGTTTTTCCACAGTGTAGCCAAAAAAGTGACCGCGGGTGAGCCTGGAATGATGCAGAACTTCGTTGAATGGATTGTTGAATTTATCGACGAGAATGTGCGCAGCTCATTTACTGCCAAGAATGACATGGTTGCGCCCATGGCGCTGACTTTGTTCTGCTGGATTTTCCTGATGAATCTGATGGATCTGGTGCCGGTTGAGGTAGTACCCCGGGCGCTTGGTCTACTTGGTGTTCACTATCAGAAAATCGTACCCAGTACCGACCCCAATATTACCTTTGGTATGGCCCTGAGCGTATTTGTGCTACTGCTTTATTACAGCATTAAGAACAAAGGTATAGGTGGATTCGCTGCGGAGTTGACCATGCAGCCATTTGAGACGAAGAATCCGCTGCTCAAAGTTCTTTTTATTCCGATTAACTTTTTCCTTGAATTTGTTAGTCTGATTTCCAAACCGATTTCCCACTCGCTACGATTGTTCGGCAATATGTATGCAGGGGAAATGATTTTTATTTTGATTTCCCTGATGTTTGGCGCGGGCGTTACCCTGACGCTGTTCGGCGGCGTTCTGCAATTCATCTGGGCGGTTTTCCATATTCTTATAATTACACTGCAGGCCTTTATCTTTATGGTATTGACCATCGTGTATATGGATATGGCGCACTCGCATCACTAGTTACTTTAATTTACCAATCCAACTTCAACATTCGGAGATAAAGATGGAACAAGCACTTTTATTTATCGCTGGCGCAATTATGATGGGCCTGGGCGCTGTAGGCGCAGCGGTCGGCGTTGGCCTCCTCGGCGGACGATTTCTTGAGGGCGCAGCGCGTCAGCCGGAATTGATCCCGATGCTGCGAACTCAGTTTTTCATCGTAATGGGCCTCGTAGACGCAGTACCGATGATCGCGGTGGGAATCGCCATGTACGTACTCTTCGCGGTAGCATAGCCGAAGGCAATTGATTCCGTTTCTGGCAATCTCAAACTGAAGGCGAGGCGAGATGAATATTAATCTCACACTACTGTTCCAGGTACTCTTTTTTATCTTGTTTGTCTGGTTTAGTAAGAAATACGTATGGACGCCAATCATTGGTGCCCTGAATGAACGTAAGACCACCATTGCGGATGGACTGGCTGCTGCCGACAAGGGCCAGAAAGCCGAGGAAGAAGGGCGAATGCAGGCAGAAGAATTTGTCGCAGAAGCCAAATCCCGGGCCAATGAGATCATCGGCAAAGCCGAAAAGCATGGTGTTGAACTGGTAGAAGAAGCCAAGTCAAAGGCCAAGACAGAAGGCGAGCGCATTGTTGCAGCGGCCCATGCCGATACCCAAACCGAACTGAATAAAGCCCGCGAAACATTGCGCGGTCAGGTCGGCGAACTTGCGGTAGACGGCGCCCGTCAGATTCTCAAGCGCGAAGTGGACTCCAAGGCCCATGCAGATCTGCTGAGCCAACTGGCGGCACGGTTGTAGTCCGGTAAGGATAAAGAGCAACTTCAACAGATAATCCGATGGCAGAATTTAGCAACGTTGCAAGACCATATGCCCAGGCCGCTTTTGAGTTGGCCCAGGAAGGCAATGACCTTGCGGGCTGGGGTGATCAATTGGATTTGCTGGCGGCGGTTTCCAGCGACACCAACCTGATTGAATTGTTAAAAGACCCGGCTTTTACCACCCAGCAACAAACCGATCTGATCCTCGGGGTTTGTGGCGACAAGGTTTCGTCCCATGGTGCCAGTCTGGTGAAATTGCTGGTAAAAAATGACCGGGTACAAGCATTGTCTGATATCGCCCGGATTTATGCCGAGCGGCGGGCTGAGGCAGAAAGCGTCATCGAAGCAGACATGATTACAGCAACTGCAATAGATGCCGCCCAACAGGAGCAATTTGCCAGCGCTCTGCAAACCAGACTGGGCCGTACTGTGAAGCTCAATTTTGAGATTGATCAGGATCTCATTGGTGGCGCTGTAATTCGTGCCGGTGACTGGGTAGTTGACGGTTCGGTCAAAGCTCAACTCGAAAAACTTATTGGTGCGGTAGCCGCCTAGGCTTTCCCACCTGATCAACAGGAACTTAATGATATGTCCATGCAATTGAATCCCTCCGAAATCAGCGACCTGATCAAGGACCGAATCAAGAATTTCGAAGCCGGCACCGAAGCACGTACCGAAGGCACCATCGTAATGCTGACCGACGGTATTGCGCGGGTTCATGGCCTCAGCGAAGCAATGCAAGGCGAAATGCTTGAATTTCCCGGCGGTACTTATGGTCTGGCGCTTAACCTGGAGCCCGATTCTGTGGGTGTGGTTGTGCTCGGAGACTATAAGCACCTTTCGGAAGGCGACACGGTAAAGTGTACTGGCCGCATACTGGAAGTACCAGTTGGAGAAGGTTTGCTGGGTCGGGTTGTAGATGCCCTAGGTCGTCCAATTGATGGTAAAGGTGTTATTGAATACGCTGGAGTTTCACCAATCGAGAAAGTAGCGCCGGGTGTTATCGCGCGAAAATCGGTTGACCAGCCGGTTCAGACCGGACTTAAATCCATCGATTCCATGGTGCCAATTGGCCGGGGTCAGCGGGAGTTGATCATCGGCGATCGCCAGACCGGAAAAACCGCGGTCGCAATTGACGCCATTATTAACCAGAAGGGCACCGGGATTAAATGTATCTACGTTGCAATCGGCCAGAAAGCGTCAAGTATTGCCGCAGTAGTACGCAAGCTCGAAGAACATGGTGCCATGGACCATACAATCGTGGTCGCGGCGGCAGCCTCAAATTCGGCGGCGGAGCAATTTATCGCACCGTATTCCGGGTGCACCATGGGAGAGTACTTCCGTGACAAAGGCGAAGACGCGCTGATTATTTACGACGACCTAACCAAGCAGGCCTGGGCATACCGTCAGATTTCTCTGTTGCTGCGACGTCCTCCAGGCCGCGAAGCATACCCTGGTGACGTGTTCTACCTGCACTCCCGTTTGCTCGAGCGTTCCGCCCGAATTAATGCGGAAGAGGTGGAAAAGCTGACTGAAGGCGCGGTCAAGGGTCAGACTGGCTCGCTAACCGCATTGCCGATAATCGAAACCCAGGCTGGTGACGTATCAGCATTCGTACCTACCAACGTTATCTCCATTACTGACGGACAAATTTTCCTTGAGTCGGATTTATTTAATGCGGGTATTCGTCCTGCTATAAACGCGGGCTTGTCGGTTTCCCGAGTTGGTGGCGCGGCACAAACAGGAATTATCAAGAAACTCGGTGGCGGAATTCGACTGGCATTAGCTCAGTATCGTGAATTGGCTGCATTCTCCCAGTTTGCGTCAGATCTTGATGAAGCAACCCGGCGTCAGCTGGAGCGTGGTCAACGGGTAATGGAGCTGATGAAGCAGCTCCAGTACAACCCGATGTCGGTGGCTGAAATGGCGGTTTCATTGTATGCCGTAAACGAAGGCCATCTTGACGACGTAGATGTCGATAAGGTTGTTGATTGCGAGTTGGCCATGCAGTCTTACATCAAGTCAAATCACAGCGGCATGATCGACGAAATCAATGCGGACCCGAAATACAACGATGACGTGGTCGCCAAGATGAAGGTGGCAGTGGAAGATTTCAAAAATAACGGTAGCTGGTAGTCAGGCTCTATTGTACGGGTAATTCGAAATGGCAGGCGCAAAAGAAATACGCAACCAGATCAAAAGCATTGGTAGCACTCGTAAGATTACCAAGGCCATGGAAATGGTAGCAGCAAGTAAAATGCGGCGGGCCCAGGACCGGATGAATATGGCCCGGCCCTATGCGCGCAAGATGCGCGGCGTGGTAGCCCATGCTTCCAGTGCCCATGCCGAATATAAACACCCCTACCTGCAAGATCGTGAGCAGGTTAATGGTGTTGGATTCATTATTGTCTCAAGCGATCGGGGCTTATGTGGTGGCTTGAACGCTAACCTGTTCCGCAAGGTAGTCGGTGAAATGGCGAGCTGGAATGAAAAAGGAGTGAAAATTTCATTGACAGTACTTGGCAAAAAAGCCAGCGCATTTTTCAAGCGCCACGGCGCCAGCGTTGTTAGTGAAGCCACTGATCTCGGAGATTCCCCCCGACTTGAAGAATTGGTCGGTGCGGTAAAGGTCATGATGGACGACTACAATGAGGGCAAGATCGATCGCCTGTTTGTAGTCTACAACGACTTCGTAAATACTATGACCCAGAAGCCAACTGTGGAACAGTTGATTCCAATTATCCCGAGTGAGGAAGAGCAAACCAGCCATCATTGGGATTACATTTACGAACCTGATGCCAAGGATGTTATAGACACCTTGATGTCGCGCTACATTGAGTCACTGGTTTATCAGGCGGTAGCGGAAAACTCTGCTTGTGAGCAGGCCGCCCGAATGGTCGCGATGAAGGCAGCAACCGACAACGCCGGAAATCTTATCGATGATCTGCAGCTGGTTTATAACAAGGCTCGTCAGGCAGCGATTACCCAGGAGTTGTCAGAAATAGTTAGTGGGGCGGCGGCGGTCTAATCGACCGAAGCACTCCGTAGGAACGAATTAGTCATTAAATAGAGGTTTTTCGAACCATGAGTTCTGGAAATATCGTAACAATTATCGGCGCGGTGGTCGATGTCAAATTTCCACGCGAAAGTGTACCCAAGGTATATGACGCGCTGGAAGTAACCGAAGGCGGACTTACCCTTGAAGTGCAGCAGCAAATGGGCGACGGCGTGGTTCGTTGTATTTCCATGGGTTCTTCTGATGGGCTTAAGCGAGACCTGGAAGTCACCAATACCGGAGCACCAATTTCGGTACCGGTAGGTGCTGGCACTCTTGGTCGAATTATGGACGTTCTCGGCAATCCGGTCGACGAAGCCGGCGAGGTCCAGACCGAGCAAAGAATGCCTATTCATCGGGCGGCACCCAGCTACGAAGATCAGGCACCCAGCGTTGAATTGCTGGAAACCGGTGTGAAGGTTATTGACCTGATTATGCCCATCGCCAAAGGCGGTAAGATCGGCCTGTTCGGTGGTGCCGGCGTAGGTAAGACGGTTACCTTGCTTGAGCTAATCAATAATATTGCAACCGCCCACAGTGGTTTATCTGTGTTCGCCGGGGTGGGTGAACGTACCCGGGAAGGTAACGACTTTTACCATGAGATGACCGAGGCCGGGGTACTGGACAAGGTGGCAATGGTATACGGGCAGATGAATGAACCTCCCGGCAACCGCTTGCGCGTTGCGCTGACCGGTTTGACCATGGCGGAATACTTCCGTGACGAAGGTCGGGACGTATTGATGTTTATCGACAATATCTATCGTTATACCCTGGCTGGAACTGAAGTATCTGCGCTGCTTGGACGGATGCCTTCTGCGGTAGGCTATCAGCCGACCCTGGCAGACGAAATGGGCGTATTGCAGGAGCGAATTACCTCGACCAAAACTGGATCGATTACATCGTTCCAGGCGGTCTATGTTCCGGCGGACGATCTTACCGATCCATCTCCGGCTACAACCTTTGCTCACCTCGATGCTACCCTGGTACTATCCCGCCAAGTCGCGGAGCTTGGAATATATCCAGCGGTAGATCCACTGGACTCCACTTCACGACAGCTCGACCCATTGATTATCGGTGACGAACACTACAACACCGCACGATCGGTTCAGGGTACCTTGCAGCGATACAAGGAATTGCAGGACATCATCGCGATTCTCGGTATGGACGAATTGTCTGAAGACGACAAGCAGGCGGTAAATCGTGCCCGTCGGATGCAACGATTTCTGTCCCAGCCGTTTACCGTAGCAGAAACCTTTACCGGTACCCCGGGTAAGTTCGTTTCCCTGAGTGACACCATCAAAGGTTTCCAGGGCATTGCAAATGGGGACTACGATCACCTGCCTGAGCAGGCTTTTTATATGGTAGGTGGTATTGACGAGGCGATTGAAAAGGCAAAAGAACTCAATTAAGAGTTGCGCACTGATTTAAAGCATAATTGCGGGCAAACAGGTAAAACATGGCAACTATTCAGGTCGAAATCGTTAGTGCAGAGCAGGAAGTCTGGTCTGGCGCTGGTACCATGGTATTTGCACCAGGTGAAGTAGGTGAGCTCGGTATTGCTCCGGGACATACGCCGCTGATTACCAGATTGAAGCCTGGAGATGTCAGAGTCCAGACTGAATCGGGTGAACAAGAGTTTATCTTTATTTCAGGGGGTATTCTTGAGGTTCAGCCCCACGTGGTAACTATTCTGTCTGATACCGCGGTTCGCGGCCATGACCTTGATGAAACTGCCGCACTTGAAGCCCAGAAAAAGGCTGAAGAAGCACTGTCCGATGCAGCCTCTGACATGGACTACGCTCAGGCCAAGGCGGAGCTTGTCAGTATCGCGGCCCAGCTACGTTCCATCGAGAAGTTACGCAATCTTCGTAAATAGGAGTATTGGAATGAAGTCTGACGCCCGCTTTTGCGGGCGTTTTTTTTCCGGGACGACTGGAGACCTTATGGTTGTGAAGTACTTGAATTTCTCGGTTAATGGGCGCTAACACGAAATTCCCAAATCGCCTGGTATAAACAAATATGTCAAAAGTACAACCAGGAAAAATGGTGTCGATCTCATACTTGCTTAGAGACGCCGCAGACGAAATAGTCGAATACAGCGACCTACCGGTAACCTATTTGCACGGTGGTCAGCACGAATTATTTCCCCAGATCGTCAGTGCTCTGGAAGGAAAAAATAGGGCAAGAGGTGACCGTTAAGCTGGCCGCTGCAGAGGCATTTGGACCCCACGACCCAGGGCTTAAGTTCACCGATGATATTAAAAACTCACCGCCGGAAATTCGCTTTATTGGTGGCGAAATGGATGCAGAGGACGGGTCTAGAAATATTTTGCATTTCCGCGTTACCAAAATTGAAGATGGAAAAATAACCATCGACGCAAACCATATCCTTGCGGGTCAGGACCTCACTTTTGTAGTGACGATCACCGAGGTGCGGGATCCGACCGCAGAGGAAATACGGCAGCAAAACGCCAGCTAGTGGGTCGCCCGATCGCTCATCGATTCCTTTACAAAGCTATCCGCTCTGGTTGATCTCAATTATTTCGTATTCCTGCAAAATCTGAGTAACCCCGTCGAATCCTTCTGCCACCGCGGCGGTTAATCCGGCAGCCCGGGCGCCTTCTACATTGAGTATGTTGTCATCAATGAACAGAATTTGCGCCGGATCGACATCCATCGCCCGGGCGGCATAGGTATAAGTGGTTGTGTCGGGCTTGGCTAAGCCAATCTGATAGGAAGCAAAGTAGTGGGTGACGGCGCCGTGGTCGAGTAATTCCTGCTGCAAAGGAGGCCAGTGTACTTCCGTTATATTAGATAGAATTCCCACGGAATATCGTTCACTGAGCTGCTTCAACAGCGGGAACACTCCGGGGTAAAACCCGACTACCCAGCTACTAAACTGGTTAAGAAAACTGTCGATCGTACAGCCCAGGTTATTTTCTGCAATAAATCGAGCAGCAAATTCACTCGGAGTAACTTCGCCGCGTTCAAATGCCTGGGTAAATGGCGAAGTTAACCACTGTTGCCAATTTTCAGATTCGCTGAGATCTGCCCTGAACCATCCGGTGGTTTCAGGTCGACGATCGAGTTCAACCAGGACACCGCCAAGGTCAAACAATAAGACACGAAAAGCCTGACTCAATGGACTACAGGTGAATTAACCGACGTTATCCAGGCATGTTTGTCGAACCAGAAACTCCACCCAAGACCAATAGGATTGGCTCACCGCATTTCGATCAATCCGATAAATCGTTGCGATGCAGCCTGGTTACCAGACTGGAAGTATCATAGCGATTACCGCCATTTGCCTGTATCTCAGCATAATACCCGTCAACAATTTTACTAACCGGTAGCTCGGAGTTGTTACGCGCGGCTTCATCCATACACAAGCCCAGGTCTTTCCGCATCCAGTCGACTGCAAAACCAAATTCAAATTCGTTTTCAAGCATGGTCTGATGGCGATTGACCATTTGCCAGGATCCCGCGGCCCCTTTGGAAATTACGTCGAAAACCTTCAACCCGTCGAGGCCCGCATTGACCCCAAAAGCAAGCCCTTCTGAAAGACCCTGAACCAAACCAGCAATACAAATCTGGTTGACCATTTTGGTAAGCTGTCCCGAACCGGAATCTCCCATCAGCAATGCAGCTTGGGCAAAACTATCTATTAGTGGCTTGGCTTTATCGAAAGTCTGCTGATCGCCGCCAATCATAACGGTCAATGCCCCATTCTCCGCTCCGGCCTGACCCCCTGATACCGGCGCATCGAGAAATTCAACTCCCAGGGACTTCGCCGCGGCATACAGCTCTCGGGCTATATCTGCTGAAGCGGTGGTGTGGTCAACAAATACGGCGCCGGTTTTCATTGCTTCAAAGGCGCCGCCATCGGCGGTAGTGACGCTACGCAAATCGTCGTCATTGCCAACGCAGCAAAATATAAAATCGGCGTCCCCAGCGGCTTCGGCCGGGCTAGCTGCCATTCGACCATTGTGTTGAGCGACCCATTTTTCCGCCTTGGCGGTGGTGCGGTTATAAACGCAAACATCATAGCCATTTGCGGCCAGGTGTCCTGCCATGGGGTAACCCATTACGCCGAGACCAAGGAATGAAACTTTCATGGTTATTTCCAGTTAAATATTCGAGGGGCCAGACTTTAGCGCAATCCCGTCGCTAAGGTAAATCGCTATCTGCGATAATTAGGCGAATCTATGAGCAGTCTAACAATTAGTGCAGAATACTATGAATTCTTTGGCGACAAAATACCTGGATGACTTGTCGGTAGACCGGACTGATCCTGTGTACCTGGCAGTAGAAAAGCTTGAAATGATTCTGCAGCAATCTGCAGATGCTGTATGGGAAGAGGCAGTACCGGCGGAAATGATGCAGATGTTCAGTGACGAACAATGGCCCAATTTGCTGTTCCAATTCCAGCCATCGATGTGGGTGTTCGAAATCGATTTCGCCTTGATAGAGTTTCGTCAGGCCGTGGAAAAGGGTATCAGGCCGGACCTGCCCCAGCGCCAGGAATCCCGCCACTGGTTAGTCTTTTGTGATCAAGACGGGCAACTGCTGCGTGCCATGGATCAACTGGAATATCAGGCTATTTCCCTGGCTAACAGGGGTATGGAATTTGCCGCTATTGCCCGAGAATTGTGGCCCGATATCGCCGCTGAGCAGCAGCAAAGTCAGCTCACAGAAATACTATTGGTGTGGCTCGGTGAGGGACTGGTAATAGACGCAGGAGTAGCGTTACCGGAGGACGCTGAATTTGAACAGAAAAAAAGTAAGGTCCCAGGGTAGACCTACTCTACCCGCCGCATCATGATCAGGGCGAAAAATAAAAATCCAACCACCGGTAGGGTCGCGCCGAGAAATGGTGACATACCATTAGCCAGCACAACATATCCCAGGCCCTTGTTAGCGGCATAAAATCCGAGTCCCAACATGATACCTATAAACAGGCTACGTCCCAGGCCCCCAGACCTGATATTCACGAAAACAAAAGGTATTGCCAGAACCACCATAACAGCGGTAGACAGGGGTAGCATCAATTTGCCCCAAAAAGCGAGTTCAAAGGGGTCGGTCTTCTGCTGATTGGACGACAGATGCTTGATATATCGACTCAGCTGCCAAAATGACAATTGGTCAGGTTGAATTAGAAACACCGATAAAATTTGTGGAGTAACTCTTGACTGCCATTGCGCGCTCGGCGTGTTGACAATTTCGGTTTTTCCATCAGGGTCGATCAGAGTCTGGTTAACATTATTGATTAGCCAGAATTCGTCCTGAAAAATACCTTCGTCTGCGGTCACCATGGAGCGCAGCCTTTTATCGGGATCGAATTCGAATACTTTAACTCGAAGCAGAGTAAGGTCCGGCAATACTTCGCCGACGTTCACATAGGTCTGGGTATCGCGCATCCACAATCCAAAATTAGTCTGTTGTTGAATGTTCTGCTGGAGTGCTTCGGCTCGACCACGCTGGGCTCGAGTTTCGGTATAGGGGGAAATGACTTCACCTACTATCACCGCGAATACTACAAACAAACCACCCATTTTGAGCGCCGCGGTAGTAATCTGTAGCATTGAGACACCACTCGCTCGCATGACGATAAGCTCTGAATCATTTGCCAGCAATGATAAGCCGATGATAGTCCCAAGCAAGGCGGCCATGGGAAAAAGCTCGTAGAGCAATCTTGGGATTGTTAGACCAACATATACTATGGCCTCAAACAACCCATAGTCGCCTTTGCCAAGAGAGCTGATCTGATCAAGGAAATTAATAAAGGTAAATAGCGCGAGCAATACCGCCATGGATACCATGGAATATTGCAGGATAATTTTACCGAGATATCGGTTCAGTATAACCATATGTCAGCTAGCTGGCGAGCCAGGGGAGCAGGCGCTTGTTTTTATCTCGCCGGTTAAAAAAATAAATGGCGAGAGCAAGAAAACAGGCGTGAACAATCCACAGTCCAATATGCGGGTTCAACGTGCCCTTGCGTATCATCGCAATGGAAAACCCAAGCAAATTGGAATAAATAAAATAGACCAGCAACGCTGCAACCAAACCCGGAAATCTCGCTTTGCGGTAACGGATTGAGGAAAACGCCAGAGCGAAAATCATCAGCACGGGCAACATCGCAACCTTGGAAATCCGCCAATGCAATTCGCCGGTCGCCGAGCGATGATCTTCAGCCAGTAAATCAAACGTACGCATGGCTTTGACCGGCAACGCGCCGCTTTCGTTGGAACGTTGTTTCAAACGTAATGCGTAGGTTTCGAAATCCAGCACTCCGTATTCGACCGCACCAGCAGCGCCGCGGTACTGGGTACCATTTTTTAGGATCAGGAAGTCATCATTGGACTCTTCGTCGACAGTTTTAAAACCGATATTGGCAACCACAACGCCTTCTTCCTGCTCTGAACCATTGTAGACAAATATGTCCCGAAAGGTATCGGTAGCCTGATCGTAACGTTCGACAAAATAGACACCAGCACCGTTACGGGTCTCGGTAAATACCCCTGGCAATATTCCGATGACGTCGGTTCGGTTTCGGTATTCGTGTTCCTTGGCGCTGGAAATTTCCGCCGACAATGGGGATAAATACAGCGAAAACATCGCCACCATCGAACCAACTACCAGAAACAATATCAGGACTGGCCGGATAAACTGACGCATTCCAATGCCGCATGCACTGATCACCGTTAGTTCGTTATCCCGAATCCAGCGCCCCATTACCAGCAGCATTGAGATGTAGAGTACCAGCGGCACCAGTATATCAAGCACCGTGATCATTTTAAGCAGTACCAGCACAAACACACTGTTTATCGGAATATCCCCTTCCGCGGCTTGCCGCAGGAAATCGACAAAGCGGGTGACCAGGAAAATTGAAAACAAAATTGCGATAACCGCGCTGCTGGTATGCAGTACTTCGCGAATAAATGCACGGTGAAAAATCATGGGAGAATTCTACCTTGTTTGCCCCTGTATAAGAGACAGAAATAGCCGAATCACTGACTGCAAATGTGGCAGCTTGCTATAATCAACCCGGTTAATAATCTAAGATACTTAATCACCATGGCAGCTAAAGTGGACTATTCAGCAAAAAGTAACAAAATCGAAACCCTGGGATCAAGATGTCTGGTCGTCGGGGTATACAGCGGTGGGCGGAACCGGCTGTCCACAAGTGCAGAAAACCTGGACAAAGCTACCAAAAAAGCGATAAGCGAAATCCTGAGCAAAGGCGATATTTCGGGTGAAACAGGTTCTAGCTTGATGTTGTATAACCTTAGCGGTATTCGCGCGGAGCGCCTGTTGTTAATTGGACTAGGCGCTGCCGCCAAGGTTAATGCTGCAGTATTGCGCAGCGCCACTGCCAGTGCTGCCAGGGTTGCGCGTACCCATGGCATTCGCTCGATGGAATTAAGTTTATTTGATAAGCGATACGACAAACTGGAAATAGGTCGGATGGTGCGTATTGCGGTTGAATCAATCGACCATACGCTCTACCGATTTGATCAGACAAAAAGTAAGCGCAAGAAACCCATTGCCCTGAAATCTGTATGTATGCTGGTTGATCGGACCAGCTTGAGCGAGGCGAAAAAAGGAGTAGCAGAAGGCGCTGCTATTGCCAGGGGAACCGCGTTAGCACGAACCCTTGGGAATCTACCCGGAAATATTTGTACTCCGAGTTACTTGGCGCGTCAGGCCAAAGCCATGCAGAAAGACTTGCCTATTAAAACCCGAGTGCTCAACGAGGCGGAAATGAAGCGCCTGAAAATGGGGTCACTGTTGTCGGTATCTCGGGGTAGCCGGGAGCCGGCCAAGCTTATCATCATGGAATACAAAGGAGGTGAGCGCGGCGAAGCCCCGGTGGTTCTGGTGGGTAAAGGTCTGACATTTGACGCCGGCGGGATTTCGATTAAACCGGCTGCAGCGATGGACGAAATGAAGTTTGACATGTGTGGCGGTGCCAGTGTGTTTGGCGCGATCCAGGCGATTGCTGAGCTAGGTACCAGACAAAACGTTATCGGTGTGGTCGCTGCGAGCGAAAACCTGCCCGATGGGGCCGCCAATAAGCCGGGGGATATCGTTACCAGTATGGCGGGAAAAACTATCGAAATCCTCAACACAGATGCTGAAGGCCGATTAATTTTATGCGATGCCCTGACTTACGTTGAACGATTCAAACCTGCGGCAGTGGTGGATATAGCGACCTTAACCGGTGCCTGCGTGGTTGCTCTGGGGGCGCCTGCCAGCGGGCTATTCAGCAATAGCGACAAGCTGGCCAATGCATTGCTTACCGCTGGCGAATCCAGCGGTGACCGGGCCTGGAGGCTGCCTGTCTGGGAAGAATACAGTCAACTATTGAAGAGCAACTTCGCCGATCTGGCAAACATAGGAGGGCGTACCGCCGGCGCAGTGACCGCCGCCTGCTTCCTTAAAGAATTTACCAAGGCCTACGACTGGGCCCATCTCGATATCGCAGGAAGTGCCTGGAATTCAGGAGCCCAGAAAGGTTCCACCGGGAGGCCAGTACCACTGTTGGTGGAATTTCTGCTGAATCGGGTTTAGCTGGGCCTGGATGAATGCCCGAGCGGGTCGATTTTTATATTCTGGACAGTCACGAAGTGGACAGCAAACTGGTTTGCGCCTGTAAAATCGCGGGTAAAGCATTCAGTCAGGGCATGAAGGTTTATATACAATCCGACCATGATTCGGAAGTAGAGGCCCTGGATGCACTGCTGTGGAGTTATAGTCCTGCCAGCTTTGTTCCCCATCGTGTAATTGCTGATGTCAATACTCTGACAGATACCCCGGTTCTTTTAGGGACTATGGCAGCGCCAGCGGGATGGCAGCAATTATTAATTTCTTTGACCCGGGATATTTCCCGGGAGGCCCATCATTTCAGCCGTATAGCCGATATGACCAGTGCTGAGGAACAGGATAAACAAGCGGGCCGGAATCGGTTCAAGGCCTATCGTCAAATTGGTATCGAACCGGAAACCCATCATCTGAATTCCTGATTCTAATCTCGCTGGTTGCTGATGACTCGATTATTTGGTCGGGTCAATCGAGAGGCAAAAACCAGGAATTACCATTGGCCCAATCAACTCGCTAACAGTAACCTTTAACTTTCTAAAAACCGACTCACATTCGTGCTGCAAATATGACTTTGGAAAAATCCTATAACCCGCATCAAATCGAAGAGCACTGGTACCAGCAGTGGGAACGCGAAGGTTATTTTAAGGCAAACGATAACGGCAACAATGCTGATGCATACTGCATCATGATTCCACCGCCCAATGTTACCGGGCGTTTGCATATGGGGCATGCTTTTCAGGACACCATCATTGATTCCCTGATTCGATTTCATCGTATGCAAGGCAAGAACACCTTGTGGCAGCCGGGTACAGACCACGCGGGAATTGCCACTCAGATGGTGGTAGAACGGTTGATTAATGCTGAAGGCAAGAATCGCCATGACTATGGTCGCGATAAATTTATCGAGCGGGTATGGCAATGGAAGGAAGAGTCAGGTGGTACGATCACCCGCCAATTGCGCCGAATGGGTGCTTCACCAGATTGGTCCCAGGAACGATTCACCATGGACCAGGGGTTGAATGAAGCGGTTTCCAAAGTCTTTGTTGACCTCTATGACCAGGGAATTATTTATCGTGGAAAACGCCTGGTGAACTGGGATCCGGTGCTGCACACCGCTTTGTCCGATCTAGAGGTATTGTCAGAAGAGGAACAGGGCAAACTCTGGCATCTACGTTATCCTCTGGCAGACGCCGAAGGCCATCTTACGGTGGCAACTACCCGGCCGGAAACCATGCTCGGGGATAGCGCGGTTGCGGTACATCCTGATGATGAACGGTATAAGTCCCTGTGGGGAAAATTCATTGAATTGCCTCTAACTGGTCGTCGTATTCCTATTATTGCGGATGATTATGTCGACCCGGAATTTGGTTCTGGCTGCGTTAAGATCACGCCGGCCCACGATTTTAATGATTACCAGGTTTGGATTCGGCACCGCGATAGCGAACCGATGCAAAATCAAATGTATGCTGGGCTGATCAACGTATTCACCGCCGATGCGGGTATTCGTCAAAACCAGAATGACCAGGATATCTCGGAAGGTGAACTGATTCCCAACGCATATACAGGCCTGGATCGCTATGCCGCGAGGGAACGAATAGTGGCGGATCTTGGCGCGATGGGCCTGGTTGAAAAAATTGATGATCATAAGCTCATGATTCCCAGAGGTGATCGCAGTAACGCGGTTGTCGAGCCATTTTTAACCGATCAATGGTATGTTGATCTGACCCGGGAGGTTCAGGATGACGGCCGCCCGGGTGGTAAAGCAGTGATTACCGACCCTTCGATTGAAGTGGTAAAAAACGGGACAATTGAATTCGTCCCAGCAAACTGGAGTAAAACTTATTACCAGTGGTTAGAGGGGATCCAAGACTGGTGCATTTCACGCCAGATTTGGTGGGGACATCGGATCCCGGCCTGGTACGACCTCGAGGGCAATATTTATGTCGCGGGAAGCGAGCAGGAGGTGCGGCAGAAATATGGTCTCGACGCCAGTCTGGATTTGCGCCAGGATGAGGACGTGCTGGACACCTGGTTTAGTTCGGCATTATGGCCATTTTCTACCCTGGGCTGGCCCCAGCAGACCGACCGACTGAATACCTTTTACCCTACCAGTGTTCTGGTTACCGGCTTTGACATCATTTTCTTCTGGGTTGCAAGAATGATTATGATGGGAACGCGTTTTATGAACCAGGTACCGTTCAGACAGGTATATATACACGGCCTGGTGCGGGATGCTCATGGTCAGAAAATGTCCAAATCAAAGGGCAATGTTCTGGACCCTATCGACTTGATTGATGGGATTGAGCTGGATCAACTGGTGACCAAGCGAACCAGCGGTATGATGCAGCCGCATTTGGCAGAAACTATTGCCAATCAGACCCGTAAAGATTTTCCGGGAGGGATTCCGAGCTTCGGCACCGATGCATTACGCTTTACCTTTGCCGCGCTGGCATCGAATGGTCGCGATATTAATTTTGATCTGGCCCGGACCGAAGGTTATCGTAATTTCTGCAACAAGATCTGGAATGCCGCGCGCTTTGTCCTGATGAACGCCGAAGCCAAGGACTGTGGGCAGAATGGTGGAGAGGTAGAATTGTCGGTGGCAGATCGCTGGATAATTTCCTGTTTGCAACGTAGCGAAAAGGCAGTAACCGATGCGGTTAACATATATCGGTTTGATCATGCCGCCAGGGAAATTTACGAGCTGATATGGAATAACTACTGCGACTGGTATCTGGAGTTGTGCAAACCGGTATTGAACAACGAGGATAGTAGCATAGAGGCGCTGCGCGGCACCCGTCGAACCCTGGTCCGGGTATTGGAGACGATGATGCGATTGGCCCACCCGATCATGCCCTTTATCACCGAGGAAATCTGGCAGAAAATTGCGGGCCTCGCTGACAAGCAAGGCGACACCATCATGCGGCAGCCATATCCTGTGTCGCAGCCCGAAAAAATTGATCTAAAAGCCGAGACAGAAATTGATTGGATTATGCAATTTATTCTGGGGATTCGTAAGATAAAGGGAGAAATGAATATTGCTCCGGGTAAAAAAGTTCCGGTGTTGTTGGCAAATGGATCCGAGTCAGATCTGGATATGCTGGTGAAAAACCGTATGTACCTGGATACTCTGGCCAAGGTTGAGTCGATCAGGGTCGTCACAGACTCCGATCCAAAACCGGAATCCGCGGTAACCTTACTGGGAGAAATGAATATCCTTATTCCTCTTGAGGGTTTGATCGACAAAGGAGCTGAGATCAGCCGACTGGAAAAAGCCGTCGCTGCAATCGATAAGGAGATAAGTCGAATCGAAGCCAAGGTTAATAACCCGGGATTCACCGGCAAGGCACCTGTTCAAGTGGTAGAGAAAGAACGGCAAAAACTGGCAGACAACCTCCGCTCCAGGGAAGATCTCGGGCAACAATTAGCGCAGCTGGCCGGTTAGTTGAATTTGCCTGGAAAATGAAACAGGAGCACGAGGCAAATCTGTTTTCTGGGATCACCCGGTCCCAGTCCAACAAATTGATTCTGTTGACCGACTTAATTGTGTTTTCGTTAATCGCCTACTTTATATCGACGATTATCTACAATGTTTCCGTCACAACATATCTGAGCCAATTAGGACCAACATTGCTAGTGGTCAGCGTGTCGTTGTATCTATTGAGCGCTTTTGAAGTCAGTATTGATGTTCCGCTGTCTTCTTTACTGTCTCGCTGCATGATTTCAGTGCTGTTGGCACTGTCTATTCTACTTATTATTATCTATTTTCTGGGCCCCGGATCAATTAAGAATATTTATGGTCGCGGTATTTTGTTGTTGTGTATGTCCGGGTTCCTATCCTATCTTCTGGTAACCAGGTATTTTCTATTTCGCGATCTGCGGAACAAGACACCCTTTCTGGTTTGGAATTTTATTGGAAGCCAGGATCATTTCAATAAACTGGAATCCGAGGGGAATAAGCAGAATCGATTTCAGTTCTTGCGAAAGACAGAAGAATGGCTGACAAACGAAAGACAGTTTCGCGCTGGCGTAGGGGTAATACTCGATCAGGACTTATACGAAAATCGAAATCTGATTGGACAGCTTGTTAAGCAGAAATTTCAAGGAGCGAGGATTACCAGCGTCGATCAGTTCTACGAAGACTATCTGGGCAAAGTTCCGATTTCCCATATCCAGGAACATTGGTTCATTAACAACTCCGGGTTCAATTATATAAATGACTCGATCAGGCAGCGAGTAAAGCGCACTATCGATCTGCTGTTAACCATCGTGACACTTCCGGTCACCTTGCTGCTGGGAGTAATTTCAGCGCTACTGGTATTTTTAACGGACTCGCAAAATCCCGTGTTTATCCAGGAGAGAGTCGGGTGGCACGGCAGATTGTTCAAGATCTATAAACTTCGAACCATGAGTCGGGAAAAGGATAAAGGTGATTCGAACTGGACCGATTATGACGACCCGCGAATTACCCCATTGGGCGGATTCCTGCGGCGCTATCGACTGGACGAACTGCCCCAGTTGGTTAACGTGTTGAAAGGAGATATGAGCATTATTGGACCTCGCCCGGAACAGCAGAAATTAACTCATTTACTCGAAACGGAGATACCTTATTACGATATTCGCCATAGCGTAAAACCCGGTATTACCGGCTGGGCACAGGTCAAGTTTCGCTATGGTTCCAGTATTAAAGACTCACACACCAAGCTGGAGTATGACCTTTACTATATTAAGAATTACTCATTGGTGCTGGATCTCACCATTCTGATCAAAACGTTTTACACGATATTTTCAGGTAGTGGTCGGTAACCATGTGGATAGTCCTGGCCTTGTCCATTTTTCTGCCAGGCTTTGTCCTGGCAGTGGCATTGTTGCGCTCGGAAATTGCGAATCTGTTATCGATACCACTATCGCTATCGCTATACGTACTTGTATTGGTATGCGGGGTATTACTGGGTAAAACCCATTGGGTATTCCCAACCTACCTGACCCTCGGAATTATAATTTCACTGGTTGCAGTATCAAGCCCCTGGTGGAGATTGCGATTGAAAGAAAGGGTTGCCGGGCTGGTTGAATTTACCCCGGTATTGCTATTGCTCGTCTGTTATCAATACTTTTCAGGACCCTTTATCGATCACGGAATAGATTTATTCTGGCATTTGCATACTGTGCAAACTGCAGCAAATTACCTGACTGACTTTTCCGGTCAGTTACAGGTTTCATTACGCCTCGGTACCCAGAATAATGCGTTCCACTATATTGCCGCATACTTTTCGACCCAGACCGGCACACCGCCTCACAGGCTGATAGAAATCATCAGCATCGCCTATCCAGCGCTTTGGTCGTTCTCGATTTTCTATTTTTGCAAATATATTTTCAGACTGGTTGGGGTCGACAAGGCGCAGTTGGTTTTATCTTGCAGCCTTGCTGTGTTTTTTTACTGGACCACCTTTGGAATTAACAATTTTTCATTTCCACGATATTATATTGGCGGACCGGTAATTCTAAATTACTGTATTTTCCTTGCCCTGGTAGTATTGCTGATTGAGCAGATTACCACCCGAATTTCGCCGAAGCTCACGGTCCTGATGGCGCTACTTGTAATGGTATCCACCTATCTTCATCCCCAGGAGGCTATCCTATTTTTAACTTTTTGCTTCGCTCTTTCCATCGCTTATTTTTTACCGAGAATTGGCTTGGGTCCATACTCCCTGGACATCATTCCCTCCCGCAGAAACAGTCAGATTATGTTTGCAATGTTTGCGGCGTTGTTGCTGGGATTTGCGTTAATAATATTCAATCTGCCTCCTTATAGTTTTGACCCGGTCCGGTTACTTAATCTAGGAGTAGTTTCCCAAAAGTTGTCTAGCTTGAATATACTAAATCCCACACGGCAGTTTTATACGGTTCTCGGAATATGGGGGTTCTATGTCTATTTAATAGCGTTGATCTACTACAAGGCAATTACAAAGAGCGCAATAATGCTTGCAGCCTTGATATTGCCTCTGGTGACGGTATTTAATCCACTTTATACCGAGGCGTATCTACGGCTGACTTATCCACAGGTATTGTGGCGCGTATTGTTCGCTATGTATCTGCCAATTGTTGCGAGCTACCTGATTCTGACCAGCCTTGCCGGATGGAAACTAATGTCCGGTAGTACTAGGTTTTGGCGCCTCTTGCTGCTAGTCCCGCTATTTGGTCTATTGTTGCCATTTAAAAACGACTTTATCAACAACAGCATGGTACGGTCGCCCTCCCTGGTGAGATCACCGGTGGAGAATTCCTATAAAAACTGGATTGACCTGATTGAGTTTTTGCAAGGGCTCGAAACAAGACAGCGAATTCTGACCGATCCCGCCACTGGATACGCCATCAGGGCGCTGACCCAACATCGATACCATGGGTTTAAATTTTTTAAATCGAACTACAATGAATTTAATTTTGAAAACTATCAAAATGATCCATTAAAACAATATGTGGGCTGGATTTTGGTAGTGAATTTGAGGGGTGGACAGATCAACTCCAGACTCAATGCGCCCCACCATATATACCCCAATATTATGCATACAGCTGAGCACTATGGACCTCCACTTTTTCAGGAACTCGAATTAAATCCGCAAAAATACCAACTTTTGTGGAAGTCGGATAAAATATTTGTATACTTGATCCAATGATGGAATTAGGTTTATAAAGACCTTATCAGTAGAAGGAAACTTTTAGCTAATGATGCTTTCTAAAAACACATTATTCACCATCGCTTGCAGTTTGCTTGTGGTGACATTTTCAAGCTATGCCGCCTCCCAGGCAGCATTTGTCTGGGCCGAAGATGATTCCAAGGGTAGTCGGATTTTTCTCAGTCATCACGTAGATGGCCAGTGGCAGGCAAAACAGACAATAATTGATAACCAGCAGTTAAATATTTTGCCGGCGGTAGGAATAGATAAAAACAATAATCAGCTTGTAGTCTGGAGCACGGTAACCCGCAAGGGCAGTAGCTTGTACTATCGCCAATTGAGTAATGGTAAATGGAATGAGCCCGGGATTTTGACCAACAAGTTGTCGACAAATCTGGCACCGGTTATTGTTTATGATCTTGATACCCGGCCCTGGGTTTTCTGGGCGGGCAATGACGGTGCCGATGATGATATTTATTTTTCCCAGTTGACGCAAACAGGCTGGTCAGAACCTTATCGGGTCAATACCGGGAACAAAATTCCTGATATATTGCCGGAAGCGGGGCTGGACGATTTCGGTAACGTATGGGTTACCTGGAAAAGACTTAACGGTAACCAGTACGATGATGAATTTGAGGTATTTGACTTGGTCAAACATAAACCTGGGGCGGCCAGTAATTTGTTTGACGTAGAGACTATTCGGCGGTATCAGGCCAGGGTGGAGCTCGAGTATCCTCTTGAGCCACCGGTAATTTTTAACGCCAGGAGTCGGGCAACCATGTATTTTCCTGATGAGCAAAATAGTCCAACCAAACTCTTTGATGGTAATTTGATTCAATGAAACGCGTAACGACAAAAATTCTAAAACTTTCGACCAGTCTTATACTGGCTACTGGGTTATCGCTGGTTTCCGTTGGCTCCAGCTTTGGACTGGAAGTACTAACCTCGGGAGACAGTATCACCCAGGGCTTGGGCCGCACCGCGGCGGGACAAGAATTTGGCGTTACCAGTCCAGTAAATGGCGCAGCAAATATCGGTGGCTATCAACCAGTTCTGAACCAGCAATTGGATGCCGCCGTTGAGCCGTCGACAATATATAACTGGGGTGTTGCCGGAGATCGTAGTTTTCATGGGGTTTCCCGTATCGGTGGGGTACTGAATAGTCGCCCGGCAGACTATATATTAATTATGTACGGCGCCAATGATCTGTATCAGGGCCTGTCTAGTAGCGCCACCCAGGCCAATATGGACAATATGATAAGTCAGAGTTTTGCTCGGGAAGTCACCCCGATAATTGCTGAAATAACGCCCAACACCAGCAATGGTAATTTCGACGCTGCTATCGCTTTTGACTACAACCCTAGACTACATGCTCTGGCAGCCGTGAGAGAAATTGAAATTGCGCCGATGTACCAGGCGCTTCGGGGACTCTGGCAAGTAGTGCCCTATACATCTGGAGATGGACTGCATTTAAATGGAACCGGTTATAATGTAATGACTACGCAATGGTTTGACCGTATCGCATCAATCGAACAAGCCAATAATGCAATTGACGCGGCTGCAGTGACAGCGGCATTAAAACTATTGTTGTCTAAGTAAATCGTGATACCCCTGAGTAAGTTATGACTTGTTCTAAAGTTCTCTAATTCGAAAACTCAAAATACCCAATATCACGTTTTTCTGGACGTAAAATTGTTAGCTGCAAAAAGGTAATAGTCGCCTGCAGGAACGTCGAAAAATTTTTGCAAATTTAATATGTCATCCATTACAAACAAACCGCCGATTAACTTCAGCGCCCAAATTGGTGAACTTGCCCAGCATCAACTGAGTAACGATCCAAACGTTATTGAGACCAGCGACTGGTACCTGAAAATTCTAAAAGGAGTTTTAGAACGGCACAAGGATCAAGAGAGTATTCAACCAAAACGCTATTTGGAAATTGCTTGCTATCGCCACATTATGGGATACCAGTTGGCCTCGGAATACAATTTTGATTCAACCTTGTTTGACATTAGTAACCGAGATCTTGAAATCGGGCGGCAGCTGGCAGTGGAACAAGGATTGGTCGATAATGTGGATCGGGTAGCCGGAGATTTTCATGATCTGCCCTTCGAGGATAATTACTTCGACTTCGCTTATATTTCAGCGTCTTTACACCACACCCTTAAACCTCATATCATTATCGGTGAAATGATGCGAGTGCTGAAAGAGGGGGGGTTGTTTTATTGTCAGCGCGAACCCTGCGAACGCTTGTTTTGCTTTTACCTGTTCAATGCCAATCGACAACAGACACATACTGCGATGGAAGCTAGGCTACAAGACAGAGACACCCTGCGTTTGTTTTCATCACCCTTTCATGGCGCGAGAAATGCTGATGTGTTTTCCAGGATAGAAAATGACAGGTTACCTTTACAGTACTATTATGATGTTATCGCGCGACATGGAAGTATCGTCGAGGAAGCGTTGTATCACGAAGGATTGCTAACCCGGCTGGATCAGGAAATACTGCAACAGGAAGATATGGTAGAGGGCGAACTGTCTGATTTTATTTTCGAAAAACTGCGGACAGAAGTAGAAATAATGACTGAATCAATGGATAGCCGGGATCATTTGCTAGGACATAATCCACCCACTACGGTAACCATAGCAGGAATGGCGCGGCGGGTTGCTGCGGCTTTGAAAGCACGCCCGGAAGACAAGTCTACGATGCAGTGGCGCCGGGAGATGGTTAAAATATTCGGTGGAAACCTACGTTTTCTAGTGCGGAGGTTCAGCGCTGATCAGATCGTAGCTACCAAATCTACCCCTAATGATTCAAATATAGCCAATACCGCCAAACGCATTATCGCGAGTACTATTGGGAAATTGGGTGCGGAAAAAAAATACCGAAGAAACCTTACCGAAATAGGAACGGTTAAATATGACGATGCTGTATATAAGCAATCGGGTTTAAATCTCTGGGCCAAATTATTTCCGGAAATACAGGAAGCAAATGAGCAAGAGATATTTAATGGTGCATTTAAATCTGGTGAATGGACCTACGAAAAAGAGAACCTGTTTAAGATGACCAGTATTGTAGATCAGCCGACTCTCGAATTTAGTTTACTCGATCCGTTAGTTTTGGTGATCAGATACCGGGTTGTCCTTAGTGAAGAAATTATAGCGGCAAATATAAAAGTAGTTGCTGGAAATGATGTCGTGGTTCAGGAATTCATTCCACAAATCGAAGACCGAATGATGCGTATAGTTTGTCAGCCGGGGAACAATATTTTAAAGTTTCAACTATCGGATATAAAGGATCGGTCAATTTCTGCAAGATCACGAATACAAATCTACATACTGCAAGGTATATCGTTGCATCAAGCTGATATCTGAAAACCAGTCTTCCCGGTTAGAAAATCTTGTTGACCGGCTAATTGCAGGATCTGACAAAACTCGTCTGCATAACCTTATCTTCCTAACGAGAGCTGGAATGTAAACCTAGTAAACGAAGATACTGGTAATGAGAGTGGCGTATCCGCTGCATCCAGCAGGAGAAATTTCAATCTGCACATCCTTTCCGGTTATATGTGCTGCGATGGCACTTGCAATAACCACGTCCTTTCCGGGCTGAATATCATTAACCTTGTAAACCGTGGTACAGGTAGGAAATAGTGACCCTGGTGCCATGGCAGCGGTGGCTAGGGTAACAAAATAGGCACCGTTGACGTAACCACGCAGGCTGACGATTTTTGTTTGTACAGTAAGATCACCCGCTACTGCGCTTGTTGGAAGAAGTCCAATAGCAAGCGCAAGGTATGCTGTGACAATAAACTTTCTTGTTCCTAAGTCCTTTATTTTAGACATATTGGTGATTCAAATTCAGTTTGGCAGTTAAACACAGAATACTGCATGACAATTATAAGGAAACTGTATAGTAGTCTTACACTACTTTCCTCTAGGCTAAAACAGCTAAGTGGATCTCTATCGGAGACTGCCAGATTCATCGGTAACCGTCTGTTAATTATATCAAATTGAACCGGTGCAGCAATCGTAGACTCGATAATCCGACAAAAGTTCCAACTGGAGGCTTTCCAACGCAATGGGTTAATTGGTCAAACCCGGATTATAGTGTATAAATCGGATACTTTTTTATATAGCGTAGTCGCAACATAATATTTTCGTAGGATGAAATTCAGTCGTCGCAAATTCCTCCAGGCAGCCGGGAGCCTAACTACAGGTATGGCTATTGCTGGTGAAAATGAGGATTTACCCTCAATCACGGGCAATCAGAAAAATTCTCTAGGACGTAAAAATGTTGTCATTTTTACAACGGATGACAATGATGCGGATTCACTAGGCTGTTACGGCTGCCCCTTGCAGGGAGTAACACCCCATTTAGATAATTTGGCTACACAGGGAGTTCGAGTTGAACACGCCCATACCTCAACATCTACCTGTCAGGGGTCCCGTCTATCGCTGATGACAGGATTATATCCACAGACAAGTGGAGCTACTGGCCATTCAGACCCGATAGGCGAGGGCATATCCACCCTGGCGCTGGAACTGAAAAATGCCGGGTATACCACTGTTCTTGTTCAAAAAGATCCAAACTACCGGCCTGACGAAGCATTTCAATGGGATCGTCGTGGCTTGGTAAGTTATCGCTGGGTAAAAAACCAAAAACCAGGGTACTTCCCTGGATGGGGGTCTCCGGAAGGATTCTACAATCTGACCACTGAGTTAATTTCCGATGCAAAATCGGATTCCAAACCATTCTTTTTTCACCTTAACACCACCGATCCACACCGGCCATGGCCGGGAAGCGTGGATGAAATTCCATTCCTTGAAAACTGGCAGCGTAATTATAAGGATAGAAAAATATTGCCACTCGAACCCTTTCCCCACCTGTACTCTCCCTGGGAGATCCCGGTTCCAGGATACTTGCCTGATTTACCCGGTGTTCGTATAGACGTCTCTCAGTACTATTCAGCCTTACATCGTGCCGACATGGCGGTTGGTGGGGTGCTGCGTGCGTTGGAGGAAGCTGGTGAGCTCGACAATACGATCTTTATTTACCTTGGAGATCAAGGTGCATCTCTGCCAACCTCAAAGCAAAACCTGTACCGCTATAGCACCCAAATACCACTGATCATCAGATGGCCGGAAGTGACAACTCCCGGCGATGTTATTCAGGATACCATGGTATCCATCGTGGATTTAATGCCCACCATACTCCATGGACTTGGTTTATCACGGGTTGCTAATCTGGATGGACAAAGTTTTTATAAAAGGATTGAAAGTGGGTCTGGAGGCATTCGCCAGCGTGTCTACACCAGCTACAATTACGCTCAACCGGGAGAGCAGGTATTCCCCATGCGAGCGGTTCAGACCCGTGAACATCTGTATATCTACAATGCCTGGCCGGGGGAGAGACTAATCTATCCAAGCGAATCAATTCAGTATGATGGCCTGATCGAACCTCTTACGGGTTTAGCCTGGAAATCCATGAAGGAAGCAGCCGTAGAGGACCCTCAATTGTCTGGCCGAGTAGAATTTATCCGTAGCCGCCAAGCAGAAGAGTTTTACGACCTGACGCAAGATCCATATTGCCTGAATAATCAAATAGCCACCGGCGCTTTCGCCAAAGAGGTGGCAGAGATGCGAGAATTACTGGAGACTCAAATGATTGTTTCAAACGACCCGTTGATTGCAAAATTCAATGGGACAGGAAATATACCTTCAAGCTGGTTAACTCTGGGCTAGGTCGTTGTCGACTATCACGTCGTTGTTTACAGAAGACGACTACCCCGTGGATCGATTTTAATATCGAGAAAGGATGATTTTTTTGAGAACTCTTCGTTTAGTCGCTGCTTCACATCTTGGGGCGCAAGAAACATTAAAAATCCCCCACCGCCGGCACCACATAGTTTTCCGCCATAGGCGCCTTTCGACATAACGTATTCATACAACTCGTCAATCATTGGGTTGCTGATAGATTTGGAGATGGCACGCTTGGTCTGCCATGCTTCATCCAGCATTTTGCCAAGCTCTTTCAGCATCGTGTCAGTACTGGGTTGATTGAATATGCCGGTTGCCTGTTCAACCAAAGCCAGTAAGTGGGATAGTTCTTTGTCTACTTTATTTTCTTTGGTTCGTTTGAGTTGATCTTCCAGGGTCTTACTCGCGCTCCGGGTGCTATTGGTAAAAATCAACAGCATGGAGTCATTTAACGCGTCACGACAATCTGCCGATATTCGTACCGGCGAAATCGAAAAATCTGCGTTATGAAAATCGTATCGATTGAGACCGCCAAACGACGCATGCAGCTGGTCTTGAATGCCAACATTTTCCTTTAGTACATCGCGCTCGATTCGAATTGAATCCAGCGCAAGGTCGTATCGGGTGGCATCTCGTTCCTGGATCGCGTCCATCAATTGAATAAACCCCACAGTAAATGCAGAGGAGCTACCGAGTCCGGTCCCTGCGGGACAGTCCGACATCACCGAAAAGTGCCAGCGACCTTCAAGATTCCTGTCTTTAATGACTTCGCGGAATACCGAATGCTTGATGTCTTCCACATCCAGTACCCGTTCAATCTGACTATATGTCAATACATATTTATATTCGCCAATGGTCGTCATTGGAATTGAAGAAATATAAATGTATTTGTTGATTGTGGTCCCCAACACTGCGCCAGGGTAGCGTTGGAAGTAGTCAGGATAGTCTGTGCCGCCGCCAAACAATCCGATTCTCAGGGGCGTCTTGGAAATTTTTATCATTTGGTCTAAATATCGATATACGGTATGTTGAATGTATCTATTGCCGGCGGCAGAAGTAAGCCTTTATATACTGGGCAATATCGAACCGATTGTTTGTTGCCAATTGGTGAATAGAATTCCGCGGATACCCGCGGCATCTGCAGCACCCATATCAGACGGCTTATCTCCGATCATAACGCTGTTATTCTTATCAATCGGCCATTCGCTGAAGGCTTCCATCAGTAGCCCCGGCCGTGGTTTTCTACATTCGCACTCCACCGCATAATTGGTTATTGATCCTTCTATATGATGTGGGCAAAAGTAAAAACTATCGATATGGGCGCCGGTCGCATTCAGAGTTTTCTGCAAATGCCGATGAAATCTGTGAACCGCTTCGTGGCTATAATAGCCCCGTGCAATACCGGCCTGATTAGTTATCACAATAACGTATTGGCCAGAATCGTTGATTGCGCGAATGGCATCCACCGCTCCGGGATTGATTACCAAATCTTCAACTTTATGGGTATATCCCTTGTCCTGGTTAATTACTCCATCGCGATCGAGGAACACTGCTGGCCTGGTTAGTTGATCATTAAGCTCTCTATCCGCCTGGGCCAGGCTTTCTGGAATTCCAATATCGATAAAATATCCGTCATGGGCAGACCCCTTTAGCTTATTTATTGCCGCTAACCGGGGCAGAACCTGATCCTCCAGGGAACAGGGCATCGATTCGATATAATTCAAGACGGCCTTTTTCAAATAATATATTCCGCCATTAATCAGTCCAGGGCTATCTTTATCTTCAGAAGACTTTTCTTTAAATGCGGTGATATTTCCCTCAACCAAGTTAACAGATCCATAGCGAGCGCGCGACTCTACGCTTCTAAGCGCAACTGCGGCGATATAGTCAGTGGTGCTTGAAATGGGATTTATAGAGAGCAAATTGACATCAAAGTAGGTGTCTCCGTTGAGCAGCAGGAATTCATCTTCCAGGTCTTCGGCAGCGAACTTCAGGGCCCCGGCGGTACCAGCAGGTTCCGGCTCAATAAGTACCTTAATGCTAGAGCCATTAATTTCTTTGCCATGGTATAAGTATCTAAGCTGGTCGCCATGGTACCCGGCCAGCAGTAGCACATTGCTAATCCCGAATCGTGATACGTGGGTTATAACGTGACTTAAAAATGGTTTTCCAGCAATTTCGAGGAGTGGTTTGCAGGTGTTTTTGGTGAGTGGGCCAAGGCGTGTTCCCTTGCCACCAACCAATATGACCGCCTGGTCTAGCACAGTTGTTTTTCAATATAGCCACATAAAACATGGCCGATAGCGATATGCATTTCTTGAATATGATTAGTTTGGTTCGACGGTACAACAATACATAGGTCGCATTGATCAACCATTTTTCCTCCTTTTCCACCGGTTAATCCAATGGTTTTTATACCGTTTTTTCTGGCTGTTTCAATTGCTCGCAAAACATTTCCGCTGTTGCCGCTGGTTGACAGACCGACCAGCACATCGCCGCTGTTGCCAATACCAGATAATTGACGCGAGAATATTTCCTCGTATGAATAATCGTTGGCGATAGCGGTTAGCGCCGAGGTATCTACGGTTAGAGCTAATGCTGGCAGTGGATTCCGGTCGATCAAATATCGTCCCATTAGTTCTGCCGCGAGATGTTGAGAGTCAGCTGCTGACCCGCCATTCCCACAAAAAATGATTTTGCTGCCAGCGTTTAACGAAGCCACCAGCATTTCGCCAGCTGCATCAACCTCATCACCTTGCGCGGCGAGTTGGGAAAAATTTTGCGCCACTGTGGTGCAATAATGGGAAAAATCAGTCATAGCTGTAATATGTCAAAGGTTAGTACTAAAAGAATATAACAGGGCTGTTAAGTCCATTTGCGAACCATTTGTTTCCATTCATTATTCGGCTTGGGATTCTACTCGATATATCGGGATTTCGCATGACCGAAACCCTGCCCTGGAGGGTATAGAACACGCTTCATCGCAGAGCCTCCGGTTCCGGATACAGTTTCTTGATATGCTCAGCCACTATTCTAGCTGCGCCAACACTCAAGTGATGCCTGTCGTAGGTTAACAATTCACCATCATCCAGTACGATCTGGCACTGTCGCCCCGGGCACAATTGGTCGAGCTTACTAACAAACAACACATCACTGTTTTCAAAATTTTCCCGAAAGAGTAAATCTGTTTCAAACAGCGCAGTTCTGGCATTTGCCATCACCGCCGCCTCCACTTGTTTTACTGATTCGAGACTGGATATGACCGTCGGTACATCTTTATTAAAGATCATTGCGGTACCTAATACCAGAAATCGGGCATTGCTCCGCGGGCGAAGCCAATCGATAGTGTCATTGAGTCGAGAAACGGATTGATTATCCTGCAACATTGAAAATACGATGATATCTGCCTGACTAATTTCAGTCCATCGGGAAAAAATAAAATCATTGTGCTCCCGGCATCCAACTATATTCGGTCGAGATTCGAGAAAATATTCAACGTCGATATAAGGTGGGCATGATGGATTTGAAGCCAGAACAATGTTCGCCTGGGGATAGCTCAATGCCATAATGTTGTATCCATCGACTCCGTGGCTATCCCCAAAGACAACAATATTGATCTTGTCTTGGTCGAAAACCATGCATTCATCCCGGGATCTTCCACAACGACGATTAAACGGCAGAAACCTTTCCGAACGCGAATCTTCGAGATTATCAGTTAGTTGCTGGATATCAGACGCAATCCGCCATTTCCAGCCGTCATTTAACCACGCGTGCCCACCAGGAATTACCAGGGTTAACGCCAAACCGACACACAGCCCGGCGAATCTTGAAGGTCGGAGCCACGCTGGGTTTTTTGGTGAGGTTCGAAAGGGCTTCTCAACATAGAAATACATTAAGGTCGCAACAAAAAATGAGGCCATTATTAAGCCCAGCTTTTCGACCGCTGAAATAGGGTCGGCCTTTCCGTATTGATAAAATACCAGTAAAGGCCAGTGGGCCAGATACAGGGAATAAGAAATCAGCCCTATGCCGATGGCAACACGGTTGTTGATAATTTTAGCAATATAATTCGCTTTACCACTATAGATAATCAATGCGGTTCCCAAAGCCGGAAGCAATACATTAATACCCGGAAAGGGGGTTTTTTCGGAATAGGTAAATACGGGAATAATGATTGCCAGTAGTCCAGCCAACACCAGGGGCTCGAGTAAAGTTTTATTGTTTGGTTGAAATCTGACGAGCCAGACACATACAGATCCAATGGCAAGTTCGGCTATGCGAAAAGGTGCCAGAAAAAATGCACCATGGGGGTCAGACAGTATCCAGCGCTCGCTATAGAACAGCGACAGACAACCGCAAACTATCAGGAATACCGGAGCTACCCATGTCCGATTAATTTTTAGCAAGAAAAAAAGACAAAGTGGCCAAACCAGGTAGAACTGTTCTTCAACGGCCAGTGACCAGGTATGCAATAAAGGCTTGAACTCAGAGGCAGTGTCAAAATATCCCGATTCCGACCAGAAAAAAATATTGGACACTGACAGCAATGCGAATATCAGTGATTTTCCCAGACGTGCCAGGTGTTCCGGAGAGAACAGTAAACTGGCACCGATAAAGGTTATTAGAAAGGTGAAAAATGCTGCGGGAAACAGACGTCTTGCTCGGCGCAGATAAAAATTTGAAAAACTAAAACTGCCTCTAACTACGTCGTTAAAGATATTATTGGTAATTAAAAACCCCGAAACCACGAAGAACACATCGACGCCAATATAACCACCAGAAAAAACATCGAAACCGGCATGAAATAGAATAACGCTTAAAATCGCGTAGGCTCTGAGCCCGTCAATATCTGGTCGATAAGATTTCAAAGCAAGATCCCGAACATTCGCACGGTGAAACTAGCCGGACTTGGTCGATTTTTCGTATTCCGACAAAACCGTATCGATGTCATCAAAGCACACCACTTGCCCATGCTGCATAAAGATTCCTTTATTGCAGAAAGACTTCATAATGTGTTTGGAATGGGAGGCTAGAACGAATACACTGGCATCTTCCAGCATTCGGTCAAAGCGCTTCCTGGCCATATCCAGGAACGCTGCATCACCGGCAACTATACCTTCGTCAAGTAGTAAAATTTCTGCTGAAATACTGGTGGAAACGCAAAATGCCAAGCGCAGTCGCATTCCCGCCGAGTAGGTTCTAACGGGCATGTCGAGAAATTCTCCCAAACCACTATTTTCGGCGACGTCTCGCTTTAACTCTTCTATCTGTTGCTTTCCAAAGCCATTGAGAACACCTCTGGTTTCAATATTATCCCAGCCACACATTTCAACGGACATACCCACGTTAGAATTGAGTATGGCGGTGGCGCGGCCGTCGATATCAACATTGCCCATGACCGGTTCAAAAATTCCCGCCATGACCCGCAGCAAAGTGGTCTTTCCTGCGCCATTATGACCTACCAGCCCTACTCGATCGCCCTGACTTATTTTAAGCGAAACGTCACGTAACGCTTCAACAGATATCGCGCCATTGTCGCTGGCGATTCTGCCGCCGGTGCTGGCGCGTATGATGGTGGATTTAATTGAGCGGCCCCGGGCATTAAAAACCGGAATATTTACCGACACATTTTCAAGTGTTATCGACGGCATAACTTAGACCCAATAGGCGATTCGCGCCCGGTAACGAGAATAGACGTAGAGAGACATTGCCAAAGAAGCCAGTGTAATGGCGATGACAAATCCGTAGCTGGTCAATGCGGCAGATTTTCCAAGCATGGGTGCTCGGAAAATTTCAATAATATGATAGAAAGGATTCCACACAATAAAAATAGCGCGGTCGGGAAAACTATCCGCATTCCATATAATTGGCGTCAAAAACATTACCGGTCGCATAATATTGGCGACAATAGGGGCCACGTCACGATACCGCAAAGATATTACGGACAAAATCAGGGAGACTGAAAACATATTCACGATGATCAGCAGCAAACCCAATAGTGCAGGTACCAATTTAAATACGGGGCCATATCCCCAGAGTATCGCCGGCAGAATAATGAGACAGAATGCGTATCCAAAACTGAGTAATTCGGAAGCGATAAGCCGAAAAATATAAACACTTTTTGGTAGTGTCATTTGTTGGATATATACTGCATGAGCAGGAAATACCGAACAGCTTTTGATGATCAACTCTGAATAAACTACCCAGAGAACCAGTCCGGCGGCAACGTAAGGCAAGTGATCTCTGGTGTCCTGACCAAACATCGTGGCGTAAAGTAAGCCGAACAAAAGCACCAGGGCAAGAATTCCTATGGTATTCCAGATTGGCCCCAGCACGCTCCTCTTATACTGTTCCCGGCTGGTCATAAGTGCCAGTCGCCACCAAACCCTGACCAGCCGAAACCCTTCGGACAAATCAGCCAGACCGCGAGCGACTTCTAATCGAGTAAGCAATTATCTTTTATCGGTGGAAAGTGTTTTCTGGTTTTCGAATTATAAGTCAACCTCGATGGGAACCTATATTAGTGTAGTGGCTGCTATCGGTCGTACACCACACTGATCCAGACGGAAAAATTCTGCGCGCGACTATAGCATAATTCGGGATTAGAAAATTCAGATTTTTCTATTGCATGTAGTTGATTTTATTGTTTTTTTCAAAAATGGCGCATGTTCCCTTCAGGTTGTTTTGGAATCAAACGATAACCATCGCCAAGGAGAATTATCTCAGACATCATTTTTACTTATTTGGTATATTCCCCCTACTTTCCAGCGGCATTATGTCGCCTGTAAATCAGCATTCTGCTGCACAAGAGTGGTGTGCTTGTTTTTGATTACATTAGCGCCAGACCATAATCCTCTTTCCCCCACATGACCGATCCAGTTAACGTCCTGGCGCAGCAGGCTTTGACAGCCCAACATGAGAAACGCTGGGAACATGCGCTTGAATTATGGCAGTCGGTTCTGGCGATTTCTGCACAGGACCAGCAGGCGCTAACCCAAAGTGGTAATTGCCTGGTCCAATTGGGCTGGTTTGATTCTGCCAAGGAAGCTTTTACCGAAACCACCCGACTCTGGCCGGATCACCCTGCAGGTTTTTTGGGGCTTGCCACGGCGTATCTTAAGCAGGGTCGAACGGCTCGGGCATTGGATATCTTGTTTGAGGTAAAACGAAAATTTCCGACCAATGTAAATGCCGGACTATTACTGTGCCAGTTGTTTATGCGGTTCAAGCAGTATGATGTCGCCAGGGATTATATCGCCGACCTTGGAAATGCTAATTCTGAGGACCCGAGAATCGCCGATATCATCAACCAGCTGGAGACCCACGGAACCCACGTTTACGACCAGGACGGGCTGTTTTCGGTGCACAACCACGATTTTATGCAGGCAACTGAATTTGTTGACGCCTATAGTCGAGGACTGCAGGCTACCCAGGGGAAGGACTCTCGCTGGCACTGGCGGGTTCATGTCGGATTATGGGCAGCGAAAACCGCTAGCCATCTCGAGGGAGATTTTATTGAATGTGGTGTCAACTGGGGGTTTTTAAGCAGCGCCATAATGCGCTACCTGGATTGGAATACTTTGGATAAGAGTTTCTATTTACTCGATACGTTTGAAGGGATCGATCCAAAGTATGTTTCGGAAGCTGAAATTGACGCCGGTATACTGAAGAAGAACCAAGCTAAATTGGAAAATCAATCTTATACTGGAAACTTCGATCAAGTAAAAGAAAACTTCAACGAATGGCAAAATACTTTGCTAATCCAGGGCTCTATTCCTGAAACCCTGGCGCTGGTGGATACACCCAAAATAGCATTCTTGCATCTGGATATGAATGCAACTATTCCGGAGCAGGCTGCGCTTAACTATTTTTGGGATAAGTTAGTTAACGGTGCCATAGTGCTGTTAGACGACTATGCTTTCAAAGGCTTTATTGAGCAGAAAAAGGGTATGGATAAAGTAGCGAAAGCCAAAAACCACCAAATCGTTTCTCTGCCAACGGGACAGGGGTTGTTAATAAAGACGCACTAATTGTCGGTAAATAGTTGAGTTGGTAGGCAAAATGATTTGGCGTAATATTAACCATAGTGGCAGTAGCGGTTTTCAATTAAATCAAATGCCTTCAGTCTGCAGTTGAGATCATCGCACCAGATAGTTAGTTACCAATTGCTCATTAGAATATTTTAGGTTTATGTTTATAGTTTGTGGAATACCACGCGCCGCAACCACCTTGGCAGCCAAGCTTATTTCGTTGGATCCAAGTGTATTTTGTTATGCAGGAGAAACCCATCTGCTGTCTCATCTGCATGAAAATTTTGAGCATTTTCCCTGTCATCCAGAAAAAGTTGCGGCAGTGGCGCAGGTTCTTAGAACGCAAATGACGGTTTCCATGATTGATATGCCCCGATTTAGCGTGGCTAATGGGGCACACCCCAAGAACATGCTATTCAAGGAATCCACTGTTGACGATGTGATCCAGAATGTGTCCGTGGGATTGGCTCAGGGACTATATGGAGTCAAGCTATATGAGTTTGGGTTGAACTTGCTTGAAGATACCATTCGGACAATTTCCAATCGAGAATCGATCGGAGAAAAAACCCCCGATAATTTGTTTGCGGCGGCGGCCTACGGTGATCAGCTGTCCTATAAAAACTTCGCGGTAGTGCGAGAACCCATTGGTGTAATCAAATCTATGATGCAGCGAGTAAATTCCGGAGATCCTTTTTCTGATGTTTTTAACCAGGGAATCGAGGTGAATATTGGCATATATCTTGAGTACGCTGAAACCATTATTAGGTGCCTGAAAAATGACCAAACCACGTTGGTCCGATATGAAGATATTGCAATTGATCCAGCGGTCGCGGTCAAGCAGTTGCATAGTGTATTCGGGAATACACCTGACAAGGACGTTTTATCCTTCGTGGAAAGCGGTAAGGGACAAGAAATAGGCGACCGTGCACCGATGTATTATCAGCGCCTCAAAATTAAACCAGACTGGGGTGTTTTAACCCCTCAAGTGGTCCATAAAATCCTGACGTTAACTAAAGATGTTCGTGAAGTTTTTGGTTATGGCGATAACGCACTTCAGAACTTTGGGTTCGAACTACCTGGGAAATCGGGTATTAGCGATCTGGAAAAACCGAAATTCGTGGCGGTATCCGGTTTTAACATCGCTGACGGTCTGGTCTCAAAACTATGGAGTCGTGAATGGAATAAACGATGGATAAAGAAAAATGCAAGGGCAATTGTATATACACCGAGCGATTCGCCCCAAGTCATTGGCCTCGAGTTTATCAGTAATTTTCCCGATGAGTTGCTCCAGGGACAGCAAGCAACGTTAACGATTAGCGTAAACGGTCAGGTCTGCGATGTTGCCCAGGTTGGTAGTGGGTTATGTCAGGCCCACGCCAGAATCACCCTGGATAGTGATAGCTTACGACCGCTGGCTGATGGGGAGTTTTTTGCCCTGGTTACTCTGGAATCTTCGGTCGCTTTTTGTCCGTTGGTACACACGTCGGGAAGTTCAGATTCCCGGATGCTGTCGTTTCAATTGATCAGCTGGCGTGTGGAACGATAAATTATTCCCCCGGTTCCACTAACTTGATGGCAACGCTGTGTACCAGTCGGCCAACCTATACTGCCTTTCTTAGAACAAATTGGGGCCAAATTTGTTCAGAGTGCTGATTTCGTTTGATAATAAACTCTTCGACAGCCTGGGTTGCACCAATGCATGAGGAAACCGTCGCGTCGTCGTAGACGAAATACCCACCTGGAGACAAATTGGGATATATCGCCTCCTGGCTATAGGATACCGCTGGATAAATATCGCAGTCAATATGGGCAATTCCGAAGGTTGTATTCTGTTCCAGAATAGCTGGCAGAGTGTCCTCGAAAAATCCTTTAACAAATACTATATTGTCCAGCCCTGCTTTCTTGGCGAAATCACTGACTTCTTCCAGGCTGGCATCTGCAAAATCCCCTTCATCATGCAGGTCTTTAGTGGGATCAGTCTTTGGCATGCCGGCAAAGGTATCCAGCGCATACAGTTTCGCTTCCGGAAAAAGCTCTTGCAGGCAGCGCGCCATGAAAATTGCGCTACCTCCCCGATAGGAGCCAAATTCAATTATGTTATGTGAATCAAGTTTCGCCAGAAAAAATTTGATGATTAGAAACAGGTTCATCCGGTTTTCTTCGCTTACAATTGATCGGTTTACCACCAGTTTACAGGCGTCAATATAAAGAGGGTCTTTTAGTACCTGGCTGCGTAAATCACCAAACTGTAATCCCCATCCGCGTTGATATCCCTCATACACATTTCGTGCATTTTCGAATACGTTTGTTCTGCTTGGAAACTCTGGTAATTTCATAACTATAATCTGTAAACAATAATTTGATAAAGGTAGGATAAAAACAAGCGATCAGTATCCATGGTTAATAAAAGTTGCAGCTATATGTCGCTATCATTTTCAAATGGTGGTTTTCCGCCATTCGCACTTTTCAGGCTGGCCATGTCGTCTTTGTATTGATTTAAATGTAGCCGGGTTTCTCGGTCTGGCTGCTGCTTTGGTCGCTTCCAACGGCCCCTGTCGGATACTTCACCAGCGGTCCGTTTCCGAATAATGAATTCAATTCCACATTCTGCGATAGGCGAAAGAGTTTGATCATATCTCGGTAATCCAAACCGGTAGGTCGACGACAGCTGCTCCAGACGTACCAGTTCGGCATTGGCGCCGAGTTGTCGAACCAGGTCCAGCAGGTTAATGGACTTTTCGCACCAGGATTCTTCCTTGTATATGGTAAATGTCCATTTGTGATCTTTATTGTTGGTGCTGGGAAAAATTCCTTGTTCATACAAATCTTCATCAGGAACGGTTACCACGATGTGGCCACCGGGCTTTATCACTCGGAGCCAGTTTTTTAATCCTTCGGCCGGGTCGAGCAGGTGCTCCAGACAGTGAGAACTATGGACAAAGTCATAGGTCTCATCCTCGACATTGACGAGTAGCTGACCATCACCGTCCTCAAGATCCCAGGTTCTAACCGTTCCCATATGGGTAAATTGTTCACCGTACAGTCCCAGAGGATCCGGCTTACCACCAATATCCAGTCCATCACCTACGAAGTAGTGATTAATGAAGTTTGGCGTCATAAGACGGCGCATTATGGATTTACTGTTTTCTTTCACTATTTGTCAAACTATAGAGGGTGATTGATATTGAAGTGGAGATATCGTCGGTATTAATGCTGGTTTCAAGTATTTGCCAGGAAGAATAACTGCTCATTACCAAGATTCCCTCTATCATGGGAATAGTAACTTAAAACCGCTGCATTTGAAGCGCCTGCCTGCACCAGGTGGTCCAAAAAGTCCCACCCAAAGTGATAAAAGCACAGACTACCCTCGTCCGGTTTGGTTGGGTTTCCATGGTATTCCGGTTCCAGCAGATGTCGAATACTCCCATCGTCAGAGACCTCCGCTCTAACGATGGTGGAGAAGTCATTGGAGGCGAACGGCGCGCTAATCAGCGCGAACCCTCCAGGCCGCAGACAGCGGACAAATTCAGCCAGGGCTGCTTTGTAATCAGGCACATGCTCCAATACGTCAAAAGATAAAATACCGTCAAGACTGTTATCCTCGAAGCTCAGTTTGGTCGCGTCTTCATGACGGATTGAGTTGTAAGATTCTCCCCCTGTCAGTTCGTCTCCCAGAAATTCACTGCCAACCACATTCTGGTAGCGTCCGCTCAGCCATAGATAGAATGCGGTCACTTGCTCCGTGGCATAAAGCGCATCATCACTTTTTATGCCAACCTGATTTTCCAGCAAATCGATAACAACTCGCATCCTGTTGTTGAGTCGACAGGTTTCACAAACCAGGCTTTCTCGCCAATTGGGGATCAGCGCATCTTTATCAGATCGTTCGTAGGCGTATAGATAATCAACAGAAAAATTTTTAGAGGATTTGCATAGAACGCAATATCCTTCCAGCGCAAAATCCGTTTGGGTTGGGCCCAACAACGACATTTCGAAATCACTTCGAATCTGACGCAGCTTTTCGCGTTCAGGCTGGGTAGATTGATATTCTTCGAAGCTTTTATATATTCGCAAATTGGGCAGACCCATCTGCTCGAGCCCGCAATACATTTCCAGTGGTGAATCGGCGGCAAAGACATTGTATGGATATTTGCCGCGAAGCTCTGCAATATCGGATCGGTGCTGATTCTCGACAGGGAGATCTTCCGGGGTCGGCTCCGGAACCTGGGGCCCGGGTAGCGGTGCCGCCGGAGCTGGCTCAAGCGCACCACGTACTTTTTGTATAAAACCATCACTCGGCCGAGGCAGAGGAAGAAAGTTATAGATACTCTTTAACAGTTTATAAACCATATCGGCGCAGGTGACGAACAAGGATCATTTCAGGATTGATTTTAACGACTCGACAAACATGGATCGGTGCCAACACTATCATGGTAGTTTGGGATCTCTGACGCTAAAAGCGGGAGAAATATTTTTGTAGTACCGACACTCCTCAGGATTGAGGCTCATTATAGCCATCATATGGGTAGGCTTGAGGGTGCCCGCTTCAATTAACTGTTCATCAAGACTAGCGACTTTATCGATGAACGCAATGTCCTCGGGTTTGTCCATCTTGAAGTTATGACCAAACGCCCGGTCAACGAAGATATCTACCAGATTGCCATAGCCCAAAAACAAATCAAACTGAAATCGTTCCAGCAGCAGTGGCAAAATGTCCTGTGCCCTGATTCCTTCGAATCCTTCAACTGAACAATCCCAGTTTTCATATTCGGGCTCAATGCGTTGCAATAACAGATTACACTTATATCGCTCCGGCATCTCCTTCCAAAGCTCATCGATATAGTGCATGGCTTCAGGCCATCGCATATGACCATTGCGCCCGATGACATCGCTGGTGACAAACTTACCACTGTTACCGATAGCAATGGCGATGGTATCAAATAAAATTTCAAGATCAGCAATATGGTGTAAAGACTGATTTGCCATAACGATGTTTACCGAATTCCTGGCTGGTTGCCAGGAGTTCGCATCGGCACAGGTGAAGCTAAAATTATCGATAAATCCTTCTTGTTCTGTGAGTTGTCTGCCGCGTTCCAGCATATCCGGCACGATGTCGATGCATTCAAAAACATAACGCTCGATATTCATGCCGCGCAAAACCTTGGCGATCTCCAATTCAATATCACAGTTACCGCTGCCGATACTAACGACCTTACATTGCTCCGCCGGTCCCAGCTCAGCCACCGAAGCGGCAATGGCGTCGGCGAAAAATTCATATATTCCACGAATTCCCAGGCCGGAAAACTTGGGACCCAGGTAATTATGTGACCAATAGTGAAATATTTCCGGTAAATCATGTACTACATCGTAGTTCTGAAAGAACTCGATTTCGTTAGCCCGCCTTTGCTGGTAGATTTCGTCATCCGACGGATCAGCACTTTCGACTGGAACTTCTGGTTCTATTTCCAGTGTGGTTGCCGCGGTGTTCTCAGCAGAAGAATGGCTAAAGGTTGAACCCGGGAGTTTCCTGACAATGTCCGCGCTGGGAGAGCCAGTCAGATGGGTTAAATCCACAGAGCTTAGAACTTCGCTGATAATTTTCAGTCCCCGGGTAAACCCAAAAGATTTCTTTGCGAATTCTATTCCATTGGTGGAAAGCTGATTCCATAAATCTTCATCGGTGTAAAGCCTGACGATTTCGTCGACAATGTCGTCGGGCTCATCGGCTATCAGAATATTGGAATTGTGCTCCAGCGACATACCCTCTGCTGCAATTTCGGTAGCAACGCAGGGAAGGCCCAAAGACAAGGTTGTTCCTATTTTTCCCTTGATTCCCGCACCGTAACGTAATGGTGCTACGGCCACTCGAATTCCATTTAAAAACCCGGATATATCTGCTACGAAGTCGGTTACGATAATGTCTTCAGATTGCAATTGTTTTAGCTCTTCGGTTGGAGAACTACCAACCGCGTAGAAACAAACGTCCGGCAGTCGTTGCTTCAATTTTGGAAATACTTCCTGGATAAAATAGATTGCCGCATCGACATTCGGCGGGTGCTGATAACCCCCGACAAAACAGATATGGTTGCGATCAGATATTTCTGTGTTGGTTCCGATGACGTCGATTGCCCAGGGAAATGTGTGGACGTTTTTGACCGAATACTCGGACTCAAGCATTTCAGCTTCAACCGTGCTGTGCACGATCACCACGTCTGAATTCCGAAAAAAGTCGAGTTCCTGGGCAAGTAGAGCGTTTACTTCACTACGCTTTTTAGTGGAATTTTCTAATTCGGCTTCTCGACTTTTACGTAAAAAGTGAAGATCTGAGGCGTGATATATTATTTTGGCGTTAGCGCAATATCTTTTAATATTGCTTAGATGGCGCTCCGCCACCAGCGGCCGAAACAGCATAACCGCAGCAAAATTGCTGCCAGATTGCTTCAGATATTCTGGCAATGAGGCCAAATAAGGTGCGTACAAAACCTCAACTCCCAGTTTTTGCAAATCCGTCGTATATCCGGGCATGTACAGGTAGTTGTCTTCGGCGATAAAAGTTACATGATAGTTTTGCGCAAGTAGTAAACGCAGGATGTTTAATACGGTTATTGAGCCAGCATCCCGATCAGGCGTAGGCGTGCAATGGTCCAATACCAGTATCCGGCTTTGGATGCCTCTGTCTTTGCTATGTTCCGGTTTATGTCCCGGCTCTGGGTGGGTTGATATTTCAGTCTTCCAGCGCTCAAACAGCTTAACCGCGTTTTCAAGTTGATAGCTTTTGACCCCACTGGATACGTCAGTCCCGGAAGATACACCTTCATAATGAATCACCGTAGACATTGGCTGGTAGTAAACCTTTTTGCCAGCCTGGCGAACCTTGAACGCCAGGTCCGAATCTTCTCCGTAGGCCGGAAGGTAATGCTCATCGAATCCGCCAAGTTGGGAAAAAAGCTGGTTTGACAGGGCGACGGATGCCCCCGAACAATAGTCTACCTCGCGCAGATAATTATATTCGGGCAGCCCGGGGTCACTCATTCGACCGTAGTTCCATGCCGACCCATCATTCCAGATTATTCCCCCAGCTTCCTGTAGTTTTCCGTCTGGATAGACCAGCTTAGACCCCACAAGTCCGGCGTCGTGGATACTCTCGAGCGTGTAAATCAATTCATCAAGCCATCCGTCGGTAACCTCCGTATCATTATTCAGGAATACCAGGTACTCCCCTATGGCATGCTCCGCTCCAGCATTACAGGATCGGATAAATCCTTGATTTTTTTCGTTTGGAATCAGACTGATTCCATCAATCTGATTTAAAACTTCTTTTGAATTGTCAGGTGAATCATCGTCGACCACGACAATTTCAAAAGAGATTAGCTGTCGGGTTGTAGTGATGGATTTTAAACACATCAGGGTGTAAGCAATCTCACCGTAGACCGGAATAATGATAGACGCCTTTGGTGCAAGTGAAACTATCCCGGGAAGTTGTGAACTAAGAAATGCAATATCCTCGACATTGAAAGCTGGTTGCTTTGGAGTTGATTCCAATACTTCAGGATTCTTGGTTAGCGTGGCTGGCCGATTTCGTCCCTTTGCCAATGCCCAGGCTTCATAGGCCGGTATTCCGCGTAATAAGCCCGCACTGTTCTTGAACAGAAAATTCTTGATACGGATTCGGTGGGTAAGAGACAGCGGAAGCCGATTGAATATTTTTTTAGAAACCCTCCAGCCAAGCGGGACAATTCGTGAAACCAATATTCTCTTTACTCGTCTCAGAATTTTTCCGACAATACGAACTGGCAAGCTAAGTTTCCAAGAGACGGATTGAAGCAATTGGGTGACGTGGAGGTTGGCTGCATTTCGCTGTTGCTCAACGACATGTTTTTGTTGTTGCAGCCCAGCGACTTCGAGAAGCAAACTACTTTTCTCCTGCAGAAGAGTACCTCTTTGATTAGTCAGAATTTCGACTTCGGCGAGCCAGCCCGTTTTCTCGTCGAGTAAACTGACTCGTTCCCGATCCAAATCGACGCCCCATTGCTTGGTATTATCTAGCTCGCTTCGCAGATCGCCAATACCATTTACCAGAGATTTGTTTTCATCGTTTAAAGTCGCGCCCCAGTGTGCTATCGCAACGTGATTCTGAAATAAATCGTCATGGTCATCACTGTAAATTGATGGCTCCAGGACCGGCGGATTAACATCGCTACAAATTGCGATAAGGTAAACCGGATCGGGCAGATTGACAATCGAAGAATCGATGGAATGATCGGGGTTTACCGTCCAGGATCGATAGGATTGTGCTAGTGACTTGTCCTCAGTGGGATAAATAAAGGAACCGGTGGCAAATCGCTGTCCGTAAAAGTCGATATTTTGAAACTGTGGTGTCAGTAAATCGTGAAACTCAGTTTTAAATAACTCCTTGACATGAAATTCATTGTGATTGTTGGTGGATTTCGAATAGATCGCTTTGTCCGGTGTAGAAATTACCAATACACCATCGCTGCTTAGAACGCGTTTGAATTCCGCCAGCATTTCCTCCTGGCACAGGAGGTGTTCAATGGTTTCAAACGAAATAATGACGTCAATACTGCTATCTTCCAGTGGGATATCGTCAACGCTGGCCTGCTGAAATTTGACATTACTCAGGTGTCCATACTTATTACTTGCATGGGCAATTGAGTCAGCGTCCAGATCCATGCCAATAACACTGGTTGCTTGCGGTCCAAGGCAGGCGGCCCCGTAACCCTCTCCACAGGCAATATCCAAAACTCGTTTGTCCCGCACCAGGTCGCGACACATAGAGTAGCGATGCATATGCTCATATCGAATTTCTCCAGCTACGTCTGGAACGTATCGTTCCCCGGTCCATTCGAGAGAGTCTGGCTGTGGTTGACTAGAGTCAGGGTTTTCGTTTTTCATGTTTTGGTCGCGACGATTGCCAGTCCGGCAGGATATTCCAGGGAATGGACGGTACAAGTGCTAAACCCCGCTTTGATTGGGTATTGCCATATATCGGCGCCGAATTCGGTGTGCACCAGCAAATCCTGTTCGCTGGTTCCCGGTGCCCCGTGAAAACTATCGGGCATCCCGCTACGGGACCGGGTCAAGCGTTCCATCAAAAATGGTACGGTAAATATACAATGTCCACCCGGTTTTAGTATTCTGTGGCATTCCGACAATCCAGCCAGTGGGTCGGGAATGTGCTCCAATGTATCCGAGTGGATAACCAGATCGTATTCCGATGAGGTAATTGCTAAATCGCACAGATCATATTCCGGGTAGCACAACAGGCGATGTCCCGGAACCTCCTGCAAGGTAGCGGTTAGACCTCCTGCGGGATTGATCTCGGCTATTCGAAGAGTCGCTAGCGGGCCAGCGCCGGTGGCTTTGTTGAGGCAGCAATTGAGATTGTATGTCTTCAATATTGCGTCTGCCAATGCGATCGCCCGCATATTATTTTGGCAACTGACGCACTGGAATCCCTGTTGCCGATTAATATATTCTAATTGGGGTTTGCTCAACTCCCATTCCTGTTGCAAATCCTGCCAAATAACAGATCGGGAAACAAACTGTGTTTGCGCACACACCGGACATATTTCAACTGACATTCATCTATTTCCAATCGATGCTGGTGTCAGCGGTTTGGATAAAATTTCCCATTGCGATCAGCTGACCACGTGTTCCTGATAAAACGCGATATCCTCCGCCAGAATATCTGACAACGCGGCATGGGTATTAGCATCAATATTGCGGTCGAATTTCATACCCCAGTCTTCAGTGTCGTTCGCGTGCAAGTCAGTTTCAAAAGCGACACCTAGCATTTCTCCCAATGTCTGCAAGTCCCTGGTCCGATTCTCATGGGATCCGACAAAGTTCATACTCCCCATATCCCAACCACCGAAATAGGTTTTGGTATAGAGATACCGAAATGTCTCAATTTTTGCAAATTCGAGCAAATTCACCGGGTTTCGCTTGAATTTTAGGTGCAAGGAATGGGGTTGGGGTGGTATCGATAGCCAATAATTGTAGATCGAGACAATATTACTTACTGGATGGCGCAAAATGGTAGTCCAGAATACATCTGCAAGCCTGGCATATTTGAGGGGGTGGAAATGGCCATGGACAACCTGAACCTTCCTGGGCAGTGCATCGGGTCGAGTTTCCATCCAATCGGGGAAATTTGCGTATTGACGGCTCTCCGGGTCACTTGGATCATCAACACAATCACTATACACAGCATCAATACCAAACGCCTTTTCCAGGGTCTTGCGGGTTGATGTGCCCCCGGCCTTGGGGGTGTGGATGGAGACTATCATTTTATGGATCGGATTGTACTAAACGAATATTCCAAGGGACATGTCAGTGGCTCGACTTGACATATAGCCCGGTAAGGCGCAACGTCAGCCGAGAAACGCTGATTTTTATAAGGATTTTTACGAAAATTGCGGCGCGTATTATACCTAACACCAGTACTTTACAGCCATAGCAAATTGGGGGAATTACACTCTTCTCCCTGTTCTAATCTAGTGTAGTGAATTTGCTTAGAATAAACCCAATCGCGTATCATCAACGGCTTCCATTTTATTGCCAGACCACCCGTTAATTTCCAGGATAAGGGTGGAAATCTGGGCCTCGAAACCGCTACTGGCAGATCAATCAAACTCCATCGCAAAGGGTGAATATTCTTAACGTTCTGCATATTTGCAAAGTCTATCTCCCGGTGAAAGGTGGTGTTCAGATTGTGGTCAAAAGGATCTGTGATCAGCTTTCTGATAGGTTTTCATTTACCGTGGTGAGTTGTGCCGATGACCCGGATTTGGTGGAACCAGCAGATCGGGTTCAACACGTCGTGGCAAAATCCCATGGTGAAATTCTTTCGTTACCCATGGCGCCCACCGCAGCGAAGAAAATATTGAGCCAAATCAAGGTTGCTGATGTTGTTTGCATTCATTATCCATTTCCAATCGCCGATTTTTCCCTGCTGTTCGCTAGTTTGCGTGGTAAAAAATTGATTGTTTACTGGCATTCAGAAATTGTCGATCAACGTCTCGGAAAGATAATTGTCTGGCCACTGACCTGGAATATGTTACGAAGAGCAGATGCAGTTGTAGTCGCCTCGCCAAACTTGATTGAAAACTCAGGGTTGCTACAGAAATTCAGAGATAAATGCCGGGTAATTCCGTTTGGCTACCGGCCACCAGATTCTCACCCGAGCCTGCCGGTTGAAGATCGGGGTTACTACCTTTGCGTTGGCCGTCATGTCTCCTACAAAGGTATCGGAGTACTGATCCGGGCATGGAGCCACTGCACCCCGAAACTAAAGATAATTGGGATCGGTCCGTTGCTTGACGAGCATCGTGCTCTCACCGAAGATCTCAAGATCGATGACAAACTGGAGTTCATCGAAAAAGTTGACGATGGTGGGTTAAGCCAGCTAATCAGTGGATGCCGGGCTTTGATTCTACCGTCAGTCACCCCCAATGAGGCTTTTGGTCTGGTCCAGATTGAAGCTATGGCCCATGGTAAACCTGTGATTAATACCAATCTGCCCTCTGGAGTGCCTTGGGTTGCCCGGCACGAACGGGAGGGATTGACGGTGGAGCCGGGAGATTCAAAAGAGCTGGCCGATGCAATCAACCGGCTTGAGCAAGACCCCCGTCTGAGAGAGTCTCTGGCCCAGGGAGCCCTGGAACGCTGGAAAACTGTATTTGATACCGAGGTATTCAAACGTAATACTGCAGCCCTATACGCGGATGCAGAGTTCTAGGAAAAATTTGGTGTCAACGGACTTAGACTTTTCACTCTTGGGAATAACCACGGTTCAATGGAATCGATCTGATCTCACCACGGCGTTGATCAGTGATCTGGACGACTGCCCAGGACTGGAATTGGTTATCTGTGACAATGGATCCAGTCAGCAACAGTGGGATCAGTTACGTCAGTACATTGTCCAGGGCAATCGACCCCTGAACATTGGTTTGGTACGCAACGACGTCAACTCCGGATTTGCCAGTGGAATGAATCTTGCTATCAGGGAATTGATGAAGAAGGAAGTTAAATGGCTTTGGCTGCTGAACAATGACATAAGGATATCCAAACACGCATTAAAGTCCCTGGTCAGTATTATCAAAGAATTACAGCCCGGCATGTATGGCACTATGATTGAGTCTGAAAGTACTGGTCTCAGTGAATTTGGCGGCATGAAATTTAATACGATCACCACCCGATACCGCACCATTTCCAGTAGCGAAGCAGCGCAAATGAATACCCCTGGAGGCGAATACTATATAAACGGTGCCTCCATGCTGATTCATCGACAGGTCATTGATCGGATTGGTTATCTGGACCAAGACTACTTTCTTTATTTCGAGGAATTGGATTATGCCCACCGCTTACATAAGGACGGATATCAACAGAGTGTGCTGGAGAAAATTGAGGTAACCCACGGTGGGGCGGGAAGTTCGACTGGCAACTTCGAACTAGAGGTGATGAAAGTCTACAACGAAACGTTTAGCATGCTGCGCTATTATTGGCAGCATCTGAAGTTAATGTTGCCCTGGTTGCTACTTATCAGGATGCCGACAAGAATATTGCTGTTGTTATTTTCGCCCAGGTATCGCCTGGCTCCGGCGGTTATTAGCGGTATTTCGGATTTTTTCCATGGTGGGAATCGGTATAGTAATCCACCACGGGTAGCCAGTCAGGAATGGTTTAACCGTGACTGCTAAGTCCAGAACTGTTGTCGCAATCGACGGGCGCCCGTTATCTCGGCCGAAAAGTGGTATTCGGCGTTATCTTGAATGCCTGTTGCCAACACTCGTGGCGGATGCCCGGATTCACTGGATTATATACACCGACAATCCTTTGCTCGCCGAGTTGACTGGGTTCAGCCTGCCAGAAGTACGTCGACCGGATCGTCCTGGGCTGGGAAGGTTTGCCTGGGGAGTTTGGGTCGCTCGCCAAATTGCCAAAGACCGCCCAGAAATATACTGGTCTCCGCGCCACCACCTGCCACTGTGGGTGCCGGGTAACTTGAGAACTGTAGTTACCATTCATGATCTGGTTTGGAAATCTCATCCCGAAACCATGCCCTGGCACAGATGGTTGTCAGAACGTGTTCGCATGCCACTGGCTATTTCCCGCTGCCACAAAATGATTGCGGTAAGTCATGCAACAGCTAGTGAAATCAAATCGAACTTCTCTGCGCATTGTCGCAAAGTGACCGTTATTCCCCATGGTGTCGGCCCGTTTCCCCCGGCTGAGCCGGTAACCGGTGTGGAATTGGATCCAGCGAGTTACCTGCTCGTAGTTGGGACCATAGAGCCGCGTAAAAACTATCCAGCGTTACTTCGCGGATTCGACCAGTATGTTCACAATGGTGGCGAAAAAAAACTGGTTATCGTCGGCTCCGCAGGTTGGAAACAGCAAAATTTTAACCACCAACTCAATGGTTTACAGTACAGGAATCGGGTCGAAGTTGTTACCAACCTGAGTGACGCTCAGCTGGCCTGGCTGTATCAAAATGCAAGCGGTTTTGTCATGCTATCTCTAGCCGAAGGCTTTGGCCTGCCGATTCTTGAAGCAACCAGCTTTGGATTAAACATGTTGCTTTCAGATATACCGGTGTTCAGAGAGGTTGGTCCGCCCTGGGCGCACTTTTGCAATGCGGCCTCTATACAGGAAATTTGTACAGGGCTTGAACAGCTGGAGCAGTTGGGGAGTCCTCAATCCAAGCAAAACGATCTCAGAAACTGGCAAACCGTTGCCGAAGAAACCATGGAAACTCTATTAACATCGTGAATAAACGTTTTTCTGACCTGCAATTCGATTGTTCAATCGCGTCGCCTAAAGAGGTTGCATCGTGTTTTCGACAGTCTGAAGTCATCGTGCTGGAAAACGCATTTAACCTTCCTGCTTTGCGGGAGGTGGGCGATACTTGCCAGCATTATTTTAAAATCCTTGAATCCCTTTCTGATCGTTCTGACCTGGAGCAAGACTATATCGAAAAGGGAGCGGTGAATGCCCATCAGGTGGGAGAAAAACTATTTTCCAAGGTGGACTACCTGCAAAAGAAAATCTGTTATTTGATGCATGATCAGCCGGTGGTTCCGTTTTTACAGGAAATACTTGAAACCGAACGCCCAGCACTGCTCTCCCAGATAATCGGGATTCGACGAAAAGACCCGGGGAATTTCCAGTCATTACTGCCATACCATCAAGATGATTCAATATTCCAACGCATCTTCCAGGATCGCGTGTTGGATCAGGAGAAAAAAACCATTACAGGCTTTGTTCCATTTTGTGATGTCGGTACCCACCGGCCGTCGATAGATCTGATCGCCAGGAAATTCGATCGTATTCTGACAATTGACCCATCAGTCGGCCGAGAGATCTACCGTGAGCTCCATCTGGATGAGCGTGAGCTCGGGGAAAATTGCGCCGAGTATCTGTGGTCACCGGTATTTCGAGAAGGGGGATTAGCGCTATTTACCGGGAAAATACCCCATCGAAGCCAGCATTCAAACCTGAATACCAAACCACGATATTCCATGGACATTCGATTTACTGATGGCGTAACACCACCAAAGCGATATCATAATCAGTGGATATTCGATATTGTCGCAGCCGATTTCGTGCATCACAGCGATATCAAAAAAACGTTTCTTTCGTTCAAGCCTTATCCTGCCGAATCCCCTATATTGTAAATATCGCGGTATATGATTGATTAGACCTAGTGAACGGCAAATATTTGGTAGAATCTCCGGTCGAGAATCACTCCAAATCCACTCCCGGCTAGCTTGAGCAAGTGAATACTGAGTCGGCAACAACTTTAACCAGGCCACCAAACTGATCGATTTGATTGTGAGTAATAGTGCTCTGTTCGATCTCCGCCCCCTGTTAGGGATACTAAATTGAAATTATTAATTACTACCCGGAACCGGCCGGACTCACTGTCCAGAGTCCTTAGCTTTCTAGAAAATTTTTATCCGGGAACCAGTGTAATTGTTGCTGACGGCAGTCTGGAAGAATATAAAACTTCGGTTGCAGTTTGTACTGAGAAATATCGTGGTATTAATGTGGAATTCAAATCCTACGATTATTCGGTTTCAATATTTGATCGCATCCTCGACGTTCTCGAAAATGAGAGTGAAGAATATATCGCAATGGGTGCGGACGACGACTTTCCAATGATCGACGTGCTACAACGAGGAGAAATTTTTCTGCGCGACAATCCAGACTACGGCGTGGCGATCGGCACGTTATTATTGTTTGATATGGATGCAGAAGGCAAGATGACTGCCAATATCAGTCCAGTACGGCCAATCACTCATGATCTCGCCGACTGGCGCGTAAGGCAATTTGCCGCCTGGACATTTCCGCTGTCTTATTCCCTTTGTCGGAAGGATGTTTTGATCAATCGTTATCAATCTACCCAGGATTGTGATATCGGTGAAATGTACGACCTCGTTGGTGGACTATATGATTGCATGATGGGAAAAGTTTATGGGATTCCAGGGGTCAGCCTGGTACTGACCCGAAATTCCAATCACAGTTATTTACGGGTCGGGTCAAACCTGGATTTCCTGGAAAATGGCCCCAAGATCGTCTCGATGGTGCATAAATTTAAGCTGCGCATTATGCAGTGCAGTAGCCTCGATAACGATACCGCACTGCGTCTGGCGACAAACTTGTATACGCGTCGGGTTGGAACCTATTTAAGCGGAATTCCGACCCATCACCAACAACAGTTTATCGACTTAAATTTGCACAAACTGGAGATCATTCGAAGCCAGTATGCTAACTTTGAGAACTTGTTTAAAGCAGGTACCGAACAACACGAACGACATCGAGAACGACTCGCCTTTGTCTCCAATGCACTACGCGAAAACTCATACACTAATGAGAATTCGAATGTGCCGCTTCAGGAAAATCAAAAGTCAGCGCCATGAAACAATTTATTTTAAGGATTCTGAATAGGCGATTGCAAAACCCAAACCAATCCATTGAGATGGCAACAGAATCAGGTGATGAATCTACCGGCCAGGGTCGCAAAACGGACTTGATCGATCAGGCCGTGGCCGAACTGGATAGCGTATTGCCAAAGATCAATAAAAAAATACAAGTTGATCCTGATACCATGCTGGCGATTGAAGACAGCAATGATGGTTAAATTTATCGGTTCGCGGTACCATATCCGCAGATCAAAAAGTCGGTCGATGACTCCTTGGGGACTGACACAGAGGAGCTAAAATGCAAGACGATCGCGAACAATTTGAACAGCAAAAAATCCGCCAATGTCTGGCTCTGGGTCAGGACGAAGAGATGTTTCAGCGGGCCACAGACACTCTAATCGACCTTGACCGTTATAGCTATCCGTACCTCTGGAGTTGGATGGGCGTACCGATTATCCAATTACCAGCAGATGTTATGGCGACCCAGGAAGTTATCTGGCAAGCCAAACCCGACATTATTATTGAAATGGGTGTCGCGCGTGGTGGTTCAGTCATTTTTCTGGCCTCGATGCTCCAGATGCTGGGTGGCGGAAAAGTAATTGGCGTAGATATTGATATTCGAGCCCACAACCGGGACTCCATTGAAAGTCATCCATTAAGTCACCGCATAACCCTGATCGAAGGTGGCTCTACCGACCTTGGCACCCTGGACCGGGTACAGTCTGTGATTCCAGCTGATGCCAAGGTAATGGTGGTACTTGATTCCGATCATAGTCGCGATCATGTGCTGGCTGAGCTTAGAGCCTATGGCCCGTTAGTCAGCAAAGGTCAGTATATGGTGGTCGCCGATACCCTACTAGGCAGGCTCAGCCTGGAGCAGACCCCCCATAAACGATCCGCTATCTGGGAACCAGGAAATGAGCCGCTGTCAGCCCTCAACACCTATTTAACTGAAACTGATCGCTTTACGCCAGATCAGGTTATAAACGGCAAGTTGGTAATGTCGAGTTCCCCTGGAGGCTATTTATTATGCCAAGGAGATTAGTGATTGCAATGCATCAAATCCGTTGGCCAGGATTATTGTTGACAAATGAGTGAACCAGTAAGGGTTCTGGTAGCAGGCATTGGTGGCGCGTCTTTAGGAACCGAAATCGGTAAAGCGGTTGTACTGGGATCAGGCTATACAGTGCTGGGCGCGGATATTTCCGCCACCGCTTATGGGCATTACGATCCCGCTTTTGCCGAAACTTTCCTGGTCGAACGTGAGGACTATGCGGCAAACATTATTACTCTGTGTCAGGCTAATGAAGTTCGATGCGTAATCCCTGGAGCCGAGCAATCGATGGCGTTGTTAGCTGCTTCCAGCGATAAATTTAATGCGGCCGGGATTGGCCTCGCAATTAACGACCCTCAACTTGTCGCTCGGATGTCAAACAAAAGCAGCTGCTTTGAAGAACTGTCCCGGGCCGGAGTATCAATACCACAAACAGTGTCTATCGCAAACCGCAGAGATATCGACAAAGTTGCGATGCCCTGTATCGTCAAACCTGCGACTGGGAGCGGCGGTAGCGCCTCGGTTAGTTTTGCCTCGAACGCTGACGAAGCCTGGCTATTTGCCAAAGAGTTATTAACGCTTGGAAGGAACCCAATCGCACAACACTATTTGTCCCATGAAGAAGGGGAATACACTGTTGGCGTGCTTTCTTTGCCTTCGGGTGACCTGGTAGGTTCGGTAGCGCTTCGTCGGGTTTTCGACAATAAACTGTCGGTAGCGGCTAGTGGTGATGGCTATCTGATTTCAAGTGGGTACAGCCAGGGAATGATTGACGATTTTCCCCACGTACAACAAGCTGCTGAAGAAATCGCGCGAAAGATTGGCAGCAAAGGACCGGTTAACATTCAAGGCAGAGTATGCGATGGAGAATTCTTACCATTTGAAATAAACCCACGGTTTTCTGCGACCACCTACTTGCGTGCAATGGCTGGCTTCAACGAAATCAATTTATTTCTTGAATCGCTTATAAATCAAACGGTTCCTCAAACACCACAAATTAAACCTGGTTGGTATTTGCGCAGCTTCACCGAGGTGATGGTCCCAAAAGAGAAGGTGATTTGTTGATCCGCTGGATTACCAAACATATTGGTACTGGCGCCTATACCAAAGCCCAACCAGAATTTAATGACGTCATTGTGGATGTCCGTGGATTGGTAGATGGTGGTGGCAATCAAGTGGAGGAAGTCAAACTTCTGATTCAGCAGGCCCTAGCCGCGTTAAGCCAGGAGAAGCGGGTGTTAGTTTGCTGTGGCTATGGTATTTCCCGCAGCAATGCCATCGCAACAGGTGTCGTATCCATTAGCCAAGGCATTGGGTTCAATGATGCTCTGGATTTGACCATCGCCCAGACCGGTGAGCAAAACATGCGTTTGGAATTGATCGATATCGTCCGTCGAGCGGTGGCGGAAATATCCGGAATCAAGGGGGGGCGGAATACTGATCCTGGAACGGTTTTGCTATTGGGTGTCGACCCACTTAGTGAGGCCTGTTTCCAGCGACTGACAAATGAATTTGACGTGATTGTCCCTGCTACTATGCACTCACGGCAGGGTAAAGATATAGTGGACCTCGAGAAGTTATTGTCCAGCCATCAGGTCGGTACCGTGGTTCATTTGGCACGCCCTTCGGTTTGTAACATCAATTCTGCAATGGGCGAAGCGCTGGCAGTTTTGAAAAATATCGCCGATCTTTGCATTGTAAAAAATGCTCGGTTAATAACGCGTTCTGATGCATCAGTATTTGCCGGTTATGCTGGGGAGCTGACCAGGGTTACCAGCCAACAAACGAGAAAACCCCATGGAGTTTGGGGGGAAACCATGCACTTGAGTGAATGCTTGCTGGAGCAGGTATGCTCAACTGCCGGCCTGGCGTATGCTGCGCTCCGATTTCCGGCAATTTATATTGGGCCATTGCGCTCCCCCGCGTTTCTGGCCGAATTCGCCCACAAGGCACGCAACGATATAACCATTAACGTGCATGCTTTCAAAGACGGCGAGGCGGCCGTGGATTTGATTGGATTGGCCGACGCTACCGAGGCAATCTGCCACGCGGTACGGTATCCGCAACTCACTGGTGGAATTAATCTGGGATCAGGCCGGGCTTTTAATGTGGGCGAGTTGGCTCGTCTGATAACTGATAAACTGGGCAGCCAGAAAGCATTGACGTCAACCAGGATCGACCGCCCGGCGCCTATTATAAAAATGGGATCTGAAACTATGAGTAATACCACCGGTTGGGCGGCGTCTATGGACGTGCTGGCTTTAATCGAAAATGATCTATCAATTAACCCTGCCCATACCGAGAGTAACAATTCAGACTATGGATAATATTAAACCAGATTCCGTAAATGAAAAGGAACGCCAACAGGAATTTCCCTGGTCCCGCTCCAAGTATCATGTCTGCTACAACGAATATTTAGCCCACTACAAAATAAAGTCCTGTCTCGAGCAAGCAGCAGGTTCTTCATTGCTTGATTTGGCATGTGGCGATGGCATGCTAACTGAATTGGCGGCGGGTCAATTTGAACGCGTGGTCGGAGTTGACGCGTCGAGTGATCATTTGGTTAAAGCCAGGGAACGTCTTCCCAATGCCACCTTTCATGACTGCCTTATTGAAGATCTGGAGACCGATGAAAAGTTTGGTACTGTGCTGCTATTAGATATTTTGGAACATCTACAGGACCCGGTACTTGTCTTAAAAAAAGCGGCTTCTTTTCTTGAGCCCGGGGGACGGTTAATCGCCCATGTCCCCAACGCCCACGGGATCAACCGAAAATTGGCAGTATTAATGGGAACACTTGAGTCCTGCGAAGAATTGTCGCCTTTTGATATCGAGATTGCGGGGCATCGTCGCTACTACACCACTGCAACCTTGTTGCAAGATTTTGTTCAGGCCGAGCTGAAAGTAGTAGCTAACGGGGGGATATTTTTGAAGATGTTGTCGACCGCACAAATGGATTGGTTTTTAGAAAATGGATTGTGGGATGAAGGCGGATTTGGCTGGGGTCGAGTCGGTGGACCAGACAAGAATTGGCGCGACGAATTTTGTCGTGCAAGTTATGAGCTTGGGAAAGAACGACCAGAGGACTGCAATATAATTTACGCCTGTGCAGAACGTGCACAATAGATCAGATTCCGAAAACCAATCATTTTAAGACATTACATACCCCAATAAGTCCATGGAGTGCAGGTTGAAGGCTTTCGCCAATAGTAACAAAGAGTTTCATGACCGATAACATCCCGGTCGCGGGTCCATGGATCACCCAGCTAGAAATTGACTACACTGCTGATGCCGCCGCCACCGCTTGGGGGACAAATCACTATGCCTATAACAGTCGCTTCGAACAGGCATTGGCCCGACACGTCGGAGTTGAGTATGCGGTATCACTTCCCCATTGCACCGCGGCAATTCACCTTTCTCTGGCGGCGCTTGGGGTGGGGCCAGGAGACGAGGTTATAGTTCCCGAGATAACCTGGATCGCTTCAGTCGCCCCAGTGATTTACGTTGGCGCTGATCTGGTGTATGCGGACATTGATCCTGACACTTGGTGTATCGATCCAGCTTCTGTCGAGTCTTGTATTACCCCTCGGACCAAGGCAGTTATCGGGGTAGATCTATATGGTTCAATGGTTGACTGGCCAAGTCTACGATCGATAACCAGTGCCCGGAATATTCATTTAATCGAAGATGCGGCGGAAGCCCTGGGGTCAAAAATGGACGGGCGGCAAGCTGGATCGTTCGGTGACACGGGTGTCTTCTCGTTTCATGGTTCCAAGACCGTTGTCACCGGGGAGGGCGGTATGTTGGTAACCAATGATTCGAAAATCCATGCCCGGGTAATGACCTTGCGAGATCATGGGAGAGCACCGGGAGACAAGCTATTTCTAAATAACGAGGTCGGTTTCAAATACAAAATGAGCGCGCTTCAGGCGGCAATGGGGTTAGCCCAAATGGAGCGAATCGACGAATTGATTGAGAAAAAACGACAGATTTATCGGCTATACGCAGACCGTCTAGGCCAGCGCAAAGACCTGGTGTTGAATGCTGAACCAGAAAATGTGGAAAATTCTTACTGGATGGTCACCGCGGTTCTTAATCCCGAAACAGGCATCAATAAGTTTGAATTAATTGAAAAATTGGCGGCAAAAGGTATTGATACCCGACCATTCTTTTCGCCGCTGTCTACATTGCCGGCACTTGCCAATCATCCTGAGGCAACCCGGTTTCTACCAGCGATTCCCCGAGGACACTCGGTCGCTGAATTTGGGGTTAATCTTCCATCGGGATACGCTATGGAAGAAGAACTTGTGGACAGGGTCGCAACGGCGGTAATCGATATACTGGATGATACCGCTGGCTGATCGTGCATTGTGTAGTAGCCGTAGTCGGTTATAAACATGAAGCTCGTTTAGGGGACCTCTATAAATCCCGCTTTTCTTCGAAATTCACTCGAAATCGGGTAGCTACATTTTCGATTCCAACAATTTCTTCAAATTTTCGTTCAAGCGTCCGAAATTTGGGCATATCTGCGGTCTTTATTCTGCAATTTTTCGCCTTTTCCTTTTTTAGCACGCACCTATCCTGCTAAGAAAACAATATCGCCTCATGTTGTATACCACATTCATCATCCCAATCTCTGTCTTTGCTCTGGCTATGCCAATTGATCGAATCGCTTTCCTGCGTAAATTACTCTGCGCGCCGATTACGTGTTCAACTCGACTGCGTACTTTGGATTTTCTACTATTCGTTCGCTTCGCCGATTCGCTCAAAGGCTGATTACGCTTACCTTTCTTACTCACCTTGTTCAAGGTTTTACGAAAAACCTCCCAGTCAATCGTCTCATTCAGTTCTAGCAGTGGATTACCCAATCGATCTAAACGGGCATCTTGCAGGTCAAAAGGGAGCCGAATAAGTCTTGTGTCATTGGTCTTTTTCGTGATGTTTATGCCTGTTGCGATTATACAAAATTGGCCAATTAATAGAGATGCCCTTTAGTTATCAAATTCTTCGAGGGTAGGTATCGCTCGAACAAATCGCCCGCCCCATTCGGTAACGTAATCAAGTTGTTGTTTGATCTCTGAAGCCAGGTTCCAGGGTAATATCACAACCCGGTCCGGTCGATCCGATTTCAAATAATCCTCGTCGACGATTGGGATTCTGCTACCCGGTAGATATAACCCCTGTTTATTCGGGTTCCTGTCAACCACGTAGGGCACTAGGTCGCCATGGATTCCGGCGAAATTCAACAGCGTATTTCCTTTTGCCGCAGCGCCGTAGGCGGCAACGCGTAACCCCTTTCGCTTTGCTTCAATCAGATAGTGGACAAAGTCATTTTTAGTGGCGTCTGCTTTTACCTGAAAATTACTGAAGTACCTGGATGTATCGAGATTGGCGTCTCGCTCTAGTTGGGATACCTGTTCGACCCCGGTTTCCACCTTACGATTCCCGGTGTCACTTCGCTGGGCGTATATTCTCAAGCTACCGCCATGAGTTGGCAATTGTTCAACCTCGAAGATCGACAGCCCGCTGGTGGAGAAAATCCTGCAGACGGCGGAAAACGAAAGATAGGAGAAGTGTTCGTGGTAAATGGTATCAAACTGATTAAGCTCTACCAATTGATAAAGGTGGGGGAACTCGAAAATCGCCACACCATCTGGTTTCAGCAACCGGGTAAAACCTCTAACAAAATCGTTGATATCAGGAACATGGGCCAGCACATTATTCGCGACGACAACATCGGCCAGTTTCCCTGCATTCGCCAACTCACTACCCAATTGTTCGCCAAAAAAGCGTTCTACAATTTCAAGTCCGATACTTCTCGCCTGGGCTGCGGTGCCTGCGGTTGGTTCGATGCCATAACAGGGAATAGAGCGTTGTTTAACAAATTGCAGTAAATAACCGTCGTTGGCAGCCACCTCTACCAACATGCTCTCAGTTTCCAGTTTAAAACGCTTAACTAATGTAGCAACTAATTGCTCTGCATGGGTCAGCCATGAGCTGGAAATAGAACTGTAGTAGGCATAATCTTCAGAAAATAATTCCTCTGCCTCCGCATAATCTTCGGTTTGCACTAACCAGCAATAATGACAAATAAGAACCCGCAGTGGATAATATTTTTCCGGAGCACCAAGCGCATCTTTACTAAGGTAGGCGTTGGATGGGGGCGCCGTCATTAGGTCAACCAGGGTTTGTTCCAATCGGGAATTACAATGCCGGCACTTCATGATCGGATTCCACTAAATGTTTTTGTCAGAAATGGCAGGGCTTGGTCGCGGTCAGAAAGATGGGTGATTTTCTGGGGCCAATTTATCGCAATCCTCGGGTCCGCAGGATTGACCCCGCCTTCCGCGTTGGAATTATAGTTCGCGGTATGGCAGTACAGTAGCTCGCAGTTATCTGTGAGGGTCTGAAAACCGTGGGCAAACCCCTCAGGAATGACAATGGTTCGATTGTTTTCAGGGCTGAGCTCTACTCCGTGATACTGCAGGAATGTCGGAGAATCAGGTCTGAGATCTATCGCGACATCGAATACCCTGCCTTCGAGACAGGAAACTAATTTGATTTCCGTATCCGGCGGGTGTTGGAAGTGCATTCCACGGACTGTCCCGGATGTCTTCGTCATGGATCGGTTTATCTGAAGTACGGGTTTGGCCAGACCAAGATCTTGTAATTCGGTCTGGCAATATACGCGTTCAAACCATCCACGCGAATCCTGGCGCGGTTTCCTTTCGAGGACAACCAAATCTGACAATGGTGTTTCGCGGAGGTTAAAACTGCTGGTCATCCCCTTGGTCCACATAGGCGTCAATCTGTTGTTCAGTATATTTGCCCGTATCCTTAACCCGGTGGAATTCTCGGTACCAAACTACAGTTGTCGCCAATGCATCCGTCAACGAATAGCGTGGACACCAGCCCAGGGTAGTGCGTGCTTTAGTTGAATCTAATCTGAGTACACCACTTTCCGGAAAATAATCCGGTTCCGGCTCGACCATTACCGAGGCGCCGTTTCCCCACTTCCTGGCCAGCTCTTCGACAACTTTCAATACGGTGGCTTCGCCACCGGCATCCGGGCCAAAATTCCAAGCCCCGGCAAAATTTGCACCGTCCGCCCCCGATAGTTTCTCGGCCAGCTTTAAGTAGCCCGCCAGGGGTTCCAATACGTGTTGCCAGGGTCGGATAGACTGAGGACTGCGAATTTTCACGGGCTCGCCAAGTTGAAACGCACGAATACAATCTGGAATCAATCTGTTTTTTGCCCAGTCGCCACCGCCGATAACATTTCCGGCTCTGGCTGAAGCAATGCTGGTGTTGATTCCTGCACCACCATAAAAACTCTTACGAAATGCATGAGTTACCAATTCGGTGCCGGCCTTGCTTGCACTGTAGGGGTCCGACCCGCCGAGCTTATCGCTCTCACGATAGGGATGAACCCATTCGAGATTTTCATAACACTTGTCGGTGGTAACTACCACGATGGATTTTAACGAATCCAGACTACGTGCATGTTGTAACAAGTTCGCGGTACCCATCACATTTGTGGAAAAAGTGGTTAGGGGATCGCGATAACCTTCAACCACCAGAGACTGGGCCGCAAGATGGAAAATAACTTCGGGGTCGGAGTCGGATAAAACCTGCTTCAGCCGAGTCTCGTTGAGAATATCTGCCTGATGGTCGGCAACCAGCCGATCGGAAATATTAGCTGAAGTGTAGAGATTGGGGTTGGTTGATGGCTTCAGCGCGTATCCGGTTACTCGCGCACCAAGGCGATGCAGCCAGAGGGCTAACCAGGCACCTTTGAATCCGGTGTGTCCAGTTAGTAATACCCGGCGTCCCCGCCAGAACTCCCTGTCTAATCCCAGACGATCCAAGGCGCCACTCCAGCTTGATACAGGCCTTCCAGATGATTACGATCTCGCAGCGTGTCCATCGCCTGCCAAAATCCGCCATGCCCATAAGCGCGCAGTTGCCCTTCCGTCGCCAGACGCTGCATTGGGTCACCTTCCCAGTGGGTATCGGCATCTTTAATATAGTCAATAACTTTTGGTGACAGCACGAAAAATCCGCCATTAATCGTCGCACCATCTCCTGGAGGTTTTTCGGTGAATCCAGTAACTCTGCAACTTTTATCAACCCGCAAAGACCCGTAACGGCCAGGCGGTGTGACCGCGGTTACTGTGGCTAGTGCGGAACCTTCCTGGTGGAACTTGATCAGGGCACCGATATCGATATCAGCAAGACCGTCTCCGTAGGTAAAACAAAAATCCTCTTCTCCGAGATAGGGGGTAACTTTTTTGAGGCGGCCGCCGGTCATGGCATCTATGCCAGTATCAACCAGGGTTACAACCCAGGGCTCCGCGCGCTGACTGTGAACTTCCAGTCTATTCTGGTCCATGTGAAATGTCACATCAGACATATGCAGGAAGTAATTCGCAAAGTATTCCTTGATAATGTATCCTTTGTAACCAAGGCAGATGATGAACTCATTAACGCCATAATGAGAGTATATCTTCATGATATGCCACAGTATGGGTTTACCGCCAATCTCAACCATGGGCTTAGGTCGAGTATGGGATTCTTCACTGATCCTGGTGCCCATACCGCCAGCAAGAATGACCGCTTTCATATTGAAAATTTCATAAAGTTATCTAGATGTCCGTGGTATAGGTCTTATCTTATGCAAGGCCTAGGGCTGATTGAGTATACCGAAAATTGATCCTTGAGAAGTACAACTCACTTGAATATTAGTTGGCCTGGGACAATATTGTAGTCGGCAATAGTTTTGAACTGCCCAAAAAATAACCATTCAGTTTTCCGTTAAAATATCCCTTTTAGACTCAAATATCCATAGAAAAAATGCGAAATGAACAATAGAAGTCTCGTAATCGGATTGGCAATATCGGCCCTCGCGATAGCCGGGGCGATAATATACCAACCGTGGAGTTCCAACACTGGACAGTCCCAGTCTGTACAGGAAGTGATCAACTTGCAGGATCAGTCTCAGGTTATAGAATCGGTTGAACAACCAGCCAATGATCCCGTGACGAACGTAGAAGTAGCAACTCAGGAATCCGCTACTGATGACTCCATGGTTAAAGTCATAGGGCTTCTTGAAAATATTCAACAAACCGTGGGCAACCTGGAAAAACGAATCGATGGGATTGATCAGGATATGGAAGGGTTGCGCCTCGACGTGGAGCAGGCAACCGGCGCCAACGGTCGACCACAGGAGCCCGAGCGGAAAAATTTGACTGAGCAAGAAGTGGCGGCCCAGGCGGCGGCTCAACAAGCTGCCATGGATACACTTTTCCAGAATATCGAAACAACCATAAACACGGAGTATGACGAAGGCTTTTCCCAGGAGATTTCCAGTACTTATGATGCGTTCGTCAATTCCGGAGAATCCTGGACCAAGGGAGTGAACATAAAATCCACCGACTGCGGTGGAAATTTATGTAAAGTCGTCATGACCTATCCAAAAACTATGGACCCTACTGACCAATTTGAATTAGACGGCAGGTTTTTGATCGAAGTGATGAGCAAACTTCCCCAGAGCATTGCTAAAGAACGGCACTTGCCCAGTGGTGAGGTCGAGCAGATCACTTATTTCGCGAAAACCGGGACCGAGCTTCCCAGGGTATCCCAGTAATTTACCGCCATAAATTCTGCCACATTAGTTCCAAGTGAGTAAGCTTACAGGACGTCTGTACCCGGTTCTCCTGGGTCTGATCTTATGCTCATTGTATGCTAGTCAATTTTTTTTCAAAGCGTACGTGGAAATCGATCTCGAAACTTACCTCGAGTATCGCGCCCCAGTGCAGGTTTATTGGGCCTCTGAGGGTAGAAACTTTAGCGAGGACAATGTCGAGACCCATTCTATCTTTCATAAACACAATGTTTTGAAAATGCGCGTCGGAGATTTATCGGGTGAGGCCAAACTCCGAATTGATCCGATCCAGTATCAGGGACACGCCAAGATTAAATCTGTACGGATACGGCAATCGGGTTACCAGGCGATAGAACTCGTTAGTAAAAGTCAGCTGGAGCAGCTGCAACCGGTAAATCATATTGCCAGCGCAGTTTTTGAAGACCAGGGTCTTGTAATCACCACCAGCGGACATGATAGTCAATTGGTACTGGATATGGAGTTGCAAAAATTACCGGGGTTTACCTGGCACCATTTGCTTAATTTAACTCTTATCATGGCCGCCTCTCTATTGATTGCGCCCTGGGTATTTGCCAGCTTTGAACGATTGACCTACGTTCCGGTGTGTCTGCTGGTCGCGCTGGTACTGGCGCTGGCTATGTCAGTACTTAGCAAACCCAACGTCCATCCTGACGAAATTACCCATGTAAAGTCCATCAAATACTACAACCAGCACAACCTACCGCCCCGGGTAGATGGCCCGGAAATTGCCGACACTTACAGTTTTTATGGCAACTCCCGGTTGAACGGTTATGAAATCTATTATTTTTTGGCGGGCTATTTTTCGCGTCTGGCTGAGCCTTTGGACAAACCCCTGGTGGTGATAGGGCGTAGTCTTTCTATAATTATGTTGCTTGCGCTTTTGTTGTTGGCGATCCGCTATCAAAGTTTCAGAGTGGTGGTGACACCCCTGGTTATTACACCCCAGGCCTGGTACATGTTTTCCTATGCCAATTCGGATATTTACTCGTTGTTTGCCAGTGTTATTGCCACCTGGATGGCGGTAGATCCAGAGAGTCCGCTTAACCGGTTCCTGAGTGAAAAGCGACCCTCCCGGTTTTGGCTGAAGGCAGCAACCCTCGGATTGTTTACCGGCAGCCTGCTTTTTTTGAAAATAAACTACTACGTGTATATCTTGTTCATTGGGCTGTATTTCCTCTGGCGGGTTTGGCGAGGTGATTTTTCAGATAAATCGCTGCTACTTAAACGTAGTATGATTCTGTTGCTAATTGGCCTGTGCTTTTTTGGCAGTCGCATTCTTTGGGATGGGGTTAACAATAATTGGGACCGGGGCGACAGAATTCATCAGATGTGGGAAAAGTATGCCAATGAGCTATATAAGCCAAGTACACCCCTCGCCAATAAGCATCCGGAAATGTACCTGCGTGAGCGCGGCAACAGTCTTGACGATATGTTACGGATTTATCGCTGGGATGGAAAATCCTTTCTCAGTTCTTTTGGCGGCTACGGCTTTACCGAATTTTTTGCCTCACCGCATTTTTACGACTGGGTAAGAATAATCGGACTGTCAATATTGAGTTTGATGCTGTTTTCAGTGTTGGTTCGGGGTTCATCGGATACTCAGGTTCTGTTTATGCTGAGTATGGTGCTGGGTTTGATGATATTGGCTGTATCCTTTTACGCGTCCTGGGTACGGGTTCTCCAACCCCAGGGGCGCTATCTCGCACCAATTCTGCCGATACTTGGCGTGCTGTATTACCACCTCCGCCCATGCTTATACCAATGGGTTTTTCACTGCCTGATTCTGGCAATGTTTTTATTGTCCGTCTATTCCTTTATTTTTATTGGTCTCGCGGAAATTCCAAAAATCTGATACCGGAAGCGCTACCGTGGATTCAACCGGGCAGAGACTTGCAATCGCGCTGAATGTGGTGGGTTACATCCGCACCTATCAATAGGTAAATTCTATACCGCCGCGACGATTCCAATTTCGATGAGTAAATCTGGGCTCGCCAAACGCGCCTCGATGCAGGCTCGGGCTGGTGCCTGACCTTCTGGTATCCAGGCGTCCCAGACTTTGTTCATTTCGGCGAAATGACCGATGCTGGTTAACCAGATTTGTGCCGACAGTAATTTCGATTTATCACTTCCTGCTAGTTCGAGTAAGATGTCGATTTTTTCCAGAACCTGTTGGGTTTGCTCAGATATATTACTCTGGCTATCCGCGGCAACCTGGCCGGCGAGATAAATAGTATCGCCGTGTATCACGGCCTGGCTCATGCGGGAATTGGTGTTTATCCGGGTAATGGTCATAGTCAAATCTAGTGACGAGCTAACTGCTCAAATTGATAAAAGCATATACTACCCCAATCCCTTGTCGCCGCGAAATAAATCCATCCAAGCTTCCAAGAATAATAAATTTTAAGGAGTAATTTGTTTTAATACGATGAATGCAGTTAACCGGCTGGGACATATAGATGCGCTGCGAGGATTTGCCGCACTTTTGGTAGTGTGGCAGCATACCGCCGAAATTTTTGTCCGTCTGCCAGGTGTGGCTGAAAGGGGAACGCTATTGGCCGATGTTTCATCAAGCGTTGATTTCGGCCGCATTGGGATAATCTGCTTTTTTCTGATCAGTGGATTTGTCATTCCGTTTAGCCTGAAACCAGATAGTACACAGCCCGTTAGAAACTTTGCGATCCGTCGGTTTTGCAGGCTGTTTCCGGTTTACTGGCTGTCGGTGGCATTGATATTTTTGTTGGGGCCTCTGTGGGGTCAATCGTCCGATACTGGCCAGCTATGGGCAAATATAACAATGTTGCAAACTTTTTTTGGTGAGCAGCATATGCAGGGTTTGTATTGGACATTGCAGGTGGAATTGGTTTTTTACCTGCTGTGTGCGGTGGCGTTTCATTTTGGCATTCTACGAAACCCTAAAGCGCTCTTTATTATTTGTTTGACAGTATTCACAGGTTTTGTTGTTGTTCAGGGGTATGGCTGGTCGATTGGGGGATTTACACCACGATATAAAGAACTCTCTTACATTCCTTACCTGTTAAGCATTATGTTTCTTGGCTCAATTTTTCGGCATCTATATGACCAGGAAAAAACTTGAGAGAAAATTACTGACACCGGCAATTATCGGTATTTGTATCTGCTTCGGGTTTCCCTTGATGGTGTATCTGATTTCCTTGAGTGGGAGCAATCTGGTGTCAAATCCGTTTCGATTTTTTGCAGCGCATACACTGGGGTTACTGTTGTTTGGTGCAGGTGTGCTGTTTCTGCGCAATGTTCCAAGGGTGTTTTTGTACTTGGGTACGATTAGTTATTCGCTCTATCTGTTTCACCCCCTGATTATGAACCTGATTAGAAAAGCCATTGCGGTGACGAAATATCAACCGCTGACGGGGTTGCATTTGTCAGTCTATATGGGGCTCACCTGCCTCGGTTCGGTGGTTCTGGCCGGCTTACTGTACAAATTCCTTGAAAAACCAGCTATTAACCTGGGCTATCGATTTTCAAAACGTTAACCACCGGGCTAACCCGAGTTTCTTTACGTGGTTGGGGGACGTATCAACAAACCTTGCCCTGTGGGCAATGACAGTATAGAAACCCCGGTGCTATCGGCGAAGCTGTCCATGGCACGCTTTTGTTCAGTATAACCAATATAGGCGTAGTCATCCAACAACACTATTGCACCGTCTACCAAAACTGGCCAAAAAAATTCCAATGCTTTCAATTCTGGATATGCCTGGTTCATATCGATGTGAAGAAATGCGACCGACTTTGTATCTACCTGTTCAAGAGTCTCCGGTACGGTTCCCTGGATAATGTTGACACTACGCCACTCGGAAAAATTCTGTCGAATGGCGTCAACGTCGGAAAAGTAACGCCCCAGCGCCCGGGCGTTATGACTATCGGTGACTTTCCCCTGTGATTTCTCTTCCTCGGAAAACCAGGCTTCATTGGGGCCATCAAAAGTATCGAGCAGATAAAACGACTTACCGAGATCATTCCATTGCAGCGTCTGCATGATGGCGGAACTTATAAAACCGGTGTTTACACCACATTCGACGAAGTCTCCTGCCAGTGAGCTGGCGCTGCGCGCCGCCCAGATCGCAGTGTGAACCCGCCATCGATGATGTGGGTCGATGCCGCCGCCGGAATCGAGTCCCCGGCCATACGCTTTAATAAACTCCTCGCTGTCGAGAAACTCGTGGTTGTGAATCGATATCAAGCCATCTTCCGCATAGTAACCAAATCGATTGGCGGCCCTGAGACCGATGCCGGTTAATTTTTTTTTCAGGTTTTTTTTTAAATCCACTAACTTAGGGGCTGCGTTGTTGCTGGAAATTTTGTGCCGCTTGCGCAGAGATAATCGGGCAGTTGATTTGTTTGGAATCGAATCAGGCGTTAATGATATTAGGCGACGTTTCCCGTGCGTATCGACCACGGGTATCGACCAGGATCTGGGCGTTTTTTTGAATCATGTCGTAATCGAACCCATCGTGATCTGTTGCCAGGATAATGGCATCGAAGTTGGCCACAGCTGCCGGGTCGAGATTGATGCTCGCGAGATCAAAATAATTTCTGCGCAATTGGGGAAATATCGGAACATGGGGATCCGCATAGGAAACCAGGGCGCCTTTTTCTTCCAATAGCTCCATTAATACCACTGACGGCGATTCCCGCATATCGCCGACATTCTTCTTGTAGGCGATCCCGAGCACCAAGACTCTGGATTTTTTCAGGGGCTTGCCGACGTGGTTCAGAGCGTCCATAACCTTGCCGATCACCCACCTGGGCATCGAGGTGTTCACCTCACCCGCCAATTCAATAAAATGGGTATTTAGATCGAATTCCCGGGCTTTCCAGGTTAGATAAAACGGATCGATGGGAATGCAGTGCCCACCCAGACCTGGCCCTGGATAGTATGGGGTAAATCCAAACGGCTTGGTTTTGGCGGCTTCTATTACTTCATGAATATTAATACCCATTTTATCTGCCACAATTTTCATTTCGTTGACCAAACCAATATTGACTGCACGGTAAATGTTTTCCAGCAGCTTGGTCATTTCGGCAACCTTGGTCGAGCTTACCGGAACCACTTTGTCGATTGCCGGTTGATACAGTTCCACTCCAACTTCCAGGCAGTCCGACGTATGCCCTCCGCAGACTTTGGGTATGGTTCGGGTGTTAAAACTTGGGTTGCCCGGATCCTCCCGTTCCGGGGAGTACACCAGAAATACCTGTTGCCCTACATTAAATCCTGCGCTTTTAATTCTTGGCAAGAGTTCTTCTTCGGTAGTACCTGGATAGGTGGTGCTTTCCAGTGAAACCACCTGTCCTTCGCGCAAATAAGGGGCCAGTGAATCCATGGTGCTGGTGACGAAACTGAGGTCGGGATCGCGGTTTCGGTTGAGTGGGGTCGGAACGCAAATAATCAGGGCATCAGCTTCACCGCTCCGGGAAAAATCAGTGGTTGCCCAAGGCCCGTTTTTGGCGATCTGACCAATTCTCTCTGAGTCGATATGAGCGATATAACTGTCGCCGTTATTAAGTTGGTCAACTTTGCGCTGAATAACATCAATCCCAAGTACTTTGAACCCAACTTCAGCGAAGCGTAACGCCAATGGCAGCCCTACATAACCAAGACCGATTACGCCTATCACGGCGCTTTTGTTACGAAATCTGTCGACGACTAAGGCTTTAGTGGTGGTCATTGTATTCAACTAATTGAAAATAATCGCTGTGGATAAAAAGTCTACCGAGTGGGTTTATCCTACGCGATAGGATGTCGAGCCCAATGTTCCTATACCTGGTAATACTCACGATACCAATCACAAAATCGACTTAAGCCGGTTTGGATATCCGTCCCAGGTTGATATCCGGTGAGAGAGGCAAGTTTGTCCACATTGGCATGAGTCGCCATGACGTCGCCGTCCTGCATCGGTAACATCTCGTAAACCGCCTTCACCCCGAGACAATTTTCCAGGGTAGCGATATAGTCCATTAATTCCACCCGATTACCATTGCCAATATTTAGTATCCGATAGGGCGCTTGACTATCCCCTGGGGTAGGTGCAGCAGGGTCAAATATCGCCGACGGTGATGCCGGCTGGTCTATGGCGCGGATAATGCCTTCTACAATATCATCGATATAGGTGAAGTCCCTGGTCAGTTTGCCATTGTTGTAGACTGGAATGGTCGCTCCCGAAAGAATCAACCGAGTGAATTTAAAGAATGCCATATCCGGTCGTCCCCAGGGACCATATACCGTAAAAAAGCGCAGCCCCGTTGTCGGCAGCCGATATAAGTGAGCATAGGTATGGGCCATGAGTTCATTGGCCTTCTTGGTCGCGGCGTATAGTGAAATCGGATGGTCTACCGGATCGTCTTCGCTAAATGGTAACCGCGTATTACCCCCATATACTGAACTACTCGAAGCGAATACCAGGTGACTAACATTGCTGTGTCGGCAGCCTTCCAGAATATTGCCAAAGCCAACCAGATTAGCATCAATATAGGCGGCGGGGTTTTCCAATGAATATCGAACCCCGGCCTGGGCCGCCAGGTTTATGACGGCATCATATTTTCTAGTGGTAAACAGCTTCTTAACCCCAGGTCGATCGGCGATGTCGAGGACTTCGAAGCTGAAGTTTTCGCGTTGCTGTAACCCTTTGAGACGGGCCTGTTTTAAACTGACTTCATAATAATCGTTGAGATTATCAATGGCGTGAATCTGCTCACCACGGTCCAGTAAACGATGGCCAAGGGCGGCGCCGATAAAGCCGGCCCCTCCCGTAATTAGAATTGTCATGGATCAGCTTCTGCCGTATTCGTCGTCGAAACGCTGAATATCATCTTCGCCCAGATAGGCGCCTGACTGAACTTCAATTATTTCCAGGGGAACCTTGCCCGGATTGCGCAAACGATGTTTTTCGCCGAGTGGTATATAGGCGGCTTCGTTTTCGGGCAAGATGAAGGTTTTGTCACCGCATGTCACTTCGGCGGTGCCAGACACTACGATCCAGTGCTCCGCCCGATGGACGTGTTTCTGCATTGAAGTACATTCGCCGCTTTTAACCATAATACGCTTGACCTGAAAACGGTCGCCACTGTCGAGGCAATCGTAATTGCCCCAGGGTCTGAACGCCTTGCGGTGTAATTCGGTCTCGGGGCGATTGTGGATTTTCAAATGTTCGACCAGTTGTTTAATGTCTTGATCTTTTTGTTTTGATGTCACCAGTAATCCATCGTGGGTTTCCACGATGATCAGGTCATCGACTCCAAGCGCGGTCACCAATTTGTTTTCGGAGTGAACATAACTGTTATTTACCGACTGCAGGACCACGTCCCCACGGGTAACATTACCCTGATCATCTTTATCACCAGACTCCCATAGGGACGTCCATGATCCGATATCGGTCCAGCCAGCATTAAGTGGAACAACTTTTACCTTATCAGACCGTTCCATCACCGCGTAGTCAATGGAAATAGAGGGACAGACTTCGTAGGCGCTTTGATTTAGACGAAGAAAATCAAGATCTTGGCTGGCTGATTCCAGTGCTGCTATGGCATTGGTAAAAATATCTGGAGAGTGACGTTCCAGTTCAGCAAGGTAGGACTCCGGCGTAAACAGAAACATGCCACTGTTCCAGTAATACCCGCCTTCCTCAAGATAGGATTCAGCCACACTCAGGGTTGGCTTCTCAACGAACCGTTCGACATCCAGCGCTACCTGGCTGGTATTGTCTGGGGCGGCTTTGATGTATCCATAGCCGGTCACCGGGCGATCGGGAGTAATGCCAAAAGTAACCAGACTGCCCTGGGAGGCGGCGTCTCTGGCGCGCTCAATGGCCTCGGTAAATTCTTGATTGTTATGAATCAGGTGGTCGGCTGGTAATACTAGCATCAGGCAATTTCCAGCGGGTCCGGATTTTACCAGTCTCGACGCCGCAGTGGCGATTGCGGGTGCGGTATTGCGCCCCACCGGTTCCAGAATAATAGCGTCGTGAGACAGTCCAAGATCCTGCATTTGTTCCGCCACCATAAATCGATGTTCGTCATTGCAGACGATGACAGGTTCCGCAATGGCCTCGATGCCTGCCACCCGACCCAGGGTTTTTTGAAACAGACTGTCACCGCCAACCAGGTTGATAAACTGCTTTGGCCGCATTGATCTAGATAATGGCCAGAGTCTGGTACCAGAGCCACCAGACAGGATAACCGGAACAATTGTAAGGGAATTATCTTTCATCAGAACGAGGCCCCGGTAGCGATTCGTTTCATATCCGCTTCAACCATCATACTAGCGAGCTGCTCCAGCGTGGTGCTGGCTTCCCAGCCGAATACCTCGCGGGCTTTGCTGGGGTCGCCCAACAGCAGTTCGACTTCCGCCGGGCGGTAAAAGTCGGAGTTAATCCGCACTACGACTTTGCCGGTGGTATTGTCGGTGGCGGTTTCATCGAGTCCCTCACCCTGCCAGTTAATCGCAATTCCGGCGCTTTCGAATGCGAGATCAACAAAGCTGCGGACGGATTCGGTACGCCCGGTCGCCAGCACGAAATTATCCGGTGTGTCTACCTGCATCATCTGATACATGCCCTTGATATAGTCTCCGGTGTATCCCCAGTCGCGCTTAGCATCGAGGTTGCCGAGTTCGATGCAGTCGATTAATCCGGCCCTGATCCGGGCGACTCCATCGGTAATCTTGCGAGTTACAAAGTTTTTTCCGCGGAGTGGCGACTCATGATTAAACAATATTCCACAACTGGCGAAAAGGTCATAAGATTCCCGGTAATTAATCGTGATCCAATGGGCATAGAGCTTGGCCACCGCATAAGGACTACGGGGATAGAAAGGAGTTTCCTCATTTTGCGGTACCGCCTGCACCTTGCCATACAACTCCGAGGTGGACGCTTGGTAAAAACGAACCTTGGGATTAATCAGTCGCACCGCTTCCAACAGGTTCAGCGTTCCGATTGCATTTATCTGAGTGGTGGTGGATGGTTGCTTGAATGACACCTCGACAAAGCTTTGCGCCGCAAGGTTATAGATTTCGTCGGGCTCGCATTCCGAAACCATAGATACGGCATTTCCCGGATCGGTCAAATCCAGATCTATCAGTTTGAAACTTGGGTGGTGCTGAATACCAAGCTCCTCCAATCGCCAGAAATTGATCGAACTGGTGCGCCGGAATGCGCCAAACACACGATACCCTAATTCCAGTAAATATTTGGCCATATAGCCGCCATCCTGGCCGGTGATGCCGGTGACAACCGCAGTTTTAGACATAAGACGGAAAATTCCTCTGGGTTGAGATATAAAGCGGGGTATCGCGTGATTTAAATTGTCGCGAAATTATAGCGTTTCTCCCCGAAAAAATCTGTGAAGTTGTTTTTCCGTGGCAAGCTCCCCGCGATGACCAGTGAGACAGTAAGGTAATACCGGCTCCGCTATGTGGTGGTCGAATCACGATTTAATGAAGTAAAAGATAACCCCCAAAATATGGTCGTGATCGGTAAATTCCACAAACATTTGGGAAACATTATTTTGCTGAATAATTTTAGTGAGTCGGTTTATGTTGTAGCTGTTCATTTCCATATGAGGTGCGGTTAGTGGTCTTCCCTTGACCAGGTTAGCGATATATTTGGTGAAGGGCAGATATTTTTTTACCAGGGGCACGATGTTGCTGCCAGATTTGGCGTAGGTAAAATGGACCACGCCCACACCTCCTGACTCTAGTCGATCAACCAGTAAGCTAAACAACGCTTCGCCCCGGGGTACCGGGATATGTTGAAAAACAATATACGAATGGATCAGGTCAAATTTACCGGAAACCCGGGATAGACCATCGTCAGATTTCTCAAAGCTAGTGTTATCAATGGACCGACGCTGACAATTGGAAGCCGCTTCCTGCAGCATCGAATCCGACACATCGAGGCCGGTCACCTGGTCGGCGAGCCTTGCAAAGGGGATCGTTAGCCGGCCAACCCCACAGCCAAAATCCAATACTTTCGAGGGGGCAAATTCCGGATTGAGCCGCTTTTTGATCGTGTCCAGAACGTGAGCGACATGGGTTTCTCCTGAAGTAAAAAACTCATCGAGGTTTTCCTGGGTGTTATGAGAATTAATATATTTCTCATCGGTAAGCACCCCATAATAGGGTGATTCTTTTCCATACCGTTCCCATTCTTGGTCGCTGCCCTTGTCCAATATCAAACCGCCCTGGCAAGTATATTCAATGGTGACAAGTTTCCAGGAAGCTTAGGTTTGTTGCCGTTTCAGGCTGATATTCAAGCTCTGGTCCGCCAGAGACTTTTCGCAGTCATAACCTTCAACTTTATCGGCTGACACCAGGTCCGCGGCCAGGGTCTCGGTCATAATGTATTCCCTGAAGGTTTCCAGGGCTTGCTCAACCAGGTCGGTACCACTGATACCAAGTTCGATGCGGTCAGAAATATCCAGGTCCGCAGATTTTCTGGCGTCTTGTACCGTGCGCACGATTTCCCGGGCGACCCCCTCCAGAATCAGTTCATCAGACAACGAGGTATCCAGGGCAACCATAAAATTGCCAGCACCCGCCGACGCGTAACCCTCGGCGGATCCAGTCAAGACCTGACAATCTTCGGGCTCAAATTCAATTTGTTGACCATCCACGTCGAGACTGAAGCTATGTCCGCCAGACACTTCCCCAGCGATCCAGCTGCTGTCGGCCTGGGAAAGTGCCAGTTTTATCGCCGGCATCATCTTTCCATAGCGCTTACCGAGCCGGGGAAAATTTGGTTTTATCTGATAGCTCACCAACTGATTGTCGGCGGATACAAATTCAACCGCTTTTATATTCAACTCCTCGAGGATTTGTTGGGTATGCTTTTCCACTGCCCGTTTGGACAATTCATCCGGCGCGCTCACCAGCAGGCGAGATAGCGGTTGTCTGACCCTGACCTTGCTTTTTTCCCGAGTAGAACGGCCGAGTCCAACGATCTGCTGGACCACGTCCATTTCAAACACCAGGTTATCGTCAAGGTAATCCATACGGTACCCAGGCCATTCAGTCAGGTGTACGCTTTCGGGATTACCCGGCAATGTGGCGACCAGATTCTGATACATGGCTTCACTGAGAAATGGCATAAACGGCGCGATCAGCCGATGTACCAGGTTGAGACATTCGTAAAGGGTTAGATACGCACTCTGTTTATCCTCGCCGGCTTCACTTTTCCAGAAGCGTCTGCGATTTCGCCGCACATACCAGTTACTCAATTGATCGACCAGCTTTTCAATAGCATCCCCGGCGGTCCTTGCATCGTAGTTATCGAGGGCTTGGGTGCTAACTTTTACCGTGCGGTGGGCCAGGGCCAGGATCCAGCGATCAATTTCCGGCCGCCTGGCAATATCCACGTCCTGTTCCGGATCAAAGTTATCGAGCCGCGCATAGAGAACAAAAAATGCATAGGTATTCCACAGGGTATTAACAAAAGATGCCGCCACCTCGCGAACGATTTCTACGGAAATTCTTTTTTGCCCCTCCGGTGCGCTTCGAGCGAGGAATAACCAACGCAATGCATCGACGCCGATGGTGTCGAATACGTCATAGGGATTGACGATATTACCTTGGGACTTCGACATCTTCTTGCCCTTGTCGTCCACAATGTGACTCAGACAAACGCAGTTTTTATAGGCTACACTGTCAGATACCAGGGCCGCTATAGCATGCAAGGTATAGAACCAGCCACGGGTCTGGTCAATCGCTTCACAGATATAGTCAGCCGGAAAATGATTTTCGAAATCCTCCTGGTTCTCAAATGGATAATGCCACTGGGCATAGGTCATGGCGCCGGAATCGAACCAGCAGTCAATAACTTCGGGTACCCGGGTGTAAGTCCGACCCTCTTTGACAAAGGTTATTTGGTCGATTTGGGGACGGTGCAGATCCACCTCCTGCATGGATCTGCCGGTTAGTTCCTCGAGCTCAGCCAGAGACCCGATACAGACAAAATCCCCCTCCCCATCAGTCCACAGAGGCAACGGTGTGCCCCAAAAGCGCTCCCGAGACAACGCCCAGTCAACATTATTTTCAAGCCAGTTACCAAATCGACCATCCTTGATTGTTTCTGGCACCCAGTTGATGGTCTGATTGAGTTCCACCATGCGATCTTTTATGTCGGTGGTACGGATATACCAGGCTTCCTTGGCATAGTAGATTAGCGGATCGCCGGTTCTCCAGCCAAAAGGATAGTTGTGCAGGGTTTTTTCATCGCGAAACATCAGTCCTCGGTCAGTCAGAATTTGATTAATGACCGGATCAGCTTGCTTAAAAAACTTACCGGCTACCGGAGTGACTTCGGACTTGAAGTATCCATCAAGTCCAACTCCATGGACGACAGGTACTCCTTCGCGTTTGCTCAGTTCGAGATCGTCGACCCCGTAAGCCGGGGCGGTATGCACGATACCGGTACCGTCGTCGGTACTGACGAAGTCCGCGGCGACAATGCGAAAACAGTCGCCATAGGGAATATCCAGATAGTCAAACAGGCGGGTATAGCGTTGGCCCACCAATTCTTTTCCCTTCACCGTGCGGGTGATTTTATAGGGCTCTTCGCCAAATAACGCATCGATCCTGGAGTGCGCTGCGATAAGGGTTTCATCCCCGTACTCGACGTAGCTATAATCGATTTCTTCGCCAACCGCCAGTAACAAATTAGAAGGCAGAGTCCAGGGAGTCGTAGTCCATACCAAAAGTGAAACGTTTTGTTGTTCGGCCATCGGGAACCGCACTGTGATCGATGGATCCTCGACTTCTTTGTAGCCCTGGGCAACTTCGTGGGAGGATAAGGTTGCACCGATGCGCGGATCATAGGGCACCACTTTGTTGCCCTGGTAGATAAGTCCTTTATCCCAGATTCGTTGCAGCAAATTCCAGGTTGATTCGATATAGGCGTTGTCCAGCGTATAGTAAGCCTGGTCCAGGTTTACCCAATAACCCATGCGCTTGGTCATGGTTTCCCACTCCCCAATATAGGTTATCACCGAATCGCGACAACGCCGGGTAAATTCGGCTACACCGATTTGCTTTTCGATTTCTTTTTTGTCAAATATCCCAAGCTGCTTTTCGACTTCATGTTCCACCGGCAATCCATGGGTATCCCATCCTCCCTTGCGCGGTGCGTAAAAACCTCGCATGGTTTTATAACGGGGATATATATCCTTAAAGGTACGAGCCAAGACATGGTGTATGCCGGGGCGACCGTTAGCAGTGGGTGGGCCCTCATTAAAACTGAATCGAGGTCTGCCTTCGCTTTGCTTCAGGCTCTTGTCAAAAATGGACTCGCGATCCCATAGCGCAAGAATATCCCGTTCCAACCTGGGGCCATCGTAGCGCCCGTTTACCTCATTAAATGTCATTGCTCAGATTTTCAAATAGTATGTCGGGTAATTTTTGTCACCCAATAAAAAACCCCGGTAAGTCATGCAACGGCTCGAAATCGAACGGTTGGATCACTTACCGGGGCGATGGTGGGGGATTTGCATCGCGGTACCACCCGGATTCACCCGTGTCTTGCAACCTCGGGTCTCTGCAGGTCAATCTATCTAACCTGGCGCCATATATCGGTGGCTACCGGTCCGATCTACAGTGGTCAATGCCCAGTTCGGCGGACCGCTCAAGGGTGATATTGGTCCTGGGCTACAGGCGGGGCTCCCACTATCGCCCGCTCGCTTGGCTGCAGAATCGAGGATTACTTATCCCTTTCAACGCGTTAGGTGGAATTTACCTTGTGACCCTGCGGATATCAAGGCTTGGTTTTCTTGGGGGTGTTTAGCCAAATTGATTTTTTGATACGATGGAATCCCAAATATATTGCCAGATTTATCCGGCTGGTGTCGATCGCCGTCGATAAAAAAAAGAGACCAACAGGGACATTACTATACCGCTGGCTAGCCCTGCAGTATGGGCAGTATTTGCAATCCCGAGATTAAACAGTTTTTCGAGGATGCCGCTCCAGCAGATAACAAACCATCCCAGCATCAAATAAACAATGGTTGGGTTTAATCGCATGCCGAACCATGGATTGGTCAATCCCTGAATCCAGAAATAGCCAAACAGGGCGTAAACCACCCCGGACATACCACCAAATACCGGACCCGAAACCCAATACTGAGCAAGGTTTGAAACCACTCCGCTGACCAGGGAAACCATCAGCATGATAAGGCCGCCTTGCTTGTATTCAATGATCTGGCCCAATTGCCAGGTCCACATCAAATTGAACACGATGTGGAAGATACCGAAGTGCAGAAACATGGGCGTAACCAGGCGCCAGATCTCGCCATCCTGAATTTCCGGCAATGGCGGGCTGAGATATTGAGAGATAAGCAACAAACGTACAATGGATTCATAATTCCATAGCGACATCAAGGCGTAGACGGCAACACTGATAGCGATCAACCCCACGGTCACCGGGGATTTCCAGGGTGTCATTGATGCAGTATTTCTATTCGGTCACCCTGGCCCAGGGTAACCTGGATACCATCCAGGGAAATAAATTTTCTTCCTTTGATATCTTTGTGCCGGGCCTGGTAATGGACTACCTCGCTGCCTTCTGCGGTGACCCGGATGTTAACGATGCGGTTATCTCTATGCCAGTGATAGGCGAATACAGCGCAGGATATCGCTACCAGGATTCCTAGCATAATATAAGCCAGGGCTCTGGTGGACGGCGGGCCCTGTGGCGGGTCCGGTTTTGGTTTGGTACGAGTTGGCTGGGTGCCAGATTGCTTGTTGCGATAAAACAGCGCAACCCCGATGATGACCACCAGGGTGAAGACGATCTTGGTCAGCATATACGCTCCGGCTTCGCATCTCCCGGCGGCAATTGCAAATAGAATCCTCGTTGCAAAAGGTTTTGCTTCACTTCTTCAATATCTGCCAGGGCCAGGCGCTGGCGTTTGGCCAGGTCGACCTCGATGACCAGCTCAAGATCACCGACCAGGTCCACCAGCGCTGCCGGGACCTGGGAAAAATCATCTTTGCGCGAAACATAGAGATAGGTATTTGCTTTTCTATTGCTTTTATAAACCCAGGTCAACATCACTAGCGTGCCAGCGACTATTTCTTGTTGCCCCAGAGCCAGCCCCAGCTAGTTGTTTTTTCAGTGTGACCGCGTTTTTCGAGGGGGACATAGGCTCTGGCCTGCTGTCCCAGATAAAGTTGGCGTGGTCGGCCAATTTTCTGCTCTTCGTCGTTCAACATCTCTTTCCAGTGAGATACCCAGCCAACGGTTCGACCGATGGCAAACATCACGGTAAACATTGAGGTAGGGAATCCCATAGCGCTCATTATAATCCCGGAATAAAAGTCGACATTTGGATACAGCTTCTTTTCGATAAAGTAGGGATCTTCTAGGGCAATTCGTTCGAGCTCCATGGCCAACTCGAGTTTGGGATTATTGACCCCCAAAACCTTGAGGACTTCATGGCAGGACTCCCGCAATACGGTGGCCCGGGGATCGTAACTTTTGTATACCCGGTGTCCAAAACCCATCAAGCGGAAACTGTCTTTCGGATCCTGGGCCTTTTTAACGTATTTTTCGATATTTTTAACCGAGCCGATTTCATCCAGCATTTTAAGCACCGCCTCGTTGGCGCCACCATGGGCCGGACCCCAGAGCGATGCGATCCCGGATGCCACGCAGGCATAAGGATTAGCTCCGGAAGAGCCCGCCAGCCGAACCGTTGAAGTGGATGCATTTTGCTCGTGGTCGGCATGCAGAATCAGCAATTGCTCGACCGCCCGGGACAATACTGGATTAACCTTGTAATCCTGAGCCGGGTTGGAAAACATCATCTGTACCAGATTTTCCGTATAGCTATAGCTGTTGTTGGGCATGGGAAACGGCAGGCCCAGCGAGTACTTGTAGGCGTAGGCCCCGATGGTCGGCATTTTTGCGATGATTCGATGGGCCGCCAAGCGGCGTTCTTCGTTATCAGTGATATCCATGCTGTCATGGTAGAACGCCGATAATGCACCGACTACCCCGACCATAATGGCCATCGGATGGGCGCTGCGCATGAAGCCTGAGTAAAACTTGGTTAGCTGTTCGTGTAGCAAGGTGTGGTGTTTGATATCCATATCAAATACCTCCCGCTGCTCTGGTGTGGGCAATTCGCCATACAGCATCAGATAGCAGGTTTCCATATAGTCGCAATTCTGCGCAAGATCCGCGATGGCGTATCCTCGGTGCAATAATATGCCCTCGTTACCATCAATATAGGTAATATTGGATTTACATGCTGCAGTGGAGGTGAAACCGGGATCATAGGTTAAATTCCCGGTGGTGCCGTATAGCGAACGTATGTCAATAAGTCGATTGCCCATTACACCGGTGCGGCCTGGCATTTCCCAGGATTCGCCGGATTGGTTGTCGGTTATGGTAAAACTGTCCTTATTTTCGGTTGCGCCATTGGCGCCCTCACTCTTGGTTGTACTTTTTTTACTCATTTTGGTATCCGCTGTGCAAGTATTGAAAAAACTAATACTATGCGTATTAATTGGCTAATTATGGCTATATAAGATAATGCAAAACCCTTCCAAGTACAAACTTGACATTATATAAATTCCCAAAATGGCAACTTGGTCAACACCCCCACAAGCCATTGTCCTGGATGGGCTGAGCGGCGAATTAGCCGCCCTCTCTTTCGGAAATCCGGCTAATCCCAAGGTGTTTGCCTTGCATGGCTGGCTTGATAATGCCGCAAGTTTTGTGCCCCTGGCCGGGCTGCTGGAGGAGTTTCATATAGTGGCGATAGATTTACCGGGCCACGGCAGGTCTGCCCATCGGCCCAGGGGAACCAATTATCATCTGGTGGATTATGTGGCAGATGTCGGCCATGGGGTTAAGTCTCTTGGCTGGGATCAATTTCATTTGTTGGGACATTCTCTTGGCGCCGGTGTTTCAATCGTATACGCCGCGACATTTCCCGAACAGATAGAAAAGCTGGTATTGATTGACGGTCTGGGACCGACAACCGGTGGTGCTGATACTGCCTCAGCCCGTCTACGCAAATCCATCCATGCGGGACTGTCAGCTGCTTCTCGTCCTAATTCAAACGGGCGGGCATATGACGAATGGAACAAACTGATCGGCGCCAGGGGCCAGGCCAGTCCGATTTCAATTGAGGGTGCGGAACTTCTGGTGCGCCGGGGCGCCACCGAGATTGATGGCGCAATTACGGTGAATTCTGATCGCCGCCTGAAACATCCATCAGCCCAATACTTATCCGAAGATGTGGTATTACATTTTATCCGCGCGGTAGCGGCTCCAACCCAGTTAATTCTGGCCCGACAAGGAATGGTGAAAAATCAGACCAGTAGTAAAAACCGGATCGCTGCATTTTCCAACCTGGTGGTGAATGAATTTGAGGGTCAGCATCACATGCATATGGACACCCCGGAATTGATCAGTGGCGACATCCGCCAATTTCTGGTGTGAACGTTAGAGGTTAAACACCCACTCCAGTAACGCGTCCTGAATTTGATTGCCATTCCAGTAATTTACCTTGTTTGAGTCAATCATCATGGTCACGACGTAATGTTCGCCACGGGCTGAGTGGACGTATCCGGCCATGCTGCGAACGCCATTGATCAGCCCTGTTTTCATTCTTACCCTACCGGCAAGGTTGGTTTTTTTGAGACGTTTGCGCATGGTTCCATCCAATGCGGTGAGGGATAATGAGGCCAGAAATTCCGGACGCCAGGTGCTATTCCAGGCAAATTTCAGTAGTTGGGTAATTTGATGGCTGCTGATCCGGCTGATTCTGGACAGGCCGGCGCCATTGTCGATAACGATTCCCTGGGTATTAATCCCGATTTTGTCGAGCCACTGAATGACTGCATCCACAGCAGACGTTCGAGTATCCAGCGTGGTATCCACACTCCATTCAGCACCAATGGTGAGTAACAATTGGCGGGCCATCACGTTATTGCTGTATTTATTTATACTGGCAATATTTTCTGCCAGGGACCGGGAAGGTAAGGTCACCAGGTGGTTGGCGGTTTCGCTGGCGGTGCCTTTACCGTATCCTCCGGAGATGGTTCCCCCCATAGATTGCCAAAGGTAACGAAATAGTTGATAGGTATATTCTAGATTGGGAAGGATGCTCCGAGAGATCGAATGGGCACCACAGCGGGGTTTGTATTTTCCGTCGAAACGCGCCTGGATTTTACCGTCGACAGTACTCAGTCGCATCGACCAGCCAGCATTTCGACTTACACATTTTCCACTTTCTGCCACTAGTTTGTTACGTATTTCCAGATTTGCCAGGGGTGGATCTGCGAACACATTAATGCCCTTTCCCGAACTGGCGGTATGGGGTTCAATAACGAATCGGGTGGCCGAAAAATTTGTCAGAGTGGCATCCGGTCCAACGTTGTAGAGTCTTGAGGCCTTACCATCGAAAGCCGCGCGGTCATGTTGCGGTATATTAAACAGCGAGTTATCAATGATCAGGTTTCCCTGGATATGTTCAATTCCCCGTTCCCTGATAGCAAGTGCATGACTCCAAAAACGATCAACGGTTAGGAACGGATCGCCGCCACCAACCATAATCAGATTTCCCTGCAGGGTATTTCCTACGACCTTGCCGTCAATCATATAGCGGGTTTGCCATTGATAGGTTGGTCCCAACAGCTCCAGCGCCGCCAAGGTGGTAACCAGCTTAAGTACCGAAGCAGGATTTCGTGGAACCCGGGTGTTCAGACCCAATAACGCTTCGCCGGCATTGGTCTTAACGATTTCAATGCTGATTGCAGATTGAGGAATGCCGTTTTTCTTCAGTAAATTTTCCACCGTTCTGGGTATCGCGGGGTTAGCTGCCCCGGCACTAAATGCCACGGCGAAACAAACCACAAATATAAGCAATTGCCGCCAGCGCATAGCAGATCGAACTCTCATGTTAGCGAAATTATTCAGACGTTCCTAAAGATTAATCAGAGAATGGTATAATTTTGTTGTTGTTCGATCCATATTGTTCATCCGGAACGAATCAATAATTTAATTTGTCCAACACTGTCGTGACCCAAGCTTGACGAATATGGCCCGCAAGAAAAACATTTACAAGATACAGTTTCAAAATAACGGACAACTTTATGAGTTGTATGCCCATGAGGTGTCCCAGGGAAATATGTATGCATTTGTCGAAATTGCAGATATCATTTTTGGCGAACGTTCGAATTTATTGGTTGATCCTTCTGAAGAAAAACTCAAAGCTGAATTTGGCCAGGTCAAGCGCACCTATATTCCGATCCAGGCTGTTATTCGAATTGATGAGGTGGAAAAAGAAGGTACCAATAAAATTCTTGATAGTAAACTTTCGGTGGGTGCCGAGGGAAATATCTCAGCATTTCCGGTCCCACCGTTGAAGCCCAGAACGTAGTCATCGGGTTTGGGTTCCGCTGAGAAACTTTACGGGGTGTACTGACATGCAATTTTTAAAGATTCTTGTTAAATCCCTGCTGTTTTTGCTTGTTATTTTGGCCGTCGTTGGTTTTTTCCTGCCCTCGAGCACTGTGGTAAGTCGGGGCGTTGATATTAGCGCACCAGCGTCCAAAGTATTCAATTATGTTAACGACTTCAAACAGTTTAATCGCTGGTCGCCCTGGACTGCTAAGGATCCGGCTATGACCCTTAACTTTGCAGGACCGGCAACCGGTGTGGGGTCAAAAATGTCCTGGAAAAGTGATGAATCCGGGGTGGGTAATGGAAGCCAGGAAATTACTGCAAGCGTTGAAAACCAGTCGGTTTCCACTCATCTAGAATTCGACGGACAGGGCAATGCGGATGCCAGTTTTGAACTCGTCGAATCCGGCGGCGGTACCAGGATCACCTGGGGCTTTGAATCAGACTGGGGTTACAATATTCTTGGACGCTATATGGGTTTGATGATGGACCGTTGGGTTGGCAGTGAATATGAAAAGGGTCTTAACAGTCTTAAGCAGCTAGCCGAGAGCGAGTAGTTTCGCCACTCGCTGTTGAATTTCTGGCACCAATTCCTGTTCGAACCAGGGATTGCGTTTTAGCCAAATGTTATTTCTCGGGCTGGGGTGTGGTAGTGGAATATAGTCTGGCAGATATTCCCGCCAGTTAGCCACGGTTTCGGTGAGAGACCCTTTACGCTTGTTGCCGAGGTAGTATTTTTGCGCGTAGGCACCGATAACCAGAGTCAGGTTTAGTTCGGTTAGTTGGGGCAATAACAGCGAATGCCAGGTTTTGGCGCATTCCGGGCGGGGTGGCAGATCGCCGCTTTTTCCAGTCCCGGGATAACAAAATCCCATGGGAATGATGGCGACTTTAGTTGAGTCGTAAAAATCCCCTGGATCAATCCCCATCCATTGGCGTAAACGATCACCACTCGGATCATTAAATGGTACCGACGACTCGTGTACCCGTATTCCCGGCGCTTGTCCCGCAACCAGAATCCTGGAACAGGCCGAAACCCTGAACACCGGATTCGGCCCCATAGGGAGATGCTCGCTACAGAGGGTGCATTGCTGAATTTTTTTAGTCAGCACATTTAGCTTATTGGGCGAAATTGAATTCATCTAATTTGGTTTTGACCAGAGGGTTGTTAGATCGATTGGGTGTAACCATCCTTGAAACTTGGGTACTTGAAGCAATAGCCCGCTGCGAGCAACCGACCATTGCTGCAGCGTTTATTCTGGGTTGAATCAGGGGGGACTAAAGCCGGTACCGGCGGAACCGAACCAATTCGGTTCGCCAGCCAGGTCATCAACTCAAACTTTATCGCACAGTCATGATCGGTGGCTATATAGGTTGTCGCCATGGGTTGCTGGCCCAGCTGCATTGACACCAGAAAATAAAGTGCCCCAATACAATCTTCCTGGTGAATTCGGTTGGTATAAAATGGCGGCGACCGCTGGATTTCTAATGGTTGCTCGGGGTGCTGCCGGAGTAGGTTCAGAAGGTGATTTTCCGGTCCGCCATAGATCCCTGAGAAGCGAACTATTATCGGGCAGTTACTAAACCCCCTTACCAATTGTTCACCGGCGAGCAGACTTTTGCCATTGTAGTTCAAAGGCAGAGTTTCCGAATTTTCATCCACCCATTCGCCCTGTTGCTGTGCGTATACGCTTGTTGCCGAAACAAAAAAGCAGGCCGGATGTCGTTGCTTGTTCGAGAAATGGTTTAGAAGATTGCCAAGTCCCTGTTGGTAGATCTGGGCGTAGCCCTGGGCAGAACGTGCGGCCGGCGTCAGGATAATGATCATGCTGTCAATTTCAACGGGTAGACGTTTGACCGCTTCGGGGTCGCATATATCCGCCCCAATCCAGCTTATTTCAGGGTCTCTGGATAACTGTGGGTTGCGCCGGACACCGATTACCCGATGACCATCAAGAACCAGCTGACGGGCTAATGGTTGACCAATCTTTCCGCAACCGACAATCAGGATTGTTGCCAAGGTGGCGAGCGCTTAAGGGGCTCAGGGAACGATGGTGCGACCACCATCGACATTGATAATCTGGCCGGTAATAAATCCGGCATCTTTTATCAGGAAACAAATGGTGCTCGCGATGTCCGTGGGATCTCCCACCTGTTTTAGCGGCGTTCTCGAAATCATGCGTTGTTTCGACAGCTCGTCCATCCCCTGCTCCGGCCACATGATTGCTCCGGGAGCCACCGCATTGACTCGTACTTCGGGTCCCAGGTCTGCCGCAAGAGATCGGGTAAGGGAAATAAGCCCGGCCTTGGTGGCGCAGTAAATTGGATGGTCGGCGAGCGGCCGATGGGCATATATGTCAACCATATTAATGATTACCCCATTTGATTTCTTGAGGTAGGGTGCTGCTGCCTGGGCAAGGAAAAAAGGTGCCTTCAAATTGGTGTCCATCAACGCCTGCCATTGCTCTTCGGTAGCAGATTTAATCGGGGTGGGATAAAAAACCGAGGCGTTGTTTATCAGCGCATCGAGTTGCCCCAGTTCGCTGGCACACTGTCGCACAAGATTTTTAACCTTGTCGATTTCGCCCAGGTCACCGCGGATTAAAATAACAGAATCCGGCCGTTGTTCGCATAATTCAGCGCGTAATATCTCGGCGTCATCGGCGCTGCTGCGGTAGTGTATTACCAACCGCATACCTTCGCTATGCAGGCGTCGTGCGGTGGCCGCGCCGATTCTGCGGCAACCCCCGGTGATAAGCGCGACTTTATCTTGCAAACTGGTCATAATCCGGCATCTTCGAATTTGCATTCATTCTAACACCAGTGCAGTAACCATGCGGTCTCGCACTAGTAGTCAGACACACATTATGTTTAATACACTAATCTAGTTTCCTATGTTACCGCCTCCGGAGCCGGCGTTGCAGGCACGCTCAGCGCGACTGGCCAATATCATCGCGGATGAAATTTCTGATAATGCCGGTTGGATCGGTTTCGACCGATATATGCATCTTGCGCTGTACCACCCAAGTCTGGGCTATTACCGAAGTTCGCTAAAAAAAATTGGTGCAGGAGGTGACTTTATAACGGCCCCTGCTCTGGGGGATTTGTTTGCCCGTTGTATTGCTGCGCAAACTGCTGAGGCATTGGAAATTACCGGAACTACAGATATTATTGAATTTGGCGCGGGAACCGGTGCCCTCGCCAGAGATATTCTGTTGGAACTTGGTTCCCACGATCGATTACCCGGACGCTATTGTATTGTGGAGACCAGCGCTGAACTGAGCGGGTGTCAGCGTAATCTGTGCGATGATCTACCAATCCATATCCGGTCTCGCATCGAATGGCTGGAAACGGTGCCGTCGCGCATCAATGGAGTAGTGGTAGCGAACGAGCTACTCGATGCTCTTCCCTGCAAACGTTTTGTCGTCGATTCCCAGGGCCATGTTCGTGAACTCGGCGTCAGTTTTGGCAACGACCGGTTTCAGTGGGCCATCGGGGCAATCATCGATGGCGCTATTGAAGATGTGATCCCGGGATCACTTGCCGCGGGATACCAAAGTGAATTGCCCTTGCAGGCAAGCGCCTGGATGAATACCATAGGCCGCGCCCTGGAAAGCGGTATGATTTTGATTTTCGATTACGGCTTCCCTGGTCGCGAGTTTTATCATCCAGACCGGAGCCAGGGAACCCTGATGTGCCATTACCGCCACCAGGTTCATTCCGATCCTTTTTTCTGGCCCGGTCTTCAAGACATTACATCCCATATCGATTTTTCTGCGATTGTCCAGACCGCAGTTATAGCTGGACTTGAAGTGTCGGGGTATTGCGACCAGGCGAATTTTCTAATTTCCTGTGGGTTGCTCGATCTGGTAACTGAAGCAATTCAGGATGGCGGTCTTGAAACCCGGGAAATGCTGGAGATGACCGCCCAGGTAAAAAAGCTGACAATGGCCCATGAGATGGGTGAATTATTTAAAGTGATTGCATTAACCAAAAACTGCCCCAGTTCGTTACAGGGATTTTCCAGGCGAAACTTGAAACACCGTTTGTACAATGACTGAGTATATTCAAGCGCTGTGGTTGGCAGTTTTGCAGGGTATCACCGAGTTTCTCCCGATCTCCAGCTCTGGCCATTTGATCCTGATACCCAAGTTATTAGGCTGGCCAGACCAGGGTTTGGCTTTTGACGTTGCTGTCCATGTGGGCTCGCTGGCGGCTGTACTGGTGTATTTCTACCGGGATATTCGATTGATCGTGGGTGACTGGTTCGGTTCGATCAGCGGTGGACCCTCGACGCCTTACAGTCGCCTCGCTTGGTCGATTGGCTGCGCTACCATAATGATTGGATTAGTGGGGCTGTTTGCTGAAGACCTGATTAACCGATGGCTCAGGCAACCTTTGCCGGTGGCCATGGCTACCATCGTGTTTGGATTGCTGTTGTGGTGGGCAGATAGGGCAGGAACCCGAGCGCGGAATATTGAGCAGATCGGGTGGCTGGACGTATTGGCAATTGGCAGCGCCCAGGTATTTGCCCTGATTCCCGGAACGTCACGCTCCGGTGTGACAATCACCGCGGGTCTGGCCCTGGGCCTGACCCGAGAAGCCTCCGCCCGTTTTTCGTTTTTGATGGCGATTCCGGTGATTGTGTTAGTTGGAGTGTGGCAGGCTCGCAAGTTGATGATAACCGCAGATCCGGTTAACTGGGGAGTATTGGTATTTGCCACTTTGGTTTCTGCACTGGTGGCGTTTGCCTGTATCCACTGGTTTCTCGGCTATATTCGCCGTTTTTCCATGCTGCCTTTTGTCATCTATCGGCTATTCCTCGGACTGATTTTACTCTGGGTGTTCATGTAGAATCCGGCGGTGCACTCGCCATTGAACGTTTTTATTCCTTACCATGAAAAAAACCCGCCAACAATTTATTGATTGGGACAATAAGTCTGTAACATTGCTCGGCATGTCCGGAGTGGGCAAGACCACGCTGTCCAAAGTGCTTCCCACCGATCAATGGTTTCATTACTCTGGTGACTACCGAATTGGAACCCGTTACCTGGCGGAGCCAATTCTGGACCAGGTGAAAATTGCAGCGATGCGAGATCCATTCCTGCGCCGTCAATTGTGCAGTGACTCAATCTACTTCCGCAACAATATAACCTTCAATAATCTCGGTCCTATTTCAGATTTTCTGGGTAAACTTGGTAATCCCGAACTGGAAGGTCACAGCGTAGTCGAATTCAAGCGCCGCCAGCGGTTGTTTCGACAGGCCGAAATTGATGCAATGCTGGACGTTAACGAGTTCATGGAAAAGTCCCGCAGAATTTATGGATACCCGCATTTTCTAAATGATGCTGGCGGCAGCATTTGCAGCCTGACGGATGAAGAATGCTGGAATAACCTGTCAGCTAATACCTTGATACTTTATCTCAAGGCAGATGATGACATGGAAGAAACACTGATACGGCGTTCCCGATCTCATCCAAAGCCTCTCAATTACGACGAGTCATTTCTCGAACAAAATCTTAGTCTCTATTTAACTGAAAACGACTTAAAGGGAGAACAAGAAATCGTACCCGATGAATTTGTCCAATGGATTTTCCCCCGATTGCTTAATTGGCGGGCGCCGCTTTATCAGAGGGTTGCCGATCGATACGGCCATACTGCAGATGCCAGGAAAGTATTTGATTTACGTGACCAACAGGATTTTATAGAATTTGTTGGTGAAGCAATCGAAGAAAGTCACTAGTGCAACGACCAACACTATCGTCGTCGACAGCAGGTTGATTTCAGGAACGTAATTTCCACCAGGGATATACTTATGCCATTAATTGCAAATTCGTCGCTGCCAAGCTTTGATCGGCTACGGGCAGAGGGCCAGGAAATTCTTCAACCAGGCCGGGCCCAGCAACAGGATATCCGAGAATTACATATCGGTGTATTGAACATGATGCCGGATGCGGCGCTGGAGGCCACCGAAAGACAGTTTTTGCGGTTAGTCGGCGCAAGTAATCGGATCGCCCAATTTTATATTCACCTGTTTACATTTCCGGAAATTCCGCGGGATGAAAAAGCGCGAAACCATATCGACACGTACTATGAAAACTTTGCCGATCTCAAACAGCAGGGCCTCGACGCGATAATTTTGTCTGGGGCCAACCCTGCGGAGCCTAGAATTGAGGATGAACCATTCTGGCAGCCATTGGGTGAAGTTATCGACTGGGCAAAGGATAATGTCTGTTCGGTAATGTGTTCCTGTCTCGCAACCCATGCGGTGGTGCAACAGCTATGGGGAATACATCGTTACAAACTTGCCGACAAGCGCTGGGGAGTTTATTCGAATCGTATTACTGACAACCCTCATCCTCTTGTCGCTAATATTAATACCCGGTTTGATGCCCCCCATTCCCATGTGTTTGAAGTAAATACCAACCAATTTGAAGAAAAGGGTTTAAAGGTATTGGCTGCCAGCAAGCAGGCGGATTTACATTTGGGAGTCAGTCCGGACGGATTTCGCTTTGTTTTCTTTCAGGGTCATCCTGAATACGATGCGGTGAGCCTGCTTAAGGAGTACAAGCGGGAAGTCGTCCGTTTTACCCAGGGCCAACGAACCCAATACCCCGCGTTTCCAGAAAATTATTTATACGATGATGCTCGGGAAGTTCTGGAACAATACAAACGTAAAGTCGAGCGTGCCCAGGGCGAATACCAGGAACTGGAAGAATTCCCCGACGCTGCGATGGCGCCGCTGGTAGACAATACCTGGTCAGATACCGGAAAGGCGATTGTGAATAACTGGATCGGGCTGGTGTATCAGATTGCTGATCGGGAACGGGGCAAGGTGTTTATGGATGGGGTCGATCCTAATGATCCTCTTGGGTTGGGAGTTGGTGGTTAGGGGTGGTGTTTTTTTCTGTGGTCTTGTTGAAGTGTTGGAAAGGTTCTTTTCTGTTTGTATCATGTAATTATAGAACATCGCTCTTTCGCATCCATGCGACCGCGATGTACCTACGTCCTGTAGGCAAAAATAGAGGCCCGGGGGCCTCTTAATGCGGGTTGGAGTAATTAGCCGCTGGTGTTTTGTTCGGCCTTGTTGGAGCTGGAAATCTTTTTTGGTGGGTTTTCGCGCATTTCGTCGGTCAGGGTTGAAACACCGCTATCCACCGCGCCGTGTTTTTTGATGACTTCCAGGGTTTTCAACCCTATACCCGGGACGGCGAGCAGATCCTCCACCGCTTTAAAGCCTTTGTTAGCCGTGCGTAACTGAATAATTTCATTGGACTTAGCCGGTCCAATGCCGGGTATATACTGCAATGTTTCAGCATCGGCACTATTGAGGTTTATCTTTTCGGCGATGGCGGGTCCGGAAAGTGTTGCCATAACCAGAATGGTTAAGAAGTATCGGATAAACAACGCGCTTCGTGATCCCGTACGGGAATTTTTTGTCTTCATTTTGAAATCTCCTTTTCATTAAAGTTTTAAGCCCGCTGCAGAGTCGGTCAGACCGCTACCGCAGATTTACCCACAATCCATTTGTAGGTCGGGTTCCTTGTCCAGGCTCCTCTTCGAAGCCTGGTTGGGAAATGTAGTACTGAAAAATGGACCGCGCTGTGACAATTATCACAAATAGCGGTTTGTTTGATTGTCAGGGTAGATGGGGTCGAGCAAGAAATTCGGCGGAGGACATTTCCTGTAAGCGGCTGATCGTACGTCTGAATGGGTGCGCCAGTTTAGAGCCGATATACAGCGAATCCGGACCGGTCGCGGCGGATACCAATAGGTTGACTCCTCGGTCATATAACTCATCAATCAACTCGATAAATCTGCGGGTAGCGTCTACCTGCATATCATCAAGTATTGGTATGTTCGCCATGATCAGGGTGTGGAATCTTTTGGATAGTTCGATGTAGTCCATTTTTGATCGATTTCCGGTGCAAAGCCCTTCGAATTCGAACCAGGCCACCCCGGACCCTGTGGCCACCACGGGTACCTTCCGGCCACTCACCACGATGCTGGTTTTGCTGCTTTCAAAATGTCCTGCCAATTTCCTGAAGCAATCGGCCAGGGCGTGCGCCGCGGTGGTGTCGAGAGGAGAGTGATAAATCGAGTCGTCTTGCAGATAGGCCATTCGATAGTCGTTTCCGTTATCGACATGGATTTCTATAGTATGGTTCTGTAACAGATTAATGGCGGGCAGGAACCGGTCTCGTTGCAAACCATTCTTGTACAGATTATGTTGCTCAATGTTGGACGTGGTTATCAGAACAACGCCGCAGCTAAACAATGCTTCGAGTAATCCATGCAGCAACATCGCGTCGGTGATATCCGTGACCGCGAATTCATCCAGACACAATACTTTATGTTTACGGGCGAGCTCCGCGGCAATAATTTTAAGTGGATTCTGTTGGTCCTTGATATCATTTTTATGTTCATGCACCGATTGCATAAATCGGTGAAAATGTATCCGTCTGGCGCTGCCATCGGGTAGGGTCTGGTAGAACATGTCCATCAACAGGGTTTTACCGGTACCTACTCCGCCCCAAAGATATAAACCGTTGGGCACCTGTTTGGATCTAATTCGCTGAAACCATGATTGATCAAGCAGGGAATTTATTTCGTGATGAAGTCGGTCAAAATGCGAAAGCGCCTGGAGTTGGGCCTGATCAGCCTCGATTTCGCCAGCGTCGATTTCTGCCTGGTACAACTGAGTTGGTGTCATAGCTGAAAACCTGGGGTAATCTGATGGAAATGATCCAGCGCAATATATCCGTTGGCCCCTTGGGGTGATTGGGAAAGGTCCGGCTGGGCAATGGTAAGCAGGTGGCCGATACCGAACTTTCTGGCCGCATGCAGAACCTCTGCATTGTCGTCGATTAACAGGCTACGGGATTTATCGAATGGCATGACCTGCTGCAGCCGGTCCCAGAATCCCAGGGATTCCTTGGGGGCGTCAAGCTCGTGAGACGTGAATATGTGATCGAAGTATCGACCTAGATCAACCCGGGAAAATTTGATCGAAATGGTGTCCCGATGAGCATTGGTGGCGAGTAAAACAAGCTTATCCTTACCTGCAATTGCCTCGAGGAAAGGAATGACACCAGGCCGAGGCTGGATTAAATCGGCCACCTGGTGTTTAAGTTCGACAACATCCATTTCCAGATAGTCTGACCAATAATGCACACTATACCAGTCCAGGGTTCCTCTGATCTTCTGCATATGGGGAAATAATTTTGCTTTTGCTTGTTCGATACCAATATTATTGGCCTGGGCAAAGCGCAAAGGTACATGCTTGGTCCAGAAATGGTTGTCAAAGTTTAGATCCAGCAATGTGCCATCCATGTCCAGCAGTACCGTATCAATGGACTTCCAGTTAAGCATTGTTCCCAAAGTGGCAGATTGGTCGAACTGATTATTGTCTGGCATCGCTATATACGATTTGCTGTAATACAATCCGGCGGCCTCTGCCGATTCTGTAAAATATGTCAAAGCCACGAATTCTATCAACTTCAGTGCTGGCAAAGTCACGCTTATTTAGCATTGAAGGCGTGGAGCTCGGGTTTGACAATGGACACACGGCTACATTTGAATGTATTCGCAATCACAGTGGTGGCGTAGCAATTGTCGCCGCGATCAGCAAACAGAACGAGTTAATCCTGGTGCGGGAGTACGCCACCGCCATTGACAGTTACGAACTTGGGTTCGTCAAAGGTAAGATCGATCCGGGTGAAGCGCCTGAGCAAACCGCCGGCAGAGAATTGATCGAAGAAATCGGATTTGCTGCGAAAAACCTAACCGCATTACGCAGCGTTAGAATGAGTCCTGGTTATAATGATCTTGTCACACATTTGTTCGTCGCTACCGATTTATCGCCGGCAAACGCAGAAGGGGATGAAATCGAACCACTTGAACAGATCCGCTGGCCACTGAAGGATATTTCCAGACTGTTTTCCCATCCGGAGGTAAATGATGCGAGGGTGTTATTGATGCTCTGCTGGATACAGCAGTCCTGGCTTGACGGAACCGTCCAAACAAAATATTTCAACCAATAAAAATATGTCTGAATTACTTAGCCAGGTTGTAGAAATCGCGGTAGCTGCGGGGGATGAAATTCTTCAGATTTATCACAATGAAGATTTTGACGTCGAAGTTAAGGGAGATGGCTCCCCCCTTACCGTGGCGGACCGCCGCGCCCATCTGTTGATTGAAGCAGCGCTTGGCCAGCTGACACCGGAAATCCCGGTATTGTCAGAGGAATCAGCGGCCATGGTATTTGAGTTGCGCCGCGACTGGGACCGTTTTTGGCTGGTCGATCCTTTAGACGGAACTAAAGAGTTCGTAAAACGCAACGGAGAGTTTACGGTGAATATTGCCTTGATCGACAAGGCCAAGCCGGTAATGGGAGTGGTCCACACACCGGTCAAGAATATAAGCCATTATGCAGAGAAAGGGATCGGTGCATTTAAATCCAGCCCGGATCATCCAACCCGGCCTATCTCCGTTCGCCAGATAAACCCCGAGCGGGTGGTAATGGTAGCAAGCCGTTCCCACGCCGGAGAAGCGGTTGAAACCTATCGGACCAATTTGTCCCGGCAGGTTGGCGCGGTAGAGATCGCCAGTATGGGCAGTTCTCTTAAGCTCTGCCTGGTGGCAGAAGGGTCCGCAGATATATATCCCCGTCTTGGACCGACTTCGGAATGGGACACTGCGGCAGCTCACTGCGTACTGGAAACCGCCGGAGGCAGTGTTATAAGATTGGATGGTTCGACTCTAATTTACAATAAAGAAAATATCCTAAACCCGTGGTTTCTCGCCTGCGGTGATCCGGAATTTACCTGGACGGCTCCGGCGCTGGGGATTGTGGAGCTAGAATAAACAATATATTTCAATAAGATACCTAACTATATCTCAGGTTTTCACAAGTAAATAACTTATCTTCAGGGGTGGTTGACCTCGTCGGCGACAACGAGTAGTCTTTGCGCCCCTTATCCTATGCACCAATTGACGTAGAGAGTTACTGACGATGCGTATCGCACTGATCGGCGCCCCTGGTTCTGGCAAGGGAACACAAGCAAAACTACTTGCTGAGCGTTACCGAATCCCCCATATATCAACTGGTGATCTGCTTAGAGAGGCAGCTAAATCTGATCCGGACTTTGATAAAGATGCCGAGCTTGCGCTGGAAAACGGCCAGTTGGTAGCGGACGATATCGTGCGTGGTCTGCTGGAAGAACGATTACGCCGCAAGGACACCAAACGTGGATTTGTCATCGATGGCTATCCCCGCAATATACCCCAGGCTCAAGCCCTGGATAATTTACTGGGCATGCTGGGTCGCGCACTACAAATCGCGTTGTTTACCAAGGTCGATGAGGACACCCAGCTCAAACGAATTACCGGGCGGCTTAACTGCGCCGATTGCGGTGCCATTTACAATAAGTTCTTTTCGGCTCCGGCTAAATCTGGAAGGTGCGACAGTTGCGGCGGTAAATTAGAAACCCGAAAGGACGACACAGCCAAAGTAGTTGCGGCGAGAATTGAGGTATACAACGAGATAACCTCTCCTCTAATTGTTTACTATCGGGCCCAGCATAAGCTGCGAACGGTTTCCGCTATGGATGAAGTACAGGTAATTCATGACAAGATCTGTGCCATAGTGGATTTGGAAATTCGGCCATTGGAAATAGAGGCCATGGTTACCGCTGCGGATTCTATCGTTGAAGAGGAAAGTACGATCATCGCCGGAGGCCAGATAAATAAAGTCGTGCCCAACCCGGAAGTAATCGCGCGCAAGAAAATCGCTTCTTCCGACCGCAAGGCGCGACAAGCCCAGCGAGCGGCACAGGCCCCGGCGAAAGCATCTGGTAGCAAGTCGACCAAAGCCAAGCCAAAAGCTAAAGCCAAGGCGGACCTTAAAAAAGCCAGCGCCACCATGAAAAAAGCAGAGGCCAAAAAACCGGCGGTTAAAAAGCAGGTGGCTAAAAAGACCTTGAGTAAGAAATCCGGGAAAAAGAAAGCGGCTACGGCGGAGTCTGTAAGCAAAAAAACCTTGGCGAAAAAGTCTACAACAAAAACATCTGTAACGAAAAAAGCGCCAACAAAAAAGGTGCTGACTAAAAAGACCTCAAGCAAAAAAGCAGTAATAAAAAAGGCCACCGGCAAAAAAACCAGCACCTTAAAGAAAACAGCGAGTAAAAAAACAGCAGCTAAAAAGGCTGCTGGCAAAAACAAGCGGATTGTAAAAACTGGCGCAAAAAAATCAGTAGCCAAGACCACCTCTAAATCCAACATAAAAGCAGCCAACATAAAAGCCGCCAACAAAAAATCCGCCAACAAAAAGGTTACCAGCAGCAAATCCACAAAAAAAATCACTAAAAAAACCGGCAAAAAGGTAGCCGCCAAAAAATCCACCCAGCGTAAAAAGAAATAAAGTTGACCGATCATCCGCAACAGGCCGGATTCCCGGCCTCCAGACCAAGGCGCATGCGGCGGGATGAGTTTAGCCGTCGGTTGATGCGTGAAAACACCCTGACTGTGGATGATTTACTCCAGCCTTTGTTTGTTTGTGAAGGGGAAAATAAAATCGAAGTGATTCCTTCGATGCCGGGCATTCTCCGACTCAGCCCTAACCTGATTGCACAAAAGTGTCAGGAATTATCTGAGCTAGGGATTCCAGCTGTAGTTTTGTTTCCGGTGACACCGCCAAGCGCAAAGTCTGACGACGCTGGGGAAGCCTGGAATCCGGATGGCTTGGCGCAACGGGCGATTCGCGCAATTAAGGACAAAGTGCCGGAATTGGGGGTCATTACCGATGTTGCGCTTGATCCCTATACCAGTCATGGGCAGGATGGTCTGATTGATGATCAGGGTTATGTAGTAAACGAAGATACCGTGGAAGTGCTGGTTAAGCAGGCGTTGTCCCATGCCGCAGCTGGTGCCGACGTGGTAGCGCCGTCAGATATGATGGACGGTCGAATTGGTACCATACGTGCCGCTCTTGAGCGGGAGGGGCATATTCACACACGAATCTTGTCTTATGCAGCCAAGTATGCCTCCAGTTTCTATAATCCGTTCAGAGATGCAGTGGGCTCTGCGGAAAATCTTGCCGGCGGCGACAAGTTTACCTATCAGATGGATTTGGCTAATAGTAACGAAGCATTGCGGGAAACCTCCCTAGATATTGCTGAGGGAGCCGATATGGTTATGGTAAAACCCGGATTACCGTATCTGGATGTAGTATGGCGGGTCAAGCAGGCGTTTGGTATGCCGACCTTTGCCTATCATGTCAGTGGTGAATACGCCATGCTCAAAGCCGCTTGTGACAATGGATGGCTCGAAGAAAAAAAGGTCGTTATGGAAACCATGACGGCGTTTAAACGCGCAGGCTGCGACGGCGTTTTAACCTATTACGCTGAAACCGTGGCCGGCTGGCTGCGCCAGACCTGAATTCGAACCGATTCACAATTGATCGCTGGTGGTGCATTGGTTTCGCCATCAGCGTGCTTCATCCGGGGTAAAATAGCAGCGCAAATTAATCCCGCAGAAATCGTTCATGAGTAAACACACTCCACTGGAAATAAATTTAAACAAGAAGACCCGTTGTCTGACGATTTCGTTCGACGATGGTAAAGTCTTTGAAATGAGTTGTGAGTATCTGCGGATTAATTCCCCGTCGGCAGAAGTCCAGGGACATGGTCCAGGACAGGAAGTACTCCAGCTCGATAAGGAAAACGTCAATATTGATACTATCGAGTCAGTGGGTAACTATGCGATAAAACCGGGTTTTGACGATGGCCACAGTAGCGGGATATTTTCCTGGGATACCCTTTACACCCTGGGTATGAACCAGCAGGAAAATTGGCGTGACTATCTTGCCAAGTTGGAACAGGCCGGGCATAACAGAAGACCCGACGCGTGATCCGCCGAATCTCTTAAGGAACCGCTGATCAAAATGTCTGATCCATCAACAACCCACTTCGGTTATCGTGAAGTTGATACCGCATCCAAGCAGAAGCTGGTCGGAGAGGTTTTCCGCTCGGTGGCGAGCCGCTATGATTTAATGAATGACATTATGTCTTTCGGTGCCCACCGCATCTGGAAGCGATTTGCCGTTCGCCAAAGTGGACTCAGGGTCGGCGACCAGGCGCTGGATGTAGCAGCGGGAAGTGGTGATCTTAGCCGTTTATTCGCCGACCAGGTCGGACCCAGCGGTCGGGTAATCGTCACCGACATTAATCCCGCGATGCTGGCAGAAGGGCGGGATAATCTGACCAATGCTGGGGTTCTGGGTAATGTTGGCTACGCCCTGGTCGATGCGGAAAAGCTATGTTTTGATGACGAACAATTTAATTGTGTGTCGATATCCTTTGGCTTACGCAACGTTACTGACAAACCAACCGCGCTGGCTTCCATGCACAGAGTCCTGAAGCCTGGCGGAAGATTGCTGGTGCTGGAATTCTCCAAGCCGCTGATACCCCTGTTCAGCAAGATATATGATAACTACTCGTTCAAGGCAATTCCAAAAATCGGCAAGCTGGTAACTGGCGACGAACAAAGCTATCAGTATCTGGTTGAGTCTATTCGGCGTCATCCCGACCAGCAAACCTTGAAGACAATGATGCTGGATGCGGGCTTTGATCATGTCCGAGTCCACAATTTGAGTGCCGGGGTCGTGGCATTGCACATTGGTTATCGCTATTAGTGATTGCGCTATGAGCCAGGTCCAGGAATTGTTGTTCGAAACCTTGAACAAGGCTGCCCATACCCTGCTGTCGGTTGATCCCGATACCGCCGCCGCATTCGGCCAGCTTAAAGGCAAGCTGTTCTGCATAGAACTAACCGTACCTGCGCTAACAATTTATCTAACTCCGGAGCCAGATGGTCTTTTTCTGGCGGCGGAATCAGATCAATCTCCGGATGTCACTCTGTCCGGAACGATCTTTGCTTTCGCTAAGCTTGGCAGTAAGGGTGCCGCCAGTGGTGTTATGACCGATGGTCAGGTGAGTATGAATGGCGACGCTGAAGCCGGACAGGTACTGCAAAAAATCCTTGCCGAATTTGACCTGGATTGGGAAGAATTAATCGCCAGGCTGCTGGGAGATACTGCGGCGAGAAAAGTGGGGAATATGGTTCGTGGTACTGCTGACTGGGTAGAGTCGAGTGTGGAAAGGTCTAAAACCAATCTGGCGGAGTATTTATCTGAAGAGAAAAAAATCCTGGCTACCGAAACTGCTATGCGGCGATTTGAAAACGCGGTATCAACGGTACGTGCCGATTCAGATCGACTGGCCCAGAGAATCGATCGAATCAGGCGGTCGATTGGTTAGCTTGATTATTCTCTTTAATCAATTTACCGCGGAGCAACAGGGACACCGAATCAAGTGGCGCTGGGACGATGATTAAAAATCTGTTTCATCTGTATCGGATTGCCCGGGTATTTATTCGACACAATCTGGATGATTTTGTCGCAACACTGAAACTAGGGCGACCCTGGATCCTGATTTTAAAGGCGATTCCAAAGCGTTGGCGTAGTCATCATGATGAACCCAGGGGCGTAAGACTGCGCCAGGCTTTGCAGGAACTTGGCCCGGTGTTTGTCAAATTTGGCCAGGTACTTTCCACCCGGCCCGACCTGATACCCCAAGACATTCACCTGGAACTGGTCAAGCTCCAGGACGAAGTACCAGCCTTTCCTGGCAGTGAAGCGCGCCGCATTATCGAAGCCGCCTTCGGCGATTCCCTGGACAATCACTTCAGCGAATTTGAACTCGAGTCTACCGCGTCGGCTTCGGTGGCCCAGGTGCATTATGCACGGTTACATGACGATACTGAGGTAGTGGTAAAAGTACTGCGGCCGGGTATCGATAAAATTATTGAACGAGACCTGGCGTTACTACATACCCTTGCCAGGCTAGCGGAAAAATTCTGGTCCGAGGCTCCCAGGGTCAAGCCCAGTGAAATTGTCAGTGACTACGATAAAACCATCCACGACGAACTTGACCTGATGCGAGAGGCGGCCAACGCCAGCCAACTCAAAGTGAATTTCAAGGACTCAGATTTAATCTACGTACCGGCAGTTTTCTGGGACCATTGCCGGCGCAATGTCATGGTAATGGAACGCATTTATGGCATTCCGGTTCGTGACGTTGAACAGATAAAGGCCGCGGGTATCGATCTGCGTAAATTGGCCCATGACGGTGTCGAGATATTTTTTACTCAAGCGTTTAGAGACGGATTTTTCCACGCCGATATGCACCCGGGAAATATCTTTGTTTCCGAAGCAGGTCAGTATCGGGCTATCGATTTCGGCATCATGGGCACCCTGGGCGAGGCGGATAAGAGGTATTTGGCGGAAAACCTGTTGGGATTTTTTAATCGCGACTATAGCGCGGTAGCCAGCGCCCATATTCGCGCCGGATGGGTGCCGCCAGAGACCAATGCGGAAGATTTCGAGGGCGCAATCCGAACCGTCTGTGAACCAATTTTCGCTAAGCCCATCAGCGAAATTTCGTTCGGCACCCTGCTCATCGATTTGTTCCGGATTGCCCGGCGCTTCCAGATGCCGGTGCAGCCCCAATTGGTTCTACTACAAAAGACCTTGCTGAATATTGAAGGGCTGGGCCGTCAGCTCTATGCCGATTTGGATTTGTGGGAAACCGCAAAACCATTTCTCGAGCGCTGGATGAATGAGCAGATTGGTCCGCGGGCCGCCCTTCGCGCTGTAAGACGAGAGCTACCCAACCTCGCCACCCTGGCACCGGAAATGCCAGCCCTGGCCCATCAGCTGCTGTATCGACTAAAAAATGATGAGTTGGTATTCCGTACCCGGGACCAGGAAATTCAACAGCTCCGCCAGCAGCTTGTCACTTCGGGTAAGCAGACCCGCAGACTAATCGCTGGTCTGGGACTGATCATCCTTGGGGTGATTCTGGCGAATGGGTCTGATTTGCATAATATTCCGCTATGGGGCTGGTTACTGGGGCTGGCTGGGGCCGGATTGGTCGCAACCAGCTGGCTGACCGGAAAATAGTCTGGATGGCCGCGTTAACCCCTGAGGAAAATAGCGCTCGGTCGGTCAACCACGTTACCAGCGAGCATATCCCCCGACAGCGCAGCGTTCTCGAACGCGTTGTGACCATTTTGTTGCTTGGCCTGATCACCGGAACCATTGGTTCGTTTGTGGCGGTGGGACTGGTCGAATCCATTGTCTGGATTGCCCGACAGATCAGCACAATTCATCGACCATCCTTCGCCGGGGTAGACCCGGTCATATTGCTCGCCCCTGTTGCCGGCGGCCTCCTGGTCGGTGCCCTGATATACCTGACATCAAGCCCCAGACCAACCAGTCTTACCGATCTGTTGTTTTCGGTTCAAACCGGTAACACCCGGTTTAGCCTGAAAGATGGTTTGTTAAATGCTTTGGCGGCCATTGTCGGAATGGGCAGTGGGGCATCGGTAGGGCACTATGCGCCACTTGCTACCTTGGGCGCTACTCTGGGCTGCAACTTGAGCCGATGGTCTCGTACCGATATCACTATTGGCATCGGCTGCGGCGTCGCGGCGACTATCTCCACCGCCTTTAGCGCACCAATTGCTGCGATTATTTTCGTCCATGAAGTTATTCTGCGGCACTATTCCTTACGCGCTTTTGCACCAATAACCGTGGCCTCTTCTACCGGTTTTTTTATCGCCAATTATCTGCTGGGCCGACCGCCGTTGTTTCAGGTATCCGCTGAGCGCTCGCTATTTGCACCAGAATTTCTTGCCTTTGTTGTGATCGGTCTGGCTGGCGCATTGGTTGCGACGGTATTTATGAAGTCGGTGATTGCAGTAACCAAACTTGCCGCTCGCAGTCGGATGCCAATCTGGGTCCGGCCTGCAGTGGCGGGTCTCGGTGTTGGTCTGTTAGCGCAATGGATACCTGAGGTCATGGGTCTCGGTGGACAGATAATGGGTCAGGCTATTACCGAAGGCGCAATTAGCCCGGGTAAGCTGGCGCTGATTATGCTGGCCAAGATTGCTGCAACCTCGTTATGTATCGGATTCGGCTTTGCTGGCGGGATATTCAGTCCTTCATTGCTGATCGGTATGCTGGGGGGAGCTTTGATGGGAAATATCGCTGGTATCTGGTATGGCGAGCTATCATCCGGCCTCGCTTTCTATGGTATATGCGGCATGGTAGCGGTAACCAGTCCAGTTATCGGGGCACCACTTACCACCATTTTGATCGTGTTTGAATTAACCCGAAACTACGACCTGACCACTGCGGTGATGGTCAGTGTAGTGTTCTCCAATGTACTGGCTTATCGCTTGTTCGGCCGCTCACTATTTGATCGCCAGCTGGCCATGGAGGGATGTGATTTGTCCCAGGGTCGCGATAAAGTAATTTTGCAGCGCGCGACTATTGCAAGCCAGGTTACCACTGATGCGGTAGTCATTAACGGGAATCAAACCCTGGTGGAAGCACGCCAGAGGTTGATCGAGGCAGGCCGTGAAGAATGCTATGTGGTCGACGACTTGACCAAATATCTGGGCAAGTTAAAACTTTCAGAGATACTGCAGCTAGGCCAACGTATTGACATATCTAACGCCCTTGGGATCGATCATTGCGACCCGAAACAACTTTCGTTTCACCACGATACTTCAGTTTGGGATGCCCTGCATTTGATGAAAGATTTTATTGGCGAGAGTATCCCGATCCTCGATCAGCGTGATTACTTTATTGGAATTATTTACCAATCAACCCTGGTTGCTGCATACTTGAACGCAACCGAAAACCTGCGTGCTGAAGAGCATGCTGCATCTTAACTAAACAATTATATGGCTACTTATCCTTTTAAATGGGACGACCCATTTGACCTCGATACTCAACTCAGCGAAGAAGAGCGGCTGGTGCGCGACAGCGCCCATGAGTTTTGTCAGGCCAGCCTGATGCCGGGCATCATCGAGGCCAACCGAACCGAAAAATTCAATCCGGAAATCATCCGCCAATTTGGCGAGCTTGGGATGCTTGGCTCAACCTTACCGGAGGAGTATGGCTGCGCCGGACTAAACAATGTCAGTTATGGACTGGTGGCGCGAGAAGTTGAGCGGGTAGATAGTGGTTATCGTTCGGTGATGAGCGTGCAATCGTCTTTGGTTATGCATCCCATTCATGCCTATGGTACTGAGGAGCAGCGAAAGCGATTTTTGCCGAAACTCGCCAGTGCTGAGTTGATCGGTTGCTTCGGCCTGACCGAACCGGATCACGGTTCTGACCCTGCCAGCATGAAAACCAGAGCCGAGGCAGTAGACGGCGGCTATCGGTTAAATGGCGGTAAGATGTGGATCAGTAACTCGCCTATTGCCGACATCGCCATCGTTTGGGCCAAGCTCGACGGGAAAATTCGTGGATTTATTGTTGAGCGGGATATGGACGGATTCTCGACCCCGAAAATTGAGGGTAAAATGAGTTTGCGGGCCTCGATTACCGGGGAAATCGTGTTGCAAGACGTAATGGTGCCGGAGCAAAACCTGCTACCCAACGTTTCCGGTCTGGCGGGTCCATTCGGTTGCCTCAATAAAGCCCGCTTCGGCATTGCCTGGGGAGTGATGGGGGCTGCCGAATTCTGCTGGCATGCAGCGCGCAGCTATACCCTTGAGCGGACCCAGTTTGGCCGGCCGCTGGCGCAGAATCAGTTGGTGCAAAAAAAGCTGGCGGATATGCAAACCGAAATCACCCTTGGGCTGCAAGCCGCTCTCAGGGTGGGGCGCTTGCTCGACGAAGACAGGTGCGCAGTTGAAAACGTGTCGATGATAAAGCGCAATAACTGTGGCAAGGCGCTGGATATCGCACGCCTGTCCCGAGATATGCATGGTGGCAATGGAATTTCCGATGAATACCATGTGATACGACATCTGTGCAATCTAGAAACGGTCAACACCTACGAGGGTACCCACGATATTCACGCCTTGATTCTGGGTCGGGCCCAAACCGGTTTACAGGCATTTTGTTGAGCGCTGCTGGCGTATTTTGGGCGAGATAAATGTCGGTAATCTATTATGCCTATGGGTCAAATCTGTTGTTCGCCCGGTTGTACGCTCGCTGCCCTTCAATCGTTAACCTGGGGGTGGGAAAGCTCCAGCGCCATCGTCTGACGTTCAATAAACCAGGCAGCGACCGGTCAGGAAAATTTGGTGTCGAGCAGGTTGATACTGATGAGTTTGTACTCGGCGTGTTGTATCAAATGGACGTTGCAGAAAAACCGGTATTGGACAAGATAGAAGGGCTGGGTTTTGGTTATGTCGATAAGCAAGTGGTGGTCCAGACCGAGCAGGGTCACCGGGATTGTTATACCTACTACCCGACTAATCTGGCCGAATCCCTGCCTCCCTGGGACTGGTATAAGGGCTTTGTTCTTGAAGGCGCGAGGGAGAATCAGTTTCCTTCAGCTTACCTTAAGATGCTTGAAGCGGTGGACTGTTTGCCCGACCCGGACCCCGAGCGCAATGCCTTGAACTGGTCGATATTGCGACCAGGATAGTAACCTGTTTCAGTAACCAGTAGCTGTGGGACATCGCCGTGCAATATTGACGCTGATCGGGTTTGGCATGTTATGGGCTATTACCATGCCCCTGACAAAAATAGCGGTATCCAGCGGCCACCAACCCATCGGACTGATATTCTGGCAAATGTTTATTTCGTCGGTTGTCCTCGGTCTCGTTACCCTGGTACGAAAAACCGGCTTACCTCTTGATAGGGTGGCACTGCGTCATTACCTGATCATAGCCGCCCTCGGGACGATTTTACCCAATAGCTTCTCCTACTTGGTAGCGGCCCAGCTACCCGCGGGAATTTTATCCATCATCATTGCCACGGTGCCGATGTTTGCCATGCTGATCGCATTGTCTTTGGGATATGAAAGATTTTCCGGGATTCGGTTAACCGGGGTTTTTCTGGGTGCGGTGGCGGTGGTGATTCTGGTTGGTCCTGACGCCAGCCTGCCCGAACCCGAAAAGGCAATTTATGTACTGATCGCACCATTTTGCTACGGCCTGGAGGGCAATTACATCGCGGCTAAATCCCCCCCGGATTTCGATCCCATTTGCGCTACCTTTGGGGCCTCGGTAGTCGGTACGCTGATCAGCGCGCCCGTGGCCTGGTTCAGCGGTTCCTGGGTAAACCTGGCTGATCCCTGGCAGGAGCCAGAATGGTCTCTTCTTGCCTCTTCCGTTATTCACGCGGTAACCTATACCGGTTACGTCTGGTTCGTGGGTGTTACCAGTGCCGTATTCGCCAGTCAGATTGCCTATGTGGTTACCCTAGGCGGAGTATTTTTCAGCGCGTTACTGTTGTCAGAAACATATTCAAGTTGGGTGTTTCTGGCCCTGGGATTGATGGTTGGTGGTTTGTTGCTGGTGCAGCCACGAAGCGAATCAAAGCCCGGGGTCGATTAATCATCCGCTACCGTATCACTCCCAACGCCAGGCCAAATCACCGCCTGGGCAACGATTACCTGTTCGCCATTAAATGTCGCCGCTGGCGAACCATATAATTTAAAGCCCATGCTCAAGGCATTGCAAACCCGATGGCAAAATGCGTCATCGTCTGGTCCGGTTAAAAGGCGATAGGTCGGGAGATTATCTGGTGGTTGATTCATTAGCGCATTCCTCGGACGTGTTCGCGGGCGTGTTCGCGGGCGTTGACGAATGCTATCACCGAGCGTTCAATATCAGCAACGCTGGTTTTCCATGAACAAACACTGATCCGGATTACGGGTTGACCATTCCAGCTGGCGCCGCCGCACCAGCACTCTCCGGATTGCTGAATATGGGCCACAGTCTGTTGGGTGATTTTGGGGGTTTCGCAACTGACCAATACCTGATTGAACACGACCTGGTTTTGAATCGAAAACCCTTCAGCGAGCAACAGTGATCCAAACAAAGATGCCCGGGCACATAATTGATCGATCATTTGCTCGACTCCCGAGGTCCCCAGGGTTCTCAAGGTTGCCCATAGTTCAGCCGCCCGGGCCCGGCGCGACATTTCAGGGGTGAATAGCATGCCATCGCGTTGTTCGCTCCACTGTATATAGGATCCGGAAGCCTGCAGCGCCGACACCAGCGCCTCGGGATGCTTGCATAAGATAACGCCGCAATCGTAAGGCGCGTTGATTGTTTTGTGGGCGTCTACCGACCAGGAGTCTGCTAATTCTGAGCCCTGGTACAGAGGGTAAGTAGAACCCGAGGCACCAGCCCAGAGGCCAAAAGCTCCATCTACATGAACCCAGGCTCCCGCTGCATTGGCGCGCTCGCAAAGCTCCTGCATGGGATCGAAAGCGCCCGAATTAACATTACCGGCCTGAACCAGTAATAATGTCGTGTTATCCAACTCAGGTAATTCGGCGGCAATCATGCGTCCCTGGTCATCCGCGGGCACTATCTCCACTCGGTCTCTTCCAAGGCCAAGGGTCGACAACGCTTTATACACTGTGGCATGGGCCTGGGCTCCTACCACGACTCTGATCTCCGGCGCGCCAAAAAGCCCTTTGGCATGCACGTCCCAACTTTGCTTTTCCAGTAACGCATTGCGCGCCGCGCACAATCCACAAAAAATTGAGGTCGAGCTGCCGCTGACAAATCCCGCGACGGTTTGTTCGGGCAGGTGAAATAATTGAACCAGCCAGCGCTGGCAAATTTGCTCCAGGGTGGAGGCGATTGGCGACATGCAATACAAAGCAGTATTTTGGTCCCAGGTATCCACCAGCCATTTGGCCGCCAGGGCAGGAGGGTGGATAGCACCGTTAACGAATCCAAAATAGCGACCGCCCGTGGTTGCTACGGCAGCAGCAGATCCGGCATCATGCAGCTGCTTCAGCATTTCGCTGGCGGCCATGGGCGTGTCTGGCAACGCCTGATCAAATTGTTCCAAACCGACCAAAGCTTCTGGGTTGGGATAGACTTCCCGATGCTCGAGCGAGTTAATGAATTCCAGGGCGTACCCATGGGCCTGCTGAAGTAAGGACTCCAGGTTCTCGGGGTCAGGTAATACGGTGTTCATTGGTAGTTTGCTGGTTCATAATCAACGGGAATAGAATTCATAATACAAGAAAATTCATGTTTCAGCCGATCCAGTATAAGTCCATGTTGTATACCAGCGAATCATCAATCCAGTGATAACAATAAAACTGGAAGCAGTGACTTCCACCGAATCCATGAACCTCGTACAGGCTATCCTTAAGCGTCGTTCGATCCGTACATTTTCCAAAGCCGAGCTGAACCAGCGACATATTTCCCACCTCTTGTGGGCGGCCCAGGGGGCTGGGGATGAATCAGGTAAACGCAACGCGCCCTCAGCCGGCGCCCAGTTTCCTCTTACTTTATACCTTGCTGCCGGAAATGTTGCTGCTACACCCGCCGGCTTATATAAGTATGATGTTGAGCAACATAGCCTGCTGCACCTATCCAGCGGCGACCTGCGTGAGTCGCTTGAAGCCGCTGCAATTGATGTTCAACCCTGGATTGCCCAATGTGCCGCAGTTGTTATTGTGACGGCTGATATGACTGAGATGCGGGATCATTTCAGTGATCAGCCGCCCGCGGGAGAAAGAGGTGACCGTTATGCCTATATGGAAACCGGATCCGTAGCGCAGAATATTTATCTGCAGGGCGCGGCGCTGGGACTCGCCGTGGTTTTGGTCGGTGGATTTGACGACGAAAAGATTAAACTGGCCATGGGCGATTCTGAGCTGCACCAGATAACCGCATTAATTTGTATTGGTAATTGTCGTTCACGAGAAAAAAAGTGACTAATCTACCCAGGCGGGGCAAGAACCAATTTTATTGGAGAGACTTTTCAGTTTATAAAAATGACTGGAAAAGTTCTTTGAGAGAAAGAAACGCCAACTATTATTGCAGCGTATTGTGGGGAGTACCTCCAACTGCTACTATATTTGCGCGTGGTGACTGAAGAGTTTCGTTCCGATTAAATTTGGGAGGATACTTTAATTTAATAATACATTACAGGTAAATCGAATGAGTTTAAAATTTATAAAACCGTTGATTGTCGCGGCAGGCCTAGCACTAGGCGCGCTAACCATCTCAACATCGACCCACGCCCAGGCGGTGGCAACCCAGGCGGACTATAATCATCATGGCACCGAATGCATAACAGCCAACCTTGCCCAGGGTCAACTCTTTACCTGGAACAAGGACGGCATTACCAATAATTTTGCGATCCCATTATTTGTAATTTGTCCCCTTGTATTCAACGGTGACGTGATTCAGGCGATAATTAATAGTGCTGCCACCTCGGTCAACTTTTTTATCGGCGCAAGCGCTTACCTTCCACCAGCGGTTCCCGTAAACACAGGCATCGGGTGCTTTGTCCGGTTTTCCGATCCAGAAAACTCCCCGTCTATCCCGGGAGATCCGGATGCCCAAACTACGGTTATTAATATGCCTTTCACAGTTGGGTTTAAGAATGCAGCCGGGGTGGGAGAAAATGACACCACATTTTCCGCTGGCTTTAACATCACATCCGTTTCCAATACTGGTACCTTTGATCTGACCACAGCACACATGCTTTGTCTGCTGCCAGGGGGAGCAACCCTCAAAGCCTATGACATTGACTTTTTCGGTTTGTAATTCTGCAATTGTGAGGACAGTGTACCTATCTTCTGAATGAGCAGAGAATTGCGAAAACTGTCGGTTAAGTTGTCTTAAGTGTAGCTATCGCATCGAGCTCCACAGCCTGATGCGGATAAGCCAAGTGGTCAACGGGTACCAGACTGCTGGCTAACTGGTAATTGCGAAATTGATCTTGTATTGATTGCACAATCTGCTGCCCTGGTTCAGATTCCCCGGGGCAGCAGAAAAGTCCGGTCAATTTAACTATGTTGTATTCGCCTCCTGCATGGCGCAGCACGCTTTCGATAAAATCTCGGGTTATTTCGACTTGTTTCGATGTGTCTCCGGGATACTGTACGGTGCAATTCTGATCCAACGCTCCCTGCCCCCCCACAAACAACCATGAGCCGACCTGCAGTCCATGGCTATAGCTGGCAGCAATTTTCCAGCCCCAATGATTGGGTGGATTAATCTGGGTTCTGGGCAATTTCGGATCCATGGCCCATAGGTCAAGTCGGATCTGATATCCAATGGCATCGAGTCGGGGTATGGTAATCCCAGTAACGGCTGGACCTGCAGCGGCGAGAAAGCGAAACCGATCGGTGGCCGCCTGTTCATAAGCTGTAGTGTCAGATACGGGTGCGCGCCAGCTATTGACCTTGACGATGTTGTCACCATTAATTCCAAGATCCTGCATCACGGCTTGCAGGTTTTCGATGGTTTGCCGATTCTGACTGACCAGATCTCCTGGATATAGAATTGTTTGCTGCCGCGATGCTGCGGATTGCCCGCTAAGGAAAGAAAATTCGCCACAAGTAAGGCCGTGGCAAAAACCCGGCCCAAGGTCGGCAAGATCACCGTGGTTGGCGATTTCTCTGGGGTATCCACCCCGAATTGCAACGGCCTCTATTTCAACAAGAGCTCCGGAATGCCTCATTTTTCGTAATGGCACCAAAGTAACAGCCGTTTCAACACCAGAGCCCAGACACTGGCCCACATGCAAACGAAGCTGGGTTTCATCAACACCGTCCTGGACATAGTAGACCACCAGTTTAACCAGGTCATTCAACCTGGACTCGGCACGTTCCAAATAGTGTTCCAACCTGGTGACTATTGCAGATATCTGGGAAGCCAAATTATCTGGGTTTTTAACCACGCCGACGTCATCAAGGTCCGTCAAACCAGGAACAAATACTACATTGTTATCGACGACTCGCATAATTATCCCCCGAATTGCTGGAGTTGATTTGGCCATGAACTTCCCATTGGGCGTCGGGAACTACTACTAGTTTGCCGACGAATTGTTTAGCAATAAAAGCGGTTTGTGCCTGGTGAATTTCCGATAGTTTGAATGTGCCGCCGACCAGTGGGCGAATCTTGTCCTGTTCAATATAACTGACCAGGCGTTTGAATGCCGACCGGGTTCCCTGGGAGGAACCGTGAAACTGAAGATGACGCAGATACAGGGTGCGGAGGTCGAGTCGAACAATCGGTCCAGCAATGGCCCCGGCAGTGGTATAGCGACCTTCAGGTCTCAAGATATTTATTAGCACGGAAAACATTTCGCCCCCCACTAGATCTGCAACCACGTCTATATCTGCCCCGTTGGTTGCAGTGGCCACCGCCGCTGCCAGGTCTCCCTGGCCCCTGGTAATTACCACTTCGGCGCCCAGGGATAGCACTTCGTCCTCTTTTCCCAGGCTGGTGATGGCATAAGGGATTGCGTCGCGAGCCCGAGCCAGCTGGATAATTCCCGATCCAACACCCCCCGAGGCTCCGGTAACCAGGATTCTTTCGCCCGCCTGTAAGTTAGCCCGGTCCAGCATATGCTCACCGGTCAAATACGCACAGCAAAATGTTGCCAACTCGGTGTCGCTAATACTATTCTTTATCTCATAAACATTGTCGGCGGGTACGCAGGTATATTCACAGTATCCGCCATCGCGGCCGTGGCCGATATAATCGATATCAACCAGACTATCGTCTTCCCGATTGTAAATACTGAAATCCACCATCACCCGCTGACCGATACGGTCGGCACTGATATTGGCACCCACGGCGACGATAGAGCCGGCAATGTCGGTACCCTGGATGCGGGGAAAGGTCAGGGTGTTTTGCGCCGCATCCCGGCGCCAGCTCGCCACCGCTGCGGGATCCTGATTGGTGCCATAGGCACCCTCGCGCACCCAGATATCAGTATTGTTGATCCCGCAGGCGCTGACTTTAATTATGACTTCATCGGCGGCGGGGCTCGGAACAGGAACGTCATAGCTCACCTCCAGTCGGTCCAGACCACCATGGCCGGTAAGTAAAACTGCTTGCATGGTCGAAGGGATCATCTTGGAGACTTTAATTGAAGTACAATTTCTGGTGGGATAGCCGGATGTAATTAACCATTGACTGCGCGACTGTCCCCAGGAACCTGGTCTCGATCATGGGGACCATAATCTCGCTTTACTTCGGCGATTCTTAGTCGGTAGTTAGCGAAATACTGCTGCTTGCCCAGGGTCTGGGCCTTGCGGTGGGTCAGGGTGTTACGCCAGGCTTTTACGCTGTCCTCGTTTTCGAAAAAACTCAGGGATAGCATTTTGCCTTCCTCATAAATACTCTCGAATCGTTCGACCGAGATAAACCCATCGATGGATTCGAGTTCTTTGCGCAAGGCAACCGCGTGCTCGAGGTAGATGCTTTTATGTTCTGACGCGGGCCAGACTTCGAATATTACGGCGATCATTTGGTAGTCTCTGAATGGGGAGCAGAGGCCATTTTGAGGAATAACCGACTCTCTTTCAACAGAAACTTCTCCCGGTGGGCGAATTCGTAATTAGCTCTGCCAAGAGGGTGGGTGGCTAACCGCTGTCGATAGGCTTCATATTCGGCCAGGCTTTCAATATGGTAAATCCCGTAGGCCCGGGTAGTAGAACCCTCATGGGGCGCAAAGTAACCCACCAGGTCGGCGCCACACTGGGGAATGGCCTGGCCCCAGTTTTTGGCGTATTCCTCGAATTGTGATTTTTTAAAGGGATCGATTTCGTATTCAATTACGCAGGTGATAGTCATGGGTTTTCTCGCTAGTATGTGATCTATCCATGATATTGTTATTTTGTCGCGGATACTTCGGTGCGAGTCGAAGCATTGTTCGGCAATTCACCGAAATCAGGAAAAAAATATTAAGACCGATGAAAACTAATCCCAGGGAATGGAATTGACAGGAGACTATGAGTAACCAAACCCAATCAGAAATAACTTTTCACGAATGCCAGGACGAACTAGATTTCGCCGCCGCCCTTGAATTAACCAAGGTCTATATTAACTGGCTCGATATAGATTTATCGTTCCAGAAAATTGATCATGAAATAGAAAACTTTTCTACAATGTATAACCCACCCAGTGGATTATTTATTCTGGCGATGGCAGGAGATCAGGTTGCCGGGGGCGTGGGATTGCGTTGGCTGGAAAGTGGCTTCTGCGAAATGAAGCGCCTGTATGTTTATGATCACTATAAAGGTCTCGGCATTGGCGCGAAACTGTGCGAGCGATTGATTCTGCGGGCAGCAGAAATGGGTTACTGGAAAATGAGACTGGATACTTTGGGCAAGATGCAGTCTGCGCAAAATTTGTATCAATCCCTAGGGTTTACTGAGATTGCGCCCTACCGATATAACCCGGACCCGGATACCCGCTATCTGGAACTCGCGCTTCATGTATAACTGTCTTCCAGCGGATAATCCGATAGTAATACAGGGCCATCCGCGGTTATCCAGACTGGCTGTTCCAGTTTGACTCCCTGACTGCCCCCTTTGCTACCTACATAGCTTTCGATACAAACCACCATATTTTCTTCGAGCATCCCGTCATAAGCGCCGAACTCCGCATCTTCTGGATACCAGAGAAAAGGATACTCGACCCCAAGCCCACAGCCATGACCGACGTCGGCATAACGATTGGCCAGATATTCGTCCGGCAATTTATAAGTACTGGCGGCAAACTCGAGTAATCGGATTCCCGGTTTTAACAGAGATATATTGGTTTCAAGCTGGGCCCGGGAAATTTCATATAACCGGCGTTGTTCGTCACTGGGCTTTACCTCGCCAACAACCCAGCTGCGCGAGATATCGTTATAAAAACCCATGGGTCCAATCAGGTCGGTATCGAATGACAGCAAATCACCGGCCTGCATAATCCTGTCAGAGGTTTCCTGGAACCAGGGGTTAGTCCTGGGACCGGAGCTCATCAGCCGGGTTTCGGGATACTCGCCGCCTCGCTCAATACTGCCTTTAAGCAAAATCGCCAGGGCCTGTTGTTCGGTCATGCCGGGGGATAACTGTTGTTGTAATTCCGCCATGGCGGCCTCACAGGTCGACAGCGAATACTTTAAAGCACGAATTTCTTCAACGGATTTAATCGATTTCGCCAGTTCCAATACCTTTTTCGCATCATCCAAAACCAGCCCGCTCTGGGTCAGAGCCTGGGCGGTATGGTGATCAAGCCGGTCCACTGCAAGGCGGCTATTTCCCGCTCCATGCTGCAATACAATATCGGCAATTTCATTGGCCCAGCGTCGGGCGATTTCTTCGGCGCGATAGCCGGTAACCATATAGTCGGTGGCCCAGGCCGGTCTGATTTCATCAATGGTTTCGAGATTATCCAGCAAATGAAATCCGGTGGTGAGCTCAAACATTATGGATGGACCGTCGGCCAACACCAAGGCATAGCGGGCGAAATTATGCATGGTCCAAACCTGCATATTGCGGGAACCGTTGGCGTAACGAATATTTATCGGGTCGAATAATAATACCGCGGGTATATCGTGCTCGGCTAACAGTTTACGGATACGACCTAATCGATAACTCCGAACCGCGACTTCATCGATGGGGTCCGGTAGCGACAGCATTTCCCGGGCGCTGCTCATAGTTCAATCCAGAATTGTCTATGCATGTTTCGCCAAAAAAGCTTCGACATGGGGAATCACCAGGTGGGGCGCTTCCACCAGGATAGAATGCTTAATACCATCCAGAATTACCAGTTCCGAATTTCGGAGCTGTTGGTGGATAAAGCGATTCAGCCTCGGGTTACAACCACCATCGAGCTCACCGGTTAACACCAGGCAGGGACAATTAAGCTGGTTCAGCCACGGCCCCATTTCGGTGGTGGCATAAATATCGAAAACGCTCAGAAAAACTGCTTCAGGCGTATCCGCTACCTGCTGTTTGCGCAGCTCAATCAAGTCGGGACGTTCATTTATAAATTCATCGGTATACCAGCGTCCAACCAGGGTACTGATTACCGGCATCACACCCCGCTCCTCCATGGCCGAATAGACCGCTTGAAGCTTGGCCCGGTCTTCTTCGCTGCGACCGGCGGCGGTACTAAGCAGGCCCACGCTCAAGGTACGCTCGGGCCATGCCCGGGCATAGGCCGGACCAATCATGCCGCCAAGGGAATGACCAATGATATGAATTTTTTCATGACCGAGTTGCTGCCTTAGCGCCTCGAGATCCTCCACCAACTGATCGAGGTTATAAGGCGTGGGTGGGATCGGGCTTTCGCCGTGGCCCCGCAAATCATAACTGACACAAGTGAAACGATCCTTCAGGGTCTCAATCAAAGGTTTCCAAGTGGCTTTTCGGGAGCCAATACCATGCACCATGTACAACCCAGGTCCCTGTCCTTCGACCTGATAATCTACTGCGACGCTGCTCATTTCAAAGTACCTGCTTGGTTTTTTTTAAAGGCAAATCGAATAGAAATTGCATTGCTTACCCCAGAGGGTCACGACGATATTAAATTATCGGGCAGCGATTGACGAACCAGTGCTTGAAAAAATCCTGTACCCGGTTCGTCTTCCAGCGACAGTACACTAGGGGAATAAACCCCGGCCTGTAAATTCTTATAGACGCTTTCGCAGATTCCCAAGTCCTCGTCCATCACGCTACTCGCGCTGTTCAATATTTGCTCGGGCTCAATTCCCCGTTGCTCGGTGGCATCGGGTAGCAACCAGAACCAGCGCTTCAGCGCGATTTTGTCTTCGGCCAATGGAAGCACCCGCTCGGCATTAAACGCATACTCCGAGAAATGGAGCAACAACCCCGGAAATTTATAAATCCAATAACCCCGCCCGACCCGGGATGGATCTGACGCCGAGGCCGCATAGCGCACATTGAAACCGACGAATTGGCCATTTTCATGGTTGCTCAATTCGACTTCGTCATTGTTCATGGTAGTACTCAAGGCACTATGAACCAAACCGACGTGATAACCCTCGCAGCCGTTTTCCCCATAACATTTCCAGTTGGTTGGACTGGTTTTATCGATGGTGCCATGGGGCACCATAGCCCCGACCCCGGGAAATTGCGCCGCAATGTCGACGATCTCACCGAGCCATTGGTCGAGCTGAGGCGTGGATTGGTCTACGCAGGCGAATACCATCCCATTCCAGGTCTCTACCCGAATCGGATAGAGGGAAAATTCCGCCGGGTCTATTGTTCCATTGAGAGCATGGGCGTTTTTTAGCCGGCCACCGTAATCATAGCTCCAGCCGTGGTACTGACACACCAACAAATTCCCCACGCAGCGACCCTCGGTCTGGTTAACCATGGGGCCGGCACGATGGCGACAGACATTATGAAACCCCACGATCTCGCCGAGTTTGTTGCGAATCACAAATATTGGTAATTTACCCAGGGTTGCCGTGAGGTAATCACCGGGCTTTTGCAGCTGATACATTCCTCCAACCAGCCACCAGTTTTTGTCAAAAATCTGAGCCTGTTCCTGGTCAAATATCCCACGGTCAGTGTATCGGCGAATATTTAGAGGTTTCATCTATACAAGGCGCCGGTGAACGTTACGCTGACGGGGGCAGAAACGACGCCTCGGGAACTTCGATCAATGTAGGGGCATTTCGGGTCTGGGCATCCTTCAGCGCCTGTTGCAACTGGTCATGATCTTCTACCTGGATCGCATGACAGCCGTAGCCCCTGGCGATGGTGAGAAAATCCGGGGTATGTATATCGCAGGCAATGGGATCCATGCCTACGTCCCTGAAGTTCTGGGCGATCTGTCCGTAACAGTGATTATTCCACAGCACGATTGCAACCGGGATTTGTGCTTCCACCGCGGTAGACAATTCATTGATGGTAAATTGAAAACCACCGTCGCCAATCAGCACGACAACTGGTCTTTCTGGTTGTCCAAGTTTTGCGCCAAAACCGGCCGGAAGGGCATATCCCAGGGTTCCAAATCCGGTTGCAGCGCTGGCAAATCGGCGTGGACCCAGGGCATCGTATTGCCAGGCTGCAAAATAGGTTGGCTGGGTCGAATCACCAATCAAGACCAGTTCAGGTAAGGCTTTTTGCAGGGAGTGATACAGCTCCTGGTAATGGGGATTAATATCTAAAGTGAGGGCCTGGCGAACTTCGGTGGTGCGAATGGCGCCGCTGTCTCGGGTCCGTTTATCGAGTAACGGGAGCAATGCCCGAACCGCCAGGGTAGCGTCGCCAAGAATGGGTACTAGGGGCTGTTCGTTGCGACTGAACTGAGCCGGATCGATATCGATTCGGATCAGATCTTTCGCCATACTGGTGTTTTCGAGAAAAAAGAAATCGTAATCAGTTTCCGCGAGCTCGGTGCCAATAGCGAGTACCACATCGGCGTTCTTATAGAGCGCCTGGATCTCTTTCTGGGACGGGCTGCCGCCGACGTGTAGCGGATGATCCGGGGGCAGAATACCCTTGGCATTATGGGTCGTTGTCACTGGCGCATCGAGCAATTCAACCAGGGTCCGGATCATATCGGCAGCGTCTGCTGCCCCGCCGCCCAGAGCGATAACCGGGTTTTTTGCCTGGTTAAGCAGCTCCGCAGCCTGGCGGATCGCGTCAGGATGGGGTGCCGGTGGCAGCGGTAATGGCCAGGCCTCGGGGCTGATACGAGTGGCATCAGCAGTGATAACGTCCAGTGGAATGGTCAGATGTACCGGTCCGGGTCGTTCACTGCTAAAAATTGCAAAGGCCCGAGCCATGACCTGGGGCAACTCGTCGGCCCGGGCCAATGTATGGCTCCAGCGACTACACTCCGCCATGACGTTTTGTAGATCAGGGACTTCGTGGAGTCGCCCCTGTCCCAGACCCTTGTGATAGGTCTTGTTATCCGCGGAGATTACCAGCATTGGAATCGAGTCGGCCAACGCCTGTCCCATGGCGGTGGCAATATTGAGTGCGCCCGGACCCGACACGGTGATGCAGGCTGCCGGTTTTCCGGTTACCCGGGCGTAGCCGTCCGCGAGAAAACCAGCACCCTGCTCATGCCGCGGGGTGATGTGTCGAATATTGGTCTGGGGTAATCCGCGATACAGTTCGATAGTATGGGTACCTGGAATCCCCGAGATAATCTCGATTCCATATGCCTCAAGAAGGTGCGCCAGGCGTTCTCCGGTGGTAATCATGCCAAGTTCTCCTGAATAAATTTTTCCAATCGGTCACAACCGGCCATCAGCACATCCATGGGTTGTACCAGAGAAAACCGAACGTGACCACAGGTGCTCTGGCCAAATGCGGCACCTGGTAGCACCGACGTTTTTTGTGCGTCCAATAGTTTTTTAGCAAAGGTTTTATCATCGGCTTCAATTCTGCTGACATCAATCATAATGAACATCCCTGAGTCTGGTTTGTGATAACCAAGTTGTTCAATTTTATCCAGTCGCGCGCAGACTTTATCTCTTCGTAGTTGATAACGATCGCGCATATCCTTGACATAGTATTCGTCGTTATTGAGGGCAAAAGCGGCGGCGTCCTGGATAAATTGAGGACAACCAAAAACTGACATGGCTGAGAAATTTCCGAGGTGAGCGGTCAAATCCTCAGGTGCAACAGTCCATCCCATGCGCCATCCACTCATGGCGTGGGATTTTGACAGGCCATCGATTACCACTAGATTATCGATCCGGTCGGCGGCGGTCCGCAACGAGATATGAGGCTTGCGATAGGTAAACATGGAATAGACTTCGTCGCAAACCAGCCAGATATCTCGTTGCTGGCAGTAGTCCGCCAATCTCGACAATAGCCCAGCACCGATAATTGCCCCAGTAGGATTTGCCGGGGTGTTAAGAAACACCACCCGGGTTGTGGGGGTAATCGCGTTAACAATATCCTCAAAGGTCGGAATAAATCCGTTTTCCGGGCGAGCTAACACGATCTGTATATTTGCTTCCAGGGCGTCCAGAATCGGTTGATAACCAACATACATCGGATCTACCACCACCGCATCCTGACCCGGATTGAGTAAACAGCTCATGACGCCGAAAATTGCGGCGGTTACCCCGGGGAAAATAGCAACCTCCTCAACCTGACAACGATGGGGCGAAACCCGGGTTTCGTAATCTGCCACCGCCCTTCGCAGGTTGAGCTCTCCCAACGCCGGTGAATAGTGGGTTCTGCCCACCCGCATATGGCTCACCGCATTATCGACAATGGGTTGCGGGGTGCGGAAATCCGGGTCGCCAATGGACAGCAAGATTACGTCCTCGCCCCGTCGCTTTAGTTCGAGCGCCTCATCATGCACCGCCCAGGCGTCACTACCCCGAGCGCCCAATCGGTTGGTTAGTTGGCTGAATCGGTTATTCGGTTGGGACTGGGTCATTTAATAAGGATTAAGATAGGCGCGATTTAGGTGGTGTTTTGTGGTTGTTCCGGGAACCTTAACGCCAGGCAATTTAAACGGGTGGTCTGTCCGTGAGTGTAACAAATTGCGCTGATGGGTAGCGATACCCCGACTCCTTGGGGGTGCAAAAAATCGAATAGGGTGTTTACCTCTTATCGAAACTCGATTTCCCCAAACGCCTTTAACTTACAGCTGCCGTCAATTTGTTCCGGTGAGATTGTAGATTGCCCTGGCTTCCAATCGACCCGGATATGTCCATTGATTCCATTCACCCAGGTAGGCACTTTATTCTCAGCAGTCCAGTCTCTGGCCTGTGCGCCCCGTTCACTGCACCACAAAGCTTTCGTTCCCGGAACCAAAACGAACCTGGGGTTTACCGTATCAAAAAACGAGTTTGGCGCAATTCCTGTAATACCGTGGTGAGGCATTTTTAAAAAGGTTGATTGCATCGCTGGATTTCCACTTAGTTTGGAGCCCAAATGGAAATTGAGGTCACCGGTAAATAGCACGCTGGATCCAGCAACTGTAAACCTCATGATCAAGGATAGATCATTGACGTCAAGCTTTACGTTAGGCAGGTTGCCACGCTGGGCATGCAAAATTTCTAATCCGGCGTCATTGGGCAAAGAAAATTTTAGACCGGCCTCCACATCAATCAACTTACTGCCGTGATCTTTTGCAAAGTCGAGAAATTTCTGGAAGTGAACTTTGTCGTAGCAACAGTCCTCAATTTCTTCCTCGGGCATATGGTAGTAAAGGTTTTTGATTTCGATACCGGCGTCCAGTATGACTGCTAAACCTTCGTAGTGGTCACGGTGGGGGTGGGAAACAAAGAAGTGATCTATTCTTTTTAATTCCAGTTGTTCCAGGTAGGGCAGCACCGCAATTTTTGCCTCCTCGGCGTATCCGGCGTCTATCATAATGTTGGTGTCGCCCACCGTAAGCAAATTTGCATCGCCCTGGAGCTCTGCATAGTTGACATTGATCATATGCCACGAAGCTATTGGACGAGAAACCTGGAGCAAGTAATAACCTGCAGCAACCGCTAGGGCGATTGCTGCGAAAATTAATCTACGCATGTCTGCGGCGAAGTCCGGGCAGTATTAATAAACATGCTCCAATCAGCAACAGCGCAAGGGTCCCCGGGCGCTGCCACATAAATGCAATCCCGTCGGTAATGTTAACTGCACGGGCAAAATTGTCTTCCATCATTCCGCCCAGGATAAATCCGATTAACAGCGGCGCAAGAGGATAGTCAGCAAAGCGCAGAATCGTAGCGATCACCCCTAGCCCTACCAGGATTAAAAGTTCGGTGGCATTATTCTGGCCGATATAGGCCCCCATCAAGGTAAAGAAAAGGATAAATGGGATCAGGTAATTTCGCGGCACCGACAACACCTTGGCAATGTAAGGTATCAGCGGCAAGTTCAAAATCAGCAGCACCAGATTGCCGATGTACATGGAAATGATCACCGACCAGAATATTTCCGGACGATCCAGCATAAGCCTGGGGCCCGGGGCCACGTTCAATGCGATCAGCGCACCGAGTAAAATCGCGGTTGTACCAGAACCCGGAATACCCAGGGTTAGTAATGGTACAAAGGACCCGGTACAGGCGGCGTTATTAGCGGTTTCCGGTGCCGCTAGGCCTTTTATTGAGCCCTTGCCAAACTTCTTTTGTTCCTCGGGGCTGGCAATATTGCGTTCCACCGCATAGCCGAGAAAAGAAGCGATGGTGGCGCCAGCGCCGGGCATGACGCCGATTAAAAATCCCTGAATCGATTGCCGCGCCACCACCGGCGTAATCTGTCTTACTTCCTCGCGACTGATTGCGAGGTCGCGAATCTTGTTGTCAGACTGCCCCGGGATTTGACTGTGCCTGGGGTCGAGCACCATATGGAAAGCTTCTGGCAGGGCAAACATCGCCATTGCCAGGGTAATAAAGCTGATTCCCGACTGTAGGTCCTGGACCCCCATGGTAAATCGAGGGGCCATAAACAGAGCGGATTCCCCCACCGTAGAGAGCATCAACCCAGCAATGGTCATCAGCAGGGCTTTGGCCACTTTGCCCTTTCCCGCAAACGCGGCGATGGCAGAGAGACCCACAACCATCAACGCGAAGTACTCGGCAGAATGAAATAACAAGGCCACGCTGGCCAAGGCAGGGGCAAAGCCGAGTAGTAATATTGCGCCAATAGTGCCACCGCAAAAAGAACAAATCGCTGCGATCGCCAGGGCCTTTCCAGCCTGACCGGCGCGAGCCATTGGATAGCCATCAAAAGACGTTGCCACGGTCCCGGCTACTCCGGGGGCATTAATTAAAATAGACGACGTAGAACCACCAAAAATTGCCCCATAGTAAACCCCGGCTAGTAGAATCAAGGCGGCGGATGGATCCCCCAGATTGATTGCCACAGGTATCATAATAGCGATGATTGACATCGGTCCGAGACCCGGCAGCATTCCAATAAAAGTGCCGATTAAACAACCCGCAACCACGATAGCCAGATTCTTTAACGAAACAGCGGTACCAAGCCCAAGCAGAATTCCGTCCAGCATGATAATCAGTTGCCGCTAATGAATTGGGGCCAAGGTCGCAAATAAATCCCCAGGGTTTGCTGCACCAAATACCAAATTGAAAACGCCGCAATCAATGCAATCGGAATCAGGCAATGAAACTTGCGTTCACCCAACAGCGTACTGGTAATGGCAATAAACAGTGTGGTTGCCGGGATAAAACCGATTGGTCGCAATAACAACGCATAACCAATCATCGCGCATATGAGGCCAACGGCCTGGCCAATCTTAAGCTGCTTTACATCCTGCATAGACAACAGTGTTGCTTCACCGTTTACACGGGATTTGGCGGTGAGCAGAATATATAAAGCCACAATAATACCGAATGCACTTAATGCCATCGGCAGGGTATTCGGCAGAAAAGACATATTGCGCTCGAAAGGCAGCAGCGGATAGTTAACCGCCGCCAATCCATAGACCATACATACTAATAAAAATAGCAATGCAATCCAGCGGTCCAGATTCATCTTATTTATTTTGCCACGGCGAATGAATACGCGAGCACATGGATTACAAGTTGGCTACGCTATAGTAGGGAGCGAGTAGTAATCCCGCCCCTTGCGTAAAAAATCAGCGACTATAGAAACCCGAGCTTCTTCATTAAGGTGGAAATCGCCAGTTCCTGATTTTCGAGGAAGGCGGTGAAGTCGTCACTCGGGCTGTAGATGTTTACCCAGCCGTTACGGGCGCGTACTTCTTCCCATTCCGGTGTATCATACATTTTCCCAAGGGCGGCAATATATTGGCTGCGCATTTCCGTTGGGAGACCGGGTGCGGCAAAAAATCCGCGCCAGTTAACAAATTCGGTATCAATGCCTTGTTCTTTCAAGGTGGGCGCGTCGGGATAGGCTGGGACCCGTTCGCTGGAGGTAACCCCGATTATCCTGATTTCACCGGCTTTGGCTAATTCAACTGCTTCAGAAAAACCGGTAGACAGTGTAGATACTTCTCCTGAGAGAAGTCCGGCCATTGCCTTGCCGCCCGCGTCATAGGGAATGTATTTGACCGCGGTTGGATCTTTCCCTGCTGCTTCCATAGCCATCGCCGCGACCAAATGGTCCATACTGCCAGGAACCGAGCCACCACCGACAAAAACCTCACTCGGGTCTTTATCAAAGGCTGCCACCAGGTCATTAAACGACTTGATCGGGCTGTCTTTGGCAACGACAAAAGCCGCGTAATCTCCAATGGTTCCAGCGATCATGGTTAGATCTCTAAAACTATGAGGAAATCTTCCAGTGAGTGAACGAATCACAATTGGCGTCGAGTTCACCATCAATGTACCGTGATTGGATGCGGCATTTTCGATCATATATCCAATTGCCTTGCCACCACCGCCGCCTGACATATTTTCATAAGTCGCATTTCCAACGATACCTGCCTTGGTCAGCGCTTCTCCGGTCCCCCGGGCGGTTCCATCCCAACCACCCCCTGCGCCACCTGGAATCAGAAAGTGGATCGAATCGATATCCGCTGCCTGGGCGCTACCAATACTGGTTAAACTAAATGCTATCGCAACGCTCAGAACAACCAGGCTGCGATTGAAGAGTGATTTGCTTGTCATCATATTTTCCCCTGTTACTTGTTAATATTAGTTATGGATTCTAACCTGATCGCTGTAGCGGGCACACGTTGCTGCCGAATCTATCGGGCCTCGGGGTAATCGGTAAAAATCTGGATTGGGATCCACTGGAATCATTTTCTCGATAATTGACTGGTCAGGATTGAAGCCCGATGTTTCAAACAGAGCAGTTAATCAATCGATTCACTATATTTGAAGTTATGCAACCAATAGAAATCTTAAGCCTTCCCACGGTTTCAATTTACCTTCCCGGGATTCCTCTTAATTCCCGGGAAGATGGTGGGCACTTGTCGGTGGAGCCCCATAGAGTGTTTGCAGATCGTTCCGAGGCAACCTCCCAGGAGGCCGTTGAATTGATGACCGCGACAATGCTAGCCGGGGCCGCCCTGCGCAATGTCATCGGTGTGGAGAAAGTGAACTATCAGGATATGGGTAACTGGAGCATCAATAAACCCGGGGCGAAACTGCATATCCATGTGTTTGGCAGGCACCAAAAACAAAAGTATCAGGTGCCCGGTGAATCGATATCATTCCTGCCCCAGGGACATCCAATTTATACCGAGTGCTATCATCGTTTTAATCAAAACGAAATTGATCAGATTACCTGCTATATCCATTCGCTTAAGGATAACGAGCCGTATTCGACACTGCTCGAAATGGCAAATAATGGCGGAAATTGAATAAAGTATCGAAACATTGGAGTAATTGTCGAAAATCGGGCCGGGTATTCGTCAATGAAGCAAGCCCGGGTGCTTAGAAGTCGACGAGCTCAGAATTATCTAAAGTCTGGATAATTGGTATGCTGTAGCACAGCGCAGGAATGTTTTCGACAAAACTTAACGAGAGGAATAACATGTATCATATACACGGTTTGAGTATTTCATCAAATACTACCAAGACGATATATGTGGCTGAAGAGCTGGGTGTGGACTATCAATACGTCAGCATGGATATGTCTAAAGGCGAACATAAGACCCCAGAGCATATGGCGCGACACCCATTAGGTAAGCTGCCGACCCTAACCCATAACGGTGAATCAATATTTGAATCCGGTGCAATATGCCGCTATATGGCCAGCGCCGAGAATTCTTCGATGTACCCCGCTACGGGGAACATCGAAAGAGCCAGGGTAGATCAATGGATGGACTTTTTTACTTGTCATCTGGGTCGTTGGTTGAATAGTTTTGCCTTTGAAAAAGTAGCTAAAGTTAAATTTGGTTTCGGCGAGCCGAATCCGGCAGCTATCGAAGAAGCGGAGGAATTTATACAACAACAAATGCCCGCAGTTGAGGCCCATCTGGGGCATGGGGAGTTTTTTCTGGGTGATCATTTGTCTATTGCCGATCCATTCGCCTTTGCCTATATGGAAATGGCTGAGATGGGGGAGGTTGCGCTGTCTGATTATGCTAACGTTAGTCGTTGGTATGAGGATTACAAAGCGCGGGAGTCTGTAGGGCGAGCAAAGAAAACCCTTGGCTTTGCCTGAAGTTAGTCCGTATCCGCGATACCTGATACAAAGCTCGGATATCGCTACTCGGCATCCCATTCAAAGTAAACAACCAGATTTCCCCATGAGTCGAGTATTCCGAACTCTCCCGATCCCCAGAGTGTCACAATAGAATTCGATGCTCTGGTCCATATCAGTGACAGGGAGTGTTGGAAAGTATTTTTTTCCATTTGTTATGGTTAGAAATAACTCGACTAGGTTTACTTTTGTTATTTGAATTTAAATTCCTGAGGTAGTCGCTACTTCGTCATACACCATTAAAACTACAATACGATATATGGAAACAGCATAAAATTCGTAAGGAGCAATAGAAAACTCATCAACTTTGTAGGAGCTTCTTGATGACTTTGGCCAAGTTTTGGCAATTGTCGTTTTCGACAGGAACTCCTTAACTGTATCTTCAAGAGCAACATGATTATCGAGATTTTGGTCATTTTGGCCGACCCATTTAGGCCGTGAGCGCTCCCCGGTTGGACGATAAAAACAAGGCGAACTCTTTGTGAATGCTGCGACCCGCATTCCCTTCGCAACCCAAGGGTAAGGTTCCGAAACATTGAAAGCCTCCCATTTTTGAAATGTGCTACATCCCGCGCTGGCTACAACAAAAAAAATGTAGCTATGATTTTTATTGTACACCTCATCTAGTAACCTAAAGATAAAGTGTTGCAGCGATCATTTGAACCCACCGTGGTACAGGGACAGTCTATTATATCCACAGAGCTCTATTTGGCCGTGTCGCCCTACGGAACCTACTCTACTGCTTCCGTTGTCTATGCTATAACCTTTTTCTAGAACTTCGGCTTTTCAGATTTTCTCGCTATACGAAGCTCTTCCCTTCTCGCTTTAGTCTGACAAAGTATAATATTGCCGGTACCCTGAACTATTATCCGCGCTTCTTCTAGAGTATCCACGACGCAAATCAATTTACGGCTCCCTCTTTCTTCAATAAAGTATTGCATCTATTTTATCTACAGTATGACACCACATTTCTGCTTCAAATTATTGTTGATATGCGTGTTATTGAATAATTTTGCATTTAAGCTTCTCTGCCAAACAGGTAAATTCTGTTACTTTTTGCTCTGATTTTCCTGTCAGGTATCAAATGCTTCGTTCAGTTCCACGTACAACTAGTTTAGCCCAAATAGCAATAGCAGAAGCTCCGGTCAGGGCGAGTAAAAGCTTACGCCGATTATCCATAGGAGGTTTCTCAACAGTATGATTTTTTCAGCAGATGAGACTTTGCTACAGTTTTTTTGCTGTGAGTATACAAGGAAGTAGATAGCAGACGAAACATTGAATTAATCTGGAGAGCCTGCGTCGATTCTCGCGCTATGCCCCAAAGTTGCCCTTTTCTGCCGTTCACTGCATGTTACAAATTGGTAGTTTTGGATTCAATCGCTATGTGGAAAAATGAACAGCAGACATCTACACCATAGTCGCTTGTTAGGTGCCACGGTCTCTCGATAATGACCATGCGTCACATTATTTTAGCCACGAAACGCCGGTCGCAGAAATCGCAAGGCCATTGAAGATCCAGATTGCCGCCACTCTTCCCAGAAACACCTGATATGACACTTGGATAGTCTTGGGATCTTCCTTAATGTCTTCCCGAATTCGCCTTTCTGCGACCGCGCACCACCGCACAACCCAGGTATACAGACCCGCGCCGGCCGCAATTCCGATCAAGATCAGAGGGATAAACTGCTCCCAGCTATCTAAAACATCGGGGTTTTGGACCGAGAAGTAGATGACCGCTAAGGATTGAAGGATCGTAAACCCAGCAATAGCGTTGCCTAGTCCCCACAATTTGTCGATCATCTCTCGTTGTTCGCTATCCACTTTCTATCCTTGAATTGTCTTGAACACCTAACAATGTTTTACACCGACATGATGTCGGGTTACCAAGTCTGAATGACTGTTAACGGGGAGGTATAAGAAAAATGGATACACTGTTGTTATAAGGCTGAACATTCGGCGACTATCAGTATCTCAAAGACAGATCGGAAAGTCGATGATCACACGATTTAGAATCGTTCAAATCTTAAATGGCGCGACGGTTTCAACCTTTCCGTCAGTAGACATCTCAATTACTCGTAATATACTCAACCTGAGAAATTACATGTTTTCACGTCCAGCCCTCTTTCAAATATTTTTATTTTCTAAGTGAAGGCAGATGTGCGCAATCTGTGTGTTCTATCGTCAGTAGAGTCAGTATAACCATCAGGCAAAATCTTGCACAGAATAGACAGTCGAATGCGGAAAAACACCAATACTTGATCTGATACCATTGATCGAAATGATTCAAGAACAAGATAATGACTACAACTATCGACAATACGACTAGTGTACTTACGGGGCGTTGCTATTGCGGCGCGACAACGATCAGAACTACTCAAGCACCACAAACTGTCGCTTACTGCCACTGTATCGACTGTCGGCGTTGGACGAGTGCGCCCGTTGCAGCGTTCGCCGCATTCGATGAAACAGCGGTGATATTTATGCCAGATCAAGGCCGTCAGATTGCCGCCAATCCTGGCGTAACGCGAACATTCTGTGCCACCTGTGGGTCGCCACTTACTGGACGCTACGATTATCTCCCAGGGCAAGTTTACATCGGGGTATCAATTTTCGATCAGGATAGCGATCTCGCGCCAAGGATTCACACTCATGAGTCTGAACGGCTGACGTGGCTTCATATCGATGATGACTTGGAGCGAGTTTCTTCGACGGGGCGTTCAAAAATAAACGAAGCATCGAAGTAGATATGTAAGGTGCGAATAGCGGCTGTGTATATAACACTCATTGGCGGTATTACGCCAAAGCGTGGAATTTTGGGCACTATTTTGAAGCCAAGGTAGCCAGTGACCTAGCCGAGTTCATTAGTTGTTATGATCCAGGCCGGGATTGCATATGGACCCTCTGGCTGGATCAGGAAATAGAAGGTGCAATTGGCATCGATGGCTCCGCCATTGGTAGAGCCCATTTGCATTGGTTTATCACTACAGAAAAATTAAAGGGTATGGGTGGCGGAAACTATCTGATGCATCAGGCAGTGTCTTTTTGTCAGCAAAACAAATATAGTGAAATCTCACTGTGGACCTTCGAAGGTCTTGAATCGGCGCGTCATCTTTATGAGAAATTTAACTTCGAGATTGCCGAGCAGCGCTATGGCGATCAATGGGGTACAGGGGTAAACGAACAAAAATACCAACTGTTCCTGTAACAAAACTGGCATCTGATGAAAATACTAATATGAAGGTCGACCAAAAAACCAAAGCCAAGCAATTTAAAGACCTGCATATCGCGGAGGGAATTTTCGTGATGCCTAATGCCTGGAATGCAGGCAGCGCTTATATGCTGGAGCAGGCAGGATTTGTTGCCATGGGTACCACCAGCGCGGGTATCGCGTTTAGTCTTGGCCTGCCCGATTACGCCAGCGTATTGAGTCGTGACACTGCGTTCGAAGAAACCACCCGGATCGTTGATGCAATCGACCTGCCGGTTAGTGTTGACGCAGAAAACGGCTATGGCCATGAGCCAGAAATCGTTGCCGAGACAATTCAACTGGTTGGGGAATCCGGCGCGGTAGGAGCAAGTATCGAGGACTATAGTTCGGACCCCGCCATGGGTCTATATGGGCGTGAGCAATCGGTGGAGCGGATTAAGGCGGCTCGGATGGCAGCCGACAAATTGAATTTCGACTTTACCCTGACTGCCCGGGCCGAATGTTTTCTGGTGGGTCATCCCAATCCGTTTGAGGAATCGGTGGTGCGGGCAAATTTGTATCGCGAGGCGGGCGCTGATTGTCTTTACGTTCCGGGTGTCAAAGACCCGGAAACCATCGCGGCACTGGCCAGGCAGATTGATGGTCCCCTTAACGTGGTAATGGGTTTGTCCGGTGCACCCCTGGCGGTGACCGAGCTGGAAGATCTGGGGGTTAAACGTATCAGTATAGGTGGCTCCCTGGCTCGGGCAACCTTTGGTGTAATTCGGCGGGCTGCCCAGGAAATTCTAGATAAAGGGTCATTTGACTACGCGGCCCAACAGGTCCCGGATGCAGAATTGTGTGAGATGTTCGCGACAAGAATTGAGCCCGGGAAACCATCCGGCTAGTCTCCGGGTAATCCCCAGTAAAATTTCAGTGCCGTTGTAATTATCGATGACAGAAAAAACTGATTATGATGCTGTAGTGATCGGGGCCGGTCATAATGGATTGACTTGCGCCGGTTATCTTGCCGCCGCCGGCCTCAAGACTCTGGTTCTCGAGCGTCGAGCCAAGGTGGGAGGCCTCGCAACGGATTTCGAGTTTTTCCCGGGGTACCACGCATCCATGCCAAATTCTCCGGGTTCCCTGGAACCCAAGGTGGTGGCGGATCTCGAACTGAATAAATTCGGTCTCAAATTTATCCCGCCGGACCCTTCTCTGGTTGTGCCGTTTCCGGATGGCAGAGCCATGGTCGCTTGGCGCGACAGCGCCAGGACCGCCGCGGAAATCGCCAAATTCTCTGCCAAAGATGTAGCCGCCTACGGCGCATTTTTTGAATATTTAAACAACTTTGCCCGCCGCATAAAAGTATCTCTATTCGAGCCTCCACCAACAATAAAACAATTGGTGGGGCGTCTCAAAACGGCTGAAGATGAAGATGCTTTCGCAAAAATTATTCTTGGTAGCCTCAGGGATTTATTGGATGAATGGCTTGAATCCGAAGAGTTAAAGTCGGTGATCGCCGCAATCAGCGTGACATCGAACCTGATCGGCCCTTCAACCCCCGGCAGTCCTTACTTGATGTTAATGCGACCACTTTCATTGGCCTCTTCCAGCATTGATGCGGCCCACGATCCGCGTAAGCAATATCTGCGCGGATCGACTGGATTACCCGTGGGTGGAATGGGCGCGGTAACTAGGGCAATGGCCCGTTCGTTCGAAGCTCGGGGCGGGATCGTTCGGACCGAGTGCGGGGTCGCCCGGATCGTTGCCAACGGCAATTGCGTGGAAGGGGTTGAACTCGACAGTGGTGAATTTATTCGAACCAGGATCGTTGCGTCCAATCTCCATCCAAAAACCACGATGGCCGATTTGCTCGATTCACCGGATATCGACAATCAGTTTCAGGCGCGGATTAAGGGCCTGCCAAAACGCGGATCTGCCTTTAAATTGGCCTTGGCACTCGATGGGTTACCGACATTTGCCGCGGCGCCCAAAGGACTTGAAAAAGTGTATTCGGGTTGTCAATTCAGGCTCGCGCCATCTCTGGATTATATGGAGCGGGCCTACGACGACGCCAAATATGGACGTCCTTCCGAGCAACCAATAATACTAGGACTTATCCCATCGGTAACGGATCCCGGGATGGCGCCGCCGGGAAAACATATCTTGAGTTGTAATATCTGGCACGCACCGGTTGAGCTGAAACAAGGCTCCTGGGCTACCGAACGAGACAGATTTGGTCAGCGTTGTATCGATATTATTTCGAGTTATATGCCAAACCTCAAGGATCTGATTAGTGATCATCGTTTTCTCAGTCCACAGGATCTGGAGAATGAATTTGGTTTGCGCGACGCCAATATTAATCACCTCGACGTTATGCCGGCAAAGATGTTTGGTTTGCGCCCTTTGCCTGGATGGTCGTCCTATAAAATGCCCGTTCCCGGGCTATATCTCTGCGGTTCCGGGACTTGGCCGGGCGGTACCGTGAGCGGCATTCCCGGTCACAACGCGAGTTGCCAGATCATTGCGGATTTGAAAGATCGATTATTGAAATATGAACGATAACAAAATACTGGAAAACCTGAATGGGCAATGGCCGCCGTCGGTAACAACCCTGGGGGGGCACGGATTGGAGTTTGATCAGAATGTTAAAACTCTGCAAATGTCGTTCCAGGCAATACCGAATTTCTGCCATTCCCAGGATATCGTCCAGGGCGGTTATATTACCGGTATGCTTGACGCGGTGATGGCATATGCAGTGATTGGTTTGCCCGATGTTTGTCAGGGCGTAGCGACCCTTGAAATCAAGGTTAATTTCATTGCGCCAGGCCATCCTGGAGAATTCGAGTCGGTGGGCCAAGTGGTCCATCTGGGGCGTTCAATCGCCTACTTGAGTGGTGAACTTCGTCAGAACCAGAAACTGGTCGCCACCGCAACTTCGACGATAAAATTGATTCGTGGGAAGACCGGTTAAGCGAGCCAGTTAAGCGGTTATTGGGGTGGGCCTGGATTGATGCCAGGGCGAGGACTACCTTGCTGTCCACCCGAGAGTTTATTAAGCGATAAAAATGGGAAAATAAAGAAATGGTTGATCTGCACGAAGACTATAAGGGGTCGATAGATGTCGAGTTTAGAGGGCTGCCTTCGATTAATCTGGTTTCAATTATTATTGAAAAAGGCGCGAACTGGTTTGAAAGAATCGCCGAAGCCACCCGGCGACGCTATTTTACCCTGGAAAAAGATTGGAATATATCTGTGGACAGAGTGGACTATCAGCCTGAGTTAAACGGCACCATTCTGGTACCTAAAAGCGTCGATGGAAAGCCGCTGATATTCGATGGCGCTTCGGTGCCAATGCCCTGGCTTGTGAGCTTTCTGACCATTGGGGCATTGCGTCCCCTGGGGGTCATGCTGACCGCTTCCATCGTCCACGACTTTGCCTTTAAGCATGGTTATTTGCTGGTGGAAAGCGATTCCGGAGGGACGCCCAAAAAGGTAGAAATTGAGCGGCATAATGTCGACCGCTTGTTTCGAGATATTATTGGAACGGTGAATCAAGTCGCTACAATCGGTTGGATAGCATGGTTTTTTGTTCGAGCAGGATGGATTTTGGGGGTGAAATATAATGGCAAGAGATTTGGCGGTAATCCACCGCTGTCGGTGGGTTTGATTTCCCTCGCGGTGTTGTCTTTTCTCGGATTTTACCTGTTCGATGGCTGGAGTTTTCAGGAATCGAAATTCAATCATTTAGTCTCATTTTCGGTACTACTGTATTTGATGTTTTACGTGGCGACCTTGTTCACCCTGCAGATGCGGGGCAATCGTTAGCAAGCCCGGAGTCCAAGGTTTTCTGGAGGCACTCCGTCTACAGGATCTGGTTTCACCTGGAAGGTTTCAAGCACCATCGCCAGCAACGAGAAGTAGCCAACGACCACGACCAGTTCAACCAGACCTTGTTCTCCAACAACATCCAACGCCGCCTGATACCGTGAATCGCTGATCTGTTGCTGGCGACACAGTGCGTGACAAAAATTCAGAACGGCTTGGTCCTGGTTTTGACCCTGGATTGGGTGACCAGCATCAGCGATACACCTGATTAACGACTGGGAAATGCCGAGTTGCAATGCGATAACTACATGGGCATCCCATTCGACCTGACAGTTCCAGTGATGGGCCGCGCATAGAATCGCAATTTCACGATGACTCGCAGAAAGTCCGCTGTCAAAGCGCAGGCATTCTCCCAGGGCCGCCACTTTTTCGGATAGTTGGGGGCAGCGTAATAGAGCCGGAAATGGACCTCCAAATTTCCCTCGGGGGCCGGACATGATACTTTGGTATACCTGTCGCTGGGCAGTGTTCATCTGCTCGAGAGGAAGGGGCGCAAGTCGGGTCATGAAAATAATCCTCCTAAGTGAGTGGTGGTGTTTCCGAAGCTTGTCATACTGGCTTACGATCCGATAATATGCAATCCGCTTAAACCGATTCGATCCCGATACGAGAGTCGCCCATGCCAATAATTACCAGTCCAATCGCGAACCATGAGTACTAAACCGGTCATTATCAGCTGCGCAGTAACTGGCAGTATTCATACGCCGACCATGTCTCCCCATCTGCCGATTACGCCCCAGCAAATCGCAGATCAGGCCATTGACGCGGCCAATGCCGGGGCTTCCATTCTTCATCTGCACGCGCGTAATCCGGACAATGGTCGACCGACCCCGGACCCCGAAGTATTCATGCAGTTTCTTCCCGAGATCAAACAACAGACCGACGCCGTGATCAATATCACCACCGGCGGCGGGCCGGGAATGTCGGTGGAGGAAAGGATTGCGGCGGCCCTCCATGCACAACCGGAAATGGCCTCGCTGAATATGGGTTCGATGAATTTTGGGCTGTTTCCTATCCTGAATAAATACAGTGAATGGAAGCATCAATGGGAGCCAGAGTTTCTCGAGATGACCCGGGACTTTATCTTCAGAAATACCTTCAAGGATATCGAAACCATATTGCAGCACCTTGGTGAAGGTTGCGGAACCAAGTTTGAGTTCGAATGTTATGACGTTGGCCATTTGTACAATTTGGCCCATTTCGTTGATCGCGGCCTGGTTAAGCCTCCATTCCTGGTGCAGACTATATTTGGCATTCTCGGCGGCATCGGTGCCGATACCGAAAACCTGGCCCATATGCGCCGAATTGCGCTCAAGTTGTTTGGTGATGATCACGAATGGTCGGTACTGGCAGCGGGTCGTTTCCAATTGTCGTTTACCACCATCGCGGGAACCATGGGCGGTAACGTCAGGGTTGGTCTGGAAGACAGCCTGTTTTTGGGAAAAGGGCAGCTCGCCGAAACCAATGCGCAACAGGTTGGCAAGATCAGGAGAATTCTCGAAGACTTGTCACTCACCATCGCAACCCCGGACGACGTCAGAAAACGGCTGGCGCTCAAGGGAGGCGATCAGGTGGCGTTCTAAATTCCGCATAGTGCAGCAGATGATTGAAACGTATATACCCGAAGTGCTTAGCGAACAATTTACCATGCTGATTGGCGGGCAATCGGTGGTTGCATCCGACCAAGGGGCCCTGGATACCACCAACCCGGCTACTACCGAAAAAATAACCAGTTTCCCCAACGCAACCAGAGTGGATGTCGACGCCGCGGTGGCAGCCGCTAGTAATGCCCAACCTGAATGGGCCGGACTCAATTTATTAGAGCGACAAAACCTCCTGAAACAAGTGGCGGATGTGCTGCGCCAAAATACCGAACAATGGGGGCAGCTCGATTGCCTGGAAAATGGCAATGTGTATTCGGCCATGAGTCAGGATGCGGCTGGTGGCGCCGGGGTGCTCGATTACTTTATTGCCATCGCCAATGAAGTCAAAGGTGAAGCCACCCAACTGGATCATAATCTGCACTATACCCGGTGCGAACCCTTTGGCGTAGTTGCGCGACTGCTACCGTTTAATCATCCGATTCAAAGTCTGGGATCGGCATTGGGTGCGCCTTTGTTAATGGGAAATACCCTGGTCTTGAAACCTTCTCCCCACACCTCTCTGTCGGCCCTCTCCTTTGGCGCGGCGATCAAGGATATCGTGCCCCCAGGGGTGATTAATGTGATTAGCGGGAGCAATGAGAATGTAGCGCTGAGATTGATGCAGCATCCCGAGGTTCCCCGATTATCGGTAACCGGGAGTACCGAGGTCGGCCGATTAGCGCTGCGCGAGGGTGCCCAGCATCTCAAAACTATTACCCTGGAATTAGGCGGCAAAACCCCGATGATCATTTTCGACGATGCCGATATTGATCTCGCGGTGGATACCGCGGTTCGCGGAATGAATTTAAAGTGGCAGGGGCATTCCTGCAGCTCAACTTCCCGAGTGCTGGCCCACGCTTCCATATACCAAGCATTTGTTTCCCGACTCGCAACCCGATTTGAACAGGTAGTCGTCGGCGACCCTTTTGATATGCACAGCGAAATGGGACCAATCAGCCACCGGGATCAATTCAATAAAGTACGTAAATACATTAAATCCGGGCTACAACAGGGCGCGCGACTGGTATGCGGGGGTAAGCGACTCGCAGAAGGGTCGCTGGGAAAAGGTTATTTTATGACACCGGCGGTATTTGCTGAGGTAACCCCGTCAATGCGAATCGCCCGGGAAGAAATATATGGACCAGTGATCTCTGTAATTGAGTGGCAGGACGAAGCCGAAGCGATTGCGATCGCAAATGATATCGACTATGGCCTGGCTGCGGTCATCATGACGACAAATCTTGATCGAGCTCATCGCACTGCGCATTTGCTACATGCCGGGTACGTCGAAATTAATGGTCCGGTATCGTTTGCGCTCGGATCACCATTCGGTGGCGTCAAGCATAGCGGTACAGGTCGAGAAGGAACGATCGAAGAGTTAATCAGCTATACCCAGACGAAATCGGTCAACGTGCAATTGCGCAAATCATAACGAATTCATGTTTAGCGTTACTAAATAATTCAAGGTGAATACCACCGCTGCAGAATACGACACTATCGTGGTTGGCGCAGGCTCTGCTGGTTGCGTCATTGCCAATCGATTGAGCGCAGATCCGGCACGCTCGGTCCTGCTAATCGAAGCAGGCCCGGCTGAAGAAAACCTGTATATCAAAATGCCCACGGCGTTTACCCATGCCATTCGGAGTAAACGCTATGACTGGGGTTACATGACCGAGTCGGAACCGCATATCAATAACCGGATAACCGACTGTCCCCGGGGCCGGGTGCTGGGCGGCTCCTCTTCGATCAATGCCATGGCATTTGTGCGAGGCCACCAGTGTGACTTCGATCGATGGGCATCAGCCCAGGGTATGGAAAACTGGTCGTATCAAAAATGCCTACAATTTTTTAAAAAATTAGAGACCTTTAGTCAGGGGGCCGATGAATATCGGGGCGACAGTGGACCGGTAAATATTACCGCGCCACAATATTCTAATCCGCTGTTCGAAGTATTTGTTAAAGCCTGTGAACAAAGTGGATATCCCTGGTCGAAGGACACCAATGGAGCACGGCAAGAAGGATTTGGTTTGATGGAACAAACCATTCATAAAGGTAAACGGGTCAGCTGCGCCAACGCCTATCTGGACCCGATCAGGCAGCGCAAAAACCTGACGATCCTAAGTGATACATTAGCCCATCGGGTTTTGTTCGACGGAACAACTGCAACCGGCGTCGAAATTTCCCAACGTGGCGGTGTTCAAAAAATTAGCGCTGCCAGTGAAGTAATCGTCTGTTGTGGTGCGATAAATTCTCCCAAACTGCTAATGTTGTCTGGCATCGGTAATGCAGAAGAACTAACCAGGAACGGTATCGAGTTATTGGTCGACCTTCCTGGTGTGGGAGCAAATTTGCAAGACCATATTGACGTCGACGTTAAGAACGAATGTCTCCAGCCCATTTCCACCACACCATATTTGCAACCCCATCGCAAAGCCCTGCTGGGACTCCAATGGCTATTAACTAAAAAAGGCCTCGGTGCAACCAATCATTTTGAGGTGGCGGGCTATATCAATTCGGCGCCGGAAATCGAGCACCCAAATTTGCAGCTGGTGTTTATTCCATTGCTGGTGAATCATGATGGTAAGGCATATAACAAACGCCATGGTTTCCAAACTACGATTAGCTTGTTACGCCCAAAAAGTATTGGCAAAGTCAGCCTGGCGAACGCCGACCCAGCGAGCAAGCCACGTATCCAATTTAACTATCTGGAACAACAACAGGATCTGATCGACTTGCGAGCAGGAATTAGGCTAACCCGTGAAATTCATCAGGCCGCGGCATTCAATTCCTACCTCGGGACCGAAGTTGCGCCTGGTAGCGACCAGGTGGATGACACTGATATCGACAACTTTATCCGCGATACCGTAAAGTCGACCTACCATCCTTCCTGCACCTGCAAAATGGGCTATGACCCAGCTGCGGTGGTAGATGCTGAGGGTAGGGTTCACGGAACCAGTCGATTACGGGTTATAGATGCGTCAATAATGCCGAGCATCACTAGCGGAAACCTTAACGCACCGACAATAATGATAGCAGAGAAGATTGTTAGCGGGATGGGGTAAATACAAAGAGCCACTGAACAACACACGAGGTTTCGAACAAAACGATTAATTTAAACGCGCTTTGGCGATCGGTTCCGCGGCCACAATCCTGCTGACAAATTCTTCAATTTGCTTTAGCACATATTGATCGACCCCGGTCTGATACCCATTTTCATGTAAATACTCGACCACCGTGCTGGTTGATACATTGCCCTTGGCTCCTGGTGCATAAGGGCAGCCACCAAGTCCGCCAATGGCAGAATCAAAGGTACGCAGACCTTTTTCCAGACTTACTGCGATATTCTCCAGGGCTTTGTTGCCGGTGTCATGGTAATGCCCCGCTAACTTAGTGGCATCGGCTACCTGTAGTACCTGGTCCAACATCGCACCGATACTATGGGGTTCGCCGCTACCAATAGTGTCTCCCAGGGATACTTCATAACAGCCGAGCTCGAGCAATTTCCCGGTTAAGTCCGCCACCGTTTCCGGTTTCACCTTACCCTCATAAGGACAATCGACAACACAGGAAATATATCCCCGTACCGGCGTACCATCCTGTTTAGCCAGTTTAATTACAGGAACAAACCGATCAAAACTTTCCGCTATGCTGCAATTGATATTTTTCTGACTAAAACTTTCTGAAGCGGCGGCAAAAATCGCGACTTCACTGGCCCCGGCTTTATGCGCGAATTGGTAGCCCATGCGGTTAGGCGTCAGGACGGCATAACTGACCCCGGGTTTACGAACGATGCCTCCCATAACCACTGGGGCATCCTTCATTTGCGGTACCCATTTGGGCGATACAAAACTGGTAACTTCGATCTTGCTGAATCCGGCATCGGATAACTGGTTTACCAGGGAAATTTTATCCTCGGAAGAAATTTTCGCTTTCTCATTCTGCAGTCCATCCCGCGGACCTACCTCAAAAATTTGTACGTATTCAGACATTTGATTTTTCTTCGGACATAAGGGAAAGTAATACGGCGCCGGCATCGACCTGATCGCCAACAGATACTAAAAGTTCTTCGATGGATCCGGCCCTAACCGCTTTAAGGGTATGTTCCATTTTCATTGCTTCCATAATAATCAGGGTATCGTCCGGCATCACTGAATCTCCAGGTTTAATTGCGATGTTAATAATGCTGCCTGGCATCGGCGCGACCACCAGATTCCCATCCATGCTTTCGTCTGCCGCAGCTTCAAGGGGGTCTTCGAACAACAATTGAAAACTTTGGTTGTCGCAGAACACCTCCAATAAGTGATTGCGATAAAACCAGCCAATCCTGGACGAATTCCCATCAATCCTAACTCGACATTGATTGTCAGAGAGCTCCAGAATTTCCACTTCATGGGTCGTGTCATTGACAATCACCTTTGCGATTGAAGAATCCCGAGCTTCAAGCGTAGTCTCCACCTGCTGATCTTGATAACTGATTTGACGCGAAAAGCTTGCCGTACCCCAGCTCCGCCAATTGCTCAAGCTGAGCCAGGGATTCGTATACTCGGTTGACGATGTTCGCTGGTCGAGCATACCAGCAAGATGCAAAGTGGCCAGAATAAACACTTTATCTGGCGCTTCTGTGGGACCCCTTAGAAAATCATCATGCTGCTCAATCAACCCGGTTTCAACGTCACCAGAAACAAACTGTGGCAACGCCGACAGTCTGCCAAGGAATCCAAGATTGGTGGTGCACCCGGCGATCCGGGAATTGCCCAGTGCCCGGGTCAGCTGGGTCAGGGCCGTGGCTCGATCCGGCCCGTGTACAATCATTTTGGCGATCATCGGGTCATAGAAAGGGGATATCGTGTCGCCTTGTCTGACCCCGGTATCGATTCGCGATGATTTGTCTAACTGCATGTAGTCCAGTGTTCCGGTAGCTGGCAGGAAGCCATTGTCAGTATCTTCGGCATAGATTCGGGCTTCGAAGGAATGACCCTGCAATGAAATATCCTGTTGGCCAAGTGGTAATGGCTGTCCAGCGGCGATCTCGATCTGCCATTTGACCAGATCAATTCCAGTGACTGATTCGGTAACCGGATGTTCCACCTGGAGCCGGGTGTTCATCTCCATAAAGTAAAATCTATCCGGACGTAAACCATCCGACACGTCGACGATAAATTCAACGGTGCCAGCTCCCACATAATTAACCGCGGAAGCTGCCTGCACCGCGGCCTGGCCCATGGCCAGACGCATCTCTGCTGTCATACCTGGCGCCGGCGCTTCTTCAATTACTTTCTGGTGGCGGCGTTGCAACGAGCAGTCCCGTTCAAACAGGTGCACGACATTGCCATGGCGGTCGCCAAATACCTGAATTTCAATATGCCGCGGCAGTCCTACGTATTTCTCAACCAGGACCCGGTCATCGCCAAAGCTCGCGCCGCCTTCGCGCTGGGCACCGGCCAATGCCTGTTCAAAGTCAGAAGCCGATTCGACTTTCCGCATACCCTTGCCTCCGCCACCAGCCCGCGCCTTGATCAATACCGGATATCCGAGCTGATCCGCCTGGGTGGCTAGAAACGCCGCATTCTGATTGTCTCCGTGATAACCCGGAACCACTGGGACTCCAGACTGCTCCATCAGTTTTTTGGCAGCGTCTTTGAGACCCATTGCCTCAATGGATTCCGCGTCAGGCCCGATAAAAATAATCTCGGCAGACTGACAGGCTCGCACAAAGGCCCCATTTTCAGAGAGAAATCCGTAACCGGGATGTATGGCATCGGCGCCAGTTTCCTGGGCCGCTTGGATAATACGCTCGATATTCAGATAACTTTTTGCGGATGCCGCTGGACCGATGGCTACCGCTTGATCTGCCATAGAGACATGCATGGCGTCGCGGTCCGGATCGGCGTAAACCGCCACCGACCCGATACCCATTTGATTCAGGGTCCTGATGATACGACAGGCAATTTCACCGCGATTAGCGATTAGAACTTTTTTGATCATAGCGTGACTTACATTCGGAACAGGCCGAACCGGGTATCTCCGATTGGAGCATTTAGACTGGCTGCCAGAGACAGACCCAATACCGCACGAGATTCTGCCGGGTCGATAATTCCGTCATCCCAAAGTCTGGCTGAGGCATACAGCGGATGTCCTTGGTGTTCAAACTGATCGACAATCGGCTGTTTAAACGCCAACTCCTCGTCGTCGGACCAACTGCCGCCTTTGCGTTCGATACCGTCTCTTCGCACCGTGGCCAATACTCCGGCGGCCTGTTCGCCGCCCATGACACTGATGCGGCTGTTAGGCCAACTCCAGAGAAAGCGAGGATCATAGGCGCGTCCACACATGCCATAGTTTCCCGCGCCAAAACTACCCCCGATAATCATGGTGTGTTTGGGTACCTGGGCTGTCGCCACCGCAGCTACCAATTTGGCGCCATCTTTGGCGATGCCGCCGGATTCGTACTTCTGTCCGACCATAAAGCCGGTAATGTTCTGCAAAAACAATAACGGAATTTTGCGTTGGCAGCAGAGCTCGACGAAGTGGGTTCCCTTTAATGCTGACTCGGAAAACAGAACCCCATTATTGGCGATGATTCCAATTGGAATGCCATGCAGATGACTAAAACCACATACCAGGGTTTCGCCGTAGCGGGCTTTAAATTCATCCAGGCGGGAACCGTCTACCAGGCGGGCGATAACTTCTCGAACGTCGTACGGCTGGCGAGAATCAGCAGGAATGATGCCGGCTAATTCTACTGGATCGTACAACGGGGATTCAATCTCTGCTAACACAACCGATTTAGCAATGGATCGATTTAGATTGGCGATGGCGCGTCGCGCCAGAGCAAGGGCATGGACATCATCCTCCGCGAGATGATCTGACACGCCTGATAAACGGGTATGCACATCAGCGCCCCCCAATGCTTCCGCACTGACCACCTCACCGGTCGCGGCCTTAACCAGGGGCGGACCGGCCAGGAATATGGTGCCCTGATCGCGCACGATTATAGATTCGTCGGACATCGCGGGTACATAGGCGCCCCCGGCGGTACAGGAACCCATCACTACGGCAATCTGGGCAATTCCTTTGGCCGACATGTTTGCCTGGTTAAAGAATATCCTGCCAAAGTGATCACGATCTGGGAATACTTCGTCCTGATTAGGTAGGTTGGCGCCGCCGGAGTCCACCAGATAAACACAAGGTAAATGATTGGCCTCAGCGATTTCCTGGGCTCGTAAATGTTTCTTTACGGTCATCGGGTAGTAGGTACCCCCTTTCACCGTGGCATCGTTGCAAACCACCATGCATTGCTGGCCTTGAATGGTTCCCACCCCGGTAATCAGTCCCGCTCCCGGGGCGTCGCCATCGTACATGTCATGGGCGGCAAATAAGCCAGTTTCGAGGAAAGGGGATCCAGGATCAAGCAGTTGGCTAATCCGTTCCCGGGGCAGCATTTTGCCGCGTTTGATATGACGTTCTCTGGACGCCTGATTGCCGCCCTGGAGCGCTACATCGGCGGCGCTCTGAGTGACTGCTATGGCCTCCTGCATGGCCTTAACGTTGTCGCCGAAGGACGCGGAGTTTGATGAAATTCTTGTCTTAATAACGCTCATTTTGTAAGGATAACTATATCGTCTCCTCAAACAATTCCCGACCGATCAACATCCGGCGCACTTCACTGGTTCCTGCGCCGATCTCATACAGTTTGGCATCCCGCAATAACCGCCCGGTGGCATAATCATTGATATAACCATTTCCCCCCAGGGCCTGGATCGCTTCGAGTGCCATCGCGGTGGTTTTTTCCGCGGTATAGAGAATGCATCCAGCAGCGTCCTTGCGGGTGGTTTCGCCGCGGTCGCAGGCGCTGGCAACCATATAGACGTAGGACCGACAGGCATTCATAGTGGTATACATATCCGCCAGCTTGCCCTGCATTAATTGAAAGCTGCCGATGGGTTCGCCAAACTGTTTGCGTTCGTGAATATATGGAACCACGACGTCCATACAGGCCGCCATAATGCCCAGGGGACCCCCGGACAGGGTCACCCGTTCGGTATCGAGACCCGACATCAGTACGCTGACCCCGTGGCCCTCTTCACCAAGCACGTTTTGTACCGGCACTTCGCAGTCGTTAAACACCAGCTCGCAGGTGTTTGAGCCCCGCATCCCCAGTTTGTCGAGTTTCTGGGTGGTGCTGAATCCGGTAAAACCCTTTTCCACGATAAACGCGGTGATTCCCCGAGACCCTGCCGCCGGATCGGTCTTGGCATAGATAACCAGCGTATTGGCATCGGGACCATTGGTTATCCACATTTTGTTGCCGTTTAACAGGTAGTGATCCCCCTTTTTCTCGGCGCGTAATTGCATTGATACAACATCCGAGCCGGAACCTGGTTCTGACATCGCGAGAGCACCAACATGCTCACCGATGCAGAGTTTCGGCAGATATTTCGATTTTTGTTCCATACTGCCATTACGCCGAATCTGATTAACGCAAAGATTCGAATGGGCTGCATAGGACAAACCGACAGAAGCCGACGCCCGGCTGATTTCTTCGATGGCGATGGCGTGGGCAAGATAACCCATACCAGAGCCGCCAAATTCAGGCTCTGCGGTGATACCCAACAATCCCAGTTCACCGAGTCGCCGCCAAAGTGGCATCGGAAAATTATTGGTTTTGTCGACCTCGGCGGCGAGGGGGGCAATTTCCTCCTGGGAAAAGCGATACACCATTTCTCGCAATGCGTCGATTTCTTCGCCCAGGGCAAAGTTCATGGAGGCGTTAAACATGGATGATCCCTAACTTTGTGATAGTCGATTATATGCCGGTATGGCAATGTCGTCATTGTTAGGTTGAGGTTGGAGGCCCTCAATACAACCGATACCCGTATATATTCGCCAGGATTTCTGTTTGAAAGATATTTGGTGCTTTTATACTGTAAAACTCCATTGAAACCAGTTGTAATTGTGGAATGCCGCGATGAGGTATATGCTCCCATTGATACCGATGTAAATTTTTGGCAATTGACGGTGCGTGGTGTTATTAGGGCAGCAAGCACTAATCCGCGTAGCGCGGCTATAGACACTTGCTAAACCTACTGAGAAACTTGGTAAGGTATTTACCAAAGCCGAGAAATAGTTTTGTAAAGGACCGTACTTTGGGGGTGAAAATTGTTCGAGAGATCTGGATGACCTGCGAGAATCAAGAAAATAAATATGCTGCTAGGAGAAAATATGTCTAACTACTCACTTGATCAATTTGTCGGAGAATGCCGCGAGGTTATCAATGGCAATTATCTACCGGCGGTCAGCGTCGAGAAAATCGTTCCGTTAATGTACAAGCTCTTGTCTGGGGATAAGAGTTTTTTCAAGCCAGAACATTTTCAATCTGACCCCGATCACTATGCGCGCAACGCGATTTTTATTGACGACGATAATCTAATGAGTCTGTATGCCTTGGTGTGGCAGCCAGGACAGTGGACACCTATCCATGATCATGGCACCTGGGGCGTTGTAGGCGTGCATGAGGGAGTACTAGAGGAATATGGTTTTATGCGCTCAGATACTCAGACCGGTGCTGAGTTAGACAATATCGATCTGGTCCAGGGTGGCGTGATCTTACTGCCACCTTCTTCAGTTACCAGCTTTGTACCGAACCCGGATCATATCCACGTTACCGGCAACCCCAGTCCAGATAAGCGGATAGTTTCGTTACATCTTTACGGTAACGCAATGGCTGGCTTCCATGTGTATGACCGTAAAGCACGAAGCCGGAAATGGGTTGAGGTGAGTCACAATGAAAGTTGATCTAAGAAACTGTCATTTATCTCAATCTTGACCATTTCGACCGATCAGAAACTTCTAAGTAAATCCCTGCGATTATTGGCATCCATTTTCTCTAATGCATAGCTGATAGTCGTACGCTCCATTTTTTCGAAGTTACGCCGAATGTATTCAACAACTTCACTCTCATGCTGAAGTGACGTAGCTTTCAATAACCAACCAACACTTTTTTGTACATACACATCCTCATCACCAATTAATAGATCACAATTTTTAAAGACGAGTTCTTTGTCTAAATAGTAGACTGAATTACCAATTCTTCTCTTTACAAATTTAACCCAGACCACATTGCTGGCACGCCTGCACCATGAAACTTCCGAATGTGCCCAATGCTGGGTATTTTCAATTAAATAGGGACGAGTCAGAAGAAATAGATATATGGTTTTTATGCACAAATCGTCAACCAGGGCCCAATTAGTCGAATAGTTTTCGAGCCAGTATTCAAAACGCAACAATAAATCATCGTCATAGTTATTTTTGACAAACTTATTGATTAGTTGATAGGCCACAAGTATTTCTTCACTATATTCCGCTTTTTTAAGAATATTTTCCGTTAAAGACAGCATTTCAATTGCTGTTAGTTCAGCGTAGTCAGACTGAAAGTTGTTTACGATTATCTTTAAATCAGGGGCCGTGGCACCAATACAATTGATCCCGTCTGGAAAATACCGGCGCATTGATTCGGCTTTTTCAGCAGTACTTGCTTTTTTAAGGTCTCGTTTAATACGGTTGATAAATATTTCGTGTTTTTCCATTTGCGATTAGCAGATTGATTCCCTGACCAGAAATATAATTTTGGTGCCTTCTCTGGCAAAATAAAACGTGGTCCATCCCTACTTTCACACTCCGAAAGTATGAACTAATCGGAGGTATGATCAAAGTGAGCGAGTATCGGCTTTCGAACGATCAGACCAGCCCAGGAATAAGCAATAGATCATAATCGCTACTCTCGGATAGCGTTTTGTCTACCGAGAGGCTTTGTCCGTGGACACTGGATACTGGCTCTGGTGTTTCGGCCACCACTGTAATTTTAATTTCATCCCTAAGACTACCTAACATTTCAATTGGACCAAAAAGGTCGAGAGTTTGGAAACCAGGAAAAATAAGTGCAGCAAGCGTCTTCAAGTTCTTATCCTTGCAAAAAAGGAACACATGGATTTTACTCGCGAAAAACAGAATTGTCGTGTTACGCCAGTGTCGATTACGGAGTTTCTACTGGATCGGAATCGCTGGTATTTGGTTTTTAGTATCACAAATCAAAGACTTGACCGTTAAGTTTTTAAGTAATTTGGATTCATAGATCCTTTCAACTAAGATTGTAAAATAATGACAGTCAAAGGTACAAACGGGTACGCTGGAGCAATACATCGCTTTATCGAAGCCACAGATGCAATCGGCTTCAAAGAACTTCACGAATTTTGCGCCAAATACATCCCGATAAGTCCGGGCAAAATACTGGACATTGGTTCTGGAAGTGGACGTGATGCTGCAGAATTTGCCGCAATGGGTCACTCAGTTGTTGCCGCAGAACCGTGTCCCGAACTGCTCGTTTCATCGAGAAACACCTATCCTTATTCTCGAGTAGAATGGGTCGAGGACTCCTTACCAGAACTCAACAAACTTACGCACAAATATAATCAGTTTGATTTTATTTTGTGTTCGGCTGTGTGGCACCACATTGATGATGCTGAGAGAGAGACAGCTTTGGCGGTAATTGCAAGGCTGCTAAAACCGAGAGGCATATTCGCTGTTTCTTTGCGCAATGGTCCAGTTGGAGTCGGTATACATGTATTTCCGACAGATGCGAACAAAACTATTGATTTGGCTGAATCGTGCAACCTGATAAATCTATTGCACCAGTCGAATCAACCGAGCCTGATTCGCAACAAAAAAAGGGTTATTTGGTCGAAGTTGGTATTTAGACGTGGGTAGTTAATATGCGGGTGACATATTTGAGAATGTTAGAAGCAAATTAAATAATAGCTCTATCCGGCAAAATCCCTTAGTGGATAATAAAAAAGCCATGTTTATTTGCTTTAGTCCGTGAGATTGAATTAGTTAAGCAACTTTCTTTTCATGTGCTGTTCCATTTGAGTATTCCCCTCATGCTTAGCCCAGTCTATTGCATCTGCGTTGAACCGCTTATCCTTTATGCTACCTACAGCACCACGATCGATTAGCCAATCAGCCATTTCAAAATCATTCGAATTTGCTGCCTGATGTAAGGCAGTACATTCTTCATGATGACATCGCACTATTGCATTAATATCCACTCCACGTTCCAGCAAATAGGACGCTACTTCATATTGCGAATTGCGTAGCGCTAGAAAAAATGCTTGTTCGATCGCATCCTTTTCGGTGGAATCTTCAAAGGACCCCCAGGGAAAATAGACGGGCAGCACAGATGCAATGAGCTTGCCGTTATTGAAGAAACTGGCTAATTTTTCCATATTTCCAAGCATGGCAGCAGCGCATAGCGTATTGAGTTTTGCCCCACGCTCACTAATTAGATATACCGCCATCTCTTGGTGTCCCCAATAAAGCGTTTCTTCGACTGCGGACCAGGGCGCACCTTCGTCTAGAGATACCCCTGCATCAAGCAGCGTATCTACCAATGCTCTAGAATTGACACTCGCAGCAGCCACCAATTGTCTGTATGTGGTGGAGCCATTATCAATTAGATGCTTCAAAAAACCCTCGGGTTCAGGGATTTTCCCAAGTCCGCCTTCGACAACGATGAACTGAATCAAATTAGGGCTATCTCCCGGATCAGTTGAGTTCTGGGTAATAAGGTCGGGGTCACGCGCAAGCAACGTCTCAAACAATGCGAAATCACCTGCATAAGCAGCGTCTCTGACGGGTGTAAATATTGCATCCATATCTTCCTCCGTTTGTATGTTTGTTGTTGAGCCATGATTAGCAATTTCGACTAAACGCCGAACTTCCCTGGTGAGTATTCTACAGCGAGTGTAAGATTCAACCCAACCTGGAACTTGACACTATCAGATCAAGTATGGATATATGTATTTAACTAGCCCATTTCCTTGAAGAAGCGATGAACATCACCGATATCAACCAACTGGTCAGTCATACTGACGATATCGAGTGGGACTATCTCGACGGGCAGTCTGGCGAAGATGCATTGAGGTGGAAGACTTTGACCGGAAGACGAGATGGGAATACCACGGGAGTTTCCTTTGGGATTTGCGAAGTGCCACCGGGCGTTGGCCTAGGCCTGCATCGACACGCCGAACAAGAGGTCTACTACGTGTATCAGGGTGACGGCGAAATAACCATGGAAGACGAAAAGGTATCAGTTAGATCGGGGTCAGTGCTATTTGTCCCGGGAGATATGGCTCATGGGGTAAAAAATACGGGTTCAGAAACCCTTGGTCTGCTATGGGTATTTCCGGTGGACAAATGGGCTGATGTTGAGTATGAACTACTCGCCTCCAGTTACTAGTTTGCCGAATAAAATAGTTTTGCCTGTCGAATTACCGCCCAATCCCGGGAGTCTCTCTTCAGCTGAATAAATGCATATTACTGTCGAAAATCCCAGTAGAAAAGATGTTGTTAATTTGCTCGAAGAGCATCTGCATGACATGCATGCGCATTCACCGGCATGCAGCGTCCATGCACTAGACCTTGATGGTCTTAGGTCGGATGACGTGACTTTCTGGACGGCAAGAATCAATGACGAATTAATGGGCTGCGGCGCACTAAAGCAAATCGATCAAAATCTCGCGGAAATTAAATCGATGCGTACCGCTGAAGGACATAAGAATAAAGGCGTCGCTGCTGCAATCCTGCAAACAATTATCGATCAGGCCAGGGCAAATGGCTGCCAGAAATTAAACCTGGAAACCGGTTCCACGGAACCATTTCAAGCGGCGATAGCGCTCTATACCAAATTCGGTTTCGAGGAATGTGGGCCATTCGCTGGCTATATTGATGATCCGTTTAGTTTGTTTATGACGAAAGGTCTTTAACCGGTTTCCGAGTGCAATATTCCTCTACGAGAAATGGAGGTTTAGCCTGTGACCCGATTCAGACCTCCTGATCCTGTCAGGTAAACTGGTGTTGCGCAGATGATTAATCGCCAACCGGTAAAATCTATTCAGAAATTAAGGCAAGAACTGCCCCCTGGGGATCTTGAATAACACAGAATTGGCTGGAATCCATCATTCGCGGACCTTCCAATATCTTGCCGCCCAACGCCACGCATTTCGCTGCACTTGCCGCTACGTCCGCTACTCGCACATACATCAGCCATTGGGGCGGCAGGTTTTTATTGCTTCCACGAGCATGACATACTCCGGCTACGGTTTTATCTGTTCCAGCGAGATTGATATTAAAGTCATCATACTCCCCCATGGAAACCGCACTGGAAGTCCATCCCACCACGCTACAATAAAAGTCTCTAATATCCTCGGCATCGGTGACAGTCAGGTCACACCATTCAATTTCGCCAATGTTTGGATGGGGATTTTCGCTATCGCTCATGTCAATTTCTCCTGATTGAGATCTCGGTTTGACCTGGAGAGTCTATTCCAGCCAGCCGATACGAATTTTTGCTTCGGCCAACGCGCCTGCTTCATCAGCATAAGACAACGCTGAAAAATAATTTATCCCGGTCCATTTACCCATATCTTCGATGTCTCTACGAAATTCCTCGAATCCAAAGCTGTTGTCTTCCCGTACAAAGATATCAACACAATAGTCTCCGGTGTCATTTTCGATGCTGTTCAACACTTTCCAACCGGGTTTGATTCGATCTGACAAGGGATAATCCTGATGCAATGACTGCTATTATGTTAGGTACGAGAATCGCGGATTACATTTACCATCCTGGAATGGTCAGTCAAGAGTAATTTGCAATTCGCACAATGCCATGAAATATTGATGGCGGTTGGTAAACTAATACTACATGTATTGTCTAGATTGGAACCCATGTTAGAAAAAGTACCTGGCATATTTTGACTTTTTTCTCTCCAAATGATTCCGCGCCCCGCCATTGAGTAGCCATTCTCCATGGGATTATGACAATTTGGACATTGCATGGGGGTCCATTCGATATCAGACTTTTTGATTTTTACGGTGGTGTTGTTTTTGCCAATTTTTCGAAACACTGCCAGAAAAAGCAAAGCCACAGCAACTCCCGTTACAACAAGCATTATTTTCATTTCAAAACCGCCCATAAAAAATTATTCGCGCTAGCATATTATCGATTTCCGTCATAACATTTCCCTTTGAAAACCTGGCAAAGAAGAATGTTACTCTAGTATGGGGTGATAAACCTTCCTAAATAGTCCGATACTCTGGCGTAATCAGTCAAAGACAACTGTACCTGTTCCGTCGTCTTGGGAGTAATAATTATGGACTACAAAGCAACGCCGAAGCCGAAATTTGCCCCTGTATCATTGTTAGTTAACAATCTTTTTGCTCAGATACACTCTGGTGTCATCTCGACCATATTCAGTCCACCCCAGGTGTAGATACAAAGACAGGTTTTCACTAAGAAGAACATGGGTTGCCAGCCGCATATCTGTGCAGCTGTTTTCGATTGCCTGTTTTTCAGCAAACTTCATTAGTCCACCGCCCAGTCCCTGCCCTTGGAATTCTGGATGTACAGCAACGTTTGCGACTGTAGCCAGATTACGATCAAATATCATTGTAAGACCACCTACAATGCCACCGTTAAGCTCTGCAACCCATGTAGAAAATTCGGTGATTTCAGCCGCGTAGTCGAGATTCATGGGAGGTAGGGGGTTACCTTTCATACGATCTTGGTAGGAAGCGTAGGCCGCACGCATACAGGCCTGAAGGTCTTCTGCGTCATCAAGAAATGCTTTTCGAATCTTCCATAGACTTCTCATTCCGTATTGATATGCCTAATCAAGGAAGTTTTGATAATTGGGAGATAGTCTTCTAATTTTTTAGATCAAACAATATATTAGGTTTTACTTGCCCAGTATTTGTTAGCTGCTATCCCTGCCTTCGGAGAATTTCGGTAGGTCATCTTCGAGGTCTGACCAGTTCGCCTTGTATTTTAAAAAGATATGTGCATCTGGTCGCAATTCGATATCACTATCCAGCGTGCCGAGGGCAAATTCAACCAGTTCTCCCGTATCCTTCGATGGTACAAAAATCAGACTTGACCCACAAACCTGACAAAATTTTCGCACGGTTCCATTGTCTGCTTTATAGCTTGATAAATGCTCTTGCCCCTTAACCCAGCGAAAATCTGCCACCCTGGCCTCACCCAGGGTGGCAAACGCGGAACCATGAAATTTCCGGCACATCGAACAATGACAATGTCCCATATTGGGACCAATTTCATCTACTTCATATTTAATGGAACCGCACAAACAGGTTCCTGTATAGGGTTCGTTTTTCATTGTTGCTTTATTCCTGTGTTAAATAGTTTGATTAGTTCTATGTTAGCGCAATTGATTTTACGCTTGGGGTAGCCGGGATATTCCCATTGCATGTCCAATAAGTCGCGGTCTAGTTTTTCAAATGGGCACCGATCTTAGTGGCGAGCCAGGCCATTGGCACGTATGCGCCAACAAGATCCAGAATAACAAACCAACCCGGAGCCGGGATCATAAATGAAACAGTTATTCCACCGACCAAAAAGAATGCACCAATTACATAGGCAAAAACTCGTTGATAACTCCCCGCGACTAGAAAAGCCACTATTGCTCCAACCAGAGTGCCGATAGCATGAGCCAAAAATGGTACGACAAACTGAATTGGTCCAAACAGATGCATGGATGCGGCGATACTCTCCGTATCAGTAACATCAACTCCTGGAGGTGGCGGAATGACAAAAGGTCCGAGCACAACGATTAGCATATTAACCGCGCCCCCCAGTGCCACACCTAGAACAACAGCAAGTATATTTCTTAAAATAACATTCATGATTTGGCTAGATTTCTAATTGCCCAGTATTTTACCCCTTGTTTCCCTAGATCGTTAGGTAGCCGTATATACCCTCTTTACTCGCCATTAAAAGACGATTCAACCAATTCTATTCCAGATCCAAAACAATCCTAAATAAACTCTGACTCAGCATACTTGAACGCCAAGCGACCTGGCTCCAGAAACAATTTCAAGGGTTAGCTATCCGCAAATCTATTCAGCGCTTCACCGGTCAATCGATAACCAATCCATTCGTTTTGTGGTTGGGCTCCAATAGATTGGTAGAAATCTATCGCTGACTGGTTCCAGTCGAGCACATTCCATTCGAATCTTCCGCAATTTTTCGACACAGCATGCTGTGCAAGGTATTTGAGCAACGCTTTTCCTGCACCGGTTCCCCGGCTTTCAGGTGTCACATATAAATCTTCAAGAAATAGACCATTCCTTCCAAGCCAGGTAGAATAATTATAAAAATACACAGCAAACCCGATTGGTGTATCACCGATGCTGCAGATTATTGCATCAGTTGTCGAACCCTCGCCAAATAACGATTGCCTGATATCTTCTGGAGCGGCAACAACTTCTTTCGCGGCTTTTTCGTAGACGGCAAGCTCAATAATATACCGGAGAATTAAGTCAGTATCATCAATAGTTGCGGGGCGGATTTGAAACATCGTTCGAGCTGTTTGGAAATTGTTATGGTGTGAAGTAAAACACTACCGTAGTCGCAATGCTACTTGATTGGACCATGGGCGAAATACCGGAGAAGTTGGTAAATTTTTCATTACGGGTAGTGCTTAGACGAAATACCAACTATTTATATATCATCCCAGCAAATGAAAACATAATTGATTATTTTCGAGCTAATTGCGAAATGGATCTTATCCTCGGGTTCACAATGGGACTGAATACAATCAACCGCCTGATCGCATTGGTCGCGATCGAGGAAGGTCATGGTAAAAAAATACTCCTGACCTCGCTCATGGTCGGTGTCCATTATCGGATGGTGTTGTCTGCGACCAACAGGACTAACGGACTCGACCATGCCTAATCCTTTCATATGCGCTACAAAAAGGGCATTGGCTTCTTGAAATTCCTTAATGGTGACATTGTCCTTCAAATCGAAACAACTAAGCATGTGAAACATAATGTTTACCTGGTATTCAGAATATTCACGTCTCGTCAAGGTATTGCCAACTGTCTGCCCCATCAAACCGTCGGATAGGAATAGGTTTGGTAATTGACAATTCCATCATCCTGAAATTAACCCCAATTCTGGTATCAGGACATTTTTCAGTGGTCAGGTAATGAGTCATACACCCGCATTGTTGACAGTGATGCAATTCTATATTCTCCTCTCCCCATAAATAGATGGAGGTTGGTAATTCTCGTACGGTAACTTTTACGTTTTTTGGCGCATAATATCCCCAGAGAGCGCCAATCCGATTACAGACGGAACAGTTACAGGAAGTCAGGTTTTTAGGCAGTTTCTCCATTTCCATTACAACATTACCGCAATGACATTGTCCGTTAATCACTGATCAACTCCGATTGATAGAATAGCCAGGTTGTCGTCGGAAAACAGAGTTTAGATATACTTTGAATTTTCATGCCGAGGCAGATCATCATCGGTGTCGAACCAGGTTATAGCATCTCCAAAGAAGACGTGTTCCGTCGGTGGGAAAATCTCAGGGTTATCCAGAGTACTCACGTGGATAGCCAGCCAGGAACCGTTTATTTCAGCTTCCCAGGTTAAGGAGGTACCACAATCCCGGCAAAATCCTCGAAATCTATCGGGAGTCGATTCGTAGCGCGCCCGCTCGCCAACTGTCCATCGAACCTGGTTAGGCGAGCAAGTGGCAAATGCCACCACAGGAGCACCTGTGTGTTTACGGCAGCTTTCACAGTGGCAATAAACGTTCCAGGTAGATTCCCCGTTCAACTCGTATCGTATTGCGCCGCACATACAACCGCCGGCAGGATTTTCAGTACTCATAGTGATTCTCATAAAGAGCGTTGCGTTCGAACGAAAAGTATACACTCGAGCAAATAGATGAGGCTATTCGCTGATGATCGATAATCATTACTGTTTGCGACAAGAGATTACATTTGTAGCCACTGACGGAAAGGCTGGTTGTGCTTTATTAGAAGCCGAGCTTTTTTAATTGCCGTATTCTTGCTTTCACCGAGGGTGCTTCATCTTCAAGCGCCATGTTAAAGAACTGTATAACCTCTTCCTGAAATTCAGGGCATTGCTTAGCAAAGTAATAGAAACCGCTATAGGCCCAGGCCCTTACAAACTTATTTTCGTCGCTAATACAGGCTCTTAGGAAATATTCAATGTTTTCTTGTTGCTGTGGTTCGGTGAGGAAATATTCAAAACTTTGCAGGATATGCAATTTTTGCTCCCAGCTATCCAATTCGCCCACGCAGGAATAAACTCGCGAAACCTGCTGTTTGCTTATGGTTGCCCCGGACTCCAGTGCTGTCTTTAGAAGCCAGCTAGCACCGGTACGTAGTTCCGGCGTCTGAATTAATTTAACCAGATGACTGACGTAGTCCTTACGCGTCCGGTATTTATCATGAATGACTCGAATATCGTCAGCGGATTTCCCATCCCAGTGGGTTATTTCCAATTCAATGCTCATGCCTTTTCCGTCAAGATTCCAACAAAGCACTCAACACCCAGGATTCTGGGCTATTCGTTGCGTACAGGCGGCTTATCGCCAAGACTAATAGCCATTCTGTTGAAACAATTCATCACCGAAATAATAAACGTTAGATCCACCGCTTCCACTTCACTAAAGTACTCTAGTAGCACGGTTAGTTTGGAATCCATATCCGTCTGAGTAGAAATATTGGTCACGCTCTCCGCCCAGCATAATGCTGCCATCTCGCGATCCGTAAATAGTTGGCATTCCTTCCAGACAATCAAACAATCCAACCTCTGCTGACCCTCTCCTGCTTTTCTAGCCTCGTTCGCGTGTAGATCAACGCAATACGCGCAACCGTTAATCTGAGAAACCCGTAACTCAACCAGCGCCTTAAGATTATCGTCTATGGAGGCAACGTGTTTCTTGATTGAAACGAGCAGATTTAATGCACGAGAATTAATTTCGGCGTAATTTAGACCCATCTTCTATACTCCATTAAAATATGGAATTATGTCCAATATAAGGGTGCCAAGGAAAGAGCAAAGAAGATTATAATTTGCGAGATTTTAGTGCTTCCCTTGCGACATACCCAAGCAGCCCAATGCAAACTAATGTGATAAACGCAACTGGTAAATTTCCTGCCATTACCAATACTGCTAACGAAATCAAAAAGGTAATCGCAACTACCAGAGCGCCGAAAGCCCTGGTTTCCGGAATGATCAGAAGAATTCCGCCAACTAGCTGAACCGCCCCATAGGCAATTAACAGGGGGTTGGAAAACCCATACTTGCCAAAGAATTCTACATCCTGGGGCATAAGCATTATTTTGGTAATTCCGGATGAGATCGACAGAAATACCAGTATTGTAAGAACTACATTCGTAAATATTTTCAAATTTTTTTTTGGGTCTTAAATAAATATACTAAGTGTTTAACCTTATAAATTCTGTTGCAGGCTCTACGGAGTAATGACAGGGGTTTTCGTTAGTCCCATATATTAGCTTTTTCTGAAAAGGACTCTTTCCCGGCGACAACCACACAAAATCGATGTCCCGTTGGTGCTTCCAATATCCACCAGTCCCGGACTTTTTTTATGCGCTTTGCACCAAGCCGTTCCAGCCGGGCAACTTCCGCTTCTACATTATCCGTCTCTATATCAAGATGTACTCTACTTGGATGGGAGACCAGCTGTAGTTCAACTTCTGGATTGTCAGGACCCGTCTCCAAAGGAATATACCCTTCGTCCTCTGGAAGTGAAGTAGACTTAGGTCTATATCCCAGCGCTTTGGTCCAAAACTCCCCTGCTTGTCTGAGATCGTCCCCATGACAATCGATAATCAGTCCGCCAAGTCGACTTTTGTGCATTTCATTTTTCTAGAGTTAGATGGCCTACTTTAGCCCATTGTTGTCCGAGGTTGCATGGCAATTATGGCAAAATCGTTGAGACGATTTACTATATTTTCAGGTTTTATCGAATGCCACTAAAACCACAGGCGCCTTAAATTTGCATTGACTAGAAATTTCTATAAATTTACTGCCATAAATTCCCATACTACTTTTTCGTTTTCATAGCGATCGATTGATTTTTTCTCAAGATCTCCCAGTTTCCAAGGTGTAGAGAAAAGATTGTATACATCAGATTCGGCAAAAAACCGCTTGGTTTGACCATTGACACTATAGAGCCCTGATTCGATCTCAGGATTGCCCTTCGCCCCATAATTTATATCATCTTCGGAATTAACCCGGCAGATTAAAACCCCAGAATTTTTTAAAACACGCGATATTTCATTTACGATACTATGGGTGGTAGACCAGGTGAAGTAGTGTAGACATAGACTAGCAACCACTACATCAAAACTGTTGTTGTCAAATGGTAGTTGTTCACTATGATCCATCTTTAAAACCCTTAAAGCGCCTTCTATAGTAGTAGGAGGGGCAAGATCGCATGCTACAACTTCACTGGCCAACTGAGAGATGATCCTGGTATCGATACCGCTACCGCATCCGAGTTCCAGCACGACTTTGTTCTTCAGGCTCTCGGACCAATGTTCGAGCCACTGATAGTCAGACTTCATATTGTATTGATAGTTAACAAGATAATCAGTACTGCCATTGGGACACGCCGTTCACCATGTTTAGTTTGTATACTGCCCCGTCAAAAACATCTTGTTACTCTATTTATCAGTCGGCACAACAGCAACAGGCGTCAATTCCACTAGAAAATCCTTATGCCCCAAACCAGCTACCCTTACAGATGTGCTTACCGGTGGATTTGTGCCAGATAAAAATTCGTTTCTGATCGCTTGAATTTTCGGGAGGTCTTCCAAATCCAGAAAATAGGTCGTGATCGACACGATATTTTCAAGAGTTCCGCCCGCTGTAACCAAGAGCGCTTCTATATTTCGAAAACATTGTCTTGTTTGTTCCGTAACATCACCTGGTCCAATAATGTTTTCATCGGCATCCCAAGCGACTTGGCCCGTCAGGTGAATTACCCGCCCCTCGGGTTGAATAATTCCCATACTGAAGCCTCGTCCCCGGGATTTCCAGACTGCCTCAGATTCAAATCCTCGTGTCATGTATGCAATCCTCAATCGTTAATGTTTCGATGACTAGGTGCCTGGAAGACGATATCCCTTGGCGGCTACCCGGACTTTCCTGTCAGAAATTTCCGCCCCACTCGGATCGCGAACATATAGTTCAGAATAGTCTGGTTGGGGTTGGTAATCCCATTCTTGTTGGCGCCCTTTAGCTAGTGCGTCTCGCACAAGATTACGTTGACGTTGACTGCCGCGAATTCGATTATCCAGGGTTTCAAGATCCCAACGTTCCTCAACCTCCGATTCGAAACGCGTCAGCACGTCATTGTAAGCAGAGTTGTCAGCGAGGTTCTTCAGTTCATCCGGGTCCTTAAGTAAATCGAATAATAATGGCGGATCACCCGCCGCCTGAATGTATTTGTATTGCCCTCGCCGGATCATCACCATCGGTGCCTGAGCCGCTTCTGCGCTGTATTCTGCCAGAACCTGATCAGGCCAATCCTGCTGTGGATTCCGCACAATATCGACCAGGCTATGCCCATGCATCGGTGTCACAATCTGGTTGGCCTCGACGCCGCCGAGTTCTAGTAAAGTCGGCGCCAGATCGAGTAATGAAACGTTACCGTTAAATCGTTTCCCACCTGGGACCCCGGGGATTTTAGCCAGCATGGGGATTCGCATAGCCCATTCGAAGAAACAGTCTTTAGCCCACAATCCCCGTTCCCCCAGCATCTCGCCATGATCCGCCACAACAAGTATTGCGGTGTTGTCCATGGTGCCTACCAATTCCAGCGCTGCCATCACCTGGGCCAGCTTGCCATCGAAGTAGCTCACCATACCGCTATACGCCCGTCGTGCCGCGTTAATCAGGTCCTCGTTGACATCTTCCTCGGACAGTCCGATTACTTTTCGGCAGCGTTGGCTATGGGCATCGAGACCCTCTTCTGGCAACCGCCCAACCCCAGGAGAGGGGATATCGCCGTCGCTGTACATTTCCCAATAGTCGGGCGTTATCAGAAACGGAGGATGGGGATGGGTTAACGAAACCACCATACAAAAAGGTTGCTCAGGCTCCCGGGCATACTCATAAATCTTACGTACTGCCTGGAACGCGACGTCTTCATCGTAGGCCAGTTGCATATTCCAGGCACTTACCCCAGCGCGCTCAATAGTATTTCGTATGGGCGCAAAAGTTTGTTGCTGACTATCCCAATCCGGAAGCCAGGCAAAATTCGACGGGTAAATTTCGGTTGTTAGGCGCTCCTCAAATCCATGAAACTGATCCGCGCCAATAAAATGCATCTTACCGCTTAAGCAGGTACGGTAGCCGGAGCGCCGCAGGTAGTGAGCAAAAGTTGGGATAGCAGAGGGCAGCTCGGCTGCATTGTCAAAGGCGCCAATATCGGAAGCGAGACGCCCGGTCATCATCGAAAACCGTGATGGCGCACAAAGAGGATAATTGCAGTACGCATTATCAAAAACGGTGCCGGCGGCGGCCAACTTTTCCAGATAGGGGGTTTTACAAAAACCGCCATAAGCAGCTAACGCAAGTGCTGTTAATTGGTCAGCCTGAAAAACTATGATATTCGGCCTGTCAGACATTATAGATTTAACGAATTATTGGTATAGATGTGGCAGCTGTTAACAAGATCGCACTTTACGCGGTATCTTCTGGATATTTGTATTAGCCGCAATCATTGTCGAGCAGTGTAATGATGTTTTCATCGGGGTCCTTAGGATCACATCTTTCTAAACCAATATAGGCACCACCAACATCGAATTGAGCCCAGCCAATTTCAGGGTTGCTGTAGAAAACTGGTAAACCAATAATATCTTTATAAAAACTTATCGAAAGCTCATAGTCCTTCGCCGGTACAAAGGTCTTAATTTCCCGAGTATCAAAATTTGTCACTTACCATTCCCAATTAAAAGATCAATTGACCAGTAGTGCGATTCACAATCGAATATGCTGGGCTACTTTGGTTTTCAAAATTCGAACCAACTCTGGGTCCATTCTCTCGTAATTGTCTGCAATATCCAAACAAATCAGTTTTTTACCCTTCAGCAATTCTTGATACTTTTTAGAAATCTTGTTTCTATGATGTTTTTCCATAACCAAAATAAGATCTGCCCAATCTATTAAGTCTCCTGATAAAGGTGTTTCGGCGTCGCTGTTCGTTCCACAGCCAATAGCCTCAACACCATCTAATGTTGAAAACACTTCTTCCCCTGTCGGGCTCCGTAGCTTATTTTCGCTACAAACAAAAAGCAGTTTTATCACTTAAACGAAGCTGTCTCCATATTGCTGGCTCTGGTGGATTGGTATGTTCAGGAGCGGGACCAAATCCGTGGATATAGATCGGTTCCTGGGCGGTCACCCGGCTTAAGACCATATTCTGTCATGATGGCGCTGTGATCCGGGTCCATTCCGCAGTCCCTGAACTTGATGCGTACGTCGTCCCCCAGCCACTTGGAAGTAAAAACCCGCAAATCAGTGTCTTTATCCAGCATACCCGATCCGCCATGGATAATCCGACTGTTAAAGGCCACGCAATCGCCAGGCTGCATATCCCAGCTTACAACACCGAAACTTTCGGGATTTTTACCAATATCAGGAAGCGGAGTTTCTGCGATGCTAGAGAAATCCACTTGATCCACTTCTGTTTTACCATCTGGATTTAGATCACCGAAATTATATTGATAGAAAACTGAATCGAGCCGATGTGAACCGGGAACATACGCCAATGCGTTTTCTCGCTTGACCGGGACCAACGGCATCCAGAGTGTACAGGTGTCATATCCTTCAACGGACCAGTAGGGCTCGTCCTGGTGCCAGGGGGTAGTGAATTGACTGCCTGGAGAGCGCACAAATACGGCATCAAAGTAGAAATTAATATTGGTCGACTTCATTAATTGACCAGCAATCCAAGCCGCGGGTGATTTAAAAATAAATTGTTGATACTCGTTGATCCCCTGCCACGCCTGGCTGTCCCAAAACATGGTGCGTCCTTCAGCATCCCGGTCCCAAACACGGGAACGATCAGTCGGCTCTGCGCAATTGGCGATTAACCCTTTATCCAGAAGGTCTATCCATTCCGTATCGAACAGCCCTGGAAGCATAACGACACCTTGCTGCTGGTAGGAAGCAATTTCCTCAGTGGTAACGGGGCGGGGTGCATCATTATTTAACATCGTTCTGTTTTCAATGTGAAAATTTTGAATACAAGAAATAGACATGGATATCTTTTCTCTAAGTTTTTCTTTCGGCAAACGCCAGGCTCACGCCCAACCCCAGGTAGACAAATCCACTGGCATATTTAGGTACAGCCCCCTGGATAAATTTCCTATCGATAAAGCGGCGAATGCTGCTTGCAAAAATAGCGTATGACCCATCGGTAAATACAGCCAGAATAACATATAGAAGACCAAGCAATAAAAGCTGGATTGAGACTGCTCCTTGTCCTGGCACTACGAACTGGGGTAAAAATGCTAGAAAAAATACAGCAACTTTAGGATTGAGAACGCTGATCATGATGCCGTCAAAGAATATGCGACCCAGTGAGTCCGCTTTAGGCGCGGTCACTTTGGATGTTGATTGTCGTGTTAAAAGCGTACGAATGCCCAGGTAAATCAAATAGGCCACACCAAACGCTTTGACGATGCCAAATGCAGTAGCCGACGCCAGTAGAATGGCAGAGATACCGGCAGTCGCCGCGACCACGTGTACCAACGCGCCAACTGAAAGACCCAGTACCGAAATCAAACCGGCTCGACGACCCTGGAGGACACTGCGAGTTACTACATAAAGAACTCCAGGGCCAGGTATCAAAAGCACAACCAGCGCTGCCAGCACAAAACTCAAAAGCGGCGTATTACTCATATATGCTGTCTCAAATAATGGGGTCAGTATACTTATCTCAGTTAGGATTATGTCTAATCCAGCTGACGCCGTCGCATCGCCTTTCCCGCCAGCAGATACATCACAATGTAAACAATAACCCGATACATTACCGGCGAACCCGGAGGAATGCATATAAATGAAAACCCGTTGACCCCCCGCAGCCCCAATTCATGGGCAATCCGGATACACTCGTAATCGGTCATCCCGATAGGCTCCGCTAGTTCTCCCAATATATCTCCTGGCGCCGGGCCCGCCCCGCCCAATACGTCCATATCAAAGTGCCCGTATATCGCTTTTGTGCCATTGTACGCGTGGTCCAAACCTTTACATACAGCTTCGATGCCCTGTTGCCTTACGTCCCACCCAGAGTAAAACGTAGCGCCTCGATCGAGCAATTCTTCTACTACATCGGGAGCCTCTAGCATGCCCCGTGGACCAATCTCCACCAGGTTTCGTGCGTGTATATTTTCATGAAACTCAATGGTTTTATACAACCAACAAAACCCTCCAGCAATTCGGGGATCCTTGGTTTGAGGGCATTCGCGAAAAATATCCCAATGCGTATCCAGGCTAACAATGCCAACATCTCCTTCTGTATGTTCGGCAACACATTTAGCGATTGCATATGAACTGCATGGCGAATTTTGACCAATGACAATCGGTAACGCACCGATCGCTAGTGCATCATTAACTTTAGACTCAACCGCAGCTTGCGCCTGTAATATCAGCTCCGGGTCCAATTTCCCAACATTGACTTCCTCAGGAATATCGGCATCGCCATAATCCACAAGTTTTAGGTGATCAAAGACATTCAAACGAAAATCCTGGACATATCCGGACTGGTATCGGATTGACTGTTGCCGAACCCGCTTGGGTGCAGCAAGCCAATGTTCTTTGGCAATACCGGCCCATTCATCAGATGAACTGGAAACGTAAGGGCTACCAATGATAACTACATCAGCCCCTTTTAAATCCTGCTTGTTTTTTGCATGAGGCTGGGCCAGGAAGGTTGGTGTTTCCTCGTCTATCATAGGAAAGCTACGTTCAGCGGCCCACATACTTTCTCGTGTTTCTTTCCAATTCGGATAGTTCATAATATCTTTCTCTTCTCGATTGAATAGTCTAAGCTGGCATTTTGTCTGCCACTCAATGTACAAATTATTGCAGCGATAGGTGATCAATTACAACATTGCCAGCCAATCCATTTTACCGACATCATGACCAATACTGTACGTTTAATAACTGTTGGCAGGTCTTCACCACTGATCCCGAACAATCTGGGGCGTAACTGCATCGATGCAACCCGTTCATGTAGCCCCAGATTTCCTCGACAATTGGTCCGCTATGTTCGGATCGGAATGCGCCAATCAAGGATAGGCGTGGCCACTCTACCAGACCGCGGGTTCGCCCTTTGCTTCTGGCGCCGATGCTCCTACTGCACCGTATCTGCGGTTAGTAAGTATGTACCTGGCCTCAAAACGAATATTGATTCAGTGGAGTAGGGGCTTGAGAGATTGTTGGATGGCGGCTTGGGGGAAATCAAGCGACAAAGGTGCCGCAGAAAAATACCGGTGGATTAAAAACTCTACACAGAGGGGTCTGCCATAAAACCATTCCATTGGCCAAGATCAGAATAATTTAGCCATACATCGACGAAAAGTCAAATTCGCAAAATGTAAGAACAAACACCTTTCGCTCTAACAATTGTAAAATTTGGTACGTGGGAAATGGCTAATGCAGCAAATTATATAAGCCATAGTAAGCAATAAAAATGATATTAAATGCCAAAATATAAAGCCCGGTCATAAAGTATGCCTCGGCCCACAATCCTTTGTCGGATAGCACCAAAAAATAGCGCGCACTTGTTGGTCCACGAACAACCAGAATTACAAGCACAGCGATTATCATCAAATGGCCTATCGCGTCTATCATGCCAAATTTATATATCGCCAAAATGAAAACACCATTTAATCCTAGTGCGATTAACCGGGAAAACGAGGAAACGGTGGACAGAAGAATAAAAGTGATGTTGAATTCAATGAATCCGGCGAACAACATATAAAACTCCGGATTTAGTCCCATCAAAATGGATGGATCTTTCCTAAGCAAAGGATACGTCCAGTCGGGATATCCCCACTTTTCTACCGACGCCCACAGCAGGGTAATGCCTGTTGCAGCATACAGCGTGACGTAACGAAATTTGATCCAGCTTCCTGATAACAAGGACAACGTGAAATAAACTCCGATTCCCAGGAAGATTAGATAATCCAGCATATGGAACAATCCGTACTGAACGATTCCCATACCATAGAGAATAAAAATTCCAATCCCTACCACTGGGGTAGTAGGACGATACCAGGCTGCGATGGCCATGAACAAATGAAGCCACTTTACGATTGCCAAATCGGTATGCAGTTCAGGTGTCAGGTATACTGATTTATCGATCAGACCGTAGATAAACAATGCCAGAAATACAACAGATGCTGATCCCCGCATAATCCAGAATGCATTTTCCTGAGAGACGACCAGGTTTTTGAGTTTTTCAGTCAGAAAATTCTTTCGATATAAATACCGGTCGAACCAGAAAAAAAGTAGATAAAAACAATCGATATTATATAAAGGTAGACAAAGGCAGAATTAAAAACTTTGTCAACAGACAATGGTGGGTTGGATAAATCGTAGGGAAAAAACCACCCAACATGCGCGCTTGCAACGGCTCCGTGGAATAGTGCAACAACAAAAACCAAGACCGCAAATACTCTCCGAAAATTTCTATTCATAGCATCACTCCTTAATTTCCCCTCCTCCGTAGTATACCCAATTTATGATTATCGAGCGATAAACTGGTGACGCTATGTAACCTGCATACAATTGTAAGTGCCGGGGTGTAGTGCATCTAGGTGACTATGTCATATATGAAATGGGTAGCGAACACCACAGTCGCACGGTCAATGGGTGCCGGGTAATTGGTATTGGCTACAATAAGCGCAAATCGAAGTAGTCACTGAATTTTCGATAGGGTTCCATTACGCCGGCGCTGGGTGACCGCGTTTCCCGGGGTGAATTTGGATTGTCAAATTCTGGGAACACTTGGAACCCAGCATAGATCCAGGCCCACTTGGGGAGCTTCCCTGGGAAAATCAAAAAGCGGAATATCGAGTAACAAAGTCACTAATTCCAATTCCGGGGTCGCGTTTGTGATATTGGGCATTACCATCGAACCCACCGTGGTCACGGTAACTTTGCCATTGTTCGTGAGTCCGTCGCGAATAGTGTCATAGTCCAGCATAGACAAGAATGCGCACTTGATTCGCTTAACGACATGATAGCGTGCTGATGCTTGCTGCGTTGACCTTAAACAGCGAGATGTTATCTAATTACTGTTCTAAAACATCGGATAAAGCTGTATCAATACGCTCATACTTAAATTTGAAACCAGCCTTTTCGGCCTTCAATGGTAGTACCTTCTTACCCGACAGTAAAAGCTCTTTCCCCATTTCTCCCATTAGTATCTTTATCATTATTGCGGGAATAGTGAACACAGTTGGACGTCTTAAAGAAGTGCCTAAATCCTTAGTAAAAACCGCATTCGTAACCGGATAGGGAGCTGTGCAATTAATAGGGCCTTCTAAACTCTCATTCTCGACAGCGTAAATAATAATACCAATTAAGTCCTCTATATGTATCCACGGCATCCATTGCTTTCCTGCGCCTATCTTTCCGCCTAACCCAAACCTAAATGGCGTTAACATTTTTTCTAGTGCGCCGCCGTTTTTTCCTAAAACGATTCCTGTGCGTAGTAGGCAGGTGCGAATACCTGATGATTCAGCCTGAAGAGCACATTGTTCCCATTGAGTGCATAATCTACTAGCAAAACTATCATCCCCAGGAGAAGTTTCTCCTATAATTTCATCTGTGAGTCCAATACCATAAAATCCAATTGCTGAACCACTAATAAATACTGCCGGCTTATTCTTGGAGTCGTGAAGAAACTCCACGAGTTCTTGAGTGGCTTCTAAACGGCTTTGCAATATTCTTTGTTTTTGCCGTTTTGACCATCTTTTATTAGCAATCGGCTCTCCCGTAAGGTTGATTACAACATCAAATTTCTCTTTAGCATTAAGCTGACTTAAATCACTGATGCCGGTGATATCGCGTTTGACCGATTCAGGGCGCCGAGTTTTAACTACAATATTGTGACCATTTTCTGATAGATAAGTACATAACGCAGTGCCGATAAATCCGGTACCTCCAGAAATAAGAAAGTTCACAATTACAATCCTGAGGATACAAAAACAGTTAGATGAATTTGTCTAACAACTACCGGAAGTGACAAATGCGAATACACCGAATTTACCGTTGACCCCTCTAACCCCCAATAACCACACTAGCAGCGCCAACAACAATCGCTCCGCCATGTGAGGTCTGATCACCTATTCGGGCGGCTGGCATACTTTCGATCATAACCGTTGCTGATCCTTTAACTATAGAATCAGGAGGCCCAACACATGTCAGCATATCACCTACTCTGGCGGCGGGCAGCTTTTCTATCAGGACTGTTGGGCTTCCCGGGCCAACGATCGGTCCTCCAACATGTGGTACAGGCGGCACCCCTGGCGTAACCATGGGGCATTGATGAAAATCTGTTAGTCGAGCCGCACTGGGCATTTTTCTATCCGTTCAATAATGTTAGTTAATCATTACCATAGCGCCTTTGAGTGACAGCTCCCCCTCAGCTTGTACAGAAGCAGTGGCATTGCCTTTTGCGCTGTATTGGGAACGAGCCGTTTCACTAATATTTAGCGCAGTCGTTTTGATATCTCCACCCGATGAATCGACCGTTACCCCGGTAGCTCCGGAGACTTTAACATCTTGATTCGCTTCGATATTAACGGACTTTGGACTCCTTATCGTAATACCGCCGCCGGACATCACAATTGAGTTTTTATTTTCATCGTTAATGCTGATTTGTCCATTTTCATCGTCTAGGACTACTTGATTGCCTCCCGGCGTAATAAAAGAGAGAATTTTTTTCTCATCGTCAAATAACACCCTCAGCTCACTTTTACTAACGATAGCTTTAAGACTGTTTTCTTCGTTAGGATCGAATTCCGAAAAAGGTTTTCTTGAACTACTATAGAGGCTTCCAAGTATTACTGGATGGCGCGGATCATCATTAAGAAACCCAACGATGACTTCGTCACCAACTTCTGGTAGAAAAAATGCACCCGCTCCGCTGGTAGAATAGAAGTTAGTTAGTCGCGCCCACAGTCCGTCTCCTGACGAGTCGAACAAAGGTAAATCAACTAGTATTCGAAATTCGCTATCTGGATCGTCAAAGATCTGTTTGACCCTTGCGTTGAACAACCCATGCACTCCAGGTAACAATCCCGAAGCGGAGGGTGCCGTTACATCGTTTTCCTGTGCAGACCAGGTTGATGAAAGCCCAAATTCTGCTATGGTAACCCAGTTTCCGTCACTGATATCATGATCTACACTGGCAACAAAATGATCACCATTAAATCGATCACCAGTGCCAGCAAGGGTAATATAGTGACCTGGTTCTGGCACACTGTTGCCTTGAAATTGCACTTCGCCAATAATTTTTGATAGTTCACTCTTGAGCATTTGGGCCTTGGCCCAATTAGCTAGATTTTCACTATCCAGTGGCGCTGTAGTCTGAAGTTCAAAGTCCGAGAGCCCGACAACGTCGGATAGTTTTTTACTGCTTATATTACCCGGGCCTTTTATGAAATTTTTCGCATGGGCAGATCCAACCTCCTGAGCCTGATAATCCCAGGCGCTGGCTTTTACCTTTGCATATTGGGTCAGGGAATTGAGATCGGCATTTAAACTATACAAGTTGTCACCATACTCAATTGTCAAAACTGACCCGGTATCCTCAGTTGGCGAAAAAACCGAAACCTTGCCGTTAATCGTGTTGACTAACAAGCTGTTCACTTCAGCTCGAGCTAGAATAAAGTCCCAATCGGTAGTGTAGTACTGTTGTAACAGCGGTAAGGATGGCGATGTCGTCGCAACATCAGCCTGCAAAGCACCGTAGTTTCCTATCAAGGATTGGATTGCATTTTGGTCTGTGGTGTTTTTAAAACTGGTGTTTTTACGTCCAACAGTCATCCTGACGGCTTCGTCCTGACATTCAACTTCCAGAGCCGAACCGATTTCATTGTCTATCCGAATCGATTGTTTAGTAATCAAACCACTAAAAATGACATTGTTATCGGAATCGTAACCCGCTTCTATAGTTATTTTATTGCCGGGTATAAAAGTATTAGACGAGCTAACAGGGAATGTCTCGCTGCTCGCACTGCCGTCAAGAATAACTAGTTCCGCTCTGCCAATATGATTAACTGATTTTTTTACGCTTATTGAATAGATTTGAATGGTTCCAGGGATAGTAGAACCATTCACTTTAATGGTAGAAGTTACCAAACTCCCACTTTTTGTGTTACTTGTTGTAGTCATTACTGTGCCTCGGAAAGAATTTGTGGAACATCAACTTACTGCCAAAAAAACCGTGATCCGTATTACAATTTGCCGAAACGAATCAAATTGCCCGGTAAAACAATTCTGGGATCAACTTTTTTTAGCCCGTATTGCCGCTTCTCTCGCTGTATGGGTCCAGGTTGCCAGCTCATCCATATCGTCAAGAACAAAATCGGGTACTTCATAATAAGGCATTCCCGCACCTTTTTTGCTCGGGAATTTACTCATCCCTTCGTTTTCGAACATCTCGATATTGTTTTCGTCCACACGAAGATAAAATGTATTGGTCGAGCCAATTATTGCGCAAAAAACATCGTCCACATATATCCCAACACCGCCAAACATTTTTCGTGACCGTATTGTTCCTGATTTGGCCAGTTGCCCTAAGATGTACTCGGCAAATTCAGGACTTGTTGCCATGCTCTTCTCTTCCGATGTTGCAAACAGCGGTATACTCTTTCGCATAGTGACATATCAATGCATCGATTTGTCTTTTTAATTTTGATCTATAAGTCATGAGATTATGACCTCAAATTAACTTTACCGTCAATCGGACAAATCATAATAATCTCGTTCACATTATACCGTCGTCATTTAAGTCGTTCGGTTTTCCTTCTTATATTCTCGACGGATTCCGGCTATCAATTCTTCATTACTAACTTCCATGCTGTCTCTGTTAATCGCCGAGATTGCGCAATGGCGTAAAATATTATTAATTGCACCTCCGGATAACTCGTAGTCTTCTGCTATCTGGACTAAATCAACATCTTCTGCCAGCTTACAAGTGCCTGCAAAAGCTTTCCGCCATAGCAGCAATCGTTGCTCCGGTGCTGGCATACTAAAGTGAATCATACTCTGAAAACGTCGAGCAAACGCATCGTCCATATTTGCTTTTAGATTTGATGACAGAATTACCACACCGGAAAATTCCTCAATGCGTTGTAGCAAGTAACTTACTTGCTGATTGGCATGACGATCATTTGAACTAGTTACCGCTGTGCGTTTTCCAAATAGCGCATCTGCCTCGTCAAAAAACAATATCCAATCCTGGTGGCTTGCAGCGTTAAAAACTTTCGACAGATTTTTTTCTGTTTCTCCAATATACTTAGAAACAATCATCGACAAGTCAACCCGATATAATTCACGACCAGTGACTTTAGCTAACAGGGTCGCTGTTAATGTTTTTCCAGTGCCAGGCGGGCCATAAAATAGAACCCGATAACCCGGTTTGACCTTGATTTCTAAGCCCCAATCCTGCATCAGAGTTTCGCCATGGATTAACCAGGTCTGGATTTCCTGAACCTGACTCATCGCTGAATACTCCAACACTAAATCCTCCCAATTGAGAGGAGTAGTAATCGGGTGTGCAGGAAAGTTCGTACTGAATTCGGGTTGGATGTTTTTGCCACTGATAAAATAATGTAACCACTGATCCGATAGTGAGAGCACGCCACTAATTCGTGGTTGTGTGTTTTCTACCGGTTCCAGAGATAGCACCTGCTCGGCCATCAAGCGATTTCGGGGATCCAGGATTTCTATCAATTGGGTTCCCCAAAGGGGATCATTGCCGCTAATCAGAAAACTTAATGTTTGTCCGGTTGGAATAAATCCGCCGAAGGATTTACCGGTGACACCACCAAACTCGGAGAAACTTCGGTTAAGCAGTTGATTCTGACCAAAAAACACATCAAGCAAATCGGGCCTTAGGTGAGGCGCTAGAGATAAAGCTACGGCCAGCCTTTCAAAAATGCTAAGCTGCCACTCGTTTACCAGAGAGGAATAGATGCCTGGTTTATGGGTTAAATCTGGTTGGATGATATCGGTCCAATGTGACTCATGTCCTTCCTGCTTAAGATAGCTGCGGATTACTTGATCAATTACCAGCTTGAGCCAATCCAGCTCCGCATGTAAAACAGCTAAATTTTCCTCTGAAGTGGTAGTTTCAGCACTTTCTGGGAAATTTTCATTTAGTGTCACCATGGTCTTTCAACATCGTCCAGGGAAATATCTGCCCAATCAAATAACTTGAGATAAGTGGCAATTTTCGATTTGTAATCGTAAATTTGATCCAATAAATATGAATTCGTCATATGATGCTTGCCGAAGCGGCGTCCTGCTCTCTTTGTTTAAGGATTTACTGAAAATAAAGATTCTATCCAATATCGGACAATATAATCTTTTTTGCCTTGAAAATGTATCCCTGAAAATATTTGAGATGCCGGGAGTAACTTTTATTCTACCGTCATCTTTTTATTATTATTCGTATCTATACTGTCGTACCGCCAGATTTTGTACAATTGGTCGTACTATCTGTTAGGGATATCGTCAGCGAAGACATTATAAGGTTCTACGATTATGACAAATCGAAAATCAGCAACGTCAAGAAGTGAACGCCTCAACGATTTTGTAGACCTTGATCGATATCCAATTCACGAGCTTGATGGTAGCGCTGGACAGGCGCTAATTGCCCAAGCTCATGAAATGATGGATAGCGATACCCTTTGTTTGCTTGAAGGGTTTCTGCGTGAATCCGCGATTTCGACCTTATCCTCAGAAATTACGCAATTAGAAACCAAAGTGCATCGTGTAGATCATCTTAGTACCATTTACGGCTGGATGAATAATACCAACTTTCCTGTCGAACACCCACGTTCTCAGCTACTTCGCCGAAACTGTGGGGTGATCTCAAATGATTTACTTGATCCCCAGGGTGCATGCAGAGAATTGTACGAATTTGATGAGCTGACCGAATTCATTCGTCGTTTGTTAAGATATGACACACTCTACCGGACGGATTGCCCAACCTTGTCGATACAGGTCAACATAATGGATGAGCAGGAGACCTTTGGATGGCATTTCGATACCAATGACGGTGTGGTTTCTTTTACCGTGCAAAATGCGAATACAGGCGGTGGCTTCGAATATGCTCCGCTGATTCGAAGCGAAGATGACGAAAATTACCCAGGGATCACAAGAGTTCTTGATGCTATTGATATGCCTCGCCGACCAGAGATGTCTCCAGGCGCCTTGTCGCTTTTCCTTGGTCGCCGATCCCTTCATCGCGTGGCGCCAGTTACCAAGACTGATAAAAGCCGACAGAGCCTGCTGTTCAGCTACGATCGTAATCCCGGCATGATCTTTCCAGAAGAAACTTGTAAAAGACTCACTTCCAGTTCCCCCGAGCCGTATTTCGGAGCGCTTAGGTAAGATATCCAATATCAGCCTACAAATGGCTGAAGTGTTAGGAGTCAGGTCTTTGAATTTCGATACCATAGTTCAAAAACCCGACCCCAATGCTTGTGCCAATATCCTTTAAAGTGTTTTGTCAGTATCTTTTAGCCGGTAAGTTTCTGTAGTGTGTCGGCAGTTTCAGAGCATAGCTTCGAAATTAGTTGTGCGACTGTAAGTTCTTGGTTCAATGTGGCTGCTTGTCCGTAGAGTAAAAATTGATAATCCACATCACTTCTTTCGATTCCAAATTTTTTAATTGGGCCGCTATAGTTATACATTAACGGAAAGACAGGTAGCGCTAGGCAATTATCTTTCATGGCAATGGAGTAGGGAGTTTTTCGGGCTCTACATGGTCGACCCGAAAATGCCTTGGAAAGATGCGTATCTTCATCTCGAGCATCGAGTAATGCCTTGCGATGAATCGACGTTATAGGAGTTTCGGTACATGAAAGGAATGCAGTGCCCATCCATACACCGTCAGCGCCTAAAGCTAGCGCAGCTGCAATGCCCCTGCCATCGCCTATTCCACCTGCCGCGAAAACAGGTATGTCCACAGCGTCGACGATCTGCGGAACCAATGCTAACGTGCCAATACCAGTATTGTCGTCACCAGATTCAAAGGCTCCACGATGACCGCCTGCTTCCCATCCCTGGGCGACAACAAAGTCTATACCTGCCGCTTCCAGCATTTGCGATTCAATGACGGTAGTAGCGCTGGCAACTGTTATTATTCCGACAGACTTCAATGAATTCACCGCCTCAACGGATGGGCAGCCAAAATGGAAACTAACCATTGCGGGACGTTTCAAAATCAAGAAATCAAGTATTTCATCGTCAAAAACTCCCAAACTACTTGAGACGGCGTTGGTTGGCAGTTCCAGTCCTATTTTTTGATAGAACGGTTCGACAAGCTTTCTAGCCTCAGTATCCAGGTCAGCATCAAAGGCCGGTGTTTCGTGGAGGAAAAAATTGAGATTGAATGGCTTATCTGTGGCTTGCAGCATTTCATCGAAACGTTGCTCTAATTCAAAAATTGGCATTTCGGCGCATCCCAATGAACCTAAACCACCCGCATTACTGACCGCACTTGCTAATGGAACGAGCGGTTTCTGCAAAATCATCGGTGCCTGAACAATTGGATAGTCAATATCCAATAGCGAGGTAATTACAGAGTTAGGCCACATGACGATCTCCTGCTAGACATGTAACTGAAATTCCACGATGAACTAGGTTTTTATTGGACTCATCACAGAACCGAAGGGTATTCTTCGTATAGAACGTAATGCTTCGCATGAGAGGCAAAGACCTTTTGCGGCAGGTATTTTGTCCGACTGCATGCGCTTGTTATGCACAGAATCGTTAATTCTGTTTCGAAAATAGTAAGGGGTCAGGCTGACTTTTGATACCAAAAATCAACCTGACCCCAATGCTTGGCCATTAATAATATAACGACCTTGTACAGCGCCAATTTTAGTAACGCGCTGCAAAACTTGCTATGTGCTGCAGCCTAAAGTGGAATCACTTTATTTGCACATGGGCCTTTTTGGCCTTGACCAACTTCGAATTCAACGGCCTGACCGTCACTCAAAGTAGCGTATCCTCCGCCTGCTTGAATTTCTGAATGATGGACAAACAAATCTTTACTGCCGTCTTCAGGTGTAATGAAACCGAAACCTTTATCGGCATTGAACCATTTAACTGTACCTTTACTCATTTTCTTTACTCATGTTTTTTGGTGAAATATAAAAATTATATCCGAATTCACCAGTTCGGATATAGGACTTAGGGTGCCGGAGAGACTAAATTTCAATCCCTCCGGCACCTTTTTTAGCTTGCTATGTTTCACTGCTCGTAGTGTGTCCATAGCCGAATTATCTTAACAATCTTTTCATTTTCCAAAATCTGGTAAACAAGTCTGTGTTGGATATTGATTCTCCTCGAGTACGCTCCCTCAATGTCTCCAACTAATTTTTCAAAAGGAAGCGGTGTTTGGTAGGGGTTTTTTTCCACAATATGTATCAAAATAATTACCTTATCCTTTAGTCCTGACTGGGCAACTGTTTTGGCGTCTTTTTGGGCTTGTTCCGTATAAACTATTTTCCAACTCACCAATCAAGTTCCTTTGAACAGTTGTCCGCTTTTTCCTTAAATCCCTCTTTAATTGATTCTCTCATTCCAGGGACAGACAACAGATACAACGTTTCTTTAATAGAATTCCAATCCTCTTCCGACATAAGCACGGCATTACCTCGCTTTCCGGTAATCACGATCGGTTCATGGGTGTCGGCTGCTTCGTCAATCAAGCTATAAAGCTTGGTTCGAGCTTCTGTTGCGTTAAGTACGGTCAATCTAATATCCTTATCTAATAGCGTACGTTAATACGTACGCAAAGTCAACCCCCAAAAACTTAATGTTTAACTCTAGCGCTCGATCTTTGATCGATGCGTTGCAGTTACCCGCTTTATGGGGGTTTGTTCGGTGATTTCCAGGTGTCAGGAGGCCTTTCTTCGAATTGCGGGAGATTATCATTAATTTCATGCCATTGAGCCTTGGACCCTGCGTAAATATGTGACTCTGGCTTTATACCTGGATCTCCTTCAACTGTACCTAGCGCTACCGTGGTGATCCTGCCTTTTTCGGTTCCTGCTAAAGACGAGCCGCACTCACTACAAAAACACCATCCAGCACCTGCTAACGTTTCGTATAGTTTTACATGGTCTTCTCCTGAGATCCATTTAAAATCGCCGGGTTTGAATTCCGCATAAGTCGAAAATGCCGCTCCATGCTGCCGCCTACACATAGAACAATGGCAGTGATCCGCACCAAAAAGAGGCCCGGTGATTTCGTAACGAATTCTGCCGCATAAGCATCCGCCTTTAATTGCTACCTTGGTTTTCATCTGTGTGTCCTCAAAACCAACGCACCAATGGGTGACCTCATGCTCTCCCGTTTATATGGCTGAACTTTGATGCTCTTGTTATGCGGAAGCATTCTTTTTCTTCTGCCACATCTTCGCTGATACCCAAGATGAAACAGCAATTGGAAATGCACTACCTAAAATAACAAATATGGCAATAACTAACCAACCATTGAAACCGGCTTTCCCGTCATTAATTTGAGTATAGATCAAAATGGCCAATACATAGATTAGGTTATTCAACGCAATTGATGCTAAGAAGGAAGCGGACGAAATTTTCATATTTTTTACGCACGTAAAAGAAACGAATAACGAAATAATTGTAATGACAAACAGAAGAATTGGAATAAAAGCGATTGAACTCGCTTCATTTGGGTTGTAACTAAAAGTTCCCCACATAATCGCTAGAGAAATTATGTAGCCACCGAATATTACTAGAAACGAATAATTCACTACGCATCCATTTTACGCATAACGTCGCTAATCAGCGCCCGCTTTTAGCGGTCCGCTGCATTGCGTTGTTATACAGATAAGCTCTTAGATTTCCTGACATTCCAAGTTCCTCTGATTAACAATAGCAAAAATATACCAACCCCAATTACACTCATAATTTCTGCAATATATGGTTGCCTGCATCTAAACTGGTCATGGAACAAATCGAAGTTTCCATCGCAATAGTCGAAGGCTAAATGAGCAGAAGAGATTAACCATAAAAAGCACCAAATTGTTCCGAATAGGAAAAACACAGAAATTAGTATTTGTATCTTTCCAATTAGCCTAATTTCCATGTTCGAGCCAATTTTTCGTATAACGTTCACCTGCTTGTGCTTGTTATTTCGCTCGTGATGCATAAGAGGGGTTTAATGTAGGGTTTAAGGCGAGGGTTTAATGTGACAGAGGGTTTAAGGTGACGGAGGGAATAAAATATAATCCCTCCGTCACCTTTTTGTGCGTCACCTTTTTGTGATATGTGTTAGGCGGCCCGGCATTTCTATTGTGACAAACAAACGAGTCCATGCTATTAATCTTGGTCATTTTCGTATTTCGGGTTATCTGGACTGTGAAGTAGTGTGTTCTCGTACTTTGGAAGATTGTCATCCATGTTAAGCCATGGAAGTTTGCTCTGATAGTTGACATGAAAGGTCGGATCGAAAACTTCTGGGTCTTCCAATGAAGCGGCATAAAGATGCATCCCACCTGCATAGTGTTCTGCTTCGAAACCCATTGGTGATCCGCAAGTTAGGCAGAAATGTCTTTTGACACCCTTGGAACTCTCGATTGTTTTCGGAGTTTGCCCTAACCATTTGAAGTTGCTAACGGGAACTCCAAGCCATGCGACAACTGGAGCAGCACAATTGCGGCGACAATCGTCGCAATGGCAATAGCAAGCCCAAGATATTTCGCCTTCGAATTCCCAAGCGGTTTCTTTACACAGGCAATGACCTCGCTTTGTCATTTCATACTCTAGTTTGTTCTGTCGTAAAATTATAATCGTCAAACACGCTGTCACCAAGAATTGAATTGTTCAAAAGGTTGCCGTCTAACGTCGCGCTCAACGCCTGGCGCGAAGCGACAGCGCGGTATTTTCTCGAAGAGAAAATACGAATTGCAGCGCCTTGTTACATATCGCTAGTAATGATATCGGCATGAAATTACTGTAATTTGGTTTTTATCAACGACATAAACCAATCGATTTGATTCATCTATCCTCCTCGACCAAAATCCCGATAGGTTTTCTTTTAACGGTTCGGGCTTTCCAATTCCTTCAAACGGCGATCTCAATGTATCCAAAATTATTTTATTTATCCGCTTCAACGTTTTCTTATCCTGAGTTTGCCAATATACATAGTCACTCCAGGCCTCCCGCGTCCAGGTTAATTTTTCAGCCATCCACTAGTTCGCGCTCCTGCAACTTTCCAGATCTATATTGTTTAATTGATTTTTCTAAATGCGCCGCATTGCTGGGTGATCTTAGTAAATGAACGGTTTCCATCAAACCGTTGAATTGATCTAATGACATTACGACAGCATCCTCGGAATCTCGACGAGAAATGACTGTATAGTCTGCGTCTGCAACCACTTGGTCTAGAACCGCTTTTAGTCGATTTCTAGCTTCAGAAAAATTTACTACTCTCATCACAACCTCTGCACATGTACGATAAACTGTACGTATTATAACATGTTCAATAAACTGTGCAAGTATGATTGGAGATTAACGTCGCAATAACCGCCCAACTTTAGCTGGTGCGGTTTTTTCTCGAAGAGAAAAAACGAAGTTCATTGCCTTGTTATGACTTTGGTTGCCAACTTATGTCAATCTCCCTTTGATGCGCTACACAGTCTCGCAAATATAGATTAATTAGGCTTTGATAAGGGACACCCGTTTCCGACGACATAGACTTAAAGTAATCAATTACATCTTCACCTAGGCGCATTGTCACAGGTTTCTTAAGGGAAGATACATAAGGGTTTTTACGTACCTTCATTTTAGAAAAATTATATTCTTTTTTCATAATCTAGGGTCCGGTATAGAATCCACGTTCTTTTCTCGTCGCTTTTCTAGCAGAAATCAATCTAATAGTATCTTGTGAGCGTTCACAATGGCACACGACGAGAATGCGAGATTTGATACTTCTTCCAAGCATAATGAATCGATCTTCATTATCGGAATGCTCTTCATCAAAGAATTGCAACGCAAACTCATCGTAAAATACTGATTTTGCTTCCCCAAAAGAAACTCCGTGTTTCTTGTAATTCGATGCCGCTTTCGAGCTATCCCATTCAAAATCAATCATATGTACATTGTATGTACATTAAATCAATGTGTCAATTGAGTCATAACGCTCCGCATCAGCGGCACATTGCTGTGAGCGGAGCGAGCAATAATGTGTCCGGCTGCACGCGCTTGTTATGTGGTTTTCATGCAGGAGTATCACTAGCATCTACAACGACTCTAACCCCTCGATAAAGTTACTGACCATTGTAAAGAACTCATGTGGATGTGGAATATGCAAGCTATGGCCCATATCGGCCACATAGATGTGGGTAACCTTCGATAGGAGTGCCAGGGCACGTTTCACGTCTTGATCTTTAATGACACCACCTAGGTCTGGATTTCCTTGAATGAGCAATGTTGGACAAGTGATTTGGGGTAGGATGCCGGTCAGGGTCAGATCATCGAAGAGGCGGTCCGCCGCCCCGTTGACTAAAACCTCGGGGTCTAACATCTCCAGCGATTTTAGGTGCGCTTGTATCGACGCCAGATCTGTATCCGGGGTCAACTCGTTCAGCGTTGCTAATTTTTCATCCCGTGAGGTCGTTGCCGTAACCAAATCAAAGTACTGCTGAAACCAAGGTGGTGGAGACTTGCTACCATCTACTGCATCAGAGAGGGGCGGATCTCCCAAGACTATAGCCTGGATCAAATCCGGAGCCCGTGCCGCTACCTTCATCGTGATCATTGCCCCCAACGAATGGCCGACTAATACAACAGGTTGTTTAACGACCTCTTGCAAAAACTGGATGACATCCTGGGCAAAACGATCACTTTGATAACCATCAGTAGCTCGCCCCGAGCGACCATGCCCCCGCTGATCAAGAGCATAACAATGGTAATGCCAGCCCAGGAGCGGCAACACAGGCATCCATGTTTGCCAACGATTTGTCACGCCATGTAACATCACAAGTGGCCGACCGCTGGGTGGGCCCTCTGCATAGTTAATTGACATATCTTTAACAACAAATGTTTTCTCCGTAAGCACGAGTTTCTCCTAGATCTATTTATCTCACATAACGTCGAAATCAGCGCCAAAATAGGAGCGTAGCGAGTAAATTGTGCGACTGCATTTTCTTGTTATGCTGCTTTCAATTTTTGCACCTTGAGTCCGATAGAATTTTGCTCTGCTTCCCAAAGATCATAATGAACTTGTTGAGTTAACCAACTTTCTGCAGAGGTCTCGAAAGCTTTTCCTAAGCGTATCGCCATTTCTGGACTAATGCCGGAGCGACCATTTATGATAGAAGATAAAGTCTTTCTACTGACACCAAGCGCCTCAGCAGCGTCCGTAACTGTTAATTCTAGTGGCTCCAGACAGAGTTTTTTTAATATTTCTCCCGGGTGGGGTGGATTGTGCATTTTCATAATCTTCGGCCTCTAATGATAGTCTTCATAGTCAACTACGACTGCATCAACGCCCTCGAACTGGAACGTTATACGCCAGTTTTCACTTACAGAAACCGACCAATCTCCTTTTCTCTTTCCACTCAGCTCATGCAGTTTGAGCCCAGGTAAATCCATGTCTCTTGCAGTTGTTGACGCATTTAATCGAGCTAGAATTAATCTAATTCTATTTTCGTGCTTCGATTGAATTCCAGACTTCGTACCTTTTAGAAAGTATTTTTCCAGGCCACGATGTTTGAAACTCCTAATCATGGGTAATTGTAACCTATGTGGTTACGGGTTACAATAATAAAACCCTAGCGGCATAACGTCTAGCTCAGCGCCCGAAGGACAAGCGCAGCTTTCCGAGGTGCGTTGCAGCTACTTGTTAGATGCAATTGTTTATTCCCCCAAAAATTCTGATTTATTTTCTCTCACCCAATTCTCAAACCTATCCATCTTCTCCGTGAACTCTTTTCCGGAGCCAATTTGATAGTTTACAAGCGAAAGAAGGATTCGAGTTACCACCTCGTCACCATTAACGGAAATATACTTTTCTTCACAATTATTGGCATGTTTAAGAGCATTCTTAGTTACATTAATAAATTTCTGACTAAACTCAGTTTTGTTCTTAAATTCTAGGCCTCTTTCGATCGTTTGTTTATACATTAGGCAGAACATATTATTTTCATTATTCTTAACCCACTCACCATCGACATAATTACCCAAAATTTCTTCTGAAGCCGCTGCTAACGTAATAATTGAACAAGGATCACCTTTAGAAAAAAATAGATCAATTGCTGTATCAAGCTGACTTTTAGCAGCATCAAGTTTATGCAGTTTCTCCATTTTCGATTTTTGCATCTAACGTCTAGCTCAGCGCCCGAGGCGAAGTCGAGGTGCGTTGCAGCTACTTGTTAGCTGTAATTTACTCATGACTTAAACTACTCGAATCTACTCTGTTTACTGGCACAAAGCCTTGCGTTTTTTTAAAGGACATATTGTGCAAAAAATTACTCATAGAATCAGATGGGTCAATTTTTGCTAAATTTAACTTCTCTAATGTCGTGCGTGAGACCGCTACAGAGAGTATTGGAGAGTTTTCAAGATGCCCAGTATTAGAGTTTAGCAATTGATCAACAGCAGTAATTATTACTACTTGATCGGGAAGGATTGAAAAAAGTTCATTCGCTACCCGAAGCGCACAACTGCAAACATAATCTTGAAATATTTCGTTAAACCTACCTTTTGGCAATTTCTTTACTGAAAGTCGCCCCGATGCTAGTAAAGTTTTACTTTCACTCGGAACAATTTCGCTCGAATGGATATTAATCTCAGCTTCAATAATTGAGTTTTCATAAATGTTAAAGGACAACTTGCGTATTCCGTTCGAATCCTGCCACCGATTCCGGTGCAAAGCTGCCACCTATTCCGTTTGAAAGCTGCCACCCATTCCGGTGAAGTCTGCCACCCCTGATTAAGGGGAAAAAGGAGCCCTATAACGCGGGATAACCCAGCTATTCTGAGTCTTTACATTATTGTGAGGAATCAGGATGCCAGCCAAGAGGTTGTCCGTGAGAAAGATAAAAGAAGTGCTGCGCCTGAAGGCCAGTGGAATGAGTATCCGCCAGATCGCGTTATGTTGTGGCATCAGCCGACCCGCCGCGACAGATTATGTAAGACGTAGTGAATCAGCAGGATTGGGATGGCCATTGCCACCGGATCTGACGGAAGTAGGTTTGGAAGCAAAACTGTTTCCATCAGCACCCAATTGTGTTGCCCGAGATCGGCGTTCACCCGATTGGATAGTGGTGCAGAAAGAACTTAAACGCAAAGGTGTCACTAAGTTTCTGTTGTGGCAGGAGTATCGGGTATTGCATCCCCAAGGGTATCAATACAGCTGGTTCTGCGATCAGTATCGCCACTGGCTCGGTAAGCAAAACCTGGTCATGCGCCAGACCCATCGCGCTGGCGAGAAGCTGTTTGTGGATTACGCTGGCCAAACCGTTGCCATTATTGATCAAGGTACCGGCGAAGCCCGCTCTGCCCAAATCTTTGTGGCAGTACTGGGCGCCTCCAACTACACCTATGCTGAAGCCACCTGGGCCCAGGGCTTAGCCGACTGGATTGGCGCACACCAACGTGCGTTGACCTTCCTCGGCGGGGTGCCGGAAATGATTGTCCCCGATAACCTCAAAAGTGGGGTTCATCAAGCTCATCGATACGAACCTGATATCAATCCAACCTATCAGGAGTTGGCCACCCATTACGGCGTGGCTATCATCCCGGCGCGGGTCAGGCGGCCAAAGGATAAAGCCAAAGCAGAAGTTGGCGTGCTGATTGTCGAACGCTGGATACTGGCCGTATTACGCCACCGCACCTTCTTCTCATTATCTGAACTCAATCTGGCCATCAAAGATCTGTTGGAACGTTTAAATCACCGCTCCTTCAAGAAGCTATCGGGTTGTAGGCAACAACTGTTTGCAGAGATCGATCAACCCGTATTACGGGCATTACCCACAACGCCCTATGTCTATGCCGAATGGAAGAAGGCACGGGTACATATCGATTATCACGTCGACATCCATGGCTACTATTACTCCGTCCCTCACCAATTGGTCAAAAAGCAGCTGGATGTACGACTCACTACCTACACCATCGAATGTTTCCACAAAGGTAAGCGGGTCGCGAGCCATCAACGTTCTTATCAAAAAGGGGGCCATATCACGGTACGCGAACACATGCCCAAAAGTCACCAACACTATGGTGATTGGTCGCCTCAAAGATTCAGGCAATGGGCCGAGAAAACCGGACCAGCCACCGCCCAATTGATTACCCAGGTGCTGTCGTCAAGACGTCATCCTGAACAAAGCTACCGATCCTGCCTGGGCATTCTACGTCTGGGTAAAGCCTATGGCAGCAGCCGCCTTGAGGCCGCCTGTGCCCGTGCTCTATTACTCGGCACTTGTCGATATAAAAGCATTGAATCGATCCTGAAGTGCGGCCTGGATCAACAGCCACTTCCCACACAAGATGCACAGCAAACCCTTCCCGAAGACCACGACAATGTGCGTGGGGCTTCTTATTACCATTAATATCAACCAACGAATAGGAAAAATGAGATGTTAAATCACCCCACGTTAGACAAGTTACACACCCTGCGTTTTACCGGTATGGCAAAAGCGTTATCCGACCAAATTGATCTACCGGATATCGATGACTTAAGTTTCGAAGAACGGCTCGGACTACTGATCGATCGGGAAATCACCGAACGAGAAGATCGACGATTAACCTCAAGATTACGCCAGGCTAAACTCAAGCACAGCGCCTGTGTCGAAGATATCGACTACCGCCAGGCACGCAACCTGGATAAATCCTTAATCCGTGATCTGGCACAGTGTCAATGGATCAGAAAGCATCTTAACCTGTTGATCACCGGACCAACGGGGGTGGGTAAAACCTGGATCGCTTGTGCGCTGGCGCATAAAGCCTGCTGTGAGGGTTATAGTGCTTTGTACCTGCGATTACCAAGATTACTCGAATCCCTACCTATTGCCAAAGGGGATGGGAGTTACGCCAAGCTCCTGGCAAAGCTCGCGAAGATTGACGTACTGATCTTGGACGATTGGGGGCTGGCGCCACTCACGCCGGAGCACCGTCGTGATCTACTCGAGATCATCGAAGACCGACATGACTCCCGTTCCACGATCGTCACCAGTCAATTACCCATTGAACAATGGCACGACATGATTGGTGATCCAACACTAGCTGACGCCATCTTGGACCGACTGGTACACAGCGCTTATAAAATAAGCTTAAAAGGCGAGTCCATGCGCAAAAGAAAGTCGATATTGACGGCACCGGGGGTGTCACTGTCATAATACCCAAAGACCCGCGTCGCTAGCGCTCCGATGGGTGGCAGCTTTGCTCCGGTTTACGTGGCAGCTTTCAAACGGAATGGGTGGCAGGATTCAACGGAATACGCAGACAACTTCGAGCCCAAATTTGATATTTCTGAAAACGGATTTAGTTCTTCAATTACTTTAATCTTTGAGTCGTTGTCTCCATCAAGCAATAATCTTGAATGTTTTTGGCTATCTTCCCAATCGGCTAAGCTTTCTCTCCATTCTTTTTGTTTTTCTTCGTGCTTTTGTTCATCCGTAGTTTGAGCGGCAGACAGGTTTTCCTTAAGTTTTTGTCTTTTTTTATTTTCTCTGTTTAAGATTTTATCTAATAAGTTCGGGCTATAGTTTTTTTCTTTATCTCTAGCTAGGGATTCTTTTTCCGATGAGCGATTTGGTTCCGCTGGTTTAAGAACCTCAGACACTTCTTTCCAATCAATACGAGCACTACATTCTTTGTGTAGCGACTGGATGAGCTCAATATGATTTTCATATACTTCAACTTCATATGCTGATTGTTCAAGCTCCTGCATTTTTGCATATTCTTTTTCTCTCTTTTCAAGCTCTCGCTGTCTTCGTTTTGCGTCCCTCTCTGCGGCTCGAACAGCTGAGCCTATAGATCTAACTGTTCCTCTCCATCCCATAGTAATTTGCCTCTATTGTTCAAAAATGCAGCTAACGTCGAATTCAGCGCCCACTTTCAGCGGTGCGCTGCAATTCCTTGTTAGATTTATTTTTCGACAAAAATTTCATCAATTTCTACTTCATGTAATTTAGTGTCCGCCATATCAGAGAGACTATATAAAGAAATTACATTGAGTAATTTTTTATTTCTTCTATCAAACAATTTTAGAATTGCAGTTGAATCATATACTCTAATCAGAATTTGTTTGTTTAGTGGTGTCGCCAGAAATTCTGTTGTACTTCGAGCTGTGTACCATCCAGCCCCGTAGCAAAACATAACAAACAGCAGTATTTGAAACAGTATATTGTAGTTTCGTTCGCCAACTACAGAGGCAAACCTACTTACGATTCCCAAATCTTGCCTCTTAAACCCAGTTTCCATTCTTTCGAATACAGGTTTCTTATCCTTCTCAAACAGTTTGTCAATTACGGCTGGAACTACCAAATAAAATAGGTCTATCCACAAAACTGCAAATATGAATAAAGGTAGGAATTTTTTGAATTCTCCAGTCGCAAGATAAACCACCCAAAGAATAAAAAACAAAAGAAGGTGCATCAAAATAAAACGCCTAAATGGAGTCTTTATTAAACCTTTCCACTCAAGCGCTATTATGTTTGCAAATATCGCTACAAAACTGGCAAAAAGTAAGATCCCAAATGCTGCTCGTATTGTCTGCTCTATATTAAGTGAAATAAAGCTATTGGGAATTCCAGAATATGCTAAATATCCTGATTCGAATTGATATGCACTAACATAACTCAGTATTGTAAATAGTCCGATTAAAACACTATCGGATAGCCTTTTGTTTTCTTCACTCATTCAAATTACTGATTGAATCTAACGTCCTTGTTCAGCGCCAACTTTAGTTGTGCGCTGCAACAGCTTGTTATGTCGCGGTCGAACGATTTTCGACGTATTCTCGAAGAGCCTCATTAACGGCTTTCGAATTTGGAAATAATTTATGTAGGTCGGGGTCAATTAAAACTACGTTCGTTCCTTTTTTATAGTTTCGAGCAAATTTTCCTCTCTCTCCAGATTTAATTAAATCTTCTGAATATTCTGATCTCATTTCATCGTTTTTAGCTTTCATAGGCTTTACGCTCTCTAGGAGTCATCCGTCGTGCACTGATTAATCTTATTTTACTGTCTCGATCAGTAAAAGACACTACTAAACACTTGTTACTAGAGGTACTTCCGAATATAAGATACCGTTCTTCGTCCAAAGAATGATCAGGATCAGCCACAGTTAGCGATAAATCATCACCAAATACCTCAGTAGCTTCAAAAAAAGTGATTCCATGTTTGGACTCATTCTGTTTCGATTTTTCCGAATCCCACTCAAAATCTATCACCTTAATTTGTCCTCAAGAGACATAACGCTCAAATCAGCGGCGCGGCCTTGGCCGCGTCCGACTGCATTTGCTTGTTATGTGAATGCATTGGTATCAAACACCAATATGATTTTTGATATTTTTTCATCATTCACCTCAAATGTTTGAACCATCCTTGTCTTTATTCCTTGTTTCGAAAATTGATAAACAAAGCACACCGAATTTTCTTTCTCAAAAACATCTTCCGTTTCAATACTTACATTATTTGGAGGATTTTTCCTAAGGGATTCAATATAAGCCTTTGCACTTGTAGTGCGTTGGAATGGACCTTCGAATATAAGGTTTTCAGCAAAGACTGCCTCCATGCTTTCTAACGGCTCGTGGCCAATAAAAGCATTCAAATATTTCAGAGCTAGTTCAGTGGGTGTTGCCATTTTCGGTGTTCACATAACGTCCGACTAAGCGCCAAAATCGAGCGCTAGCGAAAATTTTGTGCGCTTCAGTCACTTGTTAGATTCAATTTTTGTTCTATTGCAATATAGTAACCTCTCCGAAATCTTATCAATTCTGCTTCCTCTAATTGGACTAGTGCTGATTCTATATTCTCCGCAAACCTTGGCCAGGGATTCATGCGCCCGATTAAAGCATACTCAATAGATGATCTATTAGACTCTTTCGAAACACCCGCGAAAGCGGACATGTATTCTAGTATCTCATCAAACGAAACTTCTGAGTCGTCAGGGCCCCCAAGAAACTTCATAATCCTATTTTGAGTTTTACTTAAAATAAACTTCTTGGAGTTCTGTGCATTGTTTCCCAAAACCTCATCTACTCTTTCTATCACTTCTTCTAGTGATTTCAGCCTATTCCTCGGATCGAATCTACACATCGACGATACCAACCCATCTATACTGTGTTGTTTTTTGAAACCCAGAATCTCTGAAATAGGAACCATATCTTTCCCCGGCGTATGTTCATACTCTCCTGTTACCATAAAATACAGTATACGTCCGAGGCTAAAAATATCCCCCGGCTTTTCATATGTTGGCGGAAGTGATGTTTGTTCTGGTGCGGCGAAGTGCATTGGCCCAACTTTGTCCCTTATAAGGGTTGCGCGTTTCTCATCATTTTCGAGATCAATAAAACATATACCAAAGTCAGCTACCTTTACGTCTTTTTCTGTATCCGCCAACAAAATATTACTAGGTTTTAAGTCTCGATGAATAACTCCCGAGTTATGTATATCTTGGACTCCAGAACAAATATTTCTAAACAATCGCAATGAAAGGTTTATCTCACCTTTATAGTAATTGTGATCAGCCAAAGTCCCATACTTTGCCAGTTCTGTAACGAGATAAAGAGGGTTTTGGGTAGAGTCATCTTCGATCAAATTACTGCTTGCGATAATTTCAATAACAAATTGAGAATTAATTTGAGTTAGAGCGGAGATTTCATTATTTAGTCGTGCTGAGTTGTTCCGACCAGGTCTAAAATCTTCTCGAAAGATTTTGATTGCGATCTTTCGGTTTTGATTAACTGTATCCTCTCCTTCGTAAACGATACTTTGGCCACCCTCGCCAATTTTTTGCTTTATCCTAAATCTTTCATCGATCAACTTATTTTTCATTTCGTTATCCATAGTTCGAGAGCTGAAGAATCTAACGTCAGGTTAACGGCCCAGCTTTAGCTGGTGCCAGTTCAACCTCTTGTTAAGCGCTTTCATTCTCAGCGTCTTTGATAAACGATTCGATCATCTCTTCTGATTTTTCATATTGGAGTTTAATTTGAGATCGATAACTATCAATATCCGAACTGATTCCCAGCTCTTCTCGAATAGCAACCAGAGCCGCAGGAATAAAATTAGAGACATTCTTTAGCTCTTTAGTTGCAATTAGCATAAATTCGTCTGTTAATTGATTTAGCTCACTCCAAGCATTGTCTCTAGCATCCCCCGCCTGTTTTGACTTCTTTGAATTAAATTGAAATTTTTGTGTTAAGGCTTCCAAATTTATAGATTGCGAATCACCTTCTTCTTGATATTTGTTTTTTAACGATATAATTCGTTTAATTTCAGATTGATAATGCTCGTAGGCCTCGTTTTGCAGGTCTTTCTCATCCCTGGCATCTTGGATAGGACCCAATTTCGGCATTAATGTATAAGTTGCGATTGTATACGCCCCAACCAATTCGTTAATTGCTGTTGCCGTACTATCGGCTGCTACTAATGTAGCTTTCGTAGTTGCCACAAAGAAATTGGTTAAATATTCTGCCGGATTTACTTCCGCAACATTAATATGGGACATTGTGACAAGGTGTTGTTGCGCCAGCATCAATTCTTCTGCAGCTTTTAGATAGACATCTCGTCTCAGCTCAAATTTTCTATCTTGCTCTTTTAGTACTTTTTCATGATTGAGTTGCTTCTCTAATTGTTTGGAATGATGGTGATTCGCAAATAACACCCCCATCAGAGTTATACCTGACGCAACCAAGGCAGCCCAAATCACATCAGGTATCTGAAATAGGAGTGATTCCATTGTCGCTTAACGTTGCGCTAACCGCCCAGCTTTAGCTGGTGCGAGTTCAGCGCCTTGTTGTACGCAAACGAAGCCTCATCATGTGTCATCTGTCTTTTTCCATCTGTTTAAAGGCTTTATTTCATTTCTTGTTCTTACTCCTTCAATCAAGACGCCAGCCAGCATTAGAAAACATCCTACAATCAAAATCCCAAATCTGAAATTATCACTTTCAAATTTTAATAGAAAAGATAATATCAATATTGCTGCACCAATTAGTGAAATTTTAGTGGATAGCTGATCTAACTCTAATTTAGATGACTCTGATAATCTGACATTGCATTCTGGACAATGATAAATGGTTTTCAATTTGCTTCCGGCACGCCCTTTTTCTTTTTTTGGAATCATCAACCTCCAAGCAAGAGCATGGCCACATTCTGGGCATACTTCTTTTCTTGTTTCAAAACCGAAATATTTCTCCTTTGTTTTCATGGCGTCTAACGCTCAAATCAGCGGCGCGGCCTTGGCCGCGTCCGACTGCATTTGCTTGTTATGTGAATGCATTGGTATCAAACACCAATATGATTTTTGATATTTTTTCATCATTCACCTCAAATGTTTGAACCATCCTTGTCTTTATTCCTTGTTTCGAAAATTGATAAACAAAGCACACCGAATTTTCTTTCTCAAAAACATCTTCCGTTTCAATACTTACATTATTTGGAGGATTTTTCCTAAGGGATTCAATATAAGCCTTTGCACTTGTAGTGCGTTGGAATGGACCTTCGAATATAAGGTTTTCAGCAAAGACTGCCTCCATGCTTTCTAACGGCTCGTGGCCAATAAAAGCATTCAAATATTTCAGAGCTAGTTCAGTGGGTGTTGCCATTTTCGGTGTTCACATAACAGCTTATTCAACGACATAAAGTCGATGTTGTTCGTGTCGATGTATCAGGTACTTCAAAATATATTATTTTAAACATATCCCTTTCTTATCAATTTGTTAACACATTGTATCGGAATTTCGTCGTGGATATTGCGACGTGATGTCGGTATATCTCAATGTCGGGCTATTTAATAAATTTTGTGTGTTCAAAATGTTAACTTTTTAAAATCAAAAGAATAATAGGGTGTCGTTAAAAAAGATTGATAAATAGTCCGGCATTCGGTTGATGGGTTTGTGCATATATCTTTATACTTTAGGTGGTTTCTATGGATAGATAACTACTTGGGTAAAATTAAATGGGCACTATGGACGATGTTCCTCGGCCGGTTCCGGGTCAGCCGGTTCGGTTTATGGATCAATTGCGGGTTTTTATGCGCGCGCGCAATCTGGCTTATAAAACAGAACAAACTTATTGTTTCTGGATAAAGCGTTATATTCGACATCATCGGTTGCAACATCCTGATGCAATGGGTGTGGAACATGTTGAGGAGTTTCTACATCATCTTGCGGTGGTCAGGTGCGTTAGCCCGAATACTCAGAGAGTTGCGCTAAATTCCCTGGTATTTTTGTACGCAAAGTTTCTCGACCGACCGCTTGATAGAATCAACATTACGCCTGCGCGAGGGGCGAGGAGAATACCTGTAGTGTTTTCCCATGATGAGGCCACTGCAATTATCAGTCGTCTCAGACACCCCTGGCGATTACTCTGCGAGTTGATGTATGGATCAGGATTGCGGGTTGGAGAATCCGTCAAGCTTCGGGTGAAGGATATTGATTTTGATCAGCAGATGATTATTGTTCGGTTTGGAAAGGGTGGAAGGGACAGGAGAACGTTATTACCATCAACGGTCTTTAGCCAGCTAAAGAATCAAATAGAGCAGGTGGCAGAAACCCATAAATCCGATACGCTAAATGGCTTGGGTGAGGTGTACATGCCCAATGCACTAGCCAGGAAATACCCTTCTGCGGCGCGAAGTCTGGCCTGGCAATTTCTCTTTCCTTCGGCAAAATTGTCATTTGACCCTCGCGCTAGAGTAATGCGTCGCCATCATGTTACAGACCGTTCGGTGCAACGAAATGTCAAACAGGCAATTTACGCAGCGAAGATTCCCAAGCATGCCAATTGTCATACGTTCAGGCATAGTTTCGCCACCCGTTTGCTGGAACAGGGGAATGATATTCGAACCGTCCAGGAGCTTCTTGGTCATTCTGATGTCTCAACTACTGAGATTTACCCCCATGTTTTGCACAAGGGCATTCTTGGGGTACGCAGTCCTATCGATCGATAATTCCGTGAGTTAGCAGGAATTCACCGCTGTTAGTGCCCAATTGCCAGCAGGTTGCAAAAACCTGATCTGGCAGTATTATGATCAATACTGTCGGGCAAAGACTTTGGATTTCCGGCGTTAGGGCAAGTAGCGTTTTTTGGGCAATGCTGGATTAAACGGGAGCAAACAATGCGACAAGAAATTTCACTGTGGGATAAATACGATCTGTCCAAGGATAGCGCGTATATCAGTGGAATTGAGGCGTTAGTTAGATTGCCTTTGTTGCAGCATCAGCGGGATCTCGATGCGGGTTTAAATACCGCGGGTTATATCTCCGGATATCGCGGCTCTCCGGTGGGGACCGTGGATATGTCGATGTGGCAGGCCAAGGCTCAGCTGGATCAGCACAATATCTATTTCAGCCCCGGGGTCAACGAAGATCTCGCCGCTACTGCGGTGTGGGGAACCCAACAGGTTGAGTTGCTGCCCCAGCCAAAGCAGGATGGAGTGTTTGCGATGTGGTATGGCAAGGGGCCAGGGGTCGATCGCAGCATGGACGTGATTAAGCATGCCAATGCCTTTGGTACGTCCCGCTATGGCGGCGTGCTGGCGGTTGCTGGTGACGACCATGCCTGCAAGTCCTCTACCGTGCCCCATCAAAGCGAGCATATGTTTATCGGCGCCGCGGTGCCGGTGTTGAATCCGGCCAATGTGCAGGACGTATTGGACTACGGCATTTATGGCTGGGCGTTGTCCCGCTACAGCGGATGTTGGGTCGGGCTTAAGGCGATCACAGAGAACATGGATTCGGCGCTTTCCGCTGATCTGAGTCCGGATCGGATTAATATCTGTGTGCCGGCAGATTTTGAAATGCCGCCGGGTGGACTCAATGCCCAGTGGCCGACTACCGCATTGGAGCAGGAGCGTTTGCTGCATAAATATCGCATCTACGCGGCGCGTTCATTTGCCTACGCCAACAGGTTAAACCGGATAACCATGGATAGTCCCAGTGCGCAACTGGGCATTGTGACCACGGGTAAATCCTATCTCGATGTAATGGAGGCGTTGCGGGATCTGGGCGTCGACCGCGATGCCGCCGATCAAATCGGTCTTAGGATATACAAAGTTGGCATGAGCTGGCCCCTGGAACCCATCGCGACCCACGAATTTGCCCGGGGGCTTAAAGAGATTCTGGTGGTCGAAGAAAAGCGCAGCATTTTGGAAGACCAGATCACCGGGCAACTCTATAACTGGCCGGTATCCGACCGGCCCCGGGTGGTGGGCGAGTTTGATGAAAATGGCGATGACCTGGTGTCAAACCTTGGGGAGCTATCCCCGGCCATGGTTGCCCGGGCAATCGGCGCGCGTATCACCCAGTTTTATGACAGTCCTTCCATTCGCGAACGCCTGGAGTTTCTCGACGCCAAGGAAGCACGCCTAAAGAAGACACCTTCGCCTTTAAGCCGAACACCGTATTTCTGCTCGGGCTGTCCCCACAATACCTCGACCCGGGTGCCGGAAGGCAGCATTGCCCATGCCGGTATCGGCTGCCATTACATGGTGCGATGGATGGATCGCAATACCGAGCTGTTTACCCAGATGGGTGGGGAAGGCGCGTCCTGGATAGGTCAGGCACCGTTTACCGAAGTCAAACATACCTTCCAGAATATCGGCGACGGTACTTATTTTCATTCGGGAATCCTGGCAATCCGCGCTGCCATTGCTGCCGGGGTCAATATCACCTACAAGATTCTATATAACGATGCGGTGGCGATGACCGGAGGACAGCCGGTGGACGGTAACCTTAGCCTCCATGGAATCGTTTCCCAGGTCCGGGCCGAAGGGGTCAAGCGAATTGCCGTGGTTGCGGAAGATCTCGATCAGGCCAATCAGCTATTAACTGGAATCAAAGATATTTCGCTGCATCCCAAGAGTGATTTTGATCAATTGCAGGAGGAAATCAGAGACTTCGAAGGAACCTCGGTCATCGTTTTTGATCAGACCTGCGCTTCGGAAAAACGTCGTCGTCGCAAGCGCGGACTGATGCCGGAAAGCGATACCCGGGTGTTTATCAATCCAGATGTTTGTGAAGGATGCGGCGATTGCAGCAGCAAGTCCAATTGTCTGTCAGTGATCCCGAAAAAAACCGAGCTCGGGTTAAAGCGCCAGATCGATCAAAACGCCTGCAACAAAGATTTTAGTTGCCTCAATGGGTTCTGTCCCAGCTTTGTTACCGTGACTGGCGGAAAACTAAAAACCCAAGTGAGCAAGCCAAAAAGCGCTGAACTTGAAATCGTCTTGACCGAGCCAAGATTGCCCGATCTCGCTCGACCGTGGAATGTATTGGTAACCGGAATAGGTGGTACTGGCGTGTTAACCGTTGGGTCGATTTTATCTATGGCGGCCCATATCGAAGGCAAGGGCTGCTCGACTCTTAATCAAACCGGGCTGGCCCAGAAATTTGGCTCGGTGGTCAGTCATGTAAAGATTGCTGCTAGTCAGGACCAGATTCATGCGGTGCGAATTCCCGATGGTGACGCCGACTTACTGCTGGGTTGTGATCTGGTGGTTTCTGCCAGTGACGACGCGCTGATGCGGTTGCATCCTGAGCGCTCCCGAGCCATCGTTAATAGCTATGAAACCGCGACCTCGGATTTTATTCACGACCCTAGCTATGAATTTCCAGCCGAGCAATTACGCCAGGCAATCTGCGATGAAACCGGTGCTGACAATGCCGAGTTTTTTAATGCCAGCAAAATCGCCCGGGATTTGTTGGGCGATACCATCGCCAGTAACTTGTTTTTGCTCGGCGTAGCGTTTCAGAAGAGTCTGGTGCCAGTGTCTTCTGAAGCCATCGATCAGGCCATAACGTTAAACGGTGTTGCCATTGAGCTCAACAAGTCTGCGTTCCTGTGGGGTCGCCGGGCAGCAGTCAATCTGGAAGCGGTATTGAGTCAAATAGGCCAGGATAGTCAGCCTGCTGAATTGTTAACCGATCCGGATCAAATTATTCAGTGGCGGTTTGATTACCTGGTGAAATATCAAAACCGTAAATGGGCCAATCGTTATCTTGCCCTTGTAGAAAAAGTAAAAGCGGTAGATCTTATCGACCAGGGTCAAATGCTAACCGTAGCGGTTGCCAAAAATGCTTTTCGTCTGATGTCCTATAAAGACGAATATGAAGTCGCGCGTTTATACGCCCATAGTAAGTTTATCGATTCCATCAGCGATCAGTTTAGCGGCGACTATAAAGTCAATTTTCATCTGGCGCCGCCATTGCTTGAAAAGATTGATGGCTTTAGCGGATTGCCACTCAAGCGCAAAATGCCAGGATTTACTCTTACGATATTCAAAATACTGGCAAAATTTAAAGGTTTGCGTGGAACTCGATTCGATTTATTTGGTTATAGCGAAGAACGGCGAGAAGAAAGGGCACTGATTACGCAGTACGAGTTCACGGTAGAGAATATGATCTCCAGTGTGGATTCAAATAATTATAAAAAGATAGTCGAAATCGCGAATCTGCCCGAAATGATTAAGGGTTTTGGCCATATTAAAAAGGCAAATACCGATCAATACCAGCAAAAACAAACTCAATTGCTCAAAAAATTACGCGAGCCGGAATTGTCGTTAATCGTAAACGGCTGAAGCTCTGTACCGGGTAAAAAACTGCCGCTGAATCAGTATGATTGCGCTAAATCAGAATTATTTTTGTAATTTTCAGGGGTTTTGGTCATACTAGGCTATCGCTACAAAATTAATCTTCAAAATTGGCGACCCGGTTTTACACTAACCTTGGAGCACTAAAAACGTGAACGATATCGTTCGAATGCTGATTCAGCGCGTGTCGCTGGGCCTGCTAATCTTATTCGTTGTGTCGCTGATCATATTTCTTGGGGTCAGCTTATTACCAGGCGATGCGGCCCAGGCAATGCTAGGTCAGTCGGCAACGCCGGAAACCGTTGCGGCGCTACGCAAGCAAATGGGTCTGGACCTGCCGCCGCATATCCGATACTTCAAATGGTTGTCTGGAATCTTTCAGGGCGACTTCGGGGTTTCCATTTCCAATGGCCGGGAAATTTCCGGTTTGATTGCGGTACGGTTTGCCAATACTTTGTTTCTTGCATTGATGGCAGCGTTAATCGCGGTACCCCTGGCCTTGGCCCTGGGTATTCTCGCGGCGCTGTATCGCAACAGTTATTATGATCGCGCGGTTAACGTTATAACCCTGTCATCTATTTCCACCCCGGAATTTTTTGTTGCTTATATTCTTATTTTATTTCTGTCTGTGAATGCAGGGTGGCTGCCGAGTCTGGCTAACGTCAATCCCGAAACGCCATTCTTTGATCGGGTATATAAGTGTATCCTGCCAGCGATGACCCTGACCCTGGTGGTGGTCGCGCATATGATGCGTATGACCCGGGCTGCGATTATTAATCTGCTGGCGAGTCCTTATATCGAAATGGCCGCGCTCAAAGGGGTGTCCAAGTCCAACATCATTGTGCGCCATGCATTGCCCAATGCCTGGGCTCCCATCGTCAACGTTATCGTTATCAACCTGGCCTATCTGGTTGTTGGTGTGGTGGTGGTGGAAGTCGTCTTCGTTTATCCGGGACTCGGCCAGTTATTGGTGGACTCGGTACAACGGCGTGACCTGCCGGTGGTACAGGCCTGCTGCCTGATATTCGGCGCGACCTATGTACTGCTCAACCTCACCGCCGACATACTTTCGATATTGACCAACCCGCGGCTGTTGCATCCAAAATGACAGAACCTAATAGCAAACTGGAATCGGCGGACGCGTTACCACCGCCGGTTAGACGAAACGAGAGCAAACTTTCGGTTGCCTGGCGTGAGTTAAAGAAAGCACCCTGGAGTGCCAAGATCGGTCTAACCATCATCGCGACTTATATTTTCGTAGCGACCTTTGCACCAATCATCGCGCCTTTTGGTGAATCGGAAATTGTTGGACCGCAATTTGATTTGTGGAGTGACGAACATCCCCTCGGTACCGATAACCTCGGGCGGGATATGTTAACTCGATTGATTTACGGCGCGCGCAATACCGTCGGTATCGCCTTAGTCACAACCCTGTTTGCGTTTTTCCTCGGCGGCACCCTGGGTATTCTGGCCGCGATTGTTGGCGGCTGGATGGATCAACTATTAAGCCGTACAGTCGACGTTCTGATGGCAATTCCAGCGTTGATTTTTGCCATGCTGCTGCTCACCATATTTGGTACCTCGATCATTAACCTGGTCATCATTATCGGCGTGCTGGACTCGACCAGGGTGTTTCGAATATCCCGGGCGGTAAGTTTGAATGTCGTGGTGATGGATTTTATCGAATCCGCCCGGTTGCGCGGAGAGGGGCTTTCATGGATTACCCTGCGCGAAGTATTGCCCAATATTATGCCGCCCATGGTGGCGGAATTTGGCCTTAGATTCTGTTTCGTCTTCTTGACCATCAGCGCGTTGAGCTTCCTTGGCCTTGGCATCCAGCCACCCACAGCCGACTGGGGGTCCATGGTACGTGATTCGTCGACCCTGATTACCTATGGCGACATAACCCCCTTGCTGCCAGCCGCGGCCATCGCAATATTGACCATCGGAGTCAATTTTGTGGTGGACTGGTTTCTGCATAAGACCAGCGGATTGAAAGATGAATTCTGATAACAAATCTGTGAAAAACGAAGTTCTTCTCGACATTAAAGACCTTCGTATCGAAGGTTTCAGCGACGAACAATGGCATCAAATCGTTAAGGGCGTTGATCTGACCCTACATCGGGGTGAAGTGATTGGTCTGATTGGAGAGTCCGGCGCCGGCAAGTCAACCATCGGCATTGCCGCCATGGGCTACGCCAAACCTGGTTGCAGAATTAACGGGGGCAGCATCAAATTTGACGGCATCGAGCTGACCACCGCCTCCGAAGACGCCAAACGCAAATTGCGTGGTTCCCGCATTGCTTATGTTGCCCAGAGCGCTGCGGCCTCTTTTAACCCGGCCCATAAACTTATTGATCAGTTTGCCGAAACCGTTGTCGACCATGGCGTTGGTTCGAAAGAAGAAGCTTACGCCGACGCCAAAGATCTGTATAACCGGATTAAATTGCCTGATCCTGATCAAATTGGTTTCCGCTACCCACATCAGGTTTCTGGCGGACAGCTACAACGAGCCATGACTGCGATGGCGTTGTCATGCCGGCCGGACTTGATCATTTTTGACGAACCCACCACGGCCCTTGACGTGACCACCCAGATTGAAGTGCTGGTCACGATCCGGGATATCGTCGAGCAGTTTAATGCGGCGGCAATTTATATCACCCATGATCTTGCTGTAGTGGCCCAAATGGCGGACCGGATCAAGGTGTTGCGTTATGGTGAAACCGTGGAAGACGCCGATACCAGAACCATGTTGGCGGAGCCAAAAAAGGATTACACCAAATCGCTATGGGCGGTACGTTCGTTTCGCAAAGAAGTCGAGGCACCGGAGCCTGAACCCACTCCCCTGGTCAAAGTCGAAAATGTCACCGCGGCCTATGGCAAAGGCCTTGTCCCGGTGCTGTACAACATTGATATGGAAATCCATCGAGGCCATACGGTCGCGGTAGTTGGGGAATCGGGTAGCGGTAAGAGCACTACGGCAAGAGTCATTACCGGTCTGTTGCAACCCAGCGAGGGCAAGGTGTATTTCGATGGTAAGGAACTACCAGCAGATTATCGCGCGCGCAGCAAGGATCAACTGCGCCAGGCCCAGATGATTTACCAGATGCCGGATACCGCCGTAAATCCGAGGCACAAAATTCGAGACATTATTGGCCGACCGCTATCGTTCTATCTCGGTATGGAAGGTGATGCCAAGGAACGCCGTTTGCGGGAGCTGATGGATATGATCGAGATGGACCCGGACCAGTTCCTTGATCGCCTGCCGGGAGAATTATCCGGCGGCCAAAAACAGCGCATCTGTATCGCCCGGGCACTTGGTGCCGAACCATCGTTTATTATCTGTGACGAAGTTACTTCGGCTCTGGATCAGTTGGTCGCCGAAGGAATTCTCCGTCTGCTTGACCGTTTACAGCGGGAGCTGAATCTCGCGTACATGTTTATCACCCATGATCTGGCCACGGTCAGGGCGATTTCAGATGAGATCGTAGTGATGTTGCAAGGCAAGATTGTCGAACAGGGGTCGAAAGACGATATCTTTAGTCCGCCATATCACGAGTATACGGATTTGTTGCTGTCTTCGGTTCCAGAAATGGATCCGGATTGGATGGACCAGGTTGTCGAGGAGCGACGCAAAAAAGGCGGGATAGCCGCTGCTGGGAATTAGGTTTTTCCTGTCGTCATACTGGCGCAAGCCAGTATCCAGTTAAAAAATTGTGCGTAGCACACAAGTCCAACCCGTCCGATTAAAGGAATCCCTTTAACATTTAACTAAAACACCGAATTCCCTCTATAAAAACTCCCGCCTAATCGTCTGCTTCCAACTACGATGATTAAACTTCGAATCCCCCTCCCACGCAGTAACACTGGCACTCAGATAAAAATTATCCTTATCACAACGCAAACTACTTTCACTCACGGTCCGGATATTCCAGCCACCCCGGGACATATAACTAATAAAGGTACTGCTGGCGGTTGAAGTCAAGGGATCATCCGGCGCAATGCTCCAGCACTCTTCATGAGTATGCCTGGTCCGCATACCATTACCGTCAACCTCATACTCCCCGGTATCATCGTAAACCCGGTAGTGGGTCATATTATTTTGCAGGTCCCGATCAACTGAGCGACGGTGATCTGGTTCCAGGTAACATACATAATCCGGCAGCGGATTTGGGTCACTAGGCTCAGAAATTTCAATTCCTCCATCATCAGGACGAATCGGTAAAGTGATAAATGTAGACTGCCCCAGGGTGATATCGGCGGTGATCATCTCTGGAGGTGGCATGACCATCGGCCAGTAAGCAGTGGAAACTGAAATTCGGATGCGGTGTCCAGGTAGGAATCGATAGCCGCATTCATTTAATCTAATAGAGATTTGCTCGCTGTTTCCTGGAATCATGGGCGAGGGGTTTTCACTACTGTCACGATGGGCCAGGTTGATTACGCCCCAGCTGACCCGATAACTGGCGCCATCCGGATGCACGTCAATCAGACGAACCGCAACATTCCCCAGAGGCTTATCGATGGACAGCGAAGCGTTAAACCGGGGCTGGCCTAAGATATCAATGGATGTCGCCAAAGGATCGGTTTCAAAAACCAGGGAGCCCCCGTCGTCAATACGCTGATCTAACGACATTTCAGAATCGGGTTTAAGCGGGAAAAATTCGCCGCAGGCGATCCCACAATCGAGAGGTGAACAAATTGATACGGTCTGCGCGTTTGTAGAGTCAGCAGACAGGTCCCCTTTTCCCGAAGGGTAAAAATTCACCGCTTGAATATTTTCAGAGGGCCAATTGGCTTCCGCTACCCAATGTCCGGGGTCGATATTCCGCTCTCCTCCGGGGCGAATATTCTCCAGTATATAAGCACGATACGCGGGTATTTGTTCGGCATCATTGTCGGTCTCCTTTAACCAGCGGTCCCACCAGCGAATAGCTTCTGCATGGAAGTCCATGCGTGGGCGGGGCCAAGCGAAGTGGGGGTATTTATGAATCCAGGGACCGTTGATGGCTCGGGTAAATCCCTGATCGTTGGCGGCCATTTCTGGCGGTGCATTGATGTAACCATCTCCCCAACCGCTAATTACCAGGGAAGGAATAGATATCGCTGCATAGTCTTCGCAGATCGAACCATGCTTCCAGTAATTGTCCCGGGTTTGATGGGCGAGCCAGGTTTCCAGCGGAAATGGCTGGGTTTCCAGTCGGTGCTTCCACATTTCCCGCCAGCGATCACCAACCAGTACCGGGTCGGGGGGGCGCGAGGCGTAACACAACATGGTGCTGGACCAGGAGAAGTTGGAATACAGGTGGCAGCCATTCTTGTAATGGATGTCATCGTTATATCGATCTACCGTGGTGCCGATGGCAATCACTGCTTTGAGCGGCGCTGGTCTAAGTGCGGCCAGCTGGAGACTGTTAAATCCGCCCCAGGAAATTCCCATCATGCCGATACTGCCAGTGCACCAGAATTGTTGCGCTATCCAGTGGATTACTTCCAGTCCGTCCTGATGCTCCCGGGGCGAATATTCGTCATCATAATCACCATCGGATTCTCCGGTACCGGAAATATCCACTCGCACCCCGGCATATCCTGCTGCGGCAAACAGTGGATAGCTGCTGTCGTCCCTGGGCGCGGTGCCGTCTCGCTTCCGATAGGGCAGGTACTCAAGTATGGCCGGGACCGGCGTGGTTTCGGTGTCTTCGGGAAGCCAGATGCGCGCCGCCAGCTTCCTCCCATCCTGCAATGGTATGTACTCGTTTTCGAGTTCAATGTGATTGTTATATTTATTCAATTTATCAGCAGTGGATTGGATCAAACGTGAGAATGCCAGTGAACCGAATCCTTGGCAACCTGTACTCAACGTAGTTGGCTGGGGTAACATGTCCAATTAAAAAAAGATTCTAGAAAATATGCTTTTGCTGGTATTAGGGCTCCTGTTGTTTTTTTCTATTCATCTAGTACCTGCGTTTCAGGGTTCTCGGGGGCGCCTGGTGGGTTGGATCGGTGAATCCTGGTATAAAACAATATTCTCCCTGGTTTCCGCCACTGGTTTTATATTGATTGTGATGGGAAAGGGTAACGCGCCACTGGTGCTCATGTTTGATCCACCAGCATGGGGTTCGGTCATCACCAAGATTGTCATGTTACCAGCTTTTATATTATTGATTGCCTCTTACTATCCCTGCAATATTAAATCCCAGATTAAGCACCCCATGCTTATAGGTGTGTTGCTCTGGTCCACCGCTCATCTGTTAGCCAATGGTGATCAGGCATCACTTCTGCTGTTTGGTAGTTTCGCGCTCTACGCCGTGATTGACCTATTCTCGGTGTTTCATCGGAGCACAGAATCGGCAGCAACGAGCGGCACGGAAAGTAGTGGCTTTATAAGTGATATGGTGGTTGTGATTGTCGGCATCCTGATCTACTTTCTGGTCTATAAAATTCATGGCGTCGCATTTGCTCCGATATGAGCGTCCCGCTAATTCCACCGTCTCGGGTTTTCATATTACAGGGCGAATATATTGAATTGTATAAATTGCTTAAGCTCGAAAGTATTGCTACCAGCGGCGGCGAAGCCAAGATGATGGTGGCCAAAGGAGCGGTGATGCTAAACGGTGAGAAAGAATTACAGAAACGCAAAAAATTGCGCGAGGGCGATGTGATCGAAATTGCCGGGGAACGTATAAAAATTGTGAAACGGGAAAATGATTGAACCCAGGCGATATCGTCATTACAAAGGTAACTATTACGATGTTGTCGGGGTTGCCCGACATTCCGAGACCGAGCAGGAAATGGTGGTCTATCGGCCCCGCTACGGTGCACGGGATATGTGGGTGCGGCCGCTGGATATGTTTAACGAAATGGTTGAGGTCGATAACGCCAGGGTGCCACGGTTCGCCTTCGATCCCGACGTGGACTAAACCTATTTTCATGCAATGTAACGACACAAAATATGAAAGATACACTTAAACCCGGGCTGACCTATGAACATCGCTACGTCGTTACCGAGCAGAAGCTGGTCCCGGCGTTATACCCGGAAGCGGATGAGTTTCAGCTTATGCCAGCGGTTTTTGCCACCGGATTTATGGTCGGGTTTCTTGAGTGGGCCTGTCTCAGAGCGGTGATTCCTCATCTGGACTGGCCGGCTGAGCAAACCGTTGGGACCCATGTTAATTTTAGCCACGAATCCGCGACCCCCGCGGGTATGGAAGTGACCGCCAAAGTTGAATTGCTGGAAGTGGATGGCCGCCGGCTCAAGTTTAAAGTAGAGGGATATGACCAGGCCGGTCTGATTTCTCAGGGCACCCATGAGCGTTATATAATAGATAAACAGCGGTTCGATGAGACTCTTGGGTTAAAACGGAACCAACACTTGGAATCAGAGTCGTAGACCATTATCTTTTGAGGATTCAATGATGAAGCTAACAAAAATACTTGCCACAGGATTTCTATTAATTTCGGTAAATCTGGGCTGGGCTGCCGGCGGTGGTGGCTCAAGTTCTTCCAGTAGTTCGAGCGCACCAGCGCCGGTTCCTGGTGATATAACCCAGTTGATTGAGGAAGAAAATTTTGAGCGAGCAGTGATGGAGCTCAGATCATTTGTACGCAAGGAAAAGCGTAATGCCGACGCCTGGAACTGGCTCGGCTATAGTCAGAGAAAGACCGGTGATCTTAAAAACTCACTTAAATCATACAAAAAAGCGCTCAGGCTCGATAAGAGACATCTTGGTGCAAATGAGTATCTGGGGGAGCTGTACGTGATGCAGGGAAAACTTAAAAAGGCTAACAAGCAACTTAAAAGACTGGCCAAATACTGTGGTGACTGCGAGGAATTCCAGGACCTCAAGGAAATGATCAGTTCCAATGGCGGCTAGTTTTTCCAAAATAAACCCATTGTTCCCTGATTGTTCCTGTTGTCCCCCAGACAGACTGTAACATTGGGTACAATCGGGAAAATTTTTAAGTAGGTGGAAAGATGCATTGGGTCGTTTATTTATCAGGTGAAATTCATACCGACTGGCGCGAGAAAATCTCCCAGGGTGCCGAACAACTCGGTTTACCGGTTTCTTTCGTTTCCCCGATAACCAATCACGAAGCCAGCGATGCGGCCGGGGATGGCCTGGGTAGCGAGGATTCCGATTTTTGGCGCGATCATAAATCGGCCAAAATCAATAGCATTCGAACCAAGACCATGCTCGACCAGTGTGATCTGGCGGTGGTGCGGTTTGGCGAAAAATACAAACAATGGAATGCAGCGTTTGATGCTGGTTTTTGCGCGGCGTTAAGCAAACCCTATATCACCCTGCATGACCCTGACATCATTCATCCGCTTAAAGAAGTCGACGGGTCGGCCATGGCCTGGGCCCAGACTCCAGAGCAGGTAGTCGAGATTTTACGCTACGTAATTTCTGCGGACTGATTGATTCTGCAAGTTTAAGCGGGAACCCTTGACTAGCTTTGCCACCGTCGCAGCAACATCAATGCAGTTACCCCGCGTAATCAGATTGGCAAAACCAATAAGATTGCGCGAGTGCAATTTACCTGCGAATGGTTAGCCAGGACTCAGCTAACCATACCAAACCAGGATTCCTAGCTTCCCAAAACCTCGACGATGGAGTCGTGAACAATTTCCACCATGCGATCGATGGTGGTTTCGTCGGTGGTCAATGGTGGCGCGCTGCAAATGACTTCGCTGCGTACCCGGGTATAGAGTCCGCGGTCCAGCATCGCCTGGGTGAGCTTGGCGCCCAGGGCAAAATCCGCTGCAAACCATTCTTTGGTTTCTTTGTCTTTAACCACTTCGATGCCATGCATCATGCCCAGTCCCCGGATATTGCCGACGTGGGGATGACTGGAAAGCGCGTCTTTATACTTTTGCAGCATCGCTTCGCCTTGGCTGGCGGCCTGACCGGGTAAGTCCTCACCTTCGATAATGTCCAGCGTTGCCAGGGCTACGGCGCAGGTTGTGGGATGGCCGCTGTAGGTATAGGCATGCATCCAGGGTTTGCCGCTCTCGTTAATGGTATTGGCGATTTCGTCGCTGATGCCAATACCGCCGAGGGGCACCGAACCCGAAGTAATGGATTTAGCGAACTGAAACAGGTCTGGCTCGATGCCATAGTGCTCAAGACCAAACATCTTGCCGGTTCTGCCGAATCCGGTAATGACTTCATCGGATACCAGCAATACTTCATACTGATCGCAGATTTCCCGAATCCGTTTGAAGTAGTCATCCGGTGCCACGATCACACCACCCGCACCCTGGACCGGCTCAGCGATAAACATGGCTACCGTGTCTGCGCCCTGCTTAAGAATTTCCTTTTCCAGTTCATTGGCCGCGGCGATGCCCTGAGATGAGCCGTCTTCCGGCATCGGGTAATGATAGGGATCGGGACAGGGAATGTGGCTGAAGCCTGGTATCCGCGGCTCAAACATAGGCCAGTAGCTTGCGATTCCGGTAGCGCACATGGCTGCGAATGTTACCCCGTGGTAACCGAGGATGCGGCTGATTACCTTGGTTTTATCGGGCTTGCCTTTGGCTTTCCAGTAGGACCGGGCCAGTTTGAAATTACTGTCGGTACTTTCGCCGCCACCCGAGGTGAAGTAAAAATTATTGATGCTTGGATAGCTGATCCCGGCCAGGCGCTCTGCCAATTCGATGGCCGGAAGATTGGAACCACCGGCGTAACTGGAGGCAAACGACAGCTCGTTCATTTGCTTAAACGCAGCGTCGGCCAATTCCTTGCGGCTATGTCCGGCGCTGACGTTCCAGAGCGATGACAGCCCGTCAATAATTCGATTGCCATCGGCGTCGATAAGATAAGAACCTTCACCTTTAACCCACACCCGGCCCGTGCTGGCGTGTCCGGATTGATGGTGGAGGGGATGAATCATGTGCTGGCCGTCTTTCTCGAGCAGCGCGGCGTTAGACAGGGGTGCGTTCATAGCAATGGACCTCTAAAATCTGATATTGAATTGGTACGCCGAAGTGGCGAGACTGAAAACTGCACAACGGCAGGGGATGGCAAAATTATCGCTCGCTATAACCTTCTACGCAACCAGTACGTTAGGTCGATAACGACAAAAATCACAGGGTTAAACCCGCGACATATTTACATAAATGTAATGCCGCCGGGGTCGGTCAGCCGAACCGGCATCACCGAATTGGTCATCCAGCAGTCCATAAACGGGTCAATGGTTTGTTTACCCAAAACAAACAGATAGCCCGCACGACCGCCGTTCGCAGTTTCGACATACACCGGTACTATGGCGGTGTCCAGTTCAACCTTGGCGTCGCCAATTTTCAGTTTGCGGTGATTTAACATGGGTTCATAGGCCGGGGAGGCAAATAATTTGCTAAATTTCGTCAGGGGTCCGGTATTTACCTTATTGAGGGGAGAAGCGAAGCGAAAAGTTAGCTTGATGCCGGCGTCGGTAAAGGGTCGATCATTGCTCCCCAGGGCCCGCATCTGTATTCCAACTACTTCTTCCGGAAGATACTGGGGACTTGGCTGGAGTTCCGGAACAAAGTCACTGGCTGCCTGAACAGGTCCTGACAGAAACAGTAAAGTCGTAACGATAACCCACACAATATTCACATTTAGGGACTGACGCATAACTGACCTCTCTTGGTTAGTTTAAATAGACTCGACTACCTCACATCTCATTTTCATAGTCGATCTTTCCTTTCTTGCTGGCCTCGTCGGCAGCTACGCTGGCACCCGCCGCCGCGCCGGCCTGGGATAAGGCCTGTTTCATTTCTGGACTATCCGACAGCTCTCCATGTATCTGATCGTCCGGCAGACGTACCCGAACTTCACGATGGGCGAAGAAGATGCCACCGGCGGACAGCGCATCCCGTACCTTACGAAATGCCTCGCGCCGGATAACCCATTGCTCGCCGGGTTTAGTGGTGAACTTCATCCGCACAATCAAGGCCGACTCTTCAATCCGCATAACCCCCTGGGATTTAAGGGGCAGAATGAAACTCGGGCCGAGTTCCTCGTCCTGGAGCATTTCCTGCCCCACTTTCTTGATGATTTTTCGGACTTGTTCGATATCGGTATCATAGGAAAGACGAAGTTCGAGTTTCATCGTAATCCAGTCGCGGCTTAGATTCTTTACGGTCTTGATCTCACCATAAGGAATGGTCTGTACTGCTCCGAGATGATGGCGCAGTTGCATCGAACGTAATGAGATTTTTTCAACGGTGCCGCGTAAATCTTCAATTTCAATATATTCGTTCTTGCGAAAGGCATCGTCAACCAGAAAGAAAATACCGCTCAGGACATCCTGCACCAGCTTCTGAGCACCAAATCCGATGGCGATACCGACTACTCCGGCACCAGCGAGCAAGGGTGCGATGGCGATGCCCAAGGAGTGCAGTACCGAAAGCAATACAAACGAAAACAAAATGACCGAGAGGCAAGTCCGCATCAACGGCAATAAAGTTTCTGCCCGAGTGGCACCGGCACCACCCCCTTCACCCTCCAGCGCGGCGATGGCGTCCATCTCCTCCGGCAGACTACGTTCAATCAGGGCATTAAAGAATTCCCAGACAATATAAGTAATAGTGGCGATAACCAGCAGGTTGATGCCTTGTTCGAAAAATTTGCTGCTGAAGCTACTCTGCATCAGTGCATTGGTGGAAAGCCCCCAAGCCCTGCTAACCATATATACAGCCACCGCGATCATCAGCAGGCGAAATCCGTTTTGAACCACTCGGATAAATCGTTGTGAACGTATTTCGAATGTGGGGCTGTGGAGCCAGCTGATCAGGGTGACATTTTTAATGGCGCCATAAAACATTCGATCAGCAACAAAAAATGCCAGAGTGATCCACCAACTGATGCTGACATAATCCGCATCCGCCCATTGACCGAGAAACGCTTTGTAAAGCCATAGCGCCCAAAGAGTCATCAGCCAGGCGGTAAAAATAAATGGCCAGGCGACGTGAAGAAAATTTTGCGCTATGTTATTTGTCGATGGAGCACCGGATTCCGCCACGAACATACCGGTGATTTTCCCCCGCATAACCCAGATACGACTTAGGATGATCAGGTTTAACGAAAGGGTGTAGGGAATCAACAATCCATTCAATTGCGCCTCGCTCACCCCAGCCGGTATCAAATACTTGAACAAGGCATCGCCAAATTCGATGATGATAAAAAAGAAAGTGAACCACAGATGTAGTTGCCTGGCAGATTGATCGTCCAGCGGTACCGGTCGTAGCGTTGGTCTGCTGGGAGAAAAAATGCTTCTTAACAGAATCATCCACAAACGTAGCATTACCAATGCGCCCAAAACTTCGGAAAACATCAGCTCAAAATAGGGGTTTTGATTCCTGAAATAAAAGGCTGCGGCATAGGTGACCACTGCTAGTACCGCTACCCCGATCAGCTGAATCATGATCCGGATAAATATGAATTTATATTTTAACCCGGTGGTTTTTTCTTTGGTGTCGACGTAGGCATACAGGCGGTTCAATAATTTACTGATAGTAAATTGTTCCACCAACAAGCCGACGAAGACAGTAAGCGCAATGGTCAGGAATACCCGCATCAATGACCAACCAATGTCAGGGCTAGCCGATAGCCGGAATGCGGTGGAAAAGTCTTCGGGGTAATCAGGAATTTTTCGAATCAGTCGGGCCAGCTGTTCCCCCAACAAGGAAGCTTTGCTTTCCTGCCAGTCTTCGATCAGGGTTTGATCGTAGGCGTCGTCTTCGTCAAGATCATCGTCAAAGTCGTCTTCCAGATCATCTTGCTGTTCGCTGGCGAGCATTTCGGTGAGGACCTGACGAATTTCTTCCCGGGTAGACGGGTTGCTTTCAACCGGTGCTGCGGTATTACCATAGTCCTGGGCAAAATTTGGCATCACCGCAAGCACCAGCGTAATTGCGCTCAGGACGACCAATACACTGGTGATCAGAGAACTCAATCGGGGCCGTATCTTGTTTGAGGTATTCACTATTAGTTTGAAATTGTTATTTCCAGGTTCAGTTTAAAGGCCTTTCCTGGTGAAAGCCACTATCCAACGAGAAACCTGGGGTGGGTGTTATTTTTCCAGTCCCGTTTATCGGGAATTAGAATAATAATACGTCTCGCCGCCCTGTTTGGATTCCCTGACATTGCCTTTTGCTATTAAATATTCGATTGATGCCAGCAAGGAAAGTTCGGCGCCCCCATAGAGAGAGGTAGGTAAATGGGGATAGATCTGTTGGCGCAGGGCAGGTAGCTGGGTAAGCCCCATGCGAATTCCCTGTTTGGTTTCCTCAACCCGGCTAAGTCGATGTTGTTTGATTTGTTCGATATATTCTCGGGGGTGGGTGATAGCTGCTCCATGGGTTGGATAGAAAGTCGTCTCTGCTCTCGCCGCGAGCCGCTCGAGGCTATCCAGATATTCTCCAATGCTGCCGTCCGGCGGCATGATCACGGTGGTGGACCACGCCATCAGCTGGTCGCCGCAGAACATCACCTGGTCTGGTTCCAGGGCAAAACACAGGTGATTGGAACAGTGACCGGGGGTATGAATCGCCTCGAGTTGCCAGTCGGCTCCGGTGATTTGCTCTTGGTCCTCAATTACAAAATCCGGTTCGAACTCGAGGTCGGCGCCGCCTTCAAGAGCGCCGGCAGTTTCCCTCGAATGGGGACCAAAACCAAAGGTTGGTGCCCCGGTTCGTTGCGCTAATAATCTGGCGGCGGGAGAATGATCGCTATGGGTATGGGTGACAATTATGTGGCTTATCCGCTCTGATCCGAGACCCCGCAGAATTGCGTCAACGTGGCCGGGTAGCATCGGACCAGGATCGATCACCGCGACGTCTTCGTTACCCAGGATGTAGGTACTGGTTCCTGGGCCGGTAAATGGGCCGGGGTTGTTTGCCACCACTCGGCGAATTCTTGGGCCAAGTCGGGTGAGTATACCGTAGCGAGGTTCAAACTCGTGATCAAATTCTATTGCAGTCACATTAAATTGTCTCTGTTGGCTGCTACTGGCTCTAAGTCCGATCTAATTCCCGGCGTAAAGAACTTGGTATCCCGGAGGTATTGAGGGATTGCAATGTGGATACGATCTGCCGAATCAAATTCGGTCCCTGATAAATAAAACCGGTATAGAGTTGGATTAAATCGGCGCCGGCGGTAAATTTTTCCACAGCGGCGCTAGCGGAATCTATCCCACCGATGCCGATAATTGGAACTTCCCCCTGCAGGTTTGCGAAAAGCTTCTCAATGACAGACGTCGCCGCATTACGCAGCGGTCTGCCACTTAGTCCGCCGGTTTCACTGGCGTGAATATGGTGGCCAAGTCCCTCCCGTGAAATCGTGGTATTGGTTGCCGCCACGCCATCGATGGCATGCTTGCGCAGTAGTTTGGCAATGGCGTCTATCTGGGGGTCATCAACATCCGGTGCGATCTTTAATACCAGGGGCACAGCGCGGCCGACCTGATCGGTAAGTTCGAGGCGACGCCGATGAATCGTGCCCAGCAGGGCATCGAGGATTTGGTCCTGCTGCAGGCTACGCAGGTTTTCGGTATTGGGCGACGAAATATTGACCGCAATATAATCGGCGTGGGGAAAAGCCGCGTCCAGGCAGGTAACGTAATCCTCTGCTGCACGCTCCAATGGGGTTGCCGCGTTTTTACCAATGTTGATTCCCTTGATAACCCCGGGAGAGGTTTCGCTTACGTTAGATATAAATTCAGCGAGCCCGACACTGTTAAATCCCATTCGGTTAATGATCGCGCCATGCTGTTCCAGGCGAAACATTCGGGGCCGGGGGTTTCCTGGTTGGGGTAATGGGGTTACCGTACCAAGCTCAACCCAGCCGAAGCCCAGGGCGGCAAGCCCATTGGCACAGTGTCCCTGTTTATCCAGACCCGCGGCAAGACCAACCGGGTTGGGGAAATCAATCCCCATGACCCGAGTGGTTAGCTGGGGTACCCGGCGACCATACAATTTATTGGCCAATGCAGTTGCAGAACGGTTCCGAGAAATTTTTGCCAGGCCGGACATGACCAGATCGTGGCTGGATTCCGGGTCCAGGCGGAACAACAGCGGGCGGATCAGGGAATACAATTAAAAACTCTCATGGGCTTTGAGCAATCGCCACTTACCTGGTTCTAGTTTCCCCAGCTTTACTTTGCCAATCCGCACCCGAATCAACCGCGATACCCGTAACCCAACCAGTTCGCACATACGTCGAATCTGGCGCTTACGCCCTTCCACCAGAACCATCCGGAGTTGGGAGCCCTGGAGGTGATCGATCTGTGCGGGTTTGAGTAATTTTCCGTCCAGACTTAAGCCGTGACGCAGCTGATCCAGTTTGTCAGGATCAATATCTCCGCGCACCCAGATCAGATACTCCTTTTCAATCTGGCTGTTTTCGTTGGCCTGTTCACCAACTAACTGCCGTGCGACCCTACCGTCGTTGGTAAAAATGATCAGCCCCATGGAGTCGATATCCAATCGCCCTGCCGGCGCCAATCCATGCCGACCGGGTACTTTTTCGCCAGAATTTTGCCGACCGTCGCGGTCGATCAGCATGACCGCTGACTGGTGGCCGTCTTCCGGTAACCCCGAAACATAACCCATGGGTTTGTTCAGCAATACGGTGACTTTTTCTGCAAGCTCCTGATTGGCCGCAGCGGCCAGGGTAATCTTCTGGTGGGGTAAAATTTTGCTGCCCAATACCGTTACCGGCACGCCATCAACCGAAACCAGGCCCTGTTCAATAAATCGATCGGCCTCGCGCCGTGAACACAGGCCCTGCTGGGCCATCAGCTTGGACAGGCGGATTTCGCTCAAATGTTGTCCAGGGTCGCCGCCACGGCATTGCCGATATAGCGCGCCGGGGTCAGTTCGAGAAGTTGTTGTTTCGCCTGATCGGGAATTTCCAGGGCTTCAATGAATGTCTTCAGGGTTTGCTGGTTGATCCCTTGGGATCCTCGGGTCAATGCCTTGAGCTTCTCATAGGGTTGTTCCACTCCATAGCGCCGCATGACGGTTTGGATCGGTTCTGCCAGCACTTCCCAATTATTATCCAGGTCCTGGGTCAGCCGCTCTGGATTGAGTTCGAGTTTGCCAAGGCCTTTCAATGTCGAATCGATAGCCAGGACAGTATAGCCGACCCCAACACCGAGATTGCGTAGCACCGTGGAATCGGTAAGATCGCGCTGCCAGCGGCTAATGGGTAGCTTCTCTGCCAGATGGGACAACATGGCGTTGGCCATTCCGAGATTACCTTCAGAGTTTTCGAAATCAATTGGGTTGACCTTATGGGGCATAGTGCTTGAACCTACTTCCCCGGGAACCAGTTTTTGTTTGAAGTAACCGAGGCTGATGTAACCCCAGAGATCGCGATCGAGATCCAGTAGTATGGTGTTAAACCGCATGAGTCCATGACAGAACTCCGCAATATAGTCGTGTGGCTCGATCTGGGTGGTAAGGGGGGAATAGGTCAGCCCAAGCTGCTCGACGAACGCCCGAGATATTTGCGGCCAGTCACATTCCGGGTAGGCTGAGAGGTGAGCGTTAAAATTCCCTACCGCACCGTTCATCTTTCCAAACATCGGCTGCGCTTGAATCAGCCCGGCGGCCCGCTTCAAACGATGCACCACATTCGCCAGCTCTTTACCGATGGTTGTGGGGCTGGCAGCCTGACCATGGGTCCGCGCCAGCATCGCATCGCCGGCGTATTCCCGGGCCATGGTGCTTAGTCGATCGATCAGTTGTTGAACTATTCCTATCACAACTACATCCCGAGCGTTCATTAGCATAAGGCCATGGGATAAATTATTGATATCTTCCGAGGTGCAGGCGAAGTGGATAAATTCCTTGATCTGTGCAAGTGACGGTTGACCTGAAACTTTTTCCTTCAGAAAGTACTCTACCGCCTTAACATCGTGATTGGTGGTGCTCTCGATTTTCTTGACCATTTCGGCGTCAGCCACACTGAATTCGCTGACAAGCCCTCTTAGAAAAATCTGGTCTTGCGCACTGATAGTGGCTACTTCAGTGATGTCCGTTTGGTTCGAAAGATGAATAACCCACTCCACTTCCACCTGCACCCGCGCCCTAATCAGGCCAAATTCACTGAAATAAGTCCGCAAGGAAGCGGTTTTATTGGCATAACGACCGTCCAGCGGCGACAACGCAGTGAGAGCGCTAAGCGGTAATACGTCAGAGGACACTGTGCAGACTTTTGGCGAGGGTTTTAGGGCCCGGCAATGATATCACATCCCTGGTTTTTAGCTGTCTTGACCCTTTCTAAAATGACTTCCTACCTTCAGTCCAGCGCCGCCCGAATAATCCCGCCACCGATGCAAACCTCCTCGTTATAAAACACAATGGACTGTCCCGGTGTCACCGCCCATTGGGGCTCGTCGAATACGATCCTGGAGAAGTTTGGTCCGATCATGGAAATTATGCATTGTTGGTCTTCCTGCCGGTAGCGCACCTTGGCCGAACATATGGTTGGCAAAATGGGCGGCATACCGGTGATCCAGTGCATGTTTTCAGCTAACACCACCTTGTGCATCAATGCGGGGTGATTATGTCCCTGGACTACGTAAACGATATTTCGCTTTATGTCTTTTTGCGCCACGTACCAGGCTTCACCTTCGCCGCCTATGCCTAGTCCCTGACGTTGGCCAATGGTGTAATAGTAGGATCCCTGGTGTTCTCCTATCACCTCGCCATCGAGGGTTTTGATCTGGCCAGTTTTGGCCGGTAGAAAGCGGCTTAAAAAATCGTTGAACCGGCGCTCGCCGATAAAGCAGATGCCAGTGCTGTCTTTCTTGTCATGGATTGGTAATCCAAGATCTCGGGCGGCGGCACGTACTCGGTCTTTTTGCATTTCGCCGATGGGGAAGTTGGCATAACGTAATGCATCCTGTCCCAGGGTATGTAAAAAATAGCTCTGATCTTTTTCGGCGTCACGGCCCTTGCGCAGCAGGTAGTGTCGGTCTCGGCGTTGCAGCCGGGCGTAGTGGCCGGTGGCAATGTAATCGGCGCCCAGGTCCAGGGCCCAGCGTAAAAACTCTTTAAACTTAATTTCCTTGTTGCAGACTACGTCTGGATTCGGTGTCCTACCGGCGCGATATTCGCCCAAGAACATCTGGAACACATTATTCCAATATTCGTGAGAGAAATTTACCGTGCGCAGTTTTATCTCAAGAATTTTGCAAACTTCTTCGGCATCTGCCAGGTCTTCCGCTGCGGAACAATATTCCTGGGTATCGTCTTCCTCCCAGTTTTTCATAAACAGGCCGGTGACCTGGTGGCCTTGCTCGATCAGCCTGGCTGCTGCGACGGAAGAATCTACTCCACCGGACATCCCAACAATTACTCTATCCAACTATTGTCCCCTATCTTTCTAATAGTCTGTCAAAAAAGCCGAGATTTTACTCGCCGCGTAACAGGCGGTGCCAGAACGAGCGTTTTACTTGCTCGCCATCAGCATCCGGTGAATTATCCACCACCGCGCTGAGTACGGTGATCTGTTCCCACGATTCGCTGTCCTGAACTACCGGGAGATAACCGTTGGGTTGAAACCAGGAGTCGACAACATAGCGCGTACCGGTGGCGATTTCACGAATCTGTCCGGCCCAGTGCTGATCGAATAAAGATCGACGATAGGCTTCTTCGATTACAACGTGATGACGAAAGAAACCACTAGCCTCAAACAATTTCATATAGGTAGTCGTGTTTACCGATTCATCAATACAGTCTAGCTGACCGGATTCGCGCTTGTCGATGTTGTGGGTACGATCGAATTCCAGGTCGAGATGGGTCGGGGTATGACGACCGATCACTACCTCTAACCAACCCACGGCCTTTTTTATCTGCTCCCGTTCCTCAGCCGGGGTTTCAGCGACCGGGGAAAACCAGCCAGCAACCGATTGCCATTCGGAAAACGGTAACTTTACCGTAGATTTTGACGCACAGCCGAAGTCATAACAAACAGGAATGGCGCCGAACGATATATTGCTGGGGATGGGCACCCCATGTTCCGCCGCGCTGACCGGCAGCGCCTGGGACAGGAGCACAATGGCAGATAGCAGTTTAAGCGCACTCTGCCTCAATCGGCGTGGTAAGTGGTTTAGATTGATCGACATGGGTGAATTATATGGCTGATTGCGCTCAAGTTATATGTCTTATCCTGTCTGACTCTATTTTCCGTCAAATAGTTGCCGTGATAACGGAAATTACCTTTCTATTCAGGGTGATAGTTCATCTTCCATTTCTTTGGACGAAGCCGGGGGCCGATGAAAAAAATCGGGTGCCAGCATTTCGATAAATCGCTTGGACTGGGCTGGGATAAACTTTCCCCGACGTATCACGATGCCATAACTTCGTGACGGGAAAAACTCCCGAACTGGAATAGTAGCAAGTTGATCCCCTTGTTCAAGGCAAATGTCGGTAACGATGGAAATCCCGAGCCCCATTTCCACGTATTTCTTGATCACTGCCCAACCCCCGGCCTCAAGAGCTACCTTGTGGGGAATATTGTATTGCTGGAAAACGGATTTCACCAGACCCCAGGTGCTCAGATATCGTGGCGGTAAAATTAAATCGTAATTGGCAATTTGTTCCAGAGTGACCTGTTTCTGGTTGGCAAGGGGATGATCGAGGGGTGTAATCAGGGTCGGCTGAAAATTGAATACTGGGAAGTAGCTGACATCGTCCGGCATATCCAGCATCGAACCCACCGCGAAATCGGCTTCGTCTGCCCGCAGCATTGCCATGCCATCTGCGCCGGTTACGTTATGTAAGCGGATACGCACCCCAGGGTATTTATCCGAAAACTGTTTCAGGTACTTGGGCAGAATATAGAGAATGGTAGATTCTCCTGCGGCAATATTAAGGTAGCCGCTGTTAAGATCCCCGCAACGCTCGGCAAAGGTATCTCGTAGCGAATCCATTCCCTCCACCATAGGCATGGCGATTTCCAGCAACGCCTGGCCGTCCGGTGTCAGCCGAATTTTTGGGCCGCGCCGTTCAAACAGCATGGTATTGAGTTCCCGTTCCAGTGCCTGGATTTGCAGGGAAACCGATGGTTGGCTCAAATACAATTGTTCCGCTGCTCGTGAAATGCTGCCTGATTTGGCGGCAAAGCAGAAAGCACGCAATTGCTTGAGTCGGTTTTGTTTGTAGTAAGAGGCCGCTTTGGGTTTCATCCTTTGATCCTGAAAATTGCCATCCAGGGGCTAAATCAATCTTCGGTAGTCTGCCACTGGTCAGGCATTACGATGCCGTCGCCAAAAAAATAGGCGTCCATCTGGGCAGCAAGGTATTTCTTATGCTCTTTATCCAGCGGATTGAGTTTGTATTCATTAATTAGAATGGTCTGTTGACGCAGCCACTCCTGCCACGCTTCCTTGGAAACATTTTCAAATATTTTCGCGCCCAATTCTCCCGGCCAGGGTTGAAAATCGAGGCCTTCTGCTGAGTGACCTAATTTGATGCAGTCGACCATTTTTGTCATTGGATTTTTTCGCCTATGCAGTGGAGCGTGGTTTCTTGGTAGCGCCGAATGGCCATTAGGGTTTGGTTTGTGAATTAGCGGTCAGATCCCTGAGTAATTTACTGATCGCGGCAGGTAGTCCCACGGATTGCGGTTGATTAGGGTTGTACCAAAGATACTGTTCTGCGTCCATGATCCTGTTGCTGCTTGGAAGAACCTCTATATGCCGTGGGTGAATGGTCAGATCGAAATGGGTGAAACCATGGTGCAAATCCGGCAACTTCCGATTCCTTCCACCAGTTACCCCAAATTGTTGTTTCATATACTGTTTGAGTCGGGCATTTTCAGGGAGTTCCGGGAATGACCAAAGTCCTCCCCAGATACCGGTTGGCGGGCGTTTGGTCAACAGTATCTGCCCCTGGGCATTCTCAAGCAGTAGCATAGTGGCCTCCCGGTGCGGGCGTTCCTTTTTCGGTTTCCGGTGAGGGTAGGTCGATGGGTTTCCTGCAATATAGGCGGTGCAGGTCGCCGACAGCGGACATCGGGCGCAGTCGGGACTGGATCGGGTGCACAGGGTCGCGCCCAGATCCATAATTGCCTGGGTATAATTTTCGACTCTGTCCAGGGGGGTTAACTGGTCTGCCAGTTGCCATAATTTTGCCTGGGTTTCCCGCTGTGCCGGATAGCCCTGAATGGCGAAGGCCCGGGTCAGGACACGCTTTACATTACCATCCAGTATGGGCTGACGGTGGCCAAAGCAGAACGCGAGAATAGCACCTGCGGTGGATCGGCCAATTCCAGGGAGGGCCATTACCTGTTCAAGAGTATCGGGGAATACGCCGTTATGCTGTTCCATGATCACACTCGCAGCTTTGTGAAGATTACGCGCCCGTGCATAGTATCCGAGGCCAGACCAATGGTGCATGACGTCGTCGGCAGCAGATTCGGCCAAAGTCTGAACGTCGGGAAAGCGCGCTAGAAACCGGGTAAAGTAGGGAATTACGGCGGTTACCTGGGTTTGTTGCAGCATGATTTCCGAGAGCCATACCGGATACGGATCTCGCCCCAGTTGCCATGGCAACGATTTACGTCCGTGGTTGTCATACCAGGTAAGTAAGCGGGCCGAAAAATCGGCCGATTGAGCATCAAATGGAGGCATTCGAGAGCGTTTTCGGGAAAATCAGTTTGTGTTCAGGGTCCGGCTGGAATAATTACCGAAGCGTTAGTCCCCGGTACTATACCCCTAGGTAAACTCACCGCAAGGGTCGTCAAAGTAGACCGTCCACGGCATAATCAAGCCAGAAACGAATAATACAAACATTATGAAACAAAACACCACAAGTTCCCTGGGATTTCCCCTGGTTACTATCATCTGGGCAGGCTTACTCAGTATCTTGGCCTTTCTCCCGTTGCTGGCAAATGCCGCTGAGGGCACCCATAAAAAATGGGCGATTGCTGAATTTGGCGAGCCGCTTTATGCCGAGGGTCTGGAGCATTTCCCCTATGCCAATCCGGATGCGCCCAAAGGCGGAAGGGTGGTGATGAGTGCTTTTGGATCTTTCGACACCTTGAATTTCTACGTGCAAAAAGGCGAATGGCCCTCCAGTATCGGTAGAATTTACGATGATCTAATGACCGGCTCAAGTGATGAAATCGACGGGTTATACGGACTGATTGCTGAGTCTGTAGAATATCCTGATGACAAAAGCTGGGCAATCTTTACCCTTCGGGAAGAAGCGGTTTACCACGATGGTAAACCTATTGTGGCCCAGGATTTTGTTCATTCCCTGGAAACTATAAAGGAACATGGCCGGCCATTTATTCAGTCGTTCTATGAAGAGATTATCAAGGCTGAAGCGCTCACAGACAAACAGCTTAAGGTGACCTTTTCGAGCACGGGCAGCATGAAACCGATTACCATTGCGGCCGGCTTGTCTCCTTTGCCGGTACATTACTGGGAAGGAAAAGATGTCACCGCCTCTACCCTCGAACCACCCCTGACCAGTGGACCCTATCGGGTCAAAGACCTTGACCCTGGTCGTTCAATTACCTATGAGCGGGTTGAGGGTTACTGGGGTCGAGATCTGCCAATTAATCGTGGACTTAACAATATCGGCGAATTACGCTTTGAATACTACCGAGACCTAACGGTCGAGTTTGAGGCCTTCAAAGCCGGTGAAATTGATTTTCGTTCGGAAAACAGTGCCAAGCGCTGGGTAACCGAATACAACATCAAGGAAATCGAAACCGGCGATATGATTAAAGAAGAAGTTCCAAGCAAGAAACCCCGCGGTATGGGCGGCTATTTCTTTAACCTTAAACGGGAAAAATTTAAGGACGTCAAGGTCCGCGAAGCAATAATGACGCTGTATGATTTTGAGGCTATTCAGCGAACCCTGTTGTATGGGCAATACCAACGAATTAACAGCTACTTCCCCAATTCTGACTACGGTGCCAAGGGCGAGCCCACCGAAGCGGAACGCGCAATACTGCGGGAATTTGCTGATCAATTGCCGCAAGGCACACTCGATAAGGCCTTCGTTCCACCAAAAACTGATGGATCTGGTCGTGATCGAAATTCCCGGCGGCGTGCCCTAGGTCTGTTTAAACAAGCTGGCTGGGAGCTTAGCAATGGCAAGCTAGTATCGGCTAGTACCGGGGAGCAATTCCAGATGGAATTGATGACCGCATTTCCCGAATCCCAACGCCTGGCATTGCCCTATATCGAAAATCTAAAAAAATCCGGAATCGATGCGAGTATTCGTTTGGTGGATACTTCCCAGTGGCGGGTAAGGGTGCATGACTCTGACTTTGATTTATGGGTTGGAGGACTCAATTTTTTCCCACCACCCGGGACCGAACTGCGCAGCTTTTTTGGTTCTGAATCTGCTGATATTCGTGGCGGAAATTCGGGCGGGATAAAGAACCCTGTAGTTGACGCGCTAATCGAACAAATTGTCGTAGCCGCCGATCTTGAAACGCTCCAAACTACCACCCGGGCGCTCGATCGCGTGATGTTATGGAATCATTATGCAATACCTGCCTACTATAACGACGAAGCGTGGATTGCCTATTGGGATCGATTTGGCCATACCGAGCGACGACCAATTTATGCCGTCGGGTTTCCCGGTACTTGGTGGGTAGACATGGACAAAGACGCGAAGCTGAAGCGATAGTTCGACGCTTGATCAAATTGTGTCTCTCCTTGCCGATTTGGCGACAGGTTCTCTGAGTTAATCATGCTGGCATATATCGTACGTCGACTGTTGTTGGTGATACCGACGTTAATCGGGATCATGATAATCAACTTCGCGATCATCCAGCTCGCTCCCGGTGGCCCGGTTGAACAGGCCATCGCAGAGTGGCAGGGCCATAGCGTTGATGCCACCAGCCGCTTTTCCGGGACCGGGTCGGATATTCAGGGCGGCGGCGATGGCGGTGCTGCGACCCAGGGTGGAAAAGGCATCAGCAAGTATCGTGGTGCCCAGGGTTTGCGACCTGAAATCATCGCTAAAATTGAAAAACAATTTGGCTTTGATAAACCCGCCCACAAGCGTTTCCTCAAGATGATGGGGGATTATGCCCGGTTCGATTTTGGTGAAAGCTATTTTAGTAACAAACGGGTGGTCGATCTGGTGATCGATAAAATGCCGGTTTCGATTTCCCTCGGGTTGTGGACCACTTTAATCGTCTATCTTATTTCCATCCCCCTTGGAATTCGCAAGGCGGTCCACGACGACTCCCGGTTCGATGCATGGACCAGTAGCGTGATCGTTGCTGGTTATGCAATCCCAAGTTTCCTGTTCTCTATTTTATTGATCGTGATGTTTTCCGGCGGTCGATATTTTGACGTCTTTCCGTTGCGGGGACTGACATCCGAAGGCTGGGAAACGATGTCGTGGTGGCAACAAATTCTAGATTATTTTTGGCATATCACTTTACCAGTGTTGTCTTTGGTGATCGGCGGATTTGCCGGTCTTACCATGCTGACCAAAAATTCGTTTCTGGATCAGATCAAGTTGCAATACGTTCAAACCGCACGGGCCAAGGGATTGTCGGAGAATCAGGTGTTGTATGGCCATGTATTCAGAAATGCCATGTTAATTGTGATCGCTGGTTTTCCTGCCATGTTTATTGGCATCCTGTTTACCGGTGCATTACTGATCGAGGTTATATTTTCCCTGGATGGCCTGGGGCTACTTGGCTATGAGGCCGCGATCAACCGGGACTATCCGGTGATGTTTGCGATTCTGTACATATTTACTCTGGTCGGTATGTTAATGCAGATCATCCGTGACGTGATGTATACCCTGATCGATCCGCGGATCGATTTTGAGTCGAGGCAGGCTTGATGTCAGATCTACCGGAAAAACCGACTTTTTTGGGAATCAAGCTGAGCCCGCTGGACCGACGACGCTGGCAGAGTTTTAAAGCCAATCGGCGCGGTTACTGGTCTCTTTGGATTTTTCTGGCGCTGTTTCTGATCACCTTGTTTTCTGAAATTGTCGCCAATGACAAACCGATGCTGGTTCGTTTTGAGGGCGGTTTTTACACGCCGATTTTCGTTAGCTATCCGGAAACTGAATTTGGCGGTGAATTCGAACTCGAGGCCGACTATCGGGATCCTTATGTTCGCGACTTGATTGAAGAAAAAGGCTGGATATTATGGCCCCCGGTACCCTTTGCCTATGACACTATCGATTATGAACTATCGGTGCCGGCGCCGGCACCGCCATCAAAACGCCATTGGCTTGGCACTGACGACCAGGCAAGAGATGTCCTGGCCAGGGTTGTTTATGGATTTCGAATTTCCATTTTGTTTGGCCTAATTCTGACTCTGCTGAGTTCGGTGATTGGTATCGCAGCGGGCGCCGTGCAGGGCTATTTTGGCGGCCTGACGGATTTGTTGATGCAGCGTTTTATTGAAATCTGGGAAGGGCTTCCGGTACTCTATTTGTTGATCATTATGGCGGCGGTGATACAACCGGGCTTTTACAGTTTGCTTGCATTGATGCTACTGTTTTCCTGGACCGGTCTGGTTGCGGTGGTACGCGCTGAATTTCTTCGGGCCAGGAACTTCGAATATATCCGTGCCGCCAGAGCTCTGGGGGTGAGCGACGCGGCGATCATGTATCGCCATATCCTGCCGAACGCCATGGTAGCAACCCTGACTTTTATGCCATTTATACTCAGCGGCTCGGTTACTACCTTGACGGGTCTCGACTTTTTGGGATTTGGATTGCCCGCCGGCTCTCCTTCATTGGGCGAGTTGCTCAATCAGGGCAAGAACAATTTACAGGCGCCCTGGTTAGGCATTTCCGGATTCGTCGTCATCGGTGTCATGCTGTCGCTGCTGGTATTTATCGGCGAGGCGGTGCGGGATGCATTTGATCCGCGCAAGGTATTCAAATGAGTGATCCGGGAAAGCAACCTGTTTTAGTAGTAGAGGATCTGGCGATTAGTTTTCGCCAGCGCATTAAGCAACAGGAAATCATTTCTAATGTGGTTAAGGGCATTGGATTTGAATTGCATGCCGGTGAAACTCTGGCATTGGTAGGAGAATCTGGTTCAGGTAAATCTCTGACCGCGTTGTCGATATTGCAGTTACTGCCCTATCCCCAGGCATTTCATCCCACCGGTTCGATTAGATATCAGGGAACCGAGTTGGTAAATGCCAATGAGCAATCACTGCAGCGGGTCCGGGGTAACGATATCTCGATGATTTTTCAGGAACCCATGACCGCGCTGAATCCCTTGCATGTGATCGAGAAGCAAATTGCAGAATCCCTCGACCTGCACCAGGGAATAAGCGGTGACGCAGCCCGCAGTAAGATCATTGAGCTGTTGAGTCAGGTGGGTATTCACGATCCGGAAACCCGCCTTGGTGCCTATCCTCATCAGCTATCGGGCGGTCAGCGCCAACGGGTAATGATTGCCATGGCGCTTGCCAACAAGCCCGAAGTGTTATTGGCGGACGAACCGACAACTGCTTTGGACGTGACCGTCCAGGCGAAAATATTGCGCCTGTTAAAGGATTTGCAAATTTCCAATAACCTGGGAATATTATTGATTACCCACGATCTCAATATGGTGCGCAAGGTTGCGGACCGGGTATTAGTGATGCGTGACGGCAATATTGTCGAGCGGGGTATAACCACCCAGATTTTTACTGCTCCCACCGAAGACTATACCCGGACCTTATTGTCCGCAGAACCGAATAAACGTGAAGCTCCCCAAGGAGTAAGCGAAACTATCGTCGAGGTGAAAAATCTAAAGGTCTGGTTTCCCATTAAAAGGGGAATACTTAAACGCACCGTGGGCCATGTTAAAGCGGTTAATGATGGCTCGTTCTCACTGCGTCCAGGGCATACCCTGGGCATCGTTGGAGAGTCGGGGTCCGGCAAAACAACGTTGGCTCTGGCGCTGTTACGCTTGATTCGATCCGAGGGTCAGATCACCTACGAAGGTAAAAATATTAATGCCTACGAAGGTGCAACCCTCAAAGCGATGCGGCGACAAATGCAAATGGTGTTTCAGGATCCATATGGTTCGTTATCGCCGCGAATGTCCGTCGTCGATATTGTCAGCGAGGGGCTCGACGCCCATGGTTTGATGCCAGACCGCGAGGAGCGCGATAGAAAGGTTGTAGAGATATTACAGGAGGTAGAAATCGATCCTGAAGTGCGCTTTCGCTATCCCCATGAATTTTCCGGCGGTCAGCGCCAACGTATCGCCATCGCCCGGGCCTTGATTCTCGAGCCCAAAGTATTGTTTCTCGACGAACCCACCTCGGCTTTGGATCGTACGGTCCAGGTCCAGGTGCTCGAACTGCTAAATAAAATACAGCGACTGCACAATTTAAGTTACGTGTTTATTTCTCATGACCTGAGTGTGGTCAGGGCGATTGCGGATCAACTCCTTGTCATGAAATCCGGTGACGTGGTGGAACAGGGGGATGCCGAATCGATATTTACCAATCCGCAAAACGAATATACCCAGGCGCTACTGAATGCCGCCTTTAATTTAGCAGCCTAACCGTGTCGAGCCCACTACTGAAGTTATCCCATAAGGAATGGGAGGACTTGTGTGACGGCTGCGGTCGTTGTTGTCTGGTTAAAATGGAGGACGAGGATGATGGTGATATTTACTATACCAACGTAGCCTGCCGTCACTTTATCGCTGACACCTGTCGTTGCAGCGACTACCAGAACCGAGCCCGGATTAACCCTCGTTGTATGGTATTACGGCCGGAAATTCTCGATACACTTAAAATGATGCCTTTTACCTGCGCCTACCGATTGGTTGATGAAGGTCGCAGTATTGATCAGGACGCCGAGCAATTATCGGTTCGCGGTAGGGTGGTGTCAGAGGAATATATTCACGACGATCAACTACCGGAACATGTGGTCGATTGGGTCCGGACCGATCCGGACTAAATGGATTTAGTGGCGTCGGGTAATGTAATCGTGGTTGGCCACTGCGATAAATGGATTATCCGGATTAGCCAGTTGTTCGTATCGCGCAGCGGTTTCCGGATCCAGCTCGAAGCTGTTCCGTGCCCGCAATATCCTACCAAGTAGCAGGGTAGACTGCTGAGAGACCGCGGTCTCGACGGCATTTTTGTACCAACCGGTTATCTGATCCATCGGGGCCAGCTTGCCTCGGTAGGCTGCCTCGGACATCATACAAAAAATTTCTGGCCGAACCCAGTTTTCACCACTTTGCTCAACGCCTTGTAGAATAATTTCGGTGGTATCGAAGGCATCCTGGAACCGCTCAACAACTAGATAGGCTTCGGCCAGCAATCCCTGAAAATATGGCAGAAAAAGCAGCCCATACTTCTGTTCGTACAAAATCAGATTGTCCTTCATGATCTCAATTTGAGACGCATCCTTGTCCCGCACCAGGTTGGCGAAAGCGAGAAACAGATTGTGGGTTGCCAGCACGCCTTCGAATCCGTATTGCTCGCTGATCTCGATTGCTTCGACACAATAACTTCTGAGCTGTTCCATATTGCGCGAAATTTGCTCATACATCGAAGCCACCTTCAGGGTTTCGGCAATGGTATAGGGGTGTCCAATACTGCGCGCGACGCTAACCGACCGTTTAATTCCAGCAACCGAAGACTCAATATTACCGGTTAACAATTTGGTAACCGCGCCAAGGCCTTGGATCGTAACGAAGGGGTCCTGGCCAAAGTGGAGGCCGACCTTCTTGTCTTGAACATGGTCGTACAGAGAAACCGCCAGATCATTCAGCCGATCAGCTTTTTGCAATTTACCATCCACCATCCGGGTCATCGCCTTGATTCCGCAGGCGGATAATTTAAGCACCGGGTCGTCAATATTGTGGCAAAGGGAAGTAAGCTGGGCCGACATACGGGTGGCCTTGGAAAACTCAGCCTGGGAAATCAGACAGCGCCAAAGTCCATATAACGCGGTCCATTCGAGTCGGTCATCGCCAACCTGGCGGGCCAGTTTGGCGGCACGTTCATAGGTTCGGGTAACCTCGAAACCGTAGTAGCCACCCTTGGCGGTGAGTGCGACGCCGAGATTCAGTAGCAATGTTAGTTCCTGTTTCACCTGTTCTGGAGCAGGTTCAAGAGTTACCACAAGAGCGAGACCTTTCTGCAGATGGTCAATAGATTCGGTTATCGCGGATTGCTCAATTGCATAGCGTCCCGCTTTGTTCCAAAGTTCCACAGCGGAAGCGATCTGTTCGGTCTTGCCGAAGTGATAGGCGATCAATTCAGGGTGTTTGTCGGCAAAGTCAGGATCCCGTGCCAGCAGGGTATCTGCAATCTGTTGATGATATTGCTGGCGCTTTTTAATCAGCAACGATTGATAGGCGGCCTCCTGAAACATGGCGTGGCGAAAATTAAATCGATCATTCAGGTTATCGCTTTCATGAACCAGAACATGCTCTGAGATTAAGGTGTCGATTCCAGCGTCAGCGTCGAGCCCATTCATCGCCGCGATATCGCTGATTAGTCGGTAGGTAAAACTATCGCCAAATGTTGAAGCCAGCTGGGCCATGGGTTTGGCATCGCCCAATTGATCGAGCCGGGCATTGAGAGAGTCCTGCAGGGTTTCCGGAAAGACGAATTCATCCAGAATGGTAATGTCGCCATCGGTCTTGTTCAAATAGCTGATAGCGCTTAAGCATGACTCTTCGAGGAATAATGGAACCCCGTCACTTTTTCGAATCAAATTCTGCTTAAGGCTTTCCGGCAGATCGTGATCTTCGAAAAAAGATTCAACCAGTTTTTTTGATTCCACCTGGGTCAGTCCCTCCAGCGATATTGTGGACAACGAATCGATGTTGCCCCAAGTGGAAACAAAATCTGTCCTTGCGGTAAAAACCCCCATAACCCGTTCCTGGGTCGCTTTTTTCATTAGCACTTCCAGTAGCTCCAGAGTTGATGGGTCGGCCCAGTGCAGGTCTTCGACCACCAGTAAAATAGGCCGATTTTTACTAATCTCCATGATGATCTGAGCCAGCACATTGATCGTTCGGCGGCGCTTTTCCTCTGGGCTCATCTCCAGGTTCTCCACCGGATTGGGCGGCTGAATGTCGAGGAAGTTGGTAAACAGGATATGCTGATCGCGTTTGTTCAACCTGACCGCAGACATGGCCCAGCTAACACTGGTCTGCTTGGTTTCGAGGTCGTCGTTTTCGTTGATGCGCAGCCAGCGAAAACACTCATCGCTCACTGGCTTAAGGAAGCTGTTCTGGTAATAAGGCGAACAGTTAATTCGCATTCGATGAATTTCCTGATTGCCCAGCTGACGCTCAAATGTTCGCACCAGTCGGGTTTTGCCAATCCCGGGTTCGCCAACAATATGGATAAATCTGCTAAAGCCGAAGCAGGCACTTTCGAAGCTGCGCTGTAACATCGCCAGCTCAATTTTACGGCTGATAAAAGACGAGGTATTTCTTTTCAGGGTATTGCCGGGGCGTTTCTGCATCTTTCGCTCGTATAGAATTTGCCAGGCATTGATTGGTTGGCTGAATCCTTTGAGCTTGAAGTCGCCCAGGTCTTTGAATTTGAATGCGAGGCCGACCAGACGTCGGGTCCTGAGTGCGGTAACTACGGTATTCGGTTCTGCAATGGCCTGCAGACGTGCGGCCAAATTAGGTGCATTGCCAAAAATTAATTCATCCTGATCGCGTTTTTCCCCAGCTCGTTCACCAACCACTACCAGGCCGGTGGCGATTCCAATGCGGATCGCCAGGGGTTTCTTGTCTTGCCATTCTGGTTTCAGGTTATTCTGTTTTATAGCCTCGACCATTTTGAGGCCGGCACGGACCGCGCGTTCCGGGCTGAATTCGCTGGCATGGGGATGGCCGAATAGCACCATGATTCCATCCCCAAGAAAATTGGAAATATGTCCCTGACAGGACTCAGCAATACGGCTGCAAATTGTCTGGAACTCCCGGATATCATCGGCCAGGTCTTCCGGATCCAGCGCAGAGGTTCGCTCGGCATAATCGGCAATATCGCAAAACAATACGGTAACTTGCTTGCGTGCTGCCTGGGGGGTGGTATTAGTTATGCCCTTGTTGTCGGGTAAGTTGGCATTGGTATCCATTAGACAAATACCACTGCCCAATCGGCAAAAATTAATTTGATGTCACTGCATTCCATGCTAATAAAAGAGCCCCTTTTCATTAAATTTATCTATTTATAATAACTCGCCCCACCCCTCAAACTGCCTTCATTTTATCGGCAGATGGACGATTCTGTTTCTGTTTTACGTCAAAGAATATAAACTTTACCTCTTATTTGCAACTTAATTACCGTCCCGATTACCGAAATGAAGCTATCTAAACTTTCTGACAAGATACGAACGTCGCCAATTCTTACCATTGCAGCGGAAATTAATGCACGAAATGCCCAGGGTGAGCAAATCAGTAACCTTACGGTGGGAGACTTTGATTCCAGCATTTTTCCGATTCCCGATCCCCTGACTGAAGCGACTATTGCTGCCTATCAGGACCACCAGACCAATTATCCTGGCGCATTTGGCCTGCCGGGAATTCGCCAGGGTGTGGCCCATTTGTTGAATCGCATTTGTGGTCTTGATTACGCCGCCGATGACGTGATTATTGCCAGCGGGTCGCGGCCGGTGATATACGCGGTTTACCGCGCTATTGTCGATCAAGGCGACACCGTGGTTTTTCCGGTGCCGTCGTGGAACAACGAGCATTACGCCTCTATGCTTGGAGCCAACATCGTCACCGTGGAAACTACCCCGCAGAACAACTTTATGCCCACCGCGGCCGAGCTGGCGCCCCATCTGGATGATGCAGTACTACTGGCACTATGTTCTCCGTTGAATCCCACTGGAACCGTATTGTCCCGGGATGATTTGTTGGAAATTTGCCAGATGGTGGTACAGATCAATCAACGGCGAAGCTCGGATCAAAAACCACTCTATGTGATGTTCGATCAGGTGTATTGGTTACTGACATTTGGCGGTACCAACTTCTATCACGCACTGAAGGAATGTCACGAGATTCGCGATTACGCGGTGTTTGTTGACGGCATGTCCAAGGCGTTTGCCGGTACCGGTATTCGGGTTGGCTGGGCCACTGGTGCTCGCCATATTCTCGGTAAGATGGTGTCTATTATCGCCCATGTTGGTGCTTGGGCACCCAAACCGGATCAGGTTGCTACCGGAAAGTATCTGATGATGGACCAACAGGTAGATTCCCATCTGCAACACTTTCGCGCCGCCCTCGAGGCTCGGCTCGACGGATTTTATCAGGGGTTTATGGCGCTAAAGGACCAGGGTTATCCGGTAGATGGAATCGTTCCCCAAGCCGCGATCTACCTAAGCGTCAAAATTGATATTGCGGGCCGTAGAACCGCCCAGGGCAAATTGCTGGAATCGGATGATGACGTCCAGCGTTATCTATTAGACGTTGGAAAAATCGGCATCCTGCCATTTTCCTGGTTTGGCGCTCATCAATACGGGAATTGGTACCGGATTTCGGTTGGAACCTGCCAAATGGATGATATTCCACCGATAATGCAGAAACTCAAATCAGCACTGGATCAGTTAGGCTAATGCTATGTGATAAACTGTCGGCAGAGGTCAATATAAATCCAACTCCAACTCCAACTCCAACTCCTGAAGGCAGCCCCCTATGTCCGACTATCCATCACTGAAAGAGCTCGGGATCAATTCTCCACAAGAAATTGATCGATATTCCCTGGAAACGATTAATAATATCGATGTTCTCCGGGTTGTTTACCGACGCCAAAAAAATAGCCTGCTACCAGACAGCAAGAAGTTTCGATTCAATCGAACGGAGAAACCCCAGTTAACCGAGGGTGGCTCCCGGGTCGCAGAGCTAATCTACGAAATCTCTCCGTTTGTTCGTAAGGTAATGGGAGAATTGGACCAAATCGTCCGGGCCAAACACGACAAAAGCCGCAAGCGAGAAATTTTACAAGAAGAACTGCATCGGCTTGAGGAAGAAACCGCGCATCGGATCGCCTATATCAAGAGGTTGATTGGCGAAATTTAGAATGTCTCCCTACGGTCGATCATTTTTCGACTGGATCCTGGTTCCCAGGATGACGTCGTTCTATGTAACCAGCAACCCATCTACTCGCCATTCTGGCGTAGTCCAGAATCCAGGTTCTCCGACCTTCGTAAATTGACTCCCTACGGTCGATCATATTTCGACTGGATCCCGGCAATACCGGGATGACGTCGTTAGAACCTGGCGCCGTCCTGCATCCGGGCACCCCAACCCCCGGATCTTATACCAGCGACTTTTTATCAGCCGCTAACAAAATCTGGGTAGCCAAAATAGAAACCAGGCAATAACCAAGAAAATAATAAAACCCCGATCCCAGCTCGGCCTCAAAAGTCAGCAGGCCTCCTTCTTTTTCCACCGCATTGGCCGCCAGATAAGCGACAAAAACACCAATTACAAATACGTCGGCCATGGACCACTTACTGATCGCGCCGCTGAATTTCTTTAGGCCGGTTTTGACCCCGGGGCTGATTTTCAGACTGGTAACGATCAGGATTAATCCCTTAACCACCGGTATGATGATACTAAACAGCGCCACCAGAAACGCGACCACTACGTGCTTGTTTTGGTATAACTCCTCAACTGTGCCAAGAATACTTCGGGTCTTCTGGTATGCCTCCACGGTGCCGGCAATCTGCATACTTTCCAGCAGTACGTTGGCCATTGTGCCAATAAACTCCGGGGTTTCCGGGTTTTCCACAATAATATCTTTTCCGATCTGGGCCAGGTCGGCACGGTCTACAACCCCGGTTAAACTTAATAGCGGCTGGGTAAGGCCAGGGAACAGCAGCCCGTAGGCGATTAATAGCAACATCAGACCAACAGTCTTGTTCATGGTGTCTCGACAATAATAATTAGCAGTAAATAAATTCAATGGATCAGCGGAATAAACCGGATACCAATTCTCCCATTCCGCTTATCAGGTGTGTAATCGGAAACGGGGCCGCAGCACTTTATAAGTGCGGGGCAAGTTAAAATCAAGTAGATAAGCCAGCTGTAGTGCGAACAACTTCCTGATTATGAATATCGTATTCGAAATTATTACCCCGGTGCTTGGCCTGGTATTGATCGGGTACTGCGCCAGCGTAATGCGCTGGTTTAGCGATCAACATGCCGAAGGGCTGACCCGATTCGTATTCGATTTTGCGGTACCGGTAATGTTGTTTCGAACTTTGGCCAGGGCGGAATCATTGGAGCAACTGCCGTTCGATCTTATAGGTGCCTACTATATTCCGGTATTTATTTTTTATGTCTTCGGTATGCTGGTTGCAAGGTTCCTGTTTAAGCGGACATTTGATGGTCAGATAATCACCGGATTTTCTTTCTGCTACGGTAACGTATTGCAAATTGGCCTGCCGTTGACATTGCTGACTTTTGGCGAGCAACGTTCGATATCTTATTTTATTCTGATGTCGTTTCATGCGCTGACCACATTTACCCTGACCACCATACTGTTTGAAATTGGCCGCAGCAAAGGCGACGGTATTGGCGTGGTATTACGAAAGTCCATCACGGGTATTTTGACTAACCCTATTATCATCGGCATCGTCGCTGGTTTTATCTGCAATCGACTGGGCTGGAAACTATCCGGACCCGTTGACGCCGTCGCCAGTTACTTGCAACAGGCGGTGTTACCTTGCGCATTGTTTTCCCTTGGTGCCGCATTGAGTAAATATAGATTGGCTGGCAGGATTGGCCAGACCATGGTGGTACTGGTAGCGAAACTGATACTATTTCCGTTAACCGTCTGGTTTAGTTGCCGAATGGTATTTGGATTGGATTTGGTTACCACCGCAATAGCTACCTTAATGGCGGCGTCACCGGTTGGTATCAATGTATACTTATTTGCCGATCGTTATCGTGCGGGACAAGCCCTGGCCACCACTTCGGTATTACTCACCACGGTGGCATCGGTATTGTCCCTGTCTCTGATTATTTATTTGATAGACTCCGCGGCAATAAGATAACAAGTTACGCTATTTCGGGGAACTTTAGGTTTATTTTGTGGTAATTGATATAAGCGCTAAGCTGCGTCTATTGCCCGAGGGAATCTCGAGGAAATAATGATTAATGGAAGCGTCTCTGACCAACCTAAAAAACACCATGGATAACACCCACCACTCCGGAAAGATTCGTCAGGTCCTGCTGATGGCCATGACGGTGGTGCTACTGGTGGGCTGTAGCAGTAATTCCCTGGTCATCCGATTTATGTACGGGCGGATGGACAATAACCTGAATCAGAGAATTTTGGCCTATGCTGAATTTGATCAATCCCAGGAGCAGGAAATCCGCCGCGCAGTTAATGATTTTTACAAATGGCACCGCCGAAACGAATTACCCCGCTATGCTGACTTTCTGCAACGTATTGAATCCGGCATTAACAATGGTGGTATCGACCAACAGCTAATACTCGATCATATGACTGAGATTCGTGATTTGGTTGAGGAAGGGTTTAAACGCTCGCCCATCGCCGACTCGGCGAGTTTTTTGAAAAATCTGAGTGATCAGCAAGTCCGACAAATCGCTGATCGGTTCGCCGAGCAGGATAAAGAGTATTTCGAATGGCTGGAGCAACGCAAACAGGAGGGCAGGAAGGACCGTCGGGTTAAAAATATCGTGAAAAACATGGGGCGCTTTGGACTCCATCTGAATGCGGTTCAGCAGCAGATTATTGCCGAAGGACTCGAGCGCTACGAAGGTTCACCGATGGATCGCTTTACAGTCTGGAGTCGCTGGGAATCCGATTTCGTTAAACTGCTGGAGCGGCGCAGGGAAGCCGAATTCGAAAGTTGGGTTAATGCTCACCTGGACGTCTATCAGCATCAGATGCGCCTGACCTATCCAGAGCGTGAACGCCGCAATCGGGAAAATTCAGCCAGAATAATTTATCAGGTGGTGCAAAATTTTGACCAGCAACAAAAACAGGCGTTCACCAGTAAATTGGCCCAGGCCCGCCAGACATTATTGGCCATTTCCGCTGGCTGAATTGGCCCACAAATGGGGCCTTTACCATGCTCTTCCCATATTGTTGCCACTTTTTTTGCCATACAATCCGTTTTAGCAATTATTTTTAAGGTCGAAAAAAATGTACGCGCTGATTATCGATGTCATTGTTTCGTTCCTGTTGGGCTCAATGGTGTTTTTTGCGGCGATTGTTACGCCCGCCGCATTCAAATCCCTCGAGAAGGAACATGCAATAACCTACCTGCGAAAGGTTTTCCCGGGATATTTTCTGTGGGGCATCATTATTTCTCTGTTAGCCCTTGGTGTCTGTTTGTTTCACTCTCCCAAAGGTAGCGTATTAATGGGGTTCGTCCTGGCCGGGTTTGTCTACTCACGCCAGATATTGATTCCGAAAATGCATACCGCCCGGGAAAACTGGCTGGAGTCGGAGAGTCCCCAGGACAAGGCCCGGGTGGATTCATTACATAAGCGCAGCGTCATTATCACCGTGGTTCAGATGGCGATGCTGGTAACGATTATTATTGCCTGACGCCGTTTCTGTTCGCGCCGTCAAAAAAGTAAGCCTTTGATCCGGTATGGCGCCCTCCCAATTTACTGCTGCGTCGCCGGCGTCAATCAAGACAATTGTTTTCAATCCTAGGGTTTTGTCCTGGGCGCTCTATGACTGGGCGAATTCGGCTTTTGCAACCACTGTCATGGCTGGCTTTTTCCCCGTGTTTTATAGCATGTTGAGCCAGAATATCAGTACCGAAGACTCCCAGTTCTGGTTCAATATATCCCTGGCCGGGGCTAGCATTGTGGTGGCAATTGCAGCGCCGGTATTGGGCGCGATTGCGGACCAGGGCAACAGCCGTAAAAAATTTCTGGCAACGTTTGCCATGCTGGGAATTCTAATGAGCCTGAGCCTCGCCTGGGTCCAGGATGGGATGTGGTGGGTTGGTTTACTGGTATACGGGCTCGGCCAGATCGGATTTTCCGGAGCGAATATATTCTACGATTCGATGCTGATCGATATAGCGGGAGAGGAAGACCTGGATATTGTATCCGGCTATGGATATGCCCTGGGTTACGTGGGTGGCGGCCTGTTATTTTTGTTGAATGTGTTGATGGTGACCCAGCCCCAGTGGTTCGGCATCAACAATGCCTCCACTGCCTTGAGCCTGTCTTTTATTTCGGTTGGTATCTGGTGGGCGGTTTTCTCGCTACCACTTTTACTGATGAAATCAGCTAACGGAGATGCCCCTCGTATAGGCATTGGCCAGGCCATTTCTAAAGGCTGGGTCCAACTGGTCGATACCTTTCAGGAAATTCGCCGATTACGCGTGGTGTTTTTATTTCTGGGAGGTTATTGGCTGTATATCGACGGCGTAGGCTCGATTATCAAGATGGCGGTATTTTTTGCTGACAGGGTGCTTGATCTACCCCGAGATAGCCTGATTACCGCCCTGTTGGTAACCCAGTTTGTGGCCTTTCCTGCGGCCCTGTTTTTCGGCTGGCTGGGTTCCCGGATCGGCCCTAAGTACGGGATTCTTATCGGGCTGCTGGTCTATACCCTGGCGGTTCTATACGCTTGGGGCTGGCTCGACTCCAGCGGTGATTTCTATAAGCTCGCAGTGGTGATCGGGCTGGTCCAGGGCGGCGTACAAAGCCTTAGCCGCTCGTTATTCGCCCGGATTATTCCTCGTTCAAGAACCGCGGAATTCTTCGGGTTCTTCAATATGGTGGGGAAATTTGCCAGTATTCTGGGTCCCTTGTTAATGGCTATGGTACCGGTAGTCCTGGTCAATGCTGATGCCCGGGATAGTATTCTAGCGCTGATTCCGCTATTTGTATTCGGTGGGATGCTGCTTTGGAAAGTGGATACGGAGGCGGGTATTGCCGCAGCCCGGGCCCTTAAATAGCGCGAAAATGAGAGACTTTTGAAAATATTTGTATTTTTTTGCCTGAAATGTCGAAAAGAGCAGACTCGGTTCGTCTTTTAAGTAGTTTCCCGCAGATTCGGTAGTCAAGATTGCTGAGTGGAACGGAAATGGTGGCAGGAATCCGGTCGATAGACGACCCCTGACAATCAATTAACATTTAAGAGGACAAGTAAATGGCTAAATATATTTTTGTTTATCACGGCGGCAGCATGCCCGAAACCCAGGAAGAAGGCGCGAAAGTAATGGCAGCCTGGATGGCGTGGCTCAGTGAAATGGGCGATGCCGTGGTCGACGGCGGGAATCCTGTGGGAATGTCTTCAACGGTTCATGGCGATGGGTCTGTCACTGAAGATGGTGGTTCCAACCCTACCAGTGGCTACAGCCTGGTCAGTGCCGACAGTAAGGAACAGGCGGTGGAACTAGCAAAAGGCTGCCCGATATTGCAGAACGGTGGTTCCGTCGAGGTCGCTGAAACAATCGATATGTAGATTTAAACTAGAGGAATAATCATGCAGTACCTACTATTAATATATAACGCTGAAGGTGCCGGACCCCAACCGGGCGAGCCCGAGTTTGCCGAACTGATGGGCGGCTATTTTGCATTTACCGAAGAGGTCAAGGAACGTGGGCTGTTCGTCGCAGGGGAGCCGTTGGAGAATGTCAGTACCGCCACTACGGTGAGGGTGAGGGACGGCCAGTCGGTGGTAAGTGACGGACCCTTTGCGGAAACCAAGGAGGTTCTGGGTGGCTACTATCTGCTCGACTGTGAAGACCTGGATGAAGCCCTGGAATGTGCAGCCAAAATCCCGACCGCCAAAACCGGCAGTATCGAGGTCAGGCCCATCATGTTAATGCCTGGCGCCTGATCCAGTTGGCCGGGGTTAGAACTGACGGATTCGATCTCAACTGATAATTCCCGGGCGATTATAGAAAAAATCGTCCGGGAAAATTTCGGCAAAATGCTGGCCGCGTTAACTCATCAGTTGCGGGATTTGGAGCTGGCAGAAGACGTTTTACAGGAGTCGATTGTCGTGGCGCTGGAAAAATGGGTTGATCTGGGCGTGCCAGATAATCCGCCGTCCTGGTTGATGCAGACGGCCAAACGCAAGGCCATCGACCGATTCAGACGAGGCAGTAACTTTGCGGACAAAGTCCGGCAAATACAGATACTGGAAGAAATTGAAATGCGGTCACTTGAGAACAATCCCGGCGACGATGATAATTATATTCCCGATGAACGCCTGCGTCTGATTTTTACCTGTTGCCATCCGGCGCTGTCTGATCGAATTCGGGTGGCCTTGACCCTGAAAACGCTATGCGGACTTTCTACCGCCCAGGTTGCCAACGCCTTTCTGGTTTCGGAGACCACCATGGCCCAACGCCTGGTAAGGGCAAAGGGTAAAATCAAAAATGCGGGGATACCGTATCAGGTACCACCAGAACACGCGTTGCCCGAGCGATTGTCGGCAGTCTTATCGGTGATCTATTTTATCTACAATGAAGGCTATCGGTGCACTACTGGCGACCAGCTGATTTCCACCGAATTAAGTGAAGAGGCAATTCGTCTCGCAACCATGATGCTTCGGCTTATGCCGGGCCAAACCGAGGTGATGGGGTTGCTGTCACTTATTCTGTTCCATCACTCCCGCTGCGATGCCCGGATTGACCAGGGGGGGCGTCTGATTGACCTGGAAAATCAGGACCGGGCCAGTTGGAATCGATCACTGATCGAGGATGCTGATAAAATACTGAAAGGTGGGTTAATGATGGGACGTCCCGGGCCCTATCAGATTCAGGCGGCAATCAGCGCGGTTCATGCCCACGCAGAAACCTTTGCCGCCACTGACTGGAAGCAGATCGTGATGCTGTATCAGAAGCTCGAAGACATGGACACCAATCCCGTGATCAAGCTGAATCTGGCGGTGGCGCTGTCATTTGCCGAAAACCCTCAGATTGCGTTGAGCTATCTTGATCTAATGCCGGAACTGCAAAAACTCGAATCCTACCATCCCTATTACGCCGCCCGGGCCGATATGCTACGCAGACTCGGGCGATCCGCAGAGGCGCGGGAGATCTATGGGGTTGCGATAGAGTTATGCGGCAACCAGGTAGAAAAGCAGTACCTGATGGACCGGGTCGCTTCTATGAATGGAGACTAGCCGCCTGGTTTAGACATTCCGATTGTCGCCAATTGCTGGCGAGCCGAGTTAGCTCCGGCTAAGCAAGGCCTGAATTGATTGAGTCGGCAATTGCATCTAATCTGCCAGTAGATCAGCTTCGAACGGATAATTGGTCAAATTTTCGAAGCCATCTTCTGTAATCAATACCTGGTCTTCCAGTTTCACGCCCTCGTGGCCACCCACTGCACCGATATAGGCCTCAACACATAACGCCATGCCCGGTTGTAACACTTCGTGATAGCCATGGGCTTCAACGTCTTCTGGATAGCGCACACAGGGATATTCATCGCAAAGTCCAACTCCATGCATCATTACGCCATAGCGCTGGGCACGGAATTCCTCTGAAAGTCGGTCTCCCTTGTTGGTAATTTCATGCAGGGTAATACCCGGTTTCAACAATGCCATATTCCTCTGAATATGGTCATGGGCAATTCGGTACAGGCGTTTTTGTTCGGCAGTAGGGGCGGCGTCGCCGATCATCCAGGTCCGGGACAGGTCAGCACATATACCATAGGGTCCAACCAAATCGGTATCGAGGGCCAGCAGTTCCCCATTATTGACCACCCTGGGGCCTGATTCCTGGAACCAGGGATTAGTCCGGGGCCCGGAAGACATCAGGCGACATTCGATCCATTCTCCACCACGGCGAATGTTTTCGGCGTGCAGGACCGACCAGATGTCATTTTCGGATATGCCCGGTTCGGTTGCCTGCTGCATGATGCCCATGGAAATTTCGGTGGAGGCGATGGAACAACGCATGGCTTTGATCTCGTCGGGACCTTTGATCACCCGAGCCAGTTCCATCACTTCCTGACCGTCGGAAACAGTAATACCGCATTTATCCGTAGCCCGCAGTCCGGCATTTTCAATTTTATCGATGGCGATACGACGGTTACTTCCGGCATGCTCCTGCAAGATACTTTCCACCGATGCAGCAAACTTTGCAGCGTGTTCATCTACTTTGGAGCCGGATTCAAAATAGAAAAACGAGGCCCCCGAACGCAACTCCTTTACCAGGGGAAGATAGGATGACAGGTGCTCGCTGCTATGAAAATCCCACAGCACAATATACCCACTGGCAGCAACGAAACAGGCCCGGGCGGCGTTATGGCTGATCCAGACTTGCATATTGGTGCTGTCGGTAGCGTAACGAATATTCAAAGGGTCAAACAGGAGAACCCCAGCAAGATCCCGCTTCGCCAACTCGCCCTTGATCCGTTCCAGACGAAATTCGCGCATGGCAGTCAAATCGGGGCACTCCAGTCCTAATTGCTCCCATTCATTGAAGGCAAGGTCAGTGGGTCCAATTTCCACCCGATTATTTTCATTGGGAGAGCCATCGGGCTTTGCGGCACCAGGGCGACGCCGGGTTGGATCAATTTTTCTGTTGGAGCTGTTGAAGGAGAACGGATAGTTCATTGGTGATCCTCGAGGTATTCCCGATGTGATTTGCTTTGAGTAGGGAAATTTAATCGAAAACAGGGTTATGGGTAAAGCAATTTAATAGGGGCAAACAATTGGACCTATCGCGCTGGACGGCATTTCAATAGGTGGTGAGATTTGATACTGTCAATTCGAATTCCACAATTTGTTTCAGCGGTTTTATTTAGAACCTGCTCCATAATAGAATAAATGAGTCCAGCACGTTTCCAATTAAGACTGCGCAGCGCGGGAATGTTTTCCAACGTCAACGAAGTGGTTCATCAATTGCACCTCGCGGCTCTTGGCAACTATCAATTCCGAATTAATTGGCGGGCCAGTTGCTATCTGGAGCCGGAGAAAGGGGGTGAACCATGGCTATATTATTTTGAAAATTGCTTTGACAGCGATCAATGGCCTGGGGACTTACCCCGATTATCCGGTGGTAAAGCAATCGCCTGCTGCAAAAATAATTTGATAACCCCTCGCCTTAAAGAAGGACAATGCGCGCCCTTATTGTTACCCCAGGATCGGCACTTACCCGCTAAAATAATTCGGCAATATATAAAACCGAATCAGGCCACTAGCGAAATCATTCAGCAACATTTGGAAAAATTTACCGGGCGTTATGTAATCGGATTACACATCCGCGGCCTTGGTAGAAACCACGGTGGTGCCGCTTCTATTTTGCGTCGACATGGTCGTGGCCAACTGGAAATGGATTATGATCGTTTTTTTGCGGTGATTGATAAGCGGATAAACCAACAACCCGATGCCGCGATTTTTGTTTGCTCTGATTCCCTGACGGTCATCAATCACGTAGTTAAAACCTATGGTGAACGAGTTATTAGCTACCCGGCCAGCCGAAGTGACTTCGGTGAAATGCATGCGGGTCATGCCAATAATCAGGGTTTTGAATTTTCTCCGTATAAGCTCGGACAGGATGTTATGGTTGAAGCCCATTTGCTGGCAAACACGGATTTCTTTGTACATGGAAATAGTAATGTGGCCAATTTCGTATTGTGTAAAAATCCGAACCTGGATTCCGTCTATGTTTATCAGCAGGAGATACAGGAAGTTATTGATCGCTTTGGTGGCTAACGTCGCTTTTTATCAATAGAATAATTTCTGGTTTGTGCCGGGACCAATTTTAATTACCAAACCCTGATCATTGATGGACAATTCTCTGCCAACGCCGATGACCGACCCGCAAAAACTACGCTCTATCATGCGAAGTATGCACCCGGTAACGACCGAAAAAAGACTGATCCGAATGGGGCCGGCGGGCGATGGTGGGTATCTGGTGCCGGATGATCTTGAAGCTATCGAAGCATGTTTCTCTCCGGGTGTAGCTAATGTTTCCGGATTCGAGCGTGAATGCGCCGATCGCGGCATGGCGGTTTTTATGGCTGACCGTGCAGTAAAGCAGCCAGCGGAACACCATCCTAGTTTTAACTTCCTCGAAAAGTATGTTGGCGTAACCACCAGCAAATATTTTATTACCATGGATGCCTGGGTGAATCAGTCTTTGCCCGGGTCAAACGGTGATTTGTTGTTGCAGATGGATATAGAGGGCTATGAATATGAAAACCTGTTAAATATGTCTGATCAGCTAATGCAGCGATTCAGGATTATCGTGATCGAGTTTCACGGCATGCAAATGTTATACAGCAGCCCCTACTTCTTTCTTGCCTCCCGGGTGTTTTCCAAACTGACCCAGACCCATGCCTGCCTCCATATTCATCCGAACAATTGTGCTACTGCGGTCTACCGCATGGGGATGGCAATTCCCCGGGTGATGGAATTTACTTTTCTGCGCAGAGATCGATTCTTCAAGACTTCTGCCAATCACAAGTTCCCCCATCCGCTGGATGTGGACAATACCGGCAATCCGACCCTGACCTTGCCCGAATGCTGGTTTAAGTGAACTCCATGGCAGTTAATTACCCCCGCGGTATCTATGAATAAATCGACGAAACCGATCGCACCAGAGTTACCCCCCGAGTTCGAACTTACCAAGTTGCTCGACGTCGATATCAGTAACGTAATCGGCCCACTAATGGAATCCAGAACCGAAGATCCCATTGTCTGTCCGTCCACGGCTTCGATGCTGAGGAAAATGTTGCCAGAGGCATTGCCGTCCAGGGGAGTCGGGATTGATCAGGTGCTCGATCAAATCCGTCCCATGCTTGCCAACTACTGCAGGCGCAATACCCATCCGGGATTTTTTGGCTATGTTGCCTCCGGGGGATTACCGGTGGACCCATTGAGCCATGCCCTGGTAGCCACGGTAAACCAGAATGTTGTGGGCTATCCGGGTTCTCCTTCCGCCGCGACCATCGAGCGCACCGTGACCCAATGGCTATGTGAGCTGGCGGGATACCCGGCCCAAGCGGAAGGTGTATTCCTCGGTGGAGGTTCCCTGGCAAACCTGACAGCTATGGGAGCAGCATTGGTTCATCAATTTGGTCCGGACTATCGGCGAACCGGTATCATCACGGCAGCGGCCGGTAAGACCCCGGTTATTATTTGCTCCAGCGCAACCCACTTTTCGATTCAGCGTGCCGCGGTCCTGCTGGGCTTCGGTACCGATAATGTAATAGCCATTGATACCGATGCCGATCACCGCATGCGTCTGGACCTGCTGGAGCGGGTGCTTGATGAGCAGGATTGCGTCGTCTGCGTAGTCGCTAGCGCTGGTACTACCACGACCGGGGCGATAGATCCCATCCATAAGATTGCTGAACTCTGTGAGCGTAAGCAAATCTGGTTTCATGTTGACGCGGCTTATGGAGCCGGCGCTTTGCTCAGTGAGTCGTTGCGGCCGCTATTTGACGGGATTGAACTGGCAGACTCCATCACCATGGACCTGCACAAATGGTTTTTCCATGCATTGGATTGCTCCGTGGTGTTGTATCGTGACCCTGGTTACGCGCGCCAGTTGTTCTACGAAAAATCCGACTATATTCATTTCCCCATTGACGGCCCGCCGGAGCAGCATATGTTTTTTCACCTTGGGCCAGAATTGTCCCGACGCTTCCGCGCGCTACCAGCCCTGATTGCTTTTTGCCACTACGGTGCGGAGGCCATGGGTCGAAACGTTTTGCATAACGTTGAATGTGCCCGCTACCTCGCCGAATTAATCCAAAGTCATGACAGTCTTCAATTGGTGGCAGCGCCACAATTGTCCATCGTAAACTTTCGTTACGTTGCCCGGGACCTGAATGGTGCTGAATCAAACGCCGAGTTAACCGATAATATTAACCACCAGATACAACAGCAAATTGAAGAGGAAGGGCAGTTTATGATGTCGCCGACCCAGCTAGAAGGCAGGACAATGCTGCGTACTTGCATTGTTAATCATGGTACCCGACACTTTCATATTGAAGGTCTGGTAGAGCGAATATTGTTGCTGGGGGACCGGTTTGTTGGTGAAGGGTAGCTCATCCCTATTATAAGGATTCCTCAGGGTTGATCAATTTTGAAGATAGAATCAGAAAATCTAGCCTTCCTCCATTACAAAACTCTAAGGAATAGCATAACCGTACTCGTTATTGGGTTCAGACACCAGTGGGACAATGACAGTAAATGAGTTCTCTGGTCAACACTATTTTGCTCCTGACTACGAATTCACTATATACTAAGAGTTAGTTTGATGGTTCTGGGGAAAGTATAAACGACCTAGTCATGCAACTTCGACTAGGTCAGGAGATCGAAATCTGCTTCGGAGGCGAGCTGTCGCACACTGATCAGAACTAATCTAACGGCAGTCGTATTCCATGCCAAATTGGATGACCTGTTTTTTAATACTGCGACAAACGCGAGGGGCGATTTTTGTATTCTGTCTTGCAGCAGCATACTACGCTTCCTTATGCCTGTTACTGCGTGAAAATTTCTTCACGTATTCGAATAGAGTTGGCCACGGTGCGGTATTTGCGTTACTAACTTTAACCGCCGCACTAACCCTTGGCTTTCATTATATCTTTTCGGGGTCTTTGGTTACCACCATACTGACCGTGAGTCTCGAGTGTTTTCAGGGCCTCCTACGTCTCTATCGATATTCAACCACTGCAGATGGTCTTTCTCAATTGGCCGGTCTTGCCTTAGTTATGATTACTATTTGGCGGTCAAATCACTGCTTTCATAATGAACCACAAAACGTTCTACAGGAAACCTGAATTCCGTACTAACTACATTAGAAATGACGTTTCCCGACGACACTCATATAGGCCTGACATGTAAAGTATGCGGTGGTGGCGACTTATACCGAGTATCAAAAACATCCTTTCAACAGTTTGGGAATTTATTTATCGGTATTAACAATTACGCCTGTAGTGATTGTCAACACAAAGATTATAGGGTTATGTCAAAATGCCCAAAAATTGGTACAGTAATTTTTCTGGTAGTTCTCGCTTTCTTTTCTCTGCCTTTCACCAGCTTTACCACACTGTCGTTTAGCAATTTTTCGAAGGGCATTTCTGTTCCTAAAAAAGTCCCTACCCCCATTCTAGATCCTCCCCCTAAAAGCGTCAGTAGCGAAAAGGCTCAAACTGTTGGCAAGACAGTTTCCAATCCAATGTCCTTGAGACAATCAACCGCGACCGGTCAATCATCGCCAACAGATCCCAAAGTGCAACCTAATACGATAGCTGAGACGTCAGCATCACCAGAATTGCTACAAACGAACGAAAGCCAGACAGCCGCTTCCTCGACATTCAGTTTGACGAGAGACACGCTGCCACAACAATCAATTAGTCAAGTCCAAACAGCCGCGGCCAATAATCCAACCGATGAGGTGGTCGCTAGCAACGGCCAAGGCGGAAGAGAGAAAGTCCTCAGTCTTGATCCCGGGCATTACACACTCCAGATTGCGACCGCTCTCACAGAGAAAGAGGCGACGTTGGTTGTACAATCGCTCCCATCCAACAATAATTCTCCGCCCGCATTCTACTACCTGTCACCCGAACAGGAGTCGAAATGGTATCTGGTTCTATATGGTGACTTTCGCTCCAACAAAGAAGCAAACATAGCAAAAAATAACCTCCCCAACTGGATTAAACAAAATGACCCATTTGTCAGAAAAATATCAACGATTCAACGCTCAATGGGCAGCGATACTAAAAAATAAAGTTTGCTTGATTCCAGTAAAAACCAGATTTTCAGAACCAGCTGGTCCAAAATTTAACCCCCTCTTATGTGAGTGTTCTTGACTCATGACAAAAATAAGCAAAGTTATCAGTTTGCCAACCCTCTTGGCATTGACCTTGGTCGTTCATGTTGAGACGAGTACCAGCCCGATACTCTATGCTGCAGAGTATCCGGATTTCATAAAAATTTATGAGGAGAACAAAGATTCCGTAGTTACTGTGGTGGTTAAAAAGAAAGCGCCTATGGTTAAAGTTGGCGAAGAGCCGAATGAAAACTTTCCCGAAATTTCAGAAAATGGTCCGTTGAAGGATTTCTTTGAAAAACATTTCGGTAACGGCTTCATTTCAAAACAGCTAAAATCTACTGGCACAGGACTAATTCTTTCGACCGACGGTAAAATAGTAACCAGCGCCCACTTATTGAAAGACGCAATAAAAATTACTGTTTTTCTCAAGAAAAACAAAAAGTATAATGCGAAACCAATAAAAATAAACCATAAGCTCGACCTTGCTCTACTTGAAATAAAAGCAACCAACCTGAGAGAAGCAACATTGGGCAGTAGCAAAAGTCTGAAAGTTGGTTCATGGGTTCTGACCATCGGCGCTCCATTCGGATTTCAAAAATCCGCATCCCAAGGAATAATTAGCGGGCTCAAGCGAAGACTTACCAAAGAAAACAAAATTAACTACATACAGACAGATGTAGCAGTAAATCCAGGAAATTCCGGTGGTCCATTGTTTAATAGTAGCGGAGAAGTAGTCGGACTGATATCGCAGATATTCAGTAATTCAGGGGGGTATCAGGGAGTATCGTTTGCACTACCTATTGAAATCATCAATTCTGCCTTCCGCTAAAGATATTGAGGGAATTCGGCTAACACTGCTTTTCCCTGATTGAATTCGGTTAGCCATCGGGCGCCAAATATAATTCCAATTCAGGAATAGATATATTCTGATGTTTCGGATCACAGTTCTTGCGCAAACGCCATGACAATATTGAGAATTGATTCCCTGGTACCACGAAATACGCCGTTAAGTTGATGCGGGGTTACGATGATACCTGCAATAATATTCTCCAATGCTTGCTTCGCCATTGACAATCTATAAGCCTCATCTTTCGCGTCGTCATTGATTCCTGGCAATGGCAGTCAATCATGGGGTAACCTCATTACCAGTTCTCGATTTCCGTCGTTGGTACGCCGAATTCGGGTTCGAAAGTATGCCCACGGCCACCCAAAAAGTAATTGCTACACCGGGGATATGTAAATTAAAGTCTCCAGTGCCATGAACCAATATTGAGCAAATCCCAGCTAACGCACCTGCCTGTAATGTTGAAAGTCTCTCAGGGAACACTTTAATTAACCAGTATCCACCTGCTCCTGCTATAAGACCCGTCCCAACAATTCCAAAATCAAGAACGAATTCTAAAAAGTCATTGTGTGCGTAATCATAAAATAGATGGAGTTCAGGAGGCTGAACTGTCCTGAATGTGTCCAAAAAACTCCCTGCTCCTGCACCAAAAAGCCATGTGGTCAAAGGATAGTCCATGGTTGCTCTCCATATGAGAAACCGACCCTGGTCCAGGGAAAGAGCTAAAAGGCGGTCAAGCAAGCGATCGATTCCGAACCAGACCGAGCCCAATAGTACAAAAATTATCAAAATTACTGCGATCCACTTGAAATTCAGCGGCTTGCGCTGATTCGAAGTCGAAGCTTCAATTCTACTAAGCAGTATCAACCAAATAACGACCCCCGCAATTGCGGAAGCGGCACCAAGTCGTGAATGGCTGCTAAAAACTGCCACCGCTATCAGCAGCGAAAATATCGCGAGGCCAAAGTACTGCGCCGCAGAGCGGAATCTAAATCTGAAACTTCGGATGAGTACCAGAATTAATGACAGGCCAATTGGCCATGATATTTCAAGAAATCCAGAATAATGATTCCGATTCACAAAAGTCCCGGTAGCATGGCCAATAAAATACTCCTTTTCCCAGATTCCAAGAATCGTTTGCTGACCGCCCGCTAGTGCAACTAACCCATATATACTTTGGAAAACGGCAAGAACGACAATCGTAGTTGTGATTAGCCGAATATCTCGGTAGTTTAGTGCGGAGACGATTGCTGCCACAAGCCAATAACTGGAAAAGACCGCCCAAAAACTGACCGTTTTAGCTGGATAGTTGGATAGTGCCAGTTCCTTGCAGAAGTCTTGGTCTGGACAATACTTTAATACGGAATTAATGTGAAATCCCAGCTCGATAGGAATAGTTTGAACTATCACGCATAGAGAAACAGCAAGCCAAGGAACTACCCATGCAATTAATAATTGTCTCGAGTTCATCCAGGTGCGACCAATCCCCAGAAAATTCGCCCATATAAATAACAATGGACCGAATACTGTCAATACTGCCCGGACCCAATTACTGTTCCCACCTTTCGCAAGAACTAAAATCAGAATCACCAGTGATATACCAACCGAAACAGTAACGTTTCGGTTACTCGACCGTTGCAAAAAAGCCATAATCTTCCCGATATTTACCTTTAATGGCGTGCAGCAGAATTGTTTGGAAATAATATTGGATCAATGTCTAAAAGACGAAGAATTCCCCCAACCCTTCTCGCCAATATAACAAGTAGGAAAAAGACACATTAAACTCGTTACTATATCACTCAAGCTCGAAGTAAATTTGATTTCACTGGGTGTTGAAAAAACTATAATATTTCTAATCGGTAATGTTTAGCGAAAACCAATCAAAATTGAAGTAAAGCAGCACTTACTTGAATACCAGTATTAGTATATGAGTTTTCCATGGTGGTATAATGAAATTGGTAAAACAAACTATACGGTCAACGGTAAACTGTTGATATTCGATTATTTTGCAGCTGGGGAATTTTGGCCATGAAGAGTTTTCAAATACGGTAGACTGAAAAAGAGCGGTAGGATGCCGTTCGAATCAGCTATCTTGAAAGATAACGTCATTTCTGTCAAATTTACCCAGATATTAGGTTAGATAATCCTGTGCGCAGATTAGATAGGCTAGAGTGGAATTTAACTTGGTGTATCACATTTAGGCATTTAGAATTTGACCGTAATCAATACAGGATTTAACTATTTTATTTCTCGAAAAATTATCATCGATAAATATTCGAAAATAAATGGAAAGCACTAGTTTTGGGCATCTCAGTAGGGCAAGGGGTGACGTGTCCAGATTGTCGGCAACCAATTGGGATTTGTAGTACTAAATCAGTTTTGAGGTCACTGCATTGTGATCTTCTAGAATCTAAAATTAAATTTTTGCGAAGAATTCGAAACAAGAAAGTGGAAGTGCTATTTGGAATTTCACTTCTGATTCCAGTTATTGCAATTTTTAGTGAACATGTATAGAAACTTCTCTCCAGCATTCAAACAGCAAAGCATTTTGGTGTTTATTGATTTATTAATTTTTACGCTGATCGCAATCGCAAGTTCCACGTTGTTTGGGGAAACAAGCCAGAGATATTTTAATACTATCTGGATGATCTCATCCATAATATTCTTGTACGTATCTGGAAGATATTCAAGAGTCGATATCAATATCGGCTTAACTTCGGTCATCAGGACTGTAGCATGTTTGGCATTGTCCATATTGGTTTCTTATCCCTTTATGTCAGGAGATGATACGAGTAGAGCGATATTTATTCTTTTTCTGTTTTCGCTGTCGGTAACATTAATATTGGCTTTGAGCAAATTGTATAGCCATATCAGCTCACAACTAAATCCAAAAATTTATTTTCTGACAAAAAACAGAGACAAGTATGAAGATAAATTGAGAGTTATGGAATCAGGCCTGCTACAACTTGTCCAGAAAATTACTACAATAGAAAGCTTGGCTCAAATTGATGAAAATGATAGCCGTTACACATTAATAGTTGATGAGGAGCTGTTGAAAGACAAAAAGATTTCGTCAATTGTATTCGAGAAACGTGTAAGAGGAATTTCTGTAATTAACTTCTGGGAAGCGTATGCAGATACCAGCGGCAGAATCCCTCTAGATTTGATAGATTTTCCATGGTTACTAAAACATGAAGCGATGTCCTACTATCAAACAATTGTTGTCCTAAAAGCCATGCGCGTTATTGAGGCTGGTTTGGCAATAATTTTAATTTTTTTGTTTGCGGTACCAGTGGTTTTAATATCAATAGCAATAAAGTTCGATTCAAAAGGGCCGATATTTTTCAAACAGGAGCGACTTGGTAAAAACAAAAAGCCGTTTATGCTCTACAAATTCCGCAGTATGAGAGTTGATGCTGAGCAGAATGGCCCGCAATGGGCGACTGTAAAAGATTCTAGAGTAACTAGATTAGGTGAGTTTCTGCGGAAATCACATCTCGATGAATTGCCGCAGATACTTAATTTAGTGAAAGGAGATCTTGGCCTGGTTGGACCCAGGCCAATTAGGGCGTATTTTGCCCAAAAACTTTCAGAGTCAATACCATATTACAATTTGCGCTTCTTGGTTAAGCCCGGAATCACCGGATGGGCACAGGTAAAAGGTCCATATGGCGCAAATCTGGAGGAGCAGCGAATTAAATTTGAAATGGAAGTCTATTTTATTATGCGATACAGCTTTTCAATGTATATACACATACTGATAGACACCATCAAATTACTATTTTCTCGTACAAAGGATAACGACTTGGAAAACGCTAATATTGTAGTAGGCGGTTAAAGACACTTGACAAATATTGGTATATTAATAAATCAAATTCTGACAGTTTTACTAAATTTGACGCTTTATTCACTAAGATAGTGAAAATTCGGGTCGATAACGGGGTTTGACCATTGAAAATGGACTAATCTGCGACCTCTATTCAATCAACGAGAAGTCACAATATCAATAAAAGTACCGCCGCCAGGATAAACGTCGGCGAACATATTCTTGATGTTAAAAAACTGACTCTAAAATTACACCGGAATGCAGAGAAACAGTGTAAATGAAGCACATATTAGTTCGAGCCGGTGTAGCAGTTCTCTGCGCTAGAGTATTAATAATCCTTTTGCGGTTTGGTGTATTACTTTCCGTAGTAGGAAAGTTTGGCCCGTCTGTGCAAGGAAGCTATGCATTTTTTTTGACCGTATGTATCGTCGGATTTCTATTTACGCGAACTGGGTCTGATCTCGGCTTCGTCTATTTCAGCAGAAATAAAAAAGTCGAAACGCAGCGCGGATTTACTACCACGATCATGTCTTCATTGGCGACGAGTGCCATAGTCGCACCTGCTTTTGCTGTGATTTGCCTAGTTACGTCTAACCCGTTAGATGTGGTGAGTGACAGCCTGCTAATCTGGGTAATTATTACGTCGATAGGTGCGACCAGTGTAAGACACCACTATCGATACGTTTTCCTCGCACAAGACAGGATACTGGCCTTTAATCTTATTGGATTTTCCCAACCAATAGTAGTTCTGATTGGAATTTTCCTCATTAGCCCGGATGCACAATCAATATCAACCTTGCTTGTCTATTATTGTATAGGGACCATGGTCGATATTGTTTCCTGCGTAATAGTATCGAAAGAAATACGATTCAGGGTGACTGATTTCGATCTAAATCTGTTGAAGCGAATGATTAGGTTTGGGCTGCCAGCGACTATAAATTCCATATTGATAACTTTGTTGTTAAAGGTAGATATCTTCATTCTTGCAAAATATGTAGAAAACTATCAGTTGGGATTTTATACCTTCGCAGGATTGTTAGCCGATAAAATATTTCTTATAACGGAGATACTTAACCCACTTATTTTTCAATATCTGTCAGACAAGTCAGGTAAGGACAGGTGGCGTATTACAAAGAACCTGTTCCTCATATTTTTGGTAGTAGGTGGTGTAATTGGTCTGGCGATCTATCTGGCCGCATATACATTCATCCCTCTTTTTTTTCCGCAATATACGGCATCACTGGCAGTGTTAGCAATTATTCTTCCTGGAACGTTTAGTATTGCGCAGTACCATATTATTCACGCCTATTTCCTTGCCAGCGATAGAATCATGTTAATTACAAAAATTTCTACAATTACTCTGTGTCTGAATATTATTCTTAACATTTTGATTGTACCGAGCTATGGAATTTGGGGCGCTGCTTATGTGACATTAACAACATATTCATTTCTGATGTTGACATCACTCGCGATATTTATCAGGGATGGAAAAAATAATACCTAAATGTGCCCTCAATGGCTGTCCAATTTTGACCCACATTACAAAGTCTGACAACTATTACAGCAACGTTAGACGAACCTCATACGAGACATTCTGCTGTAGCTATTTCATGAGTCTGATCAAGCCACCTCGCGGTAAGTGTAGTATCGAAGGTATTTAAATTTGCGAACTGAATTTCTAGCCAAAAAGCCAGTCTATGTCGCCTCTATGACGACAGGAAATAGTATATTTGTAAAATAATAGAGGTGCTAAAAAATTTACGAACCACATAGTAAATATCAAAATTAAAAATAGCTGAAAATAACTAAAACTTTTACTAGTAAATATGTTGGTGGAGGTTAAAGCGCAGCTATTTCGAAAGGACAAAGACGCCTTTGGTGAAAAATGGAACTAAAAACGGAATCCTGGCGGCAAAGTTGTCGACTTTAATCAATGCGTCATTAATTGCAGAGTGAACAGGCGGAATAAACGTGAATAACATTGAAAATGTTCTTAGAAAATCAATGTAATCTACCTTTGATTGTTGTCCGAAGTATTTAACAAAATCGCGAACTTCCTGACCAGAGAACGGATGCTCCCAGGTTAGGTTCGGCCGAAGTGCACTGGAAAGATATCTGAGAAAACGAAGTACTATATTCGTATTCAAAGGTTCAATAAAAACTGCCTGTCCGCCTTCTGTCAAGAGCGAGGAAATTTTACTGGCAAGTTTTTCTTTTTTTTCAGAACTAAAGTGATGCAGGATCCCTCTACCAAAGATAAAGTCAAAAGATTCAGGTTTTAGGTTTGACGACAGAATGTCGTCACATATTAGATGGAAATCCGTGACTCCCCGTTTTTCAAGTCGACGTTGCAATTCAAACAACGGATTAAGCGCTAATTCTACAGTTACATAATTAATCGCATCGGCATGTTTGATACAAGCTTCTGTGCCAGGTGTACCTGCGTTTGCCCCAATTTCCAGAATATTGATTTTTTTGTCCTTGTCGCTTTCGATCTTCGCTGAGAGGTGCTGATAGAACAATCTGTCTTGTCTTTTTTGGCCGCCTTTCGCGTGGTGAGAACGTAAATTTCTCCACAGTCGATTGGTTCGTGTTTCCTTTACTGGGTTCTCAACCGATTCTTCATCTTCGTAGTTACAACTTTCGTAAAACTCCTTTTGCAATTGATCAACCTGATCTAGACTATTTTCCGATAGAAGAATTACTACACCATTCTTACGTACTAATTCACTAGGGCCATCCGCAAGGAAATCTCGAACTTTCGACATATTTTTAGCTAACATATTAGTGGGCTACGCTACTTACAGCGCCCTTTAGAATTCCAATTTCCCGCTAAAATTTGAGGGTTCGAGTAAGTTCGTACAAAAATCGAGAGCGATATTACCATAAAGAGTTGACTCTGGAAATCTGAATAACACCACCCGTGAACGTGTGAACCCAATTAAAATATTTTTGTTCGCCTCAATCAAAAAAATTGTCAAATCCAGATGACCTCGTCTGATTTACGCCTGGAATATCAAGGTCAATATGGCATTTGTAATTGGTAAGAGTAAGAAAACTAACGCTGTATCTCGTAGCAGTTTGGGTTAATCACAATTTCTACAAAGTTGGTTACAAAGTAAGTATTTATACATAGTTAAATACACTATACTCCACGGTGAAAAATTTCAGCGATTTACCGGGATCATTAGACAAATCAATGAGTAAATATTTAATTGGGAAGGACGCTCGCCCTTACATATCAAACTCTGCAAAAGAGATTGCATTTAATGATGACAAAATTTCATTTTTTGTAAAGTACTGTAAAAATAAAACAGTACTGGATATCGGCTGCGTACAACACAATCCTAAGAACTACGAAAGTAAGTTTTGGTTACACAAGGCACTTTCGTTCGTGTCTTCAAATTGCACGGGGCTAGATTTATATGAAGATGGTGTGAACTACTTGAGGGACAAAGGCTACAATGTATTAGTTGGAGATGCACAAAATTATGACCTTGGAGAAAAATTTGACGTCATAACGGCTGGTGACATAATTGAACATTTAGAGAATTTATCTGATTTTTTGGAATGTGCCAAAAGACATTTGAAAGACGACGGAGTGCTGGTAATTGCTACGCCGCACCCTTGGCACTGGCGAAGTGTTGTGAAAGGATTGTTCTCCTTGGATACTAGCCCAAACCCAGAGCATACCTGTTGGTTTTGTATTGCTACCCTGCGACAATTGCTGGCGCGGCACGATATGGTTTACGTCGAGGCTAGGGGTGGCATGCGTACTGCAAGTAAGTGGGCTTTTATAGACCGCCTTGTACCGCTTCCCCATCTTCGCAATAACAGTATCTTTGCCGCAGCAAAAATTAGAACCAAAACATAACTAAAGAAATAGTAGTTACCTGTACTTTTGTTATCAATAATGAAATATTGGGGGGTTCCTAAAAATCTCCCGAAAAGTCTTACATTCTAAATGAACCAATAAGTTTAGATTGGATAGAATTAGTAAAAGTTGAACCTCTTAGGGCCTCGCTCTAAGCCGCCCATCCAAGTTCTATTTTTTCGCAACACTTTGGATTGGGAATATATTGACAGCATCTAGCTAAGCAATGTCTTCTTTTATGGCCCCAAACAGTATTCAATCTACATCTACACAATGTAAGCGCCTAATAAAGTGCGTTCTATCGGGCCGATCAGAAAGCCTTTATCGTGGGGTTTTCACTCCCGGAAATATCGATGACCAGAAGAACGAAATCCCAATGGCGGGATCTGATAGATCAACAATCCTCAAGCGGTCTAACCGCCGCAGAGTTCTGCAGCCGTCACGATGTGAACGCGAAGTATTTTAGTCTGCGCAAGAAGCAATTGGGTCAAATTCCTGGGCAGCCTTCTGATCGATTTATTCAACTTACGCCTACAGTCACAACTGATTCGCCTCTGAATTGCAATTCGATTAAGTTGCGCGTCACCGAAGTTGAGCTTCCGATGTGCGTGGATAGCCAATCCGATACCTTGACCTTGTTGCTCGATAAATTGTTACGGTGAAGTGGTTCAACGACCTGCCTGCGGTGTACCTACACCGACGACCAGTAGACTTTCGCAAAGCCATCAACGGCCTCTGTGTTTTAGTAGAGCAAGAGATGGGGATGAGTCCTTTCAATGAGAGCCTGTTTGTTTTTTGCAATCGCAATCGAGACAAGTTAAAAATACTACACTGGGACAAGACAGGGTTTGTGCTTTGGTACAAACGACTTGAACAAGAAAAATTCAAGTGGCCACTGAATGATTCTTCTGAAGTGATTCAGGTTAACCAACAGTCACTTCACTGGTTGTTAACGGGGTTAGCGATATCTCCGCAAAAGCCACACAAAACGCTGCATTATCAGTCTATTACTTGAGGAGTAATGAAGCAGGTTTGGTATAATCCAAGCCATGAAAACGCGGTTAGAATTGGAACAGGAAAATGCCCGAATCGAGGGGGAGTTGTCCAGTATTCGCCAGCAACTACTGGACAAGGAAACGACACTACGTCGTAAAGACGCGGCGATTAGTCAGCACGAAATCACGATCCATCAGAAAGACACGTTTATCGAAGAACTCAAGGAAGCCTTGATTCTGGCGCGCAACCGCAAGTTTGCGGCAACCTCAGAATCGATGCGTGGATTACAGGACGAGATCTTCTTGTTTAATGAGTCAGAACAAGTGCAGACCATCTCGAATGCTGACACTGACGATTCAGCAGATCAGAATAACGAACTAATCACTGTTCCCGCACATCAAAAACGACGCGGTGGACGTAGGCCCTTACCGGAAGACTTACCCCGCCTTACTGTGATTCACGACCTGAGTGATGAAGAAAAAGTTTGTCCGCATGACGGTTATGCGTTGCGGGAAATCGCCGAGAAAGTCTCGGAGCAATTGGATGTCATCCCGATGCAGATCCAGGTGATTCGGCATATCCGTAAGCAGTATGCCTGCCCTTGTTGTGATGGTTATTTAAAGACCGCCTCAAAGCCGAAACAACCCATCGAAAAAAGCCAGGCCAGCAGTGGTTTATTAGCTTATATCGCTGTGGCCAAATATGCGGATAGTCTGCCGCTGTATCGACAAAGCATGATCTTGAGTCGGTTTGGTATTGAAATGGACCGGACGACGTTAGCCAACTGGATGGTGAAGTGTGGTCAATTGATTCAGCCACTGATCAACCGGATGGAAGAACGCCTACTGGAGTCAGCGTACCTGCATATGGATGAAAGCCCGGTACAGGTACTCATTGAGCCAGGCAAACGGCCACAATCGAAGTCTTATATGTGGGTGAGATGCGTGGGGCCCCCGGGAAACCGACTCGTCTTGTTTGACTATGATCCGAGTCGAAGCAGTACGGTGCCTAAGCGCTTGTTGGCGGGGTATCAGGGCGCGTTGATGGTGGATGGGTACGAAGGCTATGGTGCGGTCTGTCGAGAACAGTCAATTACAAGATTGGGTTGCTGGGTGCATGCGAGGCGGAAGTTTGTTGAGGCCAATAAAGCCAGCACGAAGAAACAGACGCAAGCGCACTATGCGATCAGATTGATTGCGAAGTTGTACGCCGTTGAAAAGACCTTGATCGACGTCACACCCGATATCCGTTATGCGACCCGGCAGGCACAATCTCGACCTGTGATTGATCAACTAAAAGTCTGGCTGGGTGAGATCCGACCCAAAGTGGCGCCGAAAACAGCATTGGGCCGTGCGCTCCATTATCTGGATCAGCAATGGCCGAGGTTAGTTGGCTATCTGGATGATGGCCGTTATCCGATAGATAACAATCCAGTAGAGAATGCGATCAGACCGTTCGCCATTGGCCGTAAAAATTGGCTCTTCTCGGCCAGTGTAGAGGGTGCGAAGGCCAGTGCTAATCTTTACAGTTTGATTGAAACGGCGAAAGCCAACGGGCTTGAACCCTACGGATATCTAAAACAGGTATTTACCAGGATACCGAATATCGTTGATTATGACGATGTGGATAGGCTACTGCCATATCGGGATGAATAACAAACAGATCAGTGTAGATTGGTTGAATTATGACGAGTTGTTGTCTCTGCACCATGTGATAGTAGACCGGTTGAATGTGCTGGAAATGCTACATGCACATGAGAAGATGGTTGCTCTTGGGATGGGTGCAAAGGTGAGCTTCGATTCAAATCGGGGCAAACAGTTTGGGACGATAGTGAAGTTCAACCAAAAGACAGTTGGTGTGGTGAGTGATGAGGGGCGGCGCTGGAATGTGAGCCCGCTATTACTCACGGAAGTCAAGGAAATCAAGGAAGTGCAGGTTAGGCCGAGGAACCAGAATAACAATAAAAATAAGAAACGGAAAAACCGAAAGAAAAAGTAGAACGGTGGAAATAGATCGGTGGCTACTGCCTCTTGAAATAAGTGATGCTGGTTTGTTGAGGGTAAAGTTGAAGATATCAAGAGGGGCGTTTATTAGGCGCTTACTACACAATCAATAACGACGTAGAATAATGAAATTACTTTTCGGATGGCTCTCCCGTTAAACCCTACTCACCAAAGACAAGTAAACGGACGTTATTGAAAGTAAAGATTGGTATACAGAGTAGCGGAGTTAGCACAAGCGGGGTGAATCTTTTGCCAAATATTTTGTTAGTAATATTGACAATTGAACGCATGTTTAAGACAACGAAAAACATTGCGAGTCTTTCTACCGGCCTTCCTGGAAAAAGCAGATAAGTAGCAACAAGCACGGTAGCACATATTGCAATTTGTGTTAGGTTTCTAACTCCAATTCTGAGGATGAAAGCAATTAGGAATATCAAGAAAAAGAGCAACACATATGCCAATGAAAAGTCACTCCCGACGTTGACAATGGACTTGGTGGTAATCTTGTCCAAGTATAGATCCGAAACAAACAAATAGGCTGTAAATCCGGTTATTAATGCTATTCCAATAAAAATAATTTTAAATTCGGAAATTAATTTTACCAGTAATGGCACTATTGCAACATTATGAATCAAAACGACGACAAATGACGTCCACTGAAAAGTGAGTTTCCATTTACTGTGATCTGAAAGCAATAGAAAAAAGAGGAGCCAGAGTTCTGCTATGCCCTGTCGGTAGATATTGGTAAATCCTATAATAAAAAAATACGATACAACAAATACGCAAAGAACGTATAGATTTTCTTTACTAAAAATACAGCAAGAAATGAATAGAATTATGTAAACAAAGAAAATGTCTGCATAGATAAAGCTGTTGGACTGACACCCGACAACCGAGAAAATCATTTTTCCCGACAAATAGAATAAAAATTCCTTGAGATAAAACGGACCAATACTAGTGTCACAAAAAATCAAGCTATAGGTGTATATGTCAAAATTTTCTATAGATATTCTATTACCAATCATGAATAAACCGGCAAATATCAGTGATGCAACTAGTGGCGTCTTACCCTTAATAAATCCACTAACACAAATGCATGATATTGCAATATAGAAAAACAGGGCTGGTTCAATAAAACTCACTTTTAATACTTATATCGTGTTTTTCTTTAACTCTGTAACAAAACAATTATTATTCTGGTGGTAGTTGGCAAGAGAGACGAAGTTGGAATTCTTCTTTTGGCGCATCATCATATCTACATCCACGGCTTCGAAATAATTTGCAGAAAACAATACATCCTGTATACTTCCGAAACTCATTGAAAGGGCTAGCTGTTCAAAAAGATTTCTTGACAGTGACCCTCCGAGCCACTTACCTGGCAAAATAATCTGGGCTACGTCAAGCGAAGCAGTCGCAGCGCCTTTATTCCCTTGGTTAAAAGTGTATCCAGTATCGTTGACCTGACTCCCGGAAATAAAGTAATTGTCGTCGACGATTAGGTTGTGATATTTTCCGCCTTTAGTATCGAAAACCAGTGAATTTCTACAATTGAAGAAACCATTGTTTATGATTCGCATAAATGCACAACCACCGTTTCCTTCGTCTGATCGCTTTATAGCTATTGGAAAGCCTACAAAGTTGCAGCCAATTACAAAACTCTTAAAAGGGCGAATTGAGACAGCGTGGTCAAAGTCGGAGTTTCCATCTGAATAATTGAAATATATATTCTCAACATGCTTAACATTCATTAAGGCAGGACCTGCGTAATTACTATCCGGAGACACTTTGAAGATAACGGATTTAGTAGTGGCAGAAGGATGAGATGGACTGATACCAATAATCGCAATGCTTTTTGTGTCGATAGGTTGACGAATCGTGTATGTTCCGTCAGGAACAAATACCACACCGGTATTCCTTTTAATTGATAATTCAATACATTTTTTGATACCTTGTTCTGTTTTATCCACATCCAGAATTTCCAAATACTCCGATAAATGAAAATTCTCGCTGCCAAGCGCATCAGAGAGGTTGGATCCGCTAAATGTTGCCGCGGAACTGAATAAGGCAAAGTCTCTTCTGTTCATTAGTTGCGCCTATTATAGGATTTCAGCTTTTGTTTTTTTACATCTTTTCGACTTAATATATTGAATAGTGAATCTACTCTAACGTTAAATTGGGAAAGAAGCGTTACGAATGAAACCAATATTATATCGATATATGCTTTCCATCCTAATGAAAGTTCTTGTTTTGCGAAATGCCTTATTTTGGCCCGGTGCCAAAGTTTGAAACCTAAAGATTTTCCACCAATAATTGATTCTGAATGTTTGTATTGAATAGTTAGTGGAGTATTAAGATTCGCAAATTTGTAACCTTTGCCCAACATCCTGATCCACAAATGGTAGTCCATTCCAATACTTCTTCCAAGCGAGCCATCAAAATCAGTATCAAAGCCATTTACGTTTAAAAGTGCGGCTTTTCGAACCATTACGGATGGATGAACTACCGGACAAATACGCGTTATATGTCGCATAATTTGCTCATGAGAAAGCGGTCGCGTCCGCGTATGCTCTGAATTGTCAGCATATTTGACTTTTGTTGCTGAGCCTACAACGGATATTTCGGGATTGCTATCCAGAAAATCAAGTTGCTCGGAAAATCGGTCTTGCGTAGCTTCATCGTCTGCGTCAATTCTGGCAATAAATTCGCCTCTTGCAAGGGATAGCCCCAGATTAAGTGTTTCGCCGAGTCCTTCATTGGGTTTGTTGACCCGCCTGATTCTAGAATCCGACAGCTGATCAAGGACATTTTGGGTGTTGTCCTTCGACCCATCATTGATAATAATAAGTTCGAAATCCCGATAAGTCTGCGCAAGAATACTGTCTACTGTTCGTTTAAGGGTATCCTCGCCGTTGTAAACTGGCAGAATTACCGAGACCCTCGGAGGGAATTCCTCATCGTCACTCAAATCAGAGCTATTGCTACACAAGACGATGTCCCATTGTGTCCTTTTTAATCTACAAATAGACTCTGGTTAGATTTAAACCAGTCCCATGTCGACACTAATCCTTCGTCCAAATTGATCTTCGGATCGTATCCAAGTGTCTTCCTAGCGTAGGAAATGTTGCCATAGTTTCGTAGAACTTCCCCAGTGCGCGCGTTTTCGAATTCAACCGCAACATGATAGTCGTTACCGACTACATCCTGAATCAATTCAACCAGTAGATTTACCGAAGTTTCTATTCCTGATCCGAGTTGACACACTAGGCCGCCTTCGTCTACAGAAAGAGCATTTTCTATTGCAGCACAAAGATCATCTACAAACACGAAATCTCTGGTTTGACTACCGTCTCCATAAATTACTAGAGGTTTGTTTTGCACAATTTGCTTTAAAAAATGGGCAACTACACTGCCCTTATGGAACGACCGAGGACCATACACATTCGAAAACCTCAATGAAACAGTTTTAAGGCCATATGCGCCTGCAAACGCTGAACAGTAAGCTTCGCCCACCAACTTACTCGCACCATAGGGTGAAATTGGACGGGGAACCATTTCTTCATGAACCGGTGGAATAGCATCGCCGATGATTGCGCCACCTGTTGACGCGAGAACGAACCTGGCGACATTCAAATTTCTGGCGGCTTCGAGTAATCGAAAGGTGCCTGTGCAGTTTACATCATAGTTAAACCCCGGATTCTCTATAGAATCCAAGACTCGGGTGTCAGCAGCAAGATGGATTATGCCTTCAATTTCTTGTTGCTCAAGAATAGAGGTGACTAATTCAGAGTTTCGGATATCACCTTTAAAAAATTGAACATTAAATTCGTCCAGCGCTTGTTTGTTTCCTAAGGACAGGTCATCGAGGACAGAGAGTTTATGGGAAGTATGTCTATGGAGATAGCTAATAAGATTTATTCCAATAAACCCGCATCCTCCTGTGATCAAAATATTCATAAAGATATTTTTACATAACTGAAAATTAGCCGATTAGCGATAGATCGCCATCGACAACCACATAGGAGGAAGAGTATGTGGATTATTAACTAACTGGATTGGCCGAACCGTCATGGTCAATCGACATATCGGAGCGCCAGCGTGAGGTGCTGACTATTTTCGACTGATCGCACCGGTCAAGGTATTTTTGGGCGATTTCAGTGACTTCACCAAGCAATCCTTCGTTTAATGTTGTTGGGTTTAGGCCTAGATTTAGAAAGTTCTTGTTGCAGACCGTCAAGTCATTTCGTTCTGCTTCGAAGCGCGGATTCCGGTAGTAGCGGATTTCCGCGCCGGTCAGGTTCTTAACCAATTCAGCTAAATCGCTGATACGATGTGTTTCCACTGCCTGATTAAAGATTTTAACTCGTTCTTCTTTCGCTGGTGGGTTTTCTATGGCTAAACGAATGCACTCGACAGTATCACGGATATGTATAAAGGCCCGTGTCTGGCCCCCAACGCCGTGTACAGTAAGTGGATGACCAACAGCGGACTGCATTAGAAATCGGTTGAGCACTGTACCGTAGTCACCATCGTAGTCGAATCGGTTAATCAGGTCTTCATGTTTTTCCGTTTCTGAAGTTACAGTTCCCCATACAATACCTTGGTGCAAATCGGTGATTCGCATCTGATCATTTTTGTTATAGTAATTGAACATGAGAGCATCCATGGTTTTGGTCATGTGATATACGCTGCCTGGATTCGGTGGATACGGAATTTCCAGTTCCTGTTCTCCTCCTCCTGCATCTACACGTACATTTAAATAACCCTCTGGAATCTCCATTCCCGCCGTACCATATCCATAAACTCCCATGGTACCCAGATGAACAATATGAATATCAAGACCCGATTCCACTACTGCTGTTAGAATGTTGTGGGTAGCATTAATATTGTTGTTCACCGTATACATCTTATGAGACGGTGATTTCATAGAATAAGGTGCGGCCCGTTGTTCAGCAAAATGTACCAGTGCGTGAGGTTTGAGTTCGCGGATCAAATCGACCATCCTCTGATACTGTCGAGAAATATCGATATTATGATACTGGATAGTTTTACCTGTTAATTTCTTCCATGCGGCCAAACGCCGCGATACTGGCCGGATAGGAGTGAGCGAATCACATTCGAGCTCAATATCAATATTTCTTCTGGATAGGTTATCAACAATTACTACTTCATAACCTTCGTTCGACAATTTCAAACAAGTGGGCCATCCACAGAAGCCATCGCCTCCAAATACGATTATTTTTTCCACGGATTCAATACTTTCCCAGTTCCAATTCCGCGGGAGTATATCAATATTATGTCGAATATCAATAGGAGTAGGAACGCTGTAGGTTTTGTCTCAGAAGTATTCCAGCAATAACCTTATGTGATCACAAGTTGATCGGTCTACTTAATTAAAAATTTTCTGATATTGCATAGGAGAGAATTCTCCAGTTTACCGATCTGCAGCTGCCGCTGTGTTGCTAAAAAATAATCAAAGTATTGGCACGCCAGTTTGAACGGTGGGAATTATGACTTGATAAAAAATTTGGCGTTGCTACTGCCAAGAACGGCGCCGATAATCAATTCAACCTACAGACCCTGTGACCTTAGAATCTACCTGAATAAGTCAAAGGTAGATGACAAGTGGCTAGGTCACGTCCATTTGACACCCTTGAATATTACATTCTTACACACGGATGATTGATAAGGTTTGACCGCCTCAAACAGCCCACGCATCACATCGTCGGTCAGAAAGTGCGGAACTACACCGAGATCCTGCAAGCCCTGGTATGTTGGATTGTAATAATGCGACTCAGATTCCTTTCGCGGGTTTTCGATATGTTCAATCTGAACATCATAGCCAAGTTCATTGCCCACGCGCTGGATCAGAGAAGCGAGTTCATTGACCGAGAATATTTCCATTATCTGGTTAAATATTCGTAGTTCTCCCCTTGTTGCAGGATTTGACTCTGATATATGTACGCATTGCAATGTATCTTTTAGATTCAGATATCCTCGTGTCTGCCCTCCCTCACCATAAACCGTCAGTGGATAATTAACGACTGCCTGCACAATAAATCGATTAATGATAGTACCGAATATTTCGTCATAATTGAAAATAGTTCTCAACCGCTGATCAATTTCTGATTCTTCAGTCTCGACTCCGTAAACCGGTCCCTGCATAAGATCAGTGACGCGTAAATCCCACATTCTAACGGCAAACCATAGTAGATCCGTATCCATGATTTTCGTCGTGTGGTAAAGAGAGCCGGCCTGTCTCGGAAACAGGAATTTATCTTTTCGATTGTTATGTTCGATTTCCAGCCATCCTTCTTCGATGTCAATGTTTGGCGTGCCATATTCACCCATCGTACCGAGTTTAATGATATGCGTTTTCGGTGCGTAATCCTTTATCGCCCAAACAAGGTTATTTGTAACTCGAAGATTGTTTACCAGTGTGAAATCCGCGTATCGATGGTTATATAGCGAGTAAGGAGCGGACGGTTGCTCAGCAAAGTGAACAACTGTATTCGGAACCCCTGTAAAGTTGTGGTCAATTGCCCAATCGTAATTTACCTCACCATTAAAAACTGACCGCATGAACTCCGGCTGGGCTAAATCGCCGACGACGACTTTAATTTCGTATCCTGTTAATTCATGCCAAATCTTCGCGCGCTCAACTAACGTAGGCACGGGATAAAGAAACTGTGTATCCAGTTCCTTACAAGCGTCTCGTCGAAAATAACTGTCAATCACGGTGACAGAATAGCTTCGGTTTGAGAAATACATAGCGGTGGGCCAGCCCAGATACCCATCTCCGCCTAAAATTACCACGTTCACTACTTTTGTTCCTCTTTATCACCTGGCCAGTAGCGTTGACTGGTCTCGTTTTTTTCGGAATGTTCAAGCAATTTGTTGTCAACTAGAAATGATCGCAATTGGTCAATATCCAGCGGAGTTAAATTGGCGGAAATATAGGGATCATCTACTTCTTTGCTTATTACAGCATCGTAGTCGTACTTAACCGAGTTGTAGAAACCCCGAAATGCCGGCAGAATTGAGAAATAATTTTTCAGTTCGACAGCTCGACTCGTTTCCTCGTGACTCATTAATTCTTCGTATAGTTTTTCACCCGGCTTACAACCAATAACTTCGATTCTGACGTCCTTGGAGCTATACCCAAAAACATGGGCTAGTTGTTCAATCATTATCTGGGCCAGGTCTGCGATTCGAATAACCGGCATTTTTGTTATAAACACTTCACCTCCATTTGCCAGTCCCACAGAATCAATTACCAATCGGACGGATTGTTCGATAGTCATAACAAAACGTGTCATTTCCGGGTCTGTGAGCGTGACAGGTCCTCCTAGTTTTATTTGTTGTCTAAAAATTGGTATGACAGATCCACTAGACCCCAAAACATTACCAAATCGAGTGGATGAAAATATGGTTTCGTGCCCCCGGGAGTTTCCGTTGGCCGCAGTAATAATTCTTTCCCCCATGAGCTTTGAAGTACCCATAACATTTGTTGGATTGACAGCCTTGTCTGAGCTTGTAAAAATAACCCTGGAGACGTTATTTTTCTGTGCGGCTAAAATAACGTTCTGGACCCCTTGTATGTTAGTCTGCACGGCTTCATATGGAGAGCGTTCACACAAAACGACATGTTTCTTGGCGGCGGCGTGGAAAACGATATCGACGTTTTGCATCACTCGATCTAACTTATTCTGATCGCGTATATCCCCCATAATGAATATGGCACGCTCATCTTTCAAATAAAGCTGGTCGAGAAAAAATAGCTCGCTTTCGTTATTATCCAGACCAATAACTTCGCTGGGTTGAAAGGTTCCGTCGGTTAGCAAAATCCTCAACAGTTCCGAGCCAACTGTTCCGCAGGCACCGGTTACGAGGACTCGCATATTGTTTAAGGCATTCATTCAGTTGAATTGTTGAAAGGGGGGAATATTGATCGCTGTTTATCGATTCTAATGAGGGCCTTTCGCCGATACTGCTGAGCCAGTACATAAGCAACTGGATAACACTAAGTGGTCGGAGAATAAATGGGGAACTATCAGATACGAGTCATTCAGCGACGGCGCTAGGTTATTGATTTAAGCTATCCTTGGATTAGGCCATTCAATGTTTCCATGCGCATTAAATTCGGGGAAACATTGTGATCACCAACGTACGATTGTCTTCGGAAGAAGTAAGCCTGTCAAGGCTCGACAGCAGGTTCCTGGAGACAACTGGGCTTAATCCTGTGCCATCTTATTGAACCACCTGTTAATCTTTGGTGTTGTCTACCGACGCGATTTCGATGCGATCAAGCTAACCTGAAATGTAAATGTGGCCCCTAATGTGGACACGAGCAGTTGTCTACTTGGGGCACGAGATCGAGAAATTTGTTAGATCGACAGGTTTGACCACGGCTGTCTTATAATTTTAGCGCAATATATACATAGCTCTATATAACTTAAGTCTATACTAACGACATCAGGTGCTCAATTTTGTCACCCAAATATCGACGCTGAGAGTTCTCGTCGATAAGGTAGATCCAACGGTTGAAGTTTGAGTTGAACTGATGGGGTGACTACTATCCTGACCGTAGAATAAGAGATAAGTGTAGGAATTCGCTAGAATTTAATATATAATTTTTGTAGATTTATCACTTTCTGAAAAATGGGACTAAAAAATGAAGAATTCTGACAAAAAACTCAAAATGGTTGCGGCGGGGCTTGTCTCTATGTCAATGACACTATTGACCTCTGTAAGCATTGCAGGAAACTCGGTTTTGGGGAACCTCAACGGCCAGAATAATGTGTCAATCGAAACTGCCACGGGAAAACTTGCGGTCGATAGCGCCTATACCTTTTTTGGTGGGGACAAGATAGTAACTGGCGAATCAGCTGTTGCTGGGCTCTCTCTAATTGAAGGTGGAGGGGTTTATGTTAGTGAAAACAGCAAAGTAACTGTTGATGAACTCGACAATGGGTACATAGTCGAAGTGGAAAATGGTGCCGCAGCATTTTCTTTTGAAGACAGTACAAACTTTAGCGTCAGGATTTCAAATGTCATTATTCAATCGCAAGATACGTCGCTACCTGTTTCAGGTGTCGCAAGTCTAGATAGTAATGGAGTCATTGTCGTCAAATCTGTATACGGTGGATTTGTGGTAATTTCTGATTCCGGTACGACAACTTTGGTAAATTCTGGTGAAAGTTTTTCAAGCTCTTTGGCTGCGGCAAAATCTATCAATGTGCAGGTATCTGAAGGAGCTGTTGGAGTTAGCCTGGCTGCCAAAATAATCGCAATTTTAGCCGCCGTTGGAATTGCAGTTGCTATTTCAGAGGATGATGATGACGCCACCGCTCAAGCAGCAGTTACAGACGCGACTACACCTACTGCTACAGGAACTCCTGTCACTTCTACTACGGGAGCTACCCCACAGCAGATAAATGACGCCCGACTTGCTGCGCTAAGAGCCATAAATGATGCTCGTCTCGCAGCGCTTAGAGCCGCCGCTACTCCTCCTGTTACTCCAGTAATTCCTACTGCAAGTCCCTCTACGAGTTAATCTAAACTGTAAAGTAGGACTGCACAGTAGGACAAAAGTAAGGTTGGGATTCTCGACACTATTGTCTTAGGTTCCAGCTCGTTATTGCGCATCCCCGTCAGAATATTGTTCAGACGGGGAGTTTTCGCAATCCTTCGGTTCACACTCTAGTGATCAAACTGAAATCATCTGTTTTTTTGGATTTGGTGATATGAATCTAGCCTATATCCGAACATTTCTATTGGTAGGAGCGGCTTTCCTGATTCTTGGTGGTTGCGCTAGTTCATCAAATAACCCCGATTCGGATTCTATCCAAAAATCTGAGGAAGATGAAACCCAGCCAGCTATAACACTCGCGGATGATAGTACAAGCAGTTCTGATTTCTCTAATACCCCCGAAGAGTTGCAATCGACTGATCCAGTCGACGAAGTTTCTAAAAAACAAGCCGTTAAAGCATTAAACCAAAAGATTCAATTAGGATCATTTGCCGAAAGTGTAAACAAGACGGGTAATTTTATCTCCAGGGAAAGTTATAAGTTAGGCCCTGGTGATGTTCTTGAAATTGCGGTATTTCAGGTCGAAGAACTTAATAGGAAAGTCCGTATCACTGGAGACGGAATGATTATGATTCCATTGCTGGGCGGTGTTAACGTCAACGGAATGACGACCACAGAAGTCGAGAAATTCCTCACTTTCGAACTTGGGAAAGATTATCTTCAAAATCCCCAGGTTTCTGTATTTGTGGACGAGTTTAAGTCCCAGCAGGTTGCAGTGCTGGGTGCTGTTGACGCACCCAATATTTACGAAATCAGGCAGCCTAGGACCATTATTGAAATGCTTGCTCAGGCGGGCGGTTTAACCGATAAAGCGGGTACCCAGATTCAGATCAGAAGATCGGTATATAACCGGGAGAAACAGTTACATGAGAATGAGTCGCTGATTGTTGAGCTGGATGTTTTACTGAAGGGAAACAATGACCTAGAAAACATCACTCTTCGGGGCGGCGACAGCGTTGTTGTACCAGAAACAGGAAGTATATTTGTAGAGGGGGCGGTAGCCCGGCCCGGGGCTTACGAAATGCAGGGTGATACAAACGTCCTAAAGGTTCTCTCCATGGCAGGTGGAATTGTTTACGAAACTTCGAAACAAGGGATTGAAGTCTATCGCGAAACCTATGCAGGGGAAACCCGCGTCTATAAGGTTAATTACAATAAGATTCGGGTAGACCCCGAAAGTGATATCATTTTGCAGGAAGGTGATATTGTTGTGGTGCACCATAGTTCGGCTAAGCGGGGTTTGGCAGGTATTTGGCGGGGAATTTCTGGAATTTTTCGCGTAGCCTTATAAATTAATATCAACTTTAGTTTGGTCGCTAAACAGAGTTGAAGAAGATCAATTATTATGAGTATAGAAACGGAGGAAATAAATAAACTCCCAATTTTCCGATCGGATCGCAATGCTCAAGAGATCATCGCTTACGACACCCACACAAATCAGCGACTTCCTGATGATGAAATAGATTTACGTTCGTTGTGGAAAACCGTTATTAAGTACCGATGGACCATTGCCTCCATATCCTTTTTATTTTTAGTAACAACCGTTATCGCAACTTTGTTAATGCGTCCGGTTTATCGCGCTGAGGTACTGCTCGAAATTAAAACACCAAGCGGTAGCGTGGTGAAGTTCCAGAACCTAGAGCAAACCGACTATCAACCGTTGGAGTATAAAAATACTCAACAAAACATTCTGCAAAGTAGTTCGGTAGCGGAAACTGTTATCTCTCAATTCTCACTGGCAGAAAATCCTGAATTTTCTGGACAGATTACACAACGGGGATTTGTAAATGGTTTAAAACAGCTGATTAAACCTATGAAGGTAATGGTTGAAGAATATATTGATCTAGATGTATCTACAGACAGCCAAAATTCTGACTCCGAGACGGATAAGGAGTTGTTCGAAATACTTAAACGGTTTGATAATAGACTTACCGTGTCACCAATAAAGAGGTCTGATCTTTTTCTTGTAAACTTTGATAGCTTTAGTCCAGAATTAGCTGCAGGTATCGCCAATTCGGTTGTTGATAACTATATTACTTTGAATGAAAACAGGCGGTTCGGATCAACTTCCGGAGCGAAGCATTTCTTAGAATTAGAAATTCAGAAAGTTCAGGCACGACTTGAAACCTCTGAACGCGATCTAACGGAATATGCTAGAGAACATGAAATTATCGATGTCGAAGATAAAGACGATATCATAACCACTCAACTTAATGACATCAGTGCGCAATTAACAGTCGCTACTGGCCAACGTATAGCGGCTGAGGCTCTATACATACAATCGCGGTCCGCTGATGGTTTTAGTGTTTTACCTCAGGTTTTGAAAAGCGATTTGATTCAAAAACTAAAATCCCAGTATGCTGTTCTTCAGGGTGAATACTTTAAATTATCGAACATTTATAAATCTGCATATCCAAGGCTTGTTCAACTAAATGAGGAAATGAACCGGATCAAACTTAGCCTTGATACGGAAGTTGCACAAATAGCAAATAGTCTTCAATCTGATTACGAACAGTCTTTAAAGAAAGAAAAGTTACTGGAGGAAAAGGTAGAAGAACATAAAGTTGAATTATTGTCCCTTAAGGATCGGTCCATTCAATATAATATTCTTAAACGCGAATGGGAGACTAACAAGGAGCTCTATACGGGTTTGCTTGAGCGCATGAAAGAAGTAGGCGTTGCTGCTGGTATGGAGATCGACAATATTACTATCATTGACCGCGCCAGAATTCCTGTAGTACAGTTTAAGCCGAATCTCATACAGAATGCCACTTTAGCCACTAGTCTCGGTTTATTCGTAGGGATTGGTATCGCCTTTTTGTTATCCTTTTTGGACAATACAGTTAGAACACCAGAAGAGCTTGAAAATCTGGTCGGAATGGTGAGTTTAGGAGTAATCCCTAAGTTCCAAGGTGGAAACTTGTCAACATCAAGTGAGACTCCCAAAATGCGAAGGTCAAGACTTGGGTTGATATCCCACTTTGAGCGAGATCAGGAGATGTCAGAGGCATTCCGCTCGATTCGGACCAGTCTGATGTTTTCTACACCTAGCGGAATGCCAAAAGTTCTTCAGGTTACCAGCACCATACCCGGAGAAGGTAAAACAACAGTTGCTTCAAATATTGCAGCGGTAATGGCTGACAATGGGGTTAGTGTGGCTCTGGTGGATGCTGATTTACGAAAACCAGCTTTAAACAAAGTATTTGGTGTGCCATCGATGCCAGGGCTCTCTGAAAGCTTGACCAAACAACTTGAAAAGATTCCAGTGTATAAAACCAAAATCGATGGGTTATCGTTAGTTCCAGCTGGTACGTTGCCCCCTAATCCGGCTGAGTTACTAGGATCTCCTGCGTTTGATCAGTTTCTTGTAACGCTGGGCAAGCACTATGATCACGTGGTGATCGACTCCGCCCCACTGCTTGGTCTGGCGGATTCTGTGATTATTTCTACAAAAGTAGATGGATTAGTCTATACCGTACATGCAGGTGAAATTAGTCGTGATGGGTTACGTGAGGGTATAAAGCGTTTACGTAGAGTGAATGCACCAATCTTAGGAGCTATTTTGAGTCAGGCGGATTTATCTAGTGGCGAATATGGAGCTTATGCTGATTCAAGTTTCTACAAATATGGATCACCATATTCACAGTCTCAAATCAAGCATAGAACTCAGTAATTCACAATTTGAGAAATTTAGTTATCAATTATTGAGAGCTAATTGCATAAATCAAAATCCCATTAGCCCAAGTGATCACATCGGTTGATATATGTCTATTCGGTGATTCATTTTGCAAAAGCTAAAACAAGTCCTGTTAAGAATATTGCTTGTTTGCATAAGTGGGGCAATAATGTACTTTGGAACTATTCCATACCGAGAAGAATTACATTTAAAAAGGATTGACGCTGGAGTTGATGGCGTCGAATTCCGGGAAAAAATACCATTTACCGACAAACCCGGTCGACTACTTGCTAGAAAGTGGCTGGCCAGCAGACAAGGTTCTGCAGAAGATGCGCTATACCATATAAAACAAAGCATCAAAAATCGACCCTTGTACGCCCATTCTTGGCTTGATCTTGCCGAAATTAATATACGGCTCAAAAAATATAAAGAGGCTGGTGAGTACATCGATATTGCCACTGACATGTGGCCTAATCACAGGATTTTGCTATGGCGGGCTGCTATGCTTTGGCTGCAAATTGGCGAAGAAAACAAGGTTTTCGCCATTCTGAAGAGATACATCAGAGCTCGACCTGGTCACCTAAAAAGAGCGGTGGTCGTTGGTGCTCGCTTCGAAACAAACCCAGAACGGCTTATAAAACGGTTGGTGCCAGAAGAACCTCCGTATGATAAACAAGTTGGTTATTATATGGAGCAGTTGCTTATTTATGCAATCAATCAAAATAATGCAGATTTGGCGAATGCGGCCTGGTTAAGATTTTCGGAAAAATCTCGAAAAGATAAAAAAATACTATCAAAATATATCGATTACATGATTCGTACCGACGATGGCAACAATGCGGTTAACGTTTTTCTACAGTACACTGGTGGCCATATTAAGGATGATGTTTTTAATGGTGGCTTCGAAAATAAACTTCTGAATTTTGGGTTTGGGTGGATTGCTAAAAAAAATGCGGGGGTTTCATTAACCTTCGATACTGATTATACATTCAAAGGCAATCAAAGTTTGCGCATTGATTTCGACGGTACAACGAATCTGGATTATCGACATCTTTATCAACGCATTCTGGTGGAGCCTGGTGGACGATATCAATTGAAAGGGATGTGGCGAGGTGAGGGTATTTCTACACGATCAAATCCTTACTTGGAAATGTTCTCAATTGGAGCTAAAAAGAACTCCAGAACAAAAACTCAATCGAAAAGACAATCCTGGCGGTGGCAACTAATTCAAGCTGAGTTACAAGTTCCTGAGGATTCGTCGTTCATTACAGTCCGGATGCGAAGAAGAAAGGCGGATGCTTTGGATAATAAAATTTCTGGTTCCATATGGCTGGACGAACTACATATCGTCAAGCTTGAAGATTAATGGATATGAAGTTGAACCCAATTGATTCACGAACCTGGATTCAAGCAATTGTCGATGATGTAGTGGCAGGAGAAGATTTTCGGCTGCCATCTGAGGAACACATGGACGAGTTATTATCCTGGCTTGCAGGAAAATCGAATGCTTCTTCAGATTTGCTAAATTCTGTGTTTGCCAGCAAATCCCTAAATGAAATCAATGCGAAACAACTAACGCTCCTAGCCATAGACAGACATTTGTTTTCAGATAGCAAAGCAGAACCGCTCGTTATGCTTGGCCTGAATTCCAATGCAAGTCAACAGTTGGTAAAAAGCCGCTATCGCAGGCTTATGCAGATTTATCACCCTGACCGGGCGGTAGTAAGTAAAGCAATTTCTACCAGTCGAACGGAGACAATTAATATTGCTTATTCCAAATTAAGTGATCATAAGCCCGTTGAGAATAATGAGATCGGGCTTGAAAAGGAACCATTTAAAGAAGAATCTAACTTGACTGGGGATGTCCCAGGAAGTTATCCAGGAAAAGCAACGGGTTTTAAACTTCGCTCTACTATCGGCTCAGCCCAGAGGTTCAAGCAGAACTTTTTTATATTTATTGTTGTAATTTCTTCGGGCCTGCTGACATTAACATATATCAGTGGGCTGAATGAAAAGACAATAATCTCGGTGGACAAATTTAACCCTACTGTCAATACAAGTGAGGACTCTGAATTAGAAGTACCGAAACCTTCCAGCAATTTAGTTACTGAACCTAAAAATTTGGAAAACACGAGTGAAGTTGCCCCGATTAATTTCGCGGACGAATTAACAAAACCCACGAAGCTTAGTGGTACCCAATCTCTGAGCATCGTGCCTCCGACAAAAATAACTGATATAGAGCCGGGGCCTTCACCGGTTCTAGGGCAATCATTAACATCGGAAAAAAGTGGAATTTTGGATAAAATCAAGGTCCAAGTGGAAGCAACAGCGAGCTCCAAAAAATTATCTGAGATGGTTTTTCAATCCAAAATTGATACTTTGCAAGAAATTCCACAAACTTCTTTAATACCTGACAGCAACGAAAAAAATAATGATGCTGCTGTTCCAAATGAAATTGAGACTGCGGAACCTGAAATCGCCAAAGAATTGAGCGATACGATACAGGAAAAGCAGCCTTTGATAAATTCTCAACTAGTCAAGCAAGCTCCAGAACCAGCCATAAGCATTGAGAACAATATTAAATCAGCTTCTCGATCTGAGTTCCAGGAAATAACGAAAAATTCAAAAGAAACAACCGCTGACTTTGATCAAAAATCATTAAAGCTTTTGCGAAGAAAAATCGAAATTAGTGAAAGTAACGTTGCACGCGGAAAAATCAGAATCGCCACGAAAGATGAACGAAGATTGGCGACGAGAGCACTAAAAGATTATGTTAACGGCATTCTTTCGGGAGACATAGGGAAAATAGACAACTCAATCAATGATTGGGTTTTTTACAATAGTAAGAGCATACGGCGTAATAAAGTATTAGAAAACTTTCGTGATATTGTGGATCGCGCGCATTCGCGAAAATACAAGATCAATATCAAGTCTGTGCACTATGTCGGGAAACTGATGGTCAAAATAACGGGTAATGCGAATATACAATATGCCTATAAGAACTCTCAAACTAAGGGACATAGAGGCTTGTTGACCATTTACATCGCGCTTGACACAGGCAGCGGTAAGATTGTGAAAGTTCTTGGTCGGAATTAAGTGGCGCCGTGCAGAACCCAGACTTGACCTTACAGTTACCCACTGATCAATTGGGATCAGAAAATCACCAAACCGGCTAACCTAGTGGTAATACGTCGATAACTACGCGCTCACAAATTATCAGCGATTAGTAAAAGTAAGGACTGTCTTCAATTCATCGAAAAGAAAGTCGCCAATCTTTTCCGTCCCCGAAGGGGTGGAGTGGCTCCAATCATAGAAATCCATATCACTCCAATCGGTATTCATTGCGAGGTCCACAAAAATCGCACCATTATTTAGTGCTACTTGTTGTGTAACTTTATCGAGTCGCCGCGTCATTCTTCGATAATCGACGCCATTGTATTTAAAGTTTCCATAATTCATTTTCTCCGAAATTCCTAGAAGATGATTTGACTCAATTTTATATTTCCTGGAAGGCTGGGAAACAAATATCGGAAATGCCCCAATTTCTTTGGATTTTTCAATTAGCTTTTTGATGCGAAATTCATACTCGTTAAGTCGTATATCCATAAAGGAATAGTCTTCGAGAATCGGAGTGCTAGTCCAGGCTTGCTGTTCAAATATAATACGTTGATGATAAATCTTCTTTGTAAAATACGCTAAGTACATTCCCTTTGCTTTTCTTGCTAGATGCCAAATCGCGCTGTTTTCTTGAAAATATTTGATGTAAGTTTCAAGACCAGAAGTAGTATTTTCTATTAAAATTTTGTCGAATTTGCCTAATTCCGGCTTATAAAAGTCGTTAATTCCTACATAAAAAAGAACGTATTTTGGCGTGAGTTCTGGAATATGTGGAAACCACCAATCGAAATTTTTCAAGTGCCCTATTGTTGACTGACCATCAGCACCGGCATTTGCAATTGTAATGTCAATTTTGGATTCACGAAATCTGTTCTGCAACACATCCTGCCAGGTCTGCCCGTCTGCAATGTATCGTTGATCGGTTGTGCTTCCACCAATTGTCAAAATATCGATATCTCTAACTGAGTGATGGTTCCCTCGCAGGCCGTATTTATCTCTGGAGTACTCAATTATCGGGTCGTTACTATCGTACAAATGGGAAGTTGCGAAATATAGTGTTCTGTCTTTGATTACGGATAGCTTGTTGATTTGAGATCCGTTTCCCCAATTTCCATATACGAGTTCAAGTGATGTAAACCCAATTAGAATTAGTAGTAGATTTACACCTAATATTTTTAACGATCTCATAAGTTTGTACTGTCTTCAGCGTCTCTGAATTTACTTTGTTACGATAATATATTTAATAGGTCGTTCAATGATTGTATTCCTATAAATTCAACAAGGTGTCAATACGATTCCAGTTTCCTTACGATTTACCCCCAGTACAAAGGAAAACTAGTCGTCCAAAAGCCACCTCAGAATCCGAGAGAAATATGGGGAATCCTTAGGATTTGTCCGGTCAGGTGGGTCATGTGCTATTCATTCCCTCTACAATAATTTTAGGATGCGCTTCTGATAAATCCGTATATCTCTTAACCAATGGTAATGTCTTGTATCCTAATAATTCTGCTATCTCTGATAAAGTTGCTTCACATAGGAAGATAGGACGCTACACTATGTCAACGATCGTGAATCCGGAAATTCCCCAGTTCCACTTTTTCAACTTCTAGGTTCCAGGCTTTACGGATGACTATGGGTTGGCCCTCTAATTTCGATGGAAATAATCAATGCTAATCCGATGAATTTCGGTATTTTTGAATAAAATATCCTTTACGTATCCTACCAAAAGCAGCTCCCTGGGCTCACTATTTTTAGTTTCTTTGCGCGTCATTCGATCATTTATAACCTTGGCGTCTCGCCACCGTAAGCCTCTATTCCACCCAGCCTCATTCAGTGGTCAACTATATTCCCATTCGATCCTGGTTCCCGGTATTACTCGGTTCTCGAAAATCGACAACCCAAACTCAATCTGCAAGAGCCATCTGCAACACCTGCGCCACATGCAAAGGTTTACGATCTGAACTCTCCGATATCTGGTGCCTGCAGGAAGTCCCGTCGGCAACAATCAAAGTATCAACGTCACTTCTCCTAACCGCCGGCATCAATGCCACATCAGCCATTTTCATCGAAATTTCCCAGGTATCTTTGGCATAGCCGAAAGCACCCGCCATACCGCAACAGGAGGATTCAATGGTCTCCACTTCAAGACCAGGTACCAACCCTAAAGCCCGCTCAACACTACCCATCTGGTCAAACGCTTTTTGGTGACAATGACCGTGTAACAGAACTTTGTGGTTGATTGCTTTGAAGTCCAGTTCCAGATCCTGGGTACTGATAAATTGTTCGAATAAAACCACGCAATCAGCGACGGTTCTGGCGCGCTGATTATTTAACAGTCCGGGCAATTCATCGGTTAGTCCCAGGGTGCAACTGGGTTCCAGCCCGATAATGGGAATACCCCGCTCCGCGAAAGGATACAGGGTGTCGACCAATCGATTCATTTCCGTTCGAGCTTGTACTTCCATTCCATTAGTTAGCCAGGTGCGCCCGCAGCATAGAGGTCGGTCGGTATGGGCGCTCGCGGGGGAAAGAACCCGATAGCCGGCAGCACCAAGAACTTTGGCTGCAGCGCTTAAGACCTCTGGCTCGAAATAAGTGTTGAAGGTGTCGGCAAACAGGACAACTTCGTCGCCCCCGCTCGGGCCTTCAACTTTGTGCCGATAAAAATCCCGTCGCCACGTCGGCAGTTTTCGCTGATGGCTAAATCCGGTAGCCGGTTCCAGAAGGCGCGCTACCCCGGGTAGACGATTGGCAATGTTGGCAAGCCATGGCAGTCGGGCCAGAAAGGGCGCGTAAGCGGGTAAATTTGCTACCAGCTTTTCATGCAATGTGGTTCCCTGATACCTGGTTCTTGCCGCCGCCACCTCTATTTTCATCCGTGCCATATCGACTCCAGTGGGGCATTCCCGTTTGCAAGCTTTGCAACCGACGCATAGTTGCATGGTCTCGGCCATTTCCCTGGAAACCATCGCTCCCGGCTTGAGCTGGCCCGAAATCGCCAGGCGCAAGGAGTTGGCACGACCCCGGGTTGAGTCGCGCTCCTCTCGCGTAACCCGATATGACGGGCACATGGAGCCACCGGAAAGCTTGCGACAGGCGCCATTGTTGTTACACATTTCCACCGCACCCTGGAACCCGCCGCCTTCGCCTGGCCAGTCCGACCAGTTCAGCGCCGTTTGTAGCGGTGCCACGGAATATTCAGGGGAATAGCGAAACAGGGTGCGATCGTCCATTTTCGGCGGTGCCACAATCTTGCCAGGATTAAGCAGATTGCCAGGGTCGAACAAATTCTTGATCTCGGCAAAATTTTCAACCATACGGGGGCCATACATCTTTTCGTGAAACTCGGAGCGCACCAGGCCATCGCCATGCTCGCCGGAATGGGAGCCCTTGTACTCAAGCACCATATCGAAAGCTTCTTCCGCGATGGCACGCATTGCCCGAACATCCTGATCCAGTCGCATGTTCAGCACCGGTCTAACATGCAGGCAGCCCACTGAGGCATGGGCGTACCAGGTTCCGGTGGTGTCGTGCTTATGAAAAATCTCGGTCAGTCTGGCGGTGTATTCGGCCAGGTCTTTCAATTCAACGGCGCAGTCCTCGACAAATGAAACCGGTTTGCGCTGCTGTTTCATCGACATCATGATATTGAGTCCGGATTTACGCACTTCGAATATGGCGGACTGAAATGCTCGGTCGATAGCCTCAACCACGCCACCTCGGGTGGCTTTTGGATTGTCCCAGTTAAAACCGAGATCGCTCATTAGCGCCGATAGATTCTTTAACCTCTCCTGGTTTTCCGCCGGATCGGGCTCGGCGAATTCAACCAGTAAAATCGCCTCGGGATCACCCCGGACAAATTGCTTCACCACGGGTTTAAACAGCGGAACCTCCCGGGAAAGTTCGATCATGGTGCGGTCGATCAGCTCCACCGCCACCGGGCCTAATTTGACCAGATGCTGTGCAGCATCCATGGCGGAGTGGAAACTTGGAAAGTGACATACGCCGAGAAGCTTATGTTCGGGCAATGGCGCCAGCTGCAGTTCAATAGACTCGGAAAATGCCAGGGTGCCTTCTGACCCTACCAGCAGATGGGCCAGGTTGATTTGGTTATCTGTTTCCCTCGGGGGTATTAGGGCATCAATGTTATAGCCACCAACTCGCCGCATAACCGAAGGGAAGCGAGCGTTAATTTCATCCTGCTCGCGCTCGCCCAGAGCGAGTAACTGACCTGTCATCGAATCAGGTGTGATTATCACCGGGTCAACCACCCCCATTCGAGATCGCTCCCCATTTGCCAATAACGCATCAATGGACCGCACGTTATTCCGCATCAGGCCGTAGCGGATTGAGCGGCTGCCACAGGAATTGTTCGCCGTCATGCCACCGATGGTGGCGCGGGACGCCGTGGAGACATCCACCGGAAACCACAGGCCATGGGGTTTTAATGTTCGATTCAGTTCATCCAACACGATGCCGGGCTGCACCACGCAGCGCCTTTGTTCTACATCGAGTTCGAGAATCTGGTTCAGATGCTCAGTGCAATCGATCACCAGCGCCTGGTTAACGGTTTGGCCACATTGCGACGTCCCGCCCCCTCGAGGTAACACTGGAATTCCTTCTGCGGCAGCATAATGAATGGTCTGCCTGACGTCTTCCCTAGTCTGTGGAATCACTACTGCTAACGGCATCATCTGGTAGATCGAAGCATCGGTCGCGTAGCGCCCGCGATCAAATTCACCAGTTAGAACTCTGCCCTCAATTGCATCGGTAAGGGACGCTAGTCGTGGCAGAGTTGATGTAAGGGCGGTCATATGTTTGGTAGCGATCGTGGTAGTAATGGCACTGTCGTCGTAGTGTCAAAAATATTCTAATGACAATTCGTTATTTAATAGCGCAGTATGCTGTAATGAAAAAGCGAGTCCAAAACCAAACTCCATATCCTGGGAGCAGCCAGTTGGCGCCTTGTCTTATATCCAGATATATCCCACCGAATCCTCTTAACGATGAATTATCCCACAATGAACCGCCCGGAACCGGCAAACCCAAAGCCCGCCCAACATTCAACTACCCATACGGATAGCACTTGGAAACCGCCAACTCATTCCCTGCCCGGACCTGCAAAAATTTTTCCCAGAAACTGTTATCAATTTTCTGCAACGATTTTCTGGTACTGCTTTTACGATAGCGTCTCAGCTGACTCGGCCCCCCGTTATACGCCGCATAACTCGCCCGCACCAGATTATCGGTTCCGCCTTCCTGCTTGTGTTCGCCCTTGCGAATGGCGTATCGCACCAGATAGCGATGGAGGATTTCGCTGCCGGCGGTGGCATTGTAGGCAATGCTGTTACCCAGGGATTTGGTGTCGTAAAATCCGCGCCAAACTCGGGGCATGATTTGCATGATCCCCAGGGCGCCGGCGCTTGACGTGATGGGTTTGAATTTCCCATTGTTTCCCTGGTACTGACGCCAGCAGGTTTCCTGCCAGGCGGTGGTTAAAACCAGATCGCGATATAACGGTTGATACGCTGTTTCCAGAGACTTGGCTTCAAGGGTTTGGTCTACCGTGCCGAGCAATAATTCACGGACTAGGGGCAGGTAGGCGGAAATATTGGCGCGGTTTGGGACCACTCGATTGATATCTTTGATCAGAATCGCTTCGGTGGTATTTGCCGATGCCGCAGATAATAGCCAAGTTCGTAAAAATAGCGCGGTCGCATCTGGCACATTTTCCGAGCTGTCCTCGACCGGCTCGATATCGATGGTGTTAGTGGGTTCCGCTGGTTTGTCTATAGCCTCATCGTCTCCCTGGTTTTCCGGCTCAAGGGGTTCTGCGGGTATTTCGATGGCCGGTCCAAAATTAAACAGCTCGCGCATTTCCAGATCCACTTCAGGGTTAACTTCCAGCGGATCAATCCCGGGCTCATAGATCAGCAACCTAGCCAATCGCCGCAATCCATCCACAGTTATATCCCAGCCGGTAACCGGTCCCAATGCATCAACCGCATGCAGCGCATCAGCGGCGGCGATAAATCCGAGGAATCGCAGAGACTCCCGGCCTTTTATGTCCAGCGATATCTCGCGAAAAACCGGCGCCAGTTGCTTCCAGGCTTTGATAAAACTCTGTCTAACCGGATCCGAATTGGGTGCTTCCGGATTTCCCAGAATCTCAACCAGGGCGTAGCGGGTTTCGATCAAGGTTTCGAGTAAAACTTCCCTCTTCTCGGGATCGATAATTTTATGGGCAGCAATCTTTACGACAAAACTCAAAAATGCATCCCAGCGCTCCCAGGTCTCAACAAACTGCTGAATCTCGAGTTGACTGAGTGCCCGATCATGGGGCGGCCGCTCGACCACTGTAAAAGTGTCTATATCGAAATTAACCAGCGCCACCAACTTTCCTGGTTCGGAACGTAGTTTTTCCAAATGAAAACTGTCCACCAATTTCTGGCTTCGCTCAAGATTCTCTTCCGCGAAAAACAGCGGCAGCATTTGGCTGATTTCATCCATGGCCTGGGTCAGATCAATGGACAGCTGGTCGAAGTGGGGATGGACGTTATCTTTGGCCAGGTCCCACAGGCGAGCGCTGATTTTTGCGCGCTGGCCATTGCGATCGAGTAGTTCCGTGTCTACCGTGGAGAACGCAATACGGCCCTTGGGGTCCATTATGTCAGCCCGCTGTAATGCGCTGATTCCGCCCTGCCAGCGCAGTAGTCCAACGCAGCGCCCACCAATAAACCATCCGGTTTTGGCGTTGGCATCGGTCAGAATAGTAATACTGTCGCCCTGAAGCATCACCCTGGGATTGGACAGGGTCAAATCGTTGCACCCATCTTCATCCCCCCAGACTGACAACCCTTCCTGATTACGAAAGACCGACTCTTCAAGGAGCCGGGTTAGAAATCGGCTGTCAAAACTGATCGGCAGCTCGAGGGTTTTGCCAATGGCCGAACCGCTGGAGAACGTCAACACCAGCGCGACCCAGCTATACTTGATAAAAGACCGAATCATTTAACTTTTGGATAGAACGGAAACCGGCTCGGGGAGTCAAAGAGTTTCATTCTAGCAATTTAAGATTAAGAATTTCGGGCCGGGTATAGCGGCGCGAATTCTAATTTACGTAATTTTATTATCACGATATGTTTTTCTCTCGCTTTGTTGTCCAGATATTTGTTGTTTTTGCGTTTCTGACCCTGTCTGGCCACGTGACTGCGGCGGAACTGGCCAATCAACTCCAGGACCATCCCGCGCCCTATTTGGCATTACATGGTGACGATCCGGTTGCCTGGCAGGAATGGAAAGCCGAAGCGGTGGACAGAGCCCGGGAAGAAAACAAGATTCTGTTTGTGTCGGTTGGCTACTTCGCCTGCCATTGGTGCCATGTGATGCAACGCGAAAGCTATCAGGATGACGCTGTGGCAGCGGCATTGAACGCAAATTTTATTTCGGTAAAAGTGGATCGCGAACTGGAACCTGCGCTGGATGACCGCCTGATGAACTTTGCCCAGAGCATTCTTGGTCGCGGTGGCTGGCCCCTTAACGTATTTATTACCCCAGAAGGTTTTCCGTTGTTCGCGATGTTGTACGCGCCCAAGGCACAATTTCTCGAAACCCTGAATCGGTTGCAGACGATCTGGCAGGATGATCCGGACCGGGTACGTAAGCTCGTGGCCATTGAGGCGAAACAGAACTTTCCAGCGCCAGACCCTGATCTGAATATTGCATCACTACAACAATTGATCGACGCAGCGCCCGCTAAAATGCTGGTACGAACCGATAGCATGGACGGGGGATTCGGCGAGCAGACCAAGTTTCCCTCGGTGGTCCAGCTTGAATTTCTGCTATCCCAATTTTCCCGAAATCAGGACGGTGAAATAAAACAACAGATTAAAGAGTTTCTGGAATTGACCCTGGATGCCATGGCAAATCGCGGTATGCACGATCATCTTACCGGGGGGTTTTTTCGCTATAGCGTTGATCCTGGCTGGGAAATCCCCCACTTCGAAAAAATGCTGTATGACAATGCCGGGCTGGCTGGATTATATATGCGCGCCGGGGCGGCTTTCGACCGAGCAGACTATCATCAGATCGCGCAACGGACATTAACCTTTATGCAGCAACATATGTGGCATCAGGGGGCCCTGGTGGCTTCTTTCTCTGCGGTGGACGATGATGGCATCGAGGGTGGTCACTACCTGTGGCAACGGCAGCAAGTCAAACAAGTACTGAATGACGAAGAATATCAATTGGTCGCCGCGGTCTGGGGTCTCGACCGAGTGAGCGAGCTGGAGGCGGGTAACCAGCCCCGTTGGCATCAACCTCTGGCGGACTATGCGGAAAAATCAGGGGTTTCTCTGTCGCAATTGGAAGCGACCCTTGAGACCGCTCGCAACAAGTTACTCATGGCCAGAACCAACCGCAGTCTACCGGTGGACGACAAACTGCTCGCGGGGTGGAATGCTTTGGCCTTGAGCGCGTTTGTCCAGGCTGCCAGACAATATGACAACGATAGTTTTCGCCAGACCGCAGATCAGTTGAATCAGTTTCTCGGGGAAACCCTATGGGACGGCGGAAACCTGACCCGGGCACTGGCCAAAGGTGAGCGCCACGGCACCGCATCGATCCAGGACTACGCCTATGTGGTACGCGGGTTGCTCGACTATGCCGAGTTGTCCGGGGATGAACAGGATTACGGGCTGGCCGAAACCCTGGCTAAGGATGGCTGGAAAAAGTTTTATGCGAATAACGCCTGGTATCGGGAAGACGGCAGTTTACTGGCGCCGCCAGTTGGGTCTGAGGTGATGGAAGATGGCGCCACGCCATCGCCCGCTGGAATACTGATGGGTGCCAGTTTCGAAATTGCCAAGCGCAATAAAGACAGCGCTTGGCTGGAGCAAATTCGCGGTGCGGTCAATCGGGGGCAGAAAATTTTAGCGGGTAATCCTTATTGGTTTGTCAGCCAGATGGCCGCTATGCAGACGGTGATCGATGGCTCCTGATACTAATCAGGTTCTCAGGTCAAATCGAAATCAGTCGCCACTCTTTTTCAACGAAACCAAAAATTGGTTTGAACTGGGTTTTATAAGACATCTTCTTGCAGTCCTCAATCCAGTAGCCAAGGTATAGCCAGTCGAGTTGCATCTGATTAACGTAGTCGATTTGTTTGAGGATTGCATAGGTTCCCAAGCTGCGCTTGGGCATGGCCGGATCAAAAAAGGTATAGACCGCGGACATGCCGTCTTCAGGCAGATCGCATACCGATAAGCCCACCAGTCGACCTTCAAGCCGAAATTCAATAAATACCGTTTCCACCGAGGAATCCACCATAAATTCCCGATACCGATCGGGGTCTGAGTGGTCCATGATATCCCCGGTGTGGCGCCAGTTCTGATAGGCGCAATAGAGATCGAAATGTTCCTGCTCGAAACTTGCCGGGACCAGGGTTGTAGTTAGATCGGTGTTGCGCTTCCAGGTTCGTTTTTGGGCCCTGTTGGGCAGGAATTCCTGGGTTGGGATTCTGACTGAGACGCAGGCGTTGCAATTACGGCAATGGGGTCGGTAAACCGTATCGCCACTACGCCGGAACCCGGCCTTGATCAGGATACTGAAAAGATGGGTGTCGACCTCGTGGTTGGGGTCCAGCAGAACCGTGGAGGCGGTTTCCGGTTCGATATAAGGGCAGGGGTGGGGTGCTGACAAATACAGCTTGGGTGGATCTGATTGAATGCTCATCGTGAGATTATTACGCCATCAATTCTATTCCACTATTTTTGCCCAATTTGATACCCCAGGTTGTTGCACTAGACCGCATTCTAAACGTTTCATGAACGCTGCGCGAGGAATTTCCTCGGCGCCGATGCTGAGCATATGGGGCGAGGACACCTGGCAGTCGATCAGGCTGAACTTCCAGATCAATAAATTTTCAATCAACCGGGTGAGGGCCACTTTGGAGGCATCTGGTTTACTGCTGAACATACTTTCGCCGAAAAAAACCGAGCCCAGGGCAACGCCGTACAGCCCTCCTACCAGATTGTCCTGATGCCAGACTTCTGCGCTGTGAGCGATGCCGTGTTCATGCAGGGTGCAATATGCTCCCCGCATGGCGTCGGTAATCCAGGTCCCATTTTGATTCCTCCTGGGGCCGGCGCAGCGATGAATTACCTGCTCAAAGGCCTGATCCAGGGTAAATCGATAGCCGCGATTGCTTATGGACTTCCGAAGGCTGCGAGAAGGGGTAAACCGATCCGGGAAAATTACGCAGCGGGGATCCGGCGACCACCACAGAATTGGATCGCCGGGGTTATACCAGGGGAAAATGCCACTCTGATACGCCAGCACCAGACGCTCTGGACTCAGGTCACCGCCGATCGCCAGCAAGCCTTGTTCGTCGGCGGCGTCCAGGGGCGGGAATGGTTCTATTGTCATATCGCGAAAGTACCTGTTGCGCGGGATATTGTAAAATCCGCCGATGAGAATTCTCGGCATTGAAACTTCCTGCGACGACACCGGCGCCGCCATCTACGATACGGACCAGGGGTTGCTAGTCCATCGGCTGGCGTCCCAGGTTGACCTGCATAGTCAGTACGGCGGCGTTGTGCCGGAACTGGCAGCACGGGATCATATCCGTACCTTACTGCCCCTGGTGGACAGCTTGATTACCGATCCTGCTAATCAGGGACACAAGATGGACGCGGTAGCCTGGACCGCCGGCCCTGGCCTCGCTGGGGCATTGTTGGTGGGCGCGTCAGTCGGTAGCAGTCTGGCAGCAGCCTGGGACGTTCCTTCCATTGGTGTGCACCATATGGAAGGCCATTTACTGGCCCCGATGCTGGAACCCGAACCACCGGCGTTTCCATTTGTTGCGTTGTTAGTCTCCGGAGGACATACCTTACTGGTTGATGTTGCGGCGATAGGGGAGTACCAGATTCTTGGCCAGTCCCTGGATGACGCCGCAGGCGAAGCATTCGACAAGACCGCCAAGCTATTGGGCCTTGGCTACCCTGGCGGCCCAATTATTGCGGCCAGGGCCGCAGACGGCGACCCTGATCGATTTAATTTCCCTCGGCCCATGGTGAACAGACCAGGACTCGATTTTAGTTTTAGTGGTTTGAAAACCTATACTAGGACAACCGCTGAAAAGCATGATCTCGACTCCCAGACCATTTCAGATATCGCTCGGGCCTTCGAAGATGCGGTGGTTGATACATTAACCATCAAGTGTATCCGTGCGTTAAAACAAACAGAAAGAAAGTGCATCGTTATAGCTGGCGGCGTCGGGGCGAATCAGAAACTGCGAGAAAAACTCCGTGAGGAAGCGAGCAAGCTCGGAGCCACTACCTACTATCCGCGGGCAGAATTCTGTACCGATAATGGCGCGATGATTGCATATGCGGGAAGCGTTAGATTAGCTTTGACAGGAGGGCTAGGCAGGACAGTTCAACGTGATTTTGAAGTTCGACCGAGGTGGAGCATAGAGGATATTTGATTGGTTCACCGTGTTGGTGGGTACTAACCATGCACTGTCGTCATACTGGCGCAGCCAGTATCCAGTCTAAAAAGCGTGCGCAGCACACAAGACCATTTCCGTCCAATAAAAGGAAGGCCTTCGACCACATATTAAAGCGCTAGACTCTGCTGGCGCAGAATGACGCGGTAAGAGGATACTTTCGGAACCTGGCACACTTCACCGCCGTCATGCTGGCGAAGCCAGTATCCAGTCCAAAAAAGCGTGCGCAGCACCCAAGACCATTTCCATCGTACAAAAGGAAGGCCTTCGGCCACATATCAAACTACTGGATTCTGCTGGCGCAGAATGACGCGGTAAGAGGATACTTTCGGAGCCTGGCACACTTCACCGCCGTCATGCTGGCGAAGCCAGTATCCAGTCAGAAAATGGGTGCGTAGCACGCAAGACCTTCTCCGCCGAATAAAAGGGAGGCCTTTGGCCACATATTAAAGCACTGGATTCTGCTGGCGCAGAATGACGAGGTAAGAGGATACATTCGGAACCTAGCACACTTCACGGCCGTCATACTGGCGGGCCTCACAGGCTAGCGCAGAATGACGAGACTAGGATGCGAATTACTCCGCCAGCACCATACTACCCAGACAACTCAATCTTGCTCTCCTCCCCTTTTATCAAGCGAGAAATATTCTCCCGATGCCGCCAGAATAAAAACCCACCAATACCGCAAGCCATCAAAAAGAACGGCCACCCCGGTAGAAAAAACAGAACAAGTAACGGTGCCAGCGCCGTCGCAATTAACGCAGCCAGGGATGAATACTGAGAAGCAAATGCTGCCACCAGCCAAATCCCCACCAGCAACATCGAGACAAACCCACTCAATCCTATAAATACCCCTGCAGCGGTAGCAACCCCTTTGCCACCCTTAAACCCAAAGTAAATTGGATATAAATGTCCGAGGAACGCTGCGATTCCCACCAACGCGATGGTGACACTGCTATCGGTAATCATTTTAGCAAGCAATACAGGGATCAAACCTTTCAGTACGTCCCCCAACAGGGTAATAATCGCCGCCTTTTTGCCACCGAGTCGTAATACGTTAGTAGCGCCGGGATTCTTCGAGCCGCTTTTGCGGGGATCCGGCAGTCGCATCATGCGGCTGACAATCACTGCGCTTGACACCGAGCCCACGAGGTAGGCACAAATAGGTAAAATCAGGTTTAGCATTCAGTCTTTGGCTGGAAACAATTAATTTTAATCAGCATATCATGGATATTATCTACCTTCACGACCTTAAGGTCGATTGTGTGATCGGCGTCTGGGACTGGGAGCGCAAGATCAAACAAACAATAACCATCGATCTCGACATGGGATTCGACATACGGGCCGCAGCAAAAAGCGATGACCTGGTGGACACCCTAAGCTATAAAGACGTGTCAAAACGAGTTGAGGCGTTTGTCAAAGACTCGGGATTTCAGCTGGTAGAACGGCTGGCGGAAGAAGTCGCACAAATTCTGTTAACCGAATTCGAAATCAAATGGTGCCGAGTAAAAATCAATAAATATGGTGCGGTTCGTGGTGCCGGCGACGTTGGCATATTGATTGAGCGAGGAGTTAAGGTATGACCCAGGTGGTGTTGAGTCTGGGTAGCAATATCGAGCGCGAAAAAAATACCCGGTATGCCATCGAGCAGATCACCGCACGCTATGGACCGTTGGATATCTCACCTATTTATGAAACCTCAGCGGTGGGTTTCGATGGTCCGCCGTTTTTCAACCTGATTGTTGGCTTCGAATGCTCTGATGAGTTGCCCGATATTATCGATACTCTGCGCGAAATCGAAAGTGGCGCGGGGCGCATTCGCGGACCAAAATCTTTCGCTAGCCGGATTCTCGATATCGATGTGGTGCTATATGGCGATCAAAATTTTCGGGAGCAGGGCTATAACGTACCCCGGGATGAAATCGAAAAATATGCCTATGTTTTAAAACCCCTGGCGGATATCTATCCTGATCAAGTCCATCCCATCCTGGGAGAAACTTTCAGCGCGCTGTGGCAGAAATTCGAGATGAAACAACAAACAATTTTTATTGCAGAGTTACCCCTTGAATTAGTTGATTGATAACAATTTCAAGAAGCCAAAAAAAACCCGTTAACCAAAAAGGCTAACGGGATTTCGCGTTTTAAATTTACTGACGCACTCCTTCGATCGAAAAATAAATATCCACAGTTCGTGAAGAGGGACCGAGATCATAGTCGATTCCAAAATCCGACATACTGATTGTGGTGTTGCCTTCAAAGCCCGCGCGGTAACCACCCCAGGGATCTTTACCTTCACCGATAGTGGCCAGCTCAACACTGACCGGTCGGGTAACACCATGCATGGTCAAATCACCAGTTAATGTTCCCATGCCCCCACCGGATGCTGAGTAACCTGTGCTGGTAAAAGTCGCGTTCGGATGCTTTTTAACATCAAGAAAATCGGAACCACGAATGTGCACATTACGCTTGGCATGGCGAGTATCGGCAGTTGTTGTATCAATCTCCAGATTCACTTTTGAATCGCCCGGATTATCTGCATCGAATGAAAAGGTTCCGGCAAAATCCGGAAAATCACCCAGCACATAACTGTAGCCAAGATGAGACACTTTAAACTGGATAAACGCGTGTTTACCAGCAGAATCGATTTTGTAATCTGCCGCTAACGCAGGTTGAATCATGAGCGAACTGGCCAACATGGCAAGTCCAATTTTTATATTCAAAAAAGTTTTTTTCTGCATCTTTGCATTCCTCTTAAGTTAATTAGGTTGGGTTTACGAGCGCGATTTTACGCCAAGTCCAAGCATCCGTCTTAAAGTTTCGTCTTTATCTATTACGTGGTGCTTTATTGCACCCGCGGCGTGCAAAAATGCAAAACAAATAACAGTCCAGGCAAGCCAGTAATGCCAAAAAATACTCAAACTTTCTTGATCATTAATGCTCGTTATCACGGGCGGTAATTCGAACCAATTAAAAACTTCAATCCCATCGCCTTCCGCAGTTGATAACAAATAACCAAACACAACAATTGCGACCAGCAACGCGCTCATCGCTATATGGACAAGACGGGAAACAATATGTTCCCAAGGAGCCACGCCGGTTCCTGCATCCGGCTTGATATTGATCAGAGACCAGATGATTCGAAGGATAATTGCCAGGGTTAACAATATGCCAACGCTCTCGTGAATATGGGGCAGTTCATAGTAATCTGGATCATGAAAATCCAGATCTACCATATACAGTCCCAGGGCAAATTCGCCGATAACACCAAGAGCAATTAACCAATGCAGCAGGATGGCTACGGCGCCATATCGGGATGGGCTATTTCTGATCATTTTGAATTGGGTCCATTGAGGTTCGGTTCCGCATGTAATACGTGGACTTTCGGGTGGTAAAATAATTCCATAACTTGATTGCCGGTTTCGCAGGCCCAGATTACGCTAGTGGGATGACAAATTGAAGAGTCCTCGATTCTGGACCCAATAGGATCTGGGAAGCGCCCAGGGCTTGGCTAAATTCGCATAAAGCGCTACCCATTTACCCCGGATTCTGGTATAAATCGCGCCCCCAAAGGTAAAACGCATTTAATTGAAGGTAACTGGCTATGGCTAGAGTATGTCAAGTGACTGGGAAACGTACCATTTCTGGTAACAATGTCTCCCACGCACACAATAAAACCCGCCGCAAATTCCTACCGAATCTGCACAACCGTCGATTCTGGGTAGAAGGCGAGAACCGTTGGGTACGTCTGCGCGTCTCAAGCGCCGGCCTGCGCGTCATCGACAAGAAAGGCATCGACCAGGTCCTAACTGACCTCCGTGCCAAGGGCGAAAAGGTCTAATTCAAGCAACAGTTAACGGAGCAATCCCATGCGAGACAAAATTAAACTAGTTTCCAGCGCCGGCACCGGTCATTTCTACACCACGACCAAAAACAAGCGCACCATGACCGATAAAATGGAAATCAAAAAATTCGACCCAGTGGTACGCAAGCACGTAATTTACAAGGAAGGCAAAATTAAGTAGCCTTTCCCAGTCAGCGAATCCAATGTTTCGCTGACTCCCTCGTTCCAAACCGCCCGATTTGCTGCGGCTCCGCTCGTAGCACTACTATCCCCACCTCCCTGTTATTTCGGCGCAGTCCGGAATCCAGGTGCTCTGTCCTAACTAAGGTATTCGAGGAAACCAACAACCCACCTACCCGACATTCCGACGTAATCCGGAATTCAGGCATTCCGCCTTACCTAAAACGATTCCCTCCGGTCGACAAATTTCTACTGGATCCCGGTTTCACGGGTGACGGTGTTCGATAAAATCACTAACTCAACTACTCGTCTTTCCGGGTGAAGCCCGGAATCCAGTATAAAAACTGCGCTCAAAGAGCGCACAAAACCACTCCCCGACCCATATAAACTTACCAAACCCAAAACCCCGGAACCATCCCCACAAAATCCCCTCAAAACAATAAACACCCAAACCCAGCCAAAATGCAAAAACCCCGCAGAACCTTGTTAAAACTAACCACAGCCACCCTCCTGTTCCCATCAATCAGTACCTTGGCCGCAACCCTCCCCAAAACCCCAGAACAAACCCCAGGCCCATTCTACCCATCCAAAATCCCCCAAGATGCCGACGCTGACCTGGTTCAAGTCGAAGGCCAGTCCCGTGAAGCCACAGGAATCATCTGCCACCTAACCGGCAAAGTCCTCGACCCAAACGGTTGCCCAATCAAACACGCCATAATAGAAATCTGGCAATGCGACGCCTTCGGCGCCTATCACCACCATAGAGACCGCGGCAACATCGCCGAACCAGAATTCCAGGGCTATGGGTTTAGGCAGACAAGCGAAATGGGAGAATACAGATTCAGAACAATAACCCCGGCGAGCTACCCCGGCAGAGCCCCCCATATCCATATCAAGGTCAGCCAACCAGGAATGAAAAGCCTGACCACCCAGCTATATGTAAAAGGAGAACAACAGAACCAACACGACTTCCTGTTTAACTCAATCCCTGAAAACAAACGCGCCTATATGCAGGCGAGCTTTCCAACATCAGCAACAGAATCCAATTCCATTATCCCTGAATTCAATATCATTATGGGTCAAACCGTCGATTGCTGACAGTCAAGACTAGAAACTAGGTCAACATCCCCCGAGCCTGTAACTTCATCTTCTCCACAATGGCATAAACCCCCACATGCCGGGTCGGGCTCAAATGATCAAACAAATGCAACCGCTCGAAAACCGCATCGGTATCAAGATCCACAACCTCCCTGGCCGTCTTGCCTGAAAAAATCGCCACCAAAATCGCAACAACCCCCTTAATTGTCGGGGTATCACAAAACCCATCAAACCGAATCTTGTTAGTCGCACCCTCAACCGGCTTCACTGAAACATATACTGTGCTCATACAAGGAGGCACACTGTTCTCGGTATTCATCTCATCCGGATGCATCGGATCAAGCTTCTCTCCAAGCTCGTCCAGAAACTGATACCGCATCTCCCAGTCCGGCAGAAAATCGAACGCCTCAATAATGCGATCAAGATCAAGCTGCGCGTTAGACACAAATTATTCCCCAGGCTTAACCGTCGGATTACCATCTTTCATCCATCCCACAATCCCTTCCTTCACGTTATACACCGTGGCAAACCCAGCGCCACCACTCAACCACTTGCCAATCGCCATGGACCGCACCCCGGAATGGCAAATCAACACAACAGGTTTGGCAGGGTCCAAAACATCACCAAGCTCAGTCAACCACTTCCTGGCATCATACTTCCCCCTAGCATCAAAAAACGTCTTCAGCTCACTCCCTTCCACCAACCCAGTATCCGACCACTCTTCCGCCCGCCGAACATCAACAATTGTTACATCCTCTGCCAGCAAATCCTTTAGCTGCTGATTATCAATATTAATCACCTCCGCCTGGACAGCAGAAGCAGCACAGAAAAAGGTGATGGCGACAACTATTCGCTGCAATCCCCATATAAATTTCGCCCCAGACATTTCAACTACTCCAATCATTTTCCAACTTCGACTCTCACCCAATCATAAAGTTTGATCATCCAGCATCTAACACTATCCAACCCCCAGCTCCATCATTCAGCATGATGCTTTTCATGGCAAATTGTTAACCCCACTACTCGTCATTCCGGGCGAAGCCCGGAATCCAGTAATAAAACCGCGCTCAAAGAGCGCACAAAACAATTCCCACCCAAAAAAACCAAAACTCCTAAATAACCCACTTACCAAACAACAAATAATACGTTAAAATACAACAATATAAAGATATCTTTATATTATACTACAACCCCCGGCAGATTAATCACCCAAAAGACCCATGAACAACCCCCTGGATCAACTACTAAAAGAAAAAGGCGTCCTCCTAGCAGACGGCGCAACCGGCTCTAATCTGTTCGACGCTGGCCTGCAAACCGGCGACTCCCCGGAAATCTGGAACGACACTCACCCAGACCGAATCGCCAACCAATACCAGTCATTTATCGACGCCGGCTCAGACATCATACTGACCAACAGTTTTGGCGGCACTAAATACCGACTAAAACTCCACAACGCCGAGGACCGCGTAGAAGAGCTCAACGTAAAAGCCGCCCAAATCGCCAAACAACAAACTGAAAAATCCGACCGCACAATCCTGGTCGGCGGCTCCATGGGCCCAACAGGCGAAATCATGGAACCCATAGGTCCCCTGAGCCAAGCTGACGCAGCAGACGCCTTCGAAGAACAAGCCAAGGCCCTTAAAAAAGGCGGTGCCGATATCTTTTGGATAGAAACCATGTCGTCCAAAGAAGAAGTAGAAGCCGCAGTCCTGGGCGCATCGAAAGTCGGACTACCCATAGTCACAACCTTCAGCGTAGATACCAACGGTAGAACCATGATGGGACTCGCACCAGCAGATATAGTGACACTAACCCACGAATTGGAGAACGTACCATATGGCATCGGTGCAAATTGCGGCGTAGGCGCTTCAGAATCAGTGGCTGCAGTAGTTAATATGCGTCACGCGTGTAATCTGCAGCAAGTAGACCCAGTGATCATCGTAAAAGCCAATTGCGGTGTTCCAGCTTATATCGACGGAAAGATAGTTTATAGCGGGACAGAGGAGATTATGGCTGAGTACACCAAACTGGCTGTAGACGCTGGAGCGTCTATTGTTGGGGGATGTTGCGGTACCACTCCAAAGCATTTAGCCGCTATGAGAAAATCCCTTGATGGGCATCTAAAAGGGGATGCGCCAAAGATTGACAAGATTGTTGACATTCTTGGGGAGGTTTCTACGGGGGCCAGGGCGCAGTTGCGCGGGGAGATGAGTATTGCAGCGGGAGCATTGACGGATCGGGGGGAAAGGCAAAGAAGACGGAGGAGAGCCTAAAAAAACGAAACTGTGTAATATTCACGTAAATAGAGATGCATTATCGAAAAACCTATGTGGTATATTGAATAGTTACTTAAGGTCTTTCCACAGAATCGGATATGTGTCAACCGAGACTAAAAATAGAAAAAGTGTAATTGGAAGGAGGTAAATAAACACAATAAAGATTGATGGAGTTCCATATCTTGATTACAGGATATTCCATAATAAAAGAAATTTTTTCCAACCTGGATACGCATATTCTCCGGGCTGTGTCAGATAGTACTGGAAATAAAGTAATAATAAAGATCAAGCGAAACGGAGCTTTCGAATCCTCAAAAGAAAACTCACTACATAACGAGGCGAAGGCCTACGAGTTTGTTTCCGGAGAAAACTGGAGTTCACTTATTGAATTCAGAGAGGCAACGGACTATTGCGCGCTAGTTATAGAAGATATTTGTGGTGACTCGTTAGAGAACTTCATAAGAAAAGATGTGTTGGACTTTTCCCAAAAGTTAAAAATCGCCATAGAAATTTCCAAATCACTTGAAATTCTCCACGATCACGACCTCATTCACAAAGATATCAATCCTACAAATATAATTTGTACTAACACTGCCGATCGAGTCTGCGTTATTGATCTTGGATTAGCAGAAACATTTGATCGGGTCTCCGTACAAGAAACATTTGGTTCGGGCGATAGCACATTTAATGGCACCATCAAATACATGTCTCCCGAACAGACCGGCCGAATTGGCAGGAAAATAGACACCAGGAGCGATCTATATAGTTTAGGAGTAACACTATATGAATTGTTTTCAGGTGTATTACCCTTCAAAACTCGGTCAGATCTCGAGACCATGCACGCGCACATTGCGATTCAACCAAAATCGCCATCTAGATTCGACAAGCGAATTCCAGAAATTTTATCGGAGATAGTTCTAAAGCTTCTAAATAAGTCTCCTGGACAAAGGTACCAATCAGCCTACGGTTTGCGGAAGGACCTTGAGAGATGTATTGCGGAATGGAAAGAAAAGGGGCGTTGTTCACAATTTGCGGTGGGTAAACATGATGTATCGGAATTTTGGCAGTTTCCCGAAAAAATATACGGTCGTGACAAAGAAATTAGAGCATTAACAGTTGCATACGAGAATACAAGCGAACGACCTCGCTTGTTACTTCTTTACGGCTATTCTGGCGTTGGGAAAACCACAATATGCAAAGCATTACTTGAGTACGTTAAAACCGAAGGTGGGGTAATTGCAGATGGTAAATACCAGCAAGTTCGTGGAGAAGAACCCTTTAGTGCAATAAAGAAAATTATAAGAAGCCTAATTGCAAATGCCTTAAGATTTGAAACTGAAGAGCTTAATAGATTCAGAGCGAGGCTTTCTTTGATAGTAGGTCAAAGTAGTAACGTATTAATTGAATTCATCCCAGACTTTAAAAATTTACTAGATAGTTCGGAAGATACTTTAGAACTCGGCGTTGATGAGACTGCAAATAGATTTAATTCACTGTTAGCTGGGTTTATAAAACTATTCACAAAAATTGACAATAAGTTAGCGCTCTTTCTAGACGATATCCAATGGATTGACCCTGCTTCCCTACGATTTTTGCGTTTGCTTTTTAGTGATGTTGATTTGAGGAACATAATCGTCGTAGGTGCTTACAGACATAATGAAGTTGATGAGCAACACCTTCTTAATCAAGGAATATTAAGTTTCAAAGAAAGCGGAATTGAAGTAGAAAAAATAGAGATTGGTGATTTGAATCAGAACTCTATTAGTCAATTAGTCGAGGATACATTTCACCTTCCTTACGAAGAACGTGGCTTTTTACAAGAAATGGTGATTAATAAGACAAAAGGAAATCCGTTTTTCACTCGCGAACTAATAGTAAGTTTTTGTAGATCAAATCTAATATATTTTAACCGAAAGGAGAATAAGTGGCAGGTAGATAGCAAAGGAATTAGTAATACAGCGGTAACGATAAATGTGGCGGATTTAGTAACTAAAAGAATTAAAGATTTACCAAAAGATACCATATCGGTAATTTCAAAAGCTTCTTGTATTGGAGCTGAATACAGAATGGATGTATTAGCAAAAATTTCAGAGCAAACTCTTGACAAGTTAAATGAAGCAATAAGTGCAGCAACTAAAGACGGCGTAATATTCAAAATAAGTCATTCTGACACGGTTTCAAGACAAGATAATGCTTCTAACGAGGAGGTGGAAAGCCGAATGCGATTTTCCCATGACCAGGTCCAGGAGGCGTTTAGCAAATTACTCGATGAAAACGAAAGAAAAGAAATACATCTTAAAATCGGTAGGCTTTACCTGGAACAATCAAACTTAAGAGACTCAACTAATCATGTTTTTGATATATGTGACCAATTGAACCATGGGTTAGAGCTCATTAGCGATGTAGAAGAAATTGGGCTAATTGCTGAATTAAATTTACATGCCGCAATTGATGCTAAAACTGGGGGTGCCCGGGCAGCTGCAGGCAATTATATTGAAACAGCCCTGGAATTAATAAAAAAAACCAATAAAAGGAGCCGAGCCCAGGTCGAGTACAAAATTTTACTTGAAGCAGCGCAGATCTATCATAGCAAGGGCGAATTCGAAAAATCTGAAGAATTCTCAGAACAGGCGTTAAAGAGCTCTAATACACTTTTCGAAACTGCCGTTGTACAAAATATTGCAGTAATTCGTCTCACTATGCAGGGGGCATACCAAGACGCCGTCGACTTAGGAGGAGAGGTTCTTGGAAGCTTAGGGGTAAATTTTCCAGAACACAATGTAGCCGATGCTTTAGAGGCAGAGCTAGCTGTAGCACCATCTTTAGAAAAAATTCACTCTCCAGAGTTCACCAATTCTCTTCTTCTTATGGAGAACGAGAATATAGAAATCGCTATGAAAATTATGGCAAATCTTTTGCCTCCAACTCACTTTTTGGATCTTGATTTGAATGGGTGGGTTGCAGCAAAAATGGTTAATTTGACAATAAATTATGGATTCGCGCCCGAATCCGCAAAAGGTTTAGTTAATTACGGCTCTCTTCTAGCATTAAGGGGCGACTATCATTCTGGCTATTTGTTCGGAAAGCTAGCAGTAGACCTTATCGAGCGTTTCAAACTGCCTCAATTGATACCTCGAGTGCATTACGCATTCTTGGGTGATTTAGCCCACTGGGCAGAACCACTGGCGAACTCAAGAGAGATGGCGGACGAGGCATTTATAACTTGTGTTGAGTACGGTGAAACTGCCTATGCTGGATATTTATTAACATTCGGTAGATGCATGAACGAAATATTCTTAGGGGAAGATTTGGAGCAGTTCTCCAACAAAGTATATGAGTCCATTAACTATTCCAGGTCAACAAAAAACCTTCATGCGGAAAGTGTAGGATTGGCAACAGCGATGGGGATTTCTCACTTACTTGGTGAGACATCGGAACTAGACAGTTTCGATATTGAAACAGTTACGGAAGTTGAATTGATTCGAAGTTGTGAATCTAGAGAGGATTTTGCAGCAATAGCATTGTTTAGGTTGCTTCAGGCTCAGAATTTCTACTTTATAGGCCAGTATGAAGAATCTAGGTCGGCAATTAAGGCGGTACGGAAAATGGAACAGTATTTTTCAACCGGCATGCCGATATCAATGTCGAGGTTTTATGACGCTTTGATAACACTAGCTGAATTAAAAGATAATCAGAATAAAATGGGACGGGAGCGCGGTTTGAGAAATGTGAATTTGCATCTTGACCAACTGGATAAATGGACAGCGGCATGTCCTGAAAACTTTGCCCATCTGAAAAATATCGTTGAAGGAGAAGTAGCTTATGTCGAAAACAATCTACTAGAAGCAATTTCATACTTTAGTAAAAGTATTTTTTACGCCGAAAAAGAAAAATATTATCAGTTTGTTGGTCTTGCCAACGAAAAGCTCGCTTTGATATGGAAAGAACTAGATAACGACGCATATTTCAAACATCACATCACCAAAGCGTATGATGCGTATTTTGAATGGAATGCAAAAATTAAACTGAGGAAAATGCGTGAGGAATACAAATTCCTTGCAAAACCTACAATTAGAAATGGACAAAAAAAGAATTTGGAGAAATCAACTCGCACAAGACGAAGTAGTAGTAGCAAACAAGAAGAGTTGGACTTTGCTGCGATATCTGCAGTAACACATTCTATTAGTCAGGAGATTAATTTTGACGAGTTAATGAGGAAGTTAGCCACTTCAATTACAGAGGTATCCGGCGCGGATAAATATGCGCTGTTGCTCAATACAGGAAAAACAAATCAGCTGGAATTGAAGTCGGTCTTGTCCAAAAATAGCGATGGCCAACACTTGTTCCAGTCTGAAAACGAATCAGGTGATTTCTATCCAAGGGGTATCGTTAACTATGTTTCACGAAGTCAAGAAATACTCAGGGTTTCTAAAAGTGAAATTCGTTTGTATTCAGAAGACGAGTATTTTCAAAGAAACACTCCTGGCTCAATTTTATGTATTCCCATTGTGCTACAAGGTAGAGTGCTCGGAGTCATCTATTTGGAGAACAGAGAGTTAGAAAATATCTTTACCGATGAACGTATGGAGACGATAAGTATTATTTGCACTCAGGCCGGCGTATCGATTCATAATGCACTGTTATTCACCTCTCTCGAGAAGCAGGTGGGTGAAAAAACTAAAGCGTATCTGGATCTAAATTCAGATCTCGAAAAGCGAGTTACAGAGCAAGTATCAGAAATAGAAAAACTTAACACATTTCAACGATTCGTATCTCCGCCAGTAGCAAAAATGTTGATGACTGGTGAAGGTAGAGATAAATTGAAAAGTCATAGAAAGGAAATTTCAATTTTGTTTTGTGATTTACGGGGATTTACCGCTTACTCGGAAACAGTTGAGCCAGAAGAAGCCATGAATATGTTGAACATGTATCATGCAATTGTTGGCAGATTGGTTAATAAGTATGAAGCAACTATCGACCATAGAGCAGGAGACGGATTAATGATTTTCTTGAACGACCCTTTTGACGTTCCCTATCCAATTCGACTCGTTGTGGAAATGGCTATTGAGCTCCGACAGGATGTTAATACCTTCCTGGAAAAACTCAAAAACCAAGGCGACAAAATTGGATTTGGCATAGGTATTGCTTTTGGTTATTCAACTATTGGAATGATCGGACATGAAGGTCGCTATGATTATGCGGCTTCAGGGAGGTATGTGAATTTATCTTCAAGACTGTGTGACGAAGCTAAGGACGGACAGATATTAATGCCTCAAAAAATTGCCGTATCTGGTCAACTTGAAAAAAAACCGACTCCTATCGGTGACATTGTCGTTAAGGGTTTTAGTCAGAAGATTGGGATTTATTTACTTTGAACTTCAGTCTGTAGGGCCCATCACTTTCACCTTTATTCGAGAAGTCTTGCCACTAATAATTAGGTTATGCTTTAAAAGTAGTGGGTGGCCTATCTGACGAACTCACTAAACACTAAGTAATATGATATGCGAGCAGCTATTGGGGAATAGTGCCGAAGGTATTGCAATTTCACCCCACCTTGCCAATTTATCCTTAAATTCGGTATTGTATTTTGGAAGCCGGGAAAAAATATCCAATATGAACAAACATGATTTTTAAACACACTCCAATTCGCTTTACATTTCAGGTAGATATAGACAAAAAAATATAATTATTAAAGATTATTTCACAGATTCAATAAATATAATGTGGTATTTACCACATTATTTCCTTCGAAAAATCCACACTGTTTCCAGATGGAAGATGCGATCAGTGTATTGCTATTGAATTTGGAATTTGTTTGTCGCATAGTAACGAAAAACAAATCATAGATAACTAATAGAGGAAATGGGGTGAGAATTACGCTTGTACAGCCGCCGACTAACTACGAAGAGACGTTTTTACTATCACCTCCGTTAGGGTTGCTGAGTATTGGAGCCGCGGCGGAAAATGAAGGCGCCCATGTCACTCTACTGGACTTCAATCTCAAAGGACTTCAGGATCAGCGCTGGCAAACTGTCGAACATTTTTATCCTAATGCAGTAGAGCTTATTGAAGATCAAGAACCAGACGTTGTCGGCTTTACTTCGATGGCCATTGAATCTCATGTATGTCTTGAGATAGCACGGATACTAAAAGAAAGGAATCCCGACCTTTTGACCGTATTTGGCGGACCACATTTTGGCGCTATTGCGATAGAAGCCCTGGAGCACTACGACTGGGTTGACTACATTATTTCCGGTGAAGGGGAATCGCCACTCCAGAATCTAATTAAATATATTGAGGGCGATAGAGCTGCCGCTACCATGGAAAACATCGCCTATCGGAATAAACGAGAGATCAGATTTGAGAAAGTTAGCAAGGCTGGTAGAGACTTAGATGAAATTCCTTTTCCTGCATATCACTTGGTGGATATGGAAGAATACTTTAAGCTAAACCCCAATAAACTTGTTTGTTTTGAGCACGCAAGGGGATGTTTTCTAAAATGTAGTTTTTGCTACAGCCCACAGCATTGGGGCCATGGAGAGTCCCGTAAATCCATCGAAAGAATACTAGCAGAGCTAAAGCAGCTCAAGAAGATGGGTATTAAAGAGCTATTCTGGGTTTCAGATAATTTACTAAATTCAAAATCTCATGCCATCACCATTTGCGAAGCCATAAAAGAAAACGAACTGAATTTTAAATGGCATTGCTACGGTACCATGCCACAAATTACAGAACCCGTAATCGGGGCGCTTTCAGCCGCTGGGTGTCAGTCAGTGTTTGTTGGTGTCGATGCCGTTGCGGAATCTAACAAGAAAAAATATCAAAAAAGTTACTTTAAAAATTGGAAGGGACTTCGAGAAAAACTGAATTTATGTCTTAGATATGGAATTACTCCGACATGTGCATTTATGCTATCTCCCTTTGACGATATAGAAGAGTCCGAGCAAACGCTTCAAGTAGCAATACTTGCTGCTTCATTGGGTTGTTTTGTAAGATTAAATGCATTGACATACTACAATGCTTCCAAAATAGAAGGAAGTTTACCAGAGGGAAATTTGGAGTATTCATCGGCTTATTCAACGGTATTATTTGATACCGCAGAACTATTACAGCAGAATAAATTCGCTAAATACAAACCAGAATTGTTTCCATTTCATAGAACATTCACCGACAAAATTACACATGATTCATTTGCAAAAATATGTCGAATCTCGATGAAAGCGGTTAATTTACATAAGGCACTTTTACTTCGAGCATTTGTTGATTTTGGCATCGAAATCTTTGCAACACTTATTACAATTTCTATGAAATTTCAATTCGATGAAATTGAATGTAGACGAATTGAATGTGTTCAGAGTAGAAAAAAGTTTCTGGAGAATCTATATTTAACACTAAGCGCATTGGGTTTGCCTAAAATTCTGATTGACATAGATATTCTAACTCAAAAGGCTTTTTTCGAAAAATATGAAAGTATAGATATACCCAATGCAAATAGTTCTGCTGAAAAATACCATGAAAAGTCCATAGGTGATTCCGCCCTATTTTACTCTGGTGATATGAATCTAAACCAATTGCAATCTGATAAGCCGATTCGAACAGAAACATTTCAAAATTACTTTTTATATATCGCAAACGAGAAACTAAATGTATTGAATATAGCTGCAGATGACAATGTTGACTTGAAACCCTTTCTGATACAAGAGTTCGTTTGTACCGACTAACATTCCCAAACTATTACTATGGCTAACCTTTCCGATTTTATATCAGCTTACTATTATTCTGATGACAATAACGATCAAGCAGCGATTACGAGAAACATTGACAACCTTTTGCTTTCGCTAAAAGAGGAGCTTCCCGGAAGTATGCAGGAATCGCCTTATGCTAAGTTTTCAAGTTCTTATGGTTCTATATACAAATTGCTACTGAAACATGGATTATCTCCGAGCGCAATACTGGGCGTCCCTGCAAATGGAGGTGAAAAACTGCTACCCGGACAAAGTGATCCCAACGAGCTATTTATAAATTTGTTTGGGAGTGAAAACGAAGTGGTTGACTTATTTGATTCTTTAAAAGCAGAATATCAAAGCATAACACAAAAAGAAATTCCTTTTGGATTTGAAATTAACCTCAAAAATTTTCAAATGCTCATGAGGGAAGTAAAAATAGCATCATTCTTTAGAGCTACAAGTGCTGGCGCCTCTGGGCTTGGAATTGGAATCGGTATCGGAATTGGTATCGGTATAGGTATCGGTATAGGTATCGGAAATACACTTTCATTTTCGGGTCCCGGGACGCCGAGCAATGCTCAGACTGATCCTACTAAACCTTCGGAAATAGAATTTAGCGCCAGCGACAGCGATATAAAATTGACCAATGGAACGATTTTGGAACTTACAGAAAGATTAAAAGAAGGTTACATATTTCATTCTCCCCCGACGTTGGGTAGACCTTGGCCTATAAATGAAGAAGTGTGGAAAGAAATAGATTCATTCGCGCCAATATTTAATTCCTATAGGTCGGTGCTAGCGGCATTCTCAAATTCTGCTATTGATGAAATGAAAAGTTTAGTGGGATTTAGTGCAAATTCAGAAATGAATACGCACTATATGAAGTTTGAAAAGGCAAATGGATATCTTAAAGCGTGTATATTTGTACTAGCAAAAATGTCAGAGCACTTTGTCTCTATTTATGGGCACAATATTGAAACTGCAGCGGGGCCGCAAAACAAACTATCAATACATATGTTTCTTGTTGAAACAATTGGAAAAATAGGAGAACATTGTTGGCCAGGACTACCTATAGTGGATGAAGCTCCTACGAGGACACGTCGTACATATGTAACTCCTTTGACTAAAGAGCACCTTCTTGACGATAATCTAAAAAATAATATAGATAAATTTAGTGCGTTGGATGATGCAGTTTTAAAACACGCGGATAAGCATTACAAAAATACAACAGTAATTCAAAGTAGAATGTACAAGTTTACTCGTAGTCAAGACCTAAATACTGAGATAAAAAAAATTATCGATGATTTAAAGTAAAAAATAAAGTGAATTTTAGATTTTTTGTAAGATTCATGTGGATTGGGGTGGGTTTTTTGCTTGTATTCATGTCATCTGCGCCTGCGTACAGTCGATCTGAAGACCCAACAATCGTACTGGAAGAAGACGAAGAATTGTGTGCAAATATATTGTTCGGTGGATTCGTGACGAATCCAAACTCGAATCAAATATGGTATCGTAAAATTCACTTCATTCGCAAAAAAACAGATGGAGCTAACGATGGTAGTATTCCAAATTATTTCGATCCGGTTTGTAGTAAGTTAGCAATCGAGTTAGTTCCATTAAACTCCGGAGTTGAGTCTACAAGCGGCCTGATCAATATAGGGGCAGCACATCAAAAAATAACTAGTTTCCCAGGAAACCCATCTAACCAAAAGACTCTGGACTATAGATATCGCTACGCGCGTGCAGTTCGACCTTCGTTTAGAAAAATTATTTCAAGTAGTTACTTTCTCAGTACAAATCCTGATAATCCTAATAACAACGTAATTCTTGCTGGTGCTGGGCCAGAAAAAAGGGAGATTATTCACCATGATGTTAATGGAGTAATATATTTTAACAAAAGTTATAAGTACCATGAAAATAAAAAGTTTGAAAAGGCATGGAACTTTGTGCACGGAATGGACGGAGAAGTAGGAAAGTATGATAGTGAACATACATTATCGCTTGATATTTCAGAATCAATATTCATAACCTCGAATAATTGTTGGCATATATCTAGTAGCCTAAAAAATGAAGGTACGATTGACAATAGCATTAAGGCGAGACTTGAATTAAGTGACCGCGGAAAGAACGCTCAAGTACGGGACAAAGTAATGTGGATTCGCTCACTCTATTTTGAGTTTCCATCTAAATCCAACGTGTTGAACGATGAAAATGGATACTGCGAAACTCCTGCTTTTGAAAAAAATAGCAATGATCCTCAGAACCGAGACAATCGCACAAATCTTGATAATCATCAAAGTGATCAGACAGAAAGAACAATATTTAGGTTGGCTGATTTTCCAAACTACAGGGATGGCGTATATTATAGTGATACGAATTTTATTGGTCTTGATTTCGACGCTAAATCCAAATCGCCTGGAAAGTTAGAAGTTGTATCGCAAAAAGGTTTTCTAAAAAGAATGGACTCAGAAAAGTATCTGGGAGGCGATTTGATTTATAAACGTTTTTCTCGAATTGGAGCTATTCCGAAAGCCCACAAATTTAGACCCAAACCATGGGGAGATCCTAAAATTAGTCTCGAGCACGAAATTAACATTACTAAAAATTGTGAAGAGAAATTTAAAGGATGGGAATCGAGTCCAAAGTTTAGTTCTGACGGCGAACTAATATATTTTTTAGCGGCATCAGACCAAGGTGACGATGCGAGTAAGAAGAACTTGTTTACTTTAAAATTAGATGACATATTGAGTGGAACATATTCGTGCAATGAGTATGCTACGAATTTAACATCAAAAATAGAATTCGACGAACCGATATTGTGGTATAAAATCAGTTCTGATAAGCGCCAACTTGTTCTGCAGTTTGAAAAAAAAGGGGAAACAATTGTTAGATTTTTTGTTACCAACCCATCTAATGGGAAAATATTGTATGAACAACCTTATCAATTAGGAGGGGTTGGGTTCATCTATGATATCACAAAAATAAATACAAGAAACAATTTTAATGATGAAGTCGCCTATTACGTTATGGCAAGCAAACTGGATTTCCCCACAAGTATCTATAAATGCAAATTATTATCGAATCGATTCCACTGTGAAGATGAACCATCTATAGATAGAACGTCAAAACTCGGGCGTGAAATACTAGAAAACTCCAAAGTAGAAAGGGTTCGATTAAAAACTGTTAGACCATATATTACTTCAAGTCAAAATCGCCAAAATATCCATACCTATACTCTAAATCCACCAAAATCTAAAAATAACAAACGTATAATTATTTCTATCCATGGTGGTCCAAACGAATCTTGGAATGGATTATTTTCACTAAGGGACTATTTGTTGGCAGAAGCAGGTTATAAAATCTATATGCCAAACCCATTGGGATCTACCGGTTTCGGCTTCGACTATAGTGAGGCCTCAAAACTTAATTGGGGGAAAGGAATTTACAACGATGTTCGGGATGTAATTTCGTACGTGTCAGAGCATGAGAAGGATGCAGAACAAATCGTAATAGTTGGTATTTCGTTTGGTGGTTATATGATCAGTTGGCTTCACGCGAGACCTGACTATGACAAAGGGGATGTTTTATCAAGTATTGACGCTATGGTACAAATAAATCCAGCGTATAATTTGAAACATTTTTCTATATCAACGGATCAACTTTGGTTTCCTGAATTCCAGCTAAATTGTTCAGGTTCAGATTGCAAATTGAAATCTGACTGTGAAATTCCTTACAATCCTTACTGTAATAAATACCGAAAGAACATTAGTGTTGACCCCAAAATTCCAACATTTGTATTATCGGGACTACATGATCAAAGAATTCCATGTGAAAACGTACTCGAACTTGTCGATGATTTTCGAGCGACTGGCGTTCCGTTCAAAGAGGCAGGTTTGCAAGAAGAACATGGAATTGGATTTATTAAGAACTATAAAATAGCAAGTCGAGTGGATTCATGGCTAACTAAATTAAATGGATTTCAATCTTTAGATTGTTCAATTCCTCTTCATCGTGATTTGTTTTCCAATTGCCATAGTCCCCAAATACTCAAACAAAGTGATGGGTTGTCAGTATACCACTGCAAGTAGTAACAATGAATATGCCTATTTTCTCCAAGTGTCTAATGCAAAAAAAATGTCGATTAGTGCTCTGTACAATACTATATTTAATCCTTACTCAAAAAAGTTACAGTATTACTGTAGATTTTGACAATTTTGTCCAATCTATTATTGAAGCTGATATTGAATTGGCTGCTAACAATACAAGTAATAATGATCTGAGAACCGGCACTGATAGAAGTGCGGACTTTCAAACCTTTAATATGAGAATAGGTACTACCTATTTTATCAATCCAGTATCAAATATATTCTCAAAAGCTTCTTTCGATCTCAGGCCTGAACTCGATTCCCAGAGTGCCTCTATTTGCGACAAATTTTCGGATAGTTGCGATGGTGGAGATGTTGAATTACTTAAAGAGATCAAGGTAGGGTTTTCACAAAAATTAGTAAATTCATCTGTTAGCTATCGGCTAGCCGCCGGTAAAATCCCTGCATATGCAGACTCTACTAATATTTCTGGCAGCTTCGATTCAATTTCATTTGATGGTTTTGGTGACGAAGTATTTTCTGGCTCGAATCAAAGCAGCAATACCATCGTTAGAAGCGAGGTATTTTTCTCAAGTTTTCAATTTGTAGCGGACTACAATATTTCTTTTGATGCATCTGAAATGGATGTTGATGAACTCAAGCGCGGACTAGTTTTTGAATCAAAAATTCCGAATCTTCAAATGAGTTCTTTTGCATTAGCCTTAAAGGAACATAGATCACCAAAACTGGATAGGTTGATTTCATCGTACGGAATTTCACTTTCCGATTTATTCTACAATCCAAATAACGATCATCCGTTTGGTGTCGGATTGCAGTTTGTAAGTAACGAAATTGGCAAGTACTTTAATGTTGATTTATCCTATTATCTAGACAATAGGAACGTAATACATGTTGGGGCAAACTATCTAAATAAAAAAAACATTGAACATACTGACCAGACAGAAAGGGAATTTTGGTATTTGAATTTCACTAAGTATATTCACAAGAATTTCTATTTATTTGGAGAAACGAATCAATTAAACCGCGCAAATAGAAGTAGTGCTTCCGCCTTTTTAGGTGTGGGAATCCGTATCTAAAAGTTTAATAGACTGTTCTTAAGAAACATAATCTAAGAATTGAGGTTCAGACGTACTAGTGAAAAAGTCACTAAACATAAAGTCGGTTTGCTCAATTGGACTGACGAACTAGGAAACCTCTCAAATTCCTGATATTGACTGGCTTATCGTAAGCGCATTATAAACAACGTACTCCATTTCTTCGATTAAGCCTGCTACGTTGCCTTGCCATTTATCGCAGGGGTGACTTATGCAACAACAACGTGTTCGCCGATCAGAATTGGACTGGCGGAAAGTACTTTCAGATTTTGAATCCAGTGGCTTGAGTGTAGTAGCCTACTGCCGAAAACATCACATCGGTGCCAAGGGATTCTACCGTGCCCGATCATTGTATCGTCATGGTGGTAACGGTAATCCATTTGTCCAAGCGGTTGCCAGTCGTACGGCTCAACCCGCTTCGTCATTAATTGAGATCATTTTGCCCCATGGCCGTGTCCGGATCGATAGCAGTGTGTCGCCGAGCTGGGTAGCGGACTTGTTGAAATCACTGGCAGCGTGAAGTGGTTTACGGATGCACCGCAGGTGTATTTGCATCGTGATCATGTCGATTTTCGCAAGGCGATCAACGGCCTGGTCGCGATCATTGAATCAGACATGGGCTTGTCGCCGTATCAAGATGCACTGTTTGTTTTCTGTAACCGGGGCCGGGACAAACTGAAAGTGATTCACTGGGACCGTACTGGATATGTGTTGTGGTACAAGCGCCTGGAGGAATCCAGATTCCAGTGGCCGCGGCGGCACAATAGCCCTTTGATGACGTTATCAACAGAACAATGGCACTGGTTATTGTCGGGTTATGACATCCTGAAGATGCAGGGTCATCAAGAGTTGCGTTACGGTACATAAAGTATGGTGAATAGGTACGGCAAGAAACCTGAAAAACGTTCGGCTATTGGCAATAAATAGTCGACCGTTGAACGGCATAACTGATTGAATTAAATATACTTCGGTCATGCACAACGCGGCCGAATTAGCGCAGCAAAACACCCAGCTCAAGGCAGCGTTGGCGGCCAAAGAAAGCCAGGTCGGTCATCTGCAATCGTATGTCGAGCAGCTCGAGCAGGCGTTGATTCTGTCGCGTCAACAACGGTTCAGTCCCTCAAGCGAAAAGAGTCAGGGCCAGCAGCTTCTGATCTTTAACGAGGCCGAAGCATCACAGGAAGAAACCGACGCTGACGATGTGCCCGCCAACAGCGAATCATCCGGCATCGTTACCGTGTCTGGGTATGCCCGCCAAAAGAAGGGGCGCAAGCCACTGCCGGCCGAACTGCCTCGGGTCCATGTGATCCATGATCTAGCGGAGTCGGAGAAAGTCTGTACGGTACACGGCGTGGCACTCGTCCCAGCCGGTGAGAAGACCAGCGAACAACTGGACATCATCCCGGCCACGGTGCAAGTGCTGCACCATATCCGTAAGCAATATACCTGTCCCTGCTGTGACAACGGCATGGTGACAGCAGTTAAACCCAAAGATCCGATCCCGAAGTCTCAGGCCAGCCCCGGGACACTGGCGACCATTGCGGTATACAAATACGCGGATGGTCTGCCCCTGTATCGGCAGACCGCCATGTTAAATCGACTGGACATTGCACTGGACCGGGGGACGATGGCCCAGTGGATGATCCGAAGCGGCGAATTGATTCAACCTCTGATCAATCTGTTACGGGACCGATTACTGACCGAACCGATTGTTCATCTAGATGAAACCCCGGTCCAGGTGTTGCGGGAGTCGGGCAAGCCCGCCACCTCGAAGTCTTATATGTGGGTGCAGGCAACACATGCCGATGCAGAGTGTCCGGTGGTGCTGTTTGATTATGACCCGAGTCGCAGTGGCTGGGTGCCCAAACGATTACTGGCCGATTACCAGGGCGCGATCATGGTGGATGGATATGAGGGTTATGATGGTGTTTGCCGGGCAGAATCTATTACCCGTCTTGGTTGCTGGGCCCATGCCCGACGTAAGTTCGTTGAGGCCGCCAAGGTGGCGGGCAAGAAAGGTAAATCCGCCAAGGCGGACTACGCGGTCAAGCTGATTGGCAAACTGTATCGCATCGAGAAAGAAACCAGGGAGCTGACACCAGACCAGCGGTATCAGATCAGGCAGCAACAAGCCAGGCCCCTCATCGATAAAATACATGACTGGTTGCGGCAAACGAAACCCACGGTACCCCCGAAACTGGCGCTCGGTAAGGCATTGACCTATCTGCACAATCAATGGCCCCGATTAATCGGCTATCTGGAGGACGGCAATTACCCGATTGACAACAACCGGGTGGAAAACGCAATTCGGCCCTTTGTGATTGGCAGAAAGGGCTGGCTGTTCTCAACTTCGACAGAGGGCGCCAAGGCCAGTGCCAACCTTTACTCTATCATTGAGACGGTGAAGGCCACTGATCAAAATCCGTACACTTATCTGAAGCAAGTGTTTACCGATTTGCCCAATGCGGAAACGGTGGAACAGATTGAGGCGTTGTTGCCCTGGAACATCAGTGTTGAAAATCAATAGCGCTGTTTATACTGCGCTTACGGCTTATCGATAACATAAGTAACTTTTCGCACATTTATTGAGGCGGTGACGCTCAAGTTCTCAGTCACGATACCCATACCGTAACAAGAGGGTTCCACCATGAAAGTAGAGACCACGAAGCGTTCGAGTAAAGTGTAAGCTCCGAGTGAATTACATATTACTCTGCCGTTTGAGACCGTTTTATCGATTCAATTTTGGCAAAAGAAACGACGATGAAGAGTAGAACCAAGGCTCAATGGCAAGTATTAATTCAAGAACAATAATCGAGTGGGTTGATCGCAGCAAGATTTTCGCATGGCCAGGGTGTTGGTGCCAAATATTTTAGCCTACGTAAGAAAAAATATAGTCAAGTGGCTAGCGAGTTCGCCAAAGTGTAAGCGTCCGGTGATCCCATCTTTCCCGGGACAATAAAATCGGTATCGTAAGTGTCCACCTAATTTAAGTGGACACCTATTATGGATCAATTAGTCTCAAAGTCACCTTCACGCAAACATCGTAAGCGTTACACTGTGGAATTTAAGGCGATGGTTGTCGCCGCTAGCAATGAATCCGGTCAATCCATTGCCAGTATTGCGCAACAATATAATCTCAATGCCAACCTGCTACATCGGTGGCGTAAAGAGCATGATGTTAGCAATCCTGCAGACTTCATTCGCTTACCCGCCCCGGTTACGTCCATTGCCTCAGATGATGCGCGGGGCCACGAAGCAGTACACATCGATTTGCCTGGCAGTATCACCGTGCGTTGGCCAATAGAGGTGGCCCAGAAAAACTGAACAACGACATAAGTGGATAAGCAGCTTAATTTCAGGCATTGTTATGCCAATATTTAGGAGCTTACCATGGCTAGAAGACCTCGTAGAAACCACTCTCCAGACTTTAAAGCTAAAGTGGCGTTAGCCGCTGTCAAAGGAGACCGTAGCATCTCAGAACTGTCTCAACAGTTTGATGTGCATCCAAATCAAATTACCCAGTGGAAAACCCAACTCTTATCGAGGGCCTCTGAAGCCTTTGATGGCGGTCAAGATGTCCCGCCTCCAGTCGATGTAAAGACCTTACATGCAAAGATCGGCCAACTGGCGCTGGAAAATGATTTTTTAGAAGGCGCGCTCACCAAGGCCGGGTGGTTGAGCGCAAAGAAATGACCAATCCTAACCACAAACTTTCACTGACTCGTCAGGCAAAGCTGTTGAATTTCAGTAGAACCAGTCTTTACTATAAACCGCATCCAGTCAGTGAAAGAGATCAAGCCATGATGCGCCGTATCGATAGACTCCATTTGGCTCATCCCTTTGCTGGCGCACGGATGCTGAGAGATATGCTGCGTCTGGAGGACTTTAAGGTGGGTAGAACACATGTATCGACCCTCATGCGTAAAATGGGCGTAGAGGCGCTCTATCGAAAGCCCAGGACGACATTACGTCACCCGGCCCATCGAATCTATCCCTATCTTTTACGGGACTTAAGCATCCATCGCCCCAATCAAGTTTGGGCGATGGATATTACTTATATACCCCTGGCGAAAGGGTTTGTGTACCTGACTGTGGTTCTTGATTGGTATACCCGCCGTGTATTGAGTCATCGCGTATCGAATACGATGGATGTTTCATTTTGTCTTGATGCAGTTGAAGAAGCGATCCAAAAATATGGCACGCCTGACATCATGAACACTGACCAGGGCAGTCAATTTACCGGCGATGCATTTATCGGATTATTGAAAGACAATGAGATTCAAATCAGCATGGACGGCAAAGGCGCGTGGAGAGACAATGTATTTGTTGAGAGACTATGGCGATCAGTGAAATATGAAGAAGTGTATCTGCACGGCTATGAGTCAATCAATGAAGCCAGAGCTGGCATCGCAAGATATCTACTGTTTTACAATTCAAGAAGGCCACATTCCAGTCTTGACGGACAGCCGCCTGATCGGGTTTACTTTAACGGGCTGCCAGAAACAATGGCAGCCTAACGGCTGCTGCTTCGCCACTTATAAATAAGATTTTATTGTTCAGAAGAACCGGGCCACCTCTATGTTTAAGAGAATATTCTACTTTTAAGTGCAACTATTTATTGGGGGGATTACCGGGTGCCTATTTGGAGGGTAGCCAATATACCATAGATAATAACAGGGCAGAGAATGCTATCCGTCCATTTGTTGTTGGACAAACAGTATCGGTGTTCTCGACCAGTCTGGATGGCGTGAAAACCAGTACAAATCTTTATTCGTTGATCAAAACGGTGAAAGCCAACAACCAAAATCTCTGTACTTATATGAAGCAGATTTTTACTGACTTACCGAATGCGTAAACATTAGAGAGGAGATCGAAGACTTACTTCACTGGAACATCACGCAGCAAAGTCAATAACGCTCTTCGTACAGCGTTTACGAATAATATGTGATATTTACCACATATTATTGATTGTTATGCCGGTAGGGTCCATTTTCAATAATAATAATATTTCGAACCGACTCTCCGTTGCTTGGAGATAAAAAGAGTATAGAAAAAGCAATTTTTACAAACAAAATATTAAAAGTATCTATCTAGAAAGTCGCGAAGGAAACTACTGCTCCTAATTGAACAATAAACAATTTGGGTAACAATTTGATAACATTTCTAAAACCAAAGATCCTATTGATACTTAGTACATTTATAATCTCTGGTTGTAGCAGTGTGCCAATGGAGTTACATCAAAAATCTAATTGTAATATCGCTGGAAATGTTGCGCTTCACGCTGCGATATCATCGAATGCCTACTTGAACAAAGAACGAACATGGTTTCCAGTAGATAAAATTGGGTGGTACAAGGTTAATCTGGATGGTAAACGTATTGCTGTTAACAAACCAAGCTATTCCAATAGATTTACCGGTCTTGCATTAGACGTATGGGAAAAAGAAGGAGCGAACTCTACTATCTTCGCATTCAGGGGAACTGATAGTAAATGGGATTACGTGATGGCAAATCTTTCATTTCCCATTTCTATTCAATATAAATCTGCAAATAAGAAGTTCAAAAAATATGCAGAGCAATTCACACGTGATATTACCGTTACTGGTCACTCACTAGGAGGAGGATTGGCATTGAGCGTATCGACTAAGAATACGAACGTTGATGCAATAGTCTTTGATTCTTCGCCCAGGGTATTTGATGGGTTAGGGCATGAAGCAGAAGAGGGTGAAAGGGTGTTGGTATTTCAACAAGGTGAAGTGCTAGACAAGATCAGAAGTAAGTGGAGTGTGAAGATCGACGAGCTGGTTCAACAACATAAGCGATATGTAACGAATTACCAATCAGAACTTGGACCCCATAGAGCTGATCTAATAGCAATAGGATTAGTTAAGCAAGGGGCAGAATGTAATCAGAACGTCAAAGCACTCAAGGCGCTCATGACAAATACAGTATTGGATAGCGTGCAAATATAGGCTAGAGAATAGGCGAATAGCGAACACTTATGATGAGAAGAAAGATATATAAGTATTTCAGTATCCTATTTCTAGCAATTTCGGCTACTGGTTGTACACTCGGAGTGGGTCCTTATAAAACTACTGACACACTGAGTGATAGATTTTACTGCGACGAATCGAAAAATATTGAACTTGCGAACTCCTATCTTCATTCATGCACACCAAGAGAAAAAAATGGTGCTGAAGCAGACAACAATGTAGTCTTTGGTGTCGTTGAATTTGATGATTTTGGAGAGTTTCTGCTGCCTGATCAGGCGAACAAGGTATTTGAAGAAATTAAAAAAAGCGCTGAGTCAAGACCTACTATATTATCGGTATTTATACACGGATGGCGACACAATGCATCAGAAGGAAGCAGTAATCTCAGTAATTATCGTAAGCTTATTCACTCATTTGGCGGAGCAGATTGTAGTCCCCTATTTTCTACTCAGAAATCATGTGTTAAGCCGAATATAGTGGGAGTCTACGTTTCATGGCGAGGGGATCCATTGGGTTTAACGGAGCATAATCCAGGTAAATTTCTCAAAATTCCTCAAACTCTTTCATTTTGGAATCGGTGGAGAGCATCTCAAAAAATTTCAAACACCAACATTACTCATTTTCTACTCAAGCTTGCGGAAAAAATCGACGATGGGGATAAGGTTAGATTAAAAAATCACAACATCCGATCTTGCATCTTAGCCGACTATTTAGGAGGAGAACAGCAGTGTTCTAGAAAGTTCGTTGTTGGACATTCATTTGGTGGACGAATATTGGAGCATACAGTGGCTCAAGCATTTATCGGAAATCGAAGTCTCGCAAATAAAATGAATTTGGGCGGATTTTTGGATCAACAATACAAGAGGACAAAAAATATTCAACTGAGCATAGATAGAATCAACGCAACCAACGATGAGCTCCTAAAACAAAGAGAAAAACTTAATTCACTTGTCAGCGAACATATGGAACAACAAGAGGGTAAGGTGGATATTGAGACTGATCTGAAGGAACATATAGCGCAACTAGGGAGTGACATAATAAAGATCCCAGAAGCAAATTCATATCACAGTGAATTCCAGGGAATCACCAATGCCATGAAATTTAAAATAGTGGCAGTAGCTTCGAAGAGCAGAACAAGTATTTGTAAGAGTTTTAAAAGTTTGTCAGAAAAATACGAATTAACGGGAAGTTTACTTAAACATATTGAATTTTTGGAGTGTGGATTTTTATCAAAGATAGATGCGGAGCAAGAAGATAGCAAGTATATGAAATTACGAGAAAGAAGGAAGATTCTTTTCTCGAGTTGCAAATTCTGGGTACACTATAGTAGTAGAGGTGCGAGCGCTATCTTAAACTCGCATCTGGAGAAAGATGTCGAGAATTGCAGAAATTCAGGATTACCTTTAGATATTGGGAGCTATTCTCAGTTAATGGATGAGTTTGTGTCTAAATACGGAACTGAGGTCGAAATACTACAGATAGGAAACTTTGCTAACGTTGGCCGATACTATGAGTCTTTAAATACCTTTAGGAAAGACTCAAAACTCTATTTAAAGAGGGTGTCCAAAGCATTTGCGAGGTCTAGTGTCAAAAATATTAAGGTAAAAACAGTATTCAAAAATCTTGATAGTTATTTTACTGAAAAAAAAATATTTTTAATCCAAAGGGGTGACGGAGCTACTGCTACCGAAACGAAATCATTCGCAAGACACATTAAAAGCTTTGAAAAAATAACGGAAGACCTAGAATATTTACAAGATCAACGGAGGGAAGCACAGAGAAAATTAGATTTGCGGGTTTTGGAATTGAGTCTTATCACGCATAAAATCGAGTCAAAAGAAAAAGCAATAAAAAAAATCGATAAACATGTAGTTGATTTGGTGGGTACCAAAGCAGAGCAAGAAAATGTTTTGGTCGAAACAGCAAAAGAGATAGAGGATCTAACATATAGTATCTACGAGCCACCATATAATCTGGCATTGCTGCTAAATCCCGCTAATGGCGCACTTTCTACGAGTATGCTCAAAGGATCAATGTGTGATTCAGAAGAGTATCTTGCCGCTAGAAAAAATCTGGGCATTGCGGACAGGCCCTGGCTTATAGCAATTTCCTCTATTGAGGATGAAGCAACAGGGCTATTTTACGGGTTAGCTACCGAAGCAAATATTAGAAAAAGGGTTCTACAGGAAAAACCGGTTCAATTTTCTCGCACTTCAGTTTTTGGAGGCTCATGTACTAGTAGTAGCTCTCAACGTGAATTGTTAATAACACCTGCGCCATTTGTTGAAGACTTGCGTACCCACAAAGTGTCGAAACCAATGTCGCCTAATCCAGCGTGTAGTGATGATTATCCTGTCGGCAATAGCGAAGATACAAAAATGCATGTGGGTATCGAACGAGGATTTTTGTATGCGAAGGCGATTGAAGATAAGGAAGAATGCGATGAGTACTTGGGAGACTATAACGTAATAAATGAAGTTGGAAAAATTGTCGAAACGAAAACTTTAATCCACAATAATATTGATATTCAAATTAACGAGAATCCCAGAACATTTCGAAAACAGGATTACTGGGTATTTACAGTTGATCCTTACTTGATTTCTGATCACAACGATATATTTAATCCGAGTGTTGGAAAGTTGATGGCTGTGATGCTACGTCGGAATTTGCCAATTGGCTCACGGTGCAGACTGAGGATGCCAGTCAACGGAAAGCAAGGGAGAGCAAGCATTTGTTCAATAGTTTCCAGTACGGCATTAAAAGTACTTTAGCAATGAAAGTATTTGTTAACAATCTTAGATTATTATTAGACAATAATTATAGTGTGTCTGTATTTGCAAATGGCAAGACAAGAGAATGCAAATAGGAATGAACGTGGGCAAACTTACTTGTATAGGTGAAATTCATCGCTTTGACCGACCGGATAAAATTCAGTATCACAAATTGTTCAGGACCATTCTGGAGAGATTATCTGGAATTAAAACACTAGTGGCAATGACATTGGTTTCAATAGTGACTTCGTGCTCGCATTATAACCCGCTAAACCAACTAGATCACTTCCCTAACACATCAAATCTACAGAAAGTACAAGGAATTACAATTACGTATCTTGGCAATACAACCATCCTAATTTCAGATGGTATTACAAATTTATTGGTCGATGGGTTTCTATCGAGACCCGGATTGATAAATACGTATTTTGGTCGAATAGCGCCAAATAGAGCAGTAATTAGAAACGAATTAGCCTTGGCTGAAATAACTGAACTAGACGCAATTTTGGTTACCCATACACATCATGATCACGCGCTTGATGCCGCATATATATCAAGCGAAATGAACTCGAAAGTCTTTGGTTCAGAATCTTATAGTTTCATATACAGAGGGTCGAGTAAAAGCACCGATCCTAGCCTATTTGTTGAAGTAAAGAGAGGTGGACTAAAAAAGCAGATTGGTGAGTTCACGGTGACGTTTTACCCAACTCAGCATGTCGGATCGACATTGTCAGTACAAAGAAAAATTGAGGGAAACATAACTAAACGTTTAGTAACTCCTTCACATTTTACGAAGTATAAGGCGGGAGATGTATTTGGATTATATATTGAACATCCACAGGGAAATATTGTAGTGGCGACAACCGCAGGAGCGATTGAAGGTCAGCTCGATGGAGCTAACGCAGATATAGTATTTTTAGGCCTCGGACTTCTAAGCAAAGAATCCAAAGAAAAACAGGAATTGTATTGGAATGAGTCTGTACTAGTGGTAAACCCTCACACAATAGTGCCAGTCCATTGGGATAATTTTACGCGAAAATTATCTAAGGGTCTGAAGCCTCCCCCCGTATGGATAGACGATATCGAATCATCAATTGAATATATTGAACATCAATCCCAGAAAAACAACATAGATGTTCGAATCATGGGATTGAGAGATTCATTTAAACTTAAAAATGGCAATCTTCTAGTGCCGTACTAATTTGAATACGTGTAGCTTCAATGACAGATGAGTTAGGAGAGGAAGTGGATTTAGGATATGCGAATTGAATGGGGTTAGTTTAGGGAATTGAAAAATATTTCAATATCAGGGTAATTTCTAAATGAAGAGGATAGGAAAAGTGATTGTAATAATTTTGTTTGGTTGCATCATACTATTTACGATAGTTGCACGATTCGAGCTGTTGCCCAGTGAATCAACTCCTAATCTCAAAGTAGTGTCTGGTGCCAAAGCTAGCGACAACGGAAAACTATTTGTGTTCGTACACGGACTTGGTGGAGGCAGAAACTGGAAGTTGATCCAAGAAACGCTATCTCCTTATGGGCATGTGATTTCAATAAAGTACCCAAGAGCCAAGATCTCGAATGCGGACCCTGTACTTGTATCACAGTTGATAGCGCGCAAGATAAATGCAGAATTTAAAAAGGAAAATTACGAAAATGTCACATTGATAGGACAAAGTATGGGCGCACTACTCGTAAAACGTACGTTTCTATATGCCGAAAAGTTGAATCAGGTCTGGGCATCTAGAGTTTCACGCATAGTTTTAGTGGCCGGTATGAACCGTGGTTGGGATATAACTGGGCAAAAACCGTCGGACATGGGGCCTATAACTAGTTTCCAAATTTGGTTTGGAAGCTGGCTCGCACGATTGGTAGGGCTAGGTAACTTGATACTGAGCATGGAAGCTGGTTCGCCTTTTGTAGCCAATTTGCGGCTGGATTGGATAAAACGTATGGCCGAATCTGAAAATAGAGATATTGAGGTGGTACAACTATTGGGGGACATTGATGATTTAGTAAGCGCAGAAGATAACAAAGACCTCCGATCGCTAAGTAAGGATCACTTTGCCTGGATAAAGGTCCGAGGTACGGGTCACAGTAATATTGTTGATTTTGCTGACCAGACTGCTGCTGGGACTTTGAAACTTGGAGAGTATCGTCGCCAGAAGTTTCTACTAGCAACGACCGAGCCAAATTTTAGCAAGCTAATGAGTGAAAATGAAGTTCTACCTTTCCAGCCGAATACAGAGGTTACCCATGTTGTATTTGTGGTTCATGGAATTCGGGATCTTGGAGAATGGGCTGCAGCATTTGAGCAAGAGCTCCAAGTACAATTTCGTGGTGGTCAGGTCGAAGGTTCGAAAGGTAAGCTCGCTGTAGCGTCTGTTCGTTATGGTTTTTTTGGTATGGGACCTTTCCTATTCAAGCCAATAAGGGAGAAATATGTAAAGTGGCTTATGGATGAATTTACAGAAACGCTAGCGCAATACCCAAACGCAAAAGAAGTTAATTTTATTGGGCATAGTAATGGCACTTACTTGATAGCAACAGCATTGGAGCGTTATGAATCAATGAATTTTAATCGAATTGTCTTTGGGGGCAGTGTTGTTAGGCAAGATTATGACTGGGATAAGGTGCTACTGACACGAGCTACCGAACAAGTGCCGGAAGAAAATCAGAAACTAAAAGTTGTCAACTACAAGTCCGTTGACGATTGGGTTGTCGCATTGTTTCCAAGATTTTTCGAGCCAACATTGACTATGACAGTTTTAAAAAATAATATTGGGAGCGCTGGCTTCAATGGATTCTCGACTAAATCCCCCCAGGTTCGAAATGTATCGGGGCTTTCAGGTGGGCATGCCGCCTTTTTATCTCGGATACCTGAGATAGTATCTTTCATACTAGGAATTGAAAAAAGTGAAAATCCACAAGTTAATGACTCCAATAAGGTAGGAAAGCATTACTCTATAGCCTCCAAAATATCGGATTGGGGATCGAAGTGGGGAACTTGGTTTATTATTTGGCCGTTTCTCACATTTGTCATTGTAACGGTCGGTTGGCATGTAGTGACAGCGGCGACCGAACCAAGATGGCCAATATTTTTGGTATATGTGGTCCTTCTTTCAATGATTCTTCGATACGTCTAATTATTGCTAACATTAGACTTAACGCCACTAAATCAAACATGACAAACTGAAGATCAGATTTGGTGGCCTTAGGTATTTTTCTGCATCGCGCCACAAATTGGCCGAAGGAAAGATAGTTGTGGATTATACAAAATTAGTATTTTCCCAGTATAGCTACAATCAGAAGAATCATGTATATCGGTTATAAGTCAGATTTCTGAAACTACTCCCCTAGTTCAGGGATAACGTTATGGAATTGCTTCCCAAAAATAAGAGTACACTTCGGTTATGATTCGATGAAAAAGTAAATTGAGTAAGGAATATATCGTTTCTGCTATTTTTTGAAACAGAGAAAGCTATTGCTTCAGGAGCCCAGTGCCCGATTTGGGCACGTCGAGTTCTAACGAGAGGGAGTTCGGGTGACCGGCGAACCTCCTCTACACACTTATACACTTCTCAAAATTAGTGGCAATGAAATCTACCGTTCTTGTCAGTATGGCAGCCACCTGAATCGGTTTCACCCTGATGTCCAATTACTGTTGACCAGGACAAAAGTGAAAGTACAAGTGAAATAATTGTAATATATAAAAGTATTATCTTTTTCATTTTCAGTTCCCTAATTGTTAACGATAATCGGACAAAACTCGAGTCTTATGGTCGAATCCGTGCAACTTATTTTCTTGAAAGTGCAATCAAGTTGGCGGTTCCATACCGGGAGTTGCCACGAGTTTTTGTGTGTACGTTTTTAGTGCTTTGGTTTGAAGCCTCTCCTCCTTGGGCGATCAACTTGAATATGTTGTTTTCACCCTCATCAAAATAGTTAGTATGCGCAGCATTTGGATCTGAGTAAAAGCTAGGAAGTTGCAGTCCGCGGAGATTTACTGAAACATCGGCCAAGTTGATAGAGTCCTCTGATAGCCACAACTCATCGTATATGTCACGCCATTTAACTGCAAATTCGCTTTCTTTACCCCTATCAGAATCAATCATGCTGCAATCCGAAAAGAGTTTTTCGTGAAAGGTTCTCAAATCTTGCCCCGTCTCGTTGTGATACTGCACTGCGCGTTGCCTAACATGCGGTTGGTGTCGAAGGACGTGTAGGTAGTACCAACACTTCAAATTGTACGTTAGAAGATCATTTGGATCGGAAAATGATGTTATTTGCAGAGGCTGTTGTGAAATATCCCGATTTACCAGGAAATTTCTAAATCCATTACCAAGATCACGTTGGGTATGTCCGAGACCAAAGTCAAATGGGTTGCTGAGAGATGCTAATTCAAGCAATGGAACTTGGTTTGTTAGTGCGAATATTTTCCCAAGACTGGTTGAAAATACATTTCTAATATAGTTCGCCATACTGGAATAATCGCTACTTTGCGTGGCAAAAACAACATTATTTTCCGACACCAGCTTATTAGTATATTTCTCGAAAAACCGATCTCCATTACCGAGTATGCCAAGGGAATCAAAAACCATGCGAGTTCCCAAGCTATGTGAAATAATGGCGAGCTCATTCTCACTACTAAAATCTTTCAAACTCAGGTTATCAAGATTTTCAAGTGGGCATTCAAAATCAAATTTACTATTCTGCAACGATCCGTCGACCACAAGTTTGCAAAAAGCTTGAAGTATTGGATACTGCATAACTGATTGGTACTTTCCTAAGTAAAGAATAGCATCTGAAACGCTTTGGTTGATTACGTCCATTTTGATTAGCCTGTTAGCTAAATCACGTTTACTATCAAAATGCCGATCATGAGAAATGTAACGCGACTTTGCCCACCTGGTTGTTGTATCCCAGGTTAATTCATACAATTTCAGAGCTGGTTTGGTCGAGTTAGGCGAGTTTCCAAAATGATAATTTTTCACCCTTATGAATCCCACGACAAACGTGCTTTTCTTTTCTGATTTGGTATTTTGGTCGAAGTATTTAAAAGTTAGTGTAAGCTTTTGACAATCGGTATCATTACCTTTGGCATTATGAATTGCTCTGCAGGTATCGATTTTGGATTGCTCTAAGCTATTGTAGTCGTTATCGATTGACGACATTTTTCCGGAATCAATTGGAGTACAGTGGCTGTCTAAAAGAGGGTAGAAAGGGAGTAGTTGTGCTTTCTCTAATTCTTCTTTTGAAAGAGTTACGAGGCGAATATTTTCCAAATCCTTGATTTCTTTGTTGTGCTTGTTCTCTCTAACTTTAGAAATAGATTCTAGCCAGTTATCGTAGCTCGCAGATGATAACAAAGGTTTACTATTTGACTCGCCAGCCACACCCTGTACTAACGAGTCAGCGTAGCCTATGCAGTGAGTGCCTATTCCATGTACAACGAGCAGACGAACAGTCTTGTCGATCTCCATGCTAGCGTTAATGCCAGAGAAACTTTGGTCAATATATTGAATTGATGTAGTCGAACTTTTTAATCTAACATATCCGTATGCGCAGGCGGTACTTACAAATATTGCTACGACAAGAACTAAATTTATTCGCGATATCCATTCATGTCTTTTGCTCATGTTGCTGTCCTAATATGATTACTCTATATTAAAAATATGGAAATATTCCCACACTCCTTCCATCGTTATATAGATAATATTTACAGCTGTCCTTTAGTTATGTAGTAATTGCCACATTTGCGTAATTATGGAAAATGTTGATAAATCACTGCAATAGTGATGAGCTTTATTGTAACTATTGGCGCTTACCGCTAGAAGTCTGGAGTGAATATTTTATCTATTAGGTTGCGCTTAAATATATTGGATCCTTTTTACCAGTTACTTTCCACACTCAGTGTCCGGTGCATCGCAGATATACCGTTGATCCAAGAGATTCTCGAACTCTGCGCATTGAAACTACCAATATCGAAAATAGCGATATCAATGACTACGAGACTGTTCCAATATCGGCGATTGAAAAGCACACCCATCGATCAATATTTTCTTACTGCGGTTTTGGTGCAGACGGAATCTTAAAACCAATATATGTACCGGCGCTAATACCCATCAAACCCAATAAGGTAGTATCAAAGTCTGGCATTTTGAGATCGCCAATTACTTCCGCAACAAACATACTGCCCAATACTACGGTCCAGGTAGCTAACTGAAAGCGATGCAGAGCGACTCCGGTTTGGTCAGACAGAATATCGGTTAAAAAACCCTGCGAAACTGCAGCAGATGGTGATACTGCATTGGGTTGATTTGCAGGGTTAATGACCTCAGCGAAGAGAAACGTACCCGAAGATATCCCCATCAGTCCCAGTATACTAGCTGGGATTGCTGAAAAAGGTTCTGCGAATAGCAGAGACAAAAATATGACTGATGATAAAACTAGGAAGAACCAAAAGGCCATTTGACAGCGCGCCAAACTCCAGGGCCGTGGCTGCGTGCTAGGTGTTACAGACGGGTTAGGAGAGGAGGGATCGGGTTGCGCGTCTCGTAGAATATTCGAATTCTTGACCAGGTAAATAAATAGCCCAAATGTTGCGATTAGACCAAATGCAGCCCAGCCCCCGAGAACCTGATTGATCAATGAGAAAGATAAAATGGTACCACCCTTAGTTTTAAGAACCGGTCCTTCGCTCGGCCCTACAGAAACCTTCGCACTCGTTTTTATCCATTCATCGTCTTTTCTCGAATGTAAGAGCTTTTTCCAGCCTTCGTCTTCCGATCTGTTAATGTGGTCTAAAACGAATCTACAGGTTAATAGACCATTGGTATCGGTATTTTTTAGACACCCGCACTCGATAGGGTTGAGGTTGATCTGATTAAATCCAAGATACAAATGTAGATCACCCGCTTCTATTTGATTATTCGAATCGGGCGCGACGGGATTTTCAATGGTAATTAGTAACGAATCCTCAATGCTCGTTGCCTTAGGAGGGGAACCAACCTCATTAGTTACGCCGGTAACTATAGAATCCTTAAAAACAACGGTGGGACAAGAGTTGGCCATCAATGGCGTATGAACGGCTGTCAGTAAAAAAAGCCAAAACAGGGCATGTGCGCTTGTAGGTTTCATGTTTCCTCCTTGTTGCAAATATATGCATGTTTGGTTTCCTTATGGGCAAATTATCGACTAGATTCAATAACTAACTGATAAATTAATCAATTGGAATTAAGTGAGTTATCTTTATTAAATAACAACGTTACCGATATTAATGTGGTATATGCCACGTTTAACCCTAGAGCTAAATTCGATTACGTATCTCTGTTCTTAACTCCGAATTCGAAAAATATTGTGGTGGCAGATTGCGCCCAATATCGGAATAGACCATAAGACATCTACACTATTGGAATCGCCAAGTTGGAGTTATCAAACTGTCCTATTGTCTGGCGAAACGATACCCGCTGAATTTGATCTTTGGAATAATCTCTTGTAGCCGTAATACGGTAAATGTCTGTAATGGAAACTACCTGTATGGCTAAATCGGCTAGGAAGTGTACTTCAGCTAATTAAACTTCTGCGCGAGCAGGCAATGGTGAAAATGGACTATAAAGTATTAGTCAGCGGTGTAGATTCTCTGCTCGAATAATCAGAGTATCAGCTTTAACCTATTATTCGGATGCCTAAAACAAATCATTCGGTCAATAGTCATTTTATGCCAATCACCGTATACGAATAGAAATGGGGACACTGTGTATATTTGGATTTTACCCAACTTACATACATACATTGTTTAGTTGTTAGCAATTAAATCTATGTTCGAAAATTGTGGCAATTACCACTTAAAGTTCTTGCCAAAGTATGCAGACTCAATGGAACCAGGAATATACAGGAATATACAATGGCACAAAAAACAGTAACGATTAAAATATCTGGAGAAGTAGGTAGATTTAAGGCCGACTATATCAAGACAAATGGTGACCTCAAGAACATTAGTTCCAATGCTAACGGCGTTGGGCGCTTTACCGTCAAAAAACCTCCCGCTGACCATCGTTTAATAATTCGACTACTGGGAAATGAAGGCGACAGCTACAAAATTGAATTTAGCGACAACGTAAAGCGTCCAAAAAATCCAGTAAAGGGAAAGATTCCAGAGAAAAGCTTTAGAGTAATTCTACAAACAATAATTGTTTGAATCGGAAATAGATTAATTCAGAACCAGAGGATGTTGTATGAACACTAAAAGCAAGAAGCTAATAAGTATTGTCGCAATCTCAATGTTTGCTTTGTCGGTCGCTAGTGGCGAAGAAAAGACACTGGAAACGGTTGCCAAGGGGCAGACTATGAACAGACTGGCCGCCCTGGAAGATCCAGGCTTGAACTCCTCTGGTCTGTCAAATACGGAGTCAGCTGCACTTTCATTTGATAATAATGATTCAAATATTTCTCTTAAGTTTGGTCAACACATTGGGGGAAATCTATCGTTAAAAGGTCTTGTTTCGTTTCCATTGGACGAAGATCAAAAAACTGAGATTGGCCTTGGGGATTTTGACTCTCTTTCTAACTCGAGGTCTCTCGGGTTCGAGCTACAATATACCCAGTGGCCGATAGTAAATATTGCGGCGATTGACACGTCAGAAATTTGCAGTGCGCTGACCAATAAAGCACAAAACAAACTGGATTTGGCCAGAACAAGGGTCGCCGTTGCAAAGTTAGAAATAAATAGATTGACAGGAGAAATTCCTGAGGGTGAGCGGTCCACTAATATATCTTTTCAGGCTGCTAAAATTGAGCTGTCAAACGCAGAGGGTCGCTTAAAAATTATAGATTTAGAATTTGATAATTCACTTACTTGCACTGACAGTTCGTTTGATAATGTCAGCAACCAGGAACTATTTGAAGAGTTGGCCGGCTACAATAAAGCGATCAACATGTTTGGAATTAAGTATGAAGCTGGTAAGGAAAGTTTTGATTACGTGACGGAAAACTCGTTTATGGATATGTCCGTAGACGAGTCCAACTATGAAGCAACAATATATTGGGGAAGGCTATCCAAGGATAAAAGTAGATTTGTGGCAATTGGAGCAACCACCCAGCAGGGTCATAAAGCAGGACAAGCTCAACAAATATGTAACCCAGTAGGTGAAATGGGTTCGCTCATTTGTGATAGTAAGATTGTCGGAAGTCCAGCGCGATCGAATTCGGAATTGGGTTACATAGAATATAAAAAGAAGTTTAAAAATATTGCTGTTGCTCCCAAAGTCACTTTTAATTTTGAAAATGATGAAACTGGGATCGCATTACCAATATGGTTCGCAACCAAACCAGAAAATCCCTCGGAGTCCAGCCAGTTCAAGACCGGCGTTCGCATTGATTGGAATTCAGAGTCGGAGGAAACCGTAGCGTCAATTGTTTTTGGCCAATCTTTCAAACTGTTCGGGGAATTTTAAAATGAACAAGAAGATGGAATGGGAATGGTCCAAAAAATGGTACAAAAGTGGCTTGTCGGAATATAAATGCTTGTTAACTGGATATAGAAATGGAAATTGAAAATACAGAGTATAAAAAAAAGATCATCGGTATCAACGTCGAAAAAAGTGGTGTTAGTCTAACCATTGACGGAAGTCCAGTTGTAGCGATTATGACGTATGGTAGTGACCGATACATCACGCCATTATTACCATACCGTTCCTTCGATAATTTGATTGATCTGGGGAAAGCTGTGGTAAGGGAAGGGTGTTGGTCAGGAACGGCACATGAGGGGAATTCGGTATGAGAATCCGAAAATCTCCAAGAGATATGAAATCTAGTGAAAGGGTTTCCTTCACAGATAGTGTTTTGCTTTTAAAGCAGGACATTCATAATTTGAGAGACGGTTCAACAATTGGGCATTATGATCAGCACGTTGCCATACATCTTGGTGTGACAGGTAGATTTAAAGGTGGTGTGCCAATGGCAGCTAATGATCTTGACGGTGGCCATGGTGGACCCGGGTTTCTTCCCTGGCATCGCGAGTATTTGCTTCGAATTGAAAATGATCTTTTAGCCCTGGGCGCTGATACACCCGCTATTCCCTACTGGGATTGGATGGATCACGGCACTACGTTCGATATAATATTTAAAGATGACTTTCTGGGTCAATATGATAATTCTCGACCTGTCATAGTCGATCAAACCAGGTTCGCGACAGGGGGACAGTGGAAGCTCGATCAGCGCGTCAGAATGAAAATGATAGTGGATCTTGTGTTTGATCCAAATGCTATAGTGCCAGAGTGGGGTAACGACTTGGAGCGGAGATTCAGAGCCCCAGTGTCTCTGCCTTCTTTGGATACCGATTCGTTTCTAATGGAACGGCCTACTTTTGATGAATTCCGACTGGCAGTTGAGGCTGGTGTTCCAGGTCATCGGCGAACGCATAATTATATGCATGGGTGGGTTGGCGGAGTCATGGGTAGTCACGCTTCTCCTTATGATCCGATATTTCTTCTCAACCACGGATTCATCGATCGATTGTGGGCGCTGTGGCAGGCCTTAGGTCACAATGGAGATACACATTACACCAGTATGATTTCGCCACCTTATGGTCATGGGATCAGAGATCCTATGTGGCCCTGGGATGGGAACGATAATGTGACAACCATCGACCGATTGGAAGCTGTATTGCCGGAATTTGACCCTGGCGATATGCGAACACCGGAAGATGTGCTCGATTGTAAAAAATTAGGATATTCATATGTAGACTGGAGCAGGGTGAAGGATATTCTGGACGGTGCAGTAGAGAGTTGGTCCGATGAGCGAGGTGGGGCAATCCCGAGATTATCTATAATACACGGGGGGACGTTTAACTGGAGTACCCGTGATGAGTTGTTGTCTGCTAGTGCCAGGGGTAAACCACTTATTGCCCCAGAAATGATTGGAAATGGGAAGGGACACCAATCAAACTTAATTAGTGCACTAAGAGTCGGATTCCCAGGCGAAGGAATTCGCCGTATGCCAGCTGGGGGTCCCCATATTCCACTAATTCAGATTGCTGAGATTGCACACTGGATAGACATGGGTTGTCCAGATGATGATGGTAATCCAGTGTAGGACTCGTCTGGAGGATTCGGTCCAGGTTGGCAGTCTGCACAAAATATTTTGAAATCAATTAATTATAAGTTGTGATTTTATCTTCATATAAATTTTTATAAATCATGAGAGTAACCTGTATGGTTAGGTGAACAAACTTAAATGAGATCAGGCACGGAGCGAAATCAAGTGAAGCGATAACGGAGCTTGATTTCGCTCTGTGTCAGTTTGGGTCTAGCTGATTGGTAGGATTACTGGCATTGGAAGTTGTAAAAAGATAAGAAGGTATCAAAGTAATCGCTGATTCCATGCAAAACCGATAAAATGTAGAGATAGTAGGTGCATGAAAATTATCAATATCACATTTTTTAATTTTTCAGAAGTCTCCAATTTATGAAATTTATTATAAGAGCTGCAGGAATTGAAGATAAGGATCAAATACTGTCATTGATACCAAGGCTGGCCGATTTCGATGTCCCAGAACATAGAAACCCAGATCATGTTTGGCTTGATATTCGATCTCTCTTTCTTGAATGGTTAGGAGGCAGCAAACCGAAACACTGGGTGTCTGTCGCAGCTGTGGATGATATTGTTGTAGGTGTCGTAATGACTAGCCAACGAGAAGAAGTTCTAAGTCATGATCCAAGTGTCCATCTTGATATGTTAGTAGTAGCCAAGTCTGCTCAGGGGTATGGAATTGGTCGGGCGCTGCTTGATGCCGCGGAGAAACAAGCTATTGTTGATGGAGCGAAAAGTATGAGTTTGTTTGTATTTGCAAATAATGAGCGGGCACGAAGGCTATATGAGGACGTAGGGTTTGAAGGTGAATTAATTCGTTGTTTCAAACAACTCTAAAAATCGGACAATATAAATAGACCTGTTCGGGTCAAATCGCTCGATATCTGGTCCATTCTATAAAGCTATAGTCTCCATATAGTAGCCCTTGTGAAATTTAATTCACTTGGACGTGTCTAAACTATAGTCAATTTGTGCGCCACAATCTTTTGGTTTTATAAAAGTTAGGACAAATAATAGAGTTCAAGCGTGCCGGGTGTATTAGAAATATTCTAATTGTGTGAATACTAACGTTTCATTCTGGTGCAGAATGTGATTTCATACTTCTACAGGTTGCGTTTTGAAATTCGATACGTTCATTACAATTGCTATTAAATCAAATAGATGACAGATTTAGCGACAATAGAAGTATTTTCTGCTCTTTCAGAATCTGAGTTGAAAGAAGTGGAAAAGATGATTCATTGGAATCAGGTAACAAAACACACGGTTTTGATATCAAACAATGATAGTTCCGAGGAGGTGTTTTTTATTGGAAGTGGGACCGTTCGTGCTACTACCTATTCCTATTCCGGCAAGGAGGTGTCCTACCAGGATTTGCGGGCTGGTGAGATGTTTGGTGAGTTATCAGCCATTGATGGGAAACCAAGAACTACCAGCATTGTATGTTTAACAGATGCTGTAGTTGGTAAAATATCTTCTTCAGATTTTTGGAATCTGATGGAGAAACATCCTTCTGTAATGCGAAATGTTGTGGGGAGGCTCGCGGGATTAATTCGGTTTCTTATTGGAAGAGTTTATGAATACTCTGCGATGGATGTTAAGGATAGGATTCGTGCGGAAATAATTCGGCATGCCAGGGGTTCGATGACTGGAGATAATTCTGCGGTAATTGAGGGTATGGATACGCATGAGGAAATAGCAAACAAAATTGCTACGCATAGGGAGGCGGTTACTAAGGAGTTTAGTTATTTGATTAAAAATGGATTTATTGAGAAGAAGGGAAAGATTGTTATTATTCCCGATCTGGATAAGCTTTGCGATTTGGTGGTGGAGGATGTTTAGTCTGTTTGGAAGTTTAGTTATATTCTGGGTTTATACTTTTTTCTCTGAATTGTGAGGACTGAGGTTTGGTGGAATAAGCTACTGGATTCCGGGCCAGGCCCGGAATGACGGGGAGTGGAGTTGGGTCTGGTGATGTGGGGCATGCTATTTCTTATCGGATTGGTACCCATCGGATTCGGTCTCCTGAGGAAACTCTTTCTCGCGTAATGCCGCATATGTCTGCTATGGGGATAACCCGTATTGCGGACGTTACCGGGCTCGATACCATTGATATTCCTGTAGTAATGGTTTGTCGGCCAAATTCTCGTTCGGTGTCCGTTTCTCAGGGGAAAGGGAATTCTTTGGCGGCGGCGAAGGCTTCGGGGTTAATGGAGAGTGTTGAAGGGTTTCATGCTGAACACATTTCGTTGCCAGTTTGGATTGGCTGCTTTGATGACTTGTTGCAATCTGGGAATGTTGTTGCTATGGATTCGTTGCCATCGGTGGAGGGGTCACCGTTTCATTCCAATTATCCGATTACTTGGATTGAGTCTGTTGATTTGGCGTGTGGTCAGTCGTTTTGGTTGCCCTATGAAATGGTGCATACCAACTATACCTATCCGCGACCTTCGGGTAGTGGGTGTTTTCCTGCAAGTAGTAATGGGTTGGCCTCTGGGAATAACATCGCGGAGGCGACGGTGCATGGGATTTGTGAGGTGATTGAGCGGGATGCTATTTCGCTTTGGCATCAATTGGGGTCTGTTGGGATTGATGGGACTTCTATTGATCCGGAGACGATTGACAACGCTTTGTGCCTTGAGACGCTGGCAAAGTTGGATGTGGCGGGGCAGGATACTTTTATTTGGGATATTACTTCGGATACTGGGATTCCGACCTATTTCAGTGTGATTTTGGATCGGGGGTCCCATGCGCGGCATATTGGGGTTGGTTCGGGGACGCATTTGTCCAGGGAGGTGGCGTTATTGCGCGCGCTACATGAGGCGGTACAGGTGCGGACGACTTATATTGTTGGGGCGCGGGATGATATTACCTTGGATGAATATTCGATCCAGGGGATTGAGGGGAAGCAGCAGTTTTTTCGGAATATTATTCGGCAGTGTTCATTCTCTGGAGACTTTTCCCGTACCGCGGACCTTGATTCTGATTTAGTTGAGGAAGATCTTGATACGCTGCTATCCAAGCTGACTGGCATGGGGTTATCCCAGGTGTTGCGGGTCGACCTATCCAAGCCTGAGTTTGATATTTCCGTTGTACGAATCGTTATTCCGGGGCTTGAGGCGCCCCATGATGATGAGGGTTATGTTCCCGGCTCTCGGGCTCTTGGTGTAAAGCAGGAATTCGGGGGATGATTGTTGTTTTTGCGGGGCCGACAATTAGCCATGGCGAGATTGCCGAACTTATAGACTGTGTTTGTCTTCCCCCGGTTTGTCATGGGGATATTCTTAAGGTTCTGCCGCAAAAACCTGACGCCATTGGCATCATTGATGGTTATTTTGAAGGCGCGCCTTCGGTTTGGCATAAGGAGATTCTGTATGCGCTGGATCAGGGGGTTCATGTTTATGGTTGTTCCAGCATGGGGGCTTTGCGGGCGGCGGAATTGTATCCATTCGGTATGGAGGGAGTGGGCAGGATATTTGAATGGTATCGGGATGGTGTGATTGAGGATGATGATGAGGTGGCGGTATTGCATGGTCCTGAGGAGGTGGGGTTTACGGTGGCTTCTGAACCCATGGTTAGTGTTCGGGCGACTTTGGAGTTGGCTTGTTCGTTGGGTGTGATTAGTGATGTGGAGAAAGATTCGCTTGTTAGTAAGGCGAAGAAAACCTTTTATAAGAATCGGACCTGGCGGGGGTTACTTGAATCCTGTGAAGACAAGACTTTAAGTGGGAAGCTAAAAGTCTGGTTGGGGCAAAATCAAATTGATTTGAAAAAGCAGGACGCAATTCAGATGCTTGAGTTGATGGAGCAAAAGTGTGGTGAATTTGCTTCAGGCTATAACACCAATTTCCATTTTGAGTGGACCAATGTTTGGGATGATGCGTTTAATGAGCATGGTGAGGTGTTGGGTCAAAAACAGGCTTTGAACGACAATGATCGGTTGGTGCTTGATCAATTACGGTTGGATCCCGATGGATATCAGCGATTTCGGGACAAGGCATTGCTGTGTTGGATTTGTGATAACCGGGTGGAAACGCTGGCGGGGGATGATGGGATAAAGGCGGCTTTAAAGAATTTTAGACGGGCTAATCAGCTGAGTTCTCGGGTGGAGTTGGTGGATTATGTGGAGAAGATTGATTGGGACGAAGAGGGTTTGCGCGGGGTTCTTCAACAGGTGGCGCGGGTTGATTATATTCGGGAGGCAGCTGGGGATCTTGGGGGTTTGATTGTTGATCAGCTTAAGCTTGAAGGGGAGTATTTGGGGGTGTTGGAAGTTGCAGTGCGCAAGGCCGAGGCGATTACGGCTGCGGGATTGGATGTTGATGAGCCTGGGGTTATTCGGGCGCAATTGCTTGGGTGGTATTTTGAAAATCAGCTGGGGCGGGGGATTCCCCAGAGGATTAGTGATTATTTGGGTAGGATTGATATTGAGGATGTTGGGGAGTTCTATCGATTAATTGCTGGTGATTATTTATACTGGCGGGTTAATAGAGTATAAATTTCATGGAATGGTGAGGGTTATGAACTTTTTGAGTTTGCTGGAGGTGTGGCGTGGGAAGGTTGTCGACCTGTGGTCGACAGTTTTTTCACTGGATACCGGCCTTCGCCGGCATGACGCCAGTGGGTTCGGAATGGTTATGGATGGGTATCAGAGGTTTTCGCGGTTCTTGGTTGGGTGTATTAAAGGTTGTCGACCTTCGGTCGGTGATGTTTCACTGGATACCGGCCTTCGCCGGTATGACGAATTGGGGGTGGATATGTTGATTCTTAAATTTTTCCAAGTTCAAGAAAACAAGATTTAACCATGGGGACTCTATTTAGAATTTTCCCCCATACTCCGACGGACGAAGACAGTCTTCCCGCCGAAGTCGTTGAGATTTCGACCCCTCCAGAGGAAATTGGGCCCGGGCCCAGTGACGACAGAATGTATGTTATTTCTCCGGTTGATAAGCCGAAGGAATATGGGATGCATGAGGACGACGACGGCAATCCTTATGTCTTTCTGCCGCCCTGGGACGGTCCGCGGTATGCGCCGGCGGTGGCGGATGAGGATGGGAATTTTCTACAGTATGATGACATTAATGACCCGCAGTTCCTGGCGGTGCATACCTATGCTTCGATTCGCTATACCCTGGATGTTTGGGAAAATTACTATGGTCGGCCTATCGAGTGGTATTTTAAGGATTACTATCCACAGGCGGAGGTGGTTATTCTGCCGGATTTTGAGAATGCGCAGATTGGTCGTGGGTTTATCGAAATTGGCGCAGACGTTAATAAAAAAACTGGGGTAAAGACGCCGTTTTCTCTAAACTTTGACGTCATTGCCCATGAAGTGGGTCATGGTATTTTATTCGCCGAAGCCGGGGAGCCTGATGTGGAGACTGAAACCTCTGAATTCCTGGGGTTCCAGGAGTCTGGTGGTGATATTGTTTCGATGATTGCAGTGCTGAGTTTCGATTCTGTTATCGACGAGTTGCTCGAAAGCACTTCGGGTAATTTGTATATGGCAAATCATTTAAATCGATTTGCCGAGACCTCGTCCTATGACCAGATTCGGATGGCCAGTAACAGCTATAAACTGTCTGACTTCGAGGATGGATGGAAGGATTCCCATATTCTTGCCCAGCCGTTGACCGGGGCGGTTTTTGATATCCTGGTGGACATTTTTCAGGAGGAGCTGGTTCGACTCGGCGCGATCTCCTCTGGGCTTGAGGAATTGTCTGACGCCCTCGAAGGGTCGCCGGAATATGGTGAACATCTGCAAGAGGAATTTGATATCGCCTATGCAGCCAACCCCGGATTGTTTCGCGAAGCATTAGTCTATGCGCGGGATGCGGTGGCGAATTTGATGATCGAAACCTGGGCGCGCCTGGATACCGAGTACCTGAGTTATCTGGACATATATTGGGCCATGCGGGAGGCGGATAACGATCTGTTTGAGGGGCTATATGGCAATATCATCGACGTTAATTTTGCCTGGCGAGATATTGGAAACGCGGTGGTGGGACCAAAATTGCCCAAAGACAAAGACGACGAGGGTCATAGCCATAGTCATGACAAGGAGGAGGATAAAGATGGGAATTCTGACAAGCATGATAACGCGAATGGGATACATAGTGCCGAAGTAAATCAGGAGGACCATAGTCATTCAGACGAATCGGTAACTCAGAACCCTGACAGGCGAATACCAAGACGGCGTTCCTATGCGGAACGTTATCGGGAGGCCAGGATGGTGGAATAATGTGAATTATTCACCCTCGACAGCTCGCAGACAAATTAATACACTAAACCCCTAAAACAAATTTCAAACCATGAGGAGATGAAGCGATGGCAGATACATTATTAAGTATTTCCGATATCCAGTTATATGGAACTGAGGTGGCGGATTTAACCTATACACATACCCCAACAGCTGGCACCGACGCGACTACAACCGTATCAACAAGTGGTACTAAACCAAGTGCTAACTCAAAGATCGCACGCATCTTGGGATTTGGATTTGAAGGCGGCTATTATGACCTGGACGCACCAGTATTGTTTATGGTCAACGGTGCCGGCATAGATATTGAAAACAAAGGACTTCCGAAAGATGTTCTGGATGCTTTTCCAAGCAATCTCAAAGTATGGACTTGTGATAAGTGCGATGAGACCATTCGAATGGATACCATGACAGGGTCGCTGGAAGATATTCTGCTCGACGTTGAGCTTGGCGGTGGTGATGGTGGTCGTGTAAGCGGTGGGCGCGTTAGTGGAGGTCGGGTGAGCGGCGGGCGTGTCAGCGGTGGTCGGGTGAGTGGCGGTAGAGTTAGCGGTGGTCGGGTGAGTGGCGGCCGGGTCAGCGGCGGTAAAGCCGATTAAAACATTGCATTAGCTTTCTAACCGGGGACGTTCGCTTCACCCCCGGTAAAGCAGCCTTTTAAGGTTATAGTTGCTGACACCTTGCAGATTTTTAAAAGGCTTAATTAGCCGGGTTCAGTCAGTATATTTCGTGCCCTGGAAAAATATTGCCGTCGTACCAATACCCATAAAACAGCAAGGGTCGCGAAAATAAATACCTTGGGACCAACAAACCAACCCAGGTATCCAAGGGAAAAAAATAGACCACGAAGGCCAGCGGTGAAATGCCGACCCGCCAATATATTCATTTCTGCCGCTTTTTTAACCGCATTGCTTTTACTCTCTTCCGGGCAATCAAAAGCAGGTACCGCGCCGATCAGTATCGAGCAGTAGTTAAATAAACGGTAAGACCAGGCGAATTTGAAAAACCCATAAGTAAAGATCAGCGCTAGTCCCAAAACCTTAATCTCCCATAGCTCTCTGGTGGCGTCCTGGCCAAGTGGTAAATCACGATAGATTTGCAGAACCATATCGGTGGATCCGAGCAAGGCGAAACAACCACCAATGGCAAATATGGAGGTGGAGGCAAAGAATGCAGCGCCTTGCTGCAGTCCGGTATTAATCTGGGTATCGACCATACGCAACTCTCGGTTCGCCAGTTCGCTCATCCATCGCCTTCTCTGCTCAGCCATTCGGCCACTTAAGCTTTTTTGTCTTATCTTGCTAAAGTCGGTGAGGTAGTCGAAGGTAATCCAGATGACAAAAAATAAGGCAATTGCGATCAAGTCTGCGAGGGTGAGCAATTCGAAGATAATATCCATATTGCGTTTAAGTAGCAGATTGGTGGAATGATGCGGTTAGCGTCGGGAAACTTGTTCGACAGGTGGTATATAGCAGGTTATTGGGTCTCGCCCGAGTCCTGACTTCGGGCCAGCTTAAAAATGGTACTGGTTAAGTCAGCCCCGCTAATCTGAGACCCTGAACAAAGTGCTCGGTGTCCTCGGGGTTAACGTCTGGCTGCACTTTCTGCCAGTATTCGAGTTTAAAGTTTGGATAGGCTTCCAAAACTTTGGATGCCTGAAACTTAGCTTCTTCTTTTTTCCCCATATAGGCGTAACAGGCAGCCAGCAAGCGTCTGCCTTCTGCCGGACTGTTCATTCTCTTCAACGTAGCTACCGCATTTTCATACTGCTTTAAATTGAAATACGCGCCGCCCAAATACCAAAGGTATTGGTCCGGATAAAACGGATTAAGCAGAAGCGATCGGTTAAGCAGGGTGATGGCCTCTTCCGAGCGACCACAATGGGCCAATGCATCGGCCATATTCGACATAATGTCGGTGTCATTGGGGTTTAACTTAAGCGCGGTTTCAAACGCCGAAAGGCTTGATTCATGTTCCTTACGATAAAGGTTAACGAAACCCAGTTCGCCATAGCCCCTGGCGTCGCGTGGATCGATCAGGACTGATTCCTGGGCCAGTTCATAGGCTTTTTCCAGCGCGAGCTCGGGGCGTTCGGTCCAGGAATAACGCCAGTCCAGGTTATGGGTGCGAGACAATGCAGCCATGGCGCGGCTGTAGTCTGACTCATTCTCTAGAGCGGCCTGGTACATTTCCCGAGCCTGGATATTCTGCTCCCGGTTGTACTTGAATATTTTCTGTTGGCCCTGCAATACCAGAGAATAGGTTTCGATTAATGCGGGTACTTGAATCCGCCTTTGGGTCTTGTCGGCGGATTGGGTTTGCACCGCCACTGCGGACGAAATCAGGTCGGTTATTTCGTCCTGCAAATCGAATATATCTTCGACTTCCCGGTTATAGCGCTCGCGCCATACTGGTACGCTGGTCTTGCTGTCCGAGAGTTCTACGGTAAGCCTGAGGCGGTTGCCGGAACGCCGAATTGACCCGGTGACGATGAAATGCGCGCCTAATTCTTCACGCACCTGTTTGAATGGGACGTCCCGATTCTTGTAGACGAAGGTGGAGCTGCGGGAAATAACCGCCAGCGCATGAAAGCGGGATAAGTTAGTAATCAGGTCTTCGGTCACGCCATCGGCGAAGAAGTCATCCTCATTGCCGCCGCCGGGGTTGGTAAACGGGAGTACCGCGATAGTCGGTTTGCTGCCAAGCAGACTCTCCTCTGGGAGGGTTTTATCGTGTTTATCCCGTTGCCGCGGGCTCGCCGACATCATGACTTCGACTGTTTCGGTTGATACCCGGTATATTTCTACAGGGTCTGGAATATTTTTTAATTCCAGATGCCCCATGTATTCAAAACCCAGGTTAAGTTTATGCTTGACCTGTTCATACACTGCGCCGGAAATGCAAACGCTACCCTTGGTTGCTTTGCTCTCAATTCGCGCGGCAATATTTACGCTGTCACCGACGAATTGATTGGTGACCCACATAACATCTCCCATATGTACGCCGATACGCAACAATACTTTCTTGTCGTCGGGCAGTGATTCGCTTTCTTTCTTCGCGAGTTTTTGTACTTCCGTTGCCAGCCGCACCGCATCGACCACGCTGTCAAACAGAAAAAACAGGCCATCACCCCGGGCCTGGGCCAGCTGTCCTTTATAGGCGATCCCGAGTTTTTCGAACTTGCCGATGAGGTTTCCTATCCGGGTCGAGGTCTCCTCTTCATCCATCGCCATCATGCGCGAATATCCCACCACGTCCGCAAACATTATTGCGCGTAGGCGTCTCGGATGGTCTTCGATTACGTTGGGTTGGTCGGTCATTTACTAACGATAAACAATGCTCATTTTAAATTATTCAGTGCCGGATTTAATCCGGCCTGCTTCCAGGTTTACGACCTGGCCTGTTACGGCGTGCTCGCCGCGATTGGGCGATGCGAACTGGTGATATTGTACTCCACCACGTTTCATTTTGGTCCTGGCCAGGACCATATTTCGGAACACCGAGGCCCTAATTCGACGCTGATTAAAGGATTGAGTTCAGCGCGTAATTTTACCCTTGTCTGTTCCCATTCATCTACCAATACGCCGACATTTATCAAGTCGAAGTATTCACCATGGCTAAACCATGCTTGTCGAGCGGTGCCCTCCCGCTGAAAACCCAGTCGATTAATCAGGGTGTCGGTGGCGACGTTATCGGCCCGGTATACTGTGGATACGCGATGTAATCGGAGTTGCTTAAACGCAAGGTCGATCATCATGCAGATCATACGTATTCCAACGCCGCTGCGACGCCAGGGCTGTGCTACAAAAACTGGCAAAATCGCGTTGCCGTGGAGCTTGTTAATCGCCTCCAGAGCGGTCATACCAACTGGCGTTCCATCCATTTCTTCCGCCATAAACCAACAACATTTTCCTTTTTCCTGATCTTCCACCAGGGTCTTCACCATGGTACTTGCTTCCGCATGATTTATTGGCACCGGCACATGGCGATCAAAGATGGAAACATCTTCGATTTGCTGATACCAGTCGGCCACGGTATTAGCATCCGATACTTCCATTGGTCGCATACGAAACTGGGTCACATCTTGGCTATTTTCTTGGTCTAACGTACTTTTTTGTTCTACCTTCATCCTTCTAACTCCCCGTTTAATAATCCTGTTGTAATTCACCTTATCATGGAAAATAGGGGATTTCCATACTACTCGTTATTCCGGCACAGCCGGAATCCGGTCTCTCCGCCCTATCTACAATGTCTCCCTTTGGTCGAGCATATTTGTACTGGATCCCGGTTCCCGGGATGACGGCATTAGAGGTAGCCGTCAACCCAAATAATCGTCATTCCGGCGGTCCGTCCTTTCTAAATTGTCTCCCCTCGGTTGAACATATTTGTACTGGATCCCGGTTCCCGGGATGACGGCATTAGAGGTAGCCGTCAACCCAAATAATCGTCACTCCGGCGGTCCGTCCTTTCTAAATTGTCTCCCTTCGGTTGAACATATTTGTACTGGATCCCGGTTCCCGGGATGACGGCACTAGAGGTAGCCGTCAACCCAAATAATCGTCACTCCGGCGGTCCGTCCTTTCTAAATTGTCTCCCCTCGGTTGAACATATTTGTACTGGATCCCGGTTCCCGGGATGACGGCATTAGAGGTAGCCGTCAACCCAAATAATCGTCACTCCGGCGGTCCGTCCTTTCTAAATTGTCTCCCCTCGGTTGAACATATTTGTACTGGATCCCGGTTCCCGGGATGACGGCATTAGAGGTAGCCGTCAACCCAAATAATCGTCACTCCGGCGGTCCGTCCTTTCTAAATTGTCTCCCTTCGGTTGAACATATTTGTACTGGATCCCGGGATGACGGCATTAGAGGCAGCCGTCAATCCAAATAATCGTCATTCCGGCGGTCTGTCCTTTCTATATTGTCTCCCTTCGGTTGAACATATTTGTACTGGATCCCGGTTCCCGGGATGACGGTATTAGAGGTAGCCGTCAACCCAAATAATCGTCACTCCGGCGGTTTGTCCTTTCTATATTGTCTCCCTTCGGTTGAACATATTTGTACTGGATCCCGGTTCCCAATGTATGGCATTAGAGGTAGCCGTCAACCCAAATAATCGTCATTCCGGTGGTCTGTCCTTTCTAAATTGTCTCCCTTCGGTTGAACATATTTGTACTGGATCCCGGTTCCCGGGATGACGGTGTTCGAGGTAGTCGTTAACCCAACTATTCGTCATACTGGCGTATGCCAGTATCCAGTAGAATATCCGTGCGCGGAGCGCACACCTATTAATCTAGAACCCCGATAAAACCGCCATGAACACAGCCTATATTCACGACCCTCTATTCCTGAGTCACGACACTGGCTCCGGCCATCCCGAGCGCAGTGCCAGGCTGGTTGCGGTGCAAGATATGATCTCCCAACAAGACTGGTACCCCGGGCTTGAACAATTAAGCCCGGTGGCGGTGGAACAAGGTTGGATTGAATTGGTACACGGCGATGGTTATGCCGAAAGAATTCGTGATGCCTGTGACGCGGGCGAGTCCTGGATCGATACCCCGGACGTTGCGGTTTCTTCCAATTCCTATGAAGTAGCACGCAACGCTACCGGTAGCTTTTTATCAATTACGGATCAGGTAATGGCGGGCCAAGCCGATAACGGGTTTGCCATGGTCCGTCCACCGGGCCATCACGCTGAACGGGATAGCGCTATGGGTTTTTGCCTGTTTAACAGTATCGCCATCGCCGCCCGCTATCTTCAGCAGCAACATGATATCGAGCGGGTGCTTATTCTCGACTGGGATGTCCATCACGGCAATGGTACCCAGCATACTTTCGAGCGAGACTCGAGTGTTATGTTCGTAAGTCTGCACCAGTATCCCTTTTACCCCGGCTCCGGAGCTAAATCAGAAACTGGTATCGGCGAAGGCGAAGGTACAACGGTTAATTGTCCGATGAGCGCGGGAATGGGCGATGGACACTATCGTGAAGCCTTTAATGAAGTCATTCTGCCTCGAGTGAAAAAATTTGATCCGGATTTTATTCTGGTGTCCGCCGGTTTCGACGCGCATCAGGCCGATCCGTTAGGTTCCATGGCCCTGGATACCGCCAGCTATTCATGGATGACCAAGGCAGTGATGGAAGTTGCCGACAACCATTGTGACGGTCGACTGGTGTCAGTGCTTGAAGGAGGCTATGACCTAAATGCGCTGGCCGAATCAGTGACCGAACATGTGCGGGTGTTGCACCAGGGTTAGGCCAAACTCAGAATAAATTAAACCTGGATAAGACCATAGTGGTGAACTGGATCGTGATCTGGTCCTAGGTTAGGGCAGCAACGGTATCTTCCAGGGTCTTCTGATTGATCACTGCGTGATACGCCGGCGCTGCCTCGCTGCCCCTGAATGTTTTTTTAACGATACTCTCGAGATTGGGACGTTTCTCTGCAGCGGTTTCACCCTTACCCAGGCCGCCGCCAAATTCAATCATAACGTCGGCTCCCAATTCTCCCGTGGTAACCAGGTTCCGGTGCCAGAGCACCGGGTTAAACAACTGCATAAACAATCGCGAACGAATCGAGTCGATATCGTCGTCGTGTAATCCGCCGGTGAAATTTGATAACACTTTAAAGCCGGGGCTGGTAATTTCCGCCTGTTCCAGTACTTCGCGAAAGCGGCGCGCCGCCTCGACCATGTAATAGGTATGGAAAGCGCCCTCGGTCTTAAGCCTCGCGCTACGCTTTCTCGGAAACTTTTCCGCCATGGTGGCCGCCAGAGCATCCAGGTCTTCCGGTTTCCCGCCAACCACATTCTGGTCAGGCAGGTTACAGGCAGCGACACCGCAATAATGCTGTTCGGCCAGGGAGGTTGCCGATTCAAGATCAATCATTAGCGCCTCCATTTCACCTTCGCCAAATTCCCCCATTAACTCACCGCGTTTTTTGACCAATTGGAGTCCCAGTGCAAAACTCATTGAACCCGACGCCACCAGCGCGGAGTACTCGCCAAGACTGTGGCCCGCAGCCAGTGTCGGAGAGATCGTTCCATTGCTCAGTTGGTTGAATAGTCGATGACAGGCGGTTGAATGGGTCAGCAGGACCGGTTGGGTGAAGCGGGTTAGATTGATCTCACCATTGGGATCGGAAAACGATAATTCGGCAATATCATAGCCAAGAACTTCGCTGGCCTCGGCATAGGTCTCCCGCACGATGGGATAGGCATCATGGAGGTCCAGGCCAATACCGGGATATTGCGAGCCCTGGCCAGGGAAAAGAAGGGCAATGGATTTTTGTGACATAGCCGGATTATGTGTAGTTGGTGAGTTATTGCGGCTGGATTATACAACAGCGACTTGAATGCAAAATATGCGCCAATATAAGTTGCAAGGATAAGTCGCATAGCCAAAATCCTTGTGCGTTTGGTTGGTATTCACGTGGCGTCAATCCGGTAGAATTCGGGCCTTTATAAAATAGAGTAAGAGATACATGGCAACTGTAATTGATGGCAAGGCTTTCGCCGCCACACTGCGTGGGCGGGTTGGAGAAGCAGTTTCAGAACTGGTGACCAATCACGACCTGAAACCTGGCCTGGTAGTCGTCCTGGTGGGCGAAGACCCTGCCAGTCAGGTTTACGTCCGTAACAAAGGTAAGCAGACCAAGGAAGCCGGGATGGATTCCATTGAGCACAAGCTGCCTGCAGATTCCAGTGAAGCAGATTTGCTGACATTGATCGACCAGTTGAACAACGATAAAGCGGTCAATGGCATTTTGGTGCAATTACCCCTGCCAAAGCATATCGATGAATCCAAGGTTATCAACGCCATTAGCGTGGAAAAAGACGTCGACGGTTTTCATATCGAAAACGTTGGCAAGTTATCCATAGGAGAAGAATCTCTTGTGCCCTGTACCCCGACGGGTTGTGTCATGTTGCTTAAGGATCAGTTGGGTGATCTTAAAGGCAAGAATGCGGTGATCGTTGGCCGGTCTAATATTGTGGGAAAACCGGTAGCGATGTTGCTACTGAAAGAACATTGTACCGTCACCATTGCCCATTCCCGGACCCAGGATTTACCCGCGGTGTGCCGTGGAGCGGATATTCTGATTGCGGCGGTTGGCGTGCCGGAATTGGTCAAGGGAGACTGGGTCAAGCCAGGTGCCGTGGTTATCGATGTGGGTATTAACCGAATCGAAACCGATGAAGGCAAAACTCGGCTGATTGGAGATGTTGATTTTGCGGAAGCCAGTAAAAATGCGGGGGCGATTACACCGGTTCCCGGTGGCGTTGGGCCGATGACCATTGCCTGCCTGTTGCGGAGTACGGTAATCGCGGCATGCCGTCAGAATGGGGTTCCGGTACCGGAGGATTTGTAAGGTTCCTGCTTGGGTGGGTTACCGTTCTTGGCTCTGACCGTTTTTACTGGATTCCAGCGCAGCCGGAATCCAGGTACTCCTCCCTTTGTAAACTACTGACCTAATTCAAACCAGAAATATAAGTCGCCAACTCTTCAATCTGCTGTTCCGATAACGGAAAAGCAATGTCATTCATCATTGCATTCTGCCGCGCTCCGGTCTTGAACGCTGTCAATGCATCGGTCAGATACTTCACCGACTGTCCGGCTACCCGGGGAAAGCTAGGCGCAATACCGCTGCCTGATGGGCCGTGGCAGCTGGTGCAGGCTGGAATGTCAAATTCGGCGAAGCCGCCACGATAAACTGCCATTCCTGCGATGGCGACTTCTTCCATGTCTGGGGTTATTGAACCCTGGTGTGGCTTTAATCCACTGAAGTAGGCATCCATATCTGCCATATCCTGGTCACTTAAGTTGGCCACCATACCCGCCATTAGCGCGTTCTCCCGGCCTCCTTCAAGGCCATTGGCGCCATTCTTAAATAGAAGTAACTGTTGGGCAACGTAACCTGGGACCTGGCCGGCCAGATTAGGGAAATCCGGAGAAATTCCCACGCCAATTGGACCATGACAAGCGGCGCAGGCCGCGGCTTTGGTTTTTCCAGCATCGGCATCGCCGCTTTGGGCGTATAGTAGAGACGGCGCGAGCAAAACTATCCCCGCCAGCATCGATAAGATTCGAGTCATTTTATAAAACCTAAGATGAGTCATGGTCAGTGACGACCAGTATCCTCGCCAAAATAATCCCCCCGGAAACCGAAGGCAAAGCGTAAAATTGAGCGCGAATTATATCAACAAATATCCGTAAAAACCCTCCCTGTGATTGACTTTACCAAAGCCCGCTACATCTTGAGTGCACACCTTCCCGAGCAGCTTCCACCCAATGTTGGGGTCGAAGTCGCGTTTGCAGGGCGTTCCAATGTTGGTAAGTCCAGCGCGATCAATGCAATTTCGAACCAGGGGAGTCTGGCTAAAACCAGCAAAACCCCGGGCCGGACCCAGCAGATAAATTTCTTTGAATTGACCGAGAATTACCGGATGGTGGATTTGCCCGGCTATGGCTATGCCAAGGCGCCAGAGCATCTGCGGGAACATTGGAGCGTGTTTGTGATGGATTACATTATGAATCGGCAGAGTCTGGTCGGGCTGATTCTGCCCATGGATATCAGGCGGCCGTTAACGGATCTCGATGTTTCCATGCTCCAGTCCTGCTGGGAAACCAACCTCTACGTCCATATATTATTGACTAAGGCGGATAAGTTCGGACGGGGTAAAGCAGGGAATGTGCTCCAGGGTGTGCGTAAACAAATGAATGACCAGCCCGGTACCTCGGTGCAGTTGTTCTCCTCTTTAAAGAGGCAAGGCATCGACGAGGCCCGGGCGAAAATTTCCGAATTGTTAACCCAGGCTGACGACCAGGACCTGGCAAATCTGGCCGCATCCGATGATTAATGTCCTGTATCGATAAATTGCCAGGTTTCTTTTACACTCTGCCAGCTTAGTCAAAACCCGCATTACAATGAGTTCTACCGCTACCAAACCCGCCGATATCAAGCCGTTTAATGCTGCAGATTATATGCAGTCTATTGGTCAGCGCGCCCGGGCCGCAGCTTTCTCAATTGGAAATATTGCCACCGAGGAAAAGAATCGAGGGTTGCGCGCCATTGCAGATTCGATTGAACAAAATGAAGCAGAAATCGCAGCTGCCAATGCCATGGATATGCAGCATGGCAGTGAGATTAATCTCACTAGCGCATTGCTGGACCGGCTCGAACTGACTCCCGAACGTATTTCCGCCATGGCGAAGGGTTGCCGGCAAATCACCAAACTGTCTGATCCGGTGGGGGCGATGACGCCGTTTGACGAGCAGCCAAGCGGGATCAAGGTGGGTAAGATGCGGGTACCCCTTGGCGTGATCGGGATTATTTACGAATCCCGGCCCAACGTTACCATCGACGCAGCGGCGCTGTGCCTGAAGGCGGGCAATGCGGTCATTCTGCGGGGTGGATCCGAGGCGATTAATTCCAATCTGGCAATTGCCCGGTGCATTCGCGCCGGATTGCTGAAAGCAGACCTTCCGGAAGATTGTATCCAGGTTATAGAGACCACGGACAGGGCCGCGGTAGGTGCATTGATTACCGCTGACAGATACGTTGATATCATCATTCCCAGAGGGGGAAAGAAGTTAATCGAGCGGATTAATAGTGAAGCATCGGTGCCGGTGATCAAGCATCTCGACGGTATTTGTCATGTCTATATCGACGACCATGCCGACCAGGAAAAGGCGATCAGGGTTGCGTATAACGCCAAGGCCCGACGCTATGGAATTTGTGGTGCTATGGAAACCCTATTGGTCGCGGACTCTATGGCAGAAAAAGTTCTCCCTGAGCTTGCCCGCCAATACGCAGAAAAAAATATTGAATTACGGGGTTGTGAACAAAGCCGAAAAATCGTGCGCCAAATGTTGCCCGCTACCGAGCAGGATTGGGAAACAGAATATCTCGACAGTATTTTGTCGATACGAGTAGTGGATGGACTAGATCAAGCGATTGCGCATATTAATCAATATGGCTCCAGCCACACCGACTCGATCATTACCGAAAGCAAAGTAAACGGCGACCGTTTTCTAAGAGAAGTGGATTCAAGTTCGGTGATGCTGAATGCCTCGACCCAATTTGCCGATGGTTTTGAATACGGTCTCGGCGCTGAAATTGGTATCAGCACCAACAAATTGCATGTCAGAGGGCCGGTTGGGCTGGAAGGTTTGACGACCCAGAAGTATGTGGTGATTGGAGACGGGACAATCCGACAATAGTTCGAAATCAATCCACCAGGTTACTGCTGAGCGCTAGGGAATCGAAACCCCGCTCAATCTGAGGCCGATACTTTCGATCTCTTCCCAAATGTCTTTACGTTGCAACGGCGCGCGACCTTTTAACTGAAGATCTGCCCGTGCCAACTGACGCAGGAGACCGCGGCATTGTTTCAGAGTAAGACGGTTTAACGCTGCGCCCATGATACCCGTTCGATTTCCCCAGACCCCATAGCGTTGATATTGGGAACGGGGATTTCCCCCTTGTTCCCGAACAGCCGCGAGTTGGCACAGGGTGCGGGTTTCCCGGGTAAGAGACCACAGGATGAGAATTGGCTCGTTTTGGCTTTGTTTAAGGCTTTGCAGAATCCGGGTCAGGCGCTGGGCCGAACCCGCCAGGCAGGCGTCGACAAAGGCAAATACACTAAACCGCGCATGGTCGGCAATTGCACTTTCAACCAGGTCCAGGGTTATCTTTTTATCTTTACCGAGCAAAGCCAGTAAATTTATTTCCTGGGCTGCGGCGAGTAAATTGCCTTCGACAAAATGAGCAATATGTTCGACCACATCAGGTTCGAACTGCAGTCCCTGGCTCTTCATTCGATGGCCGATCCAACCTGGCAGCCGATCTGCACCGATGGCTGGACATTCCGTGGTTACCGCATTGGCTTCAAGCGCTTTAAACCACTTGCTGCCCTGGGTGCGTTTTTCGATGGCACCGGCGACGATAATCAACATGGTGTCATCTGATTGGGGTGCCTGGGCGTATTCGGTCAGGGCCTTGGCCCCGGCATCACCGGGTTTTCCAGTTGGAATCCGCAGTTCGATAATTTTCCTGTCTGAGAACAACGACATCGACTGGCCACCGGCGAGCACTTGGTTCCAGTCAAAGCCGGCTTCTACGCTGTAGCGCAGACGCTCGGTAAACCCCGCGGCCCGGGCGGCTTGACGTAATTGATCGAGGGATTCCTCAACCAGCAGGGTTTCTTCACCAAATAAAAGGTATAGCGGCGCCAGTCCCTGGGTCAGGTGATTACTAAATGAAGAATAGCTGACCCGCAAACAATCAGTCCGGGATGATCCGAAGGGGTTCTAGATACGGCTTAACCGACGCAGAATTTGCAACACAATTTCTTCCTGCATTTCTTCGCGTAGAAACTCCTCTTCTTCTTCTGATTGCAGCTCCAATAAGGGGTCGTATGGCAATACGCGACTTTGGGACAGGTGTTGATCGATCTGCAATTCTTCGCCTTCGCCAGTTGTCACATCATAGTCAATTATGTATCGAAGCGTGTAGGAAGTTACCAATCCGTTGCTATCAGTGGTCCGCACATCTCTTTTGTAGTCTACCTCGCCCAGGTTGATTATCGCAGCGGTTTCGTCATCGCTTCCTGTTACTAACACGCCGTTTTTTTCCAGGGTATCTTCCAGCTGATCCACCAGTAGAGCGTCGTCGCCAACTACCACAATCCGAGTCAGAGATTCTGGCATTTCATAATTTCCCCGTAAGGCAAATCCGCAGCCGGATACGAGTGAAATGCTGGCTAGGATCAAGATAAGGCGTTTGGTCATCAAGGAATTCCTGTTATTTAGGTCGGATTGGAATGGCTTATTATAAATCTTATACGACAATATTCACCAGTCTGCCGGCAACGACAATAATTTTCCGTATTTCCTTGTCGGCGACGTGATTCTGCACTTTGGGGTCAGCCAGAGCGGCGGCTTCAATCTGGTCTTTGCTGCTATCCACCGCAATTTCGATTTCACTGCGACGCTTGCCGTTAACCTGGATCGCGAGGGTCATGCTGTCGCTGACCAGAGCATTGGTGTCCACTTTAGGCCAACTGGCGTCGATGACTTCCCCCGGCTGACCCAGCTGCTGCCATAAGGCGTGAGCAATATGAGGCGTTATTGGTGCCAGTATTTTGTTCAGGATGACCAGGCTTTCGCGAAACACCAAACCGGCGTCCTGATTGGCCTGGGGGTCAAATTTATCCAGCGCATTAAGCAATTCCATCATCCCAGCGATGACAGTGTTGTATTGCAATTTGCCATAGTCCCGTAATGCCTTGTCGAGCAGAGTATGGGTGGTTCGGCGCAGGTCAAGCGCTGATTTATCACTCAACCCTCCGGCCCAATCAGATTGCGCCAACTTATCTTGATGCCGGACGCTTGCGTCTTTGTGCTTTTGCACCAGGTACCACCAGCGTTTTAAAAACCTGTGGCCTCCGGCCACCGCTTCATCATTCCACTCGAGAGCCTGATCCGGGGGCGAGGCAAACATGGTAAACAACCGTACCGTGTCGGCGCCGTATTTATCAATTAATGACTGGGGGTCAACGGTATTACCCTTGGACTTCGACATTTTTGTGCCGTCCTTCAGCACCATTCCCTGGGTCAGCAGTCGGGTAAAGGGTTCATCGCTATTCACGAGGCCGGTATCCCGAAGCAGCTTATGGAAAAATCGTGCGTATAGAAGATGTAGCACCGCATGCTCGATCCCGCCAATATACTGATCCACCGGCAGCCAATAATTGGCCCGCTCATCCAGCATCGAGGTATCCGCGCCGGGACAGCAATATCGGGCGTAGTACCAGGAGGATTCGAAGAAGGTATCGAAGGTGTCGGTTTCCCGGGTTGCCGGCTGGTCGGACCCTGGCATATGGGTTTCATAAAACTCCGGGTCTTGCTTTATAGGAGAACGCACCCCGGAAAAAGCCACTTCTTCCGGCAGGGTAACCGGCAGGTCCTGATCGGCTACGCCGTGGACTTCTCCATCCTTATCGTAAACCACCGGAATCGGACAGCCCCAATATCGCTGGCGTGATACTCCCCAATCGCGCAATCGATAATTCACGGTGCGCTTGCCTACGCCTTTATGCTCCAGATAATCGGCGATGGCATTGAATGCCTGCGTGAAATTGAGCCCGTCAAATTGTCCGGAGTTGAACACCACCCCTTCCTTGGTGGTAAGGGAGCCCTGGGTGTAATCTTGTTGATCACCTTCCAGCCATTTGATAACCGGACGAACTTCAATGTTGTGTTTGGTGGCAAACTCCCAGTCCCGCTGATCGTGGGCGGGAACCGCCATTACGGCGCCGGTGCCATACCCCATTAGAACGAAATTGGCCGCCCAGATCTCCACCTTTTCGCCGCTAACCGGGTGTACTGCGGAAATACCAAGGGGAATCCCCTTCTTTTCCATGGTCTCCATGGCCGACTCGGCAACATTGACGTTTTTGCATTCTTTTACAAATGCGGCTATTTCAGGATTCGATTCGGCCGCCCTAAGCGCCAATGGATGTTCCGCTGCCACGGAAACGAACGTCACGCCCATAATAGTATCGGGCCTGGTGGTATAGACCCACAACGGTTCTTCGCCCTCTACTTCAAAACTGAAGTCGACCCCTTCGGACCGCCCAATCCAGTTACGCTGCATGGATTTAACCGCTTCCGGCCAGCCCTCGAGGTTATCGATTTCATTAAGCAGCTCTTCCGCATAAGCGGTTATCTTGATGAACCACTGAGGAATCTCTCGACGCTCGACCAGGGCTCCGGAGCGCCAGCCCCGGCCATTCTCCACCTGCTCGTTGGCGAGCACAGTCTGCTCCTCAGGATCCCAATTTACCACCGCCATTTTTTTGTAGGCGAGCCCTTTTTCCAGCAGCCGATTAAAAAACCATTGCTCCCAGCGATAATAATCTGGTTTACAAGTGGCCAGCTCGCGATTCCAGTCGTAGGCGAAACCCAGCCGTTTTAGCTGGGTTTTCATATACGCGATATTTTCGTAAGTCCATTTTGCCGGCGGCATCTTATGCTGAATCGCTGCGTTTTCTGCCGGCAGACCGAATGCATCCCAACCCATAGGCTGCAATACATTTTTCCCCAGCATCCGCTGGTAGCGGCTGATGACATCCCCTATGGTGTAGTTGCGCACATGCCCCATATGCAGTTGCCCGGAAGGATAGGGCAGCATCGACAGACAATAATATTTCTCCTTGTCCGGTTCTTCAGTCACCGCAAAGCTCTGGTTTGCTTCCCAGTATTGCTGGATTTCTACTTCCAGTTCAGCAGGACGATAGTCTTCGTTCATCAGCGTGACACGACATACACAGGTTAATAAATAGAGCGCTGGATTTTAGAGAGTACCCCGGACAAGCGCAACGCGGAAACGATGGGTGTCTTAATTATAGGGACGACCTTCGGTCGATAAAATGCGACTGGATCCCGGCGGAACCGGGATGACGGCAGTGAAGGCTGCCGTATAACTCAATGCTCGTCTTTTCGGTGGTTTGGGATGGCGGTTGCCATCTTACTGGCTCCAAAACGAAAAACGGTGAACAACCATACAGTTGCCCACCGTATTACATCAACTACATCCAACTCAACTAATGGGAAGTTTCAATCTTCCGAATAGCCGGATCAATGCTTAAATCCTGGGCGGCTTTCATCGTCATGATATCCATAAAATTCTGAATATCCGAATCACCCCCTGCGCTGCCGCTTTGTCCTCCGAACACATGGGTCGGAACTTTACGCTGGGCAAATGCCTCGGCCCAGAATTGCTGGGAAGTCACATAGGCATCAAGCTTCTGCTGCAATGCATTATCGGCTTCCAGAATCGCCCGCTTTTCATAAGCCGCTGCATCCGCCGCCACTTGGCGCGACTCCGCATCAATGCGCGCACGCTCCAGCTGAATTTCAGAAGTGTCGCGGTCGATTGCGGCCTGTTCCTTGCGTTGTCGGGCCTCGGTTAAGGCGAGTTGCTTAGAGGTTTCGGCGTTGGTAGTTTTTTCAATCTGTTCCACCTTGGCAGATGCCTGGCGCTCGGCGACTTCGCGTTCGCCCTTAGCGATTGCGAGTAACCGCTGTTCTTCTTCCTGAACCCGCTTTTCCCGGGCAATGGCGCGGTCTGCAGCTGCCTGTTGACGTAGCTGCATGCGCTCGCGGAACTTAACGTTTGGCTGTACATGGGTAACCCGGGCAGAGGTCATGGTTATACTAAACTTGGAAAACGACTGCTCTTTACGGCGTGGTTGTCCAGTTGCATCACGCAGTTTTTCGACTTTGAAAACCGTCTTGAACTGCTCACCATAATCTTCCTGTTGGGTGCCAAGAGAAGCATTCGCGGTGGCCTTGGCTGCCGCGTTTTCGTCGAGTCGAACCCGTTCTTCCACCCGGCGTACCAGAAAAATACCGGTTTCCATCTGTCGCTGAAACTCGTTGTTGAACTCGGTCTTACCACCCTGAAAATAATCTTCCGCTGACATTAACGCGGCATTCGCACCCAGGGTCTCTTGAAAAGCCGGGATCAATTCCGTACGCAGTAAATTCTCTGGGGTCCGATATTGGTGCGCAAGTCTGAGAAAACTTTCTTCGTCGGACGGGAGTTCGAAACGCGCCGTGGCCTGCACCAGGGCATCAACCTGGTCCAGAAAAACCAGGGACTGGGGCGGCATATTAGCAGACATGGTAGCAGCTTCAGTTTCTGCTGATACTTCACCACCTCCAGAATTTGACGATTGCACCGACATTGCGTTTTTCCAGGAGTTATAACGCCCAAATAGATAGACGTTAAAACCGACGTCCTTGACCATGGATTCGGCACCAGTGATGGTGCGGACGTGGTATTTAAATCCTGGCTCGGCGTAGAAAAATACGCCGTTAAATATCGATACGCTGGCAATCGTCAGCCCGGTGATTATTGCCACCGGTCTTAGAAATTTCCCAATTCGGGAGCTGCCTTTGGCGGTAATTGTCACGCCGTAAATTAATAGCAATACGCCAATCACAGCGGCGATTAACAAGATCGTGTTGTTTCCTGAATTCATATTATTATCCTCTCTTATAGATGGTTGTTATTTGGGCTCACCTCCTAGGTATTATTTCTTTCCTTGAATCTTAATATGGGGATAAATTCCAACATTTCAATAGGTTATAGATCTGATAAGTTTGAGATAACATGCTCAATTTGGCCTGGGATATGGATTTGGCCTCCCGGCCTCTGGGTAATCGAATTAAACAATGAACCCCCATCTATAGCCCATCGTTCGAGTAAAATGGTGCAATGGCCGGCAAAATTCCCAGTTCATTTATCGATACCCTGATGGCACGGGTAGATATCGTCGACGTTATCGATCGACGGGTGCCATTGACCCGAAAAGGCAAAGAGTTTCAGGCCTGTTGCCCGTTTCACGAAGAAAAAACCCCATCGTTTACGGTAAGCCCGAGCAAGCAGTTTTATCACTGCTTCGGCTGCGGGGTTCACGGGACTGCAATCGGGTTTTTAATGGACTATGCCAATCTTGGATTTGTCGAAGCCGTTGAAGAATTAGCCGATGGCGTGGCGCTTGAAGTACCCAAGGAAAATTCCGGATCGCCGCCCAGTAAACCAGGCGAGTCCCCAGGCCAATTGCTTGGTATCGTGGAGGACGCGAGCAATTGGTTTCAACAGCAACTGCGAAGTCATATCGACGCCAGAACCGTTATCAGTTATTTGAAAAATCGCGGTCTGGATGGCCGCACCTGCGCAAGCTTCGGTATTGGTTTCGCTCCGGACAGTTGGGACGGTTTAGTCACCGCCCTCGGTACCAGCGATACCCGCAAGCAACAAATGATAAAGGCGGGTTTGGTGTCGCGGCGAGACAACACCGAGTCACGTTCTGACGGCCGTGACATCTACGATCGATTCAGGGGGCGGGTAATATTTCCCATTGAGGATCATCGAGGACGGGTGGTGGCTTTCGGCGGACGTATCCTCGGTGACGGCGAACCGAAATACCTGAATTCCCCGGAAACACCTTTATTTCATAAGGGCGCGGAGCTTTATGGATTGCACCGGGCGCGCCGCGCCATCGGTGCCGAGAATCGCAGCGTCGTGGTTGAAGGCTATATGGACGTGGTCAGCCTGGCTCAATTCGGCGTGGAAAATTGTGTCGCGACCCTCGGAACAGCAACTACTCGCACCCATTTGCAGAGGCTGTTTAGATTAGCACCGGAAGTTGTGTTTTGTTTTGACGGCGATCGCGCCGGGCGGGACGCCGCCTGGAAAGCGATGCAGGTTGCGTTGCCGGAAATACAGGACGGCCGCCAGCTTGGATTTCTGTTCCTGCCGGACGGCGAAGACCCGGACACCATTATTCGTTCAGAAGGGGGACAAGCCTTTCAGCAACGGGTTGCCGAAGCAACATCTCTGGACCGCTTTCTGTTCGATTCACTGATGTCCCAGGTTGATATGAGTCGGATGGATGGCAAGGCTCGGCTGGTGAGCATGGCCCAACCGTTGATCAATCAATTGCCGGAGGGCGCGCTGCGTCAGATGATGCTTGACCGGTTGTCTTCCTTAAGTGGGCTGTCGAGCGAGCGCATTGGTCCAGGTCTGGAGCCAGGTTACCAACCTCGCCGTCGAGCCCGCAGCCAACCCCTGGAAGCCGGCCAGCTTTCGCCCATGGCCAGCGCCATCAGCATGCTGATGCAAAACCCTGAACTCGCGGACAAGATCGAAGATCCGAGTATCATCGAAAAACTCGATCTGCAGGGAGCCGAACATCTACAACAATTGCATGGGTTAATTCGGGAAAATCCTCAGGCAAATACCGCTCGATTGCTGGAACAGTTTCGCGACTCCGGGGTCCATGGATACCTTGAAAAACTGGCTGCCTACCCCACCTCAATACACAGCGAAGCGCTGGATCGATATTTTAACGATACCCTGACCAAAATATTGGCCCAGCAGGATGATCAGCGACGCTTGGTCCTGCTCGAAAAGTCCCGGGCGCAGAGTCTGGAGCGGGAAGAAAAGCAGGAGTTGCTTGAACTGCTCAGCGCGCGTAAGCAGCAAATTAATCAATGACATTGTCACCGGTTGTATATTTCGGCTAAAAACTGCTGATTTTTAAGCCAAAATTTTTCAAATTCACCGATTTTTGGATGAATTATGGTGTTTTACAGGATATAATCCGCGGTCGCCTTTTTTGGCCGGGTCGGAAACAGGAAACTTACCCTGGCAATAGGCTACAGGGGCCGGACAGAAGCTCCGAACAGGCAGTTAGACATAGATCGGCACAAGCATTTTATTTACCAACTCAGATACTTATTCCATGGCAAAAAAATCCAGCAAAGCAGTTGTAAAAGAGGACGTAATTGACGATTCCGTGGAGACTGTCGATGAGGAATCAAAAGTAGTAGAAGCTGAAGGCGCTGGGGAATCAGCAGATCCTATCGCGGCTTTGCCGGAAAACACGAAGCCACAATCTGATTTAAAAAAGCTGGTTCTTAAAGGAAAGTCCCAGGGCTTTTTGACTTACGCAGAAATTAACGACCATCTGCCGGAGAACATGCACGACACCGACCAGATCGAAGTGGTCGTGAACATGATCAATGACATGGGTATTGAGGTGGTGGATAAAGCCCCCGATACGGACAATATTGAACTCAAGCGTGATAACCCGGAAGACGAGGAAGTCGCCGAGGAAGTTGGTGCAGTTCTTAAAACCGCGGTAGAAAGTGAATTCGGCCGAACCACCGATCCTGTGCGCATGTATATGCGTGAAATGGGAACGGTGGAACTGCTAACCCGGGAAGACGAAATTGCCCTGGCCAAACGGATTGAAGCGGGTAATCGACAGGTCGCCCAGGCCGTCGCCTTGACCCCTGGTGCGATGCGTTTGCTGATCTCATTCACCGATAAAATTGAAGCTGGGGAAATGAAGTTGTCTGAAGTCGTAGTCGACTTTATGGAGCTTAACGCCCTCGATGATGAAACCGTTGCCACCCCTGGAGAGCCGGGACAGAATGCGGCGGAAGTGGAAGAAGGACCGAGTGGCCCGGATTATGAAGAAGCCATCGAGCGTTTCAAACGCATGCGCAAGATTTGGAAACTGCTGGAAAATGCCTGGGCCAAGAATGGTATCGATAGCAAGCTGGCGCTGAAACATAGAAAAGCGCTTGGTGATGAACTGCTTCAGATTAAATTCGTTCCTGCTAAATTTGAAATTATCACCGCGACCCTGCGTAACAGTATGGACGAGGTTCGTTTATGCGAACGCAGTATCGCTAAATACTGCGTGACCTATGGCAAAGTGCCACGTAAACGCTTCCTGAAAAATTTTGTGGGCAATGAAACGTCGACTACCTGGTTTGAGCAGTTAATCGAAGCCAGCCCGAACGAAGCGCCGCGGCTGCATCAATTTGCCGAAACCGTTTCTGAGTTCCAGCAGCAGCTGCTCAAGTGCCAGGAAGGTACTGGCCTTGAATTGGTGGAACTGAAAGATCTGAGCCGTAAATTGTCAATCGGCGAGGCTAAAGCACGCCGTGCCAAGAAGGAAATGGTCGAAGCCAACCTGCGACTGGTTATTTCTATCGCCAAGAAATACACCAACCGCGGTTTACAATTCCTGGACCTGATCCAGGAAGGAAATATTGGCTTGATGAAAGCGGTTGATAAATTTGAATATCGCCGCGGCTATAAATTTTCGACCTATGCAACCTGGTGGATTCGCCAAGCGATTACCCGGTCGATTGCCGACCAGGCCCGCACCATTCGTATTCCGGTGCATATGATCGAGACCATCAATAAATTGAATCGGGTATCTCGCCAGGTGCTTCAGGAAAAAGGTCGTGAGGCATTGCCGGAAGAACTGGCTGAAAAGATGGAGTTGTCCGAAGACAAAATCCGTAAGGTACTCAAAATCGCCAAAGAGCCAATCTCCATGGAGATGCCTATCGGCGACGACGAAGATTCACACCTGGGTGATTTTATCGAAGATAAAAACATCAAAGCGCCACTGGATATCGCAACCGGCGCCGGTCTCAAATTCGCTACAACAGAAATACTCGAGTCGTTAACCGAACGCGAAGCCAAGGTGCTACAAATGCGATTCGGTATCGGCATGAACACCGACCATACCCTGGAAGAAGTAGGTAAACAGTTTGATGTCACTAGAGAACGTATCCGGCAAATAGAAGCCAAGGCCCTGAGAAAGCTACGGCACCCGAGTCGATCGGATCACTTACGCAGTTTTTTGGATACCACCTAGGAAAACAAGACGGTATTCATTCCAGTAAACCCAGTTTTCCTGGTAACGCCGGAGTCTAGAAAAAAGTCTCGCACGGAGCGCGAGCCAACATAAACAAAAAGGATACCCATCCCATACGGGCCTGTAGCTCAGCTGGTTAGAGCAGTGGACTCATAATCCATTGGTCGTAGGTTCAAGTCCTACCGGGCCCACCATACTTCAATTTTGATGCTGAATCCAGCCGATAAATATCTCGGTAGCAGCGCTGCGTTCCAAAGCGCGGGACGAGCAGGAAAGATAATATCCTGCGCCCTCAATCGCCAAGTCTGATAAAAAGAAAAGCTCCCCAGAATCCAGTTCATTTTGGACCAGGTCATCCCACAGCGCGATACCCTGGCCATCGATGACAGCTTGCACACGGTCGTTGGAATCTGGAATGACCAGACGATTTTGCATTGGATGATATTCCAGTCCGGCAAGCTGATGCCATTGTTGCCATCCGGTACTACCGGAGCTATCCGCTAGCAGGGGAATTTCTCTTAGCGCTCGCTCTAATCCGATTTTCTGAACCTGTTTTGTGACTGATGCATTCGCCGTTGGTCGAGCCGGACAATTGAAAAGAAGTGTACGGTCAAGTTCGTGATCCGACTTATCCCAATCCCCAACGCCCCAGCAGATCGCGACGTCGATATCGGATTGTGGTAGATCAGCGATCCCGGTGATCGGTTCTACCCGAACGGCGATGCTCGGGTTGGCTTCCATGAATGACATCAACCGGGACGATAACCAACGCGAAAAGAAATAGGTGAGTGCGCCGATTGTGATCATGTCGGGTGTTGTCTCTTTGAGCTGACGGATATCCCGGTCGAGCTGGCCGAAGGCCAGTTGCGCGCTGTGCATCAGCTTTTCACCTTTGGGGGTGATATGGAGTCGCTGACCCTTTCGTTCAAATACGGGAAATCGCAGTTCGTCCTCCAGCTTCCGGATCTGATAACTGACAGATGCTTTTGAGAGATTCAGTTCTGAGGCGGCAGCCGTAACGCTCTCATGACGGGCAACGGCGGTAAAGACTCTTAGGGTGTCGTAGGATCTGAAGGGCATCTTTATTGTTCGAAAAATACTAACAACTTGTCCGAGAATTTGAAATATCCGTAGCTAATATACTGTGGTTAAATCACTTTTCCAAAGATTATATCCCTCACTGTATCAAGAACCCTAACATTGATTAACTCAAATAATCTGCAAATCGCAGTCTCCGTGCATCAAACCGAGATTGAACGCCCCAATGAATTAGCACGGACCATGGCGCCCCACCCGCTTATCCATCAGGAGTTACCCTACGATCCCACTTATTTCGTCTATAACCGGCGTCTCGCTACTGCGAGCCTGAATAATCTGAGCGCGGACGACGTGTATTGGCGGGTTCGACAAAGCGTCATCCTGCGGCACACGGGGGAATTACCCCTGGAGATTCGGGGACCTGACGCGGAGACTCTTCTTAACCGTGTGTTTACCCGTGATATCGCAAAGAACCGCGTGGGTCGCTGCAGTTATCAGTTCGCCTGCTACGACCATGGGGGCATGATTACCGACGGCGTCCTGGTTCGACTGGCCGAGGATCGCTTTTGGTTCGGCCAGGCAGATGGTGATCTGTTTTCCTGGCTGCTCGCCAATGCCCGAGGGCTTAATGCTGAAGTGTTTGACCCTGGCGTCTGGGTCAGTCAGGTGCAGGGGCCAAAATCTCTCGAGGTACTGGCGAATGCCGTGGATGGGCCAATGCCGGAACCATTCAGGTACTTCGATATGGCTGAGGTCACTATTGCGGGTCAACCGGTAGTGCTGACCCGTTCCGGATTCACCAATGAACTCGGCTGGGAATTCTATATGTTGCCGGACACCGATATTGATGCCGTGGGAGAACGAATACTCGAAGCAGGCAAGCCGTTTGGCATGACGCCGACCTCCGCGGATGCGTTTCGTGCCCGACGAATCGAAGCCGGATTGTTGAATGCCGGTTCGGATTTTGACGAGACGACCACCCCATTCGATGTGGGATTGGGCCATATGGTGGAATTCAACAAGGGCGAATTCTGTGGACGCGAAGCATTATTTCATGCGGATAAGCGATGCCGCACCTGGGGGTTACGTACAGAAGGTGGTGTTGCCCAGATTGGACGCACGTTGAGATCCAATGGTTCGGATGCAGGGGTTGTCTGCTCCAGTGGCTGGTCTCCCTACCAGCAATGCGGTGTGGCCATTGTCAGACTCGATGATGTGGATTCCGTTCCAGATGCAGATTTTGAAGTTGTTTGCACCGACGGTGAGGTGCGGAATGCACGAACCTGTACGACTCCAATGTACGATGAGCGACGAGAAATTCCGCGCGGCCTCAAGATTGCCATTCCTGAAGTGGCCTAAAGTGGCTTGAGGGAACATCATGTATGACATCCGTCTGACTGAAGCACTCTTTCCGCCACAAACCGACGCGGAACTTCGTGACATCACTGTTGGCGAGTTATTAAGAGAGACCGCTGGTCGCTATCCCGATGCCACAGCACTGGTCGATGTTGCCATCGACGGAATGGTTGGGCAGGAATGGAGTTACCGTGAGTTGCTGGAAACGAGTGAGCGACTCGCTGTTGGTCTTGCTTCGCGATTCGAGCCCGGTGAGCGGGTTGTTGTATGGGCACCAAATATACCCCAGTGGTTATTCATGGAGTATGCCTGCGCGTTCTCGGGTGTGGTACTTATCACAGCGAACCCATCGTTCCAGGAAAAAGAACTGCGATATGTGCTCGAACAATCCGGTGCAGTGGCATTGTTTCTGGTGAGCAGTTTTCGCGGCAATCCGATGGCGGACATCGCGCAACAGGCAATCAAGGGTAACGACCAGATTCGAGAAGTGGTTGATCTAGAAGATGAGGTAGCTTTATTTGGAAAAGAATTGGAGTTATCCGAGTTGCCTATAGTTAAATCCACGGACCCTGCCCAGATTCAATACACGTCCGGAACAACTGGCTTCCCAAAAGGCGCTGTGCTATCGCACTACAACTTGGTGAACAACGCCCGTCTATTTGCTGCAAGAAAGAACGTTCACCAGCAATCTGTATGGGCAAATTTTATGCCGATGTTTCACACGGCCGGCTGTGCCACCACCGCGTTGGGATCCTTGCAAGCAGGATGCAAAATGCTCCTGATAAAGCTTTTCGATGCCAATAGTCTGGCCCGACTGATCGAAAGCGAAGGTATTACCACGTTTTTTGCTGTGCCCACTATGCTCGTAGGGTTGTTGGAAGCCCTGGAAAGCGAGCCACATGACATGTCGACCATGGAAGTTATAACCACAGGCGGTGCGCCAGTAGCCCCTGAATTGGTAAGAAAGGTACGGGATCGACTTGGATGCAGCCTGCAATCGGCTTTCGGGCAGACCGAGGCTTCACCGATGATCTGCCTCAATCACGAAAATGTCACCATCGATGACATCTGCTATTCGGCCGGGCAACCCCTGCCGCACACCAGTGTGTCAATTCGTGACCCTGAAACCGGTGCGGTACTTGATGTCGGAGTCGTAGGAGAGATTTGCGCCAAGGGATACAACGTGATGATCGGATATCACGACAATGAAGAGGCCACCCGCGCCGCCATCGATGCGGACAGCTGGTTGCATACCGGGGATCTTGGAAAACTCGATGAACGCGGCTTTATCCGGGTTACAGGTCGGGTCAAAGATATGATCATACGTGGCGGCGAGAATCACTTTCCTGCCGAAATTGAAAACACGTTGATTGAGCACCCCCAGGTAGCAGAGGTTGCCGTTGTCGGTATCCCTGATGAAAAATGGGGTGAGGTGATTGCGGCATTCATCAGAACAGAAGATGGTGGTCTTTTGGATACTGATGACCTGAAAGCATTTTGTCGCCAGCACCTTTCGCCACAAAAAACACCATCAATCTGGCAACTCGTGGACGCTTTCCCTTTGACGGGCTCCGGCAAAATTCAAAAGTTCAGAATTCGGGAGAAGTTTCTTTCGGGCGATTATGGAAAAATGATATGAATGTTCGCATTGAAAAATACAAATCTGTCTGGACAGTCATACTGTCTCGACCCCAGGTACGTAATGCCATAGACGCTGAAACTGCAGGCGCACTTTATGAGGCATTTATCGAATTTGAGCGGGACGATTCGGCATCAGTCGCTGTGTTGTGGGGCGAAGGTGGTGCATTCAGCGCAGGCTGGGACCTGAAACAGGCGGCTGCTCTTGAAAACGATCAGTTCTTCGAATCCCACAACATGCCTAAGGATGATTCCGAAGTTCCCCCTGCCTTACTTGGACCAACGAGACTAGAGCTTGATAAGCCCGTCATTGCCGCAGTCTCCGGACCCACTGTGGCGGGTGGTATGGAGCTCGCATTATGGTGCGATTTTCGTGTCATGGAAACCTCCGCTTACTTCGGTGTCTACTGTCGTCGATGGGGTATTCCGCTTATCGACGGTGGCACTGTTCGTTTACCTCGCTTAGTTGGTGAGGGCCGTGCCCGGGAAATCATCCTTACCGGACGTCGCATTGATGCTGATGAATCTCTTTCCATCGGGCTATGTGAATATGTTGTGGAGGAGGGTGAGTGTCGTGAGAAAGCGGAAGTGCTGGCCCAGGAAATAGCCGCCCATCCTCAAGTCTGTGTTCGTGCCGACCGACGTTCCTTACAAAACCAGTACGGGAAACCTCTGCGTGAAGCCATGACCTATGAATGGTACAACGGGCGAGACGCGCTTTTTAAAGAGGGTATCGATGGTGCAAGCCAATTCGCCAAACAACCCGGAAAAACCAAGTAGAGGTAGACTATGCAATTGGGTGAAAGATCAAGCAGCGTATTGTTGAATCCGTTTTAATTCATCTCTCGCAGTATCTTTTGCAATCTCTAAATCATAATGCGATTGCAGGTTCATCCAAAACTCAGGCGTAGTTTTGAAGGCCTTTGATAAACGCAATGCAGTATCGCCAGTAATACCGCGCTGGCCATTAATTATCGAGCTGATACGGTTTGCAGGAACGTGAATATGTTTGGCGAACTTATTCGCGCTTAAACCAAGGGGTTCAAGAAACTCGCTTTCAAGAACTTCCCCCGGATGAATAGGATCAATGATAGTCACAGATTTCGACATGATAAGCATCTCCATTCTGCCAAGTGAAGCATATTCTCCACTGACGGTTAATACGGATAGAGTATTGTCCGGCGCGGTCTCCACGCAATAATTCCAGCATGTTACCGGGTGGTGTGCGCAAGTCATCAATGACATTCGCGGAGTGAAGCATCACTAGTTTACGTAATGCTGCGCGCTCAATATTGACGTACTTCCGGACACGTTGCCGATTAAATAACTTCTCAGTATTTTTATCGGCAAAGTCTCTAATCATGAGTCTAAGTTTAGTACGATATACGTATAACGTCAAATTTCATTGTGATCTGATCTGCCCTTCGTAAATCAGCTCTATTGGAAGCTATTACCGTTACGGAAATTGATAGCAAGTTCGTAAGCACAGTACTCGATTTTTTAGCAGCAAAATTGGGTACAAAAAAGGTACATCGCTCAGCTAACACTAACTAATATCAACTAACGTAAATTGTTGAATTGACAATATTTGTGACTAATACAAACTAACACTACATATCACTAAATAACAATAACTTAGTGTATTAGTCATGGACTCATAATCCATTGGTCGTAGGCCTTGGCGGCCCCGATCAAGTCCTACCGGGCCCACCATTTCTAGAAGGTGTATACCGATGAGATAAGCAGAGCTTTATATCGGAGATATGGATAACACTTTTGGCTAATTTTTAGCTATGAATGCGAGGACCGCTTCTGTCAGTTTATTACCTGCGTCCTCCTGCAGGAAGTGGCCAGCATCCTGAAAGATACAATGGGGCTGCCCTTTAGCACCGGGCAGATCTGTCTGAAATTTCTTTTCAATTCCGGCCATAATTTTGTCATCTGCGCCAAAGGTTGTCAGTGTAGGAATCGGGAGCTCTTTGAGAATGTTCCAAGCAGTTCGATTTGGCTTAGAGGCCGGATCGCCGGGATGATCTGGTACTAGCATCGGAAATTGACGCGCCCCTGCTTGGAAGCGGGCATCCGGGAACGGCGCGTTGTATGCTGCAACCTCGGCCTCAGTCAATTTCGAAACTGACCCGCCATGGACAATGCGCCCTGCATTGAAGACCTCAGTGTTTTGGGAATAGTCGCGCCATGAGTGGAATGCTGCGCTCATGGGCTTGTCGCCGGTGGGAAGCGAGGTGTTAGCGATAACCAGTCGGGAGAACCGATCAGGCATATCCGCGACAAGCCGCAGGCCAATCAATCCTCCCCAATCTTGGCAGACTAGGGTTATTTGACGAAGATTGAGTTGTGTCAGCCAATCGGTCACCCAGTCCACATGGCGTTGGTATGTGTAGTCATTGCGTGCCACTGGTTTGTCAGACCGCCCGAATCCGACAAGGTCCGGCACAACCACTCGGTGACCGGCACCTGCAAAGAGCGGGATCATATGCCGATAGAGATAGCACCATGTCGGCTCGCCATGCATCAAGAGGATCGGTGCGGCATCGGCAGGCCCTTCATCGAGATAATGCATCCGCAAACCGGAGCCGGATTCGGTGGAAACGGTTAGGTAGTTGGGCGCGAATTTGAAATCTATCAGATTTTCAAAATGATGGTCGGGGGTGCGCAGATAGTTCATTGAGTAGACTCCTTGTGTTTAGCGCACCGCGTAGGTATCTCGAAGGATTTGTTTCGTAACCTTGCCTGCGCCGTTGCGGGGTAGCGCCGTTACGAATTCGACGTAAGCCGGTACCTTGAAACCCGCAAGTCGCGCCCGCACAGTGGTTTGAATGTTTTTCGTTGTGGCTTCAGCGTCAGGTTTCAGGACGACCACGGCCAGCCCGACCTCGCCCCATTTCTCGTCCGGAACACCGACAACGGCCACATCGGCAACTGCGGGATGGGCCAGCACAGCATTTTCTACCTCGGCCGGATAGACATTCTCTCCGCCACTAATCAGCATGTCCTTGATCCGGTCGCGGATGTAGAGGAATCCCTTGTTATCAACATAGCCCGCATCGCCGGCATAGTACCATCCGCCTTGAATAGCCTTGGCAGTGGCTTCAGGCTGTTGCCAATAGCCTTGGGTCATCTGTGGCGTCTTGCAGATGATTTCTCCGACTTCACCGGGCGGCAGCTCTCTTCCTTCCTTGTCTACGATTTTCATCTCGGCATCTTGAAATGGCCGGCCGCAGGATTCCAACCGGCGCCCGGCGTATAACTCTGAAGGATCAAGAGCGCAGAACATGCAGGTAGTTTCTGTCATACCATAGACATGAATGAAATCCGTCTGAGGAAAGACGGTCTGAGCGCGTTTTAACAATTCTGCTGGCATCGGCGATGCCCCGAAGACAATAGTCTTCAGGCCGGTGATCGTGAGACCCTGGACCTCGGCTGCAAGGACCAGCATCTGAATGACAGCAGGCACCATTAGGGTACATGTGATATTCTTTTCTTCAATTGTTCTTAACACCCTATCTGGTTCGATATCAACAATAAGGCTATTGCGACAGCCGGCCACCAAACCAAAGAACAACCACCCATTCCCAGCAACATGGAAAAGTGGCATACAAGCGAGACTGTGGGAACTCTCATCAAAAGGTCCAAGAAACTGAACACCGTTCCGACAAAGAGCCAACAGGTTGTCATGTGTCAGTAGAACCCCTTTCGGATGCCCCGTCGTGCCGGACGTATACATCTGAAACAACACCGAGGAGCCTTCACTTTGTATGCCTGAAAATCGCTCTGGCCCTTCGCACCAGCCGCCAAATGTTCCATCAGGTGTGATCGCAATGGTCGCTGTGCAAGTCGTGCTTCCAGACTGTGCGTTCCGGGCTAAGTCTATAAACTCAAGCCCCGCAAAGAGAAGCTTGGCTCCAGCGTCCTTGAGAATAAAATCGATCTCGGGTTGTGCGAGACGAAAATTCAGTGGCACAAGAACCAATCCTGTCATCGAGGCCGCCATTATCAGATCAACAAACGCGACGTCATTCTTCGCCAAAAGCGCAATGCGATCGCCTCGTTGCAGGCCTTCAGCGACGAGCCTCGCAGCTAACCGTTCAGCACGGTGGAGTAAGTCGCTGTAGCTCAACGTCGAAGTCTGGTCTTGCACGGCCACCTGATCAGGTCGTTCCTGCTGATGATAGAACAGCAGATCGTGAAAGCAGGTGCAGACTTCGATGCGCGCCAGGATTGCATCCAATCCGTTGCGGCTCTTCACAAAAGTCTTTGACTCATATTCGGTAATTTTTTTATCGATCAGCATTCCAAGCCCTCCGGGAAATTGCAAAGTTGGTTTCGAACACTCTACGATGCCTGAAAGATTGTTGCTTGAGCCTAACTTGAGCCAGCTATGAAAAAGATGTTTCACCCGCTATCATCTTGGTTATGCAGTATCGTTTTGACAAGTTCCAGCTTGATATTGATGGCGGCACGTTGCTCGGGCCCCGTGGTCACATAACACTGCCGGAGAAGCCGTTCCGACTTCTTTGCGCGCTTGTCACGGAAGAGGGAAAGGTCGTTAGTAAAGAAGCGGCGATGCAAGCAGTCTGGCCCAGCCAGATCATATCGGATGCCTCCCTTGCGACGGCCCTAAAGGCAGTTCGTCGTGCGATCGGCGATACAGGAGAAGCTCAGCGCCTCATCGAAACCGTGAAGGGGCGTGGATTTCGCATGGCAGTTCCCGTTTTTCCAGCCTGCGTTGTCACCTCAGAATCCCGCTTAGATGCACAACCTACAGTGGAATCTACCTCCGCACCAACACTTGCAATTTTACGATTCGCAGCTTCGTCTGAGACTCTGGGTCGCGCGATACCTGCGGATTTGATTTCAACTCTATCCGTTTCCAGAGACCTCCGCCTCATTGCTCGAGGCTCATCGTTTCAGTTTTTCAGCGGAGAAGCTCGTCCCCGCGATCTACAGATTCATTGTGGCGCGGATTACACGTTATCAGGCTATGTTGAAGGGGATGTTAACAATCGAAGTGTTTCTATCGAACTCGCCGATACCCGAACTGAAGTTGTTGTCTCGACAATGAAGCTAGATCTTTCCGGCATCAGAGACGATGAGCTAAGCATCGAGTTACAAAGAAATCTTATTTCTGTACTGTCGTTAAAGATATTAGGTCATGAAAGCACAAAAGCCTCGGGAAAACCCACGGAGCAATTGAATGCGTGGGAAGCCTATCACCTTGGTGTCACCGAAAGTCATCGCCATACTGCTGAGGGAAACTTGCGCGCTATAAAACTCCTTCAACAGGCGATTTTACTCGACCCTGGATTTTCAAGTGCATATGCAGCGCTTTCTGGCGCGGCCTTTGGGATGGCATTCAGCTATTTTTCTAAAGATCGAGACACTTATCTGAACCGAGCGATTGAATGGGCTGACAAGGCAGAACAGATCGATCCCGACAATCCCCTCGCATGTACGGCAAAGGGTCGTAGCTTCTGGCTTTTGAAAGTTCCCGGTGAGGGCATTCACTGGCTTGATCGCGCGTTGGAGATCGACCCGAATTCGGCACTGGCTACGTATTCACGAGGGGTACTCCACAATCTAACCGGAGAAACTGAGGCAGCAAATCAAGACCTCGCCACAGCCATGCAAATCAGTCCGATCGATCCAGTGATTTACTCAATGCGAGGACATCTGGGGGTTGCTTCGATGCAGCAGGGAGATTTCAAGAAGGCACTGGAATGGGCAGAGCAATCCGTGCGTAGTCCACGCATGGAACATATGGTCATTTTTGTGGCGGCTGTAGCTGCCAGTTTAGCTGATGAACAGGCGCGAACCCGACACTGGAAATCCAAACTGGTTGACGTCGCACCGCACATCACGTCGGCACGATTCTTTGAAAGCATGCCACTCTCACAGCCGGTACAGGTATTATTTACAAAGGCTTTCGAACAGATTAGATGAGTTTAATTTTAGGACCTATTACCGTTCTAAACACGGTGAAAAATCAAGTCCCTCTTTGATCTATGGATGGAAAGATTCCATGCGCCTTTTAAGGGAAACGATTTAGTTATCTGGTCAATTGGGCAGGTGAAAATCATTTCATAATATGTGCAATGATACGAGAAAACTTAAGAATATACCATAAAATCAATATCTTAAATGGCCCACAATTGTTCAGTATCATTGCAATCACTTCTTCAGTAGTGTGATTCTAATCGTTTCATTTTTTGAGAAATGATTTCTTGACAAAATAGAAAAACCTCTCTAATTTAAGTAGATAATCGTTTCAAAGGCCGTATAAATCATTTCATGCCGGTAACTGATCAAGCCATCCTTGATTACATCGCAGCCCATCCGGGAGTGGGGCGGGAAGATATTCGTCAGAATGTCGCCCCTGAAATTAGCGAAACGACAATGTGGCGCGCTTTAAAACGCCTTACAGATGACGGGAAGCTTGCTGTAACCGGAAAAGCCCGGGCCACCAAATACACGATCGCCGGATCAGCGGTGATACGAGCCTATCTGCAAACGCCCTACAACCAGCGACCCGCTAAGACCTATAACAACGAATTCCTGGACAACTACGTACCGAACAAAACATTTTATATTAGCGAGCGAGATCGACAACGCTTGCACGAGGCTGGGCGGCCAGCCGGTCCAGCCTTGCCTGCCGGCACGTATGCAAGACGAATCCTGGAAAAGCTTCTCGTCGATCTCGCTTGGGCATCTTCAAGGATGGAGGGTAATACATACGACATTTTGGAGACTGAGCAACTGGTGCGATATGGTGAAGAAGCAGCTGGCAAGGATCGTAAAGAAGCGGTGATGATCCTGAATCACAAGGAAGCCATTCAATACCTTGTTGAGAATATCGATGAAATCGGAATCAATTCGCAAGACATTAACAATATCCATGCGTTACTTTCAGATGGGCTATTATTCGATCCGTCCATGGCGGGGCGTCTACGGCGTATGCCCGCTGGCATCAGTCATTCAAGCTATTCGCCACCTGACGATGAATTTATTATCGAAGAAGAATTTGAGATCGTCATAGAAAAGGCAGCTGCGATATCCGATCCATTCGAGCAGTCCTTCTTCCTCCTCGTACATATTCCATACTTGCAGGCGTTTACTGATGTCAATAAACGAACATCGCGAATTGCTGCCAATATTCCCCTGCTTAAATCTGATCTTGCCCCTATGTCGTTTGTCACGATGGACGACAAAGCATACATTGATGGATTGATAGGAATTTATGAGATCAATAACGTCTCGCTTTTGCGAGAGGTCTATGTGGACGCGTATCTCGCATCAGCCAAGAACTATAAATCGTTACGTGCAGAAGTAGACATGCCAGATAAAGCCGCGGTCACCTATCGCGGATTTGTAAGAGAAGCTGTAAGACGCTGTGTACTGGAGTGGAAAGAGTTTAGATCAGACAAGGTAATGGCGATGGCCGATGAAGCCGATATACCAAAGGCAGACAGACAACAAGTTGTTGACTACATCAGTGCACAATTTAATGGGCTTCATGAAGGCAACGCTATTCGCTTCAAGCTAAAACCAGACGATCTCGAAAAAATTAAGCGCCGATAAAAGTACACCAATTTTCTGTTGCTCTACTGAGTAGCTTCTCACAATCTGTTTATTCGGAGTTTTTTTGAGATCAGAGTGTCTAATGAAAGCTGATCTCGAAGGGATGCTTTTCGAGAACGAAATTTCTAATAATTGCTTGGCCGAGACTGTTAAATTCCTGTCGAGAAATTAGGTACAAAAAAAGTACATTGATAAGCTTGCATTAATTGCTCTAGATTGCCCTAAAATGTTGAATAGCATGAAAACGACCTATTACTAATTAACACTAATTGCCCTTAATTGACGTAGATTGAAGAGACATTGGTGGACTCATAATCCATTGGTCGTAGGTTCAAGTCCTACCGGGCCCACCACTTTCAAATCAATTGTGAAAGGAATGTTTTTGCTGGGATAATTGCGGGTCTTTCCAATTTGAAGACATCACGATTCACATATTCTCCATCCAGTGCGACTTGAAAAATATGCTTTATCGATAACTGATTGCCAAAACGCTCAAGGTTTGGAGACAAAGATTCTTTCATTGTTGATTTTACTTCCACCAGAAACCAGGGATTTCCATCTTTAGAAACAAGAAAATCAACTTCACGTTTTTCCTTATCTCGCAGGAAATATAGTTGATAGTCCCCAAATCCCTGATCTGTCCAAAAGTGGACGGACTTTAATAGATGTGATGCAACAAAATTTTCGTTTCGAGAACCCGCATCATTACATTGAGCCCAATCCCACAAATAGTATTTCGGTTCCTTAAGTAATGACCTAGTCACATTTTTTGTCCAGGGTCGAATCGAAAAACAGAAGTACATTGCCTCCAATATTGAGATCCATCGGCGGACAGTATCCACGGAAACTCTGACTTTTTTCGCCAGTTGCGAATAGCTGGTTAACTGTCCAACCTGATTCTTCAACAATGAAGCCAAGAGTTCCATTTGACCAATCTGTTGCACCCCCGTTAAGTCCCGAATATCCTCGTTGAGCAATTGTTGTTCCCTAAGTCTGCTCCAGCGATTGAAGAATCTTAGATCCTTTTTTAAATAGGGTTCCGGAAACCCCCCCCATCGATACAAATCCATATACTCATCATCATTCGGTTTAGATGGCTTTCGGATTTCATCAGAAGGGTATCGATGCTCTTTCAATTCACTAACAGATATAGGATGGAGGCGATAGTTGAAATAGCGCCCCATTAAGCTATCGCCACCTTTTTTGAAAACATCCATTCTTGCACTTCCGGTAACAAGAATTTGACAGTCATTTTTGTACCTATCATAGAATCCCTTTAGGAGTTGCTTCCAATTTGAATATTTGTGAATCTCATCGAAAACAACCAGAATCGGGGTTTCTCTTAACTGCTCCAAACCAACATGCTGGGCGATAGATTTACTACCTCTAAGAATGAGTTCACGATCACCTACATCGTCCCAGTTCAGATATGCGGTGTTTTTTTCAGATTGTATAGATAGCGCAAGAGTTGTTTTTCCCACCTGCCGCGGCCCGGATACGAATGCCATTTGCGAATGGTCAGAAAAGTGCAACGCCAGGGCGGATTCGTAAAGTCGTTTCATTTGACTATTTTATAGTTAATCGTAAAACAGTCAAGACTATTTTACGATTCATCTAAATTTAGGCTTCCCCTAAAATAGAGTATTTTTAAGAATAATCCTTAAAGAAAAGAGCATCTATGCATTCAAGACTTAAAATAGCATATGCTATAAGCTATTGATTTTATTAATACTCTAAATCAACAATCTTTGAGGTGGTCTATAAACCATTGTATTTAAGAAAAAATTAAAAGCGCGTATCCTTCATAATCCGTTGGTCGTAGGTTTAAGTCCTACCGGGCCCACCATATTTTTTTATTGAGCTACGTGTTTGAACCTAAAAGCTAGTCATACATTAATCACACAAACTTGACGATAAATGGTGAGAAGCTATGGTAAGTGACAAGTATACAATGAGCGTGTAAAAACTAGCGGTCCACGTCTACCGCGGTCTCAGCTCAATTGCCTTGGGCAACCAATTGACGAAATCTACTGCCGCAGGTTTTTTAAGTCCGCGGTCTGAAATCCAGCAGAAAAAGCCTCGTTCGGTTCGCGCTTGTCGGTTGCTTGCCAGACAAAGACGATTCGCCCTGAGGAGGTCATCGATGTAAACAGACCATCCCAGTGCAATGCCATCCCCGTTCAACGCAGCTTGCAGATAGATTGTATAAGCAGTGTAACGATTTGACGCGGTTGATGGAGGTGCCTTTGTAGCCGAATCTGATAGAAAGGTATTCCAATCCTCCAAATGACTTGGCTCGTGCAGATAGAGCAACTTCTCTCCCGCAAGATCTTGGTCATTGAGCGGCTTTCGTCCGGCCAGATAATCTGGTGAGCATACCGCGATCATTTCCTCGGGAAATAGTAGTCTGACATCCCTGCCCGGGGTATTTTTCTTATCTGAAAAGACAATAGCCACATCGAACTCATCTGGATTGTACTTCCGGTACAAGTCGCTGGTAACCAATTCCAGTTCAGCGTCAGGATAGCGTGAATTGAAATCAGACAACCTAGGCATAAGAAAGCAACTGGCAAAACCGATGGACGCGGTTACCACGAAAGACTGCGTGCTATTGCGATCACGAATCGCATTTGCGGCGTGAGCAATTTGCCCAAATCCACTTGATACGGCCGCGAGCAATGTTTCGCCATCATAGGTCAATCCCAGTTTTGGCTTCTTTCGAATGAACAGGGTAGTACCGAGATCAGTTTCCAATGCCGCGATATGGCGACTGATGGCTGGCTGCAAAATATCAAACTCTTTTGCGGCCTCGGTAAAGCTGAGATGGCGCGCTGCGGCCTCGAAGGCACCCAGCGCGTTGAGGGGTGGCAATGTATTTTTCATGTATTCAAAAAATGAATGAATAACATAACTTTTATAATATTTACAGGTAGTTTATAGCAGTGATACATTCTTTAAAAGAACTTTTTTAGTTTTCTCGAATGCAACTGATGAAGTAAAACCGGTGACGGTATGAAACGACTCTATACATATGGCCTTGAGCAGGTTCAGCGAAATGTCACGCTTGCCGAGCTGGTAAACAACCGATGTAAACGCAGATATACCCAGGTTACCGCAGACGATTACCAGGAAGCCGCGGCGGCAGTTGAAGCGGGTATCGATACGTTGAGTTGCGGGTTGTCCCAATACGACGAGGTTCGTCGTGCTGCGCCTGATCATTTCATCATTACAGCAATTCCACCTACTGCATATGTGAGTGATAAAGAAGTAGTTAGAGCCGTACTGAAGGTCACTGAGAAGGGTAGCGATGCAGTGTTTACCAATCGTCCGCTTCCAATCATCGAGCAGCTCGCCCGAGAGGGTATTGCGGTAATGAGTCATCTGGGAATGAACCCCCGCAAAAGTTCCTGGTACGGAGGTTTGCGGGTCCTAGGCAAGACAGTGAAAGAGGCGGAGGCCATTTTCCAACAAGCACGAGATCTCGAAAACGCCGGTGCATTTGCCGCTGAAATCGAATTGGTCGCTGAAGAAGTTCTCGAGCACATCTCAACTCAGACCAACCTTGTCACGTTCTCGCTGGGGTCGGGGCCGTGTGCCGATGTAATTTTTCTGTATGCCTGCGACATCTTTGGTGACGTTGAACACTTGCCTCGCCATGCTAAAGCCTACGCTAATCTTCTCGAAGTAAAACAAAGTATGCAGCGCGAAAGAGTCGAAGCGTTCAAGTGCTTTCAGGCAGAAGTCACCGCAGGAGATTTCCCTGAAGAGTCGCACTGGGTATCCATGTTACCCAGTGACAAACGAAAGTTTCTTGGGTGCTAATTGTGATTTGCTTGTTGAAAATGGCCCATTGAAGAGGCGATGCAATTTGGAAGATCACAAGCAAATCAGACGTGCCCGCTTTGAACAGAGTCCTATTTGTCAGGAGAGAGCACAATCCCTGATGAAGCGCTGTTTCGGCCTGAATACAGTTTTTATGTTAAAGCCACCTTTTTTATTCTAACCACTGGAGAACCAACAAAATGAAAAAAACATTCGAACCTGATAATACGCAAGATGAGTTACCGTACTCCGATTTATCGGCTTACGACAAAGCCCTTGTTGAAAAAGCGGTAAACAGCAAGTATTCCCGACGCGATCTGCTAAAACTGATGGCGGTAACAGGTGTTTCCATGGCGACGGCACAAAACCTGCTTAGCACGGGGGGAGAAGCGATGGCCCAAACCCCGAAAAAAGGCGGTAGTGTTCGCTATGCCTCTAACTTGCATGGCCCGGATGATCAACTGGATCCTTCATTGTTTACCTCTTCCATCGATTACTGTCGGGGACGTTGCACATACAACAGTCTGGTGCAACATGCAGACGATCTGACTCCGCAACCCGAACTGGCTGAGTCATTTGAGCCTAATGCCGATGCGACCTTGTGGAATTTTAAGATTCGAAAAGGCGTCACATTCCACGATGGATCGCCATTGACTGCAGACGACGTTGTTTACAGTATGCGTCGTCATATGGGCGAGGAATCTACCTCGGTAATCAAATCTGTTTTAGCTTCGGTAGGGGAATGGAAGAAAACTGGCGAGCATGAATGTCAGGCGATAATGAATACGCCCAATGCAGATTTACCCACCGTACTTGGCGTCTTTCAAAGCAAAATCGTTAAGGATGGCACGACCGGTGAAGGCAATGGTACGGGTCCGTTTACGTTGGAGGCATTTGAACCAGGCGTAAAATCGGTGCACAAACGTAATGAAAATTACTGGCGTGAAGGCGCTAATTTGGATGCCATTGAGGTGACTGCAATAACCGATCCAACAGCAAGGGTCAACGCATTAGTCGCGGGAGATGCACAGTTGATTTCATCGGTAGATCCGAAATCATTTCAACAGATCGAGGAGGCAGACGGTGTGAGTCTACTTTCTACCCCAGCTGCCCTTCAACTGGGCTTTTGCTGTCTTAAAAATACTGCGCCAGGGGAAAACGATGACTTCGTTAAAGGCATGCAATATATCCAGGATCGTGAGCGTATAGTTAAAAGGATACTGAGAGGTGCCGGGTCCGTCGGCAATGACACCCCAATTATGTCTGCCCATGGAACAGATTTCTGCTCGGAGTTACCACAACGTACATTCGATCCGGACAAAGCAAAGTTTCACTTTGAAAAGGCAGGTATCAGTAGTGCTGAATTGTTCGTCGCACCTATCGGTGCGGGTATTGAAGACATGGCACTTTTGGCACAAGCGAATTGCGCGAAAATTGGCTTCGACCTGCAAATCAAGAAAGTACCCACTGACGGATATTGGGGTGCGGTTTGGATGAACGAGCCGTTGAATATGGTTACCTGGAACATGCGTCCGACGGTTCAATCTCAAATGGCTATTCAGTTTGGCCCGGGGGCAGCCTGGAACGACACCTATTGGAATAATGATCGTATGGGTGTTTTATTGCAGGATGTTCTGGGTACAACTGACCCAGCAAAACGCCATGCGATGATGTGCGAAATGCAAACCCTGATTCACGAGAACTCCGGTATGGTGATACCCGCATTTTCGAATATCAACGACGGCATTGCATCCAATGTAATGGGTATGCCGAAAGTTCCACTGGGACAGTTGGGTGCGTTTGAATGGCCTGAATTTAGTTGGCTGTCCTAAAAACACGCAAGAATTTAAAACTCCAGCGGTATTAGTAACTGCTGCTTTCAAGGTCTTCATAAGTGTGAGCTTATGAAGACCAATTTTTTGCAAGCTGAATTACGTTACAGAAAGTATGTCGAGGTGACAATTGACTGACCTAAACGAAGTACAAAAAAAGCTCTCCGCTCTCCCCCAGGTGGATGAGTCGCAAATGCGCATTGACCGATTGAGACGACTACAAAATGAATTGCAAGAGCGAGATATCGGAGGGATGTTGTTGTATGACCCGATCAATATCCGCTACGCAACAGATTGTCGGAACATGCAGATCTGGACGATGCACAATTCGGCACGCTACTGCCTAGTGCCGGCAGAAGGAAAAGCAACCCTATTCGATTTCGTCAACTGCAAGCACCTGTCGTCTGGCATGGAAACGATTGAGGAGTCGCGCCCCGGCACGCTCTGGTACAACCACACTGCTGGTTCCAAGCGAGGCAGCCTGATTGAATCCTGGGCTGACGAATTGGCCGATGTCATTAACGGGCGATGTGTTAACACCCACATTGTGATTGATCGTTTGGATACTGATGGGCGTCATGCGCTGGAGGCCAGAAACCTAACCGTCGGATTTGGGCAGGACGTCATTGAGTATGCACGTTGTATTAAGACTCCCGAGGAGCTGAAAGCGCAAAAGCACTCCGCACTGGTCTGCGAAACCGCACTGGCTGCAATGCGCGATCAGACTGCGCCGGGCGTCACTGAAAACGCCCTGTGGTCAACTCTCGTTTCTATCAATTCGAATCTTGGTGGTGACTACATTGAAACCCGACTGGTTGTTTCTGGCACCAATACCAACCCGTGGTACACCGAAGCCAGTGAACGACAAATCCAGGCCGGAGAGCTACTCGGCATCGATACCGATATGATTGGTCCGTATGGTTACAACACCGATATTTCGCGCACCTGGCTGTGTCATCCGGGTACGCCAAGTGAGGAGCAAAAGACAATTTACAAGCTTTCCTATGAACAAATTCATCACAACATGTCGCTATTGAAGGCTGGCGTTTCGTTTCGTGAGTTTGCTGAAAAGGCATGGAAAATGCCGGAACGCTATTCTGCGCTCGATTGCGGTGTTCTGACCCATGGCACTGGTATGTGCAATGAGTACCCGCAAATTCCTCCGATTCACCTGTTTGAACGAACTGGCTACGATGGTGTGTTTGAAGAAAACATGACGATTTCTGTGGAAAGTTACATTGGCGAGCCGGGCCAGAAAAACGGTGTGAAGTTGGAAGAAATGGTCCGCATCACACCCACGGGTTACGAGCTTGTCGCACATTTTCCTTTTGAAGATGAACTGCTCGCATAATATTACCGTATACCCCAGAGAGAATTGAGAAATGGCAATCAGTAATACTGAACATACAGCAGAAGAACTGGTTTTGGGTACACCGGCTGGGATGAGCAAAAGTTGGAATTGGCACCCGGATATTCCAATTAAAACGTCCCCGCTGTTCGAGTTTCCACCAAACCCGGTAGCCATCATCAAGTGGTATGCAGGAGCTTGGCTGCCCATAACGGAGTTTGGACTCTATCTACTCCTGGCCATAGGTGTCTGGTTTTGGCTAGTCCCATCATTGGCTGACATGAAAACGCTATCAGTCGGCTGGGTTAGCGCTATCTGGGTGCGCAATTTTCTTATGATGACAGTATTCGCCTCATTGCTGCACCTGTGGCTTTACACCTGGAATCGGCAGGGAGACCACACGCGATATATGCGTAACGCACCCCGGGCGAAGCACGAACGGTTTTTTCATGGCGATCAGCTAAAGGACAATGTTTTTTACACTCTGGCAAGCGGTGTCACTGTCTGGACTATCTATGAATCTATTATGTGGCTTGCATATGCCAACGGTGTTGTCCCGGCAATAACCTTCGCCGAAAATCCTGTTTGGTTTGTATTGTTGTTTCCGCTAATCGCCGTCTGGCAGGCGTTTCACTTTTATTGGGTTCACCGTCTTCTGCACTGGAAGCCGCTGTACGATCGCTATCACTCTGTGCATCACCGCAACGTCACCATCGGCCCCTGGTCTGGTTTTTCAATGCATCCGGTTGAGCACCTGATGTACTTGACCTCTCTGTTTGTAATGTTGGTCGTGCCTTCGCATCCCCTGCATATGTTGTTCCTGGCGTACTGGCTGACCCTTGCAACCGCTACCTCGCACTCCGGATACCAGGAACTGCTCATCGGCAACTATAGAACGACTATCGCGAGCTTTTTCCACCAATTGCACCATCGCTATTTCCGGTGCAATTACGGTAATGTTGATATGCCACTGGATCGATGGTTTGGGTCGTTTAACAATGGAACTTCAGCCGAGAGGAAGCGACTGCTCAGAAAGGGTAAGTAGTTATATCCAAAGGTAAATCGCGGACAAACCACGCTTTTGAGTAATTCGCAAAATCGAGGTATTATAATGTAATACCCAAATTTAGCCCCATCATCATGCCAGCGAAAAACACGACGATCATATTAGGCGATCATTTCAAATCCTATGTCACCAAAAAGGTGCGCTCTGGACGCTACTCAAATACAAGTGAAGTCATTAGGGAGGGGCTTCGGCGAATGGAGGAGGAGGATGAAAAGCTAGAGGTTCTCAAAAAACGACTGGAACTTGGTGAAAGAGAGATGAAGGAAGGAAAGCATTCAACGTATTCACTAAAGTCTATCGTGAAAGAAATTGACAAGAGGAACGCTACCGTAAAAGAAAGCTGAAACGCTAAAAATAAAAATTACCGATTCAGCTAAGCTGGATTTGGTAGAAATAGGGCAGTACACCGAATATCGGTGGGGTGAAAAACAACGGGATAAGTATCTGGGTGATATAGACAGTTGTCTTTACTCATTAGCTGAGGAGCCTGAGTTAGGAAAAGACAGGAGCGAGCTCAGGGCTGGGTGTTATTCGTATTCGGTAGGGAAGCATGTGATTTTCTATGCCTATACTTCTGAAGCCCTTTATGTACTTGCCGTTCTACATGAGCGGATGAATTTTGAAAGACATTTGTAGCAACTGAACTAGTTTTCCCAGTTACTTGTGAGATCGTTTAGCAGTGGAAAAGCTGATAAATTACAAAATTCGTAAGTCATTGATTTTAAAGAATTACCAATTCACCAAACTTTCACCAAACTTTCACCAAACTTTCACCAAACTTTCACCAAACTTTCACCAAATTTTAGTTGCGTTCGTAACAATATGATAGTTATACGAAAAAAGAGCGAGCAATGCCCTCATAATCTATTGGTCGTATCGCTACATGGATGTAGCTTATTAGGGCAACGCAGGAGCAGTTGCCGAGGTTCAAGTCCTACCGGGCCCACCATATTTCAAAATTGATGCTGAATCCAACCGATAAATATCTCGGTAGCAACGCTGCGTTCCAAAGCAGGGGACGAGCAGGAAAGATAATACCCCGCGCCCTCAAGCGCCAAATCCGATAAGAAGAAAAGCTCCCCAGTATCCAGTTCATTCTGCACCAGATCATCCCACAGCGCGATACCCTGGCCATCGATGACAGCCTGCACACGGTCGTTGGAATCTGGAATGACCAGACGATTTTGCATAGGGCGATATTCCAATCCGGCAAGCTGATGCCATTGTTTCCATCCGGTGCTACCCGAGCTATCCGCTAGCAGGGGAATTTCTCTTAGCGCTCGATCTAATCCGATTTTCTGAACCTGTCTTGTGACCGACGCATTCGCCGTTGGTCGAGTCGGACAATTGAAAAGAAGTGTACGGTCAAGTCCGTGATCCGACTTATCCCAATCTCCAACGCCCCAGTATATCGCGACGTCGATTTCTGATTGCGAGAGATCAGCGATCCCGGTGATCGGTTCTACCCGAACGGCGATGCTCGGGTTGGCTTCCATAAACGACATCAACCGGGACGATAACCAACGCGAAAAGAAATAGGTGAGTGCGCCGATTGTGATCATGTCGGGTGTTGTCTCCTTGAGCTGACGGATGTCGCGGTCGAGCTGTCCGAAGGCCAGTTCCGCGCTGTGCATCAGTTTTTCACCTTTGGGCGTGATATAGAGTCGCTGCCCCTTTCGTTCAAATACGTAAAATCCCAGTTGATCCTCCAGTTTGCGGATCTGATAACTGACAGATGCTTTTGAGAGATTCAGTTCTGAGGCGGCAGCCGTGACGCTCTCATGACGGGCAACGGCGGTAAAAACCCTAAGCGTGTCGTAGGATCTGAAGGGCATCTTTATTGTTCGAAAAATACTGACAACTTGTCCGAGAATTTAAAATATTCACAGCCAATGTACTGTGATTAAATCGATTTTTCAAAGATCATAACCTCTACTGTATCAAGAGTCCAAACATTGCTTAACTCAAATAATCTGCAAATCGCAGTCTCCGTGCATCAAATCGAGATAGAACGCCCGAATGAATTAGTACGGACCATGGCGCCCCATCCGTTGATCCATCAGGAGTTGCCCTACGATCCTACCTATTTCGTCTATAACCGACGTCTCGCTACGGCAAGCCTGAATAATCTGACTGCGGACGAAGTGTATTGGCGGGTTCGACAAAGCGTCATCCTGCGGCACACGGGGGAATTACCCCTGGAGATTCGGGGACCTGACGCGGAGACTCTTCTTAATCGCGTGTTTACACGTGATATCGCAAAGAACCGCGTGGGCCGCTGCAGTTATCAGTTCGCCTGCTACGACCATGGTGGCATGATAACCGACGGTGTCCTGGTCCGATTGGCCGAGGATCGATTTTGGTTCGGACAGGCTGATGGTGATTTGTTTTCCTGGCTGCTCGCCAATGCACGGGGACTTAATGTTGACGTATTTGACCCCGGCGTCTGGGTCAGCCAGGTCCAGGGGCCAAAATCCCTTGAGGTGCTAGCGAGCGCTGTGGATGGGGCAATGCCGGAACCGTTCAAGTACTTCGATATGGCTGAAGTCACCATCGCGGGTCAACCGGTTGTGCTGACCCGTTCCGGATTCACCAATGAACTCGGCTGGGAGTTCTATCTGTTGCCGGATACTGATATTGATGCCGTGGGAGAACGAATCCTCGAAGCCGGTATGCCATTTGGCATGACGCCGACCTCCGCGGATGCGTTTCGTGCCCGACGAATTGAAGCCGGGTTGTTGAATGCGGGCTCGGATTTTGATGAAACGACCACCCCTTTCGATGTGGGATTGGGTCATATGGTGGAATTCAACAAGAGCGAATTCTGTGGACGCGAAGCATTACGTGATGCGGATAAGCGATGCCGCACCTGGGGGTTGCGTACAGAAGGAGGCGTTGCCCAGATTGGGCGCACATTGAAATCCAATGGGTTGGAAGCAGGAGTTGTCTGCTCCAGTGCCTGGTCCCCCTACCAGCAATGTGGTGTGGCCATTGTCAGACTCGATGATGTGGATTCCGGCCCAGATTCAGATTTTGAAGTCATTTGCACCGACGGTGAAGTTCGTTCAGCACGAACCTGTACGACGCCAATGTACGATGAGCGGCGCGAAATTCCGCGCGGCCTCAGGATTGCCATACCTGAAGTGGCCTGAGGAACATCAATATGTATGACATCAGTCTGACTGAAGCATTGTTCCCACCACAAACCGACGCAGAACTCCGTGATATCACTGTCGGCGAGTTATTAAGAGAGACCGCAGCTCGCTATCCCGATGCCACAGCCATGGTAGATGTAGCCATCGACGGAACGGTTGGGCAGGAATGGCGTTATCGCGAGTTATTGGAAAGGAGTGAGCGACTCGCTGTTGGTCTTGCTTCGCGGTTCGAGCCAGGTGAACGGATTGTTGTATGGGCATCCAATATTCCCCAGTGGTTATTCATGGAGTACGCTTGCGCCTTGTCGGGCGTGGTACTTGTCACAGCGAACCCATCGTTCCAGGAAAAAGAACTGCGATATGTGCTTGAACAATCCGGTGCAGTGGCGTTGTTTTTAGTTGAAAGTTTTCGCGGCAACCCGATGGCGGATATCGCAGAGCAGGCCGTCGAAGGTAATAAACAGATTCGCGAAATAGTTGATCTGGAAGATGAGGCGGCTTTGTTTAGAAAAGAATCAGGGTTTTCTGATCTGCCTATGGTTAAGTCCACGGACCCCGCCCAGATTCAATACACGTCTGGAACGACTGGCTTCCCAAAAGGTGCTGTGCTTTCGCACTATAACCTGGTGAACAACGCCCGTCTGTTTGCTGCACGAAAGAATGTTCATCAGCAATCCGTTTGGGCAAATTTTATGCCGATGTTTCACACCGCCGGTTGTGCCACCACTGCGTTGGGATCCCTGCAGGCAGGATGCAAAATGCTGATAATCAAGCTTTTCGAAGCGAAGAGTCTGATCCGACTGATTGAAAGCGAAGGTATTACCACGTTTTTTGCGGTGCCCACGATGCTCGTTGGGTTATTGGAAGCTCTGGAGCGTGAACCCCATGACATGTCGACCATGGAAGTGATTACCACGGGCGGTGCGCCAGTGGCACCTGAGTTAGTAAGAAAGGTCCGGGATCGACTCGGATGTAGCCTGCAATCGGCCTTCGGGCAGACCGAGGCCTCACCGATGATCTGTCTCAATCATGAAGATGTCACCATCGATGACATCTGCTATTCGGCCGGACAACCCCTGCCACATACCAGTGTTTCCATTCGTCATCCTGAGACTGGTGTGGTACTTGGCGTAGGAGAGGTTGGAGAAATATGTGCAAAGGGATATAACGTGATGATGGGTTATCACAATAATTCCGATGCAACCCGAGCAGCCATTGATGAAGATAACTGGCTCCATACCGGGGATCTTGGAAAACTCGATGAACGCGGGTTTATCCGGGTTACAGGTCGGGTCAAAGATATGATCATTCGTGGCGGTGAGAATCACTTTCCTGCCGAAATTGAAAACACGTTGATTGCGCACCCGCAGGTAGCAGAGGTTGCCGTGGTCGGTATCCCTGATAAAAAGTGGGGCGAGGTGATCGCGGCATTCATCAGAACAGATGAGGGTGGTCTTTTGGACACAGATGACCTGAAAGAATTTTGTCGCCACCACCTGTCTCCACAAAAAACGCCATCAATCTGGCGAAGCGTGGACGCCTTCCCGTTGACGGGCTCCGGCAAAATTCAAAAGTTCAGAATTCGGGAGAAGTATCTGTCGGGCCACTATGATTAAATGGCAAGAGGAGATGACATGAGTGTTCGCATCGAAAAACACGAATCCGTCTGGACAGTTATATTGTCGCGACCCCAGGCACGTAACGCCATAGACCCAGAAACTGCAGGTGAACTCTATGAGACATTTACCGAATTTGAGCGGGATGATTCGGCTTCGGTTGCTGTGTTGTGGGGCGAAGGCGGTGCATTCAGCGCAGGCTGGGACCTGAAGCAGGCGTCTGCTCTTGAAAACGATCAGTTCTTCGAATCCCGCAATATGCCTAAGGATGATTCCGAAGTTCCCCCTGCATTACTGGGTCCAACAAGACTTGAGCTTGATAAGCCCGTCATTGCCGCCGTCTCCGGTCCCGCCGTGGCGGGCGGCATGGAGCTCGCACTATGGTGCGACTTTCGTGTCATGGAAGCCTCCGCTTACTTTGGTGTCTACTGTCGTCGATGGGGTATCCCGCTTATCGATGGTGGCACTGTTCGTTTACCTCGACTGGTTGGTGAGGGCCGCGCCCGGGAACTCATCCTTACCGGACGTCACATTGATGCTGATGAGTCTCTTTCCATCGGGCTATGTGAATATATTGTCGAGGAGGGTGAGTGTCGTGAGAAAGCGGAAATGCTGGCCCAGGAAATAGCCGCCCATCCCCAAGTCTGTGTTCGTGCCGACCGTCGCTCCTTAAATAACCAGTATGGGAAACCCCTGCGAGAGGCCATGACTTATGAATGGTACAACGGGCGAGAGGCGCTTTTTAAAGAGGGTATCGATGGTGCGAAACATTTCTCTTCAAGTACAACAAACAGTCGCGAGGATTCATCAAAATGAACGAAACCAATAAAAACAAAAGTTCGCGAGTTCGACACCGCTTTGATCTGACCGGAAAAGTGGCATTGATCACTGGCGCCAGCAAGGGAATAGGAGAAGCCATGGCGCGTGGTATGGCGGAATTCGGTGCCACTGTAGTCATTAGTAGTCGTAAACAAGAATCATTGGATGAAGTGGTCGAAAAGTATCGCGAGGATGGTTTAGACGCCTTTGCCATTGCCGCTAACGCTGGAAACTTGCAAGAAGTTGAAAACCTGGTTGAAGAAACCGTCGAACGCTGTGGCGGAATTGATATATTGGTGAACAATGCTGCGGCTAATCCTGTTTTCGGGCCGATCCACAACACGGATCAGCGTGCCTTTGACAAAATCTTGGATGTTAATCTTCGAGGGCCTTTTGAGTTATGTAAACGGGTATATCCCATCATGAAATCGCGGGGCGGGGGTTCGATGATCAACATCAGCTCTATTGGCGGTATCACACCGGAAGCAGGTATCGGCATCTATAGTGTGAGCAAGGCTGCGATACAGAATATGACCCAAGCTATGGCCCAGGACTGGGGCGCTGACAACATTCGAGTTAATGCCATCTGCCCTGGCCTCATCCAAACCAAATTCAGCGAAGCTCTTTGGTCCAATGACAAAATTCTAGATCGCTTTTTAAAACACACGCCTCTAGGCCGTGCTGGTGAGGCTGATGAAGTTGCAGGGCTTGCCACTTTCCTGGCTTCCGATGCGGCTTCTTACTGCAGTGGCGGAATCTACATGGTAGATGGCGGCTATTTAGCAAATTGAACCAGGATCAGAAAAACAAACCATGAATGAAATCACCATTGAAATCGATGATCGGGTAGCAACGATCACCCTGAACAGACCTGAAAAATTCAACGCCATTACCGAGCGCATGCCGGGTGAGCTTAAGCAAGCCGTTGAGCAGGCAACCAATGACGATTTGGTTCATGTCATCGTTCTAACCGGAGCAGGGCGGGGTTTCTGTGGGGGCTATGACCTCAATGTTTTCGCCGAGGGGAACAATCCCGCGATCCAGGAAATGCCCTGGGATGCCATGGTCGATTATCAGTTTATGCAACGTTGCACCGACAGTTTCATGTCTCTGTGGCGATGTCCCAAACCGGTGATCGCTAAAGTACAGGGAGACGCCGTGGCAGGCGGTAGTGATATCGCGTTATGCGCCGATATCATCCTCATGAATGAAGAAGCCCGCATTGGTTATCCGCCCGCACGGGTCTGGGGTTGCCCGACCACAGCCATGTGGGTATATCGGCTCGGTGCTGAGCGCGCCAAGCGGATGCTGTTTACAGGAGACCTTATTACCGGCAGGGAGGCGGAAAGTTTGGGCTTAATCCTGCAGGCAGTACCACTCGATGAACTCGACTCTGCCGTGCAGAGTCTTGTGGAGCGCATCAAGGGTGTCCCGAAAAATCAGTTGGCCATGTCGAAAATGCTGGTCAACCAGGCCTACGAGAATATGGGGCTTGCCGGTACTCAGACTCTCGCCACCTTGTTCGACGGTTTCGCCCGCCACAGCCCTGAAGGTGTTGCGTTTAAGGCCCGTGCCGAGGAAGTGGGTTTTAAGCAGGCTGTGGCTGAGCGGGATTCCGGCGAACCTATCCCGGGAAGTAAAACTGGATCTGAAAGCGGACAACAAAAATGAGCTACGCGGTTCGATTGACCGAATCCCTGTTTCCCGCCCAGACCGAATCCCAAGTCCAGTCCATTACAATTGGAGAACAACTTAGATTAACGGCCCAAAATTATCCGCACGAAACGGCTTTGGTTGAGGTCGATATCGACAGCCATGTTGGCCGATCATGGACCTGGTCTTCCTTATTGTCAGAATGCGAGGAGCAGGCCCTTGCGCTGGCCAGCCGATTTAAGCCTGGTGAACGTATCACGGTATGGTCACCGAATACGCCGGAATGGGTCATTATGGAATTTGCCTGCGCACTGGCTGGAATTGTCATTGTCACCGCGAATCCAGCCCTGCAGGCGAGAGAATTGCGTTACATCCTGGAACAGTCGGGCTCTGTAGCCCTGTTCCTGGTAGAGACGTACCGTGGCAACCCCATGGCAACGATAGCTGTCGAGGCATGTAGTGGCCTGGGTGAAGTTCGTGAATGCGTCGATATGGACGATCATCAAGCGATGCGTCGCGTGCAGAATCCCATGGATGCGTTGCCGAGTGTCCAGCCAGAAGATGCGGCCATGATTCAATATACCTCCGGCACCACCGGCTTTCCCAAAGGTGCCGTACTGAGTCACTTGAGCCTGCTTAATAATGCGCGATTCTATGCGGATCGTCTGGGTGTAAGAAGAGATTCCGTGTGGATCAACATCATGCCCATGTTTCACACCAGCGGCTGCGGCATGGTCACTTTGGGATGTCTGCAGGCCGGGTGCAAAATGCTGATCGTCAAGTTGTTTGATCCTCCAGCCATTTGCAGAGTTATTGAACAGGAAAAAGTTAGCACCATTCTGGGTGTGCCGACCATGCTTGTTGCCTTGCTGGAATCGTTGGACAAGGAAACCAATGACGTTTCCTCGGTGGAAATGTTTTCCTCTGGCGGTGCCATGGTCGCCCCTGAACTTGTGAAAAACATTCAGCGCGTATTCGGCTGTGGATTCGGAACCCTTTATGGGCAAACGGAAACTTCGCCGGTAATCACTCAACACTTCCCTGACGATTCCATGGAAGATATCTGCCACACCATAGGCCAGCCGTTGCCGCAAACCGAAGTCAGTATTCGGAGTGTGGAGTCCAATAAGGTGGTTCCACTTAGCAACGTGGGGGAAATCAGTGTGCGGGCTTATTGCAACATGATCGGTTACCACAATAACCCCGAGGCGACGAATGAAGCCGTCGATGCCGATGGCTGGCTGCATACCGGCGACCTGGGCAGTATGGATGACCGGGGGTATCTGAAAATCACCGGTCGTGTAAAAGACATGATTATCCGCGGAGGCGAGAACATGTTTCCGGCTGAAATCGAAAACGCGTTGCTCGAACATCCCGAGATAGCCGAAGTGGCTGTGGTGGGCATTCCGGACGATAAATGGGGCGAGGTGATCGGCTGTTTCTTTCGCACGGAGGAGAATCAACCGGTGGCCGCAAAAAGTTTACATGGATTTTGCCGTGAACGACTTTCCCCCCAGAAAACACCAACCATCTGGTGTCGGGTGGAGGATTTCCCCATGACCGGCTCGCGCAAGATACAGAAATTTGTGATCAGGGACCGCTTTCTCAAGGGCGACTATGAGCCCCTGTCACTATGAACCGATAACTGGAGAATTCCCATGAAATTGAATAACAAAACAGTCATTGTTACGGGCGGTGCACGCGGAATCGGCCGAGCCATTTGCCAGGCCTTTGCGAGGGAAGGTGCGCGAGTTGTTGTGGCCGATTTGCTTGAAGAGGACGCAAAGTCTGTGGCAACAGAAATAGGGGGTCTTGGGGTTTCCTGTGACGTGTCCAAAGAGAGTGATATACAAAACCTCGTACGTTATGCCGAAGAAGCCTATGGTCCTGTAGACTTGTTCTGCTCAAATGCCGGAATATGTGTTGGGGAACCGGACCATTCAGCTTCCGCCAGCAACGAAACCTGGCAGGCCTGTTGGGATCTTCACGTGATGGCCCATGTGTATGCAGCGCGGGCAATCCTGCCGTCGATGATTGCGCGTGGCGAAGGTTACTTTGTGCAGATGGCATCGGCTGCGGGATTACTAAGTCAGATCGGAGATGCGGCCTACTCCGCATCGAAACATGCCGCGGTCGGTTTCGCTGAGTCACTATCCATCACGCACGGAGACGATGGCATCAAGGTATCTGTGATCTGTCCGCAATATGTTGCGACACCAATGCTCGGCTATGACGCCGGCGAAGGCATCGACCAGTATCCGGGTGTCATCAGCCCAGAGCAAGTCGCTGATACTGTTGTCCAGGGAATTGATACCGAGCAGTTCCTGATTCTGCCGCATCCCGATGTCGAGCAATACATCCAGTTCAAAACCGGCAACTATGATCGCTGGCTCGGTGGATGCGCAAGCTTCGACGCAAGATAATCGACGAGATCGGTAGTACCAATCTGGAAAAGATGCACAAACTGGTTTGAGCGCTCTTCACAATTGCCTCCACCGGAAATGAACAATCATGTGATTCAGTACAACTAACACGAAATTCGCTAAACTTTCTGGATTCAATATCTTGTTGATTCTATTGAATTACTGCATCACCAAATTTCAGGAACGCTTGTATCTATCTGATAGTTAGATGGAAATAGAGCGACCAATGCCCTCATAACCCCTTGGTCGTACGACTCCATGGATGGAGGAGGTAGAGCGACGCTGGAGCCGAAGCCGAGGTTTACCCGCAGGGCACGACCCAAGTCCTACCGGGCCCACCATACTTCAATGGGTGCATACCGATAAGATAGGTTACAGATTATACCGAAGACATAGGTAACACTTTTGGCATGAAAGGATTCGTTGCCGGTTGTACTTTGTTTTCGTTTTCGTCTATTGGGCTTTTGCCTTAATTACATATCGAAGTTTTTACTGTTCCATAGATTGCGAGCGCAACCAAGCGCTCAACTCCACTTCATCGACTATACCTTGGGCTACTTTGATAATTAGATTGCCTACTTCAACGTGGTCGTAGTTTAATTCCACGCCATTTAGAGACAGGCTTACATCCATGCAGGCAAATGCTGTTCGTTTGTTTGCATCATTGAAAACATGACCTACTGCCAGGAAGCATGCATAGCATGCAGCTAAATCGAATTCATCGCTAATCATTCCGAATGACATACGATTCTCAATTCGTGCAAGCACAGCGCCCAGAGATTTATTGCCTGCCATTCCCTGGAGTTCATTTCGGTCTATGACAAGATCATGGATCTCGATCACGTCCGAACTATTGAGGAATTTCAATGCTATTTGTCTTTCAGGTATTTCAATGTTTCAGAGAGCTGTTGTTTGCGATCTTTAAATTTATCTACTGCTTCACCTGATTGAGTCGGTTCAAAGTGCAGTACTTCAACAGCAGATGCGGGGATAAAATACCCCTCCAATTGATCTCTGTTTAGGATTGCCACGGGTTTGCCCCCCGCTTTGGTAATTACCTTTTTCGGATTTCGAAGTTCGGTTAATGATGCTGTTTTGTTTGTTAGCAAGTTTTGCATAGCTGTAATGAGTTATGTTCTTAGTGTATATTTAAATATACATTTAATTATACATTTAAACAAAGACCAAGTAAAACTAGAGAGTAGGGGTTACAGTATTACTGTTTTACCGATAATCCATTGGTCGTACGACTACATGGATGTAGTCGGTAGGGCAACGCAGGAAGGCAAAGCCGAGGTTCACCCGCAGGGCACTTCGCAAGTCCTACCGGGCCCGCTACAACTTTCTTATCTAAAATAAATCTGTCCCCTATATCGCCAATTGTCATATTCACATTAATAAAGGTGTCAGATTTATTTTTTTTGACGCCTTGTTTATTCGGGGTACGGCCCAAGCCCTACCATCTTCATCATTTATTTGATCTAAAGTTAATCTGTCCCCATTTTTGTTCTGTAAATCATGAATCTTTGTTATTCATGAAGAAATCAAAATGGTGAGGTTGGCAGTATGTGCCGGTTAGGGATAGCGCCACTAATAACTACTATTCTGACCCTAAGTCCCTGGAAGTCCTTGAGGTTAGAAATCAATCATAATTTCAGTCCTTGGCGATATCTCAAAGGACTCAAGCCCGTCCATTGTCGAAAAGCACGCGAAAATGCTGCGGGCTCTGTGTAACCAATAACTTGACCTATCTCTCCAATTGTCATTTATGAATCAGCCAATAAGGCGATCGCTTGATCTCGGCGTAGTCCGTCTTTCAGTTGTTGGAAATTGACGCCTTCGTCCGATAACTTTCTGCGTAGTGTTCGAGTTGTCATGTTCAGACTCTTTGCCATCTCGTCCATGTTGTATTCTTGTTCTGTCATGAGCTGGGTAACCTGATTATGTAATTGGCGAGGGTAGCTTTGCTTTTGGAACCACTGTAGCGGAATTGTTTTCAGGTATTCATGGAGCGTAGATTGGTTTTGCGTAATCGCTGAATCCAACCATTGCGCATCGAATACCAATGCGCTGTAGGGTTGGTCGAAATAACACGGTGCTGGAAAAATAAAGAAATCAGTACTCTTTATTTTTGAATGAAGAAGAAATTAAAGGGGACCCCATTGTCATATTCAAATTGGTTGGCCTATTTGTCCAAACCAGCGGTCACATGACGAATTCCGTATAGTGCTGTTTCCAGTATTTCCGGATGGATCGGGTTATTTGGATAGAGCACGTAGGCAGGCCTTATGATTAATGGGGTATTGGGAACAATCTTGAAAATGCCGCGTTCAATTAGGCTCTTCGAAGTTCTCTCTACTACATAGGCGCTACCTGGTCGTCGTTGCAAAATTGTTGGGGCAAGATCGATGAACTCTAGATTTATTCGGTACTGGTCTTCAAGAGCTCCCATGATGTTTCGCTGTGTTTCGTCAAAGTCATCATCCCAGCCAATGGGTATGAAATTGTCTTTCCAGTTCTTTACACTCTTATGACTGGTAACCATAATCAGTCGCTCGTTAAAGAGTTGTTCGAATGTGACGCCGTTTGTAACCCGGGATTGATAGCCAATCGCGAGATCGATTAAACCATTACGAATTGCACCCGCAGCCGTCATTGAAGGGCTACTATCAATACTGATTGAGACGTCCGCTGCATGTTGTTCCATCCAGTCAACCCAATCCAGTGAGACGCTTTTTAACAAAAGATATTGACTGGTAAATCGAAAATGGGCGCGATAAGAAGCGGTGCGACGTGATTCTTCGCGCCCATGCTCAATCATATCTACGGCATTGCGAGCGTAATTCAAAAAACGTTTGCCTTTGCTCGTTAAATCCGCCCCTCGACGATGTCGGTGAAAAGCACTAAATCCAAGCCATGACTCTAGCGCTTGAATCCGGCTTGTGATGGCCGCCTGAGTAACATGTAGTTCATCGGCAGCCCGTCGGAAACTGCCCAGATGCGCCACAGATAAAAGTGTTTTTAACTGTGTGTTTAAATCAGACATTAAAAATATCTATCATATGGTTTAAAAAATTCAAATTGATTTTACTCTAGTTTTGCCTAAAATTAATCTTTTAAAAGTCTAGGTAGTGCGTGTGAACGATAAATTTGTTGCGACCAATGCAGCTTCAAGCGGCATACAACTGGATCGTGTGACGTTGAAGTCGCTGAGTCGTCGATCAGATAAACCTGGTCTCGTATTCGTCGCCAAATGGGTGGCAGCAATGTTGGTTACCGGATATGGCGTCTACCTATCGCTGGGAACGTGGTGGGTATGGCCTGCGATGTTTATTTATGGCTCAGTAATGGGTTTACCAGCTTATTCGATGAGTCACGAATCTGCCCATGGAACAGCATTTCGCACTCGATGGTTAAACGAAACGTTGTTTTGGATTACATCGTTAATCTATTTCGAGGAGCCGCTTCACAGACGCTATACCCACACCAACCACCACACCTACACTTGGCATATCGGCAAGGATAGCCAGATGCCTTTTGATACGCCGGTTACTTTGCGGGTGTGGATAATGGAAATGTCAGGCTTAGCGCTCACCTGGTTTCATTTGCTGACTTTTTATCGTCTCGCATTCGGCCAATTTACGGATGTGATGAAGAGAGTGATTCCGAACGACGAGTTTCCCCGTATCCGTCGTAATGCCTGGATTATGATTTCACTGTACCTGTTGGTCGCATTGTCTATTTTCCATGGCGCGAGCTTTCTATGGTGGTTTTTAGTTATCCCCTGGTATTTAGGGCGCATTACCGTGGAAGCCTTTGGCTTAATCCAGCACGTCGAAATGGAAGAAAACGCCACTTCTATACTCGATAGCACGCGGTCGTTTAAAACCAACGCATTGGTATCGTTTTTGTACCTTAATATGGAAAATCATATTGAGCATCACTTATACCCACAGGTGCCATTCTATTCGCTTCCCGATTTAAACCAAGCGATCAAGGATCAACTCCCGGAACCGGACCCCGGGTTTTTACGCACCATTGTAGAAACGCTGTCTGTAGCAATACGTAGAACATGGGGGCGCAATACCAAAGCATGGTCGATTCGTCAGGCCCCGCACATGATTACTGAAGGTAGGTTTGAAAAGGTGTCTGTGAGGACAATGAAATGAGTTTGAAAAAAGAAAATATTAGCGAAGAAGAATGGCGGATTCGACAAGAACTTGCCGCTTGTTATCGGTTGTTTGTTAAGTTTGGCTGGACGGACTCAATTTTTACGCATCTAAGTGCGCGTGTACCGGGATATCCTGATCAATATCTGATAAACCCCTATGGACTATTGTTTCCGGAAATTTGTGCATCAAATTTGATCAAGGTGGACCTGGATGGCAATGTTCTTGATGGGGACTATCCCTACAACGATGCGGGTCATGCTATTCATAGTGCAATGTTAAAGGCCCGGCCGGATGTGAACGCGGTGTTACATAGTCATACCCGCGCTGGTATAGCCGTTTCCTGTATGGAGGATGGCTTGTTACCGTTATCGCAACAATCGGGTGAAATACAGAATCTGGTTGCCTACCATGATTATGGATATGCAAGCAGTGACAACACGGCGGTATGTCAACGCCTAGGCCATGATCTCGATAGCAAATGGCTAATGATAATGCATAATCATGGATTACTCTCGGTAGGTCGGTCCATCCCCGAGGCGCTTTATTTTCTATATACCCTGGAAAGCGCGTGTAAGGTACAGGTGGATGTAATGAGTTCTGGGGCAAAAATTAAAAAGCCGGCACCAAGAGAATTTGAAAGCCTGGGTAGAGAAACTGTTCCTGATGGTGATGAGCCATTAGCGCAAGCCGCAATGTTCTGGCAGGCAGAATGCCGCCTGCTTATATTGAATGATCCTTCATTTTTAGAGTAGTGAAATGACGGAAAACTGGATAAAGGCCTGCATGATTGATGAGGTTGAAGAGGAAGATCTTATTCGATTCGACTACGAAGATAAAAGCTTTTGTATCTATCATACAGCCAGTGGCTTCTTCGCTTCTGACGGTTACTGTACCCATGAACGGCAACATCTTGAATGGGGTTTTATTCAGGATAATGTCATCGAATGTCCTCTCCATCAGGGTCGTTTTGATATCGCTACTGGCAAGGCATTGGGTGCGCCGGTATGCGTTAACTTAAAAACCTACCCGGTGAAAATCGAAGATGGAGGCGTTTTTATTAACGTTAAAGGCAATTAGTGGCGAGTACAACATTAATGCTCTGACACCTATATCAAAAAAGGCGCAATTTTGGCGCACTACCTGCAGATCAATAGTCATCCTTGTTAATATCTTCTAGATAATCAACCATATTTGTAATCGCCTTGAAGTAGTAAGCGTTGCCGATTTTCTGCTGCTCTAAAATTCCAAACTCTTTCAATTCAAGTAAATCGGAGCGAGCCGTGGGATATGAAACATTGTGAGAATTCCTATGGCTCTCAAAAGAGTACAGGTGTGATTGGTTTCGTAGCGCGTGAGAGATCAAGGCTAGTTGTCTGTGATTCAATTTCTTTGACAGAGGAGAGGAACCAAGAATTGTCTCTACTCTCTTAATTTCAGATGCCTTTTTGATGAGATAAGTCTGGAGTTTTTTTATTGCTCTGAGGATCACTCGCAAATTCAAATCCAGGAAATAAGTAACATCATTGGAGTCGTATTCTGTGAACAGGTATGCCCTAGCGTACTTAGCTGGGGCATTCTTTAGTATTGTTGAAATAGAAACAAACTCCATTAACCAATAGCCGTGTTTCGCCATCGACCAATAGTACAAGGCCCTAGCGGTCCGGCCGTTACCATCAACAAATGGATGATCATATCCAATCATGAAATGGATGATTATTGACCTAACGACAGGATGAAGAAACTCTCCATGTTTCTTGGTGTCATTTGCGAATTCGCAAAATAACTTAAGCCTCTCGTTTAGTTCTTCGGCTGGCGGAGGCGTGTGTAAGAGGGTGTTATCTCTGTCATCGTAAACTCCAATATCCTCGTCTGGTCGTCGGAACCTTCCCCCTGCGAACTCACCGTCGTTGGTATTGTTCATTACGATGCTATGTAGCTCCAGTATCATTTCAATGGTCAGGGGCTTCCTGACCGAATCGCGAACAAATTCCATAGCCCGGTAATTGTTAAAAATCATACGCTCACTTTCGTCCGTCGGCTTTCTATTTTCCCTAAGCATTGCGCGAGCGATTTTACTAGTTGTAGAGGCTCCTTCCAGCTGACTAGACGTTATTGCCTCTTCTATTAGTGAGCTGACTAAATACCTATCTCGGGTGCTTCGATTTGTAACCTGATTAGTTGTTTCCACTTGGCCGCTAGCTTGTTGGTCTATTTCATGAAGCATTTTCTGTATGGGGTCGGGCAGCCAATACACGAAATGAGCCCCATCTCTCGCGTAGAAAGATAGTTTCCTATATGAGCTTGATCTTCTGAACTTGGTTAGGAGCCACCATTCCGTGTGGTCTATTATTTCTTCGGGGAGAGGTTTGTGTTTTAGTTTGTCCCAATGAAGATATTCGTTCTCCAAATCTTTACCTATATCCGTAGGTAACAAATCGATAATTCTTCGGAAAGGAGACAAATCCGGTTCTCCTGTATTGGTTTCAGATAACTCAGTTAGACTTGGAGGTCTTGTGGGGAGCTTCATTATCTTGGGGCGTGAGTCAACTATAAAAATACTATAAATTTTCTGAAAATTTATAGTAGCATCACTTTGAGAGTGAAACTATAAGAAAAGTATAAATTTTCAAAAAATCTATAGGAAGCTTCGGATAATCGCCAAATATTGCGCTATTAATTGATTACTTCTCATATAAATAATAAATAGTTGCATACTATATCGTCTGATTATTAACTCATTGGTCGTACGACTCCAGGGATAAAGGAACCATTAGTGTCAGAGCATTAATGTTTGGCACCATTGCGCCCATTTTAATGCAGCATGTGGCAGGCCAGTGCACTCGCTATTTCAATAGAACATATAGCCGCAATGTAGCGCTTTTTGGGAGGGCTGCTTTAAACCTTGTTTAGTCACTCCGCATCCTGTTTACACTTCTCTAGGTGCGACAAAAGAAGAAATATTACAGGCGTATCGGGGACTCTTTTCACAAGCATTGGATAGGCAGGTTATAGACGATCTAAGGAAATCGACGTGCAATGGTCTTGCGTTCGGGCATGAATCCTTTAAGGGCCAGATCGAATACTTGTTTGACAGATGTGTTAGACCAAAGAAGCCGGGTAGAAAGCAAGCATTAGTGCTCTGACACTTATTTGTCATATTTATATCGTATATATAGACTAAAAATTGATTATAAGTTCTTATATATACTATAATTCAGTTCGTTATTGATTATTTATACAAGATCAAATGAAAGCTGCTAACAGGGCAACTGCCCGAAGACAACTCGACAAACGGATAGAACCCATTCGAAAAATAGACTTTGCCCGCCCTTCTGGAGGGTGGATAAGGGCTATTCGCGAATCATTAGGTATGACGACAAGACAACTGGCGCAACGGATTGGTGTCGGCCAATCTCGTGTTGTAGACATACAAAAGGCAGAGGTTTCTGGTTCCATCACCCTGGAGTCGTTAAGACGTGCAGCACACGCTATGGACTGCGAATTGGTGTACTCCCTGATTCCACGAAAGTCTCTGGATACCATGGTAGAGGGCCAGGCAGCGTTGCATGCTAAACAACGCATTAGAAGAATTGGCCACACTATGGCGCTGGAAGATCAGAGCCTGGACAATCTTTCTGAGAAAGAACAAATAAATCGATTAACTAAAGAAATTGCAAACAGTTCAAGTTCTAAAATCTGGAACGAAGTATGACAGGACCACTCGATAGACAGGACGATGCTGCCACTCCGCTTACAGAAGAAGAGAAAGACGGATTAATTCCCTCCTACATAGCCCTGCGCTCAGAATTAAACGAAGCAGAACAGGCGAATATTCTGGAAGCCGAAGAATGGGGGTTTTCGAGAAAGCGAGATATTCTTGATGAAAAAATGCTTAATACGCTGCACAAGAAAATGTTTGGGAATGTCTGGCGCTGGGCAGGACAATATCGACGAACAGGAAAAAACATAGGCGTGGATGCTTATCGTATTCCATTGGAATTACGTCAACTAATTGACGATTGTCGATACTGGATAGATAACAATACGTACGAACCCGATGAGACAGCATCTCGATTTCATCATAAACTGGTCTGGATTCATTTATACCCAAACGGCAATGGCCGACACGCACGCCTCGCGACCGATATTCTTTTAACGTCTTTAGGTAGTGAGCGTTTCAGCTGGGGTAGAGACAACCTTATCGACATGGGTACTACGCGATCCGCATACATAGACACATTGCGCGCCGCCGATAATCATGACTTTGCGCCTTTGATTGAATTTGTTCGATCATAGATATTAGAAATTATGTGTCAGAAATATGTTTAACTGTAGAATCAATATAATAAAACTGACATCTTTTTATTCAATTAAAATATTTCAAGATCGAGTGATAGCATTTAGCTATTGCTGAGAAAACAGCACAAAACAGAGCATCAATGGACAAGAAGGAGAAAAAACAACTCACCGAAACCGACATCTGTGATCTGTTCATAACGCCAGCAATCAAAGACGTTGGCTGGGAACCAATGACCCAGATTCGCCGTGAGTTCCCTATCACTGAGGGCCCCGTAGTCGTTCGTGGCAACCTATCCGCGCGTAATCGGAAAAAAGCCAAACGAGCTGATTACGCGCTTCTATGGAAAGCGGGCATGCCGATAGCAGTGGTCGAGGCCAAAGAAAACAACCACACGATCAGTGACGGTATGCAGCAGGCTTTGGACTAGGCGTTGAACCTAAACGTTAATACTCTGACACTCACAATGATGAAGCAATTTCTGGCGACGACGGAACGTCTACAAAGCCTCATAAAAAAACACGGAAGCTGAAGAAAAACATGGTGAATCAGGATCCGGAACAGAAAGCACGGGACAACATCGACGCTTTACTCAAGGCGTCAGGTTGGCGTGTGCAGGACAAAGCCAAAATCGACCTGAATGATGGCGAAGGGCAGGCAGTAAGAGGCTATCCTACCGATACTGGACCAACTGATTATGTGTTGTTCGTCAATAACAAAGCGGTTGGTGTAATTGAAGCAAAGCAGGAATCAAAGGCGCAAAATATTACCGTTGTTGAGTCCCAGACGGAGCGCTATGCAAATTCCACATTAAAGTGGGTTCACAACAACGAGCCATTGCCGTTTCTCTACGAAAGCACCGGTGTCATTACACGATTTACCGACAGGCGCGACCCTAGACCCCGTTCCAGGGAAGTTTTTACTTTCCACCGACCAGAAACGATCAAAGAGTGGCTGGAGCAGGGCGAGAGTCTCAGGTTGCGTTTAAATCAGATTCCACCGCTTAACCCCGCCGGTTTGCCAGCTCAGGATCTTGGTTTAAGAGACTGTCAGGAAATAGCCATCACGAATCTGGAAGACGCGTTCAAGCTGGACAAACCCAGAGCCTTAATTCAGATGGCCACTGGTGCCGGTAAGACCTATACCGCCATCACTTCCATGTACCGGATTCTCAAACACGCCAAGGGCAAACGTATCCTGTTTCTGGTGGATACCAAGAACCTGGGCGAACAGGCAGAGCAGGAAATGCTCACCTTCACACCCAGTGACGATAATCACAAGTTCACAGAACTCTATGCGGTGCAGCGATTGAAAAGTGCCAGCGTGCCCAAGGATACCCAGGTCTGTATAAGCACCATTCAGCGCATGTACTCCATCCTCAAAGATGAAGAATTGGATGAAGCCCTTGAGGAGCGAAACCCTGCAGAACAGCTCACAAAGCCCAAAGAGCCGGTACCCGTCGCCTACAACCCCAGGGTGCCAGTAGAGTTCTTCGATTTCATTTTCATCGATGAATGTCACCGCTCCATCTACAACCTGTGGCAACAGGTATTGGACTACTTCGATGCCTATCTTATTGGTTTAACTGCGACGCCAGATAATCGCACCTATGGGTTCTTCAAACAGAACGTGGTTAGTGACTACAGCCATGAAAAGGCCGTGGCTGACGGTGTTAACGTAGGTAACGAGATCTATGTCATTGACACCGAGATAACGATACAAGGTGCGGAACTGAAGGCCAAACAACAGATTGAGCGGCGCGAAAAGCAGACACGCAAGAAGCGTTGGGAACAACAGGATGAAGACGAGACCTATTCAGCCAAACAGTTGGACAAGGACATTGTCAATCCGAGCCAGATCAGAACGGTGATTCAGACTTATCAAAATAGCCTGTCCGAGATATTCCCTGGTCGCAAAGAAGTCCCCAAAACCCTGATCTTCGCCAAGACCGACAGCCACGCCGATGACATCATCCAGACAGTGCGGGAAGAGTTCGGCGAAGGTAACGCTTTCTGCAAAAAGGTCACATACAAAACGGCACAAGACAAAAAAGACAAGCAAGGTAATCTGATACAGGAAGGGGAAGATCCCAAATCGATCCTGAGCCAATTCCGCAACGACTATAACCCCAGAATCGCGGTGACGGTGGACATGATCGCCACCGGCACCGATGTAAAGCCTTTGGAGTGTCTGCTTTTTATGCGCGACGTAAAGAGCAAAAACTACTTTGAGCAGATGAAAGGCCGAGGTACCCGTACCCTCGAATACGATGATCTGAAAAAGGTCACGCCCTCGGCCAACAGCGCCAAGACCCATTACGTAATTGTCGATGCCATTGGTGTTACCAAATCCCTCAAGACCGCCAGCCAACCACTGATCACCAGGCCCTCAGTGCCCCTTAAAGATCTGGCGATGGGCGTTATGATGGGTGCCAGCGATACCGATACGGTCAGTTCTTTGGCAGGGCGACTGGCACGTTTAAATAAGCAATTGGATGCCGATGAGCAGACCAGAATCAAAAAGGCGGCAAAAGGCGTTGAACTAACTCATGTGGTCAATGGCCTGTTCGATGCAATCGACGGCGATATGGTCGAAGCCAAAGCCCTCGATCTGGCGAGGCAGCCGGTTGGCACAGATCCGGGCGATGACAAGCGTAAAGAAGCTCAGGCCGAACTGGTCAAAGCGGCAACCAACGTCTTCAATGGTGAGTTGATAGAACTGATCGACTCCATCAGAAGAGAAAAGGAACAGAAGATCGACCACGACAATCTGGATGAAGTGATTCGCGCCGAGTGGGGGAAAGATTCAGTCGAGAATGCCCAGAAGCTGGTCGAAGAGTTTGCCGACTACCTCAAACAGAACAAGGATCAGATCAATGCCCTGGAGATCTTCTACGATCAACCGCATCGTAGAAGGGAGATCACTTACGACATGATTCAAACCGTGATGGACAAACTCAAGGCCGACACGCCTAGGCTGGCCCCTATCAGAGTTTGGAACGCCTACAGCCAACTGGACGACTACAAAGGCAAGCAGCCAATTAATGAACTGACCGCACTGGTGGCACTGATTCGCCGAGTCTGTGAGATCGACAATACCTTGTCAACTTATGATTCCACGGTACGTAGAAACTTCCAGAACTGGATGCTGAAACGCCATGCTGGTGCAGGCGAGAAATTTAATGAGGAGCAGATGCAGTGGTTACAGATGATTCGTAACCACATTATCAGCTCATTCCACTTTGAGCGGGATGATCTGGAGATGGCGCCATTTGATAGCCAAGGCGGACTGGGGAAAATGGTTCAGCTGTTTGGCGCTGATATGGATGGTTTGATTGATGAAATGAATGAAGAGTTAGCGGCTTGAGTAGTAATACAATAATTCCAAATAGCTGGGCCAGTGTAGAGATTGAAAAAATCTTAGCGCCAGCTTTCAACGGGAAAACTATTCAGCAAGGGTGGAGTCCTCGCTGTGAGCGGTTTCCTTCAGAAGGAAGCGAGAAGTGGGGGTATTGAAAACAACCGCGATTCAAGAAGGTGAATTCCTTCAACATGAAAACAAGCAGCTTCCTGAACATCTGGATCCAAGAGGCCAAATCGAAGTGCAGGCGGGTGACATTGTTATGACTTGTGCAGGTCCAAGACAGCGATGTGGTGTTGCTTGCTTGGTGACTGAGACAAGGTCGAGACTGATGATGTCTGGAAAGATGTACCGCTTTAGGCCTGTTGAAACGCACTTCAATTCAAAATATCTCCAGTTTGTTTTGCATTCTCAAGAAGCAAAGAACTCTATTGACCGGATGAAAACCGGTATTAATGATAGCGGGCTCAATCTTACCCATGATCGTTTTCGGCAGTTATTGGTACCAGTTGCCCCAAAAAATGAACAACACCGCATAGTCGCTAAAATCGAAGAACTCTTCTCCAAGCTGGATAAAGGCATCGAAAGCCTGAAGACAGCGCGGGAACGACTCAAAGTCTACCGACAGGCACTGCTCAAACAAGCCTTTGAAGGCAAACTCACCGAACAGTGGCGCGCCGAACAAGGACGTTCAAGTGCCGCGAGAGGACAGGAGTCCGAAGCGGCTAAAGACAACGCCGATAAGCTTGAAACAGCTGATCAGCTACTGGAAAGCATCAAGCAAGAACGCGAAGCCCGCTACCAGCAACAACTGGAAGAGTGGGAAGTAGCGGTTAAGCAGTGGGAGGCTGATGGGAAGGAAGGGAAGAAGCCATCAAGGCCAAAGAAGCTTCAAGATATTAAGCTTGAGGAAGAAGTCTTAATGCAGTTACCGGAATTGTCCGGTGAGCTGGTCTATACATGCCTCGGAAACCTAGTTGATGAACCCAAATATGGCACCTCAAAGAAATGCACTTACGAAACAGATGGCACTGGTGTATTGAGAATTCCTAACGTCGTTTCGGGGCGAGTGGATGCCATCGACTTAAAGTACGCAATATTTGATAAATCAGAGCTTGAAGATTACTCGCTTCAAGATGGAGACTTGCTGACAATTCGATCCAATGGCAGTGTCTCAATTGTAGGAAAGGCAGCGCTGATCGAAATTAAGAATTCGCATTTTATCTATGCAGGTTACTTAATACGATTGCGCCCTAATAGCGAGGTACTCAATTCCAAGTACCTTTTGTTTGCTATCGAATCGCATATGCTGCGAAAGCAAATAGAGGCAAAGGCAAAATCAACCAGCGGTGTTAACAATATCAATTCGGATGAAATTAAGTCGCTGATTATTCCAGTCACAAACCTAGAGGAGCAAGGAGTGATAGTTGAAGTACTGGAAGAAAAGTTATCTGTTGTTGATGCCAGCTTGTTAGATATCGATGGGAATTTGAAGAAATCAGAAGCCCTCCGCCAATCCATTCTAAAAAAAGCCTTCTCCGGCCAGTTGGTTCCTCAAGATCCTGATGACGAACCCGCTTCTGCCCTATTAGAACGTATCGCCAAAGAAAAAGAAGACGCCGCAGCCAAAGCCAAAAAGGCCCGAAAGAAATCCAGTTCATCGAAGAAGAAACCAAAAACAACTAAAAATGTTACGAGGAAAGCCAGTTAATGAACGCCGATACGATTGTCTCCAAAGTTTGGAGTTTCTGTACCACCCTTAGAGATGACGGTGTTGGCTATGGCGACTACCTGGAGCAGCTGACCTATCTCATCTTCCTGAAGATGGCTGATGAATACAGTAAACCACCCTATAACCGAGATGTCGGGATTCCAGAAACGTTCAACTGGAACAGCCTGCGCAGCAAAAAAGGCGCAGAGCTGGAAGTCCACTATGTGACCTTGCTTCGAGAGCTGGGTAAGAAAAAAGGCATGCTCGGCCAGATATTCACTAAGGCCCAGAACAAGATCCAGGACCCGGCCAAACTTTCCCGTTTGGTAGATATGGTTAATGACACGGATTGGGTCATGCTCGATGCTGATACCAAGGGCACCATTTATGAAGGGTTACTGGAAAAGAATGCGGAAGACACGAAATCCGGGGCCGGTCAGTACTTTACCCCTCGTTCGCTGATCAAGGCGATGGTCGCCTGCATGCTCCCAGAGCCGATGCAGACCATTGCAGACCCCGCCTGTGGTACCGGTGGTTTCTTTCTGTCTGCCTATGATCATCTGGTAGGCCCGGATTCATCCACAAAGGGCAAGCTCGATAAGAAGCAGAAAGCCTTCCTTAAGCATGAAACTTTCAGCGGCAATGAGATCGTCCCAAATACCCGCCGCATGTGTCTGATGAATATGTTTCTCCACAATATCGGAGAGATAGACGGCGATAGCGCGGTCAGCAGCAATGATGCCTTAGTAGCCCCTCCTATACATACTGTAGATATCGTCCTGGCCAACCCGCCGTTCGGTAAAAAGAGCAGCATGACCTTTACCAACGAAGAGGGCGAACAAGAGAAAGACGACCTAACCTACAATCGCCAGGACTTCTGGGCCACGACCTCCAACAAACAGGTCAACTTCGTTCAGCACATACGCGCCATGCTGAAATCCACAGGCCGTGCTGCGGTAGTCGTCCCTGATAACGTCTTGTTCGAAGGTGGGGCGGGCGAAACCGTCAGAAAGAAACTGATGGAGACCACCGAACTCCACACCATCCTGAGACTACCCACCGGCATCTTTTACGCAAACGGTGTAAAGGCAAACGTCCTCTTTTTCGATAATCGGCCAGCACAAAAAGAGCCCTGGACTAAAGAAGTATGGATATACGACTACCGAACCAATATCCACCATACCCTCAAGAAGAAGCCGATGCGATTGGAGCACCTTCAAGATTTTATCGACTGTTATAACCCTGAGAATCGACATGATAGAAAAGAGGTCTGGAGCGCTGAGTCGAATCCGGAAGGTAGGTGGCGCAAGTACCAATATGAAGAGATATTGGCAAGAGACAAGACAAGCCTCGACATTTTCTGGCTAAGGGACAAGTCGCTAGCAGATCTGGATAATCTACCGGACCCTGAAGTTTTGGCTTCAGAGATTATTGAGAATATCGAAGTGGGTTTGAATAGTTTCCGCGAGGTGGCAGCAGGATTGGAGGCAGGTAGCTAGTTTGGAATGTGTGGTAGTCGCCAATAATTAATGGAGGATGTAAAGTGACAGAAATGTTTTACGATTCTGACCGTGCACTTGAGCTACTTCGAGCGGGTACGAATAACCCTGATGCCAATTTTCGGGAGGGGCAGGAGGAAGCCATTCGTTATGTTGTTAATGGAGAAGGGCGTCTTCTTGTCGTGGAGAAGACTGGCTGGGGGAAAAGCTCGGTCTATTTTATCGCCGCGAAGATGCTCCGCGATGGTGACATGGGCCCTGCACTCTTGATCTCGCCGTTGCTCGCTTTAATGCGAAACCAGATTGAGGCGGCAGAGCGGATGGGAGTAAGAGCAGTAGCAATACATTCTGATAATCAAGAAGACTGGGAATCAATCGAAAATCAGGTGCAGCAAGGCGGGGTGGATATTCTTCTGATATCACCCGAACGTCTCGCTAATGAGCGCTTCCAGACCGAAGTATTGGGGCGAATTGGCACAACGATCTCTCTCTTGGTGATCGATGAAGCGCACTGTATTTCTGACTGGGGGCATGACTTCCGCCCGCACTACCGCCTCATCGAATCAATCGTTCAAGGGCTTCCCGGAAATCTCAGGCTACTCGCCACAACAGCCACAGCGAATGATCGAGTCATGCGTGATCTGCAAGAAATTCTGGGGCCTTCGCTAACAACGCAACGCGGTGAGTTGGGTCGTCCATCATTGTTTCTTCAGACGATCATGCTTCCTGGCCAGGCCGAGCGCCTTGCGTGGTTGGCTCAGGTCTTGCCTGGTTTAGACGGCTGCGGGATTATCTACACTCTGACCATACGTGACGCCCACAAGGTCTCGGTCTGGTTGCAGGAGCAGGGAATCTCAGCTGCCGCCTACACAGGGCAGTCAGGTGATAAACGCCCTGAACTTGAGCAGGCACTTCTGAACAATAAATTGAAAGTATTGGTTGCGACAACTTCCCTTGGCATGGGGTTTGACAAACCCGACCTAGCTTTTGTCATCCACTACCAGATGCCGGGGTCGGCTGTTGCCTATTATCAACAGGTAGGGCGCGCAGGTCGTGCCCTGGCGGCTGCATATGGGGTTCTTCTCAGCGGAATGGAAGATACCCGAATCAACGACTTTTTTATTGAAAGTGCTTTTCCATCGCGCCACGAAGTCGAACAGGTTCTTAACGCCCTGGAGAATTCTGCGTCAGGGCTGTCTGTTAATCTTCTTCTCTCGCAGGTGAATATTACGAAGGGGCGAATTGAAAAAGCGTTACAGCTTCTATCTCTTGAGACTCCGGCTCCAGTGATAAAACAGGGATCGAAATGGATCCTGACCGCTGAATCCCTTTCAGAAAGTTTTTGGCAACGGGCCGAGAGACTGACAACTTTACGCCAGGCAGAACAGCAGCAGATGCGTGACTATGTCGCACTGGATTCCGGGCACATGGAGTTTTTAATCGATGCCCTCGACGGTGATCCTCAGGCTTTTTCTCGACCAGAGTTACCAGCGCTGCCCACTCGCGTTGAAAGGAAGTTGCTAGACTCAGCAAACAATTACCTTCGTCGAACCGGATTTCCACTAGAGCCACGTAAGCAGTGGCCGGCAGGAGGACTACCACAGATAAATGTGAGCGGAAGAATACCCGATGATCTGCGAGCTGAAGTCGGCAGGTTTCTTTGTTATTGGGGGGATGCTGGCTGGGGAGAAGATGTCAGGAATGGAAAATACAAAGCAGGCATGTTTTCAGGCGCCCTGATTGCTGAAATGGTTGACGTGTTCCAGAAATGGTCGCCGGACCCCGCTCCACGATGGGTAACGTGTATCCCGTCTCTTAGACATCCGGATTTAGTGCCATATCTAGCTCGAAGATTGGCAAGCCGACTCGAACTAGAGTTTATTCCATTGATCGCGAGAACCGACGACAGGCCAGAGCAAAAGGACATGGCTAACAGCGCGCAGCAGGCACGCAACGTCGATGGCGCACTAAGTTTGTTAGATGACCAGGTAAAAGTGGAGCCGGTATTGTTGATTGATGATATGGTGGACTCAAGGTGGACGCTGACTGTAGCGACTTACCTCTTGAAACAGGCAGGCTGTGGACTTGTTTACCCATTTGCACTTGCATCGACTGAGAATGGCTAGAAATGTACGAAGTTTCTGAAAACACCCAAGCAATCCTGTTGCTCACAGCCCCCTTAACAAAGAGCAAGCAGGCGGATTCGCCAAAAATTCTTTCACTACAAGACTACAACACGTTGGCGAGGAGCCTGCGCTCAGCAGGGTTACAGCCCAGAGACTTGCTCGGATCTGATCTTGATACGATTCTTGAAAACCTTCCAGCGAAACTCGATAAAAATCGTATTCAGCACTTATTAAACAGGGGTTTTTTGCTTGGTCAGGCACTAGCTGATTGGCGAAAACGAGCGATATGGGTCGTTAGCAGAGCCGATAAATCTTATCCAAGACGGCTAAAAGATAAACTGAGAGAGCAGGCGCCATCAGTCATATACGGATGTGGCGAAATTTCGATACTCGACCGAGGTGGCTTGGCTGTCATTGGGTCTCGTAATATTACCGACGATATAAAATGTTACACCGAAAAAATCGGCGCACTTGCCGCAGAATCAGATGTCTCGATTGTGTCAGGCGCTGCCCGTGGAATAGATAGCTCGGCTATGAGCGGGGCACTCACGAACGGAGGCCGTGTAATTGGCGTAATGGCGGATAGCCTGGCGCAAGCGGTAGTTGCCAAAAAGAATCGAGAAGCGTTACAAGAAAGCAGGCTTGTTTTGATCTCAGCGTACAATCCCAGTGCCGGCTTTAACGTTGGCCATGCGATGCAAAGGAATAAGTCGATTTATGCGCTCTCAGACGCCGCATTAGTGGTGAATTCAGATTACAACAAGGGGGGAACCTGGATGGGCGCGATAGAGCAATTGGAAAAGCTGTTCTTTGTTCCTATTTTTGTGCGAAACAGCGCTGATGCTGGTGCGGGGAATGCAGCGTTGATTCAACATGGTGCAAAATCCTGGCCTGAACCAAAGTCACAAGATGAGTTTCTTGATGCAGTCAATAGAATAGCCAAAGAGTCCTTACCTAAAATTCGGCAAGAGCAGCTGGATTTGATCGCAAACGAAACTATTTCAACGTATTCCAATACGGAAACTAGCAAATGCGACAATGGCAATGTTGCTCAGAATGACTTCTCGAACAGTCCCGCAAGGTGTCTTCTTGATGCGGTTTACTCGATTCTCCGAGATAAGTTAAAAGAGCCCAAAAAGCCTGATGAAGTTGCAAGGATTCTCGACGTTTCCAAGGTACAGGCAAGCAAATGGCTCAATGCGCTAAAAGAAGAAGGGAGGGTAGAGAAGATACCGGGGCCTGTGCGATTTCGCGTTCGCAAAAACATAAATACGAAATAGGGGACGGACGGGAAAGCCGCCTACTTACGTCGAACAATTGAACAATTGGTGTCAGAGCATTAATGTTTGTTTTCGAAACGAATGGGGTCAACCTGGACCGCACTGATATATACGGACAGTTAAACTAAACAGCTTCCATCATTTCATACTCTGTCGGTGGGACGTAGTTTAATGTTTGATGAAGTCGCTGCCGATTATAAAATACTTCTATATATCTAAATATATCAGCCCTGGCTTGATCTCGACTGTGGTAAATCTTTCCATGCGTGAGTTCGTTTTTAAGATTACCAAAGAAGCTCTCTGACACCGCATTGTCCCAACAATTACCCTTGCGACTCATGCTCGATATCATGCCATGATCACTCAGCACTGAACGATATATTTCTGCGGTATACGTCGAGCCTCGATCAGTATGACGCACCAACCCCAAGGGTGGCCTTCGATGCTCTATCGCCATCTCAAGACACTTCTTTACAAGGGACGAGTCGTTCCGGTTGCCCATTGACCAGCCCACCACTTTGCGTGAATAAAGATCCAATAGCACTGAAAGATATAACCAGCCTTTGCGTGTCGGAATGAATGTTACATCGCCCACCCATGCCTTGTTCGGGTTGGTAACATGAAACTCTCGATTCAAACTATTTGGCGATGCCTCATGACCTAGTTTTGACTTGGTGGTCATAACAAATCGGCGACGACGTTTACTGTAGATGCCATGCTTACGTCTGATCTGTGTTACCTGATCACGTCCATACATAAACCCTTCACGTCTCAGTGCTTTCCAGCACTTAACCGCACCATAGTTTTGATTGCTCTGATCGTGAATACGTCTAATTTCAACGGCAAGCTGACGATGACGTATCGATCTATTACTTTCGGGCCTTCCCTGCCAAGCATAGAAACCTGATCGACTCACACGCAGTGATCGACAAAGCTGAAGGACCGGAAACTGAGCTTGGCATCTCTTGATAAAGGCGTACTTCACGTCAGGTCTCGAGCAAAGTACGCCGCGGCCTTTTTTAGGATATCTCGCTCCATCTTAACCTCAGCGAGTTCTTTCTTTACCTTCGCCAGTTCATCAAGTTGGGTTGCTGGCTTGCGACCTGATCCTTGGAACGCTCCTTCGCCATGCTCTGATAGTTGTTCCTGCCATTTGTATAACAGATTTCGACGAATCCCAAGATCGCGAGCTATCTCCGTGCCTGGCCTCTCGCCAAGCTCAAGCTGCCTCAGCGCTTCTAACTTAAATTCTTTACTGTAGGTTGTTCGTTTAGTCATTTGACACTCCGGGGGTTACACCATTATAAAGTGTCCGTTTTACTCAGTATGCTCCAACCTAGTCCTCTATATTCTATAGCTAGTTATTTGTTGGTATGTGAATTCAAAGCAATCTAATTGCGTTTTAAAGAAATCATAGTCTCAACCCTTGGCGATATCTCAAAGGACTCAAGCCCGTCCATTGTCGAAAGGCACGCGAAAATGCTGCGGGCTCTGTGTAACCAATAACTTGGCCTATCTCTCCAATGGTCATTTGTGAATCAGCTAATAGGGTGATCGCTTGATCTCGACGTAGTCCGTCTTTCAGTTGTTGGAAACTGACACCTTCTTCCGATAATTTTCTTCGTAGTGTTCGAGTTGTCATATTTAGACGCTTTGCCATCTCGTCCATGTTGTATTCTTTTTCTGTTATGAGTTGGGTAACCTGATTATGCAATTGGCGAGGGTAGCTTTGCTTTTGGAACCACTGTAATGGGATTGTTTTGAGGTATTCGTGGAGTGTGGATGGGTTTTGCGTTATGGGTGAATCCAACCATTGCGCATCGAATACCAATGCGCTGTGGGGTTGATCGAAATAGCACGGTGCTGGAAAGACAAAACGATATTCTGCATTGTGCCAGGGTTTAGGAAATGCCATTTCAACGTGGCGTAGTGGAATTTTTCGGCCGATTAGCCACCCCGGAAAACGGTGCCAGATGAGCAGCAAAAAATCGATGAGCAAATTGATGCGACCGCTCAGTTCCGGTTCGTGGTGCAGAATTAACTTTGCCTGAGTGCCTTCATTACGTAACTCAAAACGGACGCCTTGTGCGGTTAGGTTGTAAAACCGGGTTGCATGTAGGTATACATCCCTTAAGGTTTCATGCAGAACAAGTTGCTCTGCTAACCAGATAAAGCTGCCATTGCGAATGGGTTTGAGCGCCATGCCAAGAAACTCGTCATCGCTATTCTCCCAGATAACATGAAACAATCTCGCAAGCTTTTCCGGGGCTAGACGAGCCAGGGGTTGCGCCAAAATTTCTTCGGATACTCCTGTTGCCTTCAGCATTGCAGCAGCATCAACCCCAATTCGTATGCCATTTTCGTAATGTTTACGAAAATAGAAGTTGGCAATGGTGAAGTTTTCGATGCTCATTGTTTAAAGTAGTTTGTCCGATTAAGTTAATTTTATAGCTGGTTTTATCATTCCACAATTTTCTGTCAACACTAATAATATAAGCATTAACACGGATAACCGGTATTTTTAATGATTCCACAAAACCCGATTCGATCGCTGTTTACTCATGATGTGACCAATACACCGCCTCATCTTGCCGATCAGGATTTATGGGAAAGTAATATTGCGCTTAAGGAAACGGTTGATCGAGAAGGGGCTGAATGGGCTGCAACTCATTTGGCCGATTTTGGTAAATCTGCAGGACGCACGGAGATTTGCGACAAGGCGAATCAGGCCAATCGCTTTCCTCCCGAGTTACACGCTTTTGATCGTTACGGTATGAGAATTAATCAGGTTGCATTCCATCCTGCCTATCATGACTTGATGGCATTTGCGATCGAAAACGGGGTCGCCAGCTTTGCCTGGAATAATGTTCGCCCCGGGGCGCATGTAGCGCATAGCGCATTGACCTATATGTTTCAGCAAATTGAAGGCGGAGTAATGTGTCCGATGGCGATGGCCTATTCAGCGATTCCTGCATTGCGGACAACCCCAGAGATTGCCGATGAATGGATTCCCCGTCTGTTATCCCTTGAATACGATTCCCGAGATATTCCTGTGGAGCAAAAAGCGGGCGCTACGATGGGGATGTTCATGACCGAAAAGCAGGGGGGCTCTGATGTGCGTCAAAACACAACCGAGGCCTCGGCCATTTCAGCTGCAACTGGAATCGGTAAAGAATATGTTTTAAACGGGCACAAGTTTTTCTGCTCTGCACCCATGTGCGATGCATTCTTAACCCTGGCTAACAGCGAAGAAGGTTTATCGTGTTTTTTGGTTCCGCGTTGGCGTCCGGATGGGGAACGCAATGGCTTACATCTGCAACGCGTTAAAGACAAGCTTGGTAATCGATCAAATGCCTCAACAGAAATGGAGCTTCAGGAAGCCTGGGGCATCATGATTGGTGAGGAAGGGCGCGGCATCCGAACGATCATTGATATGGTCGTTCACAATCGAATGTATTGTGCAAATGCATCTGCAGGAATGATGCGTCAAGCGTTAGTCCAGGCATTGCACTACACCGAGCACCGTCATGCGTTTGGTCGCGCATTAATCGAACAACCGTTGATGAAAAATGTACTGGCCGATTTGGCCATCGAAGCGGAAGCTGCGATGAGCTTATCTCTGCGTATCGCTCGCGCCATGGATGAATCTTCAACCAATGAAAGCGAAGCGGCACTCTCACGAATTGGCACGGCTATCGCGAAATACTGGATTTGTAAACGCACACCAGAGTTCATAGGGGAAGCGCTAGAGTGCCACGGTGGGTCTGGCTATATAGAAGAATCCATCATGCCGCGCCTGTTTCGTGAAGCACCGCTGAATGGAATATGGGAAGGTTCCGGTAATGTTATGTGTCTCGATGTTTTGCGTGCCATGCAACGAGAGTCCCAGACCATTCCCGCTATCATGGCGGAACTGGAATTAGCGCAGGGAGGTCATTCGAATTTCGATAACGCGATCAAGATGCTGAAAAACGAGTTGTCTAATCCAGACGATATGGAATTTCGCGCTCGCAAGATCACCGAACGTCTCGCGTTAGCCTTGCAAGGTTCGCTCTTGCTGAGATTTGGGCCAACAGATGTGGCGGATGCATTTTGTGCGTCTAGATTAGCTGCAGATTATTCTGGAGCTTTCGGAACATTGCCAAAAGGCGTGGATGTAGACGCAATCATTAAACGAAGTTTGCATTAAAACGTAGAACATTAAAACATAGAGCTTAAGAGCGATTAAAAAATGGCAGGAACCATTCTTCCCATGATTTCAAGCAGTGCACGGTCGCCATGGTTTAAAGCGACTCGTGAGCTCACTACTGTCTATGGTGATCACGAAAGGCGTTTAACGCCGATTATTTTTGACCGTTTGGTTGAAGATGAATATCGAGTGCTACGGACCAGGTCGGGTATTTTCGATGTTCCGGAACGACCCCTGGAAATTCGGGGCCCTGATGCTGCGCGGTTTTTAGATTTTATGTTTACCCGCCCGGTCAGTACGATGTCGGTTGATCGCGGTCGTTATGGGTTGATGTGCCATCACGGCGGTGGTCTGGTCTGTGATGGGGTCGTCTTCCGTTTGGCCGAAGATTTGTTTTGGTATGTGCATGCTGATCGTGATGTGTTCACCTGGATGCAGGCTTTGTCCCAGGGCTTCGATGTTGCAATTCGCGACCCCCAGGCATGGGCGATCCAGATACAGGGTCCTAACAGTCTGGAAATTTTAGATGCCTGTGTCGACGGTGGTAGCCCGCAATCGTTCAAGTATTATCATGCGCGACAGGTGACTATGGCAGGACAAAAGGTGTTGATCAGTCGTACCGGATGGACAGGGGAATTAGGATTCGAAGTCTATAACATGGGGCCTAACGTGGACGGGTTGGCACTGTGGGATCATTTATTGGAAACGGGTCAACCCCATGGTTTGGAGCCGCTTTCCACTTACGCTATGAATCCTCGTCGCATCGAAGCGGGAATCTTGAACTACGGAACCGATATGGATTGGGATACCACACCGTTTGATTTGGGTCTGAGTGATTTCGTTGATTTTGAGCACGAATTTGTTGGCAGGGATGCGCTATTAGAAGCGGATCGCCGAGCCCGGTTTAGTGGTTTTGTAACCGAAGCACAGGACATCAAATGGGGTAGCCCCGTAATATCTGGAAGTCAAACTGTGGGTCAGGTTAAAGCGTTTACATTGGCTCCCTCTCTCGGGCAGGGCGCGGGTTACATTTTATTTGATAGCGCGGATGCGATGGCGCTCAGTGATTTTAGTGTGTGTGACCGAAGTGGAAATGACTGTTCATTAGAGCTGCATTCATTGCCACTATTTGATCCTGAAAAACGGATACCCCGCGGCTTGGAAACCATTCCTTACACAGGATGAAGACAGATTTTACTTTACAACGACGAGCTAACCTGAAACGACTTTTCAATCCCCAACATATTGCCTTTGTCGGTGGCAGGGCGGTTGAAGACAGTATCAGAGTGACACAGAAATCCGGTTTTAAAGGGCAGATGTGGGTAGTGCATCCAACCTACGAAAGCCTGGGTGGCACACCCTGTTTCCCAAGCCTCTCTGAATTGCCGGAAGCGCCTGACGCAACCTTGATTGCGATATCACCCGAGCGGACGATTGCCGTGGTAAAAGAACTGGCGGCAATGGGAGCCGGGGGTGGAGTATCTATCGTGGGCGAGTTTGCCGAGGCGGGAGAACAGGGTAGACAACTACAGCAGCAATTGAAAGAAGCGGCGCAGAGCTTCGCTTTAGTTGGCCCGAATTGTCTCGGTGTGATGAATCAGTTTGATGGATCGGCGGTATGGGGCGGCGACAACGTATTCGAACCCGCGGCAGGTGAGGGTGTTGCGCTGATTAGTCAGTCTGGTTATGTCGCTTACTCCATTAGCAATGTTGAACAAGCCCTGCCCCTTGGTTATGTCATCAGTATGGGCAATCAGGCCGTACTCAATGTGGCGGATTATATCGACGCCATGCTGGATGACAAGCGGGTACGGGCTATCGGGCTTTATCTCGAGGGCATTGTCGATATTTCTGCATTTAGCGCATCCGCGTTACGAGCAGTGAAACAAGGTGTGCCATTGGTAGCGATAAAAGCAGGTGGAACTGCTGAAACGGCTGAATTAGCGCGCAGTCATAGCGGAACACTGGCAGTCGATAATGAAATCTGGAGCGCATTGTTTCGTCGGTTTGCCATTGTTGAAGTCGATTCACCCAAGGCAATGATCGAGACACTCAAGTTGCTCGGTGCTTCCAAGTCGCCCCAGGGAAACCGAATAGTGGCTGCCGCCAACTCGGGTGGGTATGCGACGATGATTGGTGAGAAAGGGCGTACCGCAGGTTTGGCTTTTCCTGAGCCAAGTCGCGAACAACGACAAGCCTTACGTCAAGCCGTTCCAGATTTGGTTTCACTCCTAAACCCTCTGGATTGGAATTTACCCTGGGCCAGTATGTCGACACCTGACACATCCGAAACTGGTATGGGAATCATGATGGATGAACGCTGCGACCTGTTGATCTATTTTGTCGACTGGCCACGACAAGAGGAAGTGGCCGAAGTATGGTGGCCAACCCTTGAAGGGTTGATCCAGTTGAATAAAACGTCTGACCGACCCGTCATTGTAGCTAGCGTACTACCCGATGGTCTGCCAGCGGATTTACGTCTGCGGCTGGCAGAGGGTGGCGTGATAACGTTGCAAGGCTTGGACGATGCAATCAATGCGATTGGTGCTGCTGTGCAATATGTGGACCTCCGGTCCGAGGTGCTGAGTGATATCGATAGCCGACTATTGGTCAGTCCTGTCAATATTGGTGAACGTTTAGAAACGCTGAACGAATCTGAAGGTAAAGCGCTTTTGGTGGAGTACGGTGTTGCTGTGCCCGATGGCGTTTTTGGTGTTGAGCAGTATGTAATTGAACAAGCCGATGAATTGGGTTTTCCGCTCGCGATTAAACTGCTGAATTCGGATATTGATCATAAACATCGGATTGGGGCGGTACGTTTGAATGTGCGCGATGCTGGAGAGTTGCGTGAAGCGATTGCAGCGATCAAATCTTCGGTCGCGGATTATGATGCTTCTTTGGCGACGAACGAGTTTCTGATTGAGAGAATGATTGAAACTTCGCGAGCAGAATTTATTGCTGGAATTACGCACAAACCGGGCATTGGTCATGCCATGGTTGTGGGGCACGGGGGCACAGCAGTCGAAGACCTTAAAGATTTTGTGACACTTTTATTGCCTGTGTGTGCTACTCAAATAGCCAAAGCGATTAATCGACTCCAAATCAGTAGAAAATTAAAACTGAGTGACCAGGAATTAACAGCACTGGTTAAAACCATTTACTGTATTGCCGAATTGGCGGTTGATCATCGAGATCGATTACAAGAACTTGATGTGAACCCGATCATTTTGGATTCCACTGGTCATGTCACGGCGGTTGATGCGTTGGTCAGGATGGTAAATTGAGCACCGAAAAACTTCCCTTGACCAGCTTTCATTGGGGGTCATACAGAGTGGAGGTAAAGGACGGCGAGCTCATTGCACTTCATCCGTTTGAAGAAGACCCGGATCCGTCGCCTATAGGCCAGGGTTATGTCGGCGTACTCAATGACGCTAATCGGATAGCCGCGCCTATGATTCGGAGAAGCTGGCTTGAAGGCGGCCCCGGGACGGCGGGAGACTTGCGTGGTGAAGACGAGTTCGTGCGTGTCAGTTGGGCAGAAGCCGAGCGCCTGATTGCGGATGAATTGACCCGTGTCATTGATGAGCATAGCAATGAAAGCATCTTCGCTGGTTCTTATGGTTGGGCCAGTGCCGGCCGTTTTCACCATGCTCAAGGGCATCTTAAGCGGTTTCTGAATTTACTGGGAGGGTTCACGAAATCAGTCAATACTTACAGCCTTGCGGCGGGAGAGGTCATTCTGCCCCATGTGTTGGGTAGCGTTGAATTTGTCTATGGCGCAACCAGCTGGCGATCGATCATCGACCACTGTGATCTGATGGTGGCTTTTGGTGGCATGCCTCTGAAAAATGCTGTGATTGGACAAGGTGGCGTTGGCGCACACCGCACCGGCCCCGCACTGCGAGAGGCCAGGGAAGCAGGGGTTGAGTTTGTTAATATTTCTCCATTGCGTTCAGATGTGATGGACACACTCGAGGCCGAATGGTTGACTCCAAGGCCATCGACCGACACAGCGCTGATGATTGGTTTGGCATATGTATTGTTGGAAGAAAACCGAATAGACCAGGCATTTCTCGACAAATACACCACCGGGTTTGATGCATTTATTGCCTACCTGACGGGTGCAACAGACGGTGTGCCCAAGACGGCAGAATGGGTGGCCAATATCTGCGATGTGCCAGCTGAAGCCATTCGAAAGTTGGCACGACGGATGGCAAAAGGGCGAACGATGATCTCTATTGCCTGGTCACTAACCAGACAGGATCATGGCGAGCAGCCGTTTTGGATGGGTACGATACTTGCCGCTATATTGGGGCAAATTGGTTTGCCCGGTGGCGGAGTCGGCTTTGGCTACGGCGCAACCAATACCGTCGGGCTGGAGCGCCCAATGCCCCGATTCCAAGCTTTGCCCCAGGGTCAAAACTTAGTGAAAACTTTTATTCCTGTGGCACGAATTACCGACTTGCTGGAAAGTCCGGGTGGGCAATTTGAGTACAATGGTAAAACCCATATCTATCCACAAACAAAATTGGTCTGGTGGGCCGGAGGCAATCCATTTCATCACCATCAGGACCTTAGTCGGCTACGCCGAGCCTGGGCTCGCCCAGAAACCATAATTGTTAATGAATGGTGCTGGAACTCTCTTGCCAAACATGCAGATATTGTACTTCCATGCACGACACCACTTGAGCGCAACGACATTACCTTGTCCCCTCGAGATCCTTATTTGGTCATGATGGAAAAGGCTGTTGAACCTGCGGGCGAGGCGAAGGACGACTATGATATTTTTCGTGGAATTGCAGCGCTTCTGGGTATCGAGGAAGCGTATAGCGAAGGCCGCGACGTCAACGAATGGTTGAAGTGGTTGTATGATCAGAGTCGCGAATCTGCTGCGCAAACCGATATTCCGTTACCGCCTTTTGAAGAATTGCAAGCAAAAGGGTGGCACAAGTTATCCGTGGCTGACACGCCTCATGTCATGTTGTCAGATTTTAGGGCGGATCCGGTCGCTAATCCGTTGCGTACCCCTAGTGGCAAGATTGAAATCTTCTCTGAGAATATTGCCAGCTTTGGCTACGCTGATTGCCCGGGTCATCCGATGTGGATCGAACCCGCAGAATGGTTAGGCGAGATCAGCCGTTACCCATTGCATTTGGTTTCCAATCAACCTAAGAACAAGTTACACAGCCAGCTAGATCAAGGTGATCTATCTAAGGCCGATAGAATTAATGGATATGAACCGGTCGTTATCCATCCACAGGATGCAAAACAAAGGGGTATTGCCAACAGCGAAATTGTTCGAGTATTTAATGATCGAGGTGCTTGCCTTTGTGGTGCTGTATTGTCTGACTCAATCAGGGTAGGCGTCATTCAGATCAGCACAGGTGCGTGGTTTGACCCGGATCGCGAAACTGGACTTTGTAAAGGAGGGAACCCGAATGTGCTTACACTCGACAAGGGAACATCTCAATTGGGACAAGGCCCGATTGCGCACAGTTGTCTGGTAGAAATAGAGCGTCATTTCCAAAATACATAAGCCGTTGATTTTGTTGAATAAGCAAATCACCAAACTTTCACCAAATTACAGGAACGTTTGTAACTATCTGATAGTTAAATGTTATTAGAGTGAGCGATGCCCTCATAATCCATTGGTCGTATCGCTACATGGATGTAGCTTATTAGGGCAACGCAGGAGCAGTTGCCGAGGTTCAAGTCCTACCGGGCCCACCATATTTTTTAAGGTCCATACCGGACAGATAGGTAACACTGTATACCGAAGAGATGGGTAACACATTTGGCATGAAGGGATTCGTTGCCTGCTGCACTTTATTTTCGTCTTCGTCAAAGAAGCCTAAATTGTATGCTTGACGTTGTAAAAATAGCTGCTAGAGTCAAATTTAAGTTGAAAGAGGGTACTGGCCATGAAAATTAACCAAATTAGTGTGTACCAGGTGGATCTCCCACTTCCGGATGGTGGAATTGACGTTGAGGGTGGAACGACCCCGGAAATGGCGAGAAGCACGATCGTTGCCGTCGAAACCAGTACCGGGCTTGTGGGATGGGGAGAATCCTGCCCCATCGGTGTGGCCAATTCGCCCAGCTGTGGCACGATTTTCTATCCTGGAAAGAAAAAGAAATCGAGCCACGCACCCAACGCGCGCTATGTACCGACGTTCGCGGCTGGGATCCGTGCTGGAATCGAGGAGCTCGCTCCCCACTTGATTGGTGAAGACCCGAGGTGCCTTAACCGAATCAACTACATCATGGATGGCGTGTTGCTGAATCACAACTATGTAAAAACAGCGGTGGATCTGGCGTGCTGGGATATTCTAGGAAAATTATCGAGTCTGCCGGTATGTGATCTAATGGGTGGGCGCATGTGCGAGGACATCGAACTGGTCAGGGCGATCTTTGCTGATACTCCTGAAAAGACTAAAGCCCAGATCGACGGCTATCGCGCCGAGGGCTTCAAGGTTTTCCAGGTCAAAGTTGGTGGTAGCCCTGAGGATGACATTGAGCGGTTGCGCTTTGCTGCTGCTAATGCGCTACCGGGTGACATACTCATGGCCGATGCAAATCGGGGTTGGCGCGTGCATGAGGCCATTCGGGTCGCACGCGCAACTAAGGATCTCGACATATATTTTGAGCAACCTTGCAACAGCTACGAAGACTGCTTGATCGTACGTCATCAGATTGACAATCCTTTTGTATTGGACGAATCGATCAACTCCGTGGACGCCCTGTTACGGGCTCATAGTGACGGCGCTATGGACGTGGTATGTCTGAAACTCTCGAATGTCGGTGGTTTGTCAAAAATGCGCCAGATGAAAGATCTTTGTGTTGCGCTCGGAATTCCTATGCGTATCGAAGATGCCTGGGGCAGCGACATAGTTGCATCCGCATCCGCCCATATCTCCCATACCGTACCCCAGGATCTGATGATGTCATGCTACGACAAATACACAACCATTCAGGTAGCTGAAGGAGGTCCTGAGCGTACTGGTGCCCATTTCCGCACATCAACCGCTCCGGGTCTGGGCGTAACCCCCAGGAGCGATGTACTGGGTGAGCCAGTGGCTGTCTATCACTGACGTGCTTTCACTACTCAATTAATTTTCTGGATAGTGGTAGTTCCCTGGATAATGGCCCGACTCGCCCATTCTAAACTGCAGAGATTAGAAAATATTTTATGATAAGCTGAGTTTTTTAATGCTCTCGGCGCCGGGCATAATACGTCAAACGCTCGACCATGGTTCTAACTTAAGACATGAAATCTCAGTACAGTGTAGTGGTCATTGGTGGAGGAATAGTCGGTTGCAGCGTTCTATATCATCTCACTCAACTCGGTCAGAACGACATCGCGCTGGTCGAACGCAATGAATTAACATCGGGCTCAACCTGGCACGCAGCTGGCCAGAATCATCTATATGCTGGATCCTGGTTTCTACGCCATATTGCCAAAGAAAGTTTCGAGATGTATCAAAAACTGGAGGCAAATACAGGTGATTCCTGTGGTGTACATGTTACCGGCGGCGTACGCCTTGCCCGTAACCAGGATGGTATCGATGAGTTCAAGCGCTATCTCGGCCCTGCGCATTCCGAAGGCATTGATGCGGAAATTATTGGCCCTGAAAGAGTCACGGAACTATGGCCACTTTTACAAAGCGACAAGTATATAGGTGCTCTACACACGCCTGGTGAAGGATACGTCGATGCTTCGATGTCGACCCAAACACTGGCCAAAGCCGCACGGCTGGCTGGCGCAGAAATATTTCAACAGACCAATGTCATTGGGCTCAATGAAACGCCATCTGGCGAGTGGTGCATAGAAACTAGTCAAGGGAAGATTACCGCAGAAGTTGTCGTCAACTGCGGTGGCAGTTGGGGCGCAGAGATATCTCGATTGCTCGGATTCACCCTTCCGGTTTTTACCATGGAACACCAATACATGGTCACTGAACAATCACCTCTTCTGGACGCATTGGAAGTAGAGCTACCGGTTCTTAGAGATACCAGCGTTCCTTACTATTGTCGACAGGAACGACGGGGCCTGATGGTTTCAGCTTTTGAGCATCAAGCCAAGTTGCGCTGGCTGGATGGGGCGCCTGGCGGATTTTCCCGGGAATTGTTTGCGGAAGATCTTGATCGATCCGCTGAGTTACTCAAAGAGACCTACGAAATGATTCCTGCTTTGCAGGAACTCGGTATTCGGACAATCGTCAACGGGCCAATTCCGGCGACACCTGACATGCTGGCATTGGTGGGACCCGCACACGGTCTGAGAAATTATTTTACCTGTTGTGGTGTGCATGGTGGCTTCGTTCATGCCAGTTTGGGTCGTTATCTTGCTGAATGGATTGTGGGGGGAGAACCCTCTATCGATCTGTCCAGCGTGGATGTCCGCCGGTTCGGTGATTATGCAACCAGAGATTATGGGGTTTCCAATATCCATGCGGCCCACACCATATTCTCATTGCCCGCGAGCTATCCCGAAATGGAACCCGAAGGTGGTCGGTTAGCACGGATCGATGCGCTATATCAGGAATTGGCTGATAAGGGTGCGGTCTTTGGAGTGACCAATGGGTGGGAGATACCTAACTGGTTTGCACCAACCGGTGTAGAGGCGGTAGATAATTGGACTTTCAAGCGCGCCAACTGGTTTCCTCATGTCGCGAATGAATGTAACAAACTTCGGGATAATGCCGGTTTGTTAAATCTCTCGTCGTTATCCAAGTTTAGAATTGAAGGTGCGGGTGCCTACGAATTTCTGAATAGACTTTCTGCCAACAACCTTCCGAGCGCAAGAATGCGTGCAATCTGCCCGCTTTTGGCACCGTCTGGGGGTATTGAGGTATTAGTGAGCATTGATCACCTCGCTGACAATTGCTTTTTTGTAACCGCGGCAGCAGGGGCAGAAAATAGATTGGAAGATTGGCTTAGGGGACAAGGCCCAATAGTTCATGGCTGTAGTGGTAATGCTTTAATAGAAAACGTAACTGAAACAAAGAGCATACTTCTTCTTTCAGGGCCTAATTCGACCTCAATTCTTAAGCGGGTAGCTGCAATCCCCCTTGACAGGATTGCTCCTGGAGAACTAGTTGATGAGTCAATCGATTCTGAGCGAGTAAGGGTCGTTCGTACAGATGACATTGATGAATCGACCTGGGAAATACATTGTGATGCGACTGGACTGTTAACGGTCTATCAAACGCTCACCGAGCTCGGCAAAGCCAGTGGAATTGTTGATGTGGGTATGCGGGCCTGGGATTCCCTTCGCCTCGAGCGGGGAATGGGTCGTTGGGGAATCGATTTTGTCACCGATATGACGCCACTTTCATCTGGACTGAATCAATACACCCGTGGAGATGAATCTGATTTTGTCGGTAAGGAGGCAATGCATCAAAAGGAAAACAAACGCAATAACTACAAACTGTCACTGTTAGAGATCGAGAACAGTCAACTACCCATTGATCCCTGGGGTGGAGAGATGATTGAAAACGATGGGAAAGTCATTGGACTGGCTACTTCGGGTGCTCGAGGTCATACCACTAACCAGAGTCTGGTGTTTGCGCAACTCGATTCGAATTTTTCCAATATCGGTACCCGAGTACAAATAATACTATTTGACAAGCATTATGATGCCGAGGTGATAGAACCGCCAAAAGGCCAGGGTTTTCCGTCGGTTGTATAATTTCGATCGTACGACCGAGCCCCGCAATAAATCATTGTTGAGCACATTGTGACTACTGTTAAATGACTACCGCAAACCTGTTAAAACGTCGTGGTGGATCAACAGGAAAAAGAAAACGCGTCGATGAACCTGGGAGCGAAAGCCCAATTGGCCCCGGTTTGTTGGGCGGAAGCTATAAGCCACTTACCCAAAGCGAAATGGAACGTATTCATCAAACCTCCCTGGATATCCTGGAAAATTATGGTATGGCTGAGCCCATTGATTCTTGCCGGAAACTCCTCCTTGAAAATGGGTGTAGCATTAATGACCGGGGTCGGATTTGCTTTCCACCTGCTATGGTCGAGGATATAGTAGCTGGCGCAGGACGTGGCTTTGTACTTCATGGTAGGAATGATGTCCACGATATGGACCTTACAGGCAACCGGGTTCACTACAGTGGGAGCACCGCAGCAATCAGCATCCTTGATGTTCATACCGGCCGTTATCGTGACGCCACCTTGCGGGATGTTTATGATATTACGCGAGCTTCGGATACCTTGCCGAATTTACATTTTATGCATCGGCCCTGTATTGCCCGGGACATGCCGAATTCAGAATCCCTGGATTTAAACACCGCCTATGCGTTGATGAGCGCGACGGAAAAGCATTTTGTCACCAGTTTCTTCGAGCCCGATCATTTGCGTAAAGCGGTATCCATGTTTGACGTTTCACTGGCAGGTAAATCCACCTACAAACAACGACCATTTTCCATGATTGTCTGCGCATTTGTAGTCTCACCTTTACGATTTGCAGCAGATTCCTGCCGCACTCTGGAAGCTGCAGTAGACTGTGGAATGCCGATTTGGACCGCATCTGCCGCACAAACCGGTGCAACCAGTCCCGCAGCACCTGCTGGTGCCCTGACAATGGGCAACGCCGAATGCCTGGCAGCACTGGTATACATCAATTTATTATCCCCAGGCCATCCGGTTGTGTTCGGAAACTGGCCATTCGTCTCCGATTTACGCAGTGGCGCATTTTCTGGTGGCGGCGGTGAGATTGGCGTGTTGAATGCGGCAGCGGCTCAGCTTGCTCATTTTTACGACATTCCCGTAACTGTTGGCGGCGGTATGACGGATGCAAAATGTTCAGATGTCCAGTCTGGATGGGAGAAAGGATATTTGTCTGCCATGACAGGACTGGCCGGGGCAAATTTGGTGGGCGGTAATGCAGGCGGGCACGCTTCATTGATGGGGTTTTCCCTGGAGAGCTTGCTCATTGACCACGATATGCTAAGTGCAGTGTTACGCGGAATTCGCGGCATCGAAGTTAATGACGAAACGCTGTCTTATGAAATTATTGGCAAGGTTATCGATGGCCCAGGTCATTTCCTGACCCAGCCGGAAACCCTGGAGCTTATGAAGACGGATTATGTGTATCCTGAGATCGGCAATCGCGACAGTATTGATGTTTGGGAAGAAAATGGTTCCCCGGATATTCGACAAACCGCCAACCAGCGAGCAAAAGAAATTTTAAGTTCACATTACCCACGGCAGATTAAACCAACAATCGATACGAAGATCAGGACTAATTTCGAAATTCGATTACCGGAAGAAGTGATGAAACCCAATTGAGCCTGATATTTACTAACCAAATGCAATTATAGAGATCGGACTCGATTTAATTTCAATCAATAAGCTTTTCAATTGAGAATTTCTACCTATTCAATGAGTAAAACGCTATAGAAATAAACAGTCCCAAACGGGCAGGATCAATCGATTGTGAACCACTACCGTCCGGCTTGAAAATTTAGCTTGTTACTGTCGTAGGGCGTATTACTTCGATACTGACACACTAAATTAGTGTCAGAGCATTAATTATTTGGCAACTGGCAACGATATGTTCAGCGAAATTCAGGTGAAAATTATTGAAAAAATGAAAATCGATAGCTAATTGATTTTATTGAATTAGTGATTCAACAAATTTTCACCAAATTTTTGATACTGTTATAACTAACTGATAGTTAAAAGGAAATAGTACGAGCAATGCCCTCATGATCCATTGGTCGTATCGCTACATGGATGTAGCTTATTAGGGCAACGCAGGAGCAGTTGCCGAGGTTCAAGTCCTACCGGGCCCACCATATTTTGCACTTTTGTGTTTCTCACGGAGTTACAATTACGGATATACATTTCCATTCAATAATTGTGCCATGCCACATCAAGAACACAATAAGCAAAAATCCAGACCTATCTCCAAAGGCTCGGTAGATGGCATTGATATGTCATTAATTGAATGGATGCTATCGCTCTCTCCTACTGAACGACTTCGGGTACTTCAAAATAATGTTGCATCCATCTATCGGATAAGGAATGCAAAACGGGTCTCCTGATTTTTTTAAAATCCTTGAAGTTCTATCCAAACATGACGTTTCTTTTATAGTTGTAGGTGGGGTATGTGCTGTTCTCCTTGGGGCACCGGTCACAACCTTTGATTTGGATATTGTCCCATCAAGAGATGAGAATAACCGTAGCAAACTGCATGAAGCTCTAATAGAACTGGATGCGCACTATAGAGAACACTTACCGAAGAGATTGTTTCCTACAATTGAAGCCTTAGACACAGCAGGACATCATCTTCTCGCCACAAAGTTTGGGCCGTTGGATGTACTTGGCGCAATTGGAGAAAGTTCTGATTTCATTACGCTTAATAACCGCATTGAGAAAGTTCAGCTGGATAATGGGACTGAATTAAAAATACTGAACTTGGAAACGCTTATTAGAGAAAAGGAAGCCACGAAAAGAGATAAGGATATTGGTGTGCTCAAGATATTGAAGGCAATGGCTAGAAAAGAATTGGAATCATAATCCATCGGTCGTATCGCTACACGGATGTAGCTTATTAGAGCAGTTGATTCGAAGCATTTATCGAGCCAATAAATCGACTCAGAAAAAAGAACATTAGGAAACATTTTTAGACGAATTTGAGATAATCAATCTCGAGAGCATAAACAGGGGGAATTGGAGACCCTCAACCTGAGGGAGAGGAGGAAAACCGAGGCGCTTCAAAAACAGAATAAGCTGATAGGTAAGGCAAAAAACTGTTTATCATTAAATCGGAAAGGTAAAATTTCCTGGCCGGTATAAAATAAGATACCTTGTGTGAATTTCTTTCCAGCGAATTCCGATAAAATATTTAGACCCTTAAAATCTTGTTCCTTTAGGCTTGCAGAGGCTTTAACCTCAATACCAATCACGTCACCGTTGGTTTGTTCAATGACCAGATCCACTTCATTTTTTCTTTTATCCCGAAAGTGGAAAATATTGACTTCATTATTAGACCAACCGGATTGTTTCAATAATTCCAAATAAATGAGATTTTCAAGTAGGGCGCCATAGAACTGACTGTTTAATAATTGTTGAGAGGTACGCAGCCCCATCAGGTGACAGGCAAGGCCGGTATCAATAAACTGAAGCTTCGACATTTGAATCAATCTTTTCGATCGCTTTTTAAAGTAGGCTGGCAGTCTTCTGACAATAAACATTAGATCCAGAATTTCGATATAGGATTTAATGGTTTTTTCATCCATTTCTAAATCATTACTGACACTTGAATATTTAAGTAAGTTGCTGCTTATTCCAGCGAGATAGGGGATCAATGCCTGAATCTTTGAATAGTAGTCACCTCGTGCCGCATACAAGGTTTCAAAATCTTTATAAAGCCGACCTGCAATATATGACTTAAACCAGATTTGTTTGGCGCGGTTACTTTTTTTCTGAACCTCTGGATAACCGCCATTGATAATAAGATCGGCGTATTGCTCTCTTGTTTTAAATAGGGGGGCTGCAGAAGAGAATTCCCCCGCAAGAATGTAGTCAATAATATTCCCTGGGTTTTTTGAGATTTCAGATAGGGATAGTGGATATAACTCTACTCGTGCCATGTGGCCGGGCAAGACTTCCTGGGTTTTCGCTGAGCGAAAAATGTCAGCAGACCCAGTTAGTAAAAATTTACCTTTCTGATTCGGCTTTAAGTTATCCGAGGCTTCTTTTATTGCTGGACCAAGGTCTGGTGCATATTGAAATTCATCAATAACAATATTTCGGTCTATCAAAGATCTGATAAAGCCGTGGGGGTCAGATTGTGCAGATGCCAGTACAGTTGTATCATCCAGATTGATATAAGCCATATTAGTTTGGTGCGCAATTTTTTTTGCCAACGTGGTTTTTCCTGCTTGCCTGGGTCCGGCTAAATAGACAATTCTAAACTCGGTCAGCAGCTCACTAATTATTGGTTGTAATTTTCGCGGATACATTGTCTTTAAGTATTCAAACTAGTGGTCTTAATAATTGAGGTATAGACTACTTCCTTGTTCCGGAGAATACAATGGACTATTCCGGAAAATACAATAGACTATTCCAGAAAATACTGGTAAATAGTAAATATATAAGCTATTGATTTTATTGAATTATCGTTTCACCAAGCTTTTACCAAATTCTACATACCAATGTAACTATCTGATAGTTATGCAGAAATAGTTCGAGCAATGCCCTCACAATCCATTGGTCGTAGGTTCAAGTCCTACCGGGCCCACCATTATTTTCAATTTTGATGCTGAATCCAGCCGACAAAAATCTCGGTAGCAGAACTGCAATCCAAAGCAGGGGTCGAGCAGGACAGATAATAACCAGCATCTTGAAGCGCCAATTCTGACAGAAAGAAAAGTTCTCCTGAATCCCGTTCATTCTGCACCAGGTCATCCCACAGCGCGATACCCTGGCCATCGATTGACAAGGGAACATCTCAATTAGGACAAGGCCCGATTGCGCACAGTTGTCTGGTAGAAGTAGAGCGGTATGAACAATTAGGATAATCTAAGCGGAATCGTAAATCTCGTTCATCCCCACCTATGAAACTGAGGTGCTTTATGTTCTGACCGTTCTACATGGGCGGATGGATTTCGAAAGGTACTTGTAGTCCCCGTTTTAGTTGGTTCGTTTTCTATGAGAACGTTAATCAGTAGAAAAGAGCGGATAAGATATGGGTCGTAGCCAACACTTAACATTTTCCAAATTTGTTCGTCTAGTGAGACATACAAAACTAATTTTCACTATTAGTATTCAATACATTATCTAAAGAGAGACACTATAATGAATGTTATAGCAATCTGATTGTGCTCAACTAGATTGTCGCTGGCTCTTTTATGCAAATGCAGAATTCGATCCAAACAACTCGTAACTAGCCGATACCAGAACCGCAGGAAGATCCTTCATGTCTAAACACAACGATTCTGAATTTACCCCGCCGGATATACACGACCCATTTAAGCAAGGGTTTTCCGATGACCCAACGATCTCAAACGGTCTGCCCGCAACGTTTTACACCGACTCTGCCATCTTCGAAAGTGAGAGACAAAGTATTTTCTTCCGCAACTGGTTGTTGGTCGGTCATGTTACTGATATTCCACAAGTCGGAGACTACTTTACAACGACTGTCTTTGATCAAAGTATTATTGTTATTCGTGGCAAGGACAATAAGGTTCGAGCTTTTTATAATGTCTGTCGCCACCGCGGACATGAATTGCTTCGCGACAAGGGTCAAATCGTGCGCATTACCTGTCCGTATCATGCATGGACCTATGCACTTGATGGAAAACTGGTGGGGGTACGCAACGCTGATTGTGTCAAAAACTTTTCCAAAGATGATTACCCGCTAAGCAACGTACAACTGGAGATTCTGGCCGGATTGGTCTTTATCAATCTGGAGCCCGATGCACCAGCGCTCGCCGATGCCGCCCAGGGACTGGATGAAGAAATTCGCAGCCTCGCGCCGCAGTGCGACACGCTGGTACACGCTCATCGGGACGAGCACATCATGAAATGCAACTGGAAGATTGCGGTTGAAAACTGGTCGGAATGCTACCACTGCGATGTTGTTCACAAACCATTGGCTACGGAGTTTATCGACTTTTCCACCTTCCGTATTGAGCTTAATCCGATCTACCAGCGACAGCGGATGAAACTGCGAGAGGGGGTTGTGAAGTCGGCTAGCCAGGACAACGAATCCGTGAATGGTGACGAGCAGGCAAGCTGGACGCTGTTGCCAAATCTTGGCATCCAGATCGTCTACGGCGGTTACTTGATGACATCACTATGGCAACCCATCGACGCAGATCACTGTCGGTTTGTCGAGGACTGGTATCTGCCGAGTGCCGAGCCCAGTGAGCACCAGCGTGAACTGTTCCGGTTTCGCGCCGAACTCACACAGCCGGAAGACCTCGCTGTTTGTGAGGGTGTGCAGCGGGGCCTGCACAGTCGTGGCTATCAACAGGGTCGTCTGATGGTGGATGCGGATTTTACTGAACTCAGTGAGCATGGTTCACATCATATCCAGCAGTGGGTAGCACACCAGTTGATGGGGCAATAATTCGATGAGTGATAATTCCGACAGCCGTGGCCCATTACACGGGGTCAGAATTCTGGACCTGACCTGGATGCTGGCAGGGCCCTATTGCACCATGTTACTTGCGGATATGGGTGCCGATGTTATCAAGGTTGAAAATCCCAAAGGCGATCCTATGCGCGAGATCGGCCCCCACTTGCCCGATGACGAGGAAAAACATTTCGGGGGTTATTTCCAGAGTGTCAATCGCAACAAGCGTAGTATTGTGCTTGATCTGAAATCGCCAGATGGAAAACATCAACTGCTTGAACTGGCAAAATCCTGCGATGCAGTAGTCGAGAATTTTCGCTCGGGTGTGATGGAACGCCTGGAGGTCAGTTACGAAGTCCTGCGCGAGCAAAACCCGGCGCTGGTCTACGCTTCCCTGCGTGGTTTTGGCGATAAGCGCAGTGGCGAAACGCCGTTTAACGACCGCCCGGCGATGGACTATATCGCCCAGGCCATGAGCGGTTTTATGAGTATTACCGGACCACCGGGGCAACCCACCAAGGCTGGCCCCGGTGTTGGTGATCTTTTTCCGGGGGCGCTGACGGCTTTGGGTGTGGTTAGTGCCATCCTATCGGCTCGCACGACAGGCCAGGGCCAGTATGTGGATATTGCCATGTACGATGCCATGGTCTCGCTGTGCGAGCGCATTGTTTATCAATACGGCTATACCGGCGAGGAACCGCTTCCCTCCGGCAACCGCCACCCACTCTGGTCGCTCTACAATACGTTTGAAACTAAAGACGGGTTTGTTTGTATTTCAGCGGTGTTCGATCATGAGTGGACCAAGCTTGCCGAGGCAATGCAACAACCTGAGCTCGCCAGCGACGAGCGCTTTGCCACTACCGAAAACCGCTTGGCCAATGACGATGAAGCCAATGTCATTGTCGCAAAATGGGCACGCTCCCACACTCGCGACGAGGTGCTGGAGGCTATTGGTAACACCATTCCGGCTGCGCCGGTACAGACAGCCAAAGACCTGTTTGAGGATATTCATCTTCGCCAGCGTGAAATGATCGTCGAGGTTGACCATCCAGGGTCGTCGATGAAGGGCGCGGTGGCCGGGGTGCCTTTAAGATTTTTATCAACGCCCGCTGGCGTGCATTCCCGTGCACCGCTGCTGGGCGAGCACACGGAAGAAATTCTGGCGGAACTTTCCGAGCAAACCAACCCGTCGGATATCAGTCATGCCTGACAATACGAACCGCAGTCTTAGTGGCGCCACATCTATCATAGGCGTCGGCTCAACCGACTACCGGCAACTCAAAGCCGAGGGCAAGCCGGTACCAACCCTGGAACTCGCCAGCCGCGCAATCAAACTGGCACTGGATGATGCAGGTCTTAAGCTGACCAATATTGATGGCCTGATGACGATGAATGTCGCCGGAGATGAACTGGCGCTACGATTGTCGATGCAAGATTTGCGAATTAATGCTGATTATGCTGCAGGCGGGCGCTGGGTGGTGCCGGCCTTGCAACATGCCGCCCAATCACTGGTGGCTGGTTCAGCCAATGCGGTTGTTGTCGTGCTCGCATTGTCTCGTCTGGCGAGTTACGCCGATTCAGCCGCGCCCGGTGGTAATGCCGCATTTGAAGCCATGCAGGCCATGGGCGGACCTGGCGCGCATTCCTCGTTAATGGCACGACGCTATGCCCATGAGTTTGGTGACTGTACAGCGGCGCTTCGCGAAATTGCGTTGTCTAACCGGGATAACGCCACCTTGAACGAAGCAGCAGTTTTTCAAGAGCCTATTACGCAGCAAGACTATGATTCAGCACGTTTGATCGCCGAACCACTGCGTTTGTTTGATTATTGTATGGTGAATGATGGCGCGGTTGCACTGGTTATGACGCGCACACCGCAATACGATTCGGGGCGTGCGATTGCCATTGGTGGTTTGGCCTCCTCATCCCGGCAGGGATCGCATTACAGTGCACCTGATTTTTATTTTCAACAGTCCCAGGACGCCGCCAGGGAAATGTTCGCCATGGCCAATTTGTCACCAGACGATATTGATCTCGTCCAGATATACGACAATTACACGCCATCGGTTTTGTTCTCACTGGAAGGATTTGGTTTCACCAAACGCGGGCAGACGGCCGAGTTTGTACGCGCCGGCCATATTCGAAGAAACGGCTCATTACCACTCAATACCAGCGGCGGACATACCTCGGAGGCCTACATGCAGGGCATGAATCTGGTCGCAGAATCCGTACGTCAGCTGCGAGGCGAGGCAGGCGCGCGACAGGTTTCGAATGCCAGTACCGCATGCTATATGTGTGTCACACCCATGTCCGGAGGCTGCGTATTATGGCGCTAATAAAAGACACTGACACGCAAGTGTCTGAACAGATTTCATGGCCTGCTTACATGCCGCCAAGAGAAGATTGGGCTACACCATTTTGGGAAGCGATATCGGAAGGCAAGCTCCTCCTGCAAAAGTGTGAGCAGTGTTGCACGCTCACCTATCCGCCGGTAGATCAACATTGCCCCACTTGTGGCGCGGAAACGATATGGTCTGAAGCCACAGGTCAGGCGCAGTTATGGTCGTGGACCACATTCCATCACGAATACTATGCCGGGTACCCGCTTGCGCCACCTTATACTGTCATGTTGGTGACCTTGTCTGAAGGTGTACGTATGCTCGCTACACTGGTAAGTGAAATTGAGCCCGTCGATCTGCAATGTGACATGATGCTCAGGTTTACCCCACTGGAACTATCGCCGGGTGTGTTTATTCCGGCTTTCACGCCTGTATCATGAGCACACTCCAACCGGTCGATCCCCCTGACCCGGTAAACATTTGGTTGTGGGAAACCAGTGAACGGCATGAGTATGATGAAATCCCAGACTCATCCGCGATACGCCGACATCTTTTGGCAAGCACCTATGGGGGTGCTATCTCGGACTGGTCGGTTGGATGCAGTGATCTCGGAAAGCCGATTGTCACTTGTTCAGCCTCTTCTCAAAACATCCGGATCAGTGCGGCAAGAACGGGGAATGTCGAAGTGTTTGCTTGCAGTCACCATGGCGCGTTGGGTGTTGACATCGAAACGCTGTCCCACAGCACGGATCGGTTGCATTATGTATCCCGTACATTTGCTCCAAAGGAACAAGATTTTCTTGCGCAACAGGCTGATAAAAACCTTGCCATTATTAATCTCTGGACACTCAAGGAATCCTATGGCAAAGCAATGGGTGTTGGTATGGATTTTTCACAAGAGGAACATTGCTTCGATCTGAGTGATCGGTCGCGCCCCCAACTTTACAGTGAAAATACCCCATCATGGGATGGCGAAAAATGGCAGTTTCATAATGCTGCTCCCCGCAGCGATCTGCGGCTTGCGATCGCCATCCAATCTGAAAATCACCGACCAATTCCTGTTCGTATGCAATGGATTGAAACGAATAACATTCTCTTGCCGCCGAAACTAACCGTCAGGTCCGATACAGGTATCCATTCATGCTAGCACCCAACCCAACACCGCGCTGGCTGATTAATTACCAGCCTCGCCCCGAGGCGCGTATCCGATTGGTTTGTGCGCATCACGCCGGGGGATCCGCACAGTATTTTGAAAACTGGCTGTCAGCATTGCCGGATTATATTGAAATGATGGGCGTTAACCTGCCGGGCCGGGCAAGCCGTCGCAATGAGCCTTTGGTGCAAGACATTGGCAGCGTCGTCGATGCAATCTGCGCTGACTTAACCCCCTGTTTTGACCGGCCCTACGCGATGTTCGGTGACAGCATTGGCGCGCTGGTTTGTTTTGAAGTGATTCGTGAATTGCGTCGACGGGGTGAACCGTTACCGCTGCGTCTGTTTGCCTCCGGGATGGTGGCGCCGCATATTGTTTGGTGGAATCCGGAGGCACCGTTGCACCAAATGGAAGATGAAGCACTTTTTGAAGGGCTGGTTCGCGACGCGGGAATGCTGGATGAAGCCACGTTATCCGATGCCGATTTGCGCGAGGTGATGACACCGGTATTGCGCGCCGATTTGCAGATTGCAGAAACCTACCAATTTAAACAAGAGCCGCCACTGGAGTTGCCGATAACGGCATCGCGCGGAGATGCCGATATTCTGTTAATCCCGGAACAGTTACAAGGATGGTCAGAGCACACCAGTAAAAGTTTTGAACATCTTACCTTTGCGGGTGCGCATTTTTATTCACGCCAGAGTCAAAATGAGCTGTTGGGAGTGATCACCACGCACCTGCAAAACGATTTGGCGGCGATGCCGGTTTCTATGGTTGATGGCAAGACCCACGCTTATCCGCAAAAATGTCTGCATGAAATTTTCACTGAACAGGCTGGCAAAACTCCGGATGCACCGGCGTTGATTCAGCATCAACAACAATACTCCTATCAAGAGCTGGATGCCGAGACTGATGCATTGGCAAGATGGCTTGTGAAAAGCGGAGTGAAGCCTGGTGACATGGTGGGTATTCTGATGGAACGCTGTGTAGAACACGTTGTTGCGTTGATTGCGATCAACAAGGCCGGTGGAATTTTTATGCCGCTGGATACTGCCTACCCATCTGAAACCTTGGAAAAATTCATTCGCGCCTCACAAGCACGCCTGTTCCTGTCCAAACCACAATGGATTGATCGGTTGCCGAGCACGGTTCAGAGCATGTGTCAGTGGGTTTCTCTGGGTGAGCATTGGCAGGAGATGTTAACGATCAATCAAATTGCTGTTGACGATGTTCCCTTGCCAAAATCCCGTGCTGGCGATACGGCCTTCATGTCGATGTCCTCCGGCACCAGCGGGGCACCCAAAGGAATCTGTCAATCGCACCGTGCTTGCGTCAACGCCTATTGGCATCGCTACGTCTACGCCCCGTACGGTGAACAAGAGCGGGAAGCCTGTAACGTTTATTTTATCTGGTATGTCTGGTTGCCCTTGTTACGAGGCGCATCGGCGTGGATTGTCCCCGATGCTGTTATCTACGATCCACGTTTGTTGGCGTCTTACATCGCGGAAAATAAAATCACACGTTCAACCATCTCACCGTCTCTGTTGGAAAGTGTGCTGCGAACACCGGGCCTTGGTTTGCCAAAGGCGCTTCAGTCTTTGCGTAATGTGACCATTATCGGTGAGGTGGTGCCCTCAACGTTGGCGAATGACTTCTTCGCTGTGGCGCCCGATTGCACTTTAACCCAGGGTTACGGCTGTGCTGAGACCCACGATGCTGCGTCAATACCACTCGCTCCCCACGCTTCTGCTACACAAAGGGTTGCCCCCACCGGCAAACCTCAAATCAATCAGCGAATTTATGTGCTTGACGAAAACGGCAAGCCGCTCCCCAGAGGTGTCGCCGGAGAAATCTATGTCGGTGGCGACAGCCTCGCAAGTGGCTATTTTCTGGATGAGGAAAATACTGCATTGCGATTTGTGCCTGATCCGGTACGTCCAGAATTCGGTCGTTTGTTTAAGACTGGGGATCGCGGAAGAATACTTCCCGATGGCAATCTACAGGTGCTAGGGCGCATAGATTCGATGGTGAAGCTGCGCGGCTACAGTGTCCAGATCGGCGTGGTTGAGGGGGCGTTACTGGCACATCCGGCAATTTCCAACGTCGCTGTTGTCGCTGCTATGGATAACAAAACCGGGCGCCCCGACCATCTTGTCGCCTACGTGGTAGCCGCAGAATCGAGTGATGATTGGAGCACGTACTTACGCCCATTTCTGGCTGACCGGCTGCCACACTATGCGATACCGTCGTTTGTTGTGTCCATGCAGTCACTGCCGGTTGATGGTCGCTCAAATTCAAAACTCGATCGCCGCGCTTTACCAGTACCTGGACCGGAGCACCGATTGGACACTGGAAAAGAACAAACGCCCCCTCGCAATGATCAGGAAATCGCCATCGCGCAAATCTGGCGCACTATTCTGGAGGTTGATACTGCGGGTGTCCATGATGACTTTTTTGCCCATGGCGGGCATTCTCTGCTGGCTGCTGAACTGTGCGGTCGCATCAACGAACGACTTGGAAGCACGCTAAGAGTGGCAGATGTGTTCGAAAAACCCACCATTGCACAACTTTCGGAGGGGGTCGTCTGAAATGCATGGGTTAGTAGAGAGACCAGAAGTTTGGGACCGTAAGGCGGATGTCGTCATCATCGGTTTCAGTGGTGCTGGTGGGTGTGCGGCGCTGGCGGCCCATGACGGGGTGAGGGCGTGCTCGTGCTGGGTATAAAGGGGACGTATAAAGGGGGCGGATTTATTTATCAGTTCTTGGCAACGTTGTATAAAAGCGTATAAAGGGGACGGATTTATTTATCAGTTCTTGGCAACTTTGCGCTCGCCTCCTTGCGATTGGCCTTGTTTACATCATTTTGCCCGAAAACACCTATATCGATAAGTCATTGATTTTATTGGAAAATACGATCACCAAACTTTCACCAAATTCTAGTAGTGCTCATAACTATATGAAAATTATAAGGAAATAGATCGAGCAATGCCCTCATAATCCATTGGTCGTAGGTTCTGTAGCGCGGCGATCATTTTTAGACAGATTTAATTAGCGCCCGTCGAGCGCACAAAACAGAGTTGTTTTCATACAGTGGTAAAACAATACCGCTATTTTCTGCATATCTAAACATTAATCTGCGGCAACTTGGCAAATTCCACGGTCATACCCATAGCCGGGTTGTATAACGCGACACTGAATATTAGATCCTCTCGCTTCAACCAGTTCTGGGAATCGGAAAATGTTACGGTCACCAGGTTATCGTCGCTACTGACAAGCTCGCCTTCTATCCTGTCCTGATCCACAAGTAACTGCCAGTCGTCTCCAGGTAAAGAAGAACTAACCCCCAATTTTATTGAGCGAAAGTGGCGTCGATCAAAGTCTACGCTGGTGAGGACGATGCCATTTCCACCACCGGACAAGTTGGCGATTCGCAACGCCTGTGCGCGTTGCAACATGCCTTCGGACTGCTTAGCAAAAACCTCGGCAGCACGCATACGCGCCTCCATCTCTCGCATTTTTTCCGAATACGGCTCGGTGCTGGGCTGATTTCCAACCATGGCGTCGAGGTATAGACCAGGGGTGGCAACCACCAGGTCAATGGGTTCTATGGCCTTATCAGACTGGAGTGAGGCGATCGCTGCGTTTAAGCGTTTCTCCAGGCTTTCGACGAATTTCTGACGGTCACCTTTCAATTTGAGATTCAGTCCCGGGAGGCCTGCACCAAACTTAAGGATACCAATTGAAATGGTAGTATCGTCAGGGTCAACATCATCTTCGTCTGATTTCTCCGCATATTCACTGCCGAGCAAATTTTCAACGCTCTCAAGGACCAAGGTCTCCAGATTTTGCAGCATCTGATCAGTCGCACCAAACGGCATTGGTGTTGATGAAAGCTGGTCGATCACCTGACGGAGATCCTGCAGTCCATAGGAGAGACCTTCATAGACGCCGCTGCCGGCTATCAATTCAACACTGGGGATCACCTCAAACCGCAGCCCGTCCAGATACAGGCCTCCGCGAAATCGATTGTAGAGCCGGTGAAACATCAGATTCAGCGTCCGTCCCTGGTTGCTGTTTCGAACCTCTGCCTCGCTTTCGGTCCGGGTCGAAATAGTTGTCCGGCTGCTGGTCGAAGTACTCACCTCTTGGCGATTGCGGCTACTCACGGATTTCGATGCACGTTTGGCAACCTTGTTGATGTTTTTGGCAAATTCCCGATTTGACGACGACGTTCCCGAACTGGCGCTGGCCGATGCGGTGACAAATGCAGTGCCACCACTGATTGACGCGCTCAGGGATGTCGTTGAGGATTCCTGTTGCTCGGAATTAAACTCGTTTTCCATTTCAGAAGTGAGATCCGAAGTTGATTTATCCTCCAACTCAAACATTGAACTGGTGTTTTTCGTGACCACCGTCTCCTGCTCATAGCTTTTGACCAAGCGTATGGTCCGTTGTTCACCAGGCGCCAGGTTGACCGAGCTGACCAGTTCACCCAGTTCGGTGCCCTGCCAGGCCGTTCGGTAAGATAACGATTCGACCAGGGAAAGCCGTGGCAGGATGGTCGGTGAAACGCCCGGCATGGGTCGCTCGAATATATGGTATTTGATCTGGATACGCTGGCCACTGATGGAGTGTTCGTAAATCGGCAACACGACGACGCAGCGACAACGAAACCCTTCGTCAAGACGGCAACGATCGATCACCGAACGCAGCAGTACGCCGTCGGCGGTGATAAAACCATTACCGCTCTGCTCAAATACATATATTTCCGCGTCCGGATGACTGGCCCGATACTGATCCTGCCATTTGGCGATTAGATTGCTGCTGGTATCAATCGGCCTTGGCTCCTGGATCACTTTGGAATGTTGCTGGGTGTAGTGGACCATTTCGCGATTGATATAGCGAATGCCGAGGAATCCGCTCCGCCAAACCATGGCAGGCCGGGAGTAAGTTGTCTGCCATCGAACCGTGCGTTCCACTTTGGTACAGACTTTCCCGCGAGCAGCGACCACGTCATCTTTTTCATTTTTCTGGTCAGTCAGATACAAGAAGTACCCAAGATCCGCGGTAAATGACACCAGCTTGTCCAGTTCCTTTTCAATGTCGAACTTGCTCATACGGAAGCGCAGAAATCGCTGGTAGATGTGTTCGACTTCGTCGGGGTCCGCACCGGATATAATCAAATCTTTCAATTCGGCCGCGCTCTGGTCGGGTACCGCACTGTCCAGCGTATTCGCCATACCGAGCATGATGTCCAGCTCTTTAAACCGGCGCTCGATAAACGCGGGGCGCATATCCAACTCGTCAAAATTCGTATAGCAGGAAATCGCTTCCTTGTCTGAACTGAAAACCTGTTCAAAAGTGGTGATTTTGGCCCAGGCTTTTTCGTAGGCTGCGGGGGAGGAGAAATCTTTTATATCCAGAGATTCACCGGCACCATGATGCAGCAGAAATCGACGACCGCTTTGTCCATCTTTAAGTACAATACCGACAGCAATCGCTTCGGCAACTGGTGGTCCGTCAGAATCCACTGGAAATTTGGCACGAAAGGCGGGCAATGCACGATAGCTGGGCTCCGCCTGCTCCGCATCCAGATCACCAATCATCTGACGATCTTTTTCGGCGTCGGATTTGGCAATCAGTGCACTTAACGCGGGCTGGGTGACCGTTTGCAGATTCCACGAGGATTCGAACATCTCCCGCATTGCCTGGATCGAGCCGCTGGGTCGTCCCCGCACCATAGTGGCCCAGGAAATTTCAACCTCGCGTTTACGGATAAAGGTAAATACCGGCGGGCTTTCTTCGGGCGCTTTGGGGGCCTTGACCTGTAACAGGTTTCTCAATCCATCTGAATCGATGATATGGCTTTGGTTATCGGTCAACTCAATCATTGTACTTACTCCTATTACTGACGTTATTTCTTCTTTGCCTGCTCGATTTGAACATCGGCTTTCTGACCATAAATTTTGCTTCGCGAAAATCTTTTATCGACCCGAACCTCGATGTGATAGTACCAGCGCCAAAGGGACCATCCTCCTGGTGCTTTAAAAGTTAACTTGTACATTTTTTTTATGTAAGCATTCAACCATTCATCCAAACGTTCGTGCTTGACCTGGAATTCGCCATGATTTGAATCGAATATATAGACTTTATCGCCCTGAGAACGATAAAAAGCGATGGCATGTCTGCCAGAACTTTTATCGATACTAACTGGAATGTTAAGCTGCGTGCAGCCCCCTTTTACAGCGTTAATTCGTTTGATAAATGGATCGTTAACCGAAAAACCGGAACCTCCGGTTTCAGTGACGATAATCGCATAGCGTAATTCCCTTTTTTCCGGATACTCTTCTGCGGCATTCAATGGATGTGCATCTTCCAGGCCCGGCGTTGTGCCCTGATCGAATCCACGTTCGTCAGTTACTTGCCACCAGGTCTGCGCCCTGGTCGCTGCCTGAAGGTATCCAGTCTTACTATCCATAAGCCTGCCTTTCCTGCTGCTCTGAGCACCATGTTTACCTTCACTGGAATCGAATAGCTTTGCGGCGATCCAGGTCATGCTGAACCCACTGCACACTCCATGATGCGTACCCGCATTGTAGGTTATTAAAAATTCGTATTTTGGTTCTTCCGAAGCAGGGATACTACCTTGCTTCTCGAATTTTGGTTGCTCTTTTTGAAGGTACTTTAGTAGTTTTTCATGTTGGTCTTTCTGACTGAAAGCAAATTTCAGGTAAGGCGATTTTTCCGGGTTCTCCATATTTCAGATTGTTTTTTAGTAGACTCGATTAACTATTAATTTTGCAATTTTTCCTGTTTCCGTGTCGCCAATTTTTATTGGGCTCTGCACCTTGCTATAATTTTCTGAGATATTTACGTGTTTCCAAAACGCAGTTTCGCTAATTTCCCATAAATATTCTAGATAGTCGGCTATATAGTCTTCTTGAAATCGCCGGGCATTTACTTTCTGAAAAATTTCAGAATCGGTCATCGACTCAACGATTTTCTTAGAATCTTCTGGTTGGAGTACTTTCAACTCCTCATGTAGGTTCTCAGTCCAATCTGGCCCCATGAGTGTTCGCATTATTTTATTGATTTCTTTCTCATTCATAATTGTTTTATCCGCCGATCAGTTTGCGAGATTACCCTATATCGGTGCATTGGATTCGCTGATCCATTTAGTTTACAACCCTGAGAAAAATATAGAAAATTGATGCGATGCTTTTGGGAAAGCTATAAAATAGCGAAAATCGGTAACTTGTTGATAATATTCAATTAGTCAATCACCAAACTTTTAACAAATTATAGGTGTGCTTATAACTAAATGATAGTTATAAGGAAATAGATCGAGCAATGCCCTCATAATCCATTGGTCGTAGGTTCAAGTTCTGCCGGGCCCACCATTTCCCATAAAAGCAGTCTGTTCCACTTGCCACACTGTAAACTGCCTATTTTTTAATCCCTCCTTCCCTAATGGCAGTTCGTAACTGTGCTTAATAAAGTTGCGCGTTTCTTTTTGCCAGCGAATGCTTTTCATTTAGGGACAGAGTTTGGTGATATTTTTTCGTAGGACTCCTGCAGTGTTGGAGTCGTCAACAGACATGAGCCAGTCAGCCATTAACCAGCGACTCCCCCGGCCAGAATTTGGTTCGCTTCATCTTTGTATCCCAGCTCGCCCGCAGTAACTCTAAACTTAAGATGAAATCGCTCGCGAGAAACATTGGCAATTTGCATGTGTCGGTGGGGATCATCAAATGATTTACGCGCGTGCATTACACGATGATTATCAAAGAATACGGCATCGCCGGATTCGAGCTTGAAGCAGGCCTGTGTTTCTTCCTGCAACATCATCCGACTCAGCTCGACGTTGGCAGCGTGCACTTGCATCACATTCTCTTCTGGTACATCGAGAGGTGCGGCGCTGCGGGTGTGAAACCGAAATCCAACGACATCACCCTCGGTATCAACTTTGATCACCTGGCCGCGCATGCGCTGAAATACGCCATCATCGGGGACAATGCGGTGGTAGGGCTGAGGGATTGTTGTCAGGGTTTCGAAGTGGTCAGGATGGTGCTCTCGCAATTGGTCCGATAGATAAAACCCATCCACCAATAGAGATTCACCTCCCTCCTTTGCTGGACGAACACAATGTAGAATATTTACCCCTGGTGGCGAGTAAAGATAAGCTTCGTCGGTATGGGGTGGTACAAAATTCATGGTATTGCCAAACGTCAACGCCGTTTTATTCGGGTTCAGGTCAAAGATCTTCCCATAGGCGGAATCGGCAATTTCACTGATTAAACTCGCCACGATTTCGACGCTGCCGACATCGCAAGGTCCATTTCGAACGATCACAAAGCCATAATCACGCAGTTTGCGCAGAAAATCTAATAAGTGTTCATTGCTGCTCTGAGCCTGGGCAAATTCCACGGTAGGCGGTGCCGCTGAAATATCACTATTCCAGGTTACTGGCTCGTGTTTTCTGCGCGCACGATCTTCTTCGTGATACGCGTTTTCAAGTAACCATGCCGAAGAATAGCGAGACTTGTGCAAATCCTCGGCCCATACAATATCAATAGCATCCTCCTTTCCGGTGACGTTTTTTGGAGCTATCTCCAGCGCCACGTCACATGGTTGCAAGGTCGAGGTTCCAAGATAGGTACTACCGCATTGATTACAGTAACAACACGTGCGCAACCACACGTAGTGGAAAAAGCGTTGATGGCCGTCTGGCCATGTCACCGTCAGACCTTCGTCTTGCTGCTCAATTGTTAGATTTACGTCACTATGCACTGCGGAAGCATTCATTGGCTAGGCTTCTTCAGCTGTCACGGTGTCGTGTATCGCGGGAGAGTAAAGTTCAAGGCACTCGAAATTCGATGAGCATTGAATTTCATTGTGCACGATTCCGGCTGGTTGCATGCAGCAATCGCCGGAGTGGAAGGTCATTTCGCCTTCGTTTTCGTAGAACATCGTGACCCATCCTTTCAGTACGTAAAACATCTGGAAATCACACAAATGCCGATGCATACCGGTTGTGCGGATATCCAGTTCGCCGTCATGACCTGCTTTGACGCGGCTGATCGCGGCATGGAATTTCCCCTGAGTGGCCTCGTTGATGCCGAGATCACGGTATTCAAAATAACCGCGAAGGCCCCTGTCAAATTCGGCTTCGTCAGCGAAACTGGCGCAAAAGGATTGGTCGGTGTTGGACATGATCTGGATTCTGGAAATTAGAGAAATAGCATGGTAACGCGTACCTTGTATAACAACTACATCCATGATAAAAATTTATTCATATCATGTATGGTATAAATAATGGATATCAGTTATCGGCAACTGCGTGCGTTACTGTCTATTATCGAATGGGGGTCAGGTCTTTGATTTTGGAGTCTCAAAAGCAGGCTCAAGTGAAGATCCAAACACCTTGATGGTGGCGTTGAACCCAACCTGGGGGTCAAGTTGTGTCCCCAGAACTATCCCGGGGCTCACCATTTAAAATCGGTTTATACCAGATAGATTAGAATATCAAAAACTGTGGTCTGTCCCGAATGGCACACGAATGGCACAGGGAGTGATAAGTGGAGTCAGCACTTTATTAGAATTGGCCTCTTTAGGCGGCTGTGACGAGTACAGCTAAAATTAAGGTAAAAATTGTACAAAAAGAGCAAATCGATTCCTAAAATAAAGCTGCTTGTGTTGGCTCGCCTTTAGATTTCGGGTTACCCCATTGGCAACTCTTCAGATCGAGCTTGCCCTTAACAAATACAAGCCCTTCCTGCTGCAACTGTTGTCGCTGCTCTTCCGCATTGGATTTTCTGCTGATCTTGCCTTGTGAGTTTATAACGCGATGCCACGGGACATCATCCGGGCAAGCTGCCATTGCATCACCAACCCAGCGTGGACTGTATGCCTTGTAGTCTTCAGGGCTAATATCTTGAGGCGAAGATAGCATCTGAGCAAGTTGCCCGTAAGTAGCAACTTTTCCACTTGGGATATGACGAGCCAATCCCCATACTTGTTCAAAATAGGCTTGTCGGTTAGTGGGTTGGGGATTACTCATAAAGCAGGGTGGATGGTTTTATGATCGACCTCATCCATTACATATGGAGTAAGGTCTGTAGGACACATTAGAAGGTTTTCTACTATATAACAAAATATAATTTGACAGAGATAATATAACAAAATATTGTATTTGTGATACAGCTCATAAATTTCATCAAAGATAAAAATGAAAATTGGAGTGCTCCAAAACGACGCAGGTATGCAGGCTCCAGATGAACGTTTACATTGGATGGAATCGAATGCTCGCATGCACACCTCATTGGATCTCCTGGTTTTTCCAGAGCTGTTCAGCGACTTGGAGGTCAAGTATTTGAATTTGGATTCAGCACGACTTAACCCCTTACTTTCCACACAAAAAATGGTCGGAGATTACTACGGACTATACTGATCAACAGTCAGTGGGATAATTAAAAGCCGGAACCCAAAATTAAAGTCTTGACCCCTTACATAAGGAGGAGTGCATCTATGCGGTGCTCACTTTAGTAATTTAGATGGACTGTAATCCCGCCGACTCTTAAGCGCATTTCTAGCTTCCAATACCTCTATCAATACATCGACAACAAAACATGCTAGCCTTTAGGCACGTTAAAGGTCTAAAACTCAAGTTCTGACCTTTTGTCTGTGATGCAACTTGAGTTTTGGTTTGGTGTTGTATTGGAAGATAGGAGGTTGCATGAAGTTTCGAATAGAGACCATCACAGGTGCGGCATTGCGACCCGCGCCGATGGCAACGCTCGAAAAAGGCGCGCTTCAATTTCGACTGGTTGATGCTTCGGGCGCCGCTGTGGCTGGCGCTTCCATTCAATTTCATCTGGGGTTCGGCGGTGGTCAGTTATTAATCCAGGACCCGTCGGTTACATTTCCCAGCAAGATCACATCGCCGATTGTTGAAACCCAGACGGATGCCGATGGGAAAGTAGACTCGCCGGAATGGGTACTAGGCCCGGAAGCTAGTCCTAACGCGCTGATCGTTCAATCCGACCATGCGATTCACAGGCAGGTGCTTCATTCTGATATCAGCCAAATACGTATCGTTTTCGACAGCCCGTTACCTGCCGATCGTGAAGTATTAGCGGACGACGATACCGAGGTTTTGTTGCGGGTGGTAGATGCAGGAAGGGGTAACAAGCCCATACCCAATTACCCGCTTGAATTGGAAGTGGTTTCAGGGGCGTCTACATTCCTGATCAATCATGAAGCGTGGGGTCACTATGATATTCGCCGAACGCTGGAAGACGGTACGCTGCGGGTTGACTTAAGACCCTCGCGCCGGGATGAAATCGTCACCTTGCGCGCAAGAAGCTATCTGCATGCTGCTGCACCGACAGACTTAAGACTGACCATGCGCACACCAACGCTCCTGTCCTGGGGAGGCGCCTCGATCCCAGCAATTGGGACAGGAAGCGTTCTAGAACCGATTCGCTTTGAGGTGTCGGACAGTCAGGACATGGTGCTGTCTCCTGATGACAACTTTGTCTACGGTCCCATGGTCCATGCCAAGGAACCTGGCGGCCGACTCGAGCTCGAGCCTCCCATCACTGGGGGTGTTCGGGAAGTGGCAAATTTTATGGCGCACTCGGTGCAGCCGGGGCCTTACAGAGTCGAGCTGTCGATGCCAGACTTTCCTGATAGCAATCACTATTTTTTGTCGGGGCAAACTAACGCGCCGCATAACGGTCAGGTGCCGGCGACTTCTTCCCTTGGCACACTGTCTTCTGGGTTCGGTACTTACATTTCGGCAACGGGTGGCGGCGACAACGACGCCGTGCACCAACTACAAACGTCCGTACAATCCGGGGCGATTCAATACCTGGGGCCCAACGCCACTTCAGGACCCATTGCGCTGAACGTCTCAGTTCAGACGCCGCCTGCCGCCGGGTATCCGAGGTTGGTTGAAGCGCGATTTCGATTCAAGCTGCGATTGTCGCCGTACAACTCCACCGTGGATGACCCCAATGCCGGTGCAGATTTTGTGTCAGGGACCTTGTCTGAAAATTCGACGGGTCCTGGAGCGGACGAGGTGGAAATCACCATTCCCGGAAATCCCGGTCCACAGGTTGCCCAGGTGTTCTTCCTCTCCAATGAATTCAACCACGACCAGATGGTGGAAATCACCGCCGAAGCGACGATGGAGGATCTGGACAGCAATGGCAATCTAATCCGCTACGACGAAGACACGGCCTTGCTGAGCCAGGTCGCGATTCTCCGGCCACGGATGTACTTCAGTTCAGAGCAGTCCGGCGACATCAAACCGATCTTGGGAGAAGGCATTCGCCCGGTCACGTTATACAACCCGGATGGCACAGAGCAGGCGCCAGACCCGGCCCGGAAGTTTTTCGTGGAGCTGCGATGTCACGATGTCGGTCAGGAAATTGAGTGCTTTGTGCAAAACCGAACTCGCAGAGTAAAGCTGCGCCAGGCGTCGGTCACACCCAGTCATGTTTTGTATCGATCAGATGCTTGTTACCTGGTCGCGGATGATCTGAACCATGGCGGCGATGTCGCGCCGAATGCTCCTGGCGTCGAGTTCTTCCGGGTGACCCAGGTCCCGGAAATCAGGGCGTGGATCACTGACCAGATGCCGGGTAACAATCGGTTGCCGGAACTGGTCACCTACTTTACTGCAGAGCGTCCTGTGAACATCTTGGGATTATGCCGCGCTGGCGATCCGGCCAGTGAATCCAGCCCGCCTCCGCCACGCATCTCGTTCAACTTGCCTCAGAACCTTACCCTCGTCGCGCGGGTGGACGCGGGTTCTCTCAAAGCAACCTTGCAGGGTAGGGTCTGGGACTGTTTAGCCGATATTGGGTTGACCCCGCCGGTGGAAGTTCTGATCGATGGGACGAGTTATTCGTTAAACGGGGTTGCCGAGACCACAAGCTTTGGGCGGCCGAACGCGTGGCGAGGAGACTTTAGTGCGGAAGTGCCGGTGCGGTTTGGACTCCAGCATATCGAAGTAAAAGTTGTAAACGCGGAAGGTGTGGAGTCGATTCGCACCATCGCAATCGATGTCACCGAAAACAACGGCGCCATTCGCGCGCCCGCGAGTATCAAGGCTGTGGCTGAACCCCAGCCATGGGTGCCAGACATGCGGCTTCCATTTGTGCATTATCTGTACTTTGCTGGCACCGATGCAAACCCCGTGCCAGCGTCAGTGCTGGCAACCATTGAAAGCTATGCCACGTATCCCGATCCCACGGTGCTGGCAAGTCGTGCACTGACGTTAACGAAACGAGCGGGAACCGCGGTTCACTATCACTCCAGTGTGTTTATGGCGGTACGGGAATCGACTTCATCCGCTGTGCAATTACTGCCTTATCCAGCATTCGGCAGGGTGGGTTGGCGAGCAAATACCCTGCCAAACCTGGCCGGTCCCATGGCGTTGTCCTCGCGGCGAAATACCCAGGATATCGATTTTGAAATTGAGATAATGGACGACCAGGGTAACTGGGTTGTGGCGGAACGGGTTATCGCAGGGCAGAAATTTCGCTTGGTCGCCGATACCCGGCCAGATTTCCCGGATCCGGTCATCGGGACCAGCGTATCGATTGTTTCTTCAACGAATGCGCGATTTAGTGGAAGCGATCGCACCGCTTATGTTGAGTTGGAAAGATCCTCTGCAGGCCGTTTTGAGCAGGCGCGCCATCTTGGCCCAAGCTTCAGCACTGTTCAGGCCGACCATGCGGTCTTGCTCGCAGACTATGGCGAAGCTCCCAACACACCTCCCGATGTTTTGGTGCTTCGTCTGAGTCACCACGGCAACATCATGGTCGGTGAGGCAACCGGTTCGATGGATCCAGCGTTGCTCAAACCAGCGCTCATCTTACCCCAACGCGCCGAGATTTCTGCCGGCACTGAAATGGGTTGTGAGGGAACGACTGCACCAGTGGGAAGGCTGGGTTTCCTCGAAAGCGTGGTGCCCGGAAGCTCGGAAGTCGTCATGGTCAATACCGGACCGGAAAGCAGAGCCAGCGAGGACGGCATCGCCATGGGACACAACTATCGCTCCGGAAGCCTGTTTGACGGCCCGTTCGGGCCGGGGTGGAACGGTGGTTGGCAGTCCATGCTCTGGGCGCCCGATGATTTAACGATCAAAGTATTGCGGGGCAGCGGCATCGTAATCACATTTATCCTCAATGCCGCGGGAGAGTGGGAGTCGCAGCCCGGCTGTTATGCAAAGTTGGAGAAAGAGACTGCCGGGTGGTTGATCCATTGGAGTGGCGGTATTCGAGAAACCTTCTTGAAGCTGTCCAGTGCCTTGCCAGACTTATGGGTGCTCCATCGCCGCGAATCGGCAACGCCTAACCCTGGGGGCTTACTGTTTGGTGCACACGGATTGCCTTTGGCTGCGCGGGATGGGTTTGGCCGGGATCGCCAGATTCGATGGAAGCCCGAGGCGGGCCGGGTTGTGGGCCTCGGCAACCACGCCGGCGACCTGTGGAAATTCTCCTACCATCCGGCGGGAAGTACTGAAGGTCACGAAGGAAATCTTGCGAGCGTCCGATCGCCCGTTGTGACGCATGCCGACAATCCTTTTTTGCAAGGGCGGATGGAAGCCTATGGCTATGACCCGACCAAACCTCGTCACTTGCTCGGGAGTCTTCAGGACCCTGCGGGGCAAGCGGCAAATCAGACGCCACTGGTCAGATTCGAGTATCACGCCGATGGTCGAATTCACAAACAGGTGACGCCCACCGGCGAATTTGTTTTCGACGTCGCGTCCCTTGCGCCGATAGGATTTCAGCTCACCGTTACCGACCGTAAAAGCAACACGCAAACACTAGATTTTGATACCAGCCCGGGGAATGGCTTGACGCAACTACCCATTGGCGAATCGGTCACTGTCAACGGTCAGACGCTGACCAATCTGTTGTTCTATAACACCCAGCGGGAACTGGAAGAGTTACGCCAACCCATGGGGAATGCAAGTTATTTTGAATATGATGAACAAAATACGGATCCACGGGCGCGTGGCAACTTGCTTCGGTCTTACAAGACACCAGACCCTGTTCGATCAAAACGGGTCAGTCGTACCATGGGGATTACCGATTTCGATGCGAATCCGTTGTCGGGCGACATTACGGAGCTGAGTGAAAGTTGGTTGTATGAGCCGGAATACCAACACGTCATAAGTTCCCAAGATGTGTTTGGTCAGGAAACGATTTCTGCCTACGATGGGCCGCATTTAACCCAGGTCACTATGCCAATGGTGACCTTCCGCGTCGCAGGGCAGGCCCCAGCACCTCGGGTTTCTGCGTTCAGGTGGTCAAACTACGGCCAGATGCTGAAATCCATCGACGAAAATGGGGTGGTGACTCGAATGTGGTATTTCCCGTTGAATGATCCGTTTGGCGTCAACGGCGGTACGCCGGTCAGCTCCGAAACCGTGCAGTGTGGTTTGCTGGCAACAAAACAGGTTGATGTCAGTGATTCCAGCGTGACAAGGAACGCGTCGCTGGAACCGGTAGGCACGATCACCACGGAGTACACCTACGATCGTCGGGGTAATCGAACCACAGAAACGACCGCCAGTCGGACGATGACGACGGCATACAACGAGCTCGGAGAAGTGATCCAGACCACCGGGCCGGAAGGGGAAATTGTTCGCATTCATTATGACCATAACAGGCGCGCAACGAACCGATATCAACACATCTCCGATCTCAGCATGCCAACCGATTTCACGACCACGGTGACACCGAAAGTGATTCGGGACCACATGGAGTATGACCGGGAAGGCCAACTGACCGAACTGGTGATTGACGCCGATGGCAAGGCGATTAAGAGCACGTACAAATATGATGCCAACGGTAATCTGGAGTTGGAAGAAACCCCCCGCGAACATGATGTCAGTGATCCCGTTGCGGGTGCCGTCACCAAATTCGAGTACGATGAGGCGGATCGGCTAGTGAAGGAACGGCGGGGGTTTGGTACCTCGGACGAAATCCTGATCCGTTTTGACTACACCGATAATCATGAACTGTTGGCGGAGATCCAACCGGGCGGCAGAGTTCGCACATCGCTGATCGATGGGTTCGGTCGTCAGATTGGTGTTGAAGATCCCGAAGGCAACCGACTGATAACTCTTGTGGACGACATCGGCAGATTAACTCATGAGGTGGTGGAGGGTTCTATTGACGGGATGCCCGGCAACCGCGGCATTCTCGGCGAAAAAATCTACTATTACGACGAGGGCGGAAGGGAAATAGGGACTCGGGAAAAAGGTTTCCAATGGAAACCCGACGGTAGCGGTGGATACAACCGTACCGACATCGGACAGGGCGCGCGGGTGACAGCAAGGTGGCATGACGCGGCAGGCAATCCAACCCGGGAACGCTCGCCCAACAACGTTTTAATCGAAGCAAAGTTCGACGGGCACCGCAATATGATTCGCCGCTGGGATTCTCTGGGAAACGGTGAGGTAAGGGTATTTGACGAGCACAACCAGGTCACACAAAACACGGTGGATGATGCATTGGGTCAGACCGTCATTGCCTATGCATACGATAAATCCGGCAGAGTCATCCAGGAAACACGTAATGGCGATGTATCCATGCGCTCATGGTATGACACGGGATCGAGTCAGCGGCTGCGAGAAGATGGCCTCGGAAATCGAATCGAAACGATTTTTGATGGGGCGGGCGAAGCGGTGGCCACCCGGCAGCACATGTATGAGCACGGAAGGCGCGTCAACACCAACGGCACGTTCAACAATTTGATGGATGTGTTCGAATCAACGTCCCAATTCGACGCCAACGGTAACCTCAAATACACGACGGATTATGGAGGCGTCACCGTTGAAAGCTTCGATTACAACGCAGTCGACGTTGTTACCACGCGATCTCTGCCCGATGATGCGTTTCCCGGAACCACCCCACCCAGGGATAACAATCCGACGGCTGAGAGCTATTCGTTCACGTATACCTCGGGAGGTTTGATCGATAAGGTGACGGATCCCCGAGGCGCGATCATTACTCATAGTTATGACGGCAGGGGTCAGCTCGAAAAGATTGAGGCGTCGGGCACGTCGCAACCCGGGCCGGATAAAACAGAATACGTACGGGACGGCGCCGGACGGATTGTTGAAGTATCAGAGAGCAGGGGTTCGACGCTGTTAAGCCGGGTCAAGCGGCGATACACCTCGTTTGGGGATATCTGGTATGAATCCCAGGATCAGAATTACAGCAGTACATCCACCTCCCATGAGGTTACGGCAGATCACACCACCACTGGGCTGCGCAGTCGCCTGGACTACCCTGGTGGTGCCTACAGCATCCACACGCCGCCTAATATTTATGGAAACACCGGGGCAGTGAACGACAACCTGTCGGGACATCAGTTTGTCGATTATCGATTTGATGGGCCTTATCTGAGATACGCGCTTTTTGCCAATGGGTTGAGGTGGGGTTTTGGATACGACTCGGATAAAGAAGTGGTGCAGATTCGAACATTTACCGGTAACGACTTCAATGACGACGACAACATGATTACCGGTACGCACTATCATATTAATGAAGTGGGGATGGCAGATGTTGAAACCGATTTAAAGGCAGAAACTTTCTCCACCTTGGAATACGACAGCATGTACCGCCTGGAAGGGAGAATTGATGGCTACGAGGTTGACGATCCCACCGATGAGCCGGAAAGTGGCAGGTGGTGGAGCTACGACGCCCGCGGTATACCCAGATTCGTGCAGGGCGGTACGGTCCGTGATCGAAATGCGGCCGGTCAGTTGCTGATCAATGTCCAATATGATTCTCAAAGCGTCAGCAATGACGCCGGGCAAATCGGTCAGCGACGACTGACGGATTTAACCTGGTCTTCGGGCGTCAGCAACGTCGACGAGCAGTTTGTCTATGATGCAACGGGAAACCTGATCCGGGATGCCTATCAAGGCTACGAGTATGACTTTAGGAATCGGTTGGTAAGAGTCACGCCATTCAATCCGTTTCCGGATGATCCTTCTTCGACGGTGAATCCGCCCCAGGATTATGCCTACGACGGCTTCAACCGATTGATTCGCACCGACGGCTCAACGCTGGTGTGGTGGTTGAATCAATTGATTGAAGAACATGGGGACAGCAACAATTTTCTGCGGCGGTTTTTTCATTCCGCGGATGATCGCTATGTCGGCTACGAAAGTGATGAAAGTGGTTCGCTCAAGCGCTTCTATGTTCACTCTGCGCGCGATGGATCCGCAGGATTTCTCACCGATGCCACCGGCGCTATTGTCGAACGCTATGGCCAGAATGTTTTCGGGCAACCAAGGATCATGGATGAGGACGGTGATGATCAGGATGTCGCTGATCGGACGGGTCAACCCCTAATCATGCACAATCACTATTACGATCCGAAATCCCGGTTGCACTTTGCGGGACTGAGAGCCTACCACCCGTTTATCGGCCGCTTTATGCAGAGAGATCCGGGTGGGTCGCTGAAGGATCCATTGGCTCGGGGCAACCCGTACGCCTATGCGGGAAACAATTCTTCCAACCTGCAGGACGATGGCCATCTCGCCTGGGCAGCACCGATCGTTGTTGCTCTCCTGTACATATTGGTTACGTTTGTGATCGCGATTATTGAAACTAGCATTGAATACGGGTTTCACCTTGCCCTGGGCAAAAAGAAACCGTTTCATCCCTTCTATAGCATGTTGCGTAATTTCTCCGTCGGTTATGCAACGAACTGGATCCCGGGCGCATTGGCAGCACGATTTGGTGTGCGGGGGGGTAGATTAATTGCGATTTTTGCGGTTCATTTGCTGGCGGCCAGTGGGCTGGAGTATGGTATTGAACGTGCTCTGGGAAGAGATAAGAGCTTTCTGGGGATTCTCGCGGGTAACATCATTGGTGCGCTGCTGTTCGGCCTGGTGCGAATACCTGCAGCGGAACTGCGTCGGCGTGTGGGTAACTGGCTGTTTATGAAGCGTAACGGCCTGACGCCAGACACGCTGGTCTATCGTTCCCAGCCTCGTGAATTGGGCTATTCTGACCCCTCGCGGTCAGGGAATATTTTGCTCACGCATCACGGTATGCCAAATGCCTGGGCCGTGGCCAACTGGGATCAAAACTTTCTGCCGCAGTTCTGGCGTTTCATCACACTGGGCATCAAAAACAAGTTTCAGGGCAAGCGATTTACCGATCCCCCCTCCATCGGGCGTCACGAAAATATTCTGCCGGTACCCATTGAAGCGCGTGGGCTGTTGATTCGCATGCTGGATAGGGCTGGCCCTGATGCTCCGCCATTGAGTGGTGTAAATGCAACGCCGCCGGGTAGCATGATTTACCTTCCGACGAGCGATCAGACGGTGGGTATGATGATTCGACTCAGAGATGTCTTGGACACCAACGGGCGTTTATTTCAGGACAGAAATGCTAGTTATCCAGGGCTGCAGATGTACATGACATTCGATGGCCATATCCCCGCACGAATCGTTCATGTCGGGCCACCTTAGTGTTGGAGAACACCATATATATCCATATAATCAACCCAAGCGAAAGTATCTATATATTTACCCACAAATAGCCAAAACACTACATTAAATTAAGGGTAAATCTCATATTTGACATAAGATCATTTTGCTCACAATCCATTGGTAGTAAGACTTGGTAAATGGAGGAGCTCGGGCGACGCAGTAAGCTAAGGCGAGGCATGGGTGGCCCCGATCAAGTCCTACCAGGTCTTTATGCCCTCGGGAAACCATGCTGCCGCCAGCCACTTTACAATACGTCCAGGTTGCGGTGGTTAATTAAAATACGGCGCAGTTTCAATCGGTAGTGCGGGGTGGTGGTTCCATGTAAGCTTTCTCGCGTCGTTCGAAGCCGGGGATTTCGGCTTCATGATTGTTACTGCCACCTGTCTTTATCGAGACATTTTCTGTCATTCATTTTAAGCCTGTGAATGTCCGAAGGTCTGTCAACAACTTTATATTTCACCTGCATAGCAGATTTTCGTCGGGTAATGTGATTAGCCAACGCCTGGGTCTTGTCCAACCTGATGAGCAGTCGCCCAAAGGCTTCCAGCAGATAAAATACGATGTACTCGTCCAACCTGTCACCTTGAATCAAGCAGGGAGTTCAGTTCGCTAATGTGTCCCACTCCAATCCCACAGCATCCGCCGATCAGCTGAATTCCACTGTCCAGCCAACGTTGGGCATTCTCGCAATATTCTTCCGCAGAAATAGCGGTACCCTGTATCCACCTGCTGTCATCGCTTTCGAATTTTCCCGTGTGGGCATATACGCCTTTGTAACCCGACCAACTATTACTTAGAACATCCAGCGCGTCATCAATAAACTCAATATGGGTGTGCATAATATTAATTAGGGGCACGTCGTAGCTCTTTAGGGATTCGACGGCATCAGCCAAGGTTTCTCCGTTTAGTAGACAAATCACTCCATTGTCATCGGACTGACAAGACAGGCCAACCCAGACTGGAAGCCCGGTAGCAGATGTTGCCTCCACCATTGCAGACATTCTGTCAATGTCCACCATCATTTCGAGCATGATTAAATTTGCACCTGCATCCATCATAATGCTGGCTTGTTCTCTGGCGCTATTCCCAATCTCTTCCGCTGAGGGTTTGTTTTCGGTCCAGCTCCAGTAAGACATACCAGCCGCAACCAAAACATGCGGGGTTCCCTGGTTTCTCCGGGCCTGGACTGCCAACTCAACAGCAGATCGGTTCATCGAATCAAATTGATCAGCCAAACCGGCATCCTCCAGGGCATGTTTGGCAGAACCAAATGAGTTACTGATAACAATTTCGGCTCCACTTGCAATGTAGTGTTCGTGTACCTGCCTGACTATGTCGGGATGGCTTATTGTCCCACCACTATTCCAGGAATTTTCTAGCTGGGGTACCTCACGACATTCCACTTCTGTACCAGTGCCGCCGTCAATCAGAATTGTGTCTCCCCGGTCCATACGCTGGAGAAGTTTTTCATAAGTATTGATAGGTCGTTACTAATTTACCGTGTTCGGATAGTAAACTAAATTAAGTAAACCGGAACAGATTTAATGAATCCGTTGGTCTTTCATAGGTTTGATGAGATCGTTCCATGCGTAGGTGTCGACGAGTTCGCCCGCTGCTATCTCAATTTCAATTCGGTTTCAATATCTATTCTTTTGTCAGAGTTTTTGTCAATCAATACAGCACTTAAACGATATGGATTGTTAAGGTTCCCCTTAGAAAATGTAATTGTTACTGGTAGCTTTCCGTTTCTGAACTCCTCTGCGTCTATGCCTTCGTTCTCAATGTTAGCTAGAACATTTGGACTTGATATAATCGCATTACCTTTGCTATCTACTAGTTCCAATTGAAATATTGGATAAACCTTCTGTTCAATTTCTTGCAATCCATCCAGCCCTTCCAATATCAACATCAGAACGCTATCTGAATCTATCTCTTCGGAAAACACCACCTGTTTTAGGCTTTCGTTCCATAAATAGATATTCTTATAGTGAATACCGTTTGGTTTTAGGGCTAAGAACCTATTCTCTTCGATTGTAAAAGGGAGTTCATAAGAAAAAGTGCCATCTCCTTTTTTATCCCAAATTTTGACAAGAACCTTATATTTTTCGTTATTTCTATATGGGAAACCAGAATCAAAGTATGCACGTAATTGAAGAGGGGAAAGTTCTGTACCACTTTCCAAATGCTCCAACAAATCTGGGTAAGAGAGCACTACATCCTTATCATTTTTTACGATAGATACTGATAGTCCTGGAAAAACTTTGCCGCCATCCCTGCTCAATCCCCTGATATCATTAAAGATAAAGTTGATTTTTTCTCCAAAAACGAAGGTGCTTGTATTTTTGGGTTTACCATTTACTTCAATGATAACATCGTCGCTACCGAGTCCATCACCTCTTGAATAAGCACCAGTAATTAAATCTTTGTTTGTTGACTGATTAACTTCGCAAGCACAAAGAAGCAGCAAAAAAAGTAATGAGGCACTAGTTCGAATAACTCTATTCATAAAATTTTATGTGATTGCTAGCATACAAGTCTAACCAATTAACCTACCCTTTCCCAACGCTCCTACACTAGCCAGACCAAAACGAAATTTCGCGCGCCCAGTAAAGCCGATTGCTCACTACCATATGTCGATTATTCCACAAAGAATCAGTGCTGTCCCACAGTTTACAGTAAACTTGTTTGGGCCTGGTTATAGAATCCAGGCGGCTTAACATTTACTTCCTGAATCAGTGGTATTAACTCCCGCCGTTCGAAGATATTCAGCTGAAGAATCTTTAGTATTTGTCCGATACTACGATGCATGCAGCTCGTAAACCTCAGGTAGCTCAGTATCAGATAGGCACAAAGAGCAATCCAGATTTGTGTCATAACCGCATTCTTTGATGTGCCAATAAACGTCTTAATCTTCAGGTTTTGCTTTATCCATTTGAAGAACATCTCTATCTGCCAACGCGCTTTATAGATGTCTGCAATTGTCTTGGCCGCTAGTTTGAAGTTGTTCGTGAGGAATACGTAGTGTTTGCCGGTTTCGAGATCGCGGTATCCAATTCGGCGCAATAAAATAGGACATTGATCTGCTTTCGATCCGGTTATTTCAATTGTCTGATCTGACGTCAATCCGGTTGTTGTTCGCACCTCCCGCCGAGCAGCTACCCGATAACTCGCGTTCCGCTTTTGGCGGGTGACAAACCAGATACCCTTGTTATGTAAGGCATTGTATAGACTGTAGTCAGTATAGCCACGGTCAAAAACGATAATGCTCTCTTTTGGCAGGGTTAATTGCTTTGCCATATTCACTTCATGCACTTTACCGTCAGTCACAGAAACAAACGTAGGCAGGTATCCATCATGATCGATCACTGCGTGCAATTTAATCGCGCCTTTCGTTGCGCGGAACTTAGCCCACGGAAACACGGATAAACAGAGATCGATCGTGGATGCATCCATTGAGAGCAGTCGATTCTTAAAACGGAATCCATGTCGCGGTGCCCGCGACTGACAACGGTGTAGTAATCGATTGAACAATGCTTCGTAAAGCGAACTTGGTTGGTTTTCGTTGACACGCGCTAAAGTGGACCGGCTCACCTTTTGCACTCCAAGGTGATAGAGTTTGGATTGTTGGGCAGCCATATTGCTTTCAATATCACGCAAACTGGTTCTCCCAGTCAGCTGCGCCAGCATGAGTGAAGTAAACTGTGCCCAACGGCTCATCTTCCGCAACTTTTGACCTTGATGGTGCTGTTTGGACAAAGATTCAAACTCATGTCTACAGACTAGTTTGAGAAATTGTGATAACACGGTATTATTGTGAGACAAGGCCTATTCCTCCTGTGATAAAGCTGTTTTTAGACAACTCAATTTTATCAAAATACAGGGTTATAGGCCTTCTTTCATTTATTTATGGGACAGCACTGACAAAGAATTAAAACGTAGAGTTTGTACATATTGAAGGAAAGGCTAAATATTATACCGGACAGATTGGTTACACATTCAGGGTTCTTGGAAGTTTTTAAATGCCTTGGAAAGAGGATAACCCGATAGATGAACGAGTAAAGTTTGTAGCCACAATACTAAACCGGGACACCCATTAGCCAGTCTTTCCAAGGTTTTTGGTTTTGTAAAATGATCGAACTTTTCGTATCGGACAAATCCAAAGGCCGGGCAGAGAGTCTGAAAACAATTTCGCTATGATTAAGACCATTAAATGGATCGACATGCTTGTCAAAAAAACGCTGACCGGGTTTTGCGGAATCTTTTTATTATTGATGGGGGTGTTCGCCGTCTACAATGTAGTGATGCGTTACGTCTTTGAGAATCCTCCTGTTTGGGGAGATTTACTAACCGTATTGAGCAATATCTGGTTAGTCTTTATAGCGTTAGCGCTAACCGTAAGGGACAAAGACCATATTGCACTGGACTTGATTTACTCCTGGTTACCAGTAAAGGTGGCCTTTATTGTTCAGCAATTTTGGACATTGGTGATTTTCTGTCTTGGTATTGTTATGAGCATTTACGGGATGGAGGCAGTTGCTGTCAATTTGCACCGCAATGGAGCCACTCAGTTTGCACTTAATGGAGCCACCAAATTTGCACCCTAATGGAGCCACCCTGGTGGCCAGGGTATTAGGGTAATTTTTCGGTCTTAAACCTTTCAATAACCGGTACCCTCGCGCCTTTTTGCGAGGCTACCATGAGCAACAGAAGGTTTGAGATGTTTGAAGTTCGTCAAGTCTTGGTGCGGATGCGCCAGGGTGATTCAGATCGCGTTCTGGCCAGAGCCGGGATCGTTGGCCGCCGCAAAGCAGCGGATATTCGTCGCACTGCCCAGGCCAATGGCTGGCTGGATGCGGACACGCCGATACCCGATAACACCGTGCTTGGCCAAGTGCTGCGGATACAATCAACGCCTGCCTCACTTGGTCAGTCGAGCGTGGAACCGTATCGAGATCAGGTGAAAGCCTGGGCGGATCAAGGAATTCAGAGCAGCACCATTTATCAGGCCTTGGTACGTAACCATCAGTTTACCGGCGCGTACGCCGCCGTTTATCGATTCGTGTGCAGTCTACGCGGTACAGAAGCACCCAAATCAACCGTCAAACTTGACTTTGCCCCAGGGGAAGCCGCCCAGGTCGATTTCGGTACCGGACCTAAGCTGGTTGATACCCGCACTGGAGAAGAGATAAAGAGCTGGTTCTTTCTGATGACCCTGGCCTTCTCGCGGCATCAGTATGCGGAGATTGTGCTGAATCAGAAGATCGCGACCTGGCTGGAATGTCACCGTCACGCCTTTGAATTCTTTGGTGGAGTGGTCAGTCGCATTATTATCGACAATGCTAAGTGCGCGATTACCAAAGCGTGTTATTACGACCCTGTGGTGCAACGAGCGTACGCGGAATATGCCGAAGGCTATGGCTTCAAAATTGATGCCCTGCCGCCACGTGAACCACAATTGAAGGGTCGCGTAGAATCCGGAATCAAATTCCTAAAGCGTGGCTTCATGCCTCTCCGCCAGTTTGTTGATCGCCATGATGGCAATCGCCAATTGCAGCACTGGATATTGGAAGAAGCTGGAAACCGTGTCCATGGCACCACCCACGAGAAACCCCTTACCCTGTTTGCCATCGAGCAACCCCTGTTCAAAGCCTTGCCTTCCATTCCCCCTGAATTGGCGATATGGGCCAAGGTCAAAGTGCATCGTGACACCCATGTGCAATTTGAGAAATGCCTGTATTCAGTCCCTTTCGGTTTGATTGGGCTGAATCTCTGGCTCAAGGCCACACCCCACACCATTCGGGTCTATCAGCAGGATAATTTGGTGGCAGTCCATGCACGGTTGTTTATCCCGGGCTCCCGCCGCACTCTGGATGACCATTTGCCGCCCAATGCGTTGGCTTACAAGATGCAGGGCCCGGTCTGGTGTCTTGAACAGTCTGAACGGATCGGGGTGGCTTGTCACCTGTTAGTGCGTCAGTTATTCGATGATCGTGTGCTGTATAACCTCCGGGCCGTGCAGGGCATCCTGGCGTTGAAGAAGACGTATGGGGCAAAACGCCTCGATGCCGCCTGCCAGCGTGCCATGGACTTCCATAATCCGCGCTATGCGACGGTCAAGTCGATTCTCAAAAAGGGACTCGATGGCCAACCCAGTTCCCAACAGGTGTTCGATACCCTGGCCGATTGTTATACCGGTCAGGGGCGATACAGCCGGGAACTGTCAAAGATGCTGAAGCATTAATTCTTAATCCAAACCCAAATCTACCCCTAATCCCACAACAACCTTTAACCCTGGAGTAATCAATCCTATGAATCCAAAACCCGACCTTGCCCCGATGCTCAAACAGCTCCGTCTGTCCGGCATCCTTGACTCGCTGGAGTCCAGAAACAAACAAGCCATCGACGGTAAAATGGCGTATACCGACTTCCTCTCCTTGCTGGTGAGTGATGAAGTGGCTCGGCGTGACCAGAAGAAGTTTGACTTCCGGTTACGCAGAGCGGCGTTCCGTTCCAATAAAACCCTCGATCAGTTCGATTTTGACTTCAATCCAAAGATCAATTCGGCGCTGATCCATGATCTGATGACGGGACGATTTATCCACGAGAAGGTGGCCACCCTGATCGTTGGGCCGTGTGGTACCGGCAAAAGTCATATTGCCCAGGCAATCGGTCATGCTGCGGTGAGGCAGGACCATGATGTCTTGTTTACCACGGCGGCGCAATTACTCAGCTCACTCTACGCCGCCCGGGCCAATGATAGCTACGACAGGCGGTTCAAGTTATTGAGCCAGATCGATTTACTCATTGTTGACGATTTTGGGCTAAAACCTCTGCGTGCACCGGCAGACGAAGACTTCCATGATCTCATTGCTGAGCGTTATGAACGCAAGCCCACCGTGATCACTAGCAATCTTGACTTTGGTGAATGGGGTGACGCCTTTCCCAACAAGTTGATGGGCGCTGCCACGTTGGATCGACTCAAGCATGGCGCCTATCGATTGATTCTGGATGGCAAAAGTTACCGACAACCGAGACCACTACAGGATCAGCTTGATAAAGGTAAAAAATAGAGGAATAATCCAGTCCGTTTAAGACCGATTTAACGCAAAATGGGTGGACCCATTACACTGCAAATCGGTGGCTCCATTAGGGTGCAAAATGACACTTGTGTCAAGAGGCGGATTCAACTACCAAGTACAACTCATGCAACCGTTAGAGGGCAAGCTGAGATAATGAAAGCTTTTCTTCCGACCAAAGATGAGAAGCATAATGACTCACTATACACAGCTTAAACCCAACCGAGTAGGGCCGCAAATGCTTTCTTACAACGGCACGAACCCTTGATTAGACCTCAAGTGCAGATGCAACTCTTTTCGCAATACTCTCCATGTCGTATGGCCGTGAGGTTTCGATCTCAACCGTTAGTCCCAGCCCTAGTGGGAGTGTTGAAAGGAGGTATGATGACTGCGCTACTAGCGCCTCGTGAGTCCAAGCAGAATCATGATGACCCGGGTGACGGGCCCGATCAAGGAAGCGAGTGGCGGCGATTTCTGATCGACAACTGCAGAATACCTCCAAGACACGGTAGCTAGGATCAATGAGCCACTGTGATGGAGTTCCCGAGCTTGCATCCGAGTCAGGGTGACGCCAAAAGGAGTCAAGCACGGCTCCCGGAAGGGCTCTAGCGATGCGCTCGAAAACTAGGTCGGCGACTCGACTTAGATGCTGTCGAGTTGCTCCATCGGCACACCCGAGGCCGTCAAACAGCGATTCAAGAATTTCGTCTTTATCGAGATACGCTAGCCCGAGGCGCTCGGCGAGAGAACGGCCGAGCGTGGACTTCCCGCATCCGGGTACGCCTGTCATTACGACAAACTGGGTTGGTGGATCCACGGTTTGCTCAGTCTCTTAGGAAAGCACTAACTATTAGCGAGCACTAATTGATGGCGGATGATCGAATTAAGTATACAGCACCCCTTCAAGCTATTTCAAAATAAAGAATTTTAGTATCTTCGACTTGCAACCTGAATGGGTGCTGTTTGCCCAGTTGGGCCATTCAGTTATTTTAGTGAATTAAGGAATATCTGACTATTTCAGGGATTCACGTTATCCTCTCTGTATCTAAATTTGAGAAGCTTAAAATCAAGTAAATGAAGAAAGCTGTTCCACCGAGATTACACGTTATTCTGGCAAGAGAATCAAGAACAGCAATCGTATTTAGACGTGGCCCATCAAAACACGCCTGTACATTTCTATGGGATAGACAAGATGATTCTTTCAAATTAGGGCAATGGCTAAAAGGTAGAATCTACGAAAAAAGGGCTGATTTGAGCCCAAATGGGGAGCATGTAATTTACTTTGCAATGAATGGTAAATGGTCATCTTCTTCAAAAGGCTCATGGACTGCTGTGTCCAGAACTCCTTGGCTAAAGGCTCTAGACTTTTTCCCCAAAGGCGATTGCTGGGAGGGCGGAGGATTGTTTATTTCCAATAGCCGATACTGGTTAAACGATCGCTATTTTGATCAAAATGAATCGTTTATAGATTCAGGTAGTTTTACGCGAGAATATACTACAGAGCAAAGTGAAAGTAGATTTGGTGCAGAATGCCTTGGCGTATATTTTAATCGCCTTATGAGGGATGGGTGGCTACTTACTAATGAAACTCAGTCAGGGGCGTCACATTCAACTACAACCTTTGATAAACCAATATCACAATTCTGGACGTTACGAAAAATATCCCATGCCCAACTGGGTGCTGATGAAGGCAAGGGAGTGTATTGGGACGAACACGAACTGCGAAACTGCTCCCAGGATATATTCGTGCCACAGCCAAAATGGGAGTGGGCGGATATTGATAGAGGCTGTGTGGTTTTTGCTGAAAGTGGAAATATCTTCAGATCAACTATTGATATTTCCAGGGGGATTGACTCGAGAACTTTATTGCATGATTTTAAAAACTACAGCTTTGAAGATTTAGAAGCTCCATACTAGTCAAAGTTCTGAGTAAGATTTCTACTAGACAAATTTTTAAAAAAAGCGGGCAATGACCGTTCGTATTTTGCAGTCCCAAACAAAGGTATGGTCTATTTTGGACAAATTTTAGTGAGATAATACAAATCTTAAAGCCCCTATATTCAAGGAGGTTGTAAGTGGAACGGAATTTAGTTTGCAAGAAGCTTCTACAAACATCGATTTGAACCCCTAGTGTAGGATTTTGTCCCTACCGGAGCTGATCCTTCCTCGGGAGGTTCTAAATACATTTCTAATATCGCCTTTCAGCGGTACTATTAAGGGGTAGTTTTGTTCTTTGAGAAATTTACTTGGAATCTACGTAAAATTGTCAGCTAATTTAGAAACATATAGCTTATCGAAATGATAATACTTGTAAAAGGCGAGGGTGATGAATGGTGTTTTTTTGACGACAAACTGCGAGATATCGATTCTATAGAAGAGCTCGATTACGCTATCGATCTTGGGCACGAAGGCGAGTTTTTGATAGCGGTAGATGCATTTAAATCGTTGATAACGAAGAACCCCTATCACATTGATGCTTATCACCACCTCTCGATGCTCTATGAGCGTTATTCGATGCCGGTGGAGGCTTATCTATGTTGCCGGGAGGCTGCACGCATTGGTGTAGATGCCACACCGGAAGAGTTTTCTTGGAAGGTTTCACAGCTAAGTTGGAATGAGCTAGATAATCGCCCGTTTATGAGGGCTTATCATAATCTGGGATTATGGTTAAACAATCGAGAGGAAACAAACGAAGCGATAACTGTTTTTTCTAATCTTTTATCCGTATGTCCAAATGATAACTTAGGTGTTCGTCATATACTTCCAGAATTGTGGTTTTCAAAAGGAGATTTGTTGGCTGTGATACGTCATTGCAAAGCACATGAAGAAGATTACTATCCTGATACGATGTATACCTACCCCTTAGCACTGATCTTGTCGGGTGAAGTGGAAAAGGCAAAGCCTTTGCTCTCAAAAGCAAAGTCCGAGTTTCCGCTATTTGCAAAGGAACTGAAGAAAAAGCGCCACCCCAAGCCTAAATCTAATATTCCAGACTTTGTGGCTTTCGGTGGGGTTGATCACGTATATGAATATTGGCAGACATATGGTCAGTATTGGGCCAGTTCTCCTCAAGCTATGAAGCTTCTTTAGCTGCGTTATTAGAGATATCTGTTAGTCTTTATAATTAAAAACATAACTTCGCATTATGCATTTTGTGTAAAGCATAATTATTGCTGCAGTACGTTTATTTGGGTCTTTGAACCTCAATTGAATTGCACGATCGATACTTCCCGGCCAAGTTGGTATCAGCTAACGTGAATGAGCGGTGTGCTAATTGTAGTTGACAATTTGAATTATTTTTCCGATAGATGTTTAAGGAATCTAATTAGTTGAAATATAATCCACTTCCTCTAGTTACGTTTATAGCAAGCTCGTTTGGTACGCATTGGGTCAAAGGATTTGTTGTACTAGTTTTTTCGTCTGTAGCAGTCCAGGGCTCTGCGCAGTCCATACCTCGCGGTACAGTAATGCATCGTGCGCTGGCGCCCGGTGTATGTCCCTCCGGGGCAATTGATTTTACACAGCTACCACTCGAATCCTATTCGAACCAGGATATAGCCGGTGGAGTATCGGTTTACTCAGACGGCGCTGAAATTTTATTGTCAGGCAATAGATGGCATCAGGCAACCGATGTATTTGCGACGTTTTCTGACGTAGATTCTTTACCTGGGTTCAATGCGCTTCAAATAACTGTTGGGTCAGTTGCGGAACTATCAGGTAGTAAAATGCTGACGCCTTAGGAATACCCCGTAAAAACAGTTGTCTCTTTTAGCTGATATATTCCTGGCACATATAAGCATTTTTCCGCCACTGGGAACTCGTGACAGCGCCATTTTACACACATTGCTTTTAACCGGGTACCCGATTAGCCAGCCAGCATTGCCGTTAAATGCCTGTTCGAGGATCAGGGCTTTATGTGTGTCCGAAATTAAGTACAATATATTGAACTCAATCTTTAATTCTGCATCGATCGATCAGTGAACCAGTTTCTTCTGCATTTTTTCCCGCTCCTTACCATTTTTTTGTTTTGCCTGGCCGGAATATATTTCTTTCGTTATGTCAACTCGATGCGAAAAATTGAAAAACATATGGAGTCGAATCGGCCCATAGAATGGAATGCAATGGGTAAACCGAGTATTTTTTCAGGAAAGTACTCGGAAGAAAATGCGAAATTTAAAGCCCTTCTTGAATCTGAAAATCCAAACGACTTGCGAGATGCACAGATGATTATCTTGTGGGATAGATCAAGGTTGCTGAGGCGGGCTTTATCAGTTGTCGCCTGGTCTGCTTTCGGCATGTATTTTTTCACCATAGTAGCGGTAAAAATTTTGTTTTCAGCGTATCTATCCACTTAAATGTTTGGCTAAATCTCTCGAAACCGACCACGTTCAAAACCTGCAGCTTCGGTGGATAAACAAACCCTATCTACCATAAATTGTTGCCGTAACCGTTCATAAATGTAAATTGTTGTTGTTAAAATATGAGACTCGATGACCTGATCAAATTAACTGGGAGAAAGACATGGCTAAAGCACTGAAGATTTATTTGGTTACCTACCACTCACCTGCTTCTGCGATGAAGAAAATGCAAAAGGCTACACCGGAGCAAATGGCCGAAGGCATGAAGGCCTGGATGATGTGGGCAAAGAAATGCGGCAGACGCCTGGTCGATTTGGGCGCACCACTTTCGGCGGGCGTCAATCTGAAAGCAATTGGTGGAGCGCTTCCAAGTAAGAGAAAGGTTACCGGTTATTCGATCTTGAAAGCTGAGAATATGACGACCGCCAAGAAGATGTTAAAAGACCACCCGCACCTGACCTGGACAAAAGGCTGCGAGATTGAGGTGCATGAGGCGATGCAGATGGGGAAATAGTGATCCCGCTGACGTCCCACGAAACTGGTTTATCCGACTACTAATTTGTCAATTCGACCCAGTGTGGGTCGGTCAGAGTAGCCGCATTCAAAAATCGAGTGTCCCGGGACTATGAATTATGTAGATTCCGGAGTTAATTTCGGTAGGGGCGAAACCCTACGCTAAGGGACTTAATGGCCGTCCGAGTTTTGCCTAAACTGACATTTCCAAACAATTTGATCCGTATCGAATTAACCCTTACTCCTGAACTTCCGAACATTGTAACGACAAAGCTAAAGTAACTTGTAGAGACTGTCTATTTTACTCTTCCAGTCAAGCTGCTTCTTTTGTTTCTGAAATTTTGGCTTTCGCGCCAGATCATCTGCTAGTAACTTTTCAAGAAAAATTATTTGAACTAACACATCTTCTTCGATATCTTCAGCTTGATTCCGTTCGGGTTTATCCTGATTGGAGTTTACAGCAAGTGGGCGCAACGATTCGCTAGAATAGAAGCCTTCGAGATCATGAATCTCTTCGAGACGCCCACTTTGTATTACCAGGTGTCTATCGGCAATGACATCCACGAAGTGTCGATCATGAGAAGTAATCAACACTGTTGCATTTGACTCAAGAATTTGTTGTTCAAGTTCCTCCTTTCCTTGAATATCGATGTGATTAGTTGGTTCATCCAATATAAGAAAATTCGGCCGATTGAGCTTGATAATAAGAAACATTAGCCGCGCTTTTTCGCCCCCTGACATAATGCCAACTTTCTTGTCCATTTCCTGATACGGGAAGCCAGCTTTGATCAATGCTGACTTGAGGTTATTATCCAAGCCACCACATTGATTTCTTAGTACTTGCATCATGTCCTGATTCGGATTCAAAAACTCGAGCTCCTGATCGTAGTAACCGATTTTGCATTGTGGGCTAAACTTTATCTTCTCATCCGTTTTTTCCGCGCTCCATCGCTGCATAATTTGATTTATAAAAGTAGTTTTTCCTGTCCCGTTATGACCTAACAGCGAAACTCGCTCACCTGGGCGAATAGTCAATGTTTTGATAGAAAACAGAGTCGACGGATTGTCTGGCGCACGCACCAGATGATCTTCGATTTGTAACATCCGTTTTGCGCGAGTACTTGACAAATCAACCGACAAGTTCAGACCAGAACCCCTGGTTACGAACGTTCGATCCTGTTTTAGACGGACTACGCGTTTTTCCATACTTTTGGCTTTACGAGCCAATTTTTCACTTTCGTGGGCGCGACTCCAAGTAGCAATACGCTTAGCGCTCGATTCAAGGCGTTTGATGTTTTTTTCTTCTGACTCTCTCATTGCCAGCGCCGCTTGATCCTGTTCCTCGAGCGCAATTTTCGCGGCGCTGTAAGGCATATCAAAGTTATAGAGTTTTTTATCGCGTAAGTACAATGTCCGCGTTGTTACTGAATCCAGAAACTTACGATCATGAGAAATGATCATGAAAGCGGCATTAATATTCAACAAATAGTTCTCAAACACCAGCAATGTTGTTAGATCCAGGTGATTTGTCGGCTCATCAAATAAAATAAGATTTGGTTGATTTATTATCGCCCGTGCAAACATCAAGCGATTTTGTTGGCCACCAGATAGGTCCTTAACAATGTATTGAAACTGTGGTTCGGTGAAACCAAGAGAAGCGAGAATGAGCTCAACGCGATATTGATCGGTCTCTCGATCCGTCTCGGGTAATTTATCCACGACGGACTGAAACAAGGACTTCTCCAACAGATTGGGAGAAATGAATTGTTCAACGAACTCTAGATGCAGCGAGGTATTTCTGGAAAGATCACATTTATCCGCTATTTCCTCTCCACTTAAAATCGATAAGAGTGTGGATTTACCGGAGCCATTGTGTCCAACTAAGCCGACCTTATCTCCGGTATTGAGAATCAGGTTCAAGTCTTGGAATAGATTTTTACTACCAACCGAATGGAATAAGTTTTGACATTGGATCAATACAGTCATAACGCAATGAACAGAGGATTGTATATAGACAGGATTACTGATTCCCTATTATTTAGTGATGTATATTTACCGTATACTAAATTATTAAACAACCGTCGTGAGTATGGTTTTCCCGTTTGGAAAGTCAACAAATGGGTATTGTTCGCATTTAAGAGACAGTTGATATTTTAAAAATTTCATCGCCATCAATTAGTACGCCGGTTGGTTCCCATCCAAAATACTGGTAGAACCCGTATGCTCGATAGTCTTTGTTCGGCTCGGTCTTTAACTGGAGAAACTGGTGTCCCAAAGAAAACAAGTAATTCTGTGCTTGTAACAATAACGTAGACCCTATACCTTTATTTTCATATTCAGGGAGGACAGCTAGCACCAATAGTTCGCCAATTCTCAAGTCAACCATTGAAAATCCTACGATTTGATCGCTTGCTTCAAACACCCATCCTCTCGTATTTTTAGACAAGGCACTGGTTAACGATTGTTTTGATATGCCCCACTTCTTTAATTCTTCCCGCGTAACTACATTTTCAATTGTAGACGTGCGGACTGATAGACAGTCAGGAATATCGTCTGGGACCATTTGACGAATCATACTGTTGTCCTCACAAAGACCCTACATTGCCTTTTACAATCAGTGTGAATCCCAATTTCTGAAATTCGACAAATAATCAGTAGATATTTGAAAAAGGAATTTAGCTGGGAGGCAAACACGGTATTTTAAAATCAATATGGTAGTGTTCATCGCGTCTTACCCAAGAACGTTTTTTCGAGAAAGTGACGTTCTTTCTTAGATATGATCCATATTGAGTTTCAAGCAAATTCGGTTGCAATTTTGGATCAAATATAACTCGCCACAGTCTAAATCCGTTCTTCTTAGCCACCTTATCTAAAGCAGCGATGTGGGCGGAGAGCGCTTCATAATCAATTCGGTATTCCTCGAACCGGCCGACTTGATCAAATTCTATGTTGTACCCAAATTTGTTAAGAGGAGTGAACATAAGTTCTCCCAAGAATACTTGCTATTTCGCTATAAGAAGTAAAATTTACCCCGTCAGAAGGTAGCTTGATTCCGTTTTCAAGGCGACCATTCGAGGTAGTACCGTAGCATATACTCTATTTTTCTTTCGAATACGCTGGGGCGTTGTATAGTGAAACGGCTAGTACAAACAATCCAATTTTTGATTTTAACCTCAAATTTTATCTACGTAATATATGCCGATTTTTAGCGTGATGTATTACCGCTTTGATGAGTTTCTATCCATGTCAATAAACCCTGCCAGAGTACCGCCTAAAGCAGAAACGATTTGCATTGGCGCGGCGAGACCATACATAGGCGGAAAAAAATTTGCGGCAACCGACACACCCGCTTTCATCGATGCTGGATGTTGCGCTATGGAAATGTACACCGCAGCGCCAAAGAATGTTCCGCAGAAAAACAACGCCAAAAATTCTACAAATATCATTCAGATTTACCTCGCGATTGCTTATTTAAGATTTTAACTCAAGTGGTCAGTTTAATCTGTTGCTTTCAGTATTGCCTTTAGGACACAGTCGAACCCATGTAACTCTGGTCAGTATTTTCAATACTAAAGGGGCGAATTTTGGAGTTTTTTGTCCACATAAATTGTAGTATGCAAAGAGGCTTTCCCGAGTAGAGAATTCTCATCACTTAAAATGAGGAAGTCAGTACCACAAGTGGCCAATTTCCTGGCTGAATTCAGCGTTAATGGTTGACTTTAGGCAGTAGCGGCTTTGGTCAACGTGGCCCCGATTGTCCAGCAGTTCGAAGACACCCTGATGCGATTGCAATAGCTGGTTGGTCGGGTATCGATAAAGCATTTTTCGAAAGGATAAATAATCTATCGATGCAATATCAGAGTCGAGTTGACCGCAGATTTTATATAAATCAGGCAGTTCAAATTCAAGGCTTTGTGGGTTAACGACGATATTGCCAGCGGCGTGTTCGATAACGTCCATTACTGGCGGCTCTCTGGAAATCATTTTGCCGAACAGTTGGATTAATACTCCGTGTAAAGCCTCAGCGTTCTTTTCCACCATCTAGCGGAGCAGAGATGCGATTGCTTCCGGATTTGACGGGAAGTATAGATGCAGGTAGCTTGCGGTGATATTGTCCGTTTGATAAATAGGCTCACCAGGTGCTGGGTGGCGCGCTCGTTTTCCGAAGGCGATTGGCTCTGCGGTATTTTCGCAGCGGGTGCGGTGATGGGCATGGGCGCGAACATCTCCCTGGGGTAGGGGAGCGGTTTGCATACCTTGGCAACCACCCCGGTCCCGCATGATGCCGTCCCCCGGAAGGACGCCGAGCATGCTGGATCGTTCTCCAGCAACGTCAGTTAGGGATTCCATCAGGTACAACATGCCACCGCACTCGGCCAGAATTTTCTTCCCCGAGGCGCAAAACCGTTTAATTTCCTGCGTCAGGGAGGTGTTGCCGGAGAGCGCCGAATGATGCAGCTCGGGATAACCTCCTGGAAACCACAGCGCATCCACATCGGGTAATACGCGATCAATCAAGGGCGAGAAGTAGTGGCAGATCGCGCCCATATCTTCGAGCAGCTGAATATTGGCGGCGTAAATAAAAGTAAACGCATCATCTCTGGCGATACCAATTCTGCGACCATTCAGTAACTTCCCGGGCTTGGTTAGTTCACCAGATGTGAATGTAACGCTATCTGGTTCGGTAGTAAGCCCGGCTTCATGCATAACCTCCGAGAGATCATCAAGTCTGGCATCGTAGTCGGGGATTTCATGGGGATGTACCAGGCCCAGGTGACGCTCGGGTAAGGCACAGTCCTTCTGAAATCGGACGCAGCCAAGCAGTGGAACCGACTCGGGCATCGCTTGGGTAATCAGGTCCTGATGCCGTTGGCTGCCAAGATTGTTTGCGATAGCGCCGGCAATGACCAGGTCAGATCGATGGGTCGCAAGGCCCAAAGCGATAGCGCCAAAGGTCTGGGCCATGGATCGGGCATCAATCACGATGGCGATAGGAATGCCAAAATAAGCCGCCATGTCGGCGCCACTAGGATCGCCGTCAAACATTCCCATTACGCCTTCGATCAGGATGAGATCCGCTTTCGCAGCAGCTTCAAACAATATTTGGCGGCAGCAAGCTTTACCGACCATCCACAAGTCAAGTTGGGTCACCGGATTACCGGAGGCTTTTTCTAATACCAGTGGGTCGAGGTAATCCGGGCCGGTTTTAAAAACCCGAACGTCTTTACCTTGATTCCGGTGATGCCTGGCAATGCCAGCGGTAATCGTGGTTTTGCCCTGGCCTGACGCCGGCGCGCAGAAAAATAGCGCAGGGCAGCTGGCAGTTTCGGGGTTTACCATTCGATCCCGGCCTGGGCTTTCACCCCTTTACGAAATGCGTGTTCCACGTCAGCAATTTCGCTAATGGTATCGGCAATGCGTTGGAGGTCGCGGTGCATGGTGCGACCAGTAATAATTACGTTCTGATGGGGCGGGCGATTTTGCAGGGCGTTGACTACGGGCTCGACATCCAGGTATTTGTATTTGAACATGTAGGACATTTCGTCAAATACCAGAATATTATAGCGATCATCTGACAGCATGCCCGCTGCAATTTCCCAGGCTTTTTGGGCGGCGGCAATGTCCTGGGACTTGTCCTGGGTTTCCCAGGTAAATCCATGCCCCATGACATGAAAATCCACCGATGGATGATCTTTAAAGAACAGATATTCCCCGGTTTGCTTGCGACCCTTGATAAACTGAATCAGACCGGCCTGCTGGTCGTGCCCGAGCGCGCGAGCCATGGTGCCAAAAGCTGAAGAACTTTTTCCCTTGCCATTCCCTTTCATCAGTATCAGTACCCCGCGTTCTTCATTGGCCTGGGCAATTCGCGCATCTACCACGGCCTTTTTCTTGGCCATTCTTTCCTGGTGTTTGTTGTCTTGGTCAGTCATATCGATACCTGGTTCAGCGATGAAATATGGATGTAGCGGGCCTGGATTTTCCGGGCAAGTTGTTTTGCCAGCCCGAGTTTAATTTTGCCGGACTCAATATCGACCAGCGTAATTTCATATTTACTCAATAGTGGGTGGCTGACAACCTGCGGTTCCAGACGCCCGTCCGTTACCAGAAAAATATTACAATTCATTGCGCTAACGCTCTGACGGCGAAGCAGGTTGCCGGCATAATCCAATGCTTTCCATACGGGAGTGCCCCCTCCTGCCGGGATACTATCGAGCAGGGAGCGGATATTTTTGGGAGAGCGTTGTGGATGCAGCAGGGTATGAACCTTGTTGTTGCCGAACGCCACCACTCCGAGATGACGGCGCTTTATATAACCCTGGCGCGACAACTCGGCGATCATGCCCTTGGCGCAACTCAGGCCTCGACCGCTCAGAGTTGATGCGGAGGTATCCAGCAATACCAGGTCAAGATTAATTTCACCTGGCTTGTTAAATCGATATCGCAGATGCTTTGGCTGACGTTCTTTATTTATCGCGAGCTGCGTGAGGGACCGTGGCCAATCAAGTCGCCTGGATAAATTTTTGCCAGTTGGAACATAGCGCACGCTGGAAAAATTGCCCGCACCAGTTCGGTCCGCATGCGTCCCGAGATTACGCCGTGACAGGGCTATTGTGTCGTTCCGAGCAGGTATTAAAACTTTGTCAGTAGTATCGCTCGAAACTGTCTGCATGGCGCCCCATGATCCCTGGATAGATGACTGAGACCCAGTTGAATTTTTAGACGCTTGTCCCGAGGTGCCGTTTGGAGAGCCGTTGGCATCGGGTGGGGATGATGGCGTCGGGGTGTTTTCATTTCTACGATGACTAAGGACCAATTCAGCTACGGCTTCGAGATCTTGTTGGGTTACTTCATTGCGTCCTTGTAATGCTGCATGGGCGATACAGGCTCGCCGCATCACGATATCGGCGCGCAAGCCTTCGACTCTGGCTTCGGCGCAGCAACCGGCAATCGAACGCCGCATATCCTGGCTAATTTGTACGCTGGACAGCTGTTTTTGTGCCGTTAGAATTTGATCAGCGACCTCGTTCTGGCCAACCTGATTCTTCTGGGAGAAGCCAACCGGATCAGCTTCAAATTGCAGTCGACTGTCAACAATGGCAATCCGTTGTTCCAGAGAGAATTCCTGATGCATTTCCACCATCAGTCCAAACCGATCCAATAATTGGGGCCGGAGTTCGCCTTCATCCGGGTTCATGGTACCAACCAGGGCGAAATCGGCGGGATGTTCCTGGCTAATGCCGTCACGCTCTACAATATTGATACCGGAAGCCGATACATCCAGTAACAAATCCACCAGGTGATCGGGCAGAAGATTAACTTCGTCTACGTATAGAATTCCGTGATGGGCTTTGGCAATCAGACCAGGTTGAAATCGAACACTGGAGCTTTGTAATGCGGTTTCGAGGTCCAGGGTGCCAACAATCATTTCCTCGGTGGCACCAAGCGGAATATCGACCATGGGTTGCTCAGGAATCAGGTCGGTTAATGCCCGTACCGCGGTAGATTTAGCGCTGCCCCGGGGACCGCTGATCAGGACGCCACCGAGACCGGGGTCGATAGCAATTAGTAACAGGGATGTCTTAAGGTTGTCATGACCAACAATAGCGCTAAAAGGAAAAACTGGTTTCATGACCCATCTACGCCAGTGAAACAAATCATTTTATTGCTCGAGCCGGACAAGGCGCCCGCTGACAAAACCGCTCAAGCCCCCGAGTAAGACAAAAAAGATCAGCATACCGATAGAAGTCATTATCAGAAACTGGCTGGTCAAGTGGTTTAACGCATCCACCGCGACGGGGTCGTTGTTGAGATAGCTGCGGGTGCTCGGATGGGGCGCACCAATGACTTGGGGAATTACGATTAGTACAAAGCCAACCAGCTTTAGTAAGACTGGACCATAATAAATCAGGATAAGTCCTGCAGCGGTTGCAAGCGCACAAGATAACCACCAGAGCTGTCTGCTGTCCAAGCTATCGTTCACCGTGCCCGGAACCTCTGGATGCAGACCGAGTAGCGCTGGGGACACAAAGAAACTGATCATCAGGCCAAGCCCCCACAGTATCCCGCTTTGCCAGGTGACTGGCGCTCTGTCAGACTTAAGATTGTGCAGCGCCATGGCGGCGATTAGCAGCACAGCGAAACCAAAAGCAATCAGGATATTTGCCCCCAGGGTTGAGAGTATTCTTTGGGCTCCATCCTCAGGAGTCCAACTCTCGCTACTATGAGAATGGCCATCCGAGCTCGCTTCCGCGGCTGCTGCGGGCTCGCTGAGTTCATAGTCTTCAGCGGCATAAATGATTGGATTGATCGCCAGTTGCTGAAAAACACCGTAGGCCATTCCGGAAATAATTCCGACAACGACGGCGGCAAATACAACACTTCTGAAAATCATATCGAACCTCCCCAGCGTGTACCCAATTCAGCCGACATTAGCGCCAGGCCAATTATCAGCGACAGCTATCCTGTCGAGTCCTTACCAGACCCGACTAATGGGTTACGCTATAGTGGAGCGGATTTAGTGACAGGGAAACGCAAATGCGTGCCGGGCATCATGGGCAACACTGTGTACGATGTCCATGTTGGCGAATCCAACACCGTACAGGATTACTAATCCCAGGATGATCAGCCCAGCAAACTGGGTAACGAGTGGCTGAACATTAGCGACTACTGGGTTTTGAGCTTGGCTTGCGGCGGTAATTTGTTGCATGGCAATTATCTCCGATCTGCACACACCCGTGCATTGATTAAGGTTAATAGTACAAATCCATTGCAAACGATTTGCCTGGATCTGAGATGAATCCCCGGCTGGTTCCGGGCTCAAGCAGCTTTCTTCTGCTTACTACCGTTGCGGGGGCAGCGCAATTTGACACATACACGAAATCAACAAGATTTCTGGCATGTTTACTCACTTCCCAATTCTTCAATTTCAGAAGAACACCACGGATTCAATATCACAGTATATCAAAAAAGAATCCGGAGTCATTATTTTAAATCGCCTCTCACGGAAAGAAAATGTTTTAACCACGACACAAGTCCCCCCATATGAGGCATGCTACTGGGAATAGAGGGGTCATCCATTGTTGCTTGATGACCCGGTGCAGTCACTCGGTTTTTCCGATCGAGCCCTATTTACATTTTCATTGTTGAGATGGCTATAATCGGCCCGTTCCCGGAGATAGATATGTCACTTTTAAACACCTTACCAAAGAATTCAGGTATTCTGATTTGCGGCCATGGAAGCCGCGCCAAGATTGCCGAGGAGGAATTCGGATTACTGGCCGCCGGTCTCCGCGCGCGCTTCCCGGATATACAGATTGAATACGGGTTTCTGGAATATTCTGCTCCAAATATACACATGGCTATCGATAAGCTCATCGATAACAACGTAAAAACTATCTACGCAGTGCCTGGCATGTTGTTTCGCGCGACCCATGCCAGAAATGATATCCCATCGGTGCTAACTACCTATATGGAAAAGACACCCGGCCTCGAAATCCGCTATGGCAAGGAATTGGGCCTGCACCCTGAAATGATAGAAGCGTTCCAGACAAGAATTCTGGAAGTACTGCAACTTTCCGAGGCTCCCGAACCGGGCGCTCTCTACGACACAATGTTGGTGGTAGTCGGTCGCGGCACCTCGGTGGCCACTGCCAATGCTGAGGCCGCCAAGCTAACTCGTATTGTTGCGGAAAACCTGGGATTTGGCTGGTGTGAAACGGTTTATTCGGGAGTGACCTTTCCTTCGGTTGGCAGAGGGTTGGAGATGGCATCCAAACTCGGTTTCAAACGAATAGTGGTAGCGCCCTATTTTCTGTTTTCAGGTCGTTTGATCGGGCGAATTCAAGCCTATGTTGATAAGGTGGCGGCGGAAAATCTGGAAACAGCATATCTAACGACAGATTATTTGCGTGATCAGGATCATGTGCTCAATACATTTATCGCGAGAATCGAAGAAACCATCGCACCCGTGGAAGAGTCGGGGGATTTAATGGGAGATTTCAAAACGCGGTTGGCGGCTGGGGAAATAACCGTGCATCATCATCACGCTGAATTTCAGCCGGGTCACCACCATGATCACGACAGTGAGCACGGCCATCACCATGCTCATGCTCATGGCCATCATCATGAACCCTACCGGCATATCGCACATCCCCATGGTCCCAGGACCATGATTGACGAAAATATCTGCTGCTGTTTTATGAGCCAGTTCCCCCAGGCGGTTATAGATGAGCAGCGGGCAATGAACGTCCAGGAAGGAAAATCACTGGATCAGGACAAAACACCCCAGTGTAAGAAAGGCTAGCAAGCTTGTCCGGGCAGGCAGTCTCGTGCTCAGGCATAGCCTGCAAGCTCACATTAGATGTAAATATCCAATCCCATTCAGGTGAAATCGAGTATTAGAATTCAACCTGATTTGATACCTGGATGACGGCTGCTTGCCTTTTCCGCCAGTCGCTGATTTTCGCAAATTATTGTAATTCCCTCTAAACAGTCATTCATTTCTTACTGTTAATCCAAAAGATGAACTGCTTTTACTAATTTATTTGCTAGCGATTTATCACAATACAAAGAGGTCGGCGTCCGCCCGGTTACCTTATAACGTAATCGGGAATCCCATTTTCTGTACCATTTTGACCCATAGTAACCTCCAACCGCCTTTTTCATCGAGAGTATCCAGCGCATACATAGTGATTTTTGCACCAACCCATCGAAATGGTTCCGGAGGGATGTAATTCGGTTCCGTATTTGCGAAAGTCATTTTTGTTTCTGGAATGTCTCTGTTATCAAGTATTGCCAATGCCACTCTCGCGCCGAAGCGAGAGGCCGTTACGCCAAACCCAGAATACCCGCCTGCAAATACCATGTTGCCGCTGTGGTAGCGCTGATAATGAACGGCCATCCGTGTTGTTAAGCCAATTGGACCGCTCCAAGCGTGAGAAAACCTGATACCGCCTTTTAACTGTGGAAAGGTACGATAGAAAGATTCAATTAGCCGTATATAGGGTGCTGGAGACTTATCATATAGCGGGTCGGTGTTGTTCCCAAAAAAATATCCCAGTCTTCCGCCAAACAAAATTCGATTGTCTTTAGTCAATCGCATGTAGTTAAGTTGAGTGCGCGTATCGTAGATTCCTTGTCGATTTTTCCATCCCACACTTTCCATTTGCTCATGAGTAAGTGACTCGGTCATGACAATGCGATCACGAATTGCACTCACTCTTGATCTAATCCTTTTATGGCCTGCGGCCCAGGCATTTGTGGCAAGTAAGACTTTAGAAGCGGTAATCACCCCATGTGGAGTGGCTACAATAATTCTGTCGCCCTGAAATTTATTTTCGATATGCGGCGTGTGCTCAAATACTTGAACGCCAAGTTCAATAGCCACACGCTTTAATTCTCTGACCAGTTTTCCGGGATGTACCGTACCACTTCTATTCTTCGACCAGACTCCAGCATGAAAAACAGGTGAATTGACTTCGGACTGTATAGACGATTTATCAAGTTTTTCTGCGTCGTGACCGTATTTGAGATATAACTCTGCCTCTTCGTTTATCGCATCGAGACCATGATCTCCAACAGACACTTTCATCTCGCCACCCCATTCGATATCGCAGTCAATTTGGTAACGCTCAATTGCTTCACGAAACCCATCCATGTTTTCCTTGCCAAAGTTCTCCAGCTCCTGCACTTCACCTGGAAACATTCTCTCGGTATTATCAATACCATGCATTACTGACGTGGACATGATTGCTGCAGGTCGACCACTTGCTCCATTGGCAATCGTATGGGCTTCAATGAGTACCACATCTCGATCAGGTTGCTGCTCTTTTGCCTGGATTGCGCCCCACAATCCACAGAACCCTCCCCCGACAACCAAAAGATCACACACCAGATCCTGCTGCAAAGGCGGTTCATCATTTACCGGGCCCAGACTATCTAACCAGTAGGTAGTAAAACGGGTACTACTTAAAGCTTGATAGGCGAAATCGCTGTCTGTCAACATATCTTCATGTATTGGTCGAAACTAAGAACTAGCCTCTGATCTAGGACTCGCACCAGGAAGAGTGCATAACATTTCATACAATAAGTTTGCAGCAAGCGTCGCGGTGATTCCGCCATGGTCGTAAGCCGGCGCTACTTCTACTAAAATTCCTCCTACTATATTCAGCCCACGACAGCCACGAACGATTTCAACCGCTTGGGGCGCGGTCAAACCCCCTGGCTCTAACGTACAATTTCCTTTATTTGTAATCCCGTCTTTATTCCAGGTAAACAATTGACCCTGAGTAAGTTTTGCTGTTATGCATTCGGTGCCATGATAATGGTAGTCATCTGCGGTTGCCGACGGGACTACAATAAAAGTCGCAAAAAACACTGATAACATTATAGCTGTAACGTTAAAAATTCTATTTGTCACTGTATACATCCTCCGATTAAATTTGACCAACTAGTTAGGGACGCCGGCTGTAGCAGATTAGAATAATGTCGTGGATATCTGTTATAAGATTCCCTTTATGTCAGATTCTCAACGCCGCTACGGCGACAACACCCCAGATAGTCACCGAGATTACAACAACTGGATGTATAAAGCCCTATGGGAGAAAATTGGACTCATACTGGGTTCCATTTCAGCGTGAGTCATCCGGGACTCTGACTGCCTCAGTTTTGCCCTGACCTGCCATTCGCTGAATGTCATCAAGAGGCAGGGCAGTTCTAATTTTGAGTTGGGGACTATGGAAAGCGGACATAGCAATCATAGTCACTTGTTATACAGACTCCAATAAATACAGACTGTGTGAAAACCACAATCCATATGCGCGGTAATTTTGGATGCTAATTTATCACCTTCATATTTTCCACCTTAATCTCCCATTTTGTTTTTGACGATGAGCTTTGTTAAGCCCTAATCGCTGACATTAAGGGCTTTATACCAATTATATTGATCATTCTGGTGATATTGTAAGCCAATACATGTAACGACATTTCCGTTCCTACATTTTTTAGTCTCTTCATCTTAAAGTGCGACATTCCCATCCATGATTTGATCGTGCCGAAAGGATGTTCCACCGTTTGCTTTCTCAGCTGCATCATCGTCGGGTTTTCATTCATTCGTCGCTCATGTGTTTCAATAACCTTGCCATGTTCCCAACGGGATACACGCCGCTCTTTCCCCGTCGTGCACTTCTCCTTTAGCTTGCACGTGCCACACTCTTTGCTCCAATATTTAACCATCAACTTATTCGCTTCCATTGTCTTGGTTCGCCTTTGCAACCGCTCACCTGCCGGACATTGATATTCGTCATCAACTTCTATGTAAATAAAATCTCGGCGATCAAATAAACCTTTCTTTCGATTGTTTGATGTCAATGGTTTCGGAACATAAGGTGTTATGCCTTCGTCGACCGTAGATTTAATTTCTTCCATTTTAAAGTAACCGCGATCTGCAATCACTTCGAGTGTTTCGATACCTGTCGCTTCTCTTGCTTTCGTCGCCATTTTCGTCAGTAATCTTCGATCTCCCATTTCCATGGATACTTCGTGATCTACAATCAAATGATGTTTGGTATCTATAAAAAGGTGACGGAGGGAATATTTTTAATTCCCTCCGTCACCTTTGTCGTTTTTTAACAAAGCCTTCTCGTTCTTTACTTTCCCTATAGCTCATCAATACGACCCCGCGATTTCCTACTTTTGGGCCTTTTAAACATCTGCGCGATGGTTTAACTGCCACACAGATAGTTATTCCTAGGCGCAGTTGTCTAACTAACCTTAACCATTAGAGCCAATAAAAATCTTCGAAATTTTGGATGACTTCTTCATAACAGTCATTCATCAATTCTTGGCTTTATAGACTGATATCTTAAAGAGTAAAATAATGCTGTTCTACGCATGAACGCACAGTACCTCCTTTATTTAATACAATGGTTCTCAAGGAGATCGGCTTCTGCAACGAGCCTTGAGACCAGCAGACACAATAACCATGGCTATCGCCGAGAAATTGCAGATGCCATGAGAGGGCATCACAGGCAGCCATATGCTAATACTCAACCGTCTATGCTTTATAATTCATGGCGAAAATCAGAATTTGAGAGGGTAGGCTAATGAAGTATATTAATACGCTTGTGTTGTTTGTTGTGTTGGCTTGGCTCGTGGCCGGAACTGCGAGTGCAGATGACGCCACCCAGTTTGACGGTAAATGGATTGCTGAAGCTATAACTGAAGTTGGTAATTGCAAAGATAAGTATAGCTTTAAGTTCAAAGTAAAAAAGGGATACGTAAAAGGTAAAATTAAGGGCCAAGAAGGTAGTTACAAACTCACCGGCCCGATTGTGGTTGGTGGTGGTACAGAACTTGCGTTAGATGGATTTGACTCCGGTAGATTTTATGGCGTGTTTGTAGGCGGTACGGCGAAGGGAAACTGGAAGACCAGGAATTGCAGTGGCTCGTTTACTTTTGTGAAAAAGGTTTGACTCGCAACAGCGATACTCTGTCCTTACCAATCTCCAACCTATTGTACGAAAATATCGTGTTAATGTATTGACCATTGTAGTTGGGACGATTCCTATTAATGCACAAATTCGCTTGCAGTCAACTGGGCTGTTGACAATTCGGTGATAAGCTATTACTCAATCTCGATAAAAATTGTTGCTCTATCCCTACCTAGAAACGCCACTCGGTCTTTTACAATTATCTTATCCTTATCTTCCGCTCGTTTAAGTGCTTTTTCTTGATCGGGTGTGTAGTTAACAATTCGAACCGGAACCTCCCGCTTACATTTTCCACTTAGACGAACACCCGTTCCACCATCTGAAAGAAAACCATATTTGGGGCTACGAGTAAGCGCTTTTTTCACCGTCCATTCGAATGTTGGTGCCGCCGCCTTACAGTCATTAGCACGTTGGCCGTAAATCATTATGGTTTCATCTATCTCTATTTCAAACTCCCCTCCAGCCGGAGCTGATCGGTCGAGGGCCACAGTGCCATTTAATTTCGCACTATTTTCACTGTGACTCGATTGAACATCTGATTGCGTAGAGGTTGGCTTGTTACGTTCGGCATGTTCCAATTTAATCTTGGCTATACGTGCGAAATGCCCATTTGGATATTGTGCTAAATAGGCCTGATACATTTCTTTTGATGGGGTCGCCTTAACCTCCCCCCAAAAATCCTTCTCGTAATCATTGCTCGGTGTGACAATTGTTTTTGCGGTGGGTGCATCAACATTGGATTGGTTGACAATCAGCTTTTCAGTGAAATAGAAATTGCCAATAAAAGCGTCATAGTAAGCTGGGGTTTGATCATGAGAGACAGTCTTGGCCAGCTGCTTCACTTTTATTCTGACCTCCCTGGCCATGGCAGGCAGGTTCAATTCAGGTTCCAACATCATTGGCACAAGAATGCGCGTAAAGATGGAATTTGGGTCAATATCAATATCGCTAAGTCTATCTAGTGCTGTCTCTCCTGCATCAGCGGAATAGAGAACGAAAGTACCCTGGGGTGGATTAACCCCTGCTAGTCCTCTCGTACCGCCAATACCTCTATTTCCAGAACGGGCAAAGGGATTATTCCTACAGGCATCCAACATAACAATATTGAGTTTTGCTTTCTTGGTTCGCAATGTCGATAAAATCGCCTGCAATCCAACTGACTCAGATTTGACAAAGTCCTCTTGGCCTGGGTCGGCCTGCGGGATGTCAACAGGCAGTAGAAAGTTTTGTCCATTGATTTCAATACTATGACCTGCGTAATACAACATAGCGATATCGCCAGCCTCTATTTTGGAGGTAAACTGTTGTAGTTTCTGATTAAATTTTCGACGCGTTGTATCAGTTGTTAGGATTACTTCGAACCCCAATTGTGCTAGCGTTTGGGAAATAGTTCGCGCGTCGTTTACGGCTTTCTGTAGACTAACTACATTTTGATAATTATCGTTACCGACAACCAGCGCTATCTTATTGGCGGCATAGGCGGGTCCTAGTACAACTGAACTAACGAGCAGCAGCCAGCAATATAAGTAGTTTTTCACGTTACTCTTATGTTTTCAATTCATTAAGCCCATTTTATGGCCGCTTTTCTTATTCGGATCATTCTACGTAAAGCATGCGAATGGCTGTAGTGAGTATACAGCGGGCGTACACTTAAATCCAAATTAGGGCTAATTTCGGTGTTGTTTTGTGGCAGCCTGACCGACCCTGAACGGTCAGTCAGCTAACTTTCCAAACACACAATTCAGGTATGGAATTAAAAATTCAATGGAGGTCGTTGTCCAAAACCGTCATAAAACTACAGATCACGTTGAAAGCCAATACTAGCTACTATTGTTTGTATTTCTGTTTGTAGCTTGCTTTAGCTTTTTCACCACCCTTGGTTTTAACAGTAAATACATAAATATGTGTTTCAGATCTTGGTGGGCAGGGACCTTCCCAATTTTTCAGTGCGCCAGCTGGGATAGCGTCCTCACCGTTATATTTTACTGTACCTCCGCCGTGCCGATAGTTGCTTTGCTTGTCCTTCATGTTGACCTTCAGCTTTGTAGTGCCCTCAGGCACATCGAACAATTTTATTTCAGGCGAGGCATTAGAGGAACACTTTTTCATCTCTGGATCCCACTCAAATTCAATTTTAAAATCATCAGCCCTAACAATATTAGAAAGTAGTAACAAAGAAGTTGTAATAGCAATGGATATAAATATTTTCATCGTTGTATTCTCCTGAGAATTATTCAATTGAGATTATGCTATGTCGCGTTCCATCAATGCCTGCAACGAGTATGGAGCTGCCGGTCGTGTTCGTAAACCCATCGGTCGGTAGCTTGCCCAGGCTGTGTAAAAACGCAAAGTATATTGTGCCACTTGGGACAGGTCCCCACAAACATTCTAACCTCTACAAATATCACATTCCATAGAACCACTTCAGTACCCAATACAGCCGGGGTTTAACGATTACACCCCGCCGTCAATTATTATTTTGGTTTATTACACAGTCTCTACCCTTAACGGCAAATCGCTTCTGACTTTATAAGTTTTTTAGGTGGCAGCAGGTGTCCATGCATATAGCAATGCATCGATAACTTCACCGGGTGAGAGATTGGGAAACTCCATATAGTTTTTAAGCCTCTCTTCAAACACGAAATCACATTTTTCCATGACGCGTGCAGAATTTCTGTGCTCGTAGTGACAATACGCAAATAACCTTTGTACGCCACAACTTTCTACGAGTGCCACAATTGTGCGTAATGCTTCCGTAGCGTAACCTTTACTCCATTCGTTTTTCGCAAGCACGTAGCCGGTCGAAGCAACCATAGGGTTAACTAGTTCGAAACCAGTGCTCCCCAAGATCAAACCTGATCTTCGGTCAGTAATTATGAAGGCGCCGCCACTAGATCCTTCCCATTCCTCAACCCAAGACTCTACGACTTGCTCCGTTGTTTCAAGGGATTCATGCCTCGGCCAAGACATGTATGTAACAACGTCAGAATCATTTGCCCATCGCTCAAAGACATATTGAGCGTCACCAATTCGAGGCCTTCTTAGAGTCAACCGCTCAGTTTCCATTTTCTCTGGTATGTTGTTGGACGACATGGACTATCTAGCAATATATTCTAAGTCTTAAAGCCGGTTGAAATAGGTTCTCCATATTTTCAAGTTGAATGGCTGTTTTGAGTAGAGGTTGTGTGAAAACACAAGATTTGAAAACAATTATGGGATAGCACTACAAATACTTGCAATAATTATTAGTTTTCTCGCTTCACCACCCCACAACAACGCGAATAAACTAAAGAATTTGAGATTACGCTATTCTGGAGATAGTTTTTACACACTCTGAGTATGTTTTCGACCGATCAAAAAGTAAAGCCCTACGCCAATTGCTCGCGAATTTTCCTACACGATAAAATCGACTCATCGGTCGCTTCTTTGCCCAACCTAAAGAGCCGTTTGCAAATAATTTAAATTCGTTGTGACTACTGCGTATTCCGTTCGAATCCAGCCACCTACTCCGTTTGAATGCTGCCACCCATTCCGGTGAAGTCTTCCACCCATGATTAAGGGGAAAAAGGAGCGCTATAACGCGGGATAACCCAGCTATTCTGAGTCTTTACATTATTGTGAGGAATCAGGATGCCAGCCAAGAGGTTGTCCGTGAGAAAGATAAAAGAAGTGCTGCGCCCGAAGGCCAGTGGAATGAGTATCCGCCAGATCGCGTTATGTTGCGGCATCAGCCGACCCGCTACGACAGATTCTGTCAGGCGTAGTGAAGCGGCGGGATTGGGATGGCCCTTGCCACCGGATCTGACAGAGGTCGCCTTGGAAGCAAAGTTGTTTCCGTCAGCATCCAATGGTGTCACCCGAGATCGACGTTGGCCGGATTGGGTGGCGGTGCGGAAAGAACTTAAACGCAAAACCATCCGTTCCCTATCGACATCAGCGACTTTAAGGTGCGTGATTTCGCTGGCACGTAATTCGACCCCGTAAGCAACACTGAGTGCGGCTTGATAGCGCAAGTCGCCTGCACATTGGATAATGCGGGTCACCTCTTCGACACTGAGTATCTCCGGCGTTTTCTGTGGTTGTGGTTGATGACGTAGTTTTCGGATTAATTCTGGCCGGTCTAGTGTGGTGCCAAAGAAGAATTTGAGACCTGAAACGCTCATATTGATCGAGCCTGGCGATTTACCTTGACGGGTAAGGTCAAGAAGATACTGGCGTAAATCCTCGACTATTGTCTTGGGAAGAGGCCGCTTCAGATACTTTAAAAAGGGGTGAGATTTGATTCAAACCCGGGTCTAATATTTAGTTCCTTGGCCAAAATCTTTCTTAAGGGTTAAGTGCTGTTTGATGGTCTTGCTAAATTGGCGATCTTGACTTCGCTGTTTCGCAAGAGAAGCCGTATTTCTCGCTTCTTCCAAGATAAGTTTTCGGTAGTTATATAGGCGGCGTTGATCTATAGCGCCGCTATCAATGGCACTGCGAACCGCGCAACCAGGCTCTTTATTATGGCCGCAATCGGTGAATTTACATTGCGCCGCCAGAGCCTCAATGTCATCGAATACGGAGCCTAAAGAGGACTCTAACTCCGCTACCTTTAACTCCCGCATTCCGGGCACATCCAACAATATGCCACCGTCGGGCAGACAATGAAGAGACCGGAAGCTTGTTGTATGCCTGCCTTTTGCGTCTTGCTCTCGTATTGGTCCGGTTTCCAGAAGAGCAGTTCCCGAAAGAGAGTTAACAATGGATGATTTCCCAACGCCTGATGATCCCACTAAGGCGACAGTTGAGCCACTTGTAATCCATGACAGCAACCCTTTAAGTGACTCGGCTTCAGTTGCGTTTACCACATCAACAGGTAGTTCTCTATTGAGAGCTTTTACTCGATCACGATAGTGATCAGGGTTCTTCGATAAATCCGCCTTCGTCAAAACAACGACTGGATCCACACCCGCTTCATGCGCTAACGATAGATATCGTTCTAATCTTGATTCACTAAAGTCCTCATTGCAAGAAGTCACGATGAACAGCGTGTCGATGTTCGCTGCTATAAGCTGAACGCCCACTTTATTACCTGCAGCAATACGTTTAAAAACGCTCTTGCGCTCAAGTAGTCGTAAAACTTTATCTCTGGAGTCATTGAGTAATACCCAATCACCGACCGTTGGTCGAGCTTCAGAGGGTTCTTGAAACCAGGCTCCCCCGAGCGTGATAGTCCACTGACCTGCTCCATCTGAAGCAACTACATGGGATCGTTGAACTTCAATTATGCGCGCGAACTGAGCATGCTCAATTTCGTCTGCCAATAACTGCTGAGTGAAAAACGGTGATAGGCCGAGATTTAAAAGCGAGGCGTTCAAATTCTAATTCAACTAAGTTTATAGATAAATCTTAATATCATATCGCCTATTGCTTCATATCTTTTCATTTTCAAAGTTTATCTCTATTCCTGTTCCAGAGGGTGACTTTAAAAAGACTTGTGACATTTTGATTTCTTGAAGGTAAACAACTGAGTAATCTACACCTCTCTCCTTTAGGTGTTGAATAAATTTATTTAGATCGGATGACTGGAAGGCTACGTGGTCAAAAAACCCTTGCTTCTCATTCTTAAAATGCTTTTTGCTCTCTGTCAGATGAACAATAGGTTTATTATTTGTGCATAGCCAATATCCCTTGCTTGAGAAATCGGGTCGGTGTCCTTGTTGCAGTCCTAGTACAGAACAAAAAAATTCCTTCTCCTGCTCTAGTAATTCTCCAGGGCCTTTAATATTAATGTGGTGTAAATTCATGTTGTCCTCTAACAGTTTGTTCACCGACATAATGTCGGGATAACAGTGTACATTCGACTTAAATTAGTACAGCGCAAAATTGAGAATATTAGAATGATTGTGTTGATAAGTGACTCTGCAGATCGCGCAAGCAAATCCATTCGTCCCAAAGTATTCTATAGCCAGCGCACTATTAAATCTGAACTAAATTTATAACTTTATCAGATCCAGTTTGAATATATACACATTAGAGTGTGGATATTAGAGATAGCGATTATTCTGGTTTGGCTGACTAACTGGCATCCATAAAAATAAATATTATTTTCCCGTTGCTTGATTTGATCGGGACCATCAATGTATCGGTGTTGGCAGCACCGCTGCTAAATTTGCGTGAAAGTTGCATAAGGTTGCCGGCATTGTCTTTTATGGATATATCCAGTACCCCGTTAAAGACATTTTCAAGAGGCTGGTTGAGATGTAATTGCCAGATGTTGTTTCCTGTGTTCAAAAAACTGGAGGCGAGTTCTGTGCCTGGCGCTAATCCATCAATCTCGATACTCGATTTGATCGATAAAGTGCTTAGGTCGAGACCGCTGTAATAGTCGAATAAACCTAATCGAATTGTTTTTATTGATGCCTCGTTGCTTCCCGGTTTCGGTGTCGCCAATGCCACCACGGGTCTCAGTTCATCGGTAAACCATCCGAGGCCATTGGTATTGGGAGTGCTGATAGGTGCGCCGAGGTCGATCCATCTGGCAAATTTCATTTTTTGATCTTCGCTCATTGGCGTTACCCCGCTGCCTGGCGGGGGGCAGGCGATGCCGTCAAAATCGATATCGGACTGATTGACTTCGCTGTTACTGCCACCATCGGGTAGGGTGGACTTATCTCCACGGGTAGTTTCGGTGGGATGGTCTGCATTGGTCCAGCCGTCAAGGCGTGCACCAAAGACTTTCCAGACTAATAGACTACGCCTCGATTGAAACGCGCGCATATAACGGGATCGATTGGTCTGGCGCCAGCCAAAGGGTTCGGTCAAAGGGGGTATCCCATAATCGGCGCCACTATCATTAGCCAGTCGGTGCCAGCTGCCGTCGTATCCATTTATCAAACTGTTGTCGTCCAGGATAAGGCCTGCTGGGGCCGCCGACCCGGTGTGGCATTGGACGCAGGACTGCTGCAGGATAGGCTTTATATCCTGATGAAATTCGACGTCGACTGACGGGCTATTGTGGGTCACTACTTCGGTTTCTCCGGCGGAGTTGATCCTTAGCAACGGCGTTTTATCGGTAAGATCGGGTACCTGGTAGCCAGGCTGACTGGCCGCTGTACCGGCGAACTCCAGAGGCGTCAGTGAGTGGGAATGGCAGCCGCCACAATTATTTCTGACCTCGCCAGGACGAAGCTGATGCCAGGTCTGGGCCATATTCAATACCATGCCTCTTTTATCGATGGTCTGAAAAGTAAAGGGAGTGTCCGCCGGAATCCTGGCGAGGAAGCTGGTATCCGGATTATTCTCGCTATCCAGTATTGGGCTACCCGATGAATTGAATTTTCGCAACGGAATTTCCCCGAGAATTCGTAGTCGTTCCTGGGCGTGATTTTTATAAGCAGGACTATATCCATTGGGGCCGTATGCCTGGGCCGAGGTGGGTTCCATCGAGAGAATACGAATGGCGTAAATATCACTGTCCGTATACTTGCCCGCATCGGCGCCCTGGCCGCCCCAATTGCTCGAGCCGGAATTGCTGAACGAGTTAAATGCATCCAATCCATCGAACCCGGCATCGCCAGTTCCTGGTGCGCTGCCCCGGCGATACACCGACGATGTTCCGACAATGCCAAAAGGTGTGCTCGCGGGTAAATCTGGATGTAGGCTGCCGTCATTAGCTAGCGAGGGGAGTTGTTCGGGTTCGCTTATGCCGTATATCTGTTGATAGGAAACAACCGCCCGGGGCTGTTGTTCATTCCATTGCGGAAGATTCCTGATCAATACCAGATCATTCTGGGACTGGGCGGGAATGCCATTTTCAAGTAGGTACAGCCCGGCATTATAGTAGGGGATGCCATTGCTGTTTACATGGTTAGCGGGACCGGGGGAATACACCAGCAGTAAATCATTATTTGGTGCGGCGCTGGGTTGTGTCACTTTACCCGCAGCGGAAGGATTGTCCCGGCCATGGGAGAATGGAGTTAATGTGGTTAACCCATTAGGGGAATACGACATCCGGTTGATATAAGGTTTTCCATTGCCATGCCATCCTTCCTGTATCGAAGGGTTAGATGGGTGGGATGGAATGGGCGAACCAAAGTCGGCTGTGCCCCCAGAGACGTCCACCGGAAATCGGTATAAGGTACCGAAGCCCTGATTGTTCTGGTTATAGTATTTGACTACTGCGACAGAGCTGTCAGACATCTGGGCCTGCCAATGGAATGCGGCGGGACTTTCGAATGCACTGGCCAACGGACCCCAGTCGGTTCCATCCGGTCGGATATGCCAGATTCCCCAAACCCGCTGATCGCGCACACCCTGGGCTTCGTAACTGGAAAACATGATCCTGCCATCTTTTAATACCACCGGATGCAATGCGCTGCCGAGGTTAAAGAAGCCGATTAATTCGACATTGGAACCATCTTCATCCATGACAAACAATTGTAGATTTGGAAAAGTGAAGCTCTTGTTAGGCGCAAATCCGTTCCGACTCGATGTGAAAACGATTTTACCGCCGGGTAGGGGGAATGCGCCCATATTGTAAATCCCGTAACCGATGTAATTCGGTTTACCCGGCTCCGAAGTCAGGGGATCCGATGACCATTGCAGGGCTCCAGTGTTGGGTGACCATTCCTGAAAGGTTAGCTGAATTAACTGGCGAGTTGCCAGATTCAGCTTAAATATATCGGCACCGGAAAGTGCGGCATGTCTACGTTGATAGTTTGTTATGGATTGGTCGTGAACCTTGGAGAAATAGACCCATTTGGCGTCAAAGCTGATAGCCGGATCAGTAATGGCACATTTTTCGTTACCATTATTTTCATTGGCGCGATCACAGTCATAAAGAATTTCCTCGCTGCCGTCTGGGTGCAGGAGCATCAGATCAGTGCCCGCTTCCAGATCGATGGGATCTTTGACTTCCGGAAAGTTCATGCGAACCGTATCGCCATCCCGCGGCGCCCGAACATAGACAATGTCATAGTTCACAGGGCTGGATATTGCCTCGACTGGCAACAAAAACAAACAGATCAGAAGTTTCCCGGTGACCCCCCCGAAAATTCTGGATCTGATTAACGTGAAATTATTTTTTGCACTATTATAATTTAGACATGACATACCACGGATAGCCCCCCATCCCGCAAGTTGTAAATCTGATGGCAAGACTATAGCAAGGTAATCCAGTTAAATGTCACAATTTTGATTTTATACTTACTCGAACCAAGATACGTTTTAGCACTATACTGTCATCATATATCTTTTGCATTGCCGCTCGATTCCGACACCAGAAACCACATGATTTCAACCAACAATATTGACTGTGATTTAGATTTTGCGGCCGACGGAAAGAGGCTGGGGAATCTTGCGCTAAAGTATTCCAACAATGCGCTGGCTTTCAGTACCATTCCCATACCTATAGCCGTGATAAAAAATGGTGATGGCCCCAGTCTGTTATTAACCGCCGGCAATCACGGAGACGAATACGAAGGCCAGATTTTGTTACGTCAATTGATCCATGAACTTGAACCGAGTGATATCAATGGATGTTTGATCATTCTTCCTGCCCTAAACTATCCGGCGGTAATAGATGGGTCCAGGGTATCCCCCCTCGATCAGGGAAATTTAAATCGGAGCTTTCCCGGGAATGAAAATGGATCGCCCACTGCAGCCATTGCTCATTTTGTAACAACCAGGCTGTTGCCCTTGTGCGATGCCGGTGTGGACCTGCATTCCGGTGGATCGAGAACCTACTATTTACCCTGTGGGTTTCTTTGTACTAGCAGCGATAAAGACGTTATGCAACGGAGTCTGGCGATGAGTGACGCCTTCGATGCGCCTTTTACTTTTGTTGTTGACGGCAGCAAATCTCCCTCCGGCTTCGACCCGGTTGCCCATAACCTCGGCATTCCGTTTATCTCTTCGGAATTGTCTGGAGGCGCTAATGTTGATAGCGATGCGTTGGAGATTGGCAGGAACGGCCTGATAAATATAATTCGACTGCTTGGGATTCAACCAGCAGAGGCAAAAAAATCCAAAGGTCCCCGTTTGCTTGATGGAATCAATGGATGTCATACCGTTACTGCGCCCTACAGCGGGATATTTGAGCCCCACTGCGATCTTGGTGATCAAGTTGAATCGGGCAAGGTCGCCGGGGTTCTGCATTCACTGGAGGAAATCGAACGAACCCCAACCAGCTTGGAGTTTGAATTCCCGGGTATCGTCGTAGTTCGACGTAATGGGGCTCTGGTGGAGCGCGGAAGCCATTTGTTTATGACTGCTCAGGAAATGTCCCGGGCAGAACTACACAAGATAATTAACGACTGACAATAACTGGGCTATTTAAGCGTTATCCCAGCAAATCCCGCAATCGCGACTTGATTCGTGCCTGCATATCCAGCCCTCCGGCATCCATCCAGGCTTCGGCGTCAGAACGTTCAGATAAATTTGGATACCAGTTCTCGCTAAGGAAGCGGGCCTGGGTGTGGGGATCGGTCAGAAAATCATTACCCCGAACCGAGCGCTCCATTACCTCCACAGCGATAGTTTCCGCGGTAACCTCTACCCCGGCAGACATTTTGGTGGCCCAACCAATCATTTCATCGCAAAGGGTCAATAATTCCAGAGAGCCGGTTCGCCCACCAGAGAGAAACCCCAGGTTATGGACAAATGGTGTTTTTGCCATGGCGGCTATCGCCAGGTTTGCGCCGGCTTCTGCCGCTGCCTGGGCGTCAAATGCATGGGAGTCAGAACAACCTGCTCCTACCCAGGAAGGAATACCGATAGAGCGGAAATAATCACTGGCACCCAGACCCGCGAGCATATATTCCGGCGAGCCATAGGCCAGATTTGCCTGACGCAGATCCATGGGTAAAATCGCTGATCCACTGAGTACCGGGGCACCAGGTTCGGTAAGTTGGTGAATGATAATACCGGCGATGGCTTCCGCAGAAGATTGGGCGATGGCGCCAGCGGTTGAAATCGGACTGGACATTCCAGGAAAAGTGGCGGGGTAGCAAACCACTGGGGTACGCCAGCGGGCGCAATTAATCAGTCTAATACACAGTTCTTCCGGTAACTTAAGGGGAGATACCGGTCCCATCAATTCAATTGAAACCGGTTTATCAGCCAGGCGATTCCAACCACCGGTCATATCGGCAATCGCCCGCATCATTCTTTCCTGTATCACCTCATCATGAGCCAACAACGCAGCCGGTTTGGTGCAATTCTGATACATCGCCTTGACGGTTTCGACGACTTCGTCTTCGGGTGGAACCTCACTGGGGTAACCCAGCGAACACACCATATCGATATTTGGCAGAAGTTCGCATAGTCTGGCAGTTTCCCTGACGTCATCCAGAGAACAGGGTCTTAATTGGTCGGTACGATAATCTAGGATGCGAACACAATTGTGGCCGGGGCAAAAACTGGAGGTAGCGTTTGAGGTATCTACCCGAATATTGCCATCCTGATCGTATAACAGTATTTTATCGGGAACCGTGGAAATCGCCTGTTCCACGACATCCGGCAGGAAATGGATGTACCCGCCGTCTCCCCGCCGGCAGCCAAATTGTTTCACTAGAAAATCGCTGGTAGCTTGATGCTCAATAACCGCACCCACTTTCCAGAGTATTGTCTTTACCGCCTCGTGGATTAGACTTGCGTCGCCCGGATTAACCAGTTCTAGAGAAAGGTTTTGTACGTGCTTGCCTCCCTGGTTACTGGCTTCCTCTTTGCGCTGTACTTTAGCGGCACGACTTTGTGAGCGCTTTCTGGATTGCTTCGATGTTCGAGGCATTGGTTTATCGAGAAAAAATATGGCCCAACAAACTATTCGCTTGTTGGGCCAGGTATTGAAATGGTAAAACCAAATCTAAGTCACTAGCTGTTCATCCACCATCGCTCGATCAATTTATAACCGTCAAATTCCCAGTTACCGGCAATTTGATCTGGAACGCCAACGTTACTCCTGTAGGCGGAGATATGATTTGAGAACGCATGAATCACCGAACCACAATCATCCCGACAAATTGCCTGCATTTCGTAATACATGGATCGGCGCTTGTCGTCGTCTACCTCAGCCCGTGCAGCAACCAGTAGTTCATTAAACCGATCATTCTTCCAATAGGTTTCATTCCAGTTGGATTCAGCAGAATAACCCTGGGTAAACATCCAGTCCTCGGTTGGGCGTCCACTCCAATAGCTGGCGCACCAGGGAGCCTTGAGCCAGACGTCAGACCAGTAGCCATCGTCAGGTACACGCTTGGCGGTGAGCTCAATTCCTGATTGCTTGGCATGCTCTTTAAACAGGACAGCAGTATCCACCGCGCCGGCATACAGTCCGTCGGATGCGCTTAATTCGACTTTCAGAGTGTCCATCCCGGCTTGCTTCAAATGCCATTTGGCTTTTTCCGGATCGAATGCGCGCTGCTCAAGCTCGCTATTATAGTAGCGGTTCGCAGGAGAAATCGGATGGTCATTTCCAACCAGGCCGTATCCACCCAACACCTTTTCGAGAACCTCGTGTCGGTCAATCGAAAGCTTCAGTGCCATCCGAACATGATTGTTATCGAATGGAGCCAGATCGGTACGCATTGGGAAGGTATAGTGCTGGGTGCCGGTAACATCAAGTACCGTAACACCGCTAACCCGGTCGAGTAATTTGGCGGTCACCGCATCAACATCACCGATCACATCTACTGCATCCGTAGCCAGGGCATTTTGCCTGGCAGTTGTATCAGCAATGGTCAGCAGTTCGGCAGAATCCACAAATGCGCGATCAGTTAAAAAGTAATTCGGATTCTTTTTATACTTGGAGAATTGGCCAGGTTCAAATGACTCCAGGGAATAGGCACCGCAGCCAACATCGAAGTCAGTTACCTTGCCATCTTTTGAAGGCAGGATGGAGAGAGAACTCGCGCTCAAAATCACGGGAAAATCCACGCTGGCTGAATCGAGCTTTAACTTGACTACATGGTCACCATCTTTGGTTATGTCTGTAACCTGCTCCATAAAGGACTTCATCGCTGACGCAGAGTCTTCGCCGCGATGGCGCCCGAGAGAAGCTATTACATCATCGGCGGTAACGCTCTTGCCATTGTGAAACTCAACGCCTTTACGAAGTTTAAAAATCCATTCGGAAGGATCCGCGCCGGACTCAAAGGATTCAGCCAGCAATGGCTGCAACTGTCCATCTGTTCCTACCTCGGTAAGCTGGGCATGTACGGTAGAGAACAGGAAGTTGGTATGGCCACTGGTGAGCTTGGTTGGATCAAGCGCATCCGTAGTTGAACCCTGCACTGTTGCGATGCGCATATGTCCACCGGGCTTCGGCGCCGCCGCCGCATTTACGCTTAACATACTCGCCGGTACCGCTGCTGCCATGCCAAGTTTGCTGGTGTGTTGCAGAAAATCGCGCCGGGAAATTTCGCCGTTGTTAAACCGCGCCATTAGTTTGTCAAAAGTTTTCATATATCCTCCATAGGATTGGTTGGCGTTTTCAAGGCCATGTTAGTTAACTGGCCCTGCATAGTTATAAAATTTTTTCCACAGGTTTTGCCTGAAAGACGATACCATGACCAATTCTCAATCTCAAAGCTTGTTTACCGCGGCAAAAAGAAAGCGGCTAAAAGTGGGTCGGAATATATTTTGTGGTGAGGTGCTAATTGCGGCCAAAGAGCTTACAGCCCGTCAATACTTATCATTTAGTTATAGATGGTTGATAGTGAAGTCATGAATGACAGAGGGTCAAATGGGCAGGATATTTCACATCATAGACCAATAACGAGTAGCGAATATAAATATTTTCCAGATTAATGTAGACGTTCCTTTGTTATGTATGGGCCAAGATTACGGACAATCTTTTTACTTAATTCATATGATTACATGATCAATCAACCATAATTAATGAGATTATAATCACGGTTTACTGAGTTTTTTGGAATATGCGGGCAATTTTATCGCCCTCCGGGTATGGCAGCCTTAATTTTCAGATTTGATTAAGAGCGCTGCAGGGCCTGCGAAGTCCTGAACCAGGCCAAAGGGGTAGTACATGAAGAAGCCAAAAAGGTGTTTGAAGCTGGTGGGAAAGAAGGGTAAAAATAGTAAACCTTAAAAAACTGAAAAGTATAATTCCAGGTCGCGCGACATTGCGCGGAGTTAGCGCTATCGTGATTTTTGTCATAATCTGGGAGTTAGGCGCCAGGTCCCAACAATTGTTTGGCTACCGGGTTGCTCTATCAGGGAGACGGATAGAATTTGGTCAATTAATTTGGCAATTCGTGGACCCCTGCTACTCAGATTTTGTAGAACCGGGTCAATCAAAACCTGGCCATTAGAGATTTGCCGTTCGTCTCGTAGTTAGAGATTAACCCTGAGCTGTTCCTATTAAAAACTACCAGCTTGGTTAAACCTGGTGGTCTTTCTTGCCCCAAAGCAGATGGTGCAGTAATTCGATTACGTGAAAACCGCCTTTAGCCGATGGGGTTGGCGTGGTGGTCACACCAGACGCTTCTTTACGGGCGATCTCTTTTGATTCATAGTCATTGTATACGATTGGGTGTTCGGTTTTTTCGCGGACGATTTGCTCAACGCCCTGGGCCAACATGCCTAAAGGATTGCTGTAATGAACTGGGGTATGTGGTTTTTTCATTTTGTTGCCTCTGTATTCCTGATATTTGGTTTCAATGAAGGCATTCTCGTCAGTGTTCATTAATTTCCTTGCGATATTTCGTTAAATATTTGAAAATGATTGATAAAAAATCGTTAAATTTCCTAATGCGTTGATTTAAATAAATACTTTTCTAAAGGTTAGGGGTTTTAGAAGAACAAATAGGGTAGGAAAGGTATTGACAGGATTAAAACTAAAACTATTGGGACAAATGGAATGTACCCTGGAGACTAAATCCGGAGCATCCCGATTAACCCTGTCTACCCGTAAAGCAGAAGTGTTGCTGGCTTACCTTGCGCTGGCCCCGGATATCTGCCATCCACGAGATCGCCTTTTCAATTTGTTGTGGAGTAACCGAAGCGAACAACAGGCCAGGAATTCTTTACGCCAGGCATTGAGCGCCATTAAAAAGTCTCTGAAAACCATAGACCCAGGACCGTTGCAGATCGAAAGGACCACAGTTCTGCTGGATTCAAATTTGATTAAGGTTGATGCGCTGGAATTTATCCAGCTTGCAGATAGCTCAGATACCGAGAGCCTGGGCCACGCGGCGGCACTGTACCGGGGGGAGTTTCTAGAGGGAGTTAGCGTCAGGGATAACGCCAGTGAAGAGTGACTGACCCAGGAACACGGCCGATTAAAACGGATTGCGGTTGAGGTTTTGTCGACATTGGGTAATCTCCAATTTTCAGAAAAAAAGTTTAAGTCAGCAATCGAAACCGCGGAAAACCTGGTTGAATTCGATCCCTTGGAGGAGCGTGCCTGGCGCTTGCTAATGCGTGCCTATCAGGAAAAAGGTAATTGCAATCACGCATTATTAGCCTACAAAAGGTGTAGCGATACGCTGAAAAGAGCAGGGTACGCAATACATCCTTGAGGGACGGGTTAGAAAGAGCGGCTCCAAGATTAGGATCAATGCTGAGTTGATCGATTCTCATACTGAATCGATCACCTGGGCAGAAACTTTCGATCGCGATCTGGACGACGTTTTCGCTGTTCAGGATGAGATCACAATGAGTATCGGAACCGCGATGCAAGCCCAGCTTACTGAAGGAGAGGCAGCCAGAGAACATGCAAGTGGTACCTCAAGTCTGAAGGCCTGGGAATACTGCTTACGAGCCAGTGAATTGGCAGACCGATTTATTAAGGACGAATTTATTGAATCCAGGCGTTTGATCACAGTTGCGCTGGAGGCGGACCCAGGCTACAGCCTGGCCTGGGCCACCCTCAGTTGGATTAATTGGCAGGAGGCTTTTTTGGCGTCAAAAGATGCCATGGATAGCCATTTGCGGTCAGCCCAGAATGCATTGGAAAAATCTCTGGAGATTGATCCGGAAAACTCCAGGGCTCTCATCGTTCAGGCATTTATCGGTATGCTTCGTGGTGACGAAGTAAAACTATTGATTGATTGTGTGGAAAGGGCTGTAGAAGTAGCGCCAGGAAATGCTGAAGTCCTGGCCAGGTCCGCGCGTACTTATCTCTATGCCGGTAAGCTGAATCAGGCATTAGATTTATTTAATGCGTCTATTCGTCTAAGTCCAATCTGTCCCGCCTGGGTACTGCTAACCGGAGGAATTAATTATGAACGAAATGGTGACCTCGATAAAGCAATCGATTTTTATCGGCAGAGCATTGACCTCGAACCCGAATCTCCCCTGGCACGCTATCGCCTGATACATAGCTACATAGAATCAGGTCATTTAGACCAAGCTAACCAGCTTGCTGGCGAAATACAAGCATTGGATAATTCGATAAATATTGCGAGTATTATTCTCCTGCATAGCCCTCAGCAGAAGGAACGTCAAAAACTTCGAAAGAACCTGGCATCAGTTGGAATTGTTGAAGTCGATTGACTGAAAAGCCTTGTCTTTTTACCTGTAATGTATAATCTCTGGTCTACTAGGATGGCGGGTTGCCGGACAGTGAACGGGATTTAAAAACTGAAATGTTGACGCGGATATACGACTTGAGGTAAGTCAAAATTCCGGCTTGTAATTTCTTCATCGCAAATTTCTTTTAACTAAGGTCAATCGTTGCGATATCGTTCCAGGTTAACCAGGCAACTATGTGCGCTACTGCCCTGCCCAAGGCGCGAGGTGCCAATATCCTGGGTTAGCGTATTCGGATTACCCTGACCATCAATGCCTTCGCTGTCTGGTGAAAACCACGCCCCCGTTGCCAGTGCAACCACGCCTTCCAGGATATCAGAACTGATTCGAGCCCGGGCCAAACAGGCGCCACGTTGATTAAATACCCGCACCAAATCGCCATCAGAGACCAATTTTCGCCTGGCATCTGCCGGGTTAATTGTTATTGGCGTCGGCCGCTCTCCAGGGATATCCGCGATAGCGCATTCCATCTGGCTATGCAATTTATCCCCCGGTTGCGGTGACACCAGATGCAGCGGATATTGTTCTGCAGATACTGCACCCAGCCATTCCGTAGGCGCCAGCCAGCTCGCGTGACCGGGACAATCTGAATAATTGAAGCCTGCGATAGTTGTGGAAAAAATTTCTATTTTCCCCGAGGGTGTAGACAGCGGATTGCTATCTGGGTCATTTCGAAATTTTGCGAATGGTGTATGCGAAAATTCAGCACCACGTACAGGGAGATCTATCCAATTGGATTCCTTCAATTGATCATAATTCGGCACATCGATTCCCTGTTCAATGGTATGTTTGCGAAATTCCCCATAAATGTAACGTAGCCACTCTTCACTACTGCGGTTTTCGGTGAAGTCTTCGCCGACTCCGAGGCGCTGGGCCAGCCCCGAGAAAATATCAAAGTCGTCCTTAGCCTCACTTACTGGTGGAATTAATGCGGGCATATGAAACACGTAAGAATCTCCCTGGGCCCGACCAATATCATCACGTTCGTAGGGCGTAGTTGCGGGGAAGACAATATCAGCGCGCTTCGCGGTTGCGGTCCACCACGGTTCGTGAACGATAATGGTTTCAGGTTGCTGCCACGCCTTATTCAGTCGATTTAAATCCTGGTGGTGATGGAACGGGTTGCCGCCGCACCAGTACACCAGTTTTATATCCGGATAGGTCAATGCCTGGCCATTAAATTCAAATGGTTTTCCAGGATCGAGTAACATGTCGGCGACTCGAGCCACTGGAATAAAATCCTTAACCGGATTATCCCCCTGGGGAAAGTCCATCCCAGCCAGCCGTTTGACCGATACCCCGACTCCACCTATGGCGCCGTATCCATATCCAATTCCGCCGCCGGGCAGCCCAATCTGGCCCAGCATGGCCGCCAGAGTGGCGGCCATCCAGAATGGTTGTTCCCCATGCTCGGCCCTCTGTAGAGACCATGCAACGGTTATTAGAGTGCGGGAGGCGGCCATGTCCCGTCCAAGTTGGCGTATATCTGTACTATCGATACCACAAATTTGGGCTGCCCATTCGGGGGATTTAGTAATACCGTCGCTATCTCCAATCAGATAACTTCTAAATTGTTCGTAGCCAACGGAACAACGTTCCAGAAAGTCGCGATCCACCAGGTTTTCCACTTCAAGCAAATAGGCGAGTCCCAGCATCATGGCGGTATCGGTACCCGGTTTGATTGGCACCCACTCGGCGCCATCCGGGGTATCGGTGCGTTGGGGGCTGACATTGACCCGGCGAATGCCGCGTTGTTCAAATTTTTCAAACCAGCTATTGGTCTCATGGTGAGTTACTCCACCCATGCTGACCTGAGAGTTTTTGGGGTTGATACCGCCAAACATCACCATGGTTTTGGTGTGATCGGCGATCATTGGCCAGCTGTTGGTTTCACTCCACATTAATTTAAGGAAGTGATGTCCGAGTACATGGGGAATAATGGCCTGGGCCGCTGCTGTGCTGTAACTCGCAACCGACGATACGTAGCCACCCGCGCAATTAAGAAAGCGATGCACCTGACTCAACGCATGGTGGAATCTTCCAGCACTGGCCCAACCGTAGGAGCCACCAAAAATGCTGTTATTACCGTATTGTTTTCTGACCCGATCAATTTCTTCTGCGACAATATCCAGCGCCTGATCCCAGGGAATTTCGACGAATTCATCTTCACCGCGCAGGGCACGAGTACTGGGATCAGCTGGACCATTGTCTAACCAGCCCTTGCGTATTGCGGGTCGCCCAACCCGGGATCGGTGGTGCACCGCAGCAGGAATTAATTTGGGGATGGAAGAAGGATTGGGGTCTTTTTCGAATGCCCAGGCCCGAACTATTTTATCGCCATCAGTAGCCACGTTAAAAGCGCCCCAGTGGCTTGAAGTAACCTTTGAATGTTGCTTTTTCATTGTCTAAAAATTAACTTCGGATAGCCTGTTGATCTGGATCAGATCCGGCAATCAGCGAAACAACCGATTTGCGATAGAGATTATTGGTTACCAACCTGGAATGGGCTAGGCTAGCCGAGAACACAGTATACTAATTCATCTTTCCAGTGTGGTAGTAATCTCCTGATTCCATATGGCCATCTGCTGCCGCCGAGTCTTGCCTATGGTTCTGCCACCGGAAAATACTAGTTACCCGGACTAAAATAAATGACAACCATCAATCTTCTCGACCCACAGGACTGGACATTTCCGGTTCCCATTACTTATGGCCCCGGACGATTATCCGAACTTCCGTCACTATGTCTCGATGCGGGTACCAGGCGTCCGTTGGTTGTAACCGACAGAGGGAGTAAAAATTTACCCTATCTGGCGGACATCCAAAAATACCTGACTAATGCTGGGCTGGTTCCAGGAGTTTACGCTGGAATTTCTCCTAATCCACGGGATGATGAGATTGTAGCTGGTAAAGTACAATTCAAATCAGGAAATCATGACGGCGTCATTGCTCTGGGTGGGGGCAGCGGAATGGACGGCGGTAAAGCCGTCTGCCTGACCGCAACCAACGATATCGGTATCGCCGAATTCAACTATGACAATCCGCCTCCGGATATGTCCGGTAGGACCAAATTCCCACCGTTAATTTGCATTCCAACCACGGCGGGAACCGGCGGAGAAACCGAAAGCACCGCCATGATTACCGATACCCGGCATTTGATGAAGTATTGTAGCTGGCACCCGGATCTCAAACCGCACACCGCACTTTTGGATCCGGAAATTACTGTGGGACTTCCGACTAACCTGACAGCATGGACGGGTTGTGATGCCATGATACATGCCATTGAAGGTTATTGTGTTCCAGCATTTCATCCGCTTTGTGATGGTGCTGCGCTGGAAGGATTGAAACTGATTCACCAGTGGCTGCCAATCGCTACCGGCAATCCGGCGAATCTTGAGGCCAGGGGAGGCATGTTGGTCGGGTCTTGCCTGGCAGGAATATCCTTTCTCAAGGGGCTTGGCATGGTGCATGCGATCAGTCATATGGTTGGGGCTGAGTTCGATACTCATCATGGCTTGACTAACGCTGTGGTATTGCCCGTCGTCCTTAAATTCAATCAAGATGCGATTGCGGATAAAGTCGAGCCTATGGCCAATGCAATGGGTTTGATTGATACCACGTTCGATGGATTCTACGCAGCGGTCTGCGAGCGCCTGGACCAACTTGAGATTCCGAGAACGCTGGCGGATATTGGAGTGCCGCTAGACTGCGCAAGCAACATTGCCGGAAAGGCTTTGCAGGATTCCGCTGCCACTACTAATCCGCGTTCGGCGTCAATTGAGGAAACCGAAGAACTGATTAATCAGGCGATCAGAGTCGGTAGATAGGGCGCCAGTGTGGATCACTATTCCATTTGATTTCTTATCCAGTCATGAAACCCTTTGACATAGTGTTCTTCCGGCATTAGAACACCCTGGTCAAATTTCCTTGAGTGAATGCCGCGCTGGTTGAGTTCAGATGCTGCGGCGTCTTGTTGCATGACCAGGATGGCGAAATCGGTGATATTTTTCAGATCGCTTTGGTTTTGCTCCAGAGCTTCTGGTAACACCAGCCATTCCACCGAAATTTCAGTTTGTTCCGGACCGGTGGGAAGAATTCGCACGGTCCGCATATAGTCCACATGGGCAGCGATAAATACCGAAGGCAGGCTGACAAAATAGCTTTGTCCCCGCTCCACTTCCTGGGTGGTCAAGCCCTGAAAAGTCTGCGTCATTGCATCGCCATTCATTGACCAGCTGGATGCACCAGCGCGCAGTCCACCAATATGTTGCGGATCGTCGCTTTCCTGATGCAATGGCCAATTGGGCTCATCCCGATAGTAGGATATGCGGCGACCATATATAGGTACCAGTTCGGACAGCTCGGGATGAATATTGGGGCAGTGCAGGCATTCATTAAAATTTTCCCAGAAAATCTTCCAATTACATTGCATGCTCTTTTCCCAGGTATGCGCAACCACCAGTTCTTCCATGGGCCAGTTGGCAGTGCGATCACTATCCCGACTGAAGCTATGTTCCAGATCGACGGGATTGTCAGAAAGGCAAATAAAAACGCCGCCCCGCCATTCTTTGACTGAAATCTGAAAAAGAGGAAAGTCTTGTTTATCAAAGTCTTTGGCCTCGGCATGGGAAGAGGTGGCCACTAATTTACCATCCAGACTATATGCCCATTGATGATAGGGGCAGCGAATCAGGCGATTGGGAAATTTCCCCTGTTTCGCCTCGCACACAACTGATCCTCGATGACGGCAAGTGTTATGAAATCCACGCAACACACCATTTTCATCCCGCACTAGAAAAACCTCCTGGGTTCCGATGGTGAAGCTGCGAAATGATCGGGGTTGCTTTAGAGTACTGGCGTGACACAGGTATATCCATTGCTGGTAAAAGATCCTGTCGAGCTCCTGGAGATGCCAGTCCCGGTCGTAATACCAACTCGCGGGGAGTGACGGCGTAGACTTGGCTAACCCGTCGAAGTCTTCATCCCCTTTAAGTTTGCGAATACGAGGGTGGTGTGGTTTGGTCATGTCATTGATGAAATTTGATCCAGATGAAATCCAAAAATCTACCGCAGAAGTTTAATCGAGAATTCTACCCGGTTGGCAACAAAATGGCGGGTATAGAATCAATTAACCCGCAAAAACAAGATGTACCTAATCTACTATACTAGCCCGAACATTTCATAAAGGCGGACACCGATTAACTAAAAGCTAAAATGAATCAGAGTCATAGGACAGTTTTTAGGCAAAACTTGCTGGTACACTTTGTCCTTCTGGATTTAAGCGCCAATCTGGCGTCGCATCTTGAACGATCGACCTCGAACCATAGCTACGGCTATGCTTCATCGTCCGATAGTCCAACCTGCTTAACCAGCTTGTCTCTAAATTCCAGACCTTTATAAAATTTCCGGGCTAGGCGTTTTGTCGTGCCGATTCAGACAGGCTCGAATCAATTTAATACCGGTTGATTAACTGAATTATCTGTACAGTATGACCTTCAAGCTTAGTCAGGATCGCAGTGATACTGAAAATTATCCGAGCTCCTACTACCATGCCAGTGCCAATCCGCAGGTCGAGCTCTCGCCTTTAGACCGGTCTGCGCGAGCAGATGTTTGTATTATTGGCGGTGGATATACCGGACTGTCGTCAGCATTACATTTAGCCAGACGGGGGTATGACGTCGTATTGCTGGAAGCTCGCAAGCCGGGTTGGGGTGCCTCAGGGCGTAATGGCGGGCAAATGTGTAGCGGCCAGAGGCAGGATCAAATCAGCTTGGGCAAATTGGTGGGGGAATCTAATTCGGCGGACCTATGGGGTCTGGCGGAAGATGCCAAGGACCTGGTGAAACACCTGATCGCGACTCATGGAATTCAGTGTAATCTGAAGCCGGGAATCGCCCATCCAGACCATAAACCGGGATACGTTGAAGAGACTCGGCGATATGTTGATTATCTGCATCAACAGTATGGCTATCACGATATCCAATACCTGGCCAAAGAAGAAATGGCCGAATTGGTTGGTAGCGATGGTTATTTCGGCGGAACCCTCGATATGGGCGCAGGGCACCTGCATCCACTCAACTATGCGCTGGGACTTGCCGACGCTGCCATTCAGGCTGGTGCAAAAATTCATCGGTCGACAATAGTTGAAGGATATGAGGAAGGGCCGCTCAATCGCGTTATGACTTCCAGAGGAATTGTCGAAGCCGACAGTGTAATTCTGGCCTGCAATGGATATCTCGGGAATCTGGACAAGCGGCTCACCGGAAAAATTATGCCGATCAACAATTTTATTGTTGCCACTGAACCGTTGAGTGAGGACCAGTTAAATCGGATTAACCCTCGTGACGTCGCGATAGCGGATTCACGGTTTGTGGTGAACTATTACCGACTTTCCCAAGACAAGCGGTTGTTATTTGGCGGCGGAGAAAACTATCGACAGAATTTCCCTTCCGACATTGCAAAACTGGTACGTAAACCCATGCAACGTGTCTACCCGGAGCTCTCCAATATTGGTATCGATTACGCCTGGGGCGGCACCCTGGCGGTTACGTTAAATCGAATGCCCCATTTTGGTCGACTCGGCACCAACAATACCTATTTTGCGCAGGGCTATTCAGGGCAGGGCGTAGCTATGGCAACCCTCGCAGGAAAATTAATGGCCGACGCAGTTGCCGGCGAAGCAGAAAGCTTTGATTTATTCGGCAAAATTCCTATGCCCAACTTTCCCGGCGGTAACCTGCTCCGCTGGCCCGCACTGGTACTGGGGATGACCTACTACGCACTCCGCGATCGTCTCTAGCAATTGTCCGGTCAAAAGATCGGGGTCGGTGTAAAAATTATCCGGCAATGTCCAGGGTAAATAATTTCTACACCGACCCCGATTTATTCGCAGGAAAATTAATGGCCGACGCAGTTGCCGGCGAAGCAGAAAGCTTTGATTTATTTGGCAAAATTCCTATGCCCAACTTTCCCGGCGGTAACCTGCTCCGCTGGCCCGCACTGGTACTGGGGATGACCTACTACGCACTCCGCGATCGTCTCTAGCAATTGTCCGGTCAAAAGATCGGGGTCGGTGTAGAAATAAAGATCGGGGTCGGTGTAGAAATTATCCGGCAATGTCCAGGGTAAATAATTTCTACACTGACCCCGATTTATTGGCAATGTCCAGGGTAAATAATTTCTACACTGACCCCGATTTATTGACCCCGATTTATTACCTTACTTACGGCAGAAAAGTAGTCGTCAAACCGGTAATATTGGTTCACCGGTAATGACATTGGACGGTTGACCGTCTACACCAACTGGGGTGACACCATTCAAAGTGACCCGATAAAACTCTCTATCGAAATCGGTATCATAAACATCCCTGATCGCGAGATGCTGGGTTGATCGATTATCCCAGAAAGCGATACTGCCGGGTTCCCACCTAAAGCGCACAGTAAAATTTGCGCGCACACAGTGTTCCCATAAAAACTCCAGCAGGTTATCGCTTTCCCTGGGGGATAATCCAACGATTTCTTTAACGAATTCCTGATTGGTGTAAAGCGCGTGTTCGCCCGTTTCGGGGTGCACAGTTACCAGCGGATGCTCGGTCTGACGGGGGTTTCTGTTGACCATAATATTGTAGTCACGGGATTTTTCATCGTCTCCCACGGCGTCCTTGATTCGATGCACCGCGCGCAATGTCGATAGAAACTTCTGCATCGTCGGTGACAAATCTTGAAACGCGGCAACCATGTTTGTGAACTGGGTATCACCGCCATAGGGTGGCACCACCACGCCGCGAAGAATTGAGGCAAATGGCGGATTGATTGCCGAAGTAATATCGGTATGCCAGTCTGTCCAAACCCGAACCGCAGAGGGTCGCCCGGCGAATGCAGTGCGATGTTTGGTGACGGGGTATATCTCCGGATACTCGGCGTCCGAACCAAATATAATATGCCCGGGAGTCAGCTCGCCAAATTGTCGGGCAAACTCAATATGTTGTTTATGACTGAGATGTTGGTTTCGAAAAAATACAACCTTCCACTTGAGCAGCGCCTGTCGGATGGCATTTATCTGGCTTGCCGGTAGTGGGCGGGAGAGATCCACTCCTGCAATCTCCGCACCGATATGCACCGTTGTCGGTTTAACTTCCAGGCCAGTTTCGCTGTCAGGCAAATTCTCGATGGTTTCCGGTAATATCATAGAACCCAATGCTTTGGTGTCAATAATGAAGTGTTCTAATGCAGGCTAGAAGCAGAGTGAAAACGAGAATCACTCCCGAAAAGACGAGTCCTGCTGGTCCAGCATGGACTTCAAATATTCGAAATGCCCATTGGCCAAACCTTTGATATAGGGTTCCCAGCCTCTTGCCGTGTGTTCGGCCAATTGGTCTGACATAATATTTAGTGGTTGCCCGGTTGAATAAGCGAGCACCATGGTTTTGGCGGCGCGCTCTAGGTAATACAGTTCTTCAAAGGCTTCGGCTACCGACTCGCCTACCACAGTGACACCGTGGTTTCCCATCACCATGACTTTCTTATTACCAAGGGCGTTGGCGATACGAATTCCTTCTTCCGCATCATCGGCCATACCTCCGTAATCCAGATCAATTGCCATTCGATTAAAGTATTTGGCGGTGTTCTGGTCTATGGGTTTGATCTCAGGGTCTTTTAATCCACACAGGGCTGTGGCGTAGGGCGGGTGGCAATGCAATATGACTTTGGCCTGGGGTACCTGGGCATGTACCGAACCATGAATACACCAGGCGGTAGCGTCAGGCGCATTCTCGCGATTCATCACCTGGTCATCATCGGTGTTCAGTAACAAGAGCTCACTGGCTTTTATTTTTGCAAAGTGTTGCCACTTTGGGTTGAGTAAAAAAGATTTTCCGTCTGTGCCTACGACAGCACTGAAATGATTTCCTACCGACTCATGCCAGTCGAAATATACCGCGAGGCGAAACGCGGCAGCCAGATCGACCCGTAAGGTCCATTCGTTAGTATCAAATTCTTTACTCGGTATTTGGCTAGGTGCTGTTGCCATGTCATCCTCTGCAGGTGGGCTGATTACTCGTAAAGAAAATATCACCATGCAAGGTCACTTTACAATCGTTAATTTGCTTTCAAGCAAACGAGATTTCATCGACGCACCACTCAATCGGGTGGTCAACTGGTTTAAGGTGGGACTTTCGTGGCTCAGGCGCAAGCTGTTATCTTGCTATTTTTCCTTATCTTAATTTGGTCTAATTTTGAGTATGATTGTTTCTCCTAAATGAAATAAATCAGGATGAAAAAGCAAGTTGATTTTTATTTTTCCCCGTCCAGTCGATATTCCTATCTTGCTTCGACCCAGTTAGACAGGATTTGTGGCCAGGCTGGCTGCGAATTTAATTGGTTGCCGGTGAACAATGTCGAATTGCTCGAACGCCTTGGTAGCAATCCGTTTCATTCTGAAAAACTGGTATCTGGTCAATACGACTGGGCATATCGGGAATACGATGCAACCTGCTGGGCAGAATATTATGGCGTTCCATTTGTCGAACCGACCGGTTTTCGCAAAGACCCACCTTATCTCACTCGGGCCTGTTATGCCGCGGAAATGTTTGGCAAACTGGTGCCATTTTGTAGAAGGATATCTCATGCGGTGTTTGCAGAAAGCGGTGTTATTGATCCTGATCTACTCAGTGATTTTGCAGTGGAACTTGGAATCTCACGAAGTGAATTTAATTCAGCCCTGAATTTGGAGGCAATTTCTGACCGCCTCGAGGAGATTCTTCAGCGCGCGCTGTCTAAAAATATTATTGGCGTCCCTACTTTTGTCTACGCCAAGAAATCATTTTGGGGTAATGATCGTTTACCCTTGCTTGAGTATGAGTTAACCAAATAAATTGACTTAGCAAATTGCCCCGTCTTAGGAAACCATTATTTGTTTGCCTATACCTAAATTTTTCCTGTAAACAGCAAATAACAACACCCCCGTTGAAACCATTAAACTGATCTGGAAGGCGGAATTCTCTATATTCCAAACCGAAATAGAAGGAATGATCAATACCGCGCTTAAAAAGCTGGTGAAATAAATCAACGGCGTTTCGGTTTCAGGATAATTCCAGGCTTTAATGAATGTCGGTATGCAGGCCAACGTATTGGAGGTTGTTGCCAGCAATATCGCGATAAGGGGAGAATCTGCTGCGCCCCAAAAAATCAAGGCTACCAGGGAGAATCCACCGCAGACCAAATCAAATCGGGTTAGTTTCCAATAACCGTTTTTGTTGGCAAAAGATGCCAGAAAAATAAATGCAGGCACTACGCCCCCGATGATAACGCGAACCGATGGCCAGATATCCGCATCTGCAGAAAACGCCGCGCCAATACTGACCAATGGAGCCAGCGCCCACATAAACCAGGACACCCGGTTAGGCTTGGTTCTACCCGCGAGGGTGTCGCGAAAATACGCGAAGCCCCCCGTCACCATCAGTATTGCACTGACGATCACCAATACCTGGGGTATGGTCAAATTGAATAACATGAGTGAGAGCAGGATCGTTTGGTGAGGAATCAGAAAGATTTAATCAGTGGTTACCCAGATTCCGTTTTAACAGTGATCCGTCCTGGCACTTGCAATATATAAGAATGGCTGTGAAATAACCATTAATTAATGATAACTTCCAGCGTTGCAATAATTCTAATCCAGAAGAATTCCAATGGCATTACATTTTAGTCGAGAAGAATACGCCCAAAGAATTAATCGGGCCAGCGCCGCAATAACATCAGCGGGTCTGGACGGTATTTTGCTGTTTGCCCCGGAAAGTCATTATTACCTGACGGGTTACGATACCTTTGGTTTTTCCATGTTCCAGTGCATGGTGGTTAGCGCTGATGGCCGGGTAGAACTTCTAACCAGATTACCTGACCTGAGGCAAGCCCAACAAACATCGATATTGTCTGATGGACAAATTCATATCTGGACCGAGGTTGAGGGAGTTGATCCGTCGCAAGATCTCGTGGAGTTACTCACAGAGATGAGTCTGATTAATGCCAGATTGGGAATTGAAACCAGAACCGTGGGTCTGACGGCGTATAACGGCAAGTTGGTATTCGACCGGCTTGATGGCAAGGCAAAATTGGTGGAATCCTCGGATCTGATTCCACCGCTGCGTCGGGAAAAAAGTGATCAGGAGATTAAATATCACCGCCGGGCCGCGGTGCTGAGTGACGATGCTCTTGACGCCGCCATAGCTACTACCGAACCAGGGGCCTTCGAAGGTGAAATTCTCGCGGCTATGCAGGGAGCGGTATTTAAGGGAGGGGGCAGTTACGCCGGCAACGAGTTTATCATTGGGTCCGGTGAATCTGCCTTGCTATGTCGCTATCACTCTGGACCGAGACATCTGGATAGCACAGATCAGATGACCCTGGAATGGTCGGGCGCCTATTTTCGCTATCAGGCCGCCATGATGCGTACGCTTATTGTTGGAGCTGCTAATCGGACCCAACGTAAAATGCACGGGGCAGCGGTAGAAGCATTGCAAGCTTGCGAAACTGCGATTAAGCCCGGGCGCCCCATGGGAGACGTGTATGCGGCTCACGCTAAGGTTTTTGACGACCATGGATTGCAGCATGCCCGGATGCAGGCCTGCGGTTATGGCATGGGGGCGGTGTTTAATCCAATTTGGGTAGATTTCCCCATGTTTTATCAAAATAATCCGCTAATCATGAACCCCGGTAACGTGTACTTTCTGCATATGATATTAATGGACTCCGATGCCGGACTGGCGATGTGCTGGGGGCATTCTGTGCTAGTTAAAGCCGATGGTGTGGAGCGGTTGAGCCGATCTCCATTGGACCTGGTGGAATTATAGATTTATTGTTCTGGTGCCCGGCGAACGTTAAACAACCGGAAACTCCATTGCACTGATGGACCGATGAGCAAAGCCATGACAATTGTGCCCGGACCGAAAGGTCCGCCAAGCCACCAGGCCATGACAAATACTGCTAGCTCAATCCCAGCGCGGGACCAGCGCAGACTTAATCCGGTGGTGCGCTGTACCGCCAGCATCAGGCTGTCCCGGGGACCGGCGCCTGCGTTCACTCCGATGTAAATACCGGTAGCTATACCCATGAGAATGACCGAGGCTAACAGCATAATTACTTGGAGGGGCAGGTTGCTTGCCACAGAAGGAATCGCCCATAGGAATAGATCAACCCAGGGACCGATAAACAGAATATTTCCCAGAGTGCCCCAACCGATACGTTCACGCATCACGAGTGCACCTATAAGTACCGCAAAACCGATCAAGACGGTAACGGTTCCCGGGGTCAAATCAAACAGTTGAGCCAAAGCTACGGTTAGCATCACCCAGGGGCTGGCGCCAAGATTTGCCAGAATTAACAATGCAATGGAAAGTCCAAAAAGTGAAAAACCAATTTGGATCACAACGAAGTCCCGGACCAGGGTATTCCGTCGTATTGGAATTAAAATAGACATGGGTTGATCATAACCTTTCGGTAAAAGGGCAACTACCAAGCCGAATCGAACCGATTTACTCTCGGCGTGAATTTAGTTTGTGGATTCCGCTAAACTTCTAAACTTTGTTTTTATACGTTGCCTGGATCCAGGCCCGGGTCGATGATTAATTAATCTAATGAAATTTATCCATTTAACCGACACCCATTTGGTGACGCCTGGCGAGGCGTTGAAACAATTGGATCCAGCCAAACGACTGGTTCCCTGTATTGATAGCATCAATCGGGATCATGGGGATGCCGAATGCTGCATCGTTACCGGTGATCTAGCGGATCGAGGGGAAGACACTGCCTATCAATTTTTGCGAGAACAGATTGATCGTAGCGTCATAAAATGCCATCTAATACCGGGCAATCACGATGATCGGGAAAAAATCATAAGCTGGTTTCCCGACACTCCAGTTGATGACAATGGATTTATCCAATACACGGTAAAAACCTCTGCTGGGGTTTTTGTTCTGTTGGATACCGTACAGTCCGGTAGTCACAGCGGAGAATTTTGTGTCAAACGCCAGCAATGGTTAAACAAGGTCCTTTACCAGCATCGTGATGAGTCCGTGTTTTTATTTATGCACCACCCGCCGTTCAATCTACATCTGCCGTGCATTGATCGGATTGGTTTAGCCGAGCAGGCAGAGTTCGCCGATATAGTTTGCCGACATCATAATATTCGCCATCTTTTTTTCGGTCATGCCCATCGCCCGTTAAGTGGTAATTGGAAGGGTATTTCCTTTTCGTCACTCAGAGGCACCAATCATCAAGTTGGCCTTGACTTCGAACTCAGACAAATCCGTTATGTGGATGAGCCGCCGGAATATTCTATTGTATTTGTTTCCGAAGACCAGATTGTGGTTCACACCCACAGCTATCCAATTGATCATAGTGATTGAATCTCGTCGGGAGATTCAATTTTCCAGAGCATGATGAATTCCTCTACCGCCGTCCTGGCCTTGCTATGCCTGCTGGCGTCAGGGTTTTTGGATCTGGTATTCAAACTCTACTCAGCGCAGCCACGATCCCGAGGTTTGCTGGTGTGTGGTATCGGTTGTATCTGGGCCGGATTGCAAGGCGGTTATATTGGCTATACTGACGCTGTTCTGACCCTGGATACTGCGACGGTTAGTTTCGGACTTATAGCCGCGGTTTTTGTCACAGTATCGAATATCCTGTTGATTGAATGTCTTGGTCATCTGCCCATCAGCATGGCCTCTACAATCTATCGGCTGAACACGATTCCCCTGGTGATCCTCGCGTTTCTATTTCTTGGAGAAGATATCGGGTTAGTTAAAGGCACCGGAATAGTGGTTGGTCTGATTACCGTCTTGCTGTTGTATCAGCCAGCTGGAAATGGAGCAATGCTAACGGCAGGGTCGGGTCGATTCTATTTAAGTCTGATCATTGTCGCCAGTTGTATTCGTGCGCTGTACGGTATCGTTACCAAGGCCGGGGTCAGTAATGGCGGAGACCCCAATACCATGATGTTGCTGGCCGCAATTGGCTGGTGTATTGGCGGACTTGCCTACGCCCACATCAGGGAAAACAAGGTCGCACTGTCAAGAGATGTGCTCGGTTATATTTTGATTGGCGGATTTCTGGTGTTTAGTATAGTCTGGTTACTGACTACAGCACTTACCCTGGGAGACGCCAGCGTCGTGGTCCCGTTAGCGAACATGGGGTTTGTCGCCGCATTTATATTATCGTTGGCAATGAAGCTCGAATTCCTTACCCCTAGAAAATCCCTGGCCATAGCAAGTGCGATACTGGCCGTTGCCCTGCTTACCATTTCTGCATAGCGAAGGACGTTTTAATTTCCCCCATGGTTTTTTGACCAAAAGCATTGTTTCTTGTTTCCCTCGCCTCTATCCGCTAGGATTTGGCCGATGAATACATTTGTCACCAAGTTTCGAATTCTGATGGGTTCACTGCGGTTTCAATTATTGGCGAACAGGCGACGATAATGGTTCGATTGGCTGACGTACCCGAGCCAGAGCGCAGCGTGATTGCGAATCTGACTTGTCCATCTTATTCACCTTTGCCCTATACCCAGGCCACACCTGCAGAGCAACGTCATGTTGCGCTGGTTTCCACTGCCGGCCTGATAGTGCGGGGAGAAAGACCGTTATTGCCAAGGGACCCGGGATATCGCTCAGTTGATGAATCGATCACTGATGGTGATATTCTTTGTAGCCATGTCTCGGTAAATTTCGATCGCACCGGATTTCAGCAGGACCTCAACGTGATGCTGCCCAGGGACCGTCTCGTTGAACTTGCGAGCAGTGGAAAAATTGGCCAAGCCGCGGATGTCCATTATTCGTTTATGGGAGCGACGGACCCACAAGCATTCGAAAGCAATGCCCGTATTCTGGGCGGCAAGATGCTTGCACTAGGCGTTAACACCGTGGTTCTTGCCCCAGTCTGACCAGCCTGTACCCGCGCCGTGAGCGCGCTTGCTTATTTCTTTGAGGAGGTTGGCCTCGCCACCGTGGTGGTAGCATTGGTACGCGAACACGTGGAGTTAATGCGGCCGCCCAGAGCGCTATGGGTCCCATTTGAACTGGGACGCCCATTTGGCACCCCTGGTGAAACGGAATCACAGACCGATGTGTTGCTAGCTGCCCTGAGGTTGCTGGATAAACCCGGGCCCGGGCCAATTCTGCAGGATTATTCGAATCCCTTCGTGCCACCACAAAAAAACCAGGACTGGCGATTTCCCGGACAATTGGAAACCGCTGACCTGTATGCCGAAATGAATTGCGTTGTACCACTGTGGCAACGGGCAAAACAGCGTTGCGGAAGAACTACCGTTGGAATCAGTGGGCTCTCACCCGAAGACGCATTCAATTTTATCCATCGCTACCATTCTCCTGACCCAATGCCAAACCCAGTGGGAATGTCCACAATTAACCGAGTGAGATTTGCCGTCGATGATATCAAGGCGATTTATCTTGAGGCCGCCACCGCGGATGCTGGCAACCCGTCTTCCGCACAATTGTTGGACTGGTTCTGGGAGCAGACTCTGGCCGGGAGTATGCTACGGGAATTGCAGGACCGTGTTAGTATGAGTGAAGATAAAAACCTCCAATTGATTGCGGGTTCCCTGGTACCCGCCGAGCGCGTTAACGCACTCCGCTAGTAACCCCGCTCAGAACAAAACTCTAGGTCTGATCTACCGTCATCGATGGCGCAAAACACATTGATTAAAATCGTTCCGACTCAGACAACAATATCCGTCACAGGGATGCGTTCAACGGCGCGGTAGATTAATCGCGAATTGCACTTGATTTGATCACAGAATAAAAATAGATCCGGGTAGAATCAATGTCGATGATTAGGGTTAATCCCGAGAGGCATACTATGACCCCGTTGGCCAGGGTTTGTTGGAATCCGGATAATGGCAAACCGTGATATCCTCCAATTTCAATCAGGATTGGTTTAAACAACACCAATTCATCTCTCATTTTCTGCAAACTATAATTTTGGACATATGTCAGATAAACGATATATAACCGCTCAGGAGCTTCTGGAAGATTCGTTTCGGCTGGGGGTCAATATCATCAACAGTGGTTTTCGGCCTGACTTTATCGTTGCAATTTGGCGGGGTGGTACTCCGGTCGGTATAGCGATACAGGAATTGCTCCAGCATTTTAATATTCCTACGGATCACATCAGTTTACGGACCTCCCTGTACGCCGGAATAGCCAAGTCCAAAAACAAGGTGCGGGTGCATGGTATGGGCTATTTGGTCAAGAACCTGAATGCCCACAACTCGTTATTAATCGTCGACGATGTCTATGATTCTGGCCGCAGTATCGAAGCAGTAGTCGATCAGTTAAGCGCGCGCACCCGACGCAATACTCCCCAGCAAATTAAGGTCGCTACGCCCTGGTACAAACCGGATAACAATGCCACTGAGCGGGTGCCGGATTTTTATCTGCATGAAACCGATAAGTGGCTGGTGTTTCCCCATGAAGTTACCGGATTAAGTGAACAGGAGCAGATGGATGGCAAGGGCAGCCTGTATAGCATTATGCAGCAAGTAGGTAATCCTTAGATTGATTCGACGCTAAGCAGCGAATCTTATATTGCTAATCTGCCCGATTGCGCTGCTCCCTGAGGGCGCGAATGGTTGCGAGTTGGGATTTACCGGTTTCCTGTAACTGTGTTGGATCAGGAGAATCCCCCAGATCCCATTCGATTTCATCCGCCGGCAACTCTTCGATAAACCGGCTCGGTTCACAGTTGATCCAATCACCGAAGCGTTTACGATTGCGGGCATAGGAAAGCGTTAGTGTTTGCATGGCTCGGGTAATCCCGACATAGAATAGTCGCCGTTCTTCCTGGTCGTCTCCCTGGGTCACCGATACACGATGCGGCAGAATCTCTTCCTCAACCCCAACGATATAGACGTGGGGAAACTCCAGTCCCTTGGCACCATGCAGCGTCATTAAATTGACCACATTAGTGTCCTGTTCCTGCTGTTGTTGATCGAGCATGTCGTTGAGAATGAGTTCACTTACCAACTCCACCAGAGTGGCATCTGCTTCCCGCGCCTGGGCAGCAGATTCGAGCCAGCCGATCAACAGCATTATATTGTCCCAGCGGGCCTCGGCTATGCTCAGCTCACAGGTTCCCCGAAGCCATCGCTTGTATTCAATAAATTCGAGTAGTTCCGCGATTGCCTCGATTGGATCGCCTTGCTCCACCTGCCGCTGCAGCGCGGTCACCTTGACCGAAAAATCCCCCAGTACCCTTGCTTGTCGGACCGTCAAAATAGAATCCAATCCGGGATCGGATAGTGTGGCAAACAAACTTTGCCCGTGCTGGCTGGACAGGGCTGCAAGTTTCTCCAGGCTGGTGGAGCCAATTCCCCGTCGTGGTGAATTAATAATTCGGAGTAACGCGGTGTCGTCGGAAGGATTCGTTAGTAGACGCAGATAGGCCATGACATCGCGAATTTCGGAGCGATCAAAAAAAGACGATCCGCCGCTGATCCGATACGGGACCCGTAGCTCTCTTAGCTTGATTTCAAGTTCCCGAGACTGGTGATTGCTGCGATATAGAATGGCGAAATCGCCGTAGTCAATGCCCTGGCGGAATTGTTGTCCCATGATCAAGGAAACTACCCGTTCTGCTTCGTGCTGTTCGTTTTTGGTAGCGATAATATTGATTGGTTCACCATAGCCCAGGCGGCTCCAGAGGCTTTTTTCGAATACCCTCGGATTCTGGGCAATCAGGTGATTGGCTACTTTCAAAATGCGCCCGCAAGAGCGATAGTTTTGTTCGAGTTTGACCACTGTCAAATCGGTAAAGTCGGCTTCGAGTTGAGACAAATTCCGCGGTAATGCGCCGCGCCAGGCGTAGATTGACTGATCATCGTCACCCACCACGGTCAGGCGTCGTCCATCTTGGGCCAATTGTTTTACTAATTGATACTGGGCGCCATTGGTATCCTGATATTCGTCCACCAACAGGTATCGAATCTGTAATTGCCAATGACGGCAGATATCGGGATGTTCACTAAACAACCTCACCGGCAGGAAAATCAGGTCGTCCAGATCTACTGAATTACAGGCCTGAAGATAACGCTGATACTTGGGATATGCCTCCAGGCTTATTTGGTCCAACGGGTCACTTGGATTAGGATTGACCTGCTTCGGACCAAGACCCTGATTTTTCCAATGGGATATTCGGTGGGTAACCCTGTCCACCAAATCCTTGCTGCTGAGCAAGTCCCCGCCGAGCATATCGGCCAGTACGGTTGCGCCGTCTCTTGGATCGATAATGCTGAAATCCCTTTCCAGGTTAACCAACCTGGCCTGGCTCCGGAGAATTTTCATTCCCAGAGAATGGAAGGTTGAGATGGTAAGGCCCTTGGCGCGCACCGGATCGGAAAATGTTTGTGCGACCCTTTGTTTCATCTCCCTGGCGGCTTTGTTGGTGAATGTTACCGCAGTAATGTCGCTGGGTTGAACATCCCGGGAATTGATTAACCAGGCGATTTTTCGGGTCACCACCCGGGTTTTGCCACTACCGGCGCCAGCAAGAACCAATAAAGGGCTGCCGAGGTGTTCCACAGCCTGTTGTTGCGGGGGATTTAGCTGATCCACAGAAATTGTGGTAGTGTACGTTTACTGACATCGAATAACAAAACTAATTAACCTCTGATCCGGAAGCTCGTGGTTTCTCTTGGTCCATTGGAATTCACTGGTGCTATATTGGTTTCACTTTAAATTAGACGAGCAGTCGAAATGGGTCTGATTTATCCAATTCCCTGATTGCGAACGAGGTCTGGGATTCCACACCAGAGCGAGCTATTGCTTGGATTTCGCGACTCAATATGGAAAATATCGTATCCCTATCCAACCTGCCCACGGCTGCCCGGAGAGATATTAAATATTAATTTAATATCAAATGATTAGATATTTCGAATATGGCTTAACAATTGCCTGAAAACGCATTGATTTGAAGAGGATTTGTCGCAGTCAGAGCGTTATCTATGAATTAATATTGAATAGAATAGCCGAACATATAAACACCGCCCGAATTCCCGGGGTTACTCCAGGGTACAAGGGGATTGAACAAACCAACTGGTCCGTAATAACCGATAATACAATTTTCAGGATACCAAGATGTCAGACGAAGATTTCGAAGAAGATATTGACCTGTCAGCACTACCCAACGATGAACTAGTGGAGCAGATGCATGATGACCTGTACGATGGTCTGCGGGAGGAAATTGTCGAAGGTACTAATATTTTACTGGGGCGAGGCTGGAGCGCGTCCAAGGTATTGGATGATGCCCTGGTTGAAGGAATGAGAATCGTTGGTATCGATTTTCGGGATGGCATATTGTTTGTACCGGAAGTTTTGATGTCTGCCAATGCGATGAAAGGGGGAATGGAAATCCTGCGTCCACTGCTGGCAGAAACCGGGGCCGAACCGATTGGTAAAATGATTATCGGAACCGTGAAGGGGGATATTCATGACATCGGTAAGAATCTGGTAGCTATGATGATGGAAGGCGCCGGATTTGAAGTGATTAACCTGGGTATCGACAATCCGGTGGAAAGTTATCTGGATGCTATCGTAGAACATAAACCTGACATCGTCGGTATGTCGGCGCTGCTAACCACTACCATGCCATATATGAAAGTGGTAATTGATACGATGGTTGAGAAAGGTATTCGGGATGATCACATCGTTCTGGTGGGCGGAGCCCCGCTCAACGAAGAGTTCAGCAAGGCGGTTGGCGCTGATGCTTATTGTCGCGACGCGGCGGTTGCGGTTGAAACGGCGCAAACCCTGATGGCTGAACGCCGCGCCGCTCGGGCCTGATCGTCCCGGCTGAATGTTACCGTGTCTACCAACCGAGTTCTGATTATTGCATGTGGAGCCCTGGCCCCTGACCTGGTCCGGGTCCGCGATTTGAATGGTTGGGATCATATCGATTTCCAGTGCCTGCCAGCGGAGCTGCACAACAAACCGCAACTGATACCAGAACAGGTCCGCAGCAAAATACAGCAAAATCGGGATCGCTATCAAACCATATTTGTTGGGTATTCTGATTGTGGCACCGGCGGTCTGCTGGACGCGGTTCTGAGCCAGGAAGGCGTCGAACGTTTGCCCGGCGCACATTGCTATGAAATGTTCGCTGGCAGTAAGCAATTTGGTCAGCTGCATGAAGCAGAGCTGGGCACTTTTTACCTCACAGATTTTCTGGCAAGGCATTTCGATCGGCTAATCGTCAAGGGACTTGGCATGGATCGCTTTCCCCAATTGAAGCAAGAATATTTTTCGAATTATCGCAAGCTGGTTTATCTGGCCCAGCTGGATGATCCAGATATCGAAGCCAAAGCAATCAAAGCGGCAAAATTTCTCGGGCTTAAATATGAAAAGGTTGCAACCGGAGACCACCATCTTGATGCGGCGCTCTCAGTGACGGTAACGCCGATCAGTCAAGTTGCCTGACCGGGTCCATCAGGCTCCGTGATTGTGTTGAATCGAATCGATTGAACCAAACACGATTTAATTTCCCCCTGCATTCCTATTAATCCAAACCAGTAATCCCTTTTGTAAAATGCCCAAACTTATCACCGTATACTGGCGAGACATACCGGCCCAGGTTATTGCCAAAGAGCGACGGACCAGCGCTAAGGTAGAACTAAGTCCGCGCTTTGCCGACGCCGTAGACCGCGCCGCGATGCGCGCAGGGAAGGGAAGCACCGACGCGTACCTGGAAGAATGGCGTCGTGTTAGCGAGCCCTGTGGCGATGATTTACAGGCTGCGGTAGATGCGGCAGCAGCGCGGATTGAATCAGAGTACGGCAAGGAACGCTTGATCGCATTGATCAAAAGCGAAGGCAAAGAAATTTCGTAATATCATTAATCCTTACCCACTAAAATGACAGACACTATCGTCAGCTCGGCCACCAAAACGATCAAAATTGGTTTCGACCACCCATTCGTAATCATCGGCGAACGTATAAACCCAACTGGCCGAAAAATCCTCGCTGAAGAGATGAAGAACGGTGATTACAGTCGGGTTGAAAGTGATGCCCTTGCCCAGGTTGCTGCTGGCGCGACCATGCTGGATGTCAATGCCGGAATTCCCCTGGCTGATGAGCCGCGCATTCTCGCTGAATCGATCCAGCTGGTGCAGTCAATAACTGATGTCCCTTTATCCATTGATTCTTCAATAGTTGCCGCACTGGAAGCAGGGCTCCAGGTATATCAGGGTAAGCCGCTGCTCAATTCGGTGACCGGTGAGGACGAGCGCCTGGAAAGTGTTCTACCGCTAGTAAAGAAATATGGCGCTGCTGTGGTTGCGATTTCAAACGACGAAGCAGGAATATCGGAAAACCCTGATGATCGCTTCGACGTTGCCAAGAAAATAGTTGAGCGGGCAGCAGATTACGGCATTCACTACAGCGATATTGTGGTGGATCCGTTGGTCATGCCGGTAGGCGCGATCAATAGTGCGGGAAAGCAGGTGGTTCATCTGGTCAAGAGGTTGCGCGAAGAGCTTAAAGTAAACACCACCTGTGGTGCGTCGAATTTCAGCTTTGGTATTCCCAATCGCAAGGGAATGGATGCCCATTTCCTTAGTATGGCCATGGGTGCTGGAATGACCTCGGCAATTACCAATCCACTGCATGAAGAAGTTATGCAGGGGATTATGGCGGGGAATGTCGTGATGGGACACGATCCGAATTGCGCACGCTGGCTAAAAAAGTATCGCCAGCCGGCACCGGAAGGAGAAGGACGTAGTGGCGGGCGCAGACGCCGCCGCGGCTAAAAAATGTCAGAGTCTGTCAGCAAGTTAACCGGCGGATGTCTCTGCGGAGGTGTGCGGTATGGTATCAGTGGTGATATCCGGGGGGTGATCAATTGCTTCTGTGTTCAGTGTCAGAAGACCTCCGGACATCATGTGGCGGCCACCAGCGCGCTGCTGACAAATTTCGAATTACTGAACCAGCAATCGCTGCAGTGGTATCAGTCATCAGAAGACGCCAAGCGAGGATTCTGTCATACCTGCGGTAGCAGTTTGTTTTGGCAGAAAAGTAACCGGGATTCGATTAGTATCATGGCCGGTACTATCGACGCGCCAACCGGACTCAGTACCGTCGAAAATATTTTTGTCGAGGATATGAGTGATTACCACGGACTCCCTTCGTTGACCGAGTGAGTTCCCTGTATTTCCGATAACGTAAATTTCGAATGAGCGAGAGTGCCACTGTCCAGATCGTATTTACCCCTTCGGGTAAACGCGGCAATATCCCCCAGGGAAAGACAGTGCTGGATGCAGCCCGGATGCTGGGGGTTGATCTCGACACCGTTTGTGGCGGCCGGGGTATTTGTGATCGCTGCCAGGTTGATCAGAGTATCGGCGAATTTGCCAAGTTCGGAATTCACTCCAGGGCTGAGCACCTGTCATCTCATAGCAGTAGTGAGAAAGAGTTCTTCAAGCCAGGCACACCGTCTACCCGCCGTCTGGGTTGCCAGGCCTTGCTCCAGGGTGATGTGATTATTGATGTGCCGCCAGAAAGCCAGGCCCACCGGCAGGTGGTGCGAAAGCGCGCGGAAGTCCACCAAATAAACCTTAACCCAGCAGTTCGCCTGCACTATGTAGAGGTGCCTGAACCCAATATGCACGATCCCAGTGGCGACTTGCAGAGGATGCTCGATGCCCTGGAATTCGAATGGGAACTGACAGATGTTACCTGTGATTTCGGCATTCTCGGCGGTTTGCAAACCACCCTGCGCGAAGGAAAATGGGGTGTAACCGCGGCGGTCCACCATGGCAAACGTATCGTGGGGCTGTGGCCCGGAATTCAGACCATTGCCTATGGGGTTGCGGTGGATGTCGGTTCTACCACCATCGCAGCCCATCTGTGCGATCTGGTAGGCGGCGAAGTGATTACCTCGGCCGGTCGAATGAATCCCCAGATTCGGTTTGGCGAAGACCTGATGAGTCGGGTTTCCTATGCCATGATGAATCCTGGTGGAGAAAAAGATATGACACTGGCGGTGCGGGAGGCACTCCAGGGCCTAATCGAAGAACTGGCCAGAGACGCGGAAATTTCCCTGTGCGAAATAATGGACATCACCCTGGTGGGTAATCCTGTCATGCATCATCTACTACTCGGGGTGAATCCAGTAGAGCTTGGTGGTGCTCCGTTTGCCTTGGCGACCGACCAAAGCTTGGACGCTCTCGCAAGTGATATTGGCCTGGATATAAATCCGGGAACCAGAATTTATGTTCTGCCCTGTATCGCCGGACACGTTGGTGCCGATGCGGCGGCTGTAACATTGTCAGAAGCACCTTATGCCCGGGAAGAGCTAACCCTGGTAGTAGATGTGGGCACCAATGCAGAGATCGTTCTCGGTAACAGCAAGCGTATGCTGGCCGCTTCCAGCCCCACCGGACCGGCATTCGAAGGTGCCCAGATAAGCGGTGGTCAGCGGGCGGCCCCAGGCGCCATCGAACGAGTCAGGATTGACCGCGAAACTCTGGAGCCTAAGTTCAGGGTAATCGGTAGCGAGTTATGGTCCGATGAAGCAGGATTTGATCAATCCATTGAACAGACCGGGATTACCGGCATCTGTGGATCCGGCATTATTGAAATCATCGCTGAAATGTATCTGGCGGGGCTTATCCGATCTGACGGCATTATCGACGGCAATATGAGCAGTCGTACTCCAAGGGTTGTGGTTGACGAAAAAACCTTTAGCTATGTTATGCATGATCAGGGCACCGTACGCATAGTTATAACCCAGAATGATGTGCGGGCGATTCAACTTGCCAAGGCAGCACTATATGCTGGCTGCCGACTCCTGATGGACAAGCTCGGCGTGGACGAAATTGACCGGATTCGTCTGGCCGGCGCGTTTGGCGCTCACATCGATACCAAGTACGCCATGGCACTGGGCATGATCCCTGATTGCCAGCTGGAGCATGTTACCTCAGCTGGCAATGCAGCCGGGACTGGTGCCACCATTACCTTGCTGGATATTGATGCCCGTAGTGAAATAGAAGACGTGGTAAAGCGTATTCAGAAGGTTGAAACAGCAGTGGAACCGAAATTCCAGGACCACTTTATCGATGCCCTGGCGATCCCTCATAAAACCGCGCTATTCCCCAATTTGCGCAAGCAAGTGGACCTACCAGAACCACTACAATCGTCATCCGAGTCGGATGGAGGACGCCAACGCCGTCGCAGAAAACGGGCCGGCTAACCTGATCTCGGTATCGTAGTGTAGTAAATTTCCCTTACTATGTCCGATATCTTACACATCACCAACGGCGATTCCTCGGTGACCCTGCTCCAGGCCGGCGGTATCCAGGGCGACATTCTTCCCTGGCGGGATGTTCTGCACGACGGTCCGGTGCCAGCCAACTTGTCTTTGCAGGAACTTTCCCAGGTCCGTGCGGGCTTTATTGTCCGGCAGGGCTGGGGTGACTTTGACCGAATTGCTGCAGATTTCGCCGAACGTGATGGTCTGCTTGGGAAGTTTAAGCAATATCGGAAAGTATTGTTGTGGTTCGAGCACGACCTCTATGATCAATTACAAATCCTGCAAATACTGGACTGGTTAGCGACCCAGGATCTGACCGGAACCGATGCGGGGTTAATTTGTACCGAGCAATACCTTGGTTGGCAGACCCCTGAAAGTATCGTAGGACTGCAACGGTTTGAACAGGCGATTGATATTCGACATTTAGGGCTGGCGACCAAAGCCTGGTGGGCGTTCCGGCAGCCTGACCCTTCTGAGTTTGTCCAGTTGCTTGCCGCTGAAACTGATGCTCTGCCATTTCTTCAAGGTGCAGTACTGCGTATGCTGGAAGAGTATCCGGATATCACGACCGGTCTTGGCAGAACTGAAACCCAGGCTGTTACATTACTCGGTCAGAATGCACGCCCAGGTGGACAATTGTTTGGCGATAACCAGAAGCTGGAATCGCGAATATTTTTAGGAGACTCGAGCTTTTGGGCTCTGCTTAATGGATTGCTGTCGGCTCCTGAACCACTGATTGAATTTCAATCGGCTCGGGATAAACAGAAAAAAATTTCTACTGAAGATAAATCCAGAACGTTGCCCCTCCGTATCACTAACACCGGTATCCGGGTTTTGTCTGGTAAAGAAAACTATCTGGATATCGCCAGTCCATCGCGCTGGATCGGCGGGGTCAATCTGCATCCTGGTTACTATTGGTGCTGGAACAGTGCTACCCAGACTATCGAGCAACGTACATGACGCCAACCAATGAGTGCCAAACCTGAAAGTTCAGTCGCACTTAGGCCGGCGCGACCGGGTGATGCAACAGGGATAACCCTGTGTGTTAAAGCTGCTTATAAACTCTATTTGGGGCGAATGGATAAAGAGCCCGGCCCGATGCTTGCTGATTACGCCGAGATGATCCGTCGCCATGAGGTTCATATTGCTATTGATTCGGCTGAGTCGTTGCCAGATATCCTGGGTGTGCTGGTGTTGATTGCGAAACCTGATCGATTTCTATTGGATAACGTTGCGGTAGACCCCAGAGCGCAAGGGCTGGGGGTTGGTAGAAAACTCATTTCTCTGGCGGAAAATCGTGCTTTGGAATCCGGATACAAGCGAATCGAGCTATACACCCATGAGTTGATGACCGAAAACCAGCAAATGTATCCAAAACTTGGATATAGCGAATGCCGCCGGGTAACTGAACACGGTTATCAGCGAATTTATTTTGAAAAGTTACTGGGTTGATCTTCGGATAGTTTTTTGGCTAAGGTTTTTTACCCGCCTCTTTCACAGCTTCTCCAGGTGATTCCCTGATAATAATTGCCGTATAATAACTCCGTGGTTTAGCCACATTATTCTCGGGGCGGGGTGCAAATCCCCACCGGCGGTAATTGCTATTTGGTATTTAGTTAATAACACCAGACGCATCAGCCCGCGAGCGCTTGTGAAATTGTGTTGTTTTCAATTTTCCAAGGTCAGCAGATTCGGTGTAAATCCGAAGCCGACGGTTACAGTCCGGACGGAAGAGAATAACTGCGTTGGACTAATCGAGCTGAGGTTCGAACGTTCGCGCGGTCGTTTGCCCCGATTGTGTTTAATTGTTGAACGTATTTACGCATATGAACCAATCGACCTCACCGCTACATCCCAACAAACGGATTGCTTTTGTCCAGGCCTGCTGGCATCAAGAAATTGTTAGCCAAGCCAAAACCGCTTTCATTGATTCAGTTTGCGCTAGTAATATTGACCCGGGTTCCATCGACCAGTATGACGTTCCGGGCAGCCTGGAAATTCCTCTGCAGTGCAAGTTGCTGGCGAAGTCCGGCGACTACCAGATAATCGTTGCCGCTGGCTTGATTGTGGATGGTGGTATTTACCGACATGATTTTGTCGCTTCCACTGTGCTTGACGCGATGATGCAGATACAACTGGAAACCGAAGTTCCCGTGTTATCAGTGGTATTGACGCCCCATCACTTTACTGAGAGTGAAGCCCACCGTGAATTTTTTTATCAGCATTTTAAAACCAAGGGGAATGAAGCCGCTCAGGCTTGCATTCAAACCCTTAAAAATATGACGTATGTGAAATCGAAGGTTGCGGCGTGATAGCAGGTTTAACTAACACAGGTTCAACCAACAAAGGTCAGCTGGCAATACCTATCTGCTTATTGGCGCGCCGTTCTTCCCGCGGCGGAATGCCAAAAACTTCACGGTAGCATTTACTGAAATGCGGGGTTGAAACAAATCCGCTGGCATAGGCGATGTCAACTATTGGCATGCTGGTCTGCAACAGCAACTGGCGCGCGTGATTTAGTCGTAGCCGCATATAGTAGCGGGTGGGAACACAGTGGAGGTATTTTTGAAACAACCGTTCAAGTTGGCGGCGGGACAGCCCAATGTGGGAGGCGATTTCGTCGAGGCTTATCAGTTCCTCAATATTGGCTTCCATAAACGCCACTGCTTCAGCCAGCTTAGGCTGGCTTGCACCCAATTGAAGCCGGAGGGGTAATCGCTGACGATCGTTTCTTCCCCGGATGCGTTCTACCAGAAACTCTTCGGCAACCTGGGTTGCCAGATCCCAGCCATGCTTCTGGGCAATCAGGTAGACCATCATATCCATCGCTGCGCTACCACCCGCGCAGGTATAGCGATCGTTATCAATTTCAAACAGATCCGGACTGATAACCAGTTCAGGAAAATTCTCGCGCAATCCAGTCATATTTTCCCAATGGATAGTGCAGCGGCGATTTTGCAGCAGGCCGGCATCGGCGAGTAGATAAGTACCAGTACAAAGCGCACCCATGGCAACTTTCCTGCTTGACTGATCCCTTAGCCATATACTCCGGGATTTGTTGACCTTGGTTTCGATGTTGATTCCGCCGCAGATAAAAACTGCATCCAGTGGCCCTGCCTGCTTAAGCGAGGTTGTGGACAATTCGAGATCGTTGCTGGCAGTGACAGGGGCACCATCATCACTCATAACGACCCATTCGTATAGACGTTTGCCGGATAGCCGATTGGCCATTCGAATTTGGTCGACTGCCGCAGTAAACGCCATCATCGAGTATTCCGGCACAAGCAAAAAGCCGTATCGTGTCAGTTCCGTTTGTTTGGATTTATCTGGCATAGGGTGCAGCGCGCTTTAGTGGAAGCTAGTCATGGATATAGGCTAATTATCCAATAGCGACATGGGTGACGCAATCGGTTATGACCGGGTCGTGATACGGGTTGGTGCCCATACTAAAGGCCACGCATACTCGTAAAATTACGATGTTCAATTGTCACAAATAATCATGGCAGAAAATACCAGAAAAAGATCAGGTCGGCGGGCCCGTGGAGCTGCTCCTGGCCAAGGGTCAGTCCCCGTAGTTACGCCCTATATTACCCGGAATATCCCGGTTTACGAGATAATTAGTGAACAAGGCTTGGAAACCGTAGAGAAAAATGCCGATTCCATTCTTCAGGAGGTTGGAATCGACTTCCGATATCCCCCTGCGCTGAAATTATTCAAAGAGGCCGGTGCTGACGTCCAGGGAGAGCGAGTGCGTTTTCCAGAGGGCATGTGTCGCAAGATTATCCAGGCCTCAGCACCGTCAATTTTTGAGCAAAAAGCCCGCAATCCAGAGCGTAATGTGATGCTGGGAGGCAATAATACGGTATTTGCTCCAGTATACGGCCCCCCTTTCGTGCGCGACCTCGACAAAGGGCGACGCTACGCCATGATCGAAGACTTCCGCAATTTCGTCAAATTGACCTATATGTTGCCGTCGCTGCATCATTCAGGTGGAACCGTACTGGAACCCACGGATTTGCCGGTTAACAAGCGTCACTTCGATATGGTTTATTCTCATATGAAGTATAGCGACAAGCCTTTTATGGGGTCGGTAACCCACCCAGATCGGGCCCAGGATACTGTGGATATGTGCAAAATATTGTTTGGTGAGCAATATATCCAGGACAACACCGTGGTAATTAATCTGATCAATGCCAATTCACCCATGACTTTCGATGAAACCATGCTGGGAGCATCAGAAGTCTATGCGCGCAATAACCAGGCCAGTATCGTTTCGCCATTTATTCTGGCCGGCGCGATGTCGCCGGTTACCGCGGCCGGCACGCTGACCCAGATTTTGGCAGAAGCCATGGCGGGAATGGCGTTTACCCAATTGGTTAAACCTGGTTCCCCGGTAATTTTTGGCACTTTTGCGAGCTCAATCTCCATGCAGTCCGGCGCCCCCACCTTCGGCACGCCGGAGCCGGCAATAGTACTTTATGGTGCGGCCGCACTGGCACGTCGTCTCGGCGTTCCGTTTCGCAGCGGGGGCTCTCTGTGTGGCTCCAAAGTACCGGACGCCCAGGCGGCTTATGAAAGCGCTCAGACTCTGTTGCCGACGGTAAACGCTGGAGTCAATTTTGTTTTGCACGCCGCGGGTTGGTTGGAAGGCGGGCTTGCTTCAAGTTATGAAAAACTGATCATGGACGCAGATCAACTTGGCATGATGCAGGTAATGTGTGAAGGGCTCGACCTGACGGAAAACGGCCAGGCCATGAGTGCGGTCAGAGAAGTTGGACCGGGCCAACACTTTCTCGGGTGCGCGCATACCCAGGAAAACTTTATGACTGCGTTCTATCGTTCCAATATCGCCGATAACAACAGCTTTGAGCAATGGGAATCAGATGGGTCGATGGACGCAGTGATGCGAGCCAACAAAATCTGGAAGCAGATGCTCAATGATTATCAGGGACCAGCCCTTGATCCGGCGATAGACGAAGCATTGCTCGAATTTATCAGCAAGCGCAAAGGCGAGTTTGCTGATATGAATTACTAGTGTAACTATTCTATTCAAATGCGCCATTGTTAAGAAAAAAAATGACCTTGGCGATGACCAGGTCATTTTGCATCACGAAGGTGTGACCGCTGGAAACAATCAAGAAATCAGACATTTCTTCAAGCCTGGCGCTGTCCACCGATACCTTGCCATCGTCGGGGCCTGGAATCAGCCAGGAAAACCAGGGATCGTAGGAGCGGTTACCGGTAATAACACCAATCTGACCCTGAATCGGCACAAGAGTATTAGGCACACTGGCAGAATCGGTGCCGAGTTGCAATGCGGCGGGTCCAAGAATGCTGCGAAATAATTTAACTTCCCTTAAAACATCTGGAATTTCACTGCCGTGATTGGGCGGGCTAATCATAACGATCCGGCCGCGGTAGGGTTTATCCTGGAGATACTGTCGCACCAGAATTCCGCCAAGGGAATGGGTTACGAAGTGGGGGTCAGACTGGTCGCCACAAAAATCTACCCCGGGCTGAATCGCTTGCGCAGCCAGGGATTCAATATTGGATTCTGTTGACGGGTAGCCCTGATTCCAAACCCTGTAGCCCCCTTGCACCAGGTTTTCTTCCAGGTCCGACATTGAGCTGGCGGTTCTTCCCAGGCCATGTAGCAGGATCACGCAGTCCGCTGCCTGGAGCGACGGGATGAACAGGATGGATAGCAGGACAATAAACCTCGCTGGCCTAATCCGATAGATGGACATATCGCTTAAAATCATGGTTAATCTGAGACCCTTCAATGGTGCAGTGTATTAGACATATTGTATGTATCAGCGGGACGAGATGCGGTCAGATACGCGACGCGTTTCGCCATGAATGGTCGTTCCCTTCATAAGAAATGCAACAAAGTGCGCGGCACCCGGTAGATGCCCGCATATCGTCTCGCCCAAAGGGAACCCCCCAAATGCCCCAATCCAGCGTTCCAGCCTTTGCCAAGGGAACGACCATTGGCCACAGGCTGCGCCTTGTCTTGGAACATTTGGGGGGTTCTGATATATATAATATGTCTAATACACTACACCCCAATACCAAGCGCATTTGATCCAAAGTTAATGATTACGCAATTGCAGCGAGGTTGGCAAACACCAGGCTGGCTTAACCGAATCTTGTTACCAGTGGCCTGGATCTATGCAGGGATGATGTGGTGTCGACGCCGCTGCTATATAGTTGGCTTACTGAAGCAACATCGGTTGTCGGTGCCGGTGGTGGTAGTCGGCAACATCAGCGTCGGTGGTACCGGAAAAACCCCGCTGGTTGTCGCGCTGGTAGAGTATTTAAAAAGTGCTGGTAATAGTCCCGGGGTGATCGCCAGGGGATACCGCGGCAATTCGGCATTCTGGCCCCGGGCCATTGTCGAGGCTGACACCGCCATGGAAGTGGGAGACGAGCCACTGATGATCTATCGGCGCTGTGGCGTACCGGTGGTGGTTGGCCCAGACCGTATTCGCAGCGCCCATATGCTTGTCGAAAAATTTAAATGCGACATCATTGTTAGTGACGATGGATTTCAGCATTTGGCCCTGGCCAGAGATATTGACATCGTAGTCGTTGATGGCGAGCGCAGGTTTGGCAATGGTTGGTGTCTGCCGTCCGGACCGTTACGAGAGCCTCCAAGTACCGTGGACCAGGCGGATATTGTGGTTGTAAATTCTTCCAAAGAGCCGCTGAAAGGATCGGAGTTCAGTATGCAGATCGAGGCACAGCCACTGATCCGACTCGAAGGTGGAGAAATTCGACATGATTTATCCTGGTTTGGCGGTAAAACAGTCCATGCAATCGCTGGACTCGGCAACCCGGAGCGGTTTTTTAACAGCCTGGAGAAGGCTGGTCTTAATTTTATTCCCCATCGTTTCCCCGACCACCATGGTTTTACCACCGATGATTTCGCATTTATTAACGAACAGGATATTGTCATCATGACCGAGAAAGACGCGATAAAATGCACCTCCCTGGTTCCCCATTGTGATGCCTGGATTTTGCCAGTACGGGGTCGTATGAATCCCGAATTTTTTGGTATTTTCCAATCCAAGCTGGATCGATCATTTCGTCACAATAACAGCAAATTAACCTGATTCATGAATGATTTCCATGCGGTGATACCGGCCCGTTACGGGTCCAACAGATTGCCGGGAAAACCCTTGATCGATATTGGTGGCAAACCGATGGTTCAATGGGTTGTCGAGGCCGCTACCGCAAGCGGTGCCCGCTCTGTGACAGTCGCAACAGATGATCATCGAATTGAATCAGCGGTCATCGGATTTGGCGGCAGCGCCATTATGACCTCGAAGGAACATCATTCCGGTAGCGACCGGATTGCTGAAGCATGTGCCAGGTTAAACTTTTCGGATGAGACCATCGTGGTTAATATTCAGGGGGATGAGCCACTGATGCCACCAGCGCTGATCTCTCAGGTAGCCTCGCTTTTAGCCGATCATTCTGACGCTGGAATGGCGACCCTGTGCAGTGTCATTAATCATCAGGATCAACTTACCAACCCGGCGGTCGTTAAGGTTGTCATGGGTGCTAATCAAGTTGCCCTGTACTTTAGTCGGGCGCCGATTCCCTGGGTGAGAAAAACCGATAGATCTGACATCGCAGATAACGCTTTTACCACTGCCCGACGCCACCTTGGGATTTATGCTTACACCAGCGGTTATATTCAGCGATTCGCTAGCAGGCAGCCCTGTTTATTGGAACAACTTGAGCAGTTAGAGCAACTACGCACATTATGGTATGGGGAAAAAATTGTCTGCGCAGAGGCGCAGGAGATTCCTCCAGCAGGGGTAGATAATGCGGAAGATCTTGAGCGGATTAGACGGTTGTTCAAATAACCGATTAAACAGCTTTTATTGCAGTTCGCCACCTGGCAGTAAAGGCCGGTCTGCGGACTAGATCAGTACACTACACTTGACTGGCTGGACGTTTTCACCGGGTGAGAATACAATTCAGACATAACTCTATGATTTAACAATGGCAATTCTTGACATACTGGTTTATCCCGATAAGCGTCTGCGACAACAGGCGAAGGCGGTGACAAAATTTGATCAGGAGCTCGAAACCCTGGTGGCGGATATGGCCGAAACCATGTATGCGGCACCTGGTATCGGCCTCGCAGCAATTCAGGTGGACGTATTGTTGCGGGCGGTGGTAATGGATTTGTCTGAGGAGAAAAACGATCTCAAGGTCTATATAAACCCCGAGATTGTTGAGATAGACGGAACTACTGAGTATGAAGAAGGGTGCCTGTCTGTGCCTGGTGTATTTGCCATGGTGGAACGGGTTGATCAGGTTCGTATTCACGCTCAGGACACCAAAGGGAAAAAATTCGAGATAGAAGCTGATGGATTGTTGTCAGTTTGCATTCAACACGAGGTTGACCACCTGAATGGCAAGGTTTTTGTCGACTACTTGTCACGCATGAAACGGGATCGGGTGCGGAGGAAAATGCTCAAGGAAATTAAGCAGGCCGAGTCCGAGGCCGCCTGATTCGGTTGCTAAACAGAGCCTTCTAATCCAACCGGATTTACCCTGTCAATGAATGTTGTTTTTGCTGGCACCCCAGCGTTTTCTCTGGCGAGCCTCACGGCTTTAATCGATCATCCAGGCACTGATATAGTTGGGATATATACCCAGCCGGACCGTCCATCGGGGCGTGGTAAAAAGCTGACGGCTTCTCCAGTCAAACAACTGGCTTTACGGCACGACCTTAAAGTTTACCAGCCCAATTCGTTGAGGTCTGGCAGCGAAATCGATACCCTGGCGGAACTCAAGCCCGATCTTATGGTGGTGGTCGCTTATGGTTTGATTTTGCCGCCAAATGTTCTAACAACTCCTGGATTGGGCTGCGTCAATATTCATGCTTCTTTGCTACCGAGGTGGCGCGGTGCCGCGCCGATTCAACGGGCCATTGAGGCGGGTGACAAGGAGACCGGAATTAGCCTGATGCAAATGGAGGCGGGTCTCGACACCGGTCCGGTTTTATCGACATTGAATATTCCTATTGGCGACCAGGATACAGGAGAATCTCTGCATGATACTTTGTCTGTTGCCGGGGGAGCTTTGTTGGCAGATTGTCTAGACGATCTTCGTCACCAGAAGTTGCTGCCAGTACCCCAGGATCATCAACTTGCCACCTATGCCGACAAACTTAAATCTGCCGAGGCAACAATTGACTGGAATACATCGGCGCTAAAACTCGAACGCAAAATCCGGGCGTTTTACCCGTGGCCGGTAATGCACACGAGCCTTGACGGACAGGTAATTCGGATATTGCGGGCACATTGTGACCCTGGTGGAAATGACACCGTTTTAGCAAACCCAGCTACGCACCAGACAGGCATTGGTGTGGTAACCGATGCTAACCGGTCAGGTATCAGGGTAATGACGGGAAAAGGCGAATTGCGTATTACCCGACTGCAAAAATCTGGTGGTAATCCAATGGATGCTCAGGCCTTTTTGAACGGCGTCAAGGTAACACCCGGAACGCGGTTTGGCTAAGCCCGGAGTTCAGTTAAACGCCGCGCATATCCTGCGAGACGTTATCGACCAGGGTCGGGCGCTCGACAAGACCCTGGAATCTAACGCATCCCATGTTACTCCTGCCCAACGACCATTGCTCCAGGAGTTGGCTTATGGCGGATGCCGCTATTATTGCTATTTCGATGGTTTGTTATCGAACCTGCTGGCAAAGCCGATTCGTAACAAAGATCGGATGGTTCATTTTCTGCTGGTGGTTGGTATGTACCAGCTAGGTTTTATGCGAACCCCTGACCATGCGGCGGTTGATCAGACGGTAAAGGCACTTAATGCGAGCAAGCAATCCTGGGCCAGAGGGTTGGTGAATGGCGTATTGCGCGAATATCTTCGGACCAAAGAAGCGGGCAACATCAAGCTTCTGGAGGACAAAATGACAGCATCCCAAAGGGCTGCATTCCCGGACTTTCTTTACCATGAGATAGCGGCCTGCTGGCCTCAATATAGTCAGGATATTTTCGCTGAAAGCAATACCAGGCCACCAATGACCTTGCGGGTAAATCGGCAGAAGACGACCAGGGAAGACTATCTACAATTGTTACGGTCGAAAAAAATGGAAGCCAGTCTGACAACGGATAGTGATACCGGGATGATTCTTGAACATCCCACCCAGGTAGGCAATTTGCCGATGTTTACAGAGGGCTGGGTATCGGTGCAGGATGAGGCGGCCCAGATATGCACTGACTTGCTGTCGTTGCAGCCAGGGCATCGGGTGCTCGATGCCTGCGCGGCGCCGGGGGGCAAGACTTGTGCAATTCTCGAGTCCGATCCGGGTCTGGAAGTTACCGCGGTAGACCTGCCTGAAAGGATTGAAGGTATTCGTCAGAATCTACAGCGAACTGGTTTAGATGCCATAATTCAGGATACCGGTCTGGATCAGATCGATGCCTGGTGGGATGGCAAACCCTGGGATCGGATATTGCTCGACGTCCCTTGCTCAGGTACCGGTGTAATTCGTCGGCATCCCGACATACGCCATCGGCGGCAGCCAGGCGATCTGGAGCGATTTGCTAATCAGCAGTTGGATCTGCTTAACATTGCCTGGAGCAGATTGCGCCGAGGTGGCATGCTTTTATACGTGACTTGTTCTATCATGACCGCTGAGAATGACGATGTCATGGAAAAGTTTGTTGGGCAGCACCAAGATGCCCTGGTCGAGCTAATAAATCGTGCTGGTGGTATCAAAACCCGATTCGGTCGCCAGCGGATACCCGGCACTCATCACGGCGATGGTTTTTACTATTGCCGTCTGACAAAATCTTGATCGTGCCCCGATTCAGCAATTCTTTCCTGGCACTATAACAATATGAAAATAATCATTTTGGGAGCGGGTCAGGTCGGGAGTTCAATTGCCGAAATTCTGTCCCGGGAAAATAATGACATAACATTGATCGATCGGGACCGCGGTTTACTCAACAGCCTTCAGGATAAGATGGATATACGGACCATCGTGGGTGAAGCGTCTTCCCCGGAAGTAATGATTCAAGCGGGTGCAGATGATGTCGATCTGTTGCTGGCAGTGACCAATTCGGATGAAGTAAATATGGTGGCTTGCCAGGTGGCTCATACCCTGTTTAAAACGCCGACCAAAATGGCTCGGGTACGCTCACAAGACTATTTGAAACACCCCAAATTGTTTGCCGATCAATGCATTCCAATCGATAGTATTATTAGCCCTGAGCAGATAGTTACCAATCAAATAAAACGCCTGATCGAGTATCCAGGTGCGTTGCAGGTTATAGATTTTGCCGGCGGGAAAATCCACCTTGTGGGACTAAAGGCATATTATGGTGGCGCCCTGGTGGGACAACAACTGCGCGAGCTCAACGACCACCTACCGTCAGTCAACACCCGGGTCGCAGCGATCTATCGACAGGACAGCGCTATCATTCCAACCGGTCGAACCGTTATAGAACCGGATGACGAGGTCTTTTTTATTTCGACTCAGGAAGATATCCGTAAAGTTATGCAGGAGCTGCGTAGTATCGAAGAAGTTGGCACCAAAGTGATTCTGGCGGGCGCCGGGAATATCGGTCTGCAGCTGGCGCAATCATTGGAACAAAGTGGCTTTCAGGTCAAGCTGATTGAGCGCAATGGGGAACGGGCTCAGTTGGCGTCAGAAAAGCTGGAGAATTCAATTGTATTGCATGGTGATGCCGCTGATGAAGAATTACTGCGCCAGGAAAATATCGATAACATGGAATTATTCTGTTCTCTGACCAACGCGGATGAAGCCAATATTCTATCTGCGATGCTGGCCAAGCGCCTCGGTGCGCGCCGAACCATGGCTATCGTCAATCGCTCTGCCTACGTCGATTTAATTGAAAGTAGTGTTATAGATATCGCGATATCACCGCGGGTTTCCACCGTGAGCGCATTGCTTTCAAGGGTTCGGCGGGGTGACGTGGTAGCTGCCCATTCATTGCGTCGCGGGGTTGCCGAAGCGATCGAAGCGGTAGCCCATGGTGACCGAAAAAATTCCAAACTGGTTGGGCGCAAACTTTCCGAGATTAAGCTTCCTGAAGGTGCCACCATTGGCGCGATTCTACGGCAGGATAAGTTGGTAAAACTAAATAAAGAGGTAGTTGTGGAGGAGCTCGATCATATTATTATATTCGTGATCGACAAGCGCCGGATTCCAGAGGTTGAAAAGTTGTTCCAGGTATCTGCGACTTTTTTCTAATTGGGCTCTATGCGCTCTATCGTCGTGTATAAAATACTTGGCGTTTTGCTGGGGTTGTTTAGCACCTCCATGTTGCCGCCGTTAGTGGTTTCCTGGCTATATAATGACGGCCAGATACAGCCGTTTCTTAGCGCTTTTCTGCTGATTCTCGGGCTGGGATTGGCGCTCTGGCTGCCGTTGCGCAAACATCCCGGAGAATTGCGGTTCCGCGACGGATTTTTAATCGTAGTATTGTTCTGGACCGTATTGTCGGGTATGGGTGCGGTTCCACTTTGGCTGCTCGAATCACCCTCACTTTCTCTAATCGAAGTGTTGTTTGAATCAATGTCTGGGCTGAGCACCACTGGTGCAACCATTCTCACTGATATTGATAACCTGCCGCCATCAATTCTGTATTACCGGCAACAGCTGCAATGGTTAGGCGGTATGGGAATAATTGTGTTGGCTGTGGCGGTAATGCCGATGCTGGGTATCGGCGGTATGCAGCTGTATCGGGCCGAAACCCCGGGACCCATGAAGGAAAATCGATTGGCGCCCCGCATCGCCGAGACCGCCAAAAAACTCTGGTACGTCTATGTCTCGCTAACGGTTGCTTGCATGCTATGTTACCGATGGGCCGGGATGACTTGGTTCGACGCATTGGGGCACTCATTTTCCACCGTCGCAATTGGTGGTTTTTCTACCCATAATGCCAGCCTTGCGTGGTTCGACAGCTCAGCGGTTAATTTGGTCGCAGCGGTATTTATGGTGCTGTCTGGTTTCAATTTTGCCCTGCATTATGGCGTGTTTCGTTCGCGTCGGCTCAAGGCCTATCTTGTCGATCCAGAAGCCAGGGTCTTCCTGGGGATGCTGACCCTGGTATCATTTTTGTGCGTTGGGGTCTTGTTGCAGGCGGAATATGTTGTAAGCCTGGGCAGCTCTCTGATTGATAGTATTGTGCAAGTCATTTCGGTTTTGACCACTACTGGCTTCATCACCTCAGATTTTCACCTGTGGCCGTCGTTCTTGCCGGTGATGCTGATTCTGGCAAGCACCGCGGGTGGCTGCGCAGGCTCTACCGCAGGTGGAATGAAAATTATTCGGGTGATTTTACTGTTTAAACAGGGAGCCCGGGAAACCTCGCGCCTGATTCACCCCAATGCCATTATTCCGATCAAGTTGGGTGGCAAACCGGTACACGACAACATCGTGAGCGCGGTCTGGGGCTTTCTCTCGCTATATATGATTAGTTATGTGTTACTGCTGCTGTGTATGCTGGCAACGGGCAGCGATCCAGTCACTGCTTTCTCAGCGGTGAGCGCGTGCTTAAACAACCTCGGACCAGGCCTGGGAGAAGTGGCCCATAATTACTCTTCGGTTTCTGATGCTGGCAAAGGTGTTTTGATTGTAGCCATGTTGCTCGGCCGGCTTGAGCTGTTTACGCTGCTGGTATTGTTTACCCCAGCATTTTGGAAAACCTGATGAGGTTTTAGTGTACTACTGAAGAATCTGACTGAAACTCATCATTTTTAGTCCCGGATCATCCATTTCCACCGGCAGTATTTGCAGCTTCCATTCTGCCATTGCCAAAGATGTCTTGGCGTCGTTCAGGCGAAATGCAGATTTGTTGTCACTTAGCCATTGGTTGATAAACTGGATATCTTCGTCACCCAGATCTCCAGTTGCCTGTTCCAATTGCAGCAGTGCCAAAATGTAATTGTATTTCGCACGCAGGTAATCGGTGCGGGATCGGGACAGGTCTCGCTGGGCATCCAGCACGTCCAGATTGGTGGTCAGGCCAGCGCTGAATCCATCTTCCTTGGCTTCCAATGCGCTTTCTCCTGCACGAATGGCCTCATCTAGTGCCAATACCTGGCTAATGCCGCTGGTCACCGCCAGAAAAGCGGTGGTAGTTTCCGAAGTTACCCGACGCTTGACAGATTCCAACACCTGTTCGCTCGCATTGAACCGCATGCCAGCCTGGCGTGTACGCAGGTCGATTGTTCCGCCAAGATAAAGTGGCAAATTCAGACTCAAACCCACCGATGCTGTGCTGGAACTGCCACTTGAAAAACTTGTTGCTTCACTGTCATCAAAGCGCTGGCTGGCGCTAAAGCTTATGGTTGGTTTACGCGCAACCCGTTGCCGATCGACTTCATGGCCAGCCACGAGGAGATTCAGGCTTTCTGATTTAACCTCGAGGTTATTGTTGCGAGACAGATTAATCCAATGGTCAATATCATTCGGAATCGGCGGATCGAGGGGAGAGTTTTGTGCCAGGGAAGCAATGGTTTCCGGTGTAACGCTAATAATTTCCACCAAGGCCTGGCGGGCATTGTTGATGACGATGTCGGCCGCAATCAAATCCGCGTCGGCCTGCTGGAACCGGGCCCGGGCATCATATAAATCAGTCCGCGTACCCAGTCCTACGTCTAGTCGTTCTGCAGCCAGATCCATTTGCCGTTTAATCGCAATTTTTTGCAGCCTGGCAACTTCCTTATTGTCCCTTGCCGCCAGTATATTAAAGTAGCGATCAGCGACCCTTAAAGTAAGTTCGTCCTGGGCAATGTCAAACTGTAGCCTGGCGTTATCTACGCGTAGTTCTGCTTGATCAATACCGATACCAATACTCCGATCGTACAGGGGCAGGTCAAGATCAACGCTGATACGATTGTTGTCACTGCTACTCGATGACCCGGTCAGGTCGCTGCGTTGTCGACCGATAGTGCCTGTTGAGGAAATCTGAGGGCGAAAGCCACTTTTTGCCAAAGGCAGTTCCAGTTTAGCGGCCTCGTAGTTCGCTGCTGCGCCGAGGTATTGTGCGTCATAGGCTAATGCCAGGCGGTAGATATCCCATAAATTTTCCGCTGCGGCGGGGTTGAAAAATCCACCGGCGAGGACCAATCCCAGGGTCGCTGAAAACAGCTGTTTTGATATTTTCATTAGAATACAAATTCTGCTTTATCCTCGGCATTGATCAGTCGGGGTGCCCAGGTTTCAAACAATGTCTGCCGGGCTACGCCGACACCCTGTTTTCGATACACAACCGCCTGCATTGCAGGCGCATACCCTTCTATTCCTACCAATCTGCCATGGTCGGCCAGAGAGTTAGTGAGTTCTGCACCTATCTTGGCTATTGATCCACTGATCAGAATTGCATTAAATGTGGTGCCATCGCCCCATCCCGCATGGCCGTCTCCATTCTCCAAGGTGATGTTGGTAATACCAGCGGCTCCCAGATTCTGCTCTGCCTGGGTCAGGAATTCCGGGTTAATTTCGACGCTGGTAACATGTCCCGCCACTTGGGCAATCAATCCAGTGAGGTAGCCAGTTCCGGTGCCAATTTCGAGAACATGGTCGGTACTGGATAAATGTAATGCTTCCATCATGCGCGCACTGACCTTGGGCTCCAGCATGAATTCGTTGCCACCCAATGGAATTTGGACGTCAGCAAATGCCAGGTCACGTTGATCATGCGGGACAAAATCTTCCCTGCGTATCGCCCCAAGCGCATTCAGGGTCTGAATTTCAAGTACATTCCATGGTCGTATCTGTTGCTCGATCATGTTGGCACGGGCAGTTTCGTAATCCATATTCAGGCAGTCGATGTGAAGTTGTAATTTTTTGCAGGACAATCATTCTAGCAAACTTTATATTCCAGGTATCGATCCGCAAGCAACCTTTAAGGCTACTGTAATATAATTCCACTATTCAGTTTCTCACCGTCACCGTATTCGTTCTGCAAATGGCCGCTAAGTCCGCTGTATCCTATTTGACCGACATATTGAATGCCCGAGTCTATGATGTTGCGTTGGAAACCCCCCTGGAGCATGCGCGGCTGCTTTCCGGGCGATTAAAAAACCAGATCTGGCTGAAACGCGAGGACCAGCAACCAATTTTTTGTTACAAAATTCGGGGTGCCTATAATAAGATGACATCCCTTGGCGCAGCCAGGCTTAAAAAAGGGGTGGTCGCTGCTTCTGCGGGAAATCATGGGATTGGAGTAGCGCTAAGCGCGCATAAATTGGGTTGTCCTGCGGTTATTGTAATGCCGTTGACCACGCCCAGGGTTAAAGTAGAAGCAGTTAAACGCTGGCACGCCGATGTGCGTCTGATGGGCGAAAATTTCGACAGCGCCTATAAATACGCCTGGGAGCTGGCTCGTAAGCAAAGAAAGACCATGATTCATCCATTCGATGACCCGGCTATCATCGCCGGGCAGGGGACTGTTGGACTCGAAGTGCTTAAACAAAGTAAAGTGGCGGTTGACGGGATTTTTCTGCCAATTGGCGGTGGTGGGCTGATTGCGGGAGTGGCATCCTACGTAAAACAAGTGCGGCCAGAAGTTCGCATAATTGGGGTTGAACCCTATGAGTCTGATGCCATGTATCAGTCACTTAAGGCTAGCCGACGAATCAAACTCAAAACTGTGGGGATTTTTGCTGACGGTGTTGCGGTAAAGCAGGTTGGCAAGGAGAATTTTCGTTTATGTAAAACCATGGTGGATGAAGTAGTCAGGGTGAATACGGACGAGATCTGTGCCGCGGTAAGAGATACCTTCGAAGATACCAGAACCCTGGTAGAACCATCTGGTGCGCTGGGTGTGGCCGGGATCAAGAAATGGCTGGGCGATGCTAAGGAAAGTGGTAGCCCCTACCGGGGATTGAACCTTGTGGCGATTGCATCAGGCGCCAATATAAACTTTGACCGGCTTCGGCATATATCTGAACGCGCAGAAATTGGCGAACGACGGGAAGCGATCCTTGCAGTTACAATTCCTGAGCAGCCAGGAAGTTTCCGGAAATTTTGTTCGATTATTGGAAAACGGGCAGTGTCTGAGTTTAACTACCGGTATTCCGGGAGAGACGAGGCCCATATCTTTGTTGGCGTGCAAATCAGTCAACCTGGGGAAATAAGCCGGCTGATCACGAAATTAGGATCAAAAGGGTTTGCTACCCTCGATCTTACCGACAACGAGATGGCTAAATTGCATGCCCGGCATATGGTGGGTGGGCGCGCGCCAGGCTTAACTGACGAACGCCTGTTCAGTTTTGAATTTCCCGAACGGGTTGGCGCGCTGGTTAATTTTCTGGATCAGATTGGCACCCGTTTCAGTATTACCCTGTTCCATTATCGTAATCACGGTTCGGACTATGGCCGGGTACTATGTGGTATCAAGGTACCGAAGTCTGATCGTGCTGCTTTTCGTGCTTTTTTAAAAAATTTAGGGTATCGGTATCGGGAAGAAACCGACAATCCTGTTTACAAATTATTTCTGGCATGAGTGAAAAGAGTAGAAAAACCCGCCTGGTAGGCATCTTCAGTATGCCGGGTGAAGGAATGGTGGTTGAGTTGGGCTTTAAAGATGGAACTGCGTTATTTGACAAACAAGGTTTGCAATATCGAATAATTCAACGCAAGCAGGACGGTTTTGATACCTCTACTGAAGAATCGGCGCTGTCACAGATTAATAACTTTTCCCCTGTGTTCGATGCTTGGTGACGGCCTTCTGGCAGACGTGGTTGCCACATTACCCCTTGAATGGGTCCCGACCATTGATTTATCGACTCTGGAGCATGACAAAATTCATCTGTGGGCATTGGATCTTTCGCGCTGCGATATTGAAGCAGGGGAAAAACATCTGGCGCAAGCGGAAGTCTCCCGAGCCCAGCGTATTCTTGACCGGGAAAAAAGACGATTGTATTTGGGAGGGCGTATTGGTCTCAGAATTCTGCTGTCCCAATATACTGGTTTAGATCCATTGGAATTGGGATTCGGTTATGGCAGTCGAGGTAAACCGGTGCTGGCTAATCACCTTCCCGGGGGTGAAATAACGTTTAATTACACGCTTTCGAAGGACAAGGTACTCTATGCGATTGCCCGGGACCGGCAAATTGGCGTCGACATGGAGACCTTGCCTCGGGTAATTAACACGAAGGCCATGGCGGAAAGAAAATTGACTGACCGGGAACGGCGAGCGTGGGAAGCCTTACCAACAGTCTTTGGCAATGACGGTATGCTGTGTTGCTGGACCCGTAAGGAGGCTTATGGCAAGGCCATTGGTGTGGGAATTCGCTATCAGTTAAACGCCGTTAACCTATTTAGCCAACTCGCCAGTTGGCGCTGGCAAACACCGCTGGCAGGGGTTTTTCCGAGTTCATCGACGGAATCAATGCCCAAGCGGTTGCATGGGGTGCAACTTCAGCTGCCATTTAACGCAGTGGCATCGTTGACCTATGAAATTATGGCTCCAAAGTACGATGAGCCAACGTTGCATTCGGCGATATTATCGATGCATTAATTTTTAAGAGGTTTATGACCTCACCAGCTATTTAAAGCAAACCGAAACATGAGAAGGTAATATGAAATTTGTTGATCTGGACGCTCAATTCCGCACTATTGAAGCCGACATTCGTGGGGCCATTGATCGTGTGCTTGAGCATGGACAGTTTATTATGGGCCCCGAGGTTCAAACGTTTGAGCGGGATTTAGAGGAGTATTGTGGCGTCGAGCATGTGATTTCCACCGCCAGTGGAACCGATGCATTATTGATGTCATTGATGAGTTACGGGATTGGGCCTGGTGACGCTGTTATTGCGCCTCCCTTCACATTTGTCGCTACCGCCGAGGTGATTCAGTTGCTTGGTGCTACCACCGTCTTCGTCGATGTGGCGGAAAGCAACTTTAATATCGATATTGATCAGCTTGAACAAACCGTAAAACGGATTAAACGTCAGGGTAAGTTGCGGCTAAAAGGAATTATACCGGTAGATCTGTTCGGCTTATCGGCTGACTACGAATCAATTAACCAAATTGCCCGAGAGCATGATCTGTTTGTTTTGGCGGACGCGGCCCAGAGTTTTGGTGGGTCTTATAATGACGCGAAGAATGGGAGTTTTGGTGATGTCGCAGCGACCAGCTTTTTTCCAGCGAAGCCCCTTGGTTGTTATGGTGATGGAGGTGCTGTTTTTACCAACGACGCTGATCGCGCCGAGATTCTGCGATCGATTCGGTTCCACGGTAAGGGTGCCACCCAATACGATAACGTGCGAACTGGTATTACCGGTCGTCTTGACACCATTCAGGCCGCCATTCTTATTTGTAAGCTTAAAATACTAGATAGCGAGCTTGAGGCCCGCCAGAGGGTAGCCGATCGCTATACCGCGGAACTAGCGGACTACGTTAAGACCCCTGATATTCCAGCAGATTGTCGATCAGCCTGGGCCCAGTATACGGTGCGCTCGGGTAAAAGGGATCAAATACGGGGAGAGCTGGAAAAACAAAATATTCCAAGCGCAGTTTACTACCCATGTCCTTTGCACTTACAACCTGCATTCAGCGATGCCGATGGTGCCGGTGTCAGTATGCCGGTGTCTGAAAAGTTATCCAAGGAGGTATTCAGTCTGCCGATGCATCCTTACCTATCGGAACAACAGCAGGACCAAATAATTGAGGTCGTGCAGCAGGGGCTCTAAATTCATCGGCATTTGCTCCGCTTTAAATGATTCAAGCGTAGTGACAATTTAAAGCGATCTCCCGACGTGCCTGAGCTTTTTTCTCTTCCCGACGGAATGTCCGTTACCACTGCCTGGTTGATGGTAATTGCTACTGTTCTGACCTCATGCTGGGGTGGTGTATTTGGCGCAGGGGGTGGAACTATCCTGTTGGGCTTGTTAGCCATGTTAGTTCCACCGATCGCATTGGTGCCACTCCATGGCGTTGTTCAATTCGGCGCAACCGGATTCCGAACACTTCTGCTAATTAAATTCGTCAAACCGTCAGTGATACTACCTTTTCTGATTGGCACGACCATTGGGTCCGGGATAAGCGGGTTGGTGTTTGTTAATCTCCCGTCGTGGTTAATCCAGTATGGTATTGCCGGTTTTATCCTTTACTCTATTGTAGGGCCGACTCCGGTAAACGGTCGCAATGGAATTGTCACAGCCGGAGTTTTCTCTGGATTCCTCACGATGTTATTCGGCGCTACCGGACCGTTTGTCAGTGCTTTCGTTAAAACCATGGAGCTACCTAAGCTTGAGCATCTGGCAACTCATTCGGTTATGATGGCGCTGCAACATTTGCTGAAGCTGGTTGTGTTTGGTTTTCTTGGGTTCGTGTTTGCACCCTATGCGTTTTTACTGGGAACGATGTTAATTGGCAGCCTGATTGGGACCTTTGTTGGCCGACAAATCTTACGTGGATTTGATGGTGAGCTGTATCGCCAGATACTGAATCTTATTCTGGGCCTGCTCGCGTTACGATTGATTTGGATGGCTACACGGGAATTGCTTAGCTTACAAGCCAGCGGTTTGTGAAAATTCCTGAGTAAACGCAGGCCAAAGGATAACCCGCATAAAATGGAAAAAGGCGCAAGATTTTCTCGAGACAGAAAGTATCGCTACGCGTTATGGAGAATCTGGGATGAATCGTTACCCTATACAATGTTTATTGGGTTAAACCCCTCTACTGCCGATGAAAACTCGGATGACCCGACCTTGGTACGCTGTATCAGGTTTGCCCAGTCCTGGGGATATGGTGGAGTTTATATGACAAATCTTTTTGCATTTTGTGCCACCGACCCCAGGCGGCTGGGTGAGGTTAAAAATCCAATCGGGGTTAAAAATAATCATTGGATTGCCACCATCTCCGAATCTGCAGGAGTGGTAATCGCCGCATGGGGCAACCAGGGCATCTTGGCGAATAGGGCCAGTACAGTGGTGAATTTGATTCCAGAGTTACATTATTTGAAAATGAATCGTTCCGGCCAGCCAGCACATCCGTTGTATTTAAAAATGACTTTGCGTCCCCGCAAATTGAAGTGATCGATTGAAGTGATTGCATTTAATTTCCCCCAGATGTTTTATGCAGGATCTGATTAAACAGAAGTTCCAAGGGTATCCCGATCATGTTCGTTCGAAGATGAATCGGTTGCGACAGATTATTCTTGAGGTTGCCGCGGAAACTGATGGTGTAGGTGTAATTGAAGAAAGCTTAAAGTGGGGCGAGCCTGCGTACCTGACCACCGCATCGAAAAGTGGTTCAACCATTAGGATAGATTGGAAGCCGAAGTATCCTGATCAATATGCCATGTACTTTAATTGCAATACTACCCTGGTTGAAACCTTTAAAACTCTGTTTCCCGATGAATTCGAGTATCAGGGGAATCGGGCCATTGTATTTTCCTTGGAGCATGCTATAGCGGAAGACGAACTGCGCTTTTGTGTGTCAATGGCATTGCGATACCACGTTGACAAATAACAGGAATTGATTCGGATAGGGTGGCGATACCACGGATTGGTGTATCATAGTGGCGAGGGCAATGGCCCGGGACGCGTTCGATTAAATTGATGGAATTGGGGCGCCTCGATCGGTCGGTTTTATTGTTCGGCGCTATCGCGGATACTCCAGATGGTATTAATTGAAAACTTTACTAATCAGCTGTAGCTGCAAAGGGACGAATGGAGTGATCGAATCAGCAGTTTAAATATAGACAATACGAGGGGATTATTATGACACTCAGAATCAATGACCAGGCACCAAACTTCACGGCTCAAACCACCCAGGGCGAGATAAACTTTCACCAATGGCTCGGTGACGGATGGGCAGTTTTATTTTCCCACCCTAAGGATTTTACCCCGGTGTGCACAACCGAACTTGGTTATGTAGCCAGACTTAAACCAGATTTTGACAAGCGTAACTGCAAGGTAATTGGTCTTAGCATAGATCCAGTTGACGATCATTCTAAATGGGCCGCAGACATCGAAGAAACGCAAGGACATGCGGTAAACTTCCCGATGATTGGCGACACCGACCTGGCGGTTGCCAAAGCCTATAATATGTTTCCTGCGGACGAATCCGGCTCTGCCGAAGGACGAACTGCGATGACCAATGCTACCGTTCGCACCGTATATATCATAGGACCGGATAAGAACATCAAATTAATGATGACATATCCCATGACCACCGGGCGTAATTTCGACGAGATTTTACGGGTGCTGGATTCGATGCAGTTGACCGCTAAACATAAGGTAGCCACCCCAGTAAACTGGAAACACGGGGACGATGTAATTATCGTACCTGCGGTGTCCAATGAAGAAGCGGAAAAGAAATATCCGGATGGTTGGAAAACCCTGAAACCTTATTTGCGCGTGGTGAAACAGCCGAATTGAACACTTAATTATGGGCTTGTTCGCGTTACCAGACTCGATGAACCCTGGGCGGTAAAAAATGTTTAGTCACTTTACCTTGGGAACTAATGATATGGACCGGTCTGAAGCATTTTACTCCGCGGTCCTGTCAAATCTAGGCCTGTCACTAATTCAATCGTCTCCGGAAAATGGGTATTTGATGTATGGACCTTCTGACCACAGCTTCCCACACATTTTTATCAGTAAACCATTTGACGGATTGCCAGCGACCTGGAGCAATGGGTACCACCTGGCATTTAATGCTGAATCCAAATCGGAGGTAGAACAGTTTTATGCCACTGCCATGGAACATGGTGGAATAGATGAAGGTGTACCCGGTTTCCGTCCGCATTATGCTGAGGATTACTACGCTGCATATTTACGCGACCCTGACGGCAACAAACTCCAGGCGGTTTGTTTTACCAAGGGCCGGTCCAGCGGTTCTGGTGGGGATGTGGTTGCGCACATTACCATTGGGTTGACCGATTTGGCCCGGGATTCGAAATTTTATACCGCTATTTTTTCTGCACTGGGAATAGATTTTCTGCTGCACAAGAACGACTCAAAATATGCTCGTTATGGGGTTCCAGGAAACGATCTACCAATCGTATTTGTCCAGCCAGCTTTCGATGGTCGCCCGGCGACATGGGGCAATGGCACGCATACCGCGTTCACAGCAAAGACGCGCGAGCAGGTTGATCTATTTCATAGGTTGGCAATTGATAACGGTGGGACTTGTGGAGGGCCACCAGGTCTAAGGCCGCAGTATTCTGCGCACTATTACGCAGCATACGTACGCGATCTGGTAGGAAATAAATTACAGGCGGTTTGCCGGGAGCCTTGTGTGTCCGTCTACTAAGATTTCATTTGCGTTAACGGTTGAGCAACTTGACAAGCTGGACACTACCATTGTCAGGCAAGGTCGAGGTAATAGTCCTTTAACTAACTGTATCCTTTGGTAATCGAAGTGTCATAGACATATAGATTGTCTGCGTTTCCGGTTAACTTGTTTAAACTACTACCGAGATTTGCCCAGGAAATAAGATCCAGTTTATAACCGCTGAAATTGGTGTCATCAATAAATCCCCTGAACTCATTTCTGTTGACACCAAGCGACTTTGTCGTACCTTAATTACCACGCGATTCTGTCGCAATTAAATACCGAAGGAAATTGTCGAATTAGTGCCCAAATACAACCATCGAGCCTACGTCCATTAGCTGCAATGTACTCTAATGAATAACTGTCTCGGCGACTACACTAATATTCGCCGCGTATCGACTTTTGAATCACCGAAACTCTGCGGGTAAACGGGTCCTTGCGTCGAATCCACTCTGGAAGCGATTGGGTTGCCTGGGTTGCCTCAGCCAGGGAATTAAAATATCCAAGTAAAACCGGATACCATTGAATATCCTGTTTAAGCGAAAGGTAATAGTACAAAGGCTGAGAACTGACAGAGGACTGGACCTGTTCGATTAGGGATAATGCGGCGGCTTCGGTGGGACTGCTGGCAATTTGGACAGTAAAGTAATCTGGGTTAAGACTCAGAATGGTTTCTTTGCCACCTCCTTTCAAATTCTCATCTGGAGATTCTGTTTGAACTGCAACGTTGATTGAGCTCGATGAGCTGGCTGGGGTCACTGTTCCGATAGTTTCTTTCGATTCCGTCGATTTAGACAATACTGTATCAATAGCGGATTCGGCTAGAACCGTTGCCTCGATATTTACAACTGTTTCAATTTGAATTTTCTGTGCCTCGGTCAACTCTCCCGGGTCGGGGCTTGGTTGGGCAGAAACGCTGGTAATTGGCCCGTCTATCTCTATAACATCAGATTGCTCTGTCCCGGCGGTAATCGCGTCTGGCTGGAGCTGAGGGACGATATTCTCGGAACCAGGAACTTGATCGATCTGAGAATCAGGTTTAACCTCATGTGATGTCGCCAGGGCGTCCTTGATCGCCGCCAGGTTTTCGTCCTGCTCTATATTTGCCAGATTATCGTCAGGCTGATCTAATTCATCTTGCTCCTTCTCCCCCGTGTAGACGATCGGGTCATCTACCTGCACTATCTGATCGTCGCTAAGGTCTTTGGGGCTCAGTCGACCGATAGGATTGATAGAGGTAATTAGCAGAATGGCTATAAGACCTAAAAGCACCAAAACACCGACTTTTGGTTTCCTCGAGATGACCCTGAAATCCCTGTGCTGGCAGTCGCTGCAAGAGTAGTGGTTTACCTCTATGAATAAGTTTAAAGTACGCTGAAATGGTGTCTTGGCGATTCGGTGGATGTCGGTGCCGCCGCACTCCCTGCAGGACAATTGTTTATCATTGACGAGATCTGACATTAATTTGATCTTGGGGATTTGGGCTGGGTTTGCAGTCAGACAGGATAGAGCTACGGTAAAAAAGGACTAATAAATATGGATTGCTTAGTGCAAAAATAAATCTAAAATGCGATTGTTATTATATCGTATTATGGATTAATTCGATTGCATTTGTATTTTGTTGACGATCCAAATTTTTACAACTTTAACCGGCGAATTTACCCCCGCTCTATCTCACCCGGTATAACAACTCGAGGAAATATAAATTGATCGAATCCGATAAAAATTCTGTTGGTAATTCTTTGCTGGATCAGATAATTGCTGCCGGGCAACCCTGGTCAGGAATCGTTAACAAAGGAAAATTACTACGAATCATCGATTTAGAAGGCGACCAGGGAGTGGATTTCCTTTGTTATAACGCTATTAACACCCAGGAACGATATCATGCACCGAACACCATTAAGTCTGCGGGTACAATACGCCTTGGTAGCGGTCATACTTTATACAGTGATGAAGCCAGACCAATGTTAACGCTGGTTAAGGATACCTGTGGATATCACGATACGATCGGGGGCTGTTGCAGTGAGCCAAGTAACCAAATGCTTTACGGGGTTAGCAATTGCCCCGGGTGTCGCGAAAATTTCTTATCAGCATTAGCGCCCTATGGAATGGATCGTCGAGATATTGTCCCCAATATCAATTTCTTTTGTAAAGTACCTGTGATTGAAGATGGTAGTTTGGCTAAGGGTGTTTTTGAACCCGGCCATTCGAATCCGGGAAACTATGTTGAGCTACGTGCAGAAATGGATGTTTTAGCCATAATTTCGAATTGCCCACAAATTAATAATCCCTGCAATGACGGTGCCCCGGGTCCCATTAGGGTATTGATTATCTAGATCAGGGCACTACCCTTCCTGTAAGTCCGACCCATCAAGCGGTCGTAAGATCAGGCGATCGGTGAATAACTCCAGATTCATTAAATACAGGTGCGGCCGAATTATCCAGGGGACCTTGATTGCGCCGATTGTGCTATTCAATGGTGCCTGCTTGCTCCAGCCTCATCCATTCCGCCAGAGAATTCCCAAACGGAATCATCCCGTGTTGCTGGAATGCTGGGCGTTGGCTAAGTCGCTGGTACCAGGCTTCGATATTGGGTAATGAAGGTCGGTCAATGACCAGGTTGAAATAACGATAGAGCATGGGAGCCAGTGGGATATCTCCCATGCTAAAGCTCGCCCCAGCCACGAAATTATTGTTCTCCAATCGCCGCTCGAGGATCTCGAGCTTTAATCCAGTGGCAGTGACCGCCTGTTCAATTTTAACCGGATCACGATCAGCTTCTGCAGTTCGTATCATGCCAAAGAATACTGGCATGAACTGCGGATAAAATGTCGTCTTAGCCCATTCCATCCATTGATCCGCTATTGCCCGGGTCGAAACCTGGTCCGGCCAAAGTGTGCCAGCGCCGTATGTAGCACTCAGGTAACGCACGATAGCATTCGATTCCCACAATACGATGCCATTGTCGATGATGGTGGGAACCACAGCATTTGGGTTCATTGCCCGATACTCTAGCGTATCCAGTCCACCAAACGATCCGCCATAATTCTCGCGCTGGTGCTCCAACCCGAGTTCACCGATGGTAAACATGACGGAAATAACATTGCTTGAGTTCTTCCGTCCTAGCACTTTCAACATATTGGGCTCCTGGAGACAAATTTCAAATTGGAGCGGGTGATGGGAATCGAACCCACATTAAGAGCTTGGGAAGCTCCCGTTCTACCATTGAACTACACCCGCGAGTATTTAATGGGCAACTATCGTGGCAACGGAATGTTAATCACAATAGTTTGGATTCGAATGGGTAGCTCGATAACAATTCAGTGCCGACATCAGTTACCCGTACCATCTGTTCGAGTTTGACACCTTCTCCGCCATTGCTCGAACCACTAAAACTTTCAACACATAACACCATATCGGGTTGAATAATACCATCATATTGTCGCTGTCTATCTTCCGGGTAATACAGTTTTGGATACTCGTCCGTCATTCCAACACCATGGATTACACAGGGGTAACGATGGGCAATATATTCTTGCTTGCGCGGATAAATTGTTCGAACCAGTTCTGTGAAAGACATCCCTGGTTGGATTTGTTCCAGATTGTGGTGGATTTCTTCATAGGCATGACGGTAGGCATTGCGTTGCCGCTTGCCGGGTGCTTGGTCACCACAAAGCCAGGTCCGGGAGATATCGGCGCAATATCCAAATGGACCAATCATGTCGGTGTCGAACGCTACTAACTCTCCATTCTCGATAGGTTTATTTGAGGCTTCCTGAAGCCAGGGGTTGCTGCGCTGTCCAGATGCCAGCATTCGTCCGTCGGTCCAGTCACCGTCATGCGCAGTATTGACTTGGGTCAGGATAGACCATAGCTGATTTTCCGTTATCCCGGGTTGGGTCGCCGAGTGCATTTTCGCCATTCCATGCTCTGCGACTGCAATGGAAAATTTCATACATTCGATTTCGTCCGAAGATTTGATTAACTTTGCCTGTTCTACCAGGGCACTAGCATCGACCACATTTATTCCCTGTGCGTCAAGCGCGTAGAAGACGTCGGCAGACATATATTCAACTGCAATCGTCGGATTGATCTCATTCACCCCAAGCTCACCAAGATAGGCTTTGACTTCTCGAGCGAACCTGGCCGCGCTTTCGGCTAGATCGAAGCCGCTGTCGAATGGGTTAAATCCGACGGTCGGCAAGTATCTTTCAATCAGGTCGCAATTCTGCTGGGAGGCGCCATGCATTACCGTCGGTCCTTCGGCTGAAACGTACAAATAAAAACTCGGAATACGGGACTGGAATAATTGGTATTCACGAAAATCAACCGCATAGCGCAGACTAACCGGGCTGATCAGGACACACATAGCGATGTCTTGTTGCAGCAGTTGTTGACGAATCCGCTGCAGGCGATATCGCCGCATTCTTGGCAGGTTGATGGTCGGTGGTGTCAGCAATTCGCCCATAAAATTCCCCGTTGAAGAAAGTGGCGACTCGAATTTACCTGAACTACTGATTCCGCACCAGTTGATGTTTTTCACCAAGGGTTAGGCATATTGCCAGTTTTGTGACCTGGATCACAGCCCAAAGTGGCGTCAGAGCATATGATGCCCGATTTGAAATCAAATTGAGGGAGAAAACATGAAATTGAATTACAAAAACCCAATGGGCATATTTTTGCTACTTGCCGGACTGCTGATAGGTTCAGAATCCTACGCAGATCTTTATATGGAATTCACCATAAAAACAAGAATACTTGACAAAGACGGAAACCCACATAGCCCAACTAGCAGTGAACAATGGGTTTGGGCTGGAAAAAATAACGTACGTAGTGAGACCAGGGACGTGATATCAATCATGGATTTGGAGGCAGGGCTCTTAACCATTATTACCCCCGCAGCGCAAAGCTACATGCAAATGCCAATTGGAGCGAGTTTCGCTGCGCTGGGGGTTGGCGATGGAATTCAGATCAAAATTACCGACCTTAATCAGAGTAAGCAAATGAATAAGTATCAGGCCAGTGCTTATGAACAATCCATGTCTTCGCCCCTGGGCGATGTGACCACGATAGTCTGGGCAACGGAAGATATAAAAATAGAACATCCGGAATTACTGGCTAAAGCATCCCTGGCCGCCCTGGGTATGCTGCAGGGTGCGGATTCCGCGGCTTTGGAAAAAATGAAGCAGGAAATGAGCAAGATTAAGGGCGTGCCAATCGTGTCGATAAGTTCAATGAAAATGGGCGAAGAAACCCAACAAACCATGACCAGCCTGGTATCTGTGACCGAAGAGGATGCCCCGGCCACCGCATACGCCATTCCGGAAGGCTACAGCAAAATGGAGATGCCGGGGATGGATGATCTGGTGATGGCGGAACCAGCGCTGGAACAGTCTACGCAAAACCTACAAGGCGCCGTTACAGAAACTATTCAGGTTCCCGCCCACGATATTCCGATGACAGAAATCTCCGACGTTGATCTGGGATATCGAATCCGTGTTCCAGAGGGATTTCAGACATTGCGAAAGGGAAATTATGCCCATACTTTTACCAAGTTGATTGGCAATGGTCATGAATACAATGTCAACCTGGTGCCCCTCGGTGCCAGTGATTTGGATGATGCTATCGCAAACGCTACCATGATTGGCGGCAACAAGCTGGCCGAAACCCGGGACTTGGGAGATGGTTTCTGGGTGGTTAAGGAAAAGCGCGGAACCCTGCAGGAAATATGGGTTTTTCGCAATGGTTCTTCGAAGTCAATGCATGCCAAATGTACCGGACCTGCCAGCGATATCGCGGTGTTGATTGATATGTGTGCATCCATGCAGGTAGTCGAATAAAATCAGGTTTAAACAAGTTCCGGAGGCCAGAGGAGAGTAACTATTTGACCAAAAAAATAAATACAGCGATAGTTGGGTTTGGTCGCTGGGGCCAATTATTGTATGACGCAAGTAAGTCTACCGATCGGATCCAGGTGACGTCAGTTGTGACTAGAAGCCCGACCAAGGTTCAGGATCTGTGTTTACAGCAGGGTTTGGACCTGACAAGTGATTTGGCCAGCGTACTCAACAATAGAACCATCGAAGCACTGATAATCGCGACACCACATACTCAGCATTTCGATCAGTTGATGGCCGCGGCTCATGCTGGCAAGCACGTCTATTGTGAGAAACCTTTTACCCTGGATCCAGCCCAGGCCAATAGCGCGCTGGCTGAATTTGCGCGAGCAAATCGTAAAGTGGCAATTGGACATAATCGGCGATTTGCCCCTAACACTCGGGCCCTAAGAGAAATGCTGGACCATGGACAGCTCGGAGATCTAGTGCATATCGACGGTATTTTCAATGCTTATATGGCAGGGTCAAAAGGCCAGTGGAGGGACAACGTTGCAGAGAGCCCGGCTGGGGGTATGACCTCCCTTGGGATACACGTGGTGGATATGTTTATTCACCTTGTGGGCCAAATTGAAGAACTTTCCGCCGATAGCCGGAAAATCTCGAGCGATTGTGATTTCGACGATAACACCTGCGCTAATATGACGTTCGCCAACGCGGCGAGGGGCCATTTAACTACGTTGACATCAACTGCCATGCGTTGGCAAATATCTGTATACGGTACCCTTGGCGCTGCGACCTTGCAGGATCAGGATAGGTTGATACTCCAACCGGTACAAGGACCGGGCCAAACATTGGACTATCCGGGCTACGAGTATCCGGCAATCGCCACCATTACAACGGCGCTGGACGCATTTGGTGCAGATATCCAGGACAATATTCCGTTCCCGGTTTCACCGGCTGAAATCGCCCATGGCACCGCGGTACTCGCTGCAATCATCGAGTCTGCGAGGGACGGCAGGCGGATCGCCTTGATTTAAAATGTTGTGGAGAAGGGTATGGGATGGAAACCATCGCTTAACCCCGGAAAACACAATGAAATACGTGTTTTCGTTATTGCTGCTAACCTGGCTTGATCCTTGTTTCGGCTACAAAGAGATCGCCAAGCTTGACTGGCTGGCACCAATGCCTGGCCCAGATCAGCGAAAAGTGGGTTGGGAATGGCATTACCTCGATAGCGAGGGTAACAATGGATTGATGCGGAAGACTGGTGATACCGCGAGTTCCGCAAGCTATTGGCGTTCTGATGGTTGTACCTGGACCCGGAAAAAAACAGGCTTTGCTCCGGCGATTAGCTGGTCAAACTGTCCCAGTTCGGGGCAATCGACCTCAAGCTTTAACGGTGATCCTATTTGGCCATTAAAACTTGGGAGTCGATTTAGATACGTCGGTACAGGAAGTAGTACTTTGTCCAAGCGCCAGCGAAAATTCAACCGAAAATGTCGAGTTAAAAAGCGGGTCAAACTAAAGACCGTTGCGGGGGAATTCGATACCTTCAAAGTTGTATGTAAGGATCGATGGATTACCCGGACATGGTGGATGTCACCATTAATAGGTACTGCGGTCGCCTACAAACAACGCAATTTGATCGGTGATGGTTATAGCCACGAAATGACCCGAATAGTTAGACCGGCAGACTCGGCAAATTAACCACAGTAAGACTGACGGGTACCCGGTTAGTCCGGAGAATTCATGATACGGTCGCGCTTCCGTGAAATTTCAACTAGAAAAGCTATAAAAGTGATTTCTCAAAAATTTTACCCAGCGATGATCACCGAACGTTCAAGAGACTAATCCTGATGTTTCTCGTGTTGGAATACCTTGAGCTTATTCGCCGAAACGCCCGGTTCCTCGCCTTTGGGTTTTTATTGACATTCACCTCAAGCGCAGGCCAAACCTATTTCATCGGAATATTTGGTCCGGAAATCCGCCAGACATTTGAATTAAGTCACACCGAATGGGGTGGGCTCTATTTGATTGGTACTCTGGGTAGTGCTCTTGTGATGCCATGGACCGGACGGTTAATTGATCGAGTCGATCTTCGTTGGTATGTTGGTGTGGTCGTGGTTGGGCTAGTGATTGCCTGCGTCTCGATCAGCATGACTCCGACAATTTTGATGCTCACGCTGTCGATCTTTCTATTGCGTCAATTTGGACAGGGACTTATCAGCCTTTCCGCAATTACTTCTATGGCAAGGTATTTTCCGAAGAATCGAGGCAAGGCAATTGCGGTGGCGTCCATAGGTTACTCGGTTGGCGAAGCGATTCTGCCATTTTTTGCGGTGTTGGCTATCGCCGCCATCGGCTGGCGTTCGGCATATTTATATACCGCCCTAGCGGTCCTGGCATTACTGCCGCTGGCACTGGGGCTGCTCAGAGGGCAGCGTCAACGCCATCAGTCCCATCTGGAAGAGGTAGCCCGGCAGGATGAAGAGGGGTTATCCGCATTTTCGAGTAAAACCGGTCGGCAGATGCTGGGCGAGCCAAGATTTTACCTGTTGTTGCCTGCGGTATTAGCCCCGTCTTATATTTTAACCGCCTTGTTCTTTCATCATCTCACGCTAGCGGAAAGTAAAGGTTGGTCGGGTTTATGGGTAACGGGTAATTATTGGGTATACGCCATATTTAGTGTCATCGCGTCCCTGATAGCCGGTCCCATGATTGATAAGTTTACCGCAGTCCGAGTGGTTCCTTTTTATCTTACCCCCCTGGTTGTCGGCCTTCTGTTGTTGATTCCCGGGCAGAACCAGATTTGGGTGATTCCTTATATGATTTTCATCGGGTTGAACACCGGGGTTTACCATACTGCAATCAATTCATTATGGGCCGAGCTTTACGGGCCCACTTACCTTGGAGGAATCAAGTCAATCATTGGGGCGTTCGGGGTATTTGCCAGCGCACTAGGACCGGTCACAGTTGGGGTTATGCTGGATCAGGGATTTAGCTTTGAATATATTTCGATTTTTTTCGCTATTTGTTGCGTTATCTCAACTATCCTGATGATTGTTGGCCTGAAACGCTTCCGCCCGGACAATTCGAACGATCATTTTAAAGGGAGTCATCAATCCGTCATTTAACCGAAAAAAAGTAGTCCTTCGGCACTGCATTTGAGCAAGGTTCTGGCTGAATCCCATAGCATCAAGTGCATCAGGACACTACCCTAGACTCACCTTCCCAGATATCAGGAGGTCTTTTTCTTAGTCACCTTCTTCTTGACCGTTTTTTTCTTGGCTTTTTTCCGGGTCGCTTTCTTTTTTGTCGTCTTTTTCTTAGTTACTTTTTTCTTGGCAACCTTTTTGGCTGCAGCCTTCTTTTTACTGCGGCTCGGTTTAGCATGTTTTAGCAGTTCTTCACAATCTTCCAGGGTGAGGGTTTTTGGTTCCTCTATATCCTTGGGTATTCTGGCGTTTTTTTCGCCATCGGTTACGTAGGGGCCGTAGCGTCCATTTAGAACTTGAATTCCTGCTTCCTCGAAATTCAGAATCAGTCTATTGGCGTCTCGCTCCTTTTTCTCCGCGACCAATTGCAGAACCGTAGGCAGTTCCACTGTATAAGGGTCATTGTCTTTCCCCAACGAGACAAACTTATCGGCATATTTAACGTAGGGTCCAAAACGGCCGATTGCCACGGTAAGCTTCTCACCTTCTGGAGTTTGTCCCATATCCCTGGGTAATTGAAACAAATCTATCGCTTCCTGGAATGAAATGGAGTCCAGTTTCTGACCTGGGCGGAGACTGGCGAAGGTTGGTTTTTCTTCGTCATCCCGGGTGCCGATCTGGGCATAGGGGCCGTAGCGTCCCATCCGGACCGATAACGGCTTCCCCGATTTTGGGTCGGTGCCGAGGGTTCTAGACTGGATAACTTCGTCCCGGGAAACGGATTCTTCTTTGTCTTCAATTTGTTTGGAAAATGGTTTCCAGAATTCCTGCATCAGCGGGATCCACTTTTTCTCGCCCCGAGAAATTTCATCCAGAGAATCTTCCATTCTGGCAGTGAATTCGTAGTCCACGTACTGTGTGAAATGTTCCGACAAAAATCGATTTACAATCTTGCCTATATCGGTAGCTTCAAACCGTCGTTGCTCCAGGGTTACGTATTCCCGGTTAAGCAAAGTGCTGATAATTGATGCATAGGTTGATGGTCTCCCGATACCATAAGCTTCGAGGGTTTTTACCAATGACGCCTCATTGAAACGGGGCGGAGGTTCGGTGAAGTGTTGCTCCGGTCGAATCTTGCTTAGGGCGATTACGTCGCCCTCCTGCATCGGCGGCAAAATTACATCTTTTTCATATTTGTCTTTCTTATCATCCAGGCCTTCTTTGTATACCGACATAAAACCGGCAACCCGTATGGTTGAACCATTAGCGCGGAAAATACCCGCGTCACCAGCGGTCATGTCGACTGCAACAGTGTCGATGGTGGCGTGGCGCATCTGGCAGGCGACGGTACGTTTCCAAATTAAATCATATAAGCGAAACTGGTCATCGCTCAGCTGGTTTCGCAGCTTTTCGGGCATTCGATCCGCCGAAGTGGGGCGCACAGCCTCGTGAGCTTCCTGGGCATTCTTTGATTTATTCTTAAACGCTCTGGGCTCGTCTGGGACCATCTCACTGCCATAGCGGCGGGCGATCAGGCTGCGAATTTCATCGATTGCCTCTGCTGCCAGTGCAACCGAGTCCGTCCGCATGTAAGTAATCAATCCTACGGCACCACCTTCGATGTCAATTCCCTCGTAAAGCTGTTGTGCAGTCTGCATGGTGCGCCGAGCGGTGAATCCCAGTTTTCGCGAGGCTTCTTGTTGCAGAGTGGAGGTGGTGAACGGCGGTGCCGGATTACGTTTTCGCTCTTTCTTGGCAACATTTTGTACCAACAGCCTGCCATTAGCGGCCTGGTTTAGGGTGCGTTCCACCTGTTCCGCGCGGGTTTCATCGGTAATTGAAAACTGACTCAGCTTTTCGTCTTCGAAATAGGTTAAGCGACCGATAAATCCGGCTTTCTCGAATTCGAGATCGGCTTCAACGCTCCAGTACTCCTGAGGGATAAACTTATCGATTTCGGCATCGCGTTCGCAAATCAGCCTCAAGGCCGGACTCTGCACTCTGCCTGCCGATAAGCCCGCCCGAACCTTTTTCCATAGCAGAGGAGAAAGGTTGAATCCAACCAGATAGTCGAGGGCCCGTCGGGCCTGTTGCGCGTCAACCAGATTGGTCGACAACTTTCGGGGGTTTTCTACCGCGGCGCGAATAGCGGCCCGGGTGATCTCGTGAAATTCAACCCGATACACCGGTTTATCCTTGATTAAACCCATTTCATTGAGTAATTCATAAAGGTGCCACGAGATGGCTTCACCTTCGCGATCCGGGTCAGTCGCGAGATAAAGCGCATCGGCTTTTTTCATGGCTTTAGCGATCCGATCGACGTGTTTCTGGTTGCGCTCGATGATTTCGTACTTCATTTCGAAATCCCGGTCTGGATCAACCGCGCCTTTTTTTGGCATTAAATCACGCACGTGACCATAGGACGCCAGAGCGGTAAAGTCATTGTCCAAATATTTAGACATTGACCGGGCCTTGGCCGGAGACTCAACAATAATTAGGGGCTTACCCATGAAAGCAGGACAACATTAATAGGTCTATGAATCTAAACGAACAGGTGGCGAAATTTCAATGAATACACGTATGAATACCGTCCAGAACCAGGGATTCAGTTAACTCTGTCACCCCGTCTCCCCCAGTATAATTACTAAGAACCATCAGAATAACCCATTTGATATGCTCAATCTCCACTTGCTCCACACCCAGGGCCATTAATTGATCAATGACCATTTCCCGGGAAATGGAATTTAACACGCCACATTGCTCCAGACTGAGTAACAGGCCCCTAGCCTCAGTATCCAGATGCTCACACTCTTCTTCGGTGTAATGTCTGATCGCGCTGCGGGCGCTATCCGGCATGTCCTCCGGGTGCTGTTCACATAATGTCGCCAGATTTTCAAGCCATTCGAATGCCTGATCGATCATGCCATGCTCAAAACCGGCCTGGCTAAGCTCTACCATCAGGGTCTCCTGGTCGGGTTCATATCCGTCGTCATCAAACATATAGTTTTCAAATAGATATATCAAAACGTCGAGCACGCTTTCTTTCATCGTTCAGTTTTTACGGTTAAATCGGAATTTGTTGCTTGTGGTAGACGCTGGTACCCCCCGATTGATTCTGATACCAGTCCCTGCAGTTCAAGTCTTATTAGGATGGATGAAACTTGGTCCGCCGTCAATCCACTTAGGCTAATTAATTGCTCGATTGGACAAGGAGAATAGTCGATCAGTTCATATAGTTGGTTAAGTTCAGGATCTATCGCCGATCTTATCGGCGGGGAAACCTCGGTTGTTTGCCGGACGTTCCTGGTGAGCCCCAACTCTATCAGGATGTCATCTACAGTTTCTACCAGGGCCGCGCCCTGCCGAATCAGATAATGGCATCCTCGACTTCCGCTGGCGTGAATTGATCCCGGAATTGCGAACACCTCCCGACCTTGTTCGGAGGCCAGTCGTGCTGTTATCAAGCTGCCACTTTGCACTCCAGCTTCGACCACTAATGTACCGAGGGACAATCCACTGATAATTCGATTTCGCTGGGGAAAATGGGATTTCCTGGGCGCTATTCCTGGCGGATACTCGGTAACGACCAGTCCCTGCAGCGTGATTTCCTGGTGCAGTCTCCGGTTTTTGTAGGGGTATACCTGGTCGATGCCGGTCGCCATCACGGCGATTGTCTTTTCTTTGACGTCCAGGGCCCCGCGGTGGGCGCTACTATCGATGCCACTGGCAAGACCGCTGGTAATGGTTATTCCGACTGCAGATAAATCACTGGCAAATTGGCGCGCAATCTGGTTTCCACTCCTGGACCCGAGGCGACTGCCCACAATGGCAATCTGAGGGGTGGCAAGTAATTTGCGATCGCCAATGTAAAACAACCCGAGTGGGGCCAAATCAATATGATTTAGTTGGGGTGGATAATCCGGGTGGTTGAATGGGATAAATCCCGCTTTTTGTTCGGATAATCTGAATAAATCCCGCTCGACAGCTAGACCCACTGCCGGGGAATCTGTCGCCACAATCTCGCGAATTCTCTGGGTAAACGGGGCTTCCCGCAGAATTACCCTGATGTCGGAAGCGGAGCTCCGCAATACCGCTTCCGGTGACCCTAGTTTTTCAACCAGAAACCGTTTCTGATTGAGGCTAATTCCTTTTTTGTAGATCAGCCGTAGCCAATTTTCTGTCATACCAACGCTCCTTGTTGATGAGTTGTTTTGCCACTATCCTTGGCATCCGTTCTGAGTACAGGTCTGTATTCGGGTCAATTTTCAGGGTCGATTGGACCCAATGGTTTAAAACGCTACACTCTATTCAGGGGTTAATATATTTGTCACCAATATTAATAGCCCGTGAGGCTTCCATGATCAATGCATAACTTAGTTTTTCGAATACGCGAAACACCATCATCAATCCAGAAGATTCATCCGGCGGGTTATAGAACTCCCCGGTAATTGGATCCTTACGGCCGGTTCGATGATACATCGCGCGTAGCACATGACCCGGTTCCAGGCCTTCACGCTCACCTCCTGTGACTATTACGACGTCAAACCGCCCGACTTCCCGAACCCCTTTGGGTGCGTAGAGAATCCAGCCGTCAACTTCGCTTTCCGGGCCCCTTGGTTCGAAATAAGGCAATGGCGCAGAACTATCATTGGGCAATAGTCGGTCGCCAGGGCCAATATCTTCATTCGAAGTGACCACAACCAGTTTCGATATATCTTCATCGGGCCGCAGCATTCTGGCGTCGCCAAGGTGTTTTGTTTCGATTCCCAAAAGCTCGCCAGTGTCGGGGTGCAACAGGGTTTCGCCGATGTGAAAGATCCGGTATTCATCGGCGGTATCGTCCCCCAGATTTCGTGCATAAAACTTATTATATTTCCCCAGCACAATCTGGTCGTCAACGCCCTGCAGCACGTAACCCGCCTCATCAAGTTCACCCGGTTGTATGATCAGTGGAGAGGTTAGAAAAGGTTGGATCACATTGGGAGGAATTGCGGGAATTCCACGATCTAGATTGCTGCGCCGAATCTGTGGCTTGAGCCTGACCACCTTGAGATTATCGAAACCAGTTACGACCAGCAAATCTCCAGGGTAGATTCTATGGGGATTCTCGATACCCTCATTGTGTTTCCAGATTAACGGCCAACGCCATGGGTCTTTTAAAAACCGGGTTGCAATGCCCCAGAGCGTGTCACCCTTCTTGACCACGTAACGATCCGGATGATCCTCCCGAAGCTCTGGCCCCGATTGCGCCAGCACTGGATTTGAGATTAACGCGATAGCCAGGGCTATCGCCAAAGTACGGATTCCCCTAACCGTCAGCAACCGTTTAACGGCGGCTCCCGCATTGGAATCGACACAATAGTCAAAAATGAAACGCCTCATATTGACGAGTCCTGTTTATGGTTTGTTAATTAATTGGTTTGCTATTTAGACAATCGTCGGATTTCAATCAAATCGCCTCGTCTAATTCCCCATGTATAGCTGCATCCCTCAATTTTAGGGACTGTTGCCGCCCGAGTCCAATTTTTGCGGTTATATTTATTTATCGAAAGGGTGGATTTAGCTATTCAACTATTCATTTTATTAGTAGAATAAACCGAGAATACCAGCAATCTTTGTAAGCAAATTCAGAATTAATTCAAATTATTGATCGATATACATGATCGATACCACGCTCAATCTAAGATTTCAGGCGCTGTGGTTAGATTAAATCAACTGATCGACGCCACAAACTCTCGCCAAATTTCTGCATTATAGTTTTTCGAACCAGTCTTATACAATCTCATAGGGATGACTGAAAATGCTCTTAATTCCAGCAATACACTTAAAAGAAGGTAGATGCGTTCAATTGGAACACGGCGACTCATCCGAGTCCACGTATATTTCTGAAAGTCCAGTGGAAGTCGCCCGCAAGTGGGTCGAAGCGGGTGCCCGGAGACTACATATCACAGACATCGATAGCAATGTTCAGGGAGAACCGGTCAACGCGGATACTATTGCTGACATTGCCAGTGAGTTTCCCGATCAGCATATTCAGGTGGCAGGCGGTATCGCCAGTGAAAATACCGCTGAGGTTTATATTCAGTCCGGGGTTCGGTTTATCGTAGTTGGTACCTATGCGGTCAAAGAACCTCACTTTATAAGCGATCTGTGCGCTGAATTTCCCACCCATATTATTGTCAGTCTCGACGCCAGGGGAGGAAAAGTGGCGACCGAAGAATGGTCAAAGCTATCCAAACACGATGTTATTGATATGGCCCAACATTTCGAGCAAGACGGCGTCGAAGCAATTATTTACACGGACATTGCAGACGATGGAGCGCTACAAGGGGTAAATATAGATGCCACGGTGAAACTCGCAGAATCAATTAATATCCCAGTAATCGCCTCCGGCGGTGTTAAGAACATTGAAAACGTCAAAAAACTAGCGGAAGTTTCTGGATCCGGGATTATTGGCGTTATCACCAGTCGTGCGATCTACGAAGGTGCGCTCGATTTTTCTGAAGGCCAGAAGGCTGCGGACCTGATTGCGGGTGAGGGTGTATTTGGGCTGTAGGTCTAGTAGTCGGACATAAATAGCGCTTCGCAGTTTGGTTAAATCCAGCTAGAATGGTTAAATCCGGGATTAACCCCCGCAAACGCGAACACCGGCTTACACGAATCGATTCGCACAAGTAAATATCTATCTAAATCAAGTGGAGAAAAATTATGGGAATTGGTGGCATTAGTCCAATCCAGTTAATTATTATTCTGGTCATCGTATTGCTAATTTTTGGAACCAAAAAATTACGCAATCTCGGCGGTGACCTGGGTGGAGCAATAAAAGGGTTCAAGAAAGCGATGAAAGACGACGGTAGCGCGGTAAAGGATGGCGAAGCACTAGACCAGGATGTTGCCGAGGACGCCGCAGAAAAAGTGTCTGAAACGGCTGAAGAAGTTGCCGAATCGGTGGCCAAAAAAACTGATGAGAAGTCGTGAATTAACCCGGTCTGATCTATCGCTATAGTCTCACAACAATGTTTGACGTTGGGTTTTGGGAACTGGCTATTATCGGGGTGGTCGCGCTGGTAATTGTTGGTCCTGAGCGATTACCCGGGCTTGCCCGTACGGTCGGGCTATGGGTTGGCAAAGGTCGTCGAATGATATCTGAGGTCAAGCGGGATATAGACCGGGAACTTAAGGCCAGTGAAATGGCTGATCTGAGTTCGGTAAAAACCGAGTTTGATAAAGTAAAGAAGCAGGTCGATAACGCCAAAGATAGCCTGGTGAAGGATACCGGTGTTGACGAGGCTAAATCATCGCTCAAGGAAACCCTGGATCAGGCGAGTCCTCTGAAACAGGAGATCGAGCAAGAATTGGATGAAATTGATCAAGTGGCCAAGCAAATGACAGCGGAGCTTGATGAGGCAAAACACACCGCGGAGACAGCATCCGATACTGAGCCTCCCAAAGAACCGATTTCCAAGCCAGTTAAAAAGGCCGTTGATAAGCAGTAGCCCGGTGTAGCATGGTCCAGGATAAATTAATCGCCGAAGGCACGCTGGTTTCGCATCTGCTCGAGTTACGTGACAGGTTACTGCGTTCGATCCTGTCCGTAATATTGATTTTTATCTGCCTGGTTCCATTTGCCAATGAATTGTATGTTTATTTGGCAGATCCTTTGATGTCGGCTTTGCCTGAAGGCAACAGTATGATCTCAACGGAGCCCCATGGACCTTTTTTCGTTCCGTTCAAATTTGCCTTTGCCTGCGCTTTCGCCATAGCGGTACCCTATTTGCTGTATCAAATATGGGGGTTTGTTGCTCCAGGACTCTATAAACACGAGAAAAGGCTGGTGGTACCTATTTTACTTTCCAGTAGTCTGTTGTTTTATTTAGGCATTGCATTTGCCTATTTTGTTGTTTTTCCTATAGTGTTCGCTTTTTTCGCCAACAGTGCACCAGAAGGAGTTATGGTGATGACCGATATCAATGCCTACTTTGGCTTTGTGGTTAAACTGTTCTTCGCCTTTGGGGTGGCTTTCGAGGTGCCCGTGGCGACGGTAATTCTGGTTAAGCTGGGTATTACCACGCGGCAGAATCTGGCGACAAAACGTCCCTATATCATCATCGCCGCATTTGTCGTTGGTATGTTAATGACGCCGCCGGATATATTCTCCCAGACTTTGTTGGCGGTACCGGTATGGATGCTTTTCGAATTGGGGCTGTTTTGTTCCCGTTACGTTACCAGTGAAGAGCCGGAAGACGATGCCGACGAAGAAATGGATGAAGAGTTAGAGGAGGAACTTGGCCAGAGCCAGGAAAACAGTTCCACCACCACCGAATCTTAATCTGCCTTCCGGGGCCCGCTTTATTCAGTGGTCCGGCAGAATTCGATACTATATCCAGCACGCACTCGGTCCGATTCTTTAAGCCGGTGCTCGAAAAGGATATAACAAGATGGCCCCTATAATCCTGATTGCGGAAGACGAAGCAGAAATTGCTGATACGTTGAAATATGCCCTGCGCTCTGAAGGGATGAAGCCGATCTGGGTTGCCCAGGGCGGTCTGGCGCTGGAGGCATTGCTCGAATATCCTGTTGATCTGATGATTCTCGACGTAGGATTGCCGGATTGCAGTGGATTCGAATTGTTAAAGGAGATCAGGGCCAAACATGATTTGCCGGTAATGATGTTGACCGCGAGGTCGGATGAGGTGGATCGTATTGTCGGTCTTGAAATCGGCGCGGATGACTATGTTACTAAGCCATTTAGCCCTCGAGAGGTGGTAGCCCGGGTAAAAGCAATTTTGAAGCGGACCCGGCGATCAGGAGGTAGCGCCGATACCAGGTTCGAAGTAAACCAGTCTGCATTGCGAATTCGTTATTGCGACTCGGTGCTTGATTTAACTCGCTCAGAGTATTTGCTGCTTTTGACTTTGCTTGGACGGCCGGGACAAATTTTTTCCCGACGACAATTAATCGATCAGGTCTGGTCAAGTCAACACCCTTCGGATGACAGAGTAATAGACACTCATATTAAGTCTCTCAGGGCCAAACTCAAACTGGTGGATCCGGCAGTTAATCCCATTGCCACCCATCGAGGATTTGGTTATTCCGTTGAGACTTAAATAATTCATTTCCATGAAAATCAGTTTTAGTCTTCGAGCCTTTCTGGTCTACTTCGTCATACTCGCGGCATTGTCCTGGTTTATCTTGGATAAAGCTCTGGAACGACTAAACGTAGCCCTGCGCCAATCTGCAGAGAGTGTGCTGGTGGATACCGCGAATCTATTGGCGACTTCTCTGGAACACGAATTCAATGATGACACCCTTGATACCTGGGAAATCGAACGTCTGTTCAGCGATGCTTATGGGAGAATACTCAACGCCCAGATATACCGGGTCCTCAAAGATAAAATTGAAACCGAGGTATATGTTACCGATCGCGAGGGTGTCGTGGTATATGACTCTTCCGGTAAGCACGCTGGGGAAGATTTTTCCGAATGGCGAGATGTCAGATTAACCCTGGCGGGAGAATATGGTGCCCGCACAAGCTTTCGGGACCAGCAAAAGACAGAGGACGATGACGAAAAAATTATGGTGATAGCGGCGCCGATTCATCTACGGCAGGAAATCGTCGGCGTCGTCAGCGTGGTCAAACCAATCAAGTCTCTGGAAGCATTTTTGCTGGATGAAAGTAATCAGCTCAAGCAATACGCGATTGGATTATTGGCTCTGGCGATGTTGCTTGGATACATTGTCAGTCATGGGTTTACTGCTTCGACGATGAAATTAGTGAACTATGCCAACAATATGGCGGCGGGTAGAAAAGTAGCGCGTCCCGGTTTTATGGACAAGCGATTCGCGAATCTGTCAGACGCGATATCACATATGCGTCAACAACTGGACGGCAAGGAATACGTTGAAAAATACATTCACAGTCTGACCCATGAATTGAAGACACCGATTACTACAATTCAAGGATCAGCAGAATTGTTGCAAGAAGATATGCTCCAGGCAGAACGCAGAAAGTTTCTGCAAAATATTCAGACTGCTAATCACCGTATGTCGAGATTAGTCGATCGAATGCTGTCACTGGCGCGGCTTGAAGGAATGCCACAGATCACTTCCAATGAAAAATTTAATATTGTCGATTCGTTGAATCAGTTAGTCGAAGAACGCGAAGCCATACTAAATGAAACCGGGATAATTTTAAAACCCCCTCAGAGTGAACGCTTAATGGTGACGGGTGACCCCTTGTTGATTCAACAGGCGATGGCAAACTTGCTGGACAATGCCCTCGAGTTTTGCCTTCCTGGCGGTGAAGTACGACTGCACTGTGAAGAGAAGGGTCAAGGTTACCAGGTAGTGATATTCAACCAGGGTAAGGCCCTGGATCATTTTGTCCTTTCCAGAGCATTCGATCGCTTCTTCTCGTTGCCTCGACCCGGGGGCGAATCAAAGAGTACTGGACTTGGACTGAGCTTCGTTCGCGAAATTATGAATTTGCATCAGGGTAGTGCCAGCCTCGAAAATGCGGAGGGCGGAATCAAAGCGACATTGTTGTGGCCAGCAATCGACGGCCAGATGTTTCAAGATCGAAGTGAAAAGACATAGCGATTTGCGGGTAACGGTTTTTTTGATTCAATACAGGCATTGTTTTTGCCATCTTAAGTGGGCATCCCCTGTAGAAATCATGGTAGTAATTCCAGCAATTTCACACACAACCCTCACATAATTTTCATCTCCCCCTGAGATCTTCATTCCTCGTATTAATTTAACCGAGGTATTCGCATGATTCGTAGTTCGCAAAGGCCGGCCCGGTTTTGGGCAATTAATATAGCTTTGTGGTTTTGGTTGGCATTACCAATGGTCCATGCCATTAGTGACGAAGGGTCCAATGCAGCGGAACTAATGCTGGCATCTGTCGATGGTTCTCTTTCCGCCGCGTTGTTGCTTGAAACCCATATCGAAGGAGAAATTAACGGGTTGATTGCAAAATTAACCTTGAGACAGACGTTTCGAAATACCTCCACCCAATGGGTCAATGGCCGATACGTTTTTCCAATGCCTGAAAAGTCAGCAGTGGAAAGTTTGACTCTGGAGACCGGAGGACGCTTGATTCGTGGCGTAGTTAAAGAAAAGCAACAGGCAAAAAAGGAATTTGCAGCGGCCAAGGCGAGTGGAAAGAAAGCCGGATTAATGGAACAAAACCGGCCGAATCTATTTTCAATGTCGTTGGCAAATATTGCGCCCCTTGGTGAAGTAATTGCCGAAATCACCTGGGTCGAAACAGTCGAATTTGACGCCGGTATGTTTGCTCTCAGGCTGCCGACCACCCTGACACCGCGATATATCCCCGGACGCCCGTTGGTTACAGATGTTAATTCCGAAGATTATATGTTGGAACAGAAAATCGTAATAGATGGATCCAGTGGATGGGCACAAAATACCGATCAGGTCATGGATGCGGCATTGATTACGCCATTTCAGATCGGTGATTCGGGTGCTGCGGCGAACCATCGATTTACCATCGATCTCGGGTTATCGGCGGGAATACCGTTAGCAGGCATTACCAGCGCCACCCACGGGATTGAAGTGACTCAAATCGGGCAGGATGGTTTAGCGAATCCTCGTCAAAGAATTCGGTTTCTCAATGTCAGTGAACCTATGGATCGTGATCTGGTAATAAGCTGGACACCGGCTGCCAGCAGCACCCCGGACGCCGCAGTATTTACCCAACACCATGCTGAGGGTAATCACACGCTATTGATGCTAATGCCGCCCCAAAAAAATATAGTCCAGACGGTTCCCAGGGAAATCATTTTCATCATAGATTCGTCCGGTTCAATGGCAGGGGTATCTATGCCCCAGGCGCGCCAGGGCCTTAAGACAGCGCTGGGATATCTGTCGCCGGTGGACCGATTCAATATCGTCGATTTTGACAACAGCGCCAAGGCATTGTTCGGCCTGCCGATGCAGGCGACCCAAAGTCATCTTGCTCGGGCAGATCAGTTTGTAACGAACCTGGTCGCGGATGGTGGTACCAATATGGAGGCTGCTCTCAGTCTCGCTTTTTCCATGCCAATTGCCAAAAATTATTTACGTCAAATTGTTTTTATAACAGATGGCAGTGTCGGCAATGAAAGCAACCTGTTCAGATTGATTAACAAAAGACTGGGAGAAGCGCGCCTGTTCACCATGGGAATTGGCAGTGCCCCCAATAGCCATTTTATGCGTGGCGCTGCACACTATGGTCGAGGCAGTTATCACTTTACAGATTCTCTGGATCAGGCCGCCGTCCGTATGAACGAGCTATTCACTAAAATAAACCGTCCGGTTATGCGGGATATTCAAATCCACTGGCCTGAAAATAGCGATGTCGAGTTCTATCCTTCCCGAATTCCCGACCTGTACCTCGGTGAACCGATAATGATCCTGGCTAAAACCAGCTCGCCCCCAGGCGAAATCGAGATAAGTGGAAAACTTTCAGGGAGTTCATGGAAGCGAGTCATTCGTGCAGATGGTGCCCCCATCGGGTCTGGTCTTGATAAGATTTGGGCCCGCCGAAAAGTGGATTCATTGGAGAGTCGGCAAGTGATTGCAGGCAAACCATTGGGGCATATCAAGCAACAGATTGTTGATCTTGGGGTGGCACATCAACTGGTAACCCGCTTCACCAGCTTTATTGCGGTAGAAGAAAAATTGTCACGAACCAGCGGTCAATCGGTAGCCAACGCTACGGTACCGAATCTTATGCCCAAAGGTAATACCATGATGCTGCCGCTGCCGAATACGGCGACTCCAGCCAGCCTTTTAATACTGCTTGGCTTGATGGTCATGTTATTTGCAGCTGCGGTAGGCTGTTGGTTTTCATCTCGCCGAGTATTCAAATTGGTTTGGCATTAATGCAGGAGAATATGATGAAAGGGAGTATGCATCACATGTGTCTCAGGGTAGCACTCCTGCTTCTGTTGCTGACCGGTGCAGCCCTGATTACCAAGGGAGGCTATATCAAATTGAAAGCGAATCTTGCCAGCCTGCTAATCGAATCCAGTTGGGTGGTCAGAGAATCAGGAAGTGAGCCGATAAAGCCCTGGCCGTGGGCGGATACCTCTGCAATCGCCCGAATAATGATGCCGCGACTAGGAATTAGTCATCTGGTGATGAAAGATGCCAGTGGAGAATCTCTGGCATTTGGCCCCGGTTCCATGCGCCCGGAGGTTTTACTGGCGGGTTCGGGACACAGCGTAATCGCCGGTCATCGGGATACCCATTTTAAATTTCTATCAGATTTGTTGCCGGGGGATCGTATCGAACTGGAAAATTTTAGTGGTCAGTATCAAACCTATCAAGTTGCGCGAACCCGTGTGATGGACGTAAGGCATGGCGATTTGGTGCTCGATATCGATGTATCGGGTGTGACGTTGATTACCTGTTGGCCGTTCGATGCCATCACGCCCGGCGGACCGTTGCGATATGTAGTTGAAACAGTACCGGTGGGGTGATGTGAAGTTCGCCGGGTACAATCTCTATGCTATATCGAGGTAGCCCTGGCATGATCGATATATATCAGACGCAGGCGGGTAGTAATCGGTCCGGGGTTGCCGTCGCCAATCGAAGTTTGATCGATCCTGGTGACCGGCAGGACATAGGTGGACGCGCCGGAAATAAATGCTTCATCGGCCGCATATACCTGATCCAGGGTCAGGTAGGACTGCTCTAAGGTCAATGCATTGGTATCACACAGTTGCATCAATGCCTTGCGGGTTACTCCAGGTAAGATTTCGTTGCTCAATGGCCGTGTGATAATGGTATTTCCAGTGACAACAAAAAAACTCGTCGCACCACATTCGGTTATCTTGCCGTCGTTGCCTATCATCAAAGCTTCGTATGCCCCTGCCTCGTGGGCGGTCTGCTTGGCCAGTACCTGCCCCAATAGATTCACCGATTTGATATCCCGCCGTGCCCAGCGTATATCCGGCACACTTTTCAGGCTGACACCGCTACTGACATAATCGTTTTCCGCTGGCTGTTTTACCTGGGTAAACATAAATACGGTAGGTTCGATTCCTGGGTCATAAATAAAATCACGTTCAGCCTGCCCCCGGGTGACTTGCAGATAAACTAATCCTTCATCAAGTTCATTGGCTTCTATCAGCCGGCGATAAGCGGTCAGAACCTGCTCTCGATCGAGAGGTTGAGGAATAGAGAGTTCATTAAGCGACCGGACCATTCGACTAATGTGGTTGTCAAAATCCAGTAGCTTTCCATCGAGAACGCCGGCAACCTCATAAATAGCGTCACCAAATAGCACGGCGCGGTCAAATATCGATATTTTCGCTTGTTCTGGGGCGATAAAGTCGCCGTTCAAATAGACTGTTCTGCTCATACTCTTTGTATTTAATTTTCAGGCGTGGAAATGCCAGCCTCATTAGATCAAGCCCATAAACCATCTATTTTACCATCAGCTAATCTGGCCACAAACCAGTCAAACCTTTCCCTCCGGCGGGCCGGTACTGCGACAACATCGATATGCTCTCCCCGGGCAATTTCTACCTCGGCCAAATTGAGTCGGGTTCCTTTCACTGTAAAGAACTGATAATCCCCCACACTATCGAACAGCGTCGCATACATTTGAAGACTGTATCCGAAATCTCTAGTGCCATCGGACAATTCGAAAACAATCGTGGGTTGAAATCGGCTGATTAATTTGGTTGCGCCGGTTAACACCGCATGTTCAAAACCTTCCACATCAATTTTAATTACGTCTGGTGGCCGCATCTTATATTCCGCTACGACTTCATCCAATCGATAGGCTGGTACAACCGTGGTCCCGGGGCAAGTCCGATTGGCTATCGCGCCATGGATACTATGGGGTTTCTCAGAAAACTCCAGGGTACCGGTACTATCTCCCAGGGCTATGGGAAAAACCTGTAAATTGCTCAGGTTATTCAGCTTCACTGCCTTGGTAATATTTTCTGCCAGCTGACTCTGAGGTTCGAAGGCATATACCTGGATTCCCGCGTCTGCCCTGAGGGCCGCGACTTCGATGGAAACGTATCCAATATTGGCACCAGCATCGTACAACACACCATCAGCTTCAAGCATCGCGTTGGCCACGCGAAAAACCCAATAATCCCATGCATTATTTTGTGATCGCATGGTGACGAATACATCATACGCTTGCGGGAGTATTGGTATGCTCGCGCCGTGTCGTGTGACGAATGGCGGCTGGGTTGAGTATCTGGCCAGCTTTCCAATTTTCCTGGCAAAAGCACCTTTGCCTCGGGGCAGAATGCTTGACATGGTACAGGTGAAATTGAGCAGCCTATTTTTAGCCATTGAGATTAGTCGAACAAATCGATAATTCGCCAGCCTCGTTGTGAAGCGGCCTGCTGCAATTGGTCCAGGTCGCGCTGAGCAAGCACCACATCGCAAGTCACCGCACTGCTGTATTCAGCCGAAATTAATTCTCCACCGTGTCCACTCAGCCAGTGACGTAGATCCTGTTCCTGGGCAAAATCCACAGCCATTCTTAATCGGTGTTGCTCAACATATTGTTCTACTGCCAGCGACTCCATGACCGAGTGTGCCGCGGCCGAATAAGCCCTTACCAGGCCACCGGCACCGAGTTTGATGCCGCCGAAATAACGGGCGACAACCAGCATGATATTTCCAACATTTTTATGTTGAAGCACATTCAAAATAGGCTTGCCCGCGCAACCCATTGGTTCGCCATCATCAGACATCGCGGCGCTTTCAGGCGCTCCTGATACTCCAAGTATATAAGCCCAGCAATGGTGGCCGGCTTCGGGAAAATTCTGTTTCATCTGACCGAGAAACTCCATAGCTCGCTGACGGTTGTCTGCTAGCCCGGCCCGCGCAATAAATTTACTTTTTTTTACCAGAATAGTATTTTGATTGGTCGCGGTAGGAACTGTTGTTGGGTCCATGGGATAATAATGGAAATTTGCTGGCAGTATACTGGACCCTGACCTGTCAAGGCGCTCGCTCGCCGCCATGGGTTGTTGAGTATATCCAATCACATTCTCAGGGAGAAAAGATAATGATTACGTCCATTCATCAAGAAATAATTTATCAGGTTTCTGCTGATAACATATATCAAACCCTTATTTCATCACGCCGCTTCGCAGAATTCACCGATGCGCCAGCGCAAATTGAGGAAGTTGAGGGTGGTGCCTTTTCTTGCTTTGGCGGCCAAATTGTCGGTCGTAATATCGAATTGATTGACGGGCAGCGAATTGTCCAGGTCTGGAAGGTTAAAGCTTGGGATCCTGGGAACTACTCTATTGTTAGAATTTCTTTGGAAGAGCAGGAGGCGGGCACCCGACTGACCCTGAACCATTCGGGATTCCCCCAAGCGGGAGCCGACCATTTGGAGGGCGGTTGGCACAAAATGTACTGGAACCCATTAAAGGCTTATCTCGAAGAAAGCAATTCATTGAAATCCCCGGGTTGCATAGCAGCTAAGAACTAAACCAGGTATTTCCAACGGAGAAGTTGACCCGTATGCTCGCTTCGCTGGGCTAATCCGCAGCAGAATATTCGAACAATTGTGGCTTAAAACAGTTGCTGGCGCTATCGAATTCGCCCGAATCAGGTGTTTGGAAATCTGGCGGACCTGGGTCGCTTGGGTTGATTCTTTATGCCATTGCCACACGTTTCTGCAATTGCCGCAGTAATACACCGTATACCGGCAGAAAAATCAAAATGGAAACGATTATTTTGAATACCAAATCTACTGTTGCTACCTCAAGCCAATTCGCCGCCATAAACGGGTCCTCGGACTGATAAAACGCTGCTGAATAGAAAATATATGTGTCTATGATATTGGCGAAAAATGTGGAGATCATGGGCGCGATCCACCAGGCCGAAGCTCGCTCACGAATTCGTTGAAACACCGAAATATCGAGCATCTGGCCTACCGCGTAGGCGGTGCCACTGGCCAATCCAATTCTCCAGTCCGCAAGCCACGCGCTAATCAGGATAGCGGGGATATAGGCGATTGAGACAATTATACGGGCGTTACGCTGATTTGACAGCCGAACGGTTAGGTCTGTTGCCAGGATGACCAGGGGGAACACAAACATGGCCAGGGTGAAATGATATCCGAGAAAGGTGCCGGTGAATTGCACCGTGTAATTGGCAACCGCAATGATGATTATATGGAACAGGACCAGTTTTATGACCAGATTGATATTGCTTTGGTTTTTCACGGTGGGTAGTGGGTTTAGCCGGTTAGCAGGATTCGCTGTGCCCCGAGATCGATTGGGCGGGCGATTGTATACTTTTTTGTCGGGCCTGGTGTGAGAATATAATGACAGTTCTAACCTCTACTACTCAGCTCACTCTATTCCAGAAATTGAAAGGCCCCCGCTGAATGCTCAGCAGGGGCCTTGGTTCAAGTCGTCAGATTAAATTACTGGAAAGCGAAATACTGTCCGTAATGTTGATGGGGCCTACCGAATTTATGGGCACGCTTATGTTTGCGTGATGCGGTATGAAATTTTCGTTTATTGTGGTGATAACCATTATTGTAGCCGTTGTTATGGCCCGAATTGTTATACCCATGATCCTGGAAGTAAGGTTCCGGCTCGTGGCCCTGGCTATAGCCATGTCCTTCATATCGAGATGCCGACTGGGGGACATTCTTGTAGCCCTGATTGTAACCATGGTTATCGGGTTTATATTGCGGCTGATAAGAATAACCACCACCCTGGGAATTGCCTTGCTGACCGGAACCATGGGGCAGGTCAACAGTAAGGTATCGACGGAACCAGTTGTTCAGGAGCTTGTCTCCTCGATCACCCTGACCAAATACATATTCCTGGCCATATAGAACCAGCGAAACATGGGTGTCCGGATGTCGCTTGGAAAGCTCAACGGTGACTCTTCCTTTGGCACAAATCTGGCCAACTACGCTGCCGTTATTGGCCTGACGAAAATCATTGGGATTATTAACGGTGCGTACACCGGCTTGTCCGCCATACGACGACAGTCGATATTCGGTGCAGCCGTTGTAGTGTTTCTTGGTATTGTGATTGGCATAGCCATTGTAATTAGGATCGCCATCGCCGGCCATCGCAGTAGGTACAGCGGTGACTATTAAAACCAGCGAAGTTCCGATTAAAAGACTTTTGATAAATTTGGTGTTTTTCATGGGTATTCCCCCGTTGAGATAAAAAAATAATCCACCGACTGGCAGAATAATTAATATCCCAGCTGCGGTCAGATATGGGGCTATTCTACTGATGGCGGCTGAATTGGGGCTGAAGATTAGATGAATAGAGTGTGATGATCGTGGGGGGGGGAGGATCGATGTGTTTTGGCGATTTTATGTCTTTTTTTTGCAAGCTTGGGAATATGTGCCCGCGGGGCTGCGAGATACTGGCCATAAGCTGAGGGTGCTTTGGGCGGGTGTTATTGTTTTAGTTTGCTGGGATAAGGTCTCGCTCTTTCGTATCCATGGGGTTGAGAGATACTGGCCGTAGTCTGGTTGGTTATTGGACTAGTGTTATTGGTAATCTTCGCTGGTATTCCGACTCGCTTTTTCGCATCCATGCGACCGCGAGATACTGACCGTAGTCTGGTTGGATATTGAACTAGTGTAATTGGTAATCTTTGCTGGTATTCCGCCTCGCTTTTTCGCATCCATGCAACCGCGAGATACTGACCGTAGTCTGGTTGGATATTGGACTAGTGTTATTGGTAATCTTTGCTGGTATTCTGCCTCGCTTTTTCGCATCCATGCGACCGCGAGATACTGGCCGTAGTCTGGTTGGTTATTGGACTAGTGTTATTGGAGGTCTTTGCTGGTATTCCGCCTCGCTTTTTCGCATCCATGCGAACGCGAGATACTGGCCGTAGTCTGGTTGGATATTGGACTAGTGTTATTGGTAATCTTTGCTGGTATTCCGCCTCGCTTTTTCGCATCCATGCGAACGCGAGATACTGGCCTTCCTGGCCATAAAAAACGGCAGCTTTACGCTGCCGTAAATAACACACTACACTCGGAGGAAAACTGTATAACTGAGGTTAATATAGCCTCAGCCCATCTGATAGTATGTGACATATGTCACAGTTTTTCTGGTATTAAATCACACTCTGCCGAGAGCATTACTATTGTTTGGTTTTAGGGCGGTGTATATGCCTAGTTAGCCTGATATATTCCTGTCTTCGATAAATTAATCCGAACCGAATCAAGTCTCTATGTCTCTTCTTAGCGTTAGAAAAATCGTCGTCCAGCTCGAAGAAATAAATCAAGACATGGGGCGTATGATCGATCCACCCTCCCGAAAAGTAACGGTGGCTGGGGTTATTAAAAACCCTTTTGCCGGTCAATTTCATCAAGACCTGGAACCGCTATATGATCTTGGCGCCGAAATTGGTGGATTGCTCGCCGAAAAAGGGGTGTCTACCCTGGGTATCGAGCCCGATTTAGTTGAAAGCTATGGTAAAGGTGCGATTGTTGGAGTCGACGGAGAAATAGAACATGCGGCGGCGTTGATGCATCCGAGGTTTGGTGCCCCGGTCAGACGCGCGGTAGGTAAGGGTGATGACATAATCCCTTCTACCAAGAAAATGGGTGGCCCCGGATCAATTATAGTGGTGCCAATTACCAATAAAAACAGTATATGGGAATTCGATGATATGGATGCTGCGGAAATCAGTATTCCTGACGCACCACGGGGGGATGAAGTAGTGATTGTGGTGTCATTAGCAACTGGAGGGCGTCCTTTGCACCGCATCAAGCCGGACTAGATATCATGTTCAAAGCAGTAATTCTATTAAAGCGTGGAGCCGGAATGAGCCTCGAGGAATTTAGTCGCTGGTGGCTTAGCGAGCACGCGCCGTTGGCACGCCAGCTGCCCGGCCTCAAACAAGCGGTTTTCAATTTGGTTAAAGATGGTCAGGAACAGGATTACGATGGGATTTCTGAATTATGGTTTAAATGCCAGGATGATTTTGAATCGGCATATCAATCGGAAATTGGCAAGAGAGTGGCCGCGGATTCGTTAAGCAGGGTTAGCCGGAGAGAACGATTATTTGTCGACGAGCATCAGATATTGAAGTTCTCTGATTAGTCGAATGTGACTGCGGCGACCGGATTGTCAGCTGTTAAAGGTGCGCTCAAACAATGACAACATTGCGGCCCATGAAGTGTCATCAGCGACCTTGTTATAACTTAGCGGGATAGCGTACTTCCTGCCATTTTCGTCAGCTTCAGTGCTACTAAATCCATGCTGTGCTCCCGGATGCAAGATGACTTCGTACTTGGCATTAGCTGCATCCATTTCCTGGCGAAATGACGCAACATCGTCCATAGACACCATGGCGTCATCGGCTCCGTGACAAACTAACACAGCTGCTTCAACCTGATCCGGTTCCGGGCGATGGAAAGAGCCGAGAGCGCCATGGAAACTGGCAACTGCATTCAGCGGTATACCAATTCGGGCCATATGTAATACCATCGCGCCACCGAAACAATACCCAATGGCCGCGGTTCGATTTGAATCCACCTGAGACTGGGAAATTAGCGAGTTATAGCCTGCTTTCAACCTCGCCGTTCCCATTGTCATATCTTCGAGAACCAGATTCATCATCGCGCCAGCCTGTTGCGGATTTTCCGCCACCTTTCCATCGCCATACATATCTATTGCAAGAGCACAAAAACCTTGCGCGGCAAGCATATCTGCCCGTCTTTTAACGTAATCATTCAGCCCCCACCATTCGTGAACAACCATTATTCCGGGTTGGGGCGCGGATATTTCCCCATCCCAGGCAAGATAGCCCGAATGGTTTTTTCCGTCGCAGGTGTACGCTATAGACTGACTGGTGAGTGCCATGGGCTTATGTTGTGTATGATTTGGTTTGATTTTAAACATCCTTGTGTCCACTGTGAAGACAACATTGCAAACTGAAAATTCGATTGGGTCAAATGATTAGCAGGTATAATGCCCCGGTCATCCGACCCGGCAATGCTCCAGGGCCAATTTTGTATAGTCAATAAATATTTATATGCGCACCCTGATATCAGTTTCCGAATTATCCAAAACTTACGACAGTGGATTCAGGGCTCTGGATAAAATAAATCTGGAAATCCATGATGGTGAGATTCTCGCGCTACTTGGGCCTAATGGCGCTGGCAAAACAACTTTGATCAGTATCATTTGCGGCATCGTAAGTCCGAGCCATGGAACCGTTACAGTAGACAGTTTTGACATTATTAATGACTATCGCAAAACCCGCGGTTTGATTGGACTTGTTCCCCAGGAATTGACCACTGACGCATTTGAAACGGTTTGGGATACGGTATCGTTTAGCCGCGGTTTGTTCGGCAAACCGGCCAATCCGGATCACATCGAGAAGACGCTGAAAGATCTTAGCCTGTGGGATAAAAAATCAAGTCGGATAATGGAATTATCCGGTGGCATGAAACGGCGAGTAATGATTGCCAAAGCACTGTCCCATGAACCTCGCATACTATTTCTTGACGAGCCCACCGCTGGTGTGGACGTTTCCCTGCGAAAGAATATGTGGCAAGTGGTAAATCGACTGCGTGAATCTGGTGTCACCATTATTCTGACGACCCACTATATTGAGGAGGCCGAGGAAATTGCTGACCGAGTCGGTGTAATAAATAAAGGTCAGATTGTACTGGTTGAGGAGAAACAGGAATTAATGCGCAAGATGGGTACCAAGCAATTAATTCTGGAGTTACACCTGCAGCTGCCGGTTATACCTGATGCCCTGGCCAAATTTAATCTGGCAATCGCAGCCCAGGGTTTTCAACTGGTATATACCTATGATACCCGTAAGGAGCGAACCGGCATTACCGCATTGCTTGGGGCGTTAAACCAAAACGGTATTAAATTTAAGGATCTCAAGACTGAGCAAAGTTCACTTGAAGACATTTTTGTCAATTTGGTTCGAGAACAATCATGAATTTTTATAGCGTAGGCGCAATTTATAAATTCGAGATGACCCGTACCTGGCGAACTCTGTTCCAAAGCGTGGTTTCGCCGGTTATTTCAACGTCTTTGTATTTTGTTGTGTTTGGCTCGGCAATTGGGTCACGTATAACTGAAGTGGATGGAGTCAGCTATGGTTCTTTTATTGTCCCTGGGCTGGTCATGCTATCGCTAATGACGCAAAGCGTGACCAATGCATCATTTGGTATTTTTTTTCCTAAATTTACTGGCACGATTTACGAAATTTTATCCGCGCCAATATCCCATTTTGAAATTGTGCTTGGTTATGTAGGAGCCGCCGCAACAAAATCGTTGATCGTCGGGTTTATCATTCTCGCCACAGCGGGCCTGTTTGTGCCCATGCATATCGCTCACCCAGTTTGGATGTTGATTTATCTTGCGTTAACTTCAATAACCTTCAGTTTATTTGGTTTCATCATAGGGATCTGGGCCGACAACTTTGAAAAGCTTCAGATCATTCCACTATTGGTGATTACCCCCCTGGTCTTTCTTGGCGGTAGTTTCTATTCAATCAGCATGTTGCCCCCAATATGGCAGAAAATCACATTATTTAACCCGGTCATGTACCTGGTAAGTGGCTTTCGCTGGAGCTTTTTCGAAATTGCTGATGTCAGTATGGCGACAAGCCTTACTATGATCATGGTTTTTCTACTAATTTGCATCCTCACCATCTGGCAAATCTTCCGAACTGGCTACAAAGTCAAAACCTAATTGATCTTATATAATGGTAATAACTGCGGTACCTTACCAACTTAGGTATTTTTGGAAAAGCAAGCGCACCTATAATATGATATCTCTGGAAACTGGCACATCCAGCCATTTCTTTGATTCCTCAAACAACTGATGCATCTTACAGGCGGCCATCAATCTTTGAATTCAGTCGCAGATTAGCAGCATGATCGGACCATGGAAGTACGACAAAAAAGATTTCCAATAGCTGACGCAGTGCGAGAATTTATGCAGCTGGAGTCTGCGGCTGGCGTACTCCTGCTGATTACGGCGACGCTGGCGATATTTGTCGCGAATTCACCAATGGCTGAGCTCTATCAGGCTATTTTCGATACCACGGTTGGGGTTCAGGTTGGTGCTCTTTTAATCAGTAAACCTCTCTTGCTTTGGGTGAACGATGGTTTAATGGCCGTGTTCTTTTTTCTGATCGGACTGGAAATCAAACGTGAAGTCATGGAAGGGGAACTGGGTTCTCTTGCCCAAGTCGCATTGCCCGGATTCGGTGCGCTCGGTGGAATGTTGGTGCCTGCTGCAATATACATCTGGATAAACTGGGGAAACGCGACCGCCCTCGATGGATGGGCGATACCAGTAGCCACCGATATCGCTTTCGCGCTGGCACTACTGAGTGTATTTGGTAGCAGAGTGCCCGTCGCGTTAAAGCTATTCCTGCTGACTTTGGCCATATTCGATGATTTGGCGGCAATAATCATTATCGCTTTGTTTTACTCTGGGGATTTATCTATTACCGCATTATTTATTGGTACCGCCGCACTTGTTGTTGCGATTGCGTTGAACCTGCTGGGCGTAATCAGGAAGTCGGCCTACGTATTGCTGGGAATTGTATTGTGGATCGCGGTACTGAAGTCTGGAGTCCACGCCACCCTCGCCGGGGTGTTGATTGCGCTCTGCGTCCCGATGAGAGATGGCGCAGATCAATCTCCACTTCGGGACCTGGAACACGACCTGCATGGTCCGGTGGCTTTTGCAATCCTGCCCATTTTTGCGTTTGCCAATGCCGGGCTTTCATTCAGCGGGATGACACCAGGCGACTTTATTCATCCGGTTGCGATGGGAATTATTGCGGGTCTGTTGATTGGCAAGCCGACGGGTATATTGCTTTTTGTAGGCCTCGCCGTCTTACTCAGAATCGCCCGACTACCCAGAGAGGTCACCTGGCCTCAGCTTCTGGGTGTGACATTTGCCTGTGGAATCGGTTTTACCATGAGTTTATTTATAGCAGGGCTCGCGTTCGAACACGGCAGTGGAGAATATTTTACCGGAGATCGGTTAGGTGTTTTGGTGGGTTCAATGTTGTCAGCGATGCTCGCCTATCTGGTGCTGCATGCCAGTCTGCCAAAGACAGCACCGACTCATGCTACCGCTGAAAGCTGAACCGTCGCAATTCGCAATTTCTCGACAATTTGTACACCAAGTAGGTTATCCAGGTAATTTTTGTAGACGCTGCTTTTGCGGTACAGTTTGGCCAGAGTGTCTTTGTCCCATTTCAAGTAGGTCACGTCATCGTGGGCATAGACATTTGCGCTGATCGGGTCGTTGCTGATAAAACTCATTTCACTGACAAATTGTCCTGCGCCAACCTGGGCGACACTAATTCCATTCTTTTTAACGTTACAAAATCCGCTGACTATCAATAGCAAACCATCGTTACTTTGACCAATATTGAGCAACTGCTCCCCTCGCCTGGCTGATTCCCGTTTTGCTACTTTAAACAATTTGGCTGCTTCACGCCGCAATAAACCGGAGAAAACTGTTTGGTAGAGCGATTCGTTTTCGACGCTAAACCGGGTTGGCCGTAGCTTGGCAAGCTGGACGCCGAGATTGACCAAATTGATGCCTAAAAATGCCGATTGCCAGAGTAGCGCAGACCACAGTGGTTCGAGTTGGTAATAGAAATAGGGGAAGGTGCAAAGCGCTGCGATGATGGTTAGCATTCTTAGCCAGATCATGCTGGTTACAACATACGCCAGGCAATAGATAATGTTAGCGGCGAAAAATAGGGCGGTTTTATCGAAATACGTATTGAAAAAATATTCCATCGTTATACCTATTAGGGATTGTTATTATTGATGGCTCAATTTTGGATATCCTGTCCTTTCAAAAATGTGATCCCATTCACACTTTGACTGGTAATTTTACCTATTGTAATTGGGGTGGCACTTGTGGACGACCTGGGTCTTCCATTGTCAAGGTTGAGTATCAGTGTAGCGGCGTATGCACAGTTTCCCAGGATGAAAATGGCCTGTCGGGGCTGTTCACAAAAAATACAATTGACCAGCGTGCACAAAAAGTATTGATTTCCGGTTCATCAGGGGTATGAATGACGTCATGCCAGGCCGGTTTGATATCGCCGCCAGAGGCTTGAAATAACATCCATGCCGGCATAAACAAGGCGGTCCCCGCTTGGTATCGTACTTGTTTTAACGGGTGGGAGTTACAACATCCAATTCGCAGACCGGACGCACTGTCGGCAATTGCCAGGGTGCTAAATCCTTTGTCAAAATGGGGGCGGGCAGCGAAATCATGATTTGGCTGGGGCGCATAACAGAGAAAGCGCAAAGTGCCGTCTATTAGTCTGTTTTGGTCAAATACAAGCTCCCGATAGCAGGCCAAATGCTGGCTAAACAGGTGGTTGAGCACCGATTCTATTCTCCGGTAAATCAGCTTGGCTGATCCAAAAAATTCTTCAATTTCAGGATGCGTTGTTTGTAGTTCCTGACAACTTGCGAGTTTAGCCAACTCCGGATTCCAGTGAAAAAACTGTTTTGGATCCTTATTCTCTGCCCCTGATTTGTCGGTATAGCCATCGGCACTGGCACGATAATATTGCGCCGGAATATGTAGCTTTCGTTTTACCCGTTCGGGCAACGCCAGGAACCTTAAAAAGTTTTCGGCGGCTTGTTGAACATCCGATAATGGGAGTGGAAATGGCACTGGGGCATAGTGCTGAGTCGCCAGGAGTTCATGAAAATCGGGTTTTTGCCTGGCCAAAACTAAACCGCGCAATAGCCGCCGTCGACTGTCAGTATATGGCCACTGACGTATGATGAGGCATCGGACGCGAGGAATAGTACCGGACCGACAAATTCGTCAGCGCGGCCCCTTCGCCCCAAAGGGGTGCGTTGTTTGATTTCCTGTTCAAGTTCGGGAGTTACCGTGTTTCCGGGTCGACCGCCCATGGGGTTTTCGGTGTATCCGGGATTAACAGTATTGACTCGAATCTGATATTTACCCCATTCTGCAGCGAGCTGGCGACACAGCTGGTCGACGCCACCCTTTGAGGCGCCATAGGCAGATAAACCGTCAAAGCTGACCAGGCTTCCATTGGAAGACGTTATGACGATGGACCCACCCCGGTTCTGTTTGATCATTTGCTGGCCAGCCGCCTGGGCACAATAAAAGCAACTGGTAAGGTTAACCTCAATCACGTGGCTCCATTGCTCGGGTGTGGTGTCTTCTGGCGGATTCACCGCTACTACTCCATGATTGATTACCATGACGTCAAGACCGCCAAAACGCTCGGCGGTTTGCTTTACCAGCTGGTCACATTCGGTCTTGTTGGTGGCGTCAAATGGAATTGCCGTCGCGTTGCCGCCACGCTCGGTTATTTCGGACACGGTTTGTCCAAGTTTGTCAGAATTCCTTCCGCATACAACAACCCGGGCCCCCGCTTCGGCCAATCCAATAGCCATGTGTCGACCAAGCCCATAACCTGACCCGGTAATAATGACACTTTTATCTGACAGGTCAAATAAGGAAAATGTAGAGTTCGTAGACATGGTGGTAAAAGTTATCGATTGTCTGGTGCCGGCATAGTACATTATGGCGCCTATAATTCTCCAATTTTATTAAATCAGTTCATTCCATGCAGAGTTATCGAAATCTATTTCGCGAAATTGAGTGCTATCACAGCGGTATGTTGCCGGTAGGGGACGGTCATGAAATTTATTATGAGGAGTGCGGTAATCCAGCAGGCAAGCCTGCGGTTTACCTGCACGGTGGTCCTGGAGGAGGTTCTAACCCGGGGCAACGGCGGGTATTTGATCCTGATAAATATCGGATAATTTTATTTGATCAACGGGGATGCGGACGCAGTACGCCGACTGCATCGCTGGAAAACAATACCACATGGGATCTGGTCGCGGATATCGAAAAGCTGCGCCAGCACCTGTCGATCGAGCGATGGTTAGTATGCGGTGGATCGTGGGGTAGCACGCTGTCTCTGGCCTATGCTGAGACCCACCCAGACAGAGTGACCGAACTGATTTTACGCGGTATTTTTACCTTGCGTAAAACCGAGCTGGACTGGTATTACCAGGGCGGCGCAGCGGCAATATTTCCTGATGAATGGGAGAAATTCTTAGCGCCAATTCCAGCCCCTGAACAGGACAATCTGATTGCCGCCTATTACCACCAGCTCACATCCAAAGACCTCGAAGTGCAGCGGGTTGCAGCCCGGGCCTGGAGTATCTGGGAAGGCAGTACAATCAATCTGTTGCAGCGTCCTGGACAAATTGAAAGCTTTGCTTCGGAAGCGTTTTCAATCGCTTTTTCCCGAATCGAGTGCCACTATTTTATCAATGGAGGGTTTTTCGAAGAAGACGGATTTCTTATCAACAACGTTGATAAGATTCGACATATTCCGACCATCATTATCCAGGGCCGCTATGACGTATGCACCCCGATGACCACAGCCTGGGACTTGCATCAGGCATTCCCTGAGGCTGAGTTTTCTATTGTGCCCGACGCGGGGCATATGTTTGATGAACCCGGAATCGCTGATCAGCTGGTGGTTGCGACTGACCGGTTTGCAGCGTGAAATAGTTCTGCGAATCTCGTAAAGAGAGCTGACCTGTGTCCTTGTCCCTTGTTTTGCTGGTTTTGACCGCAGCAGTATTACATGCCAGCTGGAACGCCATGGTCAAATCAGGTGGTTCGCCTGAATTCAGTATTGCCGCCTACCAGGTGGTCGGCGCAATTTTTTGCCTCGTTGTTGTCTGGTTTGTGCCGCTACCGGAGGTGGCTAGCTGGCCCTATATCGCAGCCTCGGTGGTAATTCACAATATCTATTATTTCACCCTCGCGAGAAGCTACCGGAACGGTGATTTGTCCATGGTGTATCCGCTTTTTCGCGGGTTGGCACCAGTGATGGTGGCATTTGGTGCCGGCTGGTTCGCCGGGGAATGGTTGCCGGTATCCGCATTAGTCGGCGTGGGACTAGTTAGCCTGGGGCTCATAGCGCTGGCGATTTTCGGCAACAAAAAGGCTCGCCCGGCCAGAGATACGGTGATATGGGGGTTGGCTACCTCAGTGATGATTGCGCTCTATACCGTGATCGATGGCTCGGGGGTCAGAAAGGTTGATAACAGTCTGAGTTATATTCTCTGGTTGTTTGTGTTTGAACCATTTCCCATTGCCATATGGTTGCTGCTTACCAAAAAGCAGCAATGGATGGATTATCTCAAGTCCGATCCTTGGAAAATTATGATAGGCGGAATCGCGTCTTCGACCGCCTATGCGCTAGTTATTTATGCCATGAGTCTGGGCGCCATGGCGCTTGTATCTTCGTTGCGTGAAACCAGTGTAATATTTGCTGCGATCATTGGAACCCTGATATTGAAGGAACCATTTGGTCGCCAGCGTATTATCGCTGCCTGTTTTGTCGCCATGGGGGTGATCGTTATCCGGTTTTACGGTTCGACCTGATGAGTTAATTGCGCTTATGTCGGGTACTCATGTATAACCATCGTCAATACATTCTCGTGATTTGATATGAATTTAGATAAATCCAAAGCGACCGCCGTTGGTATCAATCACATCGCCCTGGAGGTTGGCAGTATTGACCAGGCCCTCGCTTTTTATGGAGAATTTCTGAATTTCACCGTAGAAGACCGCAGCGACACCGCCGCGTTTATATATTTCGGTGATCAGTTTATTAACTTTATGACGGACCGGGCCCAGGGTCCCGATCATGGCCGACACTTCGGTATCGCAGTGGATGACAAGGAACTGGTTCGCGAAACCTTACTGAAGATGGGAGTCGAACTATTGGATGGTCGATTTCTTGATTTTCTTGACCCTTGGGGCAACCGAGTGGAAATAACAACCTACCAGAATATTCGTTACACCAAAGCCGACCACGTTTTAGCTGGAATGGGACTCGGTCACCTCAGTAAATCTGATCAGGCAGTGGCGGAGCTGCGACAGAAAGGACTTGGGCCAGACACCTGAATAAAAATACTTGAATCAGGCTAAATCGCATTGTTGAGGCGGTAGAAAAATTCTACCAGAGCTCTCGCAGAGACCATACCGGCACGCAGTGCTTCGGGATTTGCGGTAATTTCCCAAGTTTTACCCAGGGCTTGTCCGGCCCATGAAAATCGGAACCCACCGAACCAGCCAGGGAAAACTCTCCGGCCAGCCTGGCTAAATTTTCTATTTCTCCTGGACTAGCTTTGCCCGATACAACCTCTATCGCATCTCCGGACAAATCCCGAAAATCTTCCACCAGCCTTCGTAACTGCCCTCGAGAAAGACCGTAGCGAGCGGGATGGGCAATAACAGCCAAGCCACCGGCGGCGTGTATCACATTAATAGCAGTCTCCAGGGCCATCCACTGCGCTGCTGCATATCCTGGCTTACCTTGGGTCATATAGCGCTTAAATACTTGTTTGAAATTTTTCGCATAACCCTGCTCAACTAAAACTCGGGCGAAGTGCGCGCGACCAATTAAATTTGACCCGGCCAGTTCACAAGTAGATTTATACGCATTGGATATACCGGATTTCTCAAGCTTTTGGCCAATAATACGACCGCGCTTGATCCGAATTTGTTGGGATTGGAATACCGCATTATTTAACTCCTCGTTTTCAGGATCGATATCGAGCCCCACGATATGCAGCGAGCGATTCCCGAAGCGGCAGGATAGTTCAATTCCGTTGACCAGCGACACCTCATGTTTTTCACATGACGCCATAGCACTGGCTAAGCCGTCAAGGGTGTCGTGATCAGTAATTGCGAGCCGTGTGATTCCGGCCTGGGCTGCCAATTTAACCAACTCCCGGGGCGAATAACTTCCATCAGAGGCGGTCGAGTGGGTGTGCAAATCAATCATCGCCGTCATGGTATGGGTTCGTCAGTTTCTATTCAAGAGAAATTGACATACTCTGGCAGATCCATTTGAATAGTTTTAATCTGTGCGTACTTGGTACACTTCGTCGAGTAAAATTTAAAACAATTTCGAGGGTCTTCTGTATGACGATTTCTGAAGGTAATGTGGTAGCCAGACAACATGGCGCTATGGAGTTTACCGAGGCACCGGTAGATTTGGATGAAGTTCGGCGATATCGTCTCGAACGAATCCAGCAACAATTACGCGGGCTCGACTATGCCGGTATATTATTGTTTGACCAGATCAATACGCGCTACGCCTGCGATGCCACCAATATGCAGGTTTGGTGCGCGCATTATGAAACCCGTTGCGTCTTTATCGCTACAGATGGACCTCTAATCCTATTCGACTACGGAAATTATCCCCACCTGGCGGAAGGTATACCCACAATCGATGAATATCGGGTCAATTCATCCTATTATTATTTTACCGCAGGGCAGCGCAGTGACGAACGGGCCGATCAGTTTGCCCAGGTGATTACTGATTTGGTCGCCACCCATGGCGGTGGCAATAAGCGCCTGGCGACAGATCGCCTGTCCTATCAGGGATCCAGCAGGCTGCAGCAACTTGGACTTTCATTACATGATGGTCTCGAGGTCATGGAGCATGCTCGAGTAATTAAATCTCCGGAGGAGCTGACCTTGATGCAAAAAGCAATTGATGTCTGCGAAATTGGCGTCGGGAAAATGCGAGAAGCCCTGGAGCCTGGTATCACTGAAAATGCGTTGTGGGCTAAGTTGCATGAGGCCAATATTTCTCTGGGTGGGGAATGGATAGAAACCCGATTGTTATCGTCTGGCCCGCGGACCTATCCCTGGTTTAGAGAATGTTCCATGCGCAAGATTGAAGATGGTGACATGGTGAGTTTCGATACTGACCTTATCGGGCCCTACGGTTATTGTGCAGATATGTCGCGCAGCTGGGTCTGCGGTGACAAACCGAATGTTGAGCAGCGCCGGGTTTACGCCTTGGCATGGGAGCAGATTCAGCATAACCTCTCGATCTTGCGGCCGGGGATGAGTTTTCATGATGTCTCCCACAGCGCCTGGCAAATTCCCGATGAGTTTACTAGCACCCGCTATGGTTCCTTGATCCATGGGGTCGGGCTTGCTGATGAATATCCTTCGATAAAGCATGCCCACGATTTTGCTGCTAAGGGTTATGACGGTGTCCTGGAAGAAGGGATGACGTTATGCGTTGAATCCTATATTGGATCGGAAAAAGGTGGAGAAGGAGTCAAACTGGAGGAACAGGTTTTGATCACTGCGAAGGGCTGTGAGTTGATGACAAGTTATCCTATGGAGAGCGAATGGATGTAGCGAGTTTTATAATTGAAGAAGTCAGCATGGAGATTTCTAACATTTGTCTCTAACGCGACGAAATTTTCTCACAGGGGCCACAGCGCTGAGCGTGGGACAAATCCCCCTAGCGGCCCCGGCTTCCATTACACCAATACATCATTATCAACTTGAATCAGCGCCAGGACAGCAATTGCTGGATTCGACGCTGCCGGCGCCAACGGCATTGTGGCAGTACAACCAGCAGGTGCCAGGACCGCTGATCAGGGCGCGTCAAGGTGACCGACTGAATGTTCGATATACCAATAGTATTACCCAGGACAGTGCGATCCATTGGCATGGGATCAGGATAGATAATGCAATGGATGGGGTGGTTGGATTAACCCAGCAGGCAGTTGTGCCTGGCTCTGGATTTGAATACAGTTTTGTGCTCCCGGATGCTGGAACTTACTGGTATCACGCACACCAGCAGTCCTCTGAACAAGTTGGGCGCGGAATGTATGGTGTATTAATTGTTGATGAATTAATTCCACCCCTGGTGGATCAGGACATCGTGATCGCATTGGATGACTGGCGTCTCGATCAGCAAGGGGCTATTCACGAATCATTCAATAGCATGCGGGATATTTCCCATTCCGGTCGAACCGGTAATTGGCTCACGGTGAATGGCAAGGGGTCAGAAACTATAACGGTGGGTGCAGGGCAGAGAATACGCCTGCGGTTGGTGAACACCGCAAATGCGCTGGTGATGCAATTGTCATTGCCGCAATGGCCGAACTGGCTAATGGCTTTGGATGGAATGCCGCTTAAGCAACCCTTATCAGGGTTGGGCCGACTGGAACTTGGTCCGGGACAGAGAGCAGATATTATCCTGGACTGCCTTACTCCCGGGGACCCGGAACAGATAATTGGGTTTGAAGAACAATCTTCGATAATTCCATTGGTTGGATTTTCCCCGGATCAAGGATTGGAGAAGCCTAGGCCCAACCAATCCCCCGTAGCTTTCCCACAAAATATGTCGATGACCCAAAGTACCGAATCAGTGAATCGGGTCGATCTCGTCATGCAGGGCGGTGCCAGGGGTGATTTAGAACAGGCGACCTATCAGGGCGAGTTGATGGATATCGGAAAGCTGGTCAGCCACGGCAAGGCGTGGGCATTCAACGGTACCAGTGGTTTGCCGGATGCTCCATTATTGCGCGCCACCCAAGGCTCAGTTCAGGAAATAGTTATTGAAAATCGAAGCGCGTGGTCCCATGCAATGCATCTTCATGGACATCATTTCGAAGTGGTTGAAAACGTTGCGCCCTGGTTACCCCAGTCCGCTGATATTCCACCACTTCGGGTTTTGAGAGATACCACCTTAATCGGACCCCATGAGACCCGAAGCATAAGATTTCGCGCGGATAATATTGGCAAGTGGTTGTTGCATTGTCATATGTTGGAACACCAGGCTGGTGGAATGGTGACCTGGGTTGAAGTGATTTAAATTCGGATCAGGCAGCTTGAAACCTCGAAAGATTTGAGATTTATAGTAGGTGTCTTATTGATTCCAATGATGGTAACCAATGGAAAAATCAATTTACCGATATGCCGGTGCGAACAATCCAAATCGAGGGTTGAATAACCGTCAGGTTATCGCGAAGGAGGCATTAAAAACTATATACAAACCAAGACAGAGTAGGGCAATAAAAAATACCCGGCGGAATAGTTGCTCAGAAAGACCCGGGCGTATTTTTTGTCCAATGATCATACCCAGGACCGCCGGCAACACGCCAATTAACGAGGTTAGCGCTAAATCTCTGGACAACAGATCGTTTTGTCCCAATGCGGCGGCAAGTGAGATGGTAGACAGGGTAAACAATATTCCCATTGCCTGAATCAATTCGGAGCGGGATAGCCCAATTCCCTGCAGGTACATGACCCCGGGAACAACAAATGAACCTGTCATTCCGGTAAGAATACCATTGGCAGCACCAAACGCGGGGCCGGTCCAGACCTGTCCAACCCGCGAAATTGACATTCTATATCCCGCCAGACTAATGATTGAATAACCGATCAGGAGGGCACCAAGCAGCGTGGAAAGCCCTGACAGGTGGATATGGTTGAGACCAATAGCACCGACCCATACGGTTGTGGTCGCTAACAATAGAAATGGCCAGATTTTTGAAACGATAACCCGGCCATTGCCCCCTACCACGGCCTGCCAAAGGTTGGTGATAAATGATGGGACCAGTAATAACACCATTGCTGATGGCAAGTCGATGGCAACGGTTAGCAACGCCAGACTAATTGACGGTAAACCCAGGCCGATTACGCCTTTAATAACTCCAGCAAGCAAAAAAGTTGTGGTAACCGTCGCCAGCAGCGAGATCTCCATAATATTACTTCAGACTCGATGGATTGATTCGAAGCCGGCGCGAGTACATTTATAATTCCTCAAACCTTCTTAACAATGGATAATATAATGCGCTGCGGATTTCCCCTGGTCCCAGTGCGCCCACTAGGTTGACGTACATCTCCATTTTGTCAGAATAGCGCTGGCGCTCTTGCTGCATAAACCTTTCGAGATCGTCCTGGTCTTGGTGTCGGCTGGATTTGAAATCAATGATCCATCGAATATTTTCCTGGTCGATAAAGCTGCGATCGATGACGGCATGGACCAGCTGGCTATTAATCACCCCACTAACCGGCCACTCAGTTTTAATTTCATGGTGGGTGGCGGAAAAAATCCATGGGGCGTTTGGATCTTGCCTGGCGCTTTCTACCGCTTCAATAACCTGGATCAATGCGTTGTTCAAAGATTCTGCTGGAACTCCCCTTTCAATCAGCCGGCGATACCATAGTGATCGGGTCTTGCGGTCGATTGGCCGCTCTCTCCAAATATTCCATCCGACCTGGTCGATCTGCTGCAGAATCTGGTGGATAACAATTCCGCAGATACGAGAGACTTCCCCGGTCCAGGAAAACTCAATTTGAGACAATTCTGGTGCCACAATTACTTGGGTGGATCTGGTTTCGACTGATTCGGCAATCAGAGGTGGTTTCCACTCCAAGGGTAATCTGATCATTGGGTAATCAAACGATTGACCACGGCCTACAATTTGACTTGACGGCGAGGTGGGCTCGTTTAATTTATCCTGAAACTCAGTTTCCATAACTGGCCACAGCAAGGCCAATAGCGAACCCGCCCTCGGTGAGCGTAGTGCGCCTTTGTTATCAATGTTCGCACTGGCAAAAATGTGCAGATTTTTTCTTGCCCTGGTGCAGGCAACGTAGAGCAGGCGAGTAGATTCATTGTGCTGGTGTTCCTTTTCCAATTCCTTCAGGTAGTCGAAGAAGCGATCGTTACCTTCAGAACTGGATGGGCGCGGCGCCATTAGCAAACGGTCAGGGAAGTTTTTAAACCGCAGTAACTCCTTCGCCATTGAGCGTGGTTGGCGGTCTAAATTGGGTAATACCACGGTGTCGAATTGAAGTCCCTTGGCACCATGTATCGTGAGTAGCTGGACAGTGGCGGATGGTTCGCCACTGGACCATAGCTGTTCGATTGCCGAGTCAATGGCATCGGCCGTAAGCGTTGTCGAGTCGTGTTCAAGCTGGCGAATCAGGTCCATAAATCGTTTGCAGTCGGGCAGGTCAACTGGATCGATTGCGCTCGGCCCGCCGAGTCTCAACCAAGTTGCTTCAAGATTTCGTGCCAGGGATATACGGCCGCGATTCCGCATCCCTTGTCTAAGAATATTTCGCAGGTTGGCTAATCTTTGCTGGCCATCCTTCGACATACCTTCGGTGCCAGCGGAGTCCTCCCATATTGCAAATAGCGGGAGACTTTTATCCGCTTCACAAAGAGCGGTGATATCGTCGAGAGCCATGCCACACCAGGGCGTACGTAACAAACTTACCCAGGCCCCGCGATCGGCGGGCTGCATCAGGGCTCTGGCTAGCACCAGTAGGTCCTGAATGGATTGTCTATCCCGTAGCTTCTGAAGATTTTTTGCCTGAAAATGTATCCGTCGATTGGTTAATGATTTAGCAACCGGGTTCAGACTTGAGCGAGTGCGACCCAGTACCGCGATGGACTGTTGCGGGAACCCCTCGAGGTGATTCTGGATTAGGTCCACGATATCTCCCGCTTCCTCGGCCGCGGAACGGTCAATAAAGGGATGGATTCTGACTTGAGAGTCGATTTCAGGGTTGCGATGGGCGATGGCAGGTGAATACCTGACACTGCTACGGATAAAGTCACTATGACTTGGCATGACTTGCCGAAACGTCTGGTTAAACCAGTCAACCAGGATAGGGTCAGAGCGAAAGTTACTCTGCAAAAGCAAAGGCTCGGGTAGTACCTGGCCGATTCCACTTTCCTGGGTGTTCAGGAAATTGCCAACTTCTGCTTCTCTAAACCGATAAATTGATTGCATCGGGTCGCCTACCAGAAAAACGCTTCGGCCATCACCGGGTTGCCAGCCTGCTATCAGCTTTTCGAGTAAATTTATCTGCCCTCCCGAGGTGTCCTGAAACTCATCCATTAGCAGATGCTTTAGATGGTAGTCAAACGCCAACGTGAGGTCACTGGGGCTGTCCACCTCGCCCAATGCTGCACCGGCCCGTTGGCCTAATTCTATATAATCAGCCTGATTGGTTTCACGAAATAATAATCTAAGTTCGGCTGCGGCAACCGGCAACAGGATTAACAAAGCTTCTAGATCAAGCCATTGTAGTTCACTGAATTGTCCATCCGGCAGTTGAGCTGTCCTGGTTAACTGGATTCCAAGTTCAGTATCATCCTGAAGAGCCGCCAATACTTTTTTGATTCGGTTAAGCGCGGGTTTCTGTTCTGGTGGAAATCCACAGTTTTTATCTACCCGTTTCCTCACAGCGCGCTCTTTGGTCAGAAGCATAGTGGCAATACTGCGCCATTGATGGGTGAACTGATACTGTGGTTCGGGGAAACCCTGTAGGTCTATGCAGTTAAGGATTTCAGCCTGGGGCGCTGAGGGCGATTCCCGGCCTGACAAATTTGTTGCAGCAATTTTTGCCAGGGCGGCAATTTCATCTCGCATTTCCCGCCCAAGCAGATCATGACAGGCGACTAGTTGTTGGTTGATGGTTAACTGCCACCAAGTTTCCAGTCGCTCGCGATTGTAGTGCTGAAGGTGCCCCATCCACTTATCGCGACCACTTAACATTTCGGCCAACATTTCCCGGGCCCGCTGAAGATTGGCGTCGATCATTTCGAGTAACCTGCTACAGGCATTGGCCCGCTCCGGGTTGTGCCGATCTTCAATATGATCCAGGGTAAGTTGAGCTGCCCGCAGGTACAGCTGGGAGGCATCTTCGATGATGGAAGGAGCAGCGCCAAAACGTGCTGACCAGGGCATGCGCTGAACCAATTCACTGCAAAAACTATCGATGGTCTGAATTCGCAGCCGGCGGGTGTTGATCAGCAATTCCCAGCCGTGTTGCTGGTCATTTTTGCGTACCGCGGCTCCCAACTCGATCATTTGCTGGTCCTGCTCTGGCTGGTTGTGTTCATCCCGTCCCTGCAAAGCCCGCAAAATTCGCAAACGCATCTCCGCGGTTGCTTTACGGGTAAAGGTAATTGCCAAAATCTCCTCGGGAGACTGGACGGTAGCAAGAAGCGTTAAATAGCGTCGGACCAGCAATCCAGTTTTACCTGATCCCGCCGGTGCCTGAACAATAAAGGACAGGGCAGGATCTAATGCCTGCCGGCGCGCGGCTATATCACCGGGGAGTCGGTCAACCTGGTCGGGCATTATTCGGTCTCCTCAATCAGGCGGTCTCCGCTACGACAAAATGCCGGGGTTTCGCAGAAGCGGCAGACGCCTTCGCCCTCCGGATCAATCCTGGCATCACCCGCCAAAAACTCCGCAGCAACAGCACTTAAAGATTGTAACCAGAATTCCTGCATATGTTGCCAATCCTGAAACGCTTTGCCGAGAGTCCGGTGACGGGACAGCTCAGTGATTTTAAATCGGTGATCGTCGATACCGAAACTTTCTCGGTTTGAAACGCCGACAAACTGGCATTCTCCCAATCTGACTTGAGCGAAAGTGACCACTGATACCAGGTTCGCCTGGGCGATGGTATACAGTGGCAACTGGGGAGCGGTAGGGCGCTGATTGACCCATTCACTGAGCGGATTGACTCCACCGGATTTATAGTCGATCAAAACGAGCGTGCCATCTTCAAATAGATCGATTCGGTCAATCTTAAAGCGCAATACCAGGCCCGCCAGGTTGAGCGAAGACTTCTGTTCCCGGGAAATGACGGTGAATGGCTCCTCACGTTTTTTTTCAAGGTCAAGCCACTCCAGCAATGTGGCTGATAACCAGCGATGCTGGCTGGCGAAAAATCCGTCCCCACATCCACTGCTCACTTTGTACCTAACACTGACATGGTCTATGCAATGGTCGACCAGCGTCACTAACTCGGTCTGACTCATTTCCTGCAGCCGATTTGAGTTTTTAATCTGCTCCCAGATTTGTTCCAGTGCGAGGTGCAAAATTGTACCTCTTTCCATCGGATCGAGACCCTGATCATTGGTATCGAGTGGTTCTACTCCGAGGCGAAATCTGGCGAAGGCGCCCCGAGGACAGCGAGCCTGAGTTTGAATTAGCGAACTTCCGCCAACTACATGAGTATTCGGGTCGACCGCGGAGCCCTGCAATTCGCTGACAATTTCGAGTTGGGGACGTTGTTCATTATATTGACGCGCCAGGGTGGGCGGAATATCTTCGTGATTGGCAACGATTTGATTGAGTGTTGATACCAGGGGACTTGGTTCCAGGGCGATTTCGTTGTCGAACAGATGCCTGCTTAATACTACCTCTCCACTATTTTGCAGTAGCCGCTGCTGTTGCTGGCGCGCCCGGAGCGCAGTACTTTCCGGTGTTGCGAAGACAACCTCCGCGGCTCGCTGCGCTGAGATTGGTATAAATGGGCTGGGTCTTGTATGAGGTGGCCAATCCGGTTCCACCAGCCCTCCGAACCAGACGCTATCAAATTCAAGTCCCGCTGTTTCTTCGATACCCATCACCTGAACCGGTTCACTGGAAGCCTCGACCTGAAAAATATGGGATTTGATTTGACGGCTCAGACAGTTCAATGCGATACCAATCGACGCTTCTTCATTGGTCAGATCCAGTTCCGCTAGACGATTAATTTCAATCCGAACGGCTTCACCGACCTGATGTTCTTCGCTGCCAAGAGGTTCTGCTCCCGGCCAGCCGATGGCGCTTAGCAGGTTGGTGAAAAATCCAGACCAATAGGTATAGCTGGCTTTAGATGGGGCAGTGGATAACATGTCTGCGGCTGTGTGCAGCAGTAAGTTCAGTTGTTTACAATGAATCCCTTGGTTTTTCGTTTCAAGCCAATGGATCTGATCGATTAATTTGGCAAGACCGCTGTTAAATGGCAATTGCTGACGAAGCTCAAGGTCGAGTTCACTGCGGGCCCCTAATTCACTCTGGGAGCCATGGATAAATGGAGATAAAACCAGATTGCTGATGAGGTCGATGCCAGCATGTCTGGTGCACAGGGTCGTCAACAGTTTGAGTGTTTCCTGGGCAATTGGATACCTGGATAAAATGGCACCGAGTGAAAGGTGAAATGGAAGCGTCGTTATATCGGAAGGGTGGACTATTTCCCGGGGGCATAAAGTCTGCTTGAGCGCATATTCAATCGTATCTCGGGACTTGGCCAGGTCTGGCGCAACAATGGCAATATTGTGACTTGGGTTTAACGCCAGCTGGTTTCTGGCCCATTGGCCAGCAGCCAGCCATTGAGATAAATCGTCTTCGAATGTTGAACAATTGTATTGAGTTTCAACCTCCAGCGCTGAGTCCACGATAGTCAATTCGATCTCGGCACTTTGGATAGTCTCGATTAAGCTCTGTTGCTGAGGGGTCACTTCGTTGAAGCCGGTCAGGACTACCGGGGCGGCAGGGAACCATTGGACCTGAGCACCTACACAATCAGCCAGCTGAAATGAATCTATCCATTGTCGTTCTAGACAAATGCTGTCAAACCTTGCGAGCCAGCGATTGAAGCATCGATGATCTGGGTGGAACGACCCAGCAATTGGATCGCAGCTAATCTGCCAACCACGTATTAAACGAAGCGCTTTGATCGCGGCCCGAGCACTGCTGTCGGTGTTCCAGAGTGGCTCGGTTTCCGCCTCGTTCTGGCGAATGTCGTCGCTGATAATTCGGTGCCAAACACCCAATAGCTGAGCTTCGCTTAACACCAATGGCGGGTTTTCGTGGTAGCCAGCGACTTGTTCCCAACAGCGTCGGAGCCAGGCCTCCCAAGGCAGTATGTCTGGGCTATTCCATGCTTTTCTACCGCTGTTTATTTGCTGTAGGTCATACTGCGCTGTCAGTTCTCGGGATAATCGCCTGGTTGCCGTAACTAGAGTTGCGCCATCGGTGAGCGATCGAAAGATTCGCCGATATATCAAATGGGTTTCGCCTCCTGCAAATTCTGTTTGAGTTGGTCAGCGAGTTGCTGCCCGGTGTCGCGGTCTACTTTACTAACTATGAGCGGAAACAGAGATGTTCGGGTTCGTTCGGTGTGATGTTTCAGAATATTTTTTAAACGAACAAATTGATCCAGTCGATCGACCAGGGCCGAACGCGCAGATGTTACTGCCTCCCGATTTATTTGTTCGAGTTCGGACAATGATTGCCTAACCAGTGCGACGGTCCGGCGCAGGATCAGATGATCAGCCTTGATCATTTGTATTGACTCGTCCCGATGGTCTCCCAGGCTTAGCAATTGATTATCGGAAAATTGGATATGGGTTTCGAGTAACGTGGAGAAAATTTGAATATGGCGCTCTGCCTGATCTATCACCAAACCTGTGGTGGCTTCAAGAAATTGACGATATCGCAATTCGATGACGCTATTCCAATGGTCGATCTCATCGCATAACGGATGGAGTAAATTTTCTGTCATGTATTTAGTTTTTTGTGGGTTTCTAGCAACTCGACTGCAACAAATTCACCAAACCACAGTTCCGAAGGTTATTTGCCTGACTCAAGCGACAGAATTGATTTTCCCGGCGAGCTTGAAGTCCAGCTCAGTTACTCCAGAAGATTCATGGGTGACCAGCTCTATCGTGACATTCCGGTAGACATTGGACCATTCGGGATGATGATTCAATTTCTCTGCGTGAATTGCTACCCGGGTCATAAAGCCGAAGGCTTCAACGAAATTTTTGAATACGAAGGTTTTGACCAGCTTTCCACCAATCAACGCCCATTCATGTTCAATATCCTGGTTAAGCTGATCCAGTTGTTGCTGAACTTCGGTTAAGTTGAGAACCTCTTGCGCCATTATTATTTCTCCTGTTGGTTAAATGTGTATGGGCGGCGACTCATGCCATGGGTGGCAATCCACCATCGGCCCAGATCGGGCCGGAAATTATCGGGTTCTCTATCATTATTGCTATGGTATTGGCGATTTCGTCGGGGCGGATCATACGGTCGATTGGCACCAGCTTGCGCAGATGTTGTTCAAACATTCCCTCTGGCAGCTGCTCAACCATGGGGGTTTCAACGAATCCCGGATGGACGATTTTGGCCTGTATTCCATAAAACGCACCCTCCTGATTAAGGGTTTTGGCGGCCGCGTTGAGGCCTGATTTGGCGCTCGAATAGGAGATTTGGCCTTTATTGCCGCGGGATGACACTGAACCGACAATGACGCTGACACCCTGGATTTCTTCATCAGACTGCCATTTACCTAATCCTGAGGCGGAACGATACTCTGCGATACCAGCAATCATTTGCATGCTCCAATACACCGGATGCATAAGGTTAACTTCCAGCACCTGGCGAAACTGATCCTCAGCATAGATTTCTGCCTTTCCCGTTTCCTCATTAATTTTCACGGCCATGGCGTCGCGTAAAATGCCGGCAGCGGGTACACAGATCTGAGGCAAGCCGGTAGGGTGCATACTGGCAAACACGTTGGCGCGAAAATTGCTATTTGTGACATCTCCCTGAAATGCTACTGCAACTTCTCCCTGCGCCAAATCGTTGGCGTTACTGGCTGCATCGAACACCTCATCAGTTATATCCACCATAGCAACGGCACGGGCACCACGATCAATCAGACAGCGTGCGACGGCATTGCCAATACCACTCGCAGCTCCGGTAACGATCGCGACCTTATCTTGAATATTCATTATAAATCGCAGATTTTCAAATTGACGATAGAACCATATAACCGGCTGATTGAAAAGTCACCAGGGATAATCCCGGGGGATATGATTTTTTTGATCGCCGCCTAAGATTGAGGAACTTTGATATAATTCGCCGATTTTTAGACCCTTAGGAAATAGAGTATGCGCTCTTGTCGCGCATACGATAGGTGTCTTACACCGCATAATCTGGCTGGCTGTTCCCAGGTTTTCGGGTTTCCAGGGGTTTTGGACCGATTCATAATAATTTTTTGAGGTAAATCGTGACTGACGATCATGTGGATTACAAGCGTCGGCGACTGCTATCTGTTGCGACAACAGGTGTAGGCGTTGCCGGTGCCATAGGCCTGGCTGTTCCCTTTGCAGGTAGCCTGAGCCCGAGTGAAAAGGCGAAGGCGGCTGGGGCACCAGTTAAAGTAGATATCAGCAAGCTCAAAACCGGCCAGCAGCTCACCGTGGAATGGCGCGGTAAGCCAGTCTGGATTATCCGTCGAAGCAAAGAATCTCTGGATTTTTTAAGCGATATGGAGAGTGCACTGGTAGATCCTGATTCCGATACCGATCAACAGCCAAACTATGCCAGGAATCAATACCGCTCGATCAAGCAGGAAGTTCTGGTGCTAGTGGGAATTTGTACCCATCTTGGTTGCTCACCGAAGTATCGACCTGAGTTGGTGGCTGACAGTGAAGGGGCATTTTTTTGCGCCTGCCACGGTTCTAGGTTTGATCTTGCCGGGCGTGTTTACAGTAATGTGCCTGCACCAAAAAACCTTCAGGTACCGCCTCACAAGTATCTGAGTGACAATGAAATTCTGATTGGCGCTGACGGGGAGGCTGCATCATGAGCTTTGATAAATGGTTAAATGATCGCTTCCCAGCGACCAAAATGGTCAAAGAGCACCTGACCGAATACTACGCACCGAAAAACTTCAACTTTTGGTATTTTTTCGGCAGTCTTGCCTTGATCGTGCTGATTCTGCAAATTATTACCGGAATACTGCTGGCGATGAACTACAAACCGGACGCTGCGCTTGCTTTCGCTTCGGTTGAATACATTATGCGGGATGTCTGGGGTGGCTGGTTTGTGCGGTATATGCATTCCACCGGGTCCTCATTCTTCTTTATTGTGATCTACCTGCATATGTTCCGTGGCCTGCTGTATGGATCGTATAAGAACCCCCGGGAGTTGATTTGGATCTTTGGTATGGTGATATACATTGCAATGATGGCAACCGCTTTCTTTGGGTATTTGTTACCCTGGGGGCAGATGTCATTCTGGGGTGCTCAGGTCATTGTCAATCTGTTTGAAACCCTGCCGATTATTGGAGGGGCGCTGTCGGAGTGGATTCGAGGTGACTATGTCATATCCGATATAACGCTCAATCGCTTCTATGCATTCCACTACCTCATTCCATTTATTTTAGTGGGTCTGGTGGTTCTGCATATCATGGCGCTACATGAGGTCGGATCGAATAATCCGGATGGGGTCGAGATTAAAAAGGGACCAAAGGGAAATCGCTGGAGTAAGGATGCACCAACTGATGGTATCCCATTCCACCCTTACTACACGGTTAAGGACGTTCTGGGTATGGTCGTGTTCTTGTTTTTGTTCTTCGGTGTGGTGTTCTTCATCCCAGAAATGGGGGGCTATTTTCTCGAGCAACCCAACTTTGAACCCGCCAATCCACTGAAGACTCCCGAGCATATTGCGCCGGTCTGGTATTTCACGCCTTACTATGCAATCTTGCGGGCGATTCCGAGTTTTGCCGCAACCCAGGTGTGGGGTGTGTTGGCCATGGGAGCGGCTATCGCGGTATTTTTCGCGTTGCCGTGGCTTGATCGAAGTCCGATCAAGTCGGTGCGTTATAAAGGACCATTGACCAAGATGTTTCTGATGTTGTTTGCGATTACATTTTTGCTGCTTGGCTGGCTGGGGACGTTACCGCCGACAATTGAGTACACCGCCATGGCGCAGTTCCTCACGGTGATATATTTTATGTTTTTTCTACTAATGCCCTGTTACAGCGGAACCGGGGATAACCTCGGTTTGAGTGGCAAGATAATGTTCCTGATTTCGCTGTTGCTGGTGCTTGGGGGGTTATACCTGTGGTGGCTGAAAACGGATGATTTGATGAATGCTTCGAAGTGGATTTATTCTATTGTCAGTATTGGAGTATTGTTTATTTTTGGCTTTAAGCCCGGATGGATAAAACCAGATTCAGTGAAACCTGTTCCAGAGAGGGTAACCGGATGAAAAAGTATGTTTTAACAGTATTGGTTGCCTTGTTACCGATTTCGGTAAATGCTGCAGGTGGACATGGTAGCGGAACCGTAATGGAGCCGATGGAGGTGCGTTTGGGTGACTATCCCTCGCTGCAAAACGGAGCCAAGATTTTCGTGAATTATTGTCTCGGTTGTCATAGTGCCCAATATATGCGTTATAACCGGATGGCGGAAGACTTGAAAATTCCTGAACAACTGGTGCTTGAGAACATGATTGTTCCAGGAGGGAAGATTGGTGACCAGATGGTTGCGACGATGGCAAAAGAAAAAGCCGAAGACTGGTTCGGTGTGGCACCGCCGGACCTGTCACTGTCCGGTCGGTTACGTGGCGCTACCTGGTTGTACAATTATTTCAAAGGGTTCTATGTAGACGAGAATTCTGAGAGTGGATGGAACAACAGGATTTTCCCAAATGTTGCGATGCCCCATGCCCTCGCTGATTTACAGGGTCGCCAGCGCGCAGTGTTTCGGGAGGAAGACGGCCACAAGGAATTTGATCACTTCGAGCTTGAATCAGAAGGTAGCCTGAGTCCGGAAGAATTTGACCACGCAATGCGGGATTTGACCAATTTTATGGTTTACATGGGTGAGCCAGCGCGCTTGAAGCGGGTTAAGTACGGTATGTATGTAATGCTCTTTCTTCTGTTATTTGGCGCTTTGGCGTACAAACTCAAAAAAGAATACTGGCGTGACGTTGATGTCTCGCATTGAGTCCATTTATTTCGGAGCGCTAGGTGAACGATCTTAATAGTTTAATCAATCGTCGCCCTGCGATGACTTTGTTGTCGGGGCCGCTTTGCGTACTCAGTCATTGTTGCCGCATCGTTTTACTTGAGAAAGGCGTTGAGTGTTCGGTAGATTTTGTCACTGCTGGCGGTGATCCGTCGATTATTGGGGAACATAATCCTTATGGCGAGACGCCAACTTTACTGGACCGGGACCTCGCGCTATACGATACCTCAGTGATAGTTGAATACCTTGACGAGCGTTTTCCTCATCCGCCGTTGATGCCGGTAGACCCGATTAGCCGTGCCAAAACACGGCTAATGATTTCCCGGATTTCTCGAGACTGGTTGATACCTATTTGTCGATTAGGTGAATTGCAACCGTTTGATCCGCCGGCAAAGTTGAAGAAGGATATTCATGATGGACTGGTTGCGTTGTCTCCATTGTTCAAGGAGCAACCATTTTTCCTCGGTATGGAATATACCCTGGTGGATGCGTATCTGGCTCCATTGATCTGGCGTCTTCCGGCCCTCGGTATTGAGCTCCCCAAACAAGCCATCGCGCTGGACGCATATGCCGAACGATTGTTTAAGCGAACTACTTTTCAAGGGAGCCTGAGTGAAGCGGAAATTGAGTTACGGGAGACGTGAGCGGAGATGCCGGAGATGCCGACTCGGCTTGTGGTTCAACCAGGCCCTATCTGATTCGGGCCATTTATGACTGGGCCTTGGATCAGGGGTTAACGCCTCAGGTCATGGTTAACGTTGAACTTGCCGAAGTCACTATCCCGAAAAATTATTCAAAGGACGGAAAAATCGTGTTAAATCTTCATCCCAGTTCGGTACGTGGGTTGGAAATGAGTGACGAGCACATATTATTTTCGGCGCGCTTTGCCGGACGTGCTGAAGACATTACGATACCTATGGACGCTGTGATGGCGGTTTATTCTAGGGAAAATGGTCAGGGAATTGTATTTCAGGCAGACGGCAGCGGGGTGACACCGCCTCCACTGAAAACCGGGAAAGTGCGTAATAAGTCTGCTCCTTCGGGCAATTTACACAGCGTTTCGGGATCTTCTCGATCCGGCTCTCATCTGAAAGTAGTTAAATAAAGTACGCAAAAACTACACTGCTTGTATTGTAGACAGTAGTTCTGTCCCCACAACTAACCGAACAATTGATTAAACCTATATTAAACCTAGAATCCTCAGTTGACCGCTTGTCTATGTAACTATGTATTTGAAAACATGAAATATCTTACTGTTTATCACGTTCACCCAATGAGTGAACAGCGCTGCACCGCGAATAGCACGCTTGTTGCGGCGCATTGCGGCGTTACAACTCCTTGGAATAGAACGACCCCAAGAATATTAAACTTGGCGCGTCGTTGTGCCTTGCACTGCATCACCACAAACGCACTCTTCACGATGCTCAACTGAGGATTCTAGGTTAAATGCAGCAATTTAGAGGCACCACAATTTTGTCGGTACGCAAGGGCAACCTGGTGGCTATCGGTGGCGATGGTCAGGTATCCATGGGTGACACGGTGATGAAGGGTAATGCGCGAAAAGTAAGGAGATTGTATCGGGACAAGGTGCTGGCCGGTTTCGCCGGGGGTACCGCAGACGCGTTTACCCTGTTTGAACGATTTGAAGCAAAACTGGAAAAACACCAGGGTCAGCTGGTACGCGCGGCAGTAGAAATGGCCAAAGACTGGAGAACCGATCGTATGCTACGTCGGCTCGAAGCGCTACTGGTGGTGGCAGATAGTGATGCCTCACTTGTGATTACCGGGAACGGGGACGTGATTGAGCCGGAGCAGGGAATCATGGCGATAGGTTCGGGAGGCAATTATGCCAAGGCCGCAGCTCTCGCACTATTGCATAACACTGAAATGAGTGCCCGGGAAATCGTCGAAAAGGGGTTGGGGATCGCCGGTGAAATTTGTATTTATACTAACCAAAACCTGACCATCGAAGAGCTCGAATTTTAGCTGACAGTATTATGAGTAATATGACACCTCGAGAGATTGTCGAAGAACTGGACAGTCATATCATTGGACAGAAGGATGCTAAGCGGGCGGTGGCCATTGCATTGCGCAATCGGTGGCGTAGAAGCCAAGTTGAGGCGTCTCTTCGAGCCGAAATAACACCAAAAAATATTCTGATGATTGGCCCTACCGGGGTTGGAAAAACCGAAATTGCCAGGCGCCTGGCCAAGCTCGCCAAGGCCCCGTTTATTAAAGTTGAGGCTACCAAATTTACTGAAGTTGGATATGTTGGAAGAGAAGTCGATTCAATTATCAGAGACTTGATGGATATGGCGGTAAAACTGACTCGGGAAGAGGAAGTGGAAAAGGTCCGCCCCAGGGCAGAAGACGCGGCAGAAGAACAGGTGCTCGATTTGTTGTTACCGCCAGCCCGGGGTGACGAAACTAACTCAGGCTCAAATGATGGTGCGGCTCGTCAGCGACTGCGAAAAATGTTGCGGGAGGGAAGCCTGGATGATAAAGAAGTAGAAATTGAAGTGAGCGCTGCTATCGCCGGGGTTGAAATATTTGCGCCTCCTGGTATGGAGGATATGACCAGCCAATTACAGGGAATGTTTCAAAATATGGGTGGGCAAAAGAAAAATGCGCGTACCGTCAAAGTGCATGAAGCGTTAAAGTTGCTAACCGAAGAACAGGCTTCAAAATTGATCAACGACGATGATATCAAGCAAATCGCCCTGGAACGGGTGGAGCAGCATGGTATCGTTTTTCTCGACGAAATTGACAAAATTGTCAGTCGCAGTGCCGGTAACAGCTCCGGCGCTGATGTTTCCCGGGAGGGGGTGCAAAGAGATTTGTTACCCCTGGTTGAGGGGGCTACGGTGTCAACCAAATTTGGTATGGTAAAGACGGATCATATTCTGTTTATAGCTTCCGGCGCGTTTCAGCTGGCCAGACCTTCTGACTTGATACCGGAGTTGCAGGGACGGTTACCCATCAGGGTGGAGTTGCAGGCTTTGACCAGTGATGACTTCGTGCGTATTTTGACCGAGCCGGATGCGTCCCTAACCGAGCAGTACCAGGCCTTGTTGGCCACCGAAGGAGTAACCTTAAGGTTCAGTGAGGAAGGAGTGAAGCGAATTGCCGAAGTTGCTTGGCAGGTTAATGAGCGGACGGAAAATATCGGCGCCCGCCGGCTTCACACCGTAATGGAACGATTGTTAGAGTCGATCTCTTTCGAGGCGGCCGATCGCAATAACCAGGAGGAGGTAGTGGACGTTACCTACGTTGATCGGCATCTTCAGGAGCTGGCGGATGATCAGGATCTGTCCCGCTACATTTTATAATTGGTCGAGAGTTCGGCGGTTAGCCATTAGATTCCGCGGGTAATTCAATGTGGGTTGTGGTCGGTGCGGTCAGGTTAGCAGCAATATTGGCATTATTGTTGGTTGGTCTGATGTTGAGTCTGATTATCGGTTTTTTACCACAATGGATCAGGCTATCAATTATCCAAGGCTGGTATCGCTTCATGCTGTTTCTCATTGGCATTCGGTGTAGCTATAAGGGTGAGGCAATTAATACCGTTGGATTAGTGGTTTCGAACCATATTTCATGGGCGGACATTATCGTAATTGGGGCGCGCTGGCCTTTTATTTTTCTCGCCATGCAAGACGTTGCCAGGTGGCCGGTTGTCGGTTGGTTGTCTCGCCGGGTAGGGACATTATTTATTGAGAGGGGCAAAGGCGCTCCAGGCGCGATCGTCCAGGTCGCTGCGGTACTAGACGCTGGGCAACATGTAGTGCTTTTTCCAGAAGGCCGCACGACGCCTGGATTGTCGGTGATTCGCTTTCAGCCCCGAATTTTTCAGGCTGCGGTAGACGCTAACGTGGCGGCTCAACCGTTAGTTATTTTCTATTGCGACGCTGATCGGTCCCCATCCCAGGGCAGCCGTATTTCCTATGCCAATGAGCCCAGTTTCATTCGAAGTGCATGGAGAACCATAGCAGGACCAACTGTGAACGCCGAGGTTCGGGTATTTCCTCCCATTGGACCATTGAAGGACAGACAACAGATGTCCAGTGAGGCCGAGAAAATTGTTGCAAAGTATATTGAGACGAAGGTAAGTTCCACCAAATAACCCAAAAATCGGCCAAAAACCACTAAATTGTATCTAAAAATAGGTAATTAGATCAATTTTTAACCCGAAACAGGCTGAGAAAAAGGAACTTTTCAGTGTATTAGCACTCTCAGTTGTTGAGTGCTAAAATACCGCCAACACGTTAGTTAAGGAGAAATAGATATGACAACAAGTTTGCCGATTCCAGTTAGTGTTCCAGCAGGGGACAATCTCGCCAGTTATATGCGTGCAGTCAATGCAGCGCCAATTCTGAGTGTTGAGCGCGAGCGTGAACTGGCAATTCGTTATCATGACGATGGTGATCTTGAAGCCGCCAGAGAATTGGTATTGTCTCATTTACGTCACGTCGTCAAAGTGGCAAGGGGATTTATGGGCTATGGCCTGCCGCTAACGGATTTGATTCAGGAAGGTAGTATTGGTCTGATGAAGGCCGTGAAGCGATTTGATGCGTCTCGCGAAATCAGACTGGTTTCTTTTGCTGTGCATTGGATCCGTGCCGAGATTTACGACTTTGTGCTGCGAAATTGGCGCATGGTCAAAGTAGCCACAACCAAGTCTCAACGCAAGTTATTCTTTAACTTGCGTAAGTCACGTGCCCGACTGGGCTGGATGAGAGACAATGAAGTTGATCTTTTGGCAGCGAAATTAAACGTTGAAACTGACACTGTGCGAGAGATGGAATCCCGCCTTAGTGGCTCGGATGTCTCATTTGACGCTACCTTCGACCAGGATGACGATGATACCAGCTATCAGGCGCCCTCGGAGCATCTTGGGGATAGCCGCTTTGATCCGGCTAAAGTGGTCAGTAATTCTGAGCAGGTCGATCTGCGAGAGCGACAGTTGGCGATTGCGTTGGAAGAGTTGGATGATCGCAGTAAAGATATTGTGCTGAGGCGCTGGCTTGGCGATGACAAGCCGACCTTGCATGATCTGGCGGATGAGTATGGTGTTTCTGCCGAACGAATTCGTCAAATTGAAAAACGCGCCATGGAAAAAATGCGTTCTTTTATTGAATTGTAGTTGAGAAAAGTTGCTGCCGGTCTGGGCTTTTTTAGGATAAGCCAGGGGCGGCGGCAATCCTATAAACCTAATTCTCTAAAAAAGTGACTCCGAAACACTTTGGTTGCTAGTCTGCCCCGTTGTGTTAGTACCGGTGGCGTCAACCAATGGTTGTACCAGATTGGTTGGTTCGGTCCCCGCTAGAAAAAATTCGTTATATCCTTTGGGATCATCAACTGCGGTCAACTGACCGTTGTCGCTATTAATAAATCGGGTGATTATTTGTTCGGGAACGATTTCAGGCTTTTCCGGAAAATCCGGGAGCACCGTCCCCATATAATCAACCCAGATTGGTAGTGCTGCGCTGGCCCCGGACTCCCGCCTGCCCAAGTGAGACGGCTCATCAAATCCAACGAAAACGGTGGTGGTAACGTCAGGGCTAAAACCCGAAAACCAGGCGTCGCGATAGTTATTTGTGGTGCCAGTTTTTCCAGCCAGATCACCTCTGCCAAGGGTCAGCGCCCGCCGTCCGGTTCCGGACAAAATGACCTGTTTCATTATACTGGTGGTTAGAAAAGCGTTCTGGGCTGAAATCGCCCTGTCGTCCTGTTCGACTGCTTGCTGGTTAGTATCGACTATCTCCTTAATAGTCTGGCTGTCACTTTCGACGGGATCACAATCATTACAATCCAATTCATTCAACTCAGGTAATTCAATCAGATTGCCGTCAAGATCTTCTATTTGCTGGACGAAGTAAGGCGTAACCTGTAATCCGCCACTGGCAATAATCGCATATCCCCGAGCCAGTTCTAGGGGGGTAATAGCAATTGAGCCTAGAGACAGCGACAAACTCCTTGGCAAGCGGTCCCGATCAAAGCCAAAGCGGCTTAAATGTTCTATTGCGGTGTCGATTCCCATTGCCCTCATCAACCGCACTGAAACTAGATTTAACGACAGGCTGAGTGCTTTGCGTAACCTGGTCGGGCCGAAAAATTTTTTGCTATAGTTTTCCGGGCGCCAGATTCCTTCCAGATCATCTTCGATGACAATGGGGGCACCGCTGACCAGACTGCCAGGAGTGAAGTTATTGTCCAGGGCGGCAGAATAAATGAAAGGCTTAATATTTGATCCCGGCTGACGTTCTGCCTGTATCGCCCGGTTGAACTTGCTCAGGTAATAGTCGAAGCCGCCGCTCAGAGCCAGGACGGCGCCGCTGTGGGGATCAAGAGAAACCAACGCGCCGGAAACATCTGGCATTTGGCTCAACCTCCACTGCGCCTCGTCATTCTCAATCAAGTACACCACATCGCCCTGCTTAACTACTTTTCGGGCATCTGATGGTTCAGGTCCCTGACTGTTGGGCGTCTTGTACTGGCGCGCCCATTTCACCCCTTCCAGTGGAACCTCTACCAGCTCACCATCTCGGGTTTGTGCGGTAAAAGCGGCCTTTTCGACGACGGTGGCGATAGCGGGGATAAGTTCATGGCTGGTGGGTATGTCGTCCAGTATGAGATCCAGCTGACCCCCGTCGAGACCTTCAATATCAATAGTATCAACCGGCCCCCGGTAGCCATGCCGAATATCATAATCCATTAGTCCCTTGCGCAGTGCGAGGTCTGCTTTCTTTTGATACTTACTATGTACCGTCAGATAGACGTTAAGGCCGAGTGCATAGGCATCTTCGCCGAATCGCTCTACCAATAGCTGGCGCGCCATTTCGGCAATATAGGGTGCCTGTAATTCCACCTCGGCGATGTGTCGGTTAGCCGTTATCGGCGCATTTTGCGCGGTTTCCAGACTCAATTTGTCAATTTTGCCTAATGCATATAGTCGCTTTAATACATAATCTCGGCGTTCGCTGGCGCGGGCAGGGTTGGAAATCGGGTTGTCACGAGAAGGTGCTTTCGGCAACCCCGCCAGCATGGAAATCTCTGGAACACTCAAATTTTCCAGTGATTCCCCATAGTAAACCTGGGCCGCGGCGGCGAATCCATAAGATCGATGGCCAAGAAATATCTTATTCAGATATAACTCAAGGATTTCGTCCTTGGTCAAGGCCCGCTCCATATTAAAAGCAAGCAATATTTCCTTAAGCTTGCGGGTATAGGTTTTTTCAGGGTTAAGGAAAAAGTTTCTCACCACCTGCATGGTGATGGTGCTAGCCCCCTGCCCCCGGGATTTGCTGCGGATGTTGCTTATCAGCGCCCTAACGATTCCGGGGAAATCTACCCCGGTATGGTGATAAAAGTTATCGTCCTCGGTGACGAGTATGGCGTCGATTAATAGGGGCGGGGCCTGATCCAGGGTTACTGGAATCCTGCGTTCATTTCCGTATTCAGCAATCAGTTTTTTGTCGCTACTGTAGATTCGAAGTGGGACATTTAGCGGAATTTGCCGAATTTGCTCAACCGTCGGTAGATCGGGCAGCAGTGATATAGCATATAGCGATAAACCCGCCCCCAAAGCCGTAGCCACAGCGAATCCGAATGAGAATACTTTGGTGAATATCTTTAAAAGCAGTTTCATTGATTATTGGGCCAAAATAATTCCTGACTGCGGCGTACACAGCGAATATGGAATGGGATATTATATCGTCAATGGCGACGGTCGGGCGGCGTGATTTGGGGGTTAGGCAAAAGAGATTGTTGTCGAGTATAATTTTTGGTTGGATATTGACGCTGGGCGGAGTGACTTGAATTCTTTGTGAATTGCCTTAGTAAGGTGTTATAACTTCTTGATCTGTGGCATGATCTGCCGACTTGGGGCGGTAATTATATTTAAAAACATTATTACAAAAGTTACAGGGTTAGCCGTTGCTTTTTTCTAACAAAAATCGAAACAGACTGGTCGGTATCGATATCGGTACCACAGCTGTCAAACTCGTGGAATTGTCCCGCGCGGGAAGGTCTGTTCGGGTAGACAGCTATAGCTATGAGTCCATGGCGCCAGGCATGATCATCGAGCACCAGATCAAGGACATTGAGCAGGTGGGTGCAACCTTGCAAAGGCTAGTAGCTCGCTCCGGTACCAAGATAAAGCGGGCTGCGGTCTGTGTATCGTCAACCAATGTAATATCTAAGAGCCTGACGGTTCAGTCCAGCATGGATGAGGATGAGTTGGAAGCATTGGTGGAAGTTGAGGCCGACAGAGTGGTTCCCTATGCGCTGGATGACGTTAATATCGACTACGTCAAACTCGGAAAATCCACCCAGTCCGCAGACGAGGATCAGCTCCAGTTAGTGGTTTGTCGAAAAAATGTAGTCGAAGGGCTGATGGCGGTGCTGGACGAAGCAGACCTGGAACCGGCTGTAGTGGATGTTGACCATTTTGCACTGGCCCGGGTCAATGCATTTGTCAGTCAGGGCCACGTGGGTGGTGGGCAGGCGCGAACCACTGCGTTGATGGACTTTGGGTCCAATACCAGCAGGCTATTGGTGTTTCACAATAACCGGATAATTTATACCCGGGAGAACCCTTATGGCGGGAGGCAACTGATCGATAGTATTGGGCAAAAGTATGGACTGCCGCCCCAGGAATCAAATCATGCCCTGCGAAATAACGAATTGGCCAATTCGTTCAAACCTGAAGTGCTTAAGCCTTTCGTGAAAACCATGATGCAGGAAATTTTGCGAACTCTGCAATTTTTCTATTCGTCCAGTACCCATAACCGAATCGATCAGCTGTTGATCACCGGGGGGTGTGCGCAAATAGGAAATATCGATAAGTTTATCGAAAAGCGTATAGAAGTGCCGACTGCCGTGCTGAATCCATTTGCTGCGACCAGACTTGGTTCTAAAATAGATAAAGACCGATTTCGTCGTGATATTCCCTCCCTTGGAGTTGCCGCAGGTCTGGCTTTGAGAGCGCTGGACACATGAATATAAATTTACTGCCCTGGCGTGAAGAACGGCGCAAACTGCGTGATCGTAAAATGCTGGCAAACGGCGTGCTTATCTGGATACTTTGCGGTGCAGTGATTTTTGCGGGATTTACCTATCTGAAAAATAAACAGCATAACCAGGGTAAACGGAATCAGTACCTAGAGGTGGAAATATCCAAACTAGATAAGAAGATCAAAGAGATTAAATCTCTGCGTGCGCAAAAAGAAAACCTGCTGGTACGGATGCAGGTTATCCAGGATTTACAAAGAGAGCGACGCAGAGTCGTTCATTTATTTGAAGATATTGTGCGAAAACTTCCCGAAGGGGTCTACTATAGCTCTTTGTCTAAAAAGAAAAAGGCGTTTAATTTATCCGGTACGGCGCAGTCTAATGCAAGGGTTTCTGACCTTATGAATCGACTTGACTCTTCAGAATGGTTTGATAATCCTGCCCTCAGTGTAATTGATGTGAGACCAAAGGAAGGAGTGCGATTAAGTCAGTTTAAATTGAAAGTGTCTGAAGAGGATAATCGAGACACTAATTTCAGTGAGATAGAATAGTGGATTTTTCTGACGTCCAAGATATTGATATTGCGGACTATACGACCTGGCCCCATTGGTTTCGCTGGGTTCTTATATTCGTTATTGGTGCCTTACTCTTGTATGGTGGTTATCGGTATTTTATCGAACCGGAACAGAATTCTCTTGCTCGTATGGAGCGTGCCGAAAATCAGCTTCGTGAGACTTTTCTTATCAAGAAGGAACTGGTGGTAAACCTGCCGGCGTATCGTGATCAAATGGTCGAGATTCAGGATCGGTTTGGCGTGGTTTTAAAACAGCTCCCCAATAAAACAGAAGTGCCAGCACTATTAATTGATATTTCTCAGGCCGGACTTTCAAGGGGGCTGACTTTTAGTCAATTTAAACCAGGCAATCGGCGCACCGAAGAGTTCTACGTGACCCTACCGATATCCATTAAAGTAGCCGGTAGTTATCATCAGTTGGCGGAGTTTATAAGCGATCTCGCAGCGTTGCCGAGAATAGTGACATTAGGCGATATGAAGATTGGGCGGGGTAAAAACAAAACAGGCCAAACAGCTGATACGCTTACTATGAGCGCCCAACTTTATACTTATCAGTACCTCGAAGATGAGTTTATTGAGCGTAAAAATAGCGGCAAACAGAGGGTCAAAGGGTAATGCGGTACGTTGGCCTTATTCTGTTGATCCTTGGGTTGGCCGGCTGTAACGAGGGTGCGAATATATCTGACCTGAAAGAATTTACAGAAACCGCGTTTCAAGACCATACCCCTGAAGTGGAACCGTTACCCGCGCTTCAACCCCAGGCAGTATTTATCTACACTGCTTCTGGTCTTACTGATCCGTTTAATAAAGATAACTTAATAGAAAAGGTCTCTGAACTTCCTGATCTGGACGGTGAATCGGGCCCGGATCGAAGCAGGCGAAAGGAACCGTTGGAATCATTTCCCATCGATGGTCTGAAATTGGTAGGCGTTCTTGCGCAAAAAGGAGAGAATTGGGCGGTAATTCGGGCACCTGATAAGTCAGTGCATCGAGTCAAAAGCGGAAACTATATGGGTGTCAATTATGGCGAAATTATGGCTGTTTCGGATAATAATGTCAGTGTAAGTGAATTGGTAAAGAACCCGGTTGGGCGTTGGGAGAAGAAGGAAGCAAAATTAATTTTGGTAGAATAATCATTAATTTGCGTATAGAATCTAATTTCTATTATAAGTCACTACTAAATCACCCAATTCGACGGTTAATAATATATGGCGACACTACTGCCGCCGCTAATCTATTGCAGCGATGGTAATAAAGTCACTGGGGGCAAAAGACTAATGAATACAGCAGACATAAAAACAGGGTTATTAATAAGTTGGTCAGCAATGATGCTGGTCTTCGCACCCGTTGGCCTGGCGTCCGAATTGGAAGCAATGACGGTTATTGGGAGTAAGTACCGGCAGATAATAGATTTGCAGTTTGATGACTTTCCTCGTTATGAAATTACCGAGCTATCAGACGGTAATGGAATTGTACTGACCTTCACTGGCACTGACATAGCGGAGAACTACAATGTTCCCGCCGCCGTTGAGGGTGGATTGATAACTGATCTCCAGGCCCGCGCAGCTAATGGTAATACTGATGTTCAAATATCTCTGAGTGCTGCATCAAAATATACGTTGAAGCGTTCGGCCACCGGATATCAGTTGTCTTTGGTGCCTCTGGAAAGCTTGCAGCAGAACAATTCGAACAAATCAGTCGAATTGACTAACCTTACGTATTCAAGGGTTAGCGGCGACAAAGTCCAGATTGACTTAAGCATGTCTGGGGAGTCACCTGATCCCGTGGTTTTTCGAACTGTAGAACCACCCCGCATTGCCTTGGATTTTTTCGGCACCAGCAATGCCTCGGGTAAGCGAGTGCAAAAAGTGGATATTGCTTCGGTCGATTCAGTAATACTGGCTGAAGACGAAGACCGTATGAGAATGATTCTCAATTTGGTAAACCCTGCGGATTTTCGTATTGATCGAACCGAACAGGGTCTCGCAATTACGGTATTTCCCAGCGCATCAACTACTGTCAACACCAGTTCTGCCGATGTCAGTTCCGGATCTAATGACTTCTCTCTTAATGAAGGTGTCGGAGATCCACATCAGATAAATAAAGTTGATTTCCGTCGTACCACAAATGGCGGTGGCAGGGTTATTGTCAAAATGTCTGATACTGAATTAGCAGTTGATCTCCAGGAAGTTGGCGGTGAGATTGTCGCGATATTTCCTAATACCCGGATACCCCAGGAACTGGAGCAGCGTCTCGACGTCACAGATTTTGCTACACCGGTTTCAACCGTAGATACTTTTGCTGATGGCAGGGACGTACGTCTTATTATTTCGCCTACGGGTAAGTACAAACAGTCTTCAGTACAGTCAGGAGATACTCTGATTGTCGAAGTTGTTCCACTAACCAAAGCTGAAATCGAAGCTGAGCGTACTGATGAATTTGGTTATAACGGGGAGCGGCTCTCGTTAAATTTTCAACAAATCAGTGTACGTGCAGCATTACAAGTTATTGCCGATTTTACCGGTCTCAATTTCGTTACAAGTGATGCAATTACGGGGAATTTGTCTTTGCGATTAAAAGATGTTCCTTGGGATCAGGCCCTTGACGTTATTTTACAGACTAAGGGTCTGGCAATGCGACAAAAAGGGAATGTCGTCTGGGTTGCTCCAGCCGAGGAAATTGCCGATAAAGAGCGTCAGGCGCTGGAAGCTCGACAAGAAGTAGGTGAGTTGGCGCCTTTGGTCAGCGAATTGATTCCAATCAGCTACGCCAAGGCTGACGATGTAGCGAAAATGTTGAAGTCGGTTAAGGCGGTTGAAACCGGGTTTACCCAGTCAGGTTTCGGCAGCGTTTCCATCAGTGAGGTAAAGACCGAAGAAAATACCTTGCTGTCCAGCCGCGGTAGCGTAACCGTTGATACCCGAACCAATTCGCTGCTTATCCAGGACACCGCACAAAAACTCAGGGAAATTCGCACGTTAATAGAAAGGCTGGATGTTCCAGTGCGTCAAGTTCAGATCGAAACCCGTATTGTAGAAGCGAATGATGATTTTAGTAAAAATATCGGGGCTCGGCTTGGTTTTTCCAGTATTGTTCAGGATGCTCAAACCATTGGAGGGGTGCAACTGGGGGATACTTTCACAGGGGCTTCGATAAACAGTAATGCGGATACCCGACTAAACGGTACGCTGGACAACACAGGTGCACTCAGCGTTAATCTCCCGGCGGGTTCGATTGGAAATGACATAGCCGCGTCCTATGCGTTTAGCCTTGCCCGTTTAGGTTCCGGCTTTCTTAAATTGCTGGATCTTGAACTATCGGCGTTACAAGCAGAGGGTAAGGGGCGAGTCATCGCAAACCCAAAAATACTGACTACCGATAAGAGCGAAGCCACCATTGAACAAGGTCAGGAGCGCCAGACTACTTTTGGATCCGCATTCGGGACGGTTGCTACTGAAGGACAAAAAGCCGTTCTCAGTTTGACTGTAAGACCACAGATCACACCTGATGATAAAATTACGCTAGATGTTGATATTACCAATGATTCATTTGCCCCGGATACTGGCGGTGCCAGCACGGTAAATACCAAACGGATCAGAACCCAAACTCTGCTGGGTAATGGCGAGACTGTGGTAATCGGTGGTATATATTCCCAGGAAGAATCACAAAGCGTATCCAAAGTACCATTCCTTGGCGACATTCCCTATATAGGAAATTTATTCAAGAAGAGAAATTCAAGGAATAATCGTACAGAATTATTAATTTTCTTGACTCCCAGAATAATTGATCCGACTCTCGCTGTTCAGTAAGTCGTTCTATCGGGAAATTGAATAATAATATTTTCCTTATTGGCCTGATGGGGTCAGGGAAGACTACGGTAGGAAAAAAACTGTCGAGTTTAATAGATTATCAGTTCGTTGACATAGATCAAGAACTGATCGAGCGTACCGGTGTAACCATTTCTCACATATTCGAATTAGAAGGTGAACACGGCTTTCGTGATCGAGAAAGTCGCCTACTTGTCGAGTTGTGTGAAAGGGACAATACAGTTGTTTCCACCGGTGGTGGAATCGTGATGAAGCCCGAAAACTGCGACATAATGAAACAGAATGGAGCGGTTGTTTATCTCGACGTTCCCTTGGGGCTGCTCTGGAGCAGACTAAAAGACTGCCAGCACCGTCCGTTACTACGGGTTCCCAATCCGCGTGAGAAACTAACGGAGTTAATGAAGGAACGGGCTCCGCTGTATCAGATGGCCGCTACAATCAGTCTTGACGTTGCCTCCGACTCTGCGGCCAAGACCGCGCGCAAAATTAAGAATATCCTTGTAGATAAAGTGACTAATTGAAATGAGTACGGTTTCGACTACGCTGGGGGAGCGAAGCTATGATATTCGAATTGATATCAATTTGTTACAGGACAAAACCGAATTCGAACCATGGATAGAAGGCTCCCAAGTCTTAATAATTACCAACAATGTTGTTGCGCCACTGTACCTCGAAAAGGTACGTAAGTTGTTCCAGCACAAACAGGTCCACGAATATATATTACAGGATGGAGAGCAAACCAAAAACCTGGATAATTACGCAGCAATTCTTGGTCATATGTTAGCCATTCCGCTCGATCGCAGTGCTACGATTGTTGCGCTTGGTGGCGGGGTGATCGGAGACTTGGCCGGATTCGTCGCTGCTTCGTACCAGCGCGGTATCTCATTTATCCAGGTACCCACAACGCTGTTATCTCAAGTGGACTCTTCGGTTGGAGGCAAGACCGGAGTTAATCATTCCCTCGGCAAAAACATGATTGGGGCGTTTTATCAGCCCCGCCGCGTGATCGCTGACATCGACACCCTGCGAAGCCTCGCCCCGAGACAATACTCGTCTGGCCTTGCGGAAATTATCAAATACGGCTTGATTAATGATTACGAATTTTTTTGCTGGCTAGAGCAACATATGGATGAGGTAATCGAAGGCGATCCCGGGGTCATCGAATTTATGGTTACCCGATCGTGTCAGAACAAGGCCGATATTGTCGCCCAGGATGAGCGGGAAAGTGGGGTGCGTGCATTACTGAATCTCGGTCATACATTTGGCCATGCGATTGAAACTGGTTGCGGTTATGGAACGTGGTTACACGGGGAAGCGGTGGCCATTGGTATCGCCATGGCTGCCCATATGTCCAAACTGGCTGGTTGGATTCAACAGAAGGATTACGACCGGATCGAAGCACTATTTAAACGTGCTGCTTTGCCTCACCAACCATTTGATGGAATCGGCCCGGAAAAAATGCTCGGATTAATGCAGATAGATAAAAAAGCCCAGCATGGTCAACTTCGCCTGGTACTACTCAAGTCCCTTGGGCGATCAGAACTGATAGCCAATCCAGATCAAAATTTGCTGAAAGAAACACTGAACTTTTTTGCGAGAGGATCGTAATTCCAATATTAATAAATTTGCTGGGTTATGGAATTAACTATTAATCTGAATTATCCTTAAAGGTTCGACTCGACAAGTCTTCTGGCTAATGGCGGCTGAATAGACAGGCGACACGATTTATTCAGAAGATAATGGATTTGCCGCGGATGCATCTAGCGTTATTCAGTTGGACCAGCGGCAGTTGCAAACCCTGGCCGTTTTGCACAGAACGGTGTATTCATTATCAGTCCTACATACGTCAGGTCGAGATAAGCAAATATCCTATGAGGAAACCATGAAAAAAGAGTCAACTCTTCTCTATGACTCAAGATTCGAGCATGATTCTTGTGGTGTGGGTTTTATCGCCAATATAAAAGGTAAAAAAAGCCATAAGATTATTGCTGACGGTCTGCAAATTTTAAAAAACTTGACCCATCGTGGTGCGGTGGGAGCGGACCCCCATGCGGGGGACGGAGCTGGAATCCTATTGCAGCTATCTGATCAATTTTTTCGTGAGGTTTCGGAAATCGAGTTGCCAGAAGCAGGCAGATACGCGGTTGGGATGGTTTTCCTGCCACGCAGCCAGGCCGGACAAGCGGAAACTAAAGGCGTAATTGAACGTTACATACTAGACGAAAACCAGGCGCTCTTGGGTTGGCGTGATGTTCCGGTGGACAATACCGATCTGGGACAAAGCGTCAAACCAACCGAACCTGTGATTAAACAGGTGTTCGTCGGCTGTGGCTCGTCCCTTGAAGATCAAAATGCGTTCGAGCGCAAATTATTTGTAATCAGGAAACAGATTGAGAAACGAATTCGTGAATCCGATGTTGAAGGCAAATCAGATTTCTATATATCCACTCTTTCCTCCCGGGTCATCAATTATAAAGGGATGCTGCTGGCTGCCCAGGTTGGTGAGTATTACCCCGACCTGATTGATCCCCGGATGGACTCAGCGCTGGCCCTGGTACACCAGCGTTTTTCAACCAATACTTTTCCCACCTGGGACCTGGCCCATCCGTTTCGGATGATCGCCCATAACGGTGAGATCAATACCCTGCGCGGAAATACCAATTGGATGGCGGCGCGTAAAAGCACCATGTCCTCGTCCATTCTGGGAGATGATCTGGAAAAAGTTTGGCCTCTTATTCATGAAGGTCAGTCGGATTCGGCTGCTTTCGATAATGCCCTGGAGCTACTGCTCGCGGGCGGTTATGATTTATCCCATGCCATAATGATGCTCATACCGGAAGCATGGAGTGGTAATCAGAGCATGGATTCTGGCCGCCGCGCGTTTTACGAATATCATGCGGCGCTAATGGAACCATGGGATGGCCCAGCAGCAGTAGCGTTTACCGATGGACGCCAGATTGGGGCAACCCTGGATCGCAATGGACTACGTCCGGCGCGCTATTTGGTGACCAGCGACGATACCGTAGTAATGGCATCAGAGATGGGGGTTCTGGCTATTCCGGAGCAAAAAATTGTCAAAAAGTGGCGTTTGCAGCCAGGCAAAATGCTGCTGATCGATCTCGAACAGGGGCGGATAATTGACGATGAAGAACTAAAGAAATCATTGGCTTCATCCCATGACTATCAGGGTTGGCTGGACCGAACCCAGATAAGACTATCCGATTTGAGACCAGCGGTTGGCGCGATGTCGCCCGATCATGAAACCATTACATTAGCCCAGCGAGCCTTTGGTTATAATCTCCAAGATTTAAAATTTTTACTGACACCCATGGTGGTAAGAGGGGAGGAGGCGATTGGGTCCATGGGTACCGACGTTCCACCGTCAGTTATGTCCAACCAGAGCAAACACCTGTCGAGCTATTTCAAACAAAACTTTGCCCAGGTAACCAACCCGCCGATCGATCCAATCAGAGAGGAAATTGTAATGTCTCTGATGTCACTAATTGGTCCTAAACCGAACCTCCTGGGACTCGAGGACGGTGGCAAGGATATGCGACTAATCGTTCCCCATCCCGTGTTGACCAATAACGAGCTGGAGCGCATCAGACAGATTGAGGACTATACCAATGCTGCTTTTCGAACCAAGACTCTAAGCATCTGCTACCCTGCAAACCTGGGTCCGAAGGGTATGCGTGGAGCTATATTGGGCTTGTGCGAAAAGGCTGAATTGCGGGTCAAACGAGGATATAACATCCTGATTTTGTCAGACCGGGACATGGACGCTGACAATGCAGCAATTCCGGCGCTACTCGCCACTTCCGCGGTACATCATCATTTAATTCGCCGCGGTCTGCGAACCGAATCCGGGCTGGTTGTGGAGACCGGTGCCTGTATTGAAATCCACCATTTCGCGACCCTTGCAGGTTATGGTGCTGAAGCCATTAATCCCTATGTAGCATTTGACAGTATTAATACATTATTACCGACTATTGACAGCACCCTGAACTTCGAAGACGCCCAGCAACGCTATATTAAAGCAGTGGGTAAAGGATTCAAAAAGGTCATGTCGAAAATGGGCATATCCACTTACCAATCCTACTGCGGTGCACAGATTTTCGATGCGGTGGGATTATCGTCAAAGTTCGTCGAACAGTATTTCTCTGGTACCCATACCATGATCGAAGGGATTGGACTGGAACGGGTAGCCGCTGAATCCTTCAAGTGGCATCAGAGAGCTTATCGAGAACATAGCGGGCCCAATCGGTTGGATGTTGGTGGTGAATATGCCTATCGGGTTAATGGCGAAACACATGTATGGAGTCCCCAGACGATTTCTGCACTGCAACATGCAACCCGAAGCAACAATCCGAAGACTTTTGCCGAGTTTTCTCGGGCAGTGGACCAGCAGGACAAAAAGCTGCTTAATTTAAGGGGCTTGTTCGAATTTAAATCGGCACAGCAACCTGTGCCATTGGACCAGGTCGAACCCGCAGCAGAAATTGTCAAACGGTTTTCAACTGGCGCGATGTCATTTGGATCGATATCCCAGGAAGCCCATTCGACTTTGGCAGTGGCCATGAATCAGATTGGAGGTCGTTCGAATACCGGCGAAGGAGGTGAGGAGCCAGAACGTTATCTCGTATTGGAAGATGGATCGAAAAACCCGAGGCGCTCAGCAATAAAACAAATAGCGTCTGGTCGTTTCGGTGTGAGTACTGAATATCTGGTGAATGCGGATGATTTGCAAATCAAGATGGCCCAAGGCGCCAAGCCCGGAGAGGGCGGGCAGTTACCGGGGCATAAGGTAACTGCCCAAATAGCCGCGGTGCGAAACTCGACTCCAGGCGTTGGCCTAATTTCTCCACCACCGCATCATGACATTTATTCTATTGAGGATTTGGCCCAGCTGATCCACGATCTTAAAAATGTAAATCCGGCAGCACGAATTTCAGTCAAGCTGGTATCAGAGGGTGGCGTAGGCACGGTAGCCGCTGGGGTTTCCAAAGCGCATGCTGATCATGTCACGATTTCCGGCTACGAAGGGGGCACCGGTGCCAGCCCGTTAACCTCCATAAAACACGCGGGAATACCCTGGGAAATTGGCCTCGCGGATACCCACCAAACACTGGTGATGAATCAGTTGCGGGGTCGGATCGCGGTTCAGGTAGATGGCGGAGTACGTACCGGACGCGATGTCGCGATTGGCGCCTTGCTCGGTGCAGACGAGTTTGGTTTTGCTACTGCACCGCTTATTGTCCAGGGTTGCATTATGATGCGCAAATGTCACCTGAATACCTGCCCGGTAGGTGTTGCAACCCAGGACCCGGAGTTACGCAAGAAATTTACCGGTAAGCCAGAGCATGTCATTAATTATTTTTTCTTTGTTGCCGAAGAGCTTCGAAAAATTATGTCGGACCTCGGTTTTCGCACGGTAAATGAAATGATTGGACAGTCCGACCGTCTGGATATGCACCCGGCCATCACTCATTGGAAGGCTAGAGGGCTGGACTACAGCCGTATGCTTGCTAAGCCGGTGGTAGATCAGGCTACCGCAATCTACAATTGCGAATCTCAAGATCATGGGCTGGAAAAGGCCCTGGACCTTCAATTTATTGAGCAGTCCAGGCGTGCCCTCGAACATCGCGAATCGGTGACTATTGATACACCAGTAAACAATACCGACCGTACGGTGGGAGCAATGTTATCGGGGCGAATTGCTCAGCAGTATGGTCATAAAGGATTGGACGACGACACTATTGTAATACGTGCAAAGGGAACCGCAGGGCAGTCATTCGGAGCCTGGCTTGCTCGGGGTGTTTCAATTGAACTTGAAGGCGAAGCCAATGATTATGTGGGAAAAGGAATCTCCGGTGGACGTCTCGCAATTAGGCCTCCCCAGGAGGCTGCTATTGGTGATCCCTCGGACAATATTATTGTGGGGAATACGGTTATGTATGGAGCCATCGCCGGCGAGGCCTATTTTAACGGCGTTGCGGGAGAACGATTTTGTGTGCGCAATTCCGGTGCCAATGCGGTGGTAGAAGGTGTCGGCGATCACGGTTGTGAATACATGACTGGAGGGGTTGTGGTTTGCCTGGGGGCCACCGGAAGAAACTTCGCCGCCGGGATGTCTGGAGGCATTGCTTATGTTCTTGACCTTGCTGGGGACTTTGCCTCCCGTTGCAACCAGCAACAAGTGGAATTGCGTCCAGTATCTGCTGATTCCGGGTTGCAAAATTTAGGAGATATGCTAACCGCGGATGAGCCTCGGTTGCGTTTGCTGATCGAGAATCACGTTCGCTATACCAATAGCCAGCTAGCCCGAACCATATTGGATAAATGGAACGAATATCTCGTAAAATTTGTCAAAATCATGCCATTTGAATATGAAAAAGCCTTGATCAAGCTAGCCGAAGAATCAGCGCCACTAATGGAGGCAGGGCATGGGTAATCCAACAGGTTTTATAGAATTCGAGCGCAAGGATCGTCACTTTCTGCCGGTGGAGCTACGGGTCAAGAATTATCAGGAGTTTGTTATAAACCTCGGAGATCAGGAACTACGCAATCAGGGTGCCCGCTGTATGGATTGTGGAATACCATATTGCCATACCGGTTGCCCGGTCAATAATTTGATTCCTGACTGGAATGACCTGGTTTACCAGGACGATTGGAAGGCCGCCAGCGAACAGTTACACGCGACCAATAACTTTCCCGAATTCACTGGTCGAATCTGCCCGGCACCCTGCGAAGCGTCTTGTACCCTGAATATTGATGATAATCCTGTAACGATAAAAACCATCGAATACAGCATTGTGGAGCGGGCCTGGAAAGAAGGGTGGATTCAACCACAGATTCCACGACATCGTAGCGGCAAGCGGGTTGCCGTGGTCGGATCCGGTCCCGCCGGATTGGCCTGCGCCCAGCAGCTGGCGAGAGCGGGCCATAGCGTGTCAATCTACGACAAACATGATCGAAGTGGCGGTTTGCTACGTTACGGCATTCCGGATTTCAAACTGGATAAAAAGGTAATTGATCGACGCATGGCGCAGATGAAAGCCGAGGGAGTGCGTTTTCACAGCAACACTCATATCGGCGTTGATTTGCCGGTGAGTTACTTGTTGGAAAATTTTGACGCGGCAGTTTTAGCAGGGGGGTGCGAAGTGCCCAGAGAACTGCAGGTACCCGGGCAGACACTTATTGGAGTTCATTTCGCAATGGATTTTTTACGGAATAATTCTCGTCGAATACAAGGGAATCTGGTTTCCGAAGACGAATATGTTTCCGCCAGGGGGAAGCATGTGGTGGTGATCGGTGGTGGTGATACCGGGTCCGATTGTATTGGTACAGCCAATCGACATGGAGCAGCGAGTATTACCCAAATAGAAATCTTGTCGCAACCACCAGAGCGTGAAGACAAAGCGTTAACCTGGCCCAACTGGCCCCATAAAATGCGCACGTCGTCGTCCCAGGAAGAAGGATGCAACCGGCTTTGGGATATCGTGACTACGGCGGTTATTGATGATGGAAAGGGACGGGTAAAAGCTGTGCACTGTCGCAAAGTTGCCTGGAAAATAGTCGATGGAAACTGGAAAATGCAGGAGATTGCAGGATCTGATTTTGAACTTAAGGCGGAATTGGTAACCTTAGCAATGGGTTTTGTTCACCCTGTGCATCAAGGTCTACTAAAGGACTTTGACGTTGCGCTCGATTCCCGGGGCAATGTCGCCGCAGCAACTGACGGGGACAAAGCTTATTGCTGTAATATCGACGGCGTATTTTCAGCTGGCGATATGCGGCGAGGACAATCTCTAGTGGTTTGGGCAATCCAAGAGGGGCGACAGTGCGCTCGAGCCGTGGACAAATACTTACGGGAAGATAACAGTCTTTCTGCAGATTAAATAAAGATAGTACTATGCCAGTTCCTTTGAAAAATGACCGTTTGTTGCGGGCGCTTGCTCGCCAGCCCGTAGATTGCACACCGGTCTGGATAATGCGCCAGGCTGGGAGGTATCTGCCGGAGTATCGAGCGACCAGAGCGGCAGCGGGAAATTTCCTGACCTTATGCAAAACCCCGGAACTTGCCTGTGAGGTGACCCTGCAACCACTAAGACGATTTTCTCTTGACGCTGCAATTTTGTTCTCGGATATTCTGACTATCCCAGATGCTATGGGGCTGGGACTGTCCCTTGACGAAGGCGTTGGTCCACGGTTTGCCCGGCCAATTCGGTCAAAAACTGATATTGAATCGTTGCCGGAACTGGACATTGATAAAGACCTTGGATACGTTATGGACGCGGTACGACTGATCCGACATGAATTGGATGGCAGCGTGCCGCTCATTGGGTTTACCGGGAGTCCTTGGACCCTGACAACCTATATGGTCGAAGGCGGTGGAAGTAAAGAGTTTGCGCTAGCCAAAGGGATGCTGCACGACCAGCCAGCAATGACCCATGATCTGTTGTCCCGGGTTACGTTGGCAGTAATTGACTATTTGAAAGCCCAGGTCAAAGCCGGGGCCCAGGCACTAATGGTTTTTGATACCTGGGGAGGAGCTTTATCGACCCCGGTTTATATGGATTTTTCGCTGGCATACATGCGGCAGATTGTGGACGCATTGAAATCCGACCCCGCGACAAAATTAATACCGATCACCCTGTTTACCAAGGGAGGCAGTAACTGGCTTGAACAGATCGCGGATACTGGTTGTGACGGAGTTGGATTGGACTGGACTATTTCCCTGATGGATGCCTGGGAAAGGATTGGCCATAAGGTCGCGCTACAGGGAAATATGGACCCTACTGTGCTGTATGCTGCGGGACCAAAAGTCGCCGCTGAGGCAACTCGGATAATCGAAGAATTCGGGGATCGACCTGGGCATATTTTTAACCTTGGCCATGGTATCCACCCAACTATAGATCCCGAGCGCGTGGGCGTTTTGGTTGATACTGTGCATCAGGCCAGCCGCCGCTCAGAAAATCGGTTGGCTGGTTAATTTCCGCGACAATTGTCAGAATCCACGAGGTGCATTCTCTGAAAGTTACTCTGTGGCATTTTGTTGCGCATGCTCAAGCTGGGATAACTGATCATCTGATGCCTTTACCTGCCATTTTTCTTTGTATTCCTTATAGGGCATCCCATACACAGACTCGCGGGCTTGATCATAGTTGACTTCAACCCCATGCTCGGCAGCCTCTGATATATACCATTTGGAAAAACAGTTACGACAGAAATAGCCCAAATTCATCAGGTCTATATTCTGCACTTCCGGGTGTGTTTGCAGGTGCGCGATTAGTTTACGGAATAGAGCGGCTTCGATTTCAAGTTGATCTTGGTCGGATAATTCAGGGTGTTTCATTTAGACGGTCCTTTAGCAGCAATCCTGGCATGGTTTTTCTTCATCAGGTTGGAAGCATAACGCGATTGAACCAGGTCAACCACGACTACAACGAAGATCACGAAATAAAATGTCGCCTTACTCATGGGCAGGACGGGATGATTAAATACCGTAATATGCGCCAAATGGGCGCCTTCGGTCAGCAGCATGATGCCAACTATAAACAGAATGAACAGGCCGATAACTTCGTACATCCGGTTTTTTTCCAGAAATTCTGCGACGTGGTCGGATAACCAGATCATAAGAATACCGCCAATTACAATAGCCGTCGCCATTACCACAAAAACATTGGTTAGCGCCATGGCGCTAAGAATTGAATCAAATGAAAATACTACGTTCATAACCACAATCAATGTTAGCGCTTTGGCGAATGAATTGCCGGAATTTTCGTTATCATGCAAGTCTTCAAGGATCAGCATATGCATGATTTCCTTGAATGCGGTATAGATAATAAACACTCCACCAAATAAAACTACCAGACTGTGGAGGTTAAATACGCCCTCGAAAACGCCGTTAATGTGGGTTGAAAAAAGCGTGTCCTGAAATAGTGAGATTATTTTAATTAAGACAAATAACAAAACAATGCGCAACAATACTGCAAGCCCGATTCCCCATCGTCGAACTGATGCCCGTCTGGACTCATCTACCCGCTTCGACTCGAGAGAAATATACAGCAGATTATCGAATCCCAATACCGCCTGCAGCAACGTCAGCATTACCAGGGTGAACAAATTTTCTAATGTGAATAAATCCAATTTCGTATTCCGTATTTATAGTGGCGAGCACGACATTAGCAAATAAAGATAGCCTGGGTAAACAGCAAAACCTTAACAGAATGGCAATTATTTAGACCCTTCGGTTTGTTATACTAGTCGTTCCCACATTTATTGTCCTGAGTAGATTCATGTCGTCGCCTATTTCTACCGATAATGCTGTCGAGTTCGCACGCGCGGTAGTTCAAATCGAGGCCGATGCCATTGTTGCCATGAGTCAACGAATTGGCGTTGCATTTGAGCAGGCCTGCCAGCTGATCCTGGATTGCGCAGGGCGAGTTGTGGTTATTGGAATGGGTAAGTCGGGACATATTGGAGGTAAGATTGCGGCTACCTTTGCCAGTACAGGCACCCCTTCGTTTTTTGTTCACCCCGGAGAGGCCAGCCACGGCGATTTGGGCATGATTACACCAGATGATCTGGTGGTTGCGATTTCGAATTCGGGCGAGACCCCCGAAGTTATCACCATACTGCCAATCGTTAAGCAGATTGGGACTAAATTGATCGTTTTCACTGGAAATCAAGCCTCAACATTAGCTCAACAGGCAGATGTCTGTGTCGATGTTGGTGTAGCCAAAGAAGCCTGCCCGTTAAACCTGGCACCGACCGCCAGTACTACGGCAACCCTGGTGATGGGCGATGCTTTAGCAGTAGCGGTGCAGAAGCTAAGGGGTTTTTCTATCCAGGACTTCGCCAGAACCCACCCCGGAGGAACATTGGGAAAGCGTCTGTTATTGTACGCCGGCGATTTAATGCACCGGGGTGAACAGCTTCCTATTGTTGACGCGGATGCAAGACTGCAGGATTTGCTTGTTGAGATGTCGTCAAAATCCCTTGGAATGGCAGGTATTGTTGATGCAGACGGTAAACTACTTGGTATGTTTACCGATGGCGATTTGCGTCGGACCCTTAACGACGGCGTGGATATTTATAACAGCCGAGCTATTGATTTAGCTAATCACAATCCCTATACAGTTAAACCCGATACTTTGGCCGCAGAAATTGTCAAAATAATGCGTGAATATGCCCAACAAGGGCCCCATGCGATTAATTGCCTTTTTGTGGTAGATGATCAGGATGTTGTCGTTGGTGCACTCAATACCCACGACCTGCTGCGAGCCGGTGTTATCTGAAGATGCTGGAATTTCGCGAAAATATTATTCTGGTTGGGGTTTTTCTAATCCTTATCACCCTGTCTGCGTGGCTCCAATTTGGATTATTAGAATCCCCTGCCGAAGAGATCAGTGAGCAGGAAAAAAATGCTGCAGACTACTATATTGAAAATTTTGTCTCGACAGGAATGGACAAACTCGGTAAAAAGTACGAATTGAAGGCGGACCGGATGGTGCACTATCCTTACGGTGACCGAGCGCTGTTGGACAATCCTCATGTGGTTCAATATGATCTAAACCAGACCCCAAGGCATATATACGCTGACTCGGGCTGGCTCTACAATAGCACCTCAAAAATTCTGTTAACCGGAAACGTACGGGTTATTCAAAGCCAAACGGCTTTCTCCGGAGGGGTTTCTATGGGTGAGAAAATGGTCATTATCCTTAACCAAGATAGAGGTTAAATTGATGTTTGTAAGAATATTTCTGATGTTATTGCTGGTTTTTGCTGGCCCAATATATGGGCTAGACAGTGATAGTGAGCAGCCGGCTACGCTCGAAGCTAACGACTTTGAACTTGACCTCAAAACCGGGGTACGAACCTACCGTGGTGATGTGGTGTACCGCCAGGGTTCGATCCGACTGGATTGCGACGAGCTGGTAACTTACTTCAATGCTGATGGGGCGTTGGACAAAGCCATATGTACCGGCGACCCCGGTAAATTCAAGCAGCGGCCAGAAGACTCAGAGGACGACATGATTGGTACGGCGCGCGAGATTGTAATGGATCAAATCGAACAATTAGTAGTTATGAAAAGTCGCGCAGATGTAGTTCAGGGTGGAACCCGTTTGACAGGTAGATTGATAACCTATGACCTAAAAACTGAAAAAGTCAGGGTAAAGGGGGATTCCAAGGCCGCCACCAAAAAAGCCACCGCATCTACCGATTCAGGTACCGCAGAAAGTGAAACCGTTGGTGGGCAAGAAGCGACCGCTAGCGCAGCAGACACAGAAACCAGCTCTCGTCCGACCCTGATTATCCAGCCGCGTAAAAAGAAAAAGAAAAACTGATCGCATCGCTGCGACTCTCAACCTTTCAACGATATCCTTGATACGGAATGCGAACGCTCACCGCTAAATCTCTGGTAAAAAAATACAAACATAACGTGATCGTTAACGGGGTAGACCTCGTTGTAACCAACAATGAAGTGGTTGGACTACTTGGCGCTAATGGCGCTGGAAAAACTACCAGCTTTAACATGATTATCGGGCTGGTCAGGGAATCCAGCGGGCGAATCTACCTTGATGAAGATGATATAACAGAATTGCCTATGCATGAGCGCGCTCGTATGGGAATCGGCTATTTGCCCCAGGAACATTCAGTTTTTCGCAAACTGACCAGTGAAGAGAATATCTTGGCAGTTCTCGAAACCGTTGGCAAGCACAGTGCCGAAGAGCGAGCAGAAATTAGTCGCAATCTGCTTGATGAATTTGGCATCTACCATCTGCGCGACAAACTCACGATACAGCTATCCGGCGGTGAACAACGACGGGTTGAAATTGCGCGTGCTCTTGCCTTGGAGCCATCCTTTATTCTTTTGGATGAACCTTTTGCTGGAGTCGACCCTATTGCCGTGAAAGATATACAACAAATAATTACGTTACTTAAGGACCGTGAAATTGGTGTATTAATAACTGATCACAACGTACGGGAGACTCTGGGTATTTGTGATCGCGCCTATATCTTGCATCAGGGAGAAGTGTTGGTTGCGGGATCTCCAGAAATGATCATGCAGGATCAGCGTGCCAGAGAAGTATATTTGGGACAAGATTTTCGAATGTGACCCACATAACTCTTCTCGGCTGTAAAAATAGTCAGGAGTTTCAGATTCACTCGAAAAAGAATTTATAAAACCACCTGTTGGGGAAATTCCATCACACGAAATTCGCTCTGGAATAGATTCAATTCGGCTTTCCCCGGCAGCCGGTAATTTGACTAATCCCGACAGTATAGCATGATATATCTGTTGCCAAATTGGCATCTCAGGGTTACCGACCAGGAAGAATTTGGTTACAATGATTCTCCAATGAAGCACTCCAAAATGGATGAAACAGGCGCTTAATCTCAAGCAGAGTCAGCGTCTAACGATGACGCCACAACTGCAGCAGGCGATTCGACTGCTGCAGATGAATACCGCAGAATTGTCCGAAGAGATTCTACTTGCCCACGAGACCAACCCACTGCTGGAAATAGATGAAGACAGCAGGCCACAAGAAGTCACCCACACCAATGATAATATCGAAATCGAATCAAGCGATGAATCGAGGGAGTCGTATAACCAAGACTGGGTAAGTGCCGAACCATACGGGCACAGCGCTACCGCTGTGTCCAGAGACCGGGCTGAATTTGATGTGCCTGAACCTTCAGACTCCATTACCCTAAAACATTCATTGTCTGCCCAATTGTCGCTGCTGAATCTTCCTTTGGAACAACAGTTGGTTACCGACCATATTGTTCAATATATCAGCGACGCAGGCTATCTGGAAATTCCCGTCGAGAAAATATATCAGGAACTGGATCCGGCAGGGGAAATCAGTTACGAACAAGTGGTTGAGGGATTGGACCTGGTGCAGTCACTGGATCCACCTGGGGTGGGTGCTGAAAGTCCCGAGCAATGTTTGCTGCTTCAATTGACCGCACTTGATCAGGGTTTTCCTGGATATGTTACCGCAAAGAAAATCATTAATAATCATCTGGGACTTCTGGCCGATCACGATTATCAATTGCTGCAGCGAAAATTAAAGGTAAATCAGCAACAGTTGAAACAGGCGGTCGATTTGATTCACCGCCTCAATCCTCATCCGGGATACAGCGTTGGTGACGTATCGATCAATTATATTACGCCTGATTTAATTGTTGAGCACCGCCAGGGTGTGTGGTTTGCCCGACTGAATACCGGGGTATTGCCAAAGGTTATGATCAATCGCGATTACCAGGAATTGATTGTGGAAAATGCCAACAGTGATAAGTTTTCCAGAATGCGTGAGCAACTTCAGGGTGCCAAATGGCTACTGTCAAATATCGAAAAGAGACACGATACAATACTGTCGGTAGGAACCCAAATAGTAGAGCGACAACAGGCTTTTTTCGAACACGGACCAGAAGCTATGAAACCCATGATTCTCAAGGACCTGTCGGAAGCCCTTGATATTCATGAGTCGACGGTTTCCCGTGCTACTTCAGGCAAATATATGCTGACGCCGCTTGGTATGTTTGAACTCAAGTATTTTTTTTCCCAGGAACTTGGGTCTGAGGATGGCGTTCGGACTTCGGCGCTGGCGATTCAAACATTGATTGCAAAAATGATCGAGCAAGAGCCAACCAGAAAACCAATAAGCGACATGAAGATTTGCCAGGAACTAAAAACTCAAGGAATAGACGTGGCGCGACGAACCGTTGCGAAGTATCGAGAACAGTTGAATATCCCACCGTCGAGTAAACGTAAAACTTTGTAATGATTAATCGGTCGCGTCAAAGCGACATTTTTTAACCCAAGAGGAGGCGTAAATATGCAAATATCAATTAGCGGTCATCATCTGGACATCACAGAGTCTCTACATAACCATGTTTCGGAAAAGGTCGAGAAAATATCCCGACACTTTGATCACGTCACCAATACCAACGTGGTGTTGCAAGTCGAGAAGAAAAGACACATGGCGGAGGCCACAATAAATGCTAAAGGCGCTATGATTCACGCCTCCAGTACCTGTGACGACATGTATGCCGCAATTGATTCAATGGTCGGTAAGCTGGATCGGCAGGTTATAAAACACAAAGAAAAACTGACCAATCACCACCGCACAGATGTTTCACTTAAACAAGATATTGACTGAATCGGAGTCCATATATGAATGCCCCTGTTGATGCAGTAGGGGGGATCGAAGCAGACCCAAAAATTTCAGATTTTCTGAGTCTCGACCGAATTGTCCTGGACCTCGATACCAGCAGTCGTAAACGACTATTCGAGCAGATTGCCGAGATTTCCAGCGCAGGACTAGGGGAAATAAGTGAAGAGTGTGTTCTAAAGACAATTACTGAGAGAGAGCGAATAGGTAGCACTGGGTTGGGTCGGGGTATCGCGGTACCCCATGGAAGGATTGAAAATCTCGATCAACCCGTTGTCAGTGTGATCCGACTAAAACATCCGATTAAGTATGATACACCGGATGATTTACCGGTTTGGTTAGCGGTCGGTCTACTGGTACCTGCGGAAGCAAATGAAGCCCATCTCAAACTGCTGGCGGTGCTGGCAGGATGTTTTCAAAACAATGAATTTGTTGACGCATTGAGAGCGAGTCAGACCGCTCTGCAGGTTAGCCAGTTGTTCGATTGTACGATCTCTTCGTGAAATTGTTGAGCACCAGACAGTGTTCCATGAAGGCACTGATTTCGAATTTATTTGCGGAGTTAGGATTTATGCAATTGAAAAACTAATCGAAAATGTGAAATTATTCGAGATAAAAATACCCTGTCTGAACATGCTGATGGCTCCAGGCCGAGACATAGGATGAAGCTATTGGCCACAGATCTGATAATTATTAGCGGACTATCGGGTTCGGGAAAAAGCGTGGCACTTCAGTCACTGGAAGATATCGGATATTACTGCATCGATAACTTACCGGCCGTATTATTGCCGGAATTTAATCGCTATTTACCCGATCACACTTCAGGCACCGCTGATGAAATCGTTGGTGCGGCGGTTAGTATAGATTCCCGCAATAAAATGTTTTTATCAGAGCTGGATCAACAGCTTGGAGAGCTTGAACGCCACGGGCGGGCTTGTCGAATACTCTTTTTGGAAGCGGAGGAGCAAAAACTGGTAAGGCGATATAGCGAAACCAGGCGCAAACACCCCCTTACCGATGATACAACTCCTTTAATTGAGGGGATTCGTCAGGAGCGAGAAATGCTGCAACCATTACATGACAGGGCGGAAAAAATAATTGATACCACCGATACCACGCCCCATGAACTAAGAGGTCTGATTCGGGATTTTGCCGGGAGCTCGAGTGTCACTGGTCCGTTGTTATTAATTGAATCATTTGGATTCAAGTTTGGTTCACCCCGGGAAGCGGATTTTGTCTTTGATGTCAGGTGCCTACCCAACCCCCATTGGGACGATACATTGCGTTCGCTTACTGGAAGAGATCAGGCGGTTATAACATTTTTTAAAAATGAACCTGTGGTTGGGGAGATGGCGCAGGGGATCTTTCAGTTTTTGTATAAATGGCTACCCGGCTTCGCCAGCGAAAATCGCAGCTATATTACAGTTGCAATTGGGTGTACTGGAGGTCAGCACCGTTCAGTTTACATTTGTGAACAACTGAAGAATTTCTTCAGGGAAAGTGATATGAGTGTTCAAGTTCGTCATAGACAGCTTCAGGAATAGTGATAACAACTTCAATAACAGTAATTAATAAATTGGGTCTGCATGCGCGGGCGGCGTCCAAACTGGTCAAACTGGCCTCCGGATTTGAGTGTTCGCTAAAAATGACCGGTAGAAACCAAGAAGTGGATGTCAAAAGTATTATGGGGATTTTGATGCTGGCAGCTTCCCAGGGATCTGAAATTGAACTAACAGCTGAAGGTTCGGACGAGCAGGCGGCAGTTTCTGCGATTAGTGATCTTTTTGCTGATTACTTCGGAGAGGGAGAATAATTGACCTATTGCAACACTGATAATCCTGGAGGAGTAGCGTAATGCTAGCGCTCCACGGGACTGGAGTTGGCGCGGGTATTGCTATTGGCAAGGCCAGGGTAATCAGCCGCGCAGGCGAATCAATCAGCCAATACGTGATCAAGCCCCAGGACATTGATGCCGAAATCGTCCGTCTTGATCAGGGAATCGAAAAGGCCCAGCGCGCCCTGGAGCGACTTGGCGAGAATATTTCCCCGGAGGCGCCAGACGAGGTTGCTAGTTTGCTTGAGGCCCATGGATGGATGCTGGCGGATCCCACCATCAGGGAGGAATCCGCTAAACTGATCCGCCATCAGCAGATAAATGCCGAATACGCGCTTAGTCAGCATGGCAAGCGGCTCGAGCAAATGTTCGGACAAATTCAAGATCCCTATTTAAGTGCCAAATCTGCGGATATCGCCCAGGTCATCCAAAGAATTATTGGCGCCCTGATGGATAACGAGGAAATCCTGGGGGATCAGCCAGAAGGATCTTTTGATGGCGAAATTATAATTGCCAACGATCTAACTCCAGCTGACACAATCGAATTAAGAAAGCATCAGATTACAGGTTTTGTAACCAATCTGGGTGGACCAATTTCGCATACTGCAATTCTCGCTCGTAGTATGAAAATTCCGGCCATCGTTGGGCTCCATGGGGCCAGCCGTTTTCTGCGCACTGGCGAAATGTTGATTCTTGACGGTAAACGCGGAGTGATCCTGGCGAACCCGGATCACTCTACGTTGGAGACATATCAGCGCCGTTACGAGAAGATCATCCGACGCAACCAGGCTCTGGAAACCCTGCGCGGGTCGGAAACTGTGTCGCTTGACGGACACCGGGTCTCGTTAATGTCAAATATCGAATTACCCGACGAGATCGAACTTAGTACCGCGCAAAATGCCCAGGGTGTAGGGTTATATCGGACCGAATTCCTGTTTATGAATCGGTCGCAAATGCCCGATGAAAACGAACAAATCGAAGTCTACTGTGAATTGATAAAAAAGAGCCAGGCGCCAGTTACTATTCGAACTCTGGATCTTGGAGCCGACAAACAAGTCGATGGAGGCCGTATTCACGATACCCAGATTACCAACCCGGCGTTGGGTTTACGGGCGATCCGCCTGTGTTTGCATGATCTTGGTTTATTTAAACCCCAACTGCGAGCTATTTATCGAGCGTCAGCCTGTGGTGATGTGCGTATGATGGTACCGATGGTGTCGAATGTCGAAGAATTGAATCAGCTTTACCGATTGATTGAGGAAGTCAAACAGGAGTTAACCGAACAGGGTCTGGGATTTAATCCGGATATGCCGGTGGGGGGTATGATCGAAGTGCCCGCGGCGGCAATCGCGGCAGATATTTTCGCGAGTAAACTGGATTTTTTATCGATTGGTACCAATGATCTGATTCAATATACCCTGGCTATTGATCGAATCGACGATGAGGTCAACTACTTGTATGACCCGATTCACCCGTCAATTTTGCGTTTAATAAAATATGTTATTGACGCGGGTCGTAACGCTGGTATTCCGGTATCAATGTGCGGTGAGATGGCTGGAGATCCCAAATATACACGCATACTGCTGGCGCTCGGATTGCGAGAATTCAGTATGGACCCGGCGTCATTGCTAGAGGTTAAACAAAGGATTCGGTTAAGTGATTTAGCGAAACTTGAGACTGCTTTACCTTCCATCATGGCTGCGGTGGAACCAGACGACTTGCGTCAGCAAGTATTACAGCTCAATCTATAGTCTGACATGGCCAAGCAATCTCCCGGTGGAATTCAACGTTTGTTCAATGCATTCGGATATTCCTCCAAGGGCATAGCGGCGGCCTGGAGCAACGAACAGGCGTTTCGCCAGGAAGTCTTTGCCAGTATGGTACTGCTTCCATTGGCACTATGGATTGGAGAAAGTGGTGTTGAACGCGGGCTACTGGTTGGCTCGGTATTATTGGTACCACTGGTCGAATTGATCAATTCAGCCTTAGAGGCGGTTGTTGACCGTTTTGGAGGGGAGCACCACGAACTAAGCGGTCGAGCGAAGGATATGGGTTCCGCCGCCGTGTTACTTTCTTTGGTATTGGTTGTGTCGGTGTGGGGTTGTATTTTAATCTAAGCTCACACAGGTTTTTGATCGGCTTGTTTACTGGCGAATACCGTAACCAGTGTTCAACAACCGAAGATTGACTAGGAACAGGGTAATTGAGAAACTGATAATGATGGCATAGGAAAAAAGTAAACTAATATCTGAAACCCCCAGGAATCCAAAACGGAATGCGTTGATCATGTAAAGAATGGGATTGATATGAGAAACAGCTTGCCAAAAATCAGGTAATAAGTTGATCGAATAGAAAATACCACCGAGGTAAGTCAGAGGGGTCAGAATAAAGGTTGGAACAATGGATACGTCATCAAACTTTCGGGCAAATAATCCATTCATAAATCCACCCAATGCGAACAATAGTGCGGTTAGCACGATAATGCTTAGCATGACAAATACATTGTGGATAGACAGGCGGCTAAAAAGCAGGGAAACCACGGTAACTACGGCCCCGACCATCAAACCCCGTACCATTCCACCGCTGACATAGCCAAGCAATATCACCCAATTCGGAGTAGGTGACACCTGAATCTCTTCGATCGAGCGTTGGAATTTGCTGGCGAAAAATGATGAGGACACATTAGCATAGGAGGTGGTAATGACCGACATCAATATAAGTCCCGGTACAATAAAGTCCATGTACTTAAAACCGTCCATGGTACCGATCCGGACCCCAATCAGGTTGCCAAAAATAACGAAATACAGAGATGTTGTAATGACAGGGGGCAACATTGTTTGTTGCCAGATTCGGGTGAAACGGGTGACCTCTTTACGCACAATAGTCAGGTATGCGACCAAAATTTGTTCCCAGTTCATGGGTTGGAGGTCGTGCTTTTCGAGGTTTCCTGCGGATTGTTGTGCACTCCATCAACCATATCCATGAAAAGTTGCTCCAGTCTATTAGACTTATTGCGCATACTTTGTACTTTAATGTCGTTATCGTTTAACAGTCGAAAAATACCGTTTATTCCCTGCTGTTTCGATATATTCACTTCGAGAGTTGTTGGGTTAATCAATTTCCAACTACCCCGATCAAAATCTGGCAGGCGATTAAGTGGTTCCAATAAATCGAGAATAAAAACCTCGCGCTGAAGTTTGGATAAAAGTTCTCTAACGCTGGTATTTTCTATTACTAGGCCATCCTCAATTATTGCAATATTTCGACACAGATTTTCTGCCTCTTCCAGGTAGTGAGTCGTCAGGATGATAGTTGTACCTTGTTCGTTTATTTCTTTTATAAACTTCCACATTGATCGCCGTATTTCTATGTCCACTCCAGCAGTGGGCTCATCCAGTATCAGCAGTTTAGGTTGATGGACTAGAGCCCGGGCAATCATTAAACGACGCTTCATGCCGCCGGACAGCTCCCGGGTTATCCCATTGCGTTTATCCCATAATCCTAGCTGCTTGAGATATTTCTCGGCCCGTTGCTTGGCTATTATTCTGCCAATGCCATAGTAACCGGCCTGATGGGTGACTATTTGTAGGGGGGTTTCAAATACACTAAAGTTTATTTCCTGAGGTACCAATCCGAGAAAAGATTTCGCCAGAGGAAAATTTTTATCGATGTCAATTCCGAAAATCTTCACTTGTCCAGCAGATTTATTCACCAATGAGGCAATAATGCCGATGGCGGTGGATTTCCCCGCTCCATTTTTTCCCAACAGAGCAAAAAAATCCCCCTGGGGGACTTCCAGATCAATTCCTTTTAATGCGTGCAAGCCATTAGAATAAACTTTTTCGAGGCCTTGGATGGATAGAGCTGCGGTCACTTAAAACTAAACAATTGAGCTATTGATTGAGCACAGGCTGCTCAATCAATTCCATCGTGGTTTGCTTGCCCTGCTTACCCGAAATAATCTTGAGCGGAACAGGATTGCTGGAGTCTTGGAGCCACACTGTAATGGTACGAGACGGGTCACTGACACGATTGTTGATCACTTTAAGACTGCTAAAAGTCCCGGCAGGCACCGTGACGCTTTCTTCCAGTGGAGCGTGAAAAACCTGGAGTCCTGCACGTTTTGCGCTTACCGAAAGAAACTTTTTGCCAGTCAGTGAAGATTTGTCAGCGAATATCAGGGCCAATGGGAACGCATCGGCATCAAGCCAGGCGGCGTTTACGATGGGCTGGGATTCTTGCTCCTGCTGGCTAAAAGTAATCGCCTGTTTGCCATGGTCAACTTCAAAACTCCTGTGTATCTCTCCTGACTGGTTGAAAATTTCTCTTCCTTTTAGCAGTCGGGGTTGGCCGTTAACCATATCGAAAGTCGATTCGATGGTGAAACTTTGCAAGAATAACTGGGCGACCAAGCTAAGATGGCTGATAGATTTAACTAAATATCCGGTGTCGATTCGACTAATAACGATTTCCAGCTCGCCAGCATTGGTCCCCTTATAGTCAACCGCATATCGCAGAGTTTGCGGTGGAACATCAATTCCCAGTACGGGCCAGCAAGCCAGGGAAATCCAGCATGCGACCAGCCAGCGCGCTACCAGTGTTGGTATTTTAGGCTCTGGTCGAATCATGAATTATCTCCCGTATGGTCAGATTCTGCCGGAGTGATGATTACCGAACCGCTGTCTACAGCTACCCTGCCTTCCGCAAACATTTGAATTGCCTGGGGATATATCTGGTGCTCTCCCTCAAGAACCTTGGCTTTTAATTTTTCCGCATGATCCCCCGGCTCCACTGTAACTCTGAATTGGAGAATGATGGGCCCCCCATCCAATTGTTCTGAAACCAGATGAACGCTGGCGCCATGTTCGACTTCACCAGCGTTGATCACACGCTGATGGGTGTTGGTGCCCTTGAATTTCGGCAACAACGACGGATGAATATTGAGGATCCTGTTCGGATATGAGGAAATAAACCGGGCCGATAGAATACGCATAAAACCCGCCAGGATGATCAGGTCGGGACTAAATGGATTGAGTAATTCGATCAATGCCAGATCAAATTCAGCACGACTGCTATAGTCTCGATGGGAAGCAATCTCGGTCGGAATGCCTGAATTTTGTGCGCGCATCAATCCAAATGCATCGGCCTGGTTGCTAATAACTACTGCAATCCTGGCATCCAGGCTTTTGGATTCAATCGCATCAATTATCGCTTGGAGATTTGATCCACTGCCAGATATCAAGATTGCGAGAGTCAGAGTTTGGTTCATCTATGGCGGGTTATCCCAGATTTAAAAATTCAACTTTGTCAGGGGAATTCGCCGCTTCGATGGTTCCTAATTGAATTACGGCTTCACCATTTTTCTCCAGTATTTGGTTCGCCAGGTGCTGATCTGATGGATCAACCACGACGATCATACCTATCCCGCAATTAAATGTACGTAACATTTCAGATTGTTCGATCTGACCATTTTTCTGGAGCCAATGAAAAATTTTGGGAGGCTCCCAACTTTTCAGGTCGATCTTAGCAGAGACACCTTGAGGTAGTACCCTCGGCAGGTTTTCGCTTATTCCCCCACCGGTTACATGGCAAATTGCGGATACTGACACTGACTCGAGTAGCGCTAATATTGACTTGACGTAAATACGCGTCGGCGTGAGCAGAGTCATACCCAGACTGCTGTCCCCAAACGCGATATCGACGGAGTCTCCGCTGCGCTCCAATACCTTTCGGACCAGGGAAAAACCATTCGAGTGAATTCCCGTCGAGGCCAGGCCAAGTACAACTTGACCGGGCTTAACATTTTCCGGGGACTGTAATTTGTCCTTCTCGACAATCCCCACGGCAAATCCTGCCAGATCATATTCGCCAACGTCATACATCCCCGGCATTTCCGCGGTTTCACCACCAGATAATGCGCAACCCGCTTGATGGCAGCCTTCCGCTATACCATTAATTACTGCCTCTGCCTGGTCCAGGTCAAGCTTGCCGGTGCCAAAATAGTCCAGAAAATATAATGGTTCTGCCCCCGCGACAACAATGTCGTTAACGCACATGGCAACCAGGTCAATGCCAATTGTGTCGTGATGATTGAGCATACCGGCTAATTTTAGCTTGGTGCCAACGCCGTCCGTGCCTGATACCAGTACTGGATTTCGGTAGCGCTCCCATGGTAGTTCAAACAAAGCCCCAAAACCACCGATGCCACCTAGGGCTCCGGGTCGATGGGTGCGCTGCACCGCGGGCTTGATCCGTTCGACCAGGGAATTGCCGGCGTCGATGTCTACTCCGCTGTCACGGTAACTAAGAGGTGCAATGGAGTGGCTGGAATTAGTCAATTTTCTGTTAAATTCTCTGATGGAGACTCGGGGATTATGCCTTAACTCGGCGTTATTTTGCTTTCCCGAAAACAATCCAGAGTCACTTAACTGGAGTAAAGAATTGCCAGCCTATCGTCTCCTATTCAGGGTGACCATCATACCAAAGGGACGTAAAATAGGGTGTACATGACAGCTAAGTTTTAATGAACTTTAATTAATACCATTGATTTCTCAGATCCCTAATTTGCTGACCCTGTTGCGCATTGCCGCCTGCCCGGTACTGGTATTGGTACTGGATGCGGGTAACTATGAAGCTGCATTAATATTATTTCTGGTTGCCGGAATCACCGACGGACTCGACGGCTATATTGCCAAACGATTCAACTGCGTTTCTGCTTTGGGTGCAATTCTTGATCCAATTGCCGATAAGTTATTGATTACCAGCGCCTATGTAATGCTTGCAATGCTTGGCGACATCCCTTTCTACCTATTGGTTGTGGTAATTTTTCGGGATCTTGTGATCATCGTGGGGTATTTTGTCTTGTTGGTCGCAATGGACGAGGAGGTCCCGATGCGCCCGATTTATTCGAGCAAAATTAATACGTTCCTGCAAATTTCTCTGGTGGTATTTGTTCTAGTTGAGAAATCCGAGTTGCTGAGCACGCCACTGCCTCTTTTTATTAACGTCATGATATTTGGGGTAGTGATTACTTCCGTGATTAGTGGATCTCAGTACGTGTGGAATTGGGGTATAAAACGCAGCATGGTGGAGTAAATGACTCCCATGGACAATACACAAATAAGCCAACAGACTCTGATTCCGGTAGTTGGCCGTAATGAGGCGACCCTGGATTATTTTTGTAAGGCAGGAAATGAAAACCTGATTCAGCAGCTGGTCGCTATGGTTCAGGGGTCACCCGGCCATCCGACCGTTTTTTTATGGGGCCCCTCTGGTAGCGGCAAGACCCATTTGTTGAATGCTTGTTGCGATTTGGCAGAACGGCACGAACGTCCGTTTCGTTACCTTACATTTGGCGACGACAGTATTGCGAGATTAATTGACAGCAAACTCGAACAGAACCTCTTAGTCTGTCTGGATAACCTACAGCGGCTCGATCAGCAGGATGAAAGCCAGTTACATACGCTGTTTTTATACGAACAGGTTGTAGCAGTAGGCGGCTCTCTTGTAGTTGCAGCACGTTGCCCGCTAAATCAGATCAGGGTTGACCTGGCAGACCTCGTTTCGAGACTGTCTTCTGGTGGTACCTACCAGCTTGCGATGCTGGACGATGACAATAAGCGTGCTGCGTTGCATCGACGAGCGTATCATCGTGGGTTCGAATTGAATGGTCAGGTACTTGATTTCATAATGAATCGATTTGACCGTGACACAGTATCGCTGTTCGCTCTGTTAGACCAGATAGACAGCGCGTCATTAACCCATCAAAGAAAGATTACGGTGCCGTTTATACGGAGCATCATTCAACCACCTGGACTCAACTGAATAAATCGATCCCGCATTATGCCGCATAGCTATATCGCAGAATTAATCGCTGGGGTGAATCCGATTAATCTTGAAATTGGTTCGGGAAAACGCATAGGAAGCGACGGATGGCTTTCGGTAGATATGTCGCCAAAGTGCGATATTAACTGGGATTTACGCAATGGAATTCCATTTCCTGACAACAGTGTGGACAAGATATATTCTTCACATTTTTTAGAACATCTCACGGTGAAAGAAGGGCAAAAGTTCCTCACAGAGAGTTTTCGAGCGTTGGCCCCGGCAGGTCTTTTTTCCATCTGTGTGCCGAATGCACGATTATATATTGATGCATACACTAAGTCGGATAACAACATTGCCTCATTCGTCAAATTCAGGCCGGCCTTTGACAACACCGGAAGCCGAATCGATTTTCTCAATTATATGGCTTATATGGCGGGTCATCACAAATGCATGATTGATGAAGATAGTTTAATAAATCGTCTGAAAATGGCGGGATTTACCAACCCTCTGTTGCGCCAATTTGATCCGAATCTGGATCGACAAGAAAGAGACTACGAATCGATCTACGCAGTGGCAGAGAAACAAACCCTATGCGAAAATCCAGAATGAATCAGTTGTATTGCTGACTACAACGGATTCCCGCGGAGTGCGATTGCGGCATTGGCAACCCGTTTGCCTAGTGTCTGGCAGAGCCGTATTTCTTCTGGCGACAGCACTGCATTGTTATCTGCCCCAGCTACATGGCTTGCACCATATGGTGTTCCACCGGTATTGGTATGGGCCAGGGGGGTACCACTGAACGGCAATCCAATAATTACCATGCCGTGATGAATTAAAGGCAGCATCATTCCAAGCAAGGTACTTTCCTGGCCCCCGTGCATACTAGAACTGGAGGTAAATACGGCTCCAGGTTTGTCTTTCAGCGCACCGGCAAGCCACTGAGGAGCGGTTTGGTCAAACAGATATTTCAGCGGTGCGGCAATGGTTCCAAACCGAGTTGGGCTGCCTAGAACCAAGCCATCGCATTGCTCAAGATCGTCAATTGTCACATAGACGTCGCCGCTATCAGGAATCTCAGGGTGAGTGGCCTCACATACTGTGGATACGGGTGCAACGGTGCGCAGTAGCGCTTGGCAATTGTCGACACTTTCCACCCCGCGTCCCACCTGAATCGCGAGCTCAGCCACCGAGCCGTGACGGCTGTAATAAAGTATCAGTATTTTTTTCATTGATTGGTTAGCAGAAACTCCATCAGTGCTTTTTGCGCGTGCAGCCGATTTTCGGCTTCGTCCCAAATTACACTCTGGGGACCATCGATTACTCCGGCGCTTACCTCCAAACCCCGGTAAGCCGGCAGACAATGCATAAACAGGGCGTGATTACGGGCCTCGGACATCAACGTCTGATCAACGCAGAAGCCGGCAAAGTCTCGCTCTCTTTGTTTTTGCTCCTGTTCCTGTCCCATGCTTGCCCAGGTATCGGTTACGACTAAATCCGCATTGAACGCGGCCACCATCGGATCGTTGGTCAGGGATATTGAATTACCGCATGCGCTGATCAGTTCCGCATTCGGTTCATAGCCGACCGGGGTTGCAATCACCAATTCGAAATCGAGTTGCCGCGCTGCATTCATCCAGGAATGGCATACATTGTTACCGTCTCCAATCCAGGCCGCCTTTCGGCCGGCAATCTCTCCATGACGTTCCACCCAGGTCTGGATATCGGCGAGTTGCTGACAAGGATGATTATAATCCGACAAAGCGTTTATTACAGGGACACTGGCATATTCCGCCATGGTCTCGGCCCGATCATGGGAACCAGTTCGCAAGATGATTAGACTGGCCATGCGCGACAGCACTCTGGCCGTATCCTCGATTGGTTCACCCCGGGACAGGTGAGAATCTGACGGCGCCAAGAATATCGCATTGCCGCCCAACTGAGTGATTCCAGTTTCAAACGACACCCTGGTGCGAGTAGATGACTTTTCAAACACCATGACAGCGGTGCGATGGTGCAGCAGGGAATTATGGGTATTGTGTTTGGTGTCTGCGCTGAGTTCCTGCTTCATCGCAATAGCACGCGCAATAATCTTCCGGATTTCATCCGGGGTCAGATCCATCAAGCTCAGAAAATGTCTGGTTTTCATCGTCCTAAATTTAAAAAAGCGCCCGGTTCAGGCACTTGCTGAAGAGAGATTTTACTTAAATCCGAGTTCACTTGGCAATACAGTGTTCAACTTGAATCAGGGGAGCCCTGCATAATTCCCGCCCAACCCGGCCGATTATGAGTTTTGCAAGAAAATTCCTAAACTGAATCCGACATAATTTCGGATTGATCGGGGTGATCATGGCAGGAGATTCTATCTCCCGGGGTCAATTCATTTGGACTGTACCCAAGCTTCACAATATCGTGAAATGATATACTTATCGGCCATTAAAACCGTATTCAACCAACCAAGATGTCTGACGTTAACAAGGCCGTACTGGCGTATTCCGGAGGTCTGGATACCTCTATCATACTTAAATGGCTACAGGATGTTTATCAATGTGAAGTTGTAACGTTTACTGCGGACATCGGGCAGGGTGAGGATCTAGAGCCGGCCCGTAATCGGGCTAGACAGTTCGGCATAAACGAGATTCACGTGATGGACCTCACTGATGAGTTTGCCAGGGACTACGTATTTCCAATGTTTCGTGCAAACACATTATATGAGGGTGAATACCTGCTGGGAACATCGATAGCGCGTCCCCTGATTGCCAAATATCTGGTGGCAACTGCGGCTACTACGGGAGCGGACGCTATTTCCCACGGTGCCACAGGAAAAGGCAATGACCAGGTTCGTTTTGAACTTTCCTCTTATGCGTTGAATCCGGCAATAAAGATAATTGCACCCTGGCGTGAATGGGATCTGACATCCAGGGAGAAGTTGTTGCAATACGCTGCCGAACACGGCATCGATGTAGAGAAGAAGAAAGATGGCGGTGCACCATATTCGGTGGATGCAAATCTGCTACATATCTCCCACGAGGGGTTAGAACTTGAAAACCCCTGGAACCAACCAGAAGACGATATGTGGAGTTGGACCGTGTCACCTCAAGATGCTCCCGACCAGTCTGAAGAACTGATTTTAACTTACTTGATGGGAGACATTGTCGAAGTAAATGGTGAGCAGCTGTCACCGCGCCAGGCAATGGAATGGTTAAACGCAGCTGGTTCCCGACATGGCGTGGGTCGGGCCGACCTGGTGGAGAATCGGTTTGTTGGAATGAAGTCCCGCGGCTGCTATGAAACGCCGGCAGGTACTATCATGATGAAAGCCCATCGCGCTATGGAGTCGATCACCCTGGACCGCGAAGTCGCTCATCTTAAAGACGAAATGATGCCGCGCTATGCCAGCCTGATCTATAACGGTTTTTGGTTTAGCCCGGAACGAAAAATGTTGCAAAAGATGATTGACGAGTCCCAGCAAGAGGTCAATGGCAGGGTCCGTCTGGCACTGTACAAGGGTAACGTGACCATTCTTGGGCGGGAATCCGATGATTCACTGTTTGATGAAAAGATCGCGACCTTTGACGAAGACGCTGGCGCTTATGTGCAGTCAGATGCAACCGGATTTATTCGACTGAATGCATTAAGGCTACGCATTGCGGCACAAAAAGGGCGCAAAATATAAGAATTTTTCGAATCTTCTAGATTGGCGGGTCCGACGATATTGATTTCGATCGTAATTCCCACCCTGAATGAGGGAGAGAGAATTGTCAATTTGCTGGACTATTTAGAAACTTTGCCAGGGGTCGGTCAAATAGTAATTGCTGATGCCAGTGATGCAACGCAGTCACTTAACGTACTCGGGCAGATTCGCGACCGTTCGAATGTAACAGTATTGACGGCGGAACTACCGAGACGGGGAGTCCAGATGAATCTGGGTGCTGGCGCATGTACGGAATCGGGGATTTTGTTCTTGCACTGTGATTCGACTCCGCCAAAAAATGCCGCCCACCTGATAAGCCGGGCGCTGGACAAACATAAATGGGGAAGATTTGATTTGCGATTGGATGGGCCAGGAATTGGTTTTTGGGTTATCGGATTCATGATCCGCCTGCGTTCTCGTCTGACCCGGATTGCTACCGGGGATCAGGGTATTTTTGTCGACCGTGGTTTTTTTTGGAAACAGGGGGGCTTTGCGGATATTGCGTTAATGGAAGATATAGAATTATCCAGGCGCTTGGCCAAACGATGGCGCCCCGGGTTAATCAAGGTTCCTATGGTAACTTCGTCCAGAAGATGGAGCAAAAACGGCACCCTTCAGACAATTTGGTTAATGTGGAAGCTGCGACTACTGTATCGCCTCGGTGAGAGTCCAGATGTATTATCGGCGATGTATCGAGATGCCAGGTAACGCTGACATACCATTATATTTATTTGCCAAAGCGCCGCTGCCGGGACAAGTGAAAACTCGAATGCAGCCACCGCTTACAACGGAAGGGTGCGCAGAGCTGGCGCTTCTGATGTTGCAACAATCCGTACAGAAAATTGTCAGCTATTGGCCAGGTAGTCTTGTGCTTTGCGTCTCTCCAGACATCAATCACCAGGCATTTACCCGGTTAGCAGAAACTTATAACTGCGATCTGGTGGCGCAAATTGGGGTAACGCTTGGAGACAGAATGTTAGACGCATTAAACTCGGGTATTGAATCCAGTGGTTCTGCAGTGGTGATGGGTTGTGACGTGCCACATGTTACTGACCAGATTCTGCTTACCGCTTACCGCGAGATGTGCTGTGGACGAAGTGTAATTGGACCAGCGGAGGACGGCGGGTTTTACCTGTTGGGGGCCCAGCAGTGGAAGTCGGAGTTCTTCTCCGGTGTCGATTGGGGTAGCAATACGGTATTGACCAAAGTCGAGGCGCAGGCCCTAGATTCGGGACTCGAGCTTTTCAGATTGCCGATACTGAGGGACATCGACCATTGGCGTGACCTGGTTTGGCTGGCCGATCTGGAACCTCGTTATAGGCCTCTAGTCGAATCCGTTAATCCTGAGTTAGTTTAAAATTTTAACCAGACAGTGGGAAATAACAATATCCAGTTATCGCAGCGGGAGCGGCGCAACGGTCAGGACCTACGCTTCGAGTGGCGGTTTATAGGTCCCAAGTTCTGGGGAATCTGGCTTCTTTTGTCGATACTTTGGATGTTGATGTTTACCCCCAGAAGGTGGTTAATGAAACTGGGTGCCTGGGTTGGGGATAAATTTCGTTTACGCAATGCCAAGCGACGGCGTATCGTTGAGGTTAATCTGGCATTGTGTTTTCCTGCACTCAGTGAATCAGAGCGTGAACAGTTATGCATTAAGCATTTTCAGGCGTATGGACGAAGCCTGGTGGACATGGGATTATCTTTGTGGGGCTCAGAAAAACGTTTATTGGCGCTGGTCGATACCCAGGGTTACGAGGATCATCTTCACTTGCTCGCGAAAAAAAATGTACTGCTGGTGACATGGCATATGACTGCGCTTGAAGTTTGCGGCAATATTGTCAGTCGAGCGGCACCATCGATATCGATGATGAAATCGATGAACAATCCGCTCCTGACCTGGCAGTTTGCACGCGGACGAAGACATTTTAATGACGTTCAATTGGTGCTGCGCGCCCAGGGATTGAAGCCAATTATTAAGGGCATTCGTGGGGGCAGGCAAGGTTTGCTGATTCCCGACGAAGACTTTGGTGATAGCAGTGGTAAAACCCTGTTCGTGCCGTTTTTTGCGGTGCAACGTTCAATCCTGCTGACCCCGGTCCGGGTGGCAAAGTCGGCTGACGCGGAAGTGGTGATTTGCGGCGCGCGCCTGGTTGCTGAAACCGGTAAATATGTATGTACATTTTCCCCACCCATTGAGCCAGAAGCTCGACGTGATCCCGAGGAATTTACCAGGGCGATTGCTTCGTCTATGGAGCAGTTGATTCGACAGTCTCCTGAGCAATACATGTGGACTTTTCGCTGGTTCCAAACTCGTCCTGATGGTGCTGAAAGTCCCTATGACGTGGTCCCACCGAGGTGAAAATTCTGGTTATTAAACAAACCTCTCTGGGTGATGTATTGCATGCCACCGGACATATTCGGACGATCAAGCAAACCTGGCCAGAGAGCGAGCTGTTTGTCTTGACTGCGAACAGTTCCGCGGACATTTACCGACATAGTCCGTGGATAGATCATTTAATTCTGATAGACCGTTATCGAGTTAAACATAACTGGTATCGGGAGCCGGTCTGGTGTTATCGACATATGCGCCAGATACTTAAACAGGTGAGAGCGCATCAGTTTGATATGGCGTTTGACCTGCAAGGATTGGCCAAGTCAGTGGTGTTTTTGTACGGTGCCAGAGCAGATAAAAAGTATGTCAAGGGGCGCTGGCTAGGATTGGCTGGATTTCATCAACCCCAGTTGCATGCACTTAGTGAGCTGGATGGGGTGCTTAGTGTCGCTGGAATTGAAGGGATCGATACTGCCATGGAGTTTTCGACTTCCTCCCGGGACGTACAGGAGATCGATAAATTGCTCGATGATATTAATCCGCAAGCCCGACCTATTCTGATATTCAGTGCTTTTTCTCGGTGGCCGTCAAAGGACTGGCCCCTGGTTAATTTTTTTAGTCTGGCTAACGAATTGGCTGATGAATATTTGATTTTAATGACGGGGGCGGCTGAGCGGTCTGGGCAGATCGAACGACAACTCGAGCCTGATAGCCATCCGGGGATCTTGAACCTCGCCGGAAAAATATCATTACTCGAGTTTGCCGAGTTGGTTAAACGGGCAGCTCTGATGGTAACCGGTGACAGTTTTCCCATGCATGTAGCTGTGGCCTGTAATACTCCTGTGGTTGCGTTATTTGGGCCAACCGACGAAGCCAAGGTTGGACCCATAGGGGACTTTGCTACGGTAATTCGGGCGCCAGAATGCCGCCGTTGTGATCGTCGTGATTGTCCCAGGGCCTGCCTGGATCGAATCCCGACAGAAACGGTTAAGACTCAGCTGATAAACCTGCTTGAGCGAGTAGCGACAATATAATGGGGCCGACTGGTTAATTAAACAAAGAATGAAAAATTATGCGATTTTGCTTAGGTGAAAGAATCTATCGCTTGGTACAACTGGGCTTGATAGTTTGTCTGCTGTTTTACTCTGCAATTGGACACGCGGAGTTGACCAGGTTCAAATTTCGGGACCTGGCGCTGAAGTTGATGGACCAACAGGGTGATACAACAATTTCCGCAGTAGTCGAAATGTATTCTGAGGCGCAATTGGGTCACTTTATCGCGGACCAAAACAATCTCTCGAAGCGTTCTTTTGATATTGCTCATGTCTATACTAATAGACGTTACCTCGATGTTAGCGCTAGTCTACCCGACCTGGACTGGTTGGCTCAGCAACCGGGAGTTAGACAAGTTGTAACGGACTTTGCCCTACAACCCAGTCTCAAACAAGGATTGGCCCTGATCGGGGCTAACCAGGTAAGAGCGCAATTTGATGGATCGGGAATCGCCATCGCAATTATTGATTCCGGCATCGACCCTACCCATCCAATGCTGGGTAGCAGCGCCGCCTGCGACCAGAAAAGTTTTGTCAATCAGAAGGTGATTGGCGGGTGGGATACTGGTGAGAAGGATTCTTTGCCATGTGATAGCGCCCGTCACGGAACCAGTGTCGCGGGAATTGCTGCTGGATTGATTCCAGTTAAGCCTTCTGGACGTGATGGTGATTACGTCGGAGGTGTCGCCCCTGGTGCCAAGATCTATGCCCTGAAAATCACCAAAGCCAATGGGCGGCCCGGGTCTAACGCCTATCTGGACGCGTTACGCTGGATTGCAGCGCATTGGAATGATGATCCAAATAACCCTATTTTGGTTGTGAACAACAGCAATACCTGGAATAAAGTGGTGCTGGATCAATCCTGTAGCAATAGCAGCAATAGTTTTGAGCGGAAAGTGGTTGGCGCGCTGACCCAGCTCGAAAAGCTGGGAATTACGGTGTTCAATTCGGCGGGAAATTCGAGCTTTACCAATGGTATCCAATGGCCGGGTTGCATGAATCGGATACAATCTGTCGGCGCAGTGGAGGACACTACTGACAGGGTTCTGGCAAGTTCAAATAGTGGTAGTCTGCTGGATTTTTTTGCGCCAGCCAGCCCGGCAATTACCACGGTTCCTGGGGGAGGATTTCGCGTATTTGGAACAACTTCCGCGGCGACACCTTATGCCGCCGGCTCCGCCGCGGTAATCCAGCAAGCAGCAAAGCAGAAGCTTGGCGATTTCCTGTCGCCGAAACAATTGTTGGCCTTAATGATGGAGTCTGGCGATCTGCTAACGGACCCCAAATCGGACCCACCAATTCAACGACCGCGGATCAACCTGGGTCGCGCTATTGGTCAGATTGACCAGGGAACCTCTGATTAAAACTGGGCGAACCAGATTGAGATTCAAAAAACTTGTGTCTCCGGGTCTCGCAGACCTTGCTCACGCCCCTTACCCGCGTCCTGCGGGTAATGATCAAGATCAAGGCGGTAAGCGCAGGTAATAGTAGGGTCGGGTGCCGAGCACTATTGCCAAGTTTTCCAACGTAGAAATTGATTGTTTTGGACTCAAGATGGTCGTTCATGTTTTGATTAGAAGTTCCTTAGGTAATTTGACCAGCTGATCAAACTCTGTTTGCGATTCCTCCGCTTCCGCGATCAACCATTGACGAAACGCCGCAATTTGCGGCTCGACTTCCCGCCCTTTGGCGCAGACAAAGAAGTATGAAACATTTGATTTGCTTACCACTTCTGGAAACAGGCTGACCAGACGACCATCTTTTAAGTCATCCAGTACATGGGCACTTCGGGCCAGCGCTATACCCTGGTTATCAATCGCTGCTTGAAGTGCCAGGCTGGTCTGGGGGAATTTAGTCCCCCTGGGCATTTGCTTCACTGCAACGCCAGCATCACGAAACCAGTCTCTCCAGCGCGGCAATATATCAACTGCATTGCGGCGTAATAGTGGTAGTTGGAGTAAGTCTATCGGGTTCTTGGGGGTGCCATGTTCTTTGAGAAAATATGGACTGCAGACCGGAAATACGTATTCAGTCAACAGCAATTCCTCGTATAGGTCGCCCCAGCTACCATATCCCAGACGTATTCCCACGTCGGCATTCTTTTCGTCGAACGAAGATAATTCCTCTGAGGTTGAAATCCATACATCGATGCCAGGGTAGTCATGATTGAAATGACCCAACCTCGGAACCAGCCACTTAAAAGCAAAAGATTGTAATAAGGTAATGCGCAGGGCGGTTGGGTTGTCGGTCTTTTCCGCCAGTTCCTCCAGGGTGCTGGTAATACGCCGGATAAAGTCCCGCACGATGGGAACCAGTGCGTGGCCGGATTCAGTCAGGACTAGTCGGCGCCCGCGTTTTTCAAATAACTTGAACCCCCATAGCTCTTCCGCATGCTTGATTTGGTGGCTAATCGCGCTTTGGGTCACGTGGAGTTCTTCCGCAGCCCGGGTAAAGCTCAGATGTCGGGCCGCTGCCTCCAGTGCGCGGAGTGCGGAGATTGGAGGAAATCGAATAGCCATTGGGATCGCCTGGTTGGTTTATGGGACATCAATACATGAATAAAAGCTCATGTAATTCATGAGAAAATGTCGTTTGTTATTTGTCCTGGTCGACCGTATATTTACTCCATCGGCGGATAGAAGGATTTCCATCTATCGCACTAATTTAAATGCAGGGGACACAGCAGATGAACGATATATTTATCAGAGTTGGCGTAGCGTACGTCGGAGGACTTACAATATTAACGTTGTTGTTAACTCAACTTCAAGCAGGAGTATAGTCATGAGTAATTTAACACAGATGAATAGTCAAGAGAACATCGTTCACGGCTCGTTTCGTAAGGGTTTCGTTGCTCGCACATTAAATCGCTTGCGAATGTGGAATCAGCGCCGTCTGGCGATTCTCGAGCTCAGCGCGATGCCAGATTCGCTACTTCGGGATCTCGGAATCGAGCGATACCAGATTGAAGACGTTGTCACCCAGGCTGGTACCTACGTCAAGCTGCCAAGCGCAGAAAGCAAGCCGGCAACGGTTGCACCACTGCAAAAAGTGGCGGCATAGAAAGAGTTTTTTCCTCCATTGGTGTTTATTTTTATGGCCCTCTCCCGAGGGCCATTTTTTATGGTCGGTGGGGCCGTATCATGGATTCAGATTGGAGCGTTTAGGTAACTGATTCAAGCAAGAGCTTGCCGAGATACTGTACAGAGAGCAGGCCTGTCTGAATGCTATTTGAGTACATACCTATCAGGCCGACTCTGACCTGTTGAGAATTTCAGATCTGGATTTTTTCCTTAAAACATTCCCCTGAGCGATTTACCCGAGTCGGAATCCCGTTTATCTTTTCAGAACACGCCACGAGTACGTCCCTGTAGGCTCGATTCCGGCCATCCATGGCCTCCAAAGGTTCTGAAAAGACAAACGAAATTCCGCTTCTTATCGACCCTTGTGAACCCGATAGTTCGGATTGGATGGCTCGAAAATCGCGTAATTTAGCCTCCTTCTTACGATCTGAAATTACCGGTGTCCTATACGTAAATCCTAAATAAAATTTGGTGCAGGTTTTGTCTTTGACGGTACTGTTAAAATATCCTGCCATTCAATAACACGTTAGTGCCTGCACTATGCTCTGGATCAAAGCATTCCATATTGTATTTATGGTGACCTGGTTCGCCGGGTTGTTCTATCTCCCCAGGTTATATGTTTATCACGCGATGTGTGAAGATGAAGCCGGGAATGCCCGGTTTAAAATAATGGAGCGAAAATTATTCTATGGAATTATGACACCAGGGGGCATCCTTACGATTGTCTCTGGTTGCTGGCTCTGGTTGGGTTACGGTTTTTCAGGGCAATGGTTGGTATTAAAGCTGGCTCTGGTTGGGTTGGTGGTTGTTTACCATGTCTGGTGTTGGAGTGAACTTCGCAAATTCCGTGATGGGGGAAGTACCCGGGGTCACAAATTTTATCGGGTCATGAATGAATTGCCCGTGTTTACCTTGGTTGGGATTATCTTGTTGGTTGTGTTGAAGCCGGTTTCAATTTTCTAATTTGTTTTCTATTGCCCTGCATGAGCCGGAGATTCCTCCGAATACCGGGAATATTATCCGGTTATGCGCCAATACCGGCTGTCAGTTGCATTTAATTGAGCCCCTGGGTTTTAGTCTGGATGAAAAACAGATGCGGCGGGCCGGATTGGATTATCACCAATATGCCAAGGTTGATTGCTGGCCAGATTGGCAGAGATTTATTGATCAGAATAGTAACCAAAGGCTTGTATGTTTTTCGACCCATAACGAAAAACCCTATTCCGATTTTAGTTATCAGGCTGGTGACATTCTTTTATTCGGTGCTGAGACCCGTGGCCTGCCAAGGCAAATTATGGATCAGATTGATCCAGAGATGCGACTTCTTATTCCTATGCAACCGTCTAGCAGAAGTCTAAATTTATCGAATTGTGTGTCTATAGTGGTTTACGAGGCGTGGCGCCAGCACGGATTTGCGATTTCAGGCTGATACTAAAATCATTCCCTGTTTTCAGCCTTGGGTTCGCGCCCCAGCAAGGTGCGGACAGCTTCATCTGGTGACTTGTTGAGATATAGAACCTGATACACCTGTTCGGTAATTGGCATTTCAATGGATAGCTCACAAGCCTTTCGATACAACTCCCGGGTAGTCTGAATGCCTTCGATTTCCTGGCCAATTTGTGCAATTACTTGTTCTCTGGACTGTCCACTTCCAATGCCCAAGCCAAACCGACGGTTTCGGGACTGATTATCGGTACAAGTGAGAATTAAATCTCCGACACCAGTCAAGCCGTTGAAAGTTTCCGGTTGGCCACCCATTGCTTCCCCGAGTCGTATCATTTCAGCCAGTCCACGAGTGATCAACGCGGCCCGCGCATTGGCGCCATAGCCGAGGCCGTCGCTGATGCCCGTGGCAATTGCCATTGCGTTCTTTACCGCGCCGCCAATCTGGACTCCAATCAAATCGGTACTGAAATAAACCCGGGTAGAAGGAGTACGAAACCAATGAGCCATTTCTTCAGAATGGTCATGTTTGTTACAAGCCAGAGTCAGCGCGGTGGGCATTCCATTGGCGGTTTCCTTGGCGAAACTGGGGCCAGAAATACTTCCATAACTGCTGATTTCGGGAAAAACCTCGTTAATCACATCGCTTAGCAGCGCGCCATTTTCGGGATCAAAACCTTTGGTGCCCCACAAAACAGTGATCGCCGATGGGTTATAACCCTGGTCTACTACAGATTGTCGCAATTGCGTAGCTGTTTCGCGAAATCCGTGACTGGGCACCACCACCAGAAAATTCAGCCCTGGATCAACTAGTTCTTCAAAATTCGAATGAATCGAGAGATTCGGCGGAAATGCAACTTCTGGCAAATACCGTGTGTTACATCGCTTCGCGGATAACTCTGAGGTGGACCCGCGCCCCCATAGCTTTACCCCGGGTAAATTGTGGCAAAGTAGAATGGCGAGTGCGGTCCCCCAGGAACCCGCGCCAATGACAGATATCGAGGTCGTCTGGTTTCTACTCAATGATTCTGCCTAGTAGTCGGACACACCTTGGGTGTCCGACTACTAAGAACCTCTTCTAACGTCTAGCGTAAAGCTAATGGGTTTGCCCGGATTCAGCGGCAGCCTTCGACTCCTTTTCTTTGGCGATACGCTGGTAATATATTTTTTCGAAGTTAATTGGCGAGATCAGTAATTGCGGAAACCCGGCTTTGGCTACTAGATTAGCAATTTCCTCCCGGGCGAACGGGAGCAGCATATGTGGGCAGCCAATCTGCAGAATTAATTCCCGCTGCTCATCACTGGCCACATTTACTTCAAATATTCCGGCATCCTTTACTTCCGCAACAAAAAGCGTATCGCCGTCGTGAGTCGCGGTGGTTGTTACTTGCAGTACCACCTCGTAGAACTTTCCTTCTTGATCCAGCTTGGTATTGCTGATATTGATGTTCATATCAATTTCCGGATTTGGCGCCGCGGCGAGAAATATTGCCGGACTTCCAGGGGATTCCAACGAAGCATCTTTCAGATAGATTTTCTTGGCGTTTACGCGCGGTTCGGTGGTATCTGGCATGGTCAATTTCGCTGATAGTGACTAAATTAAATTAAATATTCTAGGGCTGGCAGAGTACGTTCCTATGCTATCCCTTGGAAAGCGGAAGGTTTTCTTTGCTCCAGGAAGCGAGTCCCCCATCGAGAACATATAAATCTTCAAATTCATTCTTTTTAAGAACCGCCGCAGCCTTGGCTGCCTTGCCTCCTGACTGGCACACCAGGATCAGTGGCTTTCCCCGGACTTTATTGAGTTTTTTTAAGCTGGTTTCGATAGTATCCAAAGGAAGATGAAGCGCCTGTTCGATATGCCCCTTTTCGAATTCGTCTTTATTGCGCACATCTACTACTACCGCAGACTTCCGATTTTGCAGCTGGGGTAATTGCGCTGGGGAAATTTTGGCTGCGCCGCCAACAGAACGGCCCGCTGGATCGAATGCCAGTAGCAGCAGGATTGCTGCGAGCATAACGAACAGGTACCAGTTCTCGGTTGCAAAATTAATAAACATTGGAAAATCCATGGGTTTGCGTAGCGGGTCGAAATCAGGATCGGATTTGGTGGGGGCGAATTTTACCTTAACTTGTCCGCTTAATCTGGCGCCTTGTGAGTTTTTTCCAAGGGTCCAACGGACTATTTTTACCCGTGGATGCTAAATTCATTATTGCTCGTGATCTGTCGAACATCCTAGTCGACTATAATTCTCCCAATGTTCTCTCGAGTCATTTTATTTTTCCTGCTACTGCCTGTTCCAATCGGCCATGTCCTAGCCGGAAACCTGGCCCGTTCAAAAGCCGAACTGGAGACGCTTCAGCAACGAATAATCGCGGTGCAGCAACGAATCAGCACAGACCATAAGGAAGCCGATGTCGTTACCGCTACACTCGACGAGATTGAGCAAAACCTGGCTCGCCTGCACTCTTCCATGCGCGAGCAAAATCGCAAAAAGATCAGTGTGGAACTGGAAATCAAGGAGTTGAAACAATCTGAGTCCAAGCTTAGGGTAAACAATAATGATGCTCTAGAACGGCTGGCTGGGCTACTCAGAAGTAATTACATTATGGGCCGTCGCAGTGGTTTGCGTCTGTTAATCAACCAGCAAGACCCTCAGGATTCGATACGTCAGCTCACCATGTTTCAGTATATTGTTACTGCGCGTAACGTTCAGATTCAAGACCTGCTGGTACTCCAGGAGCAGCTTCGGGTTAATCAGGAGAAAGCGCGATCAAAGCAAAACGACTTGGATCTAATACTGGCCGGCTTGGATAGCGATAGAAAGCAGTTTGAGCAAGAACAAGCGACTCGTATAACCCAATTGAGTCGGATTAACCAGAAGATTGCTGAGGGTAATAAGCAAATCGTGTTGTATCGCGAGCGCGAACAGTCACTCAAAACTTTGTTGCGAGAGCTGTCCCGCCCCAAACCTGCAGCCAGCGTTAACAGCCAATCCGCCTCTAGCAGTTCTACTCAGAGTCAACTCCCCAAGGAACAGGGCAATTCAACCCGGCAACAGCCCCTGGATTCCGAACAAGCAGAACAGGTTACGCTGGAACTTTCTGGTTTTGGTAATAGTCGGGGCTCACTCCCGCTTCCGGTTAAGGCACCTGTGCGGATTCGCTATGGGCAGAAAAAACCCGAAAGTGGGTTAACCTGGGAAGGGGTGCTGTTTAATTCCCAACATGGTCAGCCAGTAACTGCAGTGTATTCCGGTCAGGTGGTTTTCTCGGATTGGTTTCGCGGTTATGGCCAGTTGATGGTAGTTGACCATGGGGAAGGATATATGAGTTTGTACGGCTACAATCAATTGTTACAAGTAGGTGTTGGTGAAGCGGTTCAAATCGGGCAAGTAATAGCTATGGCGAGTGAAGCCAATAAGGACCTGGCGCCGGGTTTGTATTTCGAAATTCGCCATAACGGAACCCCTGACGATCCGTTACAATGGTGTCGTTAATTGTTCTCTGAAATCGTTGACAGGCTGGGCACCTCAAAACCATATCGGACGAGGTATAAATACGGTATAAACGATATTTTACCCAGAACCAGCCATTGAACCAGTGTCGGATACTGGCGTCTTAACAGGAATAACCATGAAACGAACAACAGGAAATATAAATTTATGGCGTTACCAGTAAAAATTCGGATTCTGCTGTTGGGCGCGATTGCCTGGGTTTTTTTCGGGGTTGCGTTTGCCCAGGATAAAGCCGCACTCGAGGAAACCTTGCCGCTCGACGAACTACAAGTATTTGCCGAAGTTTTTGGCAAGATAAAGAGCGAGTATATTGATGATGCCAGTGACATAGATTTGCTGCGCAGCGCCATCCAGGGAATGCTTTCGGGGCTCGATCCACATTCCAGCTTTTTGGAACCGGAAGCGTTTAAGGAAATACGGATCTCCACCGAGGGAAAATTTGGTGGACTCGGAATTGAGGTCACCACCGAGGATGGGTTGATTAAGGTTGTCGCGCCAATCGACGGTACTCCGGCATCCGATGCCGATATCATGGCAGGGGACATAATCATCAGAATAGACGGGGTTTCGGTGCGTGGACCGAATTTGCGAGAAGCGGTGGACAGTATGCGGGGAGAACCTGGCACCCGAATCGTTTTGACGATTTCCCGTGAAGGTGTTGTTGAGGTCTTTGATGTGCCATTGGTGCGCGCAGTGATCAAAGTTGCGAGTGTACGAGGTGAATTGCTCGATGATGGATTTGGTTATACCAGAATTTCCAGTTTTCAAAGTGGGACAATAAACAATCTTCGTTCCCAAATTGAAAAATTGGAGACTGAAAATGGATCTGGTTTGAACGGATTGATCCTCGATCTGCGAAATAACCCCGGTGGCGTTTTAAACAGCGCAGTAGACGTCAGCGATTTGTTTCTCGATCAGGGAGTAATCGTAGCCACTAGAGGACGTGATGGTGTTGCTGATTCGAGCTATCAGGCCAAGCTCGGGGATATTCTCGACGACGCACCCCTGGTAGTGCTGGTTAACGGAGGGTCTGCTTCTGCTTCGGAGATTGTTGCCGGTGCATTGCAGGACCACGGCCGGGCAATCATCATGGGTACTAAAACCTTTGGTAAGGGATCGGTGCAAACCGTAATTCCAATGAATAATGGCGGTGCTCTCAAATTGACCACGGCGCGTTATTATACGCCCCTGGATCGTTCCATCCAGGCGAAAGGAATCGAGCCTGATATTGAAGTCAAGCAGACTCAATTTGCTGAACAGAGAAAAGATGGCAGATCCGTACGCGAAGCGGATCTCGCGGGTCACCTGATGGGAGACGGCAAGACCACTGACGATTCGGAGGATGGGTCGGATGCCAAGGGCAGCGATCAAGACGACAAATCTGTGGAACACTCGGATTTGTTGACTACCGATTACCAAGTCAAGGAGGCATTCAATTTGCTCAAAGGCATGAGCCTGGTACGAAAACAAATTGTCGGTAACTAGAGGCCGTTAACGGTAATTGAGAACGGCCCCTGGCCTTTTCGCTTTATTCGCTGGGTAGTTTCTTTTGCTTGCGACGATCGCGCCATTTGCGCAACCACACCACCAGTGACAGATAGCCCCGCCGGGCCCAGGGAAAGTCGATAGACAGCACTAGCAATCCCAGTGGAATCATCCATAAGCCCAGGATTGGTAAGAACCAGAGCAACCCGCCCAGGAGAAGAGCCAATCCGATGATCGTTCGCATTAGCGATGACATTGATTTGATGCGAGCGAGGATAGGCTTGAGCCTGCGTTTCACGGTTGGGTGTTCTCCAGTGATTAGGGATACGATATGATTGGCGTTCAAAACACCGGATTCAACCGCTATTTCAAGAATGTTGTTCGATTTTACTAAAATGCAGTCACTTGGTAACGACTTTATCGTATTGGATGGCGTGACCAAGCAATTGGATATTTCTCCGCAGATTGCCCGCAGGCTGGCGGATCGGCATTTTGGTGTGGGCTGCGACCAGATACTGTTAGCTGAACCTGGAATTGACAGCGATTTCATTTTTCGTATTTTCAATCAGGATGGCAGTGAAGTCGAGCAATGTGGAAATGGTGCTCGATGCTTCGCTGATTTCGTCCGCAAGAAAGGACTGGTTGACCGTGACCAAATGACCGTGCAGACCATCAACTCCCGGATGCAATTGAATATTCAGCCAGATGGCAGCGTCACAGTCAAAATGGGTGTTCCGGAATTTAATCCGGTGAAGATACCGTTTCACGCTGAACAGGTAGAAGATGTATACCTGTTGCATCTTGCCACCAGGTCGATAGAAATTTCCGCCGTTGCGATAGGCAACCCTCATGCCGTCGTGTTGGTTCCTGAAGCCGATCAGGCCTCGGTGATTGAACAAGGCGCTGAAATTGAAAGCCATGAGCGTTTCCCGGTCAGAGTGAACGCTGGATTTATGCAGGTCGTTTCTAGATCCCGTATTCGATTGCGGGTATTTGAGAGAGGTGTCGGGGAAACCCTTGGTTGCGGCAGCGGAGCCTGTGCAGCGGTGGCTGTCGGGGTTTCTCGAGGAATGCTGGATTCCAAAGTTATAGTCAGTTTACCTGGCGGCGATGCAACAGTCGAATGGGCCGGCCCGGGACACCCAATTTACCTGAGCGGATCTGTGCATACGGTATATTCCGGTGTCATCGATGTTGGGCAAATTCACTAATTCACTAAGCGACGCTATCTATGCTTAAATCCGAAGACGTAGCCGCTTATCTTAGGCAGCATCCGACATTTTTCAATGAACATATGGATCTGTTCGAACAGCTTGAGATTGGTGGTAACCAACAACCATTTCATCAACGTCAACTGGAAGTTATGCGTGAACGCCATCAAGTGCAATCCACAAAGTATGAAATGGTGGTGGAGTCGGCCCGCAGTAACCAGGCACTGGACCAACTATTGCATGAGCTGGCCAAGAAGCTGTTAAGCGCTGGCATTCCCAACGTTGAAACTGTCATGGAGACAGTGAGAACGCAATTCTCCCTCGAACACGTGCGTATATGGCAGCGTAAACTTGAACAAAGTGAGGACCCTGGAAATGTCGATTTCGCGGCACTTGCACAACGGGTAATCCATGGTGGTAGTGTTTGCGACGATCGAGTTTCCAGTCAGTTGTTACTGTCGTTGTTTGGTGAAGAGCACGGAATTAGTTCCTGTGCATTTATTCCATTGCTGGCAGAATCTGAAAATATTGGTGTAATGGTCCTCGGTGCCAACGACCCAGAGCGTTTTCAACCAGGAATGGGCGCGATCTACCTTGATCGAATGGGGCAATTGATTGGAGCATTTTTGTCCGGTTAGCATGACCAGCCCCACTGTCAGCCTAGACCGATTTATTGAAACTCTGAAGTCTGACCGACACCTCTCGGTCCATACCATCGCGGCCTATGGGCGGGACCTTGATCGACTCTATCGATTTACCCTGCAATACCGGATCGAAGACTGGGACCAATTGACAGTAAAACAGGCTCGATTGTATCCAGCTCAACTAAAACGCGTTGGTCTTGCGGGTAGCAGTATTCAGCGAATGTTATCGGCGGCCCGGGTGTTTTTTCGTTTTCTGGTGCAGCAGGGTATTTCCCCCAGCAACCCATTCGAAACGGTGAGTGCGCCAAAGTCGGTGAAAAAGCTTCCCTCCACCCTTAGCGTGGATGAGGTCAGCGCTTTACTCGAACAGCACGACGATAGCCCAGCGGCGTTGCGGGACCGGGCGATGCTCGAGCTGTTATACTCCTCCGGGCTACGACTCAGCGAACTCTCGGCACTGGAGGCCGATGGAGTCGATATGCCTGAGAGTGAGGTAAGGGTTGTTGGCAAGGGAAATAAACAACGCATTGTTCCTGTCGGTTCGAAGGCCCTTGATGCGATTCGAAGCTGGTTAGCAGTTCGATCGCGATTAGCTGTCGTTGATGAAACCGCGTTGTTTGTTAACCAGAAGGGCAGACGCCTGAGTAATCGAGGTATTCAGTACCGGATATCGGAATGGGCGGGAAAGAACGGCCTGGGTCGCCATTTACATCCCCATATGTTGCGTCACTCATTCGCCAGTCACGTGCTCGAATCCAGTGGTGATTTGCGGTCGGTACAGGAGATGCTGGGACACGCGGATATTTCAACTACCCAAATTTACACCCATTTGGATTTTCAGCACCTGGCCAAGGTATACGACGATGCCCATCCCAGGGCGAAGTCAAAAAATGCCAAGGATTAACTGATTCGCTTATAAACCTGATAGCGTTCAATCGCTGCCAGGATTTCAGATTTGGCTTTTTCCTGATCGACCCAGCCTCGTACATTGACCCACTTTTCGGCTTCAAGATACTTTTAGTGTTCAAAAAAGTGGGAATCATTTGCATTGATCATTGATATCACCAATCATCACAGCTATATTCTCGCGGTTTTTCAATTTCGAAACCGGAGTGGGCATAAACTATAGGCAATGCAGAATTTTGCAGGTCGCCAAGTGGCATTCCTCTCGAATCATTCAACAATCGGAGTAACTATATGACATATTACGCATTGATCCCAATGCTATTCGGGTTAGCCGGGCTGATCGTCGCCTTGAGGGTCTATAAAATGATTTTGCAGTACCCCGCCGGGGAGGGCAAAGTCGCTGAGATCGCCGCATTGATCCACCGTGGTGCCATGGTATTTATGCGTCGCGAATATACCTATCTGGCGGTATTTGTCGCTGTAGTAGCGGTTCTGATCTTGATTTCCGATCTCGGCTTTCCGACCATGTTTGCCTTCCTTGTGGGCGCATTCTGTTCTGCGATTGCCGGCTATATCGGTATGTTTGCGGCGACCAGGGCGAATGTCAGAACCACAACGGCAGCCCAGGAATCCGGCGCCCCAGGCGCCCTTACCGTGGCATTTTTTGGCGGGTCTGTTATGGGGCTTTGTGTGGCAGCGATGGGACTGCTCGGAGTCGGATTCTTGTACTTGATATTTGGTGGGGATCCCCATTCCTCCCATGTTATCCATGGGTTCGGCATGGGCGCTTCTTCGGTTGCGCTGTTTTCCCGGGTAGGAGGTGGGATATTTACCAAGAGTGCCGACGTTGGGGCAGATCTGGTGGGTAAGGTAGAAGCAGGAATACCAGAAGACGACCCACGTAATCCTGGCGTTATCGCGGATAATGTCGGCGATAATGTTGGTGACGTTGCGGGTATGGGTTCGGATATTTTCGAATCCTATTGTGGATCTATGATCGCCTGCATCGCGATTGCCTCGACCTTACCGGCAGTGGCTCTCGAGGTCATGGGACCACAGGAATCCCTGATGTTTATGCCCCTGGCATTGGCGTCACTGGGGATATTGTGTTCCATCGCCGGTATTGCCTTGGTCAAGATGAATACGGCTAAATCTCCAGAGCGGGCGTTGCGCATAGGTACCATTGGGGCGACAATAATTTTTATCCTTACTTCGTTTCCCTTGATCTATTTTATTGGAGTTAGCTCCGGTATCTACGGCGCGGTTGTTGTTGGTGCACTGGGTGGCATCGGTATCGGCTTGATCACGGAATACTATACTGGGTCGAAACCGGTCAGGGATATTGCGAAAAGCGGTGAAACCGGACCGGCAACGGTGATGATTTCCGGTCTTGCTGTGGGTATGGAATCAGTTGTTGTGCCATTACTGATTATCGCAGCGATCATATTGACTGCGAGCAATATGGCGGGACTCTACGGTGTTGGAATTGCTGCTGTTGGTATGCTCGCCACGGTGGGTATTACCATGGCAATAGACGCCTATGGCCCAGTAGCGGATAATGCTGGCGGTATCGCCGAAATGGCTGGTCTGGGTGAAGAAGTACGGGAAATCACCGATTCACTGGATGAGCTAGGAAATACCACCGCAGCCATAGGTAAAGGCTTTGCGATTGGTGCGGCAGCTCTTGCCGCTTTAGCCATTATCTCAGCCTTTATCGCAGAAGTAACGGTTAGAAATCCGGAGTTTATTTTGAGAATAGACGATCCGGTTGTTCTCGCTGGAATATTCCTCGGGGGTATTTTCCCGTTTCTTGTCTCGAGTATTACCATGCGAGCGGTGGGTGCTGCGGCATTTGATATGATCCACGAAATTCGTCGTCAGTTCCGTGAGATACCGGGGTTGATGGAAGGTACGGCTGAACCTGACTCGGATCGATGCATAGAGATTGCGACCCAGGCAGCTCTGCGCCGGATGATACTGCCTGGTGTTTTAGCAGTCGGTGCGCCGGTTGTGGTCGGCTTTGCCCTCGGAGCTACTGCCCTCGGCGGCATGTTAGCGGGTGCCTTACTTGGCTGTGTATTGATGGCCCTGATGATGGCGAACGCTGGTGGCGCCTGGGATAATGCGAAAAAGTATGTTGAAAAAGGAAACTTAGGTGGTAAAGGTTCCGATGTTCATGCCGCGACGGTTGTTGGTGATACCGTCGGCGATCCGTTTAAGGACACATCGGGCCCATCCATGAATATCCTGATTAACGTGATGGCAATTGTCAGTCTGGTTATTGCACCGCTGTTGTCTGTTTGATCATGATGCCCGCACCATCCTGATGTGGTGGTGCGGGCTTCTCCATGGCGTTAACCCAGGGACAGGGTAATCGCGCGGCGCCGAAAAATCCTCCACGTTATTCCTGCCCTGGCGTCCCGTTATGGTGGCCCTAGCAAGCTTGTAATTGAAATGTGCCTGGCATTGATGGCCAGAGGACACCAGGTAGATATCGTTACCTCCAATGCAGACGGGGCAGCTGAGCTTGACTATCCTGTGGGACGATTTGTCGCCTATCGCGGCGCTAACACTATATTCTTCCCAAGAAAATATGGCGAAGCGTTCAAATTTTCTCCAGGTATGGCGAAATGGTTGTGCCACCATGTTAGGGATTACGAGATTGTGCATATCCATGCGGTATTTTCCTGGTCATCACTGGCAGCGGCCAACGCGTGCTATGGTGCCGAAATTCCCTATTTGGTAAGACCTCTGGGTAGTCTCGATCCATGGTCAATGAGTCAAAAACCTTTGCGTAAAAAGGTCATGCTGCAGTTGGGCGTTAAAAAAATGCTGCGCAATGCCGCCAGAATACACTATACCAGCGACCTGGAGAAGCAAGCCTCTGAAGACTATCTGGGACTGGGGAATGGCGTTGTGGTTGCCAATGCAATCGATTGTGAGCAGTTTGAGGACTCTCTGACCGCTCGGGAATTTTCACGCGAGTTTCCACAGCTAGCGGATCGCCGTTACCTGTTATTTATCGGTCGACTGGATCCCAAAAAGAAACTTGAAACCGTAATTGACGCATTTTCCAGATTGCAAAATCAGGCGGATATGCAACTCGTTATTGCCGGTGAGGGTACTCAGGATTATCGCCAGAAGCTGGTGACAAGAGTGTTGAATAGCGGCGCATCTGACCGGATCAGTCTGGTTCCCTGGGTCCAGGGGAAGACTAAGACAGCACTGTTACAAAACTGCTTGCTGTTTTTACTCGTATCAGAGAACGAAAATTACGGAATTTCAGTAGCAGAGGCGCTGGCCTGTGGCAAACCGGTGATAGTAAACAAGGGTGTCTACCTGCATCCAGAAATATCCGCAGCGGCAGCTGGCTGGGTAATTGACCAGGACTCTGATCTGGTTGATTGTCTGGAGCGAGTTCTGGACAGCCCTGAGAATTGTATGGAACGAGGACGCAACGGTGCGCGTCTGATTCAGCAGCGGTTTCGCTGGGAGTCGATAACTCAAAGGCTCGAGGAAATCTACCGTGACTGCATGGAGAATTAAAATGGAGTGTCGGGTTAGCGTTATGATCTTTACCTTGAATGAATCGGTTAATCTTCCCCATTGTTTGAAATCTCTTGGCTGGTGCAACGATATTATTGTGGTCGATTCCGGCAGCAGTGACGACACATTGACAATCGCTGATTCCGCGGGTGCGCGGGTATTTACCCACCCGTTTGAAGGGTTTGGATCCCAACGAAACTGGGCTCTGCAACATACTGCGCCAAATCATTCATGGGTTTTAATTCTGGATGCGGATGAACGTGTGTCTGGCGCACTTGCGGCGGAAATAAATCAGTTGGTTGTTGATATGCCAGATATGGGTGCTGCCAGGATTAGGCGGAAATTCTTCATGTGGGGTAGCTGGTTGCAATACAGTAGTCTTTATCCCACCTGGGTGATCAGACTGGTGCATAAAGATCGGGTCCGTTATGTCAATCGTGGACACGCGGAAACCCAGCGGGTTACAGGGGAGATCATTCCCCTGGAAAACGATTTAATCGACGAAAACCACAAAGGGATTGATCACTGGTATTTGCGCCAAAAAAAATATGCGATGGATGACGCTAAATACGAAATTGAGCAGGAATCCAGCTCGCTGCAGCCCCAGGAGATTTTTTCAGGGGATCCTTTGACGCGCCAAATGGCGTTGAAGAGACTAAGTTGGAAGCTGCCGCTCAGAGGCCTGAGTTATTTCGTCTATAGTTATGTTTATCGTCAGGGATTCAGAGATGGCATCAAGGGGTTGCGATTTTGTAGAATGCGAGCCGGGTATCAACAAATGGTCGCACGTAATAAGCGAATTTTGCGCACGCAGGCGAGGCAGTCCAATTGATTGGTCTCGGGGCATCATGCGGTGGTATTCCCATCGGCCACATTTGATTTCATTCGGAAGGCAGTGAATAAGAAAACAGTATTGGTAACTGGTGGTGCTGGCTATATTGGCTCCCATACCTGTAAAACACTTGCGTTAGCGGGCTATTTCCCGGTTGCCTATGACAATCTCAAGCGGGGTTTTGCCTCAGCGGTCAACTGGGGGCCTCTGGAACAGGGGGATGTGCTGGATAAGCGACGGCTGGAAGAAGTATGCAGGCGCTATCGTCCAGATGCTGTTATCCATTTTGCTGCCCTGGCCTATGTTGGCGAGTCGGTATTGCAGCCAGAACAATACTGGCGTAACAATGTAGCCGGGAGTCTCTGTCTGGTTGAGACCATGCTTGAACAGGGAATCAGAAAAATCGTATTTTCCAGCACCTGCGCGGTTTACGGCGAACCTTGTGACGATGCACCAATCGTCGAATCTACTCGGACCCGCCCAGTCAATCCTTATGGTGTGACCAAGCTGGCGGTGGAGCAAATTCTCGACGATTGTGCCATTGCACATGAACTTAGTGCATTGTCGCTGAGGTACTTCAATGCTGCAGGCGCAGATATCGCTGGAGAAATTGGAGAAAGCCATGATCCGGAAACCCATTTAATTCCGTTAATTCTGCAATCTGCCCTGAATCAGAATCAACCAATGACGGTATTCGGCAGCGACTATTCAACCCCAGATGGCAGCTGTATTCGCGACTACATTCATGTCGCAGATCTTGCTACCGCCCATATACAGTCGCTGGAGTATCTTGCTGAAAAGCCCGGATCACATCGAATGAATCTTGGTACAGGCAGAGGCTATTCGGTTCTCGAGTTAATTGACGTTGTTAGCAAGGTCACAGGTATTCAACCTAATTTTCGTCTCGGGGAACGGCGACCCGGAGATCCACCAATACTGGTTAGCAACGCATCCAGAGCTGAAGCCGAGCTTGGGTGGCGACCCGATTATCCCGCAATCGAGGCTACGGTCGAATCGGCCTGGAGATGGATAAATCGGAATCAGGACCAGAATCCGGCCGAATGATGCGGTTCTGTGATAAGGCCAATCTGCTTCAAAGTAGCGTTATCTGGACATTATCAAAGGTATATCGGAGCAACCCATACAACTGCAAACCGGATCGATTAAATCTTGAATCCTGCTTTGAGTTTTTTGGGGACAAGCAGATTCTTCGGTTGCACATAGTCAGGCAGCCCATTTTTATATGGGGGGTAGTCTTCTCCCCGGATCAGTGGTTCCAGGTAACGGCGGCAACGAGGGGTAATGCCGAAACCATCGTCGGAAATAAACCGCTTTGGCATCAATTTTTCCACGTTCGCTACTCTGCTTAACGGCACTGAGCCAATTTTCCAACGATAGGGTTTGTCGCTGGTTCTAATTACCCGAGACATTACCGAGTTTTTACCAGCCAATGCCAGCTCTACGGCAGATTTTCCCAGGGCATAAGCCTGTTCGACATCGGTTTTTGAGGCAATATGGCGCGCTGAACGCTGCATATAGTCGGCCACTCCCCAATGATATTTCAAGCCCAGATCCTGCCTGATCATATTGGCGACGACTGGTGCGACGCCGCCCAGCTGAGAATGTCCGAATGCATCTACTATACCCTGATCGGATAAAAATTTTCCGTTTCGTTCCCGAACACCTTCAGAAACCACAACCGAAACATAGCCGAACTGGCGTACTTTACGTCTAACCGTCGTGATGAACTTTTTACGGTTGAACGGTACCTCCGGAAACAGGATTACCACCGGCAGGTCCAGATTCTGATCACTTGCCAGACCACCAGCTGCCGCTATCCAACCGGCATGTCGACCCATCACTTCGAGTACGAATACTTTGGTAGAGGTTTTACACATCGACGCTACGTCCAGACTCGCCTCCCGGGTCGATACCGCAACGTATTTCGCTACCGAGCCAAATCCGGGACAGCTATCGGTATGAGGCAAGTCATTATCGACGGTTTTCGGTATATGGATTGCCTGAATCGGAAAACCCAGTTGTTTAGAAAGTTGGGAAATCTTGAGACAAGTGTCTGCAGAATCTCCGCCACCATTGTAGAAGAAATAACCAATGTCATGGGCGGAAAATACATCCATCAAGCGCTGATATTCACGCCGATTTTGTTCCAGACTTTTTAGTTTGTAGCGACACGATCCAAATGCACCAGAAGGGGTGTGGCGTAACTTGCGAATCACCGAAGCGTTCTCTTTAGAGGTGTCGATCAATTCTTCGGTTAGTGCTCCGATGATGCCATTATGTCCGGCAAAAACCTTGCCCATGCTGTTTTTGTGAGCTCTCGCGGTTTCAATGACCCCGGCTGCAGATGCGTTAATTACCGCGGTGACACCGCCGGATTGTGCGTAAAACGCATTTTTGGGTTTTGTATTGGACACTTTTTTTAATCGTGGTTCAGTAATTCGTCAGGCTACGTCATAGTTTTGGTGGAATCGATCGAATTGGTGCTGCTCAGTTCGCGCTCATGATCGGACTGGGTTTGCAACACCGTAGACACGCAAAGATTGAGATCATTGTAGCGATCAATTCTGGTATCAAATTGCTCTCGCGGGGTGTAAAAAAACTGAGCCCGGAACTTGGATTCAGCGAGTTTAGCTACCACGAAATTAGCCCCTTGTTCAAACCAGAACACGGTAGGACAAGTTGCTGCCGCTCCATCTTCGGGCGACAATAATATCTCGCTGTCTCCAAGTTGAATCTCGACGTCTTTCTGATACCGCTGGATCAGTAGCGCACGGATAATATCAATTTCTCCGTCGGTAAATTCAGGAACCATGGTCATAGGGGCCTGGGGTACTTTTGAGGGGTCGCTATTCTACACGCAGTACAAGCTTGGGCGCTAATTAATCAAACCGTCTATAAGGTGAATTGGTAATCCGTCGATTTTGCATGGATAATGTTCCCGGAGCGGTGGTTTGGCTTGAAATTTGGCCTCAAACAAGGTAGATTCCGCAGCCCTTTTGAACGACTCAGGATCTTCGCCATGAAGCGCACATTCCAACCCAGCGTATTAAAACGTAAGAGAAGCCATGGCTTCCGTGAGCGCATGAGCACCCGCGGTGGACGGGCAGTAATAAATGCTCGCCGTGCCAAGGGCCGCGCCCGACTGAGCGCCTGAGCCAGACCGACGACCCTGTTCGGATTCGGATTAGTTAATTACAAAGCGGAGCCAGATCGCAGGTGCCGCCAGCAGGGGCGGATTTCAGGCGCCGTTGCCGTATTCTGGACGGCAAGCAATTTAAGGCGGTATTCGACTATCGGCTTCGCCTTCATGGTAAAAGTTTCAGCTATCATCTGCGACCAAATTCCGAAGATTTTCACAGGCTGGGACTGGCGGTATCAAAAAAAGTAAGCAAGAAAGCGGTCCAACGAAATCGAATTAAGCGGCAGATTCGTGAGTCTTTCAGGTACTTCCTGCTGGCTGCGAAGCAACAAGGAATAGAAACCGGGATTGATTTTGTGGTAGTGGCGAAGCCATCAGCCGGGATTACCGAGAACCGGGAGTTGAGAGATGAACTCGATCATTTTTGGATCAAGGCGAGAGATAAATGCGCAAAATTGTAAGCAGTCTTATCAAATCATATAAGCTGTTGTTGAGTCCTTTTCTGGGGCAGAATTGCCGATTCCACCCGGGTTGCGCAAACTATGCCATTGATGCAGTCGAGCGCCATGGCGTTATTAAGGGGGGGTATCTCGGATTGCGCCGGATATGCAGGTGTCATCCAATGAATCCGGGTGGTTATGATCCAGTCCCTGAGAAATTCATGTTTGTCGGGAAATCAGATCATAATTCAAATGACCCTGCTCACCAATCAGGCTCCTCAGCCAGCCAATAATAAAATTTTAATCATTTCTACAAATGGATATTAGACGTATTTTTCTTTTTGGTTCCCTTGGTCTGGTTCTAATGATGATCTGGCAATCCTGGACCCAATACCAGATAGATCATGTTGAGCTCGACACCGCTAATCAGGAATTGGTCTCTGGTCAGAATCAAAGCGCCGGCGGCAATCTGACTGACGACGTACCCAAAGCTCCAGAGATAGAACAAGACAGCCAAACCGGAGTCAGCGTCAGTACGCCGGATCAACAGGAAAAATCCACAGAAGGCCAGGCGAAGTCTGGGCGTATCGTCAGCGTAACCACAGATTTAATCCACGCCGAGATAGATACCCAGGGTGGAGATCTGATTCGAGTGGAATTGCTAAAACATCCGATCAGCGTTGATACACCAGACCAACCACTGGTTCTAATGCACCGTGATTTCCCGGCACTATTTGTCGCCCAAAGTGGATTGATTGGGGTAGATCGGGAGTATCCCAATCATAATGTTGAGTATTCTACCAATGATCTCAACGTTGTTTTAGGAAGCGACGAATCGGTAGACGTTGTGCTTGACTGGACCGGACCGGACGGAGTCGTGTATCGTAAAGTTTACACATTTAACCGCGACAGCTATCGGGTTGATGTCGAATTTCAGATTAATAATCAAAGCCCAGACAGTTGGACCGGCTTCTTTTACGGACAGTTAAAACAAACAGAAAAAGTCCAGGAAGGATCTATGGGCTTTCTTGGTCGACTACCGAGCTATAACGGCGCTGCGATTTACACCGAAGAAGAGAAATACGACAAAGTCGACTATTCTGAAATAACCGAGGGGCCGCTTAATTTAACCACGGCCACTGGATGGGTCGCGATGTTGCAGCATTACTTTGTTTCTGCCTGGTTACCTGAAGGTTCGTCCGGGTATCAGCTGTATTCCGGCGTCAGTAAAAACTCTGCAAACCCGCAGTATCGCATTGGATTTAAGCATGCTGACCCTGTGGTCATTGCCCCTGGGCAGCAGGGAGTTGTCGGTAGTGCGTTATTTGTCGGTCCGAAAGAACAGAGTAGATTGAATACCCTTGGCGTTGAAGGTATTGCGTTGACCGTGGATTATGGCTGGTTGACACCGGTGGCGGATCCACTTTTTTGGTTATTAACCAAAATCTATTCGGTGGTACAAAACTGGGGTTGGGCGATCATATTGTTAACCATGTTGGTTAAGTTGATTTTCTTCCCGTTATCCGCTGCTAGCTACAAGTCGATGGCGAAAATGAAAAAACTCCAACCGAGGTTGCAGACGCTGAAAGAGCGGCATGGAGACGATAAACAGAAGTTTCAGCAGGAAATGATGAAACTATATAAAACCGAAAAAGTTAATCCTGCGGGGGGGTGCCTACCGGTATTGGTCCAGATTCCGGTCTTTATCGCGCTCTATTGGGTGCTGCTCGAAAGTGTCGAATTACGCCAGGCCGATTTTGCTTTGTGGTTAAACGATTTATCACTACCTGATCCGTATTACGTGCTGCCGATTATTATGGGTGCTTCAATGCTTGCTCAACAGAAACTAAACCCGGCTCCCATGGATCCCATCCAGAAGAAGGTGATGACCGCGCTCCCGGTTGTATTTACGGTATTTTTCCTGTGGTTTCCAGCAGGACTGGTTCTGTATTGGGTGGTTAACAACCTATTGTCCATTGCTCAGCAATATTTCATCACTAAAAAGTACGCGGCCTCCTGAACCCGAACCCGGGATCGTCAATGACACAATTGTCGCCCTGGCGACCCCTCCGGGCAGGGGCGGGATCAGTATAATTCGCCTGTCCGGCCCGGAAGTCGCGCCGATTGCCAGTCATTTGATCGGCGGTTTGCCATCACCTCGGTACGCCACTCTGCGAAAAATTCACGGTGCCGCCGGTGTCGAGATTGATCAAGGTGTAGCGCTTTACTTTGCGGCGCCCCACAGCTACACAGGAGAAGAGGTTCTTGAGTTGCAAAGCCACGGCAGTCCGGTGGTCGCGCAAATGATTATTCGTCGCTGTCTCGAGCTGGGAGCGCGGATGGCCCACCCCGGTGAATTTAGCGAGCGAGCATTTTTGTCTGGACAGCTGGACCTTGCTCAGGCTGAGGCGGTGGCTGACCTCATTGAGAGCAGTAGTGAGTCGGCCGCACGCTCCGCATTCAACACCCTTCAAGGGGAGTTTTCCCAAAGAGTGCACGCTCTGATCGATAGTGTCACTGAATTGAGAATATATGTTGAAGCAGCGATTGATTTTCCCGATGAAGAAATCGATTTCCTTGGTGATCATCAGATAACCGACAAGCTTAGCAGGCTGCAACAACAGTTTATTGACCTTGGTCGGTCAGTGGGGCAGGGTAAGCTGCTACGGGATGGACTGCAGGTCGTAATAAGTGGGGCCCCCAATGCCGGTAAATCAAGTTTACTCAACTTATTATGCCGCGAGCAACGCGCGATTGTGAGTGATATTCCCGGTACCACCCGGGATGTGCTGGAACAGCATCTTGAGCTTGACGGGTTGCCATTAACCTTGATCGACACCGCCGGTATACGCGAGAGTCAAAACTCCATTGAAGCCGAGGGGATACGACGCGCCAGGGAGGCTCAGCTGCGAGCCGACTTGATCGTATTAGTGGTTGATCACAATGACTGGTCAGAACAGGCGATTAAAAGCCAGCTGACCGAGCTGCCAGATATCCCTGTGCTGACCGTATTTAATAAGATTGATCTTAGCGGACATGCTGCTGCCGCCTCGGGAGATAAGGTATATCTGTCAGTACTAACTGGCGAAGGATTGCCGGGCCTAATTCAAAGCCTTAAACAGGCTGCCGGTTTTCGAGACACTGACAGCAGTCAGTTTATTGCCCGGCAGCGTCATATCGATGCACTGGAGCGTGCTCGACAGCATTTAGACCAGGGCGTTACTCAACTTCACCAGATGCAGGCTGGAGAACTACTTGCTGAAGAACTGAATCTGGCCCAGCGGGCTCTCGGTGAAATTACTGGAGAGGTTACCAGCGATGATTTGCTCGGCATGATTTTCAGCTCATTTTGTATCGGTAAATAGCTGCTGATTGAACCTTTTTCGCAAAAATTTGATGTGTCCTGAATGATTGTTAGAAGTTCGCTGGAAACATATAATACCCGGTTGATTTTCAACTACAAATCGGCCCGGTAGGCGACTTGGGATTTCCGCGTAAGCGAATCTTATTCACTCAACACCAGGCATCAAGACCTCCCCGGACCGAATCTCTATTATGGCAAATACTCAAACAATTACTTCCAATTACACCAGAAGTGTTCTGATCCAGATGGCGTTGGTTCTTATCGTGCTAATCGGAGTAGTTATCTGGCAGTGGGAAGTCTTCCACAAAATCTACATCGACAATCAGGTTAATGCGGTTGGCTGGACGATCAACGGAGGCATTGCTTTTCTGTTTATTTCTGGATTGGTTCAGCTGGTTGTTCGATTCTCAGAGTACCGATTTCAGGAAACCGCATTAAATCGGTTTCTGGGTAACATACGACGTGACGATGATCCGTTATTAGGAGTTAGTCAAAATTGTATGATCGCAGATCGCTACGTGACGTTGGGTCAGCTCAATCGTCGTCGTGCGCGGATTAATCACAATGCGTTGGCCGCTACGTTACATGCTACTGAATCGAGCCGTAATAGCTATCTTAAATTCGTTCAGAGTGTGCTGGTATTGACCGGTGTTTTTGGGACCATAGTTTCGCTGTCAATCTCGCTGTTGGGGGCATCCGATATTCTTCAGTTTGGTACCCAGGATAGCACCAGCAGTGATGGCATGGGTACCATGATATATGGAATGTCCACAGCACTCTCCACCACCATGACCGCCATCATCGCTTACCTGATATTTGGCTATTTTTACATCAAACTAACGGATACCCAGACCTATCTAATCAGTCGGATTGAGGAGGTCACCGCGACGACTTTACTACCCCATCTTCAATCGATTCAGGACAAGGTTACTATGGATTACTCCGAGAGTATTCGCGGTGCTACCGAATTAATGCAGCGATTTGATCAATCTCAGAAGGTGTATGCTAATTCTGCTGTCCAGCTACAGTCATCAATAGAGCGGTTTTCTGATAACTTTAAACCGGACCTGGCTGACAGCAATCTTGAAACAAATCGTAAAATGCTACAACAACTGGAGCAAATCGCTGACCGGCAACGCGAGGCCAGCGCCCGAAACGAAGCCATACTGCAACAGGTGATCGGGCTGCTTCAGGAAGGTTTTCGCTTAAAAGATAAGTAGTCCCATGTCTGAAACTGGGTTTATTGATCTTCGCATTGGCCAGGGTGCTCGGGGCACCGGTGACGATAGCGTATGGCCGTCATTTACCGATATTATGACCGTGGTGGTGATGATCTTCCTGATGGCGCTGGTAATCATCATGGTGCGCAATAATGAGCTGAGTCGAAAACTCAGCAGTAGCTCAACTGTGAATAAGGTGATTTCCACAGTAAACCTGGGACTAACCACTGAATTGGATACACTCAAGGGCACAGTAATGTCCTTACAGCAGATTTTAGGTGACGCTGAAAGCGATAAACAATCCCTAAACAAGCAGTTAATTGACGAGATCGAACTAACCAAGGCGTTATCTGATGCCAAGGCGGGACTCGAATCCGAAGTTGCGGGTCTTGGGGAACTCAGGGAGAAATTACGATCAGAAAACCTTTCTCTATTGCAGCAAAGGGACCGGTTGACCAGGGAAAATGTCGCATTAAAACAGGATAAGAGCAAACTCATCGAAGAGAAACTCGGTTTACAGCAGGATAAAGTCCTGTTGACCGATGAAAAATTTGGCTTAGAAAAGGATAAAAATCTTCTAACCAATGAAAAGCTGGGACTGGAACAGGACCAGACCAGGCTTACTGAGGAAAAGCGCGAATTAGAAAGGCAAAGGAATACGCTGGTAGTCGAGAAGAGTGGTCTTGAGCAGGATAACAGTAGATTATCCAGTGAAAAATTAATCCTGGAGCAAGATCGGACCAGGCTTGGTGAGGAGAAACTGGGTCTCGAACAATTGCGGGACGAGCTTGTAGGTGATAACCAGACGCTGCAATCGGAAAAGGAAGCGCTAGTCGCTCAGCAGATAGCTTTGGAGCAGGCTCGCGACCAATTAAATCAGGAGAAGCAATTGTTGCAAAATGAACGACTCGAACTGGAGCAGCAAAATTATCAAAAGCAGCAGACAATCAGTAGTCTCAGCGAGCAGGAACAACTACTTTCCAGTCAATTGGCGCAAATTACCCAACAGTTTACCCAGCTCGAATTAAATTCGGAGTCAAAGGTCCAGATTCTTTCAAAACGGAATTTGGGATTGGCTGAGCAATTGGATGATGTCAATCTAAAACTGGCCCAACTCGATATAGACCTGGAACAACATCGGCGCCGCAGCGTTGAACTCGAACAACAGCTATCACAAAAGCTGGATGAATTTAATAGTTTGCAGGGTAATGAACAGCTTGTACGGCAACAGTTTTTAAGCGCAAGTGCGGAAATCGACCTATTAAAGCAAAACATTGTCCAGCGGGAAAATGAGAATTTGCAATTACAGCAGGCGGTATCCGAGCGAGGCACGGAATTTACATCGCTGGCAGACGAGTACAACTCTCTGGAAGAAAAGTATCGGAGTCTGGTAAGGGCAGCCAGAAGTCCCGCTGGCAAGCAGGTAGCCCAAGTCTCTATCATCAAGACCGCGAATGGGTATCAGTATCGGTTACAAGAGCCGGATGCGCTGCAACCGGATATTGTCACCAAGCTGGAGCTGGAAGGACGGTTGTCATTACTCAAATCCCGTTTCCAGCGGAATTTGTATACTAAAGTTATCATTCCTGAAGACAGTAACCTGTCCCATAATGAGGCATGGAGATTTACCCAGGAAATACTGGATAAGTACGATTATTATAATCAGCCGGTAGAGTGAAATTAGCCATATTTAATGGACCGAACAAATTATGCAATACGATCAGGATTTAGATGTCATCGTAATCGGCGGTGGACACGCTGGGGTTGAAGCCGCGCTCGCCAGTGCGCGAATGGGCTGCCAAACCTTACTGGTAACCCATAACATTGAAACGGTTGGTCAGATGTCCTGCAATCCGGCGATTGGAGGAATCGGCAAAGGGCATATCGTCAAGGAAATTGATGCGCTGGGAGGAATCATGGCCCATGCCATAGATCAGGCGGGAATACATTTCCGGATTCTGAACCGGCGCAAAGGTCCAGCGGTTCAGGCCACCCGTGCCCAGGCCGATCGCGCATTGTACAAAACTGCGATTCGATCGGCGGTGGAACACCAGGTAAACCTCACAATGTTTCAGCAATCTGTTGACGACCTGTTGATTAAAAATGACAGGATTCAAGGAGTCAGAACCCAGTTAGGGATAGACTTCAGGGCACCCACGGTGGTTCTGACTACGGGCACTTTTCTCAATGGAAAAATCCATGTTGGAATGGATAACTCCCAGGCCGGGCGCGCCGGGGACCCGCCATCCGTAGCGCTGGCAGAACGTCTGCGGGAATTGCCGTTTAACGTGGATCGTCTGAAGACCGGCACACCACCAAGAATTGATGGAAAATCCATTGATTACTCGGAATTACTGAGCCAACCAGGTGACCAGCCTGCGCCGGTGTTTTCTTTCCTTGGAGAGATTGGTGAGCATCCGGATCAGGTTAATTGTCATATAACCCATACCAATAGCCGTACTCACGAAATTATTAGTGCCGGATTGGATAGGTCTCCACTATACAGCGGTGTTATCGAAGGCGTTGGACCGCGATATTGTCCATCCATCGAGGATAAAGTCGTTCGCTTCGCCGACCGGGAAAGTCATCAGATATTCATCGAACCCGAGGGTCTCAATACTACTGAGGTTTATCCCAACGGTATTTCTACCAGCCTTCCCTTTGATGTTCAGCAATTGTTAGTACGTAGTATCAAAGGATTCGAAAATGCCAAAATTACCCGACCTGGGTATGCGATTGAATACGATTTTTTTGATCCACGAGGGCTCAAGCACAGTCTTGAAACCAAGTGTATCGAGGGGTTGTATTTCGCCGGCCAGATAAATGGCACCACCGGTTACGAAGAAGCTGCCGGACAAGGCTTGATCGCGGGCCTCAACGCGGCGCGAAAAGTGCAGCAAAAGAGTTCCTGGTCGCCCCGGCGTAGTGAGGCTTACATCGGCGTTATGATCGATGATTTGATAACCCGTGGTACCACTGAACCTTATCGAATGTTTACCTCGCGAGCGGAATATAGATTGCAGTTACGGGAGGATAATGCCGATCTCAGACTTACCGATACAGGGTTCAATTTGGGCCTGGTTGAACCCCGCAGAATGCAGCGATTCGAATACAAACGTCGGACAATTGAAGCCGAGCAACAGCGGTTAACCCAATGTTGGATTCGACCAGAATCGGTTGAATCTGCCAGTGTCGAAGCGGTACTGGGGCAGCCTCTGGTCCGGGAGGCAAACCTAATGGAATTGCTACGCAGGCCTGAAACCAATTACCGTTCGCTAATTGGCCTCGCTGGACTCGATGATCCAATCGAGGATGTGGAAGTGGTCCGGCAGCTGGAGATCCAGGCCCGTTATGGCGGTTATATCGAACGTCAGCTGGGTGAGGTTGCACGTCAGAAAAAGCAACAAAATACAGTGATTCCGCTAACCGTTGACTACACCTCGGTACGTGGGCTGTCTAATGAGGTGATTCAAAAATTAAACGATACCCGCCCTGAAACTATTGGCCAAGCGGCGCGAATACCCGGGATAACCCCAGCTGCCATTTCGCTATTACTGGTTCATCTCAAGCGCCATCTGCGCGCTGCCTGACGGACAACAGTCCGGTCAGGGTCGGTTAAAAGCTTCGCAGGGATTGGTATAGTCACGGCGTTGGGCAAACCAAATAAGATCGTGGAGGTCGCCCATTTCCGCGTCACTGTCCAGATAAGCCTGTAAAGGTTGCGGCTCGATCGCGATTTCCCACATGCCAATATTAAGCTGTGTAATATCGGGTTCAAGAGCGGCAACCCGCTCCACAATACCGCGATTATGCTCAGTGTGACCATTCCCCACTATTAACATCACCGGTCTTTCCGGGTGGGCCTGGAGCATTTGCTGTATTGATCGCGCCATCCGTTGGTTGCGTATATTCCAGGCTTCATAGAGACGCGCCAAATAGGGCTCTTCGCCCCAGCCACAATGAGAATTCCTGAAAGTTTCATACATATATCGCCGGTACTTTTTATCTTCGACCAGCGGGCTCTCGACCAGGCCTAACTCAATGCCCGTAAGCGCGTCGATTCCACTGCGGCTGATCCTGCGGGATAGACTCTGGGAAATATCAGCGCCGAAAATCTCCAGACCCTGAATCCTGGCGTGATCGATTAACTTAAAATAAAACTGCCAATCCTGATCGGTTCTGTCACTCCAACCTAGTTGTCGGCGGAGCTGGCTTTCCGGGTTGGTTTTTTTTGACGGGGCGGCCAGTTTCAGACTGGAAGGTTTGGCATCCACATACTGCATTAGGTCTGCGGTTTGCCCAACCTGGAAAAACTCGAACCCGATAGCAGGTTTTATTCCTCGACTGGCGAACGCCTGCAACAGATCATATTGCCAAGCATGGTGTTCTGCATTGTCATGTTTTTCTCCCAGGTAGATTACGTTAGTCTGAACTGCCCGGTCCACCAGGGCGTCGAAATCAATCGACTTATGTGAATCAACTTCAATAATTTGACCAATCAGGGGATCGTCACGGTATTGCGGGGTCGTGCTACTGCAACCGCTCGCCATTAATCCCGTGGTCAGAAATCCGATCGTCCCGAGAAAAAGTGAATTAAATTTCATGATAATCCTGAAAAAAAGATATTCTATACCAGTGTGTTTTAATAGACTGACGAGTATTTATTGCAACAAATGATGTGGCTAAAATTATGGGTCGACTAACGTTCGCTTGAACGACCAAAAATATCATGTCTGAGGACGCAAAAAATACCACGATCAACATTATTCCGACGCTTCGCTACATTGACGCGCCGGCAGCTGTCGACTGGCTTTGTAAAGCATTTGGATTCAACAAAAAGCTGATAGTTCCTGACGTTGGTGGAGGGATTGCCCACGCCCAGCTTACGTTTGGAAATGGTATGGTAATGCTGGGTTCTGCTCGGGAAGACGAATTTGGCAAGCTTCAGTCACCCCTCTCCAGTCCCGATTTGCCTGTATCCCAAAGTCCCTATGTAATCGTCAACGATGTCGACCTGCATTGTGCTAGAGCCCGATCCGTGGGTGCAGAAGTAGTCATCGAGCCCGAAGACCAGGCACATGGTGGGCGCCTGTATTCTTGTCGGGATATGGAAGGGAATCTGTGGAATTTCGGAACCTATGATCCATGGAATGACGTCTGATCAACCGAATCCTAACAACCTGTTCTATCGCCCGTGTCAGTCTACCTGGGATTCCTCATGGGCCCGCGTACCAGATGGATGCGATTCCTGGTTTGTTTTAACCCAGGAATCGAACACATGATAACTGCTGCCCTGCAAACTGCCATAGAGTCTGCTGGCTAATATCACGTTCAATTGGTCCATGACGCCAGAACCGAATTTTTACCGTCAGCCCAGTCAGTGGAGCTCGTTTTACCAGTAAGTGGGTTTTTCCGTACGATTACCGCAGAGTAACCAATTCTTCTGATGAGGTCGGGTGTATGGCCACGGTGTCGTCAAAATTCTTTTTGGTTGCACCCATTTTGATTGCTACGGCGAATCCCTGGATCATTTCGTCGGCACCGTCACCAATAACATGGCACCCGACAATTTTTTCTTCGTCTCCAGTGGTGATCAGCTTTACCGCTGTGGGTGGTTTATGTTCTGACACCGCGTATCGCATGTTGATAAATTGGCTTTGATAAATCTTGAGAGTGTCGCCGTACTGCGCCCTGGCTTCGGCTTCAGTTAATCCAACAGTCCCTATTGGTGGGTGGCTGAATACCACTGTGGCTATATTGTCATAGTCAAGTTTGGCGTCGTGTTGATCGTTGAAAACCCGATCAGACAGCCGCCGGCCCGCCGCTATCGCCACCGGTGTAAGTGGTGCCCGGTGAGTAACATCTCCAACTGCATAGATGCCTTTGACGCTGCTATTTTGAAATTCATCGGTTACGATAAATCCTCTGGAATCGGTTTCAACGGCGGTATTTTCCAGGGTTAGCGAAGTAATATTGGTATGCCGTCCAATTGCCCAGATAATGCAGTCAAATCCGGTTTCGGTTGCGCCTCCCCCGTCACGGAATCCCATGCGGCCATTTCCGCCGTCCAATAATCCTTCAAGTTGCACGTTTTTAAGTATTTTAATACCGCTCGCTTCCATCTGCTCCATCACCAGTTCATGGATTGTGTGATCAAAGGTACGAAGTAATTTGTCCTTGCGCAGCAACATGGTGACATTACTGCCTAAGCCATGCAGTACCCCGGCGAGTTCGGTGGCAATATAACCCGCACCGATTACCAGGGTATTTGACGGCAACGATTCAAGTTCAAAAAAACCGTCACTGGATATTCCCAGTTCAGCGCCGGGGATATCTGGGATGCTTGGGCGACCACCAGTCGCGATCAGGATATGGGGTGCTGAAAAACGAGACCCATTAACTTCTATCACATGGTCCGATACAAATCGGCCGGTGCCATTAATTACCGTGACCTTGGAGTTGGATAAATTCTTGTCATAGATTCCATTGAGTCTCTTAATATAGGCATCTCGGGAGTGCTTTATAGTGTCCCAACTAAATCCACGGTTTTCGACGTCGAATCCGTAATCTCCAGCAATATCCAGGGTTTCACGAATCTGGGCGGTATTCCACATGACCTTTTTCGGGACGCACCCGACATTGACACAGGTACCGCCAAGTGGTCCATACTCTATTAAAAGTACATTTGCACCATATTCGGCGGCACGTCTGGCGGCAGCAATTCCGCCACTTCCACCGCCAATCACGATAAAATCATATTGATTTGACATTATTTTCTTAAACTCGATTTTGATTGTTAATACTAATATGGCGCTTCGATGCCAACTGTTGCCGGTCTGCCGATGAAGCAGGATAACCCACTCCTGGACCTTGCTGGTCTTCCAAAGTTCGATCAGATTCTACCAGAGCATGTCGAACCAGCTGTCGACCACATACTTTCCCGTAACCGGATTGAAGTCCAACGATTGATTGATTCGGTGATCAATCCCGACTGGGACAATTTTATGGCTCCCCTGGAACAATTGGACGATGAATTGGAGAGGGTTTGGGCGCCGGTTTCACATTTAAATAGCGTCCGTGACAGTAAAGAGCTGCGTGAAGTCTATCAGGCCTGCCTGCCAAAACTGTCTGACTATGCATCTGAAATGGGTCAAAACCGCCAGCTCTTTGATAAGATTCTAGCGATTCAGAATAATTCCAGAAATTCACTCGTCGACCTGGCCCGGAAAAAAGTTATTGACAATGCGATTAGGGACTTTCGCTTATCGGGAATCGATCTAAGCCCAGAAGATCAACAACGGTACCGTGAAATATCCAGCGAACTATCACGGATTTGCAATCAGTTTTCGCAAAATGTACTGGACGCAACCGATGCCTGGTCCATCGATATCGAGGATAACGCCATGGTCCATGGAATTCCTCCAGGCGGATTGGATCTGGCTCGCCAGACCGCCAGTGACGCAGGTGTTGAAGGCTGGCGGTTTAATCTACAGGCGCCGTCTTATATGGCGGTGATGTCATATGCAAATTCCGCTGACCTGCGTCAACAGATGTATCGAGCCTATGTTACCCGGGCAAGCGAAATTGGACCAAATGGTGGTCAATGGGACAATTCTGAAGTAATTAGCGAGATTTTGCGGTTGCGCGGTGAGCTGGCATCTCTCCTGGGCTTTGAGGATTATGCGGCCTATTCAGTGACCACTAAAATGGCAGATTCCAGTACCGAGATTCTCGATTTCCTGGGTGAGTTATCTGACAAGTCCAGACCTGTCGGGGAAAAGGAAGTAGCAGAATTACAGCAGTTTGCCAGTGATCATCTCGGTTACCAACGGTTGGAACCGTGGGATTATGCTTATGTCAGCGAGCAGCTGAGACAACACTTGTACGATTTCTCTCAGGAAGCGCTGCGACCTTATTTCCCCCTTCCAAAGGTTTTGCAAGGTATGTTCGAGATAGTCGGGCGACTATTCGGGATTAAAGTAGAACCAGAGGAATCACCCCAGGTATGGCACCCGGAAGTACAGTTTTTCCGAATCGTGGATAGTGAGGACGCTATTCGAGGGTATTTCTATACCGATCTTTATGCGCGTAAACAGAAAAGAGGGGGCGCCTGGATGGCTGATTGTATCGGGCGACGTACCACTATTCAGGGGGTTCAACTTCCGGTGGCGTTCCTCACCTGTAATTTTTCCGCACCAGTTAAGCCAAAACCATCGTTGCTGACCCATGATGAGGTGATGACCCTCTTCCATGAATTTGGCCACGGCCTCCACCACATGCTGACGAAAGTGGATGTTTCTGCGGTTTCGGGAATTAACGGGGTGCCATGGGACGCGGTGGAATTACCCAGCCAGTTTCTCGAGAACTGGTGTTGGGAACGACAAGCTCTCGATCTTATTTCCGGCCATGTTGATTCTGCACAGCCGCTGCCAGGCACACTGTTGGAAAAGATGCGTTTAGCCCGAAATTTTCAATCGGCTATGCAAATGTGCCGGCAGATCGAATTCAGCCTGTTCGATATGAGAATCCACCTTGGAAATGAACCGCTGACAGTAGCAGCGGTCCAGGATATCCTTAATCAAGTGCGGAGTCAGGTTTCTGTGGTTGAAGTCCCTGAATTTAATCGGTTTCAGCACGGCTTTGGACATATTTTTGCCGGCGGTTATGCCGCCGGGTACTATAGTTATAAATGGGCGGAAGTATTGTCCGCAGACGCCTTCAGCCTATTTGAAGAAAATGGCATTTTCGACCGTCAAACGGGACGTAAATTCCTGCAAAATATACTGGAAAGGGGAGGTACCGAGGAGCCAATGGCCTTATTTGAAGCATTTAGGGGCAGAAAACCCACAGTGGACGCTTTGTTACGTCACTCGGGATTGAGCTTGTTAGAGGTTGCAGCGTAAAATGGCAATATGGTTATAAGTAATCGAAATCTGGTATCGCTGGCCATCGCGCTTTCGATGGGACTCATTTCAGTGGCCGCTAATTCGGCCAGTCTGTACAAATGGATTGACGCAAATGGCAATGTTACCTACCAAGATACGCCGCCGCCAGATAACGTCGAGTTTGAAGAAACCAATATATCTGAACCCGTGCCACCATCGACTGATGGGTCTCAGCTCTTAATGGAAGAGGCGGCCCTGGCAAATCCAGTCTCGTTATATACTGTGCCGGCGTGTGATAGTTGTGATCTGGTTCGGCTCTTCCTGGAGCGAAACTCTGTTCCTTTTGCCGAGAAAAATGTCCGTAATAATGTCCCGGTGCAGGATGAGTTGGAAACAAAGTCGGGATCCCTGGAAGTTCCAACTTTGATCGTTGGTGACAAGGTTATCGAAGGTTATAGTCGATCATCAATTAAAGCGGTGCTGGTTGAGGCGGGATTCCCTATTGATCTCCCGGAAAATGCCCAGCAAACTGGAGATTCATCTGGAGCCGCGGGAGAACTGGATCAAGATGGCCTGGAACAGGATGAGTCTGTATTTGAGGATAGCGATGACCCATCGATTTTCGAATCAGAATTTACGGATAGTGAAGAATCATAGATAGCAGATTATTGATTGGGGTAGTCATTCAGAGGAAAATTCAGTAAAAATATCGATCCAGCACCAATAACCGGACCGGGATTTATCGGCAATAGTTTCGGGCGCAAACTCGCCTGACAAAAACAAGAGGAATTAACTATGAAAAATATACTCGTTGTAAATCCCAAGGGCGGATGTGGTAAAACGACGTTGACCACAAACCTTGCGAGCTACTACGCTTTGTGGGAGGTTCCTGTTGCCCTAATCGATCTTGATCCGCAACAGTCGAGTCAACAGTGGCTTGCGCAACGGAGCAAAGATCTCAATCCGATAGTAGGAATTGATGGGACCCATGGAAAACTTTCGGTGCCGGACGGAATTGCCCGAGTCATAATTGATGCACCTGCCAGGACCACGTCTACTCAGTTAAAGCGACTGTTTAACAAAGCAGACGAGGTGTTAATTCCGGTTTTGCCATCACCGATAGACATTCGGGCTGCCGGTGGATTTATTGGGGAGTTGTTGTTGGATAAGATGCTACGCCAGTCCAGAATCGGCTTGGTCGCCAATCGGGTCAGAGAAAACACCCTGATCTATAATAATCTGGAAAGTTTTTTAAACAAACTCAAAATTCCTTTAGTGGCCAGTTTAAGAGACACCCAAAACTATATAAGAGCTGCTGACGGTGGCTTTGGTATTTTCGAGATGCCGCCGTATCTCGTCGACAAAGATATGGATAACTGGAAACCATTGATACGATGGATCGAAAAGGATCATAAGATTTAAAGGCTAGGTCATTCGATATTTAATATTGGTGATAGTATTAGCTGGCCCAACGACCAACAACCAACTAACAACATACGAGAGGAAAAAAAATGGGACTATTTGACTTTGCATCGAACATTGGCAAGAAACTATTTGGGGATGATGAAGAAGACGCCGGAGAGAAAATTGAACAACACATCGAGGCGGATAATCCCGGAGTCGATGGCCTTAAAGTAGAAGTCGAAGACGGCGTTGCCAAGATTTCAGGTAAAGCGAAAGATCAATCTGCTTACGAAAAAGCGATACTCATGGCGGGCAATGTGCTCGGTGTGCAAGAGGTTCAGGCCTCGGAGCTGGAGGCACCTGAACCGGAACAGAAGGTCGAATACTATGAAATTCAAAAAGGTGACACGCTGTGGGCAATCTCCAGTAAATACCTCGGTAAAGGCCACCGTTACACTGAAATTGTCGAAGCCAATCTTGAAGTGATCAAGGATGCGGACAAGATTTATCCGGGACAAAAAATACGTATTCCGCTGGATTAGTCCATTTTACTGTCCGCCACTGATCGATTCCATTTGGATTGAACAGTGGCGGATTTTCAGTTTTATCGAACACTATTTAATAGGAGAAATTAATCGTGGAAACACGCGCAGCAGTTGCCTATCAAGCTGGCAAGCCCCTTGAAATTGAGACGGTCCAATTAGAAGGCCCAAAACATGGCGAAGTCGTTGTCGAAATTAAGGCGACAGGAATTTGCCATACCGACGAATTTACACGTTCCGGGGCTGACCCTGAAGGGTTGTTTCCGGCAATACTCGGACACGAAGGTGCTGGAATCGTGGTGGACATCGGGCCTGGTGTTCATAGCCTAAAGAAGGGAGACCATGTTATACCGCTTTACACTCCGGAATGCAGGCAATGTGAATATTGTACCAGCGGTAAAACCAACCTCTGCCAGGCGATAAGAATTACCCAGGGACAGGGTTTAATGCCAGATGGCAGCAGCAGATTTTCACGCGGAAAAGACAGGTTGTTTCACTACATGGGAACATCCACATTTTCTAATTTTACGGTAGTTCCTGAAATTGCCCTGGCGAAAGTCCGGGAAGACGCACCATTCGACAAGATTTGTTATATCGGCTGCGGTGTTACTACCGGTATTGGCGCGGTAATCAACACCGCCAAAGTTAAGCCCGGAGATAACGTAGTGGTATTCGGCCTCGGTGGCATAGGGTTAAACGTTATTCAGGGGGCACGCATTGCCGGCGCAAATATGATCGTAGGCGTAGATCTCAACCCTGACCGCCAGGCTCTTGGCGAAAAATTTGGCATGACGCACTTCGCCAATCCCAAGGAAATTGAAGGGGATCTGGTGCCGTATTTAGTGGATCTGACCAATGGCGGCGCGGACTACAGTTTTGAGTGTGTCGGCAATGTTGAGCTGATGCGGCAGGCGCTCGAATGTTGTCATAAAGGCTGGGGTGAAAGCATTATTATTGGGGTCGCGGGTGCCGGCCAGGAAATCAGTACACGCCCATTCCAATTAGTTACCGGACGGGTCTGGCGTGGAACAGCATTTGGCGGCGCTAAGGGACGTACCGATGTGCCAAAAATTGTTGACTGGTATATGGAAGGCAAGATCAACATAGACGATTTGATTACCCATACCATGCCCCTAGAAGATATTAATGATGCATTCGATTTAATGCACTCCGGAGAATCAATTCGCAGTGTTGTGCTGTACGACTCATAACAACTTTACTGATGGAAACACTTTCTGAACAACGCTGCTTCGGTGGCGTACAGGGAATTTATCGGCATACTTCTGCTGAGACTGGTACGCCAATGCAGTTTTCAGTTTTTGTACCAGCTCAGGCGACTTCTGAATCTGCGTCAGGGAATGGTGTTCCAGTGTTATGGTACTTGTCTGGTCTGACTTGCACTGAAGAGAATTTCACGTTCAAGGCTGGGGCCCAGCGCTATGCCGCCGAACAAGGGCTCATATTAATTGCTCCGGATACCAGTCCTAGGGGCGCCGGAGTTCCGCAAGAAGATGCCAATTACGATTTTGGAACAGGTGCAGGATTTTATGTTGACGCATTGGTAAATCCGTGGAAGCAAAACTACCGCATGTATAGCTATGTTGTTGATGAATTGCCCAACTTGGTTTTCGCCAGGTTTCCAGGAGATCAAGGCCGGCAAGGTATAACCGGACATTCTATGGGCGGTCACGGTGCCCTCACAATTGGATTGAAAAACCCTGGTACCTATCGCTCTGTTTCTGCCTTTTCGCCGATTTGTGCTCCTATGCAATGCCCATGGGGACAAAATGCCCTGGGCGGATATCTTGGGCAGGATATGTCAACATGGGCCCAGTATGATGCCAGCGAACTTATTGCCTCCGGTCATCGTAGTGGTGAAATATTGATTGATCAAGGTGCAGATGATGATTTTCTGTTAAATCAGCTGATGCCCGATAAAATAGAGCAGGCATGCGCGGCCGCAGATCAGCCACTTAGGCTTCGAATGCATCCTGGATACGATCATAGTTACTATTTTATTGCCAGCTTTATTGGTGACCACATTAAGTTTCATTCTGATCGTCTGGATGCTGGATAGCATTGCATTAAATCTTGCGGTCAGGGAAAACGAAATTTCCGGGACCGATTAAGAATATGGCTCTGGTTTACGGTCTCGGTGCTTATTTTGTAACTGGCCTAATATTTTCCCTGGTTTTTTTCTTCGGCGGATATCGGGCCATCCTGCATCAAGCTGCGGGTAGCAAAGCCAGAGTCAGGTTGTTGTGGATGCCGGGAGCTGTGGCGATCTGGCCTGTATTACTGGTGCTATGGGCAACCGGGAGGAGTAATCGGTGAATCGAAATCGGTGATCGAAATTTAATGAAAAATGCCCATCGAAACTTCCATCGGGTTTTCTGGCTTATTGGGGCGCCACTATTAATTGTATTTTTATTGGTAAATCTTCCTTCGGATAACCGGAAGCTGCCAATTAATTCGGAAATTCCGGCAGCGTCAAAAATTGGAATTCTGCCTTGAAAGCCCAATTGATTGAATACCAATGAGCCACGCATTCGTCCCGGTAAACTGGAATAAGCGAAAACGCGTTTATGACATCGGCCTATGGATCGGCATCGTTTTGTATCTTGCCATATTCATTGTGGTCAGCAAACTTGGTTTTAGGGACGACCAGGCGATAACCACTGTTATCATTCTGATACGCGCATTTTCGACTTGTGGTTTTGTGATGTTGACGCTCATTTTGTGTATTGGTCCATTGGCAAGAATCGATCACAGATTTCTTCCATTATTATATAACCGTCGTCATTTCGGGGTTTCATTCTTCGTTATTGCCTTGCTGCACAGTGCCCTGGCAATATTCTGGTATCACAGCTTCGGGATGATAAATCCGCTGGTCTCGGTAGTAACCTCGGGGGGCGACTACCAGGGGCTGTCTGGATTTCCCTTCCAGTTATTTGGTTTGCTTGCGCTACTGATTTTTTTCGTTATGGCGGCTACCAGTCACGACTATTGGAATGCCGTGCTCGGTCCATTGTGGAAGTCGGTACACGTTCTGATTTATCCGGCTTATGCTTTACTGGTGCTACACGTTGGGTTCGGTGCGATGCAGCAGGATAATACCGGCATTTTGCCGGTGATGGTAATTGCCAGCGTCATACTGGTTGGGGGCTTGCATTTGTACGCCGCAATATTTTGCTCTGGAGAAACGGCCCGATTTCCAGCAGCGGCGGATTGGGTAGACGTCGGCCCATGGCAAGACATTGAAAATGATCGAGCGATCACGGTGCGAATTGGGGATGACGAACGGGTGGCGGTGTTTCGTTACGACCAGAATAAACTTTGCGCGGTTTCCAACGTATGCCAACACCAGAATGGACCTCTTGGTGAAGGGAAAGTGATTGATGGTTGTATAACCTGTCCCTGGCACGGATACCAATATCGTCCGGAAGATGGTTGCTCACCGCCACCGTTTACCGAAAAAATCGAAACCTATCACTTAAAGCTCGAAGGAGATAAGGTTTATCTCGATCCCAAGGCGTTGCCCAAGGGAAGCGCACGGCCAGTGACCGAAATAGATTCGGGTAACAATCAATGAAAAAATCTGCGGATAAACCCTTTTTCGTGGGATATCTTGAAATGCCGGCGAAACTCGCGAAATTCTATGTTCCCCTGAGCCTGTTGCTTATCGGTTTTACCGGGTTTGTCGGGTACTCCATTGCTGCTTTACAAAAACCCACCGGCCCGGCGGTGTGGATTACGGATTCTGTGGAAACTATTGAGGGCATTATATCGGTTGATCCTTATCCGGTATTGCACCGGATTGATCCCACTAACCCGGATCAACTGGAATCGATATTATTGGTCCAACAAGGCAAGTACTCGGCAGATGAGATTTCGCTGAAATATCATAATCAACCGGTCAAAGTTTCCGGATTTAAAGTTCAGCGTGGCGGCTGGACCATGTTGGAACTGCGATCTGGAGACGATATTCAACCAGCAGCTGCGCAAACCGGAGAAGATACTACCTCGACGCTATCAAATAAATCGGTGGTTGTTGATCTGGGGCCGATAACGCTTACGGGCGAGATTCTCGATTCCAAATGTTTTTTGGGAGTTATGAAACCCGGCGCTGGCTTGGTGCACAAAGCCTGTGCAGAAGTTTGTCTGATCGGTGGTATTCCGACCATGTTGCTGGTTCGTGGAAAAGATCAACGTAAATACGGATACATTCTGACCAATCCCGACGGCACCAGCGTATCAAAAAAAATAGCGTATAAAGCCGCAGATTTAGTTGAAGTCTCAGGCAATTTGGAACAAAAAGGCGATTTGCTTTATTTAAAAATGTCTAACAAAATTTAACCTGAACCCATCAAACCCTGTGTGTCCGACTACTTGGTACGGCTGCGTGGCAACACACCGTCATTTAAATTATTGTTATCGACCAATTATTTTAGTATACCAACCCCGCCATATTTGACCCCGGTCAGTAGTGCAATGTCGTGATCAAATGTGGTCAGGTCGTTGCTAGTAAAATCTTTTAAGCTGGTATGTCCACAGGCCCTTGCCAACACTGTCATCAACTCCACCGATGCGTTGAGGAAGGTTTGCAACCGTCGGGCGGCTTGGTCAACGATCAATCGGGCGCGCAGGCCGGGCTTTTGTGTGGCAATGCCTACCGGACAATTGTTGCTGTGACAGGCACGCATTCCCAGGCAGCCGATAGCCTGCAGCGCGGAATTCGAGAGTGCAACGCCATCAGCACCGAGTGCTATTGCCTTTACAAAGTCTGCCGGAATCCGCAGACCACCGGTTGCTATCAAGGTGATGTCTTTACACCCGGAATGATCCAGGTGGCGCCGGGCGCGAGCGATTGCCGGAATGGTTGGTACTGATATATTGTCGCGGAAAATGAGCGGCGCGGCGCCAGTACCGCCACCGCGCCCGTCGAGAATAATATAGTCTACCCCGATTTCAATCGCCGCATCTATATCCTTTTCTATATGCTGGGCCGACAACTTGTATCCAACCGGAATACCGCCTGTCTGATCCCTAACCTCTGTGGCAAAATCCCGAATCTGTTCAACGCTATCCCAGTCCGGAAACCTTGCTGGTGAAATTGCATCCTGACCAGGTTTGAGGCCCCGAACGTCGGCAATCTTGCCCAACACCTTGGTTCCTGGAAGATGTCCCCCTGTTCCAGTCTTGGCACCCTGACCGCCTTTAAAGTGGAATGCTTGACACTTTTTGACCTTGTCCCAGCCAAATCCAAACCGGGCTGAAGCCAATTCATAGAAGTATCGGCTATTTGCCTGTTGTTCTTCTGGCAACATTCCGCCCTCACCCGAACATATGCCGGTCCCGGACAGTTCAGCGCCGGAGGCCAAAGCAATTTTAGCTTCTTCCGACAACGCACCAAAACTCATGTCGGATACAAACAAGGGAATGTCCAGATGGAGTGGTTTTGCTGCGGAAGGCCCAATTACCAATTCGGTACTCACTTCAGTTTCATCCAACAGGGGAGGGGTCGCGAGCTGTCCTACGACAAGCTGCAAGTCATCCCATTTTGGCAGATCGTTGCGGGAAACCCCCATTGCTCCCACCGGGCCGTGGTGTCCTGTTTTCGACAGACCATCGTTGGCCAATTTTCGGATCAACTTTACATGGGGTTCATCCACAGTACCAACCGGGTCCTGGTACGAGCCCTGGTAGGCGTTGCGATCATAGGGTTGTGGATGTTGTCTTTCCCATTCGAGGATTTGATCCTGATTCACCCACACTTTCTCGTCTTCGATCCAGCTGTCGAACTTATCCAAAGTTTCTGAATTGTTGTATTCGCTTATCCCGGTATCAATTCGATAGTCCCACCCGTGGAGGCCACAAATTATATTTTTTCCATCAATGAATCCATCCGCCATCAAGGCACCACGGTGGGCACACCTGCCATATAAAACCGAGACATTGTCATCGTATCGAACTACCACAAGATCGACATTTGAGACGCGCGCGGGAAATGGCTCTCGGTCTTTTAAGATATGCCAACTGGCAATTTCAATTTTATTCATTGTGAGACTCCGTTTGTTTGAGTTACCGATTTTTCTGCATACTTACTTTCACCATAGCGTGACGCGAGCGAGGCAGCAGATAGTCCGTGAGAAAATACGCTGATCAACACCGTGATAAACACAATGTTGGAAATAATTTGCGGGTGAGGTAGCACGGTTTCACCAACCACCAGCAATACAAACAATATTGATGCCAGTCCACGGGGTCCGAACCAGCCCAGAAACATCGCCGTGGGGAAATTCAGTTGCAACCCCATTAACGCAACAAGCACCGGTAGCATTCGCATCAAAGTGAGACTGAAAATCGCGAAAACCCAGTACCATATATTGAAATCCGCTAATGCCATTGGCAGTAATAATGCACCAAAAATAAAAAATGTACCCAGGGTAAATATTTGTCCTTCGGTTTCAATAAATTCGAACAAGTAGTGGCAGCGGTTTTTCTGCAGATTGCCAAATACCAGTCCGCCAACAAACGCCGCAATAAATCCGTTGCCATGAAGCGATTCGGCGACGATAAAACACAAGCCGGCAACGCTCAGGGCAAAAATCCCCTTGCCACTCTCGGAGACCCATTCGGCCTTACTGGCGGCGCCAATCAGTCTGGCGCCACAGTATCCAACCACAATACCGCACAAAAGACCAAATATGAGCTGTAAGGCGGCAAATCGAAACCATTCCACGTTATCGTTGGTCATCAACGCACTGGCGATACTGGCGAGCACCAGAATTATGGGTAGCGCGATACCATCGTTTAGCCCACTTTCTACATTTAGTCCTAACCGAACCCGCTCCGGAACTTTGTCACTGGAAACCACCACCTGGCCTAAAGCTGCATCGGTTGGTGTAAGGATTGCAACCACCAGGGCTGCTTCGCAAAATGTCAGACCCAGCGGTAGCAAACTGGCCACCAGTGTTCCCAGGGCAATGGTTAATGGCATCCCGATTAACAACATACGTTGGGGTATCACATAACTCGTTTTCAATCGTTGAAGATCGATCTTTGCAGCGTCGCCAAACAGTACCAATACCAGGGTTGCCTCCAATAGCAGTTTCAACAGGTGTTGATCAATTTCGAGATGTAGCAGATTGAACGCCGGTATACTGAGAATAAAGCCAGCGGCAACGAACACCATAGGAGGAGTGATTACTGACGAACTCAGTTTCCTGGAAATTAAGCCGTATCCCAAAAACACCAAGACTACGGCAATCAATGCTCTGTGATCCATCGTCCTACCATATCATTTATCTGGGTCAACATTACTCGGGCCATTTCACGATCTGAACAGACATTGTATTTCTCTCGGTAGTAACTAAAACTACTCAAATTGTCGATCTATCTTCTGCGAACCATTACTTCTGGTAAAACCTTAGAGCAGCTGCGCCAGTATTTCATCGATAAAGAGAAAACCTTTTTCACTGCATCTAATGTGATCCTGGGAATCGATTAGCAAATTCTTGGATATTGGTTCGGCTATCGATTGCCGAATAACTTTCCGGGAAACACCGGTTCTTGATTCCGCCATTGAAACATCGAAACCATTGTTTAATCGGAGCGCGTTCATTAAAAACTCTAGCAGTATTTCGCTATGCTTCACGACCCGGTTCTCGGCAATAGATTCCTCTGACCCCGCAGTTCCCAGATAAGTTCCGGGATGCTTCTTGCGGGATCGGCGAATCACCCTGTTATGACGGGTTATCTTGCCGTGGGCACCTGCGCCAATTCCGATATAGTCGCCAAACTGCCAGTAATTGACATTGTGCCTACTTTGGTTTGACGAACGACAGAAGGCCGAAACTTCGTATTGGCTGTAGTGGTTGTGGGCGAGCTTATCGTGTAAACATAGCTGAGTTTGCATAATGTCATCGGGATTTGGTAATCGCGGTGGGTAACGAGAGAACACCGTATTAGGTTCGATAGTTAGTTGATAAAGCGACAAATGAGTTGGTTCAAGCGCAATCCCGGATTCAAGATCTGCCAATGCGCTTTCTGAAGATTGATTGGGCAATCCAAACATCAAATCAATATTTATATTGTCAAATCCACTTTGCTTGGCTTTGTCGACCACCTGGATAGCATTCTCTGGTGAGTGAATTCGACCAAGCCTTGTAAGTTGCCCTTGATCAAAACTTTGGACGCCAACGGACAGCCGATTTATTCCAGCCTGACGATAACCACCAATATCGTGGCATTCATCAGTACCAGGGTTGGCTTCCATGGTTATCTCGATATCGCTGGAGAAGTCAATTTGATTTCGAATAGCCGCAAGTAATTCTTCCAGTGAGGAGGGGCTGAACAAGCTGGGGGTTCCGCCTCCCATGAAAATCGATTGAATCTCACGGTCCGTCCCTGAATTTTGGATTTCCAGGTCGAGGTCAGCGACCAGTGCCTGGATATAGCCGGACTGATCAAGTGCCGTACCCAGAGGGTGGGAATTAAAGTCGCAGTAGGGGCACTTTTTTATACACCAGGGGAAATGTATGTATAAAGACAGGGGGGGTGGTTCAATCAATTATCTGAATTGTGAACAGAAGAAATAGTAGTGGCCGGTCAGTAAATCAGGTGACGACGTGTTGGGGCGACCCTTTCAGCCAGCTTGCAAGAATGTCTGACATCTGATGAACCAGACGTTGCCTGCTTTCAAATGTTCCCCATGCATTGTGTGGTGTAACAATCAAATTGGGAATGTCTCCTTGCAATAGAGGGTGGTTTGATGCTGGAGGCTCCTGGTCCAGTACGTCGATCCCGGCGCCACCAATTTGACCGCAACGCAACGCGTCTACCAGTGCTCCAGAATTGACAATCGCACCCCTGGCCGTATTGATTAAAATTGCATCCGCCTTCATCATGGTAAATTGTGTGGTATCTATTAGATTCAAGGTATCTATGGTAAGAGGACAATGAATACTGACGACATCCGATACCGCCAACAGTTGATCCAGAGCAAGGCGGTTTTGGATTATCGCGGAGCCAGGTCTTTGCCAAATCTCCACCTGCATTCCAAAGCCTTCGGCTATCTTTGCAACCGAACTTCCCAGATTGCCGTAACCAATAATACCCAGTGTTTTCCCTTCTATTTCGCGAATCGGATAATCCAGTAGACAAAACACATCACTTTGACTCCAATTTCCAGATTCGACTGCGCTATGATAGCGAATAATATTTGTCAGTAAGCAAAGCATTAGTGTGACAGTATGTTGAACTACTGCCGGACCGGAATATTGCCTCGCATTACACACTACAATTCCGTGATCCCTGCAGGCATCCAGTTCAACATTGTCAGTACCGGTTGCGGCCAGCATGATCAGCTTTAATTTGCTTGCGTTTTGTATATTTTCCCTGGTTATCCTGACTTTATTAGTAATGACCACTTCACAATCAGCGATCTTTTCATCGACCTCGCTATCCTTGGAACTCTCGAAAAATTTCCAGTGATCGAGCTGCTCGGTCATGGCGCCGAGTTGTATGTCGTTTCTATCAAACGACCGCTTATCCAGTATACAGCCTTGCATTACGTATTCTCGCTTATCTAATCCCAGTCGGGAATTTGGTTTTTGACCTGGACCATCTTATGACGGTCTCGTTTACCTGGGCGCTTGTCGTCAAAGCGCAAACCGGCACGTTGGTTTTTCAATAGACTCTCCTGCTGAATCCTTGATTCAATACTTTCCCGGGTTTCACAGTACAAGTTAACGGCCAGCGGCGCGCCTAGTCGCTTGTCCGATAGACCGGTTACGACTACGCTGAATTCCTGTTGATATCTTTTTATCCGCAGTTCGTCATTCAGGCCAATTAGACAAGCGGGTTTCGCACGCTGACCGTTCACCGTAACCCGTCCATTCTTTATCGCATCTACGGAAACTTTGCGGGTCTTATAAAAGCGACTCGCCCAAAGCCAGGTGTCGAGGCGCTGTTGACCATCCTGCTCGAGCGGGTTACCGGAGACATCTGATTTCATAATTCCATTTTACACGATAGAATAGAGCGATTAACTAGGGGAATTAATCATGAAATATAAAAGGGGAGTATTCAGATCAATTTTAGGTTCACTTCTGTTGTATCTCTATTCTGTAACCACAGTATCAGCGCTGGGTCCCATCGATGGAGAAGTTATTCTTTCACTTTGGAATAATCAATTTGAATCTGATGTGTTGAATGGGGAAGTCGACGTCGGTTCCCTCACCGCGAGTGGAGAAATCTGGATCGGTGACAATTGGGGAATTCGCGCTGCCAGATATGAGAATGACCTTGAAGAGTCGGCAATCAGCGATCAGAACCGAACCCAATTAGAAATTCGCAAGCGCTTTATTTCGCTGAGCGACAATAATTTCTTTGCCCTGGGACTTGGGCTAGAGGATATCGATCTGATTAATGGAGAATCCAGCAAAGGTCCTCGAGTGTCTGCGGAGGCTCGGCTGGGGTTGACACCGTTGATATATATTTACGGACGGGGTGCCTTAATGCCGGAAATGGAAGACGCTGGTAACTTTCGTAACCTGAGTGGCAGCGAGGTGGAATTTGGCGTCAGCTTTACACCACTACCATTCGTTTCGATCAAAGCGGGTTTTCTGAAGCTTGATCTCGAATACGATAATGTGACTACCGGTAGCGGTGGAGAAACCCGTTCTGACGGGTTGTTAATTGGAGCAGGAATTCACTGGTAGTTAAAGGTTGAGTCCCGCTTGGATTCGAAGGCTGAATAAAACAACAACAAATTAATTCTTGGACCTACGATGAAAAAATCTAAGGAAGGTGGTGAATACAGTACCAGATCGGTTCTATTGAAAGGGTTGGCCCGAGATGATCTGGATCACGTGCTGGCCCAATGCAGTCGAAAGCATTATCCAAGAGACTCCCAGATCGTAAGAGAAATGGACCAGGATAATAATCTTTACCTGGTAGAAAGTGGAGTGCTCGGGGTAGCCCAGTTTTCAAGTACGGGCAAAGAGGTTAGTTATACCGAACTTGGGACTGGAGAAAACTTTGGCGAACTGGCTGCGATCGATGGTAAACCGCGCTCGGCTTGTGTTACCGCCCTTACTGACTGCGAAATTACCGTTATGCCGTTCTCGGTTTTTGCCTCGCTGGTGCGCACAGATCAATCCGCCAGTATTGAGATTATGCAGCAGTTAACCAGGATGATCAGACGGTTGTGTGATCGTATTTACGAATTTTCAACCCTCAGTGTGAATAATCGAATTCACGCTGAGCTTCTTAGGCTGGCGCGCAAGAATATGGATCTCGATGGTGTTGCGCGGATTGCCTCACCTCCGACCCATGCCCAACTTGGTAGCCGGGTTAGTTGTAATCGAGAAGCAGTGAGTCGGGCATTAAAGCAACTGGAAAAAAGCGGGATTATGCAGAAACCCGACAAACGCTGGGTGATCCCGGATTGCGAAGCATTGCAGAAAATGGTGGATGAAGTACACAAATTGTAATGATTTAAATGTTATCCGGGCAACTCTCGCTACTCATCGTCCATCGCTGATCGATCGGCAGAATTTTCGGCAAGCAGCGGTTGCATTGATAGTGCGCCAGCAAAGACAGGATAGCGAAATACTATTTATTCAGCGCGCTGCGTCGGCACGGGATCCATGGTCGGGTCAGGTCGCATTTCCAGGTGGAAGGGTTGAACCTGGAGATATTGATCTTACCCAAACCGCAATCAGGGAGACCCGAGAAGAAACTGGAGTCGCCTTGCCGTCAGAAGCCGTTCTCGGTCGTCTCGATGATCTCCAAGGCAGGAACAACAATAAGAATATTGACCTGATCATCAGCTGTTTGGTATTTCAAGCTGACTACGATCAATTGCTGGTTCCGAATTACGAAGTTGCCGAAGCCTTCTGGATACCATTATCCTGGCTTAGCAATCCATCAAATCATTTTCACTATGACACTGAGTATCGCCTGGAACCCTATCCCGCTATTCACCTTGGGACCGGTGCGACTGGTCAGCCCCGAGTGTTGTGGGGATTGACCTATCGTTTTGTTAGCAGCTTTCTTGATCTGATTGCCGGAAACTAATAATCCGACAATTGCCATCCCCGCCATCAACCTATTAATTGAGCTTTCAATATTTCTATGTATAAAACGAGATTGCAGAGTCTGCGCGCCAGGCTCAAGCGGGCCGACATGGATATTGCGCTGATCACCGACCAGGACAGCGTTTACTATTTCACCGGGTATTATGATTACTTGCACATGGAATTCGGCCGCCCGACCATTTTAATCGTACCCCGGGACGATGGCTCATTGTTGATCACACCGAGTATTGACCTTAGCCTGGCCCACCGGTTGGCAGAAGTGGACAGAATCGAGCCCTGGAATGATGGGCTGGGCAAGGAGTGGCGCGAACAAATTCCTGCAGCATTAGCCAGCGCCGGCAGAATTGCCATAGAGCCCGACCAGATGCCGCCCTTGGTAAAACGATATATCAACTCATTGGTCGAACCACATAAGTTAGATGATGTGACCACAATTATTGCCGGAATGCGAATGATCAAGTCAGATCAAGAGCTACAATTGGCACGGCATGCGGGGCAAGTCGCCAATGCAATGATGAGTGCAGGGCGGGGCGCAATCGGACCCGGCGTGCCGGAGTATGAAGTCGCGTTGGCAACCGCAGCAGCAGGTACCCGAACGGCGGCGGCTTTGCTGGAAAAATATTATTCCGGTTCTCCAATGTCGCCAAATACTCATTTCCTGCAAATTATGGCGTCGGGAGATGAAGTCACCATGACTCATCACCGAGCATCAAACCGGGTAATGAACTATGCGGAACCGGTGTTTCTCTGTTTCTGTGGCATGACAAACTTTCATCGCTTTAAGCTTGGTTTTGATCGAACATTCTGGATCGGTGAAATTTCTCAAAAGTCCCAGCAACAGGTGTACCAGGTCGCGGTAGAAAGTCAGGCAGCTGCCATGGCTCAGCTAAAGCCGGGGGTAACAGCCGAGCAAGTGCACGCCGCTTACGCGGAAGTAATTCAAACTGCCGGTTATGATTATCCGTTTCGTTGTGGACGAGGAACCGGATTCAGTTTCCTGGAAAAACCCCAATTGGTTTTTGGGGATACTACCGTGTTGCAAGCCGGTATGGTGCTTGCTGTTGATGGTTCAGTTAGCACGGATCGCTTTCGGGCTCAGGTTGGTGATAGCTTTATTCTGACAGAAGACGGTTACGAACCGATTACTTCACATGCCAAATCGCTGGAGGACGTGGTTATTTAGTAGCTTGAAATGGCCAGACCGACCATTTGCAAAACCCTATTCCCGCAGCTGAATAACCAACTTGCCTTCGGTCACTTCGATATTTTCGACACCCTCCGAAAATGCCTTCCAGAACCCCTGGCTACCGCCGAACTCGCTAACCAGGTCGACATTTTTCATACCACCAAGCCAGGCATTTGGAATTGGAACGCCCATGACGCTCACACCCTTGAGTACGACAATGGGCCGCTCCCCACGAAAAGCAAGTTCGAGTCCAGCACTGAGCTTGAGAGTTTTGCCTCCCATGATAGGAAAGTCCGGGTCGAGGGGAATTAACAGCTTCCCGCTGGCCAGGTTTTGTGACAAATCAACGGCGAGACGTTGAGCAAGGTCAGTATTGTTAGCCAACATCCCGTTAAGTTCGCGTTCGCTTAACTCGATTCGCCGATTACTTCCTTGTTCGCTATATTTTTCAGGCTGAAGTGAGTTTTGATCCTGGAGTTTCTGAGTATTCTCGGAAGCTCCACTAAATCCCTCGAAAATTCTCAGCTTGGAATCCAGGGTCTGTTGTTCCGATGACGAAAGCTCGACCGGGTCGAATCGTTTGGGGAATACATACTGGGTCAATATCCAGATAGTCGCGCCCACCGAAATAGCGACTGTCAGCAACATGATACTGCCTATAAACAGGCAGCCACGCTTATTTTCGGTATTTTCCGATTCCGTATTTTCTCGCATTTTGGTGTTTTTTCCGTCGCCAGGTTTGAGGCCGCATTATATCGATCTGGGACAGATTTGTGGTTTTTCGGGACAGCTACCGAGAAATTTAAGGGTGAGCAGCTAAATCATTAGGGAAGAGTAGGTTACAAAATTAAGCTAGAAACTACTTTAACTAAATTTTAGAATTAGGTATATTTTCCTTAAAAATCAATAAGATTATACGGTTTAAAAGGTGGTTTTTCCTTGACACACCTTTGCTTGCGCTCATATAGTGCAGGTTCGTGGAGAATTGTGGGTAATTTTCCCTAACTAGGATGAATCACCATGTTTCGCGGCGCACACGCACTCAATATTGATACAAAAGGCCGACTGGCAATTCCGGTTGGGCCTCGAAATGAACTCATCGAGCGTTGTGGTGGAAAGCTGGTCGCGACCATAAATAATACTCGTGAAAATTGTCTCTGGTTGTATCCCATGGATGTTTGGGAGGTAGTTGAGCAGAAAGTTGTTAGTTTGCCTAGTTTTGACCCAAACCACCAAAAACTCAAGCGTTTTCTCATCGGGTATGCCAGTGATCTGGAATTGGACAAAAGTGGGCGGATACTGATCCCAGCACCGCTTAGGGAAGTTGCTTTGCTTGATAAATCAGTTTATCTGGTTGGTCAGGGCAACAAATTCGAAATTTGGAACGAAGAACTGTGGACCGCTAAATGCAATCAATGGATGCAGGAAGATATTGATCTGGATAAGTTATCGGTGGAAATGGAACAAATTTCACTTTAGCCTGTATGCCGGATATTAATCTTCACAATCCAGAACATAGCCCCGTACTCATGAATGAGGTGGTTGCCGGGCTCAATATTCAGCCAGATGGTCTGGTAGTCGATGCGACTTACGGTCGCGGTGGTCATACCCGCGCGATCGTTTCGAAGCTTGGAGATAATGGGCGAATCCTGGTGATAGACCGCGACCCCAGTGCCATTGCACAGGCCACCAGCGAATGGTCATCGGACCAGCGAGTCGAGGTTGTGCATGCCCCATTTTCCCAACTTACCCCCATTCTCGAGAGGCGTGATTTACAAGGCCGGGTAACCGGCCTACTTTTTGATTTCGGCGTCTCATCACCCCAACTGGACAATGCAGATCGGGGATTCAGTTTTTCTAAGGATGGTCCGCTCGATATGAGAATGGATCCAAGCCAAGGACTAACCGCAGCCCAATGGCTGCAGCAAGTAGAAGAACATGAATTGGTTACTGTGCTTAGGAAATTTGGCGAGGAACGGTTTGCCAGAAAGGTGGCTAATCGAATCAAGCAAAGGGGACTGATCGAATCCACCGGCGAGCTTGCCGCCCTGGTGGCGGAAGCAATTCCCAGCCGAGAGATTGGCAAGCACCCGGCAACCCGCACTTTTCAGGCTATCCGGATAGCGTTGAATGGCGAATTGGATGAGATTGAATCAGTGCTTCCCCAGGCGGTCGATGCCCTGGCAACTGGTGGACGCCTGGTGGTTATCAGTTTCCATTCACTGGAAGATCGATTGGTAAAAAGATTCCTGAGAAAGCAAAGTAAAGGTGATCCATACCCTCCTGATTTGCCGGTTACCCAGGACATGCTACATCCAGAAATCAGGTTGGTAGGGAAAATGATCCGGGCCGGTACTGAAGAATTAGAACAAAATCGACGGGCCAGAAGCGCAGTGATGCGGATTGCGGAAAAGCTTGGATAGTAGCGATGCAAATTTCTCAAATAATTCTACTGATCATTGTTTTGCTCAGCGCCGCTTCGGTTGTCACCGTCCGCCACCACAATCGGCTTGAATTTATTGCCCTGCAAAAGCAGGAACAACGGCATGATGAGTTGCAGGCTGAATGGGGCAGGCTAATGCTCGAAAAAGCAACATGGACCCGGCAACACAAAGTTGCCGATGCTGCACATAAGTCTCTTGAGATGTCGCCCCCCAAACCCGACAAAATTGTGACCCTCGAACTGGTTTCCGCTGAGCAACAGGCCGATGCACAGTAATTCAATTTCGGTTCCAGTCAAATTTGCTGCGCGCAGGAGTTGGGTGATCCATGCGTAAACGTATTTCCAAACCTCCCATTTGGAGACAATATCTGGTCATCGTAGTACTAATGTCCGGGTTTGGTTTAATTGGTTTACGGGTGGTACAAATTCAAACAGTGGAGCTCAGTCACTTACGCGCTCAGGGTGATGCCAGATACTTACGGGAGATCGAGGTTTTACCGGAGCGAGGAAAGATACTTGATCGCAATGGACAGGTTCTTTCCGTGAGTACACCGGTGGAATCGGTTTGGGCAGAACCCAGGGTTTTTTGCGAATCCAGAGATCTCTGGAAGCCCATGGCTACATTACTAAAAATAAAATCGCGGCAGTTACAGGCGGCCTGCGAACGCAAGAGTAACGCAGGCTTTATGTACATCAAGCGCCGGCTGCCCCCTGCAATTGCCCAGCAAGTGGTAGATCTGAATATCCCCGGAGTCGAAATCCAACGCGAATATCGACGCTATTATCCTGGTGGTCCAATAAGCGCCCATTTAATCGGATTTACCGACGTCGACGATGTCGGACAGGAAGGCCTGGAACGGAATTATGACACGGTCCTTGCCGGATCCTCAGGACGCAAGCGAGTACTTAAAGACCGAGTTGGACACTACGTAGAAAGTGTTGAAAGCATAAAGCAGGTGCGCCACGGCGAGAACCTGGAAATTAGTATCGATCAGAGAATTCAGTCCCTTGCCAGTGAATACCTGGAAACCGCGGTTAAAAAACACAATGCGTCCGGTGGGAGCGTGGTTGTTTTGGGGATTCCCAGCGGTGAAATAATCGCCATGGTCAATTCCCCACAGTTTAACCCCAATGACAGAGCAACTCTGAAAAAAGGGGTTTTTCGTAACAATGCGGTCACTGACATTTTAGAGCCAGGATCAACTGCCAAGCCTTTTACCGTGGCCATGGCCCTGGATAGCGGACAAGTGGGGGCGGATACAATGGTTGATACTTCTCCCGGATACTATCGCGTTGGCGGTCACACGATTCATGATGTGCACAATTATGGTGAGATTTCGGTTTTCGACATTATTGTTCATTCAAGCAATATCGGTTCTGCTAAATTGGCTCTGGCGTTTCCGTTTAAGAATTTATTTGATACTTTTCAAGCAGTCGGTTTTGGCGACAAGGCCTCCAATCTACCCGGGGAAATCAAGGGAACCCTGGTCCCCAGGACCCGCCCTATCGAACACGCTACGCTGTCATATGGATATGGGCTCTCCGTAACGCCGCTGCAATTGGCGAGAGCTTACACCGCGTTCGCTACCGATGGAGTTGTTCTTCCCGTCACCCTGGAGCCCAAGCCCAAGGGGTTTCGGGCAAAAGGCAAACGGGTATTTAATGCAGCAACGGTGGCTAAATTGCGGGATATGCTAGAGCAGGTCGCAACCCCGGATGGCACTGCGAGGAAGGCTCGAATCCCACGCTATCGAATCGGTGGCAAAACCGGTACCACCCATAAACTCATTCAGGGAAACTATAACAATAAGCGTTATGTTTCATTGTTTGCCGGAATCGCGCCCATTACAGATCCCAAGTTTGTGATGGTAGTATCAATCGATGATCCCCGTGGAAAGCTGTATTACGGTGGAGACGTTGCGGCACCAGTGTTCTCTCATTTGATGCAGGACTTGATGCGTCTTTACAATGTTAAGCCAGATGCGATCGAAGAACCCCAAGTTACCGATCAAGACCAGACTGTCAGTGGGGAGGGTAATTCAGCATGATGGCCCGGCAGCAGTCTGGCAACGCGGTTACATCTCTGGATTTGCTGCTATCGGGACTCGTCGGTCGCGACCAGTTTCCCTGGTTGGAAAGTATCAACAATATACAGGGGCTGACCCTGGACAGCCGGGAGATTCAACATGATTATTTGTTTGTCGCACTACCCGGCCAAACTAGCGATGGACGGCTATTTTCTCGTACTGCAATAGATCAGGGTGCCGCCGCGGTATTGTATGAAAACAGGGATGCGCCAGCACAATGCCGGTTGCTGAGCGATCAACAAAAAGCGGTGGGGATTGACAATCTGCAAAATAAAGTCAGCGAGATAGCAGGACGATTTCTTGCCCACCCATCAGCATCAATGAAAACCATTGGGATCACCGGTACCAATGGAAAAACCACTTGTGCCTATCTATTAGCCCAGGCCCTGGAAAAGCTTGGTGAGCGTTGTGGCTTAATGGGAACCACGGGCAGCGGTTTTCTCGATCAACTGATTCCTTCCAACTTAACCACTGGTGATGCTGCAGCGGCCCAGCGTAATCTGGCCTGGTTGCGGGATAGAGGGGCCAGCGCAGTATGTATGGAAGTCTCGTCCCATGGTCTCGATCAAAGCCGGGTAGCTTCTGTAGAGTTCGATATCGCAATTTTTACCAATCTCTCCCAGGATCATCTCGATTACCACGCCGACATGGGGGACTATGCGGCAACCAAGAAAAAGCTGTTTGATTTTGATTGTCTCGAGGCGATCGTGGTGAATCGGGATGATCCAGTAGGGCGGGAAATTCTTCAGGTTAGCCGACCCTGTCGGGTAATTAGCTATGGCATGTCACGGGCTGATATTTTTCCGACAGAGGCTGAGGTCGGGTCATCCGGAATCAATTTCAAGTTGGATTGGGCCGGTCAAACCGCTGAAATTCGCTCGCCATTATTGGGTGAACTCAATTTGTCGAATTTGTTGGCTACCGCGGCAACCCTGTTAGTAATGGACTATTCCATTAAGCAGGTAGCAGCGGTGATGCCAGACTTGAAACCGCCCCCTGGTCGCATGGAATTGTTCGATGGTACCGATAGTCAGCCGCGAGTGGTGGTGGACTACTCACATACACCGGATTCTCTTGAGCGCGCGCTCAAATCTTTGCGGGCTCTTTGTGAAGGTTCATTGTGGGTTGTGTTTGGCTGTGGTGGAGATCGTGATCGTGGCAAACGACCCTTGATGGGAAGCGCGGCTGCCACGTTGGCGGACCAGGTGATCATTACCAACGACAACCCCCGTAGCGAAGACCCAAACAGTATTGTCGATGATATTCTGGATGGATTCGACAAGGCTGCACTAGGCGTTCGACTGAAGGTTATCTTGGATCGTCGCGACGCGATCGGTCACGCTGTTGTGGCTGCATCGAGCAACGATCTGATATTGATCGCAGGTAAAGGGCATGAACAGATCCAAACAATTGGGGAGGTTAAAACTCCATTCAGTGATCGGGAGGTTGTTAGGTCTATCTTGGGAGTAAACCAGTGATGCAGATGTCAGCGGCAGCTGAAATTATATCGGCTGAGTTGACCGGGGCAGATGATCTGTTTACTGGCGTTTCTACCGATACCAGGACGATTAACCCCGGGGATCTATTTGTCGCGATCCCTGGAGAAAAGTTCGATGGTCACGATTATGTTAGCGAAGCACAGATCAATGGCGCGGTTGGCGCGATGGTTGACCACAGGATCGCCGAGGAAATTGGGCAGCTCAAGGTAGAAGATACAACCGTTGCTCTTGGGATTTTGGCGAAATATTGGCGCGATCAGTTTAATATTCCGGTACTAGCGATTACCGGAAGCAATGGCAAGACCAGTGTAACCGCTATGATCAGAGAGATTCTGGCGGTTAATGGAAACCCGCTGTCGCCCCGGGAAAGTTTTAACAATCAATGGGGTGTGCCACTTACCCTGCTCAAATTAAATCACGCCCACAGCCATGCGGTAATAGAAATGGGGATGAATCATGCTGGGGAAATAAATTATTTAAGTAATCTTGCCAAGCCCGATGTGGCGTTAATTAATAATGTTGCGGCCGCCCATCTGGAAGGCCTCGGCGACCTCGAGCAGGTAGCTTACGCCAAGGCGGAAATTATTAATGGACTGGATTCCGGCGGGATACTGGTGCTTAACGCAGCGGATCAGTTTTATCCATTGTGGAAGAGGCTTGCTGAGCCTAGAAAGACCATGTCTTTCGGGATTGATTATCGCTACCGAGAGTTGACCGACGTATATGCCAGCGACCTTACCTTCGCCAACGATCATTGTGGCTTTGTCTTGCATATTGAAGGAGAACAGAAAAAGGTAACTTTACCCATTCCTGGCGAGCATAATGTATTCAATGCGCTGGCAGCAGCTGCAGTAAGCCATTGCATTGGAATCCAATCGGATCAGATCGCAACCGGACTGGCTAACGCTACGGGTGTTGCTCACAGGCTTGAAATCAGCCAAATTTCATCCGCGGTTACGCTAATAGATGATAGTTTTAATGCCAATCCAGCTTCAACCGCTGCGGCAATTGACGTTCTTTCCGGATACCCAGGAAAGCGAATTCTTGTGTTGGGTGGTATGGCAGAGCTCGGCACGGGAGGGTGGCAATTGCACAGGGAAATTGGCGAATTGGCAGTATCTAAAGAAATACAGGAGTTGCTGGTATTGGCAGATTCTGGAAATTCCGACCTAGAAGGGTACCTGGAGGGCTATGGAAAATTGGCTCGTTGTTTCGTCCATTTGGATGATTTGGTTGCCGCGTTACAGTTAAGTCTCGACAATGCAGATTTCGCCAATACCACAGTCCTGATTAAAGGATCCAAGTCCTCCCGTATGGGCCGCGTAGTCAATCGGCTAAAACAATAACAACAATATAAAGACGATAAATCATGTTGACCTGGTTATTTGACTCGCTGTCGCAACACTATAGTTTCTTTAACGTATTTCGTTATCTGACCTTGCGTGGAATCTGTGGTGTTCTGACTTCGATTACGATTTTTTTCATTTTCGGTCCGGCGATGATTCGTAAATTAAGCGAGTACCAGATCGGACAAACCATCCGGGAAGATGGGCCACCGACCCATTTTGACAAGGTCGGGACACCTACCATGGGAGGCGTGCTGATTTTGATTTCTGTGGTTGTTGCAACATTACTTTGGGCTGATCTATCCAATCGATTTATCTGGGTTGCATTGTTCACAACTATTTCCTTTGGAGTGATCGGCTGGGTTGATGATTATCGAAAACTGATTGATAAAAATCCTCGCGGCATGGGCGCGCGCAATAAATTTCTGGGTCAGAGTCTGGCCGGTCTGGCTGCTTCATTGTTTCTCTACTACACCGCCCAGACGCCGGCAGAAACCGAGTTGCTGGTTCCTCTGTTTAAGGATATAGCGATTCCCATGGGCTTTGGATTTGTGGTGCTGACCTGGTTCGTAATTGTAGGCACCAGTAACGCGGTGAACCTTACAGATGGTCTCGACGGTCTGGCCATTATGCCCACCGTGATGGTCGCAGGGGCATTGGGAATATTCGCGTACGTTACCGGTAATTCTATTTTCTCCGGATACCTGGGGATTCCCTATATTGATGGCACCGGGGAAATACTGGTGTTCTGCGCAGCCCTGGTTGGTGCCGGACTCGGGTTTCTCTGGTTTAACACCTATCCCGCCCAGGTTTTTATGGGTGATATTGGTGCGTTGTCGTTGGGTGCTGCGATTGGTGTTGTCGCGGTGATCGTCCGCCAGGAAATTGTATTAGTCATTATGGGCGGCATTTTCGTTATCGAAACCGTATCGGTAATTCTGCAGGTCGCGTCATTCAAACTGGTGGGTAGGCGAATTTTCCGTATGGCACCGTTACATCACCATTTCGAACTCAAGGGATGGCCGGAGCCCAGGGTTATCGTACGGTTCTGGATCATTAGCCTGATGTTGGTTTTGGTTGGGCTCGCTACCTTGAAAATTCGCTAGCAGGAATTTATTGCAATCGATTAAATGATGAACGCTGCCATAAAATCACAACCAAATGTCCAGCCGACGCTGGTCGCAGGCCTTGGCTTGACGGGTTGGTCTGTGGTTCGGTATCTGATGTCTAAGGGAGAGCAGTTGGTGGTGACGGATACCCGGGAAGATCCACCATATCTTGAACAGATGCGTGAGGAGTTTCCGCAAGTTCCATTTGTACATAATTTACCCAGGGAACAATTTAGCGAATACCAGGAAGTTGTAGCCAGTCCGGGGTTAGCAATTCAAGGGAAAACGGTAGTCGGTGACGTGGAATTATTTCTACGCGTGGCCACAGCACCGGTTATAGCGATTACTGGATCGAATGGTAAATCTACGGTTACCATGCTGGTTGGTGAAATGCTGAATGCCGGATCATATTGCGCCCTGGTTGGTGGCAATATCGGAACCCCGGCACTCGATTTGCTGGATTTCCCAGAGCCGGATTTCTATGTGCTGGAACTGTCCAGTTTTCAGTTAGAAACCACCCATAGTCTTGCTGCGAGCTCAGCCGTGGTATTGAACATCAGCGAAGATCATATGGATCGCTACACTGACCTCGATCAGTATGCTCTGGCAAAACTAAAAATTTATCAGCAGGCACACTGCCGCGTTTTAAATCGGGACAGTGTTATGGCATCCGCGGTTTCTAAACCGGGCAATGACATCAGCTTTGGCCTGAGCCGACCTGATTCTGCGAATTTTGGAATTGGTGATAACGCCAACCAGGGATATATATGTCAGGGGGAGAATCGGATAGCGCCGCTTTCTCAATTGACCCTGCAGGGTCAACAAAACGTTTCCAACGTTCTGGCCGCCATGGCATTGGTTGCCGGAGCCGGTGTAGCTCTTGATCCTGCGATGGTCGCTGCTACGATGGCCTATCCTGGGTTGCCTCACCGTTGCGAACTGGTGGTCAATCACAATCAGATTAAATGGATCAACGACTCCAAAGGAACTAACGTAGGAGCGACCCTGGCTGCTATCAATGGCAGCGATAAACCCGTGATTTTGATTGCTGGAGGTCGCGGCAAAGGCGCGGATTTCAGTGGCCTGCGTCCGGTAGTTTCTGCCAACGTAAAAGCAGTAATCCTGATAGGCGAGGACGCAGAGAACATTCGAGCTGCGCTGAATGCGGATCATCTGGTACAACTATCAGACTCCCTCGAAAGCGCGATCCACGCCGCGGCTTATCTGGCGGTTCCAGGGGACACCATTTTGTTTTCACCAGCCTGCGCCAGTTTTGATATGTTCGATAGCTACGAGCATCGTGGTAACAGCTTTAAGCAATTGGTTTTAGACTATATCGAAGGTTTGTCCGATGCTTAATAGGGATGAAAACAATCAGGCCGTACATGCCGTACAAATGGACTCGCCTCAGGGAGCTGATGCGACACTGATGTTTTCTACTCTGGCTATTCTGTCGATCGGCATGGTGATGGTTTTTTCGGCCACGGTAGCAGTCGACAGTAAAACTCTGGCCTTCAGTACCCATCATCTGACCAAGCACCTTGTTCATGTTGGATTGGGTGCAATACTTTTATTTGGGGCAACCCGGATTCCACTTGACTGGATCCAGTTGTGCAGCAAATTGGTCTTGTTAGTTGGGTTGCTGATGTTGGTATTGCTGTTCATTCCCGGGCTTGGCGTAGAAGTAAACGGAAGCCTTCGCTGGTTTACCCTCGGTAGTTTCCGCATGCAACCGTCCGAGTTTATGAAGATAGCTGCTTTGGTTTACTTTGCCGACTATCTGGCCCGTAAAAAAGACGATTTGCATCTGTTTAAAGTTGGAATTATCAATGTCGGTTTGGTGGTCGGTGTGATCGGTATGTTACTGCTGTTACAGCCAGATTTCGGGACCACCGCGGTATTGGTAACCACTGTCGCGGGTATGATGTTTCTCGCGGGAGTACGATTCTGGCACTTCCTGGTCAGTATCAGTGTGGCATCAGGGTTAATGACCGTGCTGATGTGGATGGAACCCTATCGGGTTGCCCGGTTAATGAGTTACCGCGACCCATGGGCTGATCCATTTGGTTCCGGCTTTCAATTGTCTCAGGCTCTGATCGCTATAGGCCGGGGGGAATGGTTTGGGACAGGACTCGGTAGCAGTATCCAAAAATTATTTTATTTGCCCCATGCGCGCAACGACTTCCTGATCGCGGTGATTGGGGAGGAATTAGGTGCCCTGGGGATTTTTACGGTTTTAGTGTTGTTCGCGCTACTACTATGGCGTGCGTTCAGTATTGGCCGTCGGGCGATCGACCTGGGGCATCGTTTTGCCGGATTTCTGGCCCAGGGTATCGGCTTGCTTGTAAGTCTTCAGGCATTGGTGCACATAGCGGTTAATACTGGATTGTTGCCGACCAAAGGTTTAACCCTGCCCATGATGAGTTATGGCGGTAGCAGTATGTTATCGAGCATGCTTGCACTGGGTTTACTGTTTGCCATAGATCGGCAGTGTCGGCCCCAGCGAGGCAGAGCGCAATGAGTCGAATGATGGTAATGGCCGGCGGTACCGGAGGGCACGTGATGCCGGCCCTGGCAGTGGCGCAAAAAATGCGCGAGCGAGGTGTGGAAATTCGTTGGATGGGCAATGCTGATGGGCTGGAAGCCAAACTGGTTCCCGCGGCAGGATTTGAATTGGATTTTGTCAACATCAAAGGATTGCGCCAAAGCGGACTTAAACGCAAGCTGATCATGCCATTTATGTTGATTCAGGCTTGTCTACAGGCATTGAAAATTATTTTACGCTGGCGTCCAGACGTGATGCTAGGTATGGGCGGATTTGTTTCGGGTCCGGGCGGCATAATAGCGGGCTTACTGGGCAAACCGCTGGTGCTACATGAACAAAATGCGGTCGCTGGGTTGACCAATCGCTGGTTATCTCGCCTCTCCGCTACAGTGTTGAGCGGATTTCCGCTGGCCCGAGGAATTGACCGGGTCAAATGGGTAGGGAATCCGGTGCGGGAGGAAATTACCAGGATTGAAGCTCCCGAGCTGCGTCTCGAAGGTCGTACCGGTGCCACGCGAATATTAGTCATAGGAGGTAGTCAGGGTGCGCAGGTATTTAATAACTCCTTACCAAAGTTGCTGGTAGATTCCCGCTTTTGTTCCATTGAGGTGTGGCATCAATCGGGCCGGGGCAATCTGGACAGCGTGCTAAACGCCTATCAATCCTGCGGTCTAAATGCCAGGGTCGACGAGTTTGTTGACGACATGGCTGCGGCCTACGATTGGTCTGATTTGGTGATTTGCCGTGCTGGTGCCATGACGGTTTCCGAAGTATGCGCTGCGGGAACTGTCGCGTTATTTGTCCCATACCCATATGCGGTAAATCAGCACCAGGCGCGTAACGCAGAATACCTGGTGGCCAGCGATGCCGCACTGGTTTGTGCGCAAAGTGAATTTGTCGCAGGTAGCTGGATTACCCAGGTAGCCGAGCTGCTTAACGATCGTGCAGCGTTAGTGGAAATGGCCGGCAAATCTAGAGATTTGGCTCGGCCTGATGCAGCCGAACAGGTGGCGGACGAATGTGAGGCATTGATGAATGCGTGAATTTGTCAAAAATATCCACTTCGTCGGAATTGGCGGTATTGGCATGAGCGGTATTGCTGAAGTGTTGTTGGAGCTGGGTTTTTCCGTGTCCGGTTCAGACCTTTCGCGTAACCCGATTATCGACAGACTGGAGAAAGCCGGTGCCCGAATTTGCATCGGCCATCATGCGGACAATGTTGCAGCAGCGGACGCTGTTGTAACGTCGAGCGCGGTGGCGCCGGATAATCAAGAGGTAGTGGAGGCACAATCCCGTAAGATTCCGCTGGTGCAGCGAGCCGAAATGCTGGGAGAGCTAATGCGGTTTAGAAAAGGTATTGCTATAGCAGGGACCCATGGCAAGACCACAACGACCAGCCTGGTTTCGGCGGTGCTGGCATCAGCGGGAATGGATCCGACTTTTATCGTCGGTGGGGTCGTTAACAGTGTCCGAACCAATGCGAGACTTGGAAAGGGACAGTACCTGGTAGCCGAAGCCGACGAAAGTGATGCTTCATTTTTACACCTGCAGCCCCAGATGGCGGTGGTGACAAATATTGATGAAGATCACATGGAAACCTATGCTGGAGATTTTGACCAGCTGCGAAAAACCTATCTCGCGTTTCTCCATAATATTCCCTTTTATGGCCTCGCCGTACTATGTTTTGACGATCCGGAGGTGCGCCAGATTAGCACTGAGTTAGCCCGTCCGTTCTTGAGTTATGGCGTAACCGAACAAGTGGATTTTCGCGCTACCGATATTCGATACCAGGGGCGTGATAGCTACTTCGATGTTCAGCACAAAGGAGAAAAGCTGGGCAGTTTCAAATTGGCAATGCCGGGAGAGCACAATGTGCTCAATGCACTGGCGGCCATCGTAATTTCCACAAAATTGGGCATTCTTGTGCCTGACGTACAAAAAGCACTGGCCGCATTTGAAGGGATCGGTCGACGGTTTCAAGGGTTAGGCATGGTCCCGGTAGCAGGCGGTGAAGTTGAGATGGTCGATGATTATGCCCACCACCCGAGAGAAATAAGAGCGACCTTGAAAGCTGCCCGGGGGTGTTGGCCAGAGCATAGAATCGTTTCGATTTTTCAACCTCATCGATACAGCCGTACCCGGGATTTATTTGATGATTTTGCCCAACTTTTGTCAGAGGTCGACAATCTGATTGTCACTGAGGTGTATCCGGCTGGTGAAATGCCGATCACAGGTGCTGACGGCCGCTCGCTATGCAAGGCGATAAGAAAGCGCGGTAAAGACCCGGTATTTGTCAATTCTCTGGAAGAACTGGACAAACTGCTAGCTGAATACCTGAAGCCTGGAGATGTGGTGTTGACGCTTGGCGCTGGGGATATTGGTCGCTTTGCCAACCGGATCAGTGAGCAGGGATTGGTTCCGGAGGTCGCGGCATGATGGCGGTGAATAGAACGATAGATTTGCCATTCGATGAGCGCGGCTTACGTGGCACCTTGAAACTGGACGAACCATTGTCGCGTCATACCAGCTGGCGAGTTGGAGGTCCGGCAGATTATTTTTACGTTCCGGCAGATCGTCAGGACGTTATTTCTCTGATCAAGCGATTGCCCCCGGAGCTGCCTATAACCTGGATCGGTTTGGGCAGTAATTTACTGGTCAGGGATGGTGGCGTAGATGGTGTGGTGATCAAAACATCCGGAGCGTTATCCGCTATCGAATCGAGGGATCCCGGTTTCCTGTATGCAGAATCTGGAGTTTCCTGCGCTAAAGTGGCGCGAGTGGCCATTGCCAACGGTCTGGTCGGCGCTGAATTTCTCGCCGGTGTGCCTGGTTCATTTGGTGGTGCCCTGGTGATGAATGCAGGTGCGTTTGGCGGGGAAACCTGGCCTCTGGTGCACCAGATCGAATGCATTGACAGGTTAGGTCAGTGTCGGAGATTCGACAGTAAGGAAATCGAATTTGCCTATCGCAGCGTGAAATTGCCAGCTCAATTCGCCGTTCTTTCCGCAACATTAAAACTGAAAGCTGCCGACCCTAAGATGAATGGGCGGGGGCAAATCAAGACATTACTCGAAAAACGCAATGCGAGTCAGCCGATCCAAACTGCCAACGCGGGTTCGGTATTCAAAAACCCACCTGGAAACTTTGCTGCAAAGATTATTGAGCAATTGGGACTTAAAGGGTTTGCACTCGGTGGTGCGCGTTTTTCCGAAGTACATGCAAATTTCATTATTAATAACGGTAGTGCGACTGCGGCGGAAATTGAGTCGCTTATTGATCAGGCAATAGGTCAGGCGCAAACACAATTGCAAGTCGAGCTTGAACCAGAAGTCAGGATTATTGGGAGAAACCCATGAATGGCATAGCAGATACCGATATCAACTCAGGCGATTCAGATGTGAATTCAGCAAACTCTGGATCCGGCTGGCTTGCCGGGTTGGTGTTCGTCCTGTTGCTAGCCATGGTTGTGCTGTTTATTGCAGACAAACTCTACCATCCAGACAAATTTAGAATCGAACATATAGAGGTTCATGGACAATTTGATCAGGTTGATGGCGACCAGGTTCAACGGGTGGTGGAAAATTCGTTAAGTGGCAATTATTTTTCTGCGAGTTTGGAAAGCATTGAGCGCCACATCCGCGATATGCCCTGGGTCTTTGACGCCTCAGTGAGAAGACAGTGGCCATCAACCCTGATTGTTGACGTCGAAGAAGTCCAACCAATAGCGAAGTGGGGAGACGGTCAATGGCTCAATGCCAGTGGAGACCTGGTGGTTCAGGAAAACTGGGACGGGGTACTGCCACAATTGTATGGACCCGACTCGATGCAGCAAATGGTTTGGCAGTCATTTCAACACTGGCATGGCATGTTTGCCGCCCATGGGCTTTCCCTGGACCGACTGGAATTTGATCAGCGCGAACTCTGGTATTTGAATTTGTCTTTGACTGCGTTGGCGATTGATCGCAATGCCTCTGTTTCGCAACCCTCCAGCGACAGCCTCTCTGGCCTCAATGCATTACCCAGGGCCGAAGTCACCATGATCGTTGACAATAGCGACGCCACTGCACGAATCGAACGTTTGATAAAAGCGCTCAATAGCAAATTAATCGCCGAGTTTCCAAGCATGAAATCCATTGATCTTCGTTATCCCAACGGATTCGCCATTAACTGGATTAGTCAATCTCCAGATGCTCGTAACTTAACCGAATCACAATAACAAGATGTCAAAAAAACCGAATAGTAACCTTATTGTTGGCATCGATATTGGTACCTCCAAGGTGCTTGCGATTGTAGGAGAGGTTAGCGAGGACGGCGAATTAGCAGTGATTGGTGTTGGACATCATCCGGCTCGGGGATTGCGCAAGGGCGTAGTTGCCAATATTGAATCCACTGTACAGTCAATCCAGCGAGCGGTTGAAGAAGCTGAATTAATGGCCGGATGCCAGATTTATTCGGTATTCGCCGGGATCGCCGGAGCGCACATAAATAGTTTCAATTCCCATGGCGTAGTCGCGATCAGAGATAACGAGGTAACTAATAATGATATCGAAAGGGTAATCGAGGCGGCCAAGGCCATGGCGATTCCAAATGATCAGAGAATTCTTCATGTCATGCCCCAGGATTTTATAATTGATGGACAAGACGGCATTCGTGAGCCGGTGGGAATGTGTGGCGTTCGAATGGAAGCTAAGGTGCATATGATTACCGGCGCGGTCAGCGCAGCACAGAATATTGTGAAGTGTATTCGCCGTTGTGGTCTCGAAGTAGATGACATTATCCTTGAGCAAATTGCGTCGAGCGAATCAGTTCTCACGGAAGATGAGCGCGAGCTTGGGGTTTGCATGATTGATATTGGGGGTGGCACCACCGACATCGCAATTTTTACCGAAGGCGCTATTCGCCATACTGCCGTCATCCCAATCGCCGGCGATCAGGTTACTAACGATATTGCAGTGGCGTTTCATACTCCCACTTCAGCGGCAGAGGAACTCAAGAAAAAATATGGCTGCGCACTGGTTCAGCTGGTTGATGAGTCGAAGATGATTGAGACCCCCAGTATGGGTGGTCGACCGCCACGGAACTTGTCGTGCCAGAATCTGGCGGAAATTATTGAGCCGCGGGTTGAGGAGCTATTGTTGCTAATCCAGGCGGAGTTGCGACGCAGTGGATTTGAAGAATTGATTGGTTCTGGAATAGTGATGACCGGCGGCAGTTCCCGTATCGAGGGAATGATGGAACTGGCAGAAGAAATATTTCATCTGCCCGTGAGATTGGGCGTGCCCAGCTACGATGGCCCCTTGAGTGAGGTTGTACGGAACCCAATTTATGCAACCGGTATTGGATTGATTCAATTTGGTCATTCCAACCGTTCACAGGTTGCTCAGTTTGCTGAGCAACCTGGTCGTTTTAGAACCATGCTTGAGCGTATGAAAAGCTGGTTTAAGGGAAGTTTTTGAATTGATGAATTTACCAAACAGGTTCATCTTTTTTTGTTCTACTTGCACACGTGGAGGACACGATTATGTTTGAATTAGTAGAAGCGGTAAGCCAACGAGCTGTTATTAAGGTCGTTGGTGTCGGCGGTGGTGGTGGTAACGCCGTTGAGCATATGCTCAAAGCGGATATGGAAGGCGTCGAATTCATCAACGCCAATACAGATGCGCAAATGCTATCACGCTCCAATGCACCAATTATTCTGCAGTTAGGTGAGAGCCTGACCAAAGGACTGGGTGCCGGGGCGAATCCGGAAATCGGTCGTCAGGCTGCGATGGAAGACCGGGACAGGATTTCCGACGCAATTGATGGTGCCGATATGATCTTCATCACCGCCGGAATGGGTGGCGGTACCGGGACTGGAGCGGCCCCCGTAATTGCGGAACTTGCCCGGGAAAAAGGTATTCTAACGGTAGCAGTCGTTACCAGGCCTTTCCCATTCGAAGGTAAGAAGAGAATTGATATGGCGTTTCGCGGAATAGAGGAATTGCAGGCCCATGTAGATTCATTGATTACTATACCGAACGAAAAAGTGCTGGCGGTAATGGGTCAGGATGCCACCTTGATCGACGCATTTGCCAAGGCCAATGAGGTGCTTTTCAACGCGGTTCAAGGGATATCTGAATTGATCACGCGGCCTGGTATTATCAATGTGGATTTTGCCGACGTGAGAACTGTGATGTCGGAGATGGGCAAGGCAATGATGGGCTCAGCTACGGCTAGTGGCGAGAACCGCGCTATGGAAGCTGCTCGCCAAGCCATATCCAGCCCGCTGCTCGAAGATGTTAATTTGCATGGCGCCAAAGGTCTGCTGGTCAATATTACCGCCGGACCAGATATGGCAATTGGTGAATTCGAAGCGGTTGGTAACGCTATCCACGAATATGCTGCGGCTGACGCTAGTGTGGTTATTGGAACTGCATTTGATCCGGAAATGCAGGGCGATTTGCGGGTTACCATGGTGGCAACCGGCCTTTCTGAAGGAAAATCGCTCAAGCAAGTGGAAAAAGTGGCTAAACCAGTCAAGCCAGTTGCGGTGGCACCATCATCAGTAGAGACGGAGGAGGAGCTACCAAAGGGGGCTATGGTTCCCCCTAGGCGGTTTGGTCGGGCGGGTTCGGCGACCTCTGACGCCGCCCAGCTCAATATGGATCACCTGGATATTCCGGCATTTTTGCGTCGGCAGGCGGACTGATTCAGCCCTTTTTCGTGTGCAAGTAAGGGCGTGAGGTTAACGGGTGAAGCCATGCTAAACGGTTCTAATTCAGATCGCTTTAGTGTAGTATTCGCCCGTTTTACGTCCCACATTAATTTCCGCCCCGAATGGGGTTTTCCCCGGAATGATTAAACAGCGCACACTTAAAAACATAATTCGCGCCACAGGAGTCGGCCTGCATACTGGAAAGAAGGTTTATCTGACCCTTCGGCCTGCACCAGAGGATACTGGTATTATTTTTATACGGACCGATCTGGATCCGCACCTTGAGGTGCCCGCGAGGCCAGAAAACGTCAGCGATACCCGGCTTTCTACCACCCTGGAACGCGATGGGGTAAAGATTTCTACGGTAGAACACTTGATGTCTGCTTTTGCGGGACTCGGCATCGACAACGCCTACGTAGAGTTAAGCGCGCCAGAAGTTCCCATTATGGATGGCAGCGCAGGACCATTCGTATTTTTACTACAGTCAGCCGGGATTTCGGAACAGAAAAAACTGAAGCAGTTTATTCGGATTAAGAAGCCCTGCGTGGTCCAGGACGATGACAAATGGGTAAAGTTTGAGCCATTTAACGGCTTCAAAGTCTCATTTGCTATCGATTTTGATCATCCAATTCTGCAAAATTCTACTCAGACAGCATCAGTGGATTTTTCGACAACCTCGTTCGTGAAAGAGGTCAGTCGGGCCCGAACCTTTGGTTTTATGGATGATCTGGAAGCGCTGCGTAATGCAGGATTAGCCCAGGGGGGCAGCTTTGACAATGCTATTGTGATGGACTCATTTCATATTCTTAATGATGATGGTCTGCGCTATGAAGATGAGTTTGTTAAGCATAAGGTGCTGGACGCAATTGGCGATCTATATCTGCTTGGACATCCCCTGATTGGTGAATTTAGCGCCAACAAATCCGGTCATGAGTTGAATAACAGGTTGTTGAGAAAATTGATTTCCGATCAATCTGCCTGGGAGCTGGTCAGTTATCAGGACGAAGCTGAAGTTCCTATCTCATTCGTTAGAACCGCGGCTGCCTGATAAGGGGCACACTCCCTGAAGTAATTGTTTTCCGATATTGAATCGGGCTAGTAGAATTTTCCCACCGAGATTAAGGTTAGCTAGATGGCTTATTTCGTTCCTGTGACAGCCTGATCAAGGCGTCACGCATTCCCTGGTGTTTCAGGCCTTTTGCGGTGAGCCGGAGATTTTTTCGATTGTCGTCGGATAGAACAATTCTTCTGCCGGGTTTGCGGGCATTCTGGAAGTTACCCGGGCTGGTTCGAATGTCAATTTTAGTTATACCGAGCCCATCCAACCCCTGTTGAATCTGCCTCAAATTGTGTCTTAGTTCAGTAGCCCAGATTGGAGATTGGGTGAATACAACCAGCCTGCCGGAAGTAAACAGTATCGGGTGGCTCCAAAGTGCGGCTCTTCCGGCACATTTCAGCCATCTTTGATCGACTTCAGACTGAACAGGCTTGTCTACCGGAGGGTCCTCCGTAGCAATGACATTGGCCTTAAGCAAACTCGAAATTTTTTGAAAGTCTTTCAAACTAAGCAATCGGTCTCATATTATTATGAATCATTATATGGCGTTACTCTGGCATAATCCGGGCTGACGCAAAAACGAAATATTACTGGATTTATGCTGCAAAACGTACTGAAAAAAGTCTTTGGTGACCGTAACCAGCGGATGCTCGGCAAGATGAATAAAACTGTTGACAAAATTAACGCTTTGGAGGGCGAAATGGAAGCCCTGGACGATGCCGAATTGAGTGCCAAGACCGCTGAATTCAGGCAGCAAGTGCAGCAAGGTGGAAGCCTCGAGAGTATTCTACCTGCCGCGTTTGCTGTGGTTCGTGAAGGTTCGAAGAGGACCCTGGGTCTGCGTCATTTTGACGTTCAGCTCATCGGAGGGATGGTGTTGAATGACGGCAAGATTGCTGAAATGAAGACTGGAGAAGGTAAAACTCTGATGGCGACTTTACCTGCTTATTTGAATGCAGTTGGTGGCAAAGCTGTGCATATTGTCACGGTCAATGATTACCTGGCCCAACGGGATGCTGACTGGATGGGTCAAATTTATAACTTTCTGGGGCTCAGCGTCGGGGTAATCACTTCTGGTCAACCACCGGAGCAGAAAAAAGCGGCTTATCAAAGCGATATTGTCTATGGCACTAACAATGAGTTTGGCTTTGATTATTTGCGTGACAATATGGCATTTTCGGGTGACGATCGATTCCAAAATGGGCTGGGATTTGCCATCGTCGATGAGGTCGATTCCATACTGATTGACGAGGCGCGAACGCCGCTGATTATTTCTGGACCTGCCGAAGGTAGCAATGAGTTGTATCACAATATTAATCAGGTGGTGCCAAAACTATCCCTACAGCAGGAGGAAGAAGGGCCCGGAGATTACAGCGTCGATGAAAAATCCCGACAGATTTCGCTTACCGAAGAAGGCCATGAACATGCTGAAGAACTATTGGTTGCGGAAGGTTTGTTGGAACATGGTGGCAGCTTATATGAAACGGGTAATATAAGCTTGATGCACCACGTTTATGCAGCGCTGCGAGCCCACAACCTGTTTAAAAAGGATGTGGATTATATTGTTCGGGATAATCAGATTATTATTATCGATGAATTTACCGGTCGAATGATGGCGGGTCGACGGTGGTCAGATGGCTTGCACCAAGCGGTGGAGGCCAAGGAAGGGGTATCTATTCAACAGGAAAACCAGACCCTTGCTTCGATTACATTCCAGAATTATTTCCGACTGTACGACAAGCTATCAGGAATGACCGGTACAGCTGATACAGAAGCGCCAGAATTTATGCAGATTTATAGTTTGGAAGTTGTCATTCTGCCGACCAATCAGCCAATGGTCAGAGCTGATCAACCGGATTTGGTATACCGAACTACCAACGAAAAATACGATGCAATTGTTAAGGAGATAAAGGACTGTCAGGGCCGGGGTCAGCCAGTACTGGTGGGTACCGCATCCATTGATTCGTCGGAATATTTGTCCGAAGTTCTCAAAAAACTGTCTATTGATCACGAGGTTTTGAACGCCAAGCAACATGAGCGAGAGGCAGAAATTATTGCGGAAGCAGGACGTCCTGGTAAAGTGACAATTGCCACTAACATGGCCGGACGGGGAACTGACATTGTTCTGGGCGGAAATCTAGAGCTGGAATTGGCGAGAATGGAGTCGAGCGAGCACGATACCGCGCGCAATAGCTGGCAACAACGGCATAAGCAGGTAGTGGAAGCGGGCGGGTTGCACGTACTGGGTACCGAGCGCAACGAATCCAGGCGGGTCGACAATCAGTTACGTGGACGGTGTGGACGTCAGGGAGATCCCGGGTCGAGCAGTTTTTTTCTGTCTCTTGAAGACAACTTGATGCGTATTTTTGGATCGGATAAGATTGCCGCGCTAATGCAGAAACTGGGTATGGAGGAAGGGGAAGCAATCGAGCATCCCTGGGTCACTCGGGCTATTGAAAATGCGCAAAAGAAGGTTGAGGGACATAACTTTGATATGCGCAAACAGCTTCTGGAATACGATGATGTAGCCAATGAGCAGCGCAAGGTTATCTATGAACAACGCAATATGTTGATGGAAACCAGTGATATTTCAGAATTCATTCAGCATAACCGTGCTGAGGTAGTAGATACAGTTATCGATCGATCAATCCCCCCCCAGACCATTGAGGAACAATGGGATATTGACGGGCTGGAGAAAGATCTGACCAGCGAATTTGGTATTGAATTGCCGATTGAGCAATGGTTGGAGGACGATGATCAACTGCATGAAGAGAGTCTGCGCAGAAAAATCGATGATTCGATCGAACAGATGATCGATCAAAAAAACCAGCGACTCGATGCGGAGTCAATCCGACATATTGAAAAGTCAGTAATGCTCAAGATACTTGATGACCAATGGAAGGAGCATCTTGCCAGTATGGATCACCTGCGCCAGGGAATCGGGTTGCGTGGTTATGCCCAGAAAAATCCTAAGCAGGAATATAAGCGGGAATCGTTCGAAATGTTTACCCAGTTATTGGAGGATGTAAAATATACGGTGTCAACCACACTGTCCCGATTACATATTCCGACCGAAGCAGAATTAGCAGAAATGGAAGCCCAGCAACGCGAACAACAGCGTTTGCAACAACAACAAAATATGAATTACATCCACGCCGATGCTGTGGAACCGAACGCCACCGAACGCAGTCAGGGCAAAGTTCAGTCTAGTGAAGGGGCGCGTCGACCGAAACAGCAGCAAACAATCGTTCGGCAAGGTAAAAAAGTTGGCCGTAATGAGCAATGTCCCTGCGGCTCCGGTAAAAAGTACAAGCAATGTCACGGCCGATTAGGATAAGCAGATTTGATTTACCATAGCTCTTAGCATGCTTCAATCGACCGCTTGCCTGTGAAAGTTTCGCCATTAGCGCCAGACCAGTTTCCGTCAATGCCAGCAGTACAAGGCGTGACTTTAGGCGCTGTTGCGGCGGGCATCAAATATTCCCAGCGAGATGATCTGATGCTGGCCTCGTTGAGCGAGGACACTACGGTGGCAGGGGTATTGACCCAGTCAACTACAGCCAGTGCGCCGGTACATTGGTGTAGAAACAATCTGCAAAATCACAAAGGCAGGGCTTTGATTGTCAGCGCCGGTAATGCCAACGCGTTTACCGGGAGAGTCGGTGTAGAGCATGTAAAACTGACCTGTAAGTCTGTCGCGGAGCAATTGGGATGTGGCGAGGACGATGTCTTCGTTGCGTCTACCGGGGTTATTGGGGAGATATCACCTATCGATAAAATTACCGGAAGCATGCAGCGTTTGGGCTCAACGCTTTCGGGTAGTAACTGGCATCGGGCCAGCGCTGCGATCCTTACCACCGATACTTTCGCCAAAGCGGCCACCCGGCAAATTTATATTGGTGATACCGCGGTAACGATTAACGGTTTTTGTAAGGGGTCAGGGATGATCGAACCAAATATGGCAACAATGCTGGCGTTCGTGTTTACCGATGCCCGCATTGAAGGCGAGTTACTGCAAAAATTACTGGTTGAGGCTAATCACAATTCCTTTAATGCAATTACTGTGGACAGCGACACCTCGACCAGCGACACGTGTTTGTTGTTTGCCACCGGTCAGGCGAAGCACCCAGACGCCAATACCGAGGGTGACCCAATACTCGATGACTTTCGTCATGGACTGAGTGGGTTAATGACAGATCTTGCGATCCAGGTTATCCGTGATGGAGAAGGCGTTAGTAAATTAATCGAGATTCAAGTGACTGGCGCCGAAACCGAAGCCGCTGCACGAGTTGTAGCTAAGTCAATTGCCAATTCGCCATTAGTGAAGACCGCAATCGCGGGCGAAGACGCCAATTGGGGAAGAGTGGTGATGGCGGTTGGAAAATCCGGGCAACGCTGCGCTGAAAATCGTATGCGGATCAGTTTTGGGGGTATTTTGATAGCGGATCATGGAGAGCCGGTTGCAGGTTATGATGAATCATTGGTCACTCGTCACCTGGAGGGACAGCACATTCAGGTTGAAGTGGGTCTGGGAGTAGGCCAAGGACAATCCAGAGTCTGGACATGTGACCTTACCCATGAATACATTTCAATAAATGCGGACTATCGTTCGTAATCGCCTATGACGATGTCAGCCCCGGACGACAGGTTGTACGTTGTGGTTGGCGTATTAACTGATAGCTGTGGAAGAGTATTTATTCAGCAGCGCAAGGTAGGTACGCCAAAAGCTGGCAAGTGGGAATTTCCCGGCGGCAAGCTTGAACAGGGCGAAACCCCGGAACAAGGTCTTTCCAGAGAGCTCCGTGAAGAGCTAAACATTAGAGTCAATGACTGCCTGCCATTAGTTACTACCACCCACGATTATGACCATGCCAGGGTATGGTTGGATACGTACTTGATCAAGGACTTTTTGGGACAGCCTGTTGGTCACGAAGGGCAGCAAATTGCCTGGGTGGAAATATCTCGGATGTCAGAGTTTGATCTGTTGCCGGCGGTTTTTCCAATCGTTGATGCGCTGGTGGAATATGTCGCGCAGAATTAATTAATCGCAACAAAGCTGTTCTGAACGCTATTTGCTCTGCTCAGGAATTGATTTTCCTGTTTCCATGAAACTCTCCAGTAATATGGTGTGAAGCGCGACTACCTGGGATTGTAGCCCCTCTATCTCCCCCGAATTATCGATGACGTGATCCGCGACCTCGATTCGACGCTGATCACTCACCTGGTTGTTGATAATCGCCAGGATGGTTTTACGATCCATATTTCTTGATTTCTGCAGCCGTTTTACCCGGAGCTCTTGGGGGCAATGCACCACAACGATTTGATCCATTTCAAGGGTTCGGCGACTTTCGATCAAGAGCGGTATCTCGTGGATGCAATAAGGGTCCGAGGATTGCTCGGATTGAAGATTCATAAGGCGGCGAATTTCCGGATGTAGCAGTTGTTCCAGCCAAGCCCGCTTGTCGTTGTCGGAGAATACTATTTGGCCAAGTCGTTTTCGATTCAGTGTTCCGTTGGGAAATAATATTGCCGAGCCGAAATATTCTGCAATCAACCGTAATTTCGGGGTGCCGAGCCCTGTAATGGTTCGGGCAATCTGGTCGGCGTCAATAATAGTTACGCCAAGGTCAGAAAAAATTCCGGCAACGGTAGATTTTCCGCAGCCTATACCACCGGTTAGCCCAACCCGCGCTGCCACTAGAAGTTGAACAGCATTAGATATTGGGTGACAATTTTATCGCCCCATAGCAACGCTACCCATCCAGCAAATGCAAGAAATGGACCAAAAGACATCGGCGCGCGAGTATCCAATTTTCTGGATATTAGTAATATGCCTGCAACTATGGTTCCGGCAACAGATGACATCAACACGATTATGGGTAGTAGCTCCCAACCAAGCCAGGCACCGAGTGCGGCCAACAATTTAAAGTCTCCATAGCCCATTCCTTCGCGTCCGGTTAAACGAAAGTGGATCTGAAATACCAACCAAAACCCAAGGTATCCGAACACCGCCCCTAAGACTGATGACTCGAGGGTTGTTAGCAATCCGAAGTAATTGGCGATCAACCCTCCCCATACCAATGGAATAGTAATATTATCCGGCAGCAATTGATGGTCAATATCGATCACCGTCAGGCAAATAAGAGACCATAACAAAAATACGCAAGCTGCAAGAGGCCAGCCTACCCCTAAATGAAACCAGAGATGCGCGGTAGCAATTGCGGTAACTAGCTCTATCGCCGGATAACGCCACGATATTGGGTTTTTGCACCAGGCACATTTTCCACCCAATCCGATATAACTGATAATCGGGATGTTGTGCCAAACTTTCAGTGCCTGCTTACAATTGGGACAATGAGAACCCGGGCGATTAAGATTGAATAGACTGTCTCGACTGGTATCCTGGTCGATTGTACTATGAGAGGAAGGGGTGAGCAGTTCCTCGCATTGTTGCTGCCACTGTCGCCGCATAATTTTTGGCAAACGCAGAATAACCACATTCAGAAAACTCCCAATGCAGGCGCCGAGAACCAGTACGAAAATCAACCCATAGGTCGAATGTTGCAGTACCTGGAGCAAGTTCGGATACGGGTGTCCGGTTAGAAAACTGCGCCAAGCTTGAATATGGGTAGATACATGGCGACAACAATGGTGCCGACTATAATACCGAGAACAATTATCAATATGGGTTCGACCAAACTGCTGATTACGGCCACGGCGTTATCTACTTCTGATTCATAAAAGTCAGCGACTTTATCCAGCATGCGCTCTAGTTCACCAGCCTCCTCGCCAGTGGCAACCATCTGTAATACCATGCCTGGAAATAGTCCGGTATCGGTCATAGCACCCTCCAGTGAACGCCCAGTAGAAACGTCCCGCCGAATTGCCAGGAGTCCCTTGCTGTAAACGCTGCTGCCAGCAGCAGTTGCGACGGTTTCTAACCCGTCGAATAGTGGGACACCTGCGCCAAACATAATTGCCAGCGTGCGGGATACCCTGGCAATAATTGATTTTCGAATAATCGGTCCAAATATCGGTATTCTCAAAATTATTCGGTCGACTAGGTGCTGCATCCTGGTCGAGCGCTTGTATAAAAATACTATGACTGTGGCAGCTACCATGGTGGTTATTAGATATACCACCCATTTTTCTTGCACCGAATGGGAAAGGTTAACTACCCATTGCGTCAGAGAGGGCAGATTGGCACCAAAATCAGTGAATAAGGATTCGAATTCAGGAATAACCACGATCAACAAAATCGCCACAATGACGACTGCCACTATAATTACCAGGGCGGGATAAAACAGGGCGGAGCGCACCTTGCTTTTGATCTGTTCAATTTTTTCCAGATATTCTGCAATTTTATTCATCAGAATATCCAGGGTACCCGATTCCTCTCCTACGGTGACCAGGCTGGTATACAGGCGCCCAAAGTGCTGAGGAAACTTTTTCAGTGAGGAACTTAAATTCGTTCCACCCTCAACGTCATTCCTTATTTTGCTGAGCAAAGTTTTAACCCCGGCATTCTCGTGCCCCAGAGAAATACCGCGCAGAGATTGCGCAATGGGAATACCGGCTTCGATCATGGTGGCAAGCTGCCTGGTTAAAAAGACAATATCCCGAACCTTTACCGTATTGCCAATACTAAATAGTGGTTTTCCCTGTTTGCGGATTTTTTTAACTCTGACACCCTGACGGCGCAGCATTATTTTTGCTGCCGAGATATTCAGAGCCTCAAGTTCTCCGGACGCCTTACGGTTAGCTTTATCCTGCCCGCTCCACGCAAAAATCGATGGTTCTGATTTGGTCTTAGCTCTTGCCATGCTTATTAGTCAGTTGTTACCCGTTCGATTTCTTCGAGAGTTGTTACGCCAGCGGCGACCTTATCTAGCCCGGATTGTCGCATGGTCCGAACGCCTTCGTTTCGAGCCAGTTGATCAATTTCCTGAGTACTACAGTTTGTCATAATCAGGGTTGCCATGGATTCAGACATTGGCATTACTTCGAATATTCCGGTACGTCCACGATAACCGCCGGTACATCCGCTACAACCCGTGGCTTCGTATATTTCGAGACTACTTAGTTGGTCCTCAGAGTAACCGGCCCGAAGTAACACTTCGTCATTCAAATTCACTGGTTGACGGCAGGATTCACATAATCTTCTAACCAGTCTCTGGGCAACCACCAAGTTGACTGACGACGCAATATTGAAAGGCGCAACGCCCATATTGACAAGTCTCGTAATAGAGCTTGGCGCGTCGTTAGTATGCAAGGTAGATAACACCAGGTGCCCAGTTTGCGCAGCTTTCACCGCTATTTCCGCGGTTTCGAGGTCCCGGATCTCACCAATCATCAAAACGTCTGGATCCTGCCGCAAAAATGCTCTCAGCACTTTACTAAATGTTAATCCAATACGCTCGTTAACGTTAACCTGATTTATTCCTGTGACATAAATTTCTACAGGATCTTCTACGCTTGAAATATTGCGTGCGGTTATATTCAATACGTGAATTGCAGAATACAGAGACACGGTTTTTCCACTACCGGTGGGTCCGGTTACCAGAATCATTCCATGGGGCTGACTCGATGCGTCACGATAAAGTTCGAGCTGCTCCGGGGTCATCCCAATAGTCTCAAACCCGAGGCTCGCCGCTGCCGTATCAAGAATACGAATAACCATTTTTTCGCCAAATAATGTTGGCATGGTACTAATTCGAAAATCGATTGACCGATTTCGCGAAAACTGGATTTTCATTCTGCCGTCTTGGGGCATTCGTCGTTCAGCAATATCCAGGCTAGCAAGGATTTTTAAACGTGCAGTTATCTTGTGAACCAGGCCCTGAGGTGGGTTAATTGCATCATGCAATACACCGTCAACCCTAAAGCGAATCCTGGTGGTTCTCTCGTAGGGCTCAATATGGATATCGGACGCTCCCTTTCTGACTGCATCTTGCAATATTTTATTTACAAATCGAACAATAGGCGTATCAATCTGTAAATCGAGAGCACCGATACCAGCCTCCTCGACCTCCGCGGCCAAATCGATGTCGTCCAGACCTTCCTCGTTAACGATGTCACTCAAGGACAGGTCTGAATCTTTATCGAGCACTCTATCGAGTACCACCCCCAGCTTGCGGGGATCGACCATGATTTGACTAACCGACAGTCCGCTATTGAATTTAACTTCGTCTAATGCGGTGGTGTTGCCCGGATCCCCTACTGCAATAAACAGCCGTGTGTCTCGCAGATAGACAGGAAGGATATGGTGCTTTTCGATTAGCTGGGGAGATACGATATCCAGTGGTGAAAGATCAGTATTCAGTGATTCGATATCCATAAACGGGATTCCAAAATCGCTGGATATCACTTCACAAGCCTGGACCACCGGGACAGAGTTTTGCTCTATACACTGCAGAAAGAACGACCGATTCTCCTGCAAGGCATTATTATTGATTTCATCTGCCGCAGCTTCGGTCAATAGATCAAGAGCGATCATTTTTGATGCGATCCCCGGCAATGGAACCTTTACCGGTGTTTCATCTGATTTATTTACTTCAGTTGCCACAGATATAGACCTCTGCCGTTCTATGATTATCCATTAAATATTGCCACGAGATTATAGAGTTTTGTACGATGAACTGAGCCCAGAGGATATACGAAAATTGAAGCGAACACTCGTTAATACACTGCACTGGATTGCGCCTATATTAAAAACCAACTAAAATACTTGGTATATAGCGAATTTGCCCCACATTTAACTTGGTTTGATTCTCTAAACCAGAATTACTGACCAATTTCAGATTCAATAGTTATATTATCAATCCAACTCACAGAGATGGTATTGAGAGAATTAATTAATGGTTTTACGGCAAACTATCGCGCCAGTTCGAGCGGAACGACAATTTTACGAAAAACCCCCATTAAACCCCTAAACTTTGCGCTATGCGATTAACCACCAAAGGACGTTACGCGGTCACTGCGATGATTGATCTCGCTATGAATCAGTCAGTTGGGCCCGTATCTTTAAAAAGTATATCAGATAATCAGGGTATATCGTTGTCTTACCTCGAACAATTGTTCTCTAAAATGAAACGTAGTGAATTGGTCGTAGGAGCCCGTGGACCTGGTGGCGGGTATGTCCTGAGCAGAGATATCGATAGCATAAGTGTTGCTGACATTATTTTAGCGGTTGACGAGCCCCTGGATGTTACAGAATGTGAGGGGGCTGAAAACTGTAATAATGGCAGGCGTTGCTTGGCCCATGATTTATGGTCTGAATTGAGCGACCAACTACATTCATTTTTATCCCAGATCTATTTGGGAGAACTAACCCGGCGAAGCGATCCTGATGGAGGGGGCGCGAATGGTTCCGTAGCCCCGATATCCCGTCATGGAAGCCACCGTGTCGCCATTCCAGAATAGTGCGTTAAAGCTTGTTTATAACTATATATGTCAAATACAGAAAGAGATCTTGCGCCGCTTCTGAAGCGTGATTACAAAGAAGGATTTATCACCGATATTGATTCCGAAACCCTGCCTCCCGGGTTGGATGAAGACGTTATTCGGATTATCTCGAAAAAGAAGAATGAACCCGATTGGATGCTTGAGTGGCGCCTGGAGTCATTCAGGCGCTGGGTCGAAATGAAACCGCCTAAATGGGCTCATCTGCATCATCCACCCATTGATTTTCAGGAAATTAGTTATTTTTCTGCACCGAAACAGAAACCGGTGCTGGAGAGTCTCGACGAAGTCGATCCAAAGATACTTGAAACCTATGCCAAACTAGGAATTCCAATCGACGAGCAGAAGATGCTGGCGGGTGTAAAGGTGGCGGTAGATGCGGTATTTGACAGTGTTTCTGTGGCCACTACTTTCAAGGAGACCTTGCTCGAGGCTGGCGTTATTTTTTGCCCAATTTCAGAGGCCCTACAAGATTATCCTGAGCTCGTTAAAAAGTACCTTGGCAGCGTAGTTCCGAGCACCGACAACTACTATGCGGCATTAAACTCTGCAGTTTTTAGCGATGGTTCATTTGTTTTTGTCCCAAAAGGTGTTCGTTGCCCGATGGAATTGTCGACCTATTTTCGAATCAATGAAATGAATACGGGACAGTTCGAAAGAACCTTGATCGTTGCCGAGGATGATAGCTATGTGAGTTATCTTGAAGGTTGCACCGCGCCGATGCGGGACGAGAATCAATTACATGCTGCGGTTGTCGAACTGGTTGCGATGAAAGGTGCAGAGATCAAATATTCGACCGTTCAAAATTGGTATCCAGGAGACGAAGATGGCAAAGGTGGTATCTATAACTTTGTGACTAAACGTGGTGTCTGCCGGGGACAAGGGGCAAAAATCTCCTGGACCCAGGTCGAAACCGGCTCCGCTATTACTTGGAAATACCCAAGCGTTATATTGCAAGGGGACGATTCAATTGGTGAGTTCTATTCCGTTGCGCTGACCAATAATTACCAACAGGCTGATACTGGAACTAAAATGATCCATATTGGCAAGAATTCCAGAAGTACAATTATTTCCAAAGGGATTTCTGCTGGGAAAGGACAAAACTCTTACCGTGGATTGGTTAAAATTCTTAAGAGTGCTGAAAACTCACGTAACTATTCTCAGTGTGATTCATTGTTGATGGGAGATAAATGCGGCGCCCATACGTTCCCCTATATGGAAGTAAAAAACCCGAGTGCGGTGGTTGAGCACGAAGCAACTACCTCACGTATCGGAGAAGATCAGTTATTTTATTGCCGCCAACGGGGGCTGTCCGAAGAAGACGCAGTTTCCATGATAGTTAATGGGTTTTGCAAAGAGGTTTTTAAGGAATTACCCATGGAGTTCGCCGTTGAAGCACAGAAACTGCTGGGTATCAGCCTCGAAGGATCGGTCGGTTAAGTTGAATGGCGATACCGGCCTGGATTATCTGCCACCTACCCAAAATTTAAATTCTTACTTTCGCTTTTACTTTAATTAAAGATGTTATCCATAAAAAACTTACACGCCAGCATTAATGGCAAATCGATCTTGAACGGAATCAACCTTGAGATTATACCGGGTGAAGTACATGCAATTATGGGTCCAAACGGATCCGGTAAGAGTACCCTGGCAAGCGTCCTCGCAGGACGCGATGATTACGAGGTGACCCAGGGAACTGTAGAGTATAGAGCGATGGATTTGCTGGATATGGATCCTGAGATTCGGGCCCGGGAGGGATTTTTCCTGGCCTTTCAGTACCCCGTGGAAATTCCAGGTGTAACCAATATGTACCTGCTCAAAGCGGCGATCAATTCTGTTCGCAAGCATCGCGGGCTCGACGAACTGGACGCTATGGATTTCCTAAAATTAATTAAGGAAAAAGCTGCCATGGTAGAAATGAAGCAGGAGTTTCTGTATCGCTCGGTCAATGAAGGGTTTTCTGGTGGCGAAAAGAAGCGCAATGAAATACTCCAAATGGCGCTGCTGGAACCCTATTTAAGTGTGCTGGACGAGACTGATTCAGGATTAGATATAGATGCCCTGAAAATAGTCGCGAAAGGGGTCAATTTGCTTAGAAGCAGTGACCGATCTATCGTCCTGGTTACGCATTATCAACGGTTGCTTGACTATATTGTTCCGGATTTTGTCCATGTGCTGGCCGGCGGTAAAATCATTCAGTCTGGCGGTAAGGAACTCGCCCTGACTCTTGAAGAAAAGGGATATGGATGGATTGAAGGTCAAGCAGCAGCCTGACGCTTAATAGAAATTGACCTATGAATGAAATAATTGATCATTACGTGGATCAGCATACCGCGGCCTCACCTACATTTCCTGGAAGTGGGTTGTCCTGGCTCGATAGTCAGCGAAAATCGGGTATTTCCCAATTTAAACAAGTCGGGTTTCCTGGGCAGCGGGATGAAGACTGGCGCTATACACCGCTGCGTTCGGTAACCAGTAAGCTGTTTCAGATTAAATTTGATGAGCAGTTGGCGCAGACTAATCTGGATAGCTATTTGATTCCAGGACTGGACTGTCATCGATTGGTATTTATCGATGGACAATACGCTGCCGAACATTCAGACGTATCTGGCCTAACAACTGGTGTGGTAGTGGATTCATTTGAACAGCTATTACGAAAATCGCCGGATGCAATTGCCGATACCTCTAAAGGAGATATGTCAGCTGCGCATGGTTTCGCCGCACTAAATATCGCGTTTTCCCAGGATGGCTATCTTGTCCAGATTCCTGATAACGCAAAGCTTGATAAACCCGTTGAAATCATTTTTATTGCCGAAGGCGATGAGCTTGCCACCCAGCCGCGCAATATTATTCGTTTGGGAAAACATGCCGAGGTCCAGATAATCGAGCGTTATGTTGGCGTGACCCAGGGGGCTTCCCTGGTTAATAACACCACTCAGATATCACTGGATCAAGGTGCAAGGCTGGATTATTACCTGGTGCAATTGCAACAGGGTAGCGCTTATCAGGTTAGTACGATCGAGGCAGAATTGGCCAGGGACAGCAACATTGCAAGTCGTACGATTACCCTTGGCGGTGAGCTGGTGCGGAACAACCTGACGGTCAATCTGGATCAGCCTGGCGCCCATTGCGACATGTTCGGCCTGTACAATATTTCCGGCAAACAACATGTAGACAATCATACTAATGTAATTCACGGAGCGGCTCACTGTACCAGTCGAGAAATATACAAAGGTGTTCTTGATCAACGATCCCGGGCAGTTTTTCACGGACGGATTAAAGTGGAGCAGGATGCGCAAAAAACAGACGCAACCCAGTCCAACGACAATATACTGTTGTCGGCAAATGCCGAAATCGATACCAAACCACAGTTAGAAATTTATGCGGATGACGTGAAGTGCGCCCATGGCGCCACGGTCGGTCAGCTTGACCAGAACGCTCTTTTTTATTTGCGTTCAAGAGGTATTGAGTTACAGCAAGCCAGAATGTTATTGACCCGGGCATTTGCCCAAGACGTGTTGGGTGAGATTGCGATAGAACCATTGCGTGACTATTGTGAGTCCATCATCGCCAGGCGACTCAATATTGGTGATGGTCAAAAATGAGTGACAAACCAAATAGCACTCGGGTAGATTTCCAGCCGGAGGTTGTTTCGCCCCATGATCAGCTGGTTCAGCAAATGGGATTGAACAATGAGCCGCTACCGTCAGTTGCAGAGACAGCGGAAGAGACTACCTCAGACGGCCCGAGCGAACAGCAGCTACTTGACCGGGTGGAAGCTGCGCTTAGAACCATTTACGATCCCGAAATACCGGTTAATATCTATGATTTAGGCTTGATATATCGAGTCGAAATAAAAGGTCGCTTTGCTGAGGTAGATATGACATTAACCGCGCCGGGTTGTCCTGTGGCACAGACATTTCCCGGAGTGGTCGAGGGCACGGTAAAACTGGTGCCTGGTATCGATGATGCCATCGTGGAATTGGTCTGGGATCCGCCCTGGCGCCAGGAAATGATCAGCGAAGCCGCCCGGCTCGAGCTAGGATTGCTTTAGGAAACAAAGCCCCTGTTTTAATCTGAAACTCCCAAGACCTGATTCCTGCGGTAGTTGTTTTAGTTCATCGCCGGTAGTTAACTTTAAAACAAATAAATCACTAAACAAATACGAAATGAGTGACTGGATTAATGTAGTGACCGTAGATGACTTGAAACCAGGTGATCACACGGTGGTAGAGGTGGAAGGTGCCGAGATCGTGCTGTTTAATCTTGACGGCGAGTTTTACGCCATCGAAGATATATGCACCCACGACGGTAGCGAAATTTCAAGTGGTTGTGTGGTGGACGGTAGTATCGAATGTCCACGTCATGGTGCAAGATTTGATATTAAAACTGGAGAGGTTACCGCACCACCCGCCTATGAACCGATAGAAACCTTTCCGGTTCAAGTCGTCGATGGCATAGTACAGCTGCGAGACCATCGTTGGGACTAATCTAGGGAACCCCTGATCAAAACATGAACGAGCATCTTGAGTCCAAAATAATTAATCTCTGCGTTGGAAAACTTGGCAATAGCCCTGCTATTACCTGCGCTTCCCGCCTTGATCTAAATTATTTTGGATCTCAATCTGGTTCGCCCAGTTTTAATCAGAGGTTCCCTAGTGTATTCAGTCCTGTTAGAGCCTATCGGAGCTTGTTCGACGAATCACTATTTAAAAATAGTGTAGCCTGGCCCTTTGCGGGTCGCCAGGTCAATGACAATTTCTTTGCCACCAAATCCGTCGACGATATCGTGGGCACGTACGGTTATTGTGGCTATTTCGGGGGGAATTTGAACGCCACTTTGGCTCCGGGTAAACGGTTGTTCTTGCTCATGGGGATGAAACAAAACTCGGGTAAATTGATCCGAGTTGTTTGTTTTCAAAACCTCGTTTTGATCTGTCACCAGATCCCAGCCGTTGCAATAGTCTTCCCACCCGGTATCGGGATGCGCCACAGTGACGTGAAAAGTCCAACCGCTACTACCTCGGTATTGAGCCCTGACTTCCAACACGTCAGCGTCTGGCTGCCCTGCGAACGCGCGCAAGGTAACGGTTTGAACCAGCAGCAACATAATGGCCACTGCGAAAAACAATTTTTTTAACCTAAATTTAGACATTTCCTGAGCAGGACACTACACTGAAAGCATCCATGGGATAATCGGTGAATAATTATCCCATGGATATAGTCCTGACGGTTGATTGAGTTAGAATCGCGCTGAACAAAAATATATGTCAAAGTGTCATTGAATGGATAAACTTATTGCAACTGGTTGTGGCCCCCTAAGAGGGAAAGTGCGTATTTCAGGAGCAAAAAATGCCGCACTTCCCCTCATGATTTCTTCCCTGTTGACCGAAGAAACACTGAGAATCAGTAATATCCCGCATTTGCATGATATTACGACCACCATGGAATTGCTCGGCCAGCTTGGGGTTAAGCTCCAGGTGGATGAAAAACTCGCAATTGAGGCAGATGCTTCTGAAGTAGATCGGGTAACGGCGCCTTATGAGCTGGTAAAAACCATGCGTGCGTCAATTTTGGTGTTGGGTCCCCTGACAGCACGGTTTGGACGGGCCGAAGTGTCTTTGCCGGGTGGCTGCGCCATTGGTTCTCGCCCGGTAAATCTGCATATAAAGGGATTGGAGGCAATGGGAGCTGAGATTAAAATAGAAAATGGGTATATCAAAGCAAATACTCATGGTCATCGACTGAAGGGTGCGAGGATATTTATGGACTTGATCTCAGTGACTGGTACAGAAAACTTGATGATGGCAGCCACTTTGGCCGATGGCACAACCATCATTGAAAACTCTGCGCGGGAGCCCGAAGTAATTGATTTAGCAGTTTGTCTCAACGCCATGGGTGCCAATATCAGTGGCGCCGGTACCGATGAAATAGTAGTCGAGGGGGTTGAGAAATTGGGTGGTGCCGATCACCGGGTCATACCCGACCGCATTGAAGCGGGGACGTTCTTAGTTGCCGCGGCGATTTCAGGAGGAGAAATTCGCCTGGTAGACGTTATTCCCAGGCAGATTGAGTCGGTGCTCGATAAATTAAGAGAATCAGGTTGTACAATTGAGACCGGAGATGACTGGATCAACCTGAAGGCGCCAGAAGGAAAACTAAAATCAGTCAGTATTCGAACTGCGCCGTATCCAGCCTTTCCTACTGATATGCAGGCCCAGTTTGTATTGCTCAATACCATTGCCAAAGGCACCTCTACGGTGGTTGAAACGGTGTTTGAAAATCGATTTATGCATGTACATGAATTACAGAGAATGGGTGCTGATATAGAACTTGACGGCAATACTGCGGTGATAAAAGGAGTTAAAAAACTGCATGCGGCACCGGTCATGGCCACCGATCTCCGGGCCTCGGCCTGCCTGGTGTTAGCGGGCTTGATCGCCCAGGGAGAAACCATTATTGATCGTATCTACCATATCGATCGAGGATACGATTGTATCGAAGAAAAACTTGCCCAGATGGGAGCAACCATTCGCCGGGTACCCGGTCACTATCACGAATCACGAACTACATAAATCGGTTTTTCTCTTCCGGATATCCTATGATTTGGAAATATGATCCGAATTCTGAACAGTGAACACGCAGAATTTCAACTGCAGCTAAATGAATTGCTTGATCGGGATCAGAAACAGGATCTTGAAGTCGAACGCGTTGTATCCGAAATTATTGAGTCAGTTAAAACCAGAGGTGATCAGGCATTAACCGAGCTCACTGTCCAATTCGATGGGTTCCCGGTAGAAAATATAAAAACCCTGGAATTATCTTCCAATAGAATTGACTCGATTGTCCGTCAGGTTGGTGAGGATGTTGCCAGCGCTATCGACCAGGCTGCGGATCGAATCAGGCACTACCATGAAAAAGAATTGCAACACTCCTGGAGTTACCAGGAGGCCTCCGGCTCAACGCTCGGGCAAAAGCTGGTTGCCCTTGATCGGGTAGGGGTTTATGTTCCGGGAGGCAAAGCAGCTTACCCATCTTCGGTATTGATGACAGCGATTCCAGCCCGGGTCGCTGGTGTTGGTGAGGTGATCATGACGGTGCCAACTCCCGGAGGAGAGGTTAATCCCGCCGTTATTCGGGCTGCAAAAATCGCCGGTGCGGATCGTATCTTCACCGTCGGTGGTGCCCAGGCAATTGCGGCACTGGCTTTCGGCACCGAATCCGTACCCGCTGTCGATAAAATTGTGGGCCCCGGTAATACCTATGTTGCCGCCGCTAAAAAGCAGGTGTTTGGTAAAGTGGGAATCGACATGATAGCGGGCCCATCAGAAGTAGTTGTAATTTGTGATCATACAATTAATCCAGATTGGGTTGCCATGGATATGTTCGCCCAGGCGGAACATGATGAGCTGGCCCAGTCCATCGCTATTACCGACTCAAGCGCAGTTGTTGATGCGTTGCAAGAATCCATACATCGTATGCTTCCCGAAATGGAGCGACGAGAGATTATCGAGTCCGCGTTAACCCGTCAGGGAGCCATCATTAAAGTTTCTTCGATGGCCCAGGCCATTGAAATTTCCAACCGCATCGCGCCCGAGCATCTCGAGCTCATGGTGGTCAATGCGGAATCTCTAGTGGATCAAATTCGCCATGCTGGCGCGATTTTCATTGGTCCCCATAGCGCCGAGTCTCTGGGAGATTATTGTGCCGGACCGAATCACGTATTGCCAACCGCGGGGACCGCACGCTTCAGTTCACCATTGGGCACCGCAGACTTTCAGAAACGCTGTAGTCTGATTCAGGCAAGTCAATCGGGTGCAGATGAAATGGCCAGAATTGCCTCAGTTCTGGCCCGATGTGAAGGTTTGACCGCCCACGCTCGTTCAGCGGAATATCGAATTAACAAGTCATTGGATTGATCGATCTTCGTGTCCCTTCATCTTTGTGCCTTCAGGGAACAATATTTGTTGCTTATATTGTTGCGAAAAGCTGGATTGAGAGGATTCCAACAAATTGGTAAAAGTGTGACGCAATCTTGAAATACCATCGACTTTACCTTGGTCTCCATCGAGAGATTTACAATCTGGCCAGGACCTGCCCTGTAAAATCCGTTCTATAACCAAATCTGAATTGGGTAATCGACCATTGTTAAGGCCTGAAATAGCCATTTTAGTTAGTACTACCGGAATGTTTTCAGCGGGTCGGCAGGTATAACAGAAGCTTGCGACGTCCTCTAGTTCGGATGGATTCAGCGTTGGCGAGAAGTCGGAATTGTTCTCGATAATTGCGGCTACAAGCTCAGGGTCGAGGTCTCTAAGCACAGTTTTAAGTTGATCTCCAAAATTTTTTGAAAAAATACCTCGTGCCATAGTGCAGCAAGATTTCCCCCCTGGTGTTACACCGAACAAATACACAATGCTGTTGGCGCCGCTTTGGGGAATTTGGGTTAAACCAATGCGAATAGGGCAGTAACCGCAGTGTTGCCAAAATCGCGCCAATTCCGGTGATGCTGAGAAGTTGGCACCCAGAATATCGAATCCAGATGCTGAATCCTTGCTGATGTATTGGAGAAGTTTGCTACCCAGTCCCTTGCGCTGATATTCGGGATGAATGACCACTCGCATAACCCTGCCCATTTTTAGCCCAACGGATTGGGCTAAACCGAGTTGACTCGATAATATCTCCGGTAGTACCTGTCCTGCTGGTCGTCGTTCTCCACGAAGTATTTCCAGGCCGGTATTGAGTTCGAGCTGTCCTTCCACTACCACGATCGCTACACCGATGGTGACAACAGAATGATTGTGATGTTTGACCAGGTGATAGATGCGGAGAGCATTGTTGTCGAGCAGTTGCTTTAAGTCTGCTGGGCGGGTTTTATAGTGGGCCAGTACCAGTAAGCTGAATATTTTTCTAAGTAGAGTTTCGTTGTTTGCCAGGGTAAGTGAATCAATGGATTCGATCTGGCATTCATCAGGGTCGGACAGGCTGCTGACAACATTTGGTAACTCGGCGTCTAGCATTAATAGTCGGTTAGTAGCCGCTTCCAATGGATCGTGTTGGGCCCAGCGAATAGGTTGGTTAAGGTTGCAAACCCTCCAACCTCGGGTGAATTTATCTAGCACTTGATTAAATCGCAGCATAAATCCCCGGCCGGTACCCTCGTATCCGTGCACCGTGGTGGCCATGGCAATTCGTGGGTAAATCTGGAGTAATAGAGTTAATTGATCGAGAGGAATGCTGGCTGCTTCGTCAATGAGTAACAATTCACAGTCGGGGCGTTGCTGAATCAGATAGTCGACGCTTTCCCAGCGCAACTCGGATAAACCGGATTCAGGGTTAGCATGTCGAAATACACTGTCCACTGACCTGCGGTTATGGCCGGTAATGATTATTCTTTTAGTCCCCCGAGACCATAGTGCATTCGTGGCGAGTCCCAGTGCAGCGGATTTCCCTCGACCACGGTCAGAAATAAGTATGCTGGGGCGCTTTCTCTGACCGCTTACAACTTTAATTACTGCTTCGATCGCATTGTGTTGATCGGGAGTCGCTGCGGGGGACGAATCGCTTGATTGCTCTCCAGTAGATAAAGTTTGGGGCCGTGACATCTGGTTAATTGGCAACGGAGATGCGTTCTGGTGAATTCGAACAACCAGTCCCGGTTCTTCCATTAATCTCAGGCATCTCGTAACGTAGCGAGAATCGCGCAGTCGATCCGACTCGGACTCCGATATTATCAAAATCAATAATCCTCCTGCCATGACCGTGCCGCTGACAATACCCAAAGAATCAGGATCAATAGCTTCATCGAGGTCATAAATGATGGCCTGGACTTCCTGGCCGAGTAACTGTCGACTATCTTTCGGCGAAATGATATTTGCCCTGGCCACAGGTCGATCGCCTATGTAGATGGGACTTAATCCAGAAACCAGTTTATAGCAAGTGTTCAGGGCCCAATTATGTTCACCGGTTATGGTAACCAGGTAACGGTGTCTGGCTTGGGAAGCGAGCCCGATTAATCCGGCACCATAGGCTTCCCAGTTCATCTGGATCTTGGGGCGGCTGAGTCAGCGCCAAATTTCATCTGCTGACTATGGCGTCAGGCGACTGCTCATCTATTAAGTGCTGATATTTAAGCAGTAATTGCTGATTACTTTCGACGTGCTGCGAATCTATTGGAATGCAGTCTACTGGGCATACCTCAACGCATTGACTGGTATCAAAGTGGCCGACGCATTCAGTACATCTCAGCCAGTCAATCTGATATATCACTGGCCCCTGAAAAATTGCATCGTTAGGACATTCCGGCTCGCAAACGTCACAATTAATGCATTCATCCGTGATGATCAGGGCCATAACTCAACTTCAGCCGTTAGTGCCAAATTTATCTTTCAGCGCCTGGTGCACCATGGGGTGGACAAAATCACCGACATCACCCTTGTAGCGGGCGATTTCCTTGACCAAAGAGGCAGAGACAAAGGTGTAGTTTTCCGACGGGGTAAGAAACACAGTTTCAATCTCGGGGTCCAGCCGTCGATTCATCGATGCTAACTGGAACTCGTATTCAAAATCAGATACTGCCCGCAGACCGCGGAGTAAAATGTGGGCATCAACCGATCGCGCAAAGTCGATTAACAAACCAGAAAATCCAATGATCTCAACCTGGGAATTGCATTTTAACACTTCGGTAGCCAATTCAATTCGATGCTGCAGATCGAACAGTGGGTTTTTGTCTGGATTGTCTGCGATAGCCAATATTAATTTATCAAACATATCCGCAGTCCGGGTAACCAAATCGCTATGCCCATTGGTGATGGGATCGAATGTACCAGCATAAACGGCGATCTTATTCATAGTCCTAAGTGTAGTGTATTGTTGTCAGGTCTGGATCAGCGTTGACTGTACCTGACCTCGGGTCTTTTGCCGAATGATATGCCAAGCCGGAGGAATTGGTAAGACCGCATTGTCATTTGGTGATTCGATATATACCAATGCGTCGGTGGCAAGCAAATTGTTATCCGCCAGCAACCCGAAAATCTGGTTTAGCAAATTTGTGTTAAATGGTGGATCAAGAAAAATCAGGTTGAATTTGTCGGGGCAGCGCTGAATGAACATCTCGGCGGTTTCACAGTTAACCGATATCAGGTTTTCTGCATTCAGCAAGATACGATTCTGCGTCAGCTGTCGGGCCACTTTCGGATTTGACTCGACCAGGGTTACGAACTCAGCGCCACGGGAGGCCGCCTCGAATCCAAATGCTCCACTGCCGGCAAACAGGTCGAGGCAATGTTTTCCCTGAACAGAGTTTTGCAGCCAATTGAATAGGGTTTCCCGAACGACATCGGGTGATGGGCGTAATCCTGGGGCAGCCAGAAATCGAAGTTTTCGACTTCTCCATTGCCCGCCTATGATCCGTACCTGCCCCGTTTTTGCCGCCATATCGCCTGGTTGTAGTTAGTTGAACAATACCATCAATGATACGATACGCCATTTGTAAAAATCGATCGAATGACATTTTTCTCATCCAGTAAAAACTCCGATCAAACTGGTGAACCTAAAAAGGCCGGTTTATTTTCGGGGCTGGCAAAGACCCGGGATAACTTATTCGGGGGAATTGGTAGACTTTTTTCCAATGAGAAACTGGATGAGTCTGTATTTGAGGAAATCGAAGACCAATTATTAATCGCCGATCTTGGCGTTGCAGTAACCCAAAAGGTCATCCAGAGGTTACGCGAAGATAGCAAAACCAGTAAGCCGGAAAGTAGTACTTCACTGATAAATGGACTACGCCAGGTGCTTCTGGAAATTGTTTCTCCCTGCGAATCTGAAGAATTTCATTTTCCTTCAGGACGTCCCGGGGTGGTGCTGATGGTAGGTGTCAATGGGGTAGGAAAAACTACAACCCTGGCCAAAATTGCCAGTAAGTATAAAAATGAAAACCGTAAGGTAATGTTGGCAGCCTGCGACACATTTCGTGCCGCTGCCATCGACCAATTACAAAACTGGGGACAGCGACTGGAGGTACCGGTTATCGCCCAGAGCCATGGTGCCGACGCCGCCGCCGTTGCATTTGACGCGTATAGTGCTGCGCAAGCCAGAGGCTGTGATCTGTTGTTGGTGGATACCGCGGGGCGTCAACATACCCATAACGATTTAGTGGAGCAACTGAAAAAAGTAAAACGAGTGCTGGCCAAGGCGAACCCAGAGGTGCCGGACCAGGTTTGGTTAACTCTCGACGCGGGGAATGGTCAAAACGTGCTGTCCCAGGTTGAACATTTCCACCGGGCAGTATCTGTTACCGGGCTATGTGTTACCAAACTTGATGGCACGGCCAAAGGTGGCATCGTGATTGCTCTGGCAGAAAAATTTGGTATTCCAATTAAATACATTGGAGTCGGCGAAGGGGCGGAAGATTTGCGTCGATTTAACGCGTCAGAATATATCGACGCATTGTTACCGGACCTCAATTAAACTTTTATTCCAGGTGATTCGATTCAGTCAGGTCTCGAAGCGTTACTCCAATGGTCGAGAAGCGCTAAGCGACATATCGTTTGTCTTGCCCCGGGGATCGTTCACATTTCTGACCGGCCATTCCGGCGCTGGTAAAAGTACCTTGCTTAAGCTCGTGACTTTGTCAGAAGTCGCCAGCCGGGGTCAGGTTCTGGTTGATGAGAAGAATTTGGCAAAGTTAAAAGGCAACAAGATTGCGTCTCATCGTCGAACTATTGGGAGCGTGTTTCAAGACCACAAATTACTGGATGATCGCACCGTCGAAGACAATGTGGCATTGCCATTGGTGGTTGCGGGCACTGAACATCGGGAAATTCGACGCAGGGTAAGAGCAGCGCTGGACAAGGTCGGATTGTTGAATATGGCAAGGAGGTACCCAGTAACGCTTTCTGGCGGAGAGCAACAGCGGGTTGGAATCGCCCGGGCTGTAGTGGCCAGGCCAAGAATCTTGCTTGCCGACGAACCGACGGGAAATCTTGACCCGACCTTGTCCGACGAAATTATGCATCTCTTTTTGCAATTTAATCAGGTAGATATTACGGTCCTGATTGCAACCCACGACTATCGTCATCTTGAGCGCATCCAGTGTGATGTGTTATCACTTTCCGCGGGGCGATTGGTCCGAGGTGACTTCCAAACCCAGAATTAATGCGGAATTTTTTTACGGTCTGGGGATCCCGTCATCTACAGGTACTGTTCGATACCCTTGGCAGGTTATGCAAGGCACCTGTATCAAGTGGTATGACGATCCTGGTGCTGGCAATTGCCATCACCTTGCCACTGGTCATGTTTAAGATAGTTAGCAGCATGGAATCGATCACCAGTTCCTGGACAGGGGAGCCGCAGATTTCCGTTTTCCTCAAACTCGACTCTGTAGAACACGGCCTCGACCCGGTGGAGTTTGGCCAGCGCCTGTTGCAAAATCCGACGATCGAAGATGTGCAGTACATCTCTCCTGAGCAAGGTATTATGGAATTCGCTGAAATGCCTGGATTCAATGAAGCAATCAAGGCCTTGCCTTCAAACCCTTTACCACCCCTGCTGGTTGTGTTTCCGGCGACTGGTCAGGACAATACTGCGACCGATGAACTGGTTGACCAACTAGCCCAAATGCAGGAAGTCGATGCCGCAGTCTATGATCAGGAATGGTTATATCGTCTGAGCGCAATGATAGCCCTTATTCAGCGCGGAGTTCTGGTGCTGGCGCTCCTTATGGGAATCAGTATCCTGTTGGTCATAAGTAATACTATCCGTTTGGGAATAACTAATCGTGCCCAGGAAATCGAGATCATTAATCTGGTTGGTGGAACCCATGGATTTATTTCTCGCCCGTTTCTTTATATCGGTGCGATTCAGTGCTTTTTAGGTGGTGTATTGGCCTGGTCGCTGACTAATCTGACTTTGTTTTTGCTAGCTAAACCCGTCGAACAGCTGGCAGCTTTGTATCAGAGTGAGTTTCAGGTTGGCTGGATAGGGCCAGGGCTTGCCGGGGGAGTTATTCTCGGTGCAGTTTTGCTTGGTTTAATTGCCGCGCGATTGACAGTTAATCGGTTTTTGCAAGGACTGAAACCTCGATAAATTGCACTTGGACTAGATTTCTCCAGGGGGGATCAAAGAGCGTCTATCTCGCTCGGAATGTGATGCGACCTTTGCTCAGGTCATAGGGGGTTAGCTGGACAGTAACCGAGTCGCCGCGCAGTATGCGAATATAGTGTTTGCGCATTTTGCCGGATATATGGGCAATAATTTCATGCCCGTTTTCAAGTTTAACCTTGAATTGGGTGTTGGGCAGGGTTTCAATAACCGTGCCTTCCATTTCGATACTTTCTTCTTTGGCCACAATTTTGCCTGTAAATAAGGAATTGCGGAGTGTAATGAAGAATGGCGTTGGATACAAACAGGTTTTCGTCAATGTTTACTAATTCTGCAGGATATTTTTCGTGGTCTGTTATGGACGGCTCAAGTTGTACTGGTAAACTGGTAAAATTCGCCGCATTCAACGCGTTATTTTTAGCCAAAAACCCCAAGAATGAGAAAAAACATTTCCCTAGAAAAAGTGCAATCCATGTTCGTCAGCGCTGCCAGACTGTTGCAAAATGGAGACGCTGAGGGCGCCAGAAAAGGGTTAGAAAAAGTTGCGAAATTAGCGCCAGACAGCATCGCGATTAAATATAACCTGGGCCTTGCTTACCAACACCTGGATAAACACCATAAAGCTGAGATTGAATTTCGCAATGTTCTGAAAAAATCTCCGGATAATGTTGACGCGGTGATTAATCTTGGGCTTTCCCAGCGAGAGCTTAAGCAATCTGAAGATGCGACTAGATCTGCCAATCGTGCGCTAAAAATGGCACCGGGTCATCCCCGGGCGCTAAATCTGCTGGGTTCAATTAGCGCTGAAAAAGGTGAATTTGCCGAGGCTGAGAAAGCTTTTAAACAATCTCTGCAATCTGATCCATCGAATGGTGACGCTCGCTTTAATCTGGCCAATGCGGTATTGCAGTCCGGTAACGCCGAGTCGGCTCTTGAAATAATCAACCCGTTAGTCGCCCAGCAACCGACTAAAGAGCAACAGGAACTGGTTGGGCAAATCCTGCTTGAACTGAGAAGATTTGACGAGGTCGCGAAGCTGCTATCAGATCTTAAAACCAAATACCCAGACGACGAGAGTGTCCAGATTCTTGATATGGCGTTTTGTGAATTGATTAAGGATCACTTTAACGTTGTTGACAAGGCCCAGGTAATTCTTAAAAAGTCTCCGGCAAATCCTCGTATCTGGAACTCGTTGGGCAGCGCTTACTTTCAACTTGATAGTGTGGAAAAAGCGATGCAGAGTTACCAAAAAGCGATTGATCTCGAACCTGATCATCCAGAGTATCAGAATAACATTGGGTTAACTTTCGCTTCTTTAGGCAACAAGGACCAGGCGGAAAAATCATACCGACAATCGATTGCATTAAACCAGAATTATGCCGAGGCTTATCGCAATCTGGTTGCAATGAAGAAATTTAAATCTATCGATGACGAAGACGCGCAGATGGTTCTTAAGTTATGGGAGCAATCGGAAATTGACGATTTTACCCGCTGCAAACTCGCGTTTGCCCTCGGTAAAATTTACGATGATAGCGGTTTATATGATAAAGCGTTTGAAATTTATAGTATAGGAAACCAGCTGAAGTCAGCTGAAATCACCATGGATTTCGATCAGTATTTCTCTCATATTGACAGAATTGTCGAAGTTTTTGATCACAAACCAGAGCAGGCTGTGTGGACCAATGAAAGTGATATGCAACCTATTTTCATTCTAGGGATGCCGCGCAGTGGAACTACTCTGGTAGAACAAATAATCACCCGTCATCCAGAGGTTACGGGTTGTGGCGAGTTGCCTTGCATCGAACGAGCAATTGGTAGACTGGAGAAACGCTACGGTGCCGCGATGGTTTATCCGAATGATTTTATTCGTATGGACTCAACAATGTTTGGGCACGAGACCCAAGAGTACTTTAACTGGGTAAATCGATTGCATTCTATTTCAAGTGATTTTTTCACAGATAAAATGCCTTTTAATTTTGTCCATGTTTGGCTAATTAAATCGATGTTTCCCAATGCAGCCATTGCCCATTGTCATCGCCACCCCTTGGATGTAATTACTTCAAACTATTTTCAATTATATGGATCCGAAATCAACTTCGTTTATGACCTTGAAATCATGGCGAAATACTATGTTAGATATCACCGATTGATGCGGCACTGGCACCAGGTGTTTGATGACGAACTGTACAAGGTTCAATACGAGGCCCTGGTCAGTAATAGTGAGGACGAAACCAGGGTTTTGATCGACCGCATGGGACTCCAATGGTCTGATGCCTGTCTCGATCAGAAGGCCTCGGGAACCGCAGTCCGAACTGCCAGTATCTGGCAGGTCCGGCAAGGCATCTATACCAGTTCAAAAGAACGCTGGCGGCGTTATGAGAAACATCTGCAGCCGGCAATCGATGTGCTGGTTGCTGAGGGAGTGTTGGATTCCGAATATCGCTATGTCAATTAGCCGGTAAACATTAGCTACGGCGTACGTCAACATCTAGCACCAGCAGATTCGTACAGACAAAAAAAACCGGGGCAGGCCCCGGTTTTTCTGGATTACAAATCAGACTTAGAAGTCAAAACGCATGCCAAAGTAGGTAACGTTGTTGTCAGCACCACCGTTATCTGGATCAACAGAAGTGGATTCAACGTACAACCTCAAACCGCCGCCCATGTTGTGGTAGAGACCGAGGAAAACAGAACTCGGGCTGGCAGATGTGGTGTCGTCATCAACTGTACCAGTTCCAAGAAGGATAGAACCCCCTTCCCAAAGGCCAGCACTCAGATAAAGTTGATCATGCTCACGGGTACGAGCACCATCTTCAGTTTCCATATGGCCATAGCTAATAGAGATACCGCCAAAGGTAAGCTTAACGCCAACACCTGCACGATCGGTATCTGCAACCGCGGTAGAAACACCAGTGTCAGCATCAACAGAAGCATTGTTCTCTTCTGAGTCGATCGCAGCGTAGATACCAATGTTATCGGTAGGATTGATAGTGACACCAATTCCGAAACCGTCACCATTGATTTTCTCAGCTACGTCGCCCGCTTCACCAGACTCGTTCAAACGCAGATCGGCTTCCAGGTAAACCGGGCCAAAGCTGTTTGAATACTTGATGGTGTTGGAAGTACGGAAAGGACCACCAGCAACAGAAGAATACAGGAAGTATCCCAAAGAGTAAGTAGGGCTGACCAGGGTACCGTAGGTGTCAAAGAAAGCTGACCACTGGTTACCAATAGCGATACTACCGAAACCACCAGAAATTCCAACGAACCCCAGACGAATGTCAGCGATACCAGGCTGCTCTTTATCAGTTACGGTGGCAAATTCGTAACGACCGAATGCGCTCATGCCGTTGCCAAGATCTGCGTTGCCTTTAAGGCCGAAGCGTGAAGAAACGCTGCTTACATCGGTAACGTTACTGCTACCGCTATCCCGAATTGAAATGGCGTTGTTAACCCGACCATATACAGTGATGCCTTCGTGACCATCGCCGTATACAACTGGTGCTACCAGGGTGCTGGCGACTGCAGCTGCAATCAGTTTTTTGTTCATAAGATATACCTCGTGAGTACTGTTATCAAAAATTAATTTTTAAACACCCACAAGCGCTAAATGACTGCAATAGTGGGTTGCGAGGGGGACTATACCAATTTCCAAAGCGAATGCAACACGATTTGCCACTTTTTATGCAGAAATATTAATTTTTTTTAATAAATTGGAAAATTTCGGTGAATTGGAGTACTGGATCATAAAAAAACAATGTAAATTTAATAAGTTACGAAATGCATGCACTATTAATAATAATTAACAACTGCTACTTCTTAGGACCAATTTGGGTCAAAACCGAGCCAGGTACTGGGGTTAAAAAGCCGCGCAATCGATATCCGTTTAAACCAGAGTATGATAGATTTCCGCGATGTAACAATTGTACAATTTTGACCTACAAATTCATTGATCTTTGACCTATGCCCAAGCTAATTTTAGTCTTTTCACTGTTGTTGTTGGTAGCAGCCTGTCAGTCTAATTCGGCGAGCCAGAACGGTGGCCAATCCAGTTCCCCCAAGAAACTTGGAAATGATACCGAGGAAAACACTCTTTTTTCCTCAGTGTTCAAGAAAACCAAGACCAAGTCTATTGAATTACCCCCAGATCTGGTTGGGAGTGCCAATAGTAAGGTAAGACAAAATCATAACCAGGCTGGAAAAGACAAAAGCCTGGAAGTGTTACCAGAAGTTATTGGGGCCACGGTTGTCAGTGAGAATGGTAAGCGCTGGCTTCAGGTAGAATCAGCACCGAAGCAAGTTTGGGGCGCGTTAGCAGACTTCTGGGCAGCAGAACAAATCGACCTGGTAGAATTTGAACCCAATGCGGGTTTGATGGAAACGGACTGGATAGCAACGGGGACCGAATCAGGTGACCCTTCCAAGAAGAAATTGTTTAAAACCTTATTCAGTAAAATAGTAGGCGCGGGAGTCTCATTCGATAAATACAAAATCCGCCTCGAAAGGCAGAGTAGCGACCTGACCAATATTTATGTCACTCATCGGTCAACCGAAAAACTTCAAAGTAACTTTACGTCTGGACAGAAAATAACTGAATGGGAGTGGGTTGAAGGGGAAGGCGATCAAGAAAAAGTCGCGCAATTGTTACAGATTATGGTGCTGATATTCGATTCTAACGCGGACAATTCTGTCTAATTCTGATTGTTTGATTGGGGTTTCACCGGTTAAATACCACCTTGGTGAATCGCAATTAAGAATTTAGCCCAGTTATGATGTAGTCTAGCGATCCTGCTATCTTCCTGACAGTTTGCCATGACGCCGCTAACAAGGCTGGACGACACTCGCGTTCTGATCTACAGCCACGACAGTTTTGGGCTCGGCCATTTACGACGTTGCCGGGCGATAGCCCACGAATTGGTGGGGCGCTATAAAGGTATTACGGTATTGATCCTGTCCGGTTCTCCGGTGATTGGTAGCTTCGAGTTTCGTGCCAGAGTGGATTTTGTCCGGATTCCCGGCGTGATTAAACTGAAGGATGGCAGTTACACCTCCCTTGGGCTGCATATCGACCTCGATCAAACTCTGGCGATCAGAGAAACAATAATCCGTAAAACCGCTGAAGCATTTAATCCGGATTTGTTTATCGTTGATAAAGAACCCCTGGGGTTGGAGGGAGAGGTAAAAGAAACCCTGAGAATGCTGCGATCCCGCGGCGCAACCAATATTTTGGGTCAACGTGAAGTCATTGACGACCCCAGGGCGCTCGAGCTTGAATGGGGCAGGAAAGCTGCGCTACCCGCGATTAAGGAGTTATACGACGAAATCTGGGTCTATGGCCCGCCGGATTTTTATAACCCATTGAGTGGCCTGGATGTGGAACCCGAAATCGCTCAAAAAGTTTATTTCACCGGCTATTTAAAACGATCTCATGTGGACGAGGGCACCCCAGCGGAATTTGCCCAACCTTACTATCTTGTTACCCCGGGAGGGGGTAAGGACGGCGAGGAAATGATAGACCTTGTGTTCGACGCTTGTCTTGCCTGCCCTGAGCTGGAAGCAAATATAGTTTTTGTGCTCGGCCCCTTTATGGAAGAGCAAAAGAGAGTGGAATTTCGTAATCGGGCCATGTCGGTAGACAAGTTCTCGGTAATTGACTATCACCCAAAAATTGAGTCGTTGATAGTTGGTTCGAGCGGTATGATTACCATGGGCGGTTACAACACTTTTTGCGAGATTTTGAGTTTTGATAAACCGGCAATCATTATTCCGCGATTTGAGCCCCGAACAGAACAATTGATCCGTGCACGCAGGGCGACTGAACTGGGACTAATAAAGATGTTGGAACCGGACAATTTCAAGGTTTCCAGTCTGGCAACCTTGATTTGTGAATTACCTGAACAGCCGAAACCTTCGAAAAACCTGCTGCCCGATATGCTTGATGGAATGGATAACGTATGTGATCGAGTGGTTAATCTGGTAAATGCTCGATCCGCCGCTTGATCAGGTAGTGATATGACCAGAACCGTCTGGTCAAATGGAATGCAAAATTTATATTCCAGAATTCACAATTGAATATTGTTCTCTACGTACAACACCTGCTAGGAACCGGCCACCTGGTCCGTACCAGATTACTTGGGGCTGCACTGCATAAAGCCGGACATCAGGTTACACTTGTTTCCGGCGGACCTGTAGAAGGCCCATCACCGTTTCATATCATACAGCTGCCAATTGTTAAAACCCAGGCCGGCGACTTTACAACGCTGTTGGATGCGCAAGGAAATAGGGTTACTGACCCGTGGAAGCGGGTCCGTTGTGGCAAACTGCTAGAGGTGATCGACCAGATACAGCCCGATCTGGTCATCCTCGAGACCTGGCCATTTGGTCGACGCCAAATGGAATTCGAAATCATGCCCCTGGTTGAACGACTTGCCAGTCGCCAGCGACCACCTATGCTGGTCGCGTCGATCCGCGATGTGTTACAGCAGCGTAAGGATAAACGCCGAAGACAAACCCTTGAGCACCTGGCAAAGTATTTTTCACTGGTACTGGTTCATGGTGATCCCCGATTGGTTTCATTGGCTGAAAGTTTTCCAGAGGAGGCGGAAATAGATTGTACGGTGGCTTATACCGGCTATATTGCCAGTGACCGGGACCCCCATTCAGAGTCAGGGATGGAACATGGGGACGGAAGCCAGGAAGTTATCGTATCTGCGGGAGGTGGCGCCGCCGGAATCAAGTTACTTTCGACTGCCGCACTCGCAAGTACAGGAGACCACCGCACATGGAGGGTACTGGCTGGGCCGAATCTCACGCAAGATCAATTCAATGAATTGTCTAATCGACAACGGCAGAGTTTGATTGTGCAGCGTAACAGGCCTGATTTCGCCAATTTGCTGAAGCGCTGCGCGGTATCGGTATCCCAATTTGGATATAACACTGCCCTCGACCTGATAAACGCTCGATGTCGCGCGGTAATGGTGCCGTATTCCGCTGACGGTGAGACTGAGCAATCCATGCGCGCCTTAAAATTCGAGAAATCCGGGTACGGAATAGTAGTGAATGAATCAGAACTCAACGAAGCATTATTATTGAATGCGGTGCAACGGGCATCGAACCTCGATGTTTCCCAGGTGTTATCGATAAAGTCTGATGGGGCTGTCGCAAGCGTTAAAATTTTAGAACAACAATTTGCCATATTTAACCAATGAACCCAATTGAATGTTTATACGCGGAACTGGACCAGTGGAATTTTTCTGGGGTTGAAGCAGTCTTCTGGTGGCGCGATGATGATGCGCAATCTGACACCAGCGCACTTGATCAACTAATTGGTTTGGCGAATCGATACAACATTTCCGCTTCACTTGCAGTCATTCCCCAGCCGGCCGACGGTACGCTACAAAAAACTGTCGCGACTCATCAACAATTACAGATACTGCAGCATGGTTTTGCCCATACCAACCACGCCCCTTCCAACGAAAAAAAACAGGAGTTGGGTGCCCATCGGGATTTAGACACGATCGTTGCTGAACTGTCGAACGGCTATTCGCGCCTACAGAAAATGTTTGGTGAACAGTTTGTTCCTGTATTGGTTCCGCCATGGAATCGTATTGATCGCTCGGTAATACCGCGGCTGTCAGAAATTGGTCTACTTGGATTGTCTTGTGATGGCCCGAGACCCGCGCCCGAAGTGGCGAATAATATCTGGGCGATTAATACCCATGCGGATATTATTAACTGGAAACAGGGAAAACGATTTATTGGACAGCAAGTGGTTGTTGACTTGTTGGTGTCACATTTGACTGGAAAACGAGAAGGCAAGATAGACGATGCGGAGCCAACTGGGTTGCTAACCCACCATCTGGTGCATGATCAGGAATGTTGGGAATTTCTCGATGAATTGTTCGCCGCCATGGACGACCATCCGGCGGTGACCTGGTTGTCTGCCCAACGCGTCTTTCAAACAAATTGGAGATAGCCAGGCACTGCACTAGGATGGGATAAGTTGACTGATTTCCTGACTTAAAATTCCTGCGGCGGTGGAAATCTGATGGTTGTCTTGAAATCGCAAGAGGGATGCGGCCGACATTTGAGCCATTCTGGAAGGGTTGGACAGCAATAATTCAATTGCCTCCGCAAACCGTGCAGCCGCAGCGGTGTGCTCGGGCTGATCGACTAATATCCCGGTGTTCTGGTGATCGACCAATTGGTGTATTCCACCGGAATTTCCCGCGATAACCGGGAGTCCGTTAGCCATTGCCTCCAATGGCACCATGCCATATGCCTCGTTGATGGCAGGCCAAACAAACAGATCCGCGGCGGTCATGATTTCACCGATGAACTCGGCATTGCGTTTGCCGAAAAAGCATACCCGACGGTCCAGATCAAACCGAAAGTAATCTCTGATAATTTGCTCGGCGGGGCCATCGCCAATAATCAGGAGCAACCAATCCTTGCGTTGTAACAGACTGGCTGCACGTGCAAGCTGTTCATATGAATCGCGTTTACTATCATCCCTCATCATCGCGACACACAGCAGCCAGTATTTGTCCGGGTCAATTTTCAATTGTGCCGCCAACTGTTGACGTATGGAATTCTTCTGGGTTTTTTGATCAGGTTTGATCGCCAGAAATGGCAGTAGTGGCACCAATTTACATTGCTGATTATGTATGGCCCTCAATCCACCTTCATCTTCAGGGTTCAGGTTAAAGATCAAACGCGCCTGGCCAACGGCCTTGACGCTTGCGCGAAATCCCAGGTCCCATGGACCACCGGCTTGTTTATCGGCGACAGACGCTTCAGCCAATATATAGGGGATTTCAAGTTTTTCACAAACCATGGGGCCGACCCAGTCCGGTGCCTTGTGATACAAGTGATAGGTAAACCAGGCATCTGGGCGTTTTCGAGGGGGCAATGCAAGATAATGGGACACCAGGTTTTGTCCTATCTTTTCAGCCTCCTGCCGAATTCGGTTTTGCTGGTCAAGCTCGCCCTTTCCTTCCCAGCTTCTGTATTCCGAGGCAAGTTCAACGTTATATCCCGCCAGTTGCAATGCCGATATAAAGAGCCCGGCGATTTTGCGGTCTCCCGAAGGGCGTGGAGACCGTGGAGATTTCATCGGGGCATAGAATGCAATGTTCATCAACAATCCGTAGAAGATCAAAAATTAGCGTTGCATGGAATATACTATCAAATCAAATTTTTACGCGACCCAAGCCCATGTCAACTCAGAGTAGTAAATCCAAGATAACTATAAAAACCCTCAACAAGTTCAAACAGGAGGGAAGCAAGTTTGCCTGCCTGACGGCTTATGATTATTGCAGTGCCTTCGCAGCCAATCAATCTGGAGTGGAAGTCATTCTAGTAGGGGATTCCCTTGGAATGGTAATCCAGGGACATGATAGTAGTTTGCCCGTTACCATCGAAGATACGGCTTATCATGTACGTTGCGTAAGACGTGGCAACGAATCAGCCATGATTATGGCGGATTTACCGTTTATGAGTTATTACTCTGAGGCGTCCAGTCTCGAAAACGCCGCAGTATTGATGCGAGAGGGAGCCCAAATGGTAAAGCTGGAAGGTGGGGCATGGTTGGCAGAAACCACCAGGTTGTTGTCGCAAAGAGGCATACCGGTATGCGCGCATATGGGACTAACACCGCAGTCAGTCAATCATCTTGGTGGATATTCGGTACAGGGGCGGGACCCAAAGCAGTCACAGGCAATCATTGACGAAGCGAAAATTTTGCAGAATGCGGGTGCAAGTGTATTGCTGATCGAATGCGTTCCAGTGAAATTAGGCAAGAAACTAACTGAAAGCCTGGATATTCCGGTTATCGGTATTGGTGCCGGTCCCGATACCGATGGTCAGATATTGGTCTGGCATGATTTGCTCGGATTGTATCCAGGCAAAACTCCCAAATTTGTCAAAAACTATCTCACGGGAAATCGAGACGGAGTTCAGGGCGCGATTGCCAAGTATGTTAAAGAAGTAAAGTCGAGGCGTTTTCCAGCTAAACAGCATTGCTATTTTTAAGGTTGCGACATGGCAAAATCTCCCAAGGCAATAAAAAACCATATCCAGCAATTGTGGCCGGTCACTCTGTTAACCCGTAAATTTGGCAAATACCAACAAGTCAATCCTGAGTTGATCAAGTACTTTGAGCAATACCGAGAGGATCATCCGGGTCAATCGGGGCCGGTTTACGCAAGTCCTGATAACTTCTCGGCGGATAGCGATAATTCCGCAATACAAACTCTGCAAAAATTCATTATGGATAATGTGTTTGAAGTAGCGGCGGAGGTAAATGGGCCCTATTGGCAAAAAAATCAGCCTCTCAATGTACATATTACCGGGATGTGGTTTCAGATCAGCAACCACTATGGCTTTCACGAAACCCATGTCCATGGCAACTGTTCCTGGTCAGGAGTCTATTATGTTCAGTCAGCAGACTGTAGTACCGGTCCGGGAGCATTGGGCAGCAATGGTCAGCCAAATGGAATTACCCGGTTCTATGGACCAAATACCGAGTATCAGGCCGGTGGCCATGGCGAACTGGGAAATTTCTATCTGCAGGATCACACTTTCGATTCTTATCCAGAGGACGGTAAGTTGGTCATATTCCCATCCCATCTGAAGCACATGGTGTTTCCCTATGCAGGAGAGCAGGATCGAATTATCGTTTCATTTCACGCCCAGGTGAACGGGGAGCAGGAAATGCGATATTCTTATTCGTCCACTTGACTCGTCAGAATCATCATTGGGAGCATAGACATTTAGTTCTAGCTGGTAATTAATTCTTTCACCATTAATTCTAGGCGGTTAAAACAGATATTCATATCGAATTCCTCTAGCACTTTGGCACGCCCGGTCTGCCCCATTTCTCTACGTAAAGTCGGATTGGTAATTAGCTTACTAAGGGCCTCGGCAAGGGGCTGATTCCCTCCCGGTTGCACCAGCAATCCGTTTTCCCCGTGCCTGATCAGTTCGGGTATACCAGATATTGCCGTCGAAACGACTGGCAGAGACTGACTCTGGGCTTCGACCATAACGTTTGGAAGCCCATCGCGATCATCATGCTGGTCGATACAACAATTGAGGGCAAACAGATCAGAGCTCCGGTAGTGGTCGAGCACCACTTGCTGGGTTTGCGCCCCCAGCCATTTTATATGAGGTTCAATTCCCACCTCCATAGCGTGTCTATTTAGATCCGATAGTAATGGGCCACCACCGATATGGATCAGTTTCCAATGCAGGGATTCATCCAGTAATGCCAGGGCATCGAGCAATCCCCTGTAACCTTTCTTTTCCACCGCCCGTCCAACGCTCAATATTACGACGGGAGCATCACGTTCCGATCCATCACGCGCAGAATGGGCCTGGGCCGGGCCCGCAAACCTTTGCAGGTCAAGTCCGTGGTAATTTAAAATTATTTTAGCGGGTGTGTCGCTAAGACTTCTAAGAAACTCGACGTTGCTACGGGTACACGTGGTTAACCAGCGGCAATCCTTCAGTTTTTCCCGAACCTCCCAATCTGGAATCGTATAGATATCCTTGGCGTGGGCGGAACAGGCCCAGGGTATCGAATTGATGATTGCAGCATATCTTGCGACGGATCCAGGGGTATGCAGAAAATGTGCGTATAGACTCGAAATTTGCCTCGGCAATTCTGCCGCTAACACCATAGCCTGGCCAAATCGGCGAACCCGGTTAAAGCTTAATTCTCTTTTTAGGTCTTTTAAGAATATCTGTAGGGCCTGCTTGAAGCCATGATTTTTTCTGGTTGCGCGCCATGCCCGAAATACTCTACCCGGTTGCTGATAGAGGTATTCTGGCAGGTAATTAACCCGAGCAACAATTTCATCATTGACCGGATGGGTCTGTTTGTCGGTAGGATGTCGCAGGGAGAATAGGGTGATCTCGATCCCACTTAACTCCAGGTTTCGAATTTCCTGGGCGATAAAGGTCTCGGACAATCGCGGATAACCCTTGACAACAACTGCTAGGGCCGACATTGGTTACTTATAAGGATCCGCAGCGTCGCGTAATCCATCCCCGAAGAAGTTGAATGCAAGGATGATAACGATGACCGGAAGTACCGGCAAAATCAGCCAGGGATAGAGTGCAATTACGTTAATATTCTGGGCTTCATTAAGCAGCACTCCCCAACTGGTTATCGGCGGACGCAGCCCGAGTCCGAGAAAGGAAAGCGCGGTCTCGCCAAGAATCATGCCTGGAATTGATAGCGTTGCCGAGGCAATTATGTGACTGGAAAACCCCGGCAGCAAATGTCGGTTGATAATTCGACTGGGCTTTGCCCCCATGAGTCGAGCTGCGGTGCAATAATCTTCCTCTCGCAGCGCCAGTAATTTCGACCGAACCGAGCGTGCCAGACCGGTCCAGTCTAGCATGCCAAGAATTACCGTTATTCCAAAAAACACCAATAGCGGGCTCCAAGTAACTGGCAAAATTGCGGACAGTGCCATCCACAGGGGTAACTCTGGAAATGAACGAATAATTTCAGTGATACGTTGTACCACCGAATCTACCCAGCCTCCGTAATAACCAGCGAGCCCACCAAAAAACAACCCTAAAAACAAACTAACGGAAATACCGCCAAGTCCGATCAACAACGATATCCTGGCTCCATAAACAATGCGGGAAAACACGTCTCTGCCTAGTCGATCCGATCCCATTAGAAAAAGCGTCCGGTCTTCAGCGCCACAAAAAAAGTGAAACTTAGCGTCGACAAGATTCCAGAATTTGTACTCATCGCCCTGGCAGAAAAATCGAATTTTCTCGACCTTTTCGGGATTCGGTGTGTACACCCGACTCAGATTTTCCATGTTTCGATGGGTATCATTGCCGTAGACAAATGGCCCGATAAACTCACCATTGTGGAAAAGGTGTACCCGCTGGGGTGGAGAATAGATTTGGTCGGTGTGTCGGGATTGGTAATGGTAAGGAGAAATCCATTCGGAAATTAACGTGCTGCCATACATCAACAATAAGACGAAGCCGCACCAAACGGCTAGCCTGTGCCGCTTTAACTTCCACCAGATTAGCTTGCGCCGAGAGGCTAGATAAAATTTCTCCTGGCCTTCGGTCAGGTATTCGATCGATTGAGGGTCGAAGGTTGCCTTGGACACATAATGTTCGTCGCTCATTGGGTAAGTTCTCCCTGGAGCCGAATCCGCGGGTCCAGCCATGCCAATAACAGATCAGACAGCAGCATTCCGACCACGGTCAGTCCTGCGAGGAACATCAGAAAAGTGCCTGCGAGATACATATCCTGGCTTTGCAGTGCTGCCAGCAACATTGGTCCAGTTGTGGGCAGGGAAAGAACAATAGCAGTGATTTCGGCACCGGAGATAACGCTGGGAAGAATACTGCCGATATCGGCAATAAAGAAGTTTAATGACATCCGCAGTGGATATTTTCGTAACAGCTTGCCGGGTGGTAATCCTTTGGCTTTGCCAGTCAGCACGTATTGTTTTTCCAGCTCATCGAGCAAATTTGCCCGAATTCTCCTGATCATGCCAGCAGTACCCGAGGTGCCAATAACAACCACTGGAATCCACAAATGTTCAAGAACAGATTTCAATTTGGCCCAGCTCCAGGGTTGATTCAGAAACTGGGGATCCATCAAGCCGCCAATCGACGTGCCAAACCAGATATTGGCCAGGTAGAGCATGACTAATGCGAGCAGAAAGTTGGGGGTGGCCAATCCGATAAACCCGATCAGGGACAAACCATAGTCGCCCCAACTGTATTGGTGGGTTGCAGAATATATACCGATAGGAAATGCAACAATCCAGGTAAAAAGAATGGTAACCACAGATACCAGGATGGTTAGCCAGATACGGTCACCCACTACATCCCTGACGGGCAAATCGTATTCAAATGAAAACCCGTAATTGCCTACGGCAAATCCACTGACCCAATTGTAATACTGCATCATGAAAGATTGATCCAGGCCATATTCCTTGCGTAAAAAGGCGATTTTGTCCGGATCGACTGATTCTCCCTGACTTTCAAGCTCCGCAATATAGGTTTCGAGATAATCCCCCGGCGGAAGTTGTATGATGACGAAAACGATAAAGCTGATAACCAACAAAGTTGGAATCATCATCAGCACACGTTTGAGAACGTAATGAATCATTTGAACCAGAATGTATCCGGACGATATACCCCAAAAAATGCCGTTGGGGTCCAACTGTAGAACCCGTCGTCGGGAACATTTTTTAACCGATTATTTACCACGATCGGTTGTGGAACACCGCAAATCAGGCCAATACTGAATACCTCTTCACTGTAAATATCCAGCATCTGTCGCCAGATATCAGCGCGGTCTTCCCTGGATTCGGTTTTACTCCACTGATAATAAAGTTCAAGCAGTTTTTTGGCTTCTTCTATATCCGGCGCCTCGCCAACTTTTTTATTGGTTTCGAAATACTGTCCCCACTTGGGCCACTGCAGCTGGGTCTGATCGGTTGGCGCAAACTCTTCCGGACTCATGTCGGCGGTCGGCAGTCCATTGTCGATGCCATTAAACATCGCCATCATTGCTTCACCAGAAAATACCCGTTCCCTAAAAACTTCGCGTTGGGAGGGCTTGACGTGGAGCCTTATACCCAGCTGTCCCCAGCTTTCTCCGATCAACTCCAGAATGTCGGTTTCCTCGGTACCTTCTCCGGCGGTATGCAGAATTATCTCTATGGGTTCTCCGTTAGACATCAGCCGAATACCGCGGTCGTCTCTACGGTCGAGTCCTATTTTATCCAGCAATTGATTGGCCAGTTTTGGGTCATACTGAGTCCAGTTGCTTTGGAGCCGATCATTGAACAAGGGGCATCCAGGCAATACTGTATTGCCGGTGGCCCTGGCCAGACCCAGATAGATAACCTCATTAATCTCATGCCTATTAATTCCTACTGACAGTGCGTGACGGAAATCCTTAATCCGTACCAAATCTCGCCAGGCCGGATTATTGCTATTAAGGTTAGGATACAAAGCGTATTGGGAACCAGAACCGCTTTCCCATAATTTGACCTTGAAGTCGCCTCTGGTTTCTCCTCCTTTCAGGAAGGTATAGTTATCAAGCCTGATATAGCGACCCTGTAAATCTGATTCTCCTGCACTGGTTTTCGCTGCTACCAGGCTGGAGCTGGTAATCTGTACTGCAACTTCATCGACATAGGGTAATTGCCTGCCGTTGGTATCTACCCGGTGATAATAAGGATTGCATTTGAATACAAAGCGTTCCGATGGCGGCGGCGTACTGTTTACCCAGGGCTGCAAAACTGGTAGATCTGGGTTATCGTTTTTGTAGGGGTGATTTCGGCGGTGGTGTAATCCCGCCCAGTTACGAGTGCCGGCTTGTTCTACTTTGGCGGCAAGGGCCTCGGGGTCATTATATTTGGCATGAAACTGTTGCAGATAATGCCCTGGGGCGTAGAGGAAAAGTGGTCGAGGTGCCGCCAGTGCGGGCAGAAAAAAGGGATTGGGTTGATCCCAGCTATAGCGTACCGTTACCTCATCGATAATTTCGAATTTGGGTGGCTTGCCATCCACCAGCAAAGCACCAGGCAGGCCAAAAGGGTATAAATCTTCACTATTGATGATGTCTTCCCAATAATATCGAAATGCCTCGGCATTAAATGGTGTGCCGTCTGACCAGCGATGTCCCCTGCGCAAGTGAAGAGTAAATATTCGGCCCCCGTCAACTTCAAAATCCCTGAGAATATCCGCGGTTAATTCCAGGTCTTTGTTATAACCAACCAGCCTGGCGTAACCATAGACCATCATCATTCGGATGTCTTTGCTTTTTCCCATCAGCATCCGGAGTGTGCCGCCATGAACCCCCGGTTGCAAATCCCCTTGCAGATCGACAATGGCAGGTTCCGCCGGCAACCGTTGGGACACTGGCGGTAACTCACCAGAGGCCACCCGATCGGCGAAGTAATCGTTCTCTATGTATTCCTGGGCGTAGACTGTGGTGACTCCTGCCAGCAGTAGTAAAGATAGTAAAAGCCGTTTCATTGTTTAAGGTTGATACGCTGTTCAGAGTTAAACTGAGGGAGTACTCAGTCCTTCCCGGGAGCGGACAAAATGACCGGGGTTAACTTCCTGCAAAGATAAGTTGACGTTGGCTGATTCTGCAAACTTTTCCTCCCATTGTTCGACGCCTTCGGTTTCTGCAATTTGGTCAAAATCAAGTAACTTGCTGAGGTCCGCTACCGGTACTGCTTTCAATAGGCTTCGGGTGTAGGGGTGGGCTGCACTTTCAAAAAGGTCTTTTGCCGGGGCGATTTCGACTAACCTGCCACGAAACATCACCGCGACTCTGTCTGCAATATAATCCACCACCGCCAGGTTATGGGAGATGAATAAATAGCTGAGTCCGAGCTCTTTTTGTAAATCCCGCATCAAATTTAGCACCTGGGCCTGGATGGAAACGTCCAGTGCTGAAACCGGTTCGTCACAAATCAACAATTCTGGTTGTAGTGCCAGGGCTCTTGCGATACCAATGCGTTGACGCTGTCCCCCGGAAAAACTATGGGGATATCGTCGCAGAAAACGGGGGTCTAATCCTACCAGTCGCATTAATTCCTTACACATTTCAGTCTGGTAGTCAGCATCACCCAGGCGATGAATGACCATGGGCTCGCGTAAAATATCAAATACGGTCATGCTGGGGTTGAGAGAACCAACTGGATCCTGAAACATGTACTGGACTTTGCATCGATAGTCGAACAATTCTTCCTGACCAAGAGTTTCCACCGCGTAGGTATTTTTTAATCCATTGAACTTTATATTGCCACTATCTTCGGCAAGAGCCCGGACAATCAGTTTCCCCAAAGTCGATTTGCCACTCCCACTTTCACCCACCAGGCCAACGCATTCTCCCCGCGCAATTGTTAAACTGACATCGTCGACGGCCTTAATAACCTGGGTGTCCTTGCTGAATGTCCAGGCGGAACTCCGGACACCAAAAGACTTATGCAGCCTGGATACTTCGAGAATGGGTAAACCAGACTCATTTGGTTCGATTGTCCGGCGCTGGGATAAAAATTCACCGACTTCGGCCTGAATCTCCCGCACGGGCACCAGACGTTGGTCCGGTTCCATTTCAAAATGAGGAACTGCGGCGAGTAAAGCTCTGGTATAAGTATGTTTTGGCTGGTCAAAAATTTGTTCAACGGTACCTGATTCCATTACTTCACCGTGATACACCACCACTACATCGTCAGCGACGTTTGCTACCACTCCAAGATCGTGGGTGATCATTATTACCGCCATATCCAGCTTGACTTGCAGCGCCTTGATTAACTTGAGTATTTGCGCCTGGATCGTAACGTCAAGCGCAGTAGTAGGCTCGTCAGCGATTAGCAGAGAAGGGTGGCAGACCAATGCCATCGCAATCATGGCACGCTGACGCATACCACCGGATAACTCAAACGGGTAGGACTTGAGCGCACGCTGGGGATCATGAAAACCCACCATCTTTAGCATTTCAAGGCAAAGAGTTTTGCCTTCGTTGCGGGACACCTTGCGATGAAGGTGGAGTGCCTCAGAAACTTGATCTCCCACGGTATGAATTGGTGAAAGCGAAACCATGGGTTCCTGAAAAATCATGGATATGCTGCCACCGCGATAGGCCCGAAACTGTTCGCCATCGGGATTGAGGGTAAGCAGATCTACCGGCGCATCCTGCTCTTCCCGGAGAATTATTTTTCCGTTATACGGGTCGGCTATTCCTGGCAGAATTCCCATAATGGATCTCGCGATAACCGATTTACCGGACCCTGATTCTCCAACCAGTGCCAGGGTTTTTCCACGATAAACATCGAAGGATACGCCTCGTACCGCATCCACGACGTTGTCATGAATTCTAAAGTGAACCCGTAGATCCCGAACCGATAATAGCGCTGCCGTCATTGATCTGATTAAGTTTGCTGCGGAATCGCCACGTGGTTAAAAGAAAACTGTCGATTTAATGGGGGGATGATTGTAAAGGAACTTTCAAGTCCCATGGGAACTGGAATCAGTGTGATTCGCCGCGCAGGAATTAATTATCGCCTGGACCGATGCTAAATCGTTATTCACGTTCGAGACCCGCTCCTGCCCATCAAGAATATGGGCGGCGACCTTGGGTAATTTGACATCTTTACCGGTGGAAAGTTTGACTGCATCAGCAAACTTGGCGGGGTGAGCTGTACCCAGAACTACGGTTGGCACTCCAGGTTGAGCGTGTACTCTGGCGGCGGCAACTCCGATTACGGAGTGTGGGTCCATAATTTCACCGGTTGACTGAAAGACCCGGGAAATTTCCGCCCGGGTCTGATCATCGTCGATTCGGTGGGCCGAAAACAGTTGACTGGCCCGCGACAGAAGTTGCTCGGATATTTCAAATTCTCCCTCCGATGAAAAGGCCTGCATGAGCTGATTAATCCTGGTTCCGTCCCGGTCGACTAACTCAAACAGGTAGCGCTCAAAATTACTCGAGATTTGAATATCCATACTCGGGGACAATGAGGGGCTAACCCCTTTTTTAATCATCTTGCCGGTTTCAAAAAAGCGAGTAAGGATATCGTTGCTATTTGATCCGATAATTAACTTGTTTATCGGCAGCCCCATTTTTTTCGCTACATAGCCCGCTAGCACGTTACCAAAATTACCAGTGGGAACCGCGAAATTGACCGCCCTGTTGGGGGCTCCAAGCTCGAGAGCGGCTCTGAAATAGTAGACCACTTGAGCAGCAATCCGCGACCAATTAATAGAATTTACCGCGGACAGATTGTGCCGGGCGCGAAACTCGGCGTCATTAAACATAGCCTTAACCAGGTTCTGGCAATCGTCAAAGGTGCCGTCTATCGCGAGATTATGAACGTTGTGGTCAAGTACTGTGGTCATCTGGCGTCGCTGGACTTCCGATACCTTGCCCCTGGGATGCAACATGTACAAGGTAACCGCATGGAGACCCCGAACCGCCTCTATCGCCGCTGATCCGGTATCTCCCGAGGTCGCGCCGATAATTGTGCAGGTCTGCTTTCGATTGGTCAGCAGGTAATTAAAAAGCTGGCCTAGATACTGCAGTGCGAAATCTTTAAAGGCCAAAGTTGGGCCATGAAACAATTCCATCACATAAAGTGAACTGTCCAACTGCTTCAAAGGGGCAATGGCGCTATGGTTAAAATTCCCATAGGCGGTGGTTGTCAGCTTTGAGATGGCGCTCTTGTCGACGTCTTTATCACTAAACAGGGATAATATTTCGGTGGCGAGTTCGGCGTAAGACAGCCCACGGAACTGTTTTATTTCTGCACTACTCAGTCGCGGCCAGGATGCTGGAACATAGAGGCCGCCATCGCTAGCGAGCCCGGCAAGGGTCACATCAGAATAGTCGAGGTGTCGCGCAACACCTCGGGTGCTAACGTAGTGCAAGATAAGGTAGATAAATTATTGGATGCCGGATTTTACCATCAGGTTCGCTTGAAAGTGACAGCCACCTGGTTATCTAGATTAGGACACTGCATTAGTCTATTGACCGACCAATTGCAAAGGTAAAGGCAAATTCTATCCAGCTAGTTGGTACATTCGTGGCGGTCGAAGATACCCGATAACTCCTGTAACGCCATCTTTCCCAGCGGAGTCCGTGGTAACTCATCAACTATGGCAAAGCGGGTAATTTGATTATGCTTCGACACCAGCTGATTAAACTCCTTGAGTATCCGCCTGGCATCCGCTTCCGCTTCCGCGCTATCCACAGACAGGATGCAAACCGGTTTCATTTCGACTTCCAACACACCTGCCTCCTTTACTATCGGATCTCTCTCCAACAGGGTTTCAAGCTCTTCCGGGTAAACGTTTTTACCGGCTTCGGTAACGATAAGGCGCTTGGAGCGACCCGTCAGCGTAATTCGACCCTGGTCGTCGATCTTGGCGATGTCGCCTGTTTTAAACCAACCGTCCACTAACACTTCAGCGGTTTGTGCTTCGTCCTCGTAACCCAGCATGACATTTGGTCCTTTGATCCAGACCTCACCATTACCCTTTTCATCCGGCTCGACAACTTTGACCTGGGCCTTGTCTATCGGGCGGCCAACACTTTCCACGGCTTCGTCAAAATTATCCTGGATACATGCGAGGGGAGAGGTTTCGGTAAGTCCATATCCCTGTCGCAGGGGTAGTCCCAAATCGTGATAATAGCGACTGATCTGGCCATCGAGATGAGATCCCCCACTCACCCAGATTTTTATTTTACCGCCAAGTTTATTGCGTATTGGCCCATTGAGAAAATGACGAAATTGCGCGGGAACTGCTTTCAGTATTTTACGGTAGAGAGCAAGGCCCTTGCCGCCTGTGCTGAATTTCTTTTCCAACCCAAGCATGATGTTCCGAAACAGCCTCGGTACCGCAATAATTACGGTAATACCTTCTTCCTGCAGTGCAGCTAGTATTTCATTAGCCGCCAACACCTTTGGAGACACTAGGGTTGCGCCGGTGTAATAGGGTAATGTTACATTGCCGGTTATTCCCATGGCATGGGAAAAGGGAAGCAGCGATATGAATTTATCGTCGGCGCCAAACGACTCAATTTTAACTGCAGCGAGAACATTTGAAGCCAGATTGCTGTGGGATAGTTTTACGACTTTGGGCTTGCCGGTACTGCCGGAGGTGTATATCCGCACCGCAACTGCATTAGGGTCTTTTGCTGCAGGAATAGCGAGTTCCGCAGAAATTTTCTCGGGATCGGACTGCAACGTGATCGGCATTAAATTATGGTAGGCGACCGTGGATTCGTGCACCATCATAACTACCGGCTTAACCGCGGTAATTTGAGCTTCAATTTCATGATCACTATTGCCGATATGAATTGGTGCAACCTTGGCACCCAGACGAAATGCCGCCATTGCGGCGATCGTCCATTCCGGTCCGTTGGGGGCAGTGATGCCAACGGTTTCACCCGGGCTGACGCCGCTTTGTCGCAAATCATGGGCGGCACATAAAACCGAATCATAAATCTGCTGGTAGCGGACCTCGCGTTTACCTTTTCGCTGCCGGCACACCCATGCAACTCGAGCAGCGTGCTGTTTGATTGTTGGCTCGACCAGTGACCAAAGATTGCTTGTCACAGAATTCTTCCCCTGATGGCTTTATAGAGTTTGCTGCATTAAGCCATATATTGATTATTTGGGCAATTGCATCCCAGACAGTTGAATGCGCGGTATCAACTGCGCCGCCGAGCCAGCGCCCAGGCGCATATTACGCCACCCACAGCGCCAAACAGGTGTCCATCCCAGGATACCCCGGGTTGGCCTGGCAGGACGCCGAATAATAAGGTTGTACCGTAGGTTAATCCGACAAACAGACTGACCGCCATGGCGATGGCCCGGCGCTCCATTAACCCACTGGTTATTAAAAATCCGATTAAACCGAAGACCAAACCACTGGCGCCAATCACCGGCACTGATCTGCCAAATAACCACAATAGGGAACCAGAGCAAGCAATGATTGCAACCACGGCTTTGCGGCTATCCGCGCGGGAACCGGCAAGCAGGGTTAACAAGGCAATCAATGGCAGGCTATTACCAACTATGTGAGCCAGATCCTGGTGCAGAAAAGGTGAGAACAAAATACCCGGTAGTCCACTAATATGCCGTGGAAACAAAGCCAGTTTCTCCAGTGGAAGAATTCTGTCCAGAATAAAAATCACCCAGATGGTGCCAACAAATATTGCCATGCCAAATAATTCCTGCTTGACGGTATGGACCATGGATGGTGATGATTTCATATCGATTCTTTTGTTGACGTGGCCAGGTCCTGTTTCAGACAGGAGATCAATGATTGCATGTCCTCGGGGATACCCTGTTGCCATTGCATTGTCTCTCCACTAGCCGGGTGGGACAGGCTAAGTCCCTGGGCGTGCAGGGCCTGGCGGTTGAAACCCTGGAGTACCTCGATCAATTTCGGCGTAGCACCGGGTGGTAATTTAACCCTGCCCCCGTAGGTAGGATCGCCAACCAGGGGGAATCCACGCCAACTGAGGTGAACCCGGATCTGGTGGGTCCGTCCGGTTTCCAATACGGCGTCCAACAGGCTGTGACGGCGGAACTTTTGCCGTATTCTGATGTGAGTTGTCGCTGGTTTGCCCGCGTCGGTGACTGCCATGCGGAGTCTGTCGTGTCGATGGCGGCCAACTGGCTGATCAATGGTTTCCCCGGTAACCGGGATACCATTGGCGACTGCAATGTATTCACGACTGACCGTATGATCTTTGAGTTGATCAATCAAACTCTGCCTGGCCAATTCGGTGCGGGCGACTACCATCAGTCCAGAGGTGTCTTTGTCCAGGCGGTGGACAATGCCGGCGCGGGGTAGAGATAATAAATTGCGGTCGAGGTGAAGCAATCCATTGAGCAGGGTTTGGTCAGGGTTACCCGCCCCTGGATGTACCACCAACCCGGCCGCTTTGTTAACAACAAATAGATGTGAATCTTCAAACACCAGATCAAGGGGCATTTGCTGGGGTTCCCACTCTGCCAACCGGGGTGAGGGTATATGGATATTCAAGGTTTCCTTACCGCGAAATTTAGCGCTGGATTTCAGGGATTTACCCTCGCACAGTACGTTTCCTTGTTTGATCAGGTTCTGAATCGCTGCCCGGGAGTAGGCAGGTAGCAATTCAGCCAGAGTTTTATCGACCCTTATCCCTTCAAATTGAAGAGGGATCTCGAGGACTATGTTTGAGTCACCCTCACTCATAAGAAGTAACTGAACCAGATTCGACAAAAAAACTAGCCAGTATAAGGCGGAGAATAAACCGGCACTGTAGAGCTCGACCAACGGAATTAATCAGTGGGATGAAGTGATCTCCGATCACACTGTTAATGCACTGGGTTCTGTTGTCCATTGAATGAGTGACTCTCAATGAGGAAAGAGTATTTTTGGATAGTCGGCAGTTTGGTGCAATCTTTACGAATTCTATGGCACAATACATGATATAGAGACATGATACAGAGGTTGGATCGCAGGAAATTCCGCCTCGTGCAACAAACCTATTCTACGACAGAAACCCAACCCCGTGCCCAATTCCCATGCGAAATAGAACCTGGCTGGTACTGATAATAGCCGTGATTTTAACGTCCGGCTGCGCTGCATTGAAATCAGGAAAAAAACTTGATCCGGATGCTACCGTAGAGCAGTTACATGATCGGGCACAAAAGAGCCTTGACGGTGGAAATTGGAGTCAGGCAATTCAACGAATGCGAGATCTTGAGGGGAAATATCCATATGGGGTATACGCTGAGCAAGCTCAACTGAATACCGTTTACGCCTACTATAAAAATAAAGAACCTGGCCTTGCAATCGCCGCCGCAGATCGATTTATCAAACTCAATCCAACCCATGAATCAGTGGACTATGCCTACTATCTAAAAGGGCTTTCGAGTTTTGAGGAAGATCAGTCCAATTTAGGCTACTTGCTCGGTAAAGACGATTTGAGTGACCGCGATCCGACCCTGACACAAAATGCATTAAATGCATTCCGGGATGTTTATACTCTGTTTCCTGATAGTCGCTATGCTGCCAGGGCTAGGGAAAGGGTGGCTTATTTGACTAATGCAATCGCCCGCCACGAGATCGCTATCGCGACCTATTACTTTTCCCGGGAGGCTCATGTCGCCGTGGTCAATCGCGCCAAAGGTGTAGTAGAAAATTATCCCACTACCGCTTCGGTGGAAATGGCCCTGGCGCTATTGATGCAAAGCTACAAGGCTATGAACCTGCCCGAGCTGGCTTCTGACTCACGTCGGGTGCTGGAACTTAATTTTCCGGATAGTCGATTCCTCGACAGTGACGCCAAGATTTCGGGTAGATGGTATAGCCAGTCAGCTCGTAAAAAGCGCAAAAATCCGTTTACCTCATTGCGTAATATATTCAAAAAGACACCTACCACCTGATTCCCCATCGCAGGTTTGTCCCGACGTTAAATCCTAAGCTGATTTATTCAGGTGGTTAGGCGTTGAGTGCGGAACACTCTTTTTTGCCACTAACAGGATACGCTGAACAACTTTCTGGTCGGTCGGGAGATACCATCGATTTTAAGGTCAGCAGTCAACTCGATCAGCCCTACAATGCTACCCTGGTTCGGGTAGTGTGCGCAGATCCAAATCCTGCCGGGCCGGGCCAGATCGAAATTGAAACCGAAGTCGATCTGAATGGCCCGTTTCCGGGACGTAATCAACCGTTTTACCCGGGATCATATGCCCAGGCTAATATTAATGGTTTATTGGATCAGGTGTCACAGTTCACTTTGTCAGCAGCGTTTCAGCCAATGTGGCTGGAAAGCGGTCGTCAAACCATTGTCAACCTGGCGGGGGATTCCGACAATTCGGCTGGAATTTCGCTGTCGGTACTGTCTGATGGCAACATTGGGCTCCAATTTGGGCATGAAAATAAAGACGATATCATTCTTGAATGCGAGGTTCGCAATGGACAATGGTGTCGGGTTACCGCAGCAATCGACCTGACCAATTTAGCGGCGCAACTTAGGCTTAAGAACCTTGCCGATGGTAGCCAAAAATCGACGGAGTACCTACGATTTACCGGAAACCATGGAACTGCCTCGGTTGGTGTTACCGAGATCACAATTGGTGCCAACTGGAATGGACGAGCCGGGCAACACTTCAACGGGAAAATTGAAGGACCACAGATCCTTCTCGGTCTTGGCAATGTACTTGATCCAAACCAGGTCCTGGCGAGCTGGGACTTCTCAAAAAACATATCGTCCAGTGAAATTGTCGATATTGGCCCAGCTGGGCATCACGGGCATCTGGTCAATTACCCTACCCGGGCAGTAACCGGTTCGAATTGGGATGGCAGTGAAATGAATTGGCGTCATGCACCGGATCAATACGGTGGGATACATTTCCACGCCGATGATATCTATGATTTTCAGTGGAAAACCGATTTTAGCTTCACCATACCTGATGATCTCGCCACGGGCGCCTATGCAATGCGGATCGACAGTGGTGAGCACCGTGACTGGATACCATTTTTTGTTTGTGCGCCAAAAGGGCCTCGAAGTAGTCGTCTTTGTGTACTGGTATCAACCTACACTTATGTCATCTACGGCAATCACGCACGTCCCGATTTTGACGCATCCTGGTTACAAAAGATTAAACAACGTAACGGCTATCCGTGGAACCCCGCTGCCTTTAAACACTATGGATTGTCTACCTATAATACCCATCTGGATGGTAGCGGTGTTTGTCATGCGAGTCACAAAAGACCGTTAATGAACATGCGCCCCGGTTATATTACTTTTCCCGGGTTGGACTGTTCAGGCCTTAGACACTACCAGGCCGATTCTCATCTACTGTGCTGGCTCGAACAAAATGGAATCGATTTCGACCTGATAACTGATCACGAATTGCATCATGAAGGAGTCGATGCACTCGACGGATACGCTGCTATTTGCACCGGAACCCATCCGGAGTACCACACTTCGGCGATGCTCGATGCATTGCAATCGTGGCGCACCAAAGGGGGGAACTTTGTTTACCTTGGTGGTAATGGATTTTACTGGCGAATTGGCCTGGATCCAGAACACAACGAAACTCTTGAAGTACGGCGGGCAGAAGGCGGAATTCGGGCCTGGGCAGCGGAACCCGGGGAATATTATCAAGCTTTTGATGGCGCATATGGCGGTTTATGGCGGCGTAATCGACGGCCTCCCCAACAATTAGCTGGAGTCGGTTTTTCGGCCCAAGGTACCTTTTACGGTTCGTATTATCGGAGAACGTCTGTAAGTTTCGTCGACCCCGAACTGGACTGGATATTCCATGGTATTGATGACGAGATTCTGGGAGACTTTGGACTATGTGGCGGTGGCGCCGCCGGATTTGAACTTGACAGGTATGACCGTGGCCTGGGATCGGACCCTTCGATCAAAGTTATTGCCAGCTCCGAAGGGCACGGAGATGAGTTTACTTTGGTGCCGGAAGAGCGGCTAACCCACATTACCAATTGGCCTGGTGTGCCTGAAGAAGAACTGATACGGGCTGATATGGTGTATCAGAAAGCGCCAAATGGTGGACAGTTGTTTGCTACCGGATCGATCACCTTTTGTGGCAGTCTGTTACACAATAATGGTGACAATAATATTTCTAGATTACTTAAAAATATAATTGATCGTTTTACAGGGTAATTAACAAATGTCGAGTTAGCGCAATTTAATGGGTTAAGCGAGCTTCAGCCTCGGCATATTTTTCTGCGGTTTTGTTGACAATGGATGGGGGCAGGTCTGGTCCCGGTGCGGCTTTATTCCAATCCAGGGTCTCCAGATAGTCTCTGACGAATTGTTTGTCGAAACTCGGGGGACTGGTACCCGGCTGGTAACTATCCATTGGCCAGAATCGTGAAGAATCCGGTGTCAGTACTTCATCTATTAGATGTAGCCTGCCATTGTCGTCAAGGCCAAATTCAAACTTGGTGTCCGCGATAATGATGCCCCGTTTTTTCGCATGGGCGGCCGCGTTGCGATAGATTTGTATACTAACAGACCTGACTTGTTCAGCTAATTCATTTCCGATCATATCAATCACCTTATCGAAACAGATATTTTCGTCATGGTCTCCCATCTCTGCCTTTGTTGCCGGGGTGAAGATCGGCTGGTCCAGTTGTTCCGCCTGGAGCATGCCAGCGCGTAAGGGAATGTCGCAGATCGCCCCGGTTGCTTGATAATCCTTCCAGCCTGAGCCAATTACATAGCCCCGGACAACCGCTTCTACGGGAAGTGCTTCGAATCGTCTTGCAATAGTCGCTCGCTGACCTAGCGCAGCGCATTGTTGCTGATCCGGAACCACCTCAGACAATTTGATATCCACCAGTTGATTGGGTATCAGGGAGCGAGTCTTATCAAACCAGAAATTCGATACACGGGTCAATACTTCACCTTTGCCGGGAATTGGCTGGGGCAGGATAACGTCAAATGCGGACAGACGATCACTCGCAATTATCAGAAGGTGTTCATCGTCGATGGCGTAGACATCTCTGACTTTACCGCGGTAAATTAATTCCAGGTCAGGCAAGTTGGATTCAAACAGGGCTCGAGTCATGGTGGTTTAACGGGTTTTGGCAATAGCTTGAATAGTTTGGACCTGGCGAAATCCCCGTGGTAAAAATTTTCCGCGCTGGGCGCGCAGTCCAACATAGTTGTCAAAGTCAGAAGGCTTTAAATTAAGATAACGTTTGCCGCTGGTGACCCTTAACACCTCGCCCTCACGAAAAACAGCGAAGTCAAGGACTTTTTCTTCGCCGGACTTAAATTTAACCGAGGGAACATTAATCAATTTGACGCCTTTGCCCTTACTTAACCGGGTAAGTTCACCAACCGTAAAAATTAACAGCCGGCCAACGCTGGTAATGACCGCAATCCAGTCATCATCGAAGTCATGTACTCGTTGGGGTATCAGAACGTTTACCCCATTGCCTGCCTTGATTGTTGCCTTGCCGGATTTGTTGCGGGTCAAAAGTTCCCCGACTGAACACACGAAGCCATAGCCGGCATCGGTACAAAGCAGGTATTCGGTTTTTTCCCGCCCGATCATCAATCCACAAAAATGTGCGCCAGCCTGGGGATTAACCATGCTTCCCAGGGGTTCACCAAAACTGCGAGCTGAAGGCAGTGAATGGGGTGCCAACGAATAGCTTCTGCCATTGGAGTCGATAGTCAGAAGGATGTCATTGGTCTTACCACGAGCCGCATCCAGAAATCTGTCGCCGGATTTAAAGCTGAGTTGTGATGGATCGAGATCATGGCCCTTGGCAGCGCGAACCCAGCCTTTGGCAGAAAGGATTACGGTCACCGGTTCAGCCGGAACCAGATCGTGATGGTCCATGGCTTTGGCGGCCTCACGTTTGGTCAGGGGAGACCTTCTCTGGTCACCATATTCTTCAGCATCTGCTATCAGTTCATCTCTTACCAGGGTTTTTAATTTCGCCCGGGATTTGAGTATTTTCCCCAGCCAGGTTTTCTCTTTTTCCAATTCGTCATGTTCGTGACGAATTTTTATTTCCTCGAGCTTGGCTAGCTTGCGCAGTTTCAATTCAAGAATGGCTTCAGCCTGAACATCACTCAATTTGAACCGCTTCATTAACACCGGTTTAGGTTTGTCCTCCGATCGAATAATTCGGATGACTTCGTCGATATTGAGGAAGGCGATCAGGTAGCCTTCGAGTATGTGCAACTGTTCAAGAATCTTGTCGAAGCGAAACTGCAAGCGCCGGCGGACCGTGGCCAGGCGGTAATCCAGCCATTCCTGTAATAACAATTTGAGGTCAAATACCCTGGGTCGGCCGTCAATGCTAATCATATTCATATTGACCCGATAACTGCGCTCGAGATCAGTGGTTACAAATAGATGATCCATCAGGGCATCCATGTCGACACGATTGGAGCGGGGCTCGACGACCAAACGGACCGGGCTTTCATGGTCAGATTCGTCTCTCAAGTCGGACACCATGGGTAGTTTCTTGGCCGCCATTTGAGCCGCAATTTGCTCAAGTACCTTCGATCCGGAAACTTGATGGGGAAGGGCATGAATGACGATTTCGCCACCTTCTTTCTGCCATGCGGCACGCAGTTTGAGCGAGCCATAACCCGTTTCATAGATTTGCCGAATTTCCTCGGGAGAAGAAATCAATTCAGCCTCGGTGGGATAATCGGGTCCCAGGATATGCTGGCAAATCTCGTCCAGGCTGGTTTTCGGCTCTTCCAGTAACCGGACGCAAGCGGTAACTACTTCCCGCATATTGTGAGGAGGAATATCGGTCGCCATGCCCACTGCGATTCCGGAGCCGCCGTTGAGTAGAACGTTGGGAAGTCGTGCAGGTAAAAGTCGTGGTTCCTCCAGGGTGCCGTCGAAGTTAGGCAGCCAGTCAGTGGTTCCCTGACCAAGTTCGGTCAATAGCAGCTGGGCGTAGCGGGTCATCCTCGACTCGGTATAGCGCATCGCGGCGAACGACTTGGGATCGTCCTGGCTACCCCAGTTGCCCTGGCCGTCTATTAGTGGATACCGATAGCTGAAGGGTTGTGCCATCAATACCATTGCTTCATAGCAGGCGCTGTCGCCATGGGGATGAAACTTGCCCAGCACATCGCCCACGGTACGCGCCGATTTCTTAAATTTTGCGCCCGAATGCAGACCCAAATCGGACATTGCGTAAACAATCCGGCGCTGCACCGGTTTCAAACCATCGGCAATGCTGGGCAGCGCACGATCGAGAATGACGTACATTGAATAGTTAAGGTATGCATTCTCGGTAAATTTTGCGATCGACAGTTTTTCAAGATCAATCGGCGGTGCGGTTGGTTCTGAACGGGAGGATGATGTACGTTTTCTCGACATATTGGTGGATGCAACCGTAAAATCGTCAATTATAAACGAGCCCGGGAAAAACCCGGCATCTACTTTGAATCAATCACACCAAAGCCCCCAAAGACAACCCTTGGAGAATCGTTTAATTGACGGTTCAATTCCAATGAGCCCCACCAGGCTCATTGCGGTGTTGGACGCAGATGGTATTGCCCATCACACCGCAACCCATGCACCAATGTGGACTGTTGGAGATGCAAAATCGATTCGGGCGCCGTCTGAATTTGGCCACACTAAAAATCTTTTTGTGAGAAACAAAAAAGGGCAGATGTGGTTATTAACCCTGCATGAAGATAGACGGGTCGACCTTAAAGCAACCGCCCGACTGGTAGGAACCAACCGTTTTTCATTTGCCAGCCCCCAGCGATTGATGCATTACCTGGGAGTGACCCAGGGCGCCGTTAGCGCATTCTCAATATTGAATGACAATACCCGACGGGTTGGATTCTTTATCGACGAAGCGTTGATGAAGGCGCCGGCGCTGCATATCCATCCCCTGGTCAACACTATGACAACAACTATTGATCGAATTGCGTTGCTGGAATTTCTGGACAGGAAAGGGTTCCGTGCAGAAGTTTTGCGTTTCGGGGTCCCGATATCTGCGTCGGATCAGGGCTGACGGATAATTTCCGGAAATCTTCCTTTAGAGTTTATCGGGATCCGCAACCAAATTGTATTGCAAAAGACTTTTGCAGCGGTTTTAATGTTGAGTTATTTCTCGAGCAGGCGCGGCATCATTTCAACCAGATTGCAGGGCCTGGTGCGGTAATCGAGTTGGTGACTGATTAGTTTCTCCCAGGCCAGTTTGCAGGCCCCGGTGGAACCCGGAAGGACAAACAGATAGGTTCCATTGGCTACCCCGGCCAGGGTTCGGGACTGTAAGGTTGAGGTGCCGATATCGTCGTATGACAACACCCGGAACATCTCACCGAACCCATCCAGTTTTTTGTCAAGCAGCGGTGTCACCGCTTCCGGCGAACCGTCTCTTCCGCTGACGCCGGTGCCACCAGTGGTGATAATAACCTGTATTTCCGGATCAGCGATCCAACCAGAAACCACTGCACGAATTTGATAAACGTCATCTTTAGTAATGCGCTTGTCTGTCAGTGTGTGTCCAGCTTCAACCAGGCGCTCAACCAATGCATGCCCAGATTTATCTTCCGCTTCGCCCCTTGTATCCGAAGCGGTCAGGATTGCAATATTGACGGGTATTAATTCTCTGCTGGTTGGGTTCGCCATAATCTGTTGTGTTGTTTGATTCCTGCGTTATTATCAGACTAACAGATGATGATTAATAGTAAACAATGCAAATCACGGTTAAGTTCTTCGCCAGTTTAAGAGAGCAAATGGGGATAGAGAGTCGTAAACTCGAGGTATCAGAACCGGTTACGGTTGGCCAGGTATGGCAGCAGGTAACAGATCAATTGCCTCCCGAAAATTTATTGTGTGCCCGCAATTTAAAGTATGTTGACTGGGATGAGCTGGTAGTGAGTGGCGACGAGATTGCTTTTTTCCCTCCGGTCACCGGTGGCTAGACTATGAACATTGAGATCCGCCCGGAACCCTATGATCCCTGGCAAGAGCTGGCCTTATATCAAAAACAATCCACGCTACTGGTGCCCGGGAGTTATGGTGCCTGCGCGACATTTATTGGCACAATGCGGGACTTCAATGAAGGGGACAAGGTGCGCTCGATGTCTCTCGAACATTATCCAGGGATGACTGAAAATCAGCTGGAGGAATTAGTGGAATCTTCGATCAAACAATTCGATTTGCTCGACGTCTTACTACTTCACCGGGTTGGAATGATTTTTCCCGATGACCCAATTGTGCTGGTGGCAGCCTGGTCAGCCCATCGCGCGGCAGCATTTGCCGCTTGCCGTGAAATTATGGAGTTGCTGAAATCTAAAGCGACTTTTTGGAAAAACGAACAACTTCCCGACGGATCCCGCTGGGTTGAGCGAAATACCCCGGGTTGATATCGTTAAACCTGCCCGGAAAAAGTATCACATTGATTGAGATCGCCACTTTCAAGGCCTCGAAAAAACCAGGTTTGACGCTGTTTGGCCGAGCCGTGGGTAAAGCTCTCTGGAACTACCCGACCCTTGGCTTTGCGCTGCAGGGTATCGTCGCCAATCGCCGCGGCCGCGGTAAGACCTTCTTCTATATCTCCCTGTTCCAACAAGCTACGAGTTCGGTGGGCGTGGTTGGCCCAAACCCCTGACAAACAATCTGCCTGGAGTTCCATGCGTACCTGGATTTCATTTGAGCGAATTTCGCTAACCCCACGTTTGGCCTTTTGTACTTGCTCTGAAATTCCCAGCAGAGTCTGAACGTGGTGCCCTACTTCATGGGCGACCACATAAGCCTGGGCAAAATCCCCCGGCGCGCCGAATTTCTTTTGCAGTTCATCATAAAACTCAAGATCGATATACAGTTTCTGATCACCGGGGCAATAAAATGGTCCCATTGCTGCGCTGGCAAAACCGCAGGCGGATTCGGTGGAGCCGCTGAATAAAACCAGATTCGGTTCGCGATATTCCCGACCCATTTTAGCGAAAATAGGCCTCCAGGTATCTTCGGTATCGGCCAATACAACGCTGACGAAATCCGCTTGTTTGTCCTGCTCAGGGCTACGCGGTGCTGTACTCTCGGTGCCTCCCCCGGTTAGTCCGCCTCCAAGCTTCATTAATGCACTTGGATCAACACCGAGTAACATCGCTACCACGGCGATGGCTACCATACCTATGCCGCCACCTGCTACTGCCCGTCGCCCGATCTTGCCGCGACGGTCCTCTACGTTTTGACTTCTTCTACCTCGTTGCCAGCGCATTTTCTTCCCCGGTAAATTATTGGTTCAATGGGACAAGAATAGCACTTTTTATTATGGAAAAATAATGTAATAGAAGTGATCACAACGGATCAGCATTGTTCCGCTACCGGATTACAGCAACTCTTCAACTATTTGGGTCAGTTCATTGGGGGTCAGCTTGCCTAGCTTGGTCCGGGCGACTTTTCCATGGCGGTTAAAAATGGCCGTAAACGGAAGTGCGGAACTTTGCGGACTGCCTTGGCTTTTCATCAATTCACCACCTCCACTGGAAATGACCAAAGAGGGATAATTAATTCCAATCTGATCGCCGAAAATCCGGGTGGCCTCAGTGGTGTCGTGGGCGATTCCGACGACCTGCAGACCCTGGTCCTGATAGCGATTCTGGGTCGTGATCAACAGTGGTATTTCCTCGACGCATGGGGGGCACCAGGATGCCCAATGATTGACAACCACAACTTTGCCCAGCCACTGCTTTCCTTGTTGGATATTATTCAATATGTCCGGCAGTGCGATTTCAGAAATACTTGCGCTGGATTGCTGAATGTCGCTGCGGTTTTTGTCCAGCCCGAAGTAGACACCAACCCCCAGAGCCACAAACACAATGGCTATAAACGTCAACCGAGGCATCAGTTCGAAATCAGTTTAAGGAAGTCTGCGGAATTGCGGTAACCGTAAAAATTCTTGTGTTCCAGAGTTTTGCCATCGGGATCAAAAAACAGAACCGCCGGAGGACCAAACACCGCGAATTTCTTTTTGATGGCCCTAGGCCCCGGATCGTTTGGGTCAGTAACGTCAACTTGTAATGTCAAATACCCCTGTTGGAGAGTATTAAGTATCGCGGGGTCCTGAAAAGTAGATTTTTCCATCTTTATGCAATCGGTGCACCAATCGGCATAAAAATCCAGCATTATTCTTTTGTTTTGCGATGCTGCAAGAGAAAACTGTTGATCGATATCTTCCAGGGTAGAAACCCGGGTAAACAGGTGGAACTCTTCGGAAGAAGAAGTGGGTGCAGCCCTGTCGCTGTCCTGGAATAGCGTTTCGGGAAGTGGTTGCAGAATATCCCGTTGCCCATAAAATCCTCCTATCAACGCAGCGATTCCCCAAACCAACAACAAGGTTCCAACCCCCTTACGCAGGGCCTGCCAACCAGGTTTGACATCTGGGATAAGCTGGGATGAGCCCAGGTAACTACTCAGAATTATAAACAACACCCCCCAGAGCAGTAGTACAGGTACCTCGGGCAGAGCCCCCAGTAAATAAATGGCGACCGCTATTAGCATTACCCCAAATAGATGTTTGACCGACTCCATCCAAACCCCTGCTCTGGGGATCAGATAGCCTGCTCCGAAACCAAGAGCAATCAGCGGCAACCCCATTCCAAGGGCCATACTGACCATCATCTGAGCTCCCAATACTGGATCGGCCCGGGTAACTGCTAATCCCAAAAAGGAAATAAGCACGGGGGATACGCAGGCACCGACAATCAACGCTGATACCAGACCCAGAAGAAAAACCAGGGGTATGGATCCGCTGAATTTAGTAGTGCCGGACTGCAGTCGCGATTGAATCGCGGCCGGAACCTGAATTTGATACAGACCAAACATCGACAATGCCATCAATACAAAAATAAATGCCAGTATCCCTATAGCCCACACGTTTTGGAAATAGGCTTGCAGTTGTTCTCCAGTAGCACCGGCGATTGCACCCATGGCAGCGTATGTGACGGTGGTTCCTAAAACGTAAATCAACGCCAGTGAGCCCCCACGCATTCGGGTCAGCTTTTCTCCCTGGCCGGCGATTATTCCCGACAGAATTGGTATTAACGGTAGGACGCAGGGAGTGAACGTGAGCAGTATACCGGCGATAAATGCACCGACTAAAAGATTGAACAAGGTCTTGTCCGGAACGACAGGTTGCTTTTCCAGGCTTGAAGAACTTGTCGAACCCGGAGGATTACTGGATACAGACTCGGCTCGCGCAGCAGAAATGATCCCAGGTAATTCTATATTAACGATTTTGGTGACCGGCGGATAGCAGATACCTTGCTCAGCGCAGCCCTGATAACTCGCTTCTAATGTCATCTGATTGCCTTCGGAGCTGTTAACGTCGAGTAAAACAGGCACCGAAAACGACTTGTTGTAAACCGGGGTTCGGCCAAAAAACTGATCTTCCTTTATCTTGGGTTCGGGTAGTAAAGTATCGCCAACGCTAGCGCCTCCGGCACCGATAAAATCGAGTTTGTTCTGGTAGAGGTAGTATCCTTCAGCTATCTCAAAGTTCGCGCTTAACCTGTCCGCGTCGACGTCAGTAACTGAGAACTTAAACGCTTGTTCTACGTCGAGAAATTCTGGCTGTTCGAATCCACTCGATAACAGCTCGCGCAGCTGCGCAACGGAATCAAGTTCGCTACTGGATTCCAACGCTGGTGTCTGCTCTGGCTCCGGCCCCTGTTGTGGCGTATCGATCGCCATTGCAGTCTCGATGGATTCGGGTATATCACTTGCTGAAGACTGCATGGAGGACTGGCTGCTGTTGTCGGGCTCTATGCCTGGGGGGGGAGTTAGATCAGTTTCAATAGTGACTTCTGCTGTATCCGCCGATGGCTGGCTACCACTAGCATTCTCTAATGTGACACCTGCCCTAGTTGTCTGGTCGCCGGTGTCGGATGCATTGTTTGGCATCGAGTCTATTAATTGCCCATCTGCAATAAACTCGTAGGCATCGGGTTCTACCAGGGGTTCTACAGACTGAACTGGGGTAACTTCCGTAGGCGTCGGGTGTGGCTCAATGTTTAGTTCGGGACTTGGTGATATAGGATCGAGCGCTGCCAGTTCGAAACCTGGTGGTGAGGTCGGGATCGCTGTAGGCGGGGTAGGGATTGGAGTTTTTACGGTGGCAGGTTCTTCAATCGGGTCCGAAAGAACTGTCGAATCCATTGACGACGCTCTTGAGATCAAACCCGAAATGCTGTCCAGCTGCTGATCCAGAGTTCTTAGCCCAACCAGCCCTTCAGAGGTTAATCGAGGAGAAGAATGGATGATCGCACTACTAACACTGGCAACCCCATCGAATGGGATTTCATGGGTAATCGGTGGATAACACACACCTACCGGCTCGTTACAGCCCTGCCCGGTGGCTAACAACGTGAAGGGTTTTGTCGGGTCCTGGATCGGCAACGACAATTTGAATATTCCAGTATACACTTCCACATCGCCGAACAGCTCATCGTGCTTGGGCTTTCCTTTTGGTAACTTGACTGCACTGGTCAGGGTAGTGTCTCCGATGACCTCGTAGCCCATCTTGTCCTGGTACATGTAGTATCCATCGGCGATAGACCAGCTGACTTCAATCGTATTGTCCGGCATTAATTCTGCAGAGAAAGCGAAGGCCTGATCTTCTGGCAATAGTTCATCTGAATCATTCGTTGCTGCAACAATTCCCACAGCCGCCAGGTTGGTGCAACAAAGTAGCAGCGCGAGGAAAAATGTTCGGATAGTCGGCATATCTGTTATCTGGGAAATTTCCCTTAGAGAACTGTCTGACTGAACCGTTGGAATGAAGTTCAGGCAGAGCTGGGTTAAATTAACAGGGTATTATAGGCCGCAACCAATTCGATAGCTGTATTTAGGGAACCTCTGCTGCAAAAGTCATGACCGATCAATTTGAGTTCAAAACTTCCAATATTTTTGTTAGGAAACTTCGCAATAGAATAACTATTACGTGCGTTTCCTGCCTCAATCTTGAAAATTTTGAATCTCAACTTGATTCGCCTTTCAGGCCGAGCACCAGACTTTTGCAGAGGTTCCCTAGATCAGGACACTACGCTTGAATGGGAAAGCTAAACCGTCCATTGGATGGCGGAACCACGTTGTAATATTGTAATTTGGTATTGCGCTGGAATTTTTTCAAGATGTCCCCATTTATTAAGGAAGGCAGCGTGTTTCATAGATGCTTACTAACTTATACTCATTACTGGTTCATTAGCGAAGCCGGTTTGGCGTCTCACAAGATATATGATCAAATTTCTATTTATCGCGTTTCTGGCGATTCCAATCATCGAAATTTACGTATTGATTACCGTAGGCAGCGCAATAGGTGCGGTGACCACCATCTCTTTGATTTTGTTTACAGCTTTACTGGGTGCCGTTCTGGTCAGGGCTCAGGGGTTCGCCACATTTGCCAGAGTTCAAGGGCAATTGGCCAAGGGCGAAGTGCCTGCGATCGAGATTATTGAAGGGTTATTTCTCCTGGTTGCCGGTGCCTTGTTGCTGACCCCGGGGTTTGTTACCGATGCCATCGGATTCGTCTGCCTAACGCCGCCACTGCGTAGAGCAATAATTCGCCGCATGCTGGCAGCTGGCGTCTGGAAGGGCAAAGTTCAGGCCACAGGCGCTGGTAATCTGTTTGGTGGTCAATTCACTGGACGGGGTGAAGTCCGAGCCGGAAGTACGCGACACGGAAACACCCAACCGGGGCCGGGTCAAGGGAGGATTATCGATGGTGAATATCGCGATTTGGATCAATAGTTAAAATCCTAACTCTCGGTCGTTATACCGGCCTGTTAACGGATAGTGAACTTTGGATTTGAGCGTTTACCTGCTCCAATTGTTCTGACACCTCAAACCACTTCACTTCGTCGGCGTCGATTGTTTTTTCCAAACTGGATTTCTTACGCATCATCTCCGCTAGTTTTGCGGTACTTTCCTGGTCGTAGGTTTTGGGATCCGACAATAAAGTTTCCAGATCAGTAACTGATTGTCGAGTGCGCTCAAGGTTGCTTTCAATTTCACGAATTTTTTGGGTTAGCGGTTTGACCTTTTCACGTAATTTAGCGGCTTGCTGGCGTTTTTCCTTTTTACTCAACCCTGGCAGTTGACTGGAATCAGTCCTCGGCGTGTCCGCGACCTGATCGGATTCCAGCTGATGAGATGCCGTGAATGGAGCGACTTTAACCTGGCGGGTCCATTTGATATAGCCATCGATGTCATCATCGAAACTTGATACAGAACCCTCGTTGACCAGCCACAATTGATCCGTCACCGTTCGAATGAGATGCCGGTCGTGGGAAACCAGTAGAATCGCTCCCTGATAATTCTGGAAAGCGACGGTAAGAGCATGTCTCATTTCCAGGTCAAGATGGTTGGTCGGCTCATCCATCAACAACAGATTAGGTTTGTGATAGATCAGAATTGCAAGGGCTAATCGAGCCTTTTCACCCCCAGAAAAAGGTCCAATTTTTTCATTTACACGGTCGCCACGAAATCCAAAACCACCCAGGTAATTGCGCAGTTCCTGCAACCTAGTATTGGGAAACACCCTCAACATTTGTTCAACCGGGCTGGCCTCCGGATCCAGTTGCTCGAGCTGGTGTTGGGCAAAATATCCTGTATCCAAACCTTTAGCAGAAGTGATATGCCCAACTTCAGGACTAAGCTGACCCGCCAGCAGTTTAATTAAAGTTGACTTGCCTGCGCCATTGGGACCGACCAGAGCGATACGGTCGCTGCTGCCGAGGCTGATATTAATATTATTGAGAACTGGTTCGTCACCATAACCGGCCACGACGTCTTCCAGTTTCAATATTGGATCAGAAGCCCGGTTCGGTTGGAAAAACGCGAAACGAAAGGGCGAATTTATATGGGCTGGCGCCAATACCTGCATGCGTTCAAGTGCCTTGATCCGGCTCTGGGCTTGACGCGCCTTGGTAGCCTTAGCCTTGAATCGGGTGATATAACTCTGCATATGTGCGATCGCTCGCTGTTGCTTTGCGAAAGCGGCCTGTTCATTCGCCAGTACTTCTGCCCGGGTTCGCTCGAACTGGGAGTAATCCCCACTATAAGAGCGAATCCGTTTATTTTCGATATGCAGAATCCGGCCACAGATAGCGTCAAGAAAGTCCCGGTCATGGGATATCATGAGTAAAGTGCCACGGTATCCGTGTAACCAGTCTTCAAGCCACATGACGGCGTCCAGATCCAGGTGATTGGTTGGTTCATCCAACAACAATAGGTCTGAAGGACACATCAGGGCCTGGGCCAGATTGAGCCTGACTCGCCATCCTCCGGAAAATGACCGGGTAGGGGCTTCCAGTTGAGCATTGGTAAAACCAAGGCCATGCAGTAGCCGGGCTGCCCTGGCCGGGGCACTATATCCGCCGACCTGTTCCAGTCGAGCAAACAGATTGGCCGCTTGTTCTCCCTGTTTGGCATGATCAATAGCGGTTAATGCAGTCTCAACTTCCCGTAAAACCTGATCGCCATCAAGCACGTAGTCGAGCGCAGATTGATCTGAACTGGGTGTTTGCTGGGAAACATGGCCGATGACGAGGTCGTCCCGAATCCAAATTTCGCCCTGATCAGAACTCAGCTGACCCAGGATAAAAGAGAATAATGTGGACTTTCCACAGCCGTTTTCGCCCACTACCCCAATTCTTTCTGACTGATTGAGGAGCAGGGTGACCTGGTCAAAAAGTACTCTGGGGCCCCGGCGTAATGCAATATTTTTAAATGAAATCATAAACTTACAAATTTTATGAAGCACGAACCCCGTGATTTTTGTGAATTTAACAGGTAAAAATTTATTGTCCAGGGGCATTGATTTTTAATTTTCGGACACTATTATTAGCACTCACTCAAGGTGAGTGCTAATTACTGCCCAAAAATTTTGGTAAATCAGTGGTCTGGAAAGGCTGAATGGTGCCGGAATGTGGGTTTGTTAGCCATAGTTTTTAATTAACATTTTCAATTTAAGAGGAGAAATGAAGGTATGAATATCCGTCCGCTTCATGACCGTGTAATCGTCAAGAGACTTGAAGACGAGAAGACCAGCCCTGGTGGCATTGTCATTCCAGATTCCGCAGCTGAAAAACCAATGCAGGGAGAAATCCTGGCTGTTGGCAAAGGCAAAGTGCTCGAAAGTGGTGAGCAACGTGGCCTAGACGTCAAAGTTGGCGACAAGGTGCTGTTCGGAAAATATTCCGGCACCGAAGTTAAAGTTGGTGGCGAAGAAGTGCTTGTGATGCGTGAAGACGACATCATGGGTGTAGTCGAAGGCTGATTGAATCAGCAAAACCTTACGAATTTATAGAGGATTAGAGAAACATGTCAGCTAAAGAAGTAGTTTTTGGCGAAAGAGCCCGAGCGCGTATGCTCAAAGGCGTAAACACCCTGGCCGACGCGGTCAAGGTAACCCTCGGCCCAAAGGGTCGTAACGTTGTTTTGGATAAGTCTTTTGGCGCTCCAACCGTAACCAAGGACGGTGTGTCCGTGGCCAAGGAAATTGAGCTTAAGGACAAGTTGGAAAATATGGGCGCCCAGATGGTTAAGGAAGTTGCTTCCAAGACCTCGGACGTTGCCGGTGACGGCACCACCACTGCTACCGTATTGGCCCAGGCCATGGTTCGTGAGGGCATGAAGGCAGTTGCCGCCGGCATGAACCCAATGGATCTCAAGCGTGGTATCGATAAAGGCGTTTCCGTTGCGTTGGAAGACCTGAAATCATTGTCTCGACCATGTGCAGACCATAAAGAAATCGCTCAGGTAGGAACCGTTTCAGCGAATGCTGATAGCAACATCGGCGACATCATTGCCGAAGCGATGGAAAAAGTTGGTAAAGAAGGCGTTATCACCGTTGAAGAAGGTAACATTCTGGAGAATGAACTCGAAGTTGTAGAAGGTATGCAGTTCGATCGCGGTTATTTGTCTCCATACTTCATCAACAATCAGGACAGCATGAGTGTGGATATGGAAACTCCTTATATCCTGATTCACGACAAGAAAATCTCGAGTATTCGTGATCTGCTGCCGACCCTGGAAGCTGTTGCAAAAGCCAGTCGCCCACTGATGGTAATTTCTGAAGACGTTGACGGAGAAGCTCTTGCGACATTGGTTGTTAACAACATCCGTGGAATCGTTAAAGTCTGCGCAGTTAAAGCCCCTGGCTTCGGCGATCGTCGCAAGGCGATGCTGGAAGATATCGCTATTTTAACTGGTGGTCGAGTTATCAGTGAAGAAATTGGCATGAGTCTGGAAGCTGTTACACTGGAAGATCTTGGTCAGGCCAAACGAATTCAGGTTAGCAAAGAAAACACCACCGTTATCGACGGTGCGGGTACCAGTTCTGATATTGAAGCGCGGGTCGGCCAGATTCGTGCCCAGATCGAAGAAGCGACTTCTGACTACGATCGCGAAAAGATGCAGGAGCGTGTAGCTAAATTGGCTGGCGGTGTGGCTGTGATCAAGGTCGGTGCGGCTACCGAAGTAGAGATGAAAGAGAAGAAGGCCCGCGTTGAAGACGCTCTGCACTCAACCCGTGCGGCAGTTGAAGAAGGCGTTGTCCCTGGTGGCGGAACCGCATTGGTTCGCTGTGTTGCTGCAGTAAATGGTACCAAAGGCGACAATCCTGATCAGGATATGGGTGTTCGAATCGTACTGCGTTCTCTCGAAGAGCCGTTGCGTCAAATTGTCAGCAATGCCGGTGATGATGCATCAGTCGTACTCAATGAAGTTGCCAACAACAAAGGTGCTTATGGTTACAATGCCGCCAGTGGCGAATACGGCGACATGTTGGAGATGGGTATTCTCGATCCAACTAAGGTGACTCGTGCTGCGCTGCAAAATGCAGCGTCTATTGCGGGTCTCCTGATCACCACCGAAGCTATGGTTTCTGAAATTCCAGAAGACAAAGCTGCGCCGCCTATGCCTGATATGGGTGGTATGGGTGGTATGGGTGGTATGGGCGGCATGATGTAAGCTGCATTCCATTTGAAAGACCTGAAAGGCCCCGCTATGTGGGGCCTTTCTTTTGGTGCGTTTCTGCGAAGTTAACCTATTCGAAGAACCCGTTATCCTAAGCCCTAAAGGTAGAAGCCCAGAGGCAACAAACATAATAGGTGAGCGGTACTCAGGTCATCCTGATTGGCGGTAAATGAACCGCTGGTCTCTGTGTACCACTGGAAGCCAATAGCATCTGTCGCAGTAACACTACGTGTATGTACACTAAGATTTCTATTGGGGGTCGGATTCGTTATACTTATTTTGTTGTGCAGGATCGGTCAGTTTGTTGATCGAATGGATGTAATCTTGACTGTTGAATATGCTCCGTAAAACTTCAGTATTAATTGTTAATTGTTAGGTTATTTTTATCTCTAATTTACTACGAAAAGAGGAAACACTAATGTTAGAAGAATTCAAAAAGTTTATCATCAAAGGAAATGTAATGGATATGGCGGTCGGTATCATCATAGGAGCCGCTTTCGGGACCGTGGTGTCTTCGTTAGTGGCTGATGTAATAATGCCACCAATTGGGCTTTTACTTGGTGGCGTTGATTTTAGCAATATGTTTTGGGTGCTTAAAGAGGGTGCCACTGCTGCGCCATATGCTTCTGTTGATGCGGCTAAAGAAGCTGGAGCAGTGACGCTGAATCTTGGTTTGTTCTTTAACCATATTATTAGCTTCTTGATAGTAGGATTCGCGGTTTTTCTACTGGTTCGGATGGTGAATAAAATGCAGGAAGCAAGTCAAAAGGAAGAAGCTGAAGCTGAGGCTGCAGCTGCCCCGCCAGCGCAGGAGGTGCTGCTTGGTGAAATACGCGATCTGTTGAAATCAAAATAATTTGATTTAACCAATTGATCCACATCTAAAAGCCCCTTTCTTAAGGGGCTTTTTTATCGCTGATTCGATATTAATAATGCTCGCGGTTGCATCCTTTAATTTGCGAACAGTAGTTGATTGTCTTCTGATTTAAAATTTCACTTACTAGGAGTTCACTGGCTGTTAGATTCATTATCCACCCGATTCCTGTTTTTACGACTGGTCCAACGGTTCGCCACCATCATGCGCCAGGCTACATTGGCCAGAAAATATCCCGAAACGGCCAATCCGCTGCCAAAAATCAGGCAGCCAATCCATAACGCCCAAAATTGCTCGAGCATTGCATCCAGTGTGATGGCGTCAAACGAAATATTAGTGATTCCGGTTTCACCGGTAATCGCAAGACCCAATAAATAGGGTGGGGTATAAACCACAATCCAGGTAAGTGGATTGGACAACCAGACCAGCATGATTGACACCGGGAGATTTGCCCTAAGCAATATCGCTAATACTGCAGCTAGTAACATTTCCATGGGCATTGGGAGGTAGGCACAAAACAACCCAATCGCAGTGGCTCTGGAAATAGACAAACGATTTACCACCCATAACCGCTGATCAGTGACCCGGTCACCCAGGTAGTACTGCAGCTTTAACGCGTGAATTTTCTTGGCGCTGGGTAAAAAACGCTTGATGAATTGCCTGGGCATTGGTTAGTATGGAAATTGAATTCAAGGATGAATCAGAACCGATTATGGGCCAAAAAAGGATTGGCGTGGGTAACCCCGCGGTATTACTGTTCGCTTTTTCCCTGGGCGTCGTCTCAATACGCTATATACCGACTATCTGGCAGACCTGGGTATTTGCCGGTATGGCGGCTTGTTCTTTGGTGGTTTCCTGGAAGTTGCACGGGATTCGATGGGTGGCGGCATTTTGTCTTGGCTTTTGCTGGGCCGGGTGGACCGCCGCCGATGTTATGCAGCGGGATGTTCCCGCAGACCTGGAGAAAAAAGATCTCATCGCCAACGGTCGTATAGTCAGTCTGGTACGACCAATCGGGCGAGGCGCGACCTTTACGTTCAAGATTGATTCGCTATACCAGGGGAAGCGGCTATTAGCTTCCCCGGGTCTTGTTCGGCTTACGTCTTATTCACCGGAACTGGGTCCGGAACCCGGAGACCGGTGGCGCTTTGTGGTACGTTTAAAGCGCGCCCATGGTCTGCAGAATCCCGGGGCCAGTTTCAATTACGAGACATGGCTGTTCCAGCAAAGAATTCGTGCTTCAGGTTATATCGTCAAGGGACAAGCGGAAAAGTTAGGGGTAGAACCAGGGGTTTATCACAAGGCCAGGCGTAGAATAGCGAACCTGCGTCAGGGATTTGCGGAATTTATTAGTACGCGATTCGGTCCGAGTTCCCAGGCAGGCATAATTTCCGCACTTAGCGTCGGTGTGCGTCATCAAATGTCAGACCTGCAATGGACTATTTTACAAAACACCGGGACCATTCATCTGGTGGCAATATCAGGACTGCATATAGGATTTGTAGCGGCCATGGCCGGATTACTCGGCCGGCTCTTTTGGTGCAGAGTACCGTTCCTTTGCCGATGGGTGCCAGCGTCCTCCGCTGCTGTGGTTGTGGGATTTCTATCCGGGTTTGGCTATGGGGTTTTGGCCGGATTCACGGTTCCAACCCGTCGCGCGGTGTGTATGCTGGCGCTAGTTGGCCTGGTGCTGTTGTTAAGACGCAAAGGGAAACCAGTCGAGTTGCTGGTTCTGGTACTGGGACTAATTTTACTGTTGGACCCTTTGGCGCCGTTATCGAGTAGCTTCTGGCTGTCATTCAGTGCAGTCTCAGTCCTGGTGATGGTGGCGTCTGGATCGAATTCGCCAGCAAACATATCATCGGCATGGTGCGCGCGTGTTTTAACCGCAATCTCGATTTGGGTTCGGCTTCAATGGTGGTTATTGATTGCCATGATGCCGATATTGCTGATCGCATTTCATCAGGTATCCCTGATTGCACCCATGGCTAACCTGATTGCCATTCCGGTCATCGGTATGCTGGTGGTTCCAATTTCCCTGGTAGCATTTTTAGCCTATTGCACAGGTCTTATGGAGATAAGTCAGATGCTGCTTGAGGTCAATTTGTATCTAATAGATTCAGTATGGATATACCTCAATTGGCTGGCTTCCATATCCGGGGCAATTTGGCAGCAGGGGCAGCCACCCTGGTGGACCATTGTGGCGGCTATATTCGGAATTCTTTGTCTTAGCAGAAGAGCTTTATTGCCAGTGAGGGTGGTTGCGATTTTCTGCCTGCTACCAATGTTTGTAGTGCGGACAGAGGCTCCACTATTTGGAGAGTTTAGCTATACCTTGCTGGACGTAGGACAGGGATTGGGTTCTGTGATCAAAACCCGTCATCATGTGCTGGTGTTTGATGCTGGAGCGGCTTATCCAGGGGGATTTAACCTGGGTAAGGTGGTGATGACTCCTTATCTACGGTTAATTAACACCCGACAGATAGATAAACTGATAATCAGTCACGGCGATAACGACCATATCGGTGGTGCCAGCGCTATCGCCACGGGATTTGCCGTGAGGTCGAGCCTGACCAGCGCGACAGACAGTCCGTGGGCACTTCCCGGCAGCAGCAGCTGTCACCGGGGGCAACGTTGGACTTGGGATGGTGTTATTTTTGAAGTACTTTGGCCAGAATTAACTTTACTTTATTCAGGTAATGATTCCTCCTGTGTGCTCAAAGTGTCATCGCATTATGGATCAGTATTATTGACCGGTGATATCGAGTCTGCTGCTGAACGATCCTTGGTGAATCTGTATGGCGATACTATCCTCGACGTTGATGTATTGCAGGTACCTCATCATGGTAGCAACACGTCTTCATCTGTTTCTTTTATCGACAGCGTCAGTCCGGTACTGGCGTTGGTAAGCGCGGGTAACCTGAATCGATATCGGCATCCACATCCAGATGTTCTGGCGCGCTATCGGAATCGCGGTACTCTGCTGGCCAATACCGCCAGTGAGGGGGCCATTACGGTAGAATTTAAATCAGCCGGGAAAAAGATTAGCGGGCAGCGTGCAACCTTGCCGCGATTTTGGCAAAAGCCAGGACAGCTTGATTTTGTCAGGATCAACCAATTAATCAATTCTCCCACGAAGTCCCCAGGCGAAACTAAAAAGCCTGGGGCGTGATTGAGTTACAAATTGACCGCACCCAATCGATTTCATGGGAGCCGCGACTAATTCTAAATTACTGTTTCTCCACTCGCAATCTCCGCCTTTCACATGGCCATTGGATGCTTAAAAATTCTCATCCGTGACCCGGCTAGGTACCCTATAATTGGTTCTCGACTAAGCTTTCAAATCATAATTGTGACAAATACCCTGGTGACCGGTGGTGCCGGCTATATTGGCTCCCATACGACCTGTCAACTCATTCAAGCGGGTCATCGGGTGGTGGTGCTGGACAATCTCTGTAGCGGACCTCGCTGGGCGGTGGATTCCCAGGCAACGTTCGTGGAAGGAGATATTGCCGACATGCCTCTGGTCGATCAGGTTCTTGCCAAGTATGACATAGAGGCAGTTATTCATTTCGCCGGCCACATTGTCGTTCCAGAGTCAGTTAAGAATCCACTCAAATACTATCGAAACAATGTGATCGGTTCGTTAAACCTAATTCAATCCTGTATAGCTTCCGGGGTAAAACACTTTGTTTTTTCGTCCAGTGCTGCGGTTTATGGAATGCCAGAAACCTCTCCAATTTCTGAGCAGGCTGAGAAAAGGCCCATTAATCCCTACGGCTTCACCAAGCTCGCCACAGAATGGACCTTGAGAGACTTAGCTTATGCCGCTAAGGATTTTCGATACGTTGCGCTAAGGTATTTCAATGTGGCCGGGGCCCACTGCGACGGTTTACTCGGACAAGCTACCCCGAACGCAACCCATTTAATTAAGGTGGCCTGCGAGACTGCGACCGGGCAACGTCCGGAGATGTCAATTTTTGGTGATGATTATGAAACCCACGATGGTACTTGTATTCGGGACTATATCCACGTTGAAGATTTGGCCCGAGCCCACCTGGATGCGTTAAATTATCTGGAACAGGGCAGCCAGAGCATTGCGCTTAACTGCGGCTATGGGCGGGGCTATAGCGTGCAACAGGTAATTAGATGTTTGAAGCAGGTTAGTGGGAAAAACTTTACCGTCAAAATTAAGGGGCGTCGGGCCGGAGACCCTGCGGAACTGGTGGCTGACAATCAATTGATCATGGACACTTTCGGCTGGCAACCCAAGTATGACGATCTTGATGTGATTTGTCAGACCGCCTACCAGTGGGAATTGAAGTTACAGGACAAATCCCGTTAATCAAAGCGTCCTTTACTGTTAGAATCCGCGCCCCCTTTGGAAAAACTTCTCATCTTTCGACATTAAGGTTTGGTGAACAACGCTTGTGACAATCTGGGGTCTCGCCTGTGGCGTAAAGACGTGACATTGTGGAACCAACCAGTCGATGCTAACCGGGATATCCTGGAGCGACTTGGTTGGTTGGATAGTGCCCAGTGGATGCAACAGCAGCTTGACGAGGTGCAGGAGTGGGTTGATAAGGTGGTAACGGGGAAGCAATTTGATCGAGTGGTAGTGCTGGGCATGGGTGGCTCCAGCCTTGCTCCGGAAGTCTTTTCCCGGTTGTTTGATCATAGGGAGGACTATCTGGAACTTATGGTTCTTGATTCCACCAGCCCAGAGATGGTGAATGAGATACTCAAATCCGGTATTGATCGCTGCTTGTTTATCGTTGCCAGCAAGTCAGGGACGACCCTTGAAACGATTAGTTTATACCGTTTTTTTTTCCACCAAATCGAAAAGATTTCGGACCAGCCGGGGCGGCATTTTGTTGCGATAACTGACCCCGAATCTTGGCTGGCCAGCCATGGGGAGCAGGCCGGATTCGCCCGTATTTTTTTGAATCCTGCTGATATTGGTGGCCGCTATTCGGCTCTCAGTTATTTTGGGTTGGTACCGGCGGCGCTATTCGGCGTGGATATAGCCGCTCTGGTTGAACGTACAATGGCCTACATTGAGCGGACCAGATCAGATAATCCGGAACTAAACTCGGCATTAACCCTGGGGATTTTTATTGGGCAGCAGGCCGCTGTTGGCCGCGATAAGATGGTATTGCAACTTCCCGGGGAGCTACAGTCTTTGGGAACATGGATCGAGCAGCTGGTAGCGGAAAGCACAGGAAAAGGCGGGCGTGGGATCCTCCCGGTATACGGCGATGTTGCGATAGATTCCGAGGATCAATTTACTGTGGGCATATCGTTTGCAGACAATATCTCCTTGGAGCTCATTATGGATTCAGCCGCTGGCCGAATCGAATGGTCAGTTCCTGACCCTCTCGACATTGGTGCCGAATTTTTTAAATGGGAATTTGCCACAGCGATCGCGGCGAGCTACTTACAGGTTAACCCGTTTGATCAGCCTGATGTTGAACAGGCTAAAACTATTACGCGTGAATTTATTGGCGGAAAAGACAAGCTGGCAATAGACAACCTGGTAGAAACTGATCACTATCGAATACAACTGATCGGTGGGACCAGGGTTTCTGAAGTTGATTTATCAACCCAAAATTGCTCCAGCTTTCCACTTACCCCAGTTCCTGGAGGTTATATTGGATTGCTGGGATACTTGCCGATGCAGGCCGAGGTCGCGCGGATAATGGAAACTATCCGAAGCCGAATTATGGCACGCTGCCAACTGATCTCCACCGTTGGGTTCGGACCCCGGTATCTTCACTCTTCCGGTCAGTTGCATAAGGGCGGTGCCGGCAATGGGTGTTTTATCCAGTTCGTCAGTAAGTCTGAAATCGATTTTGAGATTCCGGGGTTAGGCTATACTTTCGGCCAGCTTCTGACTGCCCAGGCTGACGGTGATATGGCGGCATTGGCTGCCAGAAACTTGCCGATAATGCGGGTTGAGTTAAAAGGCGATAGACTTTCCGCTCTCGAACATTATGCGAGCGAATGGGTCGATTAAGATTTCGGCGTTGATATAAAGTATTTGAGGAAATCCTGCGTGACTTTTCAACAACTGATACTGACCCTGCAAAATTACTGGGCGAATAGAGGCTGTGTAATTATGCAACCTCTTGATATGGAAGTGGGCGCAGGAACTTTTCATCCTTCTACATTTCTCGCAGCAATAGGTCCGGAACCATTACAGGCTGCCTACGTGCAACCCTCGCGAAGACCCACTGACGGGCGCTACGGTGAGAACCCAAATCGTCTGCAACACTATTTTCAATTTCAGGTCATACTCAAACCTTCGCCCCTGGAATTTCAGAATTTATACCTGGATTCGCTGGGTGAGCTGGGACTTAATCTGCTAAAAGATGATGTCCGGTTCGTGGAAGATGATTGGGAGTCTCCTACGCTGGGTGCCTGGGGTCTCGGTTGGGAAGTTTGGCTGAATGGCATGGAAGTTACCCAATTTACCTACTTTCAGCAGGTTGGCGGATTGGACTGCCGCCCGGTCACCGGAGAAATAACTTATGGGCTGGAGCGTATTGCGATGTACCTCCAGGGCGTGGACAGCATATACGATCTGGTTTGGACTGATGGCCCCAGTGGTCGTTATACCTACCGGGATTTGTATCACCAGAACGAAGTTGAGCAGTCTACCTTTAATTTTGAACACGCTGATGTTGAACAGTTGCTGGTCCAGTTTGATGCTGCTGAAAAAATGTGTCATCACCTGCTGGAACTTAAACTTTCTCTGCCTGCTTACGAGCAGGTTTTAACTGCTTCCCATAGTTTCAATCTGCTGGATGCACGTCACGCCATCGGCGTGACCGAGCGCGCACGTTATATTGGGCGGGTTCGAGCGATGTCTCGCGGTGTGGCCCAGGCATACTATGAAAGCAGGGAAGCGCTGGGCTTCCCACGAGGCGCCAGTAAACCTCGCCGGACCAGGAAAAAACCAGTATCGGTGGAGAAGCGATAATGGCGGTCAGGAAGAAAATTAATTCGACTACTGCCAAACGGGCGCGTAATCTGTTGCTGGAGCTGGGAACCGAAGAATTGCCGCCAAAAGCACTGAAGGCACTTGGTGAATCTTTTGCCAGGGGAATTTACAGTTATCTGGTTGAAGCCGGTGTTGCCAAGCCGGGTAAAGATCAATATCAGTTTTATGCCTCACCGCGACGGTTGGCGGTATGGGTTAAACAAGTGTCACCATGCCAAACCGATCAGATCGCTGAGCGCAAGGGGCCCTCGGTACAGGCAGGGTTTGACGAGGAAGGTAAACCTACCCGGGCGGCCCTGGGGTTTGCTCAGTCATGTGGGGTAAAAGTCGAGCAACTTGATCGGGAGTCAACTGACAAAGGTGAATGGTTGTTTTTTCGAAGCAAACAACCCGGAAAAAAAATCGCCCCGTTGGTAACCGAGGCATTGGAGCAGGCGCTGAAAAAACTACCGATTCCGAAACGTATGCGATGGGGAAATGGGTCCCAGGAATTTGTCCGACCTGTTCACTGGCTTTTAGCGCTTTATGGCAGTGACCTGTTGCCAGTAGCTGCGCTTGGATTAAACGCGGAACCCTGGACTCGAGGGCACCGTTCCCATGCACCCAGAAAAATACGAATACTGTCGGCAGACCGTTACCTAAACACCCTTAAAACTGATGGCTTTGTCATCGCCGACTTTATTCAGCGTCGGTCATTGATTGAAAGGCAGGTAAAGCGACTGGCGACGCGGGCTGGTGCTACGCCCGTGATTGACCCAGATTTACTAGATGAGGTGACCAGTTTGGTGGAATGGCCCAGTGCACTGTACGGTGAATTTGACAAAAGGTTTCTTAAGGTACCGGCTGAGGTTCTGGTATCTTCGATGAGTGATCATCAGAAGTACTTCCACCTAACTGATACCCGTGGAAAACTGGTTCCGGGGTTTATCACTGTCAGTAACATTAGGAGCGCGGCCCCCAAGCGAGTAAAGTCTGGTAACGAACGGGTATTGCGTGCGCGCCTGGCGGACGCAGAGTTTTTCTGGTTGAGTGACCAAAAACAAAACCTTATTGAGCGCAAACCACGGTTAGACAGCGTTCTATTTCATAAAAAACTCGGATCGGTTTTGGCTAAAGTAGAGCGAGTCAGGGTTGTTGCGCAATATATTGCCGATCAAACCAATGCTGACGCAAGCAATATTGATCGCGCCTGCGATTTATCGAAGGCGGATTTGGTTACTGACATGGTTGCCGAGTTTCCCGAATTGCAGGGTACGATTGGCGGTTACTATGCGGCCAATCAAGGAGAGAACAAGGAGGTATGCGAAGCAATAAAGGAGCATTATCTGCCGCGAGCCGCGGGAGACTCGCTGCCCCGAAACGGCATCTCCCGCAGCCTCGCAATAGCCGACAGAATCGATACAGTAACCGGAATATTTGCCAGCGGCGAAACCCCGAGTGGTGATAAAGATCCATATGGACTGCGTCGTGCATCTCTGGGTATATTAAGAATATTGATCGAATCCGGGTTGAATCTGGACTTGTCTGTGTTGGTAGCGTTGGCGATGGAGCAGTATCGGAACACAAATTTTACTGACCTCGATACCAGTAAGGATACCGAGCGCCGGGTGCGTGACTACATATACGACCGGCTTAAAGCCTACTACCAACCCCTCGGGTTTGATCCCATGGAAATTGCTTCTGTAGTCGCGGTTGCGCCGACTCGACCGCTTGATTTTAACCTACGGTTAAAGGCGGTTCATGATTTCTTTTCCAGTCAGCGGGTTGCCGCGGAATCACTGGCTGCGGCAAATAAACGGATTGCAAATATTTTAGTGAAACAGAAGGAAGCTACTGGCGCCCTGGTCAACCCTGAACTATTTATTGAACCCGCCGAGATTGCCCTCGCTAAAAAGGTCACTGGATCGAGCGCGAAAGCTCGCCAGTATTTTGCTCAAGGGGAGTACAGCAAAGGTCTGCTGGGTCTGGCCAAGCTTAAGGCTCCCATCGATGACTTTTTTGATTCGGTGATGGTGATGGATGAGAATGTTGACGTTCGAAATAATCGACTGTCACTCTTGACTAGCATACGCGGTTTGTTTCTCGAAGTTGCCGATATTTCTTATATGCGGGTTGAATGATGAATTCGCTAAATCATCAAGACAAAGAATTGTTTAGTCAGATGATGGCCGCCGTGCAGGAGTTTCACGAAAAACATCAATTCAGCGAGAAGGGAGGAGAGGACATGGTCTACCGGCTGGCGTTGATGACCGAGGAGCTTGGCGAAATTGCGGAATGCGTTACCAAAGGCAAGTCAAAATCGGATTTGGCCGAAGAATGCGCTGACCTGTTAATACTCTTGATGGGAAATGCGATCGCTGCAAAATTTGATTTGAATCAGGCGTTTTGGAACAAAATGCAGGTGCTGGAATCCCGCAAGGGGCGAATCGTAGATGGACGCGTAAGAGTTACCAGCTACCAGGGAGATGACAACTAATGGAAGGGAGCCGCCTGATCATTCTGGACCGCGACGGAGTTATTAACCAGGATTCTGATGCATTCATTAAATCTCCCGAAGAGTGGAATCCAATTCCCGGTAGCCTCGAGGCCATATCACGCTTGTGCCAGGCGGAATATCGCGTGGTAGTGATTTCCAACCAGTCTGGTATTGCCAGGGGTTTGCTGACGATGAATGCGCTCAATCGGATACATCAGAAAATGCGCGACCAGTTGCACGGATTAGGCGGCGAAGTAAATGCAATTTTTTTCTGTTCCCATGGGCCTGATGACGGTTGTGCTTGTCGTAAACCTGCACCCGGACTATTTACCGAATTACAGAGGCGATTGAATTGCAGCCTGGAAGGAGTAGATGCGATTGGCGATTCTCTGAGGGATTTACAGGCTGCCAGGGCGGCCTCGGCAAATCCTGTGTTGGTGCGCACCGGCAAGGGGCTCAAGACTGAACAATTGCTGGTCGATGCAGTCTGCAATGATGGCAAACCGTTGGGTTCGATACCAGTCTATGACGACCTTAAGGGATACGTGGAATCGCTAAGAGTCAGGGGGTTGCTTGAGGCTAGTCTATGATCCTATTACGTTCTCTGACCTACCTTTTAGGGCAAATCATCAGCGCGATTATCATCAGCATATTGGCAGTGGTGTGTCTGGTACTTCCAGCGGGAATTCGCGACCCGGTCATCAGCAGCTGGGCCAGGATAAATATCTGGAGCTTGCGGGTTATCTGCCGAATCGATTATCAGCTGGAGGGAATTGAAAATATCCCAAGTAAACCTAGTATTATTATTGCCAATCATCAATCAGCCTGGGAAACCCTGTTTTTTCAAGTTATCTTCCCCCCACTTTCATTCATACTCAAACGCGAGCTGTTATGGATTCCTTTCTTCGGGTGGGGTTTAGCGGCTTATCGTCCTATCGCGATCGATCGATCGCGAAAAATTAAAGCCCTCGACCAGTTAATTAAGCAAGGCGCCGAGCGGCTAAAGCAAGGCCGATGGCCGGTAATCTATCCCGAAGGGACCAGAATGAAACCGAGGCAACCGGGGAAATTCCAGATCGGTGGAGCCATGATCGCAGCAAAAACCGGTGCGACAATTGTACCGATCGCACATAATGCTGGGGTATTCTGGCCAAAAAATGGCTTTTTGAAGTATCCCGGAACCATCAACATTGTTATCGGACACCCAATCAGCACGGAGGGCCGCAAGGCCCGGGAAATAAACCAGGAAGTCGAACAGTGGATTATTGAGGCGATGACCGGGTTGCCAGGACTGCAACCGTAACAGGACGGCATGCATCGGGCTTGAACAACAGCTGTCGAATTCTATTTTTGACAAAGTCCTGCCCGGTTTACGGAGGCGTAGAACAATGGTTGGCGGATACCTGCAAAGGGTTAAAATATAAGGGACATGTTTGCGCGGTAGGTCTGTCAAGAGGGCTTAAATTTCATAACTCGGATATTTATAAGGCAGCTTATCCGGATCTTGATTTAATCGTTCTTGACGGGCGTACCGGTACCCAAACCGGGCGGCGTTTGGCGGTTAAAAACGCCATAGAGGAATTTAATCCGGATATAGTTATACCGGTAATGTTGTTTGATGGACTGTACGAAACGGTTCGACTGAAAAGCCGAAAAAATTTCAAGATAGTCTATCCGGTGCATGAGGTCACCACGGGCGTTCAACGGGATATTGAGAATTATGCTGCCTGGATGGACGCCATCGTTTTTGTTGATAACAGCGGTGCTGAAGCATTCACAAGATATATCGATGATCCAAACAAGAGCAGATTAATACCATGCGGTGTGCCCCCCGCAACTGCGTTGGTTGACAGGAAAGTCGGAGATAAACTGCATATTGGGTATTGTGGTCGGCTTGAAGACCAGCACAAAAGGGTTTTGGAATTAGTTAAATTAACTGAACACCTGATCAAAGATGATATCCAGTTTAAAATCACCATAGTCGGGGAAGGTAGTTCCAGGCAGGAATTGGAACGGGGATTGAGTGCTCTCGGTTCCTCAGCGGATTGCACATTACTTGGTCCCCAGCCGCGGGACAAGCTATATCAGATGTTTTATCCGGAGATAGATCTTTTAGTTATTTTCTCGGAGGGGGAAACTGGGCCCTTAGTTGCTTTGGAGGCACATGCCAATGGCTGTATCGTATTAACCTCGAATTTTGCCGGCAGAGCACAAAATGGATATCTTGAGTCGGATCGAAACGCATTGGTATTCGATATTGGAGAGATCGATCAGGCGGTTCGCTTTATAAAGAAGCTGATCCAGCAACCGGCGCTTGGGCGTCGATTGGTTGCTCAAGGATATATTTCAGTCAAGCATAAATTACTGGAGGAATCCATCGAACAATGGGAGCAATTGATTCTCTCATTGGCACGAAATCCCGTATTTAAGGCCAACAAAGAATTGCCGGATTCAGTTTCTGCTAAAGGTACTCTCGACAAATTTCTACGCTATCCGGTACTGTCCGAGCTGGTTCGACGTTTCTTCGGTATCCGACACCAGCATGATTCGATACGCTCGGAGTGGCCTTTTTATAGTGGCTAACGGTCCGAACAGGTGAAAAACCTATCGCCTGATAACAGACTAAAGCCGCTGGACGGACTGCGGGGAATAGCGATTCTGTTGGTATTGCTCTATCACTTTACCCCCGGACGGGATCCTAACCAAGGTTTGCAAGGCCTGGTATTTAAAATAGCCGAGATTGGTTGGTCAGGCGTAGATTTATTTTTTGTGCTTTCCGGTTTCCTGATTTCACGCATTCTGTTATCCGAAGCAACCGATGACTTCTCGTTCAGAAATTTTGCAATGAGACGGATACTCAGAATCGTTCCGCTTTGTTATCTCGCATATTTTGTGACCTTTATGGTGATTCCAGGAATTTCGGCTCTTTATGGATTTCCAGGACTGCAAGAACAAATTCCATTCTGGGTTTTCGTCTCCAATTTCGCCGTGGCTAATAGTTCGTATTCCGAATTTATTCATCTGGGACATTTTTGGTCCCTGGCAATTGAGATGCAGTTTTACCTTTTCTGGCCCATGCTGGTTTATTCATTGGGCGGGAAATACTTGAATGTCCTGTTAGTCTCGCTTATCGCCATAAGCGTAATGGCGAAGTTTTTCGCGATTATATTCGCCGCTTCCTGGCAGGTAACCTATGGTTGGTCTCCAATGCGGCTTGAAGGTTTGGTTGTCGGTAGTTTAATCGCTGTGAACCTGAAAAAAATCATGGGTTCGGGAAAATCTGTGCCTGTTTTTTTATGTCTGGCCAGCGCTACAGGACTACTGCTGTTTCTGATTGCCTGGTTTGACCTTGCCGACAGAGTATTTAAATCCGGGGAGGGCGTCATTACCGATGGGCTACGTATTTTTCTTCCCATATTGCTGTCCAGTTTTTATGGAGCAATTCTGATTCTTACATTAAAGATAGAACTATTTGGCAAATTGGTGTCATGCAAGTTACTTAGTTTCTTCGGTAGTTACGCCTATGGGATCTATGTCGTTCACTATATGTTGTTCCCGTTTTTTATTGGATTAATGGGTCCAGGTCAAACAGGTCAACCCATTGTTCCGGTTGGTGATATGGCGATATATCTGTTTTTCATTGGAGCGACGGTGGTTTCGGTTGTGGTTGCAGTGCCAATATATCATTGGTATGAAAAACCTTTTCTTGGTTTGAAGAAATTCTTTCCAATGACAACTAGACCGAATATTTCATAAAGGCGGACACCGATTAACTAAAAGCCAAAATAAATCAGAGCGATATGACAGTTTTAAGGCAAAACTTACTCTACATTTTGTCCTTCTGGATTTAGGCGCCAATCTGGCGTCGCATCTTGAACCATCGACCTCGAACCATAGCTACGGTTATGCTTCTTCGTCCGATAGTCCAGCCTGCTTAACCAGCTTGTCGCTAAATTCCAGACATTTATGAAATTTCCGGGCTAGGCGCAGACTTGGGCCAGTCGGATAAAATCTTCTGGTGAAATAGACTCGGCGCGCAATGACGGTTCGATAGTTGCCAGTTGAAATTGCTCAGCCGAAACCAGTTTACCCAAAGCATTTCGCAGTGTCTTGCGACGTTGGGCGAATGCGGAAGTCACCAAGGTGTTAAGTAGTCCTCGATCGAAGTCGGTTCGGCGATTGGCTTTTGGCCAAATTCGGATAATGGTTGACTCGACCTTAGGTGGGGGATCAAACGCTTCGGGAGGTACGTCGAACAGGCATTCACAATCCAGATCGATGGCGGTCATCACTGTCAGTCGGCCATATTGTTTGGTGCCGGGTTTGGCGGCGAGGCGCATTGCCACTTCCCTTTGCAGCATGAACAGCATGTCCTCGATCAGTTCGGCCTGTTCGAGCAAGTGAAAGATTAATGGTGTGGAAATGTTATAGGGTAAATTACCGATCAACCGAAGGCCAACTTCGCTATTTCTGCGGTGGATCTGTGACAAGTCACATTGCAAAATATCTTGTTGTAGAATGGTAAGCTGTTCTTCGCTGTAGCGATTTCTCAATAGCGGCGTCAGATCTCGATCCAGTTCAATAACGGTCAAGTGTGATACTTGCTCCAGTAATACCGAGGTCAAGGCACCGAGACCAGGACCGATTTCAACCAGGTTTTGTCCTTCCCTCGGAACCAATAATTTCGCAATTCTATGTAGGACCCGGGAATCTTTTAGAAAATGCTGACCGAATCTTTTACGCGGTCTGTGTTGGGGGTGACTCACCTGTTATTGTTACTGGGAAGATTGAATTTGTTTGCGGCAAATTCCATGGCTAGCTCAACCGCAGAAATCAGACTGGTAGCATTAGCTTTTCCGGTGCCGGCAAGATCAAGCGCGGTTCCATGGTCAACCGAGGTGCGGATAATAGGCAGGCCCAGGGTAACGTTGACAACCTCGCCAAATCCCTGGTGCTTGATCACAGGAAGTCCCTGGTCATGATACATCGCCAATACCGCATCGAAATTTTTTAGCTGTTCCTGGGTAAACGCAGTGTCAGCTGGTAGCGGTCCGGTCAGGTTGTATCCCTGGGCATTGAGTTGTTTTATCGTTGGCGAGATGGTTTCGATTTCTTCCCTTCCCAGGTAGCCCCCTTCACCGGCGTGGGGGTTAAGTCCACAAACACCAATTCTGGGGTTTTCAAGTGCATAAAAACTGCCTATATCGCGATCCATAATTTTCAGTACCCTCTGCAGCAGTTCAGCGGTAATTGCGGCAGGCACAGCGGATAACGGCAGGTGGGTAGTGGCGAGGCAAACTTTGAGTTGACGATCCGCCAGCATCATAACTGGTGATTCGCTGTTGCATTGAGCGGCTATCCATTCGGTATGCCCCGAAAATTTGATTCCGGCCTGATTGATCACAGCCTTATGTACCGGAGCGGTCACCATGGCATGGTAAATCTGGTCGATACACATGGCAGTGGCGGTCTCGATTGTCTGTATTACCTGGTAACTGTTGTCAGAATTTAGTTCCTGGGCAACCACGGGTTCAGGGCAATTGATTGAGACTACCCACAGGACTCCAGCTTGATGGGGCGGCGGAATTTGATTTTGTTGAAGCTCCTTTATTTCCACGGCGAGATTCAGTACCTTCGCACGTTTCCGCAATTCAACAGGATCGGCTAGCGCAGCGATTCGCGCCGGAATTTTTTCAAGCGCTGCGCACAAAACTATATCGGGCCCAATTCCCGCTGGTTCACCAGCGGTTATGATTATTCGAGGAATCGCATCCGGCATTGCCGTTAACGTTTCCTCAATTCCATTTTCTTTCCACTACGCACCATATTCAATTTATTGAGAAACGAGCCTCCAAGCAGTGGAACTTCGGGAAATTGACCCAAAATTATATTTGTCTCGACGTTACGCAGAGTGATACCCTCAATGCTGACCCGGTCCAGCGTAATGGATTTTAACGGCGCTATCCCGGATGCCGTGGTCGCGTATCCGCTACGGCCGTTTTCATATTTAATCCCTAGCCGGTCAGCCTGGGAACTGCTGAACACCACCGAGTCGGCACCGGTGTCGACCAGGAAACGGGTGGACCTCCGATTGACTTTACCATTTGCAAAGAAGAATCCAGTCGAGTCCGACCATAATGTCACGACCTTGTCGTCTCCATAGTCCTCTACCGGTTCGGATTCCTGGAGAACTGGCGCGGCTACGCTACCAGTTTCAAGGGTCAGCCTTTCGCCATTAATTTCCAGAATGGCCCGTTCACTATCAGACTCAATCAGCTTGACCACGTCATGGTTCGCTGACCCAACTGACAATACAATACGCTCTTGATTAAACAGTATAATGGCCCGATTGCTTCCTGTGACCACCAGTTGAATCGCATCTTCAGCCAACGCTGAGATCGCGTAGAATAAGAGAAGTATGCCTACGCTCAAGGCACGAATTGAACCAGTGCCTGATGTTATTCCGTACATTGCTCTGTTTCCTCTTCGAAAAATGGTAACTCAGCTTCAATCCAGCCAAATCTATCGAAATCAACCCGGCCGCTTTTATCAAATATTACGCCTTCCTGTTGTAACAATACCCGCTGCCGATTGTCGGCGCTGCCGCCCTTGCGGGCGCTGATTTCACCTTTACTGTTTATTACCCGATGCCACGGAACCCCTTGATCTTCGGTCAATGCCGACATCGCATAGCCGACCTGTCGCGCTGTGGTATTAACCATTCGCGCAATGCGCCCATAGCTGGTTACGTTGCCGGGAGGAATGCGTTTGGTCACCTGGTAAATGCGTTGATAAAGACTCACGAACTCAATTTGTGGTTATTGCCCGGAATCATAGCAAAATGCAGCTGCTGAAGCGGGCCAAATTATCCTTATGCTATCGATTTTGGTAAGATTCGTTGCCTGATTCCAGCGCCCAAATACCCTTTATATTTCTGCATGTCTGAACTCAAAAACGAGTCTGACCCGTCTCATATCACTTTAATCCGACCGTCAAGTGGATGGAAGGATATTGACCTGGCTGAAGTCTGGAAATATCGGGAGCTTCTCACTGCATTTTGCCTAAGAGATATAAAGGTTCGCTATAAACAAACCGTTTTAGGCGCAACCTGGGCAATATTGCAGCCTCTGGTTACCATGCTAATTTTTACGGTTATCTTTGGTCGTCTCGCTAAAATTCCCTCCGACGGTTATGCCTATCCAGTGTTTGTTTATGCTGGTCTTCTGCCATGGATGTTTTTTGCCACTGCCGTTTCAAGCGGCGCAGGATCATTGGTTGGGTCTGCTCATATGTTGAGTAAAATCTACTTTCCACGCCTGATTATTCCATTTTCTTCTGTTGCAAGCGGATTGGTGGATTTTATGGTGTCAGCCTGTATCCTGCTGATATTGATGTTGCTCTACGATGTGACCTGGACCTGGCATCTGTTGTTGGTCCCAATTTTTCTGGCAGGGATTGTTTTGACTGCCCTTGGTGTCGGTACTGCGTTGGCGGCGCTCACGGTTAGTTACCGGGATTTTCGTTATGTGGTTCCATTTATGGTGCAAATCTGGATGTATTTGACACCGGTAGTTTATCCCCTCAATTTCATTCCGGAAAAATGGCGGTGGTTGCTTTACTTCAATCCAATGACTGGCTATATCGATGGATTTCGTTCGGTTTTCCTCGGAAAATCATTTGCCTTTGGCGCAATCGGGGTTTCGATGTTGATGACGGTAATTATTTTCATCTTTGGACTTAAGTACTTTCGTAAGGTCGAGCAACGGTTCGCGGATATAATTTGATGAATCCGGCGATTAAGGTTTCAGGATTATCGAAGCAGTATCAGCTTGGTAGCGAAGTAATCTACCATCAGAGTTTCCGAGAACTGCTTCAGGGCGTTGCCAGAGCACCGTTTAAGCGGCTTCGTCGACTCGCGGGTATGGACCTGGAAGTGGAGCGAATTTGGGCTCTTCGGGATGTCTCTTTTGAAGTCCAGCAGGGCGAGATAATTGGCATCGTGGGGAGAAATGGTGCAGGAAAAAGCACCCTGCTTAAATTGCTTAGTCGGATCACCAATCCGACCGAGGGAGAAATTATCTATCGTGGAAGGATGTCGAGTCTGTTAGAGGTCGGCACTGGCTTTCATCCGGAACTAACCGGCCGCGAAAATGTTTTTCTTAACGGTGCTATTCTGGGAATGTGCCGAACCGAGATTCAGACCAAGCTGGCACGGATTGTGGAATTCGCCGAGGTCGAAAATTTTCTTGATACGCCGGTAAAACGGTATTCGAGTGGAATGCTGGTAAGGCTGGCGTTTTCGGTATCCGCTCACCTCGAACCAGATATCTTAATCGTTGATGAAGTATTGGCGGTGGGTGATGTTTCGTTCCAGAAAAAGTGTTTGCAACAGATGCAGAACCTGGCACGATCAGGCCGCACCGTATTATTTGTCAGTCACAATATGAGTAGCGTTCAGTCTCTGACCCAAACCTGTATCCTGCTACATCAGGGACGGCTCGAGATGTCCGGGAAAACTCCGGACGTGGTCAGTCGTTATCTAAAAAATAATCGTAATGAATTTGGCAGTATTCAGCAGGATTCTGGACAGTTACGTTTGATCGATTTTTCGGCCGCAATCGAGAGTAGCGACGCAGCTGGGGTTGACATAGAAATGCGGGTAAATCTAAAACCGCTGGAAAATATACCGTCTTTCAAGATTGATTTTGCACTAGAGAATGAGCAGGGTATCCGAATTGTTCAACACGTCGCGTCAGACCAAGATGTCATATGTGCCCGCGAAGGCGAATTAGTTCGGGCGACCTACCGATTTTCCGTAACCAGGCTTGCCCATGGGGAATACACTGGCGTGTTGTACATCTACCAAGATACCCGAAGGGTAATGCTACATCTGGAAAAGGCGACGTTGTTTAATATGCCCAGATCAATCCATGTGACGGGTACCAGTTCTCATGGATACACTGCCGTATTGGTGCCTGCCATTGAGGCGGACATCAAGGTGTTGTCCGAGTAAGCCGCGCGTAATTCAATGGATCGAGTTAGGTATCTACTGCAAACAGCTCGTCGCCGCGCGTACCGTCGGCGGCTGACCAAAAATATTCCCCATAAGGATTGGCAGCGAGAAATAGCGGCTAACCATCTGCCAACGGAATCGGTTAGTTTGCGGGAACAAGGTTCGGTATATTTTTCTACTCTAGATTTAACTCTGCCTGCGCACCCGGTGGCTTATGAACTGGTTAAATCCCACCAAATGCTGCAGGAGTTGTTCGAAAAGACGGTGGCGCGGGCACATTGGGAACAACATCTTGAAGAGTTGGTCATTCGATTTAATACTGAAATTTATCCCGTCAGGTTATCCGAAGAAGTTTATATATTGCATGAATTTTTGGTGCGGGGGGACTATAACCTGCGGGTACAGCAGCCGGCATTAATTTTCGATGTTGGCGCCAATGTCGGATTTGCTTCTATTTTTCTCGCCAGCCGTAATCCCGATGCAATGATTTATGCTTATGAGCCATTGATCGACAATTATCAACGGGCTCAGAGAAATATTAATTTGAATCCGCAACTTGCTGACAGGATCAAGCTGCATCCCTATGGGCTTTATTCGGATGATGCGGATCTCGAAATGCAATCCGAAGTATTGAACCCTGGACGCTCCAGCGTAGTTATAGATCGGGAAAAATCCCCCTCTAGTGAAATTACACTTCATCGAGTTCAAATGCGGGAGGCAGCTATAGAATTACGCTCAGTAATCGCCCGGCATCAAGACCGGGTAGTGTGGGTCAAGTTGGACTGCGAGGGCAGTGAATACGAGATACTAAAAAATATGTCGTCGGCGAGATTGTTTAGTGAAATCAAAGGATTTTTATTTGAATGGCATCGGATTGAAACCTCGGACGAACCCATGGAAGCGATTGAAAAAATTCTCAGTCCCCATGGTTTTACAGTGCATACGCGTAGCGGCTTTGATGTGAAGGCGATGGACGGGATGTGTATTGCGGTTCGGTGACAAATGACCGGGTTTTTCTAACAGACCGAATTGCCATAAATTATTCCGGATAACCCAATGCGACTACTGATCATCGCTCCATCTGCATACCTGTTAGGGGGGGTTCAAAACTGGCTTGATTATCTGTTGCCCGGGCTGAAATCCTACGGTAATGACGTGACCCTGGGATTGGCCGACGGCCGGATACATCGTAGCCAGCAATATCTTGCCCGCCACCCATGGTCAAAAAATGTGATTGTGTCTAACCCAACAGGTAGCTCTACCGGGCGGGTTAATGCCTTGATGTCAGTTATCCGGCAGGTTAACCCGGACCTGGTAATGTCTGTGAATATTGGGGATTGCCTCGAAGCGGTTAGATGTTTGAAGCGGTCCGGTATGAATCATCTGCGTCTGGCTATGTCGATTCATGCAATTGAAGGCGACTATATAGCTGATCTAAAGCATTATTCCGACGTTATTGACAGTGTGATTTACACCAATCGATTATTGAAATCGATCATTTGCGAGTCTCTTCAGTTTGATCAGTCCAGGATGTTTTACGCGCCATACGGTGTGGTGCCGCAGAGCTCAACACCACATTACGACCGATTCCATAACCGTATTCTGTGGATGGGAAGAATGGATCAGGACCAGAAGCGCTGCCTGGAGCTACCTGGAATTGCCCGGGAACTGGCGGCAATTACCAGCGATTGGAACCTGTTATTGGCGGGTGAGGGTCCGGAAAGAAATGAGCTAATTAACCAACTTAAGGCGACCAAGGAATGTAATTTCGACTATCTTGGTAGCTTATCCCAAGCGGCTCTATTGGACGAGATTTTGCCCACAGTGGATATTCTATTAGTCAATTCACTATGGGAGACCGGTCCGATTACCATTCTGGAAGCGATGTCCGCAGGAGTCGCGGTAGTTACCTCGCGGTACGTAGGATGTGGGCAGGAGGGTGCATTGGTGGATAATGAAAACGTTCTGATGTTCGAGACTGGTGAATTATCTGCTGCTGCTGATTGCCTGTCCAGGCTTCTATGTGATCCTGCCTTGCGGCAAAAGCTTATTTCAGGTGGGGACAAACTGGTTTCTACGAGATACACCCGCAAGGTTTCGGTAATGGCTTGGGTAGAAGCACTGACTGCTACCCAGGCACTCCCGGTTTTGCCGAGTCCAGCCGTACTAAACTCTGAGGGTAACCACGGCAGGCTGGACCGCTGGTTTGGTGCCGTGACCGGGGAGAGATTGCGAAATCTCCTTGGACTAAGTTGGCAGCATCAATCTGCCGGCAGCGAGTGGCCCCATGCCAGGGTTGGAATAAGTCAAGGCGAAAGGGCAATGTTTCTGGCGGACGCGGCACAGATTGACCAGGTTAACTAGATGAAAGGCCTAGTCAGCACAATCATTCCGGTATTTAATCGACCCGAACAGTTGAGACAGGCGGTCGCTAGTGTGCTCGATCAAACCTATACCACCATTGAAATTATTATAGTCGATGATGGGTCCACCGATAACACAGCGGATGTAATACGGGCCATACAAAAAGCCCGTCCCGAGGTTATTCGAGCCCTATCGATTGAAAATTCGGGACCCGGGCTGGCTCGGGAAGCCGGGAGAAAAATTGTCCGAGGCGAATTTATTCAATATCTCGATAGTGACGATATATTGTACCCGGAAAAGTTTTGTCTTCAGGTCGAGGCTCTGATGAATAATCCCAAGGCCCAGATTGCTTACGGTAAAACGGTTTACAGGATCCAGGACAAGCTGGAAAACCACTGTCCAGGCAAGCGCACCACTGAAAGGTTCGAGAAGATGTTGCCATCATTCCTGCAATCCAGGTGGTGGAATACATTGACGCCGTTATATCGCCGCGAGATTTGTGACCGGATTGGGCCCTGGACCGATTTACGCCATGAAGAAGACTGGGAATACGATAGTCGTATCGCTGCCTGCGGTGTGGGGCTGTGTTTCGTGGATTCCGTGATCTGCGAATTTCGCCAGCATTATGGTCAACGGCTCTCTACCGATCAAACGATTTATCGGGCGCGATACCGCGATCAGGCCCGAGCCAGACAGTTAATCTATAAGCATGCTGAAGGTGCTGGTATTGACCATCGCTGTGAAGAAATGCAGCATTTCTCCCGTAGTGCTTTTCATCTCGCCAGACAATGTGGGGCGGCTGGTTTGGTTCGAGAGTCTCGCCAGTTGTTCGATTTATCACGGCGCGCGAGTGGTCGTCCGAATAAGATCGAGTATCGACTATACCGGTCTCTCGCGTTGGTATTTGGCTGGACCGCTATAGGCCGACTCAGCCAATGGCGAGACAGGATCAGATCTTGACCGACGTATCCGTTGTAATGTCGGTTTTTAACGGCGAGGCTACTTTGCCGCGGACTCTGCAAAGTCTCGACCAGCAGCATGAAATAATACCTGAGATTATTGTGGTGAACGACGGATCTACGGATAATTCCGCTGGGATACTTGATCGCCACGCCGATGCCAACGCTAATTATCGAATATTTCATCAATCCAATCAGGGGCTAACCGCAGCTTTAATATTCGGTTGCCGGCAGGCCACTGGCAAGTTTATTGCGAGGCAGGATGACGGTGACATATCAATGCCCCAGCGGTTGCTGCGGCAGATGAAGGCGTTTGACGACCAGCAGGATCTTGCCATGGTGTCTTGCGCTACCGGTTTTATTGATCAGGAAGGTTGTCAGGTTTTTGACGTGATTCAGGATGCTGCCATGGCTGAGTCAGGGCTATTGCAGAACAAAGCGGAACTAATTACCGGGCCGCCCCATCATGGTGGTGTAATGTTTCGCAAAGATCTGTATCTCCAGGCAGGAGGGTATCGATCCCAGTTCTATGTTGCCCAAGACCTTGATCTGTGGATACGAATGCGGGAGCTTGGAAGGCATGTGAGTCTGCAACAGATTCTCTATCAGGCAGATCTGAGTCCCAACGCAATCAGTTTCTCCCATCGTCAGATTCAACATCAGGTCACAACACTGATACTGCGCGCCAGAGAGTTGCGATGCAACGGTAAATCCGAACAGGAGCTGCTCGACCAGGTGTATTCACTATCCAGGAATCCTCCTCGGTCCACCCGTGATAGCCGCTCAGACTATTATTTTTTTATCGGTGGTTGTCAGCGTCATACCCGCCCGGTGTCTGCTCGGCGAAGTTATTGGCGGGCAATTCAGACCAACCCTTTGCATTGGAAAGCAATCCTACGTTATCTCCAGACGTTACTAACGGGATAATTCGGTTACCGCCAGGGCTATTTGTCCTGCTCGTACGCATAGACCAATGCAGCTGAATTGAATACACTACCCGCGATCCTCCATCACTGACCAGAGAATGCTCGAATTACTAAAGGCCGGTGGGTTCCTTATTTGGCCAATCCTTTTATGCTCCGTTATCGCCCTCGCGATCATTCTTGAGCGATTTATTGCATTGAAGTCCAAAGATGTGGCGCCACCTGAATTGCTCGATAAGATCAGAAAGCTACTAAAGAAGGGCGATTTGGATACCAAGGTAATAAATGATATCGAGGAGAATTCACCCCTTGGCCGGGTATTGGCGGCAGGATTGCGCAATCCTAACCAGCATCGAGTCGTCATCAAAGAAGCAATTGAAGAAGCGGGCCGCCACGTTGTCTATGATCTGGAAAGACATTTGCAGACCCTGGGCACCATTGCCAATATCACACCCCTGTTGGGGTTGCTTGGCACCGTTATAGGGATGATCAAGGTCTTCTCTGCTATTACCACATTTGGGGTTGGCGACCCTCAGGCCCTGGCTGAAGGAATTTCAGAAGCATTGGTGACGACTGCTGCGGGATTGTCCGTGGGAATTCCCAGCCTGATGTTCTATCGGTATTTTAAAGGAAAGGTAAACGAGCTAACCGTGGATATGGAACAGCAAGCTCTCAAGTTTATGAAGATATTACAAAGGGAAACTCAGTAAACATGCGGTTTCGTAGCAAAAACGATGAGCCAGAAGCGGAAATCAACTTGACCCCGTTGATCGATGTTGTGTTCTTATTACTGATTTTCTTTATGGTGACCACAACGTTTTCTCGCGAGGCAGAAATCAAGTTAAAACTTCCCGAAGCAACATCCTCTGATCAAGCATCGGATGACGAAAAATACCTGACTATCCAGATAACCGATATAGGACAATTTGCGGTTCAAGGTCCTGGTGAAGATGAACCCAGAGAGCTGATCAATACCAGCGAGACCACCTTGCAACGCGCGGTTAAGGCGGCCGCAGGCGATATGCAGGATCCCATTGTGGTTATTCGGGCAGATCGGTTGGCTACCCACGAGTCAGTGGTTCAGGCGATGAATGCGGCGCGTAACCTGGGGTTTTTTCAGGTCACGTTCTCTACCGGTATGCCGAATTAGCTAGATTTGAATTTGGTCCCTGCTAGCGTTTTTTAGTCGGTCTGGTCCAGTTGGCAATAGATTTTTGACGTCCCCGTGACACCACCAGCGCGTCAGCTTCAACATCTCGGGTAATCGTTGAGCCCGCGCCGACCGTTACCCCATCGCCAATCCGGACAGGGGCGATCAGTTGACTGTCTGAACCGACGAAGACATTGTCACCAATAATGGTCTGATGCTTGTTGGCGCCGTCATAGTTGCAAGTTATCACGCCAGCGCCGATGTTTACATTTGTACCGACTTCACTGTCTCCAACATAAGCCAGATGGTTAACCTTGGAACCGACGCCGATTTGGCTTTTCTTGATTTCAACAAAGTTGCCGACACCAACATGCTGGTCGAGCCTGGTTTCGGGACGCAACCTGGCAAATGGACCGACTCTGCAGTAATCACCAATTTCCGCTTGTTCGATAACGCAATTGGCATTGACCTGGCAGTGATCACCGATTCGGACATCCCTCAGAACGCAGTTTGGGCCGATATTGGTATGGTTACCAACTATTACCTTGCCTTCTAAAATAACATTAATGTCGATACTGCAATCGGAGCCAAAGTGGGCTTGTCCACGAATGTCCAATCGCGTCGGATCATGCAGAGTAACGCCGGCACCCATCAGACGATCCGCCTGGATCTGTTGATAGTTTCGTTCAGCCACCGCAAGATCTGATTTGCTATTAATGCCCAGTAGCAATTCCGAGTTTTTTGCTTCCACTGCTGCAACAGCGATTCCTTCGCTTACCGCCAGTGAGACAATATCGGTGAGGTAGTATTCTTCCTGGGAATTGTCGCTGCTGATTTGGTTGAGCCAGCGATTAAGCGCTGGGGACTGGCTAAGCATAATGCCGGTGTTTATTTCTGCGATGGACTGTTGCTCAGTTGTGGCGTCTTTTTGCTCTACGATTGCAATAATGTTTTCATTGTCATCCCGTAGAATTCTGCCCAGCCCATATGTGTTCTGTGGCCTTGCGGTTAAAACCGACAGCGGCGCCTGGGACTGGCATAAATTTCTCAGGGTCTCCGCATCTACCAGTGGAACATCCCCATACAAAGTCAAACATCTTGATCCGGCATTTACCGAAGGCATTGCCTGGGATACTGCATGACCGGTACCCAATTGATCACACTGGGTTACCCAGTTAATCTGGTCTGTGGGGTATTCCAATGCACCATCCAATCTATCCTGAATCTGCTCGCGATTGTCTCCAACTACAATATGAATTCGCTGGGGGCTCAATTGCAAACAGGTTTCCAGGACATGTTGCAACATTGGCGTACCGCCGACAGGGTGCAGTACCTTTGGCAGTGAGGACTTCATCCGTGTACCCTGACCCGCAGCGAGTACGATTACTTCCAGAGACATTGAATTCGAATTAAATTTTCGAGTGGGTTAATGGCTTGCAGGCGAGAGAGAATGTTCGCCGCCAGGTAGTTTAAACAGTGATATCATATACGTGAATTGTCGAATTGACCAATCATTGCAACTAAACCAAGTCCGCTGGCTAACCGTAAAGTCGAGCAGAGATACCTCCCGATATTTCCCACCCGGCTTCAATTGACCAATGACCTCGCGAAAACAGGTTACCAAATATTTCGATCTAACCGGGTATGGAAATCTGGTGGTAACGATATTGTCAGATACCCATGGTGAGTTGCATCCGGAAATATCCCGACTGTCCGAAAACAGTGACGTGGTACTCCATGCCGGCGATATCATGGGTAATCATGTTTTACGATCCTTGCGACCCCGGCTCGGATTGGTCATAGCGGTACGGGGTAACAATGATCTCCCAATGACCTGGATTGCCCGTGAACACCACACCCTGAGGGAAATACCAGATGTTGCGGTTGTGCAATTTTCCAGCGGAAAAGTTTCTATGGAACATGGTCACCTGATTGATTCAATTGACTTGGATCATTCAAACCTCGGTTATAAGCATTCCGATTCCCGGATGGTGATATATGGCCATACCCATATCCAGATAGTTGATGACCAATCACTGCCCTGGCTGGTGAACCCCGGGGCCGCGGGAGCCAGCCGAAACAAGGGTGGGGCTTCTTGTTATCAGTTGTACATCGAGGGTGAGAAATGGTTGCTGGAACCTTTCAAATTTCGCAACTTTCGCAAGGCAGGGTAGGTCAGACAAATCATGTACCAGAGTTACTTCGGTCTCAATAACGCGCCTTTCTCCATCGTCCCGGATCACCGGGTGATGTATATGAGCGACAGCCACCGCGAGGCGGTTGCGCACCTGTTGTACTCCCTTAAGCAACCTGGTGGCTTTGTTCAACTTACTGGTGAAGTCGGTACCGGAAAAACCACCATCAGTCGTTATCTGCTCCAGCATCTACCGGAAAATGTGGACGTTGCGCTATTGCTTAATCCAAGGGTCAATGAATTGGAATTACTGGAGTCTATTTGCGATGAATTAGGTATTCGATACCCCAAAAACTCGACCCTGAAGAACCTCATTGGAGTTCTTAATATCTATCTTTTGGAATCTCATTCATCGGGTCGACATACAGTATTAATTATCGATGAAGCACAGAATCTGGCTCGGGAAGTGCTCGAGCAAATTCGCTTGTTAACAAATCTCGAAACTTCCAGTGACAAATTGCTTCAAATAATTCTGATCGGTCAGCCAGAATTGAAAAATATTCTTAAACGCCATGATCTCAGACAATTGTCGCAGCGGATTGTGGGACGGTTTAATCTCGATCCTCTTAATCTGAACGAAGCCCGGGAATACATCAGTTTCCGTCTGCAACAAGCAGGATGTGAAAGGGTTTTGTTCACCCGACCCGCGACCAGGCGAATACAACGACTGTCCAAAGGGGTGCCGCGCTTGATCAATGTCCTGTGTGACAGCGCATTAATGGGGGCATACAGTGAGAATAAGGACAAGGTTAGCTATGCAATTGTTAATCGTGTTGCCAAAGAAGTATTGCCTGAGTTCGATGGCGGTTCGGTTATTTCTCGGATTTTTCGACTATCTTGGGCGCCTTTAATCGCAGCTGGGTTGGTCTTGGGGTACTTTGCGATTGGAGGGCAGCAGCGGCTGTCACAATGGGTTTCAGCATACTGGCCTGGCTCAAATCAAGATCACACCCTAGAAAAGTCATTGGAAGCCCAGGCCGCGCCATTACAGTCTTCGGCCGACCCGATAAATTCCGTCAGGGCGGCAGGTGAATCGGTGGATTCCAAAAAATCGACTACTGCACAGAAAAATCGATCTACCCAGACCGACGGCAAGGTCGGGGAAGCGATTGCAGTAGTAGTTGAGTCTCAGCTAAAGCAAGCTGATACAAAGTCTCGGGGTTCACCTGAAATTCCAGAGCCCAGTATAGAATCCTCGTCAGTACAGTCAGCCGTCGAGTCGAATAAAAAAACGGATCGCATACCTGATACCCGATTTGATCTGGTTTATCGCCTCGGCGTACCTTTTAAAGATAAATAATGTCAACAATCCTCGACGCAATCCATAAAGCAGAAAAACAACGCCATAGCGATGCCGTGCCTTCTTTGGAGGCAATGGTAAATGCACGGCGGCGCTCACCCAAACGGCGCGGCGTTGGCTGGGCTATCGGATTACTCCTGATTGGCTTATTGCTTGGGATGGGATATCTAAAGCGAGATCAGGCTCCTGAGGTTTGGAATCAGATTACCCAGCGCGGACAATCGGTGGTTGCTCGGGTAGAAAGGGCGGTAAAAAGGCTTCTGCCGGGAGCCAAGTCAGATTTGAATACGTCGAATTCTGCAACCACGGGCGCTGCGGCGAATATTACCAACCAAGCTTCCGTACCAGCTACTGAACAAGAGAACACATTGAGTGAAGCCCATCGAGAATTATTGAGTCAGATAAAATTTACTGTGATCTCATACTCAAAAAATGACGATAAAAGATTTGCCATGATCGACAATACTGTGCTCAGAGAAGGCGATCGATTGGAAGGATTTGAAATTACCCGAATCCAGTCCGATGGGGTGGTGATCGAAGTCCAGGGAAAGGCAGTTTTAATTCGGCCCTAGTAGTTGGACTACTAGCGGGATCGATTGTTATCGTCAGCAAGAAATAACCAGGTTTCGATTACCGTGTCTGGATTAAGTGAAACACTATCGATTCCCTGTTCCATTAACCAATACGCTAAATCAGGGTGGTCCGAAGGACCTTGACCACAAATCCCAACGTACTTTCCCGCTTTTCGGCAGGCTGTTATAGCTAGTTTTAACATCGTTTTAACCGCTTCATCACGTTCGTCAAATAAATTCGCGATAATAGCTGAATCCCGATCAAGACCCAGGGTAAATTGGGTCAGATCATTCGACCCGATAGAGAATCCGTCAAATCGTTCAAGAAATTTATCCGCGAGGATGGCATTTGACGGTATTTCACACATCATAATAACCCTGAGCCCGTTATCTCCCCGTTTCAGTCCGTTATCGCCAAGCAATTGTATAACTTGGTCGGCCTCGGCCAGTGTGCGAACGAATGGCACCATAACTTCAATGTTAGTTAAACCCATTTTATCTCTGACTCGGCGCAAGGCTTCGCATTCCATATTAAAACAATCACGAAATGATTCTGCTATATATCGGGAAGCGCCGCGAAAACCCAGCATAGGATTATCTTCTACCGGTTCGAATTCGCTACCCCCTATCAGGTTAGCGTATTCATTGGATTTGAAATCCGACAACCGCACGATGACCGGTTTTGGAAAAAAAGCCGCACCGAGAGAACTGATTCCTTCCACCAGTTTTTCTACGTAGAAATCTACCGGGCTTGCATATCCGGCCACCCGTTGATCAATAATCTCGTTCAATTCACCCGATAATGTTTGTTTTTCCAGCAATGCCCGAGGATGAATACCAATGGTGTTGTTAATTATGAATTCGAGTCGGGCAAGGCCGACGCCATGGTTGGGAATTCTGGAAAATGCGAATGCCCGTTCGGGATTGCCTACGTTCATATTTATCTTGAACGGGAGCTCGGGCATCTTCTCGAGATCAGTAGAAATTAATTCGAAGTCCAGCAGACCTTGATAGACATTCCCCGTATCCCCTTCCGCACAAGATACCGTGACCGGTTCGCCATCGGTTAGCGTGGTGGTAGCATTTTCGCATCCAACGATAGCGGGCACTCCAAGCTCACGCGCGATAATGGCAGCGTGACAGGTTCTTCCGCCCCGATTGGTAATAATTGCAGCGGCACGCTTCATCACTGGTTCCCAGTCTGGATCGGTCATATCCGTTACCAACACATCACCCGGTTTAACCTTGTCCAGGTCTTCTACCCCAGGGACCAGGCGGACTTTTCCGATCCCTATTTTCTGACCGACGCTACGGCCAGTGACAAGAACGGTTGTGGTTTGGTTGAGCTGATATCGCTCTAGGGTGTTTTTATGGTCGCGGCTTCTGACGGTTTCAGGGCGTGCCTGTAAAATCCACAATTCTCCAGTTTCACCGTCTTTGCCCCACTCGATATCCATAGGGCGGTCATAATGTCGACCGATTGTTAGCGCCATTTTAGCAAGGGCGGTCACATCCTGATCATTAATCGAAAAACTGTTCTGTTGGTCCAGCGCGACATCGACAATTTCTACCGGTCCATTCGTACTGGAATCGGGGTCCGAGTAGACCATCTTAATCAACTTAGATCCCAGGGTGCGCCGCAGGATTGCTGGTCTGTCCTGCTCCAGCGCGAGTTTATAGACGTAAAACTCGTCCGGATTAACCGATCCCTGAACCACGCATTCTCCGAGACCCCAGGAAGCGGTTATAAATACAGCTTGCTCGAAGCCCGATTCGGTATCGATGGTAAACATGACGCCACTGGCGCCAAGATCACTGCGTACCATCCGCTGGACCCCTGCGGAAAGCGCCACGTCAACATGGGCAAATCCCTGATGCACCCGATAGGCAATCGCCCTGTCATTAAACAGTGAGGCGAAAACCTCCCTGACACAGCAGAGTACGTTATCTATTCCATCGACGTTGAGAAAGGTTTCTTGCTGCCCTGCAAAAGATGCTTCAGGAAGGTCTTCCGCAGTAGCCGACGATCTCACCGCAACGCTTCCACCGAGGCGTTGGTACCCTTGCCGAATGCTACTTTCCAGCTCGTCAGGCAGAGGGTGATCCATCATCAATTTGCGAATCTCTGCCCCGTTCTCCCGTAAACTATCCAGATCCTCTACGTCGAGGTCGTCCAATATGGAATTGATCTTCCTGTCCAGTCCCAGATGCTGGACAAATGCTCGATAAGCATCAGCGGTGGTGGCGAAGCCGTCAGGGACTGCGATTCCAGCGTTCGCCAAATTTGATATCATTTCTCCCAGGGAAGCGTTTTTCCCTCCCACCCTGGCTACATCGTTCATTCCGAGATTACTGAACCATTCTATCCATTCACTCAAACGTATATCCCCACAAAATTATCATTGACTGCGCGGGGGAGGATTTTAACATTGTAAAAACCAATTGAATTCTGTGGAATCAAAAATTTGTCGAATGTTTGGCCTATAATCGATCTCTCAGCTTCTCCCCAATAAATTAACAGACCATTTCTTTGCAGCAAAGACCGGTATTTATCGTTTCAGATAGCAGTGGGCTTACCGCTGAAACCATCTGTCATACGCTGTTAAGTCAATTTCCTGGAATAGATTTTAATCAGGCGGCTTTGCCGTTTGTCGATACCGATGAAAAAGTACGCAAAGTGGTCGAGCAGATTCAACGGGCAGGAGAGACCAGTGGACAACGCCCGCTGGTTTTTACTACTTTCGTCAATAATGCTTTTAGTGAAATCCTGGGTCAGGCCGAAGCAGAAATATTTGACTTATTCGCCCCATTTATCAGTCGTATGGAATCTGTACTGGGCCAGGTTTCATCCCATCAGCAGGGTCAGTCCCACGGTATTGCCGATTTGGTGCAATATAGCCGCAGAATTAATGCGGTCAATTATGCGATGCATTGCGACGATGGCCTGCATACCCGGGACTATGCCAAAGCTAATATGATTCTGGTTGGCGTATCCCGCTCTGGCAAAACTCCTACCTGTTTATATCTGGCACTGCATTTTGGCTTCTACGCCGCCAACTACCCGTTGACCGAGGAAGATTTTGACCGAGGAGAATTGCCGGATTCGATTTTGCAACACCGTGACAAAATATTCGGTTTAACTATTGATCCGGTTCGATTACACCAGATACGTTTGGAACGTAGGCCGAACAGTGAATACTCTTCATTAAAGAATTGTCAAAGTAATGTCGCCGCGGCCCGTAGGATGTATAAGACTAACCGCATTTTGAATTGTGATTCAACAAACTATTCAGTAGAGGAGTTGGGAAGTGCGATCAAGCACCAAATGGGGCTGCAGTCCAGATTTTATTAAACTAGCGCTACCAGTTTTGCATTTGTCGTCGTTATCCCATGTCATTAATTTCTCGTTCAAGTGAATACTAAAGGTCCTGGTAAGGTAGGTTTCGTCAGCCTTGGATGCCCGAAGGCAACAGTGGACTCTGAGCGTATAGTGACTGAACTCAGGGTCCAGGGATATGAAATGTCCGCGGAATACGATGATGCGGATCTGGTTATCGTCAATACCTGTGGATTTATAAATGCGGCTGTGGAGGAGTCTCTTGGCGCGATTGGAGAGGCATTGACTGAAAATGGCAAAGTTATTGTCACCGGCTGTCTCGGCGCCAAAGGTACCGTGGTGCAGGATAACTACCCAAATGTACTGGCGGTAACTGGACCCCATGCTACCCAAGAAGTAATGGAAGCCGTGCATGTGCATTTGCCCCCAACCCATGATCCTTTCGTTGATTTGGTTCCACCTGGGGGAATGAAATTAACACCGCGTCACTATGCTTATCTGAAAATTTCTGAAGGATGCAATCACCGATGCAGCTTCTGCATTATTCCCCAGATGCGTGGTGACCTGGTAAGTCGTGGAAGTGCCGACGTGATGACGGAAGCAGAGGCCCTGGTTAGTGCCGGGGTAAAAGAACTACTGGTGGTTTCCCAGGATACCAGTGCTTATGGTTTGGATATCCGATATCGAACCGATTTCCACGGCACCCGTCCCATTAGGTCCCATATATTCGACTTGTCCCAGGCGCTCGGTTCTCTCGGGGTATGGGTGCGTTTGCATTATGTTTATCCCTATCCCCATGTCGATAAATTAATACCGTTGATGGCGGAAGGAAAAATTCTGCCCTACCTCGATATTCCGTTTCAGCATGCGAACCAGAGAGTGTTGAAGGCGATGAAGCGCCCCGCTCACAGTGAAAAAGTGTTGAATCGCATCAGAAAATGGCGCGAAATATGTCCAGACTTGACCATTCGAAGTACCTTTATCGTAGGGTTCCCCGGAGAAACTGAGGAAGAATTCGAGGAATTGCTGGAATTTATTCAACACGCTCAAATAGACCGGGCGGGTTGTTTCCAGTATTCGGCGGTGGACGGCGCCAGCGCGAATAAAATCTCCGATCCGGTTGAAGAAACCATCAAGCAAGAAAGATTTGAACGGTTTATGCAGGCTCAACAAGAGATTTCCTACCAAAAGCAAATGGACAAAGTGGGTTCCATCGCTGAAGTAATAATTGATCAGGTTGAACCAACCCAGGCATGCGGTCGAGGCAAAGGGGATGCTCCCGAAGTAGACGGAGTGGTTGAAATTGAGCAACTCGATGCTTCTGTAAAGCCAGGAGACATCCTCTCGGTGAAGATTACCGGTGCGACCGAATACGATTTATTCGGTGTTCAGGTATCCCAATTCTGAGTAAAGCCTGGGCTGCTTTAAATTCGGCATTGGCTATTTTAATGGTCGGCTAAACCTGGATTAGCCTAAGGTAAATTCACCAGGGCAATCGGCGATTTCAAACTGGACTGAAACCTTGTAGAACATTGAATATGTGGCCTTTACCCCCATTTAAAGTGGTATGAATAACACGCATTAATTGGCAGGTAACCCGATGAGAATGGACAAGCTGACCGCTAAATTTCAGTTAGCCCTGAGTGATGCTCAAAGTGCTGCGCTCGGGCGAAATCACCAATTTATCGAGCCAGCACATTTGATACTGGCCATGCTGGATCAGGATGGAGGCAGTGTGCGTCATCTGCTAACCCAGAGTGGTATCAACGCCAATCGCTTGCGTTCCGCTATCGGGGAAACTCTCGACAGACTGCCCCAAGTTGAAGGCAATCAGGGTGAAGTACATATTTCCAATGATCTTGCGAAGCTGTTGAATGTCAGTGACCAATTAGCGCAACAACGCAAAGACCAGTTTATCGCCAGCGAGCTTTTCGTGCTGGCGGCGATCGAAGATAAAGGTCAGCTTGGCAGACTCTTGCGTGAAGCCGGCGGGTCCAAAAAAAGTCTTGAGAGCGCTATCGATGGAATGCGAGGTGGTCAGCGAGTCGACGATCAGAACGCCGAAGATCAACGCCAGGCTCTGGAAAAATATACGGTAGACGTAACCGAGCGGGCGGAACAGGGAAAGCTGGACCCAGTAATCGGCCGAGACGAAGAAATTCGACGGGCGATCCAGGTGTTACAACGGCGAACTAAAAATAACCCGGTTTTGATCGGAGAGCCCGGGGTAGGTAAAACCGCGATTATCGAGGGCCTGGCTCAGCGTATCGTCAATGACGAAGTGCCGGAAGGAGTACGTAACAAACGAGTCCTGTCGCTGGATTTTGCCGCATTGCTAGCCGGTGCCAAATTTCGTGGCGAATTCGAAGAGCGCTTGAAAGCAGTATTGAATGACCTGTCTAAACAGGAGGGGCAGGTCATCCTGTTTATCGATGAATTGCATACCATGGTTGGAGCAGGTAAAGCAGAGGGGGCGATGGACGCGGGAAATATGTTGAAGCCTGCCCTCGCCAGGGGTGAGCTGCATTGTGTAGGCGCGACTACCCTTGATGAATACAGGAAATATATTGAAAAGGACGCTGCGCTCGAGCGACGATTCCAGAAGGTATTGGTAGCGGAACCTTCGGTCGAGGACACCATCGCAATTCTACGAGGGCTGAAGCAGCGCTACGAAGTCCATCACGGGGTGGATATAACGGATCCGGCAATAGTCGCGGCAGCGACCTTATCCCATCGCTACATAACAGATCGAAATCTGCCAGACAAGGCGATTGATCTGATAGATGAAGCCGCCAGTCAAATTCGAATGGAAATTGATTCCAAACCAGAGTCTATGGATCGCTTGGAGCGACGTATTGTTCAGCTGAAAATGGAGCAGCAAGCGCTGAAAAAAGAGAGCGATCAGGCATCGATCAAGCGACTCGAGGGGCTGAAACAGGAGATCGATAAGCACGAACGGGAATTTGCTGATCTCGAAGAGATTTGGAATGCCGAAAAGTCAGCGGTCCAGGGTAGTCAACATATCCGGGAAGAACTTGATCGGGCGCGGATAGAGTTCGAGGCCGCCCGGCGAGCCGGAGACTTGCAAAGGATGTCTGAACTGCAATATGGAAAAATCCCGGAACTCGAGCGTCAGCTGGTCTCCGCTGACGCTGCCGGCAACCAGGAAACCACGTTATTGCGAACCAATGTTACCGAAGATGAAATAGCAGAGGTGGTGTCTAAGTGGACAGGTATTCCAGTTGCAAAGATGCTGGAAGGGGAGCGGGAAAAACTGTTGCAGATGGAAGATAGTTTGCATCAGCGGGTTATTGGCCAGGAAGAGGCGATTGGTGCCGTGGCCAATGCCATTCGGCGGTCTCGTGCTGGTCTGTCTGATCCAAACAGACCATACGGTTCATTTTTGTTTCTCGGTCCAACAGGTGTAGGCAAGACCGAACTAACCAAGGCGTTAGCATCATTTCTATTTGATACCGAAGAGTCCATGATTCGTATCGACATGTCTGAGTTTATGGAAAAACATTCGGTTGCGCGATTAATTGGTGCGCCTCCGGGATACGTCGGATACGAGGAAGGCGGCTACCTGACCGAGGCGATTCGACGTAAGCCTTATGCCGTAGTGTTACTCGACGAGGTAGAAAAAGCTCACCCGGACGTTTTCAATATTTTGCTACAGGTTCTGGACGATGGTAGATTGACCGATGGTCATGGGCGAACCGTGGATTTTCGCAACACGGTCATTATTATGACGTCCAATCTTGGTTCCCAAATGATTCAGGAAATGAGTGTTGAAGGTGATTATACTGCCATGAAAACTGCGGTGATGGAAGTTGTTAGTGCGCACTTTAGGCCAGAATTTCTCAATCGTATTGATGAATTCACTGTTTTCCACCCGCTGGAAAAACACCAGTTGATGAAGATTGCCGAAATTCAGATCGAATATCTAAAAAACAGACTCAAAGAACGAGATATTCAGTTGGAGATGTCGGAACAGGCTCTGGCAAAGCTGGCTGAGGCTGGATTTGACCCGGTATATGGCGCGCGTCCACTGAAACGGGAGATTCAGAATCAAATTGAAAACCCATTGGCTCAGGATATTTTATCTGGCAAGTATGGGGCGGGTGATACAGTCAACGTCAGAGTTTCTGAAGGGGAAATTATATTCAACTAATCTCTCTAGGAAACTACTGGAAATCGGGGAGACGGAAACCAGTCCGTTTTGATCTAGGTAGATAGATATTATTTGTTTAAAGAATTTCTTAGCCATCAAATTGCCCAGCGCTTAGTTCCTGGGGTAGGCCTAAGGTTTGCTGTATATCCTGATTTGAATATTGTGGGTTCCCAGTTCTAACTCTTTCGCTCATAATGCAGTGTCCAAAGGTACTTTTTCTTTGCAGAGAACCCGTTCCAAGTGCCGCATCATTGTATTGAGAATTGCGTAAAAAGGGTTTGGAATTGTCTGCTAGTTTCGGCGAAGCCGTTAAAGTTGTACGTGAAGCGAGTCTATGGTGGGAATGCTACTATGACAATGTTTGTTATTTTGATGTATACAAGAAAATGAAGGAGTACTTTTCTGAAATACTTTCGGTAAAGTACGATGCATTCAAATCAAGACCTCAATCGGTAACTATTGAGATATTGAAGTATCCTGAAATTAACGCTGTCAAAAATATTGAATATCTCCCAGTAAACTGATCTGCCGAAATCAAACCCTCTAAAATAGCACGAGCACTAAAGCCGCTGATAAGAATATTTCCTAGAAATTTTAGAATGTTTGTTGAATCTTTGGGCATAAAAATGCTGCATATGAAGAAAAATGGGATTCCTGATGGAAGTGTTCATCTTAAAAGATCTCTAGATCAATACCACAAATTTCGAAATATGACAGGCCAACAAGATATTACCTATGATTCAATATATTAAAAGTAAAGAGATGGTTTTAGCTATAGTCCTGAGGGATGGATATCGAGCTGAAGGAATACAGTTTTTTACCCCAGGAGACTTTTCCCAACAATTGGGTTATATGAATAGGCCCGATGGATACGTCATTCCACCACACGTACATAATTCAGTTGCTCGAGAGGTTAGTTATACGAAAGAGGTGCTGATCATTAGAACCGGAAGTGTGAGGGTAGATTTTTATGACGAACTAAAGAATTATATTAACAGCACGATACTTGAAAAAGGCGATATCGTTTTACTTGCGTATGGAGGTCACGGGTTCGAAATGCTCGAAGATAGTGAAATTGTTGAAATCAAACAGGGCCCATATGCTGGCGATGAAGATAAAACCAGATTTGATCCAGTGGACGAGAATCTCATAAAACTGATCTGACTTTGATGAACAAAAACAGCTTTATTCCGGTTAACCAACCGCTATTAGATGGAAACGAAAAAAAATATTTACTGGAATGCGTCACTTCCGGTTGGATATCGTCTGAGGGACCATTTGTTAAGAGATTTGAAGATCAATTCTCACGTAGAGTGGAGCGACAGTATGGCGTAGCAGTTACAAACGGCACTGCAGCATTAGATGTCGCGATCGAGGCTTTGGGAATATCAACTGGGGACGAAGTTATATTGCCTACGTTTACAATAATATCCTGTATTAACCAAATTATCCGTTGTGGTGCGAAGCCGGTATTTGTGGATAGCGATCCACTGACCTGGAATATGGCAGTTACAGATATTGAGGCCAAAATTACACCCAAGACCAAGGCAATTATGATGGTGCATATTTACGGTTTGCCGGTAGATGTCGCTCCTGTTCTAAAGTTGGCAAAAGAGCATCGAATTTATGTTCTGGAGGATGCTGCTGAGGCCATTGGCCAAACTTACCATGGTAGTCCTTGCGGTGGGTTCGGAGACGTTAGTGTATTTAGCTTCTATCCAAATAAACACGTTACCACCGGGGAAGGTGGTATGGTTGTTACCAACTCTCCCACAATAAATCAAGAATCTAAAAGTCTGAGAAATCTGTATTTTGGCTCAAAAAAGCGATTTGTGCATGAAAATATTGGTTGGAATTTGAGAATGACAAACATGCAGGCGGCCATAGGTTTGGCGCAACTTGAGTCGTTAGATAGAAATATTAAAAAAAAAGTACGTATGGGAAGACTGTACACGGAACTACTGGATGATATTGGAGGTATATCCTTGCCAGTGGCCGAAACTGAATATGCAGAAAATAACTATTGGGTATTTGGAATAGTATTAGATAAAAGTCGTGATACCAAGGCTGACCTTATAATGCAAAAACTCTTTGAGTTGGGAGTGGGGACTCGTCCATTTTTTCATCCTATGCATATGCAGCCTGTATTGACGAAACGCGGTCTAACTCAAAATCAAAATTTCCCCGTTGCAGAACACTTGGGAGAGTATGGTTTCTACGTTCCAAGCGGATTAACTCTCTCCGATAGCCAAATTGAGTATGTAGCCGAGTCCATTAGAAAGGTACTGACGTGAACACCGGCGGCGTCTTTAGTGCTTATAGCGCTTATTACGATCTTTTTTATAAGGACAAAAACTACGAAGGGGAGGTGAAATATTTGATCGATTTAGCCAATGGTCCAACAGGAAAAATAAAAACAATATTGGAATTAGGCTGTGGTACAGGTGGACACGCGGTTCATTTGGCCGAGCTTGGTTACTCAGTTACCGGTATCGATATTTCGAAGACAATGCTTTCTCAGGCTGATGATCGCAAACTGGGTATGACAGAAGACTTGTCTAGCCAACTTGATTTTACTGTTGGCGACATAAGAAATTATCGAGGGGACAAGAAATTTGATTGTGTCATGTCATTGTTTCACGTCTTCAGCTATCAAACCTCTAATTTGGATTTAAAAAAGTCAATTAGGACAGCGTGGGAGAATTTAGAGAGAGGAGGGGTGCTTATATTCGATTATTGGTATGGCCCTGCCGTTATTAGCCAATTACCAGAATCAAGAACAAAGGAAATGGAGAATGAAACCTATCATGTATTTCGTTCCGCCTCACCGAAAATTGATTTGAACAACAACACGGTGAAAGTAGAATACGCTATTACTGTTAACAATAAAGAAAGTGGTGAAAGGGAGGAGATAAGTGAGTCCCATGAAATGCGTTATTTATTTATCCCTGAATTACTTCTACTTACTGAAGAATATTTTGAGCCAATTGGGCACTATGGGTGGGGCGGAAAACTGAGTCCGAGTGTAGATGATTGGGCCGCTGTAAGTATGTGGAAGAAAATTTAATTAAAATTGCTGGATATATTTCAGTTAATAACTTTGAATTAGTTGTTTTCACCAATGTTAAGAAGAACCTGGAGCATCTTGAGAAGATAGGACTTAAAGTAAGTTTAGTTAAAAGTACCTGGCGAGATAGATTGGCTTTTTCTTTCCCAAATTTTCACTTTGTTTCAGCTGTATGAGACGCACTCTTGCTGAAAAACAGTGCTGTATCGAAATAGAGCTTTTCACGCAACCTGCCATCATATTTAAGATTCCGTATATACCTTGGTGAACAGTTTCTTGGGATTGAATGCAATGATCAACAGCCGAAAATTATTCCTTGTGCGTGAGAACATCGCATTCATTAAAAATGCAGAGATCGAATACGATATTAAAGTCGCGTAAGCTGCACCGGAAATACCATATTTAGGGATAAATATTAGGTTTAATGCAACATTAATTAGGGCGCCGGAACAAGTGTTTATCAGGGTATAAACTTGTAAATTCTCAACGACGTAATACCTGGTAATAGCAGCATTCAACGCAATGAAAATAACAGTCCAGGAAAGCACTTTTAGCGGCTTGACAGATTCCGAATATTCTACGCCAAACAATAGTGGAACCAGGTAAGGTGAAAAAAGCGTCAAAATAGCGGCGATGAAGGCGGCGCTATAAAGCATTAGTCCGTAGAGCTGGATAATCCTTAGCTCGTAAAAATGGTTTGAAGACTTTTTGTTTCTAACGATTGCAGGGAATAGTGAAGTCACAATTAGCAATGGAATAAAATACAACGACTCACTAAGCCTAACCGCTACTGAATAGACTCCAACGTTTCCAAAGCCAAGAATATTTTTAATCATAATCTGATCAATTCGCATATATACTATTACAGCCAATGAAGAGATTATGAGTGGCCAGGACTCCTTCAAAATAGTCAGTGCAAGCTTTTTATTAAACCCGCTCAGAAATTTTTCCGAAACGAAACGCAGAATCGTTCGATAATATGCAAAAGAAAGAAGGATCGATTCGGCAATAATTATTAGAAAAAACCATATAATCTCCAACTTCAGAATTACACAACATATTTTTAAAAGCGCGGAAATAAAAAACTGAAAAAGTCTACATTGAGCAGAAAGCTTGCCAAGAACGCGTGATTCAAAATAGAAATCTATCGTGTAGAAGGCTTGAATAAACATGCTAATTGACACGAGTACAACGTAACTTTTTGTTTGTTGGTCATAATCAGTGAATTCCAGTACTAGAAGTAAAAGTAATATTGACATCATTGACCCAAGTATTCGGATCCAGAATCCCACCCCTAATATTGAGGATTCTGTGTTATTTTCACGTACAAGATACTTAACCAGGGTTCTGTCCGTTCCCAGCTTGGAAAGGGCGATAAAGATTGATGCAAACGCAACTACAAAACTATACAGACCAAAGTTATCCACACCCAAATAACGAGCAATCAAAATTGCTACAAATAACCCAAGAAAACCACGAGCGAGTTTCTCACATAACAACCAGGATGTATTGCGAAAATATGTACGCAAGCTATCCAGATTGAATCTCGTACCAAGCGATGTGGCAATTTTCTCTAAATCGAGCATTTACTTGTGAATATAAATTCGTATTTGACGGAGTCGCTCCAAATGTTCACAACTAATATTAGTTAGCAATGACGATGATTGTATTTAGTGAAATTGTTATCCCTGATTTTGAAAAATGAGTTTTAGGGTACAGCATAGACCAATTCTGAATTCGATTGGTGCTTTGCCGATAGTCATAGCACTCCAAGCAGGTTCACAAAATGACCTATAATCAACAAAATATCGATGCACTAATTGTATCGACTGGTCGTGCGGGGAGTACATCGCTATACAATTATCTAGGTGAAGCAGCGATTCCAGGCTTGCCGCAAAACAAGGAACCACACTTTTGGTGCGATATTAGAAAATATGGAAATATTGGAAACCTCTTGTCGAAAATATATGTGGACAAGTATGATGACTATTTCGACTTATATCGAGACTCAAAAATTGTTCTCGATGCCTCTGTTGGTTACTTCTTTTGTCTTGATGAAGTGCTAAAAAGGTTGAAACACTCGGGTCAGTCGCCGAAGATTATATATCTTTATCGCGAACCTGTCAGTCGCGCTCGATCGCTATATTATGAAGAATTAAAAAAGGGCGAAGAGCTTAAGGAAGACTTGATCGAAGAAATCAGTCTCGAAAAGGATCCTGGATTGTGGTGGGAAAATTATTACGACAACGTCGCATATTCTGAGGTTTTCTCCAATCTTAAAAAAACCGGGTGGGACATGATTTGTATAAATCAAATGTATTTTAAACAAAATACGGGTTCAGTACTAAGTGCCGTAATAGAGTTTCTTGGATTGACAAAGGTAGCTGATTATTCATCGTTGAACCTCAATAGCTCCGCTGAGGCAGCAACCTATATAAGATTCCCTTATCTTGGTAGATTACTTGGTTCCAAATTACCTGGCTTCAAAGTACTTCGACGAATATTACCAAAAATAATAGGGGAATCTATCAAATACAACGCCTCACCAGGGTGGCGTCGATTGGTTGAGAAAAACCTGCCTTTTAGTATTCAGGAGTTCAATAAATTTAGATTATTGATACAGGAAAAAGATATCTTTCGCGTGGAAACAAGTCGAAAACCCAATTGATATCATGCCATCCGTCTACAATATCAGCTAACATTCGATATCAATCAATGGTCCCGGTGATCTGTTTTGATTCTATAAAGCGCTGTAGCGTGGAAATCTGTGTCAATAACAAGTTACACCTTTCACAAAAAGACCCTTTGTAACCAGCAAATACTTGTTGGCGAACACTCATTCTTTTATTCTCTGGACGGACAACCTCCCACACGTACCATATTGAAAATCTAAGCTATCACGTTGGTATATGTTCCTGGTGTTTACAAACTAACTTAATCTCGATCTGACTAAACTAGCAATGGAAAATAAAGTGGAAAATAGTACCCCTACTAAGACTCACTTCCTGGTAAGAGTAAATTCCTGATGTTAAAAATTGTTGCAATTCTCGACAACAAGTTAGATGCCGGGGGAGGATTTGACCAGGCTGTGAATGCTATTCTGCAAATGCGGAAAATGTCTTCCGGACAATACGAGTTTTTGGTGTACACATTTGTAGTCGAGAATGTTGAAGTGTTAACGGCATTAGGCATCCCATCGACCTACGTAAAACTTAGTCTTTTGGATCATTTTTACCTTCGATTGAACCGCAATGGATGGAGTCTCTTTTTACTACCGAAGCTATTTTCGAGAAATTCGCTGGAAAACAAGTTAATAGAAGCAGGCTGCGATCTCGTCTATTTCGTAACGCCTTCTCCAACATCCACTCTGTTACGAAAAATAAATTTCATATTTACCGTATGGGACCTATGTCACCGTGATTTTCCCGAATTCTATGAAGTTCGGGCAAATGGCGAGTTCGAACGCAGGGAAAGAATTCTGAACAGTACGTTGCCAAAGGCCGTAGCAGTGATAGTGGACTCAGTTGTTTCTGCTAAAAAAGTTGAAAAATACTATTCAATAGATCCCGAGAGATTGATTGCGATGCCGTTTTCAGCTTCCGCACGAAATATGAATATAGATAGTGCGGTCGTTGACACTATCAAACAAAAGTATGGACTTACACGACCGTACATATATTACCCAGCGCATTTGTGGCCACACAAAAATCATGCCAGGGTATTGGAGTCCATATCTTTAATTAAAAACACTCATGATTTAAAAATTGATGTTGTATTTTCTGGAAAAGACCTTGGCAACAAAACCAAACTCGAACAATTGGCTCAGGATCTCGGCATTAGCGATCAATTAAAGTTTGTCGGATTTGTCGATTCGAACCATGTGGGACCGCTTTACATCAATGCTAACTGCATTGTAATGCCGACATACTTTGGTCCAACCAATATTCCTCCAATTGAAGCCTGGAGATTGGGGGTGCCGATTGTATATTCAGATCACCTGGCGGATCAAACAGCCGATGCAGCTGTGCTGGTAGATCCGGATAGTATTGAATCCGTTGCAAAAGGAATTATGACGTTGCAAGACGAAAACATCAGAAGTGAATACGTGAATCGTGGTTATCGAAGATTAAAGGAATTGGAGGAAGAGAGAAACCTGGCTGAAAAGTGTTTCGGGCTATGTCTGAAAAAATTCCAGACCCGCATGAAGTTCTCGAATAGCAGGAGGCTACAAAATAATTCAGAGCAATGATTGAAATGCAGTCTTAAGCTGCTCTGCGGATTCTCCTGGAAGTGAATTAAGCATTTTTTTAATTTCCGCGTTCGGTGTTGTATTTGGAATGCTCTGTTCGTTGAAAATAGATCCCACTAACTCATTGATGTTATCTCCTACTGAGAACTTTAATGATGAATTGTATACGTGTTGAAAGGGAGAGTTTTCCACGTATGAAGTAGCGGGCATATTGCAAAAAATAACCGGTTTGTCTAACAAGTAGAAATACAGGCTCATCGATGTATGGTCAGAAATCGCGACATCGGATGCCACAAGCTGCGCTTCCCATTTAAGACCATCGATAATCTCAGCTCCAATATCTGAATATGATTGCAATATATCAATTCGTTTTCTTTTCTCTTTATCTCCAAATTCATCGTAGCGTGGGTGCAGTGTAAGAATATATTTCAGATTTGATTTGGGTTGCACAATCTGTTGATAAATAGTATTTCCGTAACGCTGATAAAGAGAATCAGGCCCCCACGTAGATAGAATAAATACCACTCGATCGCTTTCATCATATCCAAGCCTTTTTCGTATAGCCAGTCGATCTTTGTTCATAGTTTCGATACTATCCGCTCTTAAATAGCCGATAGTTTTTAGTCGTCCCTTTAATTGTGGGTTGATCACCTCTGCTTGCGCTTTTTCGTATTCACTGGAACAACACATCAGGTTATAAAGTGGCTTGCCAAACGGCCTGTTAACTCGACTTGGACCGTATACTCCATCCTCTTGTTTATCGTTGTTAATCTTGCCTACCCAAATACCATGATTAATATATATTTTGCTGATATAAGGGGAAAACCATGACCCAAAGCCCCATGGATGATTCACAAAAACGACGAGATCCCAATGGCAAATAAGGGCGCGCAATACATTGATATAGGGTACGTCTACAACTTCCTGTATCTGCTGGGTGCTTATATCGCGAATTGGAAAGCGATCGTTAGAGATATAGAAACTGCAATTGGGCAGATCCTGCGCCACATCCCATATCATTTTTATGTGATCCAGGGCAACGTTGTTTTGCGCAACAAATAGGATTCTAGACCTGTCTCTTGTTCCGATACAATTCAAGAATAAACTGTGTAAAAACGTCATTGACCAAATAATTGGACAAGCCACAGGTAGCAAGATCTTATTAACAAGCTTGCTAATGATGCGTTTCAACATATAGGGACAGAATATTTACTACTGTATAATATTGTTATTCACCAGTTTCTTCCAAACCCTGAGTAAACGCCCAAATACTGGATGATGAATTAGTTTGTGCAATCCACCGATTTCTGTTTGCATATCAATCATTCCCTTTAGGATATCCTTCTGTAAAGCCGAATCATTCGACCGGTAAATTTTATTTAGCATCCATTGTGCTAATTCTCGATTGAACGAGTCATATGAGTCGCTAATTGGCGTTGTCTTAGCTAAAGCGTGGATGCGTCTACAGGAAATATAGTGGTGATCAATAATTGGTTTGGCAATTTTTAAAAACCTGAACCAAAGATCTACGTCCATGCAATAGTGAAGATTCGGATCAACCATCCTTTCAGGATCAAAAATTAGATCATTCCAAAATATTGATGGTTGCGCTATACCTCTTGATCTCCAGAACAGGAAGGTATTCAAATCAACGGTAGTGGGTATTCTTCCTTTTCTTACATCTGCCACAGCGTCATCCCTCCTAGTGGCACCAGCAATCATCCAAGACGGTTGTTTCATATCCAGCACACTGGCTACTCTTGTGAGAGAACCAGGTAGTAGATAGTCGTCTGAGCAAAGCCAATTAAAGATTTTTCCTGTGCATCTGGCAAACCCTTTATTGATAGCATCACTCTGGCCGCTGTCTTGTTCACTAACGAACAAGGTAATCCATTTATAATACTTCTCAACTATTTCAAGCGTGCTATCTGAGCTCCCTCCATCAATAATGATATATTCGATTTTTGGATAGTTTTGTAAAAGCACCGACCTGATTGATTCTTCCAAATATTCACCCTGGTTATACGATGGAGTTACAATACTGACTTTTGGCGCTTCCACTTCATTTAATTTGGGGCTGTCAGTTTTAGGAACATCTGTCCACGGCCAACCGTGCTTCCCCCGGGGTGGGTTCGGCAGTTCGTCAATAGTTGTATGGTTCGTTGTCAAAATAATTATTGTTATTGAAGGATGAGTTTCAAATTTTTGATTTAGAAATGTGTAAACACACCGACAAGGTCCATATATCAGTATGACTTCACTAAGCAACTTCAATCCTGAAGGTTTTGGTCAGCCACTGGAAAAGCTGACTGGACTGCTAAATGTAGCATATTGCTCCTCTGAGTTTTCCAAATTTAACCGTGACAATGTGTTGGGAAGAACCTGGCTTTGTATTGCTAACCTCGCCGAACTGCGAGGAGATGGTTGAGTACTTCCAGTATATATTTTGGAACTGCCGCTGCTGATCGTACGCGATTCACAATCGAAAGTTAGAGTGATTCACAATGCCGAGCGTGAGCTGTGAAGCACTAAACAAGAAGAGGCAAACTGATTACTTACCAGATTCATCCTATTTTAACGAAATTGGATGGAGCAAGTTGAAATGTGTCGTTTCTATCAACATGTACAGATTTGTACGAGTTAAAAAAAGAAGAATGCATTAGTTAATGTGCCTTTTCTTAAGAACATCCCACAATCTTTCAGATGCATTGCTATCACAATGGTCAAAGACCATAGTCTTTATCTCCTGGCGCTCTTTAGAATGCTCTTCGGGATTGATGTTAAGCATCGCGTTTTCAAGTTGACTTTGGTCGACACAAATATGACCTGGTGCAATATCTTGATACTCAAATAAAAGACTGCGGTCGGATTCGATATACTGTTTGAGATCGTATGGATAGAAAATAATTGGCCTATCTAAGAGTAGGAAATCAAAGTATATCGAAGAGTAATCAGTTATTAATACGTCAAATTGGCCGAACAATGGATAGACATCACTGATAGCAGAAATGTTTACAATGTTTGAGAAGTCATTCACTAAATAGTTGTCAGCAAGAACAGGATGCAGCTTCATTGAAAAGATAAATCCGTGTTCCATGCAAAACTGATTTATTCTACTTAAGTCCAGGTCGCTCGGGGATATTGATGTCGATAGTTCTTTTCTGAATGTGGGTGAATATAAGAATGTAGTTAATCCGTTTGATTTGGCCTGTGATATTTTTCCCATTACATTGGAATCTGTGTTGATTAGGTAATCCGGATCAATTGAATTTGGTACAGTATTCGACAGCAAAATATCATTTCGCGGATAACCGGTTTCTGAAAAATATCTACTATTGAACGCTGGGCGAAATGCCTTCTCAGTAAAATATGTTGAGGTAGACAGAACTACGTCGTTCATTGCATGCCGTCCGACTGCCTTTTTATAAAGCTTGGCTATCCACTGTAAGGGTCTTGGATAATTTGAAATACGGTCCAGAAAGAGTGGAAGTTCAATTTGTTTCAATGGCGCTCCATGCCATAGCTGGACAATATTGCTTCTAAACGCCAATTGATATTTTCCTTGTGCAATCCATTCTGCACTATCAACTATTATCAAATTTGCCGTTAGCAGGTATCGTATTGATTTTAACTCTGGAAATCTGCAGGCTGGAAGATTATTTCCCAGGAGTTCAGTGCATGTCGTGGCATTGTGAGTTAAAAATATAACGTCTGGTTTAGGTGAAGCGTGCTTACAAAGGTACAGGAAAAAATGCTTGGCATTGTCTATAAACAATCCGTTATGTCTACTTACCACAACAATACGATTACGAATTTTAGGCGTAATAACTGACAATGGTAGGAACAAGACTGTTGCCACAATGCCTATAGCCAAATTCTTTATTGCCAGCCCAATGTCTTTGCTCAACGATGCCATCAATCCATGTTGATAATGTTAGCTTCGTATTCTCTCGATAACTTCGGTGGTTGATACAGATGGAGTTCTCGGCAGGTAGACGATTTTGCATATATCTGAAAATTCGTCAAACTTCCCGCTCCAATCATCTCCCATTACCAAAATATCTGCTTGATATTGTAGCAAGTAATTTCTTTTTTCTTCCAGGGACTGTTCGAAAAATGTTTCATTAACTACAGAAATGCTTTCAATAATTTCTTTGCGCTCGTTTTCATTGTATACAGGGTATTTATTTTTTTTGCTGAAATTTAGTTGATCTGTTGAAATTCCTACAATTAAGTAATCGCCAATTTCCTTGGCCCTTCTTAATATTCTAAGGTGACCTACGTGAAATACATCAAAAGTACCAAAAGTGATCACTTTGATTTGGTTTTTACAATTGGAATATTTCATTGATTAAAAAAGTGTTGAAACTAAATGGGTTCGGCAATGTTTTCTTCAGTATTTCGATATCCCGTCGATACCACGTAGCCCGTCAAAAAAACCACGGCGAATAAATGTTCTTTGAAGAGTTTTTTCAGTGCTGAAAAATCCAAAATAGAAATAGGTGAAACACAGTTTAAACAAATTAGACGCTTTCCACGACATTTTAATATGGGCCCTTTTTTGCAACAATATACTGTTCCTGACGATATAGTAGTGTCTTAGTGGAGATCGATAGGGCATAGGTTTCATTCCCAGAAACCAGTAATAGCATATGTCGTCGCCCATATTGTGAATCAGTCTGGTGCTCGAGGTTGCGTAAAGTTTGTATCCCCGACAAGTTACCTTGAAGCACCAGTCAGTTTCAACATGATCAATAAACAGATTGGTGTCAAATCCTCCAGAATCCGCAAATACCTGGTTCGAAAGGAGAGTTCCGGAACTATTCAGCCCATCTACTTCAACCGTGGGCCGGTCTTTGGTTAGCTTTGTTGGGTTAATTTTCCCCCATACGCCATATTTTGATTTATGGAAATTCAGATATCTGTTATCTCTTGGATCGTATAACATTGGACCAACTGCGGCGACTTTTGTGTATTTCGATTTTTCTTTAATGGTGTGTTCCAGAATGGAAATCATTGATTCATCCGGTATACTGTCATGGTCGAGTAACAGGGTGAATTTTGCAGTCGCATTTGATTTCACAATATAGTTGACCGCATAGTTTTGAGCATACGCAATTCCCATATTTTGCTCGAGTTTAATTAATTCTACTGCATCATATTCGAGTACAAGCTCTTCAAGTTGGGATATATTGGGGCCGACGGAACCATTGTCTATTATTACAGTTGGGCACTGATTCGATAGCGACTCCAAGCTCTTTATAACTGTCGCAAAATCTGGATTATACGAAACGATTACCGCGACGGTTTCAATTGACTTTGAAGGTTTACTGGCCATTATTTTGTTTCGATTGCCTCTTGTACAATATTCTATCAATAGATAGAACGTGAAAATTATTTCTTCTGTTGGATGATTTGTTTGCTTTGTTTGAGACCCGGTCTAAGATGATTAGTGTAATGATAAATTTATCAGGATTTGCAGTAATTTTATTGAATTTGAAGTTTCTTGAAATCTAAAATATCTTTTTATAATGTTTTCTGGGGAACGCCCCTAGAAGGCAAAAATACACTGATCAATGTAATAGCATGGGAATAACTAAGGAACGTGGGTATCAATCTGATTTCTCAGCAAACAATGAATATGTATTCGATCTGGAAAATCGGAAACGTAAGGCGGAAACAATGCTAGCAGTTCTGGCGCAGCAGACGGATACCCTTGAAAATGCAAAAGTGCTAAATGTCGGTGGAGGAGCGGGAGCTATTGATTTTTGCTTGTCTCCCAGTGTAGGTGCAGTATTCAGCATGGACATCGATATTCGTTCGGTTACCTACGGTAAAAAATATTTTAGGCGGGAAAATTTGCACTATACCATTGCTGACGGAATGAATTTACCGTTTCCGGACGGGTCTTTTGACATTGTTGTTTGCTCCCATGTATACGAGCATGTACCAGTTGCCTTAAATTTGATGCGGGAGATTTTAAGGGTATTAAATGCCAGTGGTTTTTGTTATTTTGCGGCTGGTAACCGTATTCAAGTAATGGAACCTCACTATAATTTGCCATTTCTGTCGGTTTTGCCTGGACCTTTGGCAAACCAGTATATGAGACTGACGGGAAAAGGGGATGAGTACTATGAAAAACATCTAACCCTTGGGGGGTTAAGGGCATTGGTTAGCGATTTCGAACTTATTGATTACACAGGCATTATGATATCCGATCCAAAATTTCATAAAATGGAATATCTCATCGGGCAAGATTCGCTGAAACAAAAGATTGCCGGTTTTTTGTTTACAAGGTTTAAGTGGATTTTTCCAAGTTTCGTTTGGATATTAAAAAAACCCAATTCAATCACAACATCAACTTAAGATATTTACCCGCAATTTTGTCCCAGTGAAAATTTTCTAAGGTATACGCTTGGATTGCCGATTCAAAATGCGTTTCTTGCAATTTGGATTCGATATACTCTATAGATTCGACAAATCCCTTGTAGTCAAGAGAGGGGGTTAGTAATCCATTTTTTCGATGATGAATGGCGTCTATGAGCCCTTCTAATCTACTTGCGACAACCGGCGTACCATGTGCACCAGCCTCGAGCACCACGAGACCGAAACCTTCGACGTCTCCCGCTACCGGGATATTGGGCTGAATAAAGATTCTAGCATTTTTCAGCAACCACTGTTTCTCAGCTTCAGATACGCTACCGGTCAATATCACGTTGGGATGATTGCCACAGAGAATGTTTATATTTTTTCGCTCAGGTCCATCGCCGGCGACAACATATAGAATATTCTCAGGAAGTTTGGGTGCTACATTGTCCACAAACCAGGCAACACCTTTGCGTTTCACCAATCTTCCCAGGGTCAGATAGAAGTGACGTCCTTTAAGAGAACTAATTAACGGTCGGAATTCGGTAATTGATGATTCGGTGTTTCTTCCTTCGGGTCTAACGCCGTTTGGTATGAAATGTATTTTTTCCGGGTTCAATAACTTCGAAATTGCGATCTCCTTGGTGGCGTTTCCAACTGCGAATATTAGATCCAGTCTCGGAAGGCAGAATTGGACTACCAGTTTCTGGTAAATAACGTTTTGAAAACTAATATCGAGTCCATGGATTATGCAATGCACCGGTTTGCGAACAAATTTCTTCAGTATCCATCCTAACGGTGCACTGACCGCATCGCCAAGTAGAATTACGTCGTACTGATTTGATTTGAGCAAAGCGCAAAAAAAGGCGAAAGGATAGAATATTGGTAGAAACCATTTTCCTTTCGGGTTCGCTATGGTGATTATTTCTACTGTTTTTTTAAGCGATTGGATGAGCTGAAAGTTTTGATTTTCAATGCCGCCTATTACCGGGGGAAATGCTCTGGCGATAAACAGTAGTTTCATCCGAATCAGTACCGAAAATATATTTATCTATGTCCCAAAAAAACTACTAGAACCACCAGTTTTAAACTCGGATTATTTTTTCGCCGTATCGCTTCAATTGTTAATAGTCAGTCTTCCCTTTGGGACGCCTGGTAGTGGAGCGAAGAAATTTGTTCGCCAATAATACCGATCAGAAATATAAGTAAAGAGGCTAAAAATAACACGGCACTCATATTGGTAAAACGATTTTGAGTTAAATAGGTGAATAGATAATAGCCGACACCAGTGAAGAATATTGTTGCGCTTACCGGCAAAAACAAACGCATTGGAGAAAATAGTGCGCCGATTTTCATTATTATAATGAAAAAACGAATTCCATCGTGGAGTGGTCGAATTTTACTTTTTCCTTGCCGCTGTTTAGCTTCAATCCACTCGTACTTTATGGGAAGGCCGGATCTCAGGAACGCCATCGTAATAGTTGTGGGGTAAGAGAACCCGTTTGGCAGCAAATACAAAAATTGGCGAAAATATTTGGCTTCAACGATACGAAAGCCTGAGGTTAAATCCTGGATTTTGAATCCAGTCATCAATGATGCAACGTTGTTATAAACATAATTCATCAAACGCCTTGCTTTCGACGCATGGGAAGCGGGCGTCCGTGCGCCAATTACCATTTTGTAACCTTGGTCTATATTATTAACCAATTTTTCAATATCATCAGGTTGGTGTTGGCCATCTGCGTCCATAAACAGAATGTATTTACCGGTTGCAGCCCTAGCCCCACTCTTGATAGCCGCTCCGTTACCCATGCTATAGGGGTGATCTATCACTTCAACACCGGTTTCTCGCGCGATCTCCCCAGTGTTGTCGGTTGATCCGTCATTGACTAGTAATATTTGGCTAGTTGGATATAAAGATCTGATTTGATTCAGATGCTTGGCGAGATTCGTCGCTTCGTTTCTGGCTGGTAGAACGATCGACAAGCTGTTTTTCACGCTCATGACAATTGGATGTTCCTGTGGACTTTTTGTTAACTTAGTATATCGCCACTTTAAGGTAACGATCATGCCGTGTCTCGGGAATCAGTGCTAAATTTATTTACTTAAAATTATTGGCATGTGGTATGACAAATTTTGTCAGTATTCGTTAAAAGTCAGGCAATTATCTAGTAAATTATCCGTAGCCACTATAGCTTGGTAAAGATCATATTCGTATAACTTATTGATATGTAAATATAATAAATTTTTTAATACATTGCACTAGAAATGGGAAAGGTTGGCACGAAGCTTGCTTACTTTACAGGTGAGCGAAGAAATTCCTAATTTTGAATATTATCTATAAAGGTTATTACATTATGTTTTCTAAAAAATCACAGAAGCAAAGTGGCTTCACATTAATCGAACTCATGATTGTTGTTACAATCATAGGTATCCTGGCATCTATTGCAGTGCCTGCATACAGAGACTACACAATACGAGCAAGGGTCGGCGAAAGCGCAAGTGTTTTCTACCCTGTTAAAACCGATACTGCGGTTTTTTGGAGCGAAAGGGGAGTGCTGCCAGTGGATTTGGAAGACTTGGAGCACATTCCAATAACGCCAGCATCCTATATTGGAGATTATGTCGCAACCTTGGATATGGCTTTATCAGCAGTTACGGTGACGTTCAAGGACGTAAATACGGGCCTTAACGAATGGGGTGGTAATAAACTGGGTGGCCCAACTGGAGCGGCTGGACAGACTATCATTTTTACCGCAACAATTGGAAACAATGCTAATGTAAACTGGAGAGTAAGTGGAAATATGGATTCCAAGTACTGGCCAGAAACCTCAGGTAACGATGGGGTATAAGTAAACTTAGTGAGAATTTGTTGCGAGGTTTTTATTTCGTAATCAATTTCGCTAGCATTTGTAAAAAGAGAACCCCGTTGGTGATGCCAGCGGGGTTTTATTTTGCCTATTCAAAGAAAAGTATTGGTTTCATAGTTAAATTAATACCACTAAGAATGAGGTCATGGGTTTTTTAGAGTAAAAAACATGTACACGATTATCTGCAGAAACTTCGAATTAGAATTATCAGATCAAGCAATAATTCATCTTCTTATTGCGTTCCATTGATAACACCTTGATAGAGCTGTGTTGACCCGGAGAATGTGATTCAGTTTTTATTGAAGTCTTGCAAAAGATCGTTCATCGAATCGTCTCCAATTGATGTTGTGGATTAATTTGGGCGATGAATTCGAGGTCTTGTGATGTGATGATGAAAGTTTGTATAGAAGACATCAAGTTTATTCGGTTTTTTCCAGGACTCTGCTAAGACGGAATTCCAGTTGGTTCGACAAATATTACACTTTTCTCATTACGGGTATAAACGAAGCTATTTAACGGAGTAATAGGTTTACGAGATAGAGACATATCAGTCGAATCTCAATCAACATTGAGAATTGGACGATCCTGGGTCCTGCGATCAAATCTTGTTCAATTTAAAAACCATCAAAGCAGACAACGAAACCTGGATTCAACGCCAATGTTGTGTGGAAATACAAAATGGAAGAACGGAGTATGATACGTGTAATTGATCCAACATTTCTACGCTAAAAGAAACTAAATTGCAATAATACTTCCTTGAATCGTAGGATTAATGAGATGCTGTCGTGAACCGAATAGATTCGAAGAAGTAAATAATTTTTTGAACTATCGTCATGAATTAATTTATGTTAAAAAATTTTGAACCATCTGACGGACGTGATCTTATTGTATTAGCGGTAATCTGTATGATAACTGTCTGGTTGTACTGGCCGGGATTATCCGGTGGTGCATATTTTGATGACGTCCATACGCTCCTAGATAACACACATATCCGCATATCTGAGATTACTTCCGACACCCTGTTATCGGCAGCAAATTCTTTTCAAGCTGGGGGGCGGCAAATAAGCATGATTTCATTCGCACTGAATTATTACTTTTTTGGTGCGGAATTGTTTTCCTTTAAGCTTGTCAATCTCGTATTACACTTATGTACTGGGCTATTGGTTTACGCTCTAGTTCGGTGCATCGCCTCTACTCTGTCCCGAGTGAAGGCAGGAATACTTGTTACTATCGATTGTCGTTACATGGCATTACTAACCGCTGGGTTTTGGTTATTGTTTCCTATCAACCTCGGAACAATTTTATATCTGAGTCAGAGAATGAATGTCCTGTCGTGTTTATTTATGGCTTTGGGGATACTGGTATATTTAATCATTCGAAACACTTCAAAGGGGATTGGGGCTAAAGTCTTTCTGGCCTTAATAAGTACGGTCTTATTTACATTATTGGCGTTTTACTCCAAAGAAAATGGCGCACTTTTACCCGCTTACATAATATTACTCGAGCTTGTAGTTTTTAGGCAGTGGAACGATTACTGCAGAAGGCTATGGGGCAGATCGAAGATGTTTCGACTGGCGAGTGCGCTGACAATTAGCTTATCGATTTTGTTTTTCTTAATGTTTGCATGCCCATATTTTGGTCGATTGACCGATGTGTATGCTGTACGTGATTTTACAATGCTAGAGCGAATACTAACTGAATGCCGAGTGCTTGTTTTTTATATATCACAAATACTGTTTCCAAATAATGCGGAGTTATCTATGTGGCATGACGATGTGGTTATTTCGACAGGCTTATTCTCCCCAGTTTCGACCTTCCTATCAATACTTGCACTGAGCGCTCTGATAGCAATAGGTACTCTTACCATTAAAGTATTCCCATTGATCGGTTTGGGGGTATTTTGGTTTTTTCTTGGTCACTCAATCGAATCGACATTTCTGCCGCTTGAGCTTGTGCATGAGCATCGAAATTATTTTTCCTCAATTGGAGTTGCATTGTTAATGTCGTATATTATATTAGCAACCACTATGCTAAAACGTTCAATAAAAATTTTAGTTATTGGTGGATTATTAGTGTTAAATGGCAGTGTACTCCATGCTAGATCTGTAATTTGGTCGAACGATTTTTCCAAAGCTGTACACGAAGCTAAATCACATCCCACTTCAGCAGATGCACAATTTGTTTACGCCAGTTTTTTATATGTCGCTGCAAGTGATGGCAATGAACTAATCGTTGCGGATGCCTTTAAGGTGCTATCTAAAAACTTATTGTTGGACAAAAAAACAATTGCTAATGAAGTTCTATTGATGATGCTGAGTAGCTATTCAGAATTCCCATTTAATCCAGATTGGGTGATTAGTTCGACACGCAAGCTCGAACTATATGGTTATAGTGCAATTAATAATAGATCTATAAAAGGATTAACCGATCACTTGAAAAGTAAGGACAGAAATTTTGACTTTGCGCTGGTAGCACCAATATACGATGAAATTGTTCGTCAAGGAAACCCTCGGCTGGTGACTTTTGCGGCAATCTATGAGTCCGAAGTTACCAGAGATTATCCTCGAGCATTGAAGTTGTTTGAAATGGCAGAGAAGCGATCCAACTATCGGCCAGTACACACGCTAAATTTATTACGTGCTCAACTTAAATTACGACTGTTTGACCAAGCCTGCGGGTCACTAAAAAGACTTGAATCACTGCCTGTATCAAAAACCAGGCTATTTGCAGAGGAAATGTCTCACGCAGAACGGTGGCTGAACGGAAAGTGTGCCAGCTGAATCAAAAAATAAACCTTTTATTCCGTTACACCAAGCTTCTTGATCTTGTATCGCAGCGATCGGAATGTTGTGCCCAGTAGCTCGGCAGCCTGAGTAATATTTCCCCCGGATTTTTTTAGCGCTTCAGCTATTAAATTTTTCTCGATCAAGAGCAAATGTTCGTCAATAGGGGATTCCATATCATCGACTGATAGACCAGATGAATTCGATGTGGAGGAGGTCCCTGTTGATGATATTTCAATATCTTCCGTTGTTATTATTCCACCATCATGTAGTGCAAGAGTACGTTCCAAAATGTTCTCCAGTTCTCTTACGTTTCCCGGATAAGTGTGTATTGCAAGAAGCTTCAGAACCGATTCTGATACTTCGGTTACTGGAACTCCGTTTTTTTTGCAAATCAGTTCAATAAAATGAACAGCTAGCTCCGGAATATCCGTTGGACGTTCACGTAAGCTGGGCGCATTAATAGGAATGACATTGACTCGATAATATAGATCCTCGCGGAATTTTTGATTCTCAATCATTTCCAGTAAATTCTTATGTGTGGCGCTAATTAGCCTTACGTCAACTGGTTTTTCAATGACATCGCCTATCGGCCGTACAGATTTTTCCTGTATTGACCTTAAGAGTTTTACCTGAAGATCTTGAGGGAGTTCCGCTATTTCATCGAGAAACAATGTTCCTCCATTCGCAGCTTCGAACAAACCTTGTTTGTCAGAATATGCTCCGGTGAAACTGCCTTTTTTGTGGCCAAAAAACTCACTCTCCATCAACTCCCGGGGGATCGCTCCGCAATTGACCGCGATAAATGGATTGGAGGACCTCGGTCCATTATTGTGGATTAACCTGGCAATTAATTCTTTTCCAGTTCCAGTTTCACCTTGGATGTGTACGGGTGCCTGATTTCTAGAAACTTTATCGATCAGAATTCTGATTTTTTCAATCTCGTCAGAACTGCCAAGCAATGTATGAGTCGAGCGGCCATCAGCTTTGGTCTCACCGAGTCTGATTGATGATTCAATAATTGCCTGCAGTTGCTCAACCTCAATGGGCTTTGCTATATAGTCAAACGCACCAAGTTTGAGCGCGGCTACAGCCGTTTCAGGGTCGCCAAAAGCAGTGATTACCGCTACCGGTGTAGAACTATGATGATTCTGTATATGTTGGACAATTTCCATCCCGCTGCCATCGGGTAGTCGTAGATCAGTTAGGCACAAATCAAAAGATTTCCGGTCCAGTTTAGTAATTGCTTCCTGAACCGTAGCCGCTTTTACAGATTCAACACCCATCCTTCGCAGGGTAATTGAAAGCAGTGAAAGCAAGTCTTGCTCGTCATCAATTATTAATGCAACTGGATTATCCATTGATGCTCTATTCAGACCCGACTTTGGTTTCTACTGGAGGAAAAGAAATGCGAAACCCATGTCTATTGGTTCCCCGTATGTACTCAATTTCCGCACCGTTAAGGGTGCAAAATTCTCGTACCAGGAATAAACCAAGGCCTGTACTCTTGGAATCACTGGTATAGAATGGCTCAAATAGCTGCTCGACATTTTCCGCATTTACACCTTGTCCGTTATCTGTGATATCGAGATATATTGTGCCATCCCATATAACACTAACATTAAATCTGATTTTTAATTTTTCACCTTCCGGTTTCGCATACTTGATACTGTTTTGACAAAGATTGGTTATTATTTGCTCGAATTGCGTAGGGTCAAACAATATTGTTGCGTTTTCTCCTGTGCTGCTCAGAATAACATCGTTATTGCTGATGGTGTCTTGAAAGGTGTCGGCGAACACCTTCAACCAAGGAAGTAACGACAGTTCTTTGCCTTGGATCTGTCCGGGACGACTACGCTGAAGTACCGACTCAATAATTTCATCTATTCGTTTGGCATGAGTGCGGATAATCTGAATTAGTTCGATATCTTCGGTATTTTTGGGATCGGTTGGTTGCAGTAATTGCGCCGCGTGATTGATCGCGCTTAAGGGATTGCGGATTTCGTGGGAAATCGCCGATGCCATCCTTCCTATTGACACCATCTTGGACTGCTGAATTTGCTTTTCAAGATCGGTGCGGTTCTCTATTTGGATTAGATAGCCTTTGCGTAGTGGAACTGTTGAGAAACCGAGATCTTGATTCTGTATTCGATAATTGAATCCCTTGGTGGACGAATTTCTAAGGTATTGGGTCAGGGTTTTCGCCAGCTCCCCGTCTAACTGGTTATTACTATTGATGAATCCAGACAATAACTTTTTAGCGCCTAAATTTATCAATTGAATATTCAGCCCGCGATCCAGGAAAAGTACGCCAATATCCAATTGGTCGATGATCACATTATTAATTTGATCGAGATCAGCAAGTTCAATTTCTTGTTTCTCAAGTACGGTTAGTGCCGTTCTCGACCGTTTTGCCACGGTACCGACTATGACGACGATACTAACCAAACCAACTAACAGCAGCGGTGTAAGATAGTAATTGTCGATTACCGCCGTCCCCGCGGTAAGTTTGACGAAATCGCTATAAAAAATCAGAATCGCACATATCAGGGTATATCCAAGACTTACCCTAAGATGAAATAGAACTGCGGTTGCTGCGGTGGTGGTGACATATAATATTAGGGTGCTGGATTCCAGGAGATGCTGGGACAGCGTCAGCATGCTAATAAAAATAATATCCAGAAAAAACAACAAGTGGGCCTGAATATACAGAGCGGGCCACCTCCGTTTGATATTGATAAATGTGAGCAGGGAAATAGTCGCAATCCCTGCAATTGGCACAACTAAATTGTACGCAGAATCGGCGGTACTCAGCTGATTAATAACTGGCGATGCTAGCGCCACTAAAAGAATAGTTAAACCTAATCGATATAAATTATAGTAAAACAGAATTTGCCAGCCTTCTTCATCAGTACTGGCATTGGTATTCCATAATAGCTGGGTGTCGCCGGCCAGTATCGAATCATCTTTGTTAAATTTAAGTTTTGGCAATAGCCCAGGCGCTGATTTGATTATAATTCTGGTCTCTCAATTTGCCACAGATCGCATTTATCGTGGCTCCGCTGGTAATGATGTCATCAATTACCGCCACCGAATCATAGCGCCCTCCAGGGGATACAGCAAAGGCATCTTGCATATTTTTTTCCCTCTCGACTGCATTCAGCTCGGTTTGGCTCGGGGTATCGCGGATTCTAGATACCAATTGTCTATCCAACGGCAGACCCAGAAGTTTTCCAACGTGTTGGGCAATCAGACTGGCCTGGTTAAATCCCCGTTGTCGTAGCCTGTTGGGATGCAATGGAACCGGGATCAATACATCTGGAAAAGCACAACCAGATTTTATGATTTTAGCTGCTAAAATCTTTGCCATGGAAGGTGCTATCGAAAACTGGCCTTGGTATTTGAGTTGATGAAGGTGTCGAGATACAGGCTCTTTGTATTGGAATGGGACTACTACTTGATCAAAGTAGATATTTTTATTCTGGCACTGACCACAAATTCCAGGTATGGTCATCGCTTTTCCGCATCTTTGGCAGCTGCTGTGTATCCAGGGTAGTATATCCTGACATCGGTGACAAAACCCTCCAGAGTCTGGCTGCAGGCACAGGCAACAACGTTCTGGTAATACGGAGTTCACTGTGCGCCAGCATAGCTGGTTTATTAATTTGATCATTCGTTCCTTGAATTTGATCGATTAGAATTTCTATTGATCTATTGAAACTTGATCTGGATAAAATCGCAAGCGTTAGGGAAAAGAAATCTGCTGAATTTCGACCTATGGCTTATTTGTTTGACCGGATCAATGCCGATCTCGAAGACCGAATTCGACTGGCAGGCGAACCAGGACGGCGTTGGTTGACATTAGATTTCCTGAATTCACCATTGAGGTTGCCTGGCGAACAAGTCATCAGGTATTCACTTCTCGAGGGAGACAATCTACAGCAGATTCAGCAATATTCTGACCAAAGATTTGACGCAGCAGTTATTAATCTACAGCTGGCCTGGACGGATTATGTCGAAGTGTTCAAAGCGTTGCATAGTGTTCTGGTACCTGGCGGCCGACTGTTTTTTTGCACACTGGGACCTGACACTTTATTTGAGCTGCGCGAAGCTTGGCGACGCGTCGACCAAATACCACACGTCCATCCGTTCGTAGACCTGCATCATCTGGGGGATAAACTGCTTAGAGCTGGGTTTGATAAACCGATACTGGATGCAGATTGGCTCGGCGTGGAGTACGACGACCTCAACCTTTTAATGCAGGACCTGAGAAATGAAGGGCTGCATAATGTATTGGACCAACGGCGCAAAACCCTGACTGGAAAGGCAAGATTTAGTCGGTTTCGAGATTATTTTGAGTCAAATCCAGGCCCGGTTCAAATCACCTTTGAACTGATTTTTGGCTATGCCGAGATAAAGACTGGTGGCATCAAGGTTAACCCTCCAGGCCCGATTTAAATCGGTATCTATTGTCGCTGGCTCGGAACTTTTAGGGGAATTCCAATATTCAGAATACCCTGATACACCTCGAGCGCGATGTATTCTTGACTCTGGGCTGTAAATGGTGCCGCCCCCACCATAACATTGCAGCTGGCATAACGTCGATGTAGGGTCCCCATGGGTTGGTCTTGAAGAGACCATTTAGTGCTATAAGAAGGATACCCAGTAGTATGTCCCAATGCGGCGCTAAGGACATCTCCACGCAGTTGATTTCCCGCATTATGTACGTGGCAATTTGCGCATGACAGATTCATCTGGCCACGTTTAGCCCAAAAAAATTGCCGCCCTTTTTCATATAATTCTCGCATTTTCTCATCGCGAAAATCCACGTCAGTAATTTGTCCATTCCAGGGAAATTTGAATGCAGCTTCCAGTCGGGCCATTTTACTACTCATGCCGTCCAGCTCCATAGCGCCACCTTCAACCAGGCATCGATTAATATCACCAACCACAGTATGGACGCTTTCATTGAAATAGTAAGGGTAGGCATTAGGAGGAGGTTTACCGGCGAAACATTGTTCGAGAGAGCCTCCCGTCGGGAGCGGTTTCCGCCAGGCTTCCTGTCCTTTTATTAATTCAGACTCGAATGGTGGAAACTCCATTAGTAGCTTCCAGGTTAGTCGCCGTTGGGCATATTGCGGTAACGCGTTAACCCCGTCGTTATAATCCTCAAGTCGAACATCGGCAAACCGCGATCGGAAAAATTGCTGGAATTCTCGAATATCTAATCGAACTTCATCGATGCTGGGGGTCGCCCACGTCAACTGACTGGAAATGACCATCCCAACTATAGCAGCTTGCACAATATGAATCATTTTTACGGAATATGATAGGTAACTAATTCGAATCGCCCTATTGCTCCACTACCAGCGATTCCTGTCCTTCGTTGCCACTGATATCTTTCCAGCTTACCGTAATGTTATCGCCTTTTCGAAGTTTCGAAAAGTGGGTTCCTATAACAGGGTTTTTCGAGATATTTTTCCCGAGTAGTAATTCTGAATGGATCTGCCCGTTTTTGCGAAATACTACCTGGGTAATATAATTTGCCAGTATTGCAACACTGGTCCCCGAGTAGTTTCTGTTGCCAGCTTCCATTGGGTGCAGAATTTCACACATTACCTGGAAACCGCCATCCATTGGACTAATCTTAATTCGAGTTGGATATGTCATGTCAATTAATCCCTCCAATGACCCGCGACGGTAATGTTTTGACTGGCGCGTCCGAGGGTTCCGTTTCTCCATACGTAACAGCTAAGAATTCCCGTTTTTTCCAGTCTGGCCCGACCAATAATCATTCCCCTGGGATCTCTGATTTGTTCCATCGCGAGAATTAGTGGCTCGGGATTGGCAGTGGTTACGACTGCGATTTTTTCCGCCCCCGCTGCCTCCACTTTAAATGGGACCAATGCTTGATGTTCGGTTATCAATGGTGCAATTATTTTTATTGACGCGTCGTCTGCTGCATCGCTGGTCCCGAAATAAAAATTCAGAACTTGATTGATTTCGGTGGAAGAAAATTCTGGACGCGGGTCCGGTGCCGCAATTGCGTCGCTGACCCAACCCACCAGCCAAAGTGCGCCGCCGAGAGCTGTTTTACAGGTTTTTGTGAGAAATGTTCTTCGTTGAATCACAATAATATTTTGAATTAGATTGACTCGAGAAATTTTAATATCAGGTCAATTTCCAACTGGTCAAGTATGCGATGCTTGGCGTAGGGTGGCATCAATGTATTTGAATTGAATGCAGTAGCGTCTTCCAGCACCCCACGTAAAACTGCGCTGTCGGGAAATCTTGGTTGCATGGCAGCCAGTGGGGGAGCAATATTGCCAGGTAGCGGTAAATCAGCAGGCCATGGGGAAATATTAAATGTATGGCAGGCGATACAGTTTCCTTTATTCTGGTTGATTGCCAGGCACCATCCCTGTTGAATCTCGCTTAACCGGGATCCATTGTCCCCATTTTGACAATCCGCTTGGCCAGGCCATTGTTGTGCATGCGCCGACGAAATACCGAAAATTACCGGAAACGTGGAAATGACCACGGCGGTGACCAACAATTTTGCAAATTTGTTCAACGCACCGATCAATATAGTTATTATTACAATCCGGATTCTACTCTAATCGACTTGTTATCACCGAATTGTATGGTGGCAATATATTGTCGATGTAATGGTTTGACGCTGACATGAAATGGACAGAGATAACGGTGCTTTTCGCGAGACCGCAGGCTTCGATAAAAAATAACACGCGTTTGTCATTATTATTTTTTATTCTTTTTGGCCTGCTCGGCCAGTCGCTCCAGTTGTTTGATCCGGGCCGATATACTTTGCGAAAAATATTGGCCGCTACTCTTATTATCCCTAAGGGCGAGCTTCATCGATGCGATCGCGCTGGGGTAGTATCCTAGTGCGGCCAAATACTCTCCGTCAGCTTGATGGGCTTCAGCCAGTTCGCCAAGTTCAACATTGGCTTTTGATAGTGTCCTATAGAGGGAAAACTCATTGGGATTACGTCGTAGCTGGTAGCGTGCTATTTTTTTTGCTTCCGCCGCATTTTTGTCATCTAAAAGCGCTGCTAAATAATAGTGGGTTATATAGTTTAATTTGGGGTTTTCAGATCTGAGTTGAGCCATGCGATTGACTGCGACGGCAGTTGCACCCGACTTTCTTTCGACTTCGCTCAAGGCTATTTGGATTGCTGGAATCCGTGGGTATTTCTCTGCCATGGGCGCCAATGTAACCATTGCGCCGGCGTAATCCCGTACTCGCATTTTGGCAAGGGACAACCCATAAACGCTAGCGTCTCTTTCAATGCCTTCTGAATCGTCGACAAGACTCTGTAAAACCTGCGCAGCTACTTCAGGCCTGTCAGCATAAAGCGCCCGGATCTTTGCCTGGGTTAAGTAAAACGCGAAACTGTCTTCATGTTCGGTCAAGTCGAAACTATTCTGCCTTGATTCAGCCTCGGCAATGCGGGAGTAGGAAAGGGGGTGTGAGCGAAGAAACTCGGGAACGTCTTTGCTTGTAATGGCATTGAAGCGTTGAAGTTTATTGAAAAACGCGGCCATTGATCGGGTATCGAATCCACTTTGTGCCAGCAACTGCATACCAATGGCGTCAGCTTCTTTTTCAAACTCTCTGCTATACGCCAGTTGATTTGACAACACGCTGGCGTTTGCCAGGGTTACACCCGCTACACCTACCTGGCCACCAATCAGAATTGACGCAATGATGGCTGCGGTGGTTGGCAACTTGGCTGCTTCTGCCTTAGCCAGCATGCGTGGGAGGTGGCGTTGTGACAAGTGGGCGATCTCATGACCCATAACCGACGCCAATTCACTCTCCGAATCGGTGGCGAGCACCAACCCCGAATGAAAAGTTATATATCCCCCCGGAACGGCAAAGGCATTTAATTCATTTTCTTCCAGTAAGTTGAAATGTAGAGTGGTTCCATGCAAAGCGGCATTTTTACCCACTTGTCGACCCAGTTCATTTAAATAATGCTGAATTTCAGGATCGGCGATAAAGCGGTTTGAGGCTAAAAGTTGGCGAAAAAAGTCCCGCCCAATCTGCTGTTCCTGTTTCTTGTTGAGGTGCTGGGTCGCAGAATCGCCCAGCTCGGGTAGATCTGACTGTGCGATCGCGCGACTAAAGGGTGTCAACGCTAACAACAGCGAAATAAAAAGACAATTTAAATGATACAACAAACTAATTTCCCGAGAATATAGGTAGCGCCAATCAAAATTTACTGACCAAAAAATCATGACGATAATAACCACTTGGATTAGGCTTGGCAGTTAAAGTTCTGTAATAATTGATTGTTCTGACACGATCAATATTACATTATCTTTACATTGGTATTATTTCAGGGTGGCAATATGAATCAGCATGACCAGTTTCTTGTTTCCGTCGATCAACTTTCGTTGGCGCTGAAACATCCCGAACCCGATCAACCTTTGGTGGTAATTGATTGTCGTTTCTCCCTGCTGGAACCCGAGCTTGGACGGAGTCAATACGATGAAGCTCATATCCATGGTGCGCATTATGCCGATCTGGACCATGATCTCGCCGCCCGGGTGGATTCCGGTAGTGGTCGCCACCCATTGCCAGAGATCAAAAATTTCCAGAAGTTGGTTGCGCGATGGGGAATTAGGCCCCGGTCTCGAGTGATTGTCTATGATCATGGTTCTGGTGCGATTGCGGCCCGTCTATGGTGGATGCTGCGTTGGGCGGGACACAACCAGGTCGCGCTACTTGATGGTGGATTTAATAGCTGGACTAAAGCAGGAATGCCAGTGACCATCCATAGCGAGCAGACAAAGCCCACAAGTTCTGACCCAGCCATCGCATTAAAGCCAGATTCAGCCAAGTGTTTAAGCACCAATGAATTACAGCGAAGTATGTCCCGGATTACCTTGATAGATGCGCGTGACAAACAACGTTTCGAGGGTAAAATCGAACCAATTGATCCTGTTGCAGGGCATATACCCGGGGCGCTGAATGCGCCCTTTGAGGAGAATCTGGATCGGGACGGGAATTTCTTGCCGGTGGAGATGCTGCGGCTGAGGTTTGATAAAATTTTACAGGACCAGGAGGTTCAAGACTATTCCAAGGTCGTGCATATGTGTGGCTCAGGAGTAACCGCATGTCATAATCTGTTTGCAATGGAACTTGCTGGGATGACTGGATCAAGACTTTACGTAGGTTCATGGAGCGAGTGGATTAGAGATGTTGCCCGACCAATAGTGGGTTCTAACTTAAATTACTAGACTGATGCGGGTAGTGGTTCTGGCCAAAACGATTTCCCATGAAGCAACCTCGCCATCGGAAAATTCTTTGTTGAAGAATGTTCAGCAGAAACCGTATTTGTTAAGATTACGGTGCTGAATCCTGCCGATCAATTCACCTTTGACCCTAGGGAGGCTAATCTTGTCAATTGACGCTTTGGTAGGAATCCTGGGTCAGCTAGGTTTCAAAAATCAGGAACTAATATGTTAGGCTAGCTAATTGTTAGTAGCAAAAACCCATAAAATTAACCCGATCAGCTTTGACTGATCAATGTCATATAACCAGAATGAGGAATACAGAATGAAATTAAAGAAAATTGCGGTAACGCTTTCAGCGGCAGCATTACTGATGACATCGGCCACCAGTTACGCCGAACAATGTGGAAACGAAACCTGGAGTAAGGTCATGTCCCGGGGCAAGGTCGTAGTTGGGGTAAAAGCGGATTACAAACCTTGGGGTTTTCGAAATTCCGATGGTGAAATAGTTGGAATGGAAATTGATATTGCGAAAGCCGCGGCAGACGCAATGGGCGTCGAACTTGAATTGGCAGTGGTTCAGTCTTCCAATCGGATGCAATTTCTGGAGCAGGGCAAGGTCGACATGTTTGTCGCTACCATGTCCGACCGGGCAGATCGCCGTAAAATCGTCGGCATTGTCCAGCCAAATCACTATACATCCGGCACCAATGTAATGTCGCCCAAGGCCCTCGGATTCAAGAATTGGGAGGATTTAAGAGGCAAGGATGTGTGCGGGAAGCAAGGTGCTTTCTACAACCAGGTTGTAACCGAACGATATGGAGTAAACGTCGTCGCTTTCACTGGTAATGCCGAGGCCAAGCAGGCCCTGCGAGACAAAAAATGTGTCGCCTGGGTATATGACGATTCGTCCATTGGATCAGATTTATCTTCGGGGAATTTTACGGATTTCGAAATGCCGTTGGCGTCCGAAGATGATAATCCCTGGGGCATTGCGGTACCGTTAGCTGAACGCGACTGTATTTTTGGCAACTTTATGTCAGGGCTTATTTTCAATATGCACCAAACTGGCGCGTTAATCGCATCCGAGGAAAAATGGGGCATCAAAGCAACCCAATACCTAGTCGACAAGCAAGCTGCATACGCTGACTGGCTGGTTGAATAAAACTTTTGCAAGGGACGGGGTGTAACGATGTTGCGCCCCGCTTTTTTCGTCTGAAAACAACCAAGGTGAATTAATTGGTTGAGATAATCACCGAATTCTTTCGTCAGGGAGCAGAAGATTATCCGCGCTGGAATTTTATCTTTTTCTACGAGCCTCGACAGTGGAATCGTATTGTAAGCGGCTTCCAATACACCGTATGGTTGTCAGTCGCCTGCCTGATTTTTTCGGTTATTATTGGCGTGGTTGGCTCCTGGTTGCAAGGTGCCGCTAACTTGCTTGTCAGGCGTCTGGTGCAAGGATATATTCAGTTTTTCCGCAATACGCCGCCATTTATACAACTGCTGTTTTTTTATTTTGCCCTGGGCCAGTTTACGCCGACAATTTTGGGTGCTGACGGTTGGACCGAAACACCACTGATCTCAAATGTGGGTTGGGCTATCATTTCGCTTTCGTTTTTCGCCGGTGCGTTTAATGTCGAAATTTTTCGCGCTGGGATTGAGGCAGTTCCTGAATCTACCGTCGAAGCTGCGGAAGCATTGGGTTACTCCAGGTTGCAAATATATTTCCATATTGTGTTACCGCTGGCGTTCCGGGTGTCGTTACCGGCACTTAACAACAATCTGGTGAATCTAGTAAAAACAACGACCCAGGCAATCGGAATTGCGGTGCCAGAGCTACTCTATCAATGCGTTGGTATCTGGAACGATTATCCAAGCGCGCTCTATCCAACCATGTTGATATTGTTTGTCTCGTTTATTTTCCTGGTTGGACTCCTTGTCTATGGTATGCACAAATGGGAGCAGGGGGTAAAAATTCCAGGTTACGGAATTTGAGGTTATGAATCGACAACAACTTCCAGGGGTGAATTCTCAGGGGGCCACGGATTTACCGGTGCTTAAACCATTTAACCTGAACCGGGTTTCTGACCCTCTGGGATTTTCCCGTGCACTGTCTTCGGTGCCTGGTTGGCTATGGGTAATTCCACTGCTGGTCATCGTGATATGGCCATTGGTTGTTCACGCTCAGTCACGCTACTCTTATTCCGACGCTTTTTCTGCGCTTTGGAAATGGCTGCCTTTTTTATTGACAAAAGGCTTTTTGTTTAACGTTATAATTTCACTCATAACAATGCTGATTGCGACAACCGCGGGAATTGTTCTGGGCCTTGCCCAGATTTCTCCCTTGAGGATGATCAGCTGGCCCGCGAAATTTGCTACCCAGGCGTTTCGAAATTCTCCCTGGCTAGTACTACTGTTTATTGTATTACTCGTATTACCCTTCGAAATCGTCATCGGTAATACGGTCATTCGAATTCCAGACTGGATGAAGGCGATATTTGGTTTGTCCTTGCCAGTAATGGCGAATATTTCGGAGATTGTCAGAGGTGCAATATTGTCAGTCCCAAGCGGTCAGTGGGAAGCCGCTGAATCTCTGGCCTATAGTCGTCATCAAACCCTTTGGAAGATCATCCTGCCACAGGCGTTTAAAAGGATGATTCCGCCCTGGATGAACTGGTATGCCATATTAACTATGGCCACTCCATTGGTGTCGCTACTCGGTGTGGAAGAACTTATTACCCTATCGCGCCAAGCTATGGAATCCGAGGACAATCATCCGGAGTTACTGGTGCCATTTTATAGTTTTGCGCTGTTTATTTTTTTTGCGTATTGCTACCCAATTGCCCGGGCAACTATCGCCCTCGAGCGAAAGTTTTCGGTAAAACTCTAATCAATTTATAGATAAAAATGTCTGAATCCACCCAATGGACTCCTGATCAGCCGATTGTTTCGATTCAGGGAGTGCACAAATCGTTTGGCGATCTCGAGGTGCTTAAAGGGATTACCATGGATGTAATGAAAGGAGAGGTGATCTGCATTATTGGTCCTTCGGGATCCGGCAAGTCGACCTTGATTCGATGTATAAATGCTCTCAATGATATCCAGCAAGGCTCAATTAAGGTGGAAGGGCAGGAAGTCCATTCGCCTGATCTCGATAAGCTCGAACTGCGTAAAAAAGTTGGTATGGTGTTTCAACAATACAACCTGTTTCCTCATAAAACCGCCTTGGAAAACGTCATGATGGCGCCGCTATTGGTGCTCAAACAGGAAAAGGCCGAAGTCGAACGCAAAGCTCGGGCGCTGGTCAAGAAAGTGCGTCTTGAAGGCAAGGAAAATAGTTATCCCGGAGAGCTTTCCGGCGGTCAGCAACAGCGGGTTGCAATCGCCCGGTCTCTTGCCATGAATCCCGATGTGATGCTGTTTGACGAAGTAACCGCAGCGCTTGATCCGGAAACGGTAAAAGAGGTTTTGGTTACCATCAAAGATCTTGCTGGCGAAGGGATGACCTGTATTCTGGTGACCCATGAAATGGGATTTGCCCGGGAAATTGCCGATCATATATACTTTACTGATCGGGGTGTGATCGTGGAGCACGGGCCACCTTCAACTTTCTTTACCGAGGCCAATGACCCCCGGACGAGAGAGTTTCTGAGCCAAATTTTGTAGATTAAATCCCGCTTTATCTTGCTGTTTGGCGGGATACTATTCCGCAATGCCCAATTCCACCAAGTACGACATTATTATCATTGGCGGTGGAATAATTGGTTCTGCGGCGGCCTATTTCCTTGCACTATCAGGTAATGCAGGCAATATAGCGGTGGTAGAACCCGATCCAACCTATGCCCTGGCCACTACACCCCAAGGTGCTGGCGGTGTTCGTCAATTGTTTAGCGTTGGTGAAAACATTGAAATGTCGAAAATGAGTCTGGCATTTTATAAGTCATTTGACCGCCAACTCACCTTTCCCGGCTATCAGCCAAATATTCAGTTTAAAGAGCATGGATATTTATTTACCGTTGGTCCCTCAGGGGTAAAAACCTTGCAAAAAAACCTTGCCGAACAAACTCGACTTGGGGTCAGCGCTGAATTGCTCGATAGAACACAGTTGTATAATCTGTTTCCTTCTATCGGCACCAAAGATGTAGCCGCTGGGTGTTATTCTGTAGACGATGGATGGATCGATCCTTATGCTGGGTTGCAGGGGTTTCGTAAGCATGCTGAATATCGTGGAGTCGAGTATGTAAAGTCATACGTTACGGACGTAACGGCTGATTCAGTTGGAGTGAAATCGGTAACCCTGACTGATGGCACCCAGTTACGGGGAGACTTTTTTATCAATGCTGCTGGTCCCTGGGTGAATCAAATTGCAAATATGACCGGGGCTGAGGTGCCGGTTCAACCCATGTGCCGGGTCCAGCACTATTGGCTTTGTGACTCCGATATTGAACCGCTACCCCTGGTGAAAGACGAATCAGGGATGTTTTTTCGACCAGAAGGCAATGGATTTGCTGGCGGATGCCCGAGTTTCGATATTGCTCCCGGCTTCGTTGAAGATATTAATACGGGGTATTTTGCCAATTATTTTGAACGGACTGTGTGGGAATTACTGGCCAACAGGTTGCCTAAATTTGAGCGAATTAAGCTCATGCGCAGTTGGGCTGGCCACTATGCACAGAACCTGTTTGATGGAAATATGATTATTGGCAGGTATTCCGCTCAACATCAAAACATAATTACCGCCTGCGGTTTTTCTGGCCATGGAATAATGCATGCACCTGCAGTGGGTCGCGCACTAAGTGAATTGGCATTGCATGGAAGATACCAAACCCTGGACCTCACCCGATTCGAATTCAATCGGGTCTGGAATAACCAACCGCTGCCAGAAGTTGGCATCCGATAGGAAATCCGGGTGTAATATACATAGTTGTTCCAGTTATGTCGGCCAGGTCAGAGAAAATCCGACACTTCGGCCCTGCGCCAATGGGCGCTGACTATTTGCCAGGTTTGGTTAAAAATAAATTTAAGCTCAAATCCCATTAAGTCTGCACGCAGGCCACTCAGCGCCGATGCGTTATCGATTGGACGACCGGCCAGTGCTACTAAAATTATTGCGCTGGCATGCTGATCGTCCTCGAGTGTTACCGATTTTATCCGCTTAAAAGTGTGAATGTTCTGGTTGCGAACAAACTGAAACTGTCCAATCGCTCGGATATTTTTTTTGTCCCGTCCTCGTACATCTCGGTAACTATCGCTGATATGCCCCATCAGATCGCTCAGATTCCGATCTTCGGCAGCAGCTTGAATCTGCTCGATGGTGTCCCTAAGTTTTTGTTCCGGGGATGAATCGGGGCCGCCGCAACCTGACAGCAGCAATCCAAATAGCAGGCAAATTAGGTTTTTAGACAATAGTATCGACGCCGGCATCGGTACCCAGTATCAACAAGTTTGCACCGCGTCTGGCAAACAACCCAACGGTAACAACACCGGGAATCTGATTAATTGACTGCTCCAGGGTGACCGGGTCGAGAATATCAAGATTGTGAACATCCAGAATAATATTGCCGTTATCGGTGCTAAAGCCGTGTCGAAATTCGGGTTGGCCCCCAAGTCTGTTGATGGCTCTTGCTACTTGACTGCGGGCCATGGGGATAACTTCAATCGGTAAAGGATATACGCCTAAGCGATCTACTAGTTTTGACTGATCGGCGATACAGACAAATTTGTCCGCTCCTTCTGCTACAATTTTTTCCCGGGTCAGGGCGCCACCACCACCCTTAATAAGGTGTAAATGACGAGTGGCCTCGTCAGCGCCGTCAATATATATGGGCAATCCGCTGACATTGTTCAAATCGAATACCTCAATGCCATGCTCTGCCAGGCGAGTCGCGCTGGCTTCTGAACTCGCAACGGCGCCGTCTATTTTGCCCTTGATTCGTGCCAGGTTGTCAATAAAGAAGTTTGCGGTAGAACCTGTCCCGACACCTACGATGTCACCGTTTTGCACATATTCCAGGGCCGCTTCGGCCGCTGCTTTTTTCATCGTTTCACTATCCATCGATAGACTCCAATATGGGTTGAACTTTTAATAAATTAGGCTGACCCGCTAAAACAAAGAAGCGCTGAGTTCATTAACTGCCTTAAGCATATCGGGATCATCGGTCAGCGTTTCCGATATAGCACCACGGCAGGCAGTTCTGGGATCGATCCCGGAATTCATCAACTTTGCCGCGTGGACCAATAACCGGGTACTGGCACCTTCTTCGAGGCCGCTGCCCTTCAGGTTGCGAGTCATGCCGGCGTATTTCACCAGGCGTCCGGCGGTTTCCCGATCGAGGCCGGATTCGGCAACAATAACGTCAATTTCCAGGGTTGGCTCAGGATACTCAAATTCAATGGATACAAAGCGTTGACGGGTGCTTTGTTTAAGGTCTTTTAACACGCTTTGGTAGCCAGGGTTGTATGAAATTGCCAGGCAGAATTCGTCCGATGCCTGCAACAGTTCTCCGGTTTTTTCGATCGGAAGTGCTCTCCGGTCGTCGGCCAAAGGATGTATTACTACGGTTGTATCTTTACGCGCTTCGACAATTTCATCGAGATAACATATGCCTCCTCCTCGCACAGCGCGGGCCAGGGGGCCGTCCGCCCACCGAGTTTCACCGCCAATAATCAGATATCGGCCGACCAGGTCTGCAGCGGTCAAATCGTCATGACAGGAAACCGTTATCAAGGGACGTTTCAGGCGCCATGCCATATGCTCCATAAATCTTGTTTTGCCACAGCCCGTTGGGCCTTTGAGCAAAATGGGGATGTTGTTCTGATATGCCGCTTCGAACAACTCGATCTCATTTTTCTGTGGTGCATAGTAGGGTTCCCCGGAAATCAGATACTCGTCCAGGATAGCTTCGTTACTCATTTATTCCAAACAATTGTGAAAAATAATAATCAGACTACGAGTCTACCGGAATTGCCGTCAAGGTACTGAATCGATCTATCTTATCCACTACAATCGATTCGAACAAATTGATAAATAACAGGTGGTTCGAAAACCTACTCACAGACCCCAGGGAGTGAGGAAATTCGACTATACGTTGTCATCACACGCACGAAGTCGAATTAGTCCATGTAATTCGATAAACGTGAACTAACCATATGACCATTCAATGAAGATAAATCCTAACGTAAAAGATTGCGCTCCCGCGCCGATCGCCGAAGCCTGGTCCTGGGTCGACAATCCGGATGATCCCACGCTGCTTGATGTATGTCAGGCAGTACCTGCCTATCCGCCCCATCAATCGATGCTGGATTTTCTCGGTCATGCAATTGCAAACAGGGAAGCCGCAACCTATACCGATATTGCAGGAATCCATCCTTTGCGATTGGCGTTGGCGGCCGATATAGACTCTCGCTATGGCGCAGCTGTAGATCCAGGTGAAATTGTTATAACCGCGGGATGTAATCAGGGATTCTGCTCTGTGATAGATACTTTATGTCAGAACGGTGATAGTGTTATATCTGCGTTGCCCTGCTACTTTAACCATGAGATGTGGTTAACGATTCGCGGCATTAATATTCAATGGATGGATTTCGATCCCACCTCCAACACACCGGATCCGGCTCAGGCAGATATGCTGGTTACCGATAGCACCCGGGCTATCATCCTGATTTCCCCCAACAATCCCACCGGGGCTATCTATTCTGCAACAATTTTGGACGCATTTTATGAGGTCGCGAAAAAACACGGGATACCATTGATCGTTGATGAAACCTATCGGGACTTTATGGATGATAGCGAGCCTCCCCATCATCTCTTCGCCAAACCTGACTGGCAGAATACATTTGTCCACTTGTACAGTTTTTCCAAAGCATTTAGTCTGACAGGTCACCGGGTAGGCGCAGTGGTTGGCGGCGAGAAACTACTGACGCACCTGACCAAAATCCAGGACTGCGTGGCGATCAGCGCACCCCATGTTGGTCAGATTGCAGCCCAATATGGATTGGACAACTTAATCCCGTGGAGGAGGCAAAAAGGTCTGGAAATGATATCCCGAGCTGCCGCGCTGAAACAGGCATTCCAACGTGATGAATTGGAGTATCAATTGCTCAGCGCCGGTGCGTATTTCGCCTATGTCAAGCATCCGTTTTCCGAGCCTGCCTTAGCTGTCGCCGAACGACTGGCTCGTCGCCATCAAGTCGTCTGTCTGCCGGGGAGCTACTTTGGTCAGGGTCAGGAACAGTTTCTCCGGTTTGCTTTCGCCAATGTTGAGCCCCAACGGTTTTCTGAATTGGTAGACCGGTTAATCCAGAGCCAGTAGCGGGTCTTCGTGTAGCGTTCTGCTCCCGGTATTAGTGGAAACAATTTAACTGGTTATTTCAATTTTGTCACCGACTATTATCGAGCCTTCCCGATCCGGTATCGCGTTGACCCCAAAATAAATCTCATTATCCCGCTGACGAAAGGAAGACAAGGTATGAATTGGCTCGGGTCCAGACATCACCCCGGTAGCCGGGTCTACTGTGGGTACCGAGCAGCGTGCGCAGGCGGCAACTACGCGCAATGGCAGATCGTTGATCCGGATTGATCTCCAATTATCTTCACCAAAAGGCTCACAACCCCTGACTACTATATTTGGTCTGAAACGATCCATAGTCACTGGGTTATCCAAGCGGTTGTTAAGATCCTGAAGTGATTCTTCAGAGACAATCAGCAAAGGGAACGCGTCTGCAAATTTGGTATGGTCCCCCTGCTTAGATACTTCTGGATCACATTGACGCACTTGATCCTGGGCGAAAGCCACCAATCGACAGTCGTCGCCAATTGCCTGGCTGATCCATTCGGCAGTTTCGTCACCGACATCATTTCCTTGTACCGAATTTCCAAATACGGCTGTGCTAATTTTCTTCATACTGGCATTGGTTGCGGGTACGCTGTGGGTTTCCATGCCAAAAGATTTCAATAGCAATTGTTCGTCTTCAACAATAGCTTGAACCATGGCCATTTGAGGATGACTACGCAATGTCATAAAACTGTTGTCAGGTTTAACCAACATCCATTCCCGGTCATGGGAAAAACCTGAAAAGAGTAGCTGCCCCTGATTAATTTTGCTACCCCCGAGAGACTTTACGGGATAGAGATTGATAGTTGAAATTGTGACTGTCATTGGTAATAAAAAGTTAGGTGTATACTTATGATGGTTTTTAAATTTGTTCTTCCGACAGATTTCTGGGTTGGATTAATCTGGTGCGAAAACCCTGAATATTACAGGGTCATTAACTGGATTGACCAACAATAATATTTTTGGGAGTACTCGGCAATGGCCTGAACCAGTCGAATTGAGGTGAGAATTGTTCAAAATCTGGATGGGAACTGGACGGAGTAGTGGAACTATTGCGTAAATTGACCACGTAGATATTGAAATTCTCGCTCCAGCGCTCTTTCCTGATCTTTTGCAGAGGTTCCCTAAGCGACTATATTAGCTATGGATTCAACAGTACCAACCGATAATTTTTCACTTTCCCTGTTGTCAGATTTAATCGGGTTTGACACCACCAGCCGAAATTCTAACCTCGAGGCAATCGAATTCATCCAGGGATTGCTCGAAGGACTCGGCGTGGAATCTGAATTAAGCTGGAATCCGGATCGAACCAAAGCAAATCTGTTTGCGACCCTTGGGGAAGACAGTGGTCCAGGAATCGTGTTGTCCGGGCATACCGACGTGGTACCGGTAGATGGTCAGCAATGGTCAAGCGATCCGTTTCGGGCGGAAGTCAGAGACAATCGCTTATATGGTCGCGGCAGCTGTGATATGAAGGGTTTTATTTCGGTCTGCCTGTCCCGTGTGGAAAAAATTCTGGCGGCAAATTTATCCATTCCTATTCATCTTGCATTTTCATATGACGAAGAAGTTGGCTGTGTCGGAGTCGTTGAATTGCTCAAGCAACTAAAACAGCGAGCAGTCCAACCCAAGGCTTGCATCATAGGGGAGCCCACCAGCATGGGGATTATCAGGGCCCACAAAGGAATGTTGTTCAAACGTTGCCATGTTACTGGAAAGTCGGCACATTCTTCACTGGTACATAAAGGGGTAAACTCGATTACTGCTGCGGCAAAAACCATCGGCTTTATTGATCAGGTGTCGAGCCGAATTCAACAGCAAGGTCCTTTTGACGATCAGTTTGATCCGCCTTTCACCACTCTGCATTGCGGGGTAATTCATGGCGGCACAGCCAACAACATTATTCCTGAGTCTTGCCAATTCGATTTTGAGATCCGGAATCTGCCAGATCAATCAACCTTGCCGATCTTTAACGAAGTTGAGCAGTATACCCGGCAGGAGTTGGAGCCAGCAATGAAGGCGGTCGCCGAGGAGGCTGGCTTCGACTGGCAAACTCTGGCCGACTATCCCGGGATGAATACCGACCAGTCGGCTCGGGTTATCACCATGATGGCGGATTTATTGGATGACCATAGGGCGCCGGGCAAGGTAAGTTATGGTACTGAAGGAGGACATTTTCAGAATGCCGGGATACCCACAGTGGTTTGCGGCCCGGGTAGTATCGAGCAGGCCCACAAGCCTGACGAGTATGTTGCCCTGGAGCAACTGGAGCAATGCGAGGGGTTTATCGATACCTTGATTAATTCTCTGGCTGATAGACCATGATTGAATTTGCATGACAATTTATCTTGGTCTTGGTTGCAATGAAGGTAATCGGAAATCCCAGCTGGAGCAGGCGATCTCAAGACTTGCATCAGCCGGATTCAGGATTCAGCGTGTCTCTCCATTGGTTGAATCTCCCGCAATGCTTCCTGCTGATGCCAGTTCAGCCTGGAATAAACCCTATCTGAACCTGGTTATTAGTGGAGACGCCGACTGGAATCCGAATCAGGGGCTAAAGATTGCCAAAAAAATCGAAGCCGAGCTGGGCAGGAAGCCGGCGCCAAGATGGTCACCCAGGCCCATGGATATAGACTTATTACTGTGGCATGAGGAACGAATCAGCAGCGATGATCTAACAATTCCTCATCCCGGGATCGCCTTACGTGACTTTGTTATCACACCGTTGCTACATCTAAACCCTAACCTTTCTATCCCGCTTCCTAATGATCAGGCTAAAGCGACAATTTTCGAGTTAAGTCGAAAGCGAAAGAATATTCCGTTGTGGATGGGTATCGTCAATACCACCCCGGATTCCTTTTCAGATGGGGACAGCTGGGGTGATTCTGATCAGCTGACTAGTCACTTGAATAAGTTGATTGAGCGTGACGTTCAGATTATTGATCTGGGCGCAGAGTCCACCCGACCGAATGCCGAGAGCATTGATCCTGCTGACGAGTGGCAGCGTTTGGAACCAGGACTCAGGATGATTAAGGAGCGTTTACAGGGAAAATTTATTCGACCACTCGTATCGCTGGATAGCCGTCATCCAGAAGTCATCGAGAAGGGTATCACCAACGGAATCGATCTTATTAATGATGTCACCGGACTCGATGATCCAGAGATGGTTGCATTGGCCCGGGACAGTGACTGTCAGGTAATTGCCATGCACGCCATGAGTGTTCCGGTTGATCCGACTCTGATATTACCTGGTGACCGCTCAGCGACGGAGCAAATTCTGGAGTGGATTGAACGCAAGGCAGATCAATGGATTGGACAGGGAATTGACCTCGGGCGAATGATCATAGATCCGGGAATTGGATTTGGTAAAAGTTCTATCCAGGCTTACGAGTTAATGTCCAGTTGCACCCAATTGCGCAGCGCCGGTATGCGTTTGCTAATGGGGCATTCCCGGAAATCTTTTATGACCGGGTTAACAGACAGACCCCCAGGACAGCGTGATCTCGAAACCCTGGGAATATCCATGGGGTTGTGTCAGCAAGGTGTGGATATTATTCGGGTGCACCAACCATTTATCCATCAACGTGCATACCGGGCCTGGTCTCATCTCGATCTGGCATGACCAAATATTCCGCTTTCCTCTGGAAAATGTACCGAATAACGTCAGTGGAAGACGACTTCCGCAGACAGGGTAAACGCCGGAATGACCGCATCGAACATTTCCCCATCCTCGTCTCGCATCTGATAACTACCCATCATGGAGCCAACCGGGGTTGGTAAAATCGCACCGCTGGTATATTGAAAACTTTCACCTGGCTGCAGATTGGGATGCTCACCAACCACGCCAGGACCGCGAACCTCCTGGGTCTTACCTTCGGCATCGGTTATTATCCAATGTCGGGTAAGCAGCTGGGCCGATATTTGACCGGTGTTTTCCATGGATACTGTATAAGCAAATACGTATTGATTCTGGTCTGGCTTGGATTGGTCCTTGAGGTATTCCGGGGTTACCGATACGGTAATTTGCTGGGTTGAATTCATCCTCCGATTTAATCTGATTGGAACGATGGTTGCAAGTCAGGCTAATTTCCAGGGTTTATCCAACAGGTATTTCGACTTGTGGGATTTTGTCCGAAATGATATCGTTTCCGGTCGAATTGGAAAAATTCCGTCGGGTTGGCAATATGTCAGTCAGGCCACAAATAAACGCAACACCATAGCAGGAGAAAAAAATGCAAAGATCACTCTATATCGACGCCGAAAAGTGTACCGGTTGCCTACAATGCGAAATGGCCTGTTCTTATGAGAACGAAGGCGTTTTTAATCCGTCCAAATCTCGAATCAAAGTATTTACGTTTCATGACGAAGGAAGATTTGTACCTTATACCTGTACCCAATGCGATGAAGCATGGTGCATGCAGGCTTGCCCGGTAGATGCGATCAAAATGAATTTCACAACTGGCGCAATGGAAGTCAATGAACAGACCTGCGTTGGTTGTAAAGTGTGTACGATTGCCTGCCCGTTTGGCACGGTTAACTATAACCAGGATACCGGCAAGGTTGTTAAGTGCGATCTTTGTGGCGGTGATCCAGCTTGCGCCACCGCTTGTCCTACCGAGGCGATTACCTATGTCGATTCAAATGCTACCGGGCTCGAGAAGATGAGAGCCTGGGCCAGTAAAACTGACAATGCGCAAGCCACTACCTAGGAGAAATAATCATGACTTGGACGAAAAAGATACTACGGGTTAATTTGACTGACGGGAGCGTAAATGCGGAACCCCTTAACATGGAATGGGCTGCAGAATATATTGGGCAGCGAGGGCTTGGGACACGCTACATCGTCGATGAAACCGACCCGAACTGTGACCCCTTGGGTCCGGACAACAAAATGATATTTGCCACTGGTCCGTTGACCGGCACCTCTGTCTCCACCAGCGCGCGTTATTCAGTGATTACAAAAAGTCCGCTGACCGGCGCGATTGCCTGTTCCAACTCGGGTGGGTTTTTTGGCGCGGAGTTGAAATCAGCCGGCTGGGACATGATTATTTTTGAGGGTAAGTCACCTTCGCCGGTGATGCTCAATATAGTTAACGACAAGGTTGAGTTACAGCCTGCAGATGACCTTTGGGGCAAGACGGTATGGGCAGCCGACAAATTAATTCATGAGAAAACTGGCGACCCCCAGACCCGAATTGCCGCGGTTGGGAGATCGGCCGAAGCGGGGTGTCTGTATTCTGCGGTCATTAATGACTTGCACCGGGCCGCTGGAAGATCCGGGGTTGGTACCGTGATGGCATCCAAGAATCTGAAAGCTGTCGCCGTGCGCGGTACCCTGGGAGTAGGCAATATTAAAGATCCGGAACGGTTTGTCAAAAGCGTCGCTGAAGAGAAGAAAGTGCTTGCAGAAAATGCGGTAACCGGTCAGGGCCTGCCCGCCCTGGGAACCCAGGTGTTAATGAATGTCATTAACGAAATTGGTGCATTACCCGCAAGAAATATGCAGGACTCTAGCTTCGAGGGCGCTCATAGTATTTCTGGTGAAGCAATGCTGGAGCCGCGTAAAAGTGACGGTAAACCGAATTTGACGACTAACGCCGCCTGTTTCGGTTGCACTATTGCCTGTGGTCGAATTTCTACAATAGATAGAACCCACTTTACGGTAGAAAACAAGCCTGAGTATTGGGGTAATTCCGGTGGCCTGGAATACGAAGCCGCCTGGGCTATGGGTGCGGATACCGCGGTGGATGACCTTGATGCGGTAACCTACGTTAACTTTATTTGTAATGAAGATGGAATAGATCCAATTTCATTTGGTGCTACGGTGGCAGCCGCCATGGAGTTGTTCGAAGCGGGTGCGATAACCACCGAGCATACCGGCGGTATGGAATTGAAATTCGGTTCAGGGGAAGCGCTGGCCTGGTGCGTTGAACAGGTTGCCATCGGAGAAGGTTTTGGTCAGGATCTTGGAATGGGTTCGAAGAAACTTTGCGAGAAATATGGCCGACCCGAGCTGTCCATGACGGTTAAAGGACAAGAATTTCCGGCCTACGATCCCCGCGGTATCCAGGGAATGGGACTGACCTATGCGACTTCAAATCGTGGTGCCTGCCACCTGAGAAGTTATACCGTGGCTTCCGAAGTTCTCGGAATTCCCGAAAAAACTGATCCCGCAGTTACCGAAGGAAAAGCGGGACTGGTTAAAGCTTTCCAGGACGCGACCGCTGCGGTTGATTCGATGGGTCTGTGCGTCTTTACAACCTTTGCCTGGACTCTCGACAACATGGCGCCGCAGATGGATGCAGCCTGTGAAGGAGACTGGAGTGTCGATCGGTTGGTAGAGGCCGGCGAGCGTATCTGGAATCTTGAACGGGATTACAACATGAAAGCAGGATTGACCGGAGCCGACGACAACCTGCCAGATCGATTGTTGAAGGAGGCATCAAAGGCTGCTCCGACCGAAGGGCAGGTATGCAATCTTGATCAAATGCTGCCGGAGTACTACCAACTGCGTGGCTGGACCAGCGATGGCCATTTGACCAGTGAAGTCAGACAAAAATATTCACTCCCAGGATGAAGCACCTGATAATTGGCGCGGGGCCTGCTGGCGTAGTCGCGGCGGAAACCCTGCGCAAACTCGATAAAACCAGTTCGATTACAATTCTGGGTGACGAACCGGAGCCACCGTATTCTCGAATGGCAATTCCGTACCTGTTGATCGATAACATCAATGAACAGGGAACTTATCTGCGTAAGGACACCGATTACTTCAAAAGTAAAAATATTGATGTGGTCATTGGGCGCGCGGAATCTCTCGACACTAGTTCAAAATCTGTCAATGTGGTCGGTGGTGACAGGCTTTCCTATGACCGGGTTTTGATTGCCACCGGCTCGCGTCCGGTCAAACCACCAGTGCCTGGAATAGATCACGCCAAAGTTACCAATTGCTGGACCCTGGAGGATTCGAGACGAATTTCTGCCGGTATCAATCCCGGCGCATCAGTGGTATTGATTGGGGCGGGATTTATCGGCTGCATTATCCTTGAAGCGCTGGTTTCTGCCGGGGCAAACCTCACGGTAATAGAAATGGGTAATCGGATGGTTCCGCGGATGCTCGATCAAAAATGTGGAACCTTATTGCAGGACTGGTGTACCGCCAAAGGAGTTAATGTACTAACCAGTACTACGGTAACCGCCATTGAATCAAAAGGCGACAACGTCCTGGTAAAAACCAGTGGCGGGACTGAGGTTGAGGCTGAGTTGGTGATATCTGCTGCCGGCGTTACGCCAAATGCAGATTTTCTCGAGAACAGCGAAGTCAAGTTGGTTGATGGAGGGGTAGAAATTGACCAGCATATGCAATCCTCCGTCGATGGTATATATGCCGCTGGGGATGTCGCCTACGGGCGAGACTTCTCCACTGGAGAATTTGGATTCCAGGCGATTCAACCAACCGCGGTAGACCATGCGCGAATGGCGGCCAATAATATGCATATACATGGTTCGTTGTCTCATCGCGGAAGTGTTTTAATGAATGTGCTGGACACAATGGGACTAATTTCAGCCTCCTATGGACAATGGGAAGGAGTTGAAGGCGGTGATACAGCAGAGCTTCTTGATGAAGAAAATTTTCGTTATATCCAGCTTCAGTTCGAAGGCGATCGCCTTATCGGTGCCAACTCATTGGGTTTGACTCAACACGTTGGAGTTTTACGTGGATTGATCCAGGGTAAATTTAATCTTGGCCCTTGGAAAGACCGATTGATGGAAAACCCGTTGCTACTGATGGAGGCCTATTTGTCGGCCACCCAGGCGAGTTAGTGGACAAGGCGGATAGCCTAGTGCAGGTAACTTTTAAGCTGTTCGCTACGTTAATGCATTATCTGCCATCAGGTGCGAAGAAAAATGCCGTAGAGCTCAGTATAGAGCCCGAGACGACGATTAATCAGTTAATCGACCGCTACCAGGTTCCACGTGATCAGGTTCACCTGGTACTGTTAAATGGCCTATATCAGGTTGAACAGGATCGAGATAAATCTCTTAAGGAAGGAGATGCCTTGGCGATCTGGCCTCCAGTGGCGGGGGGATGAAGTCAGCAGAACCTGATTTTATTCATCGAGCGGACATGGGGTTTTCGAGGAATGAACTGATAAGAGGACTTGAAACTGCGGTATCTCCCTACAAAGTTGTCAATTCAGGGGCAAATGAGATTGAAATTGTGGAGAATGGCCGTATTGTAAAACTGACCACCGGCCCCGACAGCTTTCGAACAATTGCGTCAATGAAAATTCCATTGTTATCCGTCTGTTTGAAATTTTTTAATTTCGATCAATCTCGGTATGATCTGTTTATGGATCGGTTTAAAAAATATCTGCACAAGGGAGGCGGCTAATGCACCTGAAACTGAAGCTGTTTTCGAGTTTAATGGAATATCTGCCGGCCAATGCTGAAGGCAATAGCGTGACCCTGAACTTATCCGGCGACATATCCTGCCATAACCTGCTTGATCGCTATAAAATTCCCAGGGATATTATCCAGGTTATCATGGTAAACGGAGAATTTGCCTCCACCGAAGCCCGGGAATTACCATTAAGTGAAGGCGATATAATTTCGGTGTGGCCCGCTATCCAGGGTGGATGACAGTACAATAAACCAATGTCGTTACCAATTGATAGTGTTCTAGACCGCCGCAAGCGACCGCTGCGCGATCTGCGTATTTCGGTAACGGATCGATGCAATTTTCGTTGTGGATATTGTATGCCAAAAGATGTTTTTGGCAGGGGCTACAAATTCCTCAAGCAAAGCCAGCTACTCAGCTATGAAGAGATTCAACGCTTAGTTGGTTTGTTTGCCGGGTTTGGCGTTTCTAAACTGCGGCTTACCGGAGGCGAGCCGTTACTGCGAAAGGACATTGAGCATTTGATTTCGATGCTTTCAGATGTGGATGGAATTAACGATATCGCAATGACCACCAATGCATCGTTATTGTCCAAATCCCGCGCCATTCAACTTAAGCAAGCCGGCCTTAACAGGGTGAATATAAGTCTTGATGCGTTAGACAAGAATATTTATCAGAAAATTAACCAGATCAGCACGCCCTTAGAAGACGTGCTGGCAGGGATTGATTACGCATTAGCGGCGGGGTTTAAAACCGTTAAGGTTAATATGGTGGTGCAGAAAGGGATCAATGATTCGGACATTTTACCGATGGTGCGGCATTTTAGACACTCCGGCGTAATTTTACGTTTTATTGAATTTATGGATGTTGGTAACCACAATCAATGGAGCATGGACCAGGTGTTTACTTCGAGACAAATAGTTGATCTGATTAATTCGGAATTCCCTATGCAATCGGCAGATGCAAATTATCACGGAGAAGTTGCGAAGCGATGGCAATACCAGGATGGTGCGGGGGAAATTGGAGTGATCTCGTCTATTAGCCAACCATTTTGTGGAAGCTGCGCGCGAGCTCGGTTATCCGCTATTGGTGAATTGTTTACCTGCCTGTTCGCAACTTTTGGTTTTGATTTTAGAAGCTTGCTGAGAACGGATTGTGACGATGATGTTATCAAACAGAAAATTGAAAAAATCTGGGTCCAGCGAGACGACCAATATTCTGAAAGCAGGTCGATAACCGGGACAGATATGGATGCGAAAACCAATTCACGCAAGGTCGAGATGTCGTATATAGGCGGTTAGATTTTTTGCGGGTTTTATTTTAAGTTTGTTTTATTCGAATTTTCACAAAATATTGCCGGTTTTTTTACCAAGGATTGATCGGCTTTGCTACCATTATTTTCTTCTTTTCTCCCACAAACGTCACACGATAGCCCTATTCTAGATTAATAGGTGATCAATTTGAGGTCGATCTCACTCCGGGAATTCGGCTAGAAACAGCTATATCCCAATCCAGCTATATTGGAAACTATTACCAGCAATAAAATCAGCTACTAAAACGCGCCCCTCTCTACGGGTAACAGTCAGGAACGGCGGAAATAGTGGATTTCAGGGGTAAATTGCAAGCTTCCGCAGAGCCTTGGATGCTCTGACCCGAACCTGACAATTAGCGGAAGGGTGCGTGTGACTACAATCCTTCCTTAGCATCCAGGTAATCGCCAGATACGACCAAATTGGCAATAAAAAGCCCCGGCTAGCCGGGGCTTGGTCTTTCAGTTTTTCTTGAAAGGTAGCGGTATTTTCATTCCCGCCCTTTTACTCAGGCTATTTTTTTTTTGTAACCCTTTTCCTGGTTTTCTTTTTTGTTGATTTTTTCTTGCTCGCTTTCTTTTTAGTAGCCTTTTTCTTCGCTACTTTTTTCTTCGCGGCTTTTTTCTTAGTAGCCTTTTTCTTCGCGGCTTTTTTCTTGGTCGCTTTTTTCTTAGCTACCTTCTTCTTAGTCGCTTTTTTCTTAGCTACTTTTTTCTTCGCGGCCTTTTTCTTAGTCGCTTTTTTCTTAGTTGCTTTTTTCTTAGTTGCTTTTTTCTTCGTAGCCTTTTTCTTAGCTACTTTTTTCTTCGCAGCTTTTTTCTTAGTAGCCTTTTTCTTGGTGGTTTTTTTCTTGGCTGCTTTTCTAACAACCTTTTTCTTCGCTACCTTTTTCTTTGTGGTCTTTTTCTTTGAAACTTTTTTCTTTGCTGCTTTAGATGCTACTTTTTTCTTAGTAGCCTTTTTCTTTGCTGAAGTTGCCTTCTTTTTTTTAGCCATTGGGTGTTTGCCTCTCAGTAATCAGGGAAGGGAATATGCTTGCCGCAAGTGTCAGAAATCCTTAAACAGTGAATAAAGTTCTCTAGCATAAACTGTATATTGTACTGCAAATTACTATGGTTATCCGAACCTTTTGCGTCGACAAAAGCGAACGTAGGTTATCTATCAATCAATGTCAACAATATTGAGAAAATATTTTCACGTGCGCACATTTTATCAATAGCGGATTTTGCGGTTAACTATGGACGAATTAGCCATTATTTTCAGGCCAACTGAAAAATACTATGGATTCTTCGAAAGCAATTTTCAACTATTACAATCCGTTAGGCGAGATACATCAGAACCTGATTGCAACATCTGATCACCGTACCCGAAGTGCCTTGGAAATACAGTCGAGTGATTTGCCAAGCTGGCTATTAATCTGCTAACGCGCCCGCTAGGACTGTGACCATGTGCTGGAGTCGGAGGCCGCGTAATATAGCGTTAACCTTATTGTCTCAGTCTGCGTTAAAATCACTGCTTTCCAGCGTATTTCGAGACACATTTTGAATCAAAAGAAAAATCAATTCAGTAAAGAGGAGTTGCTTGACTGTGGTCATGGCCGTTTGTTTGGTGCCGGAAATGCGCAACTTCCTTTGCCGAATATGTTGATGTTCGATCGAATTGCTGAAATAAACGAAGACGGTGGAGAATACGGAAAGGGTATTATAGTGGCCGAATTGGATATTGACCCAGATCTGTGGTTTTTTAGTTGCCACTTTGAAGGCGACCCGGTAATGCCCGGCTGTCTCGGGCTTGATGCATTATGGCAATTGGTCGGGTTTTCTCTGGGATGGCGCGGTGGTGAAGGTCATGGCCGGGCGTTGGGTGCTGGGCAGATCAAGTTTACCGGACAAATAACGCCGCACAGTCGAAAAGTGGTTTACAAAGTCACATTCAAGCGCGTTATTATGCGCAAGTTAACTATGGGTATTGCCGATGGTGAGGTTCTGGTAGATAACCGGCAGGTGTATACCTGTAAGGACTTACGGGTAGGCCTATTTAAGAACACTGAGGCGTTTTGACCCATTACCTACGGCCATTACTATTGAATTTTGTCACTCCACCATCAAATGGATGGTTTTAAAGTGCAAAATTCGATTGATCAACATATTACCCCGGATGATTCCTGGAACTGAAAAGAGGTGGAAATGAAACGAGTTGTAATTACCGGATATGGCATTGTGTCTAGTCTGGGTAACAACAAAGCTGACGTTTTAAGCTGTCTCAAGGAAGGTAGAACTGGCATCGAGTTTAGCCCTGAATACGCTGAACTCGGTATGCGCAGCAGGATTCATGGGTCAATAAATATCAACGCTAAAGAGTTGATTGATCGAAAACTCTATCGATTTATGGGAGATGCAGCGGCGTACAGTTACATCGCGATGCAGGAAGCCGTTGAACATGCTGGCCTCCCGGAATCCGTTGTTAGCAGCGAAAGAACCGGATTATTGCTTGGTACCGGTGGCGCATCCCCAGAAAATATTGTGATTGCGGCGGACACGCTTCGACAAAAGGGTGTTAAACGAGTCGGACCTTATATGGTTACAAAGACCATGGCGAGCACAATTCCGGCTTGTGTTGGAACAGCGTTTAAAATTAAAGGTGTTTCCTATTCCATCAGTTCCGCCTGCTCGACCAGTGCCCATTGTATTGGGCATGGCGCAGAATTAATTCAATTTGGTAAACAGGATGTGGTGTTTGCCGGTGGTGGCGAGGAGCTGCACTGGTCGTTATCGGTTTTGTTTGATGGAATGGGAGCGATGTCATCAAATTTTAATGAAACACCAGAACTCGCTTCCCGACCCTATGATAAGGACCGCGATGGATTTGTCATCTCAGGTGGTGCAGGTGTGGTAGTCCTGGAAGGTTTGGAGCATGCACAAGCTCGGGGTGCAAACATTATCGCCGAATTGGTTGGGTACGGTGCGACTTCGGATGGTTACGATATGGTTCAGCCGTCCGGAGAAGGCGCTGCTCGTTGCATGCGGCAGGCATTGCATGGGATTGATAACAAAGTTCAGTATATTAATGCCCACGGTACCAGTACACCAGTTGGTGATACCAAGGAACTGGAAGCAATTTCAGAGGTATTTGGCCAACACGTACCGTTAATTAGTTCAACCAAGTCCCTCAGCGGACACGCGTTGGGAGCAGCTGGTGTCAATGAGTCAATCTATACCTTGTTAATGATGGAGAATGGATTTGTCCCGGAATCAGCCAACATACATAATATTGACGAAAGCGCCGAAGCGTTTCCAATTGTGCGGGCTCCGGTCAATCAAATTGATTTGCAGACCGCAATGAGCAACAGTTTTGGATTTGGTGGTACAAATTGTTCCCTGGTATTTGATCGCTGGCAAAACTGATTTCAGGGAATCCACGGGTAGAACGATCTTTTTCGTTTTCGAGTAGAGCATGTGAATGATTCCCACCGCGCTGCAGTGGTCTATTGGCTTATTCTTTGTGCGGCCATGGTTTTTGCCACGATCATATTGGGCGGCGCAGTCCGGCTAACCGGTTCTGGGTTATCCATAGTGGATTGGAAGCCCCTGTTGGGGACATTTCCACCCCTCAATCATGGTGCCTGGATTGAGGCCTTCGACAAATATAAGCAATTCCCTGAGTATCAAATCGTCAACAGCGATTTTTCATTATCCGAGTTCAAGTATATCTTCTTGATGGAGTACTTTCATCGTCTATTAGGCAGACTTATTGGACTGGTGTTTTTTACTCCCTTTGTGTTTTTCATAGTGCGGCGGGCGATTCCACCCCAACTGTTGGGCAAGTTGTGGGCATTATTACTGCTGGGAGCATGCCAGGGGTTGCTGGGTTGGTATATGGTTAAGAGTGGATTAGTTGATAATCCCCATGTCAGTCAGTATCGGTTAACCGCACATTTGTTGCTGGCGGTGGTGATTTATACCTGGATGCTGCGATTGATTTGCGGACTATTGCGAAAAGATAGTGGGGCAACTGGTGCAATGCGGGTTCAGATTCCTAATTTAACAATTGGGTCCATTGCACTTTTAGTGCTGGTCATATTGATGATTGCCACTGGCGGACTAATGGCCGGTACCAAAGCCGGTTTTATATTCAACACATGGCCAAAGATGGGATCTGAATTAGTCCCCGATTTGCTATGGTCGATTTCGCCTGAATGGAAAAATCTATTTGAAAACCCCCTGACTATCCAATTTATCCATCGATGGTTGGCTATGATTGTGTTAGTTTCGGTGCTGCTTTTCTCGATTCGAGTCATACTTTTGGATCCACGGACGCTTAACAAGTGGGTAGCATTGCTGGCTATTATCGCTGGGTTTACCCAGGTTGGATTAGGAATATGGACGCTTTTAACAAAAGTTCCCACTGTGCTCGGGGTGGCGCACCAGGGCGTTGCGATGGTGCTATTAACTACTGTGACGATAATGATGTCGACCTATCTACCAGGAATTTTTCATGGCAGGGCGAACTGAACATTGCTAAAATGCCCCGTCAGCGACAATTTGGACGTATTTATGTATCAAAAAATCTGCAAATTAGTAGTGTTTTCCAGCTCAGTCTGCCTGTTAACTGTCGGTTCCGGTCTGGCTAGTGCTGCGGAAAGCCTCGCGTTTGTTAGCATTGAGAAGGCCCGTGGCCTGCCCATCAGAGGACAATCTCGGTCGAGTGTGAGAAACAAATTCGGTGAGCCAGAAAGTAGAAAAGGCGCGGTTGGCGACCCGCCAATCAGTACCTGGGCCTACCCGGAATTCATCGTGTACTTTGAATATAATCTGGTGATTACCACCGTTAAGCAGGACGATCACCTGCCAACCAAACTTGGAAACCTCTAATTTGCAATCAAACCATAAGTAGCTCATAAAAGATGTTGAGTAGCCTCACCTGACTTCAGGATTCGCTATAATCCCACCCGCCGGGAAACCCGTCTGAAAAACAGGGAACTTCGTCGGCTATCTGATTGACTAATAATCTTATACCGTATGCTCCCAGGCTTTGGCAGCGTGGCGTTATTTTTGAAGTAATTGCACCCAAGCCGACTGGGTATGGAGGCAGCACAGATTGATTTAAATGAAAACTAAAATGTTGTTTTGGAGGCTCTGTATTGCCGTTTGTCTGCTGATTTTTGCCAGTCTCCCGATTGCTGCTGGCCAAACTGAATGGACTACCGCTACGCTAATGGAAAAACTGGCTGCGGTGCGGGAGGCGGAATTAACCTTTGTGGAGCATCGTACCTCATCTTTTTTGTTGGATAAAATAAAATTGACCGGGCGGATGAATTATCGCGCACCTGACTTTATCCAAAAGCTTATAGACTCTCCTTTTACCGAAAGGATACAAATCGAAGGCGACAGAATAACCATCGAAAAGGTTTCCGGCAGGGGAGAGTCAACAATTCAGCAATACTCGGTATCGTCTTCGGATTCGTTAAAGAATGCAATTGATGGTATTAGAGCGACCCTTGCCGGGAACCTCAATGAATTAACAGAAAATTTCAATGTCGAGATGACCGGGGAAATATCTGACTGGTCAGTTCGACTCGTTCCAAAAAGCGAGAAAGCGTTGGAGCAAATCGAAAAAATTGAAATTAGTGGCAGTGATCGTTTGATCAAATTGATCGAAACATTCAATACTGATGGAGATGAAACCAGTTTGGCCTTGTCGTATTTAATGATCAAATAAATTTAGTTTGGACACTCATACGCGTACCAAGGCGGTGTTGGCTGCCATTATTCTGCTCGGTTCTTTGCTGGTAATCGGATTTAAGGTCAAGGTTTCTACAGATCTTTCACTATTCCTTCCGGAACCCTCCAATAAAGTCGAACGTTACCTGCATCATCAGTTGGATAATGGTGCTTCGACTAATATGGTGTTTATCGCGCTGACGGGGCTTACTCCAGATGAGCTGACTCAAGCTAACCAACAGTTAACAGAGTCTTTGGCAGCCTCAAATGTTTTTCGTAAAGTTGTCAATAGTGCAGCGGAATTGAGTGATGGTGCGCTGGAATTTGTGGTTGAAAACCGTTATTTGTTAAGTCACCGCGATCTGACAGAATACTTCACCGAGGAAGGCTTCAGGAGCTCACTGGAGGAACGATTGCGAGGACTCGCATCGCCCCAGGCAGCGCTGGAGAAACGGTTCTTACGCAAAGATCCGGGCGGTGAAGTACTCGAAATGCTTGAAGACTGGCAAGGCAAGTTGAGTAAGCATGCAAAGCCTGAGGAGCTAAATGGAATCTGGTTCTCTAAGGACCATAAACGTACGCTAATTTTGGTTGAAGTTAATGCTAAAGTCACGCGCCTTGAAATCCAGATAAACGCAATCGAGACTATTCGCAATGCATTCGAAAAAATTCGCCAACCGGGGCTTCGATTAACCTTAACCGGACCAGCCGCATTTGCCGTTGAGTCGGGAGAGGATATCCGCGAAGATATACGGCTGCTAACCTGGCTGGCAGTGGTTTTTGTCACCATGTTTCTATTGCTGGTCTATCGTTCCCTGCCAATGTTATTGCTGGTTTTTGCGCCATTGGTTGCAGGGGTCATTACAGCTACTGCAGGTATATTGCTGTTGCATGGACAGATACATGGAATTACTCTGGCCTTCGGTATCACCCTTGCGGGAGTTGCGGTGGATTATCCAATTCATTTGTTAACCGGCTTGACCCGCGGAGACCACAAAGATATGGGCTATGTAAAAAAAATATGGCCTACCCTTCGCCTTGGCGTACTCTCTACGGTAATCGCCTATGCTGCATTTTTGGTATCCGGATTTGGTGGTTTGCAGCAATTAGGACTGTTTACCATAATCGGCCTGATTACTGCGGCGCTGTTCTCTCGCTGGGTGTTACCGATTCTAGTTCCTGATCATTCGAAAAGAAGGAGTGGACTCCCAGGAGTTCAGCGGATGTTGTCCGTGGTCGCGCAGAAGGCCAGCCGGGTTCGTCCGGTTGTATTGATCGCGGGAATTAGCGCTATTATTTTTGTATTGGTAACAGATTTACCTGTTATTCATCTCAATGTTGACTCCTTGAGTCCAATCAAGGACAGTCGCCGCGCCGAAGGCAAGATGCTGCGCGCAGATCTTGGATACTGGTATGGTGGCAGCATGATGATTATTTCTGGGGCCAATAAAGACGCGGTGCTTCTGAGAAGTGAGGAGATGGAGCCCTACCTGGATCAACTGATTGCCGATAATCATCTTTCCGGTTATGACATGGCATCCCAGTTTCTACCAAGTAGTGTGCACCAGAGAAAAAACCTGGCAGCGCTTCAGGATACTAACGCAATTACGAAAAATCTGACCCAGGCCCTCGCCGGTACCCAATTCAGACCGAAGGTATTTGATCCTTTTCTTAAAGACTTGGAAACATTGGCGCAACGCCCCCCTATTGATGTGGAGAATTTTATCCAGCAGGACATAGGTAAGAGGCTGGCGCCACTGCTATTTGATTTTGAAGATGAAGCAGCTGGTGTAGTGCTGTTGCATGGTGTCAGGGATGCGGCCCATTTGCATGGTTTCGCCGATCAACATGATGATGTGATTTATATGCATCTCAAAACTTCCGCAACGGATCTAGTGGCAAAAAGTGTTTCCAGGGTTGCGCTCATTATGCTTGGATGCGTCTTGGCAATTTATATGTTATTGGCCTATGGATTCCAATCATTATGGCGTCCATTTAAGATTATGGTGCCTACTTTTTCCGCTGCGCTGGTAACCGCGGCATTGCTGGTTTCTTTTGGCAATCCACTCAGCATTTTTCACCTGATTTCCCTGATGCTGGTGGTTGGTCTGGGGCTGGACTATGCGCTCTTTTTCAATCGGCTACCGGACGATTTCGATGAATGGAATACGACCTTTAATTCACTGTGGGTGTGTGGTTCCACCACGATTCTGGTTTTTGGAATCCTGATCGTATCCCAGACGCCGCCGCTCAATGCAATTGGTTTAACCGTGGGTGTTGGCGCTTTTCTAAGCATTATTTTTGCCGCGATGTGGGCTGCGGTTGGCGAACGTACAAACCCATAAATCGACAATACAATTATGGCTCGAATCGCTGTAGGTGGATGGCAACACGAAACCAATACCTTTGCCACAATTAAAGCTGACTATGCCGCATTTGAACGCGCAGACGAATGGCCTGCTTTGTCCATAGGCGAGGCGTTATTTAACAATACCGAGGGCGTACATCTTCCAGTAACCGGTGCGATCCAACGGTTAAGGCAAAAGCAGCACCAGTTAATTCCATTGCTGTGGTGTTCAGCGACTCCCTGTTCCTACGTTACCGAGGAGGCGTTCGAAAAAATCTCAGACCAATTCGTGCGGCAGATCCGGCAATCGATGCCACTGGATGGTATTTACCTCGATCTGCATGGTGCCATGGTATGCGAGCACCTTGAAGATGGAGAAGGCGAATTTCTGGGTCGCGTTAGGGCGATAGTTGGAGACCAGATTCCAATTGTCGTTAGCCTGGATTTACACGCCAATGTCACCCCGTTGATGGTATCCCATGCCAGCGTCCTCGATATTTTTCGGACCTATCCCCATATAGACATGGGTGAGACCGGTGCCAGGGCGGCGAATCTTCTGGATTATTTAATTAATAGTGGTGAGTCGCTCTATTGGTCCTATCGGCAGCTCGATTTTATGATTGCGCTGAATTCGGGTTGTTCGCTAATAGAACCTTGCCAATCAATTTATAACCAGCTTCCGGGGTACATAAAAAATCAGATTAAATCGGTCTCATTTGCCTGTGGATTTCATCTGTCAGATATTCGCGATGTCGGCCCGTCTATTGTGGTCTACGGGACTAGTCAACAAGACGCTGCTTCCGTAGCAGATCAGTTGCTTGAGTTAATACAGCAACAGGAATCCGTGTTTTTTCAAAGAATCTGGCCGGCTAGACAAGGGATTGCGGAGGCTATCAGATTACTCAGCGACGGGGCCAACACTATCGTCATCGCTGACACCCAGGATAATCCCGGGGGTGGAGGCGCTGGTGATACCACGGGAGTTCTTCAGGCGCTTATCGAAATGGAGGCCGACAACGCGGTGTTTGGCGCACTGTCAGATCCGGCCACGGTTGCCCAGGCTATTGAGGCTGGGGTCGGATCGAGTATTAGGGCCAATCTCGGTGGCAAGTCAGGACTTCCGGGCCAAGTTCCCTTCCCATGTGACTGTGTTGTGCTCGGCTTCGCCGATGGTAACTTTACCGCTACTGGTCCAATGTATAAGGGGGCGCGTATGACTTTGGGGCCCTGTGCACTGATTGAAGTGAGTGGCATTAAAGTGGTGCTTTCCTCCAGTCCGGTACAAACTGCAGATCAGTCGTTATTTCGTCATTTGGGCATAGAACCTGAAGAGATGTCGATCGTCGGGTTAAAGAGTTCAGTTCATTTTCGCAATGATTTTACGAATCTGGCATCAGAAATATTGGTAGTAGCAGCTCCGGGAGCGGTATTTGCCGATCCGGCAAACCTCGAATATAAAAACAAAAGAAAAGCGATTCGCCTGCTATAAACGGCTTGTCGGAATTAGTCCGGTGAAGGTGTTTAAACTGGTTAGTTCGCCCTAAATGCGACAATTCTGAGATTACTGCTTCACCGTCGACCCAGCGCGGACTATTATCGCGTCCTGATAACTAATTTCTCAATTCTATGTCTCAGCCCGTACTGGATAAAAAACAGAACATTCTAATCATTATGGCTGATCAGCTAACCGCACTGGCTTTGGGCTGTTACCAAAATAAGGAAGTAATTAGTCCTAACATTGATCGTTTGGCCTCCACCGGAGTGGTATTCGATTCAGCCTATAGCAGCAGCCCGCTTTGTACGCCAGCGCGCTATGCATTTATGACCGGACAGAATATTTCCCGCTGTGGTGGTTATGATAACGCTGCCTATATGCCGGCAACCATGCCAACTTTTGCCCATTATTTAAGATTGATGGGTTATCGCACCTGTCTCGCCGGAAAAATGCATTTTGTTGGGCCGGATCAGTTGCATGGTTTCGAGGATCGGGTGACCACCGATGTGTATCCCGCTGATTTTGGCTGGGTACCTGATTGGACCCAACCCGATGACCGAATAGATCTTTGGTATCACAATATGTCGAGCATCAAGCAAGCGGGCGTAGCGGCAATATCGAATCAGCTGACTTATGATGATGAGGTGGGAGCTGAGTCGATTAAGGCAATCTACAACCATGCAAGGGGTGATGACCAGCGACCGCTCTGTCTGGTCTCGAGTTTCATTCATCCCCATGACCCCTATGCCGCCCGGAAAAGATTCTGGGATTTATATGACAACATCGAAATACCCCTGCCCATGGTGCCACGACCTGCACCAGACCAACAAGACCCACACGGAAAGCGTCTGGAACAAGTCATCGCACTGGACGCCGTTGATCTGACCGACCAGGAAATAATAAATGCGCGGCGGGCCTATTATGCCAACGTTTCCTATATTGACGAATGGGTTGGCAAGCTACAGGAAACCCTTATTGAATGCGAGATGGATCAGGATACGACAATAATCATCACGTCGGATCATGGAGATATGCTGGGAGAATTTGGTCTTTGGTATAAGATGTCATTTCGTGAATGGTCTTGCCGAATCCCGATGATCATTAACCGGCCTTCGCGATTCGCCCCCGCACGGATTAATCACCCGGTGGCCCAGGTCGATATTTTACCTACGCTACTTGATATAGCCGCGCATAACACCGGTGCGCAACCTCCCGAGGAGATTGATCCGTTATGTGGCCGTAGTTTGATCCCATATTGCGAGGGTGGCGGAGACAAATCCGGCACAGCTGTTAGTGAATACCTTGCTGAAGGGACCGGTTGGCCGATGTTGATGCTTCGACAGGGAGATTACAAATATATTCAGTGCGATTCCGACCCGGAGCAGCTTTTTAACCTGTTGATAGATCCAAATGAACTGAAAAACCTTGCGGATGATTCGGTGTACACCGATGAGCTACAGCAGTTTCGGCAACAGGCAGCACAACACTGGGATTCGGCGGCGCTGAGGGATAAAATTATTGCCGATCAAAAACGTCGAACGGCGGTCCACAAGGCGCTTCGGATTGGGCGTTATCAGGGTTGGGACTTCCAGCCTACGCGGGACGCTTCGAATGAATATACTCGCAGCCACATGGATTTAACTAACTTTGATATTTCTTCGCGCTTTCCCAGACCGGCGGTATTTAATCCGAAATGGCGTTAAACCCAGTAAGCGATTCGAGTCATTACGCCAGCGCTGATTTTCATTAGTCCCTTAACCGGTGCAGGAAGTTTTTCTGCGCCGGCATCTATAGCCATCGCAGCGTGGGTGGCTTCGTCCAGTTTCATTTGGGCGACTACTTCCCGGCTTCGAGTATCCTGTTCGGGCAATGCCGTCATATGTGACTCAAGATGATCCACTACTTGATGTTCGGTCTCCGCGACAAACCCTAAATTCCATTTGTCCCCGGCAAGGCCAGCAATTGCACCAATTGCAAATGCACCACCATACCACAACGGATTTAACAGGCTCCGACGCGAGTTCAGTTCTTCCAGGCGTTGTTCACACCAGGCCAGGTGGTCGGTTTCCTCTGCCGCTGCTAGCTTCATTTTTTGTTTAATGGCGGGGTCTCGAGCGGTCAGGGCCTGGCTCTGATATAGCGCCTGGGCACATACTTCCCCAACATGATTGACCCGCATATAACCCGCTGACTCGCGCTTTTGAGAATCGGTTAGATCGGGTTCATCAATTCCCGGGTAGTCCCGCGATGCTTTGTGGGGAGCCAGCAAGGTTTGCATAGCACCATCGATCCCAAGAATAACCTGGTCTGCGAAACTGTATTGGCGTGGGTTGGACATTCTGGGATTATCACATGGATAGCGCATAGGATAAAATTTGACATCTTATCAATCCCTATATTTCTGCCAAATTCCGATGCCTGATCAGTACTACGAAAAGCACGTTTTTTTCTGTCAAAATCAACGAGATGGTGGCCGGCGTTGTTGCGCGGATTTTGATTCTCCCCACTATCGCGATTACGCGAAAAAAAAACTGAAAGAAGCGGGTTTACATGGAAAGGGTCAAATTCGAATCAACCAGGCGGGATGCCTCGATCGTTGTGACGAGGGTCCGGTTCTGGTGGTTTATCCGGAAGAGGTTTGGTACACCTATGTAGATGAAGAAGATATCGATGAAATTATCGAGCAGCATTTGATCAATGGTAAGGTGGTGGAGCGACTGCGAATATGAACGGATATTCAGACTTCTTTCAGGGCCAGTTCAGCTGCTCCTGCTAAAGTCACACTCGCACTATAGCTAAGCCTATAGCGCAATCCTCCTTATCCTCCTTATGGTGGTTTATTGCGGCGCAACCTTACTTGGTTGCGCCTTTTTTATAGCCAGGATGGCTAGTATCTCGCGGTCGCTGGATGCGAAAGAGCGAGGCGGAGTTTCAACATAGATCACCAGTAACACTAGTCCATAGACCAACCAGACCAGGGCGCGTAGAGCCGTGTTAGGAGGGTCTGTATGTCGTGAGCCCATATACCCTGACCTTGGCAAAACAGCTCATTACGAAGCGTTATACCGTAGTCGGAATCCCGTTTATCTTTGCAGATCACGCCACGAGCGCGTCCCTATAGGCTCGATTCCGGCCATCCCTGGCCTCCAATGGTTCTGAAAAAATAAACGCGACTCCGTCTCTCAGCGGTCTGAGTTAACCTGGGCTTGGTACTTATGGGACATAGATCGTCTTTCCGCGGAGTGTGAGCTGAAATTAACCCAAAACTTTGGGTGGTCAAAATCGACCTTATTAGCCCAAACCTATGGGTGTCCTGAATCTATCGTTATACCGTAGTCGGAATCCTGTTTATCTTTGCAGAACACGCCACAAGTACTTCCTTGTAGGCTCGATTCCGGCCATCCCTGGCCTCCAACGGTTCTGAAAAGACAAACGCGACTCCGCCTCTCAACGGCCTGGCGCTAACCTGGGCGAGAAGCTTATGAGGCTTCAATCGTTTTTCGGCGGTGAGCGAGCTGCAATTAGACCAAACCTATGGGTGTCCGGAATCTACGGTGTCTATCTTATTTCTTCCACCGACTCGATCAGTTCCGGGGAATTGGGTTGGAAAGTTCGTATAGTCGGAATTCTGCCGAATTTCATCTAAAATCCCTACAGAATCGCCCTTGTCACCAGGCTCTCGCTCAAGTATCATTCGGCGTCCAATTTTCTACCCTCGTTTCAGCTGAACAAATGAAGACTTATTCCGCCAAATCCAGCGAAATCAAACGCGAATGGTTCGTGGTTGATGCCAGCAATAAGGTTTTGGGAAGACTCGCCGCGGAGATTGCCCATCGGTTGCGTGGCAAACATAAGCCGGAATTTACCCCGCATATGGATGCAGGTGATTACATTGTTGTTGTCAATGCTGAAAAAGTAGTGGTTACTGGTAATAAAACCACCGATAAAATGTATTGCCACCATACCGGGCATCCTGGTGGTATCAAGAGCGTTTCATTCAAGGATTTGATCGAAAAGCATCCTACCCGGGTAATCGAAAAAGCGGTTAAAGGAATGCTGCCTAAAAATAAACTGGGACGCTCGATGATTAGTAAATTGAAAGTATACGCAGGGGATCAGCATTCACATGCGGCCCAACAACCCAAAGTCCTGGAAATCTAGTACGGCACCAAATTTAATATGGCACAAGCTCAAGAAACCTATCAAGGAACTGGCCGACGTAAATCGTCTACCGCCAGGGTCTATCTCCGACGCGGCACTGGAGAAATTGTTATCAACAAGAAATCTATCGATCAATATTTCGGTCGGGAAACCGCCCGTATGATCGTCCGTCAGCCCCTGGAGCTGGTCGAAATGCTCGACAAGATGGATGTAATGGTTAATGTCGATGGTGGTGGCAACAGTGGTCAGGCCGGTGCGATCAGACACGGTATTACCCGAGCGTTAATGAATTATGACGAAGAACTGCGACCTTCATTGCGTTCAGCTGGATTTGTCACCAGGGATGCCCGGGAAGTGGAGCGCAAAAAGGTTGGCCTGCATAAAGGTCGCAAGCGACCACAGTACTCGAAAAGATAAGCGATTTTCGCTATCAGATAAAAGCAGCCAGCTGGGCTGCTTTTTTTTGCCTATTTCACTCGCATCCCAGGGAGGGCTCCTTGGTCCGGCGATAATACGAATATATCTTTACCACCCGGTCCCGCGGCCAATACCATACCTTCAGAGACCCCAAAGCGCATTTTGCGTGGTGCCAGGTTGGCAACCATTACGGTAAGTCGGCCAATTAGCTGCTCAGGTTCATAGGCTGATTTTATCCCGGCAAATACATTACGGGTTTCGCCATCCAGATCCAGGGTTAGACGCAATAGCTTGTCAGCGCCTTCCACCCGTTCCGCATTGGCTATTCTGGCTACCCGCAAATCCAGTTTGGCGAAATCGTCGAAATTAATTTCTGCATCGATTGGATCACCTGCAAGGGGGCCGGTTGGAGTTGTTGCGGCGGCATTCTGAGCTTGTGTGGTTTGTTCCACCATGGCGTCAATTTTCAATGGATCCACCCGGGTTAGTAGTGGTGTGTATCGATTAATTTCGTGATCCAGTAACGGGAATTCGGCATCGCTCCAGTTGAGAGGAGCGACTCCCATAAATGCCTCTGCATTGGCGGCGGTGGTGGGTAGAACCGGCTTTAAACTGATCATCAGGATCCTGAATAAATTGATTCCTTGGGTGCATATCCCCTGTACTTCGTCTCTGCGCTCTGGGTCTTTGATCAGAATCCAGGGCTTGGCCCCATCGATATATTGATTGGCCTTGTCCGCCAGTGCCATGATTTCCCGTACCGCTTTGCTAAAACGCCGGTTTTCATAGTCTTCGGCAATACCATCGAGTGCCCCGGAGAACGTCTTGAACAAGGTTTGGTCTGGCAGCGCCGCACTTAGTTTTCCATCGAATTGCTTACCGATAAATCCAGCGCAGCGACTGGCGATATTCACCAGTTTGCCTACCAGGTCGGAATTTACCCTGGCCTGAAAATCCTCCAGGTTGAGATCGATATCATCGATCCCATTGTCCAGTTTGGCTGCGAAATAGTATCTGAGGTATTCGGGGTTCAGGTGTTTGTGAAAGGTTTCCGCCATAATGAAAGTGCCCCGGGATTTGGACATTTTGTTGCCGTTAATGGTAAGAAAACCGTGACACCATACCGCGGTGGGTGTCCTGAATCCGGCACCATGCAGTTCTGCCGGCCAGAATAGCGTGTGAAAACGGGCGATATCCTTGCCAACAAAATGATATAGCTCAGCTTCACTGTCTGCACCGAAATAGGCGTCGAAGTCCATGCCTTCGCGATCGCATAAATTTTTAAAGCTGGCCATATAACCAATTGGGGCTTCCAGCCAGACGTAAAAGTACTTGTCTTTCTCCCCTGGTATGGCAAATCCCCAATAAGGTGCATTACGTGAGATATCCCATTCGAATAATTCTTCCTCAAACAATTCTCGTTGCTTGTTGGCGATTTCGTTTTGGGTGCGACCCTGGTCAAACCATTGGGCCAGGAATTCTCGAAAATTATCTAGATTAAAGAATAGTTGTTCCGAGTCTTTTTCCACCGGGGTTGCTCCCGATACCACGGATCTTGGATCGATCAGTTCGGTAGGCGAATATGTATTGCCGCATACTTCACAGTTATCCCCATATTGATCCGCCGAATGACATTTTGGGCAGGTTCCTTTGACAAAGCGGTCCGGCAAATACATACCCTTTTCCGGATCATAGAATTGCTTGATGGTTTTCCGGGTAATATGTCCGCCTTCATTTAGCCGTTGATAGATGAGTTCGGAGAAATGGCGGTTTTCCTCCGAATGGGTCGTGTAAAAATTATCAAAATCCACCAGAAACTTGGCAAAGTCTGTGGAATGTTCTTTGTGAACCCGGTCAATCAGCTGTTGGGGCGAAACTCCTTCGGCGTCTGCCTTGAGCATAATCGGTGTGCCATGGGCATCATCCGCGCAGACATAGTGACACCGGTGACCTCGCATTTTTTGAAACCGTACCCATATATCCGTTTGAATGTATTCCACCAGGTGGCCGATGTGGATAGGGCCATTTGCGTAAGGCAGGGCGCTGGTGACCAGCATTGTTCTTTGCGGGAGCTGCATCGCGATGTTAATTACAGATTTTGTTCTGGTTGGTTAGATTGCCTTTTCAAATTATCCTTTGAGCAAGTAGGCAATATGTTTAATACACTACACTAGCTATTATACTTGGATACGAACGGTTAAAATAATATTGATGTCCATGCCGCGATCAATTAGCCGATAGAAGGTTCGATCGAGATTTGCTGGAGGACGTTATTCGGACAACACAACTAATTTCCCGAGCGCATCGGGCCAAATAAAGGTAGATAAATAATGAGCAGCATGACTCGGGAAGACGTTGAGGCCAGGCTTAAAAAAGTGATCGATCCCCATACTGGGGTGGACCTTGTCACCGCCAAGTGTATTGAAGATATTGCCGGAGATGGCACCAAGCTGAAAATCAACGTTGTATTGGGGTATCCCGCGAAGAGTTTCGAAGGAGAAATGATTAGTCTGGTTCAGGAAGTAATCCCCAATGCCGATGTCAGTGTAGGCTTTAAATCTCTGGCTCACGAGGTTCAGGAGGGGGTCAAGCCGCTAAAAGGAGTGAAAAATATAATTGCGGTGGCGTCAGGTAAGGGCGGAGTAGGTAAATCTACAATGTCGGTTAATCTGGCGTTGGCATTGTCGGCGGAAGGTGCTCGGGTAGGCATACTTGACGCTGATATTTATGGTCCCAGTCAGCCACGTATGTTGGGAATTTCCGGTAAGCCGCAGTCGAAAGACGGTAAATCCCTGGAGCCGATGAGTGGCTATAATGTGCAGGCGATGTCTATTGGATTCTTGGTGGACGAAGAATCACCAATGATTTGGCGCGGCCCAATGGTTACCCAGGCGCTGGAGCAACTGCTCAAAGATACCCAATGGGATAATCTGGATTACCTGATCGTAGACATGCCGCCTGGAACCGGTGATGTACAGTTGACCCTGGCGCAAAAAGTTCCAGTGTCGGGTTCGGTAATCGTTACAACACCCCAGGACATCGCTCTGTTAGACGCTCGTAAGGCCTATAAGATGTTCGATAAGGTCGAAATTCCTGTGCTCGGCGTGGTCGAGAATATGAGCACCCACATTTGCAGCAAGTGTGGTCATGAAGAACATATCTTTGGTGCCGGTGGCGGTCAGGATATGGCGGACGACTATGGTACTGAATTGCTTGGCAACGTACCTCTGGATCGCTCGATTAGAGAGGGCGCTGATGGTGGCAGGCCGAGCGTCGTCGCGGATCCCGACGGTGTTATTTCGAATATTTATAAATCTATTGCTCGAAAAGCTACGGCGCGGCTCGCCTTGCGTAAGAAAGACTATAGTTCAAAATTTCCGAACATCGTTATTCAGCAGAATTGATTGCCGACCTGAAGGTTTTGTGATTCTATCAATAATTAATCCGAACTGATGGCAATTAAGGCTGATCGGTGGATCCGTCGTATGGCGGAAAGCACGGGCATGATCGAACCATTTGAACCTGACCAAGTGCGGGAGAATGATGGACGTAAAGTGATTTCCTACGGTACTTCCAGCTATGGATATGACATACGTTGTTCCAATGAGTTTAAAATATTCACCAATATCAATTCCGCAATAGTGGATCCCAAGGCATTTGACCAGAATAGTTTTGTGGATTTTGCTGGCGACGTTTGCATTATTCCTCCCAACTCGTTTGCCCTGGCTCGAACCATTGAGTATTTTCGAATCCCGCGAAACGTCCTGACTATTTGCCTTGGCAAAAGCACTTATGCGAGATGTGGAATTATTGTTAACGTCACTCCATTCGAGCCCGAATGGGAAGGTTATGTGACTCTGGAATTCTCCAATACCACCACATTACCCGCAAAAATTTATGCTAATGAAGGGGTCGCCCAGGTATTATTTTTTGAATCGGACGAGGAATGTGAAACGTCCTATCGGGACCGCGGTGGCAAATATCAGGGTCAAACGGGCGTGACCTTACCCAGGGCCTGATCCAGGCCGGCACCAAAATCGTCTTTGCACGATTCGGTAGGTAAAAACAACGACGTTATTGGTAGGACCGCCTGTATTAGGGCGGTTTTCGATTAAACCCCCTGTTGGTATTGCACCAATACCGTCTTTACCATGGATAGATAGTGTTCCAGATCGGGTGTTTTTCGTCCCGGAACTTTCGCGCCGTCGTCGTATCTCCGAACCCTGAGAATGGTGTCCAGCCAACGGTTCTTTTCAAACTCCTCGATTTCATTCGGATTCATTGGACCGCCCTGCAAGCCAAGAGATTGTACTGAAGCGGGGGATAAGCTACTGAAGTACGCTGGTTCTACTGCACACAAATATCGTTTCGCATCCACATGCCACCGAGTGGTTTCGGTAATTTCCGGAGGGAAATTCGCCTTTAAAACTCTTTCCCCCGCAATCTCATGCAGGTTGTCCACGCCAACATCGAGAAAGTCCTCGCCAAAATCAGAGGTATAGTGACCAACGTCGTGCAATAACGCCGCGACAATTACGTTGGGATCCTCGCCGGCCTGCTCGGCTATCCAGGCGCTTTGCAGCATATGTTCTGACATGGTTACGGATTCCCCCAGGTAGGATTCGCTGCCGCGCCGGACAAATATATCTCGCAACAATGCGATCATCTGGTCGGAATTGTTTGAAGCTTCTTGCATAGTAAATTTGTGCTCAGTCATTTTGTTCGAGGATTCTGATCGCACTTCGTAACCCATCCTTGTCCGTGTAGGCTCCTTGAAACCAGCGTGAGCCAGTTGCGTCGAAACTGGTCCTGTCGTGCAATACGCGAGTATTGTCCACCACAAATAAAGCCCTGGGAGTGAGGCCAAATTGCTTGGTGAGCTCCGGCCGTCGGGTGATCTCGATTAAATGGTTATAGGCAGCATAATAGGCGGGCATCTGATCATAGGGACCCCCGGTAATTGCGCCGCAGGATCGATTGTTGATTCGAACTCCCTCAAAAATCCCTTCGGGTGACAGCGCTATCATTGGTTTCCACGCGCTAAGAGAGCTTTTCCCATCTCCCGTGTATTCAAGCCGGATGCTGTATCTGCATAATAATCCGAAATGTTCGGAAGGTTCCTGTTGCAGAATTTCAACCGCGCGAAATCCGTACTGAAATCTTTTTTTGACCATTGTGTGGATCGCGGGAGCGTTCGTCCCATTCATTGTCGCGTAGCCAGATTCTATGGTGACGGTGTTGTTCACCATTAGGCCAGGTCAGCCGAAGAGAACGGCGATTCTCTATTAGCTGTAAGTCCGGGGTTGGCTCCATAATATTATTGAGGGTAGGGCGTTGAGCTGAAGTATAACTTTGCTCGTCCTCGGATATCTATTGAAAACAACTCTGTGGAAATCTCCGACCGCTTTGGCTAAAGCAGTCGGAGAAGGTTGGTACGGTACTTATTCGACCCAAAAAATCTTTTTGGCTTCGAACTCTGCCTGCTCCCGGGTTAATCCGATGTCTTGCAGCATTCTGCCAGACAGCCCCGAGAGGGTCCTGCGTTGCTGATGTCGCTGATTCCATTGGCGCAGTGTCCCCAGTATGGAGCTCATAGTCGGATAATCTTTGATTATCTGACCACTAACGTGGCTCAGCGGGTGTAACTCTTTGCATGAATTTAGATAATTTGACATAATGGCCTCCAGCGTTGATTAATGTTCGATATTCTGTATCTGCTTAGTAACGAAATACTATTTTAAGTCTAAGGGTTGCATACGGCAAACGATCAATTTTCATGTTTCAGATTAGTATTATTTATTCGAATTGAATCAAAGAATCCCTCCCCTCGGATCCATTAGAGCTTTCAGGGCGGCTGCCCACTGCCTGTCGTTTACCATCGCGGCTGAACAGCTTAATGTGACCCAGGCCGCTATCAGTCATCAGATAAAGTCACTTGAGGAAAATCTGGGGGTGTTGTTGTTTGTGCGAGGTAATCGTAGCCTGGCGCTGTCAGACCCAGGCAAGCGATTTCTGCCCTATGTGGATCAGATGTTTGAATTACTGGATCAGGGTTTGCGCCAGGCCAAGTCCGACAGTGCGGACCAGACTTTGACGGTGACCGTGTTGCCATCGTTTGCTTCTCGTTGGTTAGTGCCACGACTCGGCCTTTTTCTAAAAAATAACCCTGATCTCGACTTTCGACTGGCACCGTCCCGGGGACTTACTAACTTCGAGACCGAAGATATCGACCTCGCGATTCGCTATGGTTCTGGAAAGTATCCTGGACTGACCAGTATTCATCTTATGGATGAAGATATTTATCCGGTATGTAGTCCGAAAATAATGCAGGGACCCCATCCGCTCAACACCCCGTCTGATCTGCGTCATCACATACTGTTGCATGACGAAGGTCACGGTAATTGGCGCAAGTGGTTAATCGTTGCCAATGCCGGGGGCGTTGATCCAGACAAGGGACCGGTGTATACCGACTCCGCGATGGCGGTTCAATCTGCAATTGAAGCGGACGGAATTGCCCTGGCCAGAAGTCAATTGGTTAAGGATGACCTAGCCCGGGGATTGTTGGTCAAGCCATTCGATATATCCCAGCCTTCCAATTTTTCTTATTATATCGTCTTTCCGGAGGGGCGAATTCCGAGTTCCGGAATGCAGGCGTTTATCGATTGGTTGCAACAACAAACGCTGGCCGATTTAATCAAGTATCGACAAATGGAGTCAGCGTGAACGAGCTCATTCAGTATAAAACCGAAGCAGAGCAATTTGGCCTGGTTCTGCGTGGTGGATTCGAGATCGATACCGAGGATAGTGTACCGCCGCTCGAAGGTGATCGAAAAGCGCGGACCCTTTTGCTTTTCGGCAATGCGGGGTCTTCATTGTGGCCGCGGTTCTCGGTTTCCGCCGAGTATGAGGATGGCGAAGCCAATCCGTTAAATCGCTGGAGTCAACGGATCGGTTGTAATTTGGCAGAACAGTGGGGCGGAATAGCTTTGTTTCCTTTTGGCGGTCCCCCCTATCAACCGTTTCTGCGCTGGGCAAAAAAAGCCGAAAGTCTGGAGTCGTCGGTCCTTGGTATTCTAATGCATCCCAGTTATGGACTATGGCATGCCTATCGTTTCGCAATTGCCTTGCCAATGAAACTTGCGGTTGACGATTTGGCGTCAACTGAAGGAACGCCCCGGCATGCCTGCGATAGTTGTCAAGCCAAACCCTGTCTCGACCAGTGTCCGGTTAACGCATTTACCGCAAAGGGGTACGACGTGGAAAGCTGCTTTAATTTTCTCGATAGCAATCCACTGGCGCCATGCCATTCTCGAGGGTGCCAGGCCCGAACGGCTTGTCCCGAGGGACTCGGGTATCTTTATGAGCCGGATCATGCGGCGTTTCATATGGAGAAGTTTTATCATTCCCTGGAGTCGCGGTTTAGCTGAAATTGGCGCAAACCGGCTATGAAATTATCAGGTTTACTATAGAATCGCCCTGGGTTAAGTCATCTAATACACGATTTTATTTATTCGAAAACCATCATGGCATATCAATTAGGTATTGATACTGGCGGGACGTATACAGACGCGGTTATTGTCGACGCCGATCAAAAGGTTATCGCTAAAAACAAGAGTCTCACTACTGCTTATGACCTGACTATTGGGATCGGCAATGCAATCACTAGCCTGCCTGGGGATATGTTGACCGAGGTGAATCTGGTAGCCCTTTCCACCACCCTTTCAACAAATTCAGTGGTCGAAGGTAGAGGCGCCCCGGTCTCAATCTTGTTGCCGGGATATAGTGAACAGCAGGTCGAGAAAAGCGGATTGAGCGAAATCCTTGAGCGTGACCTGATCAATAAACTGGATGGCGGCCACAGCGCTACGGGCCATGAGTTAATGCCGCTGGACCTTACCCAGGCCAGTGATATTATTCTCGACCAACAGGCTAGAGTGTCAGCATTTGCGATTTCATCAATGTTTGGAACGCGCAACAGTTCTCACGAATCGGCATTGCGAAACCTGGTCCTCGAGTTAACCGGCAAACCGGTCGCCTGCGGTCACGAACTCGCCTCTACCCTGGGCGCACCCAGACGCGCATTAACCACTGCGCTGAATGCGCGCATGATTCTATATATCCAGTCGCTGATTAATTCGGTTGAACAGATTTTACGCGAACAGCAAATTAATGCGCCATTGATGATTGTTAAAGGTGACGGTTCCCTGGTTAATGCCCAGACCGCATTGTTACAACCGGTAACAACCGTATTATCCGGACCGGCGGCCAGCGTCATCGGTGCCTGCGCGTTAAGCCAGCAGAAAGATGCAATAGTAGTCGATATCGGAGGAACCACCACTGACATAGCCATTGTTACCGACGGCCAACCGGAATTATGCGAAGACGGTGCCCGAATCGGTGACTGGCAACCCATGGTTGAAGCCATTCGGGTTTTCTCGATCGGCCTGGGAGGCGATAGCGAAGTACGATTTAAGGGCAAGCTGGCAATGTCCCAGCGTCGGGTGGTGCCCATGAGTCTGTTAGCTTATCAATACCCTGAAGTTGTGGCGAAGCTGGAACGACAATTTAATGCGGCGCCCAATCCGCGCAACAATAAATTTGCCCTGCGATTACAGCACAATGAAGTGGTATTAAATCAATTGGGGACCCTGGAGAATGATATCTGGGAGCTGCTCGAGAATGGCCCCATTGAACTCGATGCGCTGGCGGATACCAATCGCCCTATGTTGCGTGCACTGGCAAGGATGGAGCGCTTGAGTCTGGTCATCTATAGTGGATTCACGCCATCTGACGCGACCCATGTACTGGGCATGAGTCATCACTGGAATCGGGATGCAGCCGAGCTTGCGGCCAGGATATGGGGTCGCCAGATGCGCCATTTATATGGTTGTGGCAATTGGGAGGTTGGGGATGCAGTTGCTCCAAGCCAACAGGTTTTCGACATGGTGATTCGAGATATTAGTCAAAAGTTGATCGAAGCGGGGCTCAATCAACATGGAAAACTGAAAGATTCTAAGTCGATGAATTTAACCCAGTTGCTGGCGGACATCGTATTAAATAAAGGCGAGGCGGACCTTGTAAGGCCCCTGTTCAACCTACAATTTGCTACCGGATATCCAATCGTCGCGGTTGGCGGCCCTGCTGCTGATTATTTTCCCGAAGTGGCGCGGATGTTAAACATCGATTTACATTTGCCGGAAAACGCTGACACCGCCAACGCCATCGGCGCGGTGATGGGCGCGGTGGTGCAGATTTCCCATATCACCGTAACCCAGCCAGAGTTTGGCATCTTCTATCTATTCCACAAAGATCAGCCAATGACTTTCGAGGATCTCGAAACGGCCCTTGATAAAGCTCGTGAACTGGCGGTGTTTGATGCTACCGAACTGGCGGAATCTGCTGGAGCGAGTTCCATAGAAACTAAAATACGTCAGGACGCGAATCACGTAAAGCACGATATAGACGGGGAGCTATTTGTCAGCGCCACGATTACCGCGGTCGCGTCTGGTCGTCCTAATTGTCTGGTTCAATAACGCATCCCAAATTAATAATTGCCAATTGATATGAAAATTCCAGAGACAATGAGCGGGGTTTATTTAACCGGCCACGGGGATTTTGACAAACTCGAGTATCGCGAAGATATTCCGGCTCCGAAACCTGTTGGCCAGGAGGTGCTTGTTAAAGTTGGCGCTGTCGGGGTGAATAATACGGATATTAATACGCGGATTGGTTGGTATTCGAAAAGTAACAGCGGCAACCTGGATACCATAGACCACGACGAGCTGGCCGACGCCGGGGGTAGTGACGATGGCGACTGGAGTGGTGCAGGTCTGAGCTTTCCCCGTATTCAGGGAATCGATGTCTGCGGTGAAATTGTTGCAGTAGGGGATGGGTCTTTATCCGGGCGCATTGGTGAACGGGTTTTGGTGGAGCCCTGTTTACGCTCGCCGGTAGATTGGAAGCCCTATGAAGGATGGTTTCTTGGTTCTGAATGTGACGGTGGATTTGCCCAATTTGTTAAAGCGCCATCGGTTCACGCTTACCATATTCAGTCAGATTTGTCTGATCCCGAGCTCGCCTCGTTTCCTTGTTCATGGAGCACGGCGGAAAACATGCTAACCCGAACCGGGGTTAGCAGTGCTGACAGGGTTCTTATAACCGGTGCCTCCGGAGGTGTTGGCTCGGCTGCCATACAGTTATCAAGACGGCGCGGCGCAGAGGTAATCGCGGTTTGTGGTAAGGAGAAATCTGAGTTGGTGCGTCAACAAGGAGCGAACCTGACCATTGATCGGGACGCCGACCTGATTCAGCTGCTCGGGACAGATGCCGTGGATGTGGTGATCGATCTGGTGGCGGGGTCTAGCTGGGCTTCGCTACCTGAGGTCATGAAAAAAGGTGGGCGGTATGCAGTCGCCGGTGCAATTGGTGGGCCGCTGGTAGAGTTGGACGTGAGGACGCTTTATCTTAAGGATCTAAGCTTTTTTGGTTGTACCATCCTCGAAACTGAAGTTTTTAAAAGCCTGATTGGCTACATAGAAGCCGGAGAAATTAGCCCGATAGTGTCTCAGACCTATCCACTCGCTGACATTGTTGCCGCACAAAAAGATTTTATGGCCAAACGCCATGTCGGTAAATTGGTGTTGATTCCGCCGCCACTGGACCTGGTATAGCCGGTTAATCCCCAAGGATTCCGACCCCGTCTTCCCCGCGAACAATACACTCGGCATGCTGGTCTCCGGTGGCCCCATATCCACCCCAGGGCTTGAATCCGAGCAAGGTTTTTAATTCAGGCCCTAATGATGAAATGACGTCACCCCGGGTACCGTAGGTGAAATTGATCATCTGTCTGAATTGCGGCGCACAATAATAGGTGGTTATTCCGTAGCGTGGCGCTGCACTGTGATTAACATCCGCTGAGTGCCAGGTTCGTCCTTCGAAAATTACCGCACTTCCCGCAGTGCCGGTTGCGTTGACAGTCTGATAATCGCCATAGGGTTCTGGATTCGTCCCGCTTAAATGACTTCCTGGGACGATTCTGGTACCCCCGTTCTCAACCGTAAAATCACTCACCATCCACAATACGTTGCAAACAACCGGTGGATTGATCGGCACCGCAGATTCGGTGGGTTGGCCTTTACCAACATTGGCACGATTAATATCGCCGCAACGCTGATGTGGTTCTCCCGCAAGCCTGGGTTCTGGCAGCCACCATTGGTCCTTATGTAAACCCATTTGTCGATTGTCTGGCTGAGCGATAGTGGCGGCAAAATCTGATAACAAATAGTGTGGTCCAAGAACATGGGAGACAATTTGGTGCACCAGTGATTGATCCACCAGCCGTTGAAAAATCTCTCCTTTGTTTATCAACATGTAAACCCACTGGTTTTTATCTCCATCGGTTTGGACCTGATCCTGAGTGCTTACCCCTTCTCGTCTTTCGGCTTTCGCCTGGGTATCGATTCGACGATGGACTTCGGCCATTTTTTCAGGCGCGATCAAATCCGGAACAATGCAATAGCCGTTTTGATCCATCTGTTGCTTTAACCGAGCAAGATGCTGGTGTTGATTACTGGACATTATACGATTCAAATTCAAATCAAAATCAATTAACAGAAGATAACGCTTTGCTATTAATAGTTAAAATCAACGATCTGCGCGATGCCGTCCAATTATAGTAGCTATTACGTCATGCCGAGCACATTTAAAATGGCACCATTATTTTGGATCGAACGCCAGCCCATTCAACATCTGTAACAAATTTTCGTCTCGCCAACGCTCCAGTTCATCGATGCCCCGGTTCCCGGCCTGCCTCTCAATGGATTGAAATAGATTCTCCCGAACCTCATCACTGGCATTAAATCCAAACTGCTCAATCATGGCGCTCAATCCGCCCTTGCCGCCGCCAAGGTGATAGCACATACCGGGTCCGGCAAATGCCCAGCGTAATCCCGGTCCGAAGCGCATCGCATTGTCAACATCGTCGAAATTACATATACCGTTTTCGACCAGAGAAATGGCCTCATTTAATACTACGTGTTGCAAACGATTGGCGATATAGGAATCAATTTCTTTCTTTAACAACAATGCTTTTTTGCCAATACTATTGTAAAACCCAACCGCCCAATCGAGTACCGCTGGATCGGTTTTTTGCCCTCCAACTACTTCCACCAGTGGCATCATATAGGATGGTGCAAACGGGTGGCCAATAATACAGCGTTCTGGGTGATTACAATTACTGGCAATACTTGAAGGTAGAAACGCCGAAGACGAACTTGCAATTACACAATCTTTAGGTGCATATTTTCCGATCTGAGAAAATAGTTCTACCTTTAATTGTTCTCTATCCGGGGCGCTTTCCTGAATAAAATCTGCGTCAGTAACTGCAGTAGCAAGATCTGAAGTAAAGGTTAAATTGTTCCTGTAAGAATCTTGTTGTTCTGACTCAATCGACGAATTTAGTTGGATTACCATGGGCCAGGCGTCGTCAATGACCGTGTTTAGTTTTCTCTCGGTATCTTCTCCCGGGTCTGTCGCGATTACTTTGAATCCCCTGGATAAAAAATACGCGACCCATCCACCGCCAATTGTGCCAGCGCCGACGCAGGCAATTCGATTAATATTGTTTCGGATTTTCATCAATGTGTTGTAGGATAGATTTTAGAATTTGTAGAATACAATAACTCATCTGGGTTAACCTCCAGGAAATTATACCTAGCTCGAGAAAAATTATGGCTTATGCAATGCACGCCAGCAGTCCTGGCGGTTCCGACGTTCTTGAAAGGCACGAATTCGAACCAGAGATGCCCAACGCCGGGGAAGTTCTGATCAAGCACAATGCGATTGGAGTGAACTTTATCGATGTCTATATTCGTAGTGGAGCCTATCCCTGGCCGGTAGAAAATAATCTGGTGCTCGGTTGCGAGGCGGCCGGTGTGGTAGAGGCGGTCGGCGCCGGAGTTGACGGATTCAAGGAAGGGGATCGAGTTGCCTATACCCTTCCAAATGGCGCATACAGTACCCATCGGAACATAAATGTATCTCATGTGGTTCGACTGCCTGATGATATTGATGACACAACCGCAGCGGCTTGTATGTTGAAGGGCTTGACCTGCTATTACCTGCTGCATAATAGTTTTGAGGTAGAAACCGGACATAGGGTATTATTTCACGCAGCAGCGGGTGGGGTCGGATTGATCGCAGGTCAATGGCTCGCGGATAAAGGCGCAACCGCTATAGGCACTGCCGGCAGCGATGACAAGTGTTCGCTGGCTATGAATAACGGATACGCAGATGTTATCAATTATAAAACTGACGATTTTCTGGCCGGGGTTAAAGCGTTTACTGAAGGGGAGATGGTAGACGTTGTATACGACAGTGTTGGACAGGACACCTGGCCGGGTTCACGGGACTGTTTAAAGAGATTCGGAACAATGGTTGCGTTCGGGCAGTCATCCGGGCCAGCCGCGGATTTTAAAATTTCTGATCTCGCGGTAGGTTCCCTGTACCTCAATCGACCGACTTTGTTTCACTTTACTGCGGATCGCGGCTGGCTGGAAAAGGCTTCAGCAGCATTATTTGAAATGATCGGTTCAGATCGATTGAATATTGCGGTCAACCAAACTTTTGCCCTGGAAGATGCGGGAAAAGCTCACGATGCATTGGAGTCCCGCAGTACAACCGGGTGCACCGTGCTTATTCCGTAGTCAATAATTTCTCGCCACTTATCCGCCCAGGGCCCGGTCAAGAAAGTCCAGTCGGTCCTGGCCCCAGAAGTTCTCGCCGTCAACGATATAGGTAGGAGAGCCAAATACGTCCAGTTTATGTGCGAGTTCGGTGGTTGCGATAAACTCTGCTGCGAGTTCTTCGCTATTGGCAGAGGTAAGTAATGCGTTTCCATCGAATCCGCAGCTACTGGCGATTTCTATCAAGGTCCCGGTGTCTGCTACGTTTTTTTCATCCCTCCATACTGCAGTCAACACAGCATCACTAAATGCTCCCGCTTCGGGTCCCTGATTGCCGGCAGCAATTAACATTTTCGACGCTACCGCGGTGTCCGCCGGAAAAAATGCTGGCTGTAAATTGATTGAAATACCCAGATACGTGGACCATCGCTGTAATTCATCCATGCGCAGACGCTGACGGGAAGGGTGGCGCTTTGCCAGAGGAACCCCGCCCATTTTTTCAAATGTAGGCATAACCGCAATAGGTTTATAGTTCACCCTGGCGTCGTGTCGCGCGACAATTTCATTGAACCGATTAATCGCCAGATAGCTCCAAGGCGAAATCAGAAAATGGTAATAATCGATGTTTTTTTGCATGGTTATGTTTCGAGAGAAATTAGTTGGCCTGGGGAAGTCCAATACACTACACTAAAATTCCCACGCTGGCCCAGGTTTAGTCTAGGGACAGCGAATTTTTAAGAAATTACTGGTGATGGTTGCCATCTCCGTTTTTCATGTTCAGTTAGAATCAATATGCTAAATAACCTCAATACCAGCGACCCCCTGGTTTTCAATGCCCTGGAAGGGGAGCTCAATCGGCAGCAAACTCAGATTGAGTTGATCGCTTCGGAAAACGTCGTGAGTGACGCAGTGCGGGCAGCGCTGGGTCATCAGATCAACAATAAAACCCTCGAAGGTTATCCAGGTAATCGATTTCATGGCGGCGCAAAGTACGTCGATATTATCGAACAGGCCGCTATCGACCGTGCAAGAGAATTGTTTGCCTGTGAATATGTAAATGTTCAGCCTCATTCCGGCACCCAGGCAAACCAGGCGGCGTTTTTTGCCACGGTCAAACCCGGAGATAAAATTCTTAGTCTCGATCTCGCCGCAGGAGGACATCTTAGCCACGGTGCGCCCCCCAATTTGTCGGGTCGATGGTTTGAGGCCCATCACTATAGGGTTGAGCGGGACAGTGGCTTAATAGACTACGACCGGTTACATGAACAGGCGGTATCTCTAAATCCTGCGCTACTAATTGCCGGCGGTTCTGCCTATCCGAGGCAATTCGATTTTGCCCGTATGCGAGAAATCGCCGATGCTGCTGGCGCAATGCTACTGGTAGATATGGCACATTTCGCTGGTCTGGTGGCCGGTGGAGTTCATCCTTCGCCGATTCCCTGGGCCGATATTGTGACTTGTACCACCACCAAGACATTGCGTGGACCTCGCGGGGGCATGATCCTGAGTCGTGACAATAGCTGGTCGAAAAAGCTGCAGGCGGCGATCTTTCCCGGGGTACAGGGCAGCATGCACACCAACGTAATAGCTGCCAAGGCGGTTTGCCTGGGCGAGGCTTTACTCCCGCAATTTCGAGAATATGCCAACCAGGTAGTGGATAACGCTACTACTCTGGGAGAATGTCTTGCTGGACATGGATTAAAATTGGTCAGCGGGGGCACCGATACTCACCTGCTGTTGTTGGACTTTTCGGACTGGGGCTTAACCGGAAAACAGGTACAGGATGCGCTGGCGGTGCTTAACATCACGTCCAACAAGAATCCGGTTCCGTTTGATGCGGCGCGGCCATCCGCATGGGCAGGCCTCCGCCTGGGGGTGGCCGCGGTAACCACCCGTGGATTCAGGCAATTGCAAATGACCGAGCTAGGCAATATCATCGCGGCCACCGTCGAGGCCTGCCGCCAAGACGGAATAAATCAGCAAATTGACTCCCATCGGCAGCAAGTTGCTGCACTGTGCAAGCAATTTGTAATCTAAATTCTTATCCCGTTCAGCAATGTCTTCCCCCGCTAAAAAGCCTTCGCCACTGATTGAGATCCTGGTCAATGTCGTCATCCCGTCAGTTATTTTGATGAAGCTCAGTTCAGCGGATCGGCTGGGAACCGTAAATGCCTTGCTGCTGGCACTGTCGTTTCCGATTCTATACGGAGGCTACGATCTGATCCGAAATCGTAAGGTCAATTACATTGCAATTTTAGGATTGGTTAGTGTATTGCTGACGGGTGGTATTGGATTATTAAAACTGGATGTCAAATGGCTGGCAATCAAGGAGGCAGCAGTCCCCACAGTTATTGGCCTCGCCGTGGTAATCACCGGATTTACCCGATCACCTCTGGTGCGTAAACTGATTTTTAATCCCCTTATTATGGCCACCGAAAAAATTCAGGGTCGACTTCAGGACAGTGGGATGCAGACGGTATTTGATCAGAAATTGCGATTTGCCAATCATTGCCTGGCCGGCACTTTTGTGTTTTCTGCGATCATGAATTATGTCCTGGCAAAAATGATTGTGACCAGTGATACCGGAACCGCAGCATTTAATGAAGAACTAGGAAAGATGACGATTCTGAGCTATCCGGTGATCGCAATCCCATCAATGATCATGTTATTTGGTATTATGTGGTACGTAATGTCGGTAATAAAAAAACTCACTGGACTTTCCCTCGAGGAAATCTTTAATAAAGACGAACAATCGGAGAAATAATAATCCGCCCCTGATGCATGATTTATCTTCTACGTCACGCAGAAACAGAGTGGAACGCCCAGCAGCGTAAACAAGGCCTGGACGATTCACCATTGACCAGTACTGGTCAAGCCCAGGCCAAAGCATTTGGCGCTGCGATGCGACAACAGCTTACGCCATCAGAAATTGAACTGGATAAGGTTCTGTTCTTTTCAAGTCCACTTGGGCGAACCCGGGTAACCATGGGGTATTTAGCAGAGGCGCTTGAAATAGCTGAATCTGAAATCATTCTCGATTCCAGGCTAATCGAATTCAACTATGGGGAGTGGTCCGGATTGACTAACAAAGAGATTGAGCAACAGTATCCGGGTCAACTGCAGACCAGAGAAAAAAATAAATGGAATTACTGCGTTCCGGGTGGAGAATCCTATGCCGACGTCGAAAAAAAAGTTGATCACTGGTTAACGGATTTGCCAGCAGATCGCAAAGTCGTCGCGGTCACTCACAGCGTTGTAAGTCGAGTTATTCGGTGCAAATATCTCGGTCTGCCCACCAGGGAGGCGGAACGCCTGGAGCATAAACAGCATCTCATTTTTAAACTGGAAAATGACCGAGTTGAGACCATTGATGTTGAACATCTGATGCCTGCAAGTGTAGTGTATTAGACATGTTGTACGTATCCGCGAGGTCTTTAGACTAATCCAGCTTTTTAAAATTGTATTTACGATCCCACTGGCCAGGATTAATTGTGCCAAACACCCCGGTTTTGCAGCCGGATAATATCTGGACGGCTACCCGACGGGCCGCCGGAACGTGGCACATCAGGTCGCAGGTAAAAAACCTCAGTTTGCCATATAGCCAGTGATCTGATTGAAAAACGGCGTTAGCCAGCGGCTGGCAATCTGGTAAAACCGAATATGATTTGATCTGGCTTTATTATATTGTTTCAGAGCATACCCAACGGTCTCACAATCATTGATACATGTTGACAGTATCAGGGCATCAACCAAGGCCAGGTTTGCTCCTTGTCCAAGTTGAGGACTGGTGCAATGGGCAGCATCACCGATAACTACTAAATTACCCTGAACGAAAGTTTTTAGTACCACATCCCGATAGCTTGCCATGGTCAGATCTTCACGGGCGCTAAACTGATCTAACAATGGACGAATTTCCGGCCACAGAGACTCCGCATCCCACAATCGCAATTTCTGGATTTAGACTGGTTTTCAATTTGATTTAAAAAATGTGAACTACGACACAGAAATTCAATTGTCAATTCTCTAGACTCTAATTAACGGACCACTTTGTATGAACAAGGATGTTCACCCACCACCGAATCTGCGTTTTATCCAGCTAAACGCACCCACCAAGATTCGTTCCAATACCACCTGTACCATTTTCAAGCGGACGATCTTGACCAATATCACGACGATACTGACGGTTAATGCGATGGGTAAGAATATCAAAATCAGATAAGCCTGATCGGCTCTCTCCAGTCCATTCCAGGTTGAAACCATATTACTGCGGTATTGGTAGATAGAGTTTATAAATTTCCCCCAGCGTTTTTCGATCAAACCGTAGCGGCGCATGAGTGCGGTGAATGCATTTCGGCCAAATAGCAGGAGTAAATATTTGCCCACTATTCTGAACAGCAACAATGGAATTGCCAGCAACACCTTTTTCCAGAAGCCGAGCTTGAGTAGCAAAGGTATTGAAAGGGTGGCGACACTGATTAAGCCATAAATCAGCGGACCGACTTCTTTGTAAACAAATCCACTGCCATAGAGTACGCCTACCGCGGTGGCAAATAAGAACCAGCGAAACAACGGTCTATTGGGGAAATTTATTGAACCGCGTGCTTGAATGCCCGGGAAAAGTTTCGACCATCAGGAGGTGTTTGCCGGCGTCATTGGTGCGATCAGTTGTTCACCCTGGTTGCTGGATTTATTAACGTTCTTGTTGACAGGATGAAATGCAAACCTTTCAATATTTTGCTTCTGCATTAATTCATCAAAAACCAATACACCGTCATTAACCCATCGCTCCGCCTGTTCGAGTTCCGGCATCAAAGGCATCCGGGTATGTACTTCGGACAGTTTGCCGTGAGAGGGTTGAGTGATCACCGTACAAGAGTAGATCGATTGTTCGCCTCTATTCCAATATTCCCAAAGCCCCGCCATTACCAATGGCTCGCCGTTTTTGCTATAAATGAAATAAGGCTGCTTCTGACCCTTGGTTCCTTTCCACTCATAGTATCCGATGGCGGGGACCAGGCAGGTTTGGGATTTTCGCCAGGCATTACGGAACGCTGGTTTTTCCGCAACGGATTCCGCGCGAGCATTAAAGGTGGCAAATTTGGAGCTGGGTTCCTGGGACCATGAGGGTATCATTCCCCATCGCATCGCCTCACCATGTTCTGCGGTAAATGCGGGAACCATCTGGGTCGGCGCAATGTTGAAACTCGTTTCAGCATTGTCGGGCCAGTCCTGTAATAGTTCTGCCCACTGCCCCATTTGTTTGACGTGATTGGCATATCGACCACACATTATATCGACCTTTCTGGGTTTGTTTAATGATTATTGAATCTAGTAAACTAATAATAGATATTACGGTTTTTCAACTATTTGAGGCAATGCCAAAGGTGGATATAAAGGAATATATAATGCTGATCGATGGTGCCCGGGTAGGCGCTGCGGACGGTCAAATGTTTGAAGGTATTAACCCGGCAAATGGCGAAGTTTGGTCGCGCTTGCCCGAGGCTACTGCAGCGGATGTTAATAGAGCATTTAATCATGGGCCGTGGGCCGCCATGAGTCCTATGAGATTTCTATGGACATTACCGGCGCGAAAACTCTGATTGTGCCGACCCTTCAACACCTGGGACTGTTCGAGCAACCCGAGTTGTTTATTTCACCAATCAAAACTTTCCTTGATCAGCTGTTTGATCAGTCCTGAACAGAATGCATTGCTGCTGAAGACTGGATAATTTCACAATATGACAAAAAAAGTTTTTTGGACCGTAGCAACTTTGGTGTTAATCATCGTAGTGATTGCGCTTGCAGCCTACTTTTGGTTGAACAATAAACCCTCAAAAAATATTCTATTACTTGAAAAGGCGATTGCTACCGACAGACTTGTCGGCCTGGCATTTTACGACCATTCCCAATTGATGGCCATGTTGGGCCTGGTTAAAGGTAAACCGGATCCTGCGCCTTTGCCTATTCCCGGGATAGATACCGACCTGATCGAAAAACTATTATATGGTGAGGCAAACTTTCGTGAAAACCTTGATCAGGCGACCTTCTGGCTGGAGGCGCTTCCAGAAAACCCGGGGATATTTCTGGCGCTGTCTGGCCAGTTCAACTGGCAATATATAGAACCTGTATTGTCGGACGCGTACTTGCTTTCACCGTTGACTAAATACACTTATCGGCTGGATAAAAAACGCGATGAAAATAAAACCGTATGCGCCGGAGACCAGGGTCAGAACCAGGATACTTCGACTAAACAGGAAACTTTTCTGTATGCGGATGCTGAATGGTTGTTGCTGTCGGACAATCTGTCAAATCTTGATAATTTGATCGAACGCCTGAATGGTAAAGTCGAAATCAGTCGTGATCTGTCGCAATGGGATGCATACAGAAAAGGCAAGCTGTTTTCGATGGCAGTGTTCTCCCCAGAAAATATAGCTAAATCTGTTGGTGGAATTCCTGGCTATATGGCAGATGAAGTGGTGCAAAGTAATCCCGAAGTTAAATCATGGTTTGCCGGGGTGTCTGTCGACCTGCTTAAGGCGGGATTATTACTGCACAGTCGAATTAATGCTGACTCAGACTGGGCATCCAGATGGCATAAAAAGATTAACCAGCAACTCGCTGCAAAGAACCGCGAAATCACCACAGTTTCTCCCACTTTGGGTGATTTTATTTCCGGCATAGAAGTCCGCGAGGAGGCTGCGTCACTCCATATTTCAGCTCCATTAAAAAACGATACGCTAGCCAGCATCCCCGATATGATGGGAGAAGTGATTGGCTATGCTTTTTCTGGACAACTTGACGGGGAACAAGACCAAACCAGAGAAGAGAGGGTAAATGAAACGCCGTGGGATTTTGCCAACAACGTGGTATTTGGCAGTCTGACAAAGTATCGGGTAGATGGCAATAATCGTACGCCAGTATTTACTGGGGGGCCGTTTGCCATTGATTTTATCGAGGCGGAATGGGATGCGAAAACAGGGCTGACACAGATCAAGGTTAAAGCTGAGGTAAAACTGCCGGAAGTCGACGGGAGTTGGTTTGATGCGGAGGCAGAATTTCAGTTACTGGTTGATTCGGTGAAAGATCGCAGCGGTAAAGAGATGCTGCGAGACGAGGTTTGTCTCGATAATATCCGGGGCTTCGGTGGAAAAAACAGAGAACCCGCCAAGGGCTTTAACGTTTCAAATAACTTGGCGCATATCGAAAAAATTATACGACTGCAGTCAGGTTTATTATTCAATAGCATTGATCATATCGAAGGCAGATTGAAATTCGCTGCACCAGTTGAAGTAGTGAAAGCGGTTGTTGATCTAGTTGTTGGGACAACTATCGAAAAAGCCAAGGTCAGAATATTTGTGAATAAAGTAGAAAAACAAAGTGTGACCTATCAGGTTAGTGGAAAGCGACATAAATTTATTGGGGTAAGAGCGCTGAACTTGAAAGGTGAAACTTTGCGCCGGGGAACGCAGTTTTCCTCGGGCTCAGATTCTTCAAATGATCGGACTACTACGACTCAATTTATGGGTGATATTCACCGACTCGAATTCTATTTTGCCAAGACCCGGGCAGTGGTGGATTTTGATTATACTCTTGATATGAATCGGTTTTATTCGCTAGTGGAGCAAAACCATGAAGAGATTCCCACTGCGGTGGTTACTGGTGCTGTGGCTGAATCGGAGTGGCAGCGCTTCTCGAACCTGGAGTTGACAGATCCTGATAGAACCAAGGCATTCGATCGTATTTATTCCAGTGGTCCGCTAATTGGATCCCATAACAGGTCTCCTGTTTGGATGGCGTTTCATCAGGATATCGAGAGTTCATGGGACAATGCTCTCCAGGTTAACTTGATTGTTCCATTGATTCCGCAATTGGTGGGTAATCGAAGCGCATTCGAATTAACCATCAACGATCAGAATCGATCGGTTAACCAGTTTTTTTCATTTAGCCCTGGACGATACAATGAGAGCGGCCAATACGCACCTGCTGTTACGGTTAAAGACCTTCCATTGATGAGTGGTAAAGCCAATCCAAAATTGAAACTGAAAATTGGACAGAAATTGTCCGAATTAAAAGGAGAGCTTACCGTACGTTTGCCCCATTCTGTCTCCAAAACCGAATTTCCATTTCCAGATCTCGGGCAAAGCAAGTCCATAGGAGATAGCCAAGTTACCTTTGGCGAATTGGATGCCGGTTTTATTCCGCGCCTGAAAGTACGCTACCAGGGCCCGCTGGATAAATTCATCAACCTCCTGGCAAAAACAGCCGATGGCAAAATTGTTTCCCCGGTTCAATCTGACCTTGAGGAAAACACCTGGACCATCCAGTTTGACCTGCGATCAGATCTAAAAACACTGATTTTGCTAACCACAGACCAACAAACCCAAATAAACTACCCCTTCGACCTAAACCTAACCTACTAATTAGATCGGGGTCAGTGTAGAAATTATTTGTCAACGGTGAAGCCCGATCAATAGTTTCGGTTCTGTCGCAAGCTGGTGGCGCGGCGCTTTCTGACTAAAGCCATCGATACTAACGGAAAGCCTAGCCTCATCAATATTGACAAAAGTGGTGCCAATATTGCAGCCATTAAACAGTACAACAAAGAAGAAAACAAGCGCATCAAAATTCGCCAGCGTAAGTATCTCAATAATATCGTTGAGCAGGATCATTGCTTTATCAAGCAGCGAATTCGACCCATGCTCGGTTTCAAATCGTTCTGGTCTGCACAAGCCACTTTGGCTGGAATCGAGCTGTGGCGTATGCTGAAGAAAGGTCAAAGCAGAAGTTCGGCGCCAGCTTGGGTGCAATTTTACGAGCTAGTGACCACAGCATAGCTGCACCTGATGACCGCTGTTAGTTTGTGTTTGATAATTCACGCTCACACGAACCCTAATTGATCTATTTGGCCCCCTAACTACACAAAGAATCGCGACAGAGACCTTTATTTGTATTAATATCTAATACATTCTAATTGAGGATGCATTATGCCCAGAAATACCAGCGTCACCATCGGTAAGCATTTTTCGAGCTTTATCGACGACAAAATACAGGAAGGCCGATTCGAATCGACCAGTGAAGCCGTGAGAGCCGGTCTGCGGTTGCTCGAAGAGAATGAAGAAAAGCTCGCGGCGATTCGCGTAAAGCTTGCCATTGGCAAAGCGCAGCTGGATCGTGGTGAATTCGTAGATGGTAAAAAATTCATCGAAGAGCTAATCGCCAAACGTGTGTGAAGTCGTTATCTCTCCGGAGGCGGCACGGAGTCTTCAAGATATTGACGATTACACCGCCGCGCAATTTGGCCCCCGACAAGCGATCCGATACTTGGAAAGCCTGATAGAACGACTCGACTATCTTGCCGAAGATCCAAAACGTGGGAAGAAACGAGACGACTTGGATATGGACCTCTACAGCTATTTCGTCGGTTCACATACGATTTACTATCAAATATCTGCTGATCACATCGAGATCATCGACATACTCCACCAGTCAATGGAACCGAGCAAGCACATACATGAGTGATTAAGTGCGCGCCCCGAAAACTTATGTTGAACAATAGTCATACGCGGCCACTCTCAACTATTGAGGCTGAAGATTTAAGCGCCCGAATGCTAGCCACCAGTATCATCCTAAGTGCATACGAGATCATCAAATCGATGGTGATACCAAGGACAAAGTTTTCGTTATTGACCGGATCTGGATACGGCGGAGACCAACATTCGGACAAGTATGAAACAGACGTTTTAAGCCGGCACTTAAGCCCACTAAATGCGAGTGTAAAGTACCTCGCTGAGCACTATGAAGCGATACAAGACGAAGATGTCGACCAAATAATTGCGTTACGAAACCTCCGCAATCAGATCGGCCACGAATTACCGAAGGTCATCGTTGAGTTTGAATCTGCCGTTCTATTTGAGCATGTAAGACTTGCGCGCAAACTGGTCTTTAAACTGGATAATTTTTGGATGTATATAGAAATTGGTTGTGACCCCGAGCACAGTGACACAGATTGGGATACGGCCTACAGTAACTCGACAATGTTTATCGACCATTTGATTGGACTTACTGACCGGCTGCAACTGCCTTCAGTCGGTTCGAAATAAATGGAAAACTTAGCGCCGTTTGATGCTCAAAAGTTAAAGGCGGCCTGTCAGGTGCTAGCCGACACAGAAAAGGGGCTATCTGGTGCTGAAATTGGTTATATTTTGGCCGACTGCAAAATGCTCGACCCAAATGCCCGGGATACCAAATGGAGACGTTTGTTTAATGCCCTGGCAGCAATGCAAAACAAGCACCAGGTCGGAAATCATCTCATCATGTTTATCAATCGGGCCTTAGACCCGGTGCAATACGCGCGTAAAAGAGCAGATTTTGAGTGGCGTCGCAGTGAGCTTAGTGTCGTATTAGCCTTTTCCGGGTTTAACGTTCGCGAAGACGGTAAGGTCGTTAAGACACCTGTCGAGTCAACACTCAGAGGCGCTCGCGCCAGGGTTGGCGCGTTGCGTTCAAAATTCGAAGATCGCGGCGCACATGCCGAAGTATTTAATTATTGTAAAGAGGAGCTGCTTGAACAGAACTACTATCACGCCGTATTGGAAGCAATAAAAGGCGTCGGTGAGCGTATTCGTCAGTTATCTGGCCTTACCACCGATGGCGCAGACCTGATAAATGTCGCTTTCTCCGTTAAGTCTCCGATCATCGCTATTAACACGCTCTCAAGCGATATCGAATTGAGTGAGCAAAAGGGATTAAGCAATATGCTCGTAGGCTTATTTGGTACCGTCCGAAACCCAACGGCACACGTGCCAAAAGTTGATTGGCCCATGACTGAACAAGATGCTTTGGATATTTTTTCGATCATCTCGTTTATCCATCGTAAATTGGATGGTGCGACGACACCTAGCTGATGAATTAATCTTCAGTACGTATAAATTTGGCCATTTCTCGGACCAGCACTGGCATTTTCCCAACATCTCGCCATAAGGCTTGGTTACCAACAATATAGAAATTACGTTTCGCGCGCGATACGGCAACATTTAGGAGATTCACGCTACTTCCCGCCCAATTGCGTGCACCAATCTGATTAGCATTCGGCGCACCGAGCATAAAGATCACCGTTTCGGCCTCTTTTCCCTGGAAAGTATGTACCGTGCCAATATTATCTCGTATCCAGGACACTGGATCGGCTATACCGTGTGCATCTAACGTCGCAACTTCTTGCCGCATTCTGTCTTGCATCCGTTGAGCAACGATCCGAAAGGGTGAAATTACAAAGAGTTCTAGTTCTGTGCCGACCGCCGCTAACGCCGCTAAAATTTTGCCGACCACCAATTCGCCTTCTGCTGCGCTCCACTTATTATCCCCCTGCCCTGTGACGTCAAACCACTCGGTTTTCGACCCCATAATACTTGCGACGTCAGTGGACTTATCTATAGTCGCCTTGACCATCTGACCACTGTAGGCAAGTTGATTAGAGATCGTGAACATGGGTTCTTCACAACGCCGATGCACCAACAACGGTGATCCGATCCATAGGGTGCGTAAGCCATGATCGATCGTTGCCCCAAACGGATTTGCGCGATCAGCGACGGATTGCACTGACGCCTCCGGCGCGATCCACTTAAAGTGATCAACGCCCATGTAACTGGCAATACCCTCTAATAACGGCTTCGGTGTGGTAACCACTGGCTCTATCTGCAGCGGATCGCCAACCGCCATGACACGTTTAGAGCGCATAATGGCACCAATGGCTTGCTGTGGCGTCGCCTGCCCGGCCTCATCGATGAGTAACCAACCGATACTTTCTGATGGCAAGCTGTTGAGCATTCGATCTATCGATGCAAAGGCAGTTGAAAATACCGGACTGATCATAAAACCGGTAGACCATATATCCCTAAGCAAGCTCGCAGAATCGCTCGGCAGACGTTTGTTTCCCAAGACGGCCATAAATGCCGCTAGATTTTGACGAATAGGTGTTGCGGCTGCATCGATAAATGCCTTATGCAATCGCATCGACGCGATAAACAATTCATCGCGAATCAGATGAGCCTGTTGACTAAAAACGGGGGTAGATGTTTGCCGGTCATGGTGGTTCGTATTTAAAAACTCACGAGTGACCAACTTGTCACCGCAAATCTGCTGCGTTTTGGTAACCCGTTTTTGCGCAATGCTTTGTTGTTCAAGAGCGCTTTTCTCTTGGCCAATAATCGTTTGCGATTTTTCCTGTAGCTTCTGTAACGACTTTTGATGACCCACCAAAGTTTCGCGCGCTTGTTTGGCGACCTGCCACTGCTCGGACTCGGCCGAATTTAATCGCGAATGAATATGCTTCCACTTTTTGTATATGGCTCTCCCAAACAGACGTGACCACCACCCCGGACGCTTCCGCACATGCCGGTTTAATTCACTCTCGGTAATTACGCGCTTTTGATCTTCGATTTCGACCTGGCTTTCAGACGCCGAAATCGTATTGCTCAAGCTTACGGTGTCGGCCTTTAAGCCCTCTTTTCGCCGACCAAACAGTGTCAACAGTTCCTGTATCTTAATTAGCGACTTCTTTGCCTCTAACCCCTCCTGAGCAATAGCGTTAATCAGTCGCGCGTTTTTTAATGCCACCTGAAATTCTTGTCGAACCTGATGCCATCGATCCAGTGCTTCTGCCGCGTTTTGCGGGGGATCGCCATCCGAGGCAATAGATGGAATTATAGGTTCGCCGTCATCATCTTCTAATAGATCAAGCGAACCATTCATGTAGGTAAAGTAGCTGTGCAGGCTAGTGTCGTATTCCCACCAAGCATTATTGACGAAGGTACTGCGATTCTTTGAGTTTCCGAGTACAGTGGCCACTAAACCCCAGGACGCTTCGTTGTCGGGCAACAAGCTATCGCACAATGGTTTAAAATAGTTCAGCTCGATGCCGGCATCAATGGCATCCACTAGCGGCAATTCTTTGGAAATATTTTCGACCGCCTTATTATTCGATGAAGCCACCAATATCTCGTACCCCTTTAAAGAGGGATCCAACTCGAACAAGTCCACTTTGCCGCGCGCGTTCATACTGCCGCGCCGGGTAAAGGCACGCTGTGGATGTTCAAATGCATTCATCGCGATCGCACGATCAATCACAACGGATGCAACCACATCCCTTAACAACGTGGTCTTGCCGGTACCAGGTGGCCCGTTCACTGAAAACAAGCCGTCGTGCTTTAGGATTGTGTGCGCAATATTGACAGCAGCTTGCTGCAATAGCACCAGTGGGAATCGCCCCTGAACTGGCCAACGACCCAGCGGCATGGATTTCGGTTCAAGAACACTCTGCAATGCCGGTAAATCGATCAGAAGATCATGCCGATTCTCAGGTGTCTCAAGGCCCAAATAAGCGCGTAACGCCTGGCCGGAACCGGACGTTGCAATCAGTGCTTTTGCGCGCTGTAAATCCTTCAGGTAAAAACTATTCAGTAACGGCGGCTCAGGTTGACTACGGCCAAAGGGGTTCAATAGTCGAATAGCGAAGTTGGGCGAATTCACCAGTCCATTCGGGAGTGTGCAATTACGCACTAGCCATTTATAAGCTGTCTGAATTTGAGTCCGATCGAGGGGCTCTGTATTGCCATCTTCATCTTCTCGTATCAGTATTTTTTCTAAACCTTCTTGCAGGCTACCCTCAGCCTTATCCCAATACTTTAAATCATCGAGCACACCGGTCATTGCTCGCCCGTAGGACCACCCATAACTCGAAACCGCTAATGCATTGTCGCCAAGGGGAACGCCTTTCTTATCAACCACAATGACCGCGAGAGCGGCATTGCCTTGCACACTTGGGATTTCTTGCCGGTCGTCTTTGTACAGCTGCAGTAAATCCGCACTGGTTTTTGCAAGGTCAACCGACCCCAAATACACCAAGTAATAAAGTTGTTTGCGCGGAGCCGCCTTTTCACCAATTTCCCATGGCAGCTGATCAGCACCAAAATGGGCCACCGAGCCCGTTCCAATCACCAGGTCTTTCGGATTGCGAAACGATTGTGGCGATAAGGCTTCCAGCACCGTCCAGGCATCGAGAATATCTGGTGCGTAATCTTCAATCGGTTTTTGTTTTACTGCGGGTTCATTTTGTGCGGCGCTTGATCTTACATCAGCGTCCAATACTGTATGCCATTCAACATCAGGGCTATCAAACTCTGTCGTTTCTAGTGGCGTCTCCGAGATCATCTCTGTCTCACCGGTAACAACAGGCTCAAATACAGGTTCCGGTTTATTCGGCGATGTTGCCCCTAAGTGCTCTAACCTTGCTAGAACCGTCCCAAGCAATGACTTTGCTCGCTTGGTCTTGCGAAATTCAAGTTCATGTTTAAGTGCTTTCAGTACCGATTGATCAGATTGATTGGTCTCAAATAGACCCTCAAGGTCAACGACACCATTATTGATATACGGTCTTTTTGTCATCCTTTACTGTTTAGTTGCGATACAAATCCTAGGCGCATAACTAGCCCGTCTCTTATTTCGCATTCCCCCGATAAAGTCGTTCTTAGAGTTCTTATCACTGCGTCAATTAACACAAACAATACTAAAAACAGTATGCCGCAGATCGAAAAAAGCAGCACAATGGGTTTTGAAAGCCGTAATGAGATATAGTAGATTAGTGCGCTGATGCTAACTACTGGGGGGCACTAGGAATTTTCCCTCGTAAACGGACAAAAACGTCGAAACCCCTTACCCTACTTAGGTTTCCCGAGGGGGCTTTTTCTGGACGGTAAATAACCCTCGATCGAACGCATTAAATCGTCTAAATCGGGCAGCTTTTCACTCATTTCAAAGTTGTAAGTACCTTTCAGGTTGATGTTGTACCAGGCAACCGGGGACGCCTGCTTGACGATTTGGGTTTTTTCTTCGTCCTGTTGATATTCAAAACTGGTCAGCAGCTGACTGAGGGAAAATCCATAGTACCCCATTTACTGGTTTTAGCGACTTAACTAAGCGCCATTCGGATCAGTGTAGAAATTATTTGGCAGAGCCCGATAACCAGAGAATAATTTCTACACTGACCCCGATCTCTTAGAGAATAATTTCTACACTGACCCCGATCTCTTGTCAGGGTGTCTTTGATGCTGTATAAATATACAGTATTCAATATTTTCATAATAAAATGTCTGGACTGCCCGCTAAAACAATTGCTGACCCTGCTAATCGCCTCACTCCGCGGCAGCAACAAGTGCTTGATCTTATTCGGGATATTCTGCAGAAGACGGGTATGCCGCCGACCAGGGCGGATATTTGTGAGGCATTTGGCTTTCGTTCACCTACCGCAGCTGAAGACCATCTGAAGGTGCTGGCGCGTAAGGGTGCCATTGAATTACTGCCCGGAAGGTCTCGGGGCATTCGAATACTGGAGACTCAGGCAGCTATGGGTTTACCGCTGGTTGGACGGGTAGCGGCAGGCTCACCCATTCTGGCGGAGCAGCATATTGAAGATTATGTTGATCTGGATCCGGGGTTTTTCAGACCCCGGGCCGATTATCTGCTCAAGGTGCGCGGACACAGTATGCGTGACGGCGGTATCCTGAATGGTGATTTACTCGCCGTGCACCGAACCCGGGAAGCATTATCTGGCCAGGTGGTGGTGGCGCGTCTTGATGATGAGGTAACCGTGAAACGTTTCCGGCGGCGCGGAAACAAGGTGACCCTGGAAGCACAAAATCCTGATTTTGCCCCGATCCTGGTGGACCTTAAAAATACTGATCTGATCATCGAAGGGCTTGGTGTTGGTGTTATTCGCAATAAAAAGCTCTAGTAATCGGATGCACAAGGATTGATGGATTTTATGCAGTGAGTGATCGATCGATCCTCGAACAGCTGGTTCGGGAAACTCCGGCGCTATGGTGCGGTCGCTCCAGTCAGCATGAACGACCGGGGGAAAATGCCATCGATACAGGTTTCCCCCGACTGAATGAATTGCTGCCTACCAGGGGCTGGCCATTGGGTACGGTAGTTGAGCTGACTGTAGATGCATGGGGCAGTGGAGAATTGCAGTTGTTGCTACCATTAATGGCGCGCCTGAGTCAGGATCAAACTCGGGTTGCAATGGTTGCACCACCCCACCTACCCTATGCCCCGGCCCTGGTCCAGGCAGGGGTTGTGCTGCCTTATCTGGTTATTGTGGATACCCGGGTTGGGCCGCTTGATACCACAACGGTCTACGCCACAAAAAATTATGGGGTGAAAGATACCTGGTGGTCGGCGGAAAAATTACTTCGTCATGCCGACTGCGGTCTGGTGCTGTTATGGCCGGACCGGCCAAACCCAGCCCAGGTAAGGCGTCTGCAATTAGCAGCGGATGCAGCCAATAGTATCGGCGTGATATTTCGCTGTGGCAGGCCAGTCGATACGCCGGTAACACTGCGCCTCAACGTGTCTCGCTGTGTCGAGGGGGTACGGGTGGAGCTGACCAAATCCCGCTTTGGCTGGCGCCAGCAGGGCGAGGTTGTATTGCCCCAGGTTGTTGATGAAGCTGTCGGATGAAAGCCCTGTCATTAGCCACCGACCAGGCATCCCTGTTCGCTCCCGGGAGCTTTCCCGAGATTGCGGCGAATCAGGATGCGACATTATGGATAGGCCTGCATTTTCCATCCCTGGCCCTTGAAGTGGGTGGTTTTTCTGAAGGCTTGCCGGCATTGGTCATTAGTCAATCCGGGGGCAATCAGGTGGTGCATGGGGCCTGCTCTGTGGCAATGGACCACGGCATTATGCCGGGGATGTCGCTCAATGCCGCCCATGCATTATGTCGTAACCTGGCGGTAAAGCTGCGTAATCCGGAGGCCGAACTCCAGCGCCTGAAGCAGTATAGTGAACAACTGCTCTGCTTTACGCCGTCTATTGCGCTGGGTCAGTGGCAGTCTGCCTATGATGGTAAAAGTAAGCAAGTTGCTGACAGAAACAGCACCAATGACACTATCGGTCCCGAACATAATACCGATTCTCTATTGCTGGAGGTGTCGGGTTGTCTGCGCCTGTTCGGTGGCCTCGAACCATTACTTGAACGAATCAAGGCTGAGTTTGCCCTGACTGAACCTCGGCCGGGGATCAATACTCAGCCAGTAGTCAGCGTTGCACCATTTCCATCAGCGGCTTTGCTACTGGCGCGTAACGGGCTGGAACAGGTGTTACAAAATCCTGATAGCGTGAAGTCAGCGCTGGGAGAGATTCCATTGCGGGGCGCCGACCTTTCGGACAAATTACTGGGTCGGCTGGCTGGTTGCGGTCTCGTTACGTTAAGAGATTTATGGCGCTTGCCCCGGGAAGATCTTGGGCGCCGTTTTGGCGCACCACTGCTGAATTATCTCGATCGCTTATGGGGTGTTCAGAGCGACCCCCTCGATCACATTAAACCAACTCTTTGCTTTCGCCAGTTTATTGAGTTACCCGCCGACACGCGCGATAACAAGTTGTTGTTGATCGCGGTATCAAAGCTACTCGAAGAGGCTCGTGGATTTCTCCAGATGCATGCGGCCGCAGCGGAAAAGATCAGTTTTGATCTCTGGCATGTTAATCGTGCCCAGGGGGCCCGGTCCCGTACCACCCTGGTGATTCATTCAGCCGAGGCAGATCGCCAGCCGCGGCGTTTTCTACCCCAGTTTGAACAACAGCTGGCACGGGCTTCGATGAGTGATGAAGTCAATGCGGTATCGATTCTGATTGAGCAGATTGTTCCTTATACACGTACCAGTGAAGACTTGTTCAGTGGTCGTGACCAGCAAGACCAGGATTGGAGCCAGCTGATCGATTTACTGGGAGCCCGCCTTGGTCAGGAAAAAGTGTATACCCTCAAAACCGTAGAAGACCATCGCCCGGAAAGAGCCTGGCAAAGCGATACCACAAACCAGTCTGGGCAATTACCGAGGTGCCACAATACATTGCCAGGCAGACCTTTATGGCTGCTCAATCAGCCCAGCGCCATCGATCCTGTCAGCTTCAGTTTGTATGGCGATACCGAACGTATCGAGGCCGGCTGGTGGGAGCGCAAAGATTTGCGGCGGGATTATCATGTTGCGCGCATGGGTAACGGCCGATGCGGTTGGGTCTATCGCGACCTGCGGGCAGACAAGTGGTACCTGCACGGATTGTTCGCCTGATTTCAAAGGCGCGATTAGAACGCTAAAGTGGTCAATTACGCCGAGCTTCACGCCATCAGCAATTACTCCTTCCTGCGCGGTGCATCGGCCCCCGGGGAGTTGGTGGAACGTGCCGATGAACTGGGTTATCAGGCTATTGCTATTACCGACGAATGTTCTCTCAGCGGCATGGTGCGGGCCTGGGTAGAAGCCCGGAAACGTAAGATCAAATTAATTATTGGCAGTGAGTTTGCTCTGGGCGGTGGATTGCAATTGGTGTTGCTCGCCACCAATCGGGAAGGTTATGGCAATCTGTGCCAGATTATTACCCAGGGCCGGCGCAATGCTGACAAGGGCAGTTATAAGCTTACCTTGGATGATTTGAAAACCTTGCCAACCGATGATTGTCTCGGGATCTGGGTGGTGCATACTTTATCTACCCTGGAACAGGCGGAACAGCTCAAACGAATTTTCAGAAATCGGTTATGGATCGGAGTCCACCTCGATCGATCGGGCCGGGACAGTATGTTGCTGGCCCATAGCAACATGCTGTCCAACCGCTGCAAACTTCCCCGCACCGCTTGCGGTAATGTACATATGCATCACCCCGACCGGCGTCCATTACGGGACACCGTCTGTGCCATCCGGCTCGGCAAATCATTGGCTCAGCTAGGCTATGACCTGCCCGCTAATGGAGAGCAATATTTAAGACCCTGGTCTCACCTGGAAAGGTTATATCCCTCTGAATTGCTGACCGCCAGTTGCGAGATTGCCGCGCGTTGCGGATTTGATCCCACCCAACTGCGCTACGAATACCCCGATGACCTGACGCCTCCAGGTTATACCAATCAGCAATGGCTGCGCCATCTGACCGAGCAGGGCGCGGTAAAGCGCTGGCCGGATGGGGTACCGACTAAAGTACGCAATCAGATCGAGAACGAGCTGATCCTGATCAGTGAGCTGAGTTATGAACCCTACTTTCTTACGGTATATGACATTGTCAATTTTGCCCGGGAGCAGGGTATCTTGTGCCAGGGCCGGGGGTCGGCGGCCAATTCAGCGGTGTGTTATTGCATCGGTATTACCGAGGTCAACCCGGCCAATGTTGACTTGTTATTTGAACGTTTTATTTCCCGGGAGCGGGATGAACCGCCGGATATCGATGTGGATTTTGAACACGAGCGGCGGGAGCAGGTGATCCAGTATATTTATCGCCGGTATGGTCGTGAACGCGCAGCGATCGCCGCCACCGTGATCACCTACCGCGCCCGTAGCGCGATCCGTGATGTTGGCAAAGCTGTTGGCATGTCTCTGGACCAGGTTACCCGTATTGCCAAATCGATCCAGCATTGGGACAAGCGTGAAGTATTGGAACAGCGCCTGATGGAATCCGGCTTTGACCCGTCCAATCATAAAATCCGCATGATGCTGGCGTTGGTCAGCCAATTGCTTGGTTTCCCCCGGCATCTGTCCCAGCATGTCGGTGGTTTCATTATTTGCCGAGGCGCATTAACCCGGCTGGTACCAGTTGAAAATGCCTCGATGCAGGATCGCACCGTGATTCAGTGGGAAAAAGATGATCTCGAAGCCCTCGGATTGCTCAAAGTCGATGTGCTGGCGCTGGGTATGTTAAGCGCGATTCGCAAAAGCTTTGAATATATTTATGATTATCGCGGCGAACAACTCAGCATGGCCGAAATCCAGAATCGTGGTGAAGACAACGCGGTCTACGGTATGATCCAGCGAGCCGACACCATCGGTGTATTCCAGATCGAATCCCGTGCCCAGATGTCGATGCTGCCGCGCCTGAAGCCGGCTAATTACTATGATCTGGTGATTGAAATTGCCATCGTCAGGCCCGGACCGATCCAGGGCGATATGGTGCACCCATACCTCAAGCGGCGGAATAACCCCGAGACCGTGACCTATCCCAGCGAAGCGTTACGGGAAGTACTGAAAAGTACCCTGGGGATTCCGATCTTTCAGGAACAGGTGATGAAAATAGCCATGGTTGCGGCAGGTTTTAGCGCCGGGGAAGCGGACCATTTGCGCCGCAGTATGGCTGCCTGGAAACGCCGTGGCGGACTTGAACTATTCGAAGATAAATTAATCAACGGCATGCGGAAGCGCGGCTATGAACAGGAGTTCGCCGAGCAGATTTTTAATCAGATAAAAGGCTTTGGCGATTATGGATTCCCCGAATCCCATTCCGCCAGCTTTGCCCTGCTAGCCTATGTGTCATCCTGGCTGAAGCATTATGAGCCAGCGGCCTTTTGTTGTGGTCTGCTTAACAGCCAGCCCATGGGTTTTTATCGCCCCGCCCAATTAGTCAACGATGCAATTCGTCATGGCGTGGAAGTACGCCCGGTTGAGGTTAATCAGAGCCAATGGGATTGTCATCTTGAGCCAAGCCGGGGCAAGCAACCTGCGCTGCGGCTGGGCTTGCGTATGGTCAAGGGACTGGGTCAGGCCGCCGGGGAAAAGATCGTCACTCTGCGTAGTCATGCCCGGTTTAAATCACTCCAGGATCTGGCCCAACGCAGTACTCTCGATCAGAAAGAACTTGGCGCCCTGGCCGCTGCGGATGCCCTGGCTGGCATTAGTGGCCATCGGCATCGGGCCTATTGGGATGTGGCAGGTATTGAAGAGCCCACAGAAGTTGTTGGCGTGGCCGAATTCAATGAAGCCGAACCGATGTTGCCCAAGCCCGGTAAATGGCAGAACACCCTGGCGGACTATGCCAGTACCGGCCTAACCCTGGGTGATCACCCCTTGCTTCAGCTGCGACCGTTACTCGATCAGAGGGGGGTGGTGACCGCGGAGCAATTAGCCCGGCTTGCCAATGGCTGCAGCGTCAGCGTTGCCGGACTGGTGATCAATCGCCAACGCCCCCAGACCGCCTCCGGGGTTATGTTCTCTACTCTGGAAGATGAAACCGGTCAGGCCAATATCGTGATTTGGCCCAAAATAGTTGAACGCCAGCGCAAAATTCTAATGCAATCCCGTCTCATGATCGTCACTGGCAAGGTCCAGACCGAAAGCAATGTCACCCATTTGATTGCGAGAAGGTTGATTGATGGCAGCAAGATGATTGAGGGTTTGAAAACCAAGTCGCGGGATTTTCACTGAGCGGGTACACTCCGCAAATCAAATCGTAAATCAATCGCAAAATACAGGTAGCCAATGTCGAATAGAGAAATTTCACCAGCAACCCAGTGCATCTGGTCGGGTGAGCAGCAATCACTTATCCAGGGAGCAACCCAGGTCCCGGTAGTGCATAGCGTAGGCTATGGCTATAAAGATGTTGATGAATGGATGCAGGTGGCGCTGGGTGAAAAACCCGGACACATATATGGCCGTAATACCAATCCTACGGTTGACGTCTTCGAGGAAAAGGTTCGCCAACTGGAAGGTGCCGAAGCCGCGACCAGTGCGGCAACTGGCATGGGTGTTATCAGCAGTACGTTATACGCTTTGCTCTCCCCCGGGCAAAGAGTGGTGTCGGTCAAAGACACCTATGGTGGCACCAACGTCATTTTTACCGAATTTTTGCCAAGGTTTAACATCGAGGTAACCCTCTGTGATACCACCGATCATGAGCAGATCGAAACCGAAATTGCTAAGGGCTGTGACGTGGTGTATCTGGAAAGCCCGACCAATCCAACCACTAAGGTGGTGGATATCGCGCGTCTGGCTGCTGCTGGACACAAGGTTGGTGCCAGCGTAATTGTCGATAATACATTCGCTACGCCGATTAACCAGCAACCACTAAAACTGGGCGCCGATCTGGTGTTGCACAGTGCAACCAAGTTTCTCGGTGGACATGCTGACGCATTGGGAGGCGTAATCTGTGGAGAGAAATCACTGATCAAACAGGTCTATCATTATCGTGAAATCAATGGCGCAACCTTGCATCCCATGGCTGCGTATCTGTTGTTACGGGGTATGAAAACTCTTGATCTGCGAATTCGTCAGCAAAACGCCAATGCAATGGCGGTGGCACAATTTCTAGAATCCCATAGTGCCGTGGAGCAGGTTTTTTATCCCGGTCTGGCTTCCCATAGTGGCCATGAAACAGCCCGTCAGCAAATGCAGGGGTTTGGCGGCATGTTGAGTTTTATGTTGAAGGAAAACAGTTTCGACGCAGTGCGTAGATTCGTTCCCCGGTTACAGTATGCCCATGCGGCGGCCAACCTCGGCGCTGTAGAAACCACCATAGGTCCGCCGGTAACCACCAGCCACGTCGAATGTACCGCAGAGGAGCGGGCGGCCATGGGTATTCCGGAAAGTCTGATTCGGTACTCTGCTGGTATCGAGAATATCGAAGATCTGCTCGCCGACCTGTCCCAGGCCCTAGCTTAAACCGACTGGAATACCGTTCAGTTCACAATACAATATGGCCTTGCTATACTGAACCCCATGGTTGATTCGAACTCGCTTATCGGCCACCAATGTCTATACTATATTTCTGTGGAGGAAATCAGATGAAACTAAAATCCCATATTGCCGCAATTGCAGTGGCAGCGTTTGGATTCACTGCAACGGCCCATGCGGCAGTTCCGGAATCAAGCGACCCGATTAAGCTGGCCATCAATGAATGGACCGGGCAGCATATATCCACTCATGTGGCTGGAGAAATTCTCAAGCGAATGGGTTATAACGTCGAATACGTTACCGCTGGCTATTTCCCACAAATGCAGGCCATCGAGGACAATACGATTTCCGCTACCCTGGAAATCTGGAGTTCAAATATCGGTGAGCATTATGACAATGCATTGGCTTCGGGTAATGTTGAGGAAATTGGTGATCTAGGTTTGGTGCCGGTGGAGTCATGGTTTTTTAATAATGCTGCCAAGGAAAAATGTCCAGGTCTTCCCGATTACAACGCACTAAACGATTGCGCTGACGTATTCGCCAATGCCGAAACATTTCCTAAGGGTCGTTTTGTGGACTACCCTGCGGATTGGGGTACCAGTAATGTTGATCGAATTTCAGCATTTGGCCTCGAATACTCATCGGTTCCGGCAGGTAGTGAAGGAGCATTGGTCGCCGAAATTCAAGGCGCCGAAGCTCGAAACGAGCCTTTGGTTGTAATGTTCTGGGCGCCCCATTGGTTGCATGCTGTGGTTGATTTAACCAATGTCAGTCTGCCGCCCTATGAAGCGGGGTGCCACGATGATGCATCCGTCGGGGTCAATCCTGGCGCAACCTGGGATTGTGATTGGGAGCGTGGCTATATCAAGAAAATGGCGTGGAAAGGCATGGCTGAAAAATGGCCAGCCGCCCATAAAGTTTTATCGGCCTATACGTTGAAAAATGCAGATCAGATTCCCATGATGAACGCGATCGACCAGGAAGGCAAGAAACTGGAAGATGTGGTTTCTGCCTGGGTCGATGCCAACGAAGCAACCTGGAAGCCTTGGGTAGACGCAGCGATGTAATTAACCTTATCAAAGGTTTAAATAATAAACGGCGATGTCAAATCTGGTATCGCCGTTTTTTATGGTCATGGTCAAGGTGGCATTAGTGTTCGTGCATATAGATAGGAGTCATCACTGCGGTCTATAATCATTGTTTAAGCTGCATGTCGTTTCCGTTGCTAAGCAGAATCAATGTGGCACAACGAATCTTCAATAAATTCCCAACGTGAAAGAGGAGGTAACGGTCGGTGGATCCGTCTAACAGTAAAGAAAGCAATATTAAAATTTCCTGTCGAAATGTTTGGAAGGTATACGGTGAAGATCCTTCCCAGTTCTTTAGCAGCGGAAATGGCAAAGTAGAAAACCCCAAAAATCTTGGCCAGCGAGTAATTGACAGTGGGCATATAGGCGCAGCCTGCGATGTTAGTTTCGACGTCTACGCCGGCGAAATTTTTATTATTATGGGTTTGTCCGGATCCGGTAAATCCACCATGGTTAGATGCCTGTCCAGATTGGTTGAACCTACTGCTGGCGAAGTTCTTTTGGATGGCCAGGATCTGCTTAAATTGAATGAGGCAGAGCTGATTGAGTTTCGTCGGCATAAAATGGGCATGGTGTTCCAGAATTTCGGCTTGCTACCCCACTTAACCGTGCTTGAAAACATTTGCTTTCCCCTTAAAGTGCAGGGCATAGAGTTGGGCAAACGCGAGGCCCGGGCCAGGGAAGTCATCCAATTGGTCGGATTGGACGGTCGGGAAGATAGTTTTCCCAGAGAATTATCCGGCGGCCAGCAACAGCGGGTCGGCATCGCGCGCAGTCTGGCGGTGGAACCCGAGATCTGGTTTCTGGATGAACCCTTTAGTGCCCTGGATCCGCTGATTCGGCGTCAGATGCAGGACGAGTTTTTACGTCTGCAAAAGATGTTGCATAAAACCATCGTATTTATTACCCATGACTTCCTGGAGGCCCTTAGACTGGCCGATCGAATCGCCATTATGAAGGACGGGGCGGTGGTGCAAATCGGGACCCCGGCGCAACTAGTGCTGAATCCAGAAGACGACTATGTGGCCGAATTCACCAAAGACGTACCGAGAGTAAGAATTATCACCGCGGGAGAAATTGCAGACACAAACTCCAGTTTTGATGGCATTGATCAGAGGGTAGATGCGGACGCAACCCTGGAGCAAATTATGCCAATGTTTGGTCAGCATCCGGGCGGCATAGTGGTGCAACGGGTAGGAGTTGATATCGGCCTGGTCACGCCCCAATTGGTGGTTGGTGCTCTCGCTGCGGCGCCGGATCAGGAGTAAATTTGTCATGTTGAATAAATTATTGAGGAGAAATTACCGGGGCCTGCTACCATGGATTATGGTGATTGCGATTACCGCGCTAAGTCTGTTTTTGCGAGATCAGATTGGCTGGTTAAATAAGCTGCCCGCTGATTTGGTAATTCCAGTGGTTGACTGGATTAACGGATTTATGGACTGGTTTATCAAGACGTTTAAATGGCTGTTTCGCTCAATCAACTGGTTGCTTAGCTGGCCGATGGCGGGAGCACAAGGAGTGCTCCAATGGTTGCCATGGCCCGCGACTATTGCCGGATTTTGCGTTCTCGCCTACGTCGCTTCAGGCTGGAGATTGTCACTATTCACCGGACTCGCACTCTTTTATATGGTGGTTACCGGGCATTGGGCACCCAGTATGAATACCCTGGGAATCGTGTTTATTTCGATTCCTCTGGCAATTGGAGCCGGTTTTTTTCTCGCCATCGGTGCGTACAAATCTGATCGAATCAATGGAGTGGTTCAACCCGTTCTGGATTTAATGCAAACGGTGCCGACCTTCGCGTATTTGATTCCTATACTTTTGCTGTTCGGTTTCGGACCGGTGGTTGGCGTGGTTGCCAGCGCAATTTATGCCTGTCCACCAATGGTAAGAAACATGATTTTGGGACTGCAAAAAGTCCCCAGCGAAGTCATCGAATCCGGCTTGATTTCCGGTTCCACCAAACGTCAGTTGTTCTGGTGGGTGCAGGTGCCAAGTGCCTTACCAAATATTATGGTGGGGATTAACCAAACAACCATGTGTGCACTCAGCATGGTGATTATCGCCGCTATCATCGGCGGTTCAGCTGATATCGGCTGGGAAGTTTTAAGTACCATGCGCAAGGCACAATTTGGCCAAAGTTTGCTGGCAGGGATCGTGATCGCGTTGATCGCAATGATACTGGACCGGATAAGCTGGGGATTCACCGACCGTACCCGAGCTATTGAGCGTCGCCATCTGGCACTGGGTCAAAGACTAAAGCCGTGGTTTACAGCATTTGGCTTGATGCTCGGGTTTACTCTCCTGGCATTAATGGTACCGGCACTCAGAGTATTTCCGGAATCATGGGTGATATATCCTGCAGCGGGAATCAATGAAGGCCTCACCTATATCACGGCAAATTATGCCAATGTTACCGACGCTTTTAAGGAATCGATTTTCTTTTTCTACTTGTTGCCGATAAAAGTCGGCTTCACCAAAGCCATATCGCCGTTCTCCTGGGGCTTTGAACTGACACCGGCGATGATATGGAGCTATGGGATCGGTGTCTCCGCAATTGCTGGCTGGTTATTTGTCATGCGCAGCTGGCAGTCAGCGATTGCGGCTATCATAATCGGTGGGTTTCTGTGGTTCGGAATTATCTCAATTCCATGGTTACCATTTATCCTGATCGTTACCTTGCTGGCCTGGCAGGTCGGTGGACTAAAGGTGGCGGCGTTATCATTTTTCGGATGGTTGTATATGCTGTTTGCTGGGGTTTGGCCCCAGGCAATGCTATCGGTTTATATGTGTCTGGCTGCGGTCATCATCTGTTTATTATTTGGCGGCGCTCTCGGAGTCTGGGCGAGTCAGAATCAACGGGTCTCAAACTTCCTGCGTCCAATTAATGACACCTTGCAGAGCATGCCTTTGTTTGTAATCCTGATTCCATTTTTGATGTTCTTTCAGATCGGCGAATTTACTTCATTTCTCGCAATAATCGCCTACGCCATCGTACCGACGATTCGCTATACCGAACATGGTTTGCGTAATGTACCTCCAGAAACAGTAGAGGCAGCCAGATCCATGGGTTGCACTAAACGCCAAATGCTCTGGGAGGTCAAGATGCCCCTGGCGATTCCGGAAATTATGCTCGGTTTAAATCAAACCGTGTTGTTTGCCCTGGCAATGCTGGTTATTACCGCATTGGTCGGGAGCAAGGGACTCGGTCAATCCGTATACATTGCATTAAGTAAAGCTGATGCCGGGCTCGGCATTGTAGCAGGGCTCGGCATGGCCCTAATTGCGATAATTGCGGATCGAATAATCCAGTCCTGGAGCACTAAGCGAAAGCAGGTCCTGGGTTTATCATAGTCCTGACGATTCGCCGTCTGGGGTTATGCAACAACCCGGTAACAGGGTTGATAGGCTTGTCCTCCCGGAAGCTTCATTCTGTGGTCTTGGACAAATCCGGCCAGCAACCCATCCAGTGATCGAATGATTTCTGCGTCTCCCCTTATTTCAAACAGACCATGTTTGCGTATTGCCTCCAATCCATCCGGTTTTACATTGCCAGCAACAATGCCAGAAAACACTCGGCGCAGGTTGGCCGCCAACTGGTGCACTGGCAACTCGCGGTCAATACGCGCCGCCAGCATATTTTCATGGGTCGGTTTAAATGGCGTCTGGAAATCCTGGTCAATTTTTAGCAACCAGTTGAAATAGAAAGCGTCGTTTCGTTCAATGCGAAATTTTCTGACCTGATCGAGGCCCGTTTTCATTGCTTCAGCAACTTGTTCTGGGTCGTCAACAATAATCTGGTAACGGGAACGAGCCTGGTCTCCCAGGGTTAATTTGATAAAGTTATCAATCTGTTCGAAATACCCGGCGGATTCCTTTGGTCCGGTCATGATCATCGGAAACGGAATGTCCTGGTTGGCCGGATTCAGTAAGATACCGAGCAAATAGAGAATTTCTTCAGCAGTACCAACCCCACCAGGGAATACGATAATACCGTGTCCCAGCCGGACAAACGCTTCCAAACGCTTCTCGATATCCGGCATCACGATTAATTCACTCACCATGGGGTTGGGAGACTCCGCTGCAATAATGCCCGGCTCCGAAAGTCCTATATAACGCCGGGATTCAGCCCGCTGTTTAGCATGTGCGATGGCGGCGCCTTTCATCGGTCCTTTCATCGCCCCTGGACCACAACCCGTAATAATATTAAACCGGCGCAGCCCAAGCTGATATCCGCATAACTTGGTGTAATCGTATTCCCGCCGGGAAATAGAATGGCCTCCCCAGCAAACCACGAGATCCGGGGTTACCTGGGTAATCATGGCCCGGGCATTACGCAACATCTCAAATACCGCATTTGTAATGCCTTCCGAGGTGGAAATATCGTGATGGGGGTTGTCCTTTATTTCACTGTCGAAATACACCAGATCCCTTAGTACTGCAGACAAAAGTTCTCTTATACCTTCGATAATTTCTCCATCGACAAACGCCGATCCCGGCGCATTAGTAAGCTGAAGTCGCAATCCCCGATTAACCTGCTGCACCTCAATCTCGAAATCCTGGTAGGTTTCCAGCATAGCCTCGGCATCGTCGCCCTGATCACCACTGGTAAGAACCGCGAGGGCACAGCCACGCAGTAATTCTGCAAGGTCGCCACGGCTGGCATCGTGTAGTCTTTCGACTTCGTGATGGCTCAGCGTATTGAGCATTCCCGCCGGATACAAACGGGTTGAAACTGAATCTGAAGACAAGGGGAGTTATAGGCTGATAGGTTGGCGAAATGGCGAGTATACCGCGAGTCGAACCTCCCAGTATGAGTTAACAATTAGTCCTGCTTACCCGCCCCGACAACTTTTGACAATGCAGCAATATGATCGCAGCCAATACCGCAACAACCACCGATAAGTTGTACTCCACGATCCAGCCATCCTGTCACCGCAGTCTCATAATCTTCGATGGAAATAACCCCGTCAAAATTCCATTTCCGATTTTCCTCATCCCCGGTATGGGCGTATACACCTATCGGCCCAGACCAATTGGGCTGAATGACATCCAGGCTTGGATCAATAATTTCAACATTGGTATGCATGATATTAAGCAATGGAATTTTCCTGTCCTGGATTGAAGCTATTGCGTCGATCAACAGCTCCCCACCGCTATAAAGAATGACGGTACCGTCAGCGTTAATATCACAGGATAAGCCAAGCCAGACGGGTATTCCACTGGTCTCAGCTGCATCCAGCATCACGTGCATCTTGTCGATATTGCTAACCATTTCCAGCATGATCAAATCGGCGCCGGCACTCGCCATAATAGCGGCCTGCTCAGCGGTATTGGAATACAGTTGTTCCAGGGAAGGGTGATTGTCGGTAAAAGACCAGTGAGTGATTCCTCCGGCGACTAATGCCTCAGCTCTGTTTTTATTATGTCTGGCTTCTACGGCCAATTTCACAGCGCGTTGGGTCAGATGTTCGAACTGATCTTCGATACCGGCATCCCGACAGCAATGACGGGAACTACCAAAGGTGCAAGAAATAATGATTTCAGCGCCGCGGTCAAGATAATCTTCATGAACCTGCCTGACGATATCGGGGTGGGTCAGCGCACCGCCACCGTTCCAGACATGATCGAATTTAGGGACACCGCGGCGATCAATTTCGGTGCCAGTGGCGCCATCGATTAATATGCGTTCCCCATTTTCGATGCGCTGCATCAGCTTTTGATAGCGATTCATGGTTTAAATAACCGGTAACTAAACTACGCGCTATTTTATTCTGATATCGACCAATTTCCATCAAAATTAATCCCAGCGGTAACCAGGCCCATCGATCTATTATTCGATGGAACCCACCACCGCTCCACAGGCCTCTATCAGCACCCCATCTTTAACCAATTGAGTGGCCGCAGCCATATCCTTTGCGTACCAGACATCCCCCTGATCGCGAAACGGGATCGATTTCCGGACAGTTTCTACCGCAACATTGGTTGCGCGTGCGAGAGGAAATTCGATACTGATTTCAGCCACACTGGATAACGCCTGGCAGGCTATCAATATTTCGCCAGCTACTACCAGACTGGTATTGTTTACCACGGTGGCGGCTTTGCGGGCGCACCAGGTCGAGTTGGAAACATGGTCTTCGGCATTTCCTTTGCCAGGGATAGAATCGATTGACCCCGGCGTCGACAGGGTCCGGTTTTCCATAACCAGTGCCGACAGCGAACATTGTACGGTGGAATAGCCGGTATTTAGCCCGGGCGTACCACTCGCAAGGTTGCGCGCTAGACCATTACTCATCACCGGATCAATTAATCGCGCGACCCGGCGCTCGCAAATCGACGCCAGGTCGGTCATAACCATACTAAGCAGATCCATTCCCTGGGCAATATACTGACCATGAAAATGTCCACCAGATACCGCCCGGCGAACCCCGTCAACTTCGACAATCAGTGGGTTGTCAGTGGCCGAATTTATTTCCCGTTCGACAATTCCGGTAACGTAGTCCAATGCTTCTCGCATGGGTCCGTGAACCTGGGGGGCGCAGCGTAAAGAGTATGTATCCTGTACCCGGGGTGGGGTCGGGATTTTCGGGTCCGCTGTATCTCCAGGATAACCCAGGCCGCGGGCAGCTTCCGTCATACGCTGGGAATCACCGATAAGACGCATGACATTACGCGCTACCAATTGTTGTCCCGGATGTGGCCTCGCCCGATGGATTTCTGGAATAAATGCATCTTTCTCGCAGCGCATGGCTTCCAGCGATAAAGCCAGGGAAATATCGGCATGCCTTGCGATCTCCTGGGCATCCGCGAGGGCTAATACTGCGATGGCCAGAGAAGTCGTTGAACCATTGATTAATGCCGAAGCGTCTTTTGCCAACATTTCAAGGTCTAACGGAAGTCCCGCATCTGAGAGAGCGGTACTGGCCTTTACTCTGGTTCCATTTCTTAAAATAAAAGCGTTATCGAATCCGCATAACGAACCGGCCATATGGGCAAGAGGGGCAAGATCCCCCGAAGCCCCTACCGAACCCTGGGCCGGTATTGCCGGAATCAGGTCATGGTTAAGGAAGGCTACCAATCGTTCTATAACTCCAATCGATACCCCGGAATAGTCCGCCATAAATGCATTTAGCCTGAGCAGCATCATTGCCCTTACCACATCCTCAGGCAGGTCGGGACCGACACCGGTCGCATGGGAAAGAATCAAGTTGGTTTGAAAAGGGGCAATATCTTCGACCTTGATGCGGGTATTCTTAAATGCGCCGACTCCAGTATTAAAGGAATAGATTAGCGGTGCGTCGTTATTCATCCATTGAGATTCGATAAGCTTGCGAGTGGCTGCAAGTTTGTCCATGATGATTTTATCAACCGCAATTTTTTGCTTATCTCTGGAAACCGCGAGTACGTGGAAGATTGAAAGCGGATCGGTGCCAATAACAATTGGATCTTTCATAAACTTACATAGGAGTAAAGACTTGCAATTTTACGCCTACGCCAAGTGGAATTGATGCTGATCGACCATTGTTTTTCGCTCCCTGCTCCCCTACTATAATTTTCCCTTGATCGATCCATCACAAATCTAATGATACCCATGGGAACCGTGGTAACCGTCTGTATGTTTTTGGGCGTGCTAATGGCAGCGCGATTACCAATCCTGCAAGGACTCCCTCCAGTTGTCAGCAAGTTTATTGGCTTGCTGGTGCTAGCCGGGGGCTTGTGGAATTTTTTCTGGTACGGGCTGCAACACATAACCGAATTTTGGGGGTTCGCCGCGCTGGTGTCTGGCGCATTGATGATTATTACCGCCTTCTATATTCTTGCACCGTCAAAGTTGCCGACAATGCTGCAAAAGATTCGCCCGCTCGTCATCGTTGTATTGCTCGGGTATGGGGTAATGTATGCGGTAACTATTGCGCGTCTTTAACTTATCGTCGACTTAGTAATTTCTATAAATAGTCAAATGGTTACAAAAGCGAAATCGAAATCAAAACTCTCAAATCTGATAACTATTCCGGCGCGCCATGCCAAAGCTGCCTTGGTTACAAAAGGTCAGAAACTAAGGGTGATCAATACCTATGGTACCCAGGTGGTGGATTGCTGGGCATTTAACCCAGACAATATGGGAGAGTTTATGTCGATGGAACATTGTCGAGTCAAGCTTGAAAGGTATCGACCAAGAAAAGGCGACGCAATGATTACTAATCTGCGTCGGCCCATTCTGAAAATACTCAATGACACGGCGGATGGCGTGCACGATACTTTACTGGCGGCCTGCGATCGATACCGTTATCAGGACCTGGGATGTAAAGAGTATCATCGCAATTGTACCGATAATCTTTGGGAGGCCATGGTCGAAGCGGGCTATAAACCCGTTGAAACTCCTTCGCCATTTAATCTTTGGCAAAATACACCAGTAGAAGTAAACGGCGTCATTCGACCCAATCCTCCGGTTTCACAAAAAGGCGACAATATTTTATTTCGTGCTGAGATGAATCTGGTGATTTGCCTGTCGGCATGCCCCCAGGACATCACTTCAATCAATGGACATCGACCCCGCAGCGCTCACTTCGAAATTATTTAAGATACCTCCGGTTTGTTATCATGGGCATCCTTGTCGGAATGCGATAAGAATTGGATTTATTTTGTCGAGAGGAAATAATTATGCAGATTGTAAGAGCTACCAAAGCACATATCGATCAGGTCTCCCATCTGTTCGATTTGTATCGTCAATTCTATGAATGTGAGGCAGATCCGGAACTGGCCAGCAGATTTATTAGCGATCGAATTTCCAACAACGAATCTATCATTTTCGTTGCTCTCGAAGACGATGATGTCGCCAGTGGCTTTGTCCAGTTGTACCCGTCATTCTGCTCAGTGGAGGCGGTAAAGATTCTTATCTTGTATGATTTATATGTTGATGCCAGCTGTCGAAAATGTGGTTACGGCGAGGCCTTGATGAATCGGGCAACAGAGTACGCGAGAGAGGGGGGTGCTGCCAGACTGGATCTTCTTACAGCCCATTCTAACAAGTCGGGACAGGCGCTCTACGAAAAGCTAGGCTATCAAAAAGTCCTGGAAGACTTTTACGCTTATTCGTTGCCGCTAAAGTAATCCAGTAAGCGTATGTCGCCGTTTTGCACTGGGAAGTGTAGTGTCGGTGCGCTCAAATGCGGTGAATTAACCCTGTAATGTTTTTGCTTAAGCCGGTCGCCGCAAGAATAAAACCAGAGGGATGATCACTAATGCCGATACCGCCAGTAGCCAGAATACATTAGCGTATCCAATTGCGTACGCTTGTAAAGTCACCTCCTGTTCCATCGCAATTAACCGGTCTAGTGCCTGGGTATCCCAATTGGTCGAATTTTCTCCAAACTGAAAATTATCTCGGGTTGGTTCGACGTGTATAAGTAGGATAAACACCCTTTTCCCGAAATCAAAAAGTATTGATTGACCCCAAAACCCTGCTGTTTTCCTCCAATCTGGGAGTGACCACGCTTATTACACTCACATTGCTTTGTGATGCACCAGATTCCATCAAATCCATCCACTTTTTTGGCAAGTCCCGCTTTGCGTACTTTCGTGAATTCAGGAGCCTGATGTGGTCGATACGAAATACGGGGGAATACTGTGCAGAAAGTGCTGAGGACAGTCCACAACAAAGATTTGTTGAAAACGGTATGGTGAGGACTAAAAAACCAGTCAACCTTCTTGCATTAGTACTAGATAGAATTGTAGAGAGCCAGTATCAGTCTAAAAACTTCAAACAACCAAAAACTTGACTAAGAAATAATTAGAACAAACGATGATCAAATTGCAGCTAAAAGCCAATGCATGGATTTAATGATCTTGGGCACATCTGAATAAGTTTTTAGTACTAAATCCAAGATCGGCCCGTCTGAAGAAAGTGTTTACCGAATTGCCCAATGTGGAAACGGTGGAACAGATTGAAGCGTTGTTGCCCTGGAACATCAGTATTGAAAATTAATAGCGCTGTTTGTACTGCGCTTACTTTCTTTGGTTAAACCTGCTCGTCGCCTTTCCATTTATCACATAGTTGACATATGCGCCACCAATATTGGCCCGCGTCATTAAACTGGAGCACTTAAAGACTTAGGGTATCCGAACGGAGACCTTATCCTGAAGCCCGCCTCCCCCTATGAGACCATCGTCAAGATGCTGTAGGATGCCATCGGCGATATAATCGCTTGAGGTGTCTGTAATAAACGCGAATTTATGGTACAAACCTTCTACCCGTAGCGCAACAAGTGGTGCGGTATGGATATATCGGAAATTAGGCGGCTGCAAATGGACTTTACTAAATTTTTCTTGGTACTGAAACTGAGGGCAGGTCAACTAGCGATTATGCCGTAATCCGGTTTTACTCAATCGGGGTATCTTGCGAGCATCTAGATACCCATTGAGGGCCGCATACGGCGCTAACTCGCGGAGTACAATCGTTTAGCGAAGTCAAATTTTCAAGTTGGTGTGAAAAGAGAGTTTCCTTTTTACCCAAAAACTAAGAGCGCTCTAAAGAATTTATTACGGAGGTTGTCAAATGAATTTATTTCAAGCAGGAAGAGACTATTCAAATGTTTATATTATATTTGTAGACGCAGCGGGGCACTCTACCGTTGTGGCTAACAATACGGCAGATTTGGCTGGAAGGTGTTATGACGTTTTGGAAAATTCAGTTTTGTCTAGATTTCAAGGCATTGGAAAACAGCTTAGGTGCGCGAACTTCGAAAGATGGGGTTGGCAGGGGGATGGAGGTATGTTTGTCGTCCACGATAAAGAGGAAACAGTAAGTTTGAACACTTCAATTGAATTTGGGATGGCTCTGCTTGATGTTGATTTGCGTAATTTAAAAAGCGAATTCGATAGGCAAAAAATTAAAGGGGACTTGCACCTAAGAATATCAATTCACAAAGGCGCGCTTTCTTATATTGGCGACGAAAACCGCGGGTCTATACATTCAACTGCTATTAATCAAGCAGCCCATTTGGAGAAAATTACTCCCAAAGACTGCTTATCTATTACTAAGTCGATATACGATGTGTTGTCTATAAATCTACAACATCAGTTTGAGGTTGTTGGTGAATTTGAAGGAAATGTCATTGCTGTTCACTCACCTGAACTTAGTAAATTTCAGATACGAAGGAGGTGGTGCGCTAGCGAAGGTTTTGGTGGCGCAGTAGTAAGAGTTCTAATACAAAGACCAAGCGAACAGAAAAAAGCAGAGATGCTTGGTACTGCAACATCAGAGGTAATAGATCTGGGGACAGCTCTTCGAACTTGCTCGAGATACTTGACCACAACACAAAGACCGGCACTATTTAGAGATGCTGTGCTGGCCAATTTTAAGAGGGGTGTGAAGTATAAATGCTTTTTACTTAATCCAGAAGGGGATATTTGCTCTATATTGTCGAAGAAAAACAATGAAGACTTGAAAAACAAAATTGTTTCTTCTTTAGTAGCGTTAAAAGAATTTGTAAAAGAATACCCAGATGATTCTGAGAATTTGGAGATATATACATACGATTATAATAACGGTATATCAGGAGTTGGTGTAGACATGAATTTAGACGGAGGCACAATCGTCTACTCTCCTCAACTGGGACGCGCTACGAGTAAAAAATATAATCGAGCTGATCTGCCCCACTATGTTGTTAGTACTGACCAAATTAATCTTTACAATCACGTGAAATCTCGCATGCAAGATATAATAACTGACGCAAATGAATTTAACCTAAGTACGTTATAGTCTGAGCAATTGTGGTTTGTGGAAGCAAGCGCATATTTAGGAGAACGAAGAGCGCTACGTCCGATTCAGAAGTATAAGATTAGGGCATTGTTGTGAGTTTCACTTTGATAAATCTGAGATGTAGAAGTTCAGACCAGTAGTCGGATACATGACTGCAATCTCCAGCTCTGAAATTCTATTTGGCTCTATGAGAGGTGCCAATACGACCATTTATTAAACTTATTTAATTCTACTCTAGAATTTGGTATAAATCTGGTGTAAATTTGAGACGGTATAAACCATACAGTGTCAACGGCTTATGGGGGTTGATGAATTTTAAGCGAGACTATGTAAGCAACGGTTTGTCCGAATAAGGCAAGACTAATAAATATCGGGGAAAACAATACAAGCACTTTAAAGAAAGTATTGGGTGCAAATGCTGTTCATTCTCGATTTCATTGTTTGTAATAGTAGGAGGATATAAGAATTATGAAAATTATTGTGGCTGATGACGATAGGGAATTTTGTGAGTCGCTTCGAAAATGGCATTTACAGTTTGCGAAAAGAGATTGCACCCATAGTTTGGAAATATTCCATGGAAGTAGCAGCCTAATTGATTACCTTAACGCTCTAATTGCTAATACCAATAGTTGGTCCAATACTAATCCCTGTAACAATTTTGTTGTATTGTTAGATCTAGATATTGATGGGAGCCCTGAGGGAGGTATAGATATACTAAAAAAGATAAGGGGTGACTTAAAAGGACCGGGAAAAAATATTCCAATTGTTATGTACTCAAATACCAACGAAGAAAGCGAGATTAATAAGTGTTACGAAGCTTGCGCAAATAGCTATGTATGGAAAGGATATAAAGATCAAAAAGCCACTTTCCTTAAGATAATGAAGTTTTGGGCGCACGCAGCTATGTACCCAAAGTACAATCGATTGTTGATGAGCAACAAATGAAAACCAGAAAATTGCTAGTTGTAGACGACGATAGTGAATTTTTACATAGCATGCAACGATTTACTCAGTCTAGATTTGCGAAGAGTTCCGTTAATAAGATCGCCCTTACTTCATGTCGTACATATGACCAAGGAATGGACATTCTTCGCTCTGATTCAGATTTCGATATAGCTCTCATTGACTTTAATTTGGGCGGATCAAAAAATGGAATAGAGTGGATTATTGAAGCAAAAGACGAGGGATTCATTAAGCCCTGCGTATTGATATCAAACAGTAGTCTGGATGACATAGTCGACAAAAAAGACATTGTGGAAACGATATTAAATTATAATATTAGAAATATTTTGGTAAAAGAGCAAATTCGAACGGCTTCTATGCTCTTTTACGAAATTGATAGACAGTTTCAGGATCAACAATTTGCACTCGATGCGTTATTGGAAAACTGCGCCGAGAATCTTCTGACTAGCAAAAATAGAACGTATAGGGCGCTTGAATTGTTCGCATCATCTTTTGAAATAGTGGAGAGTTACATCGACAAAAAAGACGAGTCAGTGCTACAAAATACTATAATGCATTGTAGAAATATTATTTGGGCCCTACAACTCGGTTTTGCAGAAAATTATAAACTAGACAAATGTATTGCAGAAATTGAGGAATCTCGTACAAATAATCTAGATGAAATGATTCCCAAGGTGGCAGGCCGAAGAAGGCTTGTCGAAATTATTGTTAAACTAGAGAATGAAATTGTCGCCTCCGATAGTAGCAAATCAAATAGAAAATATATTGAAGTACTAGAGAGTAGATTACGCAAGGGAGATTTCTATCCTAATACTATAGTTATAATTTTGGATAGCGCCTGCAAAAAGCTTGCTCAATCCAATAAGCACAGTACTGGAACTCAAATAGTTAATCATTTTTCAGGTGTATTTAAAGATAAAAGAGATTTTTACTCAGCGGCGAAATTGGAGTTAAACACGTCCAAACATTTATTTGCTTGCGGATATAAATCCGAGGCATTGCAATTTATCAGAGCAGCGGGCGAAAGCGCCGCTGCTACAAAGGATGAATCCTTTGACCATAAAATAAAAAATGAAATAGTGGGCTTTGTTAAATGTCACCAGGAGTAGTGAATTGAATACGAATTTAAGCGCAGAGCTGATTAAAGAACTAGAAAACGAAGTGATAAAAAAATCTGAAGAGTTTGTAACCAAAACTTGGAGGCAATTAATCGATGCTGCGATCCAAGATAACTCTAAGTATAGATATGGGATAATTACTGCATTGCCAAAAGAGCATGCAGCGGTAGTTGCTGCTTTTGGCGGCGAATCACTTTCATTGCCTCAGCCTACCAAAATTCCTCTTAATATTTCGATCGTTGAATGCGAATCAATCAATACAGGGGAAGCCGTTCAAGTAGTGCTGGCTCAGTGTATTCGCATGGGAAATAATTCTGCGGCTGTTACAGCATCAATATTATTGAGTGCATTTCCTAATCTTGAATGGATAATCTTGTCTGGGATAGCTGGCGGTATGCCGCATGCGAAAAAGAAAGGCCGTAACTATAGTGGTGTTGACTTTTCAGATCACGTTAGACTAGGAGACATAGTTGTTAGCAAGGAAGCAGTGCTTCAATATGATTTGGTAAAAGCCAGTATTAATTGGCATGAAAATCGTTCTAAACCGTGTCAACCAGATCCAGGGTTGCTACAAATTATTGATAATATAGAATCAAATTATTTGTTGAATCGGTGCAATCCAAATTTTAAGCCAAGATGGGAATCCCATCTTGAAGATATTATTTTGAAGCTGGGCTGTAACAGACCTAGCGGTAAAAAAGATGTTATCTATTCTTATAAGAACACTAAGACTGGATTCAAGCAGTTAAAAACTGAAAAACTTGTTCATCCAAATAATCAAAAAAACCGCACTCCTGGTAAACCTTTACTTCATTATGGCACCGTCGGGTCGGCAAATATTTTACTGAAAGATCCAGTAGAAAGGGATTGTCTTAGAGAAGAATATAACTTTAGAGCGATAGAAATGGAGGGAAGTGGTGTTGCTGATGCAGCCTGGTCATTTAGAACTGGATATTTAGTGGTAAGAGGTATATGCGACTATTGCGATATGAATAAGAACAAAGAATGGCAAGATTATGCGGCCGCTGTTGCAGCAGCATTTACTAGAACTATTTGCGAGCAAGTTCCCGAGTAATAATTAGATCTCTATCAATGCCATATGTTGCTTTAGTTGGCAATACTGTAACGAAGTTTGTCGATCGTGGGTTGCCGTGATCATAGAAAAGGTAACCTCGGTGCATCATTGCGATTAATCTTGCTACGGAAAGTCCAATTCCTGTTCCATAAGGTTCGCTATCAGTTGTGTCCGATTCGGGTTCGTAAGATTTGTAAAGCTTAAAAATGTTTTCAATTAACTCATGCTTAATCCCGGGTCCATTATCAATTACGCAGATTTCAACCCATTCACCACGAGCTTCTAACTCACCAAGATAAAAAGGATACTTATTTCTCAATCGGTTGTATGAATAGTGAGCTAAGGAAAGTTTAACACGCGGATTCTTATTGAATCTTGCAAATCTAACGGCATTGGAAATGAGATTCTGGAGTAACAAAAATATTTGCTCTTCACTTCCCTTTGTTTCCGCATTGCCAGAAATTCTGATCGACTTTATCGATGTGTTTCGATGATAGTCTTTTGTGCTAGAAGCGGCCCTATTTCCAATTTGGTAAAGATCAATCATTTGCGCCGTTGGGACCTTTACAAAATTAAAGAGAGAAATTAGCCCCTGAAATTGCAATGTAATCCTTTCCGCTCTATTTTTAATATTAATGCACAATTGAATTATTTCGCGATCACCTGTTTCGACTGTAAGAGCCATTAATTTTATACTGAATGTATTTAGATTATTTATTGAGCGATTAATTACGCTTACAATGTCATCGGTAATAATATTTTCATATCGCTTATTTGACTTTACAAGACTTTTAAATTTCTCTAGAGAAATTAGGGTTCTCATTCTTTCAGTATCTATGTTTTGTAGTAGAGATGCGTAAGTGGTGAAAGAAATTTTTAGCTTACTCCTTTTCGATGGATTATCGTCAAAATAGTCCACTAAATCTCCTAGATACCTTCCCAAAGCTGTCGCGGGTTGCCTTAAGTCATGTTGAAGTGCTAGACCTGAGATGTGTTTTATGTAACCTTCTATTTCCGTAGTCGAATCAGGCGTTAGATTTGATGAATAGTTTGACATTATTTAAAGTAAACACGAAATTCAAGTGTATAAGTAGGATAAACACCCTTTTCCCCGAATTCAAGAAGTATTGATTGAACCCAAAACCCTGCTGTTTTCCTCCAATCTGAGAGTGACCACGCTTATTACACTCACATTGCTTTGTAATTCACCAGACTCCATCAAATCCACCCGCTTTTTTGGCAAGTCCCGCTTTGCGTACTTTCGTGAATTCAGTAGCCTGATGTGGTCGATACGAAGTAAGCGCCGAGTGAACGGCATACTACCCTAAGGATCGAGACCGTTTTATCGTTACCATTTTAATAAAGGAAACGACGATGACGAGAAGAACCAAGGCCCAGTGGCAAGCATTGATTCAAAAACAACAATCGAGTGGACTGATCGCAGTAGAATTTTGCCATCGCGAGGGAGTTGATGCAAAGTACTTTAGTCTGCGTAAGTAGCAACTTAGTCAAGTGGCTAGCGAGTTTGCTAAAGTTGCCCCGTCGTTAAGTAAACAAGCTATGTCTGCGGCAAGTGGTATTAAACTTCGTGTGATTGAAGTTGAGTTACCCTGGTTAGAAAGCAGTGAATCTGAGACGCTGCCATTGCTACTGGGTCGATTGCTCAGTTGAACTGGTTCAGTGAATTGCCGGTAGTCTATTTACACCGGCAGCCAGTCGATTTCCGTAAAGCGATCAATGGTCTTTGTGTGTTGGTGGAACAAGAGATGACGATGAGTCCCTATGATGAGAGTTTGTTTGTCTTTTGTAATCGGGGTCGAGACAAGCTAAAGATTCTACGTGCATAAGTAGGATAAACGTAAGCGCCTAATAAACGCCCCTCTTGATATCTTCAACTTTACCCTCAACAAACCAGCATCACTTAATTCAAGAGGCAGTAGCCACCGATCTATTTCCACCGTTCTACTTTTTCTTTCGGTTTTTCCGTTTCTTATTTTTATTGTTATTCTGGTTCCTCGGCCTAACCTGCACTTCCTTGATTTCCTTGACTTCCGTGAGTAATAGCGGGCTCACATTCCAGCGCCGCCCCTCATCACTCACCACACCAACTGTCTTTTGGTTGAACTTCACTATCGTCCCAAACTGTTTGCCCCGATTTGAATCGAAGCTCACCTTTGCACCCATCCCAAGAGCAACCATCTTCTCATGTGCATGTAGCATTTCCAGCACATTCAACCGGTCTACTATCACATGGTGCAGAGACAACAACTCGTCATAATTCAACCAATCTACACTGATCTGTTTGTTATTCATCCCGATATGGCAGTAGCCTATCCACATCGTCATAATCAACGATATTCGGTATCCTGGTAAATACCTGTTTTAGATATCCGTAGGGTTCAAGCCCGTTGGCTTTCGCCGTTTCAATCAAACTGTAAAGATTAGCACTGGCCTTCGCACCCTCTACACTGGCCGAGAAGAGCCAATTTTTACGGCCAATGGCGAACGGTCTGATCGCATTCTCTACTGGATTGTTATCTATCGGATAACGGCCATCATCCAGATAGCCAACTAACCTCGGCCATTGCTGATCCAGATAATGGAGCGCACGGCCCAATGCTGTTTTCGGCGCCACTTTGGGTCGGATCTCACCCAGCCAGACTTTTAGTTGATCAATCACAGGTCGAGATTGTGCCTGCCGGGTCGCATAACGGATATCGGGTGTGACGTCGATCAAGGTCTTTTCAACGGCGTACAACTTCGCAATCAATCTGATCGCATAGTGCGCTTGCGTCTGTTTCTTCGTGCTGGCTTTATTGGCCTCAACAAACTTCCGCCTCGCATGCACCCAGCAACCCAATCTTGTAATTGACTGTTCTCGACAGACCGCACCATAGCCTTCGTACCCATCCACCATCAACGCGCCCTGATACCCCGCCAACAAGCGCTTAGGCACCGTACTGCTTCGACTCGGATCATAGTCAAACAAGACGAGTCGGTTTCCCGGGGGCCCCACGCATCTCACCCACATATAAGACTTCGATTGTGGCCGTTTGCCTGGCTCAATGAGTACCTGTACCGGGCTTTCATCCATATGCAGGTACGCTGACTCCAGTAGGCGTTCTTCCATCCGGTTGATCAGTGGCTGAATCAATTGACCACACTTCACCATCCAGTTGGCTAACGTCGTCCGGTCCATTTCAATACCAAACCGACTCAAGATCATGCTTTGTCGATACAGCGGCAGACTATCCGCATATTTGGCCACAGCGATATAAGCTAATAAACCACTGCTGGCCTGGCTTTTTTCGATGGGTTGTTTCGGCTTTGAGGCGGTCTTTAAATAACCATCACAACAAGGGCAGGCATACTGCTTACGGATATGCCGAATCACCTGGATCTGCATCGGGATGACATCCAATTGCTCCGAGACTTTCTCGGCGATTTCCCGCAACGCATAACCGTCATGCGGACAAACTTTTTCTTCATCACTCAGGTCGTGAATCACAGTAAGGCGGGGTAAGTCTTCCGGTAAGGGCCTACGTCCACCGCGTCGTTTTTGATGTGCGGGAACAGTGATTAGTTCGTTATTCTGATCTGCTGAATCGTCAGTGTCAGCATTCGAGATGGTCTGCACTTGTTCTGACTCATTAAACAAGAAGATCTCGTCCTGTAATCCACGCATCGATTCTGAGGTTGCCGCAAACTTGCGGTTGCGCGCCAGAATCAAGGCTTCCTTGAGTTCTTCGATAAACGTGTCTTTCTGATGGATCGTGATTTCGTGCTGACTAATCGCCGCGTCTTTACGACGTAGTGTCGTTTCCTTGTCCAGTAGTTGCTGGCGAATACTGGACAACTCCCCCTCGATTCGGGCATTTTCCTGTTCCAATTCTAACCGCGTTTTCATGGCTTGGATTATACCAAACCTGCTTCATTACTCCTCAAGTAATAGACTGATAATGCAGCGTTTTGTGTGGCTTTTGCGGAGATATCGCTAACCCCGTTAACAACCAGTGAAGTGACTGTTGGTTAACCTGAATCACTTCAGAAGAATCATTCAGTGGCCACTTGAATTTTTCTTGTTCAAGTCGTTTGTACCAAAGCACAAACCCTGTCTTGTCCCAGTGTAGTATTTTTAACTTGTCTCGATTGCGATTGCAAAAAACAAACAGGCTCTCATTGAAAGGACTCATCCCCATCTCTTGCTCTACTAAAACACAGAGGCCGTTGATGGCTTTGCGAAAGTCTACTGGTCGTCGGTGTAGGTACACCGCAGGCAGGTCGTTGAACCACTTCACCGTAACAATTTATCGAGCAACAAGGTCAAGGTATCGGATTGGCTATCCACGCACATCGGAAGCTCAACTTCGGTGACGCGCAACTTAATCGAATTGCAATTCAGAGGCGAATCAGTTGTGACTGTAGGCGTAAGTTGAATAAATCGATCAGAAGGCTGCCCAGGAATTTGACCCAATTGCTTCTTGCGCAGACTAAAATACTTCGCGTTCACATCGTGACGGCTGCAGAACTCTGCGGCGGTTAGACCGCTTGAGGATTGTTGATCTATCAGATCCCGCCATTGGGATTTCGTTCTTCTGGTCATCGATATTTCCGGGAGTGAAAACCCCACGATAAAGGCTTTCTGATCGGCCCGATAGAACGCACTTTATTAGGCGCTTACGGATAAACACCCTTTTCCCGAAATCAAAAAGTATTGTTTGACCCCAAAACCCTGCTGTTTTCCTCCAATCTGGGAGTGACCACGCTTATTACACTCACATTGCTTTGTAATGCGCCAGACTCCATCAAATCCACCCACTTTTTTGGCAAGTCCCTGTATCTTAACAAGCCGGACACCTGCTGTAGTATGCAGCATTTTGAAAACTGTGGTTTTCGCATCACGGACCATCAGAACTTACGGCGGCGCACGACTTTGCGGCAACCGTTCCTGCTCGGCTAAGGCAGATTTTTTATCCAGATGATCCAGTATCTTTTTGATCACCACGGGGTCTTCAAGACAGGCAATGAGGTGCATGGACGCATTAATGCCGCGGACGCATGGATGCGCAGGAGCGGCTACCTTCGCCGCACCGCCGCATTGATCACAGATTTCGACATCAATATCGAAAACGCGCTTTAAGCGGACTGGGTTCGTAATCAGCTTAAAACGGTTGGCTGACCGAAATAAGAATATCAACCATTCGTTGCTGCCTTTTTAAGCCAACCTCTTAACGCATTGATTTCCTGACGTCGACGGGTATTTTCTGAAGATCGTAGATAATAGGTTGAGGTCAAGGTGAATTGTTGCCCGAAAGGCAGTACCAGTTCATTGGACTCCAGGTACTGATCCATAAAGGGCTTTCGACCCAGCATAATCCCACCTCCTTTTGAGGCAGATTCCAGCGCCATTAGCGAGCCGTCAAATGAAGTACCAACAGGAACTTTGTAATTACGGAGACCGAAACTTCGAAACCAGCGATGCCAATCTTCAGAATATCCCAAGACGTGGATTAGGTGGTGATCGATTATATCCGCTGCATTAGATAAAGGCGTTTTTTCTAACAAAGATGGCGAACAGACTGGGGCAATTTTTACCTTTATTAGTTCGTCTTCATCGATGTTTTCGGTCTTCGAAATTTGGCTGGTAATTTCAAGATCGATTTGGGATTGTTGTCCCTCGGGAAGCTCACTATCCAGCGTGACGATTCGAAGTTGGATGCCCGGATGATGAATTCGAAAGTCCGCAAGCTTTGGAATTAACCACAGAGTTGCCACACTGGGGGTGCACTGGATGGTAACAACGTGAGCTTGTACTTCCGGAAACAACTGATCGGTCACTGTGTCCAGACGATCCAACGCTTCATGTACAACGAGTTGATACGCCTCACCGATTCCGGTGAGAGAAAGCCCACGATTGCGGCGGATAAACAGTCGTGCGTTCAGATAATTTTCCAGAGTCCTGATTTGCTGACTAATGGCAGCCTGGCTAATATCCAGTTCAGAACCAGCTTTAGAAAAATTTAAATATCGTCCTGCTGCTTCAAAAGCCCGTAATGCGTTTAATTTCGGTCGCTTCATTAAAAGTTTTAATATAAGTAAAACTTATCCGATTCTGAAGAATTTATCGTTTGTCCGCAATGGGAAAGTGACGGTAAGCTCGATAAAAATTGAATCCAGGTAATTTATTTTGCAATATTTCAGTTTCATAGACCAAGATCAGGCCCAGTCAGTACACGACGCGTCTCTGGAAATTCTGGAACAAACCGGCTTGCTCGTTCGCAATGAAAAAGCTCGACGAAGATTCGCAGAATTCGGTGCAAACGTTGATCACATAACCGAGATGGTAAAAATCCCGGCAGGCATCGTTGAGCACTTCCGAGCGATGGTGCCACCAACAATTACCCTGCGTGGACGCAATCCCGCTTTTGATATTACTTTTCCAAGGGAGCAGCCGATCATCGCAACCGCGAGTTCAGCGCCGGATATTGTCGACCCTGTAACCGGAATTACCCGGCGAGCGACTTCTCATGATATTGCTAATATCGCCCATCTGGTAAATCAGCTGCCAGGATTTGATCTATTTTCGATATCGGTATTGGCTGATGACGCGCCTAAGGACCAGTTTAGCTTGTCGCGCTTTTATCCGGCGTTGAAAAATTGTCAAAAACCGGTGCGAACCTCGGTCTATAACATCCGCGAAGCTGAACAAGTGTTAAAGCTAGGTGAGCTGATTGCCGGGTCCAAAGAAGCGTTTTGGCAGCGTCCATTTATAAATTTCGGTTACTGTTCTATCGTTTCTCCGCTAACCATGGACTTCGATAGCACGGAAACGTTAATGTATTTTGCCGAGAACGGGATCACTGCCTACGGTACTGTGGCACCTATGGGCGGATTAAGTACGCCGATGACATTAGCAGGTATGTTAACCCTGATGAACGCAGAGTGGTTGGCAGCTGCCACCCTGGCGCAAATGTCAAAACCAGGTACCGAGCAGATATACAATTTTCTTCCTGTTTTTGCCGATATGCGAGATGGCGCCTATGCGCCAGGCGCGATCGAAATCGGTATGATGAATTCCGCGGTTTGTGAGATGGGTCGATTTTACAATGTACCATCCGGCGGTTATTTGGGGTTAACAAACGCTAAGGTCAGCGATGCCCAGGCCGGTTTTGAAAAAGGCATGTCACCATTGCTCGGTGCCGCTTCCGGTGTCAGTTTTATCGTAATGGGTGGTCTGCTGGACGCGTTGATGTCGTTCGACTTTGGTCAGGCGGTGATCGATAACGAAATAGCATTGATGATTAAAAAAGTCCGACAGGGATTTGATTTTTCCAAAGAGACTATGGCGGTGGAGGAGATAAAGCAAACTGGACCTGCCGGGGTGTTTGCGGCTAACCCCCAGACCCTGGATCGTATGACCACAGCGGTATATATGCCTGAACTAGCTGACCGGAAATTGCGTGAAACCTGGGAAGAAGACGGTGGCTCAACCATTCATCAGCGCGCAATGGACAAGGCCTTAGACATTCTTTCGGTAACCAATGTGGCCGCTATTGATGCGGAGGTAGATGCCAGGATACATGCTGAGTTTGAAAATTTGGTCAATGGAGATTCCGTTGTTCCTGAAGGTTGGCAGCGGGTTGTTGCAGCAGCCGATATTAAACGCGGACGAAGGGTTAACAAGCGTCGAGCTGCGGGCTAACTGATATTAATTAACCATGACGGATCTTCCAGCAGGCTTGCCTGTCCATTGTCGAATTGTCGTTGTTGGCGGTGGTGCGGTGGGCGCCAGCATTGCATACCATTTATGTGAAGCGGGTACCAAGGACGTCATACTGCTTGAAAAAACCAGCTTAACCGAAGGTGCAACCTGGCATGCAGCGGGACTGGTCGGCCAGTTTCGATCCCACCAGGGCCTGACTAAGCTGATGCAGAATAGCGTTAAGCTGTACAGAGAGTTATCTGAAAAAACAGGACAAGACACCGGCTGGAAGGAAGTTGGCAGTCTCCGGGTTGCCGCCAGTCAGGATCGTTGGATGGAATTCAAAAAAGCCCATACCGCAGCGCGCAGTTTTGGCTTTGACATGGAACTACTTTCGCCCAACGACATAAAAAATCTATACCCGTTGGCGGAAACTGGAGATTTAGTTGGCGCCGCGTATATCGCAGACGACGGGTACGTGGACCCCAATAGTTTAACCCAGGCTTTCGCTAGAGGCATTCGGATGAATGGCGGGAAAATATTTGAAGGTGTCCAGGTAACCGGTTTCACCCGTGACCGCAATAGAATTACCCATGTAGTAACGGATCAGGGAACCATCGAAGCTGAAATTGTAGTCAACGCTGGTGGAATTTGGGCGCGGCAAGTAGGCTGGATGGTTGGGGTTAATCTACCCGCAGGTCTGGTACATCATCAATATATGGTCACAGAAAAAAGTGATCTGGTTCCCGATTACTTGCCGACATTTCGAGACCCTGATGCGCGGTTTTACGCAAAGCCGGAGCCGGGGGCATTGGCGGTTGGAGGGTGGGAGCGTTCAACGCCATCCATCGATCTGGTGAAGGGACTTGATCTGGATAAGGCTCGGCATTTGTTCGATGGAGACACCGACCGAATGATCGATATTCTCGAGCCGGCGACCCGCCGCATACCGATTTTGAACGAGCTCGGTATGCGCACCATAATCAATGGACCGATCCCTATATCACCGGACGGTGAGCCAGTTATGGGGCCGGTACCCGAGCTCGAAAACTTTTACGTCGCTTGTGCCTTCACCTCAGGGATAGCCGCTGCTGGGGGCGCGGGAAAAGCCATGGCCAATTGGATTCTGGAAGGCGACCCTGGTCTGGACTTATGGGCATTCGATGTGCGTAGATACGGACCATTGCACTGCAATCCGAGGTATCTCCATGATCGGGCCATTGAAAGCTACAGCCGGTACTACGATATTCCCTGGCCGAGTTTTGAAAGTAAGGCGGCGCGGGGGGTGCGGAGAAGCCCGCTATACGAAACCCTGAAATCCAGAGGGGCCGTTTATGGCTCCAAATTTGGTTGGGAGCGACCAAAGTGGTTCAATCGCGACAGCGTAGTTTCGAACCCTGGCTGGATACGCAGAGGAGAAGACAAAACCATAGGCGTCGAACATCGCACGGCACGACAGGGTGTGGTTACCATCGACATGAGTTCGTTCACCAAGTTTGAAATTAGTGGTAAAAATGCCTGTGCCTTCCTGCAGAATCTGGCAACTGCAAATGTGGACAAGGGTGTTGGTGGAGCTGCTTACTCGCAACTATGCAACCGCAAAGGGGGCATAGAAGCTGACGTCACCATTATTCGACGCGGTGAAAACTGTTTCTGGCTAATCACTGGTTCCGCGCTAGGGGTGCGTGACGGGGCCTGGATAAACAGCCACGCATCGACCTGGGCCGATGTCCAGATACGGGATATTACCTCGGCATACGGCGTAATCAATCTCATGGGACCGAGGTCACGTCAAGTCCTGGAAAAGGTCACTGATTCAGATATCAGTCATGGCGGGCATCCCTTTATGAGCGCACAGGAGATCAATATTGGTTATGCCCAAGTTTTTGCTTATCGGATTACCTACGTTGGTGAGCTGGGTTGGGAGTTATATATTCCCGCCGAATTTACCCAATACGTATATGAGACGCTTCAGGGCGCGGGAGAAGAGTTTGAACTAGCGGACATTGGCTACAGCACCATAGATAGTTTAAGACTAGAAAAACGCTACCTAGCCTGGGGTGTTGATATCACACCGCTATATAACCCTATTGAGGCTGGCCTGGGCTTTGTGATCGACTGGAATAAGTCGGGATTCATTGGTGACGAAGCCCTTGCTCGAATTAAGGAACAGGGTGTTAGTCAAAAATTAATCTGCCTTGCATTGGAAAAACCCATAGCAGTATTTGGTGGTGAAGCAATTTTCGTCAATGCAAAGCCAGTGGGTCAGGCAACCAGCGGTAACTTTGGATACAGTGTGGAAAAAAGTCTGGTGCTGGGCTATGTACCGATCGAATTTGCATTGGCTAATGATTTTGAAGTGGAGGCATTTGGCCAGCGCAGCCCAGCGAACCGAATTGAAGGTGCGCCATACGATCCAGAACGTAAAAGTATTTTGATTTGACTGTATAAGCCCAGGAATGACACACGTAATTGTTGGTAACAAAGTTCCGTCTTAGTTAGCTAAATAATCTTTTGTAAAGCACAAATATGTTTTTTACGGACACCGCAACAATTGGGAACGGACCCCAATTACCCCAGTATTTTTGCTTAATCTCAGGTTGAGTTGCGAAAGTGGGGCTAGTTTTGTTCAATCCTAAGCCGGTCGCCGCAAGAATAAAACCAGAGGGAGAATCACTAATGTCGATACCGCCAGCAGCCAGAATACATTAGCGTAGCCAATTGCATACGCTTGTAAAGTCACCTCCTGTTCCATCGCAATTAACCGGTCTAGTGCCTGGGTATCCCAATTGGTCGAATTTTCTCCAAACTGAAAAATCTCTCGAGTTGGTTCGACCAGTGCGCCAATTTCCGCGTGATTAATTTGTACAGAGCGGCCGAGCACGGTAACCGCTAGCGCCACTCCCAAACTACTTGAAAGGCTGTAAGTTAGTGAGACCAGAGTAGCAGCAGACGTACGTAATTCGTTATCAATGGTTGCATACATCAATGCCATCGCCGGTATCCAGATAAATGCCATGGAAAATCCCTGGACAACCGTTGGCCAGAACACATCCCAAACCCCAATTGAGAGGTTGTAGTGCGCCATATACCAACTCGATGCGGAGAAAACGATTAAGCCACAGACCAACAGTTTGCGGGGGTCAATCCGGCTTGCCATAATACCCGCGACCACCATGCCCAACATCTGCGCGGTGCCCCGGGGGACCACCAATAATCCTACGGTAAATACTTCGAGGCCACGTAGTTGCTCGAGCATCGTTGGCAGTATCACCAGTGGAACCAATCCTACGTACGCATAGATCATGGTAATCAACAAACCAAAAACCAGATTGCGGTCGCGAAATATAACCCAGTCCAGAAAGGGTTGACGACAATGGGAGGTGTGAACCAGATAGAGATAGAACGCAATCAGGCCCAGTCCGCTTAGCACCAGAATTACTGGAGAATCAAACCAGTCCATGCGCTGCCCCCGATTAACAACTACCTGCATCATGGTCAGAGCGAATGCCAGGGCCAGGAATCCGGTCCAGTCAAATTTAACTGGATCCTTCTTTGGCATTGCCGGCATAAACATTCCACAACACATCAGTGCGACAATGCCGAAGGGAACGATGCTTAAAAAAGTCAACCGCCAACTAACCAGATCTGCCAGCCAGGCTCCTGCTGCCGGCGCAAAAACCCAGCCTGCGGCCATGCCTATTGACCACATAGAAAATGCCATGGTTCGCCTGTCGCCATCGAAAATTTCCATGGTTACCGCCTGGGATAAGGCGATGATGGGAGCGCCGGATAGTGCCGCTACAACTCGCCAGATAATGACTTCCTCAAATGTCGAAGCGGTTCCAACCAACACCGATGCCAGGGTAAATGCCCCCAGTGTAGTCATCATTAATTTTTTGGAGCCGAGACGATGGCTCAGCCATGGCGTTAACGGTATACCGATTGCGCCGGCCACAACGGTTGCCGTAACCACCCAGGAAATCTGGTCGATACTGACCGACAAATCGCCCTGCATTTGAGGCAGCACCGCGTTGGGTATGGTCCATGCCGCCGCGTAGACACCGGCAGCCATCACCACTGACATAAATGTTAACCAGTCTGAAAGTGGGGTGTCTTCCTGAGAGGGGGAATCCGCACTCCCAGAGGAGTTGCTCACTTGGGCAATATTGATGCCAGCGATTGGCGCATAGCGGTCAGCATCTGGTCTTCTTGAACGGTATCTATGGATACCTCCACGGTCATACCTGCCCTCAGAGAGGGACCGTTGCCAGCGTCTTGCAACTCAATAATGACCGGGATGCGTTGAACCACTTTGATCCAGTTTCCAGTCGCGTTTTGCGGCGGTAACACCATGAACTCACTGCCCGTAGCAGCGCTGATATGGGTTACAACGCCTTTCCATTGATGCTCAGGATAAGCGTCAACATTAATGTCCACCGACTGACCTACATTAACATTGGTCAGTTGGGTTTCTTTCAGGTTTGCCTCGATACGTAGATTATTTCTGCCAACCAGGTTAAAGATCGGTCTTCCCTGTTCCACCCATTCCCCTGGCTGTAGCAGCATTCGAGTTGCGATACCATCCGCCGGGGCCACCACCCGGGTATAGTCGAGTAATAATTCGGTTTCATTTTTTGCCGCCAGCGCTTCAAGAAACATGGGATGTTTGCTAAATGGCAAATCGGCTTTTCCGCCGAGTTCTACCAAGGCCTGACGCGCCTGTTCGTTGCTTACCAGTAAATCTTGTCTGGCCCGGTCGAGATCATGACTGACACTATCGAGATTCGCAACCGACCCAACTCCCCGGTTAAACAAATCCTGCTGTCGTTCGAATTGTTTTTTCTGGAATGCAACCCGCTGTTTACCGTCTTGTATTCTTGATAGTGCCTGGGCGTATTGTGAGTGCATCGAATCTACTTCCAAGCGAATCGATTTTAATTTGGCTTCGGCTTTCCTTATCGCTATCTCAAAAGGTTTGGCGTCAAGAGTAAACATCAACTGTCCTTTCTTGACAAAGCCATTGTCTGCAACATTTACCGATGTTACCCGACCATCAATATCAGTACTGATCGAGATCATGTCGGTTTTAACATAGGCATTATTTGTCGTAACAAATCGTGCGCCGAGTGCATACCAAATTACTCCTGCTGTAATCGCGAGGGCAGGAAATACAAACATCAGAATGATGCGTTTGAAGGTAGACATATCCGCTGGAGTTATCCGACTAGATTGAATTATCACTGAAACATACATCAATTTATCCCGGTGCGGCTGGTTTTTCAGCTACTGAAGGCTAAAAAACCAGCATATTCAATGATTTTTGTATTGCGTTACGTAATAGGTTCGTTAAACTGAGCCATATCATTCATTTTTCCGCTCCAACAGGGACCTTGTTATGCCGCTATCTAAATCTGTCCCCGAAGTGGTCTCTATCGATATTAAGGTGGCCCTGGATGGCCTCGAAATTTTCTGGCGTGATTTCAGATCAAGGTTTGTACTTCAAGTTGCAGGCTGGTGACACCGTATTATTTGATCATCATCGGGTGATGCATTCACGCAATGGATTCTCGGATCCCAAAAGACATCTTAGATTCTGTAACCTCTCCCGAGTGCAATTTCACCAGAAGTCGCGGTTTTCTGCATTTACAATGGGTCTTATCGACCAGGCGAATCAGACTTTACCGGCCGGCGCGGTAAGGTAGAATCGTGAAAAAATTTAACTAATTTGATTAGTGTATTAAATGAATATTCAATCCAACCCATTAAGTCGGCTGGACCAGGATCCGCAAAAATCCTGGACCCTGCCGGGTAAGTATTATTTTGACCCGGAAATATATGCCCGGGAATTAGAATCAATTTTTTATCGAAGCTGGCAATATACCTGCCATCGGTCAAGACTGGCCAATCCGGGGCAGTATTTTGTGCGGGATATTGGAGACCAGAGTATTGTGGTATTGCGTGATACCGATGGTGATCTAAGGGCCTACCACAATGTTTGTCAGCACCGGGCTCATAGACTATTGGAAGGTGAGGGGCAACTCGCCAGGATGATTACCTGCCCATACCATTCCTGGTGCTATGGATTAGGAGGCCAACTAATCGCCGCCCGTGGCAGCGAAGACATGCCGGATTTTCCCCGGGATGAAATTCGGCTGCAATCAGTTCGGGTAGACGAAATATGTGGTTTTATCTTTGTCAATCTCGATCAACAGGCAGTTCCATTGGCGGAGACCTTTATTGGTCTGGAGCAGGAAATTTTGGACCTTGCGCCTAATGCGAAAAATCTGGCGCGTACTCATGTCCAGGATTTTACCCTAGCCGCGAACTGGAAGAATTCGGTAGAAAACTATTCAGAATGCTATCACTGCCCAAATCGCCATCCTTCGCTGGTCGATGGTGCGCTGGATATATCCAAATATAAGATAGATATCCGCGCAGGTTATCAACGCCACATAACATCTGATGTCGGCAGTCAACAGGGATATACCATTGATGACGACAAGGGCGCTGATGGTCACGAGTTCGGCAGCTGGTTCCTATTTCCCAATATGGTTTTTGAAGTGTATCCCGGGGGAAATCTCACGGTGTTTAACCATGTGCCAGCAGGATCTGAGAAAACCGTGCAGGAAACTGAATGGTATTTTCCCGGTGAAACGGCAACCGAAGCAGAACAACAGGTAATTGACTTCGTTAATATTGTCCGAGAGGAGGACATCCCCATTTGCGAAAGTGTACAAAGAGGATTGCATAGCAAAGGATATAACCAGGGTAAATTTATAGTTGATAATGATCGCACGTATCTCAGTGAACACGGTGTCCATGAATTTCAAATGCGAGTTGCCCAGGCATTGCACGGAAATTAATACCTTTCTATCGCGCTCCGTTAAATCAAACTAAAAAATGCAAAGTGCTGGAGAAATAGCCAAGTTCCGCTATTTGGTTCGGACTTTCATTCAACAGAATTTACCGGATGAAATTCGTGCTGTGGTTGCCAGCGAAAGGATGGACACGCCCAAGGAGATGCAGCGCAGCTGGCACAGGATATTAAAGACCCAGGGTTGGGCTTGTCCCAGTTGGCCTGAGCAATATGGAGGTCCCGGCTGGACTGATATGCAACACTATGTATTCGAGCGTGAGATTGCCCTGGCAGACGCGCCGCGACCGATGGTCTACGGAATCGGCATGCTGGCTCCCAGTATTATGCAATTCGGCAGTGCGCAGCAGAAACAAGAAATACTACCGCGAATTTACAATGCCGATGATTTTTGGTGTCAGGGGTTTTCCGAACCTGGAGCTGGTTCTGACCTGGCCTCGCTAAAGACCAGGGCGGTTCTGGACGGCGATCACTATGTCATCAATGGCTCCAAAATATGGACCAGCGAAGGCCATATCGCGGACCGTATGTTCGGTCTTTTCCGGACCGATTCTTCGGCTAAGAAACAATTTGGCATTACCTTCCTTTTAGTTGATATGAATGCCCCTGGGGTAGAATTGTATAAAATTAAGACGTTCGATGGTTCCGGCCCTGAGATTAATCAGGTGTTTTTCAAAGACGTAAGAGTTCCATTAGGTGACCGAGTCGGCGAACAGGATCAAGGCTGGGGAATAGCGAAGTACCTGCTTAGCCTGGAGCGTTTTGGAACGGCCGAAGTGTCTCGTTCAATGCGATCTCTTGTCCGGTTAAAACTATTTGCCAATAGCCACCGCCGCGATGGCGTTAGGTTGCTGGAGGACCCCGATTTCTCGGCGCGTTTGGGACGGTGTGAAATAGAGTTAAAAGCGGTCGAACTAACCGAGTATCGAATGCTGTTTGGCGAACAGCCCGCCGGTGCAGAGGCATCTTTATTAAAACTGAAGGGTACCGAGGTTCAGAATAGTATTCTGGAGCTCTATCATGACGCGGTGGCCGACTACGGACTGATAGACGGATCCGATCCCGCTTCGGTTGCTCAGCTTCCGCAGAATTTACCCGATGCCGGGTTTATCGCCCAGGCCTATTTTAATTTTAGGAAAACCACGATTTATGCGGGATCAAACGAGATTCAGAAGAATATCCTGGCTAAAGCCGTGTTGGGACTGTAATTAATCAGACCTACCGTTATGAATCCACGTGATATTTTTCAGGCTATCCTGTGATTATTCTGGATCAAGAACAAAAACTGATTGAACAAAGCGTCAGTCGATTTATTGCGGATCAATTCGACTTTTCCCATCGGCAAAAAATAGCTGAATCTACCGATGGCTTCGATCGCAACCACTGGAAACAATTCGCTGACCTCGGTTTGCTCGGGATCTCTATCGCGGAACAATACGGAGGCTTTGGCGGCTCTGTAGTAGATCTCGCAATAATTTGTCAGCAACAGGCCAGGGCATTGATGATGTCGCCGTATCTCTCCACCTTTGGAGCTTCTGCTACCGTCCTGGCAATGGCTGGAAATGAACGGCAGAAGCTGGATTATTTGGGGGCAGTGGCCAGAGGTGAGGCAATTATCTCCTGCGCATTTAACGAGACCGATAATCCAGAGGGAATTCCCCAAACCTCTGCAGCAGCGGTCGCAGAAGGATTTCTACTCAATGGTTGTAAACGGTTGGTGCCCTATGGGGCCCAGGCTGACTATCTCATTGTGAGCTCGATAAACTCTGAACGGCAGATATTGCTTATTGTTCCTGCAAGCAGTGAAGGAATCAGATTGCGACCTTATAAGATGTATGATGGCAGCAGGTCAGCCGACATCGAGTTTTCCGACGTTATCGTTGCCGCGGACCAGGTTCTTAATCAGGCATCGGGGAATGAGATTCAGAAGGTTAACAGCGTAACCACTGCCTTGATGTGCGCAGAAGCGGTGGCAATCATGTGGCAGGTTCATGATCAGACTCTGGAGTATATGAAAACCCGGGAACAGTTTGGTCAGACTCTGGGGTCGATGCAAGCGTTGCAGCATCGCATCGTGGATGTTTACGTAGGGTGTCAATTGGCTCAATCCATGGCAGAACAGGCAGTACTGTCAGCTGCCGAAATTGATGCGATGAATCCTGCAGCCTATCAGGAAAAGTTACGTCAGATTTCTGCAGCAAAGGCTTATATTGGCGAACAGGGTCGCCAGGTTGGCAAGGAAGGGATACAGCTTCACGGTGGTATAGGAATGACTAACGATATACCTATAGGTCACTATCTAAAGCGCCTTACTGCTATAGATCGTTTAAATGGCGATTCAACCTGGCACCGGAATCGATTTCGGTCCTTGGATAATCTTGATTTTGCCTAGCCGGTACTTTTTGCTTTCTTTGGGAAAGCGATATGCATAAATTGATTGACTCAGCATCAACTTCATTGACCCCGTAGCGGCACTTTCCGACTAGCGACGGACCGCCAGATAACGCCCAATACTTTGCGGGACCGGAATGGTCTTTCGTTCTGTCATATCCATTATTACGCTGGTGGCTTGGCCATCAATAGCGACGTCGCCATCCGCTTTGACTATCTCCTGCTCCAGGGTGAAACTTTTCGAACCCATGTCCCTGCCAATGGTTTTAACAATAATTTTCTCCCCCAGAAAACACTCCAGTCGATAATTTACATTGATATTGACTACAATGGTGCCGAGGGTCTCGTCATCACCCCATGGTCGTCCCCCCCATAAGCCACATTCCGCGTACCAGTCATCCCGGGCCAGCTCCAGGTACTTCACCGCATCGACGTGATTCAGATGACCAAGTTCATCGGTATGTTTTTCAAGCACTTCAAATTCTGAATTGGTTATCATGGGTGAGTTAGAAGATGTCTAAATGCTTATTACTTTATACGGCGAGTTCAGTCCAATATGGATAATGATCGGAGCCTGCAGCAGTGAGGTCCACCCAGGCATTGGTAACGCTCTGGGCCAGGGAGCTGCTTAGAAAACAGTAATCCAGTCGCATCGCCTCATCGCTTTCGGGGCTGGCCTTGTCAGGATGCCAAGTTATACATTGGGTGGATTCACCATGCACCACTGCCCAGCTGTCGACGAATCCGTCCACGTGATAAATCCGGCCGTAGCCTGGTTGTGATATCCCTACCAAATAGTCGTACTCTGTGCTGTTTGGTATTGTATTAAAATCACCCAACAAAATGCTGTCAGATGGCATCGGCGGTGACTTTTCCCCTACTGCCCAATCGTCTTCGCCAATAGCATCCGGGCCACTCCAGGCACCTCCACCTATGGCAGCATGTTGATGTATTTTCATCAGCATTTCGATCTGCATCAAACGCTCCCGGGTGGAATGAGCGTTTAAATGCAGTGAATATACTCGTAACGGTTTCGCTGGCGTATCGATGATGCCCTCCAGGGCTCCCAGATCCATATTAAAATTATTGATGCTTTCCAGTTTGGGAAATGTATGTAAGCGGGAAGACATGATCGGCCAGCGGGACAAAATCATGGTGCCAAACTGACGTCGATTATTAATAATCTGTCCGTTATCTGTTCGATGACTGGCGTCGACGTCAAATGCTGGACCATACACCCAGTAAAAATCCGGCAGCAGCGAACCCAGAATTGCCGGCTGGTCAACCATCCCGGTCCGGGGCCAGCCCCGTTCAACTTCCTGTAACGCAATAATGTCGGCGGTGCCTACCGCTTCAGCGATGCGAGCGAGGTCGAACTGGCCATCCCGGCCGAGGGAATAGCGGATATTGTAGCTGACAAGTTTTATCTTGAACTTCTCCAGAACGGACAGGCAATCAGTTGTTACAGATCATCCATTGCAGCCTGAATGCTTTGATCCAGTATGCTGACAATTTCATTAATCTGAGCTTCGGTCAAAATCAGACAGGGCGAGAGAACCGCCATACTACCAAGTGGCCGCACCACCAGCCCGCGTTTCTCAGCATGTTGTGACACCATACGCCCAATATTCACGTCGTCGCCGAAGGCTTCTTTGGTCGATTTATCTTTGACGAACTCGATTCCCATCATGAAGTGGCTGCCCCGCACTTCCCCTACAATGTCATGACGTTCGAGGGACTTAAGGCCGGTCTCGAATGTCGGGCCCAGGTTCTGGACGTGTTGGCAAATATTTTCTCGCTCAAGAATGGCAATATTTGCCAGCGCTGCAGCGCAGCAGGCTGGATGACCGGAGTAGGTCATACCATGGAGGAACATTGCACCCGGCTGGGAAATGACATCGAAGATTTCGTCTGAAATTATAGTCGCGGACATCGGCTGATAGCCGGAGGTTAGTCCCTTTGCAGAGCAGATGATATCCGGCTCGATATCGAAAACAGCCTTCGAGGCAAACATATGACCAAGGCGGCCAAAAGCGGTTACTACTTCATCAGAAATGGTTTTGATATCATATTTCTTACAGACTTCAGCTGCGCGGCGGTGATAGCCATCGGGAGGCACGATAACGCCACCTGCGCCCATGATTGGTTCGGCGATAAAACCGGCTATGTTCTCAGCACCAATGCTTTCAATCTTCTGCTCCATCTCTTCGATCAGGAAATCTGCAAACTCTTGGTAACTCATATTGTCCGGACGTCGATAGGGGTATGGAGACGACAGGAAATCGACCAAATGATCCGCCGAATCCCACCCCTCTCGATATGCCGGGGTGGTCATGGCAATTGCCATATGAGTTGAGCCGTGATAAGCCCCAATTCGTGACAGGATTCTTTTTTTGTTAGGTTTGCCCAATCGATTATGATAGTGATGCAACATGCGAACCGCGCTGTCGTTGGCTACCGAACCGGAGTTTCCGAAGTACACCCGGTTAAGTGATCCCGGTGCCAGTGATGCGATTTTTTGTGACAGCTCAGCGGCCAGCGGATGGGTCAGATTGTAAAATGTGGAGTAGTAGTCGAGCTCCTTTAACTGTTTGGCAATGGCGTCGGCTATTTCGTGACGGCCATGGCCGACATTGACGCACCACAATCCTCCAATACCATCGATAAACTTATTGCCATCGGCGTCAAACACATAGGCGCCATCGGCCCGGGCAATAACGGTACGGGCATTTTTTTGCTTAAGTCCGTCCAGATCAGCAAATGAATGAACCAGATGATCGTCCAGGGCGAGGATCTTATCTGTATCGAAACTTTGACTAGGCTTGTTCATTGTCGTGTTCCTCCAGGCGGTACAGTGATTTTAGTCAGGGTTCAATTTATTATATACGTAAAGCCCATAGCGCTGGCAAGTCAAGTTTAGCTAAAGTTTGCTGGTGACCAATTGGAGTGCGATTACCGCGGCAATAACCACGATGGCGCCGAAGATCTGCTGCAGTGTCAGAATTTGCTGCAGTAGAAAATAGCCAAAAACTATTGCCCAGACCGGCGCAGTATTGTCAATAATTGCAGTTTTAAGCGGCCCTATGAGACTGACAGCCTTGAACAGGAACAGCGTGGCTACTACGTAAAATACCCCGCTACCAGCAAACGCCAACCATCCGGCAGGTTGTTCTGGCCAATGCAGTTCCAGCGAAGTAATAGATAGGACAAATACCACCAGAGTTACCACGGCTAATGAGTGTAGTAGAACAACATAATTGTCGTGATTAACCAGACTGTGTTCGCTGGTTATCAGCATCAGCGCCATGACTATGGCCGCGATGGCGCTGTACACTATTCCGTTAAAGTCTAGCGTAGCAGATGAATCCATCAATACGATAACGATTCCGCCAAATGCCGCGAGCAAAAGTATCAGAGACGTAATTGAAAACTTGTCGCTACCTTTGAGCCAGCGATAGATCGCGATGATCAACGGATAGGTGTAAAAGATCAAAACCGCGAGTGCCACTGGAATAGTCTGTATCGCCCCTAACATTGCATACATTTCCAGGCACAAGAAGACACCAACCAATGAACTCGCCATTCGAATTTTACTTGGCAACGCCAAGCTGACCGATGTAGAGAGTACAATCACGCCCAAAACCAGAAAGAATCCCAGGGCGCGGGTAAGGTTAAGCGCATGAATATTGGCGCCGTATTGGTAGCTGAGCCCAGCCAGCACAAGATTGAATGAAAATGCCAAAGCAGAAAGAAGCGCGAGAAGGCTGCCAAGCCAAATTCGGTTGGTTGGCAGAGTGGTAGATTGCGGTGTCATTAGGCGAGATCAGATAGAACTGGAATTATGCCGATGAAAGAATTTCTTAAAGTTATTTAGGGAACCTCTGAACAAGTCTGGGCGAGACAGATTGAGATGAAAAATTATTGAGATCAAGGCAAGAAACGCACGTAATAGAAGGGTCGGGTGCCGAGCACTATTGCGAAGTTTTGTAACGCTTCCGCTCCTGCTATCGCTCATTACCCGCGTCCTGCGGGCAACGCAGATATCGATTATTTTTCGCTCAAGCTGTCCGGTCATGACTTGTTCAGAGGTTCCATAGCTGAAGACGGTGATGCAGGTTGGGGTTCCGGTGGAGCCCGGTTTACCAGAAACACACCAAGACTAACCAGGCATAACGCGATAATAATAGAGAGACTAAGGGCTTCGTCCAATATCAACCAACCGAAAATCACTCCAAGCACTGGAGACAGAAAACTGTATGAGGCGACATTAGAAGCGGGATATATCGATAGCAGCCAGAACCAGATAAGAAAACCAAAACAGCCGACAACGATAACCTGGACGATAAACAAGAAGCCAATGGTTGGGGTAAATTCGCGCACCAAATCGCCAAAAAATGGCGCGATTGTTAATAGCAAAACAGTTGATACAGCGAGTTGGTACAACAACTGCATTTCGGGGCATGATCGCGACAAACGGGTAATTCGGGTGGTAATTACGATAGCCGCCCATAGCACGGATCCCAGCAGGCAAAACAGATCACCAACCAGAGCATTATCAGTGGCAGGAGATTGATTGCTAGACAACGCAATTACCACTCCGGAAATTGCCAATAATAAGCCGACGGTTTTGCCTATGGTCAGTTTTTCACCAGGAATTAGAAAATGAGCCGCGAGTGCGGTCCAAAATGGCATTGTGTAAAAAAATATGGAAGCCCTGGAGACCGTGGTGTAATCCAGCGCCTGAAACAACAACAGGAATTCTGTTGCAAAAAATATACCAACCAAAATGCCGGCACCGAGACTGCCATCTCGTATTGATAAACGTCTTCTCTTCGCTAACGCAAATAGTAGTATGGGAACAAATGCACAGGCAGAGCGGAGACCTGCTTGAAATACTGGTTGCAGGCCGGAATTGACGACTTTGACCAATACTTGATTGCCTCCCATGATCGCTGAACAGAGAATCAGTAAGATCACTCCGGTTGAGTCGATATGATGTTTTCGAGGCATTAAAGAGAGACTTTAAAAAATTGTAGATATATAAGATAAAATATCTTGATGTGCGTCAAATACACAAATGCGAAGCAGTAGTCGATCAGTTTTTAGGGCGCTGGTGAAATGTCTCCCCAGTATTCACCCGAGGTATTGGAATTGTAGGGATCGGCACTGATAAAAAGGCGCATAGTGGTTCCCAGCCCTGGGAAATTTCGTAAACCAGGAGTCTTTCCTGGTCAATTGTATTTCGAACATTTTCAGTGTGTTGCCGAAAAACCTGGATAGCATGGTCTTGATCGTCTAAGCGTCCGGCGAATGTCTGATCAACCACAATTTCATAGGCCATTTTTACCCTCTCACGTCTGGGACCTGGCGCGAGGTCTGGCCACTGTTTCATCGCCGGATAAATGGTTTTTTGAACGCTGTTAAACCAGCTTTGTTCGTCGCGGATAGAATGGATGATCTTTGCATTGGGATAATAGGCGCAAAGTTCTCGCCAGAAATGGGCCGACGGCCAATCGACACACGCGCGATAATTGACATATACCTTATCCCAGTCCGGTAAGTCTCCACGAGACGCTTGCTGCCAATATGGCAATTGCTCTGGATGTTCGCGTACTTCATACATATGATGGCAGGGACCAAACCCCAGGTGTTCCAGTGCAAGCTTTAGTGAGTTGGTGCCTGTTCGTCCGAATCCGGTGCCAATGACCTCTAATGACATATTGCGTCTCTTTGAATTATTCGTCGAGTATGCCATTTTATTCCCTGGTAATTGGAGTTGGTGCGTTCTAATCCAGCGAATCTATAGGCCGCCCTGTTCCGGACCAGCCAACTTTGAAAACTTGCTACTTCTGGCCGCCGGCATTTGTTTTGATGTGGAGCAGTGGGCCCATGGTTACCAAAATTGCACTGGTTGATTCAAGCCCATTTGTATTGCTTGGTTGTCGTGCCCTGGCGGCGATACTGACTCCTTTGCTGACTTGGAGATATTTGCCAAAAGCCGGCTAACGACGTGGAACCTCAGAGGAAAAACTGACAGCTCTTGGAATTGGAATACTTATTCAGTTTCAATTTTCGGGATAAAGCTGCCGTTGCCAAAGATCAAGCTGTTTTAAATTCACTCCCATACCGCCGCACACCACTACCAGGATATCTTTCTTTTCAAGTAAATCTGGTGCCGGTTCATAAATTGCAGCGAGGGTAGCGCCACAGGCGGGTTCTACCAGTACACGATGGTCATCGAGGAAGCGCCTACAAGCGTCGAGTGCCTGCTGATCACTGATCAGGTGATTGCTCACATTATGAGATTGACTGACGCGGTAAGCCGCCTCGGAAACTTGTTTTGCTCCTAACGTATTGGCAATTGTTGAGATCTCTGACAGCATAATCGGGCCTCCCGCACGAACTGCACCGGCGAAAGACGCTGCACCATGGGTTTCCACCGCAACAATTTTAATTTCTGAGAGTCCGTGACGGTCAAGTCCCTGACTGATGCCGCAAAGCAAACCGCCGCCCCCGACCGACAAAACGACGGCATCGGGGATGCAACCAGCATTGACCACTTCGTCGATCAAGGTGGCATGACCCGGCCACAGTAAGGGATCGTCAAAAGGATGGATCAACACACTATTCTCATCGACCAGGGATTGCGCCAGGGTATGGGCTTCCAGCCAGCCAGTTCCATGTATTCTAAGGTCTGCTTTGAACCGTGTTATAGCGTCAATTGCGGTCTGCGACGTCGATTCCGGGACAATTACCAACACCTCGACACCGAGTTTAAAGCCTGCGTATGCGGTGGCAATACCAGCGTTACCGCCGGAGGAACTGATTAAACGTTTAGCGCCATCAGCTACATAACGTTGACAAGCGTAGCCAACACCGCGGTTTTTGAACGATCCTGATGGTTGTAATGCCTCCATTTTTAACCAGATGCGGGCTTCTCCAAAAGACATCGCAACGGATTCGATCAGTGGAGTATTAGTATGCAGTGGTTTTATTTTCATTATTTCACGCCTATAACTTGCCAACTGTTACAGCGTCCTGAAGCTCGCCGAACAAGTCGCTAATTATACGCCTGACTTTACAATTGAATGAATCGAAGGCGTTATACTTTACAGGATATTGCTATTAGTTGTCCTCGGATTGTGCCAATATCCGCGAAAAATCGTCGAGCCTGCCATTGCTTAAAATTTTCCAAATGCTTAACAGAAATACCCAAGGTGTTTTGTGCCTTATGGGAGCGTTGGTTTTTTTAACGGTAAGCGATTCAATAGTAAAGTGGCTTAGTCCTCGTTACGCGCTGCATGAAATCATGCTACTGCGAGCAGTATTTGCCCTGACCCTGGTTATGGTGTTTGTCTATTTAGAGGGTGGACTTGTCACTCTTAAAACTCGTCGCCCCTGGCTACATTTCTTGCGTGGCGCGTTGCTGGTATTCGCCAATATGTTTTTCTTTCTAGGCTTGGCAACAATGCCTCTAGCTCAGACTGTTGCATTGTTTTTTACCGCACCATTATTTATCTGTTTATTGGCGCAACCAGTTTTGGGTGAAAAAGTTGGATTGATGCGATGGATGGCAATAGTTGTGGGCATGGGTGGTGTGGTAATAATGCTGCGGCCCGGTGCGGAAATATTTGACCTGACCAGTTTATTGCCCATTATGGCTGCATTAACCTATGCGGCAATGCAGATGATTACGCGGAGGCTTGGAATGCAGGATAGCGCTGGCACCCTCACATACTATATTCAGATTGCGTTTATCGTTATTTCGCTGAGTATTGGGCTAACTATCGGCGATGGTCGTTTCAATACTTTGGAAAATCCAACCTTCGAATTTTTGCTGCGCCAATGGACCTGGCCAACCCTGTTCGACCTTCAGCTGATTGTTTTATGCGGTCTCATTGTCGCCTGCGGAGCTTATTTAATGTCTCAAGCTTATAGAATCGGACAAGCATCTGCAGTCGCACCCTTTGAATACACCTCCCTGCCATTTGCCCTGTTGGTTGGTTATCTGGTGTGGGGCGACTGGCCCGACACCGCATCAATGATCGGCAGCCTCCTGATCATTTTCAGCGGGCTATGGATCGTCTACTTCGATAAATCAAAAAGTTCCGGATCAGTAAATAGATCGGGGTCGGTGTGATCCCGATTTATTCCGAATTATTGTCTTTGCGGATGAAATTGGGTTTGATGGGGGTTGAGGAGGACTTGTCGTAGCGATACCCGTCAAGGTTGAATGCAACTATCTGATCGGGGTTTTTGATACGGTTTTTAATTATCCATGCGCTCATTCTTCCCCGGGCTTTTTTGGCGAAGAATCCAATCATCTTGTATTTTCCGTTGTTCCAATCACTAAATGTCGGTGTGATGATTTCGGCATTGAGATGCTTTGGTATGATCGCCTTAAAGTATTCGTTGGAAGCCAGATTCACAAGGGTTTCCGAGTCAATAACATTAAGCTGCTGGTTCAATGACGCGCTAATGCGTTTACCCCAAAACTCATACAGATTCTTGCCCCGCCGGGTCTTTAACGTAGTACCCATTTCAAGGCGATAAGGTTGAATCAAATCAAGCGGCTTTAATACGCCGTACAAACCGGAAAGTATCCGCAGATGCTGCTGGGCCCAATCGATGTCTTCAGGTTGAAATGTGTTTATTTCAAGACCAGTATAGACGTCTCCGGTAAACGCGAGTACCGCCTGTTTGGCATTGTCCGGTGCAAAAGGAAGCTGCCAATCGTGATACCTTTTTTTGTTTAGCTCTGATAGTGCCGGACTAATTTCCATCAGCTGCTGCAATTTACCTGTGGACTTCTTACGCAAAACTTCGATTAATCGCTGGCTGTGATCAAGAAAATCCGGCTGGGTGAAATCGCAGGTTAACGCTTCACTTTCGAAATCGAGAGATTTGGCAGGAGAAATAACGATTAACATAAATTTTATCGACGCAGGTGGCAAGTCTAAAGCTGCGGTAAGTATAGCAAACCATAATCAGACCTATTGAATGGATTTGACTTATTCCCGAGTCAATCACGTCATTTAGTCGATTTTGTGATTTTGTATATTATCCCCTGATCTTCTATACTCGCGCGCTTCTCTAACCTTTGGAAACAGTAATGGCAAAAGCTACCAAGAAAAAAGCGATCGCGAAAAGTGCGGCAATTAATACAAGAATAGATTCCGCGCTAAATCACTTAGTGATTGCGCACGCCGACGCTGGCAAGGCGCAACTTGTTCGAACCAGTGAGTCGAAAAAATTAGTCGCATTGGTAAAACGTCTAAACAAGAAGCGTGCCGCATTGGCAAAGCGAAAAGTGACCGCTGCTTCTCGCTTAAAGAAAGCAGCTAATTCCGAAAACAAGAAGTCGCTGGCAGCCGTGGTTAAGGAGCTTGCCTCCGTGCGTAAGGAACTGACTAAGTATCGAATTCAGAAAAGTGTAATTGCCGCTGAATTGGCTGCGGTAAAAGCTGGAAATCGTAAAGTAACTTCTTACGTAAAGGCGATCGCAAAAATTGACAAAGTATTAAGCAAATCTGCCAAAAAGAGAAAAAAGTAACTTTGGTAATATGGAAAATTCTGTCTTTATGACAGAATTTTCCGGCTACCTTAAATACTGGGAAATTGCTCGGAGGCTGAATGACTCAATTTATCCCTCGACGTACTTCCGCGGCAAAAAAACGGTTTAATGAGAGATTGGTCTAGGCGCTATTAGCAGTCCCCAATTCGTTTGGCGGAATAGGTTCCAATAGAATTAAAAACCTGCCCGCCAAATGAAGCTTCTACTTCCATGGTTCCGTCAGCGCTGTCACCATCGGATGTATATATACCATTCATTGTCATCTCGCCGATATCCATTTTACATAACATTGTGAATTCCAGGGTATCGCCGTCGAGCACGCTACGGGTTATCTCGCACCCACTGCCTTGCTCGGTCATCGATTCGGGATCGAAATTGTTCTCCTCCTTGCACTCTATATTGGATTCGGATTCTCTCTGCCCGGTCATGGGATTAAAATTTGTGGTGGTCGATTCCCACAGCCCGGGATTAAGCGGAAGCGAATCCGCCGATACCGAAAAGGCGATTGTCCAAACTACAATAGCGAGCGATAGTGTTGTTGGTTTCATTAATTGTTTCAGGGGAGGTAATTGTTTCAGGGGAGGTGGTTAAACGAATAGCGATAATGGCCAATAGTATAGCGATACTTCAGAGGTAAAACCATTTGCCATTTCCTCGGATAAGTATTATCGGCGCGGGAGCAGATCCTTTTCGACCGCTCCAACGTCGGATTAATCGACTCGTTAAATTTGTTAAATTCGGCGGCTGAAGACTCTGTTTTTATGTGAAATTCAACTAGAATTGAACCTGACACCTCGGAGAACCGCCATGAAAACATCGACCGCTGAAAAAATTGATGATCAAATGATCTTAATTGAACATCTGCCATTTGAATTGGATGGAGGCATCGCGAAACGCGCGAGAATTGGTTTGATCGTGTTGGCTACCGATTACACAATCGAATACGAGTGGCGAAAAGTTTTCGACTGCCTTGAAGGAGTGGCGCTATATCAAAGCAGAATAATGAATGATGATGTTATTACGCCTGAGTCGCTACGGGCGATGGAACCGAAGATTACTGCTTGCACAGAAATACTGACGCCAGGAACCCCTCTTGACGTGGTCGCCTACGGGTGCACGTCGGCTTCTATGGCAATTGGCGAAGAAAAAGTGTTTGCAAACATACATGCAGCTGAGCCAGATGCCCGCTGCACGACGCCGATCACCGGCGCATTCACTGCATTCGATGCATTCAATGCGAAACGTATTGGCGTGCTAACTCCGTATCCGGAATCGGTCAACAAAATAGTGGCTAAATATATCGCTGACCGGGGATTTGACGTGCCGGTATTTGGATCGTTTAATGAAAACCGGGACAGCAACGTTTCTCGAATTACCCCGGATTCCATCGAGGCAGGAGTACGCGAAATTATCAAGCATGCATCAGTGGATGCCGTATTTGTCTCCTGTACATCGGTGCGGTTGGTTGACGCCTGTAAGGAGCTAGAGGAGAGTCTTGGCATCCCGTTGACCTCGTCTAATCACGCGATGGCCTGGCACGCAATGCGACTCGCAGGAATCGAGGATAAATTGCCGCAATTTGGTTCATTATTCAATTTACCGCTGCCAAATTAAGCACCTGATTTATCCTGAACTACTATTGGCATTCAAATTCGAGGAGAAACTCGACCCTGGCCATTCGATAGAAATTTTCGATGTAGTTAACTAACTCTATTCGGCCCCATAACAATTTGTAAATAAGCCTAGCTAGACCAAGAGAGGTTCACATTAATCACAGTACCACTCACGGGGTCCGGGTCTGAATTTACCGGTCATTTCTGCCGCTTTTAGTGCAATCGTTATTTTTGGTGCATCCCCGGTTGCCGCAAAAATAGCGGTTTCATCCATGCCGGCAGTGGATGTAGCATTACTTCGCACCATGATTGGAGGGTCGGTTGCGATTCCAATAGCGTGGTTACTTGGAATAAAATTACCGAAGGACAAGCAGCAACTATACCTGTTATGTCTGTCGGGGTTTTGTGGATTTGTCGGGTTCCCGATTATGTTTACCCTGGGTGTTTTACTGACTTCGGCGAATCATGCATCGATGATTCTTGCCAGTTTGCCGATATTTACCGGGGCGATCGCCATGATATGGGACCGACAAGTTCCCCATCGGCGCTGGTGGACTGGTTGTGTCGTCGCACTGATAGGAGAAGGAATCCTGATTTCAACTCACACCATTGATACAGGACAATCCAGTGTTTCAGGGGACCTATTGGTGCTCGGGTCCAACGTGTTCGCGTCTATAGGGTACGTGGCAGGCGGCCGATTGCAACGATCAGGGTATTCGGCAAGAGGTACGACCTTTTGGGGGGTGGCTATTTTTGCGGTTTTGCTGACTCCGACGGTGCCGTTTTTATTAGACTTTCCCGCACTCGCCGTGGCACCTTTGGAAGCCTGGGCAGGCGTGGTATACCTCGCCATTGGCGTTACTATTATTGGATATATTCTGTGGTATTGGGCCCTTGGGTCCGGTGGTATTGCGCGGGTCGGGCTGTTGCAGTTTTTGCAGCCAATTTCCGGTGTTGTACTGGCGGGATTGTTACTTGCAGAGCAAGTAAATTCGGGTTTCCTAATGGCGTCTGCTGTTGTTTTTTGCGGCGTCTGGCTTGCCTTAGGTTAGTGTTCCGCAGTTGAGTCAGTTGGCTTTATATATCTTAAATTAGTCGTGGGGATTCCAGCCAGAGCCAAACTAAGGGTAATCATTCCCGGGGTATTGTGTGGATTGTTTTCGATCGAGGGGATTTCTGATCAACCGGGGTCGGTTCCCGATCCTGTGGTAATACAAATTGGCCAGGAATTGATCAAAGAATCTGAAATTACCCTTGGGAAGATTCAGCTTAGGTTGGAAAATCTGCAGCTAAATTGCGTAGATGTGGTGAGCCTGGTTAAAAAGCGCAAACAGCTGGCCCTGGAAGCACGAACTCGTGCTTCTTTCAAGGTCGAAGAGTTTGCAGTCGACTATCAGAAATTAATTACTCAGGGGCGAGAATCAAAAGCGTTGCAACGGGATGTTGAGAACAGATTGATTGTCGAAGCGTATCAACGATCCCGCTTTATGATAAAGGCTTCACAAATAATAATCGGCCTGAGTTCCAATCCTGCCGAATTAGAAATTCAACAAGCCTGGAATCGAGCATTCTTAATCAGGCAAAAATACCAGTCAAAGGAGCAATCTTTCGAACAGTTGGCGGTATCCTATTCTGACGATCCTTCGGCTACTTTTAATGGTGGACGAATGGACTACTTTACCGTATTTGAAAAGCTCTACCCCGTGGAAACCGCAGCATATCAAACTCCAATTGGAGCAGTATCCACGCCAGTCAAAACCAGGTTTGGTATTCACTTGTTAAAAGTCGAGGACCGAATAAGATTGCCAGGGAGGAAGAGGGTTTCGCAGATCATGATTCGAACCAGTCCATCAGACTCCCAGCCGCAGATGTCTGAAACGGTCCAGAGAATCAATCAGGTCTATCAAATGACCAGTACAAAACCATTCTCGGAACTTGTTAGCCAGTTTTCCGAAGACGTAAAAAGTAAGCTCATCCATGGCGACCTGGGATTTGATCGGCTGATAAATGAGCTCGAATCAGTCAGATTATCACTGGACAGAGGTGAAGTTTCACGACCCACTCGGTCACCCCAGGGCTGGCATATACTGAAGCTGACAGAGATTCTGGAGTTTCCGAGTTTCGAAAAATCTGAATCTTTACTCCGAGAAAGAATAGGGCTCGACGCCAGAGTCGACAGAATACTGCGACCAGCGAAAATTCCAGAACAGAACTACCGGGTTCTAAATGATTTGTACGCCAGTTACGAGAACCAGTTACTGAGTGCAAAACTACTCGCAGAAATATTTCCTAGTTCAAAAGCCAACTCGAGTCAGTCTGTATTGTCAGTAATATGCTCTAACTCGAGATCAATCGGACAACTCAATCTTGATCGGCGATTTCCAGTTCAGACTAGTCCCTCGCCACATTAGCACTTGGCTGAAATTTCGCTACCATACTGAGAATAAAACTAAATGCAGAGTCCTGGCCAGCCAGGGTTTTTGCGCCGGAATGACAGCTTAGACAAGAGCTTGTGGTGCCGTATTGGTCGAATGTTTCAAGAGTTGTGTTGGTCAAAAATCGGGGAACTTCCCCTTCGGGAAACATGACGCCCGGGTTGGCACCTTTCCATTGGGCGGAGAAAAGTTGATAGTTGGCCCATGCTGTTCCCTGTAACTTCTGTTGCCAGACTTTGTTGACTAAATCCGTTCCTTCAAAAATTCGCCAACAGCGAACCACCTGAGTGCCGAATTTTTTATCCAGTGCAAAAGATCCGGCATATGGCATTTGCGGGGACCATTTCCAGTCCGCAGTTTGCATGTGGTTAGTCGCGCAGTTCTCGCAGTCCCGGTTAAAAAACGCATAGGTTCGATTTCCGACCTGGGGAGCCTGGCAACCGCCGTCAAACAGGTTTTCATGTAAAGTGTCCACGGGTTTTCGCGAGTTCGCCGCCACCGGGGAATTGTCATTGTGTTCGAAGGTTGACCAGGTCCACTGACGTCCATTGCCGCTTTCGGTCCGTCGCATGATGTGCATTCCCACCAGGGCCAATTCAACTTCAGCGCAAAATGGCGCACCAGTTTCGCTCATTTTTGCGGATACTGGTATGCGACCCTTGATCGTATAGTAGCGCGATGGATCATCACCAGAACCTGTATCGATTATCTTCCAGGCCGATTTAACCGCGGCGGACCCAACAGAACCGCCTTTCTTCTTCATTGGGTCGTCGTAGTAACCCACTGGAAAATCGATTTCCTTGCCAGAATCTCTAAATGCAATCTGGCCTTCCAAGGTATCGAGTCCGTTAGCGACTATGTAACTGGCTAATTCGTCATTGATTCGTACATCGTAAAGTACGTAATTTAAATTTCTGTCAATCAGGGGATATCCGCTGGTTTGAATAAAACTCGCAGTTTCCAGTATTGGTGCCCCAACCTCTCCCGTGTCAGGACAAATCGAATTGTGTTGTTGGGGAGAGAATAGTTGGCGTGGGGTTTTATAGTTTAACCAGGCAGGTCTTAATTCCGCATTATCTGCATTTAAGTTTACCGCTGGATTGCCGGAATGATCCACCGGCCAATTCATCCCGATAAACGATTGCCAGGAAAATATATCAAATGAATTTTGTGCGGTGGCATTTATAAACAGGTAGACAAATAGTTCGCTAAAATCAGTATTGTCGTTTGGCAGAGTAGCGCAGGGAATAGTTTTGGGAAACTGGTCACAGAATGATTTTCTCACCTGCTCCCTCGATTGTTCGAGTTTGTCCTCAATAAAATTTTCAGCCTCCTGGGAATTCATCGTCCCGAAGACAGTGGGATCCTTGATGCGGGACTCAAAATTCTTTATTCCCATTCTAGAAAGGTCGTCGTCGGATGCTGGAACGGAATTTACTGTAACCAAGGCCAACAGGACTAACAGTATTAGGCGTCGAAAAAAACAAATGCGAGTAAAATTTATTGTCATTGTGTCGTTCGATTTAAATTAGAATGGTCATGGGACAGGTATCTATGCTGTGCTTTTTATTATTTAAACATCGTGAAATGATATATACAAACGAATTAAATTGGCCTGCAGTTGAAAATTATTCAACTGATGTTTGACGGCAAATACACTACACTAGACTATGAGACACCTTCCTTCCTTTTCTGCCCTACGTGCGTTCGAATCTGCGGCCAAGCTTGGAAGTTTTAAACAGGCAGCAGAAGCTCTGAACCTGTCAACCTCTGCTATAAGCCATCAGATAAGGGCGCTGGAAAGAGAAATAGGTGAGTCTCTTTTCGAGCGGCATGGCAACGGCGTGGTTATGACCAATGCGGCTAAGCAGTATTTGAAGGTTGTTGGGTCCGCGTTCGATCAACTCGAAAAAGGCACCCAATCCATTCAGCGAAAGCATCATAAGGGTACCTTACAAATTAGCTTATTATCGAGTCTTTCTACTCTCTGGCTGATTCCCCAACTTGACAACTTTAATCAAAAGTATCCAGGAATTAATATTGAATTAATTGACAATGCTGAATTGATCGATTTCACCAGTTCGAGAATTGATGCGGCAATAAGATACGATTTCTCCGGAACTGGGGAATGGCCAGGGTTGGTAGCACATCCGTTGATCGAAGAATGTATATTCCCAGTTTGCTCTCCTGCCTATCTGAAAAAACATCCCGATGTAGTGCAACTGGATTGGAAGCCAGAACATACTCTGCTGATCAACAGTCGACACGAAGACGAATGGGACAGTTGGGTGAATCAACTAGAGGTTGAAGCCGGATCTAGAGCTCGGGCCCATCAAACCGTGTTGGACACCTCTAACATGACATTGATGGCGGCCAAGAATGGACTTGGTGTAGCATTAGGCCGAACGCCTTTCCTTGATCAGTACCTGGAAAACTCAGAATTGGTTCGCATTCATCATGGTATACAACGAAGAGGCTATCGGCATTTTCTGGTGTATCCTCCAAATAGTGCGAATAACGCTGATTTGATTCAATTTCGGGATTGGATCGTCTCCAGTGCGAAGCGCTGTAACGTCAAATATGAATCCATGTGATCGTGGCAAATTTGCTATTTTGCTAACTTGTAACTCAGCGACGACAAATCTTCTAAATAGGTTAGTTCTGATCGAGCTGTGACTATTTGCTCAAGATCAATTTCTGCTGTGATCAGTGATTCACTCGATCCGGCGCGGGCGGCATCACGTCCATCCGGTGCAACGATACAGCTGGCCCCCAGGTAACGAAAGCCATTTTCCTCTCCGGCGTGATTCGCATACATAATCCACAATCCATTTTCGAAGGCCCGTGTGGGTACCAGACTGTGGGCAACAAATTCCCATTGGTCGTACAACGCGGTCGGTACGATTAAGAGTTCAGCCCCGGCCACAGCGTTAGCTCTCACCGACTCTGCAAACTCAATGTCGTAACAAATCAGCAGCGCGCATTTAACCCCCAGTAATTCAAACAGAGTAACGACATCACCCGGTTGAAAATAATCCGCCTCGAAACCTGGCGGCAGCATCAGTTTACGGTGATTAGCGACTAGCGCCCCGCTGGCATCAACGCAAGCTGCAGAATTATAACGAACCCCATTATCCAGCTCAGGATAACCATAAACGATGGCGCTACCGCTAGTTTGCGCCAACCGGGCAATTTGGTCGAAGTATTCGCCCTCGCACGGACCCGCCAATTCGACTAACTCTTCGCGCACATTATAGCCGGAGATAAACAATTCCTGGCACACCAGCAGGCCCAACTGTTGTCCTTCGAGGATCCGCTCAAGCCGCTCAATCCGTTGGGCAGGAGCAAGACCACCGCCCTCGCATTGGAATATTCCAGCACGTATCATTGAATTTCGTCTCTCGTTTTGGTCACGGGTAGGCCACAGGAATAGATAATCTTAATGTATACCGTAAAATTGAAATTCTGGCAATTTTGCTGAATAATGCTGAGCATCTCCATCATCTACAGGCATTCAATTGGATACTTCGCATCCCACTGCTGTCGCAGCTATATCGGCTCTATCTACTACGCATAACTCGACAAAAATATGGCCGACGCCGGACACCATTGATTTTGACCACGGTCGCCACCATCGCGCAAAAATTGGTTATGTACTGTTGGCGACAGAACAGACTATCCAGGACGATGTGATGAAACTACGACCCGATGGTGTTGGCATACATTTTTCGAGGGCAGCGATCCCGGATTACATATGCAATGCGACCTTGGCGGCCCAGGCCGATCTGCTAGCCGACTGCGCATCGACTCTACTGCCCGATGGCAGCCTTGATGTAGTTTGCTATGCCTGCACTTCGGGTAGTTTGGTGATCGGTGAGCAACGGGTTTTTGAAGAACTTGGCAAAGGTGCGCCCAACGCGGCTACTACATCAATCATTACCGGCGTAATACGCGCGCTAAAAACAGTGAAAGCAAAACGGATTGTGGTCGCGACACCGTATCTCGATGAAATCAATCAGAGTGAGGTAGCTTATCTCGAGCAGGCCGGGTTTGAGGTGTTATCCATTGCTGGGTTAAATCTCGAAAAAGACAGCGACATGGTACGAGTTACCCCTGACTATATTGCGGAATTCGCGCTGTCCATCGATCAGGCCGACGCTGACGCTATTTTTATTTCCTGCGGTGCGTTGCGTACACTTGACGTTGTTGGAAAAATCGAAATACGATCGAGTAAGCCGGTAATCGCGAGCAATCAGGCGATGATCTGGGATACGCTGCGCCTCGCTGGGATAGACGACAAGTTTGAAGGCTATGGCCGGTTACTATCTCAGTATTAAGGCGCTAATTAGTCGCGTTCGTACTTTGTCGGTAGAACCAATGGATCGTTAAACTGCCACTGCCTGGGACTATCCGAGACTACTCGATTTCTTGTTGGTAGCTATTTTAGTTTCACCTTCACCAGATTTCCCCCATTCTGAGATGCCAATACCCCCGAGTACCAAAAGTAGCGCGACACCATGGAACAGGGCGAAGTTTTCACCGAGAAAGGCCACTGCGATTATCGCAGCAAATATCGGTACCAGGTTGAAAAATATTCCGGCGCGGGCAGGGCCAATAATAGAGACGCCTTTGATATAAACCCAATGGGCGATAAACGAAGGAAATAGAGTGATCAACCCAATTATTATCCAACCTTTACTTGTTGGCCATTGGGTGTCGCCGCTGGCCAATTCAATGGCGGCCAATGGAAATGATGCAAGTAATGCACCAAGTGCAAACATGCTAAAGAGTGACAGGTGGTCGGCATTTGGACAGCGCCGTAATCCTACGGAATAACCAGCATACAATATACAGGCAAATATCATCAACAGGTCGCCTCTCTGAAAACTGAGGGTGACCAGCCGTTCGAAACTGCCATTTGTAGTCACGATGACGACCCCGATCATGGTGATAAGAATCCCCAGAATCTGAGGCATGCGGACTCTGGAACGGTACAGTAAAAAAGAGCCAATCAAGACAAATATTGGTATAGAACCCTGGATAATTCCTATGTTCAGCGCGGTTGTTGTGTAGGCCGCAACATAAAACAATCCATTGAATGCGGTTAGCCCGAGCATTCCCATAACCAAAAGGAAAATTGCATGGGGTTGAATTTTTGGCCAGTCAGATATCAAGCGACTGCGGGCAAAAATCGAAAGCAGTATAACCGTCCCAATCCAGCGTAGACTGACTAGCAACATAGGCGAAACTTCCCCCACTGCGAGTCTGCTGAAATTCGCGTTCATCCCAAAGCACAGCGTGGTAATGGTCAAAAACAGGTAGGCACGAATATTGGAATCGGAAGCCACTACATCAAGGTCAGGTTGTTGTTTCTAATTGGCAGGCGAACATACCACATTCGTGAAGGCACATATTGTCGCATTTGGATAGTTCAATATTGAGTTTTCAGAGGATCAATTACGTCTTCACATTCTGAAATACCGTTAGAATGTCTGCATGAAAATTGAAACCTGTGAGCAAGCCAAAAATATAGGTCTTACACCATTCGCAATGTTCGCATTTATGCTGATCACGTTCCCTGGATATGCGGCGGATTTAGTGCTGCAGAAAGGAAATTTTTACACTGCCAACGATAAGCAACCTCATGCTTCTGCGATTGTGATCGACGCTGGTAAAATCGTTTACGTTGGAGACGAGGACGGATCCTTGTCATTCGTTACAGCGGAGACAAAAGTAGTCGATTTAAAGGGTCAGACAGTTTTGCCAGGATTTATCGATTCCCACAATCACGTTTTTGAAGGCGCATCGGAAGTAGGAGGAGGGTGCCTGCTTTCTCCAACCCGGTCTTTGAAAAAACAAAAACACTTACTAGAGGCATGTAAACGCTCCATCTCTACAGAAGGTGAATGGATAATTGGCTATGGACATCAACTGGATGTCTTGATGTCGAATAATCCGGAGACTAATCCGCGACAGTTTCTTGACAGAATCTTTCCAGATAATCCTGTAGTAATCATGGAAGAATCGTCCCATTCTATGCTGGCTAATTCCCTCGCTCTCGATGTTGCCGGTTTCGATGAATCCACAACGCACCCACAGGGCGGAAGAATTATGCGTTCACCCAAAACAGATCTGCTCAACGGTGTCCTGTTTGATAGTGCCGGTGACATCGTTATGGAAATCGCCTGGAATAGTATCGATAGCAATGCTGAAGAAAGTTATCAAGGGTTGCTCGCTGGTATGCAACAAGCCGTTTGTCACGGTATTACCACCATAGGGGATGGTCGTTTGTATTGGCGCAGGGGCTGGTACGATATCTGGCAGTCTGCCCTGGACAATGACGATATTATTGTCAGAACATCTCTTCGCCCCTGGATTTACCCAGAGCTGGAGGCTCAGACCCAAATCGATTTTTTGACTGAAATTGTCAACAATAATTTGGAAGATTTGCTGATCGTCAATCAGGTGAAGCTTTATATCGACGGTGTGCTGCACTTTGGTACTGCAAAGGTGCTGAATCCTTACCTATCAAGCTGGCAGACCAAATTGCCACATGGTCTTAACTATATCGATCCATCGGAGTTACCACCCTTGCTCGGCGCGTTAAATAAAATTGGCATGGGTGCTCATATCCATGCCATCGGCGATGGTGGGGTACGAGAATCGCTCAATGCAATAGAGAAAGTGAGGGCATTGGGTTCTAACCGAAAATATAGTTTAACCCATCTGGAGTTGGTGGACCCCGCAGATATTGGGCGATTTGAAAGCCTGGGAGTCGATACGGATTTCCAGGCAGGAGCAGATTTTTTTGGCGAACATAGCTGGGCTCGCCCATATATTGGACCACAACAATCCAAAAATTTGATGCCGATGAGAGAGGTTTTCAATACCGGTGCCAACGTTACGTTTAGCAGCGATTGGACAGTGAATTCGATCAATCCACTGGCGGCGGTGTCAAATTCGGTGCTACTACGTGAGTCTATCGGTTTACCCAACCTGGATGATGCACTGCATGCGGCAACGATAAACGGAGCCTATGCGCTGGGATTGCAGTCGACCACAGGGTCTATTGAGGTAGGTAAATCTGCCGACTTAGTTGGACTCGACCGAAACATATTGGAGCTTGATCCGGCGGATATCAGAGCCGCTGAAGTGGTTTTTACAATGCTGCGGGGAAAGATTGTATATGGTGATGGAGAGTTTAATTGAGCAACCTGCTCTATTTGGCATGTGTTAATCTTGTTCTGCGTGAAGAGAAAAAATAGTCAGAGGCAATTATAATGAAAGGTGTAATCTTTACCGAGTTACTCGAAATGATCGAAGATCAATTTTCCATAGAAACTGCGGATGAGATTATTGAACGGGCTGATCTTGACTCTGGTGGTTCGTATACATCAGTAGGAACATACGATCATATCGAAATGGAGAGGCTGGTTAGTGAATTATCCAAGGTGTCGGGAACGTCAGTCGCCGACCTGATGATTCTTTTCGGACGTCACCTGTTTTCTCGATTCCATTTTCATTATCAACAGTTTTTTAATGATGAGATCTATTCGAGTTTTGATTTCTTCCCTCTGGTGGAAAACTATATTCATGTTGAAGTAAAGAAACTGTACCCTGAAGCCGAGCTGCCCAGCTTTGAGTTTGAGCCTGCTCCGGAAGGGCAGATGATATTAATCTATAAGTCCAGTCGGCATTTCGTTGATCTGGCTGAAGGACTAATTCATGGATGCGCGGATCACTTTAATGAAAAACTGTCAATAAGGCGTGAGGATACCTCTGCGGGTGACCAGGTTTGTATGAGGTTCAATCTGACCCTAATCGAATAACCTATGAGTGAGGTTGACCTACTCAAGCGGCGCTTCGAACGTGAACGCAATGCGCGCAAACAGGCTGAAGTTTTGATCGAGCAAAAAAGCCGTGAATTGTATGACGCCAACAACAATCTGAAGGAGCTAAACGATAGTCTTAGTGAACGGGTTGATGACGCAACCAGAGACATCCAGAATAAAAACCGACTCCTGACCAGAAAAGTCAAAGAGATGGAAGCCTTGAATGAAGTCGCCAATGCCATTAATTCGGTGATGGAACTGGATCCATTGTTGGAAAAAATTCTTCAAGTCAGCGCGAGTGTGGTCGACGCGGAAGCGGGTTCTTTTTTTATCCACGATAAGCGAACTGATGAACTCATTTTTAGGGTTGCGCGTGGCAAGGTAGGTGAACAATTGAAAGAACAAAGAATCGCACCCGGACTTGGAATCGCAGGATACGTTGCCAAACACAAAAATTCAGTGAGACTCGATGATCCGTATAGCGATCCCCGGTTCGATCCCTCGTTTGATTCTGCATCTGGATTTACCACCCGTTCAGTACTGGCGGTGCCGACCTTGGCCAAGAACCAGTTGGTTGGCGTGTTACAGGTTCTGAATAAGAAAGGTGCCGATTCGTTTACTGACCTCGATCAAAGTTTATTCGAAACCTTTGCCGAAAGCGTCGGTATAGCCTGGAATAATGCCAAGTTATTCGAGCAAACCAGAGAGATGGCTGAAGACCTGCGGGCGGCTCTCGAAGCGGAAAGGCATTTATCCATCGAGAAAGAAAAGATGGGCGCATACATTCCGAAAAATGTCGTCGATGAAATTTCGCGGAATCGGGAACAAAAGCTCGCGCTGGGCGGCAAAACCATACTTGCGACAGTCTTGTTTCTGGATCTTGTCGGATTTACCAGGGTCTCAGAAACCTTCGCGCCGGAGGAATTGGTTCAGCGTCTCAACCAGTTTATGACCCGGATGGCTACCATTGTCGACCAGCATGGTGGTGTGCTGGACAAGTTTCTCGGGGACGGAATAATGGCAATTTTTACACCCTCTACCGATACAGACAACCATGCCCTGCGCGCACTTAATGCCGGGATTGGCATGCAACAGGCGATGCGAAGTCTGCAGGACAACTGGAAACAGGAGTGTGAACAATTGGCATGCCTGCAAATGCGAATCGGTATCAATACTGGTGAAGTAATAGCGGGAAATATTGGTTCAGAGGTTCGTATGGATTACACTGTGGTTGGTGATAACGTCAATGTTGCTTCGAGGATAGAGGGGATTTGCCAACCGGGAGGGGTCTTTGTCAGTGATCAAACCTATCGCGAAGCAGGAGATACGATTCCGGCTACTCGAATGGAGCCCGTTAAGGTGAAAAATCGCGATCAGCCGGTTCAGACTTATTCCATCGGTATCGAGCGCGTTATTTCGGTATAGCAAAATCGATCGTTTCGAGTAGCATTAAATAAACTCGATCCGTAGCTTGATAAAGAACTAGAATAAAACCCAACCTGCGATAGCGGGTCAGGACAATTGATCTATTTTGGAAACAGATTCGTAACGGGCACAAGAGCATCTGTGTCTTGCGGGATGAAACCCCTGGCAATGCTATTCGGTTTGCCAATCGCGGCACTGGGCGCGGCGTTGACTATTCTGCCGCTAATTGGCGGTGTCTCGAATGCTGATGGCACGTCGTCGCCATGGTGGGATTACGCCATTATATTCACTATGGGAACCCCGCCTTTATTGATAGGATTATGGATGATTTTCGGTCGGCGGGGTGCCACCATCGATCGCGCTGGAGGTCAGTTGGAAACCTGGTACAGTGTAGTCATACCTGTCAGGCGCAAATCAATCAGGATACCAAAAAATCTCATTATTTCATTGGGACTCCATACCGTTTCCAGGGGGCATGGTGTGTCACAACGCACTAGTCAAGTCTATGCAGTCAAACTAATAGGAGGAGGCGGACTTATATTAAATACCTTCACCAACGCAACAGCTGCCAGGGAGTTTGCTGAACGCTGCGCCCGAACCTTTGGTTTGCCAATGGAAAACAGGTTAGAAGTAAATGGTAGACAAAGACAACCAGTTGAACTTGATCTTCCTTTTGTTAAACGTCTGCACCAGCCAGAGTACCTTGAAGAATTCCCAATTACGGCGAAATCGCGACTGCAAATTGTTTCAAATACAGCTGATCGTCAGGTTAGGGTAAACAGACCATTGATGGTATCAGGTTGGAAAGGATACCTCTCGTTGATCGGTTTGGCGGCAATCCCTTTGTACTATGTTGGCCCCATTATTCTCGATCCAACCGCCCCTTGGTTTTTTCGATTGCCCAGTTTCATGATTCCTGTATCATTGTTTGCACTGGTCTACGGTTCTAACCTGGTGCATACGGAAGTTTTTGTTATGGCTAAGGGGCTTAGTGTTACCAAGAGTATTGGGTTTGTTAGATTCAGTAACGGGATTCCCCTCGAAAAAATCGAAGAACTCTATTTCGACGGCAATGCTATCGCAGTGGTATCTGATCAAAAGAGAATTTCTCTGGCGGTCGCTCATACAGATAGCGATTCATTGGCACTTGAGTCATTACTACGTAAGTGGCTGCGAGAGGTATTTGAAGAGACTCCGGTAATTGATGGGGCGCTTTCAGACAACAATTATTAAGACGAAGCTATTATTGCGCAGCAGATATCAAGAAAGTTCATAATTTGTCGATTATGATAAATAATAGCAACACAGCCGAACTGGTAGGCGTAATAATTGAGCGTCGATGTTGAAGTTGATGCTTTTGTACTACCTCGGGTTTTGCTATATGTTTCGATACATAAATCATTAGACCGAGCGATTGCCAAGTACATTTATTGGACAAACGTTGATCCCAATTAGCACTGTTGTTCGAAATAGTGAAAGTTAATGGCATAACAGGAAATAAGCCCTTGCGAATTGGAATAGATTTAAAACTGGTGTGAACGGTAATTTAATATTGCACCTAATGCGTCCCCCTGGCAATCAATATTCAACAGTTTAACAATTCTAATGTGACTCAAGCTACAATACTCAAATGATAGCAACAGCGATCAAGAAAATATTTGGTATGATTGCAATTACGATAGTTGCCTTTGCTGGATTTTCATACTACCAATCAAACTTACGGGAGTGCGACCCGGATCACGCTCTTGGCTTGACCGTAGTTGAAAACTTTCTGCTGGAAAGGAACTTATCAGTTGTAGAAATTGAACGAATTAACTCAGAACAGTCGAGCTGTGTTCAGGCCTTTAGATACATAGGAGGCGGCCAAAGTTTTGAGTTCGTTGTTTTGGATGACCTTCTCCGTGGACCGCAACTGACCGTGAAAGAGTTGAAGTAGTCGATTCAAATTAAAATTTTCGAATTGCAACCTAGATATTCTTAAATAAGGCAACACCTACGAGTCTATGTGGGAAGTTCTATTCTGCCAAAGTTAGGTTGGCTTGCATTGTGTAAAATATAATAGTACTTTTTCTTTACAGTCCATGGATTATCATTTAGCTCAACTTAATATAGCCAAATTCCGGCTGCCAATTGAACATCCGACCAATGTCGATTTTGTCAATAATCTGGATAGGGTGAACGCTACTGCAGAATCGCAACCCGGCTTTATTTGGCGCTTGGTGGGGGAGGGCAATAGCGCAACTGATATTCGGGCATATGATGACCCTGAAGTTATTCCGAATCTATCAGTTTGGGCGGACGTGGATTCCCTGATGGCATTTGTCTATCGTAATGAGGAGCATCGCAAAATAATGCACCGTCGACGTGAGTGGTTCGAAAAACTTGAATTTCATTTGGTCTTGTGGTGGGTCAAAGCGGGTCATGAGCCTACGCTGGATGAAGCCAAACAACGCCTCGAAATGCTAAGTAAGCTAGGTTCTACCGAACGGGCATTCACCTTTGCGCGACTTTTTCCTGCGCCAGGAGAGGAATTGCTTGGTCTGGTGGTTGAAAAATGTGCCTCGGAATAATTACTGGGGTTTTTAACTAATTATTCGCTTACTAAATGTCTATGGGAAAAATCGTTGGTGGATGCCTGTGTGGGCAAATAACGTTTGAGATTGCACCACCGTTTGAACAGTTTGGACATTGTTATTGCTCGCGATGTCGAAAATCATCCGGCAGTGGAAGGTCTTCGGTGTTTCTGGTTTCGCCACAGAATCTGAACTGGACTAAAGGCGGCGAAAAAGTGAGACGCTGGGATTTGCCCGCAGCTGACAGCTTTGCCACATCATTTTGCGTAGAGTGCGGGTGTCAATTGCCACGACTCACCAGAGACAAGAGCATCGCGGTAATACCTGCTGGATCCTTGAGTGAGCCATTGCCAGTACTGCCCGGTCACCACGAACACTGGGGAGCGAAGGCCAATTGGGTAGTGTTGGACGAGACCGAATTGCCAATTTATTACAATGAAGTACCAGGAGAATAATCTCATAGCGGAATTTAATGTCTCGGAGAGCCGGGTGGAGTCCGAAATGGTTCAGACCTATCAGAGAGACGGTGTAATATGTTTACGCAAGGCGATTTCCAGGATATGGCTGGACTTAATCGAGCAGGGGATTGATCTGGCGATTAACGGTGCCAGTGCGGACCTTGATATAGTGCAGAAAAAAGGTGATCAAGGAAAATTTCTAGTGGGGTCCCATGCCTGGCGACAAGTCCGGCAATTTAAGCGATTTATTTTTGAAAGTCCGATGGCGGATTTGGCGTGGCCAATTCTGCAGTCAAAGTATATGTCCTTGTACTACGATTTTCTGCTAATAAAGGAAGCGCAGTCCAATTGTGCTGAAACTCCCTGGCACCAGGACCATGCGTATTATCCCGCCACCGGTACCAAGGCGATAAATTGTTGGGTTGCACTCGATTCCATACCATTGGCGACCGCTCTCAGGTTTTACCGTGGATCGCACAGTCCTTATATTATTTATCAGGCAACTAACTTCGGAAATAAACTCGAAGACTATCAACACCTGCGCAAGGAACGACCGGTACTGCCGGTGATTGACAAGTCTATCGATAGTAAGATTATAACCACCGCAATGCAGCCCGGTGATATGTTAGTGTGGAATTCACATACCCTTCACTCGGCACCTGGAAATACACTAGATCAAAGACGCGCAGCCTTTTCGGTAAACTGGATTGGTGATGATATTTTATATGAATCTGCTCCGGCTCTTGATACCTATCTCGATTCGACCCTGAAAACTGGTGATCCCATTGTCAGTGAAAAATTCCCGCTGGTAAGAGGAAACTATACGTAAGATTCTCTACCCCTTAACCGGCTGTTCCCCAATGGTGGATACCCGCATCATGATTCGTTTGATATTAGGGTAATCGTTACTCGCATAGTGAATAGTCAACCTATTGTCCCATATCGCCAAGGTGCCTTTGCGCCAGCGTATCCGGCAAGTAAAGTCAGGGCGGACTTGATGACGAAACAAGGTGTCCAGTAGTGGCTGGCTTTCTTCCTCGGTCATGCCAACGAAATTTGTTGTAAATTGTTCGCTGACATAAAGTGAGCACATACCGGTAACGGGATGGCGTCGGACAACCGGGTGATCCGCAAGAACCCTGGTCGCATCTTCGCCCGACAAATCTGCATCCGCCTGTTTCTTCCAGGCAAATTCACGTTGGGTGTTTTCAAGACGATTGACGGCGCGTAGCCCACGCAGCATGGTCTTCATTTCATCGGACAATGCGTCATAGGCAAGGGCGGTGTTCGCGAAATGGGTGTCTCCTCCGCAGGGTGGGATTTCCATAGCGTACAATACCGTTTCACCTGAAGGTTGAGACAGATAGGGAACGTCGGTATGCCAGTTGCCAGCGAAATTATATTTCTCGGTTGCTTCCTGTCGGACCAGCATAACGTCATTTTCTCCGTCTGCCTTTTGCACCGCTGGATTAATCTGTAGTTGACCAAATAGTTGGCCAAAACGTCGCAATCCATCGGTGTCGAGCTCTTGTTCCGGAATGGCAAGAACAATGTGTTGTAACAGTGCTTTGCGTAGTTCATCCGCAACTGCTGGATTGTCGAGATTGTCAGCAATATTAATGCCGAACACCTCTGCCCCAAGTGCCCCGGTTAGAGGTTCAACCTCAAAATGACGGTAGGATGCCGGATTGAATTGTGGTTTATGGGCAATTGAATGCCGATATATTTCTTTGCTCATTGGGAGAACAGTGCCAAATGGATTGAACCATTTAATTATGCCACTTAATAATACTTGTGGATTGATTGATAGCTACAGTTGCTCTGAATAACTGTTGCCATCTAGTTTCCATAGCAAATATTTACCCTACCCAGAAGCGTTCTTCACTGGTTGCTGCAATACCAATTTGAATGGGTACTCCTAATTTCCTTCGATATCGCGTTCCCGCATACCCAAAAGATAGAGAATGCCGTCAAGAGAAGTATTCCCCAATGCATGGGGCGCGTGCTGTTTGACCACCGGTTTGGCGCGAAACGCTATGCCCAGACCAGCAGCGCTGAGCATAGGTAGATCGTTGGCACCGTCACCCACAGCAATAACCTGCTCCAGGGATATGCCTTCCTTTGCGGCTATGGCTCGCATCAATTCCGCTTTCCTGTGTTCATCAATGATATCGCCAACTACATTACCGGTTAGTCGATCATCAATGGTTTCCAGCTGGTTGGCGTAGACATAATCAATGCCAAATTTATCCCGGAGAATGTTTGCAAAGTAGGTAAATCCACCGGATAGAATTGCGATACGGTATCCATAGTGTTTCAAAGTGCCAATCAGGCGTTCCGCACCATCGGTCACAGTCAGAGATTTCGCTACTGCCGGAAACTGGTTGATCGATAATCCTTCCAACAAGCTTACCCGGCGCAGAAAACTATGTTTATAACTGATTTCTCCTCGCATCGCTGCTGCGGTCAGGGCTCTGACTTCCTGGTCGACTCCGGCAACTTTGGCGAGCTCATCGATTACTTCGTTCTGTACCAGGGTGGAGTCCATATCAAAGCAAACCAGCCTTCGACTTCGTCGATAGAAATCATCTTTTTGCATAGCTATATCGACGTCGAGCTCTTGAGCCCCGCTTAAGAACTCTGCCTGCAATGCGCCAATATCTGATAAATTACCGCGCACCCAAAATTCTACCGCAACCTGCCGTGTCAAGTCTGACTGGTACAATGATGGTCGTCCGGATAGTCGCTGAATGAGATCAATATTTAGCCCGTTGCTTTGCGTGACCTTGGATACCCAGGCGATGTGGGACGCGTTCAGCTGGCCTGCCAGCAGGGTGATGATATAGCGCGCAATACCGCGGCCACCGGCCCAGCGCTGGTAAGCATCTTCGATAACCGGGGTCAGGCGAACGTCGAGGTCGAGATCATGGGCAGTAAAAAGGAGTTCCTTGATAAAAGGGGAAGAATGCGCTTTAGGAGGTATATCGATGAGCATTCCCCAACTTAGTGTCTCATGGATAACGGCCTGACCAATATCCAACACATTTACGTCGTATCGACTCATTACCCCACTTAACGCAGCAGTTATCCCGGGGCGATCAGGCCCCGTAACGCGAACCAGAACTATCTCTTTCATAGATCACAGTATAAAGGATATTAAGATGATTCTAATATTGGCGGGAATCTCGTTGGTTTATTCTGACGGGTGGTCTATACCGATTTATTGTTCAAGCTGTACGGCCAATGCCAGATAAAAAACTATTAACTGCTCCGCTGTCTCTTCCTCCAGGTAACTAGTTTGATAGAATAGAAAAATGAAGAGAATTTTGGTCGGAATTTTACTATTGTTTATGGTGGGCACTGTTGCCCATGGTGCCGAAGAAAAAACCTATCAGGATTTCTTTGAAGAATATCAGCGCCTATGGCATTCATTCGATCAATCTGTGGTAAATCTGTACTCGGATGATGCAAGAATTATAGGCAAGAGAAAACTCGAAAATGGCCTTGAACAAACATTGGAGTACAGCGGTATCAAGTTTAAGGAATCCGTTGTCGATACCATGGGCATCGTTAAACGAAGAGGCGATATAAGCCAGTTTAGTGAGATTAAAATTGAACTGGATGAGGGATCTGCCAAAATTAGCGCCAAACGGTATTCTGTCATCAAATGTTTTTTTGATAACAATTATTATATGGTGGTTGAAAGACAGGCCAGCGGTAATTTTCTCATAATTGAAGAATCGGCGGAATCTATCGTCGTTTCGCAGTGTAAAGACCGGTCCGAAAACGATGTTGTCCTCGTACTCGAAGCGGCTGCCAAGGCAATTGCAAAACAGTTCCCGGTAATGATCGACAGCGAAACCCGACTGGATTCAGCTGTAGTGGAAGGAAATAAATTTATCTATGTCTATACGTTAATAAATCTCGTTGCTGGGGAAGTCGATGCCAGAGCAATGAGCAATACTGTGGGATTGCCTTTGATTGAGCAAACCTGTAAGTCTCCTAACCTAAAGCCTATTTTGCAACAGAACGCGGTTTTCGCGCACCGGTTTTTGGGTAAAGACAAAGTTCAGATTCTTCAGGTAGATGTTAATCATCAAACCTGTTTGAGAGCCGGGTTCTAGGAATTGGCCAGTATCGAATCTGGGTAGTCGTCCTCGGGATTCTGTCGGGTTATACAGGTTGACCAGGGGAGACCAGGCCTCCGACGTTGTTATTGCGTAATACTCCTGTAAGGTTATTTTGGATTGAACCAACCATTAACATTTGGTAAATGTATAACGGCTAACCCCACACCCATAAACCGCTATACTAATCCCGTAATGAAAAGGAATATTACTTTTGTGGCGGTGTTGCTGGCGTGTTTTTTTGTCGCCATATATCTGGTTCAATTCGAATTCGATCAAATTGGAGACAGTGAAATACGTGACTCAGTAGAACAACAGTTTTTTGAATTGGAACTGGAGGCTGAAAATGCTCAACCTGATGTTCCTAAATCTATCGCATTGCAAGACGTGGCGATTAAAAAAGCCAAGGAAAATATTAACTCGCAGGCCGACTCGACTAAACGGCGGCAGACGGCGTTATCAACATTTATGGGGTTTTATCTGGTTAATACCCGAACCAGGAGAGCATTTTGTCGAGAGCATGGCGTAGATTTAACAGAATTCTCCGCAGAATTTGAGATTAACCATGAACGCGAAATGGAACTGGCCATGGTTATGGTATTTACCCAGGAGGGAAGTATTGACAAACTCTACAAAATTCTGGAATCCCAATTTATAAAAGTAATTGAACAGGACATGACAGACCTGTCAACTATTTATCAGGTGGGATTAAAGGATGCCTGTGAACTGATTGAGAGCAACGGTGCCGAATTTGCCAAAGAGATGCTTCTTGAAAAAGTTCAGCCTGCAGTATTTTCAGCGATTCACGCATCCAATTAACAGGTACTACCCATGTTAGCTGTCCCAACCGGGATCGTCTGGGTGTCCCCAATGACAAAAAATGCCGCCGGCAAATTCGACCGTGGGACTATGCGGATCGCCAGGCTCGGTTTTGGCTTCGACTTTCTCCCGATAGTCCTCCGCAGAGTCCTTTGGCAAGTAGCCAATATGACGTACTTTGTCGTTAGAAAAAAATCGTTCGCGATTATCTGAAATACCATAGATTACTGAATGACCGATTCGTTCGGCGAGGAGGCAGCGTTCCACTAATTGGACCAGATCCTTAAAGCTCATCCAGGTCGACAGGTGTCGGCGGTCCGCGGGCTCAGGAAAACATGAATTAATTCGCAGGCAAGCCGACTCGATGCCAAATTTATGAAAATACATCAGTGCTAAATCTTCGACAAAGCACTTGGATACGCCATACAAAGAATCGGGTCGATGGGGTGTGTCGGTATCGGCTCCTTCTTCTCTCCTTATATAACCCACAGCGTGAATTGAGCTGGCGTAGACGATCCGTTTGATGCCATGGCGTCGAGCCGCTTCGTAAATGTTATAGCCACCCTTGATAGAGGAATCGAGTATTTCCTCCCAGGGGCGCTCCAGAGGCGCCGCACCAAAATGAACCACCGCATCACAGCCTTCAACGATTTTTAACATGGCATCGAAATCGCCCAGTTCCGCCTCGATAATTTCCTCATTGTCGGCTGCCGAACCCATATTGTTGCGATCGGTAAGTCGCAAAGTGGTTGCAAGAGGCGCGAGGCCTTCGCGCAATACCTTGCCTAAATTACCGGCTGCACCGGTGATTAATAGTCTGTCGAAGATTGGCATAATTACAATACTTAAATAGTGTCAAATAACCGGATCAACTCCATTTAATCACCGGCGTGTGGGGATTTATAAAATTGAATTATAGTGGTAAATCCCCTGGTAGCGATAGCCTGGGGAAATTTACGTAGGATAATTTCTGATCGACTTGTATTGGACTAAACTCGAGATATACTTAGTAATTACAATACTTGTCACGCCTTTCGCAAAGGATATGAAACCAAACCTTAATTGCCCGTCCTGCGGGGAGAAAGGCATTTATCATCGTTTCTGGCTATACGCCGGCTGGCCACTTTCGACCCGTTGTACCCTCTGTGATGTCAGGCTCCGGTCCAGGACTACAGGCTGGACGTCCAACATGGTCCAGATTGTTATGGGTTTACTCATTGTATTGGCCTATACCTCAGGCAATACGTTGATCTATCTCTATTGCCTTGGAGCAGGATTGCTGATGTTGTTTTTTCTACCGTATTTTGGAACTTATGAAGTGATTGAGTAGGGCAGTTTGCTATATATTAAACTCTGTTTTCAGATCAAAAATAGTCCTGTCAAATGCTGCAACCGTGTCCTCGATATCCGTTGTTGAATGTACGCTGGAGACAAATCCTCCTGGCCAAGTACCAATATCAATGCCATGGTTAAACATGCCAAGGCGTAGTTTCCAGATAAGTTCGCTGGGGACAGAAGCTATCTTTGACTGATTCAGGGTAAGTGGGTCTACCGCTGAGGAAGGCGCCGGAAGATCGAGAACGTCTATTCCAATATGAAACATTGAAGACTCGCCATAAACATGCCAGGGCAATTTTTGTGCGACCAATATTTGATTTAATCCATTGCGCAACGCCAGGGCCAGACGCTCAGCAACATCACAGGCATCGTCGCGATCAATAATATTTAATGCTGTGCTGCCGGCAACCGACGAAATTGGATTGGCGTTAAAGGTCCCCGGGTGATACACCTTTTCCTTTTGCCGGGATTCGGAAAAGTTATGGTCGAGATAGTCTAAATATTCTTTGTTTCCGGCTACCGCACCACCTGGCAGTCCACCACTCAAAATCTTGGCCAGGGCGGTGATATCAGGTTCGACTTTGTGACGGGTTTGTACCCCACCTTTGGAGACGCGGAATCCGGTTATGACTTCATCAAAAATCAGCGCTACTCCATAACTCGATGTGAGTTCCCGCAATTCATGTAAAAACCGCGGATCAAGTGGATAGCGGCCTGTTGTAGCGCCCAGAGGTTCCAGAATAACCGCCGCGATGTCTTGCTGTTGGGTGAACAATTTAGCGACCGCGTCGATATCTCCAATATCGAGCAGGATTGTATTTAACGCAACCTGTTCCGCAACCCCGGTAACGGCGCTGCCGTCGAAATGAGAATTAAACCCCGACGCCATATCATCATGCCAACCGTGAAAATGGCGGCGAAATCGGAGTATCCGGGTTTTACCCGTTTTAGCTCTGGCCAGACGTAATGCCATTAAGGTAGCTTCGGTCCCGGATGAAGTAAATCGTATCCGGTCTATTCCGGGCATCAGTTTTTTTACTGCACTGGCCCATGCAATTTCGAATCGATGGCTGGCCGCAAAATGGCTGCCATTTTCCAGTGCACTTTGGGTTGCCGTAGTGACCTCAGGATGCGCATTACCTAGCAACAAAGACCCGTGGCCCGCATAATAGTCAATATACTGATTGCCGTCGGTATCCCACTTTTTTGAACCGGTTGCCCGTTCGATATATAGTGGATGTGGTTTAAAATATCTGGAGTCGTGAGTAACACCGCTGGGAAACAGGGTGTTAGCCTGGACTCCCAAGGATGCCGACCCTGGGGTACGTTGGCAATATCGTTCGATGATGGTGGGGTTTTTTCGGATATCCATCTCTGTTTGAATTTAACAGTAAATTTCTTAGGTTCTGATGTTCTTAATTCTACACGGATATGCCCCATTCTGATTTCACCGAAGTACTGGTTATTGGCGCTGGATTGTCTGGCGCGGTTGCCACACTTCGGCTGGCCGAATCCGGAATTAAGGTAACCTGTCTTGAGCAGGGAAGTTGGCAAGATCCGGAACAGTATCCTGGTAAATCAGAGGGATTCGAACTGGCAGCCATGGGACCCTGGCATCCCAATCCTAATATCCGGAAAAATGCAGCGGATTACCCAGTGGCCGACGATACTTCGGATATCCGACCGATGTTGTTTAATGGTGTTGGTGGCAGCACGATATTGTTTAGTGCTCACTGGATGCGATTTATTCCATCGGACTTCAAGGTCAAAACCCTGGACGGTGTGGCGCAGGACTGGCCATTGAGCTACTGGGATCTCGCGCCATTCTATGACCGAGTAGAACAGGCGATTGGCATTTCCGGAATTGCCGGGGACCCGGCGTATCCAGATAAACCCGAATATCCCATGCCACCATTACCAATTGGCGCCTGGGGTGAAAAGGTTGCTAAGGCCCATGATGAGCTCGGATGGCATTGGTGGCCAGGCGCTAACGCGATAAATTCACAGCCCTTTGCTGATCGCAGGCCTTGCGTTCAACGGTCTACTTGTCGTGCCGGGTGTAATGAGGGTGCTAAGGGTAGCGTCGACGTAACCCATTGGCCCAGGGCGATTAAACTCGGTGCGCGATTGATTACCGAGGCCAGGGTATCACGTATTACAGTAGACCAATCTGGCCTGGCCACCGGCGCGACCTATCGCGACGTAAATGGTGGCACCCGGGAAATTAAAGCGGAGGTTGTGGTGTTGGCCGCCCATGCAATAGGTACTCCACGTTTACTATTAATGTCGGCCACGAACAATTTTCCTGAAGGCCTGGCAAACCGCTCAGGATTGGTCGGGCGGAATTTGATGATGCACCCTCTAAGCCGGATGGTTGGTTTTTTTGACGAGCCAATGACCAGTTGGCAGGGGCATTGGGGCCAGAGTATTTACTCCATGGAATTCGCCGAAACCGACAGCAGTCGGGATTTTGTCCGTGGATCAAAATGGAATCTTGTTCCCAGTGGAGGGCCCCTGGTGGCGGCGACTTATCCAACCAACAATGCCCCCGGATGGGGTGTGGGTTTGCATCAACGGGTCGACAAGTGGTTGGGAAGATCTTCACTTTGGGGAATTACTGCGGAGGATCTTCCCTATCGAAAAAATCACATTTCACTGGACCCCAAATTAACAGATTCCCATGGCAATCCCGCCCCCAGACTGCATTATCAGTCTGATGAAAACTCCCGCCGGATGCTGGACTTCATGCTACAGCGCGCCGAAGAATCATTTATTCAGGCGGGGGCTTACCAGACTGAACGCCAGAGTTTTGCCCCCGACACCGGCTGGCATGCCCTGGGAACCTGTAGGATGGGAAATGACCCAACTGAATCTGTTGTTGACCGTTGGAATCGCAGTCATGACATTGAGAATTTGTTTATTGTCGATGGAAGTTGTTTCGTTACTTCGTCTTCAGTTAATCCCTCGGCAACCATTGCTGCACTGGCGTTACGCTCGGCAGAGCATCTTATTGATACCCGTCGCAATCAAGTAATCCCTGGCGCGAGTGCCGATTAGTAATGAAACTGAGCGCAATTCACAGAAGCAAATTTGGGCAAATTTGTGGTGTGGTTTTACCACCCTGGGAAGCACTGCCGGGTGCTGATCAGTTGAACCTGGAAAATACCTTGTTGGACAAGGTAATGGTTATCCGTCCTGATCTTCGAAATTCACTGATCAATCTGTTGGATAGTATGGCGGATTTGGTTACTGCTGCGGATTTAAATGCATTGCAAACTCAATCACCGGACAAGCTCCGTTTACTGGTGACGGTAATAGGCGGAGCTTACTATTTACATCCTGAGGTTAAGTCAGCCCTTGGCTATTCCGGCCAGCAGGCGCTGACCCTTTCCCGAGGAGGTTTCGGTGCTGAAGAGTTGGTGCTGAAGATGATGGAACAACCGAAAAGGTATCGGGACCCGGATCAGAAGAAATAACCTGTTGAATCGCTGTAAAACGGATAAGTCGACCGAAACAGTGGTAAATACTATAGCGCAGCGACGCCAATCATGCCGTCCCGGCTAACTAATCCGGCCAGTTCGGTCAGATCCATTCCCTCGCTGGATTCGGGTCTTAATGGCAGAACCAAATAACGTAGTTCAGCCGTGGAGTCGTGCACTCTCACCTCGACGTTGTCTGCTATGACCGTGCCAATTTCGGTTAGTATGGATCTTGGTTCCTGGACTAATCGGGATCGATATTCTTTGGCCTTATACCATGCAGGTGGTCGACCGAGCAGTGCCCGGGGATAACAGGAGCAAAGGGTACACACCGCAACGTTGTGCAGCTGAAGCGTGTTTTCAAGAACCTTTAACTCACTATTGCCCGTATGCCATGCTATTACAATAAAATTGACCTGCCCATCAATCTGAGCGAATTTAACGAATCCAATTGATATGACTGAAAAATGGACCATAGGGGTTACCCATCTAGTCAAGCCGCCGTTTGATCCTGAATTGGCGGGATTGCAGCAAGATGCTGAAATTATTTTTTTTGATACTAGAGACGAATCTGAATTTGATTCGGAATTGCTCAAGCGATTAGATATATTTTTGGTCTGGACACCAAAAATTTCCCAGGAAACCATAAAGCATCTGACAAATTGTAAGATTATTGTTCGTTACGGCGTTGGTTTCGACAAAATCGACAGGGCCGCACTCAAACAAGCGGGAATTGCATTTTCCAACAATCCCGAATATGGGCCTGAAGATGTCGCCGATACGGCGATAGCCATGCTGCTTGGGTTACAACGCCGGATTTACCAGCATGACCATCTTTGTCGGACCTATACCGATAGTTGGCAGGAAAATCACCTCGTTCCAACCATACATTCCAGGGAATGCACAGTGGGTGTAATCGGGGTAGGGCGAATTGGTATCAGTGTGATAAACCGGCTAAAACCCTTTGGCTATCGCATCATTGGTTACGACCCCTTTATATCCAACGGACTCGCCAGGGCGGTTGGCATAGAGCGCGTCCAAAGCCTTGAAGAATTGTTTGAACAGGCTAACATGATTACCATGCATTGCCCATTAACCGACGAAACCCGTGGAATGGTTAACCAGTCGATGATTGAGCGAGCCAAGCCTGGTCTTGTTTTTGTCAATACTGCCCGGGGATTGTTAATTGACAGCCTTGATACTATTGAAACCTGCCTGAAATCAGGTCAATTACTTGGTGCTGGTTTGGATGTATTACCGGAAGAACCACCTGGGCCCCATACCCTCATCGATGCCTGGCGAGAAAACCAATCCTGGCTCCAGGGGCGAATGATCATTACCCCACACAATGCGTTTTACTCGGGGCATTCCATGTACGAGTGTCGCTACAAAGCGGCGGAAACAGCGCGCTTGTATGTGCAGGATAATGTACACCGCAATGGTATTGATTAACTCAGGGTCGGCGTAAGGCGTTAACCGCCTGGTCAATTTGGTCGAACGCATGGTCTAGAATTTCATCTGCAGTAGCTATTGAAATTCGAATATGGGGGTCCAACTCAAAGGCACTGCCTGGAACCACGACCACTGACCATTCTTCAAGTAAATACGCGGCAAAATCTGTAGACGAATTGATCGGGCGGCCGTCCGGTCGGAGCAAGCCAATTAGTTTCGCGCAGTTAGGGTATAGATAAAATGCGCCTTCCGGTTGAAGGCATTCAAGGCCTGGAATCTGGTTGAGTCGAGGAACCAGTCGTTCGGCGCGGGCCTGATATGTTTTAACACTGGAGCTGATAAATTCCTTGGACCCATCGAGGGCAGCGATCGCCGCCGCTTCACTGATTGAGCAGGGGCACCCCGTGGCCTGTGACATCAACTTTCTTAAGCCTCCCATCAATGTCGGCGGACCGGCCGCGTACCCAATGCGCCAGCCCGTCATGGCGTATGCTTTGGATACACCGTTTACCAAAACGGTTCGATCTGCCAGGTCCGGAGCGATTTCGAGAATGGAATGGGCTCTGCGTCCATGAAAAACAATGTGCTCGTATAGATCATCCGTGATGATCCAGAGGTCTTTGTATTGGCGCAGAACGGTAGCGACGGCCTCCAGTTCCTCCGCCGAATAGACCGCGCCGGATGGATTGGAAGGCGCGCATAACAGTAGCGCTCGGGGATTATTCGATAACCCTGCGGCAAGGCTGTCCGCGGTCATCTTGAATCCTTGTTTTTGGCTGGTCGGAATGAAAACAGGGTTAGCCCCGGCCAGCCTGATCATGCCGACATGAGAAGTCCAGCAAGGGGTCGCCAGGGCAACGCTATCATCATCCGCGGCCACGGTACGTATGAGGTCCGCCAAAAGTGGCTTGGCGCCTGCTGCAACCACAATCTGTTCCAGGTCAAAGTCCAGATTATTGTCCCGCGCATACTTCTGCTTAACGGCCTGGCGTAGCGCATAGGTTCCGTCGGTGGGCGAGTACTTGGTTAGGCCACGGTCAATTGCTAGTTTTGCAGCGTCGCATATATGACTCGGGGTCTGAAATTCGGGTTCTCCGATAGACAAGTTATACAGGGTGTGACCTTCATTTTGCATTCGCGCGACGATGTCGGTCATCCCGGCGATGGCCGAGGGCGCAAAGCGATCAAGAATTGGAGAAAGTTCAGGCATGTCAGTACTGTTAGAGAGCTCTTGGGTTACCAGGTCACCAGATTGCCATCAAGGTGATCAATCCGGTTTAGATAGAGTACGTTTTGAGCGCCTGATATCATATCTACGCGAGATACTGAAGTGTTGTGGAATACCCAATTCGCCACCCAGGCATTTTGGTAGCTTTCCGCTCGACGTGCGACTCCCATCAAATCATTAATCGATTGATCTATAAAATCACCGTGGACAACAATTCCCACCCGGTCGTCTGAATCCATATGCCGATTTTTGATGTTGGCAAGCGCCTGGCTTACCCGCAGGAAAAACTCTTCGTCGGTTTCCGCTGGTCGATTCCACCAACCACCATGGTCGAAAGAATCGGGCAACTTCAAGTTGGGGAAACGCTTGTCGAAATAGTCTCTGCCAGGCCCTGGGACACCGACTTCATTACCCGCTTTATCAAAATCATATAGACCTTTCCGTTCGAAAATATCACTCAACGCTTCAACCGGTATCTGACAGGCGCCGCCGACGTATTCTGCGGTCAATATTGATCGGGTCATTAGACTGCAATAAATATGGGTTAGCCCGTAGTCATGCTTGTCACTATTGCCGTGGGGACGTTGCCTCGGCTCGTTGCCCGACTCTGCCAGATGCTGTCCCAGTAGCGCGGCCTGACGGTGACCGGTTTCAGTGATTTCAGGATCCGGTACGCGTCCACTGACATTGTCTACGCCTGAAAATAGAGCGTTGTTGGCCGACTCGGCATGGCGGATGATGTATAGCCTCATTGAATTTTATTGGTAATAGTTAAGCTGGAATTTCGTTATTTTTGCATAGGTCGAAATTGTTTTAAATGAATTTTTTCAAGAACGAAGATAGGATGCGCCATTAATATCGATAATGCATCCGGTCATAAATTCCGGTGCATCAAGGGCAAGAAAGCCAATGGTTTTTCCAAGTTCCTGCGGCTGTGCTACCCGGCCGATACTACTCTGGTTACGAATTGTCTCGCCTTCAGCTGTGGCCAGAATTTTTGCCGCCATCTCGGTTTCGACAAATCCGGGAGCCACCGTGTAGATAAATACGTTCTTCGGGCCAAGAGCCTGGGCCAGAGACTGACCCAGTGCGTTGAGACCGGCCTTCGACGCACCGTACCAGGGCATCAGTGGTTCGCCGCGAAAGGCACCACGGGAAGACACATTCACAATTCTGCCGCCGCCGTTCTGAATCATTGCATGAGCGGCGCAGTAACAGAGGTTGCTGGGCCCAGTCAGATTGGTGTCAATTATGCGTTTCCACGACGACTGCCAGGTTGCATAATCAATCTCACTGATATCATGGCGCTGGGCCACTCCGGCGTTGTTAACCAAGACATCCAGTCCACCCATTTGTTCGCCAGTTTGTGCGATGAGGGTGGATACCTGCTCCGGGTCGGTAACATCAGCCTGGATAAGGATATGTCCACTGCCCTCAAGTTGTGCCAGGGTATTTTCGGCGAGATCCTGGTTATTGTTATAGTGAACAGCAATGCGTGCGCCCTTGCTGGCGCATTCGATCGCCGCCGCACGGCCTATTCCGCCGGAGGCCCCGGTGATCAGGATTGAAGGGTTTGTGTTCATTTGGCGCTCCCGAGATTATTGTATGAAATGATGACAATGGATTGGTTAACTTTTACCATACAAATCCAGAATTCTGAAAACTCACAGGTTGCCGTCATGTTACCAAGAACCCGTTTCCACCCTGAAGATCATTTATCCATTGGCATCCCTCTGACCCATAGTCACGGCATCAGATGCGGTGACTTAATTTTTATTGGCGGGCAGGCCGATATCGATGGAACTGCCGAGGTTACCCGCCCCAATGATCTGGTCGCACAAACCGAAATAGCGATGCAAGGCGTATTGTCTGTATTGCACGGCTGCGGTGCGGTTGCCGGTGACCTCGTGAAGTTAACCGCATTCTATGTGCTGGGCGATAATCCAGATGAGAAAATAATAGTAGACACTATGGCGTCCATGTTGGGGGAGGTTGATGGTCCAGGTCCTGCGGTTACCCTGGTGCCCATAGAAACTAACTGTTTTGCTGGACTGTCGATTGAAATTGAAGCAATTGCCATGCGCGGGCAAAATGGCGAGAGAATTTCACGCAGCGCCAGTTGGATAGCAGATGGTGTAGTGCTTCCGCCGGCATTTAGTCAGGCAATTCGCTGTGGCCAAATGATATTTGCCAGCGGTCAAACTGCGGAAGATGGTGACGGAAATATTCAGTCACCAGGAAATTTAAGCCAGCAAAGCCGAATTGTGTTGGACAAGCTGAGCCGTCTGCTCAAAGGCCTGGGGGCGAACCTGGATGATGCGGTTAAAGCAAACATATTCAATGTTGAACCCGGAGACCTTGAAAACTGGAAGGAGGCGGCAATGATTCGGGCAAATCATTTTCAGGAACCAGGGCCTGCTGCCACCGGACTGTCACTGCCACGCATGGCCCGTGAGGGCGTTATGATTCGATATGACATCATCGCAATGCGCGGTGTCGATGGCAGTCGTTTACATCGTGAAGGTGTTTGGCCTACCGGACATTGGGATTGGCCGGTTCATTTGCCGTATCGCCACGGTCTCAAAGTCGGTGACCTAATTTTTCTTGGAGGGCAGGTTTCTTTAAGTACAGATGCAAAAGTCATCGATCCTTGTGATATCGAAGCGCAAACCCATACATCGATGAACTTTATTCAGAAAGTGCTCGCCGAATTCAATCTCGATTTCGAACATCTGGTAAAAATCAATACATTCTATGCCGGCTCAAAAGGTCAACAGGACCTACTGAAAAATGCATCAATCCGCAGCGGCTATTACCAAAAACCCGGCCCAGCATCCACCGGAATTCCAATGTCCTACCTGGCCTACAAAGAAATGCTAATCGAAATCGATTGCATCGCAATGATATAACCAAATAGATCGGGGTCAGTGTAGAAATTATTCAATAATTTCTACACTGACCCCGATCTGGATTTTTCGAACCATTGTTTCAGGTATTGGCCGAGGCTGGATTCGACGAAAATTTGGTATGTCAGAGCCTCTTTACCCGGGATAATTATGCACTTGGTTTTAGCGAATCCGCAGATTGTTCCCTGGCCATATTTGAATTGTTCGGGATCGAGATCCAGGGCGCACCCCTGGCTCAGTATATCCAGAATATCGGCTCCGCCGATTTCATATCCAGCATATTGATCGGAGACTAATGTTGCGTTGGCGTGGAAATGTTCAACCTGACCATTGATCATTTCTACTAGAACGTGCTGTAAGGGATCATCGGAAATCACGATCCAGTGATCGGGAGCAATCATTAATGCTCTTTTGCCATCGATTTCGTTAAGCGTATTGATCGTTTCGGGTAACGGGACTTGCAGTGCAGATGAAATCGCATTGCGCGCGGCTACTTCTGCACGAATATTGATCAACCCCAAATTCAGTGAGGATAAGGTTGCGTGGTAGCTCATCAGCTCTTCATCCGAACCCCTTTGGGGTCGATAAATATAGGTTTGGTCACTTCAGCGTCAACGGTTCCCTCTAAACCAGAGATTGTAATGATTTCTCCCATCCGGTTTTTTCCGTCTTTTAGCAATCCCAGGCATATTGATCTCTTGAGATTGGGGCTAAAGCAAGCCGCGGTGACGTGTCCCTGAAACAAGCTCTGGTCGGGTCGCCTGGGGGTCACCAGGGCGCTGCCTTCCACCGGGACAAAATTTTGATCCTGGGGGAGTAAACCAATCACGTGCTGGCGCACGAACGATTGTTGTTGATCTCGCTGCAACGCGCGTTTACCAATGAAGTCCGGTTTATTCATATCGACCAGCCAGCCAATACCGGCATCGAATGGATTGGTAATATTATCTCCTTCGGTCCCTGGGGAAATAAACCCTTTCTCAATGCGAAGAACAGCGCTGGTTTCTGAACCTACGGGTGTAATACCGTATCCTTCGCCGGCTTGCATAAGTGCATACCACATTGCCAATCCATTGCGTCTGGCAACATTAATTTCAAAACTAAGTTCGCCGGTATAGCTTACCCTGACAACCCTTGCGTCAAAACCGGCAACATTGCCATCACGAATGCCGAGAAAAGGAAAATTGCTAGGATTCAGGTCGATATCGGTACCAACAGCTTCCAGGACGTTCCTGGCAAGTGGTCCACAAACACAAATATTAGCCCATTGGTTAGTTACCACAGTGACATACACCTTCCACTGCGGATATTCGGTTTGTAACAGGCGCTCCAGGTGCGCGTAGATCGTATCAGCGGTACCAGTGCCGGTAGACATCAGGTATCGATTTTGGTCTAACCGAAAGGTAACACCGTCATCCATCATACGCCCATCTTCCTGCAGCATTAAACCAAACTTACCCTGTCCAATTGATAAATTGTCCCATCGGTTTGTGTACACCAGATTAAGTAGTTGCTCGACATCATCTCCCGCAAGCTCAAGTTTTCCAAGGGGTGAACCATCATAAATTCCAACGGTATCGCGTACCGCCATAGCGGCGCGCATAATAGCGTCGTTATCGGTCTCATTAGCCTCGGGATACCAAAATGGTCGTCGATAATTGGCGCCAGCTTCATTCATCGCTGCCCCTGCTTTAATATGCCACTCAGTAATCGGGGTTCGCCGAATCGGGATTAATAATTCTTCGGTATCGCTTCCCGCAATGGCGGCGAAACTGATCGGTACATAGGGCGGGCGATAGGTCGTTGTGCCGATCTCATTGGGTTGACGTTGTAACTGGTTGGCAATATGGCCGATAACATTCGGATTACCTGACTTTCCCTGATCGGTTGCCATACCTGCGGTGGTATAGCGTTTGACGTGCTCCACTGAAACAAAATTCTCGCGTACAGCCAAACCTATATCAGCGGTGGTTACATCGTTCTGGAAATCAACAAAAGCCTTGTCCCCGGGCATTGGTTTTGCTCCCCAATCAGCTTGTATCCCGAGTGTGGTTTCACCGGAAGCGTTTGGGATCACGACCTTGTCGAATGAAATGTTAAGGGCTGTCAATGCCTCGGTCGCGGCCCGGCAGCCATCTTCAAGACATTGCGCGAGGGAAAATAATCCGGTTGCTGAACCCGCACTGGTTTCTGGCTGGACGCTTTTTCCGGGTAAAAAACACGCTTGATCTTCGTCGTATATTGGTTTCGCTCCCGACTGGGAATGCAAATGCACCGTGGGATTCCAACCGCCGGATAGACAAACCAGGTCACAAGATAGATTTCGGGAATTCTGGGGTTGACCCACGGGTGCTATGCAAACACCGGTAACCGATTTGACACCACTGGCCTTAATTACATAGTGGCCGGTAATCACCTCGATGCCGTTATTCTTTACTGAAGAAACTAACTCGGCATCAACGATTTGTCTGAGGTCTACGATGGCTGAAACCTCGACACCATTGTTCCTCAGAAAACTTGCCGGTTGATACGCACTATTATTATTAGTTATGACCACAGCGCTGCGACCGGACTTGACCGCATAACGGTATAAAAAGGTCGATGCGCTGGAAGTCGTCATTATCCCTGGCCGATCATTGTTACTAAACACCAGTGGGCGTTCGATACTGCCGGTGGCAAGAATTACCCGAGCTGCTCGAATCTTCCAGAATCGCTCTGTGACCCAGGACTGCCGAGGCGACCTTTCAACTACCGTGATCATATTATGATCGTAGTACCCTGCAGCAATGGAATTCGACAGGCGTAAAACCCTTGGGTTGAAGTCGAGGGTCGCCACCTCCTGGTCAATCCAGTCTTGTGCCGCGCCAGCATTGATTTGACTCGGTCCATTAAGCAAGGTACCTCCAGGTTGGGTTTGATTGTCGACCAATACCACCCGGGCTGAGGTTTGTGCAGCTATTCTCGCTGCCGATAAACCCGCCGGACCGGCACCTACTATTAAAACCTCGCAGTGATGGTGGCGCTTTTCGTAACGACCTTTATCGAGCTTAACCGGATTGGTGCCGAGCCCGGCAAAGCGGCGAATTAACCGGGCGTATTCTTTCCACGGACGCCACATAAAGGTTTTGTAATAGAACCCTGCAGGAAATATGGGTGCCAGTAAAGTATTTATCGCACCGATATCGAAATTTACCGACGGCCAGCAATTAATACTGTGGGCCTGTAAACCATCGACCAACGGACATTGGGTCGCCTGCACGTTAGGCTCTTCTGTTGGCGCCATCAACTGAACCAGGGCGTTGGTTTCTTCAACCCCGGCGCTCATCAATCCTCTGGGGCGGTGGTATTTAAAACTTCGCCCGATAAGGCGAATATTATTGGCTAGTAAGGCGGAGGCCAGGGTGTCGCCCTGGTATCCCTTATAGCTTCGTCCATTAAAAATGAATGTTAACGGCCGATCACGATCGATATTGCCGCCGCCAGGCAGTCGCATTGAATTTTTAACCATGCTCATCACCTTCACGGACTACTGGTGACAACGATTTGATTTCATGGGTAACGTTATTGCGATTTATTTCAAACCACTGTCCGCACCCTTTGTGGTGCCACCAGCGTTCCCGCACCCAGCCTTTGGTATTGGTGTTGTTGTATAGATAGTCGGTCCATTGTGATTCTGACAGCGTTGCAGGATCCTTTGGTCGTACCCGATCAGCATCGCCCGCGCAGACGAATTCGTCTTCGTTTCGGTTTCCACAAAAGGGGCAGGGAACTAACAGCATGATTTAAGTGAACCCTCTGACAGGCTCGGACAAGTCATTTTGCGATAAGATGATTGCCAAATCGAGGCAACGTAGAGGTCGAATAATTCTCGTTCAAGCGGGTCGATCATATCTTTTGTGGGGCTGCGTTTTGAGAACTATCTGTTAGCAGAGACGCCGCCTTCCGGGATCAATCGACCATGATTAAATCGATTGAGTTCATATTCTGCGGCCAAGTGATGGGGTTCATCTTTTGCGATTAGATGGGCAAACGTCTTTGCCGCGGCTGGTGTAGTCTTAAATCCACCCGAACCCGCTAAATCCACATAAAACCCTTTAAGGTCGGTGCGGGAAATTACCGGACTTCCGTCGTAAACCATATCGAGCATTCCGGCCCAATGCCTGAGCAATTTAAGTCGCCGGAAGCTTGGAAATACCTCCAGCATGGCAGCGGTGGCGTCTTCGATAATCGGAAAGGTGCCGCGCTGGGCATAGGATGGATAAGGGTCGCAACCCTGGCCAACAACGATTTCGCCTTTGTCAGATTGCATCAGGTAGGTGCCAAAATAGCTTCGTATCACCACAATCTCGTTAAGAATCGGTTTAATCGGTTCTGATACCCATGCCTGCAACGGTTGCGTCACAATCGGTAGCCTGATTCCTGCCATACCTGCTACCACGCTGCCATGGCCAGCAACAGCCATTCCAACTTTTTTAGATCTAATCGTACCGCGCGTGGTTTCTACACCGGTTATGGCGCCATCTTTTCGCAAAATTCCCGTGACTTCACAATTTTGAATAATATCCACGCCACGGCTGTCCGCAGAGCGGGCAAATCCCCAGGCCACTGCGTCATGCCTGACCATTGACGCTCGGGGTTGGTAGACCGCGCCATGAATCGGCATCCGCATTTTTTCTGATGGCTGAAAAATGGGGATCCTTTTACGCACCTCATCCAATCCGATAATGCGATAATTGGCACCATAAATATGCATGGTATTCGCCATTTGCATGGCAATACGATTGACCGCGGAACTCTGGATAAAAGTGATCATGCCGCGTTCGTTGGCCATGATGTTGTAATTCAACTCCTTGGCCAGATTGTGATAAAGGTCCAGGGAAAATTCGTGAAACGGTACACTCGGTTCCCGTAAAAAATTCGACCGCACCGTCATGGTATTGCGCCCGGTGTTGCCGCCCCCAATCCAACCCTTTTCCAGCACCGCAATATTAGTCAATCCATGATCTTTTGCCAGATAGTGAGCGGCGCCCAATCCGTGCCCCCCGCCGCCGATAATGATGGCGTCGTATTGCTTTTTTGGATCAGGACTGCGCCAGGCTTTTTGCCAGTTACGGTGATGACTGACCGCGTTGCGCAGCAAACTGAAAATTGAATAATGTTGCATCAATAGAAAATATCACACCCGAATTCGGTTCGTCACTATCTATGTCAAATTGATATAGATAGCTTGGTAACAGCCATAGAAAACATAATCCAGATAAATTAAGCGAAAAATCAAAATCAAGGGAGCGCTACGACGCCTTCACGGTATCTGGTTTTGTGCGCGGTCCGGTTAAATATTTACGATGGATCGGCATCACAATATTCACCATTGCGAGCTGATCGAAAATGCTCTTGCCAGAGCGTGTCCAGTGACTCAGCAATGTGACCTGGCATCATTACACCGGAACCTTGAATGGTCCAATGCATTTGGTTAAACGGTGGCAAAGCAAGCCGCTCAAGCTCAATGATTGGCTCGACATCCGGGTCCAGCAATTCATTCAGCGCAAGGTCGACGCAGCGGGTCATTTTGCCCTGGGCACGTTTAGTTTCATTCCAATGGGAATCGAGGTAGGATGTCGTTAACGCTGACCCGCATGCAAATATTCCCTTGGGTGGAATACCCAGTCTGATAAAAAACAGCCGATCACCGGGCTCCACCGCTTTGGACATCATTCCCCATTGAGTAATAGCCGGTTGGTTCGACGCCAGTTGGCGCATTAGTTCCGGGCGTTCCCGCCAGGGCGCGCGACGCGGATTCCAGGCAAGCAGAAACGTCACCATATCAACAATAACCCAGGATAAAAGCAGGCAATTTCATGGTAAGCAGCGAATTGGGAATGACTGTGACGGCAGTGGTGTCATTGGGTGCTGGACTGGTTCGAGGCTTTACCGGTTTCGGTGGCCCCGCGTTTATGCTGGCGATTTTGACCATATTCTATACCCCGGTGGCGATTATCGGAAAAATTCTGGTGGTCGATCTTTCATCCAGCTTCTACCTATTTTTTCAGTGCTTTCGTCAGATTGACTGGAAGTCAACCGCCTGTTTGTCTATTCCGACAATTATTATGATGCCGCTGGGCCAGTGGTTACTAGTGGAGTTAGAGCCTTCGCTGGTACGACGATTGATTGCCAGTATTATTCTGTTGTCCTGTGCCATTATGCTTTGTGGATTCAGATACAAAAAACCCCTTAACGCGCCTGCTATGATGTTGGTGGGCGCGATAGCCGGTGTGGTTTTTGGCGGTACCTATATTGCGCTTATTGTTGTAGTTGCGATTCTGTTGGGGCCGTATGACAAAAATATCTCCCGAACCCTGATTATCTCCTGGGCGTTTATCGTATCGATCTGGTACGGGGTTATTTCAATTGCCAGTGGCACAACTGGTGTTAGTGACTTGATTGTCGCATGGCCCGGCGCCGTGCTTTATTTTATCGGAGTTTGGTTTGGTTCGCGCTGGTTTAAAAAAACTGCCGAGACGCGTTACAGAAATGTAGCGTTGATTACGCTATTGATGCTCTCGTTTCTAAGCTTTCTGAACTAATCTATAGATTTGATGAGCCTGGCCCAAGAAATCGGTTAGCCATTGGCCGCAATCACAATTATAGCCGGGGGATGTCCTTACGTCCGGAATTTATCAAACTAAGTAGTCTCAACCTACCGCCGGATGCCGACAAGATCAATTTAGCGGAAGGTCAAGCCCTCGTGAAGTCCTTCGCCGGCAATCTGGTAGAAATCATCGTGGAGATGGCGGATGGCAGCGAGATACATGTTGAAGACCGACCACAAAACCATTCCAGCGAACCCGGAGATTGAGTTAGACTGGAATGCTCTCGACAAGATCCCATACTACTTACCCATTAAACCGCTGTTAGTTTATGACTCAACGAATTCCAGTTAACCCGGGCGATGTAGAATGGTGCGGTGATAATCCTGGGATCTATCTGAAAACAGATCCCAGTGGAGACTGGTCTGTCCTTGCCATTTTTTTTCGCATAATGTTGTCGCCCCATGGGCGAGGTCATACCATGATCATACTGGATCAACCAGATACGGCAACGGGCTACCCTGAATCCAATAATATTTGTTTCACCGATAATCCAACGTTGACCGAATATTTATTATCTGAGTTTATGTCGAAATTCCCTTCATTTAAGGGGAAGGTCGGACTTGACGGTATGACCAGGGTGCCGCTGGACAGCGTGCGCTATGAAGGGGATATGAAAACGGTCTACAGGGAAATTGTAAGCAGCGCTGATGTCGAGGCGGTTATGCAATGGGAAAACATGGGTGAACCTTTTGCGGTTGAAGTCGGGCCTGAAAACTGTGCCACCGGTGCACATGATATGTATAGCGTTTTCCTTGAAGCGGGCGATGCCAGTATTTCGGTGAATGGAAATCGCCTCGAGGGTCAGGTAGTCGATCGACAATTTTTTGGTAAAACCATGAGTACCGCATTTCTCGCTATTTCCGAAACCTGGGTTACGCCGGGTTAATTTGTCTAATTCTGCAGGTTGAAAACTATGCCACTGGAACATCCGATACACCCGGGTAGAGTTGTTTGGACCGGCGAAAATCCAGGTATCTTGCTCAAGCAAGATCCCGATGGGCCGTGGTCAGCTATGGCGCTATTTTTTCGGATATTCTGGTCCCCTGCCGGGCGCGGCACCGCCTTGTTGATGTATGAAAACCCAAATGTTGTCGAAAGTTTGCCAGCTATGGCCAATATTATGTTGTCGGATAATCGCCCGATGGCGCAGTTTTTGCTCGATAACTTTATCGCAAAGTTATTGGCTTTCGGAGGCGCGCCGGCATTTTCAGCTCTCCAGCACGTTGATATTACAGAATCTTATACGGTGGGTGATCCTCGCTCCCGCTACAGTGAAGTTATCAAGTCAGACAATCTGGAAATTGAATTGACCTGGGGTGGATTGGGTAAACCGATTGCATTGGAGTTGCCGGCGGAATTAACTGGTGGTAAGGAACATGAGGCCTATAATGTTTTGGTTGAAAGTCGGCAACCTGAAATCAAACTAAATGGCAGAATATTGCCCGGTCAACCGGTTGCGCGGGAACAGGCAGGAATAAAAACAACCAGCGCGTTTCTTTATTTTTCTGAGACCTGGATCGATCCAGTGGATACTTCCGGATCCTGATTCGGCATCTGCAGTAGCTGTAAGTGGATAGTCTCCCATGACCCATCATTCGATAACACCAGCGGATCAGCAGGCCCTTCAACGGCTAATTGCCGTAGTGCCGGAATGGACGGCAATGGAGACCGCGGCTGCTCTGACCAGCTGCGCCGACAACGTCCTGTTACACGCGGGCCCGGCCTTCAATGAAGCGCAAGAAATTACTGCGCCCATATTAAATTCCGCGCGGGTGGCTTCGGTTTTTCAGGGGCTGGCGAAGGATTTTGATGATGCCAGGCAGAAGATTGATGGCGGAGAGATCGTGCTACAACCGGCCCAGGATCATGGCGTGGTTACGCCATTAGCGTCAGTGGTTTCGATGGCGATGCCGCTGCATGTTGTTAGTGATTCAAGGCATCCGGATAATCGCGCGTTTGCCCCGATTAACGGTGGTGGTGGGCCAGCCATGCGGCTGGGACTTTGCAGCCAGGCAGTATTGGATCACTTGCGTTGGATCAATGGTGAATTTGCCGACCAACTTATTCCTTTGCTGTCCGATGAAATTAATCTTCTCGAAATAGCCAGCAGGTCTTTATCTTCAGGGGATGATTGCCACGGTCGTACCCTTGAAGCAACCAAGATTTTAGCGGACAGACTGGGTCCAGGACTGGATCCAGTAGCTCGACAGTTTTTAAAAAATGGGCCAAGTTTTTTTCTGAACCTGTGGATGGCCGCGGTCAAATGTATGATGCAAGCCGGGGACGGCGTTAAAGGCAGTAGCTTAATTACCGGGGCTGGGGCGAATGGTCGCGAGACTGGTATCAAAATATCGGGATTGAAGGGGCGGTGGTTTACCGCCCATGCTGAGCCTCCCCATGGCAGTCTCGTTGTTGACGTTGCCGGGTCGCGCAAACTTGGGGCTATAGGAGACAGTGCGGTGGTTGATGGGCTCGGTCTGGGCGCGATGTCAATGAACCTTGCACCGGCCCAGAAAGCCGGTCTTGGGGCTTATATGCCATCAGGTGGATTCAATTTACCAGAGAAAATTCTGTCGATAGTACACCCGGGTTTCGGTGATATTGGGTTACGCGTAGGGACCCTTGCCCGAATTGTGTGTGAATCCGGTCGATTGCCGGTGGTAAGTCTGGGTGTGCTGGACAATACGGGTGAACTCGGTAGATTGGGTGGAGGAATCTTTATCCAGCCGTCAGCGTTGTTTGAACAGGCAATCGCGGCACTCGATTCAGCCACTAGCTAACCAACTCTGCTAGCTAACCATCATGGAGTCCGCGCTTAACCGATTAAGTTTGTACGGGTTATTGATGTTGATTAAAGATAGTCGAGTCTCCGCATTTGAAGTAGCAACGGACTGCGTCAACCAAATATTAGACCGGGAGCCCAGGGTCAAGGCTTTTTCCTATTTCGACCCTGAAGCCGTGCTGGAGGTTGCTAGGTGCCAGGATAACCAAAACGTCAATGCAGCCTTGCAAGGAATTCCAATTGGGGTCAAGGATATTATCGATGTAAAGGATTGGCCCAGTACCTGGGGATCGGCAATTTACGCTGACCGTATGCCCCATTGGGATGCCAGCTGCGTGGCTTTGACCCGGACCGCGGGGGCTAATATTTTTGGTAAGACCGTGACCACCGAATTTGCCTATTTTTACCCCGGTAAAACCGTTAATCCTCATAATCCGGCGCATACCCCCGGGAGGGTCCTCTATGGGTCAGGTATCCACGAGGACTATTTCAAGATTCAATTGGCTGTCTGGGGCGGGAATGGAGCGACGATATAACCGTAGTCCTTGAGTCGTTTGATTAGGTTAAATAAATTGATTGTTGATGGTTCAATACTATTTGGAGTGAATTGAGAGCTTTGCGTCGCAGATTAACGTCATTAATTTCTAGTTAAACGTCTGTCCCCAGTTTTTTTTGGTGGAAAATGGACCTCAACTTATTTCTTTGGTCTAGTATTTGCCAGTGGTGAATATTTCGATAATTCTAGTAATATAGTTGACATGTGCGGCATGATTTGCTATATTGTTAAATATGAAACTCAATTCCGCAGCAAGAATTCTTTCCAAGATTGGTAATCCGACTCGGCTTCAGATCGTACGCCTGTTGGTACGCGCTGGAGATGAAGGTCTTGCGGTGGGTGAGATTCAGAAGAAGCTGAAGATACCCGGATCGACTTTGACCCATCATATTACCCATTTGGAGTCGGCGGGTGTCATTTCAAAACATCGGCAACAGGCTATGTTGATTTGCAAAATGGAATATTCCGTCTTGCAGAATCTGGTGGACTACCTGACTGAAGAGTGTTGTGTAGACGCAATTTCTAGAAAATCAGCGGCCTAGTTTTTTTAATTTATTATTTCTATATTACTAGTAATATGAATACATACTTAGATATCGAAACGACAAATAGTAGTAACCGGCTAGCAGGGATAATTTGGTCTATAGCGAAAGACCGTATATTTCGTGCAATGGCTTTTATGTTGATTGCACTCGGGCTGATTGACTCTCCCCAATTGCCAGACAGTGTCATATTTACCCTCGATGCGCTGTGGGAGATGTTGCCATTTTTCGCCCTCGCTATTGGCTTCGCCGCATTGGCCAAGGCTACCAGTGCGGATGTATTGATCGCGAAGGTTTTCAGCGGTAATCCGTTGCGCGCAATGCTGCTGGCGGCATTGTTCGGCGCAATTTCACCATTTTGTTCCTGCGGCGTTATTCCTTTGATTGCGGCAATGCTTGGAGCTGGTGTGCCATTGGCACCGGTGATGGCATTTTGGATTGCCTCGCCAATTATGGACCCGGAAATGTTTATCCTAACTTCGGCGGGGATAGGATTTAATTTCGCGTTGGCCAAAACATTCGCAGCCATCGCCATGGGGCTATTCGCTGGCGTTAGCGTATTGTTAATCCAACGCTATGGTGGGCTCAAATCACCATTGAGGGGTGCGGTGATTGACGGTTGTAGCGAAACCTGCTCGAATAATGAAATACGCAAGGTCGTATGGAAGTTCTGGAACGACCCTCAACGTATTTCGGCATTCAAGTCAGAAGTATTATCCATCGGAATTTTTCTCGGTAAATGGTTGACCCTGGCATTTTTCCTGGAAAGTCTGATGCTGGCTTATATATCGTCAAACTGGATCGCCGGTTACGTCGGTCCTGAAAACTGGTTTGCAATTCCACTGGCAGCAATCATTGGCGCGCCATCTTATTTAAATGGGTACGCCGCTATTCCACTGGTTTCTGGTTTGATGGAAATTGGCATGACCCCGGGCGCGGCGATGGCCTTTATCACCGCTGGAGCGGTGTCGTCTATCCCTGCTGCCATCGCTGTCTGGGCGCTGGTAAAAAAATCGGTGTTTGTACTTTACCTGGTCCTGGGATTGATTGGCGCTATGGCAACAGGATGGATATATCAAATATCTGGTGGAGTAATCTAGCTGAAATAAAAAAGGGTCTGTCGGATACCGTCAGGCCCTCTAATTCTAAGGTTTACTCTAACCGACCAAATTGGATCCGGTTACAACCTACTCGGTGACAAATGGATTGTTTTCGACTTCACCAAACCAGCCATCGGTTTCAAACCAGTAAGCGTTACGCTCCGGTAACCAGCCATTCGCGGTATGCAGCTGAATCCAGGTATTTAAAAAAGTCAGGAAATCTGGATCACCTTTACGTACTGCGAAACCACCCGGATAGAAGTTAAACTTCTCATCACCAAATGGCTTGAACAGGACGTCGCTGTTGGCCACGGTATACAGGGAGGGCTTCGGCTCAGCGCTTACAACGCCATGGGCATTGCCATTTAATACTTCCTGGAATGCCAATGGATCTGAATCGAAATAAGTGTATTCGGCATTTGGAAAGTGCTTCTTCATCCATTCGACGTTAGAGCTGCCGCGGCGTACTGCCAGGGTGACGTCTGGTCGATTAAAATCCTCGAAGGTAGTCATACCTTCAGCCAGCTTTTTATTGGCTGACATGGAGATGGTTGAATACGCATAGGGAATCGTAAAGTTAACGGTCTGCGAACGTTTTGGTGTTGCCGACATTCCGCCAATAATGACGTCAAACTTTCCTGCGATTAGGGCTGGAATAATTCCGTCCCATGCGGTGGGTACCGGTTCTACTTCCCAACCATTATCCTCGGCAAGTTTACGCGCGACTTCGATTTCGAAACCAATAAATTCGCCTTTGGTATTGCGCATTGCCCAGGGGACAAAGGTAGCGAATCCGACTCGAATAGTTTTACGTTTCTTAATTTCTTCCAGGGCACTCGCTCCGGCCAGATCACTGGTCATAGATTGTGCGTATGCCTGGGTCCCGACCAATGCGGTCAGGGAGAATGAAATTATTACTGCGACTAGGTTACGTCTTTTCATTGTTTGCTCCTCCATATTTCGGGGCTAATTTAGGAAATTTGATGGCGTATCTAACAATTGTCATTATAGACAATTTTCTCATTCGATTAGCGAATTTTGTCGGCAATATATTGGTGGGGAAATGCTTTTTACTATAATCAAATGTTATAAGTTATCAAAGTTCAGGGTACCTTAATTCTCGTGGCGCAAAACCGCCTGGGATGGCAACTCCTGAGTAATATCAGGGCAACATGTTAGAATGACTGTTGCAATTGACAATCCGGATAATCAGTAAAATGACAACCGATAACAATCCGATTATTCAACTTAAGCGCGTGAGCAAATTCTTCGATGAATTTCAGGCTCTTAAAGACGTTGATCTTGAAGTAAGCCTTGGTGAGAAGGTAGTGGTTTGCGGCCCCTCAGGATCGGGAAAGTCCACCATGATTCGCTGTATCAATCGTCTCGAAGAACATGACCAGGGTACAATTATCGTAGACGGAAAGGAATTAACCGAAGATACCAGCAATATTCTTGCGATCAGGCGGGAAGTGGGTATGGTGTTTCAGCAGTTTAATTTATTCCCGCATTTGACGGTGCTGCAGAATCTCACCCTGGCGCCGATGCGGGCGCGCAAACTTTCCCAGCAGGAGGCGACTAAGCTGGCGATGCAGTATTTGGAGCGGGTACAAATTCCCGACCAGGCAGAAAAATATCCCAGTCAACTTTCTGGCGGGCAACAGCAGCGGGTCGCCATCGCCCGTAGCTTGTGTATGAAACCCCGCATAATGTTATTTGACGAACCAACCTCTGCCCTTGATCCCGAAATGATCAAAGAAGTATTGGACGTAATGGTAGAGTTGGCAAAGGAAGGGATGACCATGATCGTAGTCACCCATGAAATGGGATTCGCAAAAACCGTCGCGGATAAAATGGTGTTTATGGATCACGGTGAGATCGTTGAAGTTGCACCGCCGGCGGAGTTTTTCACCGCGCCAAAAAGTGATCGTACCCAGCTTTTCCTGAGTCAAATTCTTTCTCATTAGGAGCAGTCCCTATGGTTGGCCCCAAGGTTCGAAAGCTATGGCGCCAGTCTCAGAATTCTCGCGGTGTGGCGACGCTGCAATATCTGGCCTTTATGGGGTTTTTGGTCTGGCTGGTAGTCAAGGGTGCCAACGAAATGGGCTATCAATGGCAGTGGTACAACATTCCGGAGTATTTCTGGAAAGAATTTAAGGGGGAGCTTTACCCCGGGCGATTGATGAAAGGCCTGTGGGTTACCGTCAGCATGGCATTTTGGTGCACCGGGTTTACCCTGTTAGTCGGACTCATAACGGCCTTGCTGAGAATGTCGAATTCGATTACCGGTAAAGCCCTGGCAACAGGATATCTCGAGGTCGTTCGCAATACACCATTGCTGGTTCAACTCTATCTGTTTTATTTTGTTCTGTCTCCGATTTTTGGCGTTGACCGCTTTTGGACAGGAGTCATCTGCCTGACATTTTACGAGGCGACATTTGTCGCAGAAATTATCCGTTCCGGGATCAACTCGGTGGATCGCGGGCAGTGGGAAGCCAGCGATGGTATGGGATTAACCCGTAAGGACACCTACCGTTATATTGTGTTGCCCCAGGCGGTTCCGTTGATGCTGCCACCGCTCACCGGCCAGATAATTAACCTGATAAAACACTCCTCTATCGTTAGCGTAATCGCGGTGGCAGATTTGACAACCGAAGGCAGGAATATCATCGCTGATACCTTTATGAGCTTTGAAATCTGGTTTACCGTGGCCGGAATCTATCTGGTGATCACGTTGACCCTGTCGGTATTTGTTACCTGGCTGGAACATCGGGTGAGGGTGCGCTCGTAATGGCATCCAGGGCAAAACCAAAACTGAAATGGAGCTGGGTTGATCTGGTTGTTATCGCCGCAGTTATCGCGTTTGTGGTGTTTGTTGTCGTGCGGGTGGACACCGTTCTCAGGTATAGCTGGAATTGGAGTCGAGTCACGCCTTTCCTTGCCTATTTCGATGAAGAAACTGGTAAGTGGGTGGCCAATTTACTGTTGGAAGGCTTGATCATCACGCTGAGACTGGCATTTTTTGGCATTATTATTTCTGCGGTTATCGGCGTAATTATGGGTTTGTGTCGGATTTCGAGCAATCTGTTCCTGAGAATGATTGCGCGAACCTATGTTGAATTAGTGCGCAATACACCACCGCTGGTATTTATATTTATTTTTTATTTTTTCCTGTCAGGCCAATTGATGCCATTCCTCGGTATTGATGAGATTGCCCGAAGCGACTCACCTGCGGTCCAGGCATTTGTCCGCATCGTCGCTGGAGACCCGGTTCTGTTTTCAAATTTTGTTTCAGGACTAATTTGTTTGAGTATTTTCGAGGGCGCCTATATTACCGAAATCGTCAGAGCCGGCATTCAATCGATTCCCCGTGGGCAGTGGGAGGCCGGTAAAAGTATGGGGCTCACCGGTTACAGTGTTATGCGGGATATCATTTTGCCCCAGGCGGTGCAGCGCATCGCGCCGCCTCTGGCTAACCAGTTTATTATCCTGATTAAGGATTCTTCCATTGTGTCGTTAATTTCTATCCAGGAGTTGACGTTTATGGCGGTGGAGGTTGGGGTTTCAACTTCCAGGGTGTTTGAGGTCTGGATTTTGGTGGCGCTAATGTATTTCGTTATTTGTTATTCCTGCGTGCTGGTCTTTGCCTGGTTCGAACGCCGGTCTGCCAGGGCCAAACGTTAATGATTTAAAGTCCCGTTTGTCTCAGTAGAAAGCCGTTAAGTTGTTGCTGGATTGCTCAGCAGAATCAGCGGGCGGTTCAGGTCGACATACCCTGTAGGGTTATTTGCAGAAACTCTACCCGGTCGGTGCCTTCATATTTATCCCCGGAGAAATAAACTTCGGCTACCCGTTTCTGGATATCTGAGAGAAATTGCTGTTCGTCTTTGTCTTGCTGGGGAATGCGCAAAACAGTATCACCGCCGTAGGTATGAATCGGCTTTTCTTTACTACCCTCCATTTTTTCGATGGGCTTGCCGCTTGATACGGCACGGATATGCTTGCGAAGTCTTTTGCGCAACAAGGCAACGCCGCGGTCGGTGGATCCTAAATATTCCCGTTTGTGAATATTGATCGGACCCTGGCTGGTCCAGGCTTCGAAATCTCCCGGATTGGAAAGTTGCTGTTCACGGGTTCTATGGACAGACTGACCGTAAAAATCCACGCTTTCCCAGCCGACTTCGTCCCGTATTCCGCGTCGTAGCACTTCATTGCTGTCATTAAAATGGCGCCAGCCAAATTTGCGACTATTGGTGTTGTCCAATGGAACCACCCATTTGGACAAACTGGGTCGACCGAAAAAGGTCGGTGTTGAATAGGACTGAAACATACCGCCATTTTGTGCAAAGTTCGGGGTCAGGTGATCGTGGAACCGAATCCAGACCAAATCATCTACCCTTCGCGCGTGACTATACATAAAGCCTGTGGGAATAGTGTGGTACTCCACCACTGGTAATGTGATAAAGTTTTCCAGTCCTGGAAACTGGGGTCCATTGATGCGGCCGTGGAGAAATACGCTGTGAATCGGGTCGATAGAGTTTTCGCTTTCCTGCAACCAGTTGCAGGGAGAATGAATCGAATAGGGCACCATATCGTGGCCTTTGATATCCATGGAATCCAGATAGGGAAATTCTGGTCTGGCTTCCGGCGGACCCATATAAGCGAATATCAGTCCCTTTATTTCCACCGTTGGATAGGCCCCGAGGCAGACATTTTTCTTGATCGGGCTTTCCGCCGGTTCACCGGGGGTGTCGAGAACTTCTCCGTTTACGCCAAATTGCCAGCCGTGGTAGGCGCAACGAATACCATGTTGTTCTATCTTTCCATATTCCAGCGACATGCGACGATGCACACAATGCTTGTGGACCAATCCAACATCCCCGCTTAAATCACGAAACAGGACCAGGTCTTCGCCGAGTATCCGGATAACCTCGGGTTTGTCCCCGAGCTGTGAAGACATCGCTACCGGATGCCAGAAGCGGCGCATATATTCACCACAGGGCGTGGCTGGGCCAACATGGGTTAATTCGGGGTCTTCTACCGGCATTTCTGCGAGGTGGTAGCCGTGGAATGGTTTATCTACCCAACGGGTTTCTTCAGACATGATGCTCCTGTTTAATTTGTCGCCATGGCGATGATAATAGTGCCAATCCGTATGGATAAAACATATCAATTAATCACATTTATAGCTATATATATAACCATATATTATGTATATTGTTGCTATGAACTTTCGCCAAATCGAAGCATTTCGTACCGTAATGGCTGCCGGCTCTGTGACGGGTGCAGCCCAGCTATTGTCAGTAAGCCAACCCGCGGTTAGTCGACTTATCTCGGATTTCGAAAAAAAAGTAGGGTTTCCCTTATTTCAGAAGAAAGGCCGACACCTGGTAGTGACCGAAGAGGGATTAACTTTTTACGAAGAAGTGAACCGTGCCTTTGTCGGTCTGGAGGACTTAAAAACCTCGGCTGATGCGATTAGAAACTATCAGACTGGAACCATTAACCTGATCACAATGCCTGCGCTGGCTTCCCGGTTTCTACCAGAATTGATTGCGCATTTTTCCCGGGCCAATCCTAAAATCGGCGTATGGCTCGAAGTGCTGCCCCGCAACGAAGTGTTGAAAGCGATGGCAACCGGGCAATTCGACGTGGCAATTGCATCGGCGCCAATTGTCGATGACGCGCTGACCACCCAGTCGTTGTGCAAACTGCAGGCGTATTGCGTGTTGCCATCAAACCATCCGCTGGCACAACAAACAAGTATTAAACCGAAGGATCTTGATGGAGAGCGATTTATTGCCCTGGCCAGAGATTCATTGTTCAGCTATACGATTAAAACGTTACTTGATCATCATGGGCTAAAGTGTCGTACCGACATTCGAACGCGTACCGCTGATTCGATTTATGGAATGGTCGCGGCCGGGCTAGGGGTGTCAATTGTGGGGCCGGATTTACCGGTAGAAATTAATGGTCGCAACATCGTTTTCAGATCGCTAATGCCTGAGCTGTCAATTGAAATCGATTTAATCACAGCTAACAATCAACCCGTCTCAAGACTAGCCCGACTGTTCTCCAACTCGGCGAATAAGTGCGTGGATAAACTAATCGGTAATTGCTCGCAGAATAATTAGTCTCGCAGAATAGGTTATGGAAACTTATCAGCTATATATCGATGGAAACTGGTTGGATCCTGTTAGCCAGCAGTGGTTTGACTCGTACACACCCTTTACCGGAGAGGTCTGGGCAAAATCCCTTTGTGCGGCAAAGACGATGTTGACGCGGCGGTGGGGGCAGGCAAACGGGCATTCCAGGATGGCGAGTGGGCAACAATGAAGCCGACCGGGCGCGGTAAATTGTTGCGAAAACTGGGTGACTTGTTATCTGAAAATGCCGACAAGCTGGCCAAGGTCGAATCTCGTGATAATGGCAAACGAATTATAGAGGCGCTTCCCCAGTTTGGTTATTTGCCTGAATGGTTGTATTACTATGCCGGGTTGGCGGATAAGATTGAAGGTGCGGTCATTCCAATCGACACGCCGGATATTTTTAACTATACCCAGTACGAACCCCTGGGTGTAGTGGCAGCAATTACGCCGTGGAATTCTCCGGTCATGTTAATGCTGTGGAAATTGGCGCCAGCATTGGCGGCTGGAAACACCATCGTGGTAAAGCCATCAGAACATGCATCTGCATCAACCATAGAGTTTATGCGGCTGGTTGAAATGGCGGGATTTCCACCGGGAGTAATTAACGTGGTAACGGGTTATGCTGATGTTGCGGGTGCGCCGTTGGTGTCCCATCCTGACGTTGCCAAAGTGACATTTACCGGATCGGTAGCGGGCGGCCGTGCGGTAAACCTGTCTGCGGCTGAGCAGCTCAAGCCGGTCACCCTGGAACTGGGTGGAAAATCTCCTCAGATTATATTTGAGGACGCCAATCTTGAAAACGCAGTGAACGGCGTGATCTCTGGCGTATTCTTATCCAATGGTCAGACCTGCGTTGCTGGGTCCAGGGTATTGGTCCAGGGCTCGATTGCTGAGGAATTTCAGGCACGTCTGGTCCATGCGATTGGCACTTTGAAAATGGGAGATCCCGCCGATAGTGAAACTCGCATCGGACCCATCGCAAACCAGATGCAATTTAACGCAATATTGGGTTATCTTGATATTGCCCGGGCTGAATGGGCCACCGCTATCGCCGGGGGATGCCGAGCAACCCGCGAGGGATGCGAGCAAGGTTGGTTTATCGAGCCCACTGTTTATACTGGTATTACCCCGGACATGCGTATTGCCAGGGAAGAAGTGTTTGGTCCAGTGACCGCGATCATGACATTTGACGATGAACTAGAGGCTATTGCATTAGCCAATAACAGTGATTTTGGATTGGCCGCAGGGGTCTGGACCGAGAATATTCGTCGAGCCCATCGAATGGCGAACAAATTGCAATGTGGGACGGTATACGTCAATACCTATCGCGCGGTGAGTATGATGTCACCCGCTGGGGGTTATAAAATGAGTGGCATTGGACGCGAAAATGGCCAGGAAATGATTCGGGATTTTTTGCAGGTAAAAAGTGTCTGGATAAATACCGCTGAAACGGTGCGGAATCCTTTGGGTTGATCTGCAACAAATTAATTTGCCGGGAATATTATTCACCTATGGGGTGGAAATAAAATCAAGTAACGACATCAATGTTATCGAGCTGCCATGACATACACCACCATTAAAGTAACACCTTTGAGCCGCCATATTGGTGCAGAAATTGGTGAAGTTGATATTGCCTCAGGTCTAACCGACCGCCAATTCGAAGAAATTCACCGCGCTTTTGTCGAACACAGTGTGATATTTTTTCGAGACCAGAATATCTCGCCAGATCAGCATATTGCATTCGCTGAGCGTTGGGGCACCATCAATGTGAATCGATTTTTCCAACCCGTTGAAAGTCATCCGATTATTGCTGAGGTACGCAAAGAACCCGATCAAAATAGCAATATTGGTTCAAGTTGGCATACCGATCATACCTATGACCAGATTCCTGCTATGGGATCAATTTTATATGCCAGGGAAGTTCCCTCACTTGGGGGTGATACGATTTTTTCGAGTATGTACGCCGCCTATGAAGACCTTTCAGCTGGACTAAAGCAAACCCTTAGAGGAATGCGGGCAGAGCATTCGAGCCGACATGCATTTGGCCACACCGCCTATTCTGATTTGGACAAAAAAGATATTAAAGATATTAATGGCAGGTTGGGAAATGCCGAAGCAGCGACCCAGGATGCGACTCACCCTGTGATCATTAAGCACCCTCTTTCCGGAAAGCCCTCGCTCTACGTCAATGGTGATTTTACGATCAAGTTTGAAGGTTGGAGTAAATTGGAATCTCAACCTTTGCTGGACTACCTGTACCAGCACGCGCAACAGAACGAATTTACCTATCGGTTTTCATGGCGCCGGGGTTCGATGGCAGTCTGGGACAATCGGGCGACTCACCACTGCGCTCTGAATGATTATCAGGGCGAGTTTCGACTGATGCACCGTATTACCATTGAGGGAGAAGAGTTGCTGGCGGCCGGCTAGCAGATTGCCTCGAGTATAGATAACTCCATTTCCTGAATAGCAGCGCTTTGCATATTTCGATTCTTTAACAGCTGTAAGCAAGAATCTGGCAACGACGGGAATCCGGACTCTTTACCCAGAGTCTTCATGGTGTCTTCCAGGGCACTTTGTGCGAGTAGTCCTATGCCGAGACCTGCGCGAATAGCGGCTTTAACGCTGGCGTAATTCTCGCTCAAGTAAGCGGTTCTCCAGCTAATTCCGGCATTATCCAATGCCGTGGTAGCGACTTCATGCCACCAGCAATCCCGGTCAAATATCGCCAGCGGAACCGGCTCTCCAGGGGTTAATTCCAGCCCAGGATGAGCGGCCCATACCGTCGGTTCAGAAAAGAATGCCTTATGAGAAGGCATCTGTCCGGCTGAATATATTGCAATATCCAATTCGTTCCGGTTAATAGCATCCGGAAACCCGGCAGTGCAGCCGGAACGGACAAACACCTCAACCTTGGCGTGACGCTGACAAAATCTAGCCAGTGCAGATTCCAATATCGTTTCGTTATAGTCGTCAGGAATTCCGACCCGGATTCGACCTACCAGAGGGTCTGTAAACAGGTCGCCAACACGATCAATTTCCTCGAGTACTTTACGCGCGGAAGGAAGTAACTTTTTTCCTTTCTCAGTAAGTATTACGCCCCGGGCCTGACGCTCAAATAACGCTACCTTTAATTCATCTTCGAGTTTTTTAATCTGGACGCTAATGGCAGACTGGGTGCGAGACAAGGCGTTTGCCGCCTGGGTAACATTACCAGCATCAGCTACTGCGCAAAATGTCCGAAGAAGGTCGCTGCTGGGACCTGAGCGATCGATTAAATTCATAGCTATGATCATAACAATTCATTTTTAAAATAGTAATGATCCGCCTAAGATTACAATTATTAAAAATTCCCAGAAGCCCTTCCGATATGAATATTGCCACTACACGCAGACAAGCCATTGAGAAATCTATTTACAAGATCCAGCAAGTATTTGCCAGCGGTGTGGACATTCCAAACCTTGAGCAGGCCAAGGAGATTTTGTCCAATCTCGCGTCCCGTGTGGAATTGTTTCCGCGCAGTGATTTCCCGATGCCGGACAAAGGTCAAATAGAACGAACCTTCTTGATCTATCAGGAGGAAAATGGTGACTATGGTTTATACGTGAATTCCAGTTTACCAGGACAGCAATCCCGGCCCCATGACCATGGTGGTTCCTGGGCAATAGTGGTCGCGGTAGAAGGAGAAGAACTTCATAAAGTCTATAAGACCACGACTGGGCAATCCGATGCCGATTCCATGCCGATCAAACAGGCCGGTGAACTAACTGTAAAACCGGGTAGTGCTATATCCATGATGCCCGACGGAATTCATTCCATACACGCCGTTTCAGATAAGCCCTTATTGCATTTGCACCTATACGGGAAAAGTTTTCCTTGCCAGGGTCAGCGCAAGGAATATGATCTGAAAACCGGCGAGGTTCGAAAATTTATCCTTGATGACATTGGATTTATTGAAGATGTAAGATAGGGGATAAGATAGCGGCTAATAGTTGAATCACCATACCAGCCCAAGGTTAACTCAGCGTAGCTATCTATATAGATACAACCGCCCCGCAAAATAATATTTATATGGTTTCACTAGGCGAGCATTCCCGCCAAACCGAGTGCCAACCCGAGTCCGGCGGCGCCGATCAGCAAGGTGGCCGTACCTAGTTTCGCGCCAAATACTGCCCACAACGCTGCCACGGTCAATGTCAGACCGGCAAGATCGATGGTTACCCAGCGCGGGGCTGCAACCTGCAAACCGGCGCCGGTGAAGGTCCCTACCTCACGAAACAATACATGCAATGCAAACCAGACCGCAAGATTCAGTATCACGCCAACAACTGCTGCGGTAATCGCGGTTAGCGCTGCGGACAAGGCCTTATTCTCCCGCAGGCGCTCAATATGGGGTGCCCCAAGAAATATCCATAGAAAGCAGGGAACAAAGGTAACCCAGGTTGTCAGTAGGCCTCCCAGCGTGCCAGCCATTAACGGCGACAATGGGCCTGGGTCACGAAATGCGCCCATAAATCCGACAAATTGCGTCACCATAATCAATGGTCCAGGGGTTGTTTCTGCCATACCCAGACCGTCGAGCATTTCTCCAGGTTGCAACCAGCCATGGGTATCGACAGCCGCCTGGGCGACATAAGCAAGTACGGCATAAGCCCCACCGAATGTAACCACTGCCATCTTGCTGAAAAACACCGCAATTTCGCTATAGACATTTGCCGCACCCAACCACCACAGCAAAACTCCAATCGGGGCCAGCCAAATTAGTAACAAGATTGCGCCAGTTGAAAACAGTCGATCGAAACCGTGAGCATGCTCGGGAACACCTTCTCCGATAATGGTGTTGGCGTCGGCAATCTGGGCGCCACCCAGGGTGCCATGACCACCACTGCCCTGGAATGCGGCGTGCCCTGAACGACCGCCAATAAAACCAATTATTCCGGCAGCAAAAACAATTGACGGAAACGGTGCGCCGAAGAAAAAGATCGCGACAAATGAAATGATCGCGATTGCCAGCATGATATTGTTGCCCAGCGCACGGCTGCCAATACGAACCACCGCGTTAAGCACGATGGCAAGAACCGCTGCTTTAAGCCCGAAGAACAGCCAGGTAACATAACTGACATCACCGTATACCGCGTAGATCCAGCTTAATAGCATAATGGCGAAAACGCCGGGCAATACGAACAGAACACCAGCAATCACACCGCCCAGGGTGCGATGCATCAGCCAGCCGATATAGACCGCCAATTGCTGGGCCTCGGGGCCGGGCAACAACATGCAGAAATTCAATGCATGGAGAAATCGTTGTTCCCCCAGCCAGCATTTTTCTTCTACCAGGATACGATGCATTACTGCGATTTGACCCGCAGGACCACCGAAACTCAGTAAGGCGATTCGACTCCATACCGCAAATGCATGGGACAAGGTTGGCCAGGGCCGGCCATCAGCGCCCTCCATTGGAGTCGACTTGGATACTTTGTTCATGACGATTGGTACGGCTCGGTTGATCCACCAATGGCGCGCCACGCAGAAATCCCGCCAGACAAAATTCGGGTGTCGAAGCCTTGTTGACGTAACTCTTCGGCGGCATTTGAACTGACCTGGAAGCCATACATGCAATACGCCACAATAGGTTTGTCAGTTTTCAGAGTCATGATTGATTGTGAAACCTCTTCGGATTTCCAGCAGGTTGCACCAGGTAATTTATCATGCCGCCTAACCAGGTCATCCAGCAGGCACACATCCAGCAACAACGGGGTTTCGCCTTGGGATAACATCTCTTGTAAAGATTCCGGACTGACTGCCGGGGGTGGGTTATCTTGCTTTGATCCGGTTGAGCGTCCAGATGCAGCGGAAAATCGTCTAGCGGCCCGCCCCCAATGTAGATTATCCATAAAAGCGTCGACGTAGGCACCCGCGTTTGCGCCAAAATCCGTGTGATAGGAATGCTCATACATATCCAGTGCAACTATGGGTACGCCGTCTGCCCCGGTATGGGTATGGTCAGCCGCCCATTGGTTTTCCAATCGCTGCTTGCGATCAGACCAGGATAAAATGACCCACCCGGAACAGCCTCCCAGGGCTTTTCCCATGGCGCTGAACTGTTGTCGCCACTGATCAATGCCGTCGAAGTCGCGGGTGATCGCGTCAGCCAATTCACCGTAGGGATCAACCGCCGGGCTACCGAGTCCGTCTTCCCCACCAATGCTGTCAAAATAAACCTCATGCAGGATCATGGAGTTAGCCGCGATCAATTCTTCGCGTTTAATCCCATTAATTTCAAACCCGGTTGCTGACGACCAATCCAGGGATTCCAGCTGATCGGTAATGGTGTTTAGCCGGCGTATGGCGCCGCCATAATTATTCTCATAATGGCTTACCAGCATATCTTCGGATAGCCCGATTAATCTCGGTGGTTTAAATGCAAGTGGTTTGATGGAATAACTCATATTCGTTAACGCCTCGGGGTTGTCATATAATTCGCTCATATCATATTTACTTTGCTCCTTATAACAAGGGAGGTTTTTTACTGTACTCATGAGATAATTTAATGACAGAATATTCCAGAGTGCTGCCTTCAACCACCGCATTACGGGCTTTCGAAGCCGCTGCGCGGCATTTGAGTTTTACCGATGCGGCGACGGATCTGGAGCAGACCCAGGGCGCGGTCAGCCACCAAATCCGCGAGTTGGAAACCCGCCTTGGGGTAAAACTATTCAATCGCGAGCCCAGGGGAATCACCCTGACAGAATCCGGCAGAACCTATCTAGCATTCGTTCGCGAAGCCCTCGAGCAATTACGCACCGGTGAACAGGCTTTACGTCCACAGATCGCGGAAGACATTCTCACCGTGAGTTGTTCTCCGAACTTTGCCCACAAATGGCTGGTTCCTAGGCTGGGCAGTTTTATGGCGGATAACCCGACCCTGGAACTGCGTATTTCGGCATCACCCCAACACATTACGTTTGACCGTGATGGAATTGATATCGCGGTACGGCATGGCGACGGTAATTGGCCAGAACTGGATGTCACCCGGCTGTGCGAAGAATGGGTTTTTCCGGTTTGCAGTCCACATCTAACACCGGCGGTGCAATCGATAAAATCCATTACAGATTTGAGCAAATTTATTTTAATTCATGATCAACAACGAGAGGGCTGGGTAAGCTGGCTCCGAGCGATCCAAGCGCAACCGGCGGATTTTGATTTGGAACGTGGCCCGGTTATGAGTCAAACCAGCCTGGCAATTGACGCGGCGATCGCAGCCCAGGGCGTGGCCCTGGCCCGCAGCGCATTGGTTGGACTTGACCTTGCAGCGGGAAGATTGGTACGCCCTGTTAAAGATAAGATTAGAGCAGACTTTGCTTATTGGATCGTTTGTCCCAAACAGCGTGGATCACATCCGAATATCCGACGATTTAACAAATGGTTGTTGGGTCAGGCTAGTTGAGTTGCTTTGGGATACAGGCGGCATCATGATAGCGGCATTAGAGGTTGTCATTTAACTCACTACTCCTCACAACGCTCAGAATGGCAGACGCCAGGTTAAGTAATATCCTGGTTAAGCGCTAACTTAAACTTCCTGCGGCGTTCGGCACTGTGCAGCTGGGTGTAGTCCTGGGGATAAGCTTCACCCTGTTCTACGATCAGATTGACGAACACCGGGCCGTCCAGTTTTAGAACCTCGCCAATTTCTGATTCAAAATGATCTATATCTTCGAACTGCATCCCGTGGGGATAACCCGAAGCTTTGGCGATGCCGACAAAATCGAGTTTTCCCTGGCCGGGAATGGGATGAAAGCCATTGGCTTCATAGGTGCCGTTTTGGCAGACAAAATGGATCAAGTTTCTGGGGGCAAGGTTCGCAATGGTTACCAGGCTGCCGAGATTCATCAATAGACTTCCGTCTCCATCGATGATTAAGACCTGTTTGTCAGGACATCCCAGAGCCAGACCAAGCGCATGTGAGGACCCCTGGCCCATGGCTCCGGTAGTGAGATAGGTCAGGTCGCTTGGGTTAATCGCCAGCCATTCGAACGCTGCCTGATATGCCGGCACCACGATTTGCTGGTCATAATGTTGACTCAGTATTTTCAGGCATTGGTCACGTTTCATCATGATGCTGGTGACCGTCCAATAAAGAATGTAATAGGTTTTGGCTGGCTGTAGGCGGTTTCGATTAACTCAGAAACCTGGGTTACGTCATTGTCATCCTGCAATAAATGATGCTCGAGTCCCATGACGTCTGCCAAAGCCGGGCAGATTCGCACGCTGTACTTAGCCGATTCCTCCGGTAATTTTTCAGGTTCTTTTCCTTGCAGTCCCACCATCATACAAATCGGCAAATTGTATTCAACCGCCATCACCCTGATAGCGTTGATTGAATCCATAAAGCCTGTGTTTTGTATCAGTATCAATGCGCGGATATTTGAGAATGACAGTCCGGCTGCGATAGAAACCGCTTCGTCTTCTTTGCATACACGAACCAGTTTGAAATCCGGGTCGCGGCTGATGGGCCACAAAAGGCCATCGCTGGTCACAATGTCGGGAACCGATAATATGTAGTCGACCCGTGCGCGTTTAAGCGCAGCGATTATATTTGGTCCGGATAGCATTAGTCCCCCATAATATTGGCAGCCAGCTTATTGAACAATTGCATTTCATTTTCATTGCCAATGCTTATGCGAATACAGTTTTTAAAGGCAGGAGTTGGAAATCGGCGCAACATAATATTTTGCTTCCACATTGCGTCGTGGAATGCCTCAGCGGATTTATTATTATCTTTTGGTTGATCAGTAAATTCTGCCATCACAAAATTTGTCTGACTATGTATCGGATTTATTCCGAGGCTTGACAAGTTATGGTAGAGCTCGGTTTTGAGTTTTTTATTTCGATCAAATACTGAATGGGTATATTCGGTTTCTCTGACCGCGGCGATTCCACATTCCAATGCAATGTTACTGATGGGGAAGGTTGCGCCAATTTTATTAATAACCTCAATAATTTTATCTGGCCCATATAACCAACCCAAACGGAGTCCAGCAAGCCCGTATATCTTGGAAAACGTCCGGGTCATCACTACATTGTTGCTGGCATCGACCAGCTCGGCAGCAATGCTGTAGTCTGGTTGGTCGACGTATTCTGCATAAGCACAATCGAGTACCAATACGATTGTGTCGGGCAGAGCCTGATGGAGCCGTTGAATCTCACTTCCGGGTACGTAAGTGCCGGTTGGATTATCCGGGTTGGCAATGGTGATTACTTTGGTTCTCTCGGTTATGCCGGCGAGAATAGCGTCAACATCTACGCTAAAGTTATTGTCCGGTACCTTGACCGGAGTCGCATCGTTGGCCAATGCATAGTTGCCGAATTTGGCATAGCCATTGGCGCTGTATATCAACTCATCTCCGGGTTGCAAATAGGCCCTACATAGCCGTGCCAGTAATTCGTCTGATCCCGGCCCACAGACTATTCGTCTCGGGTCGAGATTATAGGTGGCTGCGATGCTGGCCTGGAGTTCGGCGGATCCTTGTTCTGCGTATCGGTGAATTTGACCAACAGCTCGGGTTGCTACATCGATGACTGCCGAGGCTGGGCCGAATGCGCTTTCATTGGAGCAGAGTTTGATGGTTTCGCCAGAGAATCCTGCGGGCAAGGCCGACATATGCGCTTTTATCGCGTGGATTCCTCGTTTGGCAATGGGTCCGCTCATACTAAATCAGATGCCTCGACTTCGACCGATACCTGAAAAACGTATTGGCCACGATGGACCATTGCCGGCGTATGAATGGTGCTGATCATGCCGATTCGTTCGAAGGTTAATTCAACCGGAGGCAGAAACGGATCATTCAACGGATGGATTAAACCCGCCGGATCACCTACCTTAACCTGGTTACCCAATCGGACCAGGGGTTCAAAAATTCCATCCGCGGTAGCCCAGACAAAATAATTATAGTCCGGTGTAGAGACGTATTGGGTAGGTTGAGCAGCCGCTGGTGCCGATTCGATTAAGCCGAAGTGGTGGAGGTACCTAAGTACTCCTTCATATCCTATAGTGGTTGCATCGAGCCGGACGTGAGCGGAACCGGCTAGTTCTGTGGCAACCATTATTACCTCGTTGCGATCACAGGCTGCCGATAGAGAACGATGGTCAGCGGTATTTGATACCACTACCGTATGGGGCGCGGCGAAGGCATTGCAGGCGTCGAGCTTTTGCTGCATGAATTCCGGCTCGCCTGATTTGCGTAAATAGGCGCAAGGTACAAAATCGGAAACTCTGCCTCCCGAGTGAAGATCTGCCGCTGCAATGCACATAGGTAGAATCTCTGACTCCACATAGTGGGCGATTGCATAGGTCGCTGTGGTATTGGGATCTCCGGGAAATGCCCGGTTCATGTTAACCCCGTCAATTGAAGACACGCGAGTTTGTTCCAGCACTGCAGAGTAGTTCAGTGCGGGTAAGAAAATAATACGGCCATTTATCTCGCCAGGGTCGAGTTGCTGAATCAGCCTGCGTAAAATAATTTGGCCTTCATATTCATCACCATGATTGCCGGCGCTTAACAGTACCGTGTTACACCGTTCAACGGTTCCCCCCGCTATGCAGGCAATCGGAACAGGAATAAATCCCCAGGGAGTATTATTGTCAGAATGAACTACCCGTAAAACACTGGTTTGTTTCCCGGGTTTATCGAAATCAATATCACATTGAATTCTTGACTTGGATGGATTCATCTTATGTTAAATGTGGGAGCTTGGGGCAGCCAGCATAAATCGAATAGTTATCAGTGACAAGCAGGAGTTTTCAACTTGAGGTATAGTCTTTCCATACAGTATTACCACTTGATTATTCATCACATTCAGTTATGTATCAGCAGTTAAAATCACGCCTCGCAAAAGGCGAAGTCGTGTTGCTCGACGGCGCAATTGGCACCCAGCTCCAGGGTATGAAGGTACCCATGAATAATGTGGCATGGGCGGCGGCGGCGTTACACACTCACCCAGAAACGGTTCGCCTGATGCATGGAAAATACGTGCAGGCAGGAGCCGATATCATTACGACAAATACCTATTCATCTGCGCGGCATAATCTAGAACCATTGGGATTAGGCGACTCAACCGTGGAGCTAAATTATCGCGCGGTCAGCCTTGCTCAGGATGCCAGAGAAAGATATGGCGACGGCAGGGAGATCGCCATTGCTGGTTCGATCTCCCATTTTGGAATGATCACAGGGGGAGAATCCGAAGAAGCCCTTCATCGTCACGCCGAGCCCCGTTCCGCCATAACCGAACAACAGTCGAGAAGCAATCTGCGCGAGCAAGCTGAATGTCTGGCCGAAGCAGGGGTGGATTTTCTGTTGCTCGAAGCCACTGGTGGCATGACCCACCGGCACTGGATGTTGCAAGAGTGTGGTGATGTGGGACTACCACTCTGGCTGGGGTTTCGTTGTCGGCTGGATCCAGGAGATGATCAGCTCAGAACTGGGTATCGCTCTGCAACACCATTTGAACAGGGGATAGAAGAAATCGTTGATAGCGGGATTGACGGGATCGCTATTTTTCACAGTACCATCGCAGCCACTTCTGCGGGTATCGAGGTGATGAAGCAGCATTGGACGGGACCCGTGGCGACTTATCCCGAAGCCGACCGTGCGGACTATACGCTGGCCCAGCGAGATGAATCCGATCAAAGTAATGTCTCGCCAGAGGAGTTTCCAGTAATCGCAAGTAGTTGGGTTAATCAGGGAGTCCAGGTAATTGGCGGATGTTGCGGCATCAACCTTGACTATATAACTGGGTTGAAGCAAAAACTGCCTCATCACATTCCTCGCTAGCGCCAGGATTTTCGCCAACTTTTAGACTGAGCTAAGGTTGGTGCAGGCTGGAACTTTACGCGCGCTTTTATGGATGTTTCTTTCTACCATTGGATTGTCCATTTCACATCTGATTGTACGCGCCGTTTCCCCCGAAATTCACAGCTTCCAGACGGTATTCTTCCGTGGCTTCTTCGGCCTGATTGTCATCAGTCCCTGGATATTCCGCCATGGGCTGGGCCTGTTTAAAACTGATAACCTTAAGTTACATCTGGTCAGGGCGGCGTTCTCGTTTTCCTCGATTTCCTGTTTTTATTATGCGTTAACCATTATTCCACTGGCCAAGGCAACCGCAATCGGTTTCGTCGCGCCAATCCTGGGAAGTGTTCTTGCGGTTGTCCTACTCAAGGAAGCATCGAGAACGGTACACTGGATTGCGTTAGTGATGGGACTGGTTGGAATGTTGTTTGTGCTGCGGCCGGGATTTGCCGAACTCGATACCGGCACGCTGTTTATGCTCGCGTCCGCCGGATTCTTCTCGGTCAATCTGGTCGTTATTAAAGTGTTAGCGCGGTCCGATTCGGCGATTGCCATCACTGCGTTTATTTCGGCCATGGTTGTACCGCTCTCTCTGCCGATGGCGATACCCGTATGGGTATGGCCGGACCCCTGGGAGATGATCCTTCTCACTATCATGGGATTACTAAATGGGGCGTCTTTAATCGCTTTTACCCAGGCCATGAAAGAAGCAGCCACACCCATCATCATGCCCCTGGATTTTCTTCGACTTATCTGGATGGCGGCATTTGGCTATTTGTTTTTTGCCGAAATACCGGACAGTTTTACCCTGATTGGTGGCGTCATTATATTTGTCGGTGCGTCGATGGTAGCTATAGCCGAGCGCAGCAAGCAGCCGATTGCCAGAACCTGATTCAGAGCGAAGGCACTAGGGTCGCCTCCTGCACCCTCGTTAGAATGGCATGCAGCGTTTCAAAATCTGGAGGGATGTCATACGGAACACAGTAAGAAATGTCTTCTTCGAGATGCTGCCACTGAATGGCATTGAGAAAATCCCTGGGTAACTGATCAAACACTGCAGCGTTACCCATTTGTGCTACTGGATTGCACACAGTGGGATTGGTTGCGATCCGAACAACATTATTTGGTTCCAGAATAAAATCCAGAAAGTTTTCTGCCAGCTGATGATTGGGCGAGGCTGTAGGGATTGAACTGACTTCCATAAATACTATGGCGCCTTTACCGTCAATTGGTCCTGAGTGGGGAGTAATGGACTGGATCTGGTTTTGCCCCGCAAACCTGGCAGCAGCAGAAGTAAACTGGCCGCCAGACAGGAAATAGTCGATCTTTCCGTCAATCAAGGCGCGGTTAAGTTCTGCGCTGTCGCTTGTGACGACGCTGGCCTGACTAAACCATTGTGCTGTCATTTTCTCAAATGCATCGATGTCTTCAGAACGCAACTTTGAAAACGGATCAATCCCCGCGCCTATACAAATATGAAAAATATTAAACTCAGGGAACAACAATACGCCATAGGGGTAGGATTGCCCGGCGTCGGCAACAATATTGAACCCCTGTTCCGCAGCGGTAGTAGCTGAAATTCTTCGAGTGTTAACCACCAGATTAAATGGGCCAAAACGCTGACAGATTCCAATCATTCGGTCATCATCACTATACGCCCAGCGGGACAAATGATTGATCCAGCTAAGCTCAGGTTTTAGCTGATGAGTGTATCTGTCTTGATTAAGTTCTCGTATGTGACCGCCGGGATATAGTTGTCGCCGGGCATACGGGTTATTAATATTGACCACGTCAAAATCCCGGGACCCCTGTGCAATGGAGCTGGCCGCCTGATGGTCAGAAACCAGGGTCTTGGCACAAGTCCCGCAGTTATAGCGATTTGAAAACCTGTCGAGCAGCCTGGGATCATCATAACCATCCCAGCACAAAAGCCGGAATTCTTTCAAGACTCTAGTCCGTGGAAATTGACTTGATCTAATAAAAAGTCAGATAGCGGTCCCGCTCCCATTCAGAGACGTGTTTTAAATATGTCATCCATTCATCCCGTTTAAAATTTACCCAGGCATCGAACATTTTATCGCCAAATACCTGGCGACTGAGTGGGTCTGCGGCGAACATCTCGACCGCTTCGTGTAGGGTGCGTGGCAGTAGATTAACTCCGATTTCTGCTAATTCTGCTTCGGATTTTAAGTACATGTTTTCGCTATGAGGTTCCCCTGGATCGAGGTTTTGCCGAATGCCTTCGAGCCCGGCAGCAAGCACAAAAGCGCCACCAAGATAAGGATTACACATGGGGTCTGCCAGTCTTAGCTCTATCCTTCCACCTCCCCGGGGTATTCGCAGGGTATTGGTTCGATTGTTGCCACCATAGCATTGGAATACCGGTGCCCAGGTAAATCCTGATGTGCTGCCTTTAACAATTAGCCGCTTATAACTGTTTACCGTTGGCGCGACGATTGCACTGATCGAGCCAAGGTGCTTTAAAACACCAGCGAGGAATTGGTAGCCTAGATCGGATAAGCCACAACCTCTTGGATCGTTATCCGACTCAAACAGATTTCCCCCGGTTTCTCGATCGTACAGGGACATATTGAAATGGGCGCCACTACCGGCAAAATTGGGATAGGGTTTGGGCATGAAGGTTGCGAAGCCGCCGTGACCCATGGCGATTTCATTAGCCATTCGCCGGAAGAAAACAAACTGGTCCGCCATGGTCAAAACGTCTGTATAGTCGAAATCGATTTCAAACTGACCAATACCGTCTTCGTGATCAAACGAGTACACATCCCAACCCAGATCGTTCATCGCACTAACGACTTCGTCTAACCAGGGAAGATTATCCAGCAACCGGGATACATCGTAGGCGGGTTTTTGCAGGTTGGGTCGATTACTTAATGGAACGACATTGCCATCCTCATCGTGTTTCAATGCAAAGAACTCGGCTTCTATGCCGAGATTTAATCCATAACCCAGCTCATTGGCCTGGGTTACCGTCCGCTTAAGTATATTTCTACTGCAGGGTTCGAATGGTTTGCCTTCACACCAGAGATCACTGGCGAACCAGGCTACCTCGGGTTGCCAGGGTTGGATGGCGCAAGATGCAGGATCAGGATGGGCAGCTATTTCTTCGTCATGAATTTCCTGGGGAACGCCATCCAATGCGGCGCCGGTACAAAGTTCTGATCCACTCATCATCCGCTTGAAATGTGAAATCGGTACACATTTGCTTTTTGATGCGCCGTGCATATCTACGTAGCTCGGCAACAAGTATTTAACGCCGCTCGCTTCCAGTTTAGAAAATAATTCGTTGGGGTTTTCGTAATCGCTGTTAGACATAATGATTAATGATGATCAAAAAAATTACAGAAAAAAATATTAAAAACTCTGCTTGTTTCAGGTTAGGAAAAACATCACAAAAGTAAAAATATATTCATAGATAATGCTGGGTCCAAAGTTTCAAATCAGTTTTACAAGTTACGAATTATTATCCAGCTCAAATAAATTTCATGCGTGCAATGATATTGCAGGATAGTTTTGGACTAAGCCAATATCCTTATTTGACAGTACTTTTCTATCCTATTTAGGATGAACCAATTATGTACCAAAATGAGAAATTAATGGTTTTTATCACCTTCAATAACAAGTAGAATGAGTCCGGATTACTTTTAGTGATCAATTTTATCATCCATAACTAGAGAGTTCCCTAGGTTTGCCAGAATTCAAAATACGTCTAACCAAGCGTGAATTTTTCGAGCAAACATTGTTAAACCCTAAACACTGACAACCCTCACCGAGGAGGAGAGCATATGACCGTAGAAGAACTAACAGCGGCCTTTGCGACGGCCAATATGATAAACCTTGAGGTTTATTATTTTTGGGCAACCGCAATCATGATAATGATTCACGCCGGCTTTTTAATGTATGAAATGGGCGCAACCCGCGTCAAACACACCCTCGCTTCAGGTACCAAAAACATCCTGGCTTTCGCTTTCATGATCCCAACCTTTTATATGTTTGGATGGTGGATTTACCTGGCCATGACAAACGGGTTTATTCCGGATTTTGAAGCAGGCGCTGGCGGTGTTCCATGGGGTGATTCCATGGGTCCGAACCTTCAGGATAATGCGACTGGTGTATTCTGGGGTGCGTTCACATTGTTCGCTTGTACCACGGCTTCAATCATGTCTGGTGCGGTTATAGAGCGTATCAGAATGGCTGCATTTATCGTCCTTGCGGTACTGCTCGGTTCAGTGGTTTGGAATCTATCAGCATCATGGGGATGGCACTATGCAGGCTGGATGGTTACAAAATGGGGTTATCACGATATGGGTGCTTCCGGTGTGGTACATATGATTTCCGGTTTCTTTGCGCTCGGTGTTTTGATTAACCTTGGTCCCAGAATTGGTAAATTTAATGCTGACGGTTCGGCCAATAAAATTGTTGGTCATAGTTTGCCGATGACAGTTACAGGACTGATGATGATCGTGTTCGGTTTCTTTGGTTTTCTTGGAGCCTGTATCATCTTCCCTGGCACCGCAGTAAGTTTTGATCCCGCCTTGTGGACCAATATTTATGGCCAGCCAACAACATTGTCTACCATCTGTTTTAATACCCTGATGGCAGTAGCCGGCGGCATAATCGGTTGCTACACCATGACCCGGGATCCATTCTGGATGATGTCTGGTGCATTGTGTGGTGTTATTTCGGCGGCGGCTGGATTGGATATGTGGTATCCCGGTTTGGCTTTCGTAGTGGCCTTCCTCGGTGGACTCCTCGGCCCTTGGGCTGCAGGCATGATCGAGCGATTCGGAATTGATGATGCTGTAGGCGCTGTTGCGGTACACGGTGTCTGTGGTGTGTGGGGACTGCTTGCGGTTGGTATTTTTATGGGTGGATACCCCGCGGTAAGTGCGGATATTCCTGCGATCACTTTTATGGGTCAGTTTAAAGGCATGCTTGTCATGGGCGCTCTGGGCTTTATTCCTGGTTACGTTTTCTCGCTGATATTTAAAATGCTCGGTATTCTTCGCGCCAGCGATGCAGTTCAACTTGCTGGAATGGATTGCGAAGTGAATGGCGTAGCCTATCCCGAAGAAATCAAATCAAATTAATCGACTGAGGACAAAAACATGTTTAATTCAAGTCCAATTGACACCTGGGAAGGCGCTGCCGCATTTTTTACTTTTGCCGGAACTGGTGGCGTAGCATTCTGGTTTTGGGTAATGTGCGCGCTATGCATCGTACCCCTGATCGTTTCCCTACGCGCAGAAAACGCCGCGGAGCGCGATCACAAGTAAGGTAAAAATAACCATAAACTGGGATAACCAGTATTTGAACCGCGACCCTAACCGGTCGCGGTTTTTTATGGCCAGGATGGCCAGTATCTCGCGGTCGCATGGATGCGAAAGAGCGAGGCGGAGTTTCAATAAAGATCTACAGTAACACTAGTCCACAAACCAACCAGACCAGGGCCAGTATCTCGCGGTCGCATGGATGCGAAAGAGCGAGGCGGAGTTTCAATAAAGATCTACAGTAACACTAGTCCACAAACCAACCAGACCAGGGCCAGTATCTCGCGGTCGCATGGATGCGAAAGAGCGAGGCGGAGTTTCAATAAAGATCTACAGTAACACTAGTCCACAAACCAACCAGACCAGGGCCAGTATCTCGCGGTCGCATGGATGCGAAAGAGCGAGGCGGAGTTTCAATAAAGATCTACAGTAACACTAGTCCACAAACCAACCAGACCAGGGCCAGTATTTCGCGGTCGCATGGATGCGAAAGAGCGAGGCGGAGTTTCAATAAAAACGTGTAAAGGTGCCGGAGGGAATAAAAATTAGGCAGTTCCTTTCTTAGGTCGCCCTCTATTTCTTTGGCCTGGTTTGATTCCATATTTTACTTCAATCAGTTTGCAGAAATACTGATCTCCTACCGGTTGGCAGTAATGAGTTGAATGCCGAATAAATTCGTCTTCTTCATTGTTGGTGTCTAGACATAAAGAACGGTAGTTTTTACATTGCGTTTCCCTGGTTGATCCAAGATCTAAGTACTCATCATGAAGTATTAACCAACTTGGATCACCAAATCCGTTTACCCCAAAACTTGACCATTTATATTCTTCAGGGCGATCTACCATCCCAGCTCGAATCGGATTCATCTCCACATATCGATAACAAGATAGCAAATATGACGAAGAATCGATCAAACTGGATTTGTGTCGGCCCTCCCACAACGTACCAGTTCGAGAGTACATTCGATTAAAATGATAGGCATAACGGCTACCAACAACCTGCATCAAAGTAGATATACTATTCTTTCTGTTAGAACTAATAATAAAGTGAATATGGTTAGTCATCAAACAATAAGCATGAACATTGACACGATAGTGCCGGCTACACTTTTGCCATAATTCTAGATAGTGGATATAGTCATCAACACAGACAAAACATGGCTCCCTGTTATTGCCTCTTTGAAAAATGTGATACGGCATTCCTTCAATATACTCGCGCGGCCTCCTTGGCATGATGTTCTCCGTTGATAAATTTAAGTTATTCGATTCATCAGCTTCCTGCTGATTTAATTATTCTAACAAATCACAGCAACAATAACTGCTTAAACTTTAATCCCTCCGGCACCTATATTTTTGGCACCTATATTTTCCTATATTTTCGGCACCTATATTTTAATTGCAGTATTTTATGTATTTTTCTTTTCCATCAATTTGTTAATGTCATCGCCAAACCAGCAGAAAATATGCCTAACAAAAGTGAAGTGTGTCATGTTCCAGTAAGCAATCAATAAACACTATACAACCGACACTTTACCTAAAAGCAAACTATAATTTCACTCTTTCCCCCAGTATGCAATCTCAAGTGATTCCACCTGATTCCTTAATACAACTAAACGCGTATCGCCTATCTCGGGTCCAGCAGCAGCTTGTCCAAAATGACATGGCAGGAATCATACTATTTGATCCAATAAATATTCGATACGCCACTGGTTCGAGCAATATGCAGGTTTGGACATTACACAATCCATCGCGCTATGCATTTATCGGGGCAGAAGGTCCGGTTATTTTATTTGATTTCCATGGTGCTCGGCATTTAGTTGAGGATCTTGAGACGCTGACTGAGTTTCGTAATGCAACCTGCTGGTTTTACTTCTGCAATGGACCTCGGGTCGAGGAAATGGCCCAGCGCTGGGCTGAAGAAATTTCTGACATTATTAAACAGTGTGGCGGTGGCAATACTCGGCTTGCCGCGGACCGGATTGATCCAGCCGGGGTCAGTGCGCTGGATCGGCTCGGTATCAGTACCCACGAAGGTCAGAATCTGATGGAGCAGGCTCGTTTGATCAAGTCGCCAACCGAGATTGAAGTTATTCGAGAGTCGGTTCGAGTGTGTCAATTAGGGATGGATACTATGCGTAATGCGTTGGTGCCGGGAATAACGGAAAATCAATTATGGTCACACTTGCATCAGCAGAATATCGCTAATGGTGGAGAATGGATTGAAACCCGATTATTAAGCTCAGGGCCGCGGACCAACCCATGGTTTAAGGAATGCAGCGACCGCGTGATAGAGCAGGGTGATTTGGTTAGTTTTGATACCGATTTGATTGGGCCGAACGGCTATTGCGCGGATATTTCCCGTTCCTGGGTATGCGGCGAGGTGAAACCCAGCGACGAACAAAGGCGGCTGTATGCATATGCGTTCAACACTATAGAAAAATATACCGAACGGCTCAAACCTGGCATGACGTTTAAAGAGTTTTCTGACGCCGGAGGTCCGCTACCGGCCAGCATGTCGGCAAATCGATACCCCTGTATGTTGCACGGAATTGGCTTATGCGATGAATATCCGTTTGTCGCCTATCCAGAGGACTTCGAATACACCGGATTCGATGGAATATTCGAAGTCGGCATGTCGGTTTGCGTTGAAGCATATGGCGGAGAGGTCGGCGGATCTGAAGGCGTGAAACTGGAAGAGCAGCTGTTGATTACCGAAGAAGGCGTGGAGCGCCTGTCTTCTTATCCATACGAAATGGACTTTCTCTGATAATCTTTATTGATAAATAGTTGACTGATTCTCAATCCAATATAATCGGCCTGACTATGCAAAACATTGATACCTTAGACAATCCATCCGAACCTTCAGCTGAATCCGTTGACGCGATGAATCAGTATAGTGGCCTTGTTATAACCTTTAATGAGGAAAAAAATATCGAGGCCTGTCTGACCAGTCTATTCCTGGTATGCGATGACGTTGTGGTAGTGGATTCCAACAGCGAAGATAAAACCGCACAGATCGCGATGGATATGGGGGCAACGGTATTGCGTCAAAGGTTTCTCGGGGACGGTCCCCAACGCAGCTTTGGCGTTCCTCATTGCAAGCATCAGTGGATCATCAATCTCGACGCTGACGAGCGGGTTGATCCGGACCTGGTTGACGAGCTAACTGGCCTTGATCTTGCCGACAAATCCGTTGAGGCATATGAGTGTCGACGGAAAAACCATTTCAATGGAACTTGGGTCAAGGTTGCGGGGCAGTATCCAGATTATATCTGTCGAATTTTCAATAAAACCAAAACCGACTTTTCGCAAACCCGTATTCATTCTAGAATCGAAACCAAAAAACTCTCCAGGATTTCCGGACATATACTGCATTTTTCGTTCGATAATCTGAGCGATATGATTGGTCGGATGAATCTTTACTCGGACTGGCAAAGCGAGTTGCTATGGGAGCAAAAGCGGAATATTTCAAGTCTGGTGCCATTTTTTCATGGGTTGCATACATTTATAAAATTTTATTTTATAAAACTCGGTTTTATAGCCGGACACAATGGCTTGAATATCTCCATACTGAATGCGCTGGGGTCATATTTCAAATACGCTAAAATAATCGAAAAAGATTCCACCAAGGTCGATGTCTGATCGCTACCATTTCCGACAGGATTATATCGAGGGTTGGTATCAGATGGATTCTGATCTTTTGCTGGGCTCGACCGCTGCTGAATTTTATTTTGATGATCCGCACGAACCGGAACCGGTAACCAAATCCATGCTCGCGGATTATATGGGGCGATGGGATAAACGTACCCGGGCCCTGGGGTCCAGCAATCAATGGGTTTTGACCCATGAAGTGAGGCAGGATAAAAATGCAATCCTGACTGATTGGGAATGGTGGGAGCTAATTGGAAGCCCGTTGTTCGGTGCGGCGATTGTTTGTACCAGCGACAATGGCGTATTATTTGAGCGCATTACTTACTTTGACCGAAATTTGAGATCAAACCATAAAACCTCCATTAGTGATCGGCAACCTGCGGTTCCAGATCGGGAGGAGCATGGCTGATTCATCGGCAGAATGGTTTCGTTGTGATATTGATCGCTCGACCCTGAAGCGATTATCCCGCCGAACAAACTTGCATGGTCTGCTATACCTGGTTTTCTTTCTGCTATGCGTTAGTCTGACCGGTTGGCTTGCAATGGTCTCGATTGGAACCTGGTGGTGCATCCTTACATTTCCGCTGTATGGAAGCATTTGGATTTTTGCCACCAGTATTGTTCATGAAACCTGCCATGGCACCACTTTTCGTAATAAATTTCTGAATGAATCGGTGCTTTTTATTTTCGGGCTGTTGGTGCAGCAGTCGCCCTGTGTACTACGCTACACCCATGCGAAACATCATTCGGAAACCGCAATAAATGGCGTTGATCCAGAGATCGTCTTGTCCAACCCGCTGACCTGGTCGGGTTTGATATTCAAGCAAATTCTCGACCTGAATAGTATTTGGTATTATTTTAAAACAATTGTACTGATGAGCTTTAAGCGGTCAGATAAACACATCAGAAATTGTTTACCGCACACGGCCATGGGAAGGGCAGTTGCTGAATCCAGAGTCTACTTGTTGGTGTATTTATCGATTATCGCCTGGGCCATTTTGAATCAGTCCTGGTTGCCCATAGTTATGTTGCTGTTACCTAGAGTTTTTGGCGGGCCAATGCATGGTGTTATTCTTTCAACCCAGCATATTGGCCTGGTCCAGGATAAGAAAGATCACAGATTAACAACCCGCACAATGGTGGTGAACCCATTTCTTAGATTGCTGTACTGGAATATGAACTACCATATCGAACACCATATGTTTTCCGGAATTCCGTTTCACGCGCTGCCAGAATTACATCGAATGATAAGGGGCCAATGTCCGACCCCAACCAAGGGCGTTTTCGGTGCTCTCGGTGAAATTATTGAAACGATTCGAACCCAGCAATTTGAGCCAGGTTACACCAGGTCAAATCAATATTAAATCTGGCGCCGGCCGGTTGCCACTACACTAGCAAGGTAGTATGACTCAACTTAATGATGATCAACTAGAACTTCAATTCGTCGCCAGGCAACTCGCCGAGTCGGAAATCGCACCCCGGGCAGCGGAGGTCGATCGCAGCGAAGAATATCCCTGGAAAAACGTTGAGTTACTTACCCAGGCAGGATTGATGGGTATGACCATACCCACTGAATTCGGCGGCCGTGGAATAACTTATCTCGACGCCGTCGTCGTGATCGAGGAGATTGCTAAAGCTTGCGGCGTTTCCGGGCGAATAGTGGTAGAAGCGAATATGGGTGCGATCGGTGCCATCATGAAATTTGGTTCACTGGCGCAAAAGAAACTCGCAGCTGAACTCGTGCTCAGTGGTGACAAACCAGCAATTTGTATAACCGAGCCCAATGCGGGTAGCGCGGCCACGGAAATGTCCACAGTGGCAGAAAAGAAAGGCAAGCGCTATGTTATCAACGGAAAGAAACACTGGATCACGGGCGGCGGCGTTTCCCGGCTACATCTGATATTTGCCCGGGTAATGGAACACGGCGAGTTCCAGGGCATCGTCGGCTTTATTGCGGTAAGGGGGCAAGCCGAAGGCTTGAAGATTGGCGCTCGGGAGCCTGCAATGGGGCTGCGCGGCATCCCCGAAACCGAAATTATTTTTGAAGATCTCGAGATCCCGGAAGAGATGGTATTGATTCCCCCGGAAGGCATCAAGCGCGGATTTGGTGGATTGATGAATGCCTACAATGCACAGCGGGTCGGAGCAGGAACCGTGGCATTAGGAATCGCCCAGGGGGCCTATGAACTGGCGTTGTCCCACGCTAGAAACCGGCAGCAGTTTGGTCGACCCATTGCCGAATTTCAGGGGCTGCAATGGATGCTGGCGGACATGTCAATTGGATTAGCCGCCTCCCGTGCGCTGATTCATAATGCCGCGTCCGGAGCGGGTTCGGGATTCCCCGAGATGCGGGCAGCCGCCCAGGCCAAGATCCTGGCATCGGAAACGGCGATTAAAGTAACCAACGATGCATTGCAGATTTTCGGCTCTGCAGGTTACTCGCGTAACCTTCCTCTGGAACGGATGGCGCGGGACGCACGAATGTTCACCATTGGTGGCGGCACTGCACAAATTCTGCGGACCCAGGTTGCAGGGTCTATTCTTGGAATAAAAGTACCTCAGACTCGGGATGGTTATAACCGACAGTAAAATATCGACATGAAACTTGTTACCTTTGCCGAGTCGACCGGCTCTCCACAATTAGGCGCTGTAGTGGGAAATAAAATTGTTAATCTGCATCAACTGTCCGGTGGACAGCTGCCAGACAATATGCAGGATTTCCTCGGAGCAGGGGACTCCGCGATGGAGAGTGCGCGTACTCTCCTGCCACACTGTTCGGACGAAACAGATATGAGCCAGCTAAGGTTATTGGCGCCGGTAACTCATCCGTCGAAGATAGTCGCGATTGGACTTAACTATAGGGATCATGTGGAAGAAGCCGGACTGCCTTTTCCGTCTATCGCCACCATGTTTTGCAAATACCCGTCTTCAATTATTGGACCGGAGGATGAGATCCGTTGGAGCAATAAGGTTACCCAAAAAGTGGACTATGAGGCCGAACTGGCGATTGTTATTGGTAAGACAGCGCGCAATGTTTTGGAAGATGACGCCTATGATTATATTGCCGGCTATACCAACTGCAACGATGTTAGTGCGCGAGATCTGCAACTGGAAACTGGCGATCAATGGTTGCGTGGTAAATGCCTCGATTCATTCTGCCCGCTGGGTCCGTTTCTGGTTACCCGTGACGAGATTGCTGACCCGCATAATTTATCTATCAAATGCCTGGTTAACGCTGAGGTTCGGCAAAATTCCAATACCCGGGAACTGATTTATAAAATACCATTTCTGATCAATTATTTAACCGCAGCGTTTACCCTTAACCCGGGAGATGTCATTATTACTGGTACGCCACCTGGTGTCGGCGCGTTTCAGAAACCCCCGATCTGGCTCAAACAGGGAGATAGCGTTACGGTTGAAATCGAGGGATTGGGTCGATTGACCAACCGTTGTATGGAAACTGATTAAGGGAAAGTATTTCGCCATAACTTATCTCAATTGTTCTTTTGCATGATAACTACATGACTATCAACACCGCTACAAAATACATTCTCTATGGCGGCCGCTTTACCCGGACACTCATTACCGAAATGGTGATGGCGGAAGGTGGAATTGACTATGAGTTGCGTGAAATCGACATCATTAGACAGCAACACAAATCACCAGAGTTTCTCGCTATTAATCCCGCTGGCCTGGTGCCGGCGTTGATAACACCCGAGCAACAGATTCTGTACGAAACCCCAGCGATTAATTTATACCTCGCCGAACGACATCAATTAACAACTATTGCACCAGCGGTCGGTGATCCTGATCGAGGTCCGTTTCTAAGTGGATTGTTCTATCTCACCGACGAGCTGGAACCCGCCATGAAGCGGTATTTCTATCCTCATCGCTATGCTCTCAGAAACGAGGATTTAGAGGAAATGAAGCAACGTGCAATGGTAGATGTGGCAGAACGATTAAAAGTAGTAAACCAGCGCATGGAAGAGTTGGGCCCTTATGATCTCGGCAATCGATTTAGCCTGGTCGACCTAACCCTGGCATACTGGGTCGACGGTATCAATGCAGTAACCGATTTGTCTTCGTTGGCCGCTTTGCAGAAATGCATCAAGCTGGTGGTAAACCGACCCAGGCTTCAGAAAATATTTAACCAGGCTGCGCTGATGAGAGCTGATTATGCGGAATTACAAAAACACGGAAAAGGCGTTCAGTAATTCATCAACATTTATCTTTGTTAGACTATATTCCCATGAGTAGCAACTCAGACCAATATGGCGACAAACGCCAGATAATACGAACCAGGAAGGCAACATTTGAAACCTATGACTTCGGTGGTCCGGTGCTCAAAGATGTCACTCAACTGGATCTTAGTTACAACCGAGAAACCGGAAAGGGGGTCTATATGGTTCGCTGGGAACCCGGAGCGGAAACCACAGCCCATAAACATTCCGGACGTGAAGAATATCTGATAATCGAAGGTGATCTGGTAGAACCTGATGGGACCGTACTAGGCCCTGGAGACTATGTTATTTACCATCCCGGTACCGAGCACAGTAGTCGAAGCGTGAGCGGCTGCCTGGCCATTGGTTTCGACTACGAGCCCGACTAACCGTTCCAGAGTATGCACGAAGAGCATCGCATGGCCTGGCTAGTTCCGATCTTCAAATATTATTGCCCGATCTGCTGTTGCCGGTCACTGGAAAATAGACCAAATTGCTAGATTCCAGATTGGGTTTCGTTGCGCTTGCGCTGGGTTACGGCATTTCCGCGGGTGTATTCGGATTGCTGGATCCGTGGAATGCTTGGGAACCAACATTGGAACAGACCAATTTGTGGGTCTTCCTGGGGAAAGTCGTATAACGGTATATTGAGTAGCAAGGAGATTAGTTCGGGTTCCGGGGTTGCGTCCGTGCTGTTGGGAATGATCACTGCAACGGGCTGAGGCGTTGGCAGTACAACGACCTGTATCGGTGGTTGCCCGGGGATATTAACGTTAATCGGGACCAACGGCTGAATCGGACCTGGACCCGGGTTAGGAATAGTCACAGGAGGATTGGTAACGACGACAGGGGGTGTGGGATTTACCACAATTGGAGGAATAACTACGGGAGGAACAACTGGTGGCACTACAGGGGGAACAACGGGCGGAACCACAACCACCGGAGCAGCAGCGAAGTTAATCGTATAATCGTTGGCGTTGAAATTCTGTACGGCGACAAGTGGTCCTGCGGGGGAGGTAAACGCATTAAACGTACCGAAGTTTCCGTTTAGGGAATTAATTAGTGGAAACACGTCGTTTGCCCCCGGGGCATAGGGCGCCAGGTAAATCAAATTGGCGGTACCGTTAAGATTCGCTGTACCGCCGACATTGATAACGTCAAAAGCCCCTGCTCCGGTACCTTGTAATTCGAGAACTACCGTACTGGCAGCCGACAGCGTCAGGTTCCCTGAAATATTAATGGTTCCCGGGGAGAAGCCGGTGGAAATGGTGGCGGCGTCAATATCGACATCACCGATAATATCTCCTTCACCTTCGAGGCGGCCGCCGCTAAACATGATCGGGTTTGGTTGGGGGCCACCTTGACTGTCCAGCACAGAAAGTGTTCCATTGTTCAACACGGTTAGTCCGCTGGACTGACTGAAATTATTTTGAAAATTGATTTCGCTATCGACAATTGAAACCATACCGTCGTTTTGAAAATCAACATTTGGGCCAAATGTGGTAGTGCCCGGTGTCGCTGGATTGCCGATCTTGGTAAAAGTACCGGTGGCTGAATTATTAAATACCGAACTATTATCTGTAACGTTTTGGACGGTGAATAGTTCGAACCTGATTTCGTTATCGGACTGCGCCTCAAAGCGTCCGTTATTAGTAATCGTCGTACCTACATTACCGATAATAAAATCACCATCCTGCCAAAACACATCGCCGTTATTGGTCCATTCCCGGCCATTATCTAGCCGTTTAGTTCCTGGACCAATCAAGTTTGTGGTGCCATTGGTGGTGGCATTGAGGGAAAACGCGGTAACAAAGTTTGGTTGACTAATGATTCCCCGGCTCCAATCCAGGTCCTGGAATACAAATTGGCCGGAACCACGAAACTGTCCGCCATTTAGTACTGTCAGCATTTGTGAGTCGAGACGACCACCGATGTCAATAATATTGGCATCGTTGGCATCCGCGTCGGACGTCAATTCATCGCTGTTCAGGCCGAGATTATCGAATACCAAAAGCTGACCGCCGCCAAAAAATGATTCAATCCTGGCTTGAGACGCTGCGTTCGCACCATTGAGATCGACATTGTCTACAATAATTGTCTGCGATCCCTGGTTGTTGGGAAATACCCGCGGAAACACGCGAAACGGGTTTCGCTGAATCAGAGCAGATCCACCGCCGGTCTGGGCATTCAGGGTCAGGTCAATTGACTCTACAAATTGACTCGGTATTGGTATATCTCCCGGCGTGCAGGTGGGTGCATTCCCGGGTGTACAGGTTGTCTGCGCAGCGGCTTGAATACCAGCATTGGAACCGAGTACATCACCGCCGTCAATTGTAATCGCGTGTGCCATTACGGTCTGGGCTGCGCTGCCAGAAATATTTATCTCGGTGTCATCGTTGATCAGAGCAAGGGCAACACCATTAATATCACCTGGCATGGTATCGTTAACTACCGCTGACTCTCCGAATATCATAATTTCACTGTCAGCTGAAACATCCTGGGTGATATTAAATGCGACGCTATCCTCAATTGCCGGATCACGCCCGGTTAATGTGGCATTTGCCAGAATAGAAGCGCTGGTTGTCGGCGTCGCGGGGATCACGACTATGGGTCCCGGGATCGCCGTAACCGTTTTAGTTGGATCATTGAAAGTAACATCACCGCCAGCATCGATATTCTGATCCAGCGCTATGGAGTGGCTTTCGACAGTGTTGGAAGGGCTGAAAAAATCAATGTCGCCGAATATCGATACGGCTGCTTCAGTACCAACATTGCTACCACCAATAATATTTAGATCTCCGACGCTATTGATATTTTGCTGGGCATCAATAGCGAAATTGTCTGGGTTGCCGGAAAACACATTTCGGGTTGCAGTCAGGGCAATTCTTGCTCCCGCATTTGCACCTTGACCACCCTGAACATTGATGTCACCCATGGACGTAATGATTTGTACGTCGCTGGTAAAACCCGCAGCATTATTTATTAATTCAATTTCAGCAGTTGCCCCAGCGCCTGTGCCACCAATAACGTTGACCGTATTTGTCCCGGTGGCGGTTACCATTTGGGTCAATGGGGTAGCGTTAACACCAAAAGTACTACCTTGTACAGTGAGTTCCGCCCTCGAACCTTCTCCGGTCCCGCCGATAATATTTATCGTATTGGCGACAATGGTTTGGGTGGCATCGGATTGGACCCGCGCCCTGGAAAATCTGCCCCCACCGCCCTGGATGGTAAAATCCCCCATAACTTGCATATCAATTTCCGCGAGGCCTCCAACTTCTCCCGTTCCCTGATTGATCGCACTGCTGAAATCTCCCTCTCCACCAATGATATTTACATCACCACCAACAACAAATTTATGTATTTGGGCAAATCCTTCTCCCGAGCCAATTGTGACCCCATTGCTGCGGGTCCCGGACCGATCAGCTGCATTGCCTCCGCCCAGTAAATTGAAATCTCCGCTTAAGGTTGCATCAATATTCTTTGAGGAGATGGTGACACCATTGCTTCTTGACATATCCCCTCCCTGGATAGTCAAATCACGCGCGGTGATGTTCAGCTGATCAGCGCTGACACCTATCCCGTGACTGCCATCCGTGTTGGTGCCACCCTGTATCAGAATATCCGCCGTTCCGTTACCCGCGTTCAGGTTCAATGCCGTGGCGCTGATTAGTATCCCTCCTGCTTGAAAGGTACCGTTGCCATTAGTTCCACCACCGAGGATATCGATTCCGGTTCCGCCGGTAATTGTAAAGGTATTATTGACGGTGATTGCAACGCGTCTATCGGTACCATCGATGGTGACTTTGCCACCAGCGGTGAGGGTAATGTTATTGACATTAGTTAGAGGATTGTTAAACGGGCCTCCACTTGTGGAATCAGTCACATCGCCCATGAAATTGATATCATTGGCGGCTAACAGTGTAAGGTCACCCGCTGCAGCTCCAACCAGCCCATCCAGATTTAAACTTGCGTTCCAATTAATATCACCGTCCTCAGGTCCGACGGTACCGACCGTGGTAATTGTGACGTTGCCGTTATTGCCCAATCCGGTCCGAATCGTATCGATGTCGAGCATCGCGCCGGTAACCGTAGGTTGCCAGATCACATCACCCACGGCGCCGATGTCGAGAACACCAAAATCTGTCAGTATGTCATCCACCGTTACATTAATAGGGTCGATCAGCCAATCGCCGGATGTTCCGTTTGATGCTGAGGTGTCAGGCGCATTGGTGACCAGCAGATTTTGTTTGCCCGATGTTTCAATAAAGCCGCCATTGCCGTTTTGGCTGCCGCCCCTTGCGAGCAACTCACCAAAGATATTGGCAGTTTCATCAGCGTAAACAATGATGCGTCCGCCATTTCCATCGGTCAGGGCGTCAGCGGTGACCGACGCGCCTTGATTAATATATACCGACTGTGAGTTTGCGACTTGTGGGTTTAAACCCTGTTGACCACCCCCTATCCGGACTATTCCCCCGCCGCCGGAGCCGGACGCGTTTACCTGGACTTGATCAAACAATCCTACTCGTTGGCCTAACAGCGATACATCACCGCCCACTGTTCCATCATTAGTTGAACCAGTATCAATGTTAGCGAATAAACTGGCAGTTCCGTGTATACCTGCATCTACCAAAACGGTTCCACCTTCCGTATTTATTTGCGCAAATTGGTTCACTCCGGTCGGACCCACTGGAAAATTTGTCGCGATGCCTGATCCATTTCCCAGCTCTGTTGATTCAACTGGAGTAACTACAGGATTGGTTGTTGTTTCTGGTTTTACGGGAGAGGCTACATCGAATGATTCAGTAAATTCGTTGCCATCGGGAATTGTTGTGACTGGCTCTTCGGAACTTACCTGCTGTTGGGTATCAGCGATCTCCGGTTCAGGGGTCGACGATGCCTGATCCGGCTTTTGTCCATCTTCGACAACTATCTGCTGGCCAGAAGACGCCGGGTTGTCCTCTGTTGTGTCCTGATCAACTGGTTCGGGATCGGGTTTCTCTGCTGCAGCCTGTTGCTCTTCTTCCTCTAATGGTTCAAACACGCCAGTAACAACAGCAGAGTAATTGCCACCATTGGTTGCTATGGATGCATTGACATTAATACTGCGCCCTGCTTTTAGCGAGACGTGCAGTGCCTCAGAGGTTGAGGAAATGGGTGCATTGACGTCGATGCGGTTATGCGCCGTAAGGGCCAGCGCGGCATCGCTTCCCTCGGTTTTGGTAATCGAGGCATTAACCGCAATATTGCCTTGCCCGGTGCCGCCGTCAGACGTTTGGATGGAAACATTACCTCCCTGATTCAGGGTTGACTCGATGCTATCGGCTTCAGATCGGCCAATATTGATATCTTCAGGATCGAGTAACCAGGTTCCGGGATTGCCGGCGACGGCGCTGACATCCACCGCGCTGGTGAAATTTAGGGTGGTCTTCCCCGAGGTTTCGACCAGTCCACCGTTGCCACCATTAGTTCCGCCGCGGGCGCTGATAATCCCGTGGGCTTCGGTATTGCCATCAGACCAGACGATAACCTTTCCGCCGTCACCGCTGCTTAGCCCGTTTGCAGAAATGCTGGAACCGGCGTCAAAGGTCGTATTGGCCGCGGTTTGGATCGGACCCTGTCCCTGAAAATCTCCCCCAACCAAAACGGTTCCGCCTCCGGTATCTCCGGAAGCATTAATATTCGCCCGGGAAAGCGTGACTTGATTGCCCAGAATTTCGACCTGACCACCAGTGGTGCCTGATCCTGTAGCGCTAATTTGTCCCGATACTGTGATGTCATTGGCGGCCACCAGGCGAATAACCCCGTCAGTTCCTTGGGATACCCGGTTTGCTGAAATGACGCCAGACTGGGTAATACTCCCGGCGAAAACGCCCACCGCACCATTGTCGGCAATTAGCTGACCCAGATTGACCACTTTGTCTGAAGGCGCTTGGACCCGAAATGAGATAGCGTCTGATTCCAGGGAAATGATTTCTATGTCTCGTCCCGCTGCCAATAGAATCTTTCCATTATCAGCCCGGATAATTCCACTATTGGTGATATTGGGGGCGATCAGAATAGCCTCTCCACCCCGTGAGACTTTGATAAAACCCTGGTTAACAATCGCGCCGCCATTACCCTGGAAACGAAATCGATTGGCGATAAAGTCTGAATCAGCCATATCCAGGGTTGACGCCACCAGACCTGCGGTATCGACAATGGCGCTTTCGCCAAATACGATGCCATTGCGGTTGATCAGGAACACCCGGCCGTTCGATAACAACTGACCGGCAATGGTTGACAGGTTACCCCCGGTTACTCGATTAAGCACTGCCGAATTCGCATTTTGCTGAAGAAAACGAACCGCTTCCTGTTGGGCAATCGAGAAATCCTGCCAATTGATAATTGCCCCGGGAGAGTTGGATATCTGCAGCAGACTCGAATTGATTTGATCAAAGGCAGCTTGTCCACTGATCACGTTGGCGCCGGTAGGGCCAGCGTGTGCGGTGCCAAAACTGGATGCGGCAAAACTTAATGCCAGCGCAATTTTTCTAAATATATTTTTGTTCATAATTTGGTTCGCCTCCGCAGCACCCAATAAAGTGGGGTGATGATTTCAGTATTTACTCCCGGATCAGTCTTCGGGTACTTCACATTTGGAAAGGTCGGGTACATCCCTGTTGAAAAAGTTGATGAGTTCCAACATTTCTTCGCCGACAGTATTGAGCTTTAAATACGGGTCGTTGATGATGAATTTGGGTATTGGCGACACACACTTTAAGGTGTCCTGAGTACCATAACCCGCTGACACCGCGTCAAGATCCACATGACGGGGTGGTTGGTCGGCGTAGATCGACCCATCGAATACTGCAAAGTAAAGACCCGGCGGTATAGTGAAGTCGAGCTCTTCCGGGCAAGTGGTTTGGACATATTCTCTGTCGACGTACTTTTTCTCTTCCTCGGCGCAGTCTTGTTCGCAAAGTCGAAGCACCAGATCGGTGCCGCGAATACCGATACTTGCTACCGGAGAGTTAATTTGGAATGCTTCTGGATTGTTGGTGCCAGTTGCGCCGGTAATCGCTCTCAGCCCTCCTTTGAGCAACTCAAAAACGGCTTCCTCACTACCTGGTTCTTCAGAAAAACTGGTAATCAAAAAGTCAGTTTCGGGACGTAAGGTAATTTTTGTTGCATCGTTCAACTTAACCACAACAAAACTGTCTTCCGCGGTGATTAGTCGGTCTCCCTCGAACAGCTGTCCGCCTTTAGCAATGATCCTGGTTTCATTGGCGGCCGATACTACGCTTACGACTCCCTTTGAAATCAATACTGCACCCACCGATTCGGCGGCACTTGCGAGGCAATTGAAAGACAAAAGCAATACAACAGAAACCAGCAGATTGCCCCAAAGTCCACGAATCGAAACATTATTTATTTTGTTCATGTTAGAAACTGCGCCGGTAAACCAGGCTTGCATGAAGTTTGGAATCACCATCCCGGGATGCTTCCGGAACCTCGTCGCTGACGCCGTCGATGACGTAGCCCAGATTCAACCCGGCGCTTAATTGCCTCCACTGCCAGGTTAGCGCAGCGCCAACGCTGCTAACGCTTTCACTTCCCACTTCACCGGGCTGGGGTTGGAGTCGGGTGGCGTTACCGTGGTCAATAAAACCACCCGGGCGCAGATGCTGCTTGCTGATTGGCCCCCACATTTCCAGACGGGCGACGTAGCCGCGATCAGCAGTCACCTCGCGCTCTTCGAATCCGCGAACGGCGTTGACCCCGGTCAGGCCAAGCTGCTCACCCGCAATCAAAGGGTCACCAGCGAATTGCAGATCAAGGTTTCCGGTTAACAGCCAATCTTTCTTGACGAATCGCTGAAATGTAATGCCGGCACGGGTGGTGGACCAGTCATCGCTGGCACCCACTCTTGCGTTGGCATAGGATTGCTCATCATTGGAACTGCCCCCGGTCAGATTGCCGGCATGGCTGAGGTAAAATTCACCGGTGCTTTTCTTGACCTCCCATTCGCCGCGATAGGACAGAGTGAGGGGTCGACTTCTAACATCTACACCAACGTCAGTGCCGAGAAATCCCACCGTGTTGTCGAATAGCTTGTCGGCGTATTCGATGCCAAGGCGATGTCTGTAATCGCCAATTTTATTGAGAACCTGGGTATAGCGCGCACCATAAAATTTACCACTACCGCTGACGTCAAAAAATTCGGCGACGGTGCCGGTGTCGAGCTGGGAATCTACCGCAAAAATATTGACCAATCCACCAGCACGATAAACCGGAATCTGATAATAACCACCGAGCTGGGTAACGCTTCCGGTATCTTCTGGTGAGGTGATATAAGTCAAGGTAGTAACATGATCACGATCGAATAAGTTGGCGTGCTGGAAGCCTGCCCCAGCCCGGGTATCTCCGGTTTCGGTATTCCCGGTATTGTCGAGCCAGGCGAGCAATTGTCGGGGTGGCCGGTCTTGAACGATAATTTCAGCGTCTACCGCATTGGGTACATCGCTTGCCGCCATGGTAATTCGGGCATTTTTTGCCGGGTTAAAATTGGCGATGGCAAGGGCGCGGGACAGTCGGCGGGTATTGGGTGCAGATCCTACGGTCAAATCCTGGAAACTGGCAACGATATTGCTCTCGCCGTGATAGGTATTTCCCAGCACCGATACGTTGTTAATTTCTATTTTACTGATCTGTAACGTAACCACATCGTCCTCCAACGACTGTGGGGGAACCGTAACCAATAAAAAGGCGAATCCTGCATCGCGTAATTCGTCCTGAAGCGCCTGGGCGGCCCGCTGTATACCGTCAAACCCGTCCTGAACTCCGACAAACTTCTGAAGAATGTTTCTGGTGCGGCGATTGGTTAGGGGATTATTGCCCTGAACGTCATACTGACTAACGCTAAAGCTTATTGGGTCAGTATTGTTTTGGGCCAGGATAAATGGCGTGGTCAACACCAAAATAAGCCCAATGATCCAAATATGGAATCGTCGCAATGTATATCCTCCGAATACGTCTAACAGCATATTTCCTAGATTGGCCAGGGTGGTAGTTGTTTTGCGCGCCACTTGCCTGTCTGAATCTGTTTCAGCGGTATGAGCTGAACCGTGGAAATGCAGTCAATATACAATATTTTAGTGATTATTTGAATGGTAATATTGCCTAGAGGCAAGCAGGGCTTGTTTTCCGGGTGTTGAATAAAAACTATCTACCGATTGGTAATTATAAAATAACCAAATAGACCGATCCTCAAACTACTGGTTTCCACTATACAGTGTGCCCTATTTGTACTGGGCAATTCCCCTAGATATACTCGCCGCTCAATATTCCGTAGTTGACCATTTCAGCGTTAACCCATTATTCCCATGTTGCCGACAAAGCAAATATTTTGTGTTGAGGACGCGCGTCAATTGGCGCGGCGGCGCTTACCCAAAATCATGTTTGACTATGTTGATGGGGCGGCCGGGAGTGAAACTGCAAATCACCTGAATATTGAGCGAATCAACCAACTACGCCTGCAGCCGCGGGTCCTGATAAATGTTGACCAGCGTCGATTAAATCAATCACTGCTGGGAACAGACTGGGACCTGCCCTTTGGTATTGCACCTATGGGCATGTGTAACCTCACCTGTCCCGGGGCAGACCTGATGTTGGCCAGAGCCGCGCGGCGCCTAAATATTCCGCTGGCATTGTCTACCATGTCATCCACCTCTATCGAGGGAGTTGCTATAGAAGCAGGCAGTCATTGCTGGTTTCAATTATACGTCGGGCAGTCTGCTGAAGCCGCATTAGATCTGGTTAATCGAGCCGCGGCAGCAGAGTACCAGACCCTGATTTTAACCGTGGACGTGCCCCAGGTAGCGCCCAGGGTCAGGGACTTGAAAAACGGGTTTAAGGCGCCGCTTAAAATTGGCCCGAAGCAGTTTATGGATTTTGCATTGCATCCGTATTGGTCAATTAGCACGCTGTTGGCAGGATCACCGGAACTGGCCAATTTTGCCCCTGGAAGCTTTGATCGGGAGGCCAAGCGTGGCAAGGCTGACTGGTCGTTTCTCGAACAGCTCAGAGACGTTTGGAAAGGCAACCTGATTGTAAAAGGTGTGTTGTCACCCATAGACGCGATAAAAATCAAACAATTGGGGGCGGACGCGGTATATGTGTCCAATCACGGTGGTCGACAACTCGATGGAGCGCCCGCGGCGATCGATCAACTCCCGCTTATCAGGCAGGCAGTAGGGGATGATTTCCCGCTGTTATTTGATAGCGGAATACGCAACGGCGAAGCTGTGGTTAAGGCCCTTGCGCGGGGCGCTGACTTTGTTATGTTGGGCCGGTCATTATTGTATGGATTGGGTGCCAACGGCGAAGTTGGTTTAAACCGTATGCTCGAGCTTTTTCAAAATGAAATTAGTCTGGCGATGGCCCAGGTTGGCTGCGCTGATGTTGCGGAAATTAATAAACAGGTACTAATTGATCAATGAAAGTACGCGGTGGTATGCACCTTGCCAGGGCCTTAAAAGAAAAAGGGGTCAAGCAGGCTTTTACCTTAAGTGGGGGGTTTTGCAATCCCGCCCTTGAAGGGCTGATGGCATGTGGCATTCCGGTGATCAACGCGCCCCATGAGCAGGTTGCCGGCCACCTCGCCGATGGTTACACCCGAATTACCCGGCATCCCTCGGTTTGTCTGGTGGGGCCCGAGGGGTTTGCCAATGCGATACCGGCCATGATGGAAGCCTGGGGTGAGCGTTCCCCGGTAATCTTTATTACAGGTTCGAGTACCTTGAAGCGCCAGGGAAGTGGCGGATTTAAAGAGATTGATGACGTTGCTATTGCCGCACCCCTAACCAAATACAGCGCCCAGATCACTGACGGCACCCGGATTCCCGAGTTCGTCGACCGCGCCTTTAAAATTGCTATGGGCGGGTACCCTGGTCCTGTGCATTTGAGCATGCCGGTGGATATTATGTTCAGCTCTTATGAGGAAAACATCGGTCGTGATGAGCGACCTTTTTTCCGGGGCTGCAACCAACCACCCCGCGCCTGGCCCTGCCCGGATGATCTCGAGCCATTGCTTGAATTAATTAAGAATGCCGAGCGACCGGTAATTATTGGTGGGCATGGGGTCTGGTGGTCCGGAGCCGAAGGCAAATTGGAACAGGTTGGTAAAGTGCTGGGCATTCCCATTTTTAATGTTCCTTACCACCAGAAATTACTGGGCGAAGAGAATGAAGCCTATATGGGATTGGCCGATGTTCATCAATATCCACCCTCCAAATTTGCCATTCAAGAATCTGACCTGGTATTGATGATTGGGGCCCGGCTGGATAATCAGATGAATTTTGGTAATCCACCGTTTATTCCAGAGTCGACCCATCTTGTTTGCATTAATGGCTCCCACGAGGAACTGGAAATGAATCGGGCGGCGGACCGGCAGTTGTTGAGTGATCCAGGGGCATTTCTTGGCGCGGTTCTTGAGCGTAGCCAAGCCGAGCAATGGAGCGCCAATGATAGCTGGTACGCTCAGAACAGGGAGCAGCGCAAGCAATGGGTCGATCAAACTATTGCAGGAATACCGGACCAGCGGGAAACTGGCGGAAAAATTCACCCGTTGCAATTAGCTCTGGATGTGCAAACAGTAATGAATCCGGATGACTGGCTTGTAATAGACGGTGGAAATACCCACTTCTGGTCTGAAATTGCCGTTAATCTCGCCGGCTACCAAGGCCAGAAACTCGGCAACATTCTCCATCCTGGTACCTTTAGCATGCTGGGTGTTGGGGTTTCATTTGCGATTACCGCCAAGATGAACAACCCAGAACAGACCGTAGTCTTGATCAGTGGCGACGGTGCCTTCCTGTCAGGTGGCTTGAGCGTAGAAGCGGCATTCCAGGAGAATCTGCCCATTGTAGTGGTGATTGATAATAATGGTGGTCTCGATTGTATTTCCCAGCAACAGGAACGAATGTTTGAAAACGGACAACATTTTGCCACCGACTTTCGTGATATTCCGTTTCATTCCATGTTTGAGGGGCTTGGCGGCCATGGTGAGTTGGTGGAAACACCTGAGCAGTTGATTCCGGCGCTGGAACGGGCTATTGCCAGTGGCAAGACCGCCTGCGTCAATGTTAAAGCCAAGGGTTATATTAGCCCAATCGTCCTCGCGACCACCAGTAAACGGGATAAGGCCTCCATCGAATAGCGAATTCAGTAGTTACCTGTATGTAGCAATATAACAACCTGTAGTTATGCCAATAATCTCTTCGCACATCCTGGATTCAATAAGTGGTCAATCCGCTGTTGGTATCAGGGTTCAGTTGTTTCGACTTGTCCCCGGTGCGACGGGCGAAGTTGTGTTTGATCTGGTTAGTAATAACGAAGGACGGGTCATGCAACAAGTGGAAGTGCTGGATTTTGATTCAGACCAGGAGTTTGAACTGGTGTTTCATAGCACTGTCTACTTTTCGACCAAATTAGATCAATCAACCGTCGATCAATTGAAAAAGTCGCAGAACATGGACAGTGTTGTGGTTCGTTTTCGCATGGCGAACAGAGAGCAGAAGTATCACATTCCACTGGTTCTATCCCCCCATTCATATACCGTTTGGTGGTCAGAGTAGCTCCCATAATTTGCAACCGATCATGCTAACTCCAACACTAGCAGCGTCCTGCCGCCTGCGTTCTACGCCTTATACCAAATGCGTCGAAGCGCTGGGTGTCTCCGGCTATTCTGTGGTAAACCACACCATAATGCCGAAGGGCTTCAGGCAGAGTGTTGAGCAGGACTACTGGCATCTACGCAATCACGTTCAATTGTGGGACACCAGTTGTGAACGTCAGGTTGAGCTAATTGGACCAGATGCTGCCAGGCTGGCCCAACTCATGACACCCCGAGACCTGGGACATGCGGAAGTCGGGCAATGCTTGTATGCGCCGATGGTTGACGCCCAGGGTGCAATGTTAAACGACCCAATTATATTAAAGCTTGCACCAGACCATTTCTGGTTTTCAATTGCGGATTCCGATGTGTTGCTGTGGGCAAAAGGGCTGGCTACCGGTATGGCACTAGATGTTTCTGTGGATGAGCCGGATGTCTCTCCATTGTCGGTCCAGGGTCCGAAGTCAGATGATCTGATGGCCCGGGTATTCGGACCTGAGGTCCGGAATATTGATTTTTTTCGCTTCAAAAAACTCGACTTTGCTGATTTTGCTGGACATCCATTAGTCGTCTCCCGCTCGGGTTATAGCAAACAGGGCGGATTCGAAATCTACCTCGATGACAGCGCTAAGGGTGAGCCACTGTGGGACGCGCTCTGGTTGGCCGGAAAAGATCTCGACGTTTTGCCCGGCAGTCCGAATTTAATCGAGAGGATTGAAGGCGGGCTGATGTCCTATGGAAACGAAATGACCCGGGCAAACAATCCACTGGAATGTGGTCTGGAGAAATATTGCCAGCTGGATGGTTCGGTTGAATTTATTGGACTTAAGGCATTGCAAAACATAAGTCGGCAGGGTCCACAACGTCAGATACGCGGCGTAATATTTGACGGAGATCCCTGTTCGGCTTGTCGTCGACCGTGGCCGGTTTGGTGTCAGGATAAAAAAGTTGGTCAGGTTACTTCAGCAATCTGGTCTCCGCGATTCAAGGCCAATGTATCACTGGCGATGATAGACCGCGAATACTGGAATGTCGATCAGCAGGTCGTCGTTGCCGGTGAAGACGGTATACCGCGGAATGGGCGGGTAACTACTCTACCGATGTAAACTTAATCAGTTTTAATGTTGAAGTTCGTTATACATCTACACTAACTATTGATCCTGCGGGTTTGAGTCCGGCTGCCTCAAGATTTTGACGAAACTTTAAATATCTTTGACGATTTAGATTGATCAGTGGGCGCCAGACAGTGCGCGTTTACCGATACTTTAACCAAACCTTTCCAAGGCTGGTGTTGGAAAACTTTGCACTAGAACGACTACTACGTGTATTTCTCGCTTCATTCGCCCAGAATTTTCAGATTCTTGTTAAGTTTCTGTACTTTCAAATATTTTTGACATATGATTTTCTTAACGGAACGAATGCATCCTTGAGGGTTGCAAAGTAAAGATATAACAATTGGAGATTGCTTCTGGTTGGTGATAAATGGATTAACTGAGGTGTGATGTGATCAGCGGTGATCGTTCCCTGGGTTCACATTTTGCCTGAAAATGGTTAATGGGATAAATGGACGGTTTACCGAACCGCGAATGATTTGGGGTCCAGGGTTATGACACTAATTGCGCTTGTTGTTATCTTTGCAGCATTTACACTTTCCGCAACGGCTGGGATGGGTGGGTCTCTAATTATGGTCCCGGGTTTAGTATTGATTCTTGGTGCCAAACAGGGCATTGCGCTTTCCGCTTTGTTACTGGCTACCAATAATGTAGGTAAGGTGATTGCCTACCGGCAGACGATACCCTGGCGAAAAGTTGTAATTATTGTTGCGGTGACCATAGTTGGCTCTTACCTGGGCGTAAAGCTATTGATCGACTTGAATGACGACTTTATTTACGCGGTAATTGTGATCAGCATGTTGGTTTCGTTTGCCTTTGAGAAGAAATCCCTGGTCGCCGCAAACAAAGCGCTGTCTCCAGTATTCGCATTTTTCTCTGGCGGTCTTTCTGGAATATCCGGAACGTCAGGTCCGTTAAAGGGTGTCGCGCTACGTGCTCTCAATCTAGAAAGAATGTACCTGGTTGGTGCTGCCTCAGTAGTCTCATTAACTGGTGATGCGGTCAAGTCTGTGGTCTTTATCCAGGAAAAAATTATCACGGGAGAACACCACATGCTTTACTTGCTTGCGCTACCTGTAATCCCTGTAGCTGTTTATCTTGGTCGTCACATTAACCGGGAAGTTGGTGAAAAAATATTTGCCGGCCTGTTCTGGATCGTAATGGCGGGTTACGCTTTTCGCTTTGTGTTATTACGTTAGGTTTAATATGTCACCAGAATTCAGTGTTTAGCGCTGCCCAGCGTTATTTTAAGGGGATTTATTTTCATATTAGAAAGGGCTTTATTTTAAATAATCATGCTAGCAAGTTAATGTTAACTATCGTTTCCGATAATGCTTCTATTTGAACCCACTTGAAAAACAAACGAATTTGGTATAGCTTATGTAGCATACGTTTTTCAATGACCAAAGGAGCTATCAAATGGCAGGTAAGAAGAAAACAAAACGTAAAACCAAGGTAAGCAAGAAAGCCAGAACCAGGGCCACTAGTACTGCAACTGTACTAACTGCAAAAATTGCAGTGGCTAATCAGCCCGCTGATATCGTGTTAACCAATACCAGAGTGACAATCCAGGGTGCGACCATAAAAATATTGGGGTCGCAAAACAACACCTTGGCTACATTCGATTCCAGATCAGCGAAATTTACTGTGCATGGAAAGCTAATGGTTGGCAAGACCGATGTGATGGCAAAACTCGAAGCCTTGGAGGCACGTATCAACGAAATCTAACCCTGATAACTGAGGAAGCAAGCTATGGATTTAAGCATACGTACAATGTATCGCCAGCATGGGAAGTCTTCTGGTGTAATCAGCGTCAGGCAGCGAAACAGTCTGCATTCAAGGCTCCCAGGTTCGATAAAACAGGCTCAACGGGTTTTTAGCAGTCGAAATACCGGAGATGGTTTTCGTTGTGGTTGTAAGACCGCTAAATCATTGAAGGTTGATCTGAAGGTGGCGAGTAAAAACTTCGGTGAGGTTGTTCCTTCTTGGGTGGCGGCCGATCATCGGGATCACAGGACCGGGGGATCTGAGCGCACCGTTGGCGGGATTCTAAGTGTCAGCAAAATTTCTGGTACTGACTTTCCTCCACGACCCTGGCACCATGATTATGATTGGAATTATCACGTTAAGGTTGATAAGGAGTTTTTTTACCTGAATAGTCCGGTCAATAAGGACTACAATGTCAAGACGCAGACCTCTGAAATGGAATGCGAATGGGATTCCAAATTTGTTCCCCATTGGGCTCGACCAATGCAGGGTGACAGAGTTCAGATTACCGGACGCTGGATTCATGATTGCGGTCACCCGAAAAGAGGTAAGCATCGCTCGGAGATTCATCCGCCCAAAGCGACCATTTGTTTCCGCGACGAAACTGACAAATTTCGTGGCAACAGGGGATTATCCAGGTCAACCCAGGCTATTGTTTATATATCCAAGAAGGGCGGTTATATTGATTTAAAAATTAATGATCAGGACTATATTTTTGATTTACCGCTGCCTGGCAAACCGTCTGCTGCTTCACGCCCGGTGTTCAAAATTGTCAAGAAAATTCGTAGTCCAATTAATCCCGTGGTTACTCCGTTTCCCAGTGATGACCCGAAGGTATTGCGCGTTACAGTTCCGTTAAAAGGAAAGTTTGTTAAAGGCGGGCAATACGGTGTGATAGTGAGCGGTGGTTGGACAGACCCTAAAGGAATAGACGCGAAGAGAATTAAGAAAGTCACGGTAAATATTACCAAGGCAAATTTAAAAGCGAATAAAGATCCGTCTACCCTGGGACTGGGCGGTAAAGATGAATGGCGATTGCATACCGGTATCAACGGCCGCTGGAAACAATACAAGAGTATGGACAGAGGCAAAAGAAACCTGAACCATAAAGTCGAATTGCATCTGCACAGCTCCCAGAGAATCAAGATTGCGACCTGTGGATATGAAGCCGATGCGGTTGACGATATTATGGGGCGTGGCTCAGGCGCGCCTTCTTCCTATGCCAGCTCTTCCAAGCTGACCAGTGGCCAGAGAAAGGATGCCGCCAAGCGAATTGCCGTGGTGTTTTTAACCCTGGGAACTGATCTGCTATCGGGAGGGGATATAGAAAACGATTCAATCGGCAGAGTTGCGGTAAATTTTCGTAAGGGTCGGGGCAGCGGTACGAGCACCAGAACATTTACTTCATCAAAAAAAGATTACACGATTGAGGTAAAGGTTAAATAGCGCGAATAAGGATTTGGCGGAAAGAAAAATTCGTCATCGCCAGGAATTGAGTGGCTTAAGCTGGAGATTGCTGAATTGCGGAGTATCCCGGAATTTATCCGGTGATTCTCCGCAATTCAGCAAGGGCTCGCTGTGAGTTTTCACCGTCGTCCCTTGACTTGCAAACCTCGGCATATTTAAGCCAAGTGGTGTAGCTGTTTCGGTGTAAAGGGATTCTTTCTTGCAATAGCGCATTGGCCAGGTCCCAATCTTTGTTGCCAATGGCCGCGTCGATTAGAAGCAAACCAAAAATATCTCGTTGTGCGTGACTGCCTCCTATTGGCTGGTATTGATATCGCAAACCACGCATGGTGTCGATTGCCGCTGAATACGAATTCGAATAGTAGTCCCTGATTGATTCGCATAGCGGCGCCACCAGCGGTTTTATCAATGCCGCGCTGGAGCTGCCGGTCTCTGCCGCAAAATTATTGAGCGAAGTAATATGCAGGTTAGATTGATCTGACCGTCCGGTTCGGCCAAATATCATGGCGCAATGGGGCTCGGTAAAAATCTGGGTGTGATCACCTTGGCGTTCTTCAGCTGCGTCCGCCAGTTCCTCCCAGCGATCGCCAACATTCGCTCCGGCAAATTCCAGGCGGGCCAGCAGTGAGGCGGTATTCTGAAGGTCGAGAAAAAACGGAGATTCTGCAGGTCTGATGGAAGAATCGTACAAATCCAGGACACGATCTATCTCTCCTTTTTCAAGGGCAAATAATGCGCAGTGCCACCATAAATGACTCTTGAACGGATTCCGGTCCTGCCACTGTTCCAATGGCCGATCTAACCAGGCGGCACCTTCTTTTGTTCGACCTTGCATTTCAAACACATGAACGACTGCATGGATTGCCCATAAATCATCCGGATGGCGTTCAACGGCATCCCGGCCATACATCTCGGCATCTGTGTAGCTGCCGGTTTCTTCGAGACCAAAGGCATACATGCCCAAGACATTGGCGTACCCCTGGATATCTTCACCCCATGCTGGCAGAACCCGGGAACAGGTGTCTCGCATATGTTCCGAACCACCCAGCCAGAACAACGTAAAATGCTGCATTTTAAGCGCCAGGATGTCCAGCGGTTGAAGCATTAGCGCGTCGTCCCAATAACCGCAGGCGGTGACAGTGTCGTCGCGGATCCACGCTTCCAGAGCTCTCAGGTGGATACGTTCAAGGGCAGTAAGAGTGTCCTGGAATTTCAGTATATTCTGATAGCTTGCCTGGACCCCGGGTATAACTGCCCGGACCCCCATGGAGAGCAGAAAGTAGCCCTTTAAAATATGCGCCATGGCGAACTCCGGAGCGTCGGCGCACAGCCATTTAAGATTTGGGTATGCTGTGGATCTGTAGTCGAGATATTCATCAACTACCCGGTCGAATGCGATTGCCTGATCGCGATTAGCACCTGATAGCGTTAATCCTCGTTGATCAAAATTCATAATACTGATTCATCAATATAATTTAATGCTAAGCGTGAAAATACCCTAATATTCCGGCAGCCCGAAATACGATTTCTGGAATGGTTTTTCTGATAAGCCACCGAGGTTCTTCAAAAATATCGAGGTACAGGTCGGAAAATTGATTCCAGGCACCATGCCGGAAAATCGAATTTGATAGAAACCACGGGAAATAAGGTGCTGATATCCTTCCTGGTAATCGCTACGGTTGGAATTATCAAATATTATTATTCCATTGGGTGCAAGTTTATCCGGGGCAAACCGGGCGCATAACCTGCGCGCCATTCCATCAATAACGATAAAATCAAATTTTCCCTGAGACTGGTTTATTTGATTAGCATAGGCGACAAAGTCCTGATCATTCAGACCGCGTCGGGTCATTTTGGCGGCGTCATATCCAAAAATGCTGCGAGGACTTTCCGCCATATAATTGTCGGTTAGTTGTAATGCTGGTGCTGGCGCCGTGTCGCCCTGGGCGGAGTGTATGACCTGGTTTGGCAGACTAATTTTATCACTGATTTTTTCGACCCAGGCTTTATCGTGATCAACGCTAATCACTTGCTTTACATTGCGCTGCCACCAAAGGGTTGAGTGTCCGCATCCATATTCGAATACGCGGGATTCGCGGGTGCAATGCTCAGCGACAAACTCGATGGCGGGATAAGTCCACCAGGGTAATGGTGCTCCGTTTTTATCTACGGGTAGTTTTTGCCTGACTGACTCGGTCCACCCAATTGGATTTAGAGTTTGTCGGCTTAGCCTTTCTAACGAATCTGAGGTCATATGGTGATTGTTGTTCTTTTTTACTAAGCAAATGTTAGTCAGATAACATCGTTCCAGATTTATCGCGCTCCATTGCTTTCAGGCGTTTGTGCTTTTGCCGGATTTTAGTCAACCATTCGGTGTGAACCGGCTTAGGAGATCGAGACAAGCCATTCTGCCTGCGATAACCGGTTCCTATATGCCCGGAATAAAAATATTCGTGTCGGTCGGCCAGACGAATCTTTAAATCCAAGTCTTCATACATCCGCAGTTCGGTATCATACAGCCCAATGTCAACCAATAGCTGTTTACGTATCAGGTAGTCTCTTGGGATAAAAGCGCTGCGCTGCCAAAATTGTCGATATAAATTTCCTTCTTCGATTTTCTGCAGAGTTCCGCCAATGACGCCGGTAATTTCGTTGTCCTGATTAATCAGCGCGGTATTGGAAAAAGCGATAACGTCACTATTGCTTTGTTGTTGATGACGAGTTAATACATCGAGTTCATTGCGTAGCTTATCCGGGTTAATATAAAGATCGTCGGAATCCAGGGTGCTTATATATTCTCCCATAGCCGATTGGATTCCAATGTTCCTGCAATGGGAAACGCCGTTGTTGTCAGGCTGGGCAAGGAGTCGGACCCTGGAGTTGTCTAGCGATAAGACTTCGGAGCAGGAATGGTCGCTTGAGCCGTCGTCTACCGCCACCACCTCTATATTGTGGTAACTCTGCGCTAAAATACTATTGATGGTATGTTTTATATGGTCCCCGTTATTGAAATTTGGGACGATTACGCTGATTAGCGGTTGTGATTCCATTGGCGGAATTAGTCGGTTAAATAGCCGCGGATTCAGGGTTTTCTTAACTAATTTTGGGCGGAGGTGATTCCCGGTACTCGGCTTTCCCGGCATAGTATGTAGTTCGCCCCTGTTGTTTGGCGATGCCCTTACGGGCGCCATAGGGGCCGATGGCGTCTACCAGGGGGCGGGGATTCCATGCTTTTAACCATAGACGTAATAAATGGCGTTTACGCTCCGGTTCTTCGTGATCGAAAAATTCGGTACGGGTATGCAAGACCGTGTAGTTGTTAAAAAATGCGATGTCACCGGGTTCCATCATGAAATCAAAACGAAATTCTGTGCTGTGAGCGATTTGGTCGAATCGATCCAAGGCTCGTTGTTCCAATTCAGTTTTTTCTACTTCAAGTTCTTCAAAGGCAAGTTCAATATAACTGCGAAGATAATTAACGCTGAGATAGGAATCCTGCATGGAAAAAATTGGCACTCTGGTTTTTGTGACCGGCGAAGCTCCCGGCGCTTGTTCGCCGAATAAATGATAGAAAAATCCCTCCATTAGGACTTCTACTAACTCGGGATCGGTTTGCAGCATCTGGTTGTAAACTGCTGGTCCGCTGCAGTATCCACTCAGGCCACCTTGTTTAGCTTTGACCAGGCACATCATGCCAATGATATCGCTGGCATCCGTGTGCAGCGCCAACTCCAGGCTGTTGCGATAAGCCCGTTCTCGTGAGTCTTTACCGCCCACGTTGACCACATGTCCCAGCTTATCCCCCATCAGGCTCTGGGACTGGGCAGCGCCAAAATGGCTGCCAAGTGCCCAGTAGATTATCTCGCATTGATTTTTGGAATAACGTTCCAATGGAAATCCAGTTAATACCAGAATCCCCCGACCTTGCTGAATTTCATTTACCCAGCGCGCGACATCTGGCTCAATTTCCGCGAGGTCAAAGTCGCCTCGGGTAATACTCTCAAGTTCGAGATTGCTGTGCTCAATTTTTTTTAATACTCGATCAAGTGCCACTATTTGCGCCTCGCTTAGACTTTCGCTGATTGCTGATTTGCCGGAAAAGTCGGATGCTTTCCATGCGGATGGATGGTCGTAATGTTGTCGTTGCATGATGATCTACGTGATGTGGGTTGGGCCGCCACACTGAGTGTAGATCAATTCCGGGTCCCGGGCAAAAAGCAGCGAAAAAAACACCAAACGCTGGATGTTTGGTAGTATCTTGAATTATGTTAGCAGTCTGCATGATGCTATTTTTTAAGAACAATATATCTTTTGACAGGAGAGAAACATGCAATCACATGCTCGAGTAGTAGTGGTCGGCGGAGGCTGTGTTGGCGTCAATGTTCTATATAGCCTGGCGCGCAGGGGTTGGACCGATGTTTGCCTGGTAGAGCGAACCCAGTTAACTGCGGGGTCCACCTGGCATGCCGCTGGTCTCATCCCGCTTTACTCTTTCTCCTATAAATTTGGTCGATTGATCGCCAATACCATTTCTACCTATGAGAATTTGCAAGCGGAAACCGGTCAGGCGATCGGCTGGCACAAGTGTGGGCAGCTCCGCATTGCCGAAAGTCCCGATAGAATGGATGAATATCTTAACTATGCTGCTATCGCAGAAACCCAGGGAGTGCGTGCCGAAATACTAACGCCTGAGCAGACCGTAAATTTGTGGCCATTGATGAAACGCAGTCCCGATTTGATCGGTGCGGTCTACAATCCCGACGACGGTCATATCGCGCCGGCAGATATTACCCAGGCGTTGGCGAAAGGCGCAAAACAGAATGGGGCGAAGATCTACTCCGGTACCCAAGTAAGCGGTATCGAGCAGTTACCCTCCGGCGAGTGGAAAGTGGTAACCAATCAGGGCACGATCGTTTGTGAGCATGTGGTGACCGCTACTGGAAATTACGCCCAGCAGACTGCCACGATGCTCGGGCTGACCCTGCCTTGTTTTCCGGTTGTGCATCAATACTGGGTGACTCAGACTGTGCCAGAAGTGAAGGACCGACAGGCCAGTGGTCTACCGGAAATGCCGGTGCTGCGGAATGAGGCAATCAACGGATACGTTAGAGAAGAGCGGGACGGCCTGATGTTTGGGCCCTATGAACAGCCGGATCAGCTGGAGCATTTCGCCCGCAATGGCGTGCCGGAGTCATTTGGCGCCGATTTGCTGCCGGAAAAGTTTGACCCTGTTGAACAAAACTGGAGTGCTGCCGTTGACCTGGTGCCGGTACTGGGTGAAGTTGGGATTCAGGCCAATGTTCGGGGACCAATTTGTACTACGCCGGATAATTTGCCGCTATGCGGTCCTGCCTGGGGCAAGAAAAACCTGTGGCTTGCCGAAGGCTTCTCTGGAGGGTTGCTTATGGGTGGTGGTCTTGGTAGCGAGCTGGCCAGTTGGATCGTTGATGGGGAACCCCATATCGACCTGTCCGAAGTCGATCCACGACGTTTCGGTGACTACGCCAATAAGAATTACACCGGGATAAAAAATAAAGAAGCCTTTGGGCATAATTTTGGTATTCATTACCCAGGTTACGAGTGGCCTGCTGCCCGTCCGGCCAAGACCATGCCTTGTTACCAGCGACTTTCTGCTGGTGGAGCGGTTTGGGGGGCGGTGTACGGTTGGGAAATTCCGCTATGGTTTGCGCCCAAGAAAGAGCCTGCCAGGGATATCTGGAGTTATCGAAAATTTAACTCCAAGCCCCATGTGGGAACAGAGTGCAACGCAATTCGACACAACGTAGGGCTAATTGAAATGACCTCAATGGCCAAATTTGAAGTGTCGGGACAGGGTGCAGAAGACTGGCTCAATTCAATACTTGCGAATCGTATGCCACAAAAGACAGGCGGCATAGCACTCGCACATTTTCTCACCCAAAAAGGCACGGTGCGAGCTGAATTCAGTGTCACCCGACTTGCCGACGATTTGTTTTACCTGGTGGCTACACCCCGGGGTGAACGGCATGATTTTGACGTTCTGCAAAAGGCCATGCCAACTGATGGCAGCGTTTATTTGCGTAACGCGACCTTTGAAAGAGGATGTTTGACCGTAGTTGGACCCAACTCTCGAAAACTACTCCAGGAGCTTGTGGATGGCGATCTTTCCAACGAATCATTTCCCTGGCTAAGCGCGCAAAGTCTCACCGTCGGACTCGCCTCCGATGTGCGGATGATGCGAATAAATTATGAAGGAGAATTGGGCTGGGAGCTGTACCATCCTATTTGCTATAACCTGCACCTCTACGACGAGATTACCCGGGTGGGCCAACAGCATGGAATCAAGGATTGTGGATTTCGTGCTATCGAATCTCTGAGACTAGAGAAATCTTATCGGGCGATGTATCGTGATATGGATACTGAGCACACCGCGCTTGAATCGGGGCTCGATCGGTTTATTCACTTTGACAAAGAATTTGTTGGGCGCGAGGCATTAGTTGCCCAACAACAGCAAGGATTGACCAAGCGAATTGTCACGTTAAGGGTAGAAACAGTGGACGCCGATGCCTATATGAACGAAGGCGTTTACTGCGAAGGAAAACTGGTCGGTCGGGTAACTTCCGGTGCGACTTCCCACCACATTGGCAATTGCCTGTCTATGGCCTATGTTGATATCGCATATGCGGCCGAAGGAACGGTTCTGGAAATTCCGTTATTGGACAATCGCTGCAAGGCGACCGTCATCAGCGATTCGCCTTATGATCCGAACAATCTTAAACCAAGAGTCTGACCGAGGATAAACCATGGAGCCCTACGACTATCCATTGCTGATCAAAAATCTGCTGCATTCTCCGTTGAATAGCGCGCCGGATCAGGAAATTGTCAGCGGTCTGACCCGGCGGTATACCTATCGAACATTTCGTCAGCGTATCGGTTGTCTGGCCAATGGCCTGCAATCCCTGGGAATTGGCATGGGAGATACTGTTGCAGTAATGGACTGGGATAACCACCGTTATCTCGAGTGTTTTTTTGCGGTACCGATGATGGGCGCGGTACTGCATACGGTAAATATCCGCCTTTCACTCGAACAAATTTTATATACCATTAACCATGCGGAGGATGACATTATCCTGGTGCATGCCGATTTCTGTCCAATAATTGAACAAATTTCCGATCGGTTTGAACGCCCGATAAAGCTGGTTCTACTGGACGACGGTGAGGAGAAACCTGAGTTGCCTCAAGGTTATCTGATCGATTACGAGAGTATGATGGAAGCAGCGGCGAGCGACTTTGAGTTCCCTGATTTTTCCGAACAAACCCAAGCCACCACGTTTTACACCACCGGCACAACAGGGCAACCAAAAGGGGTCTATTACAGTCATCGACAATTGGTACTGCATACCCTTGGTGAACTGGCCACGGTTTGCTCTGCAGAGAGCAGTAGTCGGCTGCACAATGGGGATGTTTATATGCCGGTTACCCCGATGTTTCATGTCCACGCTTGGGGCTTTCCCTATGCGGCAACTCTATTGGGCATTAAGCAGGTTTATCCAGGCCGCTATGAACCCGCTACTCTGCTCACCTTGATTGAGCGCGAGAAAGTTACGTTTACCCACTGCGTTCCGACTATTCTGCATATGATTTTAAACGCCCCTGAGGCAGATAATACCGATTTGTCAGGCTGGAAAGTTATTATTGGCGGTTCAGCGTTGTCTAAGGGACTGGCCACCGCAGCCCTTGATCGCGGTATAAATATTTTCTCGGCTTATGGTATGTCCGAAACTTGTCCCCTTTTGACCATGTCGGCGGTGCCTGATGGAGACACAACCGATTCACTGAACGCCCGTTGTACAACTGGTAAACCCGGTACGCTGGTTGAACTCCGGGTGGTTGATGAAGACATGAATGAGGTTCCCCACGATGGCAAATCCACCGGTGAAGTGGTTGTCCGAGCACCTTGGTTAACCCAGGGCTATACTAAAAATGAGGAAGGTTCCGCAGCGTTATGGCAGGGAGGTTATCTGCATACCGGCGATGTTGGTTATATTGATTCAGATGGTGCCCTACAGATTACGGATCGCATCAAGGACGTTATTAAATCAGGTGGTGAATGGATTTCATCGCTGGAATTAGAGGATATTGCTTCCGGTTGCGATGGCGTGGGTGAGGTCGCCGCCATTGGGGTGCCAGACCAACGCTGGGGTGAACGACCAATGTTGTTGGTGGTTAAATCGGCGGGTGAATCAACATCGATTACGGCAGAAAACATTCGAATGGCGATCAAACAGCAGGCTGATACGGGTTATATTTCCAAGTGGGCGGTGCCGGATCGCATTGAGTTTGTCGATCAATTGGACAAAACCAGCGTTGGAAAAATGGACAAGAAAAAATTACGTGCAAGATTTTCCAATTAGTTCCTGTTACCTGGAATAAGAGCGAGTTATTTCGTTAAATCAAAGATTATATATTCAACAATTTATTGACGAGGAATACCATGAGTAAAGGCCAATGTTTATGCGGTAGTGTCACCTGGGAAATCAGTGGAACCCCGATGGAAGCCTATCACTGCCATTGTTCAATGTGTCGTAAGGCCCATGGCGCGGCATTTGGGACTTTCTATCAGATGCACTCGAGGGATTTTGCCTGGACCAGTGGTCTGGATACCTTAGTTGACTACGCTTCATCGCCAACCCTGACTCGTTCATTTTGTGGAACCTGTGGCTCCATGGTGCCCGATCGCAACAGTGACGACGATCAGATTTTTGTACCTGCCGGGTCTCATGACGATGGGCCAGAGGTGCAGTGTCACATTTTTGTCGGATCTGTCGCGCCATGGCATGATATTAGTGATGACCTGACAAAGCATCAAACCTATCCTGATGACGATGGAAACTCCGCGGTTTACCCCGACAAAGATATGCAGCAACAAACGCCTGGGATCATACGTGGAAGCTGCCTGTGTGAGCTGGTGGAGTTTGAAGTGTCAGAGTCATTTAAAGTCGTGCATAACTGTCATTGTTCCCGGTGTCGTAAGGCCCGAGCGGCGGCGTTTACCACCAATGGTTTCACCCCAATGGAGGCGGTAAGTTTTACCAAGGGAGAGCAACACGTGGCGAGCTACAAACTACCCGGCGCAAAATTCTACACCCATGCATTTTGCGATACCTGTGGCTCAGGGCTACCAAGACTGGACCCGGACAGGAAAATTGCGGTGGTACCACTGGGGGCCCTGGACGACGACCCGCAATCCAGGGCAGTGGATAATATTTTTGTTGGCAGCAAGGCGGATTGGTATACGATTTGCGATAATTTGCCCGCATTTGAAGAAGGGCCGACCGGCTGACATCGAAATTTTGCAAATCAGTATTGCTGGTCCGGACGAATTTCGAATTATTCCATGGAAAAACGGATTAGGCAGAACCCGGGAGCTGTTGTTAAAAGAGATCAATGGCAGTGACAAATTTGCCTGGCGACTCAGTGTGGCGCCGGTTTCTAGCGATGGAGAGTTTTCCGATTTTTCTGGATACGCCAGAACATTAGTTCTGATTCAGGGAAACGGATTAACCTTGCGCCACGATAACGGTCAGGTTGACCAGTTAACAAAGCGTCTTGATTTCGCCTGCTTTGACGGTGGCTGGAAGACTTGGGCAGAATTGACAGACGGCGATATTACCGATTTTAATGTCATGGCGGCCCAGGAGTATTGTCAGGCCAGGGTTGCGGTTTTCGAAGGCAGTAAGGAAAATACTCTTTCAGTTAATGCTGATGAGCTATTGATCTATCCCCTTGACCATGCCATTAAAATATCGCCGGCAAACAGCGACCAATTGAATATCCAGTCTGATCATGTGGCCCGAATTGAATTACCCGAGCAAGGCGTCTGGCGGTTTTCCGGAAGCCCTTCGATATGGGTGCAGATTCACTACAATAATCGATAAACCCAGATTCCGGAGTAATTATCCTCCGGATAATTCTCAGTCCTATGTTTAACCCGGTAAATTATCAAAAGACACGCCTGCCTCTGGATCAGGCTCAGACTTTGCCGTCCCATTGCTACATCGCTGAGGAATTTTATCAACGGGAGGTCGAGACAATTTTCACTACTAGCTGGCATTTCGTCGGCCGGGAAGAGGAATTGGAATCAGGTGATTTTATTGTGGTTGATACCGTGGCAGGATCTGCACTGATTTGTCGAAGCGCAAGTGGTGAACTCGGTGCGTTTGTAAATGCTTGTCGTCATCGTGGAACCCGGTTAAAGGACGGAAGTGGAAACTGTCGCAGCGTAATTTGCCCATACCATGGTTGGAGTTATGCTATGGACGGTGAGCTACGCGCAGCGCCGGGCATGCAGGGTATTCAGGATTTTGATCTGAATAACTTTGGGTTACAAAAGTTGAGGATAGAATCCTGGGGCGGTTTTGTCTTTATTAGTTTCGCTGAATCCGCGCCCGCCTTGATCGAATGGTTAGGAAACCTGCCAGAGAAAATGCAGCAACATAAACCTGTAGAGCTTGTCTGCGTGAAACGTCTTGAGTTTATCGTAGCAGCAAACTGGAAATTTTTGATCGAAAATGCGCTCGAGGCATATCATACCGGACTGGTTCATCGGGAAACCCTGGGCCAACAGGATTCCGCAGCCGTAACTACCCAGGGGCAGTGGGATGCCCTGTACGTACTGAGTGAAACGGACAAGGGTGTTGGTACCCTGCCCGGGCAAAGCCAGCTGTTACCATTTATTGCGGGGCTAACCGGGGCGGCGGCCAGGGGAACATGGTTTACCGTCATATATCCCTGTACCCAGATTGTGTTTTCCCAGGATAGCGTTTGGTGGCTCGACTTTAAACCACTTGGAGTAGACCGGACATCTTTAACCCTGGGTGCGTGCTTTCCGAAATCGACCATCGCTTTGAAAGATTTTGAAACCCTGGTTAAACCCCACTACACCCGATGGGTTGTAGCCACTCCAGAAGATAATCATATTGCGGAACTACAGCAGCTCGGCCATTGCGCCGGAATCACCGCGCCGGGTCGCTATGCCAGCAGTGAGCATTGTGTCCATGGATTAAATAATTGGGTGCTTGATCGGGTTTTGGATTCACCAGGACGTTCAGAAAATCCGGAGCATATCCGATGACAATCCCGGCATCCCGTCGCCTCGAGTTTTCTGAAATTCCGGTTATCGATCTGGCGCCGCTAAGGGAGCACAAAAACCATCGCGCCAGCATCGATCAAATTTATCGAGCCTGCAGTGACGTGGGGTTTCTCTACGTTAAAAATCATTATCCACCGCAATCCGATCCAGATGATGTTAATAATATCGGGGTAATACCCCATTCCTATTCCGGTGTGGGGGATGCACTGGATGGGGCGGACCGATTTAATTATGGGGAGTATCAGACCGCTTTGTGGAGGAGAACCTTCCCTATAGCAGAAATTCCCTAAATTAATCGGGTTCTGCCATTGCGTATATATCGATTTCGATGGACATACCTTCGTATGCCAGCACGGGTAAGGGAACGCCAGTGGTGGCAGGCCCAGGGTCGGTAAAATAAGACGACCGTATTGGTAGGTTGGCATTGAGTGCATCGGCGCCGCAATCACCTTTGTAAACCGCCATCACCTTGCAAATATCCGAATAGTCAGCGCCCAGTTCATTGAGGATGGTTTTAATATGCGCCATAGCCTGATGGGTTTGCGGGGTCAGTTGGTCGGGATGTACCGCATGGCCTTGCTTGTCTAACGATACTTGGCCACCCAGAAAAATCATCTCACCACACTTGAGCCCGTGTTTGTAAGGGAGATGGACATGCCAATCCCACAACGAGTCCGGCCAGACGTGTCGTCGAGGCATGTGTTCGCCGTTTTCTCCAAGCATTGCGATAACGCCAATCTTGATCAGCACCTTTGGGTCCGCGTGGCGGGGTATCGGAATACCAGTCGCGGCAGGTCCAGGCTCACTAAAGTTGCTGGCGAAGTCCAGCGCCGCGGGTTCGAAGTCGTCAATAGCATCGCCACCAGCATACCAACGGTTATTTTTCACTACATCGTCGAAGTCGGCGCCAAACGAATTCAGTGCTCGCTTAATATTGGATGCAACCGCCTGAGACTGATCGAGAATTTTACCTTCGCCTACTAAACTGCCTTTGCCGTCCACCGGTCCCTGTGCAGAAACGAAAATCATTTTACCGCAGCGAACCGCGCTGCAAAATCCTCGGGGCAAACAGCCCGGATAAGTGTCTTCGGCATAGGTTCGCGCCATAGCAGAACCGTCAACCGACCGCATGGCAACGCATTCAATTTCAACCCGCATTCCTTCATAAGCCAAATAGGACACCGGAACGGGTGTAACCGCGGTACGGGCTCCATCGGATAGCCCGTTTGACACCATTTCGAGAAAAGCCTGCTCATCCACGCTGCCATCGTTAACATAAAAACAGATTAAATGAACCAGGTCATCCATGCTGGCACCGAGTCCTGTAAGCACCCGCTCGAGGTTTTGCATAACCTTGGTAGTTTGGGCAGGAAGATCGTTGGGGTTTAACACTACGCCATCCGGGGTCAAATCTACCTGACCACCTACCCACAATATATCTCCACATCGAACCCCATGCTTATGGGTCACCGTTATCGGCCAATTCCAGTGATCCTTGGGCCAGCAATGTTGTTTATTCATATCGTTTCAACTTTTATTATTGAACTTGCGAATTCTACAGTGGATTTATTTGCGCGGCGTCTGCTAAAAGTTTTTTGGCGTGCTCAACCGGTACACCGATATTCGAACCGGAGTAATCCGGAATAACCGCGGCATTAATCGCGACCACATTACCGTCAATATTTAGTACCGGACCACCACTGCCGCCATGGGTAGTTTCCGCGTCATAAATAACCGTCGCCATTGATACTCTGGCAACTATTCCTCGACTAGCGAGGGGATGAATATACTTTTTTTGGGCCAGCCTATTGGCAATCTCCCAGAAATTAATTTCTTCGTCCTTGCTCAGGTCATCAATAAATTTGCTACCAGATTGCGCTACCATGGACCGAAGACCAGTTGGATATCCCATTACGATAACCTCATCACCAAGGGCCGGTCCTGATTCGCTAAGAAGTAGACGCGGAATATTTTCGGTAGCCACGGAACCGGACAACACGGCAAGATCGGCTTCCTCGCTGGCGCTTACAAAAGTGACTGCAAACGGTTCGGTATTGTCTGGTAGATAACCGAGAAACCGAGTCATCTCGGGCTCCATCCCCCGTTCCTCCATCAACGAAATTTGGGTGTCATTTTCCCAGGGCAGGGCGACGTGGCGATTGGTCAGTAGCATACCCGTATCGCTGACCACAAACGCGGTGCCGGTAAACAAACGTTCCGCCACAGCCCCTTCTCCTTCCAGGGTCAATAACGGCTGGCTTCTAGGTGTCATCAGTATGTTCCCTGCATCGTCTTCCACGTGCCTGAGCATCCGTCCAGTCGCGGCCTCTCTGTATCCATAAGCACCCTGGAGAAATACTACGGACGCAGCCGCCGAGCGAATAACCCTTGCATTGGATTCGGTTCGGGCTTCCAGGGCAGCCAAACGTTCACTGGCGCTGGTTAGGTTTTGATTGAGTTCCTGGCGTAAATCGATCAGGTCTCCAGGACGCAATATTTCTTCGCGAGTCCTGGCGAGCACGCTGCCAAAAGCATCCAATCGTTCTCCGTCACTCACCAGATGAGCGCGTAGCTGTTCAGCTGAACGCATCTGATTTAGCATAATTAATGACAGGGCAATCAACGAAATTATCATTACTGAGCGAAACAACAGGGTAGTTTGTTTGGTCAGGCTTCCAAATAAATTGCGGGTGGCGCGTTTGATTTTGGAAAGCGTTGGTAGTCGACTAACCCGGGCGTAGTCAACGTAGTCACCAATCAGTTCGGAAACTGTCTTGCGTAACAACATGCCATCGCGATGCAAATTGAAACGGCACAACGGACCAGTGTCACCAAATTCGATCAGGTCCCTACTGGACAATATTTTCGCCGAGACCCGCTCTCCGTTAACCCAGACTGAATGATCACCACAAGCTTCAATTTCAAATGAATCCTCGGCTCGGTGCAAGCGCGCTAATACCTCTACCTCTGGTGGATACTGTTGTGGAGGTGAGATGCGTAAGGTACGACTGTCGCTGCTAAAAATATCCAGGGCGTCTCCTTCCAGCCAGGATGCAGTACCCCTTGAAGGTCCGGTCAGATGCTCGAGCGTGGCTGTAGTGGCAGCAGAATTGCCCGGTGCACCATTGCTAGTTGCGTCGCCCATATGCTGTTCCCTACATCATGTGGATACACTATAACACTATAAATTACTGAACTAATTCAGGGGAATCACCGGGGCAGGTTTCCTGGCCGCCATAGGTCAGGTATTCTTGCCGAACATTATCTCTTGCGATGAAAAGTCATGAACAAACAAACGACGATGGAATCTGTGCAATGGTCGGTTGAAGCCCAGACCGGGGTGTTAACGGATATTCTTCTGGGTGATCCGTCGCATTTTCGCTGGGTTCCGCTAAACTCAATTTCTGCTATTACATTTGCCCATCAGGAAAAGATGGGGCACCGTTTTGATCATCAAAAAGCCCTGAAACAACATCAGAAGATGGTAGAGGTGTACCAGGAAAATGGTGTACGTTGCCATTTCGTTGAAGCCGACGAAGGCTTGCCGAGTAGTGTTTTTACCCGAGATTCAAGCTTTATGACTCCCTGGGGTGCGGTGATAACCAGTATCCAAACCCCGCCCCGACGCCAGGATTACTCTGTGGTTTCGGAATTTTATCGTGATGCAGGTATCCCGATCTGGAAGTGGATTACCGCCGACCACTTTGAAGGTGGAGATTTCTGTATCCTCAAGCCAGGGGTTGCACTGCTTGGCTGGGCTGGTGATCGCTCGACCAAAGCAGGGGCCGAGCAGGTTGCCTCCTGGCTGGAACAGAAAAATTGGCAGGCACACGTTATTCCGTTGGCCCCCCAGTTTGTCCATATGGACGCTGTGGTTGTTATGCTGGAGAAGGGTCTTGCCCTGGTTTGCGTGGACGCACTACCTGATTATGCTCTGGAGATACTTGCTGCGGAGGAAATTGAAATTATTCCGGTTTCCTATGCAGATTGTGTCAAGCTTGGCGGCAATCTGGTTAGTTTGGGAAATAGCAGGGTGTTGTCGATGTCCCACAATATCAATGTGAACCGGGTGCTGGCGCAACGGGGATTTGAGGTGAGCGCTATCGACTATGACATGTTTGCCCTCGGTGGCGGTGGGGTACATTGTTCCTGCCACGAATTGCGCCGGGAAGCCGATTAAATCTGACCAATGCCAGCGATTAATCCGCAACGGTTGATTGAGGACTTATCAGAGTTAAGGCAATTCGGTGCAAAAGATAGCGGCGTCGTCCGAACCACTTATTCTGATGTAGATATTGCATCGAGACATTGGCTAGTGGAAAAAATGCGTAGCGCCAATCTCGATGCCAGCATTGATGGGGTTGGTAATGTCATCGGCCGTTCTCGCCTGCCCGGAAAATGTGTTTTGCTCGGTTCCCATACCGATACCCAATTAACCGGCGGTTGGCTGGATGGTGCCCTGGGGGTCATCTATGGGCTTGAGGTGGCCCGAGCAATGTCCGAAGATTTAAATACACAAGCGCTTGCGGTAGACGTTGCGTCGTGGGCAGATGAAGAGTCGAGTTATCTCGGAATGGTTGGCAGCCGATCATTTTGTGGTCAAGTTTCCGAAAACGAAATTAAAGCAGCGGTTGGCAAAGATGGTCGTCGCCTGATAGATGCATTAGAGGTACATGGATTACTGGACCAACCGAGAACTCGGTTAGATCCCTCGCGTCAGGTAGCGTATCTGGAAGCTCATATCGAGCAAGGCCCAACCCTCGAAGCAGCTAATAAAAAAATTGGCGTAGTGACCACCATCATCGGTATGCGTGATTTTGAAATCGCATTTTCCGGTCAGCAGAATCATGCTGGTACTACTCCCATGAAGTTGAGACGGGACGCCGGGATGCAGCTTATTCATTTTGCCCATGGGTTGACTACAGCAGTTGCTGAAGTAGCGGGGGACAGAACCGTCTGGACCATAGGAAACATTGATTTCGAACCGGGTGCCCCCAGCATCATCCCTGGGCGCGCTAGGATGCTGTGGCAGTTTCGTGATCCAGAAGAAACACGGCTCGACCAACTACAGCGATTAACCGAAGATATGGTGGAATCGTTTAACGCAACCAATGCAGTGCAAGCGACGCTGATATTGCGTGATAATTCGGCGCGAGCTGCGCCGATGAATGACTTTCTACAACAACGGCTGGCAAGTTCTGCACAGATTCACTGTGCGAAACAATGGGTGTCTATGCCAAGTGGCGCCGCCCATGATGCGCAAAATCTGGCCAATCACATTCCTACTGGCATGCTGTTTATTCCCAGTGTCAATGGTATCAGCCATAGTTTCGAAGAAGACAGTCACGAGGAAGACATTATCCTGGGTTGTCAGGTGCTGGCTGATGCGGTTGCGGAAATTTTAATCGCCAAAAATAGTTAGTGTTTTTGGAATAAACGGCCAGAAGAATTGGGCCTTGGAATTTGAAAAGAGACCCGAAGGTCTCTTTTCTATGTTTTGATCAGAGGTTCCTTAGGCTAATTCAATAAACCGTAACTATCGCCGGATTTAATATCAACCTTTTTCTTTTTTCCGTTATTTTCTGGTTTATAGTCGTTTTTAGTGACCTCAGAAATATAGTCACCTTCCACCGTCTGAAACAGACGGAAACAGTATGACAGCTCGGGTTTTGTCCACTTATGTGCACCACTATAAATTGTGCAGATTTCCCCGTCATCCGTAACCGTCGAAACGGACTTTGCGTTTTCTTTACCCCAATCTCCCCATGCCTTCCCGGCACCGGCCAGATCTTCTGGTCCGAAATATTCTGCCCAGCGGCCATAATCGGTTCTGGAGGTCATGGTATTGCCACCAAGGACGTGGGTCGCCTCCGCCCCATCGAGCGCTTTCATTTCTTCAACGCTTGGTACCGACGCGCACCCAGATACTGTTACCGTGGCTAACAAAGCCACTCCGGCTATAAATTCTGTTTTCATCTTGAAACTCCGATTGGTTAAATGGAGAACCAAATATAGTTAGCGGATCGTTGTGAGAATGTGGGAAACACCAAAGGTGATGCATTTATCGCGATAAATAATTCATCAAGGAAACCGCTGAACTGTCCCGGGTGGGCTCTATGGAGCACTTGACTATATCGTGACATAAGAGTAAATTTTTACGTTATAAGTAGATAATATTATGTAAATTACGAATAACGTAACAAAATTCATCACGTAATGTCAGAATCAACATCACAGGATCGAAAGAACTTCTCCCCATTCAGCGGTTATCACCAAAGCTGGGAAGGACAGCCAGATCACGTACTCACCGAAGTGGGTCCGGGAACCGTTTGCGGTGAATACCTCCGCAGATACTGGCATCCAGTATTTATCACCAGCGAACTGGGTATTCATCCCAAATTGATTAAAGTATTGGGTGAAGAGCTGGTTCTGTTTCGAGATCAGGGAGGGCAACTGGGACTGGTACATAAAAAATGTCCCCATCGTCGCGCCTCCCTGGAGTACGGGCGTTGCGAAGCCCGGGGAATTAGATGTTGTTATCACGGCTGGTTGTTCGATGTGGATGGATCGATTCTAGAAATTCCCGGAGAACTTGAAGATTCTCCGTCGGCCAAAGCGGCCATGGAAACACGCCGGCTCGGGGCCTATCCAGTATTGGAATTTAAAGGGCTGATTTTTGCCTATCTGGGACCGATGGAGGAAAAGCCAGCGTTTCCGTTATACGATGCCTTTGATATTCCAGGCATGGTAATGACGCCATACGCAGCGCCCTTTAACTGTAATTGGATTCAGGTTCTCGACGCCATTGTCGATCCGGTGCATACCGCCTATCTGCACCAAAATCAATTCTCTGATGGTTTTGGAAAATTAGGCGAAGTTCAGTTTTATCACCGGGATAAGTCCCGTTTCCTTGGCACCCATTCCCGGCGCGTTGGCGATAATATCTGGGTGCGGGTGAATGAATTAATCCTGCCTAATTTTACCCAGTCAGGTTCGGCATTCGCGGTAGACGGCACCAAATCTAGTTACTTTGGGAGAAGCGCGTTTACTCGCTGGGTGGTTCCCCTTGATGATAAGAGATGTATTGCCTACGCCTGGGGAAACTTTGGAGAACGGGGAGATCCCATGGAATGGAATACGCCGGAAGGGATGCAATTGATCGAACAGGGAGAATTACTTGATCGCAGTTATCAGGAAAAGCAACAGAGCCCGGGAGATGTTGAGGCGGTGGAAGGCATGGGACGAATTTCCGATCACGAAAAAGAATATCTGGTGGCGGGCGATCGTGGAATCACCCTGTATCGACGTCAAATTCGGCGGCTATGTCGTGATCTGGCCAAAGGCAAGCTTCCTCCCCAGCCAACAGAGTTAGCTGACGGTGTGATTCCGACCCATGGCAGCGATACCGTCATAAAGGCTCCTTGTGATCCAGGAGAAAATGACCAAATCTTAATCAACCAGATAAATGATCAGGTGATGGATTTGATATTTGAAGCGGATAGCTTGTCCGGAGACGAGCGCGACCAATTTTTATTAGAACAACTGGAACGCCTCTAATAACTGCCGATGACAAAATAAAACATGAACAAAATAAAAGTCCATATCAAGAATAATCATTATTCTTCGGATACCTTTCCAAATACCGCCGAAGGTGAAGAAGTCTTTACAATTACCCGGAAGCGATACGAGACTGTGGCGGCGCAGTACCCCGACATTGCGGAAAAACTCGATGTCTTTATCGATTGGGATACCGATAATTTTAACCAGTCCATGGCAGACTCCGATGTGCTGGTGGCATGGAATCTTCCTACTGAAAACCTGGATAAAATAGCACCCCGACTCCAATGGATACATATAATTGGTGCCGGTGTTGAGCATCTGACGCCGATGAATTGGCTGCCGCCGGGTGTTACCCTGGTGAATAATAAAGGTGTCCACGCGGCCAAGGGTGGAGAGTTTGGATTGATGTCGATCCTGATGTTGCACAACGCGATGCCGGCTATCATGCATAACCAGTCTAGTGCGATATATGACTCAATTTATTCTACGCCGATAGCGGGAAAGACCGTAGTCGTAATCGGGGTTGGCAGCATCGGTGGATCTGTTGCCAAACACGCCCAGAGTATCGGTCTCCATGTTATTGGGGTAAGTCGTCATGGCGGACAGGTCGACGGTGTTGACGAAATTTTCCCGGTGAGTCAATTGGATGCGGTGCTGCCCAGGGCAGATTTTGTATTTGTGGTAACACCATTAACCAATGAAACCCGCAATTTGTTAAATCGCGATCGACTAAATTTGTTCAAACGCGGTGCCGGCCTGGTTAATATTGGTCGCGCCGCTGTGGTTGACTATCAGGCGCTGGCAGAAAAACTTGAAAATGGCTCTCTGAGTGGCGCAATCCTTGACGTGTTTGACGAAGAGCCCCTACCGACGGATTCGCCGTATTGGAAAGTACCGAATTTGATCGTTACACCCCATGTTTCCGCTGATGACGGCAACGTCTATGTTGCATTGACCCTGAAACTATTCTTCGAAAACATGCAGCGTTACCTGGATGGTGCTCCATTAGCCAATCAGGTCAAGGCGGATCTGGGATATTAAGGCGGATCTGATATTTTAATGTCAATCGCCTCTACCGACGATAAATTAAACAAGCAGATTGTCGCCAAGCTGCAACAGGACGGACGCATGCCGTTTGCTGAAATTGCCAACGATCTTGGAGTGTCCGAAGGAACGGTACGAAATCGGGTCAACCGGTTAAAACAAACAGGAGCGTTGCGTATAGCAGCGTTATCTGACCCCGGCAAGGTAGAATATAAAACCGATGCGATGATTGGAATCAACGTTGCGTCGCCCGCGACTCCCGCTTCGGTAGCTGCGCGGCTGGGTCAATTTCCGGAAGTAGTGTTCGTCATTTGGTTGAGCGGAAGATTTGACCTGATAGCGGAAATTGTTAGTGACGATCGATCCGAGTATCTCGAATTTCTCGAAAAGCATATCTATGGACAGACTGATATCGAACATGTTGAAGTCATGTCCGGGCTGAAGAATTTTAAAAATCAATTTCTCCTGAAAGCCAACTGGAGTTAATTAATCCGCGTCAGTAAACCCAAGACTAATCACCAAGAGGAACACCATGTCGACTTATATAGAGCATTTCAAAGACGCTTTGCCTTCCATCGATCGAGTGCGCGAAGAAAAACGCAAACTTGAGGAGGCAGGCGTAAAGTATATTTTGTCCTGTTGGGTAGATTTACTAGGTCTGCCTAAAACCAAACCGGTTCCAGTTAGTGATTTTGAATTGCTCTGTATGGGAAAGGGGCCACAGTTTGCAGTGCATTCAATTTCTTTCGTACCGGAGCTTGGGCCCTCTGATGCGGACCAGGTGCCATTACCCGACCTCGATACCTTGACGATTTGTCCATGGGATCACAGTTGTGCATGGATGATGGCCGATCTGTGGTGGAAAGATGAGCCCTATAATTTGTGTCCACGGGGTGCTTTGAAAAGGGCGGTCAGGGACGCTGCCGAAAGCGGCTATGAGTATTATGCCGGAGTCGAGCCAGAATTTATTACCATGCGTTGGCACGATGGCCAGCCAGTCAAGGCATTCGATAATGACCCGCTACCAGGGGAGGGTTTGCGACCGCGTCGTCAGGCATTTGGTTATGACGTCGAATACACCAGTGACGCAATGCCCTTTCTTGGAGAATTGATCGATATCCTGGAAGAATTGGGCTGGAACCTGCATGATGTCGTAGCGGAAGGTGGGTACTCTCAATTTGAACTGGATTTCCACTACACCAACGTGCTTGAAATGGCGGACCGATTTGTATTTCTACGAATACTGTTAAAAGAAGTTGCTAAAAAGCATGGAATATTTGTCACCTATATGCCGAAGCCAACGGTTGGTGACTGGCGCTCAGGGGCACATATGAATATTTCTGTGCGAACTACTGCTGAGCCGGATAAAAATATTTTTGAAGGGGACAACGGTGAATGGGACCCTCGGGTTTATCATGCTGTTGGAGGCCTTATTCGTCATGGCGGAGCACACACTGCGGTGGCCTGCCCTACAGTGAATTCATATAACGGATTGGTGCCAAGAGTTGGCGGATTTGAAGGCGGCACATTTACCTGGGCGCCAACCCATATGACCTATGGTTCGAATAACCGGTCTGCAATGTTGCGACTTCCCCAAAGCAGATTCTGTATCGAGAATCGAGCGGCGGATATGTGCATGAACCCCTATCTCAGTTTTGCTCTTTCTATTGGTGCCATGACGGAAGGGATGGAGAATCAATACGATCCCGGCGAGCCGATAAATCAGGATCTCTACGTGATGTCGGAACAGGAGATTGCGGACTCGGGTGCCCAACGCCTGCCGCGTAATTTACTGGAAGCGACGGAGGCGCTGCGTAACGACGAATTTGCGATTAAGGTAATGGGCAAGGCGATGCATCAATCCTTTATCACCTATAAAGTAGATGAATGGGAACGCTATCATCAAGCTGTAACCGATTGGGAAGTCGCCGAATACCTCAGGTTGTATTAACACTATGGACGACTACCGAGTTTATTCGCTGGGAGAGGTCGAGCTTCAGTCAGGGCAAACCCTGACTGAAGCTAAGCTGGCTTACCAGGTCTACGGTAGCCTGAACGCGGCGAAAGATAATGTCGTTGTGATGCCGACATTTTATACTGGCACCCATTATCGCAATGAGGGTTTCTTTGGGGCAGGGCGCGCAATTGATCCGGCCAAGCATTTTATAGTGTCTATCAATTTGTTTGGTAATGGTCTGTCGTCTTCGCCCAGCAACGCAGCTCCTGCCCAGGCCGGCGCGGATTTTCCGGCTATTACTTTTTACGACAATATTCGATGTCAGCATCAATTGTTGACGGCGCATTTGGGAGTTAGCCGGATAGCGTTGGTAACGGGCTGGTCGATGGCGGGATGCCAGTCATTTCACTGGGCCAGTCAGTATCCAGATATGGTCGAAGCGATTTTGCCGTTTTGTGGCTCGGCCAGAACCTCACCCCATAACTGGGTGTTTCTCGAAGGGGTTAAGGCTGCGCTTACGGCGGACAGTGAATTTAACCAGGGACGTTATTCGCATCCGCCGGTCAAAGGCCTTAAGGCATTCGGCCGGGTATACGCCGGCTGGGCCTATTCCCAGACATTCTATCGTGATGGTCTTTACAAACAACTGGGGTTCGACTCCCCGGAAGCGTTACTGATGGACTGGGAAAATGATCATTTGAATTGGGATGCCAACGACTTATTGGCCAAATTATCCACTTGGCAGTCCGGTGATATTAGCGCCAATGATCGATATCAGGGAGATTTTATCGCCGCACTACAGGGAATTAAGGCGAAAACCATTATCATCACCGGCAGCGATGATCTCTATTTCCCACCCGAAGATAACGCGATCGAAGCCGACCATATCCAAAACGGCGAACACCGAGTATACCAATCACCCTGGGGCCACTGTGTCGCATCCCCCGGCAACGATCCTGGATTCGCCCAATACCTCGACCTGGCCATAAACCAGTTACTCAACAACTAATCAAAAAAAGGTCGGAAAAAAGATCGGGGTCAGTTTAGGTAATTATTTACTTTGTTTTTAGTGGTTATATGACGTATCTTAATCAATTAGACAGATAACAATCTGGATGGATGGATTTAACGCTATGGCAGGGAGTGAGGAAAAAAAGTCTTTATATGATGTCTGGATTGGCAGGCTGAAAAATCATCCGGCTATTGCCACTTTGCTACTGTTAGTTGTAGTGCTGACAGGGATAGCTTCTATAACCGATTCAATAACCAGACTTACAGGGTTTTTCCATTCTGGTACGGCAAAGGACTCTGTAAGTAAGACGCCGCAAGATTTAGCCTATGAGGCCAAAATAATCGGTAGTTGGAGAGTGGCGACAAAGGTGCCTGCACCTACAGGGGTAGACGTCAAGGAATTGCGCTACACCTTTTTATCCAATGGTTCGATTAATTGGTGGGGCAGCTATACGTATAAGGAAATCGAGGTTCCGATCCTATTGAGTGGCAAGTGGAATTTAGAAAGTGACGTAGTTGAATACGTAATTCAAGCGTCGAATGTTCCTTTGATTGTACAAAGCGGGTACAGCGCAAGTTTTAAAATAATTCAAATCGACGACGAAAAGATGACCTACATTGATCTGACAGATGGAATCGCCAAGACCGACCTGCGTGAGCCAAAGCTGTAACTTGAATACAAAAGCTGAGATTCGAAAAATTTCATTCCAGTCGCCAGTAAGTCCCAACCCTTTATTTGACACCAGGAAAAAACAGTCTTAACATTCACTGCCCGATTCATCGCCTTGAATTGATCTTGAACCAGTGATATCGACCCAGTATATCTTTCTGCCATTTGCGGTTACCGATAATCGTCGCGGTCGCCGTCACTTAAGATGCGCTTTGGTTCCGTAATATTCCGCTTCAATTGTCCCCGCTTTAGGGGGTAGTCCCACCTAGGAGCGAGCCAGTCGGATTCTGAAAAGTTCGTCCTGCCCAATAAATTCTTTCGTGAGCAATCAACGCTAGTCGAAGTGAATACGGTAAACAAAAATGCAATCAGATAAATCACGTCTGGCAATAGACATCGGGGGAACATTTACTGACGCGGCGTTACAGCTAAATAGTGGAGACCTGGTCTCAGTCAAAACTCCAACGACGCCGGAGGATCCAGTAATAGGCGCGATGACAGCTGTTCAATTGGTGTTGGCAAAATCGAACCACCACCCCAGAGAGATCGGCTTGCTAATCCATGGCACCACGTTAGCGACCAATACGCTGATTGAAAAAAAGGGAGCGAGGGTCGGTGTAGTCGTAACACAAGGATTTCGCGATATCCTGGAAATTGGCTATGAACGGCGCTACAACCAGGGAGATTTGTTTATCGATAAGCCGGATCTAATGGTGCCTCGAGAACGTTGTTTTACCGTGACAGAGCGCTGCGGTGCCAATGGCGATATTCTGATACCTCTGGATTCCTCAAGTCTGGATCGCCTGGTTGAATCAGTGCGTCAAATGGAAGTAGAGAGTGTTGCCATATGCTTGTTACATGCTTATGCAAATGATGCCCACGAGCAGCAGATCAAGCAGTTCCTCGAACAAAAATGTCCTGAAATAAGTCTCTCTGTTTCTTCTGGGGTTAGCGCAGAAGTTCGTGAATTCGATCGTCTCACTACTACCGTCGCGAATGCCTATGTGAAACCAATGATGGAGTCGTATCTGAATAATTTCTCTGAGGCGCTGCAAAGCAAAGGGTTTTCCTGTCCCTTCCGAATGATGACATCAGCCGGTGGGATGACTACGTTGGAGACCGCCGGTAAATACCCTATTCGACTGGTCGAATCAGGTCCTTCCGGGGGCGCGATCCTGGCCGCCAGAGTCGCCAGACAGTGCGGGCTGGCAAATGTATTGTCTTTTGACATGGGAGGTACCACCGCCAAATTCTGTTTGATCGACCAGGGTAAGCCGCTGACCACGCGTCATTTTGAGATTGCCCGGGCCGAAAGGTTTATCAAAGCCAGCGGTATCCCAATTCGAATTCCTGCCATCGAACTAATTGAGATTGGTGCAGGTGGAGGTTCGATTGCCAGGGTGGACCTACTAAATCAAATTAGGGTAGGCCCGGAAAGTCAGGGGTCTGAGCCGGGTCCTGCTTGCTTCGGTCGAGGCGGACAAGATGTTACGGTAACCGACGCTGACGCGGTGCTGGGATATATCGAACCCGGGGTATTTGGTGACGGGCAATTAGAAATTAACTTGAACGCTGCCTCCAGGGTGGTCGCAGACTCCATCGGTGAGAGGTTGAACCTTGACGCGGTTAACGCCGCATTTGGTGTTTCTCAAATGGTTGGTGAAAACATGGCCAATGCAGGCAGAGTACATGCCGCGGAGCGAGGCACGGCGCTTGGTCAACGCACCATGATTGCATTTGGTGGCAACGGCCCGTTGCACGGATCAAGAGTCGCGCTAAAAATGGGTGTAAATGAGATCGTTATTCCACTGAATCCCGGGGTTGGGTCTGCGGTAGGTTTTCTTTCCGCACCGGTTTCGTTTGAAATCGTATCAAGTTTGTACACGCGACTCGATGAATTTAAATTTGACCAGGTCAATCGGCTGTTTAATTCGATGGTTAGCGATGCCGAGATGGTGGTTAAGGCCAGTGAAGCGTCGCAGCCATTAGTCCAGATTCGAACCGGGTTTATGCGGTATGCCGGACAGGGTCATGAAATCGAAGTTCGACTCCCAAACAGAGACTTGGTACCAGAAGATCTTGAGTTATTGGGTCAGGAGTATGAAAAAGAATACCGCCGCCAGTTCAAGCGTACTGTTCCGGGAATGAAAATAGAAATAATGAACTGGGCAATAACCCTGGCAACCGAACTGGAAACGCCAAAAACGGTTGGTATATCTAACAGTAAAACCTATCCTTCGGCAACAAGTCAACGTCAGGTCTACTTCGGTCCGCGCAGGGGGTCGAGGTCTTGCGATGTTTACAATCGAAATGATCTGGTTTCCGGTGATCAAATTCCGGGCCCGGCGCTCATTATTGAATCGCAAACCTCGACTCTGGTTGAACCAGAGTTTACCGCCAGTATCGACGATGGCTTAAACATCTGGTTACGAAACCCCCGGAACTCGAGCGAAAAATTAACTCCGGAGGATCAACAAACCGCAGTTGATTTTCAGTTAATGTGGAATCGACTACTGGCGCTGGTTGAGGAGCAGGGACAAATTTTAGTGCGAAGTGCATTCAGTCCTATCGTCCGGGAATGCGGTGATATTTCCGCAGGGGTGTTCGACCGAAATGGCAATATGCTGGCCCAGGCAGTAACCGGGACGCCAGGGCACATCAATACCATGGCCGAGGGTGTTAAAAACTTCTTTCAGACTGTTTCACTGGAAGACATGCGCCAGGGAGATATTTATGTGACCAATGATCCCTGGCTTGCCGCCGGTCATCTAAACGACTTTATGCTGATTCAGCCGGTATTTAACCAGGGTGAGGTAATTGGATTTACTTCATGTACTTCTCATCTGGTAGACGTTGGGGGGCTGTGTATGGGTCCTCAGGGCAGTGATATTTATGATGAGGGGTTATTGATTCCGCCCTGCCTAATCGTCCAGTCGGGAGTGGTCAATCCGATGTTGTTGGATATCATTAAGGCAAACTCTCGTCAGCCGGTCGAAAGCGAAGGGGACTTATATGCGTTGATCGCCTGCTGCGAAGTGGGGGCGGATCGCCTCTCTGAGATGTTGCAAGACTATTACATTGAAAACCTGGAAGCTCTTTCAGGTTATATTATTGATACCTCGAGAAAGGCTACGGAAACAGCCATTGCGTGTATACCCGATGGGGTTTATTCCAACTCCCTTGCGTTGGATGGCTACGATTTTGCTATCGAATTGCATGGAAAAATGACGGTGGTTAACGGCGAGATTACCCTCGACCTGACGGGTTCATCCCCCTGTTCAAAATTCGGAATTAACGTGCCGCTTAACTACACCGCTGCCTATTCGGTATTCGCCATGAGTTGCGTGGTTGCCGCAGGTGTACCGAATAATGCCGGTTCATTGGCACCATTCAAGGTCGTTGCGCCAGAGGGCTGTATCGTCAATGCAGTACATCCAATGCCTGTAGCCATGCGCCACACTGTGGGCCAACTATTACCGGATCTGGTATTCGGATGCCTCCACCAGGCGTTACCAGACAAAGTTCCAGCAGAGGGAGCCTCTTGTATGTATGACATACCTATGCGCAATCTGCCAAATACCAACGATCCAAAATTTGCCATTGAGCTAGTGCATAACGGCGGTACCGGGGCTCGACCAAATAAAGACGGTCTGTCTGCCACCGCCTACCCAAGCGGTGTCTGGGGATCTCAGGTGGAGGTGACCGAAGCCACCGTGCCGATTCATGTTTCTCGAAGGGAACTGCGGGAGGATTCCGCTGGTGCCGGGCGCCATCGGGGAGGTCTCGGTCAGATACTGGAACTGAAGTCGTCACAAGGAGCGCCGTTCATTCTATTTCTCTCCCTTGATCGAATGAAATATCCTGCCCGTGGTTTCGACGGTGGTCAACCCGGCGCGCCTGGTCGGGTAACTTTAAACCAAGACAATGTATTGCCGGGCAGAGGTGAGCAAGTTATATCCCCAGGCGATCTAGTACGATTTGAGACCCCGGGAGGAGGTGGATTTGGTTCCCCGTACGAGCGCGATCCACAGCAGGTTGCCGATGACGTGAATAGTGGACTGGTTAGCATCGAGGCGGCGGCCCGCAGTTATGGAGTTACCTTCGGCTTTGATGGAGAAATTGACTGGGCCGAGACGCAATTGTTGCGGAAGCAAAAATACCCCAGGATATGAGCAAGCCCCGTTCTCATCTGGTCGGTTTGAAACCATATCCTTTACCGGAGCGATCTCCCCATCGGGACAATGAACTCCTGCAACTGGATTCGAACGAAAACTTCTCTGGATTGCATCCGGAAATTGTGGAAGCCGCTAAGCGTGCCTGCCATGAGGCGCCACAGTATCCGGAAGACTATGCTGCAGAATTGTGTCAGGCAATTGCCAGAGTTCATCAATTGAACCCCGAAAGAATTGTCTGTGCCAGGGGTGCTATGGAGCTGATATCGATGTTGGCTACCATCTATTTGGAGCCCGGCTTGAATGCGGTGGTTACCCAATTTGGCTACCTGTATTTTAGGGCGGCGATAGAGTTTAGCGGTGCCAGTGCCATAATCGTTCCTGAGCAAAATCTGATAGCTGATATAGACGCCATGGCTGATCAGGTCAATGCGGATACCCGATTAGTGTTTGTAGCGAACCCGGCAAACCCCGCGGGGAGTTTGCTCACCAACCAGCAGTTGCTGCGGCTACGCTTAGCTCTACCCGAATCAGTTATCCTGGTTATTGATGAAGCCTATGCAGAATACGTCGATCCGGCAATCTACCACCCAAATTTTGCGCTGGTTGAACAGGGCAATACGGTCATACTACGCACCTTCTCTAAGATATATGGAATTGCCGGATTCCGTGTTGGCTGGGGCGTATTTCCCCGCGCTATCGGAGATACCGTTCGCGTTATTCAGCAACCCAATGCGGTAACCGGGGTCAGTCAAGCGGCCGCCATCGCTGCGATTAATCAAACCGAACTGGTTCCCCGAACCCGTGACCAAACTCAGCAGGTTCGTGCCAGTTTTAGCGCGGACCTGAGTGCAATGGGACTGATAGCCTATCCTTCCCATGGAAATTTTGTCCTGGTTAGATTCGATTCTACGGGAGCAGCCGCGGCGGCTGCGCTGTATCTAAGGGAGCGAAATATTCTGGTTAAACTGCTCGATGCATATGGTTTGTCCGATTGTGTTCGAATTACAATTGGTCGACAAAGTCAGATGAATCGGGTTATTGTTTGTTTAAGAGAGTGGATTAAATTATAAAATTTAGTATCTTCCGGTAGAAATATTATTAGAATTAATATGGTGAACGCATATGAATAAGTCTCTTGATACCGCCATACGTGGAACTGCCGTTTTCCGACCATCCCGAGGAGTGGCGCGAATCGGAATAATTGTTCCAGTTTCCAATACAAATCTGGAACCGGATATGATGCTGCTTTGTCCCGAAGGCGTATCTTTACACTTTGCCAGAGCGGGTGGTTACGATGTTGATCAGGTGCCTGACGCCGAGCAAATGCGAAAGTTTGCCCTCAGTACACTGGATCAGGTCGTCGACTCAATTTCGTTGGCACGGCCTGATCTGATTCTATACGGCTGCACCTCGGCCACGCTGGCCCACGGTCCAAAATTTGATCAAGAGTTCACCAACAATATCGAGAAGCGGGCTGGAGTGCCGGCAATCTCTGCCGCTGGTGCTCTGGTGGCATCCCTCAAAGAAATTGGCGCAAGAAAAATTGGATTTAGTTCACCCTATGTGGATTCGTTAAATCAGATTGCGATAATGTTCCTCGAAGATAGCGGTATTGAGACTGTTTCAAACGCCTATGTGGGCAGCGATCTGGGAAATTACGGGCAAGGTGAATTAACTCCTGATCAGGTGTTTGAACTCGGCCAACAGGCTGACAGCCCCAAAGCTGATGCGGTGGTTTTATCCTGCACTGATATGCGAGCGGTGGAAGCGTCTCGACACCTGGAACAGGCAATCGGCAAGCCCGTGATTTCAAGCAATGGCGCGATGATGGCAGAGGCGGTTCGGAGACTGGGTATCTAACCCCAACACTATTGGTGTTTCGATACCGCCTGATTTAATCTGAAATTTATTGTTGCAATACCACGTACCGAACGGAACAAAGCGTCGGGAACCATAAGATTAAATATGAGTCTGTATTACGACATTGGTCGTAATATCATATTAGCTTAATGAAACAGTCTGTTCAAAGCGAACGCGAATTTAATTTACGCCGCCGCACTCTTGTAGCTGCCGGCGCGGCAATAACCAGTTTGATTTTACCGGGGACCACCATGGCGCAATCCCACAATTACGGAATTCTCGGTCAGAAAGCGCCGGAACTGACGCTGAATTATTGGATTGATCAAGATGGTAATCCCGGATCGTTTTCGGTGGATGGGTCGCGTGGTAAATGGATGCTGCTAAAGTGTTTTCAGGATTGGTGTCCAGGGTGCCATTCAAGTGGCTTTCCGGCTTTAAAGAAGTTCTCCGATGCCTTTTGGGATAATCCCAAGGTAGCGATCGCTGGAATCCAGACTGTGTTTGAAGGCTTTAGTAGCAATACCCTAGAGGACGTTCGTAGACTCCAGCTTAAATATGATCTCCCGATTACCATGGGACATGATCCAGGAGACCCGGATGGCGATCATCGTCCCCAGACAATGAATAAATATCGTACCGGTGGCACACCCTGGATAATCGTAGCCGATCCCACTGGCACTGTTGTCTTTAACGACTTCCACGTTAATGTCGATAAATTGATTGAATTTGTTCAAGTACAAACCAGCTAAATTTTCGTTCGAACTGATTAAATACTAGATTCTCCCTGTCAGTAATGCCGGTATTTATCGCCTTGTAATACGTAATTTTTCGTTTTGAGCGGCGAAAAAACCGGAAAATTGCTATATTTCCTTAGTTATAAGGCAAAAACTCCTGATAAATGAGAGTATGATCTTAGAAAACCGCGAGAGATGAGCACAAGCGGAAAGTTCCAGAAGTCGGTGTTTTCGGAGGTCGTATATGAAAGTATCCCTAAGAGTATTGCTGTCGTTCGCATTGATATTGTTGACGGCATTTCCTGTGGTGATGCTAGGTTTATGGGCGCAAAAAACCACGTTGGAACGGGAATACTCCAGGGTTCAGGATCGTCATTTATTGCTAGCGAAAAATATCACGCTGGCGCTAAATCGATATGCCGTTGATATCAAATCAGCGTTTCGATTGCTAAGCAGTATTGATGACAACCAGGAGATTCAACAAAACGTAATTACTCTGGCCAAAGATCTCCACTTCGCTTCATTTCGACTCGAAAGGACTAACCAGGATGTCATTTCTTCTTATGTATTTCGTGAAGGAGATTCCAGCGACGTTCCCCAGGATATTATTAGGGCTAGCTGGGAAAAAGGTGTAGGACCCGAGATAATAGTCCATCCGGTAACGCTAAATCGCAAGGGTGAGCCGAAAATATATTTATCCAGGCAAGTTAACGGTGACCAGCTTGCTATCGCCAGTGTTTGTCTGGATTATTTTATTGAAATTCAATCGCAAATTAAATTCGGTGATAGCGGGCACTCGGCGATAGTCGATCAAGTGGGTAATCTAATAGCGCATCCCAGGGACGATTGGGTTGCCGAGAATAAAAATTTATCCCATCTCACCCCTATTAAATCGATGGTGTCAGGTGATTCCGGGGTACAGGAGTTTTTCTCACCAGCGACCCAGGAGGACATGATTACCGGATATTCAGTGGTTCCTGGCGTTGGATGGGGTGTCATGATCCCCCAGGCATTAAGCGATTTAAAAGCAGATGCCAACGGTATTTTGCAACAACTCTGGTCGGTGCTGGTAATCGCTATCGGATTAACTGCACTGTTTGCGTGGTGGCTGGCGGGTTGGCTTATGTCTCCGTTGAAGAAGATAATGAATACCGCTCAACGTATGAATGAAGGGGAGTTAAGTGCGAGGGTTTTACCCTTTGTCAATGTTCCATCTGATGAGTTTATGGAATTGGGCGTGGCATTTGATCAAATGGCGCAGTCATTGCAAAACAACAATGCCAGATTGCAAATTAGACTCGAGACCCAAAAACTGGAAGAGCAACAAAATATTGATCAAAATCAGGATCGAAAGAAAATCCTGGTGGTCGACGACACAGCTGTTAAGGTATTAAAAATTACTGGCTGGTTATCCAAAGCGGGCTATGTGACGTTCAGCGCATTGACCAACGAAGAGAGCCTGAAAATTGCCTCCGTGTTGCAGCCGGACTTGGCAATTGTCGGAGTGATATCGTCGACGGATGGCGGATTTCAGAACAAGCAAAAGTTGATTAATTTGCTGGATGGTGTAGGTATTCCGTCCATTGCAGTTGTTCCAGAATACATGCAGGAAAGCAAAATTGAAGAAGCGAATTTGGGAGCCGTTGCTACCGCACGCCAGCCATTAACCGAAAAGAAGTTATTGGAACTGATAAACGGGATATATCAGGCCGGCAGTTGGGAACTGCTGGATGTAAAGTTCGTCCAGCAGACTAAGTAAGGCTGCTCCAGCCCCCATGGGCAATGGCAAAACTCAGACCGGTGATCGCGGATTGTTTCCACAGGACAAGATTGATTGAGCGAACCAAAAATCTCCAAATCACGCCAAGTAGTATTACCCAAAATGTCACTTTGACCAGCAACTCGGCGTAATTTTCAGCATTCGGTTGCAGCAATGTTGCGATAAGTGAGGCTATATCGAACTCTGGTTTTAATACCCATTGCCAGGGTAGATCGGGGATCACTACTTGAAAATAGAAATAGTAAATTTGCGGTGTGAGTTGGTATAACAGGGTAAAACCAATCACGGTTACGACTAAATCCACAATCAATCCTGCACGAATGGGCCATTTTAGATAATCACATAGTTGATAAATCTTGGATGAGGTTATCGAGGCAAGCCAACAAGCGCCTGCAATTATCAGTCCCGACCAGCCAGCTAACCCGATTTGCCGAAATCCAGACAGGCTGTGAAAGGAATCGTTACTGAAATCTTCAAGTGCTCCGACAATCAGGTCCGAGTGCCACATCAGTCCAAGGAAGAAACATCCGCCCCAAATGAGTATCTGGTGCGGCATCTTCGTCCCGGGCCTGGCGCCGGAACCTCGGAGCAAAATGATTAGTCCAGAGCTATAAATTCCAACCGTTATTGAGATTGTCCAATTAATCACACTTCAGCGAAGCCCTTGGGGCCGCTAACGGTAATTGAGAATGGTCCCTAGTTTAGATCGGCGACACCCAATGGAACACTGTACTTTTCACACCAGATATATATTTGATTGTAATTGGTGACATCGAGAGATGCCGGAATCGGATAACTCTGTTCGCCACTATCAGACTTCAGATGAGCGAGCTGTGAATTAATATCATATTTACTGCTTTTACCAAACCCTACCTTTGGATCCGGGGCCCCGTCAAAGAAAAAATTTGCACCGAGAACCACGCTCATGCCGTTCTCGGTTTTGATCACCCGGACGCTTCCGGAGGTTTTGTGGCCACTTGCACCGGTAAAAGTACCAGACGTTACAACTTCTTCGGCACTGGTCCAGCCAGCAAAAAATAACATCGGAATCGTGGCCAGAACCGCCAACAAAAATCTCTTACTAATCAACACATTCATAATAAATCTCCAATACATAAATAACCCTGCGCCATTGTATGACGCCGCTTACCAAACTAGCACACTAATTGTTGACTGATTAGTCAACAATTGCTCTAATTAGTTCAGATAGTATAAATATATTTCCACTTGAACTTATACAGAAACCACTAGCACGAGGCAGACCATACTGAATAATGGCAAGGCCACAAAATTTTGACCGTTTCCGGGTGCTTGACCAGGCGGTCAAGCAATTCTGGGAGTCAGGTTATGCCGGAACGTCAATGGAGGAACTTGATCGGGTTACCGGGCTAAATCGAGGGAGTATTTACAATGCATTCGGGGATAAGAAGGGACTTTATCTGGAGGCGCTTAATCACTATGGGCAGTTGCAATTCGGATCCGTAGAAGTACTGATAACCGGAACTAGTTCTCCCCGGGAAGCAGTGGCTAAAGTATTTGAGGTTGCTCTCGAACAAGTGGAGACCGGCAAAATTCAACGAGGATGTCTGATTTGTAATGCGGCTGTGGAGAAAGCACCCACCGATTCGGACGTAAAGCGAATTGTTCGAAAATACCTAAACGTCATGACGCGGGCATTCATAAGCTCGTTGCGGAAATATAACGGGAATGGAGATCCTCAAACCGAAGTCAGGATTGAGCAGTTAGCGGCACATTTGACCGCAAGCTATATGGGATTCAATGTTGTCGCCAAAGCAGGCCTGCCCCTCACTACCCTGGAAGATATTACCGACTCCGTGATAGCTATGGTTAGCGAATAGATATTCGTTTATGACAGACATAGGAGTTTTCAGTATGATCTTGGCTTTTTACAATCAATCATTGCTGAAAAGTATTGCCCGATGGGGAATCCATTGGCCCCAACCATTTGTCTCTCTATGTTAAACCAACAACAAAATGAATACCTGACCCGGGTTAACAAAGGACAGCCCGCCGGTGAACTGTTACGACGGTATTGGATGCCTGCAGCATTAAGTGAAGAACTAGCGGGAGAGCGGCCCGTGGTGGCGGTACGTCTGCTGGGTGAGAACCTGGTTTTATTTAGAAATCAGCAGGGTGAGCTCGGCCTGATTCAGCGCCACTGTCCCCATCGTGGCGCCGACTTATTATACGGTCGATTGGAAAATGGAGGACTACGCTGTGTATTTCACGGCTGGCTATTTGATCCGAGTGGGCAATGCCTCGAGCAGCCCGGGGAGCCGGAATCCAGTCAGATGTATAAACAAATCTGCGCCATCAGTTATCCGGTGGTGGAGAAAAATGGAATTATTTTTGCTTATCTCGGCCCCGGCAAGGCGCCAGCCCAGCCTGATCTGGACTGTTTTCGAGCACCCGATACCCATGTGTTTGCGTTTAAGGGGCTGTGGCAGTGTAACTGGCTACAGGCTCTCGAGGTTGGTATTGATCCGGCCCATGCTTCTTTTTTGCACCGGTTTCTGGAGGACGAGGACCCTTCAGAAGGATATGGTAAACAATTCAGAGATGCTTCGGTTAACACCGAGATTCCTATGACTCGAATTCTACGAGAGTATTCACGGCCAACCATCGAAGTCGAACCCACGGACTTTGGTTTCAGATTGATTACTGTTCGGGAGCTTGATCACTTAACTGTTCATGTTCGGGTAACCAATCAGGTATTTCCTTGCGCGATAACTATTCCCATGTCGGGCCAGATAAATATTACCCAGTGGCATGTTCCAGTTGATGACACCCATTGCTATTGGTATGCGATGTTCACCAGTTATGGCGACCCAATTGATAAGGCCACCATGCGTGAGCAAAGGATAGAAGAGCACTCGCTGCCGTTATACCAACCATTAACCAACAGTGATAACCATTATCACTATGACCCTGAAGAACAGCGAAATCTAACCTATACCGGCATGGGTATGGATATCAACGTCCATGACCAATGGGCCTGTGAGTCAATGGGCGCGATCCAGGATCGAACCGACGAGCATTTGGCTCAGTCCGACAAGGCCATCGTGATGTTTCGGCGGCTACTCAAACAAATGATCGAGCGAGTTGAGCGGGGCGAGACCACTCAGCTCCCCTTGCAATGCGGACCAGACGATCTCGAGAAGGTCGAAGGACCAATGGCAATCGATACGGTTATTTCACAGAATGGGAATTCCACTCATTGCTGGCAGGATGAATGGGTCAGGCTCGATCAAGACCGGCGTCAGAAGGCATCCTGGGCGGCTGAACTTACCAAGATTGGAAAATCGTGAGTAAGTCCAAGGCCAGTGGATTCGCGTCTCGATTTGGCCTGCATAGTGACCGCGCGATGGACGCTATTGAATCGATACTGGAGCGAGCAACCGCACTAAAACTCGAGACTATTCGGATTTCCTTTGTCGACCAGCATGGGATGTTACGCGGCAAGGTTATCGTCGCCACTGATTTGGCGAATGCACTTGAAAATGGTGTCATGATAACCAGCACCTTGCTGCTGAAAGACACCTCCCACACCACAGTTTTCCCAGTGTGGACCGACGACGCGGGATTTGGCAAAGGACAAATGACGGGTGCTTCAGATCTTGTTATGTTGCCTGATCCGAATACCTTCAAGGTTCTGCCCTGGTCGGAAAAGTCAGGCTGGATGCTAAGTAATTTATATTTTACGGACGGTAACGCCCATGGATTGTCTACCAGAAATATATTGCGCCGGGCGATTGCTGGTTTGCACCAACGCAACTTGGATTTCATTTGTGGACTGGAAGTCGAGTTTTACGTGTATCGCCTGGATAACCCTAACCTTGCCCATGAAGATGCCGGCAAACCGGAAGCACCCCCTGAAACCAGTTTGTTGTCCCATGGTTATCAATACCTGACAGAGCAAAACTACGATCAGATTGAGCCTGTGATGAACCTGGTTCGATACAATGCGGAGAGGCTTGAGTTACCAATTCGTTCTATGGAAGCCGAGTATGGGCCGAGTCAGTTCGAAATAACATTTCATCCTGGTGGTGCCCTCGAGTCTGCGGATAACATGGTGTTGTTTCGCAGCATGGTTAAACAGGTCTGCAAGCGGGCGGGATATCACGCCACATTTATGTGTCGGCCTAACCTGCCAAATGCCATGGGCAACGGCTGGCATTTGCATCAATCTGTGGTCGATCTGGAATCCCGGAAAAATGTATTTGCCACTTCTGGGGAAAACCAGTTGTCTCCTGTTTGCGCTCAGTGGATTGCGGGGCTGCTGGCTCACGCGGGTCCTGGCTGCTTGCTTACCACTCCCACAATTAATGGTTATAAACGTTATCAACCTTTTGCCCTGGCACCGGATCGTATCCAATGGGGCAGAGATAATAGGGGAGCCATGGTACGGGCGTTGTGCGGGCCAGGGCAGGCGTCGAGGATCGAAAACCGGGTAGGGGAATCGGCGGCGAATCCTAACCTGTATATCGCCTCCCAGATATTAAGTGGCATGGATGGCATTGAAAAGAATATGGTTCTTCCTGACGCGGTCGAAGCACCCTACCAGGAAGACGCAAAAAAACTTCCAGACAGCCTGATCGAAGCCCTTAGGTTGTTCGAGAAAAGTGAATTCTATCGGGACGCCCTGGGCGAGGAATTTGTTGATTACTATTGCCAGATTAAGCGTCACGAATGGAACCGGTTTATCCGAACCGTATCCGACTGGGAGCATCGAGAATATTTTTCGCTGTTTTAAAGTAGGACAATTGAGAATAAGATGTAAACCACTGGAAAAGGCGCTAATATAAGGGTATCTGTCCCGGCAACGGCTTTTCCTTGCGTCGGAGATTCAACTAATCAGCACCCAACCCACTAAAAACACCAGCATTACGAGGAAAATTTACGTGAAAAAAATATCTAGAATAATAGCCAGCTCCATTCTGGCCGCATCGCTATCGGGCGTGGGAATTGCCCAGGCTGATAGCGTCAAAATTGGTTTTGTCACTACCCTGACCACCCCCGCAGGCGTCATAGGTGCGGATATTCAGGATGCGGTAAATCTGGCGCTTGAACATATTGATAACAAAATGGGTAGTCTGGATGTCGACCTCATTATGGAGGACGATGGTTTCAAACCGGATATCGGAAAGCAGAAAACCGACAAACTGGTTAAACAAGACGATGTTGATTTCGTTGCCGGATATATTTGGTCCCATGTGTTGTTGGCATCCATGAAGTCGGTTTTGGATGCGGGCAAATTTTTGATTAGTGCCAATGCAGGGCCTTCAAAGATTGCCGGCCCATTGTGCCACCAGAACTTCTTCTCAACCTCCTGGCAGAATGACCAGACTCCGATGGCTATGGGCCAACATCTTTCCCAGCAGGGAGTAAAATCACTGTATGTAATGGCGCCAAACTATGCCGCTGGTAAGGATATGGTGGCAGGGGTGGAAAAAACTTTTACTGGTGAAGTGATCGGTAAAGACTTTACCAAATGGGGGGCTGATGCCCAGCTTGATTTTTCTGCAGAACTGGCCAAGGCCAAGTCCTCTGGCGCGGAAGGAATTTTCGTGTTTTATCCCGGAAAAGCAGGCGGCGCTTTTATCAAGCAATATCAACAGGCCGGTCTGCAAGGCGTGATGCCGTTGTATACGGTTTTCACGGTTGATTCCATCGCCTTGCCAAAATTGCAGGGAGCCGGTCTCGAAGGGGTGCTGGGTTCAAAAATGACCCAGTTTTGGGCGCCTGATCTGGACACGCCGGCGAATAACAAATTCGTATCTGCATTCCTTGCAAAACATGACCGTTATCCGTCATTTTATGCTGCACAGGCTTATGATTCGATTTTCCTGATAAAGAGTGCGGTAGAAGCAGTTGATGGCAACCTCGACGATACCGATGGTATGCGCGCTGCCATGGAAGCGGCGAACTATGATTCTGTTCGTGGAAAATACACCTACGGCAACAACCATATGCCAATTCAGAATTTTTATCTGCGTGAGGTGGTTGAAGACAGCGATGGCCGTTGGACCACCAAGATTGTTAGCACGGTTTTTGAAAACCATCAGGATTCCTATGCAGCTGATTGCAAACTATAGCGCTTAACTAACATTTAGTCTCTATCAGGCGCGCCCTCACCGGAATCGGGTGAGGGCGCGCTTTTCACATTGACCCTATGCTGATGGATTGGAATCTACTGATCACCCAGGTAATGAATGGTCTCCAACTGGGATTGTTGTTGTTCCTGCTGGCTTCCGGGTTGACCCTGATTTTTGGAATCATGGACTTTATTAATCTGTCCCACGGGTCGTTTTATATGATTGGTGCCTATTTCTGCGGTACTGTGGTATCAATTAGTGGCTCACTGCTCGCTGGCGTTGTGGTTGGTCTGGTCTGCACATTTGCTATTGGTGCCCTGGTCGAGTATTTAATTGCGCGGCGATTGTATCGCAGCGACCATCTCGATCATGTTCTCGTAACCTTTGGTTTAATTCTAATTTTTGATACCCTGGTACATATCATATGGGGGGCCGCTGGGATGGCGATTCCGCTTCCAGATTTTTTAAATGGACAAATCCATATAGGCAGCCTGGTGCTGCCGAGCTATCGATTAGTTATTATTTTAAGCGGTCTTTTGGTCGCTGGAATACTCTATATCATGGTGTCAAAAACCCGTTTGGGTATGCTGATTCGTGCCGGTGCTTCAAACCGCACCATGGTGGAGGCGCTAGGTGTCAATATCAATAAGCTGTTTCTTATTGTTTTTGCAATTGGTGCGACCATGTCGGGTTTCGCCGGGATGTTGATCGCACCGATCACCGAAGCCAGTATCGGAATGGGTAATGAAATAATAATCATTGCATTTGTCGTTGTCATCGTCGGCGGTATCGGGTCAATCAAAGGGGCGTTTTATGCGGCGCTTATCATTGGTCTTATGGACACCCTTGGTCGATCCTATCTCGATGACCTGCTTGAGATGTCTATATCGACCCAGAACGCCGAAACTGCTGCGCCGGCATTGTCAGCGATGCTGGTTTATATTCTGATGGCGGTTGTTCTGACCTTCAAGCCTGCCGGGCTGTTTCCACCGGCGGGTAGCAAATAATTGTGCAGGAGTCGTGCTGGGTTTTGTTGCATGATATTTTATTGGGAACCGAGTAAATGAAGTGGTTGCCTTCGACGGTATCCGGACGAGTTTACACCGCATTATTGTTGCTGTTAGCTGTCGCACCATTTATCTTCGACCTGATTGATCAGCCGTTTTATTTGCTCCTTTTAAGCAGGGCGTTGATTCTTACTATTGCCGCCCTCAGTCTAAATTTAATTTTGGGATACGGGGGCATGGTAAGCCTGGGTCATGCTGCTTATTTGGGTATTGGCGCGTATTGCGTGGGTATTCCGGCCTATTATGATTTTTATAATGGCTGGCTCCATCTCGCACTTACCGTGGTGGTCTCCGCAAGCTTTGCCCTGGTGACCGGCGCCATCTGTTTACGTACTAAAGGGGTTTATTTTATTATGATCACCTTGGCGTTCAGTCAGATGGTTTATTTTACCTTCGTCAGTCTGGAAGAATATGGTGCGGACGATGGATTGGTTATTTATTTGCGCAGTGAGTTCCCATCGTGGCTCAGTATGAATGGGGATTACGGCCTTTATTACTGGATTTATGCTGTCCTGCTACTAACCCTTTATTTTATCCATCGACTGGTTATAGCTCGATTTGGCCGGGTCATAGTTGGCTCCAAGTTTAACCAGGAGCGAATGCAGTCTCTGGGTTTCAGTACCTACCGGTATCGCCTAACCTGCTATGTTATATCCGGTGTCATTTGCGGTATCGCCGGTATGCTGCTAGGTAATTTCACTAACTTTATCAGTCCCGAAATGATGGGTTGGACCCGCTCCGGCGAGTTGATATTCATGGTGGTAATGGGGGGCGCGGGTACCTTGTTCGGTCCTATCGTTGGCGGTGTCGCGTTTGTCTTTCTGGAAGAGTTTCTATCCTATATCACGGTTTACTGGCACTTGATTTTTGGTTTGATGCTAGTTGCCCTGGTGCTGTTTGGCAAAGGCGGAATTCATGGATGGTTGAGCCGGTTTGATGACAACAGCGAGACGTGATGGCTGATCCAATACTCAAGGTCACTGACCTGCATAAAAGCTTCGGCGGAATTGTTGCCACCGACAATGTCAATCTGTCCGTTTATCAAGGGCAGATACACGCGGTCATCGGCCCCAATGGGGCAGGTAAAACTACCCTAATTTCACAACTATCCGGCCAGCTCAAACCTACCCGTGGCAAGATTGAGTTTGAAGGCAAAAATATTACATCCTTTAGCACGCCGAAACGGGCTCTGGCGGGCCTGGCACGATCATTTCAGATCACCAGCGTTTTAATGCCAATGACTCTTCTTGAAAATGCAATGCTGGCGGTGCAGGGGACATCAGGACATTCTTTTCGATTTTGGACTCCAGTGCATGATGATCGAAAGATGACCGATGCCGCCATGCAGTGTTTATCTGAAGTTGGTCTGGAACATCGCGCAAGCCAGATTGCCGCCCATGTTTCCCATGGCGAACAACGACAGCTGGAAGTCGCTATGGCCCTCGCGATGAAACCCAAGCTTTTACTTCTGGATGAGCCAATGGCGGGGATGGGATCAGAAGAAACCGCCCGCATGGTCGATATTCTGAATAAGCTGAAGAGCCAGAAAACCATTCTTCTGATAGAACATGACATGGACGCTGTATTCAGTTTGGCTGATACCTTATCAGTATTGGTAAACGGTAATATTATTGCCACGGATACCGTGGCCAATATACGCAGTAACCAGGAGGTTCAGCGAGCATATCTGGGTGAAGACCATGCTTGAACTGAAAAACGTCGAGACGTTCTACGGTTCTATTCAGGCCTTGTTTGGTATGACCATGACCATTGCCAAAGGCAAGGTAACAACCTTGATTGGCCGCAACGGTATGGGCAAAACCACCACCGTGGGATCCATCATGGGAACCGTGCCCTGCCGCTCGGGAGAGATTAGGTATAACGGCACGCGGGTAAGTGGACGGCCAGCCTACCAGATTGCCCAATTGGGGATTGGTTTGGTTCCCGAAGGACGTCAGATCTTTCCGAATCTAAGTGTTCGGGAAAATCTGATTGCGACCGCGGCGAATTATGTGAAATCCAGCGAACCCTGGAACCTGGACAGCGTTCTCGAATTTTTTCCTGGCCTTAAACCTCGACTGGAAAACATGGGCAATCAACTTTCAGGGGGAGAGCAACAAATGTTGGCGATTGGCAGGGCATTGATGACTAATCCCGGGCTACTAATCCTTGACGAAGCCACAGAAGGTCTTGCGCCCCTGATTCGCCAGGAAATCTGGAAGCGCCTGAATCAGCTTAAGCAGACTGGCTTGTCTATTTTGCTTATTGACAAAAATATTGGTGATCTTTCAAAGATTGCGGACCAACACTATATTATTGAAAAGGGCGTGGTGGTCTGGCAGGGAAACTCCCACGAGCTACGGGCAAATCCGCAACTGAAAACCAAGTATATTGGTATTTAATTAGGTTGATGTCAGATATAGCGATATCGACAACTCGGAACAGGAGGGCTACGGATAAAAACCCGGCTAAAACTACAGTTTTCTAATCGAACCAGCTTTAGGGTCGGTGGATAACGAAATGGAAAATACATCTCCATACTCAACGCCAACTCTAAAAGCATTTGCCAGAGGGATTTCTGTCAGATAGGTCCAGAAACAACGAATAACAGCAGCGTGAGTGACCACGGCGGCCGTTTCCAAGTTCTGGTCGAGCAGGTGTTGAATGAAAAATTCAGTGCGTTGGTAGACCGACTGCAATGACTCTCCCTGGGGCGGCGCTCTGGTAACAAAGTCATCCATCCAAAAATCGAGTTGCTGCCGATTGATGGCGCTCCATTGGGTCAACTCCCATTCACCGAAACTCAATTCGATTAATCGGTCATCAACTATTGGTTCCTGATCAGATAATGAATTCGCCAGGGTCAAGCAGCGATTCAAGGGACTGGAATAAACGGCGTCGAACCGACAGCTTTCTCCCAGTATTTCCCGGATGTTCGATTGCTCCTCGAGGAATGTCGTGGCCAGGTCGATATCGGATTTACCATAGCAGATATCCTTACCAACATCCGGCGTTGTATGCCTGATTAAAAATACTTGCATAGTGCCAGGATGGATAAAATAAACACAACTTCGCTGACTTGTTGAACCGCGCCCAAGCAGTCTCCGGTAAAACCGCCTATACGGCGGGTAAAGTATCCGCTTAGCATTACTTTCGACAGATAAGCAGGAATTACCGCAGTGACAAAAATCCAATTTGGTGCAAACAACACTAACGGCAGCAGGGCATATATTGCGCTATAGGCAAACTCCCGAGAATTTAGGCGAGCGCTTGCCATGGATTTGGACTTACTGTTTTCTGTGTCCTGAACGTATTGATGGGTTTGGATAAACAAAGAAGCAAACAAGCGACTCAGGCTATGGCCATTGAGTAGGCCAATTAAAAGTAAGGAGGTCGATATTTTCTGGATTTCGTACAACCCAATTAGTTTCAACAAGAGAATTAACACAATTCCAATACAACCGTAGGCTCCAATTCGGCTGTCTTTCATAATAGAAATAATTTGCTCTCGGGACCAGCCGCCGCCAAATCCATCGCAGGTGTCGGCAAATCCGTCTTCGTGGAACGCTCCGGTAGCGAAAATCGTCGCTGTCACGGACAATATCAAAGCGACAGCAGGGGGAAATAAATATTGGGCGAGCCAGTAAGCGATGATCCCGATTGTTCCTATAACCAAACCGACCAGGGGTAGATACTTGCGAGACTTTGCTACATTCGATTCATTATGATTAAACCCTGGGGGGCCAGGGATGCGGGTATAAAACGTCAAAGCCGCGAAAAAATAACCCAACTCACGGCGTATCATGGGGTGTTAATCGTTGGTCGAAACAGCAGCACTTTCGAAACTTGCCATATCGTTAAGAAAGGCGACCGCGCTGCGAACGATTGGATAAGCCAGGGCGCATCCGCTGCCTTCGCCCAGACGCATGGATAAATTGAGCAGTGGTTTACAATCTATTGCGTCGAGTAATTTTTTATGACCGTGTTCGTCAGATAAATGGCAGCAAATAGCATTGTCAGAAATTTTGGGATTGATTTTTAGCGCCGCCAGATAGGCCGCACTTGATATAAAACCGTCTACCAGCAGAATCATATTCTTGTCAAATGCCCGCAGCATCGCACCAGTCATCATGGCGATCTCAAACCCACCAAAGGTTTGTAAACAATCCATTGCAGTTCTAATCGTTCCATGTCTGGACTGGGCCGTCTGAAGTAACTTTATTTTTCTGGCAAAGTGCAGATCATCCAAACCGGCGCCCCTGCCGCAGCATTGATCTATCGGAATATCACAAAGCGTACTCATGATTAAACTCGCTGAGGAAGTATTGCCAATTCCCATTTCGCCAAATCCGACAGTATTACATTGACCTTCAACGAGTCGATCAATAATCTGACTTCCCTGGCTGAAACATTCCTGTAACTGCTCCCCAGACATTGCGGGCTCTTCCAGATAGTTCCGAGTAGCTTTGCCAACCTTGGCATGGATCAATTTTCCAACTTCGGCGAAATCGTAGTTTACACCGGCGTCAACCACGTACAGATCAAGCCCATTTTGCTGGCAAAATACGTTAATCCCAGCGCCGCCAGCGAGAAAATTGAGAACCATCTGGTAAGTAACTTCCTGAGGATAGCTGCTTATTCCAGCGGTTGCTGCGCCATGGTCTCCGGCAAACACAAGGACTGTTGGTTTGATCAATTGTGGTGTTAGGCTCTGTTGAACTTTACCTATTTTAAAAGCGAGGGTTTCGAGGTCGCCCAAAGCACCGCGCGGTTTGGTTTTTTGGTCGATAGTTTGCTGTAGTTGTTGGTCGAAAGGTTGCATATTGATGTAGTGTAAAACGTTGTCGGATCAGATTTGGTAGTGAAGTTTGCTGTTTTAAGATAAGCGAATTGCTTATCTTATATCGATTGGTTTAATTGAAAAAAATGAGGTGCAAGTATGCCGTGCTATTTTAGACGACTGGCAATACCAAATTGTATGAGTGAAACCCGGTCGGCGATTTCCGCAATGGCCTGATGCATCAAACCGCTGGTATCGACAAAGTCTCTGCTGAGTCTACCCAGGGGCACTACGCCCATCCCGACTTCATTGGTAATCAATAAGATTGTGGCATTACTCTGTTTGAGTCGATCGAGAAATTTCTCAATTTCAGAATCCCATTGGTCTGCGGTGGGTGAGCTCAGCCAATTGGTCAGCCACAGGGTAAGACAGTCGACAATAATGATATCGTTCTGCGCATAGCCGGCAAGGGCTTCGGCAAGATAGAGTGGCTCTTCAATCAGCTGCCAGACAGCTGATCTAGAGGCCTGGTGACGCGCGATTCGTTGCGCCATTTCCTGGTCGTGGGCGGTTGCGGTGGCGATAAATATGTAGGCACCATCGGATTGCTTGCCGCCAATTTCTTTGGCAATTTTTAAGGCATAGTTACTCTTGCCGCTACGCGCACCACCTGCAATAAGCTCAATCATCGCGTCCCTTTCCGCGTAGAGATTCGCTGTCAACGAAGTGGGAAAGTCCCAAATACCCGGCTGGCGGGGTTCTTTTCATTTTTAGTGTCCTGAATGTTGCACTCACCCGTGCAAGTTTATTCATGGCGGGTAGATACCCGACACGGCAGAATCAGGTCGGTCTCCGGACTCATGTACTATAAAGCCCTGGCAATTTTCCGGGACTTCAACCTGCGCCTTCCCATACCTGACAGATACAGTGGCTGCTGAAAATCTTGCAGGTTTGACACATTTACCGTTGCGGGGGTAGCACCGGGCTTATCAGAACCAATAGCATCAAGACACTAACCTGTTTCACCGGTTTCCCATTTCACTCTGACGCGGCATCGCATCGAGAGAACCTGAACCGCATGGGATAGTATGCAATAACTGCGCGTTAAACAACCTGACAGTAGTCAGAAACGCGACCCTCACGGGTCATGTAGAGACGAGTCACAGATCGTCGATAATTAACTGAAATCCGATTTATAGCTGCCCGGGGAGTCTCCACACAAGATCTGCGTATAATGATTTTTTCGGAAACCCCCAAGCTTTATCATAACCTGGCTTAGGCAGAACTGACTTCCCAGGGCATTGGCAGTCCGACGTAGTTCTCGGCAATGTTACGGGAAGCGGATTCCGATCCCGCAATATAGTCAAATTCCGCCCGCTGTATCTTTTTGTCGAAAGCAGAATGGTCCGGAAACTGATGTAGCAGCGCCGACATAAACCAGGAAAAACGTTCTACCTTCCAGACTCTCTGAAGACAGGTATTTGAGTACTGACCGAGTAATGCCCTCCCATTGCCCTGATAGTGCTCAACTAATCCCTTTGCCAGTAACCGGACATCCGCTATTGCCAGGTTCAGACCCTTGGCTCCGGTTGGTGGAACGATATGCGCGGCATCACCGGCCAGAAACAGATTTCCGTATTGCATGGGTTCGGCAACGAAAGATCGCAGGGGGGCAATGCTTTTTTCCAGAGTGGGTCCGGTAATAAGGTTTGATGCCAGGTCTCCACCGATGCGTTCAGACAACACTTTCCAGAAACGGCTGTCTGACCAGCTATCGATATTTTCCTTGGCAGCGCATTGAACGTAATATCTGCTGCGCGTGGCCGAACGCATCGAACATAATGCAAAGCCATCTTTATGATTGGCGTATACCAGCTCTTCTGCCACTGGTGGGGTGTCAGATAATATTCCGAGCCAGCCAAACGGATACTCGCGCTCGAAAACGCGCAAATGTGATTCCGGTATCGCTCGCCGCGAGACGCCGTGAAAGCCGTCACAGCCGGCGATAAAGTCACATTCTAACGAAAAGAGTGTTTTCTGTTTGGTCCATTCGATACGGGATTTTCCCGTCTCTATATTCAACGGTTTCACATCGTTCGCCTCGAATACTATGCTGCCGCCATGGTCTAGCCGGGCCTTGATCAAATCCCGGGTCAACTCGGTTTGTCCGTACACCATGACAGACTTTCCAGTTAGTCCGGTTAAGTTTATTCGGTGACGTTGGCCGTCGAAAGCAAGATCAAAACCCTGATGAATCAGGCCTTCCTTATCCATTCGCGACGCGACCCCTGCTTCCCTTAATGCGTCTACCGAGCCTTGCTCCAGTACGCCGGCTCGAATTCGCTGTTCAACATGACATCTGGACTGGCGTTCGACAATAATAGACGTGATCCCCTGGCGGGCCAGCAAATGGGCCAGAACCAGACCCGCTGGCCCGGAACCAATAATGCCTACCTGGGTTTTTAACTGGGTAGTTTTCATAGATTCAGGGTGGCTGATTGGTTTTCAAGATTGGCTTATAATGGTTTTTGATCCAGGCCACCCCAGGGATTATCCTGGGGTCGAATGACCGGGCATGGCGGTGCAAATATTTTGCCCGGTTTATCAGGAAAATTATACGATTGTTAATCGCTCGATCCACCCATGCGTTTTGCCAAACTAAATTCGATAACATTGCACTATGGACATGCTGGTGATCCGGCACGACCAACTATTGTTTTTTCCAACTCCCTGGGTACCGACTTTCGAATCTGGCAGGCGGTGGCCGCGGAATTGGTCAAAGATTTTCATATTGTACTGTATGACAAGCGCGGGCATGGATTGTCGGACACTCCCAAGGGCCCGTATTCTATCGACGACCACGTTAGTGATCTGATTGCTTTAATCGACCATCTGAAAATTGACCGTGTGATCGTATGTGGTGTATCAGTAGGAGGTATGATTGCTCAGGGTATGGCAGCACGAGCACCGCAAAGAATCCGGGGGCTGGTGTTGTGCGATACTGCGCATAAAATTGGATCTCCCGAAATGTGGCAACAACGCATGGATCAAATCTCTCAACAGGGGTTGGTAGGCATTGCTGACGACGTCATGCAGCGCTGGTTTTCATCGGATTTTATCGATCATCAAAAACCGCAATTGAATGGTTACTACAATATGTTCACGCGGTCTCCAGTAGAAGGCTATCTCGGAACCTGCGCGGCGATTCGCGATGCAGACCTAACTCTCAGTACCGAACGAATCCAGCTTCCTACGCTATGTGTATGTGGTGATCACGATCTCGCAACTACCCCGGACCTGGTCAGGGAACTGGCCGGATTAATCAGCGGTGCAAGGTTTGAGCTGGTCGCCGGAGCCGGGCATTTGCCATCTGTAGAACAACCAGAAACGCTGGTCAAATTGATTGGAAAATTTCTCGGGGAACAGAATTTTGGCCGAGCCGACTAGCAGAATCTACCGGGATTTACCGTTTGGCTTGGAATCGGTATATCACTATACGGCAGATCTTTTTCCAGTAGTTGGCAGTATTCACGGACAAATTCCATGAGCGCCTTGGTATTTGATCACCCCTGGATGCAGGGTATGTTCAGAGGACAGGATTTGCGGGAGCAGTTTTCAGCTGATGCAGATATTGCAGCCATGCTCCGATTCGAGAAGGCCCTGGCAGCTGCTTCTGCAGACTGTGGTTTGATTACCCACGCAGCCAGCAAAGCAATTTCGGAAGCCTGCGACGGATATGCTCCCCAACTGTCCGAACTACAACAGGGTTTTTCCCGGGACGGTGTTGTGGTCCCCGAGTTAATACGCCAACTAAGAGAGCTTTTAATCCCAGAGTATGCCGAGTGTTTGCATCTCGGTGCGACCAGCCAGGACGTAGTAGATACCAGTCTGGTGATACGGATTAAAAATTGCCTCGCCGTGCTGCAAGAGCGACTAACCAGTGTGGAGCGCGGTCTCGAAAACCTGGCGATGTCCGATGGCAATAAGGTTGTTATGGGTCATACCAGGATGCAGGCAGCCCGTATCGTTAAGGTGTCTCATATTCTTGACCCGTGGCAGCGCCCCCTTGACCGGCACCAAGTCCGTCTTGATCAGCTCATCAGCAGATTACTGCAGGTGCAATTAGGGGGTGGAACCGGTGATATGTCCTTGTTTGGTGCCAATGGTGATCGAATTCGACAATTCGTGGCGATCGAATTGGATCTTAGCGCCGACGCGGGTTGTTGGCACACCGCCCGGGACGGTCTGGCAGAGCTGGCATCATGGTGTTCTTTGGTAACTGGAACCATTGGTAAACTTGGCCAGGATGTTGCGTTGCTGGCTCAATCTGAAATCGGCTCCATTAAGGTCGAAAATTCTGGAGGATCTTCGGCCATGGAGGGAAAACAGAATCCAGTCGCTGCTGAATTGCTGGTTGCAGTGGCACGATTTAATGCGACCCAGGTGTCCTCGATACACCATGCCATGGTGCACGAGAATCAGCGATCTGGCGCTGCATGGACTCTGGAATGGATGGGATTGCCTCAAATGATCCTGGCGACCAATGCCGGGCTCGCCATTGCCCACGAATTGATTGCCAATATAACTTTTGTAGAAAAGTCATGATAAACCGACGTCGATTCCTAAAGTATGCAGCAGGCTTGTCGTGTTTATCGATATCCAGCCCAGGGCAGGGCGCAGAGGTTATTACCCGACCAATTCCATCTACCGGCGAGCAATTGCCGGTTATCGGTATGGGTACCTGGGGAACTTTCAACGTTGGCAACAACGCAAATATTCGGGCGGCTCGTTGCCAGGTTCTGGATGTTTTTTTTCAAATGGGTGGAACCATTGTTGATTCTTCGCCGATGTATGGTTCCTCCGAAGAAGTCATCGGGCATTGTGTGGAAAACTTACAGGCGGCCGATCAGTTATTTTCCGCGACTAAGGTATGGACTTCGGCGATGGATGACGGACGCGCACAAATACAGGACTCCCACAATTTATGGCGAATCCCCCAATTTGGATTATTTCAGGTGCACAACTTGGTGGCCTGGCAAACCCACCTTCCGTATTTGCAACAACTCAAGTCCGACGGAAAAATTCGTTACGTTGGTATTTCTACTTCACATGGACGAAGACATCGAGAGCTGAAAAGAATAATGGAGACCGAAGATATCGATTTTATCCAACTCACATACAATATTCAGGATAGGGAGGCTGAGCGCCACCTTCTGCCAATGGCGATTGAGCGTGACATTGCTGTTATCGCCAATCGTCCATTTCGAAGGGCAGCCCTATTTGATCACTTACACGGCCGGCGTCTACCAGCCTGGGCTGAGGATTTCGATTGTCAAAACCTCGCCCAGTTTCTCCTTAAATTTATTGTTTCTCACCCTGCTATTACCTGTGCCATCCCGGCCACCAGTCAAGTCGCTCATATGACAGAGAATATGGGCGCCCAGCTCGGACGCTTGCCCGATGCGACAGCCCGCCGCCGAATGATTCAATGGTTTGAAAATTCCTGAGATCTATCTAAGGAATCTCTGAACAAGTCTGGGCGAGATAGATTGAAATGAAAAATGATTGAGATCAAGGCACGAAACGCACGTAATAGCAGGGCTATTGCGAAGTTTTGTAACGCTTCCGCTCCTGCTATCGCTCATTACCCGCGTCCTGCGGGCAACGCAGATATCGATTATTTTTCGCTCAAGCTATCCGCTCATGACTTGTTCAGAGGTTCCCTAAGGAATCTGGCGATAATCCACAGCCTATGCTGAATCGATTGCGAGGCTGGTTGTATGATTTTGTTCCTTACTCTGTTGAAAGCTGGATCGGGTTAATCGGAGACTACAATCGCTCAATCTGGCCCCTCCAATGGGTCTTCGCCGCTGGCTTTATCGCGTTGATCCTATTGCAGTTCAGAGTAACAAGCGGACGCTTTAAATTCGAACTTTTGATCCTGGGAATTTACTGGATCTGGTGTGGAGCGATCTTTCAGCTGCAATTTTTTAGTATCTTGAATTGGGCCGCGGGTTATTATGGATGGATGTTTATTCTGCAGGGTGTTCTGTTGGTGGTATACGCCAGTCTGGGCAATTCGATCGCCAGCGATAAACCGAAAAAAGAATTATTCGTCTCTATTGCTTTGCTCTTGGGCTTTATGATTTTATTGCCATTGCTACAATTGGCCGCAGGTCACACGGTATTCGAACTGGGATGGTTTGGCACCACACCGACGGGCCTGGTGGTGGTATCCACTGTTGTTATGCTGAGAAATTCGTTGAGTAGATGGTGGATTTGGGTGATACCAGCATGTTGGGCGTTGATTGCATTCGCGAATGGCTGGCCCCTGGGGTACATTCCTGATCTGGTGCTTTTCCCCATTGTGATAATCTGCTTTTTGCTAAAAATTTACTATAAACCCGAGACTGTAATAATTGAACGATAAGGCGCCAATAAAATTAGAACCTTCCTGGCTCGAGGTATTGGGTGAGGAATTTTCAAAACCATATATGCAGAGTCTAAAGGCATTTTTGCAAGACCAGAAAATCCAAGGCAAGACGATCTTTCCCACAGGTGACAACTGGTTTAATGCGTTTAATTCAACGCCTTTTAATCAGGTTAAGGTGGTGATACTGGGCCAGGATCCCTATCACGGTCCGGGTCAGGCTCACGGACTTTGCTTTTCGGTTTTACCTGGAGTTCCGGTTCCTCCGTCATTGGTAAATATATATAAAGAATTACAACAAGACTTGGGCGTTCCAATCTCACCTGACGGTTATTTGCAGCACTGGGCGGATCAAGGCGTTTTATTACTCAACTCAACCCTAACCGTCGAAGCCCACCGCGCCGGATCCCATCAGGGTAAGGGATGGGAACAATTTACTGATAAGGCGATTCAGGCATTGGATCAGCAAAGAGAAAATCTGGTTTTTTTGCTCTGGGGGAGTTACGCCCAGAAAAAAGGCCAGTTTATCAACCAAGCTAAACACCGAGTTGTTAAATCAGTACACCCTTCGCCGTTATCCGCTCATCGCGGATTTTTCGGCAATCGACATTTCTCACAAACCAATCAATGGTTAATACAACACGGTATGGACCCCATTGAATGGTCCCGTGGAGATTGAGGCAACATATTTATGAAAATTGCATTTATATATGAACATCCTGATTGGTCTAAAAGTCTAATCAATTCGTTCGCTGAAAATGGTATCCAGCTTCAGCTGGTAAATGTGGCTGATCTCGCATTTGACACCCAGGCATCCAGTATCAATTTTGATCTGGCGATAAATCGGGTCAATATTATGCCATCGGCCGGTCGCGCTTCTCCGCTGGTTGCCCATACATTGCATTACCTGGGTTTTCTGGAGCAATCCGGGGTGCGGGTGGTAAATGGATACCGGGCACATTTTGCCGGTGCTTCCAAGGCGATCCAGAACGGGATCTTTTCAAATCTCGGCCTCGACTGTCCAAGAGCAATCGCCGTGTACCAGCCGGAAGATATTTTGCAGGGTGCCAGTGACATTGGTTTCCCGGTAATGCTTAAACCAAATATTGGAGGATCTGGCGCTGGTATTGTCCGCTACAATAATGAGCAGGAACTAAGCTTGGCCGTGCAACATCGATTAATCGACCTCGGGGTCGACCGCAGTGGCCTGGTTCAGCAATATATCGAGTCCGATGGAAGTATCTATCGAATTGAAGTCCTAGGCGACCAATTATTCTATGGGATTAAGCAACGGATTACCGAGGGTTCCTACAATTATTGTGCGGCGGACGGGTGTTCAGTAACTGATCCTGATCCGTCGCCAGAGGACGCTGATGCAAGCGATGGTATTCAAGTTTTTCATCCCGAGCCCGAAATCGTCGACGTGGTGGCGAAAATAATTTCTACCGCTGGTGCCGATCTTGGCGGCGTAGAATACTTTATTAACACCAGGACAAGCCGGCCGTGTTTTTATGACTTTAACCCCTATTCAAACTTTGTTTCCAATGGCGAAAATTTGCTGGGATTTTCTCCCGAGCAGCGTTATGTTGAGTATATCAGGGACTTGATCGGGATTTAGCTTTGCTGGTAGCTGCCCCGTTACCCGACTCAAGGCAGCATTAAAACTATTTACCAATCTAAATATTGGCGAGTGAAAGTTTCATTTCCCGGTTGACAAATACATTGTTGTTCTCTATTTTGAGAACTTAATTTATTAGCTAACTGTGGCGGCTGGTAGTTTGCGGCCAGCACAAAAAATCATTGAACTCCCCGAGCGAGCAAAATTTTTCCCAGCTGGAACTTCCGCCGCGATACTATCTTTATCACTTCAATGAATTTTTGGAGGTAATTAAAGATAGATATTTGCCGGTATTGCAGCCAGAACATAAGGCGTTTGTTGACGACTTTAATCTGTTGCCGGATGATGCCCGTTGTCTTTACATCAGGATGCTGAACCGCTCCGGATTGGTTTTTGATATACGAAGGTTTCGTTACCAGGAAATTCCCAACATATCTACGCAATTAGATGTACTGCACCAATCAGAATTTATCAGACCAGTCAATTCCAGCGACATTAAACTCTGGTACAGGGTAATTAATCGGGATACCCTGATTGGCCTAATAGATTCGCAATATTGCCGCCGGCGTTATCGGCGTTCATGGTCGAAAGCAGAATTGATCGATTTCGCTCAGGGGAATCTCGATACTTCTCACCCCGCATTTGCACAGTCACTACTTAATTTCGTAGTTCAGGCGCGTTCAGATCAAATCGGTTATTTATTGTTTCTATATTTCGGTAAACTGGAACTAAATTTAACCCGATTCACTTTACGTGATCTTGGTGTGACCAAAGCCGCAAAATTCAAAAGTAACTTCAAACCCCGTTTTGATGATAAAAGAAGCGCGCTGAATGCATGGTTTTATATTAAAAAGCAGGCTGAAATTGATGGCTTTGATCGCGATGATATTTCATCCTGTATCAACGAGTTTTCGGATTGGCCGGTAGCCCAAGATGAGCAATCTATTTTATTAAGACAGAAGATAATTTACCGGCTGGGAGAGCGCGCAGAAAAGTACGGAGAATCCACTCTCGCGCAAAAGATTTACAGCACAACAGATAGTTGGCCTGCAAGTGAGCGTCTGGCACGTCTGGTGTATAGTCGGGGAGATAAGCCAGGTGCAATGACTCAGCTGGAACGTATGATCGACGATCCATCCTGTGACGAAGAATTATTGTTTGCCGAGGACTTCTATCAAAGAAAATTTAACAAAAAACGCACCAGTCGAATTACTGATATCCTGCGAAGCAGTAAAATAATTCCCCTCGACGAATCCCACCGAAATACACCAGAACTGGGCGCTGCAGAATATTACCGAGCCCGGGGAGGACAAGTTTATTACAGCGAAAACGGATTGTGGAAAGCCTTGTTTGGCCTGGCATTTTGGGAATTGCTTTTTACCCGGGAAGCATCGGCCATTTATAATGATTTTGAAAAAAGACCCTTAGACCTCGATACCGGGAAATTTTACCCAAGATTTTCTCCGGAGATCGAATCACGACTCGAATCAATATTGGATATAACGTCGTTCCTAAAATCGCTGCTTGAGGTAATCACCTCCGAGTATGGTAAGGCAAATAATATTTTTGGTTGGAGGCCGGACATCTTCGAACAATTGAAGGCGTTTGTTAAGGCCTCCCCAGGGAACTCTCTAATTCAGATATTGCGTCGTATGGCGAAGGATTACGCCGGTAATCATTCGGGTTTTCCTGATTTGCTAGTGATTAATCGCGGAGTAGCAGAGTTTATTGAGATAAAAGCTGAAGGAGATCAGCTTCGCCGGAATCAACTCAAACAAATTGTAGCGCTGGAGCGGGCCGGGTTTAACGTTTCGGTAAATCGAGTTAAATGGGTGATTGACCCCAATCAAATTTATGTTGTGGTAGATATCGAAACCACTGGGCGGCGTTCTGCGACAAACCGGGTGACTGAAATTGGCGCGGTAAAGGTTCGTAACAACCGAGTGATTGACCAGTGGCAATCTCTTATTAATCCTGGTCGTAGAATTCCGGGCGATATCACCAGGTTAACTGGAATTAGCGATGAGATGGTGGCCTCTGCACCATACTTTTTTGAAATCGCTGATACATTGAGAGAGTTTACCGAGGGTTCAGTATTTGTCGCTCACAACGCCAGGTTCGATTATGGGTTTATTGGTGATGAGTATCGACGCATAGATCAAACCTATCACCGACCGACTTTGTGCAGCGTAGTGCAAATGCGAAAATGGTATCCCGGACTACGTTCCTATAGCCTTAAAAATCTATGCGCTGAATTTGACGTCAATCTTGATTCCCATCATCGCGCACTTTGTGATGCCCAGGCTGCTGCTGAATTACTAAAACTGATTAATCTAAAGCGATCCGCGGTGTGATGATGGTGGTCAGCTTGGCTAATCTGTTTCAATTTTTACTTTACAATATCGATAGCATTAAAATTTAAACCGTTATTGACCCATTTGCTTAGATGCCGGATTCAAAAATAGAAAAAGTCAAAAACCTTCCATGCTGGATAGGAGATATTGCTGTAACACCGTTATCCGGTGGAATGACCAACTTCAACTTTCGAGTTTCAAGTGAGTCTAAAGATTATGTCGTCAGGTTGGGAGATGATATTCCCGAGCATCTAGTCTGGAGAGAGAATGAAGGTGTAACTTCTGAAGTCGCGGCTGCCTGCGGATTTTCTCCACAGGTGATTTATCGAACCCAGGGCATACTGGTAATCGATTTCATTGACGGAAAGGTTTGCTCCGAGTCGGATGTCAGGAAGCCGAAGAATTTGCTTCGTCTGGTCGATTTATTGCAGCGGTTTCACGTTGAAATGCCACGTCATTTTACCGGGTATCCAATATTGTTTTGGGTTTTTCAGGTTCTCCGTCATTACCAGAATATGCTGCAACAAAAAAATAGTCCTTATCTGCCCAGTATGCCGGAACTAATGAAGGTTGCGATAGAGTTGGAGGATGTAGTGGGGTCAGTCAAAATCGTTTTTGGTCACAACGATTTACTGGCGGCAAATTTTATTGATGACGGGGAAAAAATCTGGTTGATAGATTTCGATTATGCCGGTTTTAACAGCCCATTATTCGACCTTGCCAATCTCGCATCTAACAGTGAATTAAAATTGGACCAGGAAAAAGAATTATTGGAGAACTACTTTCAATGCAATATTCAGGAGCAGGATCTAAAACGCTTTTACGCCATGAAATGCGCTTCTCTTCTGCGGGAAACCTGTTGGTCAATGGTGTCGGAAACCTATTCTAAGATCGACTTCGATTTTTCAGTATACACCCGAGAAAACTGGCAACGATATAGTCGGGCACTAACGGAATATCGAGAACTTTTTAAATAGTGTCTCTAAGTCTCGGCACATTGGGTATTTCTCTCGGTAATGTACTGGAAATCCCAAAATTGAAGTTCAATTAAGACTCACTTTGAGTTCAAATTAGACTATCATTACGGGTACCATAGGGATATCTGAACTCGACGGATATCTTCAGGAGAATAAGATGCGCGCAGACAAAATCTGGAAATGAAGGATTATGTGTTTGTAGCGCCTTGATTTATAAGTAATAATGAGGTGTATCAGGTGCCTAATCCAAAATTCTCAATGCCGGATGTATTGTCGCCGGTGCAGGAGCTAGAAGTGTCAACCTCCTCCAAAATTCCCGAGCAACCGGTGAAATTAGATAGCCGGTCGCTGGAAATAGCGTTGGAAAAATTTGCAACTGACTTGAAACGGGAATTTATCAGTGAGAGAGAGCGCGAACGGGAAAGGATTCGACAGGCTTTTCAGGAAAAAATCGCTCTAATTGAAAAAAAGGCGAACCAAAAGGTTTCGGAAAAATTACTACGGGCCCGGGGTAGAGACCGGGCCAAAATAGCTGAGCGGGAAAAACGGATGGATCACCTATTTGGCAACGTTATGCATCTTGCCAAAGAAGTTGCGGAGCAAAAGAGTCAACTAAAAATTTGTCATGATCAGTTGCGACAAAAACTGATTCAAAGTGGAAAAATTCAAATGGAATTGTGCGATGTAGGAATTTTATTGGAAGAACAAATAAAATCTCTGGGAGGACCATTGCTTGATCAGCATCTTATAAAAAGTCTAATGGAAGAGGGTGGAGAGGAGTGATTCAATAGTTAAAATTGAAAATCCGCAGGCTCGATTAGGTGTATATGCTCATACTTGATCCAATAAAGATACTAATTTAATTTAGATCTAATTGACCGCTGTCTGTACTGGAGAATACTCGATTAACTCTCACTGTGGTCCTCGCTCGAACCCACAGCTTTACTTAGCGTTATACTGAAAGTCAAACGTTGAGCCAGATACAATGAGAAAACTAGCTATTCTAACTTTTCAAACTCTTGACGGAGTAATGCAAGCTCCGGGTGTGCCCGAGGAAGATTTCTCAGGAGGCTTTACTCAGGGTGGCTGGGCTAATGATTGCTGGGACGAGGTAATGACGCAAGTTGGCCGCGAGGCGATGGCGGAGCCCTATGATCTTCTACTCGGACGAACTACCTATGAACTTTTTGCTTCAAGCTTTGCTAACTCAAATAATGATAACCCCGTTGCAGATAAGCTTAATAGCGCTAGAAAGTATGTAGTGACATCCACCTTGGATAACCTCAAATGGCAAAACTCAGAAAAGATTACTGGTGATATTACCGAGAAGTTGTTTCGACTCAAGAAACAAGACGGACCTCTATTACAAGTTCATGGCAGTTGGCAGCTAATCCAATTATTGCTTTCCAACGGGCTAATTGATGAATTTCGGCTGTGGACATTTCCAGTAGTCGTTGGTAAAGGTAAACGCCTGTTCGCCGATGGTGCGGTTCCAGCCAAGTATCAGCTCTGCAAGTTCGAAACTTGTCCGTCGGGGGCATTCATGCATTTTTATAAGCCGTTTGAAGAAGCTGTCGTATAACAAATGTGTCAACTAGATGCATTTATACTATAGCCCATGGTGTAGTTGATTCAGGCATTAGTGGTAACGCTTCGATGTCCGCTTTCAATTTTGTAACAGTTTGGGAAATGTAGAATTCAGAAAATACGAAATAACTGAAATGGCGGCTGCGAGTAAAACTGAGTCATAGTACTTAGAAAGGGGGAGACTTGTAAACTCGTTTTCAGAACGTTAATTAGGTTGTACTGATGATCGATCACACAGGAATAAATGTCAAAAATCTTGCTCGAAGCAAGAAATTTTATACGTCTGTTCTTGCTACTTTAGGATATGTGATTCGTCTCGAATTCGATGATTCCGTGAGTTTTGGAATGAAAGAACCCAGCTGTGGAGATGATCCTGGCGGAGACTTTTGGATTGCCGAGGGTGATCCATCCTCGCCAAGAAACCATATTGCATTTCGTGCAGCAAGCGTTGCACAGGTTGTTGCTTTTTATGAAGCAGCTTTAGCTGCCGGCGCACGTGACAATGGCGCCCCTGGTTTACGCCCTCACTACCACTCAAGCTATTACGCCACATTTGTACTCGACCCCGATGAGTACAATATAGAAGCCGTATTTCACTGTGGAGGTTAAATGAAAGACTTTTCCTTAGCAAACGTATGCAGTCGCCTAATCCCTTAAGGTTGACTAGCCATTCTGGAAAGTTGGCCAATCACAGCAGTTTTTCTGTTAGCAGGTCGTATGATATAACTGATATATGACCAAGCTACTCCCCATAAAGCTTCAGCAGTAATTTATTTGGAGCGGGTATAAGACCTGTATCAATAGAAAGCCAAGCTGTCTCGGGAGTTTGTACTCTTTGACAATAAGTGATGGCCTACAATAAAAGCCGATAGTCAGCGAGGTTTTAAATTGACAATCTTGTCAGTTAATATATTCCAAGCTAATGTTCAGCAATATTACTTTCGACGCAAAACCATCAAACCGGCTCCGACGATCAGTAATATACCAATAACTGTCGCACCACCTGGTGTAGTAGCAAAGAATAGATAGTCCCACACTGCCACAAAAATCAAATAGCAATATTCAAACGTTGCAACAATTGATGGCGGTGCTGCTTGATAGGCACCGGCGAGACCTAATCCGATCACTACGTTTAGAGCTGCCAGCAACCCAAGAACAAACCACCCTGAAGTGCCAATGGGTGACCATTCACTAAATATATAGGGATAAGAATGAGTCAACTCATCGCTTGGATGCCAAAGCAACAATATCCCACTTACTAATGAAGCAGTAGATAGCATAACTATGGTAATAGCTAATGCCATGGTAGCCAGTGGAATAGATTGGCACTTGGCCCGGGTTATGATGTGTGATATTGCATAGAAAAAAGCGCCGAACACCGGTAATACTGCCCAGGGTGAAAAGGCATCGGTACCCGGCTGAAGAAGAATAATGACTCCCGCAAAGCCCACAAAAACTGCGACCCATCCACGAAGGCTAACGGGTTCACTTATAACGTAGGCTGATAGCAAAGTGACAAAAATAGGCGCGATATAATTCGCAGCGCCAACGGTCGACAGACTCAGAAAGGGAATGGCTGCGTAGTACGCTACAAACGAAATTGTCAAGAAGAGTGATCGCAACAGCGGCCACTTCTGTAGCGCGCCTTTAAAAACGGCGCCTCGGATGCCTTTTACCCATGCAAGTATTACAAGTAAAGGTAATGCAAGTAATCCCCGTAAAGTAAAAATTTGCCAAAGGGTCAGTTCGTTACTGAAAAGTTTGAAAATGACATCCTGAACGGACGTGATGAACATTGCCCCCACGATCAACGTTACACCGCGCACAACATGTAGAGGCTGTGCCTCTTTACCAACAACGCTCATTTTGATCTCCAGATAGACGCCTGAAAAAGTAGTTTTCTTCATCCTATAGAGATCATGATTGTTTGAATAGATATTGAAATCTAATCAATTTGTTTAGTAATATTAAACAATGAAACGAGCCCCTGTATATGGAATTGAAGTTTTCCTTGCGATTGTCCAGGAGGGATCACTCAGAGCGGCAGCCAAAGCATTAGGCGTAGGTGCGCCCGCAGTCAGCCTTCAACTAAAAGCACTTGAAAAGAAGATGGGAGTAGGGCTCGTGTTTCGCACCACACGCAACATCAAACTGACTGACGCTGGTCGGGTGTTGTTCGATTCAGCGGCGCCAGCCTATCGTGATATGACCTATGCGGTTAAGAAGACCCAGGAGGTTGGAAAAACCCTCAATGGAACGTTGCGTCTGTGTCTATCCCATGGGGCGTACGTCACCGCACTCGCGCCAGTATTGGAAAAATTCCTTTCGGACAATCCTGGAATCAATCTTGATTTATCCCTGATCGAAGGATTGGTAGATATTAACCGAGAAGGATTTCATGCAGGAATCCATTTTGGGGACGTGCTTTCTTCAGAAATGGTGGCCGTTCGGTTAACGCCACCGTTGACGCCCGCATTTTTTGCGTCACCTATTTATTTAGACAGGTACGGCCGGCCGGATCATCCGCGGGATCTTTTGAATCACCATTGCATTCGGTACAAACTTCCTACCGCAAAAAAAGTAGAGGATTGGCATTTCACTGAAGACAGACAGGATAAAATCATCAATACACCAACGCGGCTGGTATTTGATTGCGATATGGGCGTGATTCAGGCTGCGCGTGATGGGCATGGAATAGGTTGGTCTTTGCGGGCGAACGTGGCAGAACGTATTGCGTCAAGAGAACTGGAAACGGTTCTCGATCCTTATATTAAAAAGTTGCCTTCATTTTATCTCTATTACCCTGAGCAAAATAAGCGAGTTGAGTGTATGAGATTGCTTATCGACGTCCTAGTGTCTCACCGGGATGGATAGAAATTTATTTGAGGCGGTTCACATTTTTCTAACCTGCAAGTGACCGCTATTGGCCTAACTTTTCGATCAGGCAATAAACATACACAACCTCTACTCACAACAGCCATTCATAACACCAACTGATCCAAAAGTATTGAGATAATAATGTCCAAGTCAGCGCTTGCAATTGACGTTCCACAGTCTGAGCCATATGTGATGGCTTTGCGAAACCTACATGGCTAATCGGCAGGTTTATGGTATGAATTCACGCAGATTAGTCATCTCCAATCTTTGCAGTTTGACTGCTTTGCTAACTCTGGGGCAATGCCCCGGCGTCTTTGCCGCCACTAATCGTAGAAAGCCTCGCTATTGGGTTTCTGACTTACAAGATCTTGTAAATTACGTTCGAAATGAAACAGTCACAATTGATGAATGGCGGACAGGATTAGAAACCTTATTCACACATGTTCCACTTAAAGACCTACTGCTAGATATTGATTTTGATCGTCTTCGAGAACGAACTAGTTTTGCTCAATATGGCGTTAAAAAGCTGCGTGTAAACCTAGACGATGACAAGCCTCTAACACTGAGATTCAATCCGATATTGTTCGCTATTGGTAAAGGTAGAGCAATCGTGCCCCACGGGCACGCAAATATGCTTTCAGCTCACATTTTGCTAAGCGGGCAGCTACATTTACGCCAATATGATCAGCTCGAACGCTCTAGTACTGCTCTTCTTATTCGTCCAAGCGACGAAAAAATAATTTTTCCGGGTGAGATTAGCTCAATAGGCCTCAAAAAGGATAATGTACATTGGTTCGTTGCAGAGCGTGATTCCTATGCCTTGGATGTCATCGTTAGTGGTTTAGATGAGATGGAAAAAAAGCGCTATGAAGTTTTTAATTTGGACATGCGGCTCGCAGAAGCAAATCAGAATGGGACACTATTGGCCCCTCGAATAGGGGTCAAAGAGGCGCTTGCTAAATATGGATAATTTTCGGACTTTAAAAGTATTTACGTATTATGGCTTTGGGTAAACAGCGTCCATTCACCAAGACTAGGAAAACGCATTTGTAAAAATTGGAACTTGATCTTACAAGTTGCGTATTCTGGTGATCGTGAACAGTGATTCTGGATGATCATGAACACCCATTCTGGCGGATGGTGAACACCGGCTAACCAACGTATTGTTCGAAGTTGTTTTTTACCTTAAGTGTTCACGATCAGTCAACCTCAAGGGTCGTTTTGCGCATCGATTCACCTTTTAATTTAATCCGATGGGCGTTATGCATGAGGCGGTCGAGAATGGCATCGGCCAGGGTGTTATCGCCGATTGCGGCATACCACTGATCAGTGGGCAACTGACTAATCATCACGGTGGACGCATGCCCATGTCGATCATCCATGATCTCCATCAAGTCATTACGTTGGGCCGCATTGAGTGCTTCCAGCCCCCAATCATCCACGATGAGTAAATCGAGTTTGGCCGTCGCCAGGAGCACCTTGCTATAAGAGCCATCTGCCTTAGCTTGACTGAGCATCAGCAGTAACCGGGAGAGTCGGTAATATTTCACTCGATAATCCTTCAGGCAAGCGGTATGTCCGATAGCACAAGCCAAATACGTTTTACCACTTCCACAAGGTCCGGTAATCAGTATATTCTGATGCTTGCTGAGCCATTCGCATTGTAGTAATGATGCCATCAGCGACTGCTTCAAGCCTCTCGGGTGCTGGTAATCAATGTCTTTGGCATGAGCAGTCAACTTGAACTGGGCTGCTTTTAACAGTCTTTTCTGACGACGCTGATCACGATCAGATTGTTCACAATCGGTGAGCAATTGTAGTCGTTGCTCGAAGGATAATGCTTCATAAGTTCCTGGCTGTTCGGTTTGCTGGACGAGCGCGTTGGCCATACCGGCCAGTTTCAGATTTCTAAGTTGTGTGAGTGTTTGCTGTAACATAATGAGGTTCTCTTGGGTTGGGTAAAGGGTCAATGGAAGCTATGGGGTCCACGGATGTTTTCATGGCTTTGAGGAAGCCGTGTTTCCTGTTGAGGCGGATCACTGATCAACTGATCCTGGTGACTTTGTAAGATCGACTTCACTTGTTTCAGCCGATAGAGTTTCTGCTGGTTGGCAATGGCACAAGCTTTATTCAATCGCATGCCGGAATACTGTCTGGAGAGATTTAACAACCCCAGGCAAACACGGAATGCCTGTTCCTCGTGTTCCTTTTTATGGAATTGGACATGCACCCATTGTCGAACTTCGTCACCAATGTCCTGGGCCCAGTTCAGGATGCGGGCACTTGTCCATTTGTGTTGATATTGATGGGCCGGTGGCATGTGTTCTGGCACGGTGGTCACCCCAGGGTAGAACTTTCTAGGGTGACTGGCGACCCGACGATTGTGGAAGTAGAGCTCAATCAAATAGGCCTTGGCATGCAGGACGAGACGCTCTCCGACCAGATGATGGGGGACCGAGTAGAGATGGTCCTGGTACTGAATGTGATAATCGATATTGACCCGTACGGTTTTGATATCGGTATATTCGTAAGGATGTTTAGGGAGGGGCTGTAAGGCGGGTTTGTCGATGGACTCGAACCATTGTTTCCGGGACCCCTTAAGTTGCTTGAAGGGTTTCTGGTTGGCCCATTCGAGCAATCCTTTTATCGCTTGATTCAGTTCGGCCAGAGAGAAGAAGGTTTGATGGCGCAGTCGAGCGAGAATCCAGCGCTCGATGATTTGAACACCAACTTCCGCCTTAGCTTTGTCCTTGGGCTTATACGGACGTGCTGGCATGATCGCGGTACCATAATGGGCAGCGAGTTGCTGGTAGGCTGGATGAGCATCGGGGTCATAGCGACAGGCTTTACTAACACCACTTTTGAGGTTGTCCGGGACAATCAGTCGGGGCACCCCGCCGAAAAAGGTCAGGGCTCTGGCATGACTGCCTAACCAATCCGGGATGGTCTGCGACCAGGTTGCATCACAGTAGGTGTAATTGGAAGCGCCGAGTACCGCGACAAAGATCTGTGCAAATCGCACTTCACCGGTATCACCGTTAACAATGGGGACGGTTTGGCCAGCATAGTCAACAAACAGCTTATCCCCTGCTTTGTGGGTCTGGCGCATGGAGCGCTTTTGTTTGGCCTTCCAGTCCGTGTAGAGGAAGCAGAACTGGGAATAGCTGTAGCAGCGATTAGGGAATTGCTGGCAGTATTCTTCCCACAGGAGCTGTTTGGTCACACCCTTTCGGCGCAGTTCACGATGCACTTCCCGCCAGTCTGGTGATTCGAAGGCGGACGAGGATACGGTATCCGCCTGTGGGTAAAACAGCCGGGCGAGCTGTTGGTCATCCAGTTGATCGATGGCAGGCCAATCAATGGCAAGCACTGCGGCCTTGCTGACCACTTTTTGTGCCACGCCCAGGCTGATACGAAGGCTGGAATGGATCTGTCGCAGGGACAGATTAGCGCATAGTCGTAGACGCAGTATTTCTCTTAGTTGTCGCATTGAAACTCTCTTGGTAGGCATATCGGCACCGTGTGAAAACGGCGCAGATTAGCAGTTGAGATTCAATACGTTGGTCGGATTGGGCCACCGAGAATACTGATTCTGGACAATAGCCAAAAGTGTTCACGATCAGACCGGAATCAGTGTTCATGATCAATCAGAATCGGTGTTCACGATGCACCAGAATCACTGTTCACGTTCAACCAGAATGGGTGTTCACGTTCGTCCAGAATATGCACAAGTTGACTAATCTAGTTTAAATGTCACCTAACAGCGTATGACCGAGTTTTGCGGTCATACAACATTGAGTTAAATTGAGTGTTAAGCCCATCTAATTAGACCAATAACGGACGATGCTGCGTAAAAGAACTGCAAGCAGAGGAAAGCCCAGCGCCGATCAATCACAGCCCATCCTGCAAACAAAAACGTGGAAACCAATAGAATGGTAAAACCCAGCAACTCATTCCCCGTATTGGAGGCAATCAACAAGGCATAAACTATCGCTAAAGCGGAACCAATAACCTCAAACACAGTAGTAAGTAAGTTTACTTTTACCCATTAGATTGACTCGGCCATCTCCATTAATGTGGAGAATGTGAAGCCAACCTCTGGGCGATTATCGACTACCGCCGTCGCTCCCCAGTTGTCACTATTAGAAAGATTTTGTCTATCAATCCATGCTTTGTCTAAACCAGCTATTGTGGCAGGCACATGGTCATGATGTAGGCTCTGGGCAGTGTGGAGAATTTGGTCACTCTCAATCCCAAAATCATTTTTTAAGGCATTGAGCATGTAATCAAAGTTGGCAATATTTGGCTTGTAACTGCCCACGTCCTGAGCAGTGTATATAGCGTCAAAATCTACACCAAGTTTCCTGTTCGAAGCGGCAAAACCTTCTCTGTGTACGTTCGAGAGAATAATTAGTTTAAAGTGCCTTTTTAGCTTGCGTAGTGCGTCTGCTGAATCAGGAAAGGCTGGCCAATGTGGAACAGATAGCCCGAAGTCTCTATCAAGTTCAGCATTGCTCGTTATCTCAAATTCTTTGGCAATATCATGGTGTACCTGAGCAAGCAGGTCAGAGTAAACAATATCTGGCGTATTGATTTCCTGCGCGGTTTCTATTCTTGCAAACGCTCTAAGTGTTTGTTCGCGAGTCATATCCTCTCGCTTATTTTCCAAGATGAGCGGCTGTAAGGCGTCCCAAATACCACTCTCCCAGTCAATCATTGTTCCGTAACAATCGAACGTTAGCGCTTTGTAATCAGTTATTTTTTTAGTCATAAGTCTTTCCACTCAGATGGTTTAGATAACGACCTAAGACTACAAGAAACAGTTACACGGGATTATGCTAAAAGGATGGAGTTGTTTGCTCAAAAGACTGAATGACCTATTGAGAATTAATCCTACTCGGTGGTTTACCAAAATAATCAGAAAACCGTCGGCTAAATGCTGACAGACTACTATAGCCGACCAGTTCCGCGACGATCTGAATGGGGTAGTCTGTATGACTCAATAGTGCACGAGCTTTCTCCATTCTCTGCGCCATTAGATATTCGCCCGCTGTTTTTCCTGTTTGGTTCTTAAACTCAACTTTGAAATGACTAACACTAAGATTGCTAATCGAAGACAATGCTTCCAACGAACATTCTTTGCTTAGATTACTTTCTATATGGGCGAGTACTCTGGTTATTCTATTGTCAATTTTTGGTGAGAAGTCTTGAGTTAACAATAATTGCTTAAACAGTAGCACCATACTTGCTTCGAGTTCAGCGTTTATCTGATACTGGAGCTGCGCTTCTATGAAACTACAGTAAGATTGCATCACTCCTGATATTGAAGCGAACGGAGAATCTAACAAGTTAGCATTGTTCGGCAGTTCAGAGAGATCAGCTACTAGAAAGCGAGATTCTTCTCGAGCCTGAAAACTATGCTCAATCCCTTTTTGAATAATGACTATTTGACCGCTACCAACTGTGCCTTGAACACCATTCACGTTTATCTCAATAACACCATGCAGAGGTAAAACAATTTGGTGAAAATCATGTTCGTGTGAACATACAGCGGGAGTATAGGCACGTATTGATATGCTATCTAACATACCTCGTTATTTTACTTGGTGAATGGCCGAATTGGAGTGTCTCAGAGACAGATTACAAAGTCGAGAATCAAGCTATTTTTAACCCGAATCGGCAGATAGGCTGACTGGCTCTGATTTGCCCTCTAGAGTCAGTCATCAATTTTATCTGGCTTTTGAAAGTTTCCGTAAAGCGGACATATGCTGACGACCAAATCAAATTCATTTATCAACATATCGTGGCACAATAATTCTTAGTTGATCAACGAGTCCAGGAATGTCGGTAACTGGAGCGCCTCCGAAGCCGAAGATAAGACCGTGAACAAGATCTTCTCCAAAACAATAATTCGATAATGCATCAACCGGGCAATTTGCCATATTGGCCGCTAGCGAAATTTTTTTGTCATCCATTGGAACTGTAGCATACGCACAAACATGGAGCCCGGCAGCAATCGGTTGGGCCCTTAGATAATTACCGAGCTTTCTCCTGATTTGTACCGTAAGACAATCCATACGCTGTCGGTAAATATCGTGCATCTTGCGAAGGTGGGATGAAAAATACCCCTCCTTGATGAATCGCTCAAGGGTCATCTGCTTAAGCATTGATACTGGGCCATAGAGGACACCGTAAACATTAATAAATTGTTTAACCAATTCGGGGGGGAGTATTGCGAAAGCCAGACCAAGATCGGGAAATAACGACTTGGCAAATGTGCCAGCGTACACAACTCTACCGTTTCGATCTAACCCATAGAGGGCAGTAAGTGGATGCCCGTTATAGCGAAATTCACCATCATAGTCATCTTCAAAAATATATGCTGTTGAATTATGCGCCCATTCTAGAATCTCTAATCTACGCTCAAGCGTTAGCATAGTTCCCGTTGGATATTGATGAGATGGCGTAACAACCAACATCTTTGCATCGTCTTCCGCAAGCGAAGAAGTTGTGATTCCACATTCGTCCACTAGAATTGGCGAGATTGAATGGCCGTGCATTGATAATGCCGCTTGAATCCCCTGATGACCGGGGTTTTCTACGTACACAGGTCGCGGATCGTCCTTAAGTAAAACCCCAAGAACACTAGCAATCTGTCTTGTTCGTTCAGTAATGATAATTTGATCAGGATGGCAAAGAATACCTCGATACAATCTAACATGTCTTGCTATAGCAATTTTTAGTGAACCGAGTCCACCAACTGGACCGTACCCATATGAAGCGCTTGGTGCAGTGCTATGGACCTGGTTGAATAAACGTTTCCATTCATTTTTTGGCAGCTCTTCGAGAGAAGGAGTGCCTGTATTGAATCCATGGAAAGGGTCGGGTGGAGTATTGAGAACTAACCGCTCGTCGTATGATATCGAATCGGTGATGTCCCCACCGACAAGCTGCACTTTAGTTTCAATTACCGTCGTTCCAGACCCAACCTTGCTTGATATAAATCCTTCGGCATGTAGGTGCTCGTATGCTTCCACGACCGTACTACGAGACACATTGAGATCGGAGGCTAACAATCGACTAGGTGGCAATTTGCTACCACGTAGAAGCAACCCATTGAGTATAGACGAACGAAGCCCATCAGCTATCTGCAAGGCCAGAGGCATATCTGTGTCTCGTTTGAGATCAAAGAGATTAACGAGCGTTCCGGTTGATTGTTTCACGTAATTCGTTATCGACAATTGGTATGGCGGTATCAGTAAAATTGGTAGTAATAATATACCACTTAAAAATATACAATAATTCACACATTGGTGTTTTCGGTTTTAGTGCTGAAATAGCTGGCGCAACCAAGAGTCCGTATTAATAAAATTGCTGAACGACATGAACCACCGCCGCAAAACTTACCCAATTGTATTTACCGTCGTATTTACCGCTTTTGTTGCATTTACGTATGGAACCGGACGGTACGCTTATGGGCTGTATATTCCTCAAATCGAAGAAGCATTTAACATCAGCACATTCCACCTTGGTTTAATTGCGAGCGCTGCTACGATAGCATTCGTAATTGTCACATTGGTTTCATCTATTTTGGCTCACCAGGTGCGTCCAATATGGATGATCTGCATAAGCGGGGTAGTTACCAGTTTAGGTATTTTTTTAGTTTTTATTGCCAGCACTATACCCATTCTTATCTTAGGCATAGTTCTAGCATCAGCATGTGTTGGCGTCGCGCCACCAAGCGAGTATAGGATTATTGACGCATACCTTAGTCCAGTATGGCAAAACCGTGCAATTGCTTCTCTCAATTGTGGAGGCACTATTGGAATATTGGCGGTTGGTGCTCTATCCTATTCTTTGCCGGGAACTTGGCAACATATCTGGCTGGTATTTTCTGGATGCGCATTAGTAGTAACAGTGCTCGCCGTCTTTACATTGCCTGTCGAAAAGCACGCGAACGCGCGTGTTAAAGCGCGACAAAAATTTGAAATCAGATCAATATATAGACCGGGTGTGGTTAACCTATTCGTATTGTGTGTGTCGTACGGGGTTTTACTAGGATGCTACTACACATATTCGGCAAAATTATTGTCTGTAAATGGTGGATACACAGCAGAATTTCAAGAATGGTTCTGGATGTTAGTGGGAGCTTCCGGGCTCATTACAGTATTTAGCGGGGATCTAATAACGAATAAAGGAATTAAATATACCCTTATAATTGCACATGTTCTCAGTGCCAGCTCATGCGCTTTGATAGTGTTCTTAACAGACATTGAATACGCAGTTAACCTCGCGGCCGTTACTTTTGGGATTGGATCAATGATCCCTGGAAGCGCACTCCTTATATGGAGTATGCGACTGTTCAAAAGCTACCCGTCTATAGCGTTTGGGGTAATGTTCGCGTTTATGTCGCTTGGGCAAGCCATGGGTTCGGCGTTTGCAGGTTATGTTAGTGATACCGCCGGTTTAAACTCGGCATTTCTGGTGTCAGCGACGATGGTTCTCATTTCCATATTATTTATTCCGAAAAATACAAGTGCATTTGCAGGTTTTGATGGAAATAAATTGGCCAATACTCGATCTTAGACAGTGACCGCTTACAAATGTATTGTGGGTATATAAAAATTAAGCGAATGACTGCTCCGAGTATGTTTGCGACCGATGGAAAAGTAAAGCGCCATGTCGATTGTTCTCGAAACTTACCAGCACTAAAAAATTCGCCCAACGGTCGCTTCCTTGCCCTCACTTGACATTCATAATTCCGAAGGAATTTAACTGATCTTCAATTAGCGGTCATTCAACTTTGCATATTATTTGAATAGCTTACGCTACAAGGAAATTAGTTAAGCAGCTATTAGTTAGTTAAAACAAAGCTCATCCCAACCAAAATATTTACATATTCACCTTAATTTTTAAACGCTCTGAATATTCACATGCCCCGGTTGGACCGGCAGCAGAACCATTGCGCGATATATCAATCACGATTGCCGCAATACTAATATTCACTACTCTAGTGTCTAACTCCTTAAGATCGAATAGGACTACACCCTGACCTTTGTCGATAGCCTTTCTTGAAATTTCCGAATGGCTATGGAATAACCCAAACACATCGACAAAACCCCGGGAATTGTCAAAGCCTTTGTAAGTTAAAACTCCCCTCAATGCAATTGGACTGAATAGCGGCGACAGCGAAATATCATTAACCTCGAAGTCAACAATCGCACGCAACATAGTATTTTGGGAAATTTCCCCCTCTCCCGGAAAAAGAACTACGCTAGATATACGACACTGATCACCATCAACAAATCCCGCCTCATTATCGATAACTAAAATTGCTCCTACAACTACCTTTTCTGAACCATCTGTCTGTATAGCAATTTTATATGTCCCAGGCGCTCGGTATACGTGTCTTAGTAATCCATTGCCTCTTACCCGAGAGGAGGAATTGTCATCCCAATGTAGAGTTCCAGACTGATTTTCTTCGGCAGCGTTTCTCACTGCATACTTAAAACGAACCACGTCACCGACATTTACTGTTTCATCATAAACAACGTAGACCAGCCCCCCTGATTCAGTTGTAAGTATATTCTCGGCCCTTGATAGTTCAGTGTCTGTACCAGCGCCAGAAGATGATGTGTCCTTTCTGTCTCCGCACCCACTCAAGACCAAGCATACAGATATGAGCAATAAGACGACATGTTTATTCATTTTATCCTCCTTCAAATATTCTAGAAATTATCCTTTCTCAGTGTCAGCTTTCTGGGTTCATAGGTATTGTTCCAAAAATGCCGAGTGACTCTTCTGAGTATTCTACGGTCGTAGACCTGACGAAACAAGTTGATCTTTTTTTACTGCTCGATACCGCATAACCCGGCTATGCCCGCTGTTTGCCCAGTAGAGTCAGTCGGTAATTTATTGGCAATCCTTTACATTTCCGTATTGCAGTCATTCATATCAACTGCCTATGATTCACATGACGTAGAGTTGAGCTAACGGTATGTCGACATCAACGTATACCCATTGAATATCCTCTTAATGTGGAACCTTGGGGCAGCAAGCAAAGAAGGTGAGAGTAGGTAGCTGATGATCGAAAAATTGGAACTCCAATCCATCCACCAAATCCGTTCTTACCACCCATTCCCGGGTATTCAAAATTCCCGACCAGTACTAATTTATTCGAAAATATCGTGTCAGCACCCTGAATTAGTAGTCCAGAACCATCTAAAGATTGTGAAACTCTTACATAACAAGTCATACGAGTATCATTGGATAGGCCATTCCCAAAGGACACGCTGATCGCCCCATACATACTTTCAACCGGAGGAACATTTAGGTGATTGAATGCCGGGTATTCATATGACATTGGACAAATCACAAAAAGAGGAATGGGGGAAGTGTTAGTTATTCCATCTTTATTCCAAACAAAATACTGCGCTTGGGTATCATTGGCTGTCTTGCATTCTGCGCCGTGATAGGAATTTACGGGTTCCATCGCAAATAACAACGACGACCATAAAATGAAACCAACAAAAAGACAATATTGGATCGTACTTACAAAGCGCATCTATGCCACCTACTTTTAAGGGTTATATTTTTCGCATTCACCATCAAGCGTAAAAATTAGTATACGTTGAACCCAAACACTCAACAAGCGACCCACTCCGACAGGGTGCCGTGTTCCATATCTCCTTCTTATATACAAAAAGCAGGGTACTTAAAGCTCTACAGAAGGAAGTGGAGCTGGAGAACAATGTCTGCTTTTGGAAGTTACATTGAAATAGTTTCAGATAAGTCGGGTGGCTCTTCAGAGTATGTTTGCGACCGATGGAAAAGTAAAGCGCCATGTCGATTGTTCTCGAAACTTACCAGCACTAAAAAATTCGCCCAACGGTCGCTTCCTTGCCCATTAGAGTCAGTCAAATACTCTGAGGATCAGGAAACCTACTTAAGAAATTGTTTGCGCGCGGTATAGGATCGTTCAAAAATTGCGATGGCTCTCTCAACCATAATCCGAGATATTCTTTTGATTTAATCTCTGATATCAAAACATCTTTAGGTAAATCTACCGTATCGGCATCCCATCCTGGCCACCACTGATTTGCCCTTGTAACTGTATGCTTCCAATATCTATCCCATTTCGAATAACCATGATAGTCGAATACCATCTCACCACCAATAACAACAATGTGATTTCCAGTGTATCCAGATTTAGGTTTGATCCACATTGGTTTAAACCCTTGGTTTGGATAATGTTCCAAGAAAGTGTATGCCAACACATGGCAGGCTCCACAAGCAAAGAAAACCTTGTCTGGTAAAGCCCATCGTTTCACCTGATCCTTTTTTGCACCCTTTGTTCGACGCTTGTACACTATTAATTTAGGTATCTCATCGGATCACTATTTGCTCGAAACGGTCAGTTTATCAATCACCTTTAATCGTTCGAATTGAGTCAGATTCGAAGTGTTGCGTAGAAAATTCCATGATTTCTGTTTTTTCTGCTACACCAATAAATTGATGTTTAAGACCGGGTACAATCTCTAATACATCACCCTCAGACATCTCAAAAAGAGATTCATTTCCGGACTGCTCAACCGTTTTCATCACCAGCTTACCGCTTTGAATATAAAAAGTTTCTTTCTTCTCCAAGTGATGGTGGAGAGAACATCGTTTATCTTTAAACAATACAAGAATCTTTCCACAGTAGTCCTCTGAATTGTGAATCCAGATTTCATATCCCCAACCTTTTTCTTCTCGGTGGATTGGTTTTGTTGGTTCCATTTTCCTTAACTAATAAATAACTGAGTGACCGCTCCGAGTATACAAGAGCCGTAGAGCAGACGAAACACATTACTCAATCTGATGAGTCGATTTCAATTCACTGGCTATGACTCAAAGTTGTCCACGTACTAAACCGCTCGCGCGGTAACCCAGTAGGAAGTTAGTCAATAGCTTCACGCTCCTCCCATTAGCCAGCAGGGCCTGTCCTGTGTTTAAGTTGTAGTTCTCACACTCACAACCAAACCACACAGGAATCAGACCCATGACCAAGTCTAACAAAACTAATAGCCCTTTACGCCAGCGTATGCTCGATGACATGGCAATACGCAAGCTGCATCCAGCCACCCAAGCAACCTATCTGCGTGCCGTCATCAGGCTCAATCAATTTCTTAAGCGATCTCCGGCCACCGCAACCGCCGATGAACTCCGTGCCTTTCAACTGCAAATGACCAACGATGGTGTTTCTCCAGGCACAATTAACGCCACCATCACCGGTGTTCGGTTTTTCTTTGAAACCACCATAGATAGCCCTGAGCGTCCCAGGAAGATGCGTCATGTGCACGAACCCCGTAAACTACCAGAGATATTAAGTGTTGAAGAAGTTACCAAGATTATTCAATCGGCTGGCAGCATCAAATACCAAGCTGCACTCAGTGTAGGTTACGGTGCAGGACTCCGTGCCAGTGAGATCACCCATCTCAAAGTCACCGACATCGATAGCGAGAGAATGATTCTACGTGTCGAACAGGGCAAAGGCGGACGGGATCGACATGCCATGCTGTCGCCCGAGTTGCTCACCATTCTACGCACTTGGTATCGCACAGGGCAGGACGAACGCAAGATGTTACCTGGCGGTTGGTTATTCCCTGGACAGAATCCAGTGAACCCTTTGTCTGTGAGGCAACTGCGTCGTGCCTTTATCCGAGCTCGTAATGAGGCAGACATCACCAAGAAGGTGTCTCTGCATGCACTGCGTCATGCTTTCGCCACCCATCTGGTGGAACAACACGAGGATATTCGCGTCATTCAAGTGTTGCTTGGGCATCGTAAGCTTGAGAGCACGGCTCGTTACAGTCAAGTCGCGGCAAACCGATTGCGTGAAGTCAAAGGTCCACTTGAGTATTTGAAGTTGTAATACCGATCTAACTCCACCAAGGTGGTGGTGCGACCTCCTTGGGAGGTGGCGGATATCGTGCGTGACCATGCACCGGCATGGCGGCGCGATCGACGCCTGAACCTACGTCAGCTCAAGGCATTATCTGCCATTGAGCGTTGTCGTTCGTCTGCGCTGGGCGGGCACGTCATACGCTGCGAACAGTGTCATGACGACCAAATTGCCTATAACTCTTGTCGTAATCGACATTGTCCCAAGTGCCAAGGGAGCGCGGCGAAACGTTGGCTTGCCCACCAGCAAGACGCGCTATTACCCGTTGCCTACTACCATGTCGTCTTTACGGTTCCCGCCATCATTGCACGGATCGCTTATCAGAATCCCACCCTCATCTATGATCTGTTATTTGCGGTAACCGCCCAAACATTAACCACCATAGCTGCGGATCCCCAGCATCTGGGAGCAAAGATCGGGTTTACCGCTGTCTTGCATACCTGGGGCTCTGCCTTGACCCACCACCCCCATTTACATTGTGTGGTACCGGGCGGTGGGCTGACCCCAGAGGCCAAATGGAAACCCTGTCAACCAGGCTTCTTCCTTCCCGTCAAGGTGCTCTCACGCTTGTTCCGTCGACTTTTTTTGGAGAAACTGGTTGCCATACATCCCCAACTCGCCTTCTATGGGGAGATCGCACACCTGTCTGATCGCAATCTATTCCGTTCCTATCTGGCTCCTGCCCATCAAGTCGATTGGGTGGTCTATGCCAAGAAGCCCTTTTCAAGCCCAAAGGCAGTGCTTGAATACCTGTCCCGCTATACCCATCGGGTGGCAATCTCCAATCGTCGACTCATACAGTATGATACCGATACTGTCACATTTAAATGGAAAGATTATCGAGCGAGGGCGTGTTTGCGCTTTAAAACTATGACGCTATCGGCTGATGAGTTCTTAAGACGATTCCTGATCCACATCTTACCGTTAAGATTCCATCGTATCCGTCACTTCGGTTTACTGGCCAATCATCAGCGCAAACAAAACTTATCAACGTTGCGTAAAACCCTCTGCCCCGATGCACCACCGGTAGAGAACAAAAAAGAAACGGACCAACCTGCGAAGAAGTCAAAAAAACCGCGACCCAAATTCGTTTGTCGAACCTGTGGAACGTCCATGATCATACTTCAAACGCTGTTACAGATTTACCCGCCACGCGGACCACCATGAACCAGGTTACTGCAAATAATAAGTTGATCTTTTGCTGGTCCCCAAATACCGGGAAATGGAAGCTTATGGAGAGTCCACAATACAGGGCGTTACCAACGCACAAAACCTTATTCTGCCGTGTCTATAATCGTCCAGACTCACTCTGGGTATCGGCATGATCAGAACTGGTGAATCCAAAGTTATTGAAAATACCCTTAACAAAGCCTGCTCGATCTTTACTTTCCCCATAGCTCATCAATACGACCCCGCGGTTTCCTACTTGGGGGCCTGTTAAACATCTGCGCGATGGTTTAACTGCCAAACAGATAGTGATTCCTAGGCGCAGTTGTCTAACTAACCTTAACCAAAAGAGCCATTTCAGAAGTTTGTGGATAGCGTTTCTGGTGCTATAAGCATCCGTTAAACTAGGGAAGCCTCATACTGACCCATTTATTCAAATTATTTATCTTGATCTACATAATCCTCAATCACATACTTTCCCCAATCCACAATATCCTGCAACAGGGGAACTAAAGTTTTACCAAACTCAGTTAAAGAGTATTCTACTTTTAGTGGCGGTTTTGAGGTGTAAACTTTCCTCCTTATGATGCCATCTTTTTCTAATGTTTTTAACTGCAAACTCAAAGTGCGTTCAGTTACCGTAGGCATTTTTTTTCTAAGTTCACTATAACGCAGCGTAGTAGACTTCAAATTATATAGAATAGCTGTTTTCCATTTTCCACCAATAAGTCCCATTGTTAAAGTTGCGTAGCAGGGATACTCTTTTTCATTGAATTTGTACATCTTTCCAATTTTATTAAACTATCATTTTTGACCGTTATTGCAAATATAAAATAATATACTTAGTATTGCAACTATATTATTTATAGTACAGTAATTAATGAAATTACGGCAAATAAACTATGAACACTTTTTTAATTGATAGTATTGGTTATGGTGGTTTGATTATCAATTTATATTCAATGTCTACTAAAGGTGAATTTAAATTAAGACTAATCTCACTAATGGCTAATGTAATTTACATTATATATGGCGTATTAATTAGTGCATCTCCGATAATTGTAGGCTGCACTATTGCTGTATTTCTACATGGATACCATCTAAGACGATTAAAAATTTAAAAGAACAACAATGATTAAAATAAAATCAGCTAAAGAAGCAGATACAGACGTTTTGGCACTTTTAGGTCGACTAACATACGCTGAATCTCATGGTCATTTTATAGATGATAAAAATGATCTATTAAAACACCTTGATGAGAATTTTTCAGTTTCTAAAACGAAACAAGATATAAACAATCCTAAGAACCTTTTCTATCTTATTTATGTCGATGATTTACCTGTTGGTTATGCAAAATTAGTAGTAAACGCTAAACACAAAAGTATTGCTTCACAAAACAATTGTTGCCTTGAAAAAATCTACATCCTAAACGATTTTATACCCTTAAAAATTGGACAACAACTTCTAACTTTTGTTGAAGAGAAAGCTAAAGCTAAAGCATTACAGTTAGATACCATGTGGCTTTCTGTTTACACAAAAAACAATAGAGCCATTAGATTCTATGAAAGAAATGAATATAAAAACGTGGGTGAATTAAATTTTATAGTCAATGGAAAATCATATGAAAACATCGTGTTCTCTAAAATATTAACAGAGTGAAAGCATAAAGGGGGCAGTCTTATTTAATGAAGCCTGAAAACGAAGTGAAAAACAAAGAAGGAAAGGTTGTTGCAGATAAGAAAATATAACCCCACAAAAGACCCTGTAACCTATCTGCCGAATACCCGTTTTTTAAAGCGAATTCGGCTGGAAAGAGCGGCTTGCCTGCTGAGCAACCTTCGCTCAGTGCCCATTGTAGATATTGCATCAAAATGCGGATTCTCCTCAAGCCAGTTGTTCTCTCGAACATTTGGAGATCATTTTGGTTATTGTCCAGGTAAATTTCGGTCAAATCACGTGTTTGTTATGGAGCATAACAGAGGGCGGGAAAACATCGAAATGCGGTATAAATGGTTTCGCACTGCTGGAATTTATCGTGACTCACCATCCACTCATCCGCAAATAAAAATAAAGAAATTGCCACCCATAAAAGTAGCTTACGTCCGGAGCTTCGGGGAATACTACTGTGATAGTGGGAGAGATGCAGTCAATTCCATTAAGGACTGGCCAATGATTAATCGCTTATGGACGGAGGATACAGAAATCATAGGGGTTACCTGCGACTATTCTTCAATAACACCTGGGGCAATGTGCAGATTTGATGCGTGTATTGCCATCTCTGATTATTGTTTAACCAGACCCGGGGTTTCCTTTCAAACTATTCCAGGAGGGCATTATGCAGCTATAAAAGTATTACACAAACCCGGAGAAAATAAAAAACTCTTTTGGAAATGGTTTTTTCTAACCTTGTATACCTCGCCTGTATTTCAAAGTTTTGCAGCCGCAGTCAGTTCGGGACCCTGGCTTGAAGTGTATGAACCAAAAATGAAAGAGGGAAAATATGTTGTGGAGTTTTATGTTTATCTTCACAATTAGAATGCCAGATTCGGGCAACTCAACAATTCTTCACTTTAATCTCGATCAGCACTATCAAATTCAGTGAAATCTACTCCTTGTTCTGTTGCAAAGGTTCGGACAGCGCGTAGGCTTTCCGCAGCATTAGTCAAGTGACCCGAAACTGAACGTAACAAGCTTGTGGCAATCATCGCGTCATTTTCGATAACGGCTAATAACTCGCTGACACCAATTCGAAGAAATGTACTGTCTTCTATAGCGATCAAATCCAGTTGGCGCCGGTCGTTTACAATAACCGCCAAATCTCCGATCAACCGTCCTGGCGCTACCTCCATAATTAGTCGGCTATCACCTTCGGTTGTTGACCAATACAATCCAGACAAACCCTTAACGCACAGATAGGCCGCATCCGCTTCTTGTCCCGCGGCAAAAATCGTTTGCCCCGCTTGAGCCTTATACCACTGGCTACCAAATGCGAGCAGTCGTTGTTGCTTGAGGTCAAGATTCTCAAATAATTCCGCTTGTGCCACTGCTTGCAACTTATAGTTTAGATCCTGGCGCGTATCGGCATCCTGCGGTTCTGAGGTTGATACTTCACCATCGATTCGGCCATCTACAATTTCGACAAACAAGTCATAACTTTCAGGAGCGTGAAACTGGTTTTCTACAAATAGTATAGTTGCGTCGGGCATTAGATGGCTGATTCGTTCGCGGGTCAGGGCACGAGCACCACTATCATGGCTGGCCAACGCATTGCCAAGTATAAGAATATCAGGCTTTTTAATGCCAGCACGACTAAAGGCTACACGTTCTCTAAACACGGTAGAGAGGTTTTCTCCTCCCTGAGTGGTCGCGAGATCAAAGATAGATTGCGCCGCCAAACGCCTCAAACCATGTTCAGTCAATACTTCAACAGTGATATCCTCAATCAGTTTTTCGCGAGCCCCAGCCATGCTTGAAATTCTTCCGAAAATAGCGTTTCCGAGAACGGTCATGACTGGAATATAGCGCTGCGGATCAAATGTCTCAAATAAACCATCTAACTCCTCCACCATATGTGCCGCGTTCTTCATGCGGATTTGCAACACACGTTGTTTGAACTCCTCATTAAATATTGGACCAATCTGTTCCGCGGAAAACGCGAACGGCACGGTTAATATCAGTGCAAAGTCTTCGGATGACAATCCGGCATTGCCGACCTCACGCCGTTTTGTCGTTATATTACCAAGACGATGATAAAGCTCGTCCTCCATGTTTAAGCGACGGAATAAGGGATGGTCGGTTCCATCTGTGCCAAATGTCGCAGTGAGTCCTTCAATCAGACTGGCAGACATGTGTGCGATTTCTTCTTCAATCCCAGCATTTTGCAACATTCTCACAAAATTGGTTTCCTGCGACAGTGACTCCTGTGTCAATACCCGTGTAGGGTGAGCGTAGAGTAAATTGCTACCCAAAGGTGACACCGAGTTGAATTTCTCGGGATGAAAGACATAGACAATGTCATCCACTCCAGCTTTACTTAAGCGTTTAGCAATTTCTGGCCGTAGTCGTACAATTGCTTCCTCCAATTCTGGCTGAGTACCCGGCTCAAGGCGGGAGCGTAATGCACGGCGTACCATAAAATCGTCAGTGCCCATGGCCTTGATCAGTTGAAACCACCATTCACGAATTTCATCCGAAGATGTGAATCCTGCTATTTCTGGAGAAATCCAATCAACATCAAACGGGTCGACACTGTTCCCTGCTCGTGCAGATTCTTTCTGACGATTCGCCATATCACTGGTAATATCCACGTTAGGTGCGGGTTCATGTTTGAATGGCATTAGTAGATTTTCACCCAGTGTCCCTTGAAAAATATGGGGATTCGAATGGGCGTATCCAATACGATTAGTAACGACAACCTGATGTAACTCATTCAGTTTGTGTCCCGCTATTCGCACAGTTCCCCGATGTGGAATAACCTCTCGTGTGAGTACATCCGCGAATGCCGATGACACTTTTTCGTTGTTGGTCTGGATGGCAACGCGAGCGCCTTGAGGAATAGTCAAACTGATATCTTCCAGCACCGATTGCCCTTCTTCATCTCGTACTGTGACGTCGTGCAATTCAATGTCACCGGTAAGGCTTGTAATCGTATCGGGAACTCCATCAAACAGAGCGTCTTCAATCAGAGTTTTTGGGGCGAAACGCGCGGTGACAACCTCCCAGCGCAAGGCCATATCCTGTGTTTGATTATAATAGTTTAGCAACTCTTTCCACGGTGACGACAAGTCTTTATAGGCTGCTAAAGCGGCAACCAGTGCTCCTACGGTAATCTCGCCTATGATCGCTAGATACCCACCAACAGCATAGAAAAAGAACGGTGTCAATTGGTTGATGAAGTTGTTTATAAACTTCATAAAAAATTTCTTTCGATAAATTTCAAATCGAATGCCAAACAGGTTACCCAGACGGTTGGAGAATAATGACATTCTGTATCGCAGGCCGCCATTGGTACGAATATCACTGACACCTGCAGCGGTTTCACCAATATCCGCAGCCAGTTTTCTGACCTCTTGAATCCTGGCTTTGTTTAATACATTTATTTGGCGTTGTAATTTGGGAATGATCCAGGCTTGTAATGGGATCAACGCAATGGATGCCAGTCCAAACCAGAAACTTTGCGCAAATAGAAAGACAAGGATGGTGATCATCTGCCCAGCTTGAAAAACGGGCTGCGATATCATATCGCCCATCAATCCACCCATCGGTTCTGCTTCTGATGTCACCATTGAAACCAACTCACCCTGGCTTGTGGTGCGAAAATAAGGTCGTGGGAAGCGTAATATACGGGTCAATAGTTGGTAACGAAACCGCCGTAGTAAGCGTTCAGCTAACACACCTTTCATCGTATTGAGCCGCATTTTTAGTAAACCGTTCACTAAAACGGCCAGCAGGAATCCAGCGCAAAGAATCATCAAGAATTGAATCTGACTTAGAGCAATACCCAGCAGCACCACGTCCTCCCCAAATCCGCCAATGGCATCGTTGATAATGCGTTTAGGCAACTCCAGTGAGATATATAAAATTGGAAACGTCACGAGTGTGACCGCCAACAAAATTAATTGATCTACTTTTGAAAATTTCCAAATAAATCGAAAAAGACTTTTTTCCATACTCTGAACCTTTTTAGGTGAATACTCCACCACCTAAAAGATGGTGACTTCGGGTTACGACTGAAACCCTGATTGATCGGACGTTCGGTCGACCAAATTGATGCTAAATTATTGACGTATAGAAGTATAAAGTGCATACAACCCGATAGAAACGTAAGCTTCATTCATTTTAGCTCTGCATGTGCGTGATGACAGTGCTTCAACCGACTGACTAGTCACTGTAAGCCTGCCCCCAACAACACGATCTAGTAGGCTACTCTCAGGAGGGCCGGACTCGATACCTACAATCTCACGATACGCCCAAATTTGTCGTTCTTTTCCATAACTACGGCGTCGTTGGTAGGACACCCCTGTGACAATTACGATGAGTAAGTAGGATCCTAATTATGCAGGTATGGTGGAGGGTTGTATCTAGGGCGCAATGGCATGTGCTCTGATGGAACTCAATAATCGTCAAACAAATCTAATGTTTCCTTTCAATTAAATCCCTGGTTTGATTCCTTGAAAATAGCCGCTACGAAGTTCGCCACTTTCGAGTACTCTAAGAATTGCTACCTGGCCCTCCAAGAAATGTTTGCGATTTTCTTCTCCAGTTAGGTCTGTAAGTTGTTCATAAAGAGAACCAGTTAGCTGTTCATATTCCCGCCTGGCTGCTGATTTATACCATGCTGAAGCATCAGTTGTTCGCACATCCTTAAAGCCGGCCTGCTGTATGATCGAGGCATAGTTTTCCAATGTATCCATATAGAAGGTGAGCTCTTCGAGTTTTATCCAATGAAGCATCGAATCACTCAAGGCGCCTGGACCTTTTAGCCAATCATATCCGGCCAATACACCACTTGGCTTCAAAACACGCAACACGTCCTCAAATATTGCTTGTTTGTCTTCGATATGAATAATTACACCACTGGTATAAACGACATCGATAGTTTCGTCTAGCGCATCAAGCAACCCTGGTTTTACACATTTAAAATTGACCCTGCTCTCCAGATTTGCTTCGGCGGCATATTCCGTTGCCTTATCTACCAACACAGACTCAACCTCGAGACCGGTTACGTTAGCGCCATATTGTTCTGCCAGTACCAACGCACCTCCTCCCAAACCCGAACCAATTTCCAGCACTTGTTTACCTTCTAAATCCAGCCCCTCAATAATTTTATGAACGTTCCCTTCTCCACCTGGTGCCAAGAACCCTTTTCCCCATAAAAGTTCGCAAAATGCAGTTATAGTTTCATCGTATTCATCTTTATGAGAGTTGGGCATAGTTTTATTTCGTTTATGGGTGCCATTAGTCGCGGCTCGGATTAATTAGTTGATTTCGACTCACAACAGGCAGCTCCACCAATATTTAACAATTTCTTGGTCAAATTAGTGAGAAACTTCCATTTGGGGCTGGTTCTTCCAAGTACATTTTCGGGTTTGATGAGCATATTTTTAATCGTGATAAAATTAGAGCTCAGGTTCGCAACGATGGCGCCAATTGAGCCTAATCATATCCCATCAATTTAGCTGCTGGTCATTTCGCTTTTACTCATACCAACATTAAAAACATTACGGACCACGCACCATTGGATAAGCAACAGTGTATTGCAAGGATTGCCGATATGTAGCGTGCTGAAAACTCACGTCTATAGACAATTGAATTGACAATATGTAGCTGTCAATCGGGATTGGTGCGTATGCGGAGGTCCCGCGGATCTAGCTGCTGCTGATCGGAAGGTGAATAGGAGAGGTTGACAGAAAATAATAACCAAAAACCTATTTTCTGAGCGGGACTAAATTGATAACTCAGATGTTATGAGACAATGCAATTTATAAATGAATCGTTGTTAACCGGTCACCACAACGAAAATAAAATTATCTGTAAATGTCACTTCAGGGCAGAGGCTGTGTAATAACCCAAAATAAAAATTGACAGTGGGGTGTAATCGCTAAATTTCGTCTGTATTGGGTACTGAAGTGGTTCAATGGAATGTGATATTTGTAGAGGTTAGATTATTTGTCGGGTCCTGTCTCAAGTGGCACAATAAATTTTGCGTTTTTACACAGCCTGGGCAAGCTACCGACCGATGGATTTACAAACACGACCGGCAGCAGCATACTCTGAACGGCCATTGCAATATTTTTGACTTCATCGAATATTAATGCAGACATTTCGCGTTAACCAAAAAAAGTGAATAGAGCATTCTCCTCATAAGGGGTGCTCGTCGCATGCAAATATTAGTTCAAAAACAATGCACTACGAAGATGGAGTTGGGATACAAAACACCTTTATAGATCAATCGTAGTCCTGGAAATTCGGCGAACGAGAAGGTGACTTTCTGGCTATTTCTCGCCAGGTAAAGTGCTGCATAGATCTATAGGGCCCCGTCCTGGTCGGGCATTATTTAATTCGAGCCACATGACGCAAACCATCTAACGCCAGTTGTAGTCGACTAATTTCGTCAGCATCGTTCGAATACACCATATAAACAGGACGAGGGAACACCGGGGCATCTTTGACAACGTGTAATTCATTTCGGGTGACTAAGGGGCGTACGCTTTCTAGATCCTGATAACAACTGCCGCCCTCGGCTAATATATGCGTTAATGCGATAGGCCCAAGTCCAACTGAGATATTCGGAGTATTCAGACCAGCTAAAGCCTGCCCATGCATGTGCATAAATGCTCTCCCCCATTTCACCAATACATAACTTTCATGTTTAACCTCCGATAATTTTTGCGTATGGGTCGATACCATAACCAGTTCCTCTTCTAATAACTTTTCTATTTTCAATCCTTGAATCTTGGCGGGCGTGTACATGACGCCAATATCGAGTAGCCCTTCAGAAAGTTGATTCATCATTATTCCAGAGTAATCTGATTCAAGATCCAGAATAGCTTCAGGGTCTATTTCTCTAATCCATGGAATCCAATGACTAATCAGTCTTTCCCAAAGATTCATTTGTACGCATATGCGATATAAGGATTGGTTGGCATCGGTTAATCCAACAGATTGTCGGGCTTGCTCCCAGGATCGCATCATATTTAATGCATATTTCTGAAAATTCATTCCGGCTGAGGTGATTTCAAATCCTGCCCGGCTGCGGTCGAACAGACTATGACCCAATGATTCTTCGAGCGTGTTAATTCGGGCGCTGGCCGTCGACTGCGCAATATTCAGATTTTTTGCCGCCTGGGCAAAACTACGCGTGGCTGCTATTTCTAGAAAGGTTTTTATATAGATTAGATTCATGCGATAGTTTAATTATTTCGATGTTAACTACCATTATAAATCGTTTTACTAATTTAAATACATAATTTATTATTAGCTTGCTGCTCATAAAATGGTGGTGTTAGCAACTCAAATAAACATCACAATTTCCGGGTCTCGGTAATCCATAAGTTGACAATGATATTTGCAAATAACATATCGAGATCCTGTTATTTTTAATCAATTTACTAGGCACAGCTAGGTCGTATAACAATGGATCTTAAAGAACTGGAATTTCCATTTGGAATTCGTCTGTTGGCCCGCTGGCAGTCTGGCGAATCGCTGGCAACTGAGCGCTTAAGGGAAATCTTTAATCACACGTTCAAAGGTGAATACGACGAATTTTTCCAGCACTTGGCACCGCAGGATGTAGTCCATGTTTCGGGCCCCGTCGATCTGATGACATTGACGATTATGTACCGGATATACGGCCTGAATTCGGCAGAATTTTATAAATCCGACGCTGAACGTTTCGTACGCGCTTCGCTGATGACGCAAAGATTACTTGGCATGCCTAAACTCTATATCAGTTGGCCGGTTTACGGGTTCACGGCTGAGGCGCTAGGCCAGGCCATGATTTACTCCGATCAGTATTCTCCGGGCGCAGAGCCGGACAAGCCCCTGGCCAATTTCGAAAACTGGCAAGATATCGAGGCACCCGATATGCACGTCGGAATCCCAAAATTGCTCGATGAAATCACAGCCTGCTACCATCGTCTTACCGGTCAAAATCCCGTGCTACATTTGACAGCAGCCTATAGTCTCGCTGCGGATATATTCGGGCAGGAAACCATCATCGGGGCACTAACCGACCAACCAAAATTAGTGAGTCGAATCCTCGATCACCTTACGGACACAGTACTCCAGCCCTGGATGGATCATTTTTTCAAGCAGTACCCTGAAGGATGGGTAGAACTGAGTGACGCTTCCGGATCACCTTTCTTTATCGGTCCCCAAAATTGTAAAAATTTAGCAATCCGATCGACGCAAAGATTGATTGCAGCGAACAGCTGGGGCAAACGTGTCTACGACGCCAACTACCGTGGTGACTACGTAACTCAGGCCAATAGGAACAGCGCTTCCTCATCCAGACGCAGGAAGCCCAGAGAGAATAATGTTGAACAACTGAGTTTGATTGAACTGTTTGAATTAAAAAATAGCGTCTGTACAGACTATGTGATTCGTCTGGCCGAAGACCGAACGCCCATTTCCTTTTATGTAGAACAGGCGACCAGGTGCAATATTCCGTTGTTTATGGGCATTGGCGCGCTTCAGGTCGATCGCAATAGTATTGCGGATCAGGACGAAGCAAAACAGCAGATCGAGATGATCACTATCGAATATGTTGAAGCAATAAAGACTGTAGCGCACTCGATTTTGAAAAACGGGTATGAATCGAGAGACCCACCCTGGCCGGGCGCTGTTTATTTTGAAGATATAAGTGCGGAATCAGATTTCGGCCTCATTGAAGTGATTCTGGAAACTGCTCTCAGGAATGGAAGTCTTACTTATTAGATTTTTTGCCAACAATATAATACCTATGAACGGAGAATGGGCATGAACCAAACCGTGCTACCTATCGATTATTTGATTCCGGATGTACCACATGAACTTCCCTGGCAAGATGTTCCTTTGGTTGAAGCGACCGACGAGAACCTGGTTGGTTATGGATACATGGTTAAAGATGCCGAAGCATGTGAAATCGAAATAGTACAGTGGCCCGCACAGGATTGGCGTCCAGTTGATTCGGGTACAGGTGATGAGGGTGGTGTTGTAGAGGGGATATTTCACAGCGAATGGAAAGGCGAAGTGTTGCACGGCAGCAATGACGCAGTTAAAGGAAACTATATTCTCGGTTGGTCGGCGAATCCCGGTGTTGCCGATCAAAACGCATTTGTGAGTAGGCCTGAACGAATATTACTATGGCACATGAACTATCATCCCGATGGTGGGCAGTTGTTTTTTCCGCTCGATAATAAGCCTTTCTTGGTCCCAGTTGCACGGCCTGGTGACGACTTGAAACTGGACGATATTGTTGCATTTTATTGCGATGGAAACCAAGGAATATATATCCATCTGAATATATGGCATGAAGGCGTCTTTCCCAGTACACAGAAACAATCGTTTCTCGATCGCCAGGGTCGGATACACGCACGCGTAAGCTGCAACATCACACAGGAATTTGGTGTTTTTTTAACGTTCCTTTGAATCGATAAGAATAGTATCTCTCTTTAAATATGTCAGTGAGATTATTACCAAGTTACTTTATAGCCCGCACGGGTGGGGGAGTAGGTGTTGTCGACCCGGACATTCTGTCAGACCAGGATCGCATTTTTACTGGCTTGAATACAATTGGCAATCTATCGCAATTAGGAGAATCATTGGTTAAGGGACGTTTGAGATCGCAAAGTTGATATTGATCAATCGAAAAAATTAATCGACCTGGTCAATAAGTTTAGGACGAAAGTCCTATAATCGAGGTGTTCGATTCGGCAAACGAATTGGTGGAATATTGATGACGGGTAATAGATAGGTACTCAGGATAATTTTTCTCGAGCGCGTAAACCGGGTAATGGGAATGAGTTTTACGGTCACTACATATCAATCTTAAATTTTGTGGGTATAACAATTTATGAGGAGGACTAAATCATGAGTGACGAACTCCGGGCTGCCGCCAGAGAGTTTCTCGTACGTTATGGCGGTGATACTTTTGATAACCTGTTCTGCCAGGCGAACGGTGCGGTGGTACAAGATGATAGTGGCCGCCAGATACTTGATTTCACCTCGGGTCAAATGTGCGCCACTATAGGTCACAATCATCCCCGGATCATCCAGGCAGTAGAACAGGCCAGCAAAACCGCCTATCACCTGTTCAGTGGAATGATTCCGGAAGTAGTTGTTGAACTGGCAGAAAAACTGGCCGATTCGTGGATGCCGGCTGGACTCAAACGCTCATTACTGGTCAGCACCGGCAGTGAAAGTAACGAAGCGGCGCTCAGAATGGCAAAAATGTATACCGGGGGCTACGAGATAATAGCGGTTGGCGGTTCCTGGCACGGTGTCACTGGTGGTTCCGCTTCGGTTTCCATGGCCAGTGACCGACGTTACTATGGAGTCCCTGCACCGGGTGTCTTCGTCATACCCGAACCAAATCGTTATCGTCCCTATATTGACCAGGGCTCGGAAGACAATTCGGCTATGGCTTGCTTGGAGCTGGGCCTTAAAATGTTCGATATGTATTCAAGCGGCAAACCCGCGGCCATTATTATTGAACCCATCATCAGCGCTGGCGGTGTACTGGTTCCTCCCAGATGTTATATGCAGGGTTTACGCAAGGCGGCTGATGATCGCGGAATGTTACTGATTTTTGATGAAGCACAAACGGCTTTCGGGCGAATTGGGTACAAAACCGGTGCCGAGTACTTCGGCGTCACGCCGGACATTATGAGCGTATCCAAAACACTCGGTGGCGGATTGCCACTCGCCGCAACCATTACCACCGACGTGATTGAACAACAGGTACACGATTCAGGATTTACTTTTTACACTAGCCATGTGTCCGATCCATTGCCGGCGCAGGTTGGTCTCGCGGTGTTGCAAACCATCGAAGAGGATCAACTGATCGACAGGGCGCGCCAACTGGGAGGCTATATTCGCAGTCAACTTGAGGCTCTGCAGGACAAGTTCGATGTCATAGGCGACGTTCGTGGCGAAGGTCTGTTGCTCGGCGTTGAGCTGGTTAAAGACCGACAGAGTAAAGAGCCAGCGCACGAACTGGGTTGGTTAACAACACAAAAATGTTTCAACTACGGTTTAAGCATGAATATTCGGCGACGTGAGGAGCGCGGCTCGGTTTGGCGTATCGCGCCGCCTTTAACGGTAACACACGAGCAAATCGATCAGGCCGTAGAAATACTTGATCGATCACTTCAGGAAAGTCTGGACGAAATGACCAGGTGAAATCACGAAAGATAATCTAAGTATCGCGGTGAATTTCGACCGAACTAACAACCAGAGTTAGAGGAAAACAGAGAGAGCATTGGGGTCAGTTCTTTGATTAAAATAAAATTTCTCCGTCCCTTTTATTATCTGTAAATGGTTCTTCAGGGCAACTTTGAGTTATCGCGGGTGAGTTGAAGCTGACCCACCAGATCACTCGGAGTGTTTCGTCTGCTCTATGCCTCTTGTATACTCGAAGCGGCCATTTGGTACTTTCAGGCAAAAAAGAATGAGGCTCTTCTTAAACAATTGTTGAGGAGGTAAGGAGGACAGACACTATGATGCGCACATTATTATTGTTGATTAGTATCGTTATTGCGACGATGCCGTCAAGAGTCTTTTCAGTTTCATGTATTGATTATAGAGAGGGTGAGGGCTATTTTTCTCCTAGCGTTTTTAAAAGATGCCTTAGCAGGATTTGCCATAACGATCCATGGTATAGAACTTCACCAAATCAGTTAATTGGGCTTTCCTGTCATGATAAGGTTTATTGGTTAGAACAGGTTCTCTCTTCCTATGGTGTTGATCGAACTGACTTGCTTACAGCGGCCAGAGAGTCGAGGATTGATCCTAGGCTACTTGCTGCGGTTCTTGCGAATGAGTTATCGGACTACAATATGTGCGAGTATCTTCAAGAACAATTTTACCAGTCGGGTTCTTCAGGTATCTCGCAACTACAACCACAGCGGGTAATTGACCATCAACTTCTTGGCATCTCTAAGGACGACTCCCCCTATATTCATAGGTTCGCCTGGGAATACTTAGTTCAACCCAAAAATGCAGTTCGGCTTGCTGCTGCTGAAATATATTTTTTAATTTACAATATAGACATTGCCCATCGACAAAACTTGGATTTTGGCCTTAACGTTTTCTCGAAAGGCCGGCTGTATGCGAACAAAGTTTTAAAGAACACCTATTTGTTACTTCAGGACTTACCTCTAGATAAGCAGAGTCAAATCGCAAAGGAAATCTCTTTAGCCTTCTGGGTAAGTGCGGCATATAATAATGGCGGCAGCATTATTAAACAGTGGAGAGATAGTGATCACGAAATTTCTTCAGTGGGCGTTGTAGGCCCAAAACATCCATTTTATAACTCAATAGTTCACGGTGCAACCGCGGCAAACTTCTGGGGTGGTTGCTTAGCTAGGCTTGATTGGCCTGCTTCCAAAGTTTCATTTCATGGACCTTCTAAGAATAAACTTCCTAGGATACCTTCGCATGGTGCTGAATCGGAGGGTGGATTTGAAAGTGGAACTTTTAATCGCCCATCTAGTGGAGGCGGAACAATCAAACCACTCTCGAACTGTACGTTCTTTCCTGATGATGAAGGATGTTAGTTTAGCAAAATCAGGATTGATAAAATTTGAACTCTATTTGAATGTCTGCTTGGGTTAAGGGTTGTTAGACAACTGCGCGTAGAATAAAGCATCTGTGTGAACAATAAATCGCTGCGCAGATGTTTAACAAGCACCCAAGTACGAAACCGCGGGGCTTTGCTGATGACTATGGGGAAAGTAGAGGTCGAGGAGGGTTTACTATATGTAATTGATCGAGTTTTGGTTTCACTGATCTCGGTAAATACAACAAACCGACTGAGGCCAGAGGTTTATTGAAGTTAACGAATAGCGTTTTTAGTGTTTGTAGAGCTGTGTACTGTAAATATTCCATAGCGATCTATTTCCCTATAGATAGGGACCAGTAAAGGAACGACATGTTATCGGCAGTTATTTTATTCATGGAGGTCTGCGCGCCGGAAAAATCTGTAGCAAGGTTTCAAGTATGACCATGGGTGTCCCGCAGGTTCGACAAACGACTGTCGGTGTCAGGTTATTTGGCTTGGTCGATAGTTCGTCCGATTCTTTTTTCGTCTCTATCTGTAATACATCTGGGCAGAGAACTTTGCGTAACGTTGACAGGTTTTGTTTGCGCTGATGATTAGCCAGTAAACCGAAATGACGGATACGATGGAATCTTAGCGGTAAAAAGACCACATGGTAGTATGATATGTAGAACTTCAGACTTGATCTGACAGTTACCCGTTTTTCAGTGGTTCCGCTGGGCGACTCGACCCGTTGAGTGTATTTTTCAGTGCTCTTAAATTTCGATATCCATCGACATGGCACTTTACTTTTTCATCGGTCGCAAACATACTCAGAACGGCCTTCCATAATATGGAACGATGAATATTAACTGCGTACCTGATCAATTTGCACAACCTTGCAAACAGCCATTCAGAATGGATGATCCGGTAACCAAATAGCCCTACTTTTTGCCGGTTAGTGAATTGTAATCCGAAACCAGCGATTATTAAGAGACCTGCATCTATATAGGAGTTGTAACTAATAATGTTTGATTACTCTTTTGCGCATTGGAGCACCTTCTTTCTGGCGGCAGTTCTTTTAAATCTTACACCTGGACCTGATATCGCCTATGTCCTCACTCATACAGTAAAAAACGGTATACGTTCCGGGTTTGCGGCATTATTTGGGGTATGGAGTGGTTTGTTTCTTCATGTAGTGCTTGCAGCTATCGGCCTATCTGCCATCCTGGCGACATCTGCAACTGCATTCCTTTTTGTTAAATTGGCTGGAGGTATGTACCTAATCTGGTTGGGAATGCAAGCTCTTCGAACTAACGGTTCATCAATCGGTTTAAAAACAGGTCACGCTAAATCGACTCCCAGGAGAATCTATATTCAGGGCATTCTAGTAGCAACTTTGAATCCAAAGGTTGCCTTTTTCTTTCTGGCATTCCTGCCTCAATTCGTTGTTCCAGGAGCCGGTCCAGCAAGCGCTCAGCTTTTTTTACATGGTTTTCTTATCTTAGTGGTCGGCGCCTTAATCGAGCCCCTTATAATTGTTCTGGGTGTAAAACTGTCATACCAAATGGGCCAGAACTCTCGTGCTATTGTGTGGATGGAAAGAAGCTTGGGAGTCCTGTTCATTGGGTTAGGAATACGCATCGCTCTTAGCGAACAAACATGATCTATACTACTCGCAACTAACGCATGCAGTCGGACGCGGCAAAGCTGCACTGCTGATGCGAGCCGCTCAAATGTCCGATATCCCCTGTATCCAGAATTGGATCGGATCTAGAAATACCTGTTAGTGATATTCGGGGACTGTCCCTTCTCCAGGCAAGGTTCTGACGAGTAACCTTACAAACCCTACCAGCAGTGATGGTAAGCCCAAGATTTCTAGTTCAGTCTCAATATTAGGGTCATAGTTGTTGATCATGTTTTTGATTATTCCAGCATTTAACAATAATCACTGGCCCTTTATTCTTTAGGCATTACACCTTCATTTATCTTTGGATTCTGACTCCCACTCAAAACGACCACTATCAAGGGCGCGCCTGGTGTCCGCAGCAAATTGCGCGTGTACGTCGTGAACGCCATGCCAATATTGATCTACTAACTCATTTCCTTGAAGCCCAGCATATTGGCAGACAAAAACTTCGCGATCGAGAATAGGTTCGGTTCTCTTATGGCTGCGCACTTCTAAATCAGGGCGCAGTACAGAAGTCGAAAGGGTTTTCCATCCAAGAGTTGAGAGGGAATCTGTGAGCCCTTTCTTGTTGAAGAACGTACAGCTGGTGGGCTCATATTGGCTCTCGCTACCAATTGGACAGTACACCATGGGTCTCTCAGTGGCACCATAGAAAATTGCTGTTTCAACAATCAGAATGCCGTTGGGATTGATAAGGTCTCTTAAGACCTTGAGGCCCCAAAAAAGGTATCTGAGGTGATATAGAACTCCCGGAAATACGATGACGTCGAATTTCCCAAACTTCTCAACCGTCAAGTCATACATATTGAGTTCGAACATCCTGACCTTGGAATTGAAGTATGGTATGAGAAACTCAAACACGCTATGCTACTTCGGTATCAGTCAAGAAGAATGCGCAATCGTTCAGAATGTCGCCTTCTGTATTCTATTGATGGGTTGGTGTTTAACTCCTATCAGGTTTGTCTGAACGTAACAGAATGGGGAGAGGGTATTGCCCTAGGGTGGGCTCGCTCAGTTAAATCCAAAATCGATGAAGGAAAGCTTGCTCGAATACAGGGAATGACAATGCAATTACCGGAATCTGTATTTGTATATCGAAGAAAATTGGCCGGGCCAGATCCAGTTGTTGATCAGTTTATTCAGATCCTTAAAATGAATATTGATTCAGTAATTTAGAGGTTTAGCGGTAATCATTCCGATTAGCTTTGTTTACAAAAAGTATCCAAAGTTATGTGATATTACAAGCAAAAAACATGTCAAAGTGGATTTAATGGTTACCCGGTGAGGCGACCTGCGCTAATGGCAACTGTACTTCGGCACCAACCATTACCGCCGTTTTTCAAGCGATTTCTGTTTTTTCTGCCGCTGTCTTACTGGAGGGTGAGGTTGCAACCAGCAATCCAGCGGTTGTTATCACGAACATTCCAGCGACGGTATAAATATCGGGTTTTTCTGAGAAAAAGACGAAGCCCCACAACGCAGCTGAGACTAGATAGCCATAGTCAAACGTGGCGATTATTGACGGTGCCGCGATCTGGTAAGCGCGCGCTACACCGACGAAATAAGCCGCCGACAGGACGCCTAGAAGGGCCATTAGCCCCCATTGTCGTGTCCCCATCGGTGCCCAATCATCCAATAGAAACGGGAATGCCAGTTTAGTGTCGGTGGTAAGGTTGAGTATCGCTAAAACTCCTGTGGCGATAATTCCCGCAACGAGAAATGACAGGTGAAGGCTTATTGCTAGCGTGAGTGGCGCTTCTTCTCGACATTTACTTCGAGTAACAACCATGGCGAGAGCATAAAGAGCCGCTGCAAATAGTGGCAACAATGTAAACCATGAAAAGGCATCCGTACCGGGTTTCAAGATTGCGATTACACCAATGAAGCCCAGCACTACGCCAACCCATTGAACTCTGGTTACCGTCTCACCGATAAGGGCGGCGGAAAATAAAGCAATCATGATGGGGTTGGTATACGCAGCAACCGCCGCGACAGAAAGCGACAACACCGGCAGCGAGGCATAAAACGCAATCCAGGTAAGGAGTAAAAGAATACTGCGCAGAAATACCCATGATGGTAACTTAGCTTTGAATAAATTACCTGTGGCGCGCATCAGGCAGTAAAGAATTGGGACTGCCACCAGGGATCGTGCGACGAAAATTTGCCAGACTGTCAGGTTTGCGCTGACAAGCTTTACCAGAGCATCTGCGAAGGCCATGGTTAGAACCGATGCCAGAATGATACAGATGCCCAGTACTGCTTAATCGGGTCTCTTGTTCTGTTCACTCATCAAATCAGACTATTGGATGTGGGCGCAGTACATGAAAATATCGATAATGATAAATAAGACTACCCAGGTGCTTTACTTGTTCTGGACAAATCCGATTCAAACGGGGGTTACTGTTTCGCAACCAATGGTATATCGCTAAAAGCAGTATCCAAACGAAAGTTTTATTGAGACACTAAGGACTTGTTTATTGATTACATGTTGTCTATTGAATCACCTAATCCAATAGTTTGGTCATAATAAATACTTTTTCTGTCAGGGTGTCCAGACCTCGCTGCTTTAGACTGCCGACAATATCTGGACCGGAAGACTGGGATACGATTTCTATTGAAAAATTGCGATCAAATAAGCTCCGAATCTCTTCCTCTATGACGGAAAATGGTGGGCCTTTCATTTTCTCTTGTTGGTATTCCATGCTGACTAACATTACTAAAGAATCTTTTTTCAGTAAACTGGACAGGTGGCCGGCGTAATCACTGCGCATTTCTTTAGGTAGCGCAACCAACGCGGCGCGATCGTAGACTGCCTGTACATTGGCTAAATCTTGAGGCGTTAGATCGAAGAAATCGCCAGCCCATAATTCGATATCCTGGTTTCGGAACACCTCAAATTTTCCATGCTGAGTATTTTCATAGGTCAGGTCGTTTTCGATAAAGAAATCCCGGCATGCTATCTCGCTGATTTCGATTCCAAATACCTTAAAGCCTTGTTGACTGAGCCATATCATATCTGTGCTCTTGCCGCACAAAGGCACGAAAACTTTTTCGCCCTGGGTCGATTTTAATCGCGGCCAAAATTTTATTAGTCTGGAGTTGACTTTTTCCTGATGAAATCCAAGCTGGTTTTCCCGCCAGCGTTGGTGCCAAAATTCAGCTTGCATAGTTATCCATTCAATTTTTTGGTTAAATAGTTTTGCGACCCTGTATCGAAATATAGTGTTCAATACTTGTTCGCATGTTAGGAGGAATTGATATGGGTTTCATGGATCGGGCATCGACGAATGCCGCTGTTGTCGTGCCGGTACAGCAGAGCACATCATCTTGATATCCCTCGACGCAATGAGACAGGGACGACGTTCCTAATTTCTGTATAAAAATATGTTGAATAAGGGGAGGTCCGGGTTTGATAGGAGCTGAAAAATCATAGTTCAATGAAACGAATGGTGTGCCGACGCCGTATTCCAAATTTAATTGATACCAGTCTGCTCCCAAACAGGATCGGTACCAGGCTTCAATGCCCAACAAACCCCAGGCCGGAATATTGGCAGTGTAGGCTATTTGAGCCGGGTCACAGTCTCCCCAGGATACAGTGACTGGATGCGCGACCGGGCTGGTCAGAGAATAATTGGGTTCATCAATGTCACGACTACCTTGCGGCGACTTGAACCCCTTTTTATTATCAGTCTGTACCGGATTTCGCGGCATTTAGTTGAGCCGAACGTATTCGAAATCACCGGGTTGTCGATCGACCCCGACTTTAGGTTTGGCGATCCAGCTCGCCACTTCCCCTGGTTCGATTACCGGTTGCATTAATGACGCGATGAATTCCCCGTCCTGATCGTTGGGGAGCCAATCTCCCTGGTTCCGGCTAAATTCTTCATGACTGATAACTTCACCGTCAGGTGTTGTGTAAATATCCGCGAATTCGCCGATTGCTCGATGAAAAGCTGGATGAGGCAGGTTTAGTTTAAAATCCACACCGGCTCGCTGGATGATTCTATTCCAGCGATCAATTCCTTTGGCGGCATCCCTTGAATAGTCGTCTCTTAGACGAACATTGAGACTCGAGAGGGCGCTTTCTTCAACCATGGAAAGTTTTCCATCAACCAATCTGAGTGCCGGGTAAGTCAGATCTTGTAGTTCATGGTCATCATCGATTTTGTCCTCATGAAAGCGACCTTTGATCCCGGCGATATAGGCGTTAGCGGCATTGGTAGATACTTCAGAACCAAACAGATCCAGGGAAAGGGAATAGTGCAGCCTCGCTTTTTTCTGCAAAGTAGGCAGGTCAATCACACCCAGGGCTCTGACTTTTTCAATATCATTCGGGTCTTCTAACCCCGCTTGGTTCATTGCTTCGCAGGTACGTTCGATAACGCGGCCAACTCCGCTCTCACCGACATACATATGATAAGCCTCTTCCATCAGCATGAATCGGGTGGTTCGTGATAGCGGGTCGAATCCGGATTGGGCCAAACTTTCCAATTGCATCTTGCCATCACGGTCGGTAAAAAACGTAAACATAAAAAAAGATAACCAGTCGGGGGTTTGCTGATTGAAAGCCCCCAACATTCTTGGCTTGTCGAGGTCTCCTGAGCGTCGTTGCAGCAGCATATTGGCTTCTTCCCGGCCGTCTGCAGCAAAATATTTTTGTAACAGGTAGACCATGGCCCATAGATGACGAGCCTCTTCGACGTTTATTTGAAACAGATTGCGCATGTCGTACAAGGACGGGGCGGTAGTGCCAAGATAGCGCTGTTGTTCAACCGAAGCAGGCTCGGTATCACCCTGGATGACAATAAGGCGACGCAGCAGGGCACGATATTCTCCCGGAATCTGCTGCCAGACGGGATCTCCTTTGTGATCGCCAAATCCAATGGTTCGGTCTTCCACCTGGGGAGCCAGTAATACGCCCCAACGGTAGTCGGGCATTTTTACAAACCCAAACTGAGCCCAACCTTCCTTTTCGACGCCGATGGCGGTGCGCAAATATACCTGTTTATCCTGAAATCCATTGGGCCCCATTGCGTTCCACCAATTAAAGAAATCCGGATGCCAGCGTTCCAGCGCTTTTAACACCCGGCGATCCTGGGCCAGACCCACGTTATTGGGAATGAGGCTTTCATAATCTACTTGAGTGGTACTCATTAGCTAATTCTCTTCTATCTTATTTATCTATGGTCACACCCGCTGGCGGGTATAGCCGGGCTTGCGTCCACTGCCATATCGCTTCAGTGCACCCTGTTCGCCTACCGCATTGGGGCGTTGAAAAATCCAATTCTGCCAGGCAGTCAGGCGGCCAAATATTTTTGTTTCCATGGTTTCCGGACCGGCAAATCGGAGATTGGCCTCCATTCCGGTCATCGCGTCAGGCGAAAAACTCACCCGTTCTTCCAGATATAGTCGAATTTCGTCTTGCCAGTCGATGTCATCGAAGCTGTTGGTAACCAGACCCAGACGTTCGGCACTTTCCCCATCCAGCGTTTCACCAGTTAGAGATTGTAACTTTTCCAGAGTTTCCGGCTCACCAAGATACCTGGTTTGTAATCGGCTTAATCCATTGGACATTAAATACTGCCCGAAGTTGGTTGGTGAAAGTACCATGCTCGCTTCCTTTCCTGGGTCTTCTTCGAATTCTCCCATTGCCATAAAGCTACGGTCACAAGCCAATGCGATTTCTGCCAGGGTGCCGGAAAAACAGCTGTTGATTTCAACCAGCGCAACCAGAGACCGCGAGGTCAGATCGATGCGTTTCAGTACTCTTGCCCAGTTGAGCAATGTTTCCCGAACCAGCCAGTGATCCGTATTAGCTTGAAGAAACTGATCCATGGCAACGATATCTTTGTCGCTACCGATGGTTTTGAAAACAATTACTCCAATTTCCTCTTCATTGCTACGCAGGTGCAGCATCACGTCATCCAATTCCCGGGCAGCTTTAATTGCCCAGAATTCGCAACCCTGATTTAATAGTCCCTCTATGGTGTAAAGAGCCTGTTCCTCCGGTCCCTGAATAGTAATCGTACCGATTCTTTGCGAGCGGTCAATGTCCAGCATTACCATAGAATACGCAACCCCATCAGAACTGAAGACTGGTGCTAATGGATTTAAGGTTATACCCTGTGCTAATGGTAGTTGTTCAGAACGGCTGGCAAACTCCCCGGCACGCTGATTCACGATTTGATCAAATTGCGATTTGGGTACTGTCTCGTCCACCAACCGCCACTCGACGGCCTTAGTCCCGCGGATTCCCTCTTCAAGGCAGCAAAAAACATCTGCACGGTCACGCCGCACCTTGCGTTTGTCCGTCACCCTGGTTAGTCCACCGGTACCTGGAAGCACTGCGAGCAGGGGCACTTCGGGTAGTCCTACCGAAGAACTGCCATCGTCGGTCAGTATAATGTGGTCGCAGGCAAGTGCCAATTCATAGCCTCCACCAGCGCAGGCACCCTGGATTGCCGCAATAAAGTGAATACCGGAAGATGCGCTTGCCTGCTCCATAGAGTTTCTGGTTTCATTGGTGAACTTACAGAAGTTGACCTTATGCGCGTGGTCCGCTGCCGCCAGCATTCTGATATTGGCACCGGCGCAAAATACATTATCCTTGCCTGATCGAATGATCACAACTTTTACCTCAGGGTGTTCAAATCGAATTCGCTGCAAAGCGTCGTACAATTCTATGTCGACCCCAAGGTCATAGGAATTGAGTTTGAGTTGATAACCATCGAATAACCCACCGTCCGGATTTACGTCCATAATCAAACTGGTGATCTCCCCGCTAAACTCCAGCCGCCAGTGTTGATAGAGATCCGGGTGGGTTTGAAAACTAATAGTCATCCTGAATTTGTCAATGCAAGGCCGATTTGGACTGACTGATCATATCTTATAAATTGGGAAATTAATTTTCAGGATCAAGTGTGCGAATAAAATCGTCCACCAGGTTCAGGACGACTTCGGTTTGTTCCCTGTGAGGAGAATGTCTGCAATTATCTAGCAGATTGGTTTCCAACCGGGCCTGAACATGTGCCTCGGCAATTTCAATCTGCCTACTGCTTCCGTATTGATCCTGTTTACCCTGAATCACTTTTACCGGGACCCGAATGTCACTAAGATAGCTAGTGATATTCCAGTTGCGGAATTCAGGATCGAGCCAGGCATTACACCAACCGTTGAAAGCAATATCAACATTGTTGCCGTGGTAACGTTGCAGTTTTTGCCGCAGGTCTCCACTTTCGAATGCATGCTTCGCAGTTTCGATTGCTGAAACTGCCACCTGCTCAGTGACAAAATGGGGTGCGAACAGAATTAACCCCTGTAGATTCGGCGGTGGATTACGTCCGCCAAATATTGCCGCGATGGACGCCCCGTCAGAATGACCGAGCAGGAGGAATTTCTGATCGTGTTGACACAATTGCTTCAGCAATTCAGGCAACGCAACCTGGGCTTCGTCATGCATGTAACTGAGCGGCCGCGGTATTGAGCAGGGATCAGATTGTCCATAACCCAACCGGGAATAGATCAATACCGTCGAGCCGGTTACTTCAGCAAGTTGATCCGGGAAGTTCTGCCAGGCTTCAACTGAGCCCAGGCCTTCGTGCAATAACACCAGAACTCTATCGTTGTTGATAGAAACCGGATTAATCTTCTTATACTCAATGCGCTGGTGATTAATCTGAGCATAGCTCGATTCGGACTGATCTCCCACGACCCGCACGATTAAGTGCGCAGTTTAAAACGTTGAATTTTACCGGTCGCGGTTTTGGGTAATTCGGTCACGATCTCGATTACCCGAGGGTATTTCCATGTTCCAATTGCGTTCTTTACATGCTCTTTCAACTCTTCAATAAGTGCCTGAGGCGCGACGGGTGCGGTTTCTCCAGGCTTTAATATGATGAATGCACGTGGTTTAGTCAGTCCGTCTTCGTCTTCATATCCGACCACCGCTGCTTCCTGAATAGCGTTGTGAGAAATCAGTGCCGATTCGACCTCAAATGGTGCCACCCACTGCCCGCTTACCTTGAACATGTCATCGGTGCGGCCGCAATATATATAGCGGCCTTCAGCGGTACGAGTATATTTGTCTCCAGTGCGAGTCCAACCGGATTCGAAAGTGGTTTGATTTTTTTCTGCCTGATTCCAGTATCCTGGCGTCGCGGAAGCACCTTCGACCAGTAATTCTCCAATCTCATCGGCAACTACCTCGTCACCTAATTCATTAACCAGGCGCAACTTATACCCGGGTACGGCGGTGCCGGAAGTTCCATAAACTACTGAGTCAGGGTAGTTTGACAGGAAAATATGTAGCAATTCGGTAGAGCCAACGCCATCAATGATATCGACCCCAAAAATTCGCCGCCATTTTTCTCCTACTTCTCTGGGCAGCGCTTCACCGGCGGATACGCATATCCGTAATCGACCAGATCCCGATTCAACAGAACACTCAGGATGGGCGAGCATAGCTGCATATAAAGTTGGAACGCCGTAAAAAATTGTTGGCTGGTGTTGCTGTAGCGTTGCAAATATGTCATCAGGAGTGGGCCGTGCAGTCCAAAGAATAGTGGTTGCACCAACCGACATTGGAAAACTTAGCGCATTGCCAAGGCCATAGGCAAAGAACAGTTTAGCCGCTGAGAATACGACATCATCCTGGGCTATGCCGAGAACAGCCTGGCCGTAATCCAGAGCCGTATCCATCATGCTGTGGTGTTCGTGGGGCACCCCTTTGGGTTCGCCGGTTGATCCCGACGAATATAGCCAAAATGCAATATCGTCGAAACGGGTCTTTGCGGTCTCGAAGGTTGAAGACTGTCTAGTCAACTCCTGATGAAAATCGCTGTACAGTCCTGGCTGATCACCCAGCACAAACACCTTTTCCAGTTTGGGAAGCTCTGGCAGTAATTCTTCCACGCTCGGTAAAATTGGCTTGGACACAAAGAGCGCGATGGCAGCCGAATCCGAAAGGATATATTGGTAGGAATCAGTGCCCAGCAACGTGTTTATTGCGACTGGTACTACACCCGCGCGAAGGGCGCCGAGAAATACTGCCGGCCAATCCACGCTGTCATGCATTAGTATGCCAATTCGACTATTTGCCTGGATTCCGTTAGTCAATAACAGATTGGCTACCCGGTTACTAGCAAATTGCAGCTGACTATAGGTTATGGTGTTTTTCTGATCGACAAATGCTGGTTTATCCCCACGTCCCTGTTCGATATTTCTGTCCAATAGATCGGTAACAGCATTATATTGGGCAGGGTAGCGCATTATTCAGGCTGAATCTATCTGCTGTATTCAGGTTTCCGTTTACTCCTAAACGCATTAAGACCTTCGATAAAATCTTCAGACATATAACATTCGGTTTGACTGGCAGATTCTGCCGCCAGGGCTTCTCCTAAAGGACCCAGCGGGAGACGGTATTGACGTTTCGCGCCCTGGACCGAAAGCGTGGCCTTGTCCGCCAATCGGGTCGCTTTGTCCCAGGCGACCGCTACCGCGCCTCCGGGAAGGCAGATTTCGTCGATAAGATTGATTTCATAACAGGTTTGGGTATCCAGCTTTCTCGCTTCCCAGATAAGCTTGCGCGCCCAATTGCGTCCAACTCTGTCGGGTAAGGTTACGCTTAAACCCCAGTCGGGACCCAGTCCAATGCGACTAAATGAAAAAGTAAATCTGGAGGATCTACTCGCTATTACAATATCGCAAAGTAACGCCAAGCCGATGCCGGCGCTGGCTGCGTGGCCTTCAATCGCCGCGATCACCGGTTTATCACAGCCAGCAATAGCGAGTGCAGTATCCCGGATATCGTTCATTTCTTCCAGAGCGGCGGCTTCGGTCATATCCTCCATGGAACCAATATCGCCGCCTGCGCAAAAATTTTCCCCTGCACCAGTTAGGATAACAGCCCTTATATCCGGGTCTAATCGAATTTGACCAAACACATTACGAAGATCGCTTCGGGTGATTTCATCGATGGCATTAACTACCTGGGGGCGATTCAGGGTCACCGTCATAACCCCATGGGCGAGGTGGGTTAAAACATTTTGTCCGATTTGCATGTTCACGTTTCTAATCTCTAGGTACTCTCCCTGTTACAGGGATTCCGCGTATGTCCCCCAATACATACTCTTACGCGATTCGGTGGCCTTCATACACCGAAATCACATTGGGCGACGGTAACACGCTGTCACGCATATTAGTGACCGCATACCTACCCCCCAGAGAAAACTCTTCAGACCTATCACTTAAGTAATGATATAGCTGATTCCCTGGCCGTCGCGAAGTAATCTGAATCCAATGATCAGGCGTTCGACTTGACGCCTGATCTATATTTCTCGAGTGGCATTCTTAAAAATTCATTTCGGGTTTATTTGAACGCGAGAATCATGAATTTTTCTACCAAAGCATAAGTGAGATAATAATGGTGATCACCAAAGATTGCTACCTTACTAGCACAATTCGTCGTTTAAATATGTCTAATTCACTACACTAGCTGGCGACTACCCATTAAGAGTGTTGGATTTTTCCTTCAGCCGAGTGGGCTAAAATATTGAATTTGCGGTAGTCCAGATCAGATTAAGCACGAAAAACCGGAATAATCCGCTACTTATTCTATAAATATCAATAAGTTATAAATACCAATCTGTTTCCAGGTGTTCTCCTTCCTTAAATGCCCGAAGCTCATTTAACTTACAGCTTGAATAAGCCCGCATATATTTTTCACCGAAATAGAGCTTAAGAAAATCGCTATTGCGACTTTGGTTAAATGCACTTTCGGGATCGAATGGCAGGGTTGGGTCTACCTGTTCACCAGCGTTTCCGACATCTGCATTACCGGGAGAAATACCCTGGCTAATACCAAGATGGAGTGCGCTGAGAATTGTCGCCAGGGTTAAATAGGGATTAGCATCGGCGCCGGCAATTCGATGCTCGATGCGCCGGGCTTCACCATGACTTTTGGGTATCCGCATGGCAACAGAGCGGTTTTCAAAGGCCCAACTGGGGGTAACCGGCACGTAGTTATTGGGCGCGAATCGGTGGTAAGAATTAACGTTTGGGGCAAAGATTCCGATACTGTCCGCCAGAGTCCGTTTCAGTCCACCTATCCCGTGATAGAGCGCTTCGGTGCCACATTCGTGACTGCCGTATTTTCCACCACCATCGAAGGCATTATTGCCCTCTTTATCCAGCAGACTGATATGCAGATGTAATCCGCTCCCCGATTGCTGGAGCCACGGCTTGGCCATAAAGCTGGCCTGATACCCGTGTTTACGGGCGATATTCAACACTGCTCGCCGAAACATCGCGCAATGATCAGCGGCCTGTAACAAGTTTCTGGAATGCTGCAGATTAATTTCAAATTGCCCCGGCGCGTACTCGCCGGAAATGGCGCCGGTGGTGATGCCCTGGAGCTGACAACAGCTTACTACTTCATCGAAAAATAGGCTGAATTCCTCGACGTCATCCATGCTGTACACCTGAGTAGTACCAGTGCGTTGGCCGGACAGCGGAGAAATCGGGGGTTGTAGCCCTCCCTGTTGATCCCGTTCCTGATCTAACAGATAGAATTCCAACTCGAACGCTACAACTGGAAACAATTCCAGTTCAGAAAATTTTTCGATAACCCGGGCTAGTACATTGCGCGGCTCATAATAATACGGCTCACCTTCAAGGGTCTGCAGACTCATCATGGTCTGGGCTGTGGGGATCTGCGCCCAGGGTGCGTTAACCAGGGTTCCGGGGACCATAAACCCCACTTCATCCGGATCGCCATCGGAAAAACCCATTCCCTCCGGGTCCATACATTCGCCGGTAACCGCGAGTAAAAACGTACCTCCTGGCGTCATCATACCTGACTGGAATACTTTCCCCGCCTGGTTAATAGGATAGCGCTTGCCGCGAAATACGCATGAAAGATCCGGATAGAACACGTCGAGATACCGGGTCTCCGGGTATTGTTTCAGAAATTCAGCTAAAGGGTCAGCGCGGGTCAAAATTATGCAATGGGGGAATAAACCGCGAAGTTTAACGGAATATTGGATCTAACACACCGCAGGCATTTAAAAGGCGCGTTTTAATGTTGCCCGGGATTGATGCTGTTCAATTGCGAGAGCCAATAACCTGTCGATCAATTCGGAATAGGGTATTCCGCTTGCAGCCCACATTTTTGGGTACATACTAATAGGGGTGAATCCAGGCAAAGTGTTTATTTCGTTGAGGTAGACTTTATCGGTTCCTCGTTCCACGAAAAAATCTACTCTGGACAGACCCGCGCCATCAATTGCCTTGAATGCCTGTATTGCAAGTTGCCGAACCTTGAGCGTTGCGGCATCCGAAATCCTCGCCGGGATCAGGGTCTCGGATTTATCATCTATGTATTTGGTTTCATAATTATAAAACTCAGCCCCGGGAATTATTTCTCCTACTGTCGATGCGATGGGGTCTTGATTACCCAGTACCGCACATTCGATTTCCTGACAATTTTCCATGGACCGTTCAACCACAATTTTGTTGTCGAATTCCAATGCCAGCAGGATCGCCTTTTCAAGTTCTTCACGATCATGCGCTTTACTCACACCGACGCTGGAACCCATATTTGCTGGTTTCACAAAGATTGGGAGGCCAAGCTGGGTGATCGCCTGGTCAATAATTCCTCTTGAATCTTTATTCCATTCGAATCGCGTTACCACCAGGCAGGGGGATTGGGGAATACCAGCAGCGGCAAAAACCTGTTTGGCCAAGGCTTTATCCATCGCGATTGAAGACGCCGCGACGCCACAGCCCACATAGGGTATCCCGGCCATCTCAAATACTCCCTGGATAGTGCCGTCTTCGCCAAAGGTTCCATGCAGTATCGGAAAAATGACATCAAGGGAAGGTAGCCTAGCGCCCTGGCCTGCAGCATCGGCCAGGTTACCCTGGTGATAAAGATCAAGGGTAACCTGGTCGTTGCTGGCCGATGCAGATTTTGTTGAAGTCTGGGGGTCTGGCAGCATGTTAACTTCCTTGCCCACAATTAATTGATCCAGCGTGGGTGCCAGATGCCAGCGCCCGGATTTATCTATTCCAATTAAATGAACATCGTATTTATCGCGGTCAATAGCTGCTAGCACTGACCTTGCCGATACCACCGAGACTTCGTGTTCACAGGAACGACCACCCAGAAGAATACCAACGCTAAGCTTATTTTTATCCACTGACATTATTAACCGTTTGCGTGGGGTAATGTACGTCGCCGAACTTGCAGATTAAGTCCATTATGGTGGCGCTGGCATGGCGATACCATGTCCTTTGAACTTAACCGGTTACTTTAGGCAAGTTGACCAATAGCTCTAGGAACTAGGACCTAGACCGAAAACTTTTCGATAACTTGATTGCACAGCGCGATCAAGCCACCGACCCAGGGCAGAATGGCGACAAGCAAAAGAATATTAACCGTCAACACTGTGGCCAGGCCGCGGGATTCGGTTATCGGCAATTCATTTTCAGGAGCGTCAAAATAAGCCAGTTTGATGATCCGGAGATAGTAGTAGGCGCCGATGACGGCCAGTACTACCGCGACCGCCGCGACCCAAATCAACTGGGCGTTGACCAGTGCTTGGATTACTGAGAATTTTGCAAAAAATCCGACGGTAGGTGGAATCCCGGCCATTGACAGCATCAGTATCAGTAGAAGAAATGCGGTCCAGGGGCTTCGTTTACTCAGGCCTTTAAGGTCGTTAAGCTGATCTGATTCATGGTCTTTGGTTGCTAGATACAACACTAAGCCAAACGCAGCCAGACTCATAACCGCATAAATCAGGACATAGAACAAAGAGGCGCTATAGCCGCTGGCAGTTCCCGCCAAAATTCCACAGAGAAAGAATCCCATATGAGAAATCGTCGAATACGCCAGCATGCGCTTCAGGTTTTCCTGGGCGATCGCGATGATATTTCCAATAGCGATGGAGAGTAGTGCCAGAATAATCAGCATTTGTTGCCACATACCATGAAGGTCTTCGAGGCCGCCAGCCAGGAGGCGTAACGAAATGGCGAAAGCTGCAATCTTAGGCGCGGCACCGATAAAGGCGGTGGTCGACGTGGGTGACCCGTGATATACATCCGGAACCCACATATGAAATGGCACGGCACCGAGTTTGAATCCCAGAGCTACTACGATAAATACCACCGCCAGAGCAACTGCCACGCTGTCTTTGGCTTCGGCGCCTAGAGAGGTGCTGATGACAGACAATTGAAGAGAGCCGGTAAGACCATACAACAGTGACATGCCATACAGCAGGATACTTGAGGCCAGCGCGCCCAGCACGAAATACTTCATGGCAGCTTCAACTGCCAGCTTATCGTCGCGGTAAAATGCAATCATGGCATAAAGGCACAGCGACATCAGCTCGAGTCCCAGGTATAGCGTCAGCAGATGGTTGGCCGAGGCCATTACCATCATGCCAACAACCCCGAACAAACCCAGCACATAATACTCGCCTTTAAAAATATCGCGATCCAGGTTGTATTGACGACTATAAACAAATGCGCCAGCGGAAATCAGACAAATCGCAATCTTGAGTAAATCCGCCATGGGATCGTCAATAAACATGTTATTGAATGCGAAAACAACGTCGGTATTGAAATCTAGTAACATGATCAGTGCAGTTGCAACCAGGCTGCCGATCGACAACAGATAGCAAATACGATGGGTGATCTCTTCCCGTAAGTACAGGCCCGCCACAAGTATCAGGCATGCCATAAAGGCAAGGAACATTTCCGGCGTAGCCGCAGCAGCTTTTAGAGCTTCAACGTTCATCTGTCTTTAATTCACATCAATTTTGATTGAGCTGTATGGAGCAGCAGGTTGTCGATGGTGGCATGCATCACTTCCAGAATCGGATTTGGCCAAATACCAACGATCAGTACCATGGCAGCTAGGATGCCAAGAAACAGTATTTCACGGCTGTTTACGTCTTTGAGAGCGGCAACATCATCGCTTACCACTTTGCCGTATATGACTCGTTTTACCATCCAAAGGGTATAAGCCGCGCCAAAGATCAGAGTGAGCGCAGCAATTATTGCAAACCAGGCGTTGGCCTTGAACGAACCCATGATGACGAGGAATTCACCGACAAACCCCGAAGTGCCTGGCAGACCCGAATTTGCCATGGCAAATAGCACCATAAAGGCGGCGAACACCGGCATTGGTGTAGCGACACCACCGTAGGTGTTAATCATGCGGGAATGTAACCGATCGTAAAGTACACCAACGCACAAAAACAAAGCGCCGGAAATAAATCCATGGGAAATCATTTGCATCATCGCCCCTTCGACTCCCTGGCTGTTGAATACGAACAATCCCAGGGTAACGAAGCCCATATGGGAAATTGACGAATACGCAATCAATTTTTTCATGTCCTGCTGAACCAGTGCGACCAGGGCTATATAGACTACCCCAATCAATGACAGCGTGATCATGAACCAGGCGAGTTCGTGACTCGCATCCGGGGTAATGGGCATATTAAAGCGAATAAACCCATAGCCGCCCATTTTCAACATAATAGCCGCCAGAATCACCGAACCTCCGGTGGGTGCTTCTACGTGGGCGTCCGGTAACCAGGTGTGAACCGGAAACATCGGAACCTTTACCGCGAACGCCGCGAAAAATGCCAGGAATATATAGATTTGCGGCGTCAATTCGAGCTTCAGGTCATGGTATTCAAGAATGCTGAAACTACCTCCACTCTTGTTATACAGGTAGAGAAATGCGACCAGCATTAATAATGACCCGAGCAGGGTGTACAGAAAAAACTTGATGGTGGCGTAGATCCGGTTTGGCCCGCCCCAGATGCCAATGATCAGAAACATTGGTATTAGCATCGCTTCCCAGAATACATAAAACAGTACCGCATCCAGGGACGAAAATACCCCGATCATAATGCCTTCCATGATCAGGAATGCCGCCATGTACTGCGCTACGCGTTCGGTAATAACCTGCCATCCGGCGATAATCACGATTAGCGTAAGCAATGTGGTAAGCAGAATCAACGGCATGGAAATGCCATCCACGCCAAGGGAATACCAGACGTTAAAACTACTGATCCATTCACCCCGTTCGGTAAACTGCATCGCCGCTGTAGTTGGGTCAAACCGCGTGTATAGCGGCAGGCTCAGGAGAAAAACCGCTATGGAAAATCCCAGCGCAAGTTTCCTTGCCAGCGGCGCCCGATGATCGCCGCCGGTTCCAAGGATCATGACCCCGGCCAGAATGGGTAGCCAGATCAGGATGCTGAGCAGATTATTTTGCATAAACCGAACAAATTAAATTGGAAGATTTTTTATTAATGCCAATCAAAAGATTTGCCGCGTTTCTATCGCACCCAAACAAAGATTGTAACCAGCGCAAACAGGCCGATTATCATGGCGAACGCATAGTGAAAAGTTTTACCGGTCTGACTTTCACGCATCATTCCAGAAAATAACCCAACGGTTTTAGCGGTACCATTGACCACTACTCCGTCAATCAGGCCGGCATCTGCGTACTTGTGAAAAAACTTTCCAAGTATCAGCGAACCACCGGCAAAAACTTTTTGGTAAAACTGATCGAAGCCATATTTGTTCTCGACAATTCTTGTCAGGGGTCCAAATGCGCCTGCAATCTTGCCAGGCAGCGCTTTGTTCCGGCAATAACAGTACCAGGCAAACAAGATTCCGCCCAAAGCCAGCCAGAACGGTGCGGTCAGGAAACCATGACCAATGGTGGCGAAAATCAAACCAGCTCCGGTATGACCCTGATGGCTTGCTGCCAGGGCGGCAACCACATCGTGCTCCGGTTTAACAAATATTGAATTGCCAAAGTATTCGCCAGTTAACACTGGTTCAAAAAACAGGAAACCAGCGACCATTGATGGAATCGCCAGTGCGATCAATGGCCAGGTAACCACCTTCGGTGATTCATCCAGATGCTGTCTAGTGTGGTCATCGGATCGGTTGGTTCCATGAAAAGTCATAAAGAACAACCGAAACGAATAGAATGCGGTGATAAACACGCCAAGCAATACTGCGATATAGGCGTAATTGGCGCCCCAGATGTGACTATGATGAACCGATTCGATAATTGCGTCTTTGGAGAAGAACCCGGCAAACGGCGGGATCCCGGCCAATGCTATCGAACCGATAAAGCAGGTGACATAGGTGATTGGCATAATCGCCCTGAGTCCACCCATCTTGCGCATGTCCTGTTCGTGGTGCATGGCAATTATCACCGAACCGGCGCAGAGAAATAACAGTGCCTTGAAGAATGCATGGGTGCCAAGATGAAAGATGGCGACTTCGTAAGCAGAGGCCCCCAGCGCCACCGTCATATAACCGAGTTGGGACAGGGTCGAATAGGCAACTACCCGTTTGATGTCGTTTTGAACCAGGCCGATCAACGCCATGAAAATTGCCGTGGTGGCGCCAATAACGATGACTACAGATAGTGCCGTTTCTGAATACTCGAACAGCGGGGACATTCTGGCAACCAGAAAAATCCCTGCGGTTACCATTGTAGCAGCATGGATCAGTGCAGAAATTGGGGTAGGGCCCTCCATGGAATCCGGCAGCCAAACATGCAGTGGAACCTGGGCTGATTTACCCATAGCGCCAACAAACAGCAGCAGGCAAATGACAGTGATCCAATTCCACTCACCGAAGAAACTGTCTACGGTTTGGTTGCTGGCTCCATCAACGGCAGCAAACACGGTGGCATAGTCAAGGGAGTTGAACACGTATAATACTGCGGCGAGGCCCAGCAAAAAACCGAAGTCTCCCACTCGATTAACCAGAAACGCCTTCATATTGGCAAAGATTGCGGATTCTTTTTCGTACCAAAATCCAATCAGCAAATAGGAAACCAGACCAACCGCTTCCCAGCCAAAAAATAACTGCAGAAAGTTGTTCGACATCACCAGCATCAACATGGCGAACGTGAACAGAGAGATATAACAGAAGAATCGTTGATACCCGGGGTCATCATGCATATACCCAATGGTATAGATATGCACCATCAGCGATACAAAGGTAACCACCACCATCATCGTAGCGGTGAGTTGATCGATCAGAAATCCGATCTGCATGGATACGCCGCCACTGATCGCCCAGTTATACAGCGCCCCATTGAAAATATTGCCCGCGCGCACATCGGCGTAAACCACCAGTGACAAACACAATGCGATAGTGACGCCGCCAATTGTTACGCAATGTGCCCCGGCACGGCCGATCTTTTTGCCTAGCAGCCCGGCGACAATTGACGCGAATAGACAGACCAGGGGAATGGCGAGATAGATAGTCTTCATCCTTTCAGCGAGTCCAGTTCTTCGACGTTAATAGTGTGGCGGCTGCGAAACAGCACGATCAGAATAGCTAGGCCAATGGCCGCTTCTGCGGCAGCCACGGTGAGAATGAAAAACACAAATACCTGGCCGGCAGTATCATCCAAATAGCGAGAGAACGCGACGAAATTCATATTAACCGCGAGCAGTAACAACTCGATGGACATCAGTAAGATGACCACGTTCTTGCGGTTAAGGAATATCCCGACGATGCTGATACCAAACAGTATTGCGCCAAGTACCAAATAATGGGACAGCGGTATCATGTCTGTTCACCCCGGGATTCTGACTTCATCTTTACGATACGCAGGCGATCCTCGCGATTGACCTTGACCTGGGTTGCTGGATTGATGTATTTGCTCTCAGGACGCCGCCGCATGGTGAGCGCAATGGCTGCGACAATGGCTACCAGCAATATTATCGCCGCGATCTCGAAGGGATAAACGTATTCGGTATACAACAGACGACCAAGTTCTTTGGAGTTACTGTAGTCAGCCCCGTGGGCTTCCGGGTTTGCGAAATCTCTGGCACCGAATCCATTTACCATTACCAGGGCGATTTCCACAATAAGCAACAGTGCAATTATGCTGCCAACGGGCAGATAGCGGGCGAATCCGGCGCGCATAACCGCCAGATCGATATCGAGCATCATCACAACAAAAAGGAATAACACCATTACAGCGCCGACGTACACCAGAACCAGGACGATCGCCAGAAATTCTGCTTCCAGAGTGATCCAGATGCAGGCCGCGCTGAAGAATGCCAATACCAGAAACAGCGCTGACTTAACCGGGTTACGTATGGTAACTACCATGGCGGCAGCAAACACCAGCACCGCGCTGAATACGTAAAAACAAAGTTGGACAAAGGTCATAACAGGATTCTTAACATTTATCGGTAAGGCGCGTCCTGCCGCCGCGCCTCGGCAATATCTTTTTCATATTTGTCGCCGAGTTCAAGCAGGCGGTCTTTATCAATCATACGTTCGTGATTTTCTTCCATATGAAATTCGTGGATGTCGGTCAGGACGATAGAATCAACCGGGCAAGCCTCTTCGCAAAAGCCGCAATAAATACATTTAAACAGATCGATGTCATAGCGTGTGGTGCGCCGCTGACCGTCGTCCCGTTCTTTCGAATCAATGGTAATCGCCAAAGCGGGACAAACTGCTTCGCATAGTTTGCAGGCAATACAGCGTTCTTCACCGTTGGGGTATCGGCGTAACGCATGAAGGCCACGAAACCGGGGCGACTTTGGGGTCTTTTCCTCGGGGTACATAATCGTAATCTTCTTGTTGAACAGGCGACGCCCGGTCACGCCAAGGCCTTTTCTCAATTCCTGTAGTGAGAAAGTCTTGTACAACTGTTTGAAGTCAATACCCATATTTTTGTCCTGTCAAAGTCTGAATAAGGTCTTAGCCGAAAAATGCACCCAATGGGGTATAAAATTTCGCGATACCAATCACAAAAATCCATACTAGCGTTACCGGTATCAAGATTTTCCAACCCAAACGCATAATTTGATCATAGCGGTAGCGTGGGAATGTGGCGCGAAACCAGAGAAATAAAAACGCTACCGCCGAGGTCTTTAATCCAAACCAGAGTACCGGTGGTATCCAGGTGAATGGCGCCACTTCAACCGGTGGTAGCCAGCCGCCGAGAAACATCACCACGGTAAGTGCGGCGATCAGTATCATATTGGCGTATTCGGCGAGGAAGAATACGGCAAATGCCATGCCGGAGTATTCCACGTGAAAGCCAGCAACAATTTCGGATTCGCCTTCAGCGACGTCGAACGGCGCTCGATTGGTTTCCGCCACACCCGAAATAAAATACACCATAAATAGCGGTAACAACGGCAGGAAATACCATTGATGCAGTCCGCCAGCCTGACCCTCGACAATCTCGCGCAGATTAAGGCTGCCCGCTACCATTAAAACACCGACCAGGGCGAAACCCATGGCAATTTCATAGGCGACGATCTGGGCTGCGGATCGCATCGCACCGAGAAAGGCATACTTCGAATTAGAGGCCCATCCAGCGACGATAACGCCGTACACCCCCATGGAGGTTAGCGCCAATACATATAATAGACTGGCGTCTATATCTGCGAGAATTAATTTATCGCTAAATGGCATAACCGCCCAGGCGGCCAACGCTGGCGCCAGGGACAGGATAGGCGCCATAAGAAATAAGAACTTATTTGAACGGGTCGGGATAATGATTTCCTTCATCATTAGCTTGAGCGCGTCGGCGATGGGCTGCAGCCAGCCTTTGGGTCCAACTCGATTGGGTCCAACCCGCAACTGCATGTAGCCAATTACCTTGCGCTCGGCAAAGGTGAAATAGGCCACGCAAATCATCAAGGGCAGGAGAATTGCGACGATTTTCATCATGACCCAGATGGTGATCTGCAATCCTTCAGGCAGCCACGACGTCATATAAAAAACCAGGTCTCTCATACAGATTCACTCGCTGCAGAGAGTCTTAAACTACCCTGGATACCAATACTAGTGGATTCAATAGATCCCGCGGCAATATAAACACAGTCAACAGGTACTTGCAGGTCTGCTTTCAGCGGTAAAGTCACTTGCCCTGAACCATTAACAACCGATACCGATTGTTCCGGGCTGAGGTTTAACTGGGCAATGGTTTCGGGATGTAATCGGGCAGCCGGGGCTGCATTGTCCGCGGTAATTTGCAGCGCATGGGCATGACGTAATGTCACTTCGCCGCGATACATCGGCATATCAACAATGCGCTGTAATCCTTCATTTGAACCAGCAGGCAGGTCGCCAAGACGCCACTCATTTAAGCGCGCTGAGGGTGCGAGCTGATCCAGCGATATTTCGGCACAAACGTCTTCTGAGGTTAAATAGCTGAAGCCCTCGATTTCCATAAAATTTCCCAGCACTCGCAAAATTTTCCAGCCCGGTCTGGCATCATCTTTAGGTGGCGCGGCAACACTTGATTTCTGTACCCGTCCTTCACAGTTTACAAAGGTGCCGGCAGATTCGGTAAATGGAGTCATCGGTAGCAAAACATCCGCATACTCCCGGGCAGCCGCGCTTTGGAATGCACTGATCTGGACCACAAAATCGGCGTTCTGCATTGCTTGCTGAGCGCTCTTACCATCAATGGCGTCGAGCTCGGGTTCGGTTCCGAGAAGCAAATATCCGCGGCAACCGCTACCAAGCATTTGTCCGGCATTCATTCCCGCTTCGGTGACTTGTCCGTTAGCGCTGCGCTGTGGTAGACAACCACCGATCCACCCCGCCGCCGAATTCGCTGGTGCCAGTTGACCCAGTTTGGCCCCGGTTTGCTGGCAAATCCATTGACTGATCGCCTTCAGCATACTGGCCTGGGCATGCTGCTGGGCATTCGCGCCAAGAATAATGAGGCCCGCATCCCCAGCCTCAATTAAGCCATCGGTTATTGCCGGGTCGTCGTCGGACTGGGCTGCAACCCCGGCAATTTGTGCCGGCAACTCAACTTTCTGTTTGCTCGCCACCGATCGTGCGACCCGTGCCAGGCTCGCTACCATTTGATCCGGGGCGACTACCCAGTTCTCACCCATGGGATAATTTTGCGGATAATCCATGATATTGAGTGAAGCTGCTTTTGCGCCGTTGTGCTCCACAGCGTGGCGTAATCGTAATGAAAGCAAGGGTTGTTCCTTACGTACATTTGCTCCCACCAGCAACACGGCCTTTAGTGTATCGAGTTCGGCGATTGCGCTTTCGAGAGCAGGGAATAAAGGTGCAATATCGTCGTCACTGAAATCCACCTGCTGCAATCTGTGGTCAATATTGTTGCTGCCAATTCCCCGTATCAGTTTTTGCAGTAGGTAAAACTCTTCGAGGGTGGATGTGGCGTTGGCCAATCCACCAATGTCATTGGCAGAACCAGAATCAATAACTGTCTGCAAGCCGGCTACGGCATGCTTGAGGGCAACTTGCCAATGAACTTGTTTCCAGCCGTCGCCGTCTTTAATCATGGGTTTGGTAAGACGGGCTTCACTGTTAACCGCCTGGTAACTGTATCGGTCCCGGTCCGCTATCCAGCATTGGTTAACTTCGGGGTTTTCAATGGGCAGCACCCGCTCGACCACGTCTCGCAGTGTCTGAATCTGAATATTGGATCCAACACAATCGTGGGGACTGATGCTGGAGTAGTTTTGCAATTCCCAGGAACGAGCCGAGAATCGGTAGGGTTTAGAAGTCAGTGCACCTACCGGGCACAGGTCAATCATATTACCCGAGACTTCTGAATCAATTGGGCGACTGAGAAACGTGCCAATCTTGGTAAATTCACCGCGCCCCGGCGCACCCATCTCCATTACCCCGGCCACTTCCTCACCGAATCGTACGCAGCGAGTGCAGTGAATACAGCGAGTCATTTCGGTGGCAATCAGCGGGCCAATGTCGGGGTTGGAAACCACGCGTTTGTTTTCATGGTAGCGGGAGTCGCCTTTGCCGTATCCCAGAGCTTGATCCTGCAATGGACATTCACCGCCCTGATCGCATACCGGACAGTCAAGCGGATGATTGATTAGCAGAAACTCCATGGTGCCTTTCTGGGCTTCCCGTGCCAGCGCTGATTTGGTGAATACTTTCATTCCATCCATAATCGGCGTGGCACACGCTGGCATCGGTTTGGGTGCTTTTTCTATTTCAACCAGGCACATACGGCAGTTTGCCGCAATGGAGAGTTTTTCGTGATAACAAAAACGCGGGATGTATATGCCGGCGGCATCGGTCGCCTCGATCAGCATTTTGCCGTTTTCGACTTCCAGGGTTTTGCCGTCTACTTCGATAGTCGCCATTATTTTATGGATGCCGTCATGTTATAGACAATGTTTTGATGAACGTCAGCATTAAAACTCTCATGCCGCAGTTGCAGATCGATTGGTTATTTTTGCTTCGAATTCGTGGCGATAATGCTTGAGAAAACTCTGCACAGGCCAGGCTGCGGCATCCCCTAACGCACAAATTGTACGTCCCTCGATACGATTGGCTACATCCAACAGGGTATCGAGATCCTCCATGGTGCCACGCCCCTGATTGATCCGGTGAATTATGCGATACAACCATCCAGTGCCTTCCCGGCAAGGGGTGCATTGCCCGCAGGACTCTTCGTGGTAAAAATAAGCCAGTCGTTCCAGCACTTTAACCATATCGGTGGTGTCGTCCATCACGATAACCGATCCGGCACCAACCGAGGAGCCCGCATCCCGCAGTGAATCGTAGTCCATATTGGCCTGCATAATTATATCGGCTGGTAATACCGGAACCGAAGATCCCCCGGGGATTACCGCCTTTAATTTTCGACCTTTCCAGATACCCCCCGCCATTTCAAGAAGTTCTGCAAATGGGGTGCCCATATTAATTTCAAAATTTCCCGGGCTGTTAACATGGCCGGAAACTGAGAATATTTTGGTGCCACCGGCATTGGGTACTCCAAGATCGCGAAACCACTCGCCATTTAGCCACTCACCATTGGCCCGTAAAATTGCCGGTACTGAGGCCAGAGATTCAGTATTGTTAATCGTAGAAGGTTTACCGTATAGCCCGAATGCGGCAGGGAAGGGTGGTTTAAAGCGGGGTTGACCTTTTTTGCCCTCAAGGGCTTCCATCAATGCGGTTTCTTCTCCGCAGATATAGGCGCCAGCGCCGAGATGATTATGCATCTCAAAATCGAAACCCGAACCAAACAGGTTGGTTCCCAAAATACCCGCTTCACGGGCTTCTTTGAGCGCTTCTTCTACCTGTAGATAGGGCTCCCAGAATTCGCCACGAATAAAGTTATAACCCACCGTCGCGCCCATAACATAGCCAGCGATGACCATTCCTTCGATTAGAGCATGGGGGTTATAACGCAGGATGTCCCGGTCCTTACAGGTGCCGGGTTCGCCTTCATCCGAATTGCATAAAATATACTTTTGCCCTGGCGCATTGCGTGGCATAAAACTCCACTTAATTCCTGGCGGAAAGCCGGCACCGCCACGACCCCGTAAATTGGATGTCTTGAGGCAGTCGATGATACTGGTCGGATCGACTTGTTCCTGCAGTACCTTTTCCAGGGCACTATAGCCGCCGGTGCTGCGATAGGCTTCCAGGGTCCACGGATTTTCCAGATCTTCCGGGGGAAAACAAACCCCGGCCCGCACGTTCATGGTGTTGTATTCGAACATCGACATGATCAGAAGCGCTCCAGTAATTCGTCTACTCGATCCGGAGTCAAATTTTCGTGGTAATCGTGATTAATCTGGATCATGGGCGCACCGGCGCAAGCACACAGACATTCAACTTCTTTCAGGGTGAATTTTCCGTCGGCGGTGGTTTCACCTAATTTGATAGCGAGTTTGTTTTCCAGGTGATCAACAATTTGTTCGCTTCCCCGCAACATGCAGGAAATATTGGTGCAGACGTTGATCACATTCTCACCAACTGGTTTCAGGTGATACATCCCGTAAAATGTCGCTACTTCATAGCTTCGAACCGACGGCACTCCAATCACTTCTGCTACATGCTCTATCAGTTCATTGCTGAGCCAACGATGCTCATCCTGGGCGATACGAAGAGCAGATAGCAAAGCCGACTGACGTCTATCGGCGGGATATTTCGCGCATTCGCGCTCGATTTCATCTAACGAAGCCTGGGATAACATTAGCGATCTATCTCTCCAAAAACGATATCCTGGGTGCCAATAATGGCGACCATATCAGCCAGCATATGGCCTTTGGACATTTCATTGAGGGCGGCCAGATGGGGGTAGCCGGGAGCTCGTATCTTTACCCGATAGGGTTTATTGGCACCGTCGGAAACCAGATAAACACCGAATTCCCCTTTGGGATGTTCTATCGCTGCGTAGGTCTCGCCAGCGGGAACACAATAACCTTCGGTAAACAGTTTAAAGTGGTGAATTAGCGATTCCATATCGCCCTTCATTTTCTCCCGGGAAGGTGGCGCAAGTTTGGTGTCGTCGAGCATGACTGGCCCTGAATTATTACGCAGCCATTCGACGCATTGTTTGACGATCTGATTTGACTGCCGCATCTCCTCTATCCGAACCAGATAGCGGTCATAGCTGTCGCCGTTGGTTCCAACCGGTATGTCAAACTCCAGCTGGTCATATACATCATAGGGCTGTTTTTTGCGCAGGTCCCATTCGATTCCTGATCCCCGCAGCATGGGCCCGGTGAATCCGAGTGCCATGGCCCGCTCTGGGGTCACAATACCGATATCCACGGTACGTTGTTTCCATATTCGATTATCGCTCAGCAAGGTTTCGTATTCGTCGACGTAACCCGGAAACCGCTCGGTAAAAGCAGCAATAAAGTCGAGCATCGATCCCGAGCGATCGAGATTACGTTCTTTAGTCAAGGCCTCGTCGTGACGGTCGGTAACGGTGTACTGGGGCATGCTATCAGGCAAATCCCGGTACAGACCACCGGGACGATAATAGGTGGCGTGCATGCGGGCGCCGCTGACCGCTTCGTAGCAGTCCATAAGGTCTTCGCGTTCTCGAAAACAGTAAAGGAAAACCGTCATCGCACCAATGTCCAGAGCATGAGCACCGAGCCACATGCAGTGGTTTAGAATGCGAGTGATTTCATCAAACATCACACGGATATACTGGGCTCGGATTGGCGGCGTTACGCCAAGCATATTCTCAATTGCCATGACATAGGCATGCTCATTGCACATCATCGAGACATAATCAAGCCGGTCCATATAACCGATGCTTTGATTATACGGTTTGGATTCCGCCAGTTTTTCCGTGCCGCGGTGGAGCAGGCCAATATGTGGATCGCAGCGTTCAATCACTTCGCCATCCATTTCCATAATAACCCGCAATACACCGTGGGCCGCAGGGTGTTGGGGCCCGAAGTTCATGGTGTAATTTCGAATCTCTGCCATTAGGAGTTGTCCTCAACCGCAAACTCGCCAGAGCCTGCCCGGTTACTGAATACGTCTTTCCGAATGGTGCGTGGTACCAGGATTCGCTCATCTACCGTGACTGGCTGATAGACCACCCGGCCCTGTTCTTCATCGTAGTGCATTTCAACCTGGCCGGATAATGGAAAGTCCTTGCGAAATGGATGACCGATAAATCCATAATCGGTCAGGATTCGGCGCAGGTCAGGGTGACCATTAAAAATAATACCAAATAAATCAAAGGCTTCTCTCTCGAACCAGTCAGCCCCGGGCCATACTGAGATAACTGAGTCAAGCGCCGAACTGGCCTCAGATATTTGTGCGCGCAACCGAATCCTGACATTTCTGGTATAGGAAATAAGGTGATAGACAACGGCAAAGCGCTCGCCCAGCCAGGGGTCTCCACCCGGTTCGCTACCGTACCCTGAGTAATCCACGCCGCACAGGTCGGTCAGCTGCTCGAATTTCCCCTGGTCCCGCAGAATTTCGCAGGCCTGGAGAACATCCGTCGCACTGATTTCGAGGGTGAGCTGTTCGAGGGAAATCGAATGGGACAAAAGCTTGTCTCCGAGCATCGAACTGAGTTCACCTGCCAGCTGAGGCAGTTGATTATTGGTCATTATTTAGTTGATCAGTATATGTCGCTCAGGCAGGCTGATTTATTTTTTCGTTGGCTTCGACGATTTCCCGTTTGCGTGCAATGGTGTTGGTCGACCGAATTTTCTTTTGTAACTGCAGTATCCCGTATATCAGGGCTTCTGCGGTTGGTGGACATCCGGGAACATAAACATCAACCGGAACAATCCGGTCGCAACCCCGTACAACCGAATAGGAATAGTGATAGTAACCACCACCATTGGCGCAGGAACCCATGGAAATCACCCACTTGGGTTCAGTCATCTGGTCGTATACTTTGCGTAACGCTGGCGCCATTTTATTGGTGAGGGTGCCGGCCACGATCATGACATCAGATTGCCGTGGACTGGGCCTGAACAAAATACCGAATCGATCAAGATCGTATCGCGATGCGCCCGCCTGCATCATTTCTACCGCACAGCAGGCTAGACCAAAAGTCATTGGCCACATCGACCCGGTTCTAGCCCAGTTAATTAAATCATCCAGCTTCGCAGTGGCGAATCCTTCTTCGAGCGTACCCTCTAGCGCCATTATTTAACTCCAGACACGGTTATTCCCATTCCAATGCGCCTTTCTTCCATTCATAGATAAAACCAACAACCAGAATGGTTAGAAACAACATCATTGCCCAGAACCCAAAAATACCAATTTCGTCGAGCACAATAGCCCAGGGAAACAAAAAAGCGATTTCGAGATCAAAAATTATGAAAAGTATCGCTACCAGATAGTAACGAACATCAAACTTCATACGCGAATCCTCGAATGCTTCAAATCCGCATTCGTAGGGAGATAACTTGGCTTCTCCCGGTTTATTCGGTGCCAGCACTTTGCCCGCACTAATGGCGACGACACCCAAACCGAGTCCCACCATTATAAATAGTAGAATTGGCAGGTAATTGGCTAACAAAATGGAATCCTCGGGTTAATTTTGGTTCCGGACGTCGGAAGTCGGGATAGTGCAACGTCGCCACACCCAGCGCGCCTCTTTGATTCAGACCGAGCGCGAATTATACCAAAAGGAATTGCCGAACAAAGGGGTTCAATCTATAAAAAACCCTAATGATGGCGGAATGTTTCAGATTGTTCTGTTGAGAACGGTTTTCTGGATACTCACCAGCGCTATCGTGGTGGATTTGATCCAGGTACCTGATAAGGTCTTGGGAGACTGGCTTGGGAGCAGGGAGACTGAAGTACCTGGTGGTACTCCAGTCCCTGTTTTATTGACTTTATAAATTAATTTATGAGTAAAGTACCGGCGCGCCGACCTGCTGATGAATCTGATTGGAGGTCTGGGCATCGATACCCATTGCCTGACCCAGTTCATGCAGATATTTGGCTTCGTTATTGCTGTCCAAATCAATCGCCATCAATGACATCGCGTAGACCCTGGTTCTCCATACCACGAGGTATGCTGCGGGCGAAACCCTGAATATCTAGGGGCGCGGCAATTTCACTGTTGACGAAGTCTATTTCATCCTGGGTGACGCTGCCGAGTTTGCCCAGAATCTTCTTCTGCTCTTCTTTATCTACCCGACCATCGGCCTTGGCAGCATTGATCATCGCTCGCACCATGATGGTCGCTTGCTCACAGGCTTCACCATGAACCATGCCGGGCGAATGTTCTTCAAAGCTACGAGGCTGGCCACCTGATTGGGCTGCTTTTTCGGCGTGGCCAAACTGGTTGAGTGCCGAACCTATAAGGTCGGATAAATCGGCACCGCCGCCTGATCCACCCTGGGATTTCGCGCCGCCCAGAATTCCACCGAGTAAATCACTCAGCCCACCGCCGCCGGATTGTTGCTGGGGAGCCGCCTGATTGGACCCGCCACCGAGGACTCCGCCAATTAAATCTCCTAGGCCCCCTCCCGACTGTTGCTGTGCCGACTGGTTTGAACCGCCCCCGAGTACACTGCCCAGAACATCACCCAGTCCGCCACCGGATTTCTGGCCACCGCCGCCGAGCACGCTGCCAAGAATGTCGCCAAGGCCACCACCACCAGATTGTTGACCCCCGGCGCCTTTCATAACGCTACCAAGCAGATCGCCGAGTCCACCGCCGCCACCGCTTTGTTGACCACCTGATACCGCAGCCCCCAGAACTGATTTAAGAATACTGGCTCCGGATCCGGATGACATATTGCCCCCGCCCAGTAGCGCCCCAAGAATTTTTACTGTGTCCACCATTAGATTAGTCTCCTGATAAAAGCCTGAATTCAGGCCAGATTAACGTGTTTTCATTTGATTCAACCAGCCTGTTGGCTAGTCGACAAGAGAATATTAGCACGTCAAAATGAATCTAAGCTAAATACTGTGGGGGTATAAAACCGTAAAAAGCCCGCGCAGTCTTCACTGAGCGGGCTTTTTTAACGCTGGATTACTCCGGAATTTACTCTCGAGGGAGAATATTTAATCCCTTTTGCGACGAGAACCAGGCTGCTACATCTTCAATATCCTGGGGACTCAGGGTTGACACCATACCGCCCATTATTGGATTTGCCCTGGCGCCAGACTGATACTCGCGTAATACGTGAATCAGGTAATCGGCGTACTGACCCGCCAGATTCGGGTTCTCAGGGGTCGGACTGATGCCATCTGCGCCATGGCAGGCGGCGCATGGAGCTGCTACTTGCTTTCCTGCAACAGGGTCACCAGCGTTAACTGCGCCGGCTACAATCATGCAGGCAATCAAAATTAGTTGTTTCATGATAGGTGACCTTTATTTAGCGTTTGCAAAGAATGCTGCAATATCTTCTATATCCTGATCACTCAGGTTGGAAGCATTGGCCTGCATGGTTTTATGGGGGCGTTCACCGGCCCGATAGGCTTTCAATGCACTGACGAGATAGAGCGCATTCTGTCCACCAACCTTGGGTACTCGATACATTGGGTAAGCGTTATCTGCATTAGGTGCCGAATGGCATCCGAGGCAGGTTTCCGCTTTCAGCTGACCCGACTGGGCATCACCTTCTGCCCAGGTAATATGGGAACAAAGCAATACCAAGCTTATGATCAGGCCGATTCGATTAATGATTTTCATTTTTAACTCGTGAATTAATAACAAACATTACGGGGATTCTCCTGGAATCCCCCTGCTCTCTGGCAATCGGCGTATTCTACTGCGCAATATAAGTCGGTAACAGTCCTGAACATTACTTTTTCGGCGAAAGGCGGCTTAAAATTGATGGTCTTCAACCCGGATAGACAGAATGACCGAGATTTACACAGAATCAATTGGCGGAGTAGAGCTCAAATTGCGCAGGCATACACCAGACAGATTTGTCGCCAGATCTTGTCTTGTGCAGGGGGAGTTTGATCTGTGTAAAGAGATCGTTACCCAACCCCGATTTAATTTTATCATTGATGCCGGCGGATATATTGGCACCGCAGCGATCTGGTTCGCGATGCAGTATCCGGAGTCACTGGTCGTGACCGTCGAACCATCCAGCGACAATTTCGCCGTGCTGCAACGCAATGTTAGTCAGTTCAAGAATATCCTGCCAATTCAGAGTGCTGTGGTGGCACGTTCTCGGTATCTCGATCTGATGGACCGGGGAACCGGGTCGTGGGGCTTTTCGGTGGTCGAGAAGCCAAGGGACAATGCCGAACCTGAGCAGCTACACCGGGTAAGCGGCATCACTCTGGATGAAATTATCTACGATCATAAAATGCAGGGAGTGGACATTTTAAAGTTGGATATAGAAGGCGGCGAGAAAGAAGTATTTCAGTACCCGGGGTACTGGAGTCACAATACCGCGATGGTCGTGGCCGAGTTGCATAACCGGATAACCCTTGGTTGTTCGGAACAATATGCTAAAGCCTGCGCCCATATGCGCCAGCTCGAATCCAGCAGTAAAGAAAAGGTGATGGCGGTAAATGACGCTATGCTTAGTGCTCAGAAGGAGCCGTAATCAAGCGATTGCAAGCAACCTGGTGAACCCACTCCCGGGCCGCTTTTAAATGGGGTACTTCGCGGTCCTGGGGATGAGATAGCATCCACAGCGGGCAGGTGTAGACCGTGTCGCTGATACACTGTAATCGAGGATCCTGGTCGGCAATAAAACGTGGCAGCATGGATTTAGCGGCACCAGTCACAGCGATCTCGTATACCGCATCATATTGATACGCCTGGATCTGAAAACCATCGCTTCCGACTAATTGAATCATGGCCTGACCGTCCGGCGTGTCAATATAGTCTTCGATGACCCCAGCCCATGAAAGTGTTTCAGGACGAACACCGTTGGCGCAATATACTGCATGGCTTAAATCACCAATCCGCAGAATATCAGCATCTACCTCTGGGCGTTTTTCGGATAGTCGAATGACAATATCCGCTTCTCTGCGAGAAAGGTTAAGCCGCGTTACCGTCCCCATTAACTCGATCCGAATGCGCTGTTGTTGCAATAACTCGCCGACCATTGGTGCAAGTAGTTTGGTACAAAGGTAGGGTAGTGCGTTCAATCGCAAGCTCCGCATTACCGCGCCGCCTTCGCTAGAACCGGATTTTTGCTCCGCCGCATGCAGCGCCTCTGCCGCGGTTTCTATATGGGCTAACAATTGTTCGCACCGAGTGGTTGGATATAGTTTTGCGTCGCGTCGGACAATCAACGCATAGCCAAAGTACTTTTCCAGATGTTTCAGACGTCGTCCCACCGTAGTAGAGTCCACTCCCAACACCTTGGCCGCGCCGGAATACGTTCCGCAACGAAATATTGCCAGTAGCGTTTGCCACTTGTCCCAATCAACCATTATGTTCGACCTCCAAAAGATTCCCGGCGTTGAATTCAGGCCTGGTCAATGGTAGGAAGCCAAGATAAATTCACTGCATTTTTGCAGGTTACTGCCGGATTTATCCAGTTTGTAATGCGTGTATGCACATGAGACCATAGCAAAATTAATAGGTTCTGTGCCAGTTGGATAGCATTATTGCCAGAGAAATAGGCAAAATCCTGTGAAATAAACCAGTTATTGGGGGATTCCGCCTTGTCGAGTGGAAATATAATAAACAGTCGCCAGTATGAGCAACATGTCCCCGCTGCAGTGACTTTTAGTAGCAAAGAGCGAAACTGGCAGGGCATTCTTCTCACTGGATACCAATACCCACGGCAGGTAGAACCCAATCCGAGGCCAGGGACGGAAGATCATATATTGGGGTACATTGCGTCTGGCGCACAATCAGGAGCGTATTGTTATGCAAGCGATTCCTGGAGGCCATATGCGTCAACCAAAGGTGATTGGATAATCCAGCAAGCGTTCGAGAATCAACAGGTGGACTTCCACTGGAACGCATGCTGTGATGCCGTGGTGCCGCTTTTTAGTTATTTGATCCATATTTCTCCAAAGTTGTTAAAAAAGTCCGCCCTGGAATCGTTTGATAAAAATGACGGTGAAGTCGAACTACCCCATCAGATTGGTTTTCAAGATTCATTGATGGAGTCACTGGTTTTTGCAGTTAAACGGGAAATGGAATTTGGTAACCCCGGAGGGCGTCTGTACGTCGAAACCGCGACAGAATTGCTGGCAATACACCTTTTACAACGCTATTGTCGCCTGCGCGGCCGGACCCCGAGTCCCAGGATTGGTTTTCCTTCACAAAGGCTTGGTCGGGTAATTGATTATATCCATGTGAATTTAGATCAGGATCTATCGCTAAATTGTCTTGCCGATATCGCATGTTTGAGTACCTATCACTTTGCCAGGACGTTTAAGAAAGCTATCGGTCGGGCGCCTCACCAATACGTCATGCAATGCCGACTCGAAAAAGCCAGGATTCTGCTAACCACCACAGACCGATCGATTACCCAGATCGCTCTGGATACGGGATGGCGAAATCCGAGTACCTTCAGTACCATATTCAAGGCCCAAGCTGGAATGGTGCCAAGCAAATACCGCAAGAATCGTTAATTTTGTGGCAAAAAACCTAACTTTAGATTCCCTGAATACTGTTTCCAGCGCTAAATCTTAAGGCGGTCCAATTCTGTCTTTTCATTCCAGCCCAACAGCATCATATGTCATTAATATTTATGACAGTTTGGTAACCCAATAGACTTTGGGGAAAAGACTGTTTATTCTTCATTAAAAAACTAGGCAATTACTTGTTAATTGCTATTTGGGGAACTGCGGTTGATTAAAGTATTGGTGATTGATGATGAGGCTCTGGCCCGACACCGGGTTTGTAAATTGTTGGCTGCCAACGATGCGGTACAAATTATTGGTGAATGCCAAAATGGGGCAGATACCATTGACACCATTAAAACCAAGCGACCAGACCTAATCTATCTGGATATTCAATTGCCGGATATGACAGGATTCGATGTGCTGGAGGCGATTCCAAAGCAAGTCATGCCCATGGTGATTTTTATTACTGCATACGATCAATATGCGATTAAAGCATTCGATGTGTTTTCATTTGACTATATGTTGAAACCGTTTTCCACTGAGCGTTTTCAAATTTCGTTACAAAATGCGATTGAAACACTTTCCAGGTAACATCCTCTAATAGTTTCGCTTATCCAGTCCGGCGTTTGCTAACCCCCGCTTCCACGAACAGCTCGTTTAATCATCTTATATCAATCTACTTTCAATTCAAATTATGGCGTCTTTGCAGGATCAATTACTTAAAGCGGGTCTGGTTGACAAGAATACTGCCAAGAAAGTTCATAAGGAAAAGCACAAGCAAGTCAAGGTTGCGCGTAAGTCAAATCGACCGGAGGTTGATCAAACAAAACTTTCGGCGGAACAATTGCAAACCAAACAAGTTGAACGGGACCGGGCACTAAATAGGCGGCATCAGGAGCAGGCGCAAATTAAATCTGTCCAAGCGCAAATTGCCCAGTTGATTGCGCTGAATAAAGTGGATCGGACTGACGGCGAGATTGGATACAGCTTTGTCCACCAAAAAGTAGTAAAAAAAATCTATCTCAACGCGCTACAAAAAAACCATCTGGCCCAGGGTCGATTGGAAATTGTTTGTATCGAGAAAAAGCAACAATCCGATTACGAACTGGTGCCGTTTCAAGTGGCTGAGAAAATTGCAGCGAGAGACCCTCTTCGGTTGGTCCAGATAAACCGGCAGCAGGATACAGAAACGCCGCCAGCAGAAGATGATCCCTATGCCGATTTTCAGGTTCCAGACGACCTGTCATGGTGAATTTGGAAGTTGCAGTTGAGCGCCTGGCGGGTTCACTTGGTGCCTCGGTCGAAGGCATCTCATTGTCGGCTGCCACCGATAACGATATCGAATCGATCAAGTCATTGTTGCTTGAGCATCTGGTTCTGTTTTTTCCCGACCAGCATCTTGACATTGCATCCCACGTTTCACTTGGTCGCCGTTTTGGTCAACTCGAATCGCATCCAAATCTGAATAACCCAATCACCCAACACCCGGAAGTGTTTGAACTTGCGGCGAGTCACGGTGGCGTTGCCGACGAATGGCATAGTGATATAACCTTTCAGCGCCACCCATCGATTATGTCAATTTTGAATATGGTTGAATGTCCAACCGTAGGAGGTGACACGCTGTGGGCCAGCGCCTACGCTGCGTATGAAGGATTGTCGGCGCCGCTACGTAATATGTGTGATGGGTTGACCGCACTGCATGACGCAGCGCCCCATGGTAAACCAGAAGTTACCGCGATCCATCCAGTGGTTCGTCTGCATCCTGAAACCGGGCGCAAGGCATTGTTTGTTAACGAGCATTTTACTCGGCGTATTGTCGAGTTGAGTGCCCAGGAAAGTCGAATGTTGCTCGAGTATTTGATTGGCTGGATAGCGAGTCCCCGATTCACCGTTCGATACAAGTGGCATCAAGGGACCATTGCAATCTGGGATAATCGATGCACCCAGCATTTTGTGTTAAATGATTTTGATGAGCAGCGTGTCATCCAACGCGTAACTATTACCGGTGATACTCCACAATCCGCTGAATCGCCGCGTTGGCAGCCTTATACGCGAACCCAGAATGTCGGCGCGACCAGCCGTTTCGACCAACAACTGAATCAACACCTTGGCCGTGATGTAATGACCCTGGATTCCAATAGCAGAGACAAAGTGAAGTCATGACGTCAATTTTCGAGGAACTCGATTTTCAGAAAACACCGTTAGGTGAAATTAGCTTGCGGCGTCGCTCAGAACCAAGGCTTGATAATATTGTATTGTACGAGGTCAAGTTGGGAGACGAATTCTTGATGTCCAGTTTGTTTGTCGAGGCAGAAGTTCAGCTGGCAAACCTGGGGTTGGAAGCGCTGGAGCGAAATCTGGTAAAGCCGGAAACTGGTTTCGACGTGGTGGTAGGGGGGCTTGGTTTGGGATATACCGCGGCGGCGGCGCTTAAGTATCCTTCGCTTGGATCGCTGCGCGTAGTTGAAGTGATGGAACCGGTAATTGATTGGCATCGAAATGGCCTGGTGCCACTGGGCCCAGAGCTTCATGCAGACCAACGCTGCGAACTGATCCAGGGAGATTTTTTCGCTATCACAGCATCAGATCATGGCGGATTTTACGCCTCAAATCCCAACCAGCTGGCCCATGGGGTATTGCTTGATATCGATCATTCCCCGAGCCATTGGCTCAACCCGCAAAACCAGAGCTTGTATACCCAGTCTGGATTATCCAGGCTCTCGACTAAGCTACATTCTGGAGGGCTCTTCGGAGTATGGTCCAACGATCCGCCAGAGCCAGAATTTTGCAAGTTGCTCGAATCCGTATTCTCAACTTCCCGGGCGGACGTGGTTACTTTCGCGAATCCCTATACTGGCGGAGAGTCATCCAACACAGTCTATTTGGCCCATACATATTAACTGGGCGCTATCCGTAAGTTGGAATTACTTTCCCGGACCAACCTGAACAACAGGATTACTTGGTAAAGTCCCAGGCGTAGCGTACGCGACCCGCGCAGTTCTGCTCCATATGCAGACAGGTGATAGTTGCATCACCACTCTTTTCCAATACACTTTTGCCATCGATCACGTCGATTCCCCGGGTCGCAAAGCGCCAATCTACCGCCATACTTTTCCTGCATATGTTGTAGATTCTAAACTTGTACTCGACGTCCATACAGGTGTCCTGGACAACCGAGTGACAGGAGTTGGTTTTCGAACGCACGAAAGCAGATTGAAGTACTTCCAACTGAATACAGGGCTTGCCGGATCTCGCGGCGGGCTGGAAGCATTCCGGACACAGTTCCGGCGGCCTCTGGGGCGTTGGCGCAGCCAAAGCAACCTCTACCTCCTTAGGTTTTTCTTTCACCTTGATTACCGCCGGCTTCGGCTTGGTCTTTTTGACCTTCGTTACCGTGCTGGATGTAGTGGTCTTTTTCTTGGTTTTAGACTGGTTGCTTGAGGTTGAGCTGTCCGAATCAAAAATCGAAAATACACCATCCGACTCGGTAGAGCTTTCTACCGCGACAGCATCGGTAACTTCTTCAGTCGCTGCAGCTGCCCGGGAAGCAGTTTCGGTTTCAGTTGCGACCTGACTGGTATTGGTCTGGGTTGCCGCCTGGACCGCCGTACTGGCCTGAGAGGCTAATTGAATAGTATTGGTCGGTTGGTAAGCGGATTGATTAATGTCGCTGATAAGAGAACTGGTTGCCCGGGAACTTGACGGTACAGAATCGCCCTGGGTGGACACAGACTGGGAACCAGTTTGTGCGGATGAAGCCGTGGTGCCTGAACTGCCAAACAATTCTTCATAAAGTACCGCGCTATCAACGTTTGGATCACTGGAAGAATTCGCAACTGTAGTACTCCCGCTCTGGGAACTGACAGCGACCTTTAGTTGGGATGCACTGGTATTACTCACTGCCACGGTAGAGGCATTCGCAGTATTTTTTGACGCTATGGTCGTTTCCGTCACATTGGATTTTCGGCCCGAGCCCTGGGCACGACGCACTGCATCCTCGAGCTCCTCCAGGGCGGGGTGTTCCGCATTCACCATCTTAAGATTGTTCAGGTGTTGGGTTGCTTTGGTCAAGCGATGGGCTTTGAGCGCGCGTTCGGCCCAGCCGATATATTTAATCGCAATATTGTCGAGCCCTTCAAACGCAGCAATATTGTAGGGGTCTCTCTCAAGCACTTTCTGATAACAATTGAGAGCGGAACCACCAGCTCCGGTTGTCAATCGATTGGCAAGAAAATGCCGATCGCAAATTCGCAGTAATCCATCGGTATCGATACCAGATTTTAACGTGCTCGTGGGTTGCGAAACCGATCCTACTGAAGAGTTTGCATAGCCATTTTCGCCTTGTTCATTGGCTGGTGACAGGGCCGCAACCTGTTGGTTGAGTATGACGTTGCTGGTCAACGATGATGCTGACCATGGGACCTGATCGTTTCCCGTATCCTTCATCACTGCAACCCGGGTTCTGAGAACAACTTGATCCAGGGCTAATCCGGGGATTTTCAAATGCTTGATGAGGTTACCGGTGAGAACGCCATTGCGGCCAGGTCCATCCGAGGCTGTTTTATTTGGCGCCGTGGCGTACAACAATAGTGAGCCTACCGGGGATTCCATACGGGCGAGCCCTCTGGACCCGGAGCGGGAATTCACCGCAAACGGGTTGTTGCGGCAGGCGTCGAGAATCACGATGTTAACTGGATTTCTCGCAGTTTCCATTTTCGCCAGTATGCGGCTGGCATCAATGGTTTCAAACGCGATTTCATCTTCCGCCAGGATGTCTGCGCCAATAGGTACCAGGAAATTTCTACCATCGACCTGCAAGCCATGGCCGGCATAGTAAAACAGGCCGACGTCGGCACGCGCGAGCTTATTGCCGAATTCCCGAATCGCCCGGTGCATTCCAACCCGAGTCATATCGGTTTGAAGATCCACTTCAAATCCAAGGTCCTTTAATGTGTTCGCCATATCCCTGGCATCATTGGCTGGATTATCGAGCGGCGACCAATCGTATCCACCGTTACCGATTACCAGCGCAACCCGGGTTTCTGCATTCGCCATTTGACTAAAAAATAACAGCGAAAGTATTAAAGTTGCCATCTGTACAAAGCTGATACCACCAGATGGCAAATGGAGTCGCAGATTAAATCTACTGTTCACATTGTCCACCGCCTTGTTCATCAATTATTCCTCACCTATATAATATGTGTTAATTATAGCGAATGCGTGTTTCATTTAATGTGAACAAATTCACATTGATCGCTGAATAACAGAAACGGAGTGGATTATCCTGAAACCCGAAATATTCGCTAATTCTAGCTAGTTATCTTCGTGTTATCAATGAGTTAGATAATATCAATATTATCAGTATTTTTACCAAAAAATCCCGTCGATGAAAATATCACCGCTTCACCCGGAATTTGCCGCCGAAATCACCGGCATGGATTTATCCATGACTTTATCTACTAAGGATTTCGACCAAATCGATCAGGCTATCAATCAGTTTTCAGTGCTGGTGTTTCCAGGGCAAAATCTTGACGATCAGGCCCAGCTGACATTTTCCCGGCTGTTTGGGCCGAGCGAAGAAGACCATGTTGCTTACTATAGTCATGGCAAAATTCGCTATATTGGCCATGTGGGCAATATCGATGATGCCGGACACAAACTGGCAAAAACCAATCGTGGTGTGAAGTCTCAGACTGGTAATAATATGTGGCATTCTGACAGTTCTTTCAGAGAAACGCCGAGCCTTTATTCCACTCTCTTTGCCTATGAAATTCCGGCGCAGGAGGGCGATACAGAATTTGCCAGTGGCCGCAGCGCCTATCAGCGATTGGACGACAATACCCGATCCTCGGTGGATAATCTGGTAGGAATTCATGACTATATTTATTCCCGAACCAAAGTGGGGCAAGACGCTGTCAGCCCAGGGCAGCGAACTTATATGCGACCAGTACGACAACGACTGGTAAGAAAAAATCCGCTGACCAATCAGAGAAATCTGTTCGTTGGGTCCCATTTACGCGCAATCGAAGGGTGGTCTGATCATGATGCGCGAGCATTAATTGATCGACTGATTGCCGAAGTTACCCGTCCGGCATCCCGATACCGCCATCGATGGACCGTGGGAGATTTTGTGATGTGGGATAATCGATGTGTGTTGCACAGGGGTTGCGGTTATGATCCTGACCGCTTTCGTCGGCGCTTGCATCAAACCCGGGTGCGGGGTGCCGGGCCGACTCTGGAAGAATCCATTTGATTCCAGCTATTTTTCAGTATTTTCCGAATTAGTTTTATCCGATACCGTTTTAACCGACACCGAGTGAAAAATGTCTAAAAATCTATTTGTCTCTCCACTAACCTTCTTGTCACTTCCCCTGTCAGATAACTTCTCAGACGCCGACGTCGCCATCCTGGGAGTTCCTTATGACTGTGCCAGAAACATGATCCGTCATGGATCACGGCTCGGGCCAAATGCGGTACGTCACGCGTCGATCCTCACTGGAAAATTACTGGGTGACGCAGATCCGTCACCCTTCGATACGCTCAAAGTAGTTGATGCTGGTAATGTTGATTTGTCCCTTGAGGATATCGGTCAGGCGTTTGACCAGATTGAAAAGGCGATGGTCAGAATTTTAGCCAGCGACTGTATACCTGTCAGCGTGGGCGGCGATGGTGCGGTGAGTCTTCCACAGATGCGCGCGTTAAATAAACACCATGGTCAGTTTGCGGTGCTGCACTTTGATGCCCATACCGATGCCTGGCCGGTATTCCCCGAGCACGAGTTTACTAATGCCAATCAGTTTACCCATGCGGTGACGGAAAATCTGATTGACCTGGATGCGTCAATACATATTGGAACCCGGGGTCCGGTTAACGCCAACGCCGCCATAGAACACGCGAGATCGATGGGGTATGAGGTGATTCCATTTGACGATTATCGAGCTATGGGGCATCAGCAGGTAGTTGAACATCTGCGTAAAAGAGTTGATGAAAAGCCGGTTTTCATTTGCTATGACATGGATTTTTTCGACCCCTCTATCGCACCCGGAGTGGCCACTCCGACCCCGGGAGGTGCCCTGGCCGCGGAAGGGATTGATTTGATGAGGGCCTTGAAAGGACTCAATATTATTGCGATTGATATTAATACGACTACGCCAATTCACGATCCTTCAGGCACTACCGCCCACCTCGCCGCGGGCCTTGTCGCGGAAAGTCTGGGGATATTGGGATAAAAATTTCGGATCGCGCCGGCTTGGCCGGGGCTGCACCTGGTTCCCACCGTTCCATACTGGCCGGGGAGTGGCGTTTATTACTTTTCGGATTCATCATGACGTTCTGGTCGAGCCCCGGCCAAACCTTCTTTGTTTCCCTGTTTAGTAGTCAGATTCGGTCTGAGCTATCGTTGAGCCACGGGGAATTTGGCGCGCTGTATTCGGCAGCCACTTTGGCCAGCGCATTTGTCATGATTTGGACCGGAACCCTGGTAGACCGAATCGATCTCCGAAAATTTTCCATCGTTGTGGTGACGCTTCTCGCCATAGGGTGTTGGGGAATGTCCATGAGCTATATCGTCCCGGTGCTAGGTGTCAGTATCTTTTTACTTAGACACGCGGGTCAGGGCCTCATGTTTTTATGCAGCAGTACCGCGATGGTTCGGTACCTGGAGCCGGTTAAGGGCAAGGCTTCCTCGATCAGTAGTATGGGGTATCCATTAGGTGAAGCAATTTTTCCAAGTATCGCCATCGCCATGCTATTGGCTTTCGGTTGGCGAACCAGTTGGCAATTCTACGGGGGCTTCCTGTTACTGGTGATCGTTCCTCTGGTGTTTACTGTTCTGTCAAATCACAAAAGCCGGCATCTGTCTTACTTACAGAAAATTAACGCCGAGCAAGAGAATGTTGGTAGGGAATATCGCCGGCGTCAATGGCAACGATCTGAAGTGATTAGAGATCCCAAGTTTTATTTGATTTTACCGGGGCTGTTGTCGCAACCACTTATGTTCACCGGGTTTATATTTCATCAAGTTCACTTAGTTGAATCCAAAGGCTGGGATCTGACCGTTTGGGGAAGTCTATTCGTGGTGTATGCCCTGGTCTCTGTGGCGTTCAACTTGATTTGCGGCGGACTGATCGATCGCTTTGGTGCTAGCCGCATCGTTCCTTTTCACCCGATTCCCATGGCGATTGGTTTGCTGGCATTGTCACTATCCTCTGCGCCTCACACGGCGCTTGTGTTTCTGGTCATGACCGGAATCACCGTGGGACTGGCTTCGCCATTATCGACGCCTTTTTTCGCAGAACTCTACGGCAATAAACATATCGGTTCGATCAAGTCTTTGTCGACTTCAATGATGGTGTTGTTTTCCGCGATTTCTCCAGTGGTTATTGGTTGGATGTTTGATCTCGGCGTCACCTTGGAAACGTTGACTCTGTGCGGAAGTATTTATATCGCGGTTACCTCAACATTGGCTTATTGGACATTGCGCAAATACGTATATTCAAAATCCTGATTCTTCGGTTAACTCCTTTGGACTCGAATCCCGGAAGGCTAAATTGAAATCCCTCCATCTACGGTCAGGGTCTGCCCGGTAACATACTCAGCTCCGGCGGCAAGGAAAAGAATCGCATCAGCATATTCGGCAGGGCTTCCTTTGCGCTGTAACGGACAATCTGCCTCCCAATCGAGGCTGGTAGTTTCAAAACGACACATCCATTCAGAGTCCACTAAACCCGGTGCGATGGCATTAACCCGCACCGTAGGCGCAAGGGCCCGAGCCCATTCCCGGGTAAGACTGATAAGGCCTGCCTTGGTGGCGCAGTAGGGAGAACTCGATCCACCACCGCCATACGCGGAGATCGATGCTGTATTGACGATTGCACCATGAGACTGGCGCAATGCGTCGGCGGCTGCTTTAGTGCATCGGTAAGGGCCAAGCAGATTTACATTCAACAACAATTGCCAGAACTCTTCATCTTGCCGGGCGAAATCAGCTGGGTCGATTGGTCGGGATGTTCCCGGGGTCGCTGCATTGTTGATCAGATAATCGAGCCCACCAAGATTTTCAATTGCACCGGTCACCATTGAGTGCGCAGCATCTGGTTCCCCGACACTACCGGCGGATTTATACACATCATGTCCTTCCACGAGAAAATTTTCGACGGTGTTATCGAGTTTTTCACCCGGTAGGTCATTAATGGCAACTGAAGCGCCACAGCGTAAAAAGGCCTCAACAACGCCAAGACCAATGCCAGACGCGGCGCCTGTAACCAATACCTTTTTTTGTTTGAGATCATAGCTTGCAAGCATAAGAATATTTGGGCAGGAAAATTTTACAAGATATAAAGCAGCCGAGATTACCCACATCTTAAATTGAGGTCAATTTTCGCTATACTCGCGCTCCATTTACCGGAGACCACAAATTGCCACAGCCACGGGTATTGACCGATGAGACCAAAAGTCTGTTGATCATCGCCTTTCCATTGGCGGCAGCATACTTTGCCGAGTTTGCGATGTTTGTCACCACCAAAATGGTCGTGGGAAAGCTAGGTTATGAAGAACTGGCCGCGGTGGGAATTGCCGGTGATCTGGCGTTCGAAGTGGTAATTGTGCTAATGGGATTGCTTTCCATCGTAGGCGTGCTGTGCGCTCAGGCTGAAGGCGCAGGGCAAAAGAAGCAAGCTGGGCTTGCGGTACGTCAGGGTTTTATAATTTCCCTGGCAACCGGGATTCCTGCAACCTGGTTGGTGTGGAATCTTGATGTCGTTCTTGAATGGACCGGGCAGGAAGCAATCGTGGTGGAACTTGCCCGCCCCTATCTTCGGCAACTGGCGAGTTTTGTCCTGGCCGTATTGCTTTTTTCGGTATTGCGAAATTTCGTTTCCGCGCTGTCCAGACCCATTGCGGTGATGCTCATTACGTTTGGCGCTGTGCTGGTTAACTATCAGCTAACCGTGTGGTTTGTTTTTGGCGGAATCGGTCTAAGCCCAATGGGTGTCGCGGGAGCGGGTCTTGCAACCAATCTTGTTTCCTGGCTGATGTTTATCTGCTTGCTGATATTCGTTTATGTGACACCATCGTTGCGGGGGTATGGCGTATTTGCAGACCGCTGGAAGTTCGATTTTTCGATTTGCCGGGAAATCGTTTTCCTTGGCGTCCCGGTCGCAATGCTGGTATTTCTCGAGGCCGGATTATTTATGGCGGCATCAATACTGTCAGGGAAGATTAGCGCTCAAACCCTGGCCGCTTATGAAGTCGTAATGGCCTGGGTAGGAATACCCTTTGTCGTCGCAATGGGTTTGGCAGAAGCAACCATGGTGAGAGTGGCATACGGTATGGGGCGAATCGATTATTTTGCGGTAAGACGTTCTGGAATGCTTGGAATGGGTTTAGGGATTGTTGTTTTGCTGCTACTTATAATTGTTCCCCTTGGTTTAGCCAGCTATATCGTTGATATTTTTATTTCACCAGATGACCCGGGATTTAAAACAGTCTCATTGCTGGCAGTGGAGTTTCTCGCTATAGCGGCGATCTTCCAGGTTTTTGATGGGCTTCAGGCGATCGCGGCCCGGGCTCTGCGAGCAATGAAAGATAGCGTAGCGCCGCTATGGATTGCGAGCTTTGGTTACTGGGTTCTCGGAATCGGAGGCGGTTCACTACTGGCGTTCAAATATGAACTGGGTGGAACCGGACTATGGTGGGGCCTTGCTATGGGGCTAACTGCAACTGGCTCATTACTAGCATGGCGTTTTTGGCAGCGCTCCAATCAGTTGATTTCGAGGGGCCAGACATCGACCCGATAGTATGTGTCAAAGAAATCAATAAACGCTAATACTCACTTTCCCGGCAATCCAGTAAGCAAATAAAATTTGGCCCTGCGCAAAAAAGAGTTAGCTATTGGATTGCTTGTGATCGGAAGCTTTCTCGCGATATTAACGTATGTTGCCGGAGAGTGGCTTGAAAACAAGGAAAGCGCATGTAGAGAAGAATGCGGGCTGGAGGGCAAGAATTATCGGTATCTAGCCCCCCATGGGGGCAAGAGACGTGGAATGACAAGGGTTGGTCAATGCATATGCATTGACCCGGTTAAAACTGATTTTTGAAATAGGTTGCCGTTGAAGAAAATTGCGTTTCCCAGGCATCTCATATAGAAATCGAAAACCTGTTGGTTAATTTGCAGTCTATTGAGGAAATTACCTTGAACCGAAGAAAAATCACGATCATCCTGTTTTTGATGCTTGGCAACACTGCTGCATCATTTGCAACCGATAATCATCCGCTAATCGGCAGTTGGAAGTTGGAGTCCTTTGAGTACTATGGAACGTGGGTATCAGCCGAAGACACGACATCGCTGAAACATTTCACCAAAACACATTTCACCTGGGTTGATGTACAAGATAGCAACGGAGTGGTGAAAGCAGTTGGAGGTGGTCGTGTTTCATATGAAAATAATTACTTTATCGAGCATATCGATTACGGAAAAGGAGACAGTATCGAAAAGCTGCTGGGAGCTCGTGTGAAATTCAATTGGAAAATTGAAGACGGCGTGTTTCATCAAACTGGAGTATTTCCTGATGGAACGACGATCTATGAAAAATGGGTTCGGGTGGAATAGGGCCATAGACCATAGCAATCATAGCCGTGGGAATATTGAATTAATATGTCCATATGTTTATGGTTCAAACTTGATCTGATAACTGAAAATTCAAGTTTCGATATAATCGGGCAATGACGGTAGAACCACTCAAAGCCGCTAGAGACAGTCGCCAACGGCGCCATTCAATGCACCATTTATCAATACCTCGAATATCATTGCAAACAGGCGTAATTTCTTTCTATACTATGTGAAATAGATAAATATTTGTCCTGATAAAGGTGGATACTAGTGAGGTTGTGCTGGAAGCCAACATATTTTCGGCCCGAACAGGGTATAAACCGAATCATACCAATAGTTGCCCCACGAGCGACACAGCACCCCTTTTTTTGTGCTCACTCCATTACATCTTACTTACCTGTTAACAGTAGGTGAATGAATTCCGTGTATAGGTAGGACGTATAAGCTTAAGGATTCTGGCTTGCCAGAAGTAACCCCAAACCAACCAACAAAGGAGAACAATGATGAAACATAGAAAAAGACCCGTAGCTTCTAAACTCATCCAGGCTTGCACAGGCCTGATTATTGGAATGATGATTGCCACTGTAACCCCAACGGCAAAAGCGGTGAGCAGCAATTCTCTATACCAGCAAAACTTTTTTTCACTAAGAATTTGCGGCAGTTTCGCCAACAAACTGGATGGTGCCCTGTCGGCGGGGCTGAATGGCAAGCTGGATGGATTCGGTAGTCTCGGCATAGATGTTTATGGAAATTCGCTGAAGGGAAGACTTACGCCATCTGCCTCGGTCGACGCCAAGGCTTCCATGGGTGCGGGCGCTAACATTTCCTTAACCGGTTGCCTTGATCTGATTAAGCTGGCGGAGTTTTTGGAAAAAGAGGTGTTTACTACCGAAGCTGAACAGGCATTGGTCGACGCACTGTCAGTATTTGACCCCGACGAACTTCGAAATTCCCTGGTCAATGTCGCATTCTTGACCGGCCTGGACCCCAATCGGATGATCAGCCTGATTGAGCAGATACCCTCTGTGGCTGACGACATGGCAAACCGGATCAGTACAGGGGACCCCCTGGAATTGCTCCGTTCGGTATCTACGCTCAGCAATTTGGCGAACGACCTGCCTTTACCTTTGGACGCCAGAACAAATCTGGCAGATATGGAGAGTGCGCTGGCGAATCACTTATCGGCATCCTTCGATATCCTGTCCCAGTTTCAGAACATCTGTTCGCAACCAGTGGAACCGGGATTACAGGCGGCCATCGACGAGATATGCAAGCCGCTAAATGAAATTGGTCTCGCCGAAGATCTCGAAACAGCGATTCTGCTGATCCCACAACTACTTTCGACGACAGAAGATGTCCAGGATACGGTTAATGACTCGTTAACCTTGCTGGAGCAGATCGAAGATTTCATCGTCAACACGGTTAATGTCAGCATCAACGCGCTGCAAAATACGGCGAATAGTATTCTCTCATTTCTGCAAAATGTCGTGAACGTCACGCTAAATGGTATAAATACTGCGGTTGCTGCGATCAAGAGTGTAGTGGATTCTATTGAAGATATTGTAGACGGTTTATCGATTTAGAAATTTGTTTTTCAGTGGGGCGGAGGAATTTAACTCAATGACATTACTCCGCCCCAGTTAGTAGTGAATTTTTAATGATAATAGTAGGACATCATATTGCTCCATCAACATCTTGTTGCATCGTGTTGAATTTCATGCCTGATGACCGTTTAAATGTGCTACGGGAGGACGCAGGTTTTCAGAGCTGTTGCCGAAGAAGCAGGCGGTGAGATCCCCCAAAACTCTATCGATACTGAATTATTTTCGACTCAAGCTGAAAATGGTGATTTGTCAGCTTTGGGGCAAAACTGGGTCGGTTAGTGTCAGGTGATATCTAAACTTGATCTTTCATTTTGCAAGATCAAGATCAAGTGTTAACCATCAGATAAACCTTGAATTATTCTATTACGTCGAATTCTGTTACTCAAGTTTGTCAGGCCACCTCAGGTCAGGATTCATACATTGTATATTTAGCTATAGCAACTGGGCTTTCAAAAATTTGGTTGACGCCACGATACGATGAGGGCGCTGAAGAATGGCTCCTCTGCTTGCCTGGTGGAGCGCAGTTAATATTGCAGCGAGTCGTGCGTCTTCCACCAATTTTGCCTTATCTTCGGGATTGGACGTGTAACCATCAAGTAGGCAGTGCAGACATACAGCGCCATGAAAGTGAAGATATGAACCGAAATCGAGTGCCGGATTTCCTGCTACCGCTTCATTGAAGTCAAGCAGACCTAGCAATTTACCGTTTTTGACCAGTAGTTGTCCCTGGTGAAGGTGGCCTTGATAGAGCTCACCGATTTATTTATAAATAGGAAAGCTTATCCTGAACTCGACGCCAGGTTCACAATTTACCAGATCAACTTCAGCCTGCATCGCGCTTGCAAGCTGCTGTACCAGTGCTAGCCCGATGCCGGTTCCGACCGTCTCGCGGGTAAGTTCATTTTCACTGCGATAAAACAGCTGGAATATTTTCTTCATCTGATCGGGTGCAATTCCGGGACCATAGTCCCGCACCGAAAATTGGATTACACCATCGCGCACTTGCCGGTGCCCAAAATCGATGCGCTTAATTTCAGCATTCGATGAGAATTTGAGGGCGTTATCGACCAAGTTGATAAAAATTTGCAAAAAGCCGTCGTTATCAATTTTAATCAGCGAATCAGTCCGGGTATCGTCGCCTTGTAAGGACAGCGAAAACCCAGAGGGTTCCAGCTGCGATTCAAGACGTGGTTTTAAATCTGCTATCACCTGTTCCAAGCTGACCGCTGCAAGACTCGCGGTTTGCTCGTTTCGCGACATTCGGGCCAATTGCAATACGTTGTTTATTAGACGAGTCAGGCGCTCCGATTCGTGAAATATGAAGTCGTAGTAGGTTTTACGCTTTTCCTCGTCGGCCCAACCTTCTCGCAACATTTCACCATACATACGAATTGAGGTTAGCGGCGTTTTTAACTCATGACTGACCGCAGAGACAAAGTCTTGCTGTTGCTGGACCAATGCCAACTGGCGCAGGCCGAGTCGATACAATATAAAGCAACCACCTATCAGCACGATTGCAAGTACCAGGGTAGACCATATAATGATCTTTCCACCAGCGCCGATAGGTAAGCGTGCCAACGTGTAAATCAATTCGATAGAGTCGAAAGGTGCTATCAGGCGACTCTGGAACAACAACTCATTGTTGGTCTGTTTGGCGCCAGGCTGATACAACCGACTGTATTGGGGAGTAAAACTCTGCAAAATTCCTCCTCGGTAAGCAACAATCAACTCGCTCATGCTGGACAGGCTGGACTGGCGAAACGCCGGGGCGATCAGCTCTTCGATAAAACTTCCTTGATCGATCAGTATCCCCTGCACATAACGCTCATTTTTATGCCAGACACGGCGAAACAATACAGAATGCCCGCTGTCGAGTTGGGCAAATTCCATCGCTTCGACTTCACCCTCAAAAGTCTCGATTCGAATTGCCTGCTGACTAACTAATGGCTCGTCAGTCGCCTCATTGACAACCGACTCTGCAACACTGGCGCCGAGATTATTGTCTAGCCGGGGCAGTGCCTGGGGTAGATTTACCTGCTCCTTGCGCAAACGTTTTTCTGCGTTCTTTTTGCTAGTTGGTTGCTGTGATTTCGACACGGCGGAGGTAGTTATTTCATAGCTGTATTCCAACTTCAGGTCTTTGACCTGACTCGAGGGTGCCTTAGTTTCGTCAGGAGCAGACAGATTACGCGAAGTTAATTTATCGAATAATGACGGCCCTCCTTTGCTGTCTGCAATATTATTATCTTTGCGATAATCACCGGCTGTAGCAGAACTAAGACTATCGAGCTCGGATACCCGATTCAGGTTTTCGATCTGGAGCTCCTGTTCGACTATTTCAGTTGCTGGCGCGGCTGCAAGATCACTTTTTCCGGTTAACCGGTTTTGCTCTAGAATGCGGCGAATTCGTCCAACTTGTTGTTCGCGCTGGCGTAGTTCTGACGGCGAGATACCATAGTTGGCCGCATTTGCCTGGGGTACGATTGGAGTGTGTAGCTGTCCTGAGGCATCCACCTGAAAATAGCCCATTAATCCCGGTAACTCGGACTCAAGCGGAAATTGCGACAATGGTGAGCGTTGGAGGAATGCAGAGCCATCGCTACCTGCCACATTCAGGAACTCATAGTCACTGATCGGCCGGTTTTCTTCGCGCTCGACTAAATCTCTAAATCCTGCATCGATGCGCAAGGAAAGTTCACGCGCCAGCTGCTGGTGCTGATGAAATGCTTCCCATTTCAACTGCCCGTATGCCTGGTAAACCAGAATCGAAGTGGGTAATACCAGCGCCAGAAAAAACAGTAGCAGCCAGATTGTCAGTCGCCTTCGCGTCATTGGTTTTCTGTCATTAATCGGTAACCAGCGCCTCGCACCGTAATAATAGTCTGCGGGCTTGATGGATCAGATTCGATTTTGCGCCTGAGCTTGGCAATATGAATATCCACGGTGCGGGTTTCAATTTCCAAATGGTTGGCATATCCCCAAACACGCGCGAGTAATTCCTCGCGGGAAACCGATCTTCCCGATTGCGCTGCCAGATATTGCAAAACATCCATCTCGCGGCGCGTGAATATAATTTCACCGGCGCATAAATTTTCGGTGTCGACGGCCATACTATTGTTTAGTCTGATTTCCCTTGCCGCATCTTGGTTGGCGCCGGAACGGCGTAATACGGCCTGCACCCTCAGCACCAATTGGCTTACCGAAAATGGTTTGGCAACATAATCATCGGCGCCAAGGGTCAGCCCCTGCACGATATCCTCGTCGTTTGATTTGGCGGTTAACATGATTATCGGTTGCTGGCGGTCCTGTTGACGAATTTGATTACAGATTTCAAACCCATCGATTCCCGGCAACATTACGTCCAGCAAAATCAGGTCAAAGCGACCGCTTAAAGACTTTTTCAAGCCATCGTCACCATGCTCGGCCGTATCGACGTCGTAGCCGTGATACACAAATACATCGACCAATCCGCTACGAATCGCCTCCTCGTCTTCAACAATCAGCAGTCGCGCTTTTTGCGCCATGGTATTCCGGCCTTAGTTATTTGCCTTTAATCCTAGCATTTCAGTACTCCGGCTATGTAAATTTTTTGTAAAACGATCAGCTCATTATTTACCAAAGCCTGTCTATTTAAGTCGGCAATTAGGAACCAGAATTACCCCATCACTAACAAATCACGGAATTTACTCATGGCACTGGTAACACGACTCACACGGCTGTTTCAAGCCGACTTCCACGCGGTCCTCGATCGAATTGAGGAACCCGACCTACAACTCAGACAGGCCGTGCGGGAAATGCAATTTGCACTCGATCATGACCGGCAACGTTTAAAACTGCTGCAACACGAAGTAGCCCAACTGGACAAGACAAAAGAAAGCACGAGCAGAGAATTGCAGAATTTCGATGAAGAACTCGATATTTGCATCACCGCAGAAAAAGACGATTTGGCGCGTGACCTGATTCGACGTAAATTAGCCTTGGAAAACCAGTTACAGGCGATCCAGCAACAAGCGGAAACACTGGCGTATCAACTGCAGTCCTTAAGCAAGCAAATCGATCAGCAAAACGAACAGTTAATCAGCATGAAACAGAAACTGGAACTATTAGTCGGTGACGCAAATCGATGTACAACCGGTTTCACTCAGCTCGATGCAATTCGAAACGAAGAAATTGAAATCGCGCTGCTGCGGGAAAAGGAGCGGAGGGCAAAGGTATGAAATCTCCCGGCATTCTGGGCGGTATTCTGGTTGCGGTAATAGTCGCACTGGGTGCCGGCGCCACCGGCCTCATTCTGGGTGGTCTCATCTTCCATGACACCTTGTTGAATCTGATTTTGTGCGCCTCTTCGCTGGTTTACTTGCTCTATTTACTTAAATGCAGTAGCGCCCGTATCGGTCGTGTTGTGGTAATCAGTAGCTGGGCAGCAATCAGCTTTGCCTGCTGGGTATTTGACTTGGCGCTCCAAGAACAGGTTCTGATTCAAGTCGGCCTAATCTGGTTGGTGCGCTCACTATATTTCCATGGCTCGATGATCACCGCATTGCTCGACTTCGGACTGGTGTCGGCTGGCCTGGCAGCCAGCGCCTGGACGATTTTGAACACCGGCAGTCCGGCAGCTGCGTTGTGGAGCTTCTTTCTGCTGCAGGCGCTATTTTGCTGGATCCCTGAGCCGGCACGTAAGCAGTCGGGCGAAGCCTTCGGCGTCACTCAAAATCAATTCTCATTTCAATCGGCTCACCGCGTCGCGCTCGACGCAGTGCGCAAACTCGCTCAACCCTAACGGAGACATACTCATGAAAATTAAAGCATTTAACGCAAAACTAATAGCACTGGCACTGTGTGTTGCCACCGCGACCGGGATCGCAGTATTTCCACTGACTCAACAAGCCAAGGCCAATACCAATATCAATACTAATACGACACATGTTGTACCCGGGCAAAGCCACCGAATCGAGGTAGTGTTCGTACTAGACACGACCAGCAGTATGAGCGGTTTAATCCAGGCCGCCAAGGAGAAGATCTGGTCGATAGCATCCAGCATGGCTTCAGCCCAGCAAAACCCTGACATCAAGATGGGACTGGTAGCCTTTCGTGACCGTGGCGACGCTTATATTACCCGGGTATTTGACCTGTCGGACGATCTCGATTCAATGTATGCAAGTCTGATGGACTTTCGCGCAGAAGGCGGCGGTGATGGCCCGGAGAGCGTGAATCAGGCGCTTTATGATGCGGTTCACAAAATCTCCTGGAGCCAGGACGATAACGTATACAAGGTTGCATTTCTGGTAGGTGACGCGCCACCACATATGGACTATCCGAACGACGTCAAGTATCCGGCAACATTGACTGCGGCTGAGCGCATGGGCATAGTCGTCAACACCATCCAGAGTGGTCAACATGGGTCGACCCGACCATCGTGGTTGGAAATCGCGTCGCTTGGTCATGGTGAATACTTCCAGGTGGAAGATTCCGGCAATGCTGTTGCGGTTGCCACACCGTTTGACGATAAGCTGGCCAAACTGGCAACGAAACTCGAAGATACGCGTCTCTATTACGGTGACAAAGAAACCAAGGCGGTGCAACAGCACAAGCTTGATGCCAGTAGAAAGCTCCGAGAAACCTTATCCACCGAAGCACTCGCTCGTCGCTCAGCCTATAACGTTACTCACAGTGGCAAGAAGAATCTGCTCGGAGAAAGTGAGCTGGTAGATGCCATTACCTCTGGCCTTGTCGAGCTCAACGAAATCAAGGAAGAAAATCTGCCTGCCAGCATCCGGGCGATGGCGCCTTCTGAACAGATGGTGGTCATTGAAGCCCAGGCCAAACGCCGCGACGAATTGACCCAGGAAATTCAAAAACTCTCAGAAACCCGCAGCAACTTTATCAAGCAACAGGTCGATGCCGCTGGTGGAGCAAAGGATTCGCTGGATGAAAAAATTTATCGCGCGGTTAGAAGTCAGGCAGCATCGATCGGCCTTACCTACGATAGCGATAGCGCGAAGTACTGATAACGCATTTTCCTGCCACTGGCGGGAATCCTAATCCTCTCCATAGGAAGGTAGAATTGACCCGGGACCCAGTCTCGGGCAATTTTTTAGAAAATTATTCGTTAAATTTTATCGTCGGACTATATGCCCATATACCTATACCCCAAGGAAGTCTTACGAGTTGCTCCAGTCGCTTTTGGGAAATTTCCAGCCGAAGGGCTATGCTGATTTTTGAATTTTGGTTCAACTAGTCAAAAAGTGATACCGCGGTAACCCTTTTGACTGCTCGACAAACGCCCAGCAATAAATTTCTTGAAACAAGTTTTTGGGCACGCACAATTGAACAATTCATCAAAATCGCACCCTCTTGGTAGGCAAAAGTAATTTGGTTTGAAAATCAATGGGTGTCCTTAAATAATGCAACCGGAGGAACTCAGTCAGATTTCGAATGCTCAAGGGCTGGACGGCGGAGTAGATCTCTTTCTATACTTGGTGGAACAATCGAGATAGGGTGTTTATACTTCCTATACCCTATAATTTCCACTATTTTGCCCTCAACAGCCGGGCATTCAGCGAGCGAACGTTTCAAGCCGTTCGCTACATAAACGCCGGCTTCGAGAACAGTGTGGCACGCCCGGCGTCTGTTAGGCAGTCAAGGCGCGGTATTCAAGACAGCATTTTCATCTCGAAGAGGCGAATCATGGCAACCAAATTTGACGCGATCATCATTGGCACCGGCCAATCCGGCCCGTCGCTTGCCCAGCGGATGACGGCGCAAGGCTTAAAGACGGCAATTATCGAGCGAAAGTTGTTTGGCGGCACTTGCGTGAACGTGGGTTGTATTCCAACCAAGGCATTAGTGGCCAGTGCGCGGGCCGCACATATGGCCCGTCGAGCCGCGGATTTTGGTGTGGCGATCGATGGGGAAATTGCGGTTGACATGAGGGCTGTGAAAGCGCGCAAAGACGGCATCGTGCGACAGTCCAACGAGGGTGTAACAAACTGGCTTAAGGGTATGGACAACCTTACCGTGTATGAAGGGCATGGTAGCTTGGAAAGCGCGAACTCTGTGCGCGTAAATGATGAACTGCTGGAAGCCGACCGAATCGTATTGAACGTCGGGGGCCGAGCAATGGTTCCGGACATGCCAGGCGTACACGACATTCCGTACTTCACCAACTCGAGCATCATGGATGTAGATTTCGTGCCCGAGCATCTGATCGTCATCGGTGGTAGCTACATCGGGCTTGAATTCGCTCAGATACACCGACGGTTTGGTAGCCGGGTGACCGTCGTTCAGCGCAACGATCGCCTGGTTGCGCGTGAGGACTCGGACGTGTCAGAGGCGATCAAGAATATACTCGAGAACGAGGCTATCGAGGTTCGGGTTGGTGCGGAGTGCGCAGCGTTCGAAAAACGCGGCGCTCAGGTTGCGGTCACCTTTAACTGCGCTGATGGGGCCGAGGAAGTGTTGGGCAGTCACGTATTGCTCGCCGTTGGCCGAGAGCCGAACACGGCTGATCTGGGGCTCGACAAGGCGGGCGTCGAAACCGACAAGCGTGGCTTTATCAAGGTCGATGACCAACTACGTACGAACGTGGCGGGAATCTGGGCGGTCGGCGACGCGAATGGCCGTGGTGCTTTCACCCATACGTCCTACAACGACTATGAAATTGTCGCTGCAAACATGTTCGACGATGACCCGCGAGGTGTTTCGGATCGCATCACGGCATACGGCTTATTCATCGATCCACCGTTAGGGCGAGTAGGTATGACGGAGCGTGAAGTGCGTGAATCCGGTCGCGACGCGTTGATCGGCAAGATGTCGATGTCACGGGTAGGACGCGCAAAGGAGCGTAGCGAGACCCAAGGCTTCATGAAAGTACTGATCGACGCGCATACGAAGAAGATTCTTGGTGGCTCAATTTTAGGTATCGGGGGCGACGAGATCATTCATTCGTTGCTTGATGTCATGTATGCAGACGCGCCTTACACGGTGATTCAACGCGCAATGCATATCCATCCTACCGTCACCGAGCTGATCCCAACGATGCTCGGAAATCTACAACCACTCGATTGACGATTCGAACTCGACGATGAGGCGTGGCAGAACAAGCGGGGTTCTACTCCACAGACAATCGAGTTAAGTGCGAAAAAGGTCAAATAGAGCCCATTCGTTGGCTTATCAATCAGGCAGAACGATACTCTGAACGGTCATTCAGCATTATCTAGGGAACAGTAACAAACTGCTGTAAGTGATGAAAAATATTTTATATATTGTTCTTATTTCAATATTGCTTTCAGGTTGTTTTGGCAATACGAAGATTGAGCGAAGTGAGCCAGCCGTTTTGCGAACATCTGTGATTGAACTCACATCAACCGCAATTGTGATTGATACCAACGACGGTGCTTGGGTGGCGAAAAAGAACGTCGATACAGCATACCAACTTCTTTTTGTTGGATACGAAATCAACGAAAATACTATCATTTCTCTGAAACCTGGCGCAGTAATAAGAATACAAACAGAAAACAACAAAGTGATCGAGCTTAATGGAGGTGATAGTGAAGATTGGTATACATTTTCCTTGTCTAATTAGAAATTTGATGCCTTAGTAAGAATCTGCTCAGTGACTCTATTAGGCAAATCTGCGAGTATTTCAGGATGAAGAAAAGACTTTCACAACAAGAAAAAGACTTAAAAAGAATAACAGATGAAATTCTCTACTATATTTGGGACCCACTTGGTATTAGTCCGAGTCCGCAGGCACGAGATGAGTATAGCTCGTGTGCTCTTGGTGCTTTTGCGCGGTTAGTAGATGACTGTAATGAACACCAAGTAATAGAATACCTTTCAAGGATGCAGGTTGAGCTATACGAGATTAATCCGAATAAGGAGAAAGATTTAGAGGTCTCTCGATTGTTATTGGGAGCTAAAAGTTGGATTTTTGAATGTACTTCCGACTGACGACTTTGGGCAATCAACGCCCATTCAGCGTGCCAGCCGAAGATGTTGAAAACTTCACGATTTGGAATAGCACTGAATGAGTAATGTATACTCGATGCAGTCACTTACCAAATCAATTTAGGAGATTGGTTGTCTTGATAAAATTCCTATTTTCTATTGTTGGCGTGTTCGCAATTTTAGCGATTGTGCTTGGTATTGTTGCGGATGTACGAAGCATTGACCGAACAACTGGCGGATATGAGTATCCCTTTGACGGTTGGAGTGGAGAAACCATCAACTTCTCTGCCATGTTCCAAACCAAAGAAGGACTGTATAAAAGCGGTTACGTTGTTGATCAATTCTTTAACTGTAATACCGGACTTATTACTTGGGAAATATTTGGGCTCATTAAAGGAGAGTTCAGAAATTTTTCTGAAAGAGCAATTGTCGTTCATAAACCACAGGATGAATGTAAGGTCCGGGGGTTTGATCCTAGTTCTTGGGCGGTGAGTGATTTACTATAATTCGTGAGCTGAAATCTCTTCTATCCGTCTTTATTGCTGAATCTAACTCTCAGCAAATAGCTCATATTAACTTTTGGCAAAGATGCGCCCTGTGGCCTGTCTCGATCGTTAAGAAAAAGACAGCTTATTCAAGGAATTCTTGGAGCATACAATTCATCGCAAGCAGTAGTTAGGACAAATTGCGAACAGTGTGGCGTTAGGACTGGATATTCTTATTCAGACAGTCCTCATTAATTGGATTTACACACCGAGACATTCAATAACTATGCAGGAGCAATTGCAGAGCTTCTGGTTCTATAGTTGAACGCCCATTGATCTATGGTGAGACTGTCGGCGGTGTAAATAACGGTGGTGGAGAAGGCTCGGGTGCTGGCGACGAAGGCTCGGGTGCTGGAGGCGAAGAATCTGGCGCTGGTGGTCCCCCGGTGCCGCCGAGAAATTTAAACTGGCCTTGTTCGGGGTCCGGCGCTCTTACCAATGCTCGGCACTGGGAAATTTTTAGAGGTCTCGATGGTGGTTCGAGTAGAACAACCGGAATTGCCATTATTCCTAGGCTTTCAGCAACTGCAACTCTCTCCACTGAATTAAACAACTTATAGTTTTCAAAGCCATCGCCCGGAGTCAATATTACTGGAAAGATAAATCCATTTATCTCAAAATCTTTTTCTATTCTAGTCCATAGCTCCTGATCGATTTCATCTTTTTCAGGAATAGAGACTAGCGCTTTAAGCTCAACGAGTTCCATCGTTGCATGGTAATCCCCGACTTTCCAATTTGGTACCGGGCTCACATCAGTACTGACGTCTCCGAGCACCCCCGCTACATCATCTTTGGTCATCTTTTCAGAAAACCGACCTATTGGAATAGTACTCTCCCAGTAATAATGGAATACGACAGGGATGTATTGATCGCCTCGTTCAACTGCATCCTGGATCGCGCCCAAATTTCTGTCCACTATAATTTCCTCGCCATTTTTATACAGCGATACAAATACCCCAGCAGGTATCGGGTGATCGCGCACCGGTAAAATCTCGTACCACGATGAACTTTCGGTCAAAATCTTTTTAAGCTCCTTCACTGGAAAAAGACCATGGGTATTATCTGTATTGAATCGTGCCAGATGTTTCCCTTCTTCAAAAAATAGCCGAGAGACTTCCTCAACCGTCTTCGATTCGAGGGAATCATAGGTAATTTCATTCCATACTCGATCCTTTCTGAAGGGCACACAGTCACAAGCAGAATCAGGAAGTCCTGGCAGCATAAGGTCGGCTAACCAGCGGAATTCTGTTTCACGATCAGGGCTGGAAGCAGATGCTGCGTTTACGATGGAATAGATAGCATTTCCCTTGGATATCTCACTATTAAAGATGGCGTTGGGTGAGTATCCCTGTTTCAGTAGATTGTCAGTTCTTGTGAATAGGTTTAATGGACTGATGGTCTGGTTGAATTCGACGACAGCATTTTCTGGGTCTTCACTCAAATAGGGGTCAAGGGTGAGGAAGTTAGGTACTTCAGTGAGACATTCCGTCTTATCTTTTTGGGTCCGTGCAGCTCCAGTAGCGGGTAGATCAACATTACCTTTCTTGGTGGCGGCGTTGATTTGTCCTTCAAATATTCCAATATAAAGACCTTCTGAAATTTGTTCCACTGGCTCACATTCGACCTCTGTGGTTATGTCAGAGATATTAGTGTTCGTCGCTAGCCTTTGGTAGGAACTTAGTTGCTGTTCTTCTATGGCACACTGGTTTCCACATTGGTTGCCTGTATTGTCATCCTCACACAATCGGGTAATAAAATTTGTCCCACGAATTCCAATGGTCGTACCCCGTGTTTGGAGAAGAAATTGATCTGGCCGTTTCTTTCCAATGCTGCCAGTTATGGTACGGAGGCCACCTTTGATCAGACCGATGGTAGCCTTTTCGTTCCCCCTTTCCTGACTGAAATTGTCCAGAGTAATCTCTGTATTCGGACGTAATGTGAGTTTGGTGTCGTCATTCATTTTTACCACGAGGAAACTGTCCTCTGCGGTTATGATGGTGTCATTCAGAAACACCTCTGAGCCTTTGGCTAATGTCGTTTGTTGCCCGTTGTCAGAAATCGCTATGGATGCGCCTTTGCTGACAAAAACGCGGCCAATCGAATTGATTGAAAGCGCCGATGTTGGAACGATTGTTATAATAGTCAATAGCGCCGCAATAATTTTGGTGCCGTATGAATACCTATATCTTGGTTTCATTGATTGATGTGAAAAGATATTTAAACAGAGTTATTATTTTTAACTCCGCACAATATATCAGTAAGGCAGTTAGCAGACGTTTTAGCCCCCTATACTCTCACCGTGAAGAGTCACTCCAGCTAACCTATTTCGGTGGAAAAACAATACTTCGATATTTACGAGAAATGATACCCTATTTTGTGTGAATTGTCGGCTGTTACCATATACTCGGATCCCCGGTCACTTGATTTAGCCTCCAAGAGAATGGGGCCAACTTTCAATAGCAGCGGTTTTCAAGTTCAAATATGCTTCGATTAGCCAGATTTTCTCTACCTTCCTTTCTCAGTATTAAATCGGGCTAGATGAGGAACCGCGTTGGGCTTTTTATTGTCAGCATCGCAGTAACGGCGATATTGCTATTGCACGTTTCTGGTAAGTATCAGTTTCGTTTCCTTAACGAACTGGAATATAAGGCCTATGACATTCGATTGCGGTTAATGATGCCGGGCAAGGTTGATCCACGCGTGGTCATTATTGATATTGATGAACAAAGTCTAGCAAATCAAGGCAGGTGGCCATGGCCTCGGGATAAGTTGGCCAATCTGGTTGATATTCTGTTCGATCACTATGGTGTCGAAGTGCTTGGATTTGATGTGGTTTTCGCGGAACCGGATGAAGATAGAATACTGCAGCCCTATCGCCAAAAGTTACTTAATGGGGAAACGGTTAGTGACGAGATCCAGCAATTACTGGCACGACCAGGCCGGGACGAAATATTTGCCTCAGCGCTTAGCCGGCACAATGTTGTATTGGGCTACACCATGGATCGTGTCGCAAAATTCGAAAGCACAGGGCAATTGCCTACGCCATTATTTGAAGATGTAGATCTGATCAGCGAAACGGATGCACCGCTAGCAGCTCGTTTTACGTCTAACTTGCCGATACTTCAATCTGTTGCTCACGGTGGATTTTTTTCACTGATTGGGAATGTCGACAGTGACGGTACCTACCGCCGTATTTCACTGCTTAACAAGTTTGATGGCAAGTTGTATGAGGCCTTCTCGCTATCTGTCGCTCGACATTATCTGGGTACAGAGGTGGAACCAGTGGTCGCGGACCGAGAGGACCTTGATTATGCTGGCCTTGAGTTCCTTGATTTGGGATTCAACGTGATATCCGTTGATGCCAATGCCTCGGTCTATGTCCCATTTAGAGGTAACCAGGGCTCGTTTCGTTATATATCTGCGGATGAAGTGCTAAAAAAGTCGGTCACCCAACCCGAAGACTTGGAGGGGATCATCGCATTGGTAGGTACATCCGCCGACGGATTAGTGGATTTGAGGCCGACTCCGGTACAAAGTGTGTACCCTGGAGTTGAGATTCACGCTAACCTAGTTGCCGGCTTGATGGACGGCGCCTTCAAAATCCAGCCAGAATGGGTGCGGGGAGGAGAAACCCTGGTAGTGGTTGCAGTGGGATTGCTACTGACGTTTCTATTACCGTGGTTATCTGCATTTTGGATGACGCTGGTTACTGCCAGCTTCAGTATATTAATAGTGGCTGCGAATCTGTATTTGTGGCGGGAACATAATTTTGTGCTGCCACTTGCCAGCAGTATCTTACTTGTCTTTGCCATCTATCTGGTTAACATGATCTATGGTTTCTTCACCGAAACCAAAGCACGCAGATTTCTTAAGCAATCGTTTGGTTTATATGTACCGCCCGAAATCGTCCACGAAATGCAATACAGTAAAGATAATATTTCGCTGGGCAGCGAAAAACGTGAAATGACAGTATTATTCACCGATATTCGCGGATTTACCACGATAGCCGAGTCTCTCGACCCGCAAGAGTTGTCTGCCTTGATGAATGCTTTTTTAACACCAATGACAGCAACAGTACATCGTCACCGGGGGGCCGTGGACAAGTATATGGGTGACGCCATGATGGCTTTTTGGGGTGCACCTCTGGTGGACATTGATCACGCACAGCATGCAGTTGAAGCGGCGATGGAAATGACTCGAAAGATATCGCAGATAAATACTGGTTTTGTCGCTCGCGGGTGGCCCAAAATAAAAATGGGAATTGGTCTCAACTCAGGCTCGATGAGTGTGGGCAATATGGGCTCTGAGTTCAGGATGGCGTATACTATTTTAGGCGACGCGGTCAATCTTGGATCCAGGCTCGAAGGGCTGACCAAGGTTTATGAGGTGGATATTATTGTCAGCGAATCCACCGCAAATTCTGTGCCGGGTTATGCGTTTCGTGAATTGGACAAAGTTAGGGTAAAAGGGAAATCAGAACCAATTACAATTTTCGAGCCACTGGCCAAAATCGAAAATTTAACTTTACAGCAAAAGAACATGATTGAGATTATGGAGCAAGCTTTACACCACTATCGCCATCAGGATTGGGACCAATCAGAAGCGCTATTCAATCAGCTGATCGCAGACAATAACGACCGCGTTTATCAAATTCATTTGGACTTGATCACACAGCATCGCAAAAACCCGCCACCAGTAAACTGGGATGGAGTCTTTAATTACGAAGATAAATAGACATTCGATGTTAGCCTTTTCGGGTACAGGCATCAATAAATCGACAGTCGGCTTTATCCACAATCGTTATTGAAATAACTACAGCAACAAACCTTCGGCATTAAATATTTCTTGGAGCGATTCCGCCTCTTAATGCACCAGCTTTGGCGCTGCGAAAACGTTTGGTGAATACCGGGTGGAGTGGGCGACTATTTGGCACCGATAGCCACAGTCTTAGCAGGTGTCTTTTACGTTCTGGTTCGGGATAGTCCTGGTAATCAGTTCTTGCGTGAAATACGCAATAGTTGTTTACTAACTGGATATCCCCCGGTGCCAATTGGAAGCTGATATGAAAACGGGGGTTACTTGCGGTTTCTTTAAGATACTCCAGTGCCTCTTTTTGTATTCGGTTTATTCGCGGCGCGTCAGTAAATTTCTGGGACTGATAATAATATTCCTGGATCGTATAGCGGGCGCTAATCTTTCCCTCGAAATAGCTGAATACCGGCAGGGCATACCAGGGAGAACTGCCTTCTTCCTGCCATCCGCGTTCGCCGCGTCGGTCGATCGGTAACGGCTGATAAAGTTGCTTGAGGAACTCTGGTCGGGTTCGTTGAATTTTATGGTGGATCGCAATGGCGCTGGCAATTGCTGAGTGCCCCCCTGAGCGGGCGTTTTGTACACACATCAACCCTAGAATATCGCAACTGTCATTGTGCGGTATTAGCTCTTCGGTGGTTTGATAATTTCTGACATGGGGACTGGTAATATCATAGCCGTAATCTCGGACGTGACCCAGCAGTTCACCGTCGGCATTTATCGGAACCGCTTGGCCCAAGTGTAGGCCTATTCCCCAGAATAAATTTTCCTTATCGTCTGGAGAGAGGTCTGCAAACGAATGTTCTCTTATAACGGCGAATCCTACGCCATTTTCGAGCTGTTCCAATAAAGTGCGAAAAAAGTCCCTAGTCGTTTTGGTGGCGAAAGATTCGTGGGAAAATCCAGGCGCTGACAGCTGATCTTTGTTCAGTTGCGCTGTTGCTTCCAGTAATTCATCGACAAGGCGAGGTTCCAATATTGTCTGGCGCTGGGAATCTGTCAAGTCATTGCTGTACCAAAGACCTGGATTATCAACAGCTTTATCAGGGATGGGAAACTCGAAATTTTGCACTGGTCAAACGGTTTAAATTAGCTGAAAGTAAACCTAGATTCCATCAAGCGTTGCTAACCCAATTCCAGATTCTCCTGCGCCTGCATAGAACAGGTAAGTTTGGTCATCCTGATCGGTAAAAACGCAGGGGTCCCGGAGCTCATTGACTCGGTTTTCGGCGGCGCCGATTTTAGATGACTCCAGGGGGCAGTCTGCCCCTTCCCATTTACGGTCCGGTCGCAACAAATTAATTGGTTTGCCCGCCTGCCATTGATTCCAGTCTTGGGTGGCTGAGATTATGCAGTAGACAATTCGCTCCGGACAGTCACCAATACGGCTGTAAAAGATAATGACTTTATTGTCCGAAACAAAAACTTCGCCGTGACGAAACCCCTGGTGCATTTCCAGGTCGGGCTGGTCCGGCAGAATTCTTGGCCCGTGTTCGAATGGACCATCCCAATGTTTGGATTTCCAAAGCTCTCCACCCCAGGATATCGCATAGTAATTCTGCTGATATGTAAACACCCGAAAATAAGGTGGACCCAAAATTGGTTTGTGGGCGCGAAATTCAAGCCCCTCCAGGGAGCTGGCGACCCTGGTACTTTGGATTCCATCGGCTTGCAGCCCATGGTAGTACATTCTGATTTTTCGGTTTTCATGGTCCGCGATGACATGAGGTGAGGCAATGTGAGCATAAGAAAACTCATTGGGAAAGTTGTCTGACCATTCCGACTGAATTGGGATGTCACTGGCCAATCCCTCATGGCATTCAAATAGTGAATCTTCGACATCCATTACCCCGGAAGAATAAGTATGCCACGGCCCGGTAATCCTGTCGGCATAGGCCAGACGGATATAACGACCTTTGTGGTGGGCAAAGTACAAGTAATATTTGCCTAATGGATTATCTACCCAATCAGGCACTTTGATTATTGAAGGTCCATTAATGTTATCGCCCATTCGATCGTCCATGTGGGGAGAGATAATAGGGGAATTCCCTAGCCGGGTCGCACTAATATTCATCCAGGTTTTGCTCGCTGGTTGGAAAGCTCCAATTTATTGATCCTGCTATCAGGAAAAACGGGAAAAGTGGGCAATTGGAAAATCCGGGCTCTGATTCGGATTTTGTTGCACCAATTGTGCTTTGCCCCAATCGATCCATTGACATTTTTCGATATCCCCCGGAAATTGTGGTTGTTTATCCTGGGGTGCGCTGGCATCGGGCATAACAAGCTTTAATTCCTGATTGCCACAAGTGGCGGTAAAACTGAAGCTGCCTGTGGAATCGATAGTCGCTTCCGATTTATCGGACGTGCCGAGTAGATTAAATAATCCGTGTAACCCTTTAACCAGATGAAATCCGGATCTGGGATTAAATTTTCTGTCGAGAACCCCGTGACGCGGAAAGTATCCGCGGTCGTTATCGGTAAACGAATCACAGAATATTTTTTGATCTCCCATGGTCCATGCCTGACACATTGCCTCGGTTAGTCTACGGCAGACCGTGGCCTCACTCTGTTGATATTCTCCGGGATTATCCGCGGTTAGGCGCAGATGTAAAATTGTCTCTAATTGATGAAGTCGATTTACCTTGTCAGCCAATTCGAGTATTGCACCAATGTCGTCGTCAAGTGCGCAACGCAATACGATTCCGTCGAACAGATCTTTAAATTCCTGTCGTTCAGTTAATGTATTTTGAAAGGCACCGTCAGCATCTCGATCCTGTAAAGTGAATCCGTGATTAATAACATGAAAATACTGTTTACCAGAAGAAAGTATCTCCGCTTTGCTGCGAAGTGGGGAAGCAAATACCTTGATGCCCTGATTGCGACAATCTGAAATTGCCGCGAGATCAAACGACTCAAGGTCATCCGGATGAAATCCAATTTCCCAACTCTCCAACAGGTGCCCGGATTGTTGAACATGACCGGACAGAGTGGCGTCGGGTTGACCGAATGAATACAGGCTAAACCGGAAACCCAGTTTTGCCAGATCATCCAGCCGGGACTTCCGTTCCGGGTCCTGCAGGTCCTTCGCCGGGATTCGTAAATGACGTACCCCCATCTCCCAGAGAGCGAGCAATCCATAGTCATTGCGCACCCATTTACGATCAAACTCCTCAAGGCCGCCGGATGGCGGAATTTGTACCCGTTCACACCAGTCGTGACGCAGATCAAATCCCATTACCGGGAAACGATTGGTGGTCGCGTTCACCGGTTCCAGCCGCCTTGGTGTCGGGGTGGATATTGCGTCTGGAAGAGTAAAATTTCCGTAGCTTCTTACCATTTCAATCAGCTGTCCATGTTCATGGACATGAACCAGCATAAATCCGAGTTTGTCGGCATCGTTGCGTCCGTGTTCTGGCGCTGGGCCGACCCGGAACATTTCGCTATAGTCCTGTCGGGTAAAGCAGGTGGACGGTAGTAAAAAACATTCGCAATTGTTAAATCGGTTGTACCAGAAATGATGAACATGGCCGGCAAATAGCGCTTCCACCTCAAATCGGTCGAGTAACCCGAGTAACTGGCGACGTCCGGTCAAACCAAAGTTGTCATAGTGTTCATCTTCATCGCGCTCCAGCAGAAAAGGTGGATAATGGGTGAATAGACAGATGCGTTGTTGCTTATGTAGTTCCAGGGTATGTGCAAGCCAAGTCATCTGTTCGGTTTCGAGTGGCAGGCCCGAACCAAAGACCTGGGCATTGATGCCAAGGAAAACCATATCACCATGGATATGCTTGAAATAATGTGCCCCAAAGTATTGTTTCCAGGCGTCCAGAAACGACTGGCGCACGGTTCCCGCCGGCCCCCATTTAATCGGTTTGTCGCCGACATCGTGATTGCCCGGTATGATAAAGAGAGGATGCTTCAGGGGTGCAATTTGCTCCTTGAACCGCGCCGCCGAGTCGCTGTACAAAATACCCATGGAAGGAACCGGATGAACCACATCGCCAAGGTGAATGACATGAGAAATATCCCGACTGTTCAGATCTTCGATAACATAGCGAAGCCTGGCGTTAGCCAACTTATTGACCTCAAATGGTGAGTTACATTCTTGTTCCTGATGGTTTAAATGGGTGTCTGCGATTACCGCATAGGTAAAGAGTCGTTGACCCTTTTGATGTGTTTTCATATCAGACAATAGTTAGCCACTGAGGGGGATATTTTTTTCTCGGCTCTTAATCAGGAAGTAAATCGAGAGTGCGGTCAGACTCCAAAATACCCAGCAGATGGGGCTTCGCACCAGAATACCGAGACTGCCATCCGAAAGAATCATGGCCTGCCTGAAATTGTCTTCCAGTAATGGACCAAGAATAAAAGCGATCAGAAATGGCGGTGCCGGAAAATTGGTGACCTTCATCAGATAACCAACGCAACCCATCAACAACATAACGATAACATCGAAAATACTATTGTTGATGGCAAATGCTCCAAACAAACAAAATACCAACACCACAGGATAAAGAATCTGGTTGGGTACCTCGGATAATCGACTTATAGTCCGAATCGAAAATTTGCCGATCATAAAAAGATACGCGCTACTCAGCATGATGCCAATAAACAATGCGTATATCATTGGCAGGTTTTCAACGAACATTAGGGGACCTGGCCGCAGTCCGTGGATCATAAATGCACCAAGGATAACCGCAGTAATAACGTCCCCGGGTACGCCAAGTGCCAACAGGGGAATCATGGTTGCCCCTGCGACTCCGTTATTGCCGGCTTCTGCAGCCGCCACGCCTTCGAGCTCACCCTTGCCAAAATTGTCCCGATTGGGGGAATTTCTGCGGGCTTCGCTATAGGACAAAAAGGCCGATGGTGCGCCACCAATTCCTGGAATCGCGCCGAGTCCAACGCCGATCAGACTGCCCCGTAAAATCGACCGGAAGCAACGTCGAAAGTCTTTCATACTCGCACCGACTCCGGACATGCTGGCAGCCTCGATCTGGTCAGCTACTTTTTTGGTAAAGAAATGAATTATTTCTGGTAGAGCAAACAAACCAATCAGCACTGGAATAAAACTCAATCCCCCCATCAAATTCCAGTTGTCAAAAATAAAACGGTTGGTGCCATAGACAATATCAAGCCCGATTACCGCAAACATCAATCCCAGGGCCGCGGAAGCGACGCCCTTAATCAGATTGTCTCCGGATACACCTGCGATTATGGTTAACGAAAAAACAATCAGGGTGAAGAACTCCGGGGGGCCAAATTTGAGGGCAAAGCTAGCCAGAATTCCGGCAAATAAAATCAACGACAGATTGGAAACAAAGTCGGCGAAACAGGATGCATACAACGCCATATCAAGGGCTTTGCGCGCTTCCCCTTTCTGGGTCAGAGGGAAACCATCCAATACCGTACAGGAAGCAGCCGGGGTGCCGGGTGCATTAATTAGGATTGCGGTAATGGAGCCGCCATAGAGACCGCCTTTGTATATACCCAGCAACAGCAATATCCCGGTTACTGGCTGCATGGTGAAGGTAAATGGCAGCGCCAAGGCGACTCCCATGGGTGTGGTCATTCCCGGAATTGCTCCAACCACGGTGCCGATCAGTACGCCTAGAAAGACAATAAAGACGTTTTGAAAAGTCAGAAAAAGCGAAATCGCTTCATGCAGATTTTCCAGCATTGTATTCTATCCTCGAAGTGATTCAAAAATTCCCAATGGAATCGGGATGTTCGCCACAAAAACAAAAAAACTATAGAGCAATACAGGTACCAGGATTGCAATAAAACCCATCAACACCCAGCGTCGTTCGCCGGCAAACCACATCATGCCAAAGATTAACAACATGCCGGGTACCACCATACCAAATTGCGGTACCGCGAAATAAAAACCGAATAGTGCTGCAAGTACCACCAGCAGTCTGGGCAGGCGACTAATAAAGCTGGTGTCTTCGGTTTGGGTGGGGGGTTTGGGTTTAATAATCATCGCCAGACCCATGAGGGAGAATATTACCGCGACAATTTTTGGCCAGAAATCGGGTGACAAGGAAAGGGTGGTAATGCTTTTAGGAGTGACGATGCCCACTGGAATCAACACAAAAAATGTCAGCAAGCCAATTACCAGCATGGCTCCACCTAACAGCCTCTCATTCTGCATTATTAATATCCCTCCGCATGCACAAGCACTTCCTGACCCAGATCTCCCTGGATCAGGAAGTGATAGATCGCCAGGGATTGCGCGGCACCGTGACTGGTCATCGGATAAAAGCGTAATTTGTCATTAACGAAATTGGTGTCAATCAATTCACCCAGTCGCGAACGAATGCCTTCCCGATAGAAATCGCTTTCGATCAGCGGTCCGGATATCAGGATCTGCTCCGGGTGTAACAAGGCGTTGGATTGCATGATTACCCAGGCCAATGCTCTGCCCGAGCGGCACAGGCGCTGTTGCGCAGTTTGATTATCTTGCTCCGCGCGCTGGATAACTTCCAATAGTTGTCTCGCCAGAAATTGCCCTTTTTCTTTAATTGGAGCACTGTGGTGATCAATGACGCTGATCCCTCCGGCTAGTTTATCCACCGTATCGGGACTTCCAGTTTTCTCATCGGGAATCAGCATGGATTCAATCAAGCCAGCACTGGAATTCGCTCCCCGTATCAGTCTTCCATCCATAAACAAACTTGCGCCGATAGCGAGGGAGGCATTAAATAGCAGGAGATTGTTATTGCCTTTGGCTGGTCCAAAACAGTGGGCCGCCAGCGTTTTTGCGTTGGCAATGCTTTCCAGAGTAACCGGGATATCCAATGCGTGTCTGACCAGCCTATTAACATCCACATCCGACCATTCTAATACCGGCGCTGAGCGTAGCGTGCCGCTTACCGGATCTACCGCCCCGGTAATGGCCACACCGCCACCCAGAATGCGGCATCGTTCAATCCCGGTATTGTCAATCAGTTGATTTAACCCACTGACGCATTCGCTGAATACTTTCTCCGGATCACTGAGATCCTGCAGGTTCAGTCGTTTTTGCGCAACCTCGGCATTTGCCAGATCCGCAATTACAATATCCTGACGAAATACATTGATTGCAATGCCAACGACAAATCCGCTCCCTGACCTAACGCGGAGTCGGACGAATTTACGACCACGGCCGCTGTCACCGGAATAATGCTCAGCTTCTTCGACTAAACCAGTGGTAATGAGATCCCGGGTAATACGGGAGACCGAGGCAGGGGTTAGGCTGACGTTTTGCGCGATGTCCGTTCTCGAAAGCGGACCTTTGAGTAATATTTCGCTCAAGATTCTTCGCCGGTTTCGCTCTCCCAGATCTTCCTTGGTGCGGACTATTTGCATGGCAATTATTAATTGTTTACTTACTGTAACTAATTATTCTACAATGCTTCGAGTGAGTGTCAATGAAAACTAGTATAACTATCCCTTGGAGAATATTATGAAACGATTTAAGCATATAACCAGTTTGCTGGCGGCGGCCGCCATGCTCAGTCTGTCCGCAACTGCTATGGCGGAATATCCTACTAAACCAGTGACACTGGTTGCACCCTATGGGCCTGGCGGTGCATCAGATTTGGCGGCGAGAACGCTATCTGCCACCGCGCCGAGCTATTTGGGTAACGGCGTACTCGTGGTAAACCGCACTGGAGCTGCTGGCGTTACCGGTTCTACCACAGTAGCCAAGGGCAAAGCGGATGGCTACACCCTGTTGTTATCCCGGGTCGGATCCCAGGCAGCGGTACCGGCGATTAACCGAACAATTCCCTATAAATGGGATGAATTTACTTTTCTCGGATTGCTCGAACTTAATCCATTCGTGCTCGCGGTACGAGAAGATTCCCCGTTTCACACCCTTGATGACGTTAAGAAAGCAATAGAGGGTGGTGCTGATCTGAGTTATTCCTCTGCTGGCGTTGGTACCTTGCTTCACGTTGCCATGGTCATGGTTCTGGATCAGTTTGGCATGGGGGCCGATGCGATGAAACACGTTCCCTATAAAGGCGGCGGTAAAGCAGCAGCAGCGGCAACCGGAGGACATGTTGATATGATCTTTCAGAATTTATCGGGGGTAATCAGCAATATTCAGGCGGGTAAGATGCGGGCTTTGGTGGTCACCACCGAAGATCGGGTGCTGGCAATTAAGGACGTCCCTACCGCAGCCGAGGCTGGATACCCAGAATTAGGCCAGGTTATTGGCTGGAGTGGATTATGGGGACCTCTAGGGTTACCCGAAGAAGTTTCTACCAAGTGGGTAGAGGTGCTGGCTCAATTGAAAGAGGACAAGGCCTGGAATAAGCTGACCAAGGGTTTGGGTTCAGTGCCGGATATTCGAAGTCCAGAAGATACCAAGGCATTTGTCCAGTCCCAGTACGAAGCGTTTAAGACCCTTGCCGAAAAACTGGGTATGACCATCGAATAAATTCTCGTTGGAATTTCTGCTCTAGTACATGTTTAACCACATGTGAATTTGAAACACTACACTAGGCTGGCGGAGTGATTCCGCCAGCCTTTTTTATCCGTTTTACAGATGCCCGCCAAATCTCCGAATATTGTTGTAATCCAGGCCGATCAGATGACCGCGAAGGCGCTATCACTGTATGGTCATCCGCTGGTCAAAACGCCAAACATTGATCGCCTGGCGGCAGCTGGAACGGTGTTCGAAAACGCCTATTGCAACTTTCCATTATGCGTTCCATCGAGAACTTCGATGATGGCAGGGCGCTATGCCAATGCCATTGGTATGTGGGATAACGCCATCGAAATGCCCGCGTCCATTCCGACCCTGGCCCACTATCTGCGGCAGCAGCAATACCACACCGTGCTATGCGGAAAAATGCATTTCGTGGGACCGGATCAGGTGCACGGATTCAATGAACGCATTACCACGGATATCTATCCGTCGAATTTCGCCTGGACACCAGATTGGGTTGTCGGTGAGCGTTTTCGACCTACCGGTATAAATATGCGGGCGGTGGTGGATTCCGGTATTTGTGTGCGCGGATTGCAGATCGACTACGATGAAGAAGTGGAGCACGCGGCTGTGCAAAAGCTGTATGACCTGGCCCGATTCAACAGGGACAATCCATTTATGATGTGGATTTCGTTCACCCACCCTCATTCACCATATATCACTACTGAGCACTACTGGGATCTGTACCGGGACCATGATATCACCCTGCCCACCGTATCAGAAATTCCTCTTCACCAAATGGACCCGATGAGTCGGTGGTTATATTACGCCCATGCCGGTGATCTGCATAATGTTACGCAACAAAATATCCTGAGCGCGCGCCATGCCTACTACGGTATGTGCAGTTATATTGATGACAAGGTGGGGCATATTCTGGATACGCTGGAGCACCTCGGTATCGAGGATGATACGGTTGTTGTTTTTACTTCTGACCACGGTGAAATGCTGGGCGAACGCGGGATGTGGTTCAAACAGTCATTTTACGAGTGGTCGGTTACGGTACCGCTCATCATGAAAATACCGGGGAAGACCGGCAACCGCGTCCCCCAACTTACCTCCTTGGTGGATTTGCTACCGACCTTTATGGATATCGCGGCCGAAGCAGAGCCGCTGCAGCCAGTATCTCCTCTCGATGGCAATAGTTTGTCGCCGCTGATAAACGGAGATTCGGTCGATTGGGACAATCGAGTGATTTCAGAATATACCGGCGAGGGTGTGATTGCCCCATGTCGCATGATCAGGCGAGATAATCTCAAGCTTATTTATACCCATGGCCATCCTGATTTGATGTACGACCTGGAGGACGATCCCGACGAGCTCAACAATCTGATTGGACATTCGGATTACCTCGATGTGGCGAATCAACTTAAATCAGAGTTATTGTCCGACTGGAATCCGGAATCAATTTATCAAGCCTGTATTCAAAGTCAGAAAGAGCGGATGTTTATCCAAAAGTCCACCAACGGTGATCCTAATTGGGCTTTTTGCGCACGGTCGGGTGACGGTGAACGATTTATTCGCAACGACAGTGCGGTGGGTACTAAGGCCAAGGCGCGTTACCCTTTTGTCGAGCCGACACCATTTATCAAATAGGAGCGAGCAGGGCGGGCTCGGGTTAGTACCCAGGCTATTGCCGAAATATTGCCCGATTACTGGTTGGGAACTGGGGTAAGTGATCTTCTCGACCGGCCCAGTTTGTGCAATTTATTAAATATGCGGTATCCCATAAGGACTGCAAAAATAGTTCCATATATCAAGGGTTCACTGTCATCGGCCTTGGTGATCCAGAGAAAATGAACCACGCCGAGGGCACCGGCGGCATAAACCAGTTTATGTAATCGGGTCCAGTTTTTAGCCATCCTGCGCCGAATCCCGAGGGGCGACGTCACGGCTAGCGAAACCAGTACCACGAAGCCCAGAAAACCTACTGTGATATAGGGTCGATCAATTATGTCTTCTACCAAAAAACCAAAATCGAAGGACAGATCAAGCACGAGGTAAATGCTGAAATGAATCAGGGCATAGAAAAAACAATAGAGTCCGAGCAACCGCCGAAACTGGATCAGCCACCCCGAATGGGTAATTTTGGCTAGTGGCGTCACAGCCAGGGTAATCAACAAAAACCGCAAACCCCATTGCCCGGTTTCATGGGTAATCACTTCAACCGGATTGGCGCCCAGGGTATTGTCGATAAAGCCCCATAACAAAGACCCAAAGGGAAGCAACGCCAGCAGATGAACCACTGGCTTGTAGATTCTTTGAATGGATTTTATGCCTGGGGACTTCATTAATAATTCTTTTTTAAATCCATGTCCGCGTAAAGGTGGCCGACCTGTTCTTCATAGCCATTTAGCATCAATGTTTTGCGTTTTAAATACTCGCCAATGCGGCGTTCCCGGCTCTGGCTCCAGCGGGGATGATTAACCTCGGGATTTACATTTGAGTAAAATCCATATTCCCTCGGACCGGCCATATTCCAGCTGGTAGGCGGTTGTTCTTCGGTAAACGAAATTTTTACAATGGACTTTATGCTCTTGAAACCATATTTCCAGGGTACGACCAATCGCAGTGGCGCACCATTTTGATTCGGCATAACTTTTCCATAGAGTCCGACGGCCATGAAAGACAACGGATTCATCGCTTCGTCCATACGCAATCCCTCTCGGTAAGGCCAATCCAGAACTCGCCGCTTCTGTCCGGGCAATGGTTTGTCTTGGTCGTAAAGGGTTTCGAAGGCGACGTATTTTGCCGCACTGGTTGGTTTAAACCGGGTAATCAAATCAGCCAGGGAAAACCCGACCCAGGGCACTACCATGGACCAGGCTTCGACGCAGCGCAGACGGTAAATTCTTTCTTCCAGGGTATGGGGTTTAAGTATGTCCTCAAGGGTGTAGGTCCCAGGGTTTTCACATTCGCCGTCGATAGTTACCGACCAGGGATCGGTGATAAGGAGATCAGCGCGTTTGACCGGGTCTTCCTTGCCAGTGCCCAATTCGTAAAAATTGTTATAACTGGTGATTTCTTCGTAGGTGTTTAAAGTTTCCCCCTCGGGTTTTTCGGTATTCTGTGCGGCGACGACTCGCTCAGCCAGATCTTTAACCGCGGCCAGTCCAAGGGTCGGGAAGTAGGTGGCCAGACAGATGCCGAGGCTGGTTAACGATCCGGATTTAATGAACTGACGACGCTTTTCGAACAGATGTTCGTCGGTAACATGGTTTTCACTTATGTTCCATTTTTCGGTCTTTTTTATAAACACAATAATTTTTCCTCAAAGGGATGAGTTCGCTATTAGTATCTAACCAGATAAATTAGTTCAACTGCCGGTCCAATTCAGGCGGTTCGGTCAAGACAGCAAAGCTGGGCTAAAATTTTACCTAGTGAAATCTTGGTTTAGATCTATAGCAGAGTCGCTTTCGGGTTTCACAAATTCAATATTAGGATAAACTTTACGCCACCTAAAATAAAGAGAGATTTAACTAATGTCTGATATAAAAACTGTTGGTATTGCTGGTACCGGGGTTATTGGCGCAGGCTGGGCGGCGCGATTTGTGGCCCATGGACTGGACGTTATTGCGAGTGATCCTGCTCCCGGTGCGGAGGAGAGTCTCAACACCAAAATTGCCACCGCATGGCCGGCGATGCAGAAGTTGGGCGGAGGCCACGAACTGCCACGGGGTAATCTAAGTTTTACTGCGTCCCTAGAGGAAATGGCGGAGACGGCGGACTGGATTCAGGAAGCGGCTCCGGAGCGAGAGGACCTGAAAATTTCTTTATTCAGGCAGATGGACGCCGTTTCCAATGAAGATGTTGTGATCGCCTCCTCGTCTTCGGGGTTTTTGCCTTCCCGACTGCAGTCGGAATGTGCCAAGCCAGGGCGGGTGATTATTGGACACCCATTTAATCCGGTTTATCTGTTGCCCTTGGTAGAAACCGTCCCTGGCGACCAGACCAGCGCCGAAATAATGCAGCGTGCAGGAGACTTTTATCAGTCAGTCGGCATGAAGGTGCTACGCCTGAAGCGCGAGATTGATGGCTATATTTGCGACCGTTTGCAGGAGGCGCTATGGCGAGAAGCGCTCCACATTATGGACAAAGACATTGTTTCTGCCGGAGAAATTGACGATTCCATCATCTATTCCGCGGGTTTGCGCTGGGCGTTTATGGGTCCATTTTTAACCTATCATCTGGCTGGAGGAGAAGGTGGCATGCGCCACTTCCTTGCCCAATTTGATCCCGCGCTGGAGTTGCCCTGGACTGATTTGGCTTTTCCTAAATGGAGTGACGCATTGGAAAACAAGATTGTTCAGGATTGCGATAACAGTTATGGCGAGACCAGCGTGCAACAATGGGAAGCCAAGCGCAACGATGTGTTAGTGGATATTATGGCAGTCCTAAAAAAACATAATATCGGTACCGGTTCTTTAGGTTGACGCCAGCGACTATTTGCCGTGGGTAAATCTAGTCGGATACGGGGTGAGTTGGCAAGTTTCCACTTCTGATATGGAGGTCTCGTTGTGGAAACGCAATTTCGATATTGTTTTCGCGAAAAACTTTATCGATAGCAAAATGCAGTTTACTCTTCACTTCCAGGATAGTTTCAATATTATGAATAAAACAGCGCAGCTGAAAATCCAAGCTGCTTTCACCAAAATTCAAAAACAGAACATTGGTTGCCAGACTGGGTTGGTTCTGAACAATTTCCGGAATTCCTTCGGTCGCGCTATAAAGTAATTCTCGAACCATTTCGGTATCGCTACCATAGGCCACGCCTACCGAAATAACCACTCTCCCATACTTGTTGCGCAGGGTCCAGTTGGTGACCTGGGTAGAGATTAACTCCGAGTTCGGTACGATTACATCGGCCTTGTCAAAGGTTTGAACCTCGGTAGATCGCACCCGAATTTTTTTGACGTATCCTTCAGTAGTTCCGGTGATGATCCAGTCACCGGTTTTTATTGGGCGTTCGAACAGTAGAATTATTCCCGAGACAAAGTTGTTCACAATATTCTGCAAACCAAAACCAATTCCTAACGAAAGCGCACCAGCAATAATTGCGATGTTGCCAAATTCGACCCCCGCAATGGTCAGCCCGGTTAAGGCGGCGATAACAAACCCAACATAACCGGTAATAGTCAGCGTGGCCTCCCTGGCACCGGATTCCATACGGGATCGCTCCAGGTATTTTCGATCGAGGCCGTCCTTGAACCAGCGAAATACCATCAATAGCAGCGAAAATGTGACGATGCCAAGCAGGACACTGATGGGCTTGATCAGACTGTCGCCTATGCGAAAACCATCAGAGACGGTGCTGGTCATTGACAGGACTGTTGAATCGGAAACACCCCAGGCCTTTAGCAAGATAAGGCCGAGGAAAACCCACAACGCCACCATTGATATCAGTCTAAGCCAGATCAATCCAGGTACCGGTTCATCCGGTTGTACCGAGAGCATCTGGCGAAATTTCACCTGGCCCCGTCCCTGACCGTTTTCGAGTCCGTCATAAAAGTAACGGAACAACCTCTCTAGAATATAAAAACCAGTGAGGGCGAACGCTGACAGCACGATGCCAACCCAGAAAAATTTTGACAGGCTGTGATATCCCACGAGTTCCAGTATCAGTGAGAGACTGAACAGGAAAATTGCCACCAACCGCGCAGCATTGGCGATCCTGGGTATTTGTGGAACACGTCCGAGAAAAACCGCGAGTTCGATCAATACAACCAACATTGCCGCCGTGAGCAGATTGCGAAATAGTACCTGAGCCGGGTTGTTGGTCATAGGCTGATCCGGTATTGAAATCAGGATGGCCCCGAGGGTCAGCATCGACAGGGCTATAACCAGGCGCCAGTATAGGCCCCGGGCTGGGAACGGTTGCTGATAGGTTATTTCTGCGAATTTGCTGTATCGTTTTATCCAAGCGCTCAGCAGGACCTGGGCCAGGATGAACAGCACCAGGACCTTGAGAATTTCGTTTAAGTGGGAGTTGGCGAATTGATAGCCGCCCATCGCCACCATGTAGACACCTAGCCCAATCAGTGGAAGCAGTAAAGGCGCCACTCGTTTTAATGAGTACCGAATCAAATCGAGTATTTGGCTGAAAACCGGTGCATCTTCGGTGGGCACTAGCCTCTTCGTGCGACGATTGATTAGCAGCCCCACCAATAATCCGATCACGACGACCAGTGTTCCCCGCATCCAAGATCCCCGGGTTACCGCAACCCCTGGCAGTTGCAGGAGCTCGTTAAGGGTTAATTTCAGATAGCTACCAAGAGTTACCAGTCCCTCTGGCAACACTTTAAAAAAATTGGGAAATCGCTCAACTAACTCCTGCTCCCTGAGTTTCGACTGCAACTCACTCATTCGCTCCAGCAGTTGATTGGATTTTTCAAGCAGGAGTTTGCATTCCTTGATGATTTCGTTATTTTGATCAATTTGTGACGATACCCGGGCCTCGTCCCGGGACTTGGGCAAGCCTTTGGAAATCGAATCGACCAGCTCCTGGCCAATGGTTTGTGTGGTTGATTCCAGGGCGCGCTCCCGGGTCTCGATGCATTCGAGGATGCGAGAACGCTGTTTACTTACCTGACGAATCGCTTCATTCAGTGAATCGTCACTGCTAAATCCAGCGACAAATATTTGAAAGTCTATGGAATCAAGAGACTGCCGTAAAATAGATATATTCGGATTCTCCTGGGCAGACAAAGACTGCACACCCAACCCGAATAGAACGGCTGTTAAAAAGACAGGCAGGGAAAATTGGAAGAATTTCATTGACCACAGGATAACATTAGCGGGAACCTAATGGCTCAATCGAAAGTCGAAAACCAAGGTATCGATTGGTAGATTGGTCGGTTAGTAATGATGATTGAAATACGAATATGAATTTGACTCGAAAAAATATTTTGTTTGCCGTAGCCCTGGTATCAGGAGCTGTCATGCTGGTCAGTTTATTTGACAGTAGTCGACAACTTGCCCGGGCGCAATCTGTTATCCATCAGCCTGCGCCAGAGTTTACCAGTATGTCTTCGGATGACTGGCTCAACTCCGCCCCGCTGTCCCTGGCTGATTTGAAGGGTAAAGTGGTGATGATTGATTTTTGGACTTTCGATTGCTGGAATTGTTACCGATCATTTCCCTGGATGAATGCCATGGAGCAACGCCTGGGTGACGAAGACTTTACAATTATTGGAATCCATACACCGGAATTTGAACACGAAAAAGTTAGAGCGAATATTGAATCCAAGATTGCAGAATTTGGACTCAAGCATCCAACCATGATGGACAATGATTTCAAATACTGGCGTGCCATGAACAATCGATACTGGCCCAGTTACTATTTAATTGATAAGCAAGGGAATATTCGGAAAAATTATGTTGGGGAAACTCATGCAGACACCAAAAAAGCGCGGGATATTGAGTCAACAATACGCCAGCTATTGACTGAGTCTAGTTAAATTTTAGTAGTGGCGGAATGGGTCGCCAATTACGGTGCCGTAATGGCAATACTGTTTTCGCAATTGGATAGTTTTTCAAGGTGGCGCTTACGGTAAAAGCGGCGTAGTTCATTGCGAGTGCCCTGACTGCAGATTGGCCCGGGATTTCGCTGCGCCAGCTTTGAGCAAAATGTGAGCGCGTATTGATTGGCCGATTGATAGCGTTCTAACTCTTCGGGGCTTAGTGAAGAGTCAAACTGGCAGTCAGAGAAAAGCAATTTACTGATTTCCGGTTGGACCATGGAGTTACCCTGCTCGGTCGCCAGTAAAACCAGCGAAACAAACTTGTCCACTTCGGCTTGCAGTTCCAGTTCTAGCTGACTGACCGATCGATCATGGGTAGCATTCCAGGCCAAATAAACAAAATGACTTACCCCTTCAAGCGCCGTGCAATACTCGCTCAGGTTTTTATCATTTAGATTGTCGAATGGGTTGTTGCGGTTTAATGATGCAAGTAAATCTTCCGCGAGAAATAGGGAGATTTCGAGCCCTTCAGATTGTTGCAGAACCAATAGTTTTTCTTTAACGTCGTGGTTTGTTGGGCGGTCTTCAAGGCGGTTAGCCAGTGCCCGGTCGGTTATCAAAAAGTCGTTGACCTGGTGGGGCAGTTCTAAATCGTAAAATTGCTGAAGCTGGGTCTGAATCTGACTCGGAATCATCAATGGGTGCGTCGATTGTTTACGTTACAAATTGCCACACCCTTGCGTTTTATTTTATCGGCTATTCTTGCGTCATTATTTTTTAGCCATAACTCATAGAGCGAGATCAGGTCTCTATTTCCCCTGAAACCGGAGTTATCGGCAAATTCGTCGAGAATATTTACATAGTCAGAAAATCGGCAGGACAATTCGCGAAACACTTCGTGATCGAGCTTGACCGATTGTCTGGTTTGTAAATTTTCCGATAGCCAGGCGTAGGCGCCGCCACCCATGGTGATATAGTAGTCTACGCCAATAGGTTTTCTAGCGAGGCTTTGGCTAAAAATTCCCGATACAAATAATGCGATATCCCCCAGCCTGCGTAACGCCGATACTCTATGCTTTAGATTGATAGCCTGGGTTGCTTCGCCGTAGAGCAGGGCGAGTGGCGGTAATTCGTATCCATTATCGTTATCCCATTGGAAAAACTGATCGGAACGGGCGAAGTGGCAAAGCAGATTAACCACATAGGCGATGGAGCAATCACTGGAATCCAGTTTTCTTCGATGGCAAATCTCCGATATCGAATCATAGAAACAGGCTTTTAGTCCGTCAGTTGCAATACTTGAACCTGGCTGAATGGTGTTTGACATCTTTACCTCCCGACTTAGCCGTGTTATCAATTTGGATTCGTAATGCTCCAACTAGTTTAGCCTTGTATTGATATTAGGCAAGCTAGCAGCATTCAAAGAGTGCTGCTAATCCCTTCAGTTTTACATCGATTCAGCTGGGGTTAAGCTTTGTCTGGTAGCGTGATCGCGTTATTAACTACATGAGAACCTTGTTTTGATTGATAAAAATAAGCGCAATACCCTGAAAAACATCTCAATCGGCAGCGCGATTGCCATGGGATCAGCAATGTTTCCACTTATGGCAAAATCGGATGCTAGTGAAGTGAAACTAACCGTTCAACACAACGCAAAATTTGGATCGAATTACCTGACGGTGAGCAACCCGACTAAGCGTAAACTTGCGGTAGAATTCTCGGCCAATGACATCATCCATTCACCCGCTGGAAGGTTTCACCTGCAAAGGTTGTCCGCAATGGGATCTATCGATCTCGAACCGATGGGGTCAAAAATTTTCAGTCTAGATAATTTGGATGAATTTATTGGAACGGCCTCCAATGATTTGATGGGAAGCGGCCACCATGGGCTGCGTTACCCCATTCGCGACAATGTCATCATTGACCAAGTGTCCCTGGGCTATGATTACCTTGGTGCAGCCAGGTCGACTCCGGTTTATCTAAGTCAAGCTTTGTCTGTGGCATGATCTGACCAACAGGCGATACAAAAATAGCGGCCCGATTGGCCGCTATTTTTTTGCCTGGACTATTGCGAGGTCAATTCCGGGATTGTTCAGATTGGTCCGGGGTATGACTAACAAATCGCCAGGCGGTTACATTGCCGATTAATGCTGCTGGCACAAATGCGGCGAACAACCAGTAGGCTACCCGCTGAATTCCCTCGACTGTCATATCCTCTGATAAACCGAAGCCATTGGCAATAAATCCACTGAGCGCCGCACCCATGGCAAACCCGGTTTGTTGAGTGATGGGAACCATGGACCCGGCACGATCTCTATCTTCAGCAGGCGCCGTCCCGACAAGACGTTTAATGATAAAGCCCCACATCATTCCAAATCCGCCGTTGCTGATGACGGTGGTTACCGCGACCGCCCAAAGCGGTCCATGGGGAAGCAGTATCGCCATAAAGATTAATCCGACGACAACCAGGGCACTACCAGTTCGAATCAACATGGGTTCTTTATCGGGAGACGCGCCGGAGAATACAATGGCGGCAATCCCCCAGGCCAGGGTTTCCAGCATTACGATCATGCCGGCGTGAAATGGGGTAAGGCCGTATAACTCGATTAGAATTAATGGGCCATATACCAGGAAAGACATAATGCTAAGGCAAAGCAAAAAAGTTGTTAGCACCCCGTTAAAAATTGGATGAGTGATATCGCATGCTGCGAGAGGCAATATCCTTCCACTATCCGTCTTGTGATCGCGCAACACAAAAAAAGCCAACGACAGGCAGCCGAGTAAAAGTAGTACGGGAGATATCACAGGGTGAAATTCAGCACCTGCCAGAGAAACTAAAAGGATGGAAGCCGCCAGTAGCATCAGGCGGACTGTGGGAATTGGTTGGGCCTCCAGATCCAGCTGCTCAGACTCCACTGCCAGCAATCGATAAACCGCAACAATCAAAATTACCGCCTGCAGTGCGAACACCCAATAAGCCAGTCGCCAGACCCCCCAGGTTGAAAAAGCTCCACCAATTAAAGGTCCGCAGAACGCCGACAGCATCCATATCATCGACATACAGGCAACAATCTTGGGTACGAAGCGGTTCGGGAAAAAACGGTCCTGTGAGATGTAAACCAGTGCCAACAGAGCGCCTCCGCCAAATCCCTGTAAGCTACGGCCTATCAGGATGACAGGCATTGAGGGTGCTGAAGCACATATACAACAACCGATGCCGTAGAGCAGCGCTGCACGAAGCATTGTGGATCGAATCCCGTATCGCAAAACGATTAGTACCGTGGCAGCGCCGGCGGTGATTGACGCCACCAGATATAGCGCGAAGGACCAACTAATCAGATTTAGCCCCCCAATTTCTGCGACTGCGCTGGGCATGGTGGTGGCAGTCAGCATCGAGTTTGCCGCATGCAGCCAAACAGCCATTGCAAGGGTGGCAAGTTTTGAGAAGTGTTCCCGCGATAATAGTTCGCGCCAATTGGTTGAGGGATCGGTTGGGCTGATCACTTTAAAACCGAGGCAACTGTAAGAATTTTCTTTTTATCTGGAAACATCGTAAACGGTATGGTGTGACTAGAATTCAGTTTGGCGCTCTTGGTCGTTCTATTTATTTTTGAGCAAATGGGGAAATCGAATGCAGTTGATATTCGTTGTTCGAGTTTTCTAAATTTAGCGAACAAAACAATAATACTTGATAAATCTCTAGAATTAGCGCACTATTTATCCCAAGGTATCCCAAGATTACACCCAATTCGCCCGAGAGCGACGTTGTTGACATCCAGGTTTGCAGGATACAGCTCATCTGGATGGGATTAGTCTTTATAAACATCCGGAACGGAGTTTATTTAGATTAATGATAGTTGGGGGTAACTATGATAACTTGTGCATTTGTGCGCTTATATAAGAGCGTCTCCTCTTTTTTCTTTTCGATTTTTTTAGTATCCACGCTATCAAACGTTGGCGTTGTTGCTGTCAGTGTTATTGGTGAAGAATCGTTTGCCACAAATAACGAAGCCCAACTATTGCGGACAAAGTCGTCGCGTAAGTTGAAGAGAAGTTTCCGACAAAAATACCCATCTAATCACAAAGCTTATTTCCGTAGGAATGGGCAATCTAAGTATTTTAAGTCGAATAAGAAAAAATATTTAGGAAATAACGGTCGTGGTCCGAACTACAACCATATGTGTCGAGACATATGCGACGTGTGTGATGGAGGAATTAGTAGTATTCAGTTTCGTTATACAGGAAGTGACAACACACAGATATTTATCCAAGGTAGTAGTGGTGAACTATACGTACCGACAAAAATGGTAGTGCCAGGAGACGAAATTAATGTCAGGGTGCGTTCGAAATATTCCTATTTTTACAATTGGCATGCTGGTAATAAGCTCGATAACGTTATGTACGTCTATGCGCATGGTCAAGTGGTAGCAACAGTGGATACCAGGTGCGGATCTAAAATAGGCCCTGGAATAGCGTTTGGTGACTTTCTTGTGGAGCAGGTAAAAAACTTAAGGGGTAACGCTATATGTGATCGAGGGGAACGACCAACGTGTGGTTTGTGCGTAAGCAAAGTTTCTGAAATTTCTTTTGTTTACAATGGAGAGAGCGAGTCCAAAGTGAGCGTGCTGAATGAACGCTGGGAAGTCTTATTCGAATTGGAAAGAGTATCCAATGGGCAACAAATCCATCTCGGCAAAAGTACCGTTTCGTTGGGCCGAAAGTTGTACCTTTATGTCAATAATATGTTAGACACCAAAATGAGTTTAAAATGCGATGAACCATCAGGTTCAGGTGCAGTATGGGGTTCTTTTACAGTATTGAATTCAAGTAGTGCGAACAGTCTACCAATATGTCCTGCATTTCCAACTGACTGTAGTACATGTACAAGAGGAATTTTCGCTTTCAGCATTATCTATAATAACCAAGAATCCAAAGAGATTGAAGTTTTTTATTCAAACGGGTCAAGCTTATTTCACGATCGAGAAGTTGTAGAAAATCAAATTATTGACTTGAACGGGCTTACCCCAACTTCCCCCCGAAACTATATTCGGATCAAGCTTGGTGGCGAATGGCAAAAGAAGATATATTTAGACTGTAAAAGCTCAATTATGCCTGGAGTGGTGATAGGTGATTTCATCGTTACAAGCGCGACTACAGCCGAGAATAAAAAAATATGCGGATGTAACCCGATCGAACCTACGCAGCCAACCCGAAAATTGGATTTCGGAGATGCTCCGCAAACATATGGCAAGGCAATACATGTGATTGATTCGGCCGATAATCCCTATATCGGAGATTCTCCTCCTGACAGCGACTTGTCTGCAGTGGGTGGGTCTGATGCCAATGGAGACGATTTAAGTGGTGCTGACGATGAAGGATTTGGTTTCGACACGCCGAGCTCTGATATCCCAAGCACCCCGCTGTGCAATGCTAGATTGCTCCCTCTAACGCAATATACGGTGGCTGTGGATGTTTCAGGATTTGGGTATCTCAATGCATGGATTGATTGGAATGGTAACGGTAACTTTAGCGACCCAAGTGAGCACGTTGCTGTGAATCAGCGAGAGACTGACCCGGGTCAAATTATCATGAATATTACCTCAGCAGCTGCAACAGCATCGACTATTGCCCGGCTAAGATATTCCTCGATACCTGATCTGAATTTTGATGGTGAAGCTCCTGATGGAGAAGTGGAAGATTGCGCTCTGACAGTAGGTTTTTAGATCAAAAATTTGGATGGAGTAAATATTAACAAACAATAATTTCAGGGTGGAATGTATTGAAACGATCTAGAACAGATCGTTACAGACATTATTTAGCGATAGCGAATCGGTGATCAATAGCATAATATTGAGATAGTATCGTATACCGGATTTTGTCAGGTATCGGCAAATTTTCCTCAATAATATCAACTGACCCAACAAATTTTGCTCGAAGTACAAAATCTTTGCATCAACTTTGGTGGCGTTCAGGCAGTGCGAGACTGCAGCTTTGCAATTCGCCAGGGCAGCATCACGGGCCTTATTGGACCCAATGGTGCTGGTAAGACCACGACATTCAATATGATCGCGGGGGAGTTAAAACCAACTTCAGGTAGAATAATTTATCAAAACAAAGATATCGCGGGTCTGCCTACCCACGAAATGTTTCACCGCGGTATTGTCCGCACCTTCCAGATTCCCCACGAATTTGCCCGCATGACAGTGTTGGAAAATCTGATGGTGGTCCCGCCGGAGCAACCCGGAGAGCAGCTACTACAGACCTGGATTTCCAGGGGCAGGGTTGCGGCGCGGGAAACACAGGTGATGCAGCGGGCCGAAGATGCCCTGGACTTTCTGTCAATTTCTCATTTACGGGATGAACAGGCAGGTAACTTGTCCGGCGGCCAGAAAAAAACTACTCGAACTTGGCCGGACCATGATGACCGACGCAAAACTGGTGCTGCTCGACGAGCCCGGCGCGGGAGTCAATCCAACCTTATTGTTAAAGATTCGCGAAATGATTTCTCGTCTGCAGGAACAACGGGGTTATACATTTTGTGTGATCGAACATGACATGGACTTGATTGCCAGTTTATGTGATCCGGTAATCGTACTCGCCGAGGGGACGGTATTGACCCAGGGAACCATGGGGGAAATCCGCCAGAATCCAGAAGTGCTCGATGCCTATCTTGGCGGCGGCGAGGATTGATGGAATTCTAATGTCGGTAATTGCATTAAATGACGTGTATGGTGGTTATGGAGATACCGAGATACTTCATGGGGTGTCCCTGCGGGTTGATCCAGGCGAAATAGTTGTCATCATCGGACCTAATGGTGCGGGAAAATCCACCGCAATGAAGGCGGTTTTTGGGCTGCTTAATCTGACCGCGGGTTCGGTTAGTCTGGACCAAAACGATATTACCAATATGGCTCCGGAACAAGTGGTACGGCAGGGCGTATGCTACGTTCCCCAAACCGCTAATATTTTTCCGGGTCTTAGCGTTCAGGAAAATCTGGAAATGGGGGCTTATGTTCGAAAGGACGATTATCGTCCCCGCATGAACGAAATCTATGCCTTGTTTCCGCCACTGTTGGAAAAGCGCAAACAACCGGCGGGAACCCTGTCGGGTGGTCAGAGGCAAATGGTTGCCATGGGCAAGGCTATGATGCTGGAACCCAAAATTTTATTGCTCGACGAACCCACAGCGGGTTTGTCGCCGAAGTATCGGAGCGAAATATTTTCTATCATAAGAACCGTGAATAACGCGGGTACGCCGATATTGATGGTGGAACAAAATGCCAAACAGGCGCTTAGAATTGCCAATCGCGGTTATGTTCTGGTGGATGGAAAAAATAAGGTGGAAGGGAGCGGACAAAGTCTGTTAGACGATCCTGAAGTCGCCGAAATGTTTCTTGGCGGAGGAGGAGCAGGGGACCAGTCCCAGGGTGTTAACCCATGATGGAGTTTATCAATTTCTACCTGATTCCCGGGCTGGTCCTGGGCAGTATCTACGCCCTCGGTGCGGTCGGCATAACCCTTACCTTTGGTATTCTCCGCTTCGCCAATTTCGCCCATGGCGAGATCATGACGCTGGGGGTCTACTTTACCTGGACTCTGATGCAAATCACGCCATTGCATCCTCTGATGGTTTTACCATTTTCAATGGTGTTGACGGTGCTGGCGACCCTCGGTATTGACCGGATATTTTACAAACCATTCAGGGCCGCACCGACGATTATGGTGGTGATGGCGTCGTTTGGCATTATGCTCATGGTGCGCTCGGTTACCCAGTTTGTATGGGGCGTGCAGTTAAAAGGTCTGGTGCAGGGGATCCAACGGCCCAGTGTGTTTTTTGATGTGCTGCGAATCTCACCCAAACACATCACGATCATTGTCTCCACGGTGGTGTTGGTTTTGGCGGTGCATTTTTTGTTAAGCCGGACCAAAATTGGTAAAGCTATGCGGGCAATGTCTGATTCGCCGGAGTTGGCAAGACTTACCGGTATTGACACGGAAAAAGTTATCTTGACCACCTGGATTCTGGGGGCCAGTCTGGCCACAGCCGCCGGCGTGTTTCTTGCTTATGACACTCATGTCGAAACCATGATGGGATTCAAACTGCTATTACCCATGTTTGCCGCGGCCATTCTGGGCGGTGTCGGCAAACCCTATGGCGCCATCGCCGGTGGTCTGATTATCGGCCTGGTAGAAGAACTTTCCAGTTATCCCTGGATAGGCACCGAACCTTTACTCAATCCAGGTTACAAGGCCGGCGTGGCGTTTGCGATTATGGTGGCGATGCTATTGTGGCGACCCAGTGGCCTGTTTCGCGGTAAAGTTTTCTAGATATCTACTAATGGAACAAACATACGGTTATTTCTTGTATTTTATTTCCCTGGCCACCATGGGCGGGATTTACGCGATACTTACCCTGGGGTTGAACATTCAATGGGGGTTTACCGGTCTGTTTAACGTTGGAATTGCTGGCTTCTTTGCCATCGGTGCCTACGTGTCAGCGATTCTTACCACTGCCGAAACCGCCCGCCATCTCGGTGGGTATGAATATTCCTATCTGGTTGGATTCATTGCCGCCATGGTTATCACCGCGGTCATTGCCTGGGGCGTAGGTAAAATTTGTCTGAAATTACGCAGCGATTATCTGGCGATTGCCACAATTGGCATCGGTGAAATATTTCGCCTGATTCTGAAAAACGAAACCTGGGCAACCAATGGTCCACGCGGAGTTTCGATGATACCCAAACCATTCGAGTCCTTGCCCGAACCATACAACCAATTGATGTTTCTCGGGCTGATCCTGCTCACCGTATTCGTTATTTATCTACTGCTTGAGTCTGCCCGCAAATCACCCTGGGGCCGGGTCATGACAGCGATCCGGGAAAATGAACCGGCGGCCCGGGCTGCGGGGAAAAATGTCGAAAGGTTTCGCATGGAAGCTTTCGTAATCGGATGTATGATCATGGGACTGGCCGGAGCATTTACCGCCCAGTACCTTAAGTTTATCGATCCTAATGCGACCGAACTGACAACCACTACATTCCTGGTATGGGTGATGCTAATCGTCGGCGGCAGCGCTAACAACAAAGGCGCTGTACTTGGTGCCTTTTTGATGTGGACGGTGTGGTCGGCATCAGAAATATTAACCAGCCGTCTGCCCGACGAATTAGCCATTCGAACTGCCTATATTCGTATTTTCCTGATCGGGCTTGCCTTGCAGATCATGCTACAAAAATTCCCCCAGGGAATCCTGCCGGAAAAACGACCCAAACCCCCAAAGTCTGTTAATAAGGCGGAGTCCACCTCCGCGGATGGATCGAAACTAACAAACAGTTAAACATTCTGGTGGTGCGGGCGGTTCCCACCCATGTTAAATTCAGCTAACACTCAAAATTAGGATTAATCCATATGAATAAGTCAGCGCTTTTATCCGTTGCCGCATCGGTGGCAATTTCTCTTTCTGCTAATGCAGCAGATATCAAGGTCGGTTCGGTAGCCGGGGTTACCGGTCCTATTGCCGAACTGGTTGCGCCAATCATCGCTGGTCGCAATCTCGCGGCCGAGCATGTTAACGGTCAGGGTGGCTTGTTAAGTGGAGATACAATGAGCCTGGTGCTAGCCGACTCAGCTTGTGATCCGAAGGCTGGTGTGGACGCTGGCGGCAAGGTTGTAAATGTTGAGCAGGTTGTCGCTGTGATCGGCGCAAGCTGTTCAGGCGCGACTAACGGTATGGTCCAGTCAGTTACTATCCCGGCCGGCGTGGTATCAATTTCAGATTCGGCGACGGCACCATCGATTTCAGAACTGGAAGACAAAGACCTGGTTTTTCGGGTAGCGCCATCTGACGCTTACCAGGGAGCAGCCCTGGCCAAGCTGGCCTATGATTCCGGTGCTCGCAAACTCGCGATGACCTATTCTAATGATGATTATAATGCTGGAATCGCGGAAGTATTTGAAACATCTTTTAGTGCAATGGGTGGAACAATTACCGCTAATCAGGCCCATGAACCAAACAAGGCTTCCTATCGTTCAGAGCTTTCAACTCTGGCCAGTGGTGGCGTTGACGGGCTTGCCTTGTTCGCCTACTACGGCAGTAGCGGAATCGCGATCATACGCAATAGTCTGGAAAATGATTTGTTCGAGAACTTCTTCGCTGCCGACGGCATGTTTGACAAGTCGGTTATTGAGCAGATCGGAGCAGACAATCTACGCGGAAAAATTCGCATTACCCAATCGGCATCTGACTATGATGATGCCTCTTATAAAGTCTGGGCGGACCAGTATCAGGCGACCGGTAATGATCCCAAAGCTCCTTATGCTGCCCATGGCTATGATGCCGCTTTCCTGATTGCCCTAGCTATTGAAAAAGCGGGTTCGGCGGATCGAGGCAAGATTGGTGCCGCATTGCGTGAAGTTGCGAATGCACCGGGCGAAGTAATTCGTCCCGGGGAATGGGAAAAGGCAAAAGCCGCCATCGCTGCAGGCAAAGATATTAACTACGAAGGATCAACCGGTAATGTCGATTTTGACGGCAATGGCGACGTTAGTGGAATCTATGGAGTGAATACTGTTGGCGATGACGGATCCTGGGCCAACCAGTTGATCAAGTAGAGATTCAAGCCCTATTAGTTTATTAGTTACCAATGGATGAGTTCTGATTCAGCCCAGCAACTGACATCAGAACTGCGGCCACGGACGGCCAGTGACTCCGTGATAACGCGTCAATCGGCGCTTCAGGTGGTATTGAATTGCGCCGAACTCCCACCGAATATTGAATTTTTTTGTGACAAGCTGGAATTTAGGATTTCCACTATATTTCCCGCAGATGACCCCAAGGTCGCTGAATTAAGCGGCTATGGGATGTTACTCAGACTGCAGAAAAGCGAGAAACCCGATACGACCCGTTTACGTCTAAATTGTTCTAACCCGGAAAAATTTGCCAATGGGGAGTCCCGAATTACTGCGCCAAATGGAACCACCATCGAGCTGGTCGGGCAAAACGAAGATTTAGTTTTGCCCGAGCTTGCCCCGTGTTTTGTTATAACCCGGGGAAATAGTCGGGGTAATTGGGTTGAAGGCCGGGCCGGCATGCAGTATCGGGACCTTATTCCAGATCGCCAGGGGGGCAGGTTTATTGCATCCCATATTCGTATTCCGGGCGGTGGACCAGTACCTGATTATGTCCACTTTCATAAGATCCATTTTCAGATGATCTATTGTTATAAGGGCTGGGTTAAAGTGGTATACGAAGATCAGGGCGATCCATTTGTTATGGAGGCGGGAGATTGCGTATTGCAGCCGCCCAGGATTCGACACCGTGTCCTTGAGAGTTCACCGGGTCTCGAAGTAGTTGAAATTGGTTGCCCGGCAGACCATATTACCTGCGTCGACCACGAGCTCGCATTACCAACCAATTTATACAGCCCCGAGCGGGATTTCTCAGGTCAACGGTTTGTCAGACATCAGGCTAAAACCGCTAGCTGGCAGCCATGGCGATTGACCGGATTTAATGCGAGGGATATTGGAATTAATCAGGCTACATCGGGATTGGCCGGCGCGACGGTGGTCCGCCTCGAACCGAATCCACAATTTGGAACCATTCAGTCAAAAGCCGATCTGTTGTTCTGGTTTGTGCTCAAAGGCGAGCTTGGTTTGTTAACCGATGGACGAGATCATCATAGCCTCCATTCCGGGGATTCAGTGGTCATTCCCCGGGAAATGGATTATTCCGTGGAATACCCTATGAGTGGCACCGAAGTGCTTGAGATTTCGTTACCGGGGTAAATCTGATTTAGTGGGCCGCAATTGCTGTAATATCAGTATGCTTTGTGAATATCGCAGAGTGGCGCTGACGGATTTCAAATCCTATGTGGAGAAATCCACTTAACCCACCGCAAGCAAGATGGTACAGTTGCTTACCTCGGGCTAAAAATTTAACCAACAGATTGATCGATTTTCAGGACGATTTTGTTGGTTAAATCAGCGATATGGACTTCCACCAAATCTTAATCCAGGCAAATATATGCGAGTAATCGACTGCCACAATCATTTACTGCCAGATATCGACGATGGCGCGATTGATCAGGAAATGGCCATTGCCATGGCGAAAAGGGCAGCGGATAACGGCACTGTCAAAATTGTGTTGACTCCTCATCATGGAAACGGCGTGTTTAAAAATTTTCGTGAACAGGTCAAACAATTGACACTGGATTATCAATCAGTGTTGAACAAGCTTAATATTGCTGTGGAATTGTATCCCGGTTCTGAACTTCACCTGACTCCCGAATTACCTCGAGAAGTCGCCGATAACAAAGTGTTAACCTATGCCGACAAAGGGCGCGCGGTGTTGATTGAATTACCCAAGCAGAGCGTCCCGGTAGGTGCAGTGGCGATACTTGAACAACTTATCGAATTGGGCGTTACCCCGGTAATCGCACATCCTGAACGCAATCGAGAGCTTATGCAAAATCCCGATATGTTTGAAGAATGGGTTGAATGGGGTTGCAAAGGTCAGCTGACAGGGATGAGTGTGGATGGACGGTTTGGTCTGCCAATACAACAGGTTTGTGATCGTTGGATCACTGGAGGATATGTCCATATCATCGCGTCTGATGCCCACCGGCCAAAAGGTCGGTCACCGGACTTGTCAAAATGCTGTGCCCACGTGCTTGATCGATTTGGTCAAGATACAACCGATATTCTGTTTTATCTCAATCCTGAGCGCCTGATCGAAGGTCAGTCGCTTGCGAATGTGCCACCCAGTGAGAATAAACCGGGATTAAAATCCGCCTGGAAAAAATCATTTTTACAGCGTGCCCGGAAAATCTTAAACATCTGATTCGGTTTTCCATCTGAAAATCGCAACGGACCTGGACAACCGGATAGACTCGGGGTATTCAAAGCTCTAATCCAATTGTATGAGTATATCGCTGCAACATTGTATCGATCTCGATCAACGAGACCCCCTTAAATCTTGCCGCAATCGATTTGTCCTAGACCCGGCCAAGGTTTATTTGGACGGAAATTCCCTCGGGGCGCTTCCGACTACGGCCTCTAACAGTATTCTGCGAACAGTGGAAAAGGAATGGGGACAAGACTTAATCGAGAGCTGGAACAAGGCAGGGTGGTTTCAACTGACCGGAGTATTAGGGGATCGAATCGGTTCTATGGTTGGCGCGTCAGCGGGACAGATAGTGGTTTGTGATAACACGTCGATCAACCTGTACAAAGCACTGCATGCTGCCCTCGGAATTAATTCAGCCAGATGCCGAATTATCGCCCAGCGAAATGAGTTTCCAACGGACCTTTATACTATCCAGGGGGTTACAGATTGTTTCCCCAGGGAATTATCCGTTGAACTGATAGACGATCAATCAGAAGTAGAAAATTGCCTGGATAAGGAGGTTGCGGTGATGTTGCTGTCCCAGGTTAACTATAAGTCTGGCAAGATGCTGGATATGCAGGAAATTACCGCAAAGGCACATCAGGCGGGGGCATTGGTCATCTGGGATTTATGCCACAGCGCCGGGGTGATTCCTATCCAACTTGATCAATGGGAGGTCGATTTCGCGGTTGGTTGTACCTATAAATATCTCAATGGTGGTCCGGGTTCTCCGGCATTCATCTATGCCGCAAAGCGCCACCATTCGATGATGCGCCAGCCGCTGACCGGATGGTGGGGGCATGCCAGTCCATTTGACTTTTCTGTGGAATACTCTCCCGCCGAGGGAATTAAACTAATGCTATCGGGAACCCAGCCGATTTTGTCGATGCGGGGTGTTGGTTGTGGCCTGGACACATTTGACCAGGTCAGCATCGACTCGATACGGGAAAAATCCATGGCTTTATGCCAACTATTTATTCAGTTGGTAAGACAAAACTGCGCCGAATATGATCTCGACATCATAGGTCCGGAGAATCCCCAGCAACGAGGAAGCCATGTTTCCATCGCCTTTCCACATGGTTATCAGGTGGTTCAGGCAATGATAGAACAGGGCGTAACCGGAGACTTCAGGGCACCAAACCTTATGCGTTTTGGTTTTGCCCCACTCTATATTGGATACCAGCAGATCTGGCAGGGGGTCGAAGTACTAAGGAAATGCCTGGAGCAAAAAGTCTGGGAGAATCCCAAGTATGACCGAGTTGGATCTGTGACTTAAAGCGTTTGCAAAAGAAACTACTTTTTTTATCTCGTAGTTAGGCTGTCGACTAGGGTGGGTAGGGCAATTTCGCAATTTTCCGATACGATCTGATCGAACAACTCGGCGCCGCGCATGGTCCCCTGATTAATGCCGTACAGCGGTAGTTTGTGGTCATGGGCCCATTTTATAAAACGAAAACCTGAGTACACCGTAAGGGAACTGCCGATAACCAGAACGCAATCAGATTCTCCCAGGGAACGAAAACATTCATCGACTACTAGTTTTGGTACCGTGCCGCCAAAGAAAATTACCCTGGGCATCATTATGCCGTTGCAATTTCTGCATGGGGATGGAGTAACCGATGCCAGATCAAATTCTTCAATCCCGGCGTCTCCATCGGGAAGCACTTCGGTGATATAAAGTTCCAACTCTGCGTTGAGTTCTTCCAATTGGGTTTGATAGTCAGGGCGGGAAATGATCTGACCACATTCGAGACACAGAACCTGATCCAATCTTCCATGCAGATCGATTACATTACGGGTCCCGGCGATACTGTGCAGTCGATCAACATTCTGAGTTATAAGTTGGGATAGTCGTTGGTCTCGTTGCAATTGGGTAATGGCATGATGCGCCGAGTTAGGCCGCGCATTACTCATATGTCGCCAGCCAACCATACTGCGGGCCCAGTACCTCTGGCGTGATGAAAGCTGATTGATAAAATCCTGATGCTCGATAGGGCGAGAATGTTGCCAGTTGCCCCGGTGATCGCGATAGGTAGGAATGCCGGAAGGGGCGCTGATCCCGGCGCCGGTTAATATCCAGATTTTTCGCTTGTTCGTCAGTCTTTCGCCTAATTCTTCAATACATTCTATGTCTGCAGTGGAGGTGGGAAGGGGCATCCTGGCTTTAGCCTGCAATCTGCGCTAATCGGGACTCTCTATGAAAAATATAGATACCCGATCCGACGATGATCGATACGCCGAACCAAGTTATGGCGTCCGGAAAATCTCCAAAAATGACCAGCCCCAATACCGTAGCGCCAATGATTTCCACGTATTGAAATGGTGCTAGCACCCCTACTTCAGCCCTTCGAAAAGCGTGCACTACCAGTAGATGGCCTACCGTGGCGATTAACCCAAGGGCGGCAAGTAATGCCCATTCTGTGGTGGTTGGCCAGATCGCGGTGAGTATTTCGATGTCACAGTTAGTGCCGATATAAAGTGCCAGACTCATGACGATACAGCCAAATATGCCGGCGAAGAACTGTAGCCGAACAGGATCTTCATGTCGGACTAGTTTACGGGTTAGCAGGATGTAAAAGGAAAAACACAAGGCAGCTCCAACCGGATATAGCACGGTCCAGCCAACTTCTACGAAAGTAGGTCTGATGATCACCATCGCCCCCAGAAAGCCAATGGCGATGGCGGACAATCTCCTCCAGCCCACGGACTCGCCGAGAACAACGGCGGATAACAGCGTTACGATCAGGGGCTCGATAAAAAATATTGAAATCGCGTCGGCAATAGGAAGGGTTTTGAGCCCGGTAAAAAACAGCAATGTTGCGGTCGCAATCAGGCTTCCACGGACAGCGTGTAACCACAAAGTTGGCGTCAACCAAGGCCCCCGTGTACCCAGGAGAAATGGGAACATGATAATGATCTGAAAGAAAAACCGGCTCCAGGTAACCTGCCCGGAGGGAACTGAACCCGACAACCATTTTGCGATGGCGTCGATTCCCGGAAGGATTAACATCGCAGTTATCATCATTGCCATAGCGGTGGCTGACTGGTTGTTTTTCATGCAGGGTATTTAGCACACTAACGGGAGTTTAACTATCGATTGTGGTCGGTTCAGCCACGGTAAATTAGATGGCGAGCTGCTGACGTTCCTGTTTGAGTGAAGGTAAAAAATATCTGATTTGAGGTTCAACTTAATACACAACACTAGGTACAATCGGCTACCTGTATTAGATCTTAAAAAATAGAGAGTACATGATGAATATTGCCTTGATTGGGCCTTCTGGAGTTGGCAAAGGTACCCAGGCGGCTCAGCTAATCGACCGATTTGGCCTGATGCCATTAGCCACCGGGCAGTTGCTTCGCCAGAATCTGGAACAGCGCAGGGCGGTTGGACTACTGGCCCAACGTTATCTGACCAAAGGTGAGCTGGTGCCAGATGAAGTGGTGGACGCGATGGTGGCGGAATGGCTTTGGCACATAGAGCCGAGCCGCGGCGCATTGTTCGACGGGTTTCCACGCACTATCGAACAGGCCCAGTTTCTTGACAATATTTTTGTCGAGGTTGGTCGTGAACTCGACACCGTTATCTATTTAAAGATGTCTGATGATGCGGTGGAAAAAAGGCTCGCGGGGCGAATTGTATGTTCCCGCTGCCAAACACCTTTTCACCAGGATTTTAAGCCCCCTGGTAAATCTGGCGTTTGTGATGCATGCGGTAGTGAGTTAATAGCCTGGCCTGACGATATTCAGCAGATGGTACGGGTAAGGCTGCGGGCTTTTCGCCGGGTTCTTGGCCCGGTGCTGGACTACTACACAAATACTGATCGGTTAATAACCATCGATGGTGATCGCTCCCTTGAAGAAGTGGGGAAGTCGGTATTGCAGGCAATCGAAAAAATTAGATTGGACGAGCCAACCCAGACCGCTTCTGCTGAGGAGAAGTCGGTGGAAGCCAGCCACGAATACGTTAATATGTTGTTGCCGGATGAAGTGACCCATCAAAGTGTTGATCTGGTCTTAATAGGTGGCCCCGGGTCGGGCAAAGGTACCCAGGCAGAGCAATTGCAAAGCCATCTAAACCTGCCTCATATCGCCACTGGGGATCTGTTTCGAGATAATTTAAAAAACAAAACCAGTTTGGGCGAGTTAGCCAAGAGTTTTATGAACCGAGGTGCACTGGTACCGGATGACGTGACCGAGGCCATGGTTGAAGATCGTTTGGCCCAATCCGACGCTGATCCAGGTTTTATCCTTGACGGCTTTCCTCGGACCCTGCAACAAACCTACGCCCTGACAGAAATCATGAATGCCGCAGGCCGGCGGATCAATCAGGTAATTTATATCCGGGTTTCAGATGAGGAAATTGTTCGCCGACTTTCTGGTCGTCTGATCTGCCGGGAATGTCAGACGCCCTATCATGTCGACTTTAAGCCGCCTCAGCAACCCGGAGTTTGTGATAATTGTAGCGGTGAGCTGTATCAGCGAGATGATGATAATCCAAAAACTGTAAGGGCCCGACTCAAGACCTTTCATTCCCAAACCGGGCCAATCCTCAGTTACTACCGGGATGCTGGTGTGCTTACAGGAATCGATGGAGAAGGGGAGGTTTCTGATGTGGTCCAACGAACCATCGAAGCCTCTGACGCCGCTCGACTAAAAGCGTAATTGGCCTGATTGATCAGCCAACTTCTACACGATATCCCACCCGGGGAAAGTGAACTGCTATTTCACCGATCCGGGCATCTTGCCGCACAATTACCAGGGTCTCTGAATCGAGGCTGACAATTTTGCCACTGACCCGGGGGTCACCGCCATCTCCTTGCGGAACAATGGACACTTCCATTCCCGGGGCCAGATAATCGAACTCCCCGGGGTCCGATTTCATGTCGATATCAGGAGTAGCGCTTGTGGCGATTTCCAGTGCAGTGGCAGGCTCAATTGAAACTGGTTGGCCATGACCAATGATATTTACCCGATTTTCCCAGGCGACTAATTGAGGAAACTGGGATAGAAATTCGGGGCCCCTGTCCCAACGACCCCGAATGAACCAGACCAGGTAATACCCAAGCGCATCGATTAGCCCGGGCTTTTCTCCGCAAATATAATTGCGACCATCCACCAGATTTTGCTCAATCCACTGCAATTGTCCGCGTATTTGTCCCAGGCTATGATTCACTTCAGTCTGAATTTTGCTGAGTTCGAACTCTTCACCAAAATACAATCGACCCCGGTCAGAGGCAAATTCTGCTGGCAGGTTTTGAGCGCTACCAAGCACCAGGGCAATCGCATGGGTAAACAGGGGCCCGTCGGTCCATCGGCTGACTCCCCAGGCGAGACCCTGGTCGCCACTTGGAAAAATTGTTGGTTTGGGATAGCGTCTTTCCAGCTCGCGAATAATACATTGACTGTCGCAGAAAACAGTCGCACCTATTTGCATCACCGGAGTTCGCCTGTATCCGCCAGTCAGTGGAACAAGATCGGGTTTTGGCGGTAGTCGAGGAATTTCTACAGATTTCCAGTCAAGGGATTTTATGCCGAGGATTACCCTAACTTTCTCGGCGACCGGGGATTGTGGGTAGTGATGCAGAATTATGTCTGACATGATTGGGTTAGTTTCATTTAAAAACAAAATTGGTTGTAATTATATCCAGACAGTCGTTTGGGTAAGATCTCAACGCTATCTTTTGTCCTTTGACTATCGGCTGCATGATCAATATATCAGAAGCCACCGTTTATTTTTCGAATTTCCCTTGCGAGACTATCTAACGATCCATTTGCACTTTTTCAATTTTTCAATTAGTTTGCCTGGAGCGAAAGAAGACTTTGTCAAAGATTCAACCAGGTATATTTATGGCGACACGAAAATTAATTCAACCCTTGTTTCAACTGGATGGCAAAGTGGCCTTGATCACAGGTGCCAGCAAGGGTATTGGCGAGGCGATGGCCCGGGGCCTGGCTGAATTTGGTGCCAAGGTAGTGCTCTCCAGTCGCAAATATGAGGCGGTTGAAGCTGTAGCGATGCGATTTCTAAACGATGGCCTGGAGGCGTCTGCAGTTGCTGCCAATATGAGTAATCTGGAGGACATAGATGAGTTGGTGGATAAATCCGTGGAATTATATGGAGGCATAGATATACTCATTAATAACGCCGCAGCGAATCCAGTGTTTGGCCCGATTCAGAATACCGAACAACGGGCTTTTGACAAGATTATCGAGGTTAATCTGAAGGGCCCCTTTGAATTGTGCAAGAAGGTATACCCCATACTGAAACAACGAGGAGGAGGGTCGATTATTAATATCGGATCTATCGGCGGAATTACCCCGGAAGCAGGAATTGGAATTTACAGTGTCAGTAAAGCGGCGATAAATAATCTTACCCAAGCTATGGCCCAGGACTGGGGGCCGGATAATATTCGGGTGAACGCAATTTGTCCGGGTTTGATCAAGACAAAATTTAGTGAGGCGTTGTGGAAAGATGAAACCCGATTGGATCGATTCCTTCAGCATATTCCTCTCAAGCGCCCAGGCAATCCCGAAGATATCGCGGGCTTAGCAGTTTTTCTCGCGTCTGATGCATCGTCTTATTGTACCGGTAGCGTTTATTTGGTCGATGGTGGCTACAAAGCAACCTGATAGTAATCGCTCTTAAGAATTTGAAATAACATGGCCTTGGCAGATTATCAGCATATTATCGACCACGCGAAAACACTGTACAAAATCGCGGGGGGAATTCGAATTCTCGGTCATCTCGCCTGGCCAATTGAAATCAGAGATGAATTCTTTCGATCGGGTAAATCGACACTTCCTGAGCCGGTCTATGTTGATTTTGACGGTAGTGAAATTATCAAGGTAACCGATAAAATTATTGCTGCCATGGGGGACGCCCCAGCGGAACAATGGTTGAGTCGCCAGGCGACCAGTATACGAACCTGCGCATGTATGCTTGAAAGCGTGGGGACAATCGATTTTTTGCGATACTCGCAACAGCTGTATGGCAAACCGACAGGTCATGTTACCGACGGTAAAAATAAAGTGCTCGATCTCGCCAGGCAATTCGATCAGTCCCTGAGTTATTTTGTTGACGCCGCGGTGTCCCAGCCCAATCTGCCGAGATTCAGTTCTGATCAGGCCGCCAGCAAAATTTTGCAGGTGATTCAGGGAAAATTTGGTCAAGATACGCCCGAGATATCAATTGTCGAAAACTTGTCGGCAAATGCTACCGCGAGCGCCAGAAGAATCCGACTGCGTAAGGATGCAACTTTTTCCCAGCGTTACATCAACCAGTTGATTCAACATGAAGCCTATATCCACTTCGCCACGTCAGCCAATGGCAAGGTTCAGGATTTATTGCCGATACTGGCCATAAGCCATCCCGGTACGACCCGAACCCAGGAAGGACTCGCAGTGTTCGCGGAGTTTATTACAGGAACTATTGATATCGTTCGATTACGTCGATTATCCGATCGGGTCATCGCCATTCAAATGGCAATTGACGGTGCGGATTTTATCGAAGTATTTCGCTTTTTTGAGGAACGTCAGGACGACCAGATCCAGGCTTTTGAAAATACCAGAAGGGTATTTCGCGGGGGCGTCATTTCAGGAGGATCACCGTTTACCAAGGATATGGTTTATCTTGATGGCCTGCTCAGAGTGCACAATTTTTTACGGGCGATAGTTTCGATGCAGCGAATCGATGTGTTGCCGTATTTGTTCTGCGGAAAGCTCGACCTGGGAGATATTCCGATAATATGCGAATTAGCTCGGGAAGGAGTGTGCAAGCCACCACGCTTTCTTCCTGACTGGGTGACGGACAATGAATTCCTTCTTAGCTACCTCGCCTACTCATCATTCCTCAACCAGATCGACATGGGCAGGGTGCAGGAACATTATCGGCAGGTACTGCAGAGCAGTATTCGGGTAACGCCGTAACCAGATTATCAAATCATTGCTCATCAAACAGGTGCATCATTACAGTAGTGGCGCGATTAGCCTCGATACTGCAAGATGCCCCGCGGAATTCCAATGACCATCCGCCAAAACTTGATTGGAATTGGCTGGGTCGCGCAAGACTTCGCTGTTAATGTCGATACAACTATTGCCAGTTTCAGCGCATAGTCTCCTGAATGTCTGACCAATCATTTGCTGATTGGTGTCGGCATGTCCCATATAGTCATAGTAGGCCAAAATGATTTGTACACCGCTTTCGGCGAGTGGCATTAACTCCTGGCGGATTAGGTTTGCATACAGCTTAAGCCCCATTTTCTCACTGTCTGCAGAAAAATGGGTGTCTTCGAAAAAAAATGCCATTGCCCGAGATGCTATATAGGATTTATCTCGCAACCAACCAATAACACTGATACCAGGAAAGGACTCTACGGTCTCGCTATTTTGGTCAAACAGTATTTGTGGCTTCGATCTGGCAGCGAATGTTGAACGGGTGATGTCGGTAAAATCATTACTGCAGGTAACCAGCAATAACTTGTCGCCGGGACTTAAATCTGCAAAGTATGGCCTTCCGCGCAGGATTTGCTGAAAGGTGCCATAGCCCATGGTTGCCGTATTAACTATCGATAAGCGAGGGTTCTGTTGACCCAATATTGAATCGAAGCGTTGTTCAATATTTACCCCTTCTCCAAATGCCAGAGAGTCCCCCATAATGAGCAGCCGTTTGTCCGCGTCTTGCCGCCATTCGCTGGTTTCTCTCAAGCCTTCCTTATCCGTTACTACCTGCCAGGAATCACCGTTAGCGTTGGTTCTGGAGAGATTAAGATCGGCCAGATTGCGCCAACCAAGCATCGGATCCGGGGTAAACAACTTACCCTTACCATAGTGATTTTCCGCCAGCCAGTGTAGTCCGGTTTCTACCAGGATCAATCCTATTACCAGGGTCATTACCGGGACCAATAAAATAAGTAGAATTTTTCCAGGACCTGAAATAGAGTGACTTTTTGATGACATGTCGTAATACGAAATTGCTGAAAACTACAAAGACTATTATTCGAAGTTGTTTTCGACCAGAGGCCGGAGCTGGGCCTTTTTATCAAGAAAACACTGGCCGATTATCAGGTAATCCATATCGGTATGCATAAAACACCGGTAGGCATCTTCCGGGGTACATACGATGGGTTCGCCGCGGACGTTGAAGCTGGTATTAACCAATAGTGGTACCTTGGTGTGCTGGTAAAATGCCTCGATTAGATTGTGAAAAAGCGGGTTAGTATCGGCGTGAACCGTTTGTATCCTGGCAGAGTAATCCACATGGGTGATTGCGGGAACTTCCGAGCGCAGGATTTTCAATTGATCAATCCCGATTTCTTTCCCGGCTTCTTCGGTCTCTGTTGGGGCTGTCCGGCGCTTTGTCGAAACATTCCGAACAAACATCATATATGGACTATCCCCATCCAAATCAAACCAATCGCTTACCTGATCCCGTAGAACCGCCGGCGCAAACGGGCGAAACGATTCACGAAATTTGATTTTTAAATTTAATCGGGTTTGCATTTTGGCAGACCGAGGATCACCCAGGATTGAACGATTACCCAAGGCCCGTGGGCCAAATTCCATGCGCCCCTGAAACCAGCCAATCACTGCTTCATCCGCAAGTTTTTCGACACCGGTTCGAATCAGTTCGGGAACTTGCATTACTTTAAATCGGGCACCGCAACGGGTCAATTGCCCTTCTATATCTGGTTGATCATAGGCCGGTCCCAGCAGCGCGCCTTGCATTTTATCCGTCGAATTCGACTGGTGCTTACGCGCTCGTCCCATTACCCAGTGATTGATGCACAAGGCGGCGCCGATGGCACCGCCTGCGTCCCCCGCCGCGGGTTGGACCCAGACGTTTTTAATCTCCGGGATATCGAGTAATTTACCATTGGCCACACAGTTGAGCGCCACACCTCCCGCCAGACACAGATTCGGAATGCCGGTTTCGCGCACCATGCCCACAGAAAGCCTGGTTACGGCTTGGTTGATGACTTCCTGAACGGATGCCGCCAGGTCCATATGATGAGCTTCCAATGGAGCGTCTGGTGCCCGGGGCGGCCCTCCCAGTAAATCATGTAAACGCTGGTTGGTCATGGTCATTCCAGTGCAATAGTCGAAATAGGACATATTGAGGTGGAATGAGCCATCGGGTTTCAGGTCGATCAGGTGTTCGAAAAATAATCTAGCCTTGGTGGGTTTGCCGTAGGGAGCCAGTCCCATGACCTTATATTCTCCGCTGTTTACACGAAATCCGAGGTAGTAGGTGATCGCCGAATACAACAGCCCCAGTGAATGGGGAAATCGAATCTCCCTGGTGAGTTCCAACTCATGCCCCTTGCCGATGCCCATACTGGTAGTGGCCCATTCGCCAACACCATCCAGGGTCAATACTACTGCTTGATCAAATGGGGAAGGATAAAACGCGCTAGCCGCATGGGCCTGATGGTGTTCGGTAAAATCCAGACGACCGTCGTAGTCTGGATCTATTGCGGTCAGGGCTTTCTGCAGTACAAGCTTTTGGAAAAGCTTATCTTTAACCCATAAAAGTGCGGCCCGTCGAAAAGATGCACCACCTCTGGGGGCAAATGCCCGGTAGGTCTCGAATAACCGGTCAAATTTGAGAAATGGTTTATCGTAGAAAACCACCCTGTCGATGTCAGACAGACGAATCTGAGCATGTTCCAGACAATAACGGATGGAATGTACGGGAAACCGGTCATCATGCTTGCGACGGGTAAATCTTTCTTCCTGGGCCGCCGCAACAATTACGTCATCCACCACCAAGGCGGCAGCACTATCATGATAAAACCCGGAGATTCCCAGAATCTTCATAATTCGTATTGCGGTATGCTGTGGCGGACTAAAACAGGGTGTAGAGTAATGGCGCGACCACAGAACCTTCGGTAATCACCAGGATTGTTGATGCTAATAACAGCACCAGCAGAATAGGAACAACCCAGAGTTTTTTATGCTCGCGGAGAAATTCCCATAACTCACGTAGTATCGAAATCATTTAATTCAGTAGTGTTGAATAGAGGCTCAGCCCGGTCGACGGGCGATAATTGTAAAGAAACCGTTTTCTCCTTCCCGATCCCGACTGACCAAGCAGCCTAGATCCGCCATCATGTTTTCAGAACGCGTGCCCGCCAGCGTTGCTTCAAACAAATCTACCTCAGAGTTTAATCGTTGCCCCGGTATGCTGGATGGCAGTGAACGGACGAATTCAAGATTTAATTCTCGCAACCATCCTATTACTTCGGTAATCGTATGCTGGGACTCGTGGGGGTTCTTGTATTGATCGAGAAACCAGGCACGGCGTTTTTGTGCTGAGATTTTTCGATTGACGTTTCTCGCATCGAGACCCAGAAACCTGTCCCTACTAAGACGAAATATCTGGCGCTTGATATTCACCGGAATCCGGCCCAGGCGGTGGTATAGCCCGATCATAATGTAGCCGCCCGGGCGCACCAGTTTCGCGATACTGTCCAGCCCCTGTTTGGGCGCAGAAGTATGGTGCAATACGCCATTTGAGATCACCATATCAAAAGTTCCGGGTTGGAAAACCGGGCGAAACAGATTCATCTGCATAAAGTAGGCACCGTTTAACCGGTTTCTTGCACGAAATTCCTCGCCAAGCTTGAGGGAATTCAGGCACATATCGGTTCCAATTACCGATCGATTGGCAATGGATAAAAAATTTGTCAGCTGACCCGTGCCACAGCCGCATTCAAGGACCAGAGAGTTGGTCGGTAACTGCTGGTTTAGCATATGAACAAACACACCGCTGCGGGCACTTTCCACCAGGTCAGCGGTGGTTTCTAGGTCATCGTAGTTGGGAAATGGCGCATCTTCGTAAAACGCCTTGATGTCCTCGGTTACATCTTTGCCGGCAGCGACAGGAACAGTGGGTAGAAATACCCGTGGTATCCGCTGCGTTACAGGAAAGCATTGGTTGCATTTCTCGCATTCAAAGTTTCCCTGCTCTAAACTCAGTTTTCCAGCGCAAGCGGGGCACAACATAATGTCCCCAAGGCTTCGCGGTACTACCCGATCAACTCCGGTTAAATTCCCTGATAACTTCATCGATCAACTCAATACTGCTTGTTGGTCGAATTGGCAGCTGGTCCGGGCTGATCCCGTTGCTCCCACCATGATTTCCGATCCGAATCCTTCCAGCGTAGATCAACAATATTTTTTTGCGAAAATTGGCGAGTTACCAGAGCAATGGGAGTAAATACAATCCAGTATAACGCCAGCATAAAAATGGGTGGAAAAATTCGCTGGAATATTCTACCCAGCCCCATCCAAAGATGGTTTAGTGGACGCAATAGTATAGGTTTGGTCAGTGCAATCAATGCGAAAACCCCACTGATCCCAAGAGCAATGAGATTCACTCTGGATGAACCGATCAGAGGAAGTAAACTCACGATGAGAAAAATTATGGCAAAGAACAGCCCGAGCTTTCGGTCGGTTGGCATCTTGGGGTACTGAAGAATACAGATCGCGATTCTATCACGCTGCTTATATACTTCTAGCGACCAAACTGACTATTGGAGAATTTATGAAAAAGTTGACTGAGCTATTATCTGCTAAGCAGCGAGACGCGGTCAGGCGACCGATAGAATCTGCCAGAACGCTGCCACGTGAAGCCTTCCTGGACGAAGATTTTTATCAATTCGAGCGGGAAAATGTTCTTAAGAACAGCTGGATGGCGATCGGGTTTGCGGCCCAGCTGCCAGAGCCCGGAGATATAGTGGTCACTACTGTACTCGGCGTGCCGGTATTGATTACCAGGGCAAGAGATAACCAGATCAGGGTGTTTCATAATGTCTGCCCCTACGATAGCTGCGAGGTGTCGATGGGATCGCAACAGGGACTTGAATTTATCATTACACCCTATCATGGCTGGAAATACAGTCTGGAGGGCAAGCTTCTGGAGGCCAATTATTGGGATGGTACGGAAAAATCCGTTAGCCTGGACGTTCAGGAACTGGACGCGGATTTATTGCCGGTAAACAATGTTCAGTGGATGTCCACAATATTTGTTTTTCTCGGAGAAAACCTTACTGAGTTTGAGCAAGAAAATCACGCGGTATTATCCCATTGCGAGAACACTGATATAGATCGATTAACAATTGGGGAAAATGAAAACGGCGAAGCATTAATTCATTCGTTATCTATCAATGCAAACTGGAAAACGGTATACGAAAACTATTCGCCAAATGTCTATCATGAGAGCTTTGTTCATGAGATGTATCGAATCTCTCCGCATAGTCCCCGAGTAGATACCAAAAGAGAGAAAACCTACCGGGAAATCAACCACCCTTCGGGATTCTTGGGCCTTTGTTACGACAATGAAATTGGTGGCTCATTTTATGGAGAAACTGCCTTACCGCCTTTGCAAATGAAGGATGGCAGTCCAAATAAGCTAAACACAATCGCCAACGTTTTTCCCAATTGGGTGATAACAATACTCGGGGATTGCGCCCGAATCTCGATTTTTCTGCCAACCGGGCCGGCATCAGGAACTCAATGGGTCGGAACCTTTTTTGATCAATCCAGCGCCCACGGGACGAAATTTGCTAAAGACAGAAAACAATCGGCACGCAAAGGCATTATGGCGCGCAAAGAGGATAATCGAATTTGTGAATCGATCCAGCGTGCCAGGCATTCACCGGCAGTGACTAGTCAGTTCTACTCGCCATTCTGGGACGCAATGCATTACACCCTTTCAAATCTGATCCTGGACCGGCTGGAACAGGGCGAAGCAAAAATCGATAAATAATAGAGGTTAAGAAATGCCTGTCGCCAAGCTAGCAAATGGGATTGAGACTTATTATGAAGTTCACGGAGAAATGCTCGACCCGGTTGTGATGCCGATTCTCGGGATTACCGACAATATCACTGACTGGCCGGAGGGGTTGACACAGCCTCTGGTTGAAAGCGGACTCTGTGTCATCTGTCATGAATTACGGGATTCGGGATTATCCAGTAAAATTGATTCCGGTAACACGATTAGCCTACCTGCCGCACTATCCGCACTGGAGGGTGGTTTCCTGCCAGAAGCCGCCTATACGATGTCCGATGTTGCGAATGATGTTGCTTTATTAATGGATTATTTTGATGATGATCTTGGCGGTAGATCAGTTTGTGTCGTGGGGTACTCATACGGTTCAGCGGTTGCCCAAATACTCGCATTGGGTCATCCTGAGAAAGTCAGGGGCCTGGTTTGTTTGCAGGGCAGCAATTACGACCCGGCACTTCCGTCCCGAACCAGGGCAATTCAAAAGGCCATGGGCGCAGCTACCGAGCATTATGCGACCCGCGCAGATAAAATCAATGCCATGATGCAACTGCGGTTGGGAGCCAATGGTTCCCGCCACGCCATGGATGTCGATGAGGCGAGGCAGAGCGCAACGACGTCGGTTGATCGGATGTATTATCCACAGGGAACGGAGCGAATGGTGCTATCACGAGTTTTAGCCGACCCATTTTTTAAGCAGACCGAAAATATTTCCTGCCCGACTTTGATACTCCATGGGGATGAAGATCCAATTTTTAATATCGCCCATGGCGAAGATATGGCTGCCCGAATTCCACGGGCTGAACTACGTATCCTAGCCGGAGCGGGGCACAATCACCCGTTGTCACTACAACCTGTAATTACCGAGCATCTCATTGAATTTACCAAAAAGCTCTACTTTGATTAAATTTGGAGTTGGTTTATTAGCGTTATCCTATTTTTGCCCCACCGACTAATTTAAAAAATGAAATATCAGCTTTATTATGCCGAGCGTAGTGCTTCCATGGGAGTGCGAGTTCTTCTTGAAGAAATCGGCGCTAATTATGAATTAATTTCCATTGATATTTCGAGGGAGATCGAGCGTGAGCCCGAGTTTCTCGCGCTGAATCCCAATGGCTGGGTGCCAGTTTTGATTTGGCAAGACAAGTCGATGTACGAATGCGGCGCAATCACGACCTTCCTGTGCGATCGCTATCCTGAAGCCGGACTGGCACCAGCGCCAAATGATGTCAATCGGGGTCACTTCTTGCAATGGATATTCTTTTTCTCGAGTTCCATTCAAAATGCTTATCAGATGACCTACTACCCTGATCGGTTTTGCGATTCGGTTGATGACCAGGCCAGTGTAATACGTCGTTCTCGCAATCGACTCAATGAATTGTGGAGCGTAGTGGATGAGGCGATTGGTGAAAATGACTGGTTGCTTGGAGACCAATTCAGCGCTGCCGATATCTACCTGTTTATGCTAACTACCTGGCTGAGCACTACTCCGCCCCACAATCATTTCCCGGTAACTACCTGGCCGAACGTAAACAGGATTGCGCAAAAGGTTATGCAGCGCCCGAGTGTGGCAGTGGTGTATAAAACTTATGTCACCGCATCGGGGTAGGTCGTCCGGATCGGGTCCCGCCGGACCGGGTCTCGCCAGACCGGGTCTCACCAGACCGGATCTATAGCCATCTACGAATCTTCGACTGATAGGTTTGGTATTCCGAACCGAACAATTCCAGCAGGGCACGCTCTTCCGGCTTAATCTGAAATTGCTGAATATAGGCAATAAAACCAACAATCCCGAGTAAGGACCACAGGGAAGATAGATAAATCGCCCAGGCAACCAGAATAAAGACGATGCCTATATACATCGGATTCCTGGTTACTCGGTATATGCCGCCTGTAACAAGCGAGGAAGTTTCCAGGGGGCGGTGCGGATTCAGAATTGTCCTGTTACGCTTAAAACAAATCACCCCAAGGAATCCGGATAAAAATCCGGCTATGGAGAAAATAGTAATCGCCACAATCTTTATCGTTTGATCAATCTCCACGGCAGGGGAGAATAGGGATAACCGCCACATAACCACACAGCATATTACCGCTATGACCGGAGGAGGGAGTTTCAGTTCGAGGTATTTCATGGTGGGTTGGGCGTTGAGGTGAAATTTTATCAGATGGTTATTTCAGCATTGCGGTTATAGGGTAAAAAGGTCGAGTACAGTGGGCCATATCGGCAGAAACGATATGCCTAAATCCAACTATAAATGCCTTGGGTAACAAGCGAAGTCAGAAAGATTTTTCAACAGCGCAATCATTGTATTTTCTTGTTTCCCCACAATTATAAAGAATGTATGCTCGCGCCACTAAACCAACATTGAATTAAGACTGACTGGCCATGGCTGAGCAATCCGAAAATATCGAGAACATTTCTGGTGGCGTGATGTTGATGCTCGCCGCCATGTTCTTCTTTGTGACTCTGGACGCGGCCGCGAAGTACTTGATTCAGTTTTATCCCGTGGTACAGGTGATTTGGGGGCGATTTTTCTTCCATATGGTTTTTGTTTTTGTGTTCTTGATGGCTACCAGGACTGATCTGAAGCAGGAAATCACCAGTCGCCGTCCTGGGCTACAGATTTGGCGGTCTTTGTTAATGCTGGTGACCAATGGAATGTTTTTTTACAGTGTGCAAACTGTGGAACTGGCGACCGCTACAACCATCATGTTTCTGTCTCCAATATTTGTTACCTTGTTGGCGATTCCAATCCTGGGAGAAGTGGTTGGGATAAGACGCTGGATAGGTGTATTGATCGGATTCGCCGGTGCTCTGGTTATCGTGAGGCCTGGGGTCGTTGATATTGAACACGGTATTTTGGTCTTGTTGTTGGCCTCCGTAACTCATGGGTTCTATCAGATTTTTACCCGGCAGGTCCGGATTTATGACAGCCCTATTACGTCGCTGTTTTACACCGGACTTATCGGAACAATAGTAATGTCGACCGTGGTGCCATTTCAATGGCAGTGGCCAACCACATTCCATTGGTTTATTTTTGTTTTACTTGGCCTTGCCGGCAGCATTGGGCATTTTTGTTTGATTCGTTCGCTGCGGGTGGCACCTGCATCCGTTGTGGTGCCATTCTCGTATACGACGTTAATCTGGGCGACAATTTTCAGCTACTTTGTGTTTGGTGATCTGCCTGATTTCTGGGTATACGCCGGTGGCTCTCTTATTATTTTTAGCGGTTTGTATATTCTTCACCGGGAACGAAAAGCCAAATTGGCGGAAGCGGGTAAGAGCCGATAGTGGTTAGTCGATAAGCGCTGTTGCCATTGTCGCGAGCATCGGCGCCATCGCTCCATAGTCAAAGGCTTTTTTACTCGAGGCATTACCATCCACCGCACGCTTTAAAACGCCCTGAAGAATGGCGGCCAGTCGAAAGAAACTGAATACAAGATAGAAATTCCAATTGGAAATTCCGGTCAAATCTCGCCGCTGGCAATATTCTGATACATAGTCCTGCTCCAATGGGATCCCCAGTGCTTGTCGATCAATTCCACCCAGTCCACCAATCACCGCAGCTTGATCGATTCGCCATTGCATACATTGATAGGCCAAGTCGGCGTAGGGATGACCCAGGGTCGATAACTCCCAGTCCAGTATCGCCACAACCTCAGTACCCTGGTCAGAAAACACAATATTATCTATTCGATAGTCTCCATGGATCAGACTGACTTTTCCGTCGTCCAGAGGAATGTGATCTGGTAACCACTCGATGAGCTGATCCATCCCGGCAATTGGATCTATTTCCGAGGCACGATATTGTCGAGTCCATCGATCAACCTGGCGGGCAAAATAATTGCCAGGCCTCCCATAGTCCTCAAGTCCGACCTCGTCAATATTGACACTATGTAGTGCCGCAAGGGTCCGGTTCATTTCACGGTAAATCGCCAATCTCTGGGAATTATCCAGCTCCGGTATCGATGGGTTCCAGAAAATCCTCCCCTGTTGGAAACTCATCAAAAAGAACATACTACCAATCACATCGCGATCGTGGCACAGGTGGATCGCTTTGGGGACCGGAACGTCGGTTTGCTCCAGGGCCTTGATCACCCGATATTCCCGATCAACCGCGTGGGCAGATTTGAGTAGCTCACCCAAAGGTTGCATTCGCAACACATAGTTTGCCGATTCGGCGCGCAGGAGAAAAGTCGGATTGGACTGGCCGTTGGGAAACTTGGTGACACTGGTCAGTCCGGTAAATCCTTCGACCTCGGCGCGTAGATACCGATCAAGATCTGCTAGATTCAATCCATGGTTTTTCATTTGGAATCTAGGTTGTATATTTCTGTATAACCAGTTTCCCCAATGCCATTTGGTGAACCTGGTCGGGACCGTCTGCCAGTCGGCAGTAGCGGGCATAGTTGAATGCGTCGGCCATGAAATAATCTTCGGTCAGGCCCCCGGCGCCGTGGAGCTGCATACATCGATCTAGAATGGTCTGAACCATCAGCGGGACACTGGTCTTACAGGCCGCTATCATGTCACGTGCCGCCTGGGCTCCTGTCAGGTCGATACGATGACAAGTCTGCAAGAGCAGAAGTCGGGCCATTTGAATTTCCGAAAAACTTTTTGCGATGTCTTCGCGAACCGATTGATGCTGGCTTAGTAGACGACCAAAGGTCGTTCTGGTTGAAGCCCGTTGGCAGGCCAGTTCAAGTGCGCGCTGAGCAGCGCCTACCAAGCGCATGCAATGATGCATTCTGCCTGGTCCCAATCGACCCTGGGCGATTTCAAATCCACGCCCGAGACCCAGTAGTACATTATCCAGCGGAACTCGAACCCGATTAAATTTGATTTCCGCGTGTCCAAGAGGCGCATCGTCATATCCCAGGGTTGTTAGGGGGCGAATAATTTCCACTCCGGGAGTGTCTTTTGGTACCAATACCTGGGACTGTTGTTTGTGCCGGTTCGGGTTGTCAGGATCAGACTTCCCCATAACAATAAAAATTTTGGTGCGTTCGTTCATCGCACCGGTGATAAACCATTTACGTCCATTCAATACCAGCTCGTTGCCCACTTGTTCAATGCTAAGTTCGATATTGGTTGCGTCACTTGACGCCACCTGGGGTTCGGTCATTGCATAGGATGAACGTATTTCTCCGTTAAGCAGTGGAGTTAACCACTGATCCTGTTGCGCTTGAGTCGCATACTTCATAAAAACTTCCATATTTCCAGTATCCGGTGCGCTGCAGTTGAATACCTCCGGAGACCAAAGTACCCGTCCCATATTTTCTGCAATGGGACAATAGTCAACATTGGTCAGTCCGCCGATATCGCTATACTCACTATGGGATTCGGGAACAAACAAATTCCAAAGTCCGACAGACTGTGCTTGTTTCTTGAGGTCGTCGATTAGCGTTAGCGGCGCAAAGCGTCTTTCGGCACGCTCTAATTGTTCCTTATGCAGTTGTTCCGATGGATAGATATGTTGATCCATAAATGCCTGTAACTCTTGCTGGAGAGCTAACGACTTGTCTGAGAAAGTAAATGACATATGCTGATATTTAGTTGTTAGTTTTCGAAAGAATTTGTTAGCGTGTGGTTTAGACGATAGGGGTATCTTTAACGGACTAGCAATTCAAACATACGTTCTGCAGCACGGCTAAAGTTGTAGCCTGGATTCCAACCCCAATCTGTCCGGGCGGCGGCATCATCGATCGTGTCGGGCCAGCTCGAAATCAGATTTTCTACGGCTTCAACAGGGTGGAATTGGTACCGAAATTCAGGATACTGTTTAGCGAGTTCCGCTACCAACATTTCTGCTGAGAGATAGAATGAATGAAGGTTGTAGACATGCCGCGTGAGCTTGGCTTCCTCGGTAAAAGTATATTGAACAATACTGTCCACAACGTCATCCAGAAAGATTGTGGATACACCGGTTTCTTTTGAGACCGGAAAAATAAATTCTTTGCCTTGTACTGCAGCCTTGAAGGCATGTGATGGAAATGCCGATACTGCAGTTTTGGGCGCATAGGGGGACACCACTAGCGGAAATCGCAGGCAGCGAAAGTCGAGTCCATGCTTAACTTTGAAGTATACCCCCAGGCGTTCCACCGCCACCTTGGTAGCGCCGTATAAATTTTCCGGCCATTGGGCAAATTTTTCCGACATCGGTTCCTGATCAACATCGCCATAGGTTGCCACGGTGCTGGCGAAGAAAAATCTTCCCACGTCCTGGTCTATTGCTATACGCATCAAATTAAACGACGCGGTCGCATTTATTTCCCAGGCGACCACGAGATCGGATTCGGAGCTACCCGAGAGTAGAGATGCCAAATGAAAAATGGTGTCCGGCCGGTGGGTTTGAATGGTACTGGTAAGTAACTCAGAGTCCCGGATATCTCCTGTAACAATCTCCTCTCCCGGCTGAATTTGATCCGGTTCGGTACCAGGTAAGTCCAGTTTAACGACCTTGATTCCCTTGGCAAGTAGCTTATTACCGACCAGATTGCCGAGATTGCCGTTTCCTCCGGTAATCAATGCGGTCTGAATAATGCCACTATTATTGTTCACTGTGAAATCTTCAATAGATTTGATTAAGTCACACTGGTAGCCGACATGATTACCAGATTAACTGAATATTGAAGGATTAATGTAATGCATTGATCTGAAATACCAAACCATTTTGTTATTATTTTTTTACCCAAAAGAAAAAAGCCCGTCATCCAATGATAACGGGCTTTGTTTTCATGTCCTAAGACATGTTAGGCAACTAATATTTAATTAATACTCTTCGCAAATTAAACATGTACCTGTGCCTGTTTATGCCTTGTTTCGCAGGCTATCCCGGTAGAGCGCTTTTAACAATGAGAAGCACATCAGTATCATGATGAGGGTGAAAGGCACTGCGGCAATGATCATCGCAGATTGAATAGCACCCAGGCCGCCAGCCCAAACCAGTGAGGCAACAATTGCGGTAAGAACCAGAGCCCATACGATTATATGTTTCGGCCCTGTTGCGGCCTGACTCCCACCTGCATTAATGGTATTGACAACCAATATAGCCGAATCGCCCGAAGTAACCAGGTAGGTAAGCAGTAGTACTACCACCATGATGGACATAATTGCAGCCATACCTTCACCAAGCATAATGTTAACGATTTCGAAAATCTGATAAGTCAGATTTGAGCCAATTATTTTGCCTTCTGCAACACCGCTCAACTCTAAATCAATTGCAGTCCCGCCAACGAACGTGAACCAGACAAAGCACATCAATGAAGGAAGTATAATGGCGCCAACAACGAATTCCCGAATGGTCCTGTTCTTGGAAATACGTGCGAGGAATATGCCGACAAAAGGCGCAAATGCAATCCACCAGGCCCAGTAAAATACTGACCATCCAGTTTGCCAACCACCGAGATCGGTACTCGGATCCCAAATGGTAAAGGTCAACGCTGGAAGATGGACCACGTAGCTAAAAAGGCCTTTGCCAAGAAGTTCAAAGATAAAAGTGGTAGCGCCAAATATAAGAAAAAAGACTAATAAACTGTATGACAATATCATATTGATATTACTCAGCCATTTAATACCTCTGCCGACGCCGGAAAGTGCTGACGCTGTTGACGCAAGCATTACCACAAATAGAGAAAGCATCAAGGCGCCAGTGGTTGGTTCAGAACCACGGCCATCAGTCATTAACCATTCCATTCCCGTAATCGAGTGTAATCCCGATGCGAAGGCACTTAAGCCCAGACCAATAGTTTGGGCAATCCCCAGGATGGTAGCGATAATGGCCGAAATATCGATCACGTGACCCAAATTGCCTTCCAGTGCCCGACCAAACAGCGGAGCCAAACCTGATCGAACTGTTAGCGGGAGACCACGGTTATAGGCGAAAAAAGAAATGGTGATGCCAATTAACGCATAGCTCGCCCACGCGCCTACGCCCCAGTGAAGGAAGGTATAGCGATAGGCGGATTCCAGAGCAGATTCAGTTTTTGGTACCACGATACTGTCGATTGCCTGCATACCGCCTGCAGCCACTTGCTCGTGATAGGCAGCGAAAACATCTCCCCCTTCAGGAAGAGTAAAGCCACTACTGGCAAAGCCTGCCAGTATGGCGTCTTTGCTCATAATGATGTCGGGGTTGTTGGCGAAGTGAAACAGCGGTTCGCCAGCGGCATACCCCAGCATTCCAATTCCGATACCAGCACCAAACATCATCGAAAACCATGAAAATGTCGAGAACTCGGGTTTGTCATCGCCAACCCCTAGTTTTATACGGCCGAAGCTGGGTACCACTGCAATGATTATGCAGGTGACGATAAACAGGGCGACGGACAATATGTAGTAGGCGTTTAGGTGTTGAAACGACCAATTTTTAGCCGCGCTAAGTGCCTCACCAGCTCCCGTAGGGTCAATCAGGCACCATATGACCACAACCGCGATCAATATTTTGGATAGCATTGCTACCGTCTGATTGAACCCTTCGTAAAAGCCAGAGTCCTGCATCTCGATGTCGAGATTTCGTAGTGGGGGTTGAAGTGCCATTTATTTCTCCGGTGTTGGTAGTTTGAAATTTATTGATTGAGAGATCACTGGTTATGTAACCGGTGTCTGTATTAATTATTGATCCTGAAATTTTCTAATTGGTATTACCGTTTAGGTTATCCAGGATTTCCTAAACGTTGTTATTAGGTAATTTATCTTAGATGGAACCGATTTTATACCAGTTAACCCTGACTGATGGGAGAATATGTTGTTCAGATAACTAGAATATTCTGCATCTAAATTCAGAATAACTGAATACTATTCATTCAATGCCACAAATTTCCTCGCTACCGACTTATTCGAGCTTGTGCGCGACCGATATACAAGAATCGCAAAACTTGCATTCAATTCCACACATGTCTCGGCTACCGACTCATTCAATCTTGTGTGCGACCAATACGCTAAAAGTCAAAAAATTTTGATTTTTAGGTTGTATCAAACATCGAGCTGGCTAACTCAAAAAAAGTTAATGCAGCGGGACCCAGAGTTTTGTTTCTGCGGATACCCAAACCCAATATACGGCTTAGATCTTTATGGCTGGTCGGTACAAACACGATGTCTTTACGATCGAAAGGTACCGCCAACCGGGGTAAAGTGGTGACGCCCACTCCGGCGCTGATCATTGCCAGCAGCGAAGTAGTATTTTCAACTTCTATAGTGGCAGTTTGGCGAATTCTCTGGAATTGTTTTGAATTAATAAGATCGCAGGTCCCATTCGAGATGAAAGCATGTCCCTGTAGATCTTTTAAAGAAGGTGGCTGATCCGTTTTAGCCAAAGGATGAGAAACACTACAGACAATCCCAATAATATCGGTAAGCAATGGTTTGAATGTAATATTGTCCTGATTGACTGGTGGTCCCGCAATGCCAATATCAATTTCACCACGCTCAACCTGCCGGATGATCTGTAGCGAACTGTTGTCCCGTACGGTTATCGATATGTTCGGAAATTTGTAACGGTATTCAAGCAACAAATCGGGCAAATAAGATAATGCAAAAGACGGCACTGAACTAATTTCGATGGCACCAAATTCGTTTTTGGCAAATGATTCTATTTTTGCTACGGAACGGTCAAACTGGGCCAATTGCCTTTGTGCCGCTTCGAAAACGTATTGTCCAAAGGGCGTTAATCGGGATTTCCCTTCGGCCTCGAACAACGGCTTTTCGAGTCGCTGCTCGAGATTAGCCACCATCATGGAAACTGCTGATGGAGATCGATGCAGGCGAGTCGCTGCCCGACTGATACTCCCGTGCTCCGCTACTTTGGCAAATACTCGAAGATGGGATAGCTTGATATTTTGCATGCCGATCAGGTTCAGACGATGTGCAAATATATCAGGTAATCAGGTTTGTTCTGTCAAGGAAAGCCCAAAGATTTTTTGCCTCACGGATTCCACTAAACAGCAGAATTGAAGGGCAACATTAAAATCGGAAAATAATTATATATTAGCGATTGATTCGAGCAAGTCGTGCTGGGTAATGATCCGTGGTCTGTTTTTACTGTCCCTAACCATTACCGCAGGGTTGTCTCGATTGATCATCGAAGATAATACGTCGAGGGTACTGTTAACCGGGACAAACTGGAATGGTTTTTCCATAACTTCATGTACCTGCTTTTCCCGAAGGGATGGATCCACGATCAGTTGGGAAAGCAGCTTTGAGTCAGAAAGGCTGCCGACAAAATCATCTCCGTCTACTACCGGAATCTGGGAAATTGCCACCGAGGTTAGCAATGCGACAGCGTCGGAGACCTTGGCATCTTTATCGATTGTTGTCAGTGCGTCCTCGCCTCCCTGTTTGGAAATGATGTTGGCCGCAGATCGGTATTCCCGTTCTTCTAGAAATCCATGATCTTTCATCCAGTCATCGTTATAAACCTTGCCAAGGTAGCGGGTACCGTGATCGGGCAGAATGATAACCATAACATCATCGTCCTTTAAGTTATCTTTGGCCCACTCCAATGCACCCCATACAGCGGACCCGCAAGACCAGCCGACAAACATGCCTTCTTCCCGGGACAGGCGCCTGGTCATAACCGCGGCATCTTTGTCGGTTACCTTGATAAAGTGATCTATTAATGAAAAGTCGACGTTTTCCGGCAAAATATCTTCACCGATGCCTTCAGTCAGATAGGGATATATTTCTGTTTCATCGAATACCCCGGTTTCCTTGTATTTCTTGAATACAGAACCATAAGTATCAATGCCAACGGTAACTACGTCGGGATTCTGCTCCTTCAAAAATTTGGAGACGCCGCACATGGAACCGCCGGTACCAACGCCGGCAGCGTAGTGGGTAACTTTTCCTTCGGTATCGCGCCAGATCTCGGGACCAGTAGTTTCATAATGGGCCACGGTATTTGACATATTGTGGTACTGGTTCGGATAGTAGGAATTTTCGATTTCTTTGTTCAATCGCTCCGCAACCGAGTAATAAGATCGAGGATCGTCCGGTGCAACCGAAGTAGGGCAGACAATAACTTCAGCACCAACCGCCTTTAAAATATCAATCTTTTCCTGTGACTGTTTATCCGCCAGGGTGAAAATACACTTGTAGCCTTTTGCGATTGCGCCAAGGGCCAACCCCATTCCAGTGTTACCTGATGTTCCTTCGATGATGGTGCTGCCTGGCTTTAGGTCTCCCCTCGCTTCAGCGTCTTCAATCATTTTAATCGCCATCCGGTCTTTCATGGAATTGCCGGGATTAAAGTACTCGACCTTCGCCAGAATCGTCCCTTTAATACCCTTGTTGAGTGAATTAATTTTCACCAATGGCGTATTCCCTATAGTGTCGATAATTGAGTCGTAATATTGCATGTAGTTAACCTTTATTAATATCGTTGCGAATGATAATTAGAGAATCAGCATTATATCAACTTTAGATGACATAAGAATTTAGCGGGAAGGTTCGAAGCCTGTAGATGTCAGTAACCTGTTTCGTGCAACCACCTGTTCGCGCCACGCGGTAATTATCCCGGCAGTAGCAATTAATGCCATGCCAAAAAGTGCCTGGGTTGTGGGCCATTGGTCGAACAATAACCGACTCCAGATTGCGGCAAAAATTAAATAACTGAAATCCAGAGGTGCCAGCCAGCTACTGTCAGCTGTTTGGTAAGCTCGGGACAGGCAGATATTGCCGGTGATATTCAATACAGAGGCAAATATCGCAAACCCAAGCACCGTGAGAGATAACTCAGGCCAGCCTATGGCAACGAATGGGATCGCCAGTTGAGTTTTCTCTGCCAGAGGGAATATCGTTAAGAAAACGATCCCGGCTACCCCGGATACCACGAAGGCAACCCCAACTGCCAGGGCCAAAGCAAGGGTGCTTTCATTTCGGCAGGCGCGACGCAAGGTCAAAATATTAGCAGCATAGAAAAATCCGGATAAAACTGGTAACAACTGTACTGCAGAAAAATTATCGTCCCAGGGGTTCAGGATAAATCCTGCTCCCAATACACCAAGCGCGAGTGCACCATATCGCCAGAGGCCTACCTTCTCGCCCAGAACAGGCCCGGCCAGTAGCGACACAAACAGAGGGTAGGTATATAACCCGGCGGCCATTTGTGCAACGGTAAGAAAAGGCGCTCCGGCAAAAAAACAGAACATACAAATAGTTAAAAAGCAGGCGCGTAGATAGACCGCGCGCCAGTTTTTTGGTGTCAGCAATCCAATACCACCGCTGATCAATGCGAGAATAAGGACGAAGGAGATATTGCCTATGGATCGCAGCGTCTGGAACTGCCAGAACGAGGTATCACCCGCCATTAGCTTTACCGTGGAGTCCTGCAGGGCCAACGCGAACACACCGGTCAGTAACAACCCCAGCGCTGCCAGGGGACGGTCTTCGCCGGGACCTTCAAATAATGCGATTCTCATTAGATCGCCAAAACACCACTGTGCTGCCGGCGGTAGGTGGCTGGCGCGGTATCAAAGTATTTTTTAAACACCCGACCAAACGCGGCTTCGGATTGATATCCAACTGCTTCGGCAATTTCGATAATTGACTGTCTCGTATCGGTCAATCGTTGCCGCGCAAGTTGCATCCGCCACTGAGTGATATATCCGAGCGGCGTAGTTGAAAGGCTGTCGGTGAATTTCTTTGCCAGCAAGGTACGGGAAACTCCCGCCACTGAGGCTAGGCGTTCGAGGGTCCAGGGGTTTTGCGGGTGTTGGTGAATCGCTGTTAAAGCTTTGGCAATTGCCGGATCAGAAAACCCGGCAAGCCCGGTTTGCTCGGCTTCTTCTGAAGACAGGTAAACCCTAAGTGCTTGGGCGTAAATAATCTCGGATAATTTTAAGGCAATTAATTCACTACCCAATTGATCCTGACCGGCTTCGCTGCCAATTATTTTCAACGTGTTTTCCATCCAGCTACCGGCTACCTGACCGTAATTTCGAATATGAATATGATCGGGCAGACCATCCAGCAAAGGATGCCTTGCATCAGGATCAAATGCAAAATGGCCGCATATTAATTGGGTTTCGTGATGCTTCCCTGAATCCCCATAAACCAGGGTTCCATGCCCGCTAAATCCAGACTCCGCCACCACTTGATCCAGCTGAACCGCTAAATCTTCCGTATCCGGTTCACAATACAGGGTATGGGCAGCGCCCTTGGGAATAATTACCAGATCCCCTTGCTCTAATAGAACCGGATCATCGTCTCGATTGATTCTGACCAGACAGCGCCCCCTGTGGGCGAAATGAAAGCGGGATACTTTCTCGAAAGACGGAACCCGCACACTCCAGGGAGAAGTGAAGGCGGTTCTGAAATACAGCGTCCCAGTCAGTTTTAACTGGGACAGAATATCGCTTAGAAGGTCCATGACGAAATATTGTTGGTCAGTAGTTGGAAGGAATGCTAATTTAAAATACTGTACGAATGATCAAGTTATATGAACTATTGATCATTAATATACCATTCAAATTGTATTTAAATCTACTTCGTGATTATTTGCAACTGTTGCAATTCACATTCCTTTCACTCAGTAAATAACGGAGACCACTATGTTTTTAAACAATTCACCTATTCGAACCGCGGCGATTTTCGCCTTAATTGCCGGATTTAGCGTATCCCCTGTATCGGCCCAATCACCGGCGGAACTGAATGATCTTGAGATTGCCCATGTTGCCTACATTGCGGACAATATTGATATTCAATATGCACATCTCGCCTTGGCAATATCAACCAATCCTGAAATTCACAAATTCGCTGAAACCATGATTCGCGATCACACTGCAGTCAATCAACAAGCGCTGGCATTACTGGAAAAACTGGGCGCTCAACCTCAGGACAACTTTTTGAGTCAGTCGCTTACCGAGGGCTCGGTTAAGCTGATCGATGAAATGAGCCAATTGCGCGGCGCGGATTTCGATAAACGTTATGCAGAGAATGAACTCGGCTACCACCAGTCGGTTAATGATCTGGTAGAGAATGCGTTTATTCCAAACATTGAGAACGCTGAGGTTAAGGCGTTGTTTGAAGCTGGACTGAAGATCTTTAAGAGTCACGAAGGTCATGCCGAAATGATGGTGCAGAAAGTCCAATGATCAAACACCGACCTTACCGGTATTTGATCTGTGGAATCGTGGCAGCTCTTGCTGCCGCGATTGTTTCAACTACGGCGTGGTCAGCTGAGACCCACAACGTTGAAATTACTGCATTTACCTTTAAACCTGAGAAATTGACAGTAAACCCGGGGGATACCATCGTTTGGACCAATAGAGATATTGTTCCCCACACCGCTACGGCAAATGATGGAGGTTGGGACACCGGTGAGATTCTACAGAATCAAAGCAAGAGTATTACGCTGGATAAGAAATACGATCTATCCTATTTCTGCCGTTTTCACCCCGCTATGAAAGCACTGCTTACACTCTTCCCATAATGGTGCCGATCCATATCAGCATATACCGGGCCTGAATTTATTTGAGCAATAGCTGGTTTCTCGATTAATATTGACAAAAAACTATGTCACTAAAATGAAAATCAGCGAAATCCATGTTTTTCAAGTGGACCTCCCGGTAAAGGATGGTCCCTATACGTATTCCGGTGGTGGACTCGATCATCTCGATTCCACCGTCGTGGAATTGATCTGTGATAATGGACTAAAAGGATACGGAGAGTGTTGTCCATGTGGCCCCACATTCGCCGCCGAACACGCAAGGGGCGCGCGGGCGGCCCTGGCGGAAATAGCGCCTAATCTGATTGGTGAAAATCCGCTGGCGATAAATTTGATCCACCGGGTAATGGAAAACCATCTGAACGGGCATGGCTACGCCAAGGCCGCAGTGGATATTGCGCTATGGGATATCGCCGGAAAACACTATAACGCCAGGGTATGTGATTTGCTGGGAGGAGCCCACACAGAGAATGTCCGTTCTTACTATACAACTGGCTCGGTGTTACCGGATGACGCGGTCAAAATTGCCAGGGAAAAGCGCGATCAGGGCTTTGACAGACTGCAAATTAAAGTGGGTGGCAGGCCCGTTGAAATAGATATTGAAGTAGTCAGCAAAGTCTGGGAGGCCGTGGGCAGCGACATGACCCTGGCAGCGGATGCCAATCGTGGATGGACAACCCGGGACGCCTTAATTGCTTCCAATAGTTTGTCAGATGTGCCAGTTGTTTTCGAACAACCCTGCGACACTATTGGCGAGATCGCTGCGATTCGAAACCAGGTAACCCATCCCATCTACCTCGACGAAAGCGGCAAGGACATCAATACCATCATTACGGTAGCCGGTCAGGGACTATGCGATGGCTTTGGATTCAAGCTGACTCGGTTTAATGGCATCAGCGGATTACGTATCGCCAGGGATATTTGTCAGGCGCGAAATTTGCCACATACCTGCGACGACGGCTGGGGTGGAGATATTATTGCCGCAGCCTGCCTGCATGTTGGTGCTACCGTTGAACCCCGCTTGAATGAGGGGGTCTGGATCGCCCAACCCTACATAGAAGGGCATTACGACCCAGACAATGGCATAAAGGTTGAGGGAGGTAAGATTCGACTGCCGTCTGGCCCCGGGCTTGGAATCACACCCCAGTTAGATCTGTTTGGTTCACCCGCGGCCAGTTATTGTTAAAAGCATCCACTTCCATCACTAAGCTGCATGCAATTAGGGAGAAACAACCTTAACAAGTTCTTGAGTGTACGAATCTTTTCTATTCTTCTTATGCTTACGCTTGAAAGCGACCACACGATTTTCAGCCGGTGAGAGATAGTAGGTTCGAGTATTGTTTCCTTGTACACAGACGATTTTATAAGTATCGTGCTCCCCGGTATGGGTCTTTATTTTTACCCCACTCTTGACCTTGCAGGTGCGCCTCATGTCCCAGGATTCGCCCTTATTACTGAATCCCCGTCCCCTGAAAGAAAACTTGTTTTTCGCCTTGAGTGGAAACAAACTGCCCTTGGATTTACTGATTTTTACGCCACCAGTATGCCCACCACAATTTTCCCAGGATACCGCCGGGGCAAATGTTCCGATGACGTTGCTGTAACGGCATCCTTCCGAGTTTTCAATTGCCGCCACACCATCCTCAATGGAGATTACTTTTACAACTAAGAGGTTACCATCCTTAAGCCAATGGTATTCTTCTCCCGCCTGGGGTAGCAGCATGGATTTCATAGGGTCGAGTTTGATCTTATTTAATTCTTCAATGGCATGCAGCGGTACGCTGAATATCGCCATTGTCAGTATCAGTGCTGAACCACAACAAAGCCTGGATTTGATCGGTTTTTCGTAGTTGATGTTGGAAAAAAAATCTAAGCGCATTTCGGTTCACCTCGTGGCAAGAAATTATTAGGAGGTGCAAGTATAAAATTTGTGTTCTACTAACAAAGTGGGAATTCCCACTTTTTAAATCGTTTACAATAATGAATAGCATTTAATGGGGAGAGTGTCTCGATCGCATTTGTCGCAGTATAGGATTTTCACTCACTGTAGTACAACAGGCTTACAACTTAGAAGGAATTTTTAGACTGGTCGCTTGTGAGATGGGGATCACCCTTCATCCTTCGTGCGTAAAAATTACTACCTCAAAGGTCTTATACTGCGAGACCTCGCTGGACTCAAACAAACCGTTCCTATCCACGCTATCTGGCAGCATAGCGATATGTCACCAGTCACGTGTATTTTTGTCAACTTCCTCAACTCAATTGATTTTGCGAAGCAAATACTGCCTGTGTTGAATAATTTGTAGCGCAATTTGCCGCGCTTCAAGTAGTGATGACGCTAATGGGGATTGATCGCGCTTGAACTTAAGACAAGTTGACAAAGAATCAGTACTTGAAAATTATTGGGTTGTGCAGTTGGCGCTCAATGAAGTCCCATCAGGTAATAAAGTGGCATCACAGGCCGGGGAGTTGACTTGGGTAATCGCGCTCGACAGCACCGAGTTAGTGATTGAAGTAGTTATAGATTGGTAAAACCCAGCAAAAGAAAGGCTAATCGCTAGACTGTCATTAGCAGCGATAATTGTTGAATGATCAACAGCAACTTCCGTTGGATAAGCTGGAAAACCAGTAGTACCACTCAAAATTCCCGCCTCGCTTGAGCTTCCGGGTAGGACTACGATGTCCGAATTATTGACGCTTAATGACCCGTCTAACGTTGTGACACCATAGTTCCTGGTGCCACCGTCAACTCTAATTGTTACGTTACTAATTGTTGCTGACAATCCACGTGGAAAACCGAATCTCGGAATCGTCGAAGCGACCAAATAAATTCCAGATTGAAAATTGCTGTTTCCTTCAACGGTTACATCCACATCGAAAATTGATACCATCTCATTCAGGTTAATCGTAAGATGATATATTCCCACTCCAAAACCTCCACTCCCTCCCAGATTTTTAATCGAGAGATTACTTATACTGGAAAAATGTGTAGTGTAAACAGTTGCGAAATCTGAAGATGGATCACTAAACGAACCAGCTATTACTGTTTTCCCATTACCGCTTCCAATCACATCAACATAGGGTTTCATTCTTAGTGGTTGAGACAGGATATATTCTCCCGGACCAATTTGAATAGTAAAGCGATTATTGAATCTTGCCTGGGTAACGGAGTTCAGCGCTTCGATAGGATCTGAATAGGTCTCTCCGTCTTTCCCAACTTTAATAATTTTTTGATCCGACTGATCATATGGCATGGGTATCACGATCACTTTGTCGTGGGCCATAATGAAGCTTGAGAAAGAAATGCTACAGAGCAAGATAGTTAAAATTAGCGGTTTAATAGCTCCCATGTTTGAATCTGTAGACGGATAATATTTCAGGTCGATTATATATGAAGCTCTTGATCGTATTGTGTAAATGGTGTCAGAGTTAATGGGTACTGGGGTACTGGGGTACTGGGGGACTGAGGAAGTGATGCTCATCCAACAATTTATCAGTAACAAACAGGAACCACTATGAGCGCAGAGTTGCGAATCGCAGTATTGTCGGGCGATGGCATTGGAAGCGAGGTGATCAGTGCGGCGAAACAAGTGATGGGACGAATAGAGTTGCGTTTGCCGGCTGCTGCCCTGCATCTTGAGCATCATGATGCGGGCGCTGGACACTATCAGCGCGTTGGCGAGTCTCTACCGGTAACCTCATTGAAAGCATGTGAAACTGCCGATGCCATCTTATTGGGGGCGATGGGCTTGCCAGATATCAGATACCAGGACGGTACAGAAATTGCACCGCAGCTGGACATTCGTGACCATTTTCAACTTTATGCCGGTGTACGTCCGATTCGGACATTGCCTGGTTTACCGCTGGTATTGAGTGACCCGCGGGCAGCGAACATCGATATGGTTTTGGTACGCGAGCAAACTGAAGGCTTGTTTTATTCACGAGGTAAAACGCGCATCGAAGATGGAGTTGCCTATGACACCATGGCCATCAGCGAGAAAGGAGCGCGCCGTGTCTGTGAATACGCATATCGGCTGGCAGTACGCCGTGGGCCTCGTGTCGGGGCAGATTCGGCAAGACTAACGCTTGTCGATAAGGCAAATGTGCTGGGGTCAATGGCGTATTTTAGAGAAATTTTTCTTGACGTCGGGAACGCGTTTCCGTCGGTAGCCCATGATTGTGCTTATGTTGATGCGACCGCACTTAACCTAGTGCGTAAGCCCTGGGATCTGGATGTTATGGTCACGGAGAATCAGTTTGGAGATATTTTGTCAGACTTGTGTGCTGGACTGATTGGCGGCATGGGCATGGCGCCGTCAGCTGACATTGGAGAAACTCACGCCATGTTTCAGCCGGCTCATGGGAGTGCTCCAGATATCGCCGGTCAAGGAAACGCTAACCCGATTGCAACACTTTTATCAGTGGCAATGATGTATGACTGGCTTGGAGACAAACACGGCAGTACCGATCTCGTCAGTGCTGGCAAATTGATGCAAGATGCAATTAGCCAGATATTTGCCGGCGGCAATTTACGTCCGATGGAATTTGGCGGATTGGCGAATACGGCGGACATTGTGACGGCGGTTTGCGCCCAGGTAGATTCCCAGTTAATTCAATCAGCGTAGTGGAATTTTGTATGGGTTTGTCTATTGCCATGGTCCGGACGGGCTATTTCAGTCGGGGATCAGTGGATACATATTATTTGGGACAGACCACACTTTAGCAGGTTGTCGACGGCTAACTATAATTATTCGCAATTAACAATTCCAAAGTGTGTGGTTGAATCGATCCTACTAATACAGGTAGATAATAGGTGGTCGATTGCAGCTGTTTTTCAGGTGTAGTATCCTAGTATATCTGCGCGGCCAGGGCTCGGCTAATCGGACGGTTGTGGCCATCGAGACCGTGCGTAAAAAGGAGAGAGACGATGAAGATGAGAGACGTACAGGGCGCCTATAGACGGGTCGAAACCAAGGGGCGAGCGTTACAGATTGATCGCACCGGGACGCGGTTCCCATCCGGGGGCCATTTCCAAGGGATTCAGATGTTTTCAGGCCAACCCAATCGACTTGTGATCTCGAGCAGTTCAAGCTCACGGGGCTACCTAGTTGTATGCGCCATGGGTCGAACAAGGGGCAAGGATGGTCGAGTGGAACGGGTCGTTAATCTGGCCTCAAGCCCCCTTGATCATGCCGGCGGTCTGCAACAATACGGCCGCGGGTTAGCCGTGGGACTGGAGGATGATAACGATAAAAAGCGGTCCCAGATTCAATTCTGGCGCATGGGCGGGAGTTCGCTGGGTATGCTGGCACCACTCACCATCAATCGCCGAACCGGCGGAAAATCGGGAATGGCCGGGGCAGTGGGCGTCACTTCTATGGGGCGTGAAACGCTGCTTGCCGTGGGCACCTGGGGTTCTTCCACCATCGACTTTTACCGTGCTTCGGGCAACCCTTTTGTCGGTACCCAGACCCGCTTCAGACGCTGGAAAACCTGGCGCAAGAGCGACGCTATTAAAACTGGATGGATTGATAAAAACTTTGGCGGTTATCAGTCTCTAAATCTGATCGAGCAGGTAGGTGGCAGGTTATTTATGATTGGTTTCCATCGAGCGTCAAGGAGTCGTGACTTTATGGATTTGTATGAAATTCATCCTGAGCGAAGCAGCAGAAGTATGATTGTGAAAATTGACAAGCGACATATGACCGCAAGAAACGGCGCAAGCTTCCAAAAAGGCGCGGGGATCCACATCACCTCGCCCACCCGGATGGATGTGTGGGCTGTCAAAGGAACCAGCGGCAGCGCGTCTTCCGGTAAAACAATAACCGTTAACCGTTTCATCGGTAGAAGGTGAACGGACCGGGCTAGATGCCGATACTCACTCTACTCGCATGCAACCTTCGGCAAACAGGTAACATTAGCCGGCCACGATCAAACGCACTGGCAATTCGATCATCAAGAATGGTTTGACGGCATGATAGGTGCTGCGATACCCATTTGTTCTCCAGACGGAGGTTTTTGCGCCAGCCTGTCCACTCACTCTCTGACTGCGCGCAACATCATCAAAAACATCGAAGGTAAAATTCATGTTATGCAGAGCGCCGCCGCATCTCTGCAAAAACTATTTTTTAGCGCAAAATGGTAAGCTGCGCGTTTCAAAAATAGTCCTCTCGCTGTGTAAGCGACCAGTATGATCAAGATTGAAGATATCAGGCGCGCAAAAGCACAGATTCAAGGCGTGGCCATTGAAACCCCGCTACTTCCTTATTCTCCCATCGATTCGAATCGGCAGCTGTATTTCAAACCCGAAAACCTGCAGCCCATTGGCGCGTTTAAATTACGCGGCGCCTATAACAAGATCTCGTCGTTATCTGACGGGGAAAAAGAAGCGGGAGTGATTGCCCATTCGAGCGGAAATCATGCCCAGGGTGTCGCCTATTCTGCGAAAAAGCTAGGCATAAAAGTGACCATTGTGATGCCCCAGGCTGCACCCTCAGTGAAAATACAAAATACTCGAAACCTTGGCGCAGAAGTCATTCTGGTAGAAGACGGCGCCGAAAAACAGATGGAGGTTGTTACCGCAGAACTGTCTGCTAAAAATGGACATACCATTATTCCTCCCTATGATGACGACCTGATTATTGCGGGGCAGGGCACCGTTGGTCTGGAAATATTTAATCAATGCCCCGATGTGTCAACGGTATTCTCACCTATCGGCGGCGGTGGACTGATCGGAGGTACTGCGGCTTATTTGAAAACCGTTAAGCCGGATATTCGTATCATTGGCGTGGAACCCGAGGTGGCTAATGACACGCAACAGAGTTTCGTTCATGGCGGTATACAGTCTATTTCCAAAGAACAGGCCAAAAGCACAATCGCTGATGGGCTAAGAGTGACCCAGCCCGGAGAATTGACCTTTCCCCTGGTGCAGCGGTATGTCGATGACGTAATTACTGTTAGCGAGAGTCAAATCGTCGATGCCACGAGAAAAATAATCAGCGATACCCGACTATTGGTCGAACCCAGCGGAGCGGTTTCTTTTGCCGCGTGGATCGATAACCCTGGAATGATTTCGGGCGATGGCGCAGCGGTGTGTATTATCAGTGGCGGTAATATTGATCCGGTCTTTTTCTCGTCTTTGTTCAGCGCTTAGCAGTAGAGCTTTAGGCCGAATCTGACAAAATATTGTAATACAGTCTTTGCACAAATTCTCAAGATCGTACCGAGGCATGAATTCGAATCGTTAGCAAAACAGCACCATTCAGGCCGATCGTTTCGAACAGCCTCTCGTTGGAGTCAATTCACGGCGAAGACAATGGCGCAACTATCGGGCCGCTTCTCACTTCGGGATATCGTCGATAATATGAAAGCCCAGTCGCATCGCTTGTACCATCTCGGCAGTACGCCCCTGACACGTACCACACGGGCTCGCATTAATGAGGATAAGCCGCATCAACTCTATGAAGCGTTATTTAATAAGCTGCTGGTACGGTGTTTGGGTAAACCGCAAAGTCACGACTTTCGATTCAAGAACCCTTTGTATTCTCTGGATTCCACCACTATTGATTTATGTCTGTCTCTCTTTCCATGGGCCGAGTTTCGTTCGACGAAAGGCGCCGTAAAATTACACGTTGGGCTCAATCACGCAGGCTTTCTCCCCGAGTTTAACTGCGTGACCGATGGTAAGGTTCATGATGTAACTGTTGGCAAGCAGATACCCTTTCCCAAGGGCAGTATTGTCGCTGTTGATCGAGCCTATACCGACTATGGGTGGTTCAATACTCTAAATACACAGGGTATTTACTTCGTAAGCCGACAAAAGACCAATGCGCGCTACCGTGTCGTTGAGCGACATTCCGTCAACAAGGCCCAAGGCGTCACAAGTGACCAGCTCATTGAATACACCGGCCATTATGCGAAGAAAAGTTACGCTGGAAAGATGCGTCGAATCGGCTATCGTGATACACAGACGGGTAAGCATTATGTGTTCATCACCAACCACCTCAAGCTAAGCGCAAAGACGATAGCCGCCATTTATAAAGCGCGTTGGCAGATCGAAATATTCTTCAAATTCATCAAACAGAATCTGAAGATAAAGTCATTTGTTGGCACCAGCAGGAATGCCGTGATGACACAAAATTAGATTGCATTGTGCACTTACTTGGTGATTATGTACTTGAAGTTTGTGAATGGATTGACTCGTTCCGGGCAACAGTTAATGCGACTATTGCAGATCAATCTGTTTGATAAGAGAGAGTTGTTGCCGTTACTGCGCGGAGATCCGGTAGATCGGCCTCGCGTTGACTATCGACAAGTTTCATTCCTTAAAAGCTAACGGGGCAAAAGTGTCATGATACAAAACATTTTGTCAGCAGGTTGCCTGAACGGTCATTAACCATAAACCAGAAAAGCTTATTATTAATTGCTAATTATTCGATTCGTTCCCACTTTTCGTGGATATAAAAACCGTCCGGAAATGTCCCCGTCTGGTGGAAAAATCCATCCAAGATCTTCCAGTCAAATTTGACATTACCTCCCAATAACTTTTCAATAACTTTTCAATATTATCTCCTTTAGCATAGAGTCGATGGACTCTATCTGGGTAACGAAGCAGCACCAGATGAAACCAAAATATGTAAGTTTCGACATCTCCTGGAAAAGAAAGGCCTAGGGGCGCGTCTATTCCAATCTGTAATAGTTATCTGGAAGAGAACGGACTATTTGTATCAAAAAGGAACGATCGTCGATGCGACAATCATTGAAGCACCGACTTCGACAAAGAACAAAGACAAACAACGTGATCCAGAGATGCATCAGACACGTAAAGGTAATCAGTGGTACTTTGGGATGAAGGCACATATAGGCGTTGATAGTCAAAGCAAGTTGGTTCACTCTGTTGCCGTGGCGGCAGCCAATGTCCACGACTCCAAAGTACTCGAAGATCTATCTCACGGAGAAGAAACGGTAGTTTAGGGAGATAGTGCCTATAGCGGTCAGAAATCAGCAATGAAAAGTCGTGCGCTGAATGCTCGCGACTATACGAATAAGAAAGACACACGCAATCGCCCATTGACAAGTCTGGAACGGCAGAAGATATTGTAGGAAGTCGAAAGTAAGGGCCAAAGTTGAACATGTATTTGGCATTATGAAGAGGCATTTTGGATTCACCAAAGTGCGGTACAAAGGATTGGACAAGAATGCAAATCACACATTTACGAATTGTACGTTGGTGAATTTGGTGATGGCAAAAAAGCGATTGCTTTTAACGTAGGATAGGTGCGTCCGGATGAAGCCAAATTCATTGAATTTGGCATAAATCGCCTGAAAATAACGGCGATATTGATCTAATACGCCAAATTAGCACAACATTTTTTCAAACAGGAGTCGAAAACTCGGTATTCCGTTTTTAATCAGTCGTTCCTTAGATTGTTGTCAAACTTGGATTTGCCTATGTCGAATAAGTATGGAATACTCGTATAGCAGCAGAAAAAAATAATTATAATCTTCTGTTTGGCAAGAGTTAAAACGAAACTCAGTGGGGGCTTGTTTGGAAAAGCTGATAATTGTCGCAAGCGACAAAGCAGGTGTATACGCCAAGATCAGTATTGCGTTAGTTCGTAGAGGGATAACTGTAACTGCGCGGTCTGTAGAAAAAATTGGAGATGGACTCTCCCAATTTATCCTGACAATAAAAGCGCCCGATAATCTAATCATTCCAACTGTACAGCAACTCAAAATAATGGACGGTGTTGTTGCTGTTGAAATAATGGGTTCACCGTTAGTGGAAACACTGTTAGAACCCACTCAACCACCGCCCAGAGCTACAGAGAAAAAAGTTGTCCCAAGTCTTCAAGCTAGTAGGGTGGGAATTCTTGAAGAACTTATCTATGCCAATCCAGATATTGTCGGAATTGTCCGGGAATATACCAACTCACTAAATCAGGAAGAGGCACCTGTAAAGCTGCGTGAGCTCGGGCAGCGGTTTGGTGAAGCGGTCACCACCATAGATATGACACAACCCCTCGGTTCAATTGGGTTCGCTTGCGATGAATTCATTATTCCACTTATCTCTGAATTCAGTTTCATCGAAAGGCATGATGAAGACTTGGCAATATCGTTGTGTCCTTTCTGTAGAAATAGCTCACAAAAAATCCAACATTGCAGTTTTATGCACGGGATCATTACAGGGATCATAAAGTCGTGTCCAGAATGGTCGAATGCTGATGTGATAGAAAAATCAAGTCAGGCTGGAGGCTACGCAGAGTGTGTCTTTGGAATTGAACTGTAATGACATTCAGTAAAACTATTAAATAACTTTCAAGGGGGTTCGAAATGTTTGTAGATTCAATCAATTGGGTAGATGTTGCGTTAGAAGGCGGCAAAGCCATTTGCATGTTAGTTCTTTTGTTTATTGTCATTAACGCAGGTGGTCGATATCCTCAACTTACCAAGGGTCCTTGGAAGTTTATTACATTTGGCTTTATGTTAATGTTTTTAGGGTTTCTTGCTGACGCAAGTGATGAAATTATTAATTATGAAGTATCTAAAGTTGTCGATGCTATGCAGTCAATGTTCGAAGAGTTGACATTGATAATAGGACTCATTCTTACCACTATAGGATTTAATCGATGGTTCGATTTTGTTGGTCGATTTCTTGGACTAAAGCCAAGATAGATAGAGGGCAGAAGTTTTTAATCCGTTCTGAATACAGTGAGTCTCATTCTTTAAGTGCGGATTGTGGGTTGATTTTAGTGTTAGATCGATCCTTGTTATTGTCTTTTTAATGAAGATTTTAATCATATAAAAATAACACAATTCAAACGACGATATTTACAAGTCGAAACTATTCACATCATGTGATAACTAATAAATGTGGGGTAAACCAATGGTAAAAAACACTAAAGCAAGAAAGCTAATAAAAAGAGGCTTGACATTCATGGGTCCAATTTTGATTGGGTCCTTGATGGCAAGTTCATCTGCGCTGGCAGAAATTCGATTGACGCCAATTGGCACATATACTACTGGAATATTTGCGAATGGCGCAGCAGAAATCGTTAGTCACGATCCAATCTCGCAGAGGTTATTCGTAATTAACGCGGATTCTCAAGCTGTCGATGCCATCAATATCTCTGACCCTACAAATCCAGTCCTTGATTACTCTTTTAGCGTAATTCCATATGGGGCGCAGGCAAATAGTGTCGCCGTACACAATGGCGTAGTGGTTGCTGCTGTGGAAGCTGACCCAAAGCAAGACCCGGGACAGGCGGTCTTTTTTGAAGCTAATGATGGTGACTTTATCAATAGCGTGACTGTCGGCGCTTTGCCGGACATGGTGACTTTTACTCCAGATGGTGACTATGTTCTTGTTGCCAACGAAGGCGAGCCCAATGATAGTTATACTGTAGACCCGGAAGGCTCCGTCAGTATTATTGATTTAACCACAGAGTCGCCAGCTACTATTACGCAAAGTAATGTAGCGACCGCAGATTTTTCGGGTTTTACGCCCGGTTCTCTGGACCCCAGTGTCAACATCTATGGCCCTAGAGCTACTGTAGCGCAAGATTTAGAGCCTGAATATATTGCTGTCTATAAGGTTGGTAATGGGCCCAATAAATGGAAAGCGGCTGTTACTCTGCAAGAAAATAATGCTGTTGCAACGATAAATGTATCCCAGGCGCACGTGACCAGAATCGATGGGCTCGGATTTAAAAATCACTCCAAGGCTAGAAACGCTATAGATGCGAGCAACGAAGACTCCGCAATTCGAATCAAGCGATGGCCGGTAAAAGGTATGTATCAACCAGACTCTATTGCCTCTTATAAGCAAGGTGGTAAAACATATCTTATTACTGCCAATGAAGGTGATTCACGAGATTACACCGGCTTTAGTGAAGAAACTCGGGTTAAAGATGTCATTCTTGATCCCTATAAATTCCCAAATGCATTATCTCTCCAGGAAGAGGGCAATCTTGGAAGATTAAAAATCACCAATACCAGAGGTGATACTGATAATGATGGCGATTTTGATAAATTGTTTTCTTATGGTGCCCGTTCATTTTCCATCTGGTCCAAAAACTTAAAGCAACTTTATGACAGTGGCAGTGATGTAGGTCATATAACTTCATCTCAATTGCCCGACGACTTTAACTCTGATGACGAGGAAAATAGTTCATTTGATGCTCGGAGTGATGATAAGGGAGGAGAGCCAGAAGGTGTTGCAGTTGGAGAAATTAATGGCCGGACCTATGGGTTTATTGGATTGGAACGAGTTGGTGGAATCATGGTTTATGACATTACAAGTCCGAAAGATGCATTTTTCGTTCAATATATCAATACTCGAGACTTTAGCGTTATTGCTGGCCCTGGAGCTGGAGGGGATATGTCTCCTGAAGGGTTGGCATTTATTAGCGCGGCGAATAGTCCTAATGGAGAGCCTCTTCTGGTTGTATCATATGAAGTTAGTGGTTCCACGACCATATTTCAGATTCAAGATTAGTTAGCGAAGTTACCAGTGGAAGTGTAACTGTCACAATTTTGGAGTGTCTGAACCTGATTCCTATCCAGTCTGAATATTCTGCCTGCGGATATCATTCAGATTCTGGAATCAGGTTATTCTTCTATTTAAAATCCTTTCCAAACCGATCACAGTATAATTAAAATTGTGCGCATAAGGAGAATAACAGACTCTATTTTAAATTATAAATTGATGCCTAGTCCAAAAGGTTGTTCGAGCGTTTCCGTATTCCACCCTTGGCCACTTTGGGTTCGTCCCAACTCAATTTCTTCCAACGTAATTTTAACACCTGCAAGCTCAAGATAGGCGAACCCATCCCCTGGACGTGAATACATCACTTTGAAATCGAGAAAGTTACAATAAAAACTTAGAGTGGCGCGCAAGTCAGAGCAGTATAGTTCTGGTACAAGTTTAGGTCTGGTAGTCATCCGCAGTGTTTAATTTGAATATATTTAACTTAGCATTAGACAAGTAATCATTTCAGAAAAACCGTGAATTAAACGAAATATATCTACCTGCACCTGGCCACTTAAGAACAATAACCAAATCGAAATAGATGCGAATCCGAGTCCGGTCCAGACGCGATTGCTTAGGTTTTCCCGGAATATCACCAGAGCTGAAATTGTCGATAACAGGACTACCCCAAAGTTGATGATGGGAAATATTACCGAGCTTTCCCACCCAGGAAGGCCCAATGCCTTTAACATAAAATACAGAGTTGCAAAGTTAACAATTCCCAGAATAGCGCCGCATAAAATGCTGGCATGATTCATCCGCCAGTTTTTATAGGTTAGGTGGTGTCCGAGTGCCGTCAGGAAAGCTGCGCCAAATACAATAGAAATAAAAGCGGGAAATTCTGCCTCGCTAACCGACCATACTTGAAACAATTTCAAGCTGGTATCGATAATACCTATTCCGAAGAATGAGATGAGTGGCCATTTTAATTTGTCGAAATGGACTCCCTTTCCAGCCGCTAGAAAAACCGCAATAAACCCCGCGCAAATCCCCAGTAATTTCAGAATCGACCAACTTTCGTTGAGCAAAAATATGCCAACACTAATGGGAATAACCACGCTCATTTTGGTCGCTATCCCGGCGGTTGCCACACCACTTATTTGGGCGGTGTGGCCGATTGCGCGAAATACGATATAAAACAATCCGCCTTCAATTACCGCCGGTAGCAGCCAGGGCTCCCTGACGACGTCTGGCGAAAGTCCGAACAATATCATGCAGGTGCCCGCGGCAAACAGGTAGTTGATGGTGATCGTATGCCGAGTGTCAGCTTTTGTATGATTGAGCGCTCTGAAAATAATCAGAATTGCCGTTGAGGACAAAATAGCTAGCGCGACGTAAATCATTTGGACAGGTTTTATCGTTATAGTTTTCTATTCGCAACCTGGTGGAACATATACAGGTTCAGATTGTAGAGGCTGCTGACCAAGGGCCTTGTCGAAAAATTTTGAAGGGTATTATTCCATGGATTTAAATGGCCGGAGAATCCCCGGCATTCCGATAAACCTAGGCAACATCATTACTCGGTATAACCAGCGCTCGATTGCCGGATACTTGTCTCTTGCTATGCCACCGTCGTTACTTAGGGCAACGCAGGGAAAACAGGCGATATCCGCAATGGTAGGTAAATTATTCGCCAGCCAATCCATGTTCGAAAGTTCCTGTTCTGACAGATGATCGTCGAGTACCACAAACGCCTGATGGGCTTTAGCGCGTGACGCCTCAATATCATATGGATGGCGCAAAACGTCATGCAATCGTGCTGCAGAAGCATGCATGATTTCACCACCGGCGAAAGCGAGCCACATGGATACTCGTCCCATTATTCCCGGGTCACGTGGATACCAGCGGTTTGAAGAATCGTATTTAGCTGCGAGGTAAACCAGGATAGCCTGGGAATCTCGTATCAACTCATCGCCATCGCGTAATACCGGTAGCTGGCCCAAGGGGTTGATATCGAGAAAATCGGGTTTCTTATGCTCCTTAGCCGGGAAAAATCCCACCGGAATGATTTCGTATTCCAGCTGTAGGAGATTCAGAAACAATCGAATCTTGTAACAACTACTCGACAATTCATAATCGTATAACTGGATCATGTCGTCTCTCTGTACGACGATCTATGCAGTACCAAACTTTACCCCCTGGCTTTTCAACCATCGTCTATATTGTACAGAGGCGATATCAGCCTGATTTGGTATTTCCGAGCGGGGTTCAAGGGGCAGACAAGCGGGCCGCTGGTTCTCCAGAATAATACGATCCTGTAAAAAAATACCTTGTTGCCATTGCAACATCGCCTCATGGGAATTGTGTTCATCATATACCAGCATATAGGTGTGCACATCGCATAAGGTGGGTTCCAGAGGCTGGGGAAAAATTCCTATTAGATCAAATACCGCAGTGTTTTCCGGGCAGGTTTTATATAACACCGCGGTAAATGGCTGGGGTACTCGATAGAGATAATCGACGTCGGCACCTTCACTGGAACTTGCCATGGCCTGGGGTTGATTAAAACCACATTCGGTTGCCCATAATTCTCCGCTGTCCGCTTTGACTTCAACTTTATAGGGCATGACTTCGGTTAAAGGTTCCGCTCCCAAAACACCGGTATGGACGAACGGGAAATGGGACATGTCCAGAAAGTTTTCGACAATTCGCCCTGGTGAAGTTCGTACTGATACTGCGCCACAAATAACTAGTCTGCGGCCGGGTTCGTCAAATTCGGGCATATCGAATAATGGTCCGGGTTCACCCAGGGTGGTAAAAACATAACCATAGCGCTCAATAATCGGCAGTTCACGAACGGGGGTGCCGCCATCGCCTAACTCGACGACAATTATCGTTCCATCTGGGTGACGTGTGCCCAGGATTGGCGTACCGAGTAAACGGGTACTACGCGGCTGATTTGCCCGTAGGTCCTCGCCACTGTCAATGACATACCATTGATTTAGTGTGGCGTTGTCAATATTCGGTTTCAAATTAACCGGCCTCCATCCGAGATGATTGAGTATTACCCTGAAAGGGATGTACCCCATCGTATTGGGCGCATGGGTTCTGGATAAACCAACGCAAACGCCGGGTCCATCGAATTATAAGTCGCTGCTTGATTTGCTCGGCATCCCGATTTCCTGCAGCCAAAGTTAAGATATGCAGACTCGATTTTTCCGCTGATAAGGAGTGCAACAATAAGGCAATTTTATCGTTGGGTTGTGCCGCAGCCTGGGCGTGAATCACAAATAAGTTTGGGGCAAAGCACTCGCCCTTATATATGGATTCCATTGCCGTACCCGCAAATTCGAATAGGGGAAAATTCACCCGGTTCAATTGCTGGGCCAAGTTTTCAGATGCGCTGTCAAGAAATAAGCTCTTACAAAACAGCCATGGCCCGTGGCTAGTCAAATCGGAGATTTGACTGTCCAGATCTGACGCTTCGGCATGATTCAAATTTACCCAAATCATCCCGTTTCGTTCGGCGCAGGAATAGGATGGCACGCATAATGTGTTGGCAGGTGTAATAGCAGGTTGTGCGGGCATCCTGGTGCACTGGGCTAATTGATTAAATTGCCAACCATGATAGCGACAAGATAGTAGTTCGCCTCGGACCTGTCCGAGGGATAGCCGCATACCACGGTGCAAGCATCGATTCTGCCAGGCATGTGCGACGCCCCCTTCACTGCGCCATAGTACGATGTCTTGCCCATTTAATTGAACCGCACGGGCGCTCCCGGGCGGTAGATCAGAGCAGCCGGACACGGCGTACCAACTGTTTATTTTATTATTCATTATCAGTAGTGCCCAATCCGAATAGTTTGACCAGCCCACGACGATACTCTACCGAAAACCGATCGGCTGGAACACTAAAGTCATGGCTAAAATCCAGCGGCAGATCTGTTGGAGTTTGTCCTTCGACTAATGGTTTGTCTTCAGCATTAATGATGACGGCTTCTTCGCTCCAGGAGATAGTATCGGGATCACCCGTGGTATCTGTGTAGAGCTGAAATATGTGGGATCGATTATTCGATACAGGGCAAACCGCATCTGCAAAGTAATGCACAAAATCTGAATCAACCGGAGCAACGTGGATCAAGGTGGAAAACGGATAAGTCATTTCAAAGATATACCGAACGTCCCGGTTTGTTGCAGTGGATCCGTCGGGGAATCGGTTGCCCCCCTCAGTATAACTGACTTCAAAACGCAACCCGGTCTCAGTCTTGGTTACGTCATACGGGGGAAAAGAATCGGTTTTCTCTCCACCAAAACTTCGAATATGAACCCAGGGGAAATGCGCAATATCATTAAAATTCTCTACGTGTCGTCCTGCCGACGCCTGCCACTCATCAGGTGGCAGATAAACGCTTTTACGATCACTGACTTCCAGGGTCGGCCACTCCGGCAATTCTTTTATTGGCTGGGTTTTCAGGCAAACCCAAATCAGTCCGTAGCGTTCAACAGATTGATAAACTGTAAGACAGAAATTTTCTGGTATCGGTGGCCTGGGTTTCGCAACCGATGGAATAAGTTCGCATGCACCAGTGGAATTGTAATGCAGTCCATGCATCGGGCAGATTAATAAATCTTTTTCAATCATGCCGTCGCTCAGGCGGGCACCCCGATGGGGGCAACGATCCCGGGCCACGGTAATGTGCTTTGTGGTGCGATAAATGACCAGATCAATATCCAGCAATGTCTGGCGAACGGGTATCTGTTTTATTTCATGGGCAAAAGCCACTGGATGCCAAAACCCGGCGAGGATATGCCAGTCAGAAGAGCGAATAGCGCTTTCGGGTGGATAATCTGTCGCAGTCTTGGAATGGTTTTTAGGTAGAAACATCGAAATTTAAATTGTGGTTGGAGATTGCATTGTGAGGCGCAGTGGTTCCAGACAGTCAGGGTAAATTATAAATCACCCGGTTGGGTTCCGCCGCTTAGTCTACCCATAGATGCTCGGGTTAACACCTTTTCAAAGAAAAATTCCGAAAGAGAAACCGTGTTCAAATTTCCTGGAGCAGGTTTGTGTTATCTATCAAAGAGTTGAAAAACACTATTAGTTTATTCTGATAAATCATCGACATAACTGGGGTTGCAAAATAGATCTAATTCTATAAATACATCTTTCTCGCCAGGGGTTATTATCTTATGCAAACTAAACACCTACTGATACAAAGAGGATTAATATGAAATTATCGCTGTTTCTGCGAACCTGCTTGACCCTGTTTTTGGCAACTTTTTTAGCCGGTGCTGCAACCGCCCAGGTTACCCTGGAAGGCGATCCTAAAGTCGCTTTTATCTACTTCTCCCAGAAAAATGATGGCGGTTGGTCCGAAGCCCACGAGCGCGCCCGGCAAAAAACATCCCAGGAACTGGGAATCGAAATTGCCTATGTTGAAAACGTGGAGGAAACCAATGAGGCGGTTCGCCAGGTGGTTGATCTTTATACTGACCGCGGCTTCAATTTAATCGTCGGCACCAGCTACGGATTCGGTGCGGGCTTAAAGGAAGCCGCTGAAGCCAATCCCACAATAGCATTTGTCAATGTGGCTGGTGACACTGAAGCGCCTAATCTCGAAACCTTTTACGCTAGAACCTACGAGGCCTGGTATCTAGCGGGTATGGCCGCGGGCTCGGTGTCAAAAAGCAATAAAATTGGAATCGTCGCCGGTTTCCCCGTGTCCATCGTTAACTGGGATATTAATGCATTCACTTTAGGTGCGCGGGCGGTTAATCCCAAGGTGGAGGTCATCGCGACCTTCGCTAACACCTGGTATGACCCAGTAAAAGAGAAGCAGACCGCCGAAGCCATGATCGAGCAAGGCGCAGACGTGGTTGCCTGCAATATGTCTTCCACTGCGGTTGTGGTCGCGGCCGAGGAGGCAGGGGTATATTCCGTCGGATTCCAGAATGATATGTCGGCAGCAGGACCGAAAGGGCATCTGACTTCAGTGTTATTTCATTGGGACAAATACTATACCCCGTTGATCCAGGAAATATCTGGAGGAAACTGGACCAGCAAAGGTCTGCCACTATCCGGTATGCAGCTTGGTGCCGCTGATATTTCAACTCTCAATCCTGCGGTTCCCGCCGACGTTCAGAAAAAGATTGAGGAAACCCGGGCGGCCATGCGCGCTGGCACCTTTAGTCCCTACGCCGGTCCGGTTAACAAGCAAAACGGCGAGCAAGTAGTTGCCGCCGGTGCGACTATGGATGACGGCGGCCTATGGGGAATGGATTATTTCGTTGAGGGCATTATCGGCACCATGCCTGCCGCGGAGTGATTTTCCGGATAGCTGTTTAATCGCGGCCACTTGGCGGGCGGCGGCGCTCTATGGTCGGTGCGGCGCTTAGCCTTGGCGGAGTTAATAAGTCTTTCGATGGAGAACCGGCCCTTGATGCGGCCAGTCTCGATGTCTGCTGGGGTGAAGTGCATGGACTGCTCGGGGAAAATGGTGCGGGAAAGTCGACTTTGATGAACATCGTCTGCGGGTTATATACCCCAGACGATGGATTTATTAAGGTTAATGAGAAACCCGCGAGGATAAACGGGCCTTCCGACGCAACCCACTACGGAATTGGAATGGTGCATCAGCATTTCAAGCTGGTGGGGCCATTTACCGTTGCCGAAAATATCCTGCTTGCCTGCGGAAAAAAATTGCAGACAACATCTATAGACATCGTCAGTGAACGGATAGTTGATGCCGCCACTTCACTCGGCTTTGAAATCGACCCTGGGGTTCGTGCTGACGGATTGTCGGTTGCCGAGCGCCAAAGAGTCGAGATTATTAAACTGATTTTGCTTGGGGCGGATATTCTGATCCTCGACGAACCAACCGCTGTGCTGACCGATGAAGAGTCCGATGCGGTGCTCACGCTATTACAGGATATGGCGAGTCGAGGTAAGGCGGTGATCCTGATAACCCATCGTCTGAGGGAAATAACCCGGTTTGCTGATCGGGTCACGATAATGCGGGGTGGTAAGACTGTGTTGTCTGGCGCAGATGCCAAAACAATGGATAAATCTGATTTGGCCAACGCAATGGTAGGAGAGACTCTTGGTACCCGCCCGCCCATTAAAAATGACAGTAATGCGGCCCACAATTCAGTCCGGCTATCTTTACAAAATATCCGGGTAAACAGAGTCGGTGGAGCGGCCACCCTGGATGATGTCAACCTTGACGTCAGGGCGGGGGAGATTGTTGGAATTGCCGGGGTCGGAGGCAATGGTCAAACCGAGTTAACCGAAGGAATCTATGGCTTGCTGAAATTAGACGGCGGTGAAATTTTTATTGATGGCTTTAACCTTTCCAACCACAGCATTAGGCAGCGGCGTGAGCTTGGCTTGCGACTGGTTCCCGCTGACCGGTTTGATTTTGCTTTGCTGGCTGAGTTACGAGCCTATGAAAACCTGGCGATAACCGACATTCCCCGGGGTAAGTTTGGCTCGCCCTGGTATTTGTCGAGACGGCGGATGAAACAGCATGCCAAAAAAATATTCGACCAACGAGAAATTACAGGTGGTAGTCCGGTGTCCCGGACTCGATTATTGTCGGGAGGTAATGCCCAAAAATTGTTGTTAGGTCGGGAACTTGATGAGCGGCCTGCCGTGTTGATCGCCCATTCTCCAACCAGGGGTCTTGATGTCCGCGCCTGCCAGGCGGTGCATCGAACCATACTTCAAAGTGTGGAGGAGGGCGCAGCTTGTTTGTTAATAAGTGAAGACCTGGATGAAGTTCTCGAATTGTCCCATCGTGTTGCGGTAATCAGTCGTGGAGTGTTGCATGGTCCGCTAGACTCTGGGCAATCCAGCCGCGGACAGATAGGTGAATTGATGGCGGGTCATGCTTAATCAGTTTTCCCTGGTGCCGCGACAACACACTCCGTGGTGGCTATCCGTGCTAACACTAGTTGGTGGCATTGGACTTGGTTTATTTCTCGCTACCCTAGTTTTACTTGCTAACGGAGTAGACTTCAAAGGCATCATTAACGAATTTGTTCTCTACAGCTTTACCAATCCCCGAGGGCTGGCGCAAACCCTGACCAAGGGAACCGCATTGCTGTTGGTGGGTACCGCTTCTGCGGTAGTTCTTAAGTTGCGATTCTGGAATATCGGGGTTGATGGTCAGGTCTGGTTAGGGGCTATTGCCGCCACCGGAATTGCTATTCATGATATTGGGCCGCCCTCCATGCGGCTGTGGATTATGGCGACCGCTTCTGTCGTCGCGGGGGCTATCTGGATTGGTATCCCGGTGCTTATGCGGTTAAAGCTTGGGGTGAATGAAGTAATTTCTACCCTAATGCTGAGTTACGTCGCGTTCCTGGTTGCCCAGAGTGTGTTGTATGGCGGCTGGCGGGACCCCGCCACCAGTTTTCCTGTGACCGAAGCATTCGACCCGGTAACCGAGCGACTGGCTCAGGTTGGTTTTGGCCATATGCATTCGGGGATTTGGCTAGCCCTGGCGGCTTCTTTAATTGTCAGCTACCTCATGCTGGTGAGTCGATTCGGTTTTTATTTGACCGCGGTGGGATTGAACCCGAGAGGTGCCAAAGGTGCGGGTTTGCCGGTTTCCCTGGTGATACTGCTGACCACCTTGATTGGTGGTGGTCTTTGTGGGTTGGCGGGATTTACTATCGTTGCCGGGCAGGAGTTTCGCTTGACTCAATACGTTGCCCAGAACTATATTTTTAGCGCTATCTTGATTGCGTTTCTCGCGAGATTTAATCCTCTTGCGGTAATTCCCGTGGCATTTATTGTTGCCGGGCTGTTTACCGCAGGGGATACCCTAAAGACTTTTTATCAATTACCTTTGGCGGTGATTCTGGTGGTTGAATCATTGATCCTGTTGTCTGTGGTTGCGGTTGATTTCTTTGCCCGATTTAATATTGCGTTTCACCGACAAGCCCGATCTGAAGCAACAGACGGAAAGTCTAAAGATTTGTCTTCCTCCGGAGAGGGGTCAGTGGTCTGATGGAGTTTTTAGTTAACTGGATTGCAGCAACGCCGGGATACGCTGCGCCATTGCTATTGGCGAGTCTCGGTTTAATTATTAATGAACGGGCAGGGGTGCTGAATTTGGGGGCCGAGGGAATGATGGCCTGTGGTGCGTTGGCCGGGGCCGCGGCGAGCCTGGCCAGCGGTTGGCCCAGCCTCGGTATCCTGGCGGCAATGGCCGCCGGTTCAGCCATGGCGGCGTTGTTCGGTGTCGTCACGGTTTATTTGCGTGCCAACCAGGTAATAACGGGATTGGTTATTGTTGCCCTGGGCGCGGGGGTAACCGGGTTTCTCGGTAGAGATTACGTCAGCCAGACCCTGCCCGGATTCAAGGCTATGAGTTGGGGAGGTCTGACCGAATTAGCGGTTATCGGCCCAATTTTGTTTAAACAAAACCTGCTCACGTATCTGGCATTTATCACCGCTGGGGCTGTCTGGTACTTTCTGTTCAAATCAATGGTCGGATTGCGTCTCCGCGCCGTAGGGGAAGATCCAGCCACCGCCGATGCCTGTGGCTACAATGTGTTGTTGACCCGTTTCTTTGCAATTCTGGCCGGGGGCGCGCTATGCGGCGCCGCGGGTGCATATCTTACCTTGGCCTCGAGCTATATATGGGTCGAAGGCATGGTCGCCGGGCGCGGCTGGATTGCTATCGGTCTGGTTATATTTTCCAGATGGCACCCCAGGCTCGCATTATTGGGTGCTTTACTTTTTGGCGCAATTGAAGCCTTGATACCAAGGATTCAGGCTACCGGGGCGGACGTCCCAATATATACCCTGATGATGTTGCCGTATCTGGCCACCCTGGGGGTTCTGGTTGTGGCCGGATTGTCCAGTCGCCGTATTTCCGAAGAGCCTGGCAGTCTGGGCACGTCCTACAATAGACAAGACCGACACTAAACAGGGCGATTTTCCAGACTCTCTGGTTGCACTATACTTTCGGTGACGACGAACCATCCAGGTTAGCCAAACAATGCCAACAGATAGAGATACAAATAGAATCGATACTGGCGTAGCAGTCAGAAAAATTTCATCAACCACGCCGGGTCTTGCCTCACGAAAACCCGCTTTTACCGAAATTCCTATTGTGGATTTTTCACCGATGGGGTTGCAGGATACTGGCTCGCAGCAGGCGTTGGCCCGGGAAGTCTATAATGCTTGCACAGAGGTAGGGTTTTTCTATATTAAAAATCATGGTATCTCGCAGTCCACAATAGACCAGTTGTTACAATCCAGTCAGGATTTTTTCTCTCTGGATCAGTCACAAAAACTGGAAATCGATATTTCAAAGTCGTCGTTCAGTCGGGGGTACATCCCGATGTATGGAGAAAAAAATAATGAACACAGCAAGGGAGATCTTAAGGAAACATTTGACATGGCAATTGAAATAGATCAAAACGATCCGGATTTTCTGGCAGGAAATCCGCTTTATGGTCCAAACCTGTGGCCCAACGGATTTCCGGCTTTCGAAACTGTCATGAATCAGCACTTTGCGCGAATTACCAGCCTGTGCACCGATATTTATCGGGTGTTTGCCATGTCCCTGGATCTGGATCCGAATTATTTTGCTGACATGATTTCCAAACCCCTGGATATCCTTAGATTACTGCGCTATCCCCCTCAGCCAATTGTCGAAGATCAGAACCAGATAGGAACCGGCGCCCATTCTGACTTTGACTGTTTTACCGTGTTGTATCAGGACCCGGTCGGTGGACTGCAAGTGGTCAACAATAAAGGTGAGTGGATTGAAGCGCCACCGATAGACGGTACTTTCCTGATTAATGTAGGGGATATGATGGAGCGGTGGACTAATGGGTTATTTGTTTCCACAGTCCATCGGGTGATCAATAAATCCCATTCGGAGCGATTTTCCAGTGTGTTCTTTGCAGCGCCCAACTATCATACCAGGGTGGAATGCCTGCCTGGCTGTTGTTCTCCAGATAACCCAGCGAAGTACCCGCCGATAAGCGCAGGAGATTATATTGTTTCCCGCTATCAGGCAGTGTTGGTTTAAATCAAATCCGAAGAACATATTTGCCAGCAATCAATGCTAACTAATTGTGTATTTAATGTAAAAAATTATGACTAGCCAATTATCAATTGATCCCTCGGATTTTCCGGCATCAACCAGATCTACTTATTTAAACACAGCCTCGGTCGCTTTGATGTACGTGGGATGTCAACGGGCAATCGATGAGTGGAATAAGGACCTGGCAGAAAACGGCACGGTAAACTTTAACGAACATGCCGAGCAAACCATATTTGAGGGTCTGCACAATGCTTTTGCCGAACTGGTCGCGGCGCAACCGACGGATATAGCGGTGGCCTCTAGCGCCACCGAGCAGCTGGCCTCTCTTGCCTGGGCGGTTATGCCGCCCAGAGGAAGTACCATACTAACGTCGGGTATCGTGTTTCCGACGACGGTCTATCCGTTCTCCCGGGTTGCCAGGCATACCGGGGCTACCATGGAATTCGTCCCAGGGGAAGATGGTTATCTGGACCCGCAAAAGCTCCTGGAAAAAATTAATGACAATACTTCGGTTGTTTGTTTATCCCATGTCGAATTCGGTAGCGGTCAGCAATACGATTTGAAGTTGTTTTCCGAAGTTTGTCGGCAACATGGCGCGCTATTAATCGTTGATGCAACCCAATCCGCCGGAGCGGTGCCAATCGATGCCGTAAATTGTGGAGCGGACGCAATTGTCTGCGGGGGATATAAATGGCTGTGCGGCCCATTTGGTGCGTCGGTAATGTACGTCTCTCCCTATCTGCAGAAATCCCTTGATCCGGGATTGGTTGGCTTTCGCAGCAATCGGGATATATGGAATCTGCAAGTGGATAGCCAGGATTATCCGGATACAGCCCATCGATTTGAATTCAGCACCATGGCTTATGGTTGCGCCAAAGGATTGGCTTCGTCGGTTGCCTATCTAAATAAAGTTGGAGTTAAAAATATTCAGGCCTATAACCTAAAGTTAGCCGACCGTATTATCGAAGCGCTGGATGAGATGGGCGCTGAAATATTCTCGCCCCGAGACCAACTGCAAAGAACTTCTATCGTTAGCGCGCGTTTTCCAAACATTGACTCAAAAAAAATTGTGCAGGGACTAAATGAGAAAAATATCATTATCTCCCCGAGACGGGATTTCTTTCGTTTCTCTCCGCATTTTTACAACACACAGAATGATATAGAGACCGCGATTGACGCTATTGGAAATATCGTATCCCCATAACTACAGGTAGTTATACTGTCCCGTAATTTTTTTGAACATGCCCTTGTGAGACGAACCCTTCTTCCAGGTCACGTTCGATAGCAGCTCTGCTGCGCTCCGCGGGATTGCCATACCCTGCGCCGCCGCCGGTATCGGCGATAAGTAGGTCCCCTTTTTTCATGGCGAAGGTGACTTTCGAATTCAGTGGAATGGTTTTTCCATCGCGGATAACGTTGGTGCAAGCTTTGACGCCATCTGCTCCGCCGAATAGGCCTTCCGGGGCATTGGTGAATCTATCGGAATAACTGGCGAAGCTTACATCGTCGGCGAGAATTTTATAGGCACGACGCAAACCCAGTCCACCCCGGAAGCGGCCCGCTCCACCGGTGTCCGGACGCAGGCAATACTCCTCGACCCGGAAATAATCGTGCTCCATATCGATTGCTTCAATTGGGACATTGCTGCAATTCGATAGTGGACTGTCCACCGCGTCGCAGCCGTCATTGATCATACCGGCACCGAATCCCCCACCAAAGATTTCGAGATAGATATCATAGCCACCATCTTTTAGTTTGCTCAGGCAAACCGGTTCGGTGCTATCGAACCCTGCCGCAATAACTTTGTCCGGTACCGCATGGGCAAGTGCTTTCATTACCGCATTAAAGGCACGATACCCTGACAGCATCCGGGCTCTTACCGGGGCAGGAGGTTTCGGATTGAGCAGGCTGCCATAGGGTGCGATAACTTCAATGGGGCGCTTGGACCCTTCGTTGTAGGGGATATCCGGACTGGTCAAAACCGATTTTACGCAACTAAGCGCAGATGCAACCGTAGAAGCTACCGGACAATTGATATTGGTTTTAACCTGGTCGCAGGTATTTTCGTAATCGACGATGACTCGATCGCCGTCAATGGTGACCTTGGCCCGTACCGGTAAAATATCCTGACTGAGGCCATCATCGTCCAATTGGTCTTGTCCAAAGTAAACCCCGTCTGGAGCCAGTCTGATGGCAGCCCGCATGCGACGTTCCGAGTAATCAAGAAGTTCATCCATGGCGGCGGCTACAGTTTCAACGCGATATTTTTTGCAAAGATCCTTTACTCGTTCTGCGCCTATGGAATTGGCGGCAAACTGCGCGTTAAAGTCACCGATGGTTTGCCTTGGAACTCGAATGTTTGCGGCGACCAGTCTTTCCAGGGGACCGCCATTCCAGTCTTTGGTCAGATTATATTTGCTGGGAGGGAAGATCAGGCCTTCCTGATGAACGTCGCCGGCTGCCATATTGAGTCCCGGTGCACCGCCTCCCAAATCCAGGTGATGGGCCACGGTGGCTGAAAATCCAACAAGTTGCTGCTCGAAAAATATCGGGGAAAATAGAAAGACGTCAGGGATATGTTGTCCGCCATTGAAAGGGTCGTTATTAATATAAAAATCCCCTTCGACCAGATTCTCTGGCGGAAAGATGTCGGCGCATGCCCGGAAGGTGGCGCTGATAGGTCCCAATTGCATGGGTATTAATTCAGCCTGGGCCACGACGTTGCCCACGCGGTCGAGTAATGCAGCCGACGCATCATTTGCTTCCCGCACAATGGGAGAATAAGCTGAGCGTACAAGCTTTACCCCCATCTCGGCTGCGGCCGCGATCAGGCCATTAGAAATGACCGCCTGATCAACCGGATTCACCGTTACTTTATTCAGCATGATTCGAGGCCTCGTCCTGTTCAATCACAATATTATCAAATTCATCTCTGGTCGCTTGCCAATCGCTGGGAACGAACACGGTGGCGTTTTCGTCCTCGATTAGTAAAGGTCCTTGTATCGGGATTGCGATAGCAAAATCATCCCGGGTTAAGAGCTTGTAATTCTGCCAGCGTCCGTCATCAAACACCCGGCTTGTGGCGGGTTTGGAATTCTTCTTATTGGTAAATGTTAAAGGGGGAACCTGGGGCTGGGGCGCCGACGCACCAAGCCGAAAAGATACTATTTCAGCCTTTGATATGCCAGCCTCCCCAAACGAAAACACCCGATGATGCGCTGTATTAAATAAATTCATCAGTAGGGTCTGGCTTAAATCTCTCAGTTGTTTCTGGTCAAGTTCAACTGGGACCTCGAAGGCTTGCCCGACAAACCGCATTTCCAAAGAGTAGGTGAGTTCCAAAGCGTTGCTGATGCCCAGATTGCGTAAGCCATTTTCTGCGGTTGTCGCCATTTCTGTGAATATGGCCCGCGCTTTTTCTGGAGCGTCCTGGTCTACCGGAATTTTGTGAGTACGGGTTTCATACCGCAGGTAGTCAGATGTCAGCAAACCATAAGCAGATAGAACACCGGCATTTGGTGGTACCACGATGGTGCCGATACCTAAATCTTCTGCTACCCTGACCGCGTGCAATGGACCTGCGCCGCCAAATGGAACCAGAGCGTAGTCTCGCGGATCACGCCCCCGCTCGGTTGAAACCAATTGAATTGCGCGGACAATATTGCTGTCGGCGATGCGAATGGTATTGTCCGCGGCTTGTTCCAGACTTTGTTCAAAATGACCGGCGAATTTACTAAATACTCTCTGGGCGCTCGCTGGATCAACCGCCATGCGGCCACCGAGAAATGCTTCGGCACGGATGCTGCCGCGAATCATATGCGCATCGGTAATCGTCGGTCGTTGGCCGCCGCGGCCATAACACGCTGGACCGGGTTCTGCGCCGGCACTTTCCGGACCGACCCGGGGCATCGCACCGTCATCGATCCAGCAAATAGAACCTCCACCAGCGCCTACCGTCGCGATATCCAGTATGGGTGTGCGAATTGGTAATCCGTCGACTTCAGTTTCGCTGGATAACGCTGGCTTGCCGTCTTCGATCAAGCAGACATCGGTGCTGGTGCCACCCATATCAAGGGTAATTATATTGTGATAACCCGATTGCGCGGCCTGACGCAAAGCGCCGATTACGCCGGCGGCAGGACCTGAAAACAACGAGGTGATTGCATTTCGCCCCATCGCTTCGGCCGGAATCCGCCCGCCATTGGACTGCATAATTGAGAACCGCCCATTGAATGACTGCGCCTTCAATTTGTTTTCCAGTCGCTTAAGGTAACCTTCTATAACCGGCTGGACATAGGCGGCCAGGGTTGTGGTAGAAGCACGTTCGTATTCTCTAAATTCCCGGGTTACGTCGGCCGAGCAGGTGACGCTAATCCGGGGGAGAATGCCAGTCACCAGGGACGCCACCTGGCGTTCATGATCCGGATTGGCATATCCGTTGAGGAAACAAATTGCCACCGCCGAAAAACCCTCGCCAGCAAAGAAACCCTCAATTAACTCCGAAAGTTCGTCTTTATTCAGAGCAGTAACAACTTTTCCGTTCGGACCAATACGTTCAGGAATTTCCAGTATGTCTCGGCGTCGCACAACCGGCACTGGTTTCTTGTAGAACAGATCGTAAATCCTGGTGCGATTATGTCGCTGTAAAAAAAGGATATCGCGAAATCCCTGGGTGACGAGAAAAGCAACCCGCGCCCCTTTACGTTCCAGTATGGCGTTGGTCGCCACCGTGGAGCCATGCACCAGATCGATAATCTCATCGAAGGCCAGATCTGCAGTATTGATCGCATTTAACGCACCAACATCGGGCTCGGACGGTGTGCTGGGTACCTTGGAAATAATGACTTTACCATTATCGATGCCGACCAGGTCGGTGAAGGTTCCGCCTACTTCTACGCCTACTCTCATTACTTTAATAGCATTCTAATTGAAATTCGCTATTGCGGTTTTCAACTGGTTGTCCAAATCAACATTTGAAAGCCTTGCTTGTTCGCTATTAAAATTATCATAGAACCGTGGAATGGAGAGATCGGCTAACACCTCGCCGCCAAAAAAGGGTGCCGACTTTTTAGCTGCTGCCAGTATATCGCTGGCCCCACCCGGACCAGGAGAGGTCGACAGCAAGATCATAGGCTCGCCCTGGTAAACCTTGGCATCGATGCGCGATGCCCAATCATATAAATTCTTGAATGCGGCGGGATAAGAGCCATTGTGTTCTGCCAGAGAAATTAGCAATCCATCAGCGTCGCCAATTTTTTCATAGAATGTTCTGGCTACCGAAGGTACCCCACTATGTTTTTCCCGGTCGAAACTATAAATAGGCATTTCGTAGTCGTTGATATTCAATTCTTCAATTATCGCAGTATCAATTAATGTGCAGGCGTATTTGACTAATTGCCTATTGATGGATTGTGAGCTATTGCTGGTGGCGAACGCCAGAATTTTCATTATTAGTTGATTTTAAGTTCGGTTCGGGTTTTTTCTTCAATCTGATAAAGCGTGGGATAAGTATACTGTCGGTAGTGAAGAAAAATCACTTCGGCGCGTCAAATATTTTATCCAGCCAGTCCCGGCTAGTTCAAGAAAGCCAGTCTTATACCACTGGCAGCTGTCACGCAGATATCTACTACACTAGAAAAACCGCCCCATACTATAAGGCGACATATCAACGCCGCTATCATTTCCGCTTATAAGGTCAGCGATCATCTCGCCGGTCTGGGGCGCCATACCAAGACCGTAGTGACTGTGACCAAATGCAAGGAACAAGCTGTTATGTCCCCTGGCTCTGTCGATACAAGGCAGGCTATCCGAAAACGAGGGGCGTATTCCCATCCACTGACTGGAAGCATTGGTATTGAGGTCGGGTAACATGGCCCGGGTCAGGGATTCCAACATCTGGGCTCGCTGATAGTTGGGTGCTGCGTCGAGTCGGTCGAATTCTGCTGTTCCGGCACTACGCACTCCGCCGAGCATTGAACTAGTGATAAACTTGTAATCGACATCAAGTATGGAATTCTCGAGGGACACGCCGGGGTTCTCAAATTCCAGATGGTAGCCTCGTTCAAAGGCCATGGGAAGCTTAAGGCCCAGTGGCTCGAGTAATCTGGTTGACCACGGGCCAGCGGCAATAACCAGTGCGCCTGCATCGATCAATTCATCCGGGGTGTGTATATTCCATTCCCCGTTTTCCCCTGGACAGATTTTTACAACATCAGTAATCGTTAGCTCGGCGCCATTACTGCATGCTTTTTCGGCCAGGGTATGGGCCAATTTGCCAGGTGAAAGAGTTCTTCCCTGTCCATGGATAACTATTGCCCCCTTAAAGTCAGACGACAGCGCCGGTTCGAGTCTGGCTAATTCGGCGCCATCGATTTGTTCCGCAATGCCACCTTTTTCGGTACGCAGCCGAATGCCAATATCGTTCATATCGATTTGGCTGGGGTCCCGGTAAGCCATCAACATCAAGGTGTCTCTTAACAGGGCTTGTTCTCCGGTGCCGGATAAATGGTGGCGATACAGCTCAATATTGCCTCGCATCAGCGTTGCCATTGCCCGTGAAATGGCCTCCACCCGGTCGATTCTGCAGTTACGCAAAAACTGTAGTCCCCAGGGTAAAAATGTCGGCAAATAACCTGGCCGAATGCGTACTGGCCCCAGAGGATCAATCATCCACTTTATCGCGTTTTTCCAGACTCCGGGTACCGATTGCGGAATACAGGACCAGGGCGAGATAACGCCGGCATTTCCATAGGAAGTTTTTTCGGCAACTCCGGACCTGTCGATCAGGCGCACCGTCTTGCCCTTTTCCAGCAATGAAAGGGTACAACAAACCCCAACAATTCCTGCACCAATGACGGTGACGTCAAATTTCCTGGGTTTTGATTTCGTGCTCATCGCCTACACCAGTTTTAGTGGTCGATTGAAAAGTGGCCGCTGGGTACGCGGGGTATGGATTGACGCAAGCTGGACTCCTGATTGTCTTCTGGCCCATAACGATTGAGCCTGAACGAACTGATATCTACCCCTGGGTCCTGCTCGAAGATCAATCCCGCGAGTGCTCGCCCCATGCCGGCTGAGCGGGTAACGCCGGCCGAGCTTAACCCGGCAAGAACAAAATAGTTTTTGAGATTGGGCGCCTCATCCAGGTGGGGGGCAGCATCCGGGGTAAATGACTCGGGACCATTTAACAGCATACGAATGCCGCACTGCTCCAGCGCCGGTATGCGATGGATACCTTTTTTCATATACGGCATAAACTGATCCCAGTTTTCATTCAGCAAAGCAAAGTGGAATGGTTCTGGCAGTTCGGCCGGCCCTACCGGTATCGCATTGCGATCAAAACATCCGAGCAAAAGTCCCCCGGTTTCCTCGCGACCGTATATCAAACTGTCGGGATCGCGAAAAGTGGGCATTTCGGGGTAGGTGCCTTCGATGGTCTCAGTCAGGACATAAAAATGCTCTACCGAGAAAAGGGGAATGGAGACATCATTGCGCAGTCCCAGTTCTCGCGCCCACAGTCCGGCGCAATTGATTACAATGTTACAGCTGATATCTCCATGGTCAGTACTAACACCACGCACCTTGCCTCTTTTTGTAAGTGCATGACTTGCCTGGACCCCTTGCAAAAACTGCGCCCCCCGAGATCGCGCTTCCCGGTAATAGGCGTTTACCAGGTCAGTGGGATTCACCCGCCCATCCCCGGGGCTCCATAATCCACCGAGGATGTCGTCGGTATGCATAATGGGAATTTGCTGTTTTATTTTGTTCGCAGAAACAATATCTACGGTAACACCAGCCTCCGTTAGTGTTTGATGAATCTTTTCGAACTCGGTGATGCGACTTTCACGACTCGCTATCATCAGTCGGCCACATTGGCGCCAACCTATATCTTGGCGTTGATGAAGCTGACCAAGTAGCTCGGCGCCATAGGTATAAATTCCAACGGTGGTGGGGTCGTCACTCATGCGGATAATATTTCCCGCTGAATGCCAGGAAGTTCCACAGCCAAGTTGACCCCGTTCGAGTACCACCACATCACTGCAACCCAGGGCAGTAAGGTGCCAGGCAACGCTGGCTCCGATAACGCCGCCACCGATGATAACGATGTTGGTCTGTTGTGGGATTTGTTGATTCAATTTCTTTTACGGGATCAATGGAAGAGCAATCACCGATTAGCTGTATTGAGGCTTCATTTTAGACTTGATTCCATCAGCGCTCCGGATTTTGGCAACCACTTCCCGCAACTCGGAAATATAGTCGTCCACTACCCGGGCATGTCCAGGAGAAATCATCAAATGAATACTGTCGGGTTCGGTCAGGGGTGGGCTGAACCAGCCCCGGGCGACCATTTCTTTCCAGATCGGATAGGTATCTTCTCGTTCAGAACCGTAAATTAACAAACCCAATTTAGGTTCGCCAAATACCTGCATGCCGTCCATCGCCGAAATGCCCTGGATCAGACGTTCCCGAGTATCGGTTACAATTTTTACTTTTTCGCGACCTCCAGGACATCATCACCCGGATAAAATACGAAAACCGCGATCCGGTTATCCCACCATTTAATATCGTCTTCGGTTAATTTGTGCAGTTGCTGTTCTACCTCAGCCCAGGCGCAGCCATTCTCTGGCATCGATTTATTCATCTCTCGTTCTCCTCTGAACCGCGTCGTTCGAGTCGCTCAATGCGTTTTTCGAGATCCGATATTTTTTCAGTTAGCGATTCAAGGATATCGTCACGCTGTTGGGATCTGGAGGGCAATGCTTTCGCGGCAAAAACCTCGGGGTCCGGGTCGCCGCAGAGCAGATGCATATAGCGATCCTCCCGCTGATTGGCGCCACGGGGCAAATGCAGCATCGTCTTGCAGTTACCCTCGTTAAGCAATTCAAGATTTAACAGGAGATCGTCAAGATCTTGAAACTCGGTCATTCGACTGGTCCGGGTCCGTAGTTCATTTGCAGTCTGTGGGCCGCGCAGCATCATTACGGCAAGTAATGCCTGCTGGGCCTTGTCCAGGTCCAATTCCTGACCCATGCGATGATTTATTCGCTGGGCGCGTTCGCCGTATTCGATTTTTACAAAGTTTCGATCCGCCAGGGTTCGGGCAATATGACCAACATCACCTTCAGTCAGATTCATCATTGGGTCCCGGTTGCTTTTCTGATTGCAGGCCAGAACCAGTGAATTCAAAGTAAGCGGGTAGTTATCTGGAACGGTTTGTTCCTTTTCCATCAGGCAGGCAATAACGCGCGCTTCTTTCTCACTAAAAAGGGCTGTTTCTGATGGTGTATGATCCATATTGTCGGCATCACTATGGTCTGTTGTTTGTGTCATATTGTTCGTTAATCTGGTTCTACCGAGTTCAGTTGTTTCATCAGCAGGAGTTCGTCCGTTATACCTGGATGTACCCGCGCTCCCATCCGCAAATTAAATCACCATTGGGGCAAACTAACCAGCACAAATTAACCAGGGGAACTTTATGAAACTGCTCGTTACAGGAGGCACGGGATTTGCCATGAGCCATGTGGTACGGGAATTTTTGCGGGTCAACCCTGGTGCTAACGCAGTGGTTTTGGATAATTTTCCGATAGATGCAAGCATTAGGGAGTTTTATGAGCATCTTGCCAATCAAATCGAGATTATCCAAGGAGATGTTGGGGATAGTGGTGTCTGGGATCGGGTTGCTCAGCATGATGATTTTACCCATATCGTTCACGGTGCCACCGTAACCAGCATTGCTTCGCGTTTGGAATACTTTGAAACCCTGGCGCAACGTAACCAGTATATTCAGCATTCTCTGGCAACTAACCTGATGGGGACTGTATATTGTCTGGGCCTTGGGTTGCAACAGAAAAATCTAAAGCGCCTGGTAAACGTAAGTTCCGGATCAGTTTATAGTGCCGAGTCCCCGATTGGCCCTCTACCAGAAGATGGTTTTACCGATCCTGTTGGGTTTTATCCGGCGTCCAAATATAGCGGTGAGTTGCTGGTAGCCAGTTATGCTGACCAGTTTGACTTACCAGGAATCAGCGTGAGATTGTCTGGGGTATATGGCCCGATGGATCGCCAGACCCCAGGGCGGGATGTACGCTGTGTTCCCTATCGAATTGCCCATGGCGCTATGGCACATCGTGCTGGTAACGGAGATACTCTGCTTATAAATGATCTAAATGCGATTGGCGACTTTATTCACGCCACAGATGTTGCAAAGGCCATCGTCGGTCTGCTGGGTGCCGCCACTTTGAATTACGGTGTATACAATATCGCCTATGGAGAAGCGGTTAGTGTCGGCCAGCTGATTGATATTGTGCAGGCACAATTTCCCGAGTTACTTTATAAAATTGTTGACCCGGATGAAGCCGATGTTTTTCTGGACCCATCACTCAACCGTGGCCGCTTTGGGCCTTACAGTATTAAACGCGTTAGCCAGGATACTCACTGGAAACCCATTGCCATCGAAATCGCAATGACGGATTACTTGCAATGGTTAAAACAGCATCCTTACTAATCCACCAGTTGGATCGGCTTGGTTTCCCTGAAAGTGGTTCGATGCATAAGGCGCCGGGAATTTTTTAAGTCATAGGGTGTGCCGGCGTGGAGCACTCGCCGGTTGTCCCATAGCACGGCTTCTCCACTGGCCCACTTGTGCCTGTATTGAAATGCTGGCTGGCAGGCATGGGCGGTGAGGTCGTTGATGAACTCGCGGGATTTTTGCGCATTCCAACCGACCACACCAATAGTTACCTGATTGCCGAAGTAAAGCGCTCTCCGTCCCGTAACCGGATGGGCCCTTACCAGAGGTCTGACGGTTTTCCGATATTTTCTTTTTACCTTGTCCTGGTCGTTTTCAGTCAGCTGTTGGCGCGCCAGATAGTGCTCCAATCCCGATGCTGAATTGATGGTTTCGAGGGTGCAATAATATTCTTTCTGTTGCTGATCAAGCGCGTTATAGGCCTGATACATGCAGGCAAACAGCGTATCTCCTCCCTGTTCTGGCACCTCTTTTGCATACAACAAAGATGCTCGGGCAGGTGTTTCGTGATGGATATGGTCGGTATGCCATTCGAGCTCCTGGCCTTCGTGTTGTGGGGCGAAGGAGACGAGTCCCTTACCAACATTTCCCACTACAAATATTTTCTCGTAACCCTCCAGTCTCGCTTGTTCAAGTTCGGTGGGTTCAAGGGGACCAAATGCGGCGCTGAAATCAACCATTTGTTGAGGCGAAATGCACTGATCGGGAAAAACCAGGACTCCGTACTGCTCCAGGGCGCGATCTATTAGTGCGACCGTTGTCTGGTCCGGGACATCGGCTAACGAAAGGTTTAATACCTTTGCGCCAATTATCGCGGATGTGGGTTCAATTGATATCATTGGTGTAATTTTCGCATAAAATGGCGCTGACCCCAGCTTTCTTCTTTAATCGCCATCACCACATCCAGTCCCAGTAGATTAGCCCTCCTAGTGACTCGTCTGGAGACACCAGCTGGCAGTATCCACCATCCAGATTGAATTGATATAGCTGAATGGGTCGGTATTGTTCCGCGATTGAGCCGAGCATTAATATAAGAATTTAATTGGACATTATTGCTTTGCGTTCTCGAACAGCAATATAGCATCCACAAATCACCACCACAGCGCCGCCGATAATCGTCCGCGTGCTTGGAACATGATTAAACAGGAAAAACCCGATGAGAGTCGCCCAGACCAGATAGGAATACTCAAACGGTGCAACCGAACTGACAACGGCAACCCGATAGGCCTGGGTAATTCCGAGCAGGGCCAGGGTAAACAAACAACTGACGAATAATATGAGCAAGAATTCCAGATCAGACGGCTTCTGCCAGTGCTGCAATAATTCCCCTAACAATTCATTCCCATGGAGTTGGATCGGTAACAAATGGATGAATGCGGAAACTAGAAGAATCAAACCGAGATAAGTCGCAGTGGTATAAATTGCCATGGTCAGGGCGTGCTCGGACATTCCGATGCGGCGATTAATGATGGGAATCATGGCATAGCACATGGCACTAAACAGGGGAATCGCCGCTTCCAGACGAAACAATGATGAGCCCGGTGCCAACATAACAATCACTGCACTAAATCCTGCTACCACCGCGCCCCAGCGATGAAAGCCTACTTTTTCGCCGAGTAACAATGCTGACAACATAGTTACAAATAGCGGCGCTGTCATATAGACCGACGCGGCGTCAGCAAGTGGAATGCGGGAGAGGGCGAGGTAGTAGGTAGTAAAGGCGAAGAACGCCAAAACACCTCTTAACATCAAGGGGCGCGGTTTCTTTCCTCTGAGAATTTTGCGTCCATGTAGCGCCAGTCCGACTCCTGTCAGCAACGCCAGCACGACCATTGCACGAATTGCGAGTACTTGCAAAATGGGCAGGTCTTCCGATAGCCATTTAACCAAAGAATCCTGCAGGGCAAAACCGAGCAGGGAGAATACACAAAACAGAATTCCCGCTATTGGCTTATGTTGTCGGGCGGGTGAGTCGGGCATAATACATAAAGGTTGTACGACGTTTGGAATTTTCAGGTATCGGCGAATTCACTGCACTAGAGTGTACCCGTACCGTTCCTATTTAAGAGGGAAGAATTTTCGGGTGCGGGATATTCTGATGAGACTGGACTTTTGTTTAAACTGGGGTTTACAGTCCGAATCCGCTATTCAGATTCTTGGACACAAATAAAATGCCGTTAGCAGATATTCCTGGAGGCAGTATTCATTACCAGATAGTGGGGCAGGGTAGCACTTTGGTTATGCTGTTACCCCATAGTATAGGCCCGGCTGGTCGCAAAAGTTACGTCGACCCGTTGGCAGAACATTATTCTGTAATAACTTTTGATCCCCGGGGTACGGGTGGCAGTTCCCCAGCCCCGGAGCGGTTGTCCATGGCGAGTCAGGCAGAAGATGTTATTGCATTGCTGGATTCGTTAGACGTTGATCAGGCCCATTTAATTTGTCATTCGACGGGTTGCGGTGTGGGACTATCCTTGACCACTGGTTTTTCCGGGCGGGTAGGTGATTTGATACTCGTGACGCCCTGGAGCCACGCCGATTCCCATTTAACCTCCATACAGAACCTTCGCATAGCGGTGGCCAGGGTTCTTGAACCCAGTCAATACACGCGCTTTAATTCGACGTTGCTATTTCCAGCGGAGTATCGCAGGAAATATCACGTAGAATTCGATCTTCTGGCAACCCAGGCACGATCCGCGCCCCAAGACGCCGAAGAAATTGCACGGCGACTCGGTGCCATACTGGATTTCGATGGCAGGCCGCTACTTGCTGGAATCAGCAACAGAACCCTGGTAATTACCGCAACCGATGATCTGCTTATGCCGTCCTGGTTCGCCAGGGAAATTACGGATGGCATTAAGGGTGCCAAGCTAATCGAATATGAAAGCGGTGGACATATGCTGCCTGAAACCCGCAGTATGGATATTGTCCGTGACGTTTTGGTATTTTTCGAACGTCCAGGCAACTAAGGGGGCAGGTAAATTGCTACAGGGCAACTGGATTATTGGCAGTTTCCACTTGTTCCACTTCAACCAAGTCAGGTGGCATAACCTCCTGGAGTAGATCGTTTCCAGACTGCTGTGGAATCCTTGAAGGTTGCGCAAAGTTATCTATAGGCTCTTGTAGCAGAGGATCATATTCGCCTTCGATAAATTGAGGTTGCAAATTATCTTTAGCCAGTCGCTCACTTTCCTCTAATTCCGCTGTGACCACTTCCATTCCCGGCGGTGGTTGCTGGGGCGGAGACTCAATGGCAGTTGGGTCGCTATCATCATTTTGAACTAGAATATCGTGGATAACTTCCACTTCCACTTCCTCGCTACCTATTCCGATTGTCACTTCTTCTGGTTGTGGTGTCGGGCTGGTCTCAATTGAATCAGTTGCGGCGCTGTGCTCGATCTTGGAAACTACCCGTGCAGTAGCAGTTGAAATATCGACTCCATCAGGGACTTTTTTCAAAACGCCATGCGCTTCGGTATTGTTGGAGGACGCAGGATCGGATAAATCAACTACCGCTGAAACCGTAATTTCATCGGTATTTTGCACCGGCTCCATTTCGGTTTTTGTAATCAACAGAGCCCCAACTACAGCGCCAGTAAACAGGATTACCAACAGGCTTGATTTACCCATTACTTTTTACTCGAGAATTTGCTCAATATTGCTTGGGATCTGGCTCGCGATTGCTAAGACAATCGGTTAAAGCATGTCCAACCGGCGGGCAACGCAGTAGCCATTATGAATTTCGGTATTATCTACCAATACGGTTACTTGTCTACCCAGACTAAACGCGGTTAGCGCTGTCGCATACATCCGATTTCCCACGCCGGCTGGACTATGGGTGGCGCTGCAGTCCAGGCTCACCCAACCGGCGACCGGGCAGCCATTGCCGATTGAAGCAGAAATTCTGATCATGCAGCCACCATACAATTCATCACTCAGAAATCGGTTAATTGAACCGGTTCGAAAAAATTCTGTCGCCTGGGCCTGAGCAGCAAACAGCAGGCCGGTAAATACGACTGCAAGCGCCATTGTCATCTTCAGTTTCATCAGGATTCTCCTCAGAACTAATGCAGTTAAAACAGTATTATCTACCGTAACCACGGTAAGTGTAAAGAATTGGCGGGACATTTGAAGGTGCTTCCGGGCTGGTCAGGTTGGGTAATTTTACCCCGAATAAGTTACCTTAAACCCTTATAATTCAAGCGCTAATCTGTTTTAACTCAATTCGGCTGATTGATGTCTGTCGCTATTGAAAGACACAATTAACAACCTTTACGAGTAGAATAAGGCACACGAATAAACCCAATTTTCAGGTTGGGCAAACAAAATAATCCGGTGAAACTAAAACAATCAATATCGCAACGGCGGTTGGTGAAATTAATCAGCTGGCTTTGTATCGTTGTGATTTCACAGTGGAGCTTTGCCGCAAATGGGGCATCCAGTCCTGGCGGCGCGACCAATGCGGCAGAAAAAGCCCAAAGGCGGATTATTGTACGTTTTAAGCAGGGTTCACAGTATGCCGGCAGTGGTAACACGGCGCAGTCGAGTAATCGCCAGTCAGCTCAAGCCACAAGGGCAATGCCAATACAGGGTATCCGGCATCTGAAAAGTTACCGACTCGGACGGAGTCGCGCCGTGTCCCAAAGGCCAACTCCATTTGCCACCTCCAGCGATCAGGCGGTTGAAATAACCGTAGTCGAGATGGTCGATCCCGGAGCGGACCGGGATCAATTGATCAAAGCCCTGGTCGATAGTGGTGAAGTGGAATATGCCGAGCCTGATTACGTAATGTCGGTCAATGCTTTTCCGGACGATACTAATTTCGCCAGTCTCTGGAGTCTGAACAATATTGGTCAATCGGGGGGCACAGTTGACGCAGATATTGATGCGGTGGAGGCCTGGAATATCACTACGGGTAGTAGTTCTGTGGTTGTTGGAGTAGTGGATACAGGTATCCACTACAACCATCCCGACCTGATCGACAATATGTGGCGTAACCCGGGTGAAACTGGACTGGACGCGAGTAATGCCGACAAAGCGACTAACGGAATAGACGACGACCTGAACGGATACGTCGATGATGTCTATGGAATAGACTGCGTAAATAATGATGCTGACCCAATGGACGATAACCATTTTAGTTATCACGGCACCCATGTGTCTGGCATCATCGGTGCCCAGGGTGATAATGGCAGTCAGGTAACCGGGGTGAACTGGGATGTCAGCATCATGGCGCTTAAATATCTCGGATCCAATGGCACCGGGGTAGTTTCCGACGCGGTTGAATGTTTGACCTACGTGGCCAACATGAAAAGGGACAGCGGAATTAATATAAAGGTTACCAACAACAGCTACGGTGGACCTGGCTCGAGTCAGGCTATGCAAGATGCGATTCAGGCGAATCTGGATCAAGATATTTTATTTGTTGCTGCCGCGGGGAATGACGCCGAAGACAATGACGTCGCGTTTCAATATCCCGCGTCCTATGATCTACCGAATATCGTGTCGGTTGCCTCAACTGACCGCAACAATAATAAAGCTGGCACCAGTAACTTTGGATTGCAAACCGTAGATATTGGAGCTCCTGGCGCGTCGATCCTAAGTACGGTGGGTCCATCCGGTACCGGGTTAAAGAGCGGTACCTCCATGGCATCTCCCCATGTTGCCGGAGTCGCGGCGCTATTGGCGGCTAATGAGCCTTCGCTCGGCTGGGCGCAGCTCAAAGGCCGCATGCTGGATACAGCAGTAGCAATACCGGCGTTAGATGGATTGACCGTTACCGGTGGCTTGGTGAATGCATTTGATGCGCTAAATTGCAGCAGTGGTGACAATAAAATGTATATCACCCCGATAGCAACATCCGGTTTACTAAAACTTGGTGAAACCGCGCAAGTTCAGATTCAGCTATCGGAATGCGGTAATGCTGTTACCAGTGCTACGGTGATTGTCACCCCCGACAATGGCGAAATTCCGTTTGCCTTGAATGATGATGGAATCGCCCCCGACGCGACCCTAGGTGATGGTTTTTATACCGCAGATTGGACTCCAACCCTGGAAGGGGAATATGTCCTGGCGATCGAAGCCGTGACCGGCTCTACGAGCAATGGAACGATAAGCATTCAGGTGGTTAATGTCCCGAGCTATAATATTGATCCGGCGCATCCTTATTTATGGCGTGAGAGTAGCGACGGAACGGATGTCGGTCTCGGCAACGTGGATGACAGTGGCACCAATATTGCGATCGGTTTTGATTTCGATTTCTATGGAATTAATTACAGCGATATCTGGGTGCATAGCAATGGCATGCTTAAATTTGGCAGCGATGTCGAACTCAGTTTCTTTGAATTCATTTCGCTTCCGAGTAACGACAATCCCAATAATTTTATTTCACCGTTATGGGAAGACTTAAATCCCAGCGTGAATGCAGGTGCTATATACAGCAAACTCGAAGGTACCGCGCCTAACCGTCGTCTGATCGTGCAATGGCATGAACTCTTACATTTCCGTCAGGTGTCGGAAAATCTTCCGAGTACCGTTACCTTCCAGGCAATTCTATATGAAGGTAGTAACGATATCGTGATGCAATATAAGGACCTGACATTTGGCTCGACAGAGTTGGATTTTGCCGCCCGCGCTATGGTCGGCATTGAACTTTTTGACGGTAATGAAGGGGTTTCATATCTCAACCAGGGGTTGCCGGCTGATACCAGTCTGGCGGAACAACAGGCAATATTATTTTCGCTTTCAGATACAACCCAACGTACCCTGATTGTTTCTCCACCGGACGATGGCGTGGTATCCGCTGACCACGGTCAAATAAATTGTGATTCAACAGGCGCTCAGTGCTTCGGCCAATATCCGGTAAATTCCCTGATTACCCTGACCGCAACGCCAGCCCCTGGTTTTAGATTCGAGGATTGGTCCGGGGCGGGTTGTGATGGGGAGGTTACCAATTCCTGTAGCGTGACACTAGGTAGTCACGAAACCGTAACCGCCCAATTTGGAATCAATCCCGATATCGTGGTTACGCCAACTTCAGGGTTGGTTACCAACGAGAATGGAATCACTGCGACTTTCACCGTGGCGCTTAGCAAAACTCCTGGATCGAACGTTACTATCAACCTCACTTCTTCTGATATCGGGGAGGGAACGGTTAACCCAAGCTCTTTGGTATTTACCCCGGGTGATGGCACCTCAGCTAAAACGGTAACGGTTACCGGGGTAGACGATGCGCTTGACGACGGAAATGTTAATTATCAAATAATCACTGATCCGGCTATCAGTGCTGACCAGGATTTCAGTGGATTAGATCCAGCAGATATTAGCTTGACGAATAATGACGATACCGATACAGCAGGTATTACCATTACTTCGTCGGCGCAGCTGATGACTACGGAGCTCGGCGGCAGCGATTCTTTTGGTGTCGTTCTTAACTCCCAGCCGGTCGATCCGGTGACGATTATCCTGGTCAGTTCGGATTTATCCGAGGGAGCCCTGGACAAGGCCGCAGTCAATTTTAATGCCGCCAACTGGAATCAGGCTCAAACGGTTGTTTTGGCTGGTCTCTCCGATGGCATCGACGATGGTGACATAGACTATAGCGTTAATCTCACGGTTACCGCTGACTCTGACACGGGTTACCGAAACTTTGTCATCCCATCGATTTCGGCCCGCAACACGGATATCGATCTGGGTAGTATCACGGTACAACCCGGCGTAACCACAACCACCGAGGCGGGAGGACAATCCAGTTTTACCGTTAACCTGGACAGCGAGCCACAATCGAGTGTCAATATTGGTCTGAGCAGCAGTGACCATAGTGAAGCCACAGTGTCTCCGGCCAGCCTGGCGTTTGATTCAACCAACTGGAACCTTCCCAGAACAGTCACGATTACCGGTGTCGATGACCAAATCGATGATGGAGATCAGTCCTATTCCATTACCATCGCGCCTGCGCAAAGTGATGACCCGGATTACAGCGAGGTAGATACTGAAGACGTTCTAATGCTCAACCAGGATGACGATACCGCTGGGGTTTCAATTTCAGCGGCGCTGCCGTTGGAAATCGATGAAGCGGGATTGACCGCAAACTTCAGTGTAGTACTCGATAGTTTACCGACGCAGAATGTCTCGATGGCGCTTTCGGTCAGCGATAATTCCGAGGCGATTCTATCAACCAATTCATTATTATTTACCCCCACCAACGGGACCGACGCACAAATTGTAATAGTAACCGGTTTAGACGACGATTTACTGGATGGCGATATCGCCTTTACCGTTGTCCTCACCACGGTGGTGACAACCGACCCGAATTACATTGGCACCAATCCGCCAGATCTCGCCGTTATAAATCGTGATCTCGATCTGGATGGCGATATCGATGGCAAAGTCGATGCGATAGATAATTGTCCGGCAATCTACAACTCTAACCAGGTGGACTCAGATTTTGATTTGACTGGGGACGTTTGTGATGATGATGACGACAACGATTTGTTATTGGATCAAAACGATAACTGTCCACTGGATTCGAACCCTGCGCAAAAGGACACAGACGGTGACAACGACGGTGATGCCTGTGATCCGGATAGCGATAATGATTTTGTTTTGGACATCGATGACCTGGCGCAATTTGATCCAAGAGTCTGCCAGGACATTGACAACGATGGCTGCGATGACTGTAGTATTGGAACCGATGGTTTTGGAATCCTGGCTGACGCAACTCCGCAAAATGATGGTCCAGACTTAGACGGAGATTTTATCTGTGACGTTGGGGATGATGATATCGACGGCGACAATGTGGCTAACGCAGCTGATAACTGTTTGTTAGTTGCGAATCCTGATCAGGCTGATGCTGACCAGGACGGAACCGGCGATCTGTGCGTAGGCGGGGTATCCGGAATTGCTCCCGAGGAAATTTGCTGGCCGATAAAACTTCCGAGCGGTGGAATCGTATTGCACTGCATGCAATAAATAGATAACACTACGGTTCGACACAATTGCTGCTGTTATCCCTCTACTGCTTCCGTTAGAATAAAAGCGCTCACTCGAGAGCCAAGTTACAAAAATTTATCCTCAGAACTCTGAGCTTATAAGGAGAAATAAAATGTTTAAACGAATTAGTCTTGTTGCAACAACCTGTGCACTGATATTGACTGGCGGTGCTCCCAGTTATGCCGATGATTCACCCGTCCTTAGCCGTATCAAGGAACGAGGTACGGTTAATATGGGACATCGAGAATCTTCGGTGCCATTTTCTTACATTGGTGACGATGGTAAACCCCAGGGTTATTCCATCGATTTGTGCATGAAGTTTATCGAGGCGATAAAAGCTGAAACCGGCATGCCGGACCTGGCCATAAATTATGTGCCAGTGACTTCCCAGACCCGAATCGCGCTTATGGCAAATGGAACCATCGACCTGGAATGCGGGTCGACCACAAATAACCTTACCCGACAAAAGCAAGTTGATTATCTGCCTGTGACGTTTATTACCGGTACCAAGCTGGCGTCGAAAAAAGATTCCGGTATTACCGAAATTGAAGACCTGGATGGCAAGGTGGTGGCGCTGTCGTTGGGAACTACCAATGAGAAAGCAATCAAACGGGTTGCTGAGGAAATAGGCATCAATATTAAAACGGTAATGGTTAAAGACCACCCTCAGGGTTGGTTATCAGTTGAAACAGGACGTGCCGACGCCTATGCGTCTGATCATGTGTTGTTGTACGGACTCATTTCCAAGTCAAAAGACCCGAGCAAGTATCAGGTTACCGGTCGGTTCCTAAGCTATGACCCTTACGGCATTATGGTTCCCCGGGACGATTCCACCTACCGGCGTCTAGGAACCGTAACCCTCGCAGATTTAATGCGCTCAGGAGAGGCCAAGACGATATACGACAAATGGTTTAATCCTGGCCCTACCAACATCAATATGCCGATGAGCAGTACCCTGGAAACCGCATTTGAAATTCAGGCACTGCCCCACTAGTCTGGGTTAACTTGCAACATTGACGGTGAACCGGGCGCCAAGCGCGGTTTCACCGTTTTATCCTTATGCCCTGTGAGACTCTAATTGGGAACGAATTAACTCAGTATGAAATATAACTGGGACTGGAGCGTTCTGATCAGTGAGCCTTATATGGAGTGGCTGATCTCGGGCTTCGGTTGGACCATCGCAGTATCACTATTGGCCTGGATTCTGGCTTTTAGCCTGGGCTCAGTGGTCGGTATTTTACGCACCACCAACAACAGATTTTTTCGTGGCATCGCCACCGGGTACGTCGAGTTATTCCGCAATATTCCTCTCCTGGTGCAAATGTTTCTTTGGTATTTTGTCTTTCCCGAGTTGCTGCCCCATGATGCCGGAATGTGGGTAAAGCGGGAGCTGCCCATGCCGGAATTTACCACCGCAGCAGTTTGCCTTGGTCTTTACACCGCCTCCAGGGTCGCCGAACAAGTACGAGCGGGAATTAACTCGATCAGCCTGGGACAACGCCATGCTGGCCTCGCCATGGGTTTAACCCCTGCTCAGGTCTATCGCTACGTGTTGTTGCCAGTAAGTTACCGAATTATTGTGCCGCCATTAACCAGCGAATTTCTTACCATTTTTAAAAATTCCTCGGTCGCATTAACCATCGGTGTCCTTGAAACTACAGCCCAGGCACGACAGATCGAAGAATATACCTTTCAGGGATTCGAAGCGTTTACCGCTGCCACCGTGCTTTACATCATTGTGACGTCCATCGTGATGTTGTTGATGCGGTTGGTCGAAGGCCGGGTGCAAATTCCGGGAATGATTTCCCTGGGAGCAAAATAGCATGTTTGAAGATTTTGACCTGGACGTCGTCGTCGACAATATCCCCTTCCTGATCGAAGGAATGCAAACCACGCTGATGCTAACCGTTGTTGCCATTTTTGGTGGCTTGTTTCTCGGAACACTGCTGGCGCTGTCACGTCTTTCTCCCTTCAAACCCTTGTCATTTATCGCGGGAACTTACGTCAACTTTTTTCGTTCGATGCCCCTGATACTGGTGATATTCTGGTTTTACTTCCTGGTTCCCCATATCGTAGGGCGGCCGGTAGGCGGTTTTTATTCAGTTCTGGTCGCATTTGTTTTGTTTGAAGCTGCTTACTACTGCGAAATTATGCGGGCAGGTATTCAGAGTGTCCGCAAGGGACAGGTTTACGCCGGACAAGCAGTGGGTCTCACCTATATGCAAAATATGCGGTATATCGTATTGCCCCAGGCATTCCGCAACATGATCCCGATCTTGTTGACCCAGGCAATAATTTTGTTTCAGGATACCTCTTTGGTCTATGTCGTGGGTGTGAAAGATTTTCTGGTCAGCGCTGATTTGGTTGCCAATCGGGAAAATCGGATTCTTGAAATGTTTACTACAGTGGCGTTGGTGTACTTCGTGATCTGTTTGTCTGGTTCGCTTTTTATAAAACGTCTTCAACGAAAATTTGTAACGTGATTGAACTTAAAAATCTAAGTAAGTGGTATGGTGAGTTTCAAGTCCTGGACGACTGTACAACATCCGTTAGTAAGGGAGAGGTTGTTGTAGTCTGCGGTCCTTCGGGGTCAGGAAAATCGACATTAATCAAATGCGTTAACGGTCTCGAACCATTCCAACACGGGGCAATCCATGTTGATGGGGTCTCTGTGGGAGACAAACAAACCAATCTGCCCAGACTCCGGGCGCAAATTGGCATGGTGTTCCAAAATTTTGAGTTGTTTCCACATATCTCGGTTTTGGACAACATCAATCTGGCCCAGCTCAAAGTTCTTAATCGAAGCGAACAGGAATCCCAGGAAAAGTCCATGCAGTTGCTTGAGCGAGTGGGATTGTCAGATCAGGCAACCAAGTTTCCAGCCCAGCTATCGGGTGGACAGCAGCAGCGCGTGGCAATTGGAAGAGCATTGGCGATGGATCCCATTGCCATGCTGTTTGATGAACCGACTTCGGCGCTTGATCCGGAAATGATCAATGAAGTGCTTGATGTCATGGTAGAACTTGCGTCTGATGGAATGACCATGATGGTAGTAACCCATGAGATGGGTTTCGCGCGAAGGGTTGCCAATCGGGTGATTTTTATGGACGAAGGACGAATCGAAGAAGATTGTACCAAGGATGATTTTTTTGATAGTCAACGGGGAGATCGAGCCCAGACTTTTTTGTCGAAAATCCTGCACCACTAATTTCTGATGACAGGCCCGATGCCAGCCACGATGTCAGGATGGTTTGATCCATGTCGAAGCTAATGCCTGACAAGTCCTTTTGCCCGGTGCGACGTGTAGGTGGTGGTGACATGCATCACTTTTTTGGTTATTACAATAAAGCGCCCTGGGATGCAGGCAATAGATATCTATTAGCCCAGAGTGTATCGATGATGACCGCGGATCTGACGGGCGCTGAGGTTGCTGAGGTGGGTTATTTTGATCTCGAACAGGCTGATTCGTTTCGGGCGCTGGGAACAACCTCGGCGTGGAATTGGCAGATGGGAAGTCAGCTCCAATGGCTTGGTGGAACAACCGAAAGACAGATTATTTTCAATACACGGGCAAATTCAACCGATCACCAGGGTGGGTATTATCCTGACTTTCGTTCTGTAGTGATGGATATAGATACTGCTGAGCAAAGAGAACTGCCACTACCAATTTACGTCGCCGCCCCAAATGGTGCGTATGGGTTGTGCGTCGACTATTCCCGTTTCCAGGTGACCCATCCAACCATCGGCTACACCGCAACTGACGTCGAACCCGCTCTTGAGAATGCGCCAGTAAACGATGGTATTTTCAAAATGGCATTGGGTTCGGGAGAAAGTGAATTAATTTTGAGTCTGGCAGAATTAAGTCAATTCGAACCACTTGCCTCGATGGATCGCGCTATTCATTGGGTGACCCATCTTGAAATTTGCCCGGACTCATCGAGATTTCTATTTATCCACCGATGGACGGAACGGGTTGAAGATGAAACCTGTTTTCTGCATCGGCTTTTTACGGTGGATCCAGATGGATCCAATCTCAGACTGCTGGAATGTACCGACCATCCGTTACCGCAATTGCAACAAGCTTTCGACTCGGATGTCGTCGGGACCTTTGACTACGAGAAATCTGATTATCAAATTTCTCACCCGGCCTGGAAAAATAATCAAGAGATAATCGTTTGGGGCCCCCATGATGGTCGAACCAAATATCATCTTTATGATGATACTACCGGGACCGTTTCAATCGTTGGCGATCAGCACTTTTCTGAGAATGGCCACATGAGTTATTCGATGGATGGTAGATGGATATTGTCTGATACCTATCCGGATGACCTAAGCAATGAACGTCTGTTGATTTTATATGATACTGAAATGGACCGGCGTTTCAACATTGGCAGCTTCTATACAGATCCTGGATTAGGCAAACCAAACCGGTGCGACCTGCATCCTCGCTGGCGTAAGGATGGATTGGAAGTTTGTATCGATTCAGTACATGAATCGGTCCGTCAAATGTACCTGGTAGACGTCTCAGGTATTACCGGCGGCGTTGTTTAATTGCCGCTAACGCTGGGGCTCATGCCGATCCACCAGCTGAACGCACGAGAAAAAGTATGAGCGTCAATTCAATGCCCATGGCCAATTTACTTGGGTACCTGGAACAACTGGCAAACCAGTCGCTCTCTTTGTGGGAGGTCCCTGAAGGTGCAACTGCGCGCTTGATTAACGTTTCCGAAAATGCGACTTATCTGGTAGAGGTGGCAGATTGGAAATCCGTCCTGAGGATTCATCGGGAAAACTACCACACCGAAACGGCGATTCGCTGCGAACTCGAATGGTCCCGTGCACTCAATAACGACGGTAGTATCGTAACACCTGATTTTTATATTGGAATCAATGGAAATCCCATTCAATCCGGTGTCGTTGATGGATTGGCGGCGCCAAGGTTTATGGTGATGTTTCATTTTGTAGAGGGCATTAAACCAAATGAAACCGAGGATTTGGTTGGTCGGTTTGAAGAGCTCGGACAGATTGCGGCGATGACCCACATACATTCGATACAATGGCAACGCCCCAAACCTTTTGAGCGTCTCACCTGGAACCTTGAAACGGTATTTGGCAAAGAACCCACATGGGGAAACTGGCGGGACGGACCCAATGTTACTCCTGAAGTTCGACAAGTATTGGTGCAGGTCGAATCTACGATTAAACGTCGTCTTGACAGGTTTGGATTCAGTCCTGATCGTTATGGCTTGATCCACGCCGATATGCGATTGGCTAATTTACTGGTAAATGAACAGGGAACGCGTTTAATCGACTTCGATGATTGTGGGCTCGGCTGGTATTTATACGACTTCGCTGCAGCGATCAGTTTTATGGAGGATCATGTTCAAGTGCCCGCACTGAAACAGGCGTGGGTTAAAGGCTATCGCAGCATTCGCGATTTGTCGGAACTGGAAGTCAATGAAATAGATAGCTTTATAATGCTGCGCAGGCTGGCCCTACTGGCCTGGATTGGTAGCCATATCGAAGCCCCTGAGCCCCAGGAGATGGCGCCGGACTTTGCTCAGATTTCCGCAGAACTCGGTGCCAGATATATTGAAAACTATCGCTGATTCTCTTGCAATCCAGAATTCACCTGAGCCGGTTTAGTTGTCGCTGACGTCATGGTAGAACTTTCGGTAAATCTTCCAGTTTTGAATCTGATGCCGCAATTTGCGGCCAGGCCCCCTATACTCGCCCGAGCTCGGAGTTTTCCTCCCGTCGCCGGGAAAAATAGTCTGGGCTAGTCTATTGAATTTCAGGTTGTCATTGTCAGTTTTCGCAGTGTTATTGTTACCGTTTTTACTTGCGTTAACCCTGGGCCCCCGCCTCTCTACCCAGGGGCTACAGAATCATTGCGCCACAAATATGGATTTTGCGGGCCCTTTCGGATTTACCCTAAATTGTGATTCTTGGGATTTTATGTTCGCCGCGAAAACTCCGGGGCGTATGTTTGAACATGAGTCAGTTCGACAAAGCAGACCAGGTTTACCATTGTTAGCCCATGTCATTTCGAAACCCCTGCAACAAATTGAATTATTGGCGGCGAGGTTTGACACTTCAATTTTCCCCCTTGCGCTTGTCGATATTGAGGCCGGGGGGTTTCTACGCAAGGTTGACGAAAAAACACTCGCGACTGCATGGAATCAAAATTACGCGGAATATAGTGCCTACTTGTTGCTCAACATTGTATTTTTGCTCTTGGGATACCTGCTATACATACGAGCTGTTGGGGATACTACGATTGGAATTTGTGTAATCGGATCACTGTTATTTTACAATGATCTGGTAAAAGCCTTTGTGTTATCTCCTCATACCCAGATTGTGATGATTCTTGCCGCGACAGCTTGTGCGCTAACTTTTAGAAATGGGATTCGGAACGGATTAAATCATCCAAAACGGATATTGTTGTATGCCGGATTGCACGGAATGGCATTATTAATACTGCCGGTATTTGTACTTTCCGCAATTAGTTGGTTGCTTGGTGTATTGTGCACATGGCCAGGGCAGCACCTGAGTAAACTGACTTTTAAGAAAATCCTTGTTAGCCTGATTATCGCTTTAATACTCCTTTTATTTCCGTATGGCTTTTGGTACATGTTGGTAAAAACAACAACCGGATCTTTCTATAGTCGGGAAACCCAACAGTATTTCCAGTTAGTATGGTTCTTGGATGGCATGCTAGCCGATCCAGTTAATACATTACGGCGATACTTATTCAATATTTGGTTTTTTGTGCAACATTTTTTTAGTCAAGGCTGGCCCGTATTATTAATTATCGTGGCCACAATTGGTGCAAGTGTTTCTCTTGCGACTGATCGTTTCGCAAATTTGCGCTCAAATATATTGGTTTTATCGGAAGGTCTGTTCCTTGGGCTATTGTTTATTCTGTTCTTTTCCGCGGTTGGGCAACTCGAAGGGCGCTTGGCTTATCCAGCGATTCCGCCACTTATTGTTGCAGCGGGGCGCTTGATTCAGTCAACCCAGCATTCCTTCAAGGAGCCATGGATCAGGATATCAAACTTACTGCTTGTTGGAGCCTGTGCCGTGGTTGCGGGGCACACGTTGCTTAAAGAAGGCCCTTTTACCTGACGCATTATTAACCGTGGCAATTCGTTAATTTACCCTATCCAATACAGTTTCAAATGTTTCTAGCAATAATTCGCAATGATCTCGGTTAAATACCATAGGTGGCCTGATTTTTAGTACATTAGCGCCGATGCCATCCACCCCGACCAGTACCCCTTGACTCTTCAAGGCGTTGGCGATATTTTTTGCAAGAGACGGGTTGGGTGCCAGAGAGCTAGGGCAAGACACCAGATCGACACCAATAAACAGTCCGCTGCCTCGCACATCGCCAATACAGGAATGCTCAATGGCGAGAGTCTTTATTCCTTCAACTATAATCCCACCGATTGATTCGGCGTTCTCCATCAGGTGTTCTTGTTGGACCAGTTCAAGGATCGTGCTGGCTGCTGCGCACGCAACTGGATTGCCCCCGGTGGTACTGAAAAACTGGCAGGATTGTTCAAATTTTTCCGATATCTCTCGCCGGGTTACCACCAGTCCCATGGGGTAACCCCCAGCGATGGGTTTACCGAATGTCACGATATCTGGAATCCCTCCCGCCACTTCGAATCCCCACATGGCCTTGCCCAGCCTGCCAAATCCTGACTGCACTTCATCGGCAATACAGAGCCCACCCGCTTCCCGGACTTTTTCATAAACTGCAGGCAGATAGCCGGGTGGAGGAAGCATGATTCCGTTGGTGCTCATAATCATGTCCATAAAAAATGCGGCGGGCCGGTGCCCATTTTTGGCCAGCGACGCAACAGCATCGTCGCAGTAACCGGCGTACTTCAAACCACGGTCCTCCACATCCCGTTTCCAGGGTCCTCTAAAATCATCGGGTGCATCGATTTCGACGATATGGGGGCAATCGATATCCTGGCCAACTTTTTCTGCTGGCGATAAATCAAATACCGCGTCGGTTACGCCATGATAGGCAAACTTAAGTACTAGTCCACCGCTATTGCCGGTCCAGGCTTTCGCTATACGCCAGGCCAGATCGTTGGCTTCGCTACCAGACGAAACAAAATAACAGACCTCTAAACCCGCGGGCAGGGTAGCGGTCAGTTTTTCGGCATAAGAGGGTAGCGCGTCATACAGGTAGCGGGTATTGGTATTTAGTCTTGCGGTCTGGCGCGAAATTGCCGCAACCACTTTCGGATGACAGTGCCCGACATGAGGCACATTATTGTATGCATCCAAATAAGCCTTACCTGCGGTGTCGTACAACCAAACCCCTTGTCCGCGAACCATATCGATGGGATCAGTATAGGAATAGAAGTCAGCGTTTCCGAGAAAGCGTTTTCTACGCTGCCAGGAAGATTGATCATTCAGCTTGATTGGAGTTTTGGTCGAAGGCGTAGCAGCCACACCGCATACCGAACGTATAATTGAATCGAGCTGCCCGGTACCGGAACCTTCCAGTATTTCCATCATCGAAACGGTTTTCTCACGCCAACCAACAAGATGATCTCGATCATCCTGCCACTTATTTTCGCAGGCGGTCCAGGAATCGATCAAGTATCCCAGGGCCAACCGTGCTCGCATCAGGCCAGGTAATAGGGCAAATTCAACATCCTCAAGTGGTGTAATAGAATGAAAGCCAGCGACGATCTGGGCGCATCGAGAGAATGGGTCGGTGCTTCCTGCACTTATCTCCGCGGTAGCGACAGTGAGGTCCTGAATCAGTGGGGCAAAGGTCATATCGCCAAAATCATAGATACCGGTAAGTTCAGTTGGTGAAGTCGGGTTAGCCAGAATATTATGAAATGAAATATCGTTATGGATGACCTGGGCCCGACAGCCGGATAAGGCGGGCCGAATTATTTCATCAAAATAGTCCAGTATATTGGTTATCAATTTCCGCTCATGATCACGCTGAACAAACTGAACCAGCGGTCTCAACTGATCCAGATGCTGCGTATTCCAGGCCATAGGTTGATTCCCCGCGGGATGAAAGAACCCTCGTAAGGCCAGGTTCAGTCTGGCCAAGGTCTGCCCAATGTTGTTAGCCAGTCGAGCGTCGATGGTCAGATTGTTTAGCGTCTCACCGGGGAGGAATTCGAATGCCCTGAGGATTAGTTTGTCTTCTGACTTTGATTGTATAGTGACCCAATCCGCCCCATTTTGCAGTGAAATCAGCCGTTGTACAGGAATGTCCTGGTTAACTTTCTGGATATGCGCCAGAGCCTGGCACTGCATTTCGATAGATTGTTCCGAATCGGTTTGATTGGAGATCTTTATAAGAATGCGTTCCGGATAATTCTGAGTTTGATTCCTGATTAGAAAATTGGCATCCCGCTCACCGCCCAGAGCCTGAGCCCCGCCAGAAATGCCGAGTAGATCTTGAGCAATTTGCGAAACCTCATCTGAAGAAAATACAGGAGGTGGTACCGCAAGATGACTCAGTAATTTTAGTTGCATGGAAATCTAATAAATGGGATTCGATTTTTGATGGTGTATCTTATCTGAGCTTAATACAGGGCGAAACGGGTAGGCTCGGAGGCAACCGTAATTTCGCAGTAATTTGCCTATCATATTACTAACCCAATGGGCGACAATCGACTCACTATAATAATCATTGCCTCTTAACTTGCATCCGTTAACAAAAAATCGCTTGCTGGCGATGTGTGCCCCGGTATTCTGGAGCCTGACAGGAATAGTTGTTCGGCTTCTCGAATCCGCGGATCAGTGGCAGGCAAATTTCTATCGCTCAGGGTCATTGTTTGTCTTTATGGTTCTTTATCTCCTGGTGCGTTACCGCACTGGGGTATTACAGGCGCTAAGGCAGTCGGGTTTCAAGGCCGTTTTGGGGGGGGGCTGCGTTGGAATCGCCATGTTTTGTAACATCATTGCGATTTCCCATACCACGGTGGCGAACGCCACATTAATGATGGCGGCGGGCCCCATAGTTGCCGCAATATTGGGTGGTTTGATATTGGGGGAAAAGGTATCCCTGGTTACCTGGCTGGCAATTTTTATCGCAGCGATCGGCATCGCCATAATGGTTGGGGGTAATCCTCTCGAAGGAGGATTATTTGGTGACCTAATTGCCTTATTTGGCATGGTTGGATTTGGCTGCTATGCCGTGATTTTGCGAACCGGTCGAAATGTAGACATGACGCCAGCGATATTCTATGCCGGTTTGTTCTCTGCGGGAGCAGCGGGCCTGGTGTCGGTCCTGTTTGGTAATGGGTTGGTAGTACCCGTTGCTGATGCGCTGTATTGCAGCTTTCTCGGCGTATTTCAGTTGGGCATCGGCAGTATTTTATTTGCCGTCGCATCGTCGGTAATTTCTGCGGTAGAGCTTACCCTGATCGCCTTGGGGGAACCTATGCTCGCGCCGGTCTGGGTGTGGTTGGCAGTAGGCGAGGTGCCGGCTGTCAGTACCTTTATTGGTGGCGGAGTATTATTGTTTGCTGTATTGATTCATCTGTTTGCGAACAATCCTCGCCATAGTAAAACCTAGCAGGACGGAATCTTGCCAGGGATCAGACCAAGCAATTTAGTCGCGGCGACGCTGTGGATGATTGTCGCTACAACTTCTTTTCTTGGGTTAATGGTAGGGGTCAGACAACTGTCCACCAGTATGACGGTTTTCGAAATGCTGACACTGCGCAGTGCTATCGCATTCGGTGTCTTGATGTGTTTTGCCGGATTCCTGAAACAGCCCATTTTTAAGACTACCCATTTAAAACTGCATCTGGTCAGAAACGTATTTCATTTCAGCGGCCAGTTTTGCTGGGCTGTGGGCGTGGTTCTATTGTCCTTGTCCGAGGTTATTGCAATCGAATTTACCACCCCAATCTGGAGTTTTTTGCTCGCCGTGGTTTTTCTACATGAAAGACTAACAGTTGCAAGAGTCGCGGTTCTTGTTGCCGGGTTCGTCGGCGTTTGCATTATCGTACGCCCGGGTTTTCAGGAGATTCAAGGGGGAACTATTGTGGTTTTTATTGCAGCCATCTGTTTTGCCCTAACAACATTTATCACCAAAAAACTTACCCGAGATGAATCGGTATGGTCGATCCTTTTGTATATGTCAATTCTGCAGTTTTTGATCGGATTAGGTCCCTCCTTATATTACTGGGTATGGCCGGTTGGGGTGGATTATTTCTGGATTTTTGTTATTGGCGTATGTGGTTTGTCAGCCCACCTTGGTTTGACCAAGGCGCTGTCGCTGGCAGATACGGCAACTATACTTCCGCTGGACTATCTTCGATTGCCGGCGACAATTTTGATTGGCTACTTGTTTTACCAGGAGGCGATAGATAATCTTGTTGTATTAGGTGCAAGTATTATCTTCGCCGCAAATTATTTTCATCTGCGCCAGGAATCCAGGAATTAGCGTATGAAGATCGAGCTTCCTGATGCCACCAAAGGGCTGCTGTTTATGTTTTTGGCGACCATCGTAATCGCCTGTATGCACGGCATGGTCAGGTTTCTTGGAAACGATTTGCATCCGTTCGTTATTGCCTTTTTCAGGAATTTATTTGGCTTGGTGGCGATCGCGCCTCTACTTGTTAGAGTCGGGGTTTCGGGGCTGCGCACTAAACATTTTCGACTAACCTTGCTCAGGAGTGTGTCCGGAATTATCGCAATGTTGTCCTGGTTCTATGGATTGGCAACGGTCGCAACCACAGAGGCCACTGCCTTGAGTTTCACCGCGGCGATTTTTACCGCGTTAGTGGCGTTTTTTTTCTTAAAAGAGAAAATGCGACTGCGTCGCTGGAGCGCAATCGTTGGAGGTTTTGTTGGTGTAATTATTGTATTGCAACCGAATACGGAAAATTTTAATCCCAATATGCTGTTAATTTTATTCTCCTGCGTGTTCTGGGGATTTTCCGTGAACATTGTGAAATATTTAACCCGTACCGACTCGGCGACCAGCATTGTCGGATGGATGGCCATCCTGATCACCTTGATGTCATTGCCGTTTGCCTGGTACTTCTGGACCTGGCCTAATCTCGAGCAATTCATGGTACTTATGGTTATGGGGTTGCTGGGTACACTTGGACACTTGGGTATGGCTCGAGCCCTGGCCCTGGCTGATACCACAGCCGTTATGTCCATCGATTTCATGCGCTTGATCTGGGCTGCATTGATTGGTTTTTACTTTTTTAACGATGGCTTGAATCTGAATACATGGATCGGAGCCTTGGTCATATTTGCCAGTGGGCTCTATATAATATTTCGGGAATCGAGAGCTAAAAATGAAGACTAAGACGGAGAAATTAGTCTTGTCCCGTGGCTTTTTTGGCTTCACGCAAGCCGATAAATATCCCGGCTCCCACGATAATAACAACACCAAGGTAGATATGTGCCCCAGGAATTTCGCCCCAAATTATTACGCCCAATAGAATGCCCCAGATAATTTGGATATATCGAAACGGTGCAATAACAACAGTAGGGGCATGGCGGTAAGCTTCAACCATACAGAAATAGGAGGCGATAGTGAGAAAAGCACTAATACCAAGTCGCAGGAAATGGCTGGATTGTATGGTATTCCACCCCGCAGCGAATGTTAACAATGAGGCCAGGGAGAGGACCAATGATGTGGTAAATACAATTGAGAGCGACGATTCACCCGGGGCCATCTTGCGCGTAAGAATATCCCGGGAAGCTTCCGCTAGTGCGACCACAAGAGGAAGCAATAGGATCCATCGAAACTCTGAAGTGCTTGGGCGAATAATGATAATGACGCCGACAAATCCGATCGATACGGCGAGCAACCGATAGAGACCAACATGCTCTTTTATTATATATTTTGCCATTACGGTCATAAATAAAGGACCTGAAAACGCAATGCAAATGGTTTCAGCCAGGGTCAAATACTTTAGCGAGATGATGAAGGCAAATGACGCCACGACGAACATCAACCCCCGTAGAATATGACTTGGCCAGCTTTTTACTCTGATGCCAGAACCATCGCTAATCTGAAAAATTATCCAGATCAGAATCGATACCGACGCGCCACTGATGAAGAGTATTTGTCCTGCGGGGTAGTGAGGGACCAGGGATTTATACAGGGAATCATTGATCGTGAGGAATACCCCGGATGCCAAAATAAAAAGAATCCCCCGAATATTGGTGTGCATACTTGTTATTTCTTTGATGACGTCTCAATTTGGCTGATCTTCGCTGACCGGAATCGCCATTACGGAAACCTTAGGGATGGGGTTGGTTTTCTCCGTCCAGTATAATGCTATAACATTCCAAAAAACTGCCATACTGATAATTTGAGATCGACTATTGGGAAGCTGAATCTTAACTAATCAATGAACAGACCGAAAATAGATAATCAAATTACCTGGGTATACACCAACGACCTGGACCAAACATCATATTTTTACCAAACCAGTTTGGGATTAAAGCTGGTTCTGGACGAAGGACCTGCAAAACTGTTTGAGGTTTCACCGAAGTCAAAGATTGGCGTCTGTAAAGCATTTGACAATCGTGTGGTTGAGCCCGCGGGAAGCATGATTACGTTGGTGACCAATGAAGTTGATCTATGGTATGCGCGACTTAAGGACATAGGACTGGTGATTAAACACCCTCCACATGTACTCGAGAAGTTTAATATTTATACGTTCTTCGTCGAAGATCCAAATGGGTACGTAATAGAATTTCAACAATTTCTCGATAGCAGTAGTGGTTTTGATGTGGACACTGTTTGAGAGTCGATTAAAAAGATGTTTATTCTGGCGAATTTAAATTGTAATCAAAATGACGCCGGGGTTCGCCATGGCGAACCTTAGTGGTAAATGAATCTGTTTGCGCTTCGGACCAACGCAGGATCTAAAGCAATTTAAGACGATATCAATTGCGGTAATCGGACAAAGTATTTTGCTGGATTGCCGCTATCTGATAACATTGTTATCAATAACTAGAATTTTTACCTCCTGCCGTGAACCCATGAGCCTGAAATTGGAAAACTCGTTGAATCAAAAAATACCTGACCAAATGTCGGGCGCCGATATAAAGGAAAAAGCCGCCTGGATACAGTCTGAAGTCAATCGTTTGGGACCCCAATGGCATTCTCCGGTTGAACTGGGTCATGGGGTTAATACGGGCTCGGCAAAATTGCGTAAAAGGTTTGCCAGGCGGCTAAGACTATTGCAGCTACCAGAGAATTTGAGCGGCATGCGGGTGCTCGATATTGGAACCTGGGACGGATTTTTTGCGCTCGAGATGGAACACCGGGGCGCTGAAGTGATTGCAGTTGATATTTGGGATGATATCGAACGGGAGAAGTTCGAATTCGTTCTGAAGGCTCGAGACAGTAAGATTGAACACCATCGTATCGACGTCCACGATTTGGACCCGGCGGTTTTAGGAGAGTTTGATATCGTGCTCTGCGCTGGGGTTCTTTATCATTGTCGGTATCCTTTGATTGCTCTTGAGAAAATTCTCGGGGTAACCAAAGGCTATTTGATTCTCGAGACGGTTACCTTGATTCCGGCGTTTCATCGTAACGTACCGATGAAAATGTTTTTCCCTGGAGACGAAGAAGCAATCCGGAAAAACTGGCCCTGGAGAAACGCTGGGGCGGCAACTTTGCCGTGGATCTACGAGGCCTTATTGTCTGCTGGATTTAATCGCGTTGAACATGTTTACCGCCCTTCGTTTTCGATTTGGAAAGGTCTAGTCGCGATGTTTACCAACAAGCCCTCAAGGGGCAGGTCAGTGACTCACGCATATCGCTAGTTTCTAACGATTTTGCTTACGGTCTTTGGTGTCGGGGAATGATATGACGGTTGAAGTCTATTGGATTAGTGGAAGCGCACCGGCGTGGCGAGTATTACTTGTCCTGGAAACAAAGGGGATTGAATATCGGTCACATATTCTTCAGACATCAAAAAAGGAACAGAAACAAGAATGGTTTTTACGACTTAATCCGAGAGGGCAAATTCCCCTGCTAAAGCATGGGGATACTACAGTAACTGAATCCTTCGCCATCATGCATTATCTGGAGAAACAATTTCCCCGGGTCCCGCTGCTGGGAAATACTCCTGCCCAAACGGGCCTTATCGAACAAACCATGCACGAGGTAATTGAGTACATTGACAAGAGGGTGACCGGTTTTGTTCAACCAGTCTTCCGCAACAAAATTGATCAAGTCCAGGATTCTCTGAATGATATCGCGGTTTCTATCCAATACGAATTAAAAATAGTTGAAAGCAAGCTGGGTGCTACTGGCTGGTTGGCCGGAGAATTCTCTGCCGCAGATATTGTGTTGGTACCTACCATTCAACGTCTGCGTCGAGCAATCAACAAGCAGTCTGAACTGGCAGAGCAGATTGGATTGGGAAAGTTACCTACAGACTACCCCAATCTGAATACTTGGAATCAAATTATAGAAACCAGTTCCGCTTTTGATGCAACTTTTCCTCCTCATTGGAGAGATTAAATTGAAAAAGTCAGGCACCCCAGGTTGCGACCAGTTGCTCCACTTTTTTGGCAAAATCGGCCTGCTGGAATTCAGCGAACGCTGACCATGAACAAAAAGACTGCGGGTCTTTAACCCGGTGGGGAAATAATATTCCATCGAGGTGATCATGCTCGTGTTGCCAGGTGCCGGCGGAGTAACCACGCACCTCAAATGATTGAAACTGACCTTCACGATCGAATCCAGTAACCGCAATTTCCAGATGCCGGGTTACCACGCCGCGCATATTGGGTACCGAAAGGCATCCCTCATTGCCTTCAAATGTTTTATCTGACAGAAATTTTATAGACGGATTAATTAAAACCGTCAACGGAATCGGTGGCTTATAGGGATAGCGGGGATTTTTGCCGACCTCAACGGTGAAAAGCCGATAAGGGATTCCAATTTGATTCGCCGCGATTCCAGCACCTTTGGCAGCACGCATGGTATCAATCAGATCATCAACCCAACCTTGGACTTCAGGGGTATTGATAGCATTCGGGTCGACTGCACTGGCCGATGTTGCCAGTACAGGATGGCCAATTTGTAAAACTTCTTTTACCGACATATCTTCATATATTGTGTTGTACCCGGGTATTATGCGACAAACAGACTCTGCTGTAGAACCCCATGACGAATGAGCAGTTGATTGGCTTTATTGTATTTTCTTTTGTTGCCGCGGTTACGCCGGGTCCAAGTAATGTATTGCTGGTTGCAACCGGACTGGCGACTGGTTTTTTTAGAGGACTGGGTTGCCTTGGGGGAGTGATTATTGGCATGGGGGTGATGATGGCAGTCGTAGCCTTTGGTATCGGCAGTATTATTGTTAACAATCCCCAGTTATTGCTCGGCTTAAAAGTTGTCGGATCAGCATTTTTATTGTGGCTATCCTGGAAAATTGCAACCGCAACTACCTCCCAGCAAACCAATACAGACAAGCCAGTAGGTTTTTTCTACGCTGCTGCATTTCAATGGGTTAACCCGAAGTCCTGGTTGGTAAGCACCAGCGCGACCGGAACCTACTTCCAGGTTGGTGATGGCAATCCTCTTTTTCAAGCGGCATTATTTGGCGTTGTATTCGCGCTTTCTGCGCTACCCGCAGGCAGTCTTTGGCTCGGGCTCGGAGCCCGAATGCAAGCTTTTATGCAAACACCTAAACAAGCCAGAATATTTAATGTGATTATGGGGTTAGCGCTAGCTGGTTCTGTCATCATGATTTTACTCTAGTAACTTTTATTGAATTCTTACTCCGCTGGTAACTATTAAGATGATTCTGCGTGGCCTGATTTACATTTTGCTTACGTATCTTGTGTTGATGCTGATTGTTTTTTTACTGCAGCGAAAGTTACTCTATCTGCCGGACCAAACTCTAATTTCGCCAGAGCTTGCCAATCAGTCGGGATTGCAACACTGGCCATCTGTTGAAGACTTCCGTGGGTTCATCAGCCTCCATAGCGATGGAGAAATAGAGGGTACCATGATCGTATTTCATGGTAATGCTGGTGCTGCCTATCATCGTAGCTACTATCTGGATTCTTTGTCACGCCTCGGATACAGAGTCATTCTGGCGGAATACCCGGGATATGGAGGTCGCCCAGGAGACCCAAAAGAACAAGTGTTACTGCAAGATGCTCTCGAAATCATTGGAATTGCTCATCGACAATTTGCTGAACCTGTTTATCTATGGGGAGAGTCTCTTGGTGCCGGGGTGGCGGCAGGAGCAGTTGCACGCACTACGAATCCTGTGGCTGGCGTAGTAATGTTTACCCCCTGGGACTCACTCACTAACGTCGCCCAAAGCCACTATTGGTATTTTCCCACGCGACAGTTGTTACTGGATAAATACGATAGCGTCGCCAACTTGGCAGGTTTTGATGGGAATGTTGCGGTGGTGTTGGCGGGTCAGGATGAAGTAGTACCGGTGCGATATGGTGACCAGTTATTTCAGTCAATAACAGCCCGCAAAAAAAGTTGGTTATTTGAAACCGCCAGCCATAATCGTATGCCTATTGATCCAGGCCAACCGTGGTGGCGAGAGGTCACTAATTTTATTTCCAAATAGCTGCATCGAAAATCCAAATCGCATATTCTGCTTATCACCAGTAACCTGTGCTGATTGGATTAAATTGATAAAATACCCGTTTCTAATGTCGTTTCTGTTCAAGTTCAATGATAACCACGCAACAAACCAGCAAGATTGCTTTTCAGGGGGAATTCGGCGCCAATTCGGATATGGCTTGCAGGGATATGTATCCGACCATGGCGCCCTTGCCCTGTAAAACCTTTGAGGACGCATTTAATGCGGTTAGCAGTGGTGAAGCAGCTTTGGCGATGATCCCGATTGAAAATACTATTGCAGGGCGGGTCGCAGATATTCATCATCTTTTACCCGAATCCAACTTGTATATTGTGGGTGAGTACTTTATGCCGATCCATTTCCAATTGATGGTGTTGCCGGGTGTGGGTCAATCAGAAATTCAAACGGTCCATAGCCATGTTCATGCTCTAGGTCAGTGCAGAAATATTGTCCGGGAACGAGGTTGGCAACCTGTGGTGGCAGGGGATACCGCGGGAGCTGCCAGGCAGGTGGCAGAGCAGGGAGATAGAACCATGGCAGCTTTTGCGCCAGAGTTGGCGGCCGATCTTTATGGTCTGGAAATCATCGAGTCGAACATTGAGGATTCGGAAAACAATGTAACGCGTTTTGTTGTACTTGCGGCCCAGATGGTAGAGATTGAGCCAGTAAATGCTGACTCCGAGGATGCCGCAGAACTAATTGTAACCACCTTTGTTTTCAATGTAAGAAATATGCCCGCCGCGCTATACAAGGCAATGGGCGGGTTTGCCACCAATGGTGTCAATATGACCAAGCTTGAAAGCTATCAACTAGGCGGAAAATTCACGGCGACCCAGTTTTATGCGGATATAGAAGGCCATCCAGACGATGAAGGGGTGGCCAGGGCTCTCGAAGAACTCCGATTTTTTTCGACCAAGGTTCGTTTGTTGGGAACTTATAAAGCGCATCCGCTTCGGGGCTAGACCACAATTTGTACTGGCGCCCCACGAGTATTTATCGGTTTTGAGTCTAAACTAAGAACCTGAAATGAATAGTCAAACGCCCACAATTGATGGGGAAAAACTTATGCGCCGCCTGCAGGAATTGGGTGATGTAGGTAGGGAAGATGACGGACGACTAAGTCGGTTAGCGCTGTCGGATCAGGATAAAGCCGGTCGTGATCTAGTCTGTCATTGGATGCGGCAGTCCGGGCTCACTATTTCTATCGACGCCATCGGAAATATTTTTGGTACCTGGGGCAGTAGTTTGGATCAGGCGCCGTTAATGATGGGTTCTCATATTGATTCAGTTATTAACAGTGGCATCTATGACGGGTGCTATGGTGTGCTTTCTGGCCTGTCAGTAATTGAAGCATTACAGAAGCAGGTTGATACACCCAAGCGGCCAGTTACCGTAGCTATATTCACCAACGAAGAAGGCGTACGTTATGCTCCGGATATGATGGGGTCTTTGGTTTATGCCGGTGGCTATTCGTTAAATGACGCACTTGCCACCGAAGGTACCGATGGAACCATACTGGATCAGGAACTCCGTCGAATCGGTTACGCCGGTCCGATGCTTCCGGGCTCGATTATTCCCCATGCATTTCTCGAAGTTCATGTAGAACAGGGTCCCATACTTGAAGCAGAAAGAATCGACATTGGTGCGGTGGAAAATCTCCAGGGAATATCCTGGCAACGTATTACTATAGAAGGAACGGCAAACCATGCTGGCACCACTCCAATGCGTTTACGCCATGACGCAGGTCACGCCGCGGCCCAGATCATGGTTCGAATTCGAGATTTTGTTACCACAACCAACGATACGACTGTAGTAACCGTTGGTACCATGTCCTATAGACCCAATGCGATAAATGTCATACCTGCGAAAGTGGTATTTACGGTAGATTTGAGAGATCCGACAGAACATATACTCCAGTCAGCAGAAGACGAACTCAGACAATTACTGAAACGGGTTTCCTGCGAAGAGGGCGTCACGGTTAAAACTGAACGACTTGCCAGATTTGAACCCGTCCAATTCGATCAAGATTTAGTCAAAGCAATTGAACAATCCTCCGCACTGCATAAATTTACCTGCCGCAGAATGACCTCGGGTGCGGGACACGACGCACAAATGATGTCCCGGATCTGCCCCTCCGCCATGATCTTCGTTCCTAGCCGTGATGGGATCAGCCACAACCCGAAAGAACATACCGACCAAGAAAACTTAATCAAAGGCGCAAACGTCCTACTAACCCTCGCCAAGCAATATATCTAGTCTTTGTATAGTTTGGGGTTATTATGGGTTGGATTTGATTTTTAAATATTTGTGTGAGTGATTGGTGATATGTTTAGTAATGCAATTGTAAGAACGCCGGGAAAAAGTTTAGTTAATGGACTGACTTCTGCGAGTTTAGGAAAACCTAATTATCAAACGGCACTGGGACAGCACGAGAGCTATATTGAGGCTTTGATCCGGTGTGGATTGGAGGTGACGGTTTTACCGCCTTGCGAAGAATATCCCGATTCAACGTTTGTTGAAGATGTGGCGTTGTGTACGCCACATTGTGCGATTATTACCAACCCAGGAGCAGTTTCTCGCCAAGGGGAAATAGAATCAATTCAAGAGGTTATTGGAGAGTATTTTTCGTCTGTTGAGAAAATCAATTTTCCAGGAACAATTGAAGCAGGTGATATTATGATGGTGGGTGATCATTATTATATCGGGCTGTCTGAACGGACTAACCAAGCTGGGGCGAGTCAGATGATTTCAATATTAGCCAAGTATAATTTAACGGGCTCGGTGGTTACGCTGACAGAGGTTTTGCATCTAAAAACCGGGTTAGGCTATCTGGAAAATAATAATCTGCTAGCATGCGGAGAATTTTTACAAAAGGCCGAATTTAATAACCTACATCTTTTGCAGGTTGATGAGTCTGAAAGCTATGCGGCAAATTCTGTTTGGGTCAATGACAGAGTGTTGGTTCCAGCAGGTTTTGCCGAAACCGAAAAGCTTATAAATAACGCGGGATATCAAACAATCCCGGTAGATGTTTCTGAGTTCCGTAAGTTAGATGGCGGATTGAGCTGCCTTTCGCTACGGTTTTAAAAACGCTGCGTAGTTTGCTGAAAACTCAGAGGGCTATAATGAAAATAAGACTGGGTTTGATTCTGTTTTGTCTGCTGCTCGGAGGTTGTGATTTGGGTCCCAACAATGTGGAGCAAGGAAATCGAACTCAAGTCCTGCATATTGGCAACGGAACTGAACCCCAGGATTTGGATCCGCATATCGTCACCGGGGTCACGGAACACACTATAATTACCGCATTACTCGAAGGTCTGGTCGCTGAAAACCCTGAATCTTTGGCGCCTGTACCGGGTATGGCTGCATCCTGGCAAGTTTCTACCGATGGCCGAGTTTATACCTTTGCACTACAACCAGAAGCAGTGTGGTCTAATGGTGATCCGGTGACTGCCCAGGATTTTGTCTGGTCCTGGCAACGCCTGTTATCACCTTCTCTAGCCGCGGAGTATGCCTATCAATTGTTTCCCGTTCGCAATGCGCGTCGTTTTAATCACGGAGAACTTACTGACTTTTCTCAAGTGGGGGTGCACGCGCTGGACGATAAAACCCTGGTGGTGGAACTAGATAATCCGACCCCATACTTTTTATCGCTGTTATCTCATTACAGTACCTTTGCAGTCCATCCAACCACAGTATTGAAATATGGTGCGATGGATGAGCGCGGAACCAAATGGACTCGTCCGGGAAACTTTGTGGGCAACGGGCCCTTTGTGCTAAAAAGTTGGCGACTAAATTATATTGTCGAAGTAACAAAGAATCCCCGTTATTGGGATGCCTCGATGGTTAGACTCTCGGCGATAAGATTTTATCCAATTGATAATGCGTTGACCGAGGAACGAATGTTCCGCACCGGGGCATTGCATGTAACCGGCTCCACTCCGTCGGAAAAAATTAAAACCTATCAGCAACAGTTTCCAACGCGTATTTCGATTAGTCCCTATCTTGGCACCTATTTCTATCGTTTTAATGTTACCAGGGCTCCGTTGAACGATTCGAGGGTAAGACGGGCATTGTCGATGGCCATTGATCGACAGATAATTATCGATGCAGTAACCAAAGGCGGCCAAATTCCAGCGTTTTCTTTTACTCCACCAAATACCCAGGGCTACTATCCACCACCGAGTCCCGTTTCCTACGATATAAAATCCGCACAATCTCTATTAGCCGAGGCGGGATTTGCCGAGGGCGAAGGTTTTCCTGAGCTGGAGCTTCTATATAACACCAGTGATGGGCATCGAAAAATCGCTGAAGCGATTCAGCAAATGTGGAAGACTGCCCTGGGCGTAAATATTCGCCTGACCAATACCGACTGGAAGGTTTATTTATCTCGAACCAGTAATCTTGACTACGATATTTCCCGGGCCGGCTGGATTGGCGACTATCCGGACCCAAATACATTCCTGGACATGATGTTGACCGACGGCGGCAATAACAGGACTGGATGGTCGAGCGCCAAGTATGATGAGCTTATTGCCCAAGCGGCAACGTTGTCAGATCAGGCCGAGCGCTACCAGGTCTTTCAGGATGCAGAAAGCATACTCGATCTGGAAGCGCCGTTACTACCAATATATACCTATACGCGAGTCGCCCTGCGATTACCTTCGGTAAAAGGATGGTATCCGAATATTCTTGACCACCACCCATTTAAGTTTGTCTATCTGGATGATTCTTGAGGATTTGATTGGGCTAGATTTGAGTCAATTCTAAAAATGCACTTACTATCAACGCAGTGCCACCAAGATATCGTTTTTAAGTGCGGTGTACAGTATAGGACATTGTTTTAAATATATTATTTCCAGATGATTTTTCCACGACATCACAACAAAAATACCCCTCTCTCTTTTCAGCCACCATCTCGTCCGTATATCACGAAAACGTATTGAATTTATTAGATTAAAGTGAAATTTAAATAGTCCCCATAGGTGATTGAAAGTCTTTGCTAATATACCTGTATGCGTATATATTGTAATTATTCCCGCTCGCGTATACACAGATTTTATATACCTGGTGGCGTATATTTTAGGTATTCGAGAAATATTGGATACCCATGAAATACCGAGCGCGAACCACCAAACAATTGGGAATGGCAATCCGTCGGGAACGGCGTAGACAAGGGCTTACCCAGGCTGAACTCGGGCGCAGGATTGGTATGCGTCAGGCGACTATATCCCGGCTGGAAGGCGGGGAGCCAGCAATGCAATTGCAAACGCTGGTAGAAGTGCTATCTGCTTTGAAGCTGGAAATAATTGTTGATCAGCGCGGTAAAACCTCGTTCGAATCCATTGAACATATATTCTGATGGCGCGTCCCCACCGGCATGCCCCGTTAGCCATCCATATCAATGGTCGCCTGGTTGCCGAATTACGAAAAGAAAGCTCGGGGGAGGTTGGGTTGCAATACAACTCCTCCTGGCTCAACTGGAAACACGCCTTTCCGATTTCTCTGTCCCTGCCGCTACAGGAGGATCGCTACCAGGGAGACGTAGTGAACGTTGTTCTGGAGAACCTATTGCCAGAAAACAGTCAGACCCGCCAGCTTATTGCGGAAAGGGGCGGAACTCGGTCAATCGACGCTTTTTCCGTGTTATCCCTGATCGGGGGTGATTGTATTGGTGCCTTGCAATTTACTCGTCAAAGTGTCCTTTCACCGAATGTTAAGGCAGTTGACGGTGACCCTATAACGGATCAGGAAATCAGAGCACTTCTGGTCAATTTGGAATCGACGCCATTTGGATTTAATGGAGAAAGTGAATTTAGAACAACCCTGTCCGGGTCCCGGAATAAATTGGCCTTGCTCTATATGAAAAATAGCCTGCAGCAAAATACCTGGTTTATACCGGGTCATGGCACGGCAACCACACATATAATTAAACCACAGGATGGGTCGCTGGATTATGTGGATTATTCACAGCGGGTGGAAAACGAATTTTTGTGCATGCAATTTCTCTTAGTACTTGGTTTACCAGTGGCCCACACTTGGATCGATCGCTTCGCAGGACAAAAGGCATTAGTTATAGAACGGTTTGATCGGCACTGGAGCAAACAGGGAAAATTCCTCAGGGTACCCCAAGAAGATATTTGCCAGGCCTTGTCGATTCCATTGGCACAGAAATATGAAAGTGAAGGTGGTCCCGGAACAATTGAAATCTTGCGATTTTTAAAAGGCAGTGATGACCCTGAAAATGATCAGCGAATGTTTCTTTATGGACTATGCGTTTTTTGGTTGCTGGGTATTGTGAATGGACATGGAAAAAAGTTTAGTGTCTTTCTGCAACCGGGTGGAGGCTTCAAGCTCACACCATTTTACGGTATCGTTTCGGGCCAGCCTTGGGTAGATGATGGAAACTTGCCGCGAAAAAGAATGACAATGGCAATGGCCGTTGGTAATAAACACATTTTTAATTTTGACCAAATCGTACCGCAACACTTTGTTGAGTCCGCTGAATCTGTAGGAGTAAGAGGGGATGTGGTTAGAGATATTTTGCAACACCTTCGCAGCAGCATGCCACTGGTCATCAAGAATGTCATTGACGGACTCCCACTCGGCTATCCCGTTGCGCTGCGCAATGCAATCGTCAACGGCGTGCGACGACGTCTGGGGTTAATTCCTGCAGCCTGAGGTATGCTCAGAACCTAATTAATATGACAAAGATTATATTTCATCGATTATTGCAGGGTATCCCGGTTTTACTGATCGTGGTGACCGTTACTTTTTTTCTGGTTCGGGCTGCACCGGGAGGCCCTTTCGATGCCGAACGTACCCTGCCCGCCGAAGTCATTAAAAACCTGGAAGCCCGCTATCATCTGGACGATCCGGTCTATCTGCAATATTTTAATTACCTGAAAAATCTGGTCCAGGGAGATTTCGGGCCCTCGTTTCGCTATCCTAATCGCAGCGTTACCGAGCTCATTGCCACTGGGCTACCGATTACAGTGGAACTCGCGATCTATGCCATTTTATTTGCCATCGTAGTTGGCGTTGCCGCGGGAATGATTGCAGCGGTTAAACCAAATACGCTGCAGGACTATCTGCCGATGTCATTGGCGATGTCAGGAATTTGTTTCCCATCGTTCTTATTGGGGCCATTGCTAGTTTTAATATTTGGTATCTGGTTGCAATGGTTACCGGTATCAGGATGGGGTTATTCGCCCGGTGATAAGATCCTGCCAGTGGTGACCCTTGGTTCAGCCTATGCTGCATATATTTCTCGATTAGCCAGGGGTGGCATGCTGGAGATTCTATCCCAGGACTTTATTCGTACAGCACGGGCCAAAGGATTGTCCACATCGGTTATTTTATTGCGCCACGCGATACGCGGCGGACTCTCTCCAGTAGTGGCCTTTATGGGGCCCGCTATTGCAGGTTTGTTAACCGGATCTTTTGTCGTAGAAACCATTTTCCAGATCCCCGGGCTCGGCAGATTCTATATTCAGGCAGCGTTCAATCGGGACTACACCATGATCCTTGGAACCACAATACTATTATCCTGTTTAATCGTCTTGCTAAATATTGTGGCGGACTTGATAGCGTTATGGATGAATCCCAGATTGCGCCGTAACCACTAGTGTAAGTGTATTAAATATGGCAGAGACGGCAAAAGTGTTACAGCAAATCCAGTTCGAGGTGGGAAGATCTCTTTGGCAGGATGCGTGGTCAAGACTGAAACGAAATCGGTTGGCGATGTTTGGATTAGGAGTAATTATATTTTTTATTGGTGTATCGATTCTGACTCCGTTGATTGCACCCTATGCTTATGAAACCCAGGATCTATCCCTGGGGGCGGCGCCACCTTCACTAACCCATTGGCTTGGGACCGACACCCTGGGTCGCGACCAATTGACTCGATTGATGTATGGCGGGAGAATCTCGTTGCTGGTTGGGTTTGCCGCCACCGCGGTTTCCCTTGTGGTTGGAGTTTTGTGGGGAACCATCGCCGGTTACACAGGGGGGCGTGTCGACAACGTCATGATGCGCATTGTCGATATTTTATACGCACTACCATTTATGATTTTTGTCATTTTGTTAATGGTGGTGTTTGGTCAGAGTTTTATCCTGTTGTTTCTGGCGATTGGGTTAGTTGAATGGTTAACCATGGCACGTATCGTGCGCGGACAGGTTCAATCGCTGCGCCAGCAGGAATTTATTAGTGCCGCCGTCGTCACCGGATTGTCAGACTGGCAGATAATGGCGAGGCATATCATCCCAAATATCATCGGTCCGGTAATTGTCTACATTACCCTCACTATTCCCGGGGTCATGCTATTCGAAGCATTTCTCAGTTTTCTCGGTCTCGGAATTCAACCACCTCAAAGTTCCTGGGGCGTTTTGATTTCAACCGGGGTTGAAACCATGGAGGAGTATCCGTGGTTGCTAATATTTCCGGGACTGGCGTTGTCGCTTACCTTGTTTTCATTAAACTTTCTTGGCGATGGATTGCGTGATGCGCTTGATCCACGCTCTTCCAGAGAACAGGTAAAGCAGTGACCGCGCGCACTGAAATATTGCTCAAGGTTGAAAACCTGACAATAGGTTTTAAAGGTAGTGATGGCGATTCAACTGCGGTCAATAATCTGTCCTTCGAACTGGCCCGGGGAGAGACCCTTGGCATAGTTGGTGAATCTGGTTCCGGAAAATCGGTGACCTGTTATTCCCTCCTTGGACTATTGCCCAGGCCTCCCGCCAATGTCGCAGGTGGATGCGCTATGTTTGACGGCGTCGATTTAATTTCTGCCAGGGAAAAAGTATTGAGACGTATTCGCGGGAAGCGGATCAGTATGATTTTTCAGGATCCGATGACTTGCCTGAATCCCTATATGACAATAGGCGAGCAAATAATCGAACCGCTGTTACTGCATGGCAAAGTCGACCGGGCTGCGGCCAGGGCGCGTGGCATTTCGTTGCTGAAGGAAGTTGGTATAGCGCAACCAGAACAGCGATATCATATGTACCCTCACGAGTTTTCCGGTGGTATGCGCCAGCGGGTGATGATTGCAATGGCGATGATCACCAAACCCGAGATTCTGATTGCTGACGAGCCCACTTCGGCCCTCGATGTATCGGTGCAAAAACAGATTCTTGATCTCATCAGCGGTTTACAAATTCAACACAAGGTAGCGGTGATATTTGTTTCACATGATCTTGATGTGGTTCGTCGAATTGCGCACAGAGTTATCGTGATGGAGCGGGGGGTGGCGGTGGAACAGGGCGAAACTTCCACGGTTTTCTCTCAACCATCACATCCCTATACCCGCAAGCTGCTGGATTCGATCCCCACCAGTGCTAAACCGGATCACTACCGATACGATCAACCCATGACAAATAAGCTTCTTGAAATAGAACATGTCCGGGTTAGCTTCCCAATAGGTGCGAGCAGGCTGGTTGCGGTGGATGATGTAACCCTGGACCTTAGCCAGGGAGAAATTCTTGGACTGGTAGGAGAGTCCGGTTGCGGTAAAACAACGCTGGCCCACACTATCGTCCAACTTAGACAAATCGAACACGGCGCGATTTTGTTGGAACGTATGCCGCTGCACAATCTACGCGGAGACGCTTTGAAAGCCAGGCGGCGGGATATCCAGATGATATTTCAAGATCCTTATGCATCGCTCAATCCACGAATGACGATACACAATATAATTGCTGAGCCAGTTCGCTTGCACGGGTTGGCTGTTGGATCTAACGCGGTGACCGAACGAGTGCTGGGTTTAATGCGAGATGTCGGTCTTGATCCGGTTTGGGCCAATAAATTCCCCCATGAATTTTCTGGTGGTCAGCGACAACGCGTTGCCATTGCCAGAGCCTTGGCGGTAGAGCCTAAATTGATCATTGCCGATGAACCAGTGTCTGCCCTGGACGTAACCATACAGGCGCAAATACTGCAGCTGCTACTTGACTTGGTTAAACAAAAAAATCTGACCATGATTTTTATTTCTCATGATCTCGCAGTGGTCAGGTATGTTGCTGATCGGGTTGCGGTAATGGCACACGGAGAGATTGTGGAGCAGGGGAACACTGAAGAATTGTATCGGGCACCTAAAAACGACTATACCCGGAATTTGCTTGCCTGAGTAATCTATAAAGTCCGGCAGCAATCCGTTTTTCAAACAATCGACAATGGCGTCGCCCGTTGGGGTGGCGAAAAAGTACGGTCGATCTGCTTCAGTTCTTCGTTGGTTAACCGAATTCCAAGGGCAGCAAAATTTTGATCTGTATGGGTTTTATCTGACGCTTTAGGAATAACAATAATATCTGGGTGTTGGAGCAACCAGGCAAGGGCGATTTGAAAGCGGGTGGCGTTGTGGCGCAGAGCAACCTGCTCCAATACATCGGGGGGAAGCTGACCTTGATTGAGCGGGCAATAGGCCATTACGGGCATTCCATGGTCGCGACACCAGGGCAGCAAGTCCCATTCGATTCCACGTTGTTGCAGGTTATACAAAACCTGATTGGTAGCAATTGACGAACCACCAGTAAGGTTCCATGCCTGCTGAATTTCATTATGGTTAAAATTGCTGACGCCATAGCTTGCGATCTTTCCCTGTTCCACCAACCGCTCAAATGCCTCGAGTGTTTGTTCCAATGGGTGGTGTCCGGCCCAGTGCAACAGGTACACATCGATGTTCTCAATCTTTAAGCGTTTCAGACTCCTCTCACAGGCCTGGATGGTGCCTTCTCGGGAAGCATTGCCTGGTAGTACTTTATTTACGATCGTGACTTCATGTCGCCGTCCTTGAATTGCATCAGCCACTACTAACTCGGCGTCGTTATACATTTCTGCGGTATCAATCAGGGTCATGCCAAGATCCATACCATAGCGCAGGGCATCGGCCTCTTGTTTATATGCCGAACGATCTATTCCCATCTGCCAGGTACCTTGCCCAAGCACCGGTATGGAATTACCATTTTTAAATTTGATCGAATTCACTCGTCAGTCACCACCAGTCTTACTCGGTTTTGGGTATACAGGATGGCTGAAAGTATCACGCTGATCAGTGAAAGCAGGCCGGCCAGTGCGAAAACATTTTGCAGGCTGACTTCGGCAACAAATCCGGCGAGGATTGCACCGAGCGCACCGACACCATCCAGTACAACGAAGACGAACCCCAGGGTCGTAGCCGCCCGGGTGCTGGCATACTCTACTGCGGAAGCCAGAACACCGGAACGAATGCTGGTAAGGATGGCCATATTGGCAACCAATGCGATAACAATAAATAACGGCACAGTTCCCATTGCGGCGAAGACTGAGCTGATTATCGCCAATGTTGACCCTGCGATAAATACTACGTGTCGGTTAACAGTGTCGGAAAACTTGCCAATTAGCGGTTGCGCCAGCGAACCAACTAGCATGGCCCCAGCAAACACAATGCCAGCGTGAGCGGGCGTATAGCCCAGGTTATTCTGCAGATACAGGGCGGTCATACTGAGGAGCGCAAACAACGCCATGTTATAAATCGAGATCATGCCGATCAGCATGAGTCCGGTTGGTTTAAGCCAGTGTCGAGCCATGCCCCCGAGTTCAACTTTACTCACTGCGGTGGATTTTGCCTGGGGGATTTTGTTGGCATAGAAAACGAAAATCAGACCCATTACCACCGCGGGAACTACTGCTAACTGCAGCGCATGTCGCCAATCCAGGTAGCTCAGGATAATTCCCACTATCAGCGGCGATCCGACTTCCGCCAAAGAGCCACCCATGGCATGAATACCGAGCACCATTCCTTTTCGCTTGGGGACTTGTTCCACCAGAATGCCGGTAGCGATCGGGTGCCATGCGGCATCCCCCATACCGGCGATGGCCAACAAAAACGCCAGCGACCAGAATCCGGGTGCCAGCGATGCCAGAAAATAACCGATGGCTACCCACCAGAAGGTTGCGGCCAATAATCTCCCTTTGTGCTGCACTCGGTCCGAAAAAACCCCGGCGGGAAGATAGCCCAGCGATGCGCCAATGGTGTGAATGGCGATCAATGTTCCCACCTCCGAAGGAGATAGTCCGAGACTAACTGCGATCGCAGGGACCAGCAGCCAGATCGCTGCAGGGGCCCAGTCGTTGGCCATATGACCGACGCTGAAATTTACCAGGAGTAGATTCATTGAGGCATAATATATGACAACCTGGTATTTATGAAACCCTATGGGGAGATTACAATTGTATGTCCATCACCCTCATTGGGTGATGTTCTCACTACTCAAACCAAATTGAACCAAATAGAAAAACTTCTGCACCTGATTCATCGCCATGAACACAGCTAAATCCGCGCTACATTTTTCTTCACCGATAGAAGCCGAAACCGCTTTCTACAACGCATTTTCGAACTCCAGTGTTACTGGCATGGACCAGGTATGGAGTGGCGATGATGTGGTTTGTATTCACCCCGGATCAGCGGCTCTGGTAGGGAAAGAGGCGGTGATGAAAAGCTGGGCACGAATACTAATGGCCGAAGCAGCACCGAAAATAAGTTTCGAGATTATCAAGCAGGTATACAGTGGCGAGCTCGCGGTACATCTGGTGCGGGAAATAATCACCGTTGGCGCAGGTTCGGCTACGGTTATTGCGACAAATATTTATCAGCAGGGCGATCAAGGGTGGAAGATGATCGAACATCATGGATCACAGGCGGTGGTAGAGCATCGTGGAGCCCGGGAGGAAAATAAAACTGCGGCGGTTAAAAAGCATACGCTGCAGTAGAAAGGACGCTCTATTTAAGTTTTGCTCCTACAGAATTTATCGTTAATGATATTCCGCGCAATTGCCAGGTTCAGGGTGCTTGTCTTTTGCCTGGTTTTATTGCCTACTGTTGCGCTAGCGCAGCAACCCCCGGTCAAATCTATTGCCCGGATTTGGAATGAACAATTGCTATGGGGCATTCGACTCGACAGTGCGAGGCCGACGGTACATGCGCGTAATTTATTTCACTTTTCCGTCGCGATGTGGGATGTCTGGGCGGCTTTCGATGTAAACGCAAAGGGCGTCATAACTGACGAGCAATTTGATACTCCGGATGTAGCCGGTGCCCGACACCAGGCTATAAGTTACGCAGCGCATCGATTACTCCTGTGGAGATTTAAAAAGTCACCTAATTTTATTCAAACCGAGTCTTCAGCCAATCGTCTGATGGTGGAACTCGGTTACGATCCCAACATTGAAGACGGGAGTGAGGATACGCCAGCGGCTCTTGGCATTAGGGTGGCCAATGCCATCATCCAATACGGTTTGACTGATGGTGCTAATGAGTCAAATGACTACGCCAACAGGTATTATCAGCCGATTAATCCCAGTCTCGCCCCGGTTGCCAGTGGGAACCCAAAAATGGTCGACCCGAATAGATGGCAGCCTCTTGATATACCGGATTTTGTTGGTCAGTCGGGGGAGCGTTCTGAAAATTATCCACCATTCGTCGGACCGGAATGGGGCAATGTCAAACCTTTCGCGCTAACCCAGGAAGATGGTGAAACCCGGAACCGTAACGGTAATCGTTATACGGTTTATCTGGACCCTGGACCACCTCCGTTAATGGGCGATCAGGTTGATTCCAGGGAATTGTATAAGACCGGATTTGAGCAAGTGATCGCACTAAGTAGCAGGCTTGACCCGGCTGATGGACTGGTGATCGATATCAGTCCGTCTACCCGCGGCAATAATACCCTGGGTACCAATGACGGAACGGGCCACCATATCAATCCAGTGTCAGGCCAACCCTATCCTGCAGAATGGGTCTATGCCGGTGACTACTTTCGAGTGTTGGCAGAATTTTGGGCAGATGGTCCACATTCTGAAACGCCGCCGGGGCACTGGTTTGTGATTCTTAATTATGTAATGGATCGCCTGTCAGGGAAAAAACGATTTGCCGGAGAGGGGCCCGTCATGAACGAGTTGGAATGGGATCTGCGAGCGTATCTTGCTCTCGGTGGCGCGATGCACGATGCTGCTGTGGCCGCATGGAGTATCAAAGGATGGTATGACTATACGCGTCCGATTTCCGCAATTCGTTACTTGTGCGATCAGGGTCAGAGTGCGGATCCAACGTTGCCTCGATATGACCCAAATGGTATCAATCTACAACCTGGATTGATCGAATTAATTACTGAAAGATCTGCAATGCCAGGCGGGCGGCATCATCATCTGGTGGCAAAGGATCGTAAAAATCTTGGAAAAATTGCTATAAAAAGCTGGCGTGGCCCTGACCATATTGAGAATCCCAAACAAGACCAAAGTGGTGTTGGCTGGATTCTCTGCAGTGACTGGTGGCCATACCAACGACCAAATTTTGTGACTCCACCATTCGCCGGATATGTATCCGGGCATAGTACTTACAGCCGAGCGGCTGCCGAGATTATAACGCTGTTGACCGGGTCGAATTTTTTCCCGGGTGGTTACGCCTATTTTGTTATCCCAAAAGATGATTTCCTGGTATTTGAAAAAGGACCGTCCAAGAAATTTAATTTACAGTGGGCGACCTATCAGGACGCCGCTGACGAATGTAGTATTTCGAGGATCTACGGCGGCATTCATCCTACTGCCGACGATATTCCCGGGCGACTTATAGGTTACAAAATCGGGCATAAAGCGTTTAACAAAGCGCTAACTTATTTTCCATAGGTTCCTTAGGTGATCTGGTCATAGCAAAGAGGCATCAGAACTTCACTGGCCGCCAGTCCTTGCAACAAGCCAATAATTTCTCCCGGGTTCTCGTTAAATGCCGCTGCTAACTGAACTGCGGTAAAAGGCTGCTTCCGGTCAAGCATCCACTCAAGCAACTTTCTGATTCCTGCATCAACCTTGACCGATCCGGTTTGGCGTTCTCCCCGGGAAATGTCGGATACCTTAATCGTAACTTGGGTATGATCACCAACCTCCTGAAACACCATAGTCGCGGTGGGAATTACCTGGAAGCGTGTTTCCTGATTAATTTTGTCGAACCATAATTGGTGATTTCCCGCGCCTTGTACAATGGATTCCTGTTGCAGATTTTGGGTGACGGATTGAAGCTGCTGTATCAAGGTACCGAGAGTTTTTTTAGTTTGATCGGGAAGATCGGAACTATCCCAGCAACCCATCACTGGCTTGCGCCATTCTTGATTCTGCATCAGCGTAATTTTCAAATGGTCAAGAATCATATCAACGGCCAGAGGCGGATCGACGATGATGCTGACCGCGAGAGATTCAGAACTGTCGGCGGATGTATGGTGCCAGGTTCCCCGTGGCATGAATAATACTGAACCGACTTCCATATTGACGCATTCGAATTGCGCATTAGCCGGATCGGGAAACCCATTCTGCATCTGGGGGTAATGCAGTTTTTCCGGGGCTGTTGATGTGGAATACTGCAGACCTGCGGGATAAGATAATTCTTTAAGGGGCGCGATATGGAATTGCTTACTACCAATTAGTTGAATGGAAAAAACTTCATTGGTATCGTAATGGATTGTTGCCCCATCATTTTGTGGTGAGGCAAATACTCCCATACGGGCGCATCCAGGATTGACCCCGAGTTCCTGTTCAAATTCACGTAAAAAAACGGTAACGCCGTCAATAAAAGGTTCGACGTCGCCAAAGTAAATGGTTCTTCCGCTACGATACAACTGTAGAGGAGGGCGGTCCACCGGTCGCATTACGCCATTTTCGGCATCAAAGTAGAACGCCGGTCCGCGATAGCGTTGTGCCAGCGCTGTGAAATCCCCCAGAAGCTCCGAACTAAATACGCTAGGCAACCGGGTGACATTGCCATGGGTATGGACCGCTCGATTGGGCCAAAAATCAGCAATAAATTTGCTGGCGGTTAAAACGTTGAACAATCCATCGATAATCGGACGGGACAATTTGGCCATAGGGAAACAGTACTAAGGGTGAATTGATTGCTGGCGAAAACAGCCAGTACACTAGATAACACCCGAGATTATAATGCACCCGATAATGGGTTGATTCTATTTAGCCGAATAGACCGATGCGCAGCACGGTCGATTTAAATAATCGCGTGGCGTATTTTCGCTGACACCCACTCGCTAACTATTACGGTGGCGAGAATTACCAGCAGAATGAGCGACACCTGGGTCCAGGCCAGGGTTGAAATTGATGCGTCAAGCTGAAGTCCGATTCCGCCGGCGCCAACCAGACCAAGCACCGTGGATTCTCTGATGTTGATATCCCACCGGAACACGCTGATTCCGGCGAATGCTGGGAGAATTTGTGGCACGATCCCATAGGAAAGCTTTTGTGCACCGCTTGCGCCGGTCGCGCTGATCGCTTCTACCTGGGTTGGATCGATTTCCTCAATCGCTTCGTAGAGTAATTTTGCGCAAAAACCAATGGATCTCAATCCAATAGCGATGACACCTGCAAGCACACCCGGGCCTATCAGGGTCACCAGCATTAGCGCCCAGATTAGCGAATTGATGGAGCGCGAGGCAACAATTACAAAGAGTGCAATGGGGCGAACAAAAATTGTGCTGGGGGTAGTGTTGCGGGCGGCACAAAATGCGATGGGAACCGCTAACACCAGGGCGATTGCAGTACCAAGGGTGGCGATATTGATGGTGTCCCAAATTGGCCCCCAAAGAGTATCCATATAGGACCATTTTGGGGGCACCATACGCTCGGCAAGGTCTGCTGCCTGTTTGGGGGCATCATTGACAAACATCCAAATGGTTTTGTCAGATATCAGTCGCCAGCAATAGGCGAAGATGGCGATTCCTACCAGCCATCCGGCCCAGATCCCATATTGTGCAGCGGTAGTTCGGCGTTGCCAAATCTTTGTTATGGCGATCTCGGGTGATGGCATTACTGTACCCACCTGCGTATGTATCCCGAAGAATACTCCGCCACCATAACGATGCTGATGATAATCAAAAGGATCGCGGCGGCAGAGTCAAATTCATAACGGTCAAATGAGGTTAACAGGGTCGCGCCGATGCCGCCGCCGCCCACAATTCCCACCACCGCTGATTCGCGAAAATTAATATCCAGGCGGTACATGCCCAGCCCAATCATGCGGGGCATAACCTGGGGTTGGACCGCGTAGTTTAGCCACTGCAGCCAGCCCGCACCGGTTGCTTTGACCGCTTCCGCCTGGACTGGGTCCATGTCTTCAATATCTTCTGCCAGCAGTTTACCGTAGAAGCCAATGGTGCCAACACTTAATGCGAGAAAGCCGGCGAAAGGTCCGAAACCAAAAAGCTTGACGAAAAAAATCGCGAGGATGATTTCCGGAAAGGTACGTGAAATAGCCAGAATGCCCCGGCAAAAATAATATACCGGCCGATAGGACAAATTTCGGGCTGCACCCAGTCCAACCGGTATGGAAAGTGCGATACCAACCACAGTCGAGGTAACGGTCATCCACAGACTTTCATAAATACCGTCAATAATGGAGTCCCATCTCGAGCTAAAGTCCGGCGGGAAAAAGGCAGCCAAAAACTTCTTACCGCGAACAATGCCCTCTCCAACCCTTACCCAGTTGACGTCCATACTGTTAATGGCCAGTACCAAGTAGACGGCACAGGCGATCAGTAATCCCCAGCGCAAAGCTGGACGCTTAATAAATGGTGGTCTTTTCCAGCTGCGGCGTGCAGTCATTCGGCTTCGCCAGGGCTGGCAGGATTCTCCACCGCGACTGCTGTATCGGTTTCCTCGTCGACTTTCTGAATAGTCGCTTCCCAGTCTTCTTCGCCATAAATTTGGGTCAATACATCCGCAGTCATGCCATCTGGCGGACCATCATAGACAATCTCTCCAAGTTGCAATCCGACGATACGGCGCGCGAACATCTGGGCCAGCAATACGTCGTGGATATTAATAATGGCGGCCAGCTGACGTTCTTCGCACAACTCACAAATCAATCGCATTATCTGACGGGATGTTTTTGGGTCGAGGCTCGCGGTGGGTTCATCCACCAATAACAAATCCGGGTTCTGGATCAGAGCGCGACAGATACCCACGCGCTGGCGTTGGCCACCGGATAATTCGTCAGCCCGTTTGTCAGCCATATGATCCAGGCCTACCCGTTCGAGCAGTCGAAATGCCTCATCAACATCTTTTTGCGGAAACTTACGCATAAAGCTACGCCAGAATCCAACATACCCCAGCCTTCCCGACAATACGTTTTCCATTACCGATAAGCGCTCGACCAGGGCGTATTCCTGAAAGATCATTCCCATTCTGCGTCTGGCTTTGCGCAGTGGCCCGGTACCGAGTCGAACCAGATCCGACTCGCCAAGCAGAATGCTGCCGGAAGTTGGTTCCACCAGACGATTAACGCAGCGGATTAGTGTGCTTTTGCCGGCCCCTGACGGTCCGATAAGTGCCATCACCTGGCCCCGCGGAACTTGCAGGCTGACATTTTTCAGCGCTTTATCTCCCGTCTTATATTGCTTGTCGAGATTTTTTATTTGAAGCATTGGTAACGATCGCGGGAAGGGTTGGAAAACCGCAAATAAAACGGTCGAATAATTATTGGATTAAATTAGTTTGACGCAACTAGTCCAGTCACCATAGTTTCGGAACCAGTTTATACAGCAGCCATGGGTATCGCCATGGCCGCTGTTTTTTACAAACTTCTGCTATTTGCAGTCGTAGCTCACACCATTGGCTGCGTCAATTTGGCGAATTACACTCCAATCGGATTTGTGGTGGATAGAGACAAACCGACCTTCTTTTTGAAATTCTTCCTGTAACGCGGAACCTTCCCATTGAAAAGTAAAAAACGCTTGTTTGATTTTTGCAGCCACTGCTGGATGCAAATTATGCGCGTGGCCGTAACCAGTAGTTGGAAATGTTTGGGATTTGTAAATCGTCCGTATCATCGCGGGGTCAACCACATCCCGGTCAATCATTCGCTTGAGCACAGAATTCGCAATCGCCGCGGCTTCATAGTCTTTGTTGGCGATTCCCAAAATTGAATTGTCATGCTTGCCGGAATACGCCGCTTCGAAATCTTTATCCGGCTCAATACCAAATTCTGACTTAAGCAATGCCGACGGTGCTTTAAATCCAGAGTTGGAGGTTGGCGAAGTAAAGGCCATCGATCGGCCTTTGATGTCCGATGGCGTCATGATGGGACTGTCGGCAGGTACGATAATCTCCATTTCGTAGCCAAACGAGCCATCTTCTGATGCCATCATGGCGAATGGAACCATGCCGGCGCAGGATACTGCCACCGGATTACCTCCAGTATTTACCCCGGCTATATGTAACCGTCCGGAACGCATAGCTTCATATTGGGCGGCGTATGATTGCACCGGAAAAAACACAACTTTTTTGCCGGTAACTTCGGCCATATGGTTGATAAAACCGTCCCAGACCTTGGCGTACACCGCAGGATCTTCGACTGGTGTATACGAGAAAATTATGGTGTCTGGATCTGACCAGTCATTTTGGTCGAGGGGTAAATCTGCGACCAGATCTCCATCGCGATCACAGTATTGCTGGTCCAGAGTGCCCCGGGGACAATCTTGCGCCTGGACAAATAGTGAAAAAGAAGCCAGCGTGAATAGTATGGCAATTTGAGAGACTATTAATTTAATTTTTTTCATCGGTTAATTCCTCTTTATCGTTTAGTTTTTATGGTTTAGATTCAATTTAGCAACCTACCAGGTTTTATACTCAAGATATCTTACTTTGGGTGGTTTTCACACCCATATCCAGAGAATCATCGGTACAGCTACTGTAACAATGACAATATCCAGCGGCAACCCCATCCTCCAATAATCGCCAAAATTATAACCTCCCGGACCCATCACCAGCGTATTCGACTGGTGCCCAATTGGAGTCAGGTAGGGTGAGGCCGCGCCAATTGCCACGGCCATCAGAAACGGATCGGGCGGCAGGTGCAAACCATTTGCGAGGCTAAGCGCGACCGGAGCCATCAGTACGGCGGTGGGGGTATTGTGAATCACATCCGACATCAGCATCGTGGTCACAATCAATAAAGCCAGAATACCCCATAACGGTACACTGTCCGCCATGGATATAATGCCGCTGGCTATAATTTCGGTGCCCCCGGTTGATTGCAAGGCTTCTCCAACTGGAATTAAAAAACCAAGCAAAACCACCACTGGCCATTCAATACTGCGATAGACCTCGCGCAGGGATATCATCCTGAACACCACCAGTGCCCCGACCACCGTGGCAAATGCAATATGTACTGGAAGCCATCCCAGTGCTGCGCAAACAATACCGGCGGCGAAAAGTCCCGGGGTCAGGATTGATCCCCTGCGTCGGGTAATTTCGAGACCTCTATTTTTTAGCGCAAGACAGCCAATTGAGCTGCATAACTGCTGAATCGCTGGGGCTTCACCCTGTAACAACAAAACATCGCCGGTTTTAAACCTAACGTTCTTGAGTCTGGCCTGGGAGGCGCTCCCTTCCCGGGCGATGGCGAGTAAATTTACCCCGAAGCGTTTGTGCATCAAGATCCCGCGCATGGATAGCCCCTCAATCATCGAATTGGGCATCACTACCACCTCGATAACCCGGACATCGGGGGATTTGAATAGTTGGGGATCTATGGATTCGGTTCCAGCTTCGACCAGACCCGGATTCTCGAACAAAGGCTGGAGAGATTCACTCTCGCCTTCCATCACCAGAATATCTCCAGGGTACAAAGGTTCGCTGATTGTCGGTGCCAATCGTTGGCGATGGTTTCGTATGATGGCCATTACCGAAACTTCGTTTTCGCACATAGACTCGAGGGCTCCCACCGTACTATCCGCTAGTGGTGACTCTTCAGGAATTCGAATTTCAGTAATGTATTTCGCGATTTGAAATTGTTCGTCTATGTTTCCTGCCGCGGTAAGATGGTGCCGCGGAAGCAGGCGCCAGCCAATCGTAACAATGAACAAAATACCGCATAGCGCCACAACAAAACCAACCGGAGTAAAATCAAACATGGTAAATGGTTGCCCCAGGTTGTTCTCGCGAAAAGTCGCGATAACTATATTGGGCGGTGTACCAATCAAAGTGACGAGACCACCGAGCAGGCTGGCGAACGATAGCGGCATTAATAAATTGGAAGCTGGCCGTTTCGCTCTATGGGCATCACGCATGGTGATCGGCATCATTAAAGCAAGGGCCCCAATATTATTCATAAATGCGGAGAGCAAAGCAGTAATGCCGCAATTAGCTAATAATTGACTGAACAGTCTGCCTCTGGCCAGAGCCAGGTAGCGCAAAAATAATTCGACCACGCCCGATGATTGCAGCGCCTGACTGATTACCAAAACACAAGCCACAGTAATAACCGCCGGGTGTGAAAATCCGTCGAAGGCGTGACTCTCTGGTACGATATTGGTAAACACCGCAGCGACCAGGGCAAATCCGGCGACCACGTCATAACGCCAGTGATTCCAGACGAACAGAATCATGGCGACCCCAAGAATCGAAAATACGCTTATTTGTTCTATTGTCATTGCGTTGACCTGGGGAAAATCCTTTGGGTTAAATCAGTCTATAAAAATCAGAATAAGACCGCCGTGGGAATAAGTCAATGTTTGGAATTTGACAGGTTGCTTCAACTGCTGAGTTTCAAGCATTGCTGAAGGCAGAAATTTTGTTCGGCTTAGCCAACAGGTGAAACTGATAAATTCAGCTTAGTGATACCCGGTCATTTCCAAATAACCTTTGCCAATCTCCCTGTCACTTAGTTTAATTGCCACCAAACCCTCCCAGTACCTGACGCTAAGTGCCATCTCCTGTGAATCCAGCAGCGCTTCCACAACCCAGGTTTGGTTCAGTGGTTTTATTTCAAGCTCCCACGCCACCGGGTAACGGGTACCAGCGGAATTTTTCCACCACCTTTTCGGTTCAAGCGTTACGTCATCGAATTTTAGCTGGGTGATTTGACCTTCAGCACTAACAATACTTCCCGCGCTGTGCCGATCAGCATTCCCCTGGGAATTGCGCAAATGATAGAACATCAAATCACTGCCGTCGTCGAGTTGCATCGAAAACCAATCCCATCCCACCTGGTCTTTACCCAGCGCGCTACTACTCCACTCACGATCCAACCAGGACAACCCGGTGACAGAATGCGACTGTCCGTGGATTTCAATGGATCCTTCGCTATGTAATCGGGTTACAGAGTAATAGTATGACGCATTGCCATTTTCACTACTCTTCTGACTGAGCCCCTGGTTTCCCTGAAGAACTGGTGCTTTGGCTGGAACCAGGTTAAGTTTGAGTTGAAAATCTTCAGTAGGAATATCCAGTTGCCACGGAGAATCAAGGGTAGGGCTGAACATCTTCCAATTTCCCACCCATATTTTATAGGAATCAATGCGAATCCCTGCTAACCCCACTGCTTCACGACTGAAACGCTCCCGAGCATAGTGTTTCTTTGCATTGATATCGGTTAGCGCAACGTGCGCCATCCAGACATGATTGGTGGCCCAGTTGGATCGACGTTGAGTATTCGATTCCGTTGCCAGGGCGATCCTGAAAAAAGTGACCTGATATCCATATTGTCGCCCCTGTCCGGCCGCAATATTGCCAGTGAGATACCACCATTCATTACGGAAACCATCATGGGGACCATGGTCTTCCGGGAAGCTGAATTTGCGTGGTTTATCGGCAAATAAAAAACCTGAGTTCTCGGTTTGACCCAATGCCTGCTGTAAAGAAATAGAGGTCGACTCAGGCGTTTCCCCAGAACATGCCGACAGCAGCGCAATCAGAAGTATTAGATAACAATCGCTATAACGTGGCATTAATTTCATTCTTCCCGAAGTGCTTCTGCGGGAAGCGTGCGCGACATTTTATAGCCGGGATAGATGCCGGCCAGGATGGCAGCGCCAAGAGCAAGCAGAAGGGCTTCCCAATAGATATTCGCATTAAATTCTGGATTCAGGGTCCAGCCAAATGCGCGCAGATTGATAACATAAATGAGGACCTGGGAAATCAGCCAGCCCAGGGGCAACGCGAGTAGTCCCGCGAATAATCCCATCAGACTGGTTTGCAGCGTGGTTAACTTAATTAAATCTAATCGAGTGAAACCGCTGGCTCGGAGCACCGCATTTTCCCGCGCCCGTTCAAACTGCAGTGCCATCAGCGCCGATAAAATTCCGACAAATGCCACTATGATGACTAACAGGCGCAATACGCGAGTAATGGTAAATGTGCGATCAAATACATTCATGGTAAATCCCAGAATATCCTTATTGGAACGCGCTCTGATGCGAGGATCATATTCAAGAGCCAGAGCCCGAATTTTAGTAAAAGGATGATTGGGTGATTCGCTATCGCGCAAGTAAACCCCTATGGAGGAGATGCTGACGTCATTCCAGTTGTCCGCGTAGATCTGCCTGTCCATTACCAGAATGCCACGATCGGATCCGTAGTCAGAGAAAATGCCGCCAATCGTATAAGGTCTTAATCCCTCGGCCGTATACAAACCGACTTTATCGCCGACCGAAACATTCTGATGAAAAGCATAGGGTTCCGAGATCAAGATTACCTCACCAAGGTGAAATCGCTGCCATAGATCAGGTGGAGGATCGTCGCTAAATACAAAACTCGTATAACTCGGCGCTGCCATTTCAATCGCCAACAGGTCAACCGGACCAGATTCTGCCTCGACCTCAACCCGGCGCCCGGTACTCAAGGCTTCAATATTATTCATCGCTGTTAGCCGATCAATCAGCCCTTCGGGTAATGGCGTGGCCACACGTCTTGACGAACTATGTGGTATCGATAGATAGAGGTCACCTTTAAGTGACTGGGTTAGCCAGTTTTCCACCGTCGAGCGAAAGCTTTCTACCATGATGCCCATGCCGATGGTCGCCGCGATAGCCATGGTGAGGGCAGCAATCGCCAGACCAGTCCGGCTTAAGCTGGCGCTGATTCCGCGGCCGGCAAACAGACCGGTGAAGCCAAATATTCGTTGAAGCGCGGGAGTCGTCAGATAACACAATCCCAGAACCATCGCCGGGACCCCGAGGCAAAACCCGGTAATCAGAAAAAACAGCCCGGAAAATCCTGGAAGCAATGAGCGATCCGGTAGCTGGATGCAATATATCCCCAACCCAATTGCGAAAACTCCCCCGACAACCAACCAGGGCAATGCGTTATATGTTCTCTGTTCTGATACTGAGCGCCTGGCGGCGGCCTGGGGCCGTGAGCCTGCGGCTTCCAACGCTGGAATAATTGTGGCAATCAGCGTGGTCACGATTCCAAGTAACAGACCTTTGTAGAGCATGCTGGGCTGGATCAGCAATTCCGTTATGCTGGAGTTAAAATACAGATCATTGACTGTGCGCGCGACCAGTTTTACCAATCCCTGCCCAAGTAATATTCCGCCAAGTAAGCCAAACAGGGTTCCGATAAGACCGAGCAGTAAGGCCTCAGACAAAATGCGTAAAAACAGTTGCTGTCTGGTCACCCCGATCATGCGTAACATGCCCAATAGCCTGCGCCGCTGTAATACTGAAAAACTGGTGGCGTTATAAATCAGAAACCCGCCCACCAGTAGCGCGAGTAAACTCATCGCAGTAAGATTGGTTTGGAACGATTTGCTTAAATCTGCAACCGCCTGGCTGCGATTTTCGGGTACGACCAAACGGATGTCCGGCGGCAATTTTGCTGTTAGCCGCTTTTGATCTGCTTCACTCAGGATCAAGTCAATACGATCGATCCGACCAAACTTTTCAAATATTTCCTGAGCGGTGGCGATGTCGGCGACTAACAGTGATTCCAGCGAAGGGTCGTCAGGTTTTCCAAAAAGTCCCGCAATCACCATTTCTTTGTTCACCCCGGCAGCCTTGACGGTTACCCGGTCGGCTGCTTTAACATCCAACTTCCCAGCGCTGATTGCACTCATTAGGACGGACCCGGATTCGGTAAGCAGCTTCGCCGCACCCGTGATACTGGTCATGTTGGAGAATGTGCGAAAAGGAAATTCTGCTAAGGGATCGAGACCTAATAACGTGAAGGATTGACCGCTAAATTTAATTGTTCCTTCGATTACGGGTGCCGAATTATCCAGTCCATAATCGAGTCGGGCCTCGGTATAGAATCTTTCATCAATACCGTCTGGTCCCCCTATCAGCTGATGGGTAGCGGCGCCGGTAATCTGTTCCATTGATCGGGAAAAAGATTGGCGCACGCTTTGGTTAGCCAGATCAACCGCAACCACAATAGCGACTCCAAGGGTAATGCCCAATATCGAAAGCAGCGTCTGCCAACGGTGATTTCCCAGATGACGTATCAGGGCGAGCCAGACAGGATCTTTCACCATGTAAAGTCTGGGTTGGCTTCGACCACTTTGCCGGATTCAAGTACGATCATTCGATCTGCTGACTGGGCGACTTCCAGGCTATGGGTCACGATCAGCAGGGTTTGCGCCGAGTCGGTGGTCAGTCCGGTGAGCAAGTCGATGACGTTGCGGCCGGATTCAGCGTCGAGATTACCGGTTGGTTCGTCGGCCAGTACCAATGAGGGCCGATGGGCCAGGCCCCGGGCGATGGCAACTCGTTGTTGTTCCCCTCCAGAAAGTTGGTCGGGAAAGTTGCTGCCGCGGTCAGCAAGTCCCACCCGGTGAAGCATTTCTACCGTCCTCGACTCTATTAAATCACTCGAAACGTGGTTTAGTTGTAGCGGCAGGGCGACGTTCTCCGCAACCGAAAGGGTCGGAATGAGATTGAAAAACTGGTAGATAAAGCCGATATGGCGACGCCGGAACAGGGTGCGTTGATTTTCGCTGAGATTGGTCAGACTCTCGCCATCCATAACGATTTCTCCTTGATCGGCCTGGTCTATGCCTGCGATCAAATTGAGCAGGGTGGATTTGCCACTGCCGCTTCGTCCTAATAGTGCCAACCGTTCACCACGATTGATATGCAGATCGACACCCATTAAAACATCTCGGCGTCGTTCACCCTCGTCAAACCATCGGGTTAATCCATGCGCGCTTAACAGTAACTCGGGATGTTTTTTCATACACCGATTATCGCGCGTTCTGGGCGGAAAGCGCGATAATCGGTATTTGGCTAATCTAACTCTCGATATTCCAGACGTTTTTGAGGGCTTTGCCTTTTTTGTATAGTTGCAGCGTATTGGCGTCAATTCTCTCGACATCCCAGCAGTAATTACCGTCGCCCCAGTTCTCACACCATTTTCCTTTCTTTACCTTCCATCTGTAGGAATAGGGACTGCCATTAAATTTTCCTTTACCCTTGCCCTTGGCTTTACCCTTTTTATCTTCACCATAAACCTGGGACCATTTACTGACGCCGTCTTTGCTTGAAATCCCTGAGATGGTTGCCCCTGGGAAAGTTTCCAATAGCTCTTCTTTGGTCAAAAAAGTTTGACTTATGGCCAGCGGGCTGACCAACATCAGTCCCAATAACAGACTTGTTATTTTCATATAAACACCTCCACATTGATTAATTAAAAAAATCTCACATGCCGTTTATACAATTATGTATTACGACATAATGTGGGAATAATCACACGCTATTGCGATTCAGAAAAATTCTGTAGCTCCTGTTGCAAGTCCTCCAGTGTTGCCACCAGACGACGTATTAATTCATCGCATTCCGTCTGGGTGATTGTTAGTGGGGGTGAAAGCATAAACCAATCACCGTATTTGGCATCGGCGGTTCGTCTCGAGTAAATTATCAACCCGTTGTTCAAACCATGTTCGCGCACTCGCTCGGTGGCATAAAACTGGTTGGGCATTTTGTCTCTGGTGTGTTTATCTGACACCATCTCTACCGCCAGTACCAATCCGAGTCCACGGATATCTCCCAGTACATCTAAGTGATCGCATTTCTCGATTAATCTTTTGGTCAGATAGTGTCCCTGCCGCTCTGCGGCATTTACCAGATCGAGCCGCTCGTATTCGTCGAGCACCGCAAGAGCGGTGGCGCAGGTTATCGGATTGGCATTATAGGTATGGGAAAAATTAAACCCCGTCAGAGAAGCTAAATGGTCGACCTTATCCGCTGGAAACAAAACCGCACCAAGTGGGGCATAACCCGAGCACAGGCCTTTGGCCATTACGACAATATCAGGTAACGCATAGGGCCAGTTATGGGCTGCGAGAAACTTTCCGGTTCGACCGGTGCCACAGAGTATTTCATCAAACACCAATGGAATATCGTATTGGTTGCAAATAGCGCGAATGCGCCTGAAGTAATTATCTGGTGGCACTACGCATCCAGACGCGAGCCCACCTACCGGTTCGATAACAAATCCCAGCACTGTCTCCGGACCCAGGTGTTGGATCTTTGATTCCAGTTTGTCCGCGCATTCATCGGCGTAACTTTCACGGGTATACCCTTCGGGGATTCGATAGCTTAGCGGCGCTGGAATTTTTTCTGATGCCATTGCAAAATTCTTCAGAAATGGTTTCAACGCCTGATCTCCTGACATCCCCAGCATTGCGATGGTTCCGCCATGGTAAGAGGGCTGACAGGTTATTAGCCTGGTACGCTCAGGCTGTCCGGTCTCAATGGCGTATTGGCGTACAAACTTGATCGCAATTTCCATGGCCTCGCTACCACCCGATGTAAATGATACTCGCTCATATCCAGGTCCAGCCAATTGACATACACGCTCGGCCAGATCCATATTGGGTCGATGGCGGCACACCCGGGAGTATGCGAAGTCCATATTCAGCGCCTGATTCGACATTGCTTCAGCCACGCGTTTATTACCATGACCGATATTGCTCACTACCGGACCTGACGACAGGTCGATGTATTCCTTGCCGTCCTCGTCCCACATATAAATACCCTGGGTTCGTTCGATAATTGGCAGGGCAACCGCGTTGTGGGTTGCGTAGAAAACGTCCTGACTGCCGCCGATTCGAGGCTGTGAAGTATTCATAAATTTGACCTGACCTGGGAAATTCCGGGCTGATTATATAAGCAATCTCTTCTTTGCAGGATCAGATGGTAGTTACGCTGATCAAAGTTTTCCAGATGAATAGTAGATTCCGGGTATCACGCTCTGATAGTCTCAGTACAAATCGATTTCCCTCTGCCTTGCTGATGCCATTATCTTTTACTGACATCCCCCAATGTGCCTACTCTCAACCGTTTAAATATTGTAATGGGGTAGATTTATCGGGTGAGCTGCATGTCGATGATGTTGAAGGTATTCGTTCGGGATTGCTCGAGTACGGGTTGCTGGTTTTTCGCAATCAAAAAAATCTGATCCCCGAAATGGAAGTCCGATTCAATAAATTATTTGGTTGGCATGATGCCGGTCAAAACGAGTTTTTATTTGGCTTCGGCGCGCCGACGGTAGAACACAGAGTCAGCGGCGGGGCCCAATTACCTGACTGGCCCCAGGTATCGGTGTTAGGTAACGTTAAGCTCGGTGACTATTATGGAATTAGCGATACCCAGTTAGTTCCCGCTCTAGGTTTAACCTATTCGGGCTGGCATGCAGATGGGCTCCATGACATGTTTGACGGAATGCCCGAGCTGACTACCATGTTTAATCCTATGGGGTATCAGACTGATAGTGGCGGCACCACACTATTTACTTCCGGGGTCAAGGCCATTGAACGAATGGACCAGGAACTGGCGAACGAACTTGAGAAGTGTCTGGTGGCATACGTTCGTTGTCCCAACGATGACTACCCCGATGAAGCTCGTCGTATCAGTCCAGGTCCAACTTATATGGTTGACGAAGGGACCCGTCGCATTGGCTTTGCCAAAGACATGCATAATCCGGGTTTGGGGATGCATGATTTCGAATTATTGCCCGAACATGCCACTAACGCTGGCCGGCATAAATGCATCCGAGTCCACCCTTTAACAGGGCAGGCATCGCTATACGTAACCCCAGGTCGTGCGGTTTGCTTGCTTGATGCCGCGAGCGGTGAGATTCGTCATGGCGTAGATCAAACAGCAGAATTATTGTCGGCGGCATTAATGCCGAGCACTGTCAAGGAAGTTCGCTATGAGCACCAATGGCAGCAAGGGGATTTTGTTGCATGGATAAATACACTGGTGTTGCATAGTGCGTCGGATCCATCCGACATAGACGGTGATCGTTTGCTCCACAGAGTTCGGTTGTCAGCACCTAAAACCCGCTGGATCAACGGCGGTTATACTGACTGTAATTTTTCCGAAAACTAATTTTTTCGATGTCACAAAACTCTGTTGAACTTTGTTACTTGTCCGCTACCGAAGCACTCGAACTGTTTCGCGCGGGAAAGCTGTCTCCCGTAGAATTGTTCGATGCAACCATTACCCGGGCTGAAGAAGTTGCCGCTACGGTAAATCCGTTTGCGGATAAATACTATGAGCAGGCTCGCGAACGAGCGAAAGTGGCGGAGACGAAATATCATAAAGGTAGGCCCCGTTGTCTTGAGGGAATACCCCTGGCGGTTAAAGACAGTTCTGCAATCAAAGGTATCCGGGCAACCATCGGTTCGCTAATGAACGCCGACAAGATTGGTCAGCATACAGATCCAGCGGTAGAACGTTTGATGCGAGCAGGTGCTAATTTTTTCGCGCGCACTACCTGCCCGGAATTTTGCTGGCTGTTTACCTGTCACTCGCGGATGTGGGGAGTAACCCGCAATCCCTGGAGACTGGACATTACCCCCGGAGGATCATCGGGTGGGTCTGCCGCAGCCTTGGCAGCAGGCGTGACCATGATCGCCACTGGCGGCGATAGTACCGGTTCAATTCGTCAGCCGGCAGCTCAATGCGGTGTGGTCGGATATAAATCTCCATACGGGAGAAATCCATTGGATTACGCTGCCTCGTTTCATCCCTACGTTAATGTGGGGCCGATGACTCGCACCGTGGCGGATGCAGCGCTAATGCAGAACGTGATGTCAGGGCCTCATCCCCTCGATCACAATACCTTGCGAAATAAAGTGACAATTCCCCGGGAATTAGGTGATATACGTGGAATGAAAATCGCCTGTTCGATGGATCTGGGACATTATCTAATCGACGACGATGTACAAAGGGAAACCCTGGCGACCCTTGATGCTCTGCGCGATGCCGACGCCGATGTTAGCGAAATTGAGGTTGACTGGGCCAGCGAGGCGATTCGCCTGGCCCACCTGAGCGAAGAATTTTTGCTTGCCGGACATTTACAGGAAGCTGTTAACTTACATGGAGAGAAGATGAGCGAATATGTGCCCCAGTTGCTTGAAACCGCGCTATCGGCAACCGCGGATGATTATCGTAACGCACTAAATGTTGCGGGTGAAGTTTGGCAGTTTCACCTCGGCCCATTGTTAAAAGACTACGACGCATTAATCACTCCCGGTGTTTCCTGCCCCGAGGTGCCGGCAGAGTTTTGGCAAAAGGATTTACTTACCGTGAAGGGGCGTGAGGTTACCGATACCGATACAGCGATGACCGCATTATTCAATATGTTTAACAAATGTGGTGTGTTGAGTGTACCCGCAGGAATGACCGATCGAGGCTTGCCGGTTGGTATCCAGATAGTATCGCGCCCCTACGACGATGTTACCGCCTTTCACATTGGTCAGGCGATTGAACGACGTAGGCCCTGGCTGGATGATTCGGTGCGGCAACCATCGATAAACTAAAGCATCAAATTCAGCGAGAGGAACAGGCAATGTCCAGGCAATGGCGACTCCCATTTGAAACTGGCCGTCTGCTATTTCACTTCGAGTGGTACCCCAGCGGAAAGTGAATCAATGACAGGACTCCTGGCGGGAACCATGGGAAGTGTACTGGTACCGACTACCCTGGTACCCCAACCCCATATGCATACCCCGGAATCCATGGTCGAAATCTGGGGAGTTGCCCAGGGGTAATATTCAATCCATTAGTTGGCGAGGGTGCCGCCGTCAACGAATAGATCGGGGTCAGTGTAGAAATTATTCACACCAAATAATTCAAATTTAGTTTCTACACTGACCCCGATCTATTTACACCGACCCCGATCTATTAGTTTCTACACCGACCCCGATCTATTATATTAGGTGGCGAGGGTGCCGCCGTCGACGGGGAGAGCGATGCCGTGGATGTGGGATGCTTGATCGGATATGAGGAACATAATGGTGTCTGCGATGTCCTGGGCTCGGGCCAATTTATTGTTGGCTGCGTCGGCGGCCCATAATTCTTTGCCCTGATCAGGGCTGATGCCAAACGCGCTGGCCTCGGCAGCGAGCATCGGGGTATCTACCGCACCGGGACAGACCGCATTTATCCGGATATTGTGTTTGGCATGGTCTGCTGCCATGCAGCGAGTCAGTTGGATTACACCGCCTTTCGAGGTGCAGTATGCAGCGGTTTGTTCGGCTCCGACCAACCCCCAGGTGGAAGCAACATTGACGATACAGCCGCCCCCCTTGTTTTGCATATGCGGAATAATATCTCGGCATAGATAAAATACTGTATTCAGGTTTAGCCCGATCGTATGTTCCCATACGTCATTGGAAGTGTCTGGCACGGTACAATGATGAACAACTCCGGCGCTGTTGATTAACACATCCAGTCTGTCAGTTGTTTCCAGGGCCGCGCCGATCAAGTCTTGAGCCTGGTTTCTATCCGCGAGATCGCAGGCAAGAAAAGTATGACCTGCTCCTGCTAGCGTGTTCAGCAGTTGTTCTCCCCGTTCCGCGTTACGCCCGACGCCAATCACTTTTGCGCCGTCCCGGGCGCAACTCTCCGCGGTAGCCATTCCGATGCCGGAAGTGGCACCGGTTATCAGTATTTGTTTTCCATCCAGGTTCATGGTCAGGCAACTATCTGTTAGGGATTGAAAAAGCAGAGTGACAGCCTCCGAGTTTACTTCCCCCGGGTTTTATCGGTAAACTGCCAATCAAAGCTCACTTTGCCGGATTTCGATGAAGCAAAAATTCTCTACCAAATTATCCCACAATTACGATGGGCTTTATCGAATCCCGGCGCCGGCCGATAGTGACGGAGATATGCCAGCAGATTTTGCCCTTGGTGCAGATAGATCTGTCCCCGAACGGGCTATCACCCAATTGGAACGAGATGGCGTGGTCTGCCTGCGCAATCTGCTCGATAAGGATACAGTAGAGAAGTTGCGTGCCGAGGCCCATCAGGCGGTATCCGAACCAAGCAGCGAGGCGCGCTTCGTTAAAACCGATGGTGATGATAAAATATTCTATTATGAATTCAATCTGTGGCGACGCCATCCGGTAATTCGCTCGACTGTATTCGACAGTCATTTAGCTCAGGTGGCTGCAGACTTGATGCGCTCCCAGTCGGTGACGCTTTATTACACCAATACCTTTGTCAAAGATCCAGCAACCGCCAATAAGGTGACGCCCTGGCATGAAGACGGTTCCTATTCCCGCTTCGTCGGTGACAACGTCATCAATATAAATATCAGTTATGACTATATGCCGGTGACCACCACCCTCAAGTTTAAACAGGGCTCTCACCGGCGCAACGCCCCACTGTCCATTGGCCCAACCTTTGAACCCGGGGTGGAATACCAAGAGGCCATGCCGGACCAGGCCCCAATGCCGACCCAGCAAGAGCTTGAAAGTGGTTTCAAAACAGTTTATTGGGAAGTGCGACCTGGGGACGCGTTAATTTTTTATCAACGAACTTTCCACGCGGGCCCAGGCAATACCCTGCCGACCCGGCGTCACTCCACCGCCTTTAACTTCGCAGGAGATGGCGTAACCTATGACGCCAGAGAGGGGTTTATCGATTCTCCTGATGTCGATCCGGATCTTGCCCATGGCGATCCCCCTGCGGGTAAAATGTTTCCCCGACTCTTGTAATGCCAGATAAAGTTTTGCAGCAGCTGCCGACTTTTGAACTGGTAAAACCAGGTCAGCCAGAACCCGCCGCGATCGATGCTTATGAAAGGGATGGCGTTGTTTCTTTACGCAATGTCTTTAGCGTGAATTGGATAACTCAGTTGGCCGATGGCATGGAGACTGCAATTGAACATGGTGTGGAGCGCGATCTGGCCTTTAATATTGCGGCACCAGGAGAGCCAGGGTTTTTCTTCTACGACACATTCATGTGGAAACGTATCGATCATTTCCGCAAGTTTGTATTTGATTCAGACGTGGCGGATATCGCGCGCAACATCATGCGCTCAAATGGATTGTTGTTTTACTTTGATTTTATGCTGGTCAAGGAACCGGGAACCAGTCGAAAGACGCCGTGGCATTATGACGAAGCCTACTGGCCGATTAAAGGCAACCAAATTTGTAATTTATGGATTTCCCTGGACCATATTCCCATTGAAACCGCATTGCGATTTGTTCGTGGTTCGCATTTGTGGAAGCAGTCTTATCAGGCGGTGCATTTCGATCCTAGCTTGGGGTATGAGAACTTACCGGATGATCCGCCACCGCCGGATTGGGATGTTGAACCCGGAGGTCATGAGATCGTCTATGCACCCATGGAACCTGGCGACATTTTAATTTTCAACCGTAGAACATTTCATAGCGCGCCGGGAAATAATCTGAAAACAACCAGACGCCGCGCCCTGGCAACCCACTGGCTGGGTGATGACATTACCTATAACGATAAACCCCAGGAAACCGATCCTCCTTATCGCGGTGAAGGTTTGATCCACGGGGGTTCCATGGAGTGTGAAAGTTTCCCCAGGGTTCGATAACCCTGTTCCCAGTTGTATTTGATTCCACTATGCAAAACAAAAACCCGGATTACATTATTGTCGGCGGTGGTACCGCCGGGAGTGTTCTGGCCGCTCGTCTGACCGAGTCGGCAAATGTTTCTGTGCATATCCTGGAAGCGGGTCCGGTTGGAGGTGGCCTGATGTCGAAAATTCCTGCGGCGCTTGACTATGCGCTGCACGATGATCGCCTGAACTGGTATTACCATACCGATCCCGAACCCTATATGGACGACCGGCGTATGTATTGTCCCCGGGGTCGGGTTTTGGGAGGCTCTTCAGCCATCAATGGCATGCAATTTATCCGGGGCAATCCCAAAGACTTTGATGGTTGGGCTGAACAGGGTTTGGTGAAATGGTCCTATGCCCATTGTCTGCCGTACTTTAAAAAAATGGAATGCTATCAAACAGGCGGCGACGACTATCGTGGGGACAATGGTCCATTACATGTTAGCCCGGGCAAAATCGTCAATCCATTGGATCAGGCGTATCTTGATGCCACCCAGCAAGCTGGACATCTTTTTAGTGAAGATACCAATGGATTTCAGCAGGAAGGTTTTGGACTGTCTGACAGAAATACCTATCGAGGACAACGCTGGAGTGCGGCCGATGCTTATTTGAAGCCGGCGATGACCCGACCCCAGGTTTCGGTGACAACCGGCGCACTATGTCATCGAATTATATTTGACCAGCGCCGGGCTATTGGCGTGGAATACGAGTTACGCGGGGAAAAACAAACGCTATTTGCTGAGCGTGAAATTTTACTCTGCGGTGGCACAATTAATTCGCCCCAATTGCTGATGTTGTCGGGGCTTGGCGATGCCGGACATCTAAAGCAAATGGATATACCGTTAATCCAGCATATGCCGGGAGTCGGTAGCAACCTGCAGGATCATCTCGACCTGAGAATCCAGGTGAAGTGCGCTAAACCCGTTAGTATTTATCCTTCAACCAAAGGGCTGCGACGTATCTCCGCCGGATTGCAGTGGCTCGCTACCCGGCGCGGAATCTGTGCCACTAATCTGTTTGAGGTGGCGGGATATATCCGAACCAGGGAAGATCTGGATTTTCCCAATTTACAATCCACCTTTATGCCGGTGGCGGCAAGCTACGACGGATCGTCCAGCTATCATGGTCATGGCTATCAGGCCCATATAGATATGATGCGACCCACCAGTCGCGGCAGAATTCAACTGAAGTCAAATGACCCCAGGGCGCACCCCTCCATCATCTTTAACTATTTGCAAACCCAGGAAGATCAACAGGACGTAATTGATGCGGTGCGTATTACCCGGGAAATTCTTGCGCAAGATGCGTTCGCACCGTTTGCTGACGGCGAATTGGCCCCCGGCCCTGCGCTAAAGAGTGATAGCGAAGTACTGGCCTGGGCCAGGGTAAATGGCGAAACTGAATATCATCCCACCAGTAGTTGTTCTATGGGTCTCGGCGATGAGGCGGTGGTTAACGCCGACCTGGAGGTATACGGAGTAGATGGTCTAAGAGTGATTGATGCCTCAATAATGCCCCGGGTGGTAACCGCCAATACCCATGCAACGACCTTGATGATCGCTGAGAAAGCAGCGGATTTGATCGCGGGCAGAATGCCCCTGGACCCTCTTAAAGTCCCGTTATTTACCGACCACTAGGCCCTCGGATAATGACACCGATAGGTGTGATCATTGCCAATATCACTCAGGGGAGGAAACTCAACGCGACAATTATCCTTGGCAAATGGACAACGTGGATGAAATTCGCAACCCGATGGTCGATTGATCAGACTGGGAATTTCACCCTGGAGTTCCAGCCGATCAATAACCGCGTCAGGATCCGGTTCCGGATTGGCCGAGAGCAACGCCAGGGTATAGGGATGGCTTGGCAGGTTAAATATGGTTTTGGTCGGACCCTGTTCCACCAGCCGACCAAAATACATAATACCCATACGATCGGTAATATGGCGAACCACATTCAGATTGTGGGTGATAACTAAAATACTCAGACCGAGTTCGCCCTGGAGTCTTCCCAACAGGTTTAATATTTCTCCTTGTACTGATACATCCAGTCCCGCAGTGGGCTCGTCCGCCACGATTAACTTTGGATTTAGCGCGAGGGCCCGGGCAACACCCACTCGGCGGGCCTGGCCGCCGCTTAGTTGATGGGGATAACGCGTTGCAAAACTTTTATTCAGACCCACCATTTCAAGCAATCGACCGACCTCCAAATTGAGATCGCGATTCGCCATATTATGTATTTTAAAGGGCTCGGCAAGAAGCGATCCCACGGTCATTCTCGGGCTTAGCGACCCAATCGGATCCTGGAACATAGTCCCTACATTGCGGCGAAACTTGCGGGTTTCTGCAGCGGCCATGCCAATAAGCTCTTTTCCATCATAGCGAATACTGCCTTGCTGGGGCCTAACCAGGCCAACCACTGAGCGCGCCAGGGTAGTTTTGCCCGAACCACTTTCGCCCACCAGGCCATAGGTCTGACCTTCTTCTATCTGCAAGGAAACGCCATATACGGCGTCAACAAACGGATCGTCGACTTTGTTGATTAATGCGCTGACTGTGGAATGGGTTCGAAAGCGAATTCGAATATCTTCGATAACAAGCAGCGGATTGGTCACGGCTTGGATTCTCCTGCCAGATGACAACGGGACCAGTGACCCAACGCATACTCGTGGTCGGTGGGGGTTTCGCTTTTACATTTATCCAGGCTGCGGTGACAGCGATCCGTGAATATACAACCCGCCGGGAGCTCGGTTAGATCCGGAATTTCTCCGGGGATGGTCGGCAGGGTCCGGGTGATTTCGCTAATCCGGGCGGGATCGCATTCGAGTAGCTTATGGGTATAGGGATGGGACGGGCGATGGAATATGTCGCGCACCGCTCCCCGTTCCACGACCTCACCGCCATACATAACCACCACGTAGTCGCATAGCTCTGCAATAACCCCCAGGTGATGGGATATAAACAGGATTGAGCACCCCATACTTTTCTGCAGTTCCCGCAGGCGATGAATAATCTGGACTTCCAGAGTTGCGTCAAGGGCGGTGGTTGGTTCGTCCGCGATTAACAGCGAGGGCTCTGCCTGCAATGCCATTGCGATGGCGATGCGCTGGCGCATGCCGCCGGAAAATTGATGAGGGTAATTGTTGAGTCGTTGTTCTGGATCGGGGATACCAACCTGGTTAAGCATGTCAATGGATCGTGCACGTTTCTGCTGTTTGCTACTGGTGTCACGATACTGGATATCCATCATCTGGGTGCCGATGGAAAGCACCGGATTGAGGGTCGTCATGGGGTCCTGGAATATCATGGAAATTTTCTGGCCCCGAATCTCTCGCATTTCATTTTCGGTTTTCTCGAGCAGATCTCTGCCTTCGAAATTGATCGAACCGGCGGTTACGTGGGCGTTGTTTGCCAACAATCGTACAATGCTGTTAATCATGGTCGATTTGCCGCAGCCACTCTCACCAACCACCCCGACTATGGAACCTACCGGAACCGTGAGATCAATTTGGCGCAGCGCTTTTAGCGCTCCACGTTCGTTATTAAACTCGACGCTTAAACCCTGGATGTCGAGAACGTTGTCGACTGCCATTAGATTTCTTTACGTAATTTGGGGTCGAACGCGTCGCGCAGACTTTCGCCGAGAAAGGTGAATCCGAGGGTCGTTAATACCACTGGAATGCCTCCGGCGATAATTGGCCAGGGTGTGTTGTAAATAAACGAATAGCCGTCGTTTAAGATGGTTCCCCAGCTAGGTGTGGGTGGTCGTACCCCCATTCCAAGAAAACTCAGGCCGGCTTCAATGGTAATGACGAATGGAATATCCATGCTCGCCAATATCAATAAGGGGCCAACTACATTCGGCAGCATATGCATAGCGATAATCCGAATAAATCCGGCGCCGATAGCCTGCTCCGCCAGAATAAATTCGGCATTACGTAACGCCAGGGTTTGGGATCTCACCATGCGCCCGTATATCGGGATCTGGGTCACGATAACGACAATCATCACGGTGGTCAAACTGGGGCCGAATAGCGTTACAACGGCAAGTGCGAACATTACCGTAGGAAATGAACGCACCGAATCAAATAACAACATCAGGCAATTGTCGAGCCAGCGCGGTCCGTATCCGGCAATCAGCCCTAGGGTCAATCCAATCAACAAGGCGACCCCAATAGAAATCAACGAAACTTTCAATGCGATCTGTCCGCCAACCAGTACTCTGGAAAAAATATCACGACCGAGCTGATCCGTGCCGAGGTAATGATCCGCGCTTGGGGGTTGCAGTTTTACCTTGATATTTATTTTGTTGGGTTCGTAGGGAGAAAACCATTCTGCACCGATGGCACTAACCAATACGAAGACCACCAGAAACATACCGAGTGCACCAAGAGGTTCTCGCACAACCCGCTTTAACGATTTGCCCACCATCGCCCAGGTGCTGGTGGTATTTTCCATGGGCTCGGATTTGCTCAGAATATCGTTATTCACTAGTTATCGGTTCTCAACCGCGGATCAACCAATGCATTGATGACATCAGCCAGGGTTGTACTAACCACAAACAGAAAAGTTGTAACCACAACCGAGCCCATCACAACGGGATAATTTCTGCTGGTAACCGCGTTAAAAATCAAGCGACCAATACCCGGGCGGGCGAAAACGATTTCGGTAAACACCGCGCTTGATATCAAAATACCAATGCCCATTCCAAGCAATGTCACGGTGGGCAAAATCGCCAGTCGTAATACGTATTTGAATACGATGGTTCTTTCTGGTAGTCCAAACGCCCGGGCCGTGCGTACATGGGACTCGCCCATGACTTCAAGCATGGAGGCCCTAACCAGGCGCGAAAAATAACCCACCCAACCAAGTCCTACGGCGAATGCCGGCAGAATCAAATGAATTAAATAGCTACTGGTACTGCCACGATCCCCGGCGCCAATTGCGGGCAACCATTTCAGGGTCACGGCAAACAGTAATACCGAATAAAGTGCCACCACGAAAGTCGGGATAGCGATACAACTCACAGATAATATGCCGGCGATTCGGTCTATCAGGCTATTTCGATAGATCGCGGAAAGGCATCCTAATGGAATGCCAACAATAATGGCCCAGCCAAGGCCAGCAAGTACCAGGTAGATCGTATGGGGGAGCTGCTCAAAAACAATGGTACTCACTGGCTTGTTTTTGAACACATCGACGCCGAGATCGCCTTTGGCGACATTACCGAGGAAGCGCACGATCTGCAGCGGCAATGGATCGTTGAGGCCCATTTTTTCGTGAATCTGGGCGCGCAATTCAGGACTGGCACGAGGGCCGAGAATTGTCTTTACCGGATCTCCCGGAACCAGATGGATCATGGTGTATAGCAGCGATACTGCCACCACGATAATCAGCACTCCGAGAAGTAATCTCTTAAAGACGTAAAGCCACATGATATTTAGTTATAGTTTTGCTGCCGTGGAAGGTGAATTCCGTTGCTAACTCTGGTTTATAAATGCAGTGAATATGCCAATAGTGCTAAAAATTACGATCTTTGTATGACAGCTTTCGGCTTCTATACTAATCGGGTATATCTTGATATACAATGATTCTGTTTCGTTAGTAAATACAAACTATATAGAATTAACTTTACTTGGACGCTGCTACTCACTGTTAACCAGCTGACAAGATTAAACACATTATTAGAGGAGAATTATTATGATAAACCCGATTTCCCGCCGGCAATTTATCGGTGGGTCCGCCGCTGCAATTGCTGCAACAAGTTTTGGCAGTAATTTCACATACGCTGCCAGTGGTGACACACTTACCATTCGTGCACCAGCGGATATCGCAAATATAGATCCCGCATTTTGGCAAAACACCGCAGACCTTTGGACCATGGATGCAATATATCCACGGTTAATTAATTTCAAACCGGGCTCAGACTGGGAGTGGGAACTGTATTCGGCAGAGTCCATTAGCCAGCGCGACGACAAGACCATCGACTTTAAACTGTTGCCGGGTTCGATGTGGAATAACGGCTACGGTGAAGTTACCACTGCGGACGTAAAATTTTCTTTTGAAAGATATCTGGATAAAGATTTAGCCGCCGCTACGGGTGATAACTGGGCGCTGCTTGATCATGTAGAAATTCATGATAAGTACAGCGGCACCATACATTTTAAAGAACCCTTTGCGCCGGTCTGGTGGTTTGTGCTGCCATATGCAACCGGTAGTATTTTGTGTAAAGAGGCTGTTGAAAAAGCCGAAGGCGGAACCTTCTCGTTGGAGCCTCCTGCCATGGGTGGCGCCTATGTTATTGAAGAGCATGTCGCCAGCCAGCGCCTGGTTCTAAAAGCCCATGATGGATGGGTCGGTCCCAAGCCTGAATTTACTACCGTTGAAATGCTGCCGATTACCGATTCCAAGGCGGCCGAAAACGCGGTTCAGGCGGGGCAGTTGGACTTTACCCGGATCAGTTTGAGCGTAGTGCCGGAGTTCCAGAAAAAAATGCCCGAAGGACTTAACCTTGAACTTAAATACGCTCCGGATAATGTCTGGATGGGAATGAATGCGGCCAGTCCACGTTTGTCCGACGTTCGGGTACGCCAGGCAATTTTGAAAGCAATCGATGTGGAAGCGATTCTCGAAGGCGCATATTTTGGTGTGGCTGAACGTGCCCATGGTCCGGTTTCCAAGGGACTGTTGGGTTATCGTGAGCAAGCACCGGCAGGACGGGATGTTGAGGGTGCCAAAAAGCTGTTGGAAGAAGCTGGTGTTTCGGGACTCGAGATCACTCTCGATACCTTATCCGATACCGACTTCTTGACCGCGGCGCAAATTGTTCAGTCAAACTTGGCAGACGTGGGTGTAACGATGCACATCGAATCCCACGAGGGCGGGACCTTCTGGTCATTGGTTGAGACCAAAGGCAAGGAAGGTCTGGATATGCAATTCCAACGCTGGCTAGCGCCACCTGATTTGAGTTGGACCACCCAGTGGCTGCTTTCAACCCAGGCCGGTGTATGGAACTGGCAGTGGTTTGACAGCAAGGAGTTTGATGATCTTCACTTTGCTGCGATGGCCGAAACCGATAATGGCAAACGCGGGCAAATGCTGGTGGATCTGCAACAGATGCTGGACGATAGCGGCTGTTATCTATGGATAACCCAGCCACCTCGACCCATGACCTGGCACGATAGTGTAGTGCCGGCGATGAAACCAAATGGCGATCCGAGACTGGAATTATTTAAGAAAGCCTAAGGTTGTAATATCGAAAACCCTCTCCTTCCCGGGGGAGGGTTTTTTATTGGCGGCTTTAGTTGTCGCTTTAAGTGGGCTAGATTTTCTGTCCGCGGAAATGCTGCTGGAATAATCCACCACTTTGCAGCCCGGCGAATCGTGCCACGGTCCATTCAAGAAATCCAGCGTATCCCTGTTCCCCCAGAGATGAAATCAGTTCGGGCTTTAACCTAGTAGTCACCCGCTCCAATGCGGTTCTGGAAAATTCAGTAAACGCATCGGTCCGATCAACAAATCCCAGGTTATCAAATCCACTTCCAGTCAGCGCTGCCGCAAAATCCGCTGGATCGACAAAATAAAAATTGAGTCCGCGATCTCTGAGTAGCTTGTCCCAGTTTCGATACCCCTGGTTATGTTGACGAATCATCCATTCGGAACCGGTAATCCATCCTTCACTAACTAAAATACGATTGATATCACGAAAAAACCCAACCAAATCCTGCATATGACAACTCACCGCGGTGACATAGACAAGGTCAAAAGAATGATCTGAAAAGGGCAGGGGGCCTGGAGAACCGGGCACTAACTCGATTTGTCCGTCGAGGTCGTTTAGTTGAATTAGTTCAGCAGCCCGCCCAAGCACACCAGGGTCAATATCAAATCCAACTACATCGGTGGCGCCCAAATCCCGTGCCAGGGTGACTGTCGCGCCACCCAGACCACATCCGAGATCCAGGATACGCTTTCCCTCGAGACTAATGCCTTGCAGTATTTTACCAACCTCCTGGTCTCCGCCAGCTGACAGGTAACCTGTACCATAGACCAATTCCATGGTATCGATATTTCGTTGGTCGTAGCGGTTTTTTGATTGCTCTGATTTCACAGGGATAAACGAATGCGGATTGAATTAAACTGGATTCAGCCCGATACCACCACGAACTTGCCCAGGTTCAACGTTCCGCCACAGAACTCCATGGCTGATGGGAAGAGGACGTTGGGGTGAACTCAACCAGATACGTAGTAAACATCGTTGGTACCCATGTTTGGGATCGTCTACGAATGCGGTGCGGGAATGATAGATCACATGATTGTTGAGAAACTGGATATCGCCTTTTTCCATGCGCATTTGAAAGTGTTGCTGCTCAGCTATTTCTGCCAGAAGGTCCAGGGCTTGCCATTGATTTTCGGTTACTTCAGGAGCGCCTGCCACATGGGTCAATGCTTCCACATAGGTTCGGGAATAGTGGCTGGTAAAATGACCATCGCGCAGTCCCCAAACAGGCAACTGGTACCACGATTTTTCTCCGCCAGTTTCCTCGCCGATACGACTCCTCGGTAAATCCTGGTAGAGCAACGCACAACTTTCAGGATATCGTTGCAGCATTTCGTTGTGCACGGTTACCGAGCTTGAAAGTTTGCTGTAACCACCTTGTTTGGCCACACCGGTGCACAGCAATCCAACAATGTCTGTCCGGTCGGTGTGATAGCGCAGTTCCGCGTTAGAAGCGGTTCGGGCTCGAGACGACAAAAAACTGCCACTACTTGCCGGCAGCTGTCCGTATCGCTGGCCGACATCGCCGGCTTCGGCACGAATCTCCCGCATTAGTTGTCCATTAGAATTCTGTGAAACCGGTTGGCCGAGATGGCTGGCTATCCCCATCCAGACAAGTTGTAAATCCTCTTGGCTCCAGCGCTCCATAGGAAGTCCGCGTAACCGAACGAATCCACATCCGTTTTCCAGTTCATTGGCCATGGTCTTTAACCTGGTGGCCAATCCGGATAGTTGAAACAGGGTAGAGTCGATGGTTGCTATCGCTCCAGAGGCGGCTTTAGCCCGTTCAAGAGCCTGATCTATTTCGTCGATGTCCCCGGGTTGAATCGTAAATTGCCAACGGGGATTCTTCGCTATTTTCGCACCATGCCACGCGGCGGCGCTATGGATTACATGTGGCGACATTATTGGCTCGTGAGACTTGGGGTATATGGGTCATAGTAGACCCGTTGTAACCTTCCAGCAACACCCATCTTCATCGTATTCAGCTGACTTTACCCGGGTATCCAAATCGATATCCCGGGACAGGTCGAAACGATCTACAACGTGATTGATATAACGCAGTATCTCCGGTTGTTGAGCATAACGTTCGGACCAGTGCCATTGTTGTTGCAGGCCGTCATCAAATGAATAGGAATAGGTCATGCTTTGGACGTCGCAACGCGCCCCGGGGTATCTGTTCCAATAAAAGGTGCCCCCTGGCCCTGAGCCTGCTTCCAGAACCCTGACAGAGAATCCCTGTTGGCCCAGGCGGTGAAGTGCGTAAATACCGGAAAATCCGGCGCCAACAATGATTACGTCCACGGCCGTCCGTGCATTGTTTGCGTCATTGTTCGCGCTAGTCCGGAAACGGTCGAATGGTGTCGGATAAGCGCACTAATTTCAGCATATCGAAACGCTCCTCGGTGGCATCAGAGTCGTGGCCAAAGCGAAATACCGTGGTGCCATTGGGCAAGATTTGAATAATCTGCCCCCCGTATCCCCGCATACTGGGAATCAGCCAGGTTCTGTTATTAAGGGATTTATAGGGCAAACGCCAGATGCCGCCGTGATAATACACTTCGCCATCGGACGTGGACGTGCCGGTAGCGAGGCCTTTGCTGACCGCAGGATTAAACAGTTCGTCCAACATCCCCGGGTGAAGAATCTGCTGGCCGTCGATGCGGCCGTTTGCGTGAATGAGTTGTCCAAGACGAGCAACGTTATCCATGGTTAGCAGGAGCCCGGCGTCACTCAGGGGAACTTCATTTGCCGGGTCGGTTTCGATGGTTTGAAATTTAACCGCATGATGAATTCGTGCAGGTCCATAGACTTGATCCCGCACTACCTCCCAAAGCTTGGCGCCGGGGTTTACCCGATGTTTTAGCCAGGCGTCCAGCGCGGCGCCGGCGATATACAGATCCTGATCCCGATATCGGGCGATGCTGCCAGGACCCCAGGTAAAACTCGGGCAGGCAAACGCTGCAATATTTTTCTCGTGTTGGCTCGGCGCTAAAAACCAATCGTAGTAGTGATCGAAACTCTTTTGACTAATCCTGGACACGTCGGCTTGCTCCTGCCTGAGAAGATAATCTGCGAAGATGTTCAGGGGCTCGGTCTCCGGTCCTGCAGTACCGATTCCAGTAGCCATATTAAGACAATGGCCAATTGTGATATCGCTCCAGTTCGCATTGCCTGCCCCCTCGGGTAATAGATCGGTTACCAGCGCATTACGGGGATCTTCGCCAGTTATCTGGGCGAGACGAAGACAAGCGATACTGGTGAATGCGGTTTTTGTAGCAGACCAGATACCAAACTTCATTGCCCTGGGATAAGGGAAATCTCCCACTGAAGTTGGGCAGGGCGTGGCATAAATTTTATCGTCGATAACCAGTCCGTTGACCACGCTGGTATCGCTTCCAAAACCAGATTTAATGTCGTTAAAACACGCTTCGGTCGCATCCGAATGCCAGTGATCAAGAGCGATAAGCGGCAACTGGTCGGCTAATTCTTGTTTTATTTGGCTAATCGCCGGAGCGGTATCCCCGGAGTTAAGCGGTGTGCAATCAGTCTCCAATTTGCCCCAGGCCAACAGGTTATCCGGACACAGGAAGGCTTTGGTCTCGGTTGTTATTTGAAAATAAATCGCTGAAATCCCTTGCCCATCGTATAAAAAAGTCGCGACGCCATGGTGGGTGTCATTTTCATAGATATTGGACAGCTGGAAAGGAAGCGCGGCCCGTGACCACCCATCGTCCCCCGGCTCTGACCAGATTTGGCCTGGGGACAGGGTGACGTCCCAATAACTGTTGCCAGCGGGGTCCCGTAATAAGCCCCGGTCCAGTGGAACCAGGATTTTGCCGTCACTGGCAAGACGGAAACTCACTGCGGGGAACAAATCAACCCGTTGACCGGTGACTTCAACGTTCTGGTGATTGCACTGCATCCTGGTTTCATGGATTGCAATGTGATGGGCCAATGGCTGGTGCTCTTCCCCGGCTGTAGAAACCGGTAGCAACCATAAATTATCTACTGCTTGTTCCCAGTCACCATTCCCGGTTAACTGAGCTACAGTAAGACTGGACCGAATTTTATCTTGCATTGTTGAAGGAGACGAATTTGGTTATGGGTATATGATGTATACGAAATTTCGTTAGGTTCTAAGGGCAGAAAATTGTCACCGTTGATCCTGTGTCGCGAGAGATTGTTGCATTTCACTATTGTTGTTGCAATACTCAAAATTATCCCCTTGTTTACCTTATTTACAATAAATTTATGAAATTAAAACTAGGCAATTTCGCAATTGTTTGCTTGATGATGTTGTCCCTGGCTGGCTGCTCGGAAGACGATGTGTCCACTGAGTCTGGCGGTGGCAGCGCGGTGGTCGGTACGGGTTGTACTGGCGCACAGATTGCGGGTCAGTGGGAAGTCTCGGCAAATGCTTTTCTATTTTCAAGAACGGAGACGGTTACTTTTGACGGATCTGAAATTCTTGAACAAAACGCGTTCAGCGGAACCTTCGATGGAATAACCCTTAATGGATCGATTAATGCCGAATGTAATGCTGGATCCGGCACTTTTACGGATGGTGGTACTGGAATTTCTGGGCGCTGGACCGCGACCAAACTATCTTGAACCCTGGTCGAACAAATAGGAAACCGATCTGATGAAAACTGTATTTCAAAGAATCGTAATAATCCCTTTTATCTGGGCTCTGATCGGGATGGCGTCATCATATGCTGGATCCTGGAATATCAATACCATCATTGCCCAAAACGCGAGTGACGATGGGCCGTCGGACATTGAAGTAGAGTACTGGGGCTCGATTTCCAATAGCGGCAGCGTTGAAGAACTGCGCACTTACCTGGAGCAATTTCCCACTGGTCATTTTGTGGAGGCTGTCCGGGGCAGAATAGATAAACTAAACTCTGGATCTGATGAAGTAACGGTATCAGAGACGGCAACTAGCACTCCAGGATCCCTTCGCCTGGCCATACTTCCATTCGATGAATCCGAATTGGTTCGTAAAACGACTGACTACCAGAGAGAAAAAACCTATTTGGCCGTAACCAAATCCCTGTACGGCGAAATCCTTGCCGAAGTCCTTGGGGAACAACAGAATATTGATCCAGTATGGTATGCGTATAAATCAAAATACCTGTTAGAGGTCGAACAGATACCCGCGAAAATTATCGGCAAAGGTGGTAGCAAAACATTCTATGATTCCCGGTACCCTGTTGTGGATGAAGTCATCCGTGTCGGCAAGGCACTGGATGTTTCCGTGGTTTTGCTTAATTCTATTTTACTAAAAAGGGGACCAGACCCGGTAAGTATGTTTCTGGTAGAAGTTGAGAGTGGAAAGGTCCACCTGGCGGAAGGAAAATCTCATTGTTTTACCTGTGCCTCTTACAGAGACGGCAAGGCTGAAATAAAAAAACAATTACGCAGCGTGTTCTCCCGATTCAACGCCGAAAACTAGCTATTCGTTGATGTATAAGCTCAATGCTTCGGTATTGTAGCTGTCCGGTCTGTTCGCTTGCTTGACCACTGAGTTGACATAATCCCAGATTCGGGAACTTAACGTAATATCCAACTCACCCGAGGTGGGACATTCGGCGTAGCCCGCTTCCGAAAATGTTTTCTTTAAAAAAGCTACTTTTACCGTTACCTGTTGGGTGCTTTCACCAAGTTCCTCTATCAAGATCTGGGGACGATAGTACTCTGGTTTTTTGAAACCACACCGACGCACTTTTCGCCCCAGTTTCTTGACGATACCCAATACACCATCAAATTCACCGGTGGTAGGGTTATAGCGGAGCTTATCTGACATCTCATAATTGGCCACCATTTGCGTAATTGCAAACGCCAAATCGTTTTTGCTGATACCGGTGAACTTCAGGACCTGGGCACTATCGGCGTGGGCCAGATTAAAAGCAAAAATTACTCCAGCCAAAACCGCTCTAAAACCATTTTTCATCATCCATTTTCCTCCAATATCCAATATACCCTATTTCCAGCTTAGGAAATGATTTCACTCCAGATGTTGTTTTTTATTCTGGACCTGAAGCGATAATAAAACTGGATACAGTGAATTTCGTTCTTCTTCATCGCGCTGGGTAATTAAACGCTCGATCCGGTAAAACGCTTTGATGTATTTTTCTCTGTGAGCGTTGGAGGACTCAAGATAGCGGTTTAAAAAGATACCGACTAACTCGTTTAGCTTGAAAGTCTCGGCTTCGAATCGTTTGAAGTCATCCAGCCTGGGATCGCCAGCCAGCGCACCCCGCAGTGGCAGATATAAATTAATACTTACGAATTTTAGGTGGACTTTTAGAGCCTTTTTATACGCCAGAAATCCCTCGAGGGAATCATTCTGGGCACCGGAATTGATTGCAGTAACGGCACGGTATAGCTGCTTTTTTACATTCCATTTTCCCACCTCAATCCCATCTATCACAATGTCCTCATCGGACAGTGATTGATTTAGTTTCGCCATAGACTATCTGAGTTGGCTACTAACCAACATATTTTCGTGACGTACGAATTCAAGCAGAGAATGCTCATAAAAAAATAAACCTGTTCTAGCTGGAGGATCCAGAGTGATCTCTGAATTCATTTTTTGAAGTGCTGGCCCTGGGCCAAATCACTATAGCGGTTCACACTACTCGCTACAGGGCAATTTTATGGGAAAAAAATGGTCAAGGGAAATTCAATGAGCAGTAATTTGAAATTAGATCAGACCAATGGTTGGGTTTCTGGGATAGAAGGATGATTTGTAAAATTTGCCAGAAAATTTAAATTCGCCCAGCCCCGAATCTGACTGAACAATACGGCTTTTTAGCGTCAGAAACTGTTCAAAATTTATCCCGCCTGCCTTTATAGTTTTCAAATATATCGACGCCAATCTCGTCCTCATCTTCCGTTTCAGCCACAATAATGTCCTCTTTGCCAGACTCATTTAATCGGGACAATTCATTTGGCGCTAGAGCATGCCGCAGAGTGGAAACACCATCCTCGGCCTGTCTGATATTAACCACCTTTAAAAAATCCTGGCGCGACAGGTGGGTTTCCAGTAGGTCTTGTTCCAGGTTTTCATACTCGACCTGAATTCTCAATCCCAATACTTTGCCTTCCGAAAACAGCTTCCTGGTCACTATTCTAGGCGTCAAATCGAACTTCCTAAATTCGCCGAATACCTTTGATACTGATCCGGGTTTGTTAACTACCAGCAAATCGACGTTAAATTTCATCTGAATATGAGCTGATTACTAGCTAATTAGGCCGGTATCAGAGGTGGCACAAGAGATTAGTCGTCTAGTGTTTATTTTTACTAGAGAATAAAAATCTAGAGGTGATCGAAATTGAGAAAACACGCGCTAAACTTTGGGATGATTTGCGTTGGAAATAAAATCTCCTCCAAACCGGCAGGTGTTGAATCGACAAACTTAGCACATTTGGCTGGACTTAATGTTATTTTTACTTCGTAGACAGAAATTTATTATCGCGAATCAACCTATTTTTCGGATAATTCGAGCCTTGGCTAAATGCGTGCACTGTTCGGGCCAGTGTAATCTCGAAGTCTGAAGCGCCAGTTTTGGGGAATAGCGCCGTTTTAGGGTAATATTGACTAACTATAAGATAATTAATTTTCTGGTGGCGCATCTACGTGTCTAAATATAGCCAGAATCACAATGGGGAGATCAAAGACCAATGAATAACGAACTAACATCCTTGGGCATTATTTTTACAGAATTCTATTATTGGGTGACCGTGGTTTTTATGTTTCTTATCCACGTCGGATTTTGTATGTACGAAGTAGGGGCTTCCAGATACAAAAGCCATCTGTCGACTCTGATGAAAAATACAATGCTCATTCCGTTGGTGACCATTACTTTTTATTTATTTGGCTGGTGGATTTATTGGGCTTTTCAAAATGGACCTGGAATTACCGGCGGTATACCGGAAGGAATAGGCGACTGGTCCTCACCCTTTAGCCCGTTGATGGGGCCGCATATGGGCGGAGGGACCGACCCCGGGGCAGGAGACTGGGCCAGAATTAACGGCGTTTTCTGGGCTGCTTTCCTGCTGTTTTCCTGGACCGCTGCCTCCATTGTTTCGGGGGCGGTAATCGAGCGAATCGCCTCGGGCGCTTTCTGGATCCTGGCGGTATCAATTGGTTCAGTTTTTTGGGTTATTGACGCCGCGTGGGGATGGTCAGCGGAAGGCTGGATGGTTCAGCTTCTGGGTTATCACGACGCCTATGCCTCAGGTGTAATTCACGCAATAGCCGGTGGTTTCGCCCTTGGGGTGCTGGCGGTACTTGGTCCACGGATCGGAAAATTTGGGCCAGACGGATCCCCAAGGAATATTGCGCCAAGAAATCCCTGGCTTGTAACCATCGGTGTGTTTCTCATCTACACCGGGTTTTGGGGATTCTACGTTGCCTGTAATATCCCTATGTGGGATATCCAGGCGGGAGATGGCGTATTCTATTCTGCAACCAATATATACCTGGCGCCAACCACCCTGAGTGCAATTACTTTCAACTTTCTAATGTCCCTGTCAGGCGGTTTGATGGCTGGGTTTATGATTTCAAAAGGTGATCCCTTTTGGACCTATTCCCTGGGCCTGGCAGGCGTAATCGCGGCTTCAGCGGGTAATGATTTGTATCACCCGATACATGCGTTGTTTATTGGTGCGGCGGGAGCGGTAATCGCATATAAATTACATTACTGGGTGGAAAGAACCTTCAAGATCGACGATGCGGTTGGTGCAGTAGCAGTGCATGGATATGCCGGCTTTTTCGGCGTCGTCATTGCGGGATTTATGCTGTGGGGCTACCCCTCATCACCCAATCCAGATTTTGCTGTTATAACGCCCTGGGGGCAGTTGATCGGGGCCTTTATTATGTTTTTTGTATTGGGCTTCTTGCCGGCATTTTGCATTGCCAGCATTTTAAAGATGATGGGATTGCTGCGCATTCCCATAGAGCTGGAATTGGTTGGTCTTGATATTGCAATCATTGAAACAGAAAGAACCGATGAAAGGCTGGTCAATGATTCGATTCGTCGGGAAATAATGAAACTTTAGAATGGGAAACTAATATGAGCACTGGATCATTTGAAAACTGGGCAGGCGAAATTACTGAGATCGGCGCATTATTTCCGTTCGAATCCAGTCTGCCCATTTGGGTCATCGCGGCTGTTGTATTCTGGGTAGTTTGGCAGGTATCCATTGTCGCTATCGAGCAAAATCGATTTTCTGAAGAAGTGAAGCGAAATAGCGCCGAAAAACTAAAACGCATGATCAAAAAGAAGAGCTGACTTCGGTCATCCCAGCTACTTCATGCGTTTGGGTATGTAACGAGTTAACAGGCCAGTTGCGATCATTCCGACGCCGGTAATGGCGAATACCACGGGTAATTGAAATATGGCTAGTACGCCGGAATAGACGCCAGGGAAAGCAAGGCTCGATACAGAGCGATAGCTACCAAATACCGTAGCCATCTCAGATCGTTCAAACGGTCTAACTGACCGATAAAAAAGCGCGTTGCCCACCGAGTCGCAGAATACCGCAAACAATGCTGCGGCAAGAATGACGCCGAGTGCAAGATAGGGAGTACCCATCGCCAGACTAAGAATAATAGTCATGATGCCGGAACCGATATAACCGATAAGCAGTATTCGTCTAATACCGTGTCGTTGAATCCTGCTGCGCAATAAAGGCGTCATCATGACAAACGCTGTGGCCAAAGATATAACGCCGCCGCCAACGGTTTCTCCCAACCCCACGGTCACGCAATAAATTGGTACATAGATAAAGTACATAGTCCACCAGCCGGACCGGGCGAATGAAAGTATGTAGACCAGGGTCAGGCGCGGCTGAGAAAAGAATCGCGGTAAATACTTTAGCGGGTTAGTCGCAATGGGCCGCGCTCCGGTCACCGCAGGATGATCGGTAAATCTCAGATAGAAAAAATATCCTGCCAGGACAAGGATAACGATTGTACCGAAGATAAATGGCGCGGCTGGACTAACATAGTTTCTGAGGTAAACCCCGAGAAATGGCCCGAGGCACCAGGAAAACGCCAGAAAGAACATTCTGATCGGTTCAAAGCGGCCAAAGTCCTGGCGCCGAATATGTTCCATCATATAGAGATTCAGCGAGACATCGATACAGGAAGCGGCGAACAAATGCATCGCCATGCCAACACAGATCGCCCAGGTTTCTCCCTGAATAAACAGACCCATGGAAATGATCGCGGTGACTATTCCCAGTGAAAAGGTCCCGCGCCGGGCAAATCGGCGTACCAGCCAGGGTACCGCCAGACTCATTGCGACACCGAATATGCCAAGGATGAAAAAGAACAGACTAACATTCTGGGCGGTGCCAAATCGCTCCAGAACTACAAGGGGTACCACTGTGATTAGGATCGAACGGTACAGCGGCTCCAAGGTAAACAGGACTGAGAAAGCCGGCATGGTAGGGCGGCTAAGCGCACCAAACAAAACCAGCAGGTTACCTGGCCGCACTGATTAATCCCTGTTTCCAGATAATGGAAAATATGCTGTGAACACTGTAATCTCTCGATCAAATAGACGCGAGAGTTTACTGCCTGTAGAAATGAATAGTCTATAAAAGACTATTGTTTAATCGTGTAATGCCTCATTGAGTTGCTCAATAGTACCGACCCAATCAGAATCGGTAAGCCAGCACTCGCGAATAAATGACGCCTGCCCTGGCGTCCAGAAACCTGCCTGGTCGAGAGACTCATTGCCATTAAGTCGGTGGGTATGAATAAATTCAGCAATTGCTTGGTTGCTGCTATCCAGTCCCAACTGCATGAACAAGCTGCGGAATGTGTGTTCTGAAGTATCCAAGATCAATGCCGCCCGCTCATAAAAAAACCCCTTGGTTTGATACAACAACCAAGGGGTCCGATTTACCTTAAGGCTTTGGCCCCGTTAAGAGGCAACATGCCTTATTTCGTCCAAGCCATCCAAAGGGCTTCGTTGTCCGCCAGCCACTTCGCAGCAGCGTCTTTGTGGTCCATCTTGTCAACGTCAACCAAGGCAGCCATCTGACCAATTTCTGTAGTAGAAAAACTCAACTTTGAAAAAGCTGTATAGGCAGCTGGGTGAGTTTTTGGTAGCTTGTAATTTGCTGCTTTTTTCAGCCAGCCTTTAGGTGATCCGCAACTGCCGTCGCCGCCGTCAGCCTTACGGCAGCCTTCGGTGTAAGGAGGGAACTCGATGAAAGTGAAACCTTCGGCATCGGTGAAGTTCGGCGTCCAGTTAAAGATGACCGTAGCGCGACCTTCTTTCTTAGCGGACGCAAGTTCGGTCCACAGCGCGTCGGCGCCACCAGCAAACTTGATGGTCCAGTTGTCGGCAAGTCCCAGAGCCGCGAGACGGTCAGGCATCAAGTCGCCGTGCCAGCTTTGCGGGCCTTCCAGCCAACGGCCTTTGCCGCCAGAGTCGGGAGTAGTGAAGTTTGCGTAACAATCTTTTAAGGCTTCCCACTTTGGCAGACCAGGGCATAAGCCTTTGTCGATGACCCAGGTTGGAACACCCATTTCTTCCAGCGTGGTAGCTGAGTGGGTACCAGCGTCAATCACGCCACCTTTGCCCATAGCATTGTAGAAAGATTTACCAAAAGTTGACTGCCAGACTTCGTGGGAAATGGACACGTCGCCATTGCGAATTGATTCATACACTGCCTGAGAATCGGCAGGCACGTACTCGACATTATTACCCATGCTCTCAAACATGCCGCCAATGACGTAGGCCATGACGATTTGGCTTGACCAATTGTGAATCGGAATAACGATCGGTGAAGTGCTGTCAGCAGCTCTGGCAATGCCGGTTGCGGAAAGCAACGACACACATCCAGCGACCATTAAGGCGCGGACTGATTTAGATTTGTATAGTTTCATTAAGTTTCTCCAAAGGGTTTTAGTACCCATAACGGTTCTCGATCTTAGAATAATGTAGTGGATAAAGAGCCATTATAGGACATAAAGGAAAGGCTATAGTATAGAAATCCCGACATTTGTTAAAGTACCGATTCTGTACCAAAAAACTCCGTTGTGCGGTAAAAAGGACAGTAATTTACCTACCGAATGGTATGTTCAGAGATAAGCATGCCGATGTTCAAGACAAACCTGTCATAATCAATACCTTACCGAATATCACCAAGTTATTGATTTGGGTCGCTGCATTTTTATACTCTAGGAATTTCTGGCTCAATCAGACCGTTTGTTTTGTCGTTGCACTCTCCTTTTAAGTAGTAGTACGTTAAAATATCGCTCTCCACATTTCCTACGTAGTTTGAATCGGATGATCAAAAATATTTTAGTCGCAACCGATGCGTCGTCTGCGTCAGACCGCGCATTGAATATGGCTGCACAAATGGCCAATCAACACAACGCCGAATTACATATCATTCACGCGATTCGCGATATGCAAATACCCTTTGAAATAAAAGAGATTCCAGAATTGGAATCCGACACGATAGAATCGTTCAACACTGCGCGTGAGGAAATTATGCGCAAGATTGCTGAGACGATCTTACGCACCGCTAGGGAAAAAGTAGAGAGAGCCGGCGTTGACAATGTTAAAACCACGATCGGAACCGGTGATCCGGCGACTGCTATCCTCGGTTATGCCAAACGATGGAATATGGACATGATCGTGTTGGGAACCCGAGGCTTGGGCAAACTGAAGGGTTCAATTTTAGGGAGTGTCTCGCGCAAGGTCACCAACAATGCCGAGACCAGTTGCTTGATTGTTAGATAGCTTGAACCCAAGCACTATCCGCGGTTAAAAATCCCACGCCATTTGACGTTGCGCTGCGGAAAACAACCAAAGAATTTAATTCAATCCCAGCGCCTTCCTCCTCTGATCTGCCCAGGTTCTCAGCACTTGATCGATCGCGAGTCCGATAAAGGCAACACAGAGCCCTAACACTAACCCATTGCCGACACCGAGTCGGTCTGACAGGGATTTAAGAATCAATTGCCCGAGATCGTCTGTACCGATCAACGCCCCGATGATGACCATTGCAAGCGCGAACACCACAGTTTGATTAACGCCGAGCGCAATGTGCGGAAACGACATTGGCAGTTCGATAGATAAATAGCGTTGCAAACGGTTAGTGCCGAACATGGAACCGGCTTCCTTCAGCGATTCGGGCACGCTGAGAAGACCTTGTATGGTGTAGCGTGTGGCCGGGACAGTAGCATAGATGACGATCGCGATCAGCACCGAGGTATCGGTCACGCCGAATAGCATCATCACCGGAATCAGGTAGATGAATGACGGGAAGGTCTGAAATGTGTCGCAAACTGTCAGCATAAAGCGGGTCGAAACTGGATGTTGCGCACACAGCGTCCCGGAAATGACCCCGATGGTGGTGGAAATCAACACGGCTATGGTCATCAGATAGGCAGTGATCAGGGCGCGGTCCCACCACTCGGTCAGCGCGATGAACAACAGAAATCCACCAACGCTTAGCGCAACTCGTAACCCACCGACAATATATCCGATCCCCATTGTCAGCACGAAGGTCGCGGCAACCGGCATGCCTAGAAAGGCGGTCTTGACCGGCACCAGTACCTCAACAATCAACCACTCGTTGAAAGCTTTGAGCGTGTAGAAAAATGTATCCCAGACCCAATCGACACCCGACTGCCAGAAATCCTGAGTGGTAATTCCCTTATTTTGTGGAATCAGATAGAGATAGTTGAATCCTTCCTTAAAAATAAACGAACCGATAAAGGCCAGAATAATTCCGACGACAAAAACGACGCCAAAAATCAGCGAATATTTGTGCCGTTCGACAAAGGACAAGTCGGCGAAATAATCGACCTGCTTGTCGGCCCAGGCCAGCGACAGACGGTCCAGCACAATCGCGATCAGAACGATACATACGCCGAGCTCCAGCGCCAGGCCGACCCTCAGTTGGTTGAGCGCGATCAGTAAATTGTTGCCCAATCCCTTGGCGCCGATCAGCGACGCGATGACCACCATCGCAAGACACTGCATGATCACCTGGTTAACCCCGATAAGAATGTCCCGTCGGGCTGTCGGAATCAGAACCTTGACCAACAATTGCCAGTTATTGCAGCCGTTCATCTGTCCAGCCTCGGAGATTTCGGGCGGTAGCTTTTTCAGACCCAGCATGGTCAGACGCACCATCGGTGGGGAGGCAAAAATGACCGTGGCAATCGCACCGGCATGATCACCGATACCGAAAAACACCATGACCGGAATCAGATAGGAAAAGGCAGGCATGATTTGCGCCACGTTGAGTAACGGGTTCAGCACTGCCTCAACGGTTTTGCTCTTGAACGCCCAAATCCCCAAAACGAGGCCGACTGCAACCGAAATCGGTGCTGCGATCAATACGAAGGAGAGCGTCTGCATCGAAGGTTCCCACTGCCCGAATACGGCGACGTAAACAAACGTCAATCCGACGAAGATGGCCAGCCGCGGTCCGTTCAGTGCGTAACCGAGAATAGCAGCGCCACCAGCAACCACTGTCCATGGCAATGCCGGCCAGCGCGCCCACTGGTTTTCAGTCGCCCAATCCCATCCGGTAAAAGTGACAATAGTCTTCACACCACCTAGCAGGATTTCGCGAATAAGCTCTATCTGGAACAGAATCACACCCGATAGCGAACGGGTGACTTGATTCATCAGCGGCTTTTGCTCGTATTCCTCAATATCGGGATCCCAGACGTCGATTAACCACCAATCGAACAACACGTAGTTAACCCCATCGTTGATGATACGCGGTAGTTCCTTAATTAGCGGCGGAAACCGCCACAGCCAATTGGAATCGGAAGGAGCGATAACCAGGCATAGCAGCGCAAAAACGATCAGCAGCAAGACGAACTGCAGGGACTTGCGTTGTCGCAGTGCTTCGATCACGATGCTTGTTCGGTTGACTGGTTAGCGTGGCCGCCAAATAGAACGCTCACCACCTTGGAGGAATTCAGCGAGCCCACGACTTCACCCGATTTATCCACAACGCGAACGGATTTGCGGGTGTTCAGTACAGACTCGGCCACAGTCTGGATGATGGCGTCTTTGGAAACTGTGAGATCGTCGACTTCTTCGTTAGGATCGTAGGGGTCCATTATGGACTCGATCTTGAGTACCTTTTCCCGTGGCACTTCCTCGGTAAATTTACGCACGTACTCGGTGGCTGGGTTAAGAACAATATTGGCAGGTGTGTCGAGTTGTTCGATGATGCCATCCTTCATGATCGCGATGCGATCGGCCAGACGCAGGGCCTCGTCGAAGTCATGGGTCACAAATAGAATGGTTTTGCCGAGGACGTCTTGCAAACGCAGGAATTCGTCCTGCATCTCCTTGCGGATTAACGGATCGAGGGCGGAAAAGGGTTCGTCGAGAAACCAGATATCGGGCTCGATCGCGAGGGAGCGAGCGATGCCGACACGCTGCTGTTGGCCACCCGAAAGCTGGCGCGGGAAATAATTTTCGCGCCCGGTGAGACTCACAAGATCCACCATTTCCTTGGCTCGTAACATGCTCTCCTTAGTGTTGCCCCCCTTTACCTGCAACGGAAAGGCAATATTTTCCAGTACGGTTTTATGCGGCAACAGGGCGAAACTTTGAAACACCATGCCCATCTTACTGCGGCGCAACTCTATCAACTGTTTGCCGTTCATGGCCAGAATGTCTTCGCCATCGATATAAATATTCCCGGCGGTCGCCTCGTTCAGCCTGGCAATGCAGCGCATCAGCGTCGACTTGCCGGAACCGGACAAACCCATGATGATCAGCAGTTCGCCGCGATGTACCTCAAACGAAGCATTGTTGACCCCGACAATACATCCAGCTTTCTGGAATTCAGCGGCGTCGACGACGCCATTTGCTTGTTTCAGCATTTTATGCGCATTGTCGCCAAAAATCATGTAGACCGAATCACAGCGGATAACGGGTTCGTTTGAAGTCGAAGTTTCAACTTGTGAGGACATAAACGGTTGCTTGATTTAGTTGTTAGAACGCAACGCTAACACATTTGGGCGCTTGAGTAATCCCATCGTGAAAAAACCTCACAGCTGTAGTTATGTTATCGACATCAAGTTGATTGTTTAATGGATATTTACAAACTGGGTTTTCCAGAAACTATGCTTATCTTAGTATAAGCAAACTGACGCGCAACAATAAGCATTTCTAATTGCCGGTTAAGAAAACCTGCAAATACGTCCGATACCTTTTTTCCTCTTATTCGGTCCTTACAACGGCCTAACTTTTGCTCTCTGCGTTAAATGTAACTGGACGTTACTCAATCGGCGTATGTAGATAAAAAGCACAATCCCCCACTGCTTTGCTGCCTGCACCGGAGCGGTGCCAAGGATCTGTTTTCGCATAGACGGGGTTTCCGGTGTCAGGGTCAAACCAAATATGCATGGTCCAGACTCGCCCATGCTTTACCTGTCCCGGTTTCTGTCGCATATCGTCTCGGGTAATGGAAATGCGGCCCTCGGAATCGATACGCTTTCCCGATTCAAAGGATTCTGTTTTCAGATTGCCATTATCCGCGCAGTTAAAGCCGCCGTTTGTAACCGGATGATAATCCGCTTCATGTATCAGAAATGGATAGGAAATGCCGTCAACTTCAAATGGCGGTGGTAACTCGCCATCGGTATCAAATAAAGAAGAGTAGCCAAAACCAATAATCTTCCAATGACGCCGTCTTTTCGTCACCTGTTTTTCGAACAATAAAAGAGTGGGATTGTTCATGTCGCCATCCCATTCAAGTATGTTGCTGGCGCTTGGCGTCGGGTTACCACCATCATGTGCAACCATGGTGATACCAAAACCACTGACTTCTCTGTGGGCAAATCCGAACCGCTTTAGATGACTGTCAATAAACTTCGGGAGTAAGAAACATTTGCCGCAGCGACAGTAGGGTACATCGTTTTAATCGCGTCACCGATTCCCCAAAACACTGAGCCTTCTGAATGCACCGATACATCGACGTCATCCGCTACCGTAGTCGGACATACCCGATGCTTTGCTTCTCTACCTCGTTTACAGCGAACAATTAGTTCTCCTGGATAGTCCCCCGAGTCGCATGCCGCACTTAACGTCCCATGATTAACCAACGTACCACCACAATTACCTTCATAAATCGCATTTTTCTTACCATCCGAATTGCGCAGACGCCGATCTGTTTCTTTACCGTTAGATTTACAGGAAACAATCGTTTCACCCGCAAAATCGCCAGACCGGCAGGCACCCCTCGCCGTGTTGTAGTCCAGCGCCTCACCATCACAACTACCGCGGTGGGCCGTCTTTGCTGAGGTCGTTAGTGGTACTGCAAAAACCATTACCGCCAGGGCTAAAACTATATGTTTTTTATCCATTCCGATCCTTTACAATTTGGGTGAGTGAGCTTCTTGTAAATGAAATCAGTGTTGTCCCGCTGTTAAATCGAAGAATACCTATAATATGTAGTTTGATAAAATAGATTTCGAAAAATATTTTTTTCGCACATGAAACAGGCCTTGACTCGCAATGGTACCGTGTTAACACAAATTCTCAAACTGGTATGCCGACATGAGCTTGAATCGTCGCCAGTCGAGGCTACGACGGCATGGATTCCGCCTCAAGAATGGACGGCCTTAGTTGGATGCCTCTATGATAGATCTCTGTTTGTCGATTTCCCATGGGCTGAATTTCGCACAATTAAGGGAGCCATCAAACTGCACGAATTGGTGGATCATGCGGGTTATCTGCCAGCATATGTATCGATCACGGATGGCAAAGTGCAGTAAGGTGAACAGGGTAAAAAAGCTGACATTACCGCGCGGAAGCAATGTGGTAATGGATCTGGGTATTAGTGCCGGGGGATTAAAAATAAATCCCGCCGGCACCATTAACCTTTGATTCATGTCAATCTATTATGGTTAGTCAGATATCAGAATGAACTGTCCAACAAGATTTGTACTATCTACGGTCAAGGAAATGCAACCCACCGAAACTAGGTGGTCTCAGTTCTTTGAGCATAATTGAAAATGCACCGACAACATTACGCTTCCTGTACTACTCACAAATATCCCTTCCCAAGCCACAATCGAACTGCTAAATTTCTAAATATCTAGAAACTAGAAAAAATCGGAGTCCATGGACTCTTATAAATTTCCAGGTAATGGTGTCAGATTTATTTATTGAAAAACAATTGGCTACTTCCAAATTAGATAAATCTGACACCTTTATTTACACGACGTAACGAACCGTTGAATATCAGTGAGCCTCATCCATAGGATTCGATGAGAAACGTCCTGCCACAAATAGCCTTTCCAATTTTCACGAAAATTAATGTGCTGCGTATATCTTTGGTGTGCTTCTCCGATAATCGTGAACCTTGGGTCATTGTCTATTCTATTTCTTTGTCGCACTTCGACCATGAACAGGTCATCCGTTTTTATAGAAAGCGCATGCAGATTGAACTTGGATTCAGAGATTCAAAGTCAACACAATACGGATTGGGCATGTGTCAATGCCAATCTGTTAGCTTGGAGAGACGAGCGGTGTTGTGTTTGATCGCTGCGTGTTCGGCTTGGCTATTGTGGTGTATCGGAACAGTGGCCAAACAGTCAGGTCATATGCGAAAGATTCAAGTCAACTCTTCAAGTAAGCGAAGTGCTTACTCAGTAATTTTTCTTGCACGGCAACTGTTGTCGAAAAAAGCTATAGCGATTAACCAGGCACAACTACGAACGGCAGTAGAACAAGCAAAAAAGACAATACAATGTGCGCCGACTTGAGACCTAGTTTCGTGGGGATATCTCAGAATCTGACACCTTTATTTTTCCTTTATTTTTTATTTCACGTTCGCTCGCGCGATTTCCAGTGAGCTGTACAGATTCGAACTTATTGGAGAATTAACCGAATGGGGTTTGTGGGCCGCCAGACTGCGAATAAATAATACCATCACTTGTTGCGAACGCTCTGACATTGTGAGTCCAAGTTTGGTCGATAACCACCGAATCAGTATCTAAAGCGTCACCGTTTTGCCAACCATCATGTTTATGATAGTGAAGTGATACGCCGTCTGATGTGTATAGTTCTCCGTACATACTTGCAAATATGTGTCTCCAATTTCCCCAATTTCGTGCAATGAGTCTGCCATTATTTGTGTTGAATGGTATGTCTCGATGTAGGTACCCCTCATCCTTGTGCCAAAATAATTCTCCATTCATTGTCACCTGGTAAATTATGCCACCTCCGGAGACAGCAAGCATTTTTGTGTCTGCCCAATCATCAGCAATTCTGACGCCATTCGCCCAAAGATTCTGTCCTGTTAAGTATGATAAATGTTTATCCCAAAATAAATCTCCCGAAGACATTATAGAGTACATGACACCATTGTCCGAGACACCATAATGTGTGGTGTCATACATAACCCTTCCTATTGGATTGAGATCGAGAGCGAACTTGTAGTCACTCTCTGATTGGCTGGTCCAATCGGATGCACCGGAAGATGGGAAGTGGTGTTCATGCCATAACAGGTATCCATCTCTGGTTGTTTTGTAAATTACCTGCCCACACGAGAATACGTGCTCCCCGTTCCTTACATTAGAGCGCCAACTATGACCAATGACGTGCGGCTCCAGTTGCCTCCATATATCCTTCCCTTTAGTCCACTCCTCGTGACGATACCAGTTAAGTCTGGACGCACGATCTAATGCATAAATCACACCATCTACGCCACCAAAAATATGTGTAAAGCGAGACAAATTAGGTGTGAGTTTTACGGGATCTGCAGGAATTCGAATAATAGGGGAAGTCCATGTATTATTTCCTCCAATGACATCGCCATGACGGAACCACAATAGGTCTCCATTATTCTCCACTGCATAAATTACGCCGCTGTTGCTTGTAAAAATATGCTTAAACCTATTCCAATTAATAGGATCAGGAGTCGAGGGGCTTATCACCTTACCAACCCCGCTGTTAGCCCAATTATTAGCTCCTGTCCTCCAACCTAGGTGTTTGTTCCAAACTAACTCGCCCGAAATTCTATTTACGCCATATATAACGCCATCATATGCTGCAAATACTTTACTGAATCGATCCCAATTGGTTCCTACTAACACTCCTGCGTTGAAGCCAAAGTTGCCTGTTTTCCACTGATTGTCTTGATACCAAAACAGTTCTCCGGAATTGTTAATTGCGTAAACCACACCATCTGTGTTTCCGAAAACTACTTTGTAGTTTCGAAAATTGTTACTTACTATTTTACCAAAAGGTGGTGTTTGGTAATTGGATGACCATGCAGGCTGTCCACGTAGATAACCAAAGTGCCGATACCAATTTAGTCTTTGGTTTGTTCCATGCTTAAGTCCGTAAATAACGCCGCTAGAGGTCGCATCAATATGCTTCATTACGCTCCAGCCAGACCCGATTTTTATTCCACCCATAACTGCTCCAGATCGAGCGGAAATATCAAATATCGATTTGCCGTTGTAATGGCGATTCCACCGTAAATTTCCACCACCAAATTGACTGGAATACAAATGAGAAATCGTTCTTCGATCACCATCGGAAAGATGTCGATTACCTCCTAGTTTAACGGCGTTTCTTGCTGAAAAACCGCCATCAAAGCGTGCTCCATAGTGCATGACTGAATTAAAGTCATAATTTCCAACACTAGTGCCGCTCTTTTCGTAGTCCTTTAGACTGCGCTGTCCGATGATACTAAGATCTACAATAACGTGTGGGTCTCGATCATGTCTTTGATGCTCGTGTACTAACCCAACAACATGTCCTATTTCGTGAATGGCGGTCTCAACAGATACAACAGATACTCCCATATCACACCCCACAACATGTTTGCCACAGTCCCTAAAACCTAATTGTGTCGCGCATCCAGTTCCTTGTGCGGAGTCAGGGTGTTTGGCAAATTCTATGAAATTTACATGGTGGTCTTTGCGAGGGATAATTTGAATAACTGTACTGCTATTCCAATGCTCTATCGCGGACAAAATATTATCTACACTAATCCTATTGTTTATGTCATTTGCGGTGTTTTCAATAGCACTAATTTCAAAATCTGTCCTATTAATGACAAATGGTACGACACCGCCAGGCCATCGATCTCCACCAAAATTTCCCATCGTTGCCTCCAAGCTTCGTAACCGTCCAATTGAGCCAGTATAAATTTCTCAAGCCGATTGTTCAATAGGGGTATCTTCTATAACCGGGACGGCGAACCCAGGTAATGGCAGCGGGGTTCGATTGCTTCCACGCTGGTAGCCATGGGTAATTCGGTAAACGCCTGCTTCAGGTGTCGATAAGGCTCAAAGCCATTCGCAATTGCTGTCTCCAGTAAATTATACAAATTCGCACTGTCGTGGGCTCCTGCTACACAGTCACAAAACAGAAAATTTTTGCGCCCCACAACGAATGGGCGGATCGCATCTTCCGTCAGGTTATAAACCATCCGCAGACAGCTGTCTTCCGGATACACCCTTTTGTAGATAATTACTATTTTCGACGATACCACACTGAAAACCACCGTAATGCGACAAGTGGTGGATTCTCTGCACAACACAGGTGATAAATAAGTAGGAATTTACGATTTTAAGTCCAAATTGGACAACCGTAACCGGGATGATCCGATGATTGAGACAGTGTCATGGGGGTAGGGGTCAGGTCTTTGATTTTTGATTCCACAGATCAAAGACCTGGACCCGAATCTCCAGTCACCACAATAAAACTATACTAGTAATGTTACCGCGGTAACACATTGAGAAATCTGCATAGTTTCGGGGACACAATACGGAATTAGTTGAGATCGGTCTTCGGACCCGGTTTGCCTGGACGGAGTGATTGTCCACTCAGTTGTTCTAAATGGCCGATAATAGTATCCGAACCCAGAGGTCGCCCGGTTCTTTCATGAAGACGGATTAACGTAACCTTGTCATCTTCATTGCCATGCGACATATACTTTACCCAATCACCCATAGTTTCGGGGACACAATACGGAATTAGTTGAGATCGGTCTTCGGACCCGGTTTGCCTGGACGGAGTGATTGTCCACTCAGTTGTTCTAAATGGCCGATAATAGTATCCGAACCCAGCGGTCGCCCGGTTCTTTCATGAAGACGGATTAACGTAACCCTGTCATCTTCATTGCCATGCGACATATACTTTACCCAATCACCAATCCGACTAAGATTGGGGACCACGGTCACAATTCCATCATCTATTTCGGCTATATGTGCTCGTGCATTAGACCATCGCCATTTTTCAGGAGAGTTAACGAGCTTTGCCTTGACAGGATTGAGCTCGACGTAACGAACCGTTGAATATCAGTGAGCCTCATCCATAGGATTCGATGAGAAACGTCCTGCCACAAATAGCCTTTCCAATTTTCACGAAAATTAATGTGCTGCGTATATCTTTGGTGTGCTTCTCCGATAGACTGGGCGAGCAGTGCTTCCTCGTTCGGGACTACAACAAGGTGAACATGATTGGGCATTAAGCAATAAGCCCAAATCTCGACATTGCCCTAATTGCAATGGGTCGATACAAGGTTAAGGTAGGTAAGATAATCTTCATCGCAAAAGAATACGTGCTGTCTTCTATTGTCACGCTGTGATGTGATGTGGAACGCCTGCAAACACAGCTCTTGCCATCCTGGCCGTAATATACTCCCTAAGCTAATGTTGTGTTGTAAACGCTAATCCATGATTGAATTTCAGCCTACTCGCGCTTTAACTGATGTAACTAAATTAATAATTCCGTATTGTGTCCCCGGAACTCCCCTCGGGTAGTTCCGGGGACACAATACGGAATTAGTTGTAGAAGTGTCATTACCAAGGGAAACTGGCGGACTAATTACCGAGCGACTTTGTCGTAATACCTTATCAGGAATTTTTTAATGCAACAATAAAACAGTCGTGAGGCTGTAATCCTAACTGTGTAACCGCCCATGTCGGATTACAGATGATCTGTCACTCGATCACCAAACTCTATACTAAGTCGATTTAATGCTGACTTCCATTTTTGAATCGGCATAGTCCATTTCTTGGATGCTTTGTTGACCGCGAGACACACCACTTTCATGGATGATTCATCGGTCGGAAACAGCTTTCGTTTCTTCGCGGCTTTACGAATCACACCGTTCAAAGACTCAATTGCATTGGTCGTGTAGATCGCTTTTCTGATCTCCGGTGGATAATCATAGATGGCGATCAGATTGTCCCAGTGGCTGCTTCAGGATTTACTGATTTGAGGGTATTTGTGATCCCATGAGGTAATGGTGTCAGATTTATTTATGGTAATGGTGTCAGATTTATTTATTGTAAATCTGACACCTTTATTCTTGACACCTTTATTTCTGAGCCAGATTAAAGCGGTACAGCTTGGTCTACGAAAGCGAATGCATGAACCCATTGGTCTGACCATGAAATGGTTAAGGTCAGTGATTACCGGACACATGAACTATTATAGTGTTCCGGGTAACAGCCGAAGTGTTTCGGTATTTCATGCCGAAATAGTTGAACGCTGGTTTAAAATGTTACGCCGCCGTAGCCAGCGACATAGAATCACTTGGGCCCGGTTTGGTGGCTGGATTAGACGCCATCTTCCCAAGGTAAGGTAATGGTGTCAGATTTATTTATTGTAAATCTGACACCTTTATTCTTGACACCTTTATTTCTGAGCCAGATTAAAGCGGTACAGCTTGGTCTACGAAAGCGAATGCATGAACCCATTGGTCTGACCATGAAATGGTTAAGGTCAGTGATTACCGGACACATGAACTATTATAGTGTTCCGGGTAACAGCCGAAGTGTTTCGGTATTTCATGCCGAAATAGTTGAACGCTGGTTTAAAATGTTACGCCGCCGTAGCCAGCGACATAGAATCACTTGGGCCCGGTTTGGTGGCTGGATTAGACGCCATCTTCCCAAGGTACGTATTGTTCATCCTTATCCAGAAATGCGATTTTGCGCCAAATACTCGAAGTAGGAGCCGTATGCGTTAATAGCGCACGTACGGATCTGTACGGGGGGCACCGGGTGACCGGTGTTCCTACCGTGACCGGTTGTTTAACAGATCTAATTGCAGAATGATCATTATGTATCAGAATCACCATCGAATCCACATGGGAACGTCGCCGATTTAAATGCAAATCGTTATTCTGATTGAACTAGGTCAAGTAGTAACATCAATGCTGGTAATATGTTTCTGAAGTCAGTTGTTTGCTTGTTCTCAATGCCGTCAACATTTATTTGCTTGTTCACAATGCCGTCAACATATACTGCACCATTAAACCAACGAACGTTGTTTGTTTCGTCGGTCTCGATAACATTATTACTTGGGTCAACGACATATCCAAAATAATAGGAGCCTGCACTCAGGGAGCTCGGAATTGAGACATATATACTCTGAGAGGCCTTTTCGTTGTAGGCCAATTCAGCAACGTCTGCAGTACCGATTACCAGATCGTTGGTATCGTAGACTTTGTCGGTCGAGATAAAGGCCGCTACTGTAGAAGTTGGGCTTGGTATTTCTCGCGTTCCCCAATTATGTATATTACTGTTTAACCAAAAGTAGTCTCCGACCCTGGTCGTATTGGTACCACGACCCACAATACCGCCGGATATGCGTAAATCTGGTAGACCCGGTAATATTTCTACCGGTTCAGTAAACCAACGAACGTTGTTTGTTTCGTCGGTCTCGATAACATTATTACTTGGGTCAACGACATATCCAAAATAATAGAAGCCTGCACTCAGGGAGCTCGGAATTGAGACATATATACTCTGAGAGGCTTTTTCGTTGTAGGCCAATTCAGCAACGTCTGCAGTACCGATTACCAGATCGTTGGGATCGTAGACTTTGTCGGTCGAGATAAAGGCCGCTACTGTAGAATTTGAGCTTGGTATTTCTCGCGTCCCCCAATTATGTATATTACTGTTTAACCAAAAGTTGTCTCCGGCCCTGGTCGTATTGGTACCACGACCCACAATACCGCCGGATATACGTAAATCTGATAGACCCGGTAACATTTCTACTGGTTCAGTAAACCAACGAACGTTGTTTGTTTCGTCGGTCTCGATAACATTATTACTTGGGTCAACGACATATCCAAAATAATAGGAGCCTGCACTCAGGGAGCTCGGAATTGAGACATATATACTCTGAGAGGCCTTTTCGTTGTAGGCCAATTCAGCAACGTCTGCAGTACCGATTACCAGATCGTTGGTATCGTAGACTTTGTCGGTCGAGATAAAGGCCGCTACTGTAGAAGTTGGGCTTGGTATTTCTCGCGTTCCCCAATTATGTATATTACTGTTTAACCAAAAGTAGTCTCCGACCCTGGTCGTATTGGTACCACGACCCACAATACCGCCGGATATGCGTAAATCTGGTAGACCCGGTAATATTTCTACCGGTTCAGTAAACCAACGAACGTTGTTTGTTTCGTCGGTCTCGATAACATTATTACTTGGGTCAACGACATATCCAAAATAATAGAAGCCTGCACTCAGGGAGCTCGGAATTGAGACATATATACTCTGAGAGGCTTTTTCGTTGTAGGACAATTCAGGAACGTCTGCGGTACCGATTACTAGATCATTGGGATCGTAGACTTTGTCAGTCGAGATAAAGGCCGCTACTGTAGAAGTTGGGCTTGGTATTTGTCGCGTTCCCTTATTATGTATATTACTGTTTAACCAAAAGTTGTCTCCGGCTCTGGTCGTATTGGTACCACGACTCACAATACCGCCAGATATGCGTAAATCTGGTAGATCTGGCGGCGGTGGTAGTCCATTTATATATATTTCAGTATAAGTAATGTTGTTAATTTCGTTTTCTTCAGTTTCGAGGTTGTCATAATCAACAACAAAACTAAGATAATATTTACCTGAGTACCAATCAGAATCTGTGTATCCATGATAACTCCAGATGTCATCTTCATTGGGGTCGAGGTTGCCCTCTGAATCAACAGTGAATAGTAATTCTTCATGCTCAAAATTGGTGTCTTCTGAAATATAAACAGCTATGTTGGGGCTAATAGTACGTTGGTTGCCAACGTTCTTTACAAAAACATCGAATTCAAATTCTTCTCCAGCATCAAATTCATAGCCGTACAAATCAATAGATAGAGCCTCAAAGTCAGGGCCCTCAGAGAGCTCTTCATTTTCTGTTACTACAATTTTTATTGACTTGCTTTCGTTGTTTGTTTCAACATCTTCTAGTACATCATCTTTATGGTCAGCTATGATGCCAATCCACCATTCTCCACTTTCAATATCACTTGGTAACGTAACAGTTTCGAGTTCATTGTCGACTTCCTCTGGATCAAGTGAATTAGTTTTTTCTGAAATTAAAAATAGATCATTTGCGGTGATCGTACTATTACTGGATAAATATATCCCACTGTAACTATTGCGCGCGGTGGTATAACCCGTATTATGTACTTCCCACTCAACTACTAATTGACCTCCGATAGAGGTACTGATTCGATCGGTGTCGAAATTTTTGATTTCAAGATCTGGCGGTAGCATCCCGCCCGTACCGCCGTTAGTTAAACTAACGGCGGCTGGTTCACTAATATTGTTGCTTTCGTTTGTCTCTATTACGTTATTTAGGTGGTCGAGCACAACGATCAAATAATATTCCCCTGGTTGTGATAACACTGAAGTTGAGACTAGTGTTGACCACCTATATGTCTGGTTAGGTTCTAGTTCATCTATCAAATCTATGTAAGCGATATCGTCTGAACTTAATACTTCGTCATGTGAGTAAACGAATCTCGTAAGTGTTTTGGGTGAAATTCCATCTCCGCTATATTTTACGTCATAGCTAACCTCTAGTTTTTCACCTAGGGCAACCGTACTATTAGTAATGTTTATGTTAGAAATAGACAAGTCACCCTGTTGAGTGGCTGGCTTGCTTCCAATAGAAGTGTACGTGATACCACTATAACATGGAGGCTTGCCACCATATTGATCATCAGGAGGATACCCAGGACTTATCAGTTTGCCTGATATCTCTACAGGTGAAATTTGCCCATTTACCTTTCTGCTAATATGTAGATGGGGTGACCATCCTCCTGTACCGCCCAAGGTACCAATTATATCACCCGCCATTACCTCGCCGGTTTTTTCGATAGATTGAAGATGGGCTAAATGTAATGTTTCGTTTTGATCCTTGTTCGTCCATGATATGGAGTTTCCCCAAGTGTCGCCGTCTGCAACGCGTGTTTCAATTCCGACAAATCCATCTTCAGGCGCGTATAGTTTCGTACCCAAGTCGTTCTCAAAATTCAGGTCTACAACGTATTGGGTATTCTCTTTAGACGAATTTAAATAGTTTAAGTGGGTGTCGTATGTGTCAGCGCAGTACTGGGTTCCTTTCGGAAGAATATCCCAATTAGTACCGTATGCCGCAGATCCATGAAACGAAATGTATAGAACTAAAAGAAGTGCTATTTTTTTTGTTCTTCCAACAGGAGGTGGTTTTAGCTTCATTTCCTTACTTTTCTTGAGGTCTCGCTTTTTCATGTTTGTAGTAGCTATGCCGATCTCTCAGCAAGACTTAGTGTACTATGTGTGTATTCAGAAAATACAATTTACAACAATTCACTGCGGAAATCTCGTCGATTCCGGGGCTATGATTTGGTTCAGAAACGATTAATATCGATCGCAACCGATATCGCTAATACCTACGGCGTCAAATCCGAGATCGATTATCAGCAGTATTATCCGGTGCTGGTCAATCACGACCGACAGACCGAATTAACCACGAAAGCGGCCACAGAAATCGTTGGAGCTGATGAAGTCAATGTCAATGCGAGGCCAACCAATGGCTGCGAGGACTTCTCCTACATGCTCAACGCGCGACCGAGTGCTTATATCTGGCTTGGCAACGGTAATGACTTACAGCTGTACAATCCGGAATGTGATTTCAACGAAGATGCTACTTCCTACTGATGTCTCCTATTGGGTCTATTTGGCGCATAGCGCACCGCCAAACGATTTTGAGTGGTTGCTCAAGCACTTCCCCGATCCGCCTAAGTGCGCGGCTCTTTATCGCGATGATTAAGGCCAAGGCAAAAAAGGTTAGAAATGATATTGGATGGAGAGTGTAGCCATCGGATATAATATTCGAAGTCTTTTTTCGCTTTTCTCTGATTTGATCAGTCCGATACTTCGGACTTTTATTTGGCCTGATCGAATTTACTTCAACGGGCTGTCAGAAATAATGGCAGCCTAACGGCTGCTGTTTCGCCACTTATAAATAAGGTTTTAGTGTTCAGAAAAACCGGGCCACCTCTGTTTTGGCCTGTTCATGCCGTATCAGCTTTTCGAGCTTTTTCTGAGTGCCAGAATCTGTGTGTTCAATATTAAGCGTGTGGCGGGCAGCATCTAACGCAGTTCTGGCCTGCTCAAGAGATATTTGAGGATTTACGCCGACAGCGAGAAGCTTTTCCTTCCCCAGATATCGATATTTCATCCGCCAATATTTAGCCCCGTTCTTTTTTACCAGCAAATACAAACCTTTACCGTCAAATAGCTTATAATCTTTGTCTTTAGGCTTGGCCTGTCGAACCTTCACAGCGCTTAATTTCAAGTGGGGGTACTTATTGATCGTATTTTTTACTAAAAGTACCCCAAATATATCCCCACTTGATTGAGGATGATAGTGAACTGTATTGGACTGTAGCGGATTATTAATTACGTATTGGCCAATAAAAAAGTCACCCTCAGGCGGCTTTCTGGACTTAATTGGACGATATTAAACTTAGGTATGGTGCCGAAGGCGGGACTCGAACCCGCACGCCGTGAAGCACAGCCCCCTCAAGACTGCGTGTCTACCAGTTCCACCACTTCGGCAATTTTCTGTTTTCAGATACAGCTTGGTTTCTAATTTATTTTATTCGCTGGGGACAGCGGGGACGTCGGGTTCCTGGATAGCTTCGACATTCTCTACTTGTGGGACTTCGGCTTCACTGCCGGATTCGACTTGCTCCATGACGGACCCTGCGATAACGCTTTTTGGGCCGCTTTGCTGGGTGTATATATAAGCCAGTGACAGACTGGTGGTGAAAAACACCGCTACCAGGATTGACGTGGTACGGCTAAGGAAGTTGGATGCACCCACCGCGCCGAACAACGACTGGGAGGACCCGCCGCCAAATGCTGCGCCAGCGTCGGCACCTTTGCCTTGCTGGAGCAATACCAGGACCACGATGGTGACGGCAATAATTAAATGGGCTACGAGTAAAAGATTGGAAAGCATCAGATTGTACCTATGGATTCGCCGGCGGCATGGCCGCTTTGCAAATGGCTAAAAAGTCTTGTGAATTGAGGGATGCACCGCCTATCAGCCCGCCATCAATATCCGGCTCGGCCATTAGTTCCGCGGCGTTTTTTGGGTTCATACTGCCGCCGTAGAGTATACGGCATTGAGCCGCGATTGAGCCATCTAGTTTGGCGATGGTTCCGCGGATATATTGGTGTACCTGTTGGGCCTGCTCCGGGGTAGCAGTGAGGCCAGTGCCGATGGCCCAAACGGGTTCATAGGCGATAATTGATCGGCTTAATGCTTCGACCCCGCAATGGGTAATAATAGCTTGAAGCTGGCCTCCGACAATTTGTTCGGTCCAGTCATTTTCTCGCTCATTTTTGGTTTCCCCGAGACAAATTACTGGGATAAGGTCGTTTTCAAGGGCCATATCCACTTTGGCCGCTACCAGTTCCTTGCTTTCGCCATGATTTGTTCGTCGTTCCGAATGCCCCAAAATAATATGGCTGGCGCCGGACTCCAGCATCATCGGGGCTGAGATCTGCCCGGTATGGGCGCCTTCCTGGTGGACATCGATATCCTGTCCGCCGGTTTGAATTGAACTGGTTTTTACCAGATCACTAACGAGTTCGATCAAAGTCGCGGGCGGGCAAACAATGATTTCGATCCCGTCGAGTTGTTTGGCCGCCGCTACCAGGTCGCCACAAAGCTCACGAGCCATAGCTTGGCTCCCATTCATCTTCCAGTTTCCGGCAATGACAGGTTGGCGCAAAGTTGTGTCTCAGGTTTGAAAAAGGGGGCCGGATATTAACCGTGGAAGGGGGATAAATCAATGATTTAGCCTGGGCAGGGTCGCCAAACTATAGGGACTCCTCGTGAGTTGAACCGCGCAGATTTAGTATGAAAACCGAAGAAACCACAAGAATACCGAGGAATATTACCAGGGTATTGCGCCAGCCAAGCTCTCGATACATCAATACAGGTAGCCAGGAACCCAGTGCGCCGCTGACATAATAGACCGTGACGTAAATGCCATTAACCACACCTCGGTGTTCCCTGGCGATATGGTTCAGGTAGCCCGACAGCGTGGAATGGATTAGAAAGGTTCCTGCTGCCAGGGGAATCATCAGCACAAACAGAACAATTAAATTATCACTTAGGTAGCAGATTGTCCCGATAATGATGAGCCCCAGGCCCGCCAGTAGAACCAGTTTTTCGCTATGGGCAACTCGTGTCAACCAGTCGCTATAAATTGCCGCCGGAATACCGACCAAATACCCGAGGTAGACCAGGGAAATGGTGAAGCTGCTAATGCTGTCCTGAATCTCGGTCATGCGAAAAGGCAGAACTGCGAGGATGCCGGCAGAAACAAAAAAAATGGTAAACAGCGCGAGATAGGAATTGACGAAGTTGGGTACTGCCAAAACCCGACCTATGGTTTTGCCATCAAGACGGTCAAAGTTAATCTTCGCATCAGCATCGATGCTGCGAGTCAGCACAAATGGAATGATCAGCAATAGCCCTAGAATAAGAAATACCCATTGCCAGCCAAAGGTCGATGCAAGATAGCCGCTCAGCGCACGACTCAAAAAGCCGCCGACAATGGTAGTCGCTACGTACAGACCTAAAGTTGAACGAACTTTTTGCGGCGTAGACATGGTCGCGCAGTAAGTCATCAAGGCGGTAAACAACGCCGGCATTAGCAGGCCCTGGATAAAGCGTAGAGTTAACAGATGCCAAAATTCGCTGGCAAAAAACAATGCAATCTGATCGAGGATTAATAAACCAAGCGCAATCCGCAACATAGTACGGGCAGGGATTGCCTGGAGGAAATACCCATAGACGATGGGCGCAAGCCCCAGGGGGATCAATGTCACGGTAACCAGCAACGCCGCTTCTGACATGGGGATACCAAACGCTACTACCAATTGGGGCAGAATAGGTTGCGGCGTATACAGCGTACAGAAGGTAAGAAATGTTGTGGTCAGGACAATCCTGAGTTGACCGGGGGACATTTTTTACAACTAATGGGATGTTTTCGGGATACGAGCTACAGGTCGATTTCAGTCCATAGCGGGAAGTGATCTGATCCTGTCGCCGCTGCATCTACCCAACACTTCCCAACCCGATTGGCCAGAGTACTGCTGACAAAACAATAGTCCAGTGTCGCAGGGATATCGTGGACATCGCTGGTCGGACCCGCTGCACGATCGTTGCCGGATTGGGTCCAGGCGTCAATAAATCCATCCGGGCTTGAAATGTGACCACCATAATCGCTAACCGGCCCCACAATTGCGCGATACTCATCCGAGTTTGGCTGGCAATTAAAATCCCCCATAAAAATCGCTTCGGAAGCAACCTGTTGATCTTTCACACCATCGTCCCAGTCAAAACCACTCAAATCCCCCGATATAGGAGCGCCCTCGTGTACCGCCAGTCGATGAATCTCAAGCAGCTTTTCGATCTGGGGCAATCGGGTTTCCCTTGATAAATGGGTCAGGTGCAATGAATACAGGCGTAACCGGTGCTGGTTACACTGCACCGTGGCTTCAATCGCCGAGCGCTGGATGCTAAGCGGGCCTATGCTTCCGCGTTTGGGTAACAGATGATGACGGCTCTGCAGAATCGGCTCGCGGCTTAGAATCATATTGCCAAATTGACGCCGCATATGTGCAGTCGGCGTCGATTCTTCAACGTGCAGATCTATTCCCGGGCCATAACACCAATGGTGGTAGGGGAGCATGTCGGTGATCATCTTGACCTGATCCGACATATTAGTGCGGGGCCAGAATCGCTCGACTTCCTGCAACGCGATTACATCAGCGCCAGCGACTTCCTCGACTATACGCTTAAGATTGATCTCTCCATCCTGGCCTTTGCCGTACTGGATGTTATAGCTGACAAAAATCATGGCGACTCCTTATGGGATCAATCGGTGTTGATGGAGCACCTGATAAAACGGTTCGGCATCATCTGCAATCTGCTGCATTTCCGGGGTCAGGTTAAGCGCTTTTTCCTGATATTCAGCAAACCCGGTGGACTTCCACACTGAGCCGTACCAGTATTTGCCCCAGACGCCATCACTATCTCGTTGCCCGGCAGGCCAGCCGATCATTTCGGTGCGAAACCCGATCCCGAGCTGGGCGCACATGGCGCGTAACATAGCTTCGGGATCGGTCAGGAATTCCTTGCTATCAATAACCATCGGTACCGTAGCGGTGGTCTTTATAATGTAATCAAATAATTCTGCCTGCTGATAAAAGCCGATGTCTTCGAGGGTGAGATCGGGCCGTACCGCGCTATAGGACGCAACAACCTGATCGGGTTGTCGAATCAGAAAACAATTGGTCAGACTGCGAATCCATTCGGTACCCATATCTGGCAGCAGGTGCATAGTCATATGCTTTTGATAAAACACGGCTGCCCCGCTCGTTGGATTGGCATTACAGCGTTGGGCGATATCCTGCCAGTCGGTGCCCTGGTCAGCGATGACTTCGTCTGCACCGGGATGGGGAATGCCGGTCTTAAACAGGTAATGACCATACATCGGTTCGTCCCAGACTTCGGTATCCGGTCGGTTTTCGAACGCCCGCATTAATGCCGTGGAGATGTTACGAGGTCCCGACCACATGGCAATTCGAAGTGGCTTCATACTTCGGTTTCAATCATCGCAAGATAGAGATTTTGCAAACGTTCCACCATAGGACCACGGCCACCGTCGCCGATCACGCGGCCATCGATTTCCCCCACAGGTGCGACCCCGGCGAAAGTCCCCGTCACAAAGCTTTCGGCGGCGCCATAAACTTCAGTGAGGCTGAAGTTTTTCTCAAAAACGGGAATGTCGTTTTGCCGGCACAAGCGCACAATATTGCCCCGGGTAATGCCTCCCAGGCAGTAGTCGCCGGTTGATGTCCACACTTCGCCTTTGCGTACGATAAAAAAATGGGTTGAATTGCAGGTAGCCACGAAGCCATGGGGGTCCAGCATCAAGGCCTCGTCTGCACCGGCCTTGGTGGCCTGAATACAGGCCGTAATGCAATTCAGTTTGGAATGGCTGTTAAGTTTGGGATCCTGTACATCGGGATAGCCTCGCCGCACATGCACGGTGAACAATTTCATACCCTTGGTCAGGGTTTCCGGCAATGCAGTTTTATATTCTGCAATAATGACAATGGTAGGCGGCGAAATGGTAACTCTGGGATCCTGATAGGGCGTTGCCTTGATCCCCCTGGAAACCATCAAGCGGATATGCACGCCCTGGTCCATATTGTTGGAAGTTAGAACATTGTACAGACGTTCGGTTAACTGCGTGGGATCCACGTCCATATCTATGTCGATTGCCTTAGCTCCTTCATACAGGCGATCCAGATGCTGATCCAGAAACGCAATCTTGCCGTTGTGAACCCGCAGTCCTTCCCAGATTCCGTCGCCGAGAACGAAGCCACTATCAAATACTGATACACTGGCCTCTTGCCGGGGGAATAACTCGCCATTGATATCAATCAGGATAGATTGATTGCGTGGATCGTCATGGTAGTCATGGGAGCCTTTCATAAGTCTTTTACAATTGGATGGTTAATGGTGTAATTTCTCTCTCGAAGAGTTTGATCGTAAATAAATTAATCAGCAAGTGCCAGCAAAAGCGTCATTGCCAAACCAACTTGCCTAACAAAAAATAATATTTGAACGTGATTCCCGCAGAACCCAATATTCGAACCCTGGCAAATGCCTTAAGCCGGGGAACCATGCGTTGTGAACAACTAATTGAAGAACGCCTGGAGCGCGCACATAACAGTGAAGGCGTTTTTGTTTCCGTTGACGATGGCGTGATCGAACTGGCCAGGGAAATCGATCAGACCAGGACTAAGCAAAATCTGCCCCCTCTCGCCGGTATTCCTCTGTCAGTGAAGGATCTATTTAGCGTTAAAGGTCATCAAACGCTGGCGGGCTCCAGGGTTTTGCGCAAGAGCGCGGTGGTCGAGGAGCAAGACTGTGAGGTGATTGACCAGTTGCGCCAAGCTGGGCTGCTGTTTCTTGGCCGCACCAATATGAGCGAATTCGCATTTAGTGGTATGGGTCTCAACCCACATCATCCGCCCCTTTATTCTGTCTGGGATCGAACAACCGGAAGACTGCCCGGAGGATCATCTTCCGGCAGTGCGGTAAGCGTGGCGCTTGGCATAGTGCCCGCAACCATGGGGTCTGATACCGCCGGTTCCTGCCGAATCCCGGCGGCATTTAACGGAATTGTCGGGGTTAAACCGAGCTATAACCGATTTTCCTTGAATGGAATTTATCCGCTTTCTCCGACCTCGGATGCACCCGGACCCCTGGGGTTGGATGTCGATAGTTGTTTTATTATCGACCAGGTGATGTCCGGCGCAGTTAGCGCCAGGCTGCCAACCCTTGCCCCCGTTGTTGCTGGAACCATTCGTTTGCTGATCCCAGAAGGGATTGTGCTGGAGAATTTGGATCCGGAAGTTGAATCCACCTTTAATAGCACGATCAGCTGTTTACAGGACGCCGGGGTCAGTATCCTGCGCCAGCCGATGCCGGTAATTGACGACTGCGTCACAATGTTTAATACCCAACCCGTCGCGGTGTTTGAAGCCTGGCAGCATCATCAGGAAATGCTGACTACCCACGGCGATGAATACGACCCCTATGTGTCCCGGCGTATTACCTATGGACGAGATGTTACCGCCGAAGATCAAGCCCAGCGCTATATCCATAAGGCAAGTTTGATCGAGCGTTTCAATATGGATTTCGCCGGGGCGGCGATTGACGCGGTGATTTATCCGACGGTTCCCTGTATTCCCCCGGCAATTACTGAAACTAAAGATCCGGAAAAAATTGGCGGGGTCAATTTAAGATGCCTGCGCAACACCGCCACGGCGAATTACTTTGATGGATGTTCAATCAGCTTACCCTGCCATGGAGAAGGCGAAGCACCGGTTGGATTAATGCTGAGCTGCCGTCACGGAGAAGACCAGAAGATGTTTCAACTTGCTGCCGCAGTTGAAGCAGTATTGGCGCGTCGAACATGAGTGAAAAAGATCATAGCCACCACCACACTGCGCCGTTAACCGATATTGAGCAGCGGGTCAAAAATCTGGAATCCCTGCTGGTTGAAAAGGGTCTGGTTGATCCGGCTGCTATGGATCAACTGGTTGACACCTACCAACACCGGGTAGGACCACAAAACGGTGCCAGGGTTGTTGCCAGGGCCTGGACCGATCCAGACTATAAACAACGTCTGTTAACCGATGCCACCAGCGCGATTAAGGAAATGGGGTACGCCGGGCGCCAGGGGGAGCACATGCAGGTTGTGGAAAATACTCCATCTGTTCACAACATGGTGGTTTGTACATTATGTTCCTGCTATCCATGGCCGGTACTTGGACTACCTCCAACCTGGTATAAAGCGTCGAGCTATCGAGCCCGTGCGGTAAGCGAACCCCGTCAAGTGCTGGAGGAATTTGGTGTGACATTAGATCCAGATGTTGAAGTCAGGGTATGGGATTCCACCGCTGAAATACGCTATCTGGTGTTGCCCCAGCGGCCGCCTGATACCGGGCATATGAATCTGGATCAACTCGCCGACCTGGTGGATCGCGATGCCATGATTGGGGTTGCCGAAATAACCGGACCGGGTTAATGGACGGCGCCCATGATCTTGGCGGTAAACATGGTTTTGGTGGGATCGACCGAAGCCAGACTGAACTCTTTCCGAACCAGTGGGAGCGATCGGTATTTTCCTTGACCCTGGCCTGCGGCTTCCAGGGACAATGGAATCTCGATCAGTCCCGATTCGCCCGGGAGCAAATGGATCCGGCCCATTATCTTTCCACTAGCTATTACGAACACTGGTTGCATGGCCTGGAATCTCTATTACTGGAAAAAGGTTTGGTATCTCCCGAGGAATTAAAAACTGGGGTTACCCATGGGGTGAACCAATTCACACCCATCGCCGCTGATAAAGTCGAAGGAATCCTGAAACAGGGTGGATCCACTGCGCTGCCGAACCAACAGCCGGCAAAATATCAACTGGGTGACCGGATATTGATAGGTAATGAACACCCCAGGGAACATACCCGGGTGCCGGGATACATCCGCGGAAAAACCGGCAAAATTATCCTGCACCATGGAAGCCATATCTTTCCTGACACCCATTCCTCAACCGGGGATAAAGTACCCCATCATCTATACACGGTAGAGTTTGATGGGACTGAGCTCTGGGGGCAAACTACCGCCGAAGCCAATTCACAAATCTGCGTTGATGTTTTTGAACCTTATATTGAGGCCAGGGTTTGAATCAGACGGTAACGGTTTTTGCCGGTCAGCCCGAGCGCGATGGAGAGCCGGTATTCGATGCGCCCTGGCAGGCCCGGACATTTGCCATGGCGATTAAGCTGCATGAGGCGGAACTGTTTACCTGGCCGGAATGGTCGGACCGTTTGTCTCATAATATTGCCCGTCATGAGCAAGCAGATCGAGTTAACGACAACCATGACTACTATTCATTGTGGCAGCAGACCCTGGAACAATTTATTGCGGAACGCGTGACTAAATAGATGCAATTAGGCGGGAATTTAATTCAATGCATTACGTTTGATCTCGACGATACGCTATGGCCTTGTGCCCCGGTGATCTATCGCGCAGAGTCGGTGTTTTATGACTGGTTGACGCAACATTATTCTGAGGTTGCTGCGGACTTTTCATTGGATTCATTGACCCGGCATCGGCGGGAATTTTTCACTGGTTTTCCCGATATGTATCATGACTTCTCCTGGTTGAGAAAAAAATGGCTGCAGCAGTTATCGGAAGATTATGCCTGTGGCGATAAATTGGTTGAATCAGGATTTGAAATATTTTTGCAGGCGCGCAATGAAGTATCACTGTTCGATGGTACGCTGGATGTTTTGCAACGAGTGAAGACAGATTATCGCTGTGGTTCTATCACCAATGGTAATGCCGATGTAGACCGAGTAGGTATCGGTGGGTACTTCGATTTTTCAATTACTGCAGCGGGTGCCGGTGCGGCCAAACCGAGTCCGGTAATTTTTCAGGCAGCGTTAGATGCTGCCGCGGTAGCGCCAGAAAATATGCTCCATATCGGTGATGATGCTGAACGGGATGTGCGGGGCGCGGCGAGCGTTGGAATCAATACGCTCTGGATTAATATTCAGGGTGGGCCGTGGGACGGTAATGATCCTCCGGCTGTTGAAATTCAAAAAATTTCAGAGTTGTTGCCACTGCTCAACCAGTGTAACTAAACCTAGCAAACTAATAACTCTGACACACTAATAACTCTTAATCGGGAATCAAATTATGGAATTGGAATTTTTCGGCGCGGCAGGGGAGGTTACCGGCTCTTGTCATATTGTGCGAATAAATGGTAAACAATTCCTGCTCGATTGCGGGATGATCCAGGGTCGCAAGAAAGACGAAGCGCGCAATCGGGATCCGTTTCCTTTCGATCCAGGCGAAATTGATGCCGTGGTGTTAAGTCACGCCCATATTGATCATTCCGGGCGATTACCGTTGTTGGTTAAGCGCGGATTCAAAGGACCGATCTATACCCATAATGCAACCAAAGATCTTTGCGGCATAATGCTGGAAGATTCGGCTTCGCTGGCGCAACGAGATGCCAAATGGGCCAATCGCAGGCGCCTGAAGAAGGGTGAGGGAGCCGATCAGCCGCCAATTGAACCACTATATTTGGTAAAAGACGCCAGGCGTGTACTGAAGTCCCTAAAGGGTAGTCGCTATAACGAAAAAGTCGATATTCTGCCCGGCGTCACTATTCGGTTTCAGGATGCCGGCCATATCATCGGCTCCACCAGCGTAGAAGTCTGGCTGGAAGAAGCCGGGATAAAACGCAAATTAGTTTTTAGCGGTGATCTTGGACAGTACGATACCCCTATCTTGAACGACCCGGCGGTTATCGAGGAAGCCGACCTGGTTTTGATGGAGAGTACCTATGGCGGTCGCAAGCATCGGGACCGCAGCCTTACCCATGATGAAATGGGTGAAATTATCAGTGACGCCGAGCATGGCAAGGGAAATATCCTGATTCCGGCGTTCGCGATTGGGCGGAGTCAGGAAGTGCTTTATATGCTCGGGAAAAATTATCAAACATGGGGAATGGATCGTTGGCAAGTGTTTCTGGATAGTCCCATGGCGATTAAAGCCAGCACGGTTTACTGGGACTACCCCCATCTGTACGACGATGAAGCCACCAAGTTTCGGCGCACTATCCATGAAATGCCCCCTCTTAAAAATTTACACCTTACCCGAACCGCCAAAGAATCCATGGTTATAAACCGGATAAAAAGCGGGGGTATTATTATTGCCGGAAGCGGGATGTGTAATGGCGGCCGAATCCGCCATCACTTGAAGCACAATTTGGCCCGCAAGGAATGCCACGTGATTATTGTGGGTTATCAGGCACCCGGTACAATGGGACGCCGGCTGGTAGATGGAGACGAGCAAGTGCGTATTAATGGCGAGTGGATCGAGGTCAATGCAACAATAAACACCGTGGGGGGGCTGTCCGCCCATGGCGATGAAAATGACCTGGTACGCTGGTTCCGCAGTTTTAAAAACAAGCCGCCGGTCTGGTTGGTCCACGGTGAAGACAAGGCGGCCCGGGCGCTGGAACAAAAGCTGCAAAACGAGGCTGGCACCAAGGCCACGGTAGCCCAGACCGGAGACCGTATTGATCTTGCCAGGCTGTGACCAATTAAAAAATGGATCTGACTACTCAACAAATTGAGGAATTTGATCATTCCGGTTACCTGTTTTTTCCCAATGCGTTTTCCGCTAGCGAAGCGAAGCTGTTGCGAGACGCTGCCGCGGTGGTCTACCAGGAAAAAAGAGAAGAAGTCTGGCGTGAATCCAGCGGTGTCGCTCGAACTGCGTTTGCCGCCCATACTTATAATGAAACGTTTCGCCGACTCGGTGCCCATCCTCGCCTGATCAATCCGGTAATGCAGTTGCTGGAAGGCCCAGTATATATGCATCAATACAAGGTTAACGCCAAAGTGGCTTTTGACGGCGATGTCTGGCAATGGCATCAGGACTACGGAACCTGGTCTCGGGATGACTTGATGCCCGCTCCCCGGGCAATGAATATCGCGGTTTTTGTTGACGACGTTACCGCGGCCAATGGCCCGCTTATGTTTCTGCCAGGAAGTCATAAGCATGGCGTAGTAGAGGCGGGGCATGATCTTGCCACTACCAGTTATCCGCTCTGGACCCTGGATCGTGACAAGGTAACCGAGCTCTACGAACAAGGCGGATGCGTCGCACCGACTGGCAAGGCAGGCTCTATGTTGCTGTTTTCAAGTTTGTTGGTGCATGCCAGTCCACCTAATATCAGTCCGATGAATCGAACCATTGTCTATTTGTCGTTATGCCATGTAGATAACCATATTCAGCAGTTTAAGCGCCCGGAATGGGTTGCCCATCGGGATTTCTCGGCTATTGATCCATTGCCTGACGATACCCTGTTACAACTGATTGACTAAACATCGATAAAACATCGACTAAACCATGTATTTATACGCGGCTCTGGCCCAACGCGCTGCTAACCAAAAGCCAATCAGGGTTGGTCTTATCGGTGCGGGTAAATTTGGTTCGATGTTTTTGTCCCAGGTACCGACAACTCCCGGGCTGACCGTTGACGTCATTGCTGATCTTGATCCCGCGGCGGCTATGCTCCGGTGTCGCGAGGTGGGCTGGAATGAAGAGCGGATAAGTGCTACCCGATTTATCGATGATGCTGGTTTAATGATTGCTGGAGATCAGGTTGACGTAGTGGTGGAAGCGACCGGACATCCTGCTTCCGGAATCAAGCACGCATTGCTTTGTTGCGAACATGGCAAACACATCGTAATGGTCAATGTGGAGGCGGATGTCCTCGTTGGCCCCTACCTGGCGCGCCAGGCCAGTGCCGCTGGCATCGTCTATTCCATGGCCTATGGCGACCAGCCTGCGCTGACCATGGAGATGATTGACTGGGCCAGATCCTGTGGCTTCACGGTTATAGCTGCCGGCAAAGGCACCAAGTATCTACCCGAGTATCATCAATCTACCCCGGACACCGTCTGGTCCCACTACGGTCTCAGCGCCGAGCAAGCTGCGGCAGCGGGTATGCGCAGCCAGATGTTTAATTCATTTCTGGATGGGACCAAATCTTCTATCGAGATGGCAGCAATCGCCAATGCAGCCAATCTGGACGTGCCCGCTGATGGACTGTTATTTCCCCCCTGTAGCGCAGAAGATCTGGCGGAGATTTTACGACCCCGTGAATTGGGCGGACAGTTGGCGTTTGCCGGACAGGTTGAAGTGGTGTCGAGCCTTAATCGGGATGGCAGTCCGGTGTCCCGGGATTTACGCTGGGGCGTGTATTGTGTGTTTGAAGCACCTAACGACTATACCGCGGGATGTTTTACCCAATACGGAATGAATACGGATTCCACTGGGCGATTTTCTGCAATGTATAAGCCATTTCATTTAATTGGTCTTGAACTCAATGTCTCTATTTTAAGTGCGGCGCTAAATGCCAGGCCCACGGGTTCTCCAATTGGGTTTAATGCTGACGTTGTCGCGGTTGCCAAACGGGATATTGCTGTAGGAGAAACCCTGGATGGTGAAGGCGGCTATACCGTCTGGGGTCGGGTTATGCCCGCCAAAGCCAGTGTCGCAACTAACGCCCTGCCCATTGGGCTGTCCGCAGACGTCGGGGTCCGTCGGGGGATAAAGCAGGGTGAGATTGTCAGTATTGATGACGTGGTCTGCGACACCACCAGTCAGGCCTGGCAAGTTCGAAGCAGTATGCTGTCGGCGCTATTGTAAATGCTGATAGCGTAAGTACTGGATTAATTGCGAAATAGCTTTAACTAGAAAGAAACCGCATATATACAATCCTATTACCAGCAGCGCATAGGCCACTGCTGGTTCCTCAAGAATCCATTTTATCTGTCCCGGTATTCCCCAAAATGTCAGGTAACAAACAAGCGCTGATAACACATTTAACCCAACTAATTTTTTTATCTTCATCCGATTAACCCAGGGTAATTGTGCCGTTCTTGATGAAAATCGCGAGGACCAGTAACAGAGCCAGATTCAGCAATATCGTTACTTTATGCCGTTGAAAGAACGAATCACTTTTCACGACTTCGACCTTCCGCTTCAAAGTTATTGCGTCGTTTGCAAGGTTATCGAAAATTGATTTCTGGGTTGGGTTGGTCAGGTGGCGTGATAACATGTCGATGTAAACGTAAAGCTGCCCGGGTCCACGAAATCCATCTTCAAGCCATTTGCTAAATTCAACATTACAAATCTTCTTATCTTTCCTTATATCCCCGTAAAACGCCGAAAAGCAGAAGTCAATTTCCTCGCGTATACGTTGAACTACCGGAAATACTTTAATGTGGGCTGATTCGGCCATGATCAAATTGGTTAAAACTTATCGGTAATATTGATTGGTTCAACAAATTTCAGCGAAATATATCCAGGCCACGGTCCTTGGCCAGTTGAACCAGGGTGTTGCCGTTGATGTCTTTTACCCCTGAATCCGCGCCATTTTTTACCAGCATATTGGCGATTTCACTGTGCTTGTCCCATATTGCGAAGAACAACGCGCTGCGACCATTGTTGTCGCGAACATTAAGGTCTGCACCCGAATGAATCAGGCTTTCTGCAATATCTGCATAATTATTCCAAGCCGCTGCCATCAGGGAAGTTTTTCCGTCTATCGCTGAGTGATTGATATTGGCGCCCCGGGCAACCAGTATATTAACGGTAGATAGACGGCCACTGATGCTGGCATTTATTAGCGCAGTACGGCCACGGGGGTCGGTTTGATTGACGTTAGCACCAGCTTCGATAAGTTGGGCTGCAATTTTGTTGTGTCCATGCCAGGCCGCCCTTGAAAGTAGGGATTCCTGACGATTGTTGACTGTGTTTGGGTCTCCACCCGCTTGCAACAGTTTGGCCACTTGGGCAATCGCGTTATTTTCTACAGCGATAGCCAGTTCTCGTTGTATCTCGACTTGGTTCGTTCCCGGGTCGTCTGACTTGATCGATTCGCTGAGTGTTTCCGCTTTTTCAGATAACCTAACTACTGCTTGTTGTGAAATCACTTTCCTGGCTTCGGCTTCGGTTGCTTCTGCCGCTGCCTGCTCTAATGCCAGTTGAGCTTCGGCACTTGCTTGTTGCTCTCGGGCGATGCTGGCTTGCTCGGTCAATGCAGCAGTTCTCTCGGCAGCTTTTTTGGCATCCGCATGGGCTTGTTGTGCACTAACAATATCGGCCTGGGCTGCCGCGGCCGCGGCCTGTTCGATTACCGCTTTCGCTTCGGACTCAGCCTGTTGCTCCCGGGCAATTCTGGCCTGTTCGGTTAGCGCGGCAGTTCGTTCGGTAATTTTTCTGGTTTCTGCCTGCACTTGCTGGGCGCGAAGGATTTCGGCTTGAGCCGCATCGGCCGCTGCCAGTTCCAACGCAGCTTCAGCTTCAGCCTGTTGCGCCTGAGCAATTCTGGCCTGTTCGGTTAGTGCAGCAGCTCGATCAGCGATTTTTCTGGCCTCTGTTTGAGCTTGCCTGGCGCGCGTAATTTCGGCCTCAGCTACCTCAGCCGCTGCCTGTTCCAACGTCGCTTTCGCTTCGGCATCAGCCAATTGCTCCCGTGCGATTCTGGCTTGTTCTGTTAATGTGGCGGTTCGTTGGGTAATTTCTCTGGTTTCATCTTGCGCTTGTTGAGCCCGCGCGATTTCGACCTGAGCCGCCTCAGCCGCTGCCTGTTCCAACGTCGCTTTGGCTTCGGCTTCGGCCAGTTGCTCTCGAGCGATTTTGGCTTGTTCGGTTAATGCGACGGTGCGCTCAGTAATTTTTCTGGCTTCATCTTGCGCTTGTTGGGCCCGCGCGATTTCGATTTGAGCCGCCTCAGCCGCTGCCTGTTCCAACGTCGCTTGTGCTTTCTGGGCTCGCGCGATTTCGACCTGAGCCGCCTCGGCTGCAGCCTGTACCAACGCGGCTTTGGCTTCGGCATCGGCTAGTTGCTCCCGCGCGATTCTGGCTTGTTCGGTTAGTGCGGTGGCTCGTTCGGTAATTTTTCTGGCTTCATCTTGAGCTTGCTGGGCCTGGGCAATTTCGGCCTGAGCTGCATCAGCTGATGCCTGTTCCAACGCCGCTTTCACTTCGGCTTGTTGCTCCCAGGCAAGCCTGGCCTTCCCGGTTAATGCCGCGGTTTGTCTATCTTCTACTTCTGTCGGTTGCCCTCGGGCGATATCTACTGGACGGTCTAAAATAGCGTAAATTCCATACCCGCACAGCGGTACGATCAACAAGGCCAGAATGACCCCAGGGAGCGAAAGTACCCCAGGTGCAGGGGGATTTAGTTGGTTATTTTTATTCACAGTGACATACCGTTACTAACAATTCGGGAAGAGGGATTCAGGGAACGGAATCAGGAAACGGGATTCAAGATGATGAACTCGACTCGTCGATTTCGCGCCCGACCTTCCGGATTGTCCGAACCATCTGCATTTTCATTCGGTGCAAGGGGAACCGTCTCACCAAACCATTGAACTTCGATGCGGTCACTGTCGACTTTGCTGAATACCAATTCGTCCATTACCGATATTGAACGTTTTTTCGAGAGCTCAAGGTTGTAATCTTCTGACCCCTTGGAGTCGGTGTGACCCTCGATAGCAATATTGCGATTCAGCGCAAAGTCTTGATTAATTGCGTCGGCGATATACCGTATTCTGTCCTGGGCGTCACTAATTAAGTCCGCGCTTCCGTATTCAAAAAATAGTGCAGGCAAATACACAACCACACCGCGTTCAGTCTCTTCGGTAATCAAACCGCCTTCGGTAAGCAAGTCGGTCAGCTTTTCATTAGCTGTTAGTTCTGGTTCGACCGGGACTGGGGTACTGGCGCAGCCAGACAATAATATTATCCAGATTACGGGTAGGAGATACATTGATTTAAATTTCATTTTCTTTCACCTCTGAGATTGAATGATTGTTTTATATTAGGGTGGTGCATTGCCATCGTAAGGTTGTTTAGCCGGACTACGAGTTCCACTGGGGATGATGGGAGTTAATCCATCGGTTGCTGATTGCCAGCAACAAAGCGAATAAAATTAAGCCTACTAATCCCATAATCTCTGGGAATGTTGTCGTCACGGACAAAATGCCGCTAACCAGCAATCCGGCGACGGTGGCGCGATAGGCAATGGCATCCGTCAGATTGTTGATCAATTGTTTATCGGTGGAAATTTGTCGCCCGAGCTTCTGACAAATGATGATAAGTAGCGAACCCGAAACAGTGAGTACTTCCATCGCGATAATCTGGACAGGGAATTCTTCCGAGTAACTAAAATCGGTGAAAATTAGGCCGCTAACAAGAGCTGAACCCCACATCGCCACAAGACAAAACACCGTGCAAATAACCGCCATCTCAACTTTCTGATGAGGCCAAACATATCCTTTACGGCCAAGTTGCCCGATAAAAGTCCAAAGCAGCATAAATAGCATCCACAGCGCACTGAAGAAGGAAATTCGGTTTACTGCAGAAAGTCCAGCTTGAAATAAGTCGATGGCCGACATTTGATTTTTTCACCTTCAAGTTAATTGATTATTTGCCGTTTAACCAATTCCCTTTGTGGACGACTTTCGGTGATATTACATTGGCAACCCTGAATCGTTCGTGAATGTCAGATGCCAAATGGTCTTAATAATTTTCCCCTGGGCATAGGCTTGCTCCCCGAAATAACGTATATCTCGGGGGAGGTAAATCAATGAATAGGTTCTAGTGTTTTAGAAACTTATACTTGATACCGACGGTCGCGATATCGACGGTCAACTTATTGACGTCTGTATTGACTCTGGATAGTTCGCCGAACAGGGTGACGTGACCAAGGTCAGCTTCAATCCCTACCGCACCAAACGGCTCTGCTGCATCTTCATTCGCACTGAGGCTGCTGCCACCAATTGACGAAGCCGCATCGGCCTCAACGTAAAACACCCCTGCCTTACCATACAGATTCACCAGGGGCAGCACCGGAAGGTTAAGGACAACGGCGCCAGTAAACGCCCTGGCATCCAGATCAATCCGATTGGCCAACGAACTGCCAGTGGCGGAATAGCTGCCCAGATCGATGAAGCCCAGTTCGGCACCGATGTAGTCGCCAAACATATACCCTATCCGAACCCCACCAGCGTTGTCACTATCGCTGAAACTGACATCGGTACTGTCGTCAAAATCTGCGCTCAGTCGATTGGCCGTGGCGCTTAAGTAATATCCAGAACTGTGGTCCGCAAATGATAATCCCGGAACTGCCAAAGTCGTTGAGAGTGCGAGTCCAATAACCGTTTTCTGCATGAAATTCATAAGTACTATCCATTAGGTGAACAAATTGAGCGATGCAGCACAGCATAATCCGGACCGCTGAACGTCTCCTGAATGGTTGCTGAACACAGAATTGGCGGTTTTTTTCCAAAAATGTGAAATATGTCACATTATTTGGTTTGGGCTTCTGCGACTATGAGTTAACCGAAGTGATTCGGCGTTTAAACACCAAGATTGGTGGTGTTCGATAGAAAACGAACTGAGGGAGCGGTTGATAGGCACGGAGCCCGGTGGAAACTTGCTCGGTTTCCACATCGATAAGGAGCCCTAGAGTATCAGGGTGTCGGCCGATTTCGGGACGTTTTCTGAACATAGTAGGGTAACTAGGATGTGTGCCGGCCTAGGCGAGGGGCCCGGGTCGGCGTTTTTTTTATTCCGATTCGATTTTATCGAAGTTCGGCAAAACATCGTAAAACCATGTTTTCAAAGCTGCCAATGAGGGATGCTGGAGATTTTTCCGCAGCAGTCGAATAACCCTGGGCAGATGTTTGAGATAGATATCTTTTCCGTCTCTTTGCGAAAGTCTGACAAATATTCCCGCCACCTTGCAGTGTCTCTGGGCACCCCAGAACCGATAGTGCTGATTAAAAACATTTTGATCGATCCCCCTACGCTTTATCCATAGATCAATCATATTTTGCTGCAAGCCCGGGTCTACATCCCGTCGGGCGTCTTCGAGTAACGAGACTAAATCATAGGCAGGAGAGCCAATCAGGGCATCCTGATAATCGAGCATGGCGCATACACCATTAACCATGAGTAAATTGTCTACATGAAAATCCCGATGAACCAGTACATTATGTAGAGGGGGGAGTGCCTGGTATAGCACCCTCCAGATATCTCTGTATTGCTGGCATTGGTCGGGGTTTGGCTGGCAGCCCAGTCGATGAGGTAAATACCAGTGGGTCAATAATTCGGCTTCCTTTAATGTTGCCGCCAGATCGTAAGGTGGCAGTACTATTTCACGTTCGGCATGGTTGAAGGAACTTTGAATCTCCAGTAGGGCCTCTACCGCAGCTGTATATAAAGTTGATTCTGCAGTGCCATCGTCCAACAATCGGGTCAGAGTACGATCGCCCAGGTCCTCCAACAGAACCCAGCCGCGATCCTGTTCATGGGCAACTATTCTGGGCACCCTGGCGCCCAATTTATCCAGATATTCAGTTACCTTGATAAATCGTGCCGGATTTTCCAGCGCCGGCGGCGCATCCATCAGCATCAGCGATTGATCATTGTGGCTGATTCTAAAATAACATCTGGCTGAAGCGTCCGGGATCAGAGGCGTGATGATGGCATCGCCAAGACCTTGGCTTGTGAGAAACCGATTGCGATCAACTGTTCTGGACATAGTCGAGTCGTGGTTAGCTGAGGTATTCAGTTACTCGCTGGATCAGGCATTGCCGTTGTTCGTCCCCTTGCACCGACTTGCCATCTCGATCTGTAATAAAAAATGTGTCTTCAGCCCGCTCTCCCACAGTAGATACTTTGGCCGACACCAGCTTCACCTTACATTCGAGTAACGCCCGCGCAACCTGATAAAGTAATCCAGGCCGGTCCTGAGAGATTATTTCCATCACCGTGTAGTGATGCGCGTCCGCGTCGCTAAAGGTAACTTTGGTGTTTACCAAAAATTGCTTGGCCGTGCGCGGCAGCATTCGTTTGGCAGGTATATGGCTGGCCGCCTCGGAGAGCAGAATCCGGCGTAATTCAAGAGTAGTTGATTGCAGCCATTTTTTATTGCCGGCCATACCTTCCGGATCGGAAGCGACAAATACCAAAAGGGACAATCCCGATTTTATCGGATGGATTCGGGCGTCCAGAATATTGAGATTAAGCCGGTCAAGGCCCCCGGTAATACGCGGTAATAATTCATCCGATTCCGGCGCCAGCACCAAAATTTGCAGAGCGCCAACGTCTTTCCGGGGACGCGCAGTAACCAACGGCAAGGACAACGCGCCAGTAGAAGAAATAACTTCGGCATGCCAGGCGCTGGATTCCGGGCCGTTGCGTAAAAAATATTCATCACCTAATTGTGACCACAGTAAATCCAGATTGGCCATAGTGACTTTGCGTGGAACCAGCTTGCGGATGGCTTGTTTTCTGGCTTCGATGCGCTCCACCACTGCCTGGGCCCCGCTAAGACCTGTGCGCAATCTGCGCGAGGTAGCCAGGTACAGGTTGGACAATAGTTTGCCTTTCCAATCACTCCATACTTTGGGGCTGGTGCCCCGAATATCGGCAAAAGTGAGGAGGTAGAGATTATCCAGGTGTTCCTGATCCCCCACCACTTCGGCGAATTGATCGATTACCCACGGGTCAGTGGTGTCCTCTCTCTGCGCAGTCCAGGACATAATCAGATGGTTGCGAACCAGCCAGGCGGTAAATTCTGCGTCGTATTCCGACAACCCCAGTTCACTGGCAAGCTGCTGGACAATTTCTTCTCCGACTTCCGAGTGGTCGCGGCCGCTGCCTTTGCCGATGTCATGACATAGTGCCGCCAGATAGAGACGCTCGCGATTGTTTTGCTGGCCGAGTAATTTGGATAGAAGGGGAAATTCGTGACGGTGTTCGGGGATATCCAGGCGACGTAAATTCCGCACTACAAACAATGAATGAGCGTCAACCGTATAAACGTGAAACAGATCATGCTGCATTTGACCAACAACCCGGCCAAATGCCGGAAAAAATGCCCCGAGTAATCCGTAAGCGCTCATTCGGCGGAGCGCATGGGTCAATCCTTTTTGATAGCGAAATATTTCGAGAAATGTTTTTCGACATTCAGGGTCACGCCGAAAGTCCTCATCAATCAAACGCAGGTTTGAGCGCAGTTGCCGTACGGTGCTTGCGCGAATTCCCTTGAGTCCGGGTCGCGCTTGCATAAGCAGAAAAATCTCCAGCATCGCAATAGGCTGGTTGCGAAATACATCGTCGCTGGTCGCTTCGATAAAGTCTCCGACAGATTGAAATCGGGGGTTTATTTTTCGGGTACGGGCTTTCTTGGGAGATAATATTGCCTCCTGGAAATGTTGTAGCAGAATCTCGTTCAGCAATTGCATTTCCTTGGCAGTACGGTAGTACTGCTTCATCATCTGCTCCACTGCAAGATGATTCTCTCCCGCCTGGTAGCCCAACTGGATGGCGAGCTCGGTTTGATAGTCAAACAGTAACCGGTCTTCGCAGCGTCGTGACAGAAAGTGTAATCCGTTGCGCAGTCGCCACAGGAAATCCCGGTGGCGAATCAGCGCGCGATACTCCGCCTGGGTGAGAAAACCGTGATCCACCAGTTCGCCCAGGTCGCTGGTGCCGAAATAACGATTGGCGACCCAGCGAATCATATGTAAATCCCGCAGCCCGCCCTTGCTCTCCTTTATATTGGGTTCAAGATTATAGGCGGTGTCGCCAAAGTGCAGATGCCGGGCTTCTTGTTCTTCAAGTTTTGACTTAAAGTACTTACCGATGGGCCATACCCTGGGGTTACGCAATTTCTGCTGCAATTCGTCCAGTCTGTCGTCATTACCAGCAAGCAATCTGGTTTCCATTAGGTTGGTAGCCACCGTAATATCCTGTTTGGCTATCTCAACGCACTGCTTCATGGTCCGAATACTGTGCCCAACTTTGATTCCGATATCCCAACAGAACTGAATAAACTTTTCGACAAATTCCATGGCGTCGGATTCATCGCTAGATTCGTTACCGGTGGATTGTTGCCAGTTGTCTTCGAGTAAAATGAGTAAATCGATATCCGACTCGAGATTCAGTTCCTTGCGGCCATAGCCACCAGCCGCGATCAGATGGGTCGAATCCCGAGTCACTTGATTCCGGCTAAAACACTGCCAGCAATGGGTCAGGATCTGGTCAAGCAACCAGCTATTGTGCTTGGCAAGCGCCGCCGAACTTCCTTTGTCGAGATGGTATTCGGCGAGCAGGTTTTTACCATGGTGAAGGGCTTGCTGGCAGGATTGGCGCGCCAGCGTCAAATCCACCGTAGGGTCCGCTAACAGGCTGCGGTCGAGTAAATCGGCGTGGGATAGACGACTCACAAACTTAGCCGATATCGGCGCTCCATTTGACCGAAGTTACGCTGAAACGGTAAGAATTTCGAAACCGTCAGCGGTTACCAGGATAGTGTGTTCCCATTGGGCTGACAGGCTCCGGTCCCGGGTGACCACGGTCCATTGATCGGGCAGCAATCGAGTTTCCTTTTTACCTGCATTGAGCATGGGCTCAATGGTAAAGGTCATACCTTGCTCGATGGTAAGTCCGGTATCAGGGCGCCCATAGTGCAGGACCTGGGGTTCTTCGTGAAAGGTTTTGCCAATGCCATGGCCGCAATACTCCCGGACCACCGAAAACCCGCAGTTTTCCGCATGGGTCTGAATGGCATGGCCGATATCGCCGAGCCTGACCCCGGGACGTACCAGTTCGATTCCCTTGAACATACATTCCCGGCAGATTTCGACCAGACGTTTGGCTCGGATTGACGGTTCGCCGACAAAGAACATCCGGCTGGTATCGCCATGATATTGGTCTTTTATAACCGTTATATCAATATTGATTATGTCACCATTTTTTAGTCGTTTATCTGACGGGATACCATGGCAGATTACGTGATTGACTGAGGTACAGATCGATTTGGGGAATCCGCGATAATTCAGTGGCGCCGGGATCGCGTCCTGGACCTCAGTAATATAGTCGTGGCATATTGTATTTAGCTCGTCAGTGGTGATTCCAGCTTTGACATGGGGTTCAATCATATCGAGAACTTCTGAAGCTAACCGGCCAACAACGCGCATTTTGTCGGTTTCTTCACTGTTTTTTATGGTGACGGGCATATTTTTGGGACAGGGTACGAATAAAGAGGCCATATGCTCCCAAATTAAGCTTTTTTCTTCAACTGTTTTTAGGTAAAATCCGCCGCCCTTAAGTATCCGGACAAATTCGGGTACAAATTCGCACACGGTGATTATGTTTGCCTGGGTGCTCCTTGATTGGAGTTGGCAAACAGTAACCGTGGAGGCTAAACCCATATCATTAAATCATTTAAATGGCTGACATAACTATGCGCCAGTTGCTAAAGGCTGGTGCGCACTTCGGACATCAGACCCGCTACTGGTCCCCCAAAATGGCGCCTTATATATTCGGCGACCGCAACAAGATCCATATCATTAATCTGGATAAAACATTGCCGATGTTAAAAGAGGCAATGAATTACCTGGGAACAGTGGCCGCACAGGGTGGCAAGATCCTGTTTGTAGGTACCAAGCGACAGGCTGGAAAGCTGGTCAGGGAACACGCTATTCGCTGCGGATCCCCCTATGTTGACTATCGTTGGCTCGGCGGCATGCTAACCAACTTCAAGACCGTGAAGAATTCAATTGCCCGGCTCAAGGATCTCGAGCAGCGTTTCGAATCTGGTGCCACCAGTCGACTTAGCAAGAAAGAGGCATTGACCCTTGAGCGCGAACGGACCAAGCTGGATAAGACTCTTTCCGGAATCAAAAACATGGGTGGCCTGCCAAAAGCGTTGTTTGTTATAGATGTCGAGGAAGAATACATCGCGGTAGCGGAAGCCAGAAAACTGGGTATTCCCGTGGTCGCAGTGGTAGACAGCAATTGCACCCTGGATGGTATTGACTATGTCATCCCTGGAAACGACGATTCCAGTCGGGCGATTTCCCTCTACCTCGAGGCGATTGCCGATGCGATTTTGGATGCACGAGCGGTAGTCAAACCTCTTCCGGTAGCTGGTGCTGGGGGAGATGACGAGTATATCGAGCTTGACGACAGTGGCGCGGTTATTGCTTCGGTAGCGACCAAAGCGACAGCTAAAGCGAAGCCGGCGGAAAAATCGAGCGCGGAAGCTGAGGTGGCCCCAACTGAGGCGGCCGCAACAGAGGCGGCCCCAGCAGAGGCAGAAACTGAGGTCAAATCCGAAGTTGTAGAGGCCGAGGCCAAAGCACCCGAAGCCAAGCCTGAAAAAGCAGATCAAGCTGCCTCAGAACCTGAGGCCAAGCAGGCCGACGCTGAAGATTCAAAAGCAAAAGCGGCGGTAATCAAAAAGGTTAGTAAGAAAAAGGTCGTTCGTAAAAAGAAAGCTACCAGCGAAGAGTAGTTTCCCAGCTGGTTATTTTTCGATCCGGCGCCATATATAGCGCTGGCAAATTGCGGAAATCCGGGATTATCCCGGGTTTCCTGACACTAAGATCAAACAGGAGACTTTTCAGATGGCAATCACAGCATCTATGGTGAAACAATTGCGCGAACGGACCGGCGCGGGAATGATGGAGTGTAAAAAGGTTCTTACCCAAACCGACGGAGATATTGAGGCCGCAATTGAAGAATTGCGCATCAAGGGTGCGGCAGCTGCGGAAAAGAAAGCGGGCCGAATTGCCGCCGAAGGTGTGATCGTTTCTGCCGGTAGTGGGAATCTTGGTACGCTGGTAGAAGTTAATTGTGAAACCGACTTCGTCACCAAGGAAGAATCATTCATAAAATTTTGCGGTGACGTTGCCACCGCGGCTTTGACCGCGTCAGCTGACGATATAGCTGGTTTGTCCGGAGTTGCTATCGCGTCTGGCGGCACCATTGGAGAAGCCGAGCAGGCCCTGATCCAGAAGATTGGGGAAAAAATAAGTATTCGCAGGTTGGCTAATTTCAAATCGGATGGCGGCATCGTAAGCCGTTATTTGCATGGCAACCGCATTGGTGTAATGGTTGAACTGGACGGGGGTGACGACGCACTTGGTCGGGATATTGCCATGCATATTGCCGCCATCAACCCACTCAGTGTTTCTGAAGATGAAATGGACCAGGATGTCTTGGCCCGGGAAAAAGATATTCTGATTGCCCAGGCCAAAGAGAGTGGCAAACCTGACGATATCATTGAAAAAATGATCGGCGGTAGAATCAAGAAATTCCTCAAGGAAAACACCTTGTTGGGTCAGGACTTTGTGAAAAATCCGGATCAAACCGTGGCCCAGTTACTTAAAGAGAATGGCGCCAGCGTTAAGCGAATGGTCCGCTATGAAGTAGGAGAAGGCATTGAGAAGCGCTCAGATGACTTTGTTGCCGAGGTAATGGCCCAGGCAGGTAGCTAGTTCTACCGAATTCGTGATGAGCGAAAACGCCGAACCAGCCTGGCAAAGAATCCTGCTTAAGCTCAGTGGTGAGGCGCTGGCAGGAGACGACAAGTTTGGAATTGATGGCGATATTCTGACTTCAACCGCCAATGAATTAAAAAAGATCATCGACCTCGGAGTGGAACTTGGGGTCGTAATCGGTGGTGGTAACTTCTTTCGAGGGATGAGCGCCGCTGCTGCAGGGATGGACCGGGTCGGATCGGATTACATCGGGATGCTGGCCACCGTGATGAATGCTTTGGCACTGCAACAGGCGCTGGACGCCCTGAATGTTCCATGTCGGGTGTTATCGGCAATCGAAATCTCCGGAGTGGCAGAACCCTACGTGCGGGCCCGGGCACTTAAACATCTTGCTCTGGGGCGCGTGGTGATATTCGCTGCGGGTACCGGAAATCCGCTATTTACCACCGATACAGCGGCTAGTTTGCGCGCACTTGAGATTGGTGCGGAAGTCATGGTCAAAGCCACCAGGGTAGATGGCGTCTACGATGATGATCCGGAAAAAAATCCCCACGCTCTGCGCTTCGAACGGTTGGAATTCAGGGAAGTGATGGAAAAAAATCTCAAGGTAATGGATATGACCGCTATTACGCTATGTCAGGAAAACCAGATGCCTATTCAGGTGCTCAACCTTCACCAACCCGGACACCTGATCAAAATGGTGATGGGAGAACCCGTAGGAACGCTAATTCTCGACCGTCCGACTGCCTGAACCACCCGCGGCAGGAAGAATTGTCCCTGGAACCGTGGTAATGGCATAGCATTGCCCGGGAAACTATAATTGGCGCTAGCCAGAAACAATAACTTAAGCCCGGGAACCTGAAGATGATTGATGAAATTCAAAAAGACGCCGAATCCAGAATGAAAAAGTCGGTTGATTCGACGCGGGATGCTATGAGCAGGATTCGAACCGGACGCGCCTCGCCCGCATTGCTCGAGCACTTGACGGTGGACTATTACGGTACCGCTACTCCTATTCCCCAGGTTGCAACGGTTGCGGTGTCGGACGCTCGTACCCTGACGGTACAGCCCTGGGAACGTAACATGTTGTCTGTTATTGAGCGGGCAATACTGGAATCCGATCTCGGACTAAATCCGGTAACGGCTGGGGAGACTATGCGTATTCCTTTGCCACCGATGACCGAAGAACGTCGGGTAACCATGGTAAAGGTAGTTAAAAATGAAGGTGAAGATGGCAAGATTGCGATTAGAAACATCCGTCGTGACGCTATCCATACGGTAAGGGATCTGCTTAAGGAGAAAGAAATTACCCAGGACGAAGAAAAGCAGGCCGAGGGTGAATTGCAAAAAATCACAGATAAATATGTTGCGATGATTGATGCAGTAGTGTCGGAAAAAGAAGTTGAGGTCATGGAAGTCTAGGCCATGGAAGTCTAGGGTTAAATTTAATCGTGGATATGCCTGCAGAAGAAAGACCAAGACATGTAGCCATTATAATGGATGGAAATGGTCGTTGGGCCAGGGAGCGCGGGCTGCCCCGGGTCGCGGGTCACCGGCGTGGCGTGGAAACAGTGAAGAATATGGTGCCGATCTGCGGTAAGCGCGGCATTCCCTATCTGACATTATTTGCCTTTAGTAGTGAGAATTGGGGTAGACCCAGTACCGAAGTAAAACTGCTGATTGAGTTGCTTTATTCCACCCTGGAAAATGAAATGCGGCGGTTACACGAGCATAAAGTCAGGCTTAGAGTAATCGGCGACCTCTCCAGGTTTCCTGCGAAACTACAGAGAAAAATTGCCGAGGCTGATGAATTAACCCGAAACAACAAGGCGCTTAATCTTACGGTGGCGATAAATTATGGAGGACAATGGGACGTTACCCAGGCTTGTCGCTCCCTCGCTGAACTGGTTGCCGTCGGAGAACTCACTGCTGAATCGATAACCCCGGCATTGATCGAGTCCCACCTGTGTACCAGTGAGTTACCGCAACCGGATCTATTTATCCGTACTGGCGGTGAGCAACGAATTAGCAACTTCCTGCTGTGGCAACTGGCCTATACCGAATTGCATTTTTGTGACACCTACTGGCCGGATTTCAACGAGGACTGTGTCGATCTGGCGCTGGCCCAATTTGCCGGACGCCAAAGACGCTTTGGAAAAACCGGGGATCAGATAAAGGCGCGCATTAAATGATTAAAAGAATCATCACCGCGCTGATTTTGGCACCGATTGCAATTGCCCTTACCTTGTTGTTACCCAAATCACTTTTTGCCGAATTTATCATGTTAATCATGGTGATCGGACTATTCGAATGGGATGGCTTAACCACTCGATCCAATACTGGATTTATCTTTGCAGCGATGACGATGCTGGTTGCCGGCATTATCATCTACCTGATATCCGCTGGGCTGATTCCCAGCCCGTTGCCTAATCTGCTGCCGCTGGTTGCGGTAGTCGGTACTGGCTTTTGGCTGTTACAGATTTTCACGCTGAAAAAGGGCATCGAATACCAACGATCTGCCTTAACCGAAATGTTATTGGGGCTACTGGCGCTGTTATGCGCATGGGCTGGTCTCGTAATGCTGCGGCTGGATCCAGCGGGTGGCGCCAATATGGTGTTGATTGCAATGTTGGTGGTGTGGGCGGCGGATACCTTCGCCTTTTTCGCGGGCACCCTGTTCGGCCGAAATAAACTGGCACCGTCAATAAGTCCGGGAAAAACTATCGAAGGTGTTGTCGGCGGAATGGCGGGTGCCATAATTATTGCCTGGATCGGGTCACGAATCCTGTTGGAGCTGGATCAAACCCAAACCGTCATCTGGATATGCGCTGCCGCTGTGGCAGCGGCAACAAGTGTTACCGGAGACCTGTACGTGAGTCGCCTAAAGCGTCAGGCTGGAGTTAAGGACACCGGAAAATTGCTACCGGGCCATGGCGGAATTCTGGACCGAATAGATGGGCTGGTAGCCGCCATGCCGGTGTTTGCCAGTATCTGGTGGCTACTGTCGTGAGGACCAGAGTAGCGGTTCTCGGTTCTACCGGATCGGTGGGGGTCAATACCCTGGAAGTTGTTCGTCAGCACCCCGAAAGATTTAAGGTTTCGGCGCTGGCAGCGAATCGAAATGTTGAGTTAATGCTCGGTCAATGTATTGAATTTGAGCCGGAGCAGGTGGTTATGGTCGACGCTGCAGCGGCAACCCGATTACGCACAGCGCTAACCGCCCAAAGTCTTGATATAGATATAATGTCAGGAGCCCAAAATCTTTCCCAGCTGGTGATTGATGGCAATGACGCTGTGGTGTGCGCAATTGTCGGCGCGGTGGGGCTGCCCTCCACCCTGGCGGCGGTAAGTGCTGGTGGTAAAGTTTTGATCGCCAACAAGGAACCACTAGTCATGCTGGGACACCATATAATGGCGCTGGCAAAGCAAAGCGGTGCGGTGGTTTTGCCGCTGGACAGTGAACACAATGCAATTTTCCAGTGTTTGCCAACTGCATTTCAAAGTCAGTTGGGGCACTCCCAGGGACAACAGTTCGGTATCCGAAAGTTATTGTTGACTGGTTCAGGAGGGCCATTTCGGACCCTGGACCCGGCGGAATTTGCTGGCATCACACCAGAGCAGGCATGCGCCCACCCCAATTGGCAAATGGGCCCGAAGATTTCTGTTGACTCTGCTACTATGATGAATAAGGGGCTTGAACTTATTGAAGCGTGTGTATTGTTTGCCATGGATCAGAATGAGATTGATATCGTGGTACATCCCCAGAGTATCGTTCACTCCATGGTTGAATACATCGACGGGTCGGTACTGGCGCAGATGGCGAATCCGGATATGAAAGTGCCAATTGCCAATGCTCTCGGCTGGCCCGATAGAATCGCCTCGGGTGCTGCAACTTTGGACCTACTGGCGTGTCCAAATTTTGACTTTTCGCCACCGGATCACGAGCGTTTCCCGGCCCTTGATCTGGCTCGAAACGCAGCTAGGGTTGGCGGCACCGCGCCGACGGTTTTGAATGCTGCCAATGAAGTGGCGGTAGACGCGTTTCTTCAGCGTAAAGTGTCTTTTCCGGAGATATCACAAGCAGTGGAGCAGACCCTTGAAAAAGTTTCCGCGAGTGTGCTTGTGGATCTGGAAATCGCCATTGAGTGTGATCAGGCGGCGCGCCAGATATGCCATGAATTGTTACAGCGTGATCGTAGTGTTGCCCTGTAATTCGACTGCATAAATGTTTAATCAACGGTTCCTTTTATAAACGTAAATGTAATGAGTGGATTTGGATACAGTCTGTTAGGTTTCCTGCTTGCTATCGCGATTTTGGTTGCGGTTCATGAATTTGGTCATTTCTGGGTGGCGCGAAAACTCGGCGTCAAGGTGCTTAGATTCTCCATAGGGTTTGGTAAGTCACTGCTAAATTGGCGGCGTAAAGATGATCCAACGGAATACTCTATTGGCATGATTCCCCTCGGCGGCTATGTCAAAATGCTGGACGAACGTGAGGGTGAGGTGGCCAATGATGAACGCCACATGGCGTTTAACAACAAATCCCTGGGAGTGCGAAGCGCTGTGGTGTTCGCAGGCCCTGCGTTTAATTTTCTGTTTGCAATCCTAGCAATATGGGCAGTATTTCTCATAGGTAGTCCGGATATCAGTCCCGCGGTCGGCGACGTCGTATCAGACTCCATTGCACAAAAGGCTGGATTTCGTGCCGGTGATGTCTTGTTGGAAGTTGACGGGCGGGAAGTTCAAACCTGGGGCGAACATCAGTTTTACATGCTTCATCAGGCCATGAAGGGTGGCTCCCTGAATGTTAAGGTGGCTGGCCAGGACGGAGCCGAACGAGTCATAGATCTGGAATTTTCTGAAATTGATCAACGCGAAATAAGTGGACAGCCGATCACCTCTCAAATAGGCCTCTATCCACCGCCCCCAGAGGCCCGGGTCAGTCGACTGGTAGAGAATTCGCCGGCCATCGCAGCTGACTTGCAGCCCGGGGACCTGATTACCAGGGTCAATGGCACAGCGGTAGGCCATTGGTTCGAAATGGCCGAAATTATTTCTCAATTGCCCGGCCAGCAGGCGATATTGACGATCAATCGAAATGGGACCGAATTTGAACAAGCGATTACGCCTGAAACTGTGATAGTCGATGAAAAAGAGTATGGGCGTATCGGTTTGTATCGCCCACCCCATGAAAATACCATGCTGCGGTATGGTCCACTGAAGGCAATTGGCGCGTCTCTGGACTATAACTGGCGTATGACCGCGATCACATTTCGTTCTCTTGGCAGAATGCTGACGGCCAAGATGTCAGCGGATAATTTATCCGGACCCATAACAATTGCCCGTATTGCGGGAGATACGGTGGAATCGGGGTTGGTGGATTTTCTAAAATTTCTCGCCATCATCAGTATTAGTTTAGGCTTGCTCAACCTGCTTCCAATTCCAGTTCTGGACGGTGGTCACCTGATGTATTTCTTGTTTGAAGCAATTACTGGAAAGGAGCCATCAGAGGCGGTGATGCTGCGCGGTCAGCAAATCGGCATAATATTATTGGTCTTGCTAATGAGCGTGGCTTTTTATAATGATATTATGCGGCTACTTGGATTTATGTAGCAGCGAAATCCAACCGCCATATTACAGGATGGTCATAGTTATCTATTGGGTGATATGCTCGGATGTAGGGTAAGATTTGCCCTTGGATGTGAGGTGAGCTGAATAGCGGGACTAAAAGAAAAAAACCGGCGCCAGAATATCGATATAAGATGCTGAAAACATGCTGTATTTAAATTTGCAGTATTTAAATTTGCAGTATTTAAAGACAACAATTTGATCAATTGCAGACTTTGGAAAAAAACTCAATGAAAAAAATATTCCTGATCCTTGTGGCATTTCTATTTTGTTTCCCAGTATTTGCAGTCACGCCATTTGTTATTTCAGACATCAGGGTTGAAGGTCTTGAGCGTCTCGATCCGGGAACCGTGTTTAACTATCTGCCGCTCAAGGTTGGCGACGACATGAACGACGAGGAGGCCACCCTCGGAATAAAGGCCTTGTTCGAAACCGGATTTTTTCGTGATGTAAATTTCAGTCAGGACGGTACTGTGCTGGTGGTTAGTGTGGTTGAGAGGCCGTCGATCGCAAGTATTGATTTTATAGGAAACAAGGAGCTTCCCACCGAAGGGCTGGAACAAGGCCTGCGTCAGGCGGAATTGGTCGAAGGCAGGATTTTCAATCGTGGGAATCTGGATTTGATTGAGCGGGAAATCCAGCAGGCATATTTGTCCATGGGGCGGTATTCCACAACCATCGATACCCAGGTGGAAGAACTGGAACGCAACCGGGTTGCGATTACAGTAAATATTAATGAGGGCAGGGTTGCCAAAATCAAAAAGATCAATATTGTCGGGGCGAAGCAAATATCCGTGGCCAAGATAAAGGATGAAATGGACCTGATTGAACGCAAGGGGGCAAGGCTGTTTACCAGGCGAAACCAATACTCTCGACAAAAATTAGAAGCCGATGTTGAGCGAATTCGATCTTATTACTTGAATCGTGGGTTTCACGATTTTAAAATCGCCTCAACCAACGTAGATATCAGCCCCAACAAACAGAATATATTTATCAGTATTGCTATCGAGGAAGGAGATCGCTACGTGTTTGGTGACTCTGTGATTGAGGTCGCTACCGAAATTGAGGGTCTTGAAAAGCTGATCAAAATCAAACCCGGCACGCCATTTTCGCGTAAGGACGTTAATGAGACCAGGGCCGCCATCGCTAACAAGTTTTCCGATACCGGTTATGCTTTCGTTGAAGTTCGGCCGATTTTCGAAACTGATCGTGAAACCAAGGTGGTTTCTACCGTGTTTACCGTCGACCCGAAACAACGGGTGTACGTACGGCGAATTGATATCAGCGGTAACAGCTATACACGGGACGAGGTTGTTCGTCGGGAATTGCGACAGTTTGAAGGGTCATTTTATTCTTCCCAGGCGGTTCGCAGGTCACGAGATCGGCTCAATCGATTGGGGTTCTTTGAAAGCGTTTCAATTGAGACTCCAGCGGTACCCGGGACCACAGATCAAATTGATTTACGGGTTATCGTCACCGAACGCGAAACCGGCAGCATCCAGTTATCCGCTGGTTTTTCTGATGCCGACGGTGCTTTGATTGGTATCAACTACCAGCAGCGTAATGTGCTCGGAACCGGACGGGAATTGACCGTCGACCTAAATACCTCTGATGCTGCCAGGGTGGCGTCGATAAATTATACTAATCCCTATCATACCGCTGACGGAATCAGCCGCGGCTTCAGTATAAGCCGGCGGGAAGTGGATACTGCAGATGTGAATACTGCGGAATTCATCATCGACACCACTTCAGTAGGGGTTAATTACAGAATTCCAATCGCAGAAACCAATTCGCTGAATATTGGAATTGATTACGAGCGCCTTGACCTTGCGTCGACCGATGAGACGCCGCCCGAATTCCTGCCGGTTATTGAGGGGACCCCCCAGGCCGACGATCTGGTTTTAACCCTTGGGGTGGCTAAAGATACGCGCAATGATTTCTTTTTTCCGACTCGTGGCGGTGTGGCTTCGCTGAGTACTGAGATCACTATTCCGAGCAGTGATTTCGAGTACTATAAATTGAATTTGCAAGGCGCGTATTACATTCCGATTTCTGAGAGTATTACCTTCAAGACGGGTGCCGGCCTTGGCTATGGTGACGGATATGGGGATACCTCTACCACCGGACTGCCTTTTTTCAAAAATTATTTTGCCGGCGGATCAAAATCTGTGCGTGGTTATGATGGTCGCTCTCTGGGTCCACGGGATACCGGCTTGACCCCCCAACCATTGGGAGGGGATCGTCGGGTGCTGGTCAATGCTGAAATTTTGGCGCCTGCATTTGGTGCGACCAGTAGTAAAGACAAGCGTATTGGCCTGTTCGTAGATGGCGGTATGGTTTATGGGCCCAGTGAGAGCCTCGACCTGGGTGCGCTGAGATATTCTGCGGGATTCGTCTTTAACTGGTTCTCACCACTCGGTCCATTCAGCCTCAGCTACGGTGAACCACTTAATGACGAACCAGGTGATGTCACCGAAAACTTCCAGATTTCTTTCGGCACGGTATTCCGCTAAAACGGATTCTACTGTTAATGCAAAAATTGTTAGTAAATTGAATACTTGGGGCAAGTAAATTATGGTTAAAGACGTATTCAAGCGGATCGCTTCTGGAACAATCACTATTGGACTCGCGTTAATGTTGTTTTCGACCGCAGCACTAGCCGAAAAGATCGGTTATGTAGATGCCCGCCGGTTAATTGATGAGTCGCCCCAGGGCAAGCAACAGCTGGAGTCGTTGGAAAGCGAATTCAGGAAGCGAAATGGGGAGATAAAACAAAAATTCGACGAATACAAAATTCAGGAAGCCGACCTTCAAAAGAATGCGGTTTTGATGTCGTCCGAGGAAGTGGAAGAGAAAACAAACCAGCTTAGGGACATGCAGAGAGATTTGAAGCGCTTTCAGCGAGACTATAACGAGGAATACAGTGCTCGACGAAACGAGAGCCTGGCGGATTTGCAGGGTATTATTTCTGGAGCCGTGATATTTCTCGCTGAACGTGACAAGTATGATCTTATTGTACAGCAAGCAGTTTTTGCCAGTGCCCAGATTAATCTGACCGACGCGGTTCTTGAGGAGCTTATTAAGCGGGCAAGCCAATAAGTAGTTGAGCAACGACCGTCGCAATCAAATTACCCTGGCGGCGATCGCCAAAGCATGTGATGGTCGATTAATTGGCGACCCGAAGGCAACGGTCTCCCAGGTCGCAAGCGTCGAATCTGCCACCGAAGACTGTCTGACCTTCGTCGCGACACCTCAGGCCCTGATCCGGGCCAGGCAAAACCAGCAGTCAAATAAAATTCCGGGCGTGGTGTTGCTTGATGCCCAGGCCAGTGACCAGTTTAATGGTCATCGTATAGTGGTTTCTGACCCCTACCTGGCGTACGCCAGGGTAAGCGTATTGTTTGTCCCCAGAGAATCGGATTCCAGCCCACGCATAGATCCTACCGCCCATATCGACGATTCAGCGATAATCGGACAACAGGTGTCTATAGGCCCTTTTTCGGTTGTCGGTCGTGATTGTATAATTGCCCATGGCACCGTCCTGGCCGCCCATGTTGTGATAGAAAACGAAAGCCGAATAGGGGCCAATTGTACGGTTGAATCCGGTGTTGTTATTGGCTCTCTTACCGTAATGGGAGTTCGCTGCACAATCTCTGCTGGTGTGGTCATTGGCTCCAACGGGTTTGGTTATGCCCCCAGCAGCGAAGGTTGGCAAAAAATTCATCAACTGGGTGGCGTGACCATCGGTGATGATGTCGATATTGGTGCCAATACAACCATAGATCGTGGTGCGATTGATAATACGGTCATCGGCGACCGGGTAAAACTCGACAACCAGATTCAAATTGCCCACAACGTTAGGGTCGGCGATGATACAATTATGGCGGGATGTGTAGGTGTCGCGGGTAGTGCGGTAATTGGCAAACGATGTCAATTAGGTGGAAGAGCCAATGTGCTGGGTCACCTCACTATCGTTGATGATGTTATTTTGAACGCCGGTGCGTTTGTTACGCAGTCTATTGATAACGCCGGTACCTATTCGTCAATCATTCCTGCACGTCCGGTAAAGCAGTGGAGAAAGACCGTGGCGCAGTTAAACCGGTTGGATAAACTGGCTGAGAAAATAAAAAATACTGGAAGCAAAAAATGACTGATTCTGAAATCATCGATATCCACAGGATTATGCAAATCCTGCCCCACCGTTATCCATTTCTGCTGGTCGATAGAGTTTTAGAATATAAGTTAGGAGAATCTCTCAAAGCGATCAAAAATGTAACTATCAATGAGCCATTTTTTCAAGGGCATTTTCCCGGTCGCCCGGTTTTCCCTGGTGTATTAATATTGGAAGCGATTGCTCAGGCGTCAGCAATTTTGGCGAGTAAAAGCCTGGAAGAAGATCCAGGAGATAATGTAATTTTTCTATTCGCCGGAATCGATAAGGCACGTTTCAAACGACCGGTGGAGCCAGGAGATCAGATGGTGCTTGATGTTAGGCAAACCAATTACAGGAGCAAGATATGGAAGTATTCCACTGAGGCATCAGTGGACGGAGTCCGGGCTGCAGCGGCTGATATTATTTTTACCTATCGTAATTACTAGTGGCAGAGATTCATCCCAGTGCCATTGTCGACTCGGGGGCGGAACTTGGATCGGGTGTCGAGGTTGGCCCGTTTTCGATTATCGAGAAAGATGTCGTCATCGGCGACGATACCTGGATTGGACCCCATGTGGTGATTCGAAATCACACGGAAATCGGTAAAAAAAATAAAATTTTTCAATTTAGTTCTATTGGCGAGGAACCCCAGTACCAGGGTTATGCCGGTGAACCGACTCGACTGGTGGTTGGCGATCGCAACGTTATCCGCGAATACTGTACGCTGAATCGGGGAACCGCCGAACATCTCGGGGAAACCCGAATTGGCAACGATAACTTTATTATGGCCTATGTCCATATTGCCCACGATTGCACCCTCGGCAATAACATTATTTTTGCCAACGGTTCGAGCCTGGCCGGGCACGTAGACGTCGGTGACTACGCGATTATGGGTGGTTTTTCTTTGGTTCATCAGTTTTGCAAGGTCGGAGCGCATTGCATCACCGGGATAGGTGCTATTTGTTTTCAGGACGTGCCGCCGTTTATCGTGGCAGCAGGGAATTCCGCGGAACCTTATGGAATCAACGTTAAAGGGCTGCATCGCCGGGATTTCACTGAAAACACCATCACGTTGCTGAAACGGGCCTATCGACTGCTTTATCGAAGTAACCTGGATCTTAAAACTGCAATCTCGGAAATTGATCGGCTGGCTGCAGAGGATTCCGCAGTAGCGACGTTCAACAATTTTCTTAGACAATCCGAGCGCGGAGTAATCCGTCGATAGCGGGGGCCGGTTGAAGCCACATTCGGGCATCGTCCAGGTAGCGATGGTCGCGGGAGAACCATCAGGCGACCGACTTGGCGCCGGATTAATCAGAGAACTCAAAGCGCTCAATCCCCAGCTCCAGTTTAGTGGCATAGGGGGGCCAAAAATGGCGGCTGCCGGTTGTCAAATTCTCTATGACATGGATCGCATCGGGGTGATGGGGCTGGATGGCCTTGGCGAGAAAATCTTCGATATACTTAAAATCCGCAGACGCCTGATCAAACGCTGGATCAATCAGCCGCCGGGAGCTTTTGTCGGAATTGACGTGCCTGACTTCAACCTTACCGTTGAGCGACGGCTAAAGCATTGTGGGATCACTTGTGTGCACTACGTCAGTCCTACGGTCTGGGCCTGGCGCGGATATCGAATTCATAAAATCAGGCGTTCGATCAACCATATGCTGGCTTTGTTCCCATTCGAGGAAACTTATTATCAGGGTAATGATGTTCCGGTAACCTGTGTCGGACATCCCCTCGCTGACGAGATCCATCAATTGCAGCCAGCCCGTGCGCGAGCAGCCCTGGGGTTGGCCGACAACCCGGATGGCGGACCCGTCATCGCGCTGCTTCCCGGCAGTCGCCGAAGTGAAGTGAAACGGCTTTCTGAGAGTATGGTGGTAGCGGCTCGTCAGCTTATGACTCGGGTTCCGGGGGTGACATTTATCCTGCCGTTTGCTAATCAATCCGTGGCCAATACATTCTATCAATTCGCCGGACCGGTGGACGATCTACCCCTGACCACTTTTGACGGGCAATCCCGCCAGGTCCTGGAAGCCGCGGATATCGCGGTATTGGCGTCTGGTACCGCCTCACTGGAAGCCGCCCTGTTAGGCACGCCCCATGTTGTGGTTTACCGACTGCCAACCCTGAGCAATTGGTTGCTTCAAATGCTGCGACAGGTAGATCATTTCGCCATGCCGAACCATCTGTTGCCGAAGCCTATGGTACCGGAGCTGGTCAATGACCAGGTGACACCTGAAAATATTGTGGAAGCGGTTCAGGGGTTTTTACAACACCCCCAGCGAATGGCTACTTTAAAACAAGAGTTCGCTAAAATACTGACAACCTTGCGACTGGGCGCTGACAAACGCGCTGCCGAGGCGGTGATTTCGCTGATGTCGGGGCCGAATATGACCCAATCGAAAGATTGTGAATAGTGCAATGAATCTTGTAGTCGGGGTGGATGAAGCTGGTCGGGGCCCGTTGGCAGGTCCGGTGACTGCTGCGGCGGTAATCCTGGACCCGGCGCGGCCAATCATTGGGCTCGATGATTCAAAGAAGCTATCAGGGGTAAAACGCCAGCGGCTCGAAACAGAAATCAAGCAATACGCGCTGTACTGGTCGGTTGCTACCGCGTCAGTCGAGGAAATTGATCAGATTAATATCCTGCAGGCAAGCTTGTTGGCAATGCGGCGAGCGGTTAATAGCCTGGGCATTCAACCAGACCTTGCCCTGGTCGACGGCAATCGCCAGCCTGGGCTCCAATGCGAAACCCGCACGGTAGTAGGCGGCGACAGTCTACACCCGGAAATTTCCGCGGCATCGATTCTTGCCAAACAAAGCAGGGACCGGTTTATGCAACAACTGGCCACACAATATCCGGTGTATGGATTTGAGCGACACAAGGGTTATCCCACGCGCCACCATATTGAGGCTTTATCAAAATACGGTGTCAGTATCCATCATCGTAGAACCTTTGCCCCGGTGCGCCGACTGATTGAAGCATGACCGAGCCATTCGTCCATCTGAATGTCCATACAGAATTTTCCCTGGCGGATGGGATTGTCAGAATTCGGCCGTTAATCGAAAATATATTGAACTATGCACAACCTGCAGTGGCCATTACAGATCTTTCCAATCTGTATGCCACGGTAAAATTCTATAAAGCCTGTCTGAATCAGGGAGTCAAACCGATTGTGGGCGCTGATATCTGGATCGATAGCCCATTTTCATCCACCCCCCAGGATCGAATCGGTCCCGATCGGATCAAGCTGTTCTGTCAAAACAATAGTGGCTACAGGAATCTTTGTAACTTGCTGACCAAAGCCTACCAGCGGGGCCAAAAGAACAATCGAGTGGTTGTAGAATGGGAAGATTTCGAGCAGCTTAATCACGGCCTGATCATATTGATGGATGATCAGGAAGGACCGGTGGCGAATGCACTCAACCTGGCAAATCAGTCGTCCCAAAAGTTAATCGAGCGCTATCTGGCGCTGGCGCCGGATCGTCTATATCTCGAAATCAGCAGAGTTGGTGCCCCGGGCGAGGAAGATTATATCGATCACGCGGCAGCTTTGGCCGCGGAAAATCCGGTGGGACTGGTGGCGACCAATCGGGTTGTATATTTGAGTGCGGAACAATTCGAAGCCCATGAAATTCGAGTTTGTATTAACGATAGTCGGGTGCTGGAAGATAGTCGCCGACCAAGACGCTTTACCGACGAACAATTTCTTCGTAGCTCGGAACAAATGATTGAATTGTTTGGAGATCATCCGGCGGCGATCGAAAATACCGTGGAAATCGCCACCCGGTGCAATCTATTCCTTAGTTTTGATGAAAACTTTTTGCCCGACTATCCGGATGCCAGTAATCGACCGGTGGCTGAACTACTGCGTCAACAAACCGAGACCGGGCTCGCTGCCAGGTTGGGGATAGAGCGCCTGCGTAACGATGACGGCGAACCGCTGGCGGCAGAAGAATACCTGGCTCGAATGAATTTTGAGCTTAACGTAATCGATCAAATGGGATTCCCCGGCTATTTCCTGATTGTCGCCGACTTTATCCGCTGGTCGCGGGAAAATGAAATTCCAGTTGGCCCCGGTCGCGGTTCCGGTGCCGGCTCACTGGTGGCCTGGGCAACCGGAATAACCGAACTGGATCCATTACGATACGGGCTGTTGTTCGAGCGGTTCCTGAATCCGGACCGGGTTTCTTTGCCGGATTTTGATATCGATTTTTGTGTGGAAGGGCGCGATCGGGTTATTGAATACGTCGCGGAGCGCTACGGCCGTGATCAGGTGGCGCAGATAATTACCTTTGGAACCATGGCGGCTAAAGCTGTGGTGCGAGATGTCGGTCGGGTCATGAGTCTGCCCTATGGTTTTGTCGATCAGGTGGCCAAGTTAATTCCATTTGAGATTGGCATGACCCTGGATAAGGCCCTTGAACGGGAAGAGGGGTTGCGCAATCGCTATCAGGATGAAGCTGAAATTCAGGAACTGATCGATATGGCGTTACAGCTCGAAGGCATCGCGCGCAACGTTGGTAAACATGCCGGAGGCGTGGTGATAGCGCCTAAACCATTGATGGAATACACCCCGCTATACGCTGATACCCACCTTAACCAGGCGATCACCCAATTCGACAAAGACGACCTCGAAGCTATTGGTCTGGTGAAGTTTGATTTTCTAGGATTACGAACTCTTACCATCATCGATGGTGCCCTCAAGATGATCAACCAGGTCCGGCAGGCGGCGGGTCAGGACAAACTGGTGCTGGATGACACTCTGGCGCTTGACGACGAAGAAACTTTCAATTTGGTCCAGTCCGGGCGCACCACTGCCATATTTCAGCTGGAATCAAGAGGAATGAAGGAGCTGATCATGCGCCTGCGACCGGATAAATTTGAAGAATTGATTGCCCTGGTTGCGCTGTTTCGCCCTGGACCCTTGCAGTCTGGAATGGTGGATGATTTTATTAATCGAAAGCATGGTCACGAACAGATTCGTTCGTTGCACCCGGATATAAATCACATTTTATTGCCGACCTACGGGGTTATTCTGTACCAGGAACAGGTTATGCAGGTCGCCCAGGTTCTCGCCGGTTTTACCCTGGGCGGGGCCGACCTTTTACGTCGCGCCATGGGTAAGAAAAAACTGGAAGAAATGGCTGAGCAAAGAGAGCAATTTGCCAAAGGCGCAGAAATTCGCGGGGTTGATCGGGATGTTGCAGAACATATTTTCGATCTGATGGAAAAATTCGCGGGCTATGGATTCAATAAATCCCATTCGGCAGCCTATGCCCTGGTTTCGTATCATACCGCTTGGCTCAAAACCCACTATCCGGCAGCTTTTATGGCAGCGACCATGTCCGCCGATATCGATAACACCGATAAAGTTGTGATGTTACGGGCAGACGCCCTGGAACTGGGCCTCGAGGTTTTACCACCGGATATCAATGCCTGTAACTATGGATTTACCCCTATCGACGAAAAGCGGGTGTTATATGGGGTCGGTGCACTTAAAGGTGTAGGCCGGGGCGTCATAGAGAATATTGTTGCGGAAAGAGAGGATAACGGTCCGTTTCTCGATTTGTTCGATTTTTGCCGCAGGGTCGACGGCAAGAAGGTTAACAAACGAGTACTCGAAGCGTTGGTTAAGAGTGGCGCCCTGGACAAGCTGAATACCAACCGCGCAATGATGATGGCAAACATTGAAAAAGCCATTAGAGCGGCCGGCCAACAACAGTCAGATCGAGAGGCCGGTCAGTCAGATATGTTTGGCGTGGTAAAGGTAGCAATCACCGCGGAATCAAACCTTGAAGTGCCGGAATGGACCGAGGACGAACGTCTGGTGGGTGAGCGTGAAACCCTTGGACTTTATCTCACCGGGCATCCCTACAATCGTTATGCCAATGAATTCGCCGAGATAATTGATAAGGATATTCAGAATATGGATTTAGCCACGCCGAAGAATGGCGTGTTTGCCGGTCTGGTGGTGGCTATACGCGTTATTAACACCCGTCGAGGAAAGATGGCCTTCGCCACCCTGGATAATGGAATCGGTAGAATTGAAGTCAGCCTGTACTCCAATAAGTTCAGCGAAAACGCGGATATTCTGCAGAAAGATAATATCCTGATTGCCCAGGGCGAGCTAAGTACCGATGAGTATACCGGCACCGCACAACTGCGTACCGAAAGTATTTACTCCATCGACCAATTACGCCAGCAACACCTCCGGCGAATTGAACTGGATTTACTGGAAGATTGTCTCGACAGTCAGTTTATGGCACGACTGCATCAATTGCTGGAGAAGTACCGTGGTGGCAACGTTGCGATCAGTATTAACTATCAGCGGGTACGGGGTGAACGCGGTGTCTTGCGTTTGGGCAAGGACTGGCAGGTCAGTGCTGACCAGGCATTATTCGATGCCCTGGCGGAAACCCTTGGAGCGGATAAGCTTGGGTATTACTATGATGTTGGCGCCATTCGCAGTGGTCCACCCAGGGAGCAACGACCGCGCCGCCAGTTTAATCAGTATGCCATGGCAAACTAGGGAACCTCTGATTTTCAGTTTCCGCTAACGCTAATCTTTTTCCGAGTCCACGCTCTCCATAACAGCGTCGGTGTAACGCCTTCCAGTCACCGTTTGCTCATTAATAAGCTGGTCCAGCTGATCTACTACCGCCGGATCGAGTTGTATATCTCCAGCGATCCCATTCTCATGCATATGTTCAATACTCCGGGTGCCGGGGATTGGAATAATATTGTTTCCCTGGGCCAGCAACCAGGCCAGGGCCAATTGTGCCATGCTGCAGTTTTGGGTCCTGGCTATTTCGCCATAGGGAATCAGTAACTTCTGGTTTTCCCGAAAACTTTCTGGATTGAATCTAGGGCTCGCGGTTGAGACCCGAATATCATCTTCCAGCATGTCCGAGTTGTCGCGACTTTTTCCAGTAAGAAACTGACGGGCCAGTGGAGAAAACGGTACGAAAGCGATATCAAGTTCGGTGCAGGCAGCCAGAATCTTGCGCTCTGGTGTGCGTGACCACAAGGAATATTCCGACTGGACCGCGGCAATCGGATGGGTTCGATGGGCTTTGCGCAAACTTTCGGTACTTACTTCGGAAACCCCAAGGGTTTGAATTTTGCCTTGCTCAACCATCCGGGATAGCGCCCCGATACTTTCTTCGACGGGTACTCTAGGGTCAATCCTATGCAGATAGTAAAGGTCAATAACCTCAGTATTGAGCCTCTTAAGACTGTCTTCGCAGGTTTTAATCAATATTTCCGGGCGACCATTGGTTTCGGTTTTTCCCTGTTCATTACGAAAAATGCCGCACTTACTGGCCAGGGTATATTCATGCCGCCGATGGCCCAGATACTTACCGATCATGGTCTCGCTATGGCCCATACCATACATTGCCGCAGTATCGAAAAAGGTATAGCCACAGTCCAGCGCTTGGTTGAGCAATTGTCCCGTTAAAGGTTCTTCGGGAAGGGCGTCATACCCCATCGAGGTATTCATGCAGCCAAGTCCAATGGCAGACACTGTAAACGGGCCGAGTCGACGACTATTCATGATCAATTTTATCTTTGACGTAAGTCATAAAATAACCCTCATACTTGCGTTGGACCTCGGGTAGTTTCCAGTCATCGCCGGTGACTACGCCGCGGCAATCCGCAACCCCGCATCGACAATCCATGCGATAGGACTCAGTGCGAGCCATCGCATAATCGTGACATAACTCTTCGCCAACGCTAATATCTCTGACTGCAACATAAACAACCTGACCGCGAAATCCTACGTTGGCATCGCAAGAGTGATTAATGAAAATTGTTGTCTGTTCGATTTCTTCCGCGGTGGTTGGGGTGAGGAAAAAATCGTCATGTATCTGCAAGCTAAAGTCGCCCAGGCGCTCGGTGATTTCCAGTACCTGCTCAGCATTAACAATATGTCCGGCTTTAATGGCGACGATTTCATCCTTTTCTATCGGCGCAATTGCGACAACCCCACGACCTTCCACCTGGCTTTCGCGGACTTCTATTTTATCGGATCGATAGCTTCTAATGGCGGACATGGTATTTACCTGGGAAAGATGAAGAAGGGTGCTCAGGAGTGGACAACGGATTCTAAACCATTGACAGGGGCAGGTAGAAATCCAATGCGAATTGCTGCTCGGGGTCGAGGAATTGGTTACGGTGATAGTGAACAAAAGCCGGGGTGGTTTGCATTTTAAATCCTGACTCAGGTAGCCATTGCTCGAGAATTTTGCTGAGCCAGGGCAACAATTCTCCGTAGTGCCCCGCCAGGGCAAATTTTGCATGAACTCCCCCCGGAATCGTCAGGCAATTAACTGCGTGGTGGCGCGTCATTGGGCGATCGATTCCGACGCAGGCAACGTAACGGCATTGATCGAGGGGAATCAGCGCGGGATTGGAATGGTGCAGGCCAAATTGAGGTGAGAATGAACGATTTTCCATAACCGTCCAGGCCATCAGCTTTTGCCACGCGTCGGCGATGCTGTGGTTGTATCCCTGGTGCCGAATATAGGCAACCTTTCGCGGCAAAATTTGTTCGATCACCGGATTTGGAAGGGTAGCTGGCCCGATTCGCCGGTAAGCGGCAGCAATTTCTGAATCCTCTAACCAGGCTGGTTGGGTCGGCCGATGCTGGCCACGGCGCCAGCGGCCAGGACTGACGCCAAACTGGGTGGAAAATGCCCGGGAAAATGATGAAAGAGAGGCAAACCCACATTTCCCAGCCACTTCAACCACCGGAGATTGCTGATCAAATGTCAGTTGATTGGCAGCATGTTCCAATCTGGCCCGCAACACGTATCCATGCACCGTTTCTCCAGTTACCTGATGAAATACTCGGTGAAAATGTTGCTCAGAGTATGCCGCTATAAGAGCCAGAGAGCGGGCGCTTAGATTAGCCGAGATATCTCGATGAATAGCAAACAGAACATCATTAATCCGGGCCGACTGGGCGGTGGTAGGCATTGAAGAGAAATTGATTAGCGCATAACTGGACAAATACTAAAGCATAATTGGACATGTTTGTAAGATTTAATTGGGCGATAGTTATTTATTCATGGAAATCGCCCAACACATAAAGGCCCTACAGCCGTCATATATACGGGAAATTCTTTCGGCGGCGACTAATCCCGGCGTTATATCCCTTGCCGGAGGATTACCTTCCGATCAGAGTTTCCCATTGGGATTGATGGCAGACGCAATCGCCGATCTACCCACACAACGAGGACTGTTTCAGTATGGGGAAACCGCGGGGTTCCAGCCGTTGTTAGCTTACTGCAGAAAAAATGTAAGCCTTTCGGAAAATCACCAATCGATAATTTGCACCGGCTCCCAACAGGCCCTGGATTTAGTGGCCCGGACCTTTCTCAATAAAGGCGATAGCGTGCTGGTTGAATCCCCAAGCTATCTTGGGGCACTCCAGGTGTTTGCGATTTCCCAGGCAACTATCGAGACCGTTACCCAGGGGTCCGAGGGTCCTGATCTCGCTCAAGTGGAAGCGCTGTTCGCCAGCAAAAAAATAAAGATGTTTTACGCGGTTCCTGATTTTCATAACCCCACCGGGGTGTGCTGGTCATTGCATACGCGTCAGCAGGTGGCGGCCCTCTGCGTTAAATATGACGTTACCCTAATCGAGGATTGCCCTTATCGGGAATTGCGATTTTCCGGGGATGCTCATCCCCTGGTATCGACCTTTTGTCCAGAACAGGCGTTGCTATTAAAATCATTTTCCAAGATCGTTGCTCCCGGTATTCGGATCGGTGTGATTTCCGGTAAATCCCAGTGGATCGAACCAATGATAAAGGTAAAACAAGCGGCAGACCTTCATTCCAGTTTGCCGCTTCAGTCGGTGTTGTTAAGCGTATTACAACACCCGGAGTTCGTCCAACACGTGGACGAAATCTCTAAATTGTACCAGCGTCAATACCAGGCGTTATGCGATGCATTGCACACTAATCTTGGCCAGCACTGTGAATTTGAACCGGTGCAGGGTGGTATGTTTATCTGGTTGAAGCTATTGTGTTCGGATTCCATGAAGGTGGCAAGACGCGCTATCCGCAGTCAGGTGGCGGTGGTACCAGGTGAGGTGTTTTATATAAAGAATATATGTGCCCAGAGCTATCTGCGATTAAACTTTAGTCATTGCCCCAGAGACCAGTATAATCAGGCAATAGCCAGGTTAGCGACATGCGTTCGTTAGCCGCAAAGTAATTTACTTGCTCCCTTTAAAATGAACTCCCTAATTGTTGGTTGCAATAGCCCGCTTGCCCAGGTGTTAATAAATCGATTGGCAAAAGATGACAAGCAATATCTGGTCGGGATGTACCATAAAAATATACATAACTTGTTATCTGAAATAGAGTATGTCGACTATAGTCAAATCGATAACATCGCTACCAAGTTTGATACGGTTTACTTCCTGGCATCATATATTCCCTATAACAACTGGAATCGGATCGACCATAAGTTGCTCGAGGCAAATCTAAATTCTCTTCACAGGGTATGCCTCAAGTTCCCAGACAGTAAACTGATTTATAGCTCGTCAGTTTCGGTCTACGCGCCGGCAATGGATATAACAGAAAATTCCACTATAGTTCCGCAAAATGTATATGCATTAACCAAATACGCCGGTGAGTTAATGGTCTCCAGCCTGGATCGATTTGCCAATGTACGGTTATCGTCTTTGATTGGGTACAAAAATCAGCATCCAACTTTTATTACCCGGGCAATTGAACAGGCTGTCGATATAGGGGAGATTACGCTGTTTGGTGATGGTCAACGCAGCCAAAACTATATCGATATCGAAGATGCCGCCACATTGCTGATAGCCGCGGCGGATAATCCAGATTGTGGAAACTATCTGGGTACCAATCCCGAAAACTATACCAATCTCGAGATTGCAGAAATAGTATCATCCCAATTAGGAAACATACCCATTGTGTTCAAACAACTGGACCAGGGCCAGGGGTGTGCCTATGTTAATAAACTAACTCGCGATCAACTTAATGTTGTTAATTTTGTCGATATTGCGGACTCCATCAAGAACATGATCAATGGCAGGTAAATCCATCCTGGTGACCGGAATCGGTGGTAACGTGGGCCAGGGTATTCTGCGTAATGTCAGAAGTCTTGACCTTGGCTTGGAAATTATCGGGACAAATGTAACCTCTGTCAGTGGTGGTAACCATTTATGCGACAGGGTAGTGAAGGTACCGTTTGCTTATGACCCGGGGTATATCGATGCCATGGTCGAAATTTGCAATACATATCATATTGATCTGATCATCCCCTCGACCGATTTCGAAACGTTATATCTGAGTCAGCATGTTGGTCAAATTCCAGCAGAAGTTGCGAGTTCCGATTTTTCCACCTGCGCGTATTTTGTCGACAAATACAAAACCTATTTGCGCTTCAACGAACTGGGTATTCCATTTGCCGCGAGTGTCGAGCCATCTCAATACAAGGGAGAATTTACCGATATAGTGGCAAAACCTAAATCCGGTCGAGGAAGTCGCGGTATTTTAATCAATCCGCCCGACTGGTCCCAGTTGGACGATGAGAGTTATATGATTCAGGAAATGGCCCACGGCATCGAACTCACTACCGCATTCTACGTCGACAAAACCGCCAGACTTCACAGCCATATCACCTTTGAGCGGGAACTGGAGAATGGCGCTACGGTGCTGTGTCGGGCCACCGGACAATACGATGCATTAATTCTACCGATTATTCATCAGATGGTTGAATATTTTACAATAAAGGGCAGTTGTAACATTCAGTACATCCTGTCGTCTGAGCAGCAATGTATTCCGTTTGAAATAAATGGACGAATCAGCGGGACTAATTCGATAAGAACTAACTTTGGGTTTCGTGACGTCCAATGGACCCTACAGGAGTATCTGTTGGGAGAACCCCTGGAAAATGCCGAGATCACCACGGGAGTTGCTACTAGAATTTTGATGGACGTTATTTATCCTGATGCCAACAATTACGATAATCTATCTGCGGCGCAATCCCATTATATTTATTAATAATGTCCGCCGTGCTATTTTTTGATCTAGCCAATACCCTGATGGACAAGCCGGGATTAATTCCCGGAATCCAGCTTGCCCTGAATGAAAATGGGTATGAAGTGAGCAGAGAACTAATTGAGAACCGTCACAAGCTTTGTTCGGAAATTATCAAGTTTCCCAACAAGACATCCAGAGAGTTTTACACTGAATTCAACGCAGAATTACTTTATGTCCTGGGCATAATCCCCACTGAAAAATTGGTTGGAGATATTTTCGATCGGTGCACCTATCTACCATGGAAGGCATTTGACGACGTTGTGGCACTCAATCTGTTGGACGCTGATTTTGGCATCATTTCTAATTGGGATAAATCTATTCGCGAAAAACTGACTGAACTCGTTAAAGTCGAATTTAAATATATATTGGGATCAGAGTTGGTTGGTATAGCCAAACCTGATAAAAGAATATTCGAACACGCCAGACAAACCTCCGGTTTGAACTACCAGGATATGCTTTTCGTGGGAGATTCTATTAAACTGGATGTCCAACCGGCGCTCGATCTTGGGATTCGGGCAATACTGATTGATCGACAAAATATTTATCCGGCGTACAGCGGCGAAAAAATAGGTTCATTGCATGAGTTAGGCGGATTACTTTAATGACAAAAAAACTACTGTCTCTGGTGGTGCCGATTTATTACGAAGAGGAATGCGTTCAACAATTTCTTGACGAAACCAGCGAGGTGCTTTCAGCTATCGACCAGCCCTATGAAATCATCTTTGTCGATGATGGTAGTACTGATAATACCGTCGAACTGATTCGTAAAAACATCGAGAAAAACTCGAGGATACGGCTGGTTCAGTTTTCATATAATCACGGTAAGCCCAGTGCGGTAACCGCTGGTATTGAATACGCCCGGGGAGATTATCTGCTCTATATGGATCCGGATTTACAGGATCCTCCTGACGAAATTCCTAGATTCCTGGAAAAAATCGAACAAGGCTATGACCTGGTTTTTGGTATTCGTTCGGAAAAGAAAGATGGTTTTATCAATCGTCTTTATTCGAAAATATTCTGGAATACCCTGAATAAGTTTACTGGCTTGGATATTCCGAAGGGTATTGCAGTGATGCGTATTTTTAATCGGGAATTTGCTAACGAATTCATAAAATACCGGGAGCAGAATCGATTTATCGAAGGAATTTTTATGAAAATACAAAAGACCTTCTGTACTATCGAAATCAAACAGCGTGAGCGGTTTGCTGGCCAGACCAAATTTAACTTTCAGAAAAAGATGAGTATGGCGTTCAATGCCATCTACGATTTCTCGGAAGTGCCACTGAAAATGACCATACGAGCCGGGCTGGTGCTTTGTCTGTTAGCCCTGCTTTCCATAATTGGTGTGATCATCGCCAAATTGTTCATTATTGATTTTCAGGCAGGTTGGCCGTCACTCTACAGTTTGATCGTGTTTGTTACCGGTATCCAGTTGTTTTTTCTTGGGATCATTGCCCGTTATGTCGGCAACATATACAAAGAAAGCAAAGGCAGGCCGTTGTATTCGGTGAAAAATCTTTACAATTTTGAGCAAGAATAAACTAGCCATAATTGGCGCAGGAGACCTGGGCCAACAAATCGCGCATCATGCATCGTTTTCGGGATATGAGGTGGTGGGGTTTTTTGATGACTTTGCAGAGCGGACCAAACAAGATCAATTGCTCGGAACCACTGGTGATGTCGAAAAGCTATTTCAACTGGGAACCTTTGACTGTTTAATGATCGGTATCGGCTATAAACATATGGCCCAGCGCAAAGGGTTGTTTGATCGATTCCAGGGGCAGATACCGTTTGCTCGGGTAGTACATCCTTCTTCTGTGATTGATCCAAGCGCAAGTATCGGGCAAGGCGTATTTATTTACCCTGGGGTAATCATCGACAGCAATGTAACCATTGGTGACAATGTTTTGCTTAACGTTGGCGTATGTATCGCCCATGACAGCGAAATTGGCCGCCACAGTTTTGTTTCGCCCCGGGCGAGTATTGCTGGTTTTGTTGCGGTAGGTGACTGCTGCCTCCTGGGTATCAATTGTACCGTAATCGATAATATTTCAATTCCAGAGGAGACTCAGCTGGGTGGTGGTGCGGTCCTGATCGACTCGATTGCCGAAGGCGGCCTTTACGTTGGCAATCCCGCCAGGTTTGTACGGTAACGCTGTTTCGTCAGCCGGGTTTTTGCGCCACCAGAATACAGCTTCCACCCATGGGAATAGTTTTGCCTCTTGCAAGACGATCAACTTCCCAGGATAGTAATTTACCAACCAGTTTGTTGCCCATGCTCTGCTGACTCATATGATCCTTCGCCAGGTTATTTTGCGAAACTTTTTGATCCCCGGACTGCAGACCCAGTCGATAGGGCAACGATCGAAGAATAAGCGAGGGTAACGGCAGAAAAGCAAAAATATAACTAAAAAATTGCATATCAAAACCCGATGCTTTAAGCAAGTCTCGACTACTGCGAGTATTATGTCGACGAAAATGGCCCGCGCTTTCGTCTGCTCCGGACCACAACCAGGTATAGGCCGGTAGAGTGATGAACAACTTTCCGCCAGGGCGCATTAAACTGTATATATGACGCATAAACTTAAGATCATCTTCGATATGTTCGACCACATCGAATAACCCAACCGCGGGCAAGCTTTCAGGGAGAAAGCCAGCACTATGGGTAGTAGCGCAAATGATGTTTTTGAGACCCCGAGTTTGGGCATTTTTCGCGCCGGTGGGGCCGGGTTCAACCAGAACTGCGGGAAAGCCTTGTTCCTCCAGACTCGCTGCAACGGTACCATTACCGCCGCCAATGTCTAGCAGTGGACGATCAACGGGGCCGGTGTATTTTTCTAATAGTGCGCCGATGCATCGATTTCGATGCTTGAACCAGAATGAATTATCTTCGAGGGCGAAGCAGTCAGCATTCCCATCTTCTGGATAAGACAGTGCCTCGCTCGATTCCGCATACCAGATACCGTCTTCTGCTAAGCGCAACCCGGTAGTGGCTTGAGGGATATGAAATTCTCCTGCAGTCATACTAAGAATTTCGTAAATTTCCTGTGGGGGCAGGAGTATCTGCTATTTGCCTGATAAAAATCAATGTAAAATTGCGCTTTGTAAAAATCTCTCCCCTCTTCGACCCATCGAAGCTAAACATTCAAATATAAGAAAAGTAGGTGACCTTTAAATTAACCTCAGTGGCGAGCCTGGTCGCAATCCTGGTGGCGTTGATAACCGTTGGGTTTATGGGCGCCGGCCCCGTCACAGATGGTGATTTGTGGTGGCAAATGGCGTATGGGCGGTATTTTGTTGAAAATCGAACCCTGATTCCTGATCACAGCATATTTAGTTGGACCCTTGCCAGCAATGCGCAAATTTATTGCGCCTGGATTGCCGAATTGGCGCTTTATGGCATTTATCAAATAGCCGGATTACCGGGATTATTTGCCCTGCGTTACGCGGTCATGTTGTTACCCATGCTGCTCTTGTATTGGGTCGGCAAGAATAATGTACTCACTCTGTCGCCTTTGGTTTGGCTCGCTTTTCTGGTTTGCTATTTGGTATCCGCCACCAGCGGAGGACTGCTAAAGCCCGAACTCTTTAGCTTTATGCTGTTGAGTATATTGGTTGCGATTTACTTCAAGATAAAAACCACAGAAAAACCCGAAAACCTGTGTTACCTGTTGCCACTTGTCATCCTGGTTTGGGTTAATACCCACGGTGGGTTTCTGGTTGGCTATATTTTCCTTGGAGTAATCGCGGTCGGTGAGATAGCCAATTACCTGCTGCGGTCTCCTGGCGCGCTGTCGATTCCAACCATCAAGCATCTGTCCATTGCAGCGCTACTCACCATCGCTGCGGTATTCTGTACGCCCTATGGCGCGGCCTATCCTTTGCATGTCGCCAGAGAAACTCTGGCAATCAGTCAACAACATATCTCCGGTCTGCAGGCTTACAAGAGTATTTTTGCTCCGGAGATGTATCATTTATTCCAACCGCTTTATCTGTACATTTCATTATTGCTAACCGTGCCATTGTTCGCGGAACAAGTTTATCGGAGAAAAATTGACTATTCGGTTTGGTTACTGAGTATCGTGTTTGTGGTGCTGTATTTTCGCTATGGCAGAATGACGTATTTCTATGCCGTGGTAATGGTGTTCTCGTTACAGTATTTACTAGCCACCAGCTTGATCTGGCGAAATATTGTAACCAGCCGAACCAGGTTGTTAAACATCTCGATCTGGGTTGCAGTAGTTCTGATGATTGGTTTGTCGGTTCATCGATTCCAGGACCGGGTCAGATTTCCAACTGATACAACTTCTTTCAACTTCGGCAATTCCTATTTAAATCCAAATTCTGAAGCCGATTTTATTGACCAATACCTGCCTGATCATAAGATATGCAACGGCTACAACGGCGGTGGATATCTGTTGTGGAAACTGTACCCGCGGCAACAGGTAATGATCGATCCGCGTTATTTTCCATTTTCTTCGTGGTTTGACGAATGGCTTGCACTGTCAAATCAGGTTAATGCCCAGGACTTGCTGGCGAAATTTGATTGCAACGTTTGGTCTTTAAACTTTCGCTATAAGAATCTGATCCAGACAATACGATCTTCTACAGAATGGCAACTGGTTTTCGTCGGCGCTTCTTCGGCAGTACTGGCCAAGAAATCCACCCTTGAGGGAAATTGGGCAACCAAGGCGGCCGATGATCTGTGGCAAATTCGAGGACCTTTCCGCGCAATTCAGGCACTAACCCTACTGCTTAATAATCACGACCTGAAACTTGCGCTGAAATTGGCGGAAACCATGAAAACGCGATTTCGCGGGACCCAGTTTGAGGAGACTATTGATAAGGCCCATGCTTATGCTCACGGCCTGGTTGCATATCTAAAACGCGATTATGTCCAGGCATATCAGCTGCTTAAAAAATCCCAAATTGAACCGGTGCCCATTGAGCATGCGTCCATATTTATCACCACCAACCAGTTTCTCACCCAACAACTCTGGGAAAACGGTCGTTTTATTGAAGCCCAACAAGTCGCATTGGAAGGAGTTGAAATAGCGCCAGAGAATCTGGCCGGGTTATTCAATGTCGGAACATTACTGTTATCCGTGCCAAATCCCGGGATCGACACATCAAAATGGCGCGAATACCTGGAAAAGTTTATCTCCAGAGGAGAAAAAAACCCGAAAATTGTCGCGCCTAATTTTATTGAGGTAGCTAAATCGGCGCTGGAAACCGGGAGTCTCTCCAATACCAAACCATTGGCTCCGTTAAGCAGACCACCTATTCTTAATCCAGTTTTATTGTATTGAAATTGCTATTACTCGAGTAGTGCATTTTATCAATTTCTTCAGCTCACCCAACCACCAACTTTGAATACGTTCAACATTGCAATCTGATAGTAAAAGCTGAGCGAAATTAGTCCAACCAGAGATAAATTCAGAATTATCTTTATTGGTTTGCTGTAACGCTGGGGCACCAGCATCGCAGAAATTCCCGTGAGGATATATACCGGTAACATGTGACGGGTGATATTGAAGTTACGAAACTCTCCAGTGTTTCCTAATGTGCTGTAAAAATAAAACAGGATCAGGTTTGTTATAAGTAGAGCAATAAATAAGTGCCTGGTGCCAGGGATAATTTTTCGCAATACAATTGCCAATATCAGAATGATTCCAGGCAACGTCACCATCAGAATATTAGAGACACGAATGGGTAAATGGGTATGCCATTCGAAGTGGGTGAATATCGATAGCGGGTTAATACTCATTCCGCTGTTAGCCCCGCCAGCCCAGGCAGAACCGACATAGTGATAGTAAAGCGCCCAGTCACCAAACTGGATTTCGCAGAAAATCAGAAAACCAAAAATACCGATGAGACCTGCGCTGCTCGCCAGATAGACTTCTCGTTGTTTTCGTGAAATCCAATTAGCACCCCGGCCAGGATCGAATAAGCTCATCAAAACCGGGATAGCCAGCGCGATGATTCCTGAAGCCTTGCTCAGGCTGACCATAAAGCAGGCAATTGCGAGCATGACAAGAGTCACCGATCTCGGGGAGTTCAGATGCCAGTAGCTAAGCGCCGTTATGGCGACTAAAAGGAAGCAAAAGCTTGTTTCTGCATAGGGGGTAAAGCCATAGAATGCACCCGGATAGCTGACCAGCAAAACCACCAGGAGAATATGGTGTGCCTGGATAGAGGTGATACTTCTTAGTAAAAATAAAATCAGTAATATTGTTGCGAACCAGCACAATTGGGAAATTAGAGGTAGTGCATAGACCAAATCAATTCCCAGATAACCTAGACCAGCGCCCAAACCAGCGCCCAGCCCAGGAACCAGTGGGAAAAAAGACACATTGCAACTATAGGGATTATTGCTCTCAGGAATACCCGGGCATTGGTAGCCGTTCTGGGCGATATGGTGGTACCAATGTCCGTCCCAACCGTTTAGGCGAGTGAAAACGCGCTCAAACAGGTCGGTTGGATCATTCAGGCGTTGCGCGTAATCCGGAATCGTAATCCACATACCGCTCAAGTTATAGGAACCGGTGAAATCCAGGGTCAGGACGACGATCATGCCGTGAAGCAGAAATATACTCGAACCAATAAGCAATATAATCACTGGTCGATTGAGCCACGATCCTGCTATTGGATCTGACTTATTCCGCGGCACGACCTAATTGCTTTAACACAAGATTCAACGCATTTTTCGCCCGGGTATGATTCGGATTTAATTCGAGTACCCGCTGGTAGGGCGCAACCGCCTGCTCGAGTTGCCCCAGCCGCAAGTAGCAGTTTCCCAAATTGTGGAACAACCCCTGGGAGTATTTGTGATGATCCAGGGCTGCTCGCTGATACAATTCGATGGCTAGATCGCATCGATCCAACTCATAATAAGTTACCCCAAGATTGATCATCGCATGTTCATAACCGGGATCGATGAGAACCGCTTGTTCCAGGTAATCCCGGGCAGTTTCATACTCTTTGTTCAACCAGAAATCGAAGCCGTAATTGTTGAGCGCAAGGGCATTGCCGGGATGCACCGCCAACGCATGAGTCCATAGCGTCCTGGAATTTTTCCAGATCGCCACTTGTTGAATAGTCAGCCAGGATAGCAATACTGCCAGTGCGATCATTCCATTTCGACCAAGATTGGCTGTGGAAATCCGGTCACGATAACCCAGCCATAATCCGCCGAGACCGAGAAAAAATGGCAACGTGCTAATGTAGGTGTAACGGTCAGCAGATAGCGCCGGCACCCCATGCTGGATAAATCCCAGTACCGGCAACAACATCGCGAAATACGCCAGTAACATGGCGAGAATCCAACGATTCCTTGGAAACAGCCTGATTGCTATAAATGACAATGCCAAAAGCAAGAATGTGATCAGTAGTGGAATCTTATCCCAAATCTTAAATCCCCATTGGGGCAGCGGATGAAACGGTGACAGATTAGGCGGCCATATGCTGTGAACCGGGTAAATCCCGGTTGCGAGTATTGCCCGGCCAAATTTCTCTGGCCATGGCAATATTCGGTGACTGTCTCCCATTGCATGGTCGTTAATCAATACCACTACGGCCACGGTAACTATGCCAACAATGGCAAAGGGTATTTTTTCAAGCAGAATTGTCCGGTAGTCGCTTCGCCGGTACACCACAATATCCAAAAGTATGATCCATGCCGGCAGCATCACCATGGCACTTTTTCCCAGCACCGCCAGACTGTATAGCACCACACTCAAGGCGAGCAAACTAGCGTATTTCGGGCCCTGGCGATATCGTAGATAAGTGAGGATGCTGGCCAGAAAAAATAGCGCACCCACCGCATAGGATTGACCGGAAGCCCAGGCGACGACTTCTACTCGCAGCGGATGAATGCCGAAAAAAAATGCACTTACGGCAGCCGTAATTAAGATTTGGTTTACTGTAGCCTGCTGGAAAACAATTCGAAGCAGATGAGCAAAGCACAGATAAACAAGCAGGGTATTGATCAGATGTAATAACAGCGTCGTTGCGTGATACACCCTTGGCGTCGAGCCAAATAGCCCATGTTGCAGACTTTTGAGCAACCAGCTCACCGGCTCGTAGACACCCAATTTACCCGAGGTCAGCATCCAGTCGAGGTTGTCTCTGTTCAATCCCTTGAAATTAGGATTGTTGACAATGTTTTCCAGGTCATCAAAGGAAACAAAATCATGGGTCCCCGTGACCAGTCCCAGAAACGGAATGATTACCGCCGACAAGATGAGACATACTGGCAGGGTAAAGTATTTCATGTATTGGACAGGTTGAATCACACCGCGATTATACGAGACCGGGACAGGCATCTAGTACAATCTGTGTAATTCTAAAAATGGTCGGCCAATCATCAATGCTTGCATCATTAAGCATTATTATTCCAGTTCTGAACGAAGCTGAAAACCTACCGCTGATTGTTGATCGGCTGGAGCAGTCTTTGGGTGATCATGGGTGGGAGGTAGTCTTCGTCAACGATGAATCAAAGGACAATAGTCAGCAGGTTTTGCGGGAACTGGTTGCCAGCCATAGCCAGGTGCGTTTTCTCAACCGTATCGGACGACGCGGTTTGTCTTCCGCTGTAATAGAAGGCGCCCTGACCAGCCCGGCGCCGATCATTGCGGTAATGGACGGAGATCTTCAGCATGACGAAACCCTGCTGCCTGAAATGCTGGACCTGATTCGACGCGATCAGGCTAATGTCGTAGTGGGGAGTCGTTTCCTCGAGCAGTCGGACCATGGTTCGTTATCCAGCGGCAGGGAGAAAATGAGTCGACTCGGAAACTGGCTGTCGCGACTCGTTATTAAAACCCGATTAAGCGACCCACTAAGTGGATTTTTTATGCTCAAAAGGGAAGTGTTTGACACCGCCCAGGCAGAATTATCGGGCACCGGATTTAAAATTCTGATTGATATTCTGGCGAGCACCAAAAGCCCGATCCGGCTAGCGGAACTGCCATTTGAATTCGGTCAGCGACTACACGGAGTATCAAAAATTGATAGCCTGGTAACCCTTGAATTCCTTATGCTGCTTGGGGATAAATGGTTGGGAAAATGGATTCCCGTACGATTTCTCCTGTTTACTGCAGTGGGTGGTCTTGGCGTGGGTATTCACATTGCCATTCTCGGCCTGCTTTATAAAGGGTTGGGATACGAATTCTACATTTCGCAAATTTCGGCGACCCTGATCACCATGGCGGTCAATTTTACCTTGAACAATACATTTACCTATCGGGACCGTCGGCTGCGGGGCAAATCCCTTCTGGTTGGTATACTGTCGTTTTATCTAGTTTGCTCAATTGGCGCTGTTGCTAACCTCCAATTCGCCGAATTTCTGTTTAACCACCAGACCTACTGGGCTTTGGCTGGATTCGCCGGAGCGGTGGTTGGTGCAGTATGGAATTACGCTATGACCTCGGTATTTACCTGGACCAGGAAAGCGAGCAATTGATGCGTTATCACTAATCTCCTACAATGGCGAGATAATTAAATTAAACCTCCCAGCCCACCTGCGTTGCACATGCCTGTATTACCTGATCAAAAAAACCGGATACTGCTTGTTGCTGTCATTTTAGTTGGTTTTATTATTTCGGTATTTTTGGTGCGAAACACCGCCGACGTATCCGAATTACCCAAAGCATTGTCCGATCCGTTTACATTTGAAGAATGGATTAACAGCGCCGAAGATTGGTTGAAGAAAAACTTTCGCTGGTTTACACGGGCGATTGCCGGAGGCATTGAACAAGCGCTGTATTTTGTTGAAGATTTTCTGGTTGACTCTCCCTGGTTGTTTGTTCTTATGTTGCTGGTGTTGCCAGCGCTGCATTTCGGTGGCCTGCCCCTCGCGCTACTGACCATTGCCGGTGGATTGTTCTGGGGTGGTGTCGGCATGTGGGAGCCCACCATGCAAACCCTGGCGCTTATGGGAATGGCGGTGATTCTGTCGATTATCTTTGGCGTTATTTTTGGTGTGCTCAGCTCCCAGAACGATCGCTTCGAGAGAATTCTGAGGCCGGTTCTCGATACTATGCAAACCATGCCTGCCTTCGTTTATCTGTTGCCAGCTGTTTTCTTTTTTGGTATTGGCGGCCCCCCAGCGATCATGGCCACCATGATCTACGCATTGCCACCCGTGATTCGATTGACTAATCTGGGTATTCGCCAAATTTCTCATGAGACCTTGGAGGCGGCAAATTCCTTCGGTACTACCAGGCTTCAGACGCTATTCAAAATACAGATTCCCATGGCCCTGCCGAGTATCATGCTGGGTATCAATCAGACTATTATGATGGCATTAGGTTTGGTGGTGCTCTCTACTTTTATCGGCGCCGAAGGATTAGGTTCGGAAGTCTGGAAAGCCATTTACAAATTAAAAGTAGGGTGGTCACTTGAAGGCGGGATATGTATCGTATTTATGGCAGTCATATTCGATCGCCTGAGTCTGGCCATGGGACAGCAACGTAGCGATAGTCTGCCCTCCAACTCAGTTCGGTTTTATCTACTACCGCAATCCTGGGATATCCATTCCTGGGCTCGGGCAGTTGAAAAGGTTGTAGGGGGTGTCTGGAATTTGATTGCGACTACCATGGGAGCTCTGGTGCAGGGATTGGCCGTTTGCGTATCTAGCGTGACCCGCTTGTTCGGATCAGCCCGTGCAAAACAATCCTACCTCTATGTCCTTGAACATCAGTTTCTGTTTGGCAGTATTCTGATTCTTGGAGCGATTCTTCTATACGACGCCCTGGGTTCAGGGATTGGTGAATATCCGGAGTCCCTTGGTTTTACCTTTCGCCAGCCAGTGGATGATGCGGTGGCCTGGTTAACCGTGAATCCAACCTTTATCGCGTTTACCAAAGGCTTGCGCGCATTTGTTTATTTATATCTGTTACATCCCCTCGATGTCTATCTCACTTATTTACCCTGGTATGTGGTGGTGATCGTCGTCGGCCTGGTAAGCTGGTTATCCGTGGGTAGAAAGTTTGGTCTGGCCTGCGTCGGTCTGCTGATGTTTATCGGCGCCTGCGATTTATGGGCGGAGGCGATGTTGACGCTGTCTTCTGTACTAGTGTCGGTGTTGATTTGTTTTGTTATCGGCATGCCTCTGGGGATTTTGGCGGCCCAGAACAAACGCTTCGACGCGGTATTGCGACCGGTGCTCGACACCATGCAGACCATGCCAAGTTTTGTCTACCTGATTCCCGTGCTCATGTTTTTTGGCGGTAATGTTGTGTCCGCAGTAATAGCCACCGTGATCTACGCCCTGGCCCCGGTAATCAGATTAACCACTCTCGGTATCTCGCAAATACCGGTCACCTATACTGAGGTTTCTTCGTCATTTGGCAGCTCGGCATTACAAACTCTTAAGAAGGTAAAGTTACCTATGGCATTGCCCAGCATTATGCTGGGTCTCAACCAGGCGGTCATGATGGCGCTGGCAATGCAGGTGGTGACGCCATTGATCGGTGGTGGTGGTCTTGGTCGAGACGTATTTAATGCGCTAAATACCTCTAACACCGGCTATGGGCTGGCTGCGGGAATCGGTATTGTGTTGCTCGCAATTATTCTCGATCGCCTGAGTCAGGCCTGGACTCAAACCCAGAGAAAAGCGCTGGGTCTATAGGGAAAGTAAGGATAATAATCAATTTAAACTATTTGCCATCTGCATACGAATAATCCAATTTCCCTATGAGTGAATCCAGCAAAATTGTCTGTAACAATATATGGAAGGTGTTTGGCCCTAATCCCAAAAGAACCCTGGAAGACCTTGATCATTCATTGACCCGGGCACAGGTGCAGGAACAAACCGGCCATGTTATTGGGGTTCGGGACATGTCCTTTACGGTGGAACAAGGGGAGACTTTTGTTGTGATGGGATTATCCGGTAGTGGCAAGTCGACCCTGGTGCGGTGCTTGTCCCGGCTAATCGAACCCACCGCTGGAGTAGTGCTGATTGACGGCGTTGACGTGGTCAAGATGACGGATAGTCAACTTACCGATCTGCGGCGACACAAGATGAGTATGGTGTTTCAACACTTTGGTTTATTTCCCCACCGCAAAGTAGTTGAAAACATCGCCTTCGGCCTCGAAATCCGGGGCGTGGGCAAACAGGAACGAACCGAAAAAGCCATGGAAGTTTTGGAAATGGTCGGACTTGGCGGATGGGATAACAATTATCCCCGAGAGCTTTCCGGTGGCATGCAACAGCGTGTAGGTCTGGCTCGAGCCATGGCAGTGGATCCAGAGATACTGATATTTGACGAACCATTTAGCGCCCTCGATCCCCTTATCCGTCGGGAAATGCAGGATGAATTACTCAGTCTCCAGGCCAAGGTGCATAAGACCATGGTGTTTATCACCCATGATTTTCTGGAGGCAATAAAAATGGGGGATCACATCGCTATCATGAAAGACGGCGAAACCTCGCAAATTGGAACATCGGAAGAACTGGTGGCTTCACCCGCCGATGATTATGTCAGGGAATTCACCGAGGACGTTCCGCGCTATAAAGTTCTCAGCGTGGGCAAGGTCATGCGGCAACCTGTCAACGTCAGTCTTAATGGTGACAATCCCGTGGTTAACGTGTCCGCCAAGTTGGACTCGTTAATTGAAATTGCGTCTGAATCTGAACGGCCCCTGGCGGTGGTTGACGATCAGGGACAATTGATTGGAGAGATAAATCAGTCGATGATCCTTCGGGCGATGAGCACCAAATAATTTCTTCGAATATAAAGGTATTCCAAATGAAAATTTCACCAAACAATCATTATCACTGATCGAGTATCTCCAATATCTCTGGCAACAGCGCTTCATCGACCCAGCTCTGATACATTTTTCCTGATGGGTGCAGTCCATCTTCGGCAGTTAATTGCGGATCGTTTTCTGCTTTAAGTGATAGATCGGTGATGTTAATAAACCTCACATTCTTTGCCGTCGCAGCCTCTTTTATCAGGTTATTGTAACGACTGATATCCGACTGGATCTGATCAATACCAAGTTGTCTGCCAACAGGGGTTAAGCCGTAGTCCGGAATTGATACCACAAAAACCCTGGGAGTGTTGCCTCCCGCCAGGGCAATCCCGCGATCCAGTAGCGATTCAAATTCCGTGACGAAATTGCTGTCGTCGATATTTCTGGTCATAGCCCGATATTGATTATTGACCCCAATCATGATCGACACCAGGGAATATCCCGCCACCGGATTCTGTTTGGTAATACCCTGATCCAACTCTGCAACGGTCCAACCGGTCTGGGCAATTATGTCTATCGCATCAACACCAATGCCCCCATCGACCATTTTCCGCCCGAGGATATTTGGCCAGCGCATACTCTCTGCTACGCCTTCACCAATCGTATATGAATCGCCAAGGGCGAGAAAACGAACGGTATGTTTCTGTGTGTCGGGTCCTACCATAGCGATATTATCCCTGGTCTGAAAACTTTGACAACCCAAGCAAACATCTTAGGCAAAAAACCTGGTTTACACGGTCTGGTTGACGAAGGTATGGTATAGGGCTGAGGGGACTGAAATTGGATAACCAAATGAAAAATTTGAATTCGCGTAGTATTGTTTTGGTGCTGTGGATTGTGTGCACTGTGACCTGGATAAGTTTTAGCGGTCATAAACTGATTTCGAAGGCGGAGGCAGCACCAGCAAAGATTCACGGGATATACAGTTTGTTTGCGCCTGCGGATTCTGGCGATACCTTGATATACGCACGAGTTATCGTCGACGGCGTGGTAAATGACGCTGACTGTCCGGATCTGGTCGCAGGGGATCTGTCTTCAACCCCAACCTTTGCTCGCGGGATGCGTCCCACACTTATTGAGGGAGTGCAGAATTTTAATATCACGGTTTGCGAGGCTGTAATTCCTCCGGGTGTCACCTACACCGTAGCCGACGAAAATAACACGTATTTATTGGCCGCTGTCACATTAAATCCTGCCGCCATCCAGGTATACGGCGATACGGGCTGCAAGCTGAAACAATGTCCTAAAAATACCCCTGCATCACCTTTCAAAACGCTGGCAAAGCTTGGCAGCACCTTGAAACCCGATTTAATTTTACACATGGGTGATGCTAACTACCGGGGAACAAACAGCGAGATAGAGTCTGGTGCATATTCTTATGACGCTGGGGATGGAGGATTTGGCGGACCGGCCTGTGGTTACGATTCAAAATACTTCAGTCAGAATGCAAGTGACAGCCCGAGTCCCGATGCCTGGCAATACTGGCACGATGACTTTTTTGCGCCAGCGAAAGAACTTCTGGGAACAGCCCCTTGGGTATTTGCCCGGGGCAACCACGAACTTTGCAGCAGGGCGGGTCCCGGCTGGTTCTATTTTATGGGGCCCGGTTCATCTCTTAATCAGGGCGTCCCACAATTGTCCTGCCCATCTCAGGGTAGTCTCAGCGCACCTCTTGATAATATTAAAACCTTTATCAATATGATCGACCCTTATATGGTTATGCTCGAGCATTTGAACTTGTGGGTTTTTGATTCGGCTAATGCATGCGACGAACATGCTGCCAACCCTCTAACAAAGCTATACGCCGAACAATTTGAACTTCTGAATAATACTGATTCTGCGAATCCAATCTGGATGATGACCCATCGACCTATCTGGGGAGTAGAGACCAACAAACCAAAAGTATTCCTGAATAAAATGCTGCAAACCGCGATAAGTCTTACCACAACCGGAAAACTGCCAGAATCGGTAACCCTATCCTTATCTGGTCATATGCATATCTACCAAACCCTTACTTTCCCTCCTGATACCAACAGACCACCCCAGATTGTTATCGGCAACAGCGGCGTAAAACTGGACAAGTCAGCCATCAAAGGCAATTTTCAAAGTGAGATCGACAAAACCAAAGCAAATGGCAACGCAACCGACAAACACGGATTCCTCACAATCCAATACAACCCAAACGGAACTTGGCAAGGAGAAGTCATCACCAGCTCCCAAACTCCCCTGGCCATCTGCAACTCCCAAAACCCCGACAACAACCAACCCATCTGCCACCTCCAATAGATTAAATAGATCGGGGTCAGTGTAGAAATTAAATAGATCGGGGTCAGTGTAGAAATTATTCGGTATAGTATGATCACGGAGCTATAATTTTTACACTGACCCCGATCTTTTTGATAATTTCTACACTGACCCCGATCTTTTTGGTTTTAGCCTATAAATCCTCCCGATTGTCTTTTCCACAGATCTGCATAAAGCCCTTTTGTCTGAGTAAGTTCTTTATGACTGCCCTGCTGAACGACTTTCCCCTGGTCGATTACGATCAGTCGATCTAACGCCGATATTGTCGAAAGTCGATGTGCTACCGCGATAACCGTCTTGTTTTCCATCAGTTGGAGCAGGTTTTCCTGAATTGCCGCTTCGACTTCTGAGTCGAGAGCTGAAGTGGCTTCGTCGAGCACTAGAATAGGTGAATTTTTCAGAAAAACCCTCGCGATTGCTATGCGCTGGCGCTGCCCACCCGAAATTTTTACGCCACGTTCGCCGACTTGTGCGTCTAGTCCACTGCGTTCTTCTAGATCTGTCAGTTTCAGAATAAAATCGTAGGCATTGGCCCGTTTCGCAGCATCAATAATGTCTTGTTCACTGGCATCCTGTCGACCGTACGCAATATTTTCACGGACCGATCGATGCAGCAAAGAGGTGTCCTGGGTGACCACGCTTATGTGCTCACGGAGTGATTCCTGTCTAACCATTGAAATGTCCTGGTGGTCGATAAGAATTCGTCCGCCCTCAAGATCGAATAATCGAAGTAATACATTCATCAATGTAGTTTTTCCCGCCCCCGAGCGCCCAACAATACCAACCTTTTCCCCGGGAATAATATCGAGGGAGAAGTCGTCAATGACCCCGGTTTTCTTGCCATAATGAAATCGAACATTTTCGAAACTAATTGCGCCCTGGGTTACTACTAGCTCTTGCGCCCCGGGTGTATCCGTAACGGTTTGTATTTTTGATATTGTGTTCATGCCATCATGGGCCATGCCAAGATTCTCAAACATATCTGACATTTCCCACATCACCCAATGCGACAACCCTTCCATGCGCAAAACCAAACCAACAGCTACCGCCACAGCTCCCACAGTCGCTACATCATTCAACCACGACCAGATTGAAACAAAGCCCACGGAAAACAATAACAGTGCATTGAGAAATTCGACTGAGACTTCAAGTTTGGAAGTCAATCGCATCATGCGATAAACCGTTTGCATAAAGCCATCCATGCTGTCGCGAGCATAGCGTTCTTCTCGCCCTGCATGGGCAAACAACTTGACGGTCATGATATTGGTATAGCTGTCGACTATTCGACCGGTCATATTCGAACTTGCGTCTGCCTGTTCTTCCGCAACCAAATGTAATCTCGGCAACAGATAACATAGCAACAATACATACAGTATTATCCAAACAACAAATGGCAGCGCAATCCACAAATCAAAGTTCGCCACCAGAACCAGTGCACCAATGAAATATACGCATACATATACCAGCACGTCCGCCAATTTCATCACGGCTTCGCGCACACCCATGGCAGTTTGCATAACCTTGGTCGCGACCCGGCCAGCGAATTCGTCCTGATAGAAACCAAAGCTTTGACGTAGAAGGTATCGGTGCGCCAGCCAGCGGATCCGCATCGGATAGTTGCCGGTAATGGTTTGATGGGACACCATTGCCAAGAACAAACTTAACAGGGGTATGCAAAATAGAACCACTGCGCCGATAACAATAAGTTTGGTTTTTTCCTGCTCGAGAAAAACTGCTTTATCGACATTGGTGAGCCAATTGATTATTTCACCCAGAAAACCGAATAACATGACTTCGACCACAGCGAGTAACGTCACCAGAAAAGACATCAGAAAAATCCATGGCCATACTCCCCGTGTATAGTGCCGACAAAACGCGAATAAAGACGTTGGCGGATTGGTCGGCATTTCCGGTGGAAATGGCTTGAGTAGATTTTCGAAGAAGGAAAACATTGAAAACAAACAATAATAATTAAGTGTCTATCCTTTAACTAATAGCAAAAGCCCCATGATTTATAGTTTGAACCTCTGTTATGCTATTGATATATAAGCATAATATAGATTCAGCAATATGTTATAATAGCTACATTATCAATCCAGAGAGAGGGTAGTAATATGATTTCAGGACCAGGTGTGGGGCCGGTATTATAGCCCACGAGAAATAACTATAGAGTTACACATAGATTGATTAAAACGCGCTACTAAGTTAGCGCGTTTTTTATGTGTTCCATTTTGCCCCTTGCGGCAATAGCGCTAATCTTTTCACTGGCTATTTTTGCGGTACTGACCGCCTCATTCAAGGCGCTCTCGTATTCATCCATAAACCCGTGTTTTCTCTCCTGGGGAAATGATCTGATGTATTCAGATTTCAATTCCTCGCACATCGATTGAATATAACTTTCCGCGTTTAGATAAGTCACGATTGCATCCATCGCATCACTATCGAGGAATCCATATTCCTGTCGAACATCTTGGATACTAAACCCGCCTCTTGGGTCAAAAGGAATGTAAGGGGTATAGCCGTCGCTGGAATCAATCGCAGCTTTAATATTCTCCAAACTAAAGTTCTCCAGCGATTTTTTATTTCGATAATACGCATCAGCGACATAGGAATTCAATGCGCTACAAAGATGTATCCGCTTCTCCAGCCCCACCCAGACGCTAATAAAGGTTTTTAGAATAAATGTTCCGGAAGCAACCACCGCCGCAGCGGTAATCCAACCCGTTGTATCCGTCATCGTTATGACCTGCTTAAATCAGAGGTTCTTTACTAAAGTAACTTTCATTATAGAGCATTTAATCGCTTGTTCAATTTACCCGTTTCAAAAATAACCCAACCTCGCTAAGAAAAATAACCTGAAATTTCAGGAACTTGTTGGAGTAATAGTCAGTGTTTGATACAATACTGTATAAATATACAGTAACAAAAGATATCACAATGGAAGACACAATTACCAACCCTCCCTTCGACCTATCACTATCTTCTCTATCCCAGCAGGAGCTCGAAGATCAGGTCAGCGAACTCGCGGCCCATATAAATGCTGCCACCTATCGCTGGCTTCTGTTAATCGCCGAATTCGACAATCGGTCCCTGTGGCAACCCCAGGGATTTAAATCGTTGGCGGAATGGCTAAACTGGAAATGCGGGATTACCATAGGCGCAGCCAGGTCCCAAATCAGGGTAGCCCGCAGCCTGAAAGACCTCCCCCTGATCAGCGCAGCGTTTTATCAGGGCATTCTCAGTTTCTCCAAGGTCCGAGCCATGGTTCGGGTCGCAACCCCGGAAAACGAAGAGTATCTAATGATGATCGCCCGTCACGGCACCGCCTCCCATCTCGAACGTTTGGTCCAAGGCTATCGCCGGGTGGTACGCAATGAAGACGAGATGAAAACTGCCGACCAGAAACAGCGCGAACAATCGTTAAACTATTACTATGATGACCACGGCTTCCTCGTGATCCAGGCTCGTCTGACCCCGGAGCAGGGACAGGCATTTATCAACGCCATCGAATCCGCAGATAATTCCCTGCGTGAACAGCGAAAAAGTGTTACCGCGGTAACACTTTCAGAAAAAGAAGATAAACACGAAGAAGTCCCCTTTACCGCCTATCGGGCAGACGGACTATCCCTGTTAGTCGAAAATTACCTCGATCAGGAGACCAATCGCCAAAACGGCATCGAACAATCCCCCGGCAGAACCGGCGGAGATCGTCATCAGGTCGTAATCCATGTGGATGAAGCAGTTTTCAAAGATTCCCATGCCTGCGGCCGCTGCGAAATCGAAAACGGGCCCCCCATCGCGGTTGATACCATGAAAAGATTGAGCTGCGACGCGTCTTTGGTCCGAGTTGTCGAAGACGAAAACGGCAATATTCTCAGCGTCGGCCGTAAAACCCGCAGTATCCCCACAACATTCCGCCGCGCCCTCAAACTAAGAGATAAAGGCTGCCGATTCCCGGGATGCAACAGCAAACACGGCATCGATGCACACCATATCGAACACTGGTCAAACGGCGGCGAAACAAAAATGGATAACCTGGTCTGCCTTTGTAGATATCATCATCGATTAGTCCATGAAGATGATTTTCAGGTAGTACGCCGCAGTGATGGACGAATACAGTTTTACTCTCCCAAGGGAAATCTAATTAAGGATTTTGAATTGCCAGAGCGTTCGGATAAGACGGTTGAATTTTTAAATCAGAACGAAGGATTGATTATTGATAGCGCGACTAGTGATTCGTTATGGCAGGGGGAAAGAATGGATCTTGGGATGGCGGTTGAGGGATTGTTGGAGGTTAATGGGGAGTTTTTTGTTTGAATTGGAGGGTTTTTGAGTGGCTGATGGAATTTTCTAATCAATGGATGTATTAACCCGTTATTTGTGATTTTTCGCACAGCTGCTACTACTAAATAACAGATATCTTTATCACTTGAAGTTAACAAACGACGATTTTTAAGTATTGGTTTTGTTGGCATTGGTTTGTGAATAGACTATATTTGAAGCGAGAAGTCTGTTTTACCCAAAGAAAAAGAAGGTAAATAACAGCAAAAATAATTATAGGTACAATGGAATAGGAGATGGGGATAAATAGAAAAATCCTGATTGTGACTATGTTTAGCATGGTGATTTGGTTTGTTGATAGTTGCTTGTACGCGGCAAACCTAGCCAACAGGTATCATATTCTAAGTTCAGAAACTCAAAACAGAGGGATATCTGTTATGAGCCTCTCCGACAGAAATGTCATTCAAGTCGGTAGCTCTAAAGTAGAACTAGATAAGTACGAGCATAATATCATTCCACCTGGTCAAGATTTAAGACCGGGGCAGGTAATAGAAGGACGGGGTCCATTTACCGTAGGAGTAGAAGGTGAGGCAGTGGATTCGCCAGTCCCGGGGGTGTTTGCAGGTACATTGTTCGTCATTCCTCATATTAGAAATTCGCACCTACTATCATTGTTAAGCCCAGATGAAGATGCCACAGTAACAATTGAGTCCGGTGGCGTGTCTACCACTGTTGCGCTAATTAAAGGAGTTGTATCTGAATATAGTTCTGGATCAGATAATACCGTATCGACATTGGTCGAATCCGACACCGCGATATTCGTAAACCATGTTGCGGTAAGTGGATCAACAAAGTTGGATGCGTTTCCTGTTTCCCCAGCTTCAAAGGAACTATGGGGAGTGAAATCTAAAAACGCACTGTTAGGCGTGAGTGCCGACAATACTACCGTGACAGTATTTTCGAGCGGCGGTGAGAGTCAGTCTTTACTATTGAATCGTGGTGCTCGTCAGGTAATTGCCGCTGGACTAGGGAATCCGGAGGGCGCTGGCGAAGCATTACATGTTGTCGCCGATAAACCGATCTCAGTTGTCCAATTCGCAGATAGTGACGGCAGCGAGGCAACTAGTTTTCTACCGACGCACTTACTTTCAAATATTTTCGGTATTCCACTCGATGCGCAGTACCTTGCCATTGCTTGCGCTCGTCAAAACACAAGGGTAACACTATACGATGGAACTAATAATCCGATTACCCAAGTATGCAATGGAGTGCCTGAGAATTACCCAGGAAAACTATTATTTGGCTCCACGCAGGATGGCCTGAATATTGGGCGTGGAGCATATTTGGAAAGCTCCAATCCAATTTACGTCTATTATGAGTCATCTGTTGGGAATGAAGAGAAGCAACTGATCGGATACAAAGATAGCTACGCAATATTGAACCCATGGACTGCCGAAGGCCCTCTCTCTGTCGTCAGTTTAAGTGACGGAAATACTATACGATCGGGAACTACCAACCTTCAGCTCAATAAGAATCAATTGGGCGTAATTCCTGCGGGTGCTTCTCTATCCCCGGGAACTATAGTAAGTGGTACCGGAGCGTTTGAATTGGCTAGCGAAGTTGATGGTTCTGATATACCGACTCCCATTTCGTTCTCAGGAACAGAGTTTGCTATTCCGCATCTTCGGGGACATCACATTTACGATTTTTTTAGTCCAGTTGGTGATGCAGTTGTTGAGGTCAATTTAGATGAGACGATTCATATAGTTAATTTGACCGAAGGTCACGTTAGTTCATTTAACGCAGGAAGTAATAATTCAATAGCATCAGTTATATCCTCAACCCATCCAATTCTCGTTCATCACCGGGCTCAATCTGCCTTAGGATCTGGTTCTCGAATGGATTCTTTTCCAGTTTCTCCGGCAGCCAACGAATTTTGGGGGGTAAGATCACAATCACTTTTCGTTGTCGGAGTTCGGGATGCTACTTCGGTACTGGTCTACGCTGACACAGGTGAAACAGAGGAAATTTATTTACAGAAAGGCGAGGTGATGCCAGTAAATATTGGTTTGACTGACATCCGGGGAGTGGGGAGTGCGGTTCATATTATCGCGGATAAACCGATCAATGCGATCAGATATGATGATGCGGATGGACTTGAGGCGACGACCCTTTTATCCAAAGATACTCTCGGGACCTATTATGCCTTGCCCGTTGACGCTCAATATCTGTCAATAGTCTGCGTTCAACCTGACACCAGAATTGTGTTAAATGACACGGCAAATAACCCAGTAGTAAAAATGTGTAGCAGCGAAGGAGAATTTCCAGGGAAAGCGTACTTTGGATTGCCTCAGTTAACTACTGACATTCCCAAAGGCTCGTATATCGAAAGCAATAATCCAATTCAATTGTATTTTGAATCTGTGGCGACAGAAGATGAAAGCAATATTTTTGGTTTGTTAACAGCACCACAAAACCAACCGATTTCTAATTTTGTTGCGACACCTAATCAAGGAAGTGCACCGCTCACAGTATTTTTTGACGGAGCAACTTCAACTAGTTCAGGTTTAATAACAGAGTATCTTTGGGATTTTGGGGATGGAAGCGTTGAGAATGGTCCCGCGGTATCCCATACCTATGACAGCTCCGGCATTTTTGAAGTGAAGCTAACGATTACCGATAGCCTGGGATTGACAAGTCAAACTCACGCATCAGTGAACGTTTTGCCTCAAGATCGCGCTGAATTAGTAATGGAAGTTGGTGTTATTGACAACGTAGATGGTGACTGGAAAATAATATCTCTTCAAAATAATTACGATTCAATGGTCGTTGTCGCGACTGTTGTATTACCTTCTCAGTCTTCTTTGCCAGCTGTCCCGAGAATTCGGAACGCGACTGGAACTCAATTCGAAATAAAGTTGCAAAACCCTTCAGGAAGTCTTTTGTCGGGGTACGAGGTGCATTATTTTGCTGTTGAAGAAGGTATTTACAACTCAACCGATCATGGAGTCAATCTAGAGGCGAGTTTTGTGAATTCCACCATTACTGCTGGTCGTAATAACTGGATTCGTCAACAACAAAATTTTTACAATTCTTACATAGCACCGGTTGTTGTTGGGCAGGTCGTATCTCAAAATGATACAAATTGGTCAGTTTTTTGGGCCTCTTCGAGTACTAGCGCAATTTCCGCTCCTCAGGGTTCAAGTTTCTCTGCAGGAAAGCACATAGCGGAGGATACTTCAATGCTTCGTTTAGATGAGAAAATTGGATATATTGTTGCAGAATCGGGGGTCTACAACATTGACGGATTAGAATTTCTGGCAGGTGTTGGTGAGGATAGTGTCGGTGGTGTTGGTTCTAATCCGGATGGCTACTCATATTTGCTATCCGGTCTGGCTAGCCCCAAAGTTGCGGTATTAAGTTCTGCAGGGATGGATGGTAATGATGGAGGATGGCCTGTACTTTATGGACGTGAACCAGTAACGCAACAGGTAATTCAGCTGGCGATTGAAGAAGATCAGATAGTTGATGCAGAAATTAGTCACACCACAGAACAAGTTGCCTATTTTGTTTTTTCACAAACTACAGAATTAAACAATCCACCTAATGCTCAATTCACGTTTGATCCGGCGTCTGGATCCGTGCCGTTGACAGTGCATTTTGACGCAATTAGTTCAAGTGATTCAGACGGTGTGATCTCAAGCTTCACCTGGGACTTTGGAGATGGAGATTCGGGAATTGGAATATCTACGAGTCACGAATACACTGCTCCCGGGTCCTATTCGGCAAGTTTGACCGTTATGGACAATGATGGGGCTATAGACCAGGCGACAGCGACCACATTTGTGCAACCAGTTAATTCTCCACCAAAATCGGTTATTGCTATAGATTCCGACTTTGGGCATGTCCCATTAACCATACATGTAGATGGTCATAGTTCGAGTGATATCGATGGGACTATCACTAACTTCAGTTGGGAGTTTGGAGATGGAGAGGCATTGTCCGAGGCTTCAGGTGACCATATTTTTACTGTGCCAGGCAGTTACATCGTAGTACTAACAGTTACGGATAACAACGGTGCTTCGGACGTTTCTTCAAAAATTGTTACTGTTAACGTTCCGAATATCCCGCCAGTCGCTAATTTCGCTACCAATTTGGATGCTGGAAAATCTCCTTTTGATTTTACTGTGGATGGGTCAGGTTCTTTCGACAATGACGGGGAAATTGTTTCTTACTTTTGGGACTTTGGGGATGGAACTACGGGCAATAATATAACCGAAACTCATCAGTATTTGCTGACAGGAAATTACAACGTGACGTTGACTATATTGGATGACGATGGACTGTCAGCACAATCGTCTAAATTGGTGAGGGTATTGCCAGCTAACACTGCTCCGGTTTCGTCATTTATAGCGAGTCCGGAGTCGGGTCAGGTTTCGTTAATCGTTAATTTTGACGGTAGTAACTCGTTAGACAGCGACGGTGTTATAAACACCTACTTTTGGGAATATGGTGATGGCACTACCGGGTCAGGAATAATATCTAGTCACGAATACGATGTCGTGGGTAATTACCGAGTGACACTAACCGTGACCGACATTGAAGGGCTGTCCGGTCAATTTAGCTCAGAAGTAGTTATATTGCCGGTTTCGCATGAAAGAGTTCTGATGGAATCTGGTGTCGTCACGAATGTTAACGACAACTGGTAGTTAGTGTCGCTTAATAATAATTATAACTCAATGGTCGTAATTGTAACTGTTGTATTACCGGATCAGCAATCTTTGCCCGCAGTCCCGCGAATACGAAACAGTATTGATGGGTCATTTCAGTTGAAACTCCAAAATCCTGCAGGTAAAAACTTGTCAGACTACGATGTGCATTACTTAGTAGTTGAAGCAGGGGTTTATACAGAATCAACACATGGAATAAATATGGAGGCAGTTATAGTCGACTCGTCTACAACTGCAGGTAAGGGAAACTGGGGAATTGCACCTGGAAGTTTTCTTAACACTTACATTAATCCGGTAGTTGTGGGGCAGGTGATGTCAGAAAATGATTCTGATTGGTCTGTTTTCTGGGCATCTTCAGATTCTAATCGTACCTTAGCGCCCTCTAGTGGCGCGTTATCCCTAGGAAAGCATGTGGGAGAGGACCCCAGATCTATTCGCAATAATGAAACGATTGGGTACGTCGTTGCGGAGGCAGGGAATTACTTTATTGAAGGAATAGAATTTTTGGCCGGAGTAAGCGCAGATTCAGTAAAGGGTGTTGGAAATGGTTTACAGGGATTTAATTCTCCAATATCGGGAGTTGCTCTTCCAGAAACCGCTATTTTAAGCTCAGCCGCGATGGATGGTAACGATGGTGGGTGGCCGGTGCTTTTTGGGAGTGATCCAGTTTCTCAAACCGAAATTATACTTGCTATAGACGAAGACCAGATTAATGATACTGAAAGGAGTCACACTACGGAACAGGTTGCATATTTCGTGCTTTCACAATTTGGGCAAACAAACGATCCTCCAATTTCCGCGTTTTCCGTAAGTCCTCTGAATGGCCAAGCACCATTAACTATCGTTGTTGATGCAAATGCTTCTACCGACAGTGACGGAACAATAGTGGAATACGCCTGGGATTTTGGGGATGGATCCTCAGGGACAGGTGTAATGGCGAGTCATATATATCAATCGCCTGGTATGTTTTCCGTAGAATTGGCGGTCACAGACGATCAAGGTTCCACCGACATATCATCAAACATTGTTAACGTTGATGGATTAGATCAAGATTTGGCGGCATCTTTTACAGTAACGCATTTAACCGGTTTCGCTCCTCTTAATGTAACTTTGGAAGGCACCAGCTCTGCAAATGGAAGTAACGTTGCCTATCATTGGGACTTCGGAGATGGAGATTCGGGAACTGGTCAAAATACAAGTCACCAATATAATGCGGTAGGCGTATATTTACTTGAACTGACAGTTTCTGACATCAATGGGAATCAGGGGAAGGCTTCTGAAACGATCACCGTTCTTGAGTCAAGTGGAAACCCAATTAGCGCCCCTTCGGTGTTGACATCGTCAGGTGTTAGCATGGTCAATCCAATGATGATCGATGGTATGGCCGAGCCAAATGTTGAAATTCAAGTGTTCTCAAATGATCAACTTATGTCGGTTACATTTGCAGATAATTTAGGCCATTTCACTGAGGTAGTTCCGCTAAATCAGGGAACAAATATGGTCTATGTGATTGCTACCGATGGTGTAATTGAATCACAACCTTCAAATTTTATTTCGATAGAATATGTAAATACCTTGGATGTCGAACAAGGAGGAAAGATAATTGATTCTGTTGTTGTGTGGCCCGCCAGGCCAGATGGGCAACCCTATACTATCTTTAGCGACAGTGTAACAATTTCTCCCGGCGGAGAGCTGATAATACTTCCAGGTGCAGATATTATTATAAGGGGAGGCCGAGGGATTTATGTTGATGGTGTTATCAAATCGATAGGAAGTGATGCCGACCCCATAGATATTAGAAGAGAGAATATATTGTCTTGGCATGCTGGGATTCGAATTAACGACCAGGCGTCCGAGGTAAATATTAGAAACACTCATTTTGGAGGTGCTCTGTATTGTATTACTGTTGATTTTTTTGGCGAAAAAGAAAAGTTTTCAATTCAAAAAAACGTGTTCGATGGGTGTAGAAATTCCGGAGTAGTGGTATCTAGTGGGGAGAAAATCAAAATTCAAGACAACCATTTTATAGGAGGTGACTATGGTCAAGCGATTTTTATTACAGGTGGTGATGCTAATCCCGAAATTCGAAACAACCTGATAGAAAGCTGGCCAATTGGAATTATTAATTTTGGTTTAATTGCGGACCAACAAAATTTACCCTATGGTAATCCCGAAGGTATATCAACCCCGCTCATTGTTGGAAACACAATCCGGCAGTGCGATATAGGTGTTAGTTTAAGGTACAGAACCGCGCCAACACTTGTAGGCAACAATATATCAGGGAATCAAATTGGGATGTATTTAAATGGCCATGATTCAGAAGCGGGTACTTTAGAGTTTGCTCCTACAGTTGATATCGAGCCTCCACTTCCAGTTATAAATAACAATAGCTTTATTGATAATATTGACTATTCCCAGAATCCTCCTAGGAGACGGCATATTTTTGCCCAAAACTACTATAGAGGAGATGACTTTGAGATAGATGCAACTAACAACTGGTGGGGAACATCTAAGCCCGCAGATGTCGCAGATCAAATAGATCACGCAAGCGGGACATATATTTATCGGCCCTATATTAATTATCTAGGATTTTTAGATCAAGAGCATAGTACCGGCCAAATAGTTCCCGGAAACCATGTTCTTAGAATTATTGATGACACTACCTTAGAAAGTAATACCAAATATACGTTTGTTGAGCGAAGCACTACTATTCCTGCGACCACCACTTTAACAGTGGAGAGCGGCGCGTTTGTTGAATTTTCTACCCCTACTATTGGTTTCGCATCAAATTTAAATCGAGGGCTATATGTTAGAGGTTCTATGGTAATAAATGGAACTGAAGAAAACCCAGTAATGTTTGATAGCGAAACTGGAGAAGCAAATAGTTGGAGCGGAATTGACGTATTCGATGGTAGTTTAAGTATCTCAAACTCTTCTTTTCGTAATGCATCTTTGGCTATTGATGTTTCATCAAGCTCAATTATTCGGCTGTTAGGAAGTAAATTCGAGCGAAACGGAACTGGATTGAGATTAAATATTTCGGATGACTCAATAGTTGCTGAGGTCACTGATTCGATATTTACCCAAAACCATAATGGAATTGAGTTTGGGGTGAGTGCTCCGATTCCACCAATTACTGTTTCGGGAAATGAAATTTATGGGAATAGTAATTCTGGAATAAAAATGTCATTTTTTAAGACGGCTAGCGGTGTTCCAATAGATGGAACCGGTAACTGGTGGGGCAATGCACCTCCAATATTGGGTCAAGATTTGGTTAATATAGTCAGCGCACAACAAGAATGGGTTGATTATGGGAACTACGCGTTAGCGCCATTTGGTGCATTGATTCCAGATACATACAATATCAGCAATTCTTCGTTCTCTCCTGATGGAAATACTGTGCTTGATGAAACAACGATTGATGGTTGTTTTTCAGGTATTGAAGATTGGGTATTGTTCGTAAAAGATAATCAGGGACAATCAATTTTATCATTCACAGGAATATCTCAGTGTTTTACAGTTACTTGGAATGGGAATGACGATAATGGAAACAGGGCAATTGACGGTCAATATACTGTCCATATTGGCGAGGTTGGTGGGGTTGAGGATGATCTTGTAAATTTAGGCGTTATTGAGGTCAGTGTGGCGCCACCTATAATTATCGCTCCCGAAAATATTGTTACTGAAGCGGTTGCCGAGTATTCAAATATCTCTATTGGTGCGGCCCAAGCATTAGATTCTAAAGGTAACGTGCTTGGTGCTTCCGCTAACAATGTTGGTCCATTTGGAGTTGGTATTCATCAGATCACCTGGTCTACGGTAGATTCTTTGGGTAATTCTGCTACTGCAACGCAGGTTATCGAAATTCGCGATTCAACTCCACCAATTCTTATCTTGCCTCCTGATTTACTGCAGTTCAGTGATGTTCCTCTGCAAATCGATATTGGAAATGCAGTCGCTGAGGATATATTTCCAGTGGTGATAAGTAATAACGCACCGGACATTTATTCTGTAGGAACAACTACAGTGACTTGGACTGCAACTGACTCCAATGGAAATATTGCTGAAAAAACTCAAATAATCGATGTCTCCCAAATAGAAATTGTTACTTTGACCCCGATAGATGGTCAGACAACAAATAATGAAAACATTGTATTAGAGGGGTCTTTAAATGCACCCGAAAACTCAGGTCTAATTGTTAATGGGAAAGTTGCGTACCTTGATCGAACCCAGTCGCCAACGCGATTTAGTGTTTCAATTCCACTGGCACTGGGGGAAAATAAAATAACGCTAGTTGCAGAAAGTCTTTCAGGGCTGTCAGCAACATCGACAATTCACGTAAACCGAGAAGGCGAACCGCTAGACACACCATACGATGTCATTGGCTTAAACACTCAGGGACTGTCTCCACTCCAAGTGGAATTTGATATTAGTGGTTTAGAGACCGGGTTGGTTGAGTCCATAAATTATGATTGGGATGGTGACGGCAGCAATGATTTTACGTACTTTGTTCCACAAAGTCCGGCTCCCGAGAAGGTTATTCAGCCCTATATATATGACTCACCAGGAACCTTTCACGCTACAGTAACTATAGAGGAATACACAGGAGTTGAATTCCAGTATCAGATATTGGTGCAAGTACTAGATGCAGATAGTCTTGACTCAATGTTTCAAAATATTTGGAATTCATTTAATAGAGCTCTTTTGGAGCAAGACCAAGTTGGAGCGGAATCATATATGACTGGCGTTTTGAAGCAAAAGTACAAGGGAGTGATGGCTCTATTGATGCCTCAGTTTCCAAATATCATTTCCAGCTACACTGGTTTTGTACCCACGAAATATTCTAATAGCTATGCGAGCTATGTACTAAATAGAACAATTGGCGAAGAGGACCGACTCTATTTTGTGTATTTTCTTAAAGGGAAAGATGGAGTATGGCGAATGGCTTCAATGTAGGCATAGGGCATGTTGAACTGCATTAAAGTAGTGAGAATTGGATTAACTAATTTGAGTTGAGATATTTTGAATGGGATACGAAGATAAAAATGAAGCCTAAAACTAAAAAATATTTACTTTGGATAATAGGAATAACTATTGTTTTTCCAATTGTCTATAGTCAAATATATTATATGAAAACATTTGAAATAACAGTTGTTGATGAGGAGACAAATGAACCGCTGGAAGGTGTTGTTTTGTTAGCGTACTGGCAGTTGGAGTCGGGGAGTTTTGGTGGGGCAGTTGCCGAGGATATTGCCGCAGTTCGAGAGGCTGTTTCAGATAAAAGTGGGAAGGTGGGTTATCGTGGGTTTATTAAAGTACTTCCATTCTATCCTGGGTGGATAAGAAATGCGAAGAATCCAACTTTTTCATTGTACAAATCTGGATATGAAGATGGATTGTACAATAATGTTGGAAGGAAAATAGGTGGTGGTCGAATCTACAATATTTTGACGTACAATGAAAGAAAAGGAAATAATAATCCAATTACTGGAAATTTCGCTTTTTGGAATAGTATGAGTGTAAAACTAAAAAAACATGAGGAAAGTATCGAGAATTTTCAATTTTACAGACAATTTGGTAAATCGGTAACAAAAGTACTGAATAAGTCAAATTTTAAATGTGATTGGGAGGAAATACCTTTCTCCTTAGTAGCAAAGATGCGTTCTAAATCTAACAATATTGATGAAGATGATGGAAGTATCGAAGGCAAAATAAAAAAGTCTTTGAAAAATAATGTGAAATGTATGGGCTTCAATAAATTCAAGGAGCAATATTTATGAAAAAAGGATGGTTGGGGAAAATTATGGCGTCATTACTAGTTGTGCCCTATTCGATTGGAGCGTACGAAATTTCGACGCATAAAGAATTAACGGAAATAGCCACAGAGAGATCTACCATAGGTACTGGCATCCTATTCAAAAAACTAGGGTTGCCTAACGTGTCAATTACTTTGCCATCAGAACAAGAATTTGATGAAAACGACAACGACAGTATTAATTATTTTAACAATTCCAAAGGTGACAATAAAACTGTAATTGAACTGATAAAGGAAGGGGTCGACTTCGAGGATACACTTAATCCTACTGGAGAACTTGATATTCTTTTAGGTCGACTCAGAGTTTTTAATCATTTTTATGATCCTCAAAATTTTGGACGCCCTCTGACAATTTCTCCAGTTCCAGGAGTAACCGTGCAGCCGGGGCATGCATCTCCGAGCTGGATTTTAGAAGACAGGGGCGATCTATATGGAATAGGAACAACACCTCTAAATGGAATTGGTTTTCATCTTAAATATACGGATCTAAAATACAATGTTCCACAGTTGTTTTCTTTTAAAGAAGGGTTGGAATATTTTTACAACTCTTTAGTTAGTGATGAAAAATCTACAAGAGATATTTTCCTCGGATTGACTTTCCAAACTTTGGGTCATGTAGTTCACCATATTCAAGATATGGGTCAACCCCAACATGTTAGAAACGATCGCCACCTTGGTACTCCAAGTGACGCAGTGATTGTTATTAAAGAAAACGATTTCGTGGAAAAATATGTAGAAGATAACTACAGTAAAGGCGGCAATGCTAAGACACATAGTTTTATCGATCTAATTGATCAAAATGTTGTTTATAATAATAAATCTATCATGTTACCAAGAGCAAGAGACTACTGGGATTGGGGGGGGGACGTTTCTGATAGAGGGATTCAAAGAATTGGAATGGCGGAATATAGTGGAACAAATTTTGTAACTGATGATACGAATTTTCAAGAGTTCGATTTTCCACCCAGTCCTCACCTTGAGTTTCCTCTGCCAACGGTTAAAACAATTGAACCAGTTTTTACTGAGTTTGCCTCTGTTCTCGATAACTGTCGTTCGAGTGAATTAACCTACGGTGGAGACAGAATTGTTGGCCAATTGGCCTTTGTTTCTACAGATGTAGTCGATGGAATGTTAGATCCAAATGTTCAGTTTTCGGGCCACACTCAAACTAATGAAAAAGCTAGTACTTTTTCGATTTGGTCGGAGGAGACTTTCAACATTCCTGATATTCACCCGGATAGCGGTGTTGGATATACGATGAACGAATGTGTATATGATCGTCGATTAGATTTTGTGATTCCGCGAGCTGTGGCTTTTTCTTCGGGGATGATTGACTATTTTTTTCGTGGAGAGCTGGAAATTTCTCCGCCTGATGAAGGGGTATATGCAATAAAAGACCATCATCACGATAGCGAACATTTTATTACTCTGCAATTGAAAGGTAAAACTACTGTAGACGGAGAAAGGTTTGGCTTTGAAAAAATTAGGCTGATGCTCAAAAATACAACGCCAAATATTGAACTTCCCAATCACGTCCCTTTTAGCAACGGTCCAATATCAATTCCACAAAATATGTTTGATGGGACTCTAAGGGCAATTGTTAAATATTCATTGAACAATTGCTTTTTCGAAAACGGAAATGGTGATTTGAGGTACGACTCACTCGAATCTATGGATTCGGAGTATTTAAATTCGGAATTGACTGATCTTAAAACTCCGTCATTGTGCACCGCTTCAAATTATTTCGGCAGCACCAGTGAATTGGATAATAGTGATTTGACTCTACACTTAAGGCGTCGAGCTAAAGAGCATATCTCGAAATCAGCGATAAAGTATGTGGGCAATGAAGAAGAATTCGAGGCCGTTCGAAAAGATCAGTCAATGTTAGTGGAGTTTGATTTTTCTGGTGATCCAATCCCATTAAATGCTACGGATGTCCGGTTACAGGTAGTATATAGAGGCAAAATGGGCCCGCAGGACGAATCTCTGCTTCCAGAAGGAGCGCCAACCATGGTTGAACCAGATGCTGTGGTGGTAGGAACAATCAATATATCAGAACCATCTGACGTAGTGGTTCCGAATTTGACAAATTATTTTTTAAACATGCCAGCTAAAAACTGGATTTCGTTGGACCCAATTTCGGAATTGGATACTAACAGGCCTGCCGAGTATACTCTTAATCTTGACCCTTCTCATTTGCAGCCCGGAAATTACAAGTACTACTATTACATAAATGACCGAGACGGATTATTGCAAGTCGATCTGACTGTTCCGTCGCGATATGAGCTAAGAAAGGTAGTGGATTCTTCTGGATTAAATGATGGGGTTATATCTGGAGTTGTGGATTTGCAATTATTCCCGCAAGATGCGGATGGTAATATTGTAGGCTATCGGCTGGAAGATGGATCATTTGTTTCGGGATCATCGCCCTATCAACTAAGTTTAGATACGAACACTCTTGCAGATGGATCGCATACAATCAATACTGCACTCCGATATCAGGGAAAACTAATTTGGTTTGATACGATATTTAATGTGCATAATGATGTTAGCAATACTCCTCCAGCGATTGGTGGTATATCGGACGTAGATCAGCTTGTCAGTGCGGAATCAGTCAATTCAATCGAAATTCCATTATCGGTGATTGATATTGATTCCTCATTGTATTCTTCAAATTTCACCCTATCTTCGGTAATTGAGGGATTGGTCAATGTGAATAGATTTATGGAAGTCAGACAAGATAATCTAGGTGTATTTACCATCCATGTATTCGATAAAGACGAGTTTGATAGTGCTCCAATTAATCAATCTCCACCAAATATAAAATTTGATAGTTTTAGTCACTTAAAGGTAAAAGTTACAGTCTCCGACGGAGTATTTGAAAATAGCGAAACGTTTACCCTGAGGCGAGTTAATCCGGGCTTGAGCTCCCAAGGGTATTTCAACCCATCCACAGTGTCTATCACGACAAATCAAATTCAATCTATTCCTATAACTGTTACAGATATTCTAGGAAACGATTTGACAGCAGGAGGAGAATTTACCATTTCAGATGATCGAAATTTACCAGTATACCAAAAGGTGTTCGCCGAGCTTGGGGTGAATACCGCGAAATTAGAGGGAGTGAGCACGATTGAGAGTATCAATTTGGCACTTGCAACACAGTGGGTACAGGCCGGTGGGGTGTATGCTAATTTGGCAGATACTGACTTGCTAAAAAAATTAATCGATGAACGAGGGATAATTGACGAAATGCCAGCCGACTTTACCGAAGCATTTTCTACATTTAGGCCGTACGAAAATTTGGCTTACAAGCTAGTAAAGAAATCTAATTCTGATGAACATCTACTTGCAACTATTACCGGATTGGACGTTGGTGAATACGTTCGTTTTAGTTTTTTAGGTGACCTCCAAGAAAACTTAGTTTTGGAGCCTTTTTTTGAAATTGATGAATCAACGAATCTCCCAATAGGATCGATTGAATTCCTTAAAAATTGTAGTTCGATAAAACCAGAAATTCATCAATGGGATGAGTCGATTGGGAAATATCAGCAAAGAGGCAGTGCGCGAAAGTTGGGGAATATTTTTAGCTCGACACGTGACTTCGGATCTCTTCATTGCCAAAACCTGATGCATAGTGTTGGAAATCTGGGGTTAGTGGATTCGAGATTGTGGACCATTAATTTAGAAGAGTCTGCACTGGCGGATAAACCATTGACGCAAATTCCACTGAATGAAATTCATGTGGACTATCGATAGAGGGAGAGTCTGAGTGGGTAGTTTAATTGTGGAGTATTCTTGTTTCTGATGGTTATTGGGATACGATAACTTATATACTTGTTATTAATAGCTATTGAACAAAAGTCAGTAAACATGCAATCTATGGCTTTCAGACGTTTGAACTGCACTTAGCTTAGAGGATATGCTGTGCCCATAGTATCAGAACGAGAAATTGATACGTTCCAGCGCGATGGAGTCATTGTTTTGCGTCAGGTATTTGAGCAGCGTTGGTTGGAGCAATTGGCTGCTGGTTCGGAGAGTTGTCGTCTTAATCCGAGCTCGCGCAGCAATATCTATGTTAATGATGTTCAGTCCGACCAGCGGTTCTTCTTTGATGCCCGCACCATTGGCGAGATTGAAGAATATGATCGCGTTATCCTGAATTCTCCTATGGCCGAGGCCGCGGGTCGGTTGATGGAATCAACTTGCGCCATCCCATTTTACGTTACCATATTTCAACGGTCTCCAGGTACCCAATCAAGGACACCATGGCATCAGGATCAACCATCCTGGTCAGCAGAGGGGGATCAGGGGTGCAGCATATGGGCATCACTTGATTCGGTACCTGTAGAAACTGCGCTTGAATTTGTGCGCGGGTCTCATCAGTGGAAAACCAGATATTCCCGCGCTCAGTTCTTTCAGACTGAGTATGAAGATGATAAACAATCGGGGTTACAGCCCTTTCCTGATATAGAGGGTCATCGAAATGATTATGACATTGCCGCATGGGCCTTAGAGCCAGGCGACTGTGTAGTGTTTCACGGGATGACAGCTCATGGAGGCTCAGGCAACTTGCCAGAAAATTTGGGTCGAAGAGCGATATCGGTGCAATGGTTGGGTGATGACGCCCGCCATCGATTAGTTCCTGGTGGTGACGATCCCAACATCAGCGTCGAAGTTGCTAAATATGGTGTTAAGCCCGGAGATTCGCTGGTCTGCGAAATTTGTCCAATTGCATGGCGGGCTGAATACTAAGACAATCGAGATTTATTCGAGAAATTTTTCCACTATTGAATTGAACTCTTCCGTATGTTCCAAGTGTGCTATGTGTCCTGCATTTGGAATTATGAATAGTTGCGACTGTTCTATTTTTCCCCACATTTCAATTGAAAGGTCAGGGTGGGTCGAGCGATCATGATCTCCGCAAACGATGAGGGCGGGAGTTTTTACTTGATCGAGTCGGTCGCGTGTCTTCCAGTTGTTCCAGGACTTTACGTGGAGGATAGCGGCTTGCTCTTTTGATTTACTGCCAGCTTCTTTGGTAAATGGATACATGGGGTCTTCCTTGCCATAGCGAAACCATTCAGCAGCTAAGTCGGCGGCGAATGATTCGATTCCTACCGATTTAATTCTTTCAATACTGTTTTCGTAGGTTTCGAATCTTTCGGGGCAATATCCATCTGGGGAACCGCCGTAGAGAACCATCTTTTCGAGTAAGTCTGGTTGTTGCAGACTTATTTCTAGGGCGATCCAGGCGCCAAGGGAATGGCCTAGAATGGAACATTTTTCGATGTCGGCAGAGCGGATGGTTTCGACAACCAATTGACTTAGTTCTTCAACGGTTGGCGGGACGGGAATATTGTAGCTTCCAGCAAATCCTGGTAGGTCAATTGTCGTAACTGAAAAACGATTAATCAGGTGTTCGGTCAATGGTTCAAATATTTTGCTGCTGCCAAGAAAACCATGGACCAAAACGACTTCTGGGCCTGTGCCTTTACGTTGCCAATTAAGCATTGCGTATCCTCAATATACAGTTATCAGTTAAGAATAATTCTTTTGTGGAGTCTACGGAATATTAATCGATGAATGCAAAGGGGAAAGTCGCTGGCTCTGTAGATAAATCCCAGATTCATCATAATTTCTCTTTTTCCTGAAGTTTACGCCATTCGACCTTTCCCGAACCGGATCGCGGCAGGCTGTCCACAAACTCATAGGTTCGAGGAACCTTGTAGCTGGCCATTTGTTTGCGGCACCAATCTTCTATATTTTTAGAATTGGTTAGTACGTTGTTCTCCAATACGATTAGCGCCTTTACTGTTTCTCCTTGGCGTTCACTGAGTTTGGTTATTACGCAGGCTTCCCGAATATCCGGGTGTTTGTGTAGTATGGATTCAATTTCCGTGGGCCATACTTTAAAACCGGAGACATTGATCATTCTCTTTAGTCGGTCAACGTAAAAATAGTATCCATCTTCATCAACATAGCCCAGATCACCGGTTCGAAAATAACGTTTGTTGTCCAGGGTTATAAACGCGCTCTTGGTGGCTTCGGCGTCGCCGAGGTATCCGAGAAATATCTGCGGGCCGTTTGCAATAATTTCACCGACCTCTCCCGTTTCTACCTGCTCTAGCGTCTCCGGGTTGATGATTTTTGAATCTACTCCAAACAACGGTATGCCCAGGCATTGCTTCTTCGGTGCCTGGGCTGGGTTAATATGAAGGGCGGCCATGGTTTCGGTTAGACCGTAACCATCTATCGCGTCTAGTCCGGTTAGTGTTTTAAGTTTTTTTGCTACTGGAGATGGAAGTTGTGCGCCGCCACTGCCGATGAACTCCAGACTTGATAAATCGTAGTTGTGAATTCTGTTGTTGGACACAAAATCTATAATCATGGTCGAGATTGCCCGCCACTGTATTATTTTATGACGCTGAATTAGTTGAGCCGCGACATCGCTGTTCCAACGTGTCATTAACGCCATAGTTCCGCCACAATAAATGGTTACATTCATGGAGTTTTGCATTCCAGTAACATGGTATAGCGGAAGAGCTGCCAGTATGGGTGCGTTTGTTGGCAGCGGCCTCCAGTTTGCATAGGCGGTAATGTTTGCGTTCACCGTTTTGTTCGAATGTATGCATCCTCTAGGTTTTCCCGTGGTTCCGGAGCTATAAGGGATAACGCACCAATCATCTGGTTTGGAATTTCGTCGCGGGGTTTTGGCATAGAAATTGACGGTGTCTTGCCAGTCAATCAGGTTGTTTGAAGTAAAGCGGCGTCGCGTTTGTTTTACCTCGTTTGGCAACTCGAGATCGGATTCGGCTACTAGGTAGTCAGCATAGTTGGCATGTATTATTTTTTTAAGTGACGCGGTTTTTAGCAATGGCAATGCATAGTCTACTAATTCCTGTCCTGCCAGAACAATTTCAGCGGCTGTATCTAGGATAATATGCTCAAGCTCGGTGGATTTGTTCATTGGGTTTACGGGAACCACAACTGCATTGGCGGCCAGAATGCCGTAGTAACCGATAACATACTGAGGAGAATTTTGCAGATAGAGTAAAACCCGATCTCCCGATTTCACGCCTAGTTGGTGGCACAAATAGTTGCCCAAACTGAGCGCCTGGGATCGAAGCTCTCCGTAGCTTAGAACAGTACCGTAATAATTTATGGCTGGGTGGTCGGTATAACGCTCCGCGGAATTCAATAAATTTTCGAACACCGAGGTGCTTAAGGGGGCGAGGGTATAAGGCTGCCCTTTAGGCCAATATTTATAATGCCGATTTTGCATAAATTAAAATGGCGTAGAATTTACTAACAGGGCTTATTGTTTTGGACCAGAGTGTATCGTGGTGTATAGATTAATTTACATTGTTGTCACGATAAAATAGTATAGCCTTAATATCAACACAGGTTCCGTAAAGCGACTTACAGGGAAGTGAGGTGAGCGGAAAATATTTCTACTCATGTCAACAATAATTGACCGTAACAATATCGACTTTCTGGTTTTTGACGTCTTCAAACTAAATGAGTTGCTTGGCTCCGGGCATTATGCTGATCACGATATAGTATCCATTACGTCGGTACTTGATCTGGCAGAACAGATTGCTGTTAGTGACCTTTGGCCGCATTTTGCCAAGTCCGACCGTGAAGAACCAGTGCTGGAAAACGGATCGGTTAAAATAATAGACGAGGCCGTATCTGCCCTCGGGGTGTTGCGTGATGCTGGTTTTTTCTCGGCTCATGCAAATACGATCCTTGGCGGCATGCAACTCCCCGTAGTTATCAATAACGCCTGTAACGGCATGTTTAAAGGTGCAAACGTCAGTACTCAATCGTATATGGGTTTGACCCGGGCAGCAGCGAATTTACTCAACGCATATGGATCCACTGAATTGAAGCAGCGTTATATGATGCCGCTATTGCGGGGGCAGTTCTTTGGCACAATGTGTTTATCCGAACCTGATGTTGGTTCGTCCCTTGCCGATATAAAGACAAAAGCGACGCCACAAATTGATGGCAGTTATTTCATGACGGGTTCAAAAATGTGGATCAGCGGGGGTGATCACAATGCTGCAATAAATATTGTGCATTTGGTATTGGCCAGAACTCCGGGTGCTGTAGTCGGGGTTAAGGGGCTTTCATTGTTCGCGGTCCCAAAAATCAGGGTCAATGATGATGGCAGCCTTGGTGATCACAATGGTATAAACGTTGCAGGCCTGAATCACAAGATGGGATATCGGGGTACCAGCAATTGCCTGTTGAATTTTGGCGAGTCAACAGCTTGTCAAGGACATCTGGTGGGTGAATTGGGTAAAGGGTTGCTTGCCATGTTCCATATGATGAATGAGTCGAGAATATCCGTGGGAACCAGTGCGGCAATGTTGTCAAACGTTGCTTATCGGCTGGCCGTGAACTATGCCAAGGAACGTAAACAAGGTCGGCGGCTTGATGATAAAAATCCGTCGGAAAAGCCCGTTGAAATTATCCAACACGGTGATGTACGTCGGATGTTGATGCGGCAGAAAGTGCTTAGCGAAGGCGCGGTAGCATTGTGTCTATATGCAGGCACCCTGGTAGACCGAGAAGTTTTATCTACAGATGATGCTGAACGACAGCGTTATGCGGATATGCTCGATGTATTTACGCCTATTGTCAAAGCCTGGTCATCAGAATTCGGGCTTGAAGCCAATAAGCTGGCTATTCAGGTTATGGGCGGCTATGGATATACACGTGACTTTCCGGTTGAACAGCTTTATCGTGACAATCGACTGAATATGATCCACGAAGGCACAAATGGAATCCAGGCTCTGGATCTGCTCGGACGCAAACTAGTGATGGATGAAGGTCGCGCGTTAAACACCTTTGCATCAGAGATACGCCGGGATTTGTCCGCGCTGGAAAACTGTGTTGAATTGAAAGCTTTTGCGGAAAAACTAATCTGCATTTTGGCAGAGGTAGAAAATTGGGTCACCAAAGTGGATGCAGCATTGCAGCAAGGGAAGAAATCCAGTGTGCTAACCAATGCGATGCCATTTCTTCATGCCTTCGGCCACTTTGCTGTTGGTTGGCTCTGGATCAGGCAGTCATCGACTGCGACAGAACTTCTAGAAAGCGAAAACCCAAAGATAAATAAAGCGTTTTTACAGGGCAAGATTGCAGCATGTCGGTATTTTTTCGAATATGAAATCCCCGAGGCTGAAGCCTGGTTGCGGATTGCCAAAGTAGATCCCGAGTCTGTTCTTGGGATGCCAGAAGACGGCTTTTAGGATGGTCACCCCAACGCCAATTAATTTTCTTAATGGTATTCGGGTTATAGATTTCAGCCAGTTTTTACCCGGGCCATTCGCAACCCAGATGCTTTCTGATCTCGGTGCTGACGTTATTAAAGTAGAGCAGCCGGGTGGAGATGCCATGCGTAGAGTGGGCCCCCTGGATACTGACTGTATTTCTCCTTTTTATAAGGCATTGAATGCCGGCAAACAGATTATCGAACTGGATCTTAAATCGGATTCTGGTCAACAATATTTTACCGAGTTATTGAATTGCGCTGACGTATTGCTGGAATCATTTCGTCCCGGTGTTCTTGACAAACTGGGGTTTGGCATAGACCAATTGCGCGCGGATTACCCGCATCTGATTATTTGCTCTTTGTCGGGTTATGGTCAGACCGGACCATACAGGTTGCGCGCGGGACACGATCTGAACTACCTTGCCCACAGTGGATTATTGCACTACACCGGGTCGGTAGACGCTCCAGCCCAGCCCCAGCCACCGATCAGCGATTATGCCGGGGCAACCCAGGCGGTAAGTTGTATTCTCGCAGCTCTGGTGGGACGCAGATCCAGTAATCAGGGGGCCTATCTGGATATCAGTATGGCTGAGTCGGTTCTTGGCTGGCAATGCATGACGCTTAATAATGTTGATCGGCAAGGATATTCCATGGAGCGGGGTGATGGCGTCGATTCAGGGGGTGCAGCGAGCTACCGAATATATCGTACGGCTGATGACCGATTCATCGCCCTCGGCATTGAAGGGGAACGGTTTTGGATGAGGTTTTGTAATGCAGTTGATAGACCAGAATGGGTTTCAAGATTGCACGAGCCCGTCCCTCAAACCGCATTAATCGAACAGGTTCAAAGTTTATTTTCTAGCCAATCCCTCGTATTCTGGTGTGAATTGCTGGACGATGTAGACTGCTGCTTTGAAGTTGTTTTGAACGCTGATGAGATCATGGAGCATCCCCAGGTAATCGCCAGGCAACTGGTAACGAAAGATAGTGAATCCGACTGTTTCGCCCAGATTAGTTTTCCGGCCTGGATAAACGGCGCGCCACCAACCAGCAGGCCTCCGCCGCAGTATATGTCGAGTGATGCGGTTTTAAAGGCATGGAAAAGGGATGCATGAGATAGCTTGACCATGGAATTTCCCGGGTTTACTATTGTTCTTAATACAATTGTCCAATAAAAACTCTTGCAAGTGGGTTCTCATTAAGGGATAGGTTCTATGTCCAGTACTGACTCTTTAAATGCTGCCAAAGATTCGAGTTTAAAAACTCTGGATCGTCTATTCGCCCGGCAAAAAGACTGTGTAAAGGAAAACCCGTATCCGAGTCTGGAGCAACGGCTTGAATGGCTGAATAGTCTGGAGAAAATGGTTATCGCCTGGCGAGATGATTTCGCAGCAGCCCTTAACAGTGATTTTGGTGCGCATTCGAAAATTGTCACCGACTTGTATGAAACCGGCGCCATACTAGGCAGAGCACGATATTTTGGTCGCAAGTTGGAAGATTGGATGGCAGCAAAACCGGTTTCCCTGCATCCCAAAGTTCATGGTTCGTCAAAAGCTGAAACCAGGGCTGTTCCAAAGGGCGTTGTAGGCAATATTTCGCCATGGAATTTTCCAGTGGAATGTGCCTTGGTAATGGCTGCGGATATGCTTGCTGCGGGTAATCGTATTATTTTGAAACCAGCGCGCCAGGCCCCGGTAACGGCCAATGCGGTGAGCGCAGCCATTGCAGAGTTTTTTGATGAAGATGTTTTTGTCGCGGTTACCGGAGGCAGCGAACTTACCCGGGCGTTCCCGCATAAACCCTGGGATCACCTGACGTATACCGGAAGTCCCGAAGTGGGAAAAATTATTATGCGCGCTGCGGCGGAAAACCTGACCCCGGTGACCCTGGAGCTGGGTGGTAAGAATCCAACTGTATTCGCCCCAGACGGCATTGAAGATAGCCTGATCAGACGTTTTCTGGAAGCCCGGATTCTTAAGGGCGGCCAGGTTTGCACTGCGCCCGATTATGTATTGGTTCCGCGCAATCATCGTGACGACTGGTTACAACGAGCTCAACAGCTATGGAGTGAAATGTACCCGTCTTATGTCGGCCATGGGGATGCCACAGGTGTGATCAATCAATCCCACTATGATCGAGTCATGGGTTACGTCAAAGAGGCCCAGGGCGAAGGCGTTACTGTGCTTTCACTCAATAATGATGAGCCCGATCCACAAAAGCGTCAGATTCCCATGTATGTTGTGGTTGAACCTGACGCCGAGCTTGCTTGCATGCGTGAGGAAATATTTGGGCCGGTCACCGCGTTGCTTTGTTACGATGACCTTGATGAGGTGATTGGTAAAATCAACAGTGGCCCCAGTCCACTGGCTTGTTATCTCGCGACACATGACTCCAATATCGCGGAGCGATTTGTCCAGGAAGTTCGGAGCGGTGGAGTGGCGATCAACGATTTTGGAACTCAGGCCGGACACCCGGGAATTCCATTTGGCGGTTTTGGAAATAGCGGTATGGGATGTCATTCCGGATATGAAGGTTTTTTGAATTATTCCCACACCAAAGGTGTGTTTCATGGTGCGGAAGATTCCGCGGTGGTCAATGCTATGCGCATGCCCTATGCGGAATCTGCAGAGCAGCTTGTGGATTCGATATTCAGGTAGGTGAAATGAATCAGCGACCGGTGATTGCATTGGACCCAGCTCTCGAGCAACATGTAATTCCAGATCGAGCAGCATATGAGGCCAGTGGAGCATGGCCGGACGAACGATTCGGCAGTTGTGTCGCTGACCATTGCGCAAAAAATCCCGACGCAGAAGCGGTTGTGGACCGGAAAGGGCTTCGTCGCGTGACTTTCGCGGAACTGGAGCGCTTGTCTAATCAGTTTGCGAATTGGCTAGTGAACCATGGCATCGAGCAGGGTGATGTGGTTAGCGTGCAGTTACCAAACTCCCTTGAAGCCACGGTCATTGCAGTAGGTGCAAACAAGGCCGGCGTCATCATAAATCCAATGATGACTGTATATCGTGGCAAGGAACTTCGTCACATCCTGACCAAGACCCAGGCCAAGGCAATATTCATTCCCGGTATTTATCGCGGCTTTTCTCATCCGGAATTATTGAGTCAGATACAACAAGGGTTGCAGCATGATCTGCAGGTTGTACAGATTGATATTCCCGATGATGATGCTGATGGGCCAGCTGACTGGATTAATTCCCTGCAAAACTGGCCAGACCAGCCTTGTGATCGAAAGCCGTCTGCTTCCGATGTGTCTGTTATTTTGTTTACATCCGGCACCGAAGCGGCACCCAAGGCCGTGATGCATACCGATCAGACACTGAATAGCAACTATAGATCAATCTGGAATTCCTTTGAGATGGGCGACCGAGAGGTGATCTGGACACCTTCCCCGGTGGGGCATTCTTCGGGATTCAACTACGGTATACGGTTTGCTTTGTTGCATGGCGCAAAGGTCGTTCTGCAGGATCGCTGGAGTCCCGATGAAGCAGTCGCACTGATCGAGGGTGAACGCCCTACATTTACCCTGGCGGCGACGATTTTTCTTACTGATCTATTGAAGATTACAGAATCCCGCCCAGTGGATATGTCATCACTACGCATCTTTGCTTGTGGGGGCGCTCCTATTCCTGCTGCGGTTGTAAATGCTGCGAGTGAACAAGGGGTCAGTGTATTGCGTTTATACGGACAAACAGAATGCATGATTGCGACCTCAAATTTTCCTTCGTCACCACTACAAAAACGCATCGATACCGATGGTGGCGCACTGGAAGGGTATCGAGTTGAAATTCGTGATGAAGACGGGATTGTGTTACCGCCGGACACTGAAGGAGAACTATGCGTCATCGGACCGGGAATGAGTATCGGCTATTACGATAGCCCGGAGCAAACCCTGACCAAGTTTAAGGACGGTTGGGTACGAACTGCAGACGTAGCGATCATGGATTCCGCTGGCTTTGTCACCATCGTTGGTCGTAAGTCAGAAATAATTATTCGTGGTGGAATGAACATTACCCCCCGTGAAGTAGAAGAGGCCATTGAACCCATAGAAGGTATCGCCGCAGTGACTGTAGTTGGGTTGCCCCACGAGCGATTAGGCGAGTATTGTTGCGCATGCGTGATACCGGAACCTGGTGCCAAACTTGATCTGGAGCATGTGTGTTCCGAACTACGGAAGCTTGGCGTTGCAACGTATAAATTACCTGAGCGTCTCGAATTTCTCGATGAGTTTCCAACAACGGCCAGTGGGAAAATTCAGCGACACAAGTTGGTTGAGATGCTTAACCAGCAAAATTGAATATTCTCTAAAAAATGAAACTATATAGTGATGAACAATACATCTTCTGAATCTACACCGTCGGTAAAAGAATTTTGTCAATTGGGCGGTAGTCTTGGATTCTCTGTAGACAACGCATTAACGCTGGCCGTAATTACCCGGCATGGCCATGAAGCCGCCGAGGACATACAATTTAAAGTGTTGCGCTCTCATCAGAAACATCTGTTCCTGGGCGGGTTGAAAAAGCTGGGATTGGACTCGGGTTTTACCGATCCGGTACGATGTGCAAAATTTCACGTGTTATCCAATTATCTTGGCGGACTAAACGTTCGATATGGTGAAAGCCAGGGAAAAGCCTGGGTGGTTTACGACACACCATATTGGATGGACAGCCCCTGGTCACCCGGAATCAGTCCGGTGGCCATTCGTCCAGAACACCTTTACCGGACCATGGAAGCCTGGCACGCCAATAACGGTGTCATGCTCGGCAATCCGCGGTTGGGCTATGCCCAGACCCAGTTGGTTGCCCGGGGTGACGCCTGTGACGCCGGCTATTTTTTCGAAGCCGAACAGGATTTGGAACCCGACCAGAGAATGCAATTGCGATTTGATGAAGGATTGCCAGCAGACTTAGAACTCGATCCGCCGACACTTGATGAAACAGTATGGCCCATTGAACGGCAGGCTAAAGCATGGAGAAATTTTTCAGTTGCGTATGTTGGGGGGCGGATTTACTGGTTAATCGAAGTACTGGGCGAAACCGAGACTGTATCCTTACTCGAGCATTGCCTGCGTATCACCATGCTACAAAATCGTGATCGCTTAAAGACGTTATGTAGAATTAGTGGCAATCCTTCGCCGCAACGCGCCGCGGCATTTTTTATCGCCTGGCACCAAGCCTGGGGCGATGAAGTCGAAATCAATAATCTTGCTGATGGGTCGGTTCAATGCACTATCAGGCGTAGCCGATTACACGAAGTAGGGGAGTTTGCAGCACCAGCTAATCCATTGCCTGTTTCTCTGGAGGCTGCAATTAATCGAGCCTGGAATACTGTTCTCGAGTATGACTGTCCAAATATTCAAGCCGTTGCAACAGGCTCCATGCAAGATCCAGCTGATCCCTGGAGCACTCTGTTTACCCTAAAGTGAGCCAGCAAAATAAAGTCGAGTCTGGGCGAATTCGCCAATTGATAATCGACGAATATGTTTGCCGCACTCCCAAATCCAGAGTATTCTTCGAGCGATCAGAAAATTCATTGGTAGCCGGGGTAACCGGGAACCTGCGATTTTTTAAACCCTATCCGTTGTATTTTTCTGGCGGCCAGGGATCACGTGTTACCGATATTGATGGAAACCAATATATCGATTGCTTTCTATGCAATGGTCCACTGCAACTTGGCCACAGGCCAGAAAAGGTGCTGGAGTCGATTCGTAAGCATGAATCTACCGGTGCTTTGGTGGTCAATCCGATGTTGGCTACAGAGGTAGCGGAACGACTGATTGAACTAATTCCCTGTGCAGATCGGGTACGCTTTGTAAGCAGCGGAACGGAAGCAGTGATGACCGCGATCCGTTGTGCTCGAGGGGCAACAGGCCGGAATAAAATCATTAAGTTTCTCGGTCATTACCATGGTCAATCCGATCAGTTTCTGGTGGGTCTGGGACCTGCACCGACAACAGTGGGGGATGGTATTCCCCAATCCAGCATCGCGGATACAGTTCTGTTGCCCTATGGAAGTATCGAAGCACTTGAGCAGGCTCTTGGCCAGGATAACGACGTAGCGGCAGTACTATTGGATCCGGCGATGCATGCTGGTGGGCTTTGGGGTAGCCAGAAAAAATACCTTGATGAAGTGCGCGAGTTAACTAAAAGACACGGCGTTTTACTTATTTTTGATGAAGTGATAACCGGCTTTCGATTGGCCTTGGGTGGTGCACAGCAGTTGTACGACGTCATGCCAGATCTATCTACCTTTGCCAAAGCCTTATGCGCTGGTGAAAAACTAGGTGCGATTGTAGGTTCCAGGGAAATTATGGATGTTCTCGATCCACGTCGCGGTCGGGAGCAACCGGGCATTTTCCAATCGGGTACGACAAATGATGGTACCGACGCATTGGCTGCCACCCTGGCAGCCCTTGATGAATACGTCAGGATCGATGCCGAAGGCGGCTTTGCTCGATTGACCGATCTCACAGCTAAACTGGTTGCGGGTATGGGTGAGATTTTCCACGCTTATGATGTTCCTTGCCACATTAATCAGCTCGGGCCAATGTTACAATTATTTTTGTCGGCCCAGGATGATCCAAGCTTTGCAAGCTACAGGGGTATGGATGGTCGACCACTATTCTTGTTTACACTAGCATTATTGTCTGAAGGTGTGCTATTTGCGTTACCGGGTTCAGCCCACGTGTATATTTCATTTTGTCACAGTGAAGATGATATCGAAAAAATATTGCAAAGTACCAAGAATGTGCTCGACAGATACGATTTTAGTTGCCTGGTGCGTAATGCACGAACATTTTCCTAACGGCCCGTGAGTCAGGTATGACAGATAAAAATAAAGCGAAAATCCAATTGGACCAAAGCGCAATTTTGCTCACCGGCGGAACCTCTGGAATTGGGCTTGCCTCTGCCAAAGCGTTGGCAAAAGCGGGTGTTAAAAATCTAATGTTGGTCGGGCGATCTGTTGAGCGGGGTCAAGCGGCGGTTGAAAGTGTAAAAGCCGAAGCGGCGGACGCCGATATACGATCGTTTTCCGCAGACGTCACCTCGCCCGCGGGGGCGAGTGCGGCCGCGGCCGCCTGTCATACCGCATTTGGCCGTATCGATGTACTGGTAGGTACTGTGGGTAATGCTCATATGCCGAAAATCCTGCACAAACTGCCCATCGAAGATATTCCCGGGATGATGTCCACCATTACATGTGGTGCCATACTGCCGCCCCGTGCGGTACTTCCCTATATGATGGAACAGGGACATGGATCCATTATGTGCGTCGCATCAGACGCCGCCAAGCTGGCAACACCAGGAGAAGTCATCATTGGCGCCGCAATGGCGAGTATCGTTATGTTTTGTCGTGGACTGGCAAATGAAGCCAAACGTTCGGGCATTCGGGTTAACGCGATTACCCCCAGCATTGTTCGCGGAACGCCTTTGTACGATCAGGTTATGGCAGATGAATTCAGCGCAAAAATGTTTTTCAAAGCGGAGCAACTGGCAGAGCTGGGAGTCGCAACCGCTGATGATCTGGCCGACCTCATTGTATTTCTTTCCGGTCCATCGTCATCACTTATCACCGGCCAAACCATTAGTGTTACTGGCGGCATTTCCACTATTTAATGTCCGATCACATACAATCGTTGTTCGGCTTGAATGAAAAGGTCGCAATCGTCACTGGCTCAAGTAAGGGAATTGGTAAAGTTATTGCTGAAAACTATGCAAAGCTTGGCGCTAAAGTGGTGGTGTCGAGTAGAAAAGAATTTGCGTGCGAACAGGTCGCTGAAAATATTCGACAAAACCGAGGTGAGGCTATTTCGGTGCCATGCAATATCAGTTCGGAAGCCGATTTGTCTCGATTGACGGATACCGCTCTCGAACATTATGGACGTATAGACATCCTGGTCTGTAACGCTGCGGTGAATCCGTATTTTGGACCGTTAGCTGATATAGACGAAAAGGCGTATCACAAGACCATGGATGCAAACGTTCTGAGCAACCTGCAGCTTGCGAAACGGGTTCGTCCCGATATGGCCGCAAGAAAGGACGGTTCGATAATTTTTATATCTTCCATAGCTGGGGTTCGTGGTAGCGCAAACCTGGGTATTTATTCCTTAACCAAAGCAGCTGACATGCAGCTCGCCCGTAGTCTCGCGGTAGAGTTCGGCCCTGACAATATTCGTGTCAACTGCATCGCGCCCGGCTTAATACGTACCGATTTCTCGCGTAAGCGCTGGGAAGATGAAGCCCAGCTTGCTGAATTTCTGAAGGCTTACCCCATTGGTCGCATTGGTGAGCCTGAGGACATGGTAGGTGTGGCGGTCCTGCTGGCAGGAAAAGCCGGAGGGTTCATCACCGGCCAGACTTACTTTGTCGATGGTGGTGTCACTATTAACGGAGGATAATATCGTGAAGATTGATGACTCAGGTACCATCGAGATGCGTCCGGACGAAAAACTGAATACGCGGATACTTGAGGGATTTTTGGCATCCAGATTGTCAGATACAACCGGAGACTTACGAATTCGCCAATTCTCTACGGGTGCCGCCAACCTGACATACTTGTTGCAATACGATAATTCTGAATACGTTTTGCGACGACCTCCGCTGGGCCCTGTGGCTCCAGGTTCTCACGATATGAAACGGGAGTCAAAGATACTTTCAAACTTGTATCAGGAATTTCAGCTTGCACCCAAAGTGCATTTTTTCTACTCCGGGGATGACATCGCCGGCGCACCCTTTTTTGTCATGGAGCGACGCAATGGTTTTGTGATTGACAAGGAACTACCCGATTCTATTAAGGCGGATGATACCAAGAAAACCGAGCTCGCCTGGATGATGATCGATACACTGGCAGAATTGCATAAGGTTGATCCGGATCAAGTAAATCTTGGCGAGTTAGGTCACCCTGAAGGCTTTGCAAAGCGGCAGCTGGACGGATGGGTCAAGCGATGGAAAAATGCAGAAGGGGACAGTTATGTTGGTGCTAGTAAAATTATTCAGGCGCTGGAAAAGAAACTTCCGAACCCTCAGAGAGTTTCATTGGTTCACAATGACTTTAAGTTAAACAATATTATCGTCAAACATGAAAATCCCTGTCTGCCATCCGCAGTGGTAGATTGGGATATGTGTACCCGGGGCGATCCGCTTTTCGATCTGGGGTTGTTATTGGTTTATTGGACTGAACCCGGGGATAACCCATTGGCAAATCAGGCTGCGACAATGCCTGGTTTCTCCACTGGCGGATTTCCTTCACGTATTGACGCAATAAATCGCTATGGCATCAAAAGCGGAGTGAACATGGACGATATACGCTGGTATATGAGTTTTGGAATTTTTAAGTTAATGGGGATCCTGCAGCAAATTTATATTCGATATAGCAGAGGTCAAACCCAGGATTCACGGTTTAAGGATTTCGACAATCGAATTCGTAACCTTATAGTTAAGGCCAGCGATTTGAATGCCTAAAATAATTGACCACGATCAGCGTCGAGAAGAAATCGCTGGCGCAGTGTTGAGAGTAGTCGGGCTGCATGGTGTTAATGGTGTCACTGTGCGTGTGGTCGCTAAGGAAGCCGGATGGTCTACCGGGGTGCTACATCACTACTTCGAAGACAAGCAGGCTCTGTTAATGGGCGGACTGAGATTAGCCGCCCGTGCAACCGGCAAACATATTAATCAAGCCATGAAGGGTGCCGATACAAAGCAACAACTACGTCTGGTACTCGAAGCTGGAATTCCGTTGGATCAAAGGCGAGAGGTTATGTGTCGAATATTTTTTTTCTTCTGGGCAGAAGGAGTATGTAATTCAGATCTGTCTGCAGAGCTCGCGCATTATTACTCCTGGTGGAAGCAGCGAATAATTGAGGTACTTAAGATTGGACAAAAACAGGGTTGGGTACGAAAGGATATCAACGCAAAAATGCTTGCCGAGATGCTGGTGGCGCTGGCCGATGGTGTTGCTGTGCAGGCGCGTTTCAGCATCCCGGTTATAAGCAAACAGAGGCTTGGCAGGCATGTGAGAATGTGGATCGACAATCTGCATCCTGAATCTCCTGCCACCAGGGAAGCCATTGCAAAGAAAAATGGGTGAAGTCAAAAAAAGTTTTTGCAGAATCTGCATTAATCAATGCGCATTGCAGGTCGAGGTCGAAGACAACCGTGTTACAAAGGTTACCGGCGATCCGGACAATCCGCTTTACCAAGGATATACCTGTATAAAAGGGCGCGCCCAACCCGACTATCTGTACCACCGGGATCGTTTGTTGCATTCGCTAAAACGGATGCCTAATGGTGAATTTAAAAAAATTTCCATTGATATTGCAATGGATGAAATCGCTCACCGAATCGGTGAAATCTGTGATGAATCTGGTCCGGCTGCCATTGCTTCCTATGCCGGTACGATGTTGTGGGGTTCTTTTACCAGCAGTATGCCGCTGTTGCATATGCTAATGGATACCATCAACTCACCCATGCGATTTGATACCGATACCCTGGATAAAGGTGGAAAACTGGTAGCAACTGGATTGCATGGAGAGTGGATGGCGCCTGCCTTGGGTTTTGATGATCCCGACGTCATGCTGCTTATTGGCATCAATCCCATCCTTACATTTACCGGATTGCCTGCAGGTAATCCTGGCAATTGGCTGAAACAGCGTAACAAGAGCGGAATGAAGTTAGTGGTAATTGATCCGCGCCGAACTCACACTGCCCGGCGTGCAGATCTGCATCTACGGCCTCGAGCTGGAACTGACGTGGATATTCTTGCCTGCTTTATTCGCCTCATTTTGCATGAAGAATTATTTGATCAGGATTTTGTCAAAGATAATGTCTCAGGTATAAATTCGTTACGTCAGCATGTCGAACCATTTGATTCTGCGACTGTGTCGACAACAAGTGGTGTGCCAGAGAAGAAACTAATAGAAGCGGCTCGTATGCTTGCTGGCCAAAAGAGAGGCTATATCATGGCCGGAACCGGACCGCATATGTCCGCCCAGGGTACTCTTACTGAATATCTTGTACTGGCATTGCAAAGCTTATGCGGCTATTGGCTGAGAGCTGGAGATCGAGTGCGGGCCGCGCCAACACTCATGCCAGCTAAACAATACAAGGCCCAGGCAAAAGTTCCCGACTTGCAATGGTGTTCTGGTGAGCCTATGGGTTCGAATGGGCATCGCAAGACCCGAGCGGGTTTGCCTATTACAGCTTTGCCTGACCTGATGCTCTCCCAGGGTAGTGACCGTGTGCGGGCAATGGTATGTGTTGGGGGCAATCCAATCGCCGCCATCCCGGACTATGATCGGACCGTAGACGCTCTGAAAGCGTTGGATTTGTATGTACAGATCGACCCCTGGATGTCTCGATCCTCTGAGTTGGCTGATTATATTATTGCTCCAACCATGCCACTCGAAGTAGCAGCAACCACCCGTGCGCTGGATTTTCTGACATCATGGACTGGGTATGGATTGGGCGAGGCCTACGCGCAGTATTCTGCGGCTATGGTGCCGCCACCCAAGGGATCGGATCTTATCGATGATTGGAAGTTTCTATGTGGTCTGGCAACTCGGTTGGGGTGTGAACTGCAAGATAGCGACCTTGCTATCACCGAGGATAGTTCCACCGAGCAATTGCTTGAAGTTATATCAACAGGCTCTCGAGTCGATTTTTCGATTATAAAAAATAATTCCGGTGGAGAGTTGTATCCTGATTCAGCCGCAGTGGTCAGTGAAAAAGACCCTGACTGTACGACACGATTTGACCTGGGAAATGCCGAGATGATGCAGGATTTGGAAAAGGTTCACCAGAATGGCCCAAATCAGGAATCTGGCGACCATGACTTCCCACTACGTTTGCTTTGTCGAAGAGATATGCATGTATATAATTCCTCCTGCAATATAAAAGCAACAAATCGAGATAACTTCTACAATCCGGCTTATATGAATCCAGCCGATATGAAAACTCGCGGACTGGTTTCTGGGGATCAAGTCATCATAAATTCTGCTCATGGGTCTGTACAGGGGATAGTAGAGGACGACCCAGATCTACTTGTCGGAAATATTTCGATAATGTTTGCCTTTGGTCCTGGGGTAGACAGTACCGATGATGTGAAAAAGGTAGGCACAAACCCCAATCAGTTGATTAGTTGCGATACCGTATTCGATCGCTATACCGGACAACCTCGTATGAGTAATCTTCCTGTGGATGTTTTTAAGGAATAGCGCATGTTTGATACCTAAAAGTCAACAAAAGCCAGAAGAGTTCGCATTAGACTATCCGAATGGAGATCTGTTGCTTGATATTCAAACAGTAAACTGGAGTTTTGTATATTTTACCGACCTTAAAACATATCGTGTAAATTACTCCGCTAAACTTAAGCTTATTGATATTACGACGCGTAAAATAGTCGCCGAAGGCTTCTGTTCAAGGGTGCCAGAGAAGAATGATAATACTCCAACGAGAGACCAACTATTAGCAAATACTGCAGAAAGACTGAAACAAGAACTACAGATTGCTGCCGAGGAATGTATCGATCAATTTAAAGAACAGATTGCGCCGACCTAGTAGTCATGCATTCTATTCATAAAGGTCTGATCCTACTCAACAGTAAGGCAAATTGGATTTACCTCGTCAGCTGTCCTTCCGGCCCAATCGATCCCTGATACTCTAGCCAGCGATCTATCCTGGCCTGCTTGGAGACGATCATGAACTTCATTTTGATCCATTGTCAATGCGGTGCCATTTTGTACCATCTGTTCGCCATTAACATAGACATCCTGAACCGCCGCCGCAACACCTGAATAAATCAGCGAACGTAATGGGTCACGAACTGGTCGCATGGACGGATGTTTCAGATCAATCATGACAATGTCCGCTTTGGCATTTTCCGACAGGCGGCCCAAATCGTCCCGGCCCAGGGCCTTAGCGGCGCCCAGCGTTGCAATTTCAAAAATGTGCTCGGTTCGTAGTAAATCTACGTTGCCGCTGGCAACCTTTGAAAGTAGCCCCGCTATACGCATTTCCTCAATTATGTCGTGGGGATAGCAGTCCGTACCAAGTGCCATATTCACTCCTGCCTTACGGTAACCACCGAGACTACGCATCATATCTCCCCATTGTGCAAAGGCGCGTGGACAGTGTACGACACTCGCCCCTGATGTCGCCAGACGTTCCAGGTCTTTGTGCTCGTAATGATTAATCCAGGGGTGTTGGTCTATATTGATGGCATGTCCAATGAGTGTTTGCGGTCCAAGTATTCCAATGTCATCCAGCCATTCGAGTGGGGTTTTACGATGACGTCTAATCATTTCGCGATGTTCCATCACGGACTGAGCGGCATGAGTTTGTAGTGGCATGTTACGGTCCACCGCCGCTTGTTTACATTTTAAAAATAATTCTTCAGTACAGGTATCGACCTGGGCAGCGCCGATCATGCCGTGTAATCGTCCTGACGGGTGATTTTCTGCGGTATCGATCAATTCGAGCGCCCCATCTAGATCAGATAATCCTTTTGCTTCGTCCCATTTGTATTTGTGATTACGACCGTCTGGCGTATACCAATGCCCGGAATTGACCATAGGGCAGGCATAGGTACGGATGCCAGTATCTGCAAGTGCACTAATCCACCCATCGAATGGAAGCTTTTGAGAACAGTAAAGTTCCGCCATGGTTGTGCAGCCACTCTTTAAAAGGTCGCAGGCTGACGCTTGAATTGCTGCTATCGCCGACTCCTGATCTTCCTGGATCAACCAGGTATATTCAAACAATTGCGTCATCCACATATGTTTACTGGCTAGATCCTCGAAAAAACCTTTACCGTGGATTTCCTGATACGCATGAAGGTGTAAATCGAGCAATCCGGGAATTATCAGGCGATTGCTGCCATCAATGATGATATCCGCCTGACCATTATATTGTTTGCCTACATAAGTAATTGTATCTCCCTTAAATGCTAAATCTGCATTGCGTAGATATTTGTGAGTTTGAATTTTGGCGTCGTAGGCAACTATCCAGTCTGCATTCTTAATGACGGTTGTTGTAGCGGTATGTTCTTTATGCATTGTCTACCCCTAAAATATGGTTGTTATATAGGTTCACCAAGGTATCGACGCCAATTGCTTGTAATCTCTAGTCCTAATACTTTTTTTGCCCGGGTATTGTCATAAATAGTTGCATAGGGTCTGTTGATATATAGGTGTTTGTTCCTGATCTCAGGAATGAATCCATACTTGTCTTTTATAAACGTCAGTGTTTCCTTCGGTGAAAATGTATCCTCTGCGCTGACGAAAAAACAATCGTAATCAGGACCTTCATAATCAAGCCCTAAACGTATCGCTTCAACGACATCGCAAACTTCGACGTATAACCAGAAATAGGGATCATCAATTTTCCTTGATTGACGCATGTCTTGTTCCATACCAGGCCCATAAACAGTGGTTGGACGCAAAACAACAATTTTCATATCGCTCCATCGGGAAAATGTTTTACCGATAGTTTCCATTGTTTCTTTACTGCAACCATAAGCGTCGTTGGGTTTTAGAGGATGCTGTTCATCCACCGGAAGGTAATCGGGTAGCGCAACCGATGGGCGAGATAAAGCAACCAATCCGACCGCAGATTCACTGGATACCAGGATAACTTTTTTGATTCCCAATTGTTGGGCAACCTGTAGCACATTCCAGGTGCCAGTCGTATTTAGTGAGAAGATTTTATCTTCTGCTGCATCTAGTTGCAGTGCCGCCAGGTGAACCACGGCGTCTACCCCTTTAAAAGCAATTTTTAATGCATCTAAAGACATAACATCTGCGTGGTGGTAATTATGACTACTGTTGGAATTGTTTATATCAATGGCTGTTACTTCGGTTATTTTTTTCAGGCATCTAACTGTCTCTCGCCCGATTAAACCGTTTGCGCCGGTTATTGCTATATTTTTAAATTTCACTGGTTATCTGTTGCTACCATAAATCTAATATGTGTTCGTTGCCCGGCCGACGAATGTCGCCTCACATGACTCTACCCGACGCTGATCGCTTGTAAAAACGTCCCATACCTGCACGGCCCAGCCATTCATCACCATCTACGATCAACTGACCGCGCAGAAAAACCTTACTGACCTTACCTTTTACCCCGCGTCCTTCGAACAATGAATAATCGACATTCGAATGATGGGTATCAGCACTCAGGATATGTCGATGTTCAGGATCGAATAGCACGATGTCGGCGTCGCTACCCACAGCAATGGTTCCTTTCTGTGGAAACAGGCCAAACATTTTCGCCGGTGCAGTGGATGTCAGCTGCACGAATCGATTCAAATTGATGCGACCTGTGTTGACGCCACCATCAAACAACAGCGGCAGGCGATATTCCACCCCAGGCGCGCCATTTGGAATTTTGGAAAAATCGTCTTTACCAGGCTGCTTAGATTTGAGCAGGCCGTGTGCTTTTTCGTTGAAGCAGAAAGGACAGTGATCAGTGGCAACGATCTGCAAATCATCAAATTGCAAGCCACGCCAGAGCGCATGCTGGCATTCATGATTCCGAAGTGGGGGTGTCATTACATACTTCGCGCTGTCGAATCCCGGGCGATCGTATTCCGTGTCGTCTAAGAACAGGTAGTGCGGGCAAGTCTCCGCGAATGCATGTATACCCCTGTCGCGCGCTTCGACAACGGCTTCCAGCGACTCTTTGGCAGACAGATGCACTATATAAACAGGCACCTCCGCGAGTTCCGCAATTCGAATTACGCGATGGGTGGCCTCACCTTCCATCAATTGAGGGCGTGTCAATTGATGATATTTAGGCGATAAGTTGCCGTCTGCAAGCGCTTCTTCGATTAATGCCTGAATGATTATGCCGTTTTCGGCATGCAAATTGACCATGCCTCCGTGGTCGCCAACTTTGCGCATAGTGCGATAGATATCAGCGTCATCGACCATTAATTTGCCGGGGTAAGCCATATAAAGCTTAAAGCTGGATATGCCTTCGCTGTTCACGATGTCCGGCAATTCCGATAGTGCCGATTTGCTTACGTCGGTAAGGATTATGTGAAAACTGTAGTCCACACAACACTGCGGTTCCGCCACAGCTAGCCGACGTTCGAGTGCCTGCTTTGGCCCCTCGTTCTTGAATTGCTGGGCAAAATCAATAATCGTTGTGGTGCCACCAAATGCGGCTGATACGGTACCGGTCTCGAAGCTGTCGCAGGTTTCAATGCCGTCTCCCATCGGCGTTTCCATGTGTACATGTACATCTACACCGCCGGGCAATACGAGGAGGCCAGACGCGTCGTGTACTTCGGCGTCTTCAACGTCAAGTGTGCGCGCTATCGCCTCAATTTTTCCGTGATCGAGCAGCACATCGGCGACATAGTCGTCGACAGCAGTTATCACTCGACCGTTCTTAAGTAGTACTTTTTTCATGATGCCTGCGTGCCTGGTTAATCTTTAGAGTCGTCGCCCAAGTCTTCGTCTATTGCAGTAACCAGCACAATAGCGCCGATACTACTATGGTCGTAATATGTCTTCTCGCCGATTCGTGCAACACCAATCAAAACATCTATTATTTTGAATCCCAAATTATCAGTATAAGTCATTAATAAGTGAAGTGGTATTGTCACGTTATTGAGAACCGATCGGCTCAAAACTCAATATAATACCGAAGCTTATCGACAGGCACAGGTAGCTTGAACCCACGTCAGAAGAGCACGAATTTTGAATCGTATGGGACAGATTCGATTGATCCCATTCGTCTTGCTTAAACTTACCATTTCAATCGAGTCTGACCCTGAGAAACTGAGAAACTGAGAAACTTAAAAGCGTTACCGCGGTAACACTTTTTATCCAATTGACAGTAGTTGCCTGACAGAAAATTCACGATAGAATAGTATCTGTTATTTTTCAGACACTATTTTTAATTACGATATTTATAGCCAATGACTGCACCAATATTTCATATTATCGACCGGGCACCTATTCCTATTGACCTATTGACACAATAATGAAGATTAACAATCGCAAACTGGACCAAGTATTATCTGAAGCCCAACGCGCTCGCGATATACGAAGTCAGGGGTATCGCGAAAAAGCTCTAAATATGTTTCCGCATATTTGTGGGCGATGTGCCCGTGAGTTTTCTGGCAAAACTTTGAATGAACTGACAGTGCATCATCGCAATCACAATCATGACGATAATCCAGCCGATGGAAGCAATTGGGAGCTGCTATGCGTGTATTGTCATGATAACGAACACCAAAGGCAGCTAGAGGGACAGCAAGATAACTCTACTACTGGCAGTGGTAATAAAATTGAAGCCACTTACAACCCTTTTGCCGATCTTAAATCCATGCTGGAAGGTGATAAATAGATATCGCAGGCAAAATCTCAGAGTCTGACCCTATTGCTCGCACTATTGCTCGCACTATTGCTCGCAGTAAAACGTCTCTGGCCTTTGGAAGCAATCTCGCCAATAAGAAATTTTTAAATTGCCCCTGGAAATAAGTCACCACTACAATGCTGTCCTGCTGACTTAAAGCATACACCGAGTTTCACAGCCTTAAAAACTCTTGTGAAGTGCGCGCAACAATAATTCAATTGGATGCACACATTCTATGCCGGTTTGGGATGCGATATTCCAGCGGCAGGTCTCACTATCACAAACAAGAATATCTGGTTGGAATTCTTTTATCTGATCTACTAGTTTTCTCCCGATTGCTGTTGAAATATCGTATTTTTCTTTGTAATAACCGTAGGTCCCTCCAATGCCGCAACAGTCGGCTTGTGACAACTCTAGTTGTATTCCAGGAATTTGCTGAAGAAGTTCAACAGCTGGCTGCCCCGTTTTATGACTCCTCAATTGACATGGCCCATGATAAAAGACTTTCAGGGGGAGTTTCGAAAACAAACGGTATATTTCGTTGGCATGGTTCTGCAGAAGAAACTCACAGGCGTCAACGACTGCGCCAGCAACTATTTCTGACTTTGGATCGACCATATCTAAATACGCTGCATATTTTGCACGTAGCGTGAGGCCGCAGCTAGTCGACGTTGAAATTATCTTCGTTCCTTCACTAGCAAGCGGATACAGTGTGTTGATCAATGAACGTGCACCAGCTCTGGCTGCCGCAATTTTCCCATCGGAAAGCATTGGCAGCGAGCAACACAGTCTTTCAGGCGCTTCTACTGAATATCCGAGATGATTGAGTATTTTTACTAGAGAAATTCCAACAACTGGGTCGTAGGTGTCTACAGTACAGCCTGCAAAGTACGCGATTTTTTTTCCGTGAGGTTGATGATAATTTCTTAACCACTTTGAAAATGATCTTTCTTTGAATGTTGGTAATGGCGCATCTTTGTGAATACAAAGTAATCGCTCAACGATTGATCGAATTATTCTATTACCTAGTAAAAAATTTGAAGTCCTGGGTAGCTTCCCTCCGAACCTGCTAATCAGCAGTGGGCGTTGCAGAATCCATTGACCAAATTTGAATGTGTTTGCTTTGCTCGAGATATCTTTTTTCGCTAAGGTAATGATGTCAGCGATAGCAACATTGTTTGGGCAGACACTGGTACATACACCGCATCCAGTGCAAAGTGATGGCGATGTCTCATAACTTGCTTCGATATATCGGAATCGTTGTGCCTGCGGGCCCACATATTTTGGACCAGGAAACTTGCCCGTAACAGCCGCTACAGGACAGTAGGCATGACAAATTCCACACTTGGTGCATTGATCCATCGACTGCAATATTTCGCTGCTATTCGATTTCGTTTGTACTGAATCCATTTGATCACCCTTCGCATCAACCATTACTGAGAATTCGCACGGTCTATCGTTTCTTTTACACACTGATTCCATGATGCCCAGTTTGACTGCCTTTCATCCTCTCCCATAATCGGTTCATACTCGACTGAAGTTCTCGATATTGCATCCATCTCATATTTGGTGAGCTCTCCCGCACCAATTGCAGCTAAATAGGCCGCACCGAGTGCAGTCATATCTGGCTCTTGAGATACCGAAACAGGCATTGCTAATAAGTCTGCCTGTCTTTGCATTAGATAGCGGTTCTTTGTCGGTCCACCGTCGGCACGAATTTCACGCACATTGCCCCCTGTTTTTTTGTCCAATGCATGAACAATTTCTCCACATTGAAAAGCGATTCCATCGAGCAATGCGCGGGCAATATGTCCTGGCCTTGTATCAAGACCTAACCCTTGGATACTTGCACGGGCATCAGTTTGCCAGTGAGGTGCTGATAATCCAGTAAAACACGGTACCATTTTGACGCCGCCAGCATTCGATACACTTTCGGCCAAATCGGATGATGCCGCGGCGGAAGGCAGAAGTCCGGAGCCGACGGCCCAATCAATTGCTGATCCCACAGAAAAAACCCCGCCTTCAACGGTATACTCAATCTGCCCATCTATCTGCCATGCTATGAAAACGGGCAGCAATCCGTCCGGTTTTACTGGATTAGGGCCTGTGTTAATTTCAATAAATGCACCCGTCCCATAAGTCGCTTTGACTTTGGAGTTATCTCGGCACCCCTGAGAGAACAACGCCGCATGTGCGTCTACCGCATCGGCGGTAATTGGTATTGACGCTCCGGCTAAATCTGAATGCGTTGCCACGCCAAAATCTCCACACGTTGGGCGTACTTTGGGTAAAAAATCTTCCTCTAACCCAAACGCTTTTAGCAGCTCTTCATCCCATTTGGTTTCAATCAAATTGAAAAGTGATGTTCTCGATGCTGTGCCCGCGTCGATTGCATGCACATCTGAAAGCGTAAATTTGTCAATCACATAAGAATCAGTACCGCCGAGTCTAAGAGTGTGATTTTTTGCTTCCGAAGCTATCTCGGGAATATTGTCGAGGAGCCAGCGGAACTTTGATGCAGAAAAGTAGGGGTCCAGTATAATTCCGGTCCGCTCTTTGACTAATGTAGAAACACCTTTGCGGTCAAGCCGCTGGCAGATTTCGGTGGTCCTTTTATCCTCCCAGGAAATAGCGGGGCCAATACTTTTGCCAGTTTTAGACGACCAAGCCATGCTGGTTTCCCCCTGATTTGCTAGCCCTATCGCCTGAACATCTTTCCACGACAAATTGGCTTTATCCAGCGTCTCCCAAGCAGCTTCCACACTTGTGGTGAAAAAATCGTCCGGATTGTGTTCGACCCAGCCTATGCGTGGTGTCTGTTTTGGCATGGGCACTGAATGGCTCGCAATTTTGCCTTTGTCTACATCAAGTAACAGCGCAGTTGTGGTGGTACCTCCGTGGTCAATCCCAAGAAAAACTCCGCTAGACATGGAGAATTTCCTCTAAATAGGTGTGTGCGTGTTCCGCGGCCGCCCATCCCGTGGAAACGCATACACCTTCATTGGAGCCTTCGGCGGCAGGGTTCCAACTCGGCAGGGAACGACCGGTCACAAATAAATTTTCAACCACATCGAATTCATCTTTTTTCGGTCGCAAAAATTCATCCGTTTCGATACCGGCACAGTGTAATGCGTCCAGAGATTGCAACACAGAATCCGCATTGAGCGGATGACTTTGATACGTTGAAAGGCCGAAGATAGGTTCTTTGATCTGACCAAATGAATCAACATCTACACCGCCCATTAACACGCCTCCATTTGAAATAACTACCAAGTCACTTTCGTATGATCGTCCTACATCATCTACGAGAACAATCCTTTTATTTGAAGATGTGAGGGGTGACTTTATGGTGGCACCTGTATGTATATGGACTAAAGAATTTCTTAAATTATTTATCAGCGCCCGCTCATGTCGCATCCCAGGGACACTTGGCGGAAGCGTAGATAACTCCATGCAGGGGATGCCCAATGTTTGTTCCGCTAGGTGCCGTAATTCCATAGATTTTTTCATTCCCACAACGGCTGGAAACACTACTGCATCAGTAAGCTCTGGAAGTTCATTTTTTAACAATGAGAAATAGGCAATTGGTTCTGGCAAATCGTCGAATGCACAAGCAATGGCGGCGTTTTCGAGCACCGCACTTGGTGCCTTAAATTCTTTTACTTCAATCTGGAACCCGGCTTTCTTCAACGCGGTCGCGATCAGATCGACTGGAAAATCTCGATGGCCGTTAAAATACACCAACACAATGCGTTTGCCATTCAGGTTTTCAAGTGTTGCCAGATTTTGAATTTCTCCACAGGCCGGAATAAATTGACCCGTAGGTGAAATTACCTTCTGGTTGTAGGTCTCAATCTTGATCGGCTGATGAATCAAACTAACGCGATCTTCATACCAGTTTATCGCTTCCTTTACCTTAGCAGCACCCAGCTTTTGATAGGGGTGCGCGGAGCCCAATTTGGAAAAGTGGTCAAACGGCGATTTCACCATTTCCTCCTCTTCAAAAGGCGAATATCCAAGTAGATGAAAGCCATCGGGTGCATAGTGTAACGATCCGGCGCCACTAGAAAATATTCGAACTGAGTGCCCATGCTCTTTCAACCTGGTCGCAGCGACTAAGCCATCCAACTCCACACCTATGACAATAGCATCAGTTTTCATGCTCCATCCTTGGCTGAGATTGGATTGGTAGAACCTAATCGAATTCCCAACGTTTCGCGATATACAACATCTGAGAGCAAAACTTGCCTTGCTTGATATCCCCAGGCGGTATGCATGGATCCTTTCAGTCGCTCAGACCAAAAATCTGCTAAATCAGCCTCGCTACAATAGTTGGAGTCATGGCGAGCTATCATTGAGGCTACGCGACTACCACAATATGTCCCCTGGCAAGGTCCAAACCCCACACGTAGCCTGCGCCGTAAATCATGCAAACAGGTGATGTTGTGGTTTTCAATCAGATCTCTCAAATCCGATTGCGTAACCAACTCGCATTCACAAACAGATTCGTGACAGTTCAGCCCGGTTTCTATATCCAGTAATTGGTTTTGTGGCTTCCAACCAATCTTTGCGTTGGGTCGTGACAGTGGTGTGGTAGCGCTTGAACATGGTTCGTCGAGACCAATGGATTCGGATACCTGATTACCCATATCTTCGCCCATGGCCCGATGGGATGTCCATGATCCTCCACATATACTAAAAAAACCTTCAATACCTGAATTCACATGGTTTACAACCGAATGTCGACGTGGCAAAGGCTTATCGGGTGGCCAATTGGATGGTCTATACAGTGGCCGAACCCCAGCCCATGCGCGAAAAGCACGATAGTCACGGGCAGTGGGAAGAAGCGTCACAGCATTATCCAGTAATTGCTGTATTTCCTCGGGTCGAACATGCGTAGTACTTGGGTTGTCAACAACCTCTGATGTTGTACCAAACAAACTGACAGTTCCTGTAGGCACAATGATGTCGTGACTGGTTGGCGGTCTGCATCGGTTTATCGCTTTACTCACCATTCGATGGGAATACACAAGAATTGTGCCCTTACCTAATTCGATATCGATACTCTCTCCTACTAGACTGGCGATTTGAGCTGTCCAAGGCCCCGCTGCATTAATAACAATTTCAGCATTAAGTACTTTGTCTCCTGCATTACTGGAAGCAATGACGCCTTTCACTTGTCCATTCGACGTCATGATGCTGGTTACCCGGTGTCTAAGCAGGATTTCGCCTCCTCGATAGCGTATGTCATCTGCCAGTAGATTCAGTAGCCTCCACGGCTGCATAGTGGCATCGGGGACGGCAAAGGATCTGAGAATATTTCGGCTAATTGCCGGCTCATCTCGGAGTGTCTGGTGTACTTCTAATTCGGTAACAGGAATGTTTGCATTGATACAGCCCTGGACGAATTTCTCACTGTAATCCTCTGGATCATCTGGAAGTGAAACAAATAACCCGCCAGTTTTTTCGACCGCTTCAGGTGCCAATTCAGCGATGATCAGACGTTCACGCATACATTCAGCAGCATACTCAGTATCACTAACGGCGTAGCGCGCGCCGCTTTGCAACATTCCATGAAAGCGGCTGCTGGTACCCGAACCTAAATCGCCGCTTTCGATCAAGATTACGGCAAAACCACGCAGTATCAAGTCTCGGGCAACTCCACAACCTGTTGCGCCACCACCAATTACAACGACACGAGGTAAATCTTTACGCGACATTTAATCCCAACTCATTTTTTCGCTTGCTAGCCCAAGCATTGATTAATCGATCAGCAATAATCGCGATAAACGCGACACAAATTCCGGCAGTAATACCTCGACCTGGATCCACCTTGGACAGTGCAATTAAGGTTTCTTGTCCTAGATCACGTGTCCCAACCAATGCGGTAATGACCAACATACTCAAACCCATCATTAAGGTTTGATTTACCCCCAGCATAATGTCGGGTAGTGCTAACGGAAGCTGCACGCGTCGGAGAATTTGACCACGTGTACACCCCACTGCACGCGAAGCTTCGATTAACTGAGGAGACACTTGCCTTAAACCGTGATCGGTATATCGAATTGCTGGCACAACTGCGTAAAATACCACGGCAACCATTGCTGAAAACTCGCCGACGCTGAAAAGCATGATTACCGGAATGAGATAGATGAAAGAAGGTAGCGTCTGTAAGGTATCAATGACCACTTGAACTATATTGTGAACACGTTCATTTCGCGCAGCAATGATGCCAATAGGAATGCCGATTGCGCTTGCCAGGAATACACTGACGCCAACGAGATAGGTCGATATCATCGCCTTCTCCCACAAGCCCACCATAGCAATAAAAGCGACTAGGCCCGCGCATAGTAATGCCAGGCGTAGTTTCCCCAAATGGTTCCCCAACGCAAAAAAGAAAAATAGCACTCCCAGCCACGGCAGCGAAAGCACAAAGTTTTTCGAGGGTTTCAACAAGTAGACAAAAAAGAACCGACGAAATTCATCGATATATTCATACAGGTTGATATTAATCCAGTCGATGATATTGTCCCAAAATTTACCAGTGCTCAACATCCATTCCTCTGGAATTGCAGCGAATTGCGGCAGCCAAAGACCAAGCGCAGTTGTCACCAATCCGACAACGATCATACTAAGCAATAGCTTGTGACGATCGAACATAGTAGGCTGTTTTTCGAGGTGTATTGGTCGACGTGCTGCGAACTTTTGACTTAGCCGATCTAAAACAATCGCTATTAATGTAATAGCGATTCCCGCTTCTGTGCCCTGGCCGATTCGTAGCGCTTTTAACGCCTGCCACACGTCAAACCCGAGTCCTCCAGCGCCAATTAGTGAAGCTATGATCACCATGTTTAGTGTGAGCATGATTACTTGATTTACGCCAACCATTAGCCTCGGCCGAATTGAAGGGATCATTACCTTCCACATTAGCTGTTTGGGAGAACTACCAGCCATCCGCCCGAACTCAATGGTCTCGGTACTTACTTGAGATAATGAGATTTTGGTTACCCGCGCCATCGGCGGAATGGCGTATACCATTGTCACCACCATGGCAGCGGCTGGACTATATCCAAACAACATCAATGCAGGTACGAGATAGGCAAATACTGGCATTGTTTGCATGAAATCGAATATCGGAGTCAAGATGGTGTCCATCAGCTGATTCTTAAAAGCGAGAACGCCCAACAGAACCCCTGAAATAATTCCAAGCAAAACCGCTACAATAACCGATGAAATTGTCAGCATTGAGCTCTCCCACAGATCGAATAATGCGATATATAGACACGACCCGAGAACGAGAATGCTAAGCCGTCCACCTCCAAGGAAGAATCCCAACATCGTGGCTATCACAGTTATTCCCATCCAAGACAATTGCGGAATACGTATATGCTGATTCGAATTTATTTGAAATTCAAAACCAGTGACTAGTAATTGTTTTAGAAACAGAGTGGGTGCGTCAATTATGCTCCCAATAGCCCGGGTAAACTCTTTAAAGGTAAAGACCCCTAAATCCGCATCGTTTACCAGCCACTTTATCGCTGAAGACAAGTATTGGCTAAATGGAATTATCCACGATTTTGGATAGGTTTTCGCCCATTCGAAATCTGGCGGTAGAAGTTGAATGATCGCTATCATCAACACCGACAGAATAACTAAGAATGTGCTTGGCTTCGTGCGAAGGAACACAGATCAAGTCTCCTTAGTTATTGTTATAGGGATAGCGATACAGGGTCTATCTATTTAGCGCAAAATCGCCAATTCTCCTCCAATATTTGATAATGAGCCTGTCGACCGTATTGCTAGACAATCTAACGAACTGAAATTGAGGTCAAAAAGATTTCAAGATCGTTAGATTGTTAAAGTGAATCCCAATTCTACTCCAACCAGGGTTTCCAAGTACTTTCATTCTCTGCTATCCATTTCTCAGCAACTGCTTTGGTATCCATACCTTCCACGTCAGATTGATAGACCAGTTCTCCCGCAGTCTTTGCATCGAGTTTCATTTTACTCCATACATCGTAGGCTTTCGGCCATATTTCCGCACCCTCCTTCCAGGCTGCTTTCCACATCAAACCATTTGGTCTTCCACAATCGTGTGTCATTTCCGAATTCATTCCCCACGATGGATCATCGTAACAAGCATCCTCATACTCAGGCCACTTTACAAACTCACCGGGGTATAGAGCAGGAATCCAATAAGGTTCCCAAGACCACGCGACAATGGGTTGTTTGCGCTTTATGGCGGCCACTAGATCAGCGGAAAGTGCACCATCGCTACCCGCATTGATTACTTCAAAATCCAGACCCATTGCAGCAATTCGCTCTGGATCAGTACCACCCCATTCAATCGGCCCGCTTAAAAAACGCGCTTTGGGTTCAGTTTCTGGTGTCGACAATGCTTTAACACAATCGGGTTCTAACAATGCTTTCCAATCGGGCAATCCGGGGCAGACATCTTTTACATAAAGCGGATACCACCAGTCTTCGTTGACTGCAATTCCGATGTCTCCCATATTCGTGACGTTGCCAGTAGAGAAAGCATCTGCCAATACGGCTTTTGCGGTGGTGTCCCAGCCTGGAGAGGCAATATGTAAATCACCCGCGGCGACGCCTGTAAATTGACCGATATAGTCCGCCGGTGTGTACTCCACACTGTATCCAAGCTTCTTAATCAGTTCGCCGTAGATGAACATAATAATGTTGTCTCCTGAATAGCCCATCATGACTACCTTGAGAGGATCTTGTGACTCTGGCACGTCAGCTCTGGTGACTTGCATTACACCGCTACTGACCATTAGGCCGAATATAGCGATGACTGTAGAAATTCTTCGACTTAGGTTTCTCATTTCTATTCTCCTGGGTATAAGATTTGTGGACGTTCTATACTCACACTTGGCGTAACTTATTGAATTTAGCGCTAAGAAATATCGACTATAGTGAATTATTATTATAGTATCAATCATTATTATGATCATATTTGATCGGTTTACTCATTTATTTCTAAAAAAGTGTCCATAAAGAGTCAAAAACTTGCAAATCGCCATGTACAGATTCGGCGGTTGCTTCTCATTGATGGAGTGGTAGACGTAGAGTCATTGTCTAAAAAGCTCAATGTGTCAGTTGCTACCATTCGCCGAGATTTAGCAATGCTGGAACAGAAAGGCATTGCGCAACGTACCCACGGCGGTGCAACTGTTCCACACTTACGGGGGGCGGATCAGGAATTTGCTTTGCGCGAACAAATTGATCCAGAAGCCAAGAAATTAATTGCTCGCGAAGCATTAGGACTCATCGAATACGATCAAACACTATTCATGAATGATGGGTCAACACTACTGGCTCTGGCCAAAGAGTTGGTCTTGTCAGACCTGTCCCTGACAGTGGCTACTTCGGGTGTGAATATTGCTACAGTACTATCTGAAAACCCCAAGATAAGAACGTATTTGGCGGGAGGATTAGTAAGACATAAAACCCATGGTACGACTGGAGATTTTGTTGAACAAATGCTTTCTTCGATAAATTCGGACATCGCATTTATCGCAGCAGAAGGATTCACTATCGAAAGTGGATTGACATACTCATATGAGACCGATGCAAAAATTGCACGAGTTATGCACGAAAAAGCCTCATTGTCTGTAGTTCTTGCAACCAACAGAAAAGTTGGTCATCGTGATCGAATTACCGCGATCCAGGCATCAGCGGTAGATGTCTTGGTAACAGACTACCTAGACCAAATTACATTGAAATCATTTCTCGATTTAGGAATAAAAGTTATTGTAGCGAATGAAACAACGAGAAAAAACACATCTCTTAGCCTTGTATCGGAGCAGGATCTATGAACTCTTCAAGCGTTATCGAGCCAATACTCGGGGCTAATAGTTCGCCTAGAAATACTGAAATTATAAAGCTTTCCTGTAAAAACTTGTGGAAATTGTTTGGCAGCAATAGTAAACAATTTATGGCATTACACAACAATTCACCTGACCCCGATGCGATCAAGAATGCTGGTTTAATCGCTGCAGTCTGCGATGCGACAGTTGACGTTTGCGAAGGCGAAATATTCGTCATTATGGGTTTATCCGGATCCGGAAAATCAACTCTCGTACGCTGTTTTTCCCGGCTAATCGAAGCGACCGCTGGGCATGTTTTATTTGACGGACAAAATTTACAGGAAATGTCTGAAACAGATTTGAATAATGTCAGACGACACAAAATGGGCATGGTGTTTCAACATTTTGCGTTGCTCCCTCACCTGACTGTACTAGGAAACGTTGCTTTTCCATTAGATATCCAAGGAATTAATAAATTAGCACGTGATCAACGTGCGATGGAGATGATTGAACTCGTAGGTCTCGGTGGTCGGGAAAACTACTATCCCAGGGAGCTATCTGGAGGACAGCAACAACGTGTCGGAATTGCCAGGTCATTAGCCGTCGAACCCGATATTTGGTTTCTAGATGAACCTTTTTCTGCGCTTGACCCACTTATTCGACGGGAGATGCAGGATGAGTTTATGAGACTTCAGAGCGTACTCCACAAAACTATTGTATTTATCACTCATGACTTCGATGAAGCCATCAGACTCGCTGATAGGATAGCTATAATGAAAGACGGTGCTATTGTCCAACTGGGCACGCCTGAAGAACTTGTCCTTAATCCTGCGACGGATTATGTCGAGGAATTCACCAAGGGAATATCACGGTCAAAAGTACTATCGGTACAGTCGATTATGTCGGATGCACTACCCCAAGATATGGAGTACCCCTCCCTCACAGTTGCAAATACAACAAAAGTTCATAGCGTCGCCGCAGATATCATGGATTCAAATAGCGACGCTGTCGTGTTGGATGAGTCGAATCAACCAGTCGGGATACTGTCGAGAGCATCTGTGATTAATGTGTTACTAGACAGGGGCGATAAGCAGTGATTTGCCTGACAGGGTAGACGTTACCCGGGTATTGTCACGTTGACCGACTGACCAAGATCGTAGGTCATCCACGCTTGTACGATCACGGCTCCGTCGTTTATGCGCGTGCAGTTCAGTTCCACATCGACAAAACGGTGGCCGTCTGTTTCTCTAAGCAAAACAACCTTGCCGTCGTAGCGAAGCGGATCTCCGACCCAGAAGATGTTGGGAAATCGTGCGCGAAAGGCCCGTACATTTGGCTCGCCCAGCCAGCGACCGGCATAGCTTGCCAGTGCGCTTGCCTGATGCATACCGAGCCCGAACAGGCCCGGAAACCCAAGTGATCGCGCGTAAGTTTCGTCGTAGTGCAAAGGATGCATCTCACCACCAGCGGCCTGAAAGTTCACCAGCTCGTACAGCGTTAACGGGCCGGTAGCGATGGCACCGGGGCCCTGGCCTTCACGTAGCGAATGCCACGTTTGCTGTTTAATCGCAGTAAATGGATCAGGCAGTTCTATGTGACCGTAATCGGGCTGGTACAGGGGCGGATCGCAATCCCAATTGCTGTCTTCGGGTGAATTTTCGGTAGTCACAGTGGTCGCACGCGCTTCAATCCTCAACTCGTCGTTGGCGTCGCGAAACTCGGTCAGCATCACCAAAAAGGTCAATTTCCCTCCGCGTGAACCCTGTCGGGTTTTTACCGACTCGAGACAGGCTCGCGCGGTCAGTTGTTCGCCCCCTCGCGGTAGCGGGCCATGAAAGGTATAAGCTTCCTCGGCATGCAATGGTACTGACAGATCGTGATCAATCTGCTCGAACAGCGTGCCGCGCGGGCGTTCCAGGGTGTAACCCCAAAGCACCCCGGCAGAAACCAGGTAGGTGGCGGGGATAATCGGATTGGGGCCGTCGAGGTGAGCTGGCTGGGCCGCGTAAGCCGCGCGGGCAAACTGGCGGACATGGCCACGTTCGATGGGTAGGATGAAATCCGGGCCAAATTGCCCAAGCAGTGCTGGATCGATCATGTTGAGGTGCTAACCAGTAGGGCGTCGACTGCGATTACTTCGTCATCCGCGTCAACAATTACGGGATTGATATCGAGCTCGACCAGGCTTTCGGCATGGCTTCTCGCAAAATCCGCAACGCGGGACATCATTTCGCCCAGCTTGTCGGCGGCAGGTTTCGCGAGCTCGGGGCGCAGGCGTTTGAGAGTCGCGGCATACTCTCGCGATGTCGCCGGAAGCAATAGCAAACTATAGTCACGCTCCTTTTCGGCTTCGACGCCACCTTTGCCGACTAACAGAGCCAACCCGAGTTGCTCGTGTCGTTTGATACCGATGATAAACTCGGTAACTGGATTTTCGACCATAGTTTCAACCAGCACTTCGCGTAACTCTGTATCATTTTCGGCGAGGTTACGGCGCATGTTTTCGATCGCAGTCCGAACCTGGTTGCGGCTAGCAAGGTTGAGCTGCACGCCGCCGATCTTTGCTTTGTGGGCAATTCGATCGCTCAACAACTTGACTACGACGGGAAAGCCGAGTTCTTCGGCGGCGTCGATAGCCTGCTCAACAGGTCCTGCCCATCGTTGCGGAAACTGAAGGCCGTATTCAGCCAGTGCCTGCTTGCTATCCCACTCATTGCACATCACAGTCGAAGCGGCCGGTTGCATCGCAATCAAATCGTCGGGAACTGAACCAGACGACATGATCGCTTCGCGACGTTGGTGGTATTGCGCCGCCGCGCCAAGTGCGTAGAGGAACTCGGTCAGCCCTGATAATGGCGAAACGCCGTTTTGCAGCAATTGAAAGCGCTGCTCAGGCTCCACGCCCCCAGGCATGATCGACGCAACGATACAGGGTAATTCTGACTGTCTCCTGACTTCGATCATCGCCTCGATAGTAGGAAGCCAGGGTTCATCCTGGCCGTCGCCGCTACGTGGTATGTCGAGCAGGAATGTGATCGAATCGACATCATGCCCGGTCGCATCCAGCAGACAACGTGCAATCGATTCAGCATCGTCGAGCGACACTTTTTCTTTCGACTCCCAGGGTAAATTCAGGTCGAAGGGATTGGTAATATTGATATTCTCCGGGAGTGTTTCGCGCACCCGGGCGCGGTTCGCCTTGCTCACGACCGGTAGTTGCAAACCGTGTTCCGGCGCTTGCTCGGTGAGTAAGGTACAGGCGGCGCCCGAGTAAGAGGCGATAAAGCTGCGCGGTCCTTTAGGAACACCACTCACTGCGATCAACTTGGTGGTCTCTACCAACTGTTTTGGGGAACTAACTTTGATCAAACCATAACGTTCGATCAACGCATTCCAAAAATCGTTGGGAATGGCTAGGTTGCCGGTATGGCTCATCGACGCAGCCGCTGATTCAGGGGTTCCACCACCCCGCAGTAAAACCACGGGCACATTTTGTCGAAGCGCCCGCGCCAATGCACGGGACAAGCCGATGCCGTCGGTCAATCCTTCCAGATAGAGGCCGATGCTACGCACGCGTGGATCATCCAGAACCGCCTCAATCGCATCTGCGCAACTGATGATTAACTGGTTACCAATGCCGATTGCATAGCCCATCGGGTAGGCTTGTTCGACATTGGTTATGCCAAACAAAAAAGCGCCGCTTTGTGAAATCAAAGCCACGCCAGACCCATGCACCGGCTCGCAATGGTTGTTATCACCCCACATGGCGATACCGTCGAAGTTGTTCAGCATACCGTTGGTATTGGGGCCGAGCACGGCCATGTCACCCGCGGCTTCAATGAGTCGGGATTCCAACTCGCGGAACTCACCACCGCGCTCGCCAAAACCCGAGGCATGCACGATCGCCCCCTTGACGCCAAGGCGGGCCAATTGCCGAATTGATTCTATCGAGCGTTCCGGAGAGAGTGCGACAAAGGCCGCATCCGGCGTGGACAGCAATTCCTCGATGGAAGCAATACAGAATATATCACCGATTGATTCGTATTTTGGATTCACCACCTGGATGTCGCCGCAGAAGCCGGCGTTGCGGCACATGTCGATGCAGCGTGCCAGATGCTGCCCACCGACAAAGGCGATGCTTCGGGGTTTGAGCAAGGTTTTCAGATTGTCGATTTTTTTCGGCGCAAACCCAGTCATAACATATGCCTTAATCGACGCTATGGCGATACTTTGAATAGAGCCACAATGATGCCTTTACACCACAGTCTGCGTCAAGGATCATCTATTGATCGCTAGGCGACGAAAAGAAAAGTCGGTGCAATGTGTTCGGATGGCCTCCCGGGCATGAGTTCATTTCTGGAGGGTTTATGAATTCAGATAATCAACGGATGGTTAGTCATTGCTGTTTCATTGTTATCGAGACTACTTGAGATTTCGATTGCCTCTGAGTTTTGGTATTACTCCGATAGCCACCCCATTACCATCGATTACCATTTGCAACGTAACCCTTTCATCATCGAGAACAATACCTGAAGTCGCATCAATCTGATCAACACCGACTCAGTCTAACCAAACCTCCCAATTCGTAAAATCTCGTTGATGGATTAAATGTGCCTGACCAAATCGTTTTTTTTTCTGCTGCCGAGTATTTTATACTTATAGCGATATTGATAAAAATAGTCCCTCGATCCGATAACATTATTAGCAGTTTTACTTGATAATTATCGACAGACTCGACTGGGCAAACTAACCAGAATGCAAATCATACCGGAACTAGATATGAATGATCGTCATCTGACCTTACAACTGAAAAAAGAACCGAAATGACCAACACCCGTTACCAGATAAAAAGAATAGCCATCGAACCTGAACTTCGCCGTTTGCGAATCGAATGGGATGACGGACATTCCAGTCGCTTTCACTTCGTATGGCTGCGCCACAGCGAAATTTTTTCTGACACCCTGTTAACAGATGGCGCTGATGATTTCCACAACCTGAACGACGATCCACTGAAAATTATGATCAAATCGGTCGAACAAACTGACGTTGCTCTGGTATTACACTGGGAAGGAGGTCTGGACGATTCCACCTACAACATTAAGTGGCTGCGCGACAATTGTTATTCCGAATTGGAACGCGAGGCCCGTCGGCACCAACCCAGGCTTTGGAATGGCAGTGAAGGGCTTGCCCAGTCGAAATTCGACTGGGCAAGAATTGAAGAAGGCGACACTGAACACTTGTTCGATCTTTTTCTCGCGGTTCGGGATTTCGGTATAGCCAGGGTACGCAACTTGCCGACTCGGGAGGGAACGGTGGCCGAGGCAGCCAGTCGTTTCGGGTCTGTCTTAAACAGTCATCTCGGTCTGGTTTTCGATGTAAAAATTCAACCGGGATTCAATATCGGCGCAACCCAGGCATTTTTCATCGGCCCGCATACCGATGATAACTGGCGCTATACGCCGATCGGAATTTCGTTTTTCCACTGTCTGAAGGCCCACCCATCAGGTGGCGGTAACTCACTGTTGGTCGATGGTTTTCTGGCAGCTGAGCGACTACGGCAGAATAATCCACAAGCATTTGATTTTCTGACTACGACCCCGATATTGTTCAGGAGCTTCAGAAATGATGGTGAAAAATTTTGCGCCCGTCGGAAACTGATCAACCTCGATATCGACGGCAACATCATTGGTATCCGCTTTACCGAAAGATCGCTTGCACCGCAGGATATGCACGAGGATTTAATTGAGCCTGCTTATCTCGCGGTGCAGGCGTTTGCGCAGGAAATCTACAATCCAGATCTGGAGTTACGGTACATGTTACAACCAGGCGATATGCACGTGATAGATAACCACCGGTTGTTACACGGCCGTGATCAATTCGACCCGTCGGCGGGTGAGCGCCACCTGCAGCATTGCAGCGTACCGCGAGACGAATTTCATAATCGGATACGCATCGAGGCGCATAAACGAAACCTGCGGGATGAGTATTTTATGATGTCCGAAGGTGCATTGGGATAGGTTATTCGGTACTAACATATAAATTTTTATTGACACATAACTTATGGATGAAAAAAATCAACAACTCCATACAAACGCATCGATTCCCACTCGATATTATTCAATACGCTGTCTGCTTGTATTATCGATTCAATCTGAGCTACAGAGACATTGAAGACCTGCTCGCTGAAAATGGTGGCTACGCCCTGATTCGAACAGGGGGCCCCATCATTTTAATATTCATTAATAATCAAACACTTGTAGCGCTTGCCAATACCCAATGTGCCAGAAAACACCAGTAAATAACGGTAAATACCAGTAAATGTGGCACAAATTTGACACATCGCATTTGGTTTCAAATATACACTGGGTTATTGTATAATCTTTACTATTCATAGAATATAAAGAATTTAATATGCCAATCGTAAGCTCAAAAAGACAAATTACTTTACCTATCGATCAATGTCGAGAGGCGGATATAGAACCTGGTGATGAATACCAAAGCTTTGTAGACAACGACGGGTATATCACTATAGTCACGAAAAAACGGGGAGCAGCTAAAGGATTGCTTAATTCTGTAAAGCCAAATAAAAAGTTATCTGATGCCGAATCAAGGCAGAGTGCCATTGAGGCATGATTGCTGTTGATACTAACGTCTTACTGCGTTACTTACTACAGGATGACCTAAAGCAATCTAAAAAAGCTACTCAGTTAATTTTGGGATCAGAAAAAATTCTAGTGCTCGATATTGTTCTCGTTGAGACAGCTTGGACGTTAACAGGTAAAAAATATAGCTTGTCGCGAGACGATTTAGTAAAAGTGATAAATGTGTTATTTGAAGAGTCAAACATCGTTCTTGAAAGTGCTCAAGTGGTTTGGCGAGCACTTTCAGATTATCGTAACGCTAAACCAATAAAAGCTGGAGGGCGTAACAAGGTGGCTGATTTTGCAGATGCGCTAATCGTCAATAAAGCGCACCAATATACGAAAAGTCTTGGGTTAAAACTTGCTGGTGTTGCGACTTTTGATAAAGCAGCGCAAACACTTGAGGGAACAATTCAGCCTTAGCTCATTCTCTCGTGATCTTGTTTATCTAGTATAGACAGCGCACACTGTCGGCTACATAAAAACCTCCAGATAGAAATTGGATTTCCTTGAACATTAATGCTCTGATGTGATGAATACCTCCCACCTTTTTGACTTTCATAAGAGAGTCGATCAAGGTGGTAGGTTCCTCAACCAACAAGGTATTCATCATGAACAATATTACCGTAATCGGCATAGACCTTGCCAAGTCTATTTTCCAACTTTGTGGCCTCAATCAGGCAAATAAACGTCAGTTCAACTTCTGTGTTAAACGAGATAAGCTGGTTGAAACTGTGCTGCGATATCCTAATGCAACGATCGCAATGGAAGCCTGAATTATCGCAGGGGTCAGACTCGATTGATCCCATTCGTCTTGCTTAAATTTAGTATTTCAATCGAGTCTGACCCTAATGCTTCCCAAGATGTTGATGGCTCTTGCGGCAGCGCATCAAACCTCTATTTCTGACTGAAATTGAATCTCGGTCAGATGTTGGTAGCTTACCTATGACCGCACATGATTAACGAAGAAATTTTGAAAGAGTTTTACGATGCAGCTAAGAAACTCCGAGACTGCCTGTCGAACATGCCAGATCAGGAATTCTTGAAAGTACGCCCCGAGCTAATCAGTGATATGAAAGACTTCTCAGATACGTTGTCAGGAGAATTGGCTGATATCGATTTTTCCAAGTTAACTGGAGAAAGCCGGGAAGAGTGGATAGCCCAACTTGATATTTCGGTTGCCGCATTGGAGACAATAACTAATATTTAATTTCTTGCTACAATAATGTGTAGCCCTCTATTATTTTCCAATATTTGTTCAACCCTTCCACTTCTTCATCTCGTCGATGATATCCGGCCTTCTGAACCAGCCGCTCCGCTTCTTTTAGATGCAGGGTAAACTTCGCTCGCATCTCTTTTTTTGTTAGGGTCAAGATTTCACCATTCTCGATAATTTCAAAACACGAGTTATCGGCAATCTGCGCTTGAATATTACGACACGCTTCCAAGTGGTAATCGGTAAGATACAATCTCATCTGCCCGTATTCTGCGATTTCTTCGACTTCATCCAGATCGGCCCATGAGCTGATGAAGTCATTTTTGAGTCTGAATACATTTGCCCGCGCAAGCAACCCAAGGGGCAAATAATCTTGCGATCCTGCTTGACGTAGGCCATCAACCGCCTGGTTGAAATAATCCTTGGATTTAGAAAAATCAGAAGAGTTACTATCAAGGGATTTGAGCATCAGTGCTTTGCCCATGGTTAGTCTTGCCAACGGAGCATCGAATAGGGAATTGCCTGATTCTGCAATTTCTATTGATCTTTGCGCTCTCATTTGCACCTCTTTATATTTTCCCATGGAGAGTAATAATTCGCAGAATTCGAAGCCCCTCAAAGAATATAGGTAAGATCCTTCAGGTACATGTTTCCTCCTTTTCTGCATCCTCTCGGCTTTAGTAAACAGTTTTTCCGCCGCTTTATTTTTTCCTGCCTGGTGTAAGGCGTGTGCATGAGTGCAATGGTTAATTTCTATTTCACCGCTAACCTTGCTCCGACCAGCAAGGTACGCACTCTGAGCGCCATATTTTTCCGCAGATGCCACGTCGCCCAGCGCAAGAAACAGTTTGCTGAGGTTGCCAGCATGAATTGCAGCCTGAGGCCAAATCTTCTGTTGATAAATTATTTCGAATCCAGCTTTCATTGGTTGAGTTGCTTCAGAAAGCCTTCCTAAAGCTTGGAGGTGATACCCTGCCCAACTTAAAACGGCTGCTTGATTCTCTTCAGGTAAACCAGAAAGCGTCTTTTCCCATAGCGTTTCAAAAAAACTAGATAAACAGGAAAGATCCGCTCCAAATGCTCCAAGCTCTTTGGTACTATAGTGTAATTCGCCTCTTTTTATTCTTTTCCAATAAATTTCATTTCCTGCTTCTAAGGGCTTGCCTGCAAGGCAGCCATGCATCACTGCCGCGAACAATGGTTCCATCTCTTCCAGCGTGTCTGGTAAATCCTTTTCAGGAAGTTTTTTATAATAATCGTACAACCTTTCATGCGCCTCTCTCCAACCATCGGGGTTTTGCTTTTCAAGTTTTTCGCCAAAGTGCTCACGGATTAAAGGATGACAGTCAATGGTGCCAGGATTATTTTTATCTTTATCGGCGATCAGGCGCAGTTCGCTCAAGTGGTTCAACGTCAACTGCCACTCTCGGTTAGACAAATGCTGCAGTCTTTCGGTTAACCCTTTTATGGCAGGTGCCTTTATTAACACTTCAACAGCCTCTTTTACTGCGGGTCTGTCAAATAGTCCCAGGAGGTTTAAAACATCTAGTTCTGCTTTATTTGAGTCGGTAAACCACTTTACATAAGACTCCATAACCCGCCGGGCGTGACCACCATGCTTTTCATCCTCGGTTAGTTTGGGAATGAAGTCGATTTGCCTAATATCGCCATCGTGAAAAGCATGGAGATAACTGCCAATTAGATGTAATGCAAGGGCATGTCCCCTAAATTCATTTGAAGTCGCCGTGAACTCTTCGTCTTTTCCTTTTAATCCATAACTTTTCAATACTTCCATTCCAGCCTGTTCAGACAGATTTTCTAGCTCTCGTGTTCGACTAAATGCGCCCTCAGTTACACGTAAATCCTCAACCGTACAACGAGAAGTGATAACACATAACCCGTTCATACTTCTCACAAGGTTTTTAAGGAATCCTTTCATAGTTTGATCTTTCAGAAATCCATACATTTCCCCAGGCGGGTATTGCAGCGGTTCCAATCCGTCAATTATTAGCAATGTTTTTTGTTTGGCCATAATTTCAGCTAGAAGCCGGCCTTTTTCATGTGGTGTTTTCGGAATTTCCCCGGTAAAACCAAACCATTTAAATGCGTCATTAAGAAACCCGTCTGGAGAAGCTTGTCCTTTTTCCTTCGTTCCCTGTGAATAAAGTGACCACGCGTAAACTAGTTCAGCACCTTTGTAATTATGATCATCCATTTTGTTAAGCCAGGCATTAATAAGCGCGCTTTTACCAATGCCGCCAAGGGCCGTATAAGTGATTGTTCTTGTTTGGGTGTCTGCCCAGGCGTTGTCAAGTATTTCCAGTTCTGATTCGCGGCCAAACAAAGTTGGACAGGTAACGGGGAGTCTGCTGATTTCTATTTTTCGGGGAGAAACACTAATCGCTTCATCAACGGTTAATACTTTCTCTGAAACCTGCTCCAACAGCTCATGAATTTCTGTTGCAAAGGCGGTAAGATCTGAATCAATCTGAAATTCACTCCCTCCTGTAAGTGGCTTTCCGTCTTTCGGGTGGGCTTGTATCGGATTCAGCCAATCTACCGCGCCCCAAACGCAGGGTTTGACAATCAGGGGCAGAATACGCAGGTTGTCTTTTTCTCTTCTCTTCAATAAATCTGGAACTTCTTTGCCGAGTATGAAATCTGAGTTAAGGAAATCCGCGGAGATCATGAGAACAGCAACTTGAGCCCTGTTAATTCCGGATTCAATTTCTTGTAACCAGTTGCTGCCACCTTCAATCTGCCGGTCTTCCCAGATTTCTAATAGTCCCTGTTTTTGCAATACACCAAGATGACTAACAAGACGGTCTTTCCAATCCTCGTTTTTATGACTGTAACTAATGAAAACTGAAGGGCTTTTCATTTCATATTCATTTCTGATTTATAGTTATCGTGTTTTTGAATCGAGTTTCCAACGCATTTTCATCAGAATCAATACCGCTCCTTGATAGTTCTTAAAATTCCACCCTACGAAAATCGAAACGTAGTCACAAAATATCACTTATATGGGAAAGAAAGAACCGCCCCTAGTTCCCGATAGTTAGGAATGGATCGGGGGACAGTTTGCTTTTTCAGGAAATTCGGTAATCACAAGATATTACGGGAATATCTACTATACCGCGTGACCAGCTTGCCGTCAGTATAATGACTGTGAAAATTGCATAGAGTGTCTGTGCTAGATATATCTAGTAGATGGTTATGGGAGCCCGTGAGTCTAATCTGGTGGAGGTTCAGGAATTGATGCACGAGTATGATTATGGGTGAATTTGGTCAATTAACCTGAGCATCTATGTTATCAGCTATCATTTGAGATATTCGTGGAGGGATTAGAGGACTAAATTGTATGGCCGCTCTAATTTGAGTAAGTATCTGTTTTTCAATATAGCCTTGAAATATTGATTGCGTAGAGTGGACGCATAAGTCTACTAGCTCCTCTAGCAGAAAAGCATCGAGTGCATCTACACAATTCGCGTGACTGTCTCGAATTAAAAAATCGTGAGTGTCTTTTGGAATTTCTACCTAGCATCTAAGCATCTCTGGCCGGACGCGTATAAATTCACTAATCACCGAATTAACCACAACAACTCGCAATTCGGGCTCGATAGAAACAATAATTAGAAATTTTGTTTTTGGCGGGTCCGTGAATTCACAGCGGGTTCTAACTACAGCCCCTGTTATAAGTTGCTTTGTTGCGACTTCTCGCTTGAAATCAGTGGGAAACTGGGAGCCCAGTGACGGCATGAGCTTTCGGGAATTTCTTTTCTAGCTCGCTAGGTGCTCTCTCAGCAAGTCGGAGCCGGGGACTAGGTCAACCAATGAGTCGAACGAAATCATCTCATTTAAGCCAACGCTATGGTAAGCAGCGTCATGGCTGATATTCTTAAGCCGGTGGAATGACATACTACCGTATTCAGCCATAGATTCATTAAGCGCATCCAGATTGGAACGGCTCAGTTCATCAAGATTTGGGGCTCGCTTAGGAATGATGTAGCTAGAATCCATCTCAAAATCTTCTGAGATATCTTCGCCCACTTCGTTGGCTGCCTGAACCCTCTTAACCAGACAATAAGTCCCGTATGCAACGGGCCCATATTTCATGGCTTTGTATTCGTCGTTACACAATAGTGTTCCGTATCTTTCCAAGTGCAACTGATCAGCAAAATAGATCACTTTACCCAGGTGATAAATATCAGGCATACTTGACTTTTGCGCGAAGTAAAGGATTATCTCTTTCGCTTTTTGTTCATTAAACTTGCCTAACATTCAATCCCCGATCACAGTTCTGGCACAAATACAAGTCCCTAAGAATACCAGAAAATATTGACATTTCGCTGAAATTAAGAACTTATTTTCACCCGTTAGTTCAACACCCAATTCGCCCTGAATCGGTATTTCGATTAGGAATTAACACCTTTTCTCATAATGTCCATCCATTGCCTTATTCATAAAAGCGCGACCTTATCGCGACCTAAGCAACATTCCCCAGTCCATACAAATCAAGAATTTAGTATATCTAGTTGATATATATGATATTAACTAGAATATTTATAATTTGGACCAGAGGATTATCAATTCGATTGGCAAGGTAAGTTTACGGAATGGTTGCATTAAGGTGTAGAAGTTCAGAGCCAAAAGTTACCTATACGGTGCCCTCCAACCGGCAGCCAACGCCTCATCCTCTGAGCAAAACCAGCGTTCACCCTTGCCCTCAGAGATTTTCGTCCTCTTGTAGTGTTTAGAGCCCCAAGGAGTGTGATAAATACGAACGCCTTTTGAGTTAATATTTCCCTTGATTAGGCAATCCCCTCCCAGAGCCTTGACACTGGATTTAGCATTTGACCAAGCAGATTCCCGAAACTTGGCTGGCCTAATAAAATCTCCCTGCCAGGTACCACGTTTTTGTTTCTTAGCCAACACTTCCTGGGGGGCATAGGATTTGTCGAATTTGGCAAAGGCAACGGCCCATCCAGACTCAACCATCAGTTTATTTAGATTCTCTCCATCATTGATGTAACAAACGGCCAATAGCCTGTCATATTTGTCCTTATCAGTTCCTTGGCAAGTAACCTCACTTCCAGCCACCAGTTCTCTAAGGAAATTGGTGGCGAAGTCACCACAAGGATACTCAACGCCAGTATTGTCTATACAGTTTTGGGAGTTCTCGGGTGCGTCGATTCCTTTCAGCCTGATTGATTGACCCCAAATCTCGAAAGTGTCGCCGTCGTTAAATTTTTCTATTGCCCCTGTCAATGAGTCGGCATATAAAGCTTGCGCAGAAACGATGAGAATGGAAGTAACGAGCGCAATAAGGATGAGGCCGTGAGTGGAGTGGTAGCGCGTTTTAACTCGTAAGGCGTCCCTGTGGCGTCCCTGAATATACGAAAAAATCTTAATCCTACCTAAGTTATTGATTTTATGGTGGCTACGCCTTGATTCGAACAAGGGACCCCATCATTATGAGTGCAAGCCGTCATTTTTAAACCTTTTATTAATCAAACACTTGTAGCGCTTGCCCTTACTAATTGTGCCAGAAAACGCTAGTAAATATGGGTGAATGCTGGTTACCTTGACACAAATTTGGCACACTGAAATTCGAGCAGATATGGATTTATGCAGATTGATCTATTACTGAAGAAAAAAAGCTTTACGGGATAAGATACGGATTAAAGTGAACGTTGTAAGATGGTTGATTAACCGGCTACATAGAAGTTATGTTATCTAGTACCTTGGAAAATGTCTTATCTCTCTACAACGCCTTTTCAGCGAGCCCGTGCATTCATTTTGCTGCTTTTATGTGGGCTCGCCAGCGCATCTTTATTGGCTGGGGATTTCTCTGGCAAGGAATTTGTAGATTTATCTGGTCAGTGGCGATTTCAGGAAGGTGATGATCCTGGATTGATGGCGCCTGACCTGGACGATACGAAATGGGATATTGTCGCTGTACCCGAAAGCCTGCGGGGGCAAGGCAAGATGAAGGGCTATGAACAAGTGGCCTGGTATCGTTTGCATTTTGACTGGCCCCTTCCACAAGAAAATCTATCGCTGACCCTTGGCCAGATTCACGATGCGGACGAGGTGTGGCTGAACGGAGAGTGGGTGGGTGGCGAAGGTCGTATTACACCCTCCGAAAAACTCTTCTACATTACCGCCTATCACAAAATGCGAGTTTACCCTTTAACTAGTGCGGTGTTACGCAAAGAAGACAACGTACTTGCAGTAAGGGTACGCTCCGCCGTAATGCCAGGTGGTATCGCGGCGGGCCCGGTTGGGATAGGTAAAACCCAGCCGTTGTTAAACCTGGCAGCAGAGGTTAACCGCCGGGTAGTGACGGTGGATGTGATTATTATCGCCATATATACCGGGACGTTGGTAGTGTTACTGATGTTAATAGCACTTACTCTGCGCCGTAACAATGAATTGTATTGGTTAGCTGTTTTGGTGAGTGTCGCACTGATGATTTGTATCCTGGATAGTACCTGGGCATACATGCTTGGAATTAAATCACTAGTGACTGCAGCGCTTGTAATGATCGGGTTTCTGCTAATGCCCTGGATTGTGCTGCGTTACTATCGAACTCAGGGTCTGGCACTAAAAAATCGTTGGATTGCCGTGATGGAATGGACCATTCTCATCTCTACGCTTGGCCAGATTATGCCGATTGACATTTTGATACGAGCTGGTTTTACTATTTTCTGGGTATTGAGTTCCCTATTAATACTGATTCCGGTGGGAATCAGTACATTTCGCGCCGTATTGCGCCGCAAGGTCGGTGCCATCGCGCACTTTATAGCTCTAATTGCACTATATACATTGTGCTTGTTGAGCATATTTTATGGCGGTCAGCGCTGGCTAAATTGGCGTGATGCAGAGCTGGGGATGGTGTTGTTTGTTGTGATTCTGATGATCGGTTATTTTCAGCGCGTGCGCGCTTTACAAGTTGAGCATCAAGCGCTGTCAGCCAGAGTGCTGAGCGCATCGGATAACGAGCGTCAGGCGTTATCCCGGGAATTGCATGATGGCGTGGGTCAGCACTTGGCTGCTCTAAAACTACGATTAGGTCTGGCCAAAACGAATCAGGATCTGAGTCAAATCGAAAAAGCCCAGTCGGTAATTGAAGAGGCGGTGTCAGATATGCGACATCTGGTCAAGAGCCTGGGACCTGTAGCGCTGGAAAATTGCACGCTGGCCCAAGCCATACAAAATGAAGTCATTTCAATCAATGAATACGCCGAAATCGATCTGCACATAAATATCGTTGAAATCGAATTCTCACCGATGATCGCGCATCATCTGTATCGCGCTTTTCAGGAATGCCTGAACAACGCGATACGCCATAGCGAAGCAAGCAATATAAAAATCCATCTACAACATCATAGTCAGAATTTTGAACTCACCATCGACGATGATGGTAATGGCTTTGATCCTGAATTAACTGAACCGACGGATAGCGGCGTGGGGCTGGTTAGTCTCAAGGAACGGCTCGATATCATTGGGGGACAGATTGAAATCCATAGCCGCAAGGGTAAAGGCACACGTATTCAGATGAGCGGACCAATTAGTTGATTTTTTAAAGATTTTTTAGATCACCCGTTATTCTCGTTACCGCCTCGTTTCCCGTCCAGGTTCTATGCGCAGTCGAAGAATCTGGGGGTGTTAATACTGTGTCAGGGCGAAATATAGCCATTTTTGATCGCAAAGCGCGTTAGATCAGCGACATTATGCAGCCCCAGTTTTTTGAAAATGTTACTGCGATGAGATTCCACTGTTTTTGAGCTACGCCCAAGTTTCCCGGCAATTTCATTGGAGCTCAGACCATTGGCGATGAGACTCAGTATCTCGATTTCACGACTCGTAAGCCTATCACTTATTTTTACATTTCCTGGACGGGGTGTTGCCGAAACTGTTATTTTCGGGCTGAAATACTCGCCACCTTGCTCAACAGTCCGAATTGCCTCGGTGAGATTATCTAATGCCTCATCTTTTAGCAAATAACCTTTAATGCCGAAAGAAAGTACACGTCCAACGTGGTTAGGATCAGCATGCATGCTAAAAACGATAACCTTGGTATTCAGCTCCAGTTGACGCATTATCCGCAGTACGTCATCACCATCCAGACCATTCAGGTTTAGATCGAGCAGCAGCAAATCAGGTCGGTGTTTTAATAGTAGCTCGACCACATCGGCACCGTTATCTGTTTCACCAACCACCCGCATATCTGCTTGCTCATTGAGATGTTCAATGATCGCTTCGCGAAACATTCGATGGTCGTCAACTACGACAATTTTTATGGTTTTTGTAGACATTCTATTGAAGCTTATAGTGTCATTAGACTTTTAGCTTTCAGGGATTCTCCTGTTTTTTTAAGGGTAAACCCTTAGCTCAATTGGTTTGTTAGATTTATTTGAAAGTCCAGTAACCGCTGATGCCCCAGGTTTCACTGTCACCAAAAATCGATTCCAATTCAGGAAAGGGATTGTGCTGGTAGGCCAGCTCCAGGCCAAATTGATCGTTTGGATAGAAGCCCAGCCCGGCAGTCGTTACTACATCTCTCTGATCATCCCGGTTTGCCCCAACTCGCAATATCCAGTATTGATGCACGGGCCACTGCAATCCCAGGTGTAAGCGAGTCACCGACTCTTTAGTATTGTTGACATCGAAATTGTAATGGGACAAGTCCGCATAAATACGGCGATATTCTTTGAGGTCATAAGACAGACCTAACCGAATCCCATGGTTACTATTTTTTAAATTCGTGGCAACGGTTTGAAAAGTCAGCGGGTCGAGTTGAGTAGTGCGATTTGTTGCGCTACCTGTTTGCAAAACCGCGCCCAACAACCACCGATCCGAAGCCTGCATCAACGCGCCGAGAGTCACATCGATATCTGTCCCCTGACTCTCTGACTGCTGCACCGACAATCCATTTAAACGAATATCAGATTCACTCTGGGTCAATACCAAGCTGGAACCCACTGCCCATCGATTGTTGATTCGTTGCGCATAACTAATCGGCAAAGAATGTACGGTAAAATTAAAGTCTAGACCAAACTGGCCACCACTATTGGCCTCAGCCTGAACATAAAATGGTGAAACAATGCCTTTCATAAATTTAAAATCACCGACGGAGAGCGCGTAAACATCCAGATCAAGCCCATCGTCAAATTGGGTTTGATAATATTGTGGATTCAGGTATCTGCTACCACTGGATTCTGCCAACCACGCCAGCGCCGCAGGATTGGATGACGAACTGTAAGGACTGCCGATGGAAGCACCTCCCATCGCCACAACATCACCGTAAAATTCCACCCGACTCAGCGCCACGCTGATCTTGCTATCAAGATTCGGTATTCCCTGTTGTGCCCTGGCCAATGATGACAGTAAGGCGAAGAGCAATATCACCATGGCGAATTTAGTTATGCGGTTGAACGGGGTCATGGTTATTTTTTAGAGTTTCCAGGTTTGTTGGAAGCCTTCTCGGAATCCTATAGTGATCTTTATCGCAGGGCCTAACTCGTTAATTTTCTTCATTCCACTTTCACATCATTCTCCTCTTTTAAGCACAAATTTGAAGTGAAACGCCACAACAATGACGTATAAACATTAATTCAAATTGTCCCATCCTCGGCTAACCGGGCCGTAAATAATAACCCCGAATTAATAGGGATTTTACCCTATAGTTTTATCTGTATGGCATTCCTACACTTCGATGACAAGTCGAAGTCCAGACCTACGATGCGATATGAAATACCACATTAGCAACGAATTGAGCTTGTTTAAAACAGATTTAGCAGGCGGTGCTGCCTTTGTTTGCCTGGCAAGCAGGGCCGGTCATTTTTCAACCAGTAGATTAAAGTGTTAGACAAATTGAACGTCCAAGAACAGAATCTGCAAAGGGTAACGAACCCGTTAATTTAGTCACCAACGATGACATCTGGAATGAAGAACAGAAACTTCCAGAAGCTGCAGGAGCTACGGATCGAGAACCTTCTCCCTTTGGGCAAGGGGGATTTGGCGGCGTCGATGAGCACAGCGGGAGTTATGCCTATCGGGTTCCCATCGAAACCCCTACACCGCAGAATGGTGGACCAGTACCGGAATATCACTTATTTATAACTCGCTTACCAATAACGCACCGAGCCTGGTGGCTGCCGGGTGGCGCCTGACATTAGGCCGCGTAGAGCGAACCGCACGACGCGGACATATGGTCCAGTTCGAGAACAACCAAGGGGCTGAGGCTGCCGTGGACTACTTTGTAATGTAGCTGAACGGCCAACACTACACCATGGTGATCACGTCAGATAGCGCTAACCCGAGCAAAAGTCTAAATTCTTTCGCGTTAAGCTGGAACCCTCCTTTGCCGAAGTTACCTACCAGGAAAGTGCAACACGGATGGATCCGGATTCCGGCAAGCCAGGTCTTGACTATTGGGAAGTATTTGCTGCGGATGGTACCCGCTACCGGTTCGGTCATAAGGAGGACAGAAACGGTGAACAAGAAGAAAATTCTGAATTACTAAATAAAGTTTGGTATCTCACGGGAATTAAAAATCGCTACGGCTTACGCGTGCTGATTGAATATGATGGCTATCACAAATAATCGAGTGAAATGGATTATGCCTATCCGCACAAGATTAAATGCGGGATCAACTTTCTTACACTATTTTGCGCGGCATTTAGGGGGTTACCCTTAAACATCAAGGGTTTCTGCCCAGTTATTTTCTAGTTTTAAGCCCTTAAGATAAATACTCCAACAGGTGACTAAGATCTGAAAACTAGGTCACAAAAAAGTCAATGTTTAATTTCACAATGGAGACCATTATGCTTACTATAGAATCTTCGGATACTGTCATCACAGAGGAATTCCCCTTCAGAGGCAGTCTCTCTTCGAAATCCACTGCTAGTCACCCGTTTCAGCTCAAAATAGATGCCGGCGAAATAGTTAGCAAAAGCCATACTATTGAACTACTGGCTGCGACCCAGATAATTTTCAAAGAGCCTAAAACTGAAGTGACCTTGTTGGATACGGGTACCAACAAAAATCAAATTAATGGGATAGCAACATTTTCCCGAGTTTCCCCGCCTCAGAAACCGCCTATTAAGGCTTACTACAAAGTAAAAGTCCATGTTTTTGCTTTTGTTTCGGAGTCTTTCGCACGCAAAGCACCTTCTGATCTGCCAGCGGGTCAGCAATTAGTATCGCTGAAGAAAATCAAGATACCATTGAAAAAAGAATACTGTATTGATCAGCTGTTCGAATTTTCTGAGTTGTTATCTATTCTTGAGGATAACGGTTGTGAATACGAATTTGCTGGAGTTGAGTCTGTATCTACCGAGATTGATCGCCAAAGTGTGAGTTTGTATCTCGACCATAATACCGGTCGTTTGCATGGCAGTGGACGTTTTCGCCTCAACATACGATATCCGAAGATGCTCATATCATCGCACTTTTCACCAAGTCGGAGGATGATCATGCAGAATCCATTTGAAACTAATTGGGAATTTTCAGACATCTTAACAGCAGAGGCAATTGCTTATGCTGAGAAGCCGGTTGTTCTGAATAAGAATCGATCTGAAAATAGTAGCCGGGAGGCAGCCTCATTAGGACAGGGTGGATTTGGGCGAATAGACGATCACTCCGGTGCCAGCGTTTACCGTGTACCAATATACGCTGTGCCTCCAAGAGGTGCAGGACCTTCACCATCCGTTGCTCTGACATACAACTCTCTTTCCAACCAGGTATCGGGTTTGGCTGGTGCAGGATGGAGAATGGAACTCGGATGTATTGAACGGCGCTCTTCAGGAAGTGAATCGGTATTGAAATTTACCGACAATCAGGGGCAGTCAACCTGTAACGAGCAGTTTGACCTGCAATTGGACGGTGCCAGCTATACATTGGTGAAAGTTGCCGGGGAAAATAATACCTTTGCAGCTAAGAAAGAAGAGTTTTTCCTGCAGGCTATTAGGGTTGGTAATGGAGAAAAAGATACCGAATCTTCAGAAAGTGGTGAGATATTTACTGGCTGGATCGTTTTTACTTCCAACGGCCAGCGTTATCTCTATGGCTATGTTCCGGGCGAAGGCCTGGATTTCGGAGAAGAAAATGCCCCGGTGATTAAAAACAAGCGCTGGTCTTTGGTTAAAGTGGAGAACGTTTACGGTCATGGGATTGCTTACGACTATGAATTGTATAAGAACCCTGAACAGCCGTTTCACCAAGAAGTCGATTATCCCTATCCCGTCAGAATACGCACCGGAGTAACGCCATCAGGTCAGCATGATGGAGAAATACTTTTCGATTATGTGAAGCCGATAGAACACAGGCTTCCTGAAGGAGAGTTGCCGGATGCAGAAGAAGGTTACCAGAATTTGGGTATTGGCTTTACTGGCCGCTCTGGATTCACCGCGATCTATTGGCGCAGGTTGGCGAGAATTAGTACCCGTGCACTGGTTTCTCCTAAAACCTTTCAAAATGTCAGATCTATGAAATTTCTAACTGAGCTGCATGACTTTACCGCGCATAGGGTAAGAGAGATTGAAGAACTCGGTTATGACCAGGATGGTAACGTCGATGAAAGCACCAAACAACCTGAGCATCAATTTTTTTACATTTCCAATGAATCCAATATTGCACTACTCGCGGAATCGGTTAATCCATTAGGGTTGAGCCGAAAGTATACTTATGGAAGAGCTACCGACAAGGAAGTCGATACTGGAAATCCTGTCGGTATTTCCGAAGATAGCTATCTGATTATCGCAGCTGCGGAGTGTATAAAAGGCGAAGACCCATGGGTTAAAACTTACTCTTATAAAGATGGCTTGAACTACCGCAGTTTTGGCGAATATCGTGGACATGCCGAAGTTACGGTAACGGATAAATCTACTGGTCATGTAACCGTAAGCGAATATCACCAGACCGGTTTATTGAATCGTTGCTTGAAACATCGCAGGAAATTTATCACAGTGGTCGATGACCAGGGTAAAAAGATTGACGAACATCTGCTCGAAGCAGAAGATCATACTTGGGTGGTGCTTGATTACAAGGGTGGTCGTTATCTGCCTGTACAGCTTAAAAGCACAAAATCATTTTTCCTAGAAGATGGAAAAACGGTTTTACGGTCCCGAGTTTCAGAAGTGTTGAAAAAAACCGAAAAGGAATTTGCTTTTGACAGTATTGGATATCCTCTCAATCGGCGTGAGACCGTTTTTTCTGGCCCTGTAGATGTAGGAAAATTGGTTCAGGAAGTGGAACTCCATACGAACTATGAGCATCGATTCGGTGATGCAAAAGCTTTCGATAGAGTGGGGCAATTTCGGTTTTTTGGGCTGAAGCGGGATGAAAACGCTTTTATCACCGAATCACATGGTACTCAGGGCAAGTTATCCAATAGCAAGAGTAGCCATTTCAATGCGCAGGGACAAGTCGACGAAGAGTTTAGGCAGCTCACAGTAGCGGGTGAAGGTATTCGTAATTTTATGACCTATGATTTGGATACAGGGCAGCCTCTTGAAACCTATCGTGAAGAGGGTGGTGCAAAGGTACTTCAAACGCGGACAGAATATCATACGGTAGACCATGAGATATTCCACTTTTTACCTAAAATATCCTTTAATGCACTGGGTCATGCTACTGAGATACTGGGAATTGATATGCGCTGGCGTATTGCCACACAAGTTCTTGATCCGAATGGTGTTCAGACGGTGATTGAATTTGATGGACTGGGAAGATCGGTGAAAGAAGAAATTGTGCCGTCCGGTACGACTGAAGGAACACTGAAAATTCATCGCTATAAAATAGATTCCGATGTTCGTTATGTCGAAACCGAGGATTTACGAACCGGTACTTATCGACGGGAAGAAGTCGATGAATTGGGCAGAAATATCCGTAATGTCATCAGCGGGTTTGAGGGTGAGAAGGTTATTGAGTCCGAAATCATTGAATTCGATCATGCTACCAGGCAACCCAGCAAAGTGGCAGCCCCCCGTTTTAAAGTGGCAGACCCCGGCTTTGAGGGTGAAGACCCCATTTCGATAACTGAAATAGAATACAACGATCCATTTCAGTTACGTAAGACATTGCAACGAACCTCGGATGGCGGTAAGACCAGATATGACTATGGTGGTCACACCACAACCGTGACGGAGGAAATTCTATGGCAGGATGCAGGAGAAAGCAATCTAACTGCAAAGCGTAAAAGGTTAGTGCAACGCACCATAATGGATGCTGCTGGTCGCCTAATATCCGAAGCTCGGGGAGATCACCCTGATGACAACAAAAAGGTTTATGAAATTACCCACAGCTACGATGAACTAGGTCGGCGTATCGCATCGATCGATAACCTGGGCCGAACATTAATTACTAATGAGTACGGTAATCGTATCGATAAACTAGTTGAGAAAAATACGGATAGATGTCGTGGAACAAATACCTTTCAGTATGACTCCCTGGGGAGGTTAGTCAGGCAAGTTAAAGATCATCATCATCAGCAGGATCTTGTAGTCACTTCCGCCTATGATTTGCTGGATCGACTGATCAATCAAACGCTGATCTGTCGAATTTCTGATGACGAATCGTCCCAGCGGGTTCGTCGCATTACCAATGAATACGATGGTGCTCTTTTCGGGCTTGGTAAATTAAACTTGCAAACTGTCAGTGATTCGGGTCCGTTGGGTCACTATTCAATTAGTGATGATTTGCAATACGATGTTTCCGGGTCCTTGTCACAAAAAGGTCGGGAAATTTCTTTTCAAAATAATGATGAGCTTGTGCAAAAAGCATCGCAAAATTCCTCTTTCCCATCATCGCTTCAACACAAACTGATCACCCAATATGCCAATGATATTCCAAAAGGGGGGCGGTTAGTATCAATAACAACATCCGTCGCAAATCAAGATGCCTTGTCTGAGTCCGTTAAATATAGCTATGATGATCCCAGCGGTCAGATCGTAGGTATCGCTAACGAGAAAAACACTGATCAGGCACTTTGGAAAGTTTTAGCTAAGGGCATTGATGCTCGTGGTCAGTTGCTTGGCTGCGAGTTAGGAAACGAAACCGTTTGTCACTATACTTATGACCCGTTAACCGGACGTCGCCTAACCAGTAAGCAACAGTATAAGGGCCTCGACCTGTTAAATGAAAAAATTGAATATGATACTTCTGGAAACGTTGTTGGGCGTTTTTGGAGTCGACTGACCGAAACGGGTAATCGGTCAGTGATCAATGAAACATTTTTGTACAATGCATTGAACTGTCTGTTACAGATAAAGGATGCAGATCAAGGCGATGCCGATGCCACACATACCTTTGGTTACCACACAGATGGCATGAGAAGCTATGTACATAGTCCAGAGGGAAAATTTGAGTATTTCTATGATGATGAAGATCGTCCATTCCGATTGACACAAGTGGAGAATGGTATGGACAGAACGTTTAATTATCTTTCCTCTGGTTGTATCTCTATAGACAATCATCATACCGATAATGCAACACGCAGAATAGAATGGTCACTAATTGAAAAACCAGAATCTCTACAAATTGCCAAGAATGGGAATAGTGAAGCAGATGAGCAGCATATAGCGCTTTGCTTTGGTTACAGCGCGGATGGTGAACGTGCATTTAAATGGATCGCAGATACTCGCGAGCTGGAAACTTATCTGGGTGCGCAGTCAACCGCCAGAATTCAACTCGACCAGCCCGGGGCAACCCAGTTGTTTTGTCACGCCACTATGGGTCAGCGACGTATTGCCACGGTCACCCTGAATTCCTCGCTAAATTCCCAGGCGCCACAAACGCCCCATAAGTTTTATATTCGGGACTACCTCGGTTCAGTGCGTTTAGTACTTGATCCACAAGGTATAACCGATGGGTTTGACTATGATGCCTTTGGTTTGGAGTCACCGGATTCAGAAGAAACTGAATGCGAAATATCCTTTACCGGCCATCGACGTGATCTTGGTCAGTCTTGTGGCTTTTCGCAACAGGATTTTAATGCAAGATACTATGATCCTGAACTGGGTATATTTCTGGGCCCGGACCCTTCTGATGATGTTGCCAATATCGCATTCGGTTTCCATCGATACGCCTACGTTGGCCAAAATGCAGTTTCCTTGACGGACCCAACGGGCTTAAGGATGTTCTTTGAAGGTGCTGAAGATGGTCCCTGGAAAGATCCAATGGCCTCGGCGGGTAGCGGTGAACCTGTTGCGCCATTGGTTTCCGGCGATCCGGATTGGGTATATACCAAAGTGAGGAAGCCGGACGCAAATATAGGAGTTAAAGGATTACGCTTCCGTGACGAGAAGCAGCTTCTTAACCCGGTGGATAATGGTGATTCTTCGCTTATGGAGCCCGTCCTCGGAATTACCGCTGATGCCACCTCTGGAGGTGTAGAAGCGGGTATTAAATCACCTTCTACAACCCCCTCGGGAGCACTTTTTGGGGTGGGTGCTCACGTCGCTGCTAATGGCCCCAAAGCGCGTGGGATTGTGGGTCTTGGAAAAGATGATGGTGAATTAACTGCTGGATTAACAGCGGTGGTTTCGCCTATTGCCACTCTGGAAGTGGGGGTCAGTGGGAGGCTTACGGGGTTTGAAGGGGAAATAGCCGTTGAGGCTGGCCCCCAAATAGGCCTGGGATGGTCGTCTGGAGGGGATGGAGTAAAAGTTACCCTGCCATTTGTCACGGTTCGTGCCGATTTTGGTATCACTCGAGACGTAAGGGATTGGCATCGTAAAGCCTGGGGTGACAAAGTCTTACCCAAGAGTTTAGGAGATATGATATTTGGAACGGATTAAAGGATGTTGCTATGAGTAATGATGCTTATCTGGTCGCCTATCTGATCGACTATGACGCCCCCGGAGATAACGCTGTGTTGTTCCAGTTAAATAGGCCCGTCACAGCGGGAAATGGAAAGAAGTGCCTGTTTATCTCTCCGCAATACAATAATCAACAATCTGCCGAGATTGCTGTGATGCTGACCGATGCCTTTCGGGGCGGTCGGCAAATCAGTATCACACCCGGACACAACACCAGAAGCGTCCTTTTCAAAGGGATAACAGAAAACTCTGTCGGGCTCAACAGATTGTACGTTCCATTCCAATAGAGATGAGTAATATGGTGCCCGTAAACAATAGTTCCTTTAGCGTAACGGAAGTCAATTACACCAATATCTACCATAAGGAAACCAAGATCACCACTGTTGAAACTGTGTTTGTACTTGATCATCGTTCTCCCCAAGGGTTTGACAAAATTGTTTTTGCCTTTCGAGAAAACGAAGAACTTAAAAATGTACTATTACGTCTGTTCGATTCTGATATTGGAACATTTAACTTTGAGGGCAAGGTAGTATCAGATAGACCCCGACATTGCACGTTGACAAAACTATGGCGAATTCGCTAGATATGGATTCGGATAACATGGCAAGGAGAGACTCCGTTTTACCTGTTTCCTATGGCAGTGAGTTTGATGATTCATTTCAGCACTCTTTTGTGCTGACGACGGCACCAGGGCCTCACTCTGCAATTCACCAGAGCCATGACCAGATTAACAGAAGGTTTGTTTATCGCTATACACTGATTCGGATATTGAAGCGCTTGCAACTTAATCTTCGTTACCGTGATTCTGAACCATTTGTGAAGATGGGAAATGGTTGGGGGCTTAACCTCTGTAGTGGGGATCAGTGGCTTGATGACGTGAATTTGTTAGAACCCCGAATTGAGTTTCAACCGACACCAGACGGCGGAGAAGCTGACTCCGGGAGTGAAGTGGTTACCCTAGTAACAGGACAGGGGGCAAATCGATGGATCTATTTACGAAAACGTGAACCCGCTTTTTCACTTGAAGTTCAGTTGCTCGACGATGGGATGCTGTTACCGCTTCGACTTAAATTTTCTAACAAAATTGTCGAATTTAATTATCGATTTAAGTCAACCGAAACCATAGAGGAATGCCGTTTATTATCATTGACCTGGCAGGGAAAACAGTTTTCGATTTTTATGGCAGAAGTAAATGGTAGTGAACTTGTCGACGTTTTGTCTTTGAATGATATTTCCACCGGTCAATCCCTTGGACGGTGGCACGTTAAATATAATAATAGCAGGGAGTATGTTCGGTTGGCCAAGGTGTCGTATTCGGTGGAGGATGTACAGCCCGATTACGTACTCCAATTTAAATACAGGATTGACATGATTACGCAAGATCACAAGGCGTTAACCTCGGTATGGCAGGAGGAGGGCTTGCCAGTAAATCTACCGCTACCCCAGGATTTTCGTTTGCGTAATCATCCTGGGCTTTCTATCAAAAAGCTATTTGATCAGGACTTATTGCCCGATCTGATCGATACCTCAGCACCCATTGATCCCAAGCACCCCCAAATATTTCCAATATGGCGATGGAGCCAAGATACTAAATCCTGGCAGGAGGGTAGTGATCAGTATCCTATTCCGAAGCCGTTTTATTTTTCCCGTGAAAACCGTGTACCCGCGGGAACGAGTTTCAATTCTCTTTCTTGTGTTCCTCAGGAAAAATCCCGAAGGACTAAATTATTTTCATCGATTATCGTGTCTGGTTATCAGCCTGAAATCGAGGCCGATCCCGCTAAACCAGATACGGCCTTTCGGTACGATAAAAATACTTTTTTCCCCAATATGCATTTAGAGGTTCACCAGGGTGGGTGGGTGGATTTGCCAGATGCAGATATTAAAGCCTTGGCTTTACCAGTACCGCTTCAATTTGAACATCCGCGGTGGCCTGCGAACCGAACCGGGTTTAAGAGAGCTGAAGGTGGCCCATTCAATCAAGCGGTAAAAATTCTTCCGAATCCGGATAAAACCGGTCGCACGTTGATCTTTTATTCCGCTATTCAATTTGTTGATCGAGTAACAGAGGAATCACTTCTGGCGCCCCACCGATCTCAGTTTTGTCAGAACCGTCGTTTCCGCTACACAGAATTGTGGGATGGCGTTCGAGAAGTTGATCATTATTTATGTCAGGCGGTATGGCGATCACGACAATCCGAATGGTATGTGGGCACTGCACCGAGCGACATTGAGACCAGTGCTTTTTGGGAACGGATTGATCTGGAAGGTGGCGAATCCAACGGAAAGTGGGTACTACCATGGAATCATGATGAAGAGCCTTCTTTTTATTTTCATTATCAAGCATTCAGAAATGTACAGTTTGTTACTATCGAACAAGGACTTTATGCTATTATTCGTGGCATTGGGATTCATAGTCCAGACCAACCTGAAAGCCATCGACCAGAGGCGCATCATTTTTACCGATTGAATCCAAGTGGTGAATGGCGGCCTGTTTTATCGGATAACCCCAAATATTTGCCCCAAGAATTCTGGTCTCGCGACCGTAGTATGTTTGTTGATATCGACGGTGATGGTAGCGACGAAATTCTCATTCCCAGATTAGGTAATAGAGTATCGGTATTCAAATTCAAAAAAAGAATAGGTTGGCGAGAATCCCCAGACTTAAAATTTCCAGTGGGGATAACGCCTTTCAGTTCTTCGGTCCGACTCTGGCCTTTGGGGGGTGGCAAAGGCAAAGGGCTCGATATCTATCAAGATAGGGGGCCCAATATCCCGCCCCGGGTTTTTCGTAACAAAGGCCTACCATCCTCCCAAGACTTGATTCATATGACCCATTTCACCAATGAACAGGGTGATTTGGTGGAAGTCGAATCATGATCTAGAATTCTAAACTAATTCTTAATCTGGCAGATTGAATTTCATAACCGTAATGTAGAGGGCTAAATTGCGATCATAGTTTTTCCAGAATTAGCGGTCATAGTATTTTTCAGGTCGACGCTGACAGTGAAGGTGCGAATACCGTAGATGAACAGCTATTATCCGGTAGCTTCATTGATATTCTCCGAGCCAAGTCGGTAGTAATGAGCCTCGGTCCTACTATGCTCCCTAGATTAGTAGGTGACGCAGCGATACCACGCAAGACCGCAGGTACAACGGGGTATTGGGTTAATCTGGACGGCACTGAAACGATCACTGAATCCGACCTGACACTCGACCAGGTAAGTATTAGCCTAAAGTCAGTGGCCGGATTCACAAAATTCAGTCACAAGATGCTGGTTCAATCCAGTCTATCAGTTGAGCAAATGATTCGATCTGATCTGGCGGCGACATTAGCGAGTGCGCTGGATGTTGGAGCGATTCAAGGTAGCGGCGCCAGTGGTCAGCCAACCGGCATAACGAACACAACGGGTATCAATACATCAACGTACTCTGGCGCTCCAACCTTCGCGGATATCGTCGGATTGGAGGGAGCGATACTGGCTGACAATGTGGATATAGGAGTGTCGGTGGGCTATCTAACCACCCCGACATTAAGTACAACTCTTAAGACAACCGAGAAGGCAGCCAACACAGCACAGTGCATCTGGAACGCCACTGGAAGCGGTGAAGGCAACATGAATGGATACGGTGCAATGGCAACAGCCAACGTGCCAGCAGATACCGTAATTCTTGGAAAGTGGTCTGACCTGATCATCGGCACCTGGAATGCCGTGGAAATCCGCAAAGTAATCTGTCGGGTGACGTAATATAAAAATTTACAACTAATTGTCAAACAGCGTGAGAAACTGACCAGTTATAGCGGGTGATCAGCGTGTAAAAGTGACCACCTAAATGTAACGATACTCGGATTCAATCAATCTAAGGTAACTGCGAGGTGATATGCATGGAAATCAAAATCATATATCCCTTCTTGCGGCGGCCGCTTATAAACATGTGGAATCAACCGTGGATCAGTCCAGCCAGTTGTCGGCACTTCTCCGCCGGCGGCAATAACTAAAATTGGCTTCGTTTTGACGATCCCACGAAGATCCACGGAGGTTATTGTTGAAATATTTTGAATTGACATAGTCAGTCCTCAATGATGAGTGAATGGGAGTTAATACGACGGCAATGGATAACCAGATAGACGCAGGGGTAATCATGAAGATTTGTAATCGCGCATAACAATTTACAAAACCCAATCACCGTTTAAATAGTGACACGCCAGATCTGACGATAAATCCCGTCCTGAATTTTGACTAGAAAAAGCCACAATTCCCTGTTGAGCATCGACATCTAGTCAAAGGACCAAGGTTGAATTGGTTTTTCACGGACTTGACGGGAGTATTAGGAAAGAAAGTTTCTATCTCCCCATTTGGCTTCTTCACATGAAACAGTTTGTTGGGATTTACACAAAATTGGAAGGTGTTGTTACCATCCAGTTTATTGAAGAACATGTGGATGCTCTCAACACAACTACAATTAACGCTGGCTGACGCATCGTTGTCACTGTTTCCAGCCAGGATGATGTTCTGCGGTTGGGCGACTGGTACCGATTCTTGCGCTGCAATGCTGATTATTGGCAGCAGAATCAGCGCCAGTGTGATGCAGGATTTACTGTTAAAGGGTGACACAATTGAGTGTTGCATTGTATTTCTCCGGGTTGGGTTAATGACTTAGGGAATATTCAGGCAAGGAGCCTGAAAACAGCTAAAAAATACCTCGCGTAAGCAGCGCATCAGAATGGTTCGATGCACAGGCATCTGGCAAACACTCTGGAGCTCTGGAATCGTTGGAATCATTTATCTCTGTTGCTCGCAAATTGAGTCAGAATAATGTTGCTGTTTGGTGGGTGCCGCATTGCATCGAATATTGATTCTATACATCAGAAGATGTATTTAAATATCTTTCCAATGGTGTATGTCATCACCCGCTAAACTCTGCTCATACATTTATTTTCTCACTACGTGTTTTACCGAATACTTCGACACCTTTGGTGCCGATCAATTTACCTAACTCCGTATTAACTTCGTACGGCGTCACGACAGGCGCGCCGATACCCGATAGGTTGCCTAACACTTCGTAGCCCCAATATTCGGGTGGTTCGTTAAAATCGTGACGAATTGGTGCCAATGTAACTTCGGCGTTTGAAGTAGGCTTATCACCAGATACAATCAGAATATGCGTACCACTATCGATACCAGGGCGCACCATCGCTCTTTTAAATTCCATTCGCTGGGAAGTCGCTTGACTTCTGGTTGTATCATTGTTTTGCGTATTCATGTTTATCTCCAGTAAACGCCTCATATTTATTGATGACGATGGGTCATGGATATATCACTGGATCAAGATTGTTTCAGCGGCGTGTTCAATTTCAAGTTAAAACAATCTTTGCGTTGATCTGACCAAAAGTCTAGCGATGCATGATTCGTCCTTCAATCAGCTAAAATACCCAATAACTAATGGTTAACCCTTACGTTGCATAAACACTTCGAATAAAGGGACCCGCATATTGAGATTTTATTTTTCGTCATTCCATACATTTAACCAAGCACGAAAAGTCCGCAACATGAAAAAATTGAAGGCCCTCATACCGGAGCCGCATACCTCAATCTCCATCGCGAAGTTAAGTAAATACGAGTTGATATCTATATAACAGCGTACTTAACATTTGGTAAAAAGGATTCATACCATCAAATTAAAAGAACATTAATGATTGATATTGATCAGCCTGACATACCGATCAACCCACATATTCTCAACCTATCTAATATAGAAGACTTACCGCTGGTTTTACCAAGACTGGTGGTAAAAAACTATTGGCTATCAATGATGATGAATTAAATGGCTTGATCGAAAAAAAGGCATTGGATGCTTTTGGTAAAATCCGACAACAGATTACCAAGGGATCTTTACTTGAATTGCTTAAACTAGCGGATTAATTCGATAAACCTGAGGGTGCTACTTAAAAATTGATTACTGGAACTCCAGGGGGGATTATCATTAGTTGGGTTCTCACGGATTGATCTAATCCCCAAAGAATAAAGAGGTGACGGAGTACCCAAATAAAAAGGGAAAATAAAAACGAAATAAAAAGGTGACGAAATAAAAAGGTGACAGGAAATAAAAAGGTGACGGAGGGAATATTTTTAATTCCCTCCGTCACCTTTGTCGCTCCGGTCGCTGGATTTCTGCTTGGATTGGTTGGCAAAATGATATCAAGTTAGAAGTATATTGATTGAATACAGCGTTTAGCGGTTCGAAACCAACCTTAAAATAGTTTTCTAGCTCCTTTTTGAAAGGAATATAATTCAAAACCGTAAGTTTCTTGCGTATTCTGGTGATCGTGAACAGTGATTCTGGATGATCATGAACACCCATTCTGGCGGATGGTGAACACCGGCTAACCAACGTATTGTTCGAAGTTGTTTTTTACCTTAAGTGTTCACGATCAGTCAACCTCAAGGGTCGTTTTGCGCATCGATTCACCTTTTAATTTAATCCGATGGGCGTTATGCATGAGGCGGTCGAGAATGGCATCGGCCAGGGTGTTATCGCCGATTGCGGCATACCACTGATCAGTGGGCAACTGACTAATCATCACGGTGGACGCATGCCCATGTCGATCATCCATGATCTCCATCAAGTCATTACGTTGGGCCGCATTGAGTGCTTCCAGCCCCCAATCATCCACGATGAGTAAATCGAGTTTGGCCGTCGCCAGGAGCACCTTGCTATAAGAGCCATCTGCCTTAGCTTGACTGAGCATCAGCAGTAACCGGGAGAGTCGGTAATATTTCACTCGATAATCCTTCAGGCAAGCGGTATGTCCGATAGCACAAGCCAAATACGTTTTACCACTTCCACAAGGTCCGGTAATCAGTATATTCTGATGCTTGCTGAGCCATTCGCATTGTAGTAATGATGCCATCAGCGACTGCTTCAAGCCTCTCGGGTGCTGGTAATCAATGTCTTTGGCATGAGCAGTCAACTTGAACTGGGCTGCTTTTAACAGTCTTTTCTGACGACGCTGATCACGATCAGATTGTTCACAATCGGTGAGCAATTGTAGTCGTTGCTCGAAGGATAATGCTTCATAAGTTCCTGGCTGTTCGGTTTGCTGGACGAGCGCGTTGGCCATACCGGCCAGTTTCAGATTTCTAAGTTGTGTGAGTGTTTGCTGTAACATAATGAGGTTCTCTTGGGTTGGGTAAAGGGTCAATGGAAGCTATGGGGTCCACGGATGTTTTCATGGCTTTGAGGAAGCCGTGTTTCCTGTTGAGGCGGATCACTGATCAACTGATCCTGGTGACTTTGTAAGATCGACTTCACTTGTTTCAGCCGATAGAGTTTCTGCTGGTTGGCAATGGCACAAGCTTTATTCAATCGCATGCCGGAATACTGTCTGGAGAGATTTAACAACCCCAGGCAAACACGGAATGCCTGTTCCTCGTGTTCCTTTTTATGGAATTGGACATGCACCCATTGTCGAACTTCGTCACCAATGTCCTGGGCCCAGTTCAGGATGCGGGCACTTGTCCATTTGTGTTGATATTGATGGGCCGGTGGCATGTGTTCTGGCACGGTGGTCACCCCAGGGTAGAACTTTCTAGGGTGACTGGCGACCCGACGATTGTGGAAGTAGAGCTCAATCAAATAGGCCTTGGCATGCAGGACGAGACGCTCTCCGACCAGATGATGGGGGACCGAGTAGAGATGGTCCTGGTACTGAATGTGATAATCGATATTGACCCGTACGGTTTTGATATCGGTATATTCGTAAGGATGTTTAGGGAGGGGCTGTAAGGCGGGTTTGTCGATGGACTCGAACCATTGTTTCCGGGACCCCTTAAGTTGCTTGAAGGGTTTCTGGTTGGCCCATTCGAGCAATCCTTTTATCGCTTGATTCAGTTCGGCCAGAGAGAAGAAGGTTTGATGGCGCAGTCGAGCGAGAATCCAGCGCTCGATGATTTGAACACCAACTTCCGCCTTAGCTTTGTCCTTGGGCTTATACGGACGTGCTGGCATGATCGCGGTACCATAATGGGCAGCGAGTTGCTGGTAGGCTGGATGAGCATCGGGGTCATAGCGACAGGCTTTACTAACACCACTTTTGAGGTTGTCCGGGACAATCAGTCGGGGCACCCCGCCGAAAAAGGTCAGGGCTCTGGCATGACTGCCTAACCAATCCGGGATGGTCTGCGACCAGGTTGCATCACAGTAGGTGTAATTGGAAGCGCCGAGTACCGCGACAAAGATCTGTGCAAATCGCACTTCACCGGTATCACCGTTAACAATGGGGACGGTTTGGCCAGCATAGTCAACAAACAGCTTATCCCCTGCTTTGTGGGTCTGGCGCATGGAGCGCTTTTGTTTGGCCTTCCAGTCCGTGTAGAGGAAGCAGAACTGGGAATAGCTGTAGCAGCGATTAGGGAATTGCTGGCAGTATTCTTCCCACAGGAGCTGTTTGGTCACACCCTTTCGGCGCAGTTCACGATGCACTTCCCGCCAGTCTGGTGATTCGAAGGCGGACGAGGATACGGTATCCGCCTGTGGGTAAAACAGCCGGGCGAGCTGTTGGTCATCCAGTTGATCGATGGCAGGCCAATCAATGGCAAGCACTGCGGCCTTGCTGACCACTTTTTGTGCCACGCCCAGGCTGATACGAAGGCTGGAATGGATCTGTCGCAGGGACAGATTAGCGCATAGTCGTAGACGCAGTATTTCTCTTAGTTGTCGCATTGAAACTCTCTTGGTAGGCATATCGGCACCGTGTGAAAACGGCGCAGATTAGCAGTTGAGATTCAATACGTTGGTCGGATTGGGCCACCGAGAATACTGATTCTGGACAATAGCCAAAAGTGTTCACGATCAGACCGGAATCAGTGTTCATGATCAATCAGAATCGGTGTTCACGATGCACCAGAATCACTGTTCACGTTCAACCAGAATGGGTGTTCACGTTCGTCCAGAATATGCAAGTTTCTGTTCAAATGCCCCCGCTAGTCCAATTTGAGCTGATGAAGTATGCGTTGAGTTTTTTGGAATACGAAATCGAATTCAGAACGAACTCTTCGGATAGCTCAATCCGAAGGACGAGATACGAGATACGAGATCGATTTAGCCCAGGTTCACTGCGCCGGTCGATTCAAAATGCGCAGGAAACAATCCACTTAAGAACTCGAATATTACGTTCGCTGCGTTTTCACGATTAAATGAGTGGGGCCGTGATAGATAGTCTCCCCACATACCATCAAGCATTGTAATAATGCCATATGTGATATTTTCTATCGAGTGATTTTGTTCCCCACCGTACAAATTGGCGATCTTGTTCAACGGGTCAAAAAATAATTTTGTCAGTTCGACATCTCGCGAATCTGCAAATTTTGCAACCTTTGGTAGACCCTTAATATCTCTACGTAACGAGTGCCAAATACTCGCCTTTCGCTTGTTTAAGAGTTTTTTATCCAGATTGCATCGGATTAAAAATGCAACTTGATCGCCATTTGAACGTGTTTCTTCGAGAACCATTTCACGTAGCGTATCGTGATAAATCTTACTCGAATGCCGGGCTGCTTCGAATATTAGATTATCTTTACTCCCAAAATGTAAGCAAATCATGCCTCTAGAAAGACCTGTGCATTTGGCAATATTCGATACTGTCGTACCGACGAGGCCAACCTTTGATATCGAGGTTAAGGTTCCGTCAATCAGCAATTGATAATTTTTGTTGTGAATAACTTGCTTCGTTTTCATGTGTCTACGAGTATTTAAAATTTGGTGACTGCCATATGTTCGCTCAAATAGGATGAGACGGCAATCAACTATTGACTTTCTATGGGCGCGAGTTCAAAATTGAAATGAACGATCGTATATTAATTTTGTAATTACAATTTCTCAGGTACATCGAAATGACATCCAAAAAAGATCAACCTTGGCTCAACGGGCGTGAATGTGCTGTCATGGTTACCTTTGACTTTGATGCTGAAACTATGTGGTTTAGCGATGATCCGACAACCCTGTCTAAGCCATCCATTCTTTCCCAGGGTGGCTATGGCCCACGTCGAGGCTTGGGGAAGGCGCTCGAGGTATTGCAAGACTTTGAAGTTCCCGCAAGTTTTTATGTCCCAGGTTGGACAGTTGAAAATCACCTCAGTGCTGTAGAGTCCATATTAAAGGCTGGGCACGAGATCGGTCATCATGGGCATTTGCACAAATATATAGACCCGAACAATCCCGCTGGCGAGATCGAGGAGATGGATCGGGGTCTTGCAGCATTGAAATCCCATTTGGGCGTCGTACCTAAGGGCTATCGCGCACCTGCTGCCACATCAAGCCCGCAAACGCTACAGCTAGTCCAGGATCGCGGATTTCTGTACAACAGTGGATTTTTAGATGACGTCTTTCCCTATAGACATATCCTAGCTGACGGCAGCAAAGGCCCGATTGAACTGCCTTTTCACTGGAACCTTGATGATTCTGCAATTACATTTTTTTCATTCGATCTATATCCAGCAATTCTCCCAAACCAGACTATTTTGGATGTCTGGAAGGCGGAATTTGATGCACTCCTTGACTGGGGTGGCTTGGTAAATATTACGTTACACCCACAACTCATTGGACGCCCCAGTCGGATTACGTTGATGAGACAGTTCCTCGATTACATGCGGGGCTTCGATAACGTCTGGTTTGCGACGGGAACAGAAGTAGCCGAAGCTTTTGCAAAACACGAAACAGCGATTGAACATTCAGGTAACGCATTATGATAAAGCACAAATTAACGACTTCGCCTGGCGGGCCCGCTCGCACATTTCTGGATTTTCCATTGGAGCTCAATCTGGATGAACTTAAGGCAGACATTGCATTTCTCGGAATTCCATTCGGTATGCCTTACACACCCCAAGAGATGGCAAATGATCAAAGTAGAGCACCAGATGCTTTGCGTCAGGCATCAGAACCAGCATTTTATCAATCTCATTATGATTACGACATAGGCGGACCATTGCTAGATAACAAAGATATCAAAGTCGTTGATTGCGGAAATGTTACGGCAGATATGTCTGATCATGGAGAACATTATCGTCGAGCAGAAACTGTTGCTCGCAAAATTTTCAAAGCCAATGCAACTCTGATCAGTATAGGCGGTGATCACGGAATACCTATTCCTGTTTTTCGCGCCCTAGAGGAAATTGGCGAAGAAATAACACTGATTCATGTGGATGCCCATTTAGATTGGCGTGATGATGTTAATGGCGAACCGAATGGATATTCCAGCCCTATACGTAGAGCTTCGGAGCTGGACTGGATCGGTAAAATTGTTCAGATTGGTATGCGTGGTATTGGTAGCGCCCGTCAAGCCGAAGTTGACGATGCCAAAGCGTATGGTTGCGATGTAATTGATGCCTATGAAATGCATGAAATTGGAATCAAGGCAGTACTTGATCGAATTCCTTCAGGGGGGAAATTTTATCTGACGATTGATGCAGACGGCGTAGATCCCACAATTATGCCTGCTGTATTAGCGCAAACTCCCGGAGGTTTAAACTGGCTGCAACTTCGCGGATTGGTACATGGCCTTGTCAACAAAGGGCAAGTTGTCGGTATGGATGTTGTTGAAATTGCACCTAGCTACGATGTAGGCAAAATTACCCTTGAGTACACGCAACGCCTTATTAGCAACTTTATTGGTGCTGCTGTTCGTGCAGGCTATTATGATTGATCGCCTCCTGATCTTCAGGCATCACGTTTAACTAATCATGGCACTATGGATTCACATCCTGTTCTGCCAAAGGTGCAATCTCGACCCCGTCAGGTAGCGTTCGATGACGGCGAGTTTTTCCGCGCAAAACTTGGGTTCGTTGTTCTATCGAACGAACAAACAGTAGAGAACGATTGCCTGCGCTTGGCCCCCGAAGGCGTTGGTGTTCATTTCTCACGTCAGGCAGAGCCAACGGATAGTACGGATGTAGCGTTTCTGATGGCATTAGCAAATGGACTGGACACCGCCTCGGCACTACTCCTTCCCGGAGGTAAGCTCGATATGTGCACATACACCTGCAGCTGTGCCACTGCGGTATTGGGTGAAAATCTAATCCGGAAGGAGTTGTCTCACGGGCGTCCTGGTGTGCAGGTATCAACCGTTATGTCGGGAACAGTGGCAGCATTGCGAGCAGTGGGTGCGTCAAGGATTGTGGTGGGTACGGCTTATGTTGATTCCGTAAACGCTTTCGTGCTGGATTATTTACGTAAAGAAGGTTTTGACGTGTTGGATATTCAAGGTCTGCAACTGCGAACCGATGATGAAATAATTCGAGCTACCCCTTCATTTCTGCGTGATTTTGCTATTAGTCTTAATCGCCCGGATGCGGAGGCGATATTCATTAGCTGTGGTGCTATGCGTACTTTGGATATTGTCGATGTCGTAGAAAAAGAGTTAGGCAAACCACTAATAGTCAGCAATCAGGCAATGATGTGGGATAGCCTCAGACGTACGGGCGTCATGGACCGTATTGAGGGATATGGGGGTTTGCTAAGCCTCTGAGACTGTACGTCGTTAAATTCAGTTGGAAAGGTAGTGTCCTAGTGGCAAGGACGGTATTGATAAGTTAACTAAGTTTTGAGTAACAAGTGGCGAATTAAATTCAAATTTTATAGTTAATTTCAGTTGCTGTGGGTGTCGACGATTGTTATTTCAAATTAGGATATCTTATTATGTGGCTCTAGCCCAAGTACAACAGCTAACCTGTCAGTACCTTAAAATAGATGAAGGGAATAATTTCGGTCTGATGTAGATTAGAGGGCAACTACATGTCTCCTGTCGTGTCCAGGGCTTTTAGGTTAATTGTGTGTTGACGATCCAATCATAAGAAATGATGAGGGCTACTTTACTTGAATTTGAAACAGTTGATTTCAATGACGACCCTCCAAATTTTTATGATATTCAATTAAGCAAATTTACACAGTCTCGATGTGCCCATCTAATTCATAGCAAGATTTTTTTGTGTAGATATCGGCTTTCGAGATTTGTGAAATTGGTATGCGATTTTGGTTTCCGAACACATCATCACTAATGATGGGCTCTTTCGATTTTTTATTATCTAAATCATGCAGTTATAGTATCGTTGTGGAGTGGTGTATCAGTTTTGTGTCACAAATTTGACACAATCGAAACTAAAAACGAAGGAGGATTGAACGTAAGTCTTTGATCTAATGGTGGCTACGCCCTGATTCGAACAGGGGACCCCATCATTATGAGTGATGTGCTCTAACCAGCTGAGCTACGTAGCCATCGGGAGGGGGGCGCAGATTACAATAAAGGGGGTGTTGAATCAAGGAGATTGGTTGTTGTTAGATGGGTTTTTTGGGAATGGTGGGATGTGTTGATTGAATGCCAGATAGCCACTCAGGGTTTGTCTTAGGGACTCTTCGTAGTCGGGTATTTGTTGGTTGAATGATACGGTCTGGTGTGTCGATTTGACTTCTGTGGATTGCTGTTCCATTGAGGCCTGTTGTTGCACCATTTTGGTTGGGATGTTGTCTTCGGTGATTACGATGTCGGGTTTTGTTTCGCCGAAATTCAGGGTGACCTGGAATTCTGAGGTCTGTTCAATCTGTTCCGTCTGCACAGTCTGCTCGGGTGGGTAGAAATCTAATTGCGATAATGGCTGCGAGCTGGTGTCGATTTGTTGTTGGCCATGTTGCAGCAGGTTGAATGGAATCGCGATGACTAGTGCCAGGCCCAGTGCGAGTTTTGTTATTGAGCGGCCGATTTTGTTTCCGGTTGACTGGTATTTACCGGTTACTGCGCCAACAACCATATTTCCGTTTATGCTTTTCGCTTTGTTGTTGACTGCGATGGTGTTGGACAGGCGGGTGATATCGAGCATTCGTTCAGGAATGCCGGCGCCCAGTTCGGCGATTTTTTCTGTAGCAGCTAGATTAAGTGGAAGCGATACAGTCGGGTTTTTGCCCAGGTATTGGCTAAGAAACGCCTGGGCCTGCCGGATTGATAGTGGCTCAACCCTGTGTGCGCTCTGGATCATTTGCGCGATACCCCATTTATAGGAGGTATCCATTATGGTTTCCAGCGCGCTGTCACCACACAACACGATTGTGACCAGCTTACCGTCTTCCCCGTTCATTTGGAGTAGCGACTTGATCAATTCCCCGCCGCTTTGGTGAATTTCGTCGACGTCGTCCAGAACAATAATGAAACGTTTTCCTTTGGCACGAATTGTTCCGAGCTTCAGGAAATAACGCAATACCAGCGCCTGTGGGGTCAGGGATTCGGCTCCGTATACGCCGAGGGCCTGACTGATCTGGTTGGTCAGGTTCTCCCGGTTGATCCTGGGCATGCTGTTCTTTACCAGCAGGGTGTGTTCGTCGACTGCAGTGAAGCAGCACTTTAGGGCAGTGGTTTTGCCGCTACCACGAACCCCGGTGAGTAGGTATAAACCTGGTGCTTCAACACTAATATTGTTGAGAAACGCGATGGTATCGTCCAGCGCTGGGGTTGCGACAACGCTGTCAGTAAATGCCGTATCGATCATGGCGAAAAGGCTTTCTTGATGCCGATCTAGCATGGAGATAGGGTGGGTTCGGGTGCGGGTGGTTATTGCTAAGGGCATCTTACTGCATTGTTAAATCAGTAAAATCAATTGATTACAAAGGCAGCAAGGCGGTATTATAGGCGAAAGCGAGCAATTCAACGAAGATTTCTGTAATATTCTCAATCATGTTATTGGTTGGGTGTCGGTAAAATTTATCTGATTTTATTGATGAGATAGTCGTAGCAAACAAGTCTTCAATAAGAATCGGAGTGCAATAATGACCAAAAATGGCAAACTTTTTGTCGGATTAATCGTCCTGATCCTACTATGGGCTCTCATGCTGTTTTTCAAATGGGACCCAATTGAGAAGGATATCTCTTCAAGGGTGAACCAGGCCTTAACCAGCGCCGGTTTCCCCTGGGCGGATGCGGTTACTGACGACACCGGGAGAGACGTCTATCTGAAAGGCCTCGCCAGAAATAGCGGTGATGGTGAATCAGCCGAAGCGGTGGCAAAGGAAATCTATGGTGTCGGTGATGTTGATAGCAGCGGAATCGAGATACGACCCTATAAACCAGCAAGCATTACCGCAAATCTTATCGATGGCCGTTTGGTTTTGTCCGGCACCATGCAGAATGAGGTGGCGGCAGCGAATATTGCAAAGCAATTCGGCGAATCTCTTGAAGTCGAGATAGATAACCGAATATTTATCGATCAGGAGGTTGCACAACCTGGCTGGCAGAATACCCTGGGTACCACCGCTAAAGATTTTGTCAGCATTGAAGAGCTGTCATTGAGCCTGGATAATGATGCCTTGACACTTTCTGGCGTTTCCCGGTCAGAAGCAATCCATCAATATGCGATTCAAAGTGCCTCCCAGTTGGAATCAGTGGCGAATGTCGACACGACCAATCTGATCGTCAAACCCTTTGCCCGGCCAAAATTTGGCCTGACAAAAACCGATGCCGGTCTGACTCTTACCGGTAGTCTCAATAGTGAAGCGGAGGCTGATGCCCTGCGCATGCTGGTGGCGGCAACAGTTGATACGCCGGTGATTGATGAAGTACAAATCAGCCGCGATACCGGTACAGCCGCCTGGCTTCCTGAATTAGAGCCGATGGCCTCGTATATTGGTGGGATTGAACATTCCAGTTATGGACTTTCCGCGGGCACGCTTAGTCTGTCCGGTGTGGTTCGGTCCCAGGAGCAATTTGATGATATTGCGGTTCAGGCAGGGAAAATCGGATCGATTGACGATCTGGATTTGTCGGGGCTTGAAATCAAACCCTATTCTCAGCCCTGGATTGAAATTCAAAATTCCAGTGATGGCCTCGCGGTACTTGGTGTGACCAATAACGCGGTTTTGGCGCAAGATTTGGTTGACACCATTAATAATTCAAAGGGCGCCAATCGAACCGGCTCGATCGATAATCAGCTTGTGGTGGATGAAAATACGGCGCCGGTGGACTGGAATCAGCCAGTTGGAGCGTTAATGGAAAAATTTGCAATGGTAGAGCAGGGGAACTTATCAGTACGGGATGGAAATCTCACTCTGGCGGGAATAGTACGAACTGAGTCAGAGTACGATCAGGTGCTGGCCAGTCTTTCCGGTAGCAGTATTGCTTCGAGTGTCAATAATGACAACCTGGAATTAAGACCATTTAAATCTCCCAGATTTTCCATCGCAAGCGTCGGCGGAAACGTGCTGGTTTCCGGGTTAATTGGACAGCAGGTATCTGCGCAGAAACTCGTACAGGGTACCGATATGGTTTTTGAGGCCGGTGATTCCCGACAGATTGTGATTGACCCAGATGTGACCGAGGCTCCCTGGGTCGATGACGTTTTACGCTTAATGCCCTCCATGACCGGCCTTGAGTCCGGCAACCTTCAAGTCGAGGATGATGCCATCAATTTGTCTGGTGTTGCCCGAACCCAGGAAGCCTATGAATTGATTTCCAATGCAGTGTCTGAAAGCAGCAATCGGAATATCACTAACAACATTGCGCTGCGCCCCTGGCAACAGCCAACAATGGATATATCGACGGAGTCCAACCGGCTTGAAGTAGTTGGCATGATGCCGGACAAAGCTAGTATTGATCTAATTGAATCCCACCTGGGCGGGTTGGGTAGCCAGTTAAATTTACCCAAGGAGTCGGTTATGGCGGTTGGTGAGGACGTTCAGCACACCGAATGGCTGAGCAGCCTAACTGGCGTTATTCCTGAACTGGCAGTATTACGCAAGCCCGGACTGCGTGTAGCGGATGGTGTGGTTACCTTAAATGGAGTTGCTACGACCCGGGAAAATTTTAATCGGGTCGGTGCTCTAGTCGGCCAAGCCGCAACTGGACTGAAATTTAATAACAAGCTTGAGTTTCGCGACATCGCGGCAGAACAGGCCGCGGAAAAAGCGGCCGCAGATAAGTTAGCCGCAGAGCAGGCTGTCGCAGCCAAAGCGGCTGCCGAAAAATTGGCGGCAGAGCAGGCCGCGGCGAAGGCGGCAGCGGATAAGTTAGCGGCAGAGCAGGCAGCGGCGAAAGCGGCGGCGGATAAGTTAGCGGCAGAGCAGGCCGCGGCGAAGGCGGCAGCGGATAAGTTAGCGGCAGAGCAGGCAGCGGCGAAAGCGGCGGCGGATAAGTTAGCGGCAGAGCAGGCCGCGGCGAAGGTGGCGGCGGATAACTTAGCGGCGGATAACTTAGCGGCGGAGCAGGCAGTAGCGGAGAAGGCGGCAGCAGATAAGTTAGCGGCGGAGCAGGCAGCAGCAGCGATGGTGGCAGCAGATAATTTAGCAGAGGAGCAAGCCGCGGCGGCGAAGGCAGCAGCGGACAAGTTAGCCGCGGAACAGGCGGCGGCGAAAGCGGCAGCGGACAAGTTAGCGGCAGAGCAGGCTGCGGCTAAGGCAGCTGCTGAGAAAGCCGCGGCGGAGATATTAGCGGCAGAACAGGCAGCGGCGGCGAAAGCGGCGGCGGAGCAGTTGGAAGCCGAACAGGCGGCGGGTAAAGCGGCCGCCGCGAAAGCAGAAGCTGCACGACTGGCAGCGCGATGCGATCAGGATATCGGTGAATTAATGACCGGTAAAAATATAGAGTTTGCATTTGGCAGTGCCGACTTGTCGCCTAACAGCTTTTCGCTGTTGGATAATCTGGTCGGAATACTTCAAGAATGTTCTGGTTCCAATATCGAAGTTTCCGGACATACCGATAACATTGGTTCCGATCAAGCCAATATTGCCCTCAGTGGCAGGCGAGCGAGTTCGGTTGTTGGGTATTTACTGGCAGCCGGTGTTCCCGAGAGTCGATTGCTTTCGGTGGGATACGGTAGCGCGCAGCCGATCGGTGATAATAATACAGAGGTGGGGCGAGCAGCCAATCGCCGCATAGAATTTAATATAAAGACTATCGAGGTAACCAACTAATGGGCTATTTATTCTTTCAAACTTGGATATGGATGTTGTTGGCGGCTCTTTTGGGGCTATTTATTGGTTGGTTAATCTGGGGACGCAGCAGTTCGGCGAGCGAGTTAACTTCATCTGAGCTTAAACGGCAGTTGGATCGATGCCAGGCGCGTTGTGCCGAGCTAGAAGCATCAGGTTCACAGGGAGGAGGTGGTGCCGGAGGTGGGCAATCATTTCTGGACACTGTGTCCGGTGACAATTCCGTTGGTGGCAGCGGTAGTGGCAGTTCTGCTGGCGGGGTCGTTGGAACCGCAGCCAGTGCGGCTGGATTAAGTGGAGCTGTAGCTGGCGATTCTGCTGATTCAGGACTGCCTGAAATTAAGGATGAGTGGCGTCCTGCTGGATTGTCTGAACCCAATAACGGTAAAGGGGATGACCTTAAACGTATAAAAGGAGTAGGGCCAGTTATTCAGAAGACCTTGAATGGGCTAGGGGTTTATCATTTTTACCAGGTTGGCGATTTCACCGATGACAATATTAAATGGGTGGATAACTATATTGCATTTCCCGGTCGAATCTATCGTGAAGACTGGGTAAATCAGGCGAAAAAACTGGCCCAGGGCGTCGATACAGAATTTTCCAATCGATATGACAAAGGAGAGACTGGCGGATTTAAGCGCTAGCGCAATTTAAATTAAAACAAAAAAGGCGACGCAATTTATGCGTCGCCTTTTTTCGCGGTTGTAGTTTTTGTTCCGCTGGTTATTTCAGAGTGAACTTTGTGTGTTACTCGGTCAACACAGATTACTTGGACATCATTTTTTTAATGAGTCCGATAATAACCATCAGCGCACCGCCGCCGGCCCCACCTGAGGCCAATTGGCCGACGATACCTTCCAGACCACCGCCGCCAAGCATGCCAAGAATTTGACCGCCAAGACCGCCCCCAACGATACCGGCAAGACTATTGCCTACGGTACCCAAACTCAGTTTTTTAAGAACTGCACCAACAACGTTGCCGCCAACAGCGCCAGAGATCAAATTTATAATGAGTGGCATTAAAGCTTCCATAATTCCTCCAAATTTAAAATAATTAATGTGTGGAATTAAATCTTAACACGCCAAAACGACACAAAACCAGTTAAAAAGATTGGCAGAGGATTATATGAAACAATAAAATACTCCCCTAAGTTTTTGATATTACTTAGATCGTGACAGATTTCATGGTGCCACGAAAAACTAGTTACAACGCTCGGGTACCACTTATCAGATAATCCCAGAGGTATTCAGCATAGGTCCATCGCACCTGTATATCCCAGGATTCTCCGTCCCCCAGTTTATGCAGCAATATGCTGGCGTTGCCAAATCGGGTCTGGGCAATATCCCCTGATCGAAATTGGCTGTGGTGGAGGTCAAGAGGGCAGCCTTTGCGGAGTATGGATTCTGTATTGGGTCCGCGTATTCTTAGCACAGTGTAATAGTCTGAAATTTCAGTGACACCATGGTGCAAATCAGAAAGTTCTGTAGCCAGTCGCGCTTCCAGATCGCTTGTTTCATCCATGTCGCAATGAACCAGCCATTCATCCGGGCCGAGCCAATAGACCCGAACCGATTCCTTTTCGCTTAGGGTATTTGCGACCACCGGAAGTTCTACTCCCAGGGCGCGTTTAATGCCATCGACAAAATTGCTGTCACTGGCATCTCCGCGAATATTTAACTTTCCGCGCAAACTCATTTGGCGCAATGAATTAACGCCCTCTACTGGCATGCGAGCGTAGCATGGGGAAGTTGTAGTGATCTTGCCTGGAGTAGAATTACTGGCCATTGGAATTACCCGCTATGCTGTTTTTGAGAAACACCGGCTCGGTAACGGTTACTTTCTGACTACCGCCGTCCATCAGAGATACCACCATAGTCTTTCCCATCCGGTTAAATCCATCCCGAATCAGCCCCATTGCAATGGACCTGCCAAGTGATGGGCTAAAATAACTGGAAGTAATGTGACCGAGCATTTTCATGGGCGGGCTGTCTTTTAACTGCTCTACCACATGGGAACCCTCAGGCAAAACAAAATTGGGGTCTTCGGTCAGTAGTCCCACCAGCTGTTTCCGGTTTTCGCTGGCGGTGTCAGTTCGATTGAACGATCGCCTTCCCAAAAAATCACCTTTGGTCTTGGAAACGATCCAGTCCATACCAAGGTCCTTTGGCGTAACCGTGCCATCGGTATCCTGGCCTACAATAATAAATCCTTTTTCCGCCCGCAGGACGTGCATGGCTTCGGTGCCGTAAGGGCAGATATCAAATTCGTGACCAGCCTCCATCAGTGCTTCCCACAGTGCCAGGCCGTAACGCGCTGGAACATTAATTTCGAAAGCGAGATCACCAGTAAAACTAATGCGAAATACCCTGGCTGGAATGCCTGCCACGGTAAACGATTGCATCGACATAAACGGAAACGACTCATCGTCCAGAGGTTGATCGCATAATTTAGTCAACAACGACGCTGATTTAGGTCCGGCAATAGTCGCTACTGCCCATTGCTCGGTTACGCTGGTGCAATAGACCTGATTTTCTGGCCACTCTGTTTGCAACCACTCTTCCAACCAACCCATTACCCTGGCGGCGCCACCAGTAGTCGTGGTCATATGATAGTGATTTTCGTCAATGCAGGTTGTTACGCCATCGTCGAAAATCATGCCGTGTTCATTTAACATTAATCCGTAGCGGCATTTGCCCGGGGCCAGTTTGTTCCAGGCATTGGTGTAAACCATGTTAAGCAGGCTAGTGGCGTCAGGACCCTTGATATCAATCTTGCCCAGGGTTGATGCGTCAAGAATACCAACGGCGTTACGGGCTGCAAGGCATTCGCGGCGAACCGCTGCACCCATGTTTTCTCCTGCCTTAGGGAAATAAAACGGACGCTTCCAGTCCCCTACATCCTCGTAGACTGCGCCATTTTGATCGTGCCAGGGATGCATTGCGGTCTTTCTTTTTTGAACAAAAAGCTCACGCCGGTCATGACCTACAACCGATCCAAATGTCAGTGGTGTATAAGGCGGCCTGAATGTTGTGGTTCCGACCTCGGGAACCGGTAAGTTCTGCAAGTCAGACATCACGGTCAGGGCATTAAGATTTGAGGTTTTGCCCTGGTCGGTGCCCATGCCGGTGGTGGTGTAACGCTTGAGGTGTTCAACCGATAAAAACCCTTCCCTTGCGGCCAGCTGGATATCGGCTACCGTGGAATCGTTATGTAATTCATGGAAATGCTTCTTCGAACCCTGTCCAATCGGATGGTCGGTTGGCAATATCCATTGGGGGCGGGTTGAACCCGTGGCCGGACTATTTGTCTCCGGGCTTGGGTTCGCCTGGGCGCCGTTAAATCCAGCTGCTTTGGCTGCGGCGGCACCGGCTTCGCCGCCTTCAGACAAACAATCGGGCAGCGACCAGGTTGCTTTACAGGCGCCAGCTTCGAATCCCGGGTTATTGATCGCGCGCTGATCCGGGACGAAACAATGCTGGTCATCGTTATAGGTTAACTTCCCTTTGGCCTGACTGAATAAATGCAGGGTAGGAGTCCAGCCCCCCGCCACTGCAACCAGATCACATTTCAAGAATTTTGCGACACCCCGGACCGTGGTTCCATCTGTACTCAGTTGCATTACCTCGATTCCACGAATATTGCCTCGAGCGTAGTCGACGCCGGTAATGGCACTGTTTTCCATAATCGATATTCCGTTGGAGCGAGCCCGATCGGTCAATTCGCCGGTTGGGTTGCGCCTGACGTCAATCGCAACAACACTGGCGCCAGCTTCATGGGCGTCAAGGGCGGCCTGATAGGCACCGTCATTATTGGTGATCAAGGCTATATTTTTGCCCGGCAGCACCGCGTAATGATTGATATAGGTTCGCAGTGCGTGGGCCAACATCACTCCCGGTCGGTCACTGTCGGCAAACACCAGCGGCCGTTCAATTGAGCCGGTTGCCAGCACTACCTGTTTCGCGCGAATTTTCAATAACCGCTCTTTGGGTTCGCTGCCCCGACGGTTGGGCCCCAGGTGTTCGCTAACCCGCTGGTTGGCAACCAGCAGGTTATAGTCATAGTAGCCGGTAACCGTAGTACGCGAATGCAGGCTTACTTCACGCATCTGCTTGAGTTCACTGATTATCTGATCGACCCATTCAATTGCGGTAACGCCATTAATCTCGGTACGGTCACTTAACAACGAACCGCCAAACATGGGTTTTTCGTCAATCAACATTACCCTGGCACCACTGCGGCCGGCGGACAATGCCGCCTGCAGACCAGCAGGTCCGGCGCCGATTACCAGGACGTCACAGTGAGCATGGGTTTTATCATAACTGTCGGGGTCGATTTCCCTGGGGGAATGACCGAGCCCGGCGGCTTTGCGGATGTACTTTTCATAGGTCATCCACATCGACTGGGGCCACATAAAGGTCTTATAGTAAAACCCCGCGGGCAACAGATTAGAGACCACCGAATTCAAGGCCCCGATATCAAATTTAACCGACGGCCAGCAATTTTGACTGGTCGCGGTCAAGCCATCATATAACTCGACTTCGGTGGCGCGGCGATTGGGTTCGGTATGGGCGCCGGATTCGAGTTGGACTAACGCATTTGGCTCTTCAGAGCCTGCAGAATAAATGCCACGGGGGCGATGGTATTTAAAACTCCTGCCCACCAACTTAACGCCGTTGGCTAATAATGCCGATGCCAGGGTGTCTCCTTCATAACCCTGGTAGCTCTTGTTGTCATACCAAAAGCGTAAGAGTTTGCTGCGATTCAGTTGACCACCGGTATTGAGTCGAAATTGCTGACTCATTGATCGATCTCCGGCTTGGGTTCACCTGGTTTGTAGGTGGCATAGATATGATCAGTGATGGTATCCCGGGCCGCATTGAACCAGCGGCGGCAACCGTGAGAATGATCCCAGCGTTCGAAATGCAGGCCTTTGGGGTTCTTGCGAAAAAAAACATAATTGCCCCATTCCTGCTCGCTCAAGCTATCCGGATCAAGCGGACGGACGATATGGGCCTCGCCATGACAATGAAACTCGGTCTGGTCACGAACCCCGCACCAGGGACATTCAATTAACAGCATAGTGGATATTCCTCGAGCTTAGTGCGCGACCGCTGCCGCCGCACCTTCATCAATCAGGGCGCCGGAATTGAAGCGATCAATAGAAAATGGTTCGGCGATGGGATGCATTTCGCCACGGGCAATTGAATGGGCGAAAACATTGCCTGAACCTGGGGTTGCCTTGAATCCACCGGTACCCCAGCCGCAGTTAAAAAACATATTGTTGACCGGTGTCTTGCTCAGAATAGGTGAGCGGTCCACTGTTACATCGACGATACCGCCCCATTGCCGCAACATTTTCATACGGGAAAATACCGGATACAACTCGATCACAGGTCCAACGGTTTGTTCAATGACGTCAAATCCGCCGCGTTGGGAATAAGAGTTGTAAATATCCGATCCGGCGCCAATAACCAGCTCACCTTTATCGGATTGACTGATATAGGCATGCACACTACCGGACATCACAACGCAATTAAGCACAGGTTTAATGGGTTCAGATACCAGTGCCTGAAGCGGTACTGACTCCACCGGCAGACGAAACCCTGCCATGTCAGCCAACACACTACAGTGACCCGCCACCACGCAACCAACTTTTTTGGCGCCGATCAAACCCCGGCTCGTTTCGACCCCGGTCACCGTATTATTTTCTATGCGAAAACCGCTGACTTCACAATTCTGGATGATGTCAACGCCGAGGTCGTCTGCAGCCCGGGCAAAACCCCAGGCGACAGCGTCGTGGCGCGCGGTACCGCCGCGGCGTTGGAGCAATGCTCCCATCACCGGATAGCGGCAGTCGAGATTAATGAAAGGCACCATTTCCTTTACCTGGGCCGGGGACAGAAATTCCGAATCGATACCATTAAGTCGGATCGCGCTTCCCCGGCGTCCAATTTCCTGCATGTCGTGAACATTGTGGGCGAGGTGAAGCAGGCCCCGGGGAGAGAACATGACATTATAGTTAAGGTCAGTACTGAGTCCTTCCCACAGTTTGAGGGCGTGTTCATAAATACCGGCAGATTCGTCGTATAGATAATTGGATCGGACAATTGTGGTGTTGCGGCCAGTGTTACCGCCACCAATCCAGCCTTTCTCAATTACCGCAACATTCTTTACACCGCATTCCTTGGCCAAATAATACGCGGTCGCGAGACCATGTCCGCCACCGCCGACAATGACTACGTCGTACTCCCGTTTGGGATCGGGGCTACGCCAGGCGCGCTGCCAGTTTTGATGATAACTCATCGAATTTCGCAGCAGACTGAAGATAGAATAGCGTTTCATGGCTTAGCCTGAATGATTGGATAGTAAAGGGTTAGAGTTTAATGCGGCGAGTCTAATAAGATTATGTCAATGGATATTACCTGAATACGACCAGCGCTGATTTTCCTCAGACCGCCGGCGTGATATAACGGATGTCACTTGAGCTCATACCGTTCCATGCTACCCATTTCAAACAGAATTTCTTTGTCCCTGGAGGAGATCGAATTGAATCCGATTCGAGCCCAGGGTGCGGGAGGACAGAACGTCAATAAAGTTTCGTCGGCGGTCCATCTGCGGTTTGATATCGCGGCTTCTTCGTTGCCCGATACCTACAAACAACGGCTGCTTTCCCTAAAGGATAAACGCGTATCAAGGGATGGTGTAATCGTCATTAAATCCCAGCAATATCGCACCCAGGAAAAAAACCGACAGGCGGCCCTGGAACGATTACAGGAATTGGTGAAAAGTGTTTTCGTTCGACAAGCACCGAGAATTCCAACCCGGCCCGGCAAGGGTGCAGTTCGCAAGCGTCTTGAAACTAAGTCGCACCGTGGAAAAGTTAAATCACGGCGCGCAAAAGTCTCACTGGACGGTTCGGAATAAGCTCAGAACTCTACCCCTTGAGCGGCCAGAATTCCCTGGTCGAAGGCGTGTTTAACTTTGGTCATACTGGTAACGGTGTCTGCCACTTCAATAATTTCCTCCGGCGCATCCCGGCCGGTTAAAATCAGATGCATCCACTTCGGTTTTTTCTCTCTGATAAATTCGGCGATCTCAGCGCCAGTGAACCAACCATAACTACAGCAGTAGTTGATCTCGTCGAGTACTACCAAATCAAATTCTTCTGACAGAATTTTCTGCTGGGCAAATTCCCAGACGGTGCGGCTGGTTTTTATATCTTGCTCCGGGTCTTTGGTGTCCCAGGTAAACCCGTCACCCATTGAATGCCATTCGATATTGTCAAATTTCGCAGCGGCCTGACTTTCGCCAGTTTTCCATTTGCCTTTGATCAATTGAATCACGCATACTTTGAGACCCCAGCCCGCGGCCCGAAATACCACGCCAAAGGCGCTGGAGGATTTACCCTTGCCTTCGCCGGTATGGACCAGCGTAATGCCTTCTCTTCTTTCACGTGATTTCATAGATGATTCGGTGGTTGAACGTTGTCGAGTGCATCGAGGGATTCAGAGTGTGCCTTAAAATTCTCTGTCAAAAAAGCCCACGATCACTCATCGAGACAAACTCGCCATCACCGATTACCAGATGATCCAGCAACCTGACATCGATTAAATCGAGGGACTCCCGCAAGCGTTTGGTCAGGGTTGCATCAGACTGACTCGGTTCGGCAATACCTGAAGGATGGTTATGGGCGAGTATGACTGCTGAAGCATTTTTCTCCAGCACCGCTCTTACCACCTCCCGGGGATGTACCGTGGCACCGTTCAGGGTTCCGCAAAACAATTCTTCATAATCGATAACTTGATGCCGGGTATCGAGGTAAATAATCGCGAAGACTTCTCGTTTTCGATCACGTAACTGATGGGTAAGAAAATCTGCGGCCTGGCTGGGACTACTCAATGGCCCTTGCTTGCGCAGGCTCTGGTCGAGGAATCGCCGCCCCATTTCCAGAGATGCTTGTAACAGCGCGTAGCGTGCCGGGCCGCAGCCATTGAATTGATAGATTTTTTGCTTGTCTGCAGTCAATATCTGGCGCAGTCCGCCAAATTCTCGCAGCAGGTTGCGCCCAATATCGAGGGCGGTACAGCCGGGAGTTCCCGAGCGAATAAATAATGCCAACAGTTCAGCGTCAGACAGTACCTGGGCGCCTCGAGACAGAAGTTTTTCCTGGGGCCGCTCGCTAACGGGCCATTGTTTGATTGCCATGCTTACATTCCTTGTATTGATAATCCTGCGTTACACTCTACCTCATGAATCATCACAATAACAAGCGCATACTGATCGGGATCAGCGGTGGAATTGCTGCTTATAAAAGCCCGGAATTGGTACGAAGACTGCTCGATCGGGGGTGTGATGTGCGGGTGGTAATGACCTCCGCCGCAACTGAATTTATTACACCATTAACTCTTCAGGCGGTGAGCGGCCATCCAGTCTACCAGCATTTACTGGATACCGATGCGGAGTCGGGTATGGGACATATTGAGCTGGCGCGCTGGGCCGAACAAATAATTATAGCGCCGGCAACCGCAAACTTTATTGCGAAACTTGCTAATGGTCAGGCCGATGATCTTTTGTCCACGTTATGTGTTGCGACCACCGCGGATGTTGCAATCGCACCAGCAATGAACCAACAAATGTGGCAGCACTCGGCCACGGTTGGTAATCTGGAATTACTGAGGCAAAGAGGAATCCAGGTCATCGGACCGGGAAGCGGCGATCAGGCCTGCGGGGAAGTGGGGCCGGGACGCATGACCGAGCCCGATGAAATTGCCGGGATATTGGCGGGAGATGGGATCGAACCTATCCTTGCCGGGCGCAATATTTTAATCACCGCCGGTCCGACCTGGGAAGCCATCGACCCGGTGCGCGGCATAACCAATCATAGTTCTGGCAAGATGGGTTTTGCTCTGGCTCAGGCAGCAGCGGACTTTGGTGCCCGGGTCACGTTGATCAGCGGCCCGGTGCATCTCGAGACACCAACTGGGGTAGGTCGGATAGACGTCGTTTCGGCGCAGGATATGCTGGCGGCAGTAAACCAGGAAGTGATTGGGTCAGATATTTTTATCGGGGTGGCTGCAGTGGCGGATTTCCGACCATCCAGGGTAGCCGAACATAAAATCAAAAAAACCGCGGATAGTGACACCATGACCATTGAAATGGTGCGAAATCCGGATATTCTTGCCGCCGTTGCAGCCCTCGACAATCCGCCGTTTACCGTAGGATTTGCCGCAGAGACCCAGAATACCCTGGATAACGCTCGGTCCAAATTAGTCAACAAGAAGGTCAATATGATTGCGGCCAATAATGTTGGCGGTGCCCAGGGCGCGTTTGGCAATGACCGGAATGCAGTTACCCTGGTTCATACCCAGGGAGAAATCAGGTTACCCGCCAGTGATAAATACGCCATCGCGATCCAGATGCTTGAACATATTTACAAATTTATAAATCAATGAAAGCCAATATTGATCTTCAAATCCTTGATCCAAGAGTAAACACAGAGTTTGGTTTGCCTCACTATGCTACAGAAGGGTCAGCGGGGCTCGATCTTAAGGCCTGTGTGGACGATTCCCTGGTGTTGTCCCCGGGACAAACCGAGCTGATCCCGACAGGAATTGCCATTCATATCGGTGACCCGGATGTGGCCGCAGTGATCCTCCCTCGATCGGGGTTGGGGCATAAGCACGGCATCGTGCTGGGAAACTTGACCGGTTTGATCGACTCCGATTATCAGGGGCAGTTATTCGTCTCCTGCTGGAATCGCGGCACCCGTGAATTCACTATCAACCCGGGAGACCGCATTGCACAATTAGTTCTGGTGCCGGTGATCCAGGCCACATTTAATATCGTTGAGTCGTTCGAGCGCAGTGACCGCGCTGATGGCGGCTTTGGATCCACCGGGGCGAGTTAACTATTCGCTGCGGCGTAGAGTGATGATGGTTAAATCGTCTGGATGCGCGGGGACTTCGGGGTCCTCGCTTAGCATGGAAATCTGGCACTGGGTAATGAGTTGAGAAATTTTTTCGTCTAGCGGCCCCGACTTAATCACGTCGATGATTGCCTCCTGGGATAGATTATCCCTCAGCCCGTCGCTTGCCATGACCACGGTATCGAAATTCGACAGGATGATCCTTGGACCGATTTCCAATCGCATCTGATCGCTCCCTAGCACATTCGACACCAGATGACGGTCTTCATGGAGCATGGCGCTGGCTTCATCCAAAACGCCGGATTCCTCCATATAGCCGGTGGGTGAATGGGATACTGTTTGGGACTTGAGCTGACCGCGCTGGCCGGTAACCAGGGTCATTGAATCCCCGATATGATAGGTTCGTAGGGTTCCTTTGCTCAACTCTGCCAACATCAGTGTGGTTGCGCCACCGCTTCCTGATTGCAGGATAGCGCTATTGGCCGAATCGATTCCTGCCAAAATTGCGCTGCGCACATCTTTCGCGGATTCTTTATGGGCAAGCTGTTGAAGAATAATTTTGACAGCCAATTGGGACGCAGATTCACCAGCGGGTAGCCCGCCGAGACCATCGGCAACCATAAATACCCAACTCTCCCGGGATACTCTGATCCAACCGGCGCAGTCTTCATTGGGGCTGGTTTTGTCGGGGGAACGGGCGGTATAGGCGGCGAATTGACAACCAGGATGGCGGAAGTATTTCGGGCCGAAAGATTCTGCGGCGTAAAAAAGTTGATTCATACGCCACTCCAATGCATGGTTTCGATATGGCTCCTCAATTGATTTGCCGAGCGAAATTTTTTCAAAATCAGACTGCGTTTCAGCCCGCAACAAATTTCCTTGACCTCGGGTGGTTGGCGCGAATAGGTCTTGGCGCCGCCCAGTACGTCATAGAAAACCCGGATTAAATCGCATAAGTCGTTGCGGTAATTTTCCCCGCTGGGTGCACCCCAATTGAACATATCCAGAAGTTTCAATTCAAAGCCGAGGCCGAATCGCTGAACAATAATATTTTCCGGGTGAAGGTCGCCATGATAGTCCCGGGTTGCGTGAATCGCCTCAATCCCCCGGGTCAGCGCATAAAGAAGATGAATGCCTTGAAACGGACTGAGCTTTTGGCCTTTCTGGGACTTAAGGAATACCGACAGTAACTGTCCTTCGACGTATTCTGAAATCAGAATTGAAATCTTGCTTCCTTGAAAAAATGTGCTGTCCAGAGAATGGTATTGAATTACGATGGGACACTGGCGTAATTTATGCAGCTTGCGCGCATAAGTTTTCAGGGTTCGGTCACGCGGGTTGCGTTGTGGGAAAAACAATTTTGCGGTGCGGGCGATACCGGTGCGCAGCTCGCTTACCAGATAGACCTCACCTTCCCAACCGGCCCCCAGTATTTCAATGACTTCAAACTTTTCGGAGATGATTTCCCCGGGTTCCAGACCAAAACTGTCAATGCGACTCACGTTTTCAGGGCTGTAATCGCTTGCTTAGTGACGAACCTTATGTAGCATTGAGGGCCTGGTCGATGTCCCACAATATATCGTCAATGGATTCAAGACCCACCGACATTCGGATCATGTCATCGGAAATTCCGGCCTTCAATAACTCTGCTTCGTTAAGCTGTCTATGGGTAGTTGAAGCAGGGTGAATGACCAGGGTTTTAGCGTCGCCAACATTTGCCAGATGACTCATAAAGCTCGCGTTCTCGATAAACCTTGCGCCGGCTTGCTGTCCTCCTTTAACCCCAAACGTCAGGATCGAGCCGGCTCCTTTTGGCAGGTATTTTTGTGCCAAAGAATAATAGGGGTTATTCGGATCGCCGGCGTATTTTACCCAACTGACATTCTTATGTTGATGCAAGAACGCTGACACCCGTTGGGTGTTTACGACATGGCGATCCATCCGTATCGGCAGGGTTTCAAGCCCCTGAAGCATCATAAAAGAATTGAAGGGGCTAATGGTTGGGCCCAGGGTGCGCAGAGTTTCGCAGCGCGCCTTCATAGTGAAGCCAAAGTCGCCAAAAGTCTCGTAGAATTTCACCCCATGGTAGCCCTCAGAGGGCTCAATCATATCCGGATAATTTCCATTGTCCCAGGGAAATTTACCCGATTCGATGATGATGCCGCCCATGGAAGTCCCATGTCCGCAGATAAATTTGGTAGCCGAATGCACCACGATATCAGCACCATGATCGAATGGACGGCACAGATAGGGTGAAGCAAATGTATTGTCGATAACGAAGGCGATACCGTGATCATGGGCAATTCGTCCGACGGCTTCGATGTCAATAACATTGTTGTTGGGGTTACCCACAGTTTCCCCATAAATTACCCGGGTTCTGTCGGATATGGCCCGGGCAAAATTTTCCGGATCGTCCGGGTCAACAAATACGGTGGAAATTCCCATGCGTTTAAAGGTAACCGCGAACTGGGAAACGGTGCCGCCATACAAAGTGCTGGCGGAAACAATTTCATCACCTTGCCGTAACAAAGTTAGTAGCGCGGTCATTTGGGCCGCCATACCAGTACTGGTGGCAACCGCAGCGCGTCCACCTTCCAATGCCGCCATGCGTTCTTCAAACATCGCGGTGGTGGGATTGGTCAGGCGGGTATAAACATTGCCAAAAGTCTGTAAATTGAACAAACTGGCGGCGTGATCGGTATCATCGAAAACGTAGGAAGCGGTCTGGTAAATCGGGGTTGCCCTGGCACCGGTGGCGGGGTCTGGTTGATGGCCAGCATGTAAACACAGGGTTTCGAAGCCAAATTCTCTATCACTCATCGCAATACCTCTAACCTAATTTGCAATAATCTTGTTGCGCTGGGACGAGACCACTCGGGTATTTACCCCAATAAAATTTAATCCGCCAAATAGCCGTGCATGTTCGATCTTGACGCAATGGTCCATGACGAAATCGAGTCCGGCATCCTGGGTAATCTGGTGGGCTTCCTGGTTGATAATACCCAATTGCAACCAGACGCATTTGGCACCGATTTCGATGGCCTGACGGGCATAATCTGGCGTTGTGTCGGCGCGTTGAAATAAATCCACCATATCAACCGGTTCGGGAATTGACGCCAGATCCGGGTAGCAGGTTTCGCCGAGAATCTCGGGATAATTTGGATTAACCGGAATGATCCGGTATCCGTGGTCCTGCATATACTTGGCCGCGAAAAAACTCGGGCGGTGCCATTTTGCGGACAATCCTACAACGGCAATAACGCGGTTTTGATTGAGAATTCGGCGCAGGGTGGGTATATCAGGCATAAACCAAACAAAAGGGAGTATCGAAATCTGGAAGATAACATTATTATTCCCCGGTTTGCCAATTTCGATAATTTCATGGGATCTAACAAATATCACAAAGGCCTGGGCCAATGCGCGGCCAATTTTGAGCCGTTGTCACCACTGGGTTTTTTAGACCGCGCGGCGTCAACTTATCCGGATCGAACCGCTGTTATCGATGGTGATCAGACCACCACCTGGAGTCAGCTGCAAAGACGTTGTCAACGTCTGGCGTCGGCCCTGATCCGCAATGGTGTCGAGGCAGAAGATACGGTGGCGATCATTGCGCCTAACAGCAGCGCTATATACGAAGCACATTTTGCGGTGCCGATGTCGGGTGCTGTGTTGAATGCGATTAACACCCGTCTCGATGCTGCTACCGTGGCTTATATTCTGCAACATTGCGAGGCTAAAGTTCTATTGGCCGATGCCGAGCTTGCAGAGATGGTCGGCGCAGCGTTGGGTCTATTGGATGACTCGTTTCGCGATCAACTTCTGATAATAGATATTGAAGTACCAGGTTGCGATGCCAGGATTGGAAAACAAGGTTATCAGCAGTTTCTGTCATGCGGAGACGAAAACGACGAATTACCCAAAGTTGAAGACGAATGGAATGCCATTTCACTGAACTATACCAGCGGAACCACCGGCAAACCCAAGGGAGTTGTCTACCATCACCGCGGTGCCTATTTGAACGCCTTGAGTAATATTGTTGGATGGGAAATGCCCCACCACGCCAATTATCTGTGGACGCTGCCGATGTTCCATTGTAATGGCTGGTGTTTTCCCTGGAGTCTGGCGGCAATCGCCGGTACCAGTGTATGTCTACGCGCGGTCAACGCGGCGGCAATTTTTCAGGCCATTGCGGAACACCGGGTTAGCCACTTCTGCGGTGCCCCGATTATCATGAACATGTTGATCAATGCGGCGGAACCCGAGCGCCGTGAATTTGATCACCAGGTCAATATGATGACCGCTGCGGCACCTCCACCAGCGGCGGTTCTAGCGTCTATGGAGCGTGCAGGGTTTAAGGTGACCCATGTTTATGGGCTGACCGAAACCTATGGCCCGGCGGTAATCTGCGCCTGGAAACCCGAATGGGACCAATTGAATGAACACGATCAGGCCGGGATGAAGTCGCGCCAGGGGGTGCGTTATCACGCGCTGGAAGGACTTGAGGTGATGGATCCAACAACCATGCAATCAGTGGAAGCCAATGGAGAGGTTATCGGAGAGACCATGTTTCGAGGCAATATTGTGATGAAAGGTTACCTTAAAAACGAAACCGCTACCGCGGAGGCTTTTGCCGGCGGCTGGTTCCATTCAGGTGATCTAGGGGTAATGGAGCCGGACCGGTATCTGCGGCTCAAGGACCGCTCAAAAGATATTATTATTTCAGGTGGTGAGAATATTTCATCCATTGAAGTAGAGGACTGTCTGTATAAACATCCATTGGTCGCTGAAGCAGCGGTTGTGGCAAAACCGGATCCACACTGGGGAGAAACACCGTGCGCTTTTATTGGTCTTAAGCCCGGCGCAGAAATTAGCGAACAGGGAATCATCGATTTTTGTCGGGAAAATCTGGCCCATTACAAATGCCCCCGAACCATATTGTTTGAAACTTTGCCAAAAACCTCTACCGGGAAAATTCAAAAGTTTAAATTGCGTGAGCGACTGACGGGTAATTGATCTGGTGATGTCGAAATACCAGGCAGGGGTGCTGTTCGCCCTGGCCACAGCTGTTTTCATCGGAGCAGTCACCACCCAGGCCAAGTTGTTTTATGCCGATGGCGGCAATGCCCTGACCCTGATGTTTTTTCGCTTTCTGTGTTCGGTGCTGGTAATTGGTTTGATACTTTTAATTAAATCAAAAGGGCCTTCGAAGGCATCAGTAAAATCTACGTCTCCGGGATACTATGGTTTGACTATCGCTGTGGGTTTTGTCTGGTCCGGCGCTATGATCTGCTATCTGATATCGATCCAGAGCATTTCGGTTAGTGTCGCGGTATTGATTTTATATATGTATCCCCTGGTGGTGTTGGCGGTTTCGCTGATATCAGGTACTGCCCGATTTTCCCTTTCAGCGGTTTTTCTCTTCATAACGGCATTTGTCGGACTGGGTCTTGCCTTATTGAACGGTGAACATGACATCTATCCGATCGGTTTGATTTTGGCGGTGAGTGCTATGCTGGGCGCCGCGGCAACTTTTTTTCTCGGCGCTCGGGTCGCGCCGAAAGTGGATACGGTGGTGTTTACGTTTCGGATCAGTCTGGTTGGACTGGTAATGATTCTGCCGTTGATCATGGGGAATTTTAGCGTGTCCGGGGGCGATGGATTATGGGCCCTGGCTGGTGCCACCGGTTGCTACATTATCGCTATACTTTGTCAGTTTGCTGCCTTGTCTCGACTTGCGCCAGAAGTCGCAGCATTTTTTCTTAATCTGGAGCCAGTGGTCTCGATCACCATTGCCTCGATGGTTCTTGGAGAATCGTTGTCGACTCTTCAATGGTTTGGAGTGGCTCTGGTTATGCTGGCAGTGCTGGCCTCGACCCGACTTGGTCAGGCTCGATAATACAGTTAGCTCTGGAGTATTGAAAATTGCCGCATGGGAATGGGGCGGTGTCGCATAGGCGTAAATTTATTTACCTGGCTTTCTCTACCATTGCGCTCCATATTTTTTGACCGAAGTTTCCCAGGGACCAGCGGTAATGACCAGAATAGCAGCGTCAATTGAAATTTCCCCCAAGCAAGCCATCGAAAGCGATGAACTCCAGGGGACCTTCCCTAAGGGAACTCGGGTTTATATAACCGATATGGGTTCTGAGAGTCCGGAAATGCTCACCGCCGGTGCCAGACGCCTGGCCGATTTTGGCTATACCGCGGTGCCACATTTTGCTTCCCGACGATTAACCAGTCATGCCGCACTGGAAAACAGAATTAAAATGCTAACCGGCGAAGCAGGGATCACTGATGCGTTGATTATTGGTGGCGGACTGGAAGTTCAGGCGGGGGAATTTGGCTCCACCATGCAGGTCCTGGAGACCGGGCTGTTTGACAAATACGGCGTGAAAAGTATGGGAGTAGCCGGGCATCCTGAAGGCTCGCCGGATTTCGACAAAGCCACCGTAGAGCAAGCACTTAAATTAAAACAGGATTTTGCCGCGCGTACCGATGCTGAAATGCGAATTGTTACTCAGTTTGGATTTGATTCTGACGGGTTTATCCAGTGGGAGAATAGTCTGCCTACGATTGGCGTTCATTTGCCTGTTCACCTCGGCGTAGCCGGGCCGGCAAAATTAACCACCCTGGTCAAATTTGCCGCCATGTGCGGGGTTGGGAATTCGGTCCAGTTTCTGAAGAAAAGGGGTTCTGCAATAACTTCAATGCTGTCGGGTTTCGACCCCGATGACGTGGTCAATCCCATTGAGCAACACGTGAACAATAATCCAGAGAGCGCGATTAAACAGGTTCACGTTTTTCCTTTTGGCGGGACCAAAAAATCGGCGGAGTGGTTGGTCAGCCGCGGAAGCTGGATCGTTTAAGGAGAATCTGTCCGGGATCGATAGTAGTGCTCTGACCGACTTGCGTATCCCGATGTGGGCGATCATAGTTACCCTATGATTGATCCCCCGGAAATCTCAATAATCCCGCTGCAACAGTCGTTGTCGATCTGGCATACGGCGGTCGAGAAAGTTGAAGGAGAAAGTGCGATACGATTCGCGCTCTCCCAAGAAGCCGCGGTGGACTGGGACTACGTCATCGCAGTTGGAAAAGCTGCTTCCTCTATGCTGCTCGGAGTGCGTGATCACCTCGCCGATGGAGCCCGGGCGATTATCGTTACCAAATATCAGCATACCCATAAAGTCCTGCTAGAGGATCGGCGAATTAAGGTGATCGAGTCAGGCCATCCTGTGCCAGACCAAAACAGTTTAATTGCCGGCCAAGCCCTTCGGCAATTTGTCGCGTCAGTTCCCGCGGGCGCAGAAATGTTGATGTTGGTTTCCGGCGGTGCTTCCGCCCTGGCCGAAAGTCTCGAGCCATGGATGAATCTTGCGCAATTGCAATCAATGAACCAAACTTTGCTCAGTGAAGGCTATTCCATTGATCAGATTAACCATATCCGAATCGGTATTTCGCAAATCAAGGGAGGTAAACTGTTACGCGACTTTACGGGCGGTGGCATCAGGGTATACGGAATATCTGATATACCGGGGAATGACCCGAACCTGATTGGTTCAGGGATTGGGGCGATCAAGCCACCGTTGGTGGCGCCGTTTGTGATCCCAGGCGATATAGAACAAATGCTTCAACAGTCGGCCCAATTTGATAATCCCGACCAGCCAGATGCGCCAGGGTTTCATTATCAGAGCAGCCTGGTTGGTTCCAATCAAATAGCTAGGGAAGCGGCTTGTCAGCAGGCCAAATCACTGGGTCTTGCGGTTATCGAAGATGCTGAATCCCTGAGTGGCGACATTCTTGAAATTGCCACAGATCTGGCAAAATGCTTGCATAGTGGAAGGGCCGGTGTTTACATCTGGGGTGGCGAGCCCACGGTAAATTTGCCACAGAACCCCGGGCGCGGTGGACGCAACCAAAGTCTGGCGGTGGCGCTGGCTTTAGAACTCCGCGAAATGACCGGGGTCTACGGAGTGGTGGCGGGTACCGATGGAACCGATGGGCCGACAGATGCCGCGGGAGGATTGTTTTATTCGGGGATGTCGTTGCAGGGTGCTGGGGATGCTCTTGCCGCCGCGGATGCCGGCAATTGGCTGGATCAAGCAGGATTGTTATTGACCACCGGACCAACCGGGACCAATGTCATGGATCTCGTAATCGTGATTAAAACCGAGTGAGTAGGGCAAAATGAAATACAACACTATTCTCGAAACCATAGGAAATACCCCTGTCGTTAAGTTAAATGTTCTGGGTCGCGATCAGGGAGCCAGCTTGTGGGTAAAACTTGAACGGAGTAACCCCGGAGGATCAGTGAAGGATCGCCCCGCGCTTAATATGATAGAGGTTGCGGAGCGCGACGGTCAGTTAAAACCCGGGGATACCATTATTGAACCGACCTCGGGAAATACCGGTATTGGGCTTGCCATGGTAGCGGCGGTAAAAGGTTACCGATCGATATTTGTCATGTCGGCCGACATGAGTCAGGAAAGGGTACAGATACTCAAGGCCTATGGTGGCGAAGTAATTCTGACGCCGGCAGATTTGGGGACAGTGGGGGCGATTGCCGAAGCCAAGCGACTGGCTTCTGAAAAAGGTTATTTTTTTGTTGGGCAGCATTACAACCCGGCAAACACCGATTCCCATCAGTCTACCGCCGACGAAATCTGGAATGACTTTGGACCTGATCTTGATACATTGGTTTGTACTACCGGTACCGGCGGCACCATCTCGGGGATGGGCAAGTACCTTAGAGCGCTACATCCGGGGATCGAAATTGTTGCTACCGAGCCGGACATCTCGCCGATTCTAAGTCAGGGAGTGGCCTGCAAGCATAAAATTATGGGTACCGCTCCAGGATTTATTCCGGATATTCTGGATACCAGTGCCTACAACCAAATACTGCAAATCAGCGCCCAGCAGGCTTATCACACAGCCCGGGAACTGGCTCGCTCAGAAGGAATATTCAGCGGAATTTCCTGCGGCGCGGCTGTTGCGGGGATGATTCAACTGTCAGAGCAGGAGGCATATCGTGGAAAAACCATGCTGGCTATTCTTCCTGATACGGGAGAGCGATATTTGAGTACGGATCTATGGGATTGAGGCAGAAGTCAAATTCGTTAACGGTTACGCACGACGGAGAAGCGCGCCAGGTTTTTTAGCGCTTCCTTGAAAGTCGAATCAGGTAATACACCCAATGCGTCTATCGCCAACTTAGATTGGTGGCGGGCCTGATCCATGGTGTAGTCGAGGGCGCCGGTGGCATTTACGATGTTCAGGATTTCGCTGATTTTATTCCGATCACCCTGTTCAATGGCATCGCGAACAGTTTTTTGCTGATCGTCATCACCGTTACGGATAGCGTAGATTAGTGGCAGGGTTGGCTTGCCTTCTGCCAGATCATCGCCGACATCCTTGCCCATATCCTCGCTGCTCGAGAAATAATCCATCACGTCGTCAACCAGTTGAAATGACGTCCCGAGGAAAATGCCATAGCGTGCCAGCGCCTGACATACTTCTTCGTCATGGCCGCCAATAACCCCGCCGAGCCAGGCAGCAGACTCGAATAACTTGGCAGTTTTCCGGTGTATTGCATCGTAATAAGACTGTTCGCTGGTGTCTGGTGAATGCGCGTTCAACAGTTGCAACACTTCTCCCTCGGCAATCGCATTGGTGGTCGATGCCATGATGGCCATGACTTCCATCCGGTCGGTTTCGACCATCATTTCGAACGCTCTTGAATACAGGAAATCGCCTACCAGAACGCTGGCTTCATTGCCCCAGACATCGTTTGCCGTAGGCTGACCCCGGCGCAGGGCAGAGGCGTCCACAACATCGTCATGCAAAAGGGTTGCGGTATGGATAAATTCGACCACTGCGGCAAGCGTAATATGATCAGTTCCGGTGTATCCGCAGGCTCTGGCGCTTAACAATAAAATCAGCGGTCGCATCCGTTTGCCTCCGCTCTTGATAATATAAGCACCGAGCGTCCGGATCAGCGCGATATCAGAATCAAGCTTCGCCTGAATAGTCGTATTGACCTGGTCCATGTCATCGCGAGCCAGGGCCAGGGCAGATTCAAGCAGTTGCTCTGGCAAAGGCTCGCTGACAAGATCGTCAGCAATAATACGGGTTGGAGCGGCCTGGATGCCGGGTCGATTCATCGATTAAATATGTTCTGGTTATTGCCGGGATATTCTAGCCGAAAAGGTGGGTTTTTGGCTCGACCCGCAATTATTACTGATTATTATTAAAATTTGACCGTTAGCGGTCCGGCAAATTCCCTAGTAAATACACCTAATAACAGATTGACGCGGCGGACCGGTGTGGATAAAATCCGACGTCCTCAAATTTCTGCAGCTGGGGCCCAGGGTTATTTATCATAACTCTTTGAAACTTCAAAATTTATTGCTGGTTCCCTAACAGCTGTCGCCGCAGAATAACATCATTTTATATCGGTACGGATTGCACAAAATGTACGCAGTAGTAAAAACTGGTGGTAAACAATACAAAGTTGCCATTGGAGACAAGTTAAGAGTTGAAAAATTGGTAGCCGACGAAGGTAGTTCGGTGGATTTTGGTAAAGTCCTGTTGGTGGCTGATGGTGGCAATATTACGGTAGGCGCGCCAACCCTCGATACCACGGTCACCGCAACCATTTTGTCTCATGGTCGAGACAAGAAGATTCGGGTTTTCAAAATGAAACGGCGCAAGGGATATCGTCGAACCCAGGGTCATCGGCAGTCATATACCGAAGTCGAAATAACTGGAATTGGTGATGTTGCAGCAGCCCCAGAGACCGCGATAAAAGCGGAAAAGGCCTCAGAAAAGAAAGCGAAAAAGGTCACAGATAAAAAAGCTGAGTCAGCCGAAAAACCGGTAGCTTCAACTGATACTGGGGCAGACGGTGTTGGCGATAATCTCACTACTATTAATGGTATCGGTCCGGTTATTGAGAAAAAACTGCTGGCTCTCGGCATCACTACTTTCAAGCAAATAGCCGAATTAGAGCAGGAACAAATTGATGAAATCAATTCTCAACTCAGTTTTAAGGGTCGGATTGAACGAGAGCAGTGGGTCGAGCAGGCAAAGGAATTGATTGGTTAATCTAATACAGGTTAATCGATCAAATTTAATTAAGTTTTTATACAGAGAATTAAATGGCACATAAAAAAGCAGGCGGTAGTTCCAGAAACGGCCGCGATTCGGTTTCAAAGCGATTGGGCGTAAAGCGCTATGGCGGAGAAGAAGTACTTTCCGGAAACATTATCGTTCGCCAGCGAGGTAGTCACTTTCATCCGGGCAAGAATGTTGGGATGGGCAGAGACTTCACCATTTTTGCGACTTCTCCCGGCAGGGTTCTGTTCGAAGTAAAGGGACCCAAAAAGCGAAATACGATTAGTATTGTGACCGCCTGAGTTACAAACAATAATCCATAAGAACCTCGCTTTGGCAACATCGCGGGGTTTTTTTGTTGCACCTGTAGAGCTATGAAATTTGTCGACGAAGCTGTAATCCGCACTATTGCCGGTAAAGGTGGGAATGGTGCTTTAAGCTTTTTGCGAGAAAAATATCGCCCTAATGGTGGACCAGATGGCGGCGATGGCGGCCACGGTGGCAGTATTTTTCTTACCGCAAACAGCGGCTTAAATACCCTCGCTGATTTTCGCTTTACCAGATTATATAAAGCCCAAAACGGCCAGGGAGGTGCCGGCAGGGATTGTTCTGGAAAGTATGGCGAAGATTTATTAATCAATGTCCCTCTTGGCACCATCGTAACCGATGCGGAAACTGGTGAGGTTATTGGCGATGTGGTGCAACAGGGCGTGCCGTTGTTGGTGGCTAAGGGGGGTTCCCGTGGTCTGGGAAATGCCCGATTTAAATCCAGCGTTAATCAGACTCCGCGTAAAACCACCAAGGGAAAACTTGGAGATGAACGCCTGCTCAAGCTGGAATTAAAAGTACTGGCCGACGTTGGTCTGCTGGGGCTGCCGAATGCGGGCAAGTCGACTTTTCTTAGCGTGGTCTCTAGTGCACGTCCGAAAATTGCGGATTATCCTTTTACCACTCTGATTCCCCAACTGGGAGTTGTGGATGTGGGCGAATCAAGTGGTTTTGTGATCGCGGATATTCCTGGACTGATCGAAGGGGCGGCCACCGGGACCGGGTTGGGTATCGGATTTCTCAAGCACCTGAATCGCACCCGTATCCTGCTGCACTTGGTCGACGTCGCGCCACCAGATCAGAAAAGTATCGTGAGTTCGGTGCAGGAAATTGAACAGGAATTATCCGCATTCGGTGAGGAGCTGGAACAAAGGGAGCGCTGGCTGGTGCTGAATAAAATTGACTTGGTGAACACTGCGGAATTGCCACAGATACGTGATCAGGTTGTCGCTGATCTGGCCTGGGACGCTCCTGTTTTCACAATCTCTACCGCTACCGGTGAAGGCTGCAGGGATTTGATTAATGCACTGATGGTACGGTTGACCGAAGTCTGGCAGGACAGCGAAGACCAGCGGGTTGATCCAGGTCAAGGAGCTGCCCATGGGAAGTGAACGAACTTCCTTAACCGATTCCAGTCGCTGGGTGGTCAAAATTGGCACTTCGTTACTCACTGATGTTGACGCGGGACTCGACCAGAAAGCCATCGACCAATGGGTCGAACAAATGGCGGTACTTAAACAACAGGGAATGGAGTTCGCGTTGGTGTCGTCGGGGTCGATTGGCGAAGGGGTTCGTAAACTGGGTTGGAAAAAGCGACCAAGAGAAGTGCATCAATTGCAGGCCGCGGCCGCAGTTGGTCAGATGAGTTTGGTGCAAAGTTATGAGTCTTCCTTCAAGCGCTTCGGTATTGTTACTGCGCAAATATTGTTGACCCATGCCGACCTGGCGAATCGCGAGCGTTATTTGAATGCCCGGAGTACCCTGCGTACTCTGATCAAGCTTGGCGTGGTTCCTATCGTCAATGAAAATGATTCCGTGGTAAACGACGAAATTCGGTTCGGCGATAACGATACTCTCGGCGCGCTGGCGGCTAACCTGATTGAAGCCGAGGCCCTGATTATTCTAACTGATCAGACCGGCCTGTACGATCAGGATCCAAGAACCAGCGTCGACGCCAGGTTGATTTCAACCGGCATGGCTGATGATCCGTCTCTACTGGCATGTGCTGGTCCTGCAGCCTTGTTTGGTAGTGGCGGCATGCGGACTAAAGTCCAGGCGGCCCAGAAGGCAGCCCGTTCTGGAGCTTCGACGGTGATCGTTAATGGCCGGGAAAATGATGTGCTGAGCCGACTCCGCTCTGGAGAAATCCTGGGAACCTTGATTCAACCGGGTAAAAATCGCGTGGTAGCAAAGAAACAGTGGCTTGCCGGTCAATTACGCGGGAATGGTCGGCTGGTATTGGACGACGGTGCGGTCAAAGTGCTAAGCGAGTCAGGACGCAGCCTGTTACCAATTGGGGTGAAGGCGGTTAGCGGGCAATTCGGCCGTGGCGAAATTGTGGTCTGCGTTAATTTGAGTGATGAAGAAATCGCCCGAGGGCTAATCAACTACAGTGCCGACGAGGCCCGTCAGATCATCGGTAAATCGAGTAATCAGATTGAATCAATCCTTGGTTATGCCGGTGAGATTGAATTAATTCACCGGGACAATATCGCACTCACCCTCTGAAACGGACTTACCAACTGTTACGTAATTCCCTCAGTTTAACAAATACCGTTTGGCTATCCGGATTGGTCCCAATTTCCGGAAATCGGCTACACAACTGATCAATAACTTCAGGGTTTTCCAATCGGAAAAAGGTATTAATATCTTTTTCCTGGCCCATGCTCGTGACCATGGCGTTGGCAGGATTGGTATTGGGTCGGGCTTCAAGCAATTCCTTGGCCCGCTGATTATTTGGTTCCCGGTCCAGGGTGAATTGCAGGTTGTTTTCCAGATAATCGTGACCCGGGTAGATCAGCGTCTTATCGTCCAGAGCATTAAGTTGCCGTACAAAGGTCTGGTACAGTTCTATCGGATGTCCCCCTCCGTGGCAGTTCCCGGCCCCTGCGTTAAACAGCGTATCACCGCAAAACAGCGATGGGGTTTCGGTATGGGATAACAGGCAAACATGACTCATGGTATGTCCAGGAGTATCTAGTACTTCAAGATCGACGCTGGATCCTACTCGAACAATATCACCGGCGCTTAACCCGGTATCTATTCCACTAATATCATTGTTCGCCCCGGCATGGGCTAACAACTTTGCCCCGGTGGCGCTAACCACACTGGCATTGCCACCGGTGTGATCTCCATGATGGTGGGTGTTAACAATTTGCGTGATCTGCCAGCCCTGGGATGTGGCATAGGCCAGACATTTTTCATGGTCAAGTGGGTCAATGGCCAAGGCTTCTCCGGTTTCGGGGCAGGCGATTAGATAGTTAAAATTTCGATAGGCGTTGCCAGTCCAGATTTGTTTAACAATCATTGGTCGGGTGTATTGGGTAGTAAGGGTTTAGTCTAGCAGGATTTGCTTGGCGCTAGACTGCAGGCACAAATTCGGTTTGGGCATCGATCAGTGCGGTGTCTTGCCAGTCACAATTCAACTTGACCAGTTCTAATTCTCCGTTACTACTGCAATCAAAAGCCATGGGTAGCCGCCAGTCCACAGTTGACGTAAACTTTTTCTCCATATCCCAGCCGGTCGCCATACTAAGAGCGGCGCGGATAACGCCCTTGTGGGTGACCGCCATATTTAGCGGGTATTGTGTAGCGTAATTGGTAATCCAGTTGGCAAGTCGCTGACCCACTTCCCGGGGAGATTCGCCCTTGGGTGGTTTGAGATCGAGGCCGCTGGTGGGCTGCAACCCAAGTCGGATTATTTCCAGGTTAATCTCGGAGAGGGTCATTCCCTCAAATATTCCCCAACAGGTTTCCACCAGGCTTGGATGGGTCTCCACTGAATTTGTGCCGAGCGCGCTGGCGGTTTGACGGGCGCGGATTAATGGGCTGCACCACCACTTTAGTTGATTCCATTGTTTTGGAATTTGGAGATTCTCAAGGGCGATTCGGGCGTCAGCGGTTATCGGGATATCGGTATGACCCTGAATCCTATTTTCCTGGTTCCAGACCGTTGGTGCATGCCGCAGCAGAAATACCCGGGGGTTAAATGATTTCGCCATTTAATTCCAGGGAGATTGATACAATGGTGCTCAGTCTGGCTGGCGTAAAAATTGACTTACCCAGCCGAATACTTCGGCAGAGTCGGTCTCATTGTTCGCTAACAGATCCAGGGTTTCCCGATACTTGTCATCGCCGATTAATCCGCGGCGAAATTCCGCGCGATAGGCACAATACTCTTTGTCAAATTCCGGGTGCCCCTGGATACCAAGCATCAGGTTGCCGTCGGTGATCATACTATTAGGGCAGAAATCGTTACTGCCAATAGTGCGAAATCCATCGGGAAGCGAAACTACCTGGTCCTGATGAATCACCACCAGCTTATATCCCTTTGCATCTGAGGTTAAGAACCCCGGGTTCGCGGAAACCCGGGTGTTGTGAATACCGAATCCCCAGCCGTTTTCCGAGCGTTCGGTTTCTCCACCCAGGGCATGGGCGATTAGCTGATGACCGAAGCAAATCCCGACCATTTTGACCCGGCTGTCATGACATTGTTGAACGAATGACATCAGATCACTTATCCATTGCTTGTCATCAAATACGCTGGCGCTGGAGCCACTGATCAGATAGCCGTTGTGATCAGTCGGCAACCCAGGCAATGCGCCCTGATAGGCGGCATATGGTGTTAACGTTATTTGATCGTCTATTGGGTTAATTCCGCGCTGAAACATCCCACAATAGTCGCCAAATTTTTCACGACCATCGGCAGGTACATCATCGCAGAGTAATAGGCCGATATTGAGTGAGGGGGGTTCTGTCATAGGGAAAGGATGGTGCTTAATAGATGTGTCTATGGTTATATGCCATTCACCCCGTAACAATCAAGTGGCAGGGGTTTTAGTCCGCTACCGGGTAAAACAAATCAGTCTTAAACCTTGTTTAAGCCGGGGTCTAAAGCTACCATTCAACTATCTCTTTTACCCATTCGAATCGAAGGAATATAAAATGATCAAAGGCAGTCTTGTCGCACTGGTTACCCCTATGTTTGATGATGGCAGTGTGGATTTTGACGCTCTTAAAAAACTGGTGGATTTTCATGTCGAGAGTGGTACCGATGCTATTGTTTCGGTGGGAACATCAGGAGAATCAGCGACCCTTGATATTCCGGAGCAAATAGAGGTTATTGGTCGTACCGTGGAGTTTGCCGCAGGCCGTATCCCGATTATTGCAGGGACCGGGGCAAATTCCACCACGGAAGCGCTGGAATTGACCGAGCGAGCGGCGGCGTTGGATATCGCTGCCTGCCTGCTAGTGGTTCCGTACTACAATAAGCCCCCCCAGGAAGGTCTGTATCGGCATTTCAAGCTGATTGCCGAACGGGTCGACATTCCCCAGATCCTCTACAATGTACCTGGCCGCAGTGCGCTGGATATGCATAACGATACCGTAGTGCGATTATCAAAAATTGATAATATTATCGGGATTAAGGATGCTACTGCGGACGTATCCAGAGTAGCGGATTTTATTGATCGTTGTAGCGAGGGGTTTTCGTTGTATTCTGGTGATGATGCCACCACATTGGATTTTATTAAGGCTGGGGGGCATGGCTGTATTTCGGTTACCGCCAATATCGCGCCCGCCAAGATGCATCAGATGATAGTCGCTGGATTGAGCGGAGATTTTGCCCTCGCGGATAAACTAAATCAGGAACTGGACGGATTGCATGCCGGTTTGTTTCTCGAATCCAATCCGATTCCGGCAAAATGGGCATTGTTTCAACTCGGTTACCTGAAGAATAATCTTCGGCTACCGATGATTCCGTTTTCAGCGCAATACTATGACCAACTAGAGCAAGCAATGAAGCAGGCCGGAGTCGTATAGTCGAGTCGGGATTCTCAATAGCTTCCAGATGGCTGTCCGATGTCCAGGATTGAAAAATTGCAGCCCTAAATGTTAGTTATTTCCGGGCGTATTGCGTTATCTGATTTTCGCAAGGTCAAATTAGTTGAGCAGATAAAACCTTTAATTCCTGAATGTGTTGGGATTGAGGCGCGGTTTACCCATCTGGTCAATCTTTTGCCCGGAAAGGAACTGTCTCATGATGATCAGAAGGTATTGGGGCAATTGCTGGACTATGGACATGGGGTTGGGAGTTCAACAGAAATCGATGAACGGGATTTTACGCCGATAACTATCGTCAATCGGATATCAGTGCCAAGAATTGGCACAATTTCTCCCTGGGCCAGTAAAGCAACGGACATCGCACACCATTGCGGTTTGACCGGGGTTCACCGGGTAGAGCGGGGTATCAGCTGGGAGATTTATCTGGCGCAATCCAACCCAGTTTCGGATCATTCAGCAGACAATCCGGAGACCGACCAGCAGCTAAAGGGAATACTGTTCGACCCCATGACCGAGTCGTTGCTCGGCAACGCCGACCAGGCAACTGCACTATTCGATAGGTCGAGTCCGGCCCCACTGTGCTGCATTGATATTCTGGGGGGTGGGATCGAGGCTCTTTCCCGTGCCGACCAGGAATTTGGGTTCGCCCTCAGTGAGCCCGAGCAACAGTATCTGGTTGAACAGTTTTCTGCTCTTGGCAGGAATCCCACGGATGTCGAGTTGATGATGTTCGCCCAGGTTAACTCGGAGCATTGCCGGCATAAAATTTTCAATGCTGACTGGACGGTTGATGGAGAGCCTAAGGAATACTCACTTTTTGGCATGATTAGAACAACCCACGCAAATAACAGCGCTGGGACCCTGGTCGCATATAGTGACAACGCCGCAGTATTAGAGGGCGCTGAGGCAATGCGCTTTCAGCCATCCGCAGATAGTGCTCGATTTCACTATGTGCGAGAGCCTGTGCATTTTACGGCCAAGGTCGAAACCCATAACCATCCCACCGCGATCTCGCCGTTTGCCGGCGCAGCCACTGGTTCCGGGGGTGAAATTCGTGACGAAGGGGCTACTGGCCGAGGCGGTAAGCCCAAGGCCGGACTGGCCGGATTTACAGTTTCACATTTGCGTCTGCCTGAATACCCGAAGCCTTGGGAAGACGAAGAATCCAAGCCGACCCGGATAGCTTCACCGCTTCAGATTATGCTGGATGGTCCCATCGGTGCAGCGGCTTTTAACAATGAATTTGGGCGCCCAAATATTTGTGGATATTTCCGCACATTTGAACAATCAAACGATGCTTCAGGACGTTCGCGTTACGGTTATCACAAACCGATAATGCTGGCCGGTGGGCTTGGCAATATCCGTCCCGACCATATACATAAACAGCGCATTCCGGTAGGTGCTCCCATCATTGTCCTGGGTGGGCCTACCATGCTTATCGGTCTCGGCGGCGGTGCCGCATCCAGCGTAGCCGCAGGTAGCAGTTCGGAATCACTGGACTTTGCTTCGGTTCAGCGGGGGAATCCTGAAATGCAGCGCCGTTGCCAGGAAGTGATCGATAGCTGCTGCGCCATGGGCGCCGAAAACCCCATCGTATCGATCCATGACGTTGGTGCCGGCGGGATTTGTAATGCGCTGCCAGAACTGGTCCACGATGCCGGGCGTGGTGGAGAGTTTGAATTGCGTGAGGTATTAAACGATGAGCCGGGTATGTCACCAATGCAGATCTGGTGTAATGAGTCTCAGGAGCGGTATGTGCTCGCAATTGATCCTGCGCGGTTCGAACTATTTAGCGAAATTTGTAATCGTGAACGTTGTCTCTATACCAAAGTAGGCGTGGCAACAGAACAGACATCGCTAAAACTTACCGATCGATATTTTTCGCAACCGGACAAGAGTTATTCCCCAGACCCAATAGATGTGTCTATGGATTTGTTGTTTGGGCTGCCGCCGAAGATGCAGCGCGATGTGGTATCCGGGTCTCCGCAGCTTGCTCATCTGATATTGGACGAGACTGCGCTTCCAGACTTATTCTCGCGAGTACTGTCTTTTCCCAGCGTTGCGGATAAAACATTTTTGGTAACCATCGGTGACCGCAGCGTTGGTGGCATGATTGCGCGAGATCAAATGGTAGGCCCTTGGCAGGTGCCCGTAGCCGACGTTGCGGTTACTATCGCGAGCTATCAGGGTTACAGCGGAGAAGCCATGGCGATAGGAGAACGCACACCGTTGGCCGTGATTGATGCCGCTGCGAGTGGGCGTATGGCAATTGGTGAGGCGTTAACTAATTTGGTGTCGGCATCGTTTAATGACCTCGGGTCGGTCAGGTTGTCGGCAAATTGGATGGTGGCAGCTGGGCAGCTAGGCCACGATGCGGATCTTTTTCGAACCGTGCAGGCTGTTGCCATGGAACTATGTCCGGCCTTGGGGATTTCCATTCCGGTAGGCAAGGATTCGATGTCCATGCAGACCCAGTGGCAATCCGATGAAGGCGACAGGCTTAGTGTTGTTTCGCCGCTATCTTTGATTGTGACTGCATTTACCGGGGTAACCGATGTCAGAAAAACCGTGACACCGGAGTTACGCCTCGATCAGGGGCCAAGCGATCTTTGGTTGCTGGATCTTGGTAATGGCAAAAACCGTTTGGGTGGGTCGGTATTGGCCCAGGTACTTAATCAAATGGGAAACCAGGTTCCCGATGTCGATGCGGCGTTATTGAAATCGTTTGTTGAATTTATCCAGAAACTGAACCACCAGAATCTGTTGTTGGCTTACCACGACCGGTCTGACGGTGGTCTGGCGGCTACTTTGTCGGAAATGTGTTTCACTGCCCGTTGTGCTGCCCAGGTCGATCTCGAATCGCTGGGTAGCGACCCAATGGCGGCACTTTTTAATGAGGAGCTGGGAGCGTTGGTTCAGTGCAGAGAAAGCGACAGGAGTAAGATTAAAACCATTGCGGCGGAATTCGGCCTCGGTGACATAATGCACCGAATTGGTCAGCCCGAGTCCGGTCAACTGGTTCGCATTGTATATGGGCAGCAGTCTTTGTTCGAAGGAAAACGGGTCGAGCTGCACCGCGCTTGGTCGGAGTTGTCCTGGCAAATGCAGATGCTGCGGGACAATCCCGATTGCGCCCTTCAGGAATACAATCGGTTGTCCGATCTCGATGATCCCGGGATGCATGCTGAATTGAGTTTCGTACCCGCCCCGGCCCCCAATGCTTTAAAAAAACCTGGGTTGAAGCGGCCCCGTATTGCCATTCTTCGAGAGCAGGGCGTGAATGGCCAACTTGAAATGGCGGCAGCATTCGATCGGGCTGGTTTTGATGCGATCGACGTCACCATGAGTGATCTTGCGGCCGGTCAGACCCTGGAGGGGTTTCGTGGGTTCGCAGCATGCGGCGGGTTTTCATTTGGGGACGTGCTCGGCGCCGGTGAAGGGTGGGCAAAATCGATATTGTTTAATGCCCACCTGCGCACAGTATTTACGGATTTCTTTCAGCGTTCAGATACCTTTGCCCTTGGCGTTTGTAACGGCTGCCAGATGATGTCTACCATAAAGCAACTGATTCCCGGAGCGGCACACTGGCCAAAGTTTGTGCGTAACCAGTCAGAACAATATGAAGCGAGATTTGTCACAGTAAAAATTGAATCCGATCAATCGATCATGTTTCGCGGAATGCTTGGGACCCGTGTCGGTGTTTCGGTTGCACATGGTGAAGGTCGAGCCTGGTTTGAAAATCAATCTGACCTGACGCAATTGGAAGATGGCGGTCAGGTCGCGCTCCGGTTTGTTGATAATCATCATATTTCCACCGCATCGTATCCCTTAAATCCAAATGGCTCACCACAGGGTGTTACCGGCTTTACCAACACCGACGGACGGTTTACTATCATGATGCCGCATCCTGAGCGTGTCTTCAGGAGTGTGACCCATTCCTGGCATCCTGACCAATGGCAGGAAGATAGTCCGTGGATGCAAATTTTTTACAATGCCCGAGAGTGGGTCGAACAGAATTAATTAATGGCGAGATCCAGATTTACTTTATTGAGTTTTTTGATGCGACTGGTGTTCGCGCTTGTCCTGGTGTTTGCCAGCTACAATCCGTTGGAAACCTGGTCGTATTTTCACTGGGCATTGCGACCCATGATGGAAAGCCTGGATAATTTTTCTATTGAGAAAGGTTTATTTGGGGTGGCGTTATTGATCGGTTGGGGTGTCTTTCTTGGTGCTACATTTAAATCACTAGGTTTTTTTGGGACGATTCTGGTAGCTGCTTTTTTTGGTTTGTTGCTTTGGTGGTTGATCGATTCAGGTTGGGTGTCGTTAGAAAAACAAAATACCTTGAACTGGCTGGTATTGGTTGGACTAAGCGGGGTTTTGGCTGCGGGTATTTCCTGGTCACATTTACGCCGCCGACTGACCGGGCAGGTAGACGTGGACGAAGCTGATAATTAAGCCTAGTATGTCCGACTACTAGACCAAAGACGCTTACTTGAAGTTTAAAACCTCAATAGTACGCTCTGAAATAAATCTCCAACCTTCCGGTGTTTCGATCATCTCTATGGATTTAATTACCCTGTCTCGATAGGCTTGAGAAGTGTAGCGCTGGGTAAATCGAATTTCGGTAACTTCGTTATTCGCCCGGAATACTTCGGCATTTGATACGATGATTCGAATTTCTTTGTTTTTCAATCGAGTTCGACGTAATGTTTCCCATCTGTCGCGATCAAGACTGGTATCTGCTGGAGTAAAGCTTTCGTCGTAAAATGATAAATACTGCTCAACGTCATTTTCCGACCAGGCGATTGCCCAGTCCAGAATTATTTGATCTTCGTTGATTCGCTGTTCTTGTTCCTCAGTAACAACCTGATCAAGTGGAATCGGCTCCACCCCAGTTGTCGGAATTGATAGTTCAGGCTGCATCGTCTCCGGGTCGACACTGGCAATCTCGATATCATTATTTCCATTGCTGTGAACGGGTTCTGGCACCAACTCTGTGGGCACATTAATGCTGACTGTTTCGCTTTGAGCCAGCATTTCACTTTGCGACAATACTTCGTCAACAACTAAAGCTTCTCCTGCTGCAGTAGCCATTGATCCCAGGGCCGCACCGACGACCCCACTTGCTTTAATTGCCTCGTCAACGCTGGAGTCGACTTCAGATGACAGGTCAATCTCGGGCTCCGACTCTTCAACGGCTGCGAGATCCGGCTCCTGGATAATGCTGTCAGGTGCTGCGATATCCACATTTGATGGATCCACCGAGGTAGTAGCTTCCAGTTGAATTTGACTTTTGAATGGCTCGATTTGCCCGGTGGGTTCAGAGCTTTGATCATCCACTGGTATAACCATAGCGGTTATTACGGATTCAGCGTCAATTGGTTTCGATTCTTCCACGATACTTTCCAATTGGCTGAATTCAACGGCAGCGACGGTTGATTCCGGCTCAATGGCGATGGGTTCAACTGCGGCAACGACGGTTGATTCCGGCTCAATGGCGATAGCTTCAACCGCGGCAACGACGGTTGCTTCCGATTCAGCGGCAATGGGTTCAATCTCGGTAACTACGGTTGCTTCTGGTTCAATGGTGATGGGTTCAATTGCGGTAACGACGGTTGCTTCTGGTTCAATGGCAATGGATTCAATCGCGGTAACTTTGGTTACTTCTGGTTCAATGGCCATGGGCTCAACCGCGGCAACTAAAATTGATTCTGGTTCAATAGCGATGGGCTCAACCGCCGTAACTACGGTTGTTTCTGGTTCAATAGCGATGGGCTCAACCGCCGTAACTACGGTTGCTTCTGGTTCAATAGCGATGGGCTCAACCGCGGTAACTACGGTTGCTTCTGGTTCAATAGCGATGGGCTCAACCGCGGTAACTACGGTTGTTTCTGGTTCAATAGCGATGGGCTCAACCGCGGTAACTACGGTTGTTTCTGGTTCAATAGTGATGGGCTCAACCTTGGCGACCACGGTTGTTTCTGGCGCAATAGCGATGGGCTCAACCGCGGTAACTACGGTTGCTTCTGGTTCAATAGCGGTAGGTTCAATAGCGGCGACTATGGTGGTTTCCGTTTCGAGCGTGGCCGGCTCGACGGATATTTCGGTTTCTACTACAGATTCGGTCTCCGCGATGACGCTCTTTATGCTATCGGGATTTTTTTCGATTAACGATTCTGGGGCCTGCAACAGATCCGAAATGACAATATCATCTTCTATGCTGACTACCGCGGCGATCAAATCGGTGGACAAGGTAACCAGATCAAAATCAAATCCGGGGCGATCTGCGCGGGAATCCAAAGGGGTCATTAGCAACAGCAGACCCGTTATAGTTACAATTTTAAGGCAACAACCTCCAGTCAGGACACTTTCGGTCCAGCTTTTCGCACCTTCATCTATTGCTATAACGTTTTTCAATTTCCGGTCCAGCATATAGCCACCGTTCCAAGTCCATTAGCTTACCTCCCCCTTCCTTTAACGTTCCATCCCCGGGAAGTAACGAAAAATGTTACCAATCTGGCGCGTAGCCAGCAACAAGTCCTCCACATTTCGCCGTCTACATATTTGCGTAGTTCGGCCCTCCGGTACCTTCAGGCGTGACCCATGTTATATTTTTTGACGGATCTTTGATGTCACACGTCTTGCAGTGTACACAATTCTGCGCATTAATGCGAAGTTCCGGCGCATCCGGCGTGTTGATGAATTCATATACGCCAGCAGGGCAGAAGCGCTCTTCCGGGCCGCCATACTTCTGGAAATTCACATCAATCGCCTGGGCAGGATTGGCCAGTTGTAGATGGATCGGTTGATCTTCTTCGTGGTTGGTGCTGGACAGGTATACCGATGAAGTCTTGTCAAAGCTCAACACGCCATCAGGCTTGGGATAGGTGATTTGCCTGGATTCTGCAGCTGGCTTTAGGGTTTCATTGTCGGGTACGGGGTCTGCTAATTTAAATGGCAGCTTTCCGCCGAATATGTTTTGATCGATGTAATTGTAGGCGCCGCCTAACCAGGTTCCAAATTTATGGATCGCAGCACCAAAGTTCCGAGATTGATGGAGTTCGTCAAATAACCAGGAGGATTTGAAATGCTCCTGGTATTGGTCAAGGCTGGCACCATTGGTAATTACGTCAAAGGCGGTTTCAGCGGCCAACATTCCGGATTTCATTGCGGTATGTGAACCTTTAATCTTGGAGAAATTCAGGGTTCCGGCATCACAACCGATTATCAATCCACCCGGCAGGACCATTTTTGGCAACGCATTCAATCCGCCTTTGGTTATTGCCCGAGCTCCGTAGGTAATACGTTCACCGCCTTCCAGATACTTTTTGATTTCAGGGTGGTGTTTAAACCGTTGCAATTCATCGAATGGACTCATATGCGGATTGGAGTAAGATAAATCCGTTATCATGCCCATGGATACCAGATCGTCGTCGAGATGATAGAGGAACGAGCCGCCGGTGGAACCCGATTCGCTATGGGGCCATCCGGCGCCATGCAGCACCAGGCCTGGTTTATGCTTAGCCTTATCAATCTTCCAGAGTTCCTTGATACCAATGGCATAGTGTTGGGTTTCGCTGTCCTTATCCAGACCAAATTGAGAGATCAATTGCTTGCCAAGATGTCCCCGGCAACCTTCTGCAAATAAAGTCACCTTTGCATGCAATTCCATTCCGACCTCGTGGGAAGATTTGGCTTCCCCATCTTTGCCTCTTCCCATTTCTCCAGTGGCAACGCCCATTATCGAGCCGTCCTGGTTAAACAGCACTTCCGATGCAGGAAACCCGGGGAAAATTTCGACTCCCAGTGACTCGGCCTGTTCTCCCAGCCAGCGGCACACCTGTCCGAGACTAATGATGTAATTGCCATCATTGCGCATGGGTTTAGGATGCATCCAATGGGGCATATGGGTCGCCTTTTCGGCGTTTTTGAACATAAGTACCTGATCCTCGCTAACCTTTGTGGTGATCGGTGTACCCATGTTTTTCCAATCAGGGAACAATTCATCGATAGCCTTGGGCTCGAATACTGCTCCGGAGAGAATATGGGCGCCCACCTCAGAACCCTTTTCCAACACCACAACGGACAATTCCTGCTCTTTTTCCTGGGCCAGTTGCATTAGCCTGCATGCAGCAGAAAGCCCGGCAGGTCCTGCGCCCACAATGACGACATCTACCTCCATGGATTCGCGTTCGGTTTGTTCTGTGGTCATAGCGGTAATACTAATATTGTGGGATTAAAGGTTTTTGCAGTGTGCAAAGCTGAAGGTGATATTTTGCAACCGAAAACGTTAAAATGCCACACCAAAATCGAACTGCTAACGACCTTTAAAACCATGCCAGCTTTCCTATCCAGCAATCAATACGGTAATAACGAAAATCAGCCCGCCGCTATTGACCGAGATTTATACGATCAGGTGATGACGCCAAACTATGCGCCCATGACGATTATTCCCGAGCGTGGCCTTGGTTCTCGTCTGTGGGACACTGAAGGTCGAGAGTATCTCGACCTGGCTGCGGGTATTGCAGTGAGTGTTCTTGGCCATGCCCATCCAGAATTATGTCGGGTGCTGACCGACCAGGCTGCCAAGTTTTGGCATGTCAGCAACTTGCTAACTAATAAACCTGCCATTGAGTTGGCCCAACGACTATGCAATCTAACCTTTGCCGACCGCGTCTTTCTGGCCAATTCCGGGGCCGAGGTTAATGAAGCCGCTTTGAAACTCGCGAGGCGCTTCGCTATTGAAAGCTATGGGGCAGAAAAAACTGAAATTATTTCGTTTAACAATTCGTTTCATGGGCGAACCTTTTTTACCGTCTGCGTCGGCGGTCAAGACAAATACAGTGATGGATTCGGTCCCAAGCCCGAGGATATTACCCATCTTCCATTTAACGATATCGCCGCGTTGAAAGCCCAGGTCAGTGACCGTACCTGCGCAATAATTTTTGAACCGGTTCAGGGAGAGGGTGGGGTTAATCCTGCCAATCAGGATTTTGTTCAAACCGCTCGGGAATTATGTGATCAGTTTAATGCGTGTTTGATATTCGATGAAATTCAGACTGGAATCGGACGATCCGGATATTTATTTACTTATGAAAAACTGGGAGTGATACCAGATATCCTTACCAGCGCTAAAGGGCTGGGTGGGGGATTCCCCATTGGCGCAATGCTGACCACCAGCAAGATTGCTGAGTCACTGAAAGTAGGAACTCACGGCAGCACTTTTGGTGGCAATCCCATGGCCTGCGCGGTTGCCAGCAAGGTTCTGGAAATTGTTGGTCAACCAGAATTACTCGAAGCGGTTCGGGCAAAGCACCATTTGCTCTTGTCAGAACTTGAAAAGATTAACCAGCGTCATGATATTTTTAGTCAGGTTCGGGGCGACGGGCTGTTGCTGGGTTGCCAATTGACTGGCCAATGGGAAGGCCGGGCACGGGAAATATTGACCCGCTGTACTGAGAATGGGCTATTGATTCTAATGGCCGGAGCGAACGTCCTGCGATTGGCGCCGGCATTAAATATTGACGACGCAGATATAGTTGCCGCGTTGGCGATCCTGGACAATTCTATAGCCCAGCTCAAACAGGAATCCTGATAAATGACGGTTTGAGTTTAGCCGGGCTGGCTTTGCTCCTGAAGGTCGCCCCGGGTGATATCTCGATCGCCAATTCATACTCTTTAGTGAATGACTTTGATGGTTACATTTGCGACAATCGCGATGCCCAAAAACGAGCTGCCTGGAGACCGCTAATCGCCAAGATAATAGCGAATCTCGATTCATTAATTTTCTTTTGGAGTTTGGAATGAGGAAGCATCTAATCACGATTACCCTGGGAGCAATGTTGTCATTCTCAATGGTGGTTCACGCGGAAAGGACGTATATACAGATTGTGGGGTCGTCAACGGTTTACCCTTTTGCCACGGTGGTTGCCGAAAGATTTGGTAAAACCAGCGATTTCAGAACGCCGATTATCGAGGCTACCGGGTCCGGTGGTGGTATGAAGCTATTTTGCTCGGGTACTGGCCCCGGAACGCCTGATTTCACCAACTCTTCTCGTCGAATTAAAATGTCGGAGTTTGACCAGTGTCAGGCTAATGGTGTGATCGATGTTATCGAGGTGAAAATTGGTTACGATGGAATTGTTCTGGCGAATTCCCAGGGTGCTGATCAATTCGACTTGACCAGACAAGATATTTTTCTAGCCCTTGCGAAAAATGTACCGAATCCTGATGGTACCGAATCCACAGTATCTAATCCCTATATCTCCTGGCAGGATGTCAATCCCGAACTCCCTGGGACCAAGATCGAAGTATTGGGCCCACCACCCACTTCGGGAACCAGAGATGCATTTGTCGAACTGGCCATGGAAGGGGGGTGCAACGCTATCGACTGGATTAAATCACTGAAAAGTACCAGCAAGGATGATTATAAAGATATTTGTCATACTGTACGGGAAGATGGTGCCTTTATCGAAGCGGGTGAAAACGACAATTTGATTGTGCAAAAGCTGCAGGAGAATTCAAAGGCTCTGGGAATTTTTGGATTTAGCTTTCTCGATCAAAATGAAGATATTGTGCAGGGGTCGATGATTGATGGGGTGGAACCTGAATTTGAGGCAATTGCCGAGGGCGACTATCCGGTATCGCGACCGTTGTATATTTACGGAAAAAAGGCCCATGTTGGAGTGATACCGGGAATGCATGAATTCATGACGGAATTCACCAGTGATGCGGCGGTGGGTGAAGAGGGATATCTGACGGATAAAGGGCTGATCCCCATGCCAGAAGAAGAAAGAGAACAGTTTGCTGACGCGATCAAAAATCTAACACCGTTGACACTGAAATAATCTACTGATTCCGCTGTCAATTCCCTCAATCCCAGGACGATCTAGTTGAACATTCTAACAACACTTTTCGGTTTGTTTGTTCTGGCTCCCTGTCTTATGGTGCTGGCGTTGAGTCTATGTAAGCGCAATCGTATTCTAAGGAATCGGATCGAAAACGTTATAAAGAGCTTTTTGATCGCCTGCGCCTGCCTCGCAATTATTACCACCGTTGGCATAATTTTATCCGTAGTATTCGAATCGGTTCGCTTCTTTAAAATAGTGCCGATAAGCGAATTTCTGTTTGGTCTTGAGTGGTCGCCACAAACCGCAATCCGGGCGGATCAAGTTGGTTCTTCGGGTTCTTTTGGCGCGGTTCCGCTTTTTGCCGGGACATTCCTGATTACCGCTATTGCCATGATTGTCGCGGTTCCCCTCGGTCTGATGTCGGCAATATATTTGTCGGAATATGCCGGTGGGCTTACCAGAACCATTGGTAAACCATTGCTAGAAATTCTGGCAGGAATTCCCACGGTTGTTTATGGCTTTTTTGCCGCCTTGACGGTTGCTCCGCTGATTAGACGCCATGCTGAATCTTTTGGTTTGGATGTATCAAGCGAAAGCGCGTTGGCGGCAGGGCTGGTTATGGGCATTATGATTTTGCCGTTTATTTCTTCCCTGTCGGACGATGTGATTAACGCAGTTCCCCAATCGTTGCGAGATGGGTCTTACGGTCTCGGTGCAACCCATTCCGAAACCATTCGTAAGGTCGTGTTGCCCGCTGCACTGCCCGGCATTGTCGGGAGTGTATTGTTGGCGGTGTCCCGGGCAATTGGTGAAACCATGATCGTGGTAATGGCTGCCGGGCTGTCGGCGAACCTGACTATCAATCCATTAGAATCTGTCACCACTGTGACCGTGCAAATTGTTACCCTGTTGGTGGGAGATCAGGAATTTGACAGCCCCAAGACTCTGGCCGCATTTGCCCTGGGCCTGACCCTTTTTATCGTGACACTGATGCTGAATGTTTTTGCATTGTATGTGGTACGAAAATACCGGGAGCAATACGATTGAACCAGGCAGATCTTATTAGAAGCGGTATCAAGCGACGTTACCGCCAGGAGCGGCGATTTAAGTTGTATGGCCTGCTGTCAATCGTTGTTGCCCTGGCATTTTTGTTTTTCTTGCTTGGCAATACCTTTGCCAATGCTTTTTCTGCACTGCAGCAAACCTATATTGCCCTGGATATCACTCTGGAGAAAAAGGCTTTCGATGCTGATCACAGTGCCGAATCGTTGGCCAAAACCAACTACGGCAAAATAATTAAAAATGCCCTTAAGCAAGCTTTTCCTGAGGTTAAAAAGCGCAAGGATAAGAAAGCACTTTATCGGATAGTCAGTAGCGGCGCTGAATATGATTTAAGACAGTCGGTCATTGATGATCCCTCGTTAATCGGCAAGCAATCCAGATTTTGGATGTTGGCGGATGATGAGGTGGATATGTTTGTCAAAGGCAAGGTGGCCCGGGATGTTCCGGAAAAGCAGCGTCGAATTAAAGATAATACGATTGCCTGGATTGACGCGCTGGCGGCTGAAGGCCAAATTAAAAAAAGATTTAATATGCCTTTTTTCAATGCCGGTGATTCCAGAGAGCCGGAACAGGCAGGAATTCGCGGCGCAGTTACCGGGTCCCTTTTCACCATTGTGGTTACGATGTTGTTGGCAATTCCTATCGGGGTTTCTGCGGCAATTTACTTACAGGAATTCGCGCCAAACAATCGAATTACCCAGTTGATAGAAGTTAATATAAACAACCTTGCCGCGGTTCCTTCGATCATTTTTGGACTGCTGGGACTGGCAATATTTATCAATTATTTTGGATTACCCCGGTCGATTCCCCTGGTTGGTGGATTGGTATTGGCATTGATGACCCTTCCAACAATTATTATTTCGAGCAGGGCAGCGTTAGCAGCCGTGCCGCCCAGTATACGGGAGGCGGCTCTCGGGGTCGGCGCGTCATCGGTGCAGACGGTGTTACACCATGTGCTTCCATTGGCGACACCGGGTATGCTCACCGGGACAATTATTGGGCTGGCCCGCGCGCTTGGTGAAACTGCGCCGCTGCTGGTTATAGGCATGGTGGCTTTTATCGTTGATATTCCCTCAAGTCCACTTGATCCTGCTACCGCATTGCCGGTGCAGATCTATTTATGGGCCGACAGTCCCGAACGGGCATTTGTCGAACGTACTTCAGCGGCGATTATGGTGTTGTTATTATTCCTCATCGCGATTAACGGGTTGATTGTGATTCTTCGCAGAAAACTCGAGAGACGCTGGTAGTTGATTTTCAATAACGTTGTTCGGTACTAATATGGTTGAGCCAACTAAATCGCAAAAAATTGATCAGGAAATTGATCCTATCGATGATCCGGATTTTCAGACCGTTGGCACGGTGGAAGTCGATGATCCGACAATGACCTGCCGTAACGTTAACGTTTATTACGCAGATAATCACGCGATCAAAGATGTCTCCCTGGACGTCGGCAAGAATGAAGTGTTGTCGATGATTGGCCCTTCCGGCTGCGGTAAATCAACGATTCTGCGCTGCCTTAACAGAATGAATGACACCATCGATATCTGCCGGGTCGAAGGCAAGATCGAAATGGAAGGTGAAGATATCTATGGACCGGATATGGACGTGGTGTTGCTGAGGGCGAGGGTTGGCATGGTTTTTCAGAAACCTAATCCATTCCCAAAGTCAGTTTTTGATAATGTTGCCTATGGCGTAAAATTGCATGGACTAGCCAAAAACAAGCAGGACTTGGAACAAATCGTTGAATCCAGCCTAAGGAAAGCAGGGCTCTGGACCGAGGTTAAGGATCGAATGGATAAGCCGGGTACCGGGCTTTCGGGTGGCCAACAACAACGGTTGTGTATTGCCAGGGCCATTGCGATAAGTCCGGAAATAATATTGATGGATGAGCCGTGTTCTGCGCTTGATCCCATTGCTACAGCGAGAATTGAGGAGTTGATTGATGAATTGCGTAAGCAGTATTCGATTTGTATTGTTACCCACTCAATGCAGCAGGCCGCCAGGGTTTCCCAGCGTACAGCGTATTTCCATCTGGGTAAGTTAATTGAAGTCGGAATCACCGACAGTATATTTACCCAGCCACAACACAGATTGACCGAAGGATATATTACCGGACGTTTCGGTTAAATGACCCGTTTAACATCCATAATGAGCAATCATAATTTACCCAGGTGATGCTATGACAATTCAAGGTGACGGACATATCTTCAGACGATTCGATAAGGAAATGCATCACTTACATGGCCTGGTGGTGCAAATGGGTGAACTCGCTGTGGAACAACTGCGAGAGGCGTTAAAGACCCTGGAAAATAAAGACGCCAATCAAGCTCGTCAGGTAATCGAGAATGACGCCAAGTTAAACCAGCTGGATGTCCAGGCCGATGACGAAATTATCCGTATTGTCGCCAAGCGCCAACCAATGGCAAAAGATCTCCGGGAAATTATTGCCGTTGGGAAAATTGTCGCTGAGCTGGAACGGGCAGGGGATGAGGCAAGAAAAATTGCCAGATTAACCATCAAGTTTTTTGAAGCCGCGGACCGGCCACCGAGTAATGAAATTCTCAGCGACATATTTTCGCTTTCGGAATACGTATTGGAAATGCTGACGATCAGTATCAAAGCGTTTGACGAACTTGACCTTGAAATGGCTGCGAAAGTTTTAAACAAAGGGTCAAAACTCGATCATCAACTCAAATCAAGTTTGCGTAGCCTCAGTACTTACATTATTGAGGACCCTGGGAATGTTGGCCATTTTGTCGATATTGTTTTGGGCATCCGTGCCCTAGAACGATTTGGTGGTCACGCGAGAAATATAGCGGGTCATATTGTATTTATTAAAAACGGTGTTGACGTGCGCCACGCCGGCGTTGACACGATTTTGCAGAATATACAGGGTGGCCAAAATTGAATTACATTTGGAGTAAGGAATTATGAGTGAGTCAACTATTATTAGTGGGGTGGATTACGGACCACTCTCATTATTGATCGGAGTCTGGAAGGGTGACAAGGGCATTGACCTCGCTCCTGCCCCGGAAGGGATGGAGGAAGTTCCCTATAATGACTCAATTTTTTTTGAAGCGATCGGCTCAGTTAAAAATGCCAGGAAGCAGACGCTGGCAGCATTGCGTTATCACCAGGTTGTGGCGAAGAACTCCGATGGTGAGGTATTTCATAATGAATCCGGATATTGGATGTGGGACCCTGAGCAGCAAGTTGTAATGCAATCTCTAACCATCCCAAGGGGAGTCTGTTTGATCGCTGGCGGAACGATCCAACAGGGGTCAAATGATGAAGGGGTGGTGCTGGAAGTTAGCGCTGAGGTCGACAGTCCTGACTGGGCAATTATCCAATCGCCTTTTATGCGGGAAAATGCTAATACAATTGAGTTCAGGCATAAAATTTCAGTATCAGTGAATACGCTTAGTTACCATGAGACTACGGTGGTGGAAATTTACGGTGAACGTTTCAATCATACCGATGGCAATGTTTTGATGCGTGCATGAGATTATTTGAATATGTTTATACTTGATCTGGTATCGTCAAATTTGGGTTCGATACGATCTTACGCTGGCGGTAGAATATGGTGAGTTCAATTGATCAACGCAATACTCATTACAGCCCTTTGTGATTTCGAATAGTTGAGGATTTATTAGTCTGGGGTCACGCCCCAGGTTATAACATTTACAACGTTGGACAGAAGTTTCTTGATAACTACTGCCATGCACTGTTAACCGGCCCTGATGGCCCGCTAAGGTGCACTTCGCCACTTGGTTCATTTGTGCGGTTTGGCCCGGATACTTTCTATAAAGACCATTTACACCATTGGAGTTTACTTCTTCGACCGGCAGAACCATACTCGAGCGGACAGTAGAGTCTTGTATCTTAATCCCATATTGAGAACTGAAGAGAGTAGGAATGTTTGATTACACCTTATTGCACTGGGCTACGTTTTTTGCAGCTGTGGTTCTTTTAGAGCTTTCTCCGGGAGCTGATATGGCTTTTATGCTGGGCCAGACTGTTCGTAACGGGCGCAAAGCCGGTTTTGCAGCATTGTTCGGGAGCCTAGCTGCTACATTCCTTCATGCTGCGATGGCTTCAATTGGTCTATCCGCGGTTATAGCCACATCAGCAGTGGCATTTTCAATCATAAAATGGGCGGGAGTTATTTACCTAATTTGGCTTGGATTCCAGGCATTTTTTCCTAATAAAAAAGTTAAAGCGAAGGCGGTAATCAGACCACCGACGACAAGTTCGGTTTTCTTACAAGGGGCGCTAATCTCAGCACTCAATCCTAAAGTCGCAATCTTTTTTTTAGCATTTCTCCCTCAGTTTGTAGAAGAAAGTGCTGGCCCAGTAAGTTTGCAATTGTTGCTGCACGGATCATTAATCGTTGTTGTCGGTGCACTGCTACAGCCCCCTCTAATAATTTTGGGATCGCGAATAGCTTCAACACTAAAAGATAATCCAAAATTTGGACTTTGGTCAGATCGATGTCTTGGAGGATTGTATTTCACACTAGGTCTTCGACTTGCTATTAGTAAAATGGACTAGGATGTGTAATTTGCCACATAACAAGCGCATGCAACCGACGTCCCGCTACGCAGGCCGCGGCTAATGCGAGGCGTTATTGTATTTCCATTAAGGGGCGATACTCGGACAGTCACTGTCTGACAATATCTCAACTAGGTCGTCCATTTTGTAAGGTCAAGTCCATGTAATATTCGTACACGTAAAATTTACATAGATTGTTGGGTGATTTAATAATCCCAAGTATTTTGGACTGCGCAAAGAACAACGAATTTTCTAGAATGCCCTTGGGGTGAGTTTTAACCACCACCACCGGCTCCGCCGCCACCACCAGCACCGCCGCCACCAGCACCGCCGCCACCAGCACCGCCGCCACCAGCACCGCCGCCACCAGCACCGCCGCCACCAGCACCGCCGCCACCAGCACCGCCGCCACCAGCACCGCCGCCACCAGCACCGCCGCCACCAGCACCGCCGCCACCAGCACCGCCGCCACCAGCACCGCCGCCACCAGCACCGCCGCCACCAGCACCGCCGCCACCAGCTCCGCCACCACCAGCACCGCCACCACCAGCACCGCCGCCACCAGCACCGCCGCCACCAGCACCGCCGCCACCAGCACCGCCGCCACCAGCACCGCCGCCACCAGCACCGCCGCCACCAGCACCGCCGCCACCAGCACCGCCGCCACCAGCACCGCCGCCACCAGCTCCGCCACCACCAGCACCGCCACCACCAGCACCGCCGCCACCAGCACCGCCACCACCAGCACCGCCACCACCAGCACCGCCACCAGCACCGCCACCGCCGCCAGCACCGCCGCCACCAGCTCCACCGCCACCAGCACCACCGCCGCCAGCACCGCCACCACCAGCTCCACCGCCGCCAGCTCCACCGCCACCAGTAGCACCGCCACCAGTAGCACCGCCACCAGTAGCTCCACCACCAACGGCTCCACCACCAACGGCTCCACCACCAACGGCTCCACCACCAACGGCTCCACCACCAACGGCTCCACCACCAACGGCTCCACCAGTAGCTCCACCACCAACGGCTCCACCAGTAGCTCCACCACCAACGGCTCCACCAGTAGCTCCAGTTCCACCAGCTACGCCGCTTGCTGCGTCGCCTCCAGCGTCGATTTTGGATTGAATCTTTTTGTCGGTTCCTTTCTTTGTTTTTGCTCCTGGGGTCACTACTAAATCATCTTTTTCTTTTTCCAGGTTTGATTGATTTCCCAGATCAGTCTCAAATATATTTTTTTCTATAGCTTTCGGCCTTAATTTTTTGGCTAACTGTCGCGCTTTATTCCTTCCAAGTTTCTGATCGAACAGAACGAAACAGGGGACATACTCGATTATGCGACAGCTTTCCCCTGGTCTCGATGATTCTGCAGTTTGACCCTCACTTATTGGCTTGGTATCAGCGCAGTATGGCAACTCCAGGGCTCCTTTGTAGACCGACACGAATTGACGATTTTCTTTGTCGGGGTTATCGTAACTACCGCAGCGCGATATCGATTCCTCGACTTTATTACAATCGGACTGATTACAAATTCTGGTAATCCACTCGGCACCAGAGGTTCTAATTGGCCCAGATGGTGTCGAAAACAAGAATCTGTCCGGGTCTCCGTTGGCAATGGTGCCACTGCTGACCCGAACACCGCCGCTATTCAAACGCAATGAGATATCTCCCTGGTCCAGGGTAATTGGAAAGTCGATTACCTCAAACTCAGAATCGGGTCGCAGAATTACCCGGGTCAAATCATAGAAATTAATTGCGACATTTCCGTCGTGTTCCGTCTTTATTTTGTCACCTGAATAAATCGGACTCCGAGTCTCAATAATCCTTTTTTCACCTTGTTCGTTTGTCACCAGGACAGCACCCATGGCAGTTACCACTGTGCCTACTGATTTTGATTCAGCAAGACTTGGAGTGGGACCTGCGAGCATCAAGGTCCAGGCAAGAACTACCATACCAGTGGTTCTCATGGTGATTATATTTTCTGATAAACGACGTAGTTTAATTGACATCTTCAGTCTCTGTTGGATTTTGCAATAATTGCAATCACTGTGTTTGTTTTGAAAATTGGTCTGACATCTGATTAGCCGGATTAGGTATCGAATCGATGTGATAACGGTGGCAGGTCAAACAATCGGATGGGGCTCGACCTGGCTGGTGACACTGGACGCAGGTAACTTTTTCCATGTCGAAAAAATTACTATTAAATTCACTTGGGTCAGTATCCTCAAACCCGGATTCATAGTCTGCTTCCGGATCGAGAATATGGCAGCTCGCACAACCGTCATCGGTCATCAGGCTAAAATGGGAAACATGGGAGAAACGATCAAAATCGTGTTCGCTCCTGGTGGGTCGAAATCCCTGCCAGTTAATGACGCTACCATTCCCCGATACTGGATTTTTTTGATCTTGTTTCTGATCGCTTGTATGGCATTTCAGGCAAACGCCAACAGAATTTTTGTTATTTAAAGAGTTATAAATACGTCGGGAAATCTTTTCGTTCGCACTGGATGAAATTTCCAGCCAGGTTTTTATAAAAGCATCAGCGTGACCACCCGGTCGGTAGCGTACTGTGCTGCCTTCTCTATACCAGCCTCCACCAGCAGCCCAGTCTTCCTCTCTGATTGATTCAGGTTCCTGAATGATCTCTGGAACGGGTTCCTCCAACTCGGACTGGTCGATCTCCTCAAGATCAAATTTATCCATGTCATCAAATTGAATTTCGCCAGATTCATATGTTATGTCTTCTGAATCCAATGGAATAACTTGTGCTTGTCCTTGCTGGGCTCTAACTGGTGTTACTGGTTCGACGATCGGTTTCTCAACAGAAAATTCGCTTCCTGCTATGGTCGTATCAACCAGAGAGTCGCTATGCTGGAGGTTATTTTTGATACATTCGACATACGCTTGCGTCGCCGCCGTTTGACTCTGAATGGGGCCTATATCTGGATTAACCTCGACCAGTAGACGACGAACTTTTCCAGACCGAAAGTCTGTAATTTCCTGATCCAGGTTGGTGAACCCGGTTGTTGTATTGGTGATTGCGTTTTGCTCTATTAACGAACCGATTAGTATGGATAGCTGCCTGTTAGTTGGGTCTAAACCGGTTGTTTTGCTTGCCCGGTGTGCCAGTGCAGAAAGATTTCTTGTTTTAATATCGAAATAGATATCTTTTACATGCCAGGTTAATTTGGCCACATTCTCCAATACGTCTTTGTCCGACCCTGCCAAATCGTGAAGGTTTAGATTGCCGCCCTTCAATATCTGTTGCAACTGAATATCGTCCCTCGGCAAAAACAAATGCATCATTTCAGAAAATCCGCCGTCTGAGTTGGTCGGCCATTGACCAACATTGAACCCATGCTCCTCCAGGGTTCGAATATCAATTTTTGGAATACCGAACACTGTGAATCCTTTTCCGTCGCTTAAGTCAGGTAGGATATTTTCCCCGGTATGACAGCTGTCACAATTATCTTTGTGGTTTTTAAATAGCATCCATTTCCCCGACGAATCCATTCGGTGGCATTGGGTGCATTCGGTTGGAGCCAGGTCTGATAATCCCTCCTGATCGAAATAAGTCTGAAGGTGACTGGCATGATCAAACCGTATCTTGGTTGGTCTGGTATGGGGATAGTTCACGAATTCAGGGTGAGCTTGATTTTCATTGGCAAATAACTGGTCGTGGCAAATCGAACACTTCGCTGGAGCGCGGCCCGGTTGGTGGCACTGGCCACAGGTGTTTTTATCCATATTCCCGAAGCTGGCGATTTCGTCAGGATTTAATATGTGGCAGCTTTCGCAGCCATCATCCGTCATCAAACTATAGTGAATATTATGGGAAAAATTACCGGTGTTTTTGCGACTATTTGTTGGCCTTAACCCTCTCCAATTGATTTCATCGCCTGGTTCCCGGGTATGACATTCCAGGCACATATAGACCACGCCATTATCTGGGAGGTGCGCGGTAAACCCGGTAGCATAAGAAATATCGACAGCGGATGAAACATCCATCCATGCTTTTACGAACTCATCCATGTGCTGGACAGCCCGATAACGCAGCTCGCTTCCCGATTGTGACCATTCGCCAGAAGTGTTCCAACTAGCTGAATTGACGGTTGATATTGGATTGGTTTCGATAGCGGGATAGTAGGAATTTGACAGACTTGGGTCAGTTTTTGCGGTATCCGCTGCGGCGGATTTCGCAATTGACTCTGGGGGCGCGCAGGATTCGGCTTGTTTTATTCTGGGTTTTTGACCGACTAATTTAGATTGATCTATTTGCTCCGTTTGCTCCAGGTCAGTTTCTTGATCAGGTTCCGGGGTGCTGTTGGAAAGCGGTTGAAAAATATTTATCTTGCCCGCACGAAACGCCGGTATCTCATCTAGCAAACCAGGAAACCACTGTTCCTGATTTTTGACCAGGGTGTCACGGGGTAGGGATGAAATTAATCCTAAAACCTGAACGTCATTGAGTGGCGACTGTATGGTTCGCCGAAACTGCTGCTTCAGGCGTTCGGTACCACCAGTTTGAACATCGAAAAGCAGTTCCTTTATTAACCACGCCAGATTTGTAATTGTTTCCAGTTGCTCTGATTCTACTGTACTTAGATCAAACAATTCGAGATCACTGTCCTCTAGTAAATGTTTGATTTTCGGATCACCATTTTGCAGCAATAAACGCATCATGGGTGAAAACTCGCCGTCGGCCCATTGCGGCCACTCCCCTACGTTTAACCCATGTTGGTGCAGGGTTTCCAAGTCTAAATCCGGGATAACCAGAACCGGGATACCTTTGGTGGTTGCTCGTCCGGTTCCAAGAATTTCTCCCAGATGACAAGTGCTGCAGCTTTGTTCGAACCCCGCAGACAACATCCATTCTCCAGATTGGTCGGTGTCATGACATTGCTTGCAGCCAAGCGGGGCAATGTCGATTAAATCTTCTTTAAAAAAGTAACTATTTAAATGACTACTGTGATCGAACTGTATTCTTGTGCGTCGTTTGTATGGATAGGATTGGTAACTAGGATGGCCATTTTCAATGTCATCAAACTTGTTTGAATGGCATAGTTGACACCGTTCAGGGTTGAACTGCCTGACCGAGGCGGATTCTCCTTTGTGTTCCTTGTGGCAGCTGGCACAATCAACTTCGCCGTTGCTATCTTTATTGGGTGCAGTTAATTTGCTCGCACCCAGAAGCTTCCAGTTTATTGCCGATTCGGTTATCTTTTCCGGTTTGGATTGGTTGAGTAATGCTAGGGAAGTAGTATGCGGATTAAATGCATTCTGTTCGATCTTATGGCATTCCAAACATCGCGAATTGTCATCAAATCCGGGCTCGATGAATATCTTTCCAATCCATTGAAAAAACGAATGTTCCGGTGCCCCGTGGCAATTGGTACAGCCGGCGACTTCACCGTGACTGGCGCTTAGTTTGCCGGGGGATAGTAGTTTCAGAACCGAAGACTGATTGGCCAGTATTCCAATGCTGGCTAGCAAAACCAATAGAAGCCACAGGGTAATTCGACGCTTCTTGAAACGTATTCCCAGTGTCGGTTGGCAGGGTTCGGATATTTTGGGACACTGTCCATTTTGATTGGGACCCTCAAGACACTGTTTCCCATCAATAGCCCGACCGCATCGCCATCTTTGATTTGGTCGAAGGTACCGATTGCTGATTCTTTCAAGTCTGGTGGGCACGTTGATCTGTCAGCTTAAATAAAATCGAGGCACTACACGGTGCTGCTGAATGCGTAGATAACAATGACGTGGAAAGAAGTGAGCAGTACCAGCCCGAATCCAATGGGATAATGCAGCACACTCCAATATTTCATTATGCCCTGAAGAGTAAAATGGGTATCAAGCAGCGCTTTTTGACGGATCAGTTTTTCAAGTTGAATAGCGAATTCTATTTCGGTTCCATCCAGGTACCGATGCTGCTGATGCAGATGGTCGATAATTTTGTTTGACTGCTGTTTGAGTCCAAACAGATAGAAAAACCTATTAGCCGACTTGCGAAAAAAACTGTCGAGATGCCGAATGTAGTAGTCGCCCAGCGTACTCGAATTGGATTTTTTACAACCTTGCTGAATTAGATCCTCCACTTGCATTCGGGTGGATTTTATCAACGTGGGAATTTCCTCATAAATGATCTCCTGACTTAGCGCAGCAAGCCTCCTGGCGAACAGCCGGTTAATGAGCAAGCCGAGGATTCCGATTCCCAGGGTAATATGGAACAAAATAAACAACGTCTGTTCCAGGGTCGACCTGTTGCCCAGGTAATCGACGTGCAGTAAAAATGTTGCCAGAGAAAAATATCCAACGTAGTAGTGAAACTGTGCCCAGGCCGAATTTGTTCCAAGTGGTAAAAAATTGAGTTTTTTTCGGATCGAAAATAGGCAGAGAAAAATAACCAGGCTACATAATAACCAGCCAGAGTAAATATGATGGGGCAACAGCGACAGCATAAGTATCTGAAAAACTGCAATGGTTATCACAACCGCGACTAGCGCAACCATCGAGCAATATAACCGCCGCCGGACTAACTTCATTAGCTGTTAATCCAATCTGAAAGTGCGTCGGTATCTTTAACATCTAATCTGACCAGAGCGTCATGAGGACATGATCGAACACAGGCAGGTTTGCCCAGAGAATCGCTACATAGATCACATTTAGTTGCTTTTAAAATTGGTTTTTCATTCTGATCTAAAACCAGATTGTCCTGTTTATCCTTGATCTCTACCATTTGTATATTGTTATAGGGGCAACTGTTTGCGCAGGTTGAGCAACCGATACAGGTATCGTCATTAATTTTAACGATCCCGCTGGATGAGCGATGGATCGCGCCGGTGGGGCAACCAATCATGCATACCGGGTCTTCGCAATGCATGCAGGCATTGGCGATCATAAACTTTCCGAGACTTTTTCCCTGGCGAATAAATCTCGGGTTGTTATTGTGGTTGTTTGCGCAGCCCGTAACGCATTCGTCACAACGAATGCAACGTTCGAGATTAATGATCATGGTTGCCGACCCATTAATAAAGCGATGTTCCACCAGAAACTCGGTGAAATCCCGGTCGACAGTTTGCGCTGGAGCTGATTTTTCCTGGTCAAAATTCCTGTCTTTAGCGGCCAGGGTTTCCACCAAATCTTTTGCCATGGGATGCTTGAAAATATTGTGTTCCAACCAGGCAGTAGGAATTCGGATCAGGTCGGTATACCCAAGTGCACGCAGACTGCAATTCAGCGGTTTGGACTCTCGTGATTGCCAGGACTGGAAAATCTCTTCGAGACCAAACATATCTCCGGAGCACAGGTAGCCCAGCGTATAGAGTCCATGATTAACCCGCCTGCTGATCCGAGCAAAACCATTTCGAACGAGCAACAATCCGTCCGGATAGTGACCCTCTTCGACGATCAGCGGTTCCTTTTGCAGAATCTCATCATAATCATGGGTTGACCCGACAAAGTCAGGAGAAGCGGAATAAGACTTATGCCATTCAAATTCGCCATGTACTTCGAACAATGCAATTGAAGCCAGCTCACGGATTTTTTCATTTGATAGATGCTTGAATAACGGAACCGTCAACAAGTGTTCATATAAGCCCTGGCTACGGTACAGATCGTCAATGGTTTTTTTAAATCCGGGTGCCCATTTTCTGATGTCGCGTAATCCTTGCCAGCGAATTTCCAGGGCAATTGTGGTTTCACAGGAAACCACCGTATTGGTTACTTCGTTGCGTCCAAGTACCGCGGATTCGCCAATAACGTCACCGGCTTTGAGCAATTGATAGTCCAATCCGGAACTCTCAATCAGTCGATTTATGTACGGAATAAAATATCGATCGAGTTCGGCATCCAGGTGATGTTTGTTTGTAGCGCCGCTCTTAGCTTTGGTAAGTTCCCGCTGTTCACTGACCCGGGGCCGCTTTATCCAATGGTAAATTGACCTGAGAACTGATTGACCTGATTGTTTTTTTTGCCCGAGGTAAATCGGTTCCAACCCAGGGGGCAATATCTGGAAGGCAGACCCTGAGAGTATAATATGGGCGGAGTTTACGTATTCTCCGGCCCGAACAATAACCTGATCCTTTTTGTACTGTCTTATTCTGCTGTCGTTTTTAAGAATACTACGCAGTGGCAGGTGTGCTGGGAACCCGGTTTCGTCTATGTCTAAGAATAGTTCACTGTTTTCTATCTGATCAATTATCTGGTCAGACATGTTGTCTCCATACGGGGTGTCCCACCGTGCCGGCTTAATTACCCTGTTGTTATTTGACGCTTCAGACAATGATATAGGAGATATAGATGGAAGTCGTTCTCAGGCATTGAGAATGAGTTTGCCGTTGGGCACAGCGATGCAGGGCAGGCAGGACCCTGATTCAACCGTTAAACCTGGAGAATCAATATAATCAACCGTACCTTCGAGAATTGCGGTCAGACAAGTACCACAACTGCCAGCGCGACAGCCGCTTTCGATCAGTGCGCCCTTAGATTCGGCTAATTCCAACAGTGATCCGCACTGGGGATTCCAGTCTGCATTTATTCCCGACAGGCCAAAAGTGACCGGTATATCCCCACTCGATTGGTCAACAGAATTCTGCTGTTGCCCGGAGACCTTGCGAATACTGGCTGGGCCAAATGACTCGAAGTGAATGCGTTGTTGGTCGACACCGTTAGCGTTTAAGTCAGCGAACATCGCCTCCATCATTCCAGGAGGGCCGCATATATAATAGTCGGCGTCCATTGGGGCGCCTGATTGCTGGATAAGAGAGACTGTTATATGACCTCTATGATCGTAGTCGGTGCCCTGGCGGTCCTGATCTGAAGGATTACTGTATATTTTTCTAACCTTTATATTCCTATGGGTATTAGTGAGGGTTCTGAAATGATCTTGCATAATCAAATCGCTACCGTTGTTAACACCGTAGAACAACCAGATTTCCCGGGCTGAACTGATATCGACCAGGGTATTCAGCATGCACAGGCTGGGCGTCAGACCAATTCCACCCGCGATCAATACGATTGGACTCTTTTCGGTTAGATCGAGATAGAACTTGCCGGACGGAGATCGAACGTCAACAACATCTCCCCGTTCGATATTCTCATGAAAGTGCCCCGAGGCGACTCCATTTGGTAGCGATGGTGGCTGTAGTGGAGCGGTTTGTTTTTTAATGGTAACTCGATAATAAGATGGTCGCTCTCCACTGTCGGACAGCGAATAGCACCGAACCACCGGTTTGCTTGCCCCAGGAATTTTCAGTTTAAAGGTGAGGTGTTGACCGGGCAGATAGCCAGGAATTGACTTTCCGTCATGAGGTATCAAGTAATAGGAACGAATGGATGGGGATTCATTGACTACCATATCGACCCTGAATTTCCTCCATCCTTCCCAGCCACTGGTCTGGTGAATAGGTTGGTTACCGGTCTGGATCTGGGTGGAGAGTTTCTGCTGAAGTAATTTTAATTCGAGGGCCTGGACCTTTCTGTTGTGTTGGGAAACGCTAATTTGTTTCCATGCAAGTAATATTGCCTGGAACAGCGCAATTAACAGAATACATATAGACAGGTAATACATCATTGAATTTTGATCAAAACATATACTAGAACGGGTCTTTCCTTGAATTTCCAGTTTGATTATAGTCTAAGGCTAAAACTTATAATGAACTGTAAATGAAATGTAAACATTTTGATTTAGGAATTCATTCTTTTCCTGTAACGACTCGTTCCCCCGACGCGCAGACCTGGTTTGATCTCGGGCTAAACTGGTGTTACGGCTTTAATCATGAAGAGGGGCTCAAATGTTTTGAAAACGCGCTGGAATATGATCCTGGGTGCGCTATGGCCCATTGGGGAATCGCCTACGCGTCAGGACCATTTTATAATATGCCTTGGAGTGATTTCGGGCAGGAGGAAATTGCAACCTGTACCAAACTTTGTAACCATAGCGTTCAAGCGGCAAGGAAATTACAAGGAACTATAACTGCCCTGGAAATTGACTTGATCGATGCTCTGGGCTGTCGGTTTCAGAAAGACTACGGTGTTCCTCAGGACGAATTCGATCACTGGGACAATGACTATGCCGATGCCATGCGGATGGCTTACCAGGATTACCCCGATAATGTGGACGTCATGGCACTGTTTGTAGAAGCGCTTATGACTCGGACGCCTTGGAAACTATGGGACGTTAAGCTTAACCAGCCAGCCGAAGGGGCGGATACCGAAGAAGCACTGGAAGTTCTCGAACGGGCAATCGCGCTTGGGAAGTCCCGCGGTAACCCCCAGCATCCTGCGGTCCTGCATCTGCATATTCATTGTCTGGAAATGTCGCCGACACCAGAACTAGCGTTGCCCTCGGCAGATACCCTCGGTGCCCTGTGTCCAGACGCCGGACATTTAAATCATATGCCCGGACACATCTATGTATTGTGTGGGCGCTATCAGGACGCAAAAATCGCCAGCGAGAAAGCAATTCGGGCGGATCGAATGTATCTGGAATACGCCGGACCCTTCAACTTCTACACTACCGCCCGTTGTCATGATCTACATCTGATGATGTATACCTGTATGTTTCTAGGCCAATATCTGCCGGCAATGGCAGCCGCCGATGAGCTATGCGAGACTCTCACACGAGAGGTGCTGGAGGTTGACGGCAGGCCGCAGTTGGCAGTTACTTTGGAAGGGTATTATTCGATGCGGATGCACGTACTAATACGGTTTGGGAAGTGGCGTGACATAGTCGATGCACCAATGCCGCCGTGCCCGACGCTTTATTGCGTATCTTCTGCGATGCACCATTATGCCAAGGGTGTTGCCTACGCTGCGCTAAAGGATTTTACCGCCGCCGAACAGCATCAGCGAGATCTGCGCTCCGCGATGAGTAAGATTCCACCGAATCGTAAATTTTTTAATAATACCGCCAGCGACATTTTGGGAATTGGAGAGGAAATGCTTGCTGGGGAGCTTGAATACCATAAAGGTAACTTTAAACAAGGATTTTCCCATCTGCGGGAGGCGGTTCGACGTGATGATGATTTGGCCTATTCCGAACCCTGGGCGTGGATGCATCCACCCCGGCATGCCTTGGGGGCGTTATTGCTGGAGCAACGGGAATTTGCTGAAGCCGAGCAGGTTTATCGAATGGATCTTGGGTTGAACCAGCGACTTCAACGATGTGCTCAGCACCCGGATAATATCTGGGCGTTGCACGGACTGGCGGAATGCTTAGATCAGCGTTCGGCGAATGTTGAACTTGCCGGGGTTGCAGAAAAACTTGCGGGTCTCATGGCGCAATCGGATGTCGCGATAACATCATCCTGTTGCTGTCGCGGCAAAATATAGCTTATTTTTCGACGAAAGCCCGCTCGACTACGTATTCCCTGAAATCTGATTTACGGGTTTCGGCGAACCCAAGCTGGTCTAACAGACCACTAATGCTTTTCAGCATCGCCGGGCTTCCGCATAACATAAACCTGTCGTCCTCTTTGCATAGCGGCGGTAGTCCGATTTCCTGCATGAGATTACCGCTTTCGATTAGACTATTTATCCGCCCGAAATTTTTAAACGGCTCACGGGTTACTGCAGGAAAATAAATTAGCTTTTGTTTTACATCATCGCCGAAATACTCGTTGTCCTGTAGTTCGTGGGTGATCAGTTTCTGGTAGCTTAATTCATTTATGTAGCGGCACCCGTGAACAAGTATTACCTTCTCAAAATTCTCGTAAACGTCTGGATCTTTGATAATCGACAAAAAGGGGGCAAGCCCGGTGCCGGTACTCAGCATGTAGAGATGTTTACCCGGCCGCAGGTGATCCCAGAGCAGTGAGCCAGTAGGTTTTTTGCTTACCATAAGCTTGTCACCCACCTTGATATGCTGGAGGCGCGAAGTCAACGGACCATCCGGTACTTTGATGCTGTAAAACTCCAGATAGTCCTCGTAGTTTGAGCTGGTCATGCTATAGGCGCGCATCAGGTTTTTACCCTCTACTTCGATACCAATCATCGCGAACTCGCCATTACGAAAACGTAGCGATGGATCCCGCGTAGTTCGGATGGTAAATAGTCGGTCTGACCAATGATGAACATTGGTTACCGTTTCTGTATGCGCTTGTGCCATTTTGATGTTAACTGGATTTTCCGACGATAAAAATTAGGTGGTGGCGGCTGAATGAAATTCAATCATGCAAGTAGGCCGTAGAAACGGTTTAATTGGCTTCATTTAGCCAGGCATCAATCAGCATTCTGGCGATGGAGTCAGCGCGCGGAAGCACAATTGGACTGTCGGAATCACCGAAGTCGCCAAAGTTCTTGACCTCATTCCGGGTAAACCAGCGCGCATCCTCGAGTTCGTCCAGTGCTACCACGATATTAGTGTCATCGGTCTTGGCGCGAAATCCCAACATCATCGATGCCGGAAACGGCCACGGCTGAGAAGCCATGTAAGCCGGTTCGAATACCCTCAGTCCTGCTTCTTCAAATACTTCTCTGATTACCGCTTGTTCCAGGCTTTCTCCCGGGTCAAGATAACCGGCCAGGGTGGAGTACATTTGCTGGGGCAGGTCCTGATGTCTTCCCAGCAAACAACGGGCGACACCGTCGGCGGGGTTGTTCTGTTCTACCAGCATGATCACCGCGGGGTCGATCCGGGGAAAAATCTCTTTGTCACAGCTGCCGCAAAAGCGCATATGTCCGCCGCGCCTACTGTGGGTCGGATGACCGCAACGGGAACAGAATCCATGCTGCTGGTGCCAATAGGCCATTCCCCGGGCATATGCCAGTATCGAGCCATCCCTGGGGCCGAGCAGTGATCCGATTCGTCGCAGATCAACCATTTCACTGCCCGGCGCTGCGTGCTGCAAAATTTCTGAAAGTCGTTGCTCTGTTATACCTTCCAGGTCGGCGGCAAACATCGGTTGACTGTCGGCATGGCCGAGGTAGATGACTTCGGCTGCATTGGCCAGAATTAGAGCGGCGTCGCATATCTTGAGAAATTCCGGTTCCACCTGGCCTTCGACGCTACGGACCAGGTTTTGCTGGGACCAAAGGGTGGTGACCAATCCCTGATCTGAAGCCAGTTGTGCATTTAACCATTCGCCATCCTGACGCAACGCCGAATTCCGATCGAGGTCCATTGAGCAATACTGAAGTGATTGCATCAGAAAGCTGACCCCCTTGAAATTCTACAATTTATTTTTTGCCCGTGATGCCTGTTTGCGTTCATGTTCTTTTAGAAACTTCTTACGCACCCGTATATTCAACGGCGTAATTTCTACCAGTTCGTCGTCGTTAATTATCTCAATTGCGGTTTCCAGGGTTAGCCTGATGGGTGGCTCAAGTACAATACTTTCGTCTTTTCCCGACGCCCGCACATTAGTCAATTGTTTGCCCTTTAGTGGATTAACCACAAGGTCATTATTGCGTGAGTGTAGTCCAACCACTTGGCCCTCATAAACCTCTACATTAGGATTAAGGAACAATCGACCGCGTTCCTGTAAGTTAAACAAGGCAAACCCTAACGCTTTACCCGTACTGGTTGAAATCAGGGCGCCATTGCGGCGATTACCGACTTCTCCGGGTGCCACCGGCGCGTATGATTCAAACACGTGATGCATTAGACCGCTGCCTGAAGTCATGGTCATAAAATCAGTTTGAAACCCAATCAGTCCACGAGCTGGAATGCGATACTCCAGCCGCACCCGGCCGCGGCCATCGGGCTGCATGCTTTGCAATGCGCCGCTTCTTACGCCCAACGCTTCCATTGCCGCGCCCTGGTGAATCTGTTCGATATCCACGCTCAATTCTTCCCATGGTTCGCATCGCACGCCATCAATCATTCGATAGATCACATGGGGACGAGAAACCGCAACTTCGTATCCTTCCCGACGCATATTTTCCAGCAAGATGGACAAATGCAGTTCACCGCGCCCGGATACAGCAAAAATATCAGGATCCCCAGTATCTTCAACCCGCAGGGCAACATTATGGATTACCTCTCTTTTCAGACGCTCACCAATTTGTCGAGAGGTCACAAACTTGCCTTCACGACCGGCAAACGGCGAAGTATTGACCTGGAAGTTCATGCTTACAGTTGGTTGGTCAACACTCAGTGACGGCAGCGCCTCGGGATGGTCGTGACTACAAAGTGTGTCAGAAATCCCCAGATCTTCAATTCCGGTTAAGGCGATAATATCCCCAGCGCTGGCGGATTCCACCTCGACTTTCTCAAGGCCATGAAAACCGAAAATCTGAAGAATTTTTCCACTACGCAATTTGCCGTCACGGTCGATACGAACAACTCGGGATTTCGCTGATAAACGCCCACGGGCGATCCGTCCAACGCCAATGGTGCCGACGTAGCTTGAATAGGACAGGGACGAAATCTGCATCTGGAATGGGCCATCCAGATCAACATCCGGTTGTGGAACGCTTTTGACAATTGTTTCGAATAATGGGGTCATATCACCGCCCCGCTGCTCATGGTCAAGGCTGGCATAACCTTCAATTGCTGAGGCGTATATCACCGGAAAGTCTAATTGCTCATCGCTGGCTCCAAGCCGGTCGAATAAATCAAAGGTCTGGTCCAGCACCCATTCGGGTCGAGCCCCGTCCCGATCTATTTTATTGATAACAACAATTGGCTTGAGACCATGGGTAAACGCTTTCTGGGTCACAAAACGGGTCTGGGGCATGGGCCCTTCAACCGCATCTACCAGCAGCAGAACTGAGTCGACCATGGACAATACCCGCTCCACTTCTCCACCGAAATCAGCGTGCCCAGGGGTATCGACAATATTAATCCGATAGCCCTGCCAGCGTAACGCGGTATTCTTCGATAAAATTGTGATGCCCCGTTCTTTTTCCAGATCATTACCATCCATGACCCGTTCAATGGGGCCAAAACGATCTCCCAGGGTCCCTGATTGTTGCAGTAAACGATCTACCAGGGTGGTTTTGCCATGATCAACATGGGCGATGATTGCGATATTTCGCAGGTTTGAAACGGGCATCGATAGAATAAGGGGAGGATCAGGTCTGAATCTGGGTACCAATACCGCTGTCGGTAAATAGTTCCAGGAGTAATGCATTGGGCTCGCGTCCGTCGATAATGCTTGAGGTAGTTACGCCTTGTTGAACCGCATCCAGAGCGCATTCAATCTTTGGAATCATGCCGCCCTGAATGGTGCCGTCCTGGATCAACATTCCGACACCATCGGCCTGAATGCTGTGGATCAGGAGGCCTTGCTTGTCCAGTACTCCAGGGGTGTTGGTTAGTAAGATCAATTTTTCAGCACCGAGCTTCGCGGCCAGGTCGCCAGCTACCAGATCTGCATTAATATTATAAGTTTGGCCATCGGCGCCAACCCCAATGGGCGCGATCACCGGAATGAATGCCTCGGTCTCCAACAATTGCACGATCTGCGGGTTTATCGATTCGACTTCACCAACATGGCCGTAGTCGATGATCTCCGAGCGCTCCAGCAGCGGATCATTTTTTTTGACATTTAATTTGCGGGCTTTGATCAGCCCACCGTCTTTACCGGTCAATCCCACTGCGCGCCCACCCCTGGCGTTGATTAAATTTACAATTTCCTTGTTCACAAGTCCTCCAAGTACCATTTCAACAACATCCATAGTCTCGCTGTCGGTTACCCGCATTCCGTCAATAAAGGTACTTTCCTTGCCGATTTTTTTCAGCACTTGACTGATTTGGGGACCACCTCCGTGTACCACTACCGGATTCATCCCAACGGTTTTCATCAGGATTACGTCCTGGGCAAACCCTGCTTTTAACTCGCTCTCAACCATGGCGTTACCGCCATATTTAATTACGATGGTTTTCCCCTGAAATTTCCGTATATAAGGTAAAGCCTCAGTTAATACTCTAGCCGTATCCCTGGGATCTGGAATTTCGCGATTCATGCGTGTGGGGGGTCAAATGGAGGGTTAATTCGCTAAACTGGTCCCTCGCCCTGGAGGGGGCGCGTATTCTAACTGAATCACTTTGATAAAAGTCGCTTTTTAAGCAGAAAAACCGGAATCTGATCGCGCTTCAGGATATTTTATGGCGCGAATTTATGCTATCCTCAGGGTATAAAGATTTCTTTATATGATGATCCAATTTCCTACCTATAACACCCGAATTTAACGGGTTTACTAATATTTTGAGGCAATAAAATATGTCCAAGTCGTATCTCTTTACTTCGGAATCTGTGTCGGAAGGACACCCGGACAAAGTCGCTGATCAGGTATCAGACGCTGTTCTAGATGCCATGCTGGCCCAGGACCCCGCTTCCAGGGTTGCATGCGAAACCATGGTCACCACGGGGGTGACGGTTATTGCGGGTGAGATTAGCAGCAATGCCACGGTTGATTTTCCTCAGGTAGTGCGGGACACCATCAAGGAGATTGGTTATAACTCATCGGACATGGGGTTTGACGCCCAGAGTTGTGCAGTGATGGTTTCTCTTGACAAGCAATCAGCCGACATTGCCCAGGGGGTTAACGAAGGTGAAGGAATTGACCTTGATCAGGGTGCGGGTGACCAGGGCCTGATGTTCGGATTTGCCTGTAACGAAACCGATGTATTAATGCCGTTACCGATTACTTATTCTCACTTGCTGGTCAAAAAGCAGTCGGAAGTGCGTAAGTCAGGCAAGCTTGCCTGGTTACGACCCGATGCAAAATCCCAGGTCACGGTGCGTTATGAAGATGGCCAGCCGAGTTTTATCGACACCGTGGTACTTTCCACCCAACACGACGAAGGAATTTCCCATAGCGATCTGAGCGAAGCCGTGATTGAAGAGGTTATCAAGCCTGTTTTGCCAACCGATATGATTTCCGCCGATACCCGGTTTCTGGTTAACCCCACCGGTCGATTTGTTATAGGTGGACCAGTTGGTGACTGCGGATTGACCGGGCGCAAGATAATTGTTGACACCTACGGTGGTTCTGCTCATCACGGTGGCGGCGCATTTTCCGGGAAAGACCCATCGAAAGTTGACCGGTCTGCAGCCTATGCAACCCGTCACGTTGCGAAGAACGTGGTTGCCGCAGGCCTTGCTGATAAATGTGAAGTGCAGGTTGCCTATGCAATTGGTGTGGCCAAGCCAGTTTCTATTATGGTGGATACCTTTGGTACCGGGAAGATCAGTGACGATGAAATCGAGAAATTGATCCATGTTCACTTCGACCTGCGTCCGAAAGCTATCGTTCAATCCCTCGATCTGTTGCGTCCAATTTATCGTAACTCTGCCGCATACGGTCATTTCGGCCGGACTGAAGCAGAATTTTCCTGGGAGCACACCAACAAGGCTGATGCGCTACGGGCAGACGCAGGAATTTGATTTATATCATTACAAAAGCTCTTGGAATATGGTTTCCAGAGTTGCAATTTAATCTTTAATTTTAGGAAACAAACATGTCAATACAAGCTGCCGAAAACCTCGACCAAGATTACTACGTTGCGGATATCGGGCTGGCCGAATGGGGCCGAAAGGAAATCAATATCGCGGAAACCGAAATGCCGGGATTAATGTCAGTTCGTAAAAAGTACGCTGACGAGCAACCTTTAAAAGGTGCCCGAATTGCCGGATCGATTCATATGACGATTCAGACAGCGGTACTGATTGAATCACTGACCGCACTGGGCGCTGAAGTTCGTTGGGTGTCCTGCAATATCTTCTCAACCCAGGATCATGCCGCAGCGGCTATAGCAGCCGCTGGTACACCGGTATTTGCCTATAAAGGTGAGTCTCTTGAAGAATATTGGGCATTTACCCACCGCATTATGGAATGGCATGATGGTGGAACACCCAATATGATCCTTGATGATGGTGGCGACGCTACCATGCTGTTGATCCTTGGTACCAAAGCGGAAAAAGACCTCTCGGTATTGGATAAGCCGGGTAGCGAAGAAGAGGTTGCACTATTCGCCGCGATCAAGGCACGACTGCAGATTGATCCAACCTGGTACAGTGTCCGCCTGGCAAATATTCAAGGCGTGACGGAAGAGACCACTACCGGGGTTCACCGGCTGTATCAGTTGGCCAAGAATGATTCTCTGCCATTTCCAGCGATTAACGTAAACGATTCAGTCACCAAGTCAAAATTTGATAATTTATACGGTTGTCGCGAGTCGCTGGTTGATGGAATTAAGCGGGCTACCGATGTCATGGTGGCTGGCAAGATATCTTTGGTACTGGGTTATGGCGACGTTGGCAAAGGTTCGGCGCAATCCCTCAAAGGTCTTGGGTCAACAGTCTGGGTTACCGAAATCGATCCGATCTGTGCACTCCAGGCGAGTATGGAGGGATTTCGCGTAGTGGAGCTTAATGACGTGGTTTCTGACATCGATATTTTCGTCACCGCCACCGGAAACTTTAATGTTATTACCCATGACCACATGGTGAAAATGAAAGACCAGGCGATTGTTTGCAACATTGGTCACTTTGACAATGAGATTGACGTCGCCGGAATGAAACAATACACCTGGGACAACATTAAACCACAGGTCGATCAGATCACCTTACCAAATGGCAACAAAATCACTTTGCTTGCTGAAGGTCGCCTGGTTAACCTCGGTTGTGCTACGGGACACCCCAGTTTTGTTATGTCAAACAGTTTTACCAACCAGGTTCTAGCGCAAATTGAATTGTGGCGGGATGGTGATAACTATAAGAATGATGTCTATGTTTTACCCAAGCAACTTGATGAAGAAGTAGCCAGATTGCACCTCGATAAAATTGGTGCCAAATTGACCCGGTTGAGTGACGAACAGGCAGAGTACATCAGTGTGCCGGCTGATGGTCCTTATAAGCCAGATCATTATCGGTACTAATTAAGGGCTTGCTGAATAAAAAAACCGGGCAGTGCCCGGTTTTTTTTGGCTGTGTATGCCCGGCACCATGGAATCAAAGAGCTGGAATTTTCCGGTTTCGTCCTCATATAACTAGCCAGGTGACACGCCATACAGTGTCTACAATATTGCTGGCGGCTCAGAATCATGACTATAGTTGGTGTAAAGTTAATATTAATTCCTGGGCAAATTCACTGATCAAAACAAGCGGCAATGTTATAAACTGAGACCTTTCCTTGCTGGAAGTTTCCATAACGAATCTTGGTAATTGGCTAGATCAATAAAAACATATACGCTGATCGCCGCAATATTAACGGTCATCAGCACGATACTTTTTCACTGGTGGTTCCAGGGATCGTTTTGGATTACAGGCGGCTATTTTTTGCTGGGATGTCTGGCTACGGTTTTGGTCCCAGTGACCTATCATGTTTTTGGATACGCTCTTGAAGATGATGCAAAGTGGGTATTGTTGCGGGAAGCAGAGGAGTACACCGATTTAATGTCGCGGCTGTCGTCAGCCAAATCAGAACTCGCACAATTGAATGTGCCAGAAGGTTTGCGCCAAGCCGAATTGTTAACCGACATCATCCAAGATTACCACGCTGTGGTAGAAACCCGCTTTGTTGGCAAGAAGCATAGTCCTCTCGCCTATATTGGTGCGGCCCGCACAGTACAGAAGCATGCATTACAAAATCTGGTAGACGTCATTGCGGTAACTCATAGTATGTCAAGTATCGCCAGAAATCGCCTGGATTCTTCCTTGATCGACAATGATGAGGAACGACAGAGAGACGACAAACACCTGGATATGTACGAGGGCCAGGAGGAGCGAACCGAAACGCTACTGCAGGAAAACAGAAATCTTTTCGATGCGCTCACTGAAACTGCGGTGGAAGTTGCAAATATTCAAACGTTTAGTAAATTTGACCGCATCGATACGCTTGCCAGACTGGTCGGTCTGGCAGAAATAGCAAATAGAACGGGGAAATAACCATGAATAGAATAATGCCGAAAATCCCGGTGCTCAGCAGAGGGTTTTCTAGTGCAATTTTTGCAATTTTGATTTCAGGGCTAGTCGCCTGCGAATCAAAAGTTGACAGTGAGGAAGAGGCCAGTGAAGCGATTATCAAGTTGGTCGCCGAAACCGTCCAACCGACCTATGTCGAAAATACCTACCGGGCGAACATACAATTGAGCAGTACCAACCTACTGTCGATGCTACCTGACCTCAGTGAATACCCCATGACACTGGATGTCAGGGATACCAGTCAGATCGAGGCGGTTGAGATATTCACTTCTTCCGAAAAAGCAGGCAAGGGCCGGGATGGTTTTTATAATCAAATGGCGACGGCATTTAACAGCCAGCGGCGAACGATCAGCAACGGAAAATTGGCGGCGGTAGGAATCCGAAAAATAGCCTCGGGCCTTGGTACCCCAGTTTATTTTGGCCAAGCGTTATATTCCTGACGGGTTTTCCCCCAGCAACTTTCTATGGGCAGATATGTTAAATGCCAATGGAATTTCAATGGACCCAGTGGCCCAATCTACCGCACCAAATACTGCGGGGATAATTGTTAAAAAATCGCGACTTTCGGACATTACCAGCGACGGAAATCTTGATTTGGCAAAACTGTTAACCATCGTAACTAGTGGATCTTTCGCCATGGGTTATACCAATCCCTATCAGTCCAGCACCGGTTTGAATTTCCTGTTGATGGTACTGAACTCATTTGCCGAAGGAGATGAATCCCAGATGCTTTCGCCCGACGTTGCCAGCGCCTTTGAAGCATTCCAGTCGGGGGTTCCTTTTGTTGCCCAAACAACTTTGCAGATGCGTGATGCCGCCCAGGGTAGCGGCGTACTCGACGCCATGGTAATGGAATACCAGTCCTGGGTAAACGTAACTGGGATGGATGATTACACTTTTGTACCATTTGGTATCCGCCATGATAGTCCACTATACGCGACTCCAGAAGCGGATGCCGCAGAGAGAGAAGTGCTGAAACTATTCGCCGAATTTATTGGTTCCCAGCAAAGCAGTGTCGATAACTTTGGATTCAATCGGAATCCCGACTATAAAAATGCCTATGAGGTGAAGGATAGCTCGGTCATTGGACAGGCCCAGAAAATATGGAAGCAGAAAAAATCCGGGGGCAAACCCATTGCAGCAGTTTTTGTTGCGGATACTTCCGGATCGATGGAAGGCGAGCGGATAGATAATGTTAAACGCGCGTTGATCGAATCTTCGGATTTAATCAATTCGGTCAACTCAATTGGACTGGTCACTTACAACGAACGGGTCAACGTAGAATTATATGTCAGACCCTTTAACGTTCAGCAAAAGTCCCTGTTCATCGGGGCTGCCCAGAGATTATCTCCGGGTGGTAAAACCGCGACCAACGATGCGGTTTTGGTGGCGGCAAGCCTCCTGACCGAATTCGCCAGATCTAATCCCGATCATAAACTGGTTATCTTTCTGCTTTCCGACGGCGAGACCAACCGTGGTGTGGAATTCGAAAAAGTCCGTGATGCCCTGGAGTGGTCCGGTATTCCAATACACGCTATAGCCTATGAATTAAGCTCCGAGCATTTAAAAGCGTTGGCGGGTCTGGCCGAAGGAGCATATATTGAATCGAGTTCACGTTCTGCCTCATACCGCATTGGCAACCTGCTTAATTCTGAGATGTAGGGTAAATTAGACGCTCTGGATAAGATAATGAAGTGGATTAAAATCTTTGGATTGTTTGTGGCGATCCATATTCTTGGTTGGGGTGGGTCCCACTTTTATCTGTCGAATAATCCCGAGGAAGTTCTTGTGGTGGCAGATACATCATATTCTATGAAGCCGAGTTTTTCTGAAATGGAATCCTGGATCGAAGATTACGATTCCAGGTCACGCTATAAAAAGTTGGTCGTTGGAACTGACAAAGCATTGCTCGGAGAACTGGATCAACTTAAGTCAATGTCGACAATTTTTCGTACCGGATTTGGTCGGATGAATCCTGACGCTTTAAAACGTTATGACGGATTCAAGAACGCCGAGAAAATTCTACTGTCCGACGGCGCTGTTCAGGTCGATGGCTGGACGGTTGTAGAATTTTAGTCTTTATTCGTGGTTAGAAAAGCAGCGCCAAAAACGCCGGCGCTGTCACCCAGCGTTGGTTTGACTATTTTGCTCTTAAGGGTCGGACTGAATATCGATTGGGCGGCGCTTTCGAACCCGGAAGAATAAAGCGCCTCAATATTACCAACACCCCCACCAAGGACGATGACATCTGGATCAATTATATTGATCACAGCTGAAATGCCGACCCCGAAAAAATGCGTAAGGCGGGTAACCGTGGCTACGGCGTTAGCGTCACCGGTCTCTGCTAACCTTACGATTTCCGACAAGGGTTGTTTCACGCCAGCCAGGGAAAGATAGTGCTTTTCCAAAGCGGGGCCGGAAATAATGGTTTCGACGCAACCGGTCTGACCGCAATAACACGGACCGCCAGATTGATCGAGAAAGTTATGGCCCCATTCTCCAGCGATCATATTGGGTCCACTGATTAACTGCTGATTGATCACCAGACCAGCACCAACACCAGTTCCCATGATGACACCAAATACCACCTTGACGTCTGAACCCAGTCCTAGAACAACGCCCATGCAAGTTTCGGCCAGGGCAAAACAATTCGCGTCATTCTCGATAATCACCGGAATTCCGAGTAGTTTTTCCAGGTCCTTGGCCAATGGCTGATTCAATAGCCACCGCGAGTTACTACCCCGTAACAATCGCGTGTCGGGATCAAGGGAACCAGGGGTGCCGAAGCCGATTGTTTTAGCCGATAGCCCGGTTTCCTGACTCACCTGATCAATCAGCAGTTTGATTCGCGACAAGACGTGTTGATATCCATGGTCTCCCTGGGTATCAATCCGGGTTCGTTGCAGCACAGCTGGATTCTTCGCAGACTTTAGAACAACGCATTCGATCTTGGTGCCACCCAGATCAATGCCCCATAGTGGTTGATCACCCATGCTGGTGAAGCTGGGGAGCTAGAAAAAGGGTCGTCGGTAAGGCGTGGTATTACTGCCTTTGGATACGACAAATTGCCAAAGCTGCAAGTCTCTGGCGCGGAATGCTCCGGCGCAAACCTGGAGATAATAAGTCCACATGCGGTAGAACTTTTGATTATAGTTTTGTTTCAGGTTTTCCCAGTTAAATTCAAAATTTCGGTGCCAGGCCATTAAAGTTCGATCATAATCTGGCCCAATATTATGCAGGTCTTCGACAATCAAATTGGGTTCTAATGCATCTGAAATCTGTTTTAGTGAAGGTATTTCACCATTGGGAAAAATATAGCGGGATATCCACGGGTCCACTCCGGGAATAGAATCATTTTTGCCAATAGTATGCAATAACGCATAGCAGTCGGTTTCCAGGCATCGGTCGATGACCTGCATAAAAGTCCGGTAGTTCTTATGCCCTACGTGCTCAAACATTCCAATGGATACGATGGCGTCGAATTTCCCCTGAATCTCCCGATAGTCCTGTAAGATAATTTCGACCGGTAGACCATCGCAGCGGTCTTCTGCCATTTTAGCCTGCTCTTTGGATACGGTTACGCCGATAACTTCAGCGCCATAGTTTTTCGCAGCGAATGCAGCAAAACTTCCCCAGCCGCAACCGATATCCAGCACCCGCATGCCGGGCTTCAAATCGAGTTTGCGACATATCAAATCCAGCTTATCTTGTTGTGCCTGTTCTAAATTGTCTGCACTGCGCCAATAACCACAGGTGTATACCATGGCGCTATCAAGCATTTTTTCGTATATATCGTTGCCCAGGTCATAATGAGCTTCACCCACTTCAAACGCTTTGGATTTGGTTTGAAAATTGAAAAATCGAGCGCTAATTTGTTTAAACTTGTACGGCAGGTAATTTTTGCTTTTGCCTACCGGCGAGCGCAATAAACGGTGAATCAGTTCGTCGAGTTGTTCGACTTCCCATTTGCCTTCCACATAGGACTCTCCGAGAGCTAGCGATCCGTTTGTGAGAAATTTAAGTAAAATTGATTTATCTTTAACCTGAATGTCCCAGGGGTTGGGGCCATTAAGCACAATACCCGCAGAATCCAGCATGGATTGCACGGTGCGGTCGGCAAAATTTAAATCACTGTGGGTAAACGGCTTGGTAGATGACTTGCCCATTGTGGTAGAAAACAATGTATTTACCCAGGGATATTGCCATAACTGGTGTCAATTGTTCAATCTACTGCTAAAACAATTGGGCCGCTGGGTCGAGCAGGGGAGATCCGCCGCGGGGCCGCGCGGCGAATATTTAGAGGTTCCTCAGTCTGTTCTTGATTGAACTTCCAACAGGTGGAAGCCAAATTGTGTTTTGACCGGACCATGTACTTTGCCGATTTCGTCGTTGAAAACAACGGTATCAAACTCACGGACCATTTGTCCCGGGCCGAAGGTACCGAGGTCGCCACCCTTCTGGCCGGAGGGGCAGAGTGAATGCTTGGCGGCGATTTCGGCAAAATCAGTGCCAGTCTCTATTTGCTGTTTTAACTCGTTACACTGGTCTTCAGACTCAACCAGTATATGTCTTGCAGTTGCTTGGGCCATTTCATTAAACCTGATTAAAAATGAGCGCCAGATGCTAGCAGATACCTGTTCCGGTTCCCACTATTACCTTGAGCCAGGAAAATGTCGTTAATGGGCAATTTTCCAGTTTGAACCAACTCCGGAATCCACCACCAATGGAACCTTCAAGGTAGCTACAGAACACATAACGTCCGCTGTTTTTTCAGCAATCTTTTCGACTTCTTCTGCATCAACCTCCAGCACAAGTTCGTCATGGACCTGCATTATTATGCGCGCATTTGATCCACTAAGTTGGAGCCAATGATCCAGTGCGATCATCGCTTTCTTGATCAGGTCCGCTGCGGTGCCCTGCATCGGGGCGTTGATCGCGGTGCGTTCGGCGTATTGGCGCCTGGGTGCATTTTTGGAATTAATTTCCGGAAGATTAAGCCGGCGACCAAACAGGGTTTCTACATAACCTTGCTCCCGGGCCAGTTCCCTGGTGTCTTCCATGTATTGCTTGACCCCGGGATAACGGTCAAAATAGATTTCTATATACGCCTTGGCTTCCCTCTGGGGAATTTGCAGTTGTTTGGCCAGTCCAAATGCAGACATACCGTAAATCAAGCCAAAATTAATTGCCTTGGCCCGCCGGCGTTGTTCTGAATCCACCGACCCAGGATCTCCTCCGAAAACTTCGGCAGCGGTCGCGCTATGGACATCAAGTCCCTTGGTAAAAGCACTAATTAATCCGGGATCGCTGGATAAATGAGCCATGATTCTCAATTCAATCTGGGAATAATCCGCGGCTAGTAGAACATTTCCTGGTTCCGCTACAAAGGCTTCTCGAATCCGCCGACCTTCTTCCGTACGGATGGGGATATTCTGCAAGTTGGGATCGCTTGATGAAAGCCGTCCGGTGGCTGCAACTGCCTGGTGATACGAGGTATGGATTCTGTGACTGACCGGATTGATCAGAATGGGGAGTTTATCGGTGTAGGTGCTTTTCAATTTAGCCAGCCCCCGATGCTCCACGATGAGCCGCGGAAGATCATGATCAAGGGCCAGCTCCTGCAACACATTTTCCGCCGTTGATGGTTGACCCTTGGGTGTTTTACTCAGTACCGGTAAACCCTGTTTCTCGAATAGAATTTCCTGTATTTGTTTTGGCGATGCAATATTAAATTCTTCTCCAGCCAGCATATGGGCCTCCCGTTCGATTTCGGCAAGCCGAACGGTGATTTCAGCGCTTTGCTGTAACAGCATATCGGGATCGATTCTGACACCGTTTGTCTCGGTTCGGGCCAACACGGATAAAAGGGGTATTTCCACAGATTGATACAATTCATATGATTGCTCGAACTGCTGCAGCAGGGGTAGCAGAATATGATGCAGTCGAAGGGTAATATCGGCGTCTTCGGCGGCATAGGGTGTGGCTTGATCTAGCGATACCTGGTTAAAAGTTAATTGTTTTTTACCACTGCCCGCCACCTCGGAAAACTTGATAGTGGTATGTCCCAGGTGCTTCATAGCAAGGGTATCCATATCATGACGCGAGTTTCCGGCGTCGAGTAAGTAGGACATCAGCATGGTGTCGTGCTGTACCCCAGCAAGTTTTATCCCATGGTGATGGAGCACTTCCATATCGTATTTAAGATTTTGTCCTGTTTTTAGATGGTCGTCGCTCTCTAGCAGGGGCCTCAATTTTTCCAGGGTTGCTTCAAGAGGGAGCTGGGCTGGTGCCCCTTCATAATCATGGCCGAATGGTATATAGGCGGCTTCACCTTCCTCGGTAGAAAACGAAACCCCTACTAGTCTCGCCTGATGGGCATCAATCGAAGTAGTCTCGGTATCGAGCGCAAAAATATCGGCCTGCTTTAGCCGGTTAATCCACTGATCCAGTGATTTATTATCTAAGATGGTTTCGTATTTAACTTGGGTTTCGGATTGCGGATCGGATTCGGATTCCCGTTCACCGCCAGCTTCCGGCGTCGAATCGGGGGCCGCCGGACTCTGTTTGTCCAGCTCCTTCAGCCAGGAACGAAATTCCAGCTGCTGGTAGAATTTGCGTAATGCCGTAGTGTCTGGGTCTCCTATTGTCAGATCATCCACTCCCATTTCCAGATCAACATCACACTTGATCGTCGCCAACGTTCTGGACAGGGCGAGCTGATCAAGGTTTTCTCGCAGGTACTCTCCCACCTTGCCTCCTATTTCCCCCGCCCGGGCAACAATATCGTCAAGGGTTCCATATTCATTTAGCCATTTGACTGCGGTTTTTGGGCCGACCTTAGGAACTCCCGGTATGTTGTCAGCCGAATCTCCCATCAAAGCCAGATATTCAACTATTCTTTCAGGCAGCACACCAAATTTCTCCTTTACGCCGGTGATATCAAGCCGTGATTTCTTCATGGTATCGACCATCACAACCTTTTCGTTTACCAGTTGTGCCAGGTCTTTATCACTACTTACGATCATTACGTGAAAACCCTGATCCACCGCTTGCACCGAAAGGGTGCCAATAACATCATCGGCCTCCACGCCGGAAATAGAAACCAACGGCAGACCCAGGGCCGGGATGATTTCCAGAATATATTCAAGCTGCACCCTGAGATCGTCCGGCATTGGTGGACGATTGGCCTTGTAATCAGGGTACATGTCATGGCGAAAAGTTTTACCCTTAGCGTCCATTACCATGGCGATGTGAACCGGTTGACACTCTTTGATCAGACTCTTCAGCATATTGACGACGCCAAATATCGCATGGGTCGGCTGTCCGTCTTTGGTTGACAGTCCACCCTGGCTTCCCAGTGCATGGTAGGCACGAAACAGGAATGCAGAGCCGTCTATCAATATTATTTCTTTATCAGGTGACATAGCGGTTGTTTGGCTGATTTGTGGTTTGGGTGCCGATCTTTCCAGGATCAGTGCATCAGATAAATTCATTGTATGATCAGCATACGCATCTATTTTAACCGGACTCCAACCCCGGATAGCCAGTTTATGAAAGATTCAGTAAAACATCCGGGAAAGCCGGATACCACAGATCATGAGGATGCTCAGGCAAACAGCAAGATTCAGCGCGCAATTGCGGAATACTCCGAAGGCGTTGCCAAAATGTCGGCGGTGCATCCCGCTGTCAGTATTTTTGGTTCCGCCAGGACACCGCGTGATCATCCCCATTATCAATTAGCCCAGAGAACAGCTCAGCTTCTGTCCGAATCGGGTTTTTCAATTATTAGTGGTGGCGGGCCGGGTGTAATGGAAGCGGCCAATCGCGGGGCGACAAAGGGTAAGGGAACAAGTGTTGGCTTGAACATCAGCCTGTCGGGTCGCGAGACCCAGCCGAATGGATATCAGGATATTGCAGTTAATTTCAATAACTTTTTTACTCGGAAGCTTTTTTTTATGGAATACGCCTGCGCTTTTGTGGTTATGCCAGGGGGCTTTGGCACCCTGGATGAAGTGATGGAATGTTTGACCCTGATACAAACCAATAAAACCCCTCGAATTCCGGTAATACTTGCTGACCAAGACTTCTGGAACGGTCTGTTAGCCTGGTTCCAGGATACCTTACTACTGCATGGCGCGATTACTGAGAGTGATCTGAATTTATTTCAGGTGATGGATCAGCCAGAAGATATTCGCGACGCGATCTTGAGTTTTTATGAAACCAATGATGAAAATTGAGTGTCAGATAATCCATAGGTTGTAATTGAACTATAATTCAAGGCACTAGTGTTGGCTAATCTGAAAGGAGAAATATCGATGTCATTAACATTCTTGGAAAATCGACAATCTGGCTCGGTTGTCAGACGTCATTTTGGGGCACAAACCATGGCTTCGGCAAAGCTGACGATACCAGCGTTTATAGTCCTTTTGTCAATCGGATGTTCTGTCGGCGCTCAGGAAACCGGGGCGCTGAAATTACCTGAAGATATTGCAGCGCGCAGTTCGTTGGGTGATCCCAATGCGAAGTATCAGGTTGAGGAAAGCAGGATTGGGACCCGCCTCGAACGGATCACCGTTCGGCGCAAGAATGGTCCGGACGAAGTCTACGAGAATACCAACGTCAATTCGATGTGGGTTACCGAAGAAAATGAATTGGGTGAAATTCAAAACGTGAGGCGCTGGACAATTAATTCGTGGTAACCGGAATTGTTCTGCGAACAATTTTACTATCGGTTTGTTTGGGTTGCCTGACAGGACTTAACCCCGCGTTTGCGGATAATCATGGCTCGGTTCGGATATACAAACTCAATTCCAAAGACCAATTGCTCAAGCAGCGCTGGGTCAAGGATGGAGACCAACCCGGTTGTCACGACGTCAGACGTCGACGCAGCGCCCACAGATTTGCCCAGGTCGGGTACAGCTGGTGTGCCGTTTTTACCGGAGATAAGTGCAAGTCCGGCACCGAAGTTGCTGCTATGTGGCGAGGGGGCAAGTACCGAACCGCGGATATCGATATCAGTTTACCGCAAATCCGACTACTCCCCGGGTCCAGATGGTATTTGGACGAGTCAAAAAATATCCAGATTGGTTCCTGGTTTTGTGAATACTGAGGACTAATCCTCGATCAACGGAATCGACACCGTGACTGAAACACCGCTGGCATCCAGCCGGTTGTTAGCCCAACTGACACCATTGTGGTATTCCGAAATCAAGCGTACGACAAACAACCCAAGTCCAAGATGTGAATGCTTGGCATTGGTTTTACCGTAAGAAACCATGGGATCAAACAGGCGCTCCCGAATGTTTTCCGGAATCAGAGGACCTTCATTCAAAACAATTATTTCCGCGTTTTCCATTTGTTCGCGGACCCGTACGATTATACCTTTGCCCCCGGAGCTGAACTGAACCGCATTGTCGACCAGTTTATCCAGCATCTGGGCAAGGTGATCAGCGCTGCCATTGATCCAAAGTGGCCTTGATTCGATCTGTAACAGGAAAATATATTCTGGATGGCTGGTGTTATAACCATCAACGATCTCTGAAACCAGATTGGAGATATCCAGTCTTTCCTTGATCTGGTCGCGCATTGCTTCTTCCAGGTTGGCCGCCTCGGTAAGATTGGTGAGAATGGTGCGTAGCCGGTTGATGCCATTTCGTGCGCGCTGCATATGCAGGTTTTCGTTGACCCCGGGAATATCGGATTCGAGAATTTCCAGGGAAGAACTCACCACGTTCAGCGGGTTGTTCATTTCGTGGGCCAGGGTATCAGGCATGCCTTCCAGGTAGCGGGTATAGCCCGATAACCGGGTCAGCATGCTGGTGATACTCCGGCCGAGATCCCCCAATTCGTCTTTGGGATAGCTACGACTCGGTATGCGGTCTTCCAGCACGCGTCCTTCTGCGGTTATGGACCTCTCAGTGGTTTGATAAAGTCGCCTGATTCTGGCGGTCAGACGCCAGGCAAATACCAGTAGAGCGCATAATACGAAGGCGAATACCAGCACTGTTACCAAAGTCAGACTACGCAGCAGTGAATATTGCTGGGCCATAATGGCGTTGCTGCTTTGTTCTACGATGACCGCTCCAAGGACGCTGTCCTCGGATCGGATCGGATACCCGGCAACGATAATCTGGGCCTTTTGATCGAGTGAAGGTCTGGCCTGAACCACCGGTTCACCCTTCAGAATTCGGGTAAATATCTTGTCGGGGCGAGAGGTTACGTCTTTCGGAACGTCAACAAACTGATCCGCCGGCCGGTTTAGCAAGCTGTCAAAAAAACCTTCAATGTTCTGGTAGCTTCTGGCAAAAATTGATAAATCCGTTTGGTCGATAACGGGTTGATCTATGGCGCTGGATAAACCCCCAACCACCGCGCGCACCCGATGCTCACTATCCAGGATCCAGATTCTGGACTGGGGTCGATCCAGGCCCTTAAGAATTTTGGTTAATTCCGGGGAATTCAGCAAAATTTGCCCAGGCTCACTATTAGCCTGTTGTGGAGAGGTAGACAGGGTGGAGACTATCTCCCGGTTTTCCGGATCATCAACGTCAACCGCGAAATACCCCAGTCGCGACCGGGTACCAATAACATTACGCGGGATTCTTAGTTCGATGCGATAGCCCCAATTGGTTTCCGCCATTTCTGCGATGAAGGTAGTAATCGCATCACCTTTAATCGGTAGCTTCCATTGCTCGTCGACCAGATAGATACTCATTCGTCCGGCTGCTCTGGCGACCAGCAGGTAGTGCCGCAGCTCCCCGTTGGGGAGCTGCAATAACACCCTGATCTGGTCGCTGTTGTCTAATTGCAGCAGATCAAGATCCCGATAGACGATAGTATCGTCATTGATTTCAAATAACACGTATAAATCATCGTCATGAAATCCGATGACGTTTCTCAGGGAGAAATCATCGGGATCATCATTAGCGTCGCAACTAAATTGGGTGCTACCAGTGTAATCGCTGCCCTGCAACAGGATCGACTCCCAGTCGGTTACCAGACCGTCCAGCTGGACTGGGCTCGGCAATTCGTGGGCATACAGATCATTCTTAGTGCCAAGCAGTTCAGGTACGCCAGTGGCCGGATTAAATAGTTCCGAGCGATCATTTAAAACCGTGGCAATTCCATTAGCCGCGAGAAGCTGAGCGTCTTGCTGTCCACGCAACAGGAACAGGCGCATCTCCTGGACGTATTGGTATCCCATCCAGGGAATGATTAACAACGATAACGCAATCCAGGTTAACTTGGATTTGATGCTGAGTGCGCGAAGTGTCTTAAACATTGCCAGCTGAGTGAATCCGGGTTATTGACGACTCCAGGCGCGGGCAGCGGTAGCCTCAGTCAGCTTGCCATCTGTAGCCTACGCCGAAAACTGTCTGGATCAAATTAAACTGGGGATCGACCTCCTTAAATTTCTTGCGAACCCGCCGTACATAGCCATTGATGGTATTTTTTTCAACATAGCTTTGCCGAGTAGTCTGCATCAAAGCCTCATAGGTCTTCACATGTCCGGGGTGGCGGGCCAATGCTTCGATTAACCAGAATTCGGTCAGGGTCAAACTAAGCACCTGCCCTTGCCAGCTTACCGACATGCTGCTTTGATCCAATTCCAACTCACCAAGGACCAACGCGGAAGGTTGATCGGAATTGGTCTGGATCGCGGAGGCGATACGAAATAGTGAAGAAACCCGTACCGCGAGAAACTGTAAATTAACCGGTTTGGTAATGTAGTCCCAGGCATCCAGGCGTAAACCGGAAACGCGATCTATATCGCTGTCCCGGGCGGTGAGAAAAATAATCGGAAGCTTTGGACTTTTCTGGCGTAACTCTCTGCAGAGGTCAAATCCACCGTCTATATCCTGCTCCAACATGATATCGAGAATTGCCAAATCCGGTAAAGATCGGCGAAATCCTGCGAGCGCGTCGGGTCGATTGCCGTACAACTGGATGGTATAGCCCTGTGATTTCAGTGCATCCGCATAATTTTCTCGTTGATCGACGTCATCTTCGACGATTGCTATGGTCCTGGACATTTACTTTTACTTTGCTGCGGTTGGGTTTAAATTTGGCGCCAAGTATACCGGATCAAAAATTGATGTCATTGGCAGAGGGTGAAACCGGGGTCAAGTGCCATAAAAATACCATTTAATCTCCGTTTTAGTGCCATTGCCTAGGGGTGTAATGAAGTGGCGATGTTAACCAGGGGAAGCGACCATGGCCCAAAAAGTATTTATTCCGATTACCGACGAAATGTTGTACGAACACCCGGAGCTGATAACCGCTCCACTTAGGCCATTCCAGATTGATGACCCATGTTATCACTGGATGGCTGTTGAAATCGAACCAGTGGAAGAGCAGTGTAAAGACGCCGCTTGATCAGTTGGTTGGGATATTTGTGGCAATAAGTATTGTCAACATACTTCAATAGCTGCCGGTTCGATATTAAAATATTAGGATAGTCAGATCATTTCGAGTCTGGCGTAAGCCGGAATAATCCATTTTGTTCCCGCCTCGGTAAAATTGATCTGGACCCTGGTATGTTCGCCTTGTCCTTCCAGGTTGAGCACCATGCCTTCACCGAATTTGTCATGCCGAACCTGGGCTCCGGGCTGGAGTCCACCGGAGGGCTGTTGACGTTGCTGGCTCCCATGACTCCCATGACGGTGCAGCGGTCGACTAACCGCGCTTGACCTGATTTCCTCAATAAATTTTGTGGGAATTTCGGTTAGAAAGCGGGATCCTTGCGTGTAATGGTCCTTGCCGTACAATCGGCGAATCTCGGCATAGCACATATGCAACTGGTTCATCGCTCTGGTCATTCCCACATAACATAGCCGGCGTTCTTCTTCCAGCCGACCCGGTTCTTCCAGAGAACGCTGATGGGGAAAAAGTCCTTCTTCCATGCCGCATAGAAATACCATGGGAAATTCCAGACCCTTGGCCGAATGCAGGCTCATTAGCTGAACGCAATCCTCCCATTCCTCGGCCTGGCCTTCGCCCGCTTCCAGGGCAGCGTTTGCGAGAAACGTTGATAACATATCGAGTTCGTCTTCGCTGGTCTCTGGAGGGCTAAAGTTGCCTGCTGCGGTCACCAATTCCTCAAGGTTTTCAATCCGACCCTGGGCCTTTTCCCCAGATTCCTTTTTAAAATGATCCAATAGTCCGCTATGCTTTAATACGTGATCGGTAAGGTCTTCAAGATTCCGATCTTCAGTTTCCTCATCTATGGTGCCGATTAGTTCGAGAAATCCGGTGAGGGCGATGGTGGCTCGCGCTGGCAGCAACTCTTGTTTTATCACCTGCTCGGAAGCCTGCCACATTGATACCTGATGGACCCGGGAATATTCTCTTACCTGCTCCAGGGTTCGATTGCCGATACCCCTGGCTGGCAGGTTGACGACTCGTTCAAAAGCCGGATCAGAATCCCGATTACTAACTAATCGCATGTAGGCCAGTGCATCTTTTATTTCTGCCCGCTCGAAAAATCGCAATCCGCCATAAACTCTATAAGGCATTCCGGTAGACAATAGTTGTTCTTCAAAGACTCGGGATTGAGCGTTGGAGCGATAGAGTATTGCCACGCTGTCCCGACGATTTCCCTGATCGACCCAGGATTCAATAGTACTAACCACAAATTGGGCTTCATCAATTTCGTTGCTGGCACCGTATAAACGGATTAAATTGCCATCGGGTGCCTCGGTCCACAATTGTTTTCCCATGCGGTCAGCATTTTGCTCGATGACAGCATTGGCCGCCGCTAGAATGTGCCCACTGGAGCGATAATTCTGCTCGAGTCGTATAACCTGGGCTCCCGGAAAGTCTTTTTCAAATGTTAAAAGGTTTTCGACTTTGGCGCCACGCCATCCATAAATTGACTGGTCATCGTCACCCACAGCGAACAAATTTTGTGAGGTGGCGGAGAGAATGCGAAGCCATTGGTACTGGATTGTATTAGTGTCCTGGAATTCATCGACCAATACGTGGAGAAATCTCCTTTGCCAGGTATCCCTGACACTTTGGTTGTTGCGAAACAACTCGAGACTGCGTAGCAGGATTTCGGCGAAATCAACCAATCCCAACCGTTGGCATGTTTCCTCGTAGCTTGCATACACCCGGAACAAGGTTTGTTGATGAAAATCATCGCTGGGAGGCAGATGATGGGATCGGCGGGCTTCTTCCTTATGCTGATTGATCATCCATTGCATCTGGCGTGGAGGCCAGTAAGCTTCGTCAAGATCGAGTTGATTTAGTACTCGACGTATCATCCGGTACTGGTCATCACTATCTATAATTTCGAACTCCTGGGGCAGGCCAGCCTCTTTGAAGTGCATTCTGAGGAATCTGTGGCATAACCCGTGAAAGGTTCCCATCCACATTGCCCCGGTGGGAAGCTGGAGCAACTCTTCGATACGGCCACGCATTTCCCTGGCCGCTTTGTTAGTAAATGTAACCGCGAGTATATTGAGTGGTGACAGGTTTTCCGCCTGAACCAGCCAACCGATACGGTGGGTCAGAACCCGGGTTTTGCCGCTACCGGCCCCAGCAAGTATCAGAACCGGTCCTGGAGGAGTGGTAACGGCCTGTCGTTGGGCATCGTTGAGAGGGTCGAGAATGTGAGATACGTCCATGGGCGTATTCTACTCAATCCAACCGGTTCCGGTTAGACCAACTCTGGTATAGTTTAGCGGATTAATCTGGTGCTATTGATAACCAGGACCAAAGGAGTACTGTTACGCTGGAACGGGAACGCTCCTGTTTCCTGATAACTTTTAATATAATTTCCACTGTCCAAAGGCAGCGATGGAATATTCCGGGAGATAACCATGAACAAAGCAGTAACCGGCCTCGAAAGCGCCAAGATTGTTAGCGAAGACAAAGCCCACCTCTGGCATCATTTGAGCCAGCATAAACCCTACGAAACCACCGATCCCATGGTGATTGTTGAAGGCAAGGGGATGCGGGTGACTGATATTAACGGGCGTGAGTATCTGGATGCTGTTTCGGGTGGCGTGTGGACTGTTAATGTCGGTTATGGAAGAGAATCAATTGCCGATGCGGTGCGGGATCAACTCGCTAAAATGTGCTATTTCGCCAATTCTGCAGGTTCCATTCCAGGTGCATTGTTCGCTGAAAAGCTGATCGATAAAATGCCGGGTTTAAGCCGGGTCTATTACTCTAATTCCGGATCTGAGGCCAATGAAAAGGGCTATAAATTAGTTCGCCAATTGGCCGCAATGAAAAACAACGGCGAAAAGCATAAGATTCTTTACCGTGATCGGGATTACCATGGTACTACCATCACGGCTCTTAGCAGCACCGGACAACCCCAGCGTAAGGATCAATATGGTCCGTATACTCCGGGTTTTGTCCAGGTGCCCCACTGTCTTTCTTACCGTGCACCCAATGGCGATGATCCTGACTATGGCGTCCAGGCTGCGCGCGAGATAGAAAAAGTGATTCTGAGCGAAGGTCCGGATACAGTTGGATCGATTATTCTCGAGCCGATCACGGCTGGCGGTGGAGTAATTACGCCTCCGCAAGGATATTTTGAAACGGTTCAGGAGATTTGTAAAAAGTACGGCGTATTGCTCCATATAGATGAAGTCGTGTGCGGCATGGGTCGGACCGGAAAATGGTTTGGCTACCAGCACTATGGCGTTAAGCCGGATATCGTCACCATGGCGAAAGGCGTTGCCAGTGGTTATGCTGCGATTTCTGTTACCGCAACTACCGAAGATCTGTTTAAAGAGTTTCTGGCGGATCCCAGTGATAAAATGCATTACTTCCGGGATATCAGCACATTTGGTGGCTGTGCCGGTGGTCCCGCTGCGGCCCTGGAGAATATGCGAATTATCGAGCAGGAAAATTTGTTGGATAATGTGGTGAAAATGGGTGACTACCTGATGGACCAACTGCATGGTTTGATGGATAAACATTCGATGGTGGGCGATGTTCGTGGTAAGGGATTGTTTGTCGGTGCCGAACTGGTCAAAGACCGAACTACCAAAGAGCCAGTCGATGAGTCCGTAGCCGCTGCGGTGGTTGGGCACTGTCTAAAGCAAGGGGTCATGATTGGTCGAACCAATAGAAGTTTTGCTGAGCACAATAATACTCTGTGCCTGAGCCCGGCCCTGATTTGTACTACGGATGATCTCGATCAGATTGTCAGCGCTATTGATAATGCTTTGACCGCGGTTAGCGCCTGAAGGAATAATTTCCGGACCACCACATGTCGCGGCCGGAGTTTGGCTGCCGTTTACGCTGGCAACCGGGACAGGTGGCAATCTGGGACAATCGATTTACCATGCATCTGCCGATCAATAACTTTTCTGGGCACAAGCGTTTTCTGATACGTTGCACCGCACTGGTTTCGTAATATTGAATTTCAAATAAAAATGATTGAACCCAAAATTAGTTTTGATGAAATGGTAAATGAGGCTGACGCGGCTATCACTACCTTAACTCCCGAACAGGTGCTTGACCGAATCGAGCAATCTGATGTGCTTCTGGTAGACATTCGCGATGTGCGGGAACTTGAACGGGAAGGGAGAATTCCGGGCTCAAAACATATTCCCAGAGGTATGTTGGAGTTTTGGATTCATCCGCAAAGTCCCTACTACAAGGATTACTTTGACGGCGCGAATCAAATCATTCTGCATTGCAACAAGGGCTGGCGTTCGGCGCTCGCGGGCAAGGCCCTTGCGGACCTGGGTATTGAAGTCGCACATATGCAGGGTGGATTTACCGAGTGGTCGGAAAAAGGAATACCAGTCGAACCATACGCTCGAAAATAGCGACTTAAGCGGTACTCCAAGTGCTTGATTATTTGACCAAAGGAACCATATTCATCTGCATAATTACTTTCGGAATTGAACCAAAGTGGATAGCAAAAATTTAATCGATAGTTTATTGGCTTCTGGCAAGTCGTTTGCGGAAAAGGGCAGAGATGTGGCTGAAGAGAAACTCAATATTCCTGATGCCGGGCCGGAACGTGATGCGATGCTATCGGGTTTAAGTAAAGGTGCGATGGCGGCCGGGGCACTGGCGCTGCTGCTGGGTACGCGAGGTGGTCGTGCAATAACCGGCGGTGCAATCAAACTCGGTAGTCTGGCTGCTCTTGGTGGGCTTGCCTATACTACTTACCGCAACTGGCAGGGTGATCAAACGGGCGAGCAGCCAAGTGGTCAGTCAGATGTTGAATCGAGCGCTTCAGACGATGAGCACAGCAGATTAATCCTTAGCGCGATGATCGCTGCGGCGAAAGCGGATGGGCATATTAATGCGGAGGAACGCATGAGTTTGCAGAACTATATAGATAAAATTGGTGATTCAACCTCGCTTAGTGAATTTGTCGAGTCAGAACTTGCCAAACCCCTGGATCCCTCAGATGTGGCAGCCAAGGTAGCGACCCAGGAAATTGCGGCGGAGGTCTACCTGGCCAGTCTGTTGATAATTGATCAATCGAACGTGATGGCGAAAACTTATTTGTCAGAATTAGCCGGTGCCCTCGGATTACCCCAGGACCTGGTCACAACCCTTAACGGCAAAATCGAACCAGCGGTTTAGCTCCCATCACGGGACTGTTACTTGGGATCAGCAATTCAGGCGGGCTTAACTCACGCGGTATCGGGTTGGATTTTTTCCATAAATCGGGCCGTTAGCGCGACATGTCCTTTGCGATTTCGAATTTTACTAAGCTGACCATTATTAATTCTAAACCTTGCCGGTGATCTTGCAAGGATGGCATCTGCAAAACCTTGTACGCAGTCCAGAATATGTCGTTCAGTAAACTCCTCAACCGGTGGATAGTTTGAATCTCTTAAGGTTTGATTGATGGTTTGTTGTTCCGTCATAAGCTGTTCGTGGTTGTTTCGTGTATCCTGTTACAAACTTGTGATAGTCTTACCAACCAGGTATTTCTCCCGAAATAATTCCGTCAACGCCTGTTTCAGACGAGCCTGAGCCATGAAATCTCTTCGACCTTTCGCCATCATTCTGTTTTCATTTTTATTGGTTTCTTGCGGCGGTGGCGGAAGCTCCAGTGGTGCGAGTTCTACCAGCAGTTCGTCTGTTGACCTTGCCCAATTTGCCGGGACCTATGTTGGGAGCATTACAGCCACGGTAATGGTCAACGGTGGATCTGAATCACTGACCCGACAAATTACTTTTCTAATTTCCCCTGACGGTAAAACTATAACCGTTGAAACCATAGATTTTCCGCTGACTTCAGATAGCTTCAATGAAACCGTTGCAATTCCTCTGACCTCGGGTGGCATTGTCTGTACCTTGAATGCCACCATCATGGCGTCGATTACGTTTAGTCTAATTTCAGGTTCGGTCAATGGAACCGGAAATTGTGTGGTAAACGGGGCAAATGTCAGTGGCCAGCTAAGCGGGTTCACCGGCGCTAACAGGGCCTGATCCGAAGCAATTAGCCGGCCTGAATCCCGGGCTTTATTTGGCGGCGATAAGCTGCTGCAGTTCTTGATCAAGCCGTTCAAGAATTTCATCGTATTTGAACGCACCAATTTTAGTTCCTTGTCGTTTCAGATTGACATAATTGGGACCGCACCATAGTCCGAGATCGGCGTCATCGGTTTCGCCGGGGCCGTTTACCCGACATCCCATGACGGCGATGGTAACGGCGTGATCCTGGGCCCACGCCGTGCGGTCTTGAACCTTATGGGCGAGGTCGATAAAAGCTTCATTCTCTACCCGGGAACAACTGGGACAACTGATGAGGTTTAGTCGGTCGTCACGGAAATGCACCACAGTACGGACCCTTCCAGCGGCGATATCAGAGAGGATGATTCGGCCCGCTTCAATTTCTTCATGTTTACGATCGTACGGCAGGGTAAGGGACACCCGGATGGTATCGCCGATTCCTTTTCCGATCAGTTGCTCAAAGGCGATGCGGGTTTTCTCGATACCCTGGGGCGGAATACCAGCTTCGGTAACACCGAGGTGTAACGGGATTTCCGGTCGTACTTCTGCAAACCTGGTATAGGCAGCCACGGTTTTCGACGGGTCAGAGTCTTTTAGCGATACGCAATAGCGGGTAAAGCCAATATGATCCAACCAATCACTGTGCTCAATGGCGCTTTCCACCATGGGTGTGACAGAGTCATTTTTGGTGTACTTCGATACTTTTACCGGATCTACCGAACCTGCATTGACTCCAATTCGAATAGCGCAGTCGCTTTTTTCGGCAATTTCCGCGAGAAAATTAACTTTATCCTTCCATGGCTTAGTTCGTTCGTGGTGGTATAAATGTCCCGGGTTGTAGCGAATCTTGTCCACATAGGGCGCCAGCAGTTGTGCCAGACGATAATTCTCCTGCAAGTCGACGCTCAACACCGCGTCGGTGTTATCGCGTAACTTGATCAGAGCCTCGGCGTCCTTCTTGCTGTCAGTTGCAATTCTGATAATATCTGCGCCCGCGGATTCAAGGGATTTTAGTTGCCCAAGAGTGGCTTCCAAATCCGTGGTTGGGGTGGCGCACATGCTCTGAACCGCGATGGGGTGGTTATTTCCTATGGTGATCTTGCCGATTTTTACGGCACGCGTTGGGTTGCGTTGAATCATTCAAATTGCATCTGGAGGCGGGGCTGGGTACCCTATCGTTTCTTGTTATGGGGTGCAACAATATTTACTGAAAATCAGGACTAAACTTTGCTCATTGATCTTCCTGCACTAAATGCACGATTGTCTGCCGCAGGCTCGGTTGCGGCAAATAAAGTTGTGTGGTTTGATCGTATTGGATCAACCATGGATTATCTGATGCAGAGTAAGGATATTCATGGCCATATCTGCCTTGCTGGAATCCAGGAATCTGGACGCGGTCGGCGCGGCAAGCAATGGCTGGCACCCTATGGTAGTAGTGTGCTTATGTCCACTGGCTGGCAGGTCGAGGAATCTGAAACCTCCGGAATGTCTCTGGTCTGCGGACTTGCGGTGCAATCCGCCCTGGGCAATCTCGGGGTCGATAATGTCTCTTTGAAGTGGCCCAATGACGTGTTGCTATCGGGTCGAAAAGTTGCTGGAATATTGGTTGAAATAGTGGATCGAAAGTGCGTTATCGGGTTGGGATTGAACGTTGATGTTGGGTCGGCGGAAACCCAATCTCCGGTTGAAACCATGACGCCGTGGACCGATTTGATGAAATCGGGATATGCCATTGAATACCAGAGTCTGGTATACAACTTGATCATTAGTCTTGGACAATATCTCGAAGATTTTAATCGTATGGGATTTAGTCCATTTATCAATCAATGGAATCAACATCACAGCTACCATGGAAAAATGGTCAGGGTAAGCGGGACCGAGAATTCTACCGGCGTGGTATCCGGTGTGAATGAAAATGGGGGCCTGGTTCTGAATACTGATATTGGCCAGAAAGTGTTCTATTCGGGTAATGTTTCGATGTTACCCCTCGATCCCTTGAGCACTTAGTAATGCAGCACCTTCTGGTCGATATCGGAAATCAGCGCCTGAAATGGGTGGCCGTAGATTTAGCGCCGGACCTTTCGATCGAGAAAATTGCTGAGATGGTCGAGGCTGGCACAACTGCCGAGCAGACTGGATTGAGCGACGACTGGCTCGATGGGTTAGCAGCAGAATCTGTCAATCCAGAGAGAATCCTGGTGAGTTCTGTCGGCAGACAGAAGGTGCGTGAGGAATTCCATCGATATTGTCAGGCTAATTGGGGTATAAAACCGGAATATCTGGTGTCACCATCGGAATACCTCGGATTAACCAATGACTATCTTGCCCCGGCCCAATTAGGCTGCGATCGTTGGCTTGCGGCTCTGGCGGCATATCATCTGGTTGGTTTTGCGGGGCGAATCTGCCCGCTGGCAATCGTCGACGCCGGAACCGCGATTACCGTTGATCTGATTGTCTCAGACCATTTTAAAGGTGGAGCAATTTTACCCGGGTTTGCTACCATAGTGCGGTCAATGGCTGGCGGAACCGGGGAAATTAGGATAGATATACCAACAGTATTACAAAGCATGTTAGAGCAGGATAATAATCCTAGTATTGCAGGGAACCAGGTCGTGTTAGCAAACAACAGCGCAGATGCGGTACTCGCAGGGGCATTAATGTCAATCGGTGGAGGCGTTGAACGCTGCCTGGATCAGATAGCATCCGGACTTGTGAGTGCAATGAAGATCATAGTAACCGGGGGTGACGCGGCGTTGATTGAAGTATTGCTAAAACGTCCCTGTAAAGTCGTGCCAAATCTTGTGCTGGCGGGTTTGGCGGTGGTAGCAAAACAAAATCTGGCCCGGGTTTCACAATGAAATGGGTGGCGGCTTTGCTGATGATATTGAATGTCGTGATTTTTTTGCGGGTAAGCGATCGCCAAGTGGAAAATGGTTTTCAACGGAGTGATGCAAGGCCAGACGTCAATCGGGAAAGTATGCTGTTATTAAAGGAGGTTTATGCCGAGGCCAGCCAGAACACTCCTGATACCGACCCCGTTGTTCAGAATAGTTTTGGTGACCCAGCATTACCCAATGCTATTTTTGACGGACGTGACGCCGCTTTGATCGGAAACCAGGAGGTTGCCCAGGCCGGCTCGGAGCTAGAGTCTATGGTGATCGACAACACTGACTCCTCAGACCAGGATGATGGTCAGAAAACGAGTTCGACCACGCTACTGCCCGTGGTAATTGACAGTGAGCTGGTGACCGCAACACCCACAGCTGAAACCCAGGGGGAGCCAGACTGGTCCTGTTACCGGGTGGGGCCATTTAAGGACCAGACGGTATGGCAGCAGGCGAGGCAATGGGGCAACCTGAAAAATCTTGATTTTGTTCCCGTTCGCAGTGAAAGCCGCGAATTGAGAGCGGTACGGGTTTATATTGGGCCTTTTGCATCGATTAGTGCAGCCCAGCCAGATGTTGAACTGCTAAAAGCCAAGGAATTAGACCATTTCGTTTATTTGCGAAATGATGACCAAGCACGAGTTTCTCTAGGATACTTTACCCAGGAAGAGCTGGCCAACAAATTCGTTGAATACCTGGTAACCCAGGATATTCCTGCCAAGTCCCAACCTGAGTATCGAACCATGGGGCCATTCGACTGGATGGACGTGAAAATCGACAGCGCCGACCGGGGAGATCTGTTGTCGAAGCAATGGGGGGCTGACTCGGTTATTGTCGCGGAAAGAGAATGCCCGGATAGTTCGTCCTAGTTTGACAGTCCATGGAACTCTAACTACTTTTTCGGTTCTCGGGGCAGCTAAGGAATCTCCTTGAGATAATGCCCAAACGGCATTGCATTTAAAGGGTTAATTTGAGTAAAATCGCGCTCCATTTTGTGTTTCGGTTTGTGCGGGTGGAATCGCGGCGACCGAGAGTGCTGATTTATTAACGATTTTTGTTCTATAACTCTTTGATTTAGAGAGGTTTTTTCGTTTTTAATAAGCCCGCATAGCTCAGTTGGCTAGAGCAGCTGATTTGTAAAATTGCACCTTCGCGGGGAAACCTGTGAAGTGGAGGTGGCTAAAACGGGGAAACCTTACCCGGAACTGTCGAAATTGTTTGTTTCAATTGTTCCAACTGGCAATCCCGTGCTACCCCGTAATGCTGCCCAGTATTTTGCTGCGTGGGAAATCGGGGGAGTGTAGAGACTTTACACCGCCCACCTGCAGCCCGGTTAATTGGGTATGGTGAAGAGAAAGTCCAGACCCCAAACTCTGGTAACTATGTTGTCGGGGGCCGCGAAAGCGGTAGTAGGTAAGAATCAGCAGGTCGTGGGTTCGAGTCCCTCTGCGGGCTCCATTCGATTTGGTCCGGGGTTTCTGACCCGGCATAGTTGAGGGGGTTGGTGCAAAGTGAAGACCTTACATTGGTTTAGTAAGGACTGATCTCAGAAAAAGCTGGAGGGGTTCCCGAGCGGTCAAAGGGGGCAGACTGTAAATCTGCTGGCTCAGCCTTCGGAGGTTCGAATCCTCCCCCCTCCACCACTGCTGCCAGGTGTTAGAGGTTGCATGTGAGAAAACGCGGGTGTAGTTCAAAGGCTAGAACCTCAGCCTTCCAAGCTGATGATGTGGGTTCGATTCCCATCACCCGCTCCATTAGTTTACTGATGCGGGCAGGGTTTTTGCGAAAGATGTGTTAGTGACGCCCACATAGCTCAGGCGGTAGAGCACTTCCTTGGTAAGGAAGAGGTCACCAGTTCAAGTCTGGTTGTGGGCTCCAGATTTAGCCCGGTTATTGGGTTGAATCAGGGGATAGTGAAGTTTGGTTGCCGGACGATGAATAAAATCATCTGTACGGTGAGTTTGGTTATGTATTGGAATTGTAATAAGCGAGATTATTAGTAATGTCGAAAGAGAAATTTGAAAGAACGAAGCCCCACGTAAACGTTGGAACGATCGGGCACGTTGACCACGGTAAGACGACGCTAACAGCGGCGTTAACAAAAGTATTAGCGGCGAAGCATGGTGGCGCGGCGAAAGCTTTTGCGGATATTGATAATGCACCGGAAGAGCGGGAGCGTGGTATTACCATAGCGACGGCCCACGTAGAGTATGAAACCGACGCACGGCATTATGCCCACGTAGACTGCCCGGGACACGCTGACTATGTAAAGAATATGATCACCGGTGCGGCCCAGATGGATGGGGCAATCCTGGTGTGTTCAGCCGCAGACGGCCCGATGCCCCAGACCCGTGAGCATATCTTGCTGGCGCGTCAGGTAGGGGTTCCGTATATCGTTGTGTTCCTGAACAAAGCCGACATGGTAGACGATGAAGAATTGCTGGAATTAGTTGAGATGGAAGTGCGTGAGCTGCTGGACAGCTACGAATTTCCGGGTGACGACACCCCGATTATCATTGGTTCAGCGCTGAAGGCGTTGGAAGGAGACAGCTCAGATGTTGGCGAAGGCTCGATCATGAAGCTGGCGGATGCCCTGGACAACTATATCCCGCAGCCGGAGCGCGCGGTAGATGGGGATTTTCTGATGCCGGTAGAAGACGTATTTTCGATATCAGGCCGCGGCACGGTAGTGACCGGGCGGATCGAGCGTGGCGTGGTCAAGGTTGGAGAAGAGATCGAGATAGTGGGGATCCACGATACGATGAAGACGACCTGTACCGGGGTTGAGATGTTCCGCAAGTTATTAGACGAAGGTCAGGCGGGAGATAACGTTGGGATCCTGTTGCGCGGCACCAAGCGAGAAGAAGTAGAGCGGGGTCAGGTATTGGCCAAGCCGGGATCGATCAAGCCCCATACCAAGTTTGAGGCAGAGGTTTATATTCTGTCGAAGGAAGAAGGTGGTCGACATACACCATTTTTCAAGGGCTATCGGCCCCAGTTTTACTTCCGTACGACGGACGTCACGGGTGCCTGTGAACTGCCAGCAGACGTAGAAATGGTAATGCCGGGAGACAACGTCAAGATGACGGTAGAGATGATAGCGCCGATAGCGATGGAAGAAGGCCTGCGATTTGCGATCCGCGAAGGCGGCCGCACAGTAGGTGCAGGTGTCGTGGCTAAAATTGTCGAATGATCTGCCGATAAACGGTTTGGTTAGCACGGTCCCTGAAGATATAAGTTTAGTGTTCGAAGGCCAGTAGCTCAATTGGCAGAGCGGCGGTCTCCAAAACCGCAGGTTGGGGGTTCGATTCCCTCCTGGCCTGCCATTTCGGCTCCGGGTAGCATTGCCGCTACCCGTCATTGAGAAAGAGAAGATACTTTGAGAGATAAATTGACACTGATAGCTGCTACCCTGGTGGTGATAGCTGCGGTATTTCTTTACTACTATTTTGCCGACGTAATTCAGGTTGGCAGGGTAGGTATCGTCCTTCTCGGTGTGGCAATCGCAGTATTTATTGCCTATCAAAGCGAAACTGGCAGGGCAGCATGGGTATTTGCCAAGGGCGCTAACGTAGAACGACAAAAGGTAGTATGGCCGGGTCGGCGGGAAGCCATGATGGTAACTTTAATGGTAATAATCCTGGTTATCGTGATTGGTTTGTTTATTGCCCTGGTTGATAAACTGCTATTCGAAACTATCTATAACCTGATTCTGGGAGTACGCAAGTAATTATGTCTGAGCAAGAAGTTTCAGAGCCATCGACCGAGCTCCCCCAGGATATGCCAACTATGCGCTGGTATGTGATTCAGGCATTTTCGGGTTATGAAAAGAAAGTTAAATTGTCTTTGCAGGATCATATTGAGCGCAATGATATGCAGGCCTATTTTGGCGACATCCTGGTGCCGACAGAAGAAGTTGTGGAAATGAAGGCGGGTCAAAAACGCACCAGCGAGCGTAAGTTTTTCCCAGGATATGTGTTAGTGCACATGGCGATGACCGACGAAACCTGGCATCTGGTGAAAGGGGTTCCAAGGGTCGCTGGATTTATTGGTGGAACGGAAAATCGTCCGATGCCAATCACTGACCGTGAGGCTAATGAGATCATTCAGCAGGTTTCTGATAGTGCTGACGCACCCAAGATGAAGTTTACCTTCGCGCCGGGAGAGCTGGTCAGAATTATTGATGGGCCGTTTGCTGATTTCAATGGCACCGTTGAAGACGCCAACTTTGAGAAGTCGAAGTTGCGGGTGTCGGTAACTATTTTTGGGCGATCAACTCCGGTTGAGCTCGATTTTACTCAAGTAGAGAAGGGCTAACCAATTTGGTTATCCGTATCTGCTTTTATTTAACAGGGGAGCTTTAATCGACGATTTTGGATAATAAGGAATTATTGCCGGCTGGTTTTAGGCAACTGTTCATTATTTGACAACGTCAGAAGCGCTTGGACCCGACAAGAGGACAGTATGGCTAAGAAAATAGATGCATATATCAAGCTGCAGGTACCTGCAGGTGATGCAAAACCCAGTCCACCGGTAGGACCGGCATTGGGTCAGCATGGGGTAAATATTATGGAGTTTTGTAAAGCGTTTAACGCAGAAACCCAGGACATGGAAAAAGGTCTGCCGATCCCGGTTGTTATTACGGTCTATGCCGACAAGAGTTTTACCTACGTTAAGAAAACACCGCCAGCATCGGTATTGATACTCAAAGCGGCTGGTGTCGCCAAAGGCAGTGGAGTTCCAAATCGAGACAAAGTTGGAAAGCTGAGCCGTGAACAAATTGAAGAAATCGCCAAAACCAAGGAACCTGATCTGAGTTCCTACAATATGGACGCGGCGGTCAAAATAATCGCTGGTACCGCGCGTAGCATGGGTATCGATACTGACGGCGCATAGAGGATATTTAATATGACACAGAGTAGCAAAAGAACTCGTGCGGCTGCGGAAAAAGTGGATCGCGATAAGTATTACCCGCTGGTTGAAGCGATTTCACTGGTCAAAGAATTAACTTCGGTTAAATTCGATGAAAGTCTGGATGCCGCGGTAAATCTGGGTGTGAATGCAAAAAAATCGGATCAGAACGTACGCGGTGCCACGGTCCTGCCTAAAGGCACTGGCAAAACCGTCAGGGTAGCTGTATTTGCTGAAGGTGACGACGCCGAAGCTGCCAAGGCCGCAGGCGCTGACATTGTCGGTTTGCAGGATCTGGCGGATAGCGTCAAAGCGGGAACTATTGATTTTGAATTGTGCATCGCGACACCAGCAACAATGCGCGTGGTTGGACAATTGGGGCAGATTCTGGGCCCCCGTGGAATTATGCCCAATCCAAAGGTTGGTACCGTAACTACCGACGTGGCAAAGGCGGTATCCGACGCCAAATCCGGTCAGGTGCAATTCCGCATCGACAAGGGGGGCATCGTGCATTGTCCCATTGGCAAAGCCTCGTTTTCAGCGGAAGACTTGGAGGAGAATCTGAATGCATTGATTAATGCATTGACCCGAGCTAAACCGGCTTCTTCGAAAGGTCAGTATATTCGCCGGGTTTCTCTGTCCAGTACTATGGGTCCAGGGGTCAAGGTCGATCGCAGTAGCATTAGCGTGATTCGATAAACAGTTTTTTGACAACTCAATTGATGGTTAAAGCGGTGTTCCGCTGGATCCACTAATAGCGTTGTCGTCAGGTGGCGGTCCAGTCTCAGCATCGAACAATTTGCGCTGGGTCGCTGAAAAGTTGGGGGTCCTGGTAATTAGTCTAATTGTAGACTGAATACCGGACTGTCAAAGACCGTTGGTGCGTCATTGGACGCTTAATTAAATGCCATTCCGATTGGGCTTGTTGAGATGATCGGCGCAGCATGCAACCAACGTAGACGGTGGCCCGAAGTCAGGAATTCTCCTGGTGCAGGACACCATTTTAAATGGGAGTTGCTTAAATGAGCTTAAGTCTCGATCAGAAAAAAGCGGTCATCAGCGAGGTAACTGAAGCAATTGCTTCGGCCCAAGCAGGTGTTCTTGCTGAGTATCGTGGGATGACGGTTTCACAGTTAACCGCATTGCGAACGGAAGCGCGTAACGAAGGCGTGTGGATCAGGGTTGTTAAAAACAATCTTGCTAAACGCGTTGTAGAAGGCTCTGACTTTGAGTGTTTAACCGAACACTTTGTCGGTCCAGTCATTTTCTCAGCATCGGATGACCCTGTCGCCGTTGCCAAGGTAATGGCGAAGTTTGCTAAAGACAACGAAAATCTAAAAATCACAGCTGGTGCGATGAATGGCTCGCTGATTGATTTCGGGGTGATCGAGCGTCTTTCCAAACTTCCGGGTCGCGATGAGTTGTTGGCCAAACTGATGGGCACCATGATGGCGCCAGTACAGAAGTTTGTTTCAACGCTTAACGAAGTTCCAGGCAAATTCGTTCGTACTCTTTCTGCGGTAGCAGAAAGTAAGGAAGCGGCATAGCTGCAAGACCTTAATCAATTCAACAATTAGTGTTCCAGTAATCAGGAGTATATCCATGGCTTTAAGTAAACAAGAAATCCTCGACGCGATTGCCGAGATGTCAGTTCTTGACCTGTCCGAGTTAATCAAGGACATGGAAGAGAAATTTGGTGTGTCAGCATCAGCCGCAGTTGCGGTCGCAGCAGGTCCTGCTGCCGGCGCAGATGCAGCTGGCGCTGTTGAGGAGAAAGATGAATTTGACGTAATCCTTACCGGATTTGGTGAAAAGAAAGTTGGTGTTATCAAAGTTGTTCGTGCGATCACTGGTCTTGGCCTCAAAGAGGCAAAGGATCTGGTTGAAGCCGCACCTTCACCGGTGAAAGAAGGCGTTCCAAAAGCAGAAGCAGAAGACCTCAAGAAGCAGCTAGAAGAAGCCGGCGGAAGCGCCGAACTCAAGTAATTCTTGTCGTTATTTGACAGGTTGTCAATTGATGCAGGGTGGCGGATTTCCGCCTCCCTGCATCGTTGCATTTGTTTTTTGGGATTAAATGCTGGGACACAACTGTCTCCGGGGACAAGTTGTATTTCAAGCAGTTTTGCTGCAGCTATTGTGACAATCCGCTTGAAATCCAATTTATTTTTCAGGGGTGAGCAATCACCGCTGTTATCGCACATTACCGTTTGATCTTACCAGGGGACGACACATGGGCTATTCTTTTACCGAGAAAAAACGCATCCGCAAGAATTTTAGTAAGCGTACTGATGATTATCAGGTTCCTTACCTGTTAACTACGCAGAAGGAGTCTTATTACAAATACCTGCAGGCGGATGTTCCCTCGGAGCAACGAATCGATCAAGGCATCCAGGCGGCATTCAAATCGGTATTCCCGATTGAGAGCTATAACGGCAGCGTGATACTCGACTTTGTCAGCTATCGACTTGAAAAACCGCGTTTTGACGTAAACGAGTGTATGCAGCGTGGGTTGGTTTTTTCCTGTCCTTTACGGGTGGTATTACGCCTCGTCATCTTTAATAAAAGCGGCAGTGGTAAAAAACCTAAAGACGTGATCGAACAGGAAGTATTCCTTGGCGACATGCCGTTGATGACCGATAACGGCACCTTTGTAATCAATGGAACCGAGCGGGTAATTGTGTCTCAGTTGCACCGTTCACCTGGTGTTATCTTTGACCATGATGGTGGTAAAACCCATGCTTCACGAAAGCTGTTGTTTTCTGCCCGGGTTATACCCTACCGTGGTTCATGGCTGGATATGGAATTTGATCCCAAAGATCTGTTGTATATCCGTATCGATCGACGACGCAAATTACCTGCGACGATTATCTTGCGTGCACTTGGGTATAGCACTGAAGAAATTCTTGCGATGTTCTATGAGAATGACGCAATTTCAATTCTGCCGGAAGGCTGCAAGATCGATTTGGTCCCGGAGCGTTTGCGGGGACAGCAGCTTGAATTCGACCTCAAAGGGCCTAAGGGAAAGGTTTTGGTTGAAGCCGAAAAGCGAATTACCGCGCGCCATACCAGGGATATGGAAAAGGCTGGTATTAGCGAAATTGAAGCGCCGGACGAATATATAATTGGCCGTACCCTGACAAGTAATATTGTCGATACTGAAACCGGGGAGTTGTTGGCCGAAGCTAACCAGGAAATAACCGCGGAAGTATTGGAAATGCTGCGTGAAAACAGCGTTAGTAATATCGAAACGATTTATACCAACGATATTGATTGCGGTCCATTTATTTCGGAAACCTTGCGCATTGATAATTCTCGCAGTGAGGAAGAGGCCCAGATCGAAATTTACCGAATGATGCGACCTGGAGAGCCGCCTACCAAGGAGGCTTCTGCGGCGTTGTTTACCAATCTGTTTTTCAACCACGAACGTTACGATTTATCCGCGGTTGGCAGAATGAAATTTAACCGCCGTATTGGTCGTGAGAGCGATGAAGGTCCCGGTACCTTGAGTAAGCAGGACGTTATTGACGTCATGAAGAAAATCGTTTCATTGAAAAATGGCAAAGGCGATATCGATGACATTGATAACCTTGGTAATCGGCGAGTGCGATCGGTGGGTGAGTTGGTGGAAAACCAATTCCGCATTGGTCTGGTCAGGGTGGAGCGTGCGGTTAAAGAACGTTTGAATCTGGTGGAAAGTGAAAACCTTACACCCCAGGACTTGATCAACGCCAAACCTGTGGCCGCGGTGGTTCGTGAGTTCTTTGGATCAAGTCAGCTGTCACAGTTTATGGACCAGACTAATCCGTTATCGGAGGTTACCCACAAGCGTCGGGTTTCAGCCCTTGGACCAGGTGGTCTTACCCGGGAGCGTGCGGGTTTTGAAGTGCGCGACGTTCATCCGACCCACTACGGAAGGGTATGCCCGATCGAGACCCCTGAAGGTCCGAATATCGGCCTGATCAACTCGCTGGCGGTGTTCGCCCGAACCAATGAATACGGTTTTCTGGAAACGCCTTATCGAAAGGTGGCTAATAGCAAAACCACTGATAAAGTGGAATATCTGTCCGCTATTGAGGAACATAAATACGTCATTGCCCAGGCCAATTCGATTTTGGATTCCCATGGTCAGTTTACCGATGAGCTGGTTTCATGCCGGCACAAGAACGAGTTTTCTTTGTCCACACCGGACCAGATTGATTATATTGACGTTGCACCCCAACAAATTGTATCGGTAGCAGCTTCGCTGGTACCCTTTCTTGAGCATGATGACGCTAACCGGGCGTTGATGGGATCAAACATGCAGCGTCAGGCTGTGCCAGTTTTGCGTAGTGAAAAGCCATTAGTTGGTACTGGCATGGAGCGCACCGTCGCGGTGGACTCCGGAGTTACCGTTGTGGCCCGCCGTGGTGGCGTGGTTGATTTTGTCGATGCCTCTCGAATTGTGGTGCGAGTGAATGATGATGAAGGAATCGAGGGAGAGCCTGGAGTCGATATATATAATTTGACCAAGTATCAGCGTTCCAACCAGAACACTACGATTAACCAGCGCCCGTTGGTGAAATTCAATAACGTTGTTTCCCGTGGCGATGTACTGGCTGACGGTCCTTCGACGGATATGGGCGAATTGGCTCTCGGACGTAACGTGTTAATGGCGTTTATGCCGTGGAATGGTTATAACTTTGAGGATTCTATTCTGATCTCGGAGCGACTGGTCAAGGAGGAGGTTTATACCTCCATCCACATCCAGGAATTATCCTGCGTAGCCCGTGACACCAAGCTTGGCTCCGAGGAAATCAGCCGCGACATACCCAATGTTGGCGAAGGCGCATTGTCCAAGCTGGACGAATCCGGAATTGTATATATCGGTGCTGAAGTTCAGCCAGGAGATGTATTGGTTGGAAAGATTACGCCCAAGGGTGAAACCCAGCTGACCCCAGAGGAAAAGCTATTGAGAGCTATCTTCGGTGAGAAAGCATCTGACGTAAAAGATACTTCACTGCGGATGCCGTCAGGCATGAAAGGTACAGTAATTGACGTCCAGGTGTTTACCCGGGAAGGTCTGAAAAAAGACGCCCGGGCGACCGCCAATGATGACTATGAGCTCGATATGGTTCGCAAGAATCTCGATGACCAGTTAAGAATTGTCGAAGACGACTCGTTCGCCCGGATAGAAAAACTGTTACGTAATCATGTAGCCGAAGGCGGACCGGGTGAGTTGAAAGCCGGTGACAAGGTGACCACCGATTATCTGGCAGAAGTCCCGCGTAGGCAATGGTTTGAAATTCGCCTGCGCAATGAAGACGCGAACCAATCCATCGAGAAAATTCGTGACCAACTGGAAGCCCAACGTAAAGAATTTGAGCGTCGATTTGAAGAAAAACGCGAGAAAATTCAAATGGGTGACGACCTCGCTCCTGGCGTTCTAAAAATCGTCAAGGCATTTGTTGCGGTCAAACGACGGTTACAGCCTGGCGACAAGATGGCGGGACGTCACGGTAACAAAGGTGTTATCTCGAAGATCGTGCCAGTGGAAGACATGCCTTATATGGCGGATGGAACTTCTGTGGACATATGTTTAAACCCGCTTGGGGTACCGTCCCGGATGAACGTTGGTCAGGTTCTGGAAACCCATCTCGGCTGGGCCGCGAAAAACCTCGGGATTCAGATCGACGATATGCTGCGTAAGAAAAAGAAGGCAGATCAGATTCGACGGTTTCTTACCAAAGTGTATAACACCAGTGGCAAGAAGGAAGAGCTTGATACCTTTGACGACGAAGAAGTGTTTGAATTGGCGCATAATCTACGTGGCGGCGTGCCTATGGCGACCCCGGTTTTTGATGGTGCCCATGAGTCTGAAATTAAAGGCATGTTAAAGCTCGCTGGATTACCCGACAGTGGTCAGACTACTTTATACGACGGTCGTACTGGAGAAGCGTTTGATCGCCCGGTGACCTGTGGCTACATGTATATTTTGAAACTGAATCACCTGGTTGACGACAAAATGCATGCACGTTCGACCGGCCCCTACAGCCTGATTACTCAGCAACCGTTGGGTGGCAAGGCACAGTTCGGTGGCCAGCGTTTTGGGGAAATGGAGGTATGGGCTCTGGAAGCTTATGGTGCGGCCTATACCCTGCAGGAAATGCTGACGGTTAAATCTGATGATGTCGTTGGTCGATCTAAAATTTATGAAAACATTGTCCGTGGTGATCACGGAATGGACGCGGGAATGCCTGAGTCCTTCAACGTGCTGGTCAAAGAGATCAGGGCCCTGGGGCTCAATATTGAGCTCAAGCAGGACAATAGCTAACTATCAACCGAATACCCAGAGAGGCAGAGCAAAATGAGAGACATTTTTAACCTGTTCAAACAAAACGATACGGTTGAAGACTTTGATGCGATTCGTGTCAGCATAGCGTCCCCGGAGAAGATTCGTTCGTGGTCATATGGTGAGGTCAAGAAGCCAGAAACCATCAACTACCGAACCTTTCGTCCGGAACGGGACGGACTGTTTTGTGCCAAGCTATTTGGCCCGGTCAGCGATTACGAATGCCTGTGTGGAAAATACAAGCGATTAAAGCATCGCGGTGTCATTTGTGAAAAATGTGGTGTCGAAGTTACCTTGTCCAAAGTACGTCGGGAACGTATGGGACATATCGACCTGGCGGCACCTTGCGCACATATCTGGTTTCTGAAGTCATTGCCGTCGCGGCTTGGTTTGCTACTCGATATGACCGTGCGAGAAATGGAGCGGGTCTTGTATTTTGAGGCTTACGTCATTATCGATCCGGGTGCCACTGACTTTGAGCGAGGTGCACTGTTAACTGAAGAAACCTATCTCGATGCAATTGAGAAGTACGGTGATCAGTTTGAAGCGCGCATGGGTGCGGAGGCGATCCGTTCACTGTTGCATGAAATTGATCTCGAGGTTGAAGAAGGTTTGCTGCGCGAAGAGTTAGCGGCTACCAAGTCAGAAACCAAGATCAAGAAGCTAACCAGCCGACTTAAAGTTATTGAGGCGTTTATCAAGTCTGGGAACAAGCCAGACTGGATGATCATGGATGTGTTGCCTGTGTTGCCGCCGGATTTGCGCCCATTGGTGCCGTTGGAAGGTGGTCGCTTTGCGACATCTGATCTGAACGATTTATATCGCCGCGTTATCAATCGAAACAATCGACTCAAGCGACTGCTGGACCTGAATGCGCCGGATTTGATCGTACGGAACGAGAAAAGAATGCTGCAGGAAGCGGTAGATGCGCTGCTGGATAACGGCCGACGTGGCAAGGCGATTACGGGCGCCAATAAGCGCCAGCTAAAATCGATATCCGACATGATCAAGGGTAAGCAGGGCCGGTTCCGCCAGAATCTTCTGGGAAAACGGGTCGATTATTCGGGTCGTTCTGTGATCGTGGTTGGACCAACCCTGAAACTGCACCAGTGTGGATTGCCAAAGAAAATGGCCCTGGAGCTTTTCAAGCCATTTATTTTCAGCAAGCTGGAATTGCGTGGACTCGCCACTACCATCAAGCAGGCTAAGAAGATGGTGGAAATGGAAAGTCCGGAAGTCTGGGATATCCTTGAAGAAGTTATTCGTGAACACCCGGTAATGTTGAATCGGGCACCGACTCTGCACCGTCTCGGCATTCAGGCTTTTGAGCCGGTACTGATCGAAGGTAAAGCCATTCAGCTGCACCCGTTGGTATGTACCCCCTACAACGCGGACTTTGACGGCGATCAGATGGCGGTACACGTACCATTGTCTATCGAGGCTCAGCTTGAGGCCCGATCTTTGATGATGTCGACCAACAACATTTTGTCTCCGGCCAACGGCGAACCGATCATCGTACCGTCCCAGGACATCGTCCTCGGTCTTTACTATATGACTCGTGAGAATGCGGTTGCCAAGGGGACCGGGTCCTATTACGCCGATATCAATGAGATGCGGCGGGCCAATGACACTGGCCAGGCCCATTTGCACGCCAGGATCAAGGTGCGGGTGCCAGCCACTGATGAAAGTGGTGAACCCACGGGTGAAAGCAAAGTGCTGCATACTACGGTTGGTCGTGCCTTATTGTCAGAAATTTTACCGAGAGGACTGTCATTCGACCTGATTGATCGTCCGATGAAGAAAAAAACCATCTCGGAATTGATCAACGTCTGCTATCGTAACGCTGGCCTGAAGGCCTCGGTAATTTTTGCTGATCAGCTGATGTACACTGGGTTTCGTATGGCAGCAATGGCTGGAATCTCGATTGGTATCGACGATATGGTCATACCGGCTTCCAAGGGTGCCTTGCTCGATGTGGCCCAAAAGGAAGTTGTCGAAATCCAGAATCAGTATGCCAATGGCCTATTGACCGACGGAGAACGCTATAACAAGGTTATTGATATTTGGACCCGTACCAGCGAACAGGTGGCGGACGCCATGATGGGCGAACTCGGGGTAGATAAAATTGTTAATAAAGAAGGCGATACCGTTGAGCAAGAGTCGTTTAACTCTATCTATATGATGGCGGACTCCGGTGCTCGTGGATCCCATGCCCAGATACGCCAGTTGGCGGGGATGCGGGGGCTCATGGCAAAACCGGATGGGTCTATTATCGAAACGCCGATTACCGCGAACTTCCGTGAAGGGTTGAACGTATTACAGTACTTTATCTCAACCCACGGCGCTCGTAAGGGATTGGCTGATACAGCGCTAAAAACGGCTAACTCCGGTTACCTTACCCGTCGACTGGTTGACGTCTGCCAGGATCTGGTTGTTACTAGCGAAGACTGTGGAACCGAAAATGGGTTGAAACGGGAAGCCCAGGTGCAAGGTGGAGAGGTCGTGGTGCCGCTCAGTGATCGAATCTTGGGGCGCTATAGTACCCAGGATATTGTGGACCCCGCATCTGGCAAGGTTATTGTCAGCAAAGACGAAATGCTTGACGAAAAACTGGTGCGTCTGGTAGACGATGCTAACCTGCATGAAATTACAGTGCGCTCTGCGGTAACTTGTGTTACCCGGTATGGGGTTTGTGCCAAATGTTACGGGCGAGACCTTGGTCGTGGACACCGGATTAATATTGGTGAGGCTATTGGTGTCATCGCGGCGCAGTCGATTGGTGAGCCAGGCACCCAGCTAACCATGCGGACTTTCCACATCGGCGGAGCCGCATCCGGTTCTTCGGTAACCAGTCAAATCGAACTGAAGAACGAGGGAACGATTTCGTTACGCGGCGTCAAGCTGGTCAAAAACAGTGAAGGCAACAACGTTGTTGTTACCCGCTCCAGTGAGCTGGTTGTGCAGGATGCCCGGGGACGTGATCGTGAACGTCATAAGTTACCTTATGGTGCAGTGCTCACCGTGGATGAAGGGTCGAGCGTAAACGTTGGGTCGTTGGTGGCTACCTGGGATCCTCATACCCATCCAATTATTACTGAAGTTGGTGGTAAGGTTGTATTTACCGACCTGCTTGAAGGGGTAACGGTAAATGTGCAGACCGACGATATAACCGGTCGAACTACCTATGTTATTTTGGATCCACAACGTCGCCGCGGCAGTGCCCACGATATCAAGCCAACCATCAGCCTGATCGACAAAGATGGTAACCCGGTGAAGATCCCGGGTACCGACGTCGACGCAAGTTACCAGTTACCGCCTGATTCTATTGTTATGCTGGAAGATGGTCAGGAAATTAATAACGGCGACGTGTTAGCGCGAATTCCTCAGGAATCATCCAAGACCCGGGATATAACCGGTGGTTTGCCCCGAGTTGCAGAATTGTTTGAGGCGCGTAAACCCAAAGAGCCGGCAATTCTTGCTGAAGCAACTGGCATCGTTTCTTTCGGGAAAGAGACCAAGAGCAAACATCGCCTGGTCATAACCTCGAAAGATGGTGAAGTATTTGATAACCTGATCCCTAAGACTCGACGTATAAACGTGTTTGAAGGAGAGCATGTGGAACGTGGAGAAGTGGTTGTCGATGGGCCTCCATTGGCCAGCGATATCCTCGACTATCGGGGCATTATTAGCCTGGCTGACTATATCGTCAATGAAGTTCAGGACGTTTACCAACTCCAGGGCGTGAAGATTAACGATAAGCACATTGAAGTTATTGTCCGGCAAATGCTGCGTAAGGTAAGGGTCAAAACCGTTGGTGACAGTTCATACCTGCCGGGAGAACAGGCCGAAAAGGCATTGCTGCTGGATATGAATGACGAACTCATTGCTGCGGGTAAGGAGCCTGCGACGTTCTACCCTGAGTTGCTGGGTATTACCAAGGCTTCGTTGACCACTGAATCTTTCATCTCTGCGGCTTCCTTCCAGGAGACTACCAGGGTGCTGACCAATGCATCGGTCAATGGCAAGATCGATAAATTGCGTGGATTAAAAGAGAATGTCATTGTAGGTCGACTGATACCTGCCGGTACCGGGCTTGCCTTTCATGAGGATCGGGTGCGTAATCGAATCGAAAATCGTCAGAAAAATCAGGAGCTTGAAGAGCTTTTGGGTGCAGTTGAGAGTCCGGGAGAAGAGCCTGCAGAACTCGAAATTACCGACGCTTGAGAAGATTTTACCGATCAGACCAGTCAGCGCCTGAAAAAGGTGCTGACTGGTCAAAATTAGGTGCTTGACAGGGGTTCTCCCGAGGCATAGAATCGCCGCCCTCGCAGGGGGTCCTGAGTATAGATTTCGGCCTGAAACCAAGGCTTGGTGCCATTTTTCCAAAGCCCTGCAGAATATTAATTTTTAGTTTGTAAAGAATTTTTAACGGATTAGTTTAACGTATGCCTACACTGAACCAACTGGTAAGAAACCCGCGAAAGAAGCAGGTCAAAAAGACCAATGTACCTGCATTGCAGGCCTGCCCTCAGAAGCGCGGTGTTTGTACCCGGGTATACACAACTACTCCAAAAAAGCCGAACTCAGCTCTGCGCAAAGTCGCGAGGGTTAGATTGACAAACGGCTTTGAAGTCACCACTTATATTGGTGGTGAAGGACATAATCTGCAGGAACACTCCGTGGTGTTGTTGCGTGGTGGTCGTGTAAAGGATTTACCTGGTGTTCGTTACCATACTGTTCGCGGTGCACTGGATACATCAGGTGTTTCGGATCGTCGACAAGGGCGATCGAAGTATGGCGCGAAGCGCCCTAAATCGTAGATTAATTAGTATTTAATTTGCCAAATTAATTAACATCAGATCGGCGTAGTTGGCCGGTGTGATTGAGCAGGGCTTAAATGCCAGGGTAGAAATTGCCCGAATTTTAAACTCCCGACCGTAACGTCTTTCTAAGGGAGTTGGCGTCAGTTGCCAATCAATAGGGTTGCGCATGACACGTGTTGTTAAGGGAGACATTGGTTGGTTCGGTCCCGAGCTTTGCGTTCGGTGGCAGGAACAACCTGGAAAAATCCGTTCAGCTTTTGTTGCGAATTAACCTATGCGACAAGGGCGGAATTTTTATGCATTGAAATATATAGAAAGCAGACTGAAGAGCAAGCGCAATGCCAAGACGCAGAGAAGTACCGAAACGCGAGATTCTGCCTGATCCAAAATACAAGGATCAGACCGTAGCGAAATTCATCAACATTATGATGATGGATGGTAAGAAATCCATCTCTGAAAAAATCATGTATGGTGCATTTGAATTAATTAAGGAGCGTGGCAAGGAAGATCCGGTGGCGGTATTTAATGAAGCCCTGGAAAATGTCAGCCCTGGCGTCGAAGTCAAGAGTCGCAGAGTTGGCGGCGCAACCTACCAGGTGCCTGTGGAAGTCAGACCCAGTCGGCAATTGGCATTGGCCATGCGGTGGTTAGTCGATGCTGCTCGTAAGCGAAATGAAAAGTCTATGACGGCGCGGCTTGCCGGGGAGTTGCTTGATGCTTCCGATGAGCGTGGTACCGCGGTCAAGAAACGTGAAGATACGCATAAGATGGCGGAAGCCAACAAGGCATTTTCCCACTACCGCTTCTAGTCTGAATTTTTATCCTTAATCTAAGCCCGTGGCCAGAAAAACTCCAATTGATCGTTACCGCAATATCGGCATAATGGCCCATATTGACGCGGGTAAGACGACGACAACGGAGCGTGTGCTTTTTTATACCGGTCTGTCGCACAAGATTGGTGAAGTGCACGACGGCAATGCCGTTATGGATTGGATGGAGCAGGAGCAGGAAAGAGGAATAACGATTACTTCGGCAGCCACTACCTGTTACTGGAATGGTATGTCGAAGCAGTATCCAGAACACCGCATCAATATCATCGATACCCCGGGTCACGTTGATTTTACCATCGAAGTTGAACGCTCGTTACGCGTGCTCGATGGGGCGGTGGCGATATTTTGTGCGGTGGGTGGTGTCGAACCACAATCCGAAACTGTATGGCGACAGGCCAACAAGTATCAGGTTCCGCGAATTGCATTCGTTAACAAGATGGATCGAATTGGCGCTGATTTTGTGCGGGTAAATAACCAGATCAGGATTCGTCTGGGTGCCAATCCAGTGGCGTTGCAATTGCCGATCGGTGCCGAAGACAAATTTGAGGGAGTCGTCGACCTGATTAAAATGAAGGCGATCTACTGGGCCGAGCAGGGCATGGGAGTTACCTTCGAAGAAAAAGATATTCCCGAGCATATGCTGCAGCAGTGCGAGCAAGCCCGTGAGCAATTGGTTGAAGCTGCTGCGGAAGCCAACGAAAACCTGATCGACAAGTTTTTTGATGACGGAATTCTCAGCGAAAAAGAAATTTGCCAGGGAATCAGGGAGCGTACCTTGCGCAATGAAGTCATTCCGGTGCTGTGTGGCAGCGCGTTTAAGAATAAGGGCGTACAGGCTATGCTTGACGCTGTTATTGAGTACCTGCCGAGTCCGCTTGATGTGCCCGCGATCAAAGGAGTTGGCCCTGATGGTGTCACCGAGGTAGAACGTCCATCGGATGACAAAGAGCCATTTGCGGCTCTTGGATTTAAAATCATGACCGATCCGTTTCTCGGTCAGTTGGTTTTTCTGCGAGCTTACTCTGGCGTGTTGAATACCGGTGACATGATCTATAACTCGATTAAGGGCAAGAAAGAGCGAATTGGCAGATTGCTCCAGATGCATGCCAATGATCGTGAAGATCTTAAGCAAATCCGTGCGGGGGATATTGCCGCGGTTGTTGGGCTTAAAAACGTTACCACCGGTGATACTCTTTGTGATCCGGATGCAGAAGTCGTGTTAGAGCGGATGGAATTTCCGGATCCGGTAATCTCCCAGGCGGTAGAGCCAAAGACGACCACAGATCAGGAAAAACTGGGTGTTGCACTGGGTAAACTTGCCCAGGAAGATCCGTCTTTCCGAGTTACTACAGATCAGGAGTCTGGCCAGACTATTATTTCTGGTATGGGCGAGCTGCATCTCGAAATTATTATTGATCGACTCAAGCGTGAATTTAACGTCGATGCCAATATTGGTAAGCCCCAGGTCGCTTATCGTGAAACCATAACCCAGCAGGTTGAACAGGAATATAAATACGCCAAGCAAACTGGCGGTCGCGGTCAATTCGGTCACGTCCATATTCGTCTCGAACCCTGCAAGCCTGGTGCTGGTTATGAGTTTGTTGACGAAATAAAAGGCGGTGTAGTACCACGGGAATATATTCCGTCAGTAGACAAGGGAATTCAGGAGGCGATGCAGACTGGAGTGCTCGCTGGATATCCAGTTGTCGACGTCAAGGCAACCCTGTTTTTCGGATCTTTTCACGATGTTGATTCTTCTGAGCATGCCTTCAAAGCGGCGGGTATCCAGGCGTTTCGTGAAGGCTGTCGTAAAGCCGGGCCGCAACTTCTGGAGCCATTAATGGCGGTGGAAGTGGTGTCGCCGGAAGAGTATATGGGTAATGTGAATGGCGACATTAGTTCTCGTCGCGGCATGATCCACGAAATGGAAGATTCGCCAAGTGGCAAGGTGATTAAAGCCGAAGTACCACTTTCAGAGATGTTTGGTTATGCAACCTCATTGAGGTCAGCGACCCAGGGCAGGGCGATTTATACCATGGAGTTTAAGAAATACGCGCCGGTACCATCAAAAGTTACTGATTCGATCAGAAACATTTGATCAACGACGAAATATTAATACATTAATCAACCTTTTCAAGAGAGTTCGAAAATGTCGAAAGAGAAATTTGAAAGAACGAAGCCCCACGTAAACGTTGGAACGATCGGGCACGTTGACCACGGTAAGACGACGCTAACAGCGGCGTTAACAAAAGTATTAGCGGCGAAGCATGGTGGCGCGGCGAAAGCTTTTGCGGATATTGATAATGCACCGGAAGAACGGGAGCGTGGTATTACCATAGCGACGGCCCACGTAGAGTATGAAACCGACGCACGGCACTATGCCCACGTAGACTGCCCGGGACACGCTGACTATGTAAAGAATATGATCACCGGTGCGGCCCAGATGGATGGGGCAATCCTGGTGTGTTCAGCCGCAGACGGCCCGATGCCCCAGACCCGTGAGCATATCTTGCTGGCGCGTCAGGTAGGGGTTCCGTATATCGTTGTGTTCCTGAACAAAGCCGACATGGTAGACGATGAAGAATTGCTGGAATTAGTTGAGATGGAAGTGCGTGAGCTGCTGGACAGCTACGAATTTCCGGGTGACGACACCCCGATTATCATTGGTTCAGCGCTGAAGGCGTTGGAAGGAGACAGCTCAGATGTTGGCGAAGGCTCGATCATGAAGCTGGCGGATGCCCTGGACAACTATATCCCGCAGCCGGAGCGCGCGGTAGATGGGGATTTTCTGATGCCGGTAGAAGACGTATTTTCGATATCAGGCCGCGGCACGGTAGTGACCGGGCGGATCGAGCGTGGCGTGGTCAAGGTTGGAGAAGAGATCGAGATAGTGGGGATCCACGATACGATGAAGACGACCTGTACCGGGGTTGAGATGTTCCGCAAGTTATTAGACGAAGGTCAGGCGGGAGATAACGTTGGGATCCTGTTGCGCGGCACCAAGCGAGAAGAAGTAGAGCGGGGTCAGGTATTGGCCAAGCCGGGATCGATCAAGCCCCATACCAAGTTTGAGGCAGAGGTTTATATTCTGTCGAAGGAAGAAGGTGGTCGACATACACCATTTTTCAAGGGCTATCGGCCCCAGTTTTACTTCCGTACGACGGACGTCACGGGTGCCTGTGAACTGCCAGCAGACGTAGAAATGGTAATGCCGGGAGACAACGTCAAGATGACGGTAGAGATGATAGCGCCGATAGCGATGGAAGAAGGCCTGCGATTTGCGATCCGCGAAGGCGGCCGCACAGTAGGTGCAGGTGTCGTGGCTAAAATTGTCGAATGATCACGAATTCGTCACGTTAACCCTGAAATCAAGAGAATAGAACCGTGAAGGTAGAAAATCAGAAAATTCGAATTAGCCTTAAAGCATTTGATCACAAAATGATTGATCGTTCTGCTTTGGAAATCGTTGACACCGCGCGTCGTACCGGTGCGCTGGTTATGGGGCCAATTCCATTGCCAACGAAAATCGAAAAATACACGTTGCTACGATCGCCCCACGTAAATAAAAAGGCCCGTGACCAATTCGAGATTCGAACCCATAAGAGGATTTTGGATATCGTCGAGCCTACCGATAAGACGGTAGATGCGTTGATGAAACTTGATCTGGCTGCTGGGGTTGATGTTGAAATTAAACTTAATTAAGGAGTTGCTGATTACGGCACTCCATAACGGTAACGAAGAGTAGAATAATGTCTATCGGACTGGTAGGGAAAAAAATCGGCATGACTCGGGTCTTTTCCGAGCAAGGCGTATCCCAAACGGTGACTGTTATTGAAGTCACGCCAAACAGAATTTCACAAGTTCGCACAGAACAAGTGGACGGCTATAACGGCCTCCAGGTTACGGTTGGAAGTCGCCGTGCCAACCGGGTTACCAGTGCCATGAAAGGCCACTTCGCTAAAGCGGGTGTTGAGCCAGGTCGCGGTGTCTGGGAATTTCGCCTTGAGCAACCGGCTGAGAATGAAGTTGGCTCGGATCTTACCGTGGATATTTTTACCGAAGGTCAGAAAATTGATGTCTCGGGTCAGACCATAGGTAAAGGCTTCGCTGGGGTAATGAAGCGCCACAATTTTAAAGGTGGTCGTGCTACTCACGGTAATTCAAAGGCGCACCGTCTACCGGGTTCGATTGGTAACAACCAGGACCCAGGCAAGGTGTTTAAAGGTAAAAAGATGGCAGGCCATATGGGCGCGTCAAAAAAAGTCCAACAAAATTTGGAAGTTGTTCGAGTAGATGGAGAGCGAAATTTATTGCTGGTCAGTGGATCAATTCCCGGATCGAAAGGTTCTGACGTAATTATCCGACCTTCGAGTAAGGCCTGATCGCTCGTCCTGACCAAAAACATTAATAGAGAGTTTAGATAAATGTCTGTACAAGTAGCAATCAGCAAGTCAGATGGCGGTAAATCCGGCACGATGGACCTGTCCGATGCATTTGGTGCCGAATATAATGAAGCGTTGATCCATCAGGTAGTCACCGCTTACCAGGCTGGTGCACGATCCGGCACCCGGGCCCAGAAAAATCGAGCGGCGGTTGCAGGCGGTGGAGCGAAACCCTGGCGTCAGAAAGGAACCGGCCGAGCGCGAGCGGGAACAATCAGCAGTCCGATATTCCGTGGTGGCGGACGTGCTTTTCCTGCATCTACCCGAGATTTTTCCCAGAAGGTGAACCGAAAGATGTATCGCGCTGCGATGCGGTCCATTTTATCTGAGCTTAATCGGCTGGATCGACTGGTTGTGGTTGAGAACTTTTCCATGGACAAGCCGGAGACTAAATCTCTGGTTGCAACCTTGACCGCACTTGACGCGAGTAAAGCGCTGCTGGTTCTGGCCGAAGATAATACAAATATTGAATTGTCGGCGCGTAATCTTAATTCTGTAGCGGTTTGTAATAGCAGTGAAATAGATCCATTTAGTCTGCTTTGCCATGACAAGGTAGTGGTCACGGTGGACGCTGCGAAAATTATTGATGAGGCATTGAAATGAGTGCAGTTACCTCTGTAAAAGATGAACGCTTGTTTCAAGTTATTCTGCGGCCGGTGATTTCTGAGAAATCCACGATCGCGGCAGACAAGAGTCATCAGATTGTGTTTGAAGTATTACCTGATGCCAGTAAAACTGAAATCAAACAAGCAGTTGAAAAACTGTTTGAGGTTAAGGTGCAGCAGGTACAAGTAGTGAATGTGCGTGGAAAAGTAAAACGATTTGGTCGCTTTCCTGGTAAGCGCAGTAATTGGAAAAAAGCCTATGTACGTCTTCAGGAAGGGCATGACATAGATTTCCTCGGCCTTGCAGGGGCTTGAGGCTAGCATTTAGTTGAACAAAGAAATTTAAACAATGGCATTAGCAAAACAAAAACCAGTTACACCCGGCCGTAGAGGCATGGTGAAGGTGGTGACTGCGGACTTGCATAAAGGCAAGCCATACGGTCCTCTGCTTGAAGCTAAAAAAGCGATTAGTGGAAGAAACAACGAGGGTCATATAACGGTACGTCATCGCGGTGGCGGTCATAAGCGCCACTATCGTGTTGTTGACTTCAAGCGCGACAAAGACGGTGTGCCGGCATTGGTCAAACATATTGAATATGATCCCAATCGCAGCGCACATATCGCATTGCTGGTTTATCGGGATGGAGAGCACCGCTACATAATCTCGCCCCGTGGGGTCAAAGCTGGAGATTCGCTGATGTCCGGCGTTGGTGCGCCGTACAATAGTGGTAACTGCCTGCCGTTGCGTAATATACCGGTTGGTACGATCGTCCACTGTGTGGAGCTCAAGCCTGGCAAGGGCGCTCAAATGGCGCGTTCAGCTGGTGCCTCGATTCAGTTTATCGGTAAAGAAGGTCAGTACGCTCAATTGCGATTACGCTCTGGAGAAATGCGCAAGGTTCACCTCGATTGCCGTGCCACGATTGGTCAGGTAGGTAACTCCGAACACAGTTTGAGAAAGCTGGGCAAGGCGGGAGCCAAAAGATGGCGCGGAATACGTCCAACGGTTCGAGGTGTTGCAATGAACCCGGTAGATCATCCCCATGGTGGTGGTGAAGGCCGGACCTCAGGTGGTCGTCACCCGGTTTCACCTACTGGTGTACCGACCAAAGGTTACAGAACGCGTTCCAACAAACGTACTTCTTCAATGATTATTCGTAGAAGGAAGAAATAGATATGCCACGTTCAATTAAAAAAGGTCCGTTTGTGGATCATCATCTCTGGTCAAAGGTTGAGAAGGCTAAAGAAGAAAACTCTCGCAAGCCTATCAAAACCTGGTCGCGTCGCTCGATGGTTATGCCCGAATTTGTCGGCTTGACTATTGCAGTACATAACGGTCGGCAGCATATGCCAATTTTGATCAATGAAAATATGGTTGGTCACAAGCTGGGTGAATTTGCACCAACCAGAACTTACCGTGGCCACGTTGCTGGAAAGAAGGTTAAATAGTTATGCAAGCTAAATCAATCGCCAAATACATCAGATTATCGCCGCAAAAATGCAGGTTGGTTGCTGACCAGATTCGATTACTGCCAGTTGAGAAGGCGCTCGAAGTCTTGCAATTCAGCGATAAAAAAGGGGCAGTGCCAGTGAAAAAGGTATTGGACTCTGCAATCGCTAATGCCGAACACAATGAAGGCGCCGATATCGACGAACTCTGGGTAAACCTGATTATGGTCGATGAAGCCCCGTTGATTAAGCGGTTTCGTGCTCGGGCAAAAGGACGCGGCACCCGAATCCTCAAGCGTAATTGTCATATCACCGTTAGTGTGAGTGATGAAGCGCAACCAAAGCGGAGATAAGAAATGGGACAAAAAGTACATCCTAATGGCATGCGCCTTGGTATTTCAAAAGACTGGAATACCAAATGGTATGCACACAGTAAGGATTATGCGCGAACCCTAGCGAGCGATTTGAAGCTACGTAGTTATATCAGCAAGCGCCTGTCCAATGCAGCAGTTAGCAAGATATTAATTGACCGTCCGGCGCAGAATTTGAACGTCACGATTTTTACCGCTCGCCCCGGTATCGTAATTGGCAAAAAAGGCGAAGACATTGAGCGTCTGCGCCATGATTTAAGCAAGATCAATGGGGCGCCGGTTCAGGTGGCTGTAGAAGAGATTCGTAAACCGGAACTCGATGCTAAATTGGTGGCGGAAAATATTTGTCAGCAATTGGAAAAACGTATCATGTTTCGCCGCGCGATGAAGCGGGCGGTTCAGAATTCGATGCGTCTAGGCGCAGAAGGTGTCAAGGTAATGTTGTCCGGTCGTCTCAATGGCGCAGAAATTGCCCGAACCGAATGGTATCGGGAAGGCCGGGTACCGTTGCACACATTGCGCGCCGATATAGATTATGGCGTACACGAAGCCCTCACGACCTACGGCATTATCGGGGTTAAGGTGTGGATATTTAAAGGCGAGGTTTTTGAACAGGAGAGCCCTGTTGAAACTTCGGAGCAAAAAACAGAGGCAGCGTAGACGAGGAAACTGAGCCATGCTTCAACCTAAAAGAACAAAATTTCGTAAACAGATGAAAGGCCGCAACCGCGGCCTGGCTACCCGGGGTAACCGGGTTAGCTTTGGCGAGTACGGCTTGCAGTCATCTGGTCGTGGTCGTTTGACAGCGCGTCAAATTGAGGCCGCGAGACGAGCCATTACCCGTCACGTAAAGCGTGGTGGTCGAATCTGGATTCGGATATTTCCTGATAAACCAGTATCGAAGAAACCTTTGGAAGTCCGGATGGGTAAAGGAAAGGGTAATCCTGAGTACTGGGTAGCGTTAATCCAGCCGGGTACCATGTTGTATGAAATCGAAGGCGTGCCAGAAGAATTGGCTCGTGAGGCATTTAGGTTGGCAAGCGCCAAATTGCCTATTCAAACTAATTTTGCTGCGCGTCAGGTGGGTTAATGAAAGCTTCCGAAATAAGATCTAAGACCTCTGACGATTTAAAGCAAGAATTGACTAACCTTCGTCAGGAACAATTTAACCTGCGCATGCAGCGGGGTGCCGGTCAGCTGGCGAACCCTGCGCGATTCGGCATCGTCCGAAAAGAAATTGCGCGAATCAAGACTATTTTGACCGAGAAAGCCGGATCCTAAAATGAGTGCACAAAATTCTGAAAAATCTGCGCGATCACTGCAAGGCAACGTGGTCAGTGCGTCGATGGATAAAACCATCACGGTAATGGTGGAGCGCCAGGTTAAGCATGCGCTTTACAAAAAATATATTCGTCGCTCGACAAAGTTTCATGCTCATGACGAAAATAATGAGTGTGCTGCTGGTGATCTGGTTCGAATTGAAGAGTGCCGCCCGATATCCAAGCATAAAAGCTGGCGTCTGGTGGAAGTTGTAACCAAGGCTGTATAGAGGCGATATCATGATACAGATGCAATCTATTTTATCCGTAGCTGATAACAGTGGTGCCAAACGGGTTATGTGCATCAAGGTTCTAGGCGGATCCAAGCGACGCTATGCAGGAATCGGCGACATCATTAAGATTTCTATTAAGGAAGCGTTGCCTAATAGCCGAGTAAAAAAGGGTGACGTGTACAGCGCCGTAATCGTGCGAACCCGCAGTGGCGTCAGACGCCCTGATGGCTCCTTGATTCGGTTTGATCGTAATGCTGCGGTATTACTAAATGCCAACAATCAACCCATTGGAACGCGCATTTTTGGTCCGGTTACACGTGAGCTCAGATCAGAAAAATTTATGCGAATTATCTCTCTGGCTCCGGAAGTATTGTAGCCGGAAGAAATAGTGTCCAAGGCATTTTGAGAAAGACAAATTTAAATTTACAGTACCATGCAAAGAATCAAAAAAGACGATGAAGTCATTGTGATTGCCGGTCGTGATAAGGGCAAGCGCGGCAATGTGCTGCGCGTGACCGCCGATGGCCGTGCCCTGGTTGATAACATCAACCTGGTAAAGAAGCACAAGCGCGGAAATCCAAATACCGGCGAAACCGGTGGCATCATCGAGCAGGAAGCACCAATTCAGCTGTCCAACCTTGCTTTATATAACTCGGCTACCGACAAGGGTGATCGAGTTGGGTTTAAGGTGTTGGAAGACGGCCGTAAAGTTAGATACTTTAAATCCAACGGCGAAGTCCTGGATCTGGCTTAACCGAAGAGATTCATATTCAGATAGAGCAATGAACCGATTAGAAGACCTGTACAAGAGCGAAATCGCGCCCAAACTGAACGAACAGTTCAAGTTCAACAGTAGCATGCAAATTCCGCGTCTGACCAAGATTACCCTCAACATGGGGCTTGGCGAGGCGGTTGCCAATAAAAATGTTTTGCAGACTGCCGCCGCCGACCTCGAGAAAATTTCCGGGCAAAAGCCGGTTATCACTAAAGCTAAAAAATCAGAGGCAGCCTTTAAGATTCGTGAAGGCTGGCCTGTGGGTGCGATGCTGACTTTACGTCGGGACCGGATGTATGAGTTTTTTGATCGATTGATTTCGGTTGCGATTCCCCGTATCAGAGACTTTCGTGGCCTCTCTGGGAAATCTTTTGATGGCCGAGGGAATTATGCGTTTGGTTTGAAAGAACAAATCGTATTCCCTGAAATCGACTACGATAATATCGATGCATTACGAGGTATGGATATTTGTATTACAACCAGTGCTCGGACTGACGAAGAAGCCTTGGCGCTTTTGCGAGCATTTAACTTTCCCATTAAGAGTTAGCAACATGGCGAAGAAATCAATGATTGCCCGTGAGGCAAAGCGTACCAGCCTGGTCAATAAACATGCAGCCAAACGCAAGTTACTGACCGAAGCTATTTCAAACCTTGAAACCAGCGCCGCCGACCAATGGGATGCAATGATCGCATTGCAAAAGATGCCGCGGGATTCGAGTAAAGCACGCCAACGTAACCGTTGTGCGCTTACCGGACGCCCGCATGGCTACTATCGCAAATTTGGTTTGTGTCGTAACAAACTGCGTGAAGTGATTATGCGCGGTGAGGCCCCTGGTGTTGTTAAATCTAGCTGGTAATTGAAAGAGATATCGATATGAGTATGTCCGATCCAATCGCTGATATGTTAACCCGTATTCGCAATGGTCTGCACGCGGAGAAACCAAGTGTTTCAATGCCGGCTTCAAAAATCAAGACCGCCATTGCCACCGTGCTTAAGCAGGAAGGCTATATAAAAGACTTCGAAGATCAGGGCGAAGGCGCGACCAAATCCCTCGATATTGAGCTCAAATATTTTCAGGGCGCACCGGTTATCGAGGAAATTCATCGAATCAGTAAACCTGGTTGCCGTGTCTATACCCACAGCAATGATATTCCGCGGGTACGGGATGGGTTGGGTGTGTCGTTAGTATCGACTTCCAAAGGTATTATGACCGACAAGAGCGCACGGGAATCCGGCGTTGGTGGTGAAATTTTGTGCACCGTGTTCTAGTACAAATAAAGCTAGTACAAATAAAGATTTAAGAGAATAGAAAATGTCACGTATCGCAAAAACTCCAATATCTGTCCCCACCGGGGTCGAGATAAATATCAATGGCGGTCAGATCAAGGCTAAAGGCCCCAAGGGTGAATTGGCGCTGACTCTGGCTGACGGTATTAAACTTGAGCAACAAGATGGCATCCTAAAAGTTTTGGTCGAATCCGAAGATAAGAAAGTCAGCCAGAAACTGGTGGCAATGTCGGGTACCACAAGAGCTCTTTTGGACAATATTGTTACCGGTGTATCAACGGGGTTTGAAAAAACCTTGAATATTGTCGGGGTTGGCTATCGTGCACAGGCCCAGGGCAACAAGATTAATCTGACCTTGGGATTTTCCCATCCAGTGGTCTATGAACTTCCCGCTGCAGTTACTGCGGAAACCCCGAGCCAGACTGTTATCGTTCTGCGCTCATCCGATAAGCAGCTTCTCGGTCAGGTGGCCGCAGAAATTCGACAGTTTCGCCCACCCGAGCCATACAAAGGCAAGGGAGTTCGATATGCCGATGAGTACGTATTACGTAAACAAGCGAAGAAGAAATAATAAGATATCAACATAGTATCTATATCTAATACAGAGAATTTTCTGAAATGAGTGACAAGAAAAAATCGAGACAGAGACGGGCGCGTAAAACCCGGGCCAAGATCGCAGGCCTGGAAGCGGTCAGATTATCGGTACATAGAACACCGCGGCATTTCTATGCACAGGTAATCGATTCCGCCGGTGAAAAAGTGTTAGCAGCGGCGTCTACCCTCAATTCTGACCTAAAGAAAGGATTGAAATATACCGGTAACGTTGAGGCTGCGAGCGCAGTTGGCAAATTGCTGGCAGAGAAAGCAATATCTGCGGGCGTAGAGGCTGTTGCATTTGACCGATCCGGGTTTCGCTATCATGGACGAATAAAAGCATTCGCCGATGCGGCCCGTGAAAACGGCTTGAAATTTTAAGAATTAACTAATTATCATGGCAAATCCACACGATCGCGAAAACTCCCGTAAAGACAACTATCAAGAGCAATTGATTAATGTTCGACGGGTATCCAAGGTAGTTAAAGGCGGCCGCATCTTCGGCTTTTCGGCACTAACCGTTGTTGGAGACGGCGAAGGCCGTGTTGGTATGGGGCGGGGTAAAGCTCGGGAAGTACCATTGGCGGTACAAAAAGCGATGGATGATGCTCGTAGAAACATGTTTAAGGTCAACTTGGCGCGGGATACTATCCCTTACGCCATGGTTGGGCGTCATGGCGCTGCCCAGGTTGTATTGCGTCCGGCATCAGAAGGTACCGGTATTGTTGCAGGAGGCACCATGCGAGCGGTATTTGAAGTGTTGGGACTGAATAACGTCTTGTCCAAGGTGATTGGTACCACTAATCCGGTTAATGTTACCCGGGCTACCATAGCAGCGTTAAAAAGTATGCATAGTGCCACCCATGTCGCGGCAAAACGCGGCAAAAGCGTTAAGGAACTTTAATTAGGTAACTTTAAATTAAATTTAGGCGCTGAATAAACCGAGAAAGAACGATGACAGAGCACAAAAAAATACAGGTAACGTTGATTCGCAGTATGAATGGTCGAATCAAGAAGCATCAGGCGTGCGTGCGTGGCCTGGGATTGCGTCGTATGCATCAGACTGTTGAAGTGATCGATACGCCGGAGAACCGGGGCATGATCAACAAGGTCCAATACATGCTCGAATGCAAAGAAGTTTAACCGGGATCAGATTAATGACTATGCGATTAAATACAATTAAACCAGCCGCTGGTGCTAAGACCGTCGGCAAACGCGTCGGTAGGGGAATTGCTGCGGGTTCTGGAAAGACTGCTGGCCGCGGAACCAAGGGACAAAAGTCTCGCTCAGGCGGCTACCATAAAGTCGGTTTTGAAGGGGGCCAGATGCCACTTCAGCGCCGTCTGCCGAAACGTGGATTCAGTAGCCGGGTTAACATCAACTTTGCCGAGATTCGACTTCACGAACTGGATTTGGTCGAAGGTGACGTGGCCGATTTGAAGGCATTACAAAAAGCCGGCGTTATCGAGCTTCACATCGATCGGGCCAAGGTCATATTGTCGGGTGAAGTTAAACGCGCGATAACCGTTCAGGGGCTTGGTGCAACCAAAGGTGCTCGGGCGGCAATCGAACAGGCCGGAGGCAAGGTACTAGACTAGTGGCAAAGAAAGGCGCATCTTCGGCTGGCAGTCTCGCCAGCATGTCTGAACTCAAGCAGCGAATTCTGTTTGTGTTAGGGGCGCTTATTGTCTATCGCGTCGGGACATACATTCCGGTTCCTGGAGTTGACTCTAATGCAGTGGCGGCGTTGTTCGATCAGACTAAAGGTTCTATTGTTGACGTCTTCAATATGTTTTCTGGCGGCGCCCTCAGTAGGCTGTCTATTTTCGCCCTTGGGGTAATGCCCTATATTTCTGCTTCGATCATCATGCAGATGATGAGTGCAATTGTGCCTACCCTCGAGCAATTGAAGAAAGAGGGGGAATCCGGCCGACGCAAGATTACCCAATACACCCGCTATGGCACCGTAATTCTGGCGATCTTCCAGGCGATTGGAATTGCTGTCGCAATTGAAAGTCAGCAGGTCGGTGGAGCACCGGTTATTCTTATTCCAGGACTTGGTTTCAAAATCACCACCGCAGCGAGCCTGGTGGCTGGCACCATGTTCCTGGTCTGGCTCGGAGAACAAGTGACTGAACGAGGAATAGGCAATGGTATATCGCTGATTATTTTCGCCTCAATCGTCTCTGGGCTGCCGTCCGCGGTGACCGGCACCCTGGAGTTGGCGCGAACTGGTGCGTTCAGCCCACTTTTTGTATTAGCGTTGTTTGTTGGAGCTATTGCGATTACCTTTTGCGTGGTATTTGTTGAACGTGGCCAGCGTCGTATCACGGTAAATTATGCCAAGCGGCAACAGGGTCGAAAAATGATGGCAGGGCAGAGCAGTCATTTGCCGCTGAAGCTGAATATGGCTGGGGTAATACCACCTATTTTTGCTTCCAGTCTAATCTTGTTTCCTGCAAGTATTGGTAGCTGGTTTGGTCAGGCTGAAGGAATGGGCTGGTTAAGTGATATTGCTACCAAGCTACAGCCAGGAGAACCGGTGTATACCCTGATCTATGGCGGGATGATCGTGTTCTTCTGTTTTTTCTATACTGCAATGGTGTTTAACCCCAACGATATTGCAGATAATCTGAAAAAATCTGGCGCATTCATACCAGGAATACGCCCCGGCGCCCAAAGTGCTAAGTACATCGACAGCGTGGTTTCCAAACTAACCCTGGTTGGAGCGATTTACATCACAACGGTTTGTCTGATTCCCGAATTTCTTATTGTTAAATACAGCGTTCCATTTTATTTTGGTGGAACATCGCTGTTAATTATTGTAGTGGTGACCATGGACTTAATTTCCCAGGTCCAGTCTCATTTGATGTCCCGGCAATACGAAAGCATATTGAAAAAATCTACCCTTACGGGCAATACCGGCTTGCGCTAGAGCAGGTCTGAATTAACTGGTAAGTGGACTTATAGGAGAACCAAAATGAAAGTAAGAGCATCCGTGAAAAAGATCTGCAGAAACTGCAAGATCATTCGCCGAAACCGAACCATTCGAGTAATTTGTACTGATCCCAGGCATAAACAACGCCAGGGCTAATTGGATTGTGAACGGTGTGGGATTTTGTTAGAATCCGGCGCCTTTTAAAATCCTCTCACCGATTGACTAAACCTAAATTCAGAGACTAAAACGTGGCACGAATAGCTGGAATTAACCTGCCGAATCAAAAGCATATTGAGATTGGCCTGACCGCAATTTTCGGTATTGGGCGGCAGACTGCGCAAAATATCTGCGACGCTGCTGGTGTAGATCGTTCGACCAGGGTCCAGGACCTTGACGAAGAGCAGGCTGAGCGGTTGCGAGCTGAAACTGCCAAGTACGAAGTAGAAGGTGATTTACGCCGGGAAGTTTCCATGAACATCAAGCGATTGATGGATCTTGGCTGCTATCGGGGTCATCGTCATAGACGAGGACTGCCAGTTCACGGTCAACGTACCAAGACTAACGCACGAACCCGAAAAGGGCCACGTCGAGCTGTTAAAAAGTAACCAAGAGTAAATTATGGCAAAGGGCACTCCAAAGGCAACCAAAGCGAAAGCCAAGGTTCGAAAAAATGTATCTGAAGGTATCGCGCATGTTCACGCGACTTTCAACAATACTATAGTAACGATTTCGGACCGGCATGGTGACACTCTGTGTTGGGCGTCAGCAGGCAACTCGGGATTTAAAGGTTCACGTAAAAGCACACCATTCGCTGCCCAGATGGCGGCTGAATCCTGCGGTAAAAAAGCCCAGGAAATGGGCGTTAAGCAGCTTGAAGTTAAAGTTAAAGGTCCTGGTCCAGGCCGAGAATCAGCGGTACGTGCACTGAATGCACTGGGACTGGAAATTCACGCGATTTCAGATATTACTCCGATGCCCCACAACGGTTGTCGGCCACCCAAAAGACGACGAGTTTAACTCTGGTAACAAATTCATTAACTTGAATTAACTGAACGATTTTTCGGACAAGAATATGGCAAGATACATTGGACCAACCTGCAAACTAGCGCGACGAGAGGGCAGTGATCTGTTCCTTAAGAGCCCGGTTCGTACTATTGATTCAAAGTGTAAATTCGATCGTGCTCCCGGGGTTAAAGCGGGTGCCCGGCGACCGCGGACTACGGTTTATGGTACTCAGCTTCGTGAAAAACAGAAGCTTCGTAGAATTTACGGCATCATGGAAAAGCAGTTTCGTAGCTACTATAAGGAAGCTGCGCGGTTGTCGGGATCGACCGGTTTGAATCTGCTGCAACTACTTGAGAGCCGTTTGGACAATGTGGTTTACCGCATGGGATTTGGCGTTACCAGGGCTGAATGTCGCCAACTGGTCAGTCACAAATCCGTTATGGTTAATGGTCGAAAGGTAAACATCGCTTCCTACAAGGTTATGCCGGGTGATGAAATCGAGATAGCTGCCAAGAGCAAGAAGCAATTGCGGATTACGTCGGCTCTGGAAATCGCCGAACAAATTGGCATTGTGCCATGGGTAGATGTAGACGTGGCGTCGGTTAAGGGGCAATTTAAATCATTGCCAGAACGAACAGATTTGCCACCCGATATCAATGAAGCGCTGGTCGTCGCATTGTATTCAAAATAGTTAAGTCCAAGTAACACGTTTCAACACTGGAATCGCCCTAGCGCGGTTCTGCTGGATGGCCCAAATGGCGATCCAAACGGTAGCCGCGAAAACGGCCAAGATATTTTTAAATTAACTTCGTCTTTAACGAGGAACACATATGCAGGACCCCACCATTGAGTTTCTAAGACCACGTCTGGTGGAAGCAAAAAATATCGACGAAAAGCATTCGAGAATTACCATTGAACCTCTTGAGAGAGGTTTCGGTCATACTCTTGGCAATGCGCTTCGCCGAATTTTGCTATCTTCCATGCCCGGTTGCGCTATTACCGATGTCAGGATCGAAGGTGTATTACACGAATATTCTGCGCTCGAAGGAGTTCAGGAAGACGTGCTTGATATCCTGATGAACCTGAAGAGTCTGGCGCTGCAAATGCACACCCGTAATGAAGCCACCCTGAGCCTCAAGAAAAAAGGTCCCGGTACGGTCACCGCTGCGGATATCGAGGTAATTGACGATGTAGAAGTGGTTAATCCAAATCATCATATAGCCACGCTTTCAAAGCAAGGGCAGATTGAGATGGAGTTCACAGTGCGTCGTGGCAGAGGATATGAAACCGCTGAAAGCCGCCTACAAGACTCTGACGAAAGTCGGGCGGTAGGGGTTATGCAACTGGATTCTTCATTCAGCCCCATCGATAAAATTTCCTATACGGTGGAAGATGCCCGGGTTGAACAACGTACCGACCTTGATCGGCTGATTCTGGATATCGAATCCAACGGTTCAATTGATCCGGAAACTGCGGTGCGTCGGGCCGCCACCATCCTACACGATCAAATTTCGGTGTTCGTTAATCTCGAAGAGTCGATGATTCAAAGCAAGGTTGAAGAAGAACCTGAAATTGACCCAATCCTGATTCGCCCGGTTGACGATTTGGAACTGACCGTACGGTCCGCAAACTGCCTGAAAGCCGAAAATATCTACTATATCGGTGATCTGGTTCAGCATACTGAAACTGAATTGTTGAAAACCCCAAATCTGGGTAAGAAATCGTTGACCGAAATCAAAGATGTTCTGGCACAGCGTAGCCTGGTACTGGGCGTCAAACTCGAAAACTGGCCGCCAGCTTCTTTGGTGAAAGAGGAAGAAAACAGCGGCTTTGGATTAGGTGGACTCTAATGCGACATAAGATAGCAGGGCGCAGGCTCAACCGGACATCATCGCACCGCAAGGCGATGATGGCAAACATGGCCAATTCATTATTTTTGCACGAGCAGATCAAAACAACCCTGCCCAAGGCAAAAGAATTGAGAAGAGTGGCTGAACCATTGATTACTCTGGCGAAAACCTCTAACGTAGCCAATCGCCGTCTGGCTTTCTCGAGATTACGTGATCGAGCTATGGTAACCAAATTGTTCGATGAGCTAGGCCCCCATTTTCAGGAACGCCCAGGTGGGTATCTGCGCATTCTTAAGTGCGAAAATCGGAACGGTGACAATGCGCCGATGGCCTATGTCCAGTTGGTGGATCGCGATATGTCTCTGGAAGATGACGACGACTCAGACGATTAACCTTTGATTGGGTTAGTGAAAGAAGGCGCTTTGTGGCGCCTTTTTTTATTACGGCCAGCCTATATTGTGTATGATCTAAAGCATTTCTCGATTGAACATAGAGCATGAGTCACAACGGTAAGAAGGTTCGCGTTGGTGCGGATATTGGCGGCACATTTACAGACGTCGTACTTGAAAAAGGGGATGAGCTTTATTCATTTAAAGTTCTGACTGACTATGCCGAACCCGAGCGCGCCATCCTTGATGGGGTGGAAAAGGTGGCGGCGAAAGCGGGCGTATTGCCTCATGAAATCGACCTGGTGATTCATGGCACGACCCTTGCAACCAATTCTTTGATTGAACGCAGGGGTGCCAAAACAGCCTTTATTACCACCACTGGCTTTCGTGATGTTATTGAAATGCGGAATGAGGGGCGATTTGAACAATATGACCTCAACCTTACATTGCCTCCGCCCTTGATTTCTCGCGAGCATCGATTCGCGGTGCAGGGACGAATTGCAGCAACTGGCAGGGAGCTTGTGCCCCTTGATGAGCCAGCAATAGAACGAATCGGGGATCAATTGGTTGGACTAGGCTATCAAAGTATCGCGATTGGATTTATTCATGCCTATACCAATGGCGCACATGAACGGAGGGCCAGAGAGATTATTCAAAATCGGGCGGCGAATATAGAAGTGTCTATATCTTCTGAGGTATCACCCCAGGTTAGGGAATTCGAGCGATTTAATACCGTCTGCGCCAATGCCTTTGTTAAACCACTGATGGCTTCTTATTTAGGTCGGTTGGCAACCAAGTTGAAACAGGCGGGTGCTGATTGCCCATTATTTATGATTCACTCGGGCGGCGGTTTGATATCGATTGATAGCGCCATTGAATTTCCCGTACGGCTACTGGAATCCGGCCCTGCGGGCGGCGCAATCTATGCCGCCGATTACGCAGCCCGACATGGGCTCGATCAAGTGCTGTCTTATGATATGGGTGGCACTACGGCAAAAATCTGTCTTATCGAAAACAGAACACCCAAGACTGCCCGAACCTTCGAAGTTGCCCGCACTTACCGTTTTAAGAAAGGATCGGGCATGCCAATTTCGATACCGGTGATTGAAATGGTGGAAATTGGTGCCGGTGGAGGGTCTTTGGGTTGGGTGGATGAGATGCGTCAAATTCGGGTAGGCCCGGAAAGTGCTGGCTCGGAACCTGGCCCGGCTTGCTATAACCATGGCGGTAACAAGCCGGCGGTTACCGATGCAGATCTTCTGCTCGGACGACTGGATAAAGATAACTTTGCCGGTGGTGATATTTTGTTATCTCCCGAACAATCAATTTCCGCATTGGACTTCGTGATTGGTAATGCCCTTGCCATGGATGCGGAAACCGCGGCAGTGGGCATATGTGAAGTTGTTGATGAAAATATGGCCAATGCAGCTCGAGTCCACGCGGTTGAAAGCGGTAAGGAATTGGCAGATTTCACCATGATTGCGTTTGGCGGTGCGGCGCCGCTGCACGCCAGTCGACTCTGCGAGAAACTGGATATGGACGCTGTGCTAATACCTCCTGGCGCTGGAGTTGGTTCGGCAATTGGTTTTTTACGCGCACCTTTTGGATTCGAAGCGGTGCGTGGCGCCTATTTGAAATTAAGTCAGTTTGACCCGGAATTCACTAATAGCCTGATCGCTGAATTATCTGCCGAAGCAGAAAAGTTTGCCCGGGCAGGAGCCCCGGGAGAAATATTGGAATACGAGATTAAGGCGTATATGCGCTACCAGGGGCAAGGCTGGGAAATCGTCGTAGTTTTGCCTAACCGTAAATACACTGACGGAGATCAAATAGAATTTAGACAATTATTTGAACAGGAATACATTCGCTTGTTTGGGCGTCCGCTGGAGGGGCTCGATATTGAAATCATGAATTGGTCGGTCCAGGCCAGTTCCCCCCTGGACCAGGTGGAAAAAGTCGATCCAGTCACCGCGTCTTCGATGGAGAATCCGGCGAAGGGTCGGAAATTATTTGACGCAAGACTACAGGAATTTGTTGATGCCGGAGTGTTCTCACGAGAGGAGATGAATCCAGGTGGACAAATACAGGGTCCCGCAATTATCGTGGAACATGAAACCACAACCATAGTCACCTCCGGTTTCAGCGCGACCATGCAAAACGATCGTAGTCTGCTGGTTCAACGCAAATAATACGGGATTAGAAGATGCAGAATAATATTTCCAATGTGCATATGCAGGTAATGTGGAATCGCCTGATATCGGTGGTCGAGGAACAGGCGTTAACCCTGTTGCGTACCGCATTCTCTACTTCGGTGCGGGAAGCGGGTGATCTCTCGGCTGGCGTTTTTGATGAAAATGGCTTGATGCTGGCCCAGGCGGTCACTGGAACCCCTGGACATGTAAATGCTATGGCCGAGGCTGTGGGTCATTTTATTCGGGATATCGGCGAGGAAAATATCTTTGAAGGTGATTCCTATGTAACCAATGATCCCTGGAAAGGTACCGGTCATCTGCACGATTTTACCTTCGTTAATCCTTCTTTTCTCAATGGCAAGCTGGTTGGTTATTTTGCCTGTACCGCCCATGTGGTAGATGTGGGGGGGCGAGGCTTTGGACCGGATGCAAATGAAGTCTATGAGGAAGGGATATTTATCCCGATCATGAAATTTGCTGAGCGCGGCGAAATCGATGCAAGGTTGATTCACATCATTCGCCACAACGTTCGAGAGGCCGACCAGGTCATTGGAGATTTGTACTCGCTTTCTTCCTGTAATGAGATTGGCCATCGTCGCCTGATAGAAATGATGTCTGAGTTTGCAATCGACAATCTCTCGGCATTAAGGGATTTTATTTTTGAAAACAGCAGGCGTGCGACCCTGGAGAAACTGCAACAGCTACCCTCAGGTAGCTGCGACAATGTAATGATCGTAGATGGATACGATGCCGCCGTGACAATGCGGGTGAGGCTGGATATTTCTCCCCAGGGTGTGCTGGCAGATTTCGATGGAACCTCGGGCCTGAGCGCTATGGGGATAAATGTGCCATTGGTATACACCACCGCCTATGCCTGCTATGCGCTCAAATGTACCCTGGCGCCGACAATTCCAAATAACCATGCATCTTTGGAGCCGTTTAAGGTCACCGCACCAGAAAATTGTATTTTGAATGCGGTCCATCCTGCCCCGGTGGCAATTCGCCATGTGCTCGGTCAGTTTTTACCTGATGTGGTAATGGGGGCATTACACAAACTGTTGCCGAATAGAGTGCCGGCGGAAGGCGCAAGTGCGCTATGGAACCTGCAATTAGGCCTGCGCCCGCTGGAAGACGTCGCACCGGCACCTGGGGAGACCCTGCAATATAGTCAGGTCCTCATGTTTAATTCAGGCGGTACCGGTGCGCGTCCCAGTCTCGACGGATTAAGCGCTACCGCATTTCCTTCTGGGGTGCATACCATGTCCGCTGAAGTAATGGAGCATGTTGGCCCTGTCACCGTTTGGAGAAAAGAATTGAGGGAGGGTTCTGGAGGAGCCGGAAAACACCGCGGTGGACTCGGCCAGATCATCGAGATTTCGGCGAATCAGGGACATAAGATGTATATTAATGCGATGTTCGATCGCTGCGAGAACCCGGCCCGGGGCAGGGATGGTGGTGGTAATGGCGCAGCGGGCAATGTCAGTCTCGATGACGGGACCCAGATGCAAGGTAAGGGCAAACAATGGATTCCATTAGAGCGCCATCTGGTGCTGGACCTGCCGGGCGGTGGTGGATATGGTGACCCCGGCGAGAGAAACAAGGACCTAGTAGAACAGGATCTGAAGCGGGGTTACATCGACTCCGCTGAGGCATCTGCTGCTTATGGACTAATGAAACTAGCAAGTGAAACAAGCGGTTAAAGACTACCTGCGCTCACCGGAAATGCTGCTGATGCTAATGGCATCAGCGGTGCCGCTTTCGTTTGCTACCTGGTCAGCAATGATCAATAATTTTACGATCGAAGTTGCAGGGTTTACCGGTCGCGAATTCGGCATGCTGCAGAGCATCAGGGAAGTGCCGGGTTTTCTTGCCTTTGCCGTAATATTTTTTCTGCTAATAATGCGGGAACAGACCCTGGCCTATGTCTCGTTATTATTTTTGGGTCTTGGCACTGCTATTACCGGATATCTGCCTTCGGTAATAGGATTGTATTGTACGACCCTGCTGATGTCGTTTGGATTCCATTATTATGAAGCGATACAAAATTCATTATCACTACAATGGATCGATAAATCGCGCACACCTCTGGTGCTCGGTCGCATGCTGGCGGTTGGTTCGTTTACGTCACTGGTCGCTTTTGCCCTGATCTACGTAGGGCTTAGCCTGCTTCACCTGGAGTACAGTACCGTGCTGTTGGCGGGAGGCGGGCTCACCGCCATTATTGGCCTGGTTGCCTGGTCATGCTATCCCTCATTTCCTTCTGAACATCAGCAGCACAAGTCGTTAATTCTGCGCAAACGTTATTGGTTATATTATGCCCTGGTATTCTTTTCCGGTGCGAGGCGTCAAATTTTTATAGTTTTCGCCGGCTTTATGATGGTCGAGCGATTCGACTATAGCGCGGCCAACCTTACACTGTTGTTTCTGATCAACTGCGTTATTAATATTTGGTTGGCACCCATAATCGGTCGACTGGTTGGTCGATGGGGCGAACGTAACGCTTTGATATTTGAGTACCTTGGACTTATTATCATTTTTACCAGTTATGCTTTTGTCAGCCATGCCGGTATCGCCGCGACTTTGTATGTACTTGACCATATGTTTTTTGCACTCGCTATCGCGATTAAAACCTATTTTCAAAAGATTGCAGACCCCAAGGATTTTGCTTCAACCGCGGGGGTGGCATTTACCATTAATCATGTGGCTGCGGTAATTTTACCCGTTGCCTTGGGAGTTGTCTGGCTGACATCTCCAGAACTGGTGTTCTTGTCCGGTACCCTGTTCGCGGTCTGCTCACTGATTTTGGCGTTTCTGATTCCAGCAAATCCATCCCCCGGGATTGAAGTTTCGACACCTGGATTAATGCAATGGGCCCGTTCCTCAGATGGCGCATGAGTTATCTAACCAACAATGACATGGCGAAAAAATTTCAAATTTGACTATATAAACTGAGAAAATGACTAAACAAACGATCACGGTGATACCGGGAGACGGCATCGGGCCGGAAATTATGACAGCGACTTTGCGCGTGCTTGATGCAATCGGAGCAGACCTTGAATACGATATGCAGCTGGCTGGCCTGACTGCAATTGAGGCGGGCAAAGAACTCATTCCCGAGGAAACCTTGGATAGTATTCGTCGAAACAGTATTGCGTTAAAAGGCCCCCTTACTACGCCTATCGGTAAAGGCTTTACCAGCCTGAATGTTCTGTTGCGTAAAGAGTTCGAGTTGTATGCCAATGTTCGGCCTGCGATAACCCGTAAGGGTATCGTGTCAAAATACCAGAACATCGATTTGATAACGGTGCGCGAGAATACTGAAGGGATGTATTCCCAGGAAAAACAAACCGTATCCGAAGACGGCGAACGCGCCGAATCATTAAGCGTTATTACCCGAACGGGCGCCGAGAGAATTGTCAGGTATGCGTATGATATGGCCAAGCGTCAGGGGAGAAAAAAAATCGCGGTAGTACACAAGGCGAATATACTGAAGGCAACCTCTGGACTGTTTCTGGATGTAGCCAGAGATATTGGTGAAGAATATCCCGAGATAGAAAGCCGCGAGTTAATTGTCGACAATGCTTGTATGCAATTAGTGGTGCGCCCCGAGCAATTTGACGTCATTGTAACCACTAATTTGTTTGGCGATATTATTTCGGATTTGTGCGCTGGATTGGTTGGTGGGTTGGGTATGGCGCCGGGTGCGAATATTGGCGACGAGGCTGCAATATTTGAAGCTGTTCATGGCTCCGCGCCGGATATTGCCGGGAAAGGGATCGCCAATCCGTTCGCGCTGATCCTGGGTGCAGCAATGATGTTGGATCAGCTCGGGATGAATGACCTGGGGGAGCAGATTCGGAGTGGCATTAATCGGGTGATTGAAGACGGAGACAGACTTACTGGTGATCTTGGCGGCAATGCTACTACCGAGCAAATAACCGACGCATTAATTGAGCGACTTTGAAGCGGGATCAAGTCGGTAGGGAGACTTTGTTTTTTTCCGACGGCTTAAATACGACACCGGTGCGACCGATCAATGTAACCTGGGTGGCACCACAGTGCTTACAGGCGTCTTCGAGCAACAGCAAACGCAGGGATTTGTCCCCAGCGGGAAGCTTGATTTTAATCAATTCATGATGGTCGAGAGCGAGGCGCATTTCTTCTATAACGGCGGTCGATAGCCCGTTATTTCCAATCGTTACTATTGGCTTTTTGCCATGGGCGAGTCCCTTTAAGTGTTTTTTTTGATGATTGGTAAGCTTGAGTTCCATGGCGGCGCGATTGTACACTTATTCAGAAGCTCGTATACAGTATGAAGAAAAAAAATGGTCGTGGAAAATCCGGCGCCTGGCGCAGTCGGCAAAACAGTGACCAATTCGTCAAGAAGGCACGGGCAGAGGGCTTTCGCGCCAGATCCGCCTTCAAGCTGGAGCAAATTGACCAGAAATACCGCTTAATCCGGCCCACCACCCGGCTGGTCGATCTCGGTAGTTCCCCCGGAAGCTGGTGCCAGTATGCGGTCAAGCGGATTAATGCCTCGGATCACGTGCTAGCGGTGGACCTGCTGTCGATGCAACCTGTTTCCGGGGTCCGGTTTATTCAGGGAGATTTTACCGATCAGGATATCGTTGAGCTGGTCAAACAAAGCCTGGGTGCGGAGCCCATCGACCTTGTATTGTCCGATATGGCCCCCAATATTACAGGTATTCGTGCCACCGATCAGGCGCGCGCGGCTTTGCTTCAGGAATCTATTTTGGAGTTTTGCAGGATCGTGCTGAAACCCGGTGGTGCTTTGTTAACCAAGATTTTTGAAGGTGAGGCTGCGCTGGCCATGCGATCAGAAATGAAAAATCTGTTCAGCCAATTTCAGGCGATTAAACCTGATGCTTCACGGGCTGAGTCCACAGAAATTTATCTTCTGGGTCGCGGTTACCGCGGTACCACGCAGTAATTTGGCTTTTGGTGTAACATTGCCCTTGAACTTGCTGAATTTGCACACTAACCCCTAGGAGATATTGCGGTGCCAAACATGACAAAAAACATCCTGCTGTGGCTGGTTATCGCTATGGTCTTGATGTCGGTTTTTGAAAACTTCACAACCCCGCAAAACGGTCGTACCGGTGAAGTTGATTACTCCACTTTTCTCAGTGAAGTTGAACGTGGCAATATAGCATCGGTGGAAATTGCCGGCGATACCATAAACGGTGAAACCAATGATGGGCGTACTTTTACTACCCATGCACCGAACGATCCCAAGCTGATCGATGACCTGTATACCAATGGAGTTAAAATCAAGGCGAAGCAGGAAGAAGGAACCTCGTTGTTAATGAGCCTGTTGATCAGTTCCTTTCCGATTCTGTTGTTAATCGGCGTCTGGATTTTCTTTATGAAGCAGATGCAAGGCGGGGGCCGGGGTGGTGCCCTTAGTTTTGGTAAGAGTAAGGCCAAGATGCTTACCGAAGATAAAAACCATATCACCTTCGAAGACGTTGCCGGAATTGATGAAGCCAAGGAAGAAGTGGGCGAACTGGTGGAGTTTCTTAGCGACCCCTCTCGTTTCCAGAAACTCGGCGGACGCATTCCGCGGGGCGTATTGATGACGGGTAATCCTGGAACCGGTAAAACACTGTTGGCCAAAGCCATCGCCGGTGAAGCCAAGGTGCCGTTTTTTACGATCTCCGGTTCTGACTTCGTAGAAATGTTTGTCGGTGTCGGTGCATCAAGGGTTCGGGATATGTTCGAACAAGCCAAGAAAAATGCCCCCTGCATTATTTTTATCGATGAGATTGATGCGGTTGGTCGCTCCCGTGGCGCCGGTATCGGCGGCGGCAATGATGAACGCGAACAGACCCTGAATCAGCTTTTGGTTGAGATGGACGGATTTGAAGAAAATGAAGGCGTTATCGTGATCGCCGCGACCAACAGACCCGATGTATTGGACCCTGCGCTATTACGTCCTGGACGTTTTGATCGTCAGGTGCACGTGCCACTACCCGATATTCGCGGCCGGGAAGCTATTCTGAAGGTGCACATGCGAAAAGTCCCGATTGCAGATGATGTCGATGCCAAGGAAATCGCCAGGGGTACCCCAGGATTTTCCGGTGCGCAAATAGCCAACCTGGTGAATGAGGCTGCATTGCTTACCGCCCGACTCAAGAAAAAGTTGGTGGGAGAGGACGAATTTTGGTCTGCACGGGACAAGATCATGATGGGCGCTGAACGCAAATCAATGGTATTGAGCAAAGAGGATCTGACCAATACGGCATATCACGAGTCCGGCCACACTGTTGTAGGCTGGATACTGCGAAATCTAGTTGATCCCATTTTGAAGGTGACTATTATTCCTCGGGGGAGAGCCCTGGGAACAACCCAGTTTCTCCCTGAAAGTGACGAATTAAGTTACGAAAAAGAAAAGTTACTAGCCCAGATTGCGGTATCAATGGGTGGACGTATCGCTGAAGAAATTTTCATGAAGCAAGTCACCAGCGGTGCTTCCGGCGATATGCAAATGGCCACCCGAACCGCTGAATCCATGGTAATGGACTGGGGGATGAGCGAGGTTCTTGGACCAAGACTCTACGGTCGAGAATCGGCTGATGTCTATGGTCGGCAAAGTCGCGTGATGAGTCCTCAAACTTCGGAACAAGTCGAGCAGGAGGTCACTCGAATTATCACTGAACAATATGACCGGGCACGCAAAATCATTGAGGATAATCGGGAAAAAATGGAAATTATGACCCGTAAATTGATCGAGTGGGAGACTCTGGAGTCCGATCAGATTGAGCAGATTATGACGGGCAAGGATCCGAGACAACCCGAGGAAGACAAGCCCCAGACGAAGTCCGGGGGAGACGACGCCGCGAATAGTGAAAAAAGCGATTCGGTATTATCAGAGTCGGATATCGATCTGCCTGATCCAAACAAGTCGGTTTAATTTTTTTGCAGCCAAATGGCGGAATCACTATTTGGCACTGATGGTGTTAGGGGCCGGGTTGGTCTGGAGCCCATAACCCCCCAGACTGTAATGAAACTGGGGTGGGCGGCCGGTTGTGTTTTCGCCAAAGCAGGGGAAGGAGACAAGGTTCTGATTGGCAAGGACACCCGAATCTCGGGATATTTGCTGGAGTCTTCCCTGGAAGCTGGGTTTTCTGCTGCTGGTGTTGATATTTCTCTGCTCGGGCCAATGCCGACCCCTGCAATTGCTTACCTGACTCGAACCGCGAGAGCTTGCGCAGGGGTAGTTATCAGCGCTTCCCATAATCCATTTCACGATAATGGTATTAAGATTTTCTCCCCCCAGGGAACCAAGCTTGACAATGATCTGGTTGCCCAGATAGATCACAAAATGGCTGAGACCATGACCTGTGTAGATTCGAGCAAATTGGGTCGCGCCGAACGTTTTACAGATGCACAGGGTCGGTACATTGAATACTGTAAAGGAACATTTCCCGACCAACTCAATCTATCCGAACTGAAAATTGTGATTGATTGTGCAAATGGTGCTGGTTATGAGGTGGCTCCAAGGGTGCTAAACGAACTTGGAGCTGAGGTCATCGCTATCGCAAATCAACCTGACGGATTTAATATTAACCATGAGTGTGGTTCAACTCACGTGAGTAAACTTGGGGCAAGGGTTCTGGAAGCTGGCGCCGCTATCGGAATTGCCCTGGACGGAGATGGAGATCGGGTTTTATTGGTGGACGAAAAAGGTCATCCAGTGGATGGAGATCAAATTCTATATCTGATGGCTAAATTCCGTCAGGAAAATGATTCTCTGGGCGGTGGAGTGGCTGGAACATTAATGACCAATCTGGGTTTGGAGCAGGCGCTCGCCTCAATGTCGGTACCATTTATTCGTACCAGGGTAGGTGATCGATATGTCCATGAGGCGCTGACAGACAACAACTGGATTTTGGGGGGCGAAGCATCCGGACACATTATCTGCCTGGATAAAGGAACCACCGGGGACGGCATTGTGGCGGCACTCGAAGTCCTCCAGGTGATGCTGGACAGTGAACAGCCATTGTCGGAACTGGTCAGCCGTATGCAGGTATATCCCCAGGTCATGATAAACGTCGGTGTCGATGGTGCTAACGCCAAACAACTGGTACAGCATCCTGAGGTGATAGGTGCAGTGTCCCAGGCAGAAAGTGAATTGGGTGCTGGCGGCAGGGTGGTATTACGTCCGTCCGGAACCGAGCCTTTGGTGCGAGTGATGATTGAAGGAAATGACTCTGGTCAGGTTAAACATCTTACCCGTATGATTGCGGACCAGGTTGCCTCAGCAAAGCACAGCCTGATTTAACTGATCGTCTTGATTAATCTGGTTGCCTGAGAAAAGCTAGAACTTTTTCCGGATGGTCTGCCGCTTTCGGAACTTTTATCCAGTGCTTCAGGACTTTACCATCGGGTCCAACAATTGTGGTTGAACGGATTACCCCAATCAATTTTTTACCGTACATCATTTTTTCTCCCCAGGCGCCATATTTCTCCATCACTTTCTTGTCAGGGTCGGACAACAGAGTAAAGGGTAGCTTAAATTTTTCGATAAATCGTGTATGTGAGTCCGCCTGGTCCGGGGAAATCCCCAATATGACCGTGTCCAGTTTTTCGTATTCGATGATGTTGTCCCTGAAACCGCAAGCTTCCTTGGTACACCCGGGGGTATCGTCCTTAGGGTAAAAATAAACTACTACGGTCTTGCCGCGAAAATCCTTTAACGCCACCTTATTACCGTCTTGGTCGTTCAAGGTAAATACAGGTGCCTGTTTACCTTGCTCAATAGTCATGATTGTTCTGATTAACTCTGAGGTCTTGTTAGGACTGATCGATTGACTATATATAACTTATAGCTTACGTCGCGTCAGGCTAGGGGGAGTTCGATCCGGAAACGGCTTGTTAGCTATTTTGGGAGGGGCCCCACGAGGATCTGCTGGAGAAACCGGTTTGTCTTCCATATCTACCAATCCTTTAAACTGGCAACCGTCATTCAGGATGACGCGAGGCGCTCTGATGTCTCCGGTGACGCGACCGCTGGGTTTAATGCTAACTTGTTCACTTCCTCGCAACTCTCCTTTTACCTCGCCGCAAATAATAATGTTCTTGGCAGTTACATTTGCATTAACCCGACCTTTTTCGCCGACGATAACGTTACTTTCCCGAAAGTCGATGGTGCCTTCCACGGTACCATTTATCGTGAGGTCTTCCTTGCCACTCAGGTCTCCCTGGATTTTCACCGAATTCCCGATAATCGCGGGTTCGCCGCTGCCGACTTCTGGTTCGGGTTCTGGATTCGAAAGCGTTGGCGCTGGTTTTGTTGGTTGTGTCGGTTGTGCGGTTTCTGTCTGGTTCATGCTCTAGGTCCTGAAAGTACGCTGATGAAAACGAATTTCAAAGGGTTATCGGATTCACTTGGAGGTGACTAGTTTAACGCTTCCACATAGGATTCTCCACAGATAAAAAAGTGGTAATAGCCATTTACTTACCAAACTATATCGCTGCATCATGTAGCTGGTCGGTGGAAATAAATGTTGTTTTATCCAGGCAAAATGTTGCGGTACCCCGGTCAGGGAGTTCCAGTCTTGTATGCCGAGACCCAAAGGACTATGGGTCTGCAAAAGCCGGACTGCGGGATGAGGTGTGGGCTGATCGTTGGAGAGGTCTCTTAGTTGGTCGATTAGCAAGGTGTCGGCGAATGGGAACATTTTATCGCTAGCCTCGAGCGCCGCCAGGATCGCAGCGGTAATTTGATTGTTTATGCAGAATTCCATCAGATACTGTTGGTGAGCCGGTTCAAACTGGTCTGCCAATAGCTTAATATCAAATAGCCAGATCAAGCGTCTACTATTGTAGTGGTGCGCCATAAGATGCAATGCTGCATGTATGAGTAAATGTGCTTTACCTGGAATTAGTACCCCCGGAAATGGATACTCTTCAGCGCCAGGACCTTGTTCTATCTCGGTATATCCAAGCAGGTTCTGCAACACCGGGCGATTGAATACCCGGGTGTGGACATCGACGGTACAAGCAATATTTCCTGGAAGCTGATGGATCAGGCAAACCTGGGGCATGATAATGTCACCAGTGACGGCGCCGCAATCGATGTATCCCTCTGATGCAAGAATTTGTCGAATCTGCGCCATATCTCTATCCTTGATCAGAATATCCATATCTGACATTGGACGATCGTCATATTGGGAATAGCAGGTTAGCGCCATGGCTTCACCTTTCAATACAATTGGTCGCACTTTCGCGATTGCCTGCATCACCCTGGATTTTTCCTGTCGTAACAGCATGCTGCGGGCGGCCAGATGCTGGGCCCGTTGCTGTAGTTGATCTTTGAATTTGGAAGCCGGCAGATTGCTGCCGAGCTTGTTATTGATTAAACCGATAACTCCTTCTGTTTCGGCAAGCGCTAACAAATCACAAAGTTGCTGATCCGATCGCTCAACAATCGTGCCATCATGAATCATCATCGCCAGACATCGTTGATCTTTATCAGAGTTCACGACGTCTTTGGATGAGTTGGGCATTTATATGAATTTATTTGGTACCGAGGGTCGGACTCGAACCGACACTGAGTTGCCCCAATCAGATTTTGAATCTGACGCGTCTACCAATTTCGCCACCCCGGCACGCGCGGCAATGATAAACAGTTTTCGTCTCGGATACCATAGACGGTTGTGACAGAGTTTGTTTATTTTAGACATTTCCCGGACAATCGACTTGCCCCGTTTACTACCCTGCCAGCATCAATGAAACTGCATCAATTTGACTATGATTTACCGGCTGAGCTGGTCGCCCAGGAGCCCCTGGAAAACCGGTCGGATAGTAATTTATTAGGCTTTGATCAAACCCTTGAACAGTGCATAACAATGCCATTTAGCAGCGTTGGTCAGTTCCTGAGGCCGGGAGACTTAATCATCGTAAATGATACCAAAGTGGTACCGGCGCGGATCCTGGCGCATAAACCGAGCGGAGGAAAAGTCGAAATAATGCTTGAGCGTTTGCTGCAACGAAATACTGCAATGGTTCAGCTCCGCGCGAATAAGCCAGTAAAGATCGGTCAGGAACTATGCATTGAAAATTATCTGGTCACAGTAATTGAACGTCAACACCGATTCTTTATTCTTCAATTTAACGACGATGTAAATGTCGAAGCGATGTTTGAACAGTTCGGGAAAATTCCGTTACCACCCTATATTCGTCGCGAACCTTCGGCTGGAGATAAAATCCGTTACCAGACGGTATATTCCCGTAGTCCGGGTGCGGTAGCGGCACCGACCGCGGGGCTGCATTTTAATAGCACCCTGATTGGAGAACTCAAGGAGGCAGGCGTGTTATGGGCATCCATCACACTGCATGTTGGCGCCGGGACTTACCTGCCAATGCAAGGCGAAGAAATTACCAGTCACAGGATGCATCATGAACGTATCGTCGTCGATCAAGCGGTATGTGAATTAATCGGTAAGGTTAAGGCGTCAGGTGGGCGCATTATCGCGGTCGGAACCACCGTCATCAGGGCCCTTGAAGCGGCTGCCCTGTCAGGAACTCTCGCTCCCTTAAGCGGAGAGACCAATTTGTTTATTACTCCGGGTTTTAAATTTAACGTGGTCGACGTCCTGATTACAAATTTTCACCTGCCACGGTCAACTTTACTGGTTCTGGTATCGGCATTCGCGGGTTACCATCGCATCATGCAAATGTATCAATACGCAATAAAGAACAGGTTTCGCTTTTTCAGCTATGGCGACGCGATGATTCTGGAGAGACTTAATGAAGTTTGAATTATTACGAACCCAGGGGAAAGCCCGGCGGGGGCGACTTAATTTCTCCCGGGGAGTGGTTGATACGCCAGCATTTATGCCAGTCGGCACCAGCGCGACGGTAAAGTCAATGGCTCCCGAAGAAGTAGCGAATCTTGGTGCGCAGATTATCCTGGGAAATACTTTTCACCTGATGCTGCAACCCGGTACCGAGGTGATTTCTGCCCACGGCACTTTGCATGACTTTATGAATTGGCGAAAACCAATTTTGACTGACTCCGGGGGATTCCAGGTATGGAGCCTGGCAGAACTGCGTAAGCTGGAAGAAAAAGGGGTCACATTCAAGTCTCCAATAGACGGTAGCACGGTGTTTCTTGGCCCAGAGGAGTCGATGGATATTCAGACCACGCTCGGATCCGATGTGGTGATGGTTTTTGATGAATGTACCAATTACCCCTGTACGTTGGAGCAAGCCAGGGCGTCAATGGAATTATCCGCCCGCTGGGCGAGACGTTGTAAACACCATTATGCCGGCGAGGGCGCGCTGTTTGGTATTCTGCAGGGAGGAATGTTCCCGGTGCTTCGACAGGAGTCTCTTGAAAGACTCGTCGATATTGGTTTTGATGGTTATGCGATTGGAGGTCTATCCGTGGGAGAGCCAAAAGACGAAATGCTCGAGGTTTTGGACTCCATTGCTTATAAACTTCCGCCAGATCGGCCGCGCTACCTGATGGGCGTAGGTACGCCGCGAGACCTGGTGGACGGCGTGGCCCGGGGCATCGACATGTTTGACTGCGTACTGCCAACCAGAAACGCCCGTAATGGATGGCTATACACAAGCCAGGGTACGGTTAAAATTCGCAATGCAGTTCATCGTTTGGACACTGGACCATTGGATCCGGAATGCGAGTGCTATACCTGCCAACATTATTCCAGGTCTTATCTCCGTCATTTATATCGAAGTAACGAGATTTTGGGTGCACGTCTTTGTACCCTGCATAATCTCCATTTCTATCAACGCCTGATGAAAAATATTCGGGAGGTCCTCGATCTGGGTAAATTTAATGAATTTATGGGAGATTTTTCCCTTTAGTTGCTACAATTGGATGGCTACAAACTGAATCTCTCGTGGGGTGTGTGGAGAGGAAGGTTTCTAAATAATAAATTTTGTTGTGATTTATGAATCAACAAATTCATTCTAACAAATGTGATGGCTCGGCTGAATAACTTAATCAAGCGTTTCACCGTGATCTGGTTAGCGGCAATCTTTGCGATGGGACTGGGGCAAGCCCAGTCCCAGGAGAATAAGGATTTGACCCAGGATTCGGAATACGCCAGGGGAATCAAGGCGTTTGCAGAAGGGGATTTCGAGAAAGCTGCAAATTTATGGCTAGCTGATGCCTATCTGGGATCGGCGGACGCTCAATTTAACATTGGGGTGCTATACGTTGAAGGGAAGGGGTTGCGCTACGACAGGGCCGAAGCAATATTCTGGTTTACTAAAGCAGCCAAACAGGATCATCAGGAAGCACAATATAATCTTGGACATTTGCTGCTTGAGGAACAGGAAGACGTAAGCAAAATCAAGCAAGGGATAGAGTGGTGGCGGCAGTCGGCGGAAAGCGGCTTTCCCATAGCCCAGTATAACTATGGTCGTGCGCTGTTCTATGGAATCGGTACTGAAGAAGACCGTCCTAGCTCTAAATTATGGTTTGAGCGTGCCAAGACTGGCGGAAACATCCGAGCTTCTGATTTTTTACAGGACAATATCAATAACTTTGTCGATCGTTTTCCGGTATCCAAGAAAATCGATCCAGTGGTGGTGACTAAAGAAGACACCGAACCTACCAAGTCGAAATTACCCAGTAAGCAGGAGATCAGTCAATCGGAATATGTGCTGGTAAAGAATAACCCCATATTGATGTATGCCCGCTTTAATACCCACTCTCCGATCATTACCAGAATCAACGCCAAGGTTATGGCGAGGGTAATTAACCGAAATCGGAATTGGATGTTGGTAGAAATACCCGGTGGAATACCCGGTTGGGTTCAAAATGAAGATATCAAACTTGATGGGGAATTTATCGAAATCAAGACGAAGTCAGCAGCGGTTTACGCCGACCCTACGGAGCGATCTAATAATAATGATATTGGGAAGTTGTTGGTTGGAACCAGAATTAGAATGCTGGAGCAACAACCGGATTGGACCAGGGTCCTATTACCAGAAAAAATCCCTGGATGGATTGAAGAAACTTCGGTGGACAATGTATCCGCTAGCGCAGAAGACATATCGAAAGTTTGGTTGATTCAACGGGTGAAACTGAAGCTGGCTGCGTTGGAATCGAGTAAATCTATCGTGGCAACACCTTCTGAAACAAAAACCAAGGCAAAATCCGAAACCGAGCCCGAACCCAAAGCTGAACCGAAGCAAGCTCCCGAGGAAACGGAAGTGGCAGAGATTAATACCAGTGTTGGATTCGTGCCTCAGCCAAGAGAGGTCGATTTTCCAGTGATTACCGCGGAAACCGGTGATTTGGTGGAATCTGAAGAAGTCCTAGTGAGCGTCTCTGATACCGCTGCCACCACAATACAATCTAATTCCCAATCCGACCAGGAGTCGTTAATGGCAACCGACCCCGAACCGGCCGCTCCCGCTGAAATTGAAAAACCAGTGGTTCAGCAGCCTGTAGTCGAGGCCGTGGTGGTTGCGAAACCCGCTGCTGAGAAATTGGTTGTGGCAGAAAAAAAAGTTGTTAGTAAGCAGGTGGTAAGCACTGAAAATCGGTCGAACATCCGAAAAACCCGAATTCGAAATGCCTCGATTCGATCCGGCCCGGCAAACTCCGCCGCAGCGATTACCAAACTGCCGCAAAACACCCTGGTCGATATCATTACAGCGGGACCGGAATTTTCGAAAGTTACCGTGCCCGGTGGATTACCGGGTTGGATACCCAATCGACAGGTTAGACGGCGGGGTGAAGATGTCATTGTTGGAGGGGACCGGGTACGGGCAAGGCTCACGCCGAGTGAAAGTGATATAGGGCCGGTGCTTGGTTTGATTCCCCAGGGTAGTAAGGTAAAGCTGTTAGACCAACGTGATGGTTGGCTCTATGTAGTTACCCCTGAATGGATAACCGGCTGGATAGCCAACACTGACCTCGAGAGATTGACTTCATTAGCCAGCGTTAACCGTGACTGGAAACTGCAAACTCGGTCATTGTTAGCGACCTATCGTGGGCGTGAAGTTAAACAACTGGATATAACCCCGGCGATGGATCGGGACGAATTAGTGGGTAGCGGTATCGAAGATGATAGTGAATGGCTGTTTGCGGATTCCTCGCGAAAATATACCTTGCAACTGCTGAGTATCCAAAACCAGTCGAGCGCGCGTTCTCTTTTTAAATCACTAAACAGTCGGGGGCAGTTTTTCTCTACAGTAATCAGGGGGCAGCGCTGGTATTTCATTCTACTCGGCAAATTCCTGACCCCGGATGATGCCCTGGAAGTAGCCGGAAATCTTCCACGTTGGGCCCAGGGGGCCAGAGTCAGATCCCTGGCCAGACTCCAGGTAAATCGATGCAAGAAATTAAACCAGTTCAATAATGAAGTGGCTGAGGAGTTGGCTAAAAAGTGTGGGATATAGGTTTTATTTGGGCTATCGATAAGAATTATCGAGTACCAAATTCGCCCAATCTTGCTTACAATCCCGCGGTTAGCCAGATTCAGTGGGATAGGTGCTGGCGACGAATAGTGCCAATTTGATTCCGGACGTTGTTTTGTAGTGCTTGCGTTTCGGTGGACCAGGGTCTAAACAATCAACCCCAAAGGAATGGAGCCGAACGGATTGGCGAAATACTGAATTAATTGGGTTGCCCGAGAGCTTTGAGCCTTGCGATGTCAGGTTTAAAGTGACGGTTGCTCTGTATATTTTTCATTTTACCTTGGAGTAAATTATGTTTGATAAAAAGCAGTCTATAGCAGACTTCGATCCGGACCTGGCGGTTGCCATGGAATCCGAAGTGAAAAGACAGGAACAGCATATTGAGCTGATCGCATCGGAAAACTTTACCAGCCCGCGGGTAATGGCGGCACAGGGTTCTCAACTGACCAACAAGTATGCGGAAGGGTATCCACGCAAGCGATATTACGGTGGTTGTGAATTTGTTGACGTTGCTGAAGAGCTGGCGATTGAGCGTGCCTGCAAATTATTCTCGGCCGATTATGCCAATGTTCAACCTCATTCTGGTTCCCAGGCCAATGCTGCGGTATATATGGCACTGGTTGAGCCGGGTGACACGATATTGGGAATGAGTCTGGCGCATGGCGGCCATTTGACCCACGGCGCCAGCGTTAACTTTTCCGGGAAAATATACAACGCTGTACAGTACGGACTGGATGATGCAACCGGTGAAGTGGACTACGATCAGGTTGCGGCATTGGCCGCTGAGCACAAACCCAAGATGATCGTGGCAGGCTTTTCTGCCTATTCCCGGATAATGGACTGGCAACGGTTTCGTGATATTGCTGATTCTGTGGGTGCGTATTTGTTTGTAGATATGGCCCACGTTGCTGGTCTGGTGGCTACCGGCCACTATCCAAACCCGGTTCAGATCGCCGATGTAACTACCACAACTACCCATAAAACTCTGCGCGGTCCACGGGGTGGAATGATACTGGCCAAGGCCAATGATGAGATCACCAAGAAGCTCAACTCACTGGTTTTTCCGGGCACCCAGGGTGGGCCATTGATGCACGTTATCGCCGCCAAGGCGATCGCCTTCAAGGAGGCAATGGAGCCTGGTTTTAAAGATTACCAGCAACAGGTTTTATACAATGCTGACGCGATGGTAGAAGTATTTCAGGCCCGGGGCTACGATATCGTATCCGGTGGCACTGACAATCACTTGTTTCTCCTTGACCTGATCAGTAAAGACGTTACTGGGAAAGACGCGGACGCAGCATTGGGTCGCGCCAACATCACGGTGAATAAGAACTCGGTCCCCAATGACCCACGTTCACCATTTGTAACCAGCGGTCTGCGTATAGGTACCCCGGCGATGACAACACGCGGATTTGGCGTCGAGGAATCCAAACAGATCACAGGCTGGATCTGTGATGTGCTGGAGAATATTGAAGATGAAAATGTGATTGCACAGGTCAAGCAAAACGTTATAGAGCTATGCAGCCGTTTCCCGCTGTATGCTGATGTCGAAATCGGTTAACCCCTGACACTGCTTGCTGGCTCGGTACCGAGTCAGGATAGCGACTCAAAAGGCTGATCGCGCCGGCAGCGGCGCAAAAAACGGCCAATGTTGAAGTCCGTTTTATGCGAGTATAGCCAGGTTTTCTGGCTATACTCGCTACATGGAACTTGCATTCGAAGACTGTTATAAAGCGGTAAAAACCCGGGATTCCGGGTTTGATGGGCATTTTTTTACCGGCGTTACAACCACTGGTATCTTCTGCCGACCGGTGTGTCCTGCGGTAACCCCCAAGCCTGGTAATTGCGAATTTTACCCCTCAGCGGCGGCAGCGCTGCAGGCGGGTTTTCGCCCATGCCTCCGGTGTCGCCCCGAAGCCGCACCGAATAGTCCGGCGTGGAACGGGGTCAAGACTACGGTGTCCCGGGCTCTTAAATTAATAGAGGAAGGGGCATTGGATGGAAATAACATTGAGCACCTATCAGACCGATTAGGGGTAGGACCGCGTCATCTCAGACGACTGTTTGCCAAATATGTCGGTGCCAGCCCAATACAAGTGGCGAGAGCTCACAGGGTATTACGCGCTAAACGATTAATAACCGATACCCAACGAAGCATGACGGAAATTGCACATGACACCGGTTTTTCCAGCGTACGCCAGTTCAATCATACGTTTTTTAAGTTATACCGAAAGAATCCAAGCGAGTTACGTCGTTCTACTTCCGCCACCCACTGACCTGATTAGGGATCACTATGCAATCACTCGAATTGTCAATCTATGCAAGCCCTCTGGGTGACATCCAACTACTCACAGTGAAGCAAAAACTATGCTACCTGGATTTTGCCGATAACCCTGAGAGAATGGAGAAATTAATGAAGACCCGGTATGGCGAATATGAAATTATCCAAGCAGAGGTTCCAACCGAATTGAACCAATGTCTGAATCAATACTTTTCCGGCGACCTGGACGCCTTCGATGACATTGAGATGGACACAGGCGGTACTTCATTTCAGCGTAAGGTATGGCGTTCGCTCCTAAAAATTCCCCATGGGACCACCATGGACTATTCGACATTGGCCCATTCCGCTGGCAACGCCAGTGCAGTGCGGGCTGCGGCCAGCAGTAATGCCCGTAACCCGATTTCAATCATCATCCCTTGCCACCGAGTGATTGGCAAAGACGGTTCCCTACGGGGTTATGCAGGCGGAATTGACCGTAAGCGCTGGTTACTGCGGCACGAGGGGGTAGCAATATAGCGGCAATAACAGCCTGCTGCTCTGGTCAATCCTGCTTGGCGTTCCGGCAAATACTAATGTCGTTCGAAAGGGCCGATTCAATAAAATTTGCTGTTCACACTCACGAACTGTTTAACCGAACCCTATGGACCTGATACCGCCAGCGAAGTAGCTATTTCTTTTTCTCGGCTGGTGATAAACCCAAGCAATTCCTCGTCTAACCCCGGGTCCAATGCCGGAGGTTCATATTTTTCGAGCCAGCTTTTGGCCTTTCGCACACCAACTTCATATGCGTCCAGCCTGCCGTCACTTTCCCATTGCTCGTAGGTGACATTGTTTTGCGAGGGAAAGATAAACAGGTTGCTTTTACGGGTATGCGCCGTTCCCAGGAAATGCCCGCCAGGACCGACTTCTTTCACCGCCTCGAAAATCTCTTCCAGATCATCGAAACGATAACCCTGAGCAAAATGATAAAACGCATCTACCTGTTCAAAATCAATCATGGCTTTGCCATAACTTTGGGTCAAGGATCCCTCCATCAACCCGCCAGACATGGTCAACCAATTAGCGTCTGACAAAAAGCAGGGGAACATGCCCCACATTGAATCATAACCTGCCTGGATATCCACGGACTTGGAAGTGGCTACATTCATGATTGCACGGTGGGGGAGTTTGTAAAATCGCGCCATTTTACTGGTCATTAACTGCACCATGGCCGAATCAGGGGTACCGTGCACCGGCGCACCAGTATTTAGTGCTACGGTCATGGCGGGAACACCGAATACCATGGGGCATCCTGGTCTGATCAACTGGGCATAGGCCACCGCCATCAAGGCTTCGGCGGTAATCACACCCATTGTTCCCACGGTGCTGGCAGGCGTACTCGCCGCTGCCATTGAGAAAGGCGATAGCAAAACCGCCTGGTTGTTTGCAGCGTATATTTCAAGGGCGCCTAGCATGGTCTCATCCCAGACTAAAGGCGAGTTACAGTTTAACAAGGAAGTGGTTACGGTCTTATTCATCGCGAAATCTTCACCGAATACCAGTTTCAGCATTTCAATAGTATCCTGGGCTCGGCTGGGGGCGGTGACATTCCCCATTATCGGTTTATCCGAAAACTTGAGTCCGCTGTACGCCATTTGTAGGTGACGATGGGGAACAGGTACATCCACCGGTTCAACGATCGGGCCGCCAGCGATATGCACCGATGACGCCATGTGATTGAGTTTTTGAAAACGATGTAAGTCGTCCAGGGTGGCGTATCGCCGGGTACCATCAAGGTCGAGGACAAAGGGTGGCCCATAAGAGGGAGAGATGACGCAGCTGCCATCGCCGACCTGAACCGATCTCTCCGGATTCCTCGCATGATGTATATAGGAAGAAGGAGCCGTAGCAATGAGCGACAATAACTCTTCCCGGCTTATTCGGACCCGTTGCTGACGAATTTCGGCTCCGGTTCGACCCCATATCTCAAGTGCTTTATGGTCGCGAAACTCGCATCCCACTTCCTCGATAATGCGCATAGCAAAGTTGTGAATTTGCTCTACCCCGTCTTCATCGATAATGTCATACAACGGAATTTTTCGTTGTAACGGTGGCAAATGTACAATTGGCGCGTTCTCTACCTCATGCTTTTTCTGCTTTCGACCACCTTTTCGTTTCGCTTTTGGGTCTTTGGGTATCATAAAAATAGATCAAAGTGCACGACAGATAGTACTTGTGATCAGTGGAGCAATTGCGATCAGCATAAATACCATCTGTGACGGGTTTAATAATACACTTTTCTGGATATTTAATGAGTTGTTTCTCGAACGGTAAACGAGAATTAGATCGAGCCGCAATGACAACTGGAGCAGTATTTTCGCATGCAATTCTACAACTATAGAGGGAAAACGATTGCTATCGGTGGGCGATTACCCGTATCTCGACTATGGCTTCTTTTTCAACTAGATTTACCACTTCTATAGCCGTCCACGCCGGATATGGTTCGGAGACAAATTCTTCACGAATACTTCGAAATAAAGACAAGTGTTGGTGCAGGTTAATGTGGTAGGTTGTCATCTCTACTATATTGCTGAAATTTAACCCCCCGTGTTTCAGCACCGAATCTACATTGCGAAAAGCTTCGCGTATTTGAACTTCGGGAAGGGCGGAGATCGTGTCATCAGGTCGGGTGCCTGTCAGGCCAGTCAGAAATACAAACCCATCGCACTCCAACCCGGGGGACATGCGCCAATCCTGATAACAAGATTCAAATTGGGGCGGCCTAATAGCGTGTTTAGACATGCTGCCAGTTGTCGAAACAGTATTCTAGTTGGGAATTATTAGGTTTTTCTGGCCCGTACTGATAGCGTCTTGGTGGCCAGTTCTTGCATAAGCGCTGCTCGGTCTGTGGGCGACAGGTCAAGTGCATCTGCTCGTATATGACTAAATGTGGAAATGCTCATAATAATTTTCCGTATCCAAGAATTAGTTGGACAAGCAGCATACCGTAATTCAATAAAATTTTCGGTCCTTTCGCCGCTTACCTGCGCGTTGTATAACTCGCCCTTTTATGGCTCCAGATCCAGAAACCGGAATATCCAGATAACCAGGTTGTAGTGCGTGGAGTCGCCATTGGTTTGATTCAATCAGTAACTGCCGAAAGATCATCTCTCCATTGACCTGGGCAATGACGTAGCAGCCGTGTTCCAGTGAGCCGTTGGGTTCTGTAATCGTGATACATCCTTTGGGAAATTCGGGTTCCATGCTGCTGTCGATTACTTGCAGCGCAAATGGTTCGCTTTCGGCGCAGCCTTGCATGTGATGGGTGGAATTAGGCGGTAATTGTGTGATCCGATCGGGAATCTTAAGTATATATCACAGAGAGAAATTTAGACTATTGTGCCGAGGAGAGGCACTTGTCTGCGCTGGCATCATTGTTTCTTAGCGCGTAATGTGGAATTTTGCGGTTTATCCACTCAACAATGTCAGTCCTTTTCCACCGCTTCTTGGCTCTACTTTTATCTCCTGCTGGTAAGTATACAGTATTCGGGAAGTCCGTTTGTTTGGCGTACCGAACAAATTCTTAAGCAAATCGGTTTCAATCAATAATGGGAGCATATATGGCGACATTGGGGGCGGCATTAGATCAGGAGTTAACCAAATTTTTAATATCCAAACTAGAACGGCGGGAAAAAATAGACGATACCCTTTATGCCTGGGCAGATTGGGCGGATAGGGATTTCAGGATGATTGTCAACGATTGTCGCAAGTCTTCGGGGTCGGCTATGTCGAGGTGGACAAGCTCTACAAGATTTACCAGATAGAGTCGCGGGAATGATAGATATTAAACATGTGGACACGGAATGATGTAACAAACGAATTCTTGAAATTGGGGCATTTATCCAAGAATCGATCACACGATAAAGCATAGATTCCAGAGTCTCATTAGAGCATACTATAATTGAATCATGAGCAAAATATTAAAGACATTTCGTTTTGATAATTCGACCATTGAGTTGATTAATTATCTAAAAGAGTTTCTTCATTTGGAGAGCAACTCGGCGGTTTTACGACGAGCACTAACTCTATTGAAAGTAGTAGTTGAAATACGAAAGTCTGGTGGTCGGCTAGTATCAATTACGAATGATGTTGAGCGAGAAATACATCTAGTCGGATGATAGAATCATATCGAGGCCCCGCCAGTGGCAATATTCCAGGATATGAAATTTCTGATTGGATGGAAGAAGTAGACATATTGTTCGAGCTAACTCAACATGAAAACCGGATACTTGATGAAAAATGGATATTTGAATCATACTAATTTTTAAGTAGAGACTCAAATTGGATGATTTTTATTTGGAAATTGATAAAAAAGTTCCTCGAATTAAGGAAGAGGTTAAATCTTAAATCTCAGTATATCAACGTCAATATTCCCCAACGCTCACTAATCAAATTTCTATCAAAATACTTCATACCAAGGATCGGCTCGAACGAGGAATGCTCCATAGCAAGTGAAAATAACAGTCAGTTTATTTTTAACTTGTACATACTGGAGAATTCTCATGAAAGACATCCGTTTAGATGAAGAGGAAGAGAAGAGTCATATAAATATAGCCGAGTATCGTGGCACGAGTATCGTGGCAATAGAGCTGCACAAGCGATTGACGCTATAGATAACGCGAAGTGGAGCGCAAAGGTAGTTGTCATATTGATAGCAATAATCGTGCTGGTGATAGTTAAAATATAACGATCTTCGTTTACGGTTGACTGGTCGCCTTAATGGCCAGTCAAAATGTTTTGCAAGCTGCTATATAGTTAACTCTTAAGGCTTCGGGTTAACAAAAAGTTGACCACTGCATAAAAATACAGCACATTAGATAAACCGTATGTTACCCTTGAATGATATGGTAGCAACGCATGAAACGAATCAATGCTACTGCGGTGTGGAAGCCGGTTTATTTATTGAAGATTGCCTAATTGTGATCGATAGATAGGCGAGGTCGGGGCAGGTATTTAAATCCTGCATAACCTGGTACCCGTACACTGCAAGCGCACTACTGACGAGTAAATCAGGTTAGCAGCCTGAGATAGTGTAGTGTATATTTCTCCTACCAACAACTGGAATGAGGATTAAGGAATGGCAACATGCAATTCGCAAAATGTGGGTACGATAATCGGGCGTGGTAGATCAAAAAAGGGCTATAAGAAGGCTTTCAATAAAGCGTTAAGTAATGTGGAGGGTGACGGAAATACAATCTGCGTAGGTGGGACTTGTGCAACAGGTAGTTGTGGATTTCGTATTAGTAGTCTTTCTGCTAGTTACGGCATCGAGCCTGAAGGAGAAGATGGGGTGGTTTACACTTCTGAAGTTACGGCAGATGGTGATTGCGCGTGTGTCTAAAGTTTAGAAACCGATTGATGACAACTAATTAATGACAACCAATTAATTTATGATTGAGTTGGGCTGCTAGCGCCCAGCAACCTCAACCCAAACAATCCTAAACCCGCCCAGAGCAATCTCGGCGGGTTTTTTAATGGTGCGCCAGGCATGGCGCTGTTCCGATCACTGTGGTGGTGATTGGATAACTAGAGGGTGAAAGTCCCTTACTGGCCCGGCAAGGGGAACGGTTATGATGGTGGACTTAGTTAGCACAAACTGGCAACCCAGGAATTTGCCGATACTAAGCACTACAGCGATTTACTCGACTAAGGTCAGGTCTGGACGTTTTTCACGCCAATGCCCAGTGTTCCGGCTCTATGCCGCCTTGAGGACAATATAATGGTGATAAATAAGTACGGGGAGAGAAAAGGGCATCCCCTGGTTACCACTGGTATTGTCGAGGTTGCCAACGAGTGTTCTGAATAGAAGTATGAAAGTCCCGGGAGTTGGGCCGGTTCTATAGGTTCTCCAGCATCTGCCGTCCATTAAAGAGAGATGCAGTCATGGGCGAGATTAACTGACTTATGTTGTCAATGGCCGACTGTCTCAGCTTTGCCAATTCAGCCAGACACCATTTATTAGCAAAGTGAGTAATCTTCGGCAAAGCGGCCATTCGGCTTTAGATATGGGGCGTTATATAAAACAGGGTATAAACGCCTGCCCTGACCACTCCTGTTGCTTCAGCAAACCAGGCAGGTTTTGTATTGCTTTGTTCTAACATTATTTGCCGACAATTCGATTATGGAATAACTTGATGGTTGAACCTCACGGAAAGATCAGGCGAAAAATCGATATTTGACAGATCGAAGAAGTCGGATCCTCTAAATTCTAACCTACCGTTTCCACGGAAGCGTAACCTTGGTTTAGCAGTCCAGGTCGAATAAATCTTAAGATTATCAATAACCGTTAGTTCAGCGGTCGAATCAATAAAATAATGAGAACCGGGGTTGGTCGGTTGTGTGTTAGCTGATAGTAAACACTTTCCCCCACGTATATCTATTACCGCTGCCCCTTCAGTCGTCTCGATTAGCCTTTGGGTATGTTCGCATTGGGGATTCCATAATCGAACGGTATTTTTCTTCAGTACTTTGACACCAACCTTCACACGGTTGAATCCACAATTGTGAACCGTTGTATCGGCCCGAGTAATGATACCGTAAGGAGGAAAATCAGGTGATTCGACTCGACCATCAAAAATGGTATTCGAGATAACACCCCAGATTGATTGTGCATTTTGTATTTCGACTCCGGCGCGATAAAATTTAAAAATTGAGGAGTTTTCAATCCGATAGCTATCATTATCTCCTTCATTTTTTTCGTTTGTGAGAAATATGCCTCGCTGCATATCTGGGCCCATTCGCGTATCGTAAACTCGTAACCAGTCACTTCCCGTATACCCTTGCAATTGATCAGAGTCAAAAGTAGCTTCAATAAATGCCATCGGTGGATTTGAAGAGGAGCCAATAAATCCTAACCTTTCAAACGTTGTGCCGTTTGAGTTTACGAGCCGAAACATAGATTTGTCGTGACTCATTGTGGTCAAAACTGTGTTCTCCGGTATCGCTGGGCCACTACGCCAAATCGTGATTTTGTTATGGCTGACTGTATAGATCAAATATTCATTATTATTTAATGTAGTGCCAGTTACAAAGAGCTTCTGTCCTTTTCGAAAACCTTCTTGAAGAAAGCTGCCCGAGTTACGAGTGATCTCAAATCGCGAAAAACTTAACTTCGAACTCACTGGACTTGAATATCCGCCAATCCATTTGAAGCCAGGCTCATTGGTGCCTTCACCAAAGCCGGTCCCGCTTCCAACAAAACGAATCGAAGTGTTTGGTGGAATAACAATGGTGTCTGAGATCATCACCAGTCCATTCACAAAAATCGTACTTGATCTCGATAGGCTAGCGGCAACAGCAACAGCATCTCTCACAGCCTGAGTGTCATCAGTTGTATCTCCCAGAGTTGCACCGTAATTCTCTAAATTCAGAACGGCGCTTTTGCCATTTTGCAGGACGGGTGGTGTTTTTGGTTGCAGACTGCAACCACTAAACAAAATAGCAAAAACAGCCACCTGACTAAAAAAACAGTACCTTTTTAATATATTCATTACAACTCTATAAACAAGTCTAGTTAAAATTCTAAGCATCTTGCAGTACACCAATAAACATTAAACGCAATTATAATTTGCATGAATTCATGCAAATTATACGCGTCAACAGATACATTGGTCAGATAGAATCCCTTTGAAATAATCTGGGCTCTATTGAATGATTCCAGCATTTTCATCATTAAGGTTTGAATACAAAAATTCGTCCTCTCCATCCTTCTCAACGACCATAAAGAAATATCGCTGCGGTTCATCGAATCCGGCAAAGATTTCGATATCATCAATTCGGTGGGTATATTCGCTTATTATTACTCCTGACAATTAAGTCTGAAAGGGTTGGAGGTGTTAGAGGGGTTATTTGGAATCATCCGCCATCATGTCGAATATTGTTTTATCTGATCTCATCGGGCAGCCATCTTGAGAACATCTTATAAATTGATGGCAAGCCAACACCACAGACTCACAAGAGCAAGCCTCGTTCTTGTGCCCCTCAACTTCCGCGCATTCAACGCGAGCCCGAGCCTTTCTTTCTGTATTCAAGTTGCTTTCCATAGAGACAAATACTTGGTCAGTAATCTCATTTTCTGTTGATTCTCTTACAGTGTATTCATTCATAAATTTCTCCCGACAACGCAGCCCGAAAACCGAGCAAGTATTGAGGGGGTATTGCGAATTCTCCTGACATAAGAGGGAGGCAAGTTATTGAAGTTATTCAGTATAAAAGTAAGTTGAAAATTCCCTGGCCTGGTTATAAATTTTTAGCCAATTCCTCGGCGCTTTCGTTGTGATAAACCGTCAATATTTTCAGATCTTTCATACCGACCATACGGGCAAGTTCCAATAGCCCGAGCTTGCTGGACAATTGAGTAATTGCGGCGTGTCGGCTATCGTGAAAAGTAAGCCCTATAATCCCTGCCATTTCTCGGGCTTTACGGAATAAGGAACTGATTTGGTCTGAGGATAGATCGAAGTCACAATCAACTTGTTTAAGTATCCTTACGGCCTCTTTAGATAGCACCACGTCCCGGCTCGTGCCGTTCTTTGTCTCGGACAGATGACAGGTTCCGAGAAGCTTAAATAATCAGTTATTTATACGATCAGAGGGTGATCTGGAGGTAAGAGCACTGGTGCCGAGAAGAGGACTTGAACCTCCACGGGGTTGCCCCCACTGGCACCTGAAGCCAGCGCGTCTACCAATTCCGCCATCTCGGCATTTCGATGGGGCCGGGGAATGTACCTATTGCGCTGGTTATTGTCAATTGTAGTGCTACCCAAATCTTCTTGATTGAGTCATCCAACAGGGTTGATTGGGACCATCCCAGTGCTGTTAATTCCCTGGGAAATTCGGTATTCTGCGCGCTCTCAAAACAGTGCGTCAAATCAATGGAAATCCCAAACGAATTAGTTGAATCTCTTGAATCCAGTCGCGAGCGTGTGGGTACGCTCAGGAGGTTTCTTTGACTATTCCGGGAAGAAAGATCGATTAGAAGAGGTTAATCTTCGACTGGAAGATCCTGATCTATGGAGTGATCCAGACCAGGCCCAGGCTCTTGGTCAGGAGCGTACTAATTTAGAGCAGGTGGTTATTGGGTTGGATAGTCTGGACCGGGATATTAAGGATAGTTCGGAGCTGCTCGAGTTGGCGGAAATGGAGTCCGATGAAGAAACTCTGAACGCGGTCATTGGTGAAGTTGAAAAAATCGTTGAGCAAATTGAAAAAATGGAATTTCGTCGGATGTTCAGCGGCGAAGCCGATCGTGCCAATGCTTTTATTGACATTCAGTCAGGGTCCGGCGGCACCGAAGCGCAGGATTGGGCGGACATGTTGTTACGCATGTATACCCGTTGGGGAGAAGCTCAGGGATATAAACTCGAAATCATAGAGAAGTCCCCGGGAGATGTGGCCGGTATCAAGAGCGCGACCATCAAAATGACTGGTGAATACGCCTATGGTTATTTACGTACCGAAACCGGGGTACATCGACTGGTGCGTAAGAGTCCATTTGATTCAGGTAATCGCCGCCATACGTCATTTGCTTCAGCCTATGCCTACCCAGAGATCGATGATAGTTTTGACATCGAAATCAATCCAGCTGATTTACGCATTGATACCTACCGCGCCAGTGGCGCAGGCGGACAGCATGTTAACCGTACTGAATCGGCAATCCGTATCACCCATAACCCGTCGGGGATCGTGGTACAGTGCCAGAATGATCGCTCTCAACACCGTAATAAAGCAGAGGCGATGAACATGTTAAAGGCGAGATTATACGAGGCTGAGCTGAACAAGCGGCGCGAGCAATCCCAGTCGGTGGAAGACAGCAAATCGGATATCGGATGGGGCAGCCAGATCCGCTCCTATGTGCTGGACCAGTCGCGTATCAAAGATTTACGAACCGGGGTGGAAACCGGCAACACCCAGGCGGTATTGGATGGCGCCCTCAATCAATTTATCGAAGCCAGCCTCAAAGCCGGACTATAGTGTACTAACTCATTTTTATCTCATGACTGAAGATAGCGATCAAATACAACAGCGGCGCGCCAAACTCGCCCAGCTGAGAGAGAAGGGCAATCCTTTTCCCAACGACTTTCGGCGCGACGCGATGGCCGCAGATTTGCATAAAAACTATGCTGAGAAGTTGCCAGAACAAGCCATTGTGGTGAAGGTGGCCGGTCGTATGATGACCCGTCGAATAATGGGTAAAGCGAGTTTTGCCACTATTCAGGACGTCGGCGGACAGATCCAATTATATGTCCAGCGCGACGCATTACCTGACGGGTTTTATAGCGAGGAATTTAAGAAGTTTGATATAGGCGACATTGTTGCTGCGGAAGGTGAATTGTTTCACACCAAAACCGGTGAACTTAGCGTAAGGGTTAGCGATATGCGCTTATTGACCAAGTCCCTGCGACCGTTGCCGGAAAAGTTTCATGGTCTTACGGATGCCGAAACCCGTTATCGTCAGCGTTATGTTGACCTGATTATGAGTGAGGAGACCCGGCGCATATTTCGTCAGCGCAGTCAGGCGATTCACTATATTAGAGATTTTATGATCCAACGGGAATTTCTTGAAGTGGAAACCCCGATGATGCATCCGATTCCGGGTGGCGCGGTGGCCAGGCCATTTGCAACTCACCATAATGCGTTGGATATGCAGCTGTTTTTACGCATAGCACCAGAGCTCTATTTGAAGCGGTTAACGGTGGGGGGATTTGAACGGGTTTTTGAGATAAATCGAAACTTTCGCAACGAAGGAGTTAGTGCCCGACATAATCCTGAATTCACCATGCTGGAATTTTACTGGGCGTATGCTGATTATCATGAATTGATCGATTTGACCGAAGATATGGTTCGCGGGGTTTGTCAGGCAGTAACCGGAAGTCATCAGATCGAATATCAGGGACAGGCAATAGATTTTTCCGGTGGGTTCGCTCGCATGACCATGACTGAATCTATACTGAAATTCAATCCAGAAATCAGCGCATCCCAATTGCAGGATATCGGCGCCATAACCGATCTGGCGAGGACCTTGAAAATTGAGGTCAAGGAAAGTTTTGGCATGGGCAAAATTCAGACCGAGATTTTTGAACTGACGGTTGAACACCGATTAATTGAACCAACCTTTATCACCGCTTATCCGGTAGAGGTTTCGCCACTGTCGCGACGCAATGACGTAGACCATGATATCAGCGATCGTTTCGAATTTTTTATCGCGGGTCGGGAGATAGCCAATGGTTTTTCTGAATTGAACGACGCTGAGGATCAGGCCGAACGGTTTCATAAGCAGGTGGCAGAAAAAGATTCTGGAGATGATGAGGCCATGCATTTCGACGCGGACTATATTCGAGCTCTGGAATATGGCATGCCACCTACCGCTGGCGAGGGCATCGGTATTGATCGATTGATTATGTTGTTAACCGATAGCGCCTCTATTCGAGACGTCATTTTGTTTCCCCATATGCGTCACGAAAACGGATGATTCGTCCCCTCGAGTTACTGATCGGTCTGCGTTACACCAGGGCCAAACGGCGAAACCACTTTATTTCTTTTATTTCTGCGACCTCTATGGTCGGCGTAGTTCTCGGGGTCTGGGCGCTGATTACGGTCATGTCGATAATGAATGGATTTCACAAGGATCTGCGTGATCGAATTCTGTTTGTCGTTTCCCATGTCACGGTGTCCGGGTTTAATGGGGAGTTGGAGAATTGGCAGGAAGTATCGAGATCTATCGCGGGAAATCCTGAGATCGCCGCGGAATCGCCCTTCATTCTCGGACAGGGGATGATTACCAAAGGTAGCAGGGTATCTGGTGCGCTAATCCGAGGTATTTTGCCGGAACAGGAAAAGGATGTCTCGGAAGTTCTGTCACATATCGTCGAAGGTAATCCAAGTGGGCTGCGAGCCGGTGATTTTGGCATTATCCTCGGAGACACTCTAGCGCGCATTTTAGGCGTGGGTTTAGGCGATAAAGTTACAATCGTCGCACCTAAGGGTAAGGTTACGCCGGCGGGACTATTGCCACGGCTAAAACGATTTACCGTGGTCGGATTGTTCAAGATCAATATGCATGAATACGATAGCGGCATCGCATTGATTCATATCGACGACGCTGCCCGACTGCTTGGCATGAAGAATCAGGTAAGTGGTCTGCGTCTGAAACTGACCGACGTCGACCGAGCACCCCTGGTAAGCCAACAAATAGGCGAGGATCTGCAAGATCAATACCGCATCCGAGACTGGACCCAGGAGCATGCTAATTTTTTCAGGGCTCTCGAGATTGAAAAGCGGGTGGTTTTTATTGTGCTGATGTTAATCATTGCGGTAGCGGCATTTAACATCGTTTCTACTCTGGTAATGATCGTAACCGACAAGCAGCCCGATGTCGCGATTCTACGGACCCTGGGTATGAGTCCTGGCGGTATTATGAAAGTGTTTATGGTTCAGGGAACCGTGATTGGCGTTGTTGGTACCTTGCTTGGAGCCAGTCTTGGAGTGGTCACCGCGCTTAACGTAAAAACGATAATTCCAGCAATTGAAAACTTTTTTAATACCGAATTATTTCCGGTTAGTGTTTACGTGATAACCGACTTTCCGGCGGAACTGCGTTGGCCGGACGTCACCTGGGTTGTTGTGGTATCCCTGGTGCTCAGTTTTATTGCGACGATTTATCCAGCGTGGAAAGCGTCCCGGGTGCAACCAGCAGATGCACTGAGGTACGACTGATGATAAGTAATCAGGAGTCGATTGTAATCGCGGAAAACATCAGCAAAACGTTTAGCGATGGCAGGATCAAAGTACAGGTCCTTGATCAGGTGGATTTTCAGGTGCCACGGGGCGAACTGGTTTCAATCGTAGGGGCGTCGGGTTCGGGCAAGACCACTCTATTGCATATCCTGGGTGGATTAGCCGAGCCAACCAGTGGTAGGGTGAGAATCGACGATCAAGACGTTAATAAATTGTCGCAAAAGGCCCGAGGAAGTTTGCGTAACCGCTCGCTTGGGTTTGTCTATCAATTTCATCATTTGCTGGCGGAATTCAGCGCCCAGGAAAACGTCGCGATGCCACTGTTGATCAGACGGGATGATCCCGAACATGCCATGGCCCAGGCTGCCAGTATTCTGGATCGAGTTGGACTGGGTGATCGCTTGGCCCATAAACCCAGTGAATTGTCAGGCGGTGAACGTCAAAGGGCGGCAGTAGCCCGGGCCATGGTGGCTAAACCGCGTTGTATTATGGCGGATGAACCCACCGGCAATCTTGATTCCAAAACGGCCGGTTCGATCCACGACTTACTGGTTGAATTGAATGAGGAATTTAATACCAGCCTGATAGTTGTCACACATGACATGAAGCTCGCGGAGAGAATGGGCCGGGTAGTACAAATCGATAACGGAAAAATCGTCGAGTAAAAGTTAATTTTTCGTTTTTTGAAACCCATGATCCAGGCAGGTCGGTTTCAAAATATGATCAAAACGGACTACTTGTAAAATTGGCGATATTCGCCATATAGATTTTGATAGCAGGCGAATGTGGAAGCTATCCCCGTTTTACATAATCTAATAGTCAAGTAATCAGAATCATGGAGCAAAATCAGGATCCCAGCGAAGAAACCCAAGAGACGCCCCAGGTGGTAACCGAGTTAGCTCGCCCTGAAGATATACTTCCCGGTAATTTATTGCTATTACCCCTTGAAAAGAAACCATTTTTTCCAGGGCAGGTGCTGCCATTGATCATGGAGGCCGGTAAATGGGCAGAGTCTCTGAAGAAGGTCACAGAATCGGGGGCGGGTTTGGTAGGAGTCGTGTACACCGGCGGTCGTGGTACCGATCAGGTGGAATGGAGTGATTTTAAATCCATGGGAACGGTATGCAAAATCCATCAGATTGAGCAGCAAGACGATCGCCTGCATGTGGTTTTGGCCGGAATGCAGCGATTCAAGATTGAGTCCTGGGTCTCCCGGGAGCAGCCGTTCTATGCCAACGTAAAGTATTTTCCCGATTTTAAGCCAAAGGACACTCTGGAGATAAAGGCCTATACCACCGCGATTGTTAACATCATAAAAGAACTACTACCGCTCAATCCAATGTATGGAGAAGAGCTGAAAATGTTCCTCAATTATTTCGGTCCCGGAGAACCGTCACGACTGGCGGATTTTGGAGCCAGCCTGACCACCTCAGGGCCGGATGAATTGCAGGATATTCTGGAAACCCTGGATCTATTGCTGCGCATGGAGAAAACCCTGGTGCTGCTGCAGAAAGAGGTTGAGATTGCAAAGACTCAGACCGAGATTCGAGCCCATGTCGAAGGTGAAATCAATCAGTTTCAACGCCAGGCATTTCTACGTGAGCAATTAAAATTTATTCAAAAAGAGCTGGGCATTTCCAAGGATGATAGAGAAAGTGAAATCGAAACATTTCGCGAGAAATTGGCGGATTGTGTGCTACCGGAACAGGCCAGCAAGCGCATAGAAGAAGAAATGGACAAGTTGTCGGTATTGGAACGCGGATCGCCAGAGTATACCGTTACCCGAAACTATCTTGACTGGTTGACCAGTGTGCCATGGGGTAAATTTAGCAAAGATTCGCTGGATCTAAAAAAGGCGGCGGTCATTCTTGATCGAGACCATGAAGGACTTGACGAAGTCAAAAATCGAATTCTTGAGTTTATCGGTGTTGGCAAAATGCGCGGTGAAATAGCCGGTTCGATTATTTTATTGGTGGGGCCGCCAGGGGTAGGTAAAACTTCACTGGGTCGATCCGTGGCCAGCGCATTGGGCCGCAAATTCTATCGATTTTCTCTGGGCGGTATGCAGGATGAATCCGAGATTAAAGGGCATCGGAGAACTTATATTGGTTCAATGCCTGGAAAGTTCTTACAAGCTTTGCGAGAATGTGAAACCGCAAATCCGATAATCATGCTCGACGAAATTGACAAAATTGGTTCGTCCTATCGTGGTGATCCAGCGTCAGCACTGCTCGAAGTTTTAGATCCGGAACAAAACAAGGATTTCCTGGATCACTACCTGGATGTCAGGGTGGACTTGTCCAACGTTCTATTTATATGTACCGCCAATCAGCTGGACTCCATTCCCGGGCCGCTACTTGATCGTATGGAAACTATGCGGTTATCTGGCTATCTGGCCGCCGAGAAGGTGGCGATTGCGCGCAGACACCTGTTGCCAAAACAACTTAAAAAGGCCGGGCTTAAAGCCCGGGGACAACTGCGTATAGATACCGCCGCAATTCGCAGAATTGTTGATCTATACGCACGAGAGGCCGGAGTCAGAAAACTCGAAAAGTTACTCGGTACCATAGCTCGAAAGTCTGTCATGAAACTCTTGAAGAGGAAAAAAGCCCCGATTCATGTTAAGGCCGGTGACGTGGAAGAGTACCTTGGTAAACCAATTTTTACTGACGATAATCGAATCAAAGGAATTGGTGTTGTAACCGGACTCGCCTGGACTTCAATGGGAGGTGCTACTCTCGATATAGAAGCGAATCGATCACATAGCTTTTCCCGCGGCTTCAAGCTTACTGGGCAGCTCGGTGATGTGATGAAGGAATCGGCAGAAATTGCATACAGCTATGTACTGGGTAATGCCGCAGCATTGGGCGTAGATCCTGCATTTTTCAAAGAATCAATGGTCCATCTTCACGTCCCCGCTGGTGCTACGCCTAAAGACGGACCCAGTGCTGGGATTACCATGACTTCGGCATTGATATCATTGGCTAATAACAAAATGGTTAAACCGTCTATAGCGATGACCGGAGAGATTTCTCTAACCGGACAGGTGCTGCCGGTGGGGGGAATAAAGGAAAAGATCATTGCCGCACGTCGCATGAAAATTCGTAACCTGATACTACCCATGGCCAATAAAGGTGACTACGAGGAGATCCCTGCATATATCCGAAAGGGTCTTAAGGTGAACTTCGCGTCAAATTATCCGGAAGTCCTGGCCAAGATCTTCCGAGCATAGTCAAAAGTTCGAATTCAGCCGTCATTCAGACAGATTTCAGTTACTGTTTAGTCAGTTAGTGACATTATTACCACGAGCAAACTATATGGAAATGAATCATGAATTCTGTGCAATCAAGGTCTGGTCAATGGGGGGCCAGCGGTTCAGTTGGTAATAGGTTAGTCGATGGATTGGTCAATGGAATTTCAGAGCGTGACATGACCGTTCTTGCTCAGTTATCCAGCCATATCATCCACGGTATAGACTTTCCGGAAGTAAAATTATCGCAAGATCGGCATTCCAGATTGGCGGGCTGCCTGGACGATCTTGAAACTAGGTATGGGAATAGCGAACTGTTGTTTAATGCCAGAACAGTTTTTGCTAGCCAACCAATCAATAAGATAGCGCTATATCGGTTTACTCGAAACCTAATCCGCAATTTGCCTATGTCCCGGGCCAGCAACCTCGTTTCGAACGCGGCGCTGGATAAATCTACCCTCCACTAACCAGGCTGCGAAAAAGGTTTACCAATATTTGGTTCCATTGTGTTCCAGCCATCCGTGAATGTGCTTGCTGCGAGGATCTTTATGGGTCCAATGGATCACGCCACCCTTATCGTTCCATTCGAATTCACCATTGAATCGAATATGGTCGCCCTGATTCAGTTCGGCGACTCTGGGTGCCAGATCAATGTTATGGGCTATCAAGATTTTCTCTCCGCTATCCAGTTTTATTAAAAACTTCTGGTGTTTGCTTCCCCGGGTATCATCAGGCAATACTTTGATAACCCGGCCAAACCCGGTAACCTGGACATCGCTATTTTTATTGGCGACTGCCTGGCGCAGTGCGGTATTATCCTGCTCCAAACCGGATTCCACTGTGGGACCGGTTTGATTTCCCTGATATTGCTCGACCAGTGCATAAATGGCGACGGCGCCGATTGCGACAGCAATTCGAATTAATTTGTTTTTGTTTATCATTTTAGTTATTTAAAATTCAGTCGAATCGTATTTTACCATCATGCCCTTGAGACACTGCCAATACTGGATTTTTGATATGGACGGAACCCTGACGTTACCGGTTCACGATTTTGCGGAGATCAGAACCCAATTGGGTATCGAGAGCGATACAGCAATATTGGAAGCGATTCTCGAGATGCCATCTGAAACTGCGAAAAATGTTCGGCGTCGGCTACATGAAATCGAAATGGAGATAGCGGTCCTTGCAGTAGCGCAACCAGGTGCAGCTGAACTATTGGACACTATGCTGTCACGGGGGTATGGGCTCGGCATTCTTACCCGCAACGATGAAGAAATCGCCGAAGCGACTTTAAAAGCCAGCGGTCTCAATGGTTTCTTTGAAACACCATATATCATTGGACGAGAAACCTGTGCACCCAAGCCGCTTCCTGACGGTGTATTGCATTTGATGTCTCTTTGGAATGCACGTCCCGAACAGACTGTTATGGTGGGGGATTTTAAATACGATATTGATGCCGGTCGCAGGGCGGGTGTTCGTACTATCCACTTTGATCAAAATGGTGTATTTAGCTGGCCTGAGCTAGCTGATCATAAGATAACGAAATTGGCGGAAATTGCCGGTCTGTTTGGTTAAGCTCATAGTGTCGCTGTCTACCCCTCTGCAATCATTGATATGAAAGCATCGACTTGCTTTTCGTCGGTTGCCCATGATGTAACCAGCCTGACAACAGAATGATCATTATCCGTTTTTTCCCATACATAGAAATCGAACGATCCTTGTAGTTTTTTAATTACCAGGTTTGGTAAAACTGGAAATATCTGATTGCTTTCTGTTCTTGTTGCAAGAGAATACCCATTTTCCGTTATTCCAGAGGATAGCTTTTGTGCCATCACATTCGCCACGCTTGACAGTTCAAAAAACAGATTGTCGCTAAATAGTTCTGCGAACTGGACCCCGAGTAATCGTCCTTTCGCCAACAGGGCGCCACGTTGTTTGATATGGAACGAAAAGTCTTCTGCCAGCTGTTGATTGGGGATGACGATCGCTTCTCCAATCAATGCTCCAGCCTTGGTTCCACCAATCCAGAATATATCCGTCAGGTGGACCAAATCATTTAAGGTCAGATCATTGATACTCGCCGACAAAGCCGTTCCCAACCTGGCGCCATCCATCATTAACAGAAGCTGATTTTCCTTGCAGAGTCGGGATATCGCTGACAGTTCCGTTTTTGTGTATACGGTACCTGCCTCAGTTGCGTTGGAGATATAGACTAATCGCGGTTTAGCCATATGAGGATAATGGGCATTATTGGCGACTGCCGATTCAATTCCTTCAGGTGTTAATTTACCGTCGGTCGAGGGAACCGTAATGATCTTGTGTCCAGTAGCTTCTATCGCCCCGGTTTCCCTGATAACGATATGTCCACTGGTTGCTGAAATGACCGCCTCGTGGGACCGCAATGCACTGGACACAATGATGATATTCCCCAGGGTTCCCCCTGCAACCAAGAAAACCGGTGTGTCGGGACTCCCCAGATGTTGGCGTATTAGGTCCCTGGCCTGGTCAGAGTACTTATCGGCCCCATAGGCTGATTGCTGAACCATATTGGTTCTGGAAAGCGCCTCTAGAATTTTGGGGTGGCACCCTTCACTATAATCATCTAGAAAGCTGTATTTGTTCATTGGTATGACGGTACTTTCTAAGTGTCAGAAAAGATATCTCCTAGCTCATGCTCGGTAGATACCGGTAGTAGGCCTGGTGCGTCAATCCAGACTCGTAGTAAATGACGGCGTTTTGCTGGATCTTCCCAGTCTTCGTAATCCGTTCGAGCATGCAGCACAGTGCGATTATGTAAAATGAGTGTTTGACCTGGCTCGAGATAAAATCGCAGAGCGAATTCTGCTGCGTTGGCGTATTGATCAAATAAATCCAGTGCCTTTATTTGTTGGGAGGTCAGGGGGGTATTCAGCGCCTGGACCGCTTTTTCAAGAAACGGTCTATAATGGGTACAGCTGACCTGACCATTTTGCAGCATAAAAATTGGACGGCAGTGGGGCGCGGGTCCCGGACCGCCAAGTTGTCCTTCAACCTGCCAATGGGGAAATCCCTGATAAAGGACGTCGAGTAATTCGGGGTGACCTTTCCCAATTGCATCATGGATGGAGCGAACATTGACCAGATAACTTTCGCCTCCGTTTTTTGCGGCTTGCAGACAATGTAATAAGATCAGCGTTGGCGGATCAGAATGTGGTGAAAGCTCGCCACGGGATCGATAACCTCGCTCGTCTTTAACATCTACATCAGAAAAATCGCGAATATCCTCGATTTTTTGATTTCGAGGGGATTGCGGAATAATTTTACCGAGGTCGGCAGATAGCGACAGAAGCTTACTCGCAGTCAAATCGCGCTTGCCACTATTCTCAATTCCGCGAACCAGGGAGAATCCAAATTTTTTTAGTGAATCGCCTATTTGTTCGATGACTTCTTTGTGATCACGCTTTACCACAAGCTGTACCTGGTCAAGGTTTTCAAGTAATCCTGCATTCCAGCTATGGTGTGAGCTATTCATTTAATACACTATACAAGTTGCTTACCCAACTCCGGTATACATTGTGGTTTTTGAGATTTGGCCGAGGCCAATATAGACAAAAGAATATACCGACATTGCATAGAGTGATAGCACCAAGCTGGCAATTACCATCGGATTCAAATGGGTTCTAACATGATGGAGCACGATCGCCATCATGGGAATGATGGGAGCCAGGTAGCGGCCCTGGGGTTGAAAGTTTTCTGTCCAGGAGCTCCATATCGACGCACCTAACAAGAGAATTGCGGCGAAGCAGGCGAGCGATATCAAAACGTGGGTACTGGGAGGACCATGGATCAGGGAAAACACCAGCACCCCGGTTAGCAACAGTGTTAGCAGAACACTGACCATAGAAAAGAAATTGTCGGATCCGAAGTACTGGGTATAGCCAAATGAACCAAAAGATGTGGCGAAAGATACCGGAGCCCATCCGAAGCTCATTACAACGTCAAGTGGATTACCGCGTTGCTTCATATATAAGTGGACGTGCTTCTTCTCCATTGGTGTGCTCGGCCGGTATATTTTTTTAGCGTTTAACTCAACAAATTGATTAATTATCACTTGGGGGTTGGGTCCATTGACTGCGACATCAAGAGCATAGCGGCCGCCGAACATGGAAACCGCGACAACCGACACCATTGCCACCCTGACCCATAAACGCCTGGTGTCCGGATAGTATCCATTGAACAGTCTCCACAGTAGATAAAGCAATAAAAATAGCAAGTAGAAGTAAAAGTTCACTTTGGATAACAACATTGTTCCCGCGAGCAGGCCAAAGCCCATCAGGGACAGAACGAAGTATCTGGGCCTGGATTCGCCGAGAAACCGATTCAGGGTAGTTTCGGACACCGCAAGCTGGTAAGCGATAAACATACTCACCATTAGAGCGAATCCATCTGAATTGGGATAACTGTACAGATACCAGATTTGGGGTGAAATTACCAAAGGCAGGGCGAACAAGCGAAAATCCGGCCGCGCCACCGCAAGCAGCAATAACGCCAAAAAAAGCAATACCCCCAACACTCTGGCGCTGATCAAGTCTGATAGGTCAAGAGGAGAAATGATTCGGCTAAAAAAGCCTGCAAACGGATAGTAAAGTTCGTAGGTACTGAGGCGGGATTTACCATAATCGCTGAAGCTGTCTTTTATTTCTGGTGAATCTATGGCGGGCGGTAAAAAATGATTGGCATAATACTCAATCGCCTTAAGATGCACTCGTTCGTCAGGGTGGACGTGGATCGAGGAAATCATTGCCATGGTGGCGATCATTACCACTACTGAGGTCATACATACTACAACATAGGTATGATCGGCCACCAACCAGGTTATGACTCGGCGCAGCCCAATGCTGCATAGCATGATTAACAGCGCATTAGTTAGGTGAGTCCAAGGAAATAAATTACTTTTTTCCGGGATGAAGTCGAATTCCAGATTGCCATCGGTATCTGCGGTGTCTACGATCAACCCATCAGTATTTAAACGGATCGACTCTATCTGACTTAATGGTTTGAGACGCTTGAGTTGGGCGTGTTCAAGTTGGATTTTTTTATATCCGCTTTGGCTCAACCCAATGGATTTGATTGTTACCCGTCCGGCATATTCGATCGGGTCTATCCTCAATTTTCGGACGCTGTCTAGATTGCCCAGGGGTATCTTCAGATGGTGGAGGCCTTTGCGTATTCTGACGCGACTGCTGCGGGATTCTAAATATCCTCGGTCTTGCGGCGCCCAATAAACTTTGAAATTGGTTTTCTGCTCAGCGGTTGTTTCAATTTCAATTTCAAAATGTGATTTATAAGCAAAGGTTGCCAAATACAGAGCGACCAGGATCAAACCAAGCACAATGGCAGTGCCGCGCTCACGCAACCATGTAATCGGAAATTGAAATTGGGGCATATATTTGGAGATGTTAGGAGGCTTTGGAGTCGCTAGGAGGCGCGCAATAATATCAACTTTTACCAGAGTTGGGGACGATCCAATTGATACGGGTTGGCGGAGTAGTCTATTATCAATCGCCTATCAGGTCTTACCCTATTGCCACACAATGCGCGGCCCGCTCTCTATAAACCCATTGACCAAATCAATTGGAGCCGAAATTTTCGGAATAGATATTAGATATATCGGTCCGCTGGAATTTGAACAAATCAGTTCAGCCTGGCTCAAAAACAAGGTTATCTTAATCCGCGATCAACAATTGAGTCTCGAGCAATTATGTAGTTTTAGTCGAAAATTTGGTGATTTGATGCGTCTGCCCTATATCACACCAGTTGCCGAATTTCCGGAGGTGATCAGTGTGCTCAAACAGGCGGACGAAATTAATATGGGGGTATTTGGAGGGGACTGGCATTCGGACTTCAGTTTCCTCGATCAACCGCCCAAAGCATCGATTCTATACGCCGAAGAAGTTCCTGCGGTAGGAGGGGATACTTTATGGATCAATATGACCCATGCGCTGGAAAACTTGCCGTCAACCATCAGGGAGCGGTTGCAGGGTGCTAGAGCGATTCACACTGGCGCGCCCTATGGTGTCAAATACGCCCCGGACGAATCCATTCAGTTTAAAGGTTCTATTGAAATATCGCGAAACAATGAAGAAGCTGATGCGGAGATTAGTCATCCTGCAATTTGCCGGAATCCTGATACCGGAGAACAAACTTTATTTGTCAATCCAACTTATACCATTGGAATTGAAGGATTGGAAAAACCCGAAGGAGAAGCCATGCTTTCCAGCCTGTTTGGTCATTGTACCCGACCGGAATTCAGCTGCCGTATTCGCTGGAGGCCTGGAACCGTGGCAATCTGGGATAATCGGAACACAATGCATTATGCGGTAAATGACTACGATGGACAGCGCCGGCAAATGTTTCGCACGACCATTGCCGGGCATCGGCCGCTACCGGTTATATAAGGAACGTTAATACGGATCGGTGATAACTGATTATTGATCCAGGCAGTTTACGTGGGATCTGAACTCGAGTTGATGGTTGAGAAATGCCCGCGCCATCGGCTCCCCACAGGGATGTATGCCAACGATGCTATGGGATATGTCCGGGAAAATTTCGTAGTCTACTGCGCTAAAATATTGTAGTTGCTGTTCTATGTTTTCTACTGGTAAAACTGGATCGAGGGCACCATGTAAAATCAATGTGGGAACGTCGGTGATCACCGCTTCACCCTCGATTCCATCCGCCGCCGGCACTGGCCATCGATCGCATTGGGCACGATTAAACTCTAACAAAGCCACTGCCGATTCCCGCAATTCTTCACGCAAACTTTCAGCCTCGAGAATAGCCTTGTCGTAATCAATAAACGGAGATTCTTCGTAGCAGTAGTGGGCTGCAGCGCTGGCATCGCCATAGTCTTGGTCGGTTTGAAAAGCCAGCCAGTCCTGTATCTTTTGTCCAAATACGCCGAGTTCCCTGTTTTCTAGGCTGGCAAGAATTGCCGGCAGATCCTTAAACTGATCGGCGTCGTACAATGAATTATAAAAGACACTAAGGAAGCGGTCCGCATTCAGTATAAAATTGACTTTCCGTACCATCTCGACGCCATTTTGTGGAAGATCAACGGTAGCCCTAACTGGCGCAATTTTTAACTTTTGTACCATATTCCAGAAACTGCGCTCCGGATCGGGCAATGCGGCATGGCATGGTTGCGAGTCGTTACAATAGTCGATCAGGCGGCTATAAGCGCTATTCAGATTTCTGGCATAGTTATCCATGTAACGTATATTGGGAAACACCGCCGCATCCAGCACCATGGATTCAATGGTTTCTGGATACTCCCGAGCGATGGTTAGTGCATACCGGGTGCCATAGGAAACACCGTATAAATTCCATTTACTGATAGCTAAAGACTGGCGCAATAATTCCACATCCCTAGCCACTCCCAGGCTGTTATATCTTGATACATCAATGCCTTGATCGGTCAATCGTTTGACGCATTGTTTGTTAACCTCCGTGTTCCAGGCAATTTCTTGTTCAACGCTAAAGTCGTGACTTATTGATCCGATAAAAGCAGGTATGTATTCGCTGCAAACCAGTACAGGTTCAGCCAGACCGACGCCACGGGGATCAATAAGGTACATGTCTCGGTAATCCCCCACCGAAATCTGCTGATACCATTCCCATAACCATTCAGTAACGGTGTTGGAATCGAACCCCATAGGATTACCGGGGCCACCGCCGCCCAGATGGAGCAGGGGAGTTTTGGCAGATACCCCAAAGTTGATGGACAATTTAATAACCGGAAAGTTAATCAATGGTCCTTCCGCTGCGTCATGATTCTCTGGCACAAACATTTTGAAGCACTCGGTTTTAGGAGAACCCTCTGGAACCATAAACCAGCAATCCACTGGGTCCAGTCTATGCCTGGAAGCGATGACTTCAACGGGTTGTTCCATGGCAATCGGTTCCACCGCGGCTTGAATTTCGACTTCAGTAGCTCCTGCGCCACTCTCCTGGTTAGACTTTACCAGGGCGCAGCCAGTCAGATGTTGCAAAAATGCAGCTATCAGTATTAACCCAGCTGCTTTCACCGAGCCTGATCCTGTTGGGCGTATTGGCATGCCCCACACCTCTTGTTTTTATTGGTATGGTGAATGTTATCCGTTTTCACAGGTGAAGGGAAAATTGATATTGCCCTTGGTAAATGCTAACCCGCTTCGAATTAGCCTGGTGTTGCGTAGTCGAATGAGTCGAAATAAAAGTTTTCCATCGCCATGCCTTTAGCCTGAAGACTGGTCCGAATTGCGTCGATCATTATCGGTGGGCCGCTGGCATAGACGTCGAATTCAGCAAAAGACGGGTAGCTGTTAACCGCACTTTCGTGAACCCATCCGGTGGCACCGGCCCAGTCGGGTGAGCTGGACTCTGACAGCACAGGTGTATATTTAAAATTGGGAAATTGTTGTTCCCATTGCTTTACCAAATCGTCCAGATACAGATCTTGGTGGTCCCGGGCACCCCAAAACAAATGGATATTGTAAGAAGGATCATCCGCCATGGCATGCTCGATCAAACCTTTGACTGGAGAAAACCCGGTACCTCCCGCAATCATGATAATCGGCCGGGTTACCTCAGTCTGCATGAAATAAGTTCCAAACGGGCCTTCCAGTCTCAGCAGGTCACGCGGTTTCATTGAGTCAAATACCCTGGGGGTGAACTGGCCATCGGGGACATGCCTAATATGTAATTCAAGACCCTGATCCTTCGCCAGCGCGGGCTGATTTGCGATGGAGAAACTTCTTCGCTGACCATCTTTCATCAGGATATCGATGTATTGCCCGGCAATAAAATTGAACTCCTGGGTCTTTGGCAATGCCAGGTATAGACGAATAACATCTTCGGCCAGGCGGTCGATCTGGCTGACCCGACAGGGTAGCATTTTTATCTGGATATTTTGTCCAGACATGATTTCATCGACATTGATTACAACATCTTCGAGGGGAATTGCCTGACATATCAACAGCTTTCCCGACTCTTTCTCTTCATGAGTAAGGGTAAAATCTTCGTAGTCACCGTAATCCACCGTGCCACTCACTAGGTCGCATTTACAGGCACCGCACACGCCACTTCGACATCCATAAGGATAAATTCTATTATCTCGAAGGGCGGCATCGAGAATAGTTTCTCCGGCATTACAGGTAAAACTGCCGTCGTTGTGTTGGTTTGTAACTGTGAAGGTCATAATTTCGTGGCAGATTACGGTATCCTTGGAGTCCGCGATTGTAACCACTTTGGTTCAAAAAACCATGCCAGAATTACCCGAAGTTGAGACGACCTTAAACGGCATTGCGCCACATTTGAAGGATCAGGAAATTGCTCGTCTGGTGGTTAGAGAGCGCCGCTTGCGCTGGCCGGTTGTTCGTGGCTTGGAAGCCAAGGTGTCTGGCCAGAAAATTTTATTTCTGGATCGCCGCGGCAAGTACATTTTGATTGGGTTGGAACAAGGCGGTCTTTTAATACATCTCGGAATGTCGGGTTCAATTCGGGTGCTAAACCAGCCAGAGTCGGCCCAGGTTCATGATCACTTTGATTTGGAAACAGTGGCTGGAAAAATCATTCGATATCGCGACCCACGACGGTTTGGCTGCTTGTTGTGGCATCCAAAAAATATCAGGAACCATCTCCGATTGCGCAACCTTGGAGTGGAACCTCTCACCGAGGATTTTACCGGTGAGGTATTACGCATGGGTGCGGGTGGCCGCACCACAGCGATCAAAAACCTGGTAATGAATGGAGAAGTAGTTGTTGGTGTTGGCAATATCTATGCTGCTGAGAGCTTATTTGACGCCGGGATTCATCCCCATCGTAGCTGCCAACGCATCTCTAAAGTACGTTATCAGCGTTTGGCTCAGTCAATCCGGAAAATATTATCCAGTGCGATCAATCAGGGTGGAACAACGCTTAAGGATTTTTCCGGTGTGAATGGGCAGCCAGGTTATTTTGAGCAGCAATTGATGGTGTATGGCAGGGAAGGAGGATCATGTCTACGTTGCCCAGGCGTCATTCGAAAGACAATCACAGGGCAACGAGCGACTTATTATTGTCCCAGATGTCAAAAATAGATCGATGAAATTAGAGCAAATACTTGAACCTGAGTCCACTTCTATCAGGACGCTGTTGCTTGGGCTTCTCGGTCTTGTAGTGTTGTATTTTTTCATGATGATCATTGAAACCAGCCGGATTGAAAAACAGCTGAGTCTGAGCGTTAATACGGCGCTTGTGGACGCAGGTTTTATTCGAATTCACTCAGATATCAGGGGACGGGATATCATCCTGAAAGGACAGGTGGCCAGTCACCAAGCCCTGAAAAAGTCGATTACCCTAGCCGCAAAGATCGATGGTGTCAGAATCGTTCGGGCTGACATTACGATCCATCCAATGCAACTGCCCTATATTAAATTTCGGTTCAATCAGAACAAAATCACTGGCATGTCAGGATCGCTTTCGGATTCCGGTTTGTTAGAGAATCTGGTTCCCCGTACAAATCTAAAGTTCGCGGCGACAATCAGTCAGAATCCTGAATTAGCTGAAGCTAAATGGCTGCCAGCGATTGAGCAGTTAATTGTTCTTGGTAAGCGCCTGCAGAAGGCTGATGTCGAGATCGGCGCTGGTGTGCTTGATTTTGGTGGAACAACCGACGATCCAGCGGTCTATTTGGAGGTTGAGGGCAAATTGAATACACTTGCCGAGAAATGGAATCTGAGAATCGTTAATAGGGTGGCGACTGTATCCCGCTGATCTGGGAAAAATAGGCGTAGAATCAGTGTATTATCTCTGGTTTCGCTGGACAGGCGGATATCCCGGGAATATACTTCAGGCCCGGACCAGCAGGAATAGCTCACCGAATGAGGCGTAACCTTCCACAGTTAAATAAAACTGAAAAATTGATTGAGATCAATAGGATATGCGCTCGTCCAGAATTTCTGGCGAATCCAGGCAGGACTGTGTCCCCTGGATTGAATGGGCGGATCGTTGGTGGACTGCTTGGTTGCGTGGTTTTATCCTGTTCAAGTGCGGTTCTGGCGGCGAATTCAGGCCAACCCATGACCATTGATGACCTTGGGTTCACCGAGGTCATGAATGATAACCAATTTAATTCAAGCTTTCGGATAGAGAGTCATTCTTTGGTCAATTCATTGACTGGATCGAGGACGAATTTCCAGTTGAATTCAATAGTGGATTTCGATTCACCTCGAGCTAAATTTGATCGTCAGGGATTTGTCCTGGACGAGTCTGCACTAACCGAAGCCCAGGGGTTTAAGGTCAGGCGGTTCTCCACCGCGATGGAGAGTTCTCACGGTGTTTTAACCGTGGGCAATGATTGGAGCAATTTTCAGGATTTCCTGGGGTCGAGTGGTGCTGGTTCAGGATTTTCAAGTTTGCGCCAAAATAGCCAGACATCTGATCAAATTCGCTGGAACAGTAATAATGGATTCAGCGTAGCCCTGGAAAACAATATTGGAAACAGCGTTGGGCTGCAAGCTGACTCTGACGTCATATCTTCGGGAAATTATAAGTCTTCACCCAATCTAATTCTTTCTTGGAATGGAACGGATCCGTCCAGCCGGGCACAATACAGTTTCACTGCTTTGGGCCGACAATTGCAACTGGAGGGGTTTGAGCAAAAGGACAATAGTTCTGACGAATTAGGGTGGGGATTGAATCTGGCAGGAGGCTGGCGGTTTGGAGATTTGTTCGCCGCCCTCAGTGTTACGCTTGGTAACAGTATTGATAATTTTATCCTGAGTCGCTTTGGTGATTCAAAGCCGTCAGAAATGAGGGTGATTACCCAGAATGAATCGATCAATATCAATCCGAGCATCAATTACCGTTTGGGTGAAACTTCCAACCTGAGGGTGGAAATTAACCGCTTTGAGTCTGGTAGTCTGGACAATAGCTATGGCGTCGATACGTTGGACACCGTGCACCTTGGTTATACCTGGAACCCATGGCCGAGCACTCGGTTTGGCATCGAGTTTATCGGTACCGATGTTGAAGGACGTAGTGATTTATCCGATTCCAATGAAGTAAATTTTGCCGCGAGCAAACGCTTTTAAGTCAGCAGTTTTAACTACAGACCCCAGTTTTAACTACAGACCCGGGGTTCCTTCCGCAACTACATTCCCGTAGCTGTATTCCCCCAATTGCACCCATAGTTAATTGCTTGCGAGCGTTAGTATGGTTATTGCGATTTAGCCAATTGCTGGTACCTCACCAAAGCGACGGCTAAACCGAGGGGGATGATTCACCAGGGTCGATACGCTGCTAATTACAGTCGGATTAGCGGGTGAACTAGCAGGCTTTGTCAGCAACTCCGAATCCACTGGTTTTATCGGGGCGACCAACCTAGATGTATCCTTGGCCGGTGACGAGTCGGTTGTGGAGCGGTCCGGCAAGTTGGCTGGTTGAGTGGCAGCCTGCTCGGTATTAACTTGCTGACGGTCAACATGCTGTGCAGGCCCCCGGGCGCGATTCCCCTGGGTTTTAGATTGGGGTTTAGATGACCTCCCTGTATTGTTTCGGCGGTCTTTTTGCGGTCCACCACGGTCTCTGCGGCCGCGCCTCGGTGCGTATTCAATAGGTTCAAGCATGTCCACAGCAATATCCTTGCGCGGCAACGTATGACCTATAAATTCCTCAATTTCCATTATCGAGTAGGCATATTTCTCACAGATAAAACTGATTGCTTCACCACTTGCGCCAGCTCGTGCGGTACGCCCAATTCGATGCACATAGTCCTCGGCATCCTGGGGTAAGTCGAAGTTAAAAACATGGCTGACTGCCGGAATATGCAACCCGCGGGCGGCAACGTCCGTCGCAACTAATACCTTACACTGACCTGACTTAAACTTTTCGAGTAGCTTCTCTCTTTTGGTTTGAGGAACGTCGCCAGACAACATGGCGGTACTGATACCATTGGCTTCCAGGCATAGCGAAACGTCCTCTGCGGCATATCGGGTATTGACGAATACCAGCACCCGCTCTGGATCTTGCTGGCGCAACAGATTGACCAGCAACACCATTTTTTCACTGTTCGCCGGATAAAAGCTGTACTCTGTAACCATGTCGGCGACGACCTCATCAGAATCTATCTTAATTTCAGTTGGGTCGTTCAAATGTTCATATGCGAGTTCCATTACCCGGAATGACAAGGTGGCGGAGAATAATAAATTTAGGCGTTCGTTGGCCGGCGGCATTTTACGCAGGAGGTAACGAATGTCTTTGATAAAACCCAGATCAAACATTCGATCGGCTTCATCCATTACCGCCACCTGGGTGAATTTCAAGGTGAACAATCCCTGCTTAAAGAAATCGATTAATCGTCCTGGGGTGCCGATCAAGATATCATTCTTTCCGGTTAGCATTGTTTTTTGCTGCTCATAACCGGTTCCGCCATAAACTAATCCAATTGACAATCCGGTATGTATATTGAGCAATTCAGCGTCTTTATGAATCTGAATTGCCAGTTCCCGGGTAGGTGCAAGAATCAATGACCTCGGCTGGCCCTGCTCATATCCTTCCAACGGTTCGCGGGTCAACAATAGGTTGCAGCAAGCCAACAGGAAAGCGATAGTTTTACCGGTGCCAGTTTGGGCCTGACCCGCAACGTCGTTACCTGACAAAGCGGTTGGGAGGGATTGCGCTTGAATTGGAGTGCAAAATTCAAACCCCGCCTCTGCCAAACCGGATTGCAATGATTCGACCAGCGGAAGATCTGCAAATCGTTGATCTGTAAGATGTTTATTAGTCATTTACGCCTTTGGCCAATATTTGTACGTATCAGCATGTTAAAAAATTAATATAAAATAACTTGATTCGAGTTAGTTCAGACTGCATATTAGTCGTCATACAACAATCATGAATGCTCAATTCAATGTCAAATAAAATAGTTCACGTCAGTGATGAAACTTTCGCCGACGAAGTGTTAAATTCCGAAGGCCCCGTACTAATCGACTACTGGGCTGAATGGTGTGGGCCCTGTAAGATGATTGCCCCCATTCTGGATGAACTCGCCGAAGAATTTGGTGAGAAAATAAAGATTGCCAAATTAAACATTGATGATAATCCAGAAACCCCACCCAAGTACGGTATTCGGGGTATACCAACCTTGATGCTATTCAACAACGGTAAAGTTGAAGCAACAAAAGTTGGTGCGGTATCAAAATCCCAGCTGGCTGATTTTATAGAAAGCAATGTAGATACCACAGTAGCCTAATGTTGCGGATCAGCTCTTTATAGCAAATACCAACTAGAGTTACCCATATCTCAGGCATATCGCAGGCAAATCTCACGCAAGTTTCAGGAATAACGAATAAGTTTTTATCCAATTAAGCACTACTGAAAGATTTACCATTGCTCTGGGTGCTTAGGGTTATTCCTATTGCGTTCTCATTTAACAGTTCCCATTTAAACACCCGATTTGATTTGGTCATAGCAATCCCATAACAGTCGCCGAAATGAGACACCTGAATGGTTACACGGGTTGTCGGCATTGAGTTGAATGCAGAGGGTGGACATCTGAGACGAACGCCTTTATTATACCGCAAACGCTTTCTTAAAGTAGTCGTTCCGGCTGCTTGAAAAATAATACAGACTCCCACGTCTTTTCATAACCGGCGCAAGGTTCAGCGCATTCTAATTAATATCGTTTTCTCCTTCCATGACACTTAGTCCAACAGAGCAAAAACCAAAGCAATCCAGATCAATGCAACGACAGCAGCAAGTTCCGGAAAATCCGGATTTGCCGCCAATCAGCTTAACCGATCTCAAAGAAAAAAAACCAGTTCAGTTAGCGGAGCTTTGTCGTGAACTTAATCTCGACAACATAACCCGATTACGTAAACAAGATCAGATATTCGCGATACTCAAAGCCCAGGCTAGAAAGGGGCAGCGAATTCTTGGCGAAGGTGTGGTCGAAATTTTACAAGACGGCTTCGGTTTTTTACGTTCGGCATCTTCATCATATCTGGCTGGACCGGATGATATATACATGTCACCGAGTCAGATTCGGCGATTTGCGCTCCGAACCGGCGACACTGTTTCGGGACAAATTCGTCCTCCAAAAGATTCGGAACGATATTTTGCGCTGCTGAAGGTAGAGGAGATTAATTTCCAACCGCCCGAGGAAGCCAAGAAGAAGATATTGTTTGAAAACCTGACTCCGTTGCATCCGGATGACAGGCTTCATCTGGAGCGTGAAAATGGATCAAGCGAAGATCTGACTGGTCGGGTTATCGATTTGATCGCACCGATTGGAAAGGGTCAGCGTGGCCTTATTGTGTCAGCGCCAAAAACCGGTAAGACGGTAATGTTGCAACAAATGGCACAATCCATTACCGCACTCAATCCGGACGTATTACTAATGGTATTGCTGATCGATGAGCGACCGGAAGAAGTAACTGAAATGCAACGTACGGTGAGGGGTGAGGTGATTTCTTCCACCTTTGACGAACCCGCTGCCAGACACGTTCAGGTTGCGGAAATGGTGATCGAAAAGGCCAAACGATTGGTTGAGCATAAAAGGGATGTGGTCATTTTGTTAGATTCGATTACCCGCTTGGCCCGCGCCTATAATACTGTTGCGCCAGCTTCGGGAAAGGTCTTAACTGGCGGTGTTGACGCCAACGCATTGCAGCGGCCAAAACGATTTTTCGGTGCGGCGCGTAATATCGAGGAAGGTGGCAGTCTGACGATTCTCGCAACCGCGCTGATCGACACTGGTTCCAAGATGGATGATGTTATATATGAGGAATTCAAAGGTACCGGTAATATGGAGATTCATCTTGATCGCCGTATCGCTGAGAAACGGGTATATCCGGCAATGAATATCAATCGATCCGGCACCCGCCGAGAAGAATTGTTGACCGAACCTGCGGAGCTGCAGAAGATTTGGTTGCTGCGAAAGTTGCTGCATCCAATGGATGATATGCAGGCTGCGGAATTCCTGATTGATAAGCTTAAAGCGACTAAAACCAACGAGGAGTTCATCAAATCGATGAATCGCTAGCGGTAATTGACGCGGAAGACATTAATACACTACACCAACTAACGCTTGATTTGGTGTGGTTTTTTGCATATCATCGCGCGCCCGCAAATTAATCACATTGTAGTCGAAATAGTGGCTGCATTACCCAGGAACTCGTTATGAAACCAGGCATCCATCCCGACTATCAGGAGATCAATGTTACCTGCGCATGTGGCAACAGCTTCGAGACCAAATCGACCCTGAAAAAAGAGTTGACCATCGAAATCTGCTCGGCATGCCATCCTTTCTATACTGGCAAGCAGAAGGTCATGGACACCGCTGGCCGGGTCGGTAAATTTCAGGCCCGCTACGCGCGGAAGTAAATATCATCCCAGGCCAATAGGCTTGCCTGTCAGTTAGACAAGCTGCTTCAATCGTTGCAGACCTGGCGAAGTCGGATATGCTGGGAAGAATTGTAAAGGCACCATTTTATGGTGCCTTTTTGCTGTCAGTTGTACTTTCGACTGTTTCTGGATGCGCCGCAGAAGAACCACGAAAGGTAGAGATTAAACACGTTGTCGATGGCGATACAGTGGTTCTCAAGGATGGAGAAATTATCAGGTTGCTCGGAATCAATACGCCGGAAAAGGAACGTGAGAATCAACCAGCGCAGCCATATGCGTTGGAAGCACTCCTAACCATGCGAGAACTGGTTGAAGGTAAACCCGCCAGACTGGTTATAGGCCAACAGCAATCCGATTCCTACGGTAGGACCTTGGGCTATCTTGAGCTTCCTGATAAAACCGATCTACAGAAAATATTGATCGATAGGGGGTATGCGTTTGTAGTGGCATTCCCGCCAGATATCGACCGCCTGGAGATATATCTCAAAGCCGAAGCCGTCGCCAGGAATAACCAGTTGGGTATTTGGCGAGACCAATACTATCGTCCGCTCGAGCTTGATCGGGAAACCGATATCAAACCGGGATTTGGCCTGTTCAGGGGCACGGTATCCAGTGTAAAGAAGTCGCAGAAGAATCTGCTAGTAAAGTTGAGTGATGATCTCACCGTTACGATCAGGCGACTCCAATGGAAGGAATTTTGGCGGGATAATCCCGATTCCCTTGAACAAAAACTGGTAGAAGCCAGGGGATGGGTAAGCGTGGGCGAAAAAACCAATTTTCTGAGGGTAAGACATCCAGCAATGCTAAGGGTTATCCAATGAAAACCGGACTGCCTGACGCATTACCGGAAATCAGACTGGCTTCCGCGACAACTCTCGAAACAGCGGTAGTGCAGGTAATTGATTGGCTAACTGACGCAAGTGTTGCCTTTGGCCATGGTGTGGACAATGCCGAAGAGGAAGCCATGTGGTTGGTTTTGTCGGCCTGCAATGAGGAACTCGGACAAGCGGATTATGATTGGGGTAATTGGCTGGGCTCGGAACAGATCAACGCCGTTGAAAAACTGGTCTCGGCGCGCATCAGCACGCGTAAACCTCTGGCTTACTTACTCCGAGAAGCTTGGTTTGCCGGCATCCCATTCTACGTTGATGAACGTACATTGGTACCCCGTTCGTTTATGGCGGAATGGATCCCGGAACAATTTGTACCCTGGGTAGAGCCTTCAGAGGTCGACACTATTTTGGACCTTTGTTGTGGCAGCGGCTGCATCGGTATTGCCGCCGCTATGGCATTTGACGGCACCTCGGTGGTGTTGAGCGATTTGTCTTCTGATGCACTCGCAGTCGCCCGGATAAACCTTGAGCGACATGAACTATCTGATCGGGTCAGTCTGAATCATGGTGCAATGTTTACGGGGTTGGAATCTGCCAATAAGTTTCGAAAATTTGATCTGATATTGTGTAATCCACCCTATGTCTCTGACATCCGTATGGATGCTTTGCCCGAGGAGTATCGTGTCGAGCCCGAATTGGGTTTGCGGGGCGGTAGCGACGGGCTGGATTTTATTCGTCCATTGTTGCAGCAAGCCGGAGACTATTTGACTGCCTCGGGATTTCTGATTGTCGAAGCGGGCTCAGCATCTTTCGCAGTCGAACAGGCCTGGCCTCAATTACCATTCACCTGGTTGGGTACGGAGCATGATGAAATGGTATTATTTCTTATTAGCGCCAGCGAGCTGGCGCAGTACAAACATTTACTCGAAAATTAATATGCGGTCAGCCGCGATCACGGATATTCAGATGGAAAACAAACTATTATTTGAACAAGCAAACAAAGTAATACCTGGCGGCGTCAATTCGCCGGTACGGGCATTTAAATCTGTGGGCGGAGCGCCGGTGTTTATTCGTCGAGCCCAGGGTAGCAAAGTCTATGCCGAAAGCGGCGAATCTTATATTGACTATGTTGGATCATGGGGACCAATGATTCTTGGGCATGGGAACCCGGAGGTGATTTCTGCAGTACAGAAGTGTGCCGCTGACGGGCTGAGTTTTGGTGCGCCAACAATCATTGAAACCGAGATGGCCACGATGGTTTGTGAACGCCTCCCCTGGCTTGACAAAATCCGTATGGTTAACTCCGGTACCGAAGCCACTATGAGCGCAATTCGGCTGGCCAGAGGGTATACCGGGCGTGACAAAATTATAAAGTTTGAGGGCTGTTATCACGGTCATGCCGATAGTCTGCTGGTGAAGGCTGGCTCCGGTGCCCTGACATTTGGGGTGCCGACTTCACCCGGAGTACCCGCCGATACGGTCAAACATACCCTTACGGCAACATATAATGATCTCGAGTCGGTTCGCCAGATCTTCGATCAGATAGGTGCTGAAATTGCCGCTATAATTGTTGAGCCAGTGGCAGGAAATATGAATTGTGTTCCACCGAAGCAGGGGTTTCTGGAGGGTCTGCGCGGGTTATGCGACCAATATGGTGGTTTGTTGATTATGGATGAGGTGATGACTGGTTTTCGGGTTGGCCCCCAGGGTGCTCAGGAGTTATACGGTGTTAAAGGAGATATCACGGCACTCGGTAAAATAATCGGTGGAGGGATGCCAGTCGGGGCATTTGGCGCCAATGCTGAAATTATGGCGCACCTCGCTCCTGAGGGTAGGGTTTACCAGGCTGGCACCTTGTCAGGAAACCCAATTGCGATGACCGCGGGTATTGAGACGTTAAGAGGAACCCAGGCCGATGACTTTTATCCCGCGCTCGCTGCCACCACCGAAAAGCTGGTGGAGGGGGTATTGGAGGCTGCGAGGAACACCGGTGTCGCCATGACGGCCAATCGAGTGGGATCGATGTTTGGACTATTTTTTACGGATCGCCCGGAGGTTTCCAGTTTTGACGACGTGAGCGCCTGCGATGGAGAAAAATTCAACCAATTCTTCCATGGAATGCTCGAACAAAATATCTATATGGCGCCTTCAGCATTTGAGTCGGGGTTTGTTTCAGCTGCTCACAGTGAAGAGGATATTGATGCGACTATTTCTGCGGTAGCGAAGGTACTGTATAACTTGCGCTGATCCCATCAAATCTTGGGTGCCCGACTACTAATTCAATCCCGTATGAGAAATAGGGTCGGAACCGGAGAAGTTAAAATTTGTTGCCCGGCGGTCTATTCAATGGTGGCAACATCTTCCGCAGCGAAACCTTTGTCCCTTTCTATTAGGCCAAACTCGACTCGCTGGCCTTCGAATAAGGTTTTAAATCCTTCGCCACGTATTTCCCTGAAGTGAACGAAGACGTCATCATCGACATTATCGCGCTGAATAAAACCGTAACCTTTACGGTTATCGAACCACTTGACGATTCCGCTATGTCTTTCAGCCATACACATGCCTCCGCTTACTAGCAGGTACCCCCAGAAACCGCTTTGCACAACTCAATTCAAACGAACAACATCCCGGGTTAGGAAGTTATTTGCGCTCAGGACCAATCCTGGCGCGCTTTTAGATTATATATACCGACAGATTGGGCAGTAAATCCGATGCCGGACACCAGAATTTCCGGATCAGATACCGTGGAAACATTATCACGGCGTGGGATCAATCGTTCAGCATTAGGGAATTGTAAGCATCAAATACAGCTAAAGTCCAGTTTTTCGGACTTTATCTAGGTAACTACCCTAGCCAAGCAGGTGTTTTTACGCGATTTGCGCGCGGTCACCGTTTTCGCTGAGCCAGCTTTTTCGATCGCTGGCGCGCTTTTTTGCCAGCAACATATCCAGGACTTCGTAGGGATGATCACCTTTTTTAATGTGAAGTTGTACCAGGCTTCGGGATTCGGGATTCATTGTTGTTTCCCTTAGCTGCGGCGGATTCATTTCGCCTAGACCTTTAAATCTCTGCACATTGACCTTCCCTCTGATTTTTTCTGCCTCAATTTGTGCCAGAATTTTGTCTTTTTCGTTGTCGTCTAGGGCGTAAAAAACTTTTTTGGCAACATCTATTCGATACAAAGGCGGCATCGCCACGCATACCCGACCGGTTTCTACCAACGCCGGGAAGTGACGTAGAAACAGGGCGCAAAGCAGCGTAGCAATATGTAGACCATCGGAATCGGCGTCCGCCAGGATGCAGACTCTGCCATAACGCAACCCGGTCAAATCAGTGGATCCGGGGTCGACTCCGAGGGCGATCGCAATATCATGAACTTCCTGGGATCCGAGCACCTCCGAAGAGTCGACTTCCCAGGTGTTAAGAATTTTCCCCCGTAACGGCATAATCGCCTGAAAAATTCGATCCCTTGCTTGCTTGGCTGAGCCACCGGCCGAATCACCCTCAACCAGAAAAAGCTCTGTCATTTCAAGGTTATCACTGGTGCAGTCTGCGAGTTTCCCAGGTAAAGCGGGTCCGCTGGTTATTTTTTTTCGCTGGACCCGCTTGCCAGCGCGTAGCCTTCTTTGGGCACTGTCGATAGCCATGATCGCGATTCTCTCAGCGTCCTTGATATGCTGATTGAGCCACAAACTGAGTTCGTCCTTTGCTGCCGTCTGGACAAAGGCGTTGGTTTCTCTGGACGACAGGCGATCCTTGGTTTGTCCGCTAAACTGTGGCTCCTTGATCCTGACCGAAAGAATATAGGTACAGCTATTCCAAACATCCTCCGGGGTTAGTTTAACTCCCCGGGGCAACAAGTCCCGGTATTCGCAAAACTCTCGAATGGCTTCGGTAAACCCACTACGCAGTCCGCTGACGTGGGTTCCGCCCTGGGTTGTGGGAATGAGGTTGACATAACTTTCGCAGATACATTCTCCACCGTCTGCGACCCAGGCTACCGCCCAATCGATCTCTCCGTCAGATAGCTTATTGCCGCAGACAAACGGTTGGGCCGGCGCTATTTCTGCTCCGGCCAATTCCGAAAGCAGGTATTCCTTCAGTCCATCCTGGTATTGCCAGTGGTCATCGTTGTCAGGATTTTCCTGATCGGTAAACAGGACTTCCAGGCCGGGGCATAGTACCGACTTGGCACGCAGTACTCGCTTTAATCTGGCGACATGGAATTTGGGTGAATCAAAGTAACCGGGGTCTGGATGGAATTTGATAATGGTACCGGTGTTTCGCTTGGCAGATTTGCCGACCAATTTAAGCGGGCCTTTACTTTCACCATTGGCAAACGCCATGTAATACTCCTGGTTGTTGCGCCGGATCCATACTTCGAGACTAAGCGACAACGCGTTAACCACGGAAACGCCTACACCATGCAATCCACCGGAATAACTGTAATGGCTATCGGAAAACTTCCCTCCTGCGTGGAGCCTGGTCAAAATTAATTCCACCCCGGTGATGCCATGCTCCTTGTGTTTGTCCACCGGCATTCCACGGCCATCGTCTTTAACCGTCATAGCGCCGTCTTTGTGTAAAGTAACCTCGATACGACTGGCAAAGCCGGCAATGGCTTCGTCAACACTATTATCAATTACTTCGTGAGCCAGATGATTGGGTCGATCAGTTTCGGTGTACATACCTGGGCGCTTACGCACGGGTTCCAGACCGGTTAGTACTTCAATCGAGGATGCATCGTAGCTGCTACTCATAAATTTCTGGATAATTCAGGGTTATTTGGCTAGCGCGATGATACCCCATTGTAGGCAGATCACGTACGCTGAAAATGGGCGATTCGACCTCGAATCAGTCGCTAAAACTGGATCAGATTCTGGTAATATCTCGAATCGGCTACATCCTGAAAATTGCACCTTTTTAGTCAATCGTTTAATGCCATCATCCGCGAAAACCAAAACCCCGGACTTCGAGAAATTGCTTGGAGAACTCGATAAAATTGTTCAACGTATGGAGTCTGGAGACCAGTCTCTGGATCAGGCGATGAAGGATTTTGAGCGCGGTATGGAACTTTCCGAGGAATGTCAGAAAAGTCTTGATTCCGCCCAACAGCGAGTCGATAAACTGGTGCAAAAGCACGACAGGTATCAACTGGAGGCGGTCGAACAGCAAGTCGAAAGTTCTGGATATGACCTGGATGACGACCCGACCGAGTAACCTCGATCGACCTAACCCCCGCACTATTCAACCGGATTAATTGCTACCCAACCAGTGGACGATTTTGATTTAGCCTGGTCGGGCTATCGCCAACGGGTCGAGCGGGCGCTGGAACAACGGCTGCCATCGGCGGAGACAAAACCCCAGCGATTGCATCAGGCCCTTCGATATGCCTGCCTGGGAGGAGGTAAACGACTGCGAGCGATGTTGGTATATGCTTCTGCCGAGGTATTTGGCGCCAGCATGGAACAGCTAGACGTTGCGGCTTCAGCAGTTGAGATGCTCCATGCGTTCTCCCTGGTACACGACGATCTCCCAGCCATGGACGACGATGATTTGCGCCGGGGACAGCCCACCTGTCACCGAGCGTTCGACGAAGCAACCGCAGTGCTCACGGGCGACGCCGCCCAGACTCTGGCATTTGAAGTTTTGTCCGGCGATCCTGCCTTGACGGTCGCTGCTACGCGGCGTCTGAGCATGATAAACGTTCTGGCCAAAGCAACCGGCTCAAGGGGAATGGCGGGTGGACAATCCCTCGATATGCTCGCTACCGGGAGGCTGATTGATTATCCTGATTTGGTGGAAATGCATCAGATGAAGACTGGCGCACTGATTCGCGCGAGCTGCCAATTGGGTGGACTAACCGCCGAATCCACTACCGATGAGCAACTTAAAGAACTGGATCGTTATGGCATGGCCATTGGCCTCGCCTTCCAAATCGTTGACGATATACTGGATGTGACCAGCGATAGTGAGACCCTGGGTAAACCGGGAGGAGCGGACCAACGTATGGAAAAATCCACCTATGTATCGTTACTCGGGATCGATCAGGCTAGAGAAGAATGTGAGAATTTATACCATCAGGCGCTCGAATCAGCGCGCCTGATGGGGGATAATTCAACTCTGTTCCGGCAATTGGCGCAGTTTGTGGTCAATAGGAGTTACTGATGTCTACCGAACAATATCCTTTACTATATTCCATCGATAATCCAAGGCAGCTGAGGTTGTTGCCCCAGGACAAGTTACTGCAACTTGCCACTGAGTTGCGTGAGTTTCTGATTGAAGAGACATCTCGAACTGGCGGGCATCTTGCGCCAGGACTTGGAGCCATCGAACTCACTATAGCGCTGCATTATGTGTTCGACACACCCAACGACAAATTGGTATGGGATATTGGACACCAGGCCTATCCCCATAAAATTCTGACTAATCGGCGCGATAGCTTTTCCACTATTCGTCAGCATGGCGGCTTGTCTGGCTTTCTAAAACGTAGTGAGAGTGAATTTGATACCTTTGGTGCAGGTCACGCCAGTACATCCATCAGCGCGGCCCTCGGCATGGCGGTTGCCAGCGGCTTGAGTGAAACAGACAACGAAGTAGTGGCCATTATCGGAGATGGGGCGCTGACCGGTGGGATGGCATTTGAGGCCCTTAACAATGCGGGGGATCTCGATGCGAACCTGTTGGTAATATTAAACGACAACGAGATGTCGATCTCACCCAACGTGGGTGCGATCTCCAATTACCTGGCGCGTATACTCTCTGGTCACGCGTATACCTCAGTACGGGAAGGAAGCAAGACCGTGCTGGGTACCTTACCCCCCCAATTAAAAGATTATGCCCGGCGCTGGGAAGAACATATGAAAGGCATGGTCATGCCTAGTACCTTGTTCGAGGAACTGGGTTTTTACTATATCGGTCCGGTAGACGGCCATGATTTGACCACGGTAATCAAAACCCTGAAAAACATGCGAGATCTAACGGGTCCAAGATTTCTCCATGTGGTAACTCAGAAAGGTAAAGGATTCGAACCCGCGGAAGGCGATCCTTTGTTGTTCCACGGTGTGTCACCATTTAATCCGGATACCGGAAAACTGGAAACCCGACAAAAAAAGGCGCGAACCTATACCAATGTGTTCAGCGACTGGTTGTGTGATATGGCGGCGGTGGACCATCGCTTGGTTGGCATTACTCCGGCGATGCGGGAGGGCTCCGGCCTGGTAAAGTTCTCCAAGATATATCCGGAGAGATTCTTTGATGTTGGTATTGCTGAACAGCATGCGATGACATTCGGCGCCGGGCTTGCCTGTGAAGGATTCAAGCCGGTGGTGGCAATTTATTCCACTTTCCTGCAACGGGCCTATGATCAATTGCTGCATGATGTATCAATTCAGAATCTGGATATTTTGCTCGCTATCGATCGGGCCGGCTTGGTAGGTGCTGACGGTGCCACCCATGCCGGGACCTACGATTTTTCCTATATGCGGTGTATACCTAATACGGTAATAATGGCGCCGGCGGATGAAGCTGAGTGTCGTGATATGTTGTACACTGGTTTTCTGTACCAGGGTCCGGCATCGGTCCGTTATCCAAGAGGCAGTGGGCCAGGGGCGAGTGAATCGATCCCGATGACCGAGTTGCCCATCGGCAAGGCAGAGCTGCGACGCCAGGGGGCAATGGGCAATGAATCTATTGCACTACTGGCATTTGGCACGATGGTCGCCCCTGCCATGGTGGTCGCTGAAACCCTCGACGCCAGCGTTATCAATATGCGATTTGTCAAACCATTGGACCAGCAGTTGATATTGGAAGTGGCAGACACATATAGTCTGCTGGTGACCATTGAAGAAAATGTATTGGCCGGTGGCGCGGGTTCTGCGGTCAACGAGCTGCTTGCGCAGTATAAAAAATCTGTTGAAGTGCTGAACCTCGGGGTGCCGGATAAACATCTGGAGCACGGCAGCCAGCAGCAGCAATTGGCTGAATGCGGCCTGGACGTTGCGGGTATCCTGGAGCGGATTAAGGGTCGTAAACAGCAAACCACCGATGCCAGCAAACATATCAAAATAGTAAAATCCTGAGATAATTTAAATGTCGAGCGAATCTGCAACCAGTATCAAGACTGTCGGTATCGAAGACGTACAAGGGAGCGCGGATACTCGCAATATTGCGATCGATCGCGTTGGCATAAAATCGCTGCGACATCCCATTGCTTTCTCTGATCGAAGTGGGGTGCAAAATACCGTGGCCCATTTCGATATGTCGGTGGCATTGTCTGCAGAATTCAAGGGCACCCACATGTCGAGATTTGTCGATATATTGAATAGTCAATCGGGTGCGATCAGTGTCGAATCGTTCAAGGTAATGCTGATTACCATGCGCGACCGACTGGACGCCAGCAAAGGAATCATTGAGATGGAATTTCCCTGGTTCGTCGGCAAATCAGCTCCAATAAGTGGCGTTCGCAGCATGATCGATTACCAGGTTACCTTAACCGGCAGTATCGATGGTGACGAAATTGAGTCCTTCGTCAAGGTCGTGGTTCCGGTGACTAGTTTATGTCCCTGTTCCAAGAAAATTTCTGAATACGGAGCCCATAATCAGCGTTCCCATGTCACCGTAAAAGTTAATGCTGACCAGGCCGTATTGGTCGAAGAACTTATTGAAATGGTAGAAGGGCAGGCTACCGCGGAACTCTATGGGATGCTAAAGCGGGTCGACGAAAAATTCATCACTGAAAAAGCCTATGATAATCCCAAATTTGTCGAGGATATGGTGCGCGATGTGGCAGCATGCCTTAATCAGGATTCCCGGGTCTTAACCTATCAGGTGAGTGTGGAAAACTTCGAGTCAATTCATAATCACTCAGCCTATGCTGAGATCAGCCACCGAAAAACTTGAGCGGGTACTGACCCGGAACTGTTAATAGTCTGCCAGTTCCAGGGTAACCAAATCGCCCAGGGCCTTGCGTATTTCGTCGATACTGACGTGGCTTCTTTCGCTCGGCACCGCCCACACGCTACAGTTTAGTCCGATCACCTGGGGTTGACTGACGGAAGTCAAATAAATTCTAGTGGTCAAGGTCCTTTCACTGTTGCCGCGTTCGGTCGAATCCATCATGGCCAATATTACTCTTGGTTGACTCAGTGGTTGGTCATTGAAAACCAATTCATTGTATTTGGTGGTATCGATTACGGTAAAATCTTCACTGGACAGCGACGTCTCGGTATCAATAAATGCACGATCACGACGCAGGTGGAAGTAGCAGTAGGGGCGAGATTGTCCCACTTCAGAGCGTCGTTTTACCTTGCCGTTCTGGAGAAATATCTTTTCTCCGCCAGGGGTGGAAATAGAATGATTGAGTATGACTTTGTCTCCCTTATGAATATAACTTGTCGCCGGGGTTTTAAAGTCTCGATATGCTAAAGCCGTGGTAGAGAACAGTACGGCGGCGAGCGCTGCAGACGCTATAAATTTAGTTTTATTCACGATAGGTTATCTCTTGGTTAATTAGCTAATTCGACTTGTTGAATTCCGAATAGTTCATCCAATCTCCTTAACCCCCGCTGAATATGATGAGTCACAAAAAACCCTTTATTCCCGGTGCTTCTGGTAAAATTCTTTAGCGAAAGTTTAAAACTTAATCCCAAACCCAGTTCACCTAATTTCCCTTTTAACAATGCCGGCACCAGACAATAATCCAATGTTTGCAGACCCGATGGTGGAAGTCAACGACTTGCATTTTGGGTTTTCCGGTCGGCCTATGTATACTGGTTTGAATGTGGTTATTCCGCGTGGAAAAGTTACCGTAATAATGGGACCAAGCGGCTGTGGAAAGTCTACTTTTCTGAGTTTTATCGGCGGTCGCCTGGCTCCACAAAAAGGCCAGGTAATATTTGATAACAAACCGGTACCGACCCGTCGTGGGGAAGCGCTGTACTCCATGCGGCGTAAAATGGGTATGTTGTTCCAAAGTAGCGCGTTATTGACCGACTTGTCGGTATTCGAAAATGTTGCGTTTCCCCTGAGAGAACAAACTGATCTGCCCGAGGCAATTATGCGAATTCTGGTATTGATCAAACTCGAAATGGTCGGCCTGCGAGGCGCAAGGGACCTTATGCCTTCCGAGTTGTCCGGTGGCATGTCGCGACGAGTTGCGCTGGCCCGGGCGATTGTGCTCGATCCACAGATGGTGATGTATGATGAGCCGTTTGTTGGTCTCGATCCGATTTCCATGGGAGTGATCATTAAATTAATACGGGAATTAAACGACGCTCTTGGGTTAACCTCTATCGTGGTCACCCACGACGTTAAGGAAGGATGCAGTATCGCTGACTATGTGTATTTATTAGGTACAGGAAACGTCATTGGTCATGGAACGCCAGATCAAATGATCAACAGTGAGCAGCCTGAAGTACGTCAATTTATCCAAGGGTTGCCCGATGGTCCGGTTCGGTATCAATATCCCGCGGAAGACTATGCCGCCGACCTGGCGAATCATATCTAATGCGGTGGGTAGGGATAATTGGCCGCAGTGGCCTGGAATTTATCTCTCGGCTGGGAGCGTCCGTGGTATTTTTACTCCATGCGCTTTCCGGAGCGGTTCGCTGTTTGCCTCGGTTTTCCCTGGTTATTCAGCAACTTTACTCAATCGGCGTTTTGACCATGCTGATTATTCTGGTGTCAGGCCTTTTTGTTGGAATGGTATTGGGGTTACAGGGATATTATCAGCTGGTTAACTTTAGCGCGGAATCCAGCCTTGGAGTGGTTGTCGCATTGTTTCTGGTGAGAGAGCTTGGCCCGGTACTGGCGGCTTTACTGTTCGCTGGGCGCGCCGGGTCAGCATTGACCGCAGAAATTGGCCTGATGAAGGCCACCGAGCAGATATCTGCAATGGAGATGATGGCCGTCGATCCGATGCAACGGGTTATTGGACCAAGATTTGTCGCCGGCCTGATCGCGTTGCCGCTGCTGGCAGCGATGCTGAGTGCGGTGGGAATTCTCGGTGGTTTTCTGATCGGTCACGGTCAATTTGGGGTTGATGGTGGGGTTTATTGGACATCGATGCAAAATGGTGTCGACCTGGTTGATGACGTGTTAAATGGCGTGATCAAAAGTTTGGTTTTTGGTTTTATCGTTACCTGGGTGGCCTTATATGAAGGCTATGACGCCGTCCCAACTTCTGAAGGAGTTAGCCGAGCGACCACCAGGACTGTGGTAACTTCGTCACTTGCTGTTCTTGGCGGTGATTTTATTTTGACAGCGTTAATGTTTGGAGGATTATAAGCGTGCAACAAAAATCCATCGAAGTTTGGGTCGGAATTTTCATGTTGGTTGGGCTTGCGGCGTTGGCAATGCTGGCTTTCAAGGTTAGTGGATCTGCCGGGTCTAGTGGCGATGTCTATCGCATTTTTGCCCGATTCGAAAATGTCGGGGGCTTGAACGAAAAGGCTCCGGTTATGATTGGCGGTGTCCGGGTTGGCAGAGTTGCCGAGATTGGCATTGACACTGAAGATTATAGCGCTGTGGTAGGTATGGACATCGATACCCAATACAGCAACTTACCGATAGATACCGGTGCATCTATTCTGACTTCGGGATTGCTTGGTGCCCAATTTATGGGACTTGAGCCCGGTGCAGAAGATATATTTCTGGTGGCTGGAGATGAATTAGAGATAACCCAATCCGCGATCCAACTGGAAACTCTAATTAGCCAGTTTATGTTTAGCCAGGGCAGCAACAAAGATGATAAGGAGTCGGCGTCCACCGAATAATGGTCATAACTGATAACCGTTTGGTACCTACAGGAATTTATTTATGAATATCAATTTTGCGAGAACATACTTTCCCAGACTCTTTGCAACGATAAGGGTGTTTTCACTAGCATTAGTGCTGGGTTTAACCCCGGGGCAGCAGGCCTATGGCTACGACTTGCCGGAAGAAGATATTGGCGGTGCTGTGCAGCAGTTGCTGGATCAGTTTACTGCTAGAAGAGGGGAACTGGCGGGAGACAAACAAACGCTTTATCAAATGGTGGACGACATCACTCGCCCTTATTTTGACTTCGATAAAATTTCCAAGCTGGTCCTGGCAAAAAACTGGAAAACGGCAAACCCGACCCAGAGACAGGAATTTGCCGAAGAATTCCGGCGTTTATTAATCCGGACATACGCCACCGCATTATTTAGATATACCGGTAAGGAGAAGATGCAGTTTTCCTCCAGTAAAATCAAAGAACGCAGCGGCGTAAAAACAGCCAGTTTGCAATCGGAAGTTACGCTCAGCGACGGTCCTGGCATCGCGGTGAATTATTCGCTGATACTGGGCGAAGACGATAATTGGAAAATCTATAATATGACCATCGCCGGGATAAACCTGGTAACGAATTATCGCAAAACCTATGGGGCCTCAATACGCAGCCTGGGGCTCGACGGATTAATTCAGGCGATGAAGGACACCAATAACAAAGTGTGAAATAAAGTTTTTGCAGATGATCGAAATTTCCCAAACTGCTGGCCAGATTTCCCTTAGAGGTAGCCTTACAGTAGACACGGTAACCAGCGCTTATCGTCAGTCTCCACAATTTAGCGGAGGCAAGATGACGGTTGATTTATCCAGCGTCGAAGAAATGGATAGTGCCGGATTGTCTCTGCTGGTGTACTGGAAGCAGCAATCGGAGGGCCAGAATTGTGACCTGGTGTACCTTGATCCTCCACCTCAAATTGTGACCATGAGTAAAATATCGGGACTCGAATCGATTATTGATAAGCGAGCGGAATCTGCCTCGGTGGAAGCAATTTGAGCTCTGATCAATTTAGTTCTGGGGTTGTAAAATAGCGTAAAAGCCCCATTTCAGGCACAATCGACGACTACAAACATTTCTATTCCAACAATGGTGACGCCCCAAGATATTCAAGGCTGGATTGCAACTGGACTACCGGGAACAGAGGTATCAGTGGATGGTGACGGCGCACATTTTGATGCGGTTATCATTAATCCGGACTTTGCGGGAAAATCGTTGATTCAGCGTCACCAAATGGTATACAAGGCTCTCGGCGATAAAATGAAGTCCGAGATTCATGCGCTTTCGATGAAAACCCTGACTCCCGAGGAACATCAGGGCTGATTCACCAAATTAAATTTAATTATTCAGTATCCGGAATTTGAGACCATGTCTATTCAAGAACAATTGAAACAGATCATCGATGAAAACGAAGTTATTCTCTTTATGAAAGGCTCACCTGATTTTCCCCAATGTGGATTTTCTGGAAGAACCGCCCAGATGTTGCAGTCCTGCGACGCCCGATTCGCCTCTGTCGACGTGTTAGCAGACAGCGCTGTACGCGAAGGCATTAAAGAATATTCCCAATGGCCTACGGTTCCGCAGTTGTACGTACGTGGTGAGTTTATTGGTGGATGCGATATTATGGTCGAGATGTATGAAAATGGTGATCTGCAAAAAGTGTTAAAACCGGAACCCGCGGAGGCTTGAACAAATATCGAGACTTGTTATCTTGGCAAAGCTTCATCAATATCAGGATAGTGACGGTAAATTTGACTATACCCAGTATGTCGAAATTCAAACCCACGGTAACAAGCAAAAGATCGATCTGTGTTGGGTCTCAGAAAAAAACATAGAGTTTCTCGCTCAATATCTCACATCCAACCTTGCCAATATTGATGCCGGCGTATGTCACGGCACCCGCCGAGGACTAGAACAGCAATGGTTTGGTGAGTATCTCGGGATAGACGTTATAGGAACCGAAATTTCCGAAACCGCAGCTAATTTTCCCAACACCATTCAGTGGGACTTCCACGAGCCCCATCCAAAGCTAGTCGAGCTTGATTTTGTGTATTCAAATTCATTTGATCATTCCTACGATCCAGCCAAGAGCTTCAACAACTGGGTTGATTCTCTGAAAATAGGCGGGCTGGTATTAATAGAACATTCCAGGTTGCATGAAGAAACCGGCGTTACGCGTCTGGATCCGTTTGGTGCGAGTATTGTTGAAATTAGTGATTTTTCTCAACAATGGTGTCAGGGTAGAGTTGAGCACAAGGAGATTTTGCAAATGCCGGAAGGCAATCGATTCGTCAAGGATATTAGTGTGATCGTTTTCAAGAAAATCGGATAGATCTGGATGAGTAAGCCGGGGATGAATGCCATGTTTGGCGGAGAAACTAAAGGTGGTTTTTTTGGCTTGCCAACCGCAGCTCCAGGGGATGTCAAAGATGCTGACATCGTTCTGCTGGGCGCACCGTGCGCCACACCATATCCCTTGGTTGGTCCCTATTGTGCTGATGCACCGGATGCTGTGCGCAGTGCTTTCGGATGGCCAGGTGTCCTGGAACATCATGACTTTGATATCTGTGGACCGGTGCTAAGTAGTGACGCTAGCATGGTTGACTGGGGGAATTTATCTTACAGCCTCGATGATTTTCCAGGTAATCGAAAGGAGATCAAAAAGCAGGTGAGGACGGTGATCGATTCCTCTGCGATACCGATCATTATCGGTGGTGACGATTCCATTCCTATTCCGGTATTGGAAGCCTATGAAGGCCATGGCCCGATAACAGTATTACAACTGGATGCCCACATCGACTGGCGGTACCAGGTGGGGGGCGAAACCATGGGATTATCGAGCAATATGAGAAGGGCATCTGAAATGCCCTGGATAGAAAATATTATCCAGATCGGCGCCCGGGGTATTGGCAGTGCCCGTCCTTCGGATCTCCAGGACGCATTGGAATGGGGCGTCAAATTCTTTCCAATGCGGGAAATTGTACGAAACGGACTGGCCCCGGTGGTCGATGCAATAGCTCCGGACTGTAATCTATTTATCACCTTTGATATTGATGTAATGGATCCCACGGTGGTACCTGGCGTAATTGGTCCAGCTCCCGGCGGCATGAATTACTGGCAATTGGTAGAGATACTGGAGGCTGCCAGTGACCGGGCAAAGATTGTTGGATTTGACCTGGTTGAATTTATGCCAGCCAATGACATTGGCGGACGCAGCGCGCTGATAGCAGCCCGTACTATTGCGATTATGATGGGACTTATTTCAAGATCCAAAAAACGACGGACAACGTAATCGCCCGTTGTGATCGAATCGGGGCGGAATTGGCGTAATCATGAATTGGAAGACTTCATCGGTTCGCGCTGGAGCAGCGATTTAACCGCCGCAGGTCCCTTTTATAATCCATTTTATTTGTTCGGGATCCTGTGACGATTCGGACAGGTGGCGGCGTAACGGCAGTTTTCTGGTTGCAATGGTGGAACCAGTCTTGTTGCGGGCAGCAAGATATTTTGCGCCGATTAAGGACAAGGATTTAACGAATTTAGCCATTTTGATATACCTCTTGGTAATGTTGTGCGACCCATCGGTGAAAATGAAGGGAGCATATGTCATGCACTGGAGAAAACGAACCACCAAAATAACCGGGTGAATTACGACCTACCTGCATACGCTCGCAGGGACCAATGTCTTCGTTAAATACTTCGGTCCAGGATTCCAGATTAGCCAGTCTTTCAGCGCTGTATTGCTCACTTATCGCGGCGTCTCCAACGTAGTATAGCATTAGCTCCTCGCGACAACGGGTTGGGGAAACTGGGTGTACGATTAAGGCAAACAAGTGATTGGCCTGAAACCCCAGTAATAGATTGGGGTACACGACTGGATATTCGCCAGTTGATAGTTTGGTTTTATCCCAGTCAGGAAACAACGGAAAGGGATTTTCTGAATCGGTATTTGGGTCGAATGTACTGGTTACTTGGCCTGAGCAATTGTGGCCAACAATTTCTGGCGTATGCTTGCTAAGCGGCGAATAAGAATTTAGTGACGGGTGAATGGTTGGCAGGTGGTAGGATTCCAGATAGTTTTCAATTGCCAGTTTCCAGTTGCATTCGACCATTATAGATGTGCCAGGCTGGTTAGTCGCGGGACGCGCCAGGTGCTGGGTCGATTCCCCCATCAGGTTATTGCTGCGCTGAATTAAATCTGCTGCGTCAAGTTCAAAATCCACCGCATCGCCGCTTAAATTGATAAACAGAATGCCGAGCCAGATATGGCTGTGAATTTCCTTCAGACCATGTCCTTCGCAACTGAACCCCTCTGCCGCATGGTGGTTGATGCCACCAATGTGTGGGGTTGCTTTGAGATCGCCAGCGACTGAATAAGTCCAGGAGTGATATGGGCAGACGATCAATCCATTGGTCTGTTTTTCTTCATCCACTAATTTCATGCCACGATGACTGCAAACATTGTGGAATACTTTTATTTCCCCCTGTCGAGTTTTGCTAATCAATACCGGCATGCCCATGAAATCGATCGGGCGTACCCTGGCTGTATCAAATTGATCGACAAATGCTACCGCGGTCCAGTGTTTAGCAAAAATACTATCTCGTTCAAATTCGAAAAAATCCTGGTCGATGTAAGCCGGATTGGGCATACCCTGGGCTTGCTCAATTGGGCGACTAATGGACTCTAGATCCTCTGTGGAGATTCTTGAACGCAGTGCGTCGATGGGGAGATTCATTGTTCTTGTACGGAGTGTGGTAGTGGTTGACAGAACAAATCTACCTGAGTTATTGGGCGAGACAAGCGATTTTTATGCAATAATGCATGAGAAAAAGTCATGTATATAAAATTGAGTATGACATGAAATTGAAACGCTTACCGCCCCTTAAGAGTTTGGTCTATTTTGAGGCATCTGCAAGATTGCAAAGTTTCACCAGGGCTTCAGCTGAATTGAACGTGACCCAGGGTGCAGTGAGCAGGCAGATCCGCCAACTCGAACAGTTTCTTCATTGTGATTTGTTTCGACGAGAAAACCGTCAGGTATTTCTTACCGACGAGGGACATAATTACTATGCGTCTATCGCCCATATTCTGCAACAACTTGACCAGGTTACGGTTAATCTGATCGACCCGGTAGATGCTAATACGATCACATTGGTGACATCAAATGCGTTAGCCTCGATGTATCTTCTGCCGAGGATTCCCGCATTCAGACAATCTCATCCGGACATCCAGATTCGAATCGTCGCTAGGGACGACATCGCCTCACTTGGTCAAATTGATTATGATCTCGGTTTTTTCTATGCACGGACACCGCCAAAAGACTGCGACTGCATCGCCCTATTCGGCGAAGAGATATTTCCGGTATGTAGTCCAGATTATTTTGCCAGCCATGAACAACGGTTTGGTACTACTACGGTATTGTCCACGGATCTAATTTGGCAAGACGGGGAAGAAGACTGGATAAACTGGCCGGAATGGTTTCAAGCGATGCATATAAACGTCGAAAAGGTATACAACCGTCTGGTTGTGAATCACTACCCTATGGTGATCCAGGCGGCGATCGCCGGTCAGGGAATTGCGCTGGCATGGTCTCATCTTGTCGATCACGAGATTGCCTCCGGTACTTTGGTAAGGCCAACCAATCTCAGTTTAAAGACTGATTCCAGTTTCTTTTTAATTCGACCTACAAACGAAGCCATTCGCCAAGGTGCGTTGAAGTTTAGCGATTGGCTAAAACGGGAGAGTCGGTAATGTCTGGTGGGAAAGACGAGCCGAGATATCGAATCAGTTGTCAGAAAAGTTGTACAGGAATTGTTCGATTCATTTAGAGAAAAATTAAATCAGGACTGTGGAGTAAAATTTATTTTGCTCCAGCCTTCGTTGGGTAAAAATCGCTCGCCATACTTTTGGTGCAATGATTCAAGTTTCTCCAGCATCTCTGACTGACCGTTGTCGACGATATAATTAATTGGTCCACCACGGAATGGTGCAAAGCCAGTGCCGAATATGAGCCCGCCATCGGCGAGTTGTCCGCTCTCTACAATCTCTTCGTGCAAGCAGGCAACGGCTTCATTGAGATAGCGAAAAACTAGTCGGTCTTCGAGGTCGGCGGGTGGGGCGTAATTATCATCAACTTTGACTCTATCGGGTTTACCTTTGGTCCACTTGTAAAAACCCTTACCACTCTTTTTGCCCAGATCACCAGCTTCAACTTTTTGTGAAAGGGCCACGGGTACCTCACCACCGAAGCTTTCAGTCAGGTTGCTGGCGACATGTTGACATATATCAAGACCAACCGTATCAGCCAGGGTAATTGGACCCATGGGCATACCGAATCCGGTGGCAACGTTATCAATCACGTTGCTCGGCACTCCTTCCTTATGCATTTCCACCGCTTCCATCAGATACGGCATCAGAATACGATTAACCAGGAAGCCGGGGCTGCTTTTTACTGGCAATGGAAGTCGCCCAATTTCTGCAGCAAACGATATCGCTTTGTTAGACACCTTGGCAAAAGTTTTAGCCCCATTAACTATTTCTACCAGTTGCATTTTTGCCACTGGATTAAAAAAATGGAGTCCCACCAGGCGGCCGGGTTTGGCCAGGGCATTAGAAATCACTTCGATGGGGATGCTCGAGGTATTGGTCGCTAGAATTGCGTCGGGTTTGGCTATTTTTTCGAGTTCGGAGAACAGGTTTATCTTGGCTTCGGCGTTTTCATAAATCGCCTCGATAATGACATCCGCCCTACGCGCGCCAGAACCCGCCAGATCCGGCTGAAAGCGATCCATCGCCCGCTGAACAAGCCTGGGGTCACGCAATTTTCGTTTGAACAATTTATGGGCGCGTTGCGCAGCCCGGGCCAGAGCATCTGGATTCTGATCCTGGATGGTTACGTTAAGCCCTTTGAGAGCGCACCAGGATGCGATGTCACCACCCATAACCCCTGCGCCGACAACATGGACGCTATTAAATGCATCTTTGTTTTTACCAGTTTTAGCGAGCCCTTTTAGATGCTCCTGGAGAAAGAATACTTTCACCAGATTACGCGAGGTTGGTGTGGTTACCAGTTTCGTAACGGAATGCTGCTCTTGCTTAAGCATATCCGCCCGATTGCCTCCGTGCTGCTTCCATAAGTCAATTATTGCAAACGGTGCAGGGTAGTGATCCCGAGAAGCTTTAGATGCTACTTTGCGCTCCAGTACACTGGCCATCACAGAGCGGAGTGGACCTTTGGACACCCAAGTGGTCCACCCTTTCGCCATATGCACCTTTGGCTTTTTCTCCAGCATACTATCAGCCCCTCGACGTAGTTGCCGTTCGGGTACTGCCAGATCCACTATTCCCATTTTCTTGGCGACTTTAGGAATCACGGTGCGACCACTAAGCATTAGATCCATGGCGGCTGGCACCCCACATTTTTCAATAAGCCTGACGGTACCGCCGAATCCCGGATGGATCCCCAGCATCACTTCGGGTAATCCAAGACGTATTGAAGGATCGTTACAAACCACTCGGTAGTCGCAAGCCAGTGCTAGCTCGAGACCTCCCCCCAGACAATGGCCGTTGATCATGGCAACGGTAGGGAATCTGGCTTTTTCGATTCGGTCCAATACGCTATGGGCGTGACCGACAAATTCCAGGGCCTGGGCTGAATTTTCCACCTGGCTAAATTCTGAAACATCGGCTCCGGCGACGAAACCACCAGATTTTCCAGAGCGGATTATCAGGCCTCCGGGATTTTTTGCCTCTATTTCTCCGAATGCCTGCTCAAGCTCCTGGATGATTTCCGCGGAAAGGACGTTTTGGTTACTATCGGGCTTATCCAGTGTTAGTAAGCAAACGTTATCCTGTTGTTCTATAGTCCAGTTTTTCATTGGCCAGATTTTTATTGATTAGGGTTTAATACACTACTAAAGCCGACAAAGATCAGCCGGCCCGGCGCTTGACTAACATCGCGCCCCCTTGCCCACCACCGATACATAATGTCGTCATTGCGGTATCCCATTGATTGCGCTCTAATACATTTAACGCGTGCAGCACAATTCTGGCACCACTGGCACCTACAGGATGCCCCATACTGATGCCGCCGCCGTCCAAATTCAGTCGCTCCTGATCGAGGTTACCCATTGGGCTGTCGAGACCGAGTTCAGCGGTGCAGTACTCTTTTGATTCCCATGCAGCGAGGCACCCCAGTACCTGACCGGCAAATGCTTCGTTAATTTCCCAATAGTCGACGTCATTCAGCCCTAGGTTGTTGCGGGATAAAATAGGAGTGCTGGCATGCACAGGCCCAAGTCCCATTTGAGTGGGGTCGAGGCCTGCCCAGTTGGCATCAATAATTTCTCCTCTGGGCTCCAGGTCATATTGTTTTAGCGCCTGCTCGCTGGCTAACACCAGCCAGGCACAGCCATCGGTTAGCTGTGCGCTGTTTCCGGCCGTGACCATACCTGTCGGTTTGTCGAATACCGGACGTAATTTAGCCAATTTTTCTAACGTCGAGCCTCGGCGCAAACCATCATCAACAGTATAACTGTTTCCCACGGTGTCATAGATCGGCACCAATTCGTTGGAAAAATAACCGTTATCGATAGCCGCGGCCAGGCGATCATGGCTACGGATCGCAAACAGATCCATCTGCTCTCGATTGATGCCAAACCGCCATGCAATTTTTTCAGTGGTCTGGCCCATGGAGAAACCGACCACGGGATCATTGAGCCCTTTTAGCAGTCCAATTACCGGAGCCAGGGTTGACAGCTTGAGTTTCGATAAAACAGACAGTTTTTGACCAATGGATTTGGCCCGAGCCCATTTGGATAACCAGGTAACGAATCCGCTACTAAAAAGTACCGGCGCGTGACTCATGGACTCTGTGCCGCCGGCGAGAACCAATTCAGACCGACCGAACGCGATATTCGTGGCAGCGGAGTCCAGCGCTTGCATCCCACTTGCGCAATTACGCGCGACGGTCCAGGCTGGGGTAGATTCACCGCAGTTCAGGCGTAAGGACACAATTCGCGCAATATTCGCTTCGTCGGCCTCCGGTCCAACGCAGCCCAAAATAACTTCGTCCAGCTCATCGGGTTCGAATGGTTGCCTGGCCAATAACGGTCGGCCTGCTTGAACCGCCAGATCGGCTGCAGCAAAAGGGCCGGGTGCTCCGGCTTTAAGGAATGGGGTTCGACTACCGTCGACTATATAAACAGGTCGTCCACTGTGCATAGAGATCACCGCTGGTGAAATATAATCACTTATTATAGCCCGAAGAATGTGCTGGTTGGCGCGCCAGTAGCAGGAACAGTCCTGTTCCAATATTACTTAATGCCCCCCAATATGAACCATACCCAAGGAAAAAATAGCAAGCATCGCGCCATTCGAAGCTATGTTCTTCGACAGGGCAGAATGACCAGGGCACAGCAACGCGCGATAGCGGATTTATGGCCTGTTTATGGGCTTGCACCGGATACCTGGGGCCCTTTGGATTTTCCAGCAATATTTGGTCGGGTGGCACCAGTTATTCTTGAAATTGGTTTTGGTGATGGCGGTGCATTGCTCGAAATGGCGCGTAATAATTCCACCCAGGACTACATCGGGATCGAAGTGCATCGACCAGGGGTGGGAAATTTGTTGTTAAAACTGGAACAGGAACAATTATCTAATGTTCGGGTCATCAGTGAAGATGCGTTGGAGGTATTGCAGCGACGGATTGGGTTAAATAGCCTGGACAATCTAAATTTATTTTTTCCTGACCCATGGCCCAAGAAATCCCATCACAAACGGCGAATTGTTACGCTGGATTTTATTCAACTGGTTGCGGCCAGAGTGAAGCCTGGAGGCGTATTTCATTTTGCTACTGACTGGCAACCCTATGCCGAGGAAGCTTTGGATCGAATAGAGGGATGCCACCAATTTGCCAACCAGGCGGGGCCGGGTCGGTTTTCTCCCCGGCCGGCATCGCGTCCGGAAACAAAATTTGAAAAACGCGGTCGGCGCCTTGGCCACGGGGTTTGGGATATATTAATGCGGCGAATTTAGTCTGCAACCAGGTTTTCTAGCAATTCATCCAGGGTCTCAATGGGGTTTTTACATTCCAGTCCCTGACATATATAGGCCACTGTTTTTCCGGCGACGGGAGGTTTTAACGCCAGCGACGACGGCAGGTCTGAGACGTCTTCCGGTATCAGATAGACCCAGGTATCGGGCAAATACATCCCGCCGATTGCTTTTTGCCATTGGACTAATTGGTCCCGACTCCCCCTGACTACCACGGTCTTTCCATTGCCGGACAGATCCAGGGCCGCCATGGTGAGAGAAGCGAAAACCGACGGATTACTGGTTACCTCAGCGGCAAATAATTTGATGATTTTTTGTGCGCTTTCCATAAAACGGGGCTCGCCAAGTAATTCACCGAGCCGATACAATATTGTTGCTGCGGCGCCATTGGATGACGGAATGGCGTCATCAGCGCCGGGTTTTGGTCGATGCAATAGGGTCTCGTGATCGTGGGATGTGAAGAAAAAACCGCCATTTTCAGAGTCTTCAAAGCGCAGTATCATGGCATCGCATACAGAGACAAGAAAACTCAAGTCGCCATTGCGCCACTCACTCTGGAGTAATTCGGCGAGGCCTTCTGCGAGGAATGCGTAGTCGTCCAGATATCCGTTGAGCTTGACTTCCTGGGATCGGTAGGACGCCATTAAACGACCGTTTTGCCACAGACTGTTACGCAAAAAATTTACCGACTGGTGGGCAGAACTTAACAGCTCAGGAAGGTTCAGAATCCGGCCTGAGCGCGCCATCCCCTTGATCATCAGGCCGTTCCATCCGGTAAGAATTTTGTCGTCGAGTGCGGGGCGAACACGGTCATTGCGATGTTGCAGGAGTTTGTCCATGGCAATTGGTAACGTATCAACACCCTCCAATGAATCTATTATTGGCTCAGCATCCTCATTAACGTTCAAGTGCCAGTTTCCTTCAAAATTTGCTTCGCCAACTAAACCGAATCTGTTTTCCACAGCCTGGTATTCTGAGGTTGTCAAGATGGCCCGAAGATCGGTTTCACTCCAGACATAAAATTTCCCTTCGACACCTTCTGAATCGGCGTCGAGGGTTGAGGCGTAACCTCCATGATTCCGTTGCATCTCTGAAATTACCCAATGGGCGGTGCGCTCCACGGCGTTACGGTAAAAATCCTTCCCGGTCAAACAGAAGCCGTCGGTATAAAGATTTAGCAATTGGGCGTTGTCATACAACATTTTTTCAAAATGAGGAATACGCCATTGCTGGTCGACTGAGTAGCGGTAAAAGCCACCACCAAGTTGATCAAATAGTCCTCCCTGGTGCATTTTTCGCAGGGTTTTGTTAGCCATCGCCAGACTCACCTCGTGCTGATCATGATTAGTGGCGGCGTGCCGTAGCAGTAGTTCGAGCTGGGTCGGATGGGGGAATTTCGGTGCATCACCGAAGCCACCATTGTCGGGATCAAATTGGGACCGCAGGGTCGCTACAGACTGGTCCAGACAATCTGCTGCATTAACCGCCTCATTTGGGTTGAAAACCGGATTCAATTGTGCCAGGGCGCGGCGAAACGATTTAACATGTCCATCCATATCTCCTTTGTGTTGCTGGTAGTGCTCGGCAATTTTAATGAGTGTATCGCCAAACCCCGGCATTCCGTGGCGCGGAACCGGTGGGAAATAGGTACCAGCAAAAAATGGAGCATGGCCGCCTGGACTCAGCACCATGGTTAGTGGCCAGCCCCCCGGGCGCTGGGTCAGCATTTGATGAGCGGTCTGGTAGATCTTGTCCAGATCGGGCCGCTCCTCACGATCTACCTTGATGCAAATGAAATGCGCATTCATGGTTGCAGCAATTTCCGGATTTTCGAAACTTTCCTGCTCCATTACATGGCACCAGTGACAAGCCGCGTATCCAATGGACAATAAAACTGGTTTGTCTTCAGACACTGCTCTGGACAACGCTTTATCGCCCCAGGGATTCCACTCTACCGGATTGCCCGCATGCTGAAGCAAGTACGGGCTGGATTCTCGAATTAATTTGTTGGGCATGATAAAGCTGAGAAATACTACCGGGAATATTATCCACGGAATAAAAAATCGAATGGATGATTGAGTAGAGGCGAATTATAATGAGTGTTGATTGAAGTCGCTGACTTTGCCTTTAACTCATCAACTGCATAACAATACTTAAGCCCCTGCCATGATTGTACATCCAAATTTCGATCCGATTGCGCTATCAATCGGTCCTTTGTCGATTCATTGGTACGGCTTGATGTATTTGGTGGGGTTTGCAGTGGGCGTATTGCTGGGGCGTTATCGCGCATCCCGCAGTGGCTCAGGCTGGCAATCGGATGAGATAGCTGATTTATTGTTTTACATTGCCATGGGTACCATTTTTGGGGGACGTCTGGGATACGTTCTGTTTTACAATTTATCATTCTATTTGGAAAATCCGCTAGGGGTTCTGGCAATTTGGGATGGTGGTATGTCATTCCATGGCGGCTTGATTGGCGTGATGGTCGCGATGTGGGGATATGGATTGAAGACCGATCGTCACTTTTTCCAGGTTGCCGATTTTATTGCGCCACTAGTACCGACAGCCTTGTTTTTTGGTCGAATCGGCAATTTTATTAATCAGGAACTGTGGGGCCGAATTACCGACCAGCCATGGGGCGTATTGTTCCACACCAATCCAGACGGTCCGCGACATCCATCTCAGTTGTATGAGGCTGGGCTGGAAGGGATGGCGCTATTTATTATCCTGTGGTGGTATTCAGCCCGGCCGCGGGCTACCGGACGGATTGCCGGACTATTCCTCGTCGGTTATGGTTTTTTTCGATTTTTGGTAGAATTTTTTCGCGAGCCAGATGCCCATCTCGGTTCGGTTTTACTGGATTGGATGAGCATGGGACAGGTGTTGAGCCTGCCGATGATTGCTGGCGGGATTTTTCTATTGTTAAGGCCAAATCGGTCAAGCCTGACGGTATAATGGTGGATCGTAAACCTGCTTTCTGGGGAAAGCTAAATTGATGAAATTAAACCGCTATTTTAAGATACTGCCGGTAGCATTGCTGGCAACCGGGTTGTTCTCTATGACAACGGCGGCCCAGCAGATTAAAAAGTGTCAGGATGCTGAAGGCAATTGGCATTATGGAAGTTTTGCGGCGGCGGCCTGTGGAGATGCCGTGGTCGAGAAATTCAACTCCACTGGAACCAAGGTTGGTGAAGATCGGCCGCCACCCAGTGAAGCCGAGATCAAGAAGCAAGAGGACCTGGCTAAGGCTGCAGAAATTGCCGAAGAACAGAAACAAATCCTACGTAAGAAAGATATTGAAATCGTTCGGATTTATGGCTCTGAAGAAACTATCATTTCGACCAGAGATCGAAAACTAGCTTCAATCGACAATAATATTGAAGTCACCCGGCAGATCAAGGAAGGCACAATCAAGGACATTAATAAGCTTAAGGAAATGAAGAAAACAAAAAAGGTAGCGCGTCAACTAGAAGAAAGGGAGAATGCGGTTAAATCCTACAACAGAGTTATCCGGCATAATTTGACCGAACGCGAAAAACTATCAGAGAATTACATTACAATTCTGGCCGAATTCCGTGAAGCACATACCAGAATTTATGGAGACTAGGCGGGCGTAACAGGAAAGCCCAGTCGGAAAGTTCGACCACTCATAAATACCACGTAGGACAGAAGGTGCCAACATGATGAGAATTGGATTGTTTTTGATGACAAATCTGGCGGTGTTAACCGTCGTCGGAATTATCATATCGGTTCTCGGGCTGAATCAACCAGATATGGGACTGGGACCGATGATCATTATTGCAGCGGTTATGGGTATGGCAGGGTCGATAATATCCCTGTTAATGTCCAAGTCCATGGCGAAACGCTCGTCCGGTGCGGTTGTCATAAACACTCCAGCCAATTCTACCGAAATCTGGTTGCTCGATACCGTTAATGCCCAGGCTGACAAGGCGGGTATAGGACGACCAGAGGTCGCGATTTTCGACTCGCCGGCACCTAATGCATTTGCTACTGGAGCAAATAAGAACGCTTCGTTGGTGGCGGTCAGTAGCGGGCTTCTCGAGGCCATGGATAAAGACGAAATTGAAGCGGTCCTTGGACATGAAATCAGTCATATAGCCAATGGTGATATGGTGACCTTGTCGCTGATTCAGGGCGTGGTAAACACATTTGTTATCGTGTTTTCCCAAATCATATCAGCCATGGTCGATCGTCGGCGTGGTGGGGGGTACAGCCAGACAGGGTATGGATTTGGCAGGGGAATTGGCTATCGTACGACTTACATGTTGGCCCAAATGGTCCTGGGCTTTCTTGCCACTCTGATCGTCCGGTGGTTTAGTCGGTGGCGAGAATATCGGGCAGATGCCGGTGGCGCCAGCTTGGCTGGCCGTGAAAAAATGATCAGCGCTCTGGAAAAATTGCGTTCCCTCAGTGAACCGGCTCAACTTCCAGCGCAGATGCAGGCGCTAGGGATTAATGGCGGTTTGTTTGGCGCAATTGGATTGAAGAAACTCACCATGACCCATCCCCCATTGGAGCAGAGAATTGAGGCTTTAAGATCATCAGGCCCGGGCTAGCACGAGTCCACGGGATCCATAACTCCCAGAAAATAAATGAGCGATCCCGCAGTAAATTTTCCAGAACAACTCCCAGTCGGATATCAGTGGTTCGAAAACGAACCCAAATTTGATCCTGTCCGCCATCTTGCCCTGGAGAAACCCAGGGAGATTCGGTATTTGACGGAATTCGGTTATGCCGATCAGGAGATATCGACTAAGGCGACGCCAGTGGCGGTTAGTTCACCTTTCCGGATTCTTTCGCCAGAGGGTGCACTGGTGCTGCTTGAGGTCGCCCGGTCTCTGCGACAGCACGCGATAAGTTGTGAGCGAATAGATAACATGGTCCGAGGAGGGTGTTACCGCTCACGATTTCTTCGTGACCTTTGTTTGGAGCCTTCGGTTACCGACTTATTGCAGGATGTCTATGGAACGGAGATCGCGGCCCATACCATGCCAGTTCATCTCGGGCATATGAACTATACACCGGATAATCCGGAAAAGGCGGTGGATAAATGGCATCACGACACGTTGCCGCTGGACTATGTAATGATGGTCACCGATCCAATGACCCTTGACGGCGGACAATTTGAATACTTTGTTGGAACCAAATCTGAAATGGTGGAATTTGCCGCAGCGGGACGCCCGCCGCCACCAGAGCGGGTTGAAGCTCCCCTGTTTCCAGGGCCGGGGTATGCCATCGCATTGCATGGAGATATGATTGTCCATCGCGGCGCACCGCTGAAGAAACCGGGTGAACGAATATCCATGGTGAATGGATACGTATCGACCAACACAGCAGGAGACGATCAGCATCGTCACAAAGATCTTACCCTGGTGGACGATCCAGAATGCCTATATACCGAGTGGGCCAGGCACGCTGCCTGGAGGGCACGGGGCCGGCTCGATACACTATTGGACGAACTGTCTTTTACCTCGGACAGGCAGGCAGTGGCTACATCACTTGAACGCGCTATCGAGGATGTCTCTCTGGCCATCAGGCAAATGCGTGACCAGGGCGAGCACAAGATGCATCACTACGAACAATCCAGGGAAAAATCCTGAGTAGTGATGGTCCAATGTCAAAATATTTTCAAAACCAGGGAATTATTAGTCGGTTTGATTGCCAAATATCTTCCCTTATCTATCAATTCTAGTGAAATGAAGAATTCGTTAATTCTAGCGGTAACCAGCGTAATAGCCGTCATGATGATGGTAGCCAACACCATGGCCCAGGAAAAATCTGTGGCAGATCCCAATGCCAGTGCGTATATCATTTCACCCTCCGATGGAGAGGTAGTGTCCAGCCCAGTGAAGGTGGTATTTGGATTAAATGGGATTGGAGTCGCTCCGGCAGGGACCAATCTGTCTAATACGGGCCATCATCACCTGATAATAGACGCCCCATTGCCATCAACCGATCAACCTATTCCTTCTGATGATAACTATCGCCATTTTGGAAAAGGACAAACCGAGGCGACCATCGAATTAAGTCCGGGCTCTCATACCTTGCAGATTATGCTGGGGGATTGGTTGCATATTGCCCATGATAATCCAGTTGTTTCCAAGCAGATATCCATTACCGTGAAGTAATTGAAATTGACGGGGGACGTCGATTAGGATTGATATGATGGTTACCCCGCCATCCTAACTAAGAAACTGGGTCACCTGATTCCCTGGTCTTTTAATATCTGTTTTTCCTACTTTAAGTCGATTTAGCTGGGGCTTTGACTCTAAAGAAAATCGCGTATAAAGCAGGTACCACTATCAGGGTAATGACTGAACCAAATAGTAGTCCGAAGAATATTGTAACCGCCATGGTTTCAAACATTCCACCGCCAAGCCATAGTGGAATCATACCACCACAAGTTGTTGCCGTGGTGAGGAGTATTGGCCTGAATCTGGACTCGCTTGCCGCGACAATGGCATCCCATGGGCTCATTCCTTGTGCTCTGTAGGAGTCAATACTGTCGATTAATACGATCGCATTATTGATAATAATACCCGCGAGCGACAAAACACCCAAAATTGTAAAGAAGCCAAAGGTCGACTTGGCTATCCATAATCCCCATGCCATTCCGATAACACCCATTGGGATAGTCAGCATAATGAGGGTCGCTTTTCGAAGAGAGTTAAACTGACTTACCAATAGCAACACGATACAAATAATTGCTAATGGCAACTTATCCACGATAGATTTGGTTGCATCATTTGATGATTCTGATTCGCCGCCAATCTCTATAAAGTAACCAGCAGGCAACTGCGCTGTAAATTGATCTAACCAGGGATCAAATGTCTGGTTAATCATGGTAGCGGTATAGCCCTGGAACAGGGTGGCAGAAACCGTAACCGTACGGACTCGATCTCTACGCAATATATTGGACGCAGACCATTGTACGTTGGTGTCAGCGACCTGGGCCAATTTAACCCTTGCACCAGATTGCGAGTTGATGGTTAAGTCATTGATACGTCTCAAGTCATTGCGCTCTGTTCCTTCAGTAATTAAGGTAATTGGGATTCTATCCTCACCCTCCCGGAAATCGCTTACTGCGGAGCCACTCAAACTTTGGCGTAACGAATCTGCCACGTCAGCACTGGTAACACCTGAAGCACGGGCGCGATCCTGATTGATATTGATCGCAATTTTCTTTGTTCTGGCGCCCCAATCATCTTTTACCGCCAGCACCCCAGGAATACTTATCAGCTCTTGCTTGATCTGTGATGCGCCACCTTCCAGTTCATCGATGCCTTGTCCACTGAGCCGAACTTGAATGGGGTATGCCACCGGTGGGCCCTGGGACAGTCGAGCTATTTTGTATTCAACGTCTGGATGGGTATTTGCGATATATTCACTAAGCCTGGTAATAATCGGATCCAACGCCGCAGCGTCCCGTACATTAACGATGCTGGATACGTGAGCGGTGTTTCCTGCGCCTGGATTATAACCAAGTTTGAATTTAGGGGCGCTGCGGCCGACGAAATTTGTCCATCCGGTAACGAGGCCGTTCTCATCTTGAATAGATTGATAGGTAGCCTGGAGCTCATCGGATAGTAGTCGCGTGACTTCAATGTCGCGCCCAAGTGGCAAGTCGAGCTCTACACTCACGATAGCTTCGTCTGAGGGAGGGATAAATACTGCGGTAACATGACTCAGCGCATACCCGACCGTGCCAAATAGAGACAGTACTATCGCTACAGCTAACCATCTGAATCGAAGCACTGACTGAATAACTTTTCCGTAAAGGCGAATAAACGATCCGCGAGGTGTTTCGCTTTTGTCTTTTACTTTTAAAATTAATGAAGCAAGCGCAGGGATGATAGTGATTGAAAACACCCATGAAGACCCAAGCGCAATGGCGACAATGTAGAATATTGCGGCGCAAAATTCACCTACAGCCGACTCTGCTAACGCAATTGGCATAAAGGCTGCGACCGTGGTTAAAGACGCCACTAGCAATGGAATCTTGAGTTCCCCTATGGTCAAACCAGCCGCATCAATACCTGGTTTACCTTTCTCCATTTTGAGCATAATAGACTCGTTAATGACTATTCCATTGTCAACCAGCAACCCTAAAGAAATAATCAGGCCTGCTAACGAAACTTGATTGATCGAGATATCAAACACCGACATCAACGCAAAGGTACTTAAAATGGCGAGTGGAATTAATATCGCTACGGCCACCGCAGTTCGTAGGCCTAGAAAAATGAGTAGTACAACAAATACGATTGCGATGGCCTGGGCAATACTGGAAATAAAATCTTGTATTTTCAGGTTCACAATATCTGCCTGAAATGCAGATTCCTTAAAATCTACGCCGAGCGGTAGTGACATTTGTACGATGCTTGCGAAGGCTCGCAATTCCTCACCAAGTTTGAGAATATCTCCGCCTTGATTCATTGAAATTGCCAGAACCATGGCCGGTTTGCCGTTGGCATAAACGCGACTGGTGGCAGGGTCTTCGAGCACGCGTGTAATATTTGCGATGTCCTGAAGTTGCACCAGGTTGTTTTGATTGTCGCGTATTACAGTTTGTTTTATATCATCCAAAGAAGAGAAATTGCCACTAGGTTCAAGACTAATACGCTCTTCGCCAATGACAATGTCACCGCCGGGTGAGATAACATTAACACTACTGATTGCACTGCTGAGCATGGCGGGGCTTAACCCCATTTCACGCAAACGGGCATCGCTGTACTGAACGTAGATAATTTCTTTTTGTTTGCCGTATAGATCCACTTTTGACACCAAATCAATGCCAATTAGTTGATCCCGGATATCATCGGCCATATTGGCCAGTTCGGCTAAATCAAAACCATCGCCGGTTAGTGTGTACAAGCTACCAAATACATCACCAAATTCGTCATCTACCACTGGCCCCTGAATACCTGATGGCAGGTCATGGGAAACAGCTTCAACTTTACGCCGTAGTGAATCAAATATTGGCCGCATCACTTTGTAACTTTCCTTAAAGTTAACCGTAATGTAAGAAAGGCCTTCTCTGGAAATACTCCCAACGTTATCCAGTTCTGGCATTTCCATGATGGCTTCTTCAAGAACTGAAGTTACCAATTCTTCCATTCTTTGTGCACTCGCGCCTGGCATTTGAGTGTTAACAATCGCGGTTCGAACGACAAATCCCGGATCTTCTGCCTTAGGCAGACTCAGGTAGGCCAAAAAGCCCCACGCTACCATTGCAAGCACTACAACAATCGATAGACGGCTATTCTTTAAGGTAAGATCAACCAGATTCAGTGCCATATTATTGCCCCTCAGCTAATTTTGCAGCTTATTGCGAGACCAGGCGCTTTACATTCATGCCTTCATTCACTCTGGAGGTTCCGGAAACAATAACTTCGTCACCGTCGGATAGGCCGCTTGATACCTCAATTCCGCCATTACGCAATTCGCCTGTAGCAACTGTTCTGCGGACCGCGGCAAATACTTGTTCCGTGCCGGTGGGCTCTAAAATATAAACAAATTTTCCATCGCCATCTTGCAAAATGGCTTGTGGCGTAAGTACCGTAATTTCCGCCGCGTTATCGGCGCCTATTTGTAGCGTAACTGAAGTGGCGAGTCCTACCCGAATATTTCCATCTGTTTCCTGAATTTCAACTTCCACGTCAAACCCTGCAGCATTATTATTGCTGACACCAACCTCGACGATTTTGCCTGGGAAGGTTTCAGATCGTGCACTGGGAATGGAAACTGCTACTTGATTACCCACACTTATTTGATCTATAAGTGCTTCTGGTACAGTGATCTTGGCCCGAAGAAAATTTCCACAAGATAAATTCACCACTGGAGACCCAGCGCTAATATTGCTGTTGATCGAAGTAGGGATTGCGGTAACAGCACAATTGTCCGAACTGCTCGAGAGCTTGGTATATTGCTTGTTCTTAAGCATCGAGTTAAGTTGTTGCTGAGCAACGGATAAACTCGCATTGGCGCTGTCTGCGTTTGCTCTGGCCGATTCCAGATCAGACAAACTTGCTGCCTGGGCAGCATACAGTTCTTTCGCCCGTTTATAAGCGCTTTGCGCATTGATTTGCGCTGCTTTGGCTTGAGATACGCTGGCCTGGGCTTGACGAGAAGATATCTCAAAATCTGCGCTGTCCAATCGCGCTACCAAATCGCCTTTATTTAGCACGTCTCCAACTTGGATCGGCAATTCCACAATGACACCTGAAACCCGAAAACTAAGCCCTTGCTCATCAGCAGAAATGGTGGTTCCAGATAAGACTCTTTCCGAACTACCAATTTGCCCTTTAATGATGTGAGTCTTTACTGCTTTGATAACCTGTGGAACAGAAGTGGTTTCCTTCTCCTTCTCGCTACAACCGGAAAGACTTGTTGTAAATAGGGCGATAACTAATAGTGCATTTGGAAAATCGAGAGAACGCATAATGTTTTCTAGGTGGAATTTAGTTATTCTGGGATGGGTAGGGTATGAAAATCCGCAGACCATTGTTGATACGCCTCGGCTTCCATCAGGTAACTTACCGCGGCAACTTGAAGCTGCCAATTGCCTAATGCCTGAATATATTGATATAGATTGGCTTTATCGCCGCTTAACGCAGAAATATAGGTATTTTGAATGCTCTGCAAGTTTTCGATGGTCAATGCTCCGCTGGCATAGGCTCGTTGGTTAATCTCCAAACTTTTTTCCGCAGATGAAAGAGCAATTTTGCCAAGCTTAATATCCTGCCAGGCTTGTGCCAGACTGTAAGCTGCGTTTCGCGCAGCGACTTGCGCTGTATTCTTGCCTGCAAGGTATTCCAGTTCTGAATCGATTAATTGATTGTTCGCCTGGCGAATAAGGCTGGTTAAACGACCACTGGTCCATAACGGCAATGTAACGTTAACACTCAGACTCACATCATCCACATTGTTCAGGCTATTGCCTGACGAACCGGTTGAGCTGTCCAGGTAGTTGAAAGCCTGGCCCATCAATCGAACTTCAGGGGAATATCGGCCTTTTCCTGCGGCTTCTAGCTGGAGTCGATTGGAATCGATGACGACCAAAGAGGCCTGTAAGTTGGGGGATTGTTTTACCGCTTGCTTTGAACTCCAACCGGCCAATTTTTGTATACCACCCAGCGTCTCCAATAGTGGTTGCACAAACTGATGGCTGGCAGTCACGCTAGGGTGCTCCAGGCCCACATCATCAAATACTGCGTTTTCGTCAAAATCAGTATTACTCAAATCCATAAGGGAACGCCTCGCCTCTAATGCCCCTATGCGGGCGGCCAGCAAATCTGAATTTGCTGACGCGATCGACGCTTCTGAGTTATATACGTCGCCGGCTGTGCCACTGCCCAATTTGACTCGTTTTTTCGCCATAGACGAATTTGACCGGGCCAACCGTACATTCTCTTGTTGGGCCGCCAGATTCGCTTCCGAAATCAGCACCTGCAAGAATAGGTTTAAGGTATTCACCACCGCGCTCTGTTTATTGGCGACGTCCAGGTGCTGTCGGCTTACCTTATTTAGTTTCGCTATTTTATGCTCGGTACGATCTACTATTGAGTAGAGTTCTTGAGAATAGTTAATCGATGCCAGGGTGTTTTGATCAGGATTTCCAGTAACCACGGTATTTCCACTGGTACTGTTTCTGGTATGGCTGAGCGCCGCATCAAACTGGGGGGAAAGAAAGGATTTAGCTTGAATGATCGATTCGTTCGCTAATTCAATACTATTGCGTGATTGGGCGAGCCCCGGATTCTTGTTTAATACCCATTGCAATGCCTTCTCCAGGTTGATGCGGTCGATATATTCGATGTTTAAATTGGAGAAGCCGACGATGGTCGCAGATGATATGGCATCAATTGGTAAATCCACACCCATGCGCTGTGCAGACGACAGGTTTAAAGTCAGATGGTGCTCAGATTCTAGCCAATGTGGACCGGGTTCTGGTTTTTCTCCCTGGAAAAGACCATAAATATCCAAGGCAATACTGCGGGCAATTAATGATTCATTGGCGTCGACTAAATCCGTCATCATCGCACCTTGTTTCACGACCTTTGGACCTTCAAAAGTAAATACTGGAATATTTGCTGCTTGAATCTGCTGAATAATGTCGGCAGTACCTCCCTGCAAAGGCGGCACTAAGGCCAAGGCGACTTCTGGGGCAATTAGCTCGGTTACTGGCGTCGATTTATCTAGGTAAGTGACAGAGAATTCGAGACCAAATTTCTCGGCATTTTTCTTTAGCCCCGCAAAAAAAGATTCTCCCAAATTAGCTGCCCCGGTGCCCACCACTATAGTCACAGGTTTTTGCCCTATGACCAAAGCGATAGTTTTAAATGTGCTTTCTACGTCATTACGCGTACTAAGCCAATGCAAATTAGGAATATTATTCTTTACTTCACCACCGATCAGATTGGGATCGACAATCCATGATAGAAATGTGGGCTTGGTAAACGTGTCTTGACTGTAGATAAACTGGCTTCCCAGAAAACCAGGAGCAATAATGGCTTTAATATCCGGGTCAGCGCTAGCCTTTTTGACTTGCTCCTGAAATGACTTTGGGGAGGGTGCCGCGGTGAAACTGATGAACTTAATACCTGCTGAGGCTTCAATAAAAGGTGACAGCTCTTTGATGATAAGAGCCTGCACCCTGGATGCTTCAGCAGCACCGATAGAAACGAAACCTATTTTGAACGATTCTGCAGATACAATATTTGACGTAGACAATACAAGGCTGAATATTAGTGACGCGCCAATTTGTTTTATTCCTGACATATAAGTAATTGATCAAACATATAATTTTAAATCCATTCTGATGTAGTGTAGCACCTGAGTTATTGACCCCTGCTAATGCTATACATTAATCAAAACATGCGATGCTTACTACCCTCTAATTGCATTGATCGAGCTGGTGGGCAGTATTATTGTAAAATTTGAGACTGGTTTGTTGTCAAATAGCGAGTCAGGTTGAAATGATAACCTTAAATATCGGTGGCAGACACGGCTATGGGTATTCCGTAAAAATATTCCAACTTATTTTCAGAATGAACATAATTTAAGCCCTGAACCTGTTTTGAAATAGTATAATTCGCGCCGGGCAATTCGACGTATGTTCGCTTTGTTTTCAATATGTTGCAGTAATTGTGTAGATAACAAAGCTAACCCATTGATTGGAAAATAAAAACTGAATGCGGCTGAAAAAATTACAGGTTTCCGGTTTTAAATCTTTCGTCGATCCAACCGATATTCGCCTACCCGGAAATCTTGTCGCAGTAGTGGGCCCGAATGGATGCGGTAAATCAAATGTTATAGATGCAGTGCGTTGGGTAATGGGTGAGGCATCGGCCAAGATGCTACGGGGTGACAATATGTCTGACGTCATCTTTAACGGATCTGCTTCTCGAAAACCCATCGGCAAGGCTTCGGTCGAATTAATCTTCGATAATAATGATGGCAAGGCTGGAGGCAGTTACGCCAAGTTCGCGGAAATCTCGATCAAGCGAACCCTGTCTCGGGATGGCCAGTCCGACTATTCCATAAACAATATAAAATCCAGGCGTAAGGACGTTCAGGATCTGTTTCGTGGCACCGGACTCGGTTCTCGATCTTATTCAATCATCGAGCAGGGCATGGTTAGTCGTATCGTTGAGGCTCGGCCTGACGATCTGCGCGCCTTTGTCGAGGAAGCGGCTGGGACGTCCCGGTATAAAGACCGCCGAAGGGAAACCGAAACACGAATAAAAAATACCCGGGAAAATCTTGATCGGGTAGAAGATATTCGCGACGAGCTGGGTAAACAGTTGCGCCGGTTACAGCGCCAATCTGGCGCTGCCCGACGCTATAAGGTATTGCGAGAACAGGAACGCCTGACAAATGGACAGTTGCAAATTCTGCGCTTACAGGCCTTCGAGACCCAATTAGAAGAACAAAACAGAATTACTGCGCAATTCGAAAATGTATTGGAACAGGCGGTAACAGAACAGCGAAATACCGAAGCCGAGCTTGAAAAACTACGCCAGCATCAAGCAGAAAGACAGCAATCAAATCAGGAAATTCAGCAACAATTTTATGGTGTTACATCTGAAATCAAGAATACAGAACAACGTATAGAACACTTGCTGGAAACCCAGAAGAGCCGTGGAGATGAAATTGAACGATTGAAGTCAAGTCGTCAGGATCGGGAAAAGGAATTGGCGTCAGATCAACGACGGCTGGTTCAGTTTCAACAGGATATCGCTGCCCTGGCAAAAGAGCTCGGTGAGGAGGATGACCAGTTAGGTATAACTGAACAGCAATTTAGTGAAGCTGAGGGATTGCTTCAGCAGTGGCAACAGGGGTGGGAAGGGTTTAATCAGGAGTCCCAGGAGCCGGTTCGGCAAAGGGAAGTCCAGCAGTCTCGGATTACCCAGTTACAACAGCACCTGGAGCAGAGTAACCAACGCCGGATAAAGCTGCAGCGTGAACTGGATGCGTCAGGGCAGAATATTTCCGGTTTGGATATCGATGGTTTGCGTCAACAGGTCACCACCCACGACGAAAATCTAGAACGTCATGAACAGGAATTTTATCTTACCGAGCAACACATTCAGTCTTTGCGAGACGCGTTACGGGAAAAAAGAGACCAGTCGGCGAACTTAAAGGTTCGGCATCAGGAAGTGACCACCAGACTGGCTTCACTCCGGGAAATTCAAGCGGCTGCCCTGGGTGGTGATGATGGTGAACTACAGCAATGGCTCGATCAACGGCATCTTGGTGATGCCGCCAGATTAGCCAAATGTATTTCAGTCCGGGACGGATGGGAACGGGCTACCGACCGGGTGCTAAATGGCTTGATTGGCGCTGTTTGCGTTGGCAGGGAAGAGGTGCGGGACTTACAGCATCGACCTCAAGGCGCTATATCGCTATTAACTCAGAGACGTGCAAAATCGTTGCCAGCACATTTACGTGGTGAACGGCTGATCGACAAAGTTTCGGCCACGGATATTGATCTGTACCCTCTAATGGCAGATATATATATTGCTGACAGTCTTGAGCAGGCGCTGATGATGCAAGGTGAGCTATTCGCCCGGGACTGCGTAGTAACCCGAGATGGAACCATGGTGGGCGCAAACTGGATTAGTTATGCCAGCGAGAGTCAGACTGAAACAGGCGTGCTTGTGAGGGAGGAAGAAATCAAGCAATTAGATACCCGGTTAGCTGCGATCGAAATTGAGACCCAGAATTTTGATCGAGAAATTGAGCAGTTAGAACAACAGCGCGCCAGCCTCGAAGCCCAATTGCATGACAAGCGCGGAAAGTTGAATTCGTTGCGCGCCGAAAAGACCGCGCTACACAATCAGCTCGGACGAGACGAAGCGCGGGTGCTTGAAGTGGAACAGCGGGTACGACAGGTTAGCGTGGAAATTGAAGAAATGGAACGCCAGTCAAATGAGGATACTGCCAAGATTGAGCAGGCTAGAGAGGCCTATGCCAAAGCCACTGAAAAGAGTGGTAGCTTTGAAGAACAGCGAAATGTTTTGTTGAGCCAACGCGACCAGCTACAGCAAAAAATCTCGGTTCGCCGTTCCAGTGTGAACGAAGTGCGCGATCGACGACATCAAAAGCAATTGCAAAAACAACGTATCGAAACCGCTATGGAATCGGTGCGTGAGCATCTGGGTCGGATCCAGCAGCAATTCAACTCTGCCGACAACCGGCTGGCAGAAATAAGTCAAAGCATGGCTGAGTCAGGTGACCCAATAACGGAAATGAAGTTAACCCTCGATAGCCTGTTGCAGCAACGGATGACTGCTGAAACCAGGTTTTCATCTGCCCAGGATGAGATGGCGGGGATTGAAAACCAGATTCAGCAACGTACCCAGGACCGATCGGGGTTTCAGCAAAATGTCAACCAGTCCAGAGAAGACCTGGAAGCACATAAATTGCGAAAGCAGGAAATCACTGTGCGCAAATCAACCCAGGAGGAGCATGTCGCTGAGCAGGGTTTTGACCGAATTGAATTGCTTGGGGAGATGCCTGACCAGGCCAATATTGCAGACTGGCAGCAGCAGCTGGCCGAGATCGAAGCAAAGATTGAACGGATTGGCCCGGTAAATCTGGTCGCAATTGATGAGTTTGAAGAACAAAGTACGCGCAAAGAATACCTGGATAAACAGCATGCTGACCTCTGCGATGCCCTTGAAACCCTGGAAAGTGTTATTCGGAAAATTGATCGTGAAACCCGTAGCAGGTTTCGTGAGACATTTGAAAAACTCAATGCCGGCTTTAATGATTTTTTCCCTCAGCTTTTCGGTGGCGGCAAAGCCGAACTTCTGCTTACCAGTGACGACTTTCTGACAACCGGAGTGAGCGTAATGGCGCGCCCACCGGGTAAAAGAAACAGTACTATTCACCTGCTGTCAGGCGGAGAAAAAGCTTTGACCGCGGTGGCTTTATTATTTTCACTATTCCGGCTTAACCCGGCTCCATTCTGTATGCTTGATGAGGTTGATGCGCCGCTAGACGATGCTAATGTCGATCGCTATTGCAATACTTTGCGACAGCTGTGTGAAATAAGTCAGATTATCGTCATTACCCATAATAAGATAACCATGGAACAGGCTGATATGCTGGTCGGCGTAACGATGTCAGAACCCGGTGTCTCGAGACTGGTATCAGTAGATTTGGATCAGGCGGTAGAAATGGCCGCGCAGTAACTATATAGTTAGGGAGCCTCTGAATACATCATCATCGATATAACCTGGGCCTATTAATCAATGAATCGCCGACTGGACAGGAATAAGGAGCAATAGTATGAATCTTCAGATTGCTCTCATCGCGCTTGGTGTTCTGGTCATCGCTGCAATTTATTTTTTTTCCCGGTGGCAGCAGGCACGAACCACGTCAAAAAAATCACGCGGCGGCTCAAATTCAATAAAACAACCATCTCTCCGCAGAGATGGTCCGAGTTTTGGCCAACAGGATAGTTTGCAGCAGCCCATCGAAGAAATAGAGAGCGACAGAAAGGCGGCGCAGACGGATCTCGATCGGTTATCCCAGGAACCCGGTGATATTCCGGTTTTGGAGTCACGGGTTGATTCTGTTGATTCTGTTGATTCTAATGACGATTTTACCCCAAGTGCCCCGGAAGGTGAGCAATCGGAACATACTCACTTTGAGCAGGGCGATACGGCTTCCAGTTACGTCGACGACGACCAGTATGTACCCCAGCCTGAGGATCCGGTTCGGGATAGTCGAGACCAGTTGGAGGACATTGAAGAGGGTATTGTCGAGAATTATCACAATCAGGAAGTAAAGCTGAAATTAAATGCCACGGGAGATGCATCAGTTGAGGATCGTGATGCCGGGGAAGTGACGGAACACCAGGACGATGAAATGGATCAATCAAGGAGACTTGAACAGGCAAATGCTGAATCCCAATTCGACCAGGGATTGAACCTGACTGAACCTAGGCAGGATAGAAAAATAACTCAAAAAAAATCTTTTCTTGGGTCGATTAACCCGTTCAGTCGAATCAAGGGCAACATTCAGAGTAAGTTGGATTCGGTGAAATCCGAGCGCGAAAAGTCCCATCGCAATGACGGAAAACCAGCGCAAGGTGCCAACAGTTATTCCGAGGGTGATAGTCTCGCACTTGAGTCCGCCGATATTCCTACGCCAAAAATATCTACCGATCCGTCCCTGGATATTCTTTTATCTACCCCCGGTTCTGGTCAAACTGCCGCAATCACTGATCATGGAGAAGGGCAGAATCAACCTGCTCAGAGTGTCGCTGATAACAATCTGAATCCGGTTCCTCTGCAACCAGCTGAAGGATTTGAGAAACTTAGTCAGATCGATTACTACGTCAAGTTGAGTGGTGATCGAGATGTCAGTAGAGAATCTGTACTGGCAATCTATCGGGATGGTGCCAGCGGCATATCCAGAACCCATAGTATTTACGGGCTATTGTTACCCGAGAAAGTTTGGCGAGATTTGGAAAACGAACCAGAAGAATCACGCTTCGGTGACCTAGTTATAACCATGCAGCTGGTCGATCAGCTCGGGCCGGTGAGTGACGAGGAAATGACGCGATTTTCGTCACTGGTAATGAAATTATCAGAGAGCACGGGGCGAGGTTTCGCATTTATGGCGCCAATCGAAGATGCCCAGAAACAAGCCCAGGCGATTGACCAGTTTCGAAATCAATTTGATTCGATCTTTGTGGTGAACATTCGTCCCAGTGAAGATGAAATGTTTGAGGGTGCGGCGATCGAGCGCTGTGCTACCCAGATTGGGCTGATCGCTGATCAGAATAATTTTTACGCGCGGCATAAGCCGGTTGGAAAGCAGAAAGTCTGCCTCTATAGTTTGGCTAACATGAGTGATTCAGGAGAGTTTGACATCGACAATATGCGCGCAGTCAGGACCCGGGGGGTGACTTTTTTTACCCGTCCCGCGGTCAACAGATCTCCGGGTGCAGTATTTGCAGAAATGGTTGACGCCGCCAAAGCTTTTGCTTCCAGAATAAAGGGTGAGGTAGTGGCGCCAGGTTACGAAAGCCTGTCTATGGATGATGTTGAGGTAATCCGGCGATCTATAGAAAAGGTTGCCGGCGAAATGGAAAGTTATGGGATTTCTCCAGGCAGTGAAGAAGCTAACCGCCTGTTCTAGCCAACGTCCAAGTGTCGGAACCCGATTCCATTTCTGAATTTGATCAGGTCAACCAACTCAGGGAACAACTTGAGTACCATAATTATAGATACTACGTACTGGATGATCCCCAGATTCCGGATATCGAGTATGACCGATTAATTCACCAACTCATCGCGCTCGAAGAAAAATACCCGGCGTTGCGCAGCGAAAACTCGCCGAGCCAAAAGGTAGGGGGCTTTGCCCCGCGTACGTTCTCAGAGGTCGTTCATGAAATTCCAATGCGTTCCCTGGCAAATGCATTTGAACCGGATGAGGTCGTGGCATTTGACCGGAGAGTCAGTGAAATTATCGACCTGGAACAAGGCCAGGTTGAATATGTTGCCGAACTAAAACTGGATGGCCTCGCGGTGAGCTTGCTCTACCAGGACGGTTGGCTGACTCAGGCTGCGACACGTGGAGATGGTCGCAAAGGTGAAAATATCACGCAAAATATGCGTCAGGTGATGGCCCATAATACCCGGCTCAAAGGCAAGAATATTCCCGCAATTTTGGAAGTGAGGGGCGAAGTGTTTATGCGAAAAGATGACTTCGCTGCCCTGAATAAAAATCAAAAAGCTGCTGGAGAAAAAATATTTGTTAATCCCCGCAATGCGGCGGCGGGTGGGCTACGTCAACTTGATCCGTCAGTCACCGCACGACGGCCGCTTAGTTTCTATGGCTATTCCCTTGGCCAGGTCGACGGGGCAGAAGTCCCTTCGAATCATTGGCAGGTTATGCAATGGCTCGGTAAATTCGGGGTGCCGATATCCGACAAGATCGAATTGGTGAAGGGTGTCGACGGTTGCCTGGACTACTATCAACGAATGTTGGCACTACGTGATCAGCTGCCCTTTGAAATTGATGGTATTGTTTACAAAGTGTCTCGCATGGACTGGCAAACAACCCTGGGGTTTACCGCCAAGGCGCCGCGCTGGGCGCTGGCTCACAAGTTGCCGGCCCAGGAAGAAATAACCGTGCTTGAGAAAATTGAAATCCAGGTTGGACGCACCGGAGCGATCACCCCAGTCGCCAGACTATCCCCTGTTTTTGTTGGCGGTGTAACCGTATCTAATGCGACCCTGCATAACAGAGATGAAATAGAGCGTCTGGATGCCAGGGAAGGAGATAGTGTGATCGTTCGCAGGGCGGGCGATGTTATTCCCGAAGTACTCTCGGTGGTGAAAGATAAGCGCCCTCGCAAGACCCGAAAATTTAAATTTCCTGAAAATTGCCCGGTCTGTGATTCCGCAATCGTTTACGAGCGCGGTGGTGTAATTGCCAGGTGCAGTGGCGGTTTATTCTGTGACGCCCAGCGCAAAGAAAACATCAAGCATTTTGCTAGTCGCAAGGCGATGGACATAGAAGGCCTGGGCGATAAGATTGTTGACCAACTGTTGGAACAGAAATTAATCAATGACGTTGCCGATCTGTATAAATTATCCGTAGAGCAGATTGCAGGCTTAGATCGTATGGCAGAAAAATCAGCAAGCAATCTGGTTGAAGCCCTGGAAAAGAGTAAGCAGACCACGTTGCCCCGGTTTTTATTTGCCCTTGGCATTCCCCAGGTCGGTGAGACCACCGCTGAAACCCTGGCCGAAGCCCTGGTTGACCTCGACCAGATAATCGTCGCCGATCATGAGAGACTGCAGCAGGTTCCTGATGTCGGTCCTGTGGTGGCGGAAAGCATCCGGGTGTTTTTTAAGCAACCCCATAACCTGGAGGTCGTCAATAAACTGATGCAAATTGGAGTTGTATGGCCGGTTGTGGAAGCTCGGAGTTTGGACGCTGAGTCGGTATTCTCCGGAAAGACCGTGGTCCTGACTGGCGCGCTTTCTATGGCGCGCTCAGATGCAAAAAAGATATTGCAGGCACTCGGTGCCAAGGTAACCGGCAGTGTCTCGAAAAATACCGATTTTCTCATTGCAGGCGGTGAACCCGGATCAAAGTATGACAAGGCAGAGCAACTGGGTATTTCCATTCTGGACGAATCATCCTTTATCGAGATGTCAGGGTATCAGCAAACATGACAGATGCTATTCAACCAGGAGGAAAATCTTCAAGGCGCGCGGTAACGGTATACGTTAAAGATCACTGCCATCTGTGTGATAACATGCTGGAACAACTGGAAACTAACCGACAGAAGAACGGTCTGGAAGCACCCTTCGATCTGATAATTCGTGACATTGAAGATTGCGCTGAATGGTACCAGCATTATCGGGAATACGTTCCGGTAATCGTAATTGACGGTCAGGAAGTCTGTCACTATTTCTTTAACCAGGATGAATTTGAGAGTGCTCTGTTATGTCACTAGCGCCTGTTTCCCCAACCCCACCTGAACATTTTGAATATTCCGATGCGCTTGAACAACTGACGGAAATATTCGGTGACCGAGTTCAGACGTCCAATGCGGTACGCCAACAATTTGGCAAGGACGAATCATTTCACCCGTCTTTACCCCCCAACGCGGTAATTAAGGTACGTGATAAAAGTGAGGTCCAGCAGATAGTGGAGATTTGCGCCCGGCACAAAACCCCAATTGTTCCCCACGGTGCAGGAACCTCTCTCGAAGGTGCAATTGGGGCAGTGAAAGGAGGGATTTGTATTGATAGCAGCGAGATGAATAGTATTCTCGCTGTAAACGCAGAAGATTTTGATGTGGTGGTACAACCTGGGGTAACCCGACGTCAATTGAATGAACACTTGCGTGACACCGGATTGTTTTTTCCTATTGATCCTGGCGCAAATGCCAGTATTGGTGGCATGACCGCAACCCGTGCATCCGGTACTAACGCGGTGCGCTACGGTACCATGCGCGAGAACGTTATCAATGTTGAGGCAGTGATGGCGGATGGATCACTGATCAAGACGTCGAAACGGGCGCGAAAGTCGGCTGCTGGCTACGATTTAACCAGATTGCTGGTTGGCTCTGAAGGGACCCTTGGAGTATTTACCGAAATAACATTAAAGGTATATCCCATCCCGGAGGCGATATCAGCCGCGGTCTGTACTTTTGATACCCTCGAAAGCGCGGTGGCATCAGTTATCCAGATTATTCAGTTCGGTATTCCCATAGCGCGAGTTGAATTGCTGGATGCTTTGACTATGAAGTCAATTAATATGTATTCCCATACCGACTATGCAGAGTCATCCACGTTGTTTCTCGAGTTCCATGGAACCGAGGGTGGTGTTAAGGAACAAACAGAATCAACCCGGGAAATTATCCAGGAAAACGGCGGTAGTGATTTTCAATGGACCAGCAATACCGAAGAACGTAACAAAATGTGGCGAGCCAGGCACGATGTCGCGTGGGCTGGAAAATTATTACATCCCGCTGGGCAAATCTGGTCAACCGACGTTTGTGTGCCGATTTCCCGGCTCGCGGAATGCATTGGTGAAACCCGTAAAGACATTGACCAATCTAAATTGTTAGCGCCTATCGTTGGTCACGTCGGTGACGGAAATTTTCATCTATTATTGCTGGTAGACCATGACAATCCGGAAGAAGTTGAACGGGCTGAAGCGCTTCATCGACGCATGGTGCTGCGTGCCCTGGATATGGACGGTACCTGTACTGGAGAGCATGGAATCGGTTACGGAAAAATTGAGTTTTTGAAAATTGAACACGGTAATGCGATTGAACCCATGAAGTTGATTAAGAAAACTCTCGACCCGGACAATATTCTTAATCCCGGGAAAGTTTTCGGGATCGTCTAAGAGGTAGGATTTCTGATAATTTAGATGGTTCGGGTTAAATGCGAAATTCCACTTGTTGATGGCAAGTGTCAGCTAATTCAAAATTTTATATCAGTCCGATACGCTAATCGTTTATTAGAAAAATTGTTGCAACAGGTTGAATGGCATCAGCCAACAATAAAGCTGTTCGGAAAGTCTGTGTTATCTCCCAGACTATCGGCCTGGTATGGTGATGCAGGCGCCATCTACCAATATTCCGGAATGGAGAATAAACCACTGGGCTGGATAGAACCATTAACTGAAGTAAAAATTCGGCTTGAGGATTCTGTTGGCATGACATTTAATAGCGTATTGTTGAACCTGTACCGAAACGGCGACGATGCAATGGGTTGGCACGCGGATGATGAACCCGAATTAGGCAGTAATCCCGCTATCGCCTCAATCAGCCTTGGTCATACCCGGAGTTTTAAGCTCCGTCACAAAAACAACAGAACGTTGCCGACATTAAAATTGGATCTCGACCATGGCTCGTTACTGCTGATGACTGGGTCCACCCAGCATTTCTGGAAGCATTCGGTTTCCCGCACCAAAAAGGTCGCAGGACAACGTGTCAATCTGACATTTCGCCAGGTTATTAACTGACCAGGAATATTCACTATTGACTATGCTATCCGCAGAAAGCTATACCGACGAAGAATATTTGTCGTTGGAACGCAACACCCTGTTTACCGAGCAATGGGCGGGAATTGGGTTTGCCAGCGAGATACCTGACCCGGGAGATATTCTGCCGCGCAAGTTACTGCACAATCCACTGCTGATGACCCGTGATATGGCAGGGCAAGTCCATGTTTTCGCAAACGTATGTCGCCACCGCGGGCATCTTTTAGCGGGACAATTCTGCAATGGTCGGAAGGCTATTACTTGCCCGTATCACGCGTGGAGTTATGGACTGGATGGCGCATTTATCAGAGCACCCTTTTGGGACGGAACCCGCAACTCTTCACCGGATTCTAAGACCCTTAACAGATTAGCTCTCATACCGATTCGGTTTGCAGTCTGGTATGACATTATCTTTGTTAATCTTTCTGGTACAGCGCCTCCATTTGAACAATATATCAACTCACTCGATCAACGTTGGAGAGTGCCGCGGGACAGCAATCAGTTGCGAATGTTCGATCAAGCGGACTACACCATTGCAGGAAACTGGAAATTGGTGGCTGAAAATTTTCTCGATAACTACCACTTGCCATGGGTTCATCCCGAAGTTGGTAGTTCAATAGAAGCCTCAATCGGGCTGGAGGTGGAGAACATTAGATTGTGTGACCATATTATGGGTTTTAGCCACCCTACGGCCGGGTTGGACAAGAGTAAGACCGAGAATCCCCTGCCCATGTGGAGTGAAATATCTGTATCGGAACAGATACGCCAGGACCTTTTCTTTATTTTCCCAAATATTTGCATGGTAATGGAGGGTAATTATTTATGGTCGATGTTATTGTTTCCAGATAAGGTCAATCGATGCCAGGAAAAAATCGGTCTTTATGTGGTGGGAGAAAATGCCTTGGAGGAGCAGTACAGGGTTTCCCGGAATCAACTGGCGACTTTGATCTATCAAATTAATGAGCAGGATAAAGTTGTTGTGGCGGGTTTGCAAAATGGTCACTATGGTAATGCCGCTTCCCAGGGATTTTTTAATCCGCGACACGATCAGCTGGGAATCTGGTTCCACCAATTAATCGCGGATAAACTATCGTTGAAATGAGTCAAAAATTAGAAGTTTTTCAATCCATGTGGTCGATGGAACAACGGCGCCCGGATGGGTTTAACTGGTCCAACGAGCAAAAGTTCGAAATGATTGCGGAGGCAGGATATGCTGGCGTTGCGATGGACTTCGCCTCGAGTGATGTTGATGATGCTCGGGAATTTCTACCTCTAATCGAAAAATACAATTTGGGATGCGCCCTGATCGCATTTCCCACCACTGTAGATGACCTTCGGGAAGTAGTGGATTTATCGAAAGATTTTGATACCCGATATGTTGCAATAAACGCGCGATATTTCCCCTGGACGCCAGCACAAGCAGTTGAACGAATTATGGGATGGCTGGAAATGGGAGAGCGTGAGGAAGTCCCGATATATCTTGAAACCCATCGCTATACCCTGACCAATGACGTCGTATTTACCCTGGATCTGATGGATCTGATTCCGCAACTGGAAATGGTGGCGGACCTGTCTCATATTCTCGTTGCCAGGGAGTTTCCCCAGCCAATCGATACGTTGTCGGATCAATTGATCGATCGCATTCTGCGCCGATCCGCGTCTTTTCAGGGTCGGATTGGTTCCCGTGAGCAGGTTCAGATCCCATTGGGGTATTCTCAGCATCAGTATTGGGAAACGTTGTTTGGGGAATGGTGGCAACGAGGATTCAACTATTGGCGAGCACGAAATGACGATGACGCGGTGCTGAATTTCTTATGTGAGCTTGGTCCGCCGCCCTACGCGATTACAGGAAAAGATGGATATGAGCTGTCTGATCGCTGGCAGGAAGGATTGGAGATTAAACGGCGGGTAGAAGAAATCTGGGAGAATTCCGAACGGGATGAATAGGCCCAGGATGGCAGTCGCGCTCTATGGTTGAGACTTCAGCAGGACGCTAGTGGCGCCACTGCCACCGTCTTGAGGAGTGCAGGAGCAAAACGCCAAAACCTCAGGTTGTTGTTTGAGCCAGTGGATGGTAAGAGGTTTTAAAACCCCGCCGGTTTGTTCAGATCGCTGACCTTTACCATGAATAATCTGGACGCAGCGACAGCCGTATTGGGTTGCTTCGGAGATAAACCGGTTCAAGGCCGCGTCGGCTTGATGGCTTCTCATTCCGTGCAGGTCCAGTGATTCCTCTATTATTAGAGCGCCCTGGCGAAGCTTTTTTATCAGAGATTTCTGAAGTCCACTGCGGGCATACAGAACCAGCGGTCCATCGGTAGTCTGGTCAATTACCGCCCTGGAAGGAGGAGAATTCGGCGCAGATTCTGCCTGACTATGGCCGCGGCCTGCCAGCGCGGTTTGCACCTCGTCGGGTTCACGCCGCCGGTTTGCATAGGGTTGCTGGTGAACCCCTTCAGCCTCCATGGTTCGGCGGAATAGTTCAGATTCATTGTTGTCCCGGGTCTCTGTCATGGGAAAGCTTTATAAAGTCTACCCTTTGTTCTTGAGGAATCTGTCGGCGTCCAGGGCAGCCATACACCCAGTGCCCGCAGAAGTCACCGCCTGGCGATAGATGTGATCCATCACATCCCCCGAGGCAAATACGCCGGGAATACTGGTCATGGTGGCGTCACCTGCGGTACCGCCCCGAGTAATCAGATAATTACCCTGCATATCCAATTGATCGACAAAAAGACTGGTGTTTGGGGTATGCCCGATGGCGATAAATACACCCATCAAATCAATATTTTTTTGCTGGTTATTTTTTTTGTTATGAATAACCATTCCGGTGACCCCGCTATCGTCTCCGACAACCTCCTGTAATTCACTGTCCCACTCAAATTCCACGTTGCCGCCGTTTTCAGTGGCCTTGGCCATCAGGTGGTCAATCAAAATTGCCTCTGCACGCAGCTCATCGCGCCGATGAACCAAGGTAACCTTGGATGCCAGGTTAGACAGGTAAAGCGCTTCCTCGACCGCCGTATTGCCGCCGCCAATGACCGCGACTTCCTGATTTCGATAGAAAAACCCGTCGCAAGTGGCGCAGGCCGAAACGCCCTTGCCTTTGAATGCCTCCTCGGAGGGGAGTCCCAGGTATTTGGCCGATGCGCCAGTGGCAATGATTAACGCATCGCAGGTATACATACCGCTGTCTCCTTCTAAACGAAATGGTTTCTCGGTTACCTGGGCGGTATGGATATGATCGAATATAATTTCGGTGTCGAAGCGTTCTGCGTGTTTCTGCATTCGCACCATTAATTCGGGTCCCTGAACACCATCAGGATCCCCCGGCCAGTTATCTACGTCGGTAGTTGTAGTAAGCTGTCCTCCCTGTTCAATCCCGGTAATCAGGACAGGTTTCAGATTTGCCCTGGCGGCGTAAACTGCCGCAGAATATCCAGCCGGGCCGGAACCCAGGATAAGCAGGCTAGCGTGTTTTGAGTTTGACATGGAGTGCAAATTGAAGGTTGAAAACGAATTCGACTAGGACCGGAAAGGTTGGATTTCAAATCCATCCAGGTAACCACAATCTATTTTACTGGACTGCAATTTATCGCGTACTATACGAACATTATTAATAATAGAAGTTGCGAATTATAATGCGAGGAGCGTCTCAAAAACGAGTGCTGGTTACCGGAGGGGCGGGTTTTCTTGGTTCTCATTTATGCGAGAAATTGCTGGAACTCGGTCACGAAGTTCTTTGCGTCGATAATCTTTATACGGGTTCCAAGTCGAACATTATTCGCTTGCTGGATAATCCATGGTTTGAATTTATGCGGCACGATGTTACTTTTCCGCTATACGTTGAGGTGGATGAAATATATAACCTGGCCTGTCCCGCATCTCCAGTTCATTACCAATATGATCCAGTTCAAACTACCAAAACCAGTGTTCATGGTGCGATTAATATGCTGGGAATGGCCAAGCGAGTCGGTGCAAAAATCCTGCAGGCCTCCACCAGCGAGGTGTATGGGGATCCCGAGGTACACCCCCAGGCCGAGACCTACTGGGGACACGTCAATACCATCGGTCCGAGGGCGTGTTACGATGAAGGAAAGCGCTGTGCTGAAACACTCTTTTTTGACTACTATCGCCAGTACCAGCTGAAAATTAAAGTCGTACGTATCTTCAATACCTATGGTCCCAGGATGGATCCGGGGGATGGTAGGGTAGTGTCGAATTTTATCGTGCAGGCGCTCAAGGGAGAACCGATCACAATTTACGGGGATGGCAGTCAAACCCGGTCTTTTTGTTATGTTTCCGACATGATTGATGCATTTATTCGCATTATGGAAACCGAAGACGGCTTTACTGGACCGGTAAATTTGGGTAATCCGGATGAATTTACCATCAAGCAGTTGGCCGAGAAAGTAATCACCATGACCGGATCAAGATCCGAATTAGTCAATTTGCCGCTACCCCAGGACGATCCTACCCAGCGCTGCCCAAATATCGGAATGGCCCGGGAAAACCTTGGCTGGGAACCCCTGGTCAAGCTTGAACAGGGGCTCGAGCAAACCATCGAGTGGTTTGCCGCCAACATTTGATTTCTACGTTGGGACTACATGTGCGGCATCGCCGGAATTTATAAATTTATCGGTGGGTCCAGTGACGGCGTTGACCGCGATGCCCTGATCAGAATACGGGATCATATGAGGCTGCGGGGGCCGGATGATGCCGGCGTCTGGTTTTCACCGGATAACCGTATCGGACTGGCCCACAGGCGACTAGCGATCATTGCCCCCGGCCCTGCCGGTCATCAACCGATGCAGAGCACATTCGGCGACCAGGTGATCAGCTTCAATGGTGAAATATACAACTATCGCGCCTTGCAGGAGGTTGTCAGAGACCATGGCTACCACCTGAAGACCGATTCTGATACCGAAGTTTTGCTGGCCTTATACCACTTGTTTGGTGCGGATATGCTATGCCGATTACGCGGAATGTATTCGTTTGGGATCTGGGATCAACAAAGACAGGGGTTGTTTCTGGCGCGAGATCCCTATGGGATTAAACCGCTGTTTTATTCTGCCACAGCAGCAGAATTTCGCTTTGCTTCCCAGGTTAAAGCGCTGGTGAACGGCGGCAGTATTTCGAAAGAACTGTCTATTCGAGCGGAAGCAAGTTTTTTACTCACCGGCTCGATTATGGAGCCCGACGCGCTATACGATGATATTCAAATGCTTGAGGCGGGGCACAGTTTGTGGGTTGATCAACGGGGTGTTGGTCAGCCATCTCAACATCAGAACATAACCCAACTGTTCGATCATCCCGTTCACCAGCAGGTTGATTCTGCTGATTCCAACTTAGTGGTCCGCGAGGCGTTGTTCGATTCAGTCAAGCACCATTTGGTGGCAGACGTTGCGGTCGGCACCTTTTTGTCGGCGGGAATTGACTCGGGCGCGATTACCACGCTGGCGACGGACGTATTGGACAATCCAGTTCATACCGTGACCATCGGCTTCGAAGAATATCTTGGAACCAACGACGACGAAACGGCTTTAGCAGCCCAAGTAGCAATCGGGCTGAGCACCGAACATTGTCGGCGGGTAGTGACCCAGGTGGAATTTGAACAGGATATCGACCATATACTGAATGCAATGGATCAGCCGTCCATCGACGGCCTGAATACTTGGTTTGTCAGCAAAGCTGCTGCAGAGCGGGGTTTAACGGTAATGTTGTCCGGACTGGGGGGCGATGAGTTGTTTGGTGGGTATCCTTCATTCAAGGACATTCCACACTGGAATAGTCGATTCGCTTTTCTCAAGAAATTCCCATTGGTTGATAAAATAAGCCGATCCATGGCCAACTCGTTACGGTTTCTGCCAGTATCTCCAAAAATATTTGGTATGGCTGGCTATGCTCATTCTCTCGAAGGTGCCTATCTACTGCGCCGTGGGCTTTATATGCCCTGGGAATTAGACCAGATCATGGGGCAGGAGCGCGCCGCTGCGGCTCTGGAATCCCTGAATATTCCAGCAATTTTGGATGTGGGATTAAAAGGTAATAGTGTCTATCAACAGATTGCGGCTATGGAAAGTAAATTTTATCTGCGAAATCAGTTGTTACGGGATACCGATTGGGCGTCGATGGCGCATTCTCTGGAAATCCGAACTCCCTTGGTAGATTCCGTTCTGAGCGCAAAATTGGCCCCGGTAGTTGCAACCATGCCGGGCAAACACTGGTTGGGCCAGTCGTTGCCCCAGGCGCTACCTGCCCAGGTAATGAGTCGTCCCAAGACAGGGTTTACCACGCCGGTAGGTAGTTGGCTGATGCAGAGTAAATCCCTTGATCAGTGGCGCAGGTTCCCGTGGCTTGGATACGGCCATGTCCATTGGTCTCGGCGCTACGCCAGTTGCCTCCATCAGATTATTTTTGCCAACGGGTGATTCGGCACACCTATTGCGTCATAACTACATTCTGAATCGATCGGGAAAAGCGCTCCAGCGAAAAGTGGGTCAATTCATCGGGAACCTGATTAGGCTTGGTCAACGCTGTATTAATTGCACTAGTCAATTGGATGGGATCATCAGGATCCACAAGCTCACCAAGACGCCCCCCAAGTAATGCTTCGTGACTGCCATCGAGGGTGCTGCCAACTACCGGCAAACCGCAGGCCATGGCCTCAAGAAAAACATAACCAAATCCTTCCAAACGGCTCGGCATAATATACGCATCAGCCAACCGGTAGTGATCCACTTTCTCCGATTCGCCAATCTCTCCGGTAAATATTACTTTGTCCAGTACACCCACTTCCCGGGCGAGGTCCTGGAGGCGAGGCTGGTCATCCCCGCTACCAACAATCAGGTAATGCAATTGTGGATGAGAATCGTGTAGCCCGGGTAGCAGGTTAATGACTTGGTCAAATCCTTTGGCCCTTTCATCTGCAGACAGTCGTCCCAGGGTCATGATGACGGGCTGATCATCAACGCCATATCGTTGTTGCAGGTATGCCGGGCGTGGACCTGGACTATAGCCCTGAAAATCCATGGCATTGGGTATAACCGAGGCTTTATCCGGATCGTATCCCGACCACTGAATAAATCTGGAGCGGGTTACCGCGGACACACTGACGACATGATTTACCTGACGCAATGTCCAGGGAAAGAAGCGGGGTGGACGGGTCCAGGCTTCGAACCCATGGGTGATAAGAATGAGTCGTCCCCTGTTCAACCGAGATAGGACCGCTGCCGCTGGTAATAGGTTGATGTGCTCGGTGATTATGACGTCCCAGGACCTGGAAAATACGCCGATACGGAGTAATGCCCTTAGATATCCGAAAGGGCGAGCTAACGCTTTATGGTGATATGCCAGTTTGGCCGGCAGAATTTCAGTGGTATCCGCATTTTCGAACTCCTCGTTCAGTGGCCGGACCCGGGGTATTGCGTGGACCTGGTCGATTTGACCGCATTGACAAAGTGCGTTTAACAGATGCCGACAATGTAAAGCGATCCCGCCGCGGCCACCAAATCCATCTGTCACCAGGCACAAAACTCGAATGCCCGGTGTATTCATGTTTGCCGGTAAATTACAGGGATTGGTAATAATCCATTAATATTTGTGCAACCTCGGGACGAGAAAATTCCGCTGGGGGAGCGATCCCCTGTCCCAACATTTCCCGCACTTTGGTACCCGATAAAAGTACAAAATCTTCCTTTGTGTGGTTGGGTGCCTCGCGCATCATTACAACCTTGTTCAATTTATTCGACCAGGCGGTGTGGTCTGCACGAAATATTTCTATCTCGAGGGCACCCGATGGAACCTCTTCATCGAAAATTGTCTGGGCATCGAAATCACCATAGTAATCCCCGACACCGGCATGATCCCGACCAATAATGAAGTGGGTAGCGCCCATGTTCTGGCGAAAAATGGCGTGGAGTACCGCCTCCCGGGGGCCTGCGTATAGCATGTCGAAACCATACCCGGTGATCATTACTGTATTGGGAGGAAAATATAGTTCAGCCATCTTTCTGATTGCGGCATCGCGCACATCAGCTGGAATATCACCCGGCTTGAGTTTCCCAAGTAACATATGAATAACGCAGCCATCTGCTTCTACCCGTTCCATAGCAATTCTGCACAATTCCTCGTGGGCCAGATGCATGGGATTTCGGGTTTGGAACGCGACAATCTTGCTCCAGCCATTTTGCTCAATCGACTGGCGAATCTCCACCGCCGTGCGAAATGTATCGGCAAACTCGGTTTGAAAGTAACTGAAATTGAATACCTTAATGGATCCCGATAACAATACCCGCCCCTGGGCATAAAACTCCGCCACACCGGGGTGGTCCGGGTCGGTAGTTCGATATATTTTTTCGCTGATAACGGACATTTCATCCTCGGTGAGAACCTCCACGGCTTCCAGTTCGAGGGTGGCCAGAATCGGGTGTCCGGATACATTCGGGTCGTTCAACGCAATGGTTTTACCCGTTTCCAGCCCAACCGCACTCTCCACCAAGCACATTACCGGTGTTGGCCAGAACAAACCGTCTGACGTATGCATGGTATTGGCAACGCTGAGCGTATCAAGCTTGTTCATATATCCGGTTAGCGGGTTAAAGTACCCTCCGGCGAGCATTACGGCATTGGCAGCGCTCGCCGAATTGATCAAAACAGAGGGCAAAGCCCCAGCCGCCCTGGTCAGAGCCTGGATATTGTCAGCATCTCCTACATATAGTGGATTCAGGGTGTCCGAACCATGCGGCTTTATCATTAGATTGGTATTAAATTGGTTTCTAATTGGATTTAAGGCGTCTAATTGGGTGATGCAGAGGTTCTTTAGCTTTGACGGCGAGATCGAACCGCCTGAGCCAGGTTTTGCAGCATCGGTTTGGTGTCATCAAACCCGATGCATGCATCGGTAATGCTCTGACCATAAACTTCAGCTACGCCATCGATCACGTCCTGCCGACCGGCAACGATATGGCTCTCGATCATGACCCCCATGATACGTCTGTCACCAGCACCAACCTGGGCACATACATCGGCGCTGACGGATGCTTGATTCTCAGGAATTTTTTTACTGTTCGCATGACTGAAATCGATCATTGCCTGGGGGCTGAGCCCAGCTCGATTCAATTTGTCACAGGCCAGTTCGACGTTTTCGGCGTCATAATTTGGTTCTTTTCCGCCACGAAGAATAATGTGGCAATAGGGATTACCCGTGGTGGTATAAATTGATGATTGCCCTTGCTTGGTGAGCGACAGGAATCGGTGGGGCTTGGCCGCGGATCTAATCCCATCAACCGCAATATCAAGATTACCATTGGTACCATTCTTCAACCCAACCGGGCAGGACAGGCCCGAAGTCATTTCACGGTGTAGCTGGCTTTCTGTAGTGCGGGCACCGATCGCGCCCCAGGAGATCAGGTCGGCAACGTACTGTGGTGTTATCAAATCAAGATATTCGGTTCCGGCAGGTATACCCATTTGATTCAAATCCAATAGTAACTGCCGCGCCATACGCAGCCCTTTGTTAATATCGAAACTTTCGTCAAGACCCGGGTCGTTTATCAGACCTTTCCAGCCTACCGTGGTCCGCGGTTTTTCGAAATATACCCGCATGACGATTAACAAGTCTTGTTGCAATTCTTGTTTTAATGGCAGTAAGCGGGCAGCATAATCGAGAGCGGCGGCGGTGTCGTGGATCGAGCATGGTCCTACGATGACCAGTATCCGATCATCTGAACCCTGCAATATTTGTTGAATTTGTTCGCGGGTATCCAGAGTAGTGGCCGCGGCTTCCTCCGAAGCCGGTATTTCTTCGAATAACATCTGCGGGTTGATTACCGGAGATATGTCGGCTATTCGCAGATCGTCAGTTTTGATGGTTGTCACGTCAATTTGGTAAGATGTAAAACAGAGGCTGGATTGTACGGGTAACCTTTGCGAGTGTTAAGGTTTGCCCGGCAAAAATCTGTCTATGGCCGAATAAGTCCCGCAGGAGAAAAATCCCGGTAAATGGGCCATAAAAATTTTGTCCGAATACCTGTTTTAGTATATAAAATGATTTTGACCCGGGATTAATAAACAACTATAATCCGCCGTCATTTTTGGGGTAGGTCCTTTAATCGATGGCCTCATAGCTCGGATTGGCAAAGTCGCCATTTTGGTAGCGCCCACTATCCAGATTTTAGAAAGAGGAAATCATGGCCGTTCAGAAATCACGTAAAACACCTTCGAGGCGAGGCATGCGTCGTTCCCATGACAGTCTGTCTTCGCCAACCCTGTCCATTGACGCGATAACTGGCGAGCTCCACCGTCGTCATCACATTACCCCGGATGGCTATTATCGTGGCAAAAAGGTCGTCGCAACCCGTTCTGCCGATTAGGAAGCACCCTATCTCTGAATAGAGATAGCGGGCATTCCCGCAAACACAGCGCAAATGATAACCCTGTCGGTGGATGCTATGGGAGGAGACCATGGTCTCGACTCCACTGTTCCCGCCAGTATCCGGATCGTTGATACCAATCCGGATATAAGAATTATCCTGGTGGGAGACCAGAGTCAGATATGCAACCGTCTGGGTGACCGGCTCGAATCGGGAAGACTCGAGGTCCATGGTGCCAGCGAGATTGTGGCAATGGATGATGCCCCTGCATTTGCCTTGCGCAAGAAAAAAGATTCTTCGATGCGAGTTGCTATTAACCTGGTGGAGCAAGGGGAAGCGAACGCCTGTATCAGCTCCGGAAATACCGGGGCACTCATGGCAACCGCCAGGTTTGTATTAAAAACCATACCGGGTATTGGACGTCCGGCGATTTGCGCAGCTCTTCCCAAGTTAAAAGGTCACACCCATATGCTGGATCTGGGTGCTAATATCGATAGTCCGCCAGAAATATTACTGCAGTTTGGATTTATGGGAACCGAACTGATTCGGTGTCTGGAAGGAGTTGATCGACCGACAGTGGCGTTGCTCAATATTGGCGTTGAAGAAATGAAAGGCAATAGCACGGTGAAGGCTGCTGCTGAGCTGTTTCGAAATAGTGGCCTCAACTATCAGGGGTTCGCTGAACCCGACGAAATATACCTCGGAAATATTGATCTGATTGTGTGTGATGGGTTCGTCGGTAATATTGCTTTAAAAGCCAGCGAAGGCGTGGCCCAAATGATAATGGGAACGGTTAAAGAGGAGTTTAACCGAAGCCTGTTGGCTAAAGCTTCTGGCCTGTTTGCCAGTCCGGTCCTTGGGTCAATTCGCGAGCGGCTTGATCATAGGCGCTACAATGGTGCAAGCCTGCTTGGCCTACGTGGCACGGTTGTCAAGTCTCATGGTGGGTCAGATCAGTTGGGATTCCAATATGCGATTGAAGTTGCGATCGAAGAAGTCCGCAAAAACCTTATTTCCCAAATAGAAAATTCACTGACAGCAGTCCAGGATTAAGTTACGCTTGGGTGATGACGTACTCTAGATTAATTGGCACAGGAAGCTACCTTCCAGAAAAAATTCTAACAAATAAGCAGCTCGAATCCATGGTCAGTACCAGTGAAGACTGGATCATGTCACGAACTGGTATATCGGAAAGACGGATCGCTGCGGATGATGAATTTACCTGTGATTTAGCCGAGAAGGCGGCGCTTAAGGCTATCGAGTCCGCTGGCATTAGTTCCCAGGAAATCGACTTAATAGTAGTGGCAACTACTACTGCCGATCAGGTATTCCCGAGTACCGCTTGCTTATTGCAGCAGCGTTTAGGTATTGAAGGACCGCCGGCGTTTGATGTTCAGGCAGTCTGTGCGGGATTTGTATTCGCTCTGGACATCGCCGACAAGTTTATCCGTACCGGCAGCGCAAAATGCGCTTTGGTGGTTGGAGCAGAGACTTTTTCCAGAATAATAGACTGGACTGATCGTCGCACCTGTATCCTGTTTGGTGATGGCGCCGGAGCGGTAATTTTGCAAGCAGATGAACAGCCTGGAATTCTCTCGACCCATCTACATAGCGACGGTAAGTACAAGGATTTATTGTGCGTGCCAACCGGAGTATCGCGAAATTATGAAGCGGTTAGAGCGGGCAGCGCATTTACTACCATGGAGGGCGGAGAAGTGTTTCGCTGGGCGGTAACCGCGATGAGTGATTTGGTTGAAGAAACGCTTTCCTCGAATAATTTGAAGCGTCAGGATGTTGACTGGTTGATTCCCCACCAGGCCAATGTCAGGATAATTAATGCAGTAGGTCGCCGCGCCGGCTTCCCAGCCGGCAAGGTTATCGTCACTGTCGATCATCATGGAAATACCTCTGCGGCTTCTGTGCCATTGGCCCTGGACGAGTCCATACGAAATGGCACAATACAACCGGATCAACTGGTGTTACTCGAAGCTTTTGGCGGAGGCTTTACCTGGGGGTCTGCACTGATCAGAATTTAATGGGTACCAACCGAAAAATAATTGAGAGTAGGCAATGAACAAATGGTTTGACAACCAGATATGTCTGGTTACAGGTGCATCCCGGGGCATTGGCCGAGCTATAGCTTTGGAACTTGGTGGTCGTGGAGGAATTGTTGTGGGAACCGCGACATCTGAACATGGTGCTAAATCCATTACCGAATTCCTTCATGCTGAAGGTATATCCGGTCGCGGCATGATTCTTGACGTCACAGATAACCAATCGGTAGCAACTCTAATTGAGACGATAAATAATGAATTTGGAGCGCCCTATGTGCTGGTAAATAACGCGGGAATTACCCAGGACAGTCTGCTGTTGAGAATGAAAGAAGAGCAGTGGGACGCGGTCATCGATACCAACCTAAAATCCGTGTTCCGTTTGTCGAAGGCATGCTTGCGTGGTATGACGAAATCCAAGGCCGGTAGAATTATAAATATCGCTTCGGTGGTTGGAATCACCGGAAATCCTGGACAGGCCAACTATTGTTCTGCCAAGGCCGGGCTTCTCGGATTTAGCAAATCCCTGGCCCAGGAAGTTGCTTCACGCAATATCACGGTAAATGTGATTGCACCAGGGTTCATCCAAACCGACATGACAGATGGTTTACCCGATCAGCAGAAGGATCTTCTTATGCAGAAAATACCACTGGGTCGTCTCGGGCAACCGGATGATATTGCTTCAGCGGTGTCCTATCTGGCTTCGCCTATGGGTGCATATGTTACCGGTACAACGCTACATGTAAATGGTGGAATGTTAATGCCATAATGACGTTGAAAACATGACAAACTAATTTTTATGTGTTATATCATATAGTTATTGGGACTATTTGATTTGATTTGGACATAATAATTGACACAACAATTGCATTTTATATAATGGACTTAGACCTATTGTTTGTTTAATATCCGTCCGTCAAAATAATCAATCGGGGCGCTTAAGCCCCGAACCAAGAGTGAGCCGTCATATCGGTCAGCAAAGCGGTTAATTGCATGATCGTAATTCAATATCCTGGCGATGGTCAGGGTAGTTACAAAATTTTACCTGGAGACTTAAATCCAAATGAGTACCATTGAAGAACGAGTTACAAAAGTAGTTATTGAGCAACTGGGTGTCAGTGAAGATCAAGTTACTGCCGAAGCATCTTTTGTCGATGATTTAGGAGCAGATTCTCTTGATACCGTGGAATTAGTGATGGCTCTTGAAGAAGAGTTTGATACGGAAATTCCTGATGATCAGGCAGAGAGCATCGCCAAAGTCAAAGATGCGATTGCGTATATAAAAGAACACGCTTGAGCGTGATTCCCGGGAGCGGCTAATCGAATTTGACAGATACGATTACTGCCTCGCTGTAGAGAACCGAATTGAATAAATTCAACTGGTTGATTGTCGCGTAAAATCTTCCAACGGATAGAGATTCCATTCTGTTCCGAAATACTGATAGATGCCTAACGCCGTCCTTTATGGGGCGGCGTTTTTTTTGGTGTAGAACCTCGAATAGGGTAAGCTAGCTGCTTCGTAAACGGGTGTGAATCCCCTGATACAACACAACAATTACTTTCTGACTATTATTTATGAGCAAGAGACGTGTAGTGGTAACCGGCATGGGAGCAATAACTCCAGTGGGCTCCAATGTTGAATTGAGCTGGAATTCAATGCTTCACGGTGTTTCCGGAATCGGTACTATTAGTCAATTTGATGCCAGTAATTTCCCCTGCAGTATTGCCGGTGAGGTAAAGGGATTTGATCCGGGTCAGTACCTCGCGGAAAAAGAAGCGCGCAAGATGGACCGATTTATGCAATTGGGTATTTGCGCTGGAAGTGAAGCATTTATTCACTCCGGACTTGAGGTTACAGAGACAAATGCGGACCGAATTGGGGTATACATCGGTTCAGGGATTGGCGGGATTTCTACTATTGAATCGACCACCACTCTATTCCACGAGAAAGGATTGCGACGGGTTTCACCATTTTATATTCCGATGACAATCACTAACATGATTTCCGGGAACCTGTCGATCATGCACGGTTTAAAAGGCCCCAACCTGTCCATGGTAACCGCCTGCAGTACGGGCACCCACGCTATCGGTGAAGCCGGTCGCCTGGTGGAATATGGTGACGCTGACGTCATGATTGCCGGTGGTTCTGAAGCCCCGGTTTCTCCAACTTCGCTGGCCGGTTTTGGTTCAGCTCGGGCCCTCACCCGGCGCAACGATGCACCCCAGGCTGCCAGCCGACCCTGGGATAAGGGTCGGGATGGTTTTGTTATGGGGGAGGGGGCAGGAATTCTCGTATTGGAAGAATACCAACACGCCATGCAACGAGGTGCGACAATTTACGCCGAATTGAGTGGGTTTGGTATGAGTGGTGATGCCCATCATATGACCAGCCCGGCGCCCGGAGGTGAAGGCGCCTCACGATGCATGAATAATGCCCTGCGTAATGCCGGACTGAATTTCGATCAGGTGGGTTATGTCAATGCACACGGTACCTCAACACCCCTGGGAGACATCGCTGAAACCGAAGCGATCAAGCGTACATTTGGCGATCATTCGGACAATCTCGCGATCAGCTCGAATAAATCCATGATTGGGCATCTTCTCGGAGCAGCGGGGGGCGTGGAAGCGGTAATGACAATACTTTCCCTGTACCATAAGGTTATACCACCAACCATCAACCTTGATGATCAGGATTCAGATTGTGATCTTGACTATGTGCCAAATGTTGCCCGCGATGCTGATTTTAAGGTTGCGCTATCTAACTCATTTGGCTTCGGTGGAACCAATGGAACACTGATCTTTAGCAGGATTTAGCGTATCGAGAAAGTGCCAGGGAATTGATCAGGAATCTATTCGTTAGAGTTGTTGCCGCTTTGCTGCTTGTTGGCGGGTTCGCCGCCGCAGGGGGGTATTGGTATTTCGGTAAGGTAACTGCCAAGCCACTCAATTTCGGAGATGGTGTATTTTTGATCAAACAAGGAGATACTCTGAACCGAATCGCCAATCGACTGGTAAATAAGGGCGTTATCCGGGAGCCTTGGAGTCTGCGGGTATTAGCTAAAAAACAAAAGGTGGGGAACAACATTCAAGCGGGAGAATATGATTTTCCGGAATCTCTCACTTTGGTTGAGTTTCTTGACCATATAGTTCAGGGAAAGAGTCAGGTAGACGTTCGAGTTACCATTGTTGAGGGGTGGACCTTCAAGCAGATGCGCGAGGCGCTGGGTAAAGCCGCTCGACTTCAACAGGATACTGCCGAATGGTCTGATCAACAGATTATGCGGGCCATGGGACACCCGGAACTTCATCCCGAAGGACAATTCTACCCTGATACCTATTATTACCGGGCAGAGGAGTCAGATCTGACCTTGTATCGAAAATCATTTAATCTGATGCAGCAGCGATTACAGGAGGTATGGGATGCGCGATCCGCCAACCTCCTGTTAAAGAATTCCTATGAGGTATTGATAATGGCCTCAATTATAGAAAAGGAGACCCAAGCACTGGATGAGCAGCCGCTGATCGCCGGCGTATTTATGAACCGACTACACAAGGGTATGAGGCTGCAGACGGATCCAACCGTGATTTACGGGATTGGTGATGCCTATAAAGGCAATATAACTCGTAAGCATCTTAAAACCGACACACCGTACAATACTTATACCCGATCGGGATTAACTCCGACGCCAATAAGTCTTCCAGGGTTAAGCTCTCTCGAAGCCACAGTTCAACCAGCCACCACCGAAGCATTTTATTTTGTTGCAAAAGGCGGCGGTCGCCACCAATTCTCCCGGACTTTGGCTGAGCACAACAAGGCAGTCAACAAATACATCTTGGGTAAATCTGAAAAATGATGGGCAGATTTATTACGGTGGAAGGAGCGGACGGCGTTGGCAAAACCACCCAACTCGATTTTATCGAGAAGTGGTTGGGCCAGCAGCGACTCGACGTACTGCGTACCCGGGAACCGGGTGGTACTGCTCTGGGAGAAATGTTACGCCAAATATTATTAAATTCCAATGACGTTTTAATCGATCACGAAACTGAATTACTGATGATGTTCGCTGCGCGCAAGCAACATCTGGCAGAAGTTATCAGGCCTGCACTCGAAGCGGGTCGATGGGTGTTATCAGATCGCTTTACCGACGCGACCTATGCCTATCAGGGTGCGGGCCGAGGAATCCCCGACTCACGAATTGAACCGCTGGAGCGATGGGTTCAGGGTAATCTACAGCCTGATTTAACCCTGTTGTTCGATGTCGACGTGGAGGTCGGAATCAGTCGCAGTGAAGCCAGAGATCTTGCTCAAGACCGCTTCGAAGTTCAGCTGCTTCCGTTTAAATATGCAGTCAGAAAAGGCTATCTGGAGCGAGCTGCCAGGTTTCCTGACCGGATCAAAGTGGTCGATGCGGCAAACAGCATTGATCAGGTGCAACGAAACCTGTCTCAACTGCTCACGGCATTTATCGCGCAACAGCGATCATCAGCTCCCACGGTAGACTCTAGGTGATCGCGCTTTTCCCCTGGCAGCACCAGGACTGGACCCGAATTTCCCATAGCCTCGCTGGTTTGCATCATGGATTAATGCTAACCGGGATTTCCGGAATTGGAAAAAGGGAGTTTTCTGTCAAGTTAGCTCAGCGTCTGCTATGCAGCCAGACGGAACATTCCGAACCCTGTGGAAGCTGTCAAAACTGCAAATTATTTTTTGCCGGAAGCCATCCGGACCTGCACGTGTTAGCGACCGAAGAAGAAGCGGTGGATGGCAGAATTGATCTTATTACCCGTTACAGCGACCGCTATCAGGATGCCGTCGCCCGAGACAAAAAAGCTAATCCCGGTAAAGTTATTACAGTAGATCAGGTACGCTTGTTGATCGATCGATTCTATCAATCCTCGCATATTTCCAGTGCCAGGGTGGTGATCTTTTTGCCTGCAGACCGAATGAATATCAATGCGGCAAATGCCCTGTTAAAACTGCTGGAAGAACCACCTGAAAGTGCCTACTTTATACTGGTTGCAGAACATCCTGGAGTATTGCCGACGACGGTGCGTAGTCGCTGTATATTGCATCCGCTAACGGCACCTGACGATGCCACCGCGAAGTCATGGATTCGGCAGCAATATGGCGAACAGGAGGCAGAAGGCTTGGTCGAGAAGTTACCCTATGGGCCCCTTGATATTCTGCGAAACATAGAATCAGGGTTGATTCACCAACAGCAAGACAATATACAACGTCTGGCAGGATTGATTTCCGGAAAAACGGATCCGGTGGAGCTTGCCGGTTTACTGTCAAAGCAGGAAACTTTGCCGTTCCTTGGTTGGTTGCACCAGATATGTGCAGACTTGATTCGATGGCAGGCACTCAATGACAGCCCGGACTGGATCGCTGACATTGCCTTACAGCCGGCCCAGGTATCACCGTTAAAGTTGCATGCACTCTATGATAAAATCGGCCGCTACCGGAGAATTGCTAGGGACCAGCTGAATGCTCAACTGGCTTTGGAAGAGTTGCTGATAACCATGCAACAAACCCTGGGGCGGGTCTAGCGTAGAATACCTAAACTGGTAATTCACTACACCAGGCAGCGATAAATTAGATTGCAATTGAAAGACTATGGCAGACGAAAAAACACCCCAGGTCCAACTCGCGGTTTCGAATAAAGCAGCGGTATCGAGCAAAGCTAGGGTTTCAAAAAAAGCTACAGCTTCGAATACGGCAATCTCTGATAAAACGGAGGCAACTCCTCCAGAGCGTAAATCTGGACCGAATCGGCCATCGGTGGTCTCGCTTAATTATCCTGACAAGAAGTCCCTGGCTAAGGCATATATGGCATTTCTGAAAGGCGGTGGGCTGTTTTTGCCGACCTCGACCCAGCGCGACATGAACGAAGAAATATTCCTGTTGGTGACCCTTCCCGAGTCAGACAAACCGATCCCGGTTCCCGGAACCGTAGTTTGGAAAACACCATCCGGGGCGGTGGACAGTAAGCAACAAGGCGTAGGGATTGAATTTAAGGGACGCGAGGGTAATTCTCTTCGAGCCAGAATTGAGGGCCTGTTAGGCACTAAACTGAGTTCCACAACCCAGACATATACGATGTGATATCGGAGTTTTACCTCCGACAGTACCGATTTCCGAGCATTGCTTCGTCTGATTAATCCATGCAAATTATAGATTCACATTGCCATATCAATTTTCCAGAGCTGGCCGGAGACTTTCCTGGCTTGCTGCAACGCGCCCGGGAGAATCAGGTTACCCACATGTTATGCGTGTCGGTTAATCTGGAGAATTTTCCACAAGTATTGGGACTTGCTCACGAAAACTCACATATTTTTGCATCAGTAGGCGTGCATCCCTGTTATACCGAATGCGAAGAACCCAGCGTCGAAAAGCTGGTTGAAATCGCATCGGATCCAAAAATAGTTGCTATTGGGGAAACCGGCCTCGACTATTTCCGCAACCAAGGAAACCTTGATTGGCAGCGCGATCGATTTACCCGACACATTGAGGCTTCGAAGATTTCCGGCTACCCGCTGATTGTACACACAAGAGCGGCGGCAGAAGATACCATGGACATGCTTAAAGGTTTGGATGCGGGGAAATCCGGCGGCGTAATGCATTGTTTTGCTGAAGACTGGGAAACCGCAGTAAAAGCACTCGATATTGGCTTTTATGTTTCGTTTTCGGGAATTGTTACCTTTAAAAGCGCGGAATCGTTGCGCGAGGTCGCGCGCAAGGTCCCGTTGGACCGGATGTTGGTGGAAACCGATTCCCCTTATCTGGCGCCGGTGCCGATGCGAGGTAAGACCAATGAACCGTCCTATGTTCGTCACACCGCGGAGTATTTGGCTGATCTCCGTGGACTATCGTTGGAACAAATAGCGGAAATCACCACCGAGAACTTTTTTACGCTGTTTTCCAGCGCGGGCCAGAATCCCACTTAGCATAATAATCCATGGAGTAGTCAGGGTTTCTGTTGGCTATCAGGTCGGATGAAATCCAGCCGGCGCCTGGCCTAAATCTCCCTCATTAAATAGGAATCCTACCAGATGTTTCTCAATTCGTTGTTGGCATCCCGGATCCGCTGAATTTAGTCCTTCCTCGTTGATAATAGTCACCAGCCGCTGCAACCATTGATTCCATCCCTGGGCAGAAACATTGTCGTAAATTCGCTGTCCTAATTCACCAGGGTAGGGCGGTTTTCTAAGTCCTTCGGATTCGATACCGAGCACGGTACATTGGACGGTTCTGCTCATAATTATCTTTTTTGACTGCTTGAATATAGGTACAATGACTCCAAATAAGTGGGTGCTGGGAGAGAAATCTCAATACCCCTGAATTAACCAATGTGCTGCTATATGAGCCTGCTGAATGGTTAGCTTAATCGATGTTTAAAAAGTGAGATATTGTCATGAGTGAATATAGTCAAGAATTAACCCAAAATGATCTGGTGGTCACACAAACTGCCAGAGATAAAATTGCTGGATTAGTTAAAGACACCAACGGGGAGGTGTCGGCAGTAAGAATATATGTCGCAGGTGGTGGCTGCTCGGGAATGAGCTATGGCATGACATTTGCGGAAAATTCGGAACCTGTCGATAGCGTGATGTCAGATGAAACCGGATTTAAGCTGGTGGTCGATCCAGTGGCACTGGGCTTTCTCGAAGGAGCTGAGGTCGATTATGTAGACGACGGGATGAATGCGTCGTTCGTATTCAACGATGTATTTCAGGCAGTCGGTGGTAGTGGTGCCTGCGGTGGTTGTGGCGGAGCCGCTTAACGGCATTGAACTGATCAGAAAAAGGCTGCGGCATGTCTGAAAAGAAGGATAGTAAGCAAGGTGGAAATTCAGATACCGGGCTTGTAGTCGAGCAAACCAAGCCTAAACTGAAGAAACCGCCGATGTATAAAGTGTTGTTACACAATGATGACTATACACCTATGGAGTTTGTTGTTCAGTTGCTGATGAAATTTTTTACCATGACCAGACCTGAAGCGGAACAGATTATGATTCACGTTCATACCCGCGGACTCGGAGTATGTGGGCTGTTTCCACGGGAAATTGCTGAGACCAAGGTTCGCCTGGTTACCGATTTCGCCATGGAGAACCAGCATCCTTTGCAATGCACCATGGATGCCGCCTAACAGGCAAACGAAATAATGTTATCTGAAGAACTTGAAGTAACCCTGGGTGCCGCGGTTAATTTTGCCCGGACCCATAGGCACCAAATTATTACTGTTGAGCATTTGCTTTATGCTTTGCTGGACGATGGTGAAACCCAGAAAACCATCCATCTTTGTGGTGGAGATATAGAATTTCTCAAACAATCGCTGAAGCACTATTTGGCGAACGAAGTTCCGTTAATTGTTGAGGACAGTGAAGATGAACCACAACCAGGACTGGGATTTCAGCGGGTTCTGCAACGGGCCATCATGCACGTGCAAAGTTCGGGTAAGAAAGTAGTTAAAGGATCGAATGTGTTGGTGGCGGTATTTAGCGAAAAGGAATCCTACGCAGTTTATTTTCTCAGTCAGCAGGAAATTAGTCGTTATGACGTGGTGAATTACATTTCGCATGGAATAACCAAGGTTCCGGAAGGGGACCGTCTGCCCGCGCCTGAAGAGGATCAGGAGTTTGATGAAGACGGCGAGTACGAGCAATCCGGCGGTGCTTTAGAAAACTATACAATTAATCTGAATCAACTGGCAGAACAGGGAAAAATTGATCCGCTGATAGGTCGCCAGAAAGAGCTGGAGCGCACCGTACAAATTCTTTGTCGGCGGCGTAAAAACAACCCTTTGTTCGTAGGTGAAGCCGGGGTGGGTAAAACTGCCATCGCCGAAGGCCTTGCGCGTAAAATTGTACATAATGAAGTACCGGAAATTCTTGGCGACTCGATTATCTATTCACTGGATATGGGCGCGCTACTCGCCGGTGCAAAATATCGGGGTGATTTTGAACAACGACTTAAAGCCGTTCTCAAAGCGTTGGATAAAGAGCAGGGAGCGATACTTTTTATCGATGAAATTCATACCATTATTGGCGCTGGCGCGGTATCGGGTGGCGCATTGGATGCTTCCAATCTGTTGAAGCCGATGCTGGCATCGGGAGAATTGAAATGTATCGGATCGACAACTTATCAAGAGTACCGGGGTATTTTTGAAAAAGATCGCGCGCTTTCACGACGGTTTCAAAAAATTGATATTGTCGAGCCTACTGTGGAAGAGGCGGTTGATATCCTTCGTGGCCTCAAATCGCGCTTCGAGGAACATCATGACGTCAAGTATACCCAGCCGGCGCTGCGTACCGCGGTGGAACTGTCAGCTCGATACCTGACTGAACGTCAACTGCCTGATACTGCCATTGATGTTATCGATGAAGCCGGGGCGAAAACCCGTTTAATGCCTGCTGAAAAGCGCAAGAAAACCGTTGGTGTGAAGGAAATCGAGAGCATGATTGCGGACATTGCGCGAATTCCGCCAAAACATGTTTCAGCGTCAGATGTTCAATCGCTTAAAACTCTCGAACGCGATCTCAAGATGGTGGTATTCGGGCAGGATGAAGCGATTAGCATACTCGCATCGTCGATCAAGATGTCACGCTCCGGTCTTGGCAATGTCGATCGACCAATTGCGTCCCTGCTGTTTTCAGGACCAACTGGTGTTGGCAAAACCGAGGTAACCAAGCAATTGGCCAATACCTTGGGAATTGAATTTATCCGATTTGACATGTCGGAGTATATGGAACGCCATACTGTCTCCCGTTTGATTGGTGCGCCGCCGGGTTATGTAGGATTTGATCAGGGTGGATTACTGACCGAAGCAGTGAACAAACATCCCCATGCGGTGCTGCTGTTCGATGAAATTGAGAAGGCGCATCCGGATTTGTTTAACATCCTGCTTCAGGTGATGGATTATGGAAGTCTTACCGACAATAATGGTCGCAAGTCCGATTTCCGCAATGTGATCATCGTTTTAACGACTAATGCGGGTGCCGAAAAGGCAGCCAGGGAATCCATGGGTTTTATTACCCAGGACAATGCGCTGGATGATATGGAGGCGGTTAAGAAGGCATTTACCCCGGAGTTTCGAAATCGTCTGGATAACATCATCCGGTTCAATGGACTCGGTGGTGATACCATACTGCATGTGGTCAGGAAGTTTGTGCTTGAATTGGAGCACCAGCTGGCAGATAAACAGGTTAGCCTTGAGGTTGATGATGCGGCAATTCAATGGCTGGCGGATAAGGGTTATGATTCGGCGATGGGGGCTAGACCGATGGCTCGTGTGATCCAGCGGGAAATTAAACGTCCATTGGCCGACGAATTATTATTTGGTAAATTGTCCAAGGGCGGACAAATAAAAATTTCTGTGGCTAAAGGTGAAGCCGGCGAAACGACTCTTGACTTTAAAACCAGTGGTCGTTCTGATTAAGTAATTATAGCCCCCAAGCGCGACCTATACGTAAGCGGGCTGCTCAATACAATCGAATTGCGATACTGACGCGGTTCCGACTGAACATATGTCTAATTCACTACACTGATGCAAATAGCCGATACGCTATTAAATCTGTACCAATTTGCCAGGGCGCTGGCATTGCTGTGTGCGGGTTGGTTTATCGTATCGGTCGCCATGGCATGTTTGTGGCAATTTCACGGCTCAGGAAATCGCTGGGAATCCTTTCGAGTACGCTTACATGCAAATGCCGTACTTCTATCGTTGCTGTTAATGGTTCTTAGTCAGACCGGTATCTGGTTTTCCAGTGATTACAACGCCGTCTCGGAAAATCGAGCAGAATTTCAGGCAATTTTTGCGTTACTTTTGCTTCTCGGAATTCAGGCCCCGGATATATCGAAGTTATTGGTAAGGTTTGAAGAATCGATTATTAAAGGGGTCGATTTTCTGCCTTCGGCAACTATATCGATTACCCGGAAATTGCAACTGTCGGTTACGGTTTCTTGCTGGTTGGTGATTTTCCTGCTTATTGGAACCAACTTTCTGGACAACAACACGTTGCTACGTACCGGAGTTCAATTTATCCTGTGCGTCGTCGGCGTTTGGTCTCTATTAATGGTGGTGAATGATCAATGGGTAAATTTTTACTTGAATAAAACTGTTACTAAACCACGGATGATGGAATAGATGGTAAAGGCTCGGTTTTTTCCTGGCGTAACCAGCGCTAGATATTCCATCAATGGAATGGTCGTAGGCGTGCTGACGTTGTCACTTGTGGCCTGCGTCAATATTGAAGTCGAACCGGAACCCGAGCCTGAACCGGTGTCGGTTGCGCCGGTTATTGAAAAGGTTGTGCCAGTTGAAACTCAGTTGATCGCAGCATTTTCCAGCCAACAGCTAACCACAGAAGTGACTGACCGCGGCGTGGTTGTCTATATTCCTGGGGTATTTTTTACCTTTGACAATGCTGATCTCAGTTTCGAAGCCAGGGAAAAAATACGCTTTTTTGCGAGCGTGGTCCAGAGAGACTTTGTCGTTCATAGGCAGGTTGCGGTGGAAGGCCACACTGACTCCACTGGTGATGAGGAGTTTAATTTTGGATTGTCCAAAAGGCGGGCGGAGGCCGCGATGGACGAATTGGTTTTTAGCGGCATTGATCCCGACAGGATTGAGCTAGGATGGTTTGGGGAATCAGCGCCCATTGCACCCAACGAGAGTTTGGAAGGTCGTGGGCGAAATCGCCGGGTTGAATTTATTATACTTAACCCGTCAGAATAAAGCTGCTAGTGCGATTTGTCATGATCGATAAATACACTACAATTAAATGGTCATGAGAATCGCACATAGTACCGTTAATATTGCACCCAGTTTCCTCAATATCGGGGCGACAATCTCTGTGGTGTTTTTAAATTTGGTTATCTGGGGAGCATTACTGCTGTTTGATGCGGCACCGGTTGCTCAGGCGGTATCTCCGTCATCCAGACTCGCGCATAATGCCGAAGACAATAATACGGGCGGACCCAGTGCCGATGCGGTCGCATTGCCGGCAACTCGGGTTAGGCTGGAAAATTCTTTAGTCGAACCTGCCATCGCAATTTCTTTGGATGTGGTCAGGGTGCAAGAGCTGCATACTGATACCACAGAAATATTAGCGTCAGGTGAAATTATCCCGGTCCCGCAAGTCAATGACCCGGATAGCCAGGGTCAAAAAGCAATCGTTGTTGCCATGATATCCGACGCAGGTTCGGCTGGAAATTTTTCTGGGGAAGTGCTTCCAGAATAGTCGCAATAAAGCAGTTGAAAAAACCCGAACCGCTACCGGCAGTTAACGATACAAAAACTAATGCTGATGTTGAACAGACTGAATTCCCGGATGCAACTTATGTGCCAGATTCAGAATATGCCACGGTTCAAATCGTTGAAGATTCCATCACAATTGTTGAGCCGGAAAATTCGGTATCTCCGGGAACGAACTTATCGGTTTCCCACCGGGACGGTGCCGATTCGGTGACCAAGCGGGCCGAAGATAACAATTTGATTTATCCTGATCAGGAAATAATTAGCCAACGTATAAGCCGGGTTTCTGCTGATCCCGATGACGTGATCCAACAGAATTTATCTGGATCAACAGACAAAGGAGATTCGCTGGAACAACCCTTGCTCGATACCGAATTGACCCTGGGTGCCAAGACCACAGAAGCGGGGGTTGTGGATCACCCGATTTTGTATTCACTATCACCATTGAATGATAATTCCAATCCACAGCAGCCAGTACCTAGTCAGATTGAAACGGCATTAATTGAACCGGGCATTCTAGCGAAAGTTGAATTGCCCGGATCAATTTCGTCTTTGTCGAATCCTATGGAAGAGCGAGAGGGAAATGATAAAGAAACCGAGGTGGCTAATGTTATGTCACCGGAGTCTCCAGTAATTAAACCAAAACCAGTTAGGGCCAAGTTAAAATTCCCGTCGATTGATGTTGAATTATTGCAGGCCATTGAAGCTGGGGATATTGCACGGGTGACCGCATTTCTCGATTCTTCCGATCGTATAAATGTTGTTACTGACAGAGGCGACACTCCGCTCATGCGAGCAGCGTGGAGTGGGAATCTCAAGTTGACCGAAATATTACTTGAGGCCGGCGCAGTAACTAACTATAAATCTCGCCGGGGAAATACCGCGCTACTTTACGCTGTGATCCGCGGGCATCTCGATATTGCCTCGCGTTTGATTACCGCCAAGGCCCGGATTGATCAGTCAACTATAGACGGCAAGACGGCCTTGATGGCCGCTGCCTGGAACAATCGACCACAACTGGTTTCCCGCCTAATCGAAAACGGAGCAAAAGTATCCAAAGCTGATAACGCCAAAAGGACCGCTTTGTACTATGCGGTATCGGCAGGCAATAGCGAAATTGCGACGCTGTTAATTGATGCTGGCGCGGACCCTCGAAAGGCTGATAGTAGTGGCCTGTCAATTATTCAATTGGCGAACAAAAAACAGCTGGAGTTACCAAAGTGACCCTGACCGCAGCTTGGAAAGAGACTGAAACCTCACTATGTTAAACGCAAGATTTTTAACCGTCGCTAACCTGCTGTCCGGGGGAATGTTGTTACTCAGCTTGATAATGTTGCCGCAAAATATTCGTGAGCAATTTATCGGTTCCTGGATGCTGTGGCCAGTGGCCGCAGCGATTACTTATTTTTATTGCTATATTTTCGTCAAGTTGATTATAGACGTAGTGCAGGAAGTAGCGTTCAGGGAGAAACGATAACCTGCCGGGATCGGCTCAGGATTGATCGGTCAACGGTCAGGGCGTAGTTAACCGAGTTAATGGCTTTTCATTAATGGGCAAATGAATAATTGCAGCAACAAATCCTAGAACGATACCTGCGTACCACATCCCGTCATATGAACCGGTTTGGTCGTATATTCTGCCTCCCAACCAGACTCCGAGAAAACTTCCCAGTTGGTGGCTGAGGAAGACAATGCCGAACAATGTAGCCATATACCTGACGCCAAATACCTGGGCAACTATACCCGTGGTTAATGGTACTGTAGACAACCATAATATGCCCATGGTGGCGGCAAAGGTGTATATCACAAATGGTGTTTTGGGCGACAGAACCAGGATTAGAATCACCACTGCCCGGGTAAAATAAATAACGCTCAGTCCAGATTTTTTACTGTATCTTTGCCCAGCCATACCTGACAGAAAAGAACCAAAAATATTCATCACCCCGATAATCGCAATGGACCAGGCGCCAATTGCGGGGTCCAGACCGAGGTCTCGTATGTAAGCGGGAAAATGAACCGTGATAAATGCCACGTGAAAACCACAAACAAAAAATCCCAAAGTCAGCAATTTGAATCCGCTATGGCTACTTGCTTCCTGTAGCGCCTGTACCATGGTCTGGTTGCTTCCGGGTTCGCCGACCACCTTGGGGTCTCCGGGAAGCATAAACGCCAGTGGTATCATGAACAGCAAGGTGCCGGCGAGAATGATCAGGCTAGAATTCCACCCATAGGTGCTGATAAACCCCTGGCTAATTGGTGAGAACAATACCTGACCAAAGGAACCCGCAGCGGTGCCGAGACCGAGAATAAACGACCGCTTTTCGGGTCCGACCACTCTTACCATGGAAGCCATCGCGATGGTGAATGCAGAAAATGCGATTCCGACGCCAGCCAGCAACCCGCCTGCAATATGCAGCCCGCTGGAACTTTCTACCACGGTCATCCCATAAACCCCGATGGCGTACGTTATCGCGCCAATAGTAATGACTTTGACCGAACCAAATTTATCCGCCAGGGCACCAGCGAATGGTAGGCCGATTCCCCAAAACAGATTTTGGATCGCCATAGCCAAACCGAAGGTTTCTCTCGACCAGCCTCGATCAGACGTCATGGGCTCCAAAAACAATCCGAATGAAGACCGTACGCCAAACCCGATAGTGGATATCAGGCATGCCGCGATAATTATCAGTAGCGGTGTGCGCCAGCTAATATTGCCCTGGTTCATAACGATTTAAAGGGTCACAAAATTACTTGTGTTTCCAGTTTGGCTTGCGTTTCTCGACAAACGCGGTCATCCCTTCTTTCTGGTCTTGGGTAGCAAACAGAGCGTGAAATTGGCGGCGTTCAAACAGCAGGCCTTCAGACAAACTGGATTCATAGGATCGGTCGATGGATTCCTTACACACCATCAACGCCGGTAATGATTTTTCTCCAATCTCCTGAGCCGTTTTTAAGGCCTGTTCCAGTAATGCTTCGGTGGGGACAATCCTTGCGACCAATCCGGACTTTTCGGCTTCCTCAGCATCCATCAGGCGTCCCGTGAGGCAAAGCTCCATCGACTTGGCTTTGCCAATAGCCCGGGTTAGGCGTTGGGTTCCACCGAGTCCCGGAACGACTCCGAGGTTAATTTCAGGTTGGCCAAAGCGGGCGTTATCGGCGGCGATAATAAAGTCACACATCATGGCCAATTCACATCCTCCGCCTAGTGCATACCCGCTGACTGCGGCGATTACGGGTTTTCTGCAACTACTTATTTGCTCCCAGCTTTCAGTCAGAAAATTTTGCTTATATACATCCATATACGAATTGCTTTTCATTTCAGCAATATCGGCACCCGCTGCGAACGCTTTTTCATTTCCAGTGATAACAATGCAGCCAATCTCGGGGTTTCGCTCAAACTGTTGTAACGCTGCACCCAATTCCTGCATTAGTCCGGATGACAGCGCGTTCAGTACTTTTGGTCGATTCAGTTTTACCAGTCCGACTTTGTCATGGGTTTCAGAAATTATTGAAGAATAAGACATAGGTGAATTCCAAAAAAAGTATAGAATATGCAGTACAGGTTGGTTTTGGTATTGCCAATTAAAACCATAAGCGAGTGGAACTGGGAGTTACCCACTGCTGTGTGTTAAGCAAGCATGGTGGAAAAACTGGACAGCACTCTGAATGCCGGTTCAGCATAATAAATCCGGAAGCGATTCTCCACATGAAAAATAGCCTTAGCTCCTAAAACCAACACAATAAAGTTGCAAGAGTTAGATAATGCCCATGAGTGAAACATTTAACAAGATATATCAAAAGTCTGTCGACCAGCCTGAACATTTTTGGGCTGACGTAGCGGAGCAAATCCACTGGTATAAAAAGTGGGATTCGGTGCTGGATGACAGTGATGCGCCATTTTACCGCTGGTTTGTCGGAGGCCAGACTAACGTCTGTTATAACGCAGTTGATCTGCACGTCGAACAGGGCTACGGGGATCAAACAGCTATCATCCACGACAGCCCTATCACTGAAAGTCAGCGCAGGATTAGTTACGCCGAGTTGCAGGCAGAAGTTGCCAAATTCGCCGGCGCTTTGTTGGCCAATGGCGTAACCAAAGGCGATAGAGTGATTCTGTATATGCCGATGGTTCTGGAAGCGGCTATTGCCATGTTGGGCTGTGCCCGCATTGGAGCGGTGCATTCGGTAGTATTTGGTGGATTTGCTTCCAACGAGTTAGCGGTGCGTATCGATGACTGTTCGGCAAAAATGATTGTCGCTGCTTCCTGTGGTATCGAACCAGGGAGAACTATCGAATACAAGCCCTTGTTGGATAAGGCCATAGAACTGGCTAATCATAAACCGAACCACTGCATTATTCTGCAACGACCACAATGCCACGCAGAAATGATCAATGGGCGGGATCTGGATTGGAATGAGGTATTGGCTTCATCAGAGCCAGCAGATTGCGTGCCAATGGAATCCACCGATCCGCTTTATATTCTTTATACCTCGGGTACAACTGGTCAACCCAAAGGCGTAGTCCGAGATACTGGGGGCGGCATTGTTGCGCTCAAATGGAGTATGAAAAACATTTACAACGTGGATCCGGGTGATGTTTACTGGGCCGCGTCGGATGTCGGCTGGGTGGTGGGGCATTCTTATATTGTGTATGCCCCCCTATTTAACCGGAACACTACGATATTGTTCGAGGGTAAACCCGTGGGAACTCCCGACCCTGGTGTTTTTTGGCGCATCATATCGGAGCATCAGGTCAAAGTATTATTTACTGCGCCAACCGCATTTCGGGCCATAAAAAAAGAAGATCCAGCGGGCGCCTATCTAAAAAAATACGATATATCCTGCCTCGATTCTTTATTCCTGGCGGGAGAACGAACTGACCCGGATACCCTGCAGTGGGCCAGCGACAAACTGGGCGTCCCGGTAATCGATCACTGGTGGCAGACTGAAACCGGTTGGTCAATTTGTGCGAATTGTCTCGGAATTGAATTACTGCCCATTAAGCAAGGCTCTCCCACTCTACCAGTACCCGGTTGGCAAATGGATGTTTTGGATGAGCAGGGTAACCCTATTACGCCGGGAGACATCGGTTCACTGGTGGTTAAACTGCCGTTACCCCCCGGAACATTTCCTTCTTTATGGAATGCCCGGCAACGTCACTTCGATTCTTACTTGAAGAATTTCCCCGGGTACTATGAAACCGGCGACGCGGGATATATTGATGAAGATGGCTACGTCTATGTGATGTCACGTACTGACGACGTGATCAATGTTGCCGGTCATCGATTGTCTACCGGCGCCATCGAGGAGGTGCTGGCATCCCATCCAGATGTCGCCGAATGCGCAGTTATGGGTGTCAGCGATGCCCTCAAAGGCGAGTTACCCCTAGGTTTCCTGGTTTTGAGTACCGGTGTTGAGCGGGATGGCGATGAGATTATCCGCGAGGTTATTGCCCTGGTCAGAGAAAAAATCGGACCGGTGGCGGCGTTTAAACTCGCGGTTATTGTAAAACGCTTACCCAAGACCCGTTCGGGAAAAATATTGCGGGGGACCATGAAAAAAATTGCCGACGGCAATCATTGGAAAATGCCGGCAACAATTGATGATCCGGCGATTCTCGATGAGATTACCGGGTCCCTCCAATCTCTGGGATATCCAGCCACTAGCTAATACTGATTACATAAAGATTATTAGAGATGAAGCATGCATTTATAATGGATCCGTTGGAATCGGTGAAGGCCTGGAAGGACACAACCTATTATCTAATGAAGAGTTGCCAGGAGCGCGGTCACAAGGTGTGTTATCTGGATCAGCAGTGGCTTTGGTTAAAGCATAATCAGTTACATGCCAAAGTGGTATGGGTCGAGGTGAACGATGACAACGAAAAACCTTTCACAATAATTTCGGAACAATTAATTCCTCTGGAGCAGATGAGCGCGATCTGGTTACGGACCGATCCACCATTCGATCGTAGATATTTTTATACCACCTTACTGCTCGATTATTTGCCGGAAACGACCAGGGTACTTAATCGTCCATCGGGCATTCGAAATTGGAACGAAAAATTGGCGGCGCTTTACTTCCCCGAGTTCACGCCAGAGACGATTGTCTCCAGTAGTATGGAGGAAATTGATAGGTTCGCCCGGGAAAAGGGCAAAATTACGGTCAAGCCAATTGATGGTTTTGGTGGCAAAGGGATCGTATTTTTCAACTCGGGAGACGATCGCGAAGTACTGCGTCAGGCAACCCACCAAGGGCGTCACTGGGTAATTGCCCAGGATTTTCTGACCGCTGCGGAGCAAGGAGACAAACGGATTCTGATGCTAAACGGAGAACCCCTGGGCGGGATTCTCAGGCTCCACGCCGTAGGTGCAGAACTTAATAATCTCGATCAGGGTGGAACGGCACATCCAATAGAGCTGGATGCCAGGGATTTGGAAATTTGCGCCGCACTCAAATCAGGTCTTATCGAAGAAGGCGTTTTCTTCGCCGGTATCGATATAATCGGTGGAATGTTGATTGAGGTCAACGTGACGAGTCCAACCGGATTGCAGGAGTTGAGCAAATTTTCCGGAATAGACTTCCACCATCAGATTGTTGAAGCACTGGAACATTCAACCCCGCGTTGAATAATATAATTAATGCCCAGGTGATGATAGAACTATTACACCAGATTACCAGCTCGAATTTTATTCAATGAGCACCGCGATCATCGTTGATGCCGCGTGTGATCTGCCGGTAGATTTTTGTAAGCAGCATTCGATTCATATTGTCCCGATAAACGTGGTTTTCTCGGATAAATCATTCCTGGATTTTCGTGACCCGGAGACTACCCGGGAGTTCTATAAGGATTACTCTCACTTTCGAGCATGCGACGTGTATACCATGCCACCGTCGATCGAATTGATTCAGGATTTTCTGGTTGATCGTATTGCCAAAAATTATGAGCAGGCGATTTTTATGTGTCTGACGGGTAGCAGGAGTACGATGTATGATACTGCGATCGAAGCAGCTACCCTAACCAGACACTGGATAAATAGTCGCCAGGGAAAGGAGGATTTTCTGCTTAAAACACTGCGTATTATGGATACCCGAACGGTATTTACCGGTCAGGCTCTGCTAGCCTACGAAGCATTTAGGATGACCAGTCAGACCAGCCAAATTACTATGCAGGATTTGTACGAAGTTTTGCGGGTAATGTCGGTCAATGTCCGTGTCTACACTATTCCCCATGATTTATATTATGTAAAAACCCGCGGAAAACTACGCGGCGAAAGAAGTATAGGTGGATGGGCATACCTTATGGGTAAAACATTTAATATGAAACCTATTGTTACCATGCAAAGGGGGGTGACAAGAAGAATAGCCTGGGGAAAAGGCTTTTACGATGCGGTCAGGCGAATCTTTGTGTTAGCTAAGAAAGCAATAGATTCTGGTCTAATGATAAATGCTGTTATGGTCAGCTATGCAGGAAATACCCGAGAGATTATGGCGTTGGATTGCTATAGGGATTTGCGGGTCTATGCGGAAAAAAACGGGGTTCAGGTGCACTTATCCATTATGAGCACTGCGGCAGGTATTAACGTGGGACCTGGTGCCATTACCGTTGCGTTTTGCAACTAGCAACTAGCAATTAGCAATTAGCAATTAGCAATTAGCTTACCCGGAGCAACGCTAAACTCAAAAAATACTGACCAGAACTTATCAGGGATTCCCTTTATAGATTACCGTTTCGGGATTGAATGCCAGCCAGGCGAAGGCGAAATGAATCCCGTTTTCAATGGGTTCCAATTGTTTGCCTGCTAATGGTCCCGACACCGCGGTGCCCATGGCGTTCCAACTTGATCCCGAACCTTTATCGATTAACTCACCATCGATCAATTGAAAATCCAAAGTCTCGTCACTGCCCGCATAGTGGCGTCGCCAGGCGGTAACTTCGGGCACCGTTCTCGACTCAGCAATTTTCCTGCTATCCAATGCCGACAAAAGTTTTCCCGAGGCAACAATCAACACGTCGACATCGACAACCTTATCCTGGATTAACGGGTTTTGGGTAAATTCGGCGAAGGGGTATATTTTATGCTGGCCCTCATAGCTTATCCCAAGTACCCGCTCCATCGCAGGAACTCTGTCGTCAGTTTTTCCGCGAAACAGAAATGGGCTGGCGTTGATATTGTCGTACCCTGGATAAGGGTTTTGGCCATATGGTCGGCGCAATCCGGTATCACGGTTAAGCACCGAACCTTCTGGATAAGCCTGGGAGAAGGATTCAAACGACAGGATAGCCGAGGGTACCCGGTTTAATACGTTACCAACCTGGTCTCCGACTATGGCGGCACCAATAAATTGTTGCCACCAGCTTTCAGTTTGGCGGTCATACATCACCAGGTCGCTCATTCGCAGCAACCCGGTTGTTCCAAAATCCAGTACAACCCCATCCATTCTACGATCAAACACAATGGAGGCATTGCATAATGGGCAAAAGGTAACGCATATTGGTACCCCGGAAAGCTCATCATTGACGATTTCATGCCAGGTCAGAATCTGCAATGGATAGGCTTTTGCAACATCTTTAATTACTACAGAAATAACCGGCTCAAGAGGAGCTATCCATGCTTTCGCCTGCTCCACCGAGTCGAATAAAGGCTGATCCACCGGTGGGATACCGTCTTTGGGCGGTCCGCCCGACATGATTTCACCGAGGTCGATGCTGGTCAGATCAAAATTGGTATCCGGCCAGGCATATTTAAATGCTTGAGCGGTTACGCTGGTGGTCCAGAGGAAACTCCCTAGCAGGAGTATGGAAATTAGGCGTTTCTCGTTCATATGCTGCCCTTGGACCTGATTTTTTCGACTCGGTTCGCTAATAGTTGTCCGATACGCTGTGGCGCCCGAGAATCAGATCCGCCGCTTTTTCAGCGACCATAATGACCGGACCATTAGTATTGCCCGAGATTATTGTTGGGAAGATTGATGCGTCAACAACCCTTAAATTATCCACACCATGGACCCTGAGTTCAGCGTCAACCACCGACCGGGTAGGGGCTGGCCCCATTGAACAGGTGCTGGTTGGGTGATAAACCGTATCGCTGCGTCGATGTATGTCCTCAATAATTTCTTGATCAGAGACGACATCTGTTCCCGGGGCGGTTTCTTCCATAATAACCTGACTCAGGGCGGGGCTCTGGGCTATCTGGCGGATAAACTTGACGCCTTCAACCATTTCGATAATATCCTGTTCAGCAGAAAGATAATTGGGATTGATTTGAACCGGCTGCAGGGGATCACTGGATCGGATTGCCAGTTTTCCTCTGCTGACAGGACGACACTGACATATCGAGTTGAGAAATCCGGCGAATGGATCGGGTGCCATCAATGGACGGTCTCCTGGCGGCGCCGTGGTATAGGTGACCGGGCAGAAATACAATTGTAGATTGGGTCGCGGACGATTCGGCCTGCTTTTAAAAAATCCTCCAGCCTGATTAACGCTAAGGGAGAGCGGGCCGGTGCGAAATAATAGATATTGCATTCCAGCTAACATTTTCCCCCACCAGGGATAGAGCTGATTATTCAGGGTGCGGATACGGGATTTGTAGTAATGGGAAATTGCCAGATGATCCTGCAAGTTGTTTCCTACCGCATTCGAATGATGTACCAAGGGGATCCCGTGTTCGGTCAACAGTTCGGCTGGACCGATACCGGACAATTGCAGGAGTTGAGGAGAATTGATTGCGCCCCCACTTACAATAACTTCTCTATTGGCTTGTGCTTGCTTAATGTTTCCCTGCTGAACATATTCGATTCCTTTGGCGGTTTTCTGGTCGAATAAAATGCGGGTTACATGGGCGCCAGTCTCAATTGTCAGGTTAGACCGCCTCGCAGCCGGACGCAAATAGGCTTTAGCTGCAGACATGCGGAATCCATTTTTTGCGGTGATCTGATAAAGCCCGGCGCCTTCCTGGGTTTCGCCATTGAAGTCAGGATTCCCCGTTAACCCGCATTCCTTGGCAGCAGTGAGAAAAGTTTGGCATAAGGGATGATAGTTGCGACTAACGTCATTTACGTATAATGGGCCCTGGTCGCCACGAAACAGGTCAGCTCCGCGAGAATTGGTCTCGGATTTTTTGAAGTAGGGTAAGACATTCCGCCAGCCCCAGTCGGGGTTACCCAAATCCCTCCAGTCATCGTAATCTGCATGCTGTCCTCGGATATACACCATGGCATTGATTGAGCTCGACCCACCCAGAACCTTGCCGCGGGGCCAGTAACTCTGGCGTTGGTTGAGTCCTGCTTCGGGTTGCGTGGTGTACATCCAGTTGACCTTTGGATCATAAAAGGTCTTGCCGTACCCGATTGGTGTCTGAATCCAGAACCGCCTGTCGCTGCCACCTGCTTCCAAAACCAACACCGTATACCGGCCACTTTCTGATAGTCGGTTCGCCAAAACACAACCCGCAGAACCAGCACCGATAATAATATAGTCAAATTGCATGGAAAAAGTTGAGTTTGATTTTTCGCTCGAGTTGACTATAAATTTACCCGGTTGACAAGCCAACCGCCGTTTCTTTTCCAGGGTACGACTTGTAAACTAAGCATTTAGTAGGCAAACTGGAATTTAGTACCACAAACCAATAAAAGAGGAATTTAATGAAACTGGAGTCTTTAGCGTTACACCACGGATATACATCCGAAGCTACCACCCGGGCCGCCGCGGTGCCGATTTATCAAACTACATCGTATACCTTTGACGATACCCAGCATGGAGCGGATTTGTTCGACCTCAAAGTGATGGGAAATATCTATACCAGAATAATGAACCCTACCCAGGATGTCCTGGAACAGCGTCTGGCAGCAATGGAAGGTGGTATTGCGGCGTTGGCCACTTCGTCAGGTATGGCAGCAATAACTTATTCAGTTCAATGCATCACCAGGGCGGGTGACAATATTGTCAGCACCTCGGAATTATATGGTGGAACCTACAATCTATTTGCCCATGGTCTGCCGAATCAGGGAGTAGAAGTCAGAATGGCTTCAGGTAGCGATATTCCGGCTTTAGAAGCGTTAATCGATAGCAATACGAAAGCGTTGTTTTGTGAATCCATCGGTAATCCCCTGGGCAATATTGTCGACCTGGCGGCATTGTCTGAAATGGCCCATCGCCATGGTATTCCAGTTATTGTCGACAATACTGTGCCGACTCCTTATCTATGCAAGCCCATTGAACACGGTTGCGATATCGTAATCCATTCACTGACCAAGTATATCGGTGGTCACGGAACGACGATCGGTGGGGCCATAATAGACTCCGGCAAGTTTGACTGGACTGCGGACAAAGCCAGGTTCCCGATGTTGAATGAACCCGACCCTTCCTATCATGGTGTGGTCTATACTGAAGCTCTCGGACCAGCTGCATATATTGGACGGTGCCGTGTTGTTCCACTGCGAAACACAGGTTCTGCAATCTCTCCCCATAGCGCATTCCTGGTATTACAAGGACTGGAAACTCTGGGACTACGAATCGATCGGCACTGTGAGAACGCACTGGCAGTGGCCAATTATCTCGATGGCCACGATCAGGTTAGCTGGATCAATTATGCCGGTATGCCGAGCCATAAGGACCACGCGACCTGCCAGAAAATATCTAGCGGCAAGGCCTCCGGTATATTGAGCTTTGGCATTCAAGGAGGCGAAGCTGCCGGCGCCAAATTTATTGATGCCCTCGAGATGATTCTGCGTCTGGTTAATATCGGCGACGCCAAATCACTGGCCTGTCATCCGGCATCGACTACCCACCGACAACTTGATGACGCAGAACTGGCAACTGCTGGGGTGAGTAGAGATATGGTAAGGATTTCCGTTGGTATCGAACATATCGACGATATTATTGCGGACATCAGTCAGGCCCTGGACGCAGCCGCGGCTTAGTCTCTGCACCACCAGGAAGTTGGTCCGTGAATCCAGCCTGGACCAACGGTGAATATAAATGCGGAATCAGAAACACGTAAACTTCTAACCAAGGTTTACGCGTTTTTGTCTGGGGTTGATCACCCACCGCTGCGCACCTTGCTGGAGACTCTTCCCGCGGCGGATAGTACGATAAAATCCTGGGCTCCGGTGTCGTTCCCGGTGGTCAATGGGATTCATGGGATTATTCAAAAAGTTGACTCGAGATTTTCCCAACTCGGAGAGTGTCTTGAACAACTGGCGATTCAACTCCACTGGTTACAGAGTTACTCGAAACAGGATTTTGGCGGAGTATTCTTGCGTAATTACGCTTATACCGAACTGGTCGGTCTCAGAGGTCCCTGGCATAGTGAAGTCATCGCCTGTGGGCTGTTTATAATTGGCCCCGGGCAGATTTATCCGAATCACAGTCACGAGGCGGAAGAATACTATTTTCCGCTGATTGATGGCACCGAGTGGCAACAAAATAGTGGCAATTGGGTAGTGAAAAATGCCGGTGACTGGGTTCATAATACCAGCTGGCAACCCCATGCCATCAGAACACTGGAAAATCCGATGTTAGTGGTGTACTTGTGGTACGGTGGTAAGCTTGTACAGAAATCGAAAATTCTTTAATTCTTTAATTTGTCATTCTAACCGGTGAAAACTTCAATCGAGGTTAAGCGCGAGAGTGCCTTGACGGTCAATGTCGTCCTGGTATTGTTCGATCAGTTTCCACTAATACCCTTCAGTGGTTTGTTGGATTGTATGCGAACCGCAAATCGATTTGCCGGTCGCAAAGCCTATCACTGGCAAATCGTATCGGTAGATGGAGGCAGTGTCGAGTCCAGTAGTAAAGTCAGCATTGATGTTGATAGATCGCTGGTTGAAGTCGATGATTGCACTCGGATATTTTTGATTTCCGCCAATGATACGCAAAACTTCTCTGACGAAAAAGTGCTGAACCATTTGGTTCAGCTAGCGCGCAAAGGCGCGATGCTGGGGAGTGCCAGTTCTGGCAGTTTTGTCCTGGCCCGGGCTGGCTTGCTGGAAGATTATCGATGTACTATCCACTGGGAAAATCTGCCAGTGTTTAGGGAACTATATCCGAAACTGAACAGCACCCGGAGCATTTACGAAATCGACCGCGACCGCGCAACCTGTTCTGGGGGTACTGCCGCTCTGGACATGATGCTGAAACTGGTGGAAATGGATTGTGGACATGATGTTGCGCGCAAGATATCGCAAATGTACCAACATGACCGTTTACGCACGCCGGAAGATCAACAGCGAATGGAAGGAAAATACGACTTGATTCGGTTGTCACCCAAGCTCGCTGAGGCCATTGATCTGATGCAGAACAACATCGAAGATCCTTTGTCGCCCCAGGAGATTGCCGGGCATGTCGGGGTTTCATTGCGCCAGCTTGAACGTCTGTTTAAAAAATATCGAGCAACTACACCCCAGCGGCACTATCTTGGATTGCGTCTGGAGACTGCTCGCCAACTTCTTTTGTATACCTCCCAATCCGGCCTTGACGTGGCTATTGCATCGGGATTCTCCTCCCATTCCCATTTCATCAAGTCCTATCGAGATCTTTACGGTCGCACACCCCACGAAGAACGAATATCGGATAAACCCTGAGTTCAACTGGGTAGTTAAAGTCGCCGACACTCCATCAGTAGTCGAAAATCCGTGGTCGTTGTGTCGCTAACAACGATTTAATTTAGCGTAATTAGTAAACGCGACTATCATGGCCAGAAGAGGAAAACGATCCCGGTCCGCTGAATCTAGATTATCGGATTCGTCCCCCAGTAATATTGACTATAAATCGATTCGCAGCAGTTTGGCGCCGGTATCGATTCTCAGCGACGATCATCTGGAAGCGATCCATAGAGCTTCACTGCGCATTCTGGAAGAAATTGGAATTGAGTTTATGGGGCAATCGGCGAGGGATTTATTTCGCCAGGCAGGCGCCGAGGTCGACGATCATTCAGGACAAGTAAGATTAAGCGCCGAAATTATTGAAAAGGCCCTGGAAACCGCGCCCGCGGAAATCACCCTGACGCCGCGCAATCCTGCTAATAAAATGGTGCTGGGGGGAAACTCGATTTGTACTACGTCAGTGGGCGGTCCTCCCAATGTACATGATTTTGTTAACGGACGGCGCAACGGAAATTTCCAAGATTACTGTAATTTGCTCAAGTTAGTGCAATCATTTGACGTGGTACACGCCACCGGTAATCAACCGACTCCACCCATGGAATTACAGGCGTTTTCACGGCACCTGGATTGCTATATGGCGAATGCCACGTTGACCGATAAGTGCTGGGTTAATACCAGTATTGGTGCAGACCGGGCGATGGATGGGATCAATATCTCGGCAATATCGCGCGGCATATCACTCGCCGAAATGGCGCAGTCTCCCTCCTGCATCACCATAATTTCGGTCAATTCTCCGCGACGGTTTGACGGCGATATGGCAGATGGATTGATCGCCACGTCACGACATGGCCAATGTGTCGCGGTTACGCCGTTTACCCTGATGGGTGCGATGACCGCGACCACGTTACCAGGCGCGCTGTCCCAACAAAATGCTGAGGCCTTGTCCGGCGTCGTACTGACCCAATTGGCCAAACCCGGGGCGCCCGTCATGTATGGAAGTTATACCTCCAATGTGGACATGCGTACTGGAGCTCCGGCCTTTGGTACACCTGAATACGCCCGGGGTGTGTTGGCTTCAGGGCAGTTGGCGAGAAAATACGGTATTCCATTTCGTTGCAGTAATTCTGCAACCGCCAATACCGTGGATGCCCAGGCGACTTACGAGGCTGAGATGTCACTTTGGTCTTGTTTTATGGGACATACCAACCTGCTTTATCACGCAGCGGGCTGGATGGAAGGTGGATTAACTGCATCATTTGAAAAGTTTGTACTAGACGCCGAATTGCTGCAGATGCTGGCAGAGACGGTTAAACCGTTTGAGATAGACAACGACTCATTGGCCTGGGAAGCAATTTCTGAAATTCCCACGGGTGGTCAGTTTTTTGATCATCCGCATACCCTGGCACGCTACAAAAATGTGTTCTACGAATCGACCTTATCAGACTGGCGCAACTTTGAAGTTTGGCAAATGGATAGCGCAAAGTCCGCCACCCAAAGGGCAACCGAAGTTTGGCAGCATAAGCTGGCTGAGTATCAGCAACCAGAAATTGATCCGTCCTATCAGGAAGAAATGGAGGCCTTCGTTTCCCGGCGCAAAACAGAAATTGCGAAGAGTCTTTAGACTATTGAACTTGCGCTACATCTTTATCGTCCCGGTTTTATCGCCCCGGTGCTGGCAAATTCATCTATTTTAGAACTGTCGAATCCTGCTTGCTGGAGAATTTCCCGAGTGTGTTGCCCATGTCGGGGTGGTGGCGTACGCAACTCCGGACCGTTATGTTCGAAACTAAAGGCAGCAGTGGGTAAGGCGACCTGATTGCCGTCCAGTTCTATCTGCTGTAAAACACCGCGCTGCGTTATCTGCGGATGAGATAGTGTTTCATCAATACTGCGTACTCTGGCGGCTGGGACCTTGACCTCATTGAATCGCCGCTCCCATTCTTCTGCGTCGGCGGTCAGCATTATTTCACTTATGCGGATGCGATCGGTTTCCCGGTATGCGGCAAATTCGTAGCCAGGTAATGCTCGCATTGTTTTTCCATGCTCGGCGTCTCCCATTACTTTCCATGCATTGAATAATTGTTCACCTGAATACGCGCCAATCATGATTAAACCCTGTTTGGTCTGAAAGCAGCCATAGCCAGCATTCGACGGACTGCTGTTGCCGGATACCGATGGTATCTTTCCGCTGGTCGCCAGGTGGGTGGTGCTGGTGCTGGTGAGCATAATCGCGGCATCCAGCATGGATATATCTATTCGTTGCCCCTGGCCGGTCTGATGCCGTTGATACAAAGCTGCAGAGATAGCAAAGGCAGCCTGTATCCCGGTGCCGTAGTCCAATACCGGCGGTCCTACCTTGATCGGTGCATCTTGCTCGCTACCAGTAGACGCCATAAGTCCGGATATGGCTTGTATGACATTGTCGTAGGCGGTTCGATTTCCAAGCGGACCACTTTGACCGAAACCAGTTAACGAACAGTAGATAATATCCGGCTTGATTGCTTTAACATCCTGGTAGCCCAGGCCGAGGGCCTCCAGTGCACCGGTGCGATAATTTTCCACCAATACGTCTGCGCTGGAGATGAGTCGAGCCATTATCTCTTTTGCCGTGGTTGATTTTAAGTCCAACGCCAGAGAACGTTTGTTCGCATTCTGTGCCAGAAAGACCGAACCCATTCCGGCTTTGTTCGCGTCAAGATCAGCGCCATCCTGGCGCACTGAATCCGGATGTTCCGGATGCTCGATTTTGATTACATCTGCGCCAAGTGCAGCCAGTTGATAGGTGCAGAATGGACCGGCAATGACATGGGTTAAATCAATTACCCGGATATTGGAAAACGGTTGCATGTTGAATTCCCGAAAATATTTCCGGTGCAATTATAGGGTGCGAATTGTGTCGTTGATATATACAATATGTTTAATTAACTCCAATTAACTCCAACTAAATCCAACAGGGTATGGAACCTGCAAGCAGTTCGATGACGCTTCCCAAGCATGCGTCAGTAGTCGTTATTGGCGGAGGCGTTATGGGGTGTTCAACCCTATACCATCTCGCCAAGTTTGGCGTGTCTGACGCCATTTTACTGGAACGCAATAAACTGACTTCCGGCACTACCTGGCACTCTGCCGCTCAGGTCAGGGCTCTTCGTTCGAGTCGAAATCTGACCGACCTGATCCGTTATTCGGTTTCACTGTATTCATCCCTGGAACAGGAAACTGGACAGCCTACGGGTTGGATCAACAAAGGTTCGTTATCTATTGCAACCAATCAATCTCGACTGACCCATATATTGAGGCAGCAGGCGCTGGCGCATAGTTTTGGCGTGGTTACAGATTCTATTTCCGCCGGAGAAGCCAGTGAACATTGGCCGTTGATGAATGCCGACGACGTAATCGGGGCTGTGTGGTCACCCGATGACGGAAGGGTCAGCCCATCGGATCTTTGCGCGGCATTAACCAAGGGCGCTCGCGCTTATGGTGGCAGAATTTTTGAAGATTCTGGGGTAGAAGGCATTGTCACTGAAGGCGGTCGGGTAGTAGCAGTAGAAACTGTCGGTGGCACCGTCCGCTGTGACGCGATTGCCCTGTGCAGCGGATTGTGGAGTAAAGAGAATGGGAACATGGCCGGGGTAAACGTTCCGTTGTGGCCCTGTGAGCATTTTTACCTGTTAACCAAACCGATTGAGGGGATTTCAGGCAATATGCCGACCTTATCGGATCACGATTCCCATCTGTATATACGTGATGACTCAGGTGGATTGCTGATCGGTTGTTTTGAACCCATGGGCAAGTCGATTGATCCGGCTGCATTGGGAAAGAATTTTGCGTTTCAATTGCTGGAAGAAGATTGGGATCATTTTGAACCCATGATGATTAACGCGTTACATCGATTACCAATACTGGAGCAGGCTGAGGTCAAAACCCTGCTTAATGGACCGGAGAGCTTCACTCCAGATGGCTCATTTTTACTCGGCGAAAGTGCCGAGACCCGAGGTTTTTTTCTTGGCTGCGGGATGAATTCTGTTGGCGTTGCGAGTGGTGGCGGAGCGGGTATGGCGCTGGCCCGCAATATCATTGATGGACATCTACCAATGGACTTACATGAAGTGGACCCTAAACGATTCCCCAATTGTTTTAACTCGGCTGCTGCCCTGGCCCAACGGGTTCCGGAAGTGTTGGGCAAACACTATGAAATCACGTTTCCCGGTCGTCAATGGCAGACCGCGCGCCGGCTGCGTCAATCCCCTCTTGAACCACGCTGGCGTCTGGCTAACGCGGTCTTTGGTCAGGTTTATGGTTGGGAGCGACCGCTATACTTCGCCAGGTCGAAAGTTATTGGAGACCAGCCAGAATTAACCTTCGAGCGCCCGGCATGGTTTGATCTGGTGGGCCATGAGGTGAACCGGGCGCATACCGCCGCGGCGGTATTTGACCAATCCACCTTTGGAAAGATCAGAGTCACTGGCGCGGATGCCGAATCCTGGTTAAATCGTCTGTGTGCCAATAATATGGCACGAGCTCCAGGGAAGGTTATTTATACTGCGATGCTGAATGATCGAGGTGGAATTGAAAGTGATCTCACCGCGTTTCGAATCGGCGAAGAGGATTATCTGCTCTATATTGGAACCGCCGCGGTGAAAAGAGACATGGCGTGGCTGCGCAATCATCTCGAACCTGGGTTAAGAGTGACTTTAGTAGACGAAACCCCGCAATGGGGTGTTATTGCGCTGATGGGACCCGACACGCCAGTGCTCGCACGATCTCTCGGCGCCGGGGCATTAAATGAACTCAAATATTTTTCCCATCAGTCCCTGGAAATTGGTGGAATTGGGGTTACCGCAGCACGTATGTCGTTTGTTGGGGAGGCTGGATTCGAGCTGACTTGCCGCGCTGAAGATACTATTCGGTTGTTCGATCTAATTGCCCAAGAGGGTGTTACTCCTGCTGGTCTGTATGCCCAAACCAGTATGCGAATCGAAAAGCGTTATTTAAGTTTCGGACATGACCTGGATACCGATATTAATCCGCTCCAGGCGGATCTTGATTTTGCGGTCGACTGGAATTCGGAATTTATCGGTAAAAGTGCTTTGAAAAATATTCGGGAGAAACCGCTGGACAGTCGATTGATTTCAATTATATTGGATTCTCAGGACGCCAATTCAATCGGTAACGAGCCGATCTATTGCAATGGTGAAATTGTCGGGCAAACCACGTCTGCGGCCTATGGCTATCGGGTCGATCGGCCGGTTGCGCTGGGCTACATCCAATCCCGGATACTGAATTCGAGCGACATTTCAATCCAGGACGATTTGAAAGTTAATATTGATATTGCGCGTCAGATGTTCGCCGGTACCGTGCTGACTGGCCCGGTATTTGATCCAACTGGCGCACGCATGCGAACCAATTTACCAACAGGAAATTCGCTATGACCCATGTCTTTCCCAGACACACGAAATCCATCCCTCCAATCGCATGGGAAGGGCAGGGGTGTTACCTGATTGATAGTAGCGGCAAGCGTTATCTCGACGGATCCGGCGGCGCAGCTGTATCCTGCCTTGGTCACGGTGATTCTGAGGTTATTGACAAGGTTAAACAACAACTCGAACAATTGGAATTTGCCCATAGCGGCTTTTTCAGTACAGAACCCGCGGAGCAATTGGCGGATTTATTAATCAAGCATGCGCCGGGTAATCTCGATAAAGTGTATTTTGTTTCCGGCGGATCCGAGGCGGTGGAAGCGTCGCTTAAGCTGGCGCGCCAATACTTTCTGGAAAAAGGTGAGCCGTCCCGCTGCAGGGTCATTTCAAGGTTACAGAGTTATCATGGAAATACCCTGGGAGCCCTGGCCGCCGGGGGTAATATGTGGCGTCGAGAGCCATTCTCCCCGTTACTGGTCGATACCAGTCATATCAGTCCGTGTTATGCCTATCGGGGCCAGCATGAGGGAGAATCTGATGTGGCCTACGGTATTCGGGTTGCCGATGAATTAGAACAGGAAATAATCCGTCTGGGGGCGGAGCAGGTAATGGCGTTTATCGCTGAACCGGTAGTCGGCGCAACTCTGGGAGCGGTTCCTTCGGTGGAGGGGTATTTTCGTCGAATCCGGGAAATTTGTGATCGCTATGGTGTGCTGCTGATCCTGGATGAGGTTATGTGTGGGATGGGTAGAACCGGAACATTGTATGCCTGTGAGCAAGATGGGATAGCGCCAGACATAATGGCAATTGCCAAAGGCCTGGGCGCGGGGTATCAACCTATTGGTGCAATGCTGTGTACCGACACAATTTATCAGGCGATTGAACAGGGAAGCGGATTTTTTCAGCATGGGCACACATACCTTGGGCATCCGGTGGCCTGTGCGGCCGGACTTGCGGTTGTATCCGCAATGCTTGAAAGGGATCTGTTAGATCAGTGCGCCGTTCAGGGCGGCAAGTTGGATAATGCACTTCGAGTTCACTTTGCTGATCACCCCCACGTCGGTGATATTCGTGGGCGCGGATTGTTTCGCGGAGTCGAGCTGGTGCGTGACAAATTGTCTCGGGAAGCCTTTGACCCTTATCTTGGGGTCAACAAGAAATTGAAAAAGGCAGCGTTCGAAGCTGGATTAATCTGTTATCCCATGGGTGGCACCATCGACGGCCAGCGCGGGGACCATGTTCTGTTGGCGCCGCCATTTATTATCAGTGACAACCAGATTGATGAATTGGTCGAAAAATTATCCATTGCAATCGATACCGCAACCAGCGGGTTAAATTAACACTGGTCAGTTTGTATCGGGCTTGATTGGAGCAAGCGACTCAATTCGGTTCGATCAATTTTTAGAGATATATACGTACAACGGTCTTGCTTTTTTAATATTAATCTATTATCGTCGATTATAGATTATTATGAACAACTGCAACAATGAAAGCTCTGGATCAACAACTCGCCGATACCTACGCCGATTGGTTTCGTTGCCTCGCAGACGGTACTCGGATAAAAATTCTGAATATTGTGGCAAGTGCCGGAGATCCGGTTACGGTAGGTGAGATTGTGCAACAAGCTGGACGGAGTCAATCCACGGTGTCCCATCATCTTAAGATTCTCGCCGCCGAGCGATTTATATTTATAGAACAAGAGGGGATTCGGACCTACGTCAAGGTCAATACTACCTGCATGACCGCGCTACCCGAGGCGGCACTGGCTATTATGGGAAGAAGCTGATGTTGGGGCAAGGTCGAATAGTGGGCGATACCCTTTATCTGCTGGCGGAATTGGCCGTGTTGTTTTTTACCGTAGCATTGCTTATCCAGTTGATGCAGCGTCGGGTCGGTCCAGTGCGACTCAGGAACTGGATGGGTGGCCATCCAGTGGTTGCGGCGCTGAAAGGTATTAGTATCGGATTCATTACGCCGTTTTGCACCTACTCTGCGATACCTATGCTGCTGGGTTTACGCCAGGCAGGGGTGCCTGTGGCAGGCTATGTTGCATTTATAATGGCGGCGCCGGTACTCGATCCGGTGTTATTTGGCGCTTTGTTTATCATTGTTGGTGGTACTGCTGCCGGTATCTACCTGGTGGTGGCTTTTGTCGCAGCGATCACTCTGGCTCTGATCGCGCAATATGTTGGCATTGAAAATCAGCTTAAGCCCTTGCCTGCAGGATTCGGTGGGACTAACCCAGAGGCTCCGGCCTGCTCTCTTGACAGCGCTTATGATCAGGCAAACTGGAAAGGGCTCACCAAAGAATTGCCTGGAGCCGTGAGTGCAGCCACCAGACTGTTGCGCTCAGTGGGTCCGCTACTCCTGTTAGGCGTTCTAATTGGTATCGCCATCGAAATTTTTGTTTCTCCAGGCGCAGTGGCCCATATAACCGGAAATGACAGCAGCTTTGCAATACCAGCCGCTGCTGCCCTGGGGACACCGTTGTATTTTAGTACTGCTTTATTTGTGCCAATCGCGGATTCCCTGGCCGCGGCTGGAGTAGGAATAGGTGCAATTGTCGCATTGACGATAGCCGGGTCTGGTGCCAATTTGCCTGAATTTATCTTGCTGATGCGGTTCGCCAAAATCCCGTTGATTAGCGCATTTTTCGCATACGTTTTTCTGGTGGCGGTTATTGGTGGAACCCTGGCACAGCATATTGTTTCCTGATCCGGATCGGGTTCGAAGCTTCCCGGACCAAAATACTTTCAGATAGTTCTATTGTAGTATTCTGCCGTCTTACTTGAGTCTTTTATATTTGATCCGGGTTGGTTTAATCGAATCGCCGTGGCGTTTTTTGTAATCTTCCTCGTAGTCGCTGTAGTTACCGTCAAACCATACGACTTTGGAATCGCCTTCAAACGCCAGAATGTGGGTAGCGATTCGGTCGAGAAACCAACGATCGTGGGAAATTACCACCGCGCAGCCAGGGAAATTCAGAATCGCTTGTTCCAGTGCGCGTAAAGTTTCGACGTCAAGATCGTTGGTCGGCTCGTCCAGCAGCAGTAGATTGCCACCGTCCCTCAACACTTTTGCCAGATGTACCCGGTTGCGCTCCCCGCCAGATAGGCTGCCGATTTTCTTTTGTTGATCAGCGCCTTTAAAATTAAATCGTCCCACATAGCGGCGAGATTGAACTTCATAGCCATTAACCAGCATGATGTCGGAGCCATCAGAAATTTCCTCAAAGACCGTTTTACTTGCGTCCAGAAGGTCTCTGGATTGATCTACATAGGCGGTTTTTACGGTTTCTCCTACCCGAAACTCACCGCTCGAGGGTTGTTCCTGTCCGGTAATCATCCGAAATAAAGTTGTTTTCCCAGCGCCGTTGGGACCAATTATGCCAACGATGCCACCCTTGGGCAGGCTGAAATCGAGATTCTCATATAACAAATTTTCGCCAAATGATTTGGATACATTTTTAGCTTCGACCACTAGGTCACCGAGCCTCGGTCCAGGTGGAATATAGATTTCATTGGTTTCCGCGCGCTTCTGATATTCGGTGGAGCTCAATTCGTCGAAGCGCTTCAATCTGGCCTTGCTTTTTGCATGACGGCCTTTGGTGCCCGCGCGAACCCACTCGAGCTCCTCTTTCATGGATTTGACCCGAGCGGCTTCAGATTTTTGTTCTAGCTCCAGACGCTTTTCCTTCTGTTCCAGCCAGGATGAATAATTACCTTCCCAGGGAATACCCTGGCCACGATCGAGTTCCAGAATCCATCCAGCGACGTTGTCGAGGAAATAGCGATCGTGAGTTACCGCCACGACGGTTCCCTCGAATTCGTGTAGATAGCGTTCCAGCCAGGCGATTGACTCTGCATCTAGGTGATTGGTCGGTTCGTCAAGAATCAGCATGTCAGGACTTGATAACAACAATCTGCAGAGTGCGACGCGGCGTTTTTCTCCCCCAGATAAATTCTCGATTTGGGCATCCCATGGAGGTAGTCGGAGGGCGTCCCCAGCGATTTCTAGTTTATGGTCGATGTTATGGGCATCGGCTGTCTGAATGATCGCCTCTAACCGAGCCTGCTCCGTTGCCAGTGCGTCGAAGTCGGCATCAGGCTCTCCGTATGCGGCGTAGACCGTGTCCAATTTCTCCTGGGCTTCCTTAATCGGACCCAGACCGTCTTCAACATTGCCACGAACATCTTTAGCTGGATCCAGTTCGGGTTCCTGGGCCAAATACCCGATGCTCAGCCCTGGTTGCGGTCGTGCTTCACCCAGAATTTCGCTATCGAGTCCTGCCATAATTCTGAGCAGAGTGGATTTACCTGAACCGTTATACCCAAGCACACCAATTTTGGCACCAGGAAAAAAGTTTAAATAGATGTCTTTTAGAATTTGGCGATTTGGTGGAACGACTTTGCCAACGCCATTCATGGTAAAAACGAATTGTGCCATTAGTCTGGATAACCTTTTGGATTAGGGGTTTAATTTTTCGACGGCGAGCTGATGCAGGGTTGAATTGGCTGCAGCAATCACCTGGTCGCCTGAATTCATTGAAAGTGGCTTACCCTGCCAGTCACTGATAACGCCACCAGCACCTTGGAGAACTGGGATAAGCGCGAAATAATCATAGGGATAGAGATCTGCCTCACACACCAGATCGGTGTATCCTGATGCGGCTAGTCCATAGCAATAACAGTCACCACCGAAAATTCGGAATTTACAGCTCTGGGACAAGTTTGAATATTGCTGGAAAGATTGGTCATCAAACATATCCAGGGTAGTGGTATTGACGGTTGCCTGCTCCAGGGATAATACCTGGCTGGTTCGACATAATTCACCGTTAAAGGTGGTTGGTTGGCCGTGGATACCAATCCAGCGTTCGTCCAGCATGGCGTGATCAATAATACCAATCACTGGCAATTCTCCCTGAAGCAGTGCGACTAAAGTTCCAAAGGTCGGTTTTCCAGTGGCGAAACTTTTGGTGCCGTCTATAGGGTCGATGATCCAGCGCCACTCCTTGTCAGCGGACTGATCGCCCCCTTCCTCACCGAAAAACCCATGCCCGGGATGGCGCGCGAGAATCAGATCGCGCATGGTTTCTTCGGTTTCCCTGTCAGCGATGGTTACCGGGCTGCGGTCCAGTTTGCTGGCAACCTCCAGGCTGGTTCGAAAATACTTACGCACGATTGAACGTGCTGCATTGGCTGCATCAACAGCTGTTGTGACAAATTCTGCTGGTAGTGAGGTCACTGCTAGAAATGTTCAAATTGGCAAAGGGGCGCTATTCTAACGCATCGGTGTAGAGATTCTCAGTCGGATAGGAGTATATACAGGTGGGAAAAGTCTATTACTCTGGGTCGTTTTCTGACAAATTAGGCGATCCAAATTAGCCTTAAATACCGGGTCTTTATGGGTTCTCCCGATAGCATCTCTAGGGTAGAATCCGGCCTGCTTTTTAGGCAGAAGTACAATTTCCCGAGGAGAATTCCACCAATGAAAATTCTGGTTCCAGTCAAGCGTGTAATTGACGCCAATATTAGAGTCCGGGTTAAAGCGGATAATACCGGCGTAGAAACCGCCAATGTCAAAATGGCGATGAACCCATTTTGTGAAATCGCAGTGGAACAGGCGCTGCGTATTAAGGAAGCCGGTCACGCTGACGAAGTCATCGTGGTCTCGGTAGGCCCGGACAAAGCCGCCGAAACAATCCGCACCGGTCTTGCGATGGGTGCTGATCGTGGTGTTCACGTTGCCAGTGAAACGACACTGGAACCGCTGGTAGTCGCAAAAATTCTCAAAGCAGTGGCTGAAAAAGAAGCAACCGATCTGGTGATTCTTGGAAAGCAATCTATTGATGACGACAATAATCAGACCGGCCAGATGTTGGCCGCGCTGATGGGACGTCCTCTGGGCAGCTATATTTCCAAGATTGAGAAAACCGACAGTGGATATGACATTACCCGGGAGATTGATGCTGGTCTCGAAAGTCTGAAAATTTCTTCTCCGGCAGTGGTAACCGCTGACTTGCGTCTCAATGAGCCACGTTATGCCTCACTACCCAACATCATGAAAGCAAAGAAAAAGCCAATTGATGTAACCAGTGCGGCAGATCTTGGTGTGGAAGTAAGCAACGGCCTTACCGTCATCAAGGTGGATGAGCCGCCGGCTCGTGCAGCCGGTATAATGGTTTCCAGTGCAGCGGAAATGGTGGATAAACTTAAGAACGAAGCGAAGGTGATCTAAGATGACTATCCTGGTAATTGCAGAACACGCCAAGGGTCAGCTATCCCCTGGCACGTTAAATACCGTTTCCGCAGCCTCACAGGTTGGCGGCGACGTTCACGTCCTGGTGGCGGGCTCGGGCTGCGGCGATATTGCTGCGGAGTGCGCCAAAATTAATGGTGTGTCTAAAGTATTATGTGCTGATGCAGCAATCTATGCCAATGAAATTACGGAGAACACTGCAAGTTTGATCAAGGCAACTATTTCCGATTATTCTCATGTCATGGCACCAGCTTCCACCTTCGGCAAGGCAATAATTCCTTACACTGCGGCGCTTTGTGATGTGCAGGCTATCTCGGACATTAGCGAAGTAGTATCTGCGGATACCTTTGTCCGACCAATATATGCTGGCAACGCACTGCAGACTGTGCAGTCTTCTGACTCTGTGAAAATGCTGACCGTACGTACCACCGCGTTTGAATTGGCGGAAGCGGAAGGTGGCAGCGGTGAAGTGACAAATATTGATGATGCGGGTGCCACCGATTGGGTTGAATTTGTTGAGCAAAGCCTGAGCTCGAGTGAACGTCCGGAATTAACCTCCGCAAGAATCGTGGTTTCTGGTGGTCGTGGTATGCAAAATGGTGAAAACTTTGCCATGCTGGAGAAACTGGCGGATCATCTGGGTGGTGCGGTTGGCGCGTCCAGAGCCGCGGTGGACGCGGGATTCGTTCCCAATGATTATCAGGTAGGTCAAACGGGTAAAGTGGTCGCACCGGACTTATATGTCGCAGTGGGTATTTCCGGGGCTATTCAGCACCTTGCTGGTATGAAGGATTCGAAAGTTATTATCGCGATCAATAATGACGAAGAGGCGCCTATATTCCAGGTGGCTGATTATGGCTGGAATGAAGATTTGTTTGTTGCGGTTCCTGCCTTGCAGGAAGAGCTGGAAAAGCAATAGGTAAATCCCAGTCGGTCGATATTGACCGGCCGAAAAAAAGGCGTGATCCAATCACGCCTTTTTTATTGGCTGCTTTTTCCGGCTAGAAAACTAAAAGCGCTTCTGTAATTGAATGCCAAAAATATCTGCACTGCCTTCATAACTGCCTGACAGCGCGCTGCGGACTACCACTGGAGATGTTGGTGGGCCTGCAATCACCGTGGTTTCACCGATGCTGGCGTCATCTCCGGTGAGGTGGGCATAGCCAAAATCAATCGTCATATTGTTTCCTGTTTGAACGCTGGCGCCGAACGTGATCCAGTCGCGATCAGAGTCCGGGATACGCGCGGTACGATCTGCGTCTGGTACTGGCGATTCATCGTGAGAGTAACCTGCGCGGACAGTCCAGGAGTTGTTAACATGGTAGTTAATTCCAATACTGGTTGTAACGGTATCCTCCCAGTTTTCCGGGGTAACGGTGTCGGGAAGACCGTTGTCGAATCTAACCCGCAATTCCTGAAAGCTGCTCCAGCCGGTATGCCGGATAGATGCAAGCAGGTCCATTTTATTATTGGGAGAATGAATCGCAGAGAGATAAAAAGTCTCCGGCAGAGTGACTTCCGCAAGAGCACCAGCTGAGGCCAGGGTGGCGCCGGTGGGGCTTGTGACGGTTAGATTTCCATCTACCTCCTGGTCAATTTCTGATCGATATCCGGCACCAATCCGGGTCGATTCGCCGGGCTGGAAAACGATACCCAGATTAAAACCCACGGCCCAATTGTCTCCGTCGACTTTGCTCACGCCATCCGGTACTCCGAGACCTAAAAATCGTGCCTGGGTTAATTCCGCGCTAGCGTACTGCAGACTGATACCGGCTCCTACCGTAATCTGGTCGCTGGTTTTAATCGCGATTGACGGATTGATATCGATGGTTTGTAATTCCGATCGCAGCGCCTGGTAGCGACCGGCCCAGTTACTGGCGTATTCTGTAGCAAGACCAAATGGTGCGGTGATGCTAATGCCATATTTCTTGTTGCCGGACTCCGGAAAGGTGTAGTAGAGGTTCGGCACGGCACCGGTCTCTCCACCATCGTCCCCCGGACCCCCGAAGGGCAACGCTGATCCGCTAAATTCCGACTGGGAATCGATGATCGATAGGCCGCCTTGAAACTGACGCCCAGGAGACAGGAATAATCCGGCCGGATTGTAAAACATATCCGAAACGTCATCTCCGGCAACCCCCGCTCCGGCGAAGGCTCGGCCTAGACCTGCGACGGTGGACTCGCTGATTTGAAACCCGGCCGATTGTGTCTGACCCGAGATCAGGACAGACAGCGAGGCAGCTAAGGTATAGGCCAACTTTTTATGTTTAATCATGTTCTTCCTCTTTCAAATTTAAACTAGCGCTTCGGACCCGCCCCATTCGTATATGATTCGTATCCATCCGGTCCCGGCAAAGGTTTTTTGGTGATATCAAGACTATACTAACTCGCTGCCAGTGCCAACAGTCCGCACCGGGTTAATTGAAAGACCGACGGTGATCAATTGTCGCTATACGGCGTATTTTTTCAAACGGAACAAGTTAAAATTGTATTGATTTACCTTGTGTTAGCATTCGGTATTCCACGAATTTACAGCGGAGCCAAATAATATGGTTGTTACCCGGGGATTAAATCACCTTGGACTCACAGTAGCTGATTTAGATGAATCGGTAAATTTCTTTACTCAACTTCTAGGCTGGACTGAGTCCGGTCGTGACCCGAGTTACCCAAGATCAGCGGTATCCGACGGCACGGTTCGCCTCACCCTGTGGCAGTTCGATAAGTCGAAACCTCAGGTCTGTTTCGACCGAAAGCACAATATCGGTTTGCATCACCTCGCACTGGAAGTTGAATCTGAGCAGAATTTGCAATTCATCGCCGAAAAATTGTCCCAGGAAGGTATAACAATTGAATTTATGCCAGAACTGGTTGGAGACGGCCCCAGAAAGCACATGATGTGCTACGAACCCGGAGGTAATCGAATCGAATTTATCTGGCCCGGCACCTAAAAAAGATCGGGTCAGGGTACCAATTATTTAAATAGATCGGGGTCGGGGTAGAAATATTGAATAGATCGGGGTCGGGGTAGAAATATTGGATAAACGAACAATTCAGGTCGTCAACCCAGTCGACCATAAAACGTCATACGAGCCGATTCCGACAACGGTATTCCTGGCTGCGTATTGTAGGCAAGCACTACCAGCATCCGGGTTCGGTTACCTTTTACCGGTGTAACGCGATGCATTGAATTGCGTCCACGAAAAAGCACCAGCGAACCCGCGCCCATAGCAAGAGTTTTCGTCGGAATATCGCCGTCGAGAATTTCCTGGGTGAGTTTATAGTTCATTTCTCCGTTGTCTGCATCGCGAACATTCTTTATGTATTCGAATTCACCACCTACCTCGGCGTCCTGAATCATCAACGTAATTGCGAATGAAGAATTGTCAAAGTGCCACCCTAACTCCTGTCCTTCGCTGGCATAGTGTATGTTGATTGAAGATAATGTGTCGGCATATTCATACAAATCTGATTCATCGAGTACCGCACACAAAAATTCTCGAAATTCTGCAGCATCGTATAGGGAATGCAGTCCAGAGTCGGTGGGTATCTGGTCGGTGGTAATGCAGCCTTTTGTCGAGGTAATTTGCCGATTACGAGGATGATCTGGAGGAAATTCGGGATCGGGCTGTTTTAAATATATATTATGATTGCTGACGGTGTAATAGGCGAGATGCTGATTGTTGTTTCCGTCTCGCTGAATTGAATCAATTGCTGAGGTAGACAGAAAATCTCGCATGACTAGCACGCCATTCTGTTTCAACGTGTTTTTGCATTGTTGGCGAAAATCATCGCTCGGTAGCGGGTGCTTTTCCAAATTAATTACATTTTCCAGTGGTAGGTTCATATATTTGATTTAGGAGATTAAATTCCTTCAGAAATAATGATCAGGCACGCTGAATCAGCAGGAATTATTTCCTGATCGCGCAATTTTATCAGTCCGGCTAATCCAGCAGTACCAGATGAAGTGCTTTTGATTCCAGCGCCCTCGAGCCTAGTTACAGCCATATCTCCTTCGGCATCAGAGATTTCAATAAACTGGTCAGCAGTTTCCCGTAGCGATTCGAACGCCAGCATCGAAGGATACTTGCAGTCCAGTCTGCCCATGGAAGAAACCGGCCCGGTCACTGTTACCATCTTCCCAGCGGCCACGCTGTGACCAAGGCAGGGTGCCGACTCTGGTTCGACCACAATTATCTTGGGTTGAACCGGCCACCATTCCCGGATATGTAGTGCCAGGGCACCGGCCAAACCACCTACAGCCGCCTGCAAAAACACATGACTCGGCCAGTTATTCTGATCGCTATACGATTGCCGGCATTCTTCGGCCAAGACCGAATACCCTTGATATATCAGCCGAGGAATTTCATGATATTCTGGCCAGGAAGTATCTGCGATTAACTGCCATCCATTTTCCGTTACGGCTTGCATGGCTCCGTCAAGAGAGTCCTGGTAAACCCCGCCGTAACGTACCACCTCTGCATCTTTTAATCTCAGACGGTCCGCAAAATATTCCGGCACCGACTGAGAAATATATACTACCGCTTTAGCGCCAAATAATTTTGCCGCAGCGGCCACCCCCAAACCATGATTACCCGCAGTGGCACAGACAAAGGTATGCCTTGCGGCAGCCTGTTTAAATCTGGGGTCACTAATATCCAGGGGTGAGTCGGGGCCAAGATTCGCTGAGCGTCGAATCAACTCAAGTATCGCGTAGCTGCCGCCTAATGCTTTAAAAGCACCCAGACCCATTCGAGTGGATTCGTCTTTAGCCCACAATGCATTAATCCCGATTTTCCTGGCGAGGTTATCAAGTCCAGTTAGTGGCGTAGCAGCGTAGACTGGGCATTGCTCCAGCAACGCTATGACTGGTCGATGATCAGCGGTTAAACCTTGATGTGCCATTGAAAAAGTATGAAGTTATGGAGAGCGAATATTGCCTTGGCCCTGCTCCAATTGGAAGCAATAATTTAGCTGGTGCAGACCCAGGTGGTGGCGATGTACTTGTCGCCCTTTGCTACCAGATTTCCCCGATGCAGGTGGGTCCAGAAAGGTGGAAACAGGATCAGCATGCCGGCTTTCGGTTCAATTCGTTGCGCTTGAAAATGGAATTCTGTCTCGCCTCCTGGGCCAGACATGTCATTGAGATACCATATTGCAACCAGCTGGCGCTTACTGAAGTCGCCCGGACCAGCATCCACATGCCAGTGATAAAAATCTCCCGGTCCAGATTTCTGCATGTTGTAACCAATATCATTTAACCGATTACGCTGAAAAAATGGATGCAGACCTGCGATTAAAGACAAACCAAGTGATAGCGATTGTTTCAGTTTCGAGTCGATATCAGACCAGTCTTCGCGACCACTGATCCGCATGTCGGTAGAACGTTTTATGGATTGCTCCAACTCTTCCTGCTGCCCGACTCTTCCAGGGTATTGTTGTTCGGTACAATGTTCGAAGCGATTTATCATCGACTGGCAGGTTTCCTTTTCCAGTGCGTTATCGAGCGCGTAAATAAAGCTACCGGCGCCCAATTCCCGAAAGTTAGAGCCGACATCGGGTATCACTTTACTCATTCGAAATTAACCAATCAAGGAATTACTCTGATCATAAAACAGGGTTTCCTCGGCTTCACCATCGGTGTTTAGAACCACTGTATGTACACCTGGTAATCGATCTAATATATATCCAGCCATTAGAGTTCTTAACGCAATATTGTCAGTGTGCAAGGCGGTTAGCAAACGTTCTCCCACAATTTGACAGCGCTGAAGAATTGTTGGCGAGTGAATGAAATGTCGACCTAGCTGCCTGCCATTATCCAAGTCCTGATCGATTTGGCCAAATATGGACTTAGCCTCTTCCAGCATTTCCTGGGTAATTGTAATTGTCATGGCAGCATCTTCTGCCACCACGACAAGGTTATTGGGTTCGAGTTGAGGCATAGTTTGGGGTCGATTGTGGCGATGATATACTAACTGCGAACTTACACCTATTGGTGAATTTTTTGACTAATTTAGAATCGCATGAAACGGATATTGATTGAGAGAGATCCTTCTCCTATAAAGTTGGAAGTTTTAAACGTCGATGACTGGGCTTTGATTAGTGAACCAGTAGGAGTCACTGAGCGCCAATATAAAAATACTGAAACCAGCTACATAATAGAAGGCGCCGGCAAGATTGAAGTGAAGGGAGGCGAAGATGTTTTTTTTATCGAGGGGGACTTGCTGACTATCTTGCCGGATACGACTTGCATATGGAATGTTACCGAAACCACAGAGCGCAATTGTAAACAGGGGTAAGCTAAGGCGTTAATACTGCATTACTGGCGAATTCGATTATTCGCAGGATGGAGAGTAAACCTTGACATTCCTTGGCAGTCTGAGTATTTTTAGGTACAGGAATTATAAGGAATAAGCAGCAATATGATTGGATGTCATTTTTTTAGTATGACGGAGAGGGAACCAAAGTGGTTTAGCCCAATTCCAGGAACGAATCATACGTGCACAGGAAATGCTTCGTAATAGCGTGCTTTCTAGTAAGCGGGATTCAATGTGAGCTTTTGCTGTAAAGCCACCGCTCTCGATATTAGTACGACTTCTGGGCCTGGGCAACCGACACCGCCCTTACCAGGGCTGGTTCAGCTAAACATTGAAACCGCAATCTTTTTATCCAGCTTAAGGACTCGCTCTAAAGAAGGGATTATGTTCGGCCAAATGGACGCTTGCATTACAGGGCGTGCCGATGGCAATACACCACCACAACCCTGGTCGCTGGGAAATAAATGGAATAATACTTCTTCAACAGTTCCCCACAGCGATCTGTTCTATGCCACCCAGGGTCAAGTCCCGAGGGACTTTCATCCGTTTGGTCCAGAAAACCCACTCTTTGGCCTGGAGCCAGCCGTTTACGGTCTGGATATGGGTTACATTACTGATCTCGATTTTTTTGCCGGAATTACCGTTCCTGATAATAATTTTTTTGACGGCATGCGAGCCGGTACCAAATGGCCATTTGGCCAGCTTCTTGAGCCGGTATCAGGAGGACCGACAACCACTTGGAATCAGCGGTCAGAGGATCTGCATGTTGAGCTGGTAAAACAAATTCACCGTGCAGGGGGGATAGTTACATTTGGGTGGCATCTGCAGAATCCGTCTGTAGATACCAATTCATTTACGTGGTCTCTTGGCCACGGAATTGCTCCGTCACTCGCTCCTGGTTCAGCGGCCAATTTGCGATTAAACCAAGCGATCGATCAAGTTGCACGGTTTGCCAAACGTTGCGTGGACGACTCGGTCCCACCAAAGACCATCCCCATATTGTTTCGACCATTTCATGAAATGAATCTGAACTATTTTTGGTGGGGATCTATGAATACCCCAGATGAATACAAAGAGCTGTTTCACTATGTGGTAGACAGATTACGTGTTCATGGTAACCCACAGGAGCAGGGGGTTCGTAATCTTATTTTTGTGTATTCACCCAATATGGAATCGCCCAACCTGGACGGAACCTTGGGTACCTATGCGCCTAACTCTTTTCAAATTGTTGGACTGGACGCGTACCCGAATCGATTTTCTGGATATGGGTATGATCCGCCCAGCTTTGCTCTGTTCGAGCAGAATATGAAAGATGTGATTGTGTTCGCAAAAGAACACATTGGACAGCCACTTGTAGCTCTCACAGAATTTGGCTTGATGAACCTACGGCGCTTTACAGCCCCGTTTGACAGAAATTCAATTCAAAATGGTACTATTTTGTATCGAGACGTTTATACGTATTGGACCACAGATTTCCTGCCCGAACTGATCAATCTTTTTGCCGGATTTAGAGCAGAAGTTAATGGCGAGATGCAAAATATTGTTCCCGAGATATCTTACGTAATGTTGTGGAAAAACACGCATCAGGTGGATGCTGCAATTACGGCGGCATTCATTAACGGTAAGCTGCTTAACGCAAATGATAGCGATTTTCCAGCAATTCCACCAGTAACGATACCACCTACCCGACCTACTGATGGACTAACCGTATTCCAATATGAAGAGCCGAGAAATGAGTATTACGGAACCTTCAAAGGGCATCCAAGCGAGCCGGATTTTATTGACATGCTGACAAAGATGACTAACCAAATCATCCCGAATCGAGTGCAAAATCCTAAACTGTTTTTCAGGGACGATATTATTTAATATGGCTTCTTCGGGAGGAACGGCGGAACAAATCCTGAATGAACTCGGCAGGGTTTTTCAACCCTTGGCTGGCTGGGTAGCCGATGATACACAGTTTGCTGGCTTGTTAGGTTCTCTAGGACTGGAAGTAGAAGATAGCGCACAATTGCTGCAGCTTAGGCAGGCGGTCTCTGGATTGGTGAGCTCCATTGAAACCCTGGAAGGACATCTTCAGGATTTGCAGCAGACCCTGAATACTGATCCTGTCAGTGAGTCTGAACTCCTGAGTATTGTTACAGAATTAGCGCTGAATATTGAGGGCCTTGTCGGTAACATTCCGGAATTAGGCAGTGCTCTGAACCAACTCAATTCTATTGATGCTGGTCACTTGAATACCGTTGTAAATAGCTTGCCTCAGCGTCTTGTTGAATTGCTGATCATGGCTTATCTGCAAAAAAGATCGGGGCTATTGCATGATTTTCTTCGGTTGATTGGAATTTTTGAATATATCCAAGTTGAAGCCGACGATGTGGTGCCGATCCCACAGCATTTTACCCGGCAGCTAAACCTCGGGCGTATAGGGGAGCTACTAGATTCTTCCACTCCAATTTTCGAAAGTGTGTTTGGGTGGGGAACCGCTAGTTTCAATCCGGCACTTTTGTTTTCCATGTTGTCAGATTTATGTACTAAGCTGAGTGTACCAACTGTACTTGTGCCTGGAACACCTCCTGCATTGCATATTGGACAGTCAATTCTGACTCCAGTTGGCGGTGGGTTGAATCTGGTCTTTCAACTAACTCCTGATCCGGTCGCGATTACCATTCCCTCTAATCTGCCGGTTGATCTTGAGTTGAATGCGGAAGTTAATTTTGCGCGTCGACCGACTATTCTATTGCGCCCGGGTCAGCCCATAAATGTTCGCCAACTTGATCCTTCCCAGCAGGATATTTCAACTGGCGGACTGGATCTGTTAATCACATATCCTAAAAATGCCGATAGTGTTGATCCTGTGGTCGTTCTAGGAAAGCTTGGCGGGTCTCGATTTGAAGCCGAGCGGTTCGAACTGGGTGTGGGTATGGATTTTATCCTTGAACAGGGGCAGATGAAGATTCAGCCATCGATGTTCGCGAAAGTTCAGGCTGGCCGATTGGTGATCGAACTCGGCGAAGGCGATGGCTTTATTCAGAATATTACAGGAGGAGGCGGACTCGAATTCGGATTCGATTTTGGCGTTGGCTACGATACAGAGAGGGGTGTTTATATCCTTGAAGGCATGGGGCTCGAAATGCGTCTTCCTATGCACCTGCAACTGGGCCCGATCAAGCTGGATGAATTTATCCTCGGTTTGCAAGTCATCGATGAGGGGCTACGGATAGAAGCGTCTACTACCCTGGGTGGAGATTTTGGAATATTGAAGTTTGCCGTGGAGCGCATCGGCATGAACGCCGATATTCTGCTTGGCCAGGCAGATGATAAGCCGGTGGATTTTAGGCTGGGGTTTCGTCCTCCCACCGGGGTGGGGCTGGTGGTGGATGCCGGGGGCGTTACCGGCGGCGGCTATCTCTACTTCGACCACGAGGAGGGCGAATATGCCGGGGTTCTCGAATTGGCCTTTGCCGGGCTTACCTTGCAGGCCATCGGACTGCTTTCTACCAGAACTCCCGAAGGTGAAGATACCTTTTCGTTTCTTGCCATCATTACGGTGCAATTTAGTCCGGGATTGCAATTGGGATTTGGTTTTTCATTAAATGGAGTTGGCGGTATTCTGGGGGTACACCGCGCCACCGAAGTAGATGTGCTGCGGGATGGTCTTCGCAATGGAACCATGGGTTCAATTCTGTTTCCTGAGGATCCAGTTGCCAATGCACCTCAGTTATTACAGGACCTGCGTAGCGTGTTTCCGTCGGTGGAAGATCGACACCTGTTTGGTCCGGTTCTGGCCATCGGCTGGGGCGCGCCGATCTCAGTTCTAGAGATTCAGCTGGGAGTTATTCTTGAATTACCCTCTCCGGTCAGGATTATTCTGCTTGGCAGGATCACCATGGATTTACCCCATAAAGATCTCGCCATAGCCAAGCTTAATCTCGATTTGCTGGGCGTATTTGATTCTGAGAAACAGGAAATCTCCCTGGATGCTTCGTTATACGATTCGTTTATTGGGATATTTTCAATTTCTGGGGATATGGCCATGCGTTTGGGTTACGGAAGTAATCCTTTATTCGCACTATCCATCGGCGGCTTTCATCCACGGTTTACCCCGCCACCCGCATTCCCGGAATTGCGCCGCATGGCTATTTCACTGGGGTCTGGAAACAATCCCCGGGTCCGCCTGGAGGCCTATACCGCGCTAACCTCCAATACCGTGCAGGTGGGTGCCGGCCTGGAACTTTACGCGTCGAAACTGGGGTTTAGCGTGGAAGGCGGATTATCATTCGACGCGCTGTTCCAGTTTAATCCCTTCATGTTTGTGGTTGATTTCAATGCCCATCTTAGCGTCAAGAAGGGCAGAACAACGATCATGTCCATTGGCGTGTCGGTGTCACTGTCGGGGGTATCTCCCTGGCGGGTTCAAGGGAGTGCTTCATTCAAAGTGCTGTTACTAAAAGTTTCGATTCCGTTTAACAAGACTTTCGGCGACAGTACTCCGACTCTGCCACAGGAACAACTGGATGTTGCCGGGTTATTGCTAGATCACCTGGGAGATACCGGAAACTGGAATGCCGCATTACCAACTGATGATGTTGGACACCTGGTTTCATTAAGTACATCCGCAACAAATGGTGGTGAGCTGTTGGTGCATCCACTGGGCGTTGTCACAGTATTGCAGAAGATTGCACCTTTCGGAATCACCATCGAACAATACGGTCAGGCCCAACCCAGTAACGGCAACCGGTTTGAATTGGATGCCGATATTATTCTGGGGCAAGGTTCCTCTGCACAAACTATTGCCAGTGAGCCCGAATACGAAAATTTCGCGCCGGCCCATTATTTCAATTTGACCAATGATGAAAAACTAAGCAGACCGTCTTTTGAATTAGAACATGCCGGCGCCTCATTTGGCGGAGGTACCAATGCGGGTGAAGGCGTCAGTCGAGTTCGCGGCTACGAAGAGAAAATTATTGATCGACGTTTCAGGCAGCACTATGACATGGGTCTGACTGGGGTTAAGTTTGGTGTCACAGACCAGGATTTGACGATGGATCGGGAAATGTATCGCGGCGAGCTGATTCGGTTGAGTAGCAACGCAAAAGGATTTTTCAGCGGCCGGGTACCGGTAGCTAACCCGGGCGCCACACCCCTGGGACCCACGCCCATGGTTACCGTGAATGACCCTCAGTTTACCCTGGTACAACGGGACGACATGCGGATCGCCGAGCGACCGGTCAGCGGCAGCTATACCCTGGCAAGAGACAGAATGAATCGGATTTCACAAGGTAATCAACCGCTACAGGTGGTCGAAGACTTCGAAGTCGAACTGGCCCGACAGGTAGCGTAATAAGATGGCTAATCGGGGACGACTGCATTTTTCAAACTGGGTTCGTGAAGGTATGGCGGCTGGGTTGCCAGTCAGTTCGGGGTCGATTAATCAGCAAGACAGACATGCAGCTTTTCCGGTTCAATTGTCGGTCAACATTGACGACAATGGAAGTTCGCGAAGTGCCCCAGTCACGGTTAATTTGCGCATGTTTGGCCCGGGAGATGTACAAGGACTGGATCAGCGCCAGGTCGTCCGGATGGAGCCACGCCCGGGAACTGGAAACTTTGAGCCCAACTATCTTGCGACCATCGAGTTCGATCGTGCGGATCTGCCGTGGATGTTTACACCAATGGGAGCCACTCCTGAGCGCGGTCTTGTTCCCTGGTTAAATTTAGTGGTAGTGGTGGCCGACGGTGCCTCAATTGCCCCAAGCCGGGATCAGTCCTTGCCGGTCCTTAGCATCGATGAACCGGCAGGGCAGCTACCGGACTTGTCAGACGCAAAATATTGGGCCCATGCCCAACTAACCCTGGGTGCCAATGAAGCAGTTCCTGGAAACGCAAGTCAGTTAGCGTCGTCCTTGAGCGACAACCCAGATGCCGCGGTTTCCCGTTTAATCTGTCCCCGCCGATTATCCCCCAATACATCTTATATTGCTGCACTGGTGCCTACTTTCGCTTCCGGTGTGCGGGCCGGGATGGGTCTTAGTGACGACGAAGGTTCTACTCTGTCTTTCGCCTGGAACAATAATCCGCCAAATAACTTGAAACTGCCGGTTTACCATAGTTGGGAGTTTGCCACTGGCCGGGCAGGCGATTTCGAAACCCTGGTGGATATGCTGAAACCCCTTGTTGCGCCACCGGATATGGGGACTCGGCCAATGGAGATCGGAAAACCTGGCTATAGTCTTAACGTTAGTAAACCTAAAGAACTTGCGTTTGAAAGCGCATTAACGTCATTGTCTTTCGCAAGAATGCGATGGCGCGAGACCGATCGTAAATCCCTCCTTCAGGAGGTGTTAAATACCCCGGCTGTTTCTCAGGAACCGGTAGTGGCGCCGCCAATTTACGGGCAATGGCATGCGCTTCGGTTTCAAGTTAATCGTTCGGTAATTCCCCAGGGCTGGCTGAACGAGTTAAATCTTGATCCGCGTCACCGTGGTGCTGCAGGTCTGGGTGCTGAGACGATACGGCGTAATCAGGAAGTGTTGATGCATGAAGCCTGGAAGCAGGTGGGGCAGATCGAAGAAGCCAACAGGTTGTTGCAAAATGCCCAGGCGGCCAGAGAAATAAATGGATCACTGTATCGGCGATCCATTGTACCCCTGGCGCCGGCTATGGCGATCCAAATAACCCGGCCGATGCATGCAAGAATGCGTTTTTCGACCAGAACATTCGAAAATCATATCAAGCAATCCAGGGTGCCTGGGGGAGCGTTAGATCGCACTTTGCGTAGGATGGTATCGACCCGGGGTGTTGTCGCGCGGCGGGCATTGCGGGCGAAAGACTTGGAGTCTTCGACGTTGCCGCAGAAGTATTTATCTGATCTGTCCGAAGGACGGTTGCAGATTGGTGGGGCCCTCGACGTTAAGGGAATCGATAACATTGTCAGCCTCGCGGCTACGGTTATAGAACGAAACGAAGTTAAAGAGAGCACCAGGGTTTACCTGGAGCGCGAGCTTAGCAAAGGATTGCGATCGTTTCGACCAGAGGTGATCAAGAAACTAAAGCCCAAGAAACCGATTCGCATGGTACCGGCGTCTCAGTCTCTGGAAGAACTAAAAACCCAATCAGACCCGGAAGACCAGGAAGGAAGGTTGTTTCGGGGCGCAGCAGTAGATACCTTACTGAGGTTGTTTGCACTGGATGATGGAGAAGATGGAAAACTTCCTCTTAAGCTCAACTTGGTCGAGGTCAGTAAAACCCTGATTGATCGTATCCTGCCCGAATTTACCGTTGTCGAACGGATCAAGACTCGAATTAAGATCCCCCCAGCCCGGTGGAATCACGACGATCCGATTCAACCAATTCTGGCTGCACCAGAATTCGTCGGTGGTATGAGTCAGGCCTTGCAGGGACTTTCAGAGGATTTCCTGTTAGGCCGTGTTCGTGAACTACGCCCCAACAGCATGACCCTGCTTGAAAACAACGCGGAGTTTATCGAGTCCTATCTGGTTGGTCTCAATCATGAAATGGCCCGGGAACTACTATGGCGCGGATTTCCAACAGATCAGCGCGGAACCTATTTCCCCTATTTTTGGCGATCCGCGCCGGTTGAAGCGAGCCTCGACGAACGTGAACCATTTCGCGATATTCCCCCGCTGCATACTTGGCGTTCCAGCAGCAGGCTGGGAAGTCATATGCACTTTGGTGATGGAAATTTAGTGTTATTGATCCGCGGTGAGCTGTTACGACGTTATCCGCGGACCCAGGTTTCTGCGGTTAAGGCTGAGTGGACCACAGGAGATTCCAATGGTAATCAGATTGCCGAAGTATTGCGTAATGGTGGAGAAGTATTGAATGGAAAATTCAGGCGGCCGATAGCCGAAGGTAAACCTGGGCATGAACAGCGCTTTCCCCGATTTTTTTCCCAGATGCCACCAGATATCTCTCTATTTGGTTTCGAGCTGAGTGAAGACCAGGCCAGGGGAGATATTTTATCGGATGGACAACCTGACTCTGGTGGCGAAGCTGGCTGGTTTTTTATGTTGAAAGAACCACCGAGTGGTACCCGTTTCGGCTTTGATGAGTCTGCCGTGTCGGTCCAGGGTCTTCCAGATAGCGTGGACGATCTGGATTGGCAGCACGTTGTCCCTAATGGTAACCCCGGCCCTCTGGTCCTGTCCCATAGTAGTATTAATATAAACCATGAATTCGATGACGCTGAATCAGGAGCGGATCTGGATGCGCTGTTTTGGGGTCGAAGTTCTTCCCATATGGCCGCAATATCTATGCAAAAACCCGTCCTGGTCGCCATCCATGCTGACGATATGCTACCCAAGGAGGGGACATAACTGCCATGTCGACTGCAATATCAAAGGCTGTTCGTGAATCCCAGAGGATTGAAAAACAGACAATCAATGCGGCCAATAAATTACGCCGCTTACGTGGCCAACTGGAATCACTCAAACGCAAAGGCGCAACGTCAGAAATCAAAAATCTTGTAAGGACGATCGAACAAACTCAGAAGCAACTTAAAAAGAAGCAGAACGAACTGGCCAGTAAACTTAATCGGCTGGATATCTTGAAGAAAGTTGAAGCGGATAAAACGCCCCATCAGGAAGTGAGCGAACTTTCTGGAAAGTTTCCCATTTTGTTATTCCCGATACGCCTCGAAACCCGATTTTTTGATAAAGCCCTATTGATTCGTATTTTCCCCGACGACATACACATTGATCAGCATGACGAAACCCTGTCAGAAGACGAAGTAAAGACATTTAGCAACGTAAGCGATGGAATAGACCTTGATAAACCTGAAAATCGGCGGGCGGTATTTAACGCGCTGGCACAAACCTATTCCGCGCCCCGCGCAGCCTGGATTTTACGGTTGATGTTTAAAGATCCGGATACCCAAGCACAACGTCAGGATGGAGAGTCTCTAAGAGTAGCTCGAGCTGCAGCGTTGCCGGATCGATTCGTCGCAATTGGAATTCGTAGCAATAAGCAACAATTTGTGGTGCCGGGAAATATGGTGCCGACACATCTTCCCATCGGTCCAGATCCGACCCTGAATATCACCCCGGAACAGGAAGTCGATCCTGATACCCTGTTAAAAGACCCAGGCCTACTTTGGATGCGAGATTTTAATGACGCCGAAGCGAAAGGAATGGCTATTAGGGTTGAGTATGATAAGCATGATAAAGATCTAATAAAAAAGGGGCTCGACCAACTCATCGTTTTGGGGGTGCGGGGCAGTATTACTCCGAAACAGACCGTCGCAGACATCGATCAATTATTTACCGCGCATCGTTATACCGATGGTCTCGGGTTTGTCGAACAAGGTACTCCAAGCAACAATACTGTAACCGCATTGAGCGGATTTCAGTCCGGCAGTTTTCAATCAGCTGAAGAAACCCTATTGCCTAAGGAGCGTCCGGTGCAACCGGGGGATCAGTCTAATGACGAGATTTTTACCGCTGCACTTGGAATCAAAGATGCCGAAACCCAACATCAGTTATTTGGATTGCTCGAAAACGCTGCGCTGCGGGAGCAGGTGGATGCTCATGGTATGAACACCGTCCTGTGGTCGGTAACCGGAGGATATTTTCTGGAGCAGATGATGCGGCCACTAGGATCGAGTTTCTCCCGGGCCCAGCGAAAAGTCATCGGAAGGGTACGTGAGCATTTTATCGATCATGTGCGCGGACGTGGCCCTTTGCCGGCGATTCGGATTGGCGATCAGCCCTATGGGGTTTTGCCGGTGATGTCGCTGGCGGATTGGAAACCCGGAAACAAAACAGAACAAAACCTCGATGCCAATATGATCGGGATTTTGTTGAAATTGAAACGCTATTGGGTTGCAGCGATTGATCAGGTGCCTCGGGTTGGAAATACAGAAGATCCCCAGAAAGATTTGGTAGAAGCGTTGGGGCTGCAAGCGGTGTCTGATCGATTTTCGGTTCATCCCATGTTGGGACCTGCGTTTTTAAAGAATACAGTATTACAATACGGACCAGACGGTACCGAGACCGATGCGTTGCGCGCGCTGATTGCGACGGTGCGCGAACAACTTCGTGATGTATTCGACACATTGGGTATTCAAATTTCGGACCCGTTGGTGGGGGAATGTATACACGCACTATGTGACTATCGCATTAGTGGCGAAGTGGTTCAGTCCGGGATAGAAAGCAATACTGCACTGCTTGATCCCGACTACATAAACTGGTTGTTAGGTGCAACCGTGGAAGAAATTGAAAATGAAGTCGGTTCCGGGGCGGATTCGGCAGAAAGGGGAGTTCCGCTGCTGTACCTGCTGTTACGGCATGCGGTACTTCTCGAACTCGGCAATGCGATATGGGAAAAGTTGGCCAAAAACAGTCCAGGTTTGCCCCTTATAAAAGAACCTGAATTGATTTCTATTCGAAATCAACCCGGAAATTCTGTTAAGGGAACAATATTCGATTTAATTAAAAGACCAGCATCCAGCGGGCAAATATCTGAGGGCAATCGATTTCTCGCAACCGCGCAGCTTAATCCCGCTATTCTACCGTTGCGATTTGGGGTTTTCTGGGGAGCTCTGCGCCATCTGTCAACTCTCTCGGCTGAGAATCTGGACGAACTCTTGCGAGAAACCCTGGATTTGTTCAGTTCGAGATATGATGCGTGGGCCAGCTCTTTTGCCACCAAGAGATTGAAACAGCTTTCCAAAAAATCTGTTACTGGTAGATGGATCGGAGCCTACGGTTTTGTCGAAAATCTGCGGCCAAGAAAGCAGCGCAAGTCAGAAGGCTATATTCATGCGCCGTCACTTAACCAGGCGGCGACAGCGGCGGTGTTATACAACGGGTTTCTAACGCATTCCGACAATGCCAACGGTGAACCGCTATCAATGCAATTGAATTCGGATCAGGTCAGAAAAGCGGAGGCACTAGTGGATGGTCTACGCCAGGGTATCTCGCTTTCCAGCTTGTTGGGATACCGGTTCGAACGTTTTTTACAGGATCGGTCGATGCAGGTACATATTTTTCCCTTTCGCAAGGCTTACCCTGGACTACCCGAGTTGCACGACGTCACCGGCAGTGATCGCGAATTGCCCCCCGACTCCAGGGTGGTTGACGGTCTCGCACTGGTGCGGCAATTTAATACCGAGGGGTATGCTGCGGTCAGAAATCGAATTGCCTCTGCCGCTCCAAACGATGTGCCACCAGCCACTGGTCAGACAGCCATCGCACTTAAATTTGGATTGAACGAGTTGCAAGAGCACCTCGACGCGATGAGTGACGCGCTAATGGCGGAAAGTGTTCATCAACTTATTCTTGGCAATCCGGAGCGGTCTGGTGCAGCATTGGATGCGATGTCTGGAACTGGCAGCCCACCTCCTGAATTACATGCCATGAAGACCCCGCGTACAGGAGCAGGGTTAACCCATCGTGTTCTGTCGGCCTGGAAGCAATTGGAAGTTCCTACGGCACCCGGAAAACTGACCTCATTGCTGCCCGGCCTCGAACGATGGGCTGGGCAGTGGACAGGGTCTTTGGATCAAATTGTTGTTGGTGCGGAAGTCGCTGGGAGAAACAGAGGATTTCATGCTGTGTCCATGGAAAAGTTAAATCTTTCGGCATTGGATCTCCTATTTATTACGGGCAATGCTGGGAGACAAAATCAATGGCTTACCCAACGCGCCAGACAATATCTTATTAAAAATATTGCTAGTCCGAGAAAAATTGAAGCAGTTGAAATTATTTTTGATCGGCACCAGAATCTCGACCCCAAATTGATGGCATTCAATGAAATTGAACCCGTATTGTCAGCGCTACGCAACGTATTGGGTTCAGGAAGGATGCTTGACCCGAAAGATCTGGTAGCGAGCAATGATCCGCCGCCAGCGTCTTTGTGGGAGGCAAAACAGTTCCTGAAAGATTTGGAAAAGATTGTTGAACAACTGCGGTTAGATATTAAAACCCTGGGTAAGAGCGTAGAGCTGCTTCAGGTGGCACCACCTAATGACGTACATATCCTAATGGATTCTGTGCGAGAGGCCCTCTGGAAACTGGTTGAGTACAGGATTCCAGAAGCTATTCCTCTGTCTTTAACCGATCAAGATCAACAACAACTAGTTGATCAGGGATTATCCGTAATAAAACTGGGCTCTGCGAGAATCGTAGGTTTTAAGGAGTCTTACTCCAATGGATTTCCGGCCCAGATTAATATCGAACAACGTGATCAGCTAAAACTGGCAGTGGAAAAATTATTTGGTCCGGGGCTGCCGATGGTATTGCCAATTGTGCTGGAGTCGGATCATGCGATTGAAATAGAGCTGGCATGGGATATCAGCAACAGTGACAGTCTTCAGGGCGGCGACCCTACAGCCGCCGACCGCTGGTTGCACGATATGTCGCCGGTACGTGACCGCGTTGACAAATTTCATAACCTGAGATTTCAATTTGGCGTGACAGTGATGCGTACCGCACCTCGGCTGACGGTTTCCCAGCTACCTATAGTTCCGGGAGAACGGTGGATTGCACTGCCTCAGGATGACTATGTGGGTGAAATCAAGACGTCTATCGTGGCACAGTTATACGACACTATGGATGATCTAAGCGAGCAAGCGTTTGAGGGCTGGATGATGGATGAATGGCATGACCTGATTCCCCAGCACCAGGAAACTACCGGTATTGGCTTTCACTACGACAGTCCCGGGTCTCATGCGCCCAATGCCATACTGCTGGCGGTACCACCTGATCTGGAAGGTAGCTGGACTCTGGATCGTCTGGTAAACACAGTTACCGAAACCATTGAGTTGATGAAGTTTCGGGGGGTTGCAGGCAATCAACTGGATGGACTGGGGCAGTTGCTGCCGGCATTGTTTGTGCCGGAAAATTCGAAAAATGATACGGTATCAACTCGATTGGATCGAGCTCGCCCTGCACCGCCGGAGTAATCAGGAAAATGGCTTCAATTACGACTTGGAATCGTATCAAACCCCGACTGGATGGCAATCATCTGGAGAAAGGCCTGGAAGCTCGGGTACATGATCCGCTATGGATGATGACCCGGCAATGGCAATTTGGAGAGTTTATTGGTGAAGATACCGGTTCTCCTATAGATGTACTGGTTTCTTCTCGATCAAGCAAGATAGACCAGTATCAATCTCACAAGGAAGAAAGCAACTGGTCTGGCTATAATGCTGCATCAGTGCCACTGGAACGATTGGTGGAGGAAGAAGGCGGCCCCATGTCAATACGGGAGGCCGCAGATGCCGGAATGTATTTACTGGATTTAGTTCGGGATCACCCAGCGCTCCAAGCCGCCCTCATTAGTACCTATGCATTCCAACCAGTTGGTGATGAGCTGCTCGATGGAATGGCGCCAAGTGAGCAGAATTTTGTCGTACGCTTAGAAAACCGTGTTATCGATGGAAGACGGGTGCATAGTAGCGTAAATCCCTTATTGGCCAATTCGCAAGATCTTTCAGGTGTGACAATTATTGCCGACCTTAGTGGTGCGGATAACCAGTTACTTGGGCCATTGATATTGCGATGGATCAACTGGTTTAATCAAAGATACCCCTATGTAGATGAACCCAATGCCGGTTCCGCCTGGGATCCGCACAGGATGGAATATAATTTCAAAATCCGATCCAGTTCGGTGGCAATGGAGTTCAGCGCTGAGGGCTATACTGGTAAACATTTGGACTGGTATGCTTTCAGAGGCAATGGCAAAGTATTTCAGGCAGACCCAGGCCTTGTTACTAACGTTGACGACATACCCAATCCATGGGTAGATCGAGTTGAACTGGACAATAAGGAAAAAGCACAGCTTGACCAGACCCAAAGATTATTGCCGACACCATTGCTATTGCCCGGACAGCCCGCATCGCGCTGGTGGCAATTCGAGGATCGCCGAATAGGATTTGGCAATCTCGATGCGACTGCGGCAGATTTGTCGACGTTGCTGATAGTGGAATACGCCCTTGCTTATAGTGACGACTGGTATATTGTTCCGATAGATCAAGCCATCGGTACCTGGTACGAAACCGCAAATTTGCAAGTCACTGATACGTTTGGAGAAACCATACCGATCAAACCGGCTCGCAGTCAACAACAGAAATCCCCTTGGACAATGTTTACTTTGAGCGGCGTAGAAGACGTTCCGGAACGAGAATTTCTCTTTCTCCCACCGTCTTTACCGCCATCCAGATTAGAAAGTAAATCCCATGAAACTATATTGTTTCGACGGGATGAAATGGCCAATCTGGCTTGGGCAATCGAGCAGCGCGTGCAACAAACTACTGGCCGCTCAATTGATCGCCAGGAACTAATCAATCATAAAAAGGGTCCCCATCTCGGTCCTGACCGGAATGCGCCAACGCCAAATATTGAAGTAGAACTTAATTGGAAGCTGGGAACTCCGCCACCCGAAGCGTGGTATCCGTTGATTGCGCAGCAACACCTGGGGGTTCAGCGCTTACTGTTAACCAGGATGCTTAAAGCAAATGGCGAGTTGCAGGAGGACCCTCTGGGAGTACTTTTACAGGAGCTTGATGGACTGACGGATTCCTATATCTATGCAGAGGAGATTGAACAAAGTGGCGGTTTTGCGCTTAAGCGGACTACTCAAGTAGCGCGATGGATTGGAGGCAGTCGACATATTTGGAGCGGACGTCGAAAAATCGAGGGCGGAGCAGATGCTAGTTCTGGTCTGGTTTTTGATGAGGTGTCACCCCCCAAGTAATCCAGTGAAGTTGAATAGGCTGGTACGTTCTGCGTAACTATCAGGTTTCCAATATCACTGAAGTGGTAGCGATGGACTATTCCAATGGGTAGTACTAATCCAGTATAGCGCTGGTAGAATAGTGTTTCACTCAAGTAGTAATCGTTATTGAAATGTCGAATTTATATTATCAAACCATTTCAGAGCTCGAGCAAAAGAATGTAGCGAAGGACTACATTATCGGATGGGCCAGCGGTTTTTTGGGCAATCCAAAAATCGAAGAACAACGTATGACGAAAAGCTGGGAATCGGGCTATGAAGACGGCAGGGGAAAGCATACTGATGGTGCCGAAAAATGGGCAGTGTAAAGACTGTCGTCTAATGTGGTGATCGCCATATACGGAATGACGAGTAGTTTGTAGCGTGGTCGTTCAGATGCCGTCATCCTGGGAACCAGGATCCAGTAAAAATATGATCGACTGCAGGCCGACTTTGTTCAATGAGGTCAATCGTCTTTATACCTGGGGACAGCGAATAGAATCAAACAACTCGAAATAAGTAGGGAATGTTTTGTTAATGCATTCCGGATCGTTAATCGTAACTGGCGTTCCCCCCAATGCAACCAATGAGAAACACATTGCAATCCGGTGGTCATTGTAGGTGTCGATAGCGACATGGGGTAAATGATCCGGTGGGGTAATCGTCAAATAGTCCTTGCCTTCGTCTACCGTTGCACCCAGTCGGATTAGTTCTGTTGCCATGGCGGACAATCGGTCGGTTTCCTTTACCCGCCAATTTTCAATATTGCGAATGGTAGTCGTTCCCTTGGCAAACAATGCTGTGGTTGCGATAGTCATGGCCGCATCGGGTATATGGTTTAAATCCATATCTATAGCGGACAATGTAGCACCAGGTTCGGCTTCAATATAATTCGCGCCGTAACTGATTTGAGCTCCCATGGCCGCCAGTACCTCGCCAAATAGTCGATCGCCCTGGACGCTATTGGAGCCGACCCCATTGACTCTGACCTTGCCTCCTGCAATTGCGCCAGCTGCCAAGAAGTATGACGCTGATGATGCATCCCCTTCCACCATTATTTCTCCTGGGGACTGATAGTGCTGACCGCGTTCAACCCTGAACTCCTGGTAGTTAATATTTTTTACCTGGACACCAAATGACTGCATGACATGCAGTGTTATGTCGATATATGGTTTTGATACTAAATCACCCTGAATTTGAATTATAACGTCTTGCTCTGCTAACGGAGAAGCGATGAGCAATGCGGTCAGATACTGGCTGGAAACGCTGCCGTCAATGGTAACGTTACCGCCGTTTATCCCATTTGAAATAATTTTGAGGGGCGGATAGCCCGGGGTTGCTAAATATTCTATGGCACCACCCATCTGACTTAGTGCATCCACCAGGTCGGCAATGGGTCGCTCAAACATCCTGGGTTCGCCGGTTAGCGTGTACTCACCGTGTCCCGCGCATAAAACCGCTGTTAATGGCCGCATGGCTGTACCGGCATTGCCAAGAAAAAGCTCACCGGCAACCTCAGAGAAAGGGCCGCCACGACCATGAACTACGCAGGTTTGCCTATCTTGGCTTAACTCTGTTTGAACCCCTAACTTCCCCAATGCATTTAACATATAGGTTACATCGTCACCGTCCAGTAGATTTGATATGGTAGTACGACCGTTGGCTAAAGCCGCGATCAACAATATACGGTTGGAAAGGCTCTTTGAACCAGGAATTTGAACCTCTCCGGAAACCCGGGCGATGGGTTCGAGTTTCAGTTTACTAATGCTCAAGGTGATTGTTGTAACTAGTAATGATTATTCCCATCAATATTTATGGATATGTCCTATCGGTTAAAATAGAATAGTGTTGGATCAGCGAATTGACCTATAGATTACCTGTCAAAATATGAATATGCCATAGTGTCATGAAGGAATTAGTGGAAATCGTATTAAAGGGTTTTGTCGGGTATCTCCCGGTATTGGTTTCCGTGGTTACCGCGCCAAAACCGAGTATTTTAAAACTGATTACAGATACGCCGAACCGGGCAAATAAGGCATTTATTTTCTGCGGAATTTCTATTGCCATTGGATTTATCATCCAGGCACCACTACTTAAATCGGGTCAGGATATTGTTACTGTTGGTGGTTCTTTACTGGCATTAAAAATATTTGCAATCGTAACATTTGCCGGAATTATTACAATGGGATTCAGGTTAGTTGGGGGCAAGGGGGATTTTAATACCACGTTATATGCCGGTTTGTATATTGTCAGTCCGATTTATTTGTTTCTTGTTTTGACCCACATTATCGGAATCGGAATTGTATCAACCCATGACCCCGCGCTGGCGGAAATTTGGCGTGCCGGGCAGTTTGCAAAGAATGAAGTGGTGGAGGGATTTATTAGATCAGCTCCATATTCGACAGTTGGTTTGTTGGGGTTGCGGCTTTTCCAGTTTCTTGCCAGCATGGTCTGGTTCCTAATTTGCTGGGGTACTTATCGGGTAGTCCATCAGGTTACGCCGGCCCGATCGGCTTTGGTTTATCTGGTTGTCACTATAATGTGGTACCTGTATTGGATTGTAACCATGTTGATTGTGAAAGGATTGTTTCGCGGAGAATTGTCTCCAATCATTTAGCGGGTATTAAGAAAATCAAAAAATTTGGAAGATTGGCCTGGATGCTTGTTTGGCTGTTTATGACGGGACCAGTATTGGCACAACAAAGTCTGCTCGACCAGATAAACCGATTCCTCGATATGGAGAAAGATATTCAAATTTTAGTTGGCGCGTCTGTTCTACGATATCCTATGGACGTTGCGATTAATCAGCACAAGGTGGATGGCGCCACCATCGTGGTGATTGAAGACGGCGTTCCGGTGTTTACCCGAGGGCACTATGGTTTTCAGGACAAGGCAGCGGGAATACCAACTGATGGCAGTACCTTGTATCAGGCGGCTTCCCTCACCAAGCTGGTCGCCTCCCTGGGAATGGTTAAGGCCGCCGGATTGGCAGCACCGCAAACCTCTATCACGCTCGGACGTAAGGTTGCCAAAGTTGCGGATGCCAATCCATCGAGTCTGGTTGGTAAATGGGCTGCGTTTCGGCGGTTACGTCCAGTAAACATTGGTTTTTTATCTCAGATATCGGTCAGGCGATTGCTCAATAATACTGCTGGATTGAACCGTCCGACAACGGGTACCGAATGCAGTAAGCCAAGTAGAACAACCGGACTTGACGATATCCTGGATGCAGTGGGATGCAGTAAGTGCCTATCAATAACCGCTGCACCTGGAATCAGCTGGAAATACTCGAGTGGGGGGTACGCTCTGGCAGAATCGATGTTACTGGCTCAGACCGGCCGTAGTGCCGAGGAATTCCTAACCAATGAAATCCTGAATCCCTATCAAATGTACAAGAGTACCTTTCAGGATGGGTCAGATTCAATGACTCATCTGGCGCATGGGTGCAATACATCAAGCTGTACGTGCGATGTCAGGTACGCGGACGTTAAATTTCCTGGAGGACTGCTGGCGCTGCCATTGGAATATGCCAAGCTACTGGACCTGCTCATCCACGACGGAAAAAATAATGATGGCGAGCAGATAATTTCTTTGAATGATATTCATGAGGTAATGACACCGGCTGAGCATATTAACAGTACAAATTTATCGTGTAGCCGTGATAGTCAGTGCCGGAAAATTAACGGTTTACTCCTACGGCCAAATGACATCTGTTTCGCCAATCAGTGCACCCTTCCTTTACTCACTGGAGACGAGGAAAATGGCGGAGGTGAAAACGGCAATTGGTATGGGCTGGGAGTGCATATGACTACTGAATTGCTTGAAGATGGTTATCCTAGGGAATTGTTTCATCTGGGCGGTCAAGATGGATTTACCACCTACTTTAATATTGATAGAAAGTTGAAAAATGGTATTGTCATTATGATCAATGGACCAGAAGGCACCGATCTGTTTGGACGCAAGGCGCTAAAAAATGCGATTTATGCCGCTTTTTTACGGAAGTATCGTTAACCGTCAATGTAAAAAATATAGTAATTAAATATGACGTTTTCCGGAAAACTATTATCTATCCACATTGCTACCGCTGCAGGGGCCGAGATGCAGCCTCTGGAACAGGCAAATCTCGTATCTGGTAAGGGGATAGAAGGTGACCGCTATTCTCTGGGTACGGGGTACTATTCGCCATTTCCGGATGTGAGGGAGGTCACTCTGATAGAGCAGGAGGTCCTTGATGCACTACAGCGTGATCATAAAATTTCACTGTTAGCCAGAGAACATCGCAGAAACTTGACTACCCTGGGGGTCCCGTTGAATCATTTGGTTGGACAACAGTTTCGCATTGGATCAGTGGTTCTGGAGGGGGCTAGATTGAATGTGCCCTGTAAGTATCTGGAAAAATTGCTGGATAAAAAGGTTTTCAAACCTCTGATAAACCGTTCCGGCTTGAATTGTCGGATTATCGTGGGTGGCACTATTCAACCAGGGGACACGATAAAACCCATAGTATCTTGATGGCTTGTTGCCGTCTGACAAATTCAACTTGACCAGAACACTATTGATATAGTACTTTCCACTGGTACCAATAAACCTTATTGTTTGCGTTAATGATCCGTTTGATTGACACGATGCTAAATTCACAAGCAGCGCTGCCCATGGCAGCGGTGAATGTGGTGGTGTCTGTCGTCCTGGTCGGAGAGCAAGCGCCGTAGCGGTTTATTAGACAAAAAATTCTAAAAAACCCTTCGGCGAGAGTCGAAGGGTTTTTTTTTGCCCTAAACTTTATTTCAACTTCAGACTATGACAGATTCAGCAATCGATTCGGCTACCCAACCACAATTCCGGATTTCCGGCTCCCAGCTCTTAATTAAATTACTTGAACGTCAGGGCGTAACTCATATTGCGGGAATCCCAGGTGGCGCCAATTTACCGATGTATGATGCGCTTACCGATTCCTCTATATACCATGTGTTAGCTCGACACGAACAAGGCGCCGGATTTATTGCACTGGGAATGGCTCGGGCCAGCGGTCGTGCCCAGGTCTGCTTCGCAAGTTCAGGGCCTGGCGCCAGCAACCTGGTTACCGCAGTCGCTGATGCCAAGATGGATTCGGTACCGTTGATTGCCATTACCGGTCAGGTTCCCCTCGCCATGATTGGTACCGATGCTTTCCAGGAAATCGATACATTCGGTTTAATGCTGCCAATTACCAAACATAACTGGATGGTGCGATCGGCGGAAGAATTGCTTGAGGTCATTCCCAAAGCATTCGAAGTCGCGCTTTCCGGCCGACCCGGCCCCGTGTCCATCGACATACCCAAGGATGTGCAGAGTCAATTGATAGAATTTGATTCGTTCCCTGAACCAGGTTGCAGACGGGCAAATCCCGAATTTGACGTGGAGTTGATTGAAATCATGCTGGGAAAAATCAGAGCGGCGCATAAACCTATTCTGATGATAGGGGGCGGTATCGTTTACGCCGACGCCACCCAGGCGCTGATTAAGTTCGCCGAAGGCTTGGATCTTCCCGCGGTTCAGACTTTTATGGGACTCGGAGTTTTACCCTCGGATCATTCATTGTCTCTTGGCATGCTGGGTATGCACGGCGCGCCGTTTACTAACCTGGTATTAGAGGAATGTGATTTGGTGATTGGGCTGGGAGTGCGCTTTGACGATCGTGCCACCGGAAAGGTTGCAGAGTTCTGCCCTCGAGCTGAATTTATTCACGTGGATATCGACCACAGCGAAATCGGTAAAATCACCAGCCCGGTATTATCAATACAAGCGGATGTGGGAGAAGTTCTGGATATTGCCAATCGTCAGTTGGAACTAAATCGGCGCCCGTTGTGGCGTCAAAGAGTAGAACAATTGAAACAAAGTTACCCACTTGTTTTGAATCGTCAGGACGATTTATTTAGTCCCTATGGTGTGATTAAGGCAGTGGCAGCCATTCTGGATAAAACGGTCACCATCACAACTGACGTAGGGCAGCATCAGATGTGGGTCGCCCAGGCCTATCCATTTGATCGGCCACGTCAATGGATTAGCTCGGGTGGCTTGGGCACAATGGGGTTTGGACTGCCAGCGTCAATCGGTGTGGCGCTAGCCCAGCCCGGGAAAAAGGTCGTCTGTTTTTCCGGCGATGGCAGCCTGATGATGAATATCCAGGAATTGGCCACCGCCGCCGAGCAGAATCTAAATATCAAGATTATCGTGCTCAATAACCAGCATCTCGGCCTGGTTCGACAGCAGCAGACATTGTTTTATGCAAAAAATCTGTCAGCAGTGAAATTCGAACAAAATACCGACTTTGTACTGGCGGCGATGGCCATGGGTATGGCGGGTGTTGATCTTGGTATTTCCGATATGCCACTGGATGCGCTGGAAGCTGCGCTGCTGGACCCAGGCCCCTGCGTAATCAACGTTCCCATTAGTGAAACCGAGATGGTATTTCCCATGGTTGCGCCTGGAGGCGCTAACCGGGACATGATCCACGGAGATACAGTATGAATGCCAAACCTTTATCCTTACTAAAGCTGACCGTCAATAACCATCCCGGGGTGCTGTCTCATGTATGTGGCTTATTTGCACGTCGTGCCTACAATCTCGAAGGAGTTATGGTCAGGCCGATTGTCGGTGGGCTGGCGAATCACAGCAGAATGTGGCTGTTGCTAAACGAACAGGATCGATTACCCCAGCTCATCCGTCAAACCGAAAAACTAGTTGACGTGATAAGTGTAGAGCAACACGACGTTGCCGGAAGCGTATTCGAGAAAACCGAGGAGTTTTTTGCCTGAATCTGGGTGACCTTCGAGTAAACCAATTATCCGGGTGTTTCAAAATTAAAACCCGGAACTTCGTTTCAGTTTATCAAATGATTTTTTGAAAATATCGTATGCATTGGGACCATCGATATCCATTATTTGATCGATGACCCATTTATTGACCTGGCTATGGCCCATGATTTGCTGAATTTGATTGCCCAGGTATCGATACATATCGAACCCGGGCTGGTTTTCATTAAATTGGGTGTCCGCCATGTGTGATGTCGCCTCGTTTAGCTGTTCGATAAAAGAATCCGGGACTAAATCTGACGGCAGAATCTCCCTGGCATTTTGGAGGTAATGGCGCTTGCAATGCAGTGACAAAGTATTAACAAACTCTCCGCGTTGCGCATGGCTCAAGGACGCAAACAGTAATCGATCACTGCAATGAATAAAAAAGAACAGGTATTCCCCCATGACCCCAAGTCGCTGGCTGTCGTTGGCGTATTCAAAATCCTGTTGATGCAGGTTTTTTGCCGCATTTAACGAAATTCTCCAGCATATTGACGACACTGCATTGGCAAATTCCTCGACACTAATCTGCCGAGACTTGTTTTTCCAGCTAGTGCGAATTCTAGCTTTTTGCATGGGTTAAGAATTGGGGCGCATTGACAATAAGTTAGCTTAACAGTGTAATGCAACCAATACTATATTTGGATTTTGCATGTCCAGTCACACTCCTAAGATCAATCTACCCGCGGTATTGCAGGCGGTGCAGCACAACTGTGATGTTGCCGATGCGCTCTACGCCCCAGACGATCCCCTGTGTATTTATTTGCTTAAGATGCGGGAGTTGTTTCGCTGGGAATCAGGTATTCCCCTGGATCGAAGCATCGACCGTCATAGCCTTGGTCGGTGGATGACCGAAAAAGAGACCTTCTGGGATGATCTTGAAGATTGTGACTATCGAGCAATCCCCTTGGGGGATCGGCAGATTGATCGATTCGATTGCAATGCAATCAACGATTTATTAAATCCCATTGGCTTAGTTTATAGCGGAGGCTTGGGACGAGGTTCAAGACCAGTATTTGTTGTCGCAAAAATTCTAAGGGTTGAGGAGGCAAGCGATTTGACAATATTTCTGTGTGAAGAAGAATTGGCACGCTGTATGACCGCTCCTCCAGCAATGTCGCATCACGGCAAAATATATGTCCGTCGTGATGCATTTCGTCGCTATCTCGCGGGTATGGTGGAAGAATGGGGCTGGAAGAAGCTGGATAATGCCATGGGGCAGGTCGTATCCCACTATGCCTTCGATACCGAGCCACATCAGGCCCTAAACAGACTAGTAGATAGCGAGATCGAAAATCTGATCCTGCATGAGATCGGCGAACGGATAGCCGAGGATTTAATTGGGGAGGGATGGCGGACAATGGTGGGTAATCTCGATAGTCCGCTCCAGGAACTCAAAATACGGGCTGTGCGCGACAATCTGGCAGACTGTTTATCATCGCTGCCAGCTATGTTGACTTTTAATGATCGTGCATCACTTGATTTTTATTACGCCAACATGACCCCATTACGCAGGGAACTTTTCCCGAGCTTTTGCGACGCATACCACAACGCCCATTCGACCGGGAATTACCAACCAGTGTCCCGCGTAGTAGCTGAAGGCAGGGTCCACTGGTTGAAAATCAGTAAACGCCTGGTTGCCGATGGTGGTCCGGGCTTACCCACCGTGCCGCGTAAAATGGCGGTTACTAAATGCCTTGAGAGCTGTGCTTTCTGATGTTGATTGTATTGCCACAAGTACTAAATACTGAGCAGCTAAAAGTGGTATCCAGGCGTTTGACGGAAGGTGATTTCGTGGATGGAAAAAATTCCGCTGGAGACCAGGCCAGACGAATTAAATTTAATCAGGAATTGACGGATAGCGCTGAACGGCTTGGTTCTCTCAACAACCTGGTTATGGGTTGTCTGGTAAATCATCCGGTTTACCTTAATGCTGGATTGCCGCGTAATGTCTCAACGCCCTACTATTGTCGATACCGCACCGGAATGCGTTATGGAAGCCACATTGACGATCCGGTTATGGGGCAGGGGGATCGATACAGAGCAGATATTGCTATCACTCTTTTCTTGAACGGACACGAAGAATATGACGGCGGAGAGTTACGAATATCAACTTCATTCGGTTCGCGGGAGGTAAAACTACCTGCAGGTGATGCGGTAATGTATCCAGCATCCAGCCGCCACGAAGTCAGGGAAGTAACCAGTGGCGAGCGTCTGGTCGCGGTTACCTGGATGCAAAGTCTGGTGCTAGAAGCAGAACGGCGTGAGCTGTTGTATCAGCTGTATCTGGCCAGGGAAAAATTGCTTGAGACTTCGCCGGAGGCCGAATCAACTCATCAGGTTAACCAAAGCTACGTTAACCTGGTCAGGATGTGGAGTCGATTATAGTCTTAGCGGTTGGAGCCTTTTTCCGCATGAGCCATTTCAACCAGCTGGTTCGCCAGTGCATTGAATTTTTCCTGATACCCTTCGAGATCACTGCCTTCCTCAGGCGCGTAATATTCTTCGCTACTGACGCCATCAGATTGTTCTCTGGCGATAAATTGTTTTTGCATTGCAAGCATCTGCTTAATCACTTGTTGTTTTTCACTCATAGTCTTACTCCGGGTAAATTGATTTAGACTGGATTAATATCCGCCTTTTCGCATACTTTCAGGTAGTCCGGCGATTTGACCAGCTTGCTTGCTGGGAGTGCCAGGAAATAATTCGAACAGGGTCGAGGCATTGACTTTTTCATCCGGCCATTTCTCCGCCATCGCCTTGGCCATAACCCGATTGTTTGGTTGGTTTCCATTATTGTCGTAATATTCCTTGCGAAGATAATTAACGATATCCCAATGACGTTCTGTCATGCTTAAGCCTTCTGACTCGGCGATTGCCAGGCCGATATCTTCGTTCCAGTCTTCCATATTTTCCAGAAAGCCCGTTTCGGTGGTTTCGATTGCCTTGCCGTTAACGATAATACTCATCAATTCATTCTCATCATTGTACTTCAATAAAATTTAATCCTCTTCCTGACTGCTACCAACAGCAGCAAGACTTTTATGCGGCAGAAACAATCCGCAGCCCATGGTCCTCTCCGTTCCCACACCAACTTGTTGTAATTGTATTGATTGAGGTAAATCCAAATCAGTCAATAGCAAGCTACGGGCTTCCAGCACTCTACCACCGGTTTGAATTTCATGGCTTAATCCGCACAGCATCTTGGCTACTTCTATATCCCGGGATTCCAGGCTTTTCGCTACCCATGAGCCGAAGCTATCTTCATCACATAGTTCGGAACAACAAACCGAGCGGGAAAATATAGTGGTAGCTGGAACCAGTTTCTTTTTCTGGAAATTGCCAATCTGCATGTCGTGTCCAGCAATATTTAATCTGCTGCCGCATAGTGCTTCGACATCGGTACAGCGATGGTTCGGCAGGCGCAATTGTAACTTGGTGCGCCGGGACAATTGCAACAAACTGCCTTGTTGTGCTGGCGGACGGGTCCAGCCATTGCCGGAGGCGGCGACATGGACAGGTTGCACAGCCGCGCAGGGTTCGTCCTCGAACCACGGTAGTATACTTTTGATCTCATTGGCTAGTGCCCAGGCATGATCGACTGGCAGTTCGGTACATTTAATTTGGAATGTCAAGTCAACTACATCATCGGGGACGATGTAGCGTCCACTATCTTTTTTGTCTTGCCACAGCATGAATTAATTCTCGGCTGGTATCAGGGCTTGCAACGCATCCCGGTCAATCCACCACTGGTCTTGAACTAACACGTCGATGATGTTGCGCATTCTGATCAAAAGTTTGGATAGTTGATCCAACTCCAGTCGTTTAAACCATTCATCGAAGTCTTTTTGTGAATGCGCATTACCGTGACGGCGTGCAACCTGATTTAACATTTGGCCGACCGCCAACGTGCAGTCATCCCTTGTATCAACCCCGGTACGAAGATTTACAATATACGCCGCCATGGCTGCAGCTACAGCCGCGCCATCCGAATCTTCGGGAGTGTCGTCAATTACATGTTGCAGTTGGGAAACGGTCAAACCGGGTTCCACCGGGAATGTTATGCTCAACCAAAGGGAGTGTCCCAAGGCTATTAATGAGTCAGGTTGGTTGCAACGAAAAAGTGTGTCGCATACGATAATTGCGGGCTGCCACTGCTGACGCGTGATATGCATCCTGAACGCAGGGTATGCATTGCTCCAGGCCGAGGCTGGCTGGTCCATATCAATTTGGATCGACGCGAGTTCATGGGCGAGATTTAAGAATTCGGCTGAATTCCTGTTTTCCAGATTATCCAGTCGCTGTTTGGTCTGACTTGCCTTTCGCTGCAACATTTCAACAGATATCTGTGCTTCCTCCTGACTCTCTGCGCCAAGATCGAATTGAAGTCCAGGTATATAGTTCATTGCAACGGTTAATGGGATGGGGGATCTATTCTTTCACCGAATCTGATCCGATAAAGTTTGCGTCGGTTATTCCCGACATTGCAGTCGTCAAATGCGTCGCGGCGATGCAAAATATTGTTACAAATTAACCCTTGGCCAGGTTTCAGACCGGTTTTCACAATCCAGTGGTTGTCCTTTCCAAGAATTTCTCTGATGCTGGCAAGTGCGTCGGTAGTAATCGGATCCTGCTGCCAGCTAACGTGGTGTTTGCGCTGGGTGTATCGGGTATAAAGATGTCCGGTGACAGGGTCCGTACTAAACACGGGGCCGGTGAATCTATGGCGAATAGTCTTATTATTCTGGACATTTTCCGGAATACTGAAACAACCTGGGTGACACAGCGAACTGACCAGTTCCGGATCTTTATCACGTAGCAGGATATAAACTATTTCATGATCCAGCAAATGGTTTTGTCCGCCTTTGATCGCAGCTCGTTCGCAATGGAGAATAAATGAGCGAACGCATTTGTCATCCTGGTTGTAATATCCGTCGGTATGCCAATTCAATTTTGAATTTGTATAGGGAATATAGTGCGCTCGACCCTCGCATTCGGTGGTGGTCGAATTGGCAGCTTCGATGGTTGCAACGGTGGCGGCGAAACCCTCAGTACCAGGTATTCGATTGTCGAGGCCGAGCTGTCGGCAAATTGAACGGTAGCCATCAAAATTATCGGGATTGTCCGGATGATATTGATAGATTGCAAAATTATTACTCGAGATTATTTGCCAGATTTTTTTGTGCTCTGGACTAGATAGTTTGTGGGGGTTGGATATTTCTACCAGGCACTGATCTGGGTTAGTAAGGTACTGCCCCAGTTTGCCGTCGCGCCAGCGTAAGTAGTTGTCCAGATCCATATTCAATATCGGCATATCCGGAACAGAATGGCCTGTCAAATCCATCTTTAATGATCGGGTTTTTGTCTGACCTGGCATTTATTCTGAACGTTGACTGGGAGAAACCAATTTAGCCCTGGAGTACGACAAGATTCAACCGCGGAAACTGTCTTCAATGACGTGCCAAATTCAGCCAGTGATCTGGCGATTCGTCTATACCTCTATCGGGATAAATGCTGTTTCTAGGTTACCCTATCTGGGAGCTGGAGTAATCGACGGAGATAGCTAGAATAACAATGGTATTGCTGTAGCCCGCCAAATCCATTCCTGTTAATGGTAATGGGGTTGGCAGGGAATCAGGGTGTAAAACATAGAGTCACAGAGTACTGGCAAAATTATCACCGGAGTAGAATGCTATGAGTGAAACCAAACACGAAACACCGATGCTTGACGAACTGGAGAACGGCCCCTGGCCGAGCTTTGTTTCTGGCATCAAGAGGTTACGTGATGATCATCCTGATCAGAGAATAAACGGGGTTGCCAATGATTTATTGGGCCAGTTGGAGCATTCTTACGAGACCAAGAAGGGATACTGGAAAGGGGGCACTGTAAGCGTTTTTGGATATGGAGGTGGAATAATTCCAAGATTCTCTGAGGTTGGTAAACAATTTCCAGATTCCAAAGAGTTTCACACCTTGCGGGTACAACCTCCCGCGGGTAACTATTACTCGACAGATATGCTGCGTCAATTGGGCGAAAGCTGGGAGAAGTGGGGTTCAGGACTGGTGACTTTTCATGGCCAGACTGGAAATATCATGTTTATCGGGACCAGTACAGAAAATACTCAGCATTTCTTTGATGAAATTAATGATTATGGATTTGATCTGGGTGGCGCCGGACCTTGCGTTCGAACAGCCATGTCCTGCGTCGGATCGGCTCGCTGCGAACAATCCTGCACAAACGAGCATCGATTACATCGGGAACTGGTAAATAATTTTACCGACGATGTTCACCGGCCTGCTTTGCCCTATAAATTCAAGTTCAAAGTGTCTGGATGCCCTAATGACTGCATGAATTCTATCGAAAGGGCCGATTTTGCCGTGATTGGAACCTGGCGGGATGAAATCAAGATTGATGATGCTGAAGTAACCAATTATGTCGAGGCAAAGGGGCGGCAACACGTTATCGATAATGTGATTACACGTTGTCCCACAAACTGCATGACACTAACGGATGAAGATAAGCTGGAAATCGATAATCGCAATTGCGTCAAGTGTATGCATTGTCTCAACGTCATGAATAAATCCCTTTCGCCAGGGGACGATAAAGGGGTCTCAATACTAATTGGCGGCAAACGAACACTAAAGATTGGCGATCTTATGGGTACCGTGGTCGTCCCATTTATGAAACTCGAGAACGATGAGGATTACGAGCGGATTGTTGAAATCGCTGAGGAAACTATTGATTTCTGGGCAGAAAACGGACTGGAGCACGAGCGTTGCGGCGAGATGATCGAACGAATCGGTCTGGTCAATTATCTTGAAGGAATTGGCCTCGATGTAGACCCCAATATGATTTCCCATCCCCGTGAGAGTTCCTATGTGCGGATGGATGGATGGGACGAAGAGGCCGAGAAATGGTTCGCTCAGCAACGCGAGGCGAAATCAGCGAAATTGGCCAGTTGAATCGAATATTCGGATCGGGTAGTTGTTTAGTCCAGACAATTGATCTGCTAACAGAAGATAAATAGAGAACGAATAGATGGCATTAAAAGACATGCGTCGACCCATCGAATCGGGATGTCCCGATGGAATGCAGTATATGCACCCGGTCATGGTCAAAAATTTCGGTCAATGGAAATACCATGAACATCCCCGTCCCGGGGTACTGGTTCATTATGCTCACAGCGGCGATGCAATATGGACAGTAAAAGCAGGAACCCAGAGGATCCTGGACGTCTACACTTTACGTAAGTTGTGCGATATCGGTGATGAGTTCGCCGACGGACATGTTCGCTTTACCATCCGCAGTAATATTGAATATATGGTGGCTGACCAGGCCAAGGTGGAGCCGCTGATAGCGGCATTGGAGAAAGAAGGGTTTGTGGTTGGCGGTACCGGTAATTCGGTAGCCTTTATTTCTCATACCCAGGGATGGTTGCATTGTGATATTCCAGGTACCGATGCGTCCGGTGTGGTCAAGGCCATGATGGATGAATTGATTGATGAGTTTAGAAACTGCCGGATGCCAAATCGGGTTCACATCACCACTTCATGCTGTCAGATTAATTGTGGCGGGCAAGGGGATATCGCGATCAATATTCAGCATACCAAGCCCCCCAAGATCAATCATGATTTGGTGGCCAATGTTTGTGAGAGACCGTCGGTAGTAGCGCGATGTCCGGTTGCAGCAATTCGACCGGCGATGGTAAATGGCAAGCCTAGTCTTGAAGTAGATGAAAAGAAATGCATTTGTTGCGGGGCGTGTTATCCACCCTGTCCACCGATGCAAATCAATGATCCCGAACATTCAAAGCTGGCTGTCTGGGTCGGTGGAAATCACTCTAATGCCCGAAGTAAGCCCAGTTTTCAGAAATTAGTTGCAGGAGGTGTGCCAAATAATCCACCGCGCTGGCCCGAAGCGACCGCGATAGTGAAGAAGATATTAAAGGCGTATCAGAACGATGCCAAGGATTGGGAGCGGGTCAACGACTGGATTGACAGAATCGGCTGGCCACGCTTTTTTGAACTTACCGGGTTACCATTTACTAAATACCATATCGACAATTGGCGCGGCTCTCGAAAGAGCCTGAATTCATCAGCCTATATTCGATTGTAATCAGCGTGGGCTAAATGAAATTTGCAATTCTCGTTAATGAAGGACCGTATACCCACCAAGCCAGTGACAGTGCGTACAACTTTACCCGCTCTGCGCTTAATCTTGGGCACGATGTCATGAGAGTCTTTTTCTACCATGACGGGGTGAATAACGGTACCCGCCTGACCACGCCGCCCCAGGACGATCGACATATTACCAATCGCTGGTCTGAATTGGCGAAACAGCATGATCTGGATCTTGTGGTTTGCGTTGCAGCTGCTCAGCGGCGGGGCATCGTTGACCAGGATGAACAAAAACGTAACGGTAAAGACGCCAACAATATCGCCGACGGGTTTCGGATTTCCGGACTTGGACAATTGATTGAAGCTGGAATTCAGGCAGATCGCCTGGTTTCCTTTGGTGATTAACTAAAACCTACTACCCTGTATTCGATGTCCGAACAAGAAAACCAAGCTGGTGGCACAATCAAGAAGTTTTTATATATCAATCGTCGGGCGCCCCATGGCTCGAACTATGCCCAGGAAGGATTGGAGGTCGCATTGATTGGTGCCGCTTTCGAGCAGGACGTTTCGATGGCGTACATTGATGACGGTGTGTTTCAATTGAAGCGGGGACAGGATACCAGCGAGATAGGAACCAAGAATTTCAGCGCTACATTTGGCGCACTTGGAGACTACGAAATCACGAGGATATATGTTGACAGCGAATCTCTGAAAAAAAGAGGGCTCAGCGCAGATGATCTAATGCCACTGGTGTATGAAGATGAAGATGATGATTATGCGGAAAAGCCCTCAATTCGGATAGTTGGTCGGGAAGAACTTCAGGACATTATCGAACATCATGATGTGATCCTGAATTTTTGAGAATTAAGCTTAGCGAATTTACAACCATGTTACATACCGTCAATAAGTCCCCATTCGAGAAAGATAGTCTTACTTCCTGCATTAGATTATCGAAACCCGGAAGCAGTATTCTGATGATAGAAGATGCAGTGTATGGCGCTATGACCGGAACCGAGCTCGAACCTAGCGTGGTGGAATCTCTCCAGAGTAGAAAGATATATGTCCTGGGTCCGGATTTGAAAGCGCGCGGTATTGAAGGCGAGAGTTTGATTGAGGGTGTTGAAATTATTGATTATGACGGCTTCGTGAATCTCGCTGTCGAGTCGACAAATGTGCAGTCCTGGATGTGACTGCAGAAATTATGGTCCAGGAGAATAGGAATTTTTCTGGGTATTTATGAATTTAATCCAAACTAATTAACCGGAGAGCTAAAAATGGCGATCGAAAGTAATGGCGTAGTATTTGAAACCGATGAGGAAGGCTACCTGGCAAACCTCGGTGACTGGAATCTTGATTTGGCTGAAGCCATGGCAAAGGAAGATGGTTGCGATATGACCGAGAACCACTGGGAAGTGGTCAACTTCTTACGAGAATACTATGATGAATATCAGATAGCACCCGCGGTTCGAGTGCTGACCAAAGCCATTGGTAAGCGCCTCGGCAAAGATAAGGGAAACAGTAAATACCTATACGAGTTGTTTCCTTATGGGCCGGCGAAACAAGCCTGTAAGTATGCAGGGCTGCCTAAACCCACTGGCTGCGTTTAGAATTTATCCTTACTGTTCGACACAACAGGTGCCCGGGTGTCATTTATCACCTTTTTGTATGCGGGACTGTTTTATCTTGCGACCGCAGTGCTGGTTATCGGTGTCGCTAGAAAGATTGCAATTTACGCGCGTACGCCGGCACCTCTGAAAATTCCAACTACCCCGGCACCGACCACCGGGGTAGGTGTAGTATTGCGAATGTTTCGCGAAATTGTATTGTTCGAAAGTTTGTTTAAAGCGAGCAAATCGACCTGGATTTTTGCCTGGGCATTCCATTTTGGTTTGCTGCTTGCGCTGCTACGACATCTGCGCTACTTCACCGATCCGGTTTGGTCCTGGGTTACGGTATTGCAATCCGCAGGGGTCTACGCGGGCTACGCGATGCTATTTGGCCTGGTTGGACTGTGGTGCAGGCGAGTTTTTGTTGACCGGGTTCGTTATATATCAGCGCCTTCAGACCACTTGATGTTGGGTCTGATTTTGGCAATCGCAGGTAGCGGCTTACTAATGAAATTCGTCTGGCACACCGACGTGGTGGCGGTTAAAACGTTTGTTCTAGGCCTGCTACAGTTCAATATCCAGCCAATTCCCGGTGATCCGCTGATCTTGATTCATCTCGCTTTGGTGATTGGTCTGATGTTCGTATTCCCCATCAGTAAATTGCTCCACGTACCTGGATTATTTTTCAGTCCGACCCGTAATCAAATTGACAACTCCCGTGAACGCCGATATATGCCGCCGGCTTCCTAATCGAAATGAAATTAAAAGTTGAGTTTGACATTCCGGTTATTACTAATTATCCAAAGACGCCGTCAATAAATGTAGGCTCGATGGCGCATAGTAAGCCGTTTGTTGCCAAGCCGGATTTCCAGGAAGCATTGGGGTTTCCTGGCGAACTTGTCGAAGACTGGCACGATAAGGCGATCGGGAAGATGGGCGAGTTGCTTGGCAAGAACAGAGCACTCCAGGTATTTATGGATTCCTGCGTAAAATGTGGTGCCTGTACTGATAAATGTCACTATTTCCTGGGAACCGCCGATCCTAAAAATATGCCGGTTGCGCGGCAGGATCTGATGCGCAAGGTTTATCGGCGCCACTTTACTTTCGCGGGCAAGTATTTTCCCAAACTGGTCGGCGCGGAAGATCTGACCGAACAGGTATTGGATGACTGGTACAAGTACTACCATCAATGCTCCGAGTGTCGGCGATGCTCGGTATATTGTCCTTATGGAATTGATACAGCTGAAGTAACCATGGCTGGAAGGGAGATACTCGCCAGCGTCGGGGTTGGACAAAAGTATTCCAATGAAATTATCGGCAAGGTGTTTAAGATTGGAAATAATCTCGGATTACCAGAGCCCGCACTAGTAGATACCCTCGAAGGTCTAGAAGAGGAGATAAAAGAAGAGACTGATGTGGACGTGCGTCTCCCGCTGGATATCAAGGGCTCAGATGTTTTACTGGTGACACCTTCGGCGGATTTCTTTGCAGAACCCCATGTTGATGGTTTGATAGGGTATGCGAAAGTTTTTCATCAGGCCGGTATTAGCTGGACCCTGAGTTCTCATGCCTCGGAGGCGGCAAACTTTGGCCTGTTTATTGGAAATCAGGACAATATGCAAAAAGTGGCGATGCGAATTCGCGAAGCCGCGTTGGAATTAGGCGTAAAGCGGATAATCGTTGGCGAATGTGGTCACGCGTGGCGCGTCGCTTATAGTTATTGGAATACTCTAATTGGACCGTTTGACTTTCTGGATCCCAAGTATCCAGCACCCCAGCATATCTGCGAGTCTACTTATGACTTAATTCAACAGGGTGCCCTAAAATTTGATAAGGAAAATAATGACGACAAGGTCGTAACATTTCATGACTCCTGCAATGTTTCTAGAGCATCTCGTATGGGATGTATGCCTGGGGGGCAATTTGTTATTCCCAGGGAAATTATCAAGGCCGCCTGCAATCACTTTGTGGACATGCGCCAGGATACCATTCATGAATCGACATTCTGCTGCGGCGGCGGTGGCGGCCTGTTGACCGATGACCTGGTCGAACTCAGGGTTAAAGGAGCCTCCCCGCGAGTCCAGGCGTTGAATGAAGTTATCGAACAGCATGGCGTCACACATATGGCTGCAATATGCGCCATATGCAAGAGTCAGTTTTCAAAAGTTCTTCCATTCTACGATCTTGGTATGGATATGATTATCAGCGTTCACCAACTTGTGGGAGATGCCCTCGTACTTGGCGATAAGTGATGATGCTATCGATTTCGCACCTGAAATTTTTTGTCTGCGGCGGCGGCCTTAAAGGCAATTTACACTAACCGGAGACAATTTAATGTCGAAACCTGCAACCATGGAAAACGACCAGCAAAACGAAAAATTGACATTTCGTGCATATAAAGACGGCGACCATAAATGGAAAAATTTTCAGGAGGATATATTCTACGAAGATCAGTCTAACAAGTGTCCTATCTATGTCCACCGGACACCACCATGTCAGGGCAGCTGTCCTTCGGGGGAAGATATTCGAGGTTGGCTGCAAATAGCCCGGGGTATCGAAAAACCACCCGCCGGCGTTGAATGGGAAGAATATGCGTTTCGTCGGTCAACCGATGCCAATCCATTTCCATCAATGATGGGGCGCGTATGTCCGGCTCCCTGCGAGGATGGGTGTAATCGAAATGATGTGGAAGATTTCGTCGGGATCAATGCGATTGAGCAGTTTATTGGCGACAATGCAATGGATAACCAATACGCCTTTGATACACCTGAGCTGGGACAGAAACGCGTGGCAATTGTCGGCGGTGGACCGGCAGGACTGGCCGCAGCTTATCAGCTGCGCCGCAAAGGTCATGGGTCGGTTATATTTGACGATCACGCCCAACTAGGCGGAATGATGCGTTATGGAATTCCAGGATACCGAACTCCCCGCAAACATTTAGACCATGAAATTCAGCGAATTCTCGATATGGATGGAATCGAAATTCGACTTGAGACAAAAGTTGGTCGGGATGTCCAGGTCGCTCAATTGGATGCCGAATTCGACGCTGTTTTATGGACGATTGGGTGTCAGTCCGGACGCGGACTACCAGTGCCTGGCGCCGATGCTCCCAATTGCGTCAGTGGTGTAAAGTTTCTGGAAGCGTTTAATCAGGGGGCATTGCAGGTTACCACTGACCGGGTTGTCTGTGTTGGTGGCGGCGATACATCGATCGACGTGGTTTCGGTGGCTCGACGGCTGGGTAAGATTAAAAATATTAATAAATCCCAGCGGCCGGAAGCTGTGATTGGAGGGTATGTCGCCCACGACGCAGCGTTTGCTGCCATGCGCGAAGGCGCCGAAGTTACCCTAACGTCACTGTTTCCCCGGGAAAAAATGACCGCAACCGAACATGAAGTAGAGGATGCGCTTCACGAAGGCGTCGAAATTCATTACGGTGTACTGCCAATCAAGGTAATAACCGGTGATAGCGGCAGGGCGATAGCATTGCGCATGGCGGAATGTACGATCCAGAAAGACGGGACACCGCTGGCAACTGATGGGACCGAATTTGATATTGAATGTGATTTGATTGTCTCGGCCATTGGTCAGGGTGGAAACCTCGAAGGCCTGGAAGAGTTTGATAATGGTCGTGGTCTGATGGACGCGGACAATGTCTACCAGCACCCGGACAAGAAGGGGCATTTTGTTGCGGGCGATATCATTCGACCACATTTATTAACTACGGCGATTGGTCAGGCGTCGGTTGCCGCTGACAGTATCCATCAGTTTTTACAAAGCGATGATCCGGTAAAGCGACCAAAGGTCGACGTGCATCATTTTAATTTACTGGACAAACTGAGGGAGACAAATCTTGAACCAGAGGCTTACAATCACGAACAAATATGGGGAACCTGCGAAGCTAGCTATGCGATTCATAATTATGAGGACCGCAGCTCTCATGAAATAATTTCTTCTGATAAATTATTCCTTGGACATTTTTCTCACACCCCAAGGAATAAACGGAGCGGGATGGGGCCGAGCAAGGATGAAGTGCTGAGTAATTTCGAAGAAAGACATCAAGGTCTGGATGCGGAATCGGCCCGCAACGAAGCGGATCGCTGCATGAGCTGCGGTATGTGCTTTGAATGCGATAACTGCGTAATATACTGTCCCCAGGATGCGGTTTTTCGGGTCAAGAAGGACGAGTCAACCATGGGTCGTTATGTTGATACCGACTATAACCGCTGCATAGGCTGTCATATTTGTGCAGAAGTTTGTCCCACCGGTTACATCGATATGGGTATGGGAGGTTAACCACGGTGTTTCGGGCAATATCACAACTCATAGCGATTCTGGTTGCGACCTGTTGCCTGTTTCTGCTTAACCTGTCGCTGGTTTACTCTGATCCGCCGGAACTGCCTCGTGCAAAGGGTGATCGATGCGTGGAAGACACAGATATTATGCGTCGGGATCATATGAAGTTTCTGCTACACCAGCGAGACCGAACGGTTTACGAAGGGATTCGGACAAAATCACACAGTCTGTCAGGATGCATCGATTGCCATGTGCAGACTGACGCGGAAAATCAATTTGTACCAGTTGATGCCCCAAAACAATTTTGCGAGACCTGCCATACCTATGCCAGCGTGAAACTCGACTGCTTTGAATGTCATGCCACAACGCCGGATGAATATCACGCGGGAAATAATATTTCATCAATAAAGTATCGGGAATTACCGTTGTACCCATCGACCATGACTCTCGTGCTCGGCGCTACCGCCAAAGTATCGCAATGAATGATGTCGTAGTGAAAAACTGCCCTGATGGGAAGCGCCGTCAACTGCTTAAGGGAGTAATGGGTGCAGGCGGGCTAGTTGCGGCTGCTTCAGGTTTTCGAATTGTCGAACTGGCGCTGGCTAAGACGGACCAGGAATCGGTTTCCCATTTACAGCGTTGGGGGTTGTTAATTGACAGTGAGAAATGCGGTGCAGGCTGTAATTCCTGTGTAACCGCCTGTAATATCGAACATAACCTGGAAACCTTTGACAGACCTGAGTCAGATCCCCAGTGGATTCGTAAGGTTGAACTGACTGATCAGGTCACGGGGCGTGTAAGCTCCCTGCCGATGTTGTGCCAGCATTGCGAGGATCCTCCCTGTGTTGATGTCTGTCCCACAGGAGCATCATTTAAACGCGCTGATGGCGTCGTACTTGTCGACAAACATATTTGTATTGGATGTCGCTACTGCGTGATGGCTTGCCCCTACAAGGCGCGCTCGTTTGTGCACGAAGATTTGCATAACCAGAAATCCTATTCCCCCAGGGGCAAGGGCACCGTAGAGAGCTGTAATTTATGCGTTCATAGAGTCGATCAAGATCGCTCCCCTGCATGCGTTGAAGCATGTACTACAGAAGGAAATGGCGCCATGATTTTCGGCGACCTCAATGATGAGAGTAGTGATATAGCAAATCGGCTGAAGGATCAGCCAAGCCAGCAGGTCCGACAGGATTTAAATTTAAATACCGGGGTCCGGTATCAGAATATCTAGAATGGACCAGCACTTTAAAACCTTGAAAACTAATCCACTAACCTATTGGGGGGTTATTGTTGTTCTTACGATGTTTGCTCTGGTTGGATACAGTGCTGCGCATTATATGGAGACGCGAGGTCACTGGGTAACCGGAATGAATAATCAGGTAGTATGGGGTATCCCTCACGTATTTGCCATTCTGTTTATTCTGTCTGCATCCGGAGCGATTAACGTCGCCTCTCTTAGTTCAGTTTTTGGCCAAAAGGAATTTTCTCCCTGGGCTCGCCTATCCGCGTTACTTTCTGTCTGTTTATTAACAGGTGGTTTGATTATTTTGGTATTGGATTTAGGTCGACCTGATCGCCTGATTGTAGCCATGACCTATTTTAATTTTAAGTCAATATTTGCCTGGAATATATTTTTGTATAGTGGCTTTATCCTGATCATTGTTGGATACCTTTGGACGATGTTCGAACGTCACATGAATTCATATACCTCGCTGGCTGGACTGGTAGTACTGGTGTGGCGTTTTGTTCTTACCAGTGGAACCGGCGCAATATTCGGTTTTCTGGTAGCCCGACAATATTACGATGCGGCGATGATGGTTCCAATATTTATCGTTTTATCGTTGATATTGGGAACCGCAATATTTGTTATCGTCAGCGCGCTATTGACCTGCTGGGCGGGAGACATCATTGCCCAGGCAGTGTTGGAAAAGCTCATTAGAATCTTGGGAATATTTGTCGCGATTGAGCTTTTTTTAGTTGTTGTATTTCATCTGACCAATTTATATGCCACTGAACATCATGGTGTAGAGCGTTTCATCCTCTATGAAGGTGGAATTTACACCGCTCTATTCTGGCTTGGGCAAATCTTGCTTGGCGGAATGTTGCCATTGGGATTGGTTTTTCTTACTAATCTTAGGAAATCTTTAAATGGGGTTACTACAATTGCCTTGCTGGTCATTGGTGGTGGTGTATCCCAGCTGTACGTCACAATAATTGGAGGGCAGGCTTATCCATTGGAATTATTTCCCGGAAAACAGGTATCCAGTAGTTTTTTTGATGGGGCAGTAGCCAATTACTCTCCGTCGATACCAGAGTTCCTTCTCGGTTTGGGGGGCGAGTCCCTGATTTTTTTGCTGTTTTTACTTGCCGTTAGAGTCCTGCCATTTTTACCCTATTCGTTAGTCCATAGAAGTGCTGAATAGGTGGTTCTGATATTGCTCCAGCTTTGATGCCAATCTAATGTCGCGTATCTATATTTCCGCAACACGCAAATCCTCCGGTAAAACTACCTTTAGCCTGGGGTTGTCTGGCGTTCTTTGCAAAAGAGGTTTGTCAGTACAGACATTCAAAAAAGGGCCGGACTATATCGATCCCTTATGGCTCGGCAAGGTAACCAATCGACCCTGTGTAAACGTTGATTTCAATTGCATGTCCCGGGAGGAGATCGTTACGCTTTTTGGGCGCTATCAGAAGGACGTGGACATCAATGTAATTGAGGGTAACAAGGGATTGTTTGATGGCGTCGATGTTGAAGGAACAGACAGTAATGCGGCAATGGCTGGCCTATTGGACGTGCCGGTGATACTTGTGCTTGATGCCCAGGGTATAACCCGAGGGGTGGCGCCATTGCTTATGGGCTATCAGGATTTTGATCCAAAGGTAAAAATTTCTGGAGTAGTTCTGAATAACGTGGTTGGAGAACGGCATGAGTCAAAGCTTCGGCGTGTAATTGATCACTATACGAATATCGAGGTGCTTGGTGCAATTCAACGCTGCTCTGATCTGGTTATAGAGCAGCGTCACCTCGGTTTGATAACACAACAGGAAGATACTGAGACGGATACCCGCGTCCTGAAAATCACCGAAGCGATTGAGCGACAGGTTGATGTGGACCGAATTATCGAAATATCCGGTACTGCAAGCTCTTTTCCTGTATATCCCATTCCACCGGCGTCCGTTCGAGAAGATAAACTCACGATCGGAGTCGCAAGGGATCACGCATTTTGCTTTTATTATCCCGACGATATCGAGGAAATGAAACGTCTTGGTGCTTCGATAGTGTATTTTGATACCATCAATGATAATAAATTGCCTGCTGTTGACGCATTGTTTATCGGTGGCGGCTTTCCGGAAACCCATGCACAACAACTGCAACAAAATCACTCTATGCGAGCCGATGTTCAACAGTTTATAAATACCGGGAAACCGGTTTACGCAGAATGTGGCGGGCTGATGTACTTAACCAGAGAAATTAACTGGCAGCGCAGAAAATACCAAATGGTCGGCGCGATACCGGCTGATACGGACGTCCAGAATCGTCCCGTTGGGCGTGGCTACGTCAAACTGAAAGTTACCAGTGATCATCCATGGATAGGGTCCACTGTTGCGCAATGTAGCGACTCCAGTCTGGCAACAATTAACGCTCATGAGTTTCATTATTCAAAATTGCTAAATATTGATCCCAGTGTGAAATTTGGATTTGAGGTTGTTCGTGGGCATGGTGTGTGTGGCAATTATGATGGTCTGATATACGGGAACATATTTGCAAGTTATTCGCACATGCGAAATTCCCGATCCAATCCATGGGTGAGTCAATTTGTCGAAACCGTCAGACGAAACAAAGCCGGTCTGCCTGCTACCACAGCCGCTATCGCTGGTTGATAATCCAAAAATATTCTACTGACCCAGATTCATGATAACCGTTACTAAAAACGCTGCTAAACAAATTAAATTGTCGATGGAGTCAACCGATACTGAAGGGATGTTTCTGAGAATTGCGGTCAAACGTATCGAAGGAAATGCGTTGGATTATGCGATGGGATTTGACAATACCGATCATAACGATAGTCATAGCCGGTCCAATGGTATCGATATCGTGGTCGCTCCAACCAGCACCGAACTGTTGCATAACGCACAGCTCGACTACGTCGAGATGGAAGATGGCGAATTTCGGTTTATATTTATCAACCCAAACGATCCACAACACGTACAACCTGAAACAGAGATTTAGTCGAAATACTGTTTAAACAAGGTTAGCCGGCATCGTATGGATATCGAGTCAGGATAAGATTATAGTATCGCTAATTGAAAAATTCATATACCCCACGAAAAAGTGAATAACTCTGATTCCGCAGGTGTTCAAGTTGATGTTCATGAAGAACCAAGGTGTCTGATTTCACCGGAGTCAAAATGGTACCAGCCAGGACGAGGGTTTACCTGCCGTCAAATTATGCTACCTCTGCTGATTATCACGGGGCTGCTCATCCTGATGGCAATAGCGCAGGCTATAGTGTTAGCCAGGACATCCGAGCCGGTATTGGCTGATTGGTTCCTCGCATTATCCCCCTGGATAATGCTGGCATTGTCGATTCGGGCAATCTTATTTGTCCGAAGTTCTTTATTAAATCCATTGACCCAGGTTCGCCAATGGGTTTCACGAGTCAGGGCAGGTGAGATGTCAGCCAGAATGCCGCAACTCCCGAATGGGGAATTTAATGAACTTGCTGGTGATATAAATGGATTAGCGTCTGTGATGGAATCACTGCACGATGATCTCGAATGTGAGGTCAAGATTCAAACGGCTAAACTTGCGCATAAAACAGAATCCCTTGAACTGCTCTATGAGGTGGTTACGTCGGTCAACGTGGCGTATGAAATAGAGGACCTATTAATTCACTTTATGCACCGTCTGGGTGAGGTGTTTTCCGCGGACGCTGCAGTCGTAAGGATTTTAAAGGACAGCAATCTAGAAATTGTTGATAGCTACGGATTTGGAGAAAACAGTCAATTCACTACGCAGACCGTACCAATTCGATTTGTCCTGAAGAGTGGGGTATTTGGCAAGGGTGTTATTGACGTTCGAGCGGAATCACTTAGTGTAGTTTCAATAGACGGCATTCCTGATGGCAACAAGGGGACCCGGAGCAAGAATTCTGTCGCCAGGCAAATTGTTTCGATTCCACTGCAATATCGTGATTCTATTCTAGGCTGTTATCAGATCTTTATTAATACTTCCACAGATCTTCCTCGAGATTTTAAAGAACTGCTGATTAGCATAGGACAGCATTTGGGAGTTGCGATAGAGCAGTCCCGATTAGACAGCAACGCTGGTATCCTGATGATGATAGAAGAACGAGCAAAACTTGCTAATGAACTCCATGATTCTCTGGCGCAAACTTTGGCTAGTCTTCGATTCCAGACAAGAGTGCTTGATGAAACATTACATCAGGGCGACGAGCAGGTAACCTGGGATGAACTGGATAAACTCGAACGACAGGTGGAAGAAGCCAACAAAGAGCTGCGCCTGTTGATAGGCCAGTTTAGAGCGCCTTTACAGGCTCAGGAGGTCGTTCTATCTGTCGAAAAACTGATTCGCAAATTTCGTCAGGATAGTGGCGCGGCGGTATTCTTCCAGAATGAATGGTCTGACGATAGCCTGTCGAGCGAAATGCGTAACGATGTAATTCGCATCATCCAAGAAGCGCTGTCCAATATAAAAAAACACGCGGATGCAAAAACGGTAAGGGTGTTAATTCGTCATCATGGGGATCGCTATCGCATTATGGTGGAAGACGACGGTATCGGTTATGACGAATCAAAGTTACTCAATGACAGTCCAGGGGAACATATTGGTCGTCAGATTATGCGGGAGCGATCCGAAAATTTGGGTGCAGTACTGCGGCTTGATTCAGAACCCGGGGAAGGGAGTTTGATCAGTCTGGAGTTTGAAGATTCATGTGCCAATCCGGATTCAGTAGACCTTGCAGCCGCAGGTTGACCGGATAGAAGAAACAAAAACTAATACAGGCAGCGACTATGAAAGCAGTTCTCATTGACGATCACGCATTATTTAGGGAAGGTCTTGAAGGGCTTCTTAAGAGAAGGGGGGTTGAGGTATATGCTTGTTCAAATGGTGGCGAAGGGATAGAAGCGACTACGTCATTTGAACCGGATGTAGTAATGGTCGACTTGCGAATGCCAGAAATGGACGGTGTTCAGACCCTCAAATTGTTGCGTGAAAAAAATACTGACATTCCGATCCTGATATTAACCACCAGTGGTGAAGCGAATGATTTAAAAGAATGTTTGCGCCACGATGCAAGTGGGTATTTACTAAAGGATATGGATCCGGATCAGTTGGTGGTTGCGTTACGCAAAGTGATTGCTGGTGAAACTGTCGTCGCGCCTGAATTGGCGGGCACCCTGGCGGGAATTATTCAGAATAGAGGCGATTCAGCGGTAGGCGATGTTAAATCAACATTTTCCAGCTTGTCTCCGCGGGAAATGGAAATTCTAAGTCATCTAACCGAAGGCCAGAGCAATAAAGTCATCGCCCGACATCTTGGAATATCCGATGGGACTGTCAAGCTTCATGTTAAGTCTATTCTCAAAAAACTTGGCCTGCATTCAAGAGTAGAAGCGGCAGTCCTGGCGGCCAATGAGCGGATATTCACCCGAAGCATATAATGGCCAGGCGTTGTCTGGTAAGGCTCTGCCCCCACAGAGCCTGCAACCTACGGTTATTCGGCCGTCCCTATATTTAGAATGGTCATTTAGGGTTTGACCGTGTTAAAGCCCAGGATTTCCCAGGCCTGCATACCGTCTCGATACCATTTGATTTTTTCAGCTGGATAACCGTACTTTAGTAATGATTTGATACTGGCCGGTGATTGACCACACCACATTCCATTGCAAAATAACACCAGGGTTTTGGCATTAGTATAGTCAAATACTTCCGAAACTGTTCCCGCTACTATTGCTTCATCGACTGCAAATTCGTCAGCACCATCAGCAAGTTTCACACCAAAGGTATCTATCATTACACCCATAATAGTTTGCGTGGTTGCTCCTTTTTTCGGCGCCAGGAGCGTCCAGGGAACATTGACTGCTCCAGGAATAGTGCCTTTAGCCACCCAGTCGGGAGTACGAGAGTCAGCAACGAAAATACCGCTATCGCCTCCTTCCATTTTCTGAATGTAGCTAATCACTTCTAGCTCACCAAGTGTTTCTACGCCAGGCGCGATAATCATGGGTTGTACACAGAAGGGTGGGCATGGACGTGACGTTTTAGCAAAAGCCTCGATAATGGTATTGGCATTATCTTGATTTCGCATAATCTGAACGATACTGCCGTTATGCGTTACATCAACTGACATCATATCTGGAGAGATGCCAACGGGTTTTGCGTCAGCGGCGATTGCTGCGGTGGTGATGCCTGTTAACAGCATCAGGCTTAGCAATGGATTAATCGATTTCATGTGAATCCTCTGAGGTGTTTTAGTTAGGTTTATAAATGGGCAAGAATTTTTATTTTGCTGAACAGACAAACATCGACAGCAAAATATTTCTATCAATCGCAATCTGGTTCTTCTTCCTCTTCCTCCTCATCACTCTGAAACAGGATTTGAGTGCTGCTGCAATTTCCAAAAGACAGAGCTAAAGCGTTTAGTGTAACCAGGCAAAAAGTCATAGCGATCAACAGTATTCCTAACGAACTCAGCCTAAACTGGCGGGCATTCTTCAGGGTATTTGCTATGCTTAGGAAGGGCGTCATTAGGTAATGAGTACAGAAGGAAAATGTCCACACTCCCCATGCCGATTTTTTTCCACAAGTCGACGATGAACTCCTCGATAATAAGGTTCAATGGCATCTGGCCCATTGTTGTCTGAGAGCAGCGCGCTACATAGTTTTCGAACCGTATGTTTTTCAGGCAGACCAGTGATCGAGTAGAAAATCACTTTAGATTCACGCCTTGTACTTACCAGCCCACTATCTCGCAAATTGCGGAGTTCCTGGGAAAGACTCGGTTGTTTGATTGAAAGTATTCCCTCGATCTCGCTAACTGAGTTTTCCCCATTTAACAACAACATCAAAATTCGTAATCGATTTGGATTAGCGATGATCTTAAGGGTTGAACAGAGGGTCTCTAATTCTTCATTATTGGGTGGGACGATTTGTTTTTTCATTGCTTTATCCTCAACCGCCTAATTGAGTTCTGAGCTAGCGGTGTAATACCACTCGATATTCTCTGGAATGGATTTAACCTGGTTTGCTTCCTCAACTGTTGTAGGTGCCATAGGTACGAGTTTTTCACCTACTTGCCATCCTTCAGGTGCAGACATTTGTTGTTCATCTACTGTTTGCAATGCGGTGAGGGTACGCAGTATTTCTGCCACCGATCTACCAACTTGCATAGGGTAATGAATTTTCGCTCGCAGAATACCGTCTGGATCAATAAAGAATACTGCTCGAACGGTAGCTGTACTGGTCGAGGTAGAGTCAAGCATTCCGTAAGCTGTTGCGATAGCCATTGAAATGTCTTCGATGATAGGAAACGAAATTTCTATGCCAAATTTTTCCTTGATATTGCTGACCCAGGCTACGTGGGAGTAAATGCTATCTACTGATAATCCAACTAACTGACACTCCCGTCGATCGAATTCTTTTATTGATCTTTGCAGAGCAATAAATTCTGAAGTGCACACAGGAGTGAAATCAGCTGGATGAGAGAACATGATTAACCATTTCCCTCTATAGTCTTCAGACGATATAGGTCCCTTTGTACTGCGCGCTATGAATGAAGGCACTGGCCGGTCAAGCATCAAACTTGCCTGCTGAATCGGATTTTGGTCATCAACCTCTATAGTCATCTTCAGTCTGGGTATTAATACAGTTAAGCAAATACAATATATTATATAGTATAATAACAATTAATATTATGCATTAGACCAGCAAAAGCTTGGCAATCTGGGATATGGGCAGGTTTTGAACCAATCAATGTCTGTAGAAAGCACTACAAACAAGTTACTCAAATAGTTGATTTCTATTTAGAGTATATCAACCGTTGGTTCGGAGATTGTCTGTGATGGGTATTGATTACAACAAGTCGTCGCAACACTTGGGGTATATCGGGAAAAGCTGCCAGGAAGTTTCGCTTAACTTACAATTGCCATCAAATAAACAGACTGACGTCCGATTCACCGGCAAACTCGAAAAAAGTCGACGCGCCGCCTAATTCGATACCATCAATAAAGTCATCTCGACTCATATCGAATAGATCGATGGTCATTTGGCAGCCAATAAGCTTAACATCTAACTCCAGGCAAGCAGAACGCAAGTCCTCCACGCTGGCTACGCCCTTTGATTTCATTTTTTTCTTCATCATTAAGGTCATCATTGATTCCATCCCTGGAATTGCAGTACCGGCTACTGGAAACCACTTGTCCATTGACATGGGCATAGGCATACCTGGATTTCCCAATGGACTCACCTTTAAATCGAGGTCTTTCTTTAACAGTTGTAAGCCGTAAAATGTAAAAAATATTGCGACCTCATAGTCAAGTGCTGCGGCAGTGGAAGCTAATATAAAAGGGGGGTAGGCCCAGTCGAGGGTACCTTTTGTAGCAATCAGCGCCAGTTTTTTATTTGCCATGGTTATAATTCCGTGATTAGTTTGCAGGGTTGTTCCCGAAATAACAAACTCGATATCTGCATATTATTACAGCGCCGAATGCGAGGATATTAGTCATTGGTTGTACTGGTATATCCCTTAAGCAATATCCACGATTGGGCAGCAATAATGACCAATAAATCTATTGTGTAGACAGCTATTTTGTCCAGCTAAAGGTAATTCCGATTGCATTCTGATCCATACGTAGATCTGGTGCCGGAGTTCCAGCTCCAGGGTCGGTTAACTTTACCCCGTTTCCTGGTAACGTTTCATCGAATGTTCTAACATAGGATCCAGTAATGGATAGTCCTTCCCGTATTTGCCGAGTGAATCCAAATGCCAGGTGATCAGTTACCACTGCAGGGGTAAGAGAATTGAAGAATGCATCGTTAAATGTGTTATTTGGTACCGGATTTTCTCCGTGGTTATAACCAATTCGTAGTGTGGTGGATGAATTCATGGCGTAAACCAGACCAAGCCTCAATATGGTAATGTCGTCCCATCCGAATCCTGGTCCGGTTGCAAAACCCAGAGGTGATCTGCCATCACCCGAGGTTGGGTTGCCGATGGCTGCGACCTTTGAATAATTTACCCTGGTCACATCAAATAGTACGTCCATTGAGTTTGAGGCTTTGAAAGCCAACCCAACGCCGTACTTTTCCGGGATATCGATACTGCCACCAGGAAACAGTCCTCGATACTCATCAAATTCTCCCATGCTAATTTCCGCCTGGTAGATCGCCCCCAACGTCAGCTTGTCAGAGACCTGTCCCATCCAACCCACGCTTGGGCCGATACCGGTAGCCGTGGATTTTCCATTGTCAGAGAAATTTTCAGGATCAAATGAAGCAGCAGCTAGCGCACCGATTCCATTGGTTTCAAACTGCTGATAAGCAATATTCAGACTCGCACCGAAATAATTATTGTTTACCTTTACCGAATAGGTGGGCTGGATAAATAGTTGCGCCAGATTAATCCGGGCAGGGCCACCCAGCAATGGATGGAATGCATAGTCGGTATTCTGTCCACCGGCCGCGGACACTGAGACTCCAATCGACCTTCCATTGCCTAATAACCGGTTATAGCCTATTTCCGGAATCGGAAATACATCGGTCTCATTACCACTAAACGTCCTATCACCCAGTGTAAAGTCTCTGTCGGGTGAAAATAGCTCAATTCCTGCATCAGTGCGGTTACCGATTATTACGCCTGACGCTGGATTTATTCCTAATGCCAGTGTGTCTTGTGGGAAGGCAATTCCTGCGCCAGCAACTCCCCTGGCGCTCTGACCGGTGGCCACAGCTTGGTTTCCGTTGGTCGCAGATGCGATGATTGGGTAACCGGAAAATGTCGTAATCAATATAATCGCGGCTAAACGTGCACTCAGGCATCGGTAAGCAATCTTTCTCATTGGTGTTTTCCTCATTAAATCAAAGGTATTTTGGATGCTTTGTTGCAAAGTATCTTTGATTGCCATCCGTTTCCAATGATAGAAAGCTGGACAAAGCTGGTGAAGAATAATGAGTGAAAACTATATATTAGTCAACACTAATAAATAAATAACTAATATGTTATTGATTACGCTGTCTGGTGAGTTATTTGATCCTGTAGGGATAATTAAATATGCGGAACCACCTGATTAGGTAGCCTCTCCCCTATAATCTGCGAGCCCTGGATTGCCACGTACGCCTATAAGTTTCGGCGCATTCAGTTTCTTGATATGAATGACATGTTCGCTATCTCGCGCCCGGATTAAATACTCTCGTACGATGTCCCATATCAACCTTCCATCCGGCGCTGCATTAACACTGGCCCATCCAGCGACTTTATATGACTGCCCAGGGTCAATGGCTTGGCCGTTATCCAGTCTTGCATCTGAAATCCGCTGATTGAGCGGCTTGATGGGATCGATAGAATAGTCAAGCCCTCCCACACGAACCATGTCCCCTCCGGATTGTCGGTAAGGGTCTACATCAAACAAATTATCTGCTACACCCTCAAGCATGACTAATATGTCGCTTCCTTTCATCTCGATTAAATAGGTTTCCCCATAGGTTATCGCGACCTGGGTCATCATATCTCGCATAGTTATCCAGTGACCAACCGGGACCGTTGTCCCCCAGCGTACACCAGCAGAAAGGGATATGTCGGCCTGGTATTCGTCAATCAATGCGTTACAGATTACCTGATCCCAGGTCCCCATAAAATTACCTCTGCGATACAGGGTCTCTCCGGCGATGGCCAGCTTTTCATCAAGGATGTCGGCATAGGTTTTACCTAATCGCTGTTCGCTGAAATAGAACTTTTTATTTCTACTTTCAATAACTTTATCGTCGTAAACAGTTTGCTGGAGCTGATTCAGAAAAGCACTCATTTCCTTGTCAGGTTCGACAAGATCTTCGAATATCGGCAGCATTCGATAATGCATGGTATCCACAGAATTGTCTCCAAACTCAAAGTCCATTACGCCAAGGTATTTACCGTGGGAGCCAGCATTGGTGACCAGGCAGGTATTCCCGGCGATGTTGGCAACTTCAATTGGTTTGGGCATTCCATCATGGGTATGGCCGCCAAAAACAGCATTTAGTCCAGGTATTCTGGCTGCCATTTTAATATCCACGTCCATACCATTGTGCGATAGAAGTACCATCGCGTCCGGTTTATGTTCCTGCTGAATTTGTTCGGCGAGCTCGATCATATCGAGTTCGCGCAGGCCAAATGACCAGTCTGGAAAGAATTCCTGGGGGTTTGCATTCGCTGTTCGGGGAAACGCCTGGCCAATCACGCATATACGCGCGCCACCAACTTCCTTAATAACGAAGGGTTGAAACGCGTGGCCGGAGTCCTCATCAAACAGACCGCTTCCGTCAAATCGTTCGACCATTGCGGGGTATTCATCTTCAAACAACGCATCTTCCTTGACTCGAACATTCTGTCCTATGAAATCACCTTTGAATAGCGCGACGTTACTGAGTACCTCCTCTTCACGATAGGTAAATTCCCAATGACCAACCATGATATCCACGCCCAGGATATTCGAAGCTTCGACCATATCCACTCCACGGGTCCAGAGTGCAGTTGCTGAACCCTGCCATAAATCCCCTCCGTCCATAGTAAGGGTTTGGTCAATACCGCCGGCTTGTTGCCGTAATAAATCAAGTATTGTTTTGATCTGGGGAAACCCACCCATTCTGCCGTATTTATTAATTCCCTCTTCAAAATCAAGATAGGTATAGGCATATGACTCACGGGTCCCGCGTTCAAATCCCATGTGATCGAGAAATTTATCGCCGACTATATGGGGAAGATGACCAAATGCGTCTCCCACACCCAGATTGACATTCGGTTCCCTGAAATACACTGGAAACAACTGACCGTGAACATCCGTTGTATGCAAAATTCTGGCGGCTCCCTTCATTGGGACGGAATAAAGGGATTCCGCATCGGGGCTGAGTTTCTGCGCCTGCGCATTCGAAAATAGCTTCGGGAAGTGATAGGCCGAGGTCCCGGCAGCGGCGCCCGTTCCAGCCAGTTTCAGAAAACGCCGTCTATTGGTCTTTTTCATTCTAGTTGCCTATGCGGAGAGTGAAACCTGATTGTTTCGACTAGGTTTTTCGGGTCGGTATTATGCTAATTTAGAATATACGGTTTTGCAAATGGCTCTATTCTTGGGACACCAAACCAAAATTTGCCCTGCCGCACTCTATAATTCTCCGTTGCGGGCGAAGGTAAACACTAACCCTGGTCAGTAAAATTTGCAATTTAAATTGTAGTTTTTCATAAATACTATGAAGATTTTAATGGCGATCAGCGTAGCGGTGTCCTTACTGACAACGATACCGGTTTTAGCAGATGTTGTTAAGCCCGCTCTGATTGAGATTAATGTGAATAGAAATGGACTTGTAAATATCGAGATCAGGGCCAGTGTAGAAGCCTTGTTAAGCGGAATCAATGGGCAATACAAACAAACCCAGGATTCTCCATTCGCCGAGGAATATGACGAGTTACGGGTTTTGCCAGGGGCTGAACTTGCTGGTCGATTTTCACTATTTGAGCCAGAGCTTCTAGAACAAATCTGGTTAAAAATAGGTTCTTCAAAGCTTCACCTGAGCCTTGAATCAATTGATATTCCAGCGGCTGGTTATACCAAAGTTCCCAGGATCAGTGTAATTAGATTAACCGGAAGGTTTACTGAACGAGCGCCAAATCTTCAATGGTATTACCCTGCAAAATTTGGAGACTCGGCCGTTAGGGTTCGGCAAATTGATCTGCAACGAGAACGTTGGCATTGGTCTCAGTGGCAATGGATACGAGAGGATCGGGCGAGTGAGGGATTTTCGCTGAGCGAAGTCGCGGTCTCTCGTTCTTCGCTGGAAGTTGTCGGGTCATATATTGCTCTTGGGTTTCGGCATATTTTACCTCGCGGTCTCGATCATCTTCTGTTTATTCTCGGAATTTTTCTTTTGAGCACCAGGATACGACCGCTATTCTGGCAAATTACGATGTTTACCGTCGCCCATTCATTGACCCTGGGTCTATCCATCGCGGGAATAGTGGAACTGCCGGCCCGCGTGGTCGAGCCACTTATCGCTTTATCGATTGCGTACATTGGACTAGAGAATTTATTTCTGTCAAAACTTACTTCGCGACGTTTAGTACTGGTGTTCAGCTTTGGACTTATTCACGGACTTGGATTTGCCAGCGTGCTCGGAGAGTTTGGAATGCCAGCCGATGAATTTTTAACCGCCCTGATAAGTTTCAATCTAGGAGTCGAGTTTGCTCAACTCGCGGTGGTCGGGTTAGGTTCTCTCCTGGTTTGGTGCTTGTTTACCGATAAATCATATTACCGCAAAATAGTCGTTATTCCGTGTTCTTTGGCTATCAGCATAACTGGGCTCATTTGGTTTTATGACCGTCTGGCGATCTAGGGAACCTCTGAACAAGTTATGACCGGTTGTTTTGAGCGATTATTTTCCAAGTTTTATTTTGTTGGGATGTATCTGGTACGGGTGATACCATTGCGGAAACAAGGTGAATCGGTACAGAACTAGCGATGCGAGTATGGGTGATATTAATGTTTGTTATTTTTCAGCTTACTGGATGTAAGGAACCAGTAGAAACCGAAGAAACCATTGCATTAAATAAAATTCTTGAGGATGCCTACCAGCTCTGCGAGATCCTTGAATCAACCGATTTAACGACTGCCTGTGAGGTCCGGGGCTGGGCGATGACCGTAGACGTGAAAATAAATACCACAGGAGAAGAAGCGACTGAGATTTGCGCTGGAATTGTGGAGAAGCTGGCCAGAAATTCCACAAATTTTGCAGGCAAATGGAGGCTATATATATTCTCGCCATTTGATTCAGATGACCCTTTGGCGATATGTACTTTGCCTTAGACCGATCAGTTGTTAAATTTGTCCATCTCCATCGTTGGTTTTCTGTTCTTTTGGGTCGTAATTTTCAAGCTATAAAGGATAGCCAGTGGTGCGAAGATCAGCAGCAATGTATGGATGAAAATATTGAATAGATACCAGTGCAGCGCCGTCAGCAATGTCGCCAGGTAGACTAATCTGTGGAGGTTTTTCCATTTGCGACCCAGCCAGCGGACCGATAGATTATTTGAGGTTAGGGCCAGCGCCAGCAGGATTAACAGGGCGGCCCAGCCTATCAGAATTTCCCAGTCCTGTGCTTCCCAAAGTATATTTTCCAGGTCACCAGTCTCACGTATATATGTCAAGGTATGAATGACGGCATAACCGAAACAGGCTATACCGATGTAGCGCCTTTTCAGAGAAAACCAACGTACTGTCCGGCGTCCAGGACTCCAATCGATTACCAGGTGGTACAAAGGGGTCAAGGCCAGGTTGAATACAAGTAGCTGCACGGAAAGAACACCGGAGTCATACATCATCCCGGAGTAATAACGCTGGTTATGAACAAAATCCAGAATTAGTGGAAAGCTTGGCAGCGCCAGGACAATCCAGACAAAATACCGATTGTTGGCAATTCTTAACATTGTTTTCGTAGTGGGTTAGGCATCGGTATATATTGAGATCGATCAGGGCATACTTGAGAATCATATAAAATATCCTATAGGACAATGAGAACTTCAGGTAAATCCTGAATGCTAATTTTATAACAGGCAGCGACAGCCAAATACTTATCCAATGGAAAAATCTAATGAGAGGTTCTACTCCGTCGATCAATTTGTCAGCCTCGAGCAACGGGTCTGGACTGCATTGAAGACTGGAGACAGTGCGATTGATGGGGAAATGTTGACAGACGATTTCCTTGGTGTATACAGCGACGGATTCGCTGGCAAATCCGAACACGTAAATCAATTGCGTCATGGCCCCACCATCCATGACTACAAGATTGTTGAACCCAGAATTATTACCCTGGCTGAAGACGTTGTATTGCTGTCTTATCGAGCCATTTTTTCCCGGATTTCAAGCGCTAATACCGGGCCCGTCGAATCGATGCTTGTGAGCTCGATTTGGCGTGAGTTTCCCGGCGGATGGAGGAATATTTTTAGTCAGGATACAGCGAATGATTAGCTCGGTCCTGTTTACATTGGTATCTACGGGCAGTTGCCCTCAGGCAAACTTCTCGGAAACATCACTTATGGGATAGGTATCCGGTTGCACCGAAACACTATAATCAGGCTAACTTCTTCAATTTAATGCGCATGCCCGAACATCTTACAGAGCAGCAACAGATGAGCCTTTCCAGTGGAATTGCTGCGTTTGAGGCCAAGAATTTTGCACAGTCACTGGCCATGCTCGGACCCTTGGCGGAGGTCGGGGAAGCTGATGCCCAGTACCGGTTGGCGATCATGTACCAAAATGGATTGGGGGTCGTACGCAATGAATTGCTCGCAATGAAATGGATGGTGGTGGCGGCTAATCAGAACTTTCCACTGGCCCAGCATGGGCTCGGATTTATGTATATGGACGGCGATTGCGTTGCGAAAAATGGTGAGAAAGCGGTATTGTGGTTTTCCCGGGCGGCGGAACAGGGAATGATTGGTTCTTTGACAAGTCTGGCGATGATCTATGAAACAGGCAATGGTGTGCCGCAGAATATTGAGGAAGCTCGCAGACTTTATCGGTTGGCAGGGTTTTCTGATGATGAAATGGCGTTGGGGGAATCCCTCACATGAGATGATTTATCCAGTCCGAAAGCGTAGCAGGTCGGACAGGGTAGACCGGAATGCATGCCACCAACCCAGTTCATCATACAAATAATATTGCATTTTTAGGGTAAGGGCGCAGCCAGCAATAATCGAAATTAACGCCAAAAGTGATCCCAGAGCCAACGTCGACATTCCGGTTATGCCTTGGCCAATGGTACATCCCAATGATATAACCCCCCCAAATCCCATCAATACTCCTCCCCAGAGATGATTGACCAGATCTGATCTGTCATTAAAGGCTTCGATACGAAAGGTTCCCGTGACAACGCTGTAAAGAAATGACCCAAACACCATTCCAAATACTACCGCGATTCCAAAATTTATTGCGGAGCCGGTATATGTCATAAGGAAACTCAGGGTGTTCCCTACCGGCGAAATAAATGATATCCCTTCTAACGGAATGGGTTCGAAATCATCAAACCCTAAAACCCCAGTGGCATACCAGGCACCCGCGATAATTACACCAATGCCGATGCCCGCCAGCAGGTTATCGAAACTTTCTCTGATTTTTTTATCCCATAGCGCGACAATAATGGTGAATCCTCCCGCAACGATGGCAATGATCATGGATAATATGCCTGGATCGCCTCCAATCCAGCTGCTTAATAGTTCCGGGATGCCCTGGCTACTCAAGTTATGCTCTGCCAGGTCAATTGCGGTGGGTTGGTTAATTTGTAGCCTGAGCAAGGCCAATAATCCGCGCACGGTCATATACGCTGTCACCGCCATGACAATGAGTAGTACCAACGATTTGAGGTTTCCACCTCCTACTCTCACCAGGGTTCGCTGGCCACATCCTGAACCGACGGTCATGCCAATACCAAAAATCAAGCCACCTAGGATATAACCAACCCAGGTGAAATTGGTTGATAAATAAATTGAAGCAGATAAGTCAATAATACCCAGACTATGCATGGTCTGGGTTCCGATCAGGGCGATTCCCATGGCCATAAACCAGACCTTGAAGCGGGTGAAAGATCCCATGTTGATCCAGTCACTAACCGCCCCCATGGTACAGAAATGCGTCCGGCTGGCAATTGCCCCGAAAACAGATGCGCCTAAAAATCCATATAAAGCAACTTTTTGATAGTGTTCAAGCTCCAATGAGGATCCTCGTAAAGTGATCAGCGATTAACAAGATTATCGGAAAGATTTTTAACGAGCCGATACAGCACCGGAAATGGTGATTACATTGTAGGTCGATTAGTCAGACGGTTTGCAGAATCGGCGGATAAATATCTAGCTCAACTATGCAGACCGAAATTGAGCCGCAATTAAAGTTTCTATCCTTTCTTCAATAGAAAGTGAAACTCATTACCTACTTCACTGGACTCGAGTAATTCATTTCCTGTTTGATTAGCGAAGGCTTCGAAATCTTTCACTGATCCAGGGTCCGTCGCCATTATTTTGACTATTTGTCCTGACTCCATTCCATTGAGGGTCTTCTTGGCGCGAAGTATGGGTAGAGGGCAGTTAAGGTTACGTGCATCGAGTTCTTGATTGACTTCATTCATGGTAAGTACCAAATAATATGCGATAGGTTTGATTGAATAACTGATTCAACCGCTGAATTGATCCCTCTCGACCCGAATGTCCAGCCTGCTGGTTTTCTTTGCAGGTTTGATACATTACTTGCTTCGAGGGCCACTATTTTAGTCAGGGCATCGCCCATGGGCGATATCCCCCGGGGGGGATACGACACACTGGAATATATCCATTAAGGCAAGTAAATTATAGTACAGAGCAAAATTTCGGTTCCATTGAATAATTTAATTTAAATCAAACTATAGAAGAATATGGTCTCTCAAGAGCATCATGGAAAATTTATCTATGCGGTCCGTCAGTATTTGGCCATTCATTCCATACCGTCCCTGTTGGTTGGCATAACCGTATTTTTCTTACTGCAACTATCTTCGAGTGATGCCAGTGCTCAGGGTACTGAGGATGAAATTGTACAGGGTCAAACCTATCTGGATCGGGTTAACAACGAAATTACCAGCATAAACACCGAGGAGTTACAGCGGAAAATAGCAACAGTCCCCAATCTGGTGGTAATTGATATCCGGGAAGCCGCGGAAATCGCTCAGGCTGGGGGAACCATTGGGGTTCCACGAAATTTCAACATCAGTCGTGGCTGGCTTGAGTTTCAGGTTCCCGACAGGGTGCCCGACCGCGATACACCGATTGTTGTATTTTGCGGTATCAATCTACGCAGCCCACTGGCGACCAAGCAACTGATGGATATGGGATATACCAATGTCAGCAACTACGCGGAGGGCTTTCCAGCATGGGTGTCGGCCGGGCTGCCGGTAAATCGGGATACCGCTCCGGGCAATATGTTATATCACGCACCGGTTCGGGTCACCAGGAACGTCTGGACGGCGGTAGGAGCGACTGCGCCGCCATCATATGAAAACTCGGGGCATAATAATAACCTCAGCTTTATTGTCACGGGCGATGGTGTTGTTGTGGTCAATGCAGGGGATAACTACCTTTTGGCGCAATCTCTCCATATAGAAATTCAAAAACGGACTGATCAGCCAGTCAAGTATGTTTTTCTCGAGAATGGCCAGGGTCACGCGATGCTTGGAACAAACTATTGGCAGCAGCAGGGCGCCAAAGTGATTGCACATACCAACACACTGACGGAGATCAAGCAAAATGGAGAAGATGTGTTTAGTACGATGCAACTTGGCCGACGTGATAAAGGGTTTCATACGACTGTATCTTTTCCGGATATAACCTTTGACGAGAAATATATAATTGAACTCGGGACTGAGCGAATCGAAGCGCTGTATTTAGGGCCAGCCCATAGCCCCGGTGATATTTCCGTTTGGCTACCCAATCAGAAACTAATTATTTCCGGGGATATAGCATTTCACCAGCGGATGCTACCGGTAATGGAAGACACTGATACTAAAGAATGGATAGAAACCTGGTCGAAATTCGAAGAGTTGGGTGCCGAGATTGTTATCCCGGGCCATGGCGGTCCGACAAATTATCAAGAAGTCACAAAATACACCAAAGACTACCTGATCTATATGCGCTCTGAAATGGGTGAACTAATTGACCAGGGCGGCACCCTTCAGGACGCTTATAGTGTTGACCAATCTGCCTACAGTCACCTGGATACTTACTTTGAACTGGCGCGCCAGAATGCCGGAAGGATATTTCGTGAGATGGAATTTGACTTTTAGTTAGCTGGACCCGGCCAGCCGTACTTATCGATTGCAGTACAATGAATACAATGTCTTAATCACTGCCGTTGCTTCCCGGCTATCCAGCGAGTAGTACACATGCTGGGACACTTTACGGGATTTTACCAGGCCCTGTCGGCGTAATTTTGCCAGGTGCTGGGAAAGAGGGGACTGCTCCAGGTTGATATGCTGTCCGATTTCATTAACCGACATTTCCTGTTCGGCCAGCATGCACAGAATCAGCAGGCGATGATCGTTGGCCAGATTTTTCAGTAATTCGGATGCTTCCCCAGCTGCCTTCCGCATTTCCTTCATGCTGGGCTTTGGATTAGCCGATTTTAGATTTGCTGCGAGCTTTAAATTGGCGGCCATATCAAGTCTTTGAGTAAATAATACGTCTCCCTTTATTATATCAGGATACCCATAATAAATATGAATTCGGGATATGATAGCCCATAAGCAATATTCCATAAGGCATATCTATCGTGCCACCGGTTGCTGCTATAGTTGAATCGTGCATTTACCAATAGTCCGGTTGTGAAATCGAAAGAGATAAATTAGTATTTGCTTGTGCGCCCATACCAGGTGCCCGCTACAACACGTTATTACACACAATCTGGAGGACAGATTAATGATAAAGAAAACTATTGTGATCGCGTTTTTGACGCCGGTGTTGCTGTTTGGCTCCGCTGTCTTTTCTGCGGTAAACGCAGATGAAGCGATGATTAAAAAAGGCAAGGAAGTCGCTTTTGACAGAAAAAAGGGAAATTGCCTTGCTTGTCATATGATTGATGATGGGTCTCTTCCAGGAACGTCAGGCCCGCCGATGGTCGCGATGAAAGCTCGATTTCCGGACAGAGAGAAACTGAAGGCACAGATTTTCAATCCCCTGGAAAAAAACCCCAATTCCATGATGCCTCCGTTTGGTCTGCACAATGTTCTCAATGAAGAGGAGATTGATGCAATTGTTGAATACCTATTAACCCTTTGAGTGCAATCTGATGCTAATGAACAGAAGACAATTTAATAAGTCGCTGGCTACTATATCCGGGCTTGGCGCAGGAGTATCCCTCGGCGTGTTACCACTATCAGTTTTTGCGTCATGGCCCAGTGATGCCTTTGATGCAGATGCCGTCGACGCAGTGGCGGAGCTGCTTTACGGTTCTTCAGGTGCGGAAGTAAGCGAAGCGATTACGATTAAAGCTCCTGATATTGCCGAAAATGGTGCTGTTGTTCCAATTTCAATATCAGCTGAAATCGCGAACGCTGACAATGTTGCATTGCTTGTTGCCAATAATCCGTCACCCCTGGCGGCGACATTTGAGCTGGCAACACCAGGCGCCATAAACGTTGGAACCCGAATCAAAATGGGTAAGACATCCCAGCTTATCGCACTTGTCCGAGCCGATGGCAAGGTCTACTCTGCAACCAGTAAAGAAGTTAAGGTCACCATTGGTGGCTGTGGCGGATAATTGAGGCAAATATAATGGCAATTAAATGTAAAGCGAAAGCAAACGGCGACATAGTCGACGTAAAGGCTCTGATGAAACATGAAATGGAGACCGGATTACGTAAAGATAAAAAAACCGGGGAAGTGATTCCGGCCCACCATATTACCGAAGTTGCGTGCATGCATAACGGCGCAGAAATTTTTCGTTGCAACATGGGTCCGGCTGTTTCCAAAAATCCCTACCTGGCGTTTTCTGTTTCGGGTCCAAAATCTGGCGACACGCTACAGCTAACATCTATGGATAATATGGGAAATTCGGATACGGGAGAAACGACGATAAAGTAAAGCTGTCGTCCAATAACAAACTATTAAACCTCTTTGGAGCGAGATATGAAAAAAATATTCGTTGTATCAATTGCTGCGATTATCGTTTTCGGAACGATGACACTTAGTGCCAGTCCGGAAAGCGATCGTGCGGCATTTGAAAATTACTTTACCAAGAAATTCCCCGAAACCCCGGTCGACGATTTTGTCAATGGTATTTATTCGATTGACAAAGCTTCGAGAGAACAATGGGTTTCGATCGAGGAATTTCCGCCTTACGAGCTGTCGATAGACGCCGGTAAAGCGGAGTTTGAAAAAGCGTTTGCCAATGGTAAGGGTTATGCAGATTGTTTTGAAAACGGTGGTGCTGTGCGGAGTAGTTATCCACATTGGGATTCGGAACGTAAGGAGGTCATTACCCTGGAACTCGCGATTAACGAGTGCCGGACGGCTAATGGCGAGGAACCTTTGAAGTATAGCAAGGGCAAAATGGCAGATGTTTCGGCCTATATGTCTTATCTGTCGCGAGATCAAAAGATTAATGTGGTGGTTCCAGATGAACCTGAAGCGATTGCAGCCTATGAGCGAGGCAAGGAATTTTATTACCGCAAACGAGGCCAATTAAATTTCTCCTGCTTCGATTGTCATGGTTCTGGTTCCGGGGCCTATGTGCGAGCAGACAAATTGAGTCCAGCGCTGGGACATTCCTCTCACTTCCCGGTATATCGGTCAAAGTGGGGCGGAATGGGAACCTTGCATCGGCGGTTTGGAGGATGCAATAAACAGGTAAGAGCTAAACCATTTAAATCGCAAGGCGTCGAATACAGAGAACTGGAACTGTTCCTGTCCTATATGAGCAATGGACTTGCTTTCAACGGCCCTGGCGCCCGGAAATGAGGATAGAGTTATGATAAAAAAACAATTAATGATGGTGACCGCGGTTTTATTTTGGATATCAGGCGGTGTGTTTGCGGCTGACGACTTTTCTGCCGCATGGGACGCAGCCGATGCCAAGAGAAAAGAAGCTGCCGCCCTGGGTTATGAGTGGCGAGACACTGGTAAAGTACTTAAGCAGGCAAAACAAGCGGCCGAAGATGGTGACAACGAGAAAGCAATGAAGTTGGCAGCCAAAGCGCTGGAGCAGTCGTCTGATGCTATCGATCAACACGCCCGGGAGTCATTGGTCTGGCAGGCACGGGTCCCTCAGTAGGGCATAGGTTCTCGGGATCAATAGCCGGGATATGACAAAAATGGGTGCTTACGAATCGTCAGCACCCATTTTTATTTCCGGCTCCGGTTGCAATCATTTTGATGTTTGAATGATATGGAAAAGATTACTAACTGGTCAGAGGTTTCGACGCTGGCCCGGGCTAAACGTATTCCCGTAGTTGTCATGGTAGATCAAATGGATTGCCCCTACTGTCGTCGTGTTGAGGGGGAATTTTTTGCCGCTATTTTTGCCAGCAAAGCGTTTAATGAACAGGCAATTTTTGGAAAGATCTCTCTGGATGCCGGAGAGACCATCGTTGACGACAATGGCGAGCAAGTTGTCACACGGAATTTTCTTGAACGCTACAGTGCCAACCTGACTCCAACGGTATTGTTCCTCGATAGTGAAAAAAACCAACTAATGGATAAAATGGTAGGTTTGCTAACGCCAGATTACTATCTCTATTATTTGGAAGCTGCGATTAAGAAATCCTATAAACTTCTTAATAGTTAGTACCTCGTATTTTTGATCACTGACAGGGTGGTTGTTTTTCTGATTCAAGAGTGCCAGGCGCAACCCACCAATTACCTAAACTGTGTGCCCAGGGATCTGTCGGGAGCGCCTGTGACTATACGATCACTCGATAATATCAGGGGCGTATGTACATATAGCCCTTTGACTGGAGTTCCGCAATTCTGACTACTCCACCTTCATCTCGCTGAACAAAGTCTGGCAATAGATCAGTAATCTGAAAATTCATGGCATTCATGGTATTGCCGCAGGCATTGAACTGAACGCCTTCCAATTGTAATTCGTCCACCAGGCTGGAAACTTTAACTTCTGCTTTTCCCGCGTGAAATGGCTTTAATCCAGGTCCATGGGCTACCAGGATAATTTCAACATTTTCCGGACCGCCAACACCTTTAATATGATTTTTGATGTTGCGTAAAACAAATGGAACTTTGTCCGCTTCCGATACATGGTAGACAACCTTCATCGGTTCACCGGCTTGTGTAATGCCGACAAAACTAACGATTGCCAGACTGGCAGCAATAATAGTCAATAATATTTTTTTAAACATTTTCTTCTCCAGGTTAGTAAATTTATTCCATCTACCCATAACGAGTGGAAGGGATTCTCGAACACAGCGGTTCAATTTTTAAATTAATATTGTCGCGCTGAATCTGTGTGCATGACTTATGCAAGCAGAACTTTTTAATTTGCGGTGAATTGAACCGCCGCAAATCATTGGTACTTTGTTTCAGTTTCACTAATATTTGACAACAATTCTGGAATATAGTTACCTGGCCTTTGCAAAAGACAAGACTCTGGTCGAAGTTTTTTTGGGTTCAATTGGATCAGCCATACATTTTGCGTAGATTCCCTAGTTATCATCGAATTTAGAATCAATCTATTTATTGATCAAGGTTTCTATTGGAACAATCTGACTCAGGTTTGGATCATCAGAATATTTTGGCCTTAATCTGTGCTGGTATCCCTCAACCTCTGCAAGTTCCTGTTCTCTGCGGGAAATTACATACAAACATTGGCGGATAGCCTGAATGGTTTGTTCTCTGAGTGGATGCTGTCCTCCAGGGGAGGGCGCGGTATCCTTTGCTACCGAGGTCAGGACCTGGCGCATCATCGCCATAATTCGCCTCTCGTTAACGGCTTCTTCGGATTCTGCGCTAGTTTCGGTCATTATGGAAATGTGATTCAACGATTGCTTGGTTAGACTGGGAACGAAAAATGAATAAGATGAAATGGATCAGTCCAAAGAATATCTAATTTTATCCTTTCGCTTAATTAACCTACTCCAGCGATGGTTGTATGGATGGACATGGTCGGTTTTCCTGGTGTTAGCATATAGAATTTTTTGTTGATTGTGCCAGCCAAATATTCCATGCTTGAGATTAAAAGTCCCGGTCGCGCCCCGGGACATTAGAGTATCGGAAAGATTATTTGCAAGTATTGAGGATCTTCTTCCAACCGAACAATAAAAAACTACGGTTTTATTTGATATTTGCTCGCCATAAGTTCGTTCAAATTCCCCATTATCAATTTCTGGATCAATCCGGATAGCCCGGTGTAAATGACTTACATCGTATTCATCAGGTTCCCTGACATCGAAAACCAGGAGGTTATTTAACGCGCCAAGTTTCCGCTCGAGTTCCTTTACAGTAATGTGTTTTACTGCGGGAAAGCTTATCTTAATTTCTTCGTGAACAGATTCGAGTCGCCATTGTTCGGCGAAAGTTGGGGTTGCCCAAACCAGCGCCATCAGGATTGAACAGAGCATTTGAATTAGGGGCATCGGTTTATTGTTTTCCCCTGGTATAGTGTAGATTAAATCCATAGGACTAACTGATCAAATTAAATTACCGATGTAGATCTGAATGAGAGCAACTAATTTTTGGATAGTTCCTGCTGCATCAAATATATGGGCGATAACGTTAGATTGAACTGTTACAGCGCATCCACCGGTACTTTCAACATTTTACGCCCACCATTGTCCTTGGGAATCACACCGCCCCGCATATTTACCTGAATCGACGGAATCATTAAATCTGGCATGCTCAGCGTCGCGTCTCGCTGCTCTCGAGTATTGATGTATTGATCGCGAGTTATCTGCTGGCCGACGTGAATATTGGTTTTTCGTTGTTCACCAATAGTCGTTTCCCAACAAACTTCACGATTCCCTGGTCCGTAGTCATGACAGATAAACAATCGCATTTCATCCGGCAATGTAAACAGCCTTTGTATAGAATCATATAACTGACCTGCATCTCCACCCGGAAAGTCTGCCCTTGCTGTCCCACCATCCGGCATAAACAAAGTATCCCCAACAAATACCGCATCACCAATTATATGCGCCATACAGGCGGGAGTATGACCAGGTGTATCGATAGCAAGGGCGGTCATTTCTCCAATGCGATAGCCTTCACTATCACTGAGTAATTTGTCGAACTGGGAACCGTCACGATGAAAATCAGTTGATTCGTTATAGATATCCGCGAAGGTGCGCTGAACCGTACCGACATTTTTACTGATCGCGGTTATGCCTCCCAGTGAGTGCTGGATATGTTGCGCTGCTGAAAGATGGTCTGCGTGAATATGGGTTTCAATTATCCAGCCCAGGTTGAGCCCGTTTTTTTCAATGTACTGGATAATTTGATCGGCATTGCTATAGCTTATTCGCCCGCTTGCGTAGTCGAAATCCAGCACCGAATCGATCACCGCGCAATGATAAAATGCTGGATCACTAACCACATAACTCACGGTATTGGTTTTGGTGTCAAAAAAGGCCTGAACCCTGGGCTGGATTGATAAATCTAAGGATTCAACGTTCATCTCGTCACCTGGGCCAGGCCGGTCTGGACTGCTGCTGAGGTAATGCCGCTATCGGTTAGCATTCGAGTGACCCACATCGCCGTCAGCATCGCAGCGGAAAATACCAGCGTCTCAAGGCTAATCAGCGTGATGCCGGATATCGCCGGCCCTGGACAGTATCCACTAATGCCCCAGCCAATCCCGAACACTATTCCTCCTAGGATAAGCTTCGGATCCAGATCCGTTCTGGTTGGTAAATGAAACACTTGATTAAATAACGGTTTTTGAAGCTGCTGGCTAAACCTGAACCCGGGAATAGCAATGATTACCGCAGAGCCAAGGACCAGCAATAGACTGGGGTCCCAGGTCCCGGTTATATCGAGAAAGTTGAGTACTTTTCCGGGATTAATCATGCCCGAAATTATCATTCCCAGTCCAAACAACAGACCAGCAAAAAGTGCGAAAACAATCTGCATATCTAACTCCCGATTAAATGGCGGGCAACATAAACTGTCGCAATGGCCGATGCCATAAAACTTATAGTAGCGATCACTGAGCGCATCGAAAACCGCGACAAACCGCAAATGCCATGGCCGCTGGTACACCCACTGCCCAGAATCGAACCTGATCCTATAAGTAAACCCGAGATTACCAGAAGGGGTATGGATGCCGGAGTCTGGACCTCTGGCACGCTACCAGTGAACAACCGATACAATGGTAGCGCAATTACCAGACCAATTAGAAACATCAGACCGGGCAGGTTGCCACGCGTCATATTTCCCGGTGGCATCAAGCTCGTAATTAATCCGCTCAAGCCTGCGATGCGACCGCTACTGATCAGGAGTAATGTGGCAGACAGTCCAAGCAGGAGTCCACCAATTAACGAATCGATCGGAGTGAAATTAGTCATTTATTTTGAATCTCGTCTCTAGGGGTGAGGCTTGGAACATCACGGACCAATCAATGCTCAGCTATTCTCAGTTTGATATCTGCTATATAATTAAGCAAAGTTTTATATAAGCATTAATATATATAAGCTAAGTTGGATATACAAGACCTCGAACCAAATATACTGCAAGCGACCCGATTGATGGAGATGCTTTCCGGGCCCCATAGATTGCATATATTGTGCAATCTGCTGGATGGCGAACAAAACGTAACCTGGTTAGCCGAAGAAGTAGGGTTATCTCAGCCAGCGATGTCTCACCATCTCAAAAAACTCAAATTGGCGGGATTAGTTGAAACTCGCCGAGATGCACAAACCATCTATTATCGTCTTGCCGGAACCCATGCCAGAGAAGTGCTAGAATTACTGCATAAGCTCTATTGCGAACCTTCGAAATAGACTTGTCGAATCTCATTAGATGCGAGTCCGTAAATTTGGAAAATGAAATACTACATCTGATTCGTTTCCAAGCCGAATTTGCAGGTGAACAGTAATCCGAGGAATTATTAAATATGCCGGATTTAGAGGAGATAGATTTCCCCCACGCGCCCCACAACTGGAGCGTAGACGCTGGATTGAATATGGCAGCAGAAGCTGGCATTGTGCTTACGCATGATCACTGGCAAGCTATTGTCGGATTGCAGGAGTACTTTTCAAAGCATGATTTCGGCAACCGCAGGGAATTGGTAGATGCGTTGGAAGAGAAGTTTCATTCAAAAGGTGGAATGAAATATCTATACTTGTTATTTCCTGGAGGTCCTGTTGCCCAAGGATGTGTGATAGCGGGTTTGCAACCACCTTCGGGCAGCGTTGATAAATCTTTTGGAAGTGTCGTTTGAAGTATATCGAGGGCTTTACCGATCATTCGGCGTTGGTCTGATACCAGTTTAGCGATTCGTGCAAACTCACTACGCTGCCAATTATCATTAGCGTTGGTGGCTTCACCGAGAGTTGATCGACCAAACCGGGCAACTTTGCCAGGGTAGAACAATGAATTTTCTGGTCCAGGGTTGTTCCTTGTTCTATCATCGCGGCAGGGGTATCCGGGGCTAGTCCATGCTCAATCAATTTCTCCGATATCACGGGTAATCCATTGAGTCCCATATATATAACTACGGTCTGATCGGGTGCAACCAGTTGTCCCCAGGGGAGATCTACGGTTCCGTCCTTGAGTTGACCTGTTACGAATCGAACGGACTGCGCATGGTCTCTATGGGTAAGTGGAATTCCACTATAGCTGGCGCAACCTGATGCGGCGGTAATCCCTGGAACCACCTGAAATGGGATTCTGTGTTTCGCCAACAACGCAATTTCTTCGCCACCACGGCCGAAGATAAACGGATCTCCTCCTTTCAGTCGCGCTACCCGATTGCCCGCCATTGCATGGGTTACCAGCTGTTGGTTAATTGCCTGTTGAGGTACCGCATGCTTTGATCGTTGTTTGCCCACATAGACCATTTCCGCATTAGCACTAATTTGATCGAGAATTTTTTGTGACACCAATCGATCGTACAGCACAATATCTGATTGCTGGAGCAATCGAAAAGCGCGAAACGTTAACAAGTCCGGGTCTCCGGGGCCAGCGCCGATCAGATATACTTCACCTGAACTTTGTAATTCGAGGGGGTGGGCTAAAGTTTGTTCAAGTAATTTTTCCGCCTTATCCTGATTTCCAGAAAATATGGTTTCGGCTACCCCTCCATTCAATACTTTTTGCCAAAATAACTTGCGCTGATCGGGTTTGGGAAGTGTGTCTTTGACTTTTTGGCGGTATTTCCCGACCAGCGTCGCCAGTTTTCCGTATCCAGCAGGAATTAGGGAATCAATTCGTTCCCCTAGTAGCCTGGCCAACAATGGAGATGCGCTACCACTGGAAACCGCAATGGTTAGGGGGTCGCGATCAATTGTCGTAGGAAATGCAAAATCACAAAGTCCTGAATCTGTGACAACGTTAACCGAAATATCCAGTTTTCTGGACGCAGCGGCTATTTCTTTATTAACTTCCGGGTTATTGGTAGCAGCGACAATAATTCTGTATTCAGTACGGATATCTGTGGCTTGCCATGAGCGCAATGTCAATTTCCCACCTGACTGGACGACTATTTTTTTAATCTCGTCGCTCGGGTTTATCGCAACCAGATCAATTTTAGCGCCTGCCGCTGCGATCACCCGGGCACGCCGAGTGCCGATAATTCCTCCTCCCACAATCAAGCAGAGTTTATCGGTGACATCAAAAAACAGAGGCAGGTATTTCATGTATTCGGTAGATTAGGGTTAACTCAGGGGCTGCTACATCAGTGTCTGAGTTTATACCGCAAATTTCATTTGTTGCAGTATCTCTTTTGGGAATGTTGAAGCGAAAATTAGGTTGAAATTATAAAATTCTGCATCGCTGGATTTAGCACCAATACAATTCATGTTATAGTTATCCTATTGTTAATGCGGGGTTTTTCCTAATGAGTCGGTTGAAAAAGTTGTTTTGGTCAGGCTTTTTGCTGAACGTAGTCTTGTCAGGTCAGGTGTTTGCAGGCGAGATTGACCAGAGCCTGATTGCGAATAGTGCAGAAGAGTTTTTCGACGTATCATTTGGTGATCTCAAGGAAGAACTGGAAACCGTTCGTGAAGAAGGAAAGTCTGGATTGTTGATCATGTTTGAGACTGCGGATTGCCCATGGTGTCTTCGCATGAAGCTACAGGTGTTAAATCGGGTGGTGGTGCAAAACTACTATCACCAGCATTTTCGTGTTCTCAGTTTGGACGCTGAAGGCGATGTATTGATTACCAACTTCGAAGGAAACGAGGTGACTTCAAAGGAATTTTCACTTAAAGCATTGCGGGTTCGAGCAACGCCGGTATTTGTATTTTTTGATGCAGACGGAGAATTGATAACCAGGTATACCGGCGCACTTAAAAATGCCCATGATTTTCTTCTTCTCGGAAAATATGTCGTAGATGGTCACTATCAGAGCACCCGTTTTAATCAGTTTCGGCGTGACAATCAACCGGGATAGGAGGCTATCGATTGATTAATGAGATCGAGATGGATTGGTATGTCAGATTAAGATCAACAGGTAGATTCACTCGAAAGTTGGTATCCCGGTATTTATTTCTGCTGTTTCCAGTTCTTCTGTCTATAGGCTCGGTCAGGACGACTCTGGGTGCTGATGAGTTACCAGCCGAATCTTTTCCGCGAATATTGACTCTGTCCAAAGCACTGCAAATGCTTGGTGGAAACAGCCCTAGTCAACTCGCCACTAAAGCTGAAATTGCTGCGACCGAAGCCAGATTGGAATCAATTGAATCCCAAAGATCATTGTCAGCCAGCCTCGGTTTAGATATCAGAACAGTAGATCGTATAGGTACCGCTGGTCATGACTTTTTAAATGACAGTCGAGCTTTACTCATTTTGGACAAGCCGTTGTTCGATTTTGGTAAAGACGCCTCGTTAAAGGCGGCTGTTGAATTGGATTTAAAATCGTTGTCCCAGAATGTGCTGATTGATGATGCAGCAATCAGAATTGCGTTGATGACTGCATTTTTCGAAGTGATTCTCGCGGACTACGCTTACGCATATATCGATGAAGAGATGACCTTGTCATATCTTAATTTCGACGATGCCAGGGGTAAAATGGAAAACTACCAGGAGATAGCCGAAGTTGAAGTACGTAAGCTGGAGTCGGATTATCTCAGTAATTTTTCACGACGGACCGCGGCTGGTCACCAACAGCGTGCAAGTCGACTTCGCCTTGCGTTAGCGCTAAATCGAATCGATGCCTATCCTGATCAATTGGTTGAGCCTGACTTGTCGGCCTATGATCGCGAAGCCCCCGACTACGATACACTGTTGACCGAGGTGCTGGAGAGCAATTTCGCCATTCGCTCGGCCCAGTTGAAACTTGATGCGGAAAAACAAAGACTTTCTTCCATTACGTTATTACCAAGACCGGTTCTGGGGGCGCGTTTCCAGGCCGCGGAATTCCGACAGACCATGGCGAACAGCCGTGACCAGTTTCGCGCCTCAATTTACCTGGATATTCCACTGAATCGGCGTAGTCGAGATGCTGGGGAAGTGTCCTTGCAGCAGGCAAAAGTATTACAGCAAGAGGCAAATATTTCTTTATTGAATCATCAGATACGCACCGATGTACTAGAGCTGGTGCAACGAATAGGCTCGCTACAAACTGAGATTGCCGCGGCAAAAAGTGAGTTACTGTATAGCGAACTAAACCTGGACAAGGTGCGACTGCAGTACGAAATGGAGGTGCGCGCCAGAATTGGCAGCGCCAACGCTGGTGTGGCACGAGCGATTCATCGACTGGCGCGAACGCGCTACCAACACGCATTGGCGTGGGAGAAACTGGATGGATTGGCTGGAAAACCGGCGGTAAATTTTAATTAAAACTTAAACTATGAAAACTACGCAAATTTCCTTAAGCAGAGTTGCTTTTTTATTGCTGTTAGCTTGTCAGCTTCAAACTGCCAGTGGAGAGACCGTTTCTGGGTATGTCGACTATGCCGCTTTGTATCAACTCAATGTAGGTGTCAGTGGAGAGGTGAAATCTGTAAGCGTTCGGGAAGGTAACCGAGTGACCAAAGGAACACTCCTGCTAGAGCTGGATGATACTGTGCTGATCGCCGCGGTAAATGCCGCTACGGCAAGATCGAAGTTTTTGCTTGCTGACATGGAAGAGAGGCAACGAGCCCACGACCGAGACAGTAATCTGTTTGCCGAAGGGTCACTTTCGTCGGTCGAGCTGGATCTGTCCAGATTAGCCTTGCTAGAAGCTGCCGCAAAATACAGTACCAGTAAGGCGGAACTGGCCGGTCACCAGTCCCGCTTGAATTTGAGTCGGATATCTGCCCCTATTTCCGGATTAGTATTGCGTCGAAACGCCAATCCAGGTGAAAGAATAGTGATAGAAAATCGATCTTTACCGGCATTTATCATGGCGAGTGATGAGAAGGTGGTCAGAGCCGAAATAAAATCCACTCCCGCAGTTTTATTGAATTTGGGGCAGAACGTCGAGCTTGAATCTGATGGTGGAAGGGGGCAGGGAAAAATTGAAGCAATCGAATTTTCTTCGACTCATGGGTGGATTAAAACCACCATCAGCACCAGGCAATCCTTGCCTGATGTTGGGCACCCGGTAAAAATTATTTACCAGTGAGCATTGTTTTTAATGCCAGGTAAATATACAGCTTAAAAAATTTTACCTATCGCGCTCGCGAGGTTGTCTACGCTTCGGTCAACATTGCGGAGTTTATCAAGGCCAAACAGGCCCAGACGGAATGTCCGATAGTCGTCAGGTTCGTCGCACATAAGGGGCACTCCCGCGGCAATTTGTAATCCTTCTGCTGCGAACTTGCTTCCATTTTGAATGTTGGGGTCGTCTGTATAGCTGACGACTACGCCTGGCGCTTCAAATCCGGGGGCTGCCACACTCGGGATGCCTTTATCATGCAATAGATCTCGGACGCGTTGGCCTAGTTCAGCCTGGGCGTTACGTGCGGTATCGAAGCCAAACTCCCCCAGTTCCTGCATTACATTTCGAAAGGTAACCAGAGAGTCTGTAGGCATTGTTGCATGATAAGCATGCCCGCCGTTCTCATACGCCTGCATAATTTGCAGCCATTTTTTAAGATCGCATGCGAAGCTGCTGCTGGTGGTGTTATCAATTTTTGCAAGGGCATTGGATCCGAGCATGACCAGTCCGCTGCTGGGGGATGCACTCCAGCCTTTTTGTGGTGCGCTGATCAGGATATCAACACCGGTTTGTTGCATATCGACCCACATTGCTCCCGAGGCAATACAGTCCAGTACAAACAGACCGCCGTGGGCATGCACCGCGTTAGCAACCTGGGTCAGGTACTCAGCAGGCAACATCATTCCAGAAGAAGTTTCGACATGAGGTGCAAAAACTACTTCGGGTTCCAACTCCTTGATCGTACTAATGACATGGTCAATATTTGGTGCAGCGAAAGGAGCCTGGTGCACAGGGGAAATCATTGCTGCCTTGAGTACGGTTTCGCTAGCTGGAATTCCGCAGGTCTCAAAAATTTGAGTCCAACGGTAACTAAACCAGCCATTGCGAATTACCAGGCATTTTTTACCGGTGGCAAATTGCCGTGCAACGGCTTCCATAGCGTAGGTGCCACCTCCAGGAACCACGATGGCGGAAGACGAGTTATAGACTTGCTTCAGGGTTGTTGAAATGTCGTTCATTACTCCCTGGAAGGAATTTGACATATGATTGAGTGAACGATCAGTAAATACAACTGAGTACTCAAGTAACCCTTCCGGGTCGATATTTGGCAATAAAGCGGGCATAATTTTTATTTGTATACGAAGTTGAAACGCAATCAAATCTAATTGCGGGTGAATGAGCAGTGGAACTGGCGGCGTCCAGCCCAGTACTAGCGGAACGGTAAAAGTATAGTTGAAATAGTGACTACGAATCCAGCTAGCCGTAGCTAACTCGCGATATATTGCTGCAAATGCTCAATTGTATCTTGTTGTTCCTTAATAATACTGCCTACCAGATCTCGAATAGATACCATACCAACCACGCGGTCTCCGTCCTTAACTGGCAAATGTCGAAAATCATGATGACTCATAAGGGCCATACACTCGTCGACGCTGTTCTTGCGTGTGGTGCAGATGACTTTACGGGTCATAATATCTTCGACCCGGGTGGTATCTGAAGTCTTTCCAGTTAATATCATTTTCCTGGCGTAGTCCCGTTCGCTCAATACGCCACAGAGTTGATCATTTTCCATCACCAAAATACATCCGATGTCATGGATTTTCATAATCTCCAATGCTTCCCTTACGGTTTGCCTGGGCAGTATGCTCCAAATTTGTGACTCAGGGGACTTTGCGTCCAGGAGAGTTCCAATTGAATTCATTTCGTATATCTCCTAGCTAATTTATATAATGAAAATAGTACCAAAATTCGGCGTCTTATGCAGAATCGACATAGTGGTGAATCTGCATGATTTTTTCGGCGAATCAGTCATCTTGTGAAATTGATGTTAAATTCAAAAAAATCAACATAAAATCAATAAGTTAAAAATTTAACTTAAACTAATATTTCCAAATATCTACATCGGCCCCGGTGTGACGAATTCGTTCAGCTCGCGCGGTCAAATAACGTTGGAAGCTGGGTTCGGTTTGATAGGAGCCGGAAGCAACATAGTCGAAAGCGCCAAGAATATGGAATGTCCTGAACATCGCGGTGATCTTAATGATTTGTTTACCCCCTGCGTCATACAAAACGATTGCAGGAACATATCCCAACCCCAGACTGTCAGCCCATTTTTTTGCAGTGGTAGCGGTTCCATCAGGTTTTACCACAGGGGTATCAGCCCACCGGTTCAACTGAATGATATTGAACTGTCCAAGCAACGTTGCAGCTGCGGGGTCTGTAAAGGTTTTTTGGTGTAGCAGATCACAATTTTCGCACTCCGGTTCTTCGAACAATACCGCGGCTGGACTGGTGTCGGATAATACCGACAAGTCATAGGGCTGTTGAATCAACCAGTCTTCGCCGTTCATTTCTCCGTCTATTTTTGTTTGCTTCAGGGTTTCGACAAAATCTGTGTAGGTTGTCTGTTGTTCTTTTTTTTCGGCAACATAGCTTAGTGCTGTAACAAATTCTGAGGGTGGGTAGTATCCGTCTAGTCTCAATACAACTTTTCCTTTTTCATTAAAGAACATAAGGGTTGGGGTAAAACTCACGTTCAACGCAGCCGCGAGTGTTTTCTCGGAAAACTGCTTTCCCCCCACCTGTATAACTTCCCGATCTCCCCACATATTGATTGCCACAAGGTCAAAATTCTTTTTAACCTTTGCTGCGATTGCTGAATTACCAAAATTGTCGTTAACCAATTTATTGCAATATGGGCAACCATCCTGATGAAAATAGAGTATCACCCTCTTGCCGGCGTTTGCTGCCTCATCGATGTCTTCCTCAAAATCGAGAAAACTCTGTTTGAACCACTCCGGAAACACGGTTTCTTTGGCTCCAAGAAATTTGCCAACATTGGTTTCCTGGGCCGCCGTATTTAATAATAAGCCGAACAGCAGGCAAATTATCATGATTGGCGAGTAGCGAAATTTCATTAAATTGCTTCTAAATATGGGTTGGGTTCCGGGTTTCGCAGAAGTGTGTTCCGTAAAATTCTAGCGTATTAAACAAACCGTTTCCATGTCTTGGGCTTAATGTTCTTATGAATATACAGGATGGGATATTGGATTTGTGGGACGACTATTACTCCATTATCCATTCTGGAATCCACCATAGCGGTTGGCAAACTCTATACTTGCCTCATAAGGGCATCAATTGATCTGCCCACATATTGCTCTAAATTCGAGGATTGACAATGAAAAAACTGATTTCCACTATATCGTTAGCGATAGTGATGTTTTCGCCATCTTTGGTGATCGCGCAAACCGATGAACAACCCGCTCTGGATTTTACCCAGATGATGAATTCAATGATGGCGTCAAAAAATGCCACGGGGCAAAACGCAAACCCGGCACCAGCGATGCCACAGATGGGGAATCCGATGGGCATGATGAACCCCATGGGCATGATGAATCCCATGAGTATGATGAGTCCAATGGGGATGATGAACCCTACGAGTATGATGAATCCAATGGGCATGATGAATCCCATGAGCATGATGAGCCCCATGGGGATGATGAACCCGATGATGATGGCTCCTATGATGATGGGGCCAATGTCGATGATGGGGGGAGCAGGAATGGGTGGTGCTGCCCCCGCTGACCAACAACTGGGCGCTGCGATGATGATGAATCCACAAAACTGGTTAAACCCCTCCACGTACAGTTATATGATGAGTCCACAAGCTATGCAGTCAAGAATGAACCCGGCTTCCTGGATGGCGATGATGAACCCTTCGATTTACATGTCATTGATGAACCCGAATGCATACATGCAGGTGATGAGTCAGGCTATGAATCCGGATACATTCACCAAAATGGCCGAGCAGCTGATGAAACCAGAGGCGTATCAGGCGTGGTATGAATCTGCAGTTTCCGGATTAAAACAGGCCGCTGAGGAAGTCGCTGAAGGTAGCGTCGCAGAGTAGTTTTCCGGAGTCTCAGAATCCACGCGAATCGGAATCTTAACTAACTATTTTCGTGACTTATTAGAGAAAGATCATGAGGTTATCGTCGAAATTACTAGCAATATTTTTATTATCTTTACCAATCTTAGCTTTTACTATCTTACCGGTGGAAAGTGCTAGTGCCCAGGATAATAATGCGAATATTCGATCTGCACTGGAGCAGCTGAGAAAAAGTAACGGGCTACCATTTCCAGTGCCCATGATGATGCAGCCCCCTGGGCAAAGAAATTGGGAGCCAAACACGGTAACTGAGATTTTCCCGCCCGAGGCCCGACGTGCGATGATACAAAATATGGGGGCGGCGAATCCATGGTCATTGCGCCAGGTTTTTGGATTCATGACGCTAAAAATGAAGGCGGCGGAAGGCTTGAGTGTTGAAGATGTTGTTGAAGCCATGGACAGTCGGGCGGTGGAGGAAAATCTTAAGAAGTCTGGCCACAATAAGGTTTGGCAAGAGATTGAAGCCAAGACCGGGGCGCCTACTCCGAAGTTTGAGATCTTGCAGTACTGTGATGCCCTCGTCGCGCGAATGGTACTTGACTATAGTCCGGAATTTTCGATATTTCTTCCGTGTCGAATCTCGGTGCTTGAAGATGCTGCCGGTGACGTGTGGTTAATGACAATGGATTGGGACGTGTCCTGGTTATCGTTTGTCTGGCATCCTGACTCTCAAATTGACCAGGAGTTGAAAAAAAATGGGCGTCGAATTCGTGATGCCATGGTGTCCATCATGGAAGCAGGTGCGACGGGCGAGTGGTAGGGTTTTCCTGATGCACAGTAAATTAAAAGGTAGATGTTCCAACCTGATGAAGTCGCTGATCTGTTTGATTTCAATTTTCATCAACTCGTTTTCCTATGCGGAAACGGAAGCCGGGCCAATTACGGCATCTTATTCAGCGAAAAAGATTAGTGAGCATGTATATGTTATTCATGGCCCAGAGGGACTGCCGAGTGCAGAGAATCAGGGGTTTATGAATAATCCCGGTTTCGTTATAACCGGCACAGGAGTGGTCGTTATTGATCCCGGTAGCAGTATCCAAATTGGCAAAATGGTATTGCAAAAAATAAAGCAGACTACGGATTTGCCAGTTGTGGCGACATTTTCAAGCCACATTCATGGAGACCATTGGCTTGGGAACCAGGCGATTAAGCAAACCTATCCCGAGGTGAAGATGTATGCCCACCCTAATTTAATCCAGCAAGCTCAGGATGGGGAAGGGGATAATTGGGTTGAGCTGATGAACAATCTTACCAACGGTGCAACCGCGGGTACCAAGCCGGTTGTTCCAAAAATTCCCGTTATTGACGGTGACAGTATCGAGATCGGTGGCATCAACTTTGAGATTCATCATCGTGGGCAGGCCCACACATCGTCGGATATTGCTATCCTGATTCATCCTGACAATACTTTGTTTACCGGTGACCTGGTTTTTAATAGTCGATTGGGCAGGATGGATGATGGGAATTTTTCCGGGCTATTGCAAACCCTGGATTATTTGATCAGCCTGTCGCCGACCCTCGTGGTTCCAGGCCACGGAAAGACCGGCAACATTAGCATTATCCGCCAGAACAAATCGTTTTACAGTACGTTATATCAAACCATAGAAAAATATTTTGAAGAAGGACTGCCGGATTTTGAAATTAAGGATATTGTGGTAGAGCGCCTAGTCGAGTTTACCGGTTGGGCCGGATTCAAAGAGGGTATTGGTCGTATGGTGAGCATCGGATATCTTGAGGTGGAACAGGACAGTTTTTGATTCACCAGATTCATAATGTTCAAAGTGGCAGTATATAGAGTTATCGATAGACACATCATTAAGTTAACTGACTAATACTCTGTTTGCAGGCACATTAGATTTAATGATTTCTCAATTGAACTGAATTTCTTCTGGCACTGCAAGAAGTGATAAATTAGCCATCTTCGATTGTTTGTTTCGTTCATTCCCGAACTCGCATAACTGCACTTAATGAATAGCCAATCCAGCCCGCAAACCCGCATGCGGCAATACCTTCAATTAGTTGCCACTGGCCCAGAACTGAGCAAGTCATTGACTGTCGCCCAGGCTGAAGACGGTATGGAAATGATTCTCAATCACGAGATAGATGCGGTACAAACAGGTATCTTTCTAATTGCTCTAAGAATGAAGCGCGAGACCGACGAAGAAAATGTTGGGATATTGAATGCGTTGATCAAGCGTTTGCATCATAAACAAACAGCGGCTCCCGCGATAATTGCGCTGGCGGACCCGTTCAACGGGTATTTACGTGGACATCCGGCGACCCCCTTTTTGCCCGCGGTGATCGCAGCATGCGGTTTGCCTGCTTATAGTCATGGCGTGGGGGCAGTGGGGCCGAAATACGGAATGACCAGCCGAATGGTGCTTCAAGCCGCCGGTCAAAGCATAGACTTGACCGTTGAAGAGGCGGCTGCGCGGATCGATAACCCGGATATAGGATGGGCGTATCTGGATCAGAAGCACTACGTTCCGGCGCTTCATGGACTAGTGGAATTGCGGGACTTGATGGTAAAACGCAGTTGCCTGTCTACCCTTGAGGTTGTTCTTAAACCATTATCTGGATCAAGGGCAACCCATTTAATGACGGGGTTTGTACATAAAGCCTACCCTCCGGTATACGCCAAATTGGCCAGGCACGCTGGATTTGATTCCGCAGCTCTGGTGCGTGGTGTTGAAGGTGGTTGTATTCCCTCGTTAAGCCAGCTATCGCGATATTTTAGTATTAATCTGGGTCAGGAACTGGTGCTTAATCGGTTAGTTCCAACCGATCTCGGAATTGTGCAACAATCTCGGATCGTTTCTCTTTCTGCGTCTCATGCGGAAATAATGGAGCAAACAGGATATGGCTCGACCGATGTGATGGAACCTGTTATCGCCCAGAATCTTGAAATTGGTCTCGGCGCATTGATTAACGACGACGGGCCGATGCGAGACAGCTTGATCTACGGCGCTGCGATAGCATTGACCCAGGCCGGAATTGTCTCGGGACTGGTCGCTGGTGCTGATCGGGCCAGGGCCGTGATATCCAATGGCGAGGCGTTGGCGAGGTTTCAAGCCGGTTAGTTTGCTTGAAAGAGTTTATGATTAACGACGACTTTCATATCTGTTCTAAGAGGGATAAAAAAACCGTACCAGTGTATTGGTACGGCAATCATGCAGGGTGAGGTATAAAACCATGCCATTCGGTGCAGGATGAATTTATATCGATACAGTAGATTTCATCGGACAGAAACTATTGTGCCCCTGAATCAGTCTCCGCCTCAACTGAATCAGTCTTGGGTTGGATGGAGGCCATGAAATTTTCTGGATTGACGAAATTACCTAAACTTGCAGGATTCATCCAGGCGGCGAACGAAGAAGGATTAACAAATCCAGCATAGCTATTCATATTAAGCATCTGACTAAACATCTCAGGATTCATTGCTTGCAGATGGGAGTTAGGATTCATCCAGCTACTGATTGCTTCCGGATTCATCATTGAGGTAAATACTGCTGGATTCATCCAGGCCATCCAGTTTTGCGGATTCATAAATTCCGCAAAAAACTGAGGTTGCATGAACTGCATATAATTCATTGGGTTGGTCATCGCCTGATGCAGTTGGGTGTGAGACGACGGTGCAATAAAATTAGTCCAGGTGGTAGGTTTAATTGGGTGGATATCCATCGTGGCGCCAGCTACATCGGTATTGTTCCCCATAAAGCCCGAGAACATTGTCATTGGATTCATCATGTTGGTTGAATTGGGCGCGTCGGTCGAATCGGTAGCCTGGGCTGAACCAGTAGCAAGGATCAGTCCTAGAGCAGCAAACGAAGCTAGTTTGGCAAATATGTTCATATTGACTCCTTAATAAAATTAAAATTGGAGATCAGATTGTCTATAAATCAAGCTCCTGGGGGTATATCCTGTATGGGTAAAACTAACATATATTAGAGATATCTAATATTATTATTTACTACTAAACAGGTATATGTACTTTGGATTATCAAGCAGGGGGTACACTGACGGTGGCAGTAATGAAGGTTTCTTCAAATGGATAGCGGTACCTTGAGAATTAGTATTTTTCTGTCGGTACTCTCGTTGATGCTTCTACTTGAACTGCTATTGCCGAGAAGGAAACTCAACTACCCAAGGAAATCCCGTTGGAGTACGAATCTGCTAATAATTGCGCTGGATACCGCAGTTGTCAGGATAGTGTTACCAATTACCACTATTGGTATTGCCCAGTATGCGGAAACTGCTCAGTGGGGGGTGCTCAATCAGGTGTCGCTTCCAACTGTTGTTGAGATAGCTATCATTATCCTGGTATTTGATCTTGCCATTTATATACAACACGTTCTCAGTCATAAGATTCCAATTCTATGGCGAGTTCACAGAGTCCACCATGCCGATCTGGATTTCGATACTACTACCGGGATTCGGTTTCATCCCATTGAGATCGTACTCTCTATGGTTTATAAATTTATCTTGATTATTCTTATTGGTCCATCCACGTTGGCGATCCTGATATTTGAAATTGTGCTTAATTCAACGGCGTTGTTTAACCATGCCAATGTCAAAATTCCACTCAGGCTGGACCAGATTCTAAGATGGGTCCTGGTAACCCCCGATGTACACCGGATTCACCATTCGGTTCTGATCAATGAAACCAATAGTAACTATGGATTCAATTTAACTCTATGGGATCGCGTTTTTGGTACCTGGACTGAACAACCCCATAAAAATCACCGGGATATGGATATTGGATTGCCAGCTATCAGGCACAAAAAGCCAACTGAATTTATTTGGAGTTTGATGTTGCCATTTCGACAGTAGCCTGGGTATCGGTGGGTTTTGTTTTATATAAGATAAAACTAATATAAGAACAAATCTTTCTGATTGGTCAAATTTCATTAAATCAGTGACTATAGATAGGTGGATGAAAATAGCAAAAGGTTTACGGTTTTATTCTTATTCGACTCCGCACCATTCTGTAATTAACTGTGAGTAATAAAATGACTAAATACCAGGATAGTTTTAAACTTGACGTCGAGGATATTGAAATTATTGAACAGGCGCTACGGCAGAAAATTTCCAGGGAAATTAGAGGTGACGGAAATATTGGTAGTGTTACCCTTCAACCATCTTCAAATGCCGTAAGGAAAATTCAATGCGTGCTCGGGAAGATACACAACCAGAAGCGCTTCTACTCCACTGTTAACCCGGGAAGTTGTCCTCTTGGTTAGGTTCTGGTAATCATCTTGACGGGATGGCCCCTCCAGATAAGGTTGACGCCTGTTGTTACCCTTTCGCTAGGTTCCTGGATTCAGGTGTTCAACCAGCAATTCGACAACTCCCGGAATTGACCCAAAGTAACTATCAATTGACACATCGACATGAGGAAAACGGGCCGAAAAATTGCTTACTTCTGATGGTATGTCGGTAGTGACATGATTTCCCGCTACCAGAAAATATGGCAGGATATTGATCGAGGTAGCACCGGCTTCGATTAGCTGTATCCCGCCTTGGGAGATGTCCGGTTTTGCAAGCTCAAGGAATGCACAGTCGACCAGGTCATACCCGGTTATTGAACCTCTGATATTGTCAATCAATCCATGTATTTCATCATTGGATTCGAGTTTTCTGCTGCCGTGTGCAATGATCAACAACGCTTTCATAAGAGGTTAACGGAATTTAATAAATAGCAATGGAATTTTTTTAGCTTCCAGCATAATATCACCTTCTTCCCCCACCCATTTAACGATCAAACCTGGACCAGGATGATGAAAAATACCGCAGAAAACTTAGTCGACCAATTAGAGTCCTCACAAACCAATGCCGAATTGCTGGAACGTAGGAGTCAGGCTGTGGCCCGAGGAGTTGGGGCGATTCATCCAGTATTTGCCGAAAGGGCAGAGAACGCCACGGTATGGGATGTTGAAGGGCGGGAATATATTGATTTTGCCGGGGGCATCGCAGTTCTTAATACCGGCCATCTGCATCCCCGTGTTAAGCAGGCGGTGCAACAGCAGCTCGAGGCATTTAGCCATACCTGCTTTATGGTGCTTGGATACGAAAGTTATGTCGAGCTCTGTGAAAAACTCAACGCTTTGGTGCCGGGAGAATTTGCCAAGAAGAGCGCCCTGTTTACCTCAGGGTCCGAGGCGGTGGAAAACGCGGTCAAGGTTGCCCGGGCTTGGACAAAACGTGCTGGAGTGATTGCATTTACCTCAGGATATCATGGCCGAACCATGGCAACCCTGGCGCTGACCGGTAAAGTCGCGCCTTACAGTGTTGGAATGGGATTAATGCAGAGTTCGGTGTTTCGCGCCCAGTTTCCCTGTCCCACCCAGGGAGTCAGTGAAGATGATGCTATGCACTCAATTGAGCTTATCTTTAAAAATGATGCAGAACCTACTGATATTGCGGCGATAATATTGGAGCCAGTGCAAGGAGAAGGAGGTTTCTACATTGCTTCACCCAGTTTTATGCAGCGTTTGCGCGCACTCTGTGATGACCATGGAATAGTATTAATTGCCGACGAAGTTCAGACCGGCGCCGGTCGCACTGGTACATTTTTCGCGATGGAGCAGATGGGGGTTTCCGCAGATATTACGGCCTTCGCCAAATCCATTGCCGGTGGGTTTCCTTTGTCCGGCATTACAGGTCGGGCTGATATGATTGATTCCATCGCTCCGGGGGGGCTCGGTGGAACCTATGGTGGGAGTCCGATTGCCTGTGCTGCGGCCCTCGCTGTCCTTGAGACATTTGAAGAGGAGAATTTAGTGGCACGTTCGAGGGAGGTTGGCAATATACTGGTTGGCCGATTGCAATCTCTGGCGAGTCGGTATGCCGAGATAGGCGAAGTAAGGGGACTCGGTGCCATGGTAGCTATAGAGTTCTTCAAGGGCGGCGATTTGTCCCAGCCCGATTCAGCAATTGCCGGAAAAATACTGGAAATGGCCAGGGACAAAGGCTTGATCCTGTTGTCATGTGGGACTTACGGCAATGTTGTCCGAATCCTGGTTCCGTTAACCGTGCCTGATCGGCAGCTGGAACAGGGGCTGGATATACTTGAAGAGTGCGTTAGTGAGCTATTGGGTTAGTCCGATTTTTGCTGGCTTTCCCATTGCGCGCGCAGGGCCTTGCTGCGATTTCTGAAGAAACTATTTTTTGGCTTGCCGCTTATTATCCGATCGACCCGAAAATGTCGAAAATCTTTACGTAATTCGCACCAGCCAGCCAATACGATTGATTCGACGTAGTAGATCATTGCTAATGGCAGAACGGTCCGACGGGTTTCAAGTTCTCGTTCATCCCGATAGCAAAGCAGTAACTTCTGCTCACCGCGAATAGCTGATCGGAGGCTGTCAAGGTCCACGGTTTGGGGTGGGGACGGACCCCAATCAGAGACCCGCAGACTATCCATTCGACTCCGTACTGAGTCAATTTTAACCGACACTCGATTAGCGGCTCTTTGTAACTCAAGGTCTCCGGTTCTGGCGACTAGGTTGAGGCCTACTACGATTGCTTCAATCTCCACCGTCGTGAAATTGATGGGCGGTAAATCGTATCCCTGTCGCATCATGTATCCGACCCCAGCCTCGCCCTCAATGGGCGTTCGCATTGACTGCAGCGCCTGAATATCGCGATAAATAGTGCGGGTGGAGACTTCCAGATTTTCAGCGATTTCAACTGCGGTAATCGAACTACTCTGACTTCGAAGAATTTGAATTATCTCGAATAGTCGATCAGTTCGGCGCATTTTAGTTATTAATAGATAGATTAACTGCAGGCTAACATACCACTACTGACACAATGCTGTCAGTAGTGGTTGAGTATACTGCGCACAACAATTACTGAAGACTGAATTGTGTCAGGCAAAACAGGCAATGCAATTTTCGAAACCGGGTTCGATACGATTTTTCAAACCTATAGCGATTGCGAACCCCTTATAGCAATTGATCCAGTCTTACGTTCAGAAACCAGAGGGTTGGACGATTTTGTCAATCCTAATCGCAGGTGGAATAACCAGGGCGACTGGAAGAAAGACTGATAACTTTATTTCCCGAGAGTATTTTTATGCGATCTGCCCGTTTTATTGGCGTTTTCTTTGTGCTGATCTCGGCACTGGTTTTTAGCTCGGCGGGACTGTTTGTAAAAGGGGTTAGCGCAGATTCATGGTCTATACTATTCTGGCGCGGTATATTTGCCACGTTATTTACCGTTACCTACATTGTATTAAAGGGTACCTTTCGAAAGGAATTCTATGGCATGGGAAAGGCTGGCGTTGCAGCTGGACTGGTAGGAGCATCAGCAACCATCGCATTCATTCCATCATTTAAATTTACCTCAATTGCGAATGTTTCTTTGATCTATGCCGCATCGCCCTTTGTCGCCACGGCTATTGCCTGGGTTTGGTTTCGAGAAAAACCCAGTGGTTTGGTTCTGGGTGCCAGTTTAGCGGCGTTTGCCGGTGTCTTGCTAATCGTTAGCGGTTCTTTGGGTGATCTCAGTTTGAGAGGAGATTTACTGGCACTTTGGATGACCCTTGGGATGGCTATTTATCTATGTATTTACCGACGCTTTCCGCAGACGCCGTCGGCGGGTCCTGGCGTATTATTGTCATTGATACTGGTGCCGATTGGGTGGCTACTGGGAGATCCAATTTCAGCTCCGTTAAAAGAAATTTTAATTATGGGTTGTTTCGGACTGGTCTTCGCGGTGGCTTCAATCACATTGGCGGAAGGTGCCCGAAGACTTCCGGCATCAGAAACTGCACTTTTAAGCGCCCTGGAAACCCCTTTGGCACCGGTTTGGGCTTATCTGATTTTCACGGAAGTACCGGGGTTACTGACCGTTGCCGGCGGAATTATTATTTTAATGGCGGTCTACACTTCCCAGGCACTGCAAAGAGTATCCAATCGATAATACTCCAGGAAAACTGGAAATTCACCACTCGGAAAGCCAGACCTGGCGCCCAATTAGTCAATTTTTACACAATGCCGTGTATACTCGCCCGGCGTCAAGTTTCTATTTAATATCCACGTCTAGGAGCAGGCTGATCCCGGGTGACTAGATAAATTTAGCCTGCTTGAGACAAATTTACGTTAAAAGTCATAATTTTGTTTTTGACTATAACCTATCGACAAGAATATCCCCTTTCACACCCACTGGTAGATTTGCCAGAAATCTAGAATTTTTGAGAATTCGATCATAAAACCGATGAATCAAACCCAGAGCGTAGTTCTCTCTGATTGCAAAGTTATTTGTGCTGCGGGAGATACATCCACTTTACTCCAGGGCTTACACAAAGCACCTGAAGAAGTACTGACAATTGATTCGGGGTTTTTGCGGGATGGCCCGGGTTATTTTGGAAAGATTGAGCTGCCTGAGAACCTTCTCCACCCAAACCTTGCCCGAATCAGTGGGATACTTCAGTATCTGACCGACCAGATGGTTGCGACAATTGATCGATTGAAAACAAGTTATCGATCCGATCGTATTGCCGTGATTATTGGTACCACCACCACCGGTATACGGGAGGTAGAGTCTCGGGAATCTGTATCCAAGGTAGACTATCATAATCACCAGGAGATTTCGGCCGCGGCGGACGACCTTGCCAATTATTGCGGGATCAACGGGCCTAACATCGTTATATCTACCGCTTGTACATCCGGCGCCAAGGCATTGGCGCTGGGAAGAACGCTACTTAGGGCAGGATGGTGTGATGCCGTTATGGTTGGCGCGAGCGAATCGCTCAATCGTCTAACCTGCCAGGGATTCGAGTCTCTGGAGTCATATTCGACAGATTGTTGCAAACCATTTCAACCAAACAGGGACGGAATAAATATTGGAGAAGGTGGAGCTTTGTTTACCATGGAAAAAGGGTTTGAAGGTATTGCCCTGGCCGGGTTTTCTGAATCCAGCGATGCCTGGCATGAATCCGCGCCTGACCCTAAAGGAATCGGCGCGGCAAACGCAATCAGATCAGCGATGTTGGACGCGAATTTTGATATAAAAGATATTGATTATATAAATTTGCACGGAACCGGAACCCGTCTTAACGACGCCATGGAGGCAGATGTGGTTCACAGAATTTTTGGTGCCACAACACCAGCCAGTTCAACCAAAACCGTAACGGGACATTTATTGGGTGCTGCCGGTGCAGTTGAAGCTGCTATCTTATGGTTGCTGTTGAATCGACCAACAGAGGTTCCTTTACCGCCTCAACATGGTGTCGAAAACGTTGATCAGTCATTGCCGCGGATTAATCTGGTCAATCGAGCAGATAATCCCGCTCGAAAAATTAATGGTGCCTTATCTACTTCATTCGCGTTTGGCGGTCACAATACAGCGCTAATCCTATCCCGCACCACTCGAGTATGTTGAGTTCTCCTGGAGAGATTGCCCCGTATATGCCCCATTCGGGAGCTATGCTACTAATTGACAGGGTAATCGATCACGGACAGGAGTTTGTAATTACTGAGCTTGATGTTGGACCGCGATTGCCTTTTTTTATTAACGATAGGGTGCCAGCCTATCTAGGTATAGAAATAATGGCGCAATCAATTGCCGCCTGGTCGGGGATATGTCGTGGTGATCCGGAATCCCGTCCTCCCATCGGATTTTTACTGGGTACCCGCAGCTATATAAGCTCCCTTCGCTATTTCTCAGGTGGCTGTATCTTGAAAATTCACGCCCATCAAATTCTAGAAAATGAGGGTCTGGCAATGTTTGAATGTAAAATGGATCAGATTTCAGCTAATGGAAGCCAGCATGAGGTGGCGATGGCTAAAATTAGCGTGTTTTCCGTTACTGAAGAATTGAATTCAACTGATCAATGATTGCATCTACTAAATCAGTCTTAATTACTGGCTCAAGCCGGGGTATTGGAAAATCCATCGCTATGGAATTGTCTCGATCGGGATATTCTATCGTTCTGCACGGTCGAAGTGAGAGCGAACACCTGGACACAACTTACAGTGAGCTTAAACAAACCTGCCCAATGATAAGGCGGCTCGTATTCGATGTCGGTGACCGAGAACAATGCCGTTCAGTGCTTAATGACGATATAAACAGTCATGGCATGTATTATGGAATTGTTTTGAACGCGGGAGTATCCAAAGACAATGCTTTTCCTTTTATGTCAGAAAACGACTGGGATGAAGTCCTGTCGATTAACCTGGATAGTTTCTATAACGTATTGAAACCGTTGATAGAGCCATTGATACTCGCCCGTCGCGGAGGGCGAATAGTGGTGGTAACATCAGTCTCAGGCATTATGGGAAATCGAGGCCAGGTCAACTATAGTGCGGCCAAGGCTGGACTAATCGGTGCCTCCAAGTCCCTTGGACTAGAACTAGCGAGAAAAAATATTACGGTGAACTGCGTTGCCCCAGGATTGATTGAGACTGATATGACCAATGATGTTGATCATTCGCGTATTTTGCCATTGATACCAATGCGTCGAATAGGTAAGGGTGAGGAGGTAGGAGGCGCTGTTTCATTCCTAATGTCTGAGCAGGCGGCCTATATAACCCGTCAGACTATTGCTATAGATGGAGGGTTATCTTGAAGCAAAGAGTAGTTGTTACTGGGATGTCTGGTATTACCTCACTTGGTAGTAGTTGGCAGGAAGTAGCGGCAAACATGAGAAAGGGTCTGACAGGGACTAGGGTAATGTCAGAATGGCAGGACATCGAAGGGTTGAATACCAAGCTTGGTGCACCGGTTACTCATTTTGAAATCCCAGCACGTTTTAAACGCAAGCAATTACGCGGCGCTGGCAGGGTTTCCAGACTTGCCCTCGGGGCCACAGATGCCGCCTTGAATGACGCTGGGTTACTTGAGTCCGATGTAATTTCGAGTAATGCGACTGGGGTAGCCTATGGTTCTTCCACCGGTAGTGTCGATGCAGTAGCTGAGTTTGGCAAGGTATTGAATGAACGAACCACCCATGCGCTTAATTCAACCAGCTATATTAGAATGATGCCGCATACTACTGCGGTAAATATTTCAGTGGTGTTTAAGACCAAAGGCAGAATCATCCCGACCTCTTGTGCCTGCACCTCAGGAAGTCTCGCCATTGGGTATGCCTACGAAGCGATCAAACATGGCTATCATAAAGTTATGTTGGCTGGCGGTGCTGAAGAATTAGATGCTACTGAAGCAGCGGTTTTCGATACGTTGTACGCGACTTCACTCATGAACGACCATCCAGAAAGATCACCAAGACCATTTGATAAAAATCGGGACGGATTGGTTATTGGAGAGGGCGCCGCAACCCTGGTATTGGAGGAGTTGGACCATGCGCTCGAGCGCGGGGCGAATATCTATACCGAAATAGTTGGCTTTGGGACGAATAGTGATGGGAACCACGTGACCCAGCCAACCCAGGCGACTATGGAGGTGGCTATGCAGTTGGCATTGTCAGAAGCAGCATTGCCGGTTGAGGAAATTGGGTATGTATCAGCCCACGCGGCGGCAACCGCAACCGGGGACAAGGCAGAATCCCATGCAACGGCAAATGTCGCTAGTAAAGATATCGCCATCAGTTCGCTAAAAAGCTATTTCGGTCATTCCCTGGGGGCTTGTGGTGCTATCGAAGCCTGGTTGGGGATATGCGGACTCAATGAAGGATGGTTTCCTGCCACCCAAAATCTAACGGAACTGGACCCCGAGTGTGCGCAACTAAATTATATAATGGGCGAACCCAGGGAGATCGATTGCAATGCTTTTATGAATAATAATTTTGCTTTCGGAGGGATTAACACATCGTTGATCTTTCGAAAATTTCAACGTTAGAGCGAGCTGTGCTGACTACTACAATTTGATACTGGGAAATACCCCTCATGAATAAATATCGATACCTCGGAAGAAAATGGATAAACGTAATATTTATGTTTGTCTTTACGATTTACGCCGGTTCGTCCTTTGCGCGGGATGTTACCCAGCTTCACTCCATTACCGACGCGATGAACACCATAACTGCTGAATCACTTATGCAAGTGCAATTCTATTTTGGTGATCAACCGTATCCGAAATCAAAACGTAGTATTGGAAGATTTACTACGCGAAGGACCACCATTGCGTTTGGAAAGACTGATTATAATTCCTGCCAATGGGCTTTTCTATCTGCGGTTAAAACCCTTTTTGAACGCGCCCAAATCGAAGGGGGAAACGCTGTTGTCAATATACAAAGCGTGACCGATGGAGAGGCATTTATCAGTAACCAGCAATTTGTGTGTCGTGCGGGCAACGTCGTGAGTAAAGTCTATTTAAGCGGGGATGTAGTATTCCAATAGGACGCATCACATGGATGTTAGCGTTGCAATAAGTCCGCTGTTGGACAGCCCTCCAACTTGGGTTGAATCAACGCTAACTGGATCAGATAGAAACAAGCTTCAGGCGTCGCGAAATCCTCGAAGATTTCGCGAAATACTGTGGTCCAGAGGATTAAAACACTCTCTATCGACCCGCCTGGCCGAGACTGCACCTGATGAAAATTTTCCAGATAAGGATCGCTTTATCCGGTGCTCCATCGCTCACGACCGCATTTATGCCGCAGCAGCGGTTTCGAGTACCGTTAATATTGGGTTTGACCTTCAGTCCGATCGGTCATTGGATTCATGCGTTCAGATTGCCGAAGCCTGGTTTCCGGAGATGGAAAGAAATGAAATTAGTAAATCTATAAGTTGTGAACGTTTCCTATTATCCTGGGTAGTCAAAGAGGCGTGGGCGAAATGGTCCAATCGATCGATATTCGAAGCCTGCGATAAAATTGCGGTATGGAACAATAAAGTGCATCTTGCTGAAAATCAAATGTTCGCACCAAGGTTTGCCTGGTTACGCCTGGACATCAATGCTGATATGGGGATATTCCGAAGAATCGATAGTATGCAATCAAACCCCCGATCTGCAGCAAATCTCGATGGATTCGCCATGGGAATATGTCTTGAAGCCGAGACAAAAATATTACCGACCATAGAATGTTTGATACCAGACGCCAAATTAAATTTGCACCGATTACCGTTGAGTTGGAATTGGTTGGCGGTGGTGAAATGAGTTGATAGCAAAATGATACAGAATGAGGTCGATTTTGCCATTGCTGGTTGGTTTGGCATCGCCGGGGGAATTGAGGCTCAGTCGGATTGGTCGGAATGGTCGAATAACCAACTTAGTCTACTTCCGGTTTTGCCACGCCCTAATCTCAAGTTAATCCCAAAGGCCATGGTCCGCCGTTTGGATACACTTGGACGTTGTGTGATGTCGGCTAGTGAGCGGTGTCTACCGCTGATTGTGTCGGAACCGGCGGTCATTTGTGTTTCGCGACACGGTGATGTGCCCGCAATGGATAAGTTGATTCAATGCGCTCGGGACCACGAAGATATTTCCCCAACTGCTTTTGCGTATTCTGTCCACAACAGGTTTTCTAGCCTAATTAGCATGTTCGCTGATTATCGCGGGGTAAATGGCGCCTATGGATCGGTTTCGGATGGGTTCCCTCTAGCATTGGCCGAAGCTACCGCGTTGATATCAGAGCATCCGTCCCTTCAGGTTATGGTATTGGCGTATGAGTCGGATTTGCCCGAGGCTTATGACGATATTGTATCCAGGCGATGGTCCCCTCATGTCGCGGCATTTGTGGTCCAGAGAACTACTGGAGAAGAAGAGATTATATCTCTGGTTCAACATTCCGGCGATCACGCTGACGGGAGCCAAGACGGATCCTGCCTACCATTTATCAGGGCTTTAATGGAAAAGAAGAGCTATCGAGATGGCCGTTGGGAGTATCGATATGGAAGGAAATAAAATTGGCTATTGGCAGCAGTTGGATCGGTTTAGGCGGTTCACACTAACGGCATTTTTGTACCTCGCATTTGGTATCGGTGCGCTGTTGATCTCAATTGCGATGATATTGCCAGTAGTTCTGGTATCGCGTAACAGGGATAGTCGCGTGAGAAGAGTGCGTCGGATAAACAGCTTTGCATTCAATTTATTTAGCAAGTCTGGAACATTGCTCGGCGTATTCGACGTCTCGTTTGTCAACGGAACCCGACTAAGTCAACCGGGCCAGTTGATAATAGCTAACCATCCATCGCTGCTCGACGTGGTATTTCTTCTGGGCTACATCCCAAATGCTAATTGTGTAGTAAAGAAGAATCTATTGACTAATCCATTTTTGGCGATGCAGGTATATTTTGCTGACTACATTCTCAATGATGAAGGAGAAACCTTACTGGAAAATTGTTCGTCCTGTCTGAAAAAGGGAGAATCAATTATTATTTTTCCGGAAGGCACCCGTACGGTAAAGAATCAGAGCTACAAATTTAAACGCGGAGCAGCGTATTTAATGTTGGCAACGGAGTGCATGGTGCGACCGGTTCACATTTCCTGTGACCCTCCAGCGATGGGAAAGAAAGATCCCTGGTATGTCATTCCAGAACGAAAAATTACCTATTGTCTTACCGTGATGGCGGAATTAAACTTATCGCGGATTCGGGGGGCTGATCAGATACGAATGCCTCTTAAATCCAGGCGCCTAACCAAATCTCTGGTTGAGTGGTATCATTCGATGGATAAAAATGGCCCACAATTGTCATCTGAACAGATTAACTTATCTGTTTCGCTCAATAAAAAAGGTGCCGGGCAGGAGTTGAAATAATATTTGCCAGTATTGCGTGTTAAAATCCATCTGTAAGCAGAACGAAGTAGCGTTCCCATATTCGACGTAGAATTGCGTTAGCGGTTACGAAACTAGATAAATCCCAGGAGAACCAATGCCCAGTAAGCTACATACGCTGGAAAGTGAAATTTCGCAGTTAATTGTGGATTCACTCAACCTTGAAGATGTCGATCCGAGCAGTATTGACCGTTTAGCGCCGCTATTCGGCGATGGTCTCGGCCTCGATTCTATCGATGCATTAGAAATTGGAGCGGCAATCAGTAAACGATACAAGATAAAATTAAAGTCCCAGGACGAAGAAACTGAACAGCATTTTAGTTCAGTGGAGTCACTGGCGAGATTCGTTGACAGTGCGACCCGGGAGCAGACTGAGGCTGAGGATGCCTGACGTGGATAGAGGAGCAATGCTCGAAAAGTTTCGAGATTTATTGGAGTCAGAATTCGATATTGAACGAAGCGATGTTGTTCCCGAGTCGATGTTGTATGATGATCTGGATTTGGACAGTATCGATGCAGTGGATTTAATGGCATGGATGATCAAATTAACTGGCAAGCGCGTAAGCCCCGAAGACTTCAAAAACGCCCGGTCAGTGGGTGACGTGATTGACGAATTGGAAAAACAATTGTCCTGAGACTCCTGTGCTGGTTAAGATTTCCGGCGGCCTGGTAATCGGGCTAGCGGTTTGTTTCCCTTTTTATCTTTGGTTTTTTGGGTGGGTCAATCCGGTTGCTACGGCAATATACTTGATAAGCGCGGGTCTGCTTAGATATATTGCCGGTTGGCTTAGAAAAAACTCCGGTTTTGATTGGTTTTTAATATTACTCCCGATATTCCTTGGACTACTTGTGCTGGCTCTGGGCGTTCAAGCAGGTCTATTTTATCCCATTGCAATTAATATGGGTTTGCTGGGAGTTTTTTATTCCAGCCTGTCCGCTCCTAAGAACTTTATTCAATACCTGGCCGAGAAAATAGAGAATCGCAGCCTGGACCGGATTGAAGTCAGGTATACCCGTTGGATAACAAAAATCTGGTGCGCCGTTTTTATAGTAAATATTTCGATTTCGGTGTTGCTGGTGTGGTTCCATAGACTGGATTTATGGACCATATACAATGGCGCTGTGTCCTACTTCATTATGCTGGCTTTACTTCTGGGCGAGCGTCTACTTCGCAACCGTATTCACAGGAAAATGCGTAGTGCGGAAACCATCGAGGTTACCTAGAATGACTGACAGGTGGCTGGATGTTTTAAATTGTGATACTGCTCGAATGGTTTGTCAGGGACCTGGGCGACGCTATTCTATGGCTCGGATGCGGCAACAGATCAATAAACTAATCATCGAAATTCAGCAGCGCGGAAATACGACCTGGATTCTGTATGACGAAGATGGATTCCAGTTTGTTTGTGCGCTTTTTGCTTTGTTATTAACTGGGCGGCAAGTTATCGTGCCCGCGAGCCGTAGCAAATTGGTAATTGCCTCTTTGGTCGAGTCCAATTTCGGTCTAATTGGTTTTTATAAAGAACTGGCGGACCAGTATGATATTGAAGTATCACGAGAGATCGAAGAATCCGGCTTAGACAGTCCTATTGAACGTAGTTCGGATTGGGGGAGCATCGCTTTTTCTACTTCGGGTTCAACTGGAAAGTCGAAATTGATTGAGAAAAGTGCTGACCAGCTTTTTCTCGAAGTAGACAATTTCAATAGGCTTTGGCAGCCAAAACCAAATTCAATGTTTATACCATTGGTGCCTCACTATCACATATATGGTCTGGCATTTGGATTTCTTCTGCCCCTGGTAGCGCGTGGGAACTTTTACCTTTCTCGCAAAGGCGGCCTGCTAGGAGCTCTGGAACCCGTTGCCTGTATCCCTGGAAGTGAAGGGTCAGAAGTTGTTGTGGTTACCAGCCCCACGATTAGTCGACAGGCAGATCAAATGTTGGCGTTGGCAGAGGTTGGTTCGTTAGTAAAAAATAGCAGGCCAATTCCAATTTCCAGAGTATTTTGTGCTGGCGGTAAACTGACTGACGCCAATGCCGGAAAAATGATTGCGCTATTTGATTGTTCGATTACGGAAATTTTTGGAAGTACCGAAACGGGTGCGATAGCGACCCGCACCCACGGCGAAGCTAACCGTGTCGATTGGTCCAATCGCTGGCGTCTTTTCCCTGGTATCTATGCAAGTCCAATTAAAGAAAAAATTGATAAGAACTCTGAATTGGAAGGGATAGGTACGATGTCAGTCTGGGGTGGACACGTAGGGGGATCAGAAAGTGACCCAGTATCGACCGGAGATCAGGTGAAGTTTTATACTGAAGATCAATTTGAATTAATTGGTCGCAATCAAATAATCAGTAAAATTGAGGGTAAGAGGGTGTCACTATCTCAAGTTGCTGAGATATTGGAGGCCTGTGATTTGATTGATGAGGCAGTAGTTGTTGCACTACAAAAGAAAAATAGGGAAATTTTATGTTGCGCCATAGTTTTGTCTGCAAAGGGCCGGTCGAAATTTAGTTTTTTCGGAAAAACAGCTACCGACAAAGCCGTCAAACTTTACCTGCAGGAATTTCTGGATCCGGTGGTGGTGCCTCGAACCATTCGCTTTATCGATCAAATGCCGCGTAACGATATGGGTAAATTAAACAGAGAAGAAGTGACCACTCTATTACGAGATCCATCGCCATCAACGTTACCATTGGTTCGTGAAACCAGCGTTTCGAGAGGGAAAATCGAAATTCAAATACAGATTCCTATCGATCTCTCGTATTTTCAAGGACATTTCGAACATAGACCGATCGTTCCAGGTATTGTGTTGTTGAATTGGGTATACCATTATGTAAGCGGACACTGGAATTTGTTGTTGGATCCAGCAGTAGTAAATCGGCTTAAGTTCAACAATCCGGCTACCCCTGGTGAAAACTTGACACTCACCGTCACCCGAGTGGGAAACTCAGTAGAGTTTATTTATGTGAACGAGGGATTAAGCAAATTTGCTTCGGGACAGATTCCGATTGTGTCAAACCCAGCCAATGATTAAACTCGTGGTAGTAATTCCTGTCTATCAGCATGGAGAGGCGCTAAAGACTTCCATCAGTAAATTAGTCCCTTCAGGACTACCGTTAATCGTGGTAAATGATGGTAGCGATCAAACTCAAAGTAAACTGATAGTCAGTGCCTGTAATGTTGAGAATGTTAGCTTAATTGTCCGGCATGCTAATGGTGGAAAAGGCGCAGCGGTTATCGATGGTCTAAGGGAGGCGGATCGCTTGGGCTACTCCCACGCCTTTCAGATTGACTCTGATGGGCAGCATGATCTATCTTCACTCCAGGAATTCATTGACGCTGCCGAGGGAAATTCCGATGCGATGATATTGGGGTACCCGGTCTTCGATGAATCGATGCCATTTGGTCGCCGACTTGGTCGCTGGCTGACCCATATTTGGGTTTGGATAAACTGTCTAAGTTTAAATGTCCGAGATTCGATGTGCGGATATAGGATTTATCCAATTGGTCCGGTCCTCAGCATCATTGATGCCAGTTGGATTGGACGGCATATGGATTTTGACCCCGAGCTGTGTGTCAGAGTAAGCTGGAAAGGAATGTCAATCATTAACCTTCCGGTAAAGGTGATCTATCCCGAAGGTGGTAAATCAAACTTTAGAATGGGGCAAGACAATTTTCTAATCTCTTTAATGCATACTCGACTATTTTTGGGGATGCTGTTACGTCTGCCACTATTATTGTTTTCCAGAGTCTGCCGAAGGTTCAATCCAGGTAGGGCTAGATGAAAAATAAACATTGGGCCAGGCAGCCAGAACGGGCGAGTAAATGGGGTATTGCATTTCTTATTGGTGTGATGAAGCTGACTGGACCGGGATTTGTGAAAATTTTGGTCGCACCAGTTGCCTTGTATTATTACCTTACATCCCCCGGAACCAGAAAAGTCTGTAAACAGTATTTAGACAGGGTAGTTCAGGAAGGCCGGGCAAAGGGTATACCGGTAAATTTACCCGGTGGATCTGGAAACTGGCTGACCTATCTACAAATTCTATCGTTCTCTAGATCGATGGTCGACAGGATTTATAGTTGGTCCGCCGGTGCCGATACCGTCAAGTTCAAAATTGAAGGCGAAGCTCTATTAGACCAAGTGTTGAGTGACCAGCGGCAAGGAGCGCTATTCCTGGTTTCGCATCTCGGTAATTTCGACCTCGCTATTGCCCGTAGTGGCATTACGCCGGATAAACGATTTAACATCGTCTTGGGAACAAGCGGTTCCAGTACCTATAATCGGTTTCGCGACAAGATATTTGATTCGGGTCAAATTAGGTTTATCGAACCGGAGGCAATTGATCCAGTTGAAACTATTTCATTGGTGCAAAAGGTCTCGGCCGGAGAAGTCGTCGTAATTGCCGCTGATCGAACAATTAGTACAGCGACCAAGAATAGTACTACGGTAGATTTTCTGGGATCCCAGACAAAGTTTCCTGCTGGTCCCTATATTATGGCCCACTTGCTGGAGGTCCCGGTCTATTGTTTGTTTGCTATAAGAACTTCCGATGGCCTGTTAATTCGATTTGAATTATTTGATCAGCGGGTGACGCTCCCGCGGAACGATCGTCAGCTTGCGATTAGTAGATATGCGCAACGTTTTGCGGCCAGATTAGAGCAACAGTGTTTTGACTATCCGTTGCAATGGTACAATTTTTATGATTTTTGGGCGTATGAGGATACAGCTGTTTAAGAGATTCTGGCATGAAACATAAAGAACCTTCGAGCAATAAGGATCTGCCACATTGTACGGTTGATATTCTGCGGAAAAAAATCGAATTCTGGCAACAACGCTCCATCAACAAACAGTAACAATGTGGAGATCCTTGTTACAGGCTGGTTGTCAGCTATCGATGGCGCTTCTTTTTGCCCTCTCGAATGCCTTTGCACAAGGGTTATCGCTGGTAAATATTCAGGACCAGATAGAGCAACGAGGATCAGTGTCGGGGCAGTTTATTCAATGTCTCAAACAGGGAAATACCAAGATTTTGGGCTCTGGGAGTTTTACCTTTGAACCGAAGCACCGGATAAAACTAAATTTTGAACATCCCGATAAATACACAATACTGTTCAGCAGTGATGGAAAACAGATAAAGACGGTTAATAATATCGAGCAAAAAATGGCTCGCTATAGTCCGGTGGGGAGTCTAATGTTTTCAATTATTAGTATGCAGGAGTCAAGGTTGGAGAGTCGCTTTGAAGTTAATTTGTTTGGCTCAATGGATGAATTCGAACTGTCACTAATACCAAAAAAGCGGATGGCGAAGTTGTTTAAATCGGTCGAAATTTCCGGATCATTGGGGCTGATAAATAATATTTCGATAAACACAACCGACGGTCGGGAGTATTCAATTAGTATGTTTGTTTCGGATCAATCGACGGATTTTGTCTGTGAATGATCGATCTCCAGTTCGTATTGTTTTCTGGATAGTTTGTATTTTCTTTTTGGCTCTACTCATACGATTTGGATGGTTGGTCCAAAGTGGTGGACTAATATTTGATTCGGATGTTTCGTCGTTACTTCCCCCGTCGCAAGAATCCAAATTGATTGATGAAATTGAGTTCAGAGTATCGGCAAAGATTGACCATAGGATTGCAATCGCTATTCAAGGAGGGAATGGCGTGGAAGTTGATATTGCCACCGATCTATTCCTCGAGTTAATCGATGAAGGAATAGTGCAAGGTCATATCGAAGCCGAATACATGGATGGCTTGGAGTTAACATTGCTGTCAGATCGAATAAATGCGATGGCGCCCCATAAAAATAAATTTATTAGCGATCGCACTCGCGATCGAATGCGGGATTCATTTGATGCTCAGTTGAAATGGCGCTCGCAGCAAGTTGCTCAATTTCCACCATCCAATTTGACTGATCCGGTGGCGGATCCTCTTGGAACCATCGAAGAATTTCTCGCCGAAAGAATGCCGAGAAATAGCACTGTACAGTTTGATGGAATCTACTTTCGTGTAGATAGTGATTTCCCAACCAACCTCGTATTGATTCGACTGACCAGCGACAGCACCTCGAGACGATCTTCAATCGATTCAGTCGATGCCATCCAAGACGCTAAAAGTACTGTTACCAATGAATATTCTGTAGAACTACATTTGTCTGGAATTCCACTGCATGCGGCAATTATCGAACGTCGTACTGTTGATGAAATTCGCTGGATGAGTGTTTTTGCGACGTTATTGACGCTGAGCATGTTCCTTGTCTTTACTCGCTCAATAAGAGCGCTCATTATTACTACTGTATCCGTTGGTCTGGCAATCGTTGGCGGGTTGGTTATTTCTCAATGGACAATCGGACTTCCACACCTAATCGGATTGACAATGGCGATAACCGCTATAGGAATATGTATTGATTTCAGTTTTCATTTCTGGACTCACGTTCGCGCGGGAATGAGTGGTAAGGCGGCTATTCAGGCTATTTTTTCGAGTATCAATGTCAGTTTTCTAACCACGGTAATGGGATTGCTTGGAATTGTAATTGTATCAATTCCACTACTTTCGAGATCTGCAGTATTTATTTGTGGAGCGCTACTGGTGAGCTGGTTGGCAATCGTATTTGTTGCGCCTGGACTTTGTCGAAAGATGAATTCTGGTATTCCAGTACCGAGATTTCCTGGACTATTGCGATTTAAATACGCATACATTTTGCCCGGTGTAATACTTGGCGCATCAATGATAGGGCTTCTCGCCAACTACACGGTGGATGACAGTCCAAGTCGGTTAGCGCAACCAGCATCGTTCCAGGTGGCAGAAGACATCAAGCTGCAGGAATTATTGGGAAGCCCAGGGAGATCTGAAATTTACCTGGTCCAGGCAGAGTCCGCAGATGGACTGTTAGAACTGGAGGATACGTTGCTTGAGTCAATGTCGAATATCGAGCTTGCCGAAGTTGTCGCGGTCAGCAGGTTGGTACCGTCTATCCAGCGACAGCTTCTCAATAAGGATTTATACAACCAGGCGCGGACGAACATTGATCAATTATCTTTGACTCAGTATCTTGCAAGACTTCAAGTATCGAAATTGGATTGGGAAAGCAGCGAAAGGGAGAAACCACTTTCCCTTCAATGGGTCTTATCCCAGCCTTGGGCCGACCTTGAGCGAGATTTAATTTTGTCATGTGATGATAGCTTCTGTTCATCGATAATACGTGCCCAGGGCGCCGCAAGCGACAAATTACAGATTCTTTGTGAAAATAATTCAGCATGCGAACACATATCTTTGGCTGGACGTAAGAAAGAAGCTTTTAAGAATCTTCGAAAAAGTTTGATTTGGGCGCTATTGGTGGCCGTAGGAATAATGTTTGCTGCATTATTTGTTAGGTACCGGGTATTAGCTGTGCGATTAATCAGCATTCCCGTAATTGCTTCTTTGGCTGGTGTTGCAACCGTTGCGTCAGCCGGTATGCCAATTACAGCATTTACCTTAGCCGCAATTTTTCCATTGCTTGGATTGTCAATTGACTATGCGGTATTCGCCTGTGAATCTGATGAATATTCTGGTGCGACATTGTTAGCGATTCTTGGGTCTGCGCTTACAACAACCTTATCATTTGCAATATTGTCGTTTAGCGGAACACCTGCTGTACAATTTTTCGCGCTTCCCATAGCAATCGGAATTCCAGTAGCCTGGGTCTTAGTGCAAACTTTGCCGCGATCAGGGGTGTGGAAGTAGTTTGTCTTTACCCCTTGGAGTAGAATTACCTCTGTTTGGTGGCAACCAAATTTATTAGGGTTTCTTCTCGTTTTTGTGGCGGTTGAACACCAAACCAGTTTTCGAAAATACCGAGATCTTCTCGACTCCACCAAAAAAACGGATAAGATATTGCATTTGCCGGAATATGAAATCCGGTTTTTCTGAGTAAATCCAGATACTGATCTGCGGTTTTCTGGACTTCCATGGGATGTCTAAAAAATAATCGGATAATCCATGAATGAATATATCTTTTGGTCGACTCAGCAAATAGCAAAATTCCGCCGGGTTTAAGTATCCGGAAGAAGTCCGCAATGGCCTTTTCCTGGAGAACCAGATGGTGGAATGTCTGATGACAGAAAATCAAGTCAACACTATTATCCTCGATCTGAAGATTTGAGCTTGAGCAGCAAATTAATTCAACTGATATTCGTTCTTTAGCTGATGCAGCCCTGGATGCCGCAATCATTTGTGGGTCTATATCTACGCCGATAAGTCGATCTGGAGAAAATCGCTTTTTCAATTTTGTCAGGGATTGTCCATAGCCGCACCCGACATCTGCAACAACCGAATAACGTTCTCGCCGTTCCTGTATTAATGGATCGAGATCATCTAATGCACGCTCTAGAACTTGGGTCGTCCAGGTGTTGGTGCGTAGAAACCATTTACCAATTGCTGATTCCGGAACTTGGTAGTCGGCACAATCTAAGTCAATCATTAAACTCTATCTGTTAATAAATTGGATGGTAAGTTAGATAACAATAATACTTGAAATGTGGAATCAAACCTACGGCCTCCAAAAAATCAAACTTGATCACTGTTTAATACACTACATTTGTATCGATAACACTGGCATACGGACTATAATCGTGCCCTTCTCAAATGATTGTTTTGGATCATTTGCTTATGAGCAGATACCCATCCAGAATGAATTTGCTAGAAATGGAGTTCATTCCAGTCTTTTATAGAATATCGGGCGGGCAATTCTTCAAAAATCTACTTTACCACCATCGAGAATTCCTATTGTGAGTCGATTAACCACGATTTCAGACTTCGCCAAGCGACTGCGTTCCACTGATTCAAATAACCAGACCCCTCCTTTGGGTTTTGGGCAAATTCGAGTAGAAACTCTGGCTGGTCTCACCGTTGCATTGGCCCTGGTGCCGGAGGCGATCGCTTTTGCTTTCGTTGCTGGTGTTACACCTTTAGTAGGGTTATACGCGGCCTTTATTGTCGGCTTAATTACCGCGGTTTTTGGTGGACGGCCCGGAATGATATCCGGTGCTACTGGAGCCCTGGCGGTTGTGATGGTGTCTTTGGTCGCGGATCATGGTGCTGAATATCTGTTTGCCACTGTAGTATTGATGGGGATAATTCAGATTCTTGTTGGATTGTTAAGGTTAGGGAAATTTATCCGTATGGTTCCACATCCGGTAATGTTGGGTTTTGTTAACGGCCTCGCCATTGTAATTTTTTGGGCGCAACTGAGCCAATTTAAAGTAACCAATGCGGCGGGACAGGAGGTCTGGATGAGCGGTTCAACCCTTTGGGTTACTCTCGGCCTGGTTGCCACAACTATGGCGGTAATTCATTTTACTCCGCGATTAACCCGATTAATTCCGGCACCTTTGGCGGCAATTGCCAGTGTTGCTGGGGTGGTCATATTTTTCGATATTCCTGTACCCAGGGTGGGCGATCTGGCCTCCGTTGAAGGAGGGTTGCCGGTGTTTTCCATACCCAAGGTACCGTTTGATTTTGAAACCTTGCGAATTATTTTACCGTATTCGATTATTCTCGCCGCAATAGGTTTGATTGAAAGTTTGTTGACTCTTAACCTGGTTGGCGAAATTACCGGTAAGCGCGGCGGCGCCTCACATGAATGTATTGCTCAAGGGGCGGCCAACACGGTGACCGGATTTTTTGGTGGAATGGGGGGCTGCGCCATGATTGGTCAGTCCATGATTAACGTTAAATCAGGCGGACGCTCACGGCTTTCCGGAATCGCGGCCGCTCTTTTTCTGTTGAGTTTTATCTTGTTTGCCAGCCCGATCATAGAATTGATTCCTCTTGCGGCCCTGGTCGGCGTGATGTTTATGGTGGTTATAGGTACGTTTGCCTGGCAAAGTTTTCGCATACTTCGGATCATTCCCCGAGCGGATGCCTTCGTTATCATTCTGGTTACCGCGGTAACAGTGGCCGAAGATCTCGCGGTCGCGGTGGTGGTCGGTGTAATTATTTCAGCTCTGGTCTATGCATGGAATGCTGCCTCAATGATTCATGCCCAGGCGCGTCCTTCTACTACTGAAATTGGCGCAAGGGTGTACGAAATTGAAGGGCCATTATTTTTTGGGTCCGCCAGTCGCTTTCAGGAGATGTTCCATCCCGAAGATGATCCAGAGCTGGTCATACTGGATTTTGAGGACTCCCGGGTGGTGGATCAGTCGGCATTGCAGGCGATTGAAGCGGTTGCGGCGAAATACCAGGCTGCGGGGAAAAGATTGCAGTTACGTCATCTTACTCACGATTGCCATAAATTGCTGACAAATGCAGGGCAATTGATGGTAGACCTTGATGATGATCCGGACTACGGTGTGGTAGTTGATTACGAGGTTAAGCCGGGTCGCTTGGGCGGTGCTCACTAATTGCCATGTTTGGTGCCATGCCTTATGCCATGCCTGACCAGATACTTCACCGGATGCGAATAATTTCTACACTGCCCGCGATCTTTTAGCAGGATGGGGCGGGTTAGGAGATTCTTTTTTCTGGGTGTCCGGGTTTTGCTTGGGGTGGAAATTGTCTGGCTGTTATTGGGAAATGGAATTTTAAGTACGGATCTGGGGCGTCTGGCAGTAAATTTCAAACCAGAAAAATTTGTTATAGAATGGGATAAGGCGTGGACGCTTTATCCGGCACATATTCAGGGAAAGGGTGTGACGATCCGAATTAATACCTGGAAGTCTGCGACCACAATCTTGTGCGAACGGGTGGAGGGGAACATTCGACTACTACCATTGTTTTCCCGTCATCTATTGTTTGATCAACTTCGCACAGACGGCGTTACCGTGAAAGTGGATAGGAAATATCCTGAAGGAGAGCGCCCGGTTCCGAAAAAGAAAACACCGGGGTTCCTGGTCGAATTGAGAGATTTGGAAGTTGAAAATTTTGAAGAGTTCAGCTTTGATCAGATATCTGTTGCCGGTGGTACAGCAACAGGAACAGTCTCGATGAAAGTTCAAATTCGCGGTCGGGCGGAAGTGCAGGATGCCAGGGTTAGTTGGAGAGACGCAGCAATTACCCTTGACGAGGCTGAATTTGCGGAATCATTGTCGCTAAGTTTTCGGGGAGGGTTAGCATCATTTCTTCCAAAGGAAGACAAGGGGAAAGCGTTGATTGCAAAACTCAGTGGTCAGATCGATTTGGGCGGCAATGTTGGCAGTCTGACCCCAATCAAGTTCTTGTTCCCCGCGGTTGACTGGGTCGAACGTATTGATGGCCAAGGTCAGGTCAGTGCGCATATTAACCTGGTAGATGGATGGGCGAATACCGGGTCAACTCTGGCGGTCGTAGCGGATGGTTTACAACTGGATTTTCTCGGCTTTAGCGTACGTGGTTCCGGAACCATCGACGGCAGTATTGGTTCTGATTCGACGGGCTCGGATGGCGTCGTTAAATTGACTTTTGATCAATATAGTTTGGCCAGGCAAGGAGATTCAATTCCGTTGGCAAATGGTAGTGGATTAAGCCTCTCTGGAAAGTCCGCAAAAATAGGTGTGGTTAATTCCATTGATGACCTTGGCCTGGAACTGATTTTGGATATGCCGGATTCAGAAGTACCGGATATTTCTTTTCTTGGGCGTAGTTTGCCTGAGGAGTTGGGAGTTTCGATTAATCAGGGCAGGGCAACCTTGAAAGGGCGGATGGTTGTTTCCGGGACGCAAACCGCCGCAGGAACATTTGAGCTCCGGGGAGAGAATCTATCGGGTCGTTTCCGCGACATGGGTTTCACTGCAGATATGGCTTTGACCTCCAAAGTCTCCGGGAATCGATTAAACGATTTCTCGGTTGATCTGAAAGGAACAGAATTTAAAATATTCAATGGAATATTCGACAATCAGACAGTCGCGGTTGACCCCGATTGGTGGATGTCTATCTCTATTCCAAAAGGACACGCTGACCTTGGGAAACCAGTGACAGTGGAGGCGGACGCGGCATTGGCGATGAAAGATACTCGGGCAATTATAGCCATGTTCGCGGAGGTCAAGGATTGGGTTCGATATTTTGATGGAGTTCTGACGATTAATGACGTTAGCGGTAGTGCCCGGATCAAAGCTGGCGATAAACGGGCAAGAATTCAAGGTCTTGAACTAACCGGCGACAAGCTTGGATTAATGGCAGAACTGGAACTAGAGAATGATTCGAATAATGGAATATTTTGGGGAAAATTCGGTGCGGTTAGTTTAGGTCTTGAAAAGATCGGTAATAAGAGAGATTGGAAATTTATCAATAGTAGAAAATGGTATCAAAAGAAAAAAATAAAAAACTGGGCGGAGTAGTCTCTCCTTAGTGATATGGCGATAGATGAATCTGAAGACCAGCTAAATCGGATTGAGTCGGTGACTCTGGGGCATTACGACCGAAGTGCAGAGGCCTTTTTCTCGGGAACCGTTGATCATGACGTATCACAGAACTATGCTGCATTACTGGATCAGCTTCCACCCGGAAAAAGTCTCGATATTCTAGATTTTGGCTGTGGTCCCGGAAGAGATTTAAAGTACTTTCGTGAACTGGGACATAACCCGATCGGTTTAGATGGAAGCGAGGCGTTTTGTCAAATTGCGAGAAATTACGGCGGCTGTGATGTCCTGCACCAGACATTTCTAAACCTGTCATTACCAGCCCAGGCCTTCGATGGCGTATTCGCCAACGCATCCTTATTTCACGTTCCCAGCAGCAGACTAACGTCTGTACTGGATGGGTTGCATACCACCTTGCGTGGAGATGGGGTTTTGTTTATGTCCAATCCCAGAGGAGATCAAGAGGGATGGTCGGGGGATCGCTATGGTCATTATATGGAGATAGACAAAATCACTTTGTTTTTGGAACACGCGGGATTTAACGTTGTTAATCACTACTACAGACCATCTGGTAAACCACGAGAACAGCAACCCTGGTTGGCTGTTGTCAGCCGCAAAGCTTTATAGGAAATAATTTGAGCCTGAGACCCCGATTCCTTATCTTTAGCCCGGGAAGGGGAAATTAGTTTGATAGATACTAAAGCAGCAAACCTTGGTCTATTGAGTGAAATTTATCCGTGGCCTCGATTAAAGATTTGGCGGCAAGGGATTGAACACCGTAAACCTCAGTACTAACGGAATAGTCTCTACCAATTTTCTCGAGCAATAGATCAAAATCTCCGTCTCCAGATAATAAAATTACGCAATCAACCCGAGGTGCGACCTCCATTACATCTATGGTTATTCCAACATCCCAGTCACCCTTGGCAGAACCGTCGCTGCGTTGAATATACGGTTTTAGCTTCACAGTGAATCCAATGTTCTTTAGCGCATTCTGAAACTTTATTTGTTTTTCATCGTCCCGTTGGATGGCATAGGCATTTGCGGTCAAAATTTCTCCCTCGGCGCTAACCCGTTGCCAGAGGCTCCGATAATTAAATTGACGGCCAAATGCTTCTCTAGTCGTGTAATAGATGTTTTGGACATCCACAAATAAGCCAATTTTTTTCACGGAACAAATTATAGATTTTAATGTAAGGTTAGTTGCATCTATACGTTAGTAGGAAATTGTTCAGAAATTCTGAATTTTATCAAATAGATATGCGGGAATTGCCGATTTTTCAATGCAATTTTCTGTGCTCAACGAAGATCAACAACTGTATACTAAATTCCACCCATTGGAGGTCAAATCGAGGGCAATTCATTTGAGGGAGAATAATCGACCACGCAATCTAATAATAGAATTATGAGAACCTAACTATGAAATAAATACGAATCAATCTAAACATTAATGCTCAGACACCGATATGTGATTGCAGTGGGTCGATACTAGGTTAAGGTAGGTAAGATAATCTTCATCGCAAAAGAATACGTGCTGCCTTCTATTGCCACGCTGTGTGATGCGGTGTCGAACGCCTGCAATCACTGCTCTTGCCGTCCTGGCCACAATATACTCCATAGGTTAATGCTAGGATGTTAACGCTAATCCACGATTGAATCTTTGCCCTCTCGCGGTTTAACTGATGTAACTAAATTAATAATTCTGTATTGTGTCCCCGGAACTCCCGAACAACCTTGTGCCCGATTTAATGTATCCGTTAAACTGGGGAAGGTCCAGTCTGCCAATTAAGTGACCGTAGTCAAAAGTCAAACTTCATTCATGGGTTCATACAGGAAGATTACACATGCAAAACAAATTAACTGCTCCAATTCAACCAGATTGTACAACTTTATTTAATTTTCCTTTTAATGATGATTTAGAAAATCTTCAAGCAGACATTGTCATCTTAGGTCTGCCCTTTGGCATGCCATACTCGATGGCCGAAGTGAGCAATGATCAGAGTAATGCCCCAACTGCAATTAGGCGCGCTTCAACACTTGCGGTTGAAAGCCTACGCCGTTGGGACTTTGATTTAGGCGGGACACTCTTAGATGATAAAGAAATCAAGGTCGTAGATTGTGGAGATATCATCGCACATCCAGGAAATATTGATGGGCATTATCAAAAAACGGAAAGTGCGGTACGAAAGATACTTGCCACTGGTGCGATGCCGATATGTCTTGGGGGCGATCATGGCGTTCCAATACCGGTATTTAGAGCGTTCGAAAATTATGGCCCCATTCATCTCATTCAACTGGATGCTCACCTAGATTGGCGTGATCATCTAAATGGCGAAAAAGAAGGTTATTCAAGCCCCATCCGGCGCGCATCAGAAATGTCACATGTTGACCAGATTTTTCAAATTGGTTTGCGTTGTCAGGGTAGCGCTCGGACGGAAGATATGAATGCCGCACTTGATTACGGAGCGAACTTGATTACAGTGCATGAATTAAATGACAGTGGAATTGATGCCATATTAAGTAAAATACCAGATGGCGAGCGGTACTACTTGACTATTGATGCAGATGGACTTGATCCATCGGTTATGCCCGCCGTTGCTGGTCCCGCTCCGGGTGGAATCACCTATCTTCAAGCACGAAAACTGATTCACGGATTGGTTAACAAAGGTACTGTGGTCGGAATGGATGTGGTTGAAATCACACCATCCCGAGATATCAATCAGATTTCATCTATAACAGCAGGTAGGCTAATAGCTAATCTTATTGGAGCTTCTGTTAGAGCAGGATATTTTGAAGATTGAGTTTCGGGGGTACGATACGGAATTAATTGAAATCGGATTTCGGGCCCGGTTAGCCTGGACGGAGTGATTGTCCACACGGTTGTTCTAATTGTTCGATAAAATTATCTGAGATTTGGGGGCACGATACGGAATTTATTGAGATCGCTCTTCGGCTTGGTTAGCCTGGACGGAGTGATTGTCCACACTGTTATTCTAAATGTTCGATAAAAGTATCTGGACTCGGAGGTCGTCCGTAATTTTCACTAAAATTAATGTGTCGCGTATATCTTCTGAGTGCTTCTCCGATAGACTGGGTAAGGGGTTCTTCGTCATTCGGCGCTACAAAAAGTTGAACGCAACTGGGCAATAAGAAACATTAATGCTCAGACACCGATATGCACTGGACAATGAGCCGTCAAACCGTTGCGGAATGAAGTGCGGCTTTCTAATTATTATCCAGAGAAAACATTGGTTGCTTAATGATTGCGCTGTAGGTTGAAAATTCCTTGCGCGGGAAGATCTTTTATTCATAAACCAATTCCTTTTGGCTTGAATAATGGCTTTACTCGCAGTTGTGAAATCGCTGAAAGCTGGTCGGGGTGAGAGGATTCGAACCTCCGACTCCTGCCTCCCGAAGGCAGTACTCTACCAGGCTGAGCTACACCCCGAATGCGCTAGCAGAGGTATTGTACTCAAGTGTGGTGATTTTAGTGAGGGGCAGATTGGTTTCTGTCATTATCGAATTTTGAAATTGGTAATATTTCTGTGATCAAGGTTACAATTAGCGGTTTTCGAAATTCTACGAGAACAGTTTGATGAAACCCAAAGTTGCGGTGGTCATGGGATCCAAGAGCGATTGGCGGACCATGTCTAATACTTGTGAGATATTAGACGAGTTGGCAGTGCCCTATCTCAGAGAGGTGGTTTCTGCACATCGGACTCCCGACAAGTTGGTAACGTTCGCCGGGAAAGCAAAGTCAGATGGAATTGAAGTTATTATTGCCGGCGCGGGTGGCGCTGCTCACCTTCCTGGAATGATTGCGGCTCATACTCCATTACCAGTTCTAGGCGTTCCGGTGAAAAGCAAAATATTGCAGGGGGTCGACAGTTTGTTGTCTATCGTACAAATGCCAAAAGGCGTGGCGGTGGGAACCCTGGCGATTGGTCCGAGTGGCGCATTTAATGCCGGCTTAATGGCATGCCAAATTCTTGCCTTGAATGACAGCGAGCTCGCCGAGAGAGTCGACAATTGGCGTGCCCGTGCAACTCAGGAAGTATTGGATAATCCCGATCCATCTGTTTGATATGTCGAATGTTTTAGTCGTTGGGGCGGGTCAGCTCGGATTAATGATGGCGGCCGCTGGTGCGCGCTATGGCATCTCGGTAGATCGTATTGATCATGCTTCTGGAGAAGTTTTGCCAGGGACATCCCAGACTCGAATACGATTGACCACTGACCAAATTCTAGCTAATTATTCGGTTATTACCGCCGAACTTGAACACCTTCTTGGTAACGAAATTGTTGAAAATTTGCAGACTAACGACGCCTGGATCAATCGCGAGGCGTTACAGTTGTTACCAGCAAGGGACCAGCAAAAAGCGATGTTGGATCAACTGGAGGTGGCTACTTCTCCCTGGCAGGAAATAAAACGTCCTCAGGATATCTCGGTTGCCCAGCTAAAGCTTGGTGATGACCTGGTAGTTAAGAGTATTCGTGATGGCTATGACGGCAAGGGGCAATGGCTTGTTTCTTCAGAGTCCGATGGAGGAATTCCAGATTCCGTTTTTGGTGGAATTATCGCAGAGCGTAAAATTAATTTTTCCCGGGAAGTATCATTAGTCGGCGCGCGCTTTGCGAGCGGAGAATGTTATTTCTTTCCACTCGTCGAAAACTACCATCAGGAAGGAATGCTGCGCTATACCTTGGCGCCAGCGTCGGAAATAGCAGGGTTGCAATCGGTGGCGGAGCAAATGCTGCAAACCGTGATGCAGAGTCTTGGTTACGTTGGTGTGATGGCGATGGAATGTTTTGATACATCTCGCCAGCTAATGGTTAATGAGTTAGCGCCACGGGTACATAACAGCGGGCACTGGACCCAGATCGGAGCTGATTACAGTCAATTCGATCTCCATCTATTTTCCATATTAGGCAAGGTCGTACCTGTGTCCCAGCGATTTTCCGGGAAATCTTTGATGCTTAATTTAATTGGTTGCGAATGGAATCCCGCCTGGCAAACAATGGCAGGTATTCAATGTTATTGGTATGGAAAATCCTGGCGGGAGAATCGCAAACTTGGACATATCAATATCGCCCGGGACTCGGTTGAGGAGTTGATCCAAAGTTGCGGTGAGTTAATGCAATCGCTGGACTCGTTTCACCAGCGGATGTTAGCGCTCGCCATTGATCGGCTGCATATATAAAAAGTTAATGCCATCAGGCTGGGTGGATATTTTGAAGGTCGTATAACGATTATCGGTACTGGATTAATGCGCCGCTAAACGACCCCACCCTCTGCAATCTCCTGCTTTCGTTTGTTAATGAAAGCGTCCAGTTGCTCCAGGATTGCTGGATCAAGATCGGGCTTCTGGTAATTTTCGAGGAGTGACTTCCAAACCTTATTCGCCCTCTCCGTTGCATTAACCGATCCCGCTTGCTGCCAGTTTTCGAAATTTTGCCAATCAGACAATAAAGGTTGATAAAAGGCTGTTCTGTAGCGTTCCATAGTGTGTGCGGTACCAAAGAAGTGTCCCCCGTGACCCGCTTCGCTGATGGAGTCAAAACCAAATTCTTCATTGCTGATTTTTAGCGGGGTAAACGCCTCAGCAAGGGTTTGGATCATTTCTGTGTCGATTATAAATTTCTCGAAAGAAGCGCATAACCCGCCTTCCAGCCAACCCACACTATGGGCAATGATATTGGCGTGAGAGAGAAAACAGGCCCATAGAGACATCGCTGATTCGTAAGTGGCCTGGGCATCAGGGGCGTTGGACGCATTCACGTTACTGGAACGGTAAGGCAGATTGTAAAACCGGGCAAGCTGTCCCCCGGCAAGCACTCCCTTGATGTATTCCGGAGTGCCAAAAGCCGGAGAGCCGGATTTCATATCCACATTGGAGGTGAAGCCACCAAAAACTACGGGACAACCCGGACGTAACATTTGGACGAACGCAATCACCCCGAGAGCCTCCGCGGTTTGCTGGGCAAGTGCTCCCGCCAGGGTGACCGGGCTCATCGCCCCAGCCAAGGTAAACGGGGTTACGATGCAGGGCAGGCCCCATTTGCTCATTTCCATCATGCCGGACAACATTTCCTTGTCTACGACAAGGGGAGAGTTTACGTTAATCACGGTAATCAATCCGGGGTCGACCTGCTGTTGCTCGGGTTCAATTTGACGGACCATGGAATTCATCATTACACCATCATTTACCCTTTGCGCTCCGATACCCCGTGGGTTCCAGACTTTTTCTCCATAAACAATTTCAGCCCGATACAAATCCAGATGCCGGCTGTCACCTGGTAGGTCCAAGGCCTCTACCGATGAGGTGCCGGACATCGAAACCACATTCAAGCTATGGGTTAATTTGATTAAGTTACATTGATCCTCATAAGTCCCAGGCCGTCTGCCACGATCCAGATCGGAAACATTGGGTGGGCCGCCTACTGGCATAAAGTTGGTGTGGTTGCCGCCAATCTGTACGCTGCGTTTCGAATTTCGCGCATGCAGGGTAAATGTTGCCGGCGCCTTGGCAATCAGTTCTCGAATGACCGTGGCATCGAATCGGACAATGCCATTATCTGAATCCACATTAGCGCCATTTTCCTGCAAAATTTTAAGGGCGTCAGGGTGCTGAAACCGGAGTCCATTGGTGCCGAGAATTTTCATCGCAGCTGCATCTACCGCGGCGATTTGCTCCTCGCTTAGTATTTCAAATGGTGGCCATGGATTGGTTACCGGGCCGATAGGTCTTTGTTTTAACCCGGATTGTTGACTGTCCGATGACTTCTGTTCTGCCGCCGCTCGCTGACTTCTTCTTTTTCGCATCTGACAAAATATTTTAAATTCCTGGCAAGCTTATCATTACCCGGGAAAATAAAATCAAATTTCATCTCGCATGGTTATTTTTTCTATGATTAAATCGCCCCGAGCAAACCCCGGACCCTAACTCGGAATTTCTGATGGCTGGCAACTCTGCCCAATCCAATCGCTTGCTGCGTAACCTGGCCACGCTGGCCAAAAAGCCCTTGACCAAGGCGACCGCTATGGAGCCTGGTATGTACACCTCAGAAGAAATACTTTCCCTCGAGCGGGATTTAATTTTCCGTCGTCAATGGGTGTGCGCCGGGAGAACCGATTCCATTGCGAACCCTGGAGACTACCTGAGTTATCAGGTTGACGATCAGCCCGTAGTGGTTATGCGGCAAAGTGATGGCAGTGTTATTGCGTTTGCCAATGTCTGCCGCCATCGTATGATGACCTTGCTCGAAGGTAATGGACGCTGTAAACGCATTGTTTGTCCGTACCATGCATGGAGCTACAACATCGATGGTCAGCTTATCGCCGCACCGTATATGCAAGATCGCCCTGGTTTTGATAAGAGCAAGATAAAATTACCACCAATTCGCTGTGAGATATGGCATGGCTGGATATATCTTACCCTTGATCCCAAGGTGAAACCGGTAAAAAAACTATTGGCGAATTTTGAAAAAATTGTGAAACCGTACAAGATGGAAGATTATGTCCAGATTGTTTCCCAGGATCACGTTTGGGATACCAACTGGAAACAGCTGACCGAAAATTTTATGGAAGGGTATCATTTGCCGGTCACACATAAGGCTACGGTGGGTGCTTTTTTTCCAGTAGAAGACACCCAATTTTCTGAAGACCGTCCAAATCCAGCCTACACTTTTCAAACCTTCACAAAAACCGGGGATGCGCCGGTGGGAACCGCTCATAGAAATAACAAGCGACTTAAAGGAAAACAAAGGAGCACATCGGTTCTTTCGTCGATTTTTCCGTCCCATATGTATTCGCTGGCGCCAGATCATCTCTGGTACCTATCGCTACAGCCTGAAGGAACCGGGCGGGTGCGAATCCGCTACGGTGCCGCGCTTGCTCCCGAGGTTCTGGCGGCAAGCAAGAATCCGAAAAAACTGATTAAAGATACCTGCGCATTTCTTGACAAGGTAAACCTGGAAGACAAGACGGTTGTTGAAGGGATTCACCGCGGAGTGAAAGCGTCACTTTCGAAGGCTGGTCCGTTATGTTGGCTGGAACGGGAGAATCATGAATTTACCCAGTATATCGCCAGACGTTTAATTAAAATTTAGAAATCTTTGTTGATCGAGTTACCGATTAATCAAGGTGGTTAAAAATCCAATTAGACCACCAAACACCCCGCCCCAAACCACCAGCCATCCGAGATGCTTTTGAATCATCTCAGCGACAATTTGCTTGACTATTTCAGGGGTTAGCTCATTTAATCGTTTTTCAATGATAGCCGATATCTTGTTGGCAATTTCTTCGCTACCGCCGATCCCCTGGATGCCCGAACGAATAGCCTGCTGGACTCGCTCACTTTCAGCGATACTCGAGAGGGATTGTTTCATTCGTCGAATAAATGGCTCTTTAAGGCTCTCCAGCCCCTGGGTGCCACCGATCATGCCGAGCATACTGCCGAAGGCAGATTCCTCGATGGTTTTGATAAGCCCGTCAAAAGTTGGCGACAGGTCCATGGATTCGATCACCTGAGATAAATCGATGGTCCCCGATTCACCCTGGTCCAGAAACCGTTCGATATTCGTCGACGTGAAAAACTGTTTCATCATCAGATTTCTGATGCCGTTGCGAAACTCATCAAAATGCAGCGGCACAACCCCAGATCCGTATAGCCCCGGAACCTTTTCGAATAACATATAGACCGCCAACCAGTTGGTCAGTGCCCCCGAAACCGCAAACAGACCCACTGCTTGTAAAGTAGGGTGGGGCAGATAGGTGCCAAGTAATAGGATGCCGAGGGCAATCAGATTGGTGCCGAGACTCTTGTTCATTTTTTAATCAATATTGAAGCTGATTTAATTATGGAGGCTAAGATCATAAGGTCAAGACCAATAACAACTGTTGAATGGGCGGATTAATGCTTTGCAATATTTGCTAAACCTCCTATGCTCCGTCGATGCAACCAGCCTCTCATTCCAGTCGTCCACGTCTTGGAATTGTCTTTATGTTGGGTAGTATCCTGGTTTTTTCGACAATGGATGCATTGGTGAAGTGGTTGAGTGCCGGGTACCCGTTGTATCAGATCATGTTCTTTCGTAGCGCGGTGGCTTTAGTACCGGTTTCATTCTTTATTATCTTAGCTGGTGGCGTCTCGGTGTTAAAAACCCGGCGACCAGGGATGCACACGTTTCGTTCGAGCATTGGTATCTGTGCCATGGCGTGCGCCTTCCATGGGCTGGCGAATATGCCGTTAGCCGAGGCCATGGCAATATTTCATTCGGCGCCAATTCTAATGACCGCATTATCAGTCCCCCTATTGAAAGAAAAGGTTGGCGTTCGCCGATGGCTGGCGGTGCTAATTGGATTCGTCGGAATGCTGCTGGTTGTTCGCCCAGGCCCCGGTGTATTCGAAGGGGGCGCAGTATTTATGTTGATAGCCGCGTTCCTGGTGGCATTAACCAGTACTGTCATCCGGAATTTGAGCCAAACCGATGACCCCGCCTGCATTACCTTTTACTTTACTGTTTCAGCAACAATTGTTGCGGGACTTATGTCACTGTATTGGGGTTGGGTTGCGCCATCTACGATTGATCTTTCGTTATTGATCGCAATTGGATTGCTGGGAGGTTGTGGCCAGTATTTTATGGCGTTAAGTTTTAAGCATGCTGAATTGGGACTGGTATCGCCACTGAAATATCTGACCATCGTTATTGCCGGTATCATTGGATATCTGATTTGGTCCGAAGTACCAGACAGTATCAGCATTACAGGTATCCTTGTGATCGTTTCCAGCGGTATTTACACCATGCACCGTGAAACCCGACTCAAACAAACTGTGCCAACCAGTAAAGCTGTAACCCTTGGATAAGTTCTCCTAATAGGTTCGCATCTGACCGACAACAATGCCCTGAATCTGGACTTGGTCGGCATGAAAATTCATCGGCTCCATGGCTGAATTTTCCGGCACCAGGCGGATCCGATTGTCCGAAATGGTGTAGAACCGTTTTAGAGTTGCTTCTTCACGATCAATCAACGCCACCACAATTTCCCCATTACACGCAGTATTGGTTTGTTGAACGATGACATAGTCGTCATCGTGGATGCCGGCGTCAATCATGGAATCTCCGGTAACCTGCAATACGAAGCGGTTAGGCCCGGCAAACAGGTGGGTAATATTCAGCTCCATACTCTGGGCGATCGCTTCAATAGGGCGACCCGCAGCAATTTTTCCAAGCAGGGGCAGAGTCAGGTCACTAACCGGTTTACCGGTACACTGAAGATTTTTATTGCCTCCGTCGCTCTGCAAAAAACCATCATCTATCAATGATTTAACATAACGATGTATGGATCCACGGGAGGTATAACCAACTCCGGTAGCAATTTCTGCCAGGGTCGGCGAGCGCTGCTCTTCGAAGCAGAAACGGGCAATAAAATCGAGGATTTTTTGTTCTATATCTCGCATCAAAATCAGTAAGCAATCTGTTCTCAACAATGAGAACAAAAAACCATCGTGATGTCAATGCCCGATCAAACTAAATGTCTGTTGAAGAATCCAGCCAATCCAAATTACTTCGCACGGCGAATACAGCCCGGAAAACTGCACAGCATTTCAAATAATAGATTTGCCGCCAGTAACGAAGTATTCCCAGTGGTATCGTAAGGTGGTGATACTTCGACCAAATCGGCGCCAACCAAATTCAATCCCCAGGCCCCGCGGATTATTTCGATGCCCTGGGAGGCGCTTAGCCCACCCGGCTCCGGCGTACCGGTTCCCGGCGCCACCGAGGGATCCAACCCATCAATATCAAAACTCAGATAAGTTGGCGTATCGGGTCCTATGACCTGACGAATTTCCTCCATCAAAGGCGTTAGTGATTTGTACCAGCATTCTTCCGCTGGGACTACCCGCGCGCCCTGGTCCCGCGACCAGTCGAAATCTTCAGCGCTGTAACCGGTTGTGCGTAAACCGATCTGAAACATTTTTCTGCCCTGGACCAAACCTTCTTCGATGGCGCGACGAAATATCGTGCCATGGGCGATTTTCTCTCCAAACATGACATCATTGATATCGGCATGGGCATCGACATGGACCAAAGCAAGCTGCCCATGCTTTTTATGCAGCGCCCGCAGGATGGGCAGAGCTATGGTGTGATCCCCGCCAACGCTTAATGGTTTCGCTCCATGAGAAACCACATCGTTATAAAACTCTTCAATAATGTCGATGGACTTTAACAAGTTAAACGTGTTCAGCGGGACATCACCAATATCGGCTATTTGAAAGCTGTCAAATGGGGCAGCCTGGGTATACATGCCATAGGGCCTAGTCATGACCGACTCTCCGCGTACCTCCCTGGGACCAAATCTGGTGCCTGCGCGATTACTGGTGCCAATATCCAGAGGAACGCCGATTATGGCGATATCCAGGTCCTGCGCCGAAGCGTGGGCCGGGAGTCGAAACATGGTGCCGGGGCCGGCAAAGCGCGGCATATCGTTGCCACCCATGGGTTGGTTGAATTGATTAGTCATCAGATTTTTTCAGACAAATATTCGTAAGAATAGTGAGAGTACCCCGATGCGTGTGATTGAAACAATAGCGCCTGGCGGCTAGTTAGTGTGTAGTAAGCCATTTGATCATTTCGTTGGCCTCAGAGTTTATATGCCTGTGGGTCGAACTCATCAGAATATATCCGTACCCTTTTAATTGCTTGCTAAATGGAACTACCAGGTTTCCGTTACCTAACTCGTTTTGCATCATGCCATCGGCAAGAATCATCCCCTGCCCATCAATTGCTGCCTGAACCCGCACATTAGCGTCTTCGATGATCTGCTTTGGGTTAGTGATGGCATGTTCGCCAAACCACTCCTGCCAAAGATCCTGACTACGATTTTCGTACAACAGCATGGTGTCGTGCAGTGTTTCTGGTTTATCCGATAGTTTTGCGGACAATTCGGGACTACAAGCCGGAAACAGTGGCATTGGCAGTTGGCGTAGCTGATGCTTTGTGTGCGATTCGCCGCAGCGGCCCCAAAGGATCGCGACGTCAACATCGTCGAGCACAAATCCATCGGCATTGATACCGTGCTCGAATTGAATTGCAATGTCGGGGTGGTGCTCGAGAAACTTGGCAACCCGGGGCGACAACCAGCGCGCCGCTACATAGGTGGTTGCGGCAATGGAAATATCGTATCGAGATGCCGGCTTTGCCAGATCGATGGCCTTCTTGAATTCATTAAAAATTTGTCCCGTTGCCTGGTATAACTTTTGCCCGGAATCAGTGAGGTAAACCTGACGCACATTGCGCTTGAACAACTGGCAATCGAGATGTTGCTCCAGACGTCGAATTTGATAGCTCACCGCACCCTTGGTCATACAAAGTTCCTGGGCGGCCCGGGTAAAACTCAGATGGCGCGCGGCAGATTCGAAAATTTTGAATCCGTCGAGAGGAGGGAGAAAATGTTTCACTTCTGGTTATTCGAAATCGATGGTTTTATAGTTTAATCAAATTGAACTATAAAATAAATTTTTCATTTGTTAGAAAATGATATCCGGTGCAATATTAGCCGGAAACAGGTTAACAGATTGAGTTATGGTTGAGAAAAAGATAAAAAATAATGCCCGGGTGGTGGTGATAGGGGGCGGTATCGCCGGTAGTTCTGTGTTGTATCACTTAACCCGGAAAGGCTGGAATGATGTAGTTCTGGTGGAGCGGGACGAGTTGACGTCAGGATCGACTTGGCATGCCGCTGCTCAGGTAACCCAGTTTGGTGCAAATCAAACCATGATTGGACTCAAACGCCACAGTATTGATTTATACCGAGAGCTCGCCGCGGACCCCGATTTCCCGATTAACTATCACATCACCGGTGGCATGCGACTGGCCCATACCCAGGATCAGGTAGATACCTACAAACATTTTGTGGGAATGGCCGGGGGCATGGGGGTTGAGATGGAGTTTATCGATGCCGCGGAGGTTGGTAAACGGCATCCTTTGATCGATGCCACTGGACTGCTTGGAGCCTGGTGGGATCCATTGGATGGCGATATCGATCCGGCCCAGTTGGTGTTTGCCCTGGCGCGCCAGGCCCGCAAGGCGGGAGCCGAAGTTTATCGCTTCAATCCTGTTGAGAACATCACCAGAAAGAGTAACGGAGAATTTGTGGTGCATTGCCTGAAGGGAGATATAACTTGCGAAATAGTCGTCAATGCAACGGGCTATCGGGTTAACGAAGTTGGACAGATGTTAGGGGTGGTCCATCCGGTGACATCGATGGAGCATATGTATTTTCTGACCGAACCCATACCAGATATCGAGCAGCTCGACTACCGGGTGCCGATTATCCGGGATCCAGGAGATGACTTTTACAGTCGACAGGAAAAAAACGGACTATTGGTGGGGGTCTATGAACAGGGTTGCAAAACCTTTGGTATGGAAGGAATAGATCCCAATTTTACTAAATCACTATGTCCGTCAGATCTTGATCGCTGCCTCGACAATATGGAAGGTATTTTCAAACGGTTGCCGTGTCTCACCGAAACCGGTATCCATACCATTATTAACGGGCCAATTACCTACACCATCGACGGTGCTCCGTTGGTTGGGCCGATACCGGGGATTCCCAATGCCTATGCCTGCCTGGGTTTACGCGCGGGGATCGGGGAAGGAGGCGGACACGGAAATTTGCTGGCCCAGATGATCGTGCATGGCGAATGCGAATGGGATGCCTGGTTTCTCGATCCTCGCCGCTTTACCCAATACGCGACCACTGAACATACCTGCCTGAAAGCGGTTGAGGATTACCAGAACGAATTTCACTATCACATGCCCCATGAGTACCGACCGGCGGCCCGCCTTGCACGCACTACGCCGCTGTATGCGGCACTCGATCAATATGACTGCGCCTGGGGTGTGGTCAATGGGTGGGAACGGGCATTGTTTTTTAAGCCCACTCCTGACTTCGTCGACCAGCATAGCTTTCGCTTCACGCCGACCCGGGAAGTTGTTGCGAAAGAAGTAACTGCTCTGGTTAATGGCGTTGGGATGATGGAGGTTTCCGGATTTAATCGCTATCAGATAAAGGGTCCCGGCGCAGGTGAATTTCTCGATCATATGATTAGCGGGGCATTACCGAAAACCGATGGCAAGGTTAATCTTTGCTATTTGTTGACGGAAAAAGGGAATGTGTTAACTGAGGCAACCATCACTCGGTTGGGACAAGATCACTATTGGTATGGCTCAGCGGCGACCGCCGAATGGCATGATCGAGACTGGTTGCAAAAATATATGCCAGCTTCAGTGTGTTTGACCGAAATGGCGTCGAGTCATACGATTTTGGTTATTGCAGGGCCAAGGTCTCGGGAGTTGCTGCAGTCGGTCTCTCTTCGAGGTGACTGGTCCAACCAGGAATTTCCACCCATGCGAGCCCGTTGGCAGCATATTGGATATACCAAAGTACTGGCAATGCGAGTGAGCTTTTCCGGCGAGTTGGCCTATGAACTGCATATTGCCAATGAACACTTGTATCTGATTTGGAAAACCCTGATGGAGGCGGGAACGGCATTTGATCTAATCCAATTTGGTTTATACGCCACCGAATCGATGCGAGTTGAAAAAGGTTATCTTCATTGGAAATCCGATCTAACTTATGAGCAGAATCCCATGGAGTCGGGTCTCGATCGATTTATTAAACTGGATAAGCCTGATTTTGTTGGCAAACAGGGTTTGTTAGCGCAGTTGGCCCGGGGGCCGCGAAAGCAACTGGTGTCGATGAAGGTGAATTGTGAGATCGCCTCTGCCCATAGTGGCGACCCGATTTATCAAGCGGGACAGCAAGTGGGCTCGGTTACTTCGGCAGGGTATGGCCATCGAATCGAAAAGAATATTGCTATTGGATTTATTTCTCCTGAGGCTGCGGTTACCGACAATAACCTTGATATCGGAATCCTTGGTCAGCGTTACCCTGCCAAGGTTATCGACCCCTGCCAATACGACCCCGAAAACCTTCGGGTTCGCGCATAGAATTTTGAGGGCCTGATGGAATCACGTAAACGAACCCGCCGTGGAAACAAAACCAGTCGCGAAGCGATGCACGCCATGCGCGCCAAGCCCCCTGCCATTGACCCCTGTCCACCGGGCCAGATCGGCGGCCAGTATCGACCGTTAACCGAGGCCGATTGTAATGCCATATTCGATACCGCCTGCAGAATACTCGAAGAAATCGGTATGGGGCAGTCTCCTCAGGTGCTGACCGAGTGCGCAGTTAATGCAGGAGCTTTTGTTAATGCAGGACGACTGTGCTTTCCACGCGCTATGGTAGAAGATATTGTTAATGGGGCCTGTCAGTCCTTTATGCTTTACGGGCGGGATCCCAAATACGATATCGAGGTGGGAAAAGATAAGGTCTATTTTGGAACTGGTGGCGCCGCGGTTCGAACCCTGGATCTGGACACAGCAACCTATCGACCGTCAACACTAAAGGATTTATACGACTTCACCCGATTTGCCGATCAATTAAAAAATGTTGCCTGGTTTACCCGATGCTGTGTGGCAACAGATGTGCCGGATAATTTTGATCTGGACATCAATACCGCCTACGCATTGTTAAAAGGGACAACCAAACCCGTAGGAACCAGCTTCTTTGTTGCCGAGCATCTTGATCCGATTATCGATATGTTCGATATGGCTCTAGGTGGTGAAGGAAAGTTTCGCGAGCGACCGTTTTGTAAAGCCCATATCAGTCCCGTGATTTCTCCACTACGTTATGGTGAAGACGCCGTTGAAGTGATATTGGCCGCGATGCGGCGGGGCGTGCCGCTGAATAATATTATCGCCGCTCAATCCGGTGCTACTTCACCTGCGACTATCGCCGGGATGCTGGCCTCGACCCTGGCCGAAACCCTGGCGGCGTTGGTTATGGTCAATGTTTTTGAGCGCGGTTATCCGATGATTTTTTCCAATTGGCCGTTTGTCATTGATTTGCGCACCGGTTCGTTCGCTGGCAGCGGAGGAGAAATTACGCTACTGAATGCCGCTTCGGCACAAATGTCGAACTGGCTCGGTCTACCGTCCGGGGTCGCCAGTTCCATGGGGGATGCCAAGGCTGTGGACGCCCAGATGGGCCTGGAGAAAGGGTTGTCAGCGCTGGCAACTGGTCTTGCCGGAGGCAATATGATTTACGAATCCTCCGGCATGATGGCAAGTCTTCTGGGAGCGTCGTTTGAGGCATTCCTGATCGATGACGAAATGCTGTCTCACGTTTACCGGATACTCCGCGGAGTGGAAGTCAGTGAAGAAACCCTGGGATTTGAAGCGATCCGGCAGGCCGTTTTTGGCGACGGCCATTTTCTTGGGGCGCCCCATACCATGGAGGCCATGGAGCGCGATCACTATTATCCCAAACTATCTGATCGCAGCGAGCCGAGGACCTGGGAGCAGGAGGGTAAACAGGCAATATGGGACCGGGCGAATGCCCGTGCACGGGAAATTCTGGACAGTTATCATCCGGAGTACATTGACCCTGTCGCGGACCTGAAAATTCGCGATAAATTTAAAATCCTACTTTAACATCTGGCTCGAAACCCAGTCAGCGGGATTGCCGAGGGCATGGTTGCCCGCTAGGTAACTATCGATTATTTGGTCCAATCGCACCTTGTCAAAGGAGTCGTAGTGACCACCATGGATCACCTCAATCGGCAGTTCCTTCAAGCGTTTTAGACTCTCTCTGTAATGTGCCTTGTCGGAATGGTAAGTAGAATCAAATAAATGACCATCGTAAACCGTGTCCCCCGAAAATAGCGTCCTGGATTTTTCTTCGTACAGGGCGATGGATCCGGGAGAATGTCCCGGCAGATGTAATACGCTGAAATGCCGGTTTCCAATATCGACTACATCTCCTTCATCCAGGAAACCAGTCAAAGGAGCGGGATGTACCTGGTAGTCGTGGTAATCAAACTTGTCGTGGGGCAGGGCGGAAAAAGTCTCCGCCCGCACAAATGGTTCCCAGTCCCCTGAATTATGCTGATCCGGTGCAGCATGAATATGTTGCTCGATCTTGTGACCCAGGCGCTGGTCAAATTCATGGGCGCCACCAATATGGTCAAAGTGGGCGTGGCTGGAGATACAGATAACGGGCTTTTCGGTGAGGGCGCTGATTTCCTTTTTTAAAGGTCTGAGCCCCATTCCAGAATCAATCAGCAGATCATGGCTGCGGCCCCGTATGTGCCAGATATTACAACGCAGCCAATTCGCCACGTAAATCTCCCGGATCAGGCTGATGTCATCGGAAACGGAAATTACCTCGTACCAGTCAGGAGGGATGTTGTTCATAGGTCGCAAAAATTCAGGATTTGGCGGAAATTCAGGGTGGATTTGATCACCAGGAAAAAACGGTAATATTCACGCAGGAATGCCTTTTTACATGTGATATATTAATCATTCGGGTTTCGACAGAGCAGTTGATTCTGACCATAATCGGTGGTCTTCCCGACGTTCTGTCGCAAACAAAAAAACGGTTTATTGAGGACAATTGTACCCTTTTAATATCCAGATGATTATGCAGATTAAACGACTGGGATATCTCGTTATCGGGCTGATACTGTGTTTTCCTATTATGGCGAACGCACGGACGGCGCTGGTCATTGGCAATAGCGACTACGAAACTGCACCCCTGACAAATCCCGTCAATGATGCGACCGATATTGCGAACAAGTTGCGAGGGCTTGATTTCGATGTCACGATTTTAACCAATGCTTCGCGTCGGGAGATGCGCAGAGCGGTACGGGACTATAGCGCAGCACTAAGAGAAACTGGTGGCGTCGGATTGTTCTACTATGCCGGCCACGGTATGCAGATTAAAGGGGTTAATTATCTGGTGCCGACGGATGCCCAGATGCGCGATGAATTTGAAATTCCAGACGAAACAGTGTCAGCAAATTCTGTCTTACGGGCGCTGGAAGATGCTGGAAATGACTTAAATATTGTCGTGTTGGATGCCTGTCGGGACAATCCATTTGCAAAAAGTTACCGCAGTACCGCCGAAAGCGGTTTGGCTCGAATGGACGCACCCGGGGGTTCCATCATCGCCTATGCCACAGCCCCGGGCGACGTCGCGTTTGACGGCACGGGCAGAAATGGCGTCTATACCAAACATCTGCTGGATAACATGGACAAGCCAGGAATGCCCATCGAACAAATGTTCAAGAAGGTTCGTATTGGTGTCATTGGTGAGAGCGCGGGTCAGCAAACACCCTGGGAGGAATCATCATTACGAGCCGATTTCTATTTCTCTCCAGCTAAAGTCTATGAGGTTGTTATTCCCAATGATTCCGAAAACAATGAGGCCCCGACTTCGGTTCCGGTAACCCCTGAGCCCGAACAAATTGTCATTGTGCCGGATACAAATGGCACGCTTGAAGAGCCAGGGTCCACAGCTGATCCGGTTGTCAGCAGTAACCAGCAGCAAGCCGAACTATTGCTGGGAAAGGCAGCAAGAGCGCTGGACGATTACCGTCTTACTACACCGAAAGGCGACAACGCGCTGTTTTATTATCGCGAAGTGCTAAAGGTTGACCCGGTAAACGTCCAGGCCAACGATGGATTGCAGATGATAACCATGCGCTATATATCCCTTGCGGAAAGGGAAATCGGTTATAAAAACCCGAATAAGGCCCAGACCTTTATCAATCGAGGGCTAAGTATTCAACCGGAAAATTATCAGTTACAGGAGCTCCAGGAAACCACCGATCAGTTAAAAGTTGAACAGGCGTCGATTGCGGTTGAACCTGAGCCTGAGCCAGAATCTGTATTGCCCGCTGCCAAACCCATAGAACCGGCGGAACAGGAAGTGCTGTTTTCTGAGCAGGAGCCAGAACCGGAGCCAGCTAAGGTTGCCGAGGTCGAGCAACCCGAGCCCAAAAATAAAACGATGAAGGATGATATAAGGGAAGATGTGGATGAATTTAAGAAGTCTATCTCTAACCTTGGTAAGTCGATCAAGACAGGACTATTTGGTGGACTGTTAAAAGGTAAACTTTCCAAGTCCAAAAACAAGAAGAAGAACCGCGCGAACGATTGACGTCTGCTTCAGCGAGCGTGTGCTGTTATGCATGTTTGGATGCCGGGACTAAACTTTTCGTGATGCTTAGTTAGCAACGATATGCCAAATCTGCTTATCGTATCCAACTGCCCATCTACCAATACTCTTGCATTGCAACAGGCCGTGGTACGGGGTGCCAGTCAGGTGGAATTCGAATCAGTGGTTCTGCGGGTGAAGTCGGCGCTCGAAGCGACTCCTGAAGATGTTCAGTGGGCCAATGGAGTCATTATCGGGACAACGGAAAATTTCGGATATATGAGTGGTCTTATTAAAGATTTTTTTGAACGGATATATTATCCCTGTTTGGAGCTGACCGAAGCAATGCCATATGCCCTGTATGTCAAAGGGGGACTGGATGGACAGGGTGCGAAGTCAAGTATCGAAAAGATTATTACCGGCCTTCGCTGGAAACCGATCCAGGATGCACTGGTCATGCGGGGAGAATTTAGGCCGGAATTTGTTTCCCAATGTGAGGAACTCGGTGCGCTAATGGCGGCGGGGCTTGATGCCGGTATTTATTAGACGTCCAGCTATCACATTGACTCCACCATGTGTTCGGTAAAGGCGTGAACCCTGGCAGATCGGGCTAGATCAGGGTGAGTGACAATCCACAAAAAATTACTGATTCCCGGTTGGCCAGCAAACACCTGCTCAAGTTTCTCGGACTGGACTCCGAGATTGGCAGGTAACACTGCCAATCCCATATCAGACTCTGCGGCTATTCTGAGGGCGACGAATGAATCTGCTTTCAGGCAAATCAATTTTTCAGATATATTGGCTGATATCCATTCTCCTGGTGGTGACCGTAGCAGTGGATTCACCACGCCGAGCCATCGGTGGTCTTCGATTTTTGAAGAGGCGCGTTGTTTGAGGTAGGAGTGTCCCCCGAATATTCCAAAATTAATGATACCAAGTTTGGTCGCAACCAGATTTTCTGGAACCTGCATACCGGGTCGTATGGCAACATCTGCGTCACCCTGGGTGAGGCTCAATTGGTGATTCGACACCACCATTTCCAGGGTGATCTGAGGGTGTCGGTGTCGAAAGGATTCGAGATGGGGAGCCACGGTACCCATGAGAATGGCATCCGTGGTTGTAACGCGCAAATTTCCTTGTAGTTCGATGGTTTTGCCCAAAATTTGTCGCTGGAGATCGTCGATGGTTTTCTCCACGTCAAGGGCGGCAGCTAACATTTTTTCAGCACCGGGTGCTAATTGGTATCCTGATCCTCTCCGATCAAACAACTGATATTCCAGTTTTTTCTCGAATTGGTTTATCCGGCGCAGTACCGTGGTCCGATTTACCCCTAAGGCCTGGGCAGCAGCACCGATGGAACCAGACTCGGCGACTTTTAAAATATATCTGAGATCATCCCAGTCGAATTGTTTATTGTGCAAAATTACCCGCCTCTTATGCAGAAATCAGTATATTGATGTAATTTTACATTATGTTATCGTATTAAAACGTTAACTACTAATCTTGGATAGGGTCAAATCATGAAATTACTGTTTAAAAATCTGTCGGTGGTCGCAATGTTTGCCGCCGCCGTATTTACGGCTATACCAGTTTCATATGCCGCAGACGATGCCATTACAAAAGGGATCAAGAGTCGCCGTGCTGGAATGCAATTGTATAGCTTCTTCGCGGGTCACCTGTTTGCTATGGCAAAAGGCGAGATGGATTATGACGCAGAGTTGGCCCAGACCATGGCAGAAAACCTTGCAGCGGTGAATAATTTAAAAAATGGCCTGGCCTGGCTACCCGGTTCGGATAACAAGAAGCGCAAAGGCAAAACCCGTGCGTTACCGATAATCTGGGAAGAAGGTTCGGGCATTGGTGAGAAATCCAAAGCGATGAAAGAAGCTTCCGCGGCGATGACCCAGGTCGCTGGGAATGGTCTGGATGCCTTAAAGGGAGAAATCGGAGCACTGGGCAAAGCCTGCAAGGGTTGCCATGATGACTTTCGTGCTAAAGAGTTTTAAAATTCTTCCAAGTTGACACTACACTAGCCAGCCCACCACCAGGGCTGGCTTTTTTATGGCCGGGATGTCCATCATGTTGAATTTCAGTAATTCGGCATATGTAATAACTTTAATTTTGGGCAATGCATCCAGATTATCAACTCGTAAAAATATGGGATCCGATGATTCGGATCTGGCACTGGGCGCTGGTGGCTAGCGTTGTTAGTGGCTGGCTATTGGGCGAATTTAGAACCTTTAGTACGGTTCAATTTCACATGTATGCTGGATATACCACCTGCTGCCTTTTGTTGTTTCGAATTTACTGGGGATTTGCTGGGCCCTCAGCGGTTCGGTTTAGTGCGCTGGCAGTTACCAGAGCAAGTATCCGGAAATATCTAGACAACATGTTTGTCAGACAGCCAAGTGGTGTACCTGGGCACAATCCCATTGGCGCGCTGTCCGTGATCGCGATGCTACTGCTACTGGTTACGCAGGTTATTACTGGTTTGTTTTCTGAGGACGATGGATTGTTCTTTGAAGGACCGCTGGCATATAAAATCTCGGACGGGTTAGTGCTGAAAATGACGTCCTTACACTCCTTCAATTCCAAAGTTATATTGTTTGTTGTGATAGTGCATGTCTGCGCTATATTGTTTTATCTGATTTGGAAAAAGGAAAACCTAATTCGCGCAATGTTCACTGGCTGGAAGCTGGTTAAAAGACAACCAGTCAAAAAACCCTGGGCAAAATAACCTGCTAGGGTTCGGGTTCAGATTTGCCAGTAAGTTGGCTACGCTTTGGACCCAGTCCGACTACCATTCTTCAATACACTTAGTAAAAACAAGACACTGGCGCTGGCAACAATAGACGGACCAGCAGGCGTATCAAGAGTCAGCGACATCCACAGTCCAAGCAAGACGGATATGATGCCGACGACGCCACTGCGCCACAACATTTGCTCCGGAGAATCTGAAAACGGGCGAGCCGTTGCCGGCGGAATGATCAATAAAGAAACAATCAAAATTAATCCGACCACCTGCATTGAAACCGCCACCGCAATACTTAGTAACAATAAAAATATCAGCTGATTTCTCACCTGGTGATGGCCATCGACCGCGGCGAGATCGGGATGGATAATGGTGGAGAGCATGGGATGCCAGAGCGCTCCAAGGATGCCGCCAATTACCACCGCACCACCCGCGATCCAGCCGATATCTATCCAGCTAATAGTTAATATATCGCCAAATAAAAATCCCATCAAGTCGACCCGAAGGCCAGGAATGAAACTCAGCGCGATTAACCCAAAGGCCAGGGAACTGTGGGCAAGGATGCCTAAAATAGTGTCATTGGCAATGGATCGATAGCGTTGCAAGATCAACAAACTCAAGGACACAAGTATGGAAACCAGTAAAATTGCTAGCTGCAGATTGATGCCGAGAACGAATCCCAGAGCAACCCCGAGTAAGGCCGCGTGGGACAGGGCGGCACCAAAGTAGGCCATGCGCTGCCATACCACGAGGCAGCCCAGGGGGGCACTAAACAAAGCAACCAGGACCCCGCCAATAAGGGCCCGCCATATAAATTCATCCATCCTGGCGAATATCCCCGTGAAGATTGTGCTGGTGGTCGTGATGATGGTGATAGATTCCAAGCTCGGCAGCTGCTTTCTGGCCAAATATAGCGAGATACTCAGGATGTTCCATCACCTGTTCCGGTGCCCCAGAACAGCATAAATGGCGATTCAGGCATAACACTCGGTCGGTTGCTGCCATGACGATATGCAAGTCATGGGACACCAACAGAGTTCCGCAGTGATACTGATCCCGAATAGTTTGGATCAACTGGTAAAGATCTGCCTGTCCATTAATATCCACACCAGCGGTTGGTTCATCGAGAATCAGAATATCCGGGCGTTTAAGTAAAGCTCTTGCGAGCAAGATTCGGCGCATCTCACCTCCTGAGACACGATGCATGGATACCCTCAACAACTCATTTGCGCCCACCAGATTTAGCATCTCGATTAATTCTGGGTCCCCTGCCTTGCTGGCTAACTGCAGGAATCGCTTCACGGTAAGCGGCAAAGTCGGATCGAGAGTGACGCTTTGTGGTACATAACCGATGCGTGCCGACGGGTTGCGTAATACCTGCCCTCTATCAGGTTTAATAATATCCAGTGCGGTTTTGATCAGGGTACTTTTGCCCGCCCCATTGGGACCGATAACCGTAACAATTTCTCCGCGATGTAAGGTCAGATTTATCCGCTCTATGATTGGCGTATTTCCGCTGTTGACGGTCACGTCGACCAATTCCAATAACTTGTCCGCCGGTAATTTGGTATCAGGTTGATCTACTGGCATGTGGAACACAGTCCGGTAATTTCGACGGTTTGGCCTGACACTTTAAAACCGCTTTTACTCGCTTGTCGATGGATCGCGTCGTTGATCAGGGCTGAATCGCTCAACTCAGCAACCTGATCACAACCCGAACAGATCATAAAGTGGCTGGTGTGGTCAGGTTCAGGATGGTCGCATCCGACAAAGGCGTTGAGAGATTCAATGCGGTGTACTAGATTATTATCAAGTAAAAAATCGAGTGCCCGATAAACCGTCGGCGGTTCGGCGTTTTCCTTTTCCCGACGCAGCTGTTTTAACAGATCGTAGGCGGCGACCGGTTTGTGATTAGACCAGACTAGCTCTAGCACCCGTTTTCGTATGGCGGTAAATCGAAGACCATTTTGCTCGCACAGATTCTGGGCGTTTTTGACTGCGCGATTAATACAGACAGTATGATTGTGACTGGTCTTGAACGGCCCTCTGTTGGATCCCTGTTTCATGTTGTTATGAGTTGTCGGCAGTGCATTTTATCGTATGATTACAATGATAAAGTGATGATATAATATATCAATTTTATCATGAATATTTGCTACTCAGGGACGCTAAGAACCTTCTGGGTACTACTTTTAACTCTGTTTATCAATGGGCAAGTCCAGGCGGGACTAAAGGTCGCGGCCTCGATTCCTCCGATTCATTCATTGGTGGCAGGAGTCATGCAGGGCGTATCCACACCGGATTTACTGATCCATGGTAGCCAGTCTCCCCACGTCAGTTACCTGTCGCCATCCACGGTACGAAAGATAGCAGATGCCGATCTGGTCGTATGGGTTGGTCCCCAACTTGAAGTGTCTCTCAGCAAAGCAATGGATCGGATAGATCACCACTCAAGGTTAACCTTGCTGGAAGTTGAAGAAATCAGACTACATAAAACACGGTCTGGTGGAATATGGAATGATCATTCTTTAGTCGACAGTGAACAATCGGATCCGGCTGCTCAATCTGAATATTTCAATGTCGACCCACATATTTGGCTGTCCATAGAAAATGTGAATGCAATTATCGCCACGCTCGCCGACCGCCTGGTCAAATTGGATCCTGGCAATACCCAACAGTATCGTAATAATTCGATTCAGATGCTGGCCCGGGTTGCTTCTGTTCGGCAACGAGTTGCTCCAGACTTGAAGCAACTAGAAAACCGGCACTGGCTGGTTTTTCACGACGCGTTTCAATATTTCGAATCCGAACTTGGTATGGGAGCAATTGGTGCAATTACGATTAATCCTGAACGTCCACCAGGCGCCAAACGGATTCAATTATTGCGTAATCTAATTGTGTCACGCAATATCCGGTGCGTCTTCACCGAGCCCCAGTTTAGTCAGAAAGTCATGGATACCATTGTCGAGGACACCGATGCGATAATCTCAATTGTAGATCCGCTTGGAAGTGAGCTGCCTCCGGGCCCCGATCTCTGGTTTGATATATATGCCAACCTTGTCACCAGTCTCATTGATTGCGTGACTAAAACGCGGTAAAAAACCGGTTCTCCACATAACTATTTTACTCATGCATTGGTCATCAAGAAGAGAACAATTTCGCAATCAGCTCAATAGTGGAGATTGCGTTTATCCGGGCTCGGTATTTGATCCAATATCTGCCCGCATCGCCCAGGATCTTGGTTACGAAATAGGAATGTTTGCCGGCTCAGTAGCGTCATTAACCGTGCTTGGTGATCCTGATCATATTGTGCTGACGCTAAGTGAATTTGCCGAACAGGCTTATCGCATCAACCGATCCAGTGAATTGCCGTTGCTGGTAGACGCGGATCACGGCTATGGCAATGCGTTAAACGTGAAACGTACCGTTGAAGAGCTTGAAACTGCCGGAGTTGCTGCTCTTTCTATCGAAGATACATTGCTACCGCGCCCATTTGGCTCGGAAGGAAAAACCAGTTTGGTTTCCATCGCCGAGGGAGTTGGCAAGATGCGTGCAGCAGTTGCGGGTCGCCAGGACCCCGACCTCTTTATTGCTGCTCGCACCAGCGCGGTTTCTATTTCTGGTCTTGAGGATGCTATGTGCCGAATTGAGGCATACCAGGAAACTGGGGTCGACGGTATTTTTCTCATCGGCGTTAAACAACGAGAGCAGCTGGAAAAGATATCTTCTGTGTGTCGACTACCTCTGATATTGGGTGGGGCGGGTCCCGATGTGCTTGATCTCGAATTTTTAAGCGCGATGGGTGTGGGCGTATGTTTGCGTGGGCATGCGCCTGTGATGGCCGCTATACAGGCAGTTTATGACACTTTGAAAGCGCTGCGAGAAGGCGCATTACCAACAGATTTGAATACTGTGCCAGATAAAGAGTTGATCAAAAAATTGACCCGGAATGTGGAATATGATCAGTGGATAAAGGAATTTCTCGACTGATGCCATAAATTAAGGCGTAGTTTCAGCATTTCCGAATCAGGTTGGTTTTTCTGAGGGTGAAGCACTCTGCTTATCGAGCAGAATAATTACATTACCCAGGATAGCGAGTCCCAGGCCAGCGGTGGCAATAAAAGTCCATTGATAGCCTTCCAGAAAGGTTGAAATCAGCAGTGCAACAATCGGGAACAGGACCATGGCATAAGAGGCACGTGCGGCTCCCATCCGTCCCACCAGAGTAAGAAAGAATCCAAAACCAAGGACAGACGCAAAAACCGCCAACCATACCAGGCTGCCCAAATAAACCGGACTCCAGTCGAATCGAAGTTCGATACCCGTAATCAGGATATATCCCAGCATCCAAATCGCTCCCCAGGTCATTCCCCAGGCATTGGTCTGTAGAACCGGGTAGCGTTGCCGCTGAAAACGGGCCGAGCTGATCATGCCGATAGACGCGCAAAATGTGCCCAGCAAGGCAAGCCCAATACCTTTGAAGGTTTGGTCAGACCATACCAATTGTCCGATCTCAGGAGCAAATACCAGGGTGATACCGGAAATTCCGATTAGCGCTCCCAATAGCATTTTTGGTGTAATGGAGTCCTTGAGCACTATATATCCGTTCACCATATTAAATATTTGCACGCAACTAAAGACCACCGAAATCAAGCCGGTGGTGAGAATCCCCGACGCGTAGTAGATTGCAATAAAATTCAGGTTAAACAGAAACAGTCCGATAAATGCGAATCGCATATGATCCGAAAACCCGTACCTCAGAGTTTTCTTCCGGATGATGCAATACACCAGCAAAATTAACGAAGCCAGGATAAACCGATACAGCACCGACGCCTGGGGCGCGACTTCGCCAAGTTGTAATTTGATGGCAAACCACGACGATCCCCAAACCAGAATGGTCAGCAGGTAAAGCATGATATTGGGCATTGGTTAATGACGCTGTTGAAAGCGCCGGATCATATCGCATAGCTATAACAATGCGCGTGTTGGTACGGATAATTTTAGTCTGGTTCCCCTATCTAATACCTGTTCCGCATGGCATTGAGTAATTATGTGATAATTATAATTCCACAATAAAAATGTTTTAATCAGTCATGCAATTCAAACCGTTGGGGCGCACAGGTGTCCACGTCTCTGAACTATTGTTTTGGCAGTATGTCATTTGGCGGAGATGCCGATGTCGCTGAATCTGCCAGGATGTATAAAACCATTCGGGACTACGGGATTAACTTTATCGATTGCGCAAACGCTTATTCGGCAGGGGAGGCTGAACGAATTCTCGGCAGACTCATCGCTGGAGAACGAGATCAACTTGTGATCACTTCTAAATTCGCTATGGCTGCCGGAGATGGTATTAATGATCGCGGTGCCAGTCGCCGACATATCAAACAGGCTGTTGAGGCGAGTTTAAAGCGGTTGGGTACCGACTATGTCGATATTTTGTTTACCCATCGGTGGGATCCCTTCACACCTCTGGAACAGACTCTGCGCGGGCTCGAGGACCTGGTAAGAGAGGGTAAGGTACTCTATCTTGGTGCGAGTAATTATTCTGCCTGGCAGGTTGCCAAGTTCCTGGGAATATCCCAAACCTATGGCTGGACCAGGTTTGATGTGATTCAGCCAATGTACAATCTGGTTAAAAGACAGGCAGAATCTGAGATTCTGCCCCTCGCTTTATCCGAACAACTGGGTGTGATTTCGTATGGCCCTGTGGGTGGTGGGTTGTTAAGTGGGAAATACACATCGGATAAAAGCCCGGAGGATGCGCGACTGGTGAAGAATGACGAATACCAGGCGCGTTATGCTGAACCCTGGGTGTATCGCACTGCTGAACAATTCTGTGCTATGGCAGCGGAGTTGAATGTTCATCCCGTAAGTCTGGCGGTTGCCTGGGTCCAATCCAACCCAGCAATTACCTGCCCGATCATCGGGGCAAGAAATGTTGAACAATTGTTGCCTTCGTTGCGGTCACTGGATGTGGATATGAATGTTGAATTAAGAGACCGAATCAGTGATCTATCGCGGGAGCCTGCATTGGCCACAGACCGGCTTGAGGAGCGAACACTGGGCACTGGATAGTGACTCAATTCATTGTAGCCTGCGGCGGTATCTGCGGGCTCGCTACAGTGCTGGAACTTGCACGCCATGGGTTTGCTTCCTTGGTTCTGGATCGGCTTGGTCAAACAGTTAAATCCTCCAAGTTTTGGTGGGTGCCGCCTGGTCCATAGTTCGACCTATCCCGAAGTATTTAGCTTTTGCTATCCGTAGGCTAAGGGATTTCTACCAGATTTGTTTCCCATGAAATTGACCAGGCTTTCTACCGAATACGCTCTGCTACTTGTTCTGGCAGTTTTATGGGGCTCTTCGTATTTATTTATCAAAGTCGCGCTATCGACCATTCCACCTTTCACATTAATTGCTATCAGGGTAACTATCGCCGCAATTATTTTAGGCGCGGTCATGGGAATGACGAAGCGTAAACTGCCTACTGACTGGGCAACCCGGGGACAATTATTGATCCAGTCATTTTTTAATTGTATCGGTTCCTGGACGCTGCTGGCTTGGGGGCAACAATTTGTTGATAGTGGTTTGGCCGGTGTTTTGAATTCTACCTCGCCATTGTTCGTATTTGTAATTACCTTTTTTGTTAGTCGCCACGAATCTCTGGGAAGGGCCAAACTCGCGGGTGCAATGGTTGGATTGGGTGGCGTAATCTTGATAACCGGTACCGAGGCTCTGGAAGCTATAGGGGATCAGCTGTTTGCACAGCTGGCGATACTTAGCGGAGCAATTCTTTACGCTTGCGCCGCGATATACGGTAAACGGTTTTCCAACTTACCTCCATTGGTAACGGCAACCTCGACAATGCTCTGGGCGGTAATATTGCTGGTGCCCGTAAGTTTGATTTTCGAGCAGCCCGACTGGGCCGGGATATCTATGGAATCCATCGTTGCTTTGTTGATTCTCTCTGTATTCTGTACCGCCGGCGCAATGATGATTTACTTTAGATTGGTTTCCACTCTTGGATCCCTGGGTGTGGCCAGTCAGGCATATTTGAGAGCAGGCATCAGCGTTTTACTGGGATTCCTGTTTCTGGGAGAAACTTTTGACTGGTTAATTCTAATCGGACTGATGGCAGCGATCATCGGTGTAGTCGCGATCAATCACCCAACGAAACCGGATAAAATAGAGCGCTAACTCGCCATTCTACTGACAAAAAAATTCACTGCACTAGTTATTTATGTCTCACTCTAGCTATCTTCCCGAGAGAATGGGGACTGCTACGGTTACCCCTGAAGGAAAATTTGAAGCAGGTTCGTATCAGGAGTTTACCGTTACTTATACCGCGGGGTACTTTGGTATTGACGATACCGGCTCGCTAAAAATTGTTCACAGGTTTGCGTCGGATATGGGTCGCCCACAATTTAGTAACCCTGCCGGACCAAATTTCACCACGGTTGAGGCCAGCAACGGTGCTGTGCTACATGTTGAATACGATATGAAAAGGAATGTCAGGCCGTGGGATAAGACTTTATATATTAAGGTGGTAAGGGGATTCCTTCGCGAAGGAGATCAGATTCTGGTGCGCTTTGGTGATCGCCGTCAGGGATCTCCGGGCATTCGTTTGCAATCATTTTGTGAATACACTTTCGAGTTTAGGGTGTTGGTCGACGCGATCGCTACCTATCAGTATGTTGAGTTACCAGATCAACCAACTATCACCATCGTCCCCGGCCCATCCAATCTGCTCAAGGTGATCATGCCAACCAGTCGTGTGGTAGATCAACCGTTTAGCCTTTTCGTCAAGTCCGAAGACAAATGGGGAAACCCATCGGACCAATGTGATCAGGCATTCAGGCTACAGGCAAATCTTGGGGTTGCTGGGCTTCCTGAAACCATCTCCCTCGAACCCGGAAAATTTTCACTGACCATGGATAATTTGTCGGTTGGAGCACCCGGAGATCTCTGGATCGAACTCCTCGACGAGCACGGGGTTTCAGTGGCCCGATCGAATCCAAATAAAATAGTGAGGGACTCTACATTATTGCCATATTGGGGTGATTTACATGGTCAATCAGAGGAAACCATCGGGACTAATTCAGCCTGGGACTTTTATCAGTTTGCCCGGGATAAAGCGTTTCTTGACGTATGTGTACATCAGGGAAACGATTTTCAAATTACCAATGGGTTTTGGCAATGGCTCAATGAATTGTCGGCGGAATTTAATCAGGACCATCATTTTGTCGTGTTTCCGGGTTGGGAATGGTCCGGGAATACTGGGCTTGGCGGAGACCGCAATGTTCTGATGATGGAGGAAGGCAGACAAATCCATCGTTCTTCACATGCGCTGGTAGAGGACTTGTCGGATCTTGATACCGATGCTAATTCAGCTGCAGATTTATTTGAGGCAATAAAAAACGAGGACTGTGTCGTGTTTGCCCATATTGGCGGGCGTTACGCCGATATCAAAGTGGCCCATGATCTGAGACTGGAGCGTGCAGTGGAAGTACATTCTGCTTGGGGAACATTTGAATGGCTGGTCCACGATGCTTTTGAGCAGGGGTATCGGGTTGGCATTATGTCGAATTCTGATGGTCATAAAGGCAGACCTGGTGCCAGCCATCCGGGGTCCACTAAATTTGGCGCCTACGGAGGGTTAACCTGCATGCTTGCTCCTGAATTGACCCGGGCGGGAATTATGCAGTCGCTGCGTAAACGTCATCACTATGGAACCACCGGTTGCAGGATGGTGCTGGATACCAGGGTTAAATTCGACGTTCCGGCGAGGCTATATGACGAAGATCCTAATCTTGGGCTTTGTGATTCTCGCCAGGCCAAGGAAGCCATGATGGGCGACATAGTGGGGACCAGTCAGAGTTCTGTTAAATTTTGTTTCAGTGCGATTGCCAGTGCACCAATCGAGAGAATCGATATTCGCAATGGACTGGACACTGTGGAAGTTTACCGCCCTTATAGCAAAAGTGAACTGGGTAATCGGATAAGGGTTATCTGGGAGGGATCTGAGTACCGAGGACGCGGTCGTGAAACCGTCTGGGATGGATCGGCCAGTATTAGCGGTAACAGCTTTACCCGGGTCACTCCTATCAATCGATACAATCTCGACAAACGGTTCGATCTGGTATCAGCGAATCACTTGGAATGGGCCGCGTTGACCACCGGTGGTTTTGGCGGATTCGACGCCTGGCTGGATAACGACGCCGGGTCGTTAAATATCGATACCGCATTGATTCAACGGGAAATTAAGATCAGCGATATCGGTTTGGATGAACTTGTTTTCGCCAATGGTGGCATCGATCGCCGTATCCGTATTTTTCGTCTGCCCGAGGTAAACACGGTGGAATCGGTTGTTCTGGAGCGGGAAATTACCCTAGCTCAGGGCCGGGACAATCCACTTTACCTGCGTATCACCCAGGAGGATGGCCACTATATCTGGTCCAGCCCAATCTATTTATTTAACGATAAGCTTGTGTAGTGGATTAAACATATTGATAGGATAAGAACTCAAAGCTGGTGGCGAATCCCGTATTTAAATCTGTTACGAATTGAGATTTTCCGAATTGTTTTTCTTGTCACGGCTTACTCGGCCCGCCATGCGTAAAAATACCGGAGAAGTGCGTAACAAGCCGACAAACTTTGAGCGATTTTCCGCCGGTACAGAAGCACGTCTCTTAAGCCTGACAAGTACGGCTATCCCAAGCAATCCATGGACAATACAGGTGTAGAGAAAAAATGCCGACGGACCATAATGCTTGATAACCAGTGATGCTGTATAGGGACCAACTACCGCGCCCAGCGAAAAGAAAAAGGTAAGCCCAGCAGAAATCAATACGTATTGCCCGGGCTCTGCCCGGTCATTGGCATGGGCAGCAGATAAAGAATAAAGCGGCAGGGCAAATGCGCCGAAGAAAAATGCACCGATATATACCAGTAGCTCAGACCCGGCTTGCTGGCCGGATAAAAAGATTCCTGCAATCATGGCTCCAACAGTACAGATCAGCACAGATTTACGCCTCCCCAGTTTGTCAGACATGTGACCCAACGGATACTGTAGCGTGGCGCCACCTATAATGCCCAGGGTCATAAAAATAATCACCGATTGCGTGTCCAGGCCAATTTCGATAGCGTATATCGGACCAACCAGACGAAACGCCGAATTGGTTAAGCCAATGGCCAGACTGGTTAGACAGGCCAGGGGTGAAATACGCCAAACAGTCCCAAGCTCGAGACTTAGGTTATCCGGTGGTTTCGGCTTTGACCGATTGGATATTGCTACCGGCACCAGCGATAGGCAATACATTAGACTGACCACTGAAAAAATTTGATAATCGGTTTCGCCAACCAGAGGGATTAAAAACTGGGTGCCGGTAACGCCCACCAAATCGACTACCCGGTAGATACCGAGCACCTTGCCGCGATCGGTATTCTTCGAACTTTCATTAATCCAGCTTTCGATGACCATGAGCAATGCAGCAAAACAAAATCCGCTTATAACTCTTATTACCATCCACACAAATGGATTGGGAATCATCGACATAACCAGTGGTGCCACCGCGCCGATGGCAGCCAGGGCGGCGAATGCCCTGACATGGCCAATAGATCGAATCAATCTCGATGCGTTAAAACTGGCGGCGAAAAAACCTGCGAAATAACAGGCGCCCATCAACCCTACCATTTCGGTATCAAAACCCTCGATGGACGCGCGGATAGCAATTAAAGTACCGAGCACCCCATTACCGCCCAGCAAGATAGCGGCGGCCAATAATAGTGGTATTAAAGGTTTAAGCATTTACTGAGCTCAATATCATGAAGGGTCAGGTCTGAAAGCAGTGGGCAAATTGTCGGCGTAAAAGATTTTTTTGTACTTTTCCCATACTATTTCTCGGCAGCTCTTTTATCTGAAATACTTTTTTGGGTTGCTTGAACCGGGCGATCTGGTCCTTTATCAAATCTTTAACTTCTGATTCTGACGGCGTTTTATCCCCCGTCAGAACCGCAACAACAGCTTCGCCAAAATCCTTGTGAGAAACTCCGATCACGGCAGATTCTGTAACCCCGGGTAGGGAATCGAGAATCAGCTCGACTTCTTTTGGGTAAATGTTGTATCCCCCTGAAATGATCAAATCCTTATCCCGCCCGACGATGGTGAGGTAATTATCGTCACTCAGAAAACCCAGGTCTCCGGTAATGAAGTATCCATCGTCGGTGAACTCTTCGGCGGTTTTTTCCGGCATCTTCCAATAGCCTTTAAATACATTAGGTCCTTTTATCTGTACAGCGCCGATTTCACCCATACCACAGGGCTGATTGGATTCAGTGAAAACCACCCGCATATGGACCCCCGGCAACGCAGGACCAACGGTTCCGGCACGGCGATCACCCTGATACGGATTGGAGGTATTCATATTGGTTTCGGTCATTCCATAGCGCTCCAGAATGCGGTGTCCGGTGCGCTGCTCAAAATCGACATGGGTTTCCGCCAACAATGGAGCGCTTCCCGAGGTAAACAGGCGAATATGCTTGACCAGCGCCTGGTCGAATCTCTGGTCATCCAGTAAGCGGGTATAGAACGTTGGTACTCCCATCATACTGGTTGCATTGGGAAGTTTTTCGACAACCTTGTCGATGATAAACTTGGACTGAAAAATCATCCCAGCTCCGGCGACGATGCAAGTGTTGGTCGCGACAAATAACCCATGGGTATGAAATATCGGCAGGGCATGGAGTAAGGTATCCCGACTGGAGAAGCTCCAACTCTCTGCCAGGGTAGTAGCATTGGACCAAAGGTTTTGGTGGGTCAACATCGCGCCTTTCGACCTGCCGGTGGTGCCCGAGGTGTATAGAATTGCCGCCAGGTTGTTTGGGCCTCTCGATACCGATTTAAATCTATGGTCATGGTTATCCACCGCGTCAGTAAAACTTCCAGTGCAGTCCTGGTTCAGGGTTAGCATTAGAAAATCGGCATCGGTCGCAATGGATGTTAACGATTCAGCGGCGACCTGACCGCAGATAAAAAATCGTGGTTGCGCATCCTGGACAAAATATTCGATTTCATTCACGGTATAGGCATTGTTCAACGGCAGAAAAACGCCACCGGCCTTTATTGCACCGATATACAGTGCCAAGGCTTGCCAGGACTTTTCCACCTGCATTGCCACCCTGTCTCCCGGTTTCAAACCACTGTCTATAAGGTAGTTGGCGATTTGATTGCTGCGCTGACAAAAGCTGGCGTAGGTTACTTCGCTGTTGTCATCAAGGGTCAGAAAAACCTGTTCCGACGTCTCCCGAGATGCCAGGAGGTTATCGATTAAAAAGTTGGTCATACCTAGTTCGGTAAAAGTTTTTTTATTTGATTACTGCAAATAACTTTGTGGTGAGTCATATAGTTTTCGTGATTCTCTTCAACTTTTGACAAATCGTAAACGTAATTGACCATCAACCCAAGTGACTGTTCCAGTCCCTTGGGCGACAAATCAGCGGCCAGGTTCAAACGTTCAAGACTGGCGCCATTTTTAAGGTGGAATCTTGCCACCGGGTCGATGGGCTCATTGCGCGAGGTCTTTTGTTCAAGAAAATACTGGGCCGCTAGGCCGGCAATTAAATTATCATTATGTGCCGCTGCAGAATCCTCGCTATCCTGACCAAACCCTTCCAGTAAACTGCTGATTTCGGGATGCTGATCTGCTTGCTGTAGTAGCCAACCCTTGAAACCCGGTACTGGAGAAATAGTTGCAAATTTCTTTAACTGGGGGAATTTCTGTTTGAGGCTGGTCGCCACTTGCTTAATGAGGAAATTTCCAAATGAAACCCCGGCCAGTCCAGAATGGCAATTGGAGATCGAATAAAAAGTTGCAGTATCTGCGCCTTCGGCCTCAATTTTGTCACGTTCAGCGCCAAGAATTTCTTCAATTTTTTGTGGGATTTTTTCAGTTAGCGCTACTTCTACGAATACCAGGGGTTCATCTTCCATGGCAGGATGAAAAAATGCAAAGCAATGACGATCCTCGGGTTCGAGTCGGCTTCTTAATTCGCTCCAGTTACCAATTTCATGAACAGCCTCATAGGCAATTATTTTTTCGAGTATGTGGGCTGGCGTGGTCCAGTCTACCGGTACCATGGTGAGAAACCCCCGATTGAACCAGGAATTAAACAGATGTCTGAAATCTATATTAGCTTTACTAAGTTCAGGGTAATCCCTGGTTAACCCAAGTAATTCTTCGCGCATTTTCACCAGGCGACGGGTTCCTCCCGGTGCGAGATTGAGTCGGCGGAACAGCTCCTGGCGCCTGGATTCGGCCGCAGTGGTTAGTTTTCTAAGGATTTTTGCGCTTGGATCCTCGCTATATTCCTTGACTACCGCTCCGAGTACTTCCGGATCAAGATCATAGTCAGTATTAAGCAGCTGAAAAAATTTTATCAATCCGTCGTGATCAAGTTTCTCGAAGGCGGTCAGCAGGCGATCGGAGATCAACATGCTCGAATACTCTCCATCGGACTCCATCATCAGCTGGCAAAGTTGTTCGATGGCATAGGGCTCATCCCCAAACAGATGTTTGCGCAGGGATGAAGGCGCCCAATCGCCGCGTTTGAGCGCCGGCATTAACTCCTGGAATATATTCATTCTACTCATTACAAATTAACTATGATTTAACAAACTGACTGAGACCAGGCGTTCGATAGCCATCTTTCCGCCAGGTTATCGGAAAATAATTTTCGTCCAGTTGATTGGAATCAAGTCGGGAATATCGTGCATAAATCGGTCCGATTCCCTGATTAAAGTTCTCTCGACGAAATACACTTTCACTGGACATGGCGTGCAATACCAGTGATCGGCGGGGGGTGCTTCCGGTATTCGGTCCCGAGCCATGCCAGATGACTCCATGATGGATTGAGCCGCCACCTGAGGGCACAACAACGGGAACTACATCTGGTTCGATGTGTATTTCTGCAGCTCGTTTTCTCATGGGTGCCAGATAGTCTGGTGGCCCGTGAAACTCACCTTCGAGTTGAGTCAGTGGCCATCGGTGGGATCCGCGTACTAATTCCATTGTGCCACTATCAGCCTTAACATCATCCAGTGCCATCCACACACTGCATATCTCACCAGGATCGAGCCATTGGAGATAGGCATTGTCCTGATGAAATCCTAGCGACTTCGCCCCGATGGGCTTCCATATAACATTGTCCTGCATAACTCGGGCGCCTGGCCAATCCATTAATTCAGCGACACATTTGCCCAGGTCTTCTCGAAATATGGTCCGTGCGACATTTCTGTCTGCGCGCCAGCCGTTGCAAATTTGGCGGCTCAGAGTAGGGTCTGATTTTCCTTCCTGCCAGTTAACTTCATCGGGCAGAATGCCGGTTTCAAATTCTCCGTTAAACAGTCGGCGGAAACTGGTGCGCAACAACGCCACTTCGTCATGGTGCAGAATCTGTCCCAATATCAACAGGCCATCCCTGGCAAATTCCTGGTGCTGTTTTGAATTCAGCTGCATCTCAAAAAAGGGAAAAGTTCATGGTCCGTATTATAATGAATTCAATGGCTACAACCGAAATTCAACAAGGCTTTCTTCTGACCCGATCAAGCCGCGACCGATCTCGTTCCACCGAGATCGAATTATGGGTTGCGACTGACACTGGTCCAGCCCGGTTGTTGATCAACGGTGAGCGACCCGTGTTTTTCGTTTTGACTGATAACGCCGAACTTTGCACCAGAATTTTACAGGGTATGGGGCCAAGTGTTGAGATCAAATCTCTTAATCTACAGACCTTCACGGGAGAGTCGGTTTCAGCGGTATATACCAGCACGATCAATGATCAATTTACCGCACGGGATTTACTGCAGCATCGGAATATCGTCTTATTTGAGGCAGACTTAAGATTACCCGATCGTTTCCTGATGGAACGATTTGCCTACGGTGGTATCGATTTCGCCGGGGATATGATCTCCCGGGACGGTTACTTCGAATATCGCAATTGCCGGATCAAAGCATCTGATTATAAACCCCGACTGAAGGTGGTTTCCCTGGACATTGAATGTGCCATGGACGGTGAATTGTATTCTGTCGGGCTCTCTAATTCAGGGGATATTGCCTGCCCAACAGAATTCCTTGAAAACCCAATTAATGAAGTTTTGATGATTGGCAAACCTGAGCCTGGTACCGCTACAGAGATACTATGGTTCCCGGACGAAAGGTCGCTTTTGAAAGGTCTCGTCCATCGCATCAATCTGCATGACCCGGATTTGTTTATTGGATGGAATCTGGTTAATTTTGATTTCAGAATATTGCTTGAACGCGCAGCTAGATTAAACCTCTCGTTGGAAATTGGCCGAGGTGGTCGACCTGCGACTTGGCGTGACGTTCGCGCTGATACCACTAAAGGGTATGTCACAATCCCTGGTCGCCTGGCGTTGGATGGCATCGAGGTATTAAGATCCGCAACCTGGAGTTTTCCCAGTTGGTCGTTGCAGAATGTCTCCCAGACCTTACTCGGGCGTGGGAAAAAAATCGAGCAGGATGTTGATGAGCGATTTGCTGAAATCAGAGACAATTTCCTGCACAACAAGCCGGCTCTTGCAGCCTACAACCTGGAAGACTGCCGCTTAGTGGTGGATATTTTTGAGCACACTCAAATTATTGATTACCTGGTACTGCATAGCCAGATAACCGGGCTGGAGCTTGATCGAGGAGGAGGCTCGGTGGCCGCCTTTACTAATTTGTATCTGCCGCGATTACATAGGGGGGGATATGTTGCCCCCAATTTACCGTCGGATGGTGGGTTATCGAGTCCCGGGGGATATGTGATGGACTCTATACCAGGACTGTATCGCAATGTATTGGTGCTGGATTTCAAAAGTCTGTATCCCTCGATCATCCGGACTTTTAAGATAGATCCCATGGGGCTTGTCGAGGGTCTCAAAGAGCCATCCGATGGCATTCCGGGATTCAAGGGTGGTTGTTTTCATCGAGACAAACATTTCCTGCCCGATATAATTGCAAACCTGTGGCACCAACGAGACCAGGCAAAAAAGGATAATGATAAGGTTCGGTCCCAGGCCATAAAGATTCTGATGAACTCATTTTATGGCGTACTCGGATCTGCAGGATGTCGGTTTTATGATCAACGCCTGGCCAGTTCAATAACGATGCGCGGCCACGATATTATGCAATCTACTCGAAAATGGATTGAATCAGAGGGGTACGAAGTGATCTACGGAGACACCGATTCGACTTTCGTATCACTGGATGATGAATTGAGTGCGGAAAGATGCCGTGAAATTGGTGCTGATCTGGCAACAACTATAAACCGGCGCTGGAGAAACTTTATATGGGAACAGTATAGTCTGGAATGCCTGCTTGAAATTGAATTCGAAATACATTTTAGTCGATTTCTAATGCCAACTATTCGAGGATCTGAGGCGGGCAGCAAAAAACGCTATGCAGGATTGACTATTGACCATAGGGATCAATCCGAAAAAGTTATCTTTAAAGGTCTGGAAAATGTCCGTACCGACTGGACTGAATTGGCCAAGGAATTTCAGGCGGAGTTGTATAATTTGGTTTTTCACGATCGAGACCCGAGTGATTTGGTCAAGCGAACCGTTGATCAGACCCTGGCCGGGAAATGTGATCAGAAACTGGTGTACCGCAAGCAGCTTCGACGGAAACTGGAGTTGTATGTAAAAAATGTTCCTCCCCACGTGAAGGCAGCCAGACTGGCCGACGAAAATAATCGGAAAAATGGAAAAAGCCTGCGCTATCAGAACAGAGGCTGGATAAGCTATTTGATCACCATGAATGGTCCCGAGCCGGTTGAGCACCTGAGCACCAAGATTGACTATGATCATTATATCGATCGCCAGTTGAAGCCAGTGGCTGACGCGGTATTACCTTTTGTTGGTCTGGACTTTGAATCTATTATTAGTACCCAGGCGGTACTGTTTTAAGGTTATCCATGAAAAGTTGTTGCTGATTTAGTCTCTGTAATCCATCGACAAACAGGATTAGAATGGAACTGTGTTGATTTAAAGTGAGTCGGGAGTTAGGAATATCATTCCAGGCGATGCACTTCAGTATTATTTAATCTTTTTTGTTTCCAGACCAATGCAATCAATATATTTGAATTTAAAACAAATTGATTTTTATAATCAAAATGGTTATTTAGTCGTGGAGCAGGCGGTTGGTTCGGAACTGCTTGCCAGGCTCCAGTGTCAGTTTGCTGACTGGGTGGAGGAAAGTCGAAATCATGCCAGTCCATACGGTGAAACCATTAACCATAAACCCAGATTCGATCTCGAACCCGGACACGCTAACCAGACTCCAGCCTTGCGTAGGGTTAATGCCCCGGTAGAAATTTCCCATGACTACTACACTGCTATGTCAAGCAGCATTATGTTGGACTGCGTCGCGGATTTAATTGGACCAAACGTCAAATTTCACCATAGTAAAATTAATTCGAAATTACCCGGTAGCGCTACCGCGGTAAAATGGCACCAGGATTTTGCCTTTACACCTCATACCAATGATGACCTGGTGACCGCATTATTGATGGTCGATGATGTAACTGAACAAAATGGACCACTTGAAGTAATTCCCGGTTCTCACCGGGGCCCCATCCATGAGCTGTGGCACGACGAAGTATTTACCGGAACTATCGCGGATTCCGTGCGAGACGAAATCCAGGATCAGGCCGTGATTTGCACCGGTAGCGCCGGCTCAGTGTGCCTGATGCATACCCGACTTCTCCATGGGTCCCGCCCGAATCTGTCAAAAAATTCAAGAACCCTGTTTATATGCGTCTATTCAGCCGGAGACGCGGTGGCCTGTTCTCCCAGTCCCATGCCGAACAAATACGAAGGGTTAACCGTTCAGGGAAAAGATCAAACTACGGTTCGCTGCATCCCTTACAACATTAGGTTGCCTGAGCCCCCAGCAACGGCTTCTTTTTTTGACCAGCAGGCTGAACATAAATAGCTGCAGGACCGATACTGACTTCGCCATGAATTTAAATCTGCCAGCTAGTGTATATGTAGATCCTGAGGTGTTCGATTTAGAACGTCAGCAACTGTTCTCAAAGTACTGGCAATTGCTCGGGCCTGGATCCGCTGTTGCAGCTCCAGGCGGGTACATTAGTGAGGATATTGCCGGAATCAAAGTTTTGGTGATACGGGGGCAGGACGGAGAATTACGCGGGTTTCGTAATGTCTGCCGTCACCGCGGTGCCCAGCTATTGGCATTGGGCACGGGCAGCTGCCATAGCATTCGCTGCCCTTATCACAATTGGCGCTATGAAAATACCGGAGAACTTCGCCATGCGCCCTGGTTTGGGGAGGATCCGGATTTTGATCTGGCTGACTGGCCACTCCAGTCGATTCACGTTGAGCAATGGCGTGGCTTAGTATTTGCATGTGTAGACCCACAAATTTCTCTTATTGAACAACTTGGTGCCACTATCGATGAAATCGAGGATGTTGAACTGGAGTCCTATATCAATACCCATAGTGAGCGTCTGGAATTTACTGCCAACTGGAAAATCTATACCGACAACTTTGTAGAGGGTTATCATATTCCAGGGATTCATCCAGAATTCTATCAAGCGATAGATTTTGAAGGATTCAAAACCTGTGCCGCTGACGGTTTAGTAAAGATGACAGCACCAATCAAGCGAGACCTTTTCTATCACGGACGCTGGTATTGGATGTGGCCGAATTGGACCATTTCACTGTTCAATGGCGGCGTCAATACCTCAAGGATAAATCCTGTTGGACACAATAGGACCGAATTGATATATCACTTTTACTTCGAAGATTCGTCTCAATCCACCGCGCCTGACCGGAATAAAACCATTTCGAGTAACCTGGAGGTAATCCGACAGGATTTTCAGATATGTCTGGAAACCCATAATAATTACCTGTCTGGTGGCTATCAGCCAGGACCGTTATCACCGCGCCACGAGCAAGGTGTGGCTTACTTTCAGGATCGCTATACCTCACACGTCATAGCATCTTAATCCGCTTCGAACTTCGGGGATTGTAAATTCATGCAAAGGTTATCAAGCAGGAACTTTTGCCCCTACTAATGACATTTAGTGCAGGACACTACACTGACACCACAGCCTGACCCGTGTGAAATCTTATCACTTGAAATTCTGACGATGGAATAAACTTGACGCGGGTTCTTGATTTATTATGCGCTATGGTTTCGTAGTGAAATCGATGCTAAATTAGGCAGGGTTCGATCGAGAATGTGCCAATCTATTTGAACAGGGATAGCTTATACCAATTAAAAATATTCCGAACACACAAGTGAGTACTAATAACGAAAACGACGGGTCTCATCAACAGGGAAACCAGATTGATGAACCAAGCAGCGAAATAGTCGCCTTATATTGTCGCCATATACCTGAGTATCTATCAGAACTCCTTGCGGCGGCCAAAGACAATAACGAGGAGATGATATCTTTTCATTGTCACAAGATGAAATCTGCTGTTAAAACGATGGGTTTTGACAATATTGCCGTGTTATTGGAGACCATAGAGAATGAAAAGCCGAAGGGGGAGGAATTATCAGAGCTCTGTGATCGAGTTGATAAGCTGATTCGACATACCATGGTGTTGCTCAATAAATAGTGGGCAAAAATGTAACCATTGTCCCAGCACTAGTTTTTAGCCCACCCTAGTTTTTATCGCAGCAGGACTATCGGTAAAAAATATTTTTATCGCCAGCCCAATCAAGATTAACCCACTACCCCAACCCAGCAATACGCTGGCGAAAGGTTTTCTGGATAATTTTTTTGCGAGGGCACCTCCAGCAAACGAAACGATGATATCCGAGGGTATTGCAGTTAGTGGAACCAGCATACCGAGTACCAACACCTGGGTACTGATGTCATCTCTAGAATAGTCAACGAATTGGGGTAAAAATGCTAGCAGGAATAACGCAGTTTTAGGGTTGAGCAATTCTACGAGAATGCCCTGATATAGTATTTTAGAGAATGATGCCTGTTTGACCGACTGGACCGACATGTCATTTTTACCTGCCCCACGGATCAAATTATAACCCAGATAACAGAGATACAAGCCGCCACAAACCTGCAGCACGGTGAATACCTGGGGGGAGATTTCGAAAATTACCGCTAGCCCGACAGCAGACGCAATGGCCAGTAGAATTCCACCGATTGCAAGTCCGATAGAAGAAGCGAAGCCAGCCGCTCGGCTTTGCCCGACACTTCTCGACAATACATAAAGCATTGAAGGGCCCGGTGACGCGCTTAACAATAGCCCGGCCAATGCCATGGCGATAATTGTATCTATAGTTGGCATTTATTGTATTCCCTATTTCCGATCTGCATAAAAAACAATCTAACTTAAGAACTAACTACGAATTTTCTAATTATTTTTTAATTTTCTTCTAATTATTTATTGGGTCTCTGCTATTTTTATAAACTGCTATAAATTCTCTTTTCAAATGGATTAGGGCCAGGGCGTATATCGGCCAGATTGAGTAGTCCTTGTTCAAATCGCTTTCTCAGGTACGGGAAGTCTCTCAGCAATTGACTAACCAAGTGTTCCCCTGCTACCACTGGTTGGTAGTGCTTTTGCTTTTCCCGGTATTTTTTGCAATTCACCGGACTGATCACCGTTTCGTAATTGGTTGCTGCGAAATAGGGCAGAGAAAATCTTTCGTCTCCGCGATCTACTACACGATGTGCAGTTGCTACCAGCAACCCTCCGCTCCAGGCCTCGAGCATATCGCCAATATTAAAATAGAACGTATCATTTATCGGAGGTGCATCAATCCATTTTGAATTTTTGTCTAAAATTTGCAGATTAGCGGTTTTCGAATGCAGGATTGTAAAGCACTCATAGTCTGTGTGGGCTCCCATACCGATCTCTTGATTGGCAGGTTTACATTCGCTTTTCAAGTAATGTAATAAACGCAATTGAGATACCGGTTTTTGCATGTTGGAAGCAAAAAATCCCTCTGGCAGATCCAGTACCAATTCGAACGCCCTGCACATTGTCAGGGAAATTCGGTTCATGTGCTTGAGATAGCGGGACAGAATGTATTTAAATCCGGGCTGATCTGGCCAAACATTGGGACCCAGCAGGGGATTCCCTCTTACGAAATCGGGATCGTCACTAGGTAGATCAAGGCCGAGGTCGAATGCCTCATACCGACGCGGGCCTTGTTCGTCTGCGTAGTCGCCTTTCTCGGTTACTGGAACGTAGCCACGATGATTCCGTGCATTTCCAATATAAAATTGGTTCTTTTCAGCGAGATTTCTCGCAAAAAAGCATCTGGATTGCTCATATACCGCGTCGATCAGGGAATCAGAAACGCCGTGATTTCGGATATATAGGAAACCAGTGTTCATAGCGATTTCGCCAATTCTATGGGCGGCAGATCGCTGAATTCGGGGGTTTCTGTCATTGACCTTATCAATGTCAACGATTGGCAGCGAATCCCTTGTTGATTGGCGAGATGGAAAAGGCAGGACATTGCCTTTACGCAACCTGGAGCGCTGAGGTTTATTATTATTTTGCAGTACTTCGCTGCTTAACATTTTATGTACGCCGTTTAAGGTAACTCCAGCACAACCTACGTGGTGCCGGTGATCTCACGAGCGGAGACTCATCTTATGGGTCGACATCCCACATTGTAAGTACGCTAGTGAATCTCCAATGCTACACTGAAATCAGAGAAATATGAACGCTCATCGTTAAATTAGTACCGATTATCGTTCAATTAAACCAAAATATCGGGAAAACCAATGGGATACTGATCGTTACGGGATTTTCAGCAGCCCCTTGGCGTAGGCTAAACCGCGATCGCTTTAGCCGGGGATTTAACGACGTTTACAATCATTGAACGCAATTCATCTGGATGAAAAGGTTTCACCAGATGCCTGTCCATACCTGCGTCTCTGATTTCAGTCGGAGAGGCTGATAGAACGTCTGCGCTCATCGCGATAATGGGAATCTTGGAATTCGGAATCTGTAGACTTCTAATCTGCCTCGATGTTTCATAGCCAGTCCAACCGGGCATCTGCAGATCCATCAGCACAAAGTCGAAATCCTCTTGTTTGATCAATTCCAGACCCTTGTATCCATCCGCCGCAGTAAAAACTGTTATATCCCATTGTTCAAGAAATTCTTTGGCCACCAAAATATTGATCGGACTATCGTCAATGATCAATGCGGTGTACTCAGATAGATCAGTATCCTCATCGATAGGATCCTCTACCAGGCGTTTGATTTCACTACTTACTGTATAGGGTAATTCGACAGTGAAAGTGGTTCCTTCACCGGGTTCACTTTCAACCTTTATGTTACCCTGCTGTTGCTCAACCAACCGTCTGGCAATTCCCAGCCCCAATCCCACCCCAAAATAGAGACTGCTTTGCTCCGCATGAGCTTGTTCGTATCGTTCGAAAATTGAATCGAGGTTTTTATAGGGTATGCCAACACCGTCGTCGACCACCCGCATTTTCAGAACCAGGTCTTGCCCAGTGCGTTTTTTAACCTCGACCAGAATTTTAACGGTGCCTTGGTTGGTGAACTTAAGCGCGTTGAGCGCGAGATTGGTCAATATCTGAGATAGCCGGGTGGCATCGCCCATGAGAAGCGCCGGTACACCATCGTCAATTTCACAGATCAATGCATTGGACTTGTCCTGGGCCGGCGTATCCAACATTTGTCTCAGTCTGTTGATGAGGTCGCGCAGGTCGAATGTGGCCTGTTCAAATACCACTTTACCAGCCCCGAGTTTTTCGAATTCTAGAATATCGTTGATGATTTTTAACAAGGTCTCGCCTGAATACTCCATTGTTTCGAGCAATTCACTTGCCTTTGATCCGTTAACAGATTCACGCAAAAGACGGCTTAAATTCAGGATACCGTTAAGGGGAGTGCGAATTTCATGGGACATGACACTCATAAATTCGGTTTTACTTTGATCCGCTTTTTCTGCCGCTTCCTTAGCTTCAAAATAAGCGGTGACATCTATGAAATAGAGGTTGGTATAACCACGATCCAAAAAGGGAATTATATCGACGGAATATATGGTGTCTTCGATGGGTAATGTGATCTGGTTTGCTTCGCCAGTTACCATTGCCTCAGAAACGTGTCGGTACAGGTTTCGATAACGGGTATGAAATGAATAGCTGTCCAGAACTTTAAGAATTTTTTCTGCATGGGGGTTTGCCAACGACACCTCAAATTCGAAAGACAGACGAAATACTGGATTGGGATTTTCCAGAGCGAACTGCGCAATATCTTCCCGTCCTTGCTGGTGCAGGGTTTTGGCAATCTTGGTCCCGGAAATTGCCGCCAGATCTCGTAGTATCTCGAGATGGTAGTCTTCGTAAAAACCTGGCTCAGAATGTTCGCTGTCAATTACCCCGATGAGGTCGCCTTCAGCGAATATTGGGACCGCTAATTCTGAACGTCGAGCATCGTCGTCTACAATGTATCGATCGTCTTGCAAAGTATCGGAGATGATTTCAGGAGTGCCAGATTCAGCCACTGAACCGACAATTCCAGATCCCATGGCAATATCGATTGGATCTCTGATGGTTTCATCGTCGATATTCTTATTGCCATAGGCTGCTTTTTGTACCAGGACATTACGTTTTTCATCTAATAGATAAATGACGCAATCTTCGAATCCAAGACGATTAATACAGTTGGAAACGATGTCCCATAGCACGTCGTCTACCGTATTTTGCCGGTAGATCGACTTTGAAAAATAGGTGATTATGTCTAATCGACGTTGTAGTCGCATTAGCTCTTCAGCCTCTTGCTTCAACAATTGCCTCCAGATCTTTCTAACTTTCAGGCAATCATGCCTTGAAACTGGATAAATATCAAAAGTTTAGACTTGATATTTAAATATTTGCGAGCACCGGTTTATGGCGCATTCCGGATTGGGCGTTGTAAACCAAAGCGATAGTCAGAATAGCGCCTCCAACCAACACGCTTGCACTTGGGATTTCGTTAAGCAGCAACCACGCCCATATCGGCGCTAAAATGACTTCGGACATACTGAGCAAGGCGAGCTCGGCCGCGGGTACAATCCGGGATCCAATGGTGATCAGGATCATGCCGCTGCTCAGTAGACAGGCACCCAGCGTGAATGCCAGAAGAAATTCCCATACCAGAATATCCAGGCTGACACCCTGGGCAACCAGGATCATGGATGACAGAATAATCGCAAACATGCCACCGAGAAAAACCACGGGCATGGTGTTTACTGACTTACCGATACGTAATGAGATGGTGAACACGGCGAATCCGAAAGCAGAAATCAGTGCCAGTCCATCCCCCAGCCAGCTTCCACTGGAAAAATCATGATAAACCATCACCACAATACCCACCAGAGCCAATAACATCGCGCTAATAGTCGCAAGTCTGATTCGCTCATTAAGAATGAACCATCCGAGGAGCGCAGCCATAAAAGGTGCGGTAGCGAACAGGAAGGCAGCATTCGCTATGCCAGTGTAGTGTATTAAACATATTGTATATATCAGAACCCCCCAAATGTTCCAAGACAAGGCGCAGCCTACAGCCAATGGTTGTTCCCTTGGCAAAGGCTGGAACGCTGGATTGGGGCATTTTGGGGGTTCCCTTCGGGCGAGGCGATATGCGGCCATCTACATTGTTGCATTTCTTATGAAGGGAACAACCATTCAGGGCGAAACGCGTCGCGTATCTGACCGCATCTCGTCTCGCTGATACATACAATATGTTTAATACACTACACTAATCATGCGAACGGCCGCGATACCGCCGGCATAGGCGGCCACTAAAGCAAGTCCGCCAATGATGCCGCTGACGCCGGTGGCTGCGATGGATTGTACAGATCTTCCGCCAGACTGGTGCATAATGAGAAGCAGGACCATTGGAGTCATTCCGACCGACCGATACAATAAAATATGCCAGACTGTGGCGTGTTCAAACTGGCGTGCACCTAACGGAATAAACGACCAGAATATTCCGGCGCAAAGAACCAGGATCATACCCCTCATCATGGTCAGATTAGATCGCTCACTGCCGAAAGCAGGGCGCGTGGGGCGGGGAGGCATGGCATTATAAATAGAGGAGGATAATGCGCCATATTATTCCCGAAAGAGTCTGGTCTCAAGATATATTTTGGACGTTTTTTCTGAATATTGTGGCGGCGGATTGCTATGTATGCTGAAGTAGTTCGGCTATCATCCGCTGTTCTTAAATATTCTGTTAACAGGTCTCAATGTCAGCACAATCCAGACTGTTACACTCGACTCGTTTTAATGTCCGGGGAATCCCTGCGCCATGACTCGTTATTCCGCGTGGAGCGTATTTAAAAACGGGTTAACCGGCCAAAAAGGGTGGGATCGGGCCTGGCGTGATCCTGAACCAAAGCCCCATTACGACGTAGTAATTGTCGGCGCTGGATTACATGGGCTTGCTACCGCTTATTACCTGGCAAAGAATCACGGCGTACGCAATATTGCGGTGGTGGAAAAGGGCTGGCTTGGTGGCGGTAATGCTGGACGCAACACCACTATTGTGCGTTCCAACTACATGTTGCCGGGCAATCGCGGGTTTTACGAACATTCCCTTAAACTTTGGGAAAATTTGAGTCACGAATTAAACTATAACGTCATGTTTAGCCAAAGGGCTCATGTTTCTTTACTGCATAGCCCAGCAGCAAGAGATGCAGCTGCACGACGTTATAACACCATGCGCCTGACTGATACCGAGGGCGAGTTATGGGACCTCGCTACTTTGCAGCGCGAGGTGCCTCATCTAAACTACAATAATGCGCGGTTCCCCATTATCGGTGCGATGGTTCAGCGTCGCGCAGGCACCGCTCGACATGACGCCGTAGCCTGGGGTTACGCCCGTGGTGCTGATCAATTCGGGGTCGATATAATCCAGAATTGCGAGGTTACTGGTGTGCGTCGGGAAAATGGGCGGGTCACATCAATCGAAACCAGCAAAGGTGAGATTGGCGCCGGAAAAGTCGGTTTTGCCGTGGCAGGTAATACCTCGCGCTTGTGGCAGATGGCAGATCTGGGTAAGTTGCCGATTGAGAGCCATAAACTCCAGGCATTTGTTTCAGAGCCGTTAAAACCGCTGCTCGATCAGGTCGTTGTATTTGGCGTTGGCGGTACCCATTTTTATATTTCCCAGTCGGACAAAGGCGGAATGGTGTTTGGCGGGGACCTGGATTGGTATAAGTCTTATGCCCAGCGTGGAAACCTGCCCATTGTTCAGGACGTGGCCGAATGTGCAACATCGATTCTGCCCTGTCTTGGACGGGTCCGACTATTGCGCCACTGGGCCGGCGTTATGGACATGTCGATGGATGGATCCGCGTTTATCTGCAAGACTCCGCTGGAGAATTTGTATCTGAATGCTGGTTGGAATTATGGCGGATTTAAGGCCAGCCCGGCTTCGGGTTGGTATTTTTCAGATTTGATCGCTAATGATCGGCCGGACCCAGTTATTGAAAATCTGGATATTCGCCGGTTTGAGCGCGGTATTAATATTGATGAACGTGGCGCGGGACCTGATCCCAAGCTGCATGGATAGGGTAACAACGTGATTCGAATAAATTGTCCGTATTGCGGCGAACGAGACCACAGTGAATTTACCTATGGCGGTGACGGCAGCGTGGTTTATCCCGAACTGGATGCGCCAGAAGAGGAGTGGGTGGACGCGATTTATTTTCGTGAGAACATTCGTGGAATGCAAACTGAAACCTGGCAGCACGTCAATGGGTGTCGACTTTGGCTGGTCGTTGAGCGCGATACCATGACCCACAAAATAAAATCTGTTCGAGCCGCGCATGATGGAATTGCCAAGGTATGCGGCAATTCTGGAGGGCCGGACTTATGACCACCAAACGGGTAGCCCAGGGCGGTCTAATTGATCGCAGTCAGGTCTTACGATTTAGCTGGGATGGGCGAGCGATGTCAGGGCATCCAGGAGATAGTCTGGCCTCCGCACTAATGGCCAACGGCGAAAAAGTGCTTGGACGCAGTTTTAAATATCACCGTCCCCGGGGCATTATGTCAGCGGGGGTGGAGGAGTCCGGCGCCATGGTAACGGTAGGTGAAGGAGCCCGCCGGGACCCCAATGTTAAAGCCACCACCCAGGAACTTTACCAGGGACTGGTCGCAACCGGGCAAAACGCCTGGCCCAGTGTCCGTTTTGACGTAAACGAGATTAATAACGTAATGGGACGGTTCCTGGTTGCTGGTTTCTATTATAAAACCTTCATGGGTATTCCGCCGTTCGAATGGGGTAAGGGAACCGGGATCTGGATGTGGTATGAGAAATTCATCCGCAAGGCAGCAGGTATGGGAAAGGCGTCCCGGCTACCCGACCCGGATAACTATGAACACGGGAATGCCTATTGTGATGTTTTGGTGGTTGGCGCCGGTCCCGCTGGTCTGTCTGCCGCTGTAGCTGCCGCTGAGCAAGGTCTGGAAGTATTATTGGTCGAACAGGATCGCGAATTGGGTGGTGATTTATTGGGTCAGTCCGACGATGCAACCGAGAAGCATCGACTTGAACTGGTCGCAGCTGTGGAAAGCGCTGGCGTTCGGGTAATGCTGCGAACCACGGCATTTGGTTTATATGATAATGGAACCGCTGGACTTCTGGAGCGGGTAACCGACCATCTTCCCAGCCCTGAGGATTATCTTCCGCGACAACGATTTTGGACGGTGCGGGCAAAGCAGACCATCCTCGCCACCGGAGCCATGGAACGGCACATCGCCTTTGGCAATAATGACCACCCAGGTGTTATGACAGCGGCCGCTGGTCGAACTTATTTGAATCGATATGGCGTACTTCCGGGTCAGCAAATAATTGTAACGACCAATAACGATTCTGCCTATCAGAATGCCATCGATCTGTCTGTTGCTGGTGCGGATGTCGCGTTGCTGGACGCGCGTGCAAAAGTACCAGGCCGACTATTTGAATTGGCCGGGGAGCACGGCGTCTCGCTACGTACCAACTGTGCGCCGATGCGAGCCCGAGGTAGTCGGGGCGTTAACCGATTAGAGGTTGCGCTGGCGAGTGGCAATGGTTGGAAAGCCCAGGGTGCAGAGCCCTGTGATTTATTATTGGTGTCAGGTGGATGGTCGCCGGTGGTTAATCTCATGTCCCACCGGGGTGTGAAACCCCACTGGGATGCTGAAAACGCCTGTTTCGTGACGGCCGATAAATATCAATCGGTGCATATCGCTGGATCTGCGGCGGCATTCTGGAACACTGATGGTTGTGCAAGTTCTGGCCGAGCAGCAGGTGTAGACGCAGCCAGGGAATTAGGTAAAAGTTCTCCGGTCGTCAGCCTGCCTGGAAGAGGCGGTTGGGAAGCTCCCATTAAGCCGCTATATGAAGTAAGAGTTCCAGGAAAAAAACTTAAATGCCTGGTAGATCCCCAGCACGATGTGACTGCAGAAGATATTCGGTTGGCCCATAGGGAAGGGTTTGTTTCGGTAGAGCATCTCAAGCGCTATACCACGCTGGGTATGGCCACTGACGGTGGAAAGTTTGGAAATGTTATTGGACTTGCGTTAATGGCGGAAGCTCTGGGCCGGGAAATTCCGGATGTTGGGACAACAACATTTCGGCCGCCGTATACGCCAGTTGCAATCGGTGCATTGCGGGGGCGCAGCGTTGACGAACATTTCAGGCCGTTGCGGCGTACGCCGATGCATGATTGGAATATTGCCCAGGATGCCACCATGACCATGGCAGGGTTATGGCATCGGCCCTGGTATTTTGCCCGGTCTGGTGAAACCATCAGTGAGGCCTATGTCCGGGAAACTGAAACCACGCGCAAGACTTTGGGGCTTTGTGACGTTACTTCCCTTGGTAAAATTGCGATACAGGGTCCGGATGCAACCGAATTTCTCAATCGGATCTACACCAATCCTTTCGCCAAACTCCCCATTGGCAAGACACGTTACGGCATTATGCTGCGTGACGATGGCTTCGTTATGGATGATGGCACTACCTGGCGATTGGCAGATACTGAATACTTCATGACCACCACGACTGCCCATGCGGCAAAGGTTATGGTTTGGCTAGAAGAGTTATTGCAGACTCGATGGCAGGATTTAAAGGTACAGGTTACCTCGGTATCGGAGCAATGGGCTGGTTGCGCAGTAGCAGGGCCACGGTCTCGCGATGTTCTGAGCGCCTGTGTAGAGGACGCCGGAGTCATGAGTAATGACAATTTTCCATTTATGGGTGTCATTGAAACTAGTCTTGAACAGGAAATACCGTGCCGGATCGCGCGGATCAGTTTTTCCGGTGAACTGGCTTATGAAGTTTATGTCCCGTCAGATTATTCCAGCGTCATGATGGAGTTGTTATGGACCGAAACTCAAAAGATCGAAGGATGTTTATACGGCCTTGAAGCATTGGGCGCGATGCGAATAGAAAAAGGTCATGTTACCGGTGCAGAACTTGACGGAAGAATAACTATCGAGGACGCTGGGCTTGGCAAGATGGCATCTCCCAACAAAGTTTTTGTTGGTAGTGCCATGCGTAAACGACCAGATATGATACGGGAAAATCGACCCAGACTAGTCGGGATAAAACCAAAGGACCAGACCCAAACCTTTAATGCCGGCTCGATCCTTTGTCATTCGGAAAAAGTTTCTGGGCTTGGTGAAGGCTGGATAACCGGGGTCACTCATTCTCCTTCCATGGGACACTGGATTGGTATAGGATTTATTTCAGGAGGGCATGAGGAATGGGCTGGGAAAACCGTGGTGGCAGCTGATCCAGTGCGAAAAGGTAACGTCGAAGTGGAGATAGTTTCTCCGCATATGTATGACCCAAGCGGAGAGAAAATGTATGGCTAATCGCGTCTCTGCCCTGGAAGGACATTACCGAAAGGGAAAGTTTGGCAACCCCGACGGAACTGGTGTCACTATTGAATTATTGCCTGACCTAACCCTACATCAGATTGCGGCCTGGCCTGAAACCGTTTCCGAAACAGGAAAGTTGGCGGCTTTGAGCGCGGGGGTTGATGCTGCGCCTGGACCGGGTCAGTCGGTGACAAGTGAGAATTCTGCATTGCTGAGAATTGAACCCCTGAAATGGTGGCAAATAGGAAGAGAGGCTCCAGAACTGTTGCCTGATCAGGGAACAACGGTGGATTTATCTCATTCCAGAACTCGCCTGCGCCTGGCAGGAACCGACGCGGCGGCGTTGCTTAACAGATTACTGCCACTGGATCTGCGGGAAAGCTCCTTTCCTGAAGGTACTGTAGCGTCCTCTGCCATGCATCATGTGGGCGTAACGCTATGGCGTGCTCCGGGTGGATATGAATTGTTTATTCCAAGAGGGTTTGCCTTGTCAATTTGGCAAGTCCTCTTTGAGTCATCCCATCAGTTTGGAGTAGAGGTTCTTTAAATACTGGATTTCGACCGCATTGATTAGTCTCAACAAAGTTAGAGATTAATCGTTCGAAAAGATGGTGAAGGGAAATGTTTGAATGGCTCGCTACGCCAGAAGGCTGGATCGCGCTGGTTTCTTTGATCTCCCTGGAGATAGTTTTGGGGATCGACAATATTATCTTTATTTCAATCCTGGTTGGCAGGCTTCCTGTTCAGCAGCGTGATAATGCGCGCCGAATCGGATTAGGACTCGCCGTTATTTCAAGACTGGCATTGTTATTTAGTCTGGTCTGGATAATGAAGTTGGTTGATCCCTGGATTACACTATGGGGCAATGAATTGTCCGGTCGAGATCTGATACTGATTGTTGGTGGATTGTTTTTATTGGTCAAATCGACGCTGGAAATCCATTCAAGTTTTGACATTGAAGATACTGAGCAGAAGAATCTTAGCTCGGTTACATTCGGATCGGTGCTGTTCCAGATAATGATTCTGGATGTTGTTTTTTCTCTCGACTCTGTGATCACCGCAGTCGGACTGGTTGATCAACTGTCGATAATGGTGATCGCAATTCTGGTGGCAGTGGCCGTTATGTTGGTATCAGCAAAACCAATCGGTGAGTTCGTCGATGGCAATCCCACAATAAAAATGCTGGCATTATCATTTTTGATGATGATCGGTATTGCCCTCGTGGGCGAAGGACTGGACTTTCATATTCCCAAAGGATACATCTATTTTGCCATGGCGTTTTCACTGGCGGTGGAAATGTTAAATATTCAAATCAGGAAACGAAATTGATGCAATACGTCGGAGATTTATAGTCGATCATTCAGCTCGATACCTGTGAACTTGGCCAGTGCCCTGGCCAGTTCCTTAGCATATTTTTTATCCTTATATTCGATTAGCGGAGCTTGCTGTTGGTCCTTTAGCAACAAATCAATTATGTAGTATGTGGTGCTACTCGTTCTACCGGAAGAATCGCCAGCTTTCTTTTGAGTGGAGTTGCGGGTTTGTTTGCGACAAATTACTTTTTCGATATCATCAAGACTTAGAATTTTGCCTTTGGTATGCAACCCTAGTAGTTCGCGCCGCTTTCCAATTAGACCGAGCTTGTTGTTGGCAACAATACTCTCCCGGGAAACGATGTAAATTCCGGGCGCTAACACCAGGGCGGCCAGTATAAATAGCACAATCATTCCTATAATCGCGATCATCCATTCCGAGAGAGTAGCTTCCAGAATATAACTGAGCAGAGAACTCAGTAAAAGGTAAAGCAAGTACCCTCCACAGGCAAAAAACGGAAGCGCAATCAAAAACTCCAACGGATGAAGCTTTATTCGCGCACTTAACTTGTCCTGACTAACTCGTATTACCTGCATTCCAAATATAGATCGGGGTCAGTGTGAAATTAATTTGGTTTCGCGTTTCTGATGGGAGACAATCTCCACCAGAAATGATATTACATCATGGTTGAAATGGATGCATTACTTGTGGCTTTGCTTGAGTGCGTGATCAAGTTATACTTGCGGCCGCTGATCATTTACCTTAATTAATGGAGTTGACGATGAAACATACCTACCTGTTAAGTGCGATAGTTGGATTGTTATTTAGCGGTGTTGCCTATGGGCAAAACTACATATCCCTGGCCGTGGGATTTTCCGAATTAAATTCGACGGATGTCCAGGTTTCTACTGGCCGGTTAAGTACAGATTATGAAGATAGTACATCTCTGGTTGCTGCGGTTGGGAAAAACTTCGCCAGCTTTCGGGCTGAAATAGAATTGTCTTCTTTTGGTAACGATGTCAATGCCCACCGGCTAAATCTTGCTACACCATTGCAGGGCAATTCTGGAGAAGTATCGGCACTCTCCCTAATGGTGAATGCGGTTAAGGATTTTCGCGGGGGACCAAGGTTCTCTCCATATATTGGTGCCGGAATCGGATTCTCGGATGTCGAAGTACAAAATTTTGGAACCGCTTCGATTCCCAGAATAATCGACGGTAGCGAGACAGTATTTGCATACCAGTTTTTTGTTGGTGCTGCATTAGCGCTTTCAGAGACCACCGATATTTTTGGTGAGTATCGCTATTTCACAACTGAGGATTTGGGTATTGAGTCTTCTGCCTCAACTGGGTCCACTTCAACGGACTTTGGCTATGAATCAAATAGTCTGAGATTTGGCGTCCGATTCGATTACTAACGTAAACACGTCCATGAAATATTGACAATTTTGCACGGTGGAAAGCGGATTTGTGGTGAAGCCATCGGAATTTTGTTGTTTGATGATCGCCACTACCCCATGGCACCAGGCGATGTTGGCAACGCTACCAGTTACCCTTTTCCGGTAAGAATAAAAGTTGTCGACGGACTGACCTGGTACCCACCGCCGGCTAATGAATGGGGTAAACCTCGTCCTAAGGAAGTTGACTTACTGGTTGATGCAGCCAATGAATTGAAACGTGATGGGGTTCGGGCAATTGTAACGGGGTGCGGTTTTTTCAGCACGGTCCAGGACGTGCTGGCAAAAGAAGTCGGCATTCCAGTTTTTACATCTCCTCTGATATTGTTGCCTTTGGTGGGTCGGATGATTTCGCCGGATAAAAAAATCTGTGTCGTGACTGCATCAAAACCACATTTAACCGAGGGGTATTTCCGGTCAGCAGGATTCGACAATTTCAGCAGGCTTCACGTAGTTGGAATGGAATCTTGCTCAGAATGGACCCAAACCCATATGGGGGGAACCAGAACCAGTATGGATTTGGAATTGTTGCGTGAACAATACCTTCAGACAACTTCGGACTTCGTACGCGGTCATCCGGATATCGGTTTGATTTTGGTGGAATGTACCTCATTCGCTACTTTTTCTGCGGATATGCAGCAGCAAATAGATCTGCCCGTGGTTGATTACATAAATTTTATTGAATTTATGTTTTCTATGGTGGTACAGCAGAGCTATAAGGGATTTGTCTAAGAAATTGCTAATTAAAGAGATTCCGACTCCAGGCAACTGATTATTCTCTTGAGATAGAATATTACTGTAATGTGAAATTTTCACAAACCTATTTGGAAGAGAAATCTACTCCTAAAATTTAATATATTTATGTGTCGCATTGCCGCCTATACGGGCCCCGAGATTCCACTTAAAAATATAATCACCGCACCAGAACACTCATTGCTTTCACAAAGCCGTGATGCTACTGAGTCCAAGGTGAATTTGAATGGCGATGGATTTGGAATTGCCTGGTACGGGTATTCACCTCAGCCGGGATTATACCGAGAGTGTCTTCCTGCATGGTCAGATGAGAATTTACTTAATCTCAGTCGTATGGTGCAATCCCACCTCTTCATTGCCCATGTACGGGCATCTACCATAGGGGAAACCATGAGGGCAAATTGTCATCCATTTGCTTTCGAGAACTGGAGTTTCGCCCACAATGGACAAATTGGCGGATATCCGCAGATGCAACGAGATTTGGAAATTCAATTGTCTGACCAACACTACCATGCGCGTCGCGGAACCACAGATTCTGAACTCCTGTTCCTGCTGTTACTGCAATACGGACTATCTGAAAACCCTGCTATTGCCTGTAGTAAAGTAATAAGTTTACTGGAAGATATACGGAGAGAGAAAAGAGTTTCTGCGCCATTGCGGCTGGCGTTTGTATTCTCCGACGGAATTGCATTATATGGCGTTCGCTACGCTTCTGACGACTATTGCCCGACGCTGTATCAGTCAAAGCGACTGGACAATAATGGGATATCTCTTTCCTCGGAGCCACTTGATGGAAACCCGTCGAACTGGACGATGCTGGCGCCTTCAACCATGGCAGAAGTCAAAGGAGACCAAATTATCGTGCACCAGATTTAGGGTTTGCGCTAGTGAATTCTATCCTATTAACTTTTTCGGTTTGTCCGGCTACTCAATCAACCATTTGAGTTGCTGTGATTAAAATTGCCACTATCTTTCATTACCGAAAACCAGACCAATGAGAAACTTTGAACTCGAAACCCATTTTTCTCAATGGGAATTTAAAGCGAAATATCACATGACCGCTTCAGATACCGAGAGTATGTCGCTGAAAGAATTGCTGTCTCTCGCTACGCCTGAGCAGCGGAATGAGTTCGAGGGACTTTGGCTTGGTTACACTGAAACCTGGGGTGCGCCTGATTTAAGACGGAGTATTTCTCAAACGTACCTGCATTTGAGCAGCGAGAACATACTTTGTTTTGCGGGCGCTGAAGAAGGTATTTACACCGCGATGCGGGTTTTGCTGGACCGGAACGATCATGCCATTGTTACGGTACCCAACTACCAGGCGGCAGAAACATTGCCTCTGGATATATGTGCAGTCACCGGGGTGGCGCTTCATGCGGATACGAATTGGCGACTGGATCTGGATGAAGTGGAAAAAGCAATTCTTCCAAATACAAAATTGATTTCAATCAACGGGCCGAATAATCCCACAGGAGCAACTTTTCCTGAAGATGATTTTAACGGACTGATCAGTTTGTGCCGGAAACACGACATCTATCTTTTCAGCGATGAGGTTTTTCGTTTGCTGGAACTGGACGAAAACAAGCGGCGGCCCCAGATCGCCGATGTATACGAGAAAGGTATCTCTCTCAATGTTATCTCCAAGGCTTATGGACTTCCAGGATTGAGAGTCGGCTGGCTCGCCAGTCAGGATACTGACTTATTGGCCCACTGCGAACGATACAAGCATTACTTGTCCATCTGTAATTCTGCTCCCAGTGAGCGACTGACGATCATTGCATTGGAAAATGGGGAGAGTATTGTTTCGCGGAACCGATCTCTGTTGAAGCATAACCTCCAACAGTTGGACGGATTTTTTGAAGATTATCCGGATTTGTTCGAATGGTATGTTCCGGATGGTGGTTGTATTGCCTACCCGCGATATACCGGGCGAGGTAGCGTTGAATCTTTTTGTGAACAATTAGTAACTGAATGTGGTGTGCTGTTGCTGCCAGCCTCAATTTACCGATCGGAATTACTGGAGGTGCCAGCGGATCGTTTTCGGGTGGGATTTGGTCGGCGTAACATAGAGCAAGGTTTAGTCGTGTTCCGCCAGTTTATTGATGACAACTATTCACTACACTAGTCAAACTGTGACACCAACAATAATGTCTGTGTTGTTTGGAGTTTGGTGCAGACCGTGGCTTGTCTACAATCCTTCTTTTATTCGCTGATTGCTGGCAATTTGTTTTTGCTGATCAAAATCTTTTCTCAAGGTGCCGATTTCTGCGGACGACAATCGGTCAATATTGTAGAAATCCATTTTCCACGCAGAGTCATCGGCCCATCGCAGAGGAGATTGTTGGGTCGTTCTGGGCACCGTGGCCGTGGTGAGTAAATTCAGTGCCAGGTCCAGAGTCTGAAATTGTGAATCGATATCATGTGGCTTACCCGCCCCATTTCCCAGGGGAAAGTCACTGAACAAAAATCTGGGAACACCAACGGTTTCCACGATGTCTTTTGCGCAACCCATGATTACTGTGGCAATACCATGTTGTTCAAGATGACGCGCGACCAGGCTACAACTCTGATGACAAACCGGGCAATTTGGAATTAAGACAGCGGCGTCGACCTGGTCCTGCTGGACTAATTTCAAAACGGCAGGACAGTCTCGTTCAAGGGTCGTGCGTTGGCTTCGGTTGGTTGGAACACCATAAAACCTTGGGGCAATATCACCAATTCGGTTTTGCTGCATCGCGATCTTTAACTGTTCGAGCGGAAACCATGTGTTTTGATCTTCAGCGCTAGTATGTTTACGGTCGTAGCCAACATGGGCAATCCGCATGTCCGGCCGGCCATCAGTGCTTTCTGCGTAGACAGAATAGAACTTCGCCGCTGAGTTGTAGCGCGCACCGGGACCCTGGTCACCAGCTTCTGGTCGAAATGGTGCTGCCGTGGTTAAAAGGGCAATTCGGCAACTACCCAATGGTTTCCGCAATTGGTTAAATGGCACTTTCTCATAGTTAGCCCATTGATAGGGTTTGCCATAGCCTAATGTCTGATAATAGGTTTTTATTCGTTCCAGATAGTTTATAGGCATGTTTTTATAATCACGCTCCGTCTTGCTGTCGTTCGATACTCGAAAAGGCCGTGAACTCCCAATTTCGAATGGCCAGTATCATGGTTGTACCCTGTCGTTTTGTGATCGGCTGCTTTCGTTCTTCGCGACAGATGTCTTCAAATAAACTACCAACGGCCTGTAGCCGATCGACCAGCTGTCTTTGACCTTTTCGGGTAATATCTCCGTTCTTGATAAGTCGGAGAGCGCCGTCCGCGTTAAAGTTGCCGCGAAAAAACTCACCTTGAACCTGGGTCCGGAAAAATTTCTCGATCGGACCATTCTCAAGCCACTTGAAATTCCGGCCAATTAACAATCGGACTTTGTTGCCGGGCAATAATTCGATTAATTTCATTCGGTCCAGTTTCGCCAGAATTTGGATTGCTTCCTGCTCGTTAAGGGTATAGCGATGTAGAATTTCTTCCACGCTCCAATAGTTCACCAGGCAGTAGGCCATCAATAACATTCGGATGTCTGCTACTAATTCCGTTTCCAGAGCGATACCCAATTCCTCTATTCTCGATTCCTGGCCAACCGTAATTTCGATCAGTTCCGCGAGATCGATGCTCAACACTTCGCAAATTTCATCCAATCTCTTCAAGGAGAAATTTCCTGAAGCAAACATTTGTTTGACAGAGGATTCGGAAAGATTCAGCCGACTTGCCAGTTTACGATAGGTAACCCCGGAAAGTTTGAGCTGACTTTTCAGGGCCTCGATTACATTAATTGCTCGGGTCATGGTTAAAGGTTCAATTATATTGTACTAAGAATCTGTTTATATCATACTATTCTTAATTTAGTTGTATATATCAGACTTCATTGGCACTCTCGCTCCTCCATTCAAATCAGAGAGTTAACCATGAGTATCTTCAAAAGAATAAGCGCAACCTTTACCGCGTCGGTAGATAACGTTGTTTCAAAGGTAGAAAATCACGACGCAATCATCGACGCCTCGATAAAGGAATGCCGACAGGCAGCAGCTAGAACTCGGGTTCGGCTATCCAAGGTACAACGCGACGGGGAACAAATGCGCCAGCAATATGAACGTTCCAAGGATGACATTTCGTTATGGCAGAAGCGTGCGGTTGAAACCGCGCAGTCAGATCAACAGAAAGCTCTGCAGTGCGTCAAGCGCAAGCAAACCGCGGAAAAAGACCTGGAGCGACTACAAGAGTCGCTTAACCAGCATCGGGAGACCGAGCGTCGAGTCGGTGAAAATCTAAAAGCAATTGAATCACGTGTTGGCCAGATCACTCAACAGCGCAATACCATGCGCACCCGGCAGTCAGCAGCTGAGGCTGCAAGAATTATCAGCCGCCTGGAAGGAGACCAGGGCGATGGTATAGAGGAAACATTTGATCGCTGGGAGTCGGCATTAATTGAAAACGAAATTTCCACGGAAGTCGTTATGGAGCGCGACCCTTTGGAGACCGAATTCGTCGCCCAAGAGGAGGAGGCCGATTTGAAAGTCGAATTGGATAAGCTAACTGGTAGCAAGGGACAGACCGGTGAATGATATGCATCTGGCTGAACAGGATCTTCCCGACTTGAACCAGTCTACCCCTGGTAGACTGGACAAAGTTTTAAGATCAATTAAGGAATTTGCCACCGTGTCGGAAGTGCTCAGAATATTTGGCGCCGCAATTATGGTGGCCTCGATGTCGGTTTTTCTATTGCAGGGGTGGAGTGAAGGCAATGATATTCAGCGTTATCTGAAATTATTGACCCAGACGGGATTACTTGCCGCTGGCGGATTTCTATTAAGTTATTTGCTTAGAGAGTACAAAGGCGCAAGGCTATTCTTCGGACTCGCGTTGCTCTCGGTACCGGCTAATTTCACGATCCTGGGCGGCTTGATTTACTCGTTGTTCCTGGGTAGCGGCATATCACCCCAATACCCCCAATTCGCCAGTTGGATTGTGTCGGACTCAATTTCCATTGGCTGGGTGTTGGCGGGCGCGATGGCAGTTCTTATTCCGGTTACCTTGCTGGGTTTGAATATTATGGCGAGGCGATCTGCTCGGCCGCTCTCCATAACATTTCTAATGATGAACGCGCTGTTACTGATTCCCCTGCGCGACTCCTGGGTCGTTGGAGGTATGTTGGTTGCTGCTATCTTGATTCCTGGTTGGGTAATGATGAAACGCTATTTTACCGATCCAACCCTGGCCACAGGAGAAGGAAGATACGCTTTGTTGCTGCTGTTGGTGCCGGCTGGATTGTTACTGGGAAGAAACCTATTCCTGTATCAGCTCGATGTATTACTTGGCTTTATGGCTTGTACAAGTCTGTATGTTGCGAGTCGTCAGTACGGCTTGCTAACAAAACCCGAGTCAATTCGGCGTAAACTGACCGAGGGCATTTCAGTCCCATTGGCTTACGCTGGTGCGTTTTGTCTGGCTGACCTGGTTCAACGATTTGCGTCTGTGCAGGTTGCAATCGGCGCTGTAGTCATGCTGCTTGGTGGGTTTATGCTGGACTACACAATTCGGGCTTCCCATTCCACATTGAAGCCAATCATATTGACTACAACATCTTTGATTATTTCTGCGGTAATGTTGAACAATCTGATTATTAACGACTCAGCTATATCAGCAATTTTGGGGTTCGCCGGGGGAACGGGATTATCGGTCTTCGGAATCAAGTATAAAAACAGATTGATTTTGATTGCCGGAATTGTCACAGGGCTTGGTGCGATCTTATTTGGGCTAAAGGACGTATTGGCAATGTTAATCCAGAGCAGTTGGTTAGGACTCGCAGTTGTAGGCGGTATGGCAATTGTTGGTGCTTCGCTACTGGATCGATACGGCGCAGTAATCAAGCTACGAATTAGTAATTGGTCAGCGGCCATGTCAAACAAATCGTAGTCTGAGATTGTGTAACCAGACAGCAAAATACCAGTTAGGGTACTGCGCTAAATAATCAACAAAGGATCGTTGAAATTCGGGGCCAGGTAGCGACACTACCTGGCCCTATTTTTGACTCATTAAATCAGAAAGATTCGATTCGTTCTGGCGGGTCAGGAATAACAACTGCTAGAATCTCGCCATCCAAGTTAAGTGTTCTGTCGATGACAAAAAAGCTAACCAAATCCCAGGTCGATCATTACTTCGAGCACGGATATTGTGCGCCAATCGATATCATGAGCGAACAGGAAGCGGCGACGCTTAAATCCCGCCTGGAGCTTGCCGAGGCGCGGTATGGAGAGGCGATAAATGCCAACAACAGAAATAACGCACATCTCGTGTTTACGTTCCTTGATGAAATTGCCTTTAATCCAGGTATTGTCGACGCGGTGGAAGATTTGCTCGGACCGGATATCTTGCTCTGGGGCACAGTATTGTTTATCAAAGAATCCCAATCTTCGGGTTTTGTCAGTTGGCACCAGGATGCAACCTATATGGGGTTGGAACCCCACGATTTTTTAACCCCCTGGCTGGCTTTGAGCCCAAGCAATCCTGAAAGTGGATGTATGCGCGTCATTCCCGGCAGCCACCATGCGCCGATCAGACCGCATCAGGATACCTTCGGTGAGAACAACATCCTCACTCGAGGTCAACAAATTGATCAGGTGGATCCAGATGATGCCGTGGATCTGATTTTGCGACCAGGTCAATTGTCGATACACCACCCTCGACTGATACACGGCTCAAGTCCAAATCTCAGTAATCATCGACGGGTCGGTGTCGCACTCCAGGCCTACATGAAACCGTCGGTTAGGCAGGTGATCGGTGAGGGGTACGCAGTACACGTCAGGGGAGAAGATAACTTTGGTCATTGCGAGCTTGGTGATCGGCCACAAACAGATATGGATGAAAAAAATATTGCCTGGAGAGACAAGGTAAATCAAAACTGGTCGGATCTTCTGTATCGTGATGCTGGTCAAAAACGAACGTACTAATATTAATTGATTATAAAGAGACGGCAGGCATGAGTAATTCACCAACAAAGAATCCAGATATAAAAATAGACAGTGACAGGTTGTGGGCGTCTTTGATGGAGATGGCCAAAATTGGCGCCACCGACAAAGGTGGCGTATGTCGTTTGACCATGACCGATCTCGATCACGAGGGTAGAGAGTTATTGCTCAAATGGAGTCGTGAAATTGGTTGTACTCATGAATTGGATGCTGTCGGAAATTTGTTTATCCGGCGTGAGGGTCGTGACAATAGTAGGGCTCCAGTAATGACTGGCAGTCATCTCGACAGCCAGCCAACCGGGGGCAGGTTCGATGGCGTGTATGGAGTGTTAGCGGGATTGGAGGTGCTGAGAGCGTTGTCTGACCACAATGTCGTAACTGAAGCGCCTCTTGAACTGGTGGTCTGGAACAATGAAGAGGGTAGTCGCTTTTCACCCCCCATGATGGGCTCTGGAGTTTTCACTGGTGTGTTCGAACTTGACTGGGCTTACCAGATCGAGGACCAGCAGGGAATTACGGTAAAGCAGGAATTGGACCGGCTTGGTTGGATCGGGAAATCGAATAATGACCGACCCGTCGATGCTTATTTCGAAGCCCATATTGAGCAGGGTCCGGTGCTGGAGAATGAAGAGAAGACAATTGGAATCGTCAGCGGTGGTCAGGGACAGCGGTGGTTTGAACTAAATATCTATGGTCAGGAGGCCCATGCTGGACCGACCCCAATGGCATTACGAAAAGATGCGTTGGTATGCGCGGCCGACATAGTGCAGGTAATTAACAAGCTGGGTCATGACAATGCGCCCGATGCATGCGCAACCTGTGGAATACTAAAGATTATCCCGGGTAGTCGAAACGTAATTCCGGGCCATGTCTGGATGACCATCGACACCCGACATCCCGAGGACGAGGTATTGATTCAAATGGAGCAATCGTTACGCCGACAACTTGACCAGATTGTGGACAGGCATCACTGCTCCTATGAACTGGAGAATTTTTGGATTGCGCCGGCTACCCCATTTGATCCCGTATGTATCGACCTGGTGAGACAAGGTGCTAATACTCATGGCTTTGCCAGCCGTGAAATGATCAGTGGTGCGGGCCATGATGCGGTGTACATGGCGACCAAATATCCGGTAGCCATGATTTTCGTTCCCTGCGAAGGTGGTATTAGTCATAATGAAATTGAAAATGCGGAGCCACCCGATATCGCCGCGGGATGTCAGGTACTGCTGCATGCAATGGCCGGTCGCGCGGGAATTTAATATCAGCGCTCCGATCGATTTCGACTCCTATAGCGTCAAGGCCGATGTAACCATTCCCAGGGTCCGCCAGTTTCTGGCCGGAAATAACAAATTATGCGGCCATCCTGATCCGCACTAGCGTCGTCGGTCCACGGTGCAATACCATGTAACACCAATCGGTGGGCCAGAAAGACCTCTCCAGGCTGAGCCCAGAGTTCTACCCGCTTACACTGTTGAAAAATCTGACGACGAACGGATTGATACATTTCCGTTAGGTCGAGACGATGCCAGGTTTCAGGTTTATGGTTTTGGAAATATTGTAAAAAGTGTTTCTGTGCCACATTATGTGAACCCTCCCAAACCACAAATGGAGACGCTTCGGGACTAAACTCCACCATTGGGATGCCCAGGATAAATCCATGATATTCCTTGAGAAACCGGCGTTGGTCTGGCCCTTCGCGGCGCAACCCATCGATATGTGCCGCATCTCGGTTTAGCCGAAAGCGATAGGCCTTTTCTGATTCAGCCTCAGATGGCGCAGGGTATCCAGGATAGCAAACCGATACCTGGGCTCGGTCCCAGGCGAAATTGCCCAATTCAAAATGGGTATTTATAAAATCCACTGCCATACCCGAAATTGGAGGACCAAGTCCCACCGAGCCAAATTCGTCGTTGTTGAGCGCGTTGACGCCAACAAACCAGGTTCCTTCGTGACGTATCCATTCGCTGTACGTCGGATCGGTTATCGCAGACCGGGCTGCTGCCAGGGACGAATCAATCCAATGCGCTATCTTCGGATCGTATTCGAATTGACACCAGCCTTTTTCAAAATACCTGTTCAAGTTATTAGATCGATTCAAAATTTGAATTTTCTGATTCTGCGCGATGGTCAGTATCAAGAATTGGAAGAGTTGGCGGGAAGCCAAAGCTTTACCCAATGTCGATGTTATTATGACGCAATTTGGTGTGCTTTAGAATTCGTAAATTATGTCGTCATTGATTTTAGCTCTGCGCCAGATTGTCGGTGATAATGGTGTGCTTGATCGCGATCAGGTCAGTAATCGACCGGTTGGCTACTGGCAGGAAGGGCAGTCGAGCGCAGAGGCGTTAGTGCGTCCAGCATCAACCGATCAGGTAGCCAGTATTCTCAGAATTTGCCAGGAGCGTGGGCTGCCGGTGGTTACCCAGGGCGGACAAACCGGACTGCTGGGAGGGCATTTATCAACTACCGAATCTCTCATCCTGTCCACCGAACGACTCAATAGTATAGCGCCGGTAAATGTTGCCAATCGCAGCGTTATCGCCGGGGCCGGTGTAATCCTGAATACATTGCACAGCGTAGTTGAAGATCTGGGATTACTCTTTGCGGTGGACCTCGGCGCCCGGGGCAGCTGTACCATCGGTGGCATGATATCGACCAATGCCGGCGGCAATGCTGTATTGCGATACGGGATGACCCGAGAGCAAGTTCTAGGGGTTGAGGCGGTATTGGCTGATGGATCGATTATTTCGTCAATGAAACCACTAATAAAGAACAATACTGGATATGACATTAAACAATTGTTTATCGGCAGTGAAGGAACCCTTGGCGTAGTTACCCAGGCCGCATTGCGCCTGAGACCCCTGCCGATATCCTGCCAAACGGCGTTACTTGGGGTAAATGGGTTTGAGCACCTGAGAAGTCTGCTAGTACATTTCGAAAAGAAGGTTGGTAGTACATTATCCGCATTCGAAGTATTGTGGAATAATTTTTATCGACTAAATACCGGAGAGCACGCAACGCGAAAGCCACCTCTATCGAGCCAATATGATTTTTACTTATTAGTCGAAACAAGGGGTAGTTCCCATGAGGCGGACCAGGCAGAATTTGAAAATACATTGGCTGAAGCTATGGAGAATGGATTGGTAGCTGACGCCGTGATCGCGAGGTCTGGTGGGGAGCGTGATCAACTATGGAGTGTTCGTGAAGATATGGAGCCTGAAAAACGGCGATTCGGCAGGTATTTATACGATTTTGATGTGAGTCTTGGAATTGACGATATGCCTCAATTCGAAGTTGAACTCAAGCAGCACCTGAAGGCAACATTCGGCGACTATGAACTACTGATTTTTGGTCATTTGGCAGACGGAAATTTGCACATTGGTATAGGAGAACCGGGTATGCTGCGAAAATCGGATGTGGAACAGATTGTGTTCGAACTGGTTGAAAAATTTAATGGTTCTATCTCGGCAGAACACGGCATTGGTCGATTCAAGCGAGACAGCCTGCACTATGCCAGATCACCCCAGGAGATAAGTCTGATGCAAATGATGAAAAGGACAATCGACTCCAAAAATATACTGAACCCCGGTAAGACAATTCCCGGTTAGCGTAAAAAGTCAGGAAAAGTGTTGGTAAGTTTGAGTACAATTACAATTTTAGATCGCAACAATTTTTGCCAATGCCCAAATATGTTTTTACCCCATCGGCTTTACCACACCTTGAAGTGCGTGGGTCCTCGAGGCTTTTTCCGGTACGCCGGATTTACTGTGTTGGGCGCAATTACGCTGCCCATGCCATTGAAATGGGGCACGACCCAGACAAAGAAGCGCCATTTTTTTTCCAGAAGAACCCGGATAATTTAGTTATTGGCAATCAGGATTTTCCCTACCCGCCGAGTTCGACGGATGTTCATCACGAGGTAGAGTTGGTGGTGGCTTTGCACAGCGGCGGTAATGACATTGGGATCGAGCAGTCTTTGTCCCATGTGTTTGGCTACGCCGTGGGTCTTGATATGACGCGGAGGGATTTGCAGGGACAGGCCAAGAGAATGGGTAGACCCTGGGAAATCGGAAAAGCCTTTGAACATTCCGCGCCCTGTGGAGAAATCGTGCCTGCAGCCGAGTGTGGTCATCTGGACCAGGGTAATATTTCACTGGAAATTAATGGCGATTTGCGTCAACAGGGAGATGTTAATCAGCTGATCTGGAAAGTGCCGGAAATAATTTCGATACTTTCCGGTTTATTCGAACTTAAAGCCGGTGATTTGATCATGACTGGCACACCCGCAGGGGTTGGTCCCGTATCTATTGGCAATAAGCTTAATGCCAGTATTGAGGGAATTGGAAATTTGCAGGTCAACGTAGTTTAGATTATCAAAAAATGACTACGCCTTTTCTTGATTGTCGTCATGAACTTTCAGAGGTCCGTTCAACACCTGCTGATCGCTGGGCATGGATTGCTGATGAAATTAGTGACGATCACTGGCTCGTCCCGGTAGACGATGATATGCAACAGGAATTATCTCGCCTGGCCGACTTTATTGCAGATAACCCATTGCAAAACTTGCAACGAAAAATCACGGATGTTTTGCTGCCATGTTGTACCAGTACCTATACCAGAATGAAAACCATATTACGGGATGGCACAGGTTTTGCGGTGCTAAACCGGTTGCCAATTGATCAGTATCCCATCGAAATTGTACTGGAAATATATTGGTTGTTGGGACAATTGATTGGCCCGCCGGTTGCGCAAAAATGGAGTGGCCAGATGATTTACGACGTGCGAGATGCCGGAACGCCTTTTGGCTATGGCGTTAGAGGCTCTTACACCTCGGTAGAACTTAATTTTCATACGGACAATGCATTTGCTCGTATGGTTCCGGACTATGTCGGTTTGTTTTGTCGGAATACCGCAAAAAGCGGTGGAATCAGCAGATTCTGCAGCTTGTATGCGGTCCACCACCGAATGATGAAAACCTACCCCCAGGCGTTGGCAAGATTATATCAACCTATGTTTTTTGATCGACAAAAAGAACATCACGAGAACGCAGCCAAAGTCACCCTGGCGCCTTACTTCAGCTGGAATGGAAACTATCTGAATGCGCGCGCGAATTCATCATTGGTTCGTAAGGGTTATCAGGTGGCGCAAGCGGAAATGGATTCCGCCTTGGCGGACGCGCTGGATGCGGTTGATGAAATTTCTACCCAACCCGAAATCTGGTATGAGGCGCCGTTGCAAAGAGGGCAGGTGCAGTATTTAAATAATCACGAAGTAGGTCATTATCGTAGTGAAGTAATCGACCACCAAGAGCAGGATAGAAAACGTCATCTCTATCGACTATGGCATCGCGAGCAGGGGACCGCATGTTATGACGGTGGTAGTATGAAGAATGGCAATAGGAGCGAAGCCGCATAATTTCTACACTGACCCCGATTTATGCAATAACACAGGGCATTATGCGAGTTAAAAACTGTGATACAGTTAATGCTAAGGGTTAATCCTGAATAAAAAATATATTCTAGGATTAAACATAAAATAAATGGGATTAATGCGGAGGTTATTGATGAATAGTTTTAACAAATTTGTTCCTAAAAGATCACTTGTTGCGTTTGCAGCGCTGGTATTAGTTACTGGCTGTGGGGGCGGCGGCGGAAGTGGTGTCTCTGGAGGCGGAGATCCTGCGGTTGGATGCATTGAGCAAACCGGTGCCGCTGGTCCAGGTGTTGAAGTAACTAATACCTGTGGTGACACTGTAATCCTGCTGTCAGCCCAGGAAGAAAGGTTAGTTATTGCACCTGGAGGAACCAGTCGGTTGGTGAATAGTGGGGTCTTTATAATTTTTGGTGCGTGCTTTTCACCGTCTGAACCTGTCAACGAGTCGGCCACAGAATTTTCCTGCTCATAACATTTGGACAGGGCTACACGTTTCGAATCTAATCAATAGAAATACTGAATTTGGGTCGATTCGGAAAGTGGTTCCAGGGTATAACTAAACCGGTTCTAGTTCTGATAACCTGTTTGCCAGCTGGGGCAGTTTGGGCTGAGATAACCACAGAGCTTACATTCGCACGAAAAACAATTAACTATGTTAATGGGTCCGTTGAACCGATAAACCCGCAGACAAAGTTTGATTGCTCTGATCGTGTATATGGCGTCTTCAAGGTTTTTGGATTAGCTCCGGGACGACATGCACTTATAACTCACTGGACCAGCCCGTCAGGGCATTTGTCAAAGTCCCGGACTCTGAATGCCCGGGTCAAAGAATCTTCCAGTGCAGTATATTTGTCGTCTTTTATTCAATTGGAAGGCAGCAGATCAATTATCAAAATATTTGATCCAAGCCTTGGAATGGAACCCTATATTGGCCGCTGGCGGGTAGATATATTACGCCAGCAAGAAACTATTGGGACCGGTTACTTCGACATATTGTGTTAGCCAGGAAATTGGTTGGTTTTCGGGTTGTCAGGCAACTGAGTAATAAACCTGGACAGTAATTCCACCACTTTCTCAGGCTGCTCCTGTTGGACCCAATGCCCTGCATTGGCAACTAGATCGCAGCTGTACATTTTGGTGCAAGCCCGGGATTGCATTTTTTCATAGGCTCCGGGTTTCTGGAAAACCCCCCAGTCCTTCTCTCCACCGATAAAACAGGAAGGAATGTCGATGGATTGATTGGAGTAATTTCGCAATTGCCCGATTTGACGCTCATCGAATCCGCACCGATACCATTGCAGGCCTCCCTGAAATCCGGTGCGACCAAATTCCTCTGCATAGATTTTCAACTGCTTTTCGGGAAGCCAGCTGCAGTTGGCAATCTGTTGTTCGGAAGGCATATATTCGGCTACCGTTTCAGCCATGCCAACTGCAAGATTCATGATGTAATAGGTTGGCATCAGGGCTAATTCTGATGCACGCCATGCCTTTAGGGGAACAGGCGCGTTGCCCTCCCAGTCCGCACTTTTGTAATAGAAATATGCGCGTAGGAAAGCACCGATTCCCTGGCAACAGTGGCGCATATTATTGTTAGCGGTGCGGCAACAATAGTATTTCTGGTAATGTTTGCGCGGCCGTCTCAGGGCAGCCAGCGCACGATCGATATCCTGTTTTATGGATTCATCGGTTTGGTTTGAGATTTCCTCGTCAGCGGATCCTTCAAATGGTGCGCTCATCATCACCACAGACTGAAATATTTCTGACTTGATCAGTCCGCAATAAGCTGCAACAGCTGAACCAAAATCGTGACCCACAACTGACGCAGCGCTGGCGTAGCCGAGACTTGCTATCAGGGTCGCGGCGTCTTCAACCAGGTTTATCAGTCCGAATGGTGCTAGGTCTCCTTGATAAGACGAGCTCCAGCCAGTTGTCCGACCATATCCCCTTTGATCGGGTGCGATAACGTGAAAACCTAAGTCTGCTAACGGCAGCATTACATGTCTCCAGCTATAGGCCAGTTCTGGAAAACCATGAAGCAACAATATGCAGGGACGTTCCGGGGTTTCAAACCCGGTTTCCAGATAATGTATGCGAAGTCCGTTTACCTCATTTGCATAGTTCGAGCGTATCCCCGGTGGCAGGGGGAGTGGACTGAGTTTCGACATAGGCTGATTCGATAGTAATGACGGTCTGGTATTCGGAGTTGCATTTTGCGGTAGCGCAAGGTTTGAAGCGACTGGACCGGTGCCAGCAATCAGGCTAGCGCGATTAGCGTTTTCCCCTGGGTTTTCCAGGCTTCCAGGTACGCCATTGCCAATCTGACATCCTTCAGACCAAATGTTTTGTCTATATTGATGGTTAAGTCTCCATTTTTTACTGCATTGAACAGGTCGTCGCAGCGTAGCCGAATTTCTTCTGCGTCTGCGAAATAATGAGCAAGATGAGGAAGGGTGAAAAATACCGGAGCAGCTTCCTTTCGCGCAAATAAACATCAATAAAATTGATCCCAGTGAAGCGCAGTTCGACTTGAACCTCGCCGTCTTCCGGGCGCGGCATCTCAGCTTCATTCAAGGATAATCCGGCGCGACCTCCGTACTAATTTACCTCAACTGCTTTCACAGCGAACGGATAATATCGGGTAGTTTTAGTCGGAGTATTTTACCGGAAGGGCCCTTTGGCAAATCATCCATAAAGTAAATTGCTTTCGGCGATTTATATTTACCTACGGAAGCCTGACAAAAATCCTTTAGTTCATTTTCACTGCACTGATAACCTTCGCGAATCACTACACAGGCAACCACTTCCTGGCCATAGTTTTCGTCGTCAATCCCAACCGCCGCCGCTTCCAGGATAGATTCGTGTTTATACAGCACGTCGTCTATTTCCCGCGGTGCAATATTTTCGCCGCCTCTTATTATCAGCTCTTTGCGCCGTCCCGTTACAAACAAGTAACCATCCCGATCTTTTAAACCCAGGTCTCCGGTGAGAAACCAGCCGTTTTTAAAGCCGCTTTCGGTGGCTTCAGGGTTTTTGTAATAATGATCCAGTAAATTGGAACCGCGAATAACGATTTCTCCAGGAACGTCAGGCGGGCATTCCGAATTACTTTCATCGACTACCTGAATTTCATTACCCCAGGCGAGACCCACCGAACCGGGCTTGCGGGGCAGAGGCGGCATTGGATTGGTCGCCACGGTGCCGGCGGTTTCGGTCAATCCAATGGTTTCTATCATGGGAATCCGAAAAGTATCTTCCCATTGTTGTAAAACTACGGCGGGCAACGGAGCCGATGCAGAACGTCCAAATCGAAACTTTTCGAGTCGCAGGTCCTGACCGAATTGAAACTCTTCCTGGTCAGCTCGATCCAGCAGGTACTTGATGATCGTTGGTACAATACTGGACCAGGTACATTGGTATTTTGCCACCAGCGACCAATATGTGCTGGCACTAAAACGTTCTGGCATTACGATACTGCCACCACTAACCAGAGGTGCCGAAACCGTAACCATGGCGCCGTTAATATGGTAAATCGGCAACACGCAGAGTGCGCGATCATCACTGGTCAACCGATGCCCTCCCGTCACATTGCGTCCGCCGCTGACAACCGCTAGATGGGACAGTACCGCGCCTTTGGGCAATCCGGTTGACCCGGAGGTATATAAAAGCAATGCGGTATCATTACTTTCTGGAGGATTAGTGTTGCATGGGAATTGGCTTGTCTGCTGAGGCCACTCGGGGCCTTCTTTCTCAGAGCACGGGATCACCAAAATCTTACGATCAACCAGCGTCAGCAGCTTATCCAGTTTTTGCTGGTGATCTGGCGAGACAAATACTGCCTCGGCATCCGAATGATTTAATACGTGTTGTAACTGGTTGGTTCCCGATACTGCATTAAGCGGAACAATCACTCGATTGGATGCCATTACCCCAAGAAACAACTGAGTAGTCCAGTAACCATTATTTAGCAGAAAAGCCACCTTGGTTCCACTACCAATGCCGAGGCGATCCAACTCAGCGCCAATCTGATGAACGCTTGTTTTGAGTTGGATAAAACTAAGCTCTCGATTTGAATCGGGAGTGATTAAAAACGTTTTGTTTCCCCGGGCTTCTGCGTGATGGTTGATGTATTCGTGAACCGTATTCATCATCGCCCGTATTTTTCTATATGGGCACCAAACAGATCTTGCTCGGAGGGCTTGTCTTCTTCGACCTCGGTGACCAGATGGGTAATATTAATAAAGTGACGGTAGTTGAGATTTTCCGAAATGCTATTGCCGCCCCAGGTGCCACAACCCATGGAAAGGGTGAAATTCAGCGCATTATTAAAGCTGCCTCCATTGCCGAAGGTGTGGGGCTGATTCACCAGAACTCTAACTACATCTATTTCTTCCGCCAAACGAATTGGATGTTCTTTGGTGTGGGTATGAATTCCACAGGAATGTCCTTTGCCCTGAACGTTGAGAATGTCATTCACTAGCTGAACCGCGTGATCAAAATCTGACGCACGATATACGGTTACGACCAGAGACAGTTTCTCGTCGGCAAAGCGCGCAGCAGGATTAAATTCGTGCTCTTCGACCAGAAAGAATCGCGCATCACTCGCTTCATCATTTAAGCCGACCCCGCTGGCAAATACATCAGCATCGCGTCCAATCAATTCCCGATTTAGCTTGCCGTCGGGCCACAGTCTTTCTTCAATTAATTCCTTTTCCCCCTGACTAGTAAGATAACCACCCGCTCGTCCCAGCGCTTTCATAGCAGAATCGTAGACTTGGTCGAGTATGACCAGAGAGTTTTCCGAGGAACATGAAGTGGAATTATCGAATGTCTTGGACGCACAAATTTTTTCGGCGGCGTCATCCAGGTCGGCGCTACTGTCAATGATCACGGGCACGTTGCCGGCGCCGACACCAATAGCAGGTGTGCCGCTGCTATAGGCCGAACGGACATTATTCTGAGACCCGGTGGCAACAATCAGATCTGCATCGCGCATCAATAGCTGGGTCAGGCTGCGTGACACTGGTTGGGGTAAAATCTGTACCAGATCTGCCGGCGCGCCGATTTGTTGCAACCCGTTTCGCATCAGTTCTACCGTGGCATTAGTGCTGGTCCAACCGGCGGGGGAAGGCGCAATAATTATGGCATTGGCGCCCTTGATAGCCATCATTGATTTATTAACGGGGGTCGCCGCGGGATTGGTGGATGGCGTTATCGCGGCAACTACCCCAACAGGCTTGCCATAGCGAACCAATCCCCGGGCCGGATCATTTTCAATTAAACCAACAGTCCGTGCACGCATCAAATCTCTTAACGCACCAAAAGTCTTTCGTTGATTTTTGATGGTTTTGTCGACGACGTTACCGATTCCGGTATCAGCTACTGCCATTTCGGCGAGGGACTGGGCGTTTTCGGGTTTATATAGACTCCAAGCAATTGCAATTACCAACTCGTTCACACGGTTCTGGTCTACCGATGCAATCTGCTCCATGGCGGCGCGGCTATTGTTCAGCAGATTTTGAATAATCGTCTGTTCTTGCGGGAGATCAGGGTTGCTGGCAACGCCGATGGAGGCATCTTTCATTGGGTTTTTTGAAGATTTTCGGGGGAGCGCGTAGTGTATTAGTGGATCGGACAGAACACAATTATTCCACCATGATTTTTTGGTACCATGCGCCTTTTTTAGATATGCCAGACAAGTAGATGAGCCGCCTCTTCACGCAACTAATGGATGCGGAATGTTGAACCTTCCCGAACCCGACGTATTGATAATCCTGTGGTGCACATTCGCCCTGGCCTGCGGCGGGCTGATCAAAGGCACTCTCGGAGTCGGCACCCCGCTATTAACGGTACCCCTGATGGCGCTGGTACTGCCGGCCCAACTTGCGGTTGTAATTATGGCGATTCCAGTGGTTGTGGCAAATCTGTGGCAAGCGAGTCAGGCAGGTCATAGCGTTGAGTGCATTCGGCGCTTTTGGCCCGCGTTTATTGGGTTGCTGGTGGGGACCTGGATCGGGGTAGAAATACTTTCCAGCATCAATGAGCGACTATTATTATTAGTTGTTGGCATTGCCGTGATCGGATTTACCCTGCTCCAGGGCTCTAACTACAGAGTCCACTTGCCGGCGCGTCTGGAAAAACCAGCTGGCCTGGGATTTGGATTGTCCAGTGGGATTGTTGGCGGACTGTCGTCCATGTTCGGACCCATGTTGATTATCTACCTAGTGTCTCTTGGCAATCTGGGCAAGAATCAATTTGTTAGCAGCATCAGTTTTCTGTACGTCGCGGCGGTAGTGCCCTGGACCGGCGCTTTGATCTATTACGGCATACTCGATCAGACCGCATTAATCTACTCGGGTCTTGCGGTAATCCCCGTTACATTGGGGCTTATACTAGGCCAGTCGCTACGCAAGCGCATCAGCGAACATCGATTTCACCGTATGGTATTGGCGGTCTTACTCAGCTCTGGTGGAATATTATTGTGGCGTGCCTGGACTATAAGCTGACGATTTAGGCTCGACACTAGCCGAATACTTGGATACTATTTGTCCTCCCCACGAAAATAAGCCTACCTATTGGACAGGCTTACAATCAAAAAAGTAAACTTTAATCACTGGAGAACACGATGAATTTGAAAAAATATCTTGCGTCAACGGGTACTGCCGCTGTCGTAATGGCGTTAACCGCCAATGTAGCATCGGCCGAATGTGCGACCGATGGTCTACCTGCGACAGCCGAAGGCCCAGGGGGATATCCCGAACGCGCATTAACCATGGTTGTACCATACGGTCCTGCCGGTGGTTCTGGCCAGGTAGCCCAGGCTATGGCCCAGGCGGTATCTGAACTCACGGGAATTTCAATTAATCGGGATCACAAACCAGGCGGTTCCGGAACCGTCGGTATGACCGCATATATGGCGAGCCCGGCTGATGGTTATAGCGTCATGGAGCATATCGATGATGCCTCCAGCGCCCATGCATTGGATTCAGGAAGACCGAATCCAGCTGCGGATTTGGTCCCGTTGGTTACCTCGCAAATAACCTTCTCACAAATTTATATTCGCAAAGAGGAAGACCGTTTTAGCGACTGGGCTTCTTTCGTAGAATGGGTCAAGGCTCAGGGTGGCAAAGCAACCATCGCTAACGTTTCCAAAGAAGGTTCTATGGAGCGAGTTACCATGAAGTTTATTACCGATGCCACCGGAATGGAGATTCAGCAAATATCATTTGATAAAGGTGCTCCGCGTTACGGCGCGCTGGCTGGAGGGCAGGTTGACGCATTGTTCGAGCAGCCTGGTGACGTTCGAAAATTTTTGGATGCCGGTACCTTCAAACCAATCCTGACAATTCTTAAAGAAGCGCCTGCTGCATTTGCCGATGTGCCTGATCTGACCGATGCGGGTCTGGATTTTGAGCCCTTGTTTCGTTTCCGCGGTTTTTATGTGCATAAAGACGCGCCGGCGGACCGTGTAGCCTGGTTACAATGGGCCTTTCAAAAAGCTTATTGTGAAGAAAGCTATCAAAGTTACAATGAGACCAAGTACATGACGTTGATTGAAAGCTATCGCGATACTGCAGGTTCCCAGGAACTGATCACCAGTACAATTGCACAATACCGAGATGTCTACAAAGCGATGGGCCTCGAAGTTAAATAATGACCTTGTCTATAACCTAGATAATCCATAGCCCAAACCCCGGTTGACTCCATCGCCGGGGTTTTTTTATTACTTACTTTTCTGAGGAATCCGTATGGGTAACCTGAGAGCCGGCCATATTGTTGAAGTATCGATATGGTTAATTCTGGTTGTATTTCTTTTTATTTATTCTTTTGAGTTTGAAAAAGAGATAGAAATCTACAAATTTGGTGCATCCGCCTGGCCCCGGGCAATCTTGTTGTTGATTGCCATTGCGGCAATTGGTCAACTGGCCTATCAATGGAAGGTAGGAGATAGTGGTGGCTCCAGTATGGTCGGGCAGGCTACTGATGACGGCTCTGGAGAAGCTGCTGAGGACTCCAGCCACACCAGTCCTGGATGGTATATGCAGACATTTTTTCTTCTGGCGATTCCCTTTGTCTATATGGTCCTGCCAGACTGGATTGCCTCGGCGATGTCTTTGGAAAAACCTGGGCTGCATATTGTTAAATTAATTTGCGCTGGCGTTCTGGTGGCTGCGTATTTGTTTGCCATGGGACAAAATCACGTCGGCGGTATCATTGCATTGCCAATATTATTCGGTGCGTTTCTCCAGGATTTCGGGTTTTATGCTATGGCTCCGATTTTTATTATAGGCGTTATGTTTTTGATGGGGGAGCGCCGCTTCAAGCGAATGCTGGCTATTACCACAGGAATATACTGTCTGTTACTTTTTCTGTTTCTGACGTTGCTCTACGTCGGTCTACCAACTGGAAACATTAGTCCTTTCTATGACTTTGGCACCACCATGGTCAACATCCTTCAGTAAGCTTCGCGAGAAAAACAATAATGGAAACATTTAATAATTTCCTCGGTGGGACAATAACCCTGTTTAGCGATCCCCTTGGAATACTGATCTTTTTTGGCGGGGTCATCGGCGGCATGTTGTTTGGCGCAATTCCAGGGGTCAGCATGTTGACTCTGGCTGCAATATTGCTGCCATTTACCGCTCACCTGTCGCCGGAGCACGGTATCATGTTGTTCTCTGTAATCTACTGCACCGGGGTATACGGCGGCGCCATCACGGCGATTTTGTTTAATATTCCCGGCGCGCCAGAAAATGCGCCTACCGCATTTGATGGCTATCCAATGACCCAAAAAGGGCAGGCGGGTAAAGCGGTAGGGGCCGCGGTCATGTGTTCCGCGCTGGGTGGTACGGTATCCGCGGTCATTATGATGATAGCGACCGCTCCAATTGCGAACTGGGCGATCTCGGCATTTGGACCACCGGAGATATTTGCCCTGGTATTTTTTGGACTGGCAGTGGCGTCGTCGGTTGGGGCCAAAACATTCTGGAAAGGATGGTTGTCGATTCTTGCCGGATTGCTGGTTGCGGTTGTTGGGCTCGATCCGGTGGGCGGTATTGAGCGTTGGGATTTCAATATGCCCTATCTGCTTGCTGGAATTCACTTTATCCCGACGATACTGGGATTCTTTGCGGTCTCCGAAATATTTGTCCAGGCAGAAAAAAAGGCCAAGGGGTCGTACAAGGCGCCAAAGATGAGTGTTGATTTTCCGTCGCTGGCGGAATTAATTGCGCATAAATATGCCGTACTTCGATCTATCATTATCGGATTTTTCTGCGGAATTTTGCCGGGTATTGGTGCTACCCTCGCGGCATTTATGGGATACAACGAAGCAGTGCGCTGGTCCAAGAATAAAGAGGAATTTGGCAAGGGGAAATTGGAAGGTGTGATTTCTTCTGAAACAGCGAACAACGCCGCCACGGGCGCGGCGATGATACCCTTGCTGGCACTGGGACTGCCGGGCGGCGCATTAACCGCGATGATGGTCGGTGTATTTCAAATGCATGATATGGAACCAGGTCCCTTGGTTTTTATCAACAGCGCAGATCTGGTATGGGTTGTTTTCGCCGCGATGTTTTTTGCCAATCTCTCGATCCTATTTGTCGGTTATCTCGAAACCAAGACTATTATCAATCTGCTCAGGATTCCGTTTCAATTTCTGGCACCGATGATCCTGTGCCTGGCAACGGTGGGAGCATATGCGGTACGCGGATTGACCATCGACGTCATTGTTATGTTTGTCGCCGGCGCAATTGGATTTTTCCTGCGACGATCTGGATACTCGGTAGCGGGAATCGTGCTTGGTCTTATTCTGGGTAAGATCGGTGAGCAGACTTTCGCTCAGGCGATGCAAATGCTGCATTTTGAATGGTCCGGATTTGTTGGTCGTCCAATTGCTTTTGGGTTGATCATCGCCGGATTCCTTACCCTGGGTGGCAGTATATATGGCGCGTTTTTCAAAAAGCAGAACTGATAATTTGCCTATTCAGAGAGGGTGTAGCGGGAGTGTGAAAGCGAGATGAAAGAAGTTTCCAGCTTCTATGCGGAATCAGTAACCGACGCTGGCATGGATGCCATATTAGGTTATCAAGAAGAAGGAGTCATCTGTCTGAGAAAGGTATTAGATCAGGCCTGGCTGGATATGGTCGAGCAGGGGATCGAGCAATACTTTTTAAAAAATAAAACAGCGAATGATTCGGCAAATGTATCTATAAATTATCAAGGCGATTCCGGCAACTTTCACTATGCGACATTGTTATGGAAGCAATTCGATGCCTTTAGGAAACTGGTATTCGAATCTCATTTGCCCGACTTGTTCGGTAGCATTTTACAAACCGAGTGGCTCAATCTTTATTACGATTTTCTACTGATTAAAGAACCTGGTTGCCGCAAGGCGATAACGCCCTGGCATCAGGATCATTCTTACTATTGTATGAATGGACGCAAAATAATTAACTGCTGGATCGCCCTTGATCATATCCCCAAGGAAACGGGGCTGCGTTTTATCCAGCGCTCTCACCTGGATTATCCTGTCCACAGGGCGGTGCATTTTGCGCCAAATGGGGAATACGCAGGAGTTCTGAAACAACGACCGTTACCACCAGATTTTGATCAGCAGCAAGATATTGATGTTTTGTCCTGCGATCTAAATCCGGGAGATGCCCTGGTATGGAATTCGAGGACATTTCATAGCGCTCCTGGTAACACGCTGGAGCAACGACGTGCCGCTATTTCCTTAAACTTTTGCGGGGATGATGTCAGCTATTTCGATATGCCCCAAGAACCCGATCCACCGATTCGAGGAGAACATCTGGTCGACGGCGGGAATATAACCTGTGACAGTTTTCCGTTGCTGCGTCAGAAATAACTTTTAATCACTAATTTCAACGTTGACTACTAGTATTCAAAGGATTCCCGGATCAGCCGTTGGACGCTGCAAAACCGTAATCCACGACAATATGGTTTGGACGGTTGCTACCGCACCGGGTGCCACAGTCGCTGAGCAGACCTTGGCAGCCCTTGTCCAAATTGAAGCCAGTCTGGTCGAAGCCGGAACTGACAAGCAGCATATTGTCGAAGCCACGGTCTATCTGACTGAAATGGCGACTAAGCAAGAAATGGACCGAGTGTGGTGCGATTGGATACCCCAGGATGGCTGGCCATGCCGCGCCTGTGTCGGCACCGAGCTGGCGGCAGGAGACCTGGTTGAAATAAAGGTCACCGCGGTTACATAAGGTTTTAAAACGTGATGGTGTAGTCAATTAGTAGTGTGCTGATCGTCCATCAATTCTGCCAGTTCACTGGAGTCTAATTGGGCGCGAATGGCAACTCTGGGCCCATAGTGCAATAAACTTGACTTGAGATTTCCTTCCCGGTTTGGCGTTGGGGAATAGGCCAGCGCGGTTTGAATCCTTCTTCGTTTCCCTGTGACCGGGGTTACTCTGTGCATCGAATAGTGACCCTTAAACAAGTTCATCATACCGGCCTGAATTTTTACCTGGCGGATTCTCGACCGATCGCCGTCCAGTACTGCTTTCACTTCCGCGAAATGTTCGTCATCTTCCGAGCGTATGCTGGGTACATATTCAAACACGCCGCCTGAATCGGGTTCCTGCAGTAACAGCGTAGTAACGAATACGCCCCGGTCGAAATGCCATTGTTGGCAACCTCCCTGTTGCATAATGGAGATATTGAGTGATTGATAGTGATCAGTCATTTGGTGAAGTTCTTTATAACCAAGAATGGCTGCTAAAAAATCCGGCAATGGCCGCCAGTGGTAGAGTTTATACAAGGCTGATTCTGGGGGAATCAAATCGTATGCGACCTGGGCAAGCTGACGTTCGCCCTTGATTCGGGTGGGATGCCCGGGTTCGTCGGTATTCGCAATATCGTAATTAAAAAAATAAGGGGTGGCCTCGCGAGGACCAGGGTAAGCCAGGGGTTCCAGGGCATTGCCTTCATTTGCCATCAGCGTAATAGCATTGGGTTTTAGAAAACCAGGCAGTGAGGCAGATCCGGTTTGATCCAGGGTCGTTGTTAAATCATCCACCAGTTGTTGGTACTGAGGGCTATTGGGAGAAGTTAGTGGGTATCGCGTCAAATCGACCAAATCTTCTGGAGCGCGTGAATTTGTCATGGGGTCTTACCAATCGTCCTAGTTCGAAGCCACTAACAGTGTGGCAGGATTAACAGCATGTCAAGGTCGCGCCTGGGGTAATTGCAGTCTTCACTAAATCTTCACATTACCTTCGTCGTCTCCACACACGGTCGGGATAACCTCCTCTGTACTTAATTTCTGGAGATAAAGATGAATTTTCGCATTTTATTATTGGGGATAGTTTCATGCCCTTGGGTATACGCCGCTGATTCAACCGTCACCGTTCCCTGGGAGGAATTTGACCAGTTGTACAAGGGGCAAGTGGAGCAGAGTTTTAAAGTTATAAAGGAACAACCGAGTCCTGTAACCAGCCTGGAGTTGGTGGAATATGATGTATCGATTCAGGGTGCCCAGGCTATTGGCACAATATCTGTCTTGGGCAATGTTATTGCCGGTGAACCACATTCTATTCCCCTGTTCGACCAGGGCGTCGTGGTTACTGAAATTATTGAGACCCAGAATGCTGCACTACTGACAAACCAAGGGAGCTATTACCTGCAAGCTCTGGGAGCAGGCACTTTTTCCCTAAAATTCGGCGTGGCAATTCCCCTTATAGATTTCTGGGGAGCGCCCAGGCTCGAGCTGGATGTTCCTGCTGCGGTTCGCAATGCACTCAAAATTAGCACTTCAAATAAATTAAACATACTGGAGCAGGAAAACCTGCTGAAAATCGGTGACCGATACTTTTTTCCACCAACCGGGTCATTGAATATCAATTTTGAACGAGTAATAGCGAGTGATAGTGGATTTCAGACGACAGAGAATTTGCTGTCCCAGGTCGAGACACCTGAGACGGTATTGGATTCGGTTACTTTTTTTGTCAGTTTTGCCGAGGATGGAACGGTATTGTCGGCGCTCGACTTGTTATTGCCAGCGCAAGAAAACAATCAACTTAAACTCGATCCAATAAAAGATGCCGAAATCTGGTCGCTACAGGTCAACAATAAACCACGTTCACTATATAAGTCGCCGACTGGAAAATGGGTGATTACACTGGATTCCAAGGGTGAATCCAGGGTGGTGTTAGCCTATCTGACCCGTGGACAAAAACTGGGTTTGGAGGGGAAGCTAGACTTTAATTTACCAGAGACCGGATTAACCGCACGACGGGTTAATCTGATAGTTGGATTGCCTGAGCGAATGCAGATGTTGGCCATGGATAGTGATCTTCAGCCGGCGGACGGTAGCAACTGGCCAGGTTTCAGTAGCTTTAACGGACGCCCTCATCACTTTACCAAACCATTTTATCGAGGCCGGCAATTTACCTCTTCGATAATCTATCAAGAACCCGTTAATCCATAAAGGGGTATAGCTATGACTGTCAAGAGACTAATCGCAATATTTTTAATCTTCCTGCTGGGTGTGTTCGGTTGGTTTGTCCTGGGACAGGCGAATTGGATGAGATCCCACGAAACAACATCCAACCTGTCTACCTCAGTTCAAAACTTATGGGGAGGCCCAATCGTACAGCGGGCGCCAAGTTTAACCATTAAAGTTCCGGGCACCGATCGGACCCGACGTATTTCTCCAACCAGCAATCAAATAAAGGCGCAAATAGTTCTCGAGCAGCGTAAAAAAGGACTGCTTTGGTACCCGACTTACTCGGTATATTTTACCGGTCTATACCAAGTTACCAATGAAGCAAAAATTTCCCAGGATATAAGGCTAAATTTTCCGTTGCCGTCAAAAAATGCAACCTATCAGGATGTGCGGTTAAAAATAGGTGACAGAGTTGAAAAATTTAATCCATCAACTGGATATGGTTTTCAGCGAATTATTCCGCTCCGTCCTGGAAGTAGCGAAATCATTGAAGTGCAATACAAGACCCGGGGCATTGGTAGCTGGCAGTACCAACTGGACGGCGAACGAGGTCAGGTCAGTAATCTTGAAATATTGGTATCGACGAATTTTACCGATGTAGATTTCGTTGACGGCGGTCTTTCTCCCATGCACACCACCAACACGGATACAGGACTGGAAATCAGCTGGCAGGCCATGGAACTGATAACCCGTCAAAACGTTGGGATTAGCATGCCGCAAAAACTTAACCCGGGACCCTTGGCGGCCCGGATGAGTTTCTTTGCTCCGATCTGCCTGCTATTCTTTTTTGTTTTGATCAGTGCAATCTGCGTAAAAAGAAAAATTGATATACACCCTATGCATTATCTGTTCGTTAATGCCGGTTTCTTTGCGTTTCATTTACTTTTCGCCTATTCAATAGATCTGATTAATGTGCATCTGGCATTCGTAATCGCGGCCACGGTTTCAGTGTTGTTGGTTATCGTCTATTTGTCCAGGGCACTGGGCCGGTCTTTTCCCTGGGGACTGGCGGCAATCGGCCAGTTGGTTTATCTGGTTTTGTTTTCCTATTCATTTTTTCTGGATGGGGTGACCGGATTGACCGTAACCATCGCTTCTATCCTTACTCTTGCGGTGATTATGAAATTAACCTCCGAAACAAACTGGAACGAAGTGTTTGTCAAAAAGCAGATAGTTGCGTCTCCCGAAGCTGCTTAGCTAACCAGTTTAAGCAGGTTGATTTATTGTTTCACCCGGACGCGGCTGATACAGTTCACGGTCCCAGGTTAAACCCCGATTGTTCTGATGACATCTTCCAACGAATACGACTACATTATTATCGGCGCCGGTTCAGCGGGTTGTGTATTGGCCAACAAACTAAGCCAGGATGGCCAGCAAAAAGTATTGATACTGGAAGCAGGACCGATGGATCGAAAACTGATGATTCATATTCCAGCAGGCGTTTATAAAGTGTATCGGGACCGTTCGATTAACTGGAACTATCGCACAGAACCCGAGCCTCATTGTAATCACCAAGAATTGAGCATGCCAAGGGGAAAGGTGGTCGGTGGCTCGTCTTCCATCAATGCCATGGTTTATATGCGAGGTCACCCATCGGATTACGACGGGTGGGCCCGGGATTTTGCTCTGGAGGATTGGCGGTTTGATCGATGTTTGCCGTATTTCAAGGCCAGTGAGACCTCTGACAGAGGGGGCAGTAACTGGCGCGGTGATAAGGGTCCCCTAAGTGTTACCAAAGGGCATCTGGACAATCCCTTGTATGATGCACTATGGGAAGCGGGGGCTCAATCAGGCCAGGGGCAGTCCGACGATCTGAATGGCTATAAACCGGAAGGTATAGCCCGACTTGATCGGACCACGAAAAATGGTCGTCGGTGTTCCGCTGCGGTGGCCCATCTAAAACCGGCATTGGCGAGAAACAATCTGGAACTGCAAACCGGTGCTCTGGTGCAACAGATTGTTATTGAAAACCAGCGTGCAGTTGGTGTTCGATATCAGCGCAATGGAGCGACCTATACTGTGCATGCTGGGAAGGAGGTGATCGTGGCGGCGGGGGCGGTTAAATCACCTCAGTTACTCATGCTCTCCGGTATTGGTCCGTCCCATCATTTGAAACAGACTGGCATTGATCCATGCCATCATTTGCCTGGTGTTGGACAGAACCTACAGGACCATCTGTCGGTGGATCATGTCCAGGCCTGTACCAAGCCGGTGACCCTCGATAACTTAACCAATCCGCTGCGAAAAATAGCAGTTGGTGCCCATTGGATGCTGAACAGGGGTGGGATCGCCGGATCAAATATCTGGGAAATGGGTGGTCTTGTATTCGGTAATGATGAAGTGCAGTTTCCTAATCTGCAGTATCACTTTGCACCGGTAGCGACCCAGTTCGAGAATGGCAAAATAAATCTATCCCAGGCCTGGACCCTGACCGTTGATCAGCTCCGACCGAAAAGTAGTGGAGAGGTAAAATTACATAGTGCAGATCCCGCGGACAGGCCCGCAGTGTGTTTTAATTACTTGTCAGATCCCCATGACCTAAGAGAGCTGACCGAAGCGCTGAAGCGCATGGACGAGTTGTGTTCCCAGCCTGCTTTCGACGAATTTCGCGGCAAAAGAATCAACCCGGGTCCAGAAGTTCGCAGCGAGAGTGAAATCGAATCATGGATTCGGCAATCCGCGCGTACCGATTATCATCCCTGCGGCAGCTGTCGCATGGGAAATGATGAAAATGCAGTTGTGGATGGACAATTACGCGTGCACGGATTAACCGGGATTAGGGTGGTGGACGCATCGGTTATGCCGAATGTGGTTAGCGGAAATCTGAATGCCCCAACCCAAATGATAGCGGCCCGTGCCGCAGACTTTATTCTTGGAAGAGAGCAGCTCCCAGCCTATCGGCCGGCGTATCACTTCGACCCCTGAGAAATTTACCAGTATGAGACCAGCGCAATAAATATCGCTAGTCCCGACCCAACTGCGAGCAGGACCCGTCGATCCAATAGGAAAAACACCCCAAGACCAACGGCTATCCCAACCAGTCTTATTCCCAGTGAAACCTCTATTAAAGGTCCAACCGGAAGTAGAACCATGCGGGAAATAAGTCCAGCCAGCATGGCATAGGAGACGCAGGTAATCCATTGGAATACCGCGCTGTCGGTGCTGATTTGGCGGGAAAACAGGGTGCCAAAGAATCGCCAGAAATAGGTGCCAGCGATAGCGCCACCTACCAGCAGCCAGAGATGGGTGTTGGCTGTCATGGGGAGTTGGTTGATGATGGTGCCGATCGAAATTGGCGGTTAACCCAGAACGCTATGGAGCCGCCTACTAAACCGGTAGCAAGCAGACCCCATTCCGGGGAAACCAGGTGAAACAGTGGACCGAGGGGGATACCCACCAGTAATGCGATAACCCCGAACCGGACTTTAGTGCCGGCAAGTAATACTGCAAAAAACAATGGGTTGAGAAAAATCAGACCCAGGGCTGCTGCCGGATTTAGCGCGCTGATACCAAAATAACCCAGTGCTGTACCGCATAAACCTGCGGTCATACAGATCGAAGCGAATGCTAGATAGTAGCGCGGACGCATGGACAATTCGAGGCCTGGAAACCGGTTCAATCCGGCGGACCAGGTGTTAATTGACAATAGCTGGACCAATAGATACATCCAGCCAAAATTGCGTAGGCCATCTCGCATCAATGGAATAAATGATACCGCCATGGGCAGAAAGCGGGCATTGGACAGGGAAACTGCGAGAATTACAAATACCGTTGACACCCCAGCTGAATGAAGTTCCGCCATGGCTATTTGCCCGGGTAAACCCCAAATACCTGCGGTGGAACTGAGTGCCATGCCAAGGGTTAATCCGCTTTCTCTGGCGAGGGAACCAAAACCAATCATACTGGCGAATAGCATTATCGATGGAAACCCGAGGGCGTCCTTAATCGCCAAACGATAGGTTGGTGATGGTGTGGAAATTACAGACATCCTATCAGGTCCGAATCACTTTACCTGAAGCTAGCAATGGAGAATTTGGCTACAGTCACTAACTGGGTTCGGCTAGCCCGGCAGCACCAATAGCCAGTAACCCAGGAGGAATGATTGATCGATTTAGTGCCGGTCCGTTGGAATAACTTCATAGCCCTGTTCCTCGGGTTCGTCGTCCAGCATCTCTGGCGGAAACCCCGGGGCCGATATTTCCACACCGGCTTGTTGTTCCAGGCGTTTGATTATATTGGGGGACAATTCGCGGGGCCCATAACGCTCCTGACCATCTTTGAAAATGTCCACCATCACCGGCGCGAGTTCAAGGTCCAGGTTGCCTCGCCTGGCGACCTCGCTGAATAAGCCAATATCCTTACAAACCAGGTCCATGGTGAAACTAATATCTCTACTACCGTTCAAGATCACCTGGCTCTCGGTCTCGTGAACAAATGAATTGCCCGAAGAAATACGAATGGCTTCATAAGTTGTATTCATATCCATTCCAGCGACTTTGGACGTGACCAATGCCTCGGTAAGGCTTAGCAAATTTGCCGTGGCCAGGTAGTTTGTGACGACCTTAAGTATGGAAGCCGAACCAAGGGGGCCGGTGTGGAGAATTCTGCGTCCCATCCGGGTTAACAGCGGCAGCATTTTCTCAAATGCCGGGCGCTCGCATCCGGCAAAGATTGCAATATTACCAGTGGCTGCGCGGTGGCAGCCTCCCGATACCGGACAATCGATGGGTTCAGCCCCGGTGGCCTTGACCAACGCACCCAAACGCAATACTTCCGCCTCATCCGTTGTACTCATTTCCGCCCATAATTTGCCAGGACCCAATCCGGCCAGAGCTCCATCCTTAGCTTCCAGTACTGCGGCGCTGGCAGCGGGACTGGGCAGACAGGTAATCAGTATATCGACTTGCTCGGCCATTGCCCTGGGACTTTCTCCCCACTTTGCACCTTTGTCGAGAAATGATTGCGCTACTTTTTTATCAAGATCACGAACCGTCAGATCGATACCGTTTCTCAACAGACTGCCAGCCAGCTTGCCGCCAATGTTACCGAGACCGATAAATCCTACGCTTGTCATTTCAATATATCAGGGTATAAAAAGAGGCGGTATTTTGCCGCGCTTTTGATGGTGGTGGAAGCGCTATTTTCATTTGGAATTGATCAAATTTCGAAGAATTTTGGTCAGGGTTTGAATGGTTAATCGATGACTAAATCTTGCGCGGTTTTCCGATGCTGGCCAGATGCTGTTGGCCTATGGAAAATACCGTGCCGGGCCAGGATGGCGCGGCCTCTGTGTCGGGCCAGGCATTGCGATAGTCGCTGGGCTTTTTGCCAAAGCAGTTGATGAATGCATTGGCAAAGTGAGACATTGAATTGAACCCACTGGCAACCGAAACTTCCCGAATGGTTATCTGGGTACTGGTTAATAAAACCCGGGCATATTGCAGACGTAGTAGCTGGCTGTATTGCACCACTGAACACCCCAAATAGCGTTTAAAGTATCGTTCCAGTTGGCGTTGGGAAATGCCGATACGGTTGGCGATTTCCGGCACTTTTAACGGGTCCATTATATTTGACTCGAGTAACTTGATGGCCTGGTCCACATAGGGATGGATAGATTCCGACGGACTGCCGTGGGTATGGCGTTGGGGTGCGCTCGCCGGTCGTATGGGATAATGCATCATCTGGTCAGTTATCTCCGAGGCAAGAAAGTCACCGTGTGCCGCGGCGATCAGGTGTAGCATCATATCGATTCCTGCGGTTCCTCCCGAGCAGGAAATTAAATTTCCATCTTCAGTAAACAATTGCTCCTTGAGGTTCGCCTTGGGAAACTGTTCGGCAAACCCCATCATCATGGACCAATGGGTAGTCACCAGCTTTTTTGAAAGTATCTTAGCCCGGGCTAACGGATAAATTCCCATTTCCATTCCGCAAATTTTTACATTATTTCTATTCAGCCGTTGCAACCAGCTGAACATTTGGTCGCATACATAATGCTCGCAGCCCCAACTGCCGATGATAAACACTGCATCGTAATCGGCACTGCTCCCAACCTCGACCAGCTCAGAATGTACCGACATTCCATTGCTGGCGATGATGTCTTCACCATCAAAGGACAAATAGTGCCACCGGTATAAAGGTTCTGGGGAGAGGTAATTGGCAATTCGAATGGGTTCGATAGTAGTGGTCAGGGTCATCATGTTAAATCGGGGAATTAACACGAAGGCCAAATTTGACAATTCGGTATTGGGTTTTTGCGGAGCGTTGTCAGACATATTATTTATGCAGAACGTCAAAACCATGAGGAAATAGGCGAGTGGTCGAATTATAGATAGAACTGTCGATAAATCGTTAATCTATCTGAAGTATATTTTGCAAAATCGACAAAACAAATCCTGTTGCGGAGATTAACTATGAACTATGAAGTAATTGTTACCTGTGCGGTAACCGGTGGTGGCGATACTGTCGGTAAACATCCGGGTATCCCGGTTACCCCTGAGCAAATTGCCAATGCGGCAATTGAAGCCGCCAAAGCCGGCGCGGCCATCGCCCATATTCATGTGCGGGATCCGGAAACTGGCAAGGGTTCGCGAGACCCTGCGCTGTTTAAAGAGGTGGTGGATCGGATTCGGTCTTCCGATACTGACGTCGTAATTAATCTTACCGCGGGCATGGGAGGAGACTGGGTGCCAGATCTGGCTGACCCCTCAATGCCTGGACCGGGTACCGACATGGTGGGGCCTCTAGAGCGTCTGGCCCATGTCGAAGAGTTACTTCCAGAAATATCCAGTCTGGATTGCGGCACGCTGAATTTTGGAAATGATGACACTATTTACATTTCGACCCCGCCAATGCTGCGTAAGATGGCTGAATCGATTAAACAGTGGGGGGTTAAACCGGAGATGGAGGTATTCGAACTGGGTCACCTTCGGTTTGCCAAGCAAATGATCGCCGAAGGGTTGGTTGAAGATCCGCCAATGTTTCAGATCTGTCTCGGTATTCCCTGGGGTGCAGATCAAAGCGTCGACACCATGAAGGTGATGAAGGACGAACTGCCAACCGGAGCAATGTGGTCGAGCTTTGGTATTTCCAGAATGCAAATGCCCATGGCGGCAACCGCAGTGGCCATGGGCGGAAATGTCCGGGTTGGCCTCGAAGATAATCTGTATCTTGATCGCGGTGTTTTGGCGACCAATGCGCAATTGGTCGAACGGGTGATCGGTATTATTGAAAGGATGGGGGCGAGGGCGGTTACGCCGGCTGAGGCCCGTAAAAAACTGAATCTGCGTGGCGCATAAGCCAGCTCCATAAGCCAACCGGGTTGCCGAATAATTCTAAATCAGACCATGGATATTAAAATTAGTCACGAGAACGATTTACTGCTGCAAACCGTTCGTTCATTTATGCAGCAGGAAATTTTCCCCCATGAAGAAGAAGTGGATCGAGTTGGTCTGGTCCCGGAAGAACTGGGTAAGCAGATTGAAAAGAGATCCATAGAAGCCGGATTGTACGCGGCTAATCTGCCCGAGGCGGTGGGCGGTGGTGGGCTGGACTATACCAGCATGGCCCTGATTGAGAGAGAGTATGGCAAGACCAGTCATGCGCTGCATTCCTGGATTGGCCGACCAACCGAATTGTTGATGGCTTGCAAGGGAGATCAGATTGAAAAATATCTGAATCCCTGTGTCCGCGCTGAAAAACGTGAATTGTTTGCGTTGACTGAACCCGAAGCCGGGTCGGATATTATGTCGATGAAATCCAATGCCAGAAAGGATGGCAGCGACTGGATTTTGAATGGTTCAAAACACTTTATATCGGGACCGGTAATGCCCGATTTCGCCATTGTATTTGCGGTTACCGGCATTGATGAAACTCCCCGGGGCCAGCGCAAGCGTGTGACCGCTTTCCTGGTGGATGTTGGAATTGACGGTTTTGATATTCGCGAGGGAAACCGCTGCGTCAGCTATCGTGGGTATAAAAATTTCCAACTCAGTTTCTCCGACGTCCGGTTGGGGCCTGATCAGGTTCTTGGGGAAGAAGGGCGGGGACTGGAACACTCGGGACAATGGCTTAAGATGGGGCGAGTTTGGGTTGGTGCAACTTGTTGCGGAAAGGCTGAGAGAATGTACCATCTTGCTCTGGACTGGGCGGCGAATCGAAAGCAGTTTGGCAAGCCCATTGGCCAGTTTCAGGCAACGGGATTTCGTCTTGCAGATATGGCGATTGGCCTTAAGACGGCTGATTTGCTGGTAATGAACGCGGTAGAGAAAGCCGACGAAGGGATAATGCAGGACGCCGACGCGGCCATGGTAAAAGTATATTGTTCGGAGATGCTGAACAAGGTTGCCGACGATACCGTGCAAATTTATGGTGGCATGGGGCTGATGGAAGAATTACCCATACAACGGCTGTGGCGAGATTCGCGCCTGGAAAGAATCTGGGACGGGACCTCAGAAATTCAACGCCATATCATCACCCGGTCCCTGCTCCGGCCATTGGGTGCATGACCGAGGAGTCTGGGTCGACGTTGCAAAATGCGCAATTACGTCGGGCCAATCTGGGGCGGCTACTGAATCCAAAACATATTGCCATTATTGGCGGCCGCGATGGGGTGATCGTTATTGATGAATGTCGGCGGATTGGGTATGCCGGTCCGATCTGGCCGGTTAATCCGAAACGAGAGCAGTTAAATGGTTTGACCTGCTATCCATCGGTGGCCGAATTGCCCGAGGCACCCGACGCAGTGTTTCTCGCGGTGCCAGCAAAAGCAGCAATAGATATTGTAAAACAGCTGGCGCAAATGGGCGCCGGTGGGGTGGTATGTTATACCGCCGGTTTTGGTGCCGATGGCCATGAAGGAGGTGCGTCGGATCAGCCACTGGTTGATGTAGTGGGCGACATGGCTTTGGTTGGGCCAAACTGTTATGGATTAATCAATTATATCGACCGAGTTGCGTTGTGGCCGTTTCCTCATGGTGGTTTTAACCCCGGGTATGGCGCGGCTGTTATTACTCAGAGTGGTATGTTGTCCTCCGACCTCACCATGAATCAGCGTAGCCTGCCTTTGGCCTATATGATCTCTGCCGGTAATCAGTCGGTGCTGAAACTGGAAGACTATATTGAATATCTGTGTGAGCGGCAGGAGGTCCGGGCGATTGGTTTGCATATTGAAGGACTGAAGGATATCGAATCGTTTAGCCGGGTTGCGCGCAAGGCGCTGGAACTGGGTAAACCCATCGTGGTGCTGAAAACCGGCACTTCCAAAATTGGTGCTCAACTTACCATCAGCCATACCGGGTCGTTATCAGGTACCAACGAACTGTATCAGGCCTTGTTCAAACGCCTTGGTATTATCAGCGTGTCAAATCCGGGGCAGTTGGTCGAAACGCTCAAATTTATTTGTATAAGCGGATTACCCAAAGGTAAACGACTGATGGGATTTACCTGCTCCGGTGGGGGTGCCACCATGCTGGCTGACTATGCCGAAAAAGTTGGTCTTAGTTTACCCAAACCTTCTACTGCGGCTACGGATCAATTAGTTGATCTGTTACCGACAATAGCCACCGTTTCAAATCCCCTGGACTACACCACACCAATCTGGGGAATCCCAGAGAAAACCCTTCCAGTGTTTTCGAGTGCTTTGTCAGATGGCTATGATGCCTCGGTCATCGTGCAGGATTATCCTTTGCCGGGGTTCGATGAAAGCAAACAATTTTATCTGAATGATGCCGGTGCTTTTGCCGAAGCGACCCGGACCGCGAAAGTGCCGGCAGCGGTATGCAGTACCCTGTCGGAAAATATTGATCAGGCAACCAGGGAATGGTTAGTGGACCAGAGTATTGCGCCATTGCAGGGAATACATGAAGGGTTAAATGCCATCAATAGTGCAATCTGGTATGGGCGGCAACGACAGATTGTTCTGGACCATGTCAGCAGTGAATTGATCCCTGTCCAATCACTGACGACGATTAATCAGGTTGACGAATGGCGTGGCAAACAAGTGCTTATCAAAGCAGGTATAACTGTGCCCAAAGGGCGTTTAGTTAGTGGAGCGGAGGCTGGACTGGCCGCTGAGGAAATTGGATTTCCAGTAGTGGTCAAAATGAATTCCAGTCAGATTGCCCATAAGACCGAAGTTGGCGCAGTAATCGTGGGCCTGTCGAGTTTCGAGGAAGTGCAAGATGCGGTTAGAGATATATCTGCCAATGTCGGAAGGTTAGCGCCGGGTCTGGCAGTCGACCAATTTTTGGTCGAGCAAATGATGCCCCGACCAGTCGTAGAATTAATGCTGGATATACGAACCGACAATCAGTTCGGGTACGTTATGACGCTGTCAACCGGCGGTGTACTGATCGAGATAATTGCCGATCCGGTATCACTGCTCCTGCCTGCAAGTAACCAGGAAATTCTCGATGCGCTCAATCAGTTGTCGACTGCACCCGTGCTCGACGGATACCGTGGTCACCAGGGCGTAAATAAAGAAACCCTGGTAACGACCATCAGCGGACTTGCCAGCTACGTCACCGGGGAACATGCCAATATCGCAGAGATTGAGATAAATCCGCTATTTGTCTACCCAGATGAAGTCGTCGCCGTTGACGTCTTAGCTCAATACTTCGTTTAACGCATAACAAAAGGATTCGCCATGGGCGTACTGGACATATTCATCCATATGGTCTTTGGCCGGGTATAGTCGTACATCGCCTGAAAGCCACTTTCCCTGCCGTAACCCGAGCCTTTGAATCCACCAAATTCTGCAATAGGGGAAACCACCCGATAAGTATTTACCCAAACGATTCCGGCCCGTACTGCCTTTGCTACTCGAATTGATCGCGCGCTGTCCCGGGTAAAGATACCGGCGGCAAGGCCGTGTTTAGTATCGTTAGCCAGGGCAATAACTTCGTTTTCATCTTTAAACCGGATTACGCTAAGCACCGGACCGAACAGCTCCGTATCGACGATGCGAAGGTCCTGACGTGGGCAATCGATGATAGTGGGTTGGTAGAACAGACCATCACCCATGTTCTCAGGTTGCTTGCCACCGTGGAGTAATTTACCTCCCTGTTCCTGGGCGAAGGCGACCTCTCGCTCGATATGATCGAGCTGCGCCGTGGTGCATAGCGGACCCATTTGGGTTTCTTCTTCCAGGGGATCACCAATTCTGATTTGCGCCGCCAGTTTGACGATTGAATCGAGAAACTCATCGGCGATATCTTCATGCAAATACAACCGCGATCCGGCCACACAGCTCTGCCCGGTGGCGCCAAAAATACCGGCGATGGATCCGTTCACGGCGCTTTCAATATCGGCATCTTCGAACACAATAAATGGCGATTTTCCGCCCAGCTCAAGGGATACTTCGGCGAAGTTTTCCGCTGAGTTATATAAAACCTGACGGGCTGCGCTGGGGCCGCCGGTAAAACTAATACGCTGCACCAGGGGATGGGAGGTTAACGCTTTACCGCAAGGGTCTCCGTGTCCACAGACGATGTTGACAACCCCGGGTGGGAAACCGGCTTCCTCGATCAGTTTGCCAAATTCCAGCATTGCTGCAGAGGCCTGTTCAGACGCTTTCAGAACTACCGTATTACCCGCGGCCAGGGCGGGTCCGAGTTTAACCGCGACTAAAAATAACTGGGAGTTCCATGGCACCACTGCCGCCACTACCCCGAGGGGTTCACGGTCGGTAAAGACAAATAGGTCGGGTTTATCTATGGGTAGAGTCTCACCGTGTATTTTATCCGCGCAACCCGCATAGTAATGAAAAAATTCGGCAATATATTTAGCTTGCCAGCGGGTTTCTTTGAGCATTTTTCCGGTGTCTACCGACTCAGTCCGCCCCAGCTCTTCAGACTTATCGGCCAGCAGGTCTGCCAGCTTACGCAAATATCTTCCACGTTCGGTGGGTACTGCGCTGGCCCAGGGACCCGAAGTAAACGCCTGATGCGCGGCTTTAACCGCCCGGTCAACGTCTTCGGCAGTCGCCTCGGGAATTTCCGCCCAGACTTTTCCAGTGGATGGATTGATACTTTCAAACTTTTTCCCATCGCTCGAATCAACCCATTCGCCGTCAATGAGCATTTGGTAAGAATGTATAGCCGTCATTTTTTTATCTCTGTGTGGGTGCTTTAAATCAAACTTGATTTTGCCTGTTCAACGACTAGAATTGTATGTTATTTCGACATACACTGGCGAATTACAGACAGTGATTGTGCTTGTGCAGGCGCTATGATTACGCGTTATTATACTGATATGACCTGACAAAACCGAGGAACCCCTGCATAAGTCATGACCGATCAATTTGAGCCCAAAATTTCCAATCTTTTCGTTGCCCACGATGATAAATGCGGGCTTCGCAAAAGCCTCAGCCGGCCGCGAACAACTATTACGTGCCCCACTTTATTTATCTGGGCCGTCTCAATATTGAAAATTTCGAATCTCAACTTGATTCGCCCAGACTTATGTAGAGGTTTCCTTAATCACTACCAACTCTGAATTATGTCAAATTCCAAACAAGTAATTGGCGAGCCATTAATCGTTAACGGTAGAAAATTGTCTCTGTCTCGTGCGGTTCGCGCGGGGGATTTCGTGTTTCTCACCGGTCAGATTCCGCTGAGAAATGGTGTGCCAATGACCGACGGTACCATTGAAGATCAAACCCACCAGGTCTTGCAGGATATTAGAAACACACTGGCCCTCGCCGGTTGCGGCATGACCGACGTAGTGAAAGCCATGGTCTGGTTAACTGACCGCGTTGACTTTCCAGGATTTAATGAGGTCTACAGCGAGTATTTTCCGGAAGATCCGCCAGCACGCTCGGCAGTTGTAAATGATCTGCTGGTTGATGTGAGAGTTGAGGTCGAGGTGGTTGCCTATCACCCGATTGCCGACTAATTCACTGGCCTGGATAGAAACCGCAATGATAAGCAATAACCAGGGCGTTGCAGTCCGGCAAGCGGATGATGGAACTGTTTATTCGTGGCAGGGGGACGGTCCAGCAGTAGCATTGGTCCACGGCCTGGGTTTAAACCGTCATATGTGGCAGTGGCAGATTCCGGCATTAAGTCAACACTACCGGGTCCTGACCTATGATTTAACCGGTCATGGCGATAGTCCCAAACCCCGGTCTGAACCAGACCTTCACCTGTTTTCCAGTCAGTTGCTTGGATTGCTGGACGAGGAAAACGTGGATCAATGTGCGGTCATGGGGTTCTCACTGGGCGGTATGATCGCACGACGATTTGCCATGGATCACGGTGAGCGGTTATTGGCTCTAGGTATTTTACTTTCGCCCCATGCCCGATCAGATAAAGACCAACTCGCCATTGAGAAGCGCGCCGAGCAGGTCTTGCAAAGTGGACCAGAATCGACTGTTGACGCTGCGCTGGAGAGATGGTTTTCCCAAGAGTTCAGGCAGGACAATCCCGAGACTATTCAAATGGTTCGTGGCTGGGTACTGGCGAATGACAGCGCGGTCTACCCGAGAAACTATCGGGTTTTGGCCACCGGCGTTGAGGAATTAATTGCTCCGCCGAATCCAATCCACTGCCCAACCCTGGTAATGGCTGGCGAACATGATCCGGGTCAGACCCCGCAAATGGCCCGGGCTATTGCCGACGAAATACCAGATGCTCGGGTTGAAATCCTGGCCGGGCTGCGCCATATGGCGCTGGCCGAGGCCCCTGAAATTTGTAATCCGTTATTATTATCCTTTCTAGGTCAGGTAACGAGGGAATAGTTTTTATCGCCACTAATTTTCAAATGCTATAGCAACATTAAACTACTCACCGTAAAAATTCATAACCGGAAAAACACCATGAAGTTTCAACTCGCAATTAATATGGAGCGCATCACCCCCGACCTGGATATGGTTGACGTGGAGCGCCATACGCTGGAAATGGTACAAATGGCTGACGCAGGTGGTTTCAATATTGTCTGGGCCGCCGAGCATCATGCCCTTGAGATGACCATTGCACCAAACCCATTTCAGATTCTCACCTGGTGGGCGGCCCATACCAACAACATCCGGCTCGGTACTGCGGTGGCAACAGCGCCGTACTGGCATCCCATAAAGCTTGCCGGTGAAGCCGCCATGGTCGACTTATTCAGCAATGGCAGACTTGAGTTTGGTATTGGTTCCGGCGCCTATCAGCGTGAATTTGACCGCATGCGTCCGGGTTTGAAGCAATCCGAGGGCTGGAAATTTATGCAGGAAATGGTGCCTGCTCTAAAGGCATTATGGCAGGGAGATTATGCTCATGATGGTGAGTATTGGCAGTTTCCCACTTCAACGTCGGTGCCAAAACCTCTACAAAAGCCCCATCCGCCTATTTGGGCTGCGGCACGATCTCCAATTACCTTCGACTATGCGTTGGAAAATAATTGCAACATTATGTCATGGCCGCTGACCCGCCCGATGTCAGAGGCAGAACTCTATAAGCAGCGACTAGATGAAGCGATGGAGAAGAGCCCGGATGCTCCTCGACCGATCTTCGCCATGATGCGCCATACCGCGGTCTATGATCGAAGCGAAGATTGGGAGGGCCCGATTGAATGCGTATCCCGGCAACTTGGCCAGTTTGAAAATTTATTTAAGAACCTCGGTGATGTCACCAATGGATTTCCCAAGCAGGTGGATTTTACCGAACTCACAAACAGGGTTGAATATGATCCCCAGATGTTGCGGGAAAATCTAATGTTTGGTACGCCAGAAGAAGTGATCGCCAAGCTGAAGTTGTATCAGGATCTTGGTGTTGATGAATTTATTTATTATGCAAGCATGGGGCTTGGACAAAAGGAGCAAAAACGCTCCATGGAATTATTTTGTAATGAGGTAATGCCTGCATTCTCCTGATTGCAGAGAACTAATTTTTAAATGTTGAATAAGTAAGATGTCAAATTTTGTCGAAGTAAGTCGTCATGGCCACGTTATCGAGGTCAAGTTAAATAACCCAAAGGTAAATGCTATTGGCCTTGAAATGAGTCGTGAGCTGGGTGAGGCATTCGCCGAACTGCGCGATGATCCCGAATTACGCGTGGGCATCCTGACCGCGGAAGGTGACCGCATATTTTCTGCGGGATGGGATTTAAAGTCACTCAATGCAGGAGAAATGAAACTGGATAACTGGTGGGAGGAAGGGGATTATGGCGACGGTGGATTTGCTGGCCTCACCGAAAACTGGAATTTGAACAAACCAGTTATTGCGGCTTTGAACGGGCTTGCTATTGGTGGTGGATTCGAATTGGCGATGGGTTGTGATTTGCTAATTGCGGCGGAGCATGTTGAATTTGGATTACCCGAGATGCCACTTGGCATCGTTCCTGACGCTGGTGCATTACAGCGCCTGCCTCGCCGCATTCCACATAATATTGCCATGGAAATGTTATTGCTGGGTCGTCGTATGCCGGCTGAAGAAGCTGCCCAATACGGCCTGGTAAACAAGGTTGTTAAAAAGGAGGAGCTGATGCAGCAGGCACGTACCTGGGCAGAACAATTAGCCTGGTCGGCGCCCCTGGCAATGCAGACAGTTAAAGAAGTTCTGCGCGCAATTGAATGTACCCCCCTTGAACAGGCATTTCATAAAATGCGAACCGAGGAATTGCCAGTTTATCGGGCAATGCTCAAGTCTGAAGATGCGGAGGAGGGGGTAAAGGCATTTGTTGAAAAAAGAGAACCCGTGTTTAAGGGTCGATAAACAAATACCGGATAAAATTATGAAGAGCCAACCAATAGACCCTACTAATGTGCGTCGCGTTGCCAGTATCGGCGCGGGTCCCATTGGGGGTGGCTGGACCGCTCATTTTCTGGCCCGGGGATATGATGTAACCTGCTATCTGCATGATCCGTCAGAACAGGATATGTTTCATCAGATTGTTGATACCGCCTGGATCAGTCTGGAACAACTTGGACTTAAGCCTGGTGCGTCGCGGGACCGAATGAAGGTGACATTTAATCTCGGCGAAGCGGTCAAAGACGCTGAGTTTGTCCAGGAAAGCGCCCCTGAGAAATTATCCCTTAAACAGGAATTATATGCAGATTTAGGGGAATTGGTGTCTCCCGATGTGGTGATTTCTTCTAGTACGTCTGGGCTGACGATGACGCAAATTCAACAACGTTGTTCGACCCCCGAGCGAACTATCGTTGGACATCCTTTTAATCCACCCTATCTATTGCCTCTGGTGGAGCTCGTTGGAGGCGATAAATCGTCTACTGCTGCGCTGCAATGGGCCAGCGATTTTTATAAAATTGCCGGGAAAGCGCCACTTACTCTGAAGAAAGAAATCCCTGGCTTTATCGCAACCCGGTTACAGGAAGCATTGTGGCGGGAAGCCCTGCATATGGTGGCAAACGATGAAGCGACCCCGGAACAGATAGATTTGGCGCTCATAAACGGCCCGGCGCCGCGGATGGCCTTGCTTGGTCAATGTATGGCATTTCATGTGGCCTGTGGAGAGGGCGGGATGGCAACCAACCTGGACCAGTTTGGCCCAGCATTAAAATTGCCCTGGACCCGGCTTGAAGCGCCAGAACTGACCACGGAATTGCGTAACCGTATGGTGGACGGCTGCAATGAAATTGCTGACGGCAGACATTTCACCGAGCTCGCAGCGGCCCGGGATAAGGGTATTGTCGCAATCCTTAAGGCGGCGGCTGGAGTACTGTAAGTCCATACCATGTCATTGCTTATTGATATCAGGGATCCATTGTGGATGCCCGAGCAACAGCTTAAAAAGCTGTTGCAGCCCCACCTTCCCGGAGTATCAATTTACTGTACGGATCCGGGATCCCATGCTGACCAAGTGATTATGCTGGCGGCAGTAAAATTGTGGCCCGGGCTGGCGGCTACGCTGCCAAATCTGCAGCTGATTCAAAAAGTTGGTGCCGGAGTGGATGGTATTGTGCGGGATCCGGAATTACAGGAACACGTGCGCATAACAAGACTAAAACCAGATGCGCCAGCCCAGGAAATTGCTGAGTACTGCGTTGCTTATGTACTTTATGAACAGCGAAATATGCGAAGTCACGAGGCCAGCGCAGCCAACGCCAAGTGGGAACCCATTGCGCCAAGACAAAGTCCGCTAACCACAGTAGGTGTACTTGGGCTGGGTCATATCGGCGGACGCACCGCGCGTTGCTTTGCTGCCCTAGGGTTTCGCGTAATTGGTTGGAGTCGTTCCGTAAAATCAATCGATGGGGTCGATTGTCGTTCTGGTTCGGGTGCGTTGCCGGCGCTATTGGGGGAATGTGACTATGTTGCCAGCATTCTACCTTCGACCCCGGACACTCGAAATCTGTTCAATGCTGATTTGCTGTCAAATATGAAACCGGGATCGGTGCTGATCAATGCCGGTCGTGGTGATCTGATTGATGAACAGGAATTGATCGACGCGCTGGATAATGAAAAGTTGGCAGGTGCCGTGCTCGATGTTTTTCGAACCGAGCCGTTGCCGCCCTCACATCCTTTTTGGGGCCACGAAAAAATAACCATAACACCCCATGTGTCAGGATGGCATCTGGATGATGGACTAATCGATATTGCGGAAAACTATAAAAGACTAAGGGCCGGTGAACCCCTCGTTAATGAAGTCAATCGGGCAGCAGGATATTAACGCGTATTGTAATGAAGTTAACGGAACAACAACTCGGGCAACTTGAACAGCAGGGGTTTTTGGTGCTGCCTGAATTGTTTTCTGCCGCTGAGGTTGCGGTTATAAATTCGCGATTACCCGCATTGTTCACAGACAATCATCCGGCAAATATTATTGAGAAATCTTCGGGTATTGTCCGCACGTCCATGGGCATCCATCTCAGAGACCCGATTATCGGGCAACTCGTTCGGCACCCAAGGTTAGTTGACCCCGCCAGTCAAATTCTACTGGAGCCATTTTACGCGCAGCAAGTTAAGGTTAATGTTAAAGCCGCATTTGTCGGGGAGCACTGGCAGTGGCACTATGACTTTGCCACTCATCATCGTGAAGATGGTGTGCCGCGACCACTGGCATTAAACCTGCATATTTTCCTGGATGATGTTTCTGAATTTAATGGACCATTGTATTTTATTCCAGGATCACACCGTCACGGAATTGCCGATGCCTGGCTGGACGATCAATCAACCAGCTATCCGCTATGGGTGGTGGACAACGACGTGGTCAGTAAGTTGGTTGATGAGTATGGTATTTTTTCCGCTAAAGGTATGAAAGGAACTGGCTTAATTTTTCACGATACCCTGGTGCATGGATCAGGTAGTAATATCTCGCCCTGGGATCGTTCAATTTTTTCGCTGATTGTTAATCCATTAAGCAATGCCAGCGCAGCGCCTACCCGCCCCGCCTACAAACACCACCGAGATTATTCGGCGCTAACACCAGTGGAAGATGATTGTCTGCTGGTGGGACAGGAAATTCGTGTAGGGAAATGAGTCACCCACTATCCTGATTTGCACCACCCGATTCATAACCATTGACTACTTAGCGAGTAGATCAATAATTGCCTGGGGTATTTTACATTCGGGACAAATTGATTTAATACCCTGGATTTCGATCCGCGCCTGGTCAAGCTTTCCTTGCTGGATTAATTTCTTTACCTGGTCAATTAATTCGCTAAATTGGACCTCAGATAGTCCCCCATAGGAATCCTCTTTGGTGGCCTGCTGGCTCGACATCCGGCTGACTGCTTCAGTCTCTGTTTGACTGGAGTCGCTCGGTTTAATACTAGGCTTAACAATGGACTGAATAATGGGTTCTGATCGGGTGGCAGGTGCAGATACGGTTGCCTGGGAGGATTCTTCCATCAGCATGGGTTGGGCGGCTGCAGATTCCACCTCCATGCTTGGCTGTGCCGATAATTTTGCGGAAATAGCTTGGTTATCCGCCCTGGATTGGCCCATTTGTTCCAGTCCAGCTTCAGGTTGATCCATGATTATTTGTTTAACCTTGTATTCTGCTGACTTCGCTTGGTTTTGCATTTCGCGTTTTTTAGGAACAAGGTCGGGTTTGGATTGCGGTCTGAATTCCATCGCGGTATTGGCATCGGCATCGGTATCGGCATTGACAGCGTAACCAATATCATCGTCGACGGTTTGTTTTTCGGACAGTTCCTCATTGGTGCTGACACTTACCGGCTGTATACCGGTCTCGGTATATCGAGTTAGTGGCTTGATGACAATGACGGTGAGGCCCACCAGACAAGCCGTAGCTGCAATTGAAATCCACCTGGGCGTGCTGATGGATTGCTTCTGGGGCGCATGCTGGCGCGCCATTTCAATAATATTTTTGTCCAGTCCAGATGGAGAATCCTGTCTTGGAGTTCGTGCATAAAGTGCTGACAACTCTTGATCCCGTTGCTCGCTCATGGGGATACCTCCATCATTGTTCGGAGTTGTTGTCGTGCATAGCGTACCCGACTCTTAACGGTTTCCTGTTTACTATCGGTGATTTGAGCAATTTCCTGTTGACTAAATCCCTCTTCACCCAGGAGAAGTGCGATGCGTTGCTCTTCTGGAAGTTTCGCCATGGCTGACATCAGTTCAGCGATAAGGACGCTGTTTTCGGGATCGGTTACGTTTTCATTGCCAGACTTTCCAGATAACAACTCTATATTCGAATCATCCTGCTGATCTTCCTTGTCCTTTCTCCAGTGATCGATCAATTTGTTGCGCGCAATCTGGTATAGATAGGTTCTGAATTTTGCCATGGGGCGGTAGTGATCAATTCCGCGAATAATTGCGGCCCAGACATCGTGAGCGATATCTTCCACCAACTGTGTGTTCTGGCAGCTTTTGTATACAAAATTAAACAGACCATTTTTGTGGCGCAGGTACAGTACCTCAAATGCGGCCGAGTCACCCTTCTGGTATGCCAGCATGAGTGACTCGTCGCTTTTCAGCTTGTGTAACAGTCCGCGCATAGATTAATGGTTCAGGTGTCTCGAGGAGAAAAGCTCTTGGCCAATTGGACCAGACCAATAAATTCACCACGGTACCCATGTTGATCGGCCCCTTTTGCCTGGTTGGCCATCTTCAACGCGTCATCATAACTCCAATCCCGGGTAAATTTTCCCCCACGCAACAGTTGACCAAATCCGGCAACCGCGGCAGCAAAACGTAAATTTGGCGAGGCTGATTCAATACGTGTCATGATGTTGTCGACAGTTACCGGTTGACCAATTTCCTGACTTTGGTCGCTGTTGGGTTGTTTATAGCGCAGTCGAACGTATGCGATCTCTCTCGCCAAGTCGGATGTTGCTTTGTTGTGACTTTCCTGTTCAGCGCTATTGATGCTGTAACGCAAAGATGGAATTAGTTGGTCCCGGGAATTGACCAATGCAACCTCGTACAATGCAGTGACCGTATGTCCTGCGCCAATATCCCCTGCGTCGACCTTGTCGTTGCGAAAGTCTTCTCTGTTTAAAATCCGATTTTCGTAACCAATGAGTCGATATTGTGCAACAACATCGGGGTTAAATTCTATCTGTACCTTCACGTCCTTGGCGATTGTCAGCAATGTGGAGTTGATTTCATTAACCAGTACTTTTTGCGCTTCCTTAATGGAATCGATGTAGGCAGCATTGCCATTGCCCACGTCCGCGATTTGCTCCATTAATGCGTAATTATAGTTTCCGGTACCAAAACCCAGAGTAGTTAATGCAATGCCGCTCTGACGTTTGTTCTCGATCAAATTTTTTAGTGCCTCAATGCCTACCGTGCCTACATTCATATCACCATCGCTGGCAATTATCACCCGATTGATACCCTGATCGATAAAATGCCCCTGGGCAACGTCGTAGGCCAGGCGGATACCGGCACCGCCATTAGTGCTGCCACCGGCCTGAAGCATTTCGATTGCCGAGAGTATTTTTCCGCGGTGGCTAACTGGAGTGGAATCCAACACCATTCCCGCAGCACCCGCGTATACAACTAACGCGATTCGATCGTCGGGGTTCATCTGGTCGACCAGCAAACGGAGGGATCGTTTTACCAGTCCGAGTTTGTCATTACTTTGCATGCTGCCGGATACGTCGATCAGGAAAACCAGGTTAGCTGGTGGCCGGGATTCGCTCTGGGGTTGATAACCTTTTAATCCAATCTGCAGCAAATAACGCTCCGCATTCCATGGTGCTGGTGCAATTTCGGTGGCTACACTAAACGGTGCATCCAGTGAGTCTGCCGCCGGGTAGTCATAACTGAAGTAGTTGATCAATTCTTCGATCTTGATCGCATCTTTGGGCGGAATTCTTCCTTCCCGTTCCAGCATCCGTCGGATATTGCTGTAGGCAGCGGTATCGACGTCTACGCTGAAAGTAGACACCGGGTTTTCAACGACCAGCTTGATACCGTTTTCTTCGAAATGTAGGTAGTTTTCCCGGTCCACAGGTTCACTGGCTGGACGAATGGTGGGTGCTGCCACGGGCATTGCCGAAATTGCCGAATCTACTGCGGCGGATTGTGTCGTCATGGATTTATAGGCGTTAAATTGCTTCAACTCGGATTCAGTCTGTAAAACCCTTTGCCGGACCGACTGGCCAAGATCCGATTTTTCTGACGTCGATTGGCTTACCTCTTCTGCTATCAAAACCGGCAAGTCGATAGTATGACTCTCTCTGGTTTTAGCATGGGGTGACTCTTTGGCGATTAGCAGGGGTTGATTCTGGTCATCGTCCACCCGAATCTGAGATTGGGGTAGTACAGGACTCTGGGCCTGTTGTGAGGCTGGTTTATTTGAACAGGCCGACAGTAGTATGACCAGCCCGCATAAAACGCTGATTAACAGTTGTTTCATTGAAGATTCTCCATTTTGATCGTTAGGTTCATCTGGTTAAACGTGGAGAATCGAAAAACGGGGTTAACTAATTTTACTTTGTAACCACGAACTGGTGACTGTAGGATTTATAATGCCAGGAAAATCTATTAACCAAGCTGATTTCAAGAGGACCACATGTCTGGGTATTACGATCTGGGTAACCACAAGAGAGCCGTTTCAACCGAGGATTCCCAGGCTCAAATTTGGTTCGACCGCGGCCTCGTCTGGATATACGGGTTTGATTTCGAGATGGCCAGGCGTTGTTTTACCGAGGCTATAGAACTTGACGACAGCTGCGCCATGTTCCACTGGGGGCTCTCCTATGCGTCTGGTTGTTATTACAACAAGCCCTGGCAACGCATGCAACAAGATGAACTGGTCGAGAAACTGGCAGCATCCTATGATGCTTCCCGCGCGGCGCTGGCTAGACTCGATTCGGCGACACCAGTAGAGGCGGCGCTGGTCAATGCTCTGGTGCCGCGCTATCAATCCCGGGAAGTCGTCAACGATGACACTTTTCATCTCTGGGATGATGCCTATGCAGATGCGATGCGCAAAGTCTATCTGGATTTTTCCGACGATGATGATATATGCGCCTTGCACGCCGAAGCGTTGATGTGTCGGACACCCTGGGCCTTATGGAATCTTCGGACGGGTGAGCCGTCCACCGGCGCGTCCACCGATGAGGCGGTCATGGTACTCGAAACGGCCATGGCGAGAATCGAAAAATCTGGCGGCGAACCCCATCCAGGAATACTGCATATGTATATCCACGTTATGGAAATGTCCCCGTTTCCCGAACGCTCTCTGCGCGCTTGTGATGCCTTGCGGGAATTGGTTCCTGGCTCAGGACACCTGTGCCATATGCCTTCACATATTGACGTTCGTTGTGGCAATTATCATGATGCAGTGGTCGCCAATACCCGGGCGATAGCCGCAGACCGGGTGTATCTCGGTAAAGAAGGCGCGATCAATTTTCATACCTTATCCCGGATTCACAACTTTCACCTGAAACTTTACGCGGCGCTTTTTCTCGGTCAATACAAGACTGCGCTGGAGGCGGCCGAGGAGCTGGCGGAAACTACACCGGAAAAATTACTGCGAATAGAAAATCCAGCCATGGCAGACTGGATGGAAGGATATATCGCAATGAAGGCCCATGTGTATATCAGGTTTGGCAAATGGCAGCTGATTATCGATGAACCTCTGCCTGCAGATCAGCAACTATATTGCGTTACCACGGCAATATGGCATTATGCGAAAACCATCGCCCATGCTGCCAGTGGCGATGTTGCCGGGGCGGAAAAACAGCGGGAGCTATTCTATGCCGCCCAATCAAAGGTACCAGCAAGCCGGTATTTTTTTAATAATACCTGTGTTGACGTTCTACAAGTAGCAGAGCAAATGCTGAAGGGAGAAGTGGAATACCGCAAGCAAAATTATCCAGAAGCTTTCGCTTACTTGCAGGCGGCGGCCGACCTTGATGATAATCTTAAATACGATGAGCCCTGGGGTTGGATGCAACCCGCCCGCCACGCCCTCGGCGCGCTTTTATTGGAGCAAAACCGCATAGAAGAGGCTGAGCAGGTATACAAGGCTGATCTTGGTTTGAATGATACGTTGGTTAGTACCTCTCAACACCGGGACAACCTGTGGAGTTTGCATGGCTATGTGGAATGTCTGGAACGCCTGGGGAAAACTGAACAGGCAATACAAATGAAGCCTCGGCTCAGCCTTGCATTGGCCCGCGCCGACGTTAAGGTTACCGCTTCATGTTTTTGTCGGATGGAGCATGGCTGCTGTTAGCCTGCCAAGCAATCCGTGAACCAACAAGACAAGTATTCGATTAGACAAATAGAATGGCGCGACCATCGTCTGGTCGTCTCCTGGGGAGATGGTCACCTTAGTCGTTTCCACGCAAGCTGGCTGCGTCATGGCCTGTATTTTCCGGCGTTTCCGAATCGGGTCAATGGCGGCGAAGAAACTTATCAGATGATTGACCCTTTATCGCTGTTTCCTGAAAAACTGGAAATGTCTGTTGCCGGTACGGTGGAGATTCAGTGGAGTCCCGACGACCATCAGCAGTCATTTGAACCCAGCTGGTTGCGAGATCGCTGCTATTCAACCCGGGCCCGCAAGCAGCGCAAGAGGTTGGTTTGCCATTGGAATGGCGAAATCATTGAAAATCTGCCGACCATTGAATTTGAATGCGCCAGAAACGACGATACCAAACGGTTAGATTTATTCTGCATGGTTTTGGATTTCGGATTTTGTCTAGTGCGCTCGGTGCCTCCTGACCCTGATGGGGTTTTGCAGCTAGCTGATCTATTCGGTATATCCCGAACTTCTCCTTATGCCAGCTCCAGTGGAGATCAACGGGTAGAAGATATTAAACTTGACCCGGAGTTGTTGGTGAACACTGGTAAGTCGGAATTCCTCGGTCCCCATACCGATACGGTCTGGCGCCAGGCCAATTCCGGTCTGATTCTATTGCATTGCTTGCAGGCAGAAGCACGCGGTGGTGAGACGTTGCTGGTGGATGGGTTTAATGTGGCACACCATTTACGCCAACAGCATCCCGCTGCCTTTAAATTATTATCGAGCCAACCACTAAATTTCTTTGCCAGCGTCAAAAATGGTGATGAGTGGCGATCCAGCGGGAAAATTGTCAGCTGTGATGAGGATGGAGAAATTGTAGGCTTTCGCTACAGTGATCAATCCATGAGACCACTGGATATTGACGCAGACAAAATTGATCAAGCCTATTCTGCATTGGGTAAATTGCAAGCCATCCTCTATGACCAGTCGTTTTGGGTCCGCCGACGTCTCCAGCCAGGAGAAGTTATTGTGACCGACAATCATCGTGTGCTGCATGGTCGAAGCAGATTCGATACTGGATCAGGTATGCGGCACTTGCAGACCTGTAACGTGGAGCGTGACCATTTTCATATCAACTATCGACACCTGGCCAAAAAACTGAATTGTTCTGACTGGGACCAAATTCTACCCAGTGGGGCTGTTTGATCTTTTGTGGCAGTAATTATTTATCGATCTGCTATCGATCGATGATTGACACGACATCCCACCAGGTATTTAATTAATACGGGCTTTAAAACCCTGCGGGCGTAATCGGTCGATGCCTGAACTAATTTTACCGATGAACAGAGGTTAATAGATTGACTCTAGATTCAACATACTCCTTGGTCAGCGCTACCGAGCTGGGCGCAATGCTTGAAGATGGAAACGAGATTGCTCTACTAGATGTCCGGGAGGTTGGTGATTTTTCCCGGGGGCATTTATGGCTGGCTAACTATCTGCCATTGTCAGGACTGGAGTTAAATATACGGCGATTCGTTCCACGAGCTCAAACCCGGGTAGTTTTGTGCGATCAGAATGACGGCATCGCCAACCGTGCCGCACACACCATGGCATCCATGGGATACACGGACTTGTCAATTCTGGACGGCGGGATACAAGGCTGGCTCGCTGCAGGAAATAATTTGATTGATGGAAACTATGTAATTGCCCATGCCTTTGGTTACTTTATCGAACAAATTTATCAAACACCGATTATCACTGCTCGGCAGTTAATGGAAAAGCAGGCGGCGGGGGAGGATATAGTGGTTATTGATGCCCGGGCCGAGAGCGACTATCTGACCAGCAGTTTACCCGATGCGATTAGCGTTCCGGCTGCTGAAGTGGCTCGTCGGATACCTGATCTGGTGACCAATGATGATACCCAGGTTGTGGTTCATTGCGCTGGCATTACCCGGGCAGCACTCGGCGCCCAGGGTGTGATTAACTGCGGTATTAAAAACCCAGTGTATTCGCTTCGAGACGGTACCCGGGGTTGGTATTTAGCGGGTGGGGAACTTGCCAGCGATCAATCGGTTAGGCAACCTCAACCTTCTCCTTCGGCAAAGGCGTTTTGTGGATTCTCACGCCAGCAGCTTTGCAAAAAATTTGACTTCAATTACATCAGCATTAATAAGCTTACTGAGTGGCGGGCCCAGAACAGCGATCGCACTTGCTATTTAATTGATGTGCGTAGTCAAGAGGAGTTTCTTGACGGCCATTATCCTGGCGCTATCTGGGTCCCTGGCGGAGAGCTGGTTGGCATGACAATCGATCATATTGCCACCAGAAATGCACGTCTATGTTTGTTCGCCGATGAAGATTGTACCCGCGCCGAAATAACGGCGAGTTGGATGTTTCAGCAACAATGGTCTGACGTCGTCATCGTGTCAGACTGGAAAACCGGGGTTACACTGGCCACAGGCCAAGAACCGGCCTACTACCCGGAAATTGATGAGTTTAGTTGTCCTGTGATTTCACTTGACCAATTGGCCACTGATCACGGAAATAGCGGTATTGCGGTATTGGAAATTGGCTCCAGTGAGAGCTATCGGAAACAGCATATCCCAGGAGCGATTTGGATTTCCCGGACGCAATTACCGCAGCATATTGAAAAGTTGAATAAGGTAACTTGTGTGATTGTTACCAGCAACGATGCCCGGCTGGCAAAGCTTGCCGCCAGAGATATAGTGAAGAATGTGCAAGTGCCGGTAAAAATCTTTCCAGGCGGAACCGACGCCTGGTTAGCTGCTGGTTTTGAAATAGCAACAGGACTGGAAAAAATCTGGGGGCATATAGATGATGTGGAGCAAAACGCCATGGATTCCACAATTGATAACAGAGAAGAAATTTGCCACGGACACCGTCAGGGAATCGCCTGGCGCAATGGACTGTATCCTCAACACCAACAGCATAGGAAGCACGAACGGTCGATCGATTTCGCGGTACCTTCCTTTGTCAGGTCCGGTTAGATTTGTTCAGAGTTAAATTGCCACGACGCCAAATAGCTTAATACCTTTTACTTTAGCCTTTTGTTTATTCCTTAACACTAATGCAGTTTTTTACCGTTACGCCTACAATCGTAGTTTTGGCGGAAGCAGTGGTGTGAATATTAGTTTTATTGGCATTGGGGTTATGGGCAGTCCGATGGCGCAGAACCTGGTCACAAACAGTGGCCATAAGGTCACAGTCTTTGATATCGACTCGAATCGGATACAACAACTGGAGACCATTGGGGGGATTAGTGCTAACTCTATTGCTCACGCGGTAAAATCCGCCGATATCGTAATGACGTCCCTGCCAGGACCAGAGCAGATTGAACGGGTTGCGTTTGCCCCCGACGGCCTGGTAGCAAATATATCTCCGGGTGCGGTCTGGATCGATTTGAGTACCAATAATCTCGACCTCTGTCAGAAAATCTTAAAAGCTTCTTTGGAGACGGGTTTTGAATTTCTCGATTCGCCGGTTTCGGGAGGAGACGAAGGCGCTCGTGCTGGAAGCCTGACGATAATGGTCGGCGGCGAATCCCAGATATTTGACAAATACCTACCGATTCTGAAGATAATAGGTTCGAACATTACCCTGCTTGGTTCAGGTGGCGCAGGCTATGCGGCTAAAATTTCCCAGGTGGTTCTTTGCTACCTGCATTCCCTGGCTTTGTCTGAAGCGTTGATGCTGGGTATAAAGGGCGGCGTTGACCCTGGGCAAATGCTTAAGATTGTCCAGAACAGTACCGGCGCCAGCTATGTCGCAAATCGTTATGGTCCTCCGATTCTCAATGGCGACTATGATCCATCGTTTACCCTGGGATTGGCACTGAAAGATTTAAAACTGGCCCAACAGATGGCGAAGGATCTGGAAATATCTCTGCCAATGTGTGATCTCACAACGGCGACCTATGCCCGTGCGGTGGAAGAATTTGGTTTTGAATCTAATCATTTAAAAGCAGTGCGCTTGCTTGAGCAAGATAACAATACCTATTTACGGGGTTAGCTTTGTTTTTTGACTCCAGTCAATAATTTCAATTAGTTTGAGGTGTAGCATGAATAAAGAAGTCAGGTCAGAAGATTTCGTTAATATTGATGGCGCCGTTGCAGCCAGTGACGCCGAGCGGGCGGTGCGGGTTGATCTTGCGGCGATGTTCAGGTTGACTCATTTGATGGGCTGGGACGATACGGTTTGGAATCATATTACCGCCCGGGTTCCCGGAACCGAACATACGTTTTTGATGCATCGATTCGGTTTATTGTATGAAGAAGTTACCGCGTCAAATCTGATTAAGGTGGATGAGCATGGCAACGTGCTGGAAGGTCCACCCGATGTCAACACGGCGGGATTCGTCATTCACAGTGCGGTGCATTTGTATCATCCCCATAATAAGTATGTATTTCACGCCCATCCACCATCGGCGCTGGCGGCCACAGCGTTTAAGCAAATTCCTTTTTGGGTACAGGATTCGTCAATGCTATACGGCAAAATTGGATATCATGATTGGGAGGGTTTATCCCTGGACCTTGACGAGCGGTTTCGGATTGCCGAAAATTTAGGAGACAATAAGGTTCTGGTGATGAGAAATCATGGCTTTGTAACCGTGGGTGCCACCGCTGGTGAAGCATTTATGAATATGTACTATACGATTCGCCTATGCGAAGTCGCAGTACAGGCTCAGGGGGCCGGGGTCGAGCTCAACAAAGCCGATTCGGCGTTATGGGAAATGTCGTGTAAGCAATATGAAACATTTTCCCCGGGACAGTACGAATGGGAAGCACTGAAGCGTCGCTGTGACAAAGCGGACCCATCTTATAAAAACTAGCGAGGTCAAGGCGTTGACTTCATGTTATGACATTCCTGTCTCTACGCATATTTTTACCGAGCATAGTATTTGCATTGCGGCAGTTGAGCCAAATTGTATTTCGGTAGAGCATATGCCCTGGTTTAATCCGTTGTTCAATGAGTCGATGGAAATTGAGGACGGCAATCTTAAGGTTCCCAATCGACCCGGCACCGGATTTACTTTTGATCATTCCGCAATTGCTGGTCTGACTAAGCTATAGAATTATTCGGGGTTTTTTTTGGGTATCCGATTGGCATGAATATTCTGGGAATCTCTGCGTACTACCACGATAGTGCGGCGGCGCTGATTTCCGATGGTGTGATTGTGGCGGCAGCGCAGGAAGAGCGCTTCAGCCGCAAAAAACACGATCCAGGTTTCCCCGCAAATTCGATCCGATCCTGTCTTGATCTTGCTGGGCTGGATTTTCCAGCGATTGATAAGGTCGTGTTCTACGATAAGCCTTTGCTGAAGTTTGAGCGGCTATTGGAAACCTATGTTTCTTATGCGCCCAAAGGTTTCAGTTCATTTGTTGCGGCGATGCCGGTTTGGCTTAAAGAAAAATTGTATTTGAAATCAATTTTAAAAAAAGAGTTGCGGCAAATTAGTGGTGTTAGCGCAGACCTGCCGGAACTACTGTTTTCTCAGCATCATCAATCCCATGCCGCATCGGCATTTTTCCCCAGTCCATTTCAACAGGCTGCGGTATTGTGCATGGATGGGGTTGGAGAATGGGCTGCTACCAGCGCGTGGCTTGGTGATGGCAATAAATTAATGCCATTATGGGAAATTAATTTCCCCCATTCCTTGGGCCTGTTGTACTCGGCATTTACCTACTTTTCCGGGTTCAAGGTAAACTCGGGAGAATATAAGTTGATGGGACTGGCACCATACGGCGAACCCAAATATGCCGATTTGATTCTGCAGCAGTTGATCGATCTTAAACCCGACGGTTCATTCCGTTTGCGTATGAAGTATTTCGATTTCGCTACCGGACTCACTATGACCAACCGCCATTTTGCTGATTTATTTGGTCGACCACCGAGAGATCCAGAGTCCGAGATAACCCAGATGGAGATGGATATTGCATCTTCAATTCAACTAGTTACCGAAGATATTGTATTGAAACTATCAGCCACTGTCAGATCCGAAACTGGCTGCAAGAATCTCTGTCTCGCTGGTGGAGTAGGGCTAAATTGTGTTGCCAACGGGCGTCTGATGCGGGAAGGGCCATTTGATGATATCTGGATTCAGCCAGCAGCGGGAGACGCTGGCGGTGCTATCGGGGCGGCGTTAGCTGTTTGGCATCAGCACCTTAATCAGCCCCGCATTGTGAGTGGAACAGATAGCATGCAGGGAGGCTATCTCGGCCCGGCATTCGATCAATCCAGTATCGATCAGACATTGGATGAATTAGGGGCCTGCTATAAAAACCTGGATGATCAGCCGTTGTTTGAAGAAATCGCTCACCATCTTGATGCGGGAAAAGTTGTTGGGTGGTTCCAGGGTCGGATGGAGTTCGGTCCCAGGGCGCTGGGCGGGCGTTCTATTCTAGGGGACCCGCGTAATCAGGCTATGCAGTCTGTGATGAATCTTAAGATCAAATACCGAGAGTCATTTCGGCCATTTGCACCGGCAGTGCTGGCGGAACAGGCCCGCACCGTATTCGATCTTGAGCGGGACAGTCCGTATATGATGCTGGTGGCTGAAATTGATCCGGCATTAATAATCAATGATTTAAATACTGATCAGGATTTGTTCGGCTTGGATAAATTAAAGGTTATTCGGTCTCGTTATCCTGCGATTACCCACGTAGATTATTCGGCCCGGATCCAAACCGTGCATGCGCAAACCAATCCGCGCTTTCATCAATTGCTCAAGGTTTTCTATGATCGAACCGATTGTCCTGCGGTAATAAATACTTCTTTCAACGTCCGTGGAGAACCTATTGTCTGTACCCCGGAGGATGCCTTCCGCTGTTTTATGCGGACCGGGATGGACTTCCTGGTGCTTGAAAATGCTATTCTGGACAAAGCAAAACAACCCGAATGGGATAATGACGACCAATGGCAACAGGAGTTTGCTCTAGATTAGTCTTACAGCCCGACCATGAAATTTAAATTCAAACCATTTTTGGGTACCGAAATTCCAGCCATTGATAGCGTTGGACTAAGACAGTTTGGATTGATATTCGGCGGGATTATTGCCACTGTATTTGGTTTGGTGGTGCCACTTCTGTTCACCCACTCTCTAGCCTGGTGGCCCTGGGTTGTCGCCACGGGGTTTCTTGTCATAAGCCTCATCAAACCCAACCTATTATCCAATTTTTACGAAATATGGATGAGATTTGGCACTATCATGAGTATGATCATGAGCCGTATTATCCTCGGGGCGGTGTTCCTGCTGGCGGTTATTCCCACCGCCCTGATACTAAAGATGAAAAGGGCGGATATACTTGGGCTAAAACTTGACGACAGTTTACAATCCTATCGCAAACAATCTAGTCCACTGGATCCTGACCATATGAAAAAGCCGTATTAATGATAGAGTTTTTTAAAGATCTGTTTGGATTTATGCGAGAACGCAAAAAGTTCTGGCTGGCGCCGATCATATTGGTGCTGCTGCTGTTTGGCGCGTTGCTGGTGTTTACCCAGGGTTCTGTAGTGGCGCCATTTATCTATGCATTGTTTTAGAATTAATTTTGGATTGTGATTTATGGCGGATAGTAAAACCATCGGACAAGGTAGATTTGGCAACAATCACTCGATGTCGGAGTCATTAATTTCTATCGGCCAGGGATTTGATCCGGATCCCGGAAAATCCTATTCACTCAAGGCCGATGCCTATACCGATCCAGATTGGTATCTTCTTGAACTGGGTGCGATTGGGCGACGATCGTGGCAATGGGTTTGTCATGTTGAAAAACTACGTGATATAGGATCGTACATCTGTATTGATATTGCCGGCCACCCGATATTGCTGATGCGGGACAACCAACTGAAGCTTAGAGCTTTTTACAATGTGTGTAAGCATCGGGCCCATCAATTGTTATCCGGGGAAGGCAATACCAATCGGATTACCTGCCCTTACCACGCCTGGACCTATGATCTGGCCGGTCAGTTGAAGGCTGCCCCACATACCGAATCCCTGGTGAATTTCGATGTCCGGGACATTTGTCTTGATCAGGTACAGGTTGAAGAGTTTTGCGGATTTGTTTTTGTTAATCTTGATCGTTCAGCAGGTTCGTTGAGAGAAACTTCGGAAGGTTTGCATGACGAAATAATGCACTGGGCACCTGATGTCAATGATCTTACTTTCGCCCATCGCCTGACTTATGAAATCAAGTCTAACTGGAAGAATGTAATAGACAATTTTCTCGAGTGTTATCATTGTCCCACTGCGCACAAAGACTTTTGTACTTTGGTAGACATGGATACCTATCAGGTAACCACCCACGGCATATATTCAAGTCATATGGCGGAGGCCGGAAAAACCGCCAATACTGCTTATAGTGTGGACAATGCCAGCGTAACCGATCACGCAGTATGGTGGCTGTGGCCCAATACCTGCATGATGCGGTATCCCGGACGCGGCAATATGATCGTGATGAATGTAGTCCCCATGGGCTTCGACACGACCTATGAAACCTACGATTTCTACTTCGAAACTCCGGAACCAAATGCCGGCGAACGAGAGGCAATCAAATATCTGGATGAAGTCTTGCAGGTTGAAGATATCGCCCTGGTGGAAAGCGTTCAACGCGGTATGTCTACCCCAGCATTTTCCCAGGGGAGAATCGTTAATGATCCAGAGGGCTCAGGTAAGTCGGAACACGGGGTACATCATTTTCACGGTCTGGTACTCGACGCATATGCTGCCATCAGCCAGACCTGATGGAATGGCGCCACTATTTCCGGAACAATGTAATCTGGCTGCGCCGTGGAATTCTATACTAACCTTCGATAATTGAGAGTTCGCGGTCATATGCCTGCAGGGCAAACTTCATGGCCACCTGGTAATCGGGATCTTCATAACACTTGATAGCATCTGCGTAACTAGCAAACTTGATGACCAGTTGGCGCGGATAGTCCGGCCCCTCACGGCTGTCAATTTGGCCTTTCCCGGCGATAATCTCAGCGCCATAGCGCTGGGCGATCCCGGGCCATAACTCACCATACTGTTTCAAAGCCTCCTGGTCCTTGATTGCAGAACCACGAACTACCCAATAACCTGACATAAATTTAACTCCTCATGGATTAAATTGAGGTCGGATTTTACCACTAGTTTTTACGCTGGTGCGGAACCTGAAAAGGTTAAAAAATATAATATCTCTGGCCTATTAAAAATCGTGGATTTTGATATGATTTGCTAATAAATCAATGCCGACAGGAATCCTGCCAGGATCTACCCCGGCAAAATTAACCCGGAGAAATACCATGGCGATAGCCGCGACTAAGTTCAATCTGGATTCTATTTCTGAGAGTGAGTGGCAAGTGCGACAGGACCTTGCGGCTTGCTATCGGCTGTTCGTAAAGTATGGCTGGACTGATTTGATTTTTACCCACCTCAGTGCGCGGGTTCCGGATCATCCGGACCAGTATTTGATTAATCCATATGGGTTGTTTTTCCATGAAATTACCGCCTCCAGTTTGCTCAAGGTTGATTTCGAGGGGAATGTCATATCGGGAGACTATCCCTACAATGATGCCGGTCATTCTATTCACACTGCGGTGCTGCGAGCGCGACCGGATGTCAATGCGGTACTGCATAGCCACACCCGGGCTGGCATGGCGGTTTCATGTATGAAAGGCGAAATTCTGCCAATAACGCAACAGGCTAATGAAGTAAGAGAATTGGTCTGCTACCATAAATACGGTATTGCCACAGATAATGAAGAGGAGTGCCGACGGTTGGGAGAGGATATCCGCAACAAGTGGCTGATGGTTATGGAAAACCATGGTCTGTTATCCGCGGGCAGAACTGTCGCCGAGGCGTTTTACTATCTTTATAGCCTGGAGAATGCCTGTAAGGTACAGGTTGACGTAATGGCTTCCGGCGCCGAAATTATCACCCCTGAACAATCTGTTATCGATAGTCTGGGGGAATATGGCAAACCGCCTGAGCATGGCCCGGCAGACTATGTTAACCGATCATGGGAGGCATCGCTCAGGGTATTGGATCAGCAGGAACCATCTTATAAGTCTTGAGCCCGGCGTTGTAGTTCGCTACAGATGTTCCTCGGATGAAATCCCTGCCCGCATATACGAGTCCTTTGGCCAGGGCCTGGCATTACTTTTTTCTGCTGTTTTGCGGCGTCGTATTTTTTATACTGATGGCGCCAATTCTGGTCATTATTCCGCTTTCGTTTAATGCCGATTCGTTTTTTACTTTTTCTGAAGGCATGTTGAAACTTGATCCAACGGCCTATTCGCTTAAATGGTACCGCGAATTGCTCCAGTCTCCCCATCGCCCGGGAGATACCTCGGAATGGATTGTGGCGGCCAAAAACAGCTTCTTTATTGCAATCTTTGCAACGTTACTGGCAACCGTTCTTGGAACATTGGCGGCGATGGGTCTAAGCCGGGCAGCGATGCCGTTTAGGCGGATAATTACTGCACTATTGTTATCGCCGCTGATCGTACCGATTGTCATCACTGGCGTCGGTATGTTTATGTTCTACTCCAAGATTCATCTCACCTATACCTATACCGGTTTGATTCTCACCCATACCGCCCTCGGCACGCCGTTCGTAATAGTCACTATTACCGCGACCCTAACGGGGTTTGATAATACTTATATTCGTGCTTCCAATAGTCTTGGGGCCAACCCCGTTACTACATTTTTCAGAATTGTTCTGCCACTAATATTCCCCGGGGTAGTGACGGGTGCATTATTCGCTTTTGTCACTTCTTTGGACGAAGTGGTAGTAGCGACTTTTATAGCGGGACCCGATCAGGTGACCCTGCCTATGCACATGCTGGCTGGTCTGCGCCAGGAGATTAACCTGTCGATATTGGCAGTAGCAACCATACTAACCGTGTTATCGATTCTGTTGCTGAGCGTGGTGGAACTACTCCGTAGAAGGAATGAACGCCTCACCGGCCACGCGACAGTACTGTAATGCAAATCAAAAAAATGTAAAATTTGACGGTAAGGATGACCAGAGACCAACTTAATCAATGGCTTCCCGGGCAACTTCCACTGGATGGTCCTATTGAGGTGGTGGATATTGGTGCCAGCCCATTAGGCGGGAAACCGCCGTATCGGACTTTGATGGAATCCGGATACGCCCGGGTGACAGGCTTCGAACCCAATCCGGAGCAATTTAGCAGACTCGAGAAAGCCCAGACCAACAACGTCAGATTCTTACCCTATGCGGTAGGTGACGGACTAGACAAGTCCTTGTACCTGACCAGACATCGTGGTTTTACTTCTACCCTGAAGCCCGACGCTAGTATTAACGCTTCCATCCAGGGGTTTGCTCCTGCCACCCGGGTAATCGATGAAATCAAGGTCAAGACGGTGCGGCTCGATGATTTGGCCATTATTGAGCGAATCGACTTGTTGAAAATTGACATTCAGGGGGGTGAGTTAGCAGTGTTTCAACATGGCCTCAATAAACTTTCAGGCATACTGTTTGTACATACCGAAACCGCGTTTATTCCGCTTTATCATGATCAGCCGCTTTACGCGGACCAGCAACCGGTTCTTGCTTCTCTGGGGCTCATGATGTACGGATTTTACTCAATAAATAAATACCCCATAACTACGGGAGATATGACTTATCCCGAAACCTTCAGGAAATCAGGTCTCGGTCAGGTGGTGGATGGTGATGCAGTGTTTATGCGAGACTACCGGACTCTCAAAGATCTGGAAGATCAGGATCTAGGTCGCCTCGCAATGATTGCTCACTTCGTTTATGCAGCGACAAATATTGTTGAAATGTGTTTGAAAATTTTGAGCGAGCGGGGCAGCCTGGATGCCTCCACACCATCGAAATATGTCTCAGCAGCCTTAAGGAATCTCTGATCAAAACATGAACGACCATCTTGAGCCCAAAATAATCAATCTCTACGTTGGAAAACTTGGCAATAGTGCTCGGCACCCGACCCTGCTACTACCTGCGCTTCCCGCCTTGATCTTAATCATTTTGAGTCTCAATCTGGTTCGCCCAGTTTTAATCAGAGATTCCTCAAATTCAATCTGAGAAAATTTGAGCTATGCCACGTGCCTGAAATCGTCAAGTATTGTGAGTAAGCTGGCCTTTTGTTTCCTTACCTATGGTGATATTCATCAAGGGGGATTATGGAAGGACTTTTTTGAAGGGCATTCAGATCAATATAATATTTATCTGCATAATAAATTTCCGCTGACGGATAATTTTTTCGGGCAGAATGTTATCGACAATATAATCGACACAAAATATGGATTTATTACCCAACTAAAAGCCAGTATTAATTTGTTTGAAGCGGCCTGGAATAATCCGGACAATAAATATTTTATTCTGGTATCCGGCAGTTGTCTGCCGTTGCAAAATTTTCAGACCATCTACGCCAAGATTTTTGATCTCGGGGGAACGCTGTTTAAACCAATGGTACAGCTGCCCGGCCGTCTAAAGTATCTAAAAGATAAAACGGTTTTCAATAGAGATAACTTTAAGACCCAGTCAACCTGGATGGTAATGAAGCGGGAAGATTTTCCGAAAATACTGGAGAATGATATGACCGATAGCGTATTCGGTAACAGGGTTTTCGGAGTAGACCATCATTACTTTATCAATTTATTTGGATTATTTGATATGGAGTACCGAGAGTATCCGGTGGCCTGGGACAATTGGAATGAACCAGATATTCGCCACAACCCACATCATTATGGTCCCAAGACCTACGAGACCCTGGATCAGGAAACCATAGATCAAGCCTGGGAGGAGGGTAGTTTCTTTATTCGAAAGATCGCGGAAAACTGTCAGATTAGCCAATCATTAGTGGATACGATACGCCCTGAACCCACCTAACCTCGTGGGTCCGACTAATAGTCGCTTTCCCTAGCTATACTTGGTTACAAACTGTGGGCGGCTTCGCATAAGTTAGCAAGCTTTTCCATTGCCATCGCGCGGTCAAACATCATTAAACCGCAATCCGGAGCGGCAATCAATCTGTCTGAGTCAATATGATCGCATGCTTCGAGTAATCGATCTCGAATCTGCTTGACCGATTCAACTTTGCTACTGGCTACCGCGATCACTCCGAAAATAATGCTGGTGTGTTGGAACAGCTCAAGCAACGACAAGTCGTTCAGGCAATGGGCGTCTTCGATTGAAATTTGGTGAATAGAGCTGCTGTCCAGCGCTCGCGCCAGCTGAAAATAACTGTCCGGATCTGCCTTGAGGTAGGACTCGTCGTCGAGATGCCCCGGGTACCCGCAACACATATGCATGATGCGCGTAACCCCATTGGGAACCCTATAAAAACACCGGTCGAGACACTCCACTCCGTAATCAAGTGCCTGAGACACCTTGCGCGCGAACAATGGTTCGTCCAGTTGAATATGACGGCAACCAGACTCAGCCAAATGACGTATTTCGTGGTTCAGCGCGTCAGCAAGATCAAACGCCAACTGCTTGTCATCGGCATAGTGAATATTGGCGGTGGTGTCCATGATGGTAAGTGGACCCGGAACGGTGATCTTTATCGGTTTGTTGGTAAAGCTCTGGGCCACCTTGAAATCCTGATGGAGAAAATGCCTCTGAGTCGATTTGATCGGTGACACAATACTCGGCAATGGTGCTACCGCGGCACCATTGCGATGTACCTTGTCGGTTAATTTAACAAAATCAATGCCGCTTAAATGACGACAGTGATAGTGGATGTAGTTCTCCCTTCGCTGTTCCCCATCTGTTGGAACATCTACACCACAGAAAACCTGATCTTCGATTGCCTCTGCGGTGGCGCGATCCAGCAGTTGGTCTGAAACTGTTCCTGCATTGTCGTCGGTATATGTGAATTCCCGACTGGTGTCGGTGGAATTAGCAATGGTTTCTTTCCAATTGCCGATGGTGATGTAATCTGGTTTGGGAAATGCACCGATACAGGTAGTTAACATGAGCTGGCAACGTTTTCGGAATAGTGAATTTATCTCGACTATAATCTCTCTCATTATTTAAAAACAATTGGTGAGAAAGAAATAATGACAATTAATATGAATTTAGAGGATGCCCATCAATTGGCGGTTGATTGTCTCGCTAACAATGGCTGCGATGAAATTAACGCAATTGCCATCGCCGATCGGATGATTGACGCTGAGCGGGATTGCTGTCACTCCCACGGTTTATTTCGACTACCCTGGTATGCCGCCGGGGTTAAGTCCGGGCGTGCCAATGGTCAGGCCAGCCCTGTGGTAGAGCAACTGGCACCGGCGGTTATTAAGGTTGACGGTGATAATGGTTATGCACCCCTGGGTCAGCGGGTCGGACACCAGCCGTTGGTTGAATGCACTCGAGCCAATGGCATCGCTGCTCTTGCCCTGGTTAATATGTACCATATTGCTGCCATGTGGCCAGAGGTCGAGAAGCTGGCGCTGGAAGGACTTTGTGCATTTGCATTTACTGCATCCTATCCCTATGTTGCGCCCGCGGGGGGAATAAAGCCGTTATATGGCACCAATCCAATGGGATTCGCCTGGCCCCGTAGAGACGCACCCCCCCTGGTTTTCGATCAGGCTTCCTCAGCCATGGCCAGAGGTGAAATTCAGATAGCCGCCAGAGATGGGCGCAGCGTCCCTGAAACCGCAGGTATTGGTCCTCAGGGACAAGCAACCACCGACCCTAATATTGTTTTGGAAGGTGCCCAACTTGGGTTTGGCGGCTATAAGGGGGCGTCTCTTGCACTAATGATCGAACTACTTGCCGGACCGTTAATCGGCGAGTTTCTGAGTATTGAGTCAGTCCAAGACGACGCCGGAAAAGGCGGGCCACCAAAGGGGGGAGAATTAATTCTGGCATTGGATCCGGCGCGATTTGGTGACCCGGATAACTTTCTTGCCCATGGTGAGAAACTGTTCGATGCTCTATTGGAACAGCCGGGAACCCGACTACCGGGTGTGAGAAGATTTAGTAATCGGGAAAAAACACCCGTGGATGGAATTGAACTGCCGGATAGCTTGCACCAATCCATACTTGAGTTAATGTAATCACCAGCTGTTGCTTACTTGTGGAATGATTGGCTGTGGATGACGCCGGCGAAGCTGGAAGATGAACGCTTTTGTTAGTCAGACTGCCGATTGGTCGTTTGCTAAAAAGATAAAGTTCGCTGGTTTCGCCATCGCATTTATTTGCCTGCTGGTTCTGACTACTGCTGAGGTAGGAGGCCGAATCTTTCTGCACTACAAATACGGTGTTCCAGGAAAGTCCTATGGGTTGTGGCAATCTGATTCGGAACTTGGGGCAATTCATCGGACTAATGGATATAACAGCAACGGAGAAACCAATAGTTACGGATTCCGAAATCATGAAAATCCTCTGGAACCAAAACCAGAGAACGCCTTGCGTATCATTGCCTATGGTGGCTCCACGACATTTTGTTATAACCTGGAAACCGCAGAAACCTGGCCTTCCCAGCTGCAATTGGCATTACGTCGAGATCGTCATGACAGTGATCAGGTGCTAAACGGGGGGGCGATACTATGGTCTCTGGGACATCTGTACGTTAGAGCAAAGCGAGATCTGCCAATCCTTAAACCCGACTACGTTGTTATCTACGCTGGAATAAACGAAGAAACCAATAATGCTTATTTGGCCCGCGAGGGTGTTTCGCTGGACCGAGAACTGGCACAGGGAAATCATGGCAAATTTTCTACCTCCCTGGATCAGACCCGTTGGCTGAAACGTAACCTGGTTTCGATAAGAATTTACGATTATCTGATTGCACCGCAAATTCGTAAACTTCAGAGGAAGGTTTTTTCCAGGCGAAAAGGTTCTCCATCTGTGAGCCCGGGGGATTCAACTGCAGAATTATCCTCAGAAATCACCCTGGATAAACTAGTTTTAAAAAACTATTTGCTGGTATTGCAGGATATGTTTGATCTGGTCCGTCAATTTGGCGGAGAACCGGTGTTTGTTATTCAAGCCACGGGAGATGGTTCGGCGCGCAATAAACGCCTGGTGGCATATTCCCGTACTGGTGCGAGCCTCGCTCAAGACCAGGGAGTGGCAATTATTGACGCCCAGACAATTGTGGATCGATACGTAGGCGACCCCATGGACTTATTCTATCGTACGGGGGTACATTACTCTGCAGCGGGAGCATCGATTATTGCCCAAGCTATCGGCAAAGAAATTATTGGGTTATCTGTTGGGACAAATTAGTCTGTCCCTGGAATCGCATTTTCTCGAACCCATCGTCTGCCACCACCGAAATGCAAATACTCGACAGGCTGCGTTCCTGGTCGTAGAGCCATGGGGTTCCTCGATGTAACATCGCCCGTTCATCCCAGATCAGAACATCCCCAACCTGCCATTGATGAGAGTAGACAAAGTGTTGCTGGGTGCACCAGTCGATAAGTTCTTCGATCAATGCCAGTCCAGGCCGCAATTCCATACCGATAACTTCACAAGCATGGGAGGCGATATAGAGTGACTCTTTGTGATTAACCGGGTTGGTCCATATCGAGTTCCATATCTGATCCTTCCAATGGGCTATCACTTGTTCCCGGGCAAGCTTCTTACTGACCTTGCGGCGAGAATGCCCATATCGGTGTTTAAAGAATTTGCCCCGGGCCCTGGCTTTCAAAGACTCCGGCATTTGTTCCCAGGCGACTCGGGTAGAAGCGAATTCGGTGGCACCGCCGCTACTCGGTATTACCCTTGCTACCAGTATATTAGCGAGGGCTGGCACTGGTAAAAATGTGCTATCGGTATGCCACAGAAAGTTAGACTGCAACTGCAGCAGGTGTAAGTCGTCTTCCGCGGCAAGACTATTGTCTGAAATAACATTGGAAACCGGAGATACATCGGGCAGTGGGTTTTTCGGGTCAATACTGCGGTCTTCTTTGGGGCCAAACAGTTCACCTAGTTTTAGATGCGCCGTATCGTTGAGACACTGCCCGGAAAAATATAGTAACGAATGCTGTTCAAATGCACTCCTTAATTCCCGATACCCGTTTCTTGCGCTGATTTTGGATAAATCCACGTCGTGCATATGGACGCCATAGTGGGGGTGGAGGGAGGTGAGCTTTTTCATGGTAGAGCCACCGAGCCATCAACCGCTATGGCATCCCGGGGGCGCCAGATTCAGGCTGGGATTTCGCTCGAAAAATCCCATGGGTTTCAATGTAAATCCTGTGTATTCAACCGGCATAACGGGAAAATCTTCTGGTCTGGGCATATGCAATACGCCCATGGTATGCCAGAGCACGATATCGGTATCGATCAAGGATCTGTTCTGTTTGACCCATTGGGGAATGCCCGGTCCAAATTCATTTTGATAGACATAATTTCCCGGTGCGTAAAGTTCATCGGGATCATATGCGGTCACCCACAGGTCGTGTTCAACGAATCCGGCGCGACGTAAAAATGGCGAGTCTGGTTGATGCATCGGTTTCACATTTAATCCGGGAGAAAGTTTGTAGCCTGGATGCCAACCCAGGTCGTTGGTGCGGGATCGATTGATCACTTTCCAGTAGCGGGCGTTCCCGGAATTGAGATCCCGGCCCCCCTGATTTTCTGATTCAATAGTGGTCTGCCTTACGCTATGGGCATTACCATGGGGGTTGGAGGGACCGGTGAGGTGTCGCTGGGCTTCGACTTCCACCACGCTGTTGCCGTCACCATCCACACTCATATCCAGCCGGACATTAAAATAATGTTCATGCACCATGCCCGAAAGATTAGGTGCTACCAGCGTGCCGTAGGGCATTTCCTCTCCGGTTTCACAGGCACGGGTGTATAACATGCCGGTCAACTTGGCTTCAAACTCAATAGTCCCATCAAGATACAAATACCAGAATAGGCCGTAATCATAGTTTCCGATGGTGAAAAATGATGAAACTACCAGTCGCCTCGACCGGCGTACTTCCGTGGAATTATTTACCGGGTCGGTATGTTTCCATAATATTCCATAATCCTCCTCGTGCATGCAGATGGCATTTGGAATATTGACTACCTGGCCATGACCGTTTACCAGATCCACATCAAAATAATAAATCTCTCCCACACAATCACATCCTAGGGTAAGGGAATTGACCGATCGACCAAAAGTTCCTTCGCCCAGATCGAACGAATGATTCATGTAATGATCGCCAATGGTTTCACCATAAGGCACCACCAGTTCACTCAAAGAAGCCCGATAGACCACCGGACGGTAACGTTCCCCATCCATCCATCGGATTGTATGCAGGACCAGTCCTTCCCGGGGGGTAAAACCAACCCTAAAATGCCAGTTATGCCAATTTACGCTGTGCCCGTTCACCTGGAAACCTGGCCCATCCGGTTGCGTGATTTCTAACTTTGCGGGGGGTGACTCAATTTGCTCCAGCTTACCGCTGCGAAATTCACCCAGATCGGGTGGGACAGGATAAACCCCGTGATCTTCCACCCGGATAACCTTCATGGCGTTAAGGTCCACCACTGGTATCAATCCTTCAATGGGTCGAGCATGAGCATTGTCCCCCGGAGACTCGACAAAGAAACAGTGAACCCGAGATACGCGCAGATGCTGTTCGTATAGTTCCGAGAAATTGGCCACACCAAATCCCTGGAGTGACACCTGGCTGACATCGTGAATTCCCCTGCGCTTTAGCCCATGGATATAATCGGGGTGCTGGTTGACTACCTCGATTAACTCTTCGGCTTCTTCCGGCATAAAACAGGGCTGAACACCGGGAATATGGTTACAACTAACCAGTGATTCGGTACCAAGATTAACCAATGCTTCATATACTTTTTCTGCGTCACGATCGAGCACGACCACAAATGCTTCACGTTCAATCGAATCCCCTGGAGCGAAATTATGTACCACATTTTTCTTAGGTTCACGGAGTCGAATCTGTTCAAACAAAATTCGTTTGGACAATCCCGCCTGTTGACGAATTATTGATGTCGTCATCGCCAGCTCTTCAGAATTCAGGGGGTCCAGGGGATGAAGTTGCATAAAATAATCCAGTCAGATCGGGAAACAACCAATTTAGCTAATATTCTGCCTAATAGTCAATCCTCCCAAGTTGGCGTAATGTGGCGTAAGTCAGTTAGGGGCGGATGTCAGGGAAAAGGAAGGTTGTAAGAAAACGACATCATCACAGGCTTATTGTGGAGTTGAATCAACCAGGAAAAACAGGGTGTTGTATAATCGTTCAACATTCGCCAGCTGGCAAATGATTGTTCAATCGAAATAGACCAAGAGGGAAAAAAATGAAAACTAGTTCAATCCGCTCGTTGATAATGGTGGCATCGCTATCCTTGCCTGGGGTAGGCATCGCTGGCGAATTGCTGACCATAGACTTAACCCATCCAATTCCGACTTTTGCGCCGTCTGCGGAAGATCCGATGAAAGCCGACATTTCCAAACCCTATCTCGATTCGGTGCCCATTCCAACCTTTGGTGGCCAGGCAGTTTTTGCCCTGGGTAAATTTCCCACTAGTCAGGGGCACTTCGATTTGGGCACACTGGTGCTGGCAGAGCATCACGGAACTCATCTCGATACGCCGGCACACTACGTTAACGACCCATCAAGCATGGATCCTGCTGGTATCGCTCCTACTGAGCGAAAGCTTGCCCATCAACTGGGTGCAAGTGACCTTATAGGCAAAGTCGTGATGATTGATATATCGGGGCGGGTAGACACCGAGCTGGCGAAGAATGGGGGCGTAGCGAGTAACGATGCGACGGTTACCGATTTCTCCAATAGTTCGACTAACGTCGTTAGTGCAGATGATATTGCTGCGGTGGAATCAAAGATTGATAATGGGGTTTGGCTGGTAATCAATACCGGCTGGTCGAGATTCTTTTTCTCCGGCGTTGATTTCGCCAATGACCCTTACATAAACGGTTTTAATCATCCTGGTATGAACAAGGAGGCGGTAGATAAGCTGATTGAAATTATGGATAAGAAGGGCGTTGTTATTGGTGGCATTGCGGTGGATAACATTGGTATTGATTCGGGCCAAAGCGCGGTTGGTGATGACGACAAGTGGACCAACTCATGGTATGCCCACGTCAAATTGCTACAAAGAGGGGTAAAGTTTGTCGAAAATGCCGCTAACCTGGGCCAACTCTCCATGGTTGGTAACACCGACGCTTGCACCCTGGTAGTGGGTGCGCCAAAACACATCGCCGGTACCGGTGGCCCTTCTCGCCTGTTGGCTATCTGTAATTAACCCGTAAAGATACGTTATTGTCCGTACGACGCCCTATAGATTTTTCAATAACGACAGGGCAAACGATGCAGCTTCCCTGACGGGGGTAGCTGTATCGGTGATAGCTACATTGTTTAGTGCGTCGATCGCCTGGTGGTTGCCGAGGTAACCCAATGACAAAGCGGTTTCCTTACGTACTGTTGCATCACGATCTCCGAGCATTGAAAGCAATGGGCCGACATTTGCTGACTGGCGGTCCCGCCCTAAAACCCTGGCCGCAGTCCAGCGCACTTCGGCAGTGTTATCTTTGCCTGCGGCTATAACCTGCCGCTTAAAGTTTTTGGCACCGTAAACCCCGATTGACCTTAGTGCTACCGCACGAATTCTTGGATCAGGATCTGTCAAAGCAAGCTTCAGATAGGACTCGGCACCGGGATTGAAGGTATAGCCAAGCGCATATAGCCCTTGCCAACGGGCGCGATAGAATCCTTCGGCAATTTGCAGCATACGCGCGTTGTTTTTTGGTAGCGTGGACGGTGAACTGACCGAAGCAAACAGGTTATATCCATAGCGGGGATCGAGGGCGATAACGGTTCGTAGAAACTCATTCAGCAGGCTTAACTCGACTATCGGTTCCGCAGAAATTCCGTCATACCAGGCATCAGGTCGCTCAAACAGTAACTTGCTGTGGTGTAAGCCGACCTTCGCTATCTTGCGTACTGACGCTTTGCTATTGTTTTCTCGCAACACTTCCAATCCTTGCAACCGGACCAGAGGGTCGTCGGCTGACAGCGCCTCCATAGCAAATTTCTCGGCTCCATCTTCCCGTGTGGAGGACAATGCCATCAAGGCATATCGACGTATCCGATTACTCGTCGTGGTCGCGTATAACCGTTCAATTCGTTCTGTGGATTGGATAGCGCCGATAGCAGCCACCGCCTTGAGAGTTTCGATCAATTTAGGCTCGTCGATGTCGTTACCAATCAATGGCAATAAATCCGATATCGCAGCGGGATTTCGTGACCTACCCAGGGCGGCAATTGCTCGAATATGCAAAGACTGATCCGACGCATTTAATTGTGCCACCAGTTTTTCTGTAACCTTATCCGAAGAAAAATTACCCAAAGCGGTAATGGCGGCGTTGCGGACATTGGAAGACCGATCGGCCAAGGCATCAATTACCAGAGGTTCGGCATCGCCGGATTGAATAAGTCCCAGAGCAGTAACACAGATTGCCCGAACGGATTCCTGAGACTCCTGTTCGAGACAATCTCCGAGAATCGGGGTGGCCCGGGGACTTCCAATCCGCCCGAGAGATTGGTAAACCGTCTGACGAACGTTAAGATCGGATTCGCCTTTGTTGATCAGGGTGACCAGGTGTTCCACCGCGTCATCTTGATGGCGATATCCCAGAGAATCTGCTGCACGCAAGCGTATTTCAGCACTGGGGTCTGCCAGCGCTGCAATCAGCACCGGCATGGGAATCGTCGTATGCTCCCAGCCGTTGGAGTAAGCGAAACCTGGCCAAATTAGCACCAGCACTGACATCAGACAAAAGCGACAGTGTTTCACTGGAACCAGAAAGAGAGAAGTAACAGGATTTGAATGGAATATTTCAAGCTGATTCCGAGGCTAACAAATATTGATGGTTCCCGGTGAATAATTCCACAGTGAATACGCTACAATTTCCAGAGGCTTTAGATCAATATAAATCAATTAGACAGCATTCTCCTTATGGATAACAACGATAATAATGCCATCATCCTCCGACTATGGCGGAGCGCGACCACCGCCGCATTGGCTTCTCTGGATGAGGACGGGACCCCCTACGTTTCCCTGGTCACAATTGCTTGCCTTAAAAACGGATCCGCATCCCTATTATTATCCGATCTGGCGAGACATACTAAAAACGTAAAACGAACCCACCATAGTTCTTTGTTGATTACTGACGATCTTGAACCTGGCGTTGATCCCTTAACCAGTTCCCGAATTACCGTCACCGGAACCATCGAACCCGCCCAGGGCAACCAGATAGACCATTGCAGGACAGGCTTCCTCGCCGCCCACCCCGCGTCATCCCAGTATATCGACTTCGCAGATTTCTCCCTCTACCAATTTCAGGGAAAACAAATACACCTGGTAGGCGGCTTCGGCAGAATCGTCACCACCTCAGCTGACATCCTAACCTAAAAAGATCGAGTCCACAGGATACGAATAAACCAAAATACTATATATCTAGATTCGTAAGGTTTAAGTCAGAAAGCCCTCGATGGGTGGATTTGCATTCGTAGAATCTTTGATCATAGATTCCTGCCTGCCCGGGAATAACAGTAGAGAGGATCGCACAACATTACTTGTCTCCTTTGATATTCAATTCTACTTCAATTCGAGACCGACCAATATCCCTTAACAATTCGTCTGGAATATGTGATGACCGGTTGCGGGATCTGGATGACTTGTTCCATTCGCCAAGAGTTTCACTCACCTCGTTAATCCATATTTTAAATTTATTACCGACCCGAATTTCCGGGTGGTCAATTGGGATCGCATTTGCTGCGGTTGCATTCACTTGCTTGCCTCACCTTTACTCTAAAACCCGTTAATGAATCTTTTATGCTGATAATTTATCTATCAGTTCTATGGGTAAGAATAATAGTTACAAGGCTATCCGCAAACAGTGAAACAATTCACATTTCCCTCTAGTTTTTTAGTGCACTAATTCACACTTTGAACCATCAGTTGGTGCCGGGTTTGGGAGTTAAAAGTGTGTGATTGTTCACAATTGTTTTTAGCCAGCTTGGTTCGCCGGAGGCAATGTTTTCTAATTCTTCCGTAGTCCAGTCAAACGCAATTCGGTTTAGCTCATGGCTGCGATCCCAATCTAAAAAGCCCGCATCTTCGGGAATGGGGGGTATCAATAGAATATCTTCAGTTCGCAATTTTTTGCTAAAGTCGCTGCGGCTCGCCATCAGGCTGCGCATAAGAACGTTTATAACACTGGGCGCATCCTGTAATTTTTGGCGCGCCAATGGATTGATCATGCACTTGATTAATTCTAGTCCGGATGGCAATTCGCTATAGTTAACGTCAAAACGTTCTTGTTTCGGCGGCTCGAAGTTGATCACAATATTTGGGCCAGTTTTGAATTCGTGCATGGTGGTAATAGGAAGGTTATCCAGCAAACAACCGTCCACTAGCATTTCGCCCGAATCATTGTAGACTGGAGGAAGTAACACCGGTATCGAGCTGGAAGCACGTACTGCATGAAACAAGTCCCCAGTGCGATGAACTTCTGAAGCAGATCGGGATAAGTTGGTGGATACCGAGAAAAATGGAATCCATAAATCCTGGATGTCGTAACCGGCGAAATACCTTGATAAATGGTGATCAAAGTTACCGTGATTCAACAGACTATAACGGGGCCAGTTATAGCGGCCCATGGCTTTATTTCGAATAAAAATATCCTCAACCGCGTGATCCACTTCCTCTGGTTCGGTGCCCAGGGCAAATGCACCGACCATTGCGCTGCCCGCCGAAGTACCACCCATCGCGTCAAATTCAACGCCACTATTTTGTAGCGCCTTGAACGCCCCTACGTGAGCCGAACACAATGCGCCACCACCACAAGCAACCAAACCTATCGCCCGTCCCTGGATAAACCTAACAAGACGGGCGAAGTCTTCAGGATTATTCAGCGCAACATGATGATGCATAAAGGGATCACGCTCGCTTAGCCAATTAGCGGTGCCTCGAAACAACCTTCTGCGCCGATGATGCAGTACCAGTCGCCGATCCCGACTTGGCACCATTTCTGCAGCAAACTGTTCCAGCGGATTGACCGTACGGTCGCTGTTAAATCTCGCTACCGACAGCACCAGATCAGCTTGCCTGATGGCTCGTCGTGACCACTGACTTAAAGTCGGATCGGTAATAAAAAGCAAAATATCGTATTTTGCTTCCAGGTTATTAAGTGCAGATATACCTTCGTCGCTGGTGAAATCTTTTGTCATGCCGAGTTTTTCGACAATATTGTTTGCGTTTAGAACGCAAACCTGTCCGGTGTCTTGCAACGCCGCAATTAGCCCATCAACAAATCCGTCTGCGTATTTGGCGCCCCCAGCCGGGATTAAGGTTATGGTGCTGGGTCTTGGGTCAGGAGCTTGATTACCGTCTGAAGTAGTGGCCGCAACCCGGCTGGCAAGAGCTTGGGACATAGCCCGCCAGAGCTCTGGTTTGTTGCGACAGAGGCATTCAAAAGTCTCAGTCTCTAGTCGGAGTACCACGCTATCTCGCAATGCGGTTACCGTTGCAGTCCGTGGTGCACCGGTTAAAAATGCGATTTCGCCAATAGGCTGTCCCGGACCAATTTCGGCAATCGAATTATTAATCCCGTTTTTGGTAACGACGAATCGCCCGGTTACGACGACGTAAAGGGTTTTGGCCGGTCGACCCTGACGCACCAGTACATCGCCTCGTTTTAACGCTATCTTGTCAAATTGTGAGCAAATTTCTGCCTGATCGGATGGGTCGAACGCTGACAGGATATCCGTTGCGTCCAAGTATGGAGGATGGTCGGTTGGCGACATTTTATTTCCGTATGTTGTGTTTTTTTTCGCGCCCTAGCCCGGAAATTTCATAAAGGTCTGGAATTTAGAGGCAAGCTGGTTAAGCAGGTTGGCGCCTAAATCCAGAAGGACAACGTGTATCAGCAAGTTTTGCCTAAAAACTGCCCTATGACTCTGATTCATTTTAGCTTTTAGTTAATCGGTGTCCGTCTTTATGAAATTTTCGGGCTAGCATGAATAGCTGATAATCAAGCAGTTAGTGATCAATTTCAATACAATTTTCATGGAAAGTTAACAAGAAATATCACCGAACGTCTTGTCCCATGCCCATAAGTATTCCAAATAGCTTCACCAGACGCAATTCGACATACTGATTTTTATCCCGTTAAGAGGCCATCCAGCCTCCATCCACCATGAGATTTTCACCATTCATATAGGTACATTCATCGCTCGCCAGAAACAATGCCGCATTGGCTACGTCATTTGGACGACCAAGTCGGCGGTGGGGTCCCTGGGACATGGGAGTGCGAGACTTTGAATAGGACAGTGCAGATGGACTACTTGCATCGGTAGGCCCGGTAAGAATCTTACCCGGGGCTACCGCATTACAGACAATTCCCTGGCCAGCGTAATCCACCGCAATTTGGCGTGTGATATAGACAACGCCGGCTTTACTGACGCCATAAGCTATATCACCCGGGCAGGATATCATTCCATGCTGAGAGGAGATATTGACAATTCGACCCCGGGCTTCTCCAACGATGTCCTGTCCAAGCATGGCTTGCATTGCGTATTTGCAGCCGAAGAATACCCCGCGTAGATTCACCGCCATAACCCGATCCAAATTTTTTGTGTGGTGTCCAGCAACTGGGTTCCGGTATAGATGGCCGCGTTGTTGACCATCACATCGAGCTTGCCGAATTGTTTGATGGATTCCTCCATAGCGTTACTTAGTTGGTTCCAGTCAGAGACATCCGCTGAATAGGCAATTGCCTTCCCGCCCTGGCTAGCAATCAGATCAATGGTATTTTAACCGCCTTCGATGGGGGAGGGACGTGGGTCAATGATAGTTACCCGGGCTCCTGCAGCGGCAAATTTCAATGCGATGGCGCAACCAATGCCTGATGCGCCTCCAGTAACGATACAACACTTACCTTTCAATCGATTCATAGTTTTGCTGCGATTTTATTTTTCGCTGTCAAATTCAGGATAGACCTCTGTAGCAGTTTTATTTTGACATAAAAGCACCTATATTCCTCTCATGCCGGTAAACACTATAGAACAGAATAAGTTGAGAAATCCGGTTGTCGACCAAGAAGCCATTTGGTTGTTTGGCTATGGGTCTCTGATTTTTAAAGCTGACTTTCCCTACCAGCAACGCCGCCCGGCCAGCATTGTTGGATGGAGTAGACGATTTTGGCAAGGGTCCCATGATCATCGTGGGACCGAACAGGCGCCAGGCAGGGTAGTAACCCTGATTGAATCTGCAGGATCAATTTGCCAGGGAATGGCATACCAAATAACCAGCGACAACCTGGAGCATCTGGATTTTCGTGAAAAGAACGGCTATCTCCGCTTTAACACAACTCTGACTTTCGGCGATTTATCGCAACATGAAGGTCTAGTTTATATCGCCACAGAGGATAATGACGCTTTTCTTGGGTCCGCCTCAGAGCAGCAAATTGCTCAGCATATTGCCGCTTCGTCCGGTCCCAGTGGTCAGAATTCAGACTATCTTTTTGCTTTGGCGGGGGCGCTGAGAGAATTGTCTGCAGAAGATGCTCATGTATTCAATATAGAACAATATTTAATGCAGATTTCGAAAGCTTGAAGCAAGTGGGAATGACATTGCATCGCCAGATATTATCGGCCAGCAATGACATAACTTATGATGGTGCTGAAAATACAAACTCGGCGGCGGAACCCGCGGAAATAGAATAACAGCCGACACTATAGCTAATGCTGTCAGTCGGAGTCAATCGACAAAAAATAGAGCGCGCAAAGGCGCCCTATCTTCATCAACTTGACTGAATATCAGACAATCCTAGCAATGTGTAATCGCGTGGATTTGGTATCGTTCGCGATATTGTAGCGCCCGGTTACCTTGATCGACTGGTATCGGTCAAATGGTGCATTGACTAAACCATCGGTACGTACATGTTGCCAACGGGCGTATTTGGTCACTACCCGGTCTTTGGTGATGCTGACTGCCTGGGTTGTGTTCGCGTCGATGGATAATTCTCCTTCTCGCAGCAAGTCTCTCAGATCGACTTCTCCGGCCGGGGTCGCCACCACGTTGGGATAAACATTACGCAATGCAATTGCCCTTTCAGACGAATTTCGAATAAGAAGGGTATGCCCGTTAAAGTTGGCGTAGTGGGTTAACGACAACCCTGAATCGGGCATACTGTCCACAGCGAGGTTTGCGGGTGTGTCCCCGGAAAATGCCAGTGGTATATAAGTGGATGCGGTAACACCCATACCTGAGATCGCGAAGTTTTTCAGGGTTTTTCTTTTGGCTCGGTCTATCAAAGTTCCGTCCTAAATGAGTTAAACGAAACCCTGACTAACATATCAATATTAACGGTTGCTGAACAAGGCCGCTAAAGACTGGTAATAGATGTTCCAATAGTGTTGAAAGCATTGGTTTTTATAAATTTCGAAATGCTGGATTATCCCAAGGAGCATCACCATAAATTCGCCATATTTAGGCAGCAAAATCGCTAAATTTACCGGGTTTCTACATGGGCCTTTACTTGGTTAAGTTGGAGGTTCACATAGCCATATGGTTCTGATTTTTTAAGCATATCCCAAAAATCTTCGACCCACCGCGGGTCTTTACGACGAGCTGAGAGAATCATTACTGACTCGATGTCGAGCCAGTAATGATTCTCTTCCGCAGGTGTCGAGATTGATTCGAGGGCTATTGCAGCAGTCGCTTTTCCGGTGGCATCCACGGCCTCGACGATAGAGAATCCCCTCATATTATCTATATCATTAAGACTGAGTGTTCCGTCCTGGTCAATTGAAACGTACATAGTGTTATCTAGCTATAAATATTGGTTGGATTATCGGATGGAAATTTATTCCATCCCTCAAGCGATGTATATAAATGATATCCCCAATTTTATTTTAGAAATTCAAGTTCGGCTTCAACCACCAATTTTTCCTGACGACGTCTAACACGAATACCTTTCAGTTTGTGACTTTGCTGCATCCCTCCAATGTTTTCCGCTACGCCAGACCAGTTCCTGTCCGCCAGTAGATTTCCCAGGGGTTCTAAATGACGATTAAGAATCCCCCTGTTGTAAGCAAGGGAAAGCAACACCGTTTGTATTGAAGCTGGCGTGCTTTTTCGACTCAATATAGGGAAGCGTTGTCTAATGCCATTCCAATAGGGCTTGGCGGTATAGGGCATCAAGGCGATTCCCTGGTCCGATGTAATTCGGATAGCATTAACAGTAGTGGCAGATTTCAACGCATCTCTCGCATCGAGTCCCTTGAAGCCAAATATTTTTCGAAGCGCTCTCAACTGTTTCGCTGTGATCAGCGGTGCGTATAGTGCCTCTATAAATTCAGGGTTGGAGTGACCAAGGTCGATTCCGGGGTCCAGGGTAATGCCTGAAATCCCTCCTGGCCAATAGGGTTTGCCCCGATGCCCTTCTTGTTGGTGAACCCAATCAAGATCTCCATTGAACTTAGGCAGTAGCAAGCCAACATCGTTATCTTGGCTGGGTAGAAAGTCCTTCAGCGCTTTCCATACAATCCGATCAAACACGCCATTATCTTCAAGCTTATTTTTTCTCTGAAATACTTTTCCAGCTTTGCGGGTACCTTTGCCAAACCGACCATCTACTTTCATCGGATGACCAGCATTGACCAATCCCTGTTGAACGGTTTTTACCACACTTCGCAGCCAAACCCTGGCGCCTATTCCATCTCTATTTTTAACTTCGGTCCTGATCATTTTTATCCCCTATTAAGCGTCCATCGGAGTGTCGAACACAAGCTACGACACTGATATAATTTGTCAGAGCGACTGGTATTCTGGCTCTGCATAACTATTTTCCAGGCTAAATCTTAACCGTGTTACCCAGCGAAATCTATGGTACTAATTCACATGATTCCTCGAAGATTTCTTGACAGTAATTGATCGGCACATCGTGGCCGAGGGAAATCCCAAACTCAAAAGGTTACTGGTGTCGCTCAATTAACCGTCAATTCTACCGATCAAGATCAGCAAAATGGTAATATCGCCATATAGATAACGACAAAGATTTACCAGGCGGTGAAACAATACAGCGATCATATAACCTGTCATAACCAACAGATTGATCTAGACTTCTGGCGAAATCCGGTGGGTGTTACAGTGCCGGATGATGAATTGAGTTTCCTGCTGGTGCCGGATGCGGTAGAAGCAGCGGCCTGTTTTGATCTGGCGCGACAGGTACACGATTATCAATCGACCCATAACGGCAGTTCTGACCAAATTACCAAGGCACTGATGGTCACCATGGGCGGGTTACTTCCCAGCGTGCTGTTATACGATCATTTGGTGGAAGGCCGGAACCCTGACATTCCCAAAATTGAATTCGGCACAATTGGTGTATCACTGTATAAGGGTCCAGGAGAACGATACGATAACCCGCTAGTTCAACACGGGATATCAATACCTATCAGCAGCGAAACCGTATTAGTAATTGACGACCTGGGAGATGGCGGCGGTACCATGCAATTTCTAACCGGGTATATCCTCGACAGTGGCGCCAACAAGGTCCTGAATCTGGCGATCTACATGAAACCCAAAGCAATGGAGTTATGTGGGGCCGATTTTTATTTTGGCGAAGCACCCCAGCATACCTGGATCATAACCCCGCGAGAACGAGTGGAAACTTTGATGAAGCGCGTGCCGCTATGGAAGCAACGAGGTGCTGATATGGAAGAGTGTCGGCGACGTCTGGTTCAGTTAATTGGATATACCAGGCAGGAAGTGGATTACTATCTGGCCAAGGCATACCATCCAGAATAGTAGTCCATGCCTGTAACTCCCAGACCTCAGGACCTATCAGGCGCTCTTGAGTGGCGCAACCTTAACGTCATCCCGTTGCTTAAGTTGCAGATTTAACATTCTCAGGGTCGCTTCAATGCTGGCGAATACCTGGTTGGCATTAACTCCGCGAGTTTTCATGGTTCGGTTATTTGCATCGCGCCAGGTAATAATACATTCCACCAACGCGCTGGTACTGCCACCCCGGGGAATGCGCACCTGGTAATCGAGTAACTCGGGAAATTCAAACTTTCTTTGGTCGAGTATTTTCCTGACCGCTGCGATAAAGGCATCGAATCCACCATTGCCATTGCCAGAGGATTTTATGGTTTCCTCGCCAAGTCTCACCCGAATACTCACTGTGGATTCGAGGTCGAGACCGCTGGTAATTGAACAATTCAACAATTCAATGTGGCGGTCTCCCTTACTTTCGAGAATGTCGGCAATAATAAATGGCAGATCGTCTGGCGTTATTACCGCTTTTGAATCCCCGAGTTTGACGATTCGATCCAGCACTTTGATCTGGTCTTCCTCTGATAAGCTGATACCAATTTTGTCCAGGTTCTTTTTCAGGGACGCTTTACCGCTCATTTTGCCAAGGGCGTAGGCGCGATCACGATTAAATCGGTCAGGACTTAATTGAGTCTGATAAAGCTCACCCTTTTGATCCCCGTCAGCGTGGATGCCGGCGGTTTGGGTAAAAACGTCTGCCCCTACTATGGGTGCATTGTTTGCAACCATTTTGCCTGAGAAATTTTCCACCATCTGACTAAGGGAATGAATCTTGGTTTCGTCGATGGCAAGATCCAGATTCATCTTGTCCCGCAAAACAGCGACAATTTCAGCCAGCGAGACATTGCCGGCGCGCTCGCCCAGGCAGTTAATGGTGCAATGCAATGTAGAAATGCCCGCTTCAACCGCAGCCATGCAGTTCGCAGTGGCCAGTCCATAATCATTATGCGGATGAAAATCGAAGTGGCAGTCGTTAAATCGACTGCACATATCGATGAGACTTTCACGGACTTCCACCGGCGACATCACCCCAAGGGTATCGGGTAGCATATAATGGTCAATGGACAGGTTCTGAAGATTGTCCATCATTCGATAAACATAATCCCGGCTATTGGCATAGCCGTTAGACCAGTCCTCGAGATAGACATTAACCAGGAGCCCTTCTGACTTGGCATAATCCACTGTTTGCAGGATATCGCTTAAGTGTTGTTCCAGAGTACGACCGAGCTGTTCCCTGCAATGCTTCTCACTACCTTTGGTCAGCAGGTTAATCACTCTACCGCCTGCACGTTTAATCCAGTTGACACTGCGCTTATGGTTGACGAACCCCAGCACTTCTACCTGATCCAGATAACCGTTTTCCGCGGCCCAGTCGGTAATCCTGCTAACAGCTTCCAATTCTCCAACGGAAACACCCGCCGAGGCGACTTCAATGCGATCCAGGCGCAACGAATGCAGTAATGCCTTGGCAATACTGACTTTTTCTGACTGGGAAAACGATACGCCCTGGGTTTGTTCCCCATCACGCAGCGTGGTATCCATCAGTTCGACCCGACGGACTGAACTATTCATGAGGTTGGAAGCACTGAAAACCGGGATTATCGCTTGCTCACGGGCCTAATGTCTATTGCCCTGCCAGTATTAATTGCCTAAATATTCTCTCGCAAGTTCTTAAAATAGCGTGGTTTTATTTTTCAATATGAACGGAAAACCGAAATAGGCTTAATTTTGAGCTGGCGTCAAATAACCCTTTTCACGGGTTATTATTCTGTTACACTCCGCCGCGATATTTTCGGGTGCCAAGCCGGTAGGCACCATTAGCGACAATAAGAGTAATCTGGAGGTTGTCGAAAGTACGCTATAGCTGTTTGCCCGCAGCCTGCGCTCCGCAGAGCAATTGGGTCTCCCGCTACACAATAATTTATCCCGCCCAAACCGTCTCCCATCCGCCTAGGCATCAGCCAAAGCTACCCGGGAGGGCAACATTACGAGTAACAAATATATGTCATTTGACACCCTCGGCCTGTCGGCCGAAATTCTGCGTGGGATCAAATCCCATGGCTATACCCATCCAACGCCCATTCAAAAGAAGGCGATACCAATAATCCTCGAAGGAAAAGATGTCATGGGCGGAGCCCAGACGGGAACCGGTAAAACCGCAGGTTTTACCTTACCTTTGCTCCAACGACTTTCTGAAAAACCCACGGGAAAGGGCAAAAGACCCGTTCGTGCTCTGATCCTGACCCCAACCCGGGAGCTGGCCGCCCAGGTTGGTGACAGCGTTAAAACCTATGGAAAGAATCTTGACCTGCGCACAACAGTTATTTTTGGTGGCGTCAAAATTAATCCACAAATTGATCAGCTCCGACGGGGTGTCGATATCCTGGTCGCAACCCCTGGTCGATTGCTTGACCACGCCAACCAGAAAACTCTTGACCTTTCCAGGGTTGAAATCCTGGTTCTTGATGAAGCCGACCGAATGCTCGATATGGGGTTTATCCACGATATTCGCAAAGTACTGGCGCTCCTCCCAAAAACTGAAGTTAGGCAAAACCTGATGTTTTCCGCGACTTTTTCTGAGGAAATTAAAAATCTGTCCAAACGCATGCTCAACAACCCACAGTTGATCGAAGTAGCAGCGCGTAATGCCACCGCGGACAAGATCGAACAAATAGCCCATCCGGTAGACAAGGGACGTAAACGAGATTTACTGAGTTTTCTGATTATTGAAGGTAACTGGCGTCAGGTTCTGGTATTTACCCGAACCAAGCATGGTGCCAATCGGCTATCCGATCAGCTGCAAAAGGATGGCATCCAGTCAGCCGCCATCCATGGCAATAAAAGCCAGGGTGCGCGCACCCGGGCGCTGGCTGAGTTTAAGAAAGGTGATGTCAGGGTTCTGGTGGCGACAGATATCGCGGCACGAGGACTGGATATCGATCAATTACCCTATGTGGTTAATTACGAGCTGCCCAATGTGCCGGAAGACTACGTGCACCGAATTGGTCGCACCGCACGAGCTGGAAACAGTGGGGAAGCGGTTTCATTTATCGGTGCTGATGAACACAAATTACTGAAAGACATAGAACGCTTGTTAAAACGCGAAATCCCCAAGGTCATTCAGCCAGGATTTGAACCAAAAGATCCGATTGACTCCTCTGCTACTCCAGGACGGCGGAACAATCCGGGTCGCCCGCGGTCACACAAGCCAACCAATGGCCGCAACAGGTCCCAGGGTAAAAAACCGGCTGCTTTTCGCAAGGCTGCGTGAAGTCTCTCGGTTCTGAATTTTACTTTAGAGGGCTTTAAACAATGATTTAACCGGGCCGTAACAAAACTAACCGAATGAGGCTGTTAGTAAAAAACCATGAGCGCATTACTCAATAGCTTGTTCGGCATAATTTTTCTTGGAGTTGCCATTGCCCTGACCTTTTTGATGTTTTATCTATGGAAGTTTCCGTATGACAAGGAGGCTCATAGAAGCAGTGCCCCGCGCTCTTTAACCGCGATTCATCGAATTCTAGGCTACGTCTACGTTCTGCTATACATCTATTTGATGTGGCAAATGGTGCCGAGGTTATGGACCTATCAAATAGAATTACCGGCGCGTACGGTATTTCACCTGACCATCGGCATGTCTATCGGTGCAATCTTGATCGTCAAGATTGCCATCGTCAGATATTTCAAGCACCTGGAAGCCAAGTTAGTGCCGTTTCTCGGTTGCGCACTACTCATTTGCACCATGCTGCTAATTTCTTTGGCGCTACCATTTTCCCTGCGAGAGGCCTACCTGAGTGTCACTGCGCTGGATGGGGACGATAGTATGACCAGCGAGCGCATCGAACGGGTCAGAGAACAACTACCCCAGGCAGGGATAGAAGATATCGACATCATCGACCAGCTTGCCACCAGACAAAGTCTGGAGAAAGGGCGCAATGTATTGCAGACAAAATGTACCCAGTGTCACGACTTGCGTACCGCATTGGCACGACCCAGAACCCCGGAAAGCTGGCGGCAGACCGTCAGTCGAATGGCCAATCGTTCCACCATTTTGAATCCTATATCGGATCAAGACCAATTAGAAGTTACTGCTTATTTGATTGCGATTTCACCCACCTTACAAAAGACCCTGGCGGAAAAACGTAAACAGGCCCTGGTATCTGCCAGTATTCAGATGGACAGCATGAAGATGAGTAAGAAATTGATGGATTTGTCAGTCCAGGAAATGGTGGTAGATCCGGAGCAGGCCAAGCAGGTGTTTGAACAGCGCTGCTCACAGTGTCACGCCTATACCCATATCGAACGGGTACCACCAGGTTCTAAAGAAGAAGTCATAATGCTGGTCCAGCGGATGATTGGAAACGGATTAATTGTGAACGATGATGAACTGGTTAATATCATCAGCCATATCTCCAGTACCTATTTAAAACCGAACACTCAGGCATCACGCACTGAAGTCAAATCACAATCGGCATCGACCACAACGGAAAACACATTGGAAAATAACCTGGCAGCGCTGGATGGAGCTCGGTTATTTGAACAACGTGCCTGTGCGAGCTGCCATGGTCCGGCGGGTCGCGCGCCCATTGCACCGAATTATCCCAACCTGGCGAGTCAGAGCAAAGGTTATATGATCAAGCAAATCCAGGATATCCGCAGTGGAGAACGCGCAAATGGATTGTCGGCGGTTATGCAGGGTGTGGTGTCTGACATTACCGACGAGGAAATCAAAGCCATCGCGAGCTACCTTTCCAAGCTAAATCGATAGCGCCAGCGATGGAAGCGATTTTCCTCGGCATATCGGCTTCCTAGTTAAGGGATTTACCGACATGCCACAGGTGGTGTTACCTTGGTAAAATGCCAAAAACTAATTTCGATATTCAGATGCCGAAATACCAACCTAAATTGAAAAAATACCATGGCAATCGAACTTTGGCTGGTCTTTTCCCTGGCTAGTATTATCCTGTTGGCTATTCCCGGCCCTACGGTATTGCTGGTGGTTAGTTACGTCCTGGCCCAGGGACGTTCCAGCGCATGGGCTACAGTGCCGGGGGTATCTCTTGGTGATCTCACCGCCATGACGATTTCGGTATTGGGGGCTGGTGCGGTTCTGTCGGCTTCTGCCACCGGGTTTGCTATTTTGAAACTGGTCGGGGCGAGCTATCTTGTCTGGCTCGGTATTCAGTTGTGGCGATCAGTGCCGGCTGATCCAAAATCAGAATTAAAACCCCCGCTGGTTACCGGTCGGCGTATGTTTTGGAATGCTTATCTGGTAACCGCGTTGAATCCAAAAAGCATCGTATTTTTTATCGCTTTTGTTCCTCAGTTCATTAATCCCGCGAATTCATTGGTGCCCCAGTTTATTATCCTGGAAGCAACCTTTGTAACTCTGGCTACTCTGAGTATCCTGATTTGGGCATTGATCGCCGGGCAGTTACGCGGCTGGTTTCAGCGGAAATCTGCACAACGAATGGTCAATCGAATCGGTGGTGGTTTTTTAATTGGCGCAGGGTTATTGACCGCTGCCAGCAGGCGCGTCAGTTAAACTAGTTGTCGGAATGCAGTTGGTCCAAGCTTTGGCTGTTAAGTCAGCTTGAAAATGAAAGGTCTATGACCGCCACACCTGGGTTAATTCACCGCCCGATTTTTCCGGTCATTGTAGTGATCGTAACCGCCTCGGTTTGGGGTCTATTCTGGATACCGATGCGGGCTCTGGAACGTCATGGACTAGATCCGGGGTGGGCTACCCTCAGCCAGTTTCTGGGACCCATTTTGGTATTGGCTCCTATTGCGATATATCGTTGGTGGCAGGGGCAACCCATTGGAACCGGGCAGGTACTCACGGGATTCATTATGGGTGCAGCGGTAACGCTCTATTATCAGAGCATATTGCTGACTGACGTGGTAAGAGCGCTGATTCTGTTTTATATGACCCCCACCTGGAGTACTTTACTGGAGCGTATAGTACTTAAACGCCAATTGAGTTTGTGGCGCGGCCTGGCCCTTCTACTTGGGTTTTCTGGACTAATCGTTATTCTGGGTCTCGAAGGCGGGATTCCGTTACCTCGAAACTTGGGCGACGGGATGGCGCTAACTTCCGGCATATTATTCGCCTGGGGTACGCTTCGGATACGACTCCGGCCCCAGGTGTCGGCTTTTGAACAAATGTTTGGACTATTTTTCTATGGAACACTGATCGCCGCCGCGTTGCTACTTTTACCATTTGCGGAACTCGGCAGCGCACCGCCAGGGGAAGTTATTATTCGGTTGTTTCCCTGGCTGGTATTAATGGCGGTATTCTTTTTGATTCCCACGATGTTTGGCATACTTTGGGGATCGGGTTATATTGATCCCGGCAGGCTAGGAATCCTGTTGCAGATGGAGGCTGTGGTTGGCATTGGAAGCGCCGCACTATTTGCCGGCGAAACTTATGGTATCAGGGAAGCAATTGGAACTGCCCTGGTTATGGGTGCTGGCGTGGTGGAAATTATTGGTCCGAAAATACATAACATCGATTGAACCCTAAATTGGGCTGCCTCGTTATAATGAGGAAACAACCAATTCGCTGTCGCTGGCTAATTCAAACAAATATCTATGGCTAAAATAAATATCCAGTTTACTTTGTTTTCCGCGTTTTACTCACCGCTAATTGCTACGATGTCATGTGGGTTTTTAAAACAGGAAGGTCTGGACTACGATTGGACAGTCTCGCCACCGGGAACCTCAGCGATTGATGCGGTCGATAATGGAACTGCCCATGTTGTTCAGTCTGCTGCCAGTCAGGGGTTCAACGCACTCAAGGCTGGCGAAATACCCCGGGCAGTCCATTTTGCCCAGGTGAATGAAATGGACGGGTTTTTTCTTACTGGCCGAGAGCAGGACTCGGATTTTTCCTGGAAGCAGCTGGAGGGTGCGGAAGTGGTCATGTTCAAGAGCGGCCAACCCAATGCGATGTTTCGCTATGCCTGCTACAAAGCGGGTATCGATTATGAAAAAATTATTCCGCTAACTCCCGGCGGAGCCGCGGAAATTGATCTGGCATTTCGCGCGGGTCAGGGGCAATATGTTCAGCAACAAGGGCCATTTCCACAACAGCTAGAGTTGGATAGTCTGGGCAGTATCGTCAGTCAGGTAGGGCCATTAATTGGTCCGTGCGCCTTTTCAAGTCTAGCCGCTTCACCACAATGGCTTGAAACTGAAATGGCTCAGGCGTTTATACGTGCCTATGCCAAAGCCCGGGTTTATCTGAATCAGACTCCCGCAGGAGAAATCGCTACCGCAGAAAAGTCCTTTTTCCCGGATATTGACCTGAAGGCGTTGGAGAATTGTATAGCCTCGTATCAACAACTCGGATGTTGGACACCCCATGTCGAGATTACCGAACCGGCATACCAGGTAATTCTTGATGTTTTTCAATATACCGGACATATTAGTGAGCGTTATCCTTATCAGAGTGTTTGCTCGGCGCCACCGGGATAGCAGAATTTAACTAATGATGAGTTCTACAAAACCAGCACCCATTGATGAACTGCCTAAGTACAATCTAACGGCTTCAGGTAAACCTGGTAGCGATGCGATCAATGCTTATCAGCGAGATGGTGTAGTCTGTCTGCGCAATGCATTTGACGATCAATGGATAGAAAAAGGCAGACGTGCGGTGGCGGCGGCATTGCGTGCACGGACTAAGAGTCAACAACATTTCAGTCACCGTAAAGCCGGGGAATCGGGCAGTTTTTTCTATGATACTTTTCTGTGGAAACGGATTCCTTCATTCCGTCAATATACTTTCGAGTCACCGGCTGCTGGACTTGCGAAACAGGTGATGAATTCTCGGTCATTGTTATTGTATTTCGATATGGTGATTGTTAAAGAACCGGGAACCAGCGCCCAGACACCCTGGCACTATGATGAAGCCTATTGGCCGGTATCAGGTACTCAGGTTTGCAATCTGTGGATGGCCCTCGACCATATTCCTCGAGAGATGGCTCTTCGATTTGTTCTGGGATCCCATAAGTTGTTCGATGATTACTGCGCGGTAGATTTCTTTACGTCAAAAGGTAAAGCGGGTCAGCCAAAACCCACGCCGCCGCAATGGAATACCGAACCAGGCAACCACAAGATCGTTTGCGCGCCTATGGAGCCGGGGGATTGCGCCATCCTTAATTTTCGAACTCACCATAGCGCACCTGGGAACCTCCACCGACAAAACAGGCGAAGAGCTATTTGTACCCACTGGGCTGGCGATGACGCCCGTTATAATAATAAATCCTGGACCTGTTCCCCGAACGAGCGCGGGGAGAATCTGCAGCATGGCGGTTCCCTTGAATGTGAGACGTTTCCCCGGATTTGTTGATTGCAAAATTCAAACCAGCCACGACAACTATTGCCGCCAGACAATTCCACTCAGGCAGCCTATAGCGCCGGCGGCTTTGGACAATTCCGTGACGGGGGTTTCGTAGCATTCAATATCTAGCGATTCGTAGAATTTCCGGGCAATAGGATTACCATCTACCATCAGTATTTTTCGTGGCCCCAGTGTGACGAAGTTAAACGCTCGCTGATGTAGACTCTCGGTATTTTCCGGCAGGAAGTTGACCCGATAACCTGCGTCGCGTAATGCAATTACCGCGCGATGGGGTGTTCGCCGTGGCCACGCGATGGCAAGGTCATGGTCAACAATTCGCAGCATCCCCATTAAGTGCATGGTGCCATAGGGCATGTCTACGGGAATGACCCGGGTACCAATTTCGTCGAGGGCTTGAGATATTTGATCTGCGGCCACGGGGTTGGTACGAAGCCCCATACCGAGAAGCGCATTTTGCCGATTTAGCCAGATTAAATCTGCGCCTTCGAAGGTTGCTGTACCCGTCAGGGTCTTCAAAATTGGAATGCCGTTCTCGGCAAGGCAGCGGGCCATCATTCGCTCCTCTCCGGCACGGACCGTGGAGGCAGGTCGGGCGAGCAACGCGCCTTCCGGGGTCATGGCGAACAAATCAGCGCAGAACATTTGGTTAGGACTTGGCTCTCTGTTTGGATCGACTGTGAGGACGGCAACATCGTGGGTACGATATTGTTCGACCATTGCAGTATGTTCTTCTCGGGCTTTAACCAGGTCAATTTTGTCCAGCATCTGAACCTTGTTCGGATCGAGGGTGCTGGCCTGTAGTTCCTCACCCGGTTGATGAACAATCAGGGTTTTAAGGGGCGCCCATTCATTAAACAGGCCACAATTGACCCAGATACTGCCAATTTCATCAGCATGGAGGCTACTCCTTGGCTGCCAGCCATCCCCTCCGTAGGCGGCGCTATCAAATGAACTTTTCATGGTTTAAGTTGATTGTTGGATATTAAAATTCCAGGTCTTCCAGTCCTTGCATGGTTTTAACTCCCTTGACGGGAATCCAGCTGCAGGGTTCGTTGGCATAGTGCTTGCCCGGATTTCCCATCACCGTAGTACGCCACATCAGTCGCGAATATCTCGGAGAGTCATACCAGGTCCCGGTGTGAATCATGTTTCTATTATCGTGAATAGCCAGATCGCCGGCACACCAATTATGGGTATATACGTGCATCGGCGCGGTTAAATATTTCATTAGATCATAGAGCAATGCCGCGCCTTCACCATCTACCCCGGGCTCCATATCAGCAAATGGCCCGTCGAGAAAATCCATTTGCCCCTGGTCGCATAAGTACAGCGTTGACTGCCCGGTATTTGGATGCTTTCGCACCACAGGATGCCTCTGAGGTTTTTGATGTTGGAGCAGTGTTTTCACCGGGTCTCCGGCCCGCACCTCGGATTCGGTTCTGCCGGTCCATCGCAGGGCGTGAATGCCTTCGAGGTTTTCTATTTTCTGTTTTAACTTATCCGGCAGTGCGCGATAGGCGGAAATCCCATCCGCATAGAGGGTCTGGGCCTGATTCGGCGGCGGACAAACCAGACCAAGCAGGAGGGAAATATCCGGCGGCGGTCGGCGATAACTTTGATCGGTATGCCATCCGGTTCGATGGGGGTGGCTAATCGGCAGGCCACCGTCCGCGGTAACCGCTGGGATCGGTTTTTTCGGAGGTTCGAAATTGCACGGTGGCCGGTTGGACAGCACCAGGATATGGTCCACGCTGTCATGAAAAAACTGATTGGTGGTGATGGTTGATCGATAGTTTTCAACCTCGGGTCCAAATAACTTGCTTATCCGAACCAAAATTTCTGGTTGATCTCCAATGGAGCCGAATCCTCGTAATACCATCAGTCCGTGATGGGCATAAAATTCCTCAAGCAATTGTTCCGGTTTACTCTCCAGATTTTCTAGAAACTTAATTAAATCCAATTCACCGAGCTCCAGGGAAAAGCCAAAATCGACGTTTGCCAGAGGCATACACTGGAGGTCAAACAGCGAGGTAGGGAGCATTATTTCAGGGTGCCCGGCAGAACTTTTCGTTAACTGGTATACGCATATGTTCGTTTTATCGCATTCATTAAGTACTCTCCCGACATAATTGGTGGATAACGTGGCGGATTACTCGCGCTGCAACATGATGGAATGCACTCAATCATTGCATGGTAATTAGTATTGCCGAAACAGGCCAACGAAACCCGTTCCTTGCCGGAGGTATTAATTACTCTATGTTTAGTGGCGCGGAACCGATCATTGGTCCAGCGTGACATCAGATCCCCGATGTTGATCACCAGGGCCCCTTCCACTGGCGCAACCCCTCGCCATTCTCCGTCGAGGGATTCAATCTGCAATCCACCAACGCCATCCTGCCATAACATTGCGAACGCTTCATAATCACTATGGGCACCTATGCCGCTGGTTTCGCTAGCTTGGTTCGAGTCTATGGCCGGATAGTAGTTTACATTCATCACGCTGGCCGGTTTTCGGGTCAATGGCTCGAAATAGTCGTGGGACAAATCGAGGCCAATGGCAAATAGACTGAAGATATCGCCAGACAACTCAATGAAGCGTTCATAGGCGTGATAAATCTTATCGTGAAATTCGGGCAATTCCCTTGGCCATACATTGGGTCCGTATAATGTAATGCCGGCCTGATAGTCGGGATCTGAAACGTCAAGATCCAATGCGACTTTATAGGCTTCGCGGATATCACCGCCCTTGCTGGTGTCGGGAGATACATCACCATGCCCAACGTATCCACGATGATGGGAAAACTGGGTAATATGAACTCCAGATTTAATTTCCTCAGGTCCCCGAAAAAACTTCAGAGCTACTTCCCTGGCCTGAGAAAATACTATGGAATCGATGCCATGGCCGACCACGTAAAAAAACCCAGAGGTCTCACAGGCATACACTATTTTGTCGGCAATTTGCTGTCGAAACCGATCATTACCTGAACAAAATCCGGATAAATCTATGACTGGAAGGTCTGCATTCTTCATCACGATAGGTTGATTTTAAATTAGTTTTTACCGCGGTTCCGATATTTTTCTTACTAATGGAAGACAAATTGGAACCATTAGTATCACAAAGAAATAACGCACCAGCTGGTGGGTAATAAGGAATGTAATGTCGATGCCCAGGGCAAATCCGACCAGGGACATTTCGGTAAATCCTCCGGGAGCGAATGCGAGTATCAAACCATACATCGGCAGACCGGTAAGTCTTTGGGTGACAACTGCCGCGACTACCGCGAGCAACACCATAAAAATTGAAGTGACAAGTCCGTGTAAAAGTATCTCTCCAACCACTTTTGGTCTAACCCGATTAAACATCGTGCCAATACTGGATCCCATAACCCATTGAGCAATGGCCACCAGCGAGTCAGGCACTTCTGCAGTGCTGATTCCAAGCATTGACAAAATTCCGACAGCAATCATGGGACCCATCAAATATGGTGTTGGGATTTTCAAGGGATGGGCGACCAGAAATCCCAGGATAGAACCCAGCACCAGGATTACTCCCTGGGTTAACGACAAGGATTCAAATGATCCGCCGGTACCAACCTGTCCGGTTGGCTCGTAGGCGGTAAAAATCGTGAAACTGACAGGAATTATTAATACCGTGAGCACGACTCTCGTGCTTTGCATTAATGAAATTGCCTTGGCATCGGCGCCCATCGCGTCGCCCAATAATGTCATTGCCAGTAGGCCGCCCGGCGCTGCAGAAAAATAGGCAGTAATAAGGTCAAACTTCGCTACCTTGATCAAATAATACAAAATAGACGGAGTCACCACCAGTACGTATCCGGTTACTCCAATCATGCTGGGCAACCAGGTGACAAATTGTTCAACAAACTCTGGGGAAACAGCGGTTCCAAACAGCGCCCCGATGACAATGGAGCCATTGGCCCGTAGCCATTTGGGTATCCATAATTCAATCCCGAGAATGGCCGCCGTGGTGGTAGTAAACAACGCTCCGATAACCCAGGGTAATGGCAACTTCAAGTAGACAAAACTGAGCGAACCAATTAGTCCAATGGCAAGGGTGATTACCAACTGTTTCCAGTTGGTCGATAGCTCAACTAAATGTGATTTCAATGGTTTTGCTGCAATAATGGCATGTCGATTGATTCAGGCTTAGCCCTTACAAAACACTCCCTCGGATATATTGACATGGTTACCCGCGACCTTTTAATTTACCTTGTTAATTTACAAACCAATTCTCGAAAAATTAATCTGATGCTTAACCTCGAAATTGCACGGCAAATTATTCATTATACGTTTGCCCACGCTATAACACTTGAATTAAAACCCTTGTCGGTAGCCGTGCTAGACCCGGGTGGCCACGTCATTGCGTTCGAGCGCCAGGATGGTTCGAGCAATCTCCGATTTAAAATGGCCCATGGCAAGGCCAATGGTGCACTGGCTATCGGTGCAGGGTCGCGGATGCTATATAACCGTGCCCAGGAGCAACCTTACTTTATTAACTCGATTAACGCGTTAGCAGACGGCGCGCTTATTCCGGTCCCTGGGGGCGTTCTCATTCGTGACGCTGATCACAATATCATCGGTGCGGTGGGTGTCACCGGAGACAGCTCAGACAATGACGAACAATGCGCGGTTTTCGGCATTGAACATGTGGGAATGGTGCCAGATCCGGGCTGAGGGTAGCGGATGCATTTCGACTGTAGGACGATATCGCGGAATAATCGCCGAAAAATCACTAAACTATCTCGTTGGTATCTACCTCAATCAGGGTCGGGCCATCTCGGGTCAGCGCTTGTTGTAACTCTGCGATTAATTCCGAATAGCTTTTCGGGCGTGCAGCGTAGGCATGCATTGCATTGGCCAGGCCGCAGAAATCCGGATTGTCGCAGTGCACCGCAACGGGCGGTATTTCCCTCTGAATCATCGAATCTTCGATGGCGTATAGACTGTTGTTATTCCAAAGAACTATAGGGATCGGCAACTTTTGTTGCACAGCTACTGACAATTCCTGCATGGTGTATTGAAATCCATAATCCCCCGCAAGAACCGCAACCGGCCTTGACGGGCTGCCGAATTTCGCACCAATGCCGGCTGGAAGCGCATAGCCAAGGGTACCGAAGCCATTGGGATGTAACCATGTTCTGGGTTGATAACAATCGAATACCTGGCTGCCAAAATAGGCCGGCATGGTCATATCGGTGGCGAGAATGGCGTTTTTTGGTAAGCCTTGGCGCAGAGCGTCCAAGAGTGGGCCGTATCCAGGCTGGTTGGATAGCGACTCTTGCCTCGACGCTTGTCGGGCTGCAGCAATTTCTTTATGGGTATAACCTGAAGTCGAGTCATCTATCTTTCTGAGCAGCGCCGCAATCCCCCGTCGGGCATCCGATAAAATCAGAATATCGGAGAGGTATGCGCCTGCCAGAGCATGGTGATCGATATCGATCCGGATAACCTTACTATTGAAGGGTGGGGGTTCGCACCAGAACTCCCGGACTCCCAGTTCACTGCCAATAACCAAAACCACGTCAGCATTTCGTAAAAATTCGTGGGTGCAGGTTTGCTGCAAGCAGGCGCCCATGGACCAGGGGTTATCATCCGGTACAATGCCTTTGCCTGCAATGGTCGATACCACCGCGGCATTTAATAGGTCAGATAATTGCTGGACCTCTTCGGCTGCGTCGATTGCCCCGCCGCCGACCAAAATGACAGTTTTCGAGGAGCTGTTTAGTGCTCCAGCTGCCCGCTCCAGGTCGCCATCCGCAACGCCAGGTGGCGTCGGCAAATCACAAGGCCTATAGTCGCGGGTAGCTTCCTGGTCCATCAGGTCGATAGGTATCTGCAGGTATGCCGGGCGTGGTCTGGCCGCCTTGAAAACTGAAAATGCCCTGGCACAAAATTCTTCAATATCATTCTCGCAATCGGCGGTCATGCAGAGTTCGGTGACCGCTTCAACCGCACCCTGCTGGTCCCGCATTTCATGCAATTGGCTATGGTTTTTGCCATCATGCAAGCGCGATAAGGTGGACGAAATCATCATGACGCCAACAGAGTCGGAATAGGCCTGACCCAATGCAGTAAGACTATTGGTGACGCCCGGGCCACTAATGGAATAGCAGACACCTGGTCTTCCGGAAGCCCTGGCATAGCCGTCCGCCATAAACGCGCCACCTTGCTCGTGTCGCGGTAGAACAATATTAATTCCCAGGTCCTCAATATCGCGAAACATCTCAACATTGTGAATGCCGGGAATACCAAAAATGGTATCAACCCCGTATTGCCTCAGCAGGGCAGTAGTGTTTCGGCCAACGCTATGAATATCAGACCTCGACATGGTGACTCCCAATATTCTGGCTGCCAAATACAGATTTAAACCGTTCAATTTCGGCCGTCGGACCTGTGGCCTTGGTCATATTGTCCGATAGTTTGACCGTAGGTTTGCCATTGGCTTCGGTTACCTTGCAAACCAGAGAAATTGCCCGCAACTGCTCAAGCATAACCGGCGCGCAATCCCGAAAATCGTTGGTCAGGTGGGTTCCCCAACCAAAGCTGAGACGGACCCTGCCGGTAAATCGATGATAGACGTCTTCGATGGTATCGACATCCAGTCCATCGGAAAAAATTAATAGCTTATCCAGCGGATCGACCCCTTTTGACTGCCACCAGGTAATCAGCTCTTCACCACCAACAACCGGGTCTTTTGAATCAATTCTAAATCCACTCCATTCGGCGACCCAGTCAGGAGCATTGTCTAAGAAAGACGTGGTGCCATAGGTATCTGGTAACACAATAAGCAAGTTACGGTCGTATGTTTTTTGCCAGGTTTCGAGAACCTTATAGGGAGCCTGCAATAATTCTTCATCTGTGTTGGCCAGGGTAGCCTGGATCATGGGAAGTTCATGGGCATTGGTTCCGATGGCATCGAGGTCCAGTTCCATTGCCATTAATACATTGCTGGTTCCCACGAAGGCATCACCGAGTCCTTCCTTCATTGCCGAAATACACCAGCGTTGCCACAAAAAACTATGTCTTCGCCGGGTACCGAAATCTGCAATCCGCAGATCAGGCAGTGCGGTTAGCCTGACTACTTTTTCCCAAAGTTTGGCCTTGGCTCTTGCATACAAAACATCCAATTCGAATCGACCGATATTCGACATCGCCTGACGCGAGCGAATTTCACTGATGATCGACAGCACCGGAATTTCCCATAACATGACATCGGCCCAACTGCCGGTAAAATCGATATGATACTGACCGTTTTCCTCCCGCAGGTCGTATTGCGGCAAGGTGTAATTTCTCAACCAGTTCAAAAAGTCCTCGTTAAACAGCCTCTTCTTGCCGTAAAAGGTATTACCCGCCAACCAGATATATTCCTTGTTGGTAAGACTTACTGTGCGTGCGTGATCAAGTTGTTCAATCAATTCCAATTTATCAATTTCGTCCACCAGTCGAACAGAATGGGTGCGGTTGATTACTGAGAAGGTTACCGGGACGTTGCGCATCTCCTTCCAGATAACCTGCAGCATAAGCAGCTTGTATATATCGGTATCCAGAATACTCCGAATGATTGGATCCAGTTTGAAGGTATGGTTATAGACCCGCGTGGCGATATCGGTCATATGGGGATAAATCATGGGCTTAATTCAAATAATACGGATCAATTTGGTTGAATGGTTTGCTGGCGTCGCTGATATAACTTGCCTGCGGATAAAGTCGCTTACTGTTCCCAGTATTTCTCTACTGGAGTTTCCCTTGTTTTGGCTTGTTATCGGAAATACCCGGAGAAGTCTATTTAAGTGCGCGTCAACCTAAGGAATAAGAATCGGTTTTCGCACTTTTGTGCGTTGAACAAAAAAGGGTTGCCGGAAGGCTACTCGGCGTATCCGGGCATAACCCTGTCCAGCACCCTTTTCATCGCATCGAAGTACATATCGTTTCGCTTCCCCGCGTGTTCGTCAGCCTCAGTTGGTGCCTGAACTTTGGCAATAATATCCTCGGGAATCGGCAGGATGGCTTGGCCGCTACCTAATGCCAGTATCTGATTCCGGCATACCCGCTCAAGTAAGTACAACCAACGATATGCCTTGGCTACGCTATCCGCAGCGACCAGGATGCCATGGTTTTTCATAAACATGATCGGCTTGTCTCCAAGCAGATGGGCTAAACGCTCCCCTTCTTCCAGTGAATCCGCGGTGCCAAGATATGTATCGTCATAAACGATCTGGTCATGAAAAAATGCCGCGGTCTGGCTCGCCGAAATCAAACGATTATTGTCCAGCATATTTAATGTCAGAGCCCAGGTCTGGTGGGTATGCATCACCACTCGAGCCCCGGTTATTCGGTGAATTGGTGCATGGATACAGCGAGCGGACAATTCAACTTTGCCATTGCCATGGATAGTATGACCCGCTTCGTCAAAGGTAATCATATCGCTTGCTTTCGCTTCTGACCAATGTAGGCCGAATGGCAACACCAGATACTGATCTTCGTGACCCGGAACAGTTATCGTGAAGTGATTGTCAATGCCTTCTTCAAGTTCGTGGAAAACCGCCAGGCGAAGAGCAGCGGCAAGGTCAATTTTTGCCTGGATGACAGCATCAGTTGATTGACTTGGTGATATCGCGTGGATTGACATATCTGGCCTCTGTTGGGGTAGCTTTACCGCCAGTATAAATGTTCGTAGCGGGAAAATGAACCACGATAGAATAGATTTACCGGTAGCTGCGCTTAACCATAGGGTGCCTTAGCCCGCCAGTTAAACACTGGAGAGGCTGCTCGAATGGCGGCCTCTTGCAGATGAAATTTTTCGCTAAGATCAACTGGTGCACCATTGGGTCCACCGAAGGATTCGAACATTTCATATTCTGAGCCCGCACTTTTTTCTCCACCGATAAATTTTGATTGAGACCAAAGACAGATCTCCTGCAAATCGTTTAAAAAAAGCGTTTGTTGGTCGTGGACGAATTCCACAGCCTTGGCAAATTCTTCCTGTTGGTCGCTGCTGAATGTCAGTCGGTTATGCGGGTCAACGCCATAAGGGTTTAGGTGGCCGTAGACCAGTATTTGACCGCTAACTTTTGGATGTTCTGCAAAGTATTGCTCGATTGATCTGACATAACGCTGATTTGATTGCCACAAGCTTTGCATCGCGTCTTCAACCCGGTTCGGATTAAGTCGAATATTGGCGTCGGTATGACCTTTATAGGTGAATTTACCACTTGGCACCTGGGTTCTGGCTGCGAATGGGATTGCTTCCCGCAAAGTGCGCATTTGTTCCGGGTCCTTAAAAACTTCAGTATGCTCAAGGTCGACTCCGGCGATGGACAGCTGGTCTGCATCGGGGTCGTCTACCAGGCTCAGTAAAAAATCTTCAGACAGAGAATCGCTGTAACCATTAACAAATATAAGTCCATCGGCATTGGCCGCCAGGCAATTTTGTTCGAGTTGTCGTGCCCGTCGGGTTATCCCATTGTCGCCTTGGGCAAACATGGGCTCCATTGATTGCGTAGTAACATGTTCAAGGCCCAGAATAATGCCTGTCCCATTATCAGCGTGCACCAGGCCATTCGCAATCTGTAAGTAGGTATAACGCGAAAAGTGCTGGAGCAGTTTAGCCAGACCCATGGGTGAGTTAATAACCGGAATAGCGAATGCGATTTCTGTTGCGGGCAGCCTGACGTATTCACACCTAACCGCGGTGACCAGCCCACTCCAGCCATAGGTTCCCGCGTAGCTTCTTAGCGCATCTCCATCAATTGCCGTGATTTCTTCACCATCGAATAATCCAATTTGGTTAACGCTGTCACTAAAGTACCGGCGCTGTGGTCCCATCCCACCGGTCATAAAGGTCGCTCCGACCTGGGCATAGGTATAACTGGTTAAATCCGATCCGAGAACCCTGACGCTGCCGCTTAAGTGCTCCGACAACGCTCTGTTGAGCTGATCCAGAGTGATTGAGCTGCCTGCATAAATGTGATTGCACGGTTGGTCGATTACAATTTGATCCAGACCAATTTCGATAATGTTTGGCGATTCACCCAACGAAATTCGTGGTGATGGGGCGCTAACGATCTGCAATCCTAATATGGTTCCATCTCCTGGCGGGTTTACCTGAAAAACACCGCTGCCACCAGATTTTCCGGATAACGGCAGAAAATAATGCGGCGATTTATTTTGCTCTATGGCGCGGATAATTTGTTGCTTCAGGTTGTCACCAGATAATGACACCACGGTATCGACAAGGATTCTGTTGTTTTCTCCGTCCACGATGGTGTCTATTGGTTTTTTCTCCATGGTTTAGTTTGTTCAGATAGTGGATGATTTCAGTGGCAGAAAATAATGTTCGGTGCCCGATTGTATATAATTCATAGCAAGCATAATTCAAATCTTTATACCTATGTCCCGAGACCCCCGTTACGACATCTTATTTGAGCCAATTCAAATCGGACCTGTTACCGCCAAAAATCGTTTTTACCAAGTTCCTCACTGCGCCGGTATGGGACATCGCTACCCGTTTGCCACCGCAGAGATGCGTAAGGTCAAAGCAGAGGGCGGCTGGGCCGTGGTGTGTACGGAAGAATCGGAGATCCATCATAGCTCGGAAATATCGCCGTCCTGCGAATCCAGAATCTGGGATGAAAAAGATATTCCAGCGCTGCGTTTAATGACCGACGGAGTGCACGAACACGGCGGGCTGGCGGGTATTGAATTAGTGTATATCGGCTATCACGGGCCAAACCGCTATAGCCGCGAAATTCCCATGGCACCGAGCCACACTGTCACGGATAGCTACGAGCCGATTCAGGCCAGAGCCATGGACAAACAGGATATTAAGAATCTAAGACGCTGGCACCGCCAGGCGGCAATCCGGGCAAGGGACGCAGGGTTTGATGTTATTTACGCCTACGCCGGGCACGACATGAGTCTGCCCATGCACTTTCTGTCATCTCGGCACAATCAGCGCAGCGACGAATACGGTGGCAGTTTAACCAACAGAGTGCGGCTATTTCGTGAATTGATTGAAGATGCCAAGGAAGCGGTTGGTGATCGTTGCGCTATTGCCGTTCGCCTGGCAGTAGACGAGTTACTGGGAGATGAAGGCATAAACGGTAATGGAGAAGGAAAGGAGATTGTAGAGATGCTGGCCGAACTGCCGGACTTGTGGGATATCAATATTAGCGGGTGGGAAAATGATTCTATGACCTCCCGTTTTAGCCAGGAAGGTTTTCAGGAGGAATACACTGGATTTGTGAAATCGCTTACCAGCAAACCGGTGGTCGGCGTTGGTCGATTTACCTCTCCGGATACCATGGTCAGTCAAATTCGTCGCGGCGTTCTGGATTTTATTGGCGCCGCCCGGCCCTCCATTGCCGATCCATTTCTTCCGGCAAAAATAGAAACAGGTCGGGTCGAAGATATTCGTGAGTGTATCGGCTGCAATATTTGCGTGGCGTCGGATAATGTCGTAGCGCCAATTAGATGCACACAAAATCCCACTGCGGGTGAAGAATGGCGCAAGCAGTGGCATCCAGAAAAAGTTGAGGCATGCGACAGCATGGAAAAGGTATTGGTGGTTGGCGCTGGCCCGGCAGGTCTTGAATGCGCTTTGACCCTGGCCCGACGCGGCTGTCAGGTCACCATTGCCGAGGCAACCGGAGCCCTTGGCGGGCGAGTAGAAAGGGAAGCCCGTCTGCCCGGCTTGTCTAATTGGATTCGGGTTCGGGATTACCGGCTAGGTCAACTCAATCAATTGACCAATGTTGAAATTTATCGGGAAAGTAAATTGGACGCAGCAGAGGTCATTGAATTTGGTTCGGACTACGTTGTTATTGCCACGGGCTGTCACTGGCGGAACGATGGAAAAGGACGCCAGCATAAAGCCCCAGTTATAGGGCTTGGGAAACTTGCTGTTCTAACACCAGACGATGTACTTAAATCAGAATTCGATTTCTCCCAGCTCTCCGGGACGGAAGTGGTTATTTTCGACGATGATCATTATTACATGGGTGGGGTAATCACCGATGCGGCGGCCAGGGCTGGATGCGCTGTTAGCCTGGTCACACCCGCCAGCGAAGTCTCAACCTGGACCCAACATACTCTGGAACAACGGCGAATTCAGACTTCATTGTTGGATGCCGGTGTCAGGGTTATTCAACAACGTGGGCTATCCGGGGTCACTCAGAACAAGTTGGAACTGAGTTGTATATATACTGGTAAAACTGAGGAACTTGATTGTCAGTCGTTAATCCTGGTTACCGAGAGAACACCGAATCGTGACCTTTATGATGCTTTGATAGATCTGCAGACTAAGGGAAATACAACTGGGATTAAGTCTATTCGTCTTGTCGGTGATGCGCTGGCCCCGGGAACCATTGCCGCTGCAGTGTATGGCGGACATCGTTATGCCCGGGAGTTCGGCGAAGATACTAATGTCGATCAAGCGCCATTTCGCCGGGAGATGCCATGGTATTCGACGGATTCTCCGGGATAACGGAATCTTGTTGGTTTAATTATCGCTCACAACAAAAAGGGCTGCCAAAGGCAGCCCTCGTGTCTTGGCTGATAGGTCAGCCACGTTTGATCGGCAATCAGTCAGCGGTTAGGCCAAATATCCACCGATCAGGACGGACCCGTCCAAATTCAAAACACTAGACATTGGGATCACCTCCTTAAAAGTAGTTAATCGGACGGCGACAGTAACATGCATTTGCACCTTCAGCAAAATTGATGGCCTTTGGCCAAATATTCAACGCACTGGATTCCGCTGTCGAGGAATGACGAAAGGTGGGAGTTCGCAACCTCCTTTGTCGTCATCCTGGTGAAACCAGGATCCAGTCGAAAAGTGTAGACCGCAGGTCGACAAATTAATAATGAAGGCCTTCCGTTATATATAAAGCGCTGGATTCCGCTGATGCGAAATGACGCGGAGTAGTGAGAGCAGACAGGCTCTACCGCCGTCACCCCAGCGCAATCATTCCCCAAATGCCGCTTTTACCAGTCTTCAGTTGAAGTCCGAATATCCACCTCGAATGACCATCCCAGTGGATCTTGTTGATAAAGATTCCAATATGCATCAGTCAGCCCGTCTAGGGAAATAAATTGGTTTAACTTTTCCCCCTCTGGTGGTGATTCCAATCGGCTAAACCATTTCTCACCAGCGATGCCTCCATCGATGATGACATGTCCAACATGTAGTCCTTCCTTTCCATATTCTTTGGCCAACGCCTGGGCAAACGTTCGTTGCGCCGCCTTACCCGAATTGAAAGCCCCAAATCCGGCGCGACCTCGTAGTGAAGCGCTAGCGCCAGTGTAAATGAGCGTGCCACCTCCAGGTAGCATTCGGCGGGCAACTTCCCGGCCAAATAAAAATCCGCCGAAACACAACCCTTTCCAGGCATTGATAAAATAATCCGCTTCCATTTCACGGATACTGCCAGGTGTGCTATTACCAACATTGTAAACCGCGAGGTCGAGTTTTCCGTCACCTTGGTTTTCAATATTGTCGAACAACTCTATAACGCTTGATTCCTCGGTTGCATCACAGACAACAGGTGTCGCTGAACCGCCGGAATAATTGATTACCGCAACAACATCCTCCAACTTCCCAGGGCTTCGACCGGCGACAAAAACATGGTGGCCTTCGGCAGCAAACCGCTTGCATAGCGCGCCACCAAGACCATGTTCGGGACCAACACCGATCACAACAGCCTTGGGATTTGATTGGTCTGACATAAGTCTTCTCCACTCGTATAAAACTAAATTTTACATCCGGAACGGCTTAGGACGATAGACAAAATCTCAATCAATCGAACCCGGATCCGGGGTAGCTGAAGTATACTTTCCATCTGATTTCAATCCACCAGAGCAAAATTGAATTGATGAAGGTTACCCGCATTGAGGTTTATGGATACGATTTGAGCTATCGTTATGGCGACTACATCATGTCCGGTAATCAGGTTATTACTGGTTTGCCAAGCACAGTGGTGCGAATCGTTACCGACCAGGGTATTGAAGGCTGGGGCGAAGTTTGTCCACTGGGACCACTTTATCTGGTCTCCCATGGACTCGGTGCTCGCGCCGCGCTGGAACAGATGACCCAGGGTTTAATTGGAATTGACCCAACCAATCTGGCGGCAGTGCATACCGCAATGAACGCGGCACTACGGGGTCATAACTACGCTAAATGCGCCGTGGATGTCGCCTGCTGGGATTTACTTGGCAAGTCTACCAACACCGATGTGGCAACATTGCTGGGCGGACGTCTGCAGGAGTCTTTTGGATTGTATATTGCTGTACCACTGGGACCGCCACAGGAAATGCAGGAATACGTATTGGCACGAAAAGCCGAAGGGATTAAGCGATTTCAGCTAAAAATTGGCGCAGATCCTTTTCAGGATGCGGAAAGGGTACGCCATGTCGCAGAAGTTATCGGTGAAGAAGATTTTATTGTCGCAGACGCGAATGGTGGCTGGCGCTTGCAGGACGCCATGATTGCGGCCCGACTAATCGAACCACTACACCGAGTCTTCTTCGAGGAGCCCTGCCGAACCCTGGAAGAATGTTTGTATGTTCGACAACATACAAACCTGCCCATGGTCCTGGACGAAGTAATCACGGATGTAAACACCATGGTAAGGGCTTTCAATGCCCAGGGTATGGAGGCAATTAATCTAAAGATCTCGAAATTCGCCGGGCTTACCGGATCCAAACTGGTGCGCGATCTGGCCGATCAATTGGGCTTGCGGGTTACCATCGAAGATACCTGGGGCGGCGATCTGGTCACAGCGGCGGTATCCCACCTGGCCGCAAGTACCAGTGCCGAGCAGGTTTTAACCGTATCGTTTATGAATGACTGGACCAATGAGCACATAGCCGATTATCAGCCTCGTTCGGTTAACGGTGTCGGGGCAGCGCCAACTGGTCCAGGACTCGGGGTTGAAGTAGATATTGATCGATTGGGTAAACCATTATTTCAGATTTCCTGAGTACTCACAGAGTAATGTCGTCCGCCGCCATTGTCACTACCTTGAAAAGCCAGGGTCCTTCCCTGGTAACCTTTGTTAACTACCACCTGAATCTGGGATTTAAACGCATCTATCTGATGTTTGACGATCCCACCGACCCCGACCAGGAGCTGGTGTCGAATATCGATGGCGTAACCGCCATTCCGGTAGATGATAATACTAAAAAGCAGTGGGAGTCGTTGAGTAAGTTCGAGCGCTATGGCCAACATACCGGAAAAGAAAAACGCGCCAGACAAACGTTAAATGCGCAACTAGGGTTAATGATGGCGATGGAAGAGGGGATCGACTGGATATTGCATATCGATGCTGATGAACTGTTTTGGCCGGGTAGAAATAGCCTTGACACCCACCTGGATACTTTGATCAAGGACGAAGTTATCGCGGTTCGCTATTTTAATTTCGAAGCGGTACCGTCTACCCATGAAATTGGCGATTATTTTTTAGAAGTCAACGCATTCAAGAAACCGAGAAAATTGCTTGAGAAACTAAATATTGATCTTAGTCAGCATTGGCAGGAAAAAAGAAAATATTTTAACTTTTACAACAACGGTAAAAGCATGTGCCGAGTGCGGGAAGATATGGTGCCCAATGACGTACATAAATGGCGCAGCCGCCAGCACTATATAAAAACCGCGAGGTACTACTACCCTTGCATTCTTCACTATTCGTGTTGCGGTTACAATTTCTTTAAAAAGAAGTATCAACTGGTATTGGCTAATGGTTTTGATGGGACCGTATTTGGCAAGAGTACGTTAAAAGAACGCGGGTTCACCATGGATTACAATGCGTTGATGGCCTATAAAAACGGTGAAGAAGAGCGGGGCAGGGAGATTTATGCTAACCATGTAATGTTGGATGAGGAAAGGGTTCAGCATTATTGTGATCTTAAGATTATTGAACGGATCGATGTGCCTGGTCGGATGAATGACGGGTAGTGACTCATACCTCACTCCGTCATCCCGGTGAAGCCGGGATCCAGTCGGAAAAATGCGACCGAAGGTCGACATAAAAGTTAAGGTTCAACCCGCACGCTACCTTACAACGTCACCAACACCTACCCAACCGGCGTAAAATCGAACTCCTCCGACCGCAACACTGCCTCGCTCCCCCCCAACTCTTCAATTTTGGCAGCCTGATCGGCAAATGCCTGCGTGTTCGCCTCCTCGGGGTCGACCAAGGCCAACATCTGTCTATGGCAATAATCCAACACTTCGGCATGATCCCCCGATTCTCCAAGATCCGTTAACTCATCCGGATCTTCCTGCATATCAAATAACTCAGGTGCATACCCAGGATAATAATTATATTTCCATCTTGCATTGCGCAGCATAAACATCCCAATGGGCGAGCCGCCATCATGATATTCGCTCAGAACCGGCCGATCAAAATCCTCTCGGGAGGCCAATTCCTGGAGCGCAATTCCAGGCCTTGAGCTGCTGTCGTCAGCAACACCTGTCGCCGACAGTATCGTCGGATATATATCCACCAGCGATGCCAGTGTAGAAACAATTTTATTCTGCGGAACTCCGGGTCCACTGATAATCATCGGAATGGCCGCCGACTCATCATACAAAGTCATCTTGGTCCAAAGGCCTCGATCGCCATTATGATCTCCATGATCGCTTGTGTAGATGATCATGGTGTTGTCGAATTGTCCGGTGGTCTTGAGTGCCGCAATCACCTGGCCAATCTGATCGTCAAGGAAGCTACATAAGCCATAATATGATGCCCGTGCTATCTGCCGGGTGTGGTCGGTAAAATAATCGTCATAATTAAAGTTGCGTTTGATAGTCTTGGTTACCGGATGATCGGATTGTTGCTCGTCAGAAGTAAACCTGGCTTGATCCATCTTATCCAATGGATACATGTCATAAAATTTTTGTGGACAGGTAAGGGGATAATGCGGTCGCAACCATGAAACAAATAACGCCCAGGGTTTACCCTTAGCAATATTGTTTTTGTCGGCCAGCCAATCACAAGCAGCATCAGTAACCCCAACATCATATCGAGTGTAGCCATCGTCTCCCGGGCCAATCTGGTCAGCATATCCGGAACAGTCGATAACGGCCTCATGATCCCGCAGAAGTCCTTTGATCCAGCCCTTACCATCCCGTATATAGAGCGGTAGTAGTTCATTATCGAAACCGTTGTCATACTCCGCGCTGCGGTAGTGCAGCTTGCCAATGGAATCGACTCTACGGCCCTGGGCCTGGAGCTGATGTCCCCAGCTGATGGGAGTACCCTGATAGGCCTGTGAGTTACTCCAGCAGCGGGTGGCAAAGACATATTCTCCGGATGCCATGGAGGCTCGCGCCGGGACACAAACGGGAGAGGAGGTATAAGCATTGGTGAATCTGGTTCCTTTGGCCGCCAGCGCGTCCAGGTTGGGTGTGTGAACCAGGGGATGGCCGTAGCAACCAAGGGCGTCGCGCCGGTGCTCGTCACTAAAGAGGAACAGTACATTTAAGTCAGACATGATTGATTCGGAAAAAAGTAGTTGTTGCCTTAGGTGAGCAATTTAGGGGTATTTTCGATATTAAGAGTGTTCTGAATTACTGAATTTCACACATTGTTCCCCTGTCAACCATAAAAACTTTGTTAGCCAGTTCCAGGGTTTCTGGCCTGTGGGTAATCAATATAACCGTTTTGCCAGCAAAATGTGCTTTCGCCAGTGAGACAAACTCTTTCTCGCTCCCCGGGTCAAATTGGACTCAATGCAGTTGGAGCCCGTGTTTTGGAACTATTTAAAGAATTTGATTCGATTCACGACATTGTGTCGCAAATGGTTGAAGAATATGATGCCTCATCTGAACAAATTATGACAGATGTTCTGTTTATAGTGTAGAACTTGCGTTCAAACGGGTTGGTCAAAAAAAAATGAGATATCCGTAGAGTAGAACTTGATATATGCTACAACAAAGTTGGAATCTATCACGTGTTGCATTCCAGTGTATGGCCATTGTAGGGTGACGCGAACATTGCCCACATAAATACTTTAGAGCGCTTGAGTTGAACAATAGACTTAATAAACTTAAATCTTTTTCGATGGGCCAATGGGGGATATTCCTATTGAGCCTGGTGCTAATTCCATTTGTTTATATAGGGCTATATGTTTTTGGTTTTAGTCGACTATATAAATGGATCCTCGCTTCTCCTTGGTTTAACAATAAGGTTGGATCTATAGAAAATATTTCTGACCAAGATATAGCGTATGCGAAACAAACTGCTCTGGTGGTTTCAGCGGCTACCTGGAAATTATTTTTTAAAAAATCTTGCCTGAAAAGATCCTTATTACTAATCATGTTCTTACGCCGCGCGGGAATTCCCGGTTTTATAACCATTGGGGCAAAAAAATCGAATGACAATCAATCTATCCGCGCCCACGCGTGGGTGGAGATTGATGGAGAGGTGATTAACGACTTGCCGTCCGTTGTTGAAGAATTTAACGTGCTTGCTGGGGTTTCAGAAAAATACCTATGAGTTGGGTGAATATATATTCAGGATCCCCACACTACGGTTTTTATCGAACAGATTCGATCTCATCAGGTTGCGGTACTCGGCGCGGTAAAAAATCAAGAGAGACACTATTTATTGATCTCAATCAGTTACTCCAGTCTACCGACGAACGAGTTCAGTTTGCATTGCAAGACGGCGATAATGCCCTGGCGCCAAAAGCGGGTTCGGGGTTTGTAGAAGGTGCGGTTGCCAAGCCGGGCGGGTATGCGATGCGAGGAGATTCAAATGTATTGAAGGCGTTGCCAATGGCTGGCGGGGTTAACTTCGAAGCGATCAGAGGCAATATTTAAATTTTCGATAACTACCGAATGGTGAAGGCGAAACCTATAAGATTAGTTTGAATGACGTTCGAGCGGATCAACCGAAGGACCTTAGTCTAAACGATGGAGATATTATAATAGTTGGTGATAGTGCATTGAACAAACAGAATGGATCGGATTCTGGCATGGATTGACCGGAATATTAGCTAGCGTGCATCGATCTGGAAAAAAATTCGTCGGAGGGGGCGGACTAATTTGTGTATTTATGGAAGTTGATGTTCGATACCATATGAGCCTATTTTATCACTAAAGAGTTGCGAGTAATTCTATGGATAGACTCCGTAGCCTGTTGTAATAGAAAATATTTTCGATAAGAGCACGCCATTAATCTTGAATTTTATACCGCCCATCGGAAGTCCGTAGTGCTTTTTGTGAGGATAAGGTACTATCCGACTCGAAATTAGGATTATTTGTAGTTGTTGTAGATGCGCAATATAACTTGCATTGATCGATTAAAGGGTACTTAACGTATTCCACTTTTTCGAGTCAATACAAGCTTAGTTAGCTCATCAAATGACGAGTAAGGAAAAAACAAAAACTAAAATAAAAAAATAGCGAGTCGCCATTCACTGTTTGAATACCGATAGTGGATAAGCGGATTAAAAGCGAGTCCCGATAATTGATGGGTGCGACAGGTCGAAAATGGAGGGTGAGGTGTTTAGCAACTGATTTACACAGGCTGGGGTATCTGCGCACGATCTAGCCTACTGTTTTGACAGCAGCGCCTTTATAGCTACGTTTTAGTGTACAGCACAACAAAATGCCAAAATCAAATTTTTTTCAAAATAAAACCAAATTCAATTCCAAGGTGAATCCTATGGTGAATAGCATCATAAATAGTATTGGTGGATTTTTTCAGCAAACTCCTAACAAGGCGAATGCGTCAATGAGACAGCCTGATAACAGGATAGGTGGATTTAGTTTGTTGCAGAAAATGTACCGGCGCTTGTTTATGCGTATGGTAAAGATACTGGGGCGGGTCAGTCTCGGGTCAATGCTTGCGATGGTTCTTGGGTTGCCGGTAGCGCTTATTGACAATTCGGTACTAGTTCAACGTGCTTATGCTGGGGACGTAAACTGCTCCCCAGCAGCTAACTGTAATGCTGTAGGTGGAAGCGACATTGAGCCTGGTTCAATTACCGAAGCTGATATTGGGAATAATGCAGTTGGCAGTGCAGAAATTATAGATAGCGCTGTTGCAACGACCGAGTTAGCTCCAGGCGCCGTAACGACGGCGAAATTGGCAGACTTTTCGGTAAATAGTAGTAAGATTATCGATGGCACTGTAACTGGTACTGATGTGATGGATGAGTCTTTAACTGGTACTGACATCATGGATGGCAGTGTAGCCAGTGCAGACGTTACGGATGGATCGTTAACCGGGACCGATATTCAAGACAACTCCATTACTAGCGATGATGTATCTGGTCTTGATATTGATGTGGACCTAGAGCCGACTGCTACAGGCAATGAAGACGTTGCCGTTGGGTCGGCAGTTTCCCTGACTGGTGGTGATAACAATACCGGCGTGGGTAGCGATATAAGTATTACTGGCGGTGGCAATAACACTGCAGTTGGTAACGCGATCACAATCAATGGATCCAATAACGCAGTGTTCGGCGATCCCATTGGCGTAACTGGAAATAACAACGTATTCAATGCGTCCGGTAACGGAACAGTGAATGGAGAAAGTAACGTTGGTCAAATCGCCGGCACCAGCAATGTTGTAGGAGATAATAATATCGCGCTTGGGCAGAGTGTTGGAGCCAACGCAAATAGCACTGTAGCGATAGGTAATACTGCAAGTACTGGTGCAGACAATACAATCGCTGTAGGAACCAGTGCCAATGCTGATGGTGAAAGCAGTATCGCGCAAGGGTTAGGTTCATCAGCGTCGGCCGCCAATGCAACTGCCATTAGTACTGGTAGTAATGCAGATGGCTTAAACAGCGTCGCAATTGGTCCTAATAGTTCAGCGACGGACGCATCCGCCATTGCCATAGGTACAGGTAGTAATGCAGATGGTCGAGACAGTATTGCCCAGGGATTTACTTCTTCCGCGACGAGCCAGGATGCTATTGCGCTTGGTACTTTTAGTAATGCAGATGGCACTGGCAGTATTGCCCAGGGTGTAAATTCTTCAGCATCAAACACGAACGCCATTGCGATTGGTAATGCCAGCAATGCAGATGGCACAAACAGTATCGCCCAGGGTTTCGGTTCTTCCGCGACTGGCACCAATGCCATCGCCATCGGCAATAGTGCTAATTCAGATGCAACCGCCACCGTTTCGATTGGTAATAATTCCAATGCTAGTGCAGCGCAATCGGTTGCAATTGGTGATGACGCAACTGCTTCATTCACTGGCGCTGTGGCGGTGGGCGACAATTCCAATGCGAGCGCTGATCAGGCAGCTGCATTTGGCGACAATGCCAATGCCGATGGTGCGCAATCAGTTGCGGTCGGTAGTGGTGCCAGGGCCCAATCCACAGGCGGCGTTGCAATCGGAGATAATGCCAATTCAGGAGCGGCCCAGGCCATTGCCATTGGCGATGATGCCAATGCATCTTCCAATGGAGCAGTAGCTATCGGTGACAATTCCAATGCGAGTGCCGCCCAGACCATTGCAATTGGTGACGACGCCACGGCGTCAGCTTCCGGGGCAGTTGCGGTCGGTGATGGTTCCAATGCCGCTGGCGCGCAATCTGTCGCGACGGGTGACAATGCAAATGCCGCTGGTGCCCAATCTTTTGCTGGCGGTAGCAATGCTCAGGCAGGTGGCAGCCAAAGTGTGGCGATAGGGTCTGATACATCCGCGTTGGGTAGTACTGCTGTGGCAATTGGTACCAGCGCTGTTGCCAGTGGTGACCGATCGTTTGCGGCAGCTAATAATGCCGAAGCAGGAGGCGTGGCCAGTATTGCAATTGGCGAGAATACCAACGCCTCCATGTTAGGTGGTATTGCCATTGGAGATGACGCCAGTTCAACTGGAATTCAATCACAAGCTATTGGATCCGCTACTAGGTCCAGCGGCTCCAATACGATTGCACAGGGTACTTTTGCTAACGCTTCAGGATTTCAAACCACCGCTATTGGTGTGCAGGCTGACGCGAGTGGCACTAACAGTATCGCACAGGGAACCAATGCTACCGCCAGCAATACAGCTTCCGTTGCTGTTGGTAATAACGCTAATGCATCCGGAGCGGGTGCTCAGGCTTCAGGTCTTAACGCTGATGCCAGTGGTAGCAATAGCACCGCGCAAGGCGTCAATGCCTCCGCGTCGGCCGCCAATGCGACTGCCATTAGTACTGGTAGTAATGCAGATGGCTTAAACAGTGTCGCAATTGGTCCTAATAGTTCAGCGACAGATGCATCCGCTATTGCTATTGGTACAGGCAGTAATGCAGATGGTCGAGACAGTATTGCCCAGGGATTCACTTCTTCCGCGACCAGCCAGAATGCCATTGCGCTTGGTACTTTTAGTAATGCAGATGGCACCGGGAGTATTGCTCAGGGTGTTAATTCTTCAGCATCAAACACGAATGCCATTGCGATTGGTAATGCGAGTAATGCAGATGGTACAAACAGTATTGCCCAGGGAACCGGTGCGTCAGCCACTCAAAACAATGCTATTGCCGTGGGTAATGGGGCAGATGCAGATGGCGCACAAAGTATTGCCCAGGGATTTGACACCTCAGCATCTCAATCTGGGGCAATTGCCGTGGGTACGAGTACTAACGCAGATGGCGTTAATAGTATTGCCCAGGGTGTTGGAGCATCGGCATCAAACACAAGTGCAATTGCGACTGGCAGCGGTGCTACGGCAAGCGGTGTTAATAGTGTCGCCCAGGGTAGTGTTGCCTCTGCTACCGGGTCAGATTCTATTGCGACTGGAACCAGTTCGAATGCGGATGGTGCAAGTAGTATTGCGCAAGGCAATAATGCATCAGCATCTAGTCAGAATGCCATCGCTACTGGAAGCAATGCTAATGCCTCGGGAGTGCAAAGTATTGCCCAGGGTAGTAACGCAAATGCGACCGGAGCCAATAGTATCGCCCAGGGAACTACCGCGACAGCTTTCGGTGGCAACGATATAGCAGTCGGTAATGGTGTCGATACGAATGCCGCAGGTAGCAATAATACCGCCATTGGTAATTCTGGCACCACGGTATCCGGCGGCAGCCAAAGCACCGCCATCGGTTCCAACGTTAATACGGGTGGCGGAGATTCAAATACTGCGGTAGGTACCAATATCACGGTCGGTACTGGTGGCAACAACACCGCTGTTGGTAACGCCATCACAATCAATGGTTCAAATAACGCCGTATTCGGCGACCCCATTGGTGTAACGGGTAACAACAACGTGTTCAATGCTTCTGGAAACGGTACCGTAACCGGCGAAAGTAACGTTGGTCAAATTGCTGGCACCAGTAGTGTTATCGGCGATAACAACGTAGCAATTGGTCGCAATGTTGGAACCACTTCTAACGGTACCGTCACAGTGGGTGACGGCGCGGCCACCAGTGCTTTGGACGCAGTCGCCATCGGAACGGGTTCTAATTCCGAAGCCAATCAGGCAACGGCAGTTGGTGCAGGTTCTTCGGCCAACGGCCAGGGTGCCTTTGCCGGGGGTGAAAACGCCAGTGGTGAAGGGGTTGACTCGGTCGCAATTGGCAGCGATTCAGGCGGCGGTGCGGGAGACCCGACTGGCGCGGGAGTTGGTGCCCAGGCGGTCGGCGAAGGTGCTATTGCTATTGGCCAGGACGCGCTGGCTAATGGGGTCGGCGCAATAACCATCGGTGATGGCGCAAGTGGTACCGGCGCTAACTCTACCGCAATAGGTAGCGGTGCTGTCGCTTCAGCATCATCAGCGTCGGCATTTGGTGATAATGCCAATGCCAGTGCGGCGGACGCCACCGCATTGGGTCAGGACACTACTGCCAGCGGACTACAATCAACAGCGGTTGGCTTCAGTTCTGATGCTGGTGGTGCGCAATCATTTGCGGCTGGCAATAACTCCCAGGCGACCGGTGCTCAAAGTATTGCGATTGGTGATGTAGCCAATGCAACAGCTGCTGGAAGTATCGCCCTTGGCGACGCAGTTATCGCAAGTGGAATTAATAGTATTGCCCAAGGGACAGGTGCAAATGCCTCAGCCGAAGGTTCTCAGGCAATTGGTGAAAACGCGACGGCCACGGGCATCGATAGTATTGCTCAAGGTACCGATGCAAACGCTTCCGGATTAAACGCTCAGGCGAGCGGAACGGGTGCCGATGCCGGTGGTGACAATAGTGTTGCGCAGGGTACCGGTGCGAATGCCGGTGGTGATAACAGTATTGCCCAAGGTAACAATGCCAATGCAACCGCCGAAGGTTCACAGGCAATTGGTGAAAACGCGACGGCCACGGGCATCGATAGTATTGCCCAGGGTACCGATGCGAATGCTTCCGGACTGAATTCCCAGGCGAGTGGAACGGGCGCGGATGCCGGTGGCGATAATAGTGTTGCCCAAGGGACTGGTGCGAATGCCGGTGGTGATAACAGTATTGCCCAAGGTAACAACGCCAATGCAACCGCCGAAGGTTCACAGGCAATTGGTGAAAACGCGACGGCCACGGGCATCGATAGTATTGCCCAGGGTACCGATGCGAATGCTTCCGGACTGAATTCCCAGGCGAGTGGAACGGGCGCGGATGCCGGTGGCGATAATAGTGTTGCCCAAGGGACTGGTGCGAATGCCGGTGGTGATAACAGTATTGCCCAAGGTAACAACGCCAATGCAACCGCCGAAGGTTCACAGGCAATTGGTGAAAACGCGACGGCCACGGGCATAGATAGTATTGCCCAGGGTAGCGATGCGAATGCTTCCGGATTAAACGCTCAGGCGAGTGGAACCGGTGCCGATGCCGGTGGTGACAATAGTGTTGCGCAGGGTACCGGTGCGAATGCCGGTGGCGATAACAGTATTGCCCAAGGTAACAACGCTAATGCAACCGCCGAAGGTTCACAGGCAATTGGTGAAAACGCGACGGCCACGGGCATCGATAGTATTGCTCAAGGTACCGATGCAAACGCTTCCGGATTAAACGCTCAGGCGAGCGGAACGGGTGCCGATGCCGGTGGTGACAATAGTGTTGCGCAGGGTACCGGTGCGAATGCCGGTGGTGATAACAGTATTGCCCAAGGTAACAATGCCAATGCAACCGCCGAAGGTTCACAGGCAATTGGTGAAAACGCGACGGCCACGGGCATCGATAGTATTGCCCAGGGTACCGATGCGAATGCTTCCGGACTGAATTCCCAGGCGAGTGGAACGGGCGCGGATGCCGGTGGCGATAATAGTGTTGCCCAAGGGACTGGTGCGAATGCCGGTGGTGATAACAGTATTGCCCAAGGTAACAACGCCAATGCAACCGCCGAAGGTTCACAGGCAATTGGTGAAAACGCGACGGCCACGGGCATCGATAGTATTGCTCAAGGTACCGATGCAAACGCGTCCGGATTAAATGCCCAGGCGAGTGGAACGGGTGCCGATGCCGGTGGTGACAATAGTGTTGCGCAGGGTACCGGTGCGAATGCCGGTGGTGATAACAGTATTGCCCAAGGTAACAACGCCAATGCAACCGCCGAAGGTTCACAGGCAATTGGTGAAAACGCGACGGCCACGGGCATCGATAGTATTGCCCAGGGTACCGATGCGAATGCTTCCGGACTGAATTCCCAGGCGAGTGGAACGGGCGCGGATGCCGGTGGCGATAATAGTGTTGCCCAAGGGACTGGTGCGAATGCCGGTGGTGATAACAGTATTGCCCAAGGTAACAACGCCAATGCAACCGCCGAAGGTTCACAGGCAATTGGTGAAAACGCGACGGCCACGGGCATCGATAGTATTGCTCAAGGTACCGATGCAAACGCTTCCGGATTAAACGCTCAGGCGAGCGGAACGGGTGCCGATGCCGGTGGTGACAATAGTGTTGCGCAGGGTACCGGTGCGAATGCCGGTGGTGATAACAGTATTGCCCAAGGTAACAATGCCAATGCAACCGCCGAAGGTTCACAAGCAATTGGTGAAAACGCGACGGCCACGGGCATCGATAGTATTGCTCAAGGTACCGATGCAAACGCTTCCGGATTAAACGCTCAGGCGAGCGGAACGGGTGCCGATGCCGGTGGTGACAATAGTGTTGCCCAAGGGACCGGTGCGAATGCCGGTGGTGATAACAGTATTGCCCAAGGTAACAACGCTAATGCAACCGCCGAAGGTTCACAGGCAATTGGTGAAAACGCGACGGCCACGGGCATCGATAGTATTGCTCAAGGTACCGATGCAAACGCTTCCGGATTAAACGCTCAGGCGAGCGGAACGGGTGCCGATGCCGGTGGTGACAATAGTGTTGCGCAGGGTACCGGTGCGAATGCCGGTGGTGATAACAGTATTGCCCAAGGTAACAATGCCAATGCAACCGCCGAAGGTTCACAAGCAATTGGTGAAAACGCGACGGCCACGGGCATCGATAGTATTGCTCAAGGTACCGATGCAAACGCTTCCGGATTAAACGCTCAGGCGAGCGGAACGGGTGCCGATGCCGGTGGTGACAATAGTGTTGCCCAAGGGACTGGTGCGAATGCCGGTGGTGATAACAGTATTGCCCAAGGTAACAACGCCAATGCAACCGCCGAAGGTTCACAGGCAATTGGTGAAAACGCGACGGCCACGGGCATCGATAGTATTGCCCAGGGTACCGATGCGAATGCTTCCGGACTGAATTCCCAGGCGAGTGGAACGGGCGCGGATGCCGGTGGCGATAATAGTGTTGCCCAAGGGACCGGTGCGAATGCCGGTGGTGATAACAGTATTGCCCAAGGTAACAACGCCAATGCGACGGCCGAAGGTTCTCAGGCAATTGGTGAAAACGCGACGGCCACGGGCATCGATAGTATTGCCCAGGGTACCGATGCGAATGCTTCCGGACTGAATTCCCAGGCGAGTGGAACGGGCGCGGATGCCGGTGGCGAAAATAGCGTTGCCCAAGGTACCGGTGCCAATAGCAGCGCGATTGATGCAGTGGCAATAGGTACTGGTTCTAATACGGAAGCAGCCCAGGCAACAGCAGTTGGTGCTGGTACGTCCGCCAATGCACAGGGAGCGTTTGCTGGCGCAGAAAATGCCAGTGCTGAAGGTATCGATTCGGTTGCTATAGGTGGCGATTCAGGTGGCGGCGCGGGAGATGCTACCGGTGCCGGTGTCGGTGCCCAGGCGATCGGTGAAGGCTCTATCGCTATAGGCCAGGATGCATTGGCTAATGGCGTCGGTGCAACAACAATTGGTGATAGTGCAAGTGGTACTGGGGCTAACTCTACCGCGGTAGGTAGCGGCGCTGTCGCATCAGCATCATCAGCGTCGGCATTTGGTGATAATGCCAATGCCAGTGCCGCGGACGCCACCGCGTTGGGACAAGACACAACTGCTAGTGGTTTACAGTCAACTGCGGTTGGATTTAGTTCAGATGCCGGCGGCGCCCAATCATTTGCTGCTGGAAACAACTCCCAGGCAACTGGTGATCAAAGTGTTGCCATTGGTGATGCGGCCAATGCGTCCGCTGCGGGCAGTGTTGCGATTGGTGATGCGGCCAGCTCAAGCGGTACTAACAGTATTGCCCAGGGCACAGGTGCTTCAGCGACTCAAGTTAATACTATAGCATTAGGCAACAGCTCAAATGCTGATGGTGCAAATAGCATCGCTCAGGGCGCTAATTCCAATGCCAGCAATACAGATGCTATTGCGATTGGTAATCAGGCAGATGCCAGTGGTTTGGAAGGTGTAGCTATCGGCCAATCAGCGAATGCTTCGGGTGAATCAACTGTAGCCATTGGTGAAACCACAATTGCCAGCGGAGAGGATGCTATCGCAATAGGTGAAGGTTCCATCGCGAGTGGAGACGATGGCGTTGCCGTAGGTGATAGGGCCATGGCCATTGGAAATGACACCATTGCCATAGGTACCGATGCAATTGCCACCGCCCAAGGAGCCCAAGCCCTTGGTGAGGATGCACTGGCCACTGGGGCAAATAGTATCGCCCAGGGTGTTGCCGCCTTCTCAACCAATACGGATTCGATCGCCATTGGATCGTTTACCAATGCAGATGGTGTCGCCAGCTTAGCGATAGGAGATTCCGCCTTCGCAACAGCGGATGGCGCCCAGGCTATCGGCCAATTTTCAAATGCCAGTGGCACCAACAGTATTGCCCAGGGAACCAATGCGAACGCCACCGCAATAAATGCCCAGGCTTTCGGCACTAACTCCAATGCAACCGGAAACAACAGCATCGCCCAGGGTACCAGTGCTAATGCCACTGGCGGCAGCAGTATCGCGCAGGGCCGTAATGCGGATGCCCAGGGAGTGAATTCCCAGGCTTCTGGTACCAATGCCAACGCGACGGGTCCCAATAGTATTGCCCAGGGTACTAATGCAAATGCTACCGCAGCAAGTAGTATTGCCCAGGGTAACAGCGCCAATGCAACGGGTTTCAGCAGTATTGCCCAAGGCAACAACGCAGACGCCCAGGGAGTGAATTCCCAGGCTTCTGGTACCAATGCCAATGCAACTGGTGCCAATAGTATTGCCCAGGGTACTAATGCAAATGCTACCGCAGCAAGTAGTATTGCCCAGGGTAACAACGCCAATGCAACGGGTTTCAGCAGTATTGCCCAAGGCAACAACGCAGACGCCCAGGGAGTGAATTCCCAGGCTTCTGGTACCAATGCCAATGCAACTGGTGCCAATAGTATTGCCCAGGGTAGTAATGCAAATGCTACCGCGGCAAGTAGTATTGCCCAGGGAAACAGCGCCAGTGCAACTGGTTTCAGCAGTATCGCCCAAGGTAATAACGCGGATGCTCAGGGGGTTAGCTCCCAAGCTTCGGGAACTAACGCAAATGCGACTGGTAACAATAGTATTGCCCAGGGTACCAATGCCAATGCAACTGCCAACAACAGCATCGCGCAAGGCAACAGTGCGAATGCGACCGGCATAGGTAGTATCGCTCAAGGTAATAACGCTGATGCCCAGGGACTTAATTCTCAAGCCTTGGGCACCAATGCAAACGCTTTAGCTGAAGGTGCTCAAGCAATTGGTGATCTAGCGAATGCTTCAGGCATCGATAGTGTTGCGCAAGGTACGAATGCAGAGGCAAGTGGTCTTAATAGTATTGCCGAAGGTACGGGCTCTAATGCTTCGGCAGAAGGTGCCCAGGCTATCGGTGATGGCGCCAGGGCTTCTGGTATAGATAGTATTGCCCAGGGAACAAACGCCGACGCGTCTGGACTCAACAGTATTGCCCAGGGAACTGGCGCTAATGCTACCGGTGTAGATGCGATCGCAATCGGTACAAATTCACTGGCAACTGCGGATTCAACAACCGCGGTAGGTGATAGTGCTAATGCAAGTGCTCAAGATGCAACTGCATTGGGTCAGAACACAACATCAAGTGGTCTGCAGTCAACTGCGGTAGGTTTTAGCTCTGATGCGGGTGGTGCGCAATCATTTGCCGGAGGAAACAACGCACAAGCCAGTGGCGCGCAAAGTATTGCAATTGGTGACGTCGCCAATGCGACAGCTGCTGGAAGTATTGCGCTTGGCGATGCAGTTATAGCTAGTGGGACTAACAGTATTGCACAAGGGACAAACTCCGAAGCTTCAGCCGAAGGTGCTCAAGCCATTGGTGACGGAGCAAATGCTTCCGGTATAGATAGTATTGCGCAAGGCACAAACGCCGATGCTTCTGGCTTGAACAGCATTGCCCAGGGAACAGGCGCCAATGCTACTGGCGAAGGTGCGCAGGCCATAGGTGATCTGGCGAATGCCGAAGGTGTCGACAGCATTGCTCAAGGTACTAATACGCAAGCGACTGGAGTTAATAGTATTGCCCAGGGCACCGGCGCTAATGCCACGGGCGAAGGTGCGCAAGCGATTGGTGATCTGGCGAATGCCGACGGTGTCGATAGTATTGCCCAAGGTACCAATGCCCAAGCAAGTGGAACAAACAGTATTGCCCAAGGTACTGGCGCCAATGCCAGTGCGATTGATGCTGTAGCAATTGGTACCGGCTCAAATACTGAAGCTGCCCAGGCGACAGCAGTTGGCGCAGGCACTTCTGCCAATGCCCAGGGCGCGTTTGCTGGCGCAGAAAATGCCAGCGCTGAGGGAATTGATTCGGTTGCCATTGGTGGTGATTCCGGTGGCGGTGCGGGAGATACCACTGGCGCTGGTGTTGGTGCTCAGGCGATTGGTACAGGTGCAGTTGCTATAGGCCAAGATGCTTTAGCAAATGGTGCTAATGCTACTTCTGTTGGTGCGGGTTCAAGTGCAAATGCATCTTCTGCATCGGCCTTCGGCGACAACGCTAACGCCAGTGCAGTTGATTCAACCGCATTAGGACAAGATACCCTGGCCAGTGGCGCACAATCTACCGCAGTAGGTTTCAGTTCTGATGCGACTGGTGCACAATCTTTTGCTGGCGGCAATAACTCACAAGCTACTGGTGGCCAGAGTGTGGCCATTGGTGATGTCGCGAATGCTTCTGGAGCCAGCAGTATTGCGATTGGTGATGCAGCCAATGCTCTTGGAACAAATAGCATAGCTCAGGGAACGGGTTCTGATGCAACCGGAAATAACAGTATTGCCCAGGGCACTAATGCCAATGCCTTAGGAGTAAGTTCCCAGGCAATTGGTAATGGTGCAAACGCAACCGGAAACAACAGTATTGCCCAGGGCACCAATGCCAATGCCTTAGGAATAAGTTCCCAGGCAATCGGTAATGGTGCAAACGCTACTGGAAATAACAGTATTGCACAGGGCACTAATGCCAATGCCTTAGGAGTAAGTTCCCAGGCAATTGGTAATGGTGCAAACGCGACCGGAAACAACAGTATTGCCCAGGGCACCAATGCCAATGCTTTAGGAATAAGTTCCCAGGCAATTGGTAATGGTGCAAACGCAACTGGAAATAACAGTATTGCCCAGGGCACCAATGCCAATGCTTTAGGAGTAAATTCCCAGGCAATCGGTAATGGTGCAAACGCAACTGGAAATAACAGTATTGCCCAGGGCACCAATGCCAATGCCTTAGGAATAAGTTCCCAGGCAATCGGTAATGGTGCAAACGCAACTGGAAATAACAGTATTGCCCAGGGCACCAATGCCAATGCCTTAGGAATAAGTTCCCAGGCAATCGGTAATGGTGCAAACGCAACTGGAAATAACAGTATTGCCCAGGGCACCAATGCCAATGCCTTGGGAATAAGTTCCCAGGCAATTGGTAATGGTGCAAACGCAACTGGAAATAACAGTATTGCCCAGGGCACCAATGCCAATGCCTTGGGAATAAGTTCCCAGGCAATTGGCAATGGCGCAAACGCAACTGGAAATAACAGTATTGCCCAAGGTACCAGTGCCAATGCCTTGGGCGTAAACTCCCAGGCAATAGGCACAAGTGCAAACGCAACTGGAAGTAACAGTATTGCCCAGGGTACTAATTCTAATGCTCTTGGGGTGAACTCCCAGGCGATTGGTAATAGCGCTGATGCGGGAGGCAATAACAGCATTGCCCAGGGCACCAACGCTAACGGCAGCGGCACTAACAGTACCGCCATAGGTAATGGTGCGGATGCTTCTAATACTGATGCAATCGCGGTGGGTACAGGCGCCAACGCTACAGGATTGCAATCAACTGCGGTGGGTGCGGGCGCGTTAGCGGACGCGGACTCTGCCTCTGCCTTTGGTGATAATGCCAACGCAAGTGCGGCGGATGCAACCGCTTTGGGCCAAGACAGCACAGCGAGCAATGTTCAATCTACAGCAGTTGGTTTTAGTTCGGATGCGTCTGGTGCCAGCTCATTTGCTGGTGGCAATAATTCCCAGGCGTCCGCTGATCAGAGTGTTGCCATTGGCGACGTTGCCAACGCATCCGGGGTCGGGAGTATTGCTATTGGCGACGAAGCCTTGTCCAGCGGTGTTAACAGTATCGCCCAGGGTACTGGCTCTAATGCATCTGCCGAAGGTGCTCAGGCTATTGGGGATCTGGCGAATGCTTCAGGAGTAGACAGTATCGCTCAAGGTACTAATGCCGAAGCATCAGGTCTTAACAGTATCGCTGAAGGTACAGGCGCTAATGCATCTGCAGAAGGTGCCCAAGCAATTGGTGATCTGGCTAATGCATCAGGTGTAGACAGTATTGCTCAAGGTACCAATGCTGAAGCTTCAGGACTTAACAGCATTGCCGAAGGTACAGGTGCTAATGCCTCTGCAGAAGGTGCCCAAGCAATTGGTGATCTGGCCAACGCATCAGGTGTAGACAGTATTGCTCAAGGTACAAACGCCGAAGCATCAGGTTTCAACAGCATCGCCGATGGCACGGGAGCTAATGCTTCAGCCGAAGGTGCGCAAGCAATTGGTGACCTCGCAAATGCATCAGGTGTAGACAGCATTGCCCAAGGTACTAATGCCGAAGCCAGTGGTCTTAACAGTATTGCCGATGGCACGGGAGCTAATGCTTCAGCCGAAGGTGCGCAAGCAATTGGTGACCTCGCAAATGCATCAGGTGTGGACAGTATTGCTCAAGGTACCAATGCAGAAGCCTCGGGTCTTAACAGTATTGCCGAAGGTACCGGAGCAAATGCATCTGCCGAAGGCGCACAAGCCATTGGAGATCTGGCTAATGCATCAGGTGTGGACAGTATTGCTCAAGGTACCAATGCAGAAGCCTCGGGTCTTAACAGTATTGCCGAAGGTACAGGTGCTAATGCATCTGCAGAAGGTGCTCAGGCTATTGGTGATCTGGCAAATGCATCAGGTGTTGACAGCATTGCTCAAGGTACTAATGCCGAAGCATCAGGTCTTAACAGTATCGCTGAAGGTACAGGCGCTAATGCATCTGCAGAAGGTGCCCAAGCAATTGGTGACCTCGCAAATGCATCAGGTGTTGACAGCATTGCTCAAGGTACTAATGCCGAAGCATCAGGTCTTAACAGTATCGCTGAAGGTACAGGCGCTAATGCATCTGCAGAAGGTGCCCAAGCAATTGGTGATCTGGCCAACGCATCAGGTGTAGACAGTATTGCTCAAGGTACCAATGCTGAAGCTTCAGGACTTAACAGCATTGCCGAAGGTACGGGAGCTAATGCATCTGCAGAAGGTGCCCAAGCAATTGGTGACCTCGCAAATGCATCAGGTGTTGACAGCATTGCTCAAGGTACAAACGCCGAAGCAAGTGGTCTTAACAGTATTGCCGAAGGTACGGGAGCTAATGCATCTGCAGAAGGTGCGCAAGCAATTGGTGACCTCGCAAATGCATCAGGTGTTGACAGCATTGCTCAAGGTACTAATGCCGAAGCCAGTGGTCTTAACAGTATTGCCGAAGGCACAGGTGCTAATGCATCAGCCGAAGGCGCACAGGCAATTGGTGATCTAGCGAATGCATCAGGTGTAGACAGTATTGCTCAAGGTACCAATGCTGAAGCTTCAGGACTTAACAGCATTGCCGAAGGTACAGGTGCTAATGCCTCTGCAGAAGGTGCCCAAGCAATTGGTGACCTCGCTAACGCAAGTGGTGTAGATAGCATTGCTCAAGGTACTAATGCCGAAGCATCAGGTCTTAACAGTATCGCTGAAGGTACAGGCGCTAATGCATCTGCCGAAGGTGCCCAAGCAATTGGTGACCTCGCAAATGCATCAGGTGTAGACAGCATTGCTCAAGGTACAAACGCCGAAGCATCAGGTCTCAACAGCATCGCCGATGGCACGGGAGCTAATGCTTCAGCCGAAGGTGCGCAAGCAATAGGTGACCTCGCAAATGCATCAGGTGTAGACAGCATAGCCCAAGGTACTAATGCCGAAGCATCAGGCCTTAACAGTATCGCTGAAGGTACAGGCGCGAATGCATCTGCCGAAGGTGCCCAAGCAATAGGTGATCTGGCGAATGCATCAGGTGTTGACAGCATAGCTCAAGGTACAAACGCTGAAGCAAGTGGTCTTAACAGCATCGCCGAAGGTACAGGTGCTAATGCATCTGCCGAAGGTGCCCAAGCAATTGGTGACCTCGCTAATGCTAGTGGTGTTGACAGCATCGCTCAAGGTACTAATGCCGAAGCATCAGGTCTTAACAGTATCGCCGAAGGCACTGGAGCGAATGCATCTGCCGAAGGTGCCCAAGCAATTGGTGACCTGGCCAATGCATCAGGAGTAGATAGCATAGCTCAAGGTACCAATGCTGAAGCATCAGGTCTTAACAGTATTGCCGAAGGCACGGGAGCGAATGCTTCAGCGGAAGGCGCTCAAGCAATTGGTGACCTCGCAAATGCATCAGGTGTAGACAGCATAGCCCAAGGTACTAATGCCGAAGCATCAGGTCTTAACAGTATCGCTGAAGGTACAGGCGCTAATGCATCTGCCGAAGGTGCCCAAGCAATTGGTGACCTCGCTAATGCGAGTGGTGTAGACAGCATAGCTCAAGGTACCAATGCTGAAGCATCAGGTCTTAACAGTATTGCCGAAGGCACTGGAGCGAATGCTTCAGCCGAAGGCGCTCAAGCAATTGGTGATCTGGCGAATGCATCAGGTGTTGACAGCATTGCCCAAGGTACCAATGCTGAAGCTTCAGGACTTAACAGCATCGCCGAAGGCACGGGAGCTAATGCTTCAGCCGAAGGCGCTCAAGCAATTGGTGATCTGGCGAATGCATCAGGTGTTGACAGCATCGCTCAAGGTACCAATGCCGAGGCTTCAGGTCTTAACAGTATTGCCGAAGGCACGGGAGCGAATGCTTCAGCCGAAGGCGCCCAAGCAATTGGTGACCTCGCAAATGCGTCAGGTGTAGACAGCATAGCCCAAGGTACTAATGCCGAAGCATCAGGTCTTAACAGTATCGCTGAAGGTACAGGCGCGAATGCATCTGCCGAAGGCGCTCAAGCAATAGGTGATCTGGCGAATGCATCAGGTGTTGACAGTATTGCTCAAGGTACCAATGCCGAAGCTTCAGGTCTTAACAGTATTGCCGAAGGCACGGGAGCGAATGCTTCAGCCGAAGGCGCTCAAGCAATTGGTGACCTCGCAAATGCATCAGGTGTGGACAGTATTGCTCAAGGTACTAATGCCGAAGCATCAGGTCTTAACAGTATCGCTGAAGGTACAGGCGCTAATGCATCTGCCGAAGGTGCCCAAGCAATTGGTGACCTCGCAAATGCATCAGGTGTAGACAGCATAGCCCAAGGTACTAATGCCGAAGCATCAGGCCTTAACAGTATCGCTGAAGGTACAGGCGCGAATGCGTCTGCCGAAGGTGCCCAAGCAATAGGTGATCTGGCGAATGCATCAGGTGTTGACAGCATCGCTCAAGGTACAAACGCTGAAGCAAGTGGTCTTAACAGCATCGCCGAAGGTACAGGTGCTAATGCATCTGCCGAAGGTGCCCAAGCAATTGGTGACCTCGCTAATGCGAGTGGTGTAGACAGCATTGCTCAAGGTACTAATGCCGAAGCATCAGGTCTTAACAGCATTGCCGAAGGCACGGGAGCTAACGCATCTGCCGAAGGCGCTCAAGCAATTGGTGATCTGGCGAATGCATCAGGTGTTGACAGCATCGCTCAAGGTACCAATGCCGAAGCATCAGGTCTTAACAGTATCGCCGAAGGCACTGGAGCGAATGCATCTGCCGAAGGTGCTCAAGCAATTGGTGACCTTGCAAATGCATCAGGAGTAGACAGCATAGCTCAAGGTACAAATGCCGAGGCAAGTGGACTTAACAGTATTGCTGAAGGTACCGGCGCTAATGCTTCTGCTGAAGGCGCTCAAGCGATAGGTGATCTGGCAAATGCTTCAGGAGTAGACAGTATTGCTCAAGGTACCAATGCCGAAGCAAGTGGTCTTAACAGTATTGCCCAAGGTACTAATGCCAATGCATCTGCTGAAGGTTCCCAGGCAATTGGTGACAATGCCAATGCAAGCGCCCTGGATACCATCGCTCAAGGTACTAACGCCGATGCTGCAGGTGTCAATGGTATTGCGCAGGGTACTGATTCATCTGTAGCTGGTGCATCGACCAATGCAATTGCTATTGGTACCAATGCAAACGTAACCAATGGCGACGGTAACGTGGCCATTGGAAATCAGGTTGTGGTTGACGCTACTGGCGATGGCAATGTTTCATTAGGCGGGTTGAACAATGTACTGGATACCGCCGGCGACCATAATGCCATCGTTACCGGGCATAACAATACCGTCACCGGTGCAGCCACCGAAGATAATGTCATTGTTGGTGGTAACAACAATCGGGTTGATAATGGCAGTATCGCGAACTCTGTTGGTGGTATATCCAACTCCCTGGGAACTACTGCAGCGGTTACTGCTAACCAGGTATCTGGTTCCAACAACACGGTGGATAACGCGTCAAACAATAATACCGTGTCCGGTGCAACCAACATGGTCTCATTGAGTAGTCAGAACACCATTTCTGGTTCAGCGAATATGGTATTTAATGCGGCCAACGGAAATACTGTTGCTGGTACCTCAAATAGTTTGGATACTGCGACAAATAACACCGTTGCTGGTCTGACGAATACCGTAGTTAATGGCAGTGATCAAAATCAGGTGGCTGGAACGACTAATAATGTTGATGCATCGGATGACAATACCGTTGCAGGTTTAACCAACACTGTTGTAGTAGGAAGTGATCAGAACCAGGTTGCGGGTACGACCAATAATGTTAGCGGTTCGGATAGCAATACCATTTCCGGTATTACTAACACGGTAACCGCAAGTAACGGTAACCAGGTTTCTGGTACCACCAATATTGCAAATATTGCGCAGAATAATACACTGTCTGGTAGTACCAATACGGTCAATGTGGCGCTTAACAACCAGGTATCCGGTACTACTAATAACGTGGATAGTTCAGTAGATAATACGGTTGCGGGTTTAACCAATACCTTGGTTTCCGGTAGTGGCCAAAACCAAGTTGCTGGTGCAACTAATTTTGTTAGTAGTTCCGACAGAAATACCGTTTCGGGTGGTACTAATTCATTAATAGTTAGCAGCAACAGCAACCTGGTTGCTGGCGATAACAATTCACTGGCTGTCAGTAGTCAGAATACTGTGACCGGTACCGCAAATGTCCTGACGCAATCGAATCGGAATGCGGCGGCTGGATCTACCAACCGAGCGACACTTTCCGATGACAATACAGTGGTTGGTTTTTCAAACCTATTGCTCAATGCGGACCGCAACTCGGTGGCGGGACAAACCAATACGGTTAATGCTTCTGTTGACAACGACATAAGTGGCGCGAACCAAGTATTGGCCACGGCAAATCGCAACGCGGTATCGGGATTTGCCAACACAGTCAATACCGGAAGTGACGATAATGTAATTGGAGGCGACCAGAACGTTGTTGCAGGTAGCTCCGGCCTCACCGTAGGTACTTCTGCGCGATCCTTCGGAGACAATAACGTTACCATTGGTGAATTTGCCGTGACCCAGCAATCAGGTGGATTTGGTGAATTGATTGCCATCGGTAGTGATGTCAATGGAGATAACCTGGGTGCCCAAGCGAGAAATGTAAATGCAATTGCCATTGGTAACGATTCCACAGCGACTGGACCAAACGCTTCAGCAATTGGCTTGCGCTCGTTGTCTTCGGGACTTGATACAGTTGCCATTGGTACCGATGCAGCAGCGACTAATACCAACGCCACTGCAGTAGGAGTAAATACCATTGCGAATGCTGGGAACTCAACGGCTGTTGGTCAGGACTCAACCGCGACCGCAACCAATGCAACTGCAATTGGTTCAAGCTCTGACGCGCTGGGTGTGAATTCATTCGCTGGTGGTACCGATGCCCAGGCTGTTGGACCAAACACCATTGCAATAGGCAATCAAACTCTGGCCGCAGCCCAGGGAGATACTGCAATAGGCGATGGCGCAACTGCGAGTGGCAGTGATTCCGTCGCAATTGGTACTAACGCTACCTCAAGTGGTTTTCAAGCGATTGCAATTGGTGATAATTCTACTGCTTCCGGGCGGGATTCAATTGCCATTGGTGATGAAGCGCTGGCGACTGGAACCGCAGATACTGCAGTAGGTAATAATGCCAGAGCAACTGGCGGTCGATCTACTGCTATAGGCGCCGATGCTGCGTCAACTGGACTCTCGTCATCTGCATTTGGTGACAGCGCTCTGGCTACCGGAGTGAACTCTACAGCTCTTGGAACTTCTGCAATTGCTACTGGAACGTCATCACTGGCGGCTGGCGATAGTGCCCTGGCGACCGCACCGAATTCCACGGCATTGGGATCAAACTCAGTTGCTTCGGGTGTCGCTTCCACCGCAGTCGGTACCGGATCCAGAGCCGCGGGTGGTGCTTCATTCGCAGGCGGTGCTAACGCGCTGGCAGCAGGTACTGCCACGGTAGCGGTTGGTAACAGTGCCCAGGCAATCGCCGCCGGCAGTGTTGCCATTGGTAATGGCGCCAGAGCTAACGGTAGCGCGAGTATTGCTATTGGTCAGAACTCATTTGCCATTGGGCCGGATGATACCGCCATTGGTAATGGCGCCAGGGTAACCGCGGATTCCTCAGTAGCTTTGGGTGCAGGATCGATTGCAGATCAACCTGACACCATTTCCATTGGTACTCCCGGAAATGAGCGCAGGGTTGTTAACGTTGCCCCAGGTATTGCTCAAACCGATGCGATCAACGTCGGTCAACTCAGGCAGGTTCAGACAGAGGCGCGTCGCGGTACCGCAAATGCAATCGCCATGCGTTCCATCGTAGAGCCACCAAGGCCAGGTAAAACAGCCCTCAGCCTGGGTCTCGGACACTATAAGTCCGAATCAGCTGTTGGTATCAATGCCAGCCGCTGGCTTAAGACCAGAAAGCTGATGGGCAAGAAAGTATCTAAGGTAATCGTCAATGGTGCGGTATCGATGTCAGAAGGTGGCGATGACGCAGCGGTTGGAATGGGCGTTGGAATAGTATTCTAAAAACTACAGTCGAGTAGTTTGGATAGAACTTCCATACCTTAATGTTGTAACTGGTTTAAATGCCATAACGGACCGGACCGGGATTCAGTCGATACTGAATCCCGGTTTTTTTGTCAGTGGAAATAGGGAGTACTTCGTCGGTTCTTAATAAGTCAAAATTTCTGGCAGCTACGAGAAACTTCAGATAACCGAATTACGCTACAGAGATAGCGAATATCGGTTGGCCAATTTATAATCCGGGCAACTTTACTTTAACAACAACCTACCCAAATGGTTAATCCAACCCCATCGCGCCTGCGGGCCGCATGCGACGACGGCAAGTTCGTCATTACCTGTGAATTGTCGCCTCCAAAGGGCACCGATATAAGCACAATGGTCGAAAAAGCGCTTATGCTGAAAGACTCGGTCGATGCCATCAATATGACCGATTCGGCGGCAGCTAGGATGACCCTGGATCCCATGGTCGCTGGCTACGAATTACTGAAGCGGGGAGTTGAGCCGATTCTGCAAATTACCTCTCGAGATAAAAACCGACTGGCGCTGCAGAGTGGTATGTTGGGCGCTCAGCTTCTAGGTATTCCGAATCTGGTGATTATGGGAGGCGACCCACCGCATATCGGCGATCATCCTGAAGCAAAAGGGGTCAGTGATCTATTCGCTTCTGAAATTGTTGAAGCGGCCAGTGCTCTTAACAGCGGCAAAGATCATGCCGGCAATGAGTTGAAGGGAGAAACTGGCTTTTACATTGGAAGCGTATTTAATCCTGGCGCGACGGACCAGGACCGTGAGATCGATAATACCCAGCGTAAGGCAGACGCCGGTGCAGTTTATTTTCAGACCCAGGCAATTTACCAGGTGGAGGAATTGACTTCATTTCTAAAGCGCCTAAATCGACCCAATATCATTGTGCTGGCGGGGATAATTCCGGTTAAGTCGGTCAAAATGGCAACGTATATGAACGAACGGGTCCCGGGGATTGATATTCCTGATGACTTGATTAAACGTATAGCGGCAGCCGAGGAAGCGGGTAATGTGGTGGAAGAGAGTCTTTCCATCGCCTCCAATACGGTCAAAGAGCTCGATGGGTTATGCCAGGGCATTCATATCATGGCAATTGGCTGGGAAAAACATATCAATGATTTGATTGCGCTGTCGAAATAATCCGACAGTTTCAAACTAGTGTCAGGGATTAGAGAATTGCCAAGGAGGCTTCGGTGGACTAGCCCATGGTGCTTGGCGATGTCTGTATTGCCCATGGCGTTAGACAGCGTCTGGAGTGACACCCATGCTAGTGTCGTCGTTGACATCCCATGTCAATTCGATGATAGAAGGGGACTAGATTCTACTCCGGCGGCCTCGTCGGAGGATTGACCAACGATGTCACAGACCTCAGAACGTAACCATCTTGCGGGTTCAATCTGGATGGTGGTGGCAGGTGTACTGTTCGTCGCTGTCACGATTACGGTGCGTCATCTGGGGTCAGATCTTCCGGCGGTGGAAGCAGCTTTTATCCGATACTCTTTTGGCTTGCTTTTGTTGTTGCCGGTTATTATTAAAATGCGATGGCGCCAACTGACCCGGCAAAGTATGACATTGTATTCATTGCGAGGCCTGGCCCACGGCATCGCAGTGATGCTCTGGTTTTATGCAATGGCACGCATTCCCATTGCCGAAGTGACCGCGATTGGGTATACCACTCCGATCTTCACCACTATCGGTGCTGTCCTGATTTTTAGGGAACGAATCCAGGTTCGGCGAATCCTCGCCATCTTTATTGGTTTTATAGGAACCGTCATTATTTTGCGACCGGGCTACGTCTCGATTGAGCTGGGTTCTATCGCCCAGTTAATCGCAGCCCCCCTGTTTGCAGTTTCATTCCTGTTCACTAAAAAGTTGACCCGGACCGAGGACTCGCGGGATATTTTAGTCATGCTATCGATTTTTTGTACCCTGGTGCTATTGCCAGGAGCGATACTGCAATGGCGTAGCCCTACTGCAACAGAATTGATGTGGCTGATGCTGGTCGCTGCTTTGGCAACAGCGGGTCATTATGCCTTGACCATGTCATTCGCAAAAGCTCCGCTGACGGTGACCCAGCCTTATGCATTTTTACAATTGGTCTGGGCAATTATATTCGGTTACCTATTATTTGGAGAAGTCCCGGACGTTTGGGTTTGTCTTGGTGGCGCAATTATCGTTGGCTCAGTAACCTATATGACCCATCGCGAAGCTGTTGTTGCCAGAGAAGAGAAACTCAAATCGGCTTCGGCGGTACCGCTTTAGCACTGAGGGCGCTGCGATTCAGCCGTGCTAAATGATCGACTGGTAAACCAGATTGCGAAAATCCTGGCGTCCGGCAAAGTGCATTGACGGCATGAGCTGTTGCATCAGTATTCCCACCAGTTGTAATTTTGGATCACTCCAGCTGTATGTATCGGCCATTCCGCCCCAGCCATAGTCTCCCAGCGAGCCAAGAGTGCCGGCGGCAGCTGGATCCATATTAATGGCAAAGCCAAGGCCAAAGCCGTAGGCGGGCAGCAGGTCGGGTACCACGCCATTGAAACTTAACGGCAATAGTTTCATTGGAACTTGATTCTGAGTCATCCGTTTAACGGTTCCAGGGCTAATGATATTGACTCCATCCAGACTGCCGCCATTTAACATCATCTGACAGAATCGCCAGTAGTCCCCGGCCGTTGATACCAGTCCGCCACCACCTGATTGCATCACGACGGTCGCGGAATAGAGCAATGAAGCTTCGTCCTCTATTAGTCTCAGTCTGTCATGTTCCGTTAGTCCGTACAATGTAGCGAATCGGTTACGTTTTTCCTCGGGAACGAAAAAATCAGTATCAACCATTTCAAGTGGACCCAGTATCCTTTCCTGAAGAAAATCTCCAAATGGCAGGTCGCTGATGAGTTCCACTAAATAACCACATATATCCGTCGCAATACTGTAGTGCCACAAACTCCCCGGTTGGGCGATCAGGGGCAGGTCAAACATGATCTCCCCCATTTCTGCGAGAGTTTTTGTTGGCCCAAGATCTCGCCAGGCTCGCTCATACATTTTATCTACTGGATGACCTTCGGGATCAAATCCATAACTAAATCCGGCGGTATGGGTCAGCAGCTGACCTATCGTGATATTCCGTTCTAGAGCCTTCAGGGAGCCATCTGTCTGATACACCTTCAGTGTTTTTAGCCGGGGAATCCAACGATGGGCGGCGTCATCCAATTTAATATTGTACTGCTCCAGTAACATCATCAACGCCACGCTGGTGATTGGCTTGGTCATGGAGTAGATGCGGAAAATTGAATCGTTGGATATGACCGCCTGACTGGCAATATCCTGAAATCCATGGCTTTTGTGATAAATAATTTTCCCCATATGACTGACCAGGGAAACCATTCCGGCACTTTTGCCGTCGGCAACATAACATTGCATCATTTCTTCGATTAGATGCAATTTAGTTGGGTCAATCTGGTAGTTCTCCGGCTGGCTGTGAGTCGGCATTTCTAATTTCGGCGTGGGTAAGAACTTGATTATCCTGCTTAGCCAGGCGATGTCAATTTAATCACTAGCGGTGAGGATTTGTCTGGAAATATACTCTTCCCTGGTCTACATTATCGGCAGAGTAAATCTCTATTTAATATACCTATAAAATGATCATCAACTATTTTTTAAGGGCAGATCCCTGGCAACTCTGTCTATTAATGGTTGCGCCATACATTGTTTACAAATTCACAAGCTTTGGGCATGTCCCGCTAGAATGGGGATTTTTGTGTATGTATTTTCTGCTGATCGCGCTTGGCTGGTTGTATAGTATTGGAATTACCGCAAACGAAAAACTTGCTGAAAATCTCAGGATGCCGCCGATATATCTTAGAATCGCAGTGGTTGTGCCATTCGTTTATATCGCATTTTTTGTCGCCGCGTTTTTAATTCCACTTTACCAGGGGAAAATAAATCAACCACCTCAAGGCCTGATCATTATGCACTTTGTCTGCCTGTTTGCGATTGTATATTGCATCTGGTTTTCCGCGAAACAATTCTCTACCTTGCGGGAAAAAAGGGAAACCAGTTTAAATGACTATTACCCTGCGTTCCTCGGATTTTGGTTCGGTTTTATTGGGGTATGGTTTCTGCAGCCCAAGGTACGCGAGGTTTTTAGCCAGGAGATACAGAGCTAACTATGGAATTTACAGAATTGTCGCCAGCCTTTGGCAGTGAAGTTTGGGGCGTTGAAATTGCCCAGGGGGTTGGATCCGAAGACTTGGTTAAGTTAACCAATGCCCTGGTAAAGCGCAAAGTATTGCTTTTTAGAAAGCAATACTTGAATACTGAACAATACGCCCAGTTTGGTCGTAGCTGGACCGGCACCACTCGTATCGATAGTTTTACCGAAATGCACGTGCCGGGATATGACGATATTAATATTATAGGAAATGTCGGCGAACTATTTGCCAACCCCGAGTATCGCAATGGCGCATCGTTTTGGCATACCGATTGTGCGGCTGAGCCCGATCCAGATGCCACCACCATGCTGTACTGTATCGAAGCGCCGGAGCAACATGGGGAAACGATCATTGCCGATATGCAAAGTGCATACGATAAACTCGATAGTGAAGTCCGCATTCAAATCGATTCTCTGGTTGCCCATCATTGTTATGCTGGTGCCAAACCGATTATAGGCGGTAGAGAAAGCTGGGAACATCCGCTTACGCCAGTCACCGAGCAAACCGCAAATTTATTTCCGGCGCCGGTAACCCGACCGCTGGTAAGAGCCCATTCAGTGAGCGAGCGCAAGGGACTTTATGCGCCAGCGGGTTCGATGTTTGCCATCGATGGTTTGGAGTCGGAAGCGGCCCATCAGTTAATGCGGCGAATCAAGCTTCATGCCATTGACCAACAATTCTGCCTTTCTCATCGTTACCGTCCGGGTGACTTACTAATGTGGGATAACACTTCCACCCTCCACTTTGGTCCAATTACCGAAGCTGCAACCGGATCCCATGATCGCCGTTTACTCCATCGCATCTCACCGTTGGGCCTGCCCGCCCAATTTGTTTAATACACTACACTGGTATCAAGACTATCTCTATGTCGTTTGAAACAATCGAAGTTGATCGTAACGGACCGATTGCTAATCTCACCCTAAATCGTCCGGATAAATTGAATGCAATCAATAAAACCATGCTCGAAGAGCTTGATGCAGCACTGGATCAAATCGAGCAGGATGAGGAGATTCTGTGTGTCGTACTAAATGGAAACGGGCGTGCGTTTTGTGCCGGATTCGATCTGAAGGCTGGCATTGAGGCGAATCGCCAGGGTGTTAACGAGTGGCGCGCGGCGTTGCAAATGGATCTGGATGTGATCATGCGCTTCTGGTGTCTGTCGAAACCGACCATTGCCGCAGTCCATGGCTATGTACTGGCCGCGGGATTCGAACTTGCCCTCGCTTGCGACATGACCGTGAGTAGTCGGAGCGCTGCGTTTGGCGAGCCAGAATTACGCTTCGGCAGCAGTATCGTTGCGCTATTGTTGCCTTGGTATACCAATCCAAAGAGAACAAAAAAATTGCTTCTGACAGGACAGGATAGAATGTCCGCAGATGAAGCCTGTCAGATGGGCATTGTTAATGAGGTGGTAGCCGATGACAAGGTTATGGATCGAGCCATGGCTTTGGCCAGGGAAGTTGCTCTGTTGGATGCGGATTCGGTACGTCTTACCAAGCAGGCGATTAACCGCAGCTACGAAATAATGGGACTCAACCAAGCGCTCGATATGGGATTGGATACTTCGGTTCAAATTGAGTCCACCGAAACCTCCCTACGCAAGCAGTTTAATGAAATTCTACGCAGTGACGGTTTAAAAGCGGCGCTGATCTGGCGTGAACAACGACTTAAAATGTAATGTCTCAAGCTGCAGCGCAAATTCAATTTGGTCATCCACTCGATCCATTACTCAAACCAAATTCAATTGCCCTGTTAGGCGCCTCCAGAAGGCCCGATAGTCCGGGCAGGATACTAGCCGACCTGATCATCAATTCGGATTATGCCCGTGAGGTTTTTCCGGTAAATCCCGGTTACGACAACCTGCTGGACCGACCCTGCTATCCTGATTTGGCAACGCTGCCGAAAACGGTTGAGCACGTCGTGATAGCAGTCTCCAACGAACGACTGGAGCAGGCCATTGATGATGTCATCGTCCATGGTGCTAACGCGGCCACTATCTATTCCAATTGTATAATCGAAGGCGAAACCAATCCAGTGTTACTCGAGCGAATCACGGCGAAAGCGCGTGCCGCGGGACTGGCTATATGCGGTAGCAACTGTATGGGTTTTTATAATGTTAGCCATCACCTATATGCCGGTATTTTTCCAGCTCCAACTCCCATTCCTTCGGGTGGTGTCAGCTTTATTGCTCAATCCGGATCAGCATTTACTGCCCTGGCGCACAATGGTTGCCGGCTGAAGTTCAATTTATGTGTGTCCAGCGGCAATGAAATGACCACTACCGTAGGGAACTATATGGACTGGTGCCTAGCCCAGGGAGAAACCAGGGTTATAGGGTTGTTTCTTGAAACCGTACGGGATCCTTCGAGTTTTGTTTCCGCCCTTGCCAGAGCCGCTGAGCAAAATATACCGGTGGTTGTTCTGAAAGTAGCTAAAACCGCACTGAGCGCAAAAATGGCGCAATCCCATACCGGTGCAATAGCCGGTGATCACGCAGCTTACGAAGCCGTGTTCGATCATTATGGCGTCATTGAGGTGAATGACTTTGGCGAATTGTTTGCTACTTTGATGATGTTCCAGTCAGATCGCAGCGTGGGGCCAGGTGGTCTCGCCACTATCCAGGAATCGGGTGGATTTCGTGAAATGGTCACCGATATTGCGGCTCAGGTTGGAGTCGAGTATGCCGAGATCAGCGATACTACCAAAAGTCAGATGCAAACTCATCTCGAGCCAGGATTGATCGCAGAAAATCCTTTGGATGCCTGGGGGTCAAATGACAATTATGAGTTCCGCTTTGAGGCCTGTCTTGATTTATTGATGCAGGACCCGTCAGTAGCCGTGGGTATATTTTTCACTAATTTTCGAGACGGCTATTATCTTTCTGAAGGACTCTATCGAGGGCTTCATCGGGTTAGTGAGCGCATAAGCAAACCGGTAATAATGGCAAATTGTCATACCGACCTGGCTAACAGAAGATTTTGCCAACGTAGTGCGGACGCCGATATACCGATGGTTGACGGAGTGAGAGAGACTTTGGTCGCGGTCCAACATGCGTTTAATCATCGAGATAGAATAATTCTCGAGAACAGGTGTGATGTGGAGAATTTTCCGGAGCCTGATGTAATAAACCGGTGGCAGAAAAAACTGACGAATAGTAAGAGTCCTTTACCCGAGGCGGAGGCTATGAATTTGCTCACCGATTTTTCGATTTGCACACCCGAAGTCATTGAAGCGAGGAATCTTGATTCGCTACTACATGCCGCTCGAAAAATTGGATTTCCGCTTGCCCTAAAAACGGCAGTGTCCGGGATCGTTCACAAGACTGATCAGGGTGGGGTGGTAATAGGTATCTCGGGCGAAGATGAATTGATCCTACATTTCCAGGACTTTGAAAAGCGACTTGGGCCATCGGTATTAGTTTGTGAAATGATAGAGCCAGGAACCGAGGTTGGATTGGGGATCGTTAATGACCCGCAATTCGGCCCGTTTATCATGGTCGCAGCGGGTGGTGCCTTGATTGAATTACTTTCCGAGCGGGCATTGTCGCTGATACCAGTGTCTAGGGTAAAAGCTGATGAGTTGGTTTCCAGGTTGAAAATTAATACGCTTATCGAAGGGGTGAGAGGACGAAAGAAAGGACAGCGAGAAGCTCTACTTGATGCCATTGTCGCGCTTTCGAATATCGCGCACAGCCTGAGGAATTGCCTGCAAGAGGTTGATATTAATCCAGTTATTGTAAATGAGAGAGGGGCATTTGCGGTTGATGCTTTGGTTGTGGGGGTGGCGTGTAACAAAAATGCGAAGTAGATTTCGACGTGTCAGTGTGCGGGATACGTATTCAATTCGATGCCTTTGTTCTCTCTACTCGTCATCCTGGTGGAACCAGGCATCAATGGAAACCTGTCGACCGGAGGTCGTCATTGTGTAAAGGAAGGAGCCCCTGGACTCCGCTTGCGCGGAATGACGGAAAGTGTAATTTCGATGCCTTTGATTTCTCTATTCGTCATCCTGGAGCAACCAGAAGTCCCTGGATTCCGCTTACGCGGAATGACGAGCAGTGAAGAGGTTACCCTGATTTCCTATTTAATCTCCGACAATAATTCTGGCGCAGTCACCAATTGTCTTACGCCATGGGAATGGTCCTCTTCGAATACATTGCCATCTTCAGCCCATTTATAGAGAGAATTAACGTCCACCTTGGAGCAGCTTGGGCGCACACTCCAGGTCACTTGTAGAGGAGAACAGGTTGACTGGGTATATTTTGGACCAGTAGTAGAGCCGGCAAATACCACCGGATTTCCGGACCCGCCAGGCAATGACTTGGCTTGATGCAATCCGTTAGACATATTGCCGTCATAGGTGAAGTCGGCAAAATCCAGGGCATTGCTATCATTCACCACTAAGAACACTTGGGTTTCTACCCGCAGCTCCGGATTGGCACATTGCTCCGACAGGCAAGAGCCTAAGCCCTTGCCCGGGCTGACATCACAAGATGAATGGACCCAGTGGACTTCGATGGTATCTCCGGGAACGATGCCGTGAAAAGCACCGTGACCATGGGTCGGATCTTCTAACTCTGCGGCTGTTAGACTCTCGGTACCATTGCATTTGTAACCGCCATGCTCACCTTCTCCGCCAGAAACCGAAAAACCGGGTCCTTTATGTTCGGCATTGGTATGGGTATGGATATTGCACAGGTTCATTTGACTGGCATCAGTTGCCAGGGTGAAAATTCTGGCATTGGTTCCTGCGACATTAGCAATATCCCGCGGAGTCTGCGGGCCATAACCCTGGCAGAGTTCAGCCGCAGACGCTACGCTAACCATGCCAAACGCGGCAACCAATCCAATTCCCACACCTCGTTTCAATAATCGTTTCATCACCTTATTCTCCTTCCGTCATCAAAAATTTCGGAGTAAATATTATTAGAATTCAAACAATATCACAAAGTGAGGCATCCGCAAAGAATCGCATTCAAGACCGAAACCCGAAGCCAGGACTTTCCATGGAGATAGCCTATGCATAGAATAACCGGGCAACTCTAATTCCATCCACGATAATTTAACTGAGGTAAGCATGAAACCTGAAAGATGGTCGGATCCGTCCAATAAAATATTTCCCTATCAAGTAGGTTTTACTTCACCTCCCCACGATTTCGACGCAGCGCCCAGCGATTTTTTGCGAATTGCGCCGGAAACTGTCGGTGTTCATGGCAGAATGCTACACCTGCCGGGTTACGCCCATGAGCTGACCCAGCGTTCACAAAACATCCATTTGCTCGAAGAATATGTTGAGTGTATGTCGAATAATGGCGCCGATGCGGTTGGTCAGGTCGGGACTAACTGGGTACATTGTAATGGTACCTCGCCGGATGAAATTCGAGCGTTTTGCGATCAATTGAGTGACACCTACGAAACCCCATTTCATATGGCCGGAATGTGTTTAGTGGAAGGCCTGCGCGCTATAAATGCGGAAAAGATTGCGTTGAATTCGGTTTATTATTGGCCAGATTGGCGCGATGGAATCACCCGTTTTCTGAAACAGGCGGGGTTCGATGTTCTTTACTCTGGCAACTATGTGGACCAGGGTTTCTATCAAACCCAGCAGGAGGTGAACGATAAAACCTGGATTTTCCCGGGTGAACTCGCCAATAAATCGATGCTTTATGTTGCTGAGCAGGCTCCAGACGCCGATGCAATTGTTATTAATGGAATGCCTAACTGGCGACGTCCAGACGGTTTACCCCAGCGCGCAGTAAGCCTGGTGGATGAATTTGAATCGGTTACCGGTAAGCCAGTAGTATCTTCGGATTTTGCGCTCTATTGGGCAATATTTAAAACCCTGGGGGTGGCCCCGACTAGAACCCCCGGCCGTTTGCTGTCGACCCTATTAGCTGCTTAAATAAGGCAGGTTATCTAACAGTTTTACGCTGGACAGAGGAGGGTTGTTTTGCGAACATCGCGCTCCAAATAAATCCAGGCGGGAATATCTGATTCGTGATAGAGATAAACAAAGTAGTAGTAATAGGTGCTGGGACTATGGGCTCAGGAATAGCCAGTCATCTGGCCAATGCTGGAATTCCTGTGGTGTTGCTAGACATTGTTGGGAACGATCCGGATAACAGAAATGCAATCGCCGAGGGAGCTGTTCAGCGGATGCTGGATTCGTCGCCACCCGCGTTTATGGATAACGCCAATTCAGCGCTAATAACCCCAGGCAACATTGATGACAATATGGATCTGGCAGGGGATGCTGACTGGATTGTAGAAGCCATAGTTGAGCGGCTAGACATCAAGCAGAACCTCTACAGGAACATCGATAAGGTTCGAAAACCAAGTGCAGTAGTCTCTTCAAATACCTCGACTATCCCATTGAAAATGCTAGTGAATGGGATGCCAGAATCCTTCGTTCAGGATTTCTGTATTACTCACTTCTTTAACCCGGTACGTTATATGCGGTTACTTGAGGTGGTGGCTGGACCAGACACTCGCAATGAAGTAATTGATGCTGTCTCCGGATTTTCAGAAGCCAGGCTTGGCAAGGGCATCGTGCCTTGTAATGACACTCCTGGTTTTCTAGGCAACCGGGTGGGTGTATACGCGCTGCAAATAGGGGTTAACGAAGCGGCGAAAATGGGTATAACGGTGGAACAGGCAGATGCAGTGATGGGTCGCCCCATGGGTATCCCCAAGACCGGGGTATTTGGATTGTATGATTTGATCGGTCTCGATCTGATGGTTGATGTTGCTGCCAGCTTGCATACCGCCTTGCCGGATTCGGACGCATTCCAGCAAGTGGCAGACGGTATCGATTTAATTCCGGCGCTGATCGCCAAAGGGTATTCCGGAAACAAAGGTAAGGGCGGTTTCTATCGCACAATTATCGTCGACAATGAAACGGAAAAACAGGCGGTGGATCTGGTTTCAGGAGAATATCGCAAAGCCGAGCGACTTGCCCTGGATCTTGAATCAGCTAGCCTGCGGGAATTGGTTGAACGCGAAGATGACTATGGAAAGTATGCATGGCAGGTGTTGTCTAAAATACTGTCCTATGCTGCTTCTCTGGTGCCAGAGGTCACCGACGACCCGCTATCCATAGATGAAGCAATGAAGCTGGGTTATAGCTGGCTCAAAGGTCCCTTTGAAATGATCGATGAGCTGGGTCCAGCCTGGTTCAGGAATCGCCTGGAAGCTGACGGTATCAGCATCCCGAAGGCGCTAATTGATATCGGCGATAAAACCTTTTACCGGGTCCATGAAAATCAATACCAACGATGGACCAACTCCCAGGCCTTTCGAAAGGTAGAAAGGGCCGAGGGGGTTTCTCGACTCAGTGATCTGACCAAAACCAGGAACCCAATTGCCAGCAATCGAGCGGCCAGTCTGTGGGATATTGATGATGGTGTCGCCTGTGTCGAATTTCATAGCAAGGCAAATGCATTGGATCCCGATTCCATGGAATTGCTGGCAGAGGCTCTGGGCATTGTGAAAAAGAGTTACAAAGCGTTGTTGATCCACAATGATGCCCCGCACTTTTCTGTGGGATTTAATATTGATTTCGCTTTGGCTGCGGCCAAGCAAAAAGCCTGGTCTCGATTGGACAGCGCATTGAAAGCCTTTCAGGCAACATGCAAGGACTGCAAGTATGCTGATTTTCCAGTGATTAGCGCACCTTCAGGTATGGCTGTTGGCGGTGGATACGAAGTATTAGTCCAGTCCGATGCCCTGGTCGCCCATGCTAATACTAATGTTGGTTTGGTAGAAACTCTGGTTGGCCTGATCCCTTCCGGCGGCGGTTGTAAGGAAATGTTGCGCCGATGGACCGAACAGGCTGAGCAGGACAAAGATGACGCTGCGCGTCTGCGAGGAGCACTCAAGGTGTTTGAAATTATTGGTATGGCAAAGACAGCGTCTTCACCAATCCTGGCCCGTTCGCTTAAGATGTTTCAGGATAATGACAGGTATTGCATGAATCGTGATCGGCTGCTGAGCGAGGGTAAAGTACGGGCCCTGGCATTGGCCGATGAATACCAGCCGCCTGTTGAGATTACCTATACGGCGCTGGGCGAACCGGGATTCGCAGCGATGCAGGAAGTATTACAAGGATTGGATGCCAAGGGTATTACTCGGCCCCATGATCTTGTTGTTGCCACCAAGCTCGCATGGATCCTGAGCGGCGGCGATCGCAGCGCGGGTGAAATTATGAGCGAAGAAGATGTATTAAAACTCGAACGTGAGGCATTTATTGCTTTGTGTGATACCTCAGCCACAGTAGATCGTATTGAATATATGCTGACCCAGGGCAAGGCATTAAGAAACTAATTTACCGGCTGCCCTCGCATACCTGCCCAGGTTGATCGATAATAACCCGTTCCTTTTATCTAACAATTCGTCATGAGTAACCCAGTTATCGTGTCATGCGCCGTTACCGGAGGTCATGCCAATTTCCAAAAGCACCCGGACTATCCGATAACCCCGGAGCATATTGCGAATGATTGCATCAACGCTGCCAAGGCGGGTGCGGCCATCGCTCATATCCATGTGCGAGATCCCGAAACTGGATTACGCTCTGGAGATCCGGTACTGTACAAGGAAGTGTTTGACCGGATTAAAGACTCCGGTAGTGAAGTCCTGGTCAATCTCACTACCAGCGAAGGCGCGCGGTTTTCTCCGGGTCCTGTCGACGCCGGAGTTGGTGGACCGGGCACAACCTTGATTCAGCCGCTGGATAGACTGCACCATATCGAAGAACTCAAACCCGATATTTGTACCCTGGACGTAGGCACGTTCAATTTTGGTGAGTCGATTTTTGTGAATACCCCTGATCACCTTCGAGTGATGGCGAAACGAATTCAGGAACTAGGGGTTAAGCCTGAGGTAGAAGTATTCGAGCCGGGACATATCGTGTTCGCCCATACTCTGATCAAAGACGGTTTGCTCGAGGACCCACCGATGTTTCAGATTTGCCTCGGGATTCCCTACGCCTCTCCGGCCACCTCGGAAATTTTGACCGTTATGAAAAATCTGTTACCGGGAAACGCGAATTGGAGCGCCTTTGGTATTGCGCGATGGGAATTCGATATCGTAGCCCAGGCCGCCAGCCAGAATGGTAACTGTCGAGTTGGTTTGGAAGATAATCTCTATTTGAATAAAGGCGAATTTGCCACCAACCAAACTCTGGTGGAGCGCGCGGTCAGAATAATTCGTGAAATTGGCCGGGAACCTGCTACCCCCGCTAAGGCGGCGCAGATTCTCGGCATTGTCCGACGTTAAGGCGCCCGTGATTCCGTGTTAAATGGGCGCCGACGATCTATTCGTCGGTGACGCAGCCGAGGGATGCATTCGCGACATTCTTGATGTATTTGTGTAAGGTGCCACGGCTGACCTTGTAAGCGGGTGACTGCCACTGTGCGCGGCGCTGCTCCATTTCTGTATCATTGACGTCGACGTCAATTTTTTGCTGAGCTGCATCAATGGTGATGTGATCGCCGTCTTGGATCAAGCCGAGGGGGCCACCTTCCTGCGCCTCCGGCACAATATGACCAACGATAAATCCATGGGAGCCGCCAGAGAAACGGCCATCCGTGAGCATCGCAACTTTATCGCCGAGACCAGCCCCCATTACGGCTGAGGTGGGGGTTAGCATCTCCGGCATGCCGGGCCCGCCCTTGGGTCCTTCATAGCGAATGATAATGACATCGCCTGCCTTGATCTTGTGATCTTCCAGGGCCTTCAACATTGCTTCTTCGCCATCAAACACCCTCGCTGGTCCGGCGAAGGAAAGACCTTCCTTGCCGGTGATTTTTGCCACCGAACCACCGGGTGCAAGGTTGCCCTTTAAAATTTGAATATGTCCGCTGGGCTTTATCGGATTTTCCAATGGCTGGATGATATCCTGACCTTCAGTTAGATCTGCTACCTCAGCAAGGTTCTCTCCAATGGTTTTCCCGGTTACCGTGAGGCAGTCAGGATTAAGCAATCCTTTGGACAGTAAATACTTCATTACGGCGGGAATTCCGCCAACGGCGTGCAAGTCCGCCATCACGTACTTACCACTCGGTTTCAAATCGGCGATGAAGGGAACCCGATCACTCACCGCCTGAAAGTCGTCGATGGAGAGCGGGACGTCCAAAGCCCGGGCCACCGCGATAAGATGTAATACCGCATTGGTGGAACCCCCCAGGGCCATAACCAATACCATGGCATTCTCAAACGCGTCCCGGGTCATAATGTCGGACGGTTTAATTTCTTTTTCCATTAGCATTTTTACCGTGGCACCGGCACGCAGACATTCTTCGCGTTTGCCGGGGTCCAACGCCGGGGTCGAAGACGAGTAGGGTAGTGACATACCCATAGCTTCGATTGCTGTGGCCATGGTATTAGCGGTGTACATACCGCCGCAGGCACCCGCGCCGGGGCAGGCGTTACGAACGATATCTTTTCGCTCGTCCTCGTCAATAGAACCGGCGATAAACTGGCCATAGCTCTGAAAGGCGGAAACGATATCGATAGGTTTGTCCCGACTGATGCCTGCCTTGATGGTGCCGCCGTAAACAATCAGTGACGGCCGGTTGACCCGGGCGATGGCCATCATGCAACCAGGCATATTTTTATCACATCCCGGAATAGAGATATTGCCGTCATACCATTGTCCTTTCATCACGGTCTCAATGGAGTCGGCGATTAAATCCCGTGACTGCAATGAGTAACTCATTCCTTCGGTTCCCATGGAAATGCCGTCGCTGACACCAACGGTGTTAAACCGCATACCCTTAAGCCCACTTTGTTCGACTCCCTGGTGAACCTTGTCAGCCAAATCGAGTAAATGCATGTTGCAGGGATTGCCTTCAAACCAGACGCTGGATATACCAATCTGGGCCTTTTCCAGATCTTTTTCAGTCATTCCGGTGGCGTATAACATGGCCTGGGATGCGCCTTGAGACGGCGGCATGGTTATACGTGCGCTTACTTTATTCAAATTTTTCATGGATTTTCCTGATAGTGGTGGCCATATTTTACCTCTAATGTCCCCGGGCCATCTATCGTAAAAAGATAGAGAATATTCAATTTATTGAGGCATCATCAAAATTTTCTAAAACGCGACGTTTCTGGAAATTTCCTAAAGTCGGAGTTCGTCTTGTACCTCGGCAATAGCATCCAATGCTCTCTGCAAATCGTCCCGGGAATGGGCCGCCGAAATTTGGGTTCGGATTCTTGCTTTGTCCTTGGGAACCACTGGATAGGAAAATGCGATGACATAAATTCCTTTGGTTAACATCCGCTCAGCAAACTCAGTGGCGACTCTGGCGTCGTTTAACATGATGGGCACTATGGGATGGGTTCCAGGAACGATTGATAATCCAACCTGTTCAATACCCTGGCGAAAAAACCGGGTGTTGCTTTCCAGCTTGTCACGTAATTCGGTTGAATCGGTGAGCAAGTCGAGGGCTTTGTTAGCACCTGCGACAACTGGTGGAGCTACAGTATTGGAAAATAGATACGGCCTTGAACGTTGCCTTAGCAGCGCAATAATTTCTTTTCTGCCGCTGGTGTATCCGCCGCTGGCTCCGCCCAGGGCCTTGCCCAAGGTGCCGGTGGTAATATCTACCCGATCCATGCAGCTGCAATGTTCATGGGTGCCACGTCCATGGGTACCAACAAATCCTACCGCATGGCTATCGTCAAAATGCACCAAAGCATTGTATTGATCCGCCAGGTCACAGACCTGGTTCAATTGGGCGATGGTACCGTCCATCGAGAATACCCCATCAGTAGTAATCAGTTTAAATCGTGCGTCTGCTTTGTCCGCGGCGATCAACTGTTGCTCCAGATCGGCCATATCATTATTTTTGTAGCGATAGCGCTGGGCCTTGCATAACCTTATGCCATCAATAATCGAAGCGTGATTAAGTTGATCGGATATCACCGCATCCTGATCGTCCAGCAAAGTTTCAAACAAACCACCGTTGGCATCGAAGCAGGAAGGGTAGAGAATAGTCGATTCCATCCCGAGAAAATCGGATAGTTTCCTTTCCAGATCGATATGGATAGATTGGGTGCCGCAGATAAACCGCACCGAGGCGAGTCCGTAGCCCCATCTATCCAAACCTGCTTTGGCTGCGGCAATAACCTCGGGATGCTGGGCCAGACCAAGATAGTTATTGGCGCATAAGTTGAGCATTTCGCCACTATCAACCGTTACTGATTTACCCTGGGCTGATTCCAGAATGCGTTCTGTCTTGCTGAGTCCCTGTTGCGCAATATCATCTAGCTGAGTCTGCAGGTGTTGCTGATAGTCGCGGTACATTTTAGTGTTCCCAGTCGAGGATGACTTTGCCAGACTGTCCGGTCAGCATGGCGTCGAAGCCCTGTTGAAAATCATCTATGTTAAATTTATGAGTGATGATCGGCGCAAGATCAAGACCGCTTTGAATCATGACCGCCATCTTGTACCAGCTTTCATACATTTCCCTGCCGTAAATCCCCTTGATCGTCAGCATGTTGAATACAACCCGGTTCCAGTCAATCTTCATATCATTGGATGGCAACCCCAGCATGGCAATTTTACCGCCATGGCACATGGTTTTAAGCATTTGGTTAAATGCGGCTTCGCTGCCAGACATTTCAAGGCCGACGTCAAAACCTTCTTTCATGTTCAATTGTTCCATTGCTTCGGTTAACGATTCCTGACTGACGTCAACTATTCGGGTCGCGCCCATTTTCGTTGCAAGAGAAAGGCGGTATGGATTTATGTCAGTAATGACAACATGACGGGCCCCGGCGTGTTTACAAATGGCTACAGCCATACACCCGATCGGACCCGCCCCGGTGATCAACACATCTTCGCCAATTAGATCAAACTGCAATGCAGTATGGGTAGCGTTACCAAACGGGTCAAAAATGGACGCGACGTTGAGGTCGATATCGGGCTCGTGGACCCAGACATTAGCCATGGGCAGACTCACATATTCGGCAAATGCTCCGCTTCGATTAACTCCAATGCCGCTGGTAAACGAACACATATGTCGTCGACCAGCCATGCAGTTTCGACATCGACCGCATACCACATGGCCTTCCCCGGAAACCAGTTGCCCGGGTTCAAAGTCATTGACGTTGGCGCCGGTATCGACAATTTCTCCGACGAATTCATGTCCCACCACCATGGGAACAGGAATAGTTTTGCTGGCCCATTCGTCCCAATTATAGATATGCATATCGGTGCCACATATCGCCGTGCGCTTGATCTTAATCAAGACGTCGTTGATACCCATTTCTGGTTTCGGAACCTGCTCCATCCACAGACCGGGTTCAGGACGAGACTTAACTAATGCTTTCATCATATTGTACAACTCAATAATTATTTCCAGACCGTGTCAGCCACCCGTAGCCAGTTCTCTCCAAGGACGCAGCGGATAACTTTCTCAGAATGTCCACGGGCCAATAGTAGATCGGTTACTGCGGGCAATTGTTCTGGTTCCAATACCCCCACCGGTCGCCCCGAATAGTTGGGGGACCACACGCTTCGTATATCAAAACTCTGGTCATAAACATAATCAATACCCAGGCCGACATGATCCGGTCCAACCAGATCGAGCAAATACTCGATATGCCGCACCATGTACTCAGGTTTTACCGCCGGATCAGACCCTAGCACAGTGGAAAATCCGACCACGCCAATTACGCCTCCGCTTTCGACGAATTTTTGGTGCCGGCCATATTAGACCTCGTTAAAATATAGGTTCAGGTAGCTACTTTGGTACGATTTATCAATCCGGGCTATCCAAATCAGAATTATGATCCATGTGTCGCTATTATTCTACTACGTCTACTCAAAACCCTGGAGATTGATTGAATCGGGTCATGCGATTGATTAATTAAACCCTAGGCGAACGCTATCGGCAATCTTGCGCTGACTTGATCAGGTGGCTTTCAACTGAAACCTGGCCGGCTGTCTCTAGTCAATGATATGATTACCGGCGTACATCCCATTCATCATTTATCTACAGTAGACAGGAAATGAAATCCCACTAATTTATTGCGAAACACGTTTGACCATCAATAAATTTATGACTGGAGATTTCCTATGTTTAAAAAACAATGTGATTCCCTGCCTGATCATCCATCTGGTATCACGGCATCCTGGCTGACTAGTCGCTTTAGAGAATTTGGCCTACTTGATACCGCTGAGATAAAGTCTCTGGAAATATTTCCGGTAGAAAAATGGAACGTTGCGCAAACAGCGCGGTTTGCTATTGCTTATAGCGGCCAGGTAAATCCTGCTATACCGGAACGTATATTCGTCAAAATTACCGATAACTACGATCCCCTCAAAGACATCTTTCCAGGGGAACACGTATTTTATGCTGAGGAGTTGCCAGACGACCTGCCTTTGGCGAGATGCTATGGTGTTTTGCAGGGTTCGCGCCCCACCCATCATTGCGTTATTTTACAGGACTATACCGAGACCCATTCGATAATTCCCTGGCCAAATCCGCCGAGTATAGACCGCTGTCTTGCGGCAGTAACCTCGCTGGGAATTTTGCATGGATACTGGTGGCAGGAAACCGTTAGTAATTTTGCACATGCGGAAAAATTGATATCCAATGAACGTCGATTAGGAGAGTATTTTCAGCCGCTGTTACCGCAATTTTTCGATTTTCTGAGAGATAGGCTTGGATCCGCCCAATGTAATTTAATTGAAACTGTTTGCGATCGAATTCCTCAGCTTAAAGGACAGAGATTAACCAATGGTAAACCCATTACGCGAATACATGGTGATCCTCATTTCTGGAATTTCATGTACCCAAAATACCCGGGTCGAGAACCATGCATTGTCATTGACTGGGAAGATTGGCGGGATGATATTGGTGGGTCAGACCTTGCCGCGCTGACCATTATGCATTGGGATCCAGAATATCAAGCCAGGTACCAGAAAACGATATTCGACAGTTACCTCGAGGCCTTATCAGATCAACCTGGAGTGATCTATCGGCGGGATGACTTGCTCTATGATTTTCGCCTCGGGCATATGCAAAATATTGTTGCGCCGATATTTCAGCAACAGATGGGGCGGTCCCGGGAAGATCTCTGGCCCTATGTCTATCGGTGGCTAAAGGCGTTCGATGATTTGGATTGTCGTGGTCTGCTATAGCAGGCAGTAGCGATCCGGGCATAGCCGAACTCGAGTAATTCGTGGGTTCTATATATAATTTTCAGCAAAAAGACTGACTCAATTATATTTTTATAGTTGTGAAATTTGTCACAGTTTCCGTGACCCATGTTTCGGTATGATTGAAACATGGAATAGGATAGCGGACATTATGAAAAAGATAGCTCTTTTTTCTGACGGAACTGCCAATAGTGCGTCAAATCCAAACAAGACCAATGTTTGGCGAGCCTATCGTGCACTGGACTGTTCTGGTGACAGTGATCAGATAGCCTATTATGATAACGGCGTAGGGACCTCTTCGTTCACTCCCACCGCAATTATTGGCCTAGCGTTTGGCTGGGGCCTGGCCAGCAATGTCCGGGAAATTTATGGTTATCTCTGCCGCACTTACGATCCTGAGGACGAGATTTACGGATTCGGCTTCAGCCGGGGTGCATTTACCATGCGAGTCGTTGTGGGATTGATTGCCAGTGAAGGCATCATCGACCGCAGTAAAATAAGAGATAACGCTGAAATGGATCGCTGGATCGCGGCGGCTTACAAAAAATTCCGTCGAGAAAACTTTGATCCTTCCATGCTGTCTTTTTTGTTGCGCCCCCTTGGTAAATTAATTACTGATACCTGGCATCGCCTACATAGGAGAAGATTGTATGGTGCAGAGAAAAATATTAGTTGTCCAACCGGGGCCTGTGAAGACTACCTGGTCAAGTTTGTCGGTGTTTGGGATACCGTGGACGCTTATGGCCTACCTATTGATGAGCTTACCCGGGCATGGGATAAGGTTATTTGGCCCCTTACTGCGAAAGATAATGCTTTGTCGAGCCGGGTGGAGAGGGCTTGTCACGCCCTTGCCCTGGACGAGCAACGGGAGTCATTTGAACCCATGCTGTGGGATGAAACCACGGGAGATACCAATCGATTAAAACAAGTCTGGTTTCCTGGTGTCCATGCCAACGTTGGCGGGGGATATCCAGATGATTCTCTAGCCTACGCGCCGCTTAAGTGGATTCTAGATGAAAGCGGCTTAACCTATATTCGGCAGATACGAAGAGAGTTTGACGATCAGGTTGATAATAATGGTCCGTTGTATGACAGCCGTGGCGGAATTGGCAATCTATATCGTTATGCCCCCAGAGATCTCGAGCGAATTTACACCGAGAGGGATATGGGGTTAAACCAATGGATAAAAAGCAAGAAAGCGCAGTCCGCTTCTGATTCTAATTCGCTTAGTAGGGATAATAAAATCAAACCAAAAATACACTGGAGTGTGTTTGATCGAATCCGCAAAAGTGGTGATGCCTATGCGCCGATCAATTTACCAAAGGAGTATGACGTAGTAGACAAAAATGGTGGTTTGGTCAATTTTGAACCAGCTGAGCTTAGTCTTTCCGAACCATTTGAAACGCCGGTGCAGGCAGCTGAGCGCAGGCGGCAGCAGACAGTAGTATGGAATAAGGTTTGGGCGAGAAAACTGCTGTATTTTGTAACGTTGGTTGCGTTAGTCGTATTTATTTGTTATCCCCAAATTGCGGCGATCAAAGCCAATGGGGAGCCGACTGGATTGGCAGCATTTTTTGAGCCAATTCTGGGTACCGCCGGACTGGGAATTAGCGCAATACCTGAACTGATAGGTAAAATTCCAGGGCTCGGATTTGCTGCAGGCTGGGCGAACCGCTACCAAAGTTTTCCGTTTGCGTTTGCGATTGGTCTAATTGGTATCGGTATTCTGTTGCTCTGGAGTATGAAAATAAATACTGCGCTCAAGGGAGAAATGCGCAGTAACTGGCGTCACCTGGTGAGTCCCGACAAATCCAGTAATTCGGCTGGTCATATGTCCAAACAAGTCAGTAGTTTTAGAACTCAATTCGCTGAATTTCTGTTAGGTCCGTTATACAAGAATACGGTCGTGACAACTATTCGACGGACCCTGGAAACCGGTGCAGTTGTTGTTTTGCTACTTCTAGTTATAGCGTCGTGTAACCGATTGATTCTGGCAGTTGGCGATGGGTTCGGTGCGCTATGTACTGCCACACCGGCGATTTCCAATCCTGCATTTGGTGAAGTATTCGAGTTTGATCCAAAAAATCCCTGTTTCAACACCGGATTAGAATTGCAGAAAGGGAAGAACTACTCTATTAAATTTAAAGTATCTGAAAACTGGAGTGACGCCAATATTACTGCAGACGCAAATGGTTGGCGACCAAACGCCGCCCCTGCGTTTATCAGCCTGGCCACCCCAATACGGCGTCATCTGTTTGCTGACTGGTATCAACCAATTGCCCGTATCGACAACAAATTGTTTGACAGATATCCACTGGTGAATTCGAAACTCAAGTCAGAATCCAAAGTAGTGGCAGAAGACAAAATAAAGATGCAGTTCAAGGCTCGTCGGTCCGGCTACCTTTACCTCTACGTAAACGACGCAGTATTATTATCTCCTAATATGAAGACCAAGGGACTTGAGTTTTACAGCAATAACATCGGTACCGCTGACGTAACGGTCGTGGAACTGATGGAAGACGCAATTAGCAAATAACAATTCTTTAACCATCGAATAAACAGGCAATCAAAGTGATAGAAATTCCGAGTCTCAGACCAGAAACCCGTTACGGAATGCCAACCGCGGATCATATGTTATTTAATCGCGAATATATCGTCGGCTATTCCTACCTTTTCCGCCAGGCCCGCTGGGCGATGGAGGTTATTGACCCGACCAATCGGGCAATAAACCTAAAGCGGACTGACCCCTTCCGTCCTGACATGAGGATTCCGGACCAATTCCGGGCCGGCCTGAAAGACTATGTAGGCTCCAAACACGATCGCGGTCATCTGGTGGCCAGTGCAGACCGGCGTGCGAGAAGGATTGAGAATAGCGAAACCTTCCTGCTGACCAATATGAGCCCCCAGAAAGGGGATTTTAATCGTGGTGTCTGGAAAAAGCTGGAGGGACTGGTCCGTGACCTGTCTTTTATGTATCTTGAGGTATACGTGGTTTGCGGCCCCTTATTTGACGTGGGAAAGAAAATTGAGGTGATTGGTGATGATCCAAAGGATCAACACGATCTGGTCATTCCAATCCCCCATGCCTATTTCAAATCAATTCTTGCCGAAGACGATAAGAATCGAATCAGGATATGGTCATTTATTTTGGAAAATAAATCATCTAGTAAACCCATCGATTCTTTTCTGGTTCCAACCAGCGAAATCGAATCCCGGGCAGGTTTGACTTTATGGGACCGACTGCGCGGTGAAAAAGCTGACAGATTGCGCATGAGGAAATCCAGGATGTGGTCGGTAAAAAATGCGGAATCCGCTAGAAAAAAATCTCTGGCTAAGCTAAAAGCTGTGAAGGAAGTAGATAAAGAAACGCTGCGAAATAAATTGTTGAAAACATAGTCAAAATTTTGGAGTATCAGTATAAATAATGGAGACAGTCCTATGACACAGACACGAAGATTAGTTATTTGCAATGATGGCACCTGGAATTCACCAGACGACGAAGACCGGGACAAGCGAAAGCCAACCAATATCACCAAGATATCCAGAGGGATATTACCAGTGGATCGCAATGGTGTTTCCCAGATTGCTTTTTATGGAGAAGGTGTGGGAACTGGATTCGGTGAAAAATTTATAGGTGGCGTTACCGGATTTGGATTGTCAGCCAATATTCTCGAGGCATATCGCTTTCTTTCCTATAACTACGCAGAGGGTGATGAAATATATTTGTTTGGATTTAGCCGAGGTGCCTATACTACAAGAAGCCTTGGGGGGTTAATTTCGAAAATTGGCCTGGTTTGCAAGGATGACGCTTTTTATTTGCCGGAACTCTATGAGTTCTACAAATCGGGAATAGCGGATAACGAAGTTACTAAGTTTTACGAATCCCGTAGCCTAAAGAGATTTTCTCCAAGAATTAAAATGATTGGTGTTTTTGATACCGTGGGCGCACTGGGTATACCGTTTGGAGGAATAAACAAGCTTATATCGGGACTTGACCTGGTCGAATTCCAGTTCCATGACGTCAAGCTTTCTCCAATCGTCGATCACGCTTACCATGCATTGGGCATCGACGAAAAGCGGGTACCATTTGAGCCGTCTTTATGGGAGAAGAATACTGATAAAACCCTCGAGATGGAGCAGCGTTGGTTTACCGGTGTTCATTCAAACATTGGCGGCGGCTATAACCCTGATGGTCTGGCAAATCTGGCACTGCAGTACATTGTAGGGAAAGCCATAAAATGCGGTCTCGAATTTGATGAAGAATATTTGAAACACTATAAAGGATTTCCAGATAGCGAACTAAGGGATTCCATGTCCCTTAAGTATAGATTGCTGGGTGAGTATGTTCGTCCAATCAAGTTGAATGATCAGAGCAATCAGGTGATCGATGAGTCAGTTTTCCGAAGAATTGAGATGGACAATTCCTATACGCCAATAAATTTAAAAGAACTCAAAATGAACGTAATCTGATCTTTCTATTTTATTTCAAAAAAAACCGAAGTCCACCTTCTCCCTCGATGTAACTTGCAAGCAGGTGGGTGGCGCTCGGTAAAGATTTTACAGATGAAACCAGCAATTTAATTGCCTTCCTGCCAACACCTGTACCCTGATAGGAATTAGCAACCATATATCGCCGCAGCAGACACTGCGGGATATTGACCTGTTTGTGCAATTCCAGAAATCCCACCGGGGTTTCATCGAGATAAATTCCACGAATCCAGGCGTATTGTCAACAGTGTCCGCATGCTATTACCTTGGCGTTATCGGCGACAAACTTTCGCTGAGTAGTTGTCAATAAAGCGCTCAGGTCGCATATTTCCACCACATTACTCGCGAGTAACCTCCCGCAGACTAATTTTTTGATTGCTTACCGACATAATGAGACAGAGTTCTTAGTTGACGGAGTTTAACTTAGGATTAGTCTGGCTAGCATTTTAATCAATGAGACAACTAACTGGCAGTCGCTCGAGGTTATAAAATTAGTCGTCAGATTTCCCTAGTTGTTATTGCTTAAGTCGTACCTGTTTGCAAAAAGATTCTTTCAACAGAAGGGTGCCGACAAGTGCCACAGCGGTTACCAGAACAAGACTTGAAAGGGCCGCAGTATAAGCTTGCTCTGAATAAATTCTGGCCCCATTTTGAATTGTTCCAGTCCAGTTTCTATCAAGCAGCCAACCAATTAACGGTTGCATCACAGCACCGGATCCAACGACGAACATGTTCATTAGTCCCTGGGAGGTACTATTAAAATTTTCGTCATTAAGTTCTTTTACCACGGTAAACCCAATTGACATGGTGCAGCCCCCTGCGCCGGTCAAAAATACCAATATGACCAACAGCGTAGTGTTGTCCGGGGTGAAAAATATGGTGAGAGAGAATGCGATCAAACAGATGGTTGCGCCAACAATCATGATAGGGTTTCGGCGACCTATTCGGTCTGATGCCCAGCCAACTACAGGAGAAAAAATTGCCCAGGCGACGAACAATATTGACGCTATACCGGCGGCTTCCTTGGTTGTATAGCCGTGGACGTTACTAAGCCAGGGGACCGCCCAAAGACCACCAAAACCTAGCATAGTAGAAACCATGCCAAATCCAATGAGCGCACATAGCCAGGTCTGGCGATTAGAGGAAACCGAACGCAGTCCTTCAACAATGCTGGGTCGGGATTCAATTTGCTTTTGTGTTTGAGATCGTTTAGGTACCAATAGGAAAATTAATATGGCCAGTACCAGGGAAATTGCTGCCAGGATTACCATGGTGCTGCGCCATCCGGTGGATTCAACCACCACGCGAAGTGGCGCTTGCCCGAAAATGCCACCAGCCATGCCAGCAGCCTGGGCTACGCCGACAAACGTTGCATATTGAGATGGTTTAAACCAATAACCAATGATAGCCAAGGTGCCGACAAATCCGAATGCAACGGTTGCACCGATCATTCCACGGCTGATGGACGCAACCAACAGTGATTCACTTTGGGAGAAGATCACTGAAGCGATTGCGCACAGAAATGCTGCTGTGCTCATCAGCTTGCGTGGTCCGAATCGATCCGTCAGTATACCAACCGGAAGCTGCAATGAAGCATATGCATAGAAGTAAAAAGCCGAAAGTGAACCAAGAACTGCACCTCCGACATTGAAGTCTCGCATCAATTCATTTGTCATTATGCTCGGTGCAACTCTCTGAACAAACGCATAGCCAAAGAATATCGCACCAAGCGAGAACCCAATGATCGCACTACTACGAGAAATCGATGAATCGTTGGAAGCCGTCACTCTAGGTTTTCGATTGGATTGGTTTGTTGCGAGCGACCGATAATAGCGAATTCCAACTACGCCTGGCTAGGGAGTGAATCTATTTGGGATGAATCAACGTTAAAAAAAGGGCGTTGAAGGAATGGTCAAACCGTCAGAACCTCGACTCTACGGCTTTATTCAAATAAAGGCAGGATTTCGTTTTTAACTGCATTACTATTCCAATCTCTTTCGCCAACCCCGCCGAAGGCGAATGTGCCTTGCTTGGTGATTAGCATTGTTGCCGGTAGTCCTCTAACCTGGTATTTGTCAGAGACAGCGCTGTCGGCATCCAATAACAACGGAAAGTTAAATTCGATGCCAATTCTCTCGACAAACTTGTTAATTTTATCCTGGTTCTCCCCCATATTGATTGCGAGGATTTCAAAGGGCTGGTCGGAAAAAGACTGTTTTAATGCCTGCATGGTTGGCAATTCCTTGACGCAGGGAGGACACCAGGTGGCCCAAAAATTGATCATCACTACTTTTCCACGCAAACTCTCCAAAGATATCGTATTACCGTTGTAATCGTCGAGGGTAAAAAGCGGAACCAATTTAGAGGTTGCTGGGCTCGACTGACTACTATCCTGAGCGTATAGCTGCGGTAAGATTAAGCTACTAGTGAAAAAACTGAGAAGGAGGGTTTTAATAAAGGCATTCATAAATCTGCTGAGTTGAGCGATTCTGGAGTCGACGTATTGGATGTTTTAAAGTTGTATTAGTTCCTGGGATAGCCTGTTGATTAGCATAATAGTAAGTCCGAAAATGTGGCAATTTTCTTTATCGCATAAAATATAGTAGCAAGCATATTGGCGAAGTTGTTGCTGCATTGGTTTATAATTAATTGCAAACAATAGCATGGGTAAATGATGTACGCGGAAGAATACGTAAAATATGATTCCATGGGTCTCGCGGCGCTGATAAAGCAAACCGATGTGTCCGCTGACGAAGTAATCGAAATTGCGATTAGTCAGATTGAAAAACTGAACCCTGGACTCAATGCGGTGATTACCCAAATGTTTGATCAAGCTAGAAATGCGGCCAAATGTGGATTGCCGGATGGACCACTTGCAGGGGTTCCCTATTTGGTCAAGGATCTAAACACCTGGGTAGGGGGTGTGCCGAATACTAACGGTAGTCAGGCCTATAGAAATTTTATTCCACCACACGACAGCGTGTTGGTCTCACGGATGAAAGAGGCCGGTCTGGTTATTCTGGGTAAAACCAATACACCTGAGTTTGGTTTGAATATGTGTACTGCCCCAGCTGCGTATGGCGCCACACCCAATCCGTTTGATTCACAACGCAGCGCTGGTGGATCCAGCGGTGGATCTGCCAGCGCGGTGGCCGCAGGTATTGTACCGTCGGCCCATGCCACCGACAGCGGTGGGTCAATCCGGATCCCTGCAAGTAATTGTGGTTTGTTTGGTTTGAAACCCTCTCGGGGTCGGGTGCCCCTGGGAAATGATATGGCCGAGGGATTGGCAGGCTTTAGTACAGCCCACGCAGTGACCCATAGTGTGCGTGATTCCGCGTTGCTGCTGGACTTGGTTGCGGGCTCAACCTCTGCCGCAATATACTCTGCTCCTGATCAAACCCCCTCCTTTTTAGCTGCAATCGACCAACCTATTGCGGGACTCAAGGTGGCGTTGTGCACCGAAGGTTTTGCCAATGAACCCATTCATTACGCTTGTCAGCAGGCGGCGCGAAAGGCAGCCCATCTATGTCGTGAAATTGGTTGTGAGGTTGTGGAAGTCCGTCCCGAGATTGATGGAACCGGTCTTCGCCATGCATTTGATATTTTATTTGGCGCCAGTATCCGTTATTTAATTAAATCCATAGAAGCGATTCGATCTGGAGAAAAAATTGAAGATCTGGTGGAGCCTATTACCTTGGCGCTAAGCGAATCTGCTAAAACGCATTCTGCTGCCGATTATGTTGGTGCAACACAAGTCACCCATCAGGCCGCCCGAGATTTGGGGGAATTTTTTAACGACTTTGACGTGTTGCTGACACCAACTCTGGCAAATCCACCACTAGTACTGGGACAAGTTGATATGCAAGGAAACGACTGGGCTGGCTATTGTGATCAGTTGCTCAATGAACTCCCGTTTACGCCGCTATTTAATGCGACTGGTGCCCCTGCGGCTTCTGTGCCTCTTGGGCAGGACGATAACGGACTTCCGGTAGGAGTACAGATAGGGGCTTCCTATGGATCCGAAGAGGTTCTACTCAGGCTTGCTCGAAGTTTGGAGCTGGCGGTACCCTGGCATAATAGAATCTAATTCGCGTTAGACTGTTCTCATGGTTAAATTTCCGTTGGCGTTATTTGACGCATTTTCCGAAACAAGCTTTGGTGGAAGCGTCGCCGCCGTAATTGATCATGCAGAAGAATTGTCCAGCGAAAATATGCAGCGTATTGCCAAAGAAATTGGCGCACCGGCTACTGGGTTTATTACCGCAATTGGAACCGACGCAATTGGAACCGATATGGTGGACGTAAGGTTTTTTTCAACCATGACAGAGTACCCAATGTGTGGTCACGGTACCATTGGCCTGATGACCTGGTTGATGGAGCGGGGAATCTTTCGCCCAGAGAATGGAAAAGCCAAAACAATAGTTTTGCGTACTCCTGCGGGGACCGCAGAAATGGAGTTGTCAATTCGTGCCGACGGTCGTTTCATGGTGATGGTGAGTCTGGATTCCGCGAGGTTTGAACCCAGCGGCGTCCATCGCACAACTATTGCCCCCATGCTCGGGATTGCGTCGGATGATATTGTTGGAGATGCACCATTGGAATTAACCCGTTCTGACTTTACCCATCTGGTTGTACCCATTGCCAAATTGGATACAATGGGTAGAATCACACCAGACTACCCACGAATTACCGAACTCAGCCATGAATTCGAGATTGATACTATTTCGGTGTTTAGCCTGGAAACGGAGAATCCGAAAAGCACCATTCACTGTCGGGAATTTTGTCCAGCGGTAGGTACACCGGAAGCGCCCGCAAGCGGAACCACTAACCGGGCTCTGGCCTGTTATTTGTACGAGCAGCAATTACTTCAGTCAGATTCGGATGGCAAGTACGTGATGCTAGCCGAGCAGGGAATAGAAATGGGGCGGCCCAGTTATATCAGAGTAGAATTGGAGGTGGAGGATAATTCGGTGATCAAAGCCAGAGTTGGTGGGATTGCAACAAAAACCATGGAGGGAGAGTTTTTCCTGAATTGAATGGACTGAGTGGATTCAATGCCAATATGTTGTTAAATAATCAAAACTTTAAAATAGACTGCGCTCCTGCTAGACTTATTCAATCTTCGTTTAAATAAGATAATGAAAATACAGCAGTTTGGTGAGGTCCACGTGGTTTCTTTGCAAGGACGAATTGATCATACGGTCGCCGAATCATTTAAAGAGCAACTTATGCAGGTTTTGCAAGGGTGTTGTTATAACGACTCCAAAGTAGTCATAGACATGGAGCAGGTTGACTATATGAGTAGCGTTGGGCTGCGGGTACTGCTAATTGCCGCAAAACACTGCCAGTCTGATGGCGGCGAGGTTATTGTGGCTGGTCTGCATTCCACCATGCAGGAGATTTTTGAGATTAGCCGCTTTGACAAAATATTTAAAACTTTTGATACCACGCTAACAGCGGTAGAATATTTTGATAGGGAAGCTGCTGTGTCTTATGCCGCAGCTAGTTAATTTATAACATTCCAAATCAAGGGACAATTACACAATGCAGGTGCGATTTTGGGGTACCAGGGGTTCTTTACCCGTATCAATGCGGGGCGAGAGTCTGGAACGTCGAATTCATTCGGTGCTTAGCCTTGCGAATGGAAAACAATTCAAGAATGACGCGGCAATCACACGGTTTATAAATCAGGAATTACCTTTCTCGTTGCGATACGGCTACGGTGGGTCGAGCTCCTGTGTTGAATTGAATCCGGAGTCCGAAGAAGTTGTAATTTGTGATATGGGGTCCGGATTGCGAGAGTTCGTCCAACATCGGAATACCACGGTAGGGTTAGTTGGACCCGCTACCTATCACTTTTTTATGTCCCATGTGCATTGGGACCATATTATGGGGTTTCCATTTTTTACGCCGGTGTATATACCTGGTAATAAAATAATTGTGCATGGTTGTCATGATATTCTTGAAACTGCTCTGCGCCGGCAACACTCCGATCCGAGTTTCCCAGTGGATTGGGAAGCTCTCGGTGCTGATATAGAATTTTCTCTGATGGAGCCAGGCGACCCGGTTACAGTAGCGGGTTTAAGCGTTACCGCCTTTCTCCAGCGCCACCACGGCGACTCTTATGGATATCGATTTGAACAGGATGGAAAATCGGTCGTTTATTCGACAGATTGTGAACATAGACTAGATGATGTCGAGGGCATTGACAGCTACATTGAATTCATCCAGCGGGCAAATCTGGTTATTTTCGACGCGATGTACTCCCTCGCAGATATGAGTACGGTCAAGGAAGACTGGGGACATTCCAGTAACACCGTTGGGGTCGATTTATGCCATCGCGCGGAAGTGGACCATTACTGCATGTTCCATCACGAGCCCATTTACAGTGACGAAATGATAGAACAAGTGCTCAATGAAACGATTCGTTATGAAGAGCTGACCCGCGAAGGTAAGGCGCTTCATGTCTCCTCCGCTTATGACGGTAGGGTGATAGATTTATAGTAAATCAGGGAGATGACACCGCGGGATCATCTACTGGCGCTGATGGCGCCCAAAGGAATTCGATCCTTTATCCGCGGCAAACTATTCACCCTGGCTGGAGGGCGCGCTGTTGCCTCTCTGGCTCTAATTGTGCTACTCGCTATCCCGTGGTTTCCTAGTGGTGATATAACGCTGGGACTTAGTACTCGATTGTGGGACACCATTCATCGCCATTACCCCAGAAAACCTGAGAAATTTCCGGTAGTTATCATTGATATTGATCGGGCTTCTCTGGTGAAAATTGGGCAATGGCCCTGGCCTCGTTCGAAACTTGCCCAGCTAATTGAGAAAATTTCAGCGATGGGTCCATCCGCGATCGGGATTGATATTATGATGCCGGAGAAAGATCGCTTGTCCCCCGAAATGATTGCTACCAGTAGTGAAATTGATCAGAGAACACGGGAGTTTTTATTGCTGTTGCAACCCAATGACGAACGATTGGCCGAAAAGATGGAACAAGTCAGAGTTATTATTGGGCGCGTAGGAGATGGAGGCAGTTCGCCGGAGAATAATAGAGAGGAGCGGCTGCCCTATAAGAAGCAATCTTTTATAGCAACCGGTGTTCAGTTAGATGGTCCGGCACCAGACCAATTTCTCTACCAGTACTCGGGGATGCTGTTAAACGTTCCGGTGCTGGAATCTGCTGCTTTCGGTCACAGCTTGCTTAACTCCGTACATGATAAGGACGGTGTGTTGCGGCGTATGCCATTGATATCCATGGTGCAAAATAAGGTGGTTCCATCACTGGCGCTGGAGGTTTATAGAGCGTCCATCAGAGGGGCCCGATTTGCAAACTTTTACACAGTTAAATCAACTGATAAGGGTGTGGAAGGAATACAGCTTGATAATCAGTTTATTGAAACCGATCCCGACGGGAGTATCCAACCCTATTTTTCCGTAAAAAATGTTAATAGAAAAATTTCAGCGCTGGATATATTTCACGACCTGGTAGAGAAAAAAAGTATAGAAAACAACATTGTTTTGATTGGGGTTACCGCCCTGGGCCTGACAGATGTTAGGTCAATTCCTCCAGAAACGCAGATGGATGGTGTCGAAATTCAGGCTCAGGTGATAGAAAATCTGGTCGAGCAGGTTCGTCTAAAGCGACCCGAGCCGGTGGGATGGATCGAATCTGGATTCTTATTGATTGGCGGATTGCTTCTTATTATTCTGGTGCCCATTATTGCACCGCTATACGCTACTGGGCTCTATATGACAGTCGCGGTTGCCACACTGTTAACTACTTTCATCGGGTTTCAGCAACACTATTTGATCGCATCGGTCTATCCATTACTTGGAATTACCCTGGTATTTCTATTGCTATTGAATTCGATCTGGGCAGATTCTGATGCCTCAAGACGGGCCCTGGCACAAAATTTGTGGGATGAACGGTTGTCCACCGAACGTATTCGAGGAGAATTGGATGCGGCTCACGATATACAAATGGGTAGCCTGCCTGATACGCGTAAAATCAAAGGATTACCGCTGTCCCTTGAACTGCATTCCTTACTGGTGCCAGCCAAGGAGGTTGGGGGTGATTTTTATGATGTATTTATGATTGACCAGAATCGCCTGTTTTTTGTGATTGCTGATGTTAGCGGTAAGGGCGTTCCGGCATCATTGTTTTCGGCCTTAAGTAAAGCCCTATGTAAAAGTGCAGCAATGCGTGGAGAGGTAGACCTTTCGGATTTGATTCGTACCGTAAACCTGGAAATATCCCGGGAAAACTCGGGACAATTGTTTGTGACCGCGATACTGGGAGTGATAGACGGAGAGAGTGGAATATTGGATTTTTGTAACGCTGGTCACGAGCATCCATTGCTACTTGGGTCCAATCAGAATGTTGTTACCCTGGTCAGCGAAGGCGGACCACCTCTTTGTTCGTTGGAAGGCTATGTTTATCCAGTTGAGCGTATCCAGCTCCAGTCTGGAGAAACTGTGGTGATTATTACCGACGGAGCCACCGATGCAATTGATGCCAACGAGGAAATTTATGGCATAAACAGGCTTCGCGCATCGTTAGGCCAAGCTCGTAAAATTGACGACGTCGAGACAACTGTTTTATCCCTTCATCTGGATATTGAGACCTTCTCCAAGGGTGTTGAGCAAACGGATGACATGGCTATTCTGGGGATTCGTTATCACGGTTAAATTGTTGCAACCACTCTGTAACTTGATCGAGTAAAACTTCTTCCCTGTTATCAAAAAAGTGGTTGGCTGCTTCGACCTTGACCTGGTAATAGTGATGGTTGCCAGATTCTTCCGCGGCTATTATGCGATGGAGGGCAGAGTCAATTACCTCTGGCAGATCTTCACTACCAAACAGGTCCAGTAGTGGAATCTGTATTTGGCGTAAATTGGCTAGTACGTCAACAGGATTATTTTCAGCATTCGCGCCAATGCCGATTAGGGCGGCAGCTTCGACCGGGGAGTCGGGGTTTTCCACTAGATAGTGGCTCACCATTGCAGCTCCCATACTGTGTGAAACGATGACAAAGTGGAATATTCCCTTGCTGCGCAGGTATTTTATTGCTGCATTGATGCGTCCGGACACTTCCTGGAACAATGGTTTGTAGGCGATCGTAGCTGCATCATTTTCCAGAATTGGCATTTGAATAGACAGGGTGTGCCAGTCGTTTTCGCTCATCCCGACCCGTAATGGTTTGATAACTTGCTCCCAGTTGGGGTGAACACCAGAGCCATGAATGACGATAGCTGCTCTCTTGGTCTTAGCGTCAGTGGATTCCATTTCAATGCCGAGAAATTCGTGCCCATCTGCGTTTAGCCAGACCACCTCCCCATCAAACAGAGTGTCGACAATCTGCTCCGCCCAGCGGCGTTCTTTAGGGGCATCGGATAGGGTATCGGCCTGACAACTGCTGCCGACAAGCAAAAGTATCAAAAACGTGTCAACTATTCGAGAAAATCCCATTACCAAACTCTTAAATTTATTGTCTTCCTAAAATCTGAAAGTTTTCTACCCAGATTAATTCGCAGGACTTGGATATAGTGTAGTGAATTAAGCATATTGTACATACAATATGTTTAATACATTACACTGGTAAGAAGAAAACGCGCTTCATTCAGATCTAATCGCGATAAGACCAGCTCCCGCTATCAACAACATACCGATAATCGTTACGCCATCCGGTATCTCGGATAACAGAATTATTCCCCACATAGCACTAAATGCAAGGTAGCAATAGTCGAACGAAGCAATCATGGACGAGGGACCATTTTGATAGGCAATCGCGGAAAAAAGACTACCAACAATAATAACAATACCAAGAATTCCCATGGACATCCAGCCTTTGGTATTTAATGGGGTCCAGTCTCCAAGCAAAAATGAATTGGTCTGAATGAGCTGTTCTGATGGCCCCCATATTGCAATTAAAATTGTTGCGGTACAACCCATTGCAATAAAAGCAAAATTTAATGAAAGTGATAAAACTTTAGGGTTTTCCTCGAAGCATTTTGTTCGGGTCAATATCATCGCCAGGGCGTAGAAAACCGCTGCGATTAGAGGCAGCAACGCGTAGCGATTAAATTCATCCGAATCTGGTCTAAGAATAATGAGCACACCGGCAAACCCGAGAGCGATGGCAAACCAGGATTTCCTGCCAACGTTATCACCGGTAAACAAAGCCGAAAACAGCGTGATAAATAGCGGGATTGTATAGTAAACCGCTGCCGCTACCGACAACTTTATGTGGGGTAGTGCAGCGTAAAAAGCAACCCACATGCAGGCCAGTAGCAGACTCCGGATTGCGGTCCAAAATATAGTCTCAGGTATGAGATTGGGTTTCGACCGATCAACCTTTATCAAAGTAATCAGTATGGGTAGCGCGATAAGGGATCGGATGACGTAAATTTGCCAAAGTGGAAAGCTAATACTGAGACGTTTTATCACCGCGTCACCAAAGGAAAGTACAAATACGGCAAACAGAATCGAGCCAATCGCAAGCCCGAGATTATCTTGCCGAAGGTTGTTTCCGAACATTATTAAATGGTACTGTTCATAACTAGTAGTTAATAGTAATCTCAATTTTGCACATTTAATAATGACTAATTGTTTTGAATAGATAATTATTTATTATGAATAAATTTCGAAAATTATTGCCGCCACTAGCCAGCTTGCTACCATTCGAGGCAGCCGCCCGCCTGGGTAGTATTACCAGAGCAGGACAAGAACTAGGGCTTACCCAGGCCGCTGTTAGCAAGCAAATAAAAGGTCTGGAGCAAAACCTCGGAACCACGTTGTTCCATCGTAGAAATCGGGCGATTTATTTGACTGACGAAGGAACAGAACTTGCGAATGTGGTGGTGGGAGCGCTGGAGACAATATCGTCCTGCACCAGTCGCATGCGGGATACTCGAAAGAGTAATGAGGTTGTGCTGTTTGCGCAACTTTGCGAGGGACTCTATTGGGTCATGCCAAATTTGTCGAAGTTTTATCAACGGTACCCAAATATAGAAGTCAGGACATCCGTATCAACCAGACCAGTGACAGAAACCACAGAATATTTCGATTTGGCGTTGCAAACCTCATGCCGTAACAGCGGAAATTGCGAGCTGATTTTTAGCGCACCTGATGAGGTATTTCCTGTTTGTAGTCCAGATTATTTGAATGCAATTGAACATCAACCAAAGCTTACTGACCTTCCAAATTATCGTCTTTTACATCATAAAATGTATCCTCAGGACTGGATCAACTGGGACGATTGGTTAGGGCTGATTAATGTATCGATTAGAGTAGGGTACACTGGAATGATATATGATAGCTATCCCATGATGATTCAAGCTGCAATCGAAGGTCATGGAATTGCGCTTGGATGGCGCCAAACTACTAGTCGTCTGCTACAGGCAAACGCATTGATCAAACCTTTTGAGGAAAGTCTAAAACTGGACGACGGATTGTCGGTGTACCGGCATCCGAATTGCAAGCCGCGAGCTGAAGTCGAGTCGGTGCTGGACTGGTTGAGAGAGGAATTATTAAGCGTAGGGTAAAGGCAACTGATCAGGATTATACCTCGCTAGAATTTAGTAACTGTCTCTGCCATACTCTCGGGAGTCATAAAGATTAAGGGTCGTATCACCATCGGAGGATCAGTGGGTATCGGGCGAATTCTAAAACTTGTTGCAGGGTTAATTCTAACCGGAATTTCCCTGTCCGTTGCGACAGTGCAAGCGGGGAACAGAGTCGCCTTGATAATTGGAAATGCTGATTATTCTACGGCGACACTGCGTAACCCGGTGAATGACGCTAATGATATGGCGGCTACCTTGAATACTCTTGGGTTTGATGAGGTAATGTTGGAGACCAACGTAGACGCCATTGGCATGAATCGGGCATTAAGGAAGTTCGGTAAAATGTTGAACGGGGCTGAGATTGGACTGTTTTTCTACGCCGGTCACGGTTTACAGGTTCGGGGTAGAAACTATCTGATTCCCGTTGGCTCTGATATCGCGGCGGAGGATGAAGTGCCGTTTCGCGCGGTAGATGCGGGTCAGGTGTTGGCCAAAATGGAGTCAGCGGGCAATCCGATCAATCTCGTATTCCTGGATTCTTGTCGGGATAACCCATTCGCAAGGTCCTGGAGAGGTTCGTCCCGGGGTCTAGCGCAAATGGATTCGCCAAAAGGTTCCTTGGTCGCTTATGCAACTGCGCCGGGGCGGACCGCGTCCGACGGAGAAGGTCGCAATGGCGTTTTTACCGGAGCGCTGATTAATGCCTTGAAGGAGCCCGACATAGATATTGCTCTGGTGTTGCGGAAAGTCAGTAGAGAAGTCAGAACCCAGACGGATGACCAACAGGTTCCCTGGGTCAGCTCTTCGCTGGCAAAGGAAGTTGTTTTGAATATAACTGCTGATAAGGTCGAAATCACGGTAACTCCGAAGCCCACCGATAGCGGAGGGGTATCAGATATGAATGCCCAAACCGCATTTTGGAGCAGTATCACTGCCAGTGATTCTCCGTCGGATTACGATGATTACCTGAAGCAATGGCCAAATGGGGTTTTTGCGCCACTGGCAAGGCGTCGTCTGGCAGCGCTGACAGACGTCAAACAAAACAATCCGGTTAAAACTACTCCGTCGGAACAGCCAGTGAAGTCAGCAGACCGGGCTAATCCAGAAATTTTATTGGCAGAATGCCGGACTCATTTTGCCGCGAAACGACTAACCAGCGGGGTAAATGGTACGGCGTTGGACTGCTATAACCACGTGTTGGAGGTTTTTCCTGGAAATCGCGATGCCCTCCAGGGGTTAAATAACATCGAAACGACCTACGCCAATTGGGCCATGCGAGATATTGCCGCCGGTAAGTTTAGTAAAGCAGGTCGGCACCGGGATAAACTCGCGAGTTTAAATTCTGGTCATTCCCAGTTGCCAATTATCGAACAACAATTGTCCGAATTGACAGCGTGGAAATCTGCTTCCAGTAACAACGACGTTCAGGCATATCAATCTTATCTGGGTCGATTTCCCAATGGTTCATTTTCAAGTTTGGCGAGAATTAAGATAAAAAATTTGGCGGTTAAGTCAGGTACGACTACCCGCGCAAAAGCCGTTAACCAGGCTAAGTCAGCCAAATCTAGTACTACCAAAAACAACAGCTCGACTACATCAAAAGCGGGCTTGACAGGCAATTGGCGCGGAAGTGTTCGGATCACCCGGAGCGACGTGGACGACGGACATTTGAGTCCACTTGATCAGGAGTTTTCGGTATCACTTGTCGGCAATGACGTTTCCAAGGTTAGTGGCACTCTAAAGATTTTGCACGGTGGCAGCGTGGATATCGACTGTAGAAATGCCAAGGCTACAATTTCGAAAGTTAGCGAAAACAAAGTTCGGATTTCCCTGTTGGGCGCCGCCTGCCTGGGAAAGGCAACCTTGCGGCATTCCGGGGGCGTGATTTCGGGGCGGGTTCGACTGAGAGACCCTGGTAGTGGTAGCGCTATCGGTACTATTACCTTTCGGCGATCTGACTGAATACCGGGTAGTTTGTCCGCCGTAAATCGGAATGATTCATTGGCAATAGAGTAAAAAAGCAACTCAGGAAAAGTATTCCTGTATCCAACGATATAGTCTGGACAATGGATAATAACAGGCCGAATTGTCGGTCTTTTCTATTGGATATCAAAGGTATTATGCTGTTAACCAAGCAGGTAAGCCTGAAAGTATAGTGGCAGTTATTTCCGAACCGCAACGGCGGATAAACAAAGTAATCGATTATATTGTTCGAAGGCCAGCACATCCTCATGGACTGGAAGAACTCGCGTCAATTGCACATTATTCCGAGTTCCATTTTCATCGGGTTTTTAAAAAGCTGACGCGGCAGACCCCATTGGAGTTTATCAAAAACCAACGATTGTCCAGAGCCGCACGAATCCTTGCATTTAACCCCAGGCAACCCATTTCCCTGGTAGCCAGTGCCTATGGGTTTTCAAGTGCAGCAAATTTTTCCAAGGCGTTTCGTCCAACTTACAATATGAGTCCCAGAGACCTGCGTGGAAACGTATCGTGCCTAAGGGAGAGATCCCAATGTTCTCCAAGGTACGAGGAATACGTTGGGAATTTGACGGATCAGGAATATATCTGGCAACGATGTCGCCTTACCCGGCGGCAAGCCCAGCTTGCTGGCAACCCCAGTATCGATTCATTCGGTGTCAGCATCCGCCAACGTCGGGACCTGCCGGTTGTCTACATTCGCAATGTTGGGCCGTATTTACCGCAAAGGCTCGAAAAAATTTCAAGAGAGTTAAGGCAATGGGTAAAAAATACCAATGTAAAACCCTTGATTATCGGTATTCCAAAAATGCTCCCCAGCCTGACCCTGGGTAAGCATTGTATGTATGATATCTGCGCTGTAGTCCCCGACAATTATATCTCCGCAGATATAAATCTGGGGATCATCGATGGTGGAACAATCGCAGTATTCCGATGCCGACTTAATGTAGAGAGTTTTTATTACTATTGCCGGGTAATCTGGAGATGGTTGACCTATACCTGGTTGCCATGCAGTGGATATCAGCCGGCTGACCAACCCGCCTACGAAATTTACCTTGAATCACCAGCGTACACCCATAGCGATGATTATTTAGTGGAATTTTGTATCCCAATTCGACCAATGAGTGAATCAGTACTCCGACTTTAGAGAATAAATGAGGATAAACGATTTTATTAGTGAATCCGAACGCGACGCATTGTTTCAACCCACCGCGCAAGCTTCGGGCCTACCTGCCCGAATCTATACCGATGAAAATTTTTGGGCGCTTGAGCGAAAGCGGTTGTTTTCGCCGACGTGGTTTGGGGTTGCATTTGAAAGTGATTTGCCAGACCCGGAGATGCGCTACCGGTCAGCATTGCCGGATGGGAAATTATTCTCGTGCGTGACGAAAATGGCGAAATCAATGGGTTTCACAATATCTGCCGACACCGGTCCATGAGGATTTTGGACAAACCCTGTAAAGCGCTTGATAATTTTACCTGCCCCTGGCACGCCTGGACCTACAATATCCAAGGAAAACTCGTTGCCACGCCGGCCGTTGGTGGGGAGAACGTACATCAAGTAGAGGGAATTGACTACGGCAAACTGAGGCTGGAAGCGGTAAGGAGCGATTCCTGGATGGGTATAATTTTTATAAATCCTGATGGTGCCGCAGTAACGCTCAGTGAACATTTGGCGGCGATTCAATTTCGCTTGCAAGACTACGATTTATCTCTTCTACGTTCTGCTGGGACAACCAAGGACGTGCATTTTTCCGGAAACTGGAAGTTCGTAGTCGAGGGCGGTGTGGAAAACTATCATATGCCCTGGGTTCATCCAGAAGGCGGTGGCCACGCCGGAGTAACCCGTGAGGACACGGATCCAGCAGGAGGGTATGTTGGTATGGCAACTCGGTGGAGACGTAGTCCTCCCGAGGAGGGCAAGGAATTGCTGCCAAAGTTTCCCCTCCTCGAAGGAGCACCTATCATTGATGGCTATGGTTGGGAGGATTTGTATTTGTTTATTTCTCCGGGAACAACCGTTATAGAGGTTATGGCAAACCATGTGGTCGTCGTTTTGATTCTGCCGCTGGATTGTGGGCAAACATTAATGCGTCGGGAGTTTTTCTTTATTGGAGATCAGGCAATGACCGAAGAGTATGCGGAAATTCACACAAAAATAAAAAACTTTTGGACATATTTTGGTGAACAAGATAAGACTATCGTGGAGCGTGTGCACGCCCAACAATCCATTAGGGCCGAACTAAACATGCCTACCCGGTTTTCACCTTACTGGGAGTCTCCAGTACATAGTTTTCAAAAACTACTGGTCAATTGGTTACAGTAGACGATTACCTGTTTGCCCCACTCTAAGCTTACGCCGTTGCTTGCTGGTAAAGTGGCGAGGATCCAGAGCAACGTTTTTACCGCGATAAAGAGTTTTCCATGTTAACTTGAATATAGAATAGACAAACGACGATGCCTGATATAAAACCAAAAGCAGTTGTCGCCATTATCCGGGTAGCAGATCGATTTCTGATGGTCAAACGTTCAGAATACGTGGAACAGGCGAAAGGATACTGGTGTCCCATAAGCGGCAGGCTAGAGGATAATGAATCCCAGGAACAAGCGATCAAACGGGAAGTAATGGAGGAGGTTGGTCTAAATGTTAGGGCGTTGCGTCCGGTATGCGATATTCCTGCGCATAACAATGATTTTCAATTATATTTCTGGACCACGGAAATTATTTCCGGGGAAGCTAGAATAACCAGTAATGAAGCCTCGGAATTAAAATGGGTTACGATTAAAGAAATGCGTGCACTAAAACCTGTATTCGCAGAAGATCTGCGTATATTTGAATCTCTCGACTAACGCTGAAAATAAAATGAATCTTACCAAATGAATCTAATCATCTGGTTGCGTGAACTTGCAGATAATTGGAACTATCTGGTTCGCAAAATGCGGCATCGCACAGTAAGTAAAATTGCACAAAGTGTGTTGACCAATCTGGATATTATTAACGCAATCGAGGGGGCCAAACAAAGCGCCAGATTTGAGCACGAAAACCTGCTGTCTGTAGCCACATTTAAAACTCGAAAGCAATTGTTTGAATTTGCGATGGATCAGGTGCCTGGTCAGGGCATGAGATTAGAGTTCGGTACATACAAAGGCAATTCGATCAATCAGATGGCGAAAATTGCGCCAACCAGGCAATTCTACGCATTTGATTCTTTTATCGGATTACCCGAGGGCTGGACCCCAGGTGCGCGCCGGGGCAGTTTTACCACCAAAAACAAGCTACCGTCGGTCCGCAGCAACGTTACAATTATTCCGGGTATGTTCGAAGATAGTCTGTCCCCTTTTCTACAACAACATAGCGGGCAGCAGGTCGACTACGTTCATGTTGACTGTGACCTGTACAGTTCCACTAAAACGATTCTTGATTTGCTACATTCCCGGTTCGTTGTTGGTAGCGTCGTGGTTTTTGATGAATACTATAACTATGCTGAGTGGCTCGAAGGGGAGTACAAGGCCTGGATGGATTTCTGTACGCTAAATAATATTGAATTTGAGTATATAGGTTATATCAGAATGGGAAATCAGGTAGCTGTACAAATTACCGAAATTCCCAACCACTGAAATAAGTAACGTGAGTCACCAAGTCCGATGATTTGAGATTGATTGTAAATTTGGAAGGTTTTTGGAAATAGGGGGCAACAGACTATTGATACACGCCCTGGGATCATAAAATCTATTAATTCACAAAATATGAAACCATCGCAATAATGTTGTGAAACCAATAATTCAGTCTACTTTTGCCAGTTTTGTATGGTTTGCAATGACCATGAGTGCTTGCGTCAGCTTTGCTGAGGAAATCTACATTAATGCCGATGAAGTGAGTTGGAAGGCTCCACCTGAGAGTTATTCTGGTTCAGAGTTTGCTGCAGCGTTCAGATACAAAACCCTCATAGCAGATCAGTATGGGCCTGTTCCGGGTGAAGGTGTTTATTTTGGCGAGGCAGAATGGGCGCCTGGTGCTATTTACGTTGGGCACAACCATCCAGCACCAGAAATTTATTATGTTATCAGTGGCGAAGCGGAATGGACTGTTGATGGCAAAACATTTAAAGCGACACCAGGAACGACTATTTACGCTAAACCCTATGCCGTTCACCGCATGGTAAATGTGGGCGATGAAATTCTAAAAACTGTTTGGATGTGGTGGGGAGATCCTGATGTTCTAAATGAATATCCGAAACTAGTGGAACCTTTTGAGGAGCAACCGGTGGGAGCGAGATTTGAAGACTGATCTAACGCCAATTTATTTCACCGGTACGAAATATCGTGCGGGCGTAGTACCCAGGCAGCGCCGAAACATTGCGATAAAGGCGCTGGTGTTGTCGTAACCCAGCTCCAGCGCTATACCCGTCACACTTTCGCCTGCAGCTAACAGTTCGACCGCGCGCAAGAGGCGCCGCTGTTGACGCCACTCGCGAAATGACATGCCAGTTTGCGCAGTAAATAACCGGCTTAGTGTTCTTTTACTTGCGCCAACTTCACGTGACCATTGTTCCAGGTCGCGCTTGTCAGCAGCATTCTCGATCAACAACTTGGTGATGCGGAGTAAACGAGTGTCTGTTGGTAAAGGCAGTGCAAGTGACACTACTGGCATGGTTTTGATTTGATCGAGAATAACGGACATTATTCTCGATTCCGGACTGTCAGGGCCATAAACTGGCCCCGCCGCAACTACTGCTACGATTAATTCACGTAATAGAGGGGTAATCTGGAGAATACACGCTTCATCAGGTAACGCTTTCACCAATTGCGGGTCAATATATAGCGTGCGCATTGCGACGTTGCTACGTGCGTCAATACGATGTTGAACATCTGCAGGCATCCAAACAGAGCGCTGTGGCGGAACTACGTAAGACGCTGACTTTGTGGTGACGGTCATTATTCCCTCGCTGGCATATACCAGCTGCGCGCGTCGATGGCTATGGAATGGGAGGACTTGCCCTGATTTGAGTTCACGACCGTAGGCAATTACTGGCTGCGGGAGCTCCTCAAGTCGAGTTAGTTCCGCACTGATTGCGGCATAAGGTTGGCGTGTTTGCGGCATATATTGGCTTAATACGATTAGTGCGCCATTATAGTTCCATGGATAATGGCCGTACAGACTATTCGGGAGTTAAGCCATGCAACGCAATCAAGTGAGTTTTTTGTTTCTTAATCTAGGGCATTTTCTGGATCACTTGTTTATGCTGATCTTTGCTTCCGTAGCGGCGCTGCGTTTGACTACCGAATGGGGCATGAGCTACGCCGAGCTAATTCCATATGCAACTCCAGCGTTTATCGCCTTTGGGGTCTGCGCGCTTGCTGCAGGGTGGATTGCTGATAAATGGAGCCGCGAAGGCATGATGATCGTATTTTTCATTGGAATAGGTTTTAGCTCATTGCTCGCGAGTATGGCAAATAACCCCATACAAATCGCATCCAGTCTGATATTAATTGGGGTATTCGCAGCAATTTATCATCCGGTGGGTCTCGCCATGGTTGTAGAAGGACGCAAGAAAACTGGCATACCCATAGCGATTAACGGTGTTTTCGGTAACATGGGCGTTGCCTGCGCGGCGCTGCTAACAGGGTTCTTGATCGACTTTTCAGGCTGGCGCAGCGCATTTATCGTTCCAGGCATAGTCTCCATTTCAATTGGCGTGCTCTATCTGTTGTTTGTTCGCTCTCACAGTAACGAGGAAAAAGATGCACCTGCGAGTGTTATGCTAGACAAAAAGAATGAATTACCTCCTGTGTCGAGACAGGTATTGTTGCGAATCTTCGGAATCATATTTTTTACTACAGCAGTGGGCGGGCTTATTTTTCAAAGTACGACGTTTTCGCTACCTAAAGTGTTTGATGAGCAATTCGCCGCATCTGCAAGTTTAATTGGATGGTATTCTTTTCTGGTATTTTCAGTCGCTGCGTTTGCCCAGATTGTCGTAGGGTATCTGGTCGATAATTACTCGATAAGACCAATATTTGCAGTTGTCGCCCTGCTTCAAGCCGCTCTTTTCTTTATTATGACCCAGGTCAGTGGGACCGTAACATTGGTCGTTGCAATCGCATTTATGCTTGTAGTTTTTGGTCAGATTCCAATCAACGATGTCCTGGTCGGCCGTGTTGTACGGAGCGAATGGCGCAGTCGTGCCTATGCCATTCGTTATGTTGTTACTTTTTCTGTGATGGCGTCGGCAATTCCGTTAATTGCGTGGGTACATGGTACCTGGGGATTCAGTCGGTTATTTGATTTATTGGCTGCATCAGCGGCGTTAATCTTTGTTGCTACTCTATTCTTACCAACGTCGGAACGAACCGTGCGAGCCCAGTCTTTATCACCGAGTTAACTGGTTTCCAATATCAATTTTAGCCCTCATAGTGCGGTACCGTGTCTGTCGAAACCTATCTAATTTACCTGGCAGTAGTAGCCGTTTTTTTCGCTACCCCACCCGATACCAGTCAGCTTTTGATTATCTCAAATAGTTTCCGCCATGGTTTACGTAAAAGCGGTTGGACTATATTGGGTGATTTGAGCGCTAACTGTATCCAGATGACTGCAGCGGCATTTGGACTGGCCGCAATCATTGCTACATCAGCTTCTGGATTTATTCTGATTAAATGGTTTGGCGTGGTTTATCTTTTATGGGTTGGTCTGGGATTAATTCTGTCAAAGAGTGAAAATACAGAAAATAAAGCCAGCAAGGAAGGGAAACCTCTACAATTGTTTAACCAGGGTTTTCTCACGTCCATGGTGAATCCATATGCGGTAATATTCTTTGGCGCGCTATTTCCACAATTTATCGAATCAACCTTGTCCATATTCCCACAATTAATAATCCTGGGCGCAACTTATCTTGTGGTTGACGGCCTGATTTTGCTTCTGTGGGGGTGGCTGGGATTTCGTATGAGCGGTGCTCTAAAGTCCTTTTCCCTTGTAACAGTTAATAAGCTGTCTGGATGTTTGATGGTTGGAGCTGCAACTTTGTTGGGTATGAAGGAATTTCAGCCACAAGAAAATTAGTCGACTGATGATGAATAGGAAGGAATCTAAGCCGCTATTTCCAGATGGAAAGCTACCTGTAAATAGAAGCAAGGTAAAAGCTAATTCAACAATATTTGAAATCCCTGCATTTTATGAAGACAAGTCATTTAAGTGTAAGGGCTGCGGTTCTAAAGAGAATTGGACTGCTAAGGACCAAAAATGGTGGTACGAAGAGATAGGTAGAGATTTAGAAACCACTGCTGTTCTATGCAGGAAGTGTAGAGATTTAAAGAAACATCAAAGAGAAGTACAGAAAGAACTCTTTGCAAAATCAAAATTAAAAACATAACCTGAATTCGAATCGCGGACACCTTTCGGGGAGTTAGGAATCAAAAAATATAGGGTGCTTTTTTGTATTTTTTTGAACATATTCGAATTAAATATTGTTCTTATGAAAGACTTGCCGGTCTGGAATTCTAGTAATTGTGTATAGCAAATTAAGGCTGGCGGATACAGTACACCGCAGCTTGAAGCGTGAACAATGTCCGTTATCCGGATTGTACTTGGTGGAGCGTCTCTAGAGGTGAGTTTGTAGGCCAACGATGCCAACAGCTGAATTGAGCAACGTTCCGACTGATGGGTTTACAAACCTGACTGGCAGCACCACTCCGAAGAGACACTCGGCTTTTTATTGAATTCATTAAATTAACACGAAAGCAGCCATTGAGAAATACAGGTGCCACGAAAATTTATTGAATAAAAAAGTGAACACATAATTAAGATCCTGTTCACATCTGCCGGTAAGCGCAAAACTAGTTTTACGTGGTCAGGCCAGAATTCCCCCGAAGGCATGCTAGCCGTTTACAGGCTCAGTGCACTGCGACTCGGCCCTCAACATAGTTTTTATTCGGCCTTTACTCCTGGACAAGCTGACCCAGTTAGCCACCCGCCCTGGGATTTTGCGCAACCCTGAAAACTTACCAGTCTCTGTGTCTCAGCCAGGAAAACCGACGGTCTTTCCAGCATTCGCCTTCCCGCCTGAGTGGAAAACCGATCAGCTGTCGCAAACCCCGTCAACATTCTCGTCAGTGCCCGACACAAATTCGTCCATATCACACACCATTCCCGCAGTAACAACCCCTTCGCCACTCTGATCATCGAACTCCCACTCTTCGGTCTCGCGCCAGGCCAAACACCTTGTGCACATTCCACCCTGCCCCATCGAATCGGCGATCATCAGCATATCCTCCAATTTGTCGACATAATCCTTCAGATATTTGACGGGTGACGGCGTCACCGCAGTCCAACACCCGGTCAGCTCGCCCATTGCCGCGTAGACAAGATCGCCTGAGGTCGGGCAGACACCGTTTATCACCGCACCGGTCCCCAGAAATCCAACACTCGCGCCACCCATCTGCGTGATCGGTGTGGCTAGCGTTCCAGCCCCCAATATTGTGCCAATCTGATAGCCTGCCCCGATAGCAACCGCTCCTGCCGTCACGGCCATTATGTCACCGCAGGTTGTCTCTGTCCGAGCAACCAAATCATTCGCCAAATCCTGTGCGTCAGCGCATTGCTGTTGCGATAATCCCGTCGACGAACTGACTGCGATCTCAAGATCGCAACCCTCGTCGTCCGTGTCACCTGTCACTTTCAGATATTTTGCAGTCTTGCACTCAATCCGGGTTAGGTAGCTGCTAGCCCAACTGCCTGTCACCCCGTTCAGTCCGTTTTGCTGGGTCCAGGTGTAATATTCCTGAAATTGCGGCCAAATGCTGGTCTGGCGCGCAGCAATGTCCATCTGGATGTGACTGCGCGCATAGTCGTTGTAAGACCCGCGTGTGGCGGTGATTCTACTCGCTACCTCATATCCATGAAAATACCGGTCTATCAAAAGAGATGAGACTTGCGCCGCACTCGTAGCAACGTTACCTGTCCGCGCTAAGCGCCGCTTTTTCGGTAGGACGTTGTGATAGATGAGCGTGTGATCCTCAATCCGGGTAATCAGGTTGATCGGTAGGCCGCTCCCCTTATGCATCGAACCTGTCACCCCGACGAAACGCTGCCCTCGAGGTGTCATCTGCCTGAAATACTCCACATCGTGACATATCCTACCGAAGAAAAGCCGACCTTCCGAGCAGGGCTGTGCAATTTGGGATGTATTCAAAGTTTGGTCCTGCGCAAGGGCTGGGCCGGCCAGGACTGCAAAAAGGACACCGAGAGTGGAGCGCAAAAGACGTTTCATAAAAATTCCCCTTGAAAATCCGCCGATATTGCTGCATTTTTAGCACTTTGACCAGCTCGGCGCTGACAGTCGGGTCGCCCTCCACTCCACTTCCCTGTCAAGGAAGAACCCCAAATGCTCCGACGCTAGACGGCAGTGATGACAGGTGAGGCGTTTGCGCTTTTTCGGGCTTCATCACTGCTTCGCAGTAAATATGGGACTGCATGGATGCGGAGTTATTGACCATGTGTGCGAGAGAGATCAACGAGTAAACTTCCAATTCCCCGTTCTCGTTCTAATCTACTACTTGGATATTTTAATGTGTGGCTACGGATCACTAGCTTCCTCTGGTGCCTGCGCTAGGCAAGGGTAGCAACGTCAATTAGTTATGAACGTATGGGTTCAATGACACTGCTATCAAGTAAATACAAAGAATTGAGGTAGAAGCCCCGATAACGGAAAAGGGTAAGGAAGCGACCGTTGACCGTATTTTTCAGTGTAGGAAAAATATCAAGGCAATCCACACGGTGCGTTACTTTTTCATCGGTCACTAACATACTCGTTGCGGTCCTTTACTTACGGTGCTTTTCGTGTTTCTCTGTTCTGATAGGCTCGATGGGAGACTCACAATGACAAAACCTGTAATCAACGTTGCGGATGCAAAAACACACACAGATGCAAGCGGCGAGCACTTCGGATATTCAAAGACCGAATTGGCGAGCGCCTTGGGTGCCACGGCTATCGGCGCAAATCTCACGCGTATACTGCCAGGTAAGGCCGCGTTTCCCATCCACCATCACTACGGTAACGAAGAGCACTTCTTTGTTATTAGCGGGTCAGGCATTTTGCGTACCAGCCATGAGATGCACGATATTAGACAGAACGACTATATCGTAAGCCTGCCAGGTGGCCCAGATCACGCCCATCAACTCATTAACACTGGCCGCGACGAACTCGTTTTTCTTGCAGTGTCGACTCGAATTTTCCCCGAAGTAGTTGGATATCCTGATTCCGGGAAAACCGGTGTTCGTGCCAACTCCCTTGATGAAGAATCATCTCGGTTTCTCGTGTCTGACTCTTCTCGTAACGCAATGGATTACTGGGATGGTGAAGATGGAAAACAAGTGTCGGTAATCGTATCGCAACGACAAATCTAATCGCCTCGGTGAACTTCGATTAGTGACCCCTGTTGGCAACTTTCTGCCGGTTGTCTTTACAAATTCGACCGGCGGCACCAAGGCAGTCATAGGTGAATTAAGGAAAACAACGCGAGGTGCTGCATTGCATTTGGCGGAACCCGCCCAGTTTCGGATTCCCGGATTTATACCTAGCATTAAATTCTCCTCGTTTTTTTATCCCAGTTTCTTGTCAATTCAAAGTGTAGAAAATCATCACTTGACTTAAAGTTTGGTTTAACTTTTACAATTCCTGTATCGTTTCAAAAATTGAGAAAGTTATGAAGATCACTAAAATTAGTGTTTTTAAGAAATCCGTACCTTACATATCGGGAAAACTTGAGGTAGGAGACCGCTCTACAGATCGCGGACAACTCTCGGATGATCTTTTCAACAGCACAGTCGTGGTTATTGACACGGACGCTGGAATCAGTGGATGCGGCGAGTCATGCCCCTGGGGGAACAGTAATCTTGGAGGACTCCCTGCCATGGAAGGACTCGCCAAGGCTTTGTTGGGTACCGACCCGCGTCAACTCAACAAAATCGAACAGGTTATGGATTCGACTATCGAAGGTCACACCTACGCAAAGGGTCCCGTCGACGTTGCCTGCTGGGACATCTTCGGTAAAAGTGCCGGAGTACCTGTTTACATGCTGCTGGGTGGAAAATTGTGCGATGGAGCTCCACTGTATCGTTGTGTCATGGAGCAGACGCAGGAGAAAATACTGACCGAGATCGAGGAGTACAGAGCCACTGGTTACAAATACTTTAAGCTCAGGGTTGGCATTAACCCAGAAAGCGACATTGAGCTTATCCGCACGGCAGCAAGCGCCGCCAAACCCGGGGAGTTCGTGTATGCCGATGCAAACGGTAGGTGGACTCTTCATGATGCATTGCAAGTGGTGAGAGCTGTTAACGATCTTAATGTCATGATCGAACAACCATGCCTCACCTACGAAGAATGTTTATATGTGCGTGCACGCACGAACTTATCGATGAAGCTCGACGAATCAGTGACCGATCTATCAATGGCAGAGCGAATGACACAAGACCTGATCGCTGACGTTGCCTGTGTGAAGATATCGCGACTTGGTGGATTAACGAAAGCTCGTCGAATCCGAGACTACTTTGTCTATCACGGGATAAAAGTAGTCTGTGAAGACATGTGGGGCGCCGAGATTGTATCTGCGGCAGTGTCACATTTTGCAGCTTCCACACCTGCGGAGCTTTTGTTCAATACTGCAGACTTGCATACGTATAATGCAGAGTCAACCGGTACACCAGCACCACCAACATCAGATGGAAGATTGTATTGTAACGATACACCTGGACTTGGTGTAGAACCCGACTTCGAGAGTCTTGGAGACCCGGTGGCTATCTATGAGTGAAATGCAATAGCTCAATAGTCGACTGTCTCAAAAGGGCAACTTTCTGCCGGGCGAACGTATTTTTCAACCATAACGTCGGTGAATAAAACTGTTAGATACAGGTGACTAGTACAGACAAAACTAAGGGGTATATCGCAATAATTCTTGCGATATTGAGCGGCTGGAATATTGCTGTTTTTAGTGCCTTTACGATAGCTGTTATTTCTGCTTCGCTATTTGCTAGTTTGGGATTAACTTCTGGAATGGGCGGAATGTATATGATTAGCATTTTGATTGCTTCTCTTGGAATAGGAATTATTCTTGGACGATATTTGTACCCCAGATTTCTGAGTAAGAATCCAAAGTCTCAATATACTTGGTTGGCTATTCTAGTCGTTACGACAATAGTGTTATTCCCAAAGCCATTTACATATATTGTGTGAAAAATCTTGAAAAAGCATCATACATGCGACAGAAGTCACACCGCTGCTTTGCTATGAGCGCTTAGTCGAAAGTTACCGACTAGCTAAAATGGGCAACTTTGAATCATAGCCATTGAATTGAAATCGACTCATCAGATTGAGTAATGTGTTTCGTCTGCTCTACGGCTCTTGTATACTCAGACTGTGTGAAAACGTCCAAAATGTTATAATAACTCCGTTGATAAATAGGAGTAAACAATGAGCCGTTTTATTGAAGGCGACCATCGCCATCAAACAACACTATTCCCAGAATCACTGGACGATTATATTGGTGAAAACAACTCAGTTCGTGTCGTAGAAGCATTCGTTGAAGAACTCAAAATGCACGAGTTGGGTTTTTCAAAGGCGCAAGCCAAGGCGACCGGACGTCCTGGCTATCATCCCAGGACTTTACTGAAGCTTTACATTTATGGCTATCTGAATCAAATTCAATCGAGTCGACGGTTAGAACGGGAATCCCATCGCAACGTAGAGTTGATGTGGCTCACTCAACGACTTGCCCCGGATTTCAAAACAATTGCTGACTTTCGTAAAGACAATGGAGAGGCGATAAAGTCAGTCTGCCGAGAGTTTGTATTAATCTGTCGCAAGCTGAATATGTTCACAGATCAATTGATTGCTATAGATGGAAGTCGATTTAAGGCAGTTAATAATCGAGATCGTAATTATACGAAGGCAAAGGTTGAGCGCCGAATCAAAGCAATCGATAAGAGCCTTGATAGATATCTCAGTCAGCTAGAGAGTTTTGACCGTCAAGATCAAGATATTCCAGAAATCAAGATTGAACATATCAACAAACAAATTGATGCGTTAAAAAATCAGATGAAGGAGGTTAAGAAAATTGAAGCCAGTCTTGATGACGCGCCGGATAAGCAAATATCGCTCACTGATCCAGATGCAAGAGCGATGTCAACGAATGCGCGTAGCTCTGGTACGGTAGGATATAACGTGCAAACTGCGGTGGATACTAAACATCATTTGATTGTAGACCACGAAGTATCCATGGAAATGGGAGATCGAAGATTACTGACGAAAATGGCGACGAAAGCAAGAGAATCGACAGGTATCGAAACACTCGAAGTGATTGCAGATCGCGGTTACTTTAAAATGGAAGAAATTAAATCTACGGTCGACGAAGGCATAACACCTTATGTTCCGAAACCATTGACATCAAGCAATCGAAAGAAAGGTTTATTTGATCGCCGAGATTTTATTTACATAGAAGTTGATGACGAATATCAATGTCCGGCAGGTGAGCGGTTGCAAAGGCGAACCAAGACAATGGAAGCGAATAAGTTGATGGTTAAATATTGGAGCAAAGAGTGTGGCACGTGCAAGCTAAAGGAAAAGTGCACGACGGGGAAAGAGCGGCGTGTATCCCGTTGGGAACATGGCAAGGTTATTGAAACACACGAGCAACGAATGAATGAAAACCCGACGATGATGCAGCTGAGAAAGCAAACGGTGGAACATCCTTTCGGCACGATCAAATCATGGATGGGAATGTCGCACTTTAAGATGAAGAGACTAAAAAATGTAGGAACGGAAATGTCGTTACATGTATTGGCTTACAATATCACCAGAATGATCAATATAATTGGTATAAAGCCCTTAATGTCAGCGATAAGGGCTTAACAAAGCTCATCGTCAAAAACAAAATGGGAGATTAAGGTGGAAAATATGAAGGTGATAAATTAGCATCCAAAATTACCGCGCATATGGATTGTGGTTTTCACACAGTCTGTACTCACTCCTGTCATTCGACGGTTGCTCGTACGCTGGTCGATTCGCATATTTACGTAATAATGCGGAATCGGTCTAATACAAGTTAAGTGTCTTCGCCGTACTGAAAAGATTCCATGATGAAAAACAGTTTAAAAAAGTTATCCCCACGAGGTTGGGAACTGGTAATTGTGCTGATAACCATGCTCGGCACAGCAATAACTATTTACTTTCGCACCATTTCTATAGAAGAACAAAAAGTTCTCTTTGAGCAGCGCAAATTTGCGTATGCTGAATTTTTTGAAGGCACCGCGAAAAAATGGCAAGCTCATCAGCTGCGCAACAAAGAAACGGAACTGCGTGAAGAAGAAAAAGGAAAAAGAGTTAACGATAAAGATTTGGCGGACGAATTGGAAAAAAGAGCCGATCAGCTGTCTGAAAAAGCCAAAGAACTTCTTTCAAGCTACGACCTACTGTGGTCTCAGGCTCGCCTAAAAATCGCTGTGCTCGCCGATGCTACTGTGGTGAGCTCGCTCGCACGTTATTTCGAAATACCAGAGTTTGAAAAGCGCAAATGTAACGGTAGTTATGAGAGGTTTACTAAGGATGTGGCTATTTATCAAGCAATACGACACGAATCAAAGGCAGAAGGCGATGTCGGGCTCAAGGATATGACCCTCGTTATGTTTGACTGTATATTGGATAAATGAGCCATCATTTCCACATGCATCCAACAAGCCAATGTATTCGACCGCTAACGTATCGGCTGATCGAAGCATTACCGATTGGCTGAAATGGGCAATTTTGTGACCAGAGGATTACTTCTGCGGCCGACAAAACCAAGCTCAATTATGTCATTTGACTAGCTATAGCAGTGCTCTGCAAAACAAGAATAATGGTCATTCGATTAGATCTACACAACCCGCTTACATATCCTGCAGCGTGGCATGATTTAAGAAGGGTTGTCGGCGAGTTGGCTGCGAGCATTACAAACCTTATGGTGGTTACAATCCCAATTAAACAAATTTACTAAAAAAAGATTCACTAATGACAATTTTTCACTGCATTGTGATCGAAAAAACCGAAGGAGCGCATTGGGAACCTCAGCTGGGTCAGATTGATATGGAAAGTGTCGACTACAAACGCCAACCATTAACCGAAAAGGTTTCGCAGTGTATTGTTGATTCAGGTGGCATAAAATGCGGGGTAGTTCGTGGAGGTTTGTTTGGGTTGGCGACTAATCAGATCTGGGTTTTTACCGCATGGAAGGATTCTATTGGTATTGATCGATATGTCCAGGCGGTTAAGGATACAACAGACTATCGAATCGTTAGCCAGCAGCAGTTTTCTTCAACCGTTCGACCGAATGGCCCGGAAATAATCGACCGTAAAGGAATATACGTAATTCGCCACATCAATATGCTTGCCAGTGATATCGATGAATACACTGCATTGTGCCTTGAAACATGGCCACGATTTGAAGCAAGTTCAGCCTCACGTTGCTATGGTGTGTTTCGACCTGTAAATACGGAATCAGTCATAACATTGCTTATGTTGACATGGTATAGAACTTTCGACGATTGGGAGAAAAGCCGTCAGCTAGATCCAGCTGATCTTGCTAAATGGGCGAGGCGCTCGGAAATGGAACTGTCACATTGGGCCGAGGTTGGTCGTTTAGATCTTTAGCAGGTAAAAATTGAGATATGACTCTGAGAACTATACCGTTAGTGTATGATTTTTATGATCCCTACGAATAGACCTGCACAATTCGATGGATAGTAATGGACAAACTTAGTGGGGACCAAATTTATAAGTGCAATCCGAACGATAGAATGGCATACACCTGGGAGCAATAAATTCTGGAAACTACCGGATGGTGATTTCAACACGCCGATTGGACGGTTCAGATACTTCATCTTCGGTTTGAACCATCAAATCCCGTTCTCCCCTTCCGGCAATTCGGATAGTAGACGGATCCAGACCTTTCTCTCGCAGCAGGTCGGCGAGCATATCGCGAATACTGGATGCGCGCTGGATTGATAGCGCGTCGTTGTCTGCTTCGCTACCCAGGGTGTCGGTGTGCCCGGTAATCTCGATCTGGACCGCCTCCCGTTGATCTACAATCTTGAATAACTCCTCCAATACGATAGTGGATGCGGGGTCAATTTCTATGGTGTCGTTTAAAAAACGAATTTGCAGGAACACTGGGGCAGGTGGCAATGCACTTAACACCGCACCAAAAATTTCATCAACTTCCTGTTTCTCAATTCCTTCAAGGGTCATCCCACCTTTACTGTTTACGGTTACAGATTGCCAGGGTTGATCGAGGCGCGTGGATTCTTCGTTAGTGGTTACCAGAACTGCGCCGGTATCTTGGGCCTCCTGGGGTAACAAAACCACGCGACCAACCTCCTGACTTGCGCATCCACTGATCAACGCGATCAGCAATACTAGCGGGATCGTATAGCCGGCAGGGGACAAGGTTTACTCTGTATATTCCTAAAAGAATAAATCTGCTAACGTACCTGAACCAGGAATTTAGTGCCCCGTACTGCGAGAACCGATGTCGGCAGCTCTACCTTCATAGCGTCTTCATTTTGCTTGGCAATTTGCCCTGAGCTAATGGCAATCGTTCCCTTTTTGACTTTACTAACAAACTCTCCTTCATGGGTGGTACTGTTGAATCTAAATCTTTTGAGCGACAGAGTGGTTTCCGGACCACTCGAGAATCGAGAGTTATCAATAAAAGTTATACCCACCGAGCTATCCACACCTGTTACGATAGTATCCTGCTGCTCAAGCATATCTCCTGGTTTAACCAGGGTTGTTGCGCCGTCTCTCAATAGCTGAACATCGCCGGTAACAGATTTAACCTGTCCAATACCAGACTGGCCGAAAGCAGCCACGCTGAACAATATTGAACATACAATAAGTCGCTGTAGTGTTTTCATACTTGATCACCTATTTTATAATATTATTTCCCGGACGAAATTTAAGCCCAATCCAGATGAAACAATAGCATGTAATCTTCCGGGTTTCATCAATAATTCTAAAGTTAGTGAATACTGCAGCAATACAGTTCAGCAGCGTCAGATTGAGGGTCAGTGATGATACTCTGGCTGAAGCATCCGCTTTTTCTGATCAAAGCGTCGCGAAATTTGGCTTAACCGGTAAGGATAAATTTGTATTGTGTCTGCTTATTGAAGAATTGGTTTCGAACTGCATTCATCACGGTTGCATGGATCATCAGCAACAAATTGATCTAAAATTAACTGCTACTGGAAAAGATTTGACTATTGAAATCAGTGATTGTGGGAAATCATTTAACCCGATTGAGGATTTAGGCGAGAGGAATATTGATATTGCGCTGGAGCAACGCAATACAGGCGGGCTGGGCTGGCATATTATTAACCACTTTTGTGAAATTGCTAAGTATTCCCGGATAAATCAGCGGAATAATCTAGTATTGCGATATTCCCGGGTGGAATAAGTTATTGGTTCCTGAAAGACAGACTTATTAGCATGACCCACAATTTAGAGAAAAAAGGTATTCAGACCCGGGCAATTCACGGTGGTGAAGCGCCAGACGTGAGTACCGGAGCATCGGCGCCAAATCTGGTGATGTCGAGTACCTTCGTGGTGGATGAAGAGGTGAGTTTTTCGGCTAACAACATGTCGGAAGAAACCCCGTTTATTTATACCCGATGGGATAATCCAACAACCCAGCAGCTCGAACAAAAGTTATGCCTGCTGGAAGGCGCAGAGTCCTGCATTGCCTTTGCTACTGGTATGGCGGCCTCGATGTCGGTATTGCTAAATTATCTAAGCAGCGGAGACCATCTGATAATCAGTAACACGAATTATCCTGGAACCGCGGAATTTGCCCGCAACACTCTGACTCGATTGGGAATTGCAGTTACCCCGGTAGATACCGCAGAACTCCACGACATTAAGCTGGCCATACAAGACAATACGCGTTTGATCTGGATAGAAACACCGTCAAATCCCCTGCTACGTCTTTCTGACATTAAAGGAACTGCTGAAATTGCTCGGAATCAACAAGCATTATTGGCTGTTGACTCCACATTTGCTACGCCAATTGCTACCAGACCGCTCGAATTGGGTGCAGATCTGGTGGTACATTCACTTACCAAGTATATCGGGGGGCATGGAGATGCCATGGGAGGAGCGGTTTGCGGAAAGCAGGCGCTGATTGGCCCGTTGCGGGGAGAAGCACTGGTTCATTATGGAGGTGTCATTAGTCCATTCAATTCCTGGCTTATCATGCGCGGCATGGCGACCTTACCAATTAGAATGCGGAGTCACCAAGAGAACGCTCTAGTGGTAGCTGAATTCCTCTCCGGGCACCCGGCGGTTGAAAAAGTAATTTACCCAGGATTGCCTTCCCATCCACAACATCAGCTCGCCAGTGCTCAGATGGAAAACTATTCGGGAATGGTGTCGTTCCGAACCCGGGAACCCGTTAAACTGGCGAATCATATGATGCAACAGCTAGCCGTGATTCACTATGCGGTCTCGCTCGGTCATCATCGCAGCCTGATTTATTTAATGCAGACCAAAGATTTGGTTGAGTCTTCTTATCAACTTGAGGGTGTTGAACTCGAAAAGTACCGCGATACGGCAGGGGAGGGTGTGTTTCGGTTGTCTGTTGGTCTGGAGGACGCTAAAGATATTTGTGCTGATCTGGAGCAGGTATTGGGCTGAAAATAATTACGGCGCAACGTACTATTCGGGCAAACTATTGTTCCAAAAATTTTTGAATAAATAAACCGCAGGGATTAACAGGGCCATCAGAGCCCCGCAGATAAAGAAGCTGTTGTTGTAGGCAATCATTGTTGCCTGTCTCCCAACCTCGGTGTGCAGGGCCTGGATGCCATTCAGATCGACAATGGACCAGGAATTGTTGGTTGATGGATTCAGTAATACTTGGTTAAACCGATCGATATTTTCCGACAGGAGTGTATGGTTGATTTGGGAGAGTCGCGCGTGAGCACCGATTATCGCCGAGGTACCGATTGCGTATCCAATGTCAAAGTTGAGGTAAAACATGGCGAATCCCTGATCCTGGTATTTGCCTTTGAGATTTGACAAAACCATCCGATTGAGCGGTGCCCAGATACAACTGGTTCCGACTCCTGACAGAAAATTGGTCCACTGTACGTCAAATGGATGAATGTCTATGGACCAATGCGCCATTTCCCAGGCGGGTAATATATTACATAGTAATCCAAACACAATAAGAGGGCGCGGGTCGATCTTTTCCCGTACTTGGGTAAGGACTATCAAACTAATAATCGAACCCACTCCTCTGGAAAGTAACAATTGACCGACTTCAAATGGGGGGAAGTCTCCAATTTGAGCTAGCATCAATGGCAATAGCAAAAGTGGCATGTAGATAGCGCCGCCTACGATAAAAATTACAAACTGTCCCAAAGAGAAGTTAAAGTTGCGGAACAGGCCTCGGTCAAAAAAAGTCTCTTTGCCCGTTACCGTATGAACCACGAATAGGTAAAGCAGAGTTAACGTAAGCGTTGTGATGATGAGGATCTCATTTGATTCAAACCAGTCCAGGCGTTCGGCTCGGGCCAGCATATATTGAAGTAAACTGACACCGATGATCAGGGTTAAAAATCCGAACCAGTCCAGTTTCTGGCGGGCTTTCGAGGTGGCAGGAACAAGCACCACGCCTGCAATAAATACGCCGATACAAATGGGCACATTCATATAGTAGATCAGTGGCCAGCTGTATTGTTCGATAACCAGGCCTGCCACCACTGGCGCAATCACGTTACCAGTAACAAAGCCCAATGCCCAGAATGATGTCGCCATGGAGTATCGGTTTGGCGGAAACGAATTGACCGTAATCAGTTGGCCCAGTGCAATAAGGGGCGCTCCAGTTACCCCCTGGATGAAACGCCAGAGGACTTCCTGTTCCAGAGTGGTGGCACTGCCGCAACCTATTAGCGAAACAGTAAATCCACCGATGGCAAATAAAAACATTTGCTTGCGACCGAACCGGGCGCTCAGCCATCCGATGCTGGCGGTCATTGCCGCACTGCCAACGATAAACGCGATCATGACCCAGGCGATCTGATCGTTAGTGGCAGAAAAAGACCCCTTCATGTCCGGTAACGCAACGCTGACCGAATTCCAGGTAAATGAATAGACCCAGCTACCAAGGGTTGCGCAAATTGCCGTAGGCCACGGTTGTACTTCTGGCTCTATGAGCAATTGGTCGTCAGTATTGGGCACCGTGGACACCCTCCGCTAGCACAATGGATTATTCTATAATCTCTATTGTGATTCGGTTAAAGGCTTCACGCAATGCCCATTCGACGCGCTGTCGATTGGATCCATGGGCAAATATAAAACCAAGGTAACGATCGCCATAAGGTAATGGAAAGACCGTATCTCCTAGAGGAATATCTATTGTTATATCTGTAATTTCGTCGATCGATCGTGCGTCTTCGATGCCTGCTATGGATTTGAGGCGTCCAGAATTATGGATCGGCATCATCATTACTCCGGAAGCGGGTGAGCTTAATCCAGGTTGATCAATTGGCTGGCCAATTGCCTGACGCAGGATGAGTTCTTGCAACGATACATTATCACCAAATTTAAGGATATTAGAGCACCGACCCCCGATTGTACGGTTAGCCATTTCAACCAACCAGCAGCCTCTCCGGTTAAGTCTCAATTCTGCATGAACAGGGCCTTGGATGAGTTTCAGAACATCGCAGGCTTGCTGTACTGTATCGAACATTGCGTGTTGCTGGTGAAGGGAATGGGTGGATGGGGTTAAATAAATCGATTCCTCAAAATAGGGACCATTGAGAGGATTTGGCTTATCGAATATCGCAAGTGGGGTTAATTGGCCTTGAGAAAGAATCGCTTCCACCGCAACTTCCGTTCCAGGAATAAAATCCTCACAAATAAAGCAATTGGCTTGTGAATGCGGGAGTGCTTGGCAACTCTGGATGATTTCCAGAATAGTTCTGGCGGCGGCAAAATATTGGTTTGGATTATTTGCTCGGATAACCCCTCGACTGGCCGAAAGTCCGAGTGGTTTCATCACACAGGGAAATTGGATCAAATCCAGGCTGGAATCGACATCGCTAAATTTAATTAAACGGAATTGTGGGTTAAGTAAGTCTGAATCACCAAGACGTTGCCGAAATAGAAATTTATCGTGACAATCTCTGACGGCCTCTGGAGAATTGCCGATCAGGCCGATTTGCCTGGATGCGTAAGCAGCGACTAATGCGGTAGTTTCATCTATGCCGACAACAGAAAGTGGAGATTTGCTTCCGGCAAACTTCGTGATCTGAGAAGCAGCGAGCTCGGGTTGGCTAAAATCAAGCTGTATTAAATTGTCGTTTCCGAATGCGTTGATCGCAAGGGATTGGTCAGTACCAACGATTAATTCCAGGTCAAGTTTTGCAGCAGCACTTATAAATTCGCTGACCTGATAGGAAGTGCTCGGTAATAATAAAAAGAGCTGGTCCATGGGGCCATGGCTACTCTGGATTAACTGCCTTTTTTCGTTTTAAAAAAAGGGCTGGTACCTGCGGTGTGATCAGTGACATCCACCACAGAAATAACTTCCGGAATATTGCGTTTAATCAACAATTCAACCCCTTGCCTAACTGTAACCTCAGCCATGGCACAACCCTGGCAGCCACCGGAAAGAGAAATGTAAACAGATTGTCCAGAGATTTTTTCCAGCAAAATCTCTCCTTGATGACTGGCGATAGCTGGATTTATTTGGGTGGTAATTAAATGGGTAACACGATCTTTCAGGGATAATGTCGAGGGTTGGGACTGGGCTGAATCCATCTCTTCACCGCAGACGATTTCGACCTGGGCATCAGCGTCGATATAGTGTCTGATCAAACCAGTAATATGATTTTGCAGGGGCAGCACCGCGCCGGGGGAACCCTGGAGTTGAATCCGGTAACTATTTTTTATTACCCGGGCGCGCGCGATATCACCGCCCCGTTCCATTACTACGGGGCGAATTTTTTCAGTAACTAATGCGTCCAATTGATCTGTTGTTGACACTGGCGCGGCATCGGCAATTGCAGGCCCAGTTACATTGTGATCCAGTGCTTGCTCGAGATCCGTTATCAGGTCGTCAATATTCTCCAGACCAACTGACAGTCTCAGCAGATCCCTTGGCACCGGTGAGGCCGGGCCTTCGATACTGGCCCGATGCTCGATCAGACTTTCGACCCCGCCTAGAGAAGTGGCTCGTTTAAACACCTTGACCCTGGCCGCAGTCTCCATCGCAGCGGCTTCTCCACCAACCAGGCGAATAGATAACATGCCACCAAAACCATTATTCATTTGGGTTAACGCGACCGCGTGCCCGGGGTGACTGACTAGACCAGGATATAACACCTGGCGTAATTTGACATGGGTCTCCAGATGGGTTGCTATTGCCATGGCCGAGGCTGAACTGCGCGCTACACGGATAAATAGTGTTCGCATCCCGCGTAAAAGCAGCCAGGCTTCGAACGGTCCAAGGACGGCGCCGGCGTCACGGCGCCAGGCCTTTATGCGATTCCACAGGCCGTCCTGAACCCGACAAACCACCGCACCCGCCAACACGTCACTGTGACCATTAAGGTATTTAGTTGCTGAGTGAACCACCAAATCCACGCCGAATTCAATGGGTCGAGTGATAACTGGCGAAGCAACGGTGCTGTCCACCGCAACCCGGGCGCCTGCCCCATGGGCGATGGCTGTAATGGCTTTAATATCGGCAATATCCCAGGTTGGATTGCTTGGCGTTTCAAGCCAGACCAAACGGGTGACCCCTGGCCGAATAGCTCTTTCAACATTGTCGGTAGCGCTGGTATCAATAAATTCAACGTCAAGACCCCAGGCCATAGCGGACTCAATTAACCATTTACGCAATGCCCAGTACATGACTTTTGGTGCGATGACATGATCTCCTGGCAGCAGAGACTGGAATACAGCGGTCGCGGCTGCCATGCCGGAGCTGAATAAAATGCAGTCGCTGCCGCCCTCAAGAACGCTCAGCAGTTTTTCCGACTCGTCATAGGTTGGGTTATGCGGGCGGGTATACCCCCGGCCCGAACTATATTCGCCGTCAGCGTCCCGCTCGTAAGTAGTGGAGGGGTAAATTGCCGCGACCAATGCACGAGTTTCACCATCAACATGTCCCATGGCCTGGGCTGTCAGGGTTTCGTGGTGCAGAGAATCCGGATTATCTGGCGTTTCTGATCGGTTTGAAGACATTTCTTTTTTTCGGGACTTAGCCACCGCCTCCCTGCATCCACTCATTGGTTGCGTGGGCACTTTGATCGGTAATCGACTTCACCACGGGATGGCTATAGATTGTTTTACGCCATCGTTGCATTTTGGGGCCAAATTCCTGGGTTCTACCAAATACCGGAAGTAAAATATCTGCCAGAGTAAGGGTCCCGGGGAACGCGATGTCTGCCATGCTGATTTCGCTGGATGCCATATATGGATCGGGACTGATCAGTTGCTCCAGTTTATCCAATCGCGCCTGATACTTATCCAGACGAAACGTGGTGATTTCCTGATCCCGGGTTTCCGGGTCCATTTGCCCAAACAACGCGCGTAAATTGGGTTCCAGCCAGAGATCATGGTAACGGGATAAGAGCCGCTGCTGGGCGCGATCTGCATGATTGCCATGGAGTAGAGGAGGATTAGGATATTTCTCTTCCAGGTATTCAGTAATAATATCCGATTCGCTAGTGGCAAAGGTATCGTCCTTGATCCCGGGAATCGTCCCGAGCGCGACGATTTTCATGTACTCATCGGAGCTGTAGCCCCCTGGCGGTGGTTCCATCTGGTAGCTTACATTCTTGATATCCAGCGCCATCCTGACTTTGGCACTATAGGTACTGACCGGTAGAGCATAGAGAATCACTTGAGCCTCCTTGATGATATGGGAGGCTCAATAGTAATCCACTCAGTCTTTAGCCACAAACTGAATCGACTGATGAGCAGTGCGCCAGACCTGCCTGCGCCGAAGTGGAGAATTGAAAAACCGATTTAGCGATGCGCTTAGAATCTTCCCCTGGTCGGCATGAACTTCTCTAATTTCTTCACGAATTGCGAGGGCTAGTTTTAATAAATGCACCGAGACGATGAACTCTCCCTGGCCGTGGTCAAAAACTTGTGCGACAAGTTTTTGCATATCCTTATCTATATTCTTGGAGTGCCACGATTCAAGGTCATATTCTGTAGTGGTATAAGCTGCGTTACGGCCGTTGAAACAGGCCATTTGTAATAGTCCCTGAGGCCAAAGTTCGGGAAACTTGGTGCATTGTTTTCGAACAGCATTGGCAAAGGTTAGCCCATGAGTAAAATCCAACCAGCCGACATTCCCCGATACGGTGACGTGGACTTTGTTTTGCTGTTCGATATCGAAACTCAGTAAGTTTATGGCATTCGCCAGAAGCAATTCGTTGTAGATAATTTCTGGTTTTGCGTTGCTGCAGGCTACGGTGAGCTTTAACGCAGTGTTAATACCTTTTTTACGCCAGTTGCTTGCCAGCGGCAGGGTGTTGCCGTGGGTTCCCCAGGCCTGGAGTGAAGAACCGTAATTACTGAATTCGGGAATCTTGTCTTCCCTTGCAGCAAATAGAATTCCTCTTACTAAAGAAAGTAATAATGGTTCAGCAACTTCGTCTCCGAGTTGGATTATTAACTCCCGGGCTTTGGTCACATAGATTATTGAATGGCCGAAATCATTGTAATGCGCCAACGCTGCATGGGTTAGACCTCGTTCGAAATCGTCGAAAGCTAGACCATCGTGTAATCCGCCACGGATCATTGAAATTGCCAGGTCTTGATTTTCCAATTCAACCGCTTCGATAAAAGCAGCCTCATCGTATGAAATGACTTCGCATCCGTACAAATAATCTCTTTCGCGTAATACATCATAGGAAGCATGGGCCACGCTCTCGACCAGGCAAACCAATTGCAATTCAGCATTCCCCTGGTTTTCTTCATAAAGAGTCAGCCAGTCTGCCATGCCGGCATAAGCATGGGTCCAGCCAAACTCCATTTTCTGCCAGGACCATTGAATGGACAAACGCAAGGATTCCAGGGGATCACCGCCGAGACGGATCAGGCGTGCGATCTCCCGAGCAATGCGATCATAGGAATGATCATCGAATGCATCGCGTAAACTGTTAACCACGGCATCATGGCGCTCTGCCCATGGTCGTTCGGTAAGATCGACCCAGATTTCATCTCCCCGAACCGCTACAGGGTAGGTGCGTAGCTTATCCCCACCATAGAGGTTTTCACCAGATTCGAGATCGAACTTCCAATTGTGCCAATTGCAGGTAAGAATGCACTTGCCCGAGACGCTACCCTGGGATAAAGGATAGCCTTCGTGGGGACATCGATTATCACAGGCCCGGATGCCAGCGACGGTATCAAATAATGCGATTTGTCTGCCGCCGACCCGGACCAGCATTGCCTTGGCCTGCTGTAAATCGGCTAATGGCTTCGCGAAATACCAGTTGTCACTGGTATCGTGTCCGAATTTAACATTGGCTTCCATAAAATTTTCATCAGGGTTTGGTTGCAATATAACGATTATAGAAGTTAAAGTTAACTTCAAGTCAAGGATAAAATACCAGAGCACAATATTATGGCAAAAGCTAACGAGTATCTTACGATTGGGGCAACCGCACAGCGTGCCGGTGTTGCCGCTTCGACCCTTCGATTTTACGAGTCTCGGGGGTTGGTGCAATCACAACGCGGCAGGGGCAATCAACGCAGATTCCACCGTTCGATGTTGCGAAGAATTTCACTTATTAAAATTGCCCAGTCGCTCGGCTTAAGCTTAGGAGAGATTGGTGATGCTTTGGAAGCCTTGCCGGATCAGCGGACTCCGACTAAAAAGGATTGGGAAAAATTATCACGTAAATGGCGTGATCAGCTGGACGATCGCATACAGAGTTTGCAGGTGATGCGGGAAAAATTGACTGGCTGCATCGGTTGCGGGTGTTTATCGTTAAAACGGTGTGGGCTATATAACCAGGAGGATTGCGCTGGGTCACTTGGCTCGGGACCGCGTTATTTGCTGGGAGACGCCCCACTTGCAAGTGGTTCGAAATAAACCAATTGACTCATAATTCATTGGTCGTATCGCTACAAGGATGTAGCTTATTAGGGCAACGCAGGAGCAGTTGTTGGGGTTCAAGTCTTACCGACCTTTATGCCCTTGAGTGCACCACTTATCTTGGTGAAATAATGGAACAATTTCAGTCGCCGATACGGTGAATCACGCAAAACAAACAGGTGGGTAACAAAATAAGTTACCCACTTAAGAATGCTACCGGAAATACTAAAAGTAAATCAAACACTAATTGACAAGGCAGCGCAAATACAGACACACTGGCACCTGATTACTATTCAAGCTTATCAAATTAGAGGAGGAATCTCTTAGTGCAAATCCATTCTTATTCCAGTCGATTTGGCTAATGAAACAAAAGTCAATTCCTTGATACACCATGCTTCTGTCCACAGCAGTAACTCAAAGATTATTCTGCTTAATGTGGTGGAAGATATTCCTGGCTGGGCAGCAGTTGAACTGCCGCGTGGTATCCTTGATAAATCCGTGCAGTCTTCTTTGGAGAAATTGGAGGCTCTAGCTGCATCCGCCAGTATCGAGGTAGAAGTTGAGGTCCGAGCTGGGCAAACGGTTGTGTTTCTGTTTTTACTTGATTCCCTGGATCACCTTTCGCTTGTTGGCCAGAGGTGGTTGCGTGTCAACTTCGGTTGGGTATTAATACAATTTTGGCAGCAGGCGTATTACCCGCAGCTAGATCGGAAAACGCCGCTTCACCTTCACTGAGCGGACGCAGCTCTATCCAGTCCAGTGAACCCAACGCGCCAGAGTACAACGCGTTTACCGTGGCCCTGACATCCACCATGGTGTAGGTGTAACAACCGATGAATGTGACTTCCTGCAAAGTGAACTTACGCACATCGAGCCCGCAGTTGTTATCCATCAAGCCGATATGTACCATGACTCCGCCGGGCTTGACTGCCTTCGATGCCGCTTCGCGCGTGGGGGCGCCACCCACCGCATCGATGACGACGTCCCAGCTATCGGCCTCGGGCGCTATATCGCTCCGCGGGTCATAAACTTCGCAGGCGCCGGTCCGCTCGACCGTATGGCGGCGCAGTTGATTGGTTTCTCCGAGACGAATATTACGACAACCGTGACTGTAGAGAATCAACGCCACTGAAATGCCGATTGCTCCGCCGCCGAGGACCAGTACTCGAGAATCCGCCATTGGTTTCCGACCCAGTCTCTCGCCTTCCAGTACGGCGTGCATCGCCGTAGCGACCGGTTCGGTCAGCGCAGCATGGGCATAGCTCATGTCATCGGGAATGCTGACCAGGTTACGTTCGGGCATCCTGAGCAGCTCGGAAAACGCGCCCTGCCGCGGTTGCATGCTGATAATCTGGCGCGAGCGACACAGATTTGTGCGACCGCTAAGACAGTCGTCGCACTGACCACAGGTGACCAGCGGATTAACCACTACTCGTTGTCCCTTACGGCTGCCACTGATGACTTCGCCACTCACTTCGTGACCGAGGATGAGCGGCGCCGGACGCCGTTCGTCATGGCCGTAATAGGCGTGCATATCGGAACCGCAGATACCGCTGGCTTCAACTCGGATAAGCGCTTCACCGGCTTCCGGCTTTGGATCGGGTTCGTCCCGATACTCGAGTTCCTTGGGTGAGGTATAAACCAGAGCCTTCATATCTATTCTCTAATTTCCAGGGTCTACTTTGCAGTAAATCCACCGTCGACAGCGATAATCTGTCCGGTAATGTAGTTGGCAGCCGCCGATGCCAGAAAAACGGTGACGCCGTCCAGATCGGATAACTCACCATTTCGACCGATTGCAGTCATGCCTGCGTTGCGCGCCAGTAACTCGGGATTCTCAAAGACCTTGCGGGTTAGCTCGGTCGGAAAAAAGCCAGGCGCGATGGCGTTACTGACGATGCCGAAAGGCGACCAGGCTTCCGCCATGGCGCGCGTCAATTGCGCAATCCCGCCCTTGGACGCGCCGTAAGCAATGCTATTGGCGAAGGCGCGAAAAGATTGCAGCGAGGCGACGTTAATGATGTTGCCCCGACCTTTGCTTTTCATTTCAGGAACACAACGCCGCGCCAGAAAGAACGGTGTCGATAAATTGATATCCAGTGTTTGCTGCCAGCTGTCTTCGCTAATTTCATCATAGGGTTCACGCAGGTTGATACCGGCCGCGTTGATCAGTATATCCGGCGCACCGAAAGCCTCCGAAGCCTCGGCAACGACATCACCGAGCATAGAACGATCGAGCAGATCAGCCGTAATTGAGGCACCGCATCCGCCACCCTCTGCTTTTATTTGCTCAATTGCCTCGGCCAGTGCAGCCTCGTTTCGGCCAACCATTACAACTTCGGCGCCCGCTTGCGAAAGCGCTAGCGCCATGCGCCGGCCGATTCCGGAGCTGCCACCAGTGCACAATGCAACCCTGCCGCTCAGATCGAACAGTTGTCGAATGTTTTCCAGCATCTGTTTACTCGATTCGGCTGCCGAAATACCCGGACCTAGCGTAATTCGCCCAGGTTGAAAGTTTCATCGGGGAAATATTTCGCCAGGCGAATATCGCCGGCACGGGCGTGGCCTTCCATGCCTTCGCTACGTGCAATGCGCGCGCAGGCTGCACCCACTTCACGAGTCGCTTCGCGGGTCTGGCGTTGGTAAGTTACTACCTTGATAAATTTGGCAGCGCTCAGACCACCGGTATAACGACCAGCGCCTTTTGTCGGGAGAATATGATTGGTGCCCGAACACTTGTCACCAAATGAAACTGTCGCTTCTTCTCCAACAAACAGAGAACCGTAGTTCTTTAGTCGACCGAGCCACCAATCCAGGTCTTTGGCCTGGACTTCCAGGTGCTCACCTGCATATTGATCGCTGATGACAGCGACTTCTTCCCGGGTATCGCACAAAATAACCTCACCGTAGTCGCGCCAGGCGGCAGTCGCCGCTTCGCGTTGAACCTGGGGCAGCGAATCGATGTGCTGCGGCATGATATCGATAACCTTTTGTGCCAGTTCGCGGGATTCGGTAAACAGCCAGGCGGGGGAATCCGGGCCGTGTTCTGCCTGCCCTGCCAGGTCGCTGGCAACAATTTCAGGGTCTGCGGTTTCATCAGCAATAATCGCGATTTCAGTCGGACCGGCGAACACATCGATTCCGACACGACCGAACAACAGGCGCTTGGCTTCGGCAACGAAACGGTTTCCGGGCCCAACCAGGATATCGGCCGGCTTGCCGGTAAACAGTCCGAATGCCATGGCCGCGACACCTTGCACACCACCCATCGCCAGAATGGTATCGGCACCAGCCAGATCCATTGCGTACACGATGGCTGGATGGATACCTTCGCTGCCATGGGGAACCGAACAGGCGACAACATTTTCAACGCCCGCTACTTTGGCCGTAGCGACACTCATGATTGCCGACGCAATATGCGCGTATCGGCCGCCAGGTACGTAACAACCCGCGGAGGTCATTGGAATCAGTTTCTGGCCAGCAAACAGGCCGGGGCTCAGTTCGGTTTCAAACTCAACCATGCTATCGCGCTGGTACTGGGCAAACTTGCTGACGCGATCGCAGGAAAATTTGATGTCGTCTTTTTCCTGTTGTGAAACTTTTGCGCATGCGGCATCGATTTGCTCGCGGGTCATAACCGGGTTGCCACCATCCCAGCTGTCCAGCTTCTTGGCGTATTCCAGCGCTTTTTCTTCTCCACCCGCTTCAATTTCGTTCAGCATTTTGACGACAACGTCGCGGGTATTGTCTTCACCTGTTGCAGACGTCTTCGCCGCCTTCTTGATATATTCGATTGCCATTAGTGTTCTCTCCTAAAATGTTGCCAAAAATATTGTAAAACGATTTGTTCATGGTCCTGGTGGCCTTGATACCGAGTATCGCACCCGAGGCGTCGAAGATACCGACGGTAGTGCAACCAGATTACCCCTTATTTCCCAGAATCATGTCGGCTGCCTTCTCCGCAATCATGATTGTTGGCGCGTTGGTATTGCCGGACACAATTTCCGGCATGATTGACGCATCGGCGACGCGTAATCCTTCGATTCCGTGTACGCGCAGTTGATGATCGACCACGGCCGCGTCGTCATTTCCCATCTTGCAGGTAGACGTCGGGTGATAAATCGTCTGGCTATAGCGACGTGCCGCATCGAGTAATTCCTCGTCGCTCTGGTATTCGCGCCCCGGCACGTATTCGTCGATGACGCAATTACGCAGGGCGGGCGCCTCGGCGATTCGGCGCGCAACTTTGATACCGCCGATCGCTACCGCGCAGTCGCGCTCGTCGGATAAATAGTTCGGGTAAATTTTCGGGTAGGCCATCGGATCGCTAGATTCGACTACAACTTCGCCGCGACTGAAAGGACGCAGCTGGCATACCGACGAGGTAAATGCCGAAAACGGGTGCACGCCGTCGCCGGGCTTGTCGGCCGAAAGCGGCTGCATGTGGAACTGAATGTCGGGACGCTCGACGTCTTCGCTGGAACGCGTGAAGATCGCCACCTGGCTCGCCGCCAGCGTCAGCGGACCAGTGCGCGTCAGCATGTACTGCATGCCAACCATCATGCGTTTTAGTGGGTTGTTCAATTCATCATTGAGAGTGTGCTTATTAGTCTTGAAAACCAGGCGTATCTGTAAATGGTCCTGCAAGTTCTTGCCGACGCCGGGCAGCGCGTGGCGCGTATCGATGCCGGCCTGTTGCAGCAACGCCGGATCGCCGACACCAGAATTCTGCAGGATTTGCGGCGAATTGATCGCGCCGGCGCTGAGAATGACCTCGGCGCTGGCGTTGGCATTGTAGTGTTCGTGCCCACGTCGGTAGTTGATCCCGGTGACACGCTTGCCGTCGAAAACGAGGCTAGTAACCTGGGCGCGGGTCACCACGCTGAGGTTGGCGCGGCCCTTGGCGGGACGAAGGAAACTTTTCGCAGTACTCCAGCGGAACCCGTTATACGCGGTTTGCTGGAAATAACCGACACCCTCCTGCTGGCCGCCGTTGTAGTCTTCGTTCAGCGGAATGCCTATTTCGGTGGCAGCCTGGATGAAATGTTCGGCGATCGGGCGCCGCAGACGCAAGTCGGAAACCTTTTGCGGTCCGCCGATGGCGTGAAACTCATCGGCACCGCGCGAATTGTCTTCCGATTTTTTGAAGTACGGCAGCAGCTCCTCGTAAGCCCATCCCGGGTTGCCGAGCTCGACCCAGCGATCGTAGTCCTCGGGCTGGCCGCGCACGTAGAGCAAGCCGTTGAGCGCACTGGAACCGCCGAGCACCTTGCCCCGCGGCCACTGCAGCTGGCGGTTGGCAATGCCGGGATCGGGTTCAGTCATGTAACACCAGTCGAAAGCCGGGTTGTGCATGGTTTTGAAATAACCGACCGGAATGTGCAGCCACGGGCTTAAGTCCTTGCCCCCAGCCTCGAGTAACAGTACTTTGTGTGCCGGATTCGCCGACAGCCGATTGGCGAGCACGCAGCCAGCCGATCCTGCGCCAACGACGATATAATCAAATTGATCCACGAGAACCTTATCGTAAGTATGTTTCGATTCAACGATACAACAAGCGTTACTAAAATGGAACAAATATTCTTGTTTAAGGTCTGTTGGCGAATCGTTAGGTGGTTCTATTCTGAAATAGCTTCATGAAGTTCGGTTAAAGGATACCAAGGCGAAATTAATGTGTATTCAGCTCTGTTACTCAATCGCAAAAAGTTGTAGTATCGAGACCGGAAGTCTCATTATAAACCTATTTTTGCCGATGTTAGGCATTTAAGTTGTATAGATTTCCGGCATTGAACTGGGGTCGGACCGCCGGCCCAATACGCTCCGGGGCGCTGCCTTCAACCTCGTGAAGCCTAAAAACGAAGGCTTTCTTAATCAAGAGGAGTAGATATGATCAAACTAAAAAAATCTGTAGCTGCCAGTGCAGTAGCCGTGGCACTCATGGCATCTTCTGCCATGGCGGCTGACAAGGTCTTACGTATCCAGTCGGTGCTACCGACCTCAGCTGACGAAGTCGTTATGTTGAAGGAGTTCGGTAAAGACGTAGCAGCACTGACCGATGGGTCGCTCACTGTCGAAGTACTGCCGGCAGGCGCTGTTGTTGGACCACGAGACATCATTGATGCAGTCGACGCGGGGCTCGTTGAAGGTGGCTTTGCCTGGACACACTATTGGGGTGGCAAGCACGTTGCGGCTAACCTGTTCGGCGCGCCTGTTGCGGGTGCCGGTGTAGGTCTCGATAACATCGCGTTCCTGAGCTGGTTCCAGTACGGCGGTGGCAAGGAGCTGTATGACCGCCTGTGGGATGAAATGGGTGTGAACGTTAAAGGTTTCATGCTGCAACCAGTGGGCCCTGAGGCACTCGGTTGGTTCCCACATCCGATCAAGTCGATGGATGACTTCCGTAAATTACGCTTCCGTGCACCTCCGGGCATGGTTGGTGCCGCATACGCTGAAATCGGTGTTCCAGCGGTTGCTATGGGCGGCGGCGACATCCTGCCAGCGCTTGAGAAAGGCACCATCGACGCAGCCGAGTGGTGTTGCCCGAAGCCTGACTCGGTCTTTGGTTTCCAGAAAGTGCTAAAGCACTACTACCTCCAGGGTCTGCACCAGGTGACCGTGAACGCGGACATGTATGTGAATGGCGATTTCTACAACTCGCTGAGCCCGATTGAGCAGAAAGCACTGGAAGTTGCGGCAAACGCATCTCTGTCAAAATCCTTGTCCTACCGAATCTATGAGAACGGTAAGGCGCTGAAAGATCTTACAGATAATCACGGTGTTATCTTGGAAGATACTCCAGCGGATTATTTCACTGAGTACATGGCAGCCGCCAAGAAGTCGCTCGAAGCCGCTGCGGCAGAAAACGAGTTCTTCGCAGAAGTGTGGCAGTCCCAAAAGGATTTCGCGGACACCGTAGTACCATTTTGGTCTGGCGCTCAAACCTCAAACGCAAGTTTGGGTCGCGCACACGCAGATACACTCAATTAAAAAAACTTCGTTGCGAGGCCCGTCAAGGCCTCGCTTCGATGTTTCTATAAAGGGCCTTGGCCCTATCTAAATAATGCGAACCCAAAATGGGCATAAGCATAATAGAGGAGCATGGGCATGGCTGAAGAAGAGGTAAATCCGGAAGATCTCGAGATTGCGGACGAACTGATTGCGGAGCGTCGTGCCGAGGCACCGGGTGAAACGCCAGAGGATATGACTTCCTGGCAACGCCCGATAACCGCAGCTATTGACGTCATTAATTACCGAGCAGGCCAGATTATTGCCCTGCTCATGGTACCGCTCATTGTCGCAGTGGTGCTCGAAGTCCTTTCACGAAACTCCTTTTCGATTTTGCAAAATGCCGGGTTCGAAGATCTCGCCCGAACCCTTGGACTTGGCCCCACGCTCTGGGTGTATGACACCAGTCGTATGATAGCCGGGGTGCTATTCATGGCGGGCGCGGGCTATGGTCTGATGCGCGGGGTTCATATTCGCGCCGACTTTTTATACCGAAATTGGTCGGCAAAGACACAAGCGACAGTGGACGCACTACTGTACCTCTTGTTCTTTATGCCTTCGATGATCTTCTTTACCGTTATTGCTTCAGAGTTCTGGTGGGTCGCCTTTTCAAGAGGCGAAACCATGCAGGTCGACAGCGCCTGGGGACCAGTTTTGTGGCCCGCGCGCCTGGCGATGCCAGTTGGTGCCTTCCTCTTGATGCTGCAGGGCATCCCTGAGACTTTTCGCGCATTTCACAAGATGGGTAAAGAGCGAGAGCGTTGGTTCATACGGGCCTTGCCTGTCTATTTAATCGCACTGATCTGGCTCGTTCTGGCAGTGTTCCAACCAGGCATGATCCCCGGTGGCGAATGGTTTTCTGACCTCATGTCTGCCCGACCGAACATGGACAAAGCGACCATCGGATTGATCATGCTGGGAGCCATGCTCTTCGTGATCTTTATTGGTTTTCCAATTGCGTTCACGTTGATCTTCCTTGCCTTTGTCTTCGGTATTTGGGGCGCCAACTTCAAGTTGACCACGCTGTTGATGACGCTGAACACAAATTCCACCATGTTGAACGATCAGCTTATGGCGGTGCCGCTGTTTGTCCTGATGGGGATTGTGATGGAAGCGGCGGGCTTGATGGACCGGCTGTTTGCGTCGATCCAGATGATCATGTCGCGCGTTCGCGGCGCGTTGTTCATCGCCGTACTGATCGTATCCACGATTTTTGCAGCAGCCACTGGCATTGTGGGCGCTTCTGTGACCCTGCTTGGGATCATGGCTGGCGCGACCATGACCAGATCAGGTTATGACGTCAAGCTTGCGGCCGGAACCATCACCGCAGGCGGCACATTGGGCATTCTGATACCGCCCTCAATTATGCTAATCGTCATGGGACCTGTTCTGGAAGTTTCAACCCTTGACCTCTTCCGTGGAGCCTTTATTCCCGGCGCCATGCTGGCTACCCTTTACTTGCTCTACACGCTTGGACGCTGCTGGCTGAATCCGGACCTGGGGCCAATTTTGTCAGAAGAGGACCAACCTCGAACGTCCGCATTTTATGGCGCTGAAGTCTCGCTAATCTGCCTGGGCGTTTTGACCGTTTGCCGAGTCTTTGGCCTTGCCATGGGCGGTGCTTTTGGCGGTGTGATTCCATTTGGCGGTTTGATCGTTTTAGCCATTACCTGTGCCGTCGCCTATGCCGCATACCGTCGCTTGAATCTACTCAGGATCGCGCTTCCGATAGCGGTTATCTTCCACCTCTTTATGATCTCTGCGAATATGGGCGAGGATGGTAGCCTGCCGATCTGGTCGATCACTTTTGCTGCATTCACCCTGCTTTTGGCGTATCTGGGACGGCCGATTTATAGCACTGCGGCTGACGGTAAGTTCTATTTTTCGCAGCTCTGGGATGAGTTCTTTGCCGGTCTCATGCCTCCTACCATCCTGATATCTTTTGCTTTGGGGTCGATTCTCCTTGGCTTCGCAACACCTGCCGAAGCCGCAGCGATGGGCGCCTTTGGTGCCATCTTGTTATCTCTCGTTTACGGGAAATTCACCATTCCTAGTTTCTTTGATAGTCTGGTCAAGGCCCTGGAGATCACGGTTTTGATCATGTTCCTGGTTGCCGCATCGAACTTCTTTGGCGCCGAATTCAGTGCCCTGGGCACGCCAAAGATGATGACTGAGCTGCTACTTGGCCTCGACATGTCGCCTTACTTGATACTGATAGTGATCATGGCATTGATCTTCCTGCTCGGATGGCCACTGGAGTGGGTACCCATCGTTCTGATCGTTTTGCCAATTTTGCTGCCGACGGTCGAGGCGTTGGATATCCACGGACTGGATCGCTACGACCTGATGGTCTGGTTTGGCATACTTGTCGCGGTGAACCTGCAGACAGCATGGCTATCCCCGCCTGTGGCCTTGTCAGCCTACTTTCTGAAAGGGGTTGTGCCGAATTGGGATCTCAAGGACATCTATCTCGGCATGATGCAGTTCATGATGATTCAACTCGTCGGTCTCATCTTGCTGTTTATCTTCCCGCAATTGGTGCTTTGGCTACCCGAAGTAATGTCGGGTGGGTAAATCATGATGCATCTCCTTCGATCTACCTAGTCATGGGCAAGCACCCTGCATACTGACATCTATCCTGGCAAAGGCCGGCAGGTATGAAACGCGAACGCGGTTCTACGATCGATCGGGTGCTCGATATTCTCGACACCGTCGCCGCATCGACAAAGCCGCTTAGCGCAACCGAGATCAACGAGGCGCTGAATCTGCCCAAGGCAACCGCGCACCGGCTCTGCGCCAAGCTCGAAGCGCGGGGATACCTGCTCAAGAGAATCGATGGTAAAAGTTATCAGCCCGGCAATTGCCTTTTTGATGTTGCTGTCGGAGTCCTGGCCAACTCTCGTTTCGGTGCCACACGCCACGCTATATTGACCGAACTGTCAGAAAAGGTCGGTGAAACCTGCAATATCGCCTACCCCGATGGTCTGTACATGGCCTATTCCGATCGAGTTGAAACCAATGCACCATTGCGGCTGCAGTTTTCAATCGGGATGCGGGTTCCACTTTACTGCACCGCGAGTGGCAAACTTTACCTGAGTACGCTGCCAAAATCCCGGCGCAAGGCGGTAATCAATAAGCTAAAGCTTGAGGCTCACGCAAAAAACACGATTACCAATCCCGACATGCTGCTCGCCGAAATCGATAACATCGAACGGCAACAGGTCTCGATAGATAACCAGGAATTGTACGATGACATTATCGCCATCGCGGTACCGATTACGGACAAACAAGGTCGGTTTTACAGCTCCCTTGCAATTCAGGCCCCGGTGTCACGTATCTCTATCAATCAAAGTGATCGCTACCTGCCAATTTTGCGTGACGCTGCCAACGATTTAGCGATGCTGGCCGAAGACGAGTAACAGGGAAAAATCCAGTCAAACCTGGCGTCAGAGCAAGGGAACGAGAAAAGGGGAAAAACGGGACGGAGTGAAGCTGCCATAGTTTAACGGATTACAAAATTGAGAAATGGCAATCAGTAATACTGGACACACAGCTGAAGAATTGGTTTTGAGCGCACCGGCTGGGATGAGCAAAAGTTGGAATTAGCACCCGGATATTTCGATTAAAGCATCCCCGCAGTTTGAGTTTCCACCAAACCCGGTCGCCATCATCAAGTGGTATGCAGGAGCCCGGCTGCCTGTAACGGAGTTTTGTATCTATCTGCTCCTGGCCGTATTCCCCAGCGCACAGTCGCTGGACTCAACTTTTCCTGATGTTCACGCTCGCGATGGGCACGCATCAACTCGGGTAAAGGGATACTCGTCGGACACACGTCTGCACAACGACCATTCAGAGTGCAGGCGTTGGGCAGGTCTGCCGCTTCTTCAAGCCCGACCATCAGTGGTGTCAGTATCGATCCCATGGGGCCGGGCATACACCCAACCATAGGCTTGGCCACCGATCGCGCCGTAAACCGGACAATGATTCTGAATACTCGGCAGTATGGGTATCAGTGTATTGCTGTTCGCTGCGTTTTTCCGAAAGTGATTGTGGGTTTGGATGGGATTGCCGCGTCATTTTGTTCCTCTCAATGACGTAGGCTTGGTCATATGACCTTGCCCCATGTACAATAATTCGTACCATCAAACCAAAATCTAATAACCTCATTTCTAAGCTCACTAAATGATAAAACCAATCAAACGTCTACTAGTTGCTAACCGCAGTGAAATTGCTATTCGTGTTTTTCGCAGTGCACGTGAGTTGGGCATTACACCAGTAGCAATGTACAGTTATGAAGACCGGTACGGGCTGCACCGCTTTCACTCGGATGAGGCTTACCAAATTGGCGAAGCGGGTGAGCCGATCAAGAACTATTTGAATATCGAGAATATTATTGCCCTCGCCAAAGCACAAAATATTGATGCGATTCACCCAGGTTATGGTTTTTTATCGGAAAATCCAGAATTCGCAAAGCGCTGCCGAGAAGAAGATATTATTTTTGTAGGCCCGAAGACCAAGACTTTAAGCTCATTGGGCGACAAAACTTCAGCACGCGCCATGGCAGAAGTGTCGGACGTACCCATATTGGGCGGCGCCAATCGCTCTATCACCGATTTAGCAGACGGACTAGCAACTGCACAATCAGTAGGGTATCCGATCATGCTTAAAGCGGCGCATGGCGGCGGCGGCCGTGGAATGCGTAAGGTCATGAGTGAAGAGGAATTTGAAGAATCTTTCAATGCTTCTCAGCGAGAGTCCTTTTCAGCTTTTGGTAGTCGCGATATCTTTATCGAAAAGCTCATTACCAAAGCGCGACATATCGAAGTACAAATACTGGCGGACAAGCACGGCAATTTAGTCCATTTACATGAGCGTGATTGCTCGGTGCAACGGCGTTATCAGAAAGTAGTGGAGATCGCCCCTGCGCCGAATTTAGACGAGAGTATTCGCAGCAGTATTTGTGAAGCGGCTTGTAAAATTGCGGCAAGTGCAGATTATGAAAATGCGGGTACGGTTGAGTTCTTATTGGACGACCACACTCAAGAATTTTATTTTATTGAAGTCAACCCGCGTATTCAGGTGGAGCATACCGTTACCGAAGAAGTGACGGGCATTGATATTATTCGCGCGCAAATATTAATAGCGCAGGGCCATCAACTTAACGGAGAGTTAATTGCCATCCCTTCGCAAGAGTCGATCACTGTGAATGGCTTCGCCTTGCAGTGCCGTATTACTACCGAAGACCCAACCAACAGTTTTATGCCGGATTATGGACGCTTAACTCAGTATCGCTCGGCCAGCGGCATTGGTATTCGCTTAGATGCGGGTAGTGCGTTTTCGGGGGCGATTGTTACTGCGTTTTTTGATTCGATGCTAGTAAAAATTAGTGCACGAGCACGCACCTTTGACGCGGCTATAACACGTATGACGCGTGCGCTGAATGAATTTAGAGTACGAGGTGTTAAAACCAATATTCCCTTTTTACTGCGTTTGCTAGAACACGATACCTTTCGTGAAGGTTTATGTAGCACCACATTTATTGATACAACGCCCGACCTCTTACAATTTAAAATGGAGGAAAGTCGCACATCACGAATATTACACTATATTGCTGACACCATTGTAAATGGTAATGACCTGGTCGAAGGCCGTCCATTGGCAAAGCGCCGATCACCAGTCGTCTTGCCCTTGACAACACCCGTCTTAGAAGAAGCACCCAGTGGGAGCCGCAGCATTTTTAAAGAGCAAGGAGTTGAAGGCTTGCAGAAATGGATTTTAGACAAGGATAACTTGCTGATTACTGATACCACTTTTCGTGACGCGCATCAATCTTTGTTCGCCACAAGGATGCGCACTGCTGACATGTTGAATGTTGCACAAAGCTATGCACACATGGCGCCCGAATTATTTTCGTTAGAGATGTGGGGCGGCGCGACGTTTGATACCTCAATGCGCTTTTTGAAAGAAGACCCATGGCAGCGGTTAACTGACATGCGCAAACAAGTACCGAATATTTTGTTTCAAATGCTACTGCGCTCTTCTAGCGTGGTGGGTTATGTTAATTACCCCGATAATGTAGTGCGTGAGTTTATCCGTGAATCGGTTGATGCTGGCATGGATGTATTTCGAATTTTCGATGCTCTTAACTGGATACCAAACATGCGTGTGGCAATGGAAAGCACCATTGAGTTCGGCGGCATTTGTGAAGCGGCTATCTGTTATAGCGGTGACATACTCGACCCCTCGCGCACTAAATATACACTTGAATATTATCTGAAGATGGCGCGTGAGCTAGAAGATGCAGGCGCACATATCTTATGCCTTAAAGACATGGCGGGCTTACTTAAGCCTGATGCGGCAACCCTTTTGTTTTCAGCGCTAAAAGAAGAAGTGTCGATTCCTGTTCACTTCCATACCCATGACACGTCTGGCATGCAAGCTGCTTCTATTCTTAACGCTGCAAAGGCAGGCTTAGATATCGCAGATGCAGCAATGGCACCCTTTTCAGGTGGAACATCGCAGCCAAATTTAAACACAGTGGCCGCCGCGCTTAAATTTGACCAACGCAATACGGGATTAGATACCGACAAGCTCGACTTACTAGCTGATTATTGGCGTTCAGTGCGGGATTACTACACCGCATTTGAAAGCGAGACCTTGCCCGCCACTGCTGATTTATATAAGCACGAAATGCCTGGAGGTCAGTACACCAATTTGTACGAGCAAGCGCGCTCACTTGGCTTGGCTGATCGTTGGTTGGCCGTGTGTGAGACCTACGCTTCGGTTAATCAACTCTTCGGTGATATTGTGAAAGTGACTCCCACTTCTAAGGTGGTTGGTGACATGGCCCTGTTTATGGTGGCCAATGAATTGACCGCTGACGATGTTCTAAATAGTGATAAAGAACTCGCCTACCCGCAGTCGACTCAAGATTTAATGAGCGGGCGTATGGGGCAACCTTATGGCGGGTTCCCTAAGAAGGTTCAAGAGCGAATCTTAAAAGGTGAAAAGCCCTTAACGACCAGGGCTGGAGAAAATATGGACGATATTGATTTTGACGCTGTCAAGAACAGCTTGAGTCAATTAGGCGTCAGCAATCCCAGCTTGCGTGACGCTTTATCTCACACCTTGTACCCAAAAGTTTATGAAGATTTGCACGCACACCTAGCAGAATTTGATGACACAAGCCACTTGCCCACGCCTGTGTATTTCTATGGCTTAGAACATGGCGAAGAAATCACCATTGACGAAGATTTGGGTAAAGCACTCATCATCAAGTTTCAAGTGGTTGGAGAACCTCACGAAGACGGCCGTCGCACCGCGTTCTTTGAAGTGAATGGTCAGCCTAGTGAAGTGGTAGTTGCTGATAGAAGTTTGGTTTCTAGCGTTAAGGCGCATAAAAAAATCGACAGCAGTAATAATAAGCATATTGGTACGTCTATGCCAGGCATGGTGGTTAATGTAGCTGTACAGACTGGTGATTTGGTTAGCAAAGGCCAAAGCGTATTGACCCTGGAAGCGATGAAGATGGAGACCACATTGACGTTTGAAACCGCTGGTTCAGTGGGCGAGGTGCTTGTGCATGTTGGGTCTTATGTTGAGGCTGGTGATTTGTTGGTAACTTTGGAGTAGGTATAACGCTAGATGACAACCTCGTATTTGACCCGGCTTGGCGATTGTTGCTGATCGGGGCTGGTGAGCTATCTCGATATGTCGCTGAAATGGCGCTGGCGCTCGATTACGAAGTGCTAGTTTGTGAGCCACGACAACATTTTGCTTATGCATGGAAAGTAAAAGATGCATTAATATATACAAGTTGTCCCGGTGACGCGTTAGCAGCTCTATCATCTGATCCTCGTAGCGCCGTACTGGCCTTGACACACGACCCAAATTTAGACAATCTTGCTATTTTGGAAGCGTTGTCTTCTGATGTTTTTATGGCGGTGCGTTAGGCTCTCGACAGAATAATTCAAAACGCAAAGAACGGTTGGTTAAGGTGCTTGGTTTGGATCAACAGTTAGTCGATCAATTGCATGGGCCAATCGGCCTAAATATTGGCAGTAAAACTCCAGCTGAAAATAGGTATTTCTATACTGGTGGAAATCGCTTGGGTTCGATACGATATGAGATTGGTAAACAGATGAAAATCTGTAATATATGCCAATATCCAGCTTTATTTGTAGTAGTTCGAACGTGTACTCGTCATCCGCGACCGACAAAGGGCATGTTTGTAGCCATCACGTTCATAAATAATACATTTGCATCCAGGGGCAGTTCGGCCATATGCAATACGCTGGTTGCCACGTGATTGACGCCCATTAGTGGTTCGCCCATAACGTCTCCGTTGGCCTGAAGAGTTCCGTTGCCCAGAGGCTCCGCCATTTCGGTACTGGCATTACCAATGTCAATCTGGCCGCAGGCAATATTGTGTTTACGACCATCCAGGGCGAGACATTTTGTGAGTCCTGTAATCGCATGTTTGCTCACCGTATAGGGCGAGCTATTGGGTCTTGGTGTGGTGGCGGAAATAGAGCCGTTGTTGATAATGCGACCACCCTTCGGCTGCTGAATTTTCATCATTCCAAACGCCTTACGGGCGCAAAGAAATGAGCCAGTAATATTGGTATCGATCACGGCCTGCCAGGCGCCCACATCAAGCTCGTCGATCTCTACGGGTGGCGCACTGATACCAGCATTATTGAAAACCACATCGACCCGGCCAAATTTCTCACCGGTCGTTTGAAAAATTCGATCAACGTCTTCGACTTTACCAACATCAGCTGCCACTACAACTGCCTGGTTCTTGGTTGCGCCGGATTCAGCTACAGCCTGATGCAGTGTTTCGGGATTACGGCCAGTAAATACGACCTTGTAATCATGTTGCACAAAAATTAATGCAACAGCTTTACCGATACCACGACCCGCACCGGTTACAACGGCGACCTTGGAGTTCATATTGATTTACACAATGGATTTGACCGGATAGATTTTGCGGACATTATATCGTGCTCACTTGTTTAGTGCGGCCACGGCATTTTCGATTGCGGCCACCGCCTGAGACAGATCTTGTTCGGTTAATGCCAGGGATGAGTAGAATTTTGCTGGGGATTTCAAAATTCCCTGTTGGCGCAATAATTGGTTAAAACGGCTCGCGGTCTCTGAATTGCCCTTTAATATTCCGCGATAGTCCCGCACCTGTTCTTCACTAAAAACCACGTCGAATAGAACCGGATCGCCAACCACATCATGGGCGATCCCCGCCGCAGTGAGGCTGGACTTGAGCGCGTCCATGATTACCTGACCATTTTGCCGAATTTGCGAATAGTTGCCGGGGCGCCGTAGTATCTCCATGGTTTTGAGCCCGGCTACGGACGCTATCGGATTTCCGCTCAATGTACCTACCTGCATGGTAAAACCATCTTTGCCTACCCGGGACTGGTCGAAGTGGGCCATGATATCTGAATTGCCAGCGATTGCAGCAAGAGGGAAGCCGCCACCAATGATTTTCCCCAACGTACATAAATCTGGTGCCACACCGTAGAATTCCTGGGCGCCACCATATGACAGCCGGTAACCCGTCACGACTTCGTCAAAGATTAGAACAATACCTCGTTTACTGGTTTCAGCTCGAAGTGTCTCGAGAAATCCGGGTGCAGGTGGAATTAACCGCTGTAGCGGTTCCACAATAATCGCGGCAATATCATCACCATATTGATCAATGGTTCGAATTGCTCCAGCGGCATCATTGAACGGCGCGATCAGCATGTTATCGCGCACGCTCCCGGGAATGCCGGCAGAGTCAGGGACTGCTTTGGGGAAATCTTCCAGCCGCGTTGGTGCAAGGCTCATCAATGCCTCTGCCGACATACCATGATAGCCGCCTTCAAATTTCATGATCTTGTTACGGCCTGTATGAGCACGGGCCAATCGCATGGCATACATATCGGCTTCGCCGCCGGTACAGACATATCTTATCTGTTCGGCGCAAGCTACCGATCGACAGATTTCTTCAGCGAGGGTAATTGCCTCGGAATTATTAGCGAAAAAAGTTGTTCCTTTCTTTAATTGTTGCTGTACCGCATCCAATACTTCTGGGTCGCCGTGCCCCAACAACATTGGGCCTGAACCAATCAGGAAATCGATGTATTCATTGCCGTCTTCATCCCATACTCGGGAACCACTGCCATGTCGAATGATAACGTTGTGATCAAAATTACCAAAGCCGCCAGCGGGTAGCACCTTGCGGGCGCGCTCGATCCAGGTTTGTTGGGTGATTGGGTGGTTCATACTCAAGTTCCGGTGATATCTGTGCGGGGTAGAATTGATTGCGGGTCGTATGCCGGTTGTCCGAGCACTTTGGCAGGCCGGAGTTTTCCCATAATGACCACTTCGAGACTGGTGTCGGGCTCGGCCGCGACGGGTATGACATAAGCAAAGGCGAGAATTTGACCGACACTGTGACCGTATGCAATTGAGCTGGTCGCGCCCACTTTGGTCCCTTTCATCATTACGGCTTCGCCTCCATGGCCGTCACTATCGCCATCGGACTCGATGGCGAGGTAGACACATATCCACGGTAAAGGGTTGTCGAGGCTTTCCTGGGTTTTGGCTTTGCCGAAAAAATCTTTATCCATTTTGACAAATCCCATAACGTCAGCTTCGGGCAGAGTGACTTCGTTAGTCAATTCACCAGCGCCTTTAAATCCTTTTTCCAAGCGCAATACATTCATTGCAAATGAACCATAGTTGGCAATACCATCTGCTTGACCAGATTCCCAAAGGGCGTTGTAGATCTTCAACATATGTTGTTTGGGTCCATGAATTTCCCAACCCAGCTCGCCTGCGTATGAAATCCGTATCGCCCATACCGGATTGCCAGCGATATCAATTTGACGGACTGTCAGCCAGGGGAAGCCGGCGTTGTCCAGTTCGGCACTGGTGGTCCGCGCCAAAGTTGTTCTCGCATTGGGTCCTTGCAAAGCAATTGCGGCCCAGTCTGTCGACAGATTCTCCAGGAGGACTTGCTCACCATGGTTGTGGTGATTTAAGTGATCCATCAGTCGCTGCTCGAAGAACGCTGCGCAGACGAGGTAGAAACGATCCGTGGATAATCGCGCGATGGTGACTTCGATTTCAATTGTCCCGCGTCGGTTTAGTAAATGGGTCAGTGTGATACCGCCGGATTTCTTTGGCAGTCGGTTAGGAGCCAATCGATCCAGAAAAATTTCCACGTCGGGTCCTGAAACAACAACTTTAGCAAATGCAGTAATGTCCATAATTCCTACACGTTGCCTTACTGCCTGAACTTCCAGGGCGACGCGATTGTGAACATCATTTCGACGAAACGAATAGTGATCTTGTTGAGAGATACCATCGCCGGCGAACCAGCGCGGTCGTTCATGGCCAAAGACTTCTTCATAGACCGCCCCCTTATCCTTAAGCTGTTGATAAAGTGGGCCTGGTTTTACCGGGCGTCCATCGAGACGGTTAAAATACGGGAACGGGATTTCATGCCGCAGGCAATAGTCCTCCCTGGCTTTGGTTACCTGCCATGCCTTGGTTGCGTATGGTCCGAAACGGCGTGGATCGAATTCGCGCATGGAGATATCGGCGGCACCGTGAACTATCCAGCGGGCCAGTTCCCGGGTTAATCCTGGACCCCATCCAATACCGATCTGATTGCCACAACAACACCAGTAGTTTTGTACCCCAGGGGCGGGACCGATCAATGGATTGCCATCTGGTGGATGGGAAATCGCGCCATGGACTTCCCGTTTTATTCCCAGATTGGCAAAAATTGGCATCCGGTCCATGGCGTTATTGAGCCAGGGCATAATACGATCGTAATCGGCTTCAAATAATTCATTTTCTGCGTCCCATGGACAATGGTCGAGCCAAACCGGATTCGGGTTGGTCTTTTCGTATATTCCAATCAGACCGCCTTTTTGCTCCATGCGGATATAACCGGAAACCAGACGGTCGTCCCGAATAACAGGCAGCTCCCGGTCCAATTCAAGAAATTCCGGTACCGCCTCAGTGACAAAATAGTGGTGGGTCATGGAGGTCATGGGTAATTGGAGCCCACTCCATTCACCCATCTGCCGGGCATACGTGCCCCCTGCATTGACCACATGCTCACAGCGAATATCTCCTCGCTCACTACTGATCAACCACTCCCCGGAGGGCAATAATTTTATGTTTGTAGCTCGGCAACGACGGATAATATTGACGCCGAGTTTTCGTGCGCCGGCTGCGAGGGCGTGGGTGACGCCTGATGGGTCGACGTGACCATCCTCGGGAGTATGCAGTCCACCTAGAACACCATCAAGATTATAGAATGGGTGAAGTTGGCGAATTCGATCTGGAGCCACCAGTTCCATGGGAAAACCAAGTGCTGCCCCTATACTCAAGGTATGGCGAAGCCAGTCCATTTCATCTTCGGTATAAGCGAGGCGGAACGAACCGCATCCATGCCAAGTAACGGATTGTCCGGTTTCGGCCTCCAATTTTCCTGAATACAGGCCAATGTTGTAGTCAACACATTTGCCAAGGCCGAAGCTCGACGTGGAATGGGTAATCTGGCCAGCGGCATGCCAGGTTGATCCTGAGGTTAACTCAGCTTTCTCCAGCAAGACTACGTCGGCCCAGCCTGCATGGGCGAGATGGTAGGCCAGGCCGCAGCCCATTACGCCGCCACCGACGATGACAACCCTGGCTGTCGCCGGTAATTCTGTTTGGTTTGGAATATTCAACGGTAAGCTTTGGGTGATTTAGCAGGGTTGGACAAACTAACTGAACATATGTACGATTGTCAATCATGAATAATATGAATGTACACTCAGTGGTTGATGCAGGAGTTATGTCGCCCCAAAAAGTGTTGGCGGTGCTCAGTAATCAACTTCATGGATTGACCCCCGAAGTGCATAAAGCAGCGGCATTTATCCTGGAAAACCCGAATAATGTTGGAGTCAGTTCAATTCGAGAAATCGCTACCGCCGCCAGGGTAAAACCCAATACATTTGTTCGCATGGCGCGAACCATTGGATTTGAAGGCTATGAAGATTTTCGGGAGCCATTTCGTGAGCAAATTCGTAACGGCGGAGAAGATTTTCCTGACCGTGCTCGCTGGTTGCAGTCATTATCCAAAGGCGGTGAGCTTGGTGAGTTGTATGGCCAACTTGCTGCCAGCGCAATCAATAATATCGAACAAACGTTTTCCGCAGCGAACTCCACCCGGATAAAGGCGGCTGCTGATGCAATCGTCGACGCTGCCCAGGTATATGTCCTCGGTGTTGGGATTAATCATACCCTGGCGCGAAATTTTAGTTACCTTGCGGATATGGCCCTGGATAATGTTCGGGCAATTCCCCGGGATGGCAATCTCGCTATCGATGATCTGTCTCGAGCCGGGTCAGATGATGTTTTGTTGGCAATGACTTTTAAACCTTATCGCACTGAAGTGGTGGAAGCCGTTGAAATTGCCAGACGGCAGGGCGTAACTGTCATCGGAATTTCCGATAGTGCCGCCTCGCCCATTGTGACAGGTAGTGAGCACCAGTTTGTGGTGCGGACCGAGACCCCGCAGTTTTTCACCTCTACATTTGCGACCCTGGCATTGCTCGAAAGCTTGATGGCATTCGTGGTTGCCGATGCAAAACCGGTGGTTATCGACAATATTGAAAGATTCCATCAACGTCGTCACGTCCTTGGAATCTATCAACCGTGAAGGGCCCAGACTAAATGAATAAATCCGTAGAGGCTGACCAGCCAATTCACTCACTCGAAGCCCGCTACTATACCGACCCTGACGTTTTTCGGGCCGAACAAGAAGGCATGTTTACCCAAACCTGGCAATTCGCCGGCCATCAGTCGCAACTTAGCGATCCCGGGGATTATTTCAGTTTTGAAATTGCCGGGCAGAATCTTTTTTGCTTGATGGATCATGACCGTGAAATCCGAACGTTTTATAACGTTTGTCAGCATCGAGCCCATGAATTGGTCAAAGGAGCTGGCAATATCCCGGGAAAACTGTTGGTTTGTCCCTACCATGCTTGGTCTTATCGCCTCGACGGTCACTTTGTCACTGGTCCCAATGTATCTGCAGTGGCAAACTTTGACGGCGATAAAATATGTCTGACACCGGTTAGTACGGAAATTCTTTGTGGATTTATTTTCGTTAACCTGGATCCAAAAGCGACAGGCCTGGATCAATGGTTTCCCGATCTGAGAACACAGTTGTCAGCATTTGTGCCAAATATCGAGGGATTAAAACCATTGCAATGGATTGAGGTGCACGAGCACTGTAATTGGAAAGTATCGGTAGAAAACTACTCAGAGTGTTATCACTGTCAACGTAATCATCCAAGCTTTACAACTGGTGTGATCAAGCCAGAGACCTATGATATTCAGCCCCAGGGATATTGTCTGCGACATACCACAGAGTGCCAGAATCTCGGTGAGATGAGCTACCCCATTGATCTCAACGACAATCCCCACGCGGGGGATTATTCATCCTGGTTTTTGTGGCCGGGTTTCTCGTTTCAGGTCTATCCTGGAAACATTTTGAATACCTATTGCTGGCGCCCCATTGATGTCGATCACGTGGTGGTCTGGCGTGGCTGGTTTAGTGTTGATGGGGAGGACTCGGCGGTAATCCAGCAATTGGCTGAGTTGGATCGAAATACTACTGTAGAAGAAGACATACACCTGGTTGAGTCTGTTAGTCGTGGATTGAAGAGTCGTGGCTATCGCCCCGGGCCGTTGGTGGTTGATCCCAGCGGTGGGGTATCTTCCGAGCATTCGATCAAAGCCCTGCAGCAGTGGATGCGGGAAGCAGTAAGTTAACCGGCGGCCCTAGCCTCAGAAATAATCCAGTTTCGAAATGCCATTAATGCGGGGTTTTCCAGGGAGCCTTTTGGGTAGACTAAATAGTAACCATAGTTTTCCAAACTAACAGTGGATACCTGAATCAACTGTCCTGCCGATATTTCTGGTTCAACCAATTGGTCATTCAGGGCCAGACCCTGACCGTCGATTACTGCCTGAACCCTGACGTTGGGATCGGGTATCACCAGGTCGTCTGATTTGGCCTGATAGGGAATGGCGGCGGCGAGATGCCAGTCCTCCCAGGATTTGCTTCCCTCGAAATCATGTAGCAACGTCACGTCGCCAAGTATTTGTTCGAACCCCCGTTGATTTATTTGCTGTGCAATTATTTTGCCTGCTGTAGGGATAGCCGGCCGATTTAGTAGAAATTCTACCTGGAGGTCGGTCCAGTCTCCTTTGCCCCACCGAATAGCGATATCGATGGCGTCTCTGGTGAGATCATTCAGTCCTGTCGTAGGTTGCAGGCGAAGGCCGATACTGGAAAACCTGCTGGTAAACCGCATCAAACGTGGAGATAGCCAGCGAGAGGCAAAATAGGTTGACATTCCAACCGTGATAGATCGGTTGTCTTCGAGTCTTAAGCGATTGATTTCATGTTCTAATTGTTCAAGTGTGACCTGGGAAGTATGCCAAAGTTTTTGTCCTTTGCTGGTTAAACTAATACCGCCGTGTTGGCGCTCAAACAGGGCAAATCCCAGTTCTTGTTCCAATCCTTTTATTTGGTAGCTGATCGCGCCTTTGGTGAGATGGAGTTCGCCCGCAGCCCCGGTAAAACTCATATGTCGGGCAACAACCCCAAATACACGGAGCGCATCAAGATGTCTAAATCCCATACCAAAGGCTAATTAGCTTGTTTAAAATTATTAAACGAGTGTATAGAAAAATTCGCTTGCTGCAATCACCAGTAGGAATAAAATAGCCCGAGTTTTAATTATGTGGCGAATTATTCCTTAAACAGTCCAAATCTGAATGAATGATCAAACAAAAGTAGTTAACCCCAGTCGCAAGCGGGTCCGCTCGGGCGGGCGATCCGCTCGAATCAAACTCAGGGAAGTTCCCATTGAAGTTATCGGCTCTACCGCTACCCGTAAAATTCCGGTGGCTAATGTATTTGATGAGGAGGATCTGGATAAACTTGAGCAGCATGCGGATTGGATACTGCATGAAATCGGAATTGAATTTCGCGGCGATCAGGAGGTGCTAGAGCTGTTTCGCCAGGCTGGGGCGAGGGTTGAGGGAGAGAGGGTTCGATTCGATCCTGGCCATGCCAAGGCACTATGCGCCACCGCCCCTTCCCAATTTATCATGCATGGTCGCAATCCTGCCCATTCGATCACCGTTGGGGGTAATGCGGTTTCCTTTGCTCCTGGATATGGGTCTCCCTTTGTCACTGATTACGAAAAGGGAAGGCGCTACGCTACCCTGGAAGATTTCCAAAATTTCGTTAAGCTGACATATGGCAGTCCCTGGTTACATCACTCCGGTGGCACCGTTTGTGAGCCGGTAGACGTTGCGGTAAATAAGCGACATCTCGACATGGTGTATGCCCATCTGCGCTATTCAACCAAGCCATTTATGGGTGGAGTAACCGCGCCTGACCGTGCCGCTGATTCTATTGCCCTTGCGAAAATTGTTTTTGGCGAAGCGTTTATGCAGGATAATTGTGTCATCCAGGGAAATATTAATCTGAATTCTCCACTGGTATTGGACGCTACTATGTCCGGGGCACTAAAAACCTACGCCAGGGCTAACCAGGGGAACTTTATTTCTCCATTTTTGCTCGGCGGCGCCATGGGTCCGGTTACCCAGCCGGCGCTGATTGCCCAGGCGCATGCTGAAACCATTGCGGCCATTGCATTGACCCAATTAGTGCGAGAAGGGGCACCTGTGGTCTATGGAAACTTTCTGACGACCCTGGATCTGCAGACCGGGGCACCAACCTTTGGAACCCCCGAGGCCAGCCTGTCTGCAATGGCCCTGGGTCAACTTAGCCGGCGAATGAATTTGCCGCTACGGGGCATTGGTCATGTCACCGCGGCCAAGGTTTCTGATGGCCAGGCGATGCAGGAGTCGGTGGACACCATGAATGCTGCGCTGATGGCAGGATCAAGTATAGTTTTCCATGCGGCGGGATGGCTCGAAGGAGGCTTAACTATGGGCTATGAAAAGTTTGTGATGGATCTTGATCGTTGCGGCATGATGTGCCGGATGCTGGAAGGGCTAACCATCGATGACAATCAGTTGACCAAGGATGCGTTCAGGCAAGCTGGGCCCGGGGAGAATTTTTTAAGCGTTGATCACACCATGGCAAATTTCGAAACGGCCAACTACAAATCAACCTTGTTATCTGACACCCGTTCATTTGAACAATGGACCGAAGATGGATGCCTAGACACTGAACAGCGCGCCCGGGCATCCTGGAAACAAATGCTTGAACGCTATCAGGATCCAGGACTGGATCCGAGTGTTGATGAAGCCTTGCTCGACTACATTGCGCGAAAGAAACTATCTACGATCGATCAGTGGTATTGACCGGTTACATTTACTCCAACAATACAAATTTTACCGAGGAAAAACTATGAGTGATTCTCCCCGCGCTTCCGCACTGGCCTCCCGTCACGTAGCCCTGGGTTCTGGCCTGGAAGACTGGAATGATATGGGCACTGCATGGAGTTATAACAGTAATCCCAATGATGAGCATGACGCGGTTCGACAATGTGCCGGATTATTTGATATGTCGCCACTAAAGAAAGTTTATCTGCGTGGTCCCGATGCAGGAAAAGTAGCAGACCATGTGATAACTCGGGATATGAATAAAGTAACTCCGGGAAAATCCTGTTACGGCGCGGTACTGACCGAGCAGGGTACGGTAAGTGATGACGCGATCGTCGCCAATAACGGAAACAATGAATACTTGCTGTGCCACGGATCTGGCTCAAGTATGGCGCGTTTGAAAGAATCTGCAGAAGGACTAAATGTGGATCTCGAGCTTGATGATGATTTGCATAATATTGCTTTTCAAGGGCCCGCGGCATTCGCTTTGCTCAACCAGAATTTGACCGAAGATTTGACCGCGTTACAGTACTTTAATCATCAGCCCAGTGAACTGTTTGGTCATCCCTGCAGAATTTCAAGGACCGGATATTCGGGAGAGCGGGGCTATGAAATTCTCGCAAGTAGCAATGCCATTGGAGATATATGGGATGGAATTTTGCAGCATGGTGCCAGTGACGGTGTCTTGCCTTGCTCGTTTACTGCACTGGACAAGGTCCGGGTCGAAGCCGGGTTATTGTTCTATGGCTATGATATGACAGAGGAGCACAGTCCATGGGAAGTTGGTCTCGGCTTCAGCGTGAGTCGAACTAAGGGAGATTTTCGCGGTAAAGATGTGGTGTTTCAACTTGAAGGCAATGAACGTTTCAAACTTGCTGGTATTGCCGCAAATCACAATGATGCCTTGGTAGGGGGAGAAAAGCTGTTGCTAAATGGACAGGAAGTCGGGGTCGTTAACAGTCCCGCCTGGTCTCATCGATTAAATAAATCTCTGGCATTAGTGCATCTGAAACCAGAAACCATAATAGCTGGTTCTCAATTGGAAGTTGTGGGTGACGATATATCCACTACTGCAACCATTGAAAACCTGCCATTTTTTGATCCACAAAAATTACGCACCAAAAACTAAAGTTAAAAAAAGGGCAGACCAAGATCTGCCCTTTTTCTTACTTAAACTTTACCGCCCCAGGGAAGTGATCTATTTTCAATCCGTCGTATAATCAAATTAAGAATTAGTCCCACTGATCATTTAAATAATTGCCTTTTCCAAAAATGGTTCGTCTTTAAAAATACGATCGTAGCCTAGGGGAGATAAGTCGAGACCACGAAACTCGCCGTAAGTAATCAATTCAGAAATTCCCCGTCCCATTGCAGGGGACTGCTGAAAGCCGTGACCGGAAAACCCATTCAAGAAAATAAAATTAGAAACTTCATGGTGGGGCCCGATAACGGCGTTTTGGTCCAGTAAATTAAAGGCGTAGTGGCCCACCCATGAATTAATCACCTTAACGGCTTCAAACACCGGTACTCGATGGGCAATAGCAGGCCATAGTTTATTTTCCCAGATGGCGTGGTCCAGGTAAAAGTCATCGAATGCGACTGCCTGGTCATCTTCGGGATCTGGAGGGCAGCCGCATAAATAGTATTGACCATCAGAGCGCATATGTACCCCGGACGGGTCGATGGTGAGAGGCAGCTCTCGATCGAGGGGTTGCGCCGCATCAAACACGAAAGAATAGCGGCGTCTGGCTTCAACGGGTATTTCTAATCCGGCCATTTGTGCAGTCACTGCCGCCCGTGGGCCCGACGCGTTGACTACCTTTCCAACTTTGATTATCTCACCAGACTGCAGAGCTACGCTCTCAATCTGATTGCCCAGACGAGTGATAGAAACAACCTCGTTATTTATATATTCAACCCCATTTTGTCTGGCTTTGCGCCGCCACCAGTCGAACATGGTGTTACCGTCGAAATATCCTTCGTCGATGGGATTGTGGCTACCTAGCAGAATGCCTTCGAGATTGTAAAATGGAAAGGCTTCTGCAATCTCGTCGGGACTCAGGATTTGTGTGCCGGCACCACAGGCTTGTTGAATTTTTTGGTTTTCCCGCAGAATTTGTGAGAACTCGGGGTTGTCGGAGAGATACAGATAGCCATAACTATCCAATTTAATTTCAGGTATCGCCGGATCACCGCCCAGGCGCTCACGGAAGCTGCGCATAAACTCGACGCCAAATCGGGAAATATTGACGTTTATTTCGTTGGAGAACTGCTGCCGGGTACAACTGTTGGTATGAGATGTTGATGCCCATTGGTAACTGGGATCTTTCTCGACAACCAATACCTTGCCATTAAAGTCTGAATTGTCAGAGAGAAACCAGGCGGCGGAAGACCCCATCATCGCTCCGCCAATGATGATTACGTCGTAGCTGGACTGTTTTGGGCAGGAGGTGATTTCGGCAAGTTTCATCGTTAGGTTATTATTGCAGCATTTGGTTGCGCGATTGGCGATGTTAATAAATATCTCCAAAAACTACCATAGGTCTCTGAGACATCAGCCAAACCATTTAATTTACTCTATGGCTCAACTCAAAGGAATATCGTCTGAGCCAGTTCGGTGCTGGGATGTAGTGCCGAATATGAGCAGCTGGGGTCGGGCGGTCACCAGTAATAATTAGACAGTGGGCAACGCCGCCTAAATGCGAGAGGCTGGAACGGTAAACGAAAACTGATCTGAGGAAGGGAGTATTTCGATCCGTATTTGCTGCCACAACCTATCCAAATTTGGTGGTGATAAGTCACTTTTGGCCATACCCGAACCTGTGAAACGACAACAGCCTGGATTGAATTGTCTTAATGACGTAAATTAGCCACCCGGAAACCGAATACGAGGCGATAGATGGTTAATCAAAAAAATGGCGACAAGCCAGATGCTACTCTGGTAAAAGTTCGTGAAGATGGCAGAATCAACAATGCTTTTTATGAAGCAGAGCTCGGTCGATTGCAGATCGAATTGGTTAAACAACAGGAGTGGATTAAGCATAAAGGACTAAAAGTTGTTGTGTTGTTCGAAGGTAGGGACGCAGCTGGCAAGGGCGGTGTAATCAAGCGCATAACCCAGGTGCTGAATCCCAGAGTCTGTCGAGTGGTTGCTTTACCGGCGCCCACGGAGCGGCAGAAATCACAGTGGTATTTTCAACGTTATGTAGAGCATCTACCTGCTGCCGGTGAAATGGCCTTATTCGATCGCAGTTGGTACAACCGTGCCGGCGTGGAAAGAGTGATGAACTTCTGTAGCGATGAGGACTACCGGGAATTTATGCGCTCCTGCCCTGAGTTTGAACGCATGCTCGTCCGAAGCGGTATTATATTGATCAAGTACTGGTTCTCGGTTGATGACCAGGAACAGGAGAAACGATTCCAAGCGCGTCGACTCGACCCAACTAAACAGTGGAAACTAAGCCCGATGGATTTGGAATCAAGAAATCGCTGGATTGAGTATTCGAAAGCTAAAGACGATATGTTCAATCATACCGATATCAAGCAGGCGCCCTGGTACGTGGTTGACGCCGATATTAAGAAACATGCGAGGCTCAATTGTATTCATCATTTATTGAGCATGATTCCCTATCAGGAAATCGATGCCGAGCAGATCGAATTGCCTCCGAGAAAGGAACAAGGGGGTTATGTCCGTCCACCCATGGGAGATCAGACTTTCGTTCCACCAACTTATCCATAGGGCATCGTTAAATCGTTGAAATATTGAGTTTGAGCTATGCACGAAGCAATTAGTAACAAACAGAGAATTTTGCAAATGTGTCGCCCGGAACCTGAAATTAGTTTTTCAGTTGCCGAGTATCAGCAGCGATTGCTTAATGTACGCAGAGCCATGCAAGCAGCCGGGGTTGATCTTTTGTTCCTGTCTTCCCCGGAAAGCATGTGTTATGTCAGTGGCTACAAAGTGGAATGGTATCAAGCATTCGGTCCCAGGGAATGGCTACCCGCCAGTGGTATTGCCGTGCACGTTGATTCCGACGATTTCATCCATTTTGACGTCGAAAATGAAGAAGTACTAGCAGGATTCACCAGTATTTCCCGGGATTCCCGTATCTTTCGATCGAGTGCTCAACCTATGCGCTCCATGCAGGATTTCATCATCAAGAATCTGAAGCAGGAGGGTTGGACTGGATCCACAGTTGGACTGGAGATGTGGAGTTACCGGCCAACCCGTGGGTATAGCGAACAATTTCAGCTGGCATTGGAGGAGGTTGGGTGTAGCGTAGTTGACGGCACCGATATTGTCGCTGGGGTCCGAACGATCAAGTCGCCTCAGGAAATCGCATTCTCCCGCACTGCTGCCAGAATTGGAGATGTGGGCATGCAAGCTGCAATCGACTATATGCGCCCAGGTGTTACCGAGCTGGATGTTTATGGGGAGGTAATCAATGCCATGGCGAAGGCCGGGGGAGAAAATCCATCGATTACTATGCCCGTTTCGTCAGGAGCCAAGAGCGCCTGTATGCACGCGCTGGCGTCCCGTAAAAAGATCATGCCCGGCGATATCGTTAATATCGATTTGTGTGGGGTCTACAATCGTTATCACGCCAATATGGCACGAACTTTTTCCATGGGAAAACCCCACAACGAAGTTACTAACGCCATGGCGGCAATAACCGGTGCCAAGGCCTTCGTTACCGACCTGATCAAACCAGGGTTGTCCGTGGCGGCTTTGTTGGGTGAGGTTGAAAGATACTACCGTGACGCAGGTATCTGGGAAAACCAGTGCTGGATTGGTGGCTATGACCTTGGATTGTCATTTCCCCCCGATTGGGTCGGTCCCTGGTATTACGATGTCCATTCAGATCCCGGTGAAGATGTGTTTGAACCAGGTATGGTTTGTAACTACGAAGCAAATTTTTACTTGCCCCAGGGCGCAGGCATGTCGATGTTTATTGATACCATGGCGGTAGAACAAGACAGTGCTGAATTTTTACAACAAACTCCGGCGCAGTTATTTGTTATCGATTAAATTCCAAATGTACGGACGCGTAGACAGGCATAAAACTGAATGGGTTTTTCCGTATCTCCGGTCTTTGCACACCGTTGCTCCATTACTTTTCTCTGGCAGACTGCTTACCCTTCCTTTTGTTTTTTACATATAGCTGCTTTGACTCTGTAGACCCAATTTGCCTCTCCTCTATTTCAAACAGTTTGGTTGCAGTAAATAATTCCCCCAATTTTTGATAGCCATAATTCCTTGGATCAAAATCTGGAGAATGCTTGGCGATATTACTCCCTACCGCCGCCAGGTTTGCCCACCCGCTGTCGTCCGAAGATACATCAACGGCATTTCTGAACAAGTTTAGCACTTTTGTATCCTGCTTCAGTTTTTCCAGAGAAGTTCCCTTGATCGTTTGCTCTTCATCAGTTATTGCAACCAATACGTCCAAGTAAACAAACTTGTCACACGCCGTTACAAATGGAGAGGGCGTTTTACGCTCCCCAAACCCAAAAACCGTTATACCCGCCTCTCTAATACGCGAAGCCAGCTTAGTAAAATCACTGTCACTGGACACGATACAGAAACCATTAAAAGTCCCCGTATAAAGCAAATCCATTGCATCAATGATCATTGCACTGTCAGTTGCATTTTTACCTGTGGTATAGGCGAATTGTTGGATAGGCTGTATAGAATGCTTTAAAAGTGACTCTTTCCAACTGTTTAGGTTCGGCTTAGTCCAATCTCCATAAATCCGCTTAACGCTTGCCGTACCGTAATCTGCGATCTCGCCTAATAGTCCCTCAACAATTCCCGGCCTGGTATTGTCGGCGTCAATGAGAACTGCGAGCTTGTTGGTTTCGGTCATTTAGGTGTTTGTTGATGTAATTAGCTAATTGTTCAAAAATTAGACTGAGTAATAAAGTTCGCTCAATAAAGTGCTTTTGGTCGATGAGAAATCCGTAACAAGTATGATTATGCCTGATCGATTTGTAAACCGCATTTGGTAGGACATGTCCTAAACGAACTTTGGGTAACGCCGCCGTATTTTGCGGCTATGAAAAGCCATCAATTTTAAGGCATGGTTATGCATAAAATACTCCCCGCAAGCCTGAGTTGTCATGTATTTTATATTCCATTGTTTTCTGATTTCACAATACTGCTTTAATTTACAATGTGGAGTAGTGGTCATTTAGTTTGGATCCTGTTCCTCTCAGTTAATTGGATCACCCTAGACTTAAAAAAATTAACGGATGTGTTTAAACATTTAGTTACTCTATGTCAGCATACAACAATAAATTGGGTGAACTTGCTCCCGCATTGATAACAGCCCCTTTTGTTGCGGATTTTAGTATTGCTGATTTAACTTCTTGCGCACTGGCATTCGGATGTTGTTGCAGATATAACGCGGCTACGCCGGCTACTCTTGGCGTGGCGAATGATGTCGTTGCTACCTCTGCTGTTTTCGCCGCATTTAGTAAAACGCCAAACCCGCCATCCAACCTGCTTGAGTAAGAGTTTCCCGGCGCGAATAGGGAGATGCAGGGACCGAAATTTGATGAAGCTCTTCTGGTATCATCAATATTAGTGGCACCGACGATTATGATTCCATCCAGTGCATCCTGCGACAATATTTTGAGGTCATTATTATGCAGTCGTCCCCAGCCAAATGGTTTGCCATTTCGTGCCTGGGTACATGCATCGGTAGCGTTATTTCCAGCTGGGAACACTATTGCGACTCCGGTATTGACCACGAAGTTTTCTATCATTCGATATATTCTTCTGTCCTCCGGCAGCGAAACACTCATCATAACAATAGCCGGTTTCTGAACATTACTGGCAAGCCAGTTAAGTCCCATAATGGTACTTACTGTTCCGGTCACTCTTACCGAATGGATAAGTGCGTCTTTTGCGACACCAACACTATCCCCAGCTGCGATGCCAGCAACGATTGCGGCGTGGTCTCCCGTTGCATCTGAGCGAAAATAAAAGCGTTCGGGCTGGAGGTCTGGGCCAAAGTCGCTGTGGGTCGGCACGCCGTCGTCCAGCACATAAATTCGTACTCCTGCTCCCGTCGACTTGTACTCATAGGAATTATCAAGGGCCAAATCCCGTTGGTCTATCCGATCCAATCCCCACGAATATCGATTATCCATCGCATCTCCAGGAAGAGGGCTCTGTTCGGTGTTGCCTTGTTGCGTCGTGGGAAAATCTAATTCAACGGCGCCGACCATTGAGAGTGTTTCAATGTAATCGACCGCCGATTGATTCAGTGTCGCTACAAAGCCCTTAAGCAGCAACCCATCAATGACTTCAATGAGGGAAATATCCGATGTATATGAATCTGATTTTACCGTTTGCAGGGCGATAGCATCTGAGTGTATGGTTTCTGCAACTGTGTGTGGTGATGTTACCGATTGATCGAAATCCACTATATAGTTGTGTGATTCGGCATTGCAATTTGCGGCCCACAGTAATAACAAGCAGAGTGTCACATATTTCTCTATATGCATTTTCGTTTGACTCCATTTCATTTTCTCAATATCCCTCATATTGCGACAAAGTTTGATCTCAGAGTATTAGGCTAGCAATTTTTGCTTCTGTATTTGTTAATTTGGTCTTTCCTACACTAACAATTGCCCCAGGCAATCCAATCTTAATTTCAAATTTTCTGGATCCGCTCATTATCCTCGAAACTTGGTGATTGTCAAAACTGAAACCGAAAGATAGCATCAAAGAGAAGATTGATTAGAGGGTCGGTCTGTGGGATAAGGTAGAATTGATCGAACGAAAAATGAAGAAAATTAGTTTTCCCTGTCTCACATCTAATGTGAATAAACCCTTAATTGGATTAGTAACTATGATGATTAGAAACCTATCAGCTAAATGGAAGCCCCTGTTAATCTGTATAACTATTGTAGGTTTGTTGCTCAATTCGACCGCGTACGCGGCCTGTCAGCCGTATCTCATCGAAGTTAATAGTGGCGATGGAGGATTTCGATTTATGCACGATGCTAATAATTTTCGTGCTGTCTCCAGTGAAACCCGCCTTGAAGGCCTTATTTGTGATCGAAGATCCTTTAGGATTGAATTAGCCAAGAGAAATGTAGAGGCCAGAGTCAGATTCAGTATCGATGGTAAAAGCTACGAGTTTGCCCAAGGCAACCAGGGTGATAGAAATGCCAATAATTGGTATCGAAAATATTTTGATATCAGCTTCTAAAGTCTTTTCTCAACTGGTTTAAAAGAACCTACGTCCAACGCAAGGGGTTCTGGATCGTACCTGGTTGGAAAGGCTGAAAGGAAAATAATTGGAAGAAAAAGTGAGTTAGTATGCTCAGTTTTGCGATTTGGCTATTGCGTTATATCGGTGAAATCAAATTGGCAAATAACAGATACATTGTAGTGCTGGACCATTTTTTCCTATCAATCCTGGGCTCGAGAGCAAAGGTTCCCGAAGGTTTACGAAATTGGATGCCGATGATTGGGCTGCCAATATTTCTATCAATGTTTCTGTCAATCACTGGCTGCGCCGTTTCTCCAACTCATCCTTCCCTCAGCGACGGTGGGCTGCCTGAATTGATTCCAGTAAGGAAATTTGTCGCGAATATAGATGCAAATGACGGCTATAAAATTTCTCCTGATGGTAAAAAAATGACGTGGATTGGCGTATCGATGTTGCGCTCGGCGATTATTTGGCGGGATCTAGAACTTGATAAAGAGGTTGCACTCCGATTTAAAAAAAACGCACCCCAGCCAATTTGGGCCGCTGACAGCGTCCACTTACTTTATCACCATGATCCTAGTGGTCGAGAAAATTATCATGTATTTGCGGTAGACACTCGGAACGGTAACAGAGTTCGGCGCGACCTTACACCGTACCCCGGTGTTAAAGCATTTGTTGCCAGAGTGCCAATCGGTTTGTCCGAAGTGGTTTATATAATGCATAACCGCAGGGATCCCGCGGTGTTTGATCTGTATCGGGTTAACCTGGGAACAGGTCAGGAACAAATGATATACAAAAATACCGAAAATATTATTGATATCAGGATTAATGATGAGGGGGAAATTCGTGCCAGGATCAGGCAATCGGAAACCGCCAGGCTGCTGGAAGTTCCAGATGCTGCGGGTAACTGGAAACCATTAATTACGGCCAGCAAATTCGATCGGATTGCCCCCATAGAATTGTCCCTCGACGGGTTGCGGCTATATCTGCTGACCAATGTCGGCAGAGACAAACTAGTATTTGCAGAATTAAACCTGAATAGCGGAGAACAAACTATTCTGCAGGCACATAAAGACGTGGATATTAACAGCGTGCTAACCAGTCCAAAGGACCGCAGGCCATTGATCGCTTTCGCCACGCCGGACTATCCAGAACTGATTTTTTTTGATGACCTCCTAAAACAGCGACTAACCCAGTTTATCGGGGACAAGCCGTTAGGGGTAAACGTAATGAGTTTGGATCGTGAAGAACGATTTGCAACAGTGGCTACCTGGGACCAGGCGGGCGGCAGTTATTATCTGGTGGATCTTGTCTCGGGCGAAAGCGAGTTATTGGGAGAGGATTCGTCACGCAAACGGAAACAGAGCTTGGTCGAAGGAAAACCGATCAGCTTTACTGCCAGCGATGGAATGCAATTACACGGTTATTTGTCAATGCCAAAATCCACAAGCGCGAAGCCGGTGCCGACGGTGTTATTGGTTCACGGTGGACCTTGGGCTCGGGATTGGTGGGGATATAGCAAGACCGTTCAGCTTTACGCTAACCGAGGGTATGCCGTGCTACAGATCAATTATCGTGGCTCAAGCGGATATGGCAGGCAGTATATGGACGCCGCCGTGGGTGAGTTCGCTGGCGGGATGCATCAGGATTTAATTGACGGTGTCGACTGGGCTGTCGCCAATGGATATACCGATCCGAATCGAGTGGCTATTGTCGGTGGCAGTTATGGGGGGTACGCCACCCTGGTAGGAATGACCATGACACCAGGGAAATTTGCCTGCGGCGTAGATAACGTGGGGGTTGCCGATTTGGCTTCGCTGATCGAATCTGCACCACCTTATTGGAAACCCTGGATGCATCTCTGGCACCGGTTTGTCGGTGATCCAGCAGACCCGACCCAACGCGATTTGATGGACGCAAAATCACCAATTAATTATTCCGCGCAGGTCCAGGGTCCATTGCTGATCTACCATGGTGCCAATGACCCCCGGGTAAAGCTTGACCAGTCGGTACGGATGGTTGAAGCGTTAACCGAGGCCGGTAAAGAAGTAGAATTTGTAGTCATCAAGGGTGAGGGTCACGGGTACGGTCATTGGAAAAACCAACTTGGTTACTATCGCAAAGTTGAAGACTTTCTTGCCGAGTGTCTTGGTGGTCGCAGTAGTGGCTTTGATTTTTTCCAGCTCGGGAGTTGGGCTTTTTGATGGCGACGCTATAGCCTGGAAACCCTATTCCTCAACGATCTGCTTCAAATACCACTGAATAAAATTGGTAACAAATGATTCAGTTTGGGCCAGCGGACCTGGCTGGTAGAAATTTGAGTTAACTCCTTTTTGATTATTCAGGATAATTTTTTTATCGGCTTCGGTCGTTACAGTCCAAAGCCAGGTCAAGTCGTCTAGACGATAGTCTTTGTCTTTAACAGCGTTCTGTTCTACCAGCCAGACAATTTCCATGTCGGTTGTTTGGACGCCGGTTGGCAGGAACCGATACAGAACCGCATGATCAGGGTACAAAATTGCATACGTGGCAGGGCCCATTTGAACGTCAGCGGCGCCGCCACCAGGTTGTTTAATTTGGCCAAGCAAAGGCGCAACTACATCGCCACTTTTACTCCCGGTAACGTAACCCTCATACAGCGCACTGCGATTATAGAAATACTGGACTGAGTCCAACCCATCCGGGTTGGAACAGTCCACCGAGGTCAATTCGAAGCCAAGCCGCTGCGATTGTTCAAGCATTGCAGGCCGCAGTCTTTCGTAGTCTTCTGGTGAATTCAGTGCGTGGGAGCAGGAATACTCGGCATGGGCAGGGGCGCAGTGGTAGCATTCCATAAAATTTTCGATGGCAAGTTTCCAGTTGGCATCCACACTAAAAGTTGCCTGGTGGGCAACTCGAGTGTTTTCCAGTTGGTAGATACTAAACGCCGATTCCATGGGCTTGAATGCAGTGTTCAAATCTGGGGCGTTCGGATCGAGGTTGATAAAGATTAGTCCCTGAAAAACACTGACGCCAGTCGGCTTCAATCCAAAATCCTCTCGTTTGAAATCATCCGGCATGTGGCGCCTGGAGCGTAACTGGCCATCCAAACCATAGGTCCATGCATGATAGGGGCAGACAAAAGTGCTGACTTTGCCACTGGCCTCGAGGCATACTCGGGACCCACGATGCCGACAAACATTGATAAATGCTCTAACCTGGTCGGTTTTATCCCGGGTCACGATAACGGATTCTTCGGCGAAATCTACCGTAAAATATTGTCCGGGCTGAGCTATTTGACTGATATGACCGGCGTAGATCCATCTTCGATAAAATATTTTTTCGAGATCATTTTGATAAACAAACTGTTCCCGATAAAAATCGGCTGGGAGCGAATACCCAGATTGATATTCAGCGACTAATTTACTGAGGTCGGGGATTACACTGTTCATTTTATCCCACCTGCGGTTGGTAATTTTCTCTTAAAAATCCATAACTTTGATCGACCGGGTTGTCAAGTTGACGGGCATACATGTGTCCAGAATATACCGCTGCTGCAATAATCCCCGGAGCTCGGCAATCACCGATCGCATCGACAGATTTTATCCCATGATCTTTTAATTCGGTCCGGCTTTTCAGCCCATCGGTTAGATCCTGATGGGGGATTCTGGCGGTTACGGGAACCAGAGATTCGCTTTCAAAAAAAATAGGGTTGCCAGTGTAGAGGCACTGCAAAGTGATACCAGCGGGACTGACCGCCTGGATTATATGGTTACAGATAATATTTACCCCAAGCTCTAATAATCGCCCATGCACCCGGCCGGACTCCAGGGTGGCATTGGTAAAAGGTGCGACTGTAGCGGCAGAGGTGACAAACGTTACCGTGCAACCGTCTGCTATCAGCTTTTCAGCGATAACGTTTGCCATATAGTAATAGTCGTCGTCATAAACCACGACATGGCCGCTGACACGCTCGCCCCGTAGAATACGGTCGACCGAAACAACTTTCGATTGATCGATTGTAGTGGTGGCCTGCAATATACTACGGCCGACACAGTCGGTACGCCAACTGGAACCTGTTGCAATAACCACGCGCTCAAAACCAAATTCCAATATCTCTGATACTCCCATTTCACTTTGCAGATACGTATCGACATTGGGTTTTTGAGTCAGCATATAAACTCGGTGATCGATGACGCGTTTCCATTCCGATAGTCCGGGCAACTGGGATTCGAGGTTCAATCTTCCGCCCATGGCGTGGCTTTTTTCCGCCAGCACTACTGAATATCCTCTCTTCGATAAAGCCAGGGTGCATTCGAGCCCGGCGGGCCCGGCACCTATAACTAGAATATTGTCGCTTGACGCAGCAGACGCGATGTTTTCCGGATGCCAGCCTTTACGAAACTCTTCCCCCATTGTTGGATTTTGGGTACAACGAATGGGAACAGAATAATAATCCCCCGTGGTGCAAATATTACAACCTATGCATTCTCGGATTTCGTCTTCCCGACCTTGCTTTATCTTGTTAGGTAAAAACGGATCTGCAATTGATGGCCGTGCGGCACCGATGAAATCGACGATGCCTCGTTTTATCTGGGATACCATGGTATCCGGAGAAGTAAAGCGACCGACCCCGACCACGGGTTTGCTGGTTACTTGCTTGACAAAGCTGATGAATTTTTCCTGATGGCCAGCTTCACCGAACCGAGACGTTTTTGAGTCATGACTCCAGTCAGAAATATTAACGTCCCATAGGTCGGGCAATTCAGCCAACATTTCTACCACTTCTCGTCCTTCCTTATCATAGTGTAGTTGATCATCGTCGAATTCATGCACCGCAAAACGCAATGCGATCGCACAAGTATCGCCTACAGCATCTTTAGTATCCTCCAATACTTCACGCAATAGCCGTACCCGGTTTTCCAGGCTGCCGCCGTATTCGTCGGAACGTTGATTGTAGCGGGACTGCAGAAAATGACTGAGTATCGGTCCATTATGACCGGCGTATACATATACGATATCGTATTCAGCGCGCTTTGCCCGAATTGCCGCGTCGCGGTACCAACCACGTAGTTGCCTGATATCGCGCTTCGACATGGCCTCAGTTTGAACTGGATCCTCCCAGGCGCCGATGCCACCGGAAGGAGACAATGGCGGCGTTCTACTTAGGCGATTACCGGTCTGCAGGCCGGTATGAACTAATTGGATACCGGCGAGAGCATTATGAGCATGCACTTTCTCGGTCATCAACAGATGGGTGGGTAGATCGCTGTCATCCCACAATCGCATTTCGGTAAATCCGGAGAGGTCTGAACTGGGATGAATTTCGCATTCTTCGGTACATACGACGCCCCAACCACCCTCCGCTTTCATGCCGCGCATATGCGCCATGGTCTGGGGCCACCGATGACCCGAACCGTTGCAATGGGGAACCTGATAAAAACGATTCTTTGCGGTCTTGGGCCCAATTTTAACCGGGTCAAATAATATGGAATAGCGGGAATCTGTCACGGTTTGCAATTTGCCTGGAAAATTGGGTTTGTTGAGGATTAACTGAGTCGGGGAGTATAAGGCTCTTGTCTTATGCACTACAATAATCTTTAAAGACGATGAATTATGCCGAAATAAAAAGACTCATGGTAAAACAGGAATGCGCCCCGGTGATCGCGCCCATCAACTTTCTACGAATTATCTAGGCTAATGAGGCATTTCAGATGGGTATTGTTGGGAAGGTTGTTGGTTGTGGCCGGGACTTTGGTTTTAAGTCCGGTGCAAGCCAGGGGAACTTATGCCATGGTGCCCCGTGGGGAAATTGCGACTTCGTTGACCCTGGATCATCCTGCAACCGAAAAGTTAACAATATCAAAATATGCCAGCGAGTCAAATAATTCAGGTCGTGGATACTCTTTATTCGACGAATTGTTTGCGGTGAATGATAATGAAGGGATTGAATATAGTATTCCTTATCCATTTCAGGAAGTTGTTGCAACCCTCGAAAGTACTTTGGGTGACTCGATCAATGGTGGTGGCAACCGGGTTCGATCGGTAATGATACCGCTTGGTCGTTGTATTAATCGTTACGCCGGTGGACCAGATTATTTTGCTAACCCACGTATCGTGGTTGCGGTAGATACTGAACATAATGGAACTGACATCCGCGACCTGCCATATTATAAAGACAGGATTTTTATTGGATACCAGGAAAAAACCAACTCCATGGAAATCATCAGCTATAACGAAATTGCTGGCCGTTTCGATTTTCAGCGAGTGCAAAATTATGGCGATGACACCGAGCCAGTGGTTACCAATGTGACGGATGACCAATGTACTGAATGTCATCAGAATAGTGGACCTATTTTTGCCCAATCGCCTTGGGATGAAACCAATAACAATCGTGATATTTTTGCTCGATTGGTTGCGGATTCGGCGGATAGCAGCATGGAACTCCCGGTATTTCAAGGTAGCGACGCTGACGAAATTGACGGCGCCACAAATCGAACCAATATGTTCGCTGTATATCAAACATTTTGGCAGGGAGTCTGCGAAGGGAGTACGGCAGAGGATGCCATACGCTGCCGCGCCGGGCTGTTTGAAATGGTTTTATTACACCGATTGCAGGAACGAAATCGCGCATTGTCATATTCCCAGAGAGTTTATGATTACTTGCTTGTCGAGTCGATCAACGGTATTGCTAAACGCTGGCCTGACGGAGTTTCCGTGGTGAGCTCCGATATTAAGAACGAGAATCCACTGGTGATTGGTGAACTCTCTCATTTGCATTCTGCTGCTGAATTGCGGATTCCGCGCTCGGTGAAAATTCGCTGGCAGACGGATAATTTGCTTCGGGTAATTGCTGGAATAGGGCGCTTCATTTCGCTCAACGATTTACGCAGACTGGATAATCGGTTGTACCAGCTTGCGCAGAAGACAAACGCACCGCGGGTTAAATTAAAAGGCAAATGCCAGCTTAGTAGCCAGGGTAGGAAAACCACATTGGATGACCAGGTTGAACAAACCGGTGACATATCTGTTAACTGTGACGTCCGCCAGGGCAATCTTTCCAGGCCTTATTACTTTCTCGGTGATTTTACCTTCGAGGGAGGGGTTATTAGTTCCAGGCCTGTTTACAGTCCGCTCGCGTTTGGCAGCGACACTGTCATTATGGGACTGACCCATAACGGCGGTAATATAGAGGCTGATGGGGATGACTGGTTGCTACAAGTAGCATTATATGATTCCAAGCATCGTTTTCATGCGAGATTGCCGGATGGTAGCGTTGTCGATAAAATTGATATTCGCTGGCCCCATCACAGTTCGATCGATCATCTATTTTCTGGCAATGGCAACCTTACTGGCTCAGCTGAACTTTACTTTCAACGTGACCTGGATGCCCTTGATCAGGCAATATCCCGAATGATTGCTCTACAGGAACAGGGTGCAGGGAATTATTTTTCGGCCAAGCCATTCAGGGGAAGGAAAATGGTGGATGCGCTACTCGAACAACTCGATGATCTATTTTAATGGCGATCAGGTTAGGTATAACACCCAGTCTTTGCGCGATATTTAAGTAACCAAGAATAAACCCAAAGAGTCTTAATGAGTAAGTTGTCAGGTGGACAGGCTGCGGTGGAATCACTTCAAGCAGAAAATGTCGAACACGTTTTTGGACTGATTGGTTCCGCCACAATGGAACTTTTCGACGCATTGTACGATGCGAAGGAAATAAATTTTATCGGGGTTCATGATGAACGCACCGGTACCCATATGGCGGACGGCTACGCCCGGGCGAGTGGCCGTCCTGGCGTGATCCTTGCCGGCCAGAACGGTCCTGGTGCAACCAATTTAGTAACTGGACTCGGGCAGGCGGCGGCAGCCTTCTCGCCGGTTATTTCGATAGCCGGTGCTCTTTCCTCGGGACATATTTATCGGGATGCATTCCAGGAAGTTGACCAGCAGACTTTGTTTGGACCTGTGACCAAGAAGACCTGGACCGTGACCCAAACTGAGCGGGTTCCAGAAATGTTTCGTGAAGCCTTCAGAGTTGCAATGACTCCCCGGCGCGGGCCGGTGCAGCTCAATCTGCCGAGAAATATCTTGTCGGCAACGGCTGACTATCCGGCCTTCCAGTCACCGGATAATTACCGATCGCAGAATTTACCGGTGGCGCCAGCAAGCACTATCAGACAGGCTGTCGAACTATTACGTGAGGCCGAGCGTCCGGTACTAGTTGCTGGGGGTGGAATCAAAAATAACGCTGGGCATGAAGCAACTCTGGCATTGGCTGAAGCGCTTAATGCGCCCATTGCTACAGCCCCGGGTCATGGTGACGCGATTCCATTTGAACACCGGTTAAATGCAGGGCAGATGGGGCCCAGAGGTAACCCGGTGGCTTCTCGACTGGTCAAACAAGCCGACGTTATTCTAGCCCTTGGAACCCGGCTTGGTTTCAATTCAACGTTTTATTCCTATGACAACATTAATCCCAAGGCGAAAATTATCCAGGTTGAATTGGAACCTACTGCCATTGGCCGATACTTTCCAGTGGCATTGGGCATTTGGGCCGATGCACCGAGTGCGGCAATGCAAATTCGCGATTGTCTTGGTCAAGTTAGTCAAACAGCGAAAATTGAAGAGTCAGTGCAAAAGTGGACCGAAAGTTATATCGATCAGCGGACTGCCTATTTGCGGCAACGAGATGAAGAAGCTGATAGTACCTCTCATCCAATTCAACCGTCAGGATTGTATAAAGCATTGCGGGAGTCTTTGCCAAAAGACAGCGTTATTACCATGGATGCCGGCACACTCTGCTTGCAGGCCACTGATGCACTAAATTATTGGCAACCTTCGAGTTTGTTTACCCCACTTGATTTCGGCCTGGTGGGTTTTTCATTTGCCTGCGGCCTTGGTGCCAAACTCGCGCGACCCGAACGTCCGGTGGTTAGCTTAATGGGAGATGGCGGTTTTGGCATGACCATCTCCGAGCTCAGCACCGCCGTTCAGTATGGTATCAATAGCGTTACCATCGTGATGAACAACCAATGCTGGGGTGCAGAAAAGGCCTACCAGCGGGATTTTTTCGACCAGCGTTACATCGGCGCCGATGTCTCCAGTCCGCCTTTCGACAAGCTTGCCGAGCTTTATGGAGCCGCGGGCTTTCGGGTTGATCGAATAGGGGAAATTGGAGAGGCAGTTCAAGCCGCTTTGGCCTGCGGTAAGCCAGCAGTGATCGATTTAGCGGTAGACCCCAAAGCGCTGTACAGCTTCCGACGGGATTCCTTTCAACACAGGGTAAAGTAAATAAAGTATGACAGAATCAAAATCCCCCCCCCCCACATACCAGCGGCGACTAATCATTTACGTCAGGTCAAATGACCTTTAATAGACTGCGGTAATCCAGTGTCGATATTCGGCTTCCTCTCCGGTCAACACCCGGTAAAATAAATCCCCTAGTTGTCGAGTAACGGGACCCATCTTGCCGTCGCCGATAACTCGGTGATCAATACTTTTGACCGCCGCCATCTGAACTCCGGTGCCGCAGAAGAATGCCTCGTTCGCCATATACAATTCCGAGCGGTCAATTTCCCGCTCTTCCACAGAAATCCCAAGACGGTCTCTAGCCAATTCGACCAAAGACCTGCGTACCACGCCTTCGAGCAAATTGGCGGTGATGGGAGGAGTGATTAAGGTATCATCTCTGACCATCATAAAATTGGCTGCGGTGGCCTCGGAAACATGCCCGTCTTGATTCAGTAAAATTGCTTCGTTGAATCCGCTTAACATGGCGTCACTTTTTGCCAACGAGCTATTCACATAAGTACCATTGACCTTTCCCCTGGCGGGAATGGCGGTGTCATCCACCCTGCGCCAGCTGCTAACGCAAACGGTAATACCGTCGTTACCTGGTAGGTAACCGCCGGTGGGTTGACTGAAAATTGCGACTTTGTCCTTGGCATCATGTAGCCATACCCTGAACACCCCCTCATCTTTGTACGCAATCGGCCGGATATAAACATTCTGTTTCCAGCCCTCCCGCCGTAGCAACTCTAGAGTGAATTGTTGTAAATCTTCATTGCTGTATTCGATTACGCTGTGTAACAACTTTGCGCTATTAAGAAAACGGGTATAGTGGTCAGGCAGTCTGAAGATATACAATTGTTCGCGAGTTTCATTCCAGTATGCACGAATACCCGCAAAGCACCCTGTTCCATAGTGTAGGGTATGGTTGGTAATGCTAATCTTGGCTTGGTCGATGGGCACGATCTCACCTTCGAAAAATGCGAGTGTTGTCATGGCTTTATAGGGTATGTCTGGGAATTTATATTAAAAACGGAATGAACAGATTTGGTCGGACTGATTATTCGAACGAAACCGAAACTGATCCAAGTTCGGCGAAATCTGCAGTTATCTGATCGCCGGCAATGGCATTATAAACGTCACAGGCGGTTCCTGTGGTTACAATGTCTCCGGCTTTCAAGTATTTGCCTCGGGTTTGTAGTTGGTTGGCCAACCAGGTCATTGCGATGATCGGATCACCCAGGACATTTTTCCCACTTCCCTGAGCAAATACCTGATCGTTAACAATTAAATTTACCTTGTGTTGGGTCAGATCGATTAATTTCCAACTGTTTACCGGTTGCGCGATAACACTGGCACCATGAATGGCGTTATCAGCAATCAATGCATTTCCCCCGACCGTGGTGAAATCGTTGAAGCAATGACTGACGATTTCAATTCCCGGCATAAAATGATCAATCAATGGTCTTATTGTTGCGCTGGTGTAAGGTGTATCGGACCGTGGTGCATCTTGTCCCATTACAAATACAAACTCTAGTTCTACTACGCGTCTAACAAAGCTATCGGCGCCCAGGGACACACCGCTGGCATGGGTAGAGTGGCTGAAAAGGCGTCCACTAAAAGGACCACTCACATCCAACAGATCCATCGCCATAGCATTGGTGCATGCTAATTTGTAACCACACACAGTGGCATCATGTTGTCGAGCGATCCGGGACACCAATTGGGATTGAACCCGATAGGCGTCATCCGCCGATTGGGGATCAAAATGTTTTGGTAAATTGTCGACCAGGTTGCGCTGATTGCGGTTGTTTAGCAGATACTCCGCGGCTGCTTCGATATCGATTGAGGATGTCATCTCACATTCCTGCTCGCCCCTGCTCGCCGTATACATCCGGGATTGATCTGTTCCCGGGCTAACGCAAGCCCCTCGAGTATCTGATTTATCTGATCGCTACTGAATATATCCATTGGAAACAAAAAGCTGTCCCCTTGATAGTCGTTCGCGAATTTGGAATTTTCTGGGCCCATGATTAAGCTGCGTTTAGTTGCAAGTGTGGTCTGTGCGTGGAGACTATCTCATGAAAAAAACCTTGCAACAAGCGTGGAATGATCCAGCTTGGTGGGTTGGTTGGATCGAAGGGTGGAAATAATCAATTGACAACTTACATTGTTTTCCCCGGGCTTTGATCCTGACTCGGTTCTTCGGTCGGAATCAAAAATATTATCATCCTAACATGCTGCTATAATGGGTGTAGATACTGGTTTAACCAAGAGCGGACAATCGGACTAGCTGGAACCAATCGAAGACGGCCGGATTGATTGTCAAATGTGGTGTACGCGCATTGATAATAATCACGAAGAAAATGCCTGATCTGTCAAAACTAGCCTGCTTTCATGAGGTGGCTTCTACCTCCAATCTGGAAAGGGCAGAGTATCTGGTGTCGAGGTCTTCACCGGTTCTGAACCATGGCTGCTGAAAAACGCGAGCTCACGATTCTCAATTGTGATCTGGTCGGTTCAACCATGTTGGCCGAAGAACTCGACCCCGAAGTATTCGAAGTTATAATTCAGTCGTTTATCGGTCTCTCAATCGAGATCGTTGAGCGTAATCACGGCGTCTTCGCGATCAATACCGGAGACGGATACGAAGCCTACTTCTATCCGGGAACCGGCTCTCCGGCTGCCATTTATGCAATCGAATGTGGGCTCGATATTCAACGCTCCCTCGAGTCGCTAAATGCGGAGTCTCCGCACCGGATAGCCGCCAGGGTAGGAATTGCCACTGGTCAAGTAGTGCTCAGTCCACACAAACTGAGTTCGGACGCAGAAGAGTTAATCGCATTTGGCCGCCCGGCGCATCTTGCCGCAAGGCTGCAGCAGGCTGGAGAAGCCAGTACGGTATACGTTGACGATGAAACCCAGTCTTCTGCGGAACGATTTTTTAACTTTACCAATGTCGGGCACCAAGTCCTTAAGGGATTCAATAAACCCGTTGGGTTATGGCGGGTTGGCAGTCATCGCAAATGGGAGTCCAGATTTGAAGCGAGATTATCTACGCTGTCGCCACTGGTGGGGCGAATTAAAGAAATCTTTTTGTTAACCGAACGATGGGCAGAGTCGGAGCAGGGCAATGGTCAGGCTTTGGTGGTAGTTGGTGAGCCAGGAATTGGTAAATCGAGACTGGTGTATGAGGTCTGCAATCGGATTGAGCAAAAACCGATTATTCTGCAGTGCCTGGAAAATCATGAAAACACGGCGTTGCATCCATGGACCCGTTTACTCGAATCGGCGGCGGATATTCGTCCCCGGGATTCGGTTGATCAACGAATCCAAAAACTGGAACTAGCCCTGAGTGAACACCTGCCGCTCAGCCCTGAGCACAGTCGGATGCTATTATCTCTGATGGTTTACTCTCCGGAATTTATAGAGGCAGATCAATCCCCTAAGCCCAAGCTTGAGGAATTGTGTAATGCCATCGTCGAGGTCTTTCTCGAGTTTGGTAAAACCAACACCCAGCTTCTGGTGGTGGAAGATATCCACTGGATCGATCCGAGTTCCAGAATGTTGTTGGACATATTGGTTGATCGGATTGAGTCGGCAAAGATATTTATCCTGATTACCAGTAGGCCGGAACATCTGGAGTATCTTAGCAATCCAAATTATACCCGTGTGCCGCTCAATCGACTGACCCACGGTCAGACTATGAAGCTTGCTATGTCGGAAATGGAAGGGGTGTTAAAAGAAAGAGTGGAAGAGATCGTGCAATGGACCGATGGAATTCCATTGTACGTAGAAGAGATGGCTAAAAATTCTGTGGAAAGTGAAATTGGCCTTAGTCGAGCTGGCCCCATCGAATTAGGCGCCGGGCCATTCCGACCTTCGATCCCAAATTCCCTCCAGCAGCCGTTACTGGCCCGCCTCGATCGCCTTGGCGAAGTCAAACAGGTAGCGCAGATAGCTTCCGTTATTGGTCGTGAGTTCGATTTGGAAACGGTGTCGCTGTTAATGGGCGATGATACCGACACTCTGGAAAGTGATCTGACCGCATTGGTCGAAGCGGGAATTATCATCATCAGGGAAGCCGGACGGGATAGTTATAGTTTTAAGCACGCCCTGATTCAGGACGTGGTTTATAAAAATCTGTTGGATCGTGACGCAATAGCCTTGCATCAACGATTGACGGAAATATATCAAAAAGAGTTTCCAGACATGCGGGGTTCACGACCTGAGATTATTGCCTACCATCTTAGCCTGGCGAGGGAATGGGAAAATGCTGCCCAGGTCTGGCTGGAAGCTGGTATGGCGGCTAAGGATACGGGTTCCCATCCAGAAGCGAAGGGGCGTCTTGAAAGGGGCCTGGAGGCCGTGGACAAACTCGGAAATACGGTATCAGCGAAACGGCTGAAAGCACGAATACAAATGATCCTTGGGCAGGTTATCAGCGCACATTTCGGCCCGGTTAACAGAGCAGGACATGAGGCATTCGAGGATGCGGTCGCTATTGGTGAGGAACTGGAGGATTCTGATTGTGTGGTCTCCGCCCAAACCTCGCTGATGTGGCTAAAATTCGATGCGGGTGAATTTAATGTTACTCAGTCGGCGGCAGGCAAACTGACCGAGTATGCCAAATTGGCGGGTAACCACCAGGCGGCCGCGGTTGGTCTGTTAGGCTCAGGTATGTGCAGCTTCGCCATGGGTCAATTCGATCAAGCGCGCAAATCACTCGAAGAATCTCTGGATTATTTGAGGTACAAAATAGATCCGGTAGAGGGATATCCGGGAAAAGCTTATACTTATTTGGGACTGATTAGCCACATTACCGGAGACCCGGAAGCTGCATTTGACTTATGCAATCACGCTATCAATATTAGCGCTGACCAGGGAGATTATGATGTGGCTGCTGCGCTGGGAAATTCATTGTATCTGAACGTGATGCAGCACGATCTCGAGCATATGGAAGTCACCTCAAATCGCTTGATAGCGCTGGCGCGCAAGACTGGATTTGTTAAATGGTATTACCAGGGTTTCTTTTTTCTCGGAAGTGTCTATGCGGCACGCAAGGACGTCGCTGGACTTGAGATGATGGAAGAAGCAGTTGACCGGTTTGAGCAGTCCCAGGAATTGGTGGAGTTAAGTATTTTTTATGCGTTGTTGGCAGAGCGTTATTTGATAAACAATAAATTTAAGCAGGCCTTACACTGGGTGGAGAAAGGACTTGGCTTGGTTGAGAATTATGGCGAATGTTTTGTCGAGGCGCCGATGCTCCGACTCAGAGCCCGTTGCCTCCAATCCAGTGGTGTGAATCAACCAGAGCAAATTAATGATCTGCTGGTAAAAGCTAACCAGGTTGCCAATGAACAAGGTGCAAAAGCATGGCAGATACCTGCCTTTTCAACCCCAATACCCGCAGAGATTTGCGGTTCGCTTTCGAACTTTCCCTGAGACCGCCTAACGACTGCAGAAAATGACATCCCGAGAATTGCTGCATCAGCTTAGCGAGCTGCGACAATTTGATTCAAGTTTAGCCATATCACCTGATATGCATTCCAAACTCGGCAGGCGGCTGATTAAACCCAGTAGATACAGTCGTGAAGTACTGTTCTCCGCAATGGCTCGGGGTAAAATTTGTTTGTTTCACGACTATCCCGCACCGATAGCGGAGCAGGATTCAGCCATTAAAAAAATTCATTCTGCGGTGAAAAATGTCAGCAGGAATCGAAAGATTGCGGTGCGATGTGGACCCAGTGGGACCACAAAGTATTTAACTACACGAGAGCTAATGCGACGTTGGCAGGAAGAGCGCGGAATGGTTTGTATTACTGATCTACATATTCGTGACAGTACAATTGAAAAACACATCGATCTGGCGAAATTAAGTTGGTTTAATCTTTTACCAGAATGCGATGAACAAACAGCGCTGGAGGAAATGATGACCATGGTAGTTAGTTCCAGGGGGAGTATCTCCGACTCCCACTCGGATACACCAGATGGTAGCAACCATTGTTTTGAAGGACGTAAAATCTGGTTGATGTGGGAAACTTTCGAGGGATTCGAGCACGGATTGGAAGATTGCTCGCGGAATCACGTTACATCGAATTGCAGTTTCGATATGGCAAGATTTCTCAGCTTAGCGTCTGCCAGATGGCTGAGTATTGGTCCTGGCGAAACTCTGTTCTTACCCGGTGACTATACTCATAAGGTCATCACAATTGAAAAATATATTGGCGCAGGCAGTTTTTATGTCAGCCTGCCAAATTGTTTGCGCAGCCTTTCCCGGTGGATAAATCATGGTCCGTTATGGTCATTGGAGAGTTCTGGGTGTGACGACCAATTGATCCTTCAAATTGGCTGCATGGCACAGCGTAAAATTCGTCAACTGAAGTCTGCTGGTAAACTGGTGCAAAAGAGAGCTGGATATGATTTTCTGGACCAGTCACTGCGGGCGTGGCGGCGGGCAACACCCAAGGGACAGCAGGCTGCATTGTGTAAAATTCCAGGTTTCGCGGATTATCTGAGTTATTTGCCAGTAAAAACTATATAGAACACAGCGGGATTTCTGCTGGAGAGGAGGAAGGAATGGCCAACAGGTGGTCCACCGAATATCTGCAATCAATCGATATCAACGAACGAATCGGGGACCAGTTCTGGAACCCGAAATATGTTAGTTCGCGAATGGCGAAACAGATCAGGTCCGGGTCCTTTATCGGATCCAGTCGGTTTTCGGGCAGGGGAATGTTTGCTAATCGAGAACTAAAAAAGTCCAGCGTTGTTGGCTACTTTTCCGGCCCGGTTTTAAATTCCCGAACGTTTGAACATGCCGATCCTCACTTTGTTTCGTACATAAGATGGACTCATCCAATATCAAAAAATTGTTATTCCTATTATTTTGAAGTTACATCCGCGTCGAAGCTAATGAATGGAGGGATTCCACCGGATTACCTGTATGGCGGTTCGAACTACCCAATGCGCGCAAATGTTGGATTGGATCAAACCATATTAAAGATCGGAGGACGATACCGGCCGGTATTGGTATTGAAAACATTTCACCGGATAGCAGAGGGGCAGGAATTATTACTAGATTATGGGGTCTTGCATGACAGCATATATTTTGAATACTTGAGAAGAATGCAATTGCAACCTGGGGGCCAAGCGGAGAGAAAATTTGAGCGTTTTCTTGACGCTCAATTTCGACTTTGGATTATAAAAAATGGGTCCAGAAGATATAGAACAACCCGATACAACGATGCGTTTCTTGAGTCCTTTGCGATGGATTATTTCAATGACTAATCGACCAGTCGCTGAATTTATTGGTCCTTGCCAAAAACCGGTAATGGCACCAAGGCACCTTAATCTGGGCTCGTACTTTATGAGTTCATCGACGGTTGTTTTTGATCGCAATCTCTCCAAAAGGCAATTAGCAGATCTGCCATTCCATAGCCTGCCTTTGGCAGTTAGTTCTAAACATCCAGTGAGGTCCACAGCGCTCGCTGAATTGCAGCGAGCGGTTGATTGGATGTCGGAAGGAAAATGGGACGCCGTCTATACCCCAAGCAAACCAGGATTCGGTAATAATTCCGGGAATGGCATGACAGGGATATTTCTGCAAAGAGCGGACATGCAGGTGAATGTTCAACTTGACCCTGGGGGTAATATAAAAACCCGGTATTTTTGGCCAAAAATCAGGAAATATTCTTCGCGAAAACGGATTAGTCCGCAAAATTATAATTACTCTCTGGCCTACCATTATTTTAGAAAGCCGTTTGAATCTGCATTCGATTTGCTGATCGATACGACTGTTAAGTTGGATCAGGGATTTCTCGAAGTACTATTGAGCCGAAAAAAAGTGGGGCTGTATTTTGGACTTACCGATTATTATGGAGATCCAGATAGTCTGCCTGGTCATCTATATAATCAGGTGCTACAGGAAAATCCGAACCCGGATGCTGTCTTTCCCAGTGAATATTTAAATCTATTGCGGCAGTATCGAGAAAATCCAATCTTGCCAGGAAATTACCATACCGATGGCGTTGAAAAGGTTCTGGATGTCCAGGGTATTTTTACTATCTGCAACCGAGATGTGTTGGGAGGCAAGACACTGATTCGACGAAAAGGGTTGCGGAGACACAGACGACAACTTGGGTTGCGCCCCCTTGAGTACGATATTACCGTCGAGCTTGATACTCCAGAAGGTTATGCCGGTTTATGGGTGCCAAGTTGGGGCAGGACCGCGGTAGAACATACCCCGGGGCCGATTCAGGGGGGTCACCGAAGCATAATAGTCTTTGCCCTTGATTCAGCAGATGCTAGTTGGGATGTCGATGAAAAAAGTCTGCGCAAGTTCTATGGACCTCATCATGAAACCCTTTCCTGGGATCGGCGCAGTTGGTTCCCTGGGGAGAAGCCAATTATGAAACCAGATCTTCGTTTGTGGAGGATTTAGAATTATAGTTTACTGTAGTTACCAGCAAAATTGTCTGTCAAGACGTTTACGCTTTCAGTAAAATTACTGGGTTATTCTATCTATCAAATCAATCGAGGTTGAATGCAGGTGGAAATTATTTCTCATTCAAATGCCCTTGGTGCCGAGATTCGTGGTGTTGATTTGGCCCAGCCAATTTCTGCAGAAAGGTTCAGTAAAATCAATCAGGCGTTTCTTGATTATCAAGTCATTTTTTTCCATGATCAGGATCTCACCCATCAGCAATACACGGAATTTGCCACCCGATTTGGTCCGCTTCGGGAATACTTGTTCGCCGATGGAATTGAAGGGCATCCCTATATAACCGAGATTATAAAAACAGAAACCGAAACGGAAAGTTTTGGCAGTTTTTGGCATTCCGATTCGACGTATATGGAAGCGCCGCCGAAAGCGACATTTCTGTATGCGAGGCGGGTACCCAAAAACGGTGGTGATACTCTTTTTTCCAATATGTACAATGCTTATAAGGATCTCTCCCCTGGCCTTAAAGATTTGTTAGGCCCATTGCGCGCAGTTAACTCTGCCAGCGTTTTTTCCCGGTCCGAGGGTATTTATCAGGAGGTTAAAAGTAAAAACAGCGATAAATTCAATCAGCAGGCGATTCATCCCGTAGTTCGCATCCATGATGAAACCGGCGAGGCGGCGATTTACGTCAATGGAATTCATACGCTGTGCTTCGAAGGTATGACGCCGTCAGAGAGTAAGCCGATACTTGACTATTTGTACCAACAAGTGTCGCGACCGGAATATACTTTTCGCCTGTGCTGGCGAAAAAATACCCTGGCAATTTGGGACAATCGTTGTACCCAGCACTATGCCTTGAATGACTATCATGGGCAGCGCAGGGAGATGCATCGGATAATAGTTGGAGGGCAGGAAACCTGCTTAACAGATTCTTATCCAGGCGGAGATAGCAAAAAAAAGACCGGCGTTAGCCGGCCTTTCTTCAGTAAAAATTAACCGGATCGGTTAGACAAACCACCAGCGCTCGGCGCCTTTGGCACCATCGAGTTCCCAGTTATTCCCGATGACATCAGGTAGGTGCAGTTTATCCGAATGGGCCATTACGTCACTTAGGAACATTGGCAGACATACGCCACCTTCATTGTGAACGATCTGTTGCATTTCAACATAAATTCCACGTCGCTTAGTCGGATCCAGCTCGGCGCGACCCTGCACCAGCAATTCATTAAAACGGTCATGCTGCCAGAAAGTATCATTCCAGTTAGCGTCCGCAGCGTACACCTGGGAAAACATCCAATTCTCCGTAGGTCGACCACTCCAGTAGCAAGCTGAGAACGCTTTCTGCATCCAAACGTTCGACCAATACCCGTCATCTGGTTCGCGAATCACTTCAACGTCGATGCCGACGGGTCGGGCAGATTCACGCATCAACTGTGCCGCATCAATAGCGCCACTAAACCCAGTTTCTGCGGCATGGAACTGTATTTTCAGGCTCTCGAGACCAGCTTCCTTCAAATAAAATTTGGCCTTGTCTGGATCATAGCTTCTTTGCGGCATTTCATCGGCAGTAGCTCGATAGATATTAGCCGGGCCAATCGGGCTGTCATTACCAAGTTCGCCAAAGCCATAGGCAACCTTGTTTAGCCACTCTTCTCGGTCAATAGAATGCTTGATCGCCATCCGCACATTATTATTGTCGTAGGGGGCAGTATCAGTTCGCATCGGTAAGGTAACCTGCTTGTTCCCTGTAGTAGTCCGGATAACGATACCTTTTATTTTTTCCAGTCTGTTAACGGTCTTGACGTCGACATTGTTCATGCAGTCAAGTTCACCGGTACGCAGGGCGTTGGTCCGAGAGGCTTTGTCGGCAATCTGCAGCGTTTCGATTTCGTCGAAGTGCGCCATGCCTTCCTTCCAGTAGTTTGGATTACGCTTGGATAACGTTCGTACGCCTGGTTCGTGTTCGACAACGGCATAGCCACCCGTACCAATACCAGACTGCCAGTCGATAGTGCCGTCGCCATTGGACGGACAGACACCCAAATGATAGTCGCTTAGCAGAAAAGGGAAATCTGCGTCTCCGCCGGTTAGCTGGACCACAACATTATTCTTACCATCAGCCTTAACTGATTCGATACCGCTCAAAATACCGGAAGCGGCAGAGGTTGTACCTTCACCAAGATGATGATTCAGCGAATCAACTACGTCCTGGACGTCAAGTGATTTACCATTTTGAAATTCAACACCCTGGCGGATTTTGAAATTCCATGTTTTCGCATCCGGGCTGGCATCCCAGCTTTCCGCTAACTCGGGAATCAAATCACCATTCGGCGCAACTTCGGATAACCCGTTGCGCATCTGACAGAACTGAACGCTAAGCATATACAGATCCAGGATTTGGCCTGGATCGAGTACGTCGCTGGTTGCACCACCGGTTACACCTTGACGCAGCCGCCCACCTTTATTTGGTGTCGCAGCTTCAACTTTGTTTAACACTGCGGTCGCGGCAGTCATGGAAACACCCATTGCGAGGGCCCCTGACATAAATCCCCGACGACTGACTTTACCGGATTCGAATGACGTTTGTAGATTTTTGATTTTTTCGGCAGTCTCGCGATCCGAAATATTCGCCGTCAGATCATTTGATTGTTGATCATTGGGTTTGTTTGACATGTAATTTCTCCTCGTAGATTATATTGACACTGAATAATGCGATTTCACTTCGAATTTGTACAATTTTCGATGCGCTTCGGAACGTAGGGGTGAAGCGAGAAAAATCGATTGGGTCTACTATAACATCGTATTACAGTTTTTTCTTCTACCGACGAATTATTCAGATATTGCTTGGTAGCGACGAAAACCAGTTGACTTACCTCGCCGCGCTCGGGATATCATGCTGCTTCCTCTAAAACCAATCCAATAATATGAAAATTTCAGATTACGCCGGGCTTGATGGCGTGGCCATATCCCGGTTGGTAAAGACCAGCGAAGTCTCCCAGTACGAGGTTGTCGAAGCTGCAATCGAGACCATCGAGGCGCTAAATCCCCAGCTAAACGCGCTGGTTATGAAGAATTACGAGGTTGCTCGTGAGGCTGCAAGAACGGCAGATACAGAGAAAATATTATCTGGAGTCCCGTTTTTACTTAAGGACGTCAATGTGTATTCCCAGGATATGCCGACGACGTTCTCCTGTCGCTTCTTCGAAGATGCCCAGCCACAACCGGACAGCGAGATAGTTAAGCGCTGGCGCCACTCTGGCCTACTGGTATTGGGGAAATCGAACACGCCGGAATTTGCTGAAGATTACGTCTGCGAACCAACTTTTCGTGGACCCGCGCTTAATCCATGGAATCCCAAGGTTACTACAGGAGGCAGCAGTGGTGGCGCGGCAGCGGCAGTGGCGTCGGGCATGGTTCCGATCGCCCATGGTACTGATTTAGGGGGATCAATACGGATTCCTGCTGCGTGTTGTGGTATTTATGGGTTAAAACCTACCAGTGGACTTTGCCCAGTGGATTACTCCCGCCAGGAGCTCTCAAGCGGATTGAATTCTGATCATGTCCTGACTCGTTCAGTGAGGGATAGTGCCAGGGTGCTTGATGCCACGGCGTATCCATTACTTGGTAGCCTGTATCCGATTACAAGATCCGTCCCAAGTTATTTCGAATGTCTGGAGCAGCCATTGAAACCACTAAAAATAGGGTTTTGTAGCAGCACCCCGTTTGGCACATCGACCCCAGCCAGGCAGCAGGCTGCTGTTGACCTCACGGTAAACCTACTAGCCGACCAGGGCCATGAACTGGAGGAATATGAATTTCCAACAGACTTACAATTAGATGAATCCCTTGGGACACTTTGGATGTTTGATGCGATGGACGATCTCGAGCGACGAATCCAACAGTCCAGGCGGGAGCCCGAACATCATGAATTGGAAGCCATGACGCACTTTATGCGTAGTCACGTGGCCTCTCTGTCCGCAATGGACCATCACAGGGCCCGAATACTTATGCATCAGAACAGCGTCAGGTTGATGGGCTCTATGTCCCATTTTGATTTATTGCTGACGCCAGCATTAGGCAAAGATCCGGAGCCGGTTGGTACATTCGATTCCCGAACCGATGAATTTGATTATGAAAAGTGGTGTCGTCAGGGGGATGAGTTTGCCCCATTTTCTTCTATTTGTAACTATACCGGTCAGCCGGCTGCGTCAATACCGGTATTTCTTCCAGGGGAGGCTTTTCCTTGTGCGGTCCAGCTGGCTGGGCATTCCGGACAGGATCACATCGTGTTGCAAGCGTCCGCTTTACTTGAGAATCAAACCAGGTGGAGCCAATTTCAGCCGCCAGTATGGGCGGGAGACTGTTAGTAGAAATACGCGTTCAACCAGGTGCGCCAATATTTGGTCGAACCATTTTAAATATATTGTCCACCGCCGTGTATTGTTGATAACCTAGCCTAGCTAACGGTCTGATTTTGTTCAAGTCAATCAGACCGTCAGTCAACACCTCGTCCTTTATATGAATCCCGAGAACCTCTCCAGTTATCATGGTATTTATACTGTCTTCCTGGGTGCAGGGTAATATTATCTCTCGGTGTAACCGGCATTCAAAATGGATGGGCGCTTGTTTTACCAGGGGTGGCGCCACTATCGTTGCTGGTACCGCAGACAGCCCCGCTAATTCGAGCTCATTAACGCCATGATCAACTGGTGCTGTGGTGGTATTCATCTGGTCCTTTAATTCAAGGGAGACCATATTTACAACAAACTCCCTGGTTGATTTAATGTTCGCCAGAGTGTCTTTTTCACCGCCGTGGGGATGGTAGCCAGTAAATGAAATCATAACCATCGGCGGATCAGATGCAATTCCATTAAAGTAGCTAAATGGTGCCAGATTGACCTGACCGCTGGGACTTAGGGAAGTTACCCAGGCGATTGGACGCGGTACGATACAGCTTTTGAAAGGGTCATAGGGCAGACCATGGGGTTGGTCAGTTTGGTAAAACAATGTGTGGTGTAGAAAGGTTCGTTGACAGTAAGTGTATTATAGTCGGGTAAGAAACTATTGGGTTAATTCTCCAATTTAAATTCGGCTCAATCGATTTTACGCTTGTTTCGATAACAAATTTATCTGGAAATACGACCCACGAATTGCCGGCAGACTGTAAGATACCCGCTACTGGACGAGAGATTAAAGGAGGGGGCGACAGGGGCGCAGTGGCGAAATTAGTAAATCTATAGGGGGGGGAGATTGCGCTAGTGATCACAGTGAAATGTTCGCAAAAAATCCATATTTTGCTTTATACATATTAGTCGTATCAATTGCTGCTTTGTGCATATTGGGTGTATTGCTGATCGTGGATGATTGGCGGGGCAACGAATTTGCCAAAGAACAAAAAAACCAAATGCTTGACGAAGTAAAGTCAAGGCAGATCAGTCTAGAATCCTTAATTGCAATTCGCTCAAATGTTGCTGAGAGTCTGGCGGCGTTCGTCCGCACTCACCGGGTATTTTCGGAGCAGGAGTTTCTGGATTATGCGTTGGGCTTGGAGGGTTCCTTGCCCGGTTTACAGAGTCTGCGACTCAGCCCCGACGGCGTAACCCAATACATTTACCCATCTAATGAAAATGGATTTGAGATTGGCGTAGATTTACTGCGTCATCCGCTGCAAAGACGACCGGTTAATGCTGCCATTGAAAATCGTGAAATGGTATTGGTCGGGCCAACCACGCTGAATCAGGGCGGTATTGGATTGATCGCCCATCTGCCGGTATTTGTGATATCTCCCGAAAGCTCGGGATCTGGAGTTTTTTGGGGCCTGGCTTCGGTGGAAATCGACTTTGAGCGGGTTCTTCGGGAGGCAGGGCTATTAAACCCAAGTCGTTCCGCTGAATTTGCGGTCAGGGGTTCGGATGGGTTAGGTAACACGGTTCGCATTCTACATGGACAACCCTCAGTTTTCGAGAAAGATGCTGTTTGGGTGACAGTTTTATTGCCATCTGGATACTGGGAACTTGCGGCACGGCCTAGGGGGGGATGGGTCTCTGGGTGGCCGGGCAGGAATCTGTTCTGGGTATTTGGGCTCGCCATCCTGTCATTTATGGTTTGGCTAATATTCGTATCGCTGCGTGAACCCGCCAGGCTGATTAGGTATGTGGATAAAGCTGAAACCGAGCTACGATCCAGCCAGGCGCGCAATCGCCATCTGATCGAAAATGCGTTGGGTATAATTGCCAGCCATGATCTGAAAGGAAAAATCCTGTCAATTAATCCAGCGGGGGCAGTGGTTTTTGGTTACCAGGTCGAACAACTGGTTGGTAATTCCCTGGAAAAGTTTCTGCATCGGTCAGTTCACAGCAAGGTTGATGATTACTTAAAAAATTGTGCTGAAGGAAAGGCTACTGGATTGATGCATGGCGTTGCTAAAAATGGAGACCGACGATTTATCCGTTATGACAATGTTATTTACCATGATTCTGGAGCACAGCCGATTATTGTCGTTCACGCCCAGGATGTAACTGAGTTACATAAAGCTGAGAGAAAGGCCCGGGAACGGGAGAAACAATTGGAAGCGATTTTCACCCACTCGCCGGCTGAAATATATCTTAAAGACCGAGAAGGCCGCTACGTTTTAATTAGCCGCCAGTTTGAGAAAATATTTAACGTCAAAAATGATGAGATAAAGGGCAAGTTTCCCCATCAAGTGCATTATGGAGACCTCGCACATAAAACCCGACAGCAGGATTTGGAAGTATTGAATACCGGGGAAGTTATCGTACGAGAAGAAGAAGCGTATCTGGAAGATGATCTTGATCCTGAAAAACTACATACATTGCTCACGATAAAATTTCCGATTTTTGACGATCGAAAGAATGTAACGGGATTGGGTGCGATCGTTACGGATATTTCTCGGCAGAAGGAACACGAACGGGTGTTGCATGAAGCAGTAACAATTGCCCATTTGGGTCATTGGAGGTTTGACGAAGTCGCTAATGAATTCGTAACCGTATCGGAGGAATTTGCCAAGATTTTTGGCGTCTCGGCGGAGCAATTTATCCACCAACATAAGTCCATCGAATCCTATTATCAGCTGGTTCATCCAGATGATCGTTCTGGATTGCAAGATGGGTTCAGTTGTAACCAGGTTGATTTGGAGTATCGTATTGTTAGAAACGACGGTGGGATTCGCCACGTTCGGGAGCGATATAGAGTTGTCAACAGTAAATCCCCACAAATAGCGATGTCTTCGGTTGGTACGTTGCAGGATATTACCGATCAAAAGGAACTGGAAGTAGAGCTACGAAAGGCAAAAGAGGGTGCGGAGGCAGCGAATTTGGCAAAGAGCAACTTTTTGGCAAACATCAGTCATGAAATTCGTACCCCCATGACTTTAATTATTGGGATGTCAGACTTGCTCAAGGAGGGTACTCACAGTGCTGACCAACTAAGATATATTGAATCTATTGACCACGCGGGAAACCACCTTCTGGTGTTAATTAACAATATTCTGGATTTATCCAAAGTTGAGGCGGACGAAATCCATTTGGAGATTGCTGAATTTAATGTAGCAGAGATGATTCGTCGAATCGTTGAGACCTTTGATCAGGCTTTGACAAACAAAAATCTAAAACTAACCGTTGAAATCGCTGACCATATCAACGTAATGCGTACCGGCGATCAACACAGACTGGAGCAGGTTTTGCGTAACCTTATTGACAATGCAATCAAGTTTACTCAGGAGGGAAATATTCGGGTCCTGGTGCAGGAAACCTGTTCACTAGCTAGTTCTCAGGACTTAACGTTTTCTGTTATCGATACTGGAGTGGGTATCCCAAGAGAACAGCAGGAACTTATTTTTGACGCATTTACCCAGCAAGATGCATCCATTACACGAAAATTTGGCGGAACCGGACTCGGCTTATCAATCAGCCGCCAACTGGTAGGATTGATGGGCGGAGAGATGAGAGTTAACAGCAACCAGGGTGGCGGTTCCTGTTTTTATTTTTCATTGCCTCTTGAGCCTTGTTTCGAAACGGTTCAGCAACCGGTTAAACCCGCGATTGATCAAATTTCCGGTGGCTCAGTCCGAATACTTATGGTGGAAGACGAGTTTATTATCCAGGCGCTGATTAAGGAGTTTATCGAAGACACATCGCACCATTTAACACTCACAAAAAACGGTCAGGAGGGTTTCGCCGTTTTTAAGGCTGGAGAATTTGATTTAATCCTAATGGATTTGCAAATGCCTATTATGGATGGCTATTCTGCTACCAGAAAAATTAGGGAATGGGAGTTAAACAACAATCAGTCACCCATCCCAATAATTGCACTATCCGCAAACGTCACCACAGATCAAATCGAGGAATCCCTTGATGTCGGTTGTACCACGCATCTGAGTAAACCAGTACGTAAATCCGTGTTGCTCGAAGCGATTGCAAAATTCGGTTTAAACCAGGATACCCAAACTGGGTCTAGTTGAAAAAGTGCGGGATATCAATGTCGAAAATACAGTTCGATAGTGGTGCCCGAAACTTATGATAGATTTGGAGATGTCCATCTATTTTAAACAGTTCAGGAGGAGCAGCTTTATCTGATGACTGATTCAAGTTTCTATGTTGTCGCCCTGGAACCAGGTGCAGAGAATCCAGCTATACCGACTTGGGCAAACAAGATCGCCAATCCAATTGGATTTCAGGAGAATGTAACATTGGGCGAGGGTAGCCGAATTAATGTCGACGGCGTCAGCGGTGCCTTTCAATTGTTAGGTGTCCTGTCTCCCACGGAATGCCAACGCCTGGTTGAGACTGCTGAGTCGGTTGGCTTTCTCGAGGACGCAGCGGTCACGTTACCGAGAACGGTTCGGCACAATCACAGTTTAACCTGGGTTATGGATGAACACACATCTGATCTGATCTGGTTTCGTTGCGCGCCGTTTTTTGATAACGCATCAGACAGATATTTCGGTAAGCGACCGGTAGGGTTAAACAACCGATTTCGTTTTTATCGATATCAGGAAGGAGATTTTTTCAAGTTTCATACCGATGGGTCCTGGCCTGGGAGCAGGATTGTTGATGGTGATCTGGTGGCTAACGCCTATCCGGACAGATGGAGTATGTTGACGTTTTTGCTGTTTTTATCAGATGAGTACGAAGGCGGCGAAACTCAATTTAACAACGCGCCGGACGCCGGATTCCCAGGCAGGGAGGGTTGCCAGGACATTGTCGATATCAGAACTCCGCTGGGTGGGGTGCTGTGTTTTCCCCACGGAGACCATCCAATGCACTGCGCTCATGGTTCCTCGATTATTCGTTCCGGAACCAAATATATCGTTCGCACTGATGTGCTGTTTGAGCTTTAGTATTGGGATTTATCTAAGGAACCTCTGATCAAAACATGAACGACCATCTTGAGTGCAAAATAATCAATCTCCACGTTGGAAAACTTGGCAATAGTGTTCGGCACCCGACCCTGCTATTACCTGCGCTTCCCGCCTTGATCTTGATCATTTTGAATCTCAATCTGGTTCGCCCAGTTTTAATCAGAGGTTCCCTAACAGTGTTTAACCCGAATGCTGCGGATTAACTACTGATAAGAAAGTTTGAGGAGGAATTCCAAGTATTAATTAATTGTGGTAAATAGACTGGGTGAATACTATAGACAATATTGCTGCAGCGGAGCGGCGAATCAGGCAGCATATATTAACCACGCCACTGGTTTACAGTCCCGTTCTGAACAAGTTGAATCGGGGGACGGTGTTTCTCAAGCTGGAAAACGAGCAGTGCACCGGATCATTTAAGGCCAGGGGAGCATTAAACAAAGTACTGGTATTGTCTCCTGCAGAAAAAGCGGCCGGCTTGATCACTGCATCTACCGGAAACCACGCCCAGGGGTTCGCGCGTGCGCTATCGATTTCCGGTGATACCGGAAGTATATTCTTGCCAGAGAACGCTTCGTCTTCGAAGGTCGAGGCGCTAAAAAAATATGATGTCAGTCTTGAGTTTTATGGTGTTGACGCTCTGGAAACTGAGGTACACGCCAGGGAAATGGCGCGGGATTCAGGACAGCAGTGGATATCACCCTATAACGACCAACATATTTTGGCGGGGCAGGGAACTGTGGCAGTGGAGATTTTAGCTCAGTTGGAAAACGTGGATGCGGTGTTCGTCTGTATTGGCGGCGGTGGGCTGATGTCGGGAATTGCCAGCTGGGTAAAGCATCATAAACCTGACACTAAAATAATCGGCTGTTTACCAACCAATTCTCCAGAAATGTACCTGAGCGTTAAGGCGGATAGAATAATCGAACTGGATAATCCGCTTGATACCTTGTCCGACGGATCTGCAGGGGGAATTGAACCGGGGGCGATTACATTTGATATTTGCCGTGCATTAGTCGACCAGTATGTACTGGTTGATGAAGACGAAATAGCCAACGCCATGCGATTGGTTTACCACAATCATAACCAAATTATTGAAGGTGCTGCCGGCGTTGCAGTAGGTGCATTCATTAAAAGTAGTAAGTCCTTCATTGGTCAAAATGTTGCCATTGTCATATGTGGTGGAAATGTTTCCAAAACAACCTTACAAAAAGTTCTTGATGAAGATAATTGACAAGCCCACGATTCAGAAAGTAATTGCGGCAACACCAGCAGAACAACAAATTGCATTTATCGAAGCAGCCTTTACTTCATTGAGTGACGGAACTGCTTCGGTGCCACCGGTTGGCCACCTGGTGTTCCAGGAGCCGCCTGGAGATCTGCACATTAAATACGGATACATTCAGGGCGATCCCTACTACGTGATTAAGGTCGCCTCCAGTTTTTATAATAATTCCGATCTGGGATTGTCCAACAACAATGGGATGATGCTGGCGTATGACGCGAATACTGGAACACCTTTAGCCTTGCTGCAGGACGAAGGATATCTGACAGATTTACGTACGGCGATTGCTGGAGCGGTAGCTGCCAAGCATCTGGGGCCTTCAGATGTGAAGTGCATCGGAATTATCGGTACCGGGGTTCAGGCTCGGATGCAATTACAATCCCTGGCCCAGATAACTCAATGTCGCAAAGTTGTGGTGTGGGGTAGGGACTCAGCCAAGTCGTCAACTTTTAAAGACGAAATGGAGGCTGACGGGTTTTCCGTCTATATCGCTTCGACAACAAGCGAGTTAGCCAGCCACTGCAATTTAATTGTCACGACCACATCGAGTACATCGCCACTACTTAGCCTCGCTGATATTCAGCCGGGGACTCATATTACGGCAATGGGTTCGGACATGCCGGGAAAGCAGGAATTGGATTCAGCAATACTACAGGTCGCGGAAATCGTTGCCTGTGATAGCGTGTCACAATGCCTTACCCAGGGAGAAGCAGCATTCGCTGTGGAGCGTGGTGAGGATCATGGCGCTGGCTTTACTACCATTGGAGACATCATCATTTCACCCATCAACCGTTCTGATAATGCTATTACCGTGGCAGATTTAACCGGGATAGCGACTCAGGATATAAAGATTACTAACTTGGTATTGAATCAGTTCTTATGATGTCGAATTAGGACTTCTCGATATGTGCAACAGGGGGTATTCCGGGACTCGGCATTTGTGAGTGCACCAGCGATATATACTCTTGTCCGTTTACATGTCCTGGCTCGGTGTGATAGCTGAAGAGAGCCATAATACGTCGGCGATTGCCGACCACTGGAGTGACCCGATGCAGCGACGACATACCTTCAAATAAAACCAGCTACCAATTCACACCAATGGTTGAAGCGGCAGGTTGGTCGTTGGTATGACAATGGGCGCCGCCGCCTCCATGCCATGATTGGAGCATTTCTATCACGTAAACATCGCGTCCGGGAAAATACGATTCCACCCGCTGCTTGGCTGCTTCATCGGTATCAGGGTTGCCGAATCCAACCACGATAACGAATCCATTACCGACAATCCAGTTCATATACTCTGTGTCAATTTGAAACCCTTTATAGTGTACGTAACCTTCGATTGGGTCGCGTATGACCTGGAACCCCGCTTGTTCGATGGTTTCAGCTGCTCGGTTATAAATGTCGTCGTTGCCACCGCCGCCCGGTTGGCAGATCGAGCCATTGGAACATTGCGGGACTACCACGGTAGAAGAATTAATGAATCGCGCAATGCCGTCAATATGACCCCTGGTTAAATCACCCTGGGGAATTCCCTGGACAAACACAACCTTATTAACGCCAAAATGCCTTTTAAGATCGGCACTTGCCTGCTCCCTGGTGTAACCCGGGTTTCGCGCCGGGTCGCCAATTGTGCTCCAATTCAAGATCACCGTATCAATACCATTGAATTCAAGATTTCCACGTTCATGGACGATATCAATTCTGTCCACAGGCATATTAAGAAGCTCGCCGACTCGATTGGGCACATGATTATCTTTCCGATAGGAAAAATCTGTGCCGAATGCGCCACCCCAGGCATTAAACTCCCAGTTTTGAATTCGCATGATGCCATCCTGAATTACGTATACCGGTCCATTGTCGCGCATCCACGAGCTGTTATTGGGAATATGATGCCAGATTATGTTTTGGTGGTTTGGATTTCCTCCGGCGGCCGTGATAGCGTCCTGTGCACTATCCTTTATTCCACTGTGGTCGTATAGGATACGAAGTTGTTGATACCGACTAATTACGCCTGCCATTTTTGCGAAACTTGTTTCGAAGCTGCGTTCAAATCTACCTGGCCATTGCAACCACATCGCTTCCTGTGTTTCCCATTCAGCAGGCACCCGTATGTTTGTTAATTGCGTCTCCGCAGCCATGGTTGTGTTTGACATAAGCGTGTTCGCTACCAGTACGGTGACAATTGCCAAGACAAGGGTTTTTATCAGGGAACTTCTTATGGCATTGGATTCCATAGGTTGAGACCGTGAAAATTTATAAGCGCCTATGGCAATTTTAATGTATTTCATGGAATATTGGAGGACTAAAATTGCACTATGGAGCCACTTAACAAGTCTTGGCGAGACAGATTGAGATGAAAATTGATTGAGATCAAGGCACGAAACGCACGTAATAGCAGGGCTATTGCGAAGTTTTGTAACATAGATATCGATCAGTTTTCGCTCAAGCTGTTCGGTCATGACTTGTTCAGAGGTTCCTTAACTCTAAACCGGAGCAGACAATGGCCGAACTATTATATGAAGTTAAAGATGGAATAGGCTGGATTCGCTTTAACAAACCCGAAATACTGAACGCATTTGATCCTGCCGAAGCACGTAGACTAGTTGAGGTGTTGAAAGATGCGTCGGCGGATAAATTCGTCAAAGCAATTATTATCTCGAGCGTTGGTGATGCTTTCTGCGCGGGCGATGATCTCAAGGTTGCGCTGGAAGAATATCCCAGGATTCAAAGTGGAGAGATTCACCCGATCCTGGATATTGTCGAAGACATAACCGAAAGCCTGCAGGAAATTCCTCGAGTAATTCGCAAGTCCTCCAAGGTCGTTATCGCGGCGGTTAGGGGATATGCCGTTGGAGGTGGATTCGAGGTGGCGATCGATTCAGATATGATTGTGGCTGCAGACAACGCCGTTTTTGGATTCCCTGAAAGTAATGCCGGTATGACAATCACCGGGGGCGCCACCAAACTGCTGCCCATGATTGTGGGTTTAAATAAAGCCAGAGAACTCATGTTGACGGGTGAATTTATTGACGCCACTGAGGCCTATCGGATTGGTTTGGTCAATAAATTGGTGCCACTGGGTGAAGAAGAGCAAGCGGCGGAAAAAATGGCCCGCATGATTATGTCCCGGGCACCACTTGCGGTTACCCACCACAAGCGCATGGTGACTCAGTCCACCGAAGCGGATTTTGAAACGGTATTGAATCTGGAGAAACAGACCATTACCACATTAATCTATACCGAGGACTATGGCGAGGCAATTCATGCATTTGCTGAAAAACGAAAACCTGTTTTCAAAGGGAGATAAATTGTGGCATTAATTGATCCCAGGTCATCCCATGACCTTGGGTCAGTCATTGCCAGCCGTGCAATTGAGTTTCCTGAAAAAAACTGGATTCTTACCCCCCAGGGTAATTACACCTATGCCGAAATAGATCGGCAGTCAGGTTGCCTTGCCCAAGGGATCCACGACCTGGGGGTTGGATTTGGCGAAACCGTTCTGGTAATGCTGCCTGACACCGTGGATTTTGTGTTTACCTGGTGCGCGCTGTCAAAGATTGGCGCGGTTATGGTGCCGGTTAATTTGCATTATCGCGGTAATTTGCTTGGATATCTTATTAACGATTCTCTGGCTAAAACACTGTTCATTGAGGTCAAATTGCTGGACCGAATCGAAGCCCTGCAACATGATCTCAAGCATCTGGAGCGCATCATCGTCTACGATGAGGATGACATTGATCACGTATTAGTTCCAGAAAAAGAATTTCCGGGAATCAAATTCAATGGATACCGAAGTCTGTTTGCCAGTGATATCTATTGCGGCCCGAAACCTAAGTATTATGACCTGATGGCGGTGATGTACACCTCAGGTACCACCGGGCCATCCAAGGGCGTAACCATGACCCATGCACATGCCTATGAATACGCGTTTGGGGTTATCGAAATGCTGGAGCTAACCGAGAATGACGTCTATGCAGCGCCGCTCCCCCTGTTTCACATCGCCGGATTACTCGCGACGATTTACTGTAGTTGTATTGCTGGCGCGACAACGGTATTAACTGGCCCATTTAGTATGGACCGCTTCTGGAAAGACATTTCGCACTATGGGGTTACTTGTACATTTCTACTGGGCGCTATCGCAAACTTTATTTATCGCCAACCGCATCAGGAATCTGATAATAGCAATTCCCTGGAACGTTTGTTGATGGTGCCATTGATTCCCGAGGTTGAGGATTTCAAATCTCGATTTGATTGCAAGGTTTCCACGACCTGGGGCGGAACCGAATTCAATTGTCCGACTCGTTCGGGATTTGACTTGGCCAATAATAAAACCTGTGGCCGGGTAGCAAGCGATCGCTATGAAGTCAGGATCGTCGATGAATTCGATCAGAAAGTTGCCGACGGAGCCGCCGGAGAGGCATTGGTGCGTTGCAAAATTCCCTGGATTTTAACTAATGGTTATTGGAATCATCCCGAGTGGACCACCAAAGCCTGGCGGAATTTGTGGTTACATACCGGCGACATGCTAATGCGGGATTCGGAGGGAAACCTGTATTTCGTTGACCGTATTAAAGACGCCATCCGGCGTCGGGGAGAGAATATCTCATCGATGGAGGTGGAGTTCGAAATAAACAAACATCCTTCGGTTCTCGAATGCGCGGTAATTCCCATTGAAGCGGCCGAGACCGAGCAGGAAGTAATGGCGGTAATTGTACTGAAACAAAACAAAACCTTGGAAGCGGAGTCGCTCATTCGTTTTCTCGAATCGCGGATGGCTTATTTTATGGTACCGCGATACTTGGAGATTGTTGATGATTTACCCAAAACCCCAACAGGAAAAATCCGAAAATTCGTTTTGAGAAATCGCGGAATAACCAGCAACACCTGGGATCGTGTTGCTGCAGGGGTTAAATTAGTCCGATAGCAGGGTCATGGATTGGCGGTGTCGAGATTTCGGAGTTCATGTCATAATGGTTCGGAACAAATCACTATTCATGAGGACTATGAAAACAACACCATTAAAAAAATCTATTTGTACGCTGGGGATTGCCACTGGACTACTGATTTCTACTGCAGTTCTGGCCGAAAAATGGGATATGCCCCTGGCGTATTCTGCGACTAACTATCATTCGGAAAACGCCGCCAGATTTGCCGCCGCGATTACCGAAGCTACTGGAGGCTCTTTGGAAGTGGTTACCCATGCCAGTGGTTCGCTGTACAAGGGCGATGAGATTTTTCGGGCAGTTAGGACGGGGCAGGCGCCTATTGGCGAAAGATTGATTTCTGCATTGGGAAATGAAGATCCCATATTCGAAATTGATGCTTTGCCTTTTTTGGCTACGAGCTTTGACGGCGCGAGAAAACTGTATCAGGCTTCGAAGCCTGCCATGCAAAAGGTATTAGACGATAAGGGTTTGAAGTTGCTATATGCGGTGCCCTGGCCGCCCCAGGGTCTCTATCATACTCAGGAAGTCAACAGTGCTGCGGATATGAAAGGGGTTAAGTTTCGTGCCTACAATGCTGCCACCGTGAGGCTTGCGGAATTAATGGGTGCGGTGCCGACCAAGATTGAAGCCGCAGAGATCTCTCAGGCATTCGCCACCGGGGTAGCCGAAAGCATGGTGTCTTCTGGTTCAACCGGCTATGACCGCAAGATATGGGAACATGTTAAGTATTGGTACGATGTCCAGGCATGGCTGCCAAAAAATATGGTGATCGTTAATAAAGACGCGTTCAATGAATTGGACGGTTCGACCCAGGGTATTGTCCTCGGCGCTGCGGCGATGGCGGAACAGGCAGGCTGGGCCAAGGCCGAAGAGCTTTCTGACTGGTATAAAGAGCAATTGAGCGCCAATGGAATGGAGATTGCAGGACCCAGTGATCAATTGCGCAACGATTTTATGGCGATCGGAGATACCATGACCGGAGAGTGGCTGGATAAAGCTGGTGATGCGGGCAAGTCTGTAATAGACGCCTATAAAGCAATGTAGTCGGATCCGCTCGCTGGAGATCGGAGCGCCCGGAAGGACGCTCCGGATAGCTATGGAAAACTTAATTCAGACTGTTGACCGAGGTCTTTGCAGATTATATCGCTGGTGCGGATATGCTGCTGCATTTTGTATGGTAATGATCGCGGTATTGGTAACTATGAGTATCGTTACCCGGTTGATGTCTGTTTATATTCCGGGCCTTACGGAATATTCAGGCTATGCGATGGCGGCGGGGAGCTTTCTTGCCCTGGCCTACACTTTCGAAGAAAAAAGTCATATCCGGGTCGAATTATTGCTTAGTCGGCTTGGTCCAAGCGGTCGCAGAATTGCAGAAGTCTGGTGTCTCGCCACGACCGTTGTGATTAGTTGGTTTCTGGCCTGGTATATGGGGCGACTGGTGTTCTATTCCTGGAAGTTTCAGGAGCATAGCGAAGGGGCTGACGCGATATTGTTATGGAAACCACAATCTCTTGCCTTGGTGGGTGCAGTAGTGCTGGCGATCGCGGTAACGCATCACTTGATTCGATGTGTTTCTAGTCCTAAATATAGTCCGCACTAAGAGTTTCAGGATGGGTGAACTTGGTCTGACGCTGATATTTCTGGGAGTCCTTTTTCTATTCCTTGGCACTGGTGTTTGGGTTGCAGTTAGCCTGATCGGGGTAGCCACTGTGGGTATGTTGCTGTTTACCTCCCGGCCGGTTGGTGATGCAATGGCAACCACAATCTGGGGTGCGTCTTCGAGCTGGACCCTCACTGCGCTCCCGTTATTCATATGGATGGGAGAGATATTATTCCGCTCGAAGTTGTCACAAAACTTGTTCAAGGGCTTAACACCATTAATGCGTAGCCTGCCGGGAGGACTGTTACACGTTAATATTGTCGGCTGTACCATTTTTGCGGCCATCTCGGGATCTTCCGCGGCCACCGTGGCCACCGTTGGCAAGATGTCAATCCCGGAACTACGTCGGCGTAATTACCCTGAGCGGATGATTATCGGAACTTTGGCAGGGGCGGGCACTTTGGGTTTGTTAATACCACCGTCGATTACCCTGATTATTTATGGTGTCACGGTAAATGAATCCATTGCTAAGTTGTTTGTTGCCGGGGTTTTACCAGGGCTGATGCTTGCACTATTATTTATGGGATATGTCTCGGTATGGGGATTACTCCATGGCAAACAATTCCAGGAAGAATCACCTTCGAGTCGGCTCCAGGACGTGTTTCAGTTAATTCCGGTTTTGGTGTTGATTGCTGCGGTGATGGGTTCGATCTATAGCGGCATCGCAACCGCTACTGAAGCGGCGGTTCTGGGGGTGATTGGTGCATTGCTGCTGTCTGCCATACAGGGTTCACTGAACCGATCCAGTTTTATGCTGGCGCTATTGGGGGCAACTCGAACCTCTGCGATGATTGCATTTATTCTGGCGGGCTCGACATTCTTATCCCTGGCAATGGGATTTACCGGCCTGCCACGCTCCCTGGCAATCTGGATTGGCGCATTGGATTTGAGTCCATGGATGTTAATTGTCGCGTTGATGGTTTTCTACATTATTTTGGGTTGTTTCCTCGACGGCATTTCCTCAGTAGTTTTGACCATGGCGGTAATCGAACCTTTGGTACGGCAGGCAGGATTCGATATGATCTGGTTTGGCATTTTCTTGATGGTTGTGGTGGAAATGGCACAGATAACGCCCCCAGTGGGGTTTAATCTGTTTGTTCTCCAGGGAATGACGGGCAAGGATATGGCCTTTATCGCACGGGCAGCTGCACCAATGTTTCTGATCATGATTGTAGCGGTAGCGATACTGTCAATATTTCCCGATATTGCGACTTTTCTGCCTCGAGCGATGTCAGGGCGCTAGCCAGTGGACAGATAGATCCATTCAATGGCGTCCACTATGTCAAATACCGGGAGCTTGAACTGCAAGCGCATCTCCTGCTTAAAGGGGGAGAGATTGGTACATTCAATCAGTAGATATTGAGTATTTGGATGGGTGTCTATACAGCGCTGAGCTACTTGGATTGCATCTGATTTAGCTACTTCAAGACTAATATCCGTTTTATTTTCGGCAATGCATTGATACCAGGCGCCGGACTTTTCCAGAGCGTGGATAGAAACACTTGGCCCAGGATCTCCAGCAAAATGTATAGGTCCCAGTTTGTTTTGATCAAATGTAAGAACCCCGACCGGGCTATTGGGTCCAAATAGCCGCTGTAGCAAGGGTAGCAAGACCAGCGACGAGCTAATAAATGGTACTTTGATAGCTGTCTGAATGACCTCTTGAGCGCTGGCCAGGAAACCGCAGCTGGTAGCGATCACCCGTACGCCTTCTGACTCAAGATGTTGCGCTGCATTGACAAAATTTTTGAGCAGGGCTGGCTCCAGGGGTTGGTCCGACACAATGGTTCCCGGGGTAGCACGATCCACCACCTTATATAGAGGTGGTTTCGAAAATGTTTGAGGGTTTCCAATATCTCCGGGGAAACGCGGAAACTGGGTGTCCAGCATTAATACCCCAATCATCGTATTTTCCCTGAAGACCAAGTTTTCGACCTGTGATTAACTAACATTAATAACATATTGATTAATAGGTATAATATATGTTCGGAGGTTATCTAATTTAGTGATTAAAAAGAGTTGGAAGGTAATTTGCTGTAAATAATTTTACCCAATCTATCTATTCAGGATTCATGATTGATATGCTATCGCGATAATTTTCTCCAAGGCAATTACTGAGTAAATGTTTAGCCCAACGGTAATCTCCAAACTGGATTACTATGTATATATTCTCCAGGACCCGAGAAATCTCGAGGTATTTTATGTGGGAAAAGGCCGGGGGAACAGGGTTTTTGATCATGTCAGCTCTGCAGTCGAATCATCCGAGAAAACTGAAAAGCTCGACCGTATCAGGAGTATCATGTTATCTGGCACTGAAGTTGGACATTATATTCTCAGGCATGGATTGTCCGAGTCAGTAGCCTTCGAGATCGAAGCGGCTCTGATTGACTTTGTCGGCATGGAATATCTGTCGAATATCATGGGAGGTCATTATTCCAGTGACTATGGTATCAAGTCGCCCACTGAACTGATGGCGATGTATGAAGGTGATCCACTGGTGACAGATCAACCGATATTGTTGCTTAATGTGAACAGGTATTATCGAAGGGATATTACCGAAGCGGAGTTGTATGAGGTTACACGAAAATACTGGATACTGGGAAACAGACGATTCAAAGTGCGCTACGCCATTGCTATATATAATGGGCTGACTCGCGAAGTGTATGAAGTGAGAAAATGGTTTTGCACTAAGCAAAAGGGAAAATCGCGTTGGGGATTCAAGGGGCGACTGGCAAAAAAAGAAATTCGCAGGGCATTACTCCACAAGTCAATAAAAACTCATTTCAAACCAGGGGCATCGAATCCGGTTAAATATTTGAATTGCTAATCCTGACGGATTTTCGATTGCTATAATGCCACGGGTGCTAACCCGCAAAATACTCCTACTTTCATTAGGCCTGGCGACACAGATTTATGCTGTATCCGGCGTGTCTAGTGAGGGAAACTCGACGATCAGCCAGGGTTACTGGGTTACCCGCCTGGATAAACCGGGCGAGGATATTCCTCGCCAAGGACGCTCTTTGTTCGACAAATTATTCGGCGGCAAATCGGTTTCTGATGCCAGATACAATATTCCCTTTCCGTTTGTTGCGCTGGTTAAATTTCTACAGAAAAACGTTTCTCATAGCCAGCGCAAAAGTATCTCTCAGGTAATGATTCCTCTAGGGCGCTCGCTGCAACGGGGGGCGGCGGCGCCGGATTATTTTCGATATCCGAGACGTGTCATAATGGTCAATGGGGAGCGGGTCGGCACAGCCAGCGAACCTGCCCTGGTGTTCCGTAACCGGATGTTTATCGCTTATCAGGAAAAAGCGATGCAACTTGAAGTGATCAGTTATAACGATGAAGCGGGTCGATTTGAGTTTCAAACCGTAACCGAATATGGGCCGGATCAAATGCCTCAGACACGCTACGCTAATCGGGCCGTATGCATGGGTTGTCACCAGAACGGTGCGCCAATTTTTTCGAAATCACCCTGGGCTGAAACTAACTTTAATCCCGCGATTGCCAGCGCCATTTCGCAAGCGCAACCAGAGGTGTACCCCAGCTTTCTTGATGCAATTAGTTTTGATGCGTCAACTATGGATATCGCGACCAACTATGCAAATTATTTGGGAGTCAGTCAACTATTGTGGCGAGAAGGATGCGAATCTGAACGACCTGAAATGGCGGTATCCGTAGAATGCCGGGCGGCACTACTGATCGCCGCACTACAGTTTAAACTCAGTGGCAATTTGGCGTTTGATCAGGATGGTGACAGATTTCAAAAATATGGGCTGACACATATCGCCAGGCATTGGCAGCGAATGTGGCCTGGTGGGCTATTGATACCGACCGCAGACATTGACGATATTGATCCTCTGGCTGATGTTGCAAACCGGCAGGTCCTGGCCACCGATGAATCGAATTCTGATCCCCTTGTGCAGAGACCGCCGGGGGCTCACTGGAAGACCCTGAATCTGAGTCTGATGCGCGGCATAGTAGAGCAATTTGCCGGCTTTCTTGCAGACTCGGATGCGAGAAAGCTGGATCAAAAATTGATTGGCCTGGTGCAGACATCGGAACACCCAGGCACATTGTTGCAAGCCAATTGCATGATAAGACTTGAGGGTGCTGGAGAAGGTTGGACCAAAGCGAAGCTAGACTGTGATACTGATAGTTTAAAGCTTTCATTGAGACTGAAACAAAATGGCAACAAATTACGCGAATACGTAATTGAGAAATTGGAGTTTCCAGGACTTGGCTATATCTGGAACGTTGGACTGCGACAGCCAGACTACACCAGCTCGGCGGGTGTTGAAAGAATCTCTTCGGCTCTGAATAATCACAAGAGCAATACTTCAGCACGATTCTCGAGTGGTGATCGACTTGGACGGCTAAACATCGAATGGCGAAAGACTGCGTTGATAAATGGCATCGCAACCACCTTTGCGGCAGTCACTGTTGAAATGGTGAAGGATTTTCAAGCGGTGGAAAGCGCTATAGAGAGAATGAGCAGACAGACAATAAATGGGGAAAATAATGCTCTGGGATTTCAGTTTTTCAGGCGCCAGGATATTGTAAAGGAGCTGCTTCACAATCTTGGAAAGATTGTAACAACAGATTAAGATTGCGTTATAACAATTAACCAGATCGGAAATTTTCATGCTAACCGAAGATCAACTGGATAAATTCAAAGAACGTGGATTTCTCGTAATCGAAAATGTACTGAACGACTCAGACTTATTGCCCCTGGAGTCTGAGTACTGCGAATTACTCGATCGTCATGTACTGCAATATCATCAGGACGGTCGTATTCCATCTTTATTCGAGGAGCTGAGCTTTGGTGAGCGTTTTAGCCAAGTGGTGGCCATTTGTCCAGAGTGCATCGATTTTCTGAATATATCTCTTCCTCTGGTTAACGGTAGAGTTGACCCTGATAAGTACCACTCACATGCTGGCCCTGGGATTTTCTCTGTGCTACGAAATAGTAAGATCCTGGATATCGTCGAATCCGTTCTTGGTCCTGAAATTTCCTCCAGTCCCGTTCAACAAATGCGGATTAAACCCCCACAAAAAAAACTACTCGAGCAAAGCATTACCCATTCGGGAGTTGGCTTAACCACATGGCACCAGGATACCGTTGCGGTGCTTCCGGAAGCGAATGATACCAATCAGTTAACGGTTTGGGTTGCGGTTACAGATGCGAACGAAGAAAACGGCTGCCTGGTTTCCATTCCTTGCAGCCATTTAGAGGGTGCTCATCCCCATACCCCCGGTGCTATTCCCAGAGAACCCTCGATTCCTGATGAGATTATTGGCGGGCGCGAAGGTGTATCTCTCCCGGTTAACCGCGGTGGCGTTATCATATTTCACAAGCAAAATATTCATCGTTCGCTGCCAAACAGATCAGACCATTTTCGCTGGAGTATCGACATCCGTTACCACCCAACCGGACAACCTAACGGAAGGCCGGCATTTCCCGGATTTATAGCAAGGAGCAAGTCCAGTCCAGAATCAGAGCTAACGGACCCTGAGAAATGGGTGCAGCTCTGGGACGACGCGAGGAACCGCATTATCGAAGGAAAGGTTAACGGACCCATTTTTAAAGATTGGACTAATTCGGTAGTCTAACCACTTTGATAGAAAAGGTGATTACGTAAATCAATCGTTCTTGCTCTTCGACAGAAATGGTCGTTCGATATGAGAATAGGTAAACAAACTTATTAACCAGGTTAACAACGAAGCAACGATAAACAGCTTCGCCCCTAGTAGGGGTTTATTCAGAAACTTCTGGCTAAAATCCAGTATAAACTGGATCACGAATGGGTGTAGCAAGTAGAAACTGAATCCGACAATTCCAACCGCCCGCAATGGCAGCCATTTCAATACCGAGCCCAGGGCTGAGTGCGGAGCAACCAATAATAGGAGTAGTATTAATGCGAGCAAGATGGCGAATAACTTTGGGAAATTGACCGGGAGTGTTACGTTATCCATGACATACGTTGAAGTAAAACCATAACATGATGCGATCAATATCATGGCAAAAAGTAACAGTCCTATTGCGCCAAATACCTGTTGTTTGGTCGGGCTTGCAGTTCGTCGAATTTGCTCCAGAAAGGGAGTCAAACTGGCAATAACAACGCCGAGTAAAAACCACCCTACGTAAGGTGGACGACCGGTTCCGGGCAAAGTGAAGGGCGCCAATTCAGGCTTCCAGAGAAACAGGATGCATAGCCCGAGCATCCCTGGGAAAAATAGACTTTTGGAGATATTGCTGCACATCCATCCGAATACCATGATAAATGGGAGCAGGAGGTAAAAACTCAATTCCTGAGGGATTGTCCAGAAGTGTCCGTTAGCTGCCAAAAATAGCAAATGCTCTACCATGAGAGGCGTTTCGTGACCGAACCCGTAGATAATTATAATTACAAAAAAATACATTGGCAGAATTCGCCCAATGCGGCGCATCATATAGGGGCCGACGTAGTGACGGTCTATGGCTCTACCAGGTTTCTTCACAAATGGAAGTGCGAGCAAGTAGCCACTGAGGATGAAGAATAACCAGACACCGGTTGCGCCGGCCCCGGCAAATGGTGCCCAAGTGTGTTCGAGCATGACCAGAAGTGCGGCTACCCCGCGCAGCCCGTCAAGCTGTATTATTTGATTGGAGCCGACTCGTGGCCGAATATCTGTAATCGCTGGAATCGGAATTGGACGAAAGGTATGCAACACAAAGCCTACAAACAGCGTCACTAGTAAGCCAATTCCATAGCTAAGGAACGGATTTTCCTGGTGCAGATCAATGTTGATATCAAGAAACGCCTTATGGGATATAACGTTGAGCTCTAGCGTATCGTCAGCAATACGGGTTTCCACCTGGGCATTGCCCGTACCCAATGCCTGGTCAAGATCCTGCCCCTTAAGAATTGTTGTTTGGTCTGCATGTTGGTTGTGCATGCCAAATTCCCAGATTGACAGCGTGGTTGGACGTTCAATTTCCAGTTGTAAGCGGTCGCCCAAATGAGATTGGTTGCGAAACTGTAGCCTTACCGGCCCGGTAGGAAAGATTAGGGTCCGTACGGTGCCGTTGGCTCTAAACAGACCTGACCCGGGATCCCGGGTTCCATAGTTAATCGCGACCTGGGTTTCCGAGCTGGCCTGGGCCGCTATATAAACTTGTACGAAACGCTATCGCGTAACCCAGTAGCAAGGTAGCTACCCGCCTCATCGTTATTGCATTAGCCAACAGGGCCTGTCCCGTGTTTATGTTGTAGTTCCAACACTTCAACAACCACACTAACGGAGACAGACCCATGACCCAGTCTAACAAACCTATCAGCCCTTTACGTCAACGTATGATCGAAGATATGACCATGCGTAAACTCGGCGCGAAAACCCAAAAGGATTACATTCGCGTCGTTGCACAGTTTTCAAAGTATCTAAAGCGGCCTCTACCCACGACAACGGTCGAGGATTTACGCCAATATCTTCTTCACCTTAGCCATCAAGGTAAATCGCCTAGCTCGATTAATATGAGCGTTTCAGGACTCAAATTCTTCTTTGGCACCACCCTCGACCGGCCGGAATTAATCCGGAAGTTACGGCATCAACCACTGCCACAGAAAACACCGGAGATACTCAGTATCGAAGAAGTGACCCGCCTGATCCAATGTGCCGGTGATTTGCGCTATCAAGCCGCCTTCAGCGTCGCCTACGGGGCCGGGTTACGTGCCAGCGAAATCACCCATCTTAAAGTCACTGATGTCGACAGAGAGCGGATGGTTCTACGTGTCGAACAAGGCAAGGGCGGGCGTGACCGTAATGCGATGCTGTCCCCCGAGTTACTCACGGTGTTAGATAAATGGATTCAGCAGGAACCACAACATCATCAGAAGTTGCCCGGCGGTTGGCTGTTTCCAGGACTCAATCCGATCAACCCCCTGTCGGCCCGCCAGCTCAGTCGCGAGTTTCAGTGTGCGCGTAAAGCCGCACAAGTCAACAAAGCAGTGACGCTCCATTCTCTGCGTCATGCCTTTGCTACTCACCTGCTGGAACAACATGTCGATATCCGGTTTATTCAAGTGTTGTTAGGACATAATAAGCTCGAAAGTACGGCGCGTTATAGCCATGTCGCCGCCAACCGATTACGGGAGATTAAAGGGCCGCTGGCCTATCTGAAGTTGTAACCCCTAACGGTGTGATCCAGCCTCAGTGGGAGGTCGCGGATATCTTCCGCGACCAGGGCCCCGTATGGCGACAGGCTCATAGTGCGAGCCTCGGCCAACTCAAAGCGATGTCGGCCATTGAACAATGTCGTTCTGCTGGCCTCGGCGGACATGTGTTGCATTGTCGTGAATGCGAGGAGGTGCAGATTGCCTATAACTCTTGTCGAAACCGCCATTGCCCAAAGTGTCAAAGCAGCGCTGCCAAACGATGGCTTGAGGCGCGACAACAAGACCTGCTACCGGTCGACTACTATCATGTCGTGTTTACGCTACCGGCCTTGGTCGGTGACATTGCTTATTACAACCCTCAATTAGTCTATAACTTATTGTTCAAGGTCACGGCACAAACACTCCGTCTCATTGCGGCAGACCCTCAGCATCTGGGTGCCGACATTGGCGTCACGGCAGTATTGCATACCTGGGGCTCCGCCTTGACACACCACCCGCATTTACATTGCATTGTGCCCGGAGGTGGTCTCACCAAACAAGGGCAGTGGAAGCCCTGTAAACAAGGGTATTTCTTATGCGTCAAAGTTCTGTCTAAACTGTTTCGACGGTTGTTTCTGGAACAACTCACTGCTTTGCATCCACAGCTCAAGTTTTACGGCAGGCTGACCGATTTAGGGGATGAACAGGCATTCAAGAATTATCTTCGCCCTGTTCGGAAGACCAGCTGGTTTGTCTATGCCAAGAAACCCTTCTCAGGACCGCGTGCGGTACTCCGGTATCTATCACGTTATACCCATCGAGTGGCGATCTCCAATAGTCGTATCAAACAGTATGATGGACAAACGGTGTCCTTTACATGGAAAGACTATCGGGCCAAGGACGTGGAGAGATTTAAGATGATGCGTCTTTCTACTGACGAGTTTATCCGACGTTTCCTGATGCATGTTCTACCGCCGCGCTTTCATCGAATTAGACACTTTGGTTTGTTTGCCAACCATCAGCGTAAGCAGAACTTGCACTGTGTTCGACAATTGCTGGGCGACACTAACGCAGCAACGGAACAGGGTGAGCAGAACACGGATACCGCCCCATCGTCTGATCAACAGAAAACGGAGTACACATCGGCATTCATGTGCCGAACTTGTGGCACATCACTAATCGTGATTGAAACGTTAGAACGCCTGCATCGGCCCCACCCAAGAGGACCACCAAGTTGACATACTTGATTAGTCTAGGCGCTGAACTATTATCGCTTCCTAGTGGAGGCGTGGAGACCTCATGGTCTGAGACAGATATCTCCCCTATCAGCCAATCAAAACCAACCAGAATAGATCAAAATAATTGTCATTGTCTTGGATATCGGCGCAGACAATTAGAAAATCTGATTGTTACAAAAAATAAGAAAACGTTAAACACGACGAAACAGACCACCCAGTCTCCATACTTTCCCCATAGCACCTCTTCAAGCCCCGCGTTTCCCACATGAACGATTATTAGCCACCTGCGCTCAGAATGCAGCGTAATAATCCTATGGGATAGTATCTGCGCAGATGGCTAACAATCCTTTACCATAGTCGACTTTCTTGAGAACGCCTTGTTTGATAACTTGGGACGCTATCGCACCGCAACACAAGGCAATTAACAGGATAAAGAACTTCTTGCCCGTGATGGTTTTCCGTTCCTGCACCAACCTGTTTCCAGGTTTTTCCACGTAGAACATGCATCAAATGCCACGATTAAAACTTTGCGCTGGATTTTATTTAACAGCAGGTAAGTTTGGCAACCCTGGATAGGGTATTTTTTGGAGAAACATTGAAAATATCGAGCACCACTTTGTTAGTTGTTCCCTATTTCGGCTGAGCCAATTTTGTTGTACTCTAAATATTTCACCAAAATCGCCTCAACATGTGTTCGGTACTTCCTGTGCCATAGGTATGTAACCTCGCATTATTCCTGAAATGATTGATCCCATTGCCCCTACCAATATCGTTGACCCCAAAACGGCTGGACACCGTAGTGCGGACTTTTCGGAAATTCCAGTTGTGGACTTGGCGCCGATATTTTCCGGAGATACAAAGGCGAAGCAAAGAATGGCGGGCGAGATACGTCGCGCCTGTATAGATGTCGGTTTTTTTTATGTAAAGAATCATGGGGTCGCAAAAGATCTGATTCAGGGAGTACATCGGCAAACAAAACAATTCTTCACATTGCCATCGGAAATAAAACAACAGTACGATATAGGCGATATTAATCGTCACCGCGGCTTTGTTCCCATTGGTGCACTCACCGCCGGACCCGATGCTGATCCCGACCAACAGGAAGGATATGAGGTCGCACTCGAACTGGCAGAGACCGATCCGGACTATCTGGCCGGGAGTAAGTTATTTGGCCCCAATGTGTGGCCAACAGAGTTGCCCCAATTTCAGCCGCAGGTATATTCGTATTTTCAATCAGTGTTTAGTTTGGGCTGCAAATTATTTGGATCGTTTGCTCTCGCTTTAAATCTTCCCGAAGATTTTTTTAACTCCGAACTCAGTAAGCCAATTGCTCAATTGCGCCTTTTATACTATCCGCCGACTACAGAAATGCGACCCGAGCCAACAATGGGAATTGGCGCGCATACTGACTATGAGTGTTTTACCATTCTATGGCAAACAGAACCCGGCTTACAAGTTCAGAACCGGGCAAATCAATGGATAGATGCTCCTCCGATGGACGGATGTTTTCTGATCAATCTCGGTGACATGATGATGCGTTGGACTAACAATCTGTTCCGGTCGACGCCCCATCGAGTGGTCACCAGAACCCAAAAAAATCGTTACTCGTTTCCTTTTTTCTTTGCGGCAAATTACGATACCGTAGTTAGGTGTCTCGATATCTGCGTCAGTGAGGAAAACCCGCCGGCTTACCCTCCAACAAAATTTGGATACTGGGTTGAAAATATGCATGCGTACTCGTACGTTTATAGACACCACGAAAGAGGAAAATTACCAGACCCAGAATTGCGCGATTAGAAATTTACAAACAGGTAATATTAAAATGACAAATAATATATTTTGGGTTCTTGAAATGAATATCAACTCGGGGAAAATGGAATTGGTGAGGTCATTAATGACCGAGATGATTGAAGCCACGTTTGAGCAGGAACCAGGAGCAATAAATTACGAATGGTTTATTGATGAAGACACTGGCAGTTGTCATATTTATGAACGTTACTCAGATTCAGATGCAGTAATGGTGCACCTCGAAAACTTTGGAGAAAAATTTGCTGAACGATTCCTGGAATATATGACGCCGGGTAGATTCGCCGTATACGGAAAGCCCAGCGAGCAGGTGGTCGAGGCTTTGAATGGATTTGGTGCTGCTTATTATTCTGACTACTCGGGATTTGCCCGCTAGCAATTTGTTTTACAAAACAGGCCTAACAGGTCGTTGAATTTGAGGTTAACCTCCGTTACTAAGTCAGTTACCGCTAATAGTGTGGTTGATCGGCAATTGGTTTTTATCACGGATATTCTTTGAATTCATGATTAGTATTTTAACCATGTATTCGACACTCAATCGAAAATAATATGAAAATTTCTCGCGTTACCGGCTATCAGGTAGACCTACCCATGAAAGAAGGTTCCTATAGTTGGTCGAGTCAATCGTTTTCGGCGTTTGACAGCACTGTGGTTATCATTGAAACCGATAGTGGTGTAATCGGAAGTGGGGAGACATGTCCGCTGGGGCCGGCCTATTTACCGGCTTTTGCCGAAGGCGCAAGGGCCGGGATTGAACAAATGGGCCCGGGGTTAATAGGTGAGGATCCGACTCAGGTAATGCGTATTAATGCAACCATGGATGGATTGCTAAAGGGACACCCCTACGCAAAGTCGGCTATCGATATGGCCTGTTGGGACCTGTGGGGAAAAGCCACCAGCCAACCAGTATATGCTCTGCTGGGCGGATTGATGCAGGACAAGGTTCAATTGTTCAAGGTGGTTACACGCCAGGATGTTGACTCCATGGTGCGCAAGATAAACGAATATCAAGATCAGGGGTTTACCCAATTCCAGATGAAGGTAGGAGCTCAGGCGGATGAAGATATTGTGCGTATTGAACAGGTTTCGGCGAGCCTGCGTCCGGGAAATATTCTTGCGGCAGATGCTAACTGTGGGTGGAAACAACACGAAGCGATCCGGGTTGTAAAGGCGGTTAGAGATGCCGACCTCTATATCGAGCAACCCTGTACCAGTTACGAAGAATGTTTGGCGGTGCGTCAACATACCGATCATCCGATTATCCTGGACGAATGCATGGATAGTTTGGAGATGCTTATTCGGGGATATCAGGACCGGGCGATGGATCTGGTTAATTTAAAGATAAATCGAATTGGTGGACTGACTAGAGCCAAGCAGTTTCGGGACTTATGTGTTTCTCTTGGGGTTACCATGACCATCGAAGATTCCTGGGGTGGCGAAATTGCCACGGCCGCAATTGCTCATTTGGCCCATTCAACACCGCAGGATTTTCATTTTCAATCCTCCGCTTTCCATGAATACACCAACCTGGTAATTGCCAGTGGAGGGCCCACCATTGCTGACGGAAAAATGTTTGTTAAAGATAGTCCGGGTCTTGGAGTGGAGCCAAATTTAGATGTATTGGGCGATCCAATATTTAGTATTGGTTGAGTCGAATTCAGAAGTGATACCAGATTGTTCCAAATTTTTTTTGTTTATAGCCAATTTTGCTACTATAATGGACACAGAAGTTAGAAATTTTTTTCGAACAATCAGATATCCTGCTAACAATCGAAACTACAATAATTCGACCTGACGTCTGAAAAACTTCCCGTAGCATCACTATCCTCTATTAGAACCTTCATTGAAAAATGCATTTCTTAAGTTATTGACAACTAATTTTTGATTAAAGGTCTAATTGTTACACCAACTATTGGAGAACCCTAGAGAATGAAAAAAGACGATATTAAACAGCTGCTAGGCAGCGATGAGCGTGTCAGAAAGATGTTGGACAGTCAGAAAGTTACCCGTAGAGACTTTATGACTTATGCAGGTGCATTAGGCATGACCGCAGCCGCCAGTTCCTCTTTGTGGTCGAACAAGGCAATGGCCAATACGCCACAGAGTGGTGGTCATATGCGCGCCGGATTGAACGATACCAATACTTCGGATTCGCTGGATTCAACCCAGTATTTGAACACAACCATGATTTGCATAAGCCGTGGCTTTCGCGATAGTCTGGTCAACGTGGGACCTGATAGTGAGTTGCAACCTGCGTTAGCAGAAAGTTGGGAAGCCAGTAGCGACGCCAAAACCTGGCGCTTCAATATACGTCAGGGCGTAGAGTTTACCAATGGTAAAACCCTGACCACCGAGGACTGTGTTAACTCGACTCTTGTGCATATGGGTGAAGATTCGGCATCTGCGGCTGCCGGGGTTTTCTCTGGCATTGAGTCCTGTACAGCGGATGGCAATACCATGGTCGTCACCTTAAAGGACGCCAACGCCGACATGCCATTCCTGTTTACCGACTACCACTATTCGATTGTCCCCACGGTTGACGGTAAAGCAGACCTAAATTCCACCGAAGGGACTGGTGCTTATTTTCTTCGAGGCTTCGAACCGGGTGTTAAAACTACTATGGAGAAGAATCCAAATGCCTGGGAGGCTGCCACCGCAGGACATGCGGACTCTATCGAAATTATCGGCATTCTCGATGACGCCGCTCGGCAGAGTGCACTGATATCCGGTGCTGTTGATATCATTAACCGCCCCGCGCTAAAAACGATTTCCCGTTTAGAAAGAGTTCCCGGTATGAATATTCTGGGTGCGGAAAGTAATCTGGCGTTTACCCATCCAATGCGGATGGACATTGCACCATTTAATAATAATGATTTCCGTCTGGCGTTGAAGTATTCTACTCCTCGGCAGGAATTTATTGACAAAGTATTGTTTGGTTATGGTGTTGAAGGCAATGACCAACCTCTCGGTCCCAAATTTAAAAGCTATGATCCAAATCTGAAGGTTGAGTACGACCTGGATAAAGCGAAATTCCACTTGAATAAGTCAGGACTGGCTGGCGCCAGCTTTGATTTAAGTGCTTCGGATACGGCTTATGGCGGCGCTGTAGAGGCGGCCCAGTTGTTCCAGGCAGAGTGGACGAAACTGGGTGTTAATGCGAATATCGTCCGAGAGCCTCAAGACGGCTACTGGAACAGTGTGTGGAATGTGAAACCTTTCTGCGCCTGTTACTGGGGTGCGCGGCCGGTAGAAGATATGATTCTTTCTATCGCTTATCTGTCAGATTCTCCTTGGAATGACACCGTGATCAAAAATGCCCGGGTAGATGAATTGGTTGTTGCAGCGCGTGGTGAACTCGATCAAGCCAAACGTACAGCGATGTATCAGGAGGTTCAGGCGATCATTTCTGCGGAGGGTGGAGTCATTATTCCTGCGTTTGGTCAGGATGTTGCCGCAAGCAACGATAAAGTTGGTGTACCGGATTCATTTGGCGGCGGATGGGAAATGGACGGGGGCCACTTCGTCAAGCGCTGGTGGATGAAATCCTGATCAGTCACTGTTGATCAAGGTAAAAATGAAAAGGGCGACACTGTCGCCCTTTTCTGTTTGATTTTTCGGCTGAGAGAGGGTGCTGCATTTTTGCATGTCTACCCTGAATGTTAATATTATGTATACTCGTTCCGATATAAAAACAAATACTATCCCCCAGAAAGAGCGATGACTACAGTTTTAATAATGATCTGCCAACGGCTGGCATTGGGGTTTATCACATTGTTTGTCGTTTCGCTGATTATATTCCTTGGCGTTGAATTGCTTCCGGGTGATATAGCAGAGTCACTACTAGGGCAGGCAGCAACCCCGGAGAATGTCGCGGCACTACGCGCTCAAATGGGATTGGATAAACCACCACATATCCGGTACATACACTGGCTGGGTGATATTCTTCAGGGGGAATTCGGTATGTCTCTGGCGAATAATCGACCCATCGCAGATTTGATCGGTGTCCGGTTCGCAAATACCCTGTTTTTAGCATCAGTAGCTGCAATAATCTCTGTACCTCTGGCAATTATATTTGGATTGCTGGCAGCGCTATATCGAAATGGAATCTATGATCGGACGGTAAATGTTGCCACCTTGACTGCAATTTCTGCACCTGAATTTTTTGTCGGATATATCCTGATTTTGTTTTTCTCGGTTAAGCTCCAGTGGTTTCCGAGTATCGCTACCGTGGATATGGACACGCCATTTGGCGAACGTCTGCATAAGGTTATTCTGCCATCGATTACTCTTACCGGTGTGGTGCTCGCCTATATGATGCGTATGGTTCGTGCGTCAATCATCAATTTACTCGCGAGCCCGTATATTGAAATGGCCAACTTGAAAGGGATGCCGAAAGCGCGGGTTATCCTGAAACATGCGCTACCCAATGCCTGGGCGCCGATTGCAAACATCATTGCGATCAATCTGGCCTATCTGATCTCTGGTGTGGTGGTGGTTGAGGTGGTTTTTGTTTACCCGGGATTAGGTCAGCTAATTGTCGACTCGGTGTCGACCCGGGACATTCCAGTGGTTCAGGCCTGTAGTATTATTTTTGCAGCCACCTACATACTATTTAACTTGATCGCGGACGTCGTGTCCATTGCGACTAATCCCAGATTGTTACATCCAAAATGAGCGAGAATACTCCAGCCCTGGACAACGCGGATGCGGCACCACCACCACCCCGTCGCAGTAAAATGCAGTCTGCGTTTTACGAAGTAAAAAAAGCACCATGGACCGCTAAATTCGGTTTGACTGTTATTTTAATTTACGTACTGGCAGCAATTTTTGCGCCAATTATTGCCCCCTATGGGGAATCTGAGATTGTAGGTGCTCAGTACGAATTATGGAGTAGTCAGTTTATCTTTGGCACTGATGCCCTGGGCCGAGATATGCTGTCCCGATTAATATTTGGAGCGCGAAATACGGTTGGAATCGCGTTTATCACAACCTGTCTAGCGTTTCTGGTTGGCGGAACAACCGGAATTTTAGCAGCGATATTTGGCGGCTGGACCGATCAGATTTTAAGCCGAATTATCGACGTGTTGATGGCGATACCCCAGCTTATTTTTGCGCTTTTGTTATTGACAATTTTTGGAACCTCGATCCCGACCCTGATAATTGTTATCGCGATGCTGGATGCGACCCGGGTATTTCGATTGGCCCGGGCAACCAGTCTTAACGTCGTGGTGCTCGATTTCGTCGAAGCAGCCAGACTGCGGGGAGAAGGGACTTTCTGGTTAACCTTGCGAGAAGTTTTGCCTAATATTGCCTCCCCATTGGTTGCCGAGTTTGGCCTTCGATTTTGTTTCGTATTTCTGACCATCGCTGGATTAAGTTTTCTGGGTCTTGGTATCCAACCGCCAACAGCGGATTGGGGTTCGATGGTAAGAGATAATGCGACCCTAATCACCTATGGCGATATAACACCTTTATTGCCAGCCGCCGCGATAGCATTATTGACGGTAGGAGTGAATTTTGTCATCGACTGGTTTTTACACAAGGCCAGTGGTCTTAAAGACGGACAATAAGTATGAATAATAATCAATCTCCGTTGCTCGAAATCAAAGGCCTGAAAATTGATGGTCAAAGTGATGACGTTTGGAAACCCATTATCAAGGGCCTCGACATTACACTCAACCGAGGTGAAGTGTTAGGGTTGATAGGAGAGTCCGGTGCAGGTAAATCGACAGCTGGTCTAGCTTCTATGGCGTTTGCCAAGCCTGGTTGCCGAATTACTGAAGGGTCGATCAAATTTGACGGAGTAGAATTAACCGAGCTCAGTGAAGAAGAACGACGCAAGTATCGCGGCGTTAGAATTTCCTATGTCGCCCAAAGTGCGGCAGCGTCTTTTAATCCGGCCCATCGTCTGATTGATCAGTTTTCTGAAATTCCGGTGGTTCACGGAGTGAAAAATCAGGAGCAGGCGGAGGACGATGCAAAGGATTTATATAAGAAAATTTTATTACCTGATCCGGATGGCATTGGCTACCGCTACCCTCATCAGGTATCCGGCGGGCAATTGCAGCGTGCCATGACCGCGATGGCCTTGTCATGTCGACCTGAACTCATTATTTTTGATGAACCAACCACTGCGCTGGATGTAACAACACAAATTGAGGTTTTGGTTACGATAAGGAATATCATCAAGGAATTTAACACCGCGGCGATATATATTACCCATGATCTTGCCGTGGTCGCCCAGATGTCGGACAAAATTATGGTGCTGCGTTACGGGGAATTGGTTGAAGAGTCGGAGACCCGGGAGATGCTGGGCAATCCCCAAGAAAACTATACCAAGTCATTATGGGCGGTACGATCATTTCGTAAAACCATGGAACCACCAGAGGCCGAGCCAACTCCTTTGGTACGGATAGACGGGGTAACCGCTGCTTACAGCAAAGGCCCTGATATCTTGAAAAATATTTCGTTTGATATACATCGTGGCCAGACAGTTGCCGTTGTAGGAGAATCAGGGAGCGGAAAAAGTACTGCTGCCAGGGTAATAACCGGATTATTGCCACCCCGTATTGGCTCTATCCAGGTTAAAGGGGAAGCGCTGCCAGCTGATTACCGAAACCGTAATCGTGATCAGTTACGTCATGCCCAAATGATTTATCAAATGGCGGATACCGCGCTTAATCCACGCCAACGCCTAAGGGACATTATTGGCAGGCCGATCAGTTTTTATCTTGGATTAGATGGTAAAGCCAGAGAAGACAGGATTCGGGATCTTCTGTCTTTGATTGAACTCGAGCCAGATCAGTTTATCGATCGTTACCCAGAAGAATTATCCGGGGGGCAGAAGCAGCGCGTTAGCATTGCAAGGGCCCTGGCGGCAGAACCCGAGTTTATTATTTGTGATGAGGTGACGTCGGCACTTGATCAGCTGGTCGCGGAGGGCATACTGAGGTTGCTTGATCGATTACAGCGTGAATTTAACCTTGCCTACATGTTTATTACCCACGACCTGGCCACAGTAAAAGCGATTGCGGACCACGTTATCGTTATGCTGCAAGGAGAGATTATTGCTCAGGGTCCTAAAGAAGAAATTTTTTCTCCACCTCATCATGAGTATACCGAGCTATTGCTATCTTCGGTGCCGGAAATGGATCCAGACTGGTTGAGCAACCTGCTGGAATATCGAAAGAAGGCTGGAGTAATGGAGTCAACTTCAACCGCCTGAGTTTATGCTTCAGTTTTCCACTGACTCGAGTTTTTCCTGGTGAGAAAAAATTGAGGTATAACCACCGGACCAATCCGGAGGTAATCGAAGGTTAATCGGATCATGCCGGGCGAACTTCGCAGGCTGACCTCTAACCACCTCACCGACATGGGAACTTGGGTAGGCTGCCGGAGTATAGGGTATGGAGTCCGCTGCGTTGAACCCAAGGATCAGTGCCGGTCTTCCTTTGGCGCTTAAGTTTGGCTTGGACCCATGGACGGTTACGCAATGATGGGCTGAAACTGAGCCTGCCGGACCGATCAGCTGTTTAGCCTGATTAAGTGGAACTTTATTGATCTCGCTACTGGATATGTATCCTAACCAGTTCTCAGCATCATCATAATGATCGTAGACCTGCCCCCTATGACTTCCAGGAATAACCTGTAGTGGTCCCTGGTCTTCGCCTACTTCATCCAGAAATATTAGAAACTGTGCAGTATCAAGATTGGTATGAGGATAGAACGGAATGTCCTGATGCCATTTTACTTCCTGACCGCCATCCGCCCACTTGAAGTTGATAATGCATTCGCGGAATGTGATGTCCGGGCCCAGTAGCTCCGCAGCCAAATCGGTCACAATTGAATTCTTTGAAAATTCCCAGAAAACAGGATCAAGGTCGTCCAGATACGCAATGCGCCGTAGCCGAGGATTTTCATGACAATGTGTAGGGTCGATATCATATACACCATCGGATTTAGACAGTTGCCGACTATTTTCGACTAATTGCGTCAGAGCGGAGCGCAGCGGGACCAGATCCAATTCTGGTACCAAGCCAGGAGAGAAGTAATACCCGTTTTGATTGAAAGATTTTCGCTTGTCGCTGACCATCAAAGTAGTCTTTTATAGATTAGATGGGGTTGATTCTAAAAGCTAATTATCCAGAGTTAAAGTAGGCAAAGAAGGCGATTGAAAAAAATTTAAAAAGAATGCATCCCAAACTCCAGCTGGCACGTATACCCTATTAAACATCATGGACGATTTTGATGAAGATAAAAAGTTGGGGATTGATTGCCGCGCTTTCGATACCTCTGATATCGGCTCGCAGTTTTCACGGCGATGAGCACATGCATGTTAAATCGCTACTGACTGGCGATCTCGAATATATCGGGATTGACCAGTGCACTGGGATCGAAGAATCTTATCGAACTCTGATATCCAGTCAAAATGATAACCTTTTGGTTGATTCCAACAATAATCACGTTACCCTTTCGGAAAATCCGCCAGATATTGCCAGGATAAATATGAAAGCCATGGCCTGGAGATTTATCAATCTGGCCAAGTTAACCCGACAGAAAGCCATTGAGATAGACCCAGTGCCGGAATACCAGTGGACTTCGATTGAAGTGCTGGAGCAATCCAAACAATATTCTGACGCCAATAGCGTGCGTGAGTCAATATTATTAACTGGCGAAAAATATGCCCCCAGGTTCTTTGCACTATATCTGGTCTCTAATTTGGGAGATTTTTCCCGGACTGAAAACCCTATCAATAAGAAGCTTCGTAACCGACAATATTCACTGATCCTAATTTGGCTGCTGGCCCCACTCGGCTCGCCGGTGGTGGATTAAACGACGTTTTCGATCCGGACGATCCTAGTTTCTCGCGATTAAGTGTGTTCGGTGGTGATGCCTTAACCAGCACTGTACAGGCTGGGTTACCTGGATTTCCCGTGGGAACGATTCCTGGAGGCTGGCCTAATGGCAGGCGTTTCGGTGACGATGTGGTGGATATTGGTGTTACTGCTCTGATCAGTGATTTACGCAGTGATCCTTTGGTAATTCAGGGTCCAGCAGGAGATTTTGTGGACGCGAACGATATCCCTTACAATAAAGTTTTTGCCTATGCAGCGACTCCATTGAATGGACGAAATCACGTTCATAATCAATAGTATATGATTTCTATTGTATCTAAAAAATTAGTAGACAGGGTTGAGCCCGCCTGCTGCGCTAACGCGAGAGTAAAGTAATATTCATTACTTCCTTGTGCGCGCCGGTGGAAGCTCGCGATTTAGAATGCTTTACATCCTGGTGGAATCTGTAGAGGGTTAATCTTTATAATGAGCCAATCTTTTCTCTCGAAAATATTGAGAATTTATGAAGCAGCAGTCAAGAAAAAGAGAGGTTTTTCCCGAATTTTCCTCGGTTCCGATTATCGATCTCAATTTTTTTAGGATGTCGGGAGTTGAACAGGAGATGCTGGCAAATCGAATCAGCGAGATTTGTCATCATGTGGGGTTCTTGATAGTGACCAATCACGGAATTGATCAGCAGCTAACGGATCGAGTGTTCTCTTTTAGTAAAGCGTTTTTTGATTTGCCTTTGGAGAAAAAACAATTGATAGATAAATCGAATTCACGACATTTCCGTGGCTGGGAAAGTGAGGGCACAGAGCACACTAATAACCGTAAGGATTTTCGTGAGCAGGTGGATTTATGGAGTGAGTACCCTGCCAGAGAGGTAGAGGTTTCACCTTCTTATTTACGTTTGTTGGGGCCAAATCAGTGGTTGCCAGAAACAATTCTGCCAGACTTCCGAGTTACCATGAACCTCTGGTTTGATAACCTTGGAAACCTTGGAGATCGCCTCATGGAATTGCTAGCGCTCGGAATTGGATTAAAGCTGTCCCACTTCGACGACGTATTTGGGCGAGAGCGGATGAACCTGACCAAACTTATTCGATATCCAGTTACGCCGCCGGGAGAGTTTGGTGTCAATGCGCATCATGATACCGGCTTTATTACAATTCTCGCCCCGGGAGATACCCCCGGGTTAGAGATCGAAAATGCAAAGGGAGAATGGATTCCGGTTCCCGTAATACCAGACTGTTTTGTGATAAATATTGGAGAGATGTTGCAGGCCATGACGGGCAACTATTTTGTCGCCACCCCGCACCGTGTATTTACCAAATTTCCGCGTTTGTCGGTGGGGTATTTCCATGGTCCCTCGCTGGGGACAACGTTGGACAAGTTGTCATTGGGCGATCAGTATTGCCAGGCTGTTGCTGCAAGTCTCCGACATTCCAATGCCGGTTTTATGGCACGCCGCGATCAGTTATTTACAGGCGCTGGTGATATGCAAAGTCAGAATCTAGCGACAACATTTGGTGACCAGGTTTGGAATTACTTGAGCCGAAGCTATCCAAAAATTATCGAGCGGTTTTACCCAGAGTGTTGATAGGAGATAGCCCGGCTTACCCAAACGGTATTGATGTTTCGGTTTTACCCGAACTATATTCTGCTAAGCTTTATCCATGTTTGGAATTTTATCAGGGTATAAATCTCTCCAGATGAATTCTGTTTCCATTATTTCATCTCTGATTGATGACATTACCCAGCATCTTGAAAACAGGCAAGGTATACCAGGTGTATGGCAAATTCTGGACGCTATCAAGAGCACACCCCGATCAGTTTCTGACGGAATACTACAAACGCCGAATCCACCTGTCCATCCAGTTGGTCTGTCCCACGCGATTGCCGCGATACCTGTTCAAGGGTTGGCCACAATTGCAAATGGAATTTGTCAGGCATGGGACTTTTTTAATTGGGGGGTGGATCAGGGACAATACTATGAGTCTGGATCAAATGTAGGAGACGCCTATCGATTTGGTAATATGAGCACAATTTTAATTGGACCGACGGATGCAGTGTTTTCCAGCAATAACCTTCTGTTAGGTATTTATTATCTCGAACCAAATGTACTTTATCGGGACCATGCTCATACTGCTCCTGAGCTTTATTTAAATCTAACCGGACCCACCCGTTGGAGATTCGGTACTGATTGTCCATGGCAGATCCAATCTGCAGACTCAATCGTGTGGAATCCCTCGGGGACAATTCATGCGACCCACGTAGGAGCATCACCATTTCTTGCAATTTTTGCATGGATTGGTGATATTAATTGTCTTTGTCACGTAGTCCCCGCGGATGATTGGCACATATTACAGTCCAATTCAGTCTCATCGGAGACCAAGTATGGATAGAGAGAGTTATTATTCCCAGAGATCTGCGGTTTCTGTAAATCTAGCGCAGGGACAATGCTGTCGGGTGGTTGATTCTGAAGGTGGCCAGGTGATTGATACTTGGGCCTTCAATCAAAATAATTTTGATGAATATTTATCCATGGAGCATAGCCGCTCGGCTAATTACCGGATATTGTTTAAACCCGGAGATGTTCTGGTCAGTAATCACTTCGAACCGATGCTTGCTTTGACAGAAGACACCTCCCCCGGAATTCATGATACGTTACACGCGGCTTACAGCGCGGCAAGCAATAAGTTTTATGGCGCAAGTCAACTGCGGCTAAATTGTCAGGGCAATCTTGCCGGCCATTTGGCACTACAGGGTGTCGAACTCGCCCACATACCATGCCCCTGGAATTTATTCGAGCATGCTGTGGTCAAACCTGGCGGGAGTCTAGTGGATGAAGTATCTGCTGCGAAATCCGGGGATTATGTCGAACTCGAAGCAAAAATGGATTTAATTTCGGTTTGTTCTGCCAGTCCGTCTGTGGTGGGTTTGATAAGTAGGACTGAACCCCGGTCCGCGGCGATAGATATTATTTGATTCCAAATGGCATTCTCGTTTGTATTAAAAACATATTTGTAAAATCGGTCCCGATAATGCTTTTATCGGGAAGCACTGTTGTTCCAGGTCGAAATCAGGACCGCTACAGGCGTCACCTATATTGTCACCGTTGCTGTCTTGCTGGTCTGGGTTGGCAACCAGCGGACAATTGTCTTTGACTCCATCACTATTGTCGTCTACACCATCATTGTCATCATCGGGATCGCAGATATTGCCCAAGTTATCGCCGTCGGTATTCTGCTGGCTTGGATTGGCAACAAATTGACAGTTGTCGACGCTATCTAAAACCGTGTCGTTGTCGTCGTCCAGATCACAAACATTCCCAAACTTGTCATTATCGGAATTCTCCTGAAGACTATTAGAAATAAACCGGCAATTGTCTGTGGCGTCGTTAACATTGTCGTTATCGTCATCAGGATCGCAGGCATTGCCCAGCGAGTCGCCGTCGGTATTTAACTGGGCTGGATTTGATATTGCAGGGCAATTGTCTACTGCATCGGGATGACCGTCCATATCGCTATCTATGGGCGATGCCTGGCAGGCATCACCCACACCATTTAAATCCGCATCCTGCTGCCCTGGATTGACCACTGTGGGACAATTATCCAGCTGAGTCGGTGTTACCTGGGTTTCGAAAGAAAAGTCTTTGCTCAAACCAAACCAGAACACACCATTCGAAAATTGGGCCGAGCCATTAGGGTAACCAGGTGCATTGGTATTAAACCAACCTCAAGAGCCATTGGTTGATATGACGATCGCCAGATTGTCCCCTGCTGCCACTGCAACATCATTTAACTTAAAATCCACGAAACCGCTATTATTGGTTGGCGGATTGGGGATGGTCACCCCATCGATTGAAGACGTACCAGGGTCAGCGCCAATCAAAGTACGAATGGATAGTTGCAGGTTACCCGAACTACAGGATACTGGTAGGGAAACCCTGGCTAAATTGCCACTGATATCTACGCTGAATGTCTGGGCCAGAAGAATTGCCCCGGGATCACCATTGGCAACATTAAATACATTGGTAACAGCTCCGCGTCCATGACTCTGATCGACCGCGGTGCCATTGTAAATGCCATCACCATCAATATCGGCATCGCACAGATCACGTTCACCGTCGTCATCCACATCGGCCTGGTCAGCATTGGCGATAGTCGGACAATTGTCATCAGTAATCCCGATTCCATCGCTGTCTTTGTCGTAAAGAAAACTGACACCGGCCAAATCGTCTGCCTGGGTATTTCCAAATCTCCAATTATCCCAAACATAATCGCGGAAGAATTGGGAGTATGATTCAAACCCAGATCATGACCCAATTCATGCACTGCAACCCGCCTGAATTCGGTGCGAAATACTCCGACGCCACCAGTGAAATCGAAAATCGCATCCCCCGCGTACAGGTCCCATTGCCGGGTATTGTGGAATATCGTGCCGGTTTTAGTGGATTGGCCGCTGGACGAAAATGTCTGTTGTACCGCAAGGGTAGTCGGACCAAATGCCATCCCGCAGGCAGTAGTAACAAATGCCACACCGCTTCTGGGGTCGGTGCTGGCGCCACTACAAACGTCGGCTGCGCCATTGTTCTGCACTGCTGAATAGTTAAACACGGAACTACTACTCCAGATGTTCAGGGCATCAGCATAGGCGGCGTCAAGTGCCGCTGATGTTGGCCTCCTGGAAAAACATTTGGTTGGTTGGCGCCTGGCGGATTGGACCCAGCTAGATCGACATTTACCCTGGCTTCTCCGTTCTGCCAGGAGCTACTGGTAAGTTCAAAGGCACCGATTTGTCCAACCCAACATGATAAACCGAGAGCAATCAGCGATTTCAACCAGAGTACGGCAATTAAACGGGACTTTAATATATTGCCCAAGAGGAAAATATTTGCGACCAACTAATTACTTCGATTAATCAATGCCTGTTCGAACTGCTGCTTTGACATTGCATTTTCTATCTGGTCCCGGGAATTCGCGGTAACTACTTTTGCGGCGATGCCTTTGCTAAATAGATTTTGTTCACAAGAAAGAGCTGTTCGACTATTTTCCTGGGGTGCACTGGATTCAAGCCCCATTACTGAGAATTTATTGATGGCGGCGACCCTTTCAATTCCGTGAACATCAGACTCCACCAAGAAATGTCTCTGGCTCCAGCCTACCAGAGGATTGATAAAAATTTTAGTGGTTGAAAATACGAAATAAAACCCTTTCTCACCAATGCGCGGATTGATAAGACCCTCGACTGAAAGGATTGTATCGCTGACAGTACCACCGGCAAATTGGAGGGTGATAGTTGGCAAGGCGTAAACGCCTTTGATCACGTCCTTGATATTGAATTCGATATAGGTTGCTATACTGGTGTTGGAGCTATTCCATTTTGCTTCAGTATCGATGACTTCACCCTCGAAAACAAGATCTGATTGGGCCAGCATTTCATCAATATCAATTTGTAGAATAGTGGCCGCGGACGCTGAAACAGGGATTGCCAGCGCAAGCAAAATAGCGGTAATAAACGGGCGTACTAAATCAGAAAGCACGGCGGGGGAGAGCTATATATCGAGTATTTCAATGCCAGCATGGTGCGGCCCAGGGCAACTTTACAATAAATTAATTCAGGTTAGTTGAATTCCCCCGAAGCCAAAGTCGAATTGTGCTCACCTCTGATTTAAAACAACGCTTAGATCGCTTTGAGGCCAACCTCAAACAGAGCCTTGGGTGATTTTAATAATTGCCCGAATAATCCAGGGAGACCAACCAAATCAAGCTGATTCGACTATCGCGATGCTTGCGGGAAACACCGAGGTGGTTGCTCCCGGGACGCTGGAGATACCAACCCCGAAATCATGACAAAAATTTAGCTCGCTGGTATTAACCGCGGATTCCAAAATACCGCACCCTTTGACTTGGCCTCGTCAATAAACTGTTCCCCGGTCCAGGCTTTTTGCTGATCCAGAAACCCTTCTTTCATCACTCTAATCATAAACGAGTCGGCATTTTTTAAATCTCTACTCTTAATCGCACGACGGGTGTCCAATGGCGTGTTGCCAAGATAAATCCAGTCGAAGTCTCGAACGTCCTCTATATCAGCTTGAACCTGGTACAAAACGTATGCGCCAAGAGGATCCGATTGAATCTTAAAAGGTACTGTCTTAATTTTGCTGGCACACCCGGTTGCGACCGCTAACATAGCAATCACGCCAATACTTTTTATCACTGTGGTCAGTCTAAACATATACTTATTCCGCATTTTTGATGAGGTCAAATTGAAGGTGTTGTGGTTGTGAGAAGGCATCACCGGTCGATGCGTGGTCCAGATTTAACCAGAACGATTTGACAGCATCCTGATAGCCTTCCTTGTGTAATCTTAAATTCATATATTTTCGTCGAGTCTTACTACTACGCCAATGATATTCCACCGGGGTAACGCCGATGGCGGATCCATCCCCCATATCAAAAACCTGCACTCCTTCGGGGCTTGACTTTATTGATGCGACGCCATGGTAAGTAGTACAGCCACTGGTGGCCAGGATGAATAAACTGAGGAAGATTGTTTGACCAAACCTGAGTCGGGAGAAGAGATCCATAGAACTGATTTAGATGTAGTAAAGGTTAACGAAAAGATCTTGAGAAGAATCCAGAATCAATAGTCGGAATAATATCATGGAGCACCGCTGGAACACCAAATTGAATTCATATTTTGAATGTTGATGCCAGTGGGTCCGGCTACAGATCTTATAAACACAATTTACAATCCATCAAATTACCCCAATAATCAGGCAATGTCAGACATGCACCCAATCATCGTCCTGTGGGCAATCCCACGTTCTACCTCCACAGCCTTCGAATGGATGATGCGAATGCGGCGGGATTTCACCTGTTTTCATGAGCCATTTGGAGAATGGTGGTACCAGGGGGAGGGGGCTCCGTGGCCACGGATCAAGTCAGACAGTCCTCGGATTCCCGGGCTGACATTTGATTCAGTCCAGGATAGATTGCTCAAGGCAGCCCGACAGGGACCGGTATTCATTAAGGATTTTCCGCATTATGTTGAACAGGCCTGGGATCAACAATTTTTGAGCCACTTTCGCCACTCTTTTTTGATCAGGGACCCAGCGAAGGTTGCGACCTCAATGTACCGGCACTGGCCCGATTTTGAACTAAAAGAAATTGCAATTATGGAGCAGCGGGCACTGTTTGACCATTTGACAGAAATGTCTGGTGAGGTTCCCCCTTTAATTGATAGCGATGACCTTTTAGAAAACCCCCAGGGAGTAGTTCGAGCATGGTGTGACGGAGTGAATATTCCATATAAATCAGAGGCACTTAGTTGGGAGCCTGGGGAACGGTCTGAAGTCAGTTGGTATGATGGGGGTTCCTGGCATGGAAACCTTCGTAACTCAACCGGACTTGAGTCCCAGCCCTGTCAAACCGTTGATATTGGAGAGGTACCAAACCGCGTCAAGGAGATATATCAGACAGTGCTCCCGCACTACAATTATATGTATCAGTTCAGGCTGGGAGCAAATTCAGCAACTTAGGGTATCGCAAATATTATCCAGAGAATCAGGTCAGATAATCGGTGTTTTGGGAACAGGTCCAAACAGGTGTTTTCGCGCTTCCATATCGGGCGCTTCGTTGCCCCGTCTGGACTTTGCTTCCTTAAACAGATCATACCCACGTCTTAAACCCGGCCGGATTTTTAGCGAATCATACCAGCGTCGAATGTTTGGATACTGCTCAAGGTCAATGTTTTGACTTTTATAGGTTAAGACCCAGGGCCAGCTGGCCATATCGACGATACTGTATTGGTCGCATATATATTCTCGGCTTTCCAACCGTCGATTCAATTCCTCAAATAATCGTAATACATTGTTCCTATAACGCTCTATCGCATAGGGTATTTTATCTTCAGCATACAATGCGAAATGTCCATGCTGTCCCATCATCGGTCCGAGTTGGGTAGCTTGCCAAAATAGCCACTGGATTGCCTGGTATCGATCTTGATCATGTGAAGGCAGGAATTGTTCAGATTTTTCCGCAAGATACAACAATATCGCGCCAGACTCTGCCAGGACAAACGGTCCATGGCCACTAACTGGGGTGTGGTCGACAATGGCCGGCATTCGGTGACTGGGGCTGATTTTAGAAAAACTCTCGGTAAACTGATCTCCTCGCCCAATATTTATCGGTATGACGTTGTAGGGCAGCGCCATTTCCTCGAGGGCGATTGATATCTTCCATCCATTTGGCGTCGGCCAGAAATAAAAATCAATCATGGGATAAAGGTGTTGAGGCAAACATTGCATATTCTGACTCGCCATTTTTCTGGACGTTTTCGGTATAGGATTCACTTCCCAATGCACCCGATTCAAGCAGACTGTTGATTTCATCTTGAGACAGTCCAATTTCATCCAGAACCTCTTGATTATGCTCGCCTAATCTTGGCGCACCCTTGAGAACAGATGTCGGTGTTCCTTCAAATCGGGCTGCAGTCCGGGTTTGACGCAATCGACCGGCGATAGGGTGATCAATTTGTTGTACGATTTCGCTGGCGACTACCTGGGGGTGACTTATCACCTCGCGGCGGGTCAGTGCGGGAGCGCATGGTACCTCTTCTTTATCAAATATATCGAGCCATTCCTGGGTGGTTTTGGAATATAACATCTGCTGGACAATTTCAAGTCTCTCATTGACGTTTTGGTCTCTTAATGCCGGCGTTTTGAAGCGTGGGTCCTCCGGCAAATCTGGTCGGTCAAAAGCCCGGGACAATGCCATCCACTCCTTGTTGGTCATGGTCGAAACCGTCATATATCCATCTTTAGTCTGGTATATAAGATCGATAAAACTTGCTGGGGTTTGAGCATTGGTGGGTTGATCCGGGTAAGTTAAAGCACCCATATCCGACGCCCAGAGGAAATTGATTACCGCGTCCAGCATGGACAATCGAACATGTTGCCCTTTTCCATTTTTGGTGCGGGACAGTAGTGCCGCTGTAACCGCCTGGGACGCATAAACTGCGGTTAGTTTGTCCGGTAGAATAGTGCGAATTAGTCGCGGACGTTCGGTATCTGATCCCGCCTGGACCGTTGCAAGCCCCGAAATCGCCTGGATAATCGGATCATAGACCGGCTTATGGGACAACGGGCCACGTTCGCCAAAGCCGGACATTGAAATGTAAACTATATCGGGGGTAATCTTCCTGACTACCCCGTAGGACAAACCGAGACGTTCAATCACACCAGGACGAAAGTTCTGAATAAAAACGTCAGCAGTAGCTATCAGTTTTTTCAGGGTTTCGATTCCCTGGTTATTTTTCAGATTAAGAGTAATCGACCGTTTGCTGCGATTGATGTTTAAAAAATGTGATGACAACCCATTGCGTTGTTTACCTACCGAACGGGTATGATCACCACTGCCGGGAATTTCAACCTTAATTACGTCTGCACCCTGGTCACCCAATATGGATGTTGACCAGGGGCCCGTTAGCATTGTGGTTAGCTCAACTATTCGAAATCCAGCAAGAGGTCCGCTCATCGTTATTCTAATGTCTGATTATTGATGTATTTGTATTCAGTAGCGAACACAGAACATAAATTAAATTGATAGCCTGGGAAAATTATACTGCAATTACATTTTATCGACTGTAAAGAGTGTTCGTTTAAAGCAGAGAATATCGCAACTTTTGCAACGTATTGATTAAATTTTTAATCTAGAATTTACCAAATTAAACTGTGGATAGAGAAAAATGAACAAAAATAGACGCGATTTACTAAAAGACCTGTCGCTGGCTGGATTAAGTGGTGTAGTTACCAATGAGAGGCTGGTTACCGGGATTGGTCAAGGTTTGACACGGACCAGCCATGCACAGTCTGGATTACCGGAATCATTTGTAGGAGTTGATGTTAAAGCCAAGTATTTAAATCTATCCATCCCTTCACCAATCGATGTCCTGGTTTCTGAAGCTCACGCCGACCATATTCCAATCCCCGACCCATGGAATATAGTGGCAACCAAGAACGATGAAAATACCTATAAAATTGAAATAATGAACGGAGGTCGAAAAGCGGTAAGAACCGGAATTTTTAACATCGATGGAAGCAAAGGAAAATTGACAAAAGATAAGCAACGTTCGTGTAAAAATTCCCTGGGTAAGATGTCCAAGACTTATATTAGTCAAGTTTCGGCAGAAGGACTCACGTTCAGGGCAAACTTTAAAGTCCTGGCAGAACTTAAATGGGATCTGGTGCCGGGAGGCGATCTATTCCCAGCGATTTATTGTGGCTAAATTTAGATAGTGCGACTGATTCAGTTTTGTCTTTTCTGCCATAGAAACAACAGCAGACATGACTATCAATTTGTTTCACAAAGCTAATATGATATTTTGCAAACTTAACGCTTTATGCAAATAGAAGGGATTATGGTAAAACAAGCAATTAAATTCCTCTTCATCGCTATATTAATTCTACCAGGGACTATATTAGCTCAGGATGTGAACGAGTTTAAGGGCCGATATATTGGTAGCGAAATTCTTGCTGGAGGGACCACAGTATCCGCTGGTAGTTACAGGCTCGTTATCAAGATATCTGCCAAAGGTAAAATAACGATCACCGATATAGAAGGTATTTCTGGATCTGGAAAACTAAAAGGAAATTACTTTAAGGTAATTAGGTCACGGTTCAGACAAATATTTGAGGGCACAATTTCGGATGGAGTTATAACGGGTACGACCTGGGGAAATAAGTACACTGGTGATGGTACTTTTTCGGCGAAACTAGAGGAATGAATATAAGAAGGTGCGTTTCTTAACAACCAGAACTCAAGCGGGTTAACTGTCAGTTTAGTACACAACGGCCCTTTTAGATTTCACAACCAGTGTCCATTAAGAGTAGAGGCTATGTGAAAACGCCGAATTTAAAATCCTGGTTGGGGTAGCCCTACACATTTGCCACTTGTATTGCTATAAAGTGTTGCGTTGAATCATTGAACCCACCGTATACAAGGGGCAAAAAAAGCAAAATTCGTCGCGCAATCTGATCGGTCAGCCTCAATTCATCTGCTATGCGTTAAAGATGACCACAGGACTTTTGGCGCGGACCCGTTACTTTGCTCTGGAGCAATAGGGTCAGACTCGATCGGCAAAGAAGTGAGCAATAGGGTCAGACTCGATCGGCAAAGTGAGCAATAGGGTCAGACTCAGAAGCAATAGGGTCAGACTCTATCGGCAATAATCAATATTGTGTAAACTGTTTAAGTACAATGAATTTCTACAAGGAGGTAGAAAATGCCAAGACAACCAAGATTTGTTCTTCCAGGATATCCACAACATGTTATCCAACGTGGAAACAATCGTGCAGCAATTTTTTTGGACAAGGAAGACTACAAAGTATTTTCCGAGTATCTGATGGAGGCTTGTGATCTACATGATTGTCGAGTCCATGCCTATGTATGGATGACAAATCATGTACATATGCTTCTAACCCCTTTTACGGAAGATGGTATCTCAAAGACATTACAATCTTTGGGTCGAAAGTATGTCCAGTATTTCAACAGAAAATATCTGAGGACCGGCACTTTGTGGGAAGGCCGTTACAGAGCAACAATTGTAGATAGTGAAAATTACTTGTTTGCTTGTTACCGCTATATCGAACTTAATCCTGTTCGTGCCAATATAGTTTTCCATCCGAAGGAATACCCATGGTCGAGTTATCACGCTAATGCTCTTGGTCAATCAGATGATCTCGTTCATCCCCATGATGAATATTATGCACTAGGTATAAACTCGAACTCCCGTATCGTTGCCTATAATCAACTATTTGAAAACCGGTTGGAAGAAAGATTTGTGAAAGAAATCGGTGAAGCCACGCATAAATGTTGGGCTCTCGGGAGTGTACAATTCAAGAGGAATCTAGCAGACCTTGTGTCACGGCAGATCAGTCCAGCACAAAGAGGTGGTCGGCGACGAAAATAGTTCAATCGAGTCTGACCCTTTTGCTCTTCTTTTGCTCTTTTGCTATTTCATAGCCCGGTTCGTTGATGAAGCTTTAAGATGTCTATAATCTGAAAGATCATAAGCATCTCCTTGAGAGTGGTGTTGACATCGTCGGTAAAAGCAACAGGTTGGAAGATAGATGATGTTTCAAAATGATTTTTTGGCGAAGGGATCATAAGTAAGAGCTTGTCACCGTAGAAGCTGCATTCCAGGCCGAAATCGCCAAACAAAGCTGACAATTCCAATAAACGTTCCATAAAGCTAGTAGTCAACAGGTAGCGTGCCTCCACTTGATCCGAAGAATAAACCTCAAATTTTTTCTCGAATACTGGGTCTTCCAGCGCAACTTTTTCCATCTTGCTTACTTTGTCAATCACCCAATTATAAAACTTTCCGGCATCTCGTCGCACAATAGTTTTACCGGAAAATTTTTTGTTCATACTAAGAAGAATGATTATTCCCTTAAAATGTACGGTAGTACGACGGTCTGCCCCCGTGCGGTTTGCCCCCGTGCCGGACGACGAAGAAAGCTTTGCTTCGATCAATTCCAACACAACATCTTTATACGAACCCTTAATATAATCTTCTGTATGTTCTTTATCGTAGCTGGGAATAATTCCGGACGGTTTGAGGGACTCGATTGACAGCTGCGCCTTCTCGCTATATTGGTAATCTTCACCGAAGAAGCTAAAAATATTAGGGAATATCTTTTCCTTGATCTCAGATTTGTATTTTTTTGTCGGCAAATAGCACCACATACCCAACAACATTGCAGTCCCAATTGCCAAAAATATCAATAGCTTGGGGGATACAATCTCAGCATACGCGATAGCGATGACAGCGGCGATACACACAATAAAGATCAGGATAGCAAGCAGAGTCCGTTTGCGTAGTGTTTGTAGAGCCTTTATTCGCTTTTCTTCAAAGACCTGTATATTGGGACGAATATATTGTTCGTAGTGGGGCGCAAAGGGTTTCTCCGCACCTTCAGGATCATCAAACGATACTTCAACATCTATAGGAACGAGATTCTGGCCCGCCAGGAGCGAGATGAAGCCGCCAACACTTGCTTTACTAACAGGAATTTCAGCGCGTTTAAACTGCGCAAGTTTTTTGAGGTCAAGATTTTCCATAGAACATTACGTCAAATAATTATCCGCATCAACCGAGACTTTCGATGCTTCATCTGCCTCATAAAAAGGCATTTCTGACACACCCGCCCAGCCGGCTATGATATTCCCCGGGAAAATTTGCACCGAGTTATTTAGCGAAGTAACAGCAGAATTAAAGAACCGCCTTGCCGCTGCAATTTGTGCTTCAACCTCGTTGTAAGTTTGCATGGCCTGTATCATGGTTTGATCGGATTTAAGGTCAGGGTAATCTTCCACGGCAATCATCAACTGCCCCATTTTACCTGTAAGCTGTTCAGCCGTAGCCAGATGCTGCTGCACCGCTTCCCGATCACCCTTGTCGTAATCTTTTTCAGTCCCGGCACGTAATTGTGTAATTTCTGTAAGTAGAGATTTTTCATGCCCCAAAAACTTTTGGGCTATCTTGAGAATATTGGGGATCAAGTTCGAACGCTTCTTAAGTTGTACATCAATTCCAGAGAGCGCCTCCTTTGTCTTATTACGTTTAGCAATAATGCCTGCATACCAGAAATACAGTATGGCAATCAGAATCGCAATCACAGCCAGCACTACATATTCCATCGTAAGATCCTCTATGGTTGTTGTATTCTTGGTAGTTATTGTATCAAGAATTATATGTGTCGCTGACTTTAAAGTCGAAAAACCACGAATCCGACGCTTAGGTAGCAACGACCCAACGCCACCCCTGCGACCGAACAGTGATCGCACCGTATACAAGAGGCAAAGAACAGGCAAGATACGTCGCGCAATACGACCAGTCAGCCTCAATTCACCTGCTATGCGTTAAAGATGACCGAAGGACTGTTGATTCGGGTCTGGTGCTTTGCTCAGTACCAATCTGCTCAAGTTTAAAAATTCGAATTTGCTCAATCGAATTTAGTCAATCGAAATTACTCAATCGAAATTACTCAATCGAAATTACTCAATCGAAATTACTCAATCGAAATTACTCAATCGAATCAATTTCTTGATCAGAGATATCGATCCATATGGTTTTTAGTTCGGTATACTGGTCGTGGGCATGGATAGAATTGTCTCGCCCACCAAACCCGGATTGTTTGTAGCCACCAAATGGTGTGGAAATATCTCCTTCACCGAAACAATTGAGGGTCACCGTTCCGGCGCGAATGGATCGGGCCATGCGGTGGGCTTGATTTATGTTCGAAGTAAAAATCGAAGCGGTTAAACCGTAGTCAGTATCGTTAGCAACGGCGACCGCCTGGTCTGCACTGCTAATCTCGATGATGGCGAGCACCGGTCCAAAAATTTCCTCTCTGGCAATGGTCATCTCAGGTGTAACACCATCGAATATAGTAGGTTCGATAAAGTAACCGGCATCTATTTCTAAAGCGTTGCCGCCGCGAACCAGGTTTGCCCCTTGTTTTTTTCCTATTTCGATATAATTCAAAATTTGTTCAAACTGGCGTTTAGATACAATTGCGCCCAATCGATTCGATGGATCCAGGGGCTGGCCGGTTCGCCATTGTTCGGTACGATGCAGTATTTTTTCCAATAAGGCATCTTTGATATCTTTATGAACAATCAAGCGGGAGTTAGATGAGCAATTTTCTCCCATATTCCAAAACACGGCATTTGTCACGTGCTGCGCGACAACATCAAGATTACTGGCATCATCCATTACAACACAAGGATTTTTGCCTCCACATTCCAGTACGATATTTTTTAAATTACTTTGAGCGGAGTAGCCAAGAAAGAGTTTCCCGACCTCGGTAGAGCCGGTGAAGGAAACCAAGTCAACATCGTTGTGCAGTCCTATTGCTCGTCCTGTGGTTTCGCCCATGCCTGTCAAGACACTCAATACCCCTTCAGGAATCCCGGCTTCGCTGGCCAGTTCGGCAATACGCAGTGCAGTCATGCTGGTTTCTTCTGCCGGTTTGACGATCACGCTGTTTCCTGATGCCAGCGCTGGTCCTATCTTCCAGGCGAGCATCAATATGGGGAAATTCCAGGGAAGCACGCAAGCGACCACACCGACAGGTTCGCGCACTACCAGGGCGACTGCATCCTGGCCACTGGGGGCAACCTGGTCATAAATTTTATCGATTAACTCGGCATGCCATTCGAGGCAGTGAATCGACTCTGGAATGTCAATTTGCTCAATATCACCAACAGGTTTACCGCTATCAAGGCTCTCGAGAACCGCCAGTTCGTGTTTGTTGCGGCCAATCAACTTGGCCAACTCAATCAATATTTTTTTTCTTCCAGTAGGATGCATGCGAGACCAGGATCCACTCTCGAAGGCGTCTCGGGCTTTAACCACCGCCTTATTAACATCGGCTTTTCCGCATGCGGAAATAGCTGCTAAATGATCACCAGTGGCCGGGTTGACTGAGTCAAAGGTTTGTCCGCTTTCGGCGGACACTGCCCTGCCTCCGATATAAGCGCCAGTAGGGAGGGGGAGCGATTCCGCAATGGACTGGTATTCATTATGCGTTAACAGCGACGACATTGATTTTCTCTATTGGGTTAGATTTTGTCTGGATTTTGGTGACGGTAGTTTTTAATGTTTTTAGTACGGTTTCTAATTGACGCTTGTTGTCAATATTCATTTCTCGCAGCGGTTTCCGTACGGGACCCGATGGAAGCCCATCTATTCGACAGGCGTGCTTGATGACTTGAATCAATTTTCCACTTTGTTCCAGAATTCCCATAAATGGCATCAAAGCTGACATGATCTGCCTTGCTTTGGCGATATCATTATCCTTGACCACGGCTTCATATAAGGCGATATGCTGTCCCGGCAAGCAGTTTCCCCCGGCGCATACCCAACCTTTTGCGCCCCATGCGAAAAACTCGAGTGCTTGGTCATCCATGCCACAGAGCAGGGTGATATGGGGATAATCTCTTGCCAGCATGTGGAGTTGATTAACGTCTCCGGTGGATTCTTTAATGCCGCAGAAGTTTGGACTTCTACCCACTTTATCAAAAAATTCGGACTGCATTGTAGTGCCGGTACGCCCGGGATAGTTATACAGCATGATGGGCAAATTAACAGCACGGTCAATCGCCAGAGCATGATTCGCCAGCTCGAGCTGGGTCGGAACAGCGTAGTAAGGAGCGCTCATTAAGATGGCATCAGCACCGTTCTTCCTGGCCTGTAATCCATATTCAATACAATCTTCGGTACGGATTGCACCAACCCCTACAATTAATGGCAACCGCTTGTTAATCGTTTTATTGGCCAGTTGCATGAGTTCAATTCGTTCCTCCTTTGACTGGGCATAATATTCGCCTGTGGTTCCGCCCACGATAATTCCGTGAACCCCAGACTCAATTAAATGCTCAATCATGGTGACGAAGCCGTTTTTATCAATGCTACCGTCGACCATATGCGGCGTGATAACCGGAGGGTAAATGCCTTCAAATTTCATTTTGTGTCAGCCATCTAATTACTGACCTGAATATTACACATTACAACAAGTTTTCGGCAACAAGATTATTACCTTCAGCTCGAATTGTGGCAACATCCAGGTTCACTCTCGGGCAGATAATCTAATTTATATGACAAAACCAAAATCATCGGTCGAACATGGGGTGGATCGTTATCATGAGATTGATCAAGAGCAGGATAACACCAATCAATTAAAGACCATATATGCTGATTGGGCGGATAGTTATGATTATGACAATGATCACCGCTTTGGCACGGTCTCACAACCAAATGCGGTGGCCCTGCTATCGCGCCATCTGGAAGATCGCCAGGCACCAATACTAGATGTAGGTTGTGGAACGGGTATTGTTGGTCAGTGCTTAAGTGATGTCGGGTATCAATGCTTTGACGGTACCGATTTATCTCCCGAGATGCTTGAGCAGGCGAGCAGCCGGGGATATCGTAATCTTATCCCTTCAGACGCCGATCGTGGATTGCCTGTGGAAGATCAAAGTTATCAGGGTTTGATTTGCGTAGGAGTTTTTACCCACAGCCATTTGGGACCGGATATTTTCCCTGCGTTGCTGCGGGTAGTCAGACCGGGAGGATTGTTGGTATTTACCGTAAATGAGGGTGTGTACGAAACCGGTGGTTTCGATCTAGCGATTCAGGAGTATGTTGAATCGGGACGCTGGCTGATCCTTGAGTCGGTAAAACAGGCATATATGATTGCCGAAGGCGTTGATGCCTGGTATTTCGCGTTAAAAAAATCAGCTTAATTGCCCCATAATTTCAATCTACGATAAAAACCTGACCGCTCAGGCACCCTTCAACGGATTTGCTATAGGCCAGGCCAACCGCCTCGGTGGACACGTGAACATGGCCGTGAAAGAAGCCAGCGTATTTGTCTCGCGATATCTCCAGTACTTCCGGGCTAACCGCGTTAATTCGGATTCCCCGGGGCATATCCACTGCAGCTCCCAGGACGAAACCATCAAGGGCGCCGTTGGCCGCGGCGGCGCAGGAGCCACCGGGAATTGGGTCCCGATTCAATACGCCGCTGGTCAACGTGAAAGAGCCGTTATCGCCAACATAGTTAAATCCTTCCAGCACCAGGTTAACCTGGGGTAGAACCTTGTGATTGATTCCTTTCACAAATTGCTCTGTGGTCATTTCATGAACTAATCCGAAATGGCCGTGGCCAACAGCACTTACCACGGCATCAACCTGGCCAACCTTTTGATACATCTTTCTGATGCTATCGATATCTTCGAGATCAACCTGAACGTCTCCCTTGGTCTTACTAGCCGTGATAATTTCATGTCGGTCAGATAGCGTGGTTACAGCGCAATGGCCAACGGCGCCACTGGCGCCAACGATAATAATTTTCATATTGTTTCTCTTAAGGGAAAATGATCTCCGATCGTTCAGCTCAGATACTATGTCTCATTTAAGAACCACAATCATCCAATAACTTGCAATTAGCCCAATCCATATCTACGTAAGGGCTTCTGGTTTAACCCTGACGGCGAGAATTGCTGGGGTTGGGTTAGTGTTTTGTACGAAAAGATTTTTACTTGCTTTATTCTATCAGCGAAAATGATCGAATGTATTTACTATCCGTGAGCGATCAGCAAACCCAATTGGATAAATCCAAGACAGAGCCATACAGTCGCGAAGCTCGAATTGCGCTTTGCGCTGGCAACGACAAAATGCATCAATAGTCCAACGATCAAAAGCTACTGGTCAATATTCTCATGAGTTTAGCTGATCCCAGGGCGGATTTAGGCCAAAGGCTTGTTAACAAAGACTCCCTTCTCAATCACCTTTTGGGTAATATCCCCACTACCAATTGATTATACCATTTCATCAATATTATCTGTTGAAACAATCTGCTGATTCTTATCACCTGTTCCTGACTATGGTGAACACGATTGTTTGCCCGCGCGCCGGGTGTTTTTCGAATTCAAACTATATATAAATTTTATGCCTCCTCCATTTGAAAAATCTGAATATGCATCCCGTCTGGCTCGTGTCCGCGACAGCATGTCTGGGCAGGAAATCGACGGACTGATTGTCGGTGACCCGGCAAATATGAACTGGTTAACGGGATTTGACGCCTGGTCATTTTATGTTCCCCAGGTTATGTTGGTTTTGCCCGATCATGAGCCTATTTGGATGGGGCGGATGATGGACGCGGGGGCGGTGACCCTGACAACCTACCTTGGTTTGGATTGTGTTCAACCCTATGGTGAAGACTATGTTCAACGAAAAGGAGTTCATCCAATGCAGGTGGTTGCTCAATTTCTTGCGGACAGAAATCTAAATGGCAAGCGAATTGGTTTTGAAAGTGATACCTACTTTTTCTCACCAAAGTCTCTGCAATGCCTGCAACAGGGTTTACCTGATGCCGATTGGGTGGATGCCGACCTGCTCGTCAACTGGTGTCGAGCGGTTAAGAGTGATGCCGAAATAACGGTGATGCGCCAGGCCTCAAGGCTGGTTGAGGGAGCGATGCACGTGGCGTATGAGAATATTGCTCCTGGCGTACGACAATGCGATCTAATGTCTCGGATTGTGGCCGCCCAGGTCGCTGGGAATGACGAATTTGGCGGCGATCTAACCGCATTGTCCCCACTGATTCTGGCCGGCGAGGCATCCGCAACCGCCCATCCAATGTGGACTGACGAGCAGTTCAGTCATGGGCAAATTGTTGCACTGGAGCTGGGCGGTACGCGTAAACGCTATAATGCGGGGCTGGCCCGCACCCTGCAACTTGGTGCGGCTTCCCGCAAACTGATCGATACCGCGGCTGCGGTAGAGGAAGGACTGGACGCTGTTCTGGAATCGATCCGTCCCGGCGTGGCTACCGGTGAGGTGCATCAGGCCTGGCAAAATGTGCTGGATAAACATGGGCTTATTAAAGAAAGCCGGATAGGCTACGGTATTGGAGTAGGTTATTCGCCGGATTGGGGGGAACATACAATCAGCTTACGAGCGGACGAAGAAACCATACTGGAACCCAACATGACTCTGCACGTGATGCTGGGAATGTGGATGGACGGTTGGGGCATGGAGTTGAGCGAGACCGTTGCAGTGACCAAAATGGGTGTGGATTGTCTGACCAACTTTCCGCGAAACGTCCATGTCGTGGACTAAGTCAGGGCAAATCAGATGAATCAGTTGACCGCTTCAGTTAACACCTTTGCCCAGGGCTCAGACACTGTGTCTCTGTTGATTGTGTTAGTTGCTACCCTGGTGCTGAGTTTCGTTTCGCGGGTTATTGTCAATGGATTGGGAAAAAGAGCTGCAGCCACCAAAACTCAATGGGATGACGCCCTGACCAATTCGATCAGATTGCCAATGTTTACCTTAATTTGGGTGATAGGAGTTGGACTTGCGGCAAATATCGTGTTGGCAGGTTCTCAGGACAATGTCATTAAGACAATAAACGCACTCCGAGATTTGCTGGTAATTATCGTTATTACCTGGTTTGTCCTCCGGTTTATTAATCATGCCCAGGGCAATTTCAGACAAAGTCTGATGGAGAACAATAAACCGGTGGATCACAGCGCAATGGACGCCATTGGTAAGCTTTTGCGATTGGCGGTCGTAATAGTTGGTAGCCTGATTGCGATGCAGACCCTCGGATTTAGTATATCCGGAGTGTTGACGTTTGGCGGTATAGGAGGTATCGCCATCGGGTTTGCGGCCAAAGATTTGCTGTCCAATTTTTTTGGTGGCTTGATTATTTATCTCGACAGGCCGTTCGCTGTTGGAGATTGGATTCGCTCTCCGGATCGAGAAATTGAAGGAACCGTAGAAGAAATTGGCTGGCGGGTTACTCGGGTTCGAAACTTCGATAGCAGGCCGCTGTATATTCCAAATTCGGTGTTCTCGTCTATCGCGCTGGAGAACCCGTCACGAATGACCAATCGTAAGATATACGAGACAATTGGCATACGTTATGATGATGCCAATGCTATTGAAGCTATCGTCCAGGAAACCACAGAATTTCTCAAATCCCATCCAGGGATCGATCAGGATAAATCTGTAATGGCGAACTTTACCGCTTTCGCGCCTTCTTCCTTGGATTTCTTTGTCTATTGCTTTACCAAAACATCATCCGGGGCAGAATTTAATCTGATCAAACAGGGAATCTTGCTTAAGGTGCTGGAAATTATAAAACACAATAATGCCGAAATTGCTTATCCAACCACTACTACAATTTTGAAGGATCAGGTCAACAACCCAGATTAGTTTTCTATTGTTATCAGCTAGATATGGAAATATTGTGATTTGGTTTTTACCTCTATTCGGATAGGTTTGCTATGATCGAGGCACGGGCAGGGGATCCCCAGGGCATATTAACCAGGACTGACAACTGAACAAGCTTTCGAGTATTTTTATCTGTTTTATCATGTCTATTGGCATTCTGATGTCGCTGGTAAATTTTTCTGTGGCTATTGCAGATACCACGTACCTTGGCTCCAACGGTATCCAGAGCCAGATAATGATTCCCGCCGGATGTGAAAGTTGCCATGTCTCCGGTGGTGCCCTGGTACCCCTGGACGACTATGACGGCACCGCATCTGAGATAGTGGATATTATTGATCGGATTAACCGTCCACCGACCGGAGATATATTGTTGATGCCACGTGGTGGACCAAAACTTGGCCAGTCACTTCTTGATGTAATGGCGGCCTGGCAAGGAGATGGAGTGCCTGAAACCAGTCCAGCGGAATTGGCCGTGACTGGACATATATCACCAACAGATTCGAGTTCGATTCTCGAGGGTACATTGAAGGAAAACGGCAGGGAAACCAGTGCGTACTTTAAATATTGGATTGGAGCAACAACTGAGCCGACCAACTGTCCCCAGACAAATTCAATATTTAGTGGTTGCACTGCAACCACTAGCGCTGCGGGTTCAGGAGGAAATGATATCCCGATACAGATTTCGGCACTGGCGGAAAATATTAATTGCAGTAGCAATTACAACTTTCGCGCCCTGAGTATTCACAATGGGCAATTCGCTCCTCAATTGTCACCTACAATGCTCGGATTTACCACCAATGGAGGGGTAGACAGCGATACCGATGGCGTTTGCCAGAGCGTGGATAATTGTCCGTTGGTGGCGAATCCCATGCAACGAGACACCAACCAAAATGGTATTGGAGACGCCTGCGATACCCGTGAACAACTTTGTTTCCCGATTCGTACAGCAACCGGTGCCGTAACAATAATTTGTCAAAGTTTCTGAAGAATTTCCACCAAAAGTCCGTTATTAGAGCGATCAGGTGTTGTCAACGAAATTTTGTGGGATTCTTGAGTAGTCAGTTGATCCTGACGGATTAAATGGTGCAGACGGGTCGACGTTATTGCTAAGGAATTCACCGATGATTTCCGCCAGAATATCCCGGTAGTCAGTAGTTTGGTGTAAGTAAGACCTATAGGTTCCGTCAAGGTCTCTATGGAAATTGCCAGAGCCGGGAGGATCTTCCACGTTATGAGCAATTCCTGGCCATGCACCATACAAACCGCCATGAATATTTTTATTGGTTCCGGTCATATTCTCGCCGCCAATAACCAACCATGTTGCTGCACGGGCATGATCAGTTCCAAAGCTTTCGTTTTCCTCTGCGGTTCTACCGAATTCAGTTTGTACCACGACCACTACATCATCACCACAGCCGGCCAGTTTTATGTCATCGTAAAACGCTTTAATGCAATCCGCGCAGTCTTTTAGGGTGATAGCGTGACTTCCTTCAGCGCTATTTGTAAGATTACCATTGCCGTCATTGGAGACTTGATTGTCATGAGTATCAAAATCTCCTCGATCCAAGTTAATGACTTCTATCTCGAGACCGATGGTAGGGTCCTTGATTAATCCGGCAGCACGACGAAACCCACGTCCAAGCGAAGAGTCAGGAAATACAATGGGGGAAGAATAGTCAACGGTTTGTAGCTTGGCTACCCGGGCAAATAAATCTTGCTGAATTTGGGCGTAATTGGCGTACGCTGTACTTGTAGAACCAGCTCGAAGGGTATTTATAGCGAGTGTGTTGTCTCGAATAGACCTGCCATCGAGACCCAGGTTTACTCTTTCTGGGTCGCTCATTCCCAACACCGGGATATTGCCGTCCATCACAGGATGATACCCACTTTCGAAATCGAACCCTTCTATACCATCAACATTGGGCGTTCCATATTTTGACTCGAAATACCGACCGACCCAACCCTTACCATCGCCATGCTGCTCGCTATGGGTGGTATTCAATCCATGACCAAAATATTCTGTTTGAAAAAAATGTGATCGGTCAGCACCAGGTCCACAATGGGCTGCAGGAAATACCGCCATATGGCCGGCATTCCAAATAGGAAGTAAACTGGCCATCTCAGGATGCAGGCTAAATTCCACAGAACCTATCGGCTTAACGCCGTAGGTAGGTGAGGTTACTGCTGCTTCGGGTGCATCAGACACCGCCAGTCGGTGAGCGCCAGGGCGGCCGCTAATTTGACCTAATGGCAATAAATGGGGCCCGGCTCCGTCGCCAGTCTTTTTTAAATGTATCCTCGGCCTTAGTTGTTGATAGTATCGATACTGCGATAACGGATGGTTTGTCACAGTATCTGGTATCTCTGCTCCGCCATTCGCAGTAGTATGGTAGCTGGTCGTTGGAACCAGCATATTTAAGCTGTCGTTACCACCATTTAAAAAAAATAATACTAACTTCTTGGGTCCTGAACCGGCAGCCTGGGCAGATTCCGGGAGCCAAAAAGCGGGCAGCCCCAGTGCACTCACGGCAGCAGCGCTTGCTTTTAGATATTTTCGGCGGCTAAATCTATTACTCATCGTTTTCGCCTAGTGCAAGTGAAATTCTGGCAGAGCGGCCAAGCGGGCGATCAGCGCTCTAATTCGATCTTCTGAGTCTGGAATTCCATTTCCATTTCCCCCCAAATAGTACCTAAAGTTATCGGTTTGATCATTCAGATTGAAGGGTTGAATCGCGGAACTACCTAAATTATCAGGGTCAACCTTGTGCAGGATATTGAAGCCGAGTTGAACATCTTGCTCATCATAATTTCCGCCAAGCATCAATAGAAACAGATGCGCCATGATCTCTCCCGAAGCGGTCAGACCAAGTCCATTAAAATAATTGACGAATGAGCGGGTTTGGTCGTCGAAGAACACCATGGTATTCAACTCGCGAAAGCGTTGAAAAACAATATTCGGATCAAGCCAGTTGTCGGAAGTTTCGTAGTAACCAGTTGGTTCGGATTTGTAAAAAATCCGCTGTTCAGCACAGCTTATAATTGATGCAATGTTCTTCGATCTACTAGGGCAGTAGCTAGTTTGGCTTCCCTCTGCGGCATCCCAGCCAAGTAATCGACTGAGACTTAAAATAATCTCTTGGGAGTCTTTAAGCTTATTTCTGTATGTTGTCGGGGCGACAAATTCTGCAGAATTAAGCAAACTGGACAGAACCAATTTTATTTGAGCGGGACTAGAGCTATTAGCAAGAAACACGGTTTCACAATTTCCAAGCGTGACTGGTTGCGGTGTGTCGGAGATAAATTCCTGGGCAAGTTTTTTACAAATAAACTTTGCGGTACTGGGATGAGTAGCAAAAAAATCTAGAGCCTGTTCGCCTTCCAGCACACCGTTAGCGCCGCCCTGAGACGCAATCGTAATTTGATTGACGGTTCCTGAATATAACGTTTTCGTCAGGTTTATCATTCCGTCATTGTCGTAGTCAAAGGCGCCGTCGTCGTGATCATCGATATTAAATTCAAAAATTCTCAATGGATTAAATTTGGCTGACTCGTCGAGTCCGGTTTCGCCGCTTCCCTCATTGTCATTGTCGGCTCGCGCTCTATAGGGATAGCGTGATATATACGGTGTACAGGTATTGATATTGGTTGTGTCACCACATATCCCTGAGATATTTCGTACGTCCTCATGATCCCAGCCAGTAAGAATATAGGCCAGTTGGGCGATGTCGGTTGCGGTGTATCCACCATTAATACTTACACTATGCAGTTCCATCAACTCCCGAGGGAAATTTTCATTTGGACTGAACTTACGATTGTCGTCCAGGCTTAGATATTCGAGCATCGTATAATTTTTGGTATTCAACGAAAGCAGATCCCTGAAGTTACCGAAAGCATTCGCAAACCAATTGTCTTCGTCATGCAACTCCTGCATTCCTTTCCCGTGGGAGTTCAGGTCGGTGTTAAAATGGTTGTCCCAAAACATCGCCATTCGTGTCTGTAATTGCCGATTTGAGTGGACCGGACGAAATGTGGCAACAATATCCGCATTATTGTCATTCTCCGAGATATAGCAGTCGCGTTTTTGCTGGGCCGGATCTGGAGGGCTGTGTGCACTGCAGTCATAGGGTCGGGGAAATGTATCGCCGTCATAAATGGGTGCGACTGAAGAACCACTGTTTTGTCTGGGAGGGGCTGGTGGAATGGCAATTGGGATTAGCTGATTGGTTATCCAATTAGTTATTCCTCCGGCAACTGCAACCTGGTTTATTTCTACCTGAGTAGGGCCGAAAGTAAGGCGATTAAGCTGATGTAGCATCGCCCGGTCCTGTGGTGTGTCATTACCCAGGGTGCCACCTTTACTAAATGCCACGGACAAGCTGGTTCCCAGTAATAACTCAGCGTAGTCGCCCAGCGCGTCAGCATCGCTATTGGTCGAATTCGGGTTGGACTCGTAGATATTCAGTTCGTCGCCATTGCTGATGTTATCAGCATCGAAATCCCCATTCTGATTCTCATTTAGGCTGCCAAAAAAGGCGATTTCGGAGGAATCACAAAGGGTGTCACCATCGGTGTCTGTGCACTCATCGCTCATCAACAGGAAATTTATACCCTGCATCGCCGCTTTTATTTGTTGGTCGCTGAATCGTTGCTGAGTATGCCCTGTCTGGATTCCGCTGACCAGCAAAGACGCACAAGCAGCTATGCCAACCAGCAATCCGCGAAATCTCGGTAGACTCAAGATAGTTTGAAAAACCAGCTTATTGATTTGAAGCTCCCCAAAGCTTGCACGACCATCAATCTATGTCAACTAGTCGTGCTTTTTATGAAAAGCCAGTGTATCTGTTTTTTAGACCTGATACCAGTATTTTGATCATTCTCGACTTTCAGGCCAATTTGCGGGTGTTATATCGTTATTTGTAGTGTTGTATAAAAGTGGTAAACTTGACCTAAGTAAAAATGGGGCTGGTATTTATTGCGGCGCAATTTAATCCAGTTTTACTTGGTCAATTAATATTTAAATATCGGGAATAATCTAAATGAAACTGAACAAATTATTAATCGGAGTGGTGCTGGGAGTGGGGGTTTTAATCGCGGGTCAGGTACATGCTACCGAGTTTTTTCGTACCGGTTCGATAAATCGATTCTTGACGGATGAACTCTACGGCGGATGCATGATTAGGATTTCCGCGGCGATCGGCAATGGATGCCCGGCGACTGGGTGGGTTAGTTTGGACTGTGAAGCGACCCATAGCCCCGCCGGAGTTGGTAACAGAATGTATGCCACAGCGCTAACTGCGTTTAGCCTGGGCAGGCAGGTAACCGTGTTGGTAGACAATACCGAATTACACAATGGTTATTGCGTTGCCAGGCGGCTTGATATGCTCTAGCAGTTTATTGGACTGGGGGCGAGTCGGCAACAATAATGGGGCGACAATAATTAAATAGCGGCTCGTTAGGCGATTGATTTTATCCGACGAGATTAAGACGAGATTAATTGGTGAGTTAGTTAAGTCATTATTGGGATCGGGGACCCGATTATGCACTCGAATTCGTTCGCTCGCGCGGACAGAGACAGGTTGCAGAATCTTTTGATCGCATATCCGTCGAGGGGAACCGCGTTCGCAGGTTTAGTTAATACCCTGCTATCTGTCCTTTTTGCTTTTGTAATACTGGTATCTGCCAGTTATGCCCAAAGTGGGCTGACCATTACTGCTGGGGCAGTGGCGACTGCCCACGACACAATTCCCAGATTCTGTAATCTCTCCGACCCAGCTAGCCCGGTAGTTGCCAGCGTGGCGCCAGGAGGATGGTCTGATCCGACCATCTGGGAAAACAATGCGGTTCCTGGATTGGATGCTCGAGTCAGGATAAGTGCCAACACCCAGGTTACCTACGACGTCGTAGCGAGTTATCCGCTGAAATGTATAGAAGTCAGCAACCAGGGTCATTTGCTGTTTGACAGGCTATCCAATACCAGACTGATATTGGACGAATTGATGGTCATGCCGGGCGGTACTCTGACAGTTGGTACAGAGCAGAACCCCGTATCCGACAGTGTCACGGCCGAGGTTATTTTTCGTGGTGATACGCCGCTGAAAACCGGCACCATCCTTAGCCCAGGTTTTGATCCCAGACAGTATGGCAAGGGTTTAATTATTCTTGGCAAAATAGAAGTACATGGACGTAAACTGGAACGAACATTTATAAGATTTGCAATAGAGCCAAACCAGTCGGATCAGGTTCTTGCGCTGGATAGTGTACCGCTGGGGTGGCATCCCGGTGACCGCTTGATTATTCCCGATACCAGGCAGATTCCTTTCACCGCCAACCGAACATTTGTATCACAAGGCGAAGAAGTCACAGTGGATTCAGTCTCGGGGCAAAACCTGGGTATATCCACGACGCTACAGCATAACCATCATGGACCCAGAAATGTGCATAACCAGGTGGGATTACGTGAAGCACTTTTGCTACCCCATGTTGGTAATCTGACCAGGAATGTGATTTTCAGATCGCAGAATCCGGATCAAATTCTACGAAGAGGACATGCGATATTTCTCCATCGCGCGGAAGTAGACCTGCGTTACGCAATGTTCAAGGACCTTGGACGAACCAGTATCGCCGGCCTGGATAACGCTAAATTCGGCTCAAGTGGACAATTGCAATCCATAGGTAGCAACCAGGTGGGGCGCTATTCAATTCATCTGCATCATTTATGGGGACCGATAAATCCAGCCAACACCGGATATCAATACAAGGTCGTGGGTAATGTCATGCACGGCATGAAAAAATGGGGTTTAACCATCCATGATACCCACTATGGATTGATCAAGGATAACATCGCCTACGCTGGTTCAGGATCGGCAATTGCTACTGAAGAAGGTAATGAATCATATAATGTTATTGAGCGGAATCTGGTAGTCCATACCGCAGCTGGTGACACCCAACCAATTTTGTCGACCAATGTTGGACGGGGTGGGGTGTTTAATTCCCGGGCGCTTTTTGGTACCACAAGAGACGCATTCTGGTTTAGTGGTCCCTACAATTATGTCCGGGACAATGTTGCCGCCAATGTACCGGATTTCGCTTATAACTATAATGGATACTATATAAAAGACACCATGCGGGTGCCTCGATTTCGTGGCGCGAATATCCAGGACCCAAATGAATATGAAGGTTGGAACTATCATGGGAGCGGCTCACAGTTCGTGGTCGGTCGTGACCGCAGGGAGGGGCTGCCGGTTCTGGAATCGACCCGTAACGAAGCTTATGGTGCAACTGGTCAAGGGTTATGGTTAACCTGGTCTCGGGGATGTTGCTCTGTTTCTTATTACAAACAAGTCAGTCGTTTCAAGGATTTTCACTTATGGCATATCAACCATACTGGCGTGTATGCTTTTCACGAAAGTCGGAATTCCTATGAGGGTTTCATCATGCGGGACGACCCGGGGGTATCGATACTCAGCGGTCCCAATGGCCGGTTTAACCGGGGTTTCTGGCTCGGTACCTCTTCCTATGAAAACGGACAACTATTAATCCGCAATTTTGATATTCAGGGATTTAATATTGGTATTGCACTGCCGCCAAATCCCCAGGACGGAACTAACGAGCCCAATTTCACTTTGGTTGAAAATGGTGTGTTAAAAAATCATATCAACCTGCGCGAATTTCTGGTTGCTGGCGTAACCGACAAAACAACAACCGTTAGAAATGTCGAATTTACCCCAGTTGATATTTATCAGTCTAATCGTTTACCACCAGACCCTGTCAATATTGAGATGAGCGGGAGTGTTGACAGCAATATTCGACCCATGCGTCGGGCAGAAATGATGATTGAAAAATTTAATGGTGATCCAAACAACAACTTTCGGTTGTATTGGCGGGAGCAAGCCGCTAATGAATTGGTCATCCCTTATGCGCGTCCTGAACTTAATCTGGATGACCCGGATATTGTATGCTCACTCAATGGTTTGACCAACGCCCAGTGTATGAATCAATTTAATAAGGCAGTTGCGGGTGCCGTCGCTCCATGCTTATTACAAGATGGTGATAATTGTGAAGCAGCCAGAAGCAGAGCCGAGGTTGCAAAAATTGTCGGGCTGTTGTTCTCGGCTGACGCCTCGCCTGTTGAGACCAAAGATATATGTTTTCCCATTAAAAGTTTGACTGGAAAGTTAGTAAGAATCTGCCTTTAATGTACGATTTACAATCGATCTGAGTGTGACATCAATGTTGCGAAATGATAATGGGCAACTTTCCCGTCGGGTTGAAGATTACCGATTGTTGTCGGGCCAGGGTAATTATACCGACGACATTGCGGACATCGACTCGGTACATGCAGTTTTTGTTAGAAGCCCCCATGCTCATGCGTCTATTTCCAGTATTGATGCCGATAAAGCGATCGCGTCGCAAGGTGTCGTTGCGGTGTTCACTGCAGAAGATCTCGAAGCCGACAATATTGGGAATATTCCCTGTATGCACACGGTTACCGGAGTCGGTGGAAGTGAAACAATAATTCCGCCCAATCCACTGCTTGCATCAGGACGTGTTTTGTTCGCAGGTGACCCAGTAGCCATGGTGGTCGCTGATTCCTTGGGTCAAGCCCAGGACGCTGCAGAGCGTGTTCAGGTGAATTACCAGCAACTAGCAGCGGTTGTAGAGACCGCTAGCGCCCTTGACCGGGAGAGTGTGCAAATTTGGCCTGAAGCACCTGGAAACCTTGGGGTCGAGTGGGAAATCGGTGACAGTACCGCAGTAGCGACAGCATTTAGCCAGGCGACCCAAACAGTAAAATTAACCGTCACCAACAATCGGATTGCAGTCAGCCCCATCGAGCCCCGCGCAGCAGTGGCTAGTTATGATAGCGAATCCGATGTCTTGACCTTAACCACGCCCTGCCAGGGAGTTCATGGTGTCCAATCACAAATCGCAGATCACGTTTTAAAGATACCGACTAATAAACTTCGTATTTTAACGCCGGATGTTGGTGGTGCGTTTGGCGCAAGATATTTCTGTAATCGTGAACAGGTGTTAGTGGCATGGGCTGCCAAAAAATTTGGTAGGACCGTCCGCTGGACCGCAAGTCGAACCGAATGCTTCATTGTCGACGGGCATGGACGAGATCATATCAATACGGGCGAGCTGGCATTGGATAGTGACGGTCACTTTTTGGCGCTTAGGGTGTCAACCATTGCCAATATGGGAAGTCATATGAAGGATTGGGGGCCGAAAATTCCCACCAAGATCAGTAATCAGGTTGTTACGGGTTGTTATAACATTCCAACGGCCCACGCAAACATAAAATGTGTATTTACCAATTCGGTTCCAATCGATGCCTATAGGGGAACCGGTAGAGCTGAGTCGATATATTTGCTGGAGCGACTGGTTGATGCTGCCTCCCGCCAACTTGACATTGCTCCTGATGAATTACGTCGACGCAATTTGATTCTGCCGAGCGAGATTCCTTATCATTCCGCCTCGGGTCAGATTTATGATTCGGGAAACGCCCAGGCAATGATGCAATGCGCCATGGAACGCGCCAATTGGCAGCAAATTCTCCAACGCAAGGAGCAAGGCCTTGCCAATGGAAAATTGATTGGGATAGGGATGTCTACTTGGGTAATGAGTGCGTCCGGTCTGATGGACGAAAGCGCGCGACTGCGGCTGGACACTGATGGAGGTATTTCAGCATTTGTCGGTACCCAGCCCGCTGGCCAGGGACATGCGACTGCTTACAGCCAGATTCTGATTGAGCACTTCGATTTGACCGTGGACAAGATAAGAATTTTTCAAGGCGATTCATTACACTGCCCACCAGGGTCGGGAACCGCACAGTCCAGGTCTCTGCTAATGGGCGGACTCGCCATTCACGGAGCCGCCAAGGAATTGAAGCAAAAAATAGCGGAGGCCGTTGGACAACTGTTTTCTGTTGACTGCCCCAACATAACATTTGTCAGCGGGAAGATTCAGATACCTGAAACTGATCAGGAAATCACATTGGAGAAAATTGCTCACATTGGTGCTGAGTCTCGCAGAACAGTTGGGGCGATTCCGGTGGTCTTTTCATCCCTTGAAGTAACTTATCTGGCTAGTGAAGCACCTATGACATTCCCCCAGGGGTGTCACATATGTGAGTTATCGGTGGATCAGGAAACTGGGAAAGTTGAGGTTTTGCGATACACGGTAGCAGACGATTTTGGGAAATTGCATAACCCCATGATGTGCGAAGGGCAGGTTCATGGTGGGGTGGTACAGGGTATTGGTCAGGCCCTACTGGAACAAATTCAGTACCAGCCTGATACTGGGGAATTATTGACCACAAGTCTGAAGGACTACTGCCTTCCGCGAGCGGATGACGTTCCGATGCTGGATATGCAGCTGATTGAGGATCACCCCTGTTTGACCAATACGATGGGCATCAAAGGGTCGGGCGAATCGGGTGCGGTGGCTGCGCCTGCTGCGGTAATCAATGCCGTGCTTGATGCATTGGTACCCAAAGGCGTTACAACGATAGATATGCCGGCTACCTCGGAAAAAATCTGGCGTGCAATGAACTCAGTGAAATAGTGTGTTTTACCGGAGCTGTACGCAATTATTAACCGCTCGTAGTGCGAGGGTTTTGACGAGATGGGCGCGATAATCTTTTCTCCCGTGGATATCATCGATCATTGAATCCGGCGAAATTCCAATTTCGGCCAGTGCCTCAACAGAAAAGTTTTCTGTCAGCGCTGACTCCGCTTGGTGCCAGCGAAATACCCCTTTGTTGGCTGCACCCGTAACCGCAACGCGTACCTCATCAGAGAATTTAGCGACAAATACACCTGCGATGGCGTAGCGGAATGCCGGTTGAGAAAACTTCTGGTAACTCGCCTTTTCCGGAACTGGAAATAAAACCCGAGTAATGATCTCTGACTTTTCCAAGGCTGTTTGTGACCCGTCGATGAAAAATTCATCCGCCGAAATTATCCGCCGGTTGGTACAAATACTGGCATTCGATCCCAACACGGCGGCGGGATAACAGTACGCCTGTCCATTGGCCGCCAGTGAACCCCCGATAGTTGCTCTATTTCGAACTGCTGGATCAGCTATTCTGGAAACAAGATGCGCCAGCACTGGATAAGAACCAGTATATTGGGCTACCTCGCTGTGTGTGGCGGTACCGCCAACAATTATCTCTCCTGATTCTCCTGCCCAGACTCCCTTTAGCGCAGCAATGGCATTTAGGCTGACCAGGGAAGCAGGTTTAACGAGTCGCTGTTTCATCAACGGTATCAGGGTTTGACCACCCGCAATGGCCTGGGTGCCGTCCGCCATTAACTCCGAGGCCTGGATAATAGTTTTAGCCGATATGAAGTTAAAGTTGTCTATCGTACTGCTCCAGTGATTACTAATGTCAATTCTTGATACCTATGGCTTAGCAATGGCCTGAATAGATTTCACGATATTATGGTATCCGGTGCATCGGCAGATGTTACCCTTGAGAAACTGACGAATTTCGTTTTCGCTAGGATTGTCGTTATATTTTAGAAGTTCTGAGGCAGCCATGATCATGCCAGGTGTACAAAACCCGCATTGCAATCCATGATTTTCTTTAAATGCCTGCTGAATTGGGCCAAGTGATCCATCTTTGTTGCACATTCCCTCGATAGTTACGACATCTGCGTTATCGGTTTCTACGGTAAAGATGCCGCAGGACTTTATCACTCTGCCATTAACATGAACCATACAGGCGCCACATTGAGAACTATCACAGCCAATGTGGGTGCCGGTAAGTCCGAGGGTTTCCCGAAGAAACTGAACCAGAAGCAGTCTTGGCTCTACGCCCTCTTGCATTTCCTCACCGTTTACCCTTATTCGAACAGGAAAAGTTTCAAAGGTTTTCTGAAGTGTCATCAGTGAATTAAGCTGGGTTTCAACAAGTCGGGTTTGTGACCAAAAGCTCTGATTGAGGTGTTATAAAATCCGGATAAATAGCGCCTGAGGTCGAAGCTGGCCTGTTGATGAGTACTATTGGATATGATTAAAACAATTGTGTAAAACGAAAATTTTAATGGAAAAACCTCTGCCAAGGAACTATTCCAGCGTAGATATTTTTCGGGTGATCAAATTTCATTCGGCTTTTTCCTCGATTCATAAGAATTCGCCGGCACAACAAATCCGTATTTTAATAACAGGCTAAAACCATAATCAAGGCACAAAGAGAGCTAGAACTTTCCTTCAGGCACGAGAAATAGTGACGTTAATCACACCCGCTCAGCAGGTATAAATGAGACATCTAGCAGGACTATCGCTTACCGCCAGGCAGATGAGAGGCGTCCAAAAACTTATCAAAAAAGATTTGATCGCTGTTCATTCCCCCCTGATTTAGCACTTTAATTGCGCTATCAATCATGGGAGGTGGGCCGCACAAATAGGCCTGACTACTGGAGAGATCAAAACCCTGGCTTTGGATATGCTCAGTAACCATACCGCGTGGTCCTGACCAGCCAGTATCAGTCAGTTCTTCGGATAGGACCGGGATAAATTCAAACAGTTCTTTGTTCGAAGATTCAATGGCCTCCATCTCTGCAATGCAGTAGAGATCTTCTTGAGTTCGGGCGCCAAATAGAAACTTTACCGGCCTGGAAAAACCGTCTTGGTCAAGTTGTTCCAACAGGGATTTAATTGGTGCCAGGCCACTGCCTCCAGCAATACATAGCATCGGAGTTGTAGAGCTCCGCAAATAAAATGAACCCATTGGACCGTTGACCGTAACGGGTGTCCCAACTTCGCTTTCCTGATGCAGCCAGGTACTCATTTTCCCGCCGGGAACTAGGCGAACGAAAAATGACACCTGATCTGGCGTCTCGCGTGTTGGCGCCCTGGCAAACGAATAGGAACGCGGTTGTTCAATTCCATCAATACTGATTTCTGCATACTGACCGGCAAAATACGCAGGTAGTGGTTTATCCAGTTTGATCGAAATTTCGAGAATATCGTGGGTCAATCGTGCGCATCGCGCGATATTTCCTGATACCGCTTCCGCTGGTATTGCCACTGTGTCGGGATCTAGTACAACGCGTACTTCAATATCGGATTTTGCCCGGGTTTGACAAGCGAGAATCATGCCGGCGTCCAATTCGTCGCCGTCCAGGACATAACTGAAATCGTTTAGTGGTTTTATCTTACCGCTGACTAGTTTGCATCGACAGGTCCCGCAACTACCGACCCGACAATTGTGGGGCCACGCAATTCCTGCGCTCAGGGCTGCGTTTAGCAGGTTGTCATTCGGCGCAATTTCAATCACGGACTCTCCCGTATTTATTTGAACATGAAAGGACTTCTTGGCAGAAAATAGGCCGAACAATTGTGCTTCTCCGATTGATAAGATAATTTGTTTTTTGGAGTTATTCGAGGTGGTGAGATAGTGAATTAATCCTTGCTAGCGTGTTTTCATATAATGGGAGGTTTGCAAAACAAGCACGTCCATGTGCCACCCTCTGACTTCCGTTTGGAATTATTCGAATCAAACGGACAGAGTTTTAATTTTCGACTTTTATCAGTCTTTACAGGTGAACGATTTCGGGCTTGAGAGAGTACAAAATACACAGAATCTCATCTTTTTCGCGTTGCCCAACATTGTTCATTTCCAAGGCGTCCAGAACGTCATCTACCACTGCAATAAACTCAGTTTCATTGATGTTCATTCCGGTATGGGTTGTGATCATATCTTTGCCAGTATATTCCTCTGGACCACCAAACCCTGCGCAGCACATCTCAGTTACTAGCCGCTTGACTTCAGCCGGGTCGCTGTTTACGTAGCGGTTTTTGACCGTGGGATTCTTTGTATGATTATCGAAAATATCTGAAGCAATTGCTTCGATTGCGGGCTTTCCACCCAGGCGGGTGTACAGTGTGTCTTCAGCTGTTGCAGTCATGGTTATTCTCCTCAGTTGTTATGCGTAGTTGACGTGTATTTTTACATCCCCAATGCGGTCAGGCTCAATATCATAGCCCACTTTTTTGTTGATCTCTTTGGCGATCTCGCGCTCTTCTGGTGTGGCGAAGTCTCGATCCCAGACCGCAAGTTTTTTCTTCATCATGGCATGCCACATAGGTGGCATCAGGGCCAGCGAAAATTCATGGTAGTAACCGATGCAGGCGTTTGGCGCTCCATCAGGAGCACGCCCCACATTTGTCAGCTCCCAAAAATGGGTTTCGCCGCGATCGTGATGATCAGCCTGGCGTCCAATTTCGATAAACGCCCAACTAGTAAACAGATTGTCGTTATCCCAGGAATGGCGGTATTCAATCGGCTCACCTTTAACTCGCACCAGCCCATAGTGCTCCATGTAATTCAGGGCTTCGAGCTCAAAATTAGACAGTATCCACACCACGAGCATTACCAACAAACCGAGCCACAGACCAGCGGCACCGCCACCGGTCCAGCCAGCATATGCAAATAGCGCTATCGTCGGGAGACTCATCAGATATCCCCGGATCCATCGGTTGCTAAATGAGTAAAAAGACTTGTTGAGTCTTTTTAAACGGCGTGCTTCAGTTTTAATACCGAAATAGGATTGTCCAACATGGGAAATAATAAAGTGCGAATAGATGTCGCGACCACGCGGAGACGTTGCCGGATCACAATCATCCCCGAGTTTGTTTCTTTCTGGTCCCATCCAGGCCCGCCCGAGTTCCAAATGGTGATTGTAGACGTGGGCAAAGCAGAAATGCGCGCATCCGCTTAATGCCATCATCAGTCGCGAAATCATGAAACCAAAGCCTTTGGTATGGGACAATTCATGGCCGAAAATAATGCCAAGCCCCTGGTGCATACCAGCGCCAATGGTCGCTCCAACCAGGTGCCATCCACTAATACCGTGATTAAACGTAATCCCGAGAATTTCTCCGGTTCCGGCTGGAACTCCCGCCATGTATTCATATACCCGCCATGCGAGCACCAATTGGAGCGCAACAAAAAGTGGATACTGCAAATACATCATCCCATTGAGCAACGCTGGAATACCGAGGGGACGTCCATTTTTGTCGGTACCAGCGCCTGCTGGGTGAATACCCGCGCTCAGGGTGTCGACAACAATATTGAAGGCAAATAAGCCTACCCCTAACCAGACCCAATTGCCTCCATACAAAATGCCCCAGATGCAAGCAAGTATACCCAGGGGTGTATACAGGTAAACGAGGTGTCCAAATATAAGTTTTCGCATTTTTATTTCCTCTCTAATGTGATTAGGTATATCGCGTGTGGCCGAGTTTAATGATGATCAATCATCGAGTATTGGCGGACATCTGCTACGCTAACAACTCGATTCGCCCGGGCCCCGCACAAACAGTTTTCTTCTGTATCGCAAGCCCATATAGGATAGGCGGAAAATTTTTGCAGGTCAGAAGGTAGCTGTTCCCGATGCGGTACCCCGGCCGGAAACAATCTATCGTCAGGGGAAGTTCTCGACAAATCCTGGCGAATTCGCTCGAGTTCGAATTGTAAATCCTTAACTTTTTTACCATTCCATGAACCGACCTGGCGGCCCATTTTGCTTTTAATCTTGTCGGTCATGAGACACTCCCTGGTAATTCATCATCCAAGATATACACCCAAGAAGAACCAGTAACTATAGTATCGTTACCAATTTCTGCACCATACTTGGTAAAACTTTATCCTTCCCTTGTTTTTGCTCGTGCATGGCGATCTCCATCTGGTCCGAAGTGAAACTCAACCCGTGGTCAGCTGCTGCTGCGACATAGAGATCGCGAAATTCATCTAGGGATATTCCGCTGTCTACAGCAGTCTCGAGCCGACTTTGCAGATCAGAATCAGAGGTTACTACTTTGGCGAATTCGCGCATGACGTCTTCGAAGGCTCTGGACTGCTTAAGTTCCTGGGTCAAAGATTCCAGCATGGTGTTTCCTCTTGAGTGATTTTAGTTGTACTGGCGCGTTAAATTGTCACGACGGTGTAGTTAAGTTCAGAAACCGGAAGAGGGTAAATACGCAAAGTTACTCAATGTAACTGTCTGAAATACGAAATGTTGCATATGACCCAGGTAGAATTACCTGGATATGTTATTTATTAGTCAAGAAAATCACGTAATTGTGATAATAAATCTGACTATAAGTACGGTCATGCAGGCTCGGCCTGGTGACAGATTTCAATCAATTGGGCCACGCTATTGGCATGCATTTTATTCATTATATTGGACCGGTGACCCTCCACAGTCCGGACACTGATGATGAGATTATTAGCAATGGATTTACTCGGCATGCCATCGAGCAAAAGTTTTAACACCTCTCGTTCGCGCCGGGTCAGGGTTGATAGATACTTGTACGCTTTCACCGATAGTGTTCTCTCGGCAAGTATATCGTGGTGACGGCTTATTGCTGCGTAAACGCAGTCGAGTAAGTCCTGGTCGTTAAATGGTTTCTGTAAAAACTCAAACGCCCCCGCCTTCATCGACCGTACCGCCATTGGCACGTCCCCATGCCCGGTAATAATTATCACTGGCAAGGTTACGCCAATTTCGACCAGATGCTCCTGCAGGTCCAGGCCGCTCATCCCTGGCATCCTTACATCCAACACCAGACAACCAAGCGCATACAGATCGAGTTCATCGAGAAATTCATTGGCGGTTCCGTAGGTTCTGACTTGTAAACCGACTTCTTCAGCCATCCAGCGAATAGCATCGCGAACTGCCTCATTGTCGTCGATAACGAAAACTGTCGGTGAACGTGTATCTTCCATTACTTTTGTTCAAGCCTCGATAAATTTGGGTTCATTAAACCGGGTTACGAATTCTCCGATCGGCAGAGTGAATGAAAACTTGGTACCACTGGATTGAGTGGATTCCAGAAAAAGTTTGCCCCCATGGGATTCAATTATGGTTTGACTGATACCCAGACCAACACCCAGTCCATTCGCTTTGGTAGTAAAAAATGGCTCAAATAAATTATTGGAGATATTGCCAGGTACTCCGGGCCCCTTATCGATAACCGAGACTTTTACTCCGTCAGTGGAATCGCTATGAACTTCCAATGTTATCTCTCGCCTATTTAGTGGCAGGTCCATCACAGCATCCCGGCTGTTTCTCAGAAGATTTAATAATACTTGTTCGATTTGTACTGGATCTGCCCACACAATTGGCGTTGGACCGCTGGTTGCTTGTTTAAGGGAAATTTGACTTCGCTCCAACTCCGCGCCAATCATGTTTTTGACTTCTTTTACAACTTTCGTCAAATTCACCTGCTGGTTGGAATTTTCTCCCTTGCGAGCGAAATTTCTTAGCCGTCTGAAAATTTGACTGGCCAGGTCTGCCTGCCGTACTACTTGATCAAGGCCATAGGTTAATTTATCCGGGCTCAGGTTGCCTGAATTTAGTACTCTCAGGCAGGTCTGTGCGTATGTAGTAATAGCGCAAAGAGGCTGATTTACTTCATGAGCTATCCCGGAAGCCATTTCTCCCAAAGTACTTAAGCGCGCGATATGGGCGGACTCAGCCTGATGTCGCCTGGTATTGTCTTCGGCCTCGAGCCGTTCTGATATGTCACGCCCAGTTGAAATGTAATGGGATATCTCACCATCGTTGTCGCGAAGAGGTGTAATAGTTTTCTCTTCATGATAGATCGTTCCATCTTTTCTCCGATTAATCAGTACGCCACGAAACACACCGCCACTACTGACTTTCCCCCACAGTTCCTCGAAAAAATTCTGGTCCTGAATGCCTGAGCGCAAGAAGTACGGTGCCCGACCAACCACTTCACTTGGAGAGTAACCGGTTAACTGCTCGAACGCAGGGTTAACGTATTCGATAACTCGATTGCTGTCGGTAATCATCACGGCGTCTCCAGCCTGCTCCAAAGCTCCCGATAGCATACGCATGTGTCCTTCGGTGTGCCTGCGCCGCAATTCTGCCAATTCCCGTTGGGTAACGTCCTGCAGTATGACCATAAATCCGCGTTGTTCCGCGCGATAGGAAATTCGTGACGCCGTCGCCTCGAGGTAACGGACCTGGGATTTCCTGGCGACGCTGTGCAGCACTTCCGGTGTCATGCCGAATTTCTGCCCGACCGCGCTACGTTTCAGCAGATTCGACAGCCGTTTCCCAGATAGCTCGTCAAAATATTGTTCCAGAGGAGTATCCAGAACCTGGCGCTCTTCCTGTCCCAGGATGCGCCCGGCCTGACGATTAATACCGAGGACAATTCCACCGGCATCGAGACTGACTACACCAATGGGTGCCTGTTCCAGCAACCTGCCCAGATAGTGCCCAAGTTCTGGTTGGGAAAAAGAAAGGTTGCCAAACTTTGGTTGAACAGTCGCAATCGTGTCGAGATACTGGCGGCGCTGCCGATGTCGTTCTACCGCTCTGCGGATGGCGTCGGCTAATGAACTTGTTTCGTCAAGTGACCACGGCGTTATTACATTTCCGAGTAATGGAGCAAACATTATCGAACGGCGCAATTCATCATAATCACGAGCAGGAGTCATAATGATGACCGGAATTGTTTTATCAAATCCATGCACTCTTTGTGCGATTTTAAGTGGCTGTTCTATTTGCTGTCCCAGCAGCAAAACGTCAGTCTGCAATAACCCCTGGTCAATTTGAATCGACAAACGGTTTTCGCTCTGAACGGATTCCCAGCCGAAGGATTTTTCAGTTTCATTATCCAGGTCCGAAATTAAATCCTGCCGCAATCCAATAGCCGTGACAAATCCCTGGAATTCGTTTTGGGCTCCGCGCGCGATCTCGGGAAATGCCTGACCTGTCATGGTTTAGTCCGCCAGCAAGGGTTGCCCGAGCAGTGCACGCCCAATCCATACCCTTAGTATGTCGGTAGTAGGGGACATCAGGTGCGATGCCCGGGCGTCGCGAAGAAAGCGATGCAGCTTGGACCCGTCACGGTAAGCTATGCCACCGACGATCGTCATTGCGTCATTGACAACGCTTATAACTGAATCGGCCACTTCTGCCTTTGCCGACATCAATGCGATTAACGCGTCTGGCTCATCTTCATCAAAGCTGTGCGCCGCGTGATAAACCAGCCTTCTGGTCTGCTCTACCCGCCCCCATATTTGACCAAGACGATGCTGCAGCACCGGTACCTGGGCCAAGGTTAATCCCACATGGGTGTGGTGTCGTTTTATCAGATGCAGTCTTGCTTCCTCGACCGCTGATTTCATTATCCCCAGGTAAGTCCCCGCAATGGCCATCAAAAAGTAGGGACAAACCACGTTAAATATATACCAAATCTGATCTCCCTCCTTGCCTAGCAAATCCTCACGGGCAACTCGCACATTGTCCAGATTCAACATCCTGGAAGAATTACCCCGCATTCCCATACCGTCCCAGTGTGGTCCCCATGAGAGACCTTTGGTATCCCGGGGCACCACCACGCAGGAAAACTGTCCCATCGGTGCATCCTGGTCTTTGCTCACCGTCGATACGACGTAAGAATCAGCGTTTTCACCATTGGTAACAAACGTTTTGCTGCCACTAATACAAAATCCGTCGGTGGTCACTTCCAGCTCGGTTTGCGGCAGATAAAAGTGTGCGCCGGTGCCGGCTTCACTCAGGGATAACGTGGTAATGTGTTTCCCGGCCACAATGGGTTCAAGATAGCGGGCGCATTGCTCTTTATTTGGATTGGCTGCGATGACGGAGGCGCCGACAGAATGCATGCCAAAACAAATAGCGGTAGATGCGCATTCGCTACCCAGAATCTCACAGGTCTTGGCCAGGGCCAAGGTGCCGAATCCGAGACCACCATATATTTTGGGAACAACTAGCGCCCCAAGTCCAGCGTCTTGTAAGGCGCGGATGTTCTGTTTGGGCCAGGCGGCTAGTTTGTCAGTCTCTTCGGCATTATGCGCGACAACATCTTTTGCGATATCCTGGGTTAATCGTCGTATGGCTTCAAATTTTCCCATGTGATCCATCATCTGATTTATTGCAATTCACTGATTTGCTCTACAAATATTTTCCAGTGTAACCTGATTACCCTTTAATGAAGACACCGGCAATATAAGATCCCGTAAAAATCAATCCAAAAGCTACTATATCCAACCCCCATGATGGACCTCCCATGTAGCCAAAACGAGCTAAAAAAGCGATACCGCCACAAATTACAACTGCGCCGATTACCAGTCGCACAGCGGATTGCTGGTTCGTGGGTTTGATTGAGCCCCGTTCAAAACGAGAAAGTGGTAGCGCGACCAACACCAGAAGGCTGTACATTAACGCCATCCAGGGAATTCGATACCACCACCAGGTTGAACTACCGGGCTCCGGGTGCAACCCGATTCCGCCCAGTAAATAGGCCAGGGAGACCACCAGGATCATGACAGTGATATGCCATAGATAAACCGTCATAATCATACCATTTACCAATATGGTGGCTGCCCATACTCGGGTGTTTTGCAATATCCGTTGGAGTGGTTCTTCCAAACTCAATAAAACCCCGAATTGGAATAACCCGAGCGCAAATAAAGTAAATTTGGGAGGCAAACTGTTGCTGATTCCTTCTCCTGGAGACCCGGCCATGGCAACCGGGTATGGCCCTTGTATAACCATGAGCAACAAGCAAACTAGTCCCACCAGTGCCATTCCAATCCTGACTGAAAGTAGTTTTATCCGCTGTTCCCGCCAGGCATAACCGAGCTGGGTCACGCCGAGCCAAATCCATAAGTAATTACTCCAACCGAGCCATTGATTGTCTGTATTAAAAAATATCCAATCGTTCAATGCCGCGAGGGCAACAAATCCAAAAACAGAACCGAGTCCCCAACGCTTCCATACGGTATATGTTGCCGGCGCAAGAACAACCACCAGGATATAGATGGCGAGAAACCAGATTGGGATTAAGGCGGCCTGGGAGGCGAGTTGTATCAAATCACGGCTCGTCCCAAAAAAGCGGAACAGTAACGCTATTCCAGCCCAAACCACTATCAGTACCAGCAGCGGAGTTACCAGACGAACCAGCCGCCCGGATAGCCAATCTGCGTAGCCCATGCCTTTTTTATTCGCGCTAGCCAGGGAGACCGCGTTGGAGTAACCACCCACAATAAAAAATATCGGCATTACCTGAAACGCCCAAGTGAGCCATTGGGTCCATGGTGCAATACTCAGCAAATCACCGACGTTGAAATTGTCCGTCGTATAGTGTGCAACCGCAATCAACCAATGACCAGTAATAACGAACAGAATGGATATCGCACGTAAAAAGTCGACGTATCGATTCCGTTCAGGTGGCGTTTGCTCAGAGAGAGATTTCGCGTGTGCCCAAATATTCATTGCACTATATTAGTATAGAATTGTTAGACCCAGAGTTTACTCGAATGGATTTATTCCACTTTTTCAAAAATTATGACAATTAGCACCCGTTCCGGCTTTATAGATCAATTACGAGCAGGCCAGTTTATCTTAATGGACGGCGCTCTTGGGACTGAATTGGAGCGAAGAGGAGTTCCAATTGAAGGATCCGGGTGGTCGGCGATTGCCGTTCGAGACTATGGACAAGTGGTTCAACAGATTCACCAGGATTATATTCGCGCTGGTGCCCAGCTGCATATCGTTAATAGCTTTGCATTGGCTAGACATGTTCTTGAGCCGCTTGGACTCGGTGCGGAGTTCAATAGATTGAATCGATCCGCAGTAACCTTATTTGACCAGGCAGTAGCCAACGTGGGGGGCGAGAGGGACGAGTTTTGGGTTGCGGGTTCGCTATCAACATTTGCTGCCAATTCAGACCGTTCTACATTGCCCAAAGGAAGAGAATTGTTGGAAAATGTTCATAATCAGGCACAAGTCCTATTTGATGCCGGGGTGGATTTATTTGCTTTGGAAATGCTATTTGATTCGGAGGTTAGTCTGGCAATGCTGAATGCTGTCGAAGATTTTAAATTGCCGGTGATCTTGGGGTTTACTTGTGATTGGGACAGGCGGGGCGATGGAGAGGTAGCGGTTGCAAGGGAAATGGGGGTTCAGGCTCCTTCTCTTGATGAGATTTTGCCAGCAGTAATAGATGCTATGGATTGTCGAAACGTGATACTTTCAATCATGCATAGCGAAGCAGATGTAACCCATGCTGCGCTCGAAAAACTGAAACAGTATTGGGATGGGCCGGTGGCCATATATCCGAATTCAGGTAAATTCGTTAATTTGCAAATGCAGTTCGATAGTGTATGTAGCCCCGCAGAATTTCAGGAATCGGCAACCAAATGGATCGAGAATGGCGTACAGATTGTTGGTGGATGTTGCGGAATCGGGCCTGAACATATAAGAATTCTGAGTGACGGTGCTAAACCCAACACCATTTAATCGAAGGGTAGTTAAAAAAAATTCGGTAATATTGTCAAATTGTGACATATTAAGGTAATCTACAATTAGAAAGGTTATGCGCAGGCGATAATAAGTTCGTTACTATTTCACGTCTGACAATCGGCTTATAAGGAGGCTGCAGTGATAAAAGACAAAACACCACAAGGTCGGGAGAGTTTTGCTAGTCCGACAAAAAAATCAGCAGGAATTTCCAGCGACAATGTGCTGGTAGAACCATCGGGCGTTTCTATAGATTGGGAATCAGATGATAATCCCAAAACGGTTGGAATCGCCGTAAGCCGGGCTCTTGAAATGATCAAAGGTCTGGTGATAGGCGGGGTAAAAATTGAAGAATATATTTACCGTAAACTGGTAAAAAAACTCGAATACACTCCTACTGAAAGAATAGTCTCTCCAGATGTTTCCTTAGCAGGCCCCGTGTTTGAGGCATTGCGTTACACTCGACATCTGGATCATATCAGTGAGTTGTATGCGAACTTTCTTGCATCCGCGATGGACATAGTAACCGCACAGTCAGCACACCCCGGATTTATTGACGTCATCCGCTCAATAACTCAGGATGAGGCCAGAATCGTTTCGCATTTGCTGGACATAAAAGTCATTCCGATTATAGATATTAAAAAAATATTGCAGGCTGATCTCGGTGAACTAAACACAAACGTTCTTGTTTCGACCATTGGCGTCGATGCATCTTGTGAATTTGAAGAGCTGGCTGAAATCTATTTGTCTAATCTTGAACGAATAGGGCTGGTTGAAATTCCCCGGGATACGTACCTGACATCACCTGGAATTTATGACCGGATAATGAACGCCGCGCCAGTAAAAAGTAAGTTAAAAGAATTAAATAGTGGGCAGGAAAGGTGTTCGGGTGATGTAAAAAGATACTTTGCCAAGTTAACACTCTACGGGATTCAATTTGGTAATACCTGTGTCATTTCGCGCAATTAGCCAACGCTAGCCCGGGAATCTCTGGATAAGTTTGATTGAATCCGGACGAGGTGCGAAATGTTTGTCGTCTTTGTGCAAGGCGCAAGTGCTGAGGTCTTTCGATCGACCGGGTTATTGGTTTTTTTCGCGGCAGGGTAAATGGATGTTTATCGCTCAAGAGTTTTAGGAATGTGGGAAGGATTTAAGTTTGTATTGGTGTGCTCCCAATATTAGGGGCCTGATACCATTTTCTGATCTATGTTTTCTTCTATGCCATTAAGATTTTAATATATGTTTAACGTAGAAAGTCTCGTCGAGGAAACCCAGATCGTCTCACCAATGATGAAGTACTGGGAAATAGTCAGCGTGCTGAAAAACCTCCAGATTACCCTGGAACAGCATGTTCCAGGTGCAATCGTGGAGCTGGGATGCAATGTTGGTACGACTTCTGTATTTATTAGAAGGTTGCTTGACCACTATTCCAGTTCGAAGCAGTATCATGTATACGATTCATGGCAAGGTCTGCCAGAAAAGGATCAGCATGACTTAACGAGCGAAGACTGGCAGTACCAAAAGGGAGAATGCAGAACCTATAAAGAACGATTTGAACGTCATTTTGAATGGCGAAAACTTGTACCGCCGACGATTCATTCGGGCTGGTTTGCTGAAATTCCAGACCATGAGTATCCGGACCACATCAGTTTCGCATTTTTTGACGGAGATTTTTATACGTCTATTATCGACTCTTTTAACAAGGTTTATCCAAAGATGTCGAAAGGCGGAATTATCATGCTTGATGATTGTGGCTGGAACGTTCTGCCTGGAGTTGAAAAAGCCTGCGACGATTTTCTTAAAGATAAGCCTGAAGTACTCGACCTTACCGGTTACCCCAATATAGAGGGAAAATTTGGTGGCCACAATGGTGGCGGGATTGTTCGAATTTTGTGAACTACTCGGTTACTCTATAGGCGCCTATCGAATTTGGATCTTTACCATTTGGAATATCGAATGTCCGCGTTCACAAACTAATCTAAACTAAAATGAAGTAATGGAAACTGTATCGCAACTTGGGATCGTTGGAGCAACCGGTATGGTTGGTAAAGTTTTACTCCAACTATTGGTCGAGCGAGATTTTCCTGTCGAAACTGTTCGTTTCTTTGCATCGGCAAATTCAGCAGGATCTACCCTCGACTGGAATGACCAGAAAATACTAGTTGAAAATGCTGCTGAGGCGGATACCAGCGACCTGGATATCGCAATATTTTCCGCGGGCGCTACTGCGTCTCGTGCGCTGGCTGAGAAATATGCTGCCAATGAAACAATTGTGATTGATAATTCCTCTGCCTGGCGAATGCACCCCGACGTGCCTCTGGTTGTTTCAGAAGTAAACCCTGAAGACATATTTAATGCGTCGAAGGGAATCATTGCGAATCCTAACTGTACCACCATGGTGGCGATGCCAGTTTTGAAACCGCTACATAAGGAAGCTGAGCTTGTGCGAATGATCGTCAGTACATTTCAGGCAGTAAGTGGTGCAGGTCTTGCTGGCGTCGCTGAACTGGATCAGCAGTTTGACGCGTCTCAGTCACAAAGTAACAGCTTGACTTACGACGGCGAAGCAATTACTTTTACTGGACAGAACAAATTCCCTGAAACTATCGCGTTTAACATTGTTCCCATGGCAGGAGATCTGGTTGATGATGGTACTGGAGAAACCGTCGAAGAGCAGAAGTTACGGGATGAATCACAAAAAATTCTTCAATGTCCAAGTTTACTTGTGACGGGCACCTGCGTCAGGGTTCCAATTTATACCGGCCACTCGCTTTCCCTTAACCTCGAATTCGCCCGTAGTTTAAATGCCAGTAGGGCTATTGATATTCTTCAATCTGCTCCAGGCGTGGTACTTACTGATATTCCGAATCCACTATTAGTTGCTGGTAAAAATTCCTGCTACGCCGGGCGAATTAGGCAGGACAACACAATAGATGATGATCGTGGTTTGTCGATTTTCGTGTCTGGAGACAATCTGAGAAAGGGGGCTGCTCTAAATGCAATACAGATAGCCGAGTTCGTAGTAAAAAATTCGCCTATAAAATCTCTTGGTCAGGCCAAAAGAATATCTGCCAATTAATTATTTACTGGTGGACTTAGCAAGTGCGTTTAATAAATTTTGAATACGAAGCGATCTGTCATTCCACAACGATTAGCTCTCGACGTACGTGGCAAAGACGTTCACCGCCTTTATCCGTTACCACGAAAGGTTCCGATACAGCCGCACCGAAATCATCGAGCCATACGCCGGACTGAAAATGAAAACACATCCCGACCTGCAACACCGTCTGGTCACCAGGACGCAGGCTGGCGGTTCGCTCGCCCCAATCCGGGGGATAATTTACCCCGATAGAATAGCCAACTCGACTTTCTTTAGTGTAACCGTTTCGATTGAGCACCACTTGCCAGATAGCCTCGACTTCTTCACAGGTTACCCCAGGTTTGGCAGCGGCAAGAGCCATATCACCACCTTCCACAATGACTTCGGCAAGTTTTGTAACCGATTTCGGTGGCTTACCCAGGTGTGCCGTTCGGGTCATTGGTGCCTGATAATGGCGTCGAGCTGAGCCGAATTCCATCACGATAAGTCCATTGTCGGGCAGTGGCTGATCGGTCCATGTAAGATGGGGGGTGCTGGTTCCTTCCCCCACTTGAATTAGCGGGCAGAGACTTGTGTAGTCGCCAAACTTATCGTCGTATCCGCTGATTTGGGCGTGATACACATCAGCAATCACTTCAAACTGACGAACTCCTGGTTGCAATCTGCTTAATGCCATATTCATGGTTTTTGTCATAATCGTTCCGGCTTCTCGCATATAGACAATTTCAGGATCCGATTTAACCAGTCGCGCCCAGTTGACCAATTCGTGATTATCCGAAATCTTTGCATTTGGTAATCCATTGACGATGTGTTGATGCGCCCTTGCGGTGTAATAGTGGGCATCGAGTTCAACTCCAATACTGGTGGAGCCCCAGCCCCGCTTAATGATCATTTCGCACAATTCGTCAAAAGGATGCTGGGTCTGGTGATGAACCAATGGCTCAGAAAACGATACAATATTGACCTCGGGAATATCCGTGGTTATATGAGCCGATTTGGCATCCTGAGCCCGGCCAAACCATACCGGCGATTCTTCTTCCAGATGAACCAGCACAGCCTGGGGCGTATAAAACGACCAGCCGTCAAATCCGGTTAACCAATTGATACTTGCCGGATCCTGACAAATTAACAGGTCGAATTCCGCTGCCTCCATTCGTTGTTTAACTTCGGTGACACGACGTTCGTATTCTGATTTTTCAAATGGCTTGCTGTAGTTCATCTTTTGCATTCAGGTTAGGCAGTTGGGTGATTTTCTTTCCAATGAGACCGCATCTGCAGACAATGAGGCAACCCATATAGGGTGCGCATCTGGAGAATTTATCGCGTCAAACTATTGCGAAATTAACCCGGGTATACATTTCGCAGCGGACGTCCATAACCACATCATCTGCCGCGCGCGAGTTCATAAAATTGCGTTCCATGAAATAATCATTGGCAAGCTCAATCAGGCCTATTCTGTACTTGTCCGATCCACCGTCAATTTGTGCCAAGGTACCGACAGATGCACATTGCAGGACAGGTTTTAAAAAAATATTCGACATGGGTACAAATTACATTGTTATTGCAATGACGCCCAGAAAATCGCCCATCGCAATATGCCCTGGAAAATGCCGACCGCTAAAAATACCTCCGACCCCAGCAAAGTACTCTGTTGGCGCCAGGCCAGTGCGCTCGATATTATGGACTCGGCCGATTAAGTCTCCAGCTTTGACCTGGGCACCAAGGTCCACGCAAAGTTCAAACAAGCCAGAGGATTCACTAAAAACAAAGCAATTTTGATCTGGCATATCTAAATTGATCGTAGTATCAACTTCCAGCTTACCCTGGGTTATGTTGGCGTGGCGAAGAATATTCCGAATACCTTTTTTGGCAATGCCCACAGTTGCTGCCGAAGCACTTCCTCCCCCTGCTAATTCGGTGCTGATAAAAACCTTTCCCATATTTTCAGCAGCAGTGTCATACATACTGGCGGCCTCTATCTCCAGCAACATCATTGAATAAGGGGCGTTAAACGCCTGCATCGTGGCTACGCAGCGCGCCTGCTGATCTTTATCGTCCAGCACATGGGCGCAGCAAAAGGGTACAAATTCCATGGTTCTCCCACCAGAATGAAAGTCGGCAACATAATCCGCAAGAGGCAATAGGGTCCTTTGGAAATAATCGGCAATTTTTTCCGTAATGTTACCTTCTGGGTTTCCTGGAAACACTCGATTCATATTGCCCCCATCGATAGGCGAGGTTCGCCTGCCGATTCGGAATGCGGGATAGTTCATTCCAGGTACGATAATGACGCGGCCAGATAATTTTTCTGCCTGAATGGTGTGGGTCAGATCCCACAATGCGATAGGACCTTCGAATTCATCGCCATGATTGGCTCCGGTAAATAGTATGGTCGGGCCCTCACCATTTTTGGCTACGGTAATCGGTATCAGCAGAGAACCCCAACCAGAGTCGTCATGGGAATGGGGCAGTTTAAGAAAGCCATGCTGGACCCCGTCTTGCTCGAAATCGACGGTAGCCGTTACCGGTGAGTCAACCATATTTTAACCTCAGATTAATTCGCTAAATTCCCCGGATTTTAACGGAGACGATACTCGCGCTGCTATAATAATCTAATGAAAAGTAGATTGCTTTTTATATTTCGTGTTTGTTGTCACCAGGTTTTCGATCCATCATTAGGTGGTTATTCGATGAAAATGGATATTAATAAATTTCTTACCCTTGAGGAGCAGGAACGAGTTTTAGGACTTTCCGGGTTAGCCCGTAGACTACCGCGGTGGGTGTACGGAGATCATGATTTCCATGAGTTTGAATATCAGAATTGGTTAGACCGTACCTGGTTGATGGTTGGTCGAGCCCATGAAATTCCTAATCCTGGGGACGTAACACTGGTACCAGGTCATCCAGTTTTTCTTATTCGAGATAACAACCACAGAATTCGCGCATTTTATAATTCCTGTCGACATCGGGGCCATGAACTGATCAAGCAAGCCTGCAATACCGGTGCGTCCATTGTCTGTCCTTATCACAACTGGACTTATGAGCTGGATGGTAGATTGCGCGCCGCAACGCATTTTGGTGGGTACCGTCAACATGGTCATTCGCAACTTAACCCTGCAGAGTTTGGGCTTCGGGAAATTCGCTCCGGGGTTTGGCACAACTGGATTTTGATAAACGTAGATGGAAATGCACCGACCCTGGACGAATTTGTCAGCCCGTTGTCAGAATTTTACAGTGATGTAAATTTCGCCGAGGCCCAGCATTTTGCTACGGTGCGACGCCATCCTCTTGCAGTCAACTGGAAGACTGCAATGGAAAACAATATTGAGCCCTATCATGTTCCAATGGTTCATCCAAGTACCGCTGGGGGACACCCTTTTGACAATCATCGCATTATTGATGACGGACCGCTGGTTGGTTGTGCGGTGGATATTGAAGGTTCAAATTTCACCAACAAGTTTGAGACGAAGAATAATCAACAATTGGATGCCAGTGGTCGTTTCGTATTGCGAGTACCCAACCTTTATATTGCTGCCCACGCACCAGACAAGATAGTAGATTCGTTGATTCTGCCCGATCGCAGCGACCCCACAAGCTGTTGGATAAGTCATGCCTGCTATTCAACATCATCTGGAACGGTATCCTCTCAGGAGGCTAAATTGTGGCAATCAATTCAACAGCAGGTTCTAGATGAAGACGTTGCCGTCCTCGAAGGCGTTGCCAGGGGGTTCCGTGCGCCGGTTATGGATGATGGTGGGGTGATTTCTCCAGCCTGGGAATCCTGTGTTAGCGGTTTTTATCGATCCCAGATTAACGCACTTAGGGAGACGCAGTAATTATTTTTGATCAAAACAGATACCACTTTGAACTGGATTATTTATCTTGAAAATTTTATAAGGCAAAAGATAAAATCGGCCTCAAAGCGTTTTGGCTCCGGAGCAAATAGGTTTTTTAATTAGAAATCTCTACCCAATGTGGATCTGTCAAAACCGCAGTTTTTAGAAGAATTGTGTCCTCGGTGGCCTCTCCACCTTCGGCAAGTGCTGGCATAACTTCCTGGTATTGATCTTCAAGAACAACATGGGGATCCTGGCCTTCAACCCAACCGAGAAAAATACCATGAATTTTGTATCCGATTAAATGTTGTACATGTTCCGGTAGTTGCCTGGCGACCTTGGGAGGTACTGCGAGATACATATTTTCTTCCTGACGTAACCATCCCAGGCTATAACCGCAGATCATTCCGGTGCGCCATTCTTTTTTGGTATTGTTGGATGCTCCACCATGCCAGACCGAGCCAACGTATATCAGACAAGAACCCTTCGGCATAATAGCCTGGGTGACTTTGTCGGTTGCCGAGGGGGTGCGTCCATCTGGCCATTTGTGACTTCCTAAAATGACATTGGTTGCCCCGTTTTCCGCGGTGAAGTCGGTTAGTGCCCACATCGTATTGCATATCGATTGTGGTCCCGGGTGGACAAAGGGTAGTAAGCCATCATCCTGGTGCATAATTTGAGGTGATTCGCCCGGCCCGATATGCACCAGCATCGTGACATGTAATTGATAGCGGGAACAGCGTGGTCCAAGCAGCTTATCCATCACAGCTAAGAGCTGCGGGTTAGGCGCACATTGCTCAGCAAAAGTTTTGGATTTAGCAACCAAAGCGCCAAATCGCTTCGTCTTGTATCCCCAAAAATCCCCCTCGCCGTTGTAGGCTCTGGCGATGTAAGCGTCCAGGTCATCCTGAACTTGATCCATAACTTCACCGTCCAGTAAGTTTTGGTAGATAACGGCGCCGTCCCGTTCGAGGATTTCCATTGCTACATCAGCAGAAGTATTTCGGTCAATCGATTGAATTTGGGTCATGGTTGGTCTCCTGTATGGAAATTATAAAATCAAGAATAATAATTGGACGGGTATAGGTACTATATCGTCGGCCTAATCTTCTCTGCGTCTTTGAACAGCAAGCTTCGCATGGCATTAGTCGCTTTTTCGTGGAATGCGACGGTCACGGGATCGAAGTCGTGTCGTGGAACAGGAGCTTGTTCGAAGAACCCGTATTGGTCATTTCCTCTGACCAACGTGGCACAGTCCCAATCCGTATTTATTTGCTTTGTATGGGTTGGCATATAGTGCAATGAAAGTCCGATCCTTCTGTCCGCCGTAGCATTGGGACCGGAGGCGTGGGCGATACCAATATTATGAAATGACATTTCACCAGTATTTAATGGCATGGATACAGCTTTCGAAGAGTCCATATTTACTATTTCCTGCCCTCTGGTCAACATATTGTCGTCGTGATACAAATCCTGGTGTTTTAGTGCCTGATTCAAATGCGATCCCGGCATCACCTGCATGCAACCGCTGTCCTCGCTAGCGGGGGACAGTGCGAGCCATGCGGTAACCAGATTGTCCGTATCTAGACCCCAGTATTGACTATCCTGATGCCAGGACACAAAGCTATCGCTATTGGCTTCCTTAATCCAGAACCAGGTGTTCCAGCACAAAATATTCGGGCCAATAATATCGTCGATACAGTCCAGAATTACATTATGACGCATCAATTCATCTACCCATTTGAAAAGCAAGTGGGGCTTGGTGCGCAAGGGCCCCTGGACCGGATGTCCAAGGATCTGTTCATAGGATTCAAGTTTCGACCTGAAAATCCCTGCTTCGGTTTCAGTGAGTATGGATACCGGAGACAAGTGCCCCGAATGCTTAAAGTGATTTACCGCTTGGAGATCCAAATATTTCTGCGATTTAACTGGTTGGTTGCTTGTCATTTTTGTTACCCGGTTCGGGGCAGTTTCGTGCCTATGATATTTAAGGTAGACAATTAACAGATCTAATAATATTAGATATTATAAATTTTCAGCAATCTAAAGTAAGAATTGGTCTCAATCTTCTGGGATTTCTCCGTGAAACACAATGGTTCTTGGGTAAAGTGAATTTCCTGAAACCGATATATTCGACGCGAGGTCATGGATAAAGTGCCGATAATTCATGAAATCTGAGCGTATTAGGGGTATTTCTGTTAATTGACTGCATAATTTATTTAAATTAATTGACAATCCGAGGAAAATGCCCATACTCTTTTTATCCTACCGAAACAGGCGTATGTAGAAATGAACGTCTGGTGCATTCGGTAAGGTTCATCAATAACATTCCTTTGGAGAAAAAAATGAAAGTTTCATCTTTATTAAAACCGATTGTCAGCGGCGTTTCGGCTGCTGTTGTTTCGTTGGCAATTGCAATTCCAGCAAATGCCGGCGGTCGGTTGTCAGCGCCGATTCCTGATTGGACGGGTGGTGCAGTGGTTTGCAAACTAGTGCAAACTATTTTGGAAAATGAAATGGACTACAAGGTAAAAGCCATCACGATGCCCTCGGGCGCTGGTATTTATGAAGGGATTGCCGCGGGTGATTTGGATTACGCTTGCGAAAGCTGGCCGTCATATAGTAGTTCGAAGGACACCATGATCAAGAAGTTTGGTGGTGACGGCTCTGTGCAGTACATGGGCCCCACCGGAGTCGTTGGTACCTCTACGTACTACGTTCCGCGATACTTCGTTGACACAGTCGCAAATGATCTAACTTCATACAAACAACTCAATAAATACAAAGAACATTTTACAACTCTGGAATCGGGTGGTAAGGGTCGATTGTTGGCTTGCCCTACACCAGCGTGGGAATGTGATGATCAGAAGCGTCTGGATATGCTTGGAGTTGATTTTATGGCAGTGGAACTTGGTACCGAAACGGCATTGTGGGCAGAAGCCCAGGCAGCTTATGCGCGCAAGGAACCTTTTTTATTGTACGCTTGGGAGCCACATTGGATTCATGCGGCTTTGGACCTGGTTGCTTTGGAGTTACCTGCACACAGTCCTGATGCATGGCCAGCGACTGGCTGGGCCGAAGACGTAACCTTTAACTACGGTAATCCGACATCAATGGCGAAAAATGCCGATGCTGCCCACGTACTTAGCAATATGAATTTATCTAATGCCGAGCAGTCCAAAATGGTATTGGCGATTGATGTCGATGGAAGAGAGGTGGATGATGTAGTAACCGAATGGATGGCGGCCAACGAATCAACCTGGCGCGCCTGGATGCCATAATCCGACGAGTTCTCAATTTAGAATCGAGGCCCCGTATCTGCGGGGCCTTTTTAGTTCTAATAGGAGATTATCTGTTGGTTAAAACACTATTAAATCAGGTGATAACTATTGTCCGGAACAGCGCGGATTTTTTGGCTGCTCGTTGGATCGCTAAGTTCACTTTCTTGCTGGTAATATTATTGGCGCTGGAAACCAGTGCCGCTGAAGATCAGGCGAAATTATTGTTCGAGCGAATGAAGTCCAGTGTGGTGCAGGTGAAAGTAATTGACCTGGGCTCGGGTAGTAAATCGAGTATCGGCTCCGCTTTTTACGTTGGTACTGAAGGAACTCTGGCAACTAATTACCATGTAATTTCTGACTATATTAATGATCCGGAAAAATATCGAATTGAAGTGCTCGGAGATGCAGGGAACGTGGATCAAGCGGAAGTTATCAATTTCAATATTGTTCATGACCTGGCATTAATTAGAATCGCCGGGTCTGCCCATAACGCGCCGCTGAATATAAGTATCCAGGCGCCGTACAAAGGCACTAGAATTTTTTCTCTGGGTAACCCGCAAGATTTGGGAATGACCATTATCGAGGGAATTTATAACGGTCTTGTTGAGGGTTCGCGATTTGAGAAATTCCTGTTTTCGGGTTCTCTCAACGGTGGAATGAGCGGAGGTCCCGCAATAAATAGTGATGGTGCGGTCATTGGGGTTAACGTTTCCAAGGGAGGCGAACAAATAAGTTTTCTGGTACCAGCTCGGTTGCTAAATGATTTAATTGAAGAAAGCAATGATCCGATTCCCCAAGACCAATATAAAGCGCGGGCCTACGATGAGTTAAACCGGGACCAGGATCAGTACTTCTCGAGACTGATCTCCGCGGAATGGCCGATATCCCGTTTTATGAACTACCAGCTGCCCGATAAGATTGATAAATCGCTTAAATGCTGGGGGCATACCCTTGAGAAACGAAAGAATAAATTTGACGAATCCCATCGGCATTGTCGCACCGATGACAGAATTTATGTAAGCAACGACGTATACACTGGTAGCTTTTCATACTCGTATATACACATAGCGTCGAATGATCTGAGCGTGTTTCAGTTTTACAATTATCTTGAGAAAAGTTACGCCGTGGCAAGGTTTTCCAATGGTGGTCGCGATGATACAACCAATTTTTATTGCGACAGCAGTTTCGTCGAATTTGATGAAACCAAATGGAAAGTCTCTACGTGTGTAAGAGAATACTATGACTATCGTGGGCTATATGATGCTGTATTGCAGGCGATGCGGGTCGATCAGCCGGACGCGGCCTTGGCAATAAATGTCAGTGTCATGGGAATTGGGGCAAATCACCTGAAAAGTCTTCATCAAAAAGTTTTGGAGGCCATAACATGGAAACCATAATTTTTAGGCAAGGTGGCCTCAGCCAGAAAGTTGAAGCGCGGGCCTTAGATGGACCATGTAAGATTAAGTTAGGTCGGTCGTTTAAAAATGACTATATTATTTCAGACCCCTATATTGCACCATTCCAACTGGAAATTATTATCGATTCATTGGAGTGGAAATTATTCTTGGTGGATCATACTAATCCAACCTTGCTTAATGGGAAGAGGGTGGCTGCAAACCCAGTTTCATTGCATCCTGGAGACGAGGTTACGATAGGTAAATCTTCAATTCAGGTATATGACGAAGAGTTTGCGGTGGAGCCGACCAGAGAATTATCGATTGCGAACTGGATTCATAATAGTAAATTTAAAGCTTTCATTGTAATGGCGGCGATGGTTTCGCTTTTTCTTGCTGGACTCTACGCCGCTGCTTTAACTAATTACGTGGAGCCGGAATGGGGGAAACTAGCTGCGTTGTCCCTAACATATCCAGTGGTAGTATTCGCCTGGGCTTGTATTTGGTCCCTAGCTGGCAAGTTTTTACGCCAACATCACTATTTTTTATCTCACCTATTTTTCGCCTCGTTAACTGGAATAGGGTTGATTATTTTCAGTGACTTTTCAAGCTATATTGACTACATATTCAATGCCGAAATGATTGCCGAGATTATTGACTGGTTGCTATTGGCACTGATTATTGGATTGTCAATCGGCTTCAGTTTGAATTTGGCGACCAATATCCGAAAACCATTTCCTATGGGTGTTTTGATTGGGTGCTGTTTCGTTGGTTTGATTGGATTGATCGAATACTTAAATGGGGAACAATACAGTGACCAACCTGCCTACAGTAGTTCAATTAAACCTCCATTTGTGGTGACCTTTAACGATAGCAGTACCAAAAGCCATATTCAGGGTTACCAGGATATTTTTGAACAATTGACCGCACAAACCAAACCTTGATTATTTTAGACCTCGGCATCACGATATTTCCTGTAAACGAGATTTTAAATTGACCAGCAAGGTTACAATTTTGCACCGCCGTCGATAACCATTGCGCTACCAGTAACGAATTTCGATTCGTCGCTTGCCAGATACGTTGCGAGATAGGCGATTTCATCGGTAGTACCCATACGTCCAATGGGCTGTCGACTGTTGAACATTTCACGCGCTGATTCGGGGTTATCCATTGCATCGATTCGCTGTCTCATGGTTGGAGTTTCGACAGCGGAGGGGCAAATCGCATTACACCGTATCCCTCGATCGGCGAAATCTCTTGCAATGGATTTGGTTATGCCGATTACAGCACCTTTGGTTGCACCGTATGCAAATCGCTCGGGAGCCCCACCAATAGACGAAATTACCGATGCCATATTGATAATGCTACCACCTCCGTTGGTCAACATGATAGGTAAAACTGCACGAGTTAACTCGTAAATTGACGTTACATTGGTCTGGAGAGACAAAGTCCAATCGTTATCACTACAGTCCAGTATGCTGCCAACACTAACTCTACCGGCGCAGTTGAACAATACGTCGATTCTATGGAATAGTTCGATTGCCGATTGAATCTGATTGCCATCTGTAATGTCAATTTCATGGGTTATACACGTAGGTTCACTTCTGTTTAGATCAGCCAGGCCAACTTTATTCAGATCAAGGCCGTGAACCTCGGCGCCTTCAGAAACAAACATTTTAACGGTCTCCCGGCCAATACCAGATGCGGCACCGGTAACAATGCATACTTTATCCTGGAGACGTTTCATAACAACAAATACTATTTTGATGGAAAATGAATTTGCATATTCGTGTTGGTATGGAAACTGAATAGAACCAAAAAACCACGCCGTACCATAAGAAACCTCACTCGACTCTATGCCCGCACTTCTCAAAGCAAAACGGGCTGAATGGTTTATCCACCCTTAAATACTGGTTTACGCTTTTCATTAAACGCTAATATTCCTTCTACGCGATCTGCAGTGGGAACGGTTCGGTTATAAGCCTCAATTTCAAATGCCAGGCCATCGGAAAGAGACATTTGCAGACCTCTGTGAATAGACTGCTTCGCCTGCCTTACGGCAATTGGTGCATTGGATGCAATTTTTTCCGCAGTTTCCAATGTTACAGTGAGCAATTCACTCAACGGTAAAATTGCATTGGCAAGTCCCCAGTCCAGCGCCTGCTGGGCAGAGAATGGTTGTGCGCTGAGCACAACTTCCTTGGCCCTGCGCTCCCCTATAGCGCGGGCCAGAGTCTGGGTTCCTCCAGCTCCAGGAATTATACCAAGGCTGGTTTCGGGTAACGCGAATCGGGCAGATTCGGCAATATAAAGGAAATCCAGTAGGCAACATATTTCGCATCCACCACCATAGGCAGCTCCATTCACGGCACCAATCAAAGGAATTGGGCAGTCCTTCAAGGCTCTCACCATGCGCTCAAATATCAGATGCTGTTGGCCCCATACTTCATCGGTCATTCCGTTGCGTTCCTTTAAATCTCCACCGGCGCAAAATGCCCTTGTCCCAGCGCCGGTGAGAACAATGCAGCGCGTCGGTCCAGGTTCCAGAGAAATCGCTTCAAACAAGCCCAGTAATTCCCGAGCCATGCTGGTGTTGAACGCGTTGGCTGCTTCTGGACGATTAAGAGTGATCAATAAAACGTGATCACTATGTTGATCGGTTATTAGGGTTTCAAAAGTACTGGTGGCGTTCACGTAATCGAGTGAGTTCATTCGGAATGGGGTTTGTGAGTTCCGGGTATTACCTCGATGGATTCTTTCGAATTCCGCCACTGCTGTCAATCAAATAAAACTTGCTGGACCTATAGTGACGTATTACTTTAACGTTAATGGTGCAAGCTCTTTACCTTCAATTTACATTCCCCAATTGATTTCTCGAGTTGAGGAGAGGCAATTATAAGGATCTGGGTAGACCATCACGCGCATAATCCCGCCCGCTGAAACGAACAAAAGGATGCACCAGGTCAGGTTTTCATCCTTGTTGTCGAAAGAGCGATCTAATCAATGGAAAGAAAAATTGCTGGGTCCGCATGGGCCGAATTCTGCGAGTTGTCCCCACGATCAAGGAATAACCAATGAGTTAGAATTCGTAGATATTCAGAGCTCAATTCTAGATTACTGTCCAAGTTTTCCTTGTTGAAAATTTCTGACGAGATTGGGTCGGTCATTATCGTGCCTTCGATTGATCCAAAAAATTGTTTGTTCAGGAACTAATTACTGATGCTATTGCTTTCACCCGGGATAGTGCAGCCACACCGCTGAACAGATACTGAATTTAACCTTGCTACACCCTGAAAACGCTCGATCTTTGTTTGAATTTTAGTCAGCAAGATTTAGCAAGTTTGGTGTGTTGATATAGGTGATAATCGGGTTTCATCTATTATTTATTAGCATTCGGGGTATGGAAAGAATGAAGGGTTTGGATATACAGAGGGTTAGCAAACCCAAAGTGGTTGGTGACAAAGGTTCGGCGCTGGTGATCGGATGCTTTCTGGCAGTTACATTATTCATAGTGTCATCGGTTGCAGGTGAAAATGTCCATGCTGGTGACCAGAAGGTTCAGTTTAAACGCATTCCGACTCAGTTTATTGCGGCACTTGGCGATCCTTCTGCCAACTCTGGCACCAGGGCGCAGACTTGGGGGTTGTGGAGGCGGGATCCGGGGCCTCGGGGCGTTTGGCTAAAAAATTACGACGAGTTAGTGGCTGCGGGTGGCGTTGCGCCTGCAAACTGGAGATTTGACCGCGGAGACTGGTGGGTCGAGGAAAACGGGCTGATTATGGAAAAACCCGAGTTTCCCGTTCCTGTTGGCAGGTATATTGTTACCGGCGACCGTGAGGTCATGAGCATGTTAACGATTCACCCGGCAAATGAGTCAGGAGATCAACGTTGGGAACTTGATAGTGGGGCACAACTTTATGATGTGACCCATTTACCCTGCCGATCCGCGCGTTATACACCAAAGTCGAACGACAATTTCTGCTCGCCTGCAAGAGCTCAAACTTCCGAATTTCCGGTCACTCCTGGTGCGCTTATGCCACCGGTCGAAGGGTGTAATAAGCAAGATTACGCAGTACTGTTCGTAGTCGCAGTTGAAATGGACAACTAGCCGGGAAGTGCCTGGGTTACATTAGGAAGGATTTCGCCTCGAAATCTTTGCCCTAATCTATCTTGACGTTTATACTGTTTTCTAAAGCTACGTGAGAGAGTGTTTTGAGATTGTGTCCTTGATTCGAATAGTTTTGGTTCAGATTGCAGGCTATTTATGCGCTGTCAAATTCTGGATTTCACGTCTCGGTCATATGCGTCAGGCCCCTGTGCGACGAAGAAATTTATCGCTATAATTCCGCGCCCGATATTTCGTCGCCAGTAAGCATAGGGACGCGTAGGCAAATGCAAATTCATACAAGTCTCTCCGGCGCCATATCAGACCTGAATATTCTGGAAAGGTCACTCCTGTTTGCCGAATTATCAAATATCGTCTATCTGAGAGACCAACTGGTTCAACCCATTGCGACATCTCTTTCGTTTACTAAATGCGATTTTATTGAACGTGACGGGTCCCAAGCATTCATTCTGGAAAATGAATCAGATTGCGTAGTCGCCTTTCGGGGTACTGAGCCGAACGAGTGGAATGACTTGAAAGCCGACATCGACGCAATTTCAATTGCGTCGGAGACCATTGGCCGAGTTCATCGTGGGTTTAAGCAAGAAGTTGATGATCTATGGCCGATCATCGAAAAACGATTGATCGAAAATACTAAAACCCTTTGGTTTTGTGGTCATTCGCTGGGAGGCGCGATGGCAGCGATAAGCGCAGGCCGATGTTATCTTTCTCATATATCTTCCATGCCCAAAGGTTTGTTTACCTATGGTAGTCCAAGGGTCGGTGATAATCGTTATGTTAATCATGTCAGGCTCGAGTACTTTCGCTGGGTAAATAATAACGACATCGTCACCCAAGTGCCCCCGGCCTGGATGAAATATCGTCATACCGGTCAGGAAATGTATATTAATGCATATGGCAGAATGCGCGAAATGACCGGTTGGCAAAGGACTAAAGACCGTTGGCGGGGTTTCTTTCTCGGACTCAAACAAGGGAAGATCGATAATTTCGCCGATCATTTAATCGACCTGTACATCGAAGCAATTTACGATGCGTTAGAAAAAGAGCGTGCAGGCGATATGGACAAGAAAAGTGAGAAAGCAGTGCAAAAGGCGGCCGCCGCTGAACTGAACGATGCAGGATGATTGCAGAACTTTGATACATTGTAATTAGCAGGATGATTTAGTTGTTGTTTAGGTAAAATTCTGAAAGAATTACTTTAGTAAACAACATTTGACCAGAATAGACGGGAGGCGCACATTGTATCCATTCAATTCTACTTCTATGGGTGTTAGATTCATCGCAATTCTGGGACTAATTTTTTCCTGGGTTACGGTCATTGGAGTGGTATCCGCGAATGATTCCCAAGCTACACCAGCTTATTCGACCCCGGAGCTGATAGATCAGGCTTTTAATAATGGTGTAATAGATAATCAGGCCAGGTTGTTGTATTTCGCTTACGCGATATACGACCAACAGTCACTCCCTGAAATGTATAAGAGCAAGGTAGGGTGGCACGGTACCCAGCATTTACATGAGGTCAAACAGGCATATTTTAACAATCCGACGATTTTTTCTGATTCTACATTCCAAAAGCTGAAACAACTGCTTGAACCCAGCGAAGAATCACTAAAAGAACCTGGGTCCAGCGCCAGCGCGCTTACTCGGCAGTTGTGCGATCGGGCTAATGAGGCAAATCACGATTCAACTACCTCACCCAGATTTACGTTTAGCTTTGGAACAATTGGAGGCCAGTTAACCATCGCAAACTATATTCAGTCGATGGACACCTCAGCTAACGTTATTCTAGGTGCCTATGGATGGGCCGAACCACCGCTGTGCACTCAGGATGGGTTTGGTGGCTGCACCACTACGACTAATGACCTGGGTGGGCCAAATGGTAAATATCCGGTATTAATTTCCAATTTAGGAAATGGCTTATTTGGATTTGTCGACGTTAATACGAATAGTGGTCAAGGTTATAATGGTTTTGTCGGTGACAATCCGAATACTGCGCTTGCTGAAACCGATGCCCTGGCTTCTTGCATAGTACTTAATAGTGACCTTAGCCCGACCAATATTGAAGGCTCGGTTACGTTGACGCAGCAAATCAATAATCTAAACGGAACCACAAGTCATGAATATGTACATGCGGTACAATTTGCCTGGGGAGAACCTGGCAATCCGTTTGAAGCGATGTGGGCAGAATCAACCGCGGCCTATTTTGAGGATGAAGTATTCGATGCGGCAAATAGTAGTTTCATTTACTTGTACGGAGATTTTAACAACGCCGGTCTTGGCCCTAACGGCTGGCCTACGCAAAATTTCGGCACCTATCGAAATCTTATAATGTTTCGTTATATCGCCGAGCAATGCGGCGGTGCTAATGCGGCGGGTCTTGGAGAAAATGTTATCCAACGATTTTTTGAAAATGCCGCCGTAGGGATAGCGAACGCCTATGTAGACAACGAGATTCAGGCATTGAAGGACGCTATTGAGAATGTTCCTGGCTCCACCACATGCAGACTTGCAGGAAACACTGGCGTCATGTTCAGGGATTTGTTCCACAGCTGGGCTATCGCTGCAAAGTTTATGAAAGATTGTCAGAGCAATCCGGGTTATAACTCAGATTATTGTTTAGACGAAGCGACTGAATATCAGGCCTTTACTGAAAACCTGTTTACTGAGAATCCGCCCGGACCGCAAACTAATGTTCCCGCCGTACGGGCGACCGTTTCCAGTACTACTGGTACCTCCTTTTCTGCCCTTAGAAATGGATATGGAATTCATTGGATTCGATTGCCGTCCACCGGCACCACCACATACCGTACAACACTTACCCGAACCGCTGGAGTAGGTATTTTGCGGGGCACAGTAGTTTGCGATACAGGAACTTCATTTATACTGTTTCCACTTGGGGCTGTGACTGGGACGCCATCCAGTGCTGACAATGTTAATCCAGCCCAATGCATAGACATTGTATTGGTTATCACCAATGAGCAGGAAGCGCCGGCGGTTGGATTTACCAATTACACTGTCCAGTTATCCAATATGACTAGTATCGTTAGCCAGCCAGTTGGCGCTTCACTCGATATTGGTGATTTATACACGCTCAGTGTAACAGCATCAAATGCTTCCAGCTTTCAGTGGTATCGTGGTGTCAGCGGTAATACTGGCAACCCCGTGGTTGGCCAGACTGCTTCAACTTTTACCTTTAGCCACACTACCTCAACCAGTTATTGGGTGCGAGTGACTGGTGCCTCTGGAAGTGTGGATTCCACTTCGGTTTTAGTAGAGGTAAATGACCATGTAAATGACTGGAATTTTCACGGTACAGAATGCATCACTGCGAACTTGGCACAGGGCCAGCTGTTTACCTGGAATAAGGATGGAATTACCAATAATTTCACGATTCCATTATTTGTAATCTGTCCTATGAGTTTCGATGACGACGAAGTAATTGCTCTAGCTTCACCGAGATTCTCTGTCTCTGTCAGTGCTTTCCTTGGACCACTGGCACCGATCAACCAGGGAATGTCCTGCTTTGTTCGTTTTTTCAATGCAACCGATACAAATATGCAGGCTGATGATACCCACGTTTCGGTAACTACGGTGGGCTTTACTGTTGGCAGTAAAGAATTTGCAATCGGGGACAATGAGAACTTTACTAGTGGTTCACTAACGGCTAATCAGGATGATCTATCTACCGCTCATTTGCTTTGCCTGTTACCCCCTGGATCAACCTTGAGAGCTTATGAAATTGGATTTTTTGAGTGAGGCAACAAAATATCGATTTTTATTGTCCAACAACTATCCCAAAATCTCTAGAGTTTGCGATTTACGTATTGATTGAATGAAACAGAATCAATTCGTTACCCTTCTTGGTTACATCGTCTTGGGCTGGCCACTCTGGTTTGTTGTTTCAGATCCCAGTATTGCCGCGGAAATCTACAAGTCGGTGGATAAATATGGAAATGTTACCTACACCAACGAGCCACCGAATACGGGAGGTGTTATTGAGGTTCTGCCAACTCTCCCGGAACCCTCTGAGGCAGACATCCAAGCGGCTATACAACGATTAAAGGAGCTTGAAAATAGACGTAAACAAGCTAGTCAAAAAAATACCGATTCCAATGATCCTGAACAGGAGCCTGCTAGCAAAGACAAAGAAAAACCCACCAATTCACCGGCTACGCCCAGGAAACTCCCACTGTTAGCTCCATTTTTGTCGGTTCGGGGCATTTATAATCTCTAAACAAGAGATTATTGGCTCAATTTAGGGTTGGGTGAATTTGGGGGATAGCACAAAAAGAATTTATACGCCCCAAGGATTTGCCAGATTGAATCGAAGTAGTACATCACCGACAATCGCGAATGGCCAGAAATGACGGCAACTACCCCCAATTCGATTGATAACGGCCAACAATAATGATAGTCCATCAATACAGGAGCCAAAATTTAATGTTGACATCCAATCCTTTTTCCGAGCTTGCAATGACCATATCGCCCGGTGCCATGCAGACCTATGTGGTTGTAATGGTACTTTTGGTGATTGGTGGCACCATATTTGACGTAATTCACAAGAAAAGCGCCAAGTACTTTTTCGACAATATGCAAAATTCCAAGAATAAGGGAACCCAGACTGTTGGAAGTGGCCAAAAGGTTTCCATTGCGATTAAAACTGTGGCGGAGGATGTGCTAGCTTCGGGAGAGTTTTGTAATCCCAAACGTCGAATTGCCCATCTCTTGACTATGTACGGGTTTATTCTGTTTGTATTGAGTACCGCGACTATGGCGTTTTCCTACACCTCACCAGCGACTGCTACGCCGGCTATTTGGCCGTTATTATGGCATCTCGGGGCGTTAATGGTTTGTGTTGGCGGCTACTGGTTCTGGTTTTTTATTCGAGTAGATGTTGCCGCGGAAGGCAATTCACCGTTCCGATTGATCAAAGCCGACCTGTTTGTACTTTCCCTCATTGCTACTTGCACATTTGCATTGATCTGGTCGATATTTCAAAGTGCCGGTGTCTCATCTCTGGGATCGTTGTTCTTTGTTCTGTTCATTGTTGCCGCGACGATTCTATTTGCGGGTGTGCCGTGGTCCAAGTTTGCCCACATGTTCTTCAAGCCAGCTGCGGCTTTCGAAAAACGCATGTCAGCTGCCGACGGTTCGAGAAACAACTTGCCACGCCCGCTGATGCTCCAGCCAAATTTGGCCAGGGTATCAAGCGTGAATTGCCGCGGCACTACTGAGAGTCTGTTAGATCTGCCCATTCATAACACTTTGACATATTAATTGATCGGTATATTCAGATTGCCGGTACATCGCAAGGGGCCGCGGACCCTGGAGCAATCAGTGACGGCATTTAACAGCGCGTTATCGGTAAGAACCCGCGATCCGATGCCCGAGGAATGGGCCATGACCCAGAATAATATGGGCGCTGCACTACATAAACTGGCTGAGCGCGAGGGCGACCACAAAATTCTGGAAAGAGCTATTTCGGCATACGAAAGCGCGTTGGAGGAGTGGACCCAAGAACGTTCGCCCATGGCCTGGGTCATGACCATGGCAAATCTGGGGGTGGCAAGAAGAACACTGGCGGAGGTCACCGAAGACTACGGCGTTGCCCGTAAAGCGGTGGAAGAACTTGAGGCCGTCAGTGATGCCTTTCGTAATGCCAGCCATGCTCAATATTCAGAGCTTAGTATCGATCAGCTTGCCCAGGCCCGAAAACTCGCTGACTCTCTAGCTAGTTAGTATTGCTGGGATTCAACGGAGTGGTTCACCGGATATCCACCAGAGTCTAGTCGCGATATCAATAGTATTGATATCTCAAGATAAGCTTAATTGAATTTGTATTGAATGGTAAATTTGGCACAATAGCTGGGAGTCGGACAAGAATATTCGAATGAAAGAAAAATTTACAGTCCTAGCTCTTGGTGGCGATCATATTGGTCCGGAGGTGGTGGAGGCGGGCCTGCAGGTTCTTCGGTTCCTGGCAGAACAGTTAGATCTATCGATTGAAATAGACCAGGATCTTCTGGGTGGGGCTTCCTGGAATGTCCATGGGAGCTTTTGCACTGACCAGGTGCTGGCCAAGGCCCGAACTGTCGACGCCGTGCTGGTAGGGGCAGTGGGCGGACCTGAATGGGATGATATTAAGGTAGATGGTCCGATAACCCAGCAAGATGGTCTGACCAGGTTACGAGTAGAACTCGATGTTTATAACGCGCTTAGACCTGCCCGCGCCTGGTCTCCCATTTTGCATCGGACTCCATACCGACCTGAAGTTGTGGAAGGAGCGGATATTATGGTCATCCGAGAGAACTCTGGCGGAATTTACTATGGAGAACCGAGAGGGTGTGAACTATTGGAAAATGGACAGCAACGCGCATTTGAAATAAGCGAATACACGACCCACGAAATAGAACGCATTGCCCGCTGCGCGTTCGAGTGCGCTCGAGCTCGGCAAAATCAGGTTTGTTCGCTGGATAAGTCAAATGTAATGGAAAGTGGCAAGCTATGGCGTCACACGGTCGATAAAATTCATCAAGAAGAATATCCCGACGTGGAGTTGAAACATCTGTTGATGGACTATGCGCTTTATGCTGTGGCTAAATCACCAAAAGATTTCGACGTACTACTGGCTGACAATCTATTTGGTGATTTGATTTCTGATATGGTAGGGGTTGTTTCAGGGTCCCTCGGAATGTTGCCTTCGGCAACGTTGGTCGGACCAACCAGGGCAGGTGAGCGAATAAAACCCGGTATCTACGAGCCTACCCATGGGAGTGCACCAGATATTTCAGGCAAAGGCATAGCTAATCCTATTGGAACGATACTTTCTGTTGGTATGATGTTTGAATACGCTTTCGGTCGTCCGGAAATAAACTCAGTAATTGAAGCCGCAGTGCATCAGTCGCTCGTGAGCGGTACCATGACGCCGGATATTGGAGGAACTGCCACTACTGCAGACGTGACAGCGTCAGTAATAAGCGCTTTGCCGCCGCTGTTATCTAGGGCCGATTCTATCCCGAATTGAGTAAAACCATAGGTAAGCCAGGTATGCGGAATAATGCTCTGGCAATTTAAATCAGCACCAATTCACGCTTAAACGGAACATCACCAACGGGTGGACCGTCCAGTTCCCGGGCGTAGCGGTGACCGCTCCAAACGGCTGCTGCAATCAAACCTGGGCCCAGGGCGTCACCAATGCGTTTTACTGATTTGATGCCGGCAGCTTCAAGTTTGTCGGGAATTTTTGCCAGGTCGTAATACAACTTATCGTTCGGTAATCGGGAGGTAACCATCACCACCGAACGACCTTCTACATGGCGGGGCCCCTCACCATATACTCCTTCAAGTTCGGTATGACCCGCTTCAATTTTCGCCAGATTATGTCCGGTTACAATGTTCACCCCCAGCTCAACCAGTCTGGACTGAATCAGGTCCTGCTCTAGGCTTTCTTCTGACCAGGAAGAGATCACCGGAGCAGGGGTTACCAGGGTGACTTCGATTCCGTCATTATGCAGCTTCTCCGCAATGGCACCCCCCAGGTAATGATGATCATCGTCAAAAATGGTGACCGGCGATTGAGGCATAACCCCTGCGAGAATCTCGCTAGCAGTAAATACATGTGGCGCGTCACTGCCGGAAATGGGTCCCGTGGTATTTGCCCGCCCGATTCCGTCTTTGCGCCAATGGCAGCCGGTGGCAACAACCACATGCTGATAGCCAACTTCGAGAATTGACTCAATGGTCATCTGACTCTCACGAAATACCTCTATATGCTCAGCCAGTTTTTCGATCTGGTAAACACGGTAATCCCGCACCCGGGCCCACTCTGAAAAGCCGGGCAGGGTAGATTCAGTGGTCACCCGTCCACCCAACTCACGTTTACTTTCGGCCAGGCCAACGCGATACCCGCGACGACCTAGTGCCATAGCACATTCGAGACCGGCAGGTCCCGATCCAATTACAAGTACCGAATCATCGGAAATCTTGGGCTCAATTTTTTCCGGATGCCAGCCGCGACGCCATTCTTCGCCGACGGTTGGGTTCTGAGTGCAGCGCATCGGAGTTTTCATATGCTGTCCGGTTACACAGATATTGCAACCGATGCACTCCCGAATATCGTCAATTCGGCCTTGGTCAATTTTCTGAGGAATAAAAGGATCCGCGATAGAGGGGCGGGCACATCCAACAAAATCGGCAATTCCGCGCTTGATCAAAGACAGCATTGTGTCTGGGGAAGTAAAACGGCCCACAGAAACCACTGGCTTCTTAACCATGCTTTTGACGAACGCAATATAGGGTTCCTGGAAACCCTCGGAGCTGAAACGGGAGGACCTGGAATCGTTTACCCAGTCACTTACGTTAACGTCCCACAGATCCGGTATATCGGCCAGCATCTCAATAACCTTACAACCCTCGTCTTCCCAGGTCACCCCTTCTGATCCGAGTAATTCGTCGGTGGCAAATCGGAGCGCTACTGCCATGCTGTCTCCTACAGCCTGTTTGGTATCTTCCAGTATTTCCCGTAACAATCGCACTCGATTTTCCAGCCTGCCGCCGTATTCATCGGTACGACGATTACGCCGCCGGGTCAAAAAATCCATTGGCATCGCGATGTCGTGACCACAGTAGACGTAGATAAGATCGAAACCAGAGTCTTGTGAACGTAAGGCCGCGTCACGATGCCAGCGACGGAATTCCTGGATATCGTCCAAATCCATGGCCCGGGCCTGAACTGGGTCATGACTGTAGGTCGCAGGCGTATGAGAAGGCCCCAGGGGAATCTCACGGCTGTAATAGTTGGGTAATGCTGAGGCATTGCTAACCAGCTCAATGCCAGCAAGTGCACCGTGGTGATGTACCGTGTCGGTCCAGTGGCGCATTCGTAAAACGTCATCCTGATCCCACATCTTGGTCTCTGGATAGGGTGCTGCCTCAGCATGGGGGTGGAAAGAACATTGTTCGGTGCATACCACCGACCAGCCACCTTCGGCCTTCATTTCCCGCATCGCAGCGTCCGAGCGGGGCATCATGTGTCCCATGCCAGAGCAATGGGGCACCTGGAAGAAACGGTTGCGGGTGGTCAGTGGACCGATTTGTACCGGCTCGAATAAGATATCAAAACGGGGGTCACGTGGCATTTTTTTTCTGCTATAGGAAAATGGATAGGGTGCGTGGTATCAGGGTTTGGTCGAGGATAATTTTACGAAGCTTGATACGCCATGAACCATTGATTCGGCACAACCGGTCTTCGCGTCTACCGACATAGTTAACTTCAGTACGCTCCAGGCGCGACTGGTACACTTGTAAATTGCACATTACCTCGATCTCGTCAGGGTTAATTTCTTCGATTTCTACATTGGTAACCAAATAACGCATGCGCGAAGGAGGTTGTTCGGCATGGGCCAGGACCGAGCCCAGGCGTTCGATGCGCGCTGTAAGAAATGCCTTGTCGTCATCGAAATAGGCCATCTCAGAATCCGTTGCTAAGGCATCGGGGTCTCCACTCACGGTCTCCCGCGCCGGCATCCAGTAGCGGGTATCTTCGGTAAACAGGTCAAGCCACTCCTCATAGCGCCGTTCACTCAGCATTCGTACCTCTCGATACAGGAATTGCTCGACTTCGTGTTGTAGATCGGCCTTAACCATGGATTGGTTCAGTTCGGGCTGCTCCCATCAGTTCAGCCCAGTACCGATAAAAATTTAATTGATTGGTTTCGGAAATATAGGGTGCAAATCGACCAGGACAATCAGCAGGGCCTTGTAACAATTTTTGGCCCACATTCATTTGGTAATTGAAGTCGAGTTGTTGTCCAACTACACCTCGAGTGGCTTCGGTTACCTGCTCAAAGTTTTCTGTGTCATCCTGGGCTGCAATTCCACTTACCGCCTGGATTCGGGTGTAATCCACCCGTGCGAGATCTTTGATTACCTGGGGTGCGTCTCGGTCGATTCCACACCAGTTCCACGCTTCAATCCGACCAGGGCCCTTGGGCAACCAGAGATAGAATCCGATGGGGCGCAGTGCGCTGAAGTCATTAAACGAAAGGTTTGGGAACAAATTACTGAATGATAGTGCGTATACCCCAGCCTGTTCTTTAGGAAATGCTTTAATTAATCGGTGCTGGCATTCTTCTACGTATTCAACCACTTCGGCGCCGTACTCTTTCGCGTACTCAAGATCAACATCATAGCGTTCGCCGCCGAAAACGATACCAGTCATGCCATGCCCATTGTCCAGACCAATATTGTAGTAGTCAGACTCATTGCCACGAAAAACCGGATTTCCCGGGTTGAGCTGCCTGATATCGAGACGAAACATTGAACCATGGGAGTAACCCAGATGGTAGGTATCACCGGTAAAGTTTTCGCTGGCAATTTTCCAATTGGCATTTAACGAATAGCGCTGAAAACCGGGAACAAATTCAATCCCGCCGATCTGACGTTGGACCATGACATCGAGATACCAGCGGAAATCACCCAGGAAAGAATCAAGGCTCTCCGCTCCTGCATCCCAATTACCAAACAACAGTCCCTCGTAAGAAGCAAGCTTGGGAACTTCGTGGAGTCCCCAGGCGGACCGGTCGAGACGGTCTCCGTAAACCTTCTCCATATCTGGCACTCCCTTTAGATCACCGCAATTATCATATGTCCAACCATGAAAGCTACAGGTAAATTTACGCGCATTGCCGCGATCCGCCCTACATACTTTCATACCACGATGCCGGCAGGAATTCAGGAATGCGCGAACCTTGCCGTCGTTCCCTCGGCAGATCAATATGGGGTCTTCGCCCATATACGCCGTCATGTAGTCTCCCGGTTTATGAATTTGTGATTCATGACCTAGGAATAACCAACAACGGGCGAAAATCTGCTCGAGCTCAGTTTGATAGATACCTTGATCAAAAAATATTTTCCGACTGATCAGTCCCTGATCAAGATTTACACAGTGATCAAAGTCTGACACTGGAAATCTCAGATTGGAATTTTTTAAAAAAGACAGGTTTCAAGTTGACCCCACGTTTGTCGTTGAACTCTCGATCGAAATTGTATTGCCATTCACCGGCAATACAATTTCGATCATCCAGTCTAGTCACCATTTGCAATACCGATATGAGATTGCCTCTTCGAATATATTAAGCATTCAATCGAAAATTCAGATACTATTTAATAACAGAAAAATGCCGTTTGCAATTAAATTGAATCCCTGATTGATTTACGGTCTCTGGTAAAGTCGTCTGGCGCCATCGAATTTGGGAATTGGAATAATTAAATCTCTACTTCAAAACAATTTCGATTATGTCTGAATCGTAATTTGTTACAAATCGTTATCGAAACACAATTCCGAACAATGAACAGCGATATATCAGCAGTAAATGGTTTTTCAATAAGTAAAACATATGGCGCCGGTTCTTCCAGCGTAACTGCGCTAAATGATGTATCTATAACCATCGAGGACAATGAATTTTTTACGTTATTGGGCCCTTCTGGTTGTGGTAAAACAACGCTTCTCCGTTGTATTGCGGGGTTCGAGCAATTGACCGCGGGTCGAATTTTATTGTTCAACGAGGAAATAGACCATCTGCCTCCCAATCAACGACCGGTAAATACGGTATTTCAGCACTATGCTTTGTTTCCCCACATGAGCGTTGCCGACAATATTGGCTTTAGCCTGCGTATGCTCAAAAGGCCAGACCCGGAAATCAGACAAACCGTTGATCGCATGATAAATCTGGTTCACATGACTGAGTACGCCGACCGCCGTCCGATGCAATTGTCAGGTGGTCAGCAGCAAAGGGTTGCCCTGGCCAGAGCGTTGGCCAGCCATCCAAAAGTATTGCTCTTGGACGAGCCATTATCAGCACTGGATTTGAAACTACGGCATCAAATGCGGGTTGAATTGAAGCAACTACAAGAGGAAACAGGCATTACTTTTATCTTTGTCACCCATGATCAGGAAGAAGCATTGACCATGAGCGACAGGATTGCCGTGATGTCAAATGGTGAAATTCAGCAGATCGGAAACCCCAAGGAGATATACGAAAGTCCAGTGAACCACTTTGTTGCGGATTTTATTGGTGAGACTAACTTTCTAGATGGGAAGATTCAATCGGTTAACGATTCGATGGCACAATGTATGCTCGGCAGTGGCGCCGTGATCAGCGCGAGTTTGAGTGCGCCAAAACAAAAAGGAGATAAAGTTACTATTTGCATTCGTCCGGAAAAAATTTCATTGAACCCCTCAAATGGATCTGGGAAAAATTTGCGGGGGAAGGTGGACAGATTGGTTTACCTGGGTACAGATACCCACTACCAGATTAGGTTGGATCAACAAATAAGTCTTTTGGCTCGGGTACAAAATAGCCAACACGCGTCGCAGTTCAGTCCAGACGATGACGTAGACGTAATAATCGGTGAATCTGCCTGTAGCGTACTAGCTGATTAAGATGGAATCTGGCGCAGTCACCCAATCCCACGCCAAGCTGAATCGGCTTAGAACAAAGAGATTGCTTAAAGCACGCGCATTGCTCCTCTCTCCATCACTCCTCCTCATCACCTGCTTTTTGATTCTGCCGATTTGTATCATCGTAATTTACTCATTTCTCACTCCAGGTACTTATGGGGGTGTGGTATGGAAGTTTTCATTTGAGTCCTATATTCAGTTTTTGTTTGAACGGGATTTGTTTGATGATTCGCTAGCATTTTCCTCAGCTTATTTGCAGATCTATGCGCGTTCATTTATTCAGGCATTTGTAACCACAATTGCCTGCTTTTTGATCGGGTTCCCTACCGCCTATTACATTGCGACGCTACCTGAGAGACAAAAATACATGTGGGTCTTGTTAATTACAGTGCCGTACTGGATAAACTTGCTGATTAGAACTATCGCGATGTTATTCCTGATTCGTAATGAAGGGCCGCTTAATCATGCTTTGATTTCTATCGGCCTTGTCGACGAGCCAATTAAGATTGCGTACACCAATATCGGTGTTGGTATCGGTTTAATTTATACTTATTTGCCGTTTATGGTATTGCCACTGTATGCTGCGATTGAACGTTTCGATTTTAGGCTGGTGGAGGCATCCTACGATCTCTATGCCACTCGCTGGATAATATTGAGGAAAATTATATTTCCTTTGGTTATACCGGGTATTGTTGCGGGATCTCTATTGGTGTTTATTCCAAGTTTGGGAACGTTTATTGCGCCGGATTTATTGGGCGGTGGTAAAAATTTGATGATTGGGAATTTGATTGCATTGCAATTTCAGGGTTCACGAAATTGGCCATTTGGTTCGGCCGCAGCGGTAATATTAATGACGATCGTTTTGTTTGCGTTAATGTACTACATCCGGCAACAAAGTAACGCACGAGTCCATTTACATTAATACATCTCCTATTGATCCGAATGCTCCGATCTCACCGAAAACGCAATTTGAAACAGTATCCGGGATTTGGTGGTGTAACCTGGGCATGTCTGATATTTCTTTATGGCCCACTAATCGTAATCACGTTGTACTCGTTCAATGAAATCAGATCTATAACCGTTTGGGGTGGGTTTAGCCTTTCCTGGTACGCCAAGGTTTTCAATAATGAATTGATTCAACGGGCTACCTATAATTCCATAGTCATCGCAATCTCGGCGGCGACGATTTCAACATTAATTGCAATTACTGCTGCGTTGGCGATTATCCGCAACAAGCGTTTTCGGGGCAGAGAACTCAGTATTGGAATTATCAGTTTGCCCCTGCTGGTTCCCGAAATTGTAACTGCCATCGCGTCACTGGCATTTTTTGTCCTGATTGGATTTCCACTGGGAATTGGTAGCGTATTGCTAGCGCACACGGTATTTTGTATTCCGTTTGCTTATCTGCCCATTACCGCGCGACTCGAAGGTATTGAAGAATATTATGAAGAGGCAGCGAAAGATTTATACGCAAATAATTGGCAGGCCTTTCGCTACGTCTTGCTTCCGATGATGCTGCCCGGAATTGTTGCAGGATTTATCCTCGCATTTATTATTTCCCTGGATGATTTCATTATCACTAATATGGTTGCGGGGCCGGGGTCTACCACACTACCACTTGCAATCTATGGCATGGTACGGACCGGTTTGACTCCTGAAATAAATGCATTGTCTACCCTGCTATTGCTAGTTTCCATAATTTTTGTCACACTTTCTTATGTATTGGCGAGAAAACGTGATTCGGTAGCAGATTAATTTAACTTCAATTTGCAATTTCCTTAAGCTATTAACCCTACCTACTTGGAGGAGAACATGAAAAAATTTCTTATAACGACGCTTGCTGCGTTTAGTATTGCTTTTGGGTCTAACCCAATATTGGCCGCGGGTAAACTCAACATATACAACTGGTTTGAATATCTGCCTCAGGATTTGATCGATAAATTTTCCGCAGAGTATGACGTTGAAGTGACCATGGACACCTATGACTCAAACGAATCACTTCTGGCAAGGTTGAAATCCGGCGTTACCGGCTATGATATCGCAGTACCCAGTGACTATATGGTACAGATCATGATTGAAGAAGGGCTGCTCGAACAGGTCAATGCCTTCGAGTTGGATAATTTCAAACATATGGATCCGAATTATGTTGAAGTCTACTTTGACCCAGGTAGAAAATATTCTGTCCCCTATCAGTGGGGAACCACGGCCTTCGCCGTTGATACCGCAGTCTACAGCGGTGATATCGATACCCTGGAAATTATTTTCAATCCTCCCCCTGAGCTGCAAGGAAAAATTAATATGCTTAAGGACGTAAATGATGTTATCAATGCAGGACTACGCTATCTTGGGCTAGATCGCTGTAATGGTAATCCCGAGGACTTGAAAAAGCTGAATGACTTGTTAACCAGCGCCAAAGAACACTGGCTAAGTTTCAATTCTGATGGTGCCAAGGAAGTATTGGTAACAGGTGACGTCGCTGTTGGCCAAATATGGAGTGGATTTGCAATGCGCGCAAGAGCGGAGAAACCAACTTTAAAGTATGCTTATCCGAAAGAAGGGTTTACCGGGTGGATGGATAATTTAGTTGCGCTGAAAGGTGCATCAAATCTTGATAATGCCAAGAACTTTATGAACTTCATGCTGGTACCTGAAAACGCAGCAATCCTGACAAACTATGCGCGTTATGCAGCTGGTGTAATGGGTACCGAGCCGTTCCTTGACGAGGAACTTAAAACTGCCCACGAATCTAACTTGCCGGCTTCGGCGCCAGCGCCTGATTTTGTACCACCTTGTTCCCCGGATGTGGTTAAGCTTTATGACAGGATATGGACTAATTTATTGAAGTAAAGGTCTAGCCCGAATATTTCATAAAGTTGGACACCAATTAACAAAAAGCTATAATGAATCAGAGTCTTACGACAGTTTTTAGGCAAAACTTACCGATACACTTTGTCCTTCTGGATTTAGGCGCCAATCTGGCGTCGCATCTTGAACGATCGACCTCGGACCATAGCTACGGCTATGCTTCTTCGTCCGATAGTCCAACCTGCTTAACCAGCTTGTCGCTAAATTCCAGACCTTTATGAAATTTCCGGGCTAGTTAAATTTTGTTTGTTTAAAGGGAGCCAATTGGCTCCCTTTTGCATTGGGATATCCAATGGGGTTGATCAACGCAGTATCGTAATATATCCGTTGTGTCCGACTACTAGCCCAAATATTTCATAAAGGCGGACACCGATTAACTAAAAGCTAAAATGAATCAGAGTCTTACGACAGTTTTTAGGCAAAACTTACTGAAACTCTTTGTCCTTCTGGATTTAGGCGTCAATCTGGCGTCGCATCTTGAACGATCGACCTCGAACCATAGCTGAAGCTATGCTTCTTCGCCCAATAGTCCAACCTGCTTAACCAGCTTGTCTCTAAATTCCAGACCTTTGCGAATTTCCGGGCTAGGCAGCAATCATATAAAACTTTTTTAGTGTTTCGGTGATATGCCAAGTACATTTGGCTCCTTTCGCTACAAAAAATGTATCCCCGGATGTGTAGGTTTCGGCCTGACCAGTTTCATTGGTTAATGTAACTGACCCCGCGAGTACCGTCATCATTTCATGAGCCGGGTAGCTTTCGATTTCTTCTTTGCAGGGGGCGCATTCCCAAACTCCAGTCAAGATAGACCCATCGCCTGTCTGAAAGAAAGTATGATTGATCTCAGATTTATCTGTTGTTGTAAACGCATCGGAATTGGTAAAACTGGATGGTTGCATCCCTTCTGTTGGGTGACCATCAGTAAGCAATTTGTAAAAAGTATTGTTCATAATTGTTTGTCCTTGGATTGTTATACTCTGGAAACGAATTTACTAGTGGCAGTTTACCGAATTAAATCCCGCCATGAAATACGTAGTGATTGAACCTTTTATTGATCTCGCGATCATCACTGTTTGTAATCAGTGAAATTTAACCTTGATACACTACATCATAGGTATCCGAGGCCAGGTTGTCTTCAATTAGCGTATCTAATTAGAATAAATTCTGGTTAAAGCATTGGTCAAGTGTCGGTTAAATTGAAACACAGGTATAGCGGGGAGAAAAAGCATGATTTTGCAACGATTGTCAGAGTTTATTGGGCGCTCACTTGCGCACTATTTGACAAAGGAGCTACGGGACTACAAAAAATTCTCTGCCCATCGCCTGGAAACCCTTGCTACGGTCATGGTGCCGGGGGATGTGTTGCTGGTTGAGGGTAATCTCAGAATCAGTTCGGCAATCAAATACTTAACCCAATCCAACTGGTCCCACGCGGCGCTGTATGTGGGTAACACTGAAATGCTGTCAAGTGTAGGGGCAGCATATAAGCAAGATGGAACTATCCACAATAAGAGCCAGTTTAAATTAATAGAAGCTGACCTCGAACAGGGAGTATTAGCGGTTCCCCTGGAAAAATATGCTGGATTTAATATCCGTATTTGTCGCCCATTTAATCTTGATCCGACCGATCAAGCAAAATTGTGTCAATACATGATCGATAGTTTGGGGATGCAATATGATCTAAAAAACGTTGCGGATCTCGCTAGATACCTTGTGCCTAAGCCACCGGTACCACAACGATGGAGGCGAAAAATGTTGGCCTTAGGAAGTGCTGATCCGACTAGAGCGATTTGCTCATCGCTTATCGCTAAGGCATTTCATTCCATCAATTACCCGATATTGCCCGATGTGTTTGATTGTGGTGCCAACAAGTTACGAGAAGAAATTTTACATGTTCGACACTATAGCTTGTTTGCTCCCAGGGACTTCGATGTTTCCCCTTACTTCGAAGTAGTCAAACCAACCTTGATGAGTGGGTTCGACTATAAGTCGATTAGCTGGCATAAACATTCGGAGGATTTCTTGTTGACCGGAGAATCAGATTTTGATTGTGTCCAATGTCGACGCCACGTAGGTTAAGCACTCATACCAGCTAGTATCTGACCGAAACCTCTATGGGCGGGGAGGGCGGATATTTAACGGACGTCGAATAGTGCTGCTGCTCCTTGTCCGCCAGCAATACACATTGATATCACAACATGTTTTGCCCCGCGCCGCTTGCCTTCGATCAGGCTGTGTCCGGTGAGCCTAGCGCCGGTCATGCCAAAAGGATGGCCAACCGAAATAGATCCACCATTGACATTAAATACATCATTGGAAATACCCAAATGATCGCGACAATAGATGGTTTGTACCGCAAACGCTTCGTTCAATTCCCATAAATCAATATCATCAATCTCCAGTTTCATTCGTTTTAGTAGTTTCGGAATGGCGAATATCGGACCAATTCCCATCTCGTCGGGCTCACAACCGGCCACGACCATGCCCCGATAAACCCCTAAAGGCTCCAGGCCACGCCGCTCTGCTTCTCGCGCTTCCATAACAACGCAGGCCGATGCGCCGTCAGATAACTGGCTGGCATTTCCAGCGGTTACAGATTTATCCGGTCCTCTGACAGGCTGTAGCATTCCGAGCCCGTCCAGTGTGGTCTGGGGTCGATTGCCTTCATCTTTGTCCAGAGTGACGGTGCTTCGTAAAAATTCCCCGGTGCTCTTGTCTTTGGTTTCCATTTCTGATTTTAGTGGAACCAATTCCTGGTCAAACAGGCCCTTCTGTTGAGCGGAGAACGTGCGTTGTTGACTTTGTAATGCGTAGCTGTCTTGTTGTTCCCGGGAGATACCATAGCGCTGGGCCACATTCTCTGCAGTATCGATCATGGGTAGAAATAGATCGGGCTTGTTTTGCTGTAACCAGGGCTCGTCGGCGTACCCCTGGTTTCTACTATTTTGTACCAGGGAAATGTGTTCGATACCACCCGCCATGACTACTGGCGCACCATCCATTACCACTCGCTGTGCCGCAGTTGATATCGCCTGTAAACCTGAGGCGCAGTGGCGCGATACCACCATTCCAGCTGCGGTAACCGGTATTCCAGATCGGATTGCGGAAGTGCGCGCGATATTAAATCCCGTATGTCCTTCGGCGATACCGCAACCCATAATGACATCTTCGACCTCGGCGGGATCTAGCTTGGCCCGTTCCATCGCATGAGAAAATACATGGCCACCCAGGGTGGTAGGATGGGTAACATTAAATGCACCCCGGAACGCTTTTCCAATTGGGGTGCGGGCGGTTGAGACAATAACGGCTTCGCGAATACTCATAAAAACTATACTTGGTGATTTTTCGGTAATTTACATTCTGGTGACGATAAAATACCATGGTTCAGCCACTAGACGTTTGCAATCCGGTCAATCTTTGGCCCAGATACAAATATTCACAGTTCAGCTCAAAGTAATTGATCCAAAGAAACTGGATTTTAGACTTTCGACGTACCCAGGGCATTAACAAATGATCAATTTAGATCTACTATTTTCCAGGTTCATTTATCATCTGCAGTTGGAATACAGCTGGTACCGATTTACATATTGTGAGTAGACTAGCTCCATTCAGGATGTGTGATTCAATATTTAGTGCGAATGGGTCCTGTTGTTTGCTTAAAAACTTGGCACGAAAGTATTTCGTTCTAGCAGTTGGCTGTATATTTCTCTATGTGTTGCTCATGATTTTGCCTCAAATTTCCACTGCCGGCGTGGTTGAATCAGATTTTTATCCTCATCCTCTTGTGAGAAGTAAGCATATCCAAACGATCTCGCCTAGCCTGTTTCAAGGAGGCGCTGGGAAATCGTATATACGTCAAAGGCTTGAAACCCCGGACGGTGATTTTCTTGACCTCGATTGGTTCCCACAAAACCAGCATGCTAGGAATTTGGTTGTCCTGATGCACGGATTGGGCGGTTCCTCTGCTTCAAACTATATCAAGCGAGTCGGTAGTGAACTGGTGAATGCTGGCTTCAGGGTTGTGGTGTTTAATCTGAGAGGTGCCACTGGCCCAAACCGCTTGCCCCAAACCTATCACTCTGGTGAAACTGCTGATCTTCAGTATATGTTGAACCATCTAATTGATACTATCGCAACGGATGCTATCTATATCGCTGGATTTTCTCTGGGTGGAAACATGATTTTAAAGTGGCTTGGAGAGAACCAGGGACAATTGGTAATTAAAAAGGCGGTGGCGGTTTCAGTGCCGTTCGATTTATCCGCCGTGTCTAATCGCCTGAATAAGGGAGGTTCAAAATTTTATCGCTTCAGCCTGCTTAAAAATATGCGTGCCGTATTGCGACAAAAAGAATCACTGTTAAAAAATATCATCGATCTGAGGCAGGCATATGCCGCAAAAACATTTCACGAGTTTGACGATATCGTGACCGCGCCATTAAATAGTTTTCGCGATGTCGATGATTACTATTCTCGTAGTAGCTCGAAACAATTTTTACGATTTATTGATACCAAAACCTTGATAGTTCAGTCCAGGGATGATCCATTTGTTCCGATTTCTTCGCTACCAGATGCTACTGAGTTAGGGCCGGGGGTGACCCTTGAGCTAAGTGATAAGGGAGGACATGTCGGATTTATTGCCAGGGGCAGGGGACTGTCTCTAAAATATTGGTTGCCGGAGCGGATCAGCGCTTTTTTTAGTAAGAATTAGTTTTATGTTGAAACTTTTCAGAGTACCCATTCAAAACCAATCAAATCAAGCTAGGCCCGGCGGTAGTAGTGATGCCATTTTACGAACCGGTGAGATTAATCGAAGGTATTTTCCACATTGATCAGCTCACCGAAGGTCGTTTCGTTCTCGGATTGGGTACGGGATATCAGCCCAGGGAATTTACCAAATTCAGTTTTGATATTGACAATCGTTTGGAGCGCGGCATGGAGATCTGGGGCGAATTGCACGAGGCCCAGGTTACCCATGTTATCGATTATCAAGGGAAGCATATCCGAGTTGACAATGCTGAACTTTCAATTGTTCCTTACCAATATCCCATTCCAGTATTCGCTGTTGGCAATGCGCCTGAAGTCAGGCGGCGGATTCTCGAACGCAATGCTACTCCCCTGGCCGGGGTTGGTGCCCAACCTCCTGCTTTGTTTAAAACGCTGAGAGGGTTGCTCACTGAAACAGCAACCGAACTCGGAATAGGCGATTCAACCATCCCTTTTGCAACCCGGCGTTACGTCTATATTACCAATGATCGTCGACAGGCGTTATTGGCGCGGAACAGGTTCTGCACCACAATAGACTGGTAACAAACATGCGCAAGCGAAATCCTGATATGGACGGTGCTTTTCTAAACGCACCTGCATTTGAAAACGAACCATCGGTCGAAAAAATGTTGGAATACTCGTTGACCGGCTCGGCCCAAGAAGTTGCCGAGAAGATTGTCAATGAAAGCCTCGACTACGGTACAACCCATATCAGCACATTTTTTCAGTTTGCAAATATGTTCCACCAGCAGACGTTAGCTTCCTTGGAATTATTCCGTGCAGATGCAATTCCCGCAGTAAAGAAAGAATTGAGATAGTGCTATGAAATCGAATCAGTATAATCCAGATTGTTGAACTATCTGTCAGCCAGGTCCGATTTCTACTTCAACTTTGTTCTGGAGAGATTTTTCCACTGTGTTGGTCTGATTATCTATTAGCAATTTTTTAGACCGAGCCAACAGTACTGCTGCTATCGCAAGGTTGATCAGATTAAAACCAGTTGCATTGATAAACGACAAGGTGTAGTTCCCGGTCAGATCATGCAATGCGCCCGACATCCAACCGCCTAGTGCCATCCCGGCGGTTGTTGCCACGAAAACTAATCCGATTCGATGACCCGCCTCGGTAGAAAGAAAGTATCTCCTTATGATTATTGTATAGGAAGGTACTATCCCGCCCTGGGCTAAGCCGAATGCTGCCGATACCAGGTATAGGCCAGTACGCGTATCAACAAATAGAAAGAGAAATATAACGAAACCTTGTAAGGCCGAACCCAATATTAAGGTTTTCAATCCGCCTATCCGATCGGAAATCCATCCGGACAGTATTCGACTCACAATTCCAAAGCCGAGCATCAGACTTAGCATGAAGGCACCATCTTTTGCCTCCAGGCCAAGATCAATTACATGGGGCACAATATGAATTTGGGGCATAGCCATCGCGACGCAGCAACCGATTCCAGCAACGCACAACAGCACTTGGAGTTGGACTTTGGAAAACCCTAGTGGACGTTGCCAATTTTCAGCCGCTGAATTGGAATCTAATTTCTGATCGTTGCTGATTTTTCTCAAGTAAATCAGTGAAAGTAGTGGCATGGTGAACGCGCAAATCAGCGCCAGATTGACAAAGCTGGCACGCCAGCCAATGTTGTCTATCCAGCCTTGTATGATTGGCGGCCAAATGGCGCCCCCAACGTAACTCCCGCTGATAACCACGCCTACGGCAAGCCCTCGTCTTTTGTCGAACCATTGAGAAATATCGGCAACTAACGGACCGAATGCAAAGGCACTGCCAAAGAATCCGCACATGATGGCTAGGACAAAAGTCATGCTCCAGAATCCATTGGCAATACTGGTCAGGTATAGCCCCAGAGGAAGACATACAGACCCGAGAAGTGCCAGTCGTGCAATGCCAAATCTATCCACCATTTGCCCGAGGAATATATTTCCGAGACCAAAGGCGATCATAAACAAGGTGTAGGGTAATGCTCCGATACCATGACCAATACCAAATTCATGAGTGGCCGGAACCAACACCATGATAGAGGCGTACATGGCGGAGATTGTGATGGTCATCAGGACGAGAGAATTTATCGCCCGGAGAATAGGGTAGATTGACAGGGTTGGTGATTGGTTCATCGGGCGATTATATCCACGAAGCAAAGCTAGCAGTATATTTAGCGTGTGAATTGCGGCACAACTTGAATCCGTGGACAACCCTGCCGAGCATCACATCGTGAAAACCATCTGCGGATACTACTATGATGGCCCGGCCATCAAATCTCTCCACCCGTGTACTTGCCTTGGTGGGAAAGTATGCGGTGGTCGTTCCCGCTATGCCTCCACCAATAACAACTATAACGTACATCGAAGCTGAACTTTTAGTTCACTTCCTCTTAATACTATTCTGCAAAAAGGTAAACACAGAATTCATCTTGGGCGCTATGCTGGAGAATAATTACGAGTTGTTGCTTATCCGAGAAAGTTCTATCCAGGATAGGACTCCTTGTCATCATAGGGGAACCACCAAAAGTCCTGGGTTCCGCAATAGGGATCAAGCCATACGAATTTGGTTTTTCTAAAAGTTTCCAGTCCCTCGGTTCCCAGCTGTCGACCCATCCCGCTCATCTTGGTGCCGCCAAACGGTCCCGCATCATTGTCGAGCAGTGGCGCATTTATCCACACCATACCGCCGTCCAGCTCGTTGGCTGCGGTCATGGATTCGCGCATATCCTGAGTGTATAAACAAGCGCCCAATCCATATTGGGAATTGTTGGCGTATTCCATGGCCTGGTCGAAACTGCTGACTTTACAAATGGGTGCAACTGGGCCAAAGCTCTCGTTATTCAGGATATCCATATCGGGATTACAATTTGTCAGGATGCTCGGTTCCACGAACCAGCCTTTATTTAGATTTTTGGGTCTGCCTCCACCCATCATGACCTCTGCGCCCTGATTCCGCGCATTTTCCAATACGCTTTCATATCGGTCCCGTTCTTTTTCTGCAACCATGGGTCCCATTTCGACTTTGTCCAAACCGTTGCCAATGCGAATTGCCCGGGCATGCTCGGCGAGTTTCTCAACAAATACATCATGAATGTCCTGATGAACAAAAAATCGCTCGGCAGAGACACAAATTTGACCACAATTCATATAGGCAGAAAACGCGGCAGCGCGCGCAGCGATATCCAAAGGAGCGGATGGCATGACCAGAAACGGATCATTACCCGAGGTTTCGATCAGAGTGGGTTTCATCATATCACCGCAGGTTCTGGCGATTGCACGGCCGGTGGGTACACTCCCGGTAAATGCGATCATGTTGGTGTCCTGGTGTTCGACCAGTTGTTTGCCAGCTTCGCCCGCGCCGGTGACAACCTGGAACAGTCCTGGCGGCAAGTGCTTGTTAAATACTTCAGCGAAAATTAATGTGGTTATAGTGGTGTATTCCGAAGGTTTGGTAATAACAGCGTTCCCACAGACTAAAGCCGCGGCGCCTTCCCATGCAAGCAATGTCATTGGGTAATTAAAAGGCTGGATCGAAACAACGACGCCGAGAGGCAGTTTAAGCGTATAGTTGAAATGACCTTCTACGGCGTTTCCGACAACCCGCCCCACATCACTTCTACCGATTTCCGCGTAATACCGAATAGCAGAAACTGACCAGTCAACTTCGTCTGCAGATTCCTTATAAGGTTTTCCCATTTCCCGGGTTAATGCTTCTGCCAGGCGATGTTTCATCGTGAGTAAGTCGTTGGCCACCTCGTGCAAAATTTCCGCTCGCTCCAATGCGCTTTTTCTCCACCAGATCTTCTGTGCGGTATGTCCACTGCTGACTGCCGCATCGATTTCCGCCTGGGTTGTTTCGGCAATGTCACCAATGACATTTTCGGTAGCCGGGTCAATTATGGGTCTGCCATTGGAAGAGTCGCTTCGAACGAACTTACCATCCAGAAGAATTTTGCCACTCAGGTTTTTGAAGTCTTGTGATGCGCCCATGATCATTTACTCGTTGAAATGTTGAAAGAATAACAATTATTGTAGCTTATTACATTCATCAGTTGACCCAAATTACCTGGTTAAAGCTGGGTTGAGATAGGGTGCCCAATTAGGCATTATCCTGAATTACCTCTATTTTCTCCTTTTTAAATTTTGGGCAAGCTACTCTCTGATCGCCAAATTGCCGATTTCGTAGAACAGGGATACGTTTCGCCGATTCACCTGTTCGACCAAACAACATGTGACGCGTATTTGGAACAGATTGCGCTGTTCGAATCGAGAAGCTCGGATGACGTAAATTGGGCCTTCGATATTAAGTGCAATTTATTATTTGATTGGGTGTACGAGTTGAGCACTCACGCGGCTACGCTGGATGCGGTTGAAGACCTGCTGGGTTCGAATATCTATAACACCGACACTGTATTTCGTATTAAAGAGACGGGGGCGCCAACTGCTTATGGATGGCATCAGGATGCTGCACGTATTGATGTTGAGCCATGCTTTCTGATTGTTTATGTCGCGTTGACGATGTCGTCCCCTGCTAACGGAGGTTTGTCCGTGATTCCTGGTTCCCATCGACAGGTTCTGCCATTCGAAGTAATTGAAAACAAGAGGGGGCAAGCTATGCGAAAAGTCGCTCGTACGCTGGACGTGGTCGAGGATGAGGCGGTGTCATTAACGCTTGCCCCAGGCGAAGCAACAGTTTTTAGTGGCCGTCTGATTCATGGCTCTGGGCCGAACCTCTCTCCCAACCGCCGTGTTTCAATTTTAACCGACTACACCGCTGCCCATGCTCGCCAATCCCAGGGTCGAGGTTCCGGGCAACTGGTGCGCGGACAAGACAAGTGGGGACACATTGCTCAGGAATCTATTCCAGTGGGTAACTGTGAGGAAATTGATGTACGCCACCGACGGGAGATTTTAAATAAATATCCTGAAAACCCATTGATGGGACCATTGAGACCTGGAGAAATTCCGCAATTTCCAGACTCAAACCTGATTTGATTGCCGGAATTCTTCGAGTAATTTACGATCAAGGACAGGTTATTTTATGGTGGTCTGTCCCGAGTTACCTTCGACTAAAAATGGAATCATGCTAGCATGCTCTAACTTCAACTGAATGCAAAATAATGGGCTGGCAACAACAGATTCTTCGCTTCAATTTGACCACTGGTAATTGTATCCGTGAACCATTGAATAAAAAGTGGGCCCAGGAATACCTCGGCCAGCGTGGCCTTGGGACCCGGTATTATGTCGATGAAGTTAATCCCGCAGTGGACCCCATGTCGCCGGACAATAAACTAATTTTTGCAACCGGACCGCTCACTGGAACATCGGCGCCTACCGGTGGTCGTTCCTCAGCGATTACTAAAGGCGCGCTTACCGGTGCAATTGCCGCTTCAAATACCGGCGGGTTTTTCGGTGCGGAACTTAAAATGGCGGGCTACGATATCCTGATTGTTGAAGGGCGCGCAGATAAACCTGTTTATATCTCCATCATAAATGAAACTGCAGAAGTTCGATCCGCCGATCATCTATGGGGACAATCGGTCTGGCAAACTGAACCTGCGCTGCGAAAAGAACTCGGTGACCCACAAACAAAAATTGCCAGTATTGGTCGAGCAGGTGAGGTCGGGGTCAAATACGCCTGCATTGTGAACGATATCGACCGCGCATTTGGGCGGTCAGGTGTTGGCGCCGTAATGGGTTCGAAAAATCTGAAGGCAATTGCATTGCGTGGAACCAGGGGAGTCACAGTCGATAATCCTGATCAGTTTGTCGCGGCGGTTCGAGAAACTGAAGCATTTATGCAACCCCATCCGGTTCGCAAGCGGTTTACCAATCGGGGAACCCATAACATGATGGATGTGACCAACGAATATGGTTCTCTGCCAACCCGAAATGGGCAGGACGTACAATTTGAAGGCGTTCCTTCAATTAACGTGGACGCCACCAGGGCAAAACGAGCGAGTGATGATAAGCCCAGTTTGCAGGGCAACAAAGCCTGTTTCGCCTGTACTATCGCTTGCGGGCGGATTGCCACCATTGATCCCCAATCGGATTACGCCAATGGTGCCGCTCCCGATGGCGGTGACCGCTCGCGTTATAAATTGCCATCCGGGGGACTCGAGTATGAAAACGCATTCGCCTTTGGTCCAATGTGTGGGGTCGATCATCTCGATACACTCAATTACGCAAATTTTCTTTGTAACGAACATGGAATGGATCCGATATCAATGGGTGTATCGGTCGCAGCAGCGATGGAATTATTCGAGTCCGGAAACTTAACCCTCGCCGATACCGATGGACTCGATCTTTCATTTGGTAGCGCAGAGGGACTATCCCGGGCCGTCGAATTAACCGCTTTCGGTGAGAGTATTGGAAAGGATATCGGATTAGGGGCGCAAAGATTATGTGAAAAATATGGTCGTCCCGAATTATCAATGACCGTAAAAGGGCAAGAATTCCCTGGCTACGACCCACGCGCACTAAAAGGGATGGGGCTGGCTTACGCGACCTCTAACCGAGGCGCCTGTCATATGCGATCAAGACCACTGGTCGATGATTTTTCCCGCATTACCAACGAAGGAAAAGCTGAAATCGTAAAAACCACTCAGGACCTGGTCGGCGGCATCGACAGCTCAGGACTCTGTATTTTCGCAAACGCGATTTTCCCTCCAGATTTTCTGGTAAAAATGCTCGATGCTGCCTGCGACGGCGATTGGACTCTGAAGAGATTGTACGAAACTGGTGAACGTATCTGGAACATGGAAAAGCAGTTTAACCTCGCTGCAGGATTCCGTAAGGTCGACGATTGCCTCCCCAAGCGAATGACCACCGAACCCTCAAAAGGTGGAGTTGGAGATGGTGCAATCGCTGAACTAGAATCGATGTTGGAAGAATACTATGCACTTCGAGGTTGGGATACCGATGGTATTCCTCTTCAAAAAACTCTTCAGCGTCTTGGTCTATGATAGTGGCTCTCGACGTTTGGGCTGGGAAATATCCACGATGACAGTGGAAATTACCTTATTCGGCTTCGGTGAAGACTGTCCGCCAGGGTTTCAGAGAAATACGCTTCAATTAAGTTTGAACCGTGCCGAAGGATTGAAAAGGGTTCTTAATATGGCTGGGTTGGATAATTTGGATGGATTAGTCTTGTTAGTTAACAACCGAGGTGTCTCGGCAAGTGAATGGTCAAAAACCAGGATTATAGATAACGACTCGATAAAAGTTTTATCTGCGATTGAGGGCGGCTGATAATTAAATTGACCAGATTAGAGATAACATATTCCGCCAGATAGGGGCGCTCTTCCATTAAACACCGCAACGCAGGCATCCGCGTTAATATGGGAGTTTGCGTACTCTCCTTCAGCAATCCTGCCAGTAGCGTCGTATTCCAATTGATGGCCTAATTCATGTATCAGCGTGGCTTGGGTAATCCGCTCATATCTTACGTGGATGACACGGGACGCGACGTAGACCTCGGCTCTCGCATTGGATCCACCGACCAAGGCTGTTACATGGATGGTTTGGCGGATTTTCGATCGATATAGAGCCGTCCAGTCAACACCGTTTCTGTTTCCTAGACTATCGATATATAGTTCAATGCCTTCTGTGGGCGAAACACTGGCAAAATTTGCCCCGGAATCTGTTGAAGAATTCTCCCCGCAGCCCACCAAATTGATTATTCCCCATAAAAAAAGTACATTCCTATAGTGCATAGCCTGACCTCGTAAGTTAAGTTGTGTACAGGGCGGCGGGTGTTAGTGCACTCGTCGCCCACTAGAATCAATCAATTCATGGGGTTTTTAAAAAGTTCTATTGAATCTGGGTTTCCCAATACTGCAGTTTCCCATTCTCTTTATATTGCTAACGCGCAGATAACTGAATGGGTGAATGCAGGGTTGTTGCTACAAAGCTTTTAAGTCACAAAATAGCGATTAATGTAAAGATATTGAGAAAGTTGTGGCATTCTGCCGATTGCAAAAATGCGGAGTAAAGATTGATTATTTGTGGCTAGGGGGTTGAAACATTTTTGACTAAACCTGTTCTAAAATTCTCAAGATCGCGAGGGTCTAAAAGCACTCTTTCTTGTCTGCAGAAATTATCATTTAGCCTTAATTTTGTCTAATGACGGGCGGAGGGTTTTTAAGATGGGCGGTATCCATAAGAAATTCTTATAAGAAACTTTTGTGTTATTAAGACTGTGACTAGTAAATGATGGAATGGAGACATCACAACTCTATCCTTGGGAGTATCAGAAAAAGTAATGAAATGCATCTCGTTGCCTACATGTTGGCGTAGCCGTAAAGCAATATATGCCAAACATTCGGCCTGCCATATAGATATAATTCTGTTACCAGACCCCTGGCTATTCCTGATTCAGGTCTAACCTGAAACAACTCGAAGCTCTGGTCTGGGTCGCGGGTCTTGGAGGAAAAAGATTGATCAGTCCTATCGAATCGAGTCTCAGAGTGGTATTGCCATTCTTAATACTCAAGGTTAGTCATTGACCTAATAATATGAATCCACAAGAAATTCCCAGCGCAGATTCTCAATCTAATACTAAAGCCCCTGATCACTGTTCTGCAGGCATTGAAAGCTTACTGCGAATGCAGGCAGATGCTATGGCACATATTGATGCTGCAATAGCCGCAGACGAAAGCTTTGCTCTACCCCTATTGGTGAAAGCATGGATGCTTCATGGCGGGCGTGATGCAAATGCTGCCAATGCCGTGTCTTCACTGATGTTCGAAGCAGTCCGGTGTTTGCCATCGACAAATTGCCGTGAAGCCGAATTGCTATGGGCTTTGAAACTGGCAAGAGCAGGGAGGGGGATCGAAGGTGCTTCGGTGCTTGAGAAGTTGCTGCTCAGGTCGCCAACGGATTTGTTGGTTCACCAATTAATTCACGAGGAGATATTTTGGACCGGGCAATTCGACTGGATGAGGAAAGTTGTCGAGAGGGCAGCGCCGGCATGGAATGAAACATTAGAGGGTTATGGACACTTTCTTTCTATACGTGCGTTTGCCAACGAAGAGTCCGGCTATATAGACGACGCCGAACGCTATGGGCGTTTAGCGGTCGAGATCGATCCTGCCGATATCTGGGGCACCCATGCGGTGGCCCATGCTCTTCTTATGAAGGGCGAAATTAGAAAGGGGGTAGACTGGCTTGAAAGTCTGAGCCCGAACTGGGGCTATGCCAACCAGATGAGTCACCACTTGTGGTGGCATATGTGTTTGTTTCTTTTAGAACTTGGGCAACATGATCGCATTCTGGATCTGTTGACCACTGAAGTCAGAAATCCCGACTCAGCGCTAGTGCAGGCCAGTCCAGCAGCGCCTATCGATATCCAAAATTATTCATCTCTACTTCTGCGTCTTGAGCTCTACGGCGTCGATGTGGGAAGTCATTGGGACACACTAGGGCCTGTCTGTGGGAAACGTACTCATAATCATGGTAACGCTTTCGGTAACGTACACGATATGATGGTGTTAGCGGCGACGGGACAGTTCGACAAAGCGAGTGAATTGCTTGAGAGCATGCATAACCAATATGACTCACAGCGAGGGTCTGTTGCATTGGCCTATAATTCTGTAGGTATACCAGCTTGCAAAGCTATACTGGCGTATCGAAAGAAAGACTACAAGGGCGTGCTAAATCTGCTGGGCGGTGTTCGGCACGATTTGAATCTGCTGGGCGCTAGTCATGCCCAACGGGACGTTTTTTATCATTTGTTGGTGCATGCGGCCGAACAGGAGGAAAGGGACGATCTTCGTGCTAATTTTCTCAGCGATATTGATCGCATTGGGTTCAGAGAAGTATCCAAACGTGCTGCGTATCGGAACAGGGCGCATTGAACTACTGGCTCGAATCGAGCTCCACAACAGGGATTGCACCAGGTACTTTAACACCGCCACGTATGCTGCCAACCTTGATATTGCCCCAACGTTTGGCCATAAACTCGGGCAAGGGTCGACCATGAGACGATGACAGCCATAACCGAATAAGGTAACGCCGTTTGTTCAACTCTGGGTAGTCTTTGAATTGCTCCCGTGCATGGACCACGGTAAGATTGTTTAGGAGTTGAATATCACCTCTTTCCAACTGCATATTCGGGGATAGCAATTTTGCCTTTTCCTGGAATGCGTCCAGTGCGTGAATTTGGTGGTTGGTAAGAGATTCGATCCCTTTCAGTCCTTGGGCAGGCCGTATATCAGGATCCATCCCACAGCATACGAACCTGCTCTCTACTTCATTGAATATGTGAACACCGTAGTAGGGACGCTTTCCCTCGGGAATCTCGCCATAGCGATCGCATTGAAATTCACCGTAAAGCCATTCGAGGGCACCCGGATCATCGTCAAGTAAAGCGTTGTGAATCGACAGTGCACTAGCGATTGAGCCGGCACCACCTGTTTTGGACTTACGCAGACTCAGTATTCCGGCGACATCGCACGAGTCTGAGTGATACGCTAACTCTCCATTGGTTTGGTAGACCCTCAGACCTGGAGTCGGGGATAATCGCTGGTCAATTACGCGACCAAGTAGATGCGCTTTGGCATTTTGGGATACCGGATTGCGAGCCAGGTACCAATTCCCCAGTAAGCGTGGATTAGATCGTTCTCATTTCGTTGATTTCCAGGTATACCGCGTATCACAACAAAGCCACGACCCTCGAGCACATCATCGCGCCCTCGCGTAAGGCGACCGCACAATTTCATGTCCAATACCTCGGCCAGCGCCGGTAACGAGAATGGTCCTATTTTTAAGCAACAAAATTTACCGCCGCAAAAGTGTTGGACTCAAGCAAATTGCTAATTCACAAAGATCTACGGTTGGTACAGATCTATACAAGATCGCTAAGATTAACGTCTGAATAGTGTGCGGCGGTCACATCGGGATGGGATCGCATTCGGATCTTCAAGGTATTGGCGCCAAAGACCGCAAACACAGGATCGCTTGGATCGGCATTCTGACCTCCTGGTGCTTCCATCGCGAGTTCTCTGGGTAATTCCAGCGGTTCGAATCGCGCATCCAGTCTTGGGTTCATAAAATAGGCGATGGATAACCGCTGTTTTCCTGCTGGTGGGCTCACCACTTGATGTCTGGTTGCGCGCAGATAGCCATTGGTAGCTGTTTGCATCATCTCACCGAGGTTCACTACATATGCGCCCTCCAATGCTTCTACGTCAACCAGTTTGTCTTCACTCATCACCTGCAATCCGGGAACATCGTCCTGCAATATGAACGTCAATATTCCGGAATCGTGGTGTAGTCCGAGCCCTTGTCCGCTGCCCCCATTGGCTGGCTGAGCAGGATAACGAATTATCTTCACCCGGGTATAAGCATCCGGTGTCATTCGATCATCAAAATAATCGGCTTGCTGACCGAGTCCTTGAGCCAGTGCACGAATCAGCGCCATCCCCAATGGCTGAATCTGCCCCATCCAGGCATTAATCTTATTCGGCATAGTCGGCAGGTTGGGTGGCCACTGGTTTGGACCTCGCAATCGCAGCCAGGGTGGATCAGTGGGCTTTAGTGCAAGGACAGGCTCTTCGGGTCCGACGTCAATTTGATCACGCCAATCTATTTGTCCGCCAGTTCTTTCGCTCTCGAGCAGGGTATAACCACGAAAATGGGGCGAGTTGCCTATCGCCAAGGCTTCGCGTTGATCGAGCGGTAGTTCGAAAAACTGATTGGCGATGTCGAGTACGTCATCGTCCAGCCGTTTCTCGACTCCATGCCCGGTCAGGTAAAAAAAGCCTGGACCGTGGCAGGTGTCACGAAGCTGATGAACAAAATGTTGCGCTCTCTCGCTGGTGGGGTCAGCGAGATAATTGGAAATATCAAGAATTGGTAGCATCTGCCAGGCGTTGTCAGTAGCGGTATTGTGAGGTAACTCGAACTACAGCTGTGAATTTCAACTTATTCATCATAAACGCATTATCTCGATTATCGTTAAGCCTGTAGAATAAGGCTGCATGGGTAAATCGAATATCTATTCATGGAGGTATGGATGACGCTTACAAGGGCAGCTCAGGCGCGGTTGGTCCAAACGAAATTCTTCGAGTATTCAAATCCATATGTATATCCGGCTGCAATTCATAAGACAGGATAACAGATATTCTCGGCTGTTTTCTTTCAATCTTTGTTACCCGATGCATTGTATATCGCCCAAGCATTTCCTCTAAAATGCTACAGCGATCTGCAGCTTATGAATGAAATTTATCAAATACAAAGCAAGGGGATTCTCCAAGCTTCAGATAGGGTATTGGTGGTTGAGCAAGCAATTTGGTGAATTGCCCGCGCACCACCTATCCAACTGATTTAATCATCAGTAGCATCAAATATCGTTCTGTTTACCTTTCTGCAATGTAGACAGCCAGTGATAAAAGAGATTTGAGTTTATGGAATTGCCTATCAATTAGGCGAAAATCCAAGGGAAGCCCGAAATCTGTTTTTTAGATAAACCCCATCACGTGGTGGAAGGGTGCGTGGTTGGATTTCAGAACTGATTTTGACTGCGGCGAAATTTAACCCATCTGTTGAATGAATTCGTTTTTGTAAGGACAGTACACCATCCATATCGGTTATCTGTTCTGACCAGTCAAAATCACAAGCTTCAGCAATTCGTTCGAGTTGAATTCCTTTGCCGGCATGACTGAGTTGCATACCCGTTTCACCGTAGTGGCCATTGTCCAGTACTACAATAGATAGATTCTTCGGCTTTTGCACAGAAATTGTCGCCAGTGCTCCAATACCCATAAGCATTTCGCCATCCCCTGTTACGACTACTACTTTGCGACTTGGTTGGGAATTGGCTAGGCCGAGACCCACTGCTGCCGCACTACCCATAGCTGCCCATAGATAAAAATTGTTGTCGTGATCGCCTGCGGCAAAAACATCGTAAGAAGGGGACCCAAGCCCGGTGACAACCAGCATACTTCCACGATCCTGTAAAAGCGTTTTAACTACGTCGCGCCGATTGAGAATACCTTGCGACATCAATTGTCCCAATCTTTTTCGCCGATGAGTTGTTGCCCCAGAATCACGGCGCAAGCGGTATCGCCATCAAATGCCATAGTTACTGCACCCTTTATTAGCCCGGCGACGTCCTCTGGCTTATCTGCGCGACAGGTTATGACCCCCATTAGCTTTAGGGACTCTTCAGTCGCTTGTCCCATAGGATTCTGCCAGGAGTTAAATTCGGCCCAGTCTCCTCGCATCGTGACTATTATAAGAAGAGGGAATCGCGCACCAGATTGTAATGCCAGAGTATTGATACAGTTGCCAACGCCACTGGACTGCAATAACAGCGCGCCACGTTCTCCGCCAAGCCATGCACCAGCTAAATAACCAATTCCTTCTTCTTCAGTGGTCAAAACGACACTTTTGATATCAGTGTCCGCGGTAGCCGCTTCGATGGCTATTGAATGGCCAGCGTCAGGTACGTATGCGATGTGCTTGATATTGACTGATTTCAAGATCGGAAAGATCTGATGCTGCCAGTTTTCTGTATGTTCGTTGCGGTTCTGCATCTTCAGCTTAAGCGATCTATAAATTTTTATCTGCTGTTAATTATATATACATATTCAACATTCGATAACACAACGCTGGTATCTAACTGACAAAAAGGTAGTAGGCCGATAAGTTGTGTCGATCAGAAAAAATACTGAGTTGAGGCATTCAAGTTGCTTAATTGAGAATAATCTGTTTCGCAATTACCCGGGTACGAAGTTCGTCTAGAATTTGTAACGCCACGGAAACCTTATCCAATAGGTTTGCTCTTACAGGGTAAATCCAGGTCGGGTAGGTGTGGGTGAATGTCCGGATCCAGAGCTCGAAACAGAGACAGAAGTTGCTGTAGTCGGCGCAGATGATGACGGAGGTGAGGAAGTAGTGAAGGGAGGCCTCACCGGTGTTGGGGCGTGTCCGGAACCATTGGGAGGTGGCGGCTGAACCGGCACAATAGGAGTTGCCGTCACTGTTCCACTCGCATTATTAGTATTGCCGACTGCGACGGCTCCGTTTCCCGTTGTACTGGCGCCACTCCCTGTTGTAAACGAGTGGACGCCACCTCCATTTCCATTTGCTCCTGTGCCAATTGCGATTGGGTTATTTCCAATTGTTTGGGGATTATTTGAATTCGTGGTGGATTCAGATCCCAAATTTTGATTGCCATTCCCATTAGTTGATGGGGATAGCGGGACAGATGTATCGCTGTCAGCGCCGCTAGTTCCAGAAGATCCTGCTGTTTGGTTATTCTGACCCTCAGGAGCATTTGCCGGTGTAATCGTTATGGTTCCCGCGACATTCTTATCGCCCCCATCCAATTGAACGGCGATTCGATAGCTGCCAAGGTTTTGATAGATATGACTTACGATTCCACCGCCTCGAATTCGGCTAGTCGAACCGTCTTCCCAAAATATAGTACCGCTTATGAGATTGCCATCGGCGTCCCTGATCAGATAACTAATTTGAATCGCCTCGCCTGGTTGCCCGGTAGATTTGAATGTCAATTGGATAAATTCGCCGGAACCTGTGGTAATCGAGTTTTCCACGTCGGATAGTGCAAGGGTTGAGCCCGTTCCAGTTGATGTATCTCCATTACCTCCACAGCCTGAACTCAGCATTATTACTGACAGCAGAATTCCCGAAAACACGTTTTTCATTAGATGGTCCACCTCCTTGGCTAATTTTAACATTTTTGTGTCAGTAAGTTTACCAATTCTAAGGTCTTACCAGTGACGTTTGGACCCTCCGCTAAGTCAAATTATTGGAGGACGCCAGGAGAGTGGAATCAGGTGCTCGAGGATTCCCGACGTTATTCCCACAGTCTGAACTGTAACTCTTCGACAGGAGTCCAACCGCGAAGCTGAGGCCGTGAGGCGTTGCCCAGTAAGGGCAGTATATTTTCTCGTTTTTCTGATCATGATGTGTTCCCAGACTAACCGTTTTGAAGACCATCGTTATTAGTCTAACCACGACAAACAAGATATCATTTCCTTTTCTGCTTCAGCCGATAGAGGTCGGACTGGTCGCCTCACTGTCCCGCCGTCAAATCCTCGATAGCGAGAAGCGACTTTTACCGCTGGCATGTAATCCCCATGCCAAATATAAATGAGCGATGGGATCATTTTTGACCATAACTCAAGGGCAGACCCATAGTTTTTTTCAGCCACGAAGTTATAAAGCTGTACAGTTTCTTTTGGCATATAGTTGGCGGCGCCCCAAATGACACCAGGTGCGCCTGCCATTAATGCGAAAACCATAGTGGTATCACATCCGTTTAAAACTTTTCCGCCGCAACGAAGAAAGGCCTGATGGGTGGTTAAATCACCCGCGCTGTCCTTGATGTAGTTAAAATTATTGAGTGTCAAAAGGTTTTTATATAGATCGGGAGATACCGACAATCCGGTCGCTTGGGGAATGTTGTATCCAATAATATCTGTTTCAACCTCTTTGTCGATATCGGCATAAAACTCAAATATTCCTTCATCATCAGCAGGGCCCTCAATATAGGGAGGCAATATCATAATGGCATCGGCGCCTAACCCCTCGGCATGTTTGCTCCTCCTTACGACCTCGTCAACATTTAACGCAGAGGTTTGTAATACTAAATGACAGCGCCCATCCACTCTTTTTGAGCCTAGTTCATATAGTTTTTCGCATTCATCCCCAGTGAGATAAGGGTGTTGCCCCGTACCCGAGCCCAGTACTAGGCCATGCACACCCGCATCAATGTAAATATCGATTAATTCCTCCCATCGCGCGTAATCAACATCTCCCGTTTCGGTGATGGGGGTTTGCATAGCGAGATTTATTCCAAGTAGATCTGTCATTGTCTGTATCTATATAAATTAGTTTGATACCGGTTTTACAATTATTGCCCAGCTTCGTAGAAACGATAGGAAATTGAGATATTAACGCCTATTTATGTATTGCGGTTAAGGTAAAGTGAGTTTGAGCTGACACTCGCGACTTCTAAAGTAAAGTTCTAACTCTGCACGTATGATTTATAGAGGTCAATGTCCATTGATTCCAATTTTAAGGGGCTAATGGTTGCGTAATTAAAACATTAATGTTTCCTTTAGATTTCTATCCCAGGCAACGTAGTCACCTTTCCATCGACTACGATCTCTCGCCAAAAAACGGATATTTGAGTTTTCGAGAGATATAGTATTTGCGCGATCCTCCCTGGAGACAAATTCCAGAGCAATCGGGGAATCAAAAAATCTCTCCATACTCTGCCCGATACTCGAAACGGCAGTTTTGTTCAGGTGAAACAATTTTTCTTCGCCTTCCTGAAAAACAACCGGTGTCAGGTTATTCTGGGTATTTGACCAAAAAAATACCGTGGACAATGGATCCAGAGATTTAAAACAACGTCTCTGATATTTCACCTTCGATAGTTGATTGTCGAAGGTTTTGTCAATATCTATATAACGTGCTCCATCCTTGACATAGCTGAACCCATGCCAAAACCACAAACCAAATCTCTCCCACCAGGGAAAGCCGCGGCGTAGCGTGATTTCACCTCGAGTGAATACAGGCATATCGGCGTCGAGCCATCGACAGAAGCCCTCCGGTGGGCAGATCATCCAGTCGAATGGCCCTTTAACGTATCTCACCCGGTCGATATTATTTTCTGCAAAATAAGTTAGTTGAACAGATGTCTGGCAAGACAATCCGATACTGGCAAGAGTTTTGATCGCCGGTATATGTTCATTCATTTTGGCAACATTAAATCAAAGTTTATAAATCCAGATGGTCGTAATACTATCGGGAAAGTCTTGACTCGAAACGGTCTCGAGCGCGATACCAATGACCTATCATGGGTAGAAACCAGGCGTTTCCCCGGTAGCCAAAACGTTTTGGATAGGGACGATCGGCGAACACAGTTTCACAATCCGTTTGTCCCAGTATACGTTGGGCAAGTTTGTGGCCTAGATAGCCGCAGGCAGGAACGCCAGCGCAGTTTAAACCATGCAGGTAATGAACTCCTTGGTGAGTTCCCAAATGCGGCAACCAGTCGAAAGTAATGCAAAAGCGTCCCTCCCAAATATGACTGAATTTAATCGTTTTTAGCTGTTGGTATCGAACTCCGAGGTCTCTCTGTAACCCTATGGCCATGGATTGTGGGTCGGCAAATTGTCGCAGGTGTTGTCCAACCACCAGGAGGCGATTTTCTCCGACCACGGGCCTAATGCCCGTGTAAAGGCGCCGGGTTTCGAGTACGGTTCGATCCCGTGGAAAAACCTGATTTAAAATCTCCTGGTCCAACGGTTCGCTGACCGCAGAAGCCAATTGAACTGGCAGCATTCTACGATAAAAATATTGAAACAGGGAATTGTCGTTACCAGTTTCTGCGTTGGTTGCCAAAACGATCTGATCGGCGGTCAGCAATCCGCGGCTGCTGTTAAGTTGAAACCCGCGGGATTTCCGCTCAATTTTCAGCACCCTGGTTTGGTCAATGATTTTAGCACCAGCCTTTGTTGCCAAGCGGTCCAAACCGGCATGGAATCTTCCGGGATCAAGGTGACCAACATCCGCGTAGACCGCGCAACCATGATAGACGTCTGATCCAAGCTCGGTGTGTTGCTGATCCCTCGGCACCATGGTTGTGGCGACATCCAGGTATTTTTGCATCTTGTCGAGTTCCCGAACACCAGAGTCGAATGCCTGTTGGCTATGGGCCGCCACCGCCCGTCCGGCTCGGCGAAATCGGCAATCCAGCTTTTCCCGCTCTACAAAATCCACTGTATAGTCGACCCAGATTTTGGCTTCCTGATACACACGTGTCGCTAACTCCTCGCCATAACTCTCCATCAGGTTAGAGAAGCTAAGTCGGATTGTGCGCCCAATCGCCCCAAAGTTTCTGGTGCTGGCGTGTTCACCAGGACGTGCTGCGTCAAATATAACAACGTCGAGTCCGGCTCTCGCTAGTTCCAGACCGATCATTAATCCGGATAAACCTGCGCCAATAATTGCAATATCGGCGCGGGTCGGAATCGTGACTACAGAATCATTGGATAGAGGTGAATCCTCCCACCAATACGGTGTTGTCTGAAAATTCTCTGTCAGCGCAGGCGCCGGATTGGTCATGATTATCGTATACCGATGGTCGCGTGGATAGGGAAGAAGAGAGTTTGGTGATTATGCTAAACCAAAGTGTCGATAATGTCTCACACTGGCGGGAATTTAATTAGAATAGTGACGTGTTGGGAATGATCCATCCCAGATTTGTTGCATAGATCTAGTTCCGGTTATTAAAATGACCAGAAATATTTGGTGCCTTCGACGGGATTCGAGCCTCAGTTTCTGTTCCTGACTCGACTCTAGCTCTTACTTCCATGTAGGCGTGTGTCCTTTCGCTCAACTTACCTGGATATAGCTAAGGGCGAGAGCAGCGGTAGCCTTGCCTACATGGATAGTGCAATAAAATCTATTCTTCCCGCATTACCCGAGCGACCCACTTCGCAAAATGATGCGATGGCTCATCCATAATCTCGGTAAACACACCGCCTTGAAAAGCCGGAGACTTTCGTCCCCTCTGCATCCCCTCAACCACACCAATATCTTCATAGAACACCTTAGCCCAAATATCCATACGAAGCTTACGGGCATCTTCAAATTCATCGTTGGTTGCGGCATCCCCCAGATAGTACAACTGTAAATGGTCTTTGGTTTTTCCAGCCGAAATTGGCTCCAAATAGCGCGTCCAGTAATGATCTTGTTGCAATCCTAAAAAGACGTTGGGAAAAAGTGTGGGATATTCCGCAACTTTTTCAGGCCAGTCATCGAACAGCGGAAATTGCTTGTTGTTGACCTTTGTGTGATCGTATTCATTACTCCCTTGCCCTGCAAACAAATCTCCGCCATAGAAATGATAATGGTCTTCAAGTTTGGATACCGAATTTAAATCTGGATGCACCCAGGGCAAATGATAACTTTCGAGATTGTTTTCCGCACATAGCTTCCAGTTACCGTCAAATTCAATAGTCAATTGGCCGTGGCTGGAAGCGGCTTGTAATTGATCAAATTTATCCGAGCTGGCGAGATTATCAATGCGCAGTTGCAACGGCTCAATAAACTCCTCGAATGCAGGGGCATCTTCGGACAAATTAACAAAAACCAAATCCATCCATACTGCGCAACGCGCGGATTTTAAACCGTGCTTAGATTTATCCAGACTGGCAATGTCATTCACCCCGGTGCCGCCTACATGGGGAGTTGCTCTGAGTTTTCCCTGTAAATCATAAGTCCATGAATGATAAGGGCATTGGATCAATTTCTTACCACGGCATGCTTGCCAAACCAACTCGTTTCCACGATGGCTGCATACATTGTGGAATACACTGACTTCATTTTCGCTATTGCGCAACATCAATAATGGCGACCCTAAAAATCCTACCGGCTTTAAATCCCCTGGAATAGGAATAGTGCAGGCATTGCCAATACAGGTCCAGGTTTTCGCAAATAATCTTTGCTGTTCGAGTTCGAAAAACGTCTCACTTACATAAGCATGATTAGGCAAGCCCGTTGCATAACCTGGCTCTTGATTCACTGCATCAAAATGTGCGGTATCTATCACGCTATTCATAGTACTAATTAAGGTTTCATAAAGAACAATCATTCAGTTCCAAGCTTGTAAGGATGCTATAAGATTGATGCTGGGTTGTAAGCGTGAGTAATTGACGTGCTTCGTGGAGGTGTGACTACCAATAATACGTGCGCCGTTATGTTCCTGGACCAACAAATGGGATAGTGGTTACTTCAGCTTTTACAATCCCTAGGTCGTGCTCTACTTCGACAATATCCCCAATTTGAATTCCAACATCAACGATAGCGATACCAATACTTCTATTAAGTTCGAAAGAATGGACTGCCCAACGAATTTCACCGATTGCATGGTTCTGGCCAGTCAATTTCCAGTTCCATTCAAGTCGAGGGACTTCTCCCTCTATAAAAAGTCCGACAGAGTGTCTTCTTACGCCATCTTTTTGTATGCGTTTTAAAGCTGCCTTACCAATAAAATCGGACGCTTTATCTAATTCAACCAGATGCGCCGAGACTTCTTCCAGCGCATTCATAGTTGAATTTGTATAGTAGCCCGTGTCAGTTACACCGCGTTCCACAGCGCGATGTACAATCGGTCCAGTTACCTTTATACCATATGGTTTCCCGGCATTTAAAATTTCGCTCCACAGTTCCATCGCGCACTCACTGCCGTATGGATATATTTCGTAGCCAAATCCGCCGCTCCAACCCGTTCTGGAAACAACTGCTTTTTGTCCGGCGACACTGGTAACTTTACATTTGTAATTTTTTAGTTCGTCCATCGGCTCCGTGCACAATTCATTCATCACATGAATCGATTTTGGTCCCTGAACTTGCAAAGGCGCAATATCTGGCTCCGATACTTCCACATCCCAATTTGAATTCATTGCAATTCCTCGCGCCCATAGTGTGATATCTGTATTTCCATGAGATATCCAAATAGTTTCTTGCTCCGGCATCAATACCACAGGATCACACAGCACGATTCCTTCCTCATCGCAAACAAGGGTATAGCGGCAGTCGCCGACTGCCATATTGGACATGTCCCGACAGGATAAGTAGTCTAGAAACCGTAATGCATCTTTTCCTTTTAGTTGGGTTTGCCTTTCTAATCCAACATCCCAAAGCGTTACGCCCTCAAGCAATGCAGCATAGTCTTCATATGGTGCGTGACTATAAATCATTGGAAAAAACATATTGTTATAGACACTGTACTCTGTGCACTTGGCGTCTGTTGTTCCCTGCCAATAGGGGCTTAATCGATTCATCGGGAACATTCGCGGTCGTTCGTCAGCATAAAAAGGTCGAGAATCATATATTTCCTGCAACCGCAGGATTTTTCCATCTTTCATTTCAATGGATGCTACAAATCTAAAATCAGCTCGAGTGGATGCGCCGTCAATTCGACCACCTGTCCCCACAACTTTCGCCATATAGGTACCTTCGAAATAAGCTCCTGACTGCGTTTCTATGGCAATTCGGGTTTCAGTTCTAATATCGGTGTGGGAATTTGAAATAATTCTCAGTTGTTTATGCAGGTTTTCTTTTCCAACGATGGGTGAATCAAGTGTTGACGCTTCAAATACGCCGTCATCGGTGAATAATTCTGCCAAGGTATTGTGATCGTGGTTGACCCATGCAGTACAGTATTCTTCAAAAGCCTCTAGTGGGTTCATTGCTGGCCTCAAAAAATTAGAGTATCGATTCGTCTGACCAGCGACGAATATTTCGAGAGTTAAGATAAAGACTAATTCGACTTAATTTATTGTTCGTTAGCTGAGCTACGACCCCTATATCGTGCTGATCTACTTCTCCACTTAACCGCGTAATCGTTATGTTCCCTAAACAAATTGCAGCTTCGTCATTATCCGCAACCTCACCATCAATGAAAAACGTGGCATCTTTAATGGAATTAAATGTTGCCTTATGCCCACGTTCTATTTCAGAACTGCCAAACAACCGATTGGGCTTTAGTAGTGGTACTTCTACCAGTACACCATCTTCCGTCAACGTAGCGATACACTTTGCATCTCCCGATTCAAACGCGCCAATATAAGTTAGCAGTGCAGAGCGTACGGAACTGCACACATTGGTTTGCTTATATTCATTATAAGTATCTAATTGAATAGTCAATCTTGGTTCCTCATAAAGTAAGTACATACTTTCTACAGAAATGTAAGTCAAATGTCATCTCATTTAATATGGAAAGAATGGCGTAGGAGTAATGTTGTAATTTGCGCCATTTGAAAGTTGCACTCCATGATTCAGTTGATCACGCTAGAGGGTCAAATCTTGAATATCACATCGGTCGGTAATTCTGGTAGTTCTGGTAAACTGTGTAAACTCATAGTTGTCGCGGTATGACTTCATGAAAACCGCCCGCATCACGCTCAACCAACTCAATTTGCAGTTCAGGAAACCCTATTAGCTGTCCGGCGGCAGGCAGAAGATCGAAACTCTCGATCCCGCCTTCGTTCGCACTGATACCGACGAAGGTGTTCACGGTTGAGGCGAGGGTTGTCCCTGGGTCGCCACCTACCATCCAGCCCACCAATTTTCTCTCTATCACTCCCAATTATTCGCAATACTAATATACTATTCGGCATGTTTTACTAAAAGCCATTTGTTATCTCTGTAACTATCGCCCATATTCATAAGAGGCCAGAAATGTCAAACCAATTGCAAGTCTCCACCCGGCAACATGTGCTGGAGGTAGCGATGTGTCGCACTCCCGTCAACGCCATAAATCTCTCTCTGAGTCGAGAAATGTTCGAGGTGTTTAAGTCGCTCAACGACAATCCAAATTTGTTGGTCGGCCTGTTGCACAGCGTTGGTAACGAGAAGAATATTTTTTCGGCGGGTTGGGACTTGAAGGCATTCGTTGCAGGCGAAGGTGCCGATGGGGAGAATGGGTTTGACCTTGGACCCGGAGGACTGGGTGGTCTGCCAGAGTACTTTGATCTTGAAAAACCCATCGTCGCAGCTGTTTCGGGCGGAGCGATTGGTGGTGGCTTTGAACTCGCTTTGGGCGCTGATGTAATTGTTTGTTCTGAAGACGCTTATTTTTGGTTGCCTGAAGCACAGCGTGGTTTCTTGCCTGATGCGGGCGCAATTCAAAAGCTGCACCATCGCATCCCATTTAATGTTGCAATAGATCTGATCCTAACGGGGCGGAAAATGCATGCAGATGAAGCCAAACACTGGGGCCTGGTCCGCGATGTTGTACCAGCAGACCAACTGCTGTCCCACGCCCGTAGCGTTACGGATACCATCGCTAATGGTGCGCCATTGGTATTAGGCGCCCTCAAAGAATACATGCGTAAGTACAGCCACTGCTCAGTAGAAGAAGGTCACGCCGCTGTGCGCCGTGCCTGGGTCGGCAAAAGTGATCTACCGACTTACGAAAAAATGCTTCAGTCTGACGATTTTACCGAGGGCGCTACTGCTTTTGTCGAGAAGCGTGACCCAAAATTCATCGGATAGTCACATGACCCTCAATCTTGATGCCATGTTTGAGGCACGTTCCATGGCGATTGTTGGTGCATCAGCTCGACCCGGATCCTTCGGCTCGGAGTTGGCCGCATCAGTTATCTCTAACAACTATAAAGGTAAGATTAGTTTTATTAATCCCCGTGGTGGAACCATTCTGGGGCAGGAAGTATTGCCTTCAATTCGCGAATTGGATCACGCGCCCGATGTTGTAGTGCTGGGTATTGCCGGAAAAAATCTGGAGCGTGCTTTACTCGATGCAATGGACATGGGCGCCAAGTCCGCTGTGATCTTCGATGCCTGCTATGGAGAAACCAAAAGCGGTGATCTGATATTGCAGAGGTTGAGAGATATCGCCCATGAAGCAAATCTGCCGGTATGTGGTGGCGCTGGTATGGGATTCCTTAACATTCACACCGGCGCGGTTGCCAGTTTCTATCCTGCCGATCACATGAAACCCGGCGGCATCTCCCTGATTGCACATTCGGGTAGTGTGTTTACGGTTCTAGGCATGAACGATCCACGATATCGGTTTGACCTGATGGTCTCACCTGGACAAGAGATCGGTGCTACAGTGGATGAATACATTTCCTATGCAGCCAGCCGCGATACCACCCGGGCAATTGCTGTTTTTATGGAAAGCGCACGAAACCCGGAAGGATTGGTGGATAGTTTGTGCGCAGCACGGGACGCAGGGGTACCCGTGGTGATCTGTAAGGTGGGCCGAACAGAACAAAGCGCCCGTTTGGCACGCTCACATACTGGCGCGCTGGTAGGCAGCCATGCCGCCTACGAAGCTGTAATCTCTGAATGTGGAGCGATCTGCGTCAATACCGTCGACGATTTAATGAATACGGCTCTTCTGTTTTCCAACGGCCGTATCCCGGGCTCGGGAGGTGCGGGTTTGGTAACCGACAGCGGCGGATTGCGTGAGATGCAGCTAGATTTAGCAGAAGAATCGAATACCCCACTGGCACAATTAAGTGATGCAACAGTCGCTAAATTACGCAACATCTTACCGTCTGAACTTGTTCCTTCAAATCCCCTCGATTGTGCTGCGGCATTAACCGATGATTTCCCTAAAGTGTTCGATAACGGACTACAAACTCTGGCGGATGCGGCCGAGGTGTCGATGCTTGGATTCGAAGCAGATATGCGGGATGACTATATATATGATGATGGGTTACTGACTCAGGCAAAGAGTTTGGTCAGCCGCACTAACAAACCCGTGTTCTGCTATACCAGTTTTGGGCAAACCCATAACCGGGATTTAGGGGATCAACTTGCCGAGTTGGGTGTACCCTATCTAAATGGCGCCGATGTCACGATGAACGCCATCCGTCATCTGCAGAACTGGGCTGATCAGCGAAATAGTGTTTCAGAAATTCCACCTCAAGTTTCTGTTGCGAAGTCCTTTCCAGAAAAACTGTCTGGAGAAGCTGCAAGTTTACTGTTGCTATCGGAATACCAGATACCGGTAGCACAAACCCGAGTATGCGTCGAGGCAAATGCGGTGAAATGCGCAGCTGAAGAGCTGGGATATCCCCTGGTATTGAAAACCGCTGAGCCGGGTGTAGATCACAAGAGCGACCAAGGCGGTGTTGTTTTGAATTTAGTTGACGCCGCTTCATTGCAAGCAGCATATAACGAAATGTCATCTCGGTTAGGCCCACAGGTGATTGTGCAACAGCAATCGCCAAAAGGCATTGAGTTGGCTTTTGGTTGTGTCGACGATGCCGACTTCGGCCCGCTGGTGATGGTATCGCCTGGCGGTACACTGGTGGAACTTTTTAACGAACGTGAATTTGCCCGCGCACCTTTTGGACCACGAAAGGCTGAAGCAATGATTAGAAAACTAACTGTAGCTAGACTTATCGATGGCGTGCGCGGCGACGCTCCTCGCAACATGAAAGCGGCCGCCCAGGCACTGAGTAATTTCTCTTGCGCCTGCGCTGCACTAAAGGATCATGTTGCAGAAATCGATATTAATCCAGTGGTGGTCACGGAAACTGGCGTGGTTGCGGTAGATGCGTTAATCGTTTCTGCAAGCTGACATGCCAAAGCACCCTGGATAACCTCAATAACTATGACTACTAACACAACGTTTCCCAACCTGTTTTCCCCACTCAACATTGGTGCCGTTACACTGAAGAACCGAATTGTGTCCACAGGCCACGATACTGCAATGGTCACTGACGGCGGCATCAATGAGCGTCTGACTGCATACCACGAAGCTCGTGCACGGGGCGGGGCTGGTCTGATTATTGTGCAAATCGCTGGGGTCCATGACTCCGCGCGTTTAACGGCTCACGAATTGATGGCTCACGAAGACAGCGTGATTCCCGGCTTTGCCAGGCTGGCAGATACGGTGCACAAACAAGGTTGTAAACTATTTGTCCAAATTTTTCATCCCGGCCGCGAGATCATGACTGGTGATGATGGTTCTCTACCAGTCGCTTACGCACCATCGGTTTCTCCCGCTGAGCGTTTCCATACGATCCCTCGCGCAATGCCAACTGACATGATTAACGACATTGTTACTTGCTACGGCGCAGCCGCTGAGCGGATGGAGCGTGCTGGCGCCGATGGTGTTGAGATTGTTGCGAGCCACGGTTACCTGCCTGCCCAGTTTCTTGCTGAAGGTGTGAATCGACGCGCCGATCAATATGGTGGATCATTTGATAATCGGTTACGGTTTTTATCAGAAGTCATTGAGGCAGTGCGTGATAACACCCAAACAACGTTCGCTTTAGGATTACGTATCAGTCATGATGAGAAAGATTTAGAAGGTCTCAGCGATGACGTTTCAATGGCGGTTATCAAGGCGGTCGAATCCCAAATCGATTACGTTAGTATCGTGGCTGGTTCGTCAGCGAGCACAGGGGGTGCGATTCATATCGTACCACCTATGTCCATGAGTCCTGGCTATACCACGCCATTCTGCAAAGCTCTAAAGAAAGGCATCAATATCCCGGTGGTGGTTGCTGGGCGTATTAATCAGCCACAAATAGCGGAACAAATAATTGCTTCTGGTGAGGCCGACTTATGTGGTATGACCCGCGCGATGATAGCCGACCCATTGATGCCACAAAAAGCAGAAGCTGGCCGCGCGGAGGACATTCGGGCATGTATCGCGTGTAATCAGGCCTGCATCCACCATTTCCACAAAGGTTACCCGATCTCCTGTATACAACATCCTGAAACGGGGCGGGAATTGGCCTATGGAATACTCACCCCAACTTCGGACCCTAAACGGGTTATCGTGGCGGGAGGCGGCCCTGCCGGTATGAAAGCGGCTGTGGTTGCAGCAAAGCGCGGTCACCAAGTGACCCTGTTCGAGAGCGAGAATTACCTTGGCGGCCAGGTTTTGATCGCACAACTTCTACCTGGAAGAGTCGAATTTGGTGGGCTTGCAACAAATTTATCCCGGGAAATTGAATTAGCTGGTGTAGAAGTACGACTCAATACGACTCTGAATGCGGATGTCGTGAGTGCGGAAAGCGCCGAAGTCGTAATCGTCGCAACTGGTGCGCAACCACTCTGGCCACACGGATTGATGCTTGAAAATGATCCTCATGTGCTGGACGCATGGCAGGTTCTGCGAAACGAGGAGAAGGTCGGTGCTTCCGTTGTCATCGCAGACTGGCGCTGTGACTGGATTGGGGTTGGTCTTGCTGAGCGGCTGGCCACAGAAGGTAGCCATGTTCGTCTTGCCGTGAATGGCCTTTGTGCTGGAGAATCGCTACCGTACTATGTGCGCGATGAGGTGGCCGGGCGACTACACAAACTTGGCGTAGAAATTATCCCCTATGCGAGACTTTATGGTGCCGATGCGGATAGTGTCTATCTTCAACACACCGCGAGTGAACAAGCCATGATCCAGGAAAATGTCGACACATTGGTCCTGGCCCAGGGCCATGAACCCCGTTCAACATTACTGGACGAACTTTCATCAGACAGAACACTAGAGGTTATCGGTATCGGTGACTGTGTCGCTCCCCGTACTGCCGAAGAGGCTGTGCTTGACGGATTAAAAGCTGGTTGGGGTATTTGATCATCGCTTCCGCTTCAAGAACTCACCATATTGCAAGGAATCAGATTCCTGCAGGGACAATTATTATTCACAATACAAACGGTACAGAATAGGGAGACTGCTAATGCCTAGTTATAGAGAAGCCAAATATCAGGGGAGCGTACTGCGGACACTGATTGTTCCTGCGGACACGAACGCAGAAGTTACCATCGTGAGTGAGCCCCTGTCCGGTCGTATGGAGGTTACGTTCGAAGGCTTGTCGGGAGAATCTCACTCTGGCTTGACACGGGAAGCATGTGTCCGTACCCGGGAAATTTATGCCGAGGGCACACAAATTCGTAATGTTCGCCAGATCACAATCATATCTGAAGAGGAAATGGCATTGGTTGCCAGAGGAATGGATATCGATTTGATTAAACCGGAATGGCTTGGTGCAAATTTACTTATTTCAGGGATTCCAGATTTCACTTTGCTACCACCCTCAACCCGTCTGCTTTTTTCCGGTGGAGCCTGCCTGGTTGTCGATTTGGAAAATCTTCCCTGCGCTTACCCGGCGAAGGAAATCCAGAAGGCGTATGAAGGAAAGGGTAAACTTTTTATGCGCAATGCGCATCAGAGACGTGGTGTGACCGCCTGGGTAGAAAAAGAAGGTTCAATCGCCTCTGGAGATAGTATCCGCATTTTTTTGCCGGCACAACGTACCTGGCCAGGAGAAACAGCGAATCTCGCCTAGACCAGTCTGGGCATCATTGTCAGGAGTGCAAGCTATTCGTCCAGCTTTTCCATCCCAGCCGGAAAACCATGACCGATGCCGATGGTTCGTTACTTGTAGCATCGGTCTCACCGACGCCGATCTCGGGGTGCGCTTTAAACAGGGTAGCCTGGTCACAAAAATACTTGCACGTCCTTTTAGTGAGTCGGGATCGAGATCAAACCCCTCTATCGGGCGCCATTGGTTGTGGTATCGCCGCGTTCCCATCCCTGGAGTAGGTGCAAAACAATTCATAGCGAGGAACAGTCTGAAGAAACCGTACCGTTTCTTGGCAAAGGCCACTGCTTTCGTGATCAGGTGTTAGCGGTTTGTTCAGGGTGTTTGAGAATTGGTCATCAGGGCGATATTCAGAAGACCCGGGAAGGACTCCATTGATACAGAAGACTGGAAGGACCCGAGTCATAGGAAGGTCTTGGGTAGGACATGCGGCACGTGATCAATCCAGAATAGAACGGACTACGCAAAGATACGACACCGATACTACATTTGTCTCTCAGACCCTTCTCGGGAAGTCCCCACAGCTCTTGTTTTTCCTCGTGGTCTGCGGCCTTCTACAATTTCCAAGCCTAGTCTCCGGACAAATCGCCCAATCGCATGCAAGGGAGGTTTTCCAGGCTATTCTGGCTGCAGAACTGGCGTATGCGCCTACAGACGCCCAGCGCAACTCCGGCTACGACTACAACCCGACAGCTCTCTTGGAAGCCTTGCAGGCGAGGTTTGACAATGTACAAAGCGTTCGTCTTTGGCATGGCCACGACAACGAACTCTTCGCCTATGCTGCCGAAAGCGATGAGGTTGTCCTATTGGCCTTTCGAGGCTCGCGCGGCCACAGTAAGCGCTGTGTGAACGGGGAATCGCCAGTAGGTCTTGAAACCCATTGCTGTCCCGTGGGCTACAACTCTGATGGCGCGTTATTTTGCTACAAGGCCTGCCCCGAAGGTTGGTCCTTTACCGTCGCCCACTGCCAAAAGCCGAGAAACTATTCGCCAGGCAAGCCTATCCTGCTGGAATGCCCGCCAGGAAAGATCAGTTACCTGGGCCTCTGCTATGATGTGCCCGAGGAGTTCGAGATGGCCTCGGCCGGGCGGGCCACGAAACCCTGTCCGCAAGGCTGGAGGGATGATGGCACGGCCTGCTGGCAAGATTTACATATTAATAACGCGAATACGAGTTCCTGCCCGTGGTACGATGCCTGTGGATTGACGTTCGCCAGAGGCTGCTCGACTTGCTCCCAGGAGGGATATATCAACGACGGCTGCACTTGCCGCCGGCCACCTCACCGCATTCCTAAGGAAACCCGATGGTTGTTGGGCACGCCCTTAGTTCCCGCCTGTCCGGTTGATTATCAATTAAATGCGTTGAAATCATACTGCTACGTCACGTGTCCAGTTAGTCAACAACGGCCTGGGTACGATCTTGAATTCTGTTCCAGCACTTGCCCACTTGGTACGCGGGATATTGGGATAGGTGGGTGTGAGCGAATTCGCCAAGCAGCAAGTGAAAGTGCCTTTCAGTACTCAATCTTAGAGTTTATTTTTGGAGACACGATTGCAGAAAACGAGGTATGGAAGAACTTGTCTCCGAATTGGCAAATGAACTACAGGTATCAAGGAATCTTATCAGGTGAGGGGATGCCTGGAGTGTGGACTCATCGAGGCTTAGCAAACGGAGTCGCAGCACTTTATCCGTCAATTAAGGAATATCTGAACCAGCTCAACAATGCCGCTGACCGCAATGGAAGCCGTCGCAAACTCCTCATCACAGGGCACAGTATGGGAGGGGCACTCGCTGGGTACACGGCTTATCGTCTGATGGATGACAACCTCATGCACTCGGGCGATATATTGATCACGTTTGGAGCACCCCGTGTCGCATACCAGGCATGCTCGGCAGGTCATCCCAACTCTTTTCAGCGAAGCTTCGACTTCCTTCTGAACCAGACCGGTTCACTGGCATTCTATGCCGAAGTGCCGGGCGATGACGTGCCAAAGAGCACGGATCCTTCGCTTCTTTGTCCGCAACCGTTAGGCATCAATCTAAACTTTGAGTATCTCCCTGATCCAGCAGAAAGGTGTTTGGAAAATCCAGCAAATGCCCACGCACAGGAAGCTTACGCGAATCAAGCAGCGATGCATTTTCTGACCCAACGAGGGCCTCACTCAGAGACAGAGGAGGAAGCCCAGCAATACTGTATTGGACTACCTCTTCCTTTGCTCAATGGGCATTAGAAAGGATTGAAATTCCGGGGTGTGAAATTCAGGGAACAGCCAAGGTAAATTCTTCAGGGAGCAAGAGTCAATGGCACCGCGTTCCCACGGAAATGCCCTCCAATAATCATGTATCCTTTCCCTAAATAAGTACTTCTTTACTTCTATGAATAACCTACCCCTTGGCGAGCTTTCGCTTGACAAGTTTTTGGCCGAAAACTGGCAAAAGAAGCCGATACTGATTCGACAGGCTTTGCCGGGGATAAAGTCGCCAATCGCCGCTGATGAATTGGCTGGACTAGCCTGTGAAACCGAAGTCGAATCGAGGCTGATTATTCACGATGCTGAGAATGATCAATGGGACCTTAAAGATGGACCCTTTGCGGAAGCGAGATTTTTAGATTTGCCAAAGACGCATTGGACTTTGTTGGTACAAGCTGTGGATCATTGGGTTCCTGCCGCAGCGGATTTTCTTTCCCTGTTTTATTTTATTCCCAGTTGGCGTGTTGATGATTTAATGGTCAGTTATTCCGGTGATAAGGGCGGCGTCGGTCCACATTATGATAATTATGATGTATTTTTGGTGCAGGTGACTGGGCGCCGACATTGGGAAGTTGGGGGGTTGTATGATGAATCATCTGCTCTTCGTCCTGATACACCGGTGAAGATTTTAACTGAATGGGAGCCGGAGCAGAGTTGGGTGCTTGAGCCGGGTGACATGCTGTATGTGCCTCCACGTGTTGGACATAGCGGGATTGCTGTGGGTGATGAATGCATGACGTGCTCGGTAGGATTTCGTGCGCCTGCGCATCGGGAAATTTTACTCGATTATCCCCAAGACATCGGAGAGCAACTCAGCGAAGATATTCGTTATACGGATCCGAATCTTGTGTCCCAATCTAATCCAGGGCAGATTACGTCTGAAGCAATCCTGAACGTTCAAAAGATTCTAACGCAGTATATTGATGATCAAGATAGACTGGCTCACTGGTTCGGTCGATATATGACGTCTCCCAAATACCAAAATGATGAGACGACGCTAGACGCACATCGTCTAGACGATGTGCGCCAACATTTTTCAGCGGGAGGGACACTTATTAGGAATGAAGGGTCTCGGTTTGCATTTCAAGAGCAGGAGGAGTATGTGTGGCTATTTGTTGATGGTCGCCAATATACATGCAGCGAGTCGGTGACTAATCTTGTAAAGACATTATGTGCAGAACGAACGTTCTCTGATTTCTGCGGGCAGTCCGAACAACATGATTTATTAATTATGGATTTATTGAATCGTTGCAGTCTCTATCTTTCTGAATGAACTAGAAGGCTAGATTGGATATATGCGACCGTGCGATAGATCATAGTCGAAAGGATACGGTGATGCCGTCTGGTTCGATTTGAAAAATCATTTCTACGTATAAAAGGGACCGAAGTGCGTGAACTTACTGGAAAACAAACAAAGAGTTTTAAATAGAATACGCAGGATAAGTTAACCAGAACCGAGGTATATTAGTTTAATTAACATATTTCGACTATATAAATCTGTTCTTTTTTTACTGGCGTTGCTCATACCGTGTTTGCAGCATAAACCTGGAACCGGAATTCCGCCTCCGCTTCTTTAAGTATCTGAACTATAGGGCTTTCTGCGTGGTTTGTTTTTCCACTTGTAAGCTCTCTTTTTAATTGGAAAATTCTACTTCTAAATACGATAAATTTCTCGAGGAATTACACCTTAACTGAAGCAAGCTAAGATCCTTCCATCACGTAGATTGTCCTGTGCGTGTCTTTAACGGGAAATATGAAGGTGATGTTGAAATACTTACTGAACGTAGCTTCAAATCCAATCTTGTTATATTCTTCGAAAACGTCTTTTCTTGTAGATAATATACGCTGAACTTGGGAATCAGATTTTGGAACAAATTCTATAATTAAACTCTTACACAACGATCGGAACAGCTTCGCAATTTTCGATAACGGAACATTATTCGAAATTGCCAAATGATGGACTAATGCAAGCGCCATAATTGTATCCACCGGACCGCGTTGCAGTATAGATAGCCGTTCTGCACATGCCCAACCAATAGCGGAACTTGGGTTCGTCAGGTCTAAGAGCAAAGGCAGTTCATTGGCAGTATTTTTCTGTTGGCGGCATCTGGAATAATTGATTTCAACCGCATCTGGATCTATGTCAAATGCGACAACTGAGATACCCATAGCACTTGCTATACTGCTATACCGGCCCGTGTTTGCCCCCAAGTCCCAGACGGAAGCGGGTTTCAATATGTTCAAGCATTCCGTTACGATGCCAGCTTTTCTTTCTGTAGCCTCCTGGGAGTAGTTAGTGTTCTGGTAGTAGTCACCCCATTCCGTGCCTTTTGAGAGTGGCTTCAGTTTATTGACGGAGGTTATCAGGCTTTCTATCAATGCGCTCAAACGTGAATTGCTGAGAGTGTATTTTTTGTGTGTATTCTCACTCGAAGAGGCGTGCTTCCTTTGCGCGTTAGCATGAAGATGAATATGCGCAAGAATCGACCAGTTGAATCGGGTTTTGGTGGGCAATAGCTTACTGGTAAAATCTAATGAGACACCGTCAATATGTATTTTGAGTAACTGATTAAGTCTGAAGTCGGTGTTGGCCATTAACGCCAGTGGACCCAAAAAATGCTGGCAAAACTGGCGGTAGGCGACCCACGGTTCGCCTTCGACATATTTTTCAAAAGATAGGGTGTCGATGAAAATTGGCTTGCATTCTAAGAACTGGACGTTATAGGCGCTGGCGTCTTTGAGGACCATGCCGTATTCAATCGCCTTTTTTTGTAGGTTTAGAGTTAGAAGAGCGGCATCCTTTAGTTGCGAGAAACACCATTCGTAGGGATATGAAACAAACGGTATGATTTTCGGTTCCAAGACTTTGTAGACTAGATCGGTCTGTGCAAACTTCGTTGGATCGACTTCTCTGTGCTGAATGAGCGTTCCGTCTTCCGATACCGCCGCATAAAGTCCGGAATCAATCAATAGTTCGTAGTTTTCTTTATATACATAGTTGACCTGTCGATATATTTTTCCGGAACGCTTGTAAACAAAACCGCTGGGATCTCGAAACGAAGCTGGATCTAGGTCCAAATCAGTCATCGGGTTTCTTATATTTTTCCTTTTCGATACTTAATTCATCATCGGTATTTTCGGATGGTTTACTAAAAAATGTTTTGATTCGATACCAATAGGTTTTAATCACTATAGACGTCGCCGCTACCACGGCTATTAGCGACTGTATTAAGATACTTCCAGTGCCAGGATCGAGATACGCATGAGCTACCTGACTACTTGACAGGAATAGACAAATAATTGTAGTTAACTTGAACGCGAGTTTTTTGTTCATCTCGGTATAATTTGCTTGGGAGAGTGTAGAGATCGAACCAATGGTATTGTTTGCAGAGTAATATTACGATCAAATTCGCGAGATCATATCACGAATATATTGCAGTCGTTAACGGGCGGAGTGGCAAAAATAACTGAATTACTTATCTGCCGGATTATGTGTGGTTTGATGGCGACTGTAATCGCTGCCCAGCGCCTGTTGCCCGTGGATTTTCTTCGAGCGCTGTTTGTTGGGCCGGTCTTTACCGAGATCTATGAATGTAGTTATGCTTACTACCTATTTCAATTCTTTCACCGATCTAAACACCTTTAATAGAAAGTTCGGGTCCAAATCAGACGATTGGTGCTGACGTATCACGCTGTCACAATGGATTCAGAAATAAGCTGTAACAATATGCGAGTATTGACTTGGGAACTAAGATCAGTGAGAAATGAATGTGAGAATTCGAGCCGGGAATTTTCGAAGTCTGTTGAGATTTTGGTTGAATGACGACGACCATCATAGGCCTAACGTCAATTGGTTATGGTTTGTTTAGGGATTTTTTAGTAAGTAGACCGTTCAGTATGGGCACGGCACAGATTGTAGTCGTCGCAATAGGTGCAGGAATCATTTTAACGCCGGTCAGGCATTATACGGTGAGAATCCAGATGCCGAGCATCGTTTAAAATTGAAACGGTATCTAAATACTCCTTACTGGCTGCGCAGTCTTGTATTGCGCCAATCCTCATTTTGAGAGCATGTGCTACCCAGGGTCTAGAGGAAAATGGTGACAGCGAGTTTTTTACAGCACTATTTGTAACATTAAAGGTAACGGTCACCATTGGTGGTGAAGGCTCTTTTTCCGTCGAATTTTATGGGCAATAGAATTTGAACTTAGCGCCAATCTATAGTACCCCGGGATTTCGCAGAACTATCCCCTGTACAATCAAGCAATTTAGCCGATAGCATTGACGGATATAGATACTTGTTACGGAAAGGTTTTCCAATGTTTGTTGAAAACTATTTATACTAGAATACTCCCCACTTTATTCACGCGCTATTCTCATTTGCCTAAAACTGGAAAGTTTCTGGAATCATCATTCTGCATCTTGGGAAACAACAAAGGGAAATCGAATTTTTTCCCTTTCAATTTCGTAATTGTATGACACGGGCTCCGTTAAAAATATTTTCAAATATAGTCAACAAAATCAAAAGCTACCCTGAAAGCTGCAGCGTTTCTTATACGTTGCTGCCATTAAGCTTCTTTTTTGCAGTGCCTATTTACGTTTCTTCGGAGAATATTAAGGAGCTAGGTAGTCCTGGCATTTTGTTCTACGGCCTACATATATTTTTAGTCGTTGTTTTTTTTCTCCTCATATCGCTATTAGGCAGGATTGTCCAAAAGCTCTTTCCAATTGAATACTATCGAACTTTTTTGGAATTTTGTTTGTTCTATGTGGTAGCCACAGGGTTTGTATTTCCTGTTTCAATTGGCGCCGGGATGGTCGATCCTGCAAACCTGGCAATACATAAACCCAATATATTTATAGCAATCACAATTGCAGTATGCTTGATCGCGATTGGCATTTCGGGTAAGAGACGACCTCTCTATAAAGTTATTGCTTTGTTCATTGCATTCAACGGCATTTTTGCTTTACTGAAAATATACTCTCACATAGAACCACCGATCTCTGATAACAACGAAATTTACTCGCTATCCTCAAAGAAGAACATTCTAGTTCTAAGTATGGATGGACTACCTGGTCCTGTGATGCAAGAGGTTTTGGAAGCCAATCCAGAGTTTAACGAGTATTTTCGCGGATTTACATTTTTTGATCGTGTTGCATCCAGCTCTCCAGCGACCTCAGCATCAACAGTAGCAACGCTTTATGGAAACTCCAACTTTAAAGCAGTAGCAAAAACACAGGAAGAGCTTTGGAATTTGGACAAAAAGAAGCTTATTACAAATCGTCTAAACAGGAGTGGATACAAAGTTTCGGTGTACGGCGTCTACGGTACGGAATTCGAGGAATCATCAAGATCTTTTGAAATCTCAAGTAGTAACTCGTCTGATGTAATTTCTATTCTGAATTACTCAGTTGCGCGGATGCTGACTCGATATTTTGCGATAGGAACGACGCTATCATTTACCATAGAAGACGGACTACTAACTTATTTTAAGCCAAATAAAAGGGAAGCAGCTGCGTTCCTTAAAAAAGTAAATCAGTCAAACGCTCCTAACTGGAAGAAAAGGCTCTCTGCCAGCTATCTTGATTTTCTTGAGTATTCAGAAAATTTACATGTATCTGAAGCCACTCCAGTTGCACATTTTCTTCACTTTACACACACACATTACCCGGTTGAATTTGACAGAGATTGCCAGTACTTCGGCCATCAGAAGAGCATTTTTAATAAGAACCAAAATAGAAATGGGGTTAAGGAAGAGACTTATTGTGCGCTTAGTCAAATGGCGTCTTTCATTGACAAATTGAAGCGCTTGCAGGTTTTTGAAAATACACTCATTGTACTGAAGAGTGATCATGGCAAACCTGTCGATTATTCTGACAGCACAAAACTTGAAGGTAAACAGATACGTAACCACGGTAGATGGGGCTATGGGAGGTATATGCCATTTTTAGCGATAAAACCAGTCAACTCCCATGCAAGTGCTATGTTAGTTAACTCCAATCCCGTTTTACTTGACGACCTTGCTAAAACGCTTTGCATCGAGGCCAAAATTAGTGACAGCTGTGCTGAGTACTCTGGGTTTGACTTGCTTTCTAATGATTTTGGCGAAGTTGAAGACAGCCAGATAACAATTTTTATAGTCAAATCATCAGAATCTAATTTTAAATATGACACGCATGAACCAATTTCGTTTAAGAGAGGGAAAAACATTGTTGTCAGCTTACATAAAACGCTATCCGAACTGGATTCAAGTAAAATAATAAGATTAGAACAGTGAACTAGGTCTGAAGACCAGGTAGGTACTTTGCGACCGTGCCATAGGTCTTGATACGAAAGAAAAATATAATGATAAAATACTGTTTTTGCACAACCTGCCAATTGGCTGAAACATGAAGGATTGCAATAAATGCGGAAAATGTTGCATCAAATATGGAGATGGTGCTCTTTCAGCGACATCAGAAGAAATTGACCTATGGGAGATATTTCAACCCGAGATATTTAAGTTCGTTAAAAACAATGAGATATGGTTCGATCCCGGAACAGACTCAAGGCTAAGAAGATGTCCATTTCTCGAAGTAGTACCAAAATCAGATACTCGTACCTCGAACAAATACACATGTAGCATTTATTTGAACAGACCTGAAGATTGCCGACATTACCCTAGCCTAGTACCGGAAATGATTAGAGATGAATGCGAAATGATTGAAGCTATAGATTTAAAGAGACCAAAACACGCTCAAAGAAAACTTGATGCATTGATGAAAGATAGTCGCCCACCAGTTAGCTAAATTGCCTATGGCATATAGCACCTGTCTATTGGCCGACTGCGCAGCAGACGTGCTAATGAGATTCTTGTTAGGTGCTTTGTTAGATCACCTTGAAAGTGTGCTTCTGTATAACCTCCAAACATATCGGTAGTAAATATGCTGTCGAGCGTTTGGTTCTGAGTCAGAATATCGGTGTTCGAGCATTGATGTTTGGGAAAAATACAGTAGCTTCAATCAGCAGATAGAATGCGGCCTGTAGAAATAGGAATTCCTAGAACATAACAAAAATAAATTAGTCTGACACCTTATGCTTTCTTATCTACAAATTGGCTAGTTACTGGTTGTAGGGACTGAACACTGACGCTAATTCGGCTTTCAATTATAACGATTCATTGCTGATGCTGGACATAGCTGGATTGCAATTCAGTGCGCAGAAAATCGCCAAAGTGTATAGTGTCGAATCTTGCCGGGCTGGTTATCGAAGTGCAGGGTGTAAGTGGAGAGATTTCGGTGTTGACGTGAGGGTCGAAGAAAAAAGGACAAGAGTATCTCTCAACACCAACGGGATTTATTACTCGGTGTGGAGTTGACCGCAAGATTCCGTTACTCCATCGGTGCAACATATCTCCAACATTGACAACTAATCCACCTTCAACAGATGGCACGTCGATCCACTGTTGACTGGGTGAAAGTACTTGTAAGCCTCCGACCTCGTCCTGAGCCAAAATCGTTATGCAACCAAAGTCGGTATGTGGTGCAGATCCGAACTGGCTTGCTGGGGAACTGTTACTTTTTGGCGGGTAATGCAATAGTCGGAGCCAAGTAGTTGGTCGTTCAAACGCCGGCATAACTGCTTCGGGTTTACTCTTGAGTGCTAAGCAAGCAATTTGCATCAATTTGTTTCCCAATTGTGCCATAGCATCATGATAGGCCATCACAGTTTTTTGAAAGCCTGGAAACGCGGGCCATTGGTTGGCACCAGCAAGATAGCAACCCGCCAAAACGTCAGGATGATCTGGAGGATCTTCGCGCATTATCATAAATGATTCAGATTGGTTAGGTGCTTCGACCTGACCAAATTTCGAATGAACCTCCGTTGAAGTATTGTTTGCTATGAAACCACGATGCAATTTATTTAGCGCGATTTCCATCTTTTTCGCCATAGGCAAACCATGAAATTGCTTGGACGCATTAAATATATCTCTAGTAAGCTCACGATCAATACCATGGTTGATAATTACACCAAATCCAAAACGCTGGTAAGTGTCTAAAAAGTGCTCAGCCACCAGGTGGTATCCATTGGAATCGCCAGATTGGATTGGTTGCAGATCAATAGTTGGAATTGTTGTGCTGGGGTATGTCACTGGGTTTGCTAATAATTAAGTGTAAAAAAATTTGAATAGATCTAACAAAAGATCAGACTGGTTGACCAGCCGAAAAGTTTCGAAATATCTGGACCGTATGATTCTATCGATCGCATTTACGCATAGACCCCTATTGGGTTTGCAATATTATCACTGAGTCGGACGATCTGGTGAGCTCTGCTCCAGACAATTCCATGACTCGTGGACTAGCACAATTATTCGTGTTAGTTCCCACTTTCATTAGACAGTTTTTCTTCAACCATATTCCTAAGCACTACTTTCTTTACTTTTCCGGATGGTGTTGTTGGAAATTTATGTACAAAGAAAACGTGACGAGGGATTTTGAAACTGGCTATTTGCCCCCGGCAGTGAGAAATAATCACATCTGCGGTTATCTTTGACGACCGGGAAATTACAAAAGCTGTTGGAATTTCTCCCAATCGAGAATCAATGGCCCCTACCACTGCGACTTCATCAACACCATCTATCATTAGCAGTTTCGACTCGATCTCCGAAGGAGAAACATTTTCACCTCCCACTTTCAACATATCCTTATGTCTACCAAGGAACACGATATGGCCATCCGCTCTCATACGGGCCATATCACCCGTATTCACCCACCCATGTTTGTCGATCGTCTATGCGGTTTCAACAGGTTTATCAAAGTACCCCTTCATTTGGGCATAACCCTTAATGAACAATAACCCTTTTTCTCCAGATTCCTCATCCTGATCCGTTTCTAGATTGACTATGCGAATCTCATAACCTGGCATCGGGGAACCTGAAGCCATTGTTCTTTGTTCTTCAGTATCGTCAGTTCGATTGCAAGTAACAAATCCCCAGGTTTCGGTCATACCCCAGCCGCTCACGGTTGGGCCAAAAACTTCTTGTACCTGTTTGCTTAGCACCGCTGAGCTCTCGGTGCCGGCAGGGTAGGTTCCTAATCGGAAGTTCAATGATCTTGGGTTTTCCCGCTGTTGGCGTAGTAAATCTATCCAGTGCACATCGAAGCCATGTAGCAGGGTGGCATTCTCTTGCTCAGCCAGGCTCAGTACAACATCGGCATTGAATTGATTCATCAGTATCTGTTTTGGCCTTGTCAACATTGCCGACATCGCGACTTCACTAAATCCATACAGGTGAAATAATGGCAGATAGCTCATATGCACATCGTCCTCAGTCATTCCATATATTTTCGTCCTTTCCAGTGTGTTCTGAATAGCGGAATGGCAATGAATGGCGCCGTTCGGACTTCCAGTTGTTCCGGATGTATACAAAATCGCCATCTCGCCGGTTATCTTTACAGACTGGGCTCGTGCCTCAAGATCAGAGTCGGAAATATCACTCCCACGATCAAGAAATTCGGCCCAACTGGTTACGCCACTAAGCTTTGATTGTTCAAACATTACCAAACATCTTAAATCTGGATAGGTTTCCAAATTCAGCTCTAAACTGTCAGTTACTTCTTGTCCATTTTGTCCATGCTGTTTAAAAATATCTCCAATCATTTCTTCATAGTTAACAGGCCCAGATTGATTCATTGAGAACAACAGGTTAGACCGAGACTGAGCAATGGCATAGGCCGCGTCTTCTGTTCTATATCGCGTATTTAGAGGAACAATAACGGCGCCCACTTTCGCAATCGCATACATCAGGAAAAGTAATTCTGGCCGGTTTGTCATCCAAACAGCGATTCGATCTCTTGGTGATACGTTCGCACCTATCAGTGCCTTGGCATACCGGTCAACTTCAATACTGAACTGAGAATAATTCCAACGGTTGCCTTCAAAATATATCGCTTCATGGTTTCCCCACAAAGAAGCAGCTCTTTGTGATAGATCACCAAGGGTAAATCGGTTGTGATTTTTCATATTAGGAATTCATTTGTAGAATTTTGATGAGTGACGCGTTATCCAGTTTTTATATCCGGCCGCTGCCGCTCGTTCGTATAGCCCCAATATGAATCCAGGCAATTCATTGTTTATTCCCAAATCATCAGCCTGTCGCTTAATGCTCGAAACTAGACCGAGTGAGACGGCGATCGTAGCCGAAATATTTTCTTCGAATTGGTTGGTGTGAATTTTCATAGCCAATGAGTGTGACCGATCTCCTTCGGGGAACATTGCGACGAACTGCTCGAGGGAAACACCTTCGGATTGACAGACATTGGCACCATGGATAACGCTTACGGTATTGGCCGCCAGCCGAGTGACAGTGGCAAGGTCGAGTGCAGCCGCCGCCCCAATTATGCCTCCAAGATAACGGATATCACCAGCAAGATAGTGCAGATACTTCTTAATACTCTTGAATACGCTTTCATTTCCAGAGACTAATATCTGCCCCTGCTGGGTGCCGATTGACTCCGGGTAAACCATGATGGATCCATCGAGATATCGGGAGTCTTGCTGGTGAACCCATTGCTCCAATTCCCGCGCTTCACCTGGAGTGCCAGTGCTCAATTGAATTATCGTTCTATTGCATAATATTGGTGTAATTTCAGGGTCGTCCAACAACGCCCATGCAGCCAAATATTCGTTAATGCAAATTATCACTATTGAGCTTGTGCTAATAGCCTGGGCTAGATTTGTTGAGCTTATCACTCCCATATCAATCAGTGACTTTCCTCTTCCGACTGAGCGGTTCCATATCGTCAGATTACAATTATTTTCCATTAATTCCCGACCAATCGCTGTTCCCATAGCTCCAAGGCCAACTAATGTAATGTCATTCATATTGACTCCTCTTTAAAGTTACTCGTGGCAGGAATAATATGAAAGCCGGTTAGCGCAGGCTTGATTGATATCTGACCTAAATGTGTTGAAGCTCTGATTAAACTCCGATGAATAGGTAATTATTGGAATTAACGAAATAGTAAACCGGCTAAAATTCGGCGGTATATATGCAATTTTGATTTGAAAAATATGTTCTTGATGGTGAGCAGTTTGCACTATTTAATGATGGCTCGGCGATTCACGTTGAGCCACAAGTAATAGAGTTATTATTGTTCCCGATTGAGAATCGGGGGCGTTTAATTACCAAGAAGGAACTGAATCAAAATATTTGGGGAGGACGCATCGTTTCAGATTCGGCGCTGAGTAGCCGAATCAAGATTGCTCGACACGCCTTGGGTGATAACGGCCGAAAACAGAAATTTATTCGTACCATACATAAAAGAGGATTCTCGTTTATTGGCGAAGTGGAAGACAAAGCCTGCAATAAATCCGGTTCAATTCGCGCAGATCAGGAGGGAATAAATGGCAAATCCACGTCTAGTGTTTTTGATGGCATGCCGAGTTCAGCAACCGATGAAACTCGACCTGCCATCGCAGTGCTTCCATTTTCTAGTTCAGGTGGTGATCCTGAGCAGGATTATTTAGCCACCGGCATTACCGAAGATATTGTTACCACGCTGTCAAAAATTTCGAAGCTGATTGTGGTGACATATTCAACTATATCACCACAAAACCCGGTAGACATTAAACAAGTAGGGCGCGAACTGGAGGTTGGCTATATTCTGGAAGGGAGTGTGCGTAGTGACGGTAATCGACTCCGTATGTCGGCACATTTGATTGATGTGGGAAACTGTCATCATATATGGGCCGAACGCTATGAACGGAAAAATATGGATCTATTTAATTTGCAGGATGAGGTTTCCAAAGAGGTGGTTTCAGCATTACAGGTTGAGTTAACCGAAGGTGACCCGGCGCTATTTGCATCCAGGGGGACCGCCAATATTGAAGCATGGAAACTTACTTTTGAGGGCGAAGCATCCGTACTCGAACATCGTAAGGACAGTGTTTGACGCGGATTACTTCAACTGCAAAAAGCAGTTCAGCTGGACCAAAACTATGCTATGGCGTTGAGTGCATTGAGCACCGCTCATTTGAAGGAATCAATGAACAAAGGTTGGAGCATTTCAGCAAAATCATCACTTGCCAACGCGTTACAGGCCAGTGATCGAGCGATTGCACTTGATCCGCAAAATGCCGCATCGCTGGCGGCGCGATCGATGATATTTATCTCATCACGACAGTTTGAAGAGGCCCAGGCCTTGGCAGAAAAGTCTTTGTTTCTCGCCAATAGTGAAGCCCATACAATTGCCATTGCAGCGATAACATTACGGGTCTGTTGTGAGCCGGAAATATCGATCAAGCATACTCTTAAGGCGATGCTTCTGTGCCCTATTTATCCAGCATGGTATCCCTATGGAAATGCGGTTTGTTACTGGTTGCTAGAACAATATGATCAAGCAATAGCCGCTGCGAAAGAAGCGATTCAAATAGATTCGGAATTTATTTACACTTATTTCTTACTGGCTATGGTTTATGCGGAACTAGATGAAGAACAAAAAGCACAAGCTGCGGTAGATAACGTTCTTAGAATTGATCCTAATTTTTCTAGGCACGCATATACAGATGCATTTCCATTTAGCGATCAGGTGACCAATGAAAGACGAGAGGCAGCATTGATAAAGGCAGGAATGCCGGATTAGTTTTGGAATGGCGCCCTCGACAGGATTCGAACCTCGGTCTCTATTCCAGACTCGACCCTACCACCTACATCCAGGTAGGCGTGTAACTATTTCACTTGCGAGTCGATTGCTCTCTCTAAAACACTCTATAAATAACGCCATTAACGTCAATCTAGATGACTACCTAAATAATATTGATTCAAGGTACAAGAAAGATAACCGACAAGTGGCGCATATGTGATTCCTTGGCTCTCTATAGAGAACAATTATTTGTTTGTGGCATCTGTTTCTCCTATATTTAGTCATAATTAATACTGCCGTCAGCTATTATTATTGGCGTGACGAATAAGTAATTCATCGACACCAGATTTAAACAGCAACCGGAATACGAGCATATGAGACTTGTGAGTAACTATCAGAATCCAATTCAAGTCGCGGCGTTAATGATAGTAATATTTTTTGCATTTCCTGGCTGCACCAAAAAACTACAAGCCCCCGATCTCGGCGGCTTATACAACGAACTTATCCAGGCCGAAGATCCCTACCGGAATCCCGTGATCGTAATACCTGGCATTCTGGGATCTAAGCTCAGGGATATTGAATCAAATGCAGTGGTCTGGGGAGCGTTTGGCCCCGGCAGATCGAATCCGACTAAACCTGTGGGTGCCCGATTGATTGCACTGCCGATGCGTGAAAACGCACCATTAGACCAACTGCAGGATTCGATACTGCCAGATGGTGTATTGGACCAGGTTGAAGTCAACTTCGCGGGTTTGGATCTACGCCTTAAAGCCTACTTTTATCTGCTAAGCACGTTAGGCGCTGCCTATCAGGATAGCGCACTCGGTGAATCCGGTGCCATTGATTATGGCGATCGCCACTATACCTGTTTTCAATTTGCTTACGACTGGCGACGGGACATTGTTGAGAGCGCCCAAGCGCTACACACATTCATTCTGGACCAACGAGACTATGTCCAGGCAGAAACCGAAAAACAATATGGCATTAAGGACATAGATGTAAAGTTCGATATTGTTGCGCATTCCATGGGCGGCCTAGTGGCACGCTACTACCTTCGTTACGGTGATGCTGACCTGCCAGCCGATGGATCTTTGCCGGAACTGACTTGGGCGGGTGCCAAATTTGTCGAGAATATCGTTATGGTTGGAACACCTAACGCAGGCTCGGTCGATGTACTGAACGACTTGACCAAAGGCCGTAAATTTGCCCCGCTATACGGTGCGTATCAACCAGCGATTCTTGGCACAATGCCTTCGCTTTACCAACTTCTACCTCGCGGCCGACACGGCGCCGTAGTTAATGCCGGCACAGAGAGCCGGATAATCGATTTTTACGATCCAACTCTTTGGGAAAGCATGGGTTGGGGGCTGGCGAATCCAGATCAGGATACTGTGCTCGAGGTACTCCTTCCAGAGGTTGAAGATGCGGCGTCGCGGCGTCGAGTTGCACTTGATCACAAAGTAAATCGTTGCTACGGGCCAATCAACTGGCAGCTGCATTGGACCTCCGCGCAACCCTACCTATGGGCCTGTCGCTTTATCTAATTGCTGGTGATGCGGTACCCACCGACGCCGTGGTGGCAGTTGATAAAAGCGGAGTAACAGACGTTGTTAAAGTAGCCCCGGGTGACGGTACGGTGCTCCGCAGCAGTGCGTTGATGGATGACAACGTCGGTTCTGGGATTGTCGGTCGATTGAACTCCCCAATCAACTAGACCGGGGGTACATTTTCTATTTACGGATCACATAGGATTGACCAAGGATCCGGGGTTTAGCGATAATCTTTTATATTTCCTGTTTGAGAAACCAAAAATGACACCGGAACCACCGACCGGAGCATAACGCAACCGAGATTTACCCCGTTAAAGTCAAACCCTCTGTATAACTCCGTTACTTATAGATGTTCTGTGGGTCAAATATTCAGCCCAGGTCGTCATACCCGGGAGATCGTTAAATAATTAACAGCTTCGCGACAAATCATACCGGCCCTATGGGCAGACCCGCCCGAAGTGCTGGATCAACTTGTCCAAACGATCTGTCAATGTATGGGTAAGTATCTGGAACGTACTGGTCTGCTGGTTCGGGACGTTGGAATACCTACTTGCAGATGGAAGCTCTGAGTGCCATTCGACCGCCATTCGCGACACAATACGGAATCGGCGATTACACCGTTTTGGAATGGTGCCCTCGACAGGAGTCGAACCTGCGACCTTTCGCTTAGTGACACTAAGTGTGTTGCCTAATATGATCGATATCAATATTTGATCGCTTTAACCTGCAAACAAATTCTGTGCTGTGCTATGTTTCCTTCACTGATGTAAGGCTATTTCATGATGCTAGTACCGTGGACGAGATATGATTCAACATGACGCAATTGTCGACCGGTTAATTCCCTACCTTCCACATTTCCAGGCCATACTAAACGCCTGTTCGGCGACGCTGTTGGCGACCGGCTACTTTTTCATTCGAGCTAAAAATCGTCACGCACATCGTCGCTGTATGACTACTGCCCTAGTGGTTTCTGCGGTATTTATGATTTCATACTTAACCTATCATGCCAGGGTAGGGTATCTGCCATTTGCAGGACAAGGGATGATAAGGCCGTTTTATTTTACCTTGTTGGCCTCCCACGTAATTTTTGCAGCTATTATTGTCCCCGCGGTCATCGTTACGGTTAGCTTTGCTATGCGGGGAAATTTCAAGGCTCATCCAAAAATTGCACGTTGGGCTTTGCCGTTGTGGCTCTATGTATCAGTATCTGGTGTGCTGGTATATTTTCTCGGCTTTCATTTCTATGCAGCACCAACATAGGGGGTAATTACATTGGCATTTGTCTATTTCACTATTGCTGGTATCGTGCTGTATCTTGGGTCTGATTGGCTGCTCGATCGTATTGAGAAATCCCGAGGCAAGCGATTTGAACATCGATCAGCCATGTTTTTTGTGATCATATTCGTTCTTGCTGTCGGATCATTTCGCATTATAGAACATTTAACAACCCAGTAACCTGGCCACCGATCTACCAGGCTAGAAGGGGGCTATTTAATAACGAATCCGGTCAGAGAATCGAAACTGACTAGTTTGATTTGACTTGCTTCGATATCAATCTCCGCACTATAGTGGTGATTGAACCCCTCATCGCGTACGCTGTCGTCCATCCTAATTTCAAAATAATGTTTGCCCGATGTGATTTTACTGGCACTATAAACATCAACCCCGCCGTCCTCAAAAAGCCCTGCAGGTTCCAATGTTTCTTTATAAAGCACCTCACCATCCAACAATGCCTGAATTACTACGGGAGATCTTTCACGGGGACAATCTTCAAGTTTGCGCATATTTGCAGCTAGCGCTGCAAGCTCCTCGCTAGTTAGTTTTTGACAAGGTTCACGTAATTCTCCCGCATGAGCGAAGGCGATAGTAATCATAGCTTCAGCTTCTGTAGAAACCTGAATTTTTGGCATGGTGGAAAAGAACCAAATCAAGCCCATGAAAACCGCATAGTTGACCCCCTGTAGAAGATAACTCAATGGTTTGTTGTTCAAACCCGACATAATTTAGTTACCTTCATAAACCCTCTTCTGCTATTTTTAACGTTTCCAGATCTGCTCGAAACGCTTTCAACTCCCTCACAACCTTATCTTTATCAGTTTCAGCGCCACCATGTATACGGATGCGGCTGCGATCGGCCCGGGTTCGAAGGCTCGGTTTTCGGCTGCCGTCAAATCTCTTTTTAGTCCAATCGTTACCAAAACGAAAATAGCAATCATTGTGCCGACAACCCGTAACCATAACCCCATCAGCTCCTTTTTTTAATGCGTATTCAACCAGGGTCGGCGGCAGCATACCACTGCATATCAGACGAATACCTTTTGTTTCGCTACTATCGAGTTGACTTGCATTCAAGCCATGGTCGCAATAGTAAATGAGAATCTTGACCTTGTCTGTCATATCGGCGATGGCTGCATTTGTCGCCGCTCGTAATTGATCAACGGTCAATTGCGGCATGTCAATACCGCTTTTAAGCTCAATCCTGGCCGATCTGAAAGGATTAGACGCTGGACACGATCCGGCACAAATACCACATGCACCACATAGTGCAGGATTGACAATGACCTCGTGCTCGAATTTTGCGCCGTCAGTTCGTTGCTGCATCGAAATTGCATCAAATGGGCAGTCGTCGAAGCACAACCCACAGCCATTACAATTATCAAGATCAACAACAGCCTTATGACCATCTTTCTTAGGAAGTATCCACGGCACTATCATCAACAACATGGTGATACCGAGGGTCAGCATCCATGTCTTATCCGCGCTCCAGTGATCTAGTAATGGATAAGCATTCAGGTAAAACCAGTCGAGGTTAAGCTCTCGCGGCATCACCGCCAGATCAGCTGGAGCATGGCTGATCGCTGGCTTAACGATTGACAAAGCGAATAGGGCGATAAAGGTTCCCACCGCAAGCCCCCGGGGTGGGCTGATTTCCACATTGGATAATCGCTTAACATGAATCCAGAGCATAATGACCAATAACAGGGGCTGGCCCAATAAGTGCAGAAATTCGATAAGGATGAAAAATCGATCTGTCATTTCCCCGGCAACAAAGTTGCGTGTCATGGCACCTGAGAATATGGGAAATGCATCCATCAAGCGCGCTGACCCTATCGCAATATACTGGGCTAGTTCATCCCAAACCAACCAGTATCCGGTGATTCCAATAGTAATAATCATCCATAAATTGGGCACGCCCGTAACCCAGGAAAACCAGCGAAATCCTCGGTAACGGCCCGAAGCAAATTCCTTGAATATGTGCAACAAAACGGTGATAACGACTGCATCCGAAGCATATCGATGCAGGCTGCGCATAATGCCTGCCGCATACCATTGGTTATGGGTTATATATTCAACAGACGCATGGGCCCCATCCAGGCTGCCGTGAAATGGAATAAAAAGATAAATACCGCTGACGAGTATCACCCAGAACAGGAAAAAGGATAACGTTCCAAGGTGATACAGCGGATTCCAGGCCGTTCCGAAGGAAATATTGAACCAGGATTCCAGGGCCAGGTAAAACTTTTTGAGAAGATTGACCCGCATTACACCACGCCTCCGGATTCTGCACTGCTTAAACCTTCGCTAGGAATAACGATCCATTTGATAAGATTTATCTCAGACAGTTGAGCGGGCACATTCCTAGGTTTTTTTATTAGTTTTTAGGTGGGTTTCTGGCTTTTGCGAAATTCAAAAACTACGAAAAACAGGGTATAAAGAATAATCGAAGCACCAATCAACATTCCTATAAACAAAGAGTAATCAAAAAAATAGCCATCTCGAATAGGGTCATAAGTTGTACAAAAAAGCTTAACCTTATTGGCAATATCGGACAAAAATGTTTGCTTAGGCGCAGATCGCCCGATTACCAGGTCTATCAATGGATCGACCAACAGCGGCGTTTCGAAGGTTTGTCCGTATACTTGTCGGTAAACCTTGCCATCTGAATTCAGGATTGTCGCCTGGATGACGTGATCGAATCCATTTGACGAGGGGTAGTAGACAAAACCAATATCTTTGGACAACGCATCAACATCTGATTGGTTCATGCTTAACAGATTCCAACCCTTATTATCGACCCCCTGTTCCCGACCATAGTTTCTCATCACATCGGGAGTATCGAATCGAGTATCAAACCCGATTACCGCCACAGAAAAGCTGTCCTTTCCCAACGTTTCATGGGCCTTGTCGACCATTTTGGACAAATGTTGAATAGTAATCGGACATATGTGGTAGCAGCTGGTGTAAATCATGCTTATTACCAGGGGCTTGCCGCGGAAATCATTCAATGAAACTTTTTCACCTGAGGAATTCGTGAAAATATAGTTACCGACCTGATTGTCAATCGCGCCCTGACTAATTTTAAGTGCTCGATCATCGTTGTATTGCACTGTCGAGCCCGTTTCAATGACATGTTCAGCCTTGGAATGAGTCGCCGCATTGATTTGAGTGAAGGGACTCAGACACATCATCAAGCCAAAAAGCTGGTGAAAAATCTTCATAGCAAGGTTAATTTCAATTTGATTTTTATCCGAGTAAAAAGACGTCGAGAACAGCGCCAAAAATGAGCGAAATGAGTTGTACCAGAGAGGCAAAGAAACTTTTCATTGCAATCGTCGGCGACGGGTTTTCTATCATCAGGGCATTTCGGTAGATAAAGTAACCACCCCCAGCTACCGCTGCAGTCAGATATATCCAACTCATACCGTAGAAAAACGGTAGCACCGAGATAGCTACCAAAACCAGGGTGTTAAGCATCACCACCTTGGCTGTACGCTTTTCACCAATGACCACCGGCAACATGGGCACGCCCGATTTCGCATAGTCTCGATGCTTGGCAATGGCCAGACTCCAGAAGTGCGAGGGGGTCCAGAAAAACAGCACTAGTGCCAATAAAATAGGAATCGGGCTCATAATCGGGTCCACAGCAGCGGCACCCGCAAGCACGGCGAAACTCCCAGACGCCCCACCAATTACAATATTCATCCAGGTTCGTCGTTTTAACCAAACTGTGTAGACAATGGCGTAGAAGAACGCACCAAGAAAAATGTATAGTGCAGCAACGCCATTCAATGCCAGCGCGGCAGTGCCTACACCTGCAACTAGAAGAAAGACAATAAATACCAGCCACAGAGGACCTTTACGGAATCGACCGGTTACGAATGGTCGGCTCTGCGTGCGCGCCATCTGGCTGTCCAGATCTACTTCATAGTAATGATTAAACGCCCCGGCACTGCCGGCTGAAGCCAGTATCGCGAAGGACAGTGCCAATATCTCAACACTGTTTAACGATTCTCCTGGGGTAACAGCCACAGCGGCAAGCGCGGTAAGCATCATGATGATGCCTATTCGAAGCTTCAATAGACTAGACATCTGCTGGAACATTTCGCGCGCCACTTCAGACGCCTTGGGTTTCGTGAAATATAAGGCGCTCCGCATCGTTACAATTCCTTAACTGAGTGGCCAAACAGATGCCAGGTAATCCCAGTTGATAAAATAGTAAATAACGAACGCAATCAGCAGCGCCATCGCCAGGATGAATGTCCCTGGAGCTTCAAATCCACCAGACCCATGTTCCTCAACAGTCAATTTCGGTGCCATTGCTAACTGCTCAGGTTGGTCGATATTGTAGGTTGATGGGGCCAATGGCGCACCAAAGCTCTGGAATAATCCGGCAGAGGCCTCCAGTTTCTTGCCGAATAACAGCGAGCCTACAGTAACGACCAGGTACATCATGCCACCAAGGACAGCCAATACACCGCCAACTCCGGCTACGGCCATCATCAGGTAAGCCGTGCCTGGGTACTCGAAGCTGAGCGCTGCGCCAGTAAAATCCATATCCCAGTGGCGGCGTGAAACTCCCAGAGTGCCCGCGCCCAGCATAAACAAGATCATCAATGTCATCCCTGCGGCAAATACATAGGGCTGGAGCTTTGCAATTCCGGGAAGGAACAGGGCGCGCCTGAACAACACCGGTATCAGCAAGTAGGTTAATGCCATAAATGTCAACGTTGTGCCGACGGCAACTGTTGCGTGGAAATGCGCGGGAACATAAATCGTATTGTGGATAATCAGGTTGATCTGTTCGGTTCCCATAACCACCCCGGTAATACCACCTATAAAACCAAAAATAACGAGAGACAGGAAGAAACCTGAAAACACCGGATTTTCCCAGGGTGCTTTTCGTAGCCATTCAAACATTCCCTTGGTCAGACCTTTCGCACGCTGGGCTACCTCCATTGATCCCGGGACAGTCAAACCATGCACCATACTGGCCAGCACTGCCAGATACATCGCATAGCTGGTGTTGAATATTTTCCACTCTGAGCTTATGCCTGGGTCAACCAGGATGTGGTGTGCGCTGGCCAGCTGCAGGAAGAAAATGTACAGCAGGAAAGCCGAGCGACTCACCTTCTCCGACATCGGTCGTGCACCGAACAATATGCCGACAATCAGATACCAGATGGATACGTGAGCGGCGACATTAATCTGCTGGGAAGAATGCCCCATAGCCCACCATATCAGGCGATACATTTCTGCATCGATGTGGTTAATGTAGCCTATAGACCAAAGATAAGTGGGAATTAGGATAATTGCCCCTGATGCAATGGTGAAGACTGCAATAATACAGGCCGTTAGTGCACCGAATGTAACCAATGGCACAGAACCCTGATAGGTTTTATCTTCCTTGGCAATAACAAGGGTACCGAGGAAAACGAAACATCCGATTAACGCACCCACTGCGAACAATATGAGACCCAGGTAAAAATGAGGTGCCGCCTGCATGGGTGCATAGGAGGTCATCATCACGCTTGAGCCACCTTGGTATACCGCCACGTTGTTCATCACCGCACCAACAATCATCAAGGCGAATCCTGCCCAAGCCCATCTTGGCGCAGCCAGTCGTGTACGCAGTAACGTTGACGAAGCAAAGTACAGCACCGCAATTTCGAAAAAAATTATCCAAAAGATCAGCGCATTTATACCGTGCCCTGTCAGCGCCTGGTAAAACACATGGGCCGGAAGCAGATGCACTTCCTGCCATCGGGTGAGAATTACGCCGAGCGCCAATATTCCTGCAACCAATAGTGAAACAGCCGCTGCGACAGCATTGGCTTTCATCAAACTCTCAGCTGACTTGTCAAAAAAGAACCCGGAGTCCGGACAAACTCTAAATTTTGACATACTAATTCTCCTTCACGTAGATTTTACCGAGCATGGTGTGGTGACCAATGCCACAGTACTCATTGCAAATAACGGCAAAGTCACCAAGTTGGTCTGGCGTAATGGTTAGCACCATTTCATAGCCTGGAATAATTTGCAGATTTATATTCACCGGTTGCAAAGAAAAACCATGATTCCAGTCCAACGATGAAAGGTGCAAACGATATGATTTGTCCTTTTCCAGTTCCAGTATGGGATACCATTGCCATAACCTGCCCAGCATATATACATCGCTGCCTTCTGGTGGGCGAACTATTGGAATACCAGCCTCTTCACCAATTTTGTATTGCTCAACTATATTATTGACCTTGGCCTGAAACTGCTCTGGTGTCGTTTGGTATGCTTCATTGGAGAGATTCTGTTTACCGTACAGGTGCCAGTAGGGCATCATAAAGAACATGATGAGACACCAGATCAATGCTATTCCAATCCAGATTAGCTCTTGCTTTCCAACGGGAGTTTTCCACCAGATACGTTCCGAGGGGGGTAAAAATGTAGTCATCTGTATTCTCCTTATTTATTTAGCTACAGGAATTGTGGCGATCTCCATCACTCCCCACAGAATATAAAAAACTGTTGGCATAACAACGCCTATAAACAACAGAAGGAATGGGTTATCAAGTAACCGTTGAAAAAAAGGGATGTGCTCCGACTTTGGTACTTTATCTTCTTCTGACATGACACGCCTCTCTAGGAATGTTGAAAGATGTTAGCGGTTACTGATTAAGCAAACCTTCACTTTCCTCAAATCAATTCTTGAGAGGAATGAATTGCTCTAATCGACGATCAGACGACATATTTATACAGATAGGGTATTTTGCTTTGTCAGAAATTATCTTGATCCAGATCAATTTAAGCAAATAACCCGTTCGTTATTGTCCGTACTCAATGCAAATCGATCAAAATACAACTCGACTTTTCTTCATCCGGTTTTTCTTCACCCTTGGAGTAACCGAGTAATGGCGCTGGTCAAATGGAGAGAAGAATTCTGTACCGGAATTGCGGGGGTTGACTATGAGCACGAGCAGCTCATCGGCCAGATCAACAATGTTTACGCACTAATCGATGACAAAGGTGACAGGGATCAAATTGTTGATTGCCTTGGTGATATCTACGGCAATATCTCAGCTCATTTTGCGCTTGAGGAGAGAGTCATGGTAAAGAACAACTACGATCAGTTCGAAGCTCACGCCCAGGACCACGAGCGATTATTGGACAATATTCAAGCTATATCTGACGAATACGAATACACCGAAAGTTTGAATGAGCAGGTATTCAAACAAAAATTAAACGACTGGTTTCAGACGCACTTTAAAACCCATGATGCGCGTTTACATAGTCTGGTGAAGTTAGCAGATCACCACCATAGCCGATGAATCAGTTGAAATAATTCGTGAGTAAGTTTATTACTATCATTTATAACTATGCACATAAATAAAAAGAATATTGAACGACTCTGCCTGCAAAAACTATGTCTTGCAACGGTAATAGCGATCTCAATTGTACTGTCAGGGAATACCCTTTCCCAGGACACGGCTGCTGCTTCTGACATCTTCGCCGGCCACTACGCCAGAGAAGGTAATAATGACAATCCATCACTCACATTTGATCACAACATTTACATAAAACTGTTTAAAGAACAGTGGATTGTTACTCTGTACATACCCCTCCCATACGGAACCAACGTGCCCGCGGACATTGTTGCAAAAGTTCTGGAGCAAGTAAAAAGCCAGACAACAACAAGTGCATATATCCGGGGAAAGTTCGGTTATTTAAGTGAACCGGCTACCGCTCAAGTGGAAAGGTATGGCTATCTTGAAGATCGAATTGTATTTGAATGCGGTTCGCTGGCGCCATGCACCATCAAGACAGGGGGCGGATTTCTGGAATTGATAAAGCCGGGTATGCTCAACGAACATATCGTCAGGTACACTCAAATTGTGGAGTAGTTTGCAGCAGCTCAATGACGTTTCGATCCAGACTTGTTCCATTGTTTATAAGCCCAGATAAGGTAGGCTGCTACCAATACGATATTGATGATTATTCCCACCGCAAAAAATTCTACAGAAGGCCCACTCGACTCGGCCTCAGGAGTGGATTGTTCCAGATGAGTATCTGAGGAGCTGCCAGAGGACAAAGTCTGTTTTGTATTCATCACAATGCCCTTAACCTTATGGACTTTGAATGTTTAAGTAAACACTTCTTTATTTCCATCAAAAACTACGACATTATTCCTTACGGACGGAGCGAGTTATCGCAGCACTGGGATTTCCGTAAATATATTGAACCAATATGCAGGGTTTAAATTTTCCAACTCCTTCTCCTGGAAGCTACCATTAGGTATGTCAGAGAACATATTCAAACTTTCTGCTACGGACACTGGGGCGGGCCGCTTAACAACTGGCTGGTTGTTACTGGGCCTGGCTGCGCTTGTGATCGGTGGTCTTCTCACAATCTTGATCGTGCTTTCCCGCACTCCATTTTTTCAGGGAATAATACCCTGGGAGGATTTCTTTCGGACCGTTCTCGTTGTTCACGTCGACCTGACTGTGCTGGTATGGTTTGTTGCGTTCTCCGGGGTCTTATGGAGCTACAATAATTCCAGATTGGGAGCAGGTTTGAGCTGGGTCGCCTTGGCTCTGGCCGTTTGTGGCACATTGGTAATAACCCTGTCACCGTTTTCTGGAGAGAGTTTTCCATTGATGAACAACTATGTTCCAGTATTACAAAACCGGACATTCTTTATCGGATTAGGATTATTTGGAATAGGGTTCAGCTTGTTGGTTTTACGTACTTTATTTGTGTCGAGTCTTGTTGGCGATCGATTAAACGGAGAAACTGTACTGCGTTTTGGGTTATTTGTCGCTGCCCTTGCATCACTTTTTTCCATTGTTTCCCTCATCCTTTCGTACTTTGGTATTGATACAAATTTCAAAGGTCAGGCCTATTATGATCGACTGTTCTGGGGCAGCGGTCACGTCATTCAGTTTAGCCATACCCAGCTAATGTTGGTTGCCTGGTTATGGCTGGCCAGCGCCAGTGGCTCGAACTTACGACTATCTCCCCGTATCGTGTTAGTTTTATTTGTACTTGGCCTATCCCCGGTTCTAATGGTGCCAATAATATATCTGAATTTTGATGTCAGCTCCGGAGGTCACCTGTTCTGGTTCACACAGCTCATGAAGTTTGGGGGCGCGCTGGGTGCGGTGCCTATTGGTCTGGCGGTAACCGCTTCGGTTATTACTGCATGTCGACCTACCGCAGGATTCGAAATTGAACGCAGCGCCTTGATATTTTCAGTTCTCCTGTTTGGCGTGGGCGGTTTTATCGGCTTTCTTATTAATGCCAGCAATGTCACTATCCCTGCTCATTATCACGGCTCAATCGTCGGCGTAACCCTCGCTTTTATGGGGGTCACTTATCATATGTTACCCCATCTTGGGTTTCGAAAAGTGACAGCACGGGCAGCAAGATGGCAACCGGGAGTCTACGGAATCGGACAGTTAATGCACATTGTCGGCCTTGCCTGGTCTGGAGGCTATGGCGTTCAGCGAAAAACTGCCGGTGCAGAACAGAGTCTGGAGCAGCTAGAGCAAATTGCCGGTATGGCTTTGATGGGTTTGGGTGGATTGATTTCGATCATCGGTGGCATCATGTTTCTCGTGCTCGTGTATCTTTCAATACGACCAGTGAGACTATAGTCGCAACTAGTCCATTGTATGATCCGCATGGTTTGTGGATACAGCGAGATGTAAAGCATTGACGACAACGCTCGATACATTAATGTAAGAGTTTCAGGAGAGCGCTACATGAGCGATAATTTAAAATGGGTTTAGCTAATCTACCTAAGCCTTCTCTACATTTCCTGTACTATTAACGCATATATTGTCCTGTAGTGTAGAATCGCTGTTCATTCCTGTACTATTTAGCTGTAAACGATATCCCAAGAACATCCCTAGTCTTGGTGCCCTCGACAGGATTCGAACCTGTGGCCTTTCGCTTAGGAGGAGATTGCTTTATCTAAAACATTAACAAATTCAATAATTAACAGTTGCCTCTAGAATTTGGTGCAAATATGGTGCAGAGATAAATCAATAAAAACAAAGAGTTAGTAATTTAGGTGTTTTAGGCGATTTTGAGCACCTTTGTATATTGGTTAAGTGATTTTTAGTACCAATGCTTAAAAGTAACGATGTCGAAGAATGACTGCTACTGCCCATTTCTGCCAGTCGCCAACTTTACGCAGTTTTCGAAATTTCCGTAAAGCAGCCATTCAAATCAACCCCAGCAAATTACAAGTACCATCTATACCCGTTTTAGTCTTAGCGAATCAGAGGGCAGAGACAATGTGTAGCGCGGCGATCATTTTTAGACAGATTTGCGATCATTTTTAGACAACTATTAAATCGCATATTTGTGGTGATTTTTAGACGGAGACCGAAACGCCAAAACTGCTACAGATGATGGTCGGAATAATCCACCAGACAACTGAGCGTTCGTCAGCTAATCGCTATCCAAACCTTACCCCAGCGTGGGATGTCAATGACCGAGTTTTGCCCATTTCTGCCATCTACTATTTCTTCCTATTAGGCATAACTAAAAGTAAAACCAAACTTGAGAGTAGAAAAAGCAGACATTCTATGAATCTCCCGTGTTAGGTAAGCAACCCTCTGTTTTCAATAACACGTTTCCAATTCTCAGTTTCCTTTCGAACATATTCATCCAGGTCGTCACTATCAATTAGGTTGCCAACATTACCAAACAGTTTTACTAAAGCGCTAGAAGCTGAAAACATGCATCGTCGAGAGCATAAACTTGTTAGAAGAATCTGTGCGTCCTCAAGCGTGGCATTATCTGCAAGGTACTCAAAAACTTCGTCTACTACATGGCTGTTCGAGTCATTAATCAGGCAAATAATAGAGTCATGAGCCTCTTTGTCATCCACTTCGTTAAGTACAGCAACAGCAGCACTTCTAACCTTGGGATTCTCCGAACGGAGAGACTCTAATACACAGAACCTATATCTTTCAATATCGTGGACGCTTTCCATGACGGCGCGAGTCCAGCTACCTTCAACCATTAATTCAAAGTCATTAGACATAAATCGAGTATTCATCTAACAGATGACTAACTGGTATAAAGTCTCAGCATTTGATTGCCAAAGCATCTAGTTTGAATGACCGATATCAGGAATGTGAAATGTAAATTGATGCATGATTGTTAAGTAGTTCACAATTCGACGACTGTCCCAAAAGAGTATCTCAGAGACAGATTGAAAAGTCGAGATTCAAGGATAGGCTCCACCGTGCTCGTACGAGCGGGAGGGGCCTTGGCCTGACTATCACGGATCCGTTCCGTGGTTGATGGTGTCAGTCAGTTGTTCTAGCAGCTGGCTGACGCCTCTCTTTTACTTCATTGAAAAAATTTCTCATTGATTTTTGCTTCTACATCGTCTCTCAGCGTATCCGTCGCGGATTTGTAACAAAGCAATAAGGCCAGATCACCCTCAGCTGGGATACCTCCCCCGAAGTTATAGTCACCGAGGGAAACGTTGACGGGTGCAGTTGATATTGATCCGCTTACCGATACATCGGTTTCAATGTTTGTTCCATCTACTCGTATAATGTTGTTTATGATTCCATTTCGACGCATCATTACTGAGTGAAAAACATTATCCCAATTGGCAGGTTGCAGTTTATACGACCGTCCAGGGGAGTAAGGCGCATCGAAATACAGAACGTTGTCATAAGTTGGAAATAAGTTGACCATCCCATTGAGGCCTGGCCCCATAGACAGTATGACGTGCCTTGAACGTGTGCCTACCTGCTTCCAGACATAGAACCAGGTGAACGTCTCGTTGCTCCCCATGATGTCGGTCATATCGACTCCGGTTGCTACTAACGCACTACCACCGCCGTCAAACCTTAAAACCGATTCTCCGTTAATTTGGTCCGTTTGGTAAGTGTGGCCGGAAGAGGCGTTTGCAAACCGGAATCCGTTCACAGACTTATCGTCAATTGCCTTTACAATGTCACTGGATACGGTGACCGGATCATCACCGGCTGTGTTTTTCCAAAGTGTTGAAACATCGCCTGGTTCTACCCACAACCCCAAATCACCGTATTCGGAGAAATCAGGAAGTGAACCAGAACCGCCTAAACTATTGAGGAAAAATGACATTAGACAAGCTGCGCTGTAGCCTCAGACGCAATGCGGAGTACTTCAATCAATTCTGGTATCGCACTCGCTTGGTCTATCGCTTCTCGAACAGACGCGCTCATCGCTGCACCCTCAGATAGCGCCGGACCCCACTGGTCGAACTTTACTGCGACCTTGTCCCGCATATCCGTAGCCGAAATCCCGCGCGCAGCGGCCTCGGCTGTACGAGCGGGAAACAACTCGTCCGGCAAGATCCACCCGTGATGTTCTGCTAATCGAGCGGTGTACAGTTCAAGAATTTTCGGGGTCCAGGTGTCCCTGACTTCCAGTGAAGCATCACCAGTCTTCGCATTGAGCAACCGCGCTTCAGTCTCATTGACAAGGCGATGCGCGATGACCTTGGCATCTTTCAGTGTCATATTGACCACGCTGTGGGATTCGATAGATCCATCGCTATCTGGTACCCCAATCGTCGTCAGAATTTGGAGCTCTGGATGGTGAGGTGGTCTCGGACTCGTTTTCCGCTTCACCCATCCTGTATGGCTATAGTCACCACCGGCTTTCGCAAAATCACGAAGACGCATCGAGCTACCATCGGCATTCACCCAGATCTCCGGCAGTAGCGGTTTACTTTGGTCAATGACACCGATTTCTATGTGATCAAACATGGGCTGGCCTATGGTGTATAAGATCTTGGATGCCCACAAACCGCGTGCGTGCCATCCCAAATAATTGCAACTAAATCCACATCGCCCACGGTAGTTGATAACGTTGGGATACCTCTGAAGGTCGATCCCCAGGAAGCGGGAACAAATGGTCCACCCGCGCCTTGTGTAATCTGGCAGTGGAACACGATCTCCTCACCGGGATTGAGCGCCGGGAGATTCGCGAAATCAGTCACTGGTGCATGTCCTGTCAAAGTTACGGTGAATCCACCAGGTCCATTGCTAAAGTCGTAATCGACAGAGACAGCCTGGTCTCCCATCACCTGGCGTTTCTTGACTGCACCGGCTGCATCCCAATTGGAAATTGTTATGGCCAGCTGCTGGCCGGAATGCGTGCTTCTGTCGCGGAGATCCGCATCGGTACTATTTGCCGTTGCGTTGTCCGCTATGCCAGTTAATTTATTCTTCAGTGCTGTCGTGAACGATTCACCAGAGAGTGAGAATGTCAGCGTTCCGGCACCGTCGTCGTAGGCGATATTGATGCCGTTACCGATAGTCGAAACTCCAGCCACAAAGTCCTCGACATTTTCCTGGGTGAGCGGTGTACCACCACCAGAGACCGTCAGATCAATGCTGCTGGTACCATCGTTATAGGTCGCTGTGATATTGGAATGCGTTCCATTTTGAAACAGTGCGCCGACAATATCCTCTATCTGCTCAGTGGTGAATATCTCGGTAATCGCGTCCAGTAGCACACTGTTTGCGTGGGCATGAACCGCAGCCAGTACATACGCTTTTATTTCGTCGACCTCTACACCACCAGATTCGCCATCGAGTAATCCAGTTCTTTGGAGGAAGGTCCGGTCTCCGTCTACTACTGGACCGGCGATTGGTTTTTGAGATAGTTGGGTTTCAGGCATCGTTCTAATTATTCAAAGGTAAAAGAATTGCCAGCCTCGTCGACAAGCACATCGCCATTCTCGAAAATAATGCTGTTGCTCTCTACGATGGGAGTGCCTTGGGATACACCTAACTTGATCTCGCAGTGTCCCGGCGTCGCCGCCATGCTGCCGGTACCGGGTGATGCAGTTGAGTAACCGTGACTGCTATCTATGGTCATTGTGCCAGTGCCACGCATCAGACGGTGTCCTTTACTCTGATCACGATGATACTGTCGATGTAGCCAATCTTGCCGTCAGCAAGCAGTACTTTTAAATGACACCGATACGTGCCGACAGCATTCGTGTCGGTGGCAGATAATTCAAGGTAAAACTTGAGACCAGATGATGACTCAGATTCGAACGTCTCGGTGATTGTCACCACCCCGTTAAACGGATCATTCAGGTCGATGCTGTCGACCGATCCCGTGAACAGAGTTCCTGTGCAGCCTGTCATAGAAAGTAAGCGCGTCCATGAACCGGATCCCGTCAAGACTTTCAGCGTCTCGCCTTTGATAATCTCGATAATCACTTTCTTGGCCTGGTAGATTGATCGTTAATCGAAGTCGCCATTTGCGACCCGTCCGAGAAACGCCTGAACATCACCGTCAACGGTTGCCATGTATGAAAAGTCACCGATATTCAATGCCGTGAGTGCATCAATGGATAGACAGATATTGTCATGTGTAATGCCCATCTCCTCATTTGCAGCATGGTAAATGCGACCTTTACGAAGCACTCTGTTTGATTCTTCCGCGTCGGTTATTGACAGTTCCGACGCTCGGTTGGAGATCAGTTTCTCTTTACCGGAAGCATTGCCATCAACAATCGCTTTAGCTTGCCGTTCCTTGTCCTGGTAGACCGCTATTCGAGCTGCTGACAAACCCGAACCATAACCGAGCTCCTCCATCGTCCGACTCTCAATGTAGTCCCACACTCGGTTTTTCAATTTGACCTTGCGCTTGGCAAATTCGACTGTGGCATGCTGATCGAAATCGAAGGCTGCGACCCATTGCGTGAGCTCCGCTTCAGTGGGCATCGCTGCCCCCATCGCAGACACATCCCATTGAACCAGTTGAAATTCGCCAGTCTTCGGATAGTGATTGACCTGGTATCCCTGTGCTCTCCCAGGGAAGCGACCATTGATAACTTGTGCGATATTTTGTTTCATTTTCTAAACCCTCCTAATTTCGATATAGATTCCATTGATTGTCACTGGCACGCCACCGCTGATGTGAAACGACAAACTAAGTAGATCGCCTTGTGTGACAGAGATCGGTTGCATACCAAACAGATAGGCATTGCCATCGTAGGCATACCCACTCGTTCGCGAATGGGCTTTCATAACAAAGTTGTTGGTACCATCATTGAGTGCCATAAGGGCATAATCTCCATTTTCTCCAAGCGTTTGGACTAGACCGACTCCATAGACATTCAAATCCATCGCACCAGGTGCCCGCCATGCACCACCGACAATCGTCCCGCCCAGATTGTTGCTGACCTGCGTCAACGTCACGACGTCGTAAACGCCAGCAACAGTGACGGAGTGTCCGGTGGCAGACCCCACAAATGACCCCTCCTCTGACACCCCGGAATGGACATTGAATCGAGCATTTCCTGCATCGTATTGAATAAGTGTTGCCACATCAGTTCGCAAGGAACCCTCAATGAGTGCCACTCCTTTATGAAAAAGTGGAGCAGCCGTTAATGCGTCGACCTGGAGTGTCGATGCAGTCGGATTGACATGTGGCCACCGAACAAGAAACCATTGCCCATCTTGCAATGCTGAGTGAGTCGGACTAAAGGTCAGCGTGTAAGCAGCACCCGATCCACCAGCGGCAACGGCATTCAGTGATGAAAATGGATTCGGATTTGTTGGGACGGCGAGCGGATCAACTTCCGCAAGCGCAGCCGCCAGCGCAATGCGCTGGGCTTGCTCTCCACCGACCAGGTCAACCATCTGGTTATAGACATCGACAAATGATCCTTCGGGGGATCCCGCCTGCATGCCACGCTTTGCTTTCAAATGTTCAAGAGACATGGTGATAGATTTCCTCAAATTTGAGCGAGACTTGCGTCTGCGCCTGGTTAATTTCTGTTGGCTTGGTTGCGTTGGTTAACGCCATCAATGCGATGCTGGGCGCTTCATTTGGCCCACCACGCTGCGGATAGAGATAGACGACCACATCATCCCGGTAATTGATTAGTGCGCCACCCAGCGTTCTGACGGCCTCTGGTGATGCATGGGAACGGATAAGATCATTGACCGTCGCTGCTTCACCCTCGTTGATCCACAGGTAACTGACTTCGGTCTCTCGGTACGGTACTTGGCTTGTGGAGAATCCCATCGCGCTACCCCATTCGAAGTTCAACATCATCTGTAACTTCTGACCGATTTTGATGCGCGCCAAGTGGACTTCCTGATCGTCAAGAATCTGAAACGACCAGTACAAATCGTCCGACAGTGCGGATAACAAAATCACCGTGTCGTGATATTTGACAGTGGAACCAATACCGTCCAGAGGGACCAGGTCGAGAGGAAAGTCATCCAGCCCATACGCACCCTTGTGGACATCAATCACCACTCCGTCAAGGAGTGAACCATTCGGAATCGGTCCATCCAGTGGTCCGTTATCCAGTCCCGGAATTTCATCCAGACCATAAATTTGATCACCACGAATCACGCCAATTGCGGAAGGTACCGTGCGCGCCTGGTCCTTATAGGCCGCAATCGTTATTTGCGCTGTCGCTGACATGTTGTGCTGCATAAACGCGATCATGTCGCTAACCGCACCGGCTGCCAGATCAATATCAATGACGGGGTTGGGATCCAGCTTGGCAATCAGGTCAGGATCTGTGTCCAGGATATTCTGGACCGGAAAACCAGCAAGCGCCTGCGCGGACGATGCGGTTCCTGTATCACCAAATGAATGCGGTAGGAAAATACCAGGTTGCCAGTCTAACGCCATGCTGTCACCCGGTTATCATTGGTTTGAGATTCCAGAATTCCCCAGACGACGGCATCAAGGCCATTGTCATATCCGTGTCGGTTGAATTTCAGATTGATCGACTCAGCGATAGTAATCTCCGCTGTGCGCTCATCCGTTGCGATAACCACTTCCTGCCTTGGCACACTAAACAACGACCAGTAGTAAAGTCGAGCAGAGACCGCATCTGCATTCGATTGGATGCTGGTCTCGATAGTCTTACTTTTAGATTTTGGGTGCGCTGTCTTGATCGAAGCTAACTCCTGGGAGGAGTACTTCCACTTTCCCGATCCGTAGGCACCGTATTTAAATTCAAGCTTCCAGATCGGCTCGATCTTGCGAACGTCTGGCTTGTCTAATATATGGTTACCATTTATTTGTAATCCGCCGCCTACTGGTTCTGCCAGACGCCGAGCGGTCATGATGCCAGTACGACTCTCGCCATAATCGACCGCCAGGCCAGCCAGCAGGCGATCCAGTGCGCTCTGATAGGATTCACGGCCATTGATCAACAATCCCATTCCCCAGGGACACAGCGCATCCAGCGCGGCCCAGGCCACGGTATCGATCTCAGCGATGGCATAGGCTTCGCTTAGCAACTGGACCGCAATCGCGCCAGGAAAGACCCCAGTACCGACCATGTCGGCAGTGACGGATCCCGTTTGTCCCGTGGCAAATGTCACGGTCCCGGTACCCACTGTTCTCGTCGCGGTCGCGGGAACGTCATCAATATAGACGGTACCAATCGAAACCACCGCATTGCCGATACTGAATATTTTTCCAGCAGCATCGGTCTGCGTCAGTGGTACTTGGTTGACCGAACCAAACACACGGCTTTGTGGTTTGCCATCAGCATCGCCGCCACTGAATTCGCCGACAGTAATATTGTCATCCATGATGGATTGGTTGCCCTCGACCTCGATTCTGAATTCGTCGTCGACCGACTCGCCTGTCATGCTACGACCAGTCAGCAGTGTCGCGAAAGAGATCTTGTCATCTAGTGGTTCACCTTGGAGTACAACAACTGATCGTCCCCAGGTATAGTCTGACCAGTGATCAAACTTTCCTTCCAGATTGTTTAGTCTGACGTCACCGATAACGGACGGAGAGTACCCATCGAAACTGGCACGCAATTCAAACTCCCAATCGACTAGCTTCGACAGATAGGGATAGATATCGGTATGATAGTACCCGGTAGAAAGGTGCTGCTCACCATCGGGTGTATCGATATCCGCTAACAAAATCATGTCCCGGTTTTCAATGTTTTTTCGAGCTTCTGGGTCTGACGAGCACGATCACGCGATTGCTCTTTGCCAGATTGCTTCACGATATCGGTCACTTGAGATCCGCTCACCAATACAGCCTGGCGCACGTTGTCTACACTGCGATTGTTACGCTCCATTATTTCCAGCATTCGTGCAAACGGAATGACCTGGCCGGATCCAGAATTGTTTCGGTTCACATTCACCGGAAAACCTTCACGCTTAAAAAAGCTGGTTATGTTTGCAGGGAAAATAAGTTCTGGACCTTCCTCTGCGAGCTCGTACAATCCGCGCTGGCTAACGAGACCGCCAATCGCCCGATGGTCGATGAAATCAGAACCGGCAGATGGACTGTAATTGGCTGCAAAGCTATCTGCATTGCGACCTGTTGGTCCTGGAATGCTGGCTATTGCATGTGCGGTGTTCGCCGCTTCCCGTGCCATTGATTGCAGGCCAACAATGCTGGCCGAGGTAAATCCCTCTAGGCCAGCAGCAGCGGTTTCAGTTGCCGTAAAGAATCCTTTCGATATCCCCTCGGTAACCAGATCAACATTGGTATTGATGGTGCCAAACTTGTTGACAACAAAGGCGGTCATTTTGGCAATATCTTCGGCACTGGCATTTGCTGCCCAGTCCATCGATGCCGCCATGTCCTGGCTGGTGATTCCCGACGCCGCAGCGAGACCTTGTAGACCAACAATGCTTTGTGAGGTAAATCCTATGAGACCATTTTTCGATACCTCGGCAGCGGTTATCACGCCGTCAGCGAGGGCGGCAGATACGCCAGCAGATGTGGTTTCCAACGTGCCGAAATTATCAACGACAAATGCAGTCATTTCCGCCATATCAGCAGAGGATGCATTCGCCGACCACTTGATCGACGCCGCCATCTCCTTGCCAGTTTTCTCGGCTACAGCAGCAAGCTCTAATCGCTTATCAACATCACGATCAGTGGAAGCGATTGTCGCGTCAGCCTGCGCCAGGATCTCCTGATGCACCGTACCGTGGGCGGCACCAAATAATTCGACGACCTCTCTGGCTTCGGTTGCGCCTTTCGTTATCTCTGCGTAATAAGCACCGAGGCCGTTATCAAAAACATCACCAATCTGAGCACCGCTTCCGCGAATGGCATCAAACATTGGATCATCTTGAGAAGAACCGATACCGAAATCCCGAGTGGCAATATTGCTAAAGAAATCATCCCGCCTTCGCGCTCTCGCTTCCGCGTTTTTCTTCTTATTCCTCTTGAAATTTCTGTTCATTAAATACGCTGCAACAGCCACTACAACTCCACCGGCTGCACCACCAGATACCCCGCCACCGCCTGTCCCGCCTCCTACAGCGGAACCAGAACCGCCGAATGCCTCCAATGCTCCAGCGGATCCATTGAAGTTAATCGCGTTTGCACCGACAGCACCGCCTCCCGACAACCCCGCACCGCCTCCTGACAGTCCAGTTGAAGTGGAAGATCCTGGGAGAGCCAATCCCTGCGTCGTAGCGCCAGGAGCTGCGCCGCCACCATAATTCCCAACAGGCGTAGAGCTGCTTGGACCAAACGCACCTTGAAATCCTCGATATGCCTGATTCCCGTAATATGCGGTTCCAGCGTATCCCAGCGCCCTATCGGTCGAGTTGTCGGCATCCTGGGCATACTGAAAACTTCCAACCGCTGCTGCGGCGCTACCAGTCGCGCCAATTGCTTGCCCACCTCTAGTGTTGTTAGCACCCTGACCTGAGAAACTAAATCCACCGCCGTTTCCTGAATTGCCGCCAAACTGAACACCATTAAATTCAGTACCAAATATTTTGCTTGCCGCCCACGCTGCTGCGACATCAGCTATCAATCGAATAATTGCGTCAAGGAACGTCTTGGCAAAATCCTTCACACCAAATTTACCGTCCTTAAAAAACTGATTTAGCTGATCACCGAGGGCCGATTGAAAAGTTTCGCCCATCGTTTTAAAAACATCAATCGACTTATCAGATTCTTTATTCAGATCCTTAAGGGCATCTTCAGAATCCTTTATGCTCGATTCCCAGTCAGCTAAAATGATGTCGTCTATTTTTTCTTGTATGCCACCAAGACTCTTGGCCAACAAATCGGCACTGATCACTCCATCGTTATGGGCTTTGATCATTTCCCGTGTTTCTTCTTCGAGTTTCTCAATTGCCGTTAAAGTTTTTTGTCTGATGGTTTCTGCATAATCCCGCTGAGCCTGGTCAGCTTTTACCAAGGCATCCCACTCATTTTTATACTGAGCTGCCAGGGCTTTCGCTTCCTTGGTGGACTTTGCTCGAGATTCAGTTAAACCGTCAGCGCCCTTAGCTGCGGCCTCCATTCCTTTGGTCAATTCATCAAGTGCACTTGCTTCATTGCGAGCGAAAATGGCGGATAGGTTAGATGATTCGGCAGCAGCAATCGTCGCCTCTGTCGCTTTGATCGTGGCATCACGTTCCTTCAGCGCCATTTCAATCACAGTTTCTGCTTCGCTGACACGCTTGGCAGTCGTGGTCTCGATCAGGACAATTTTTTGATCCAGCCTGCGGACTTCATCGTTATAGACCGTGGCTGTTGCTTCCATTTCCGCCCGGACTTTTTCCTCTCCAGTCGCAAGCAACCTTAGGCTATTTGTGGCAGCGGTCACAGACGCGCCCCAGCTGGCTGGGATTCCAGGGATACTCGCCAGGGCGGAACCAATACTGGCAAGTGCCGTAACGAATTTCTCGATGATGAAATCAACGGCAATCGCCGAGCCGAGTTTGATGTGCTCCCAGGCCATCTCACCAGCACGTTGAATACCTTCCCAAAAAAGAGCGAGCTGCGGTTCCAATTGTTGGAACGCACCATAAATTTGGACCGCTGCTTTATCCGTTTCGCCGATGAGAATCATCATCGCCGCTTTGCCGTTGGCAGAGAAATTCAGAAAGCTGTCTCCGATGAACTTAAAATAACGAGCCCACCCTTCACCAGCTTTAATCTTCTCACCCGTTACGAACTCCATAACGGGGGTGACAACATTCACTCCCCACCAGCTGACAAATGCTTCACCAATGCCACCAATCACCCTGAACGCTTCTTTGAACATGGTTACCCATTGTCCAAAGATCGCATCAAGCCAGGCGCCTGCCAGGCCCGATTTGACCGCCGTCTTTATATTGGCAACCCAGCCAATCACAGATATCAGGCCATTCTCGAGTGCGTTGGTCAATCCCTTATCGCCTAGTGACCTCCAAACACCCTGCACCTGGTCGCGCAAATTACTCAGCAGTCCGGGAAGCCGGTTCATCTGCTCTTCCATCGCACCGGCAAATTGCGTTTTACCAATGTTCTCAAGGTAACCGACAATGGATGCAGAGTCTTTACGCACAATCGTGGTCAATCCCTGGAACGTAAATGCAACCTGGTCGCCTTGTGTTTTGGATTTAATACCGAATTCTTTGAGACGCTCAAATTCCCCAGTCGAAGCATCAGCGACTGCTTCAATCATGTCGTTGAGAGACTTGCCCATTGATACCGCGGTATTGCCAAAGGAATTCAGGCGAGACTCAGTCGGGCGGATGCCCAGGTTATTCAGTTTGACGAATGCCTGAACACTCTGGTCCAGGGTAAACGGCGTACGGGAAGCAAATTTTTCGATCTCGGTAAATGCAAGCGTTGCGCTTTCCTTAACGCCTTTGAATACCGTGGTAAGTTGACCTTTAAATTTCTCGTACTCAATAACCGTATTTGTCAGATCACGTGTGACAACCGCAGCGAGCAGAGCAACGAATGCACCCTTTAATGAGACTACCGAAGACTTGAGAGATTTAAATCGACTGGTTGAATTCTCTGCTTCGTTGTTCATCGACTTGAGTGAACGTTTAAACCTCGAACCACCCGTCGCACCCTGGTCTAATCCTTTCCCTGCATCACGTCCAGCTCTGGATGTATTCTTGAGAGATTTGTTGGCCTTAACAACCTCCTTATCGAGCACACGGACCTCACCAATGGCGTTGCCGTGCAGGTCAACAACTAGCGCGGTGCGAATAGTACCGTTCACTTGCAGACTTCAGCGCGTTGGTGGCCGTTGTTTAGGTGCGCGGTCATGGATCTCATTCAACTCCCGGAGGTACGCAGCTTCCAGCACCTGGTATTGACTGAACATAATGAGATCCGTAGACGGATGCTTGATGAGATCTGGTTCGGCTTTGTGCAGATCGAGCAGACGCCAAAAAAGATTTCCTTTTAGTCCAGTGGCATGACCGCTGAATGAATACTCCACGTACCGGCAGACCTTGCAGAAAATGATCAACACGTCCCAATTCACCGGAAAGATTCTCAGGCGTTTCGGTGTGACGTTGTATGTTGAATTTGTCCACGTTTTTCTGGCTTCTTTATTGAGACCGAATCGCTTTAATTGTTGATCTAGGGTTAATGCGTTCGATTGCTTTCCTTTATCGGGTTTCTTGGCGTGTGTGGTTGATCGCTCAAATGCCTGGGCAGCAAGGACTTTTGCTGCCCGCTCTAGTTTTTTGTGCGACGGTCTTTTTTGCCTCGGGTCTTGCCACCGCTATTCCGCGCAAGAACCGCATCGATACAACCTCTACGAAACCACATTTTATTGAGCAGCTTGAGGAAACGCTCCTCGGAGTACTCAACAGGTTCACCTTTAGGATCGTTGATGCCTTTCCAGTTCTTTGTCTTAGCAATCAACAGATCAATATCGTCCTGATCGTCGTCGCTCAACGATTCAATATCGTTCGTTGATATCTCCTCTATTTCCAAGGAAATATGGAACTGCTTAGTGACACTTCCGGTGGGCATGCTGAGTGCCACCTTGGTCCAAAAGGTATGCGGTTTTTCTTCAGTTTCGTCGTATACAAAGTCAGTCATGGTATTGGCCTATTTTAGAAATTATGTGTTAATGAGAAATGTGATGGTGCCGATTAGCTCCAGACGAAGTCGTAATCCGGCTCAACAGCACCCACTATTGGATTGAGTGCCATCGTCAATCCCTTGTCACCTTCGATGTCGGGACTCTCCATGCTGTTTAGTTTGATCTGGCATGCGGGCATCCGAAAAACCACAGTGTCTCCAGCGGTAGCACCGAGTTGGAGCGTGAATGGTCCAAGTGTTCGAGCGGCGGCAATTTGGTAGAAATCCTTGATCGTCAAATTCGGTGCGGCGATGGTGATCTGTGACGTTGGCAATCGGTTGTTGATGCGCACTTCCTTTTGCCCCGACACGTCAATGGGTGCAATGTTGTTGCCACAGTCAAAAGAAAAGTCGTGCATGATGACCGCTTGACCATGTAGTGACGCCGTTAATGTGTCGTATTCAACGGCCTGGGGCGGGTTCCAATTCACGTAGGCTGGAGTCGTGATTACGCCAGCATTGTCCTCTGGGAGAGCAAATAGTCCAACTATCCGAACCGCCAAATCAAACCATCCGCCTTTGTTGGGCTTGATTGTAACGTTGGCTCTACCGCCAACTATTTTCCACGTATCGCGACCGTGCTGGAAGTAAGCGGTTAGTGATGGAATACCATCTTGTACCGGCGTATAGGTCACATCGGCGGCTTGCTGATCTTCGGCATGACCAGCGCAACGCATTACCGTGGCAATGCCTGGTAGATTTCCAGCTGCACCGGAACCTGCGATGAAACTCGTGCCGGTAATCTCGACAAACTTGCCGACGAAGTGACTCAGGTCATTGCCCCAGTTAGGGTCAACTAGGTCTTCACTGATCTCATTCCCGATGAGAGCAATTTTGGCATCGCGCAGTTTCAGCGCATCGCCAGCGGCAGGAGTGACTTCTTGTCCATATGCGACAGTCTCTTCAGCGACCAGGACCGCCATTTGGGCATAACTTTGTACAACATATTCAGGATTAGGCATTACTATTCTCCGGTCGTGTCAGTGGGTTTGCCTGACGGGTTATCATTCGTTTCAGCCTTGCCTTTTTTATCAGCTGCTGCTTTCTTTTCATCTGCTGCTCTCTTGTCAGCTGCTGCTTTAGCATCGGCTTTGTCTTTCTCTGACTTTTGCGCGGCAAGGTGATTTTTGATGCTCTCTTCATTTCGCTCCAAGGGAGCTCCACCGGGTAAAGTGATTGTTCGTTTGTAGGTGCGTCGGGTCATGATGATTGCCTCTGAAATTTGCTATCAATAATTGCTAGTGTTGAGTCATTTGGGTTGCAACGACTTCTTGCCAGACCAACCGATCATCAAGCCACTGGGCTTGTTGACCGTCGATCAGACGGAATTTTTCATGGGTTTGGTTTTCAACTATCGGTGTGAATGAACGAACTCCCAGGTGGAGATCTTCCAATACTTCGTCGACCTGGTCGGATAGTTTTGCGCCGGTAGCGGTATCCCCTGCATGTTTGAATACCAGCAATATGACGAAGCGAATATCAAGCTTCTGTGTATCCTCCGACATATAGGCGCGGTCTGCTGCGGTGTGCCGCTGACGAAACACATAGGCAGCGGGGGTCTTTGTCAATGGAATTTTCTTTCCAAATACAGCGGTGGCATCGGCAATGCCAGCCACTTTCCGAATGCTTGGACAGGCGGTAGTAATCTGGTCTATCAATTGTGTTTTTGCCGTGCTCATGCGGTGGCCTCCAGATAGCTTTCGATGACACCCTCAATCACGTCCGAGTCCTGATCCGAAATACCGAGGTAGGGGCGCGCATCGATCTTGGTGGCCTTATTACGACCAGCCTGGCCACCGAGTTGGTGGATTGCAGCGGCAACGAAATTAGAGCCCACTTCGACGCCACTACCACTCGCCAGAAAGGTAATTGAATCACGAAGATTGATTCCAGTATTTACCAAAGGCGTTCCGCCTCTCCTTACCGGAGTTTGCGCAGCGCCACTCGGCGTGCGACCAGCGTTTAATCGTTCCTGGGTGGATGACTGCAATTCAGATCCAATGTCAGAAAACATATCCTTCGGATCCTCTAGGGTTTTCCTAACCTGACCCATGTAACGGGCAATGGGCGAGAGGTCGCCTGAGATACTGATGCGTGCGCCGGTCATTAGTATCCCTCCAGGTCAAGGTTGGTAGATCCGTCTCCAGTCTCTACGCGCCCAATGGCCAGGGATGACTCAGATTGATTTTCATCGGGGTTTACAGGAAGTTTAACTTTGCCAGAGCTGACGGAACTCAGAAAACTGATCGCTGACTTATACCGCAGGTTGACTTCCTCGCTGGCACCGTTGTCCCACAAAAAATATCGTGCGATGTCGCAGGCGTAGCGTTTGACAATGTTGGGGGCTTCGCCAGGGATCGGTGTATCGTATCCACCAGGCTTTAAGTAACTATCGACTAACTCACTGGCATCGCCGCAAGCTTCGTCGACGCGGACCTCGGTGTCGGTTCCTGTGGGGGAATCAGACAAGAGCAGCTGATCGATTTCTTCTGTTCCGAATCGATCGATCAGCGCCTGCTTGTCAATATAGCTCATCTAATTTGAAGGGGACTAGCAAGTCATTATTGGCCAGTCATGCCATCCGAGTCAGCGTTACCATCGGAGTCAGCCGAGCCATCTCCAAGAATCGGCTGCATGCCGTTCCAGACCAATTCCACATCAGCCGCATCTACATCGGACTTGGTGATCCCTTCAATGGCCTTTACACGCGGCAAACCAGATTTGGTCCAATGCATTTCGTTGGCTTTATCAGGGTCGCTCTTAAGCAGTGATGTGATCGCCGCATGAATGGCATCTGATTGGGTGGCGAGAGAGGACGCTTTTGGGCGGCCTCCCTGGCCACCCGCAGCGCTTTCATCATCATCTTCATCGGGAGTTGGTTCAACTGCGCCCTGGCGCTCTAGATCGTCTGCTTCCTCTTGCGAGTCACATTCAACTGGATCACCCTTGCGCACAATGTTGCCCCGCCGACGCTGATCGCGAGCGGCGGTGCGTGTAATTTTCTCCTCGGACATGATTGCCTCCTATTACGCTGTCACGCCGGTGAACAGGAATCCTGCATCAGCGGCGGTGTGATAGGGACGTTCCTCGTGGGTTACTGGATACACCCAGGACTTCGCATTGCGATCTTCGTATGGCTGCTCCACCATCGGAAAACCACTCAATCGATAGGTGTATCCAAATGAGGGAACATGTAGACCCAAGCCACCCTGAGGCACCCAGGCGAGGCTGGCGAAGTCGCCCCAAATATCCTGAAAATCATCCGTGTCACTGTCGGTCGCATCGTGGTATACAGTCAACGGTACCAACACCTTACTGACTTCAAAGAAACGCGCTAGCATCTCCTGGGTAATCGATTCCGAGGATGTGTATTTGAACTTTTCCTTTATCTCCTCATTACTTTTTAGGTTAGTGAGTTGATTCGAAGAGATCGTCATAATGCTTGGGTACCGTCCAACGCGCTTCCGTATTGCTTCCTTCCCGTCGCCAATTTGTTGCGTAACCTTTGCAGTTGGATCACTCCATTTATCGGTTCCCGTCAGCCCAGTCGTGTTTGTGCCATAGTTTGCAGGAGTAGTAGCAATTTGGGCGCGCTCTTGTTCAATGCCGAGCCACATCGTATCTTGGACGGTATTGATTGCCTGGGCCGCAAGATCGATATTCGGTACGGCAGCAGCTTCTTGACGTAGCTCAGTCGGCACCAAGCCCTCGAGTGAGTCTTGTTGCAGTGCAATCGGATCACTGGCATAACCAACTTGAATGCGCTTGGTGCTCGCACCAGGTGCGCGAGCAGTGGCGTATAGACGAAACGATTCTTTTCCGAATGTAATGACTCTGCCGCCGCGCGCTGCAACCGGAATAACCGGGAACAAATCCTGCAACACGAAGTCCGCATTGCGATATTGCTTCGCGACGTTAGATAGAATTGGATCAATAACGCGAGACTGCGCTGGCGTTTGTTGGTTGTAGTTTTGCGACATGAGTTTTTCCTCGTTTAAGTCAAATTAATTGCGACTGAATGCGACTAGTTCGCAATCAACAGTACTTCGCACCGCTGTCCGGCGACGCCATCACTGAGCGCACGCGCCACGGTGACACCAGCAGCTTTAACAATGGCCATACCACTGGCGTCCGTTTGCAGTGCGTCCCCTTTTGAAAAGGTTCCACCCGCTTCGACAATGGCTGTGCCATGAACATCGACAGGGAGATTGTCACCAGTCACGGCGTCGGAACGGGAAACGCCCAACGTATTGGCAGCAGCACCAGCTTGTGTGCTGGTATGGGTAACGAACCGCTCGGAGGTAATAGCGCCAGCAGCGGTAACGGTTAGACAAAGAAGTGAAATTGATTGCATTGGAAGTTCCTATTGCTGTTCGACGTGTTTGACTGCATCCACATAAGAGCAGCCCTCGTGATTACTTTGATATTGCACCGCCTTGCGATGTAGTGCGTCTCGTTCTGGATCAACCACATAGCCATCTGGTCCGGCATAGTTGGATGCCGCAGTGCCGTCATTTGCATCCTGGTTGCCAAGTTCAGTAGTCAGATTGGAAAACGCCGCAGGAGTGCTAGTCAGAAAATTCTTTACAAATTCGAGTTGACTAACTTTCTTAATTTCTGGCTTGTCACCTTCGCCCACCGAGAATTCGAATTGACTTGCTTCATCACTAGAAAGCGTCGCCATGAATTGTGATAAACCAACTGCCATTGCAGGCAGTAGCTTTTTATCGTCGACGAGCTTGGATACAAAAGCCTGATTTTCGGCGAGCTGGATCTTGGCGCGTTCCGTTGCCAATTCTGCCTGGCCGGTTTTCAGTTGCTCACTGAAATTAGTCGTTGCGGTTGTGACCGCAGCGGCAACAGCGGCATCAAGCTGAGATTGCGAAAAGGTGGCTTCACCACCGGAATTTTGATCTGACATGGTTTGACCCTGGTCGAGTTGATTGAATGGAGTAGAAGTGGCGGCAGCAGTGCGCGCAGCTTCGCGTGACTTTTCTGCATCGCGTCGATTTTCCTGATGCGCTCTTTCGGACAACCAATTAGTTCGGTCGATCATATGTTCAGGAACGATTCGATCAGCGACGTCGACATTTTCCTTATCGATAAAATGTTCACGGAGGCGACGCATAAATCTGCCCAGCAGATTAGGTGTGCCTGGATCCGCGAAATCGGAAAAGTCAGCCGACGCATCTGAATACTCGAATGTCATCGCGTTTTCTATTTCAGAAAAACTCATTGGCTTGAGTCCTGACACTGCCGGCAACATGGCACCCAAGAATCCAACATGCTGTAAAAAGTATTTACCGTCTTTATTCCGTGCGATGGAAATAGATCGGTTTCGGTACTGGCCTTTTTTAACGGCGGAAACAAACTCCGGTACCAGCTGAGAAAATTTTGCTTGCAGTTTTTTGCCTACGCGTCGCAACCCGCCACCTGTCCAACCGAACGCGGGGTCATGGGTTTTGGGGTGACCGATCACGAGCGGCGCGGGATGCTCCGTAGAATGATTTGAAACGATGTCGTCGAGATCCTTCTCAGAAAATGTGGCGGTAACGCCATCTGAATCCGTGTGCTTACCCGCCGAAAATATCTCGACCCAGTCGCCGAATCCTTTAAATGTTTTCGTGGTTGGATTTGTCATGCGCCGAATGATGCACATTGCCAAACCAAAAAAATAGGGCAAAACGTGTCCGCTTTTTGTGCGGCGTTTTGCCCCATTTTGATCGATCTAAGCCGTGAGATTGAGAGGTTAGTTCATTCGATATCCTAGTTGGTTACGATAACAAGCGCAGATATTTGCTCTTTGCGTCAGTCAATATAACTAAACAAATTGCACAGTGATAGGGCAAAACGTGTCCGCCTAGATAACGTCCAGGCTCCCAAGTTATAGTTCGACCCCTCCCTGCTCAAACTCAAGGTAGTTACATGGACATACTGTTTAAACTTTCTTGCATCCAATTATTCGTCGCCGGAGTTTTCATGGCATTCGAATGGCTGTATCCACGACACCGATATCCAAGGGACATCCACTGGAATAAAATTTGGGTAGCGCTTTGCATGTTTTCTTCAGCCTGGTTATCAATTGTCGTTTACTACTGGGCGCAATTTGATACAGCGAATTGGTTATCAGGATATGGATTTACCATGCAGTGTGTTGTCTTCTATTTGATCTATTCGTGCGGTAACTATTGGTTGCATCGCTGGAAGCACTCCAATCGATTATTTATGAAATACATTCATGGATTACATCACGCGCCTGAGAACATGGAGACTCGGCTTGCATTCTTCCGGCATCCCGTTGAAATTTTGGTCAATACCGTTTATTTCGTTCTGCTAGGTAAATTCGCTATTGGTGCACCGATAGAAGTTGCATTTTGCGCGTTGGTTATCGAAGGGTGTCTTGAGTCATTCCACCATTCCAATATACGTCTATCAAAAGAATGCAACTGGATGGGGTACATGGTTCAATTGCCAGAAATGCATTGTATTCATCATGAGAAGGGACGCCACCGAAATAATTATTCTCCATTGCTCTGGGACTCTATATTTGGTACGGTTGAAATCAGTGGCCCGTGGGAAGGAAAGTTGGGGCTAAAGGGACCACTCAAAAATAGATTATTATATAGAGGACAACCATCATGGGAAGACAACATACCGCCGTTAAATCCGAAGCTGTTACCGAAATAGATTCTTTGCCTGGACTGGTGGAAGAACTCAGACTGCGTTTACAGGTCGATACAAACTTCAGGCGACTACGAAAAACCGGGGCAGCGATTGATATCTCTCACGTGTGGCTCATCAGATTTAGGGACGGACGTGCAGTGTGCATGGACGTAATGAATCGCCTGGCGAACCACTACGGCATCAACTATCAGATTCGGAATTTTGATCCAAAGTCTCTGGAAAATATCCCTTGGGTGTTTCCTGAAAAGTAATAAATATTTACTGGTAAACTTCCGCAACAAATTACCCGCAAATATCATTTGACGTAGCACAAATTCTTGGTTAATGTTAGTGGTAACTATAGATACCACGGAGTTACAGGGGATGAAAGGGGGGGATGTTGGAAAAAGGGGGGCGTTAGAGCTTGTCATATCTAACGAAGAATATTCAATAGTCGATCCAATCAATGATAGTGTTGATTTTAATCGAGCAATGCGAGGGATTCAAAACCTCATTCAGGATATTCCACAGTGTTCAGATCGACTCGTCAAAATACGGCGAGTATTGAGCCTGACCAAAGACTTTATCTATATGAACGGGAATATAGAGGAAAGTCACAATGTAAGTTCGATGCCCGCGTTGAATGGGCTCAACATGGCTATTAATTCTCTGCCTGAAAATTCGCCGGAGGACGTCAATATCAAGCAAACATTTAGGTATGTATTTGATGCTGCGCTTTCGGAATCTATGCTGAGTAAGGTCGTTAGTAACGAATAGTTGTTCAGCCGTGTAGTTTCGAATCTTCCTCCATATACCCAATTTTTTCGTTGAGTTCTTCCAATTTATTGGCGTTGTCGAATTTGTTTGCAAGTAACAACACTGCTTGCTTCTGATCGGGATTAAGCCCAGCAAATGCCTTCGCTAAGTGTTCTTCAGTCGACAGGAGATATGGTGAGACTTCCTCTTCCTCCACTAGGTCAAAGGCCACACTGAGAGAATCCCGAACGTGATCGATATCTTGGTCTGAGTTGTAAACCATCGCGCACAGTTTTTTGATCCGCTGATCATCTATCGACATTTTGAATTCGTGACTCAGTAAAACCGCCGCATGCATTGATTCCAGTGCGTGTCCGTCGTCAACGGCTCGAGCGCCTGTAAGTACATACTTAATATCGACTCCCGCCGCAGCCAAGTTCTCCCAATACTCCGGGTTTGGCCTTCCTTCTCCTTTCTCATATTTAGCCTGGGAGCTTTTTGATACCGCTCCTACTTCCGCTGCGGTATCCAGCTTTAGGCCAATTTGCCGAGTTTCCTCTTTTAAACGCTTACCAAAGTTCATTATCGTGGAATACAGTTCCGCAATTGACTTGACAACTCCGCGTACGCGGACTAATCTTCGCCTAGTTCATTAATTGCCCTTGTTTTATCACACTATGCACCCCGCCGACATCAAAGCTGCACTACAAAAACACGACCTTTCGCAAAAGGAAGTTGCTGACTCTTTAGGTGTATCGGAATCATCTGTTGGCAGAACTATTAAGGGAGAACTGACTTCGAGAAAAATTGCGATGTTTATCGCGACATTGATTAAACAGCCCCTTGAGAAGCTGTGGCCTGGAAAATACATCTAGTCCTCCGATCCGTTAATGATTAATTACTCCGTTCTCAGAATACTACTTCCAAAGTTTGGAGGCGTCAGTGGCTAAGAACGATAAATTGCTGACGAATCAACATTCAATTTTCGCCAGTGACGAGACGGGAGAGTTCAAGGATCTGAACATCCAGCCTGATTTACTCACGGCATGCACCCTGGCAATAAAAAAAGCGAAACAGAACGGACGCTCGCGCGATCACATCGTCGACCGAATGAACGCGTTGCTACCGAGCAACCATAAGAAAATCACGCGGCGGCAGCTCGATTCCTGGATGGCCACCTCGAAGGAGTTTCACTACTGGCCAGCGTATGCCCTTCCTGCATTTTGCAAAGCCTGTCAGTGCGATGCGCCATTGCAAGTGATGGCCTTTGCCTTGGGATTCAAAATGATCGGCGAGCGCGAACAAGCAACACTAAAACTGGCAGAGATTAAAGCTGCGAAAGCGCGCCTCGATCTGGAGGAAGCAGAACTGCTGAAACAGATCAGCGAAAAATTCGAATGATCATTTTATCAACCGACTTATAGAAAAATCACATGACCGATCTACTTACCAACGACCCAGGCACAGTGAACGCATACCAGCTATTGGGACAGGCGCAGGCAATTAGCGCAATCTCAAATATCTGTGACGTCACACTTTTAAAGCTCATCACTGAGGTCAAAGAAACTAAAGGATTCAAAGGGTTAAGTGTAACTGGGCCTGATGGAAAAGGTGTGACCGTCACAACTTTTAAGGAATTCTGCACGATTGGCCTCGGGAGATCATACGAACAAGTCAATGAGGATTTGAAGAACCTCCAGCAGTTTGGCGCTGATGCGTTCGAGGCATTTCAAAAGCTTGGCCTCGGCTACCGCGAGCTCCGCAATATGCGGCGGTTACCAGATGACAAGATCCTCAAGATTCAGGATCAAGTGGTCAACGTTGACGACAAGACCGAAATCAGAGAACTGCTCATGGATTTGGTCAACGAAAACACCAAAGCCAAAAAGGAATTGGAGAAGTCAGAGCGCCAGACTAAGAAAACCACCGCGCTTCTGGAGAACGAGCTCAACGAAAAAGAGCTAAAGCGCCGCCAGGATTTGAACAAGCAAACCTGCCCCTGGCCAGAACCAGTCATGAAAGCACGCGAGGAGTGCGGCGTGTCGACGTTGATTGCAATCTCTGCCCTGGACGATATCGATCTCAATATGGCAGAGCTCCAAGATGCATTGCCATCACTTTCAAAAGGGAACAAAGGCAAAGCAGAATTCGGTGCGGCTGCATCATCTATCGGGCTTAACTTGTCGATGTTGCTCGCCAGGCTATCTCAAACTATTGCTACCGCAAATGAACTTGGCCTGGGTGACTATATCGAGACACCTGACACAACTGCCGCGTTGCTGACGGAGCAGGAATCGTCAGACATTCGCACACGCTGGAACGTGGCCACCCAAGAGCAGGATTTCCAAAAGAAAGTCAGGCAGGCAACTCGTGATGAAAAAACCAGTCGCGGTAAAGCAGGTCGACCGAAAGGTAGCAAGAACAAAGCCAAGTAGTCATGGGTCAACTTGCCAAGCGCCGAATCTCACCCGATGACAGGAACCAGCTATCTGTTGGTCAACCGATGATGGCGTGGGAATTGCTAGATGATCGCAAACGGGAAATCGCAGAGGAACGGATGTTACTGATCTCGCCGGTACTCGAATTGATCGATAGTGGTTTGTCTCGCACAGCGGCGATCAAGCACTTCATGCTGGAAATTGACCTGGAGAGAGTGGGCAATCCAGAAATATTACGGCTGGTCGCAAAGCATGGGCGAAATGACAAACCAATTTCACGCGCCACTTGGCAGAACTGGCTTAAGGCATATTGCGAATCTGGCAAGGTCGGCTTAGCGCCAGCGCACAAAGGATCAGATCGTAAAGAGTGGGGATGGGAGGCTCGCTTTCACTACTACTACGATTCTCCCACCAAGCCGAAGGTGCTGACTGTGGCGCACTGGCTGCGCACCCTGGATCAGTTCGATACGGCAACCAATGACCGGGTCTATGCCTACGCCAGGACTCTTTCGTCCAAGCAGGGACCGAACAGTCGCAAGAGATCTGGTGGCCACTACTACGATCAAAACATTCGACCGTATCGACTACTGGATTCCAGTGTTTTGCCGGTCGGTTACATGTACGAAGGTGACGGTCATTGCTGTGATGTATTTGTCGAGCATCCTGTCTCGGGCAATCATTACCGACCAGAGCTAACAGTATGGATTGATAAGCGATCCAACTACGTCATTACCTGGACCTTGTCTGAATCCGAGAATGCTATCAATACGATTCACGGATTACTTCAGGCGTTAAAAGAACATGACCACGTTCCTGCACAGCTCCACGTGGATCCCGGTTCGGGCTTCAAAAACAAGGCAGTCACTGATGAGGTAAATGGACTATGTGCTCGGCTTTCAATTGAGCCGATATTTGCACGTGCCGGTAATGCACGAGGCAAGGGATTGGTCGAGGGTTGGTTTGGTCATTTCGAGGAGCGCGTGGGTAAACTGTTTGAATCATTCTGTGGTCACTGCCGCACTGACGATGCACTCTCTCGATTGGAATATCGAATCAAGAAAGGCGCGATCAATATACCGTCACTTGACCAGTATAAAGCAGCACTATCGCGGTACTTTGAGATCTACAACACCATACCGCAAAAAGAGCTTGGCACCAGTCCAAAGGCGTTGTGGGAAACCTTGGAACGGACACCCGTCAATCAAGATCTCGAATCACTCTATAGGATTCGTTACGAACGGCAAGTAATTCAATGGACTGTATCCGTCGACAAACGAAAATTTCGTCATAACGATCTTGGATTTTATGACGGTAAAAATGTCATTGTCGAAGTAGATCCACGTAGTTACGACGCGGTCATCGTTCGTGATTCCAAAGGCGTCTTTATTTGTGAAGCACCACAGCAACAAAAGCACGCTTACCAACCGGCCTCACTGATCGAGCAGAAAAAACTGAACTCGAAAAAAGCAGCCATCGAACGTAAGCAGAAACACATTCGAGAAATCGAAGCACGCAATGGCGCGATTGTCGATGCAGCTGGCGCGACTAGTGAGCTCGACGACTTCCAGGCATCAAGCCTTGCCGATCAATCCGATGGTCCTAACGACATACCGTTTGATTCCGGTTATTCGGATCACATAACACCTAACGATCCAGAGGATGATTCTCTGGACGACTATTCAACGTCGTCAAGTCTAAGGCAAGAGGCCGAAGTCGATGACGATACCGACTACCTCTAACAATGGAGGAATTTCATCATCATGGCAACATCAAAGAAAACCAACACACAAGATCCTGATTTTGATCCGAAGTGGGAGCACTACTCCTATGGGGACAAAGGAATGGTACGCGAGATCCATGAGTGGTCTAGGCGAAACAAGCAGACACTCAAATTTTTAGCGGACCATGCTGATGTCGATTATCAGTCATTGAAATCGGCAATGCGCGGTGAAGTAGAAGAGCCAACGATTCTGCTTAAAAAAGCCGTTGAGTTTCTACTTAGCCAGTGGAATATTACGGCGTTTGCAGAGACTAGTATCTGGAATCGAATCTCACTGATATGTGACGAGGCTACTAATCTTGGTAGCACCGACTCCATCGGCGTTATTTACGGATATGTTGGTGTTGGGAAAACCACGGCATTGACTCGTTACGCGAATATAAATAAGAACGTTATCTACATTCGCGCATTCCAAAGTATGCCGACGACAACACTGCTTGATCGGCTGGTTAAAGAATCGGATGCGCAGGTATCCAGACAGAATCAATGGGGGCGAGGGAGCAACGCGGACAAGGTGGACGCCATTGTCGATATTCTTCGAGGTTCCAGCAGACTCATTATTATTGATGAAGCCACCCGCATGGTGCCATCTTGTATCGAAATGGTCCGAGATATCGCGGACGATGCGGGTGTCGGACTAGTTCTTGCCGGACGCGAAATGTTGCTTCCTATGTTGCAGGATGAGCAGGGTCGGTTTGGAGAAATATCGTCACGGGTTTTCATGTGGCCGGATGTGATGAAGCGGATCACACCAAACGATGTGGAGCTGATTGTCAAGGCCGCTATCGACGGACTGAACGCCGAAACTATTGATATGTTTTGGCAATGCTCGGACGGAAACGCTCGGAAGCTTGGACAACTCATCATGCGGGTTAAAGCGTATTGCAAAAACAAGAAACTCAAACCCAACCCGGAGATAGTTTCGAGAACGAATCAACGCACGCTGCGTAAAGATACGCGGAGGTCATGATGAGATTTCCGCAACTTGCACTAGCAAGATCACGCCGATACGTGCGTCAGCAAACGTTACGCGAAGCAGGCAACTTAGTTCTGCCCGATGCCCTGGTTGACTTCTATGGAAAGCAATTTGAACGGTTAGCGGAGCTGGGCAATCGTTCTGACAACTTTCTCGCATTCGTCGAAAGAATGGAAGCCCGGAGGGAAACCCATGCGTAACGATCTACCAATCGAACTATCAATGTCCGCGATAAAAAATGGCTACAGAAAGCTGGTTAACTTTTCTGGTCCCTGCCTGGTGTGGATTACTAGAAATGGCACGAAGGGTCACTGCATTGGTGTCACGCCAATCTACGAAAAACCTGACTCAGTACCACCGAAGAAAAAGCACGCAAAGCTTGCATGCAGAATTCAACAGAGCCATCGGGATCGAATCGTCGGGAAGTATCTGGCGTCGACTCATAAAGGATTCTCGCTTTCAGTTTTTGTGGAAGTGGTTATGAACACTGTTTTATTACTCAACTCATCATCGGAGAAAATCATGTCATCAAACAAGCATAACGCTTGGCCAGGACTGAGCAATCATTTAGTGATTTCAGTATGCGCTGAGATAGATCAACATAAAACTATTGCGGTTAAGCATGTCGCACAACTAAAACCACTGGAGCGCATTACTGCAAAGATTGTTCTAGAAAACTTACTGGCTTATATCGAACTCGCTGACAAAGACGAATTGTCACTCCAAATTCTTGAGATTAACCCCGGTCCTTTTGGTGTGCTGCCAGATGCGCCCGATGAAAAACAAGCAGTAGCGGGTTGAACCTTTCCTGTCCATCGTGCGGCGCATTAATCGATCTGATTGCATCGGTAGAAGATACCGATGCGCGTCGTTTCTTTGGGCAGCTCCAACAGCTACCTGCTGAACTGGTGAGCCCCCTCATCCGGTACCTTGGATTGTTCCGGCCAGTCAAGCAAAGACTGCGCTGGAGTCGCATGGTGACCATTGTTGCTGAATTGACACCCCTGATCCAAAGCAACCAGGTCAAGCACAACCACGCCCGATACAACGTTCCACACGCTGCCTGGATCCAGTCCATGAACAGTATGGTGGATACCCCGTCCCCATCAATGAAACTCCCACTGAAAAGCAATGGATATCTATTCGCCATCATTGCTGGCCAGTGTGAGAAAGCAGCAGCTGCTAAGGAAGCCAAAGCGATTGAGACGCAGCGCAACCGTGGCAGTGATTCAACTAAAGAAGGAATGAAATCCGTTCGGGAAACCCTGGGCAGAAACCGCATTGTCAACACATAACCGAGCATACAACATGGCAACGCAGCACCGTAAAGAGCGCAAAAAACTCAAGGCGCACGTCCGCAGAATTCTTTGTCGAGAATGCGTCGGTTCGGAAAACGCCATTACGTCAGTACAGTTGTTTTGCCGAGTCTCTAGCGAATGGCTAGTGCCTGGCAAGAAGTACGACCAGACACGAATACTCCGGTCAGTGATTAATGAGTTACGTCAAAATCACAGCCTGCCAATCGTTGGCAATAACGTTGGATATTTTGTTGCAAAGAATTTAGACGAATTCGATCCCTATTTGAGAAAGGAGATCGGCTCAGCCAAAGGTCGCTTATGTCGACTTTCCAGGATGGCAAAGATGCCCCTGCCCGACATGTTGCGCCAGTACGATTTTTTAACTCCACAAGACTTAGAGGACAGCAAGAATGGCGAATAGTAGTAACAAGATCAAAGCGGAATCCATCGCCCCGATAGCCAATAGAGAGCAGGCCGAGATTGCGATCCAGCGAATCGCAACATTGCAGCAAGAGCTCGCCAGGCACCAAGCCAACATCACGGACCAGGTAAACAAATTGAAAACCGAAGGTCAGACTAAAGCGATCCCGATCAACGAAGAAATCTCGGCAGTCTTCAAATCCGTACATGTTTACGCGGAAGCAAATCGAGACGAACTGTGTGTCGGTAAAACCAAGACCGTCAAGTTGGGTGCAGGTGACATGGGTTGGCGTAAAAATCCAGGCAAGGTTTCGATTCGTGGCGAGGAAGGTGTCATTGAAGCGCTTAGGGCGTTGGGGTTTAACGAAGCGATTCGCAGCAAGGACACAATTGCCAAGGATGTAATTTTAAATGATCAGGACAAATACAAAGTGGTCAAGGGCATCACGATCAAGGCGACTGAAGATTTTTTCGTCAAGCCCAGCGAAACAAAGCTAGAACAGGTTGAGGTTATCAAATGAGTCGTATCAGAAAAACGGTCAAAACGACCACGCTGCGCAAGCAAGTTGTGAAAAAGAAAGCTGCCAAGAAAAAGGCAGTCACCAAGACTGCCGGCACACGTACCAAAAAGAAGGCCGCTATGCGACAGCGGAAAAAGAAATGAGCGGGCTGCTCTACTATGTCTGCCGCGATCTGGACGAATACACCACCTGGTTCAATGGCGGTTTGTGGGTAGCGCAGCGGTCCCAGGCGGTGTGTATGGATCGAAATCATGCCGAGCTCGTGCTGATGCAGATGGACGAGTATGAATATCCAGGTGAGTTCAGCCTAGTGGAGGCGTCCCAATGAGTAGCGCTGCCCTACAGGAATCGCCGGTGGTTGCCGCTGAGCGCAAGCGAATGTATCGACTGCTTGCGGTCGGCAAGCGGCAACTGGGACTGCCAGAGGACGATTACCGCTGGTCTCTCCAGGCAAATGGCGCAACGCTTGTCGATGGCAAATATTCCGCCACGACAATGTCCGTTCCGGCACTTAAGCAAGTCCTGACTTATATGCGCGAATTGGGATTCACACCTGTCCACAAACAGTCGGACGGACAAGCCAAAGACGCTGGCTGGCGTCAAAGCCGGATTAATAAAGCGTATGCCATTTGGTGCCAGCTGCACGAGGAAAATGTCGTACGCAATCGCGGTTGGCCAGCACTCCACAAGTGGTCAGCCACCATCACCAAGAAGGCCAAACTCGAATGGGCAGACTCGCAGGATCTGAATGCCGTAATTGAGGGCTTGAAACAATGGGCAGTGCGAGAGCACGTTATCCTTGAACAATAGTCAGCACTGTCCAGACACGGAGTAATGACGTGTACTCATTCCGAAGATATCGAGAAACTCCTATATGGCGTAATTGAATGTTAACGTTGGTATCTACTCCACTCCCTGAGTTTCATCAGAAATTAATCCGGCTGCTGGGTTATGTTGATACCGTGTCGCTACTGTCGAATTATGGCGGCACTCGTATTTACATTCCTTGTGTTCCTGATCAAACGTTGAATCTGAAAGGTACGATCTCAGATGAATCTATTAAACGGTTGTGTGCGGTGTATGGATCCAACCGAATCTATCTACCAAAATTGGACAAGCTAACCGTGACAGAGCGCAACCGTGAAATCCTACGCCAGCTTTCGGCAGGGACAAGGACAAAGGAAATAGCAAGGAAATTTAAGTTATCAGTGAGACAAGTTCGCCGCGTAAAAAATAACAAAAGCGGACACGTTTTGCCCTATTAAAACCATCACTTTTTGATCAGTATGCTCGAAACATTTTCGAGGACTGATCATGCAACTGACCAAACATTTTCGACTGGAGGAGTTCACCAGGTCGAATACCGCCGCCAGAAAGGGAATCAATAACAAGCCTGGTCAAGCACAGCATAGCAACCTGATTGAGATCCTTGCGCCGAATATGGAATTGGTTCGGCGAGTGCTGGGATTTCCAATCACCGTCACTTCAGGTTATCGATCACCGGCTCTAAATGACGAAGTGGGCGGAGATGAAAACTCCAAACACATGTCAGGTCGCGCTGCTGATTTTGTTTGTCCGCAATTTGGCACGCCTGCCCAAATTATCCGTGAACTCTACTCAAGTTGCGTGCCGTTCTCGAACATTATCGAGGAGTACGGCGAGTGGGTTCACATCAGTTTTCCAGAGAGAGTAGTCGTTCGAACGGTAAGAATGGCCAAAGAGGATGCCTCAGGCAAAGTTTCTTATCCCCAAATTAATCTCGGCCCCCTGGCCACCGCATAGGAAATCATCATGAAAAAATTATTCGGCATCGCGACCATGATCGCGATTTCAGCATCACTCGTTGGCTGTAACTCAATGGGTGCCCGATACAACGCGTCATACGAGGGTTACAACATTTCGTATATGGACTGTATCGACAACGATAAGCACGTGGTGTCGTTTACTCCCGATGGTGCAACTGCGCCCGTAGAACTCAAGCTCGCCGCTGGCAACTGTGATCGCATTGCCGCACCGGATCACGAGCTCGAATACATCGGTCCCATCGTATCCAACCTGGGCAGTGCTCTGATTGGCGCAGCGGCGACCGTCTATCGGGTTAAAAAGGATGCGTCCACACGCACTGCGCTCGCGCGTGAAGACCGATTGCGGGACGAGGCTCAGTATGTTGCTTTTATTGAGACGACGCGTAATAACGGCAACGAGCAGCTGGGCGCAGTCATTAATGAGTTGATTGGCAAATTCCCAACACTCTCAGAACCTGAATCCGAAAGTCCGGGAGCTGTCGACGCTGGTTTTCCGGAACTCTCTGAGGAATTCGAATAATGGCCAAGTCTCCAAAGAAATCACTTACCGCCCGTTTCGGCCTTCCTGCCGTTTTAGTTGCTGGCCTGGGCGGTGGCGTTGTAGTTGACGAATTGCGTGACACTGGCGAACCAGCGGCCACTGAACTTTCATCAGAGAATATCCTCGACCTTGTCGATCAGCGATTAGAGCCTTTGTTCGAAAAATCACTGGAGGAAGTCCTGGATCAGACGGAATCCGAGAGCGCTGAATTCACCGTAGCGCCACAGGTCATTTATAGAAATGGGCCGAATGATCCAGTCGACAAGGCGCTGCGCGATGGTTGGAACGTGCTCTACCTCGAGAGCGCGCCAATTGTCCAGGGTGCCATGAAGTCCATGCTGCGGGATACCACGACCAATGCTGATGCGATCACCCATGTCCACTCAATGGCGGTTCAGATTGTAGAGCTCGAGCAGTCTCTGCGCGATCTCATGGCCCAAGTGAAGAAACGAGAGGCGGTTCCAAAGCTTTCAGCCAGGGAGCGATTCCTTCAGGCACGTTCGGCATATATAGCCGAGCGCGAAAAGGTGCAGCCATGACGACCGACAATGACGGCGTTATAGAGCCCGCACCTGAGCGAGTCCAAGAATTACCAGATTCTGTGCGACGGCATCTACGGGACAACAGCAACCTGGAAACTGTAGAGTTTCTAAAAGGGTACCGGACCAAGATATTTATTTGGTTGACCGGCGTGCAACCGCTGCTCGGATATCTCGGTTTTCAATTAGATATCGAAAATATTAAGGCAGTGGCCGCGCAGTATCCGGTCACCGCTCTCGTCCTTCAACTGGTGATCATGGTCGCCGCCCACTATTACAGGAGTAAATCTGATGAAAATGAATAGTCGACATATTTTTAGTTGTGCCATCGTTGTTGCATTAACCATGATGGCTGGCTGTCAATCAAAGCTTGTTAATACTGTGCGCGACGCTCTACCAGACAGCAAGACGTTACTCAATGTCGCTGAGACGTCCGCAGCGATCACCAACCTGCGGCAATCGTACATCTTGGCGCGTAGTGCGGTCCGTGAGAACCGTGCGATTTTCAGCGATAGCGAGTGGCAGATTTTGGAACGGGGCAATGAATCGATTATCGATTTGGATGCAAAAATCCAAGCGCTAAAAAGACAGCGACCAGGTGCAACCATGTTGGTGACCTCGACGGAATTGCTGGAATTGATAATACCGGTTCGGGATGCGATCAAGGATATGACCATCGTGCTCGATAATCATTTGCCAGAATTACCCAAGGCAACACAATTTGCTTATCTTGATGCCAGTCGAAACTTCGCCAAAATCGATGGCCAACTTGATCGGATTCTCAGCACCAAGGACAGACGGGTCAAGGCACAAATGCTCATTGATTTTCTCAAGGTCGCTGCCAGGCTGGTAGGCGTGGCACAAATTGTCCTGGAGAAAACAGAATGAATATTCGACAGGCTTCCAAGGGGAAGATGGTGGTGTTTGTCTTTCTCGCGTTGGTTTCGATCAGCGCGAGTTTTTTCAATTCCGCCATCGCCCTGGACTGTAGCGAAGAATATAACCGCTCCTGTTACAAACACTGGACCGATGATGATCGGGACGGTCAGAACACAAGGGAAGAGGCGCTTGAGCGAGAGAGCCTGGTTCCCGTTACTTATAACGAAGCCGGTAAAATCATTGCGGGTCTTTGGCTTAGCACGTATGACGGTACGATCCACACCGAACCCGGAACACTGGATCTTGATCACATCATCGCGCTAGGTCACGTTCATCGCATCGGGGGTCAGTTTATGACACCAGAACAAAAACAGGCCATCGCAAACGATCCACTCAACTTAATTTTAGTGACTGCGGGATCCAATCGCCAAAAGTCTGACCATAGTGGCGGTCGCTGGATCATCCCCAATCTCGCCTGGCTCAGTGAATTTCTCGACCGCCAGCATCAGGTCAGAACCAAGTATCGGTTGATCTATGAGCCTTGTGAGCGCGACTCAATTCAGTTTGAGCGCTGGGTCGCCAAGCGGACGGAAAAAGGAATTCGTATTTACCGCGCCACGAACTACGAAGATACGGTGACTGACTTGCTGGCTGACGGCACGCTCAAGCGAAAGTATGAAGCATGGAAAACCTGCCAGGAATCGATTGAGTGAACTTCAATACCCGCCAATTCAAGAATCCTGATGGCAAGAGCGTGACCATCAGAGTTGCTGAAGAGGCTTGTTTCAATTATTCGATGAGTGCCACGCTGGGTGCAATGGTCACCATTGAGAATGGTGTGTCGATACTAGACTGTGCGATTGTAAATGCCCGCGCCCGATTAAAAGCCGGTTGCCGGATAGAGGAGCACGCACTCATCCGCAAAGGCGCAGAGGTTGGTCCAGGTGCCGTTGTTGGGAAACGGACCATTGTTGGAAAAGGGGCGCGAATCGATGCACGAGCGCGCATTCACGATCAAATTAACATTGGTGCCGGAGCGAGGATCTCTGCTGCGGCACGCGTAGACCAAGACATCATGCCAGGGGGAAGATACTGATGAAAAAAGTTTTAATTTGCACCTATGGTATCAACTCAAAGGGAAAAGGAATCAATCGACTAACGGATGCGCTAAAAGAGGATTACGACGAGATCCGAACCTATCACCATACCGTTCGACATTTTTACCACGGCTGGTCCTGGAATAGCGTTGTTAACGATGCGGTTGGGGTAATTAAGATTGCCAGCGAATACGATCATCCAGTCGATATTTGCGGTCACTCACATGGTGCATTGATTATGAACCGTGCTATGTGGCTTGGTTTGGAAGTGCGGAATGCCTATTTTTTCGGGGCAGCAATGTCTAGCGACCAGGAGCCGTATCACTTCTACGAGGCCGAGCACATATACAACTATCACAATGTAGATGATCGAGCACTGAAATTCGGCGCGTTACTGCCGAAGCACCTATATGGGAGCATGGGTATTCAAGGCTATCGCGGAGTACCGAGGGTGCCGACTCTCCATGACTTCAGTATGAGAATGGGCAAGGGTTGGCTACGTCACTCTGGTTATTTTGACCCGGAGAATATTCCGCGTCTCAGGCACTCCATGCTGACCGGCACTCCCATCGATTAATCGGGATGCATCATGGCTGATGACAAAATCGAGTATCAACTTGAGCAGATTGAAAAGCGACTGGATGCCATTCAAAAAGAATCGGTCCCGCGAGAACTGTTCGATATTTTTGTGGTGGAGGTCAAAGTTATCTCGGAGCAGCTGCGCCAAACTAACAAATTTCGATGGATGTTCACTGGGGCCATTTTCCTGATCCCAACAGTCATCGGTGTTCTGGCTAATCTGAATAAGCTATTGCCATGACGATTGGGCTACAAATTCTTGGTTGTGTATTGATGTTGGGATTCTTGTATTTGGTGTGGCGACAGGGTCGACGGGAGAATTCGACAATCTGTCGATTAGACCGCCTTCAAAAATTCGGAGCGCGGATTGCTGATTCGAACGTCGAATACGAAAATATTAGCGCCAGGCAAGAACTGGGGATGCTGGGGAAAAAGAAAAATGTTTAGTTGGGAAGTAACACAGGAGATGTTCTACGCGATCTGGTTCACTGTTGGACTTGGTGTCAGCTTAAGTGCGCTTACAGGTACATTGGAAGCATATCGAGAAGATGGGTTTAACCCGCCTTTTCGGATTCTATTGGGGATCTTTCTGTCTTGGAGCGGTGAAACACTCGCGCGAGGGTACTTTTTACTTTTCCTTATCCAAGGATCTTTTGCCTGGCTAACGATTACGCTGATATCACCGATTATCGTTTTTTCCGCCGTTCTCATTGTAGCGGGTGGCTGCTTTCATAAGCACACACTCGACAAAAAGTGGATCCGTTGGTTGGTCGGCGGCATTGCTTTCGCGGTGCTGCTCGAAATTCTAAAAATAACATAAAAATTCCGATGGCGTATTCACAAGAAATAGTCAACAAGGTGCGGACCAACTACGTGCGTCATGCACTACCTCTCCGGCAGGCAGCAGAGAAAAACGGCATCCCTTACAACACCGTGCGTGCGTGGAAACGCAAAGCGAAGGATGATGGCGATGATTGGGATACGGCGCGGAGTGCGTCACGATTGCTGCAAGGCGGTGCATCTGAGGTCGCCGCTGCATTCATGGACGACTTCGTCAAGATCTATCATGCCACGGTTAAAAAGCTGAACGTGATGATGGAAGAAGACGACGATTATGATCCTATCATTATCGCCGAGTCGCTTTCCAAAATGGCCGATGCCTGGGCCAAGACAATGGGAACCATGAGCAAGGGCAAACCCCAGCTCAATAAATTGTCCATCGCTTTCGAAGTAATCGAGCAATTCAACGCGTGGATCCGTGAATATGATCCGGCCAAGGCGACCGAATGGGTTAATTTAATGGAGCCGTTCTCTGCCCATCTGACCAAGTTCATGGGCAAATAATGAAGCTCGTCACAGACATTCAGTTTCTCAAACAGGTTGCGGAATTTGCAGACCAGCAGCGGCGCCTGATTGAAACCGAGGTCGAGGGCTTTCCGATCAATGCCGAAGCGACCAAGCAACGGGTTGAGCGAAATAAAAAGGATTTTCGGGAATTTTCGCACACTTATTTCCCGCACTATATCAAGGGCAACGATTCACTCTTTCACGAGTTTGTCTATGGGACTGTGCCGGACCTCATTGATCAAAAGGACGGTGTTAAGGAAGCTATCGCCGCGCCACGAGGCGAGGCCAAATCAACCATTTTCAGCATGATCCTCGTGATTTGGGTCATTGTCACTGAGCGCAAGTGGTTCCCAATTATTGTGATGGATGCCTTTGACCAGGCAGCACTCGCCCTCGAAGGAATCAAAGCTGAGTTTGAAAGCAATCCGAGATTGCAACAAGACTATCCGAAGGTGATGGGAAAAGGCGATACCTGGCAGGTCGGTGATATTGTGACGAACAATAATCGACGGGTGCAGGTTGCTGGATCCAATAAGAAAATCCGAGGACGTAAGCACGGTCCCCATCGACCGGATCTCGTTATCTGCGACGATATCGAAAACGACGAAAACGTGAAGTCGCCCAAACAGCGTAACAAGCTGGAGTCAATGATCAAAAAGGCCGTGCTGAAACTGGGTCCGCCAGACGGATCGATGGATATATTTATCATTGGTACCGTGCTCCACTATGACAGTGTGCTCAGTCGATTTCTTAAAAGCCCTGCCTGGGGTAGCCACAAATTCAAGGCACTTCCAACACTTCCAGATCGGATGGATCTATGGGACAAATTTGAAGAACTATTTTTGAACGAGGGCAAGGACGAAGCGCTTCGGTATTACCATCGGCGTAAAAAGAAAATGGACGAGGGTGCCATAGTGAGTTGGCCAGGCACGCGGGATCTCGTCATGCTGATGATTATCAGAGCAGAGGATCACCACTCGTTTGATTCGGAATATCAGAATGACCCAACCGACTCCGAGAATTCACCGTTTAAAGATTTGGTCTACTGGGTCCATGAGGATAAAAAGTGGTTGTTTTATGGTGCATGTGATCCCAGCATGGGCAAGCGAAATGTTAATCGAGATCCAGCAGCCATTCTCATCGGCGGAATTAACCGAAAGATTGGAAAACTTGATGTAGTTGAGGCGAGGATCGCCCGGATGGTACCGGATTTGATTATCAATACGATTATCGAATTGCAGCGTGAGTACGCCTGTTTGTTATGGGCGATTGAGGCGGTTCAATTTCAGGAATTCATGATGACCGAATTGGTCAAGCGGTCGGCGACAGCACGTTGTCCGGTACCAGCACGAGGCATTGTTCCCCACATAGACAAAGAACTTCGAATCCAATCATTGCAGCCACATACTGCTAACGGATTGATTCGATTTCACCATTCGCACCGTCAGCTGCTTGAACAAATGCAACACTGGCCGGAAGCGGATCACGATGATGGTCCTGATGCCTTGCAAATGCTGTGGCAACTGGCCGTTGGCGGTGCGGGTCAAGTACCGAATATTCAAAGCCGTGGATCCGGCCCAAGTCAAGAGAGAATGCTAAATGGCTACTGATAAAACACTAGAAAATGTCTCAGGAACTGGTAAGGCGGTCCTGTCCTCGGAGATCGCCAGCAGGCTCACGGATCCCCGGTTCTATGCCGCCATGCAGGTACTACCAAATCCAGATGCCATTTTGCGAAAAATGGGACGGGGCCAGGATATCTATGACGCCATCGAATATGATGCCCACGTCATGGGCGAACTACGTTCAATTCGCGCTGGTCTCTTGGCATGGGAATGGCGCATTCAACCTGGCGGCGAGGATCCCCGTGACCTCCAGACATTTGAACTCTGCCAGAAAATGTTCAAGGATCGTCCAGCGAAGGGATGCACCTGGTCTGACGTAATTTGGAATACCGCTCGGGCGGTGTTTCATGGTTTTGCTGTCCACGAGGTTGTCTGGAAACGTGACGGCAGTGTCCTGGTACCGAGTATGGTGGTGGACCGACCGCATCGACGCTTTCATTTCGATACTGATCAGCAGCTGCGACTAATTACCAAGACTAATCTCGATCCAGGCGAGGAGCTCGGTGAATACAAGTGGTTGCTGACTCGGCACATGATGCGCCACGACAATCCATATGGTGTTGCGGTTTTATCTTCCTGCTTTTGGCCGTATACCTTTAAGCACAATGGCTATCGATGGTTCTCAAAGTTTGTTGAGCGATATGGAATCCCATCGCCCATCGGTCGATATGCTCTTGGCACCCAGCAAAGTGAAATTGATGGCATTGTCGACGCATTATCCAAGCTGCTGGAGGATCGGGTCGCGGTAGTACCTGAAGGGACATCCGTGGAGCTCCTGGAAACAAAGGTCGGCGCTGTGAGTATTCATCCTGAATACATCAATTTGTGTAATCGGGAATTGTCCAAAGCGCTAACCAGCCAGACCCTCTCAACTGAAATTCAAGAATCAGGCGCACGCGCTGCATCCGAAACGCACCACGAGCGAGAGGAGTCTGGTCAGGAGTCTGACCGGGAGATGGTCGCGATATCAATGACCGAGCTTTGTAGCTGGGTGACCGACTTGAATGTCCCAGGAGCGCAGCCGCCATTTTTTGAATTTTTCCAGGAGTCGGAAACTCGCAAGGAAACAGCGGAGACATTTGGTATCGTAACGAAATATCTCGATGTATCTAAAACTGAGTTATACGATAGGCTACAGATCCAGCCGCCAGCAGAGGGTGACGAAGTTATCGGCCCATCCAATCCGGTAAGCACACCGACTAACAATTCAAATGCTAAATTTAGTGCCTGTCCATCTTGTGGACAAACACATCAATTCGTCCGTAAGCAAGATGAAATAGACGAGTTAACCGGCAATGCTACTGCAACCAGCGAAAAACTAATTTCTAGTATGGTCGAAGAGGTCCGAAAAGCCGTTGACGACAGTAGCAGTTTTTCTGAGTTGGAGGAAAAACTCGCAGCGCTGTTTCCAGATTTGGATGACAGTGAATTCGCTGAACAAATTGAGAAGGCGATGTTACTGGCTCAATTGAATGGACTAGATGACGGATAATGGCTCTCGTTGATCCCGCCTATACTGATTCAGAGAGTTTCGGGCCATACTGCGAGTGGTGCGGAACTGCGACCGAAGCGGAGAGCCCTGGTCATTGTATTGCGTGTGGACAACCATATTGCACGAAGCATCTTGATGAGAATGGAAATTGTCCTGGTTGCAATGGATTCTGTGATGGCGAAGTAGATTCCGACTGGGTCAGTTATTAAGCAGCTATGGCCAACCCTCCCAAACCAGACATCGGTAAAGTTCCATTCACCGAAGCTTTTAGTGCATTCGAAAGACGGTTAAAAAATAAGGTCGGCACGAAATACTGGGACGATATGGTCGGCCATGCACACGCTCAGTCGTTCACGGTGGCTGGCGCGACAAAGGCAGAGCTGCTCAATGATTTTGGGAAATCGATTGCCGATATTCAAAAAGCTGGCGGCACATTGAACGATTTCAGAAAGGAATTCGATACCATAGTCGCAAAACATGGTTGGTCGTATAACGGCGCGCGGGGCTGGCGCACGCGGGTGATTTTTGAAACAAACATGCGGACAAGTTATGCCGCAGGCAGATGGCAGCAAGTCGAGAAGCGTGCCTCTCGAGAGAAAAAAAAAGGTCGAGAACTATTCTTGATTTACGACACCGCCCGTGATGAGCGTGTCCGTGATGCCCACGATAACTGGCGAGATATTGTCCGCCCGGTAAACGACGAGTTCTGGATTACCCACTACCCACCCAATGGTTGGGGATGTCGGTGCATCGCGAGGACTGCATCGGAATCATATTTAAAGTCTAGGAAACTCGATTCCACTCCAGATAACTTGATGCCGGAAATCCAAACCGAAGACAGAATTAATACTCGGACAGGGGAGGTCTACAAAGATCAAATTCCAGGAATCGATACTGGGTGGAATTACAATGTTGGCCAGCGATCACTATTTCCAGATCCGAATCGAATGGAGATCCCGGAGCTCGGACATGAAGTTGCCAAATTGTCGGTATCGAGTCCTAACTTCAAGAAGCTGTTCAATGGTTCAACGTCTGGATCCGCGCCCGTTGGTTTCATGGAGTCGGCCTTGTCAGAGGCATTGAACGTTAATACTAAAAAGGTTGTTATTTCTGGTGAGACACTCAAGAAACAACGGACTCGGCATCCTGATTTGAGTATCGAGGAGTACCAGATTATTCCAGATATGATTGCGAACGGCCTGGTTGTCCAGGAGGCCGATCAAACGCTCGTGTTTTTTCGGTCTGGCGGCAAGTTGTACCGATCCGTGGTCAAACGGATCAAGGGTGGAAATGAACTTGTTATGACAACTTTCCACAGATCTACCCAGCGTCAGTTGACAAAGGAAAGGCAGTCCGGGAAGGTAATAAGAGAGGAAAAATAGTGTGTATTTGCGTACAGTTGATCTAACACCATCAAATTTAGGGTTCAACATTGTCTTACATTGGCTGTAGAATACTCAAGTACGAAACGCTATCGCGTAACCCAGTAGCAAGGTAGCTACCCGCCTCATCGTTATTGCATTAGCCAACAGGGCCTGTCCCGTGTTTATGTTGTAGTTCCAACACTTCAACAACCACACTAACGGAGACAGACCCATGACCCAGTCTAACAAACCTATCAGCCCTTTACGTCAACGTATGATCGAAGATATGACCATGCGTAAACTCGGCGCGAAAACCCAAAAGGATTACATTCGCGTCGTTGCACAGTTTTCAAAGTATCTAAAGCGGCCTCTACCCACGACAACGGTCGAGGATTTACGCCAATATCTTCTTCACCTTAGCCATCAAGGTAAATCGCCTAGCTCGATTAATATGAGCGTTTCAGGACTCAAATTCTTCTTTGGCACCACCCTCGACCGGCCGGAATTAATCCGGAAGTTACGGCATCAACCACTGCCACAGAAAACACCGGAGATACTCAGTATCGAAGAAGTGACCCGCCTGATCCAATGTGCCGGTGATTTGCGCTATCAAGCCGCCTTCAGCGTCGCCTACGGGGCCGGGTTACGTGCCAGCGAAATCACCCATCTTAAAGTCACTGATGTCGACAGAGAGCGGATGGTTCTACGTGTCGAACAAGGCAAGGGCGGGCGTGACCGTAATGCGATGCTGTCCCCCGAGTTACTCACGGTGTTAGATAAATGGATTCAGCAGGAACCACAACATCATCAGAAGTTGCCCGGCGGTTGGCTGTTTCCAGGACTCAATCCGATCAACCCCCTGTCGGCCCGCCAGCTCAGTCGCGAGTTTCAGTGTGCGCGTAAAGCCGCACAAGTCAACAAAGCAGTGACGCTCCATTCTCTGCGTCATGCCTTTGCTACTCACCTGCTGGAACAACATGTCGATATCCGGTTTATTCAAGTGTTGTTAGGACATAATAAGCTCGAAAGTACGGCGCGTTATAGCCATGTCGCCGCCAACCGATTACGGGAGATTAAAGGGCCGCTGGCCTATCTGAAGTTGTAACCCCTAACGGTGTGATCCAGCCTCAGTGGGAGGTCGCGGATATCTTCCGCGACCAGGGCCCCGTATGGCGACAGGCTCATAGTGCGAGCCTCGGCCAACTCAAAGCGATGTCGGCCATTGAACAATGTCGTTCTGCTGGCCTCGGCGGACATGTGTTGCATTGTCGTGAATGCGAGGAGGTGCAGATTGCCTATAACTCTTGTCGAAACCGCCATTGCCCAAAGTGTCAAAGCAGCGCTGCCAAACGATGGCTTGAGGCGCGACAACAAGACCTGCTACCGGTCGACTACTATCATGTCGTGTTTACGCTACCGGCCTTGGTCGGTGACATTGCTTATTACAACCCTCAATTAGTCTATAACTTATTGTTCAAGGTCACGGCACAAACACTCCGTCTCATTGCGGCAGACCCTCAGCATCTGGGTGCCGACATTGGCGTCACGGCAGTATTGCATACCTGGGGCTCCGCCTTGACACACCACCCGCATTTACATTGCATTGTGCCCGGAGGTGGTCTCACCAAACAAGGGCAGTGGAAGCCCTGTAAACAAGGGTATTTCTTATGCGTCAAAGTTCTGTCTAAACTGTTTCGACGGTTGTTTCTGGAACAACTCACTGCTTTGCATCCACAGCTCAAGTTTTACGGCAGGCTGACCGATTTAGGGGATGAACAGGCATTCAAGAATTATCTTCGCCCTGTTCGGAAGACCAGCTGGTTTGTCTATGCCAAGAAACCCTTCTCAGGACCGCGTGCGGTACTCCGGTATCTATCACGTTATACCCATCGAGTGGCGATCTCCAATAGTCGTATCAAACAGTATGATGGACAAACGGTGTCCTTTACATGGAAAGACTATCGGGCCAAGGACGTGGAGAGATTTAAGATGATGCGTCTTTCTACTGACGAGTTTATCCGACGTTTCCTGATGCATGTTCTACCGCCGCGCTTTCATCGAATTAGACACTTTGGTTTGTTTGCCAACCATCAGCGTAAGCAGAACTTGCACTGTGTTCGACAATTGCTGGGCGACACTAACGCAGCAACGGAACAGGGTGAGCAGAACACGGATACCGCCCCATCGTCTGATCAACAGAAAACGGAGTACACATCGGCATTCATGTGCCGAACTTGTGGCACATCACTAATCGTGATTGAAACGTTAGAACGCCTGCATCGGCCCCACCCAAGAGGACCACCAAGTTGACATACTTGATTAGTCTAGGCGCTGAACTATTATCGCTTCCTAGTGGAGGCGTGGAGACCTCATGGTCTGAGACAGATATCTCCCCTATCAGCCAATCAAAACCAACCAGAATAGATCAAAATAATTGTCATTGTCTTGGATATCGGCGCAGACAATTAGAAAATCTGATTGTTACAAAAAATAAGAAAACGTTAAACACGACGAAACAGACCACCCAGTCTCCATACTTTCCCCATAGCACCTCTTCAAGCCCCGCGTTTCCCACATGAACGATTATTAGCCACCTGCGCTCAGAATGCAGCGTAATAATCCTATGGGATAGTATCTGCGCAGATGGCTAACAATCCTTTACCATTAGAGTCAGTCGATAGTTTTTAAATTTACATATATTATTGAGCGGAACAGTTAGGGCGGGTTTAGGGAAGATGAACAAAGAAGAAATTGTAAATATACTGAACCTTGGCCATCCAGTCCCTGAAAACAAAAACCAATCTGCGCTAGAAATTGTTATTACTCAAAACAATGTTAGTTTGCATATTTCAGTGCCATATGGAGTGACGGAGGTGTATTACGAGGCGAGAGATCATAATGGAGCGCTTATTATCGAAGACTGGCATGATCATTACGGAGACTCAGAAACAGAAGATTACATTGATACGCTCAAGCAAATTTCATCTGCTATGAAGTCTCCGTCATTTCGAATTAACAATAATAAAACTGTAGAGTTGCTTGGTGATGAAACCACTTATTTCTTTGGAGAGACTGGCGGTAAATATAGTGAATAGTAGTCATATCATCGAGTCCACTATCTGGCCGTTGTGGGCAAGGAAGCGACCGTTGGCCCAAATTTTCAATGTAGTGAAATTTCTCTAGCCGTTCACTCGGGGCTTTACTTTTCCATCGGTCGCAAACATACTCATCAGAGACAGTCATCAAAATTTTAAATCTAGCCAATATCGTGATTGTGTGTTCGGGTAAGACCCTTGTTAACGGTCATTCAAACTCTATTGAGAAAAACAAGACCTGATCAGCCGTAGATATAAAGTTTATGCATAGAATAATTTGCATCGCGATGTTTCTGGCTATTAGTGGCTGTGCCTCTACTGATACTTCACAACAGAGTTATCCAGCAGAGCTAGTGGGTATTAAGCAAAGCCCTTACTATCCTTTAGAAGCGGCTGGTTTCTCTCGTGGAAAAATATTTATGTATGCGCCTGACATGGAAGATGTCTCTATCGGATATAACATGTTTAATTCTGAGAACCAGATAGCTTCAACGATTTATATTTATGAGTTTTCAGTTACTCTTAAAGAGTTATTTCTCGCCGAAAAGAGCAACATTATTAGCAAACACAGCGGAGCGGCACTTCTCAAAGAGAGTGAAATAAAAATAGCTAGACATGGTTCAGAATATAAGGCACTGGCAGCAGAATTTGAGTTTGACGCGGATTTTGATCACAGCCTACAGCCCGTGTTTTCACAACTTATTTTATGGACGTACAATGATAAGTTCATAAAACTGAGGAGCACCTCGCCAATATCTCAAAGGAGTGAAACTATTGAAAAAAACATGGTGTTAATTAATGTTGTGAACTGGACTGAAACCCCATAGGGTAACAAGGTCAAATGACAAAGCTGTCTTTACGCCTCGGTTATCGTCTCCTTCGCACCTCAAAATCTGCACTTGCTCTAGGGCGTTTGGCGCGAGGGTATATCCTTTGAAACCGTTGAGCACAAAATATTATTTAGTTGGTATTGGAGCTATATGGATTTTGATGGTTTTAATGCTCCTGTATGTTCCGGGAACTAATAAGGCTTTCAGTTTTGCGGCAAATATATTATCTACAATCCTATTTCTTTTGGTTTGGCCCATCATCTGGGGTTGGCATGGAATATTTGTGGAAAGAGATTATGTTGTTGTAGGATATATAACTCTCCCTATTTTGTTGTTCGTTTTGGCTATTTATCTAAACCAAAAGTGGTTAAAGATTGGATTTGGGATAGTTTCGATTCTATGTTGGATATTCGTAGGAATAATAATTGGCCCAGGTCCTCCGTCTTGATATCAGAATACAAAAAGTCAACATGGCTCAAATGTCTGCTCTTCCTTGTACCTTGGCTACAATTAAATCTAGAAATATCAACTGGTGGAAATCATAGACTGTCCCTTCAGGGCAAAGAGCCGTCATACATATGCCCGATCAGATTGAGCTTTAACGTTCAATCTGATCGGATTTGGATTTTTACAAATAATGCGGGGTGGGGTCTGAAATGAACCCCACAAAGCGCTCCGTTGCTACAAGCGTGCTACGACCTCCAGAATATTACTCTATCACCCTTCTTTGCATTATTCCGAGAATGGATGACGCGCTCCAAACCATGACTTTCTTTGACTTATTCAGCGACAAATGGACCTTATTTCAGCGTAATATAATTGCCTTTTTTGTAGTTTATTACTGAGTTTTGTCTAAAAATGATCGCAAATAGCGATATCCCCTAGATTTCTGTTAATCCCTTGTAAATAGGGCATTTCAGCGTTTTTTTTGTTCTTTTAGTTTGTCTAAAAATGATCACCACCCCTCACAATGGCCATTGCGTCACCTTTTAGTCCCACAGCACGTTCGCCTAAATAACTTGGTATTTCAGCATCCGTAAGATTAATTCGCACAAGTTTCCAGCCAGGTGTCGCATCAACAATCTGTTCTCCAGGCCAACGGATAACATACGGTGTATTGAATCCCGCCCCTACCTCAATTACAACACCTCGCCCTTGTCGCGCAGTACCCAGCCAACTTTGCAACCGCTCAGCATCGAATTCAAAATGGTCATCGATGAACGAGCTATCAAGGCGTACATTTGGGAATACAGTGCCACCGCAATTAGGGCAGCGCGGAACGAGTTTAGTATTAGTTAGTCTTTGTGTTGTGGGATCAGTCTCAGCACGAATTTGGTCGATCTGTTCTTTCCACGACCATACTGTTCTCCAACATGGTGTTGTGCATTGTAGTAGCGAATAATCGCCCTGTGGTGTGTATATGTGGTTGGGAAAAAATCCATTTGTTTCGAACATTGCATCAACATTCGACGTCATGACAAAAGTATTCTTCTGCTCGATATGTCCTGAGAGCATATGCAGAGCTTTGTAAACCTCCGATTTCGGCCATCTAAAGCGAACCAAGTCAACATGAGCAGCCCAATAACCCCATTGTAAATCCGGCGTCCAATCATTAAATCCGATAAATTGATATTGGGCAGTAAACCCATACTGGAGCATGGCCGGAAACTCGCGGGCAAACAGTGCAGTATCGGCATAGTTCACCCCCGCCGCCGCTGTAAGGCCAGCGCCAGCGGTGAACAGTATGTTATCCGCGTTAGCTATCCAATCAGATGCCTGTTCAATTGATCCATTATTTGATGTATTACCAAACATCTAGTAGCTCTTCATATACAGCAGCATCAACATCTGAATATAGATTAAAAACGATCAGATCGAATCTTTCAGGGTATTTTCCAAACCATTCGGCAACAGTCTTAAGGGCGATTTCTGCGGCATCAAGTTTCGGATAGCCAAAAATTCCAGTTGAAATCGCACAGAATGCAATTGATCGTATCGATTCGATGTTCGCAGCTAGCTCAAGGCAAGAGTTATAAGCATTTGCGAGCTGTAGTCGTTGCAAATCAGTGGGACGTGATCCATGACGTAACTGTGGGCCAACAGTATGCAATACAAATCTTGAAGGTAAAGCGTATGCGCGTGTGATCTTTGCGCTGCCTACCGATTCCGGTGCCGCTTGCTTATCGATTATAGTGGCACAATCGTTACGTAGTTTCGGTCCTGCAGCCGAATGAATAGCGTTATCAATACACACATGATTGGGAGCCCTGCAGCCCAGCATTTCAGAGTTTGCTGCGTTTACAATTGCGTCGGCTTGCAATTGCGTAATATCCCCAACCCATACACAAGTTCGTTTTCCTGCCGGGTAAGCACCTTGGTATTGGGTCGCAATAGGAGCCAATGTCAGTGGGTCTACACTGTGCTGCAAACTATTGAGCCCAGCCGCAATAGATTCGATTTTGCTAATTAAGTCGTCGCTAAGCATGAAAGGATCGATTGGCGCGAGCACACCGTGCAGGAGAAAGAGGGCTTCATCGAAAGCGGTATTGTCTTGTACTCGACTACCAAGCTCTTTCAATACAGGGAGTATGAGCTCACGCCAACTTCCATCAAATTGCACGTCCGGCCGTTCGTCGATCTGAACTGAAGAGCGGTAGTCTTGAAGTTTTAGTGGGCTTGGCATAGTTAACTCAAAATCCATCCAACATTATTTACTGCTGTATGCCTGTGATAGCGCATAACCATCCTCAAACCAGTTCCAGCTCTTGACCTTGCCATCTTCTACGTGAACGCGCACAGCCCACGAGAAACTACCCGTATCAACGCCAGAATGCGTCGTTATCGCGCTCATGGTGCCGATAAAGACCGCTTGATCCGCATTGACAAAGCTGTAGTCAGTTGTCCAGCTGGTAACATCTAAACCAGCAGAAAAGGCTGGTAGAAATGTAGACAGAACCTTGTCTTTACCTTCCCAATTGCCAATCCAAGGTATATTTGTGTTGCCTTCATTGTGCCAGACAAAGTCATCACTCATCAGCTCACTTAGCTTGTTGGCATCACCGCTACCTGCCGCTTCCAAGAAGACTTGAGCAACGGTCAGCGTTCGCTCCGATTGTTCATCGGCGATAGCAATATTAGTTGTATTGGTCATTAGTAACCCCACCATTAATAGCGAATAAAGTATTTTCATGTCATCTATTTCCGTTCGACTTGGATTGGTTCTAACAAGAGATTTCCAAATTACATTGTCACAAGTCGCTGGAAACTTCTAAAGGTTTCCGAATTTGCCGTTGGCATTTTTCCATTCGTCCTTGGGGAGAATTGTTTCTATCACGTCCCAGTGCTCCACAATCTTGCCTTCTTCAACCCGAAACAAGTCGTAAAATGATGTTGGGGCATTTGCAAAAGTGCCTTCACTAATTGTCAGCACAAAGTTACCATCACCAAGCACCTTATGCACTGTTGTGTACACCATAGTAATGCCTTGCTCAGCCATTGCCTCCAGCGCAGCTCCTAGACCAGATAACCCGTCGGCTATGGCAGTATTATGTTGAGTGTAATGGTCACCATCAATAAATTGATTCAGTTTATCCATTTGCCCGTTGACTAAAATGGAATCAACAAAATCGGCTACGATAGCTTTGTTTCCATCAGTTTTGCCTTCATCCGAAACTTGTGTTGGGCCATCAAGTTGCGTACGTCCAGATGGGTTTGTGTTTCCCGCTTTTTGGTCAAGATTGTCCCAGTGTTCAACAATCAAACCGTCCTCAAACTTAAACACATCGAAACCGACCTTGAGGCCGAAGAAATTATAATCTGTATGTGTAAAGACATAATCACCATCTTCAAAAGTACGCACCACATTTACTCTAGCGCTTCCTTCCGGCAATGCCTGAAGCGCAGCACCAAAACCGGCTAAACCATCTCCAACGCCCAGATTATGTTGCGTGTATTTTTCCGCATTAACGTAACTAATTGCTGTCTGATCGCCGGTTTGGATACTGTTAAGGAGCGCTACAGCCTTGTCTGTATTGTTTATACTCATTTTCTTCTCCGGATTAGTTGGGTTGGAAGTGCAGGCAGCAATGGACATCACAGCCAGTATTAGTGCTGAACAAAGAAATTTTTTCATGAATTTATCCCATCAATTGATATCGCGAACAAGATAGCGGAAGCCACCTATTCAAGTGAAGATCAATTGACTCCAGAATAGGGTAAATATCTACCTTTTGAGGCTTTCCTTAAATTGCTCTGGTGTCACCAATGTTTGTTTCTTAAAGTACTTAACAAAGTTGCTGACTTCTTCAAATCCAATTTCATAAGCTAATTGGGTAACTTGTATGTTCTCGATAGCAAGTCGCCTTTTCGCCTCCAATATGGTATGAGCATCGATGAGTTGTTTTGGGGTTTGATTTGTAGCTATTTTGCAGAGTTGGTGCAGGCTTTTGTATGTTGTCCCCATTATTTTGGCATAGGCCGACGCGTCCCTTGTTGACGTAAAATGTATGTCCATCAATGATTTAAAAAGTGAGAACTGCTGCCTCTGTGCTTCACTTAGTTGTTGCACAATACTGTCAGGCTTCTCACGATGCAGCTTGAGCAACAACGATGTAAACAAGAGCTGCAAAATTAGCGGGTCATACAACTTACTACCAGTCACATTTTCTATTTCTGAAAATAACGCCTCACAACTTTCTTTTAGCGCGTGATCGACTGTGAGAACAGGAGTGTCCGACCCCGTATAGAAACCTGAACTAAAAACTGGAACTCTGATACTGACTCGAATTGAATCTATAAACTCTTGAGTAAATAGAATAGACAATCCTTGTGGCTGGTTGTCAAAATCAAAGGAGTGTACCTGTTTTTTATTGACAAAAATGAAGCTGCCTTCTCGGCATGGGTAACTATTGAAATCAATAAAGTGCGTACCAATACCCCCAGTAATGTAGATCAAATGGTGGAATTCAACACGGTGAGGCTTAAAAGGGTTGACTTCCAGTTTGTCTGATCGCTTATATACCGAATCAAGCGATATCACTTCTACATTGTTTTTCTTTAAATCTCGGGGCTGAAATTCAACGGTGGGTATTTCCATGTTGCAATACGTACTTTTAGTAAATTTGGAGAGGTTACAGTCCTAAATTTAGCCTGTCACATTCAGAAATAATATTTCGGGACTAATTTTCGAATGACTGCTTTCTTTCCTATTTAATTTTCTCCGTAAATAGACGAACGGCAGAAGAGTATTTAGCTGTCGTTTAATAGCACGCAATTTTATAACGATCCAACCAAAATTTTGGAATTTGGCGCCCTCGACAAGATTCGAACCTGTGGCCTTTCGCTTAGGAGGAGATTGCTTTATCTAAATCACAATTAGAATCAACAACTAACAAGGTCATCTAGAATTTGGTGTAAATTTGGTGCAAAGAGAATTGTTTAAAATCAAAGAGGTAGCAGTTTAGGTGTTTTAAACGAGTTTTGACTCCTCAGAGTATTTTGAGTAAGAGATTATTAACACCAATGATTGAAAATTGATGCCGGGAAAGGGCTCCTATTTGCCCAGGCAGTGTAAAAACCCAGAGCCAAATGTTGCGATGGAGTAATAGAGTAAGTTATCAGTTATTCATCACTTCTAAGGGATCAGGCACTATGAGAACTACTGTTTAGAATGGTCGCTGTAGTACCATTCTGTCGAGAGATATTATCCGGATTTCCTTAACCAGCTAGCCGATCAATGTAAGTCATTACCCAGGTATATGCAGCGGGAATTCGAAAACTTTCTCAAGTTCGACCGGTTGGAGCACGACTTCCTGCGTGTCAGATGCGAAGGTTGTCACAGCGAAAGTCTGATTGTATTTATTAGTAAGCGACATAGCTTTTGCCCGAGTTGCGGCGCCCGATGCATGGTAGAAAGTGCCACATTACTGATCGATGAAATCCTGCCTCTGTCACCGATACGCCTATGGATATTAAGCGTTTCAATTGCGGATTCTGTTTACGAGTCAACAGGAATATGTGATTTTGTTCTGGAGGATGACTAAAAGGTTCAATTCCCTTACACAAGCTATCCCTATACTGTAGGTCAGTTACGTTCAGATAAGTGCCTTATGGCGAGGCACCATACTATTGAAATACTGGCGTTAATTGTGCAGGCAAAGAGCAACAGTTTTCGATTTGCGTTCAGGTTTTTGCGATAAAAATGGTTGCTTACATAGGAAAAAATAGTGGTTTATTTAACGATTATAGATAACGAAGAAACCCATTAACACCTAACCCGAGATGTTGCTTTATCTGCTGTAAGGCTGGTATTGATATCAATTTCTAAACCTGGCAGCACGCTATTTCAGGCAGCTTTCGCGCAAAGCTTTTCAAACCAACGCATCACATTAGGAGCAAAAGGCAAATGCAAAATGAACCGCAAATAATAATTAAATCGATTAAAGCTACGCCACTCTATCTTGAATTCAAAGAACCTTACTACTGGGCACAAGGTATCAATTATGGTGCGAAGATGGTGCTCATTGAGCTTGAAAGTAAAGATGGCACCATTGGATTCGGTGAAAGTTTTGGTGCGCCCAACTGTGAAATGACAATTCATGCCTATGACGTGCTTCGCGCTCATCTTGTTGGAATGGACGCTAGCAATATTACCGCGATCATGACCCATTGCCACCAGACTGTATTTGCCAGTCAGGGTCCGGGAAACCACCGTAAATTATCTTTGCAAGTCACCGCTGGTCTAGAGATGGCGCTGTGGGATTTACTCGGCAAGGTTCACAACACCGCCGTACATAAAATGCTCGGCGGTGCCCAGCGGGACTACATCCAGTATTTCGGTTTTGCCCAGGGTAAAGGCCCCAACGAACTTGCCGCAGATGCAAAACGTTATGCCGATGCGGGTCACGAAGTGATCTATATGAAAATCGGACGTGGGCAACAAAACGATTTGGACTCGGTCGCCGCGGTTCGTGCGGCAATCGGTAATTCGCGTCTGCGCGCCGATGCCAACGAAAACTGGGACATGTTGACCGCACGTCGCATGATCACAGCACTGAAGCCATACAATATAGAAATGATAGAACAGCCAGTCGACAGTTCTAGTCTTGCGGCTCTTGCCCAACTTCGAAACAGCGTCGATACACCGATTGCAGCCGATCAGGCTGTTCACACATTTCAGGATGTTTATAACGTCTGCCATATTAATGCTGCTGACCTTATTGTCCTGGGCCTGCATGAATGTGGTGGCATCCTGAATTTTGTCAAAGCCGCGGCAGTAGCCGAGGCAGGCGGATTAGATGTCTGCATTCACGGTAACTTTGAAACCAGCATAACAACTTGCGCAGCTCATCAAGCGGGGCTGGTAATTCCCAACCTTGATGATGCCAATCAAATCATGGGTAACTTTCTAAACGAAGACATTATCGTAAGCCCCAATGTGGTACCAATTGGCGGGCGTTTGGCCGCAATCGATCGTCCAGGCCTTGGATTTGAACTGGATACAGACTCAGTGGCGCGTGCAGTAAAAGCCTATATTCATCTGTCAGGGTAAAGTACTCATATTTCAGTAGTTACTTGTTCCCACAGTCCAAGCGGGCAGGTCTGCAAGTAAGTATACGGTTATAAGGGAGGTGAGATGGATCTCCTTCAGCGCGACCTGATATCAAGTGGTTGGCTGTCTCCACTGAAAGTAAGAATCTTAATCACCATGATGCTAGCGCCAGCCATCGGTAAGGAAGAAATATCGATATCGTTACGGGCCCATGATGGTGGATCCAAGTGATCCAGTTCACATTAAATCCTGGTAAAATATAATGTCTTAGACAAATAATAGAACGTTTAAGCTAGGGTCATCGAAATGACTGTTTCCAATACCACAACAGTCGACAAGTGCAGATTATCTTCTGGGGGGGATCCCCAGATTGAACCGGATGTAAAGTTCGCTTTCGTCTTGTCGCCCGAGTTCTCTCTACTGCCATTTGCTGGGTTCATCGATGCAGTTCGCCATTGTGCCGACGAACGCGATTTGAGTCGCCAAATCTATTGTCACTGGAGCTGTATAGGCCCAACACTTGAGCCTGTAAGATCGAGCTGTGGTATAGAAGTTCCACCCTGGAAGATATTCGACGATCCCCGCAATTATGATTATATTGTTGTGGTTGGGGGAAGAATGGCAGCGTTTGATCAACATTCACCGGATACATTTGATTATCTACGGCAGGCCGCAGAACTGGATATTCCCTTAGTGGGTCTGTGCACTGGCGGTTTCGCTCTTGCCGAGGCAGGACTCATGGACGGCATTAGATGTGCCGTTCACGCTGTCCATAAAGATGAACTGGAGCAACGTTATCCCTCAGTTATTCCAATCGTCAATGAAATGTACGTTTCAGAGAAAAAACGAATTACAAGCCCTGGTGGAACGACAGCGATTGACCTTGCGGTTGATATCCTGACGCAGCATTGCGGCCCAAATCGAGGAACAAAAGTTTTGGCGGAGCAATTCATCGACGAGCACCGCAAGGCCCGTCATATCGGCAAGCTACCGTTCAAAGAACTTGAATCCTGTGGCGACTGGCGGGTCGAGCAGGCCATCAGAATGATGAGGCAAAGCTTGGCCGAACCCATTTCATCAGTACAGATGGCCAAAGTTCTAGAGATCAGCCGACGTCAACTTGACCGGGCATTTCGAACACATGTAGGGAAAACACCGCCGGAATTATGGCGAGAAATGCGGCTGGAACATTCGCGGTGGTGTTTGTTAAATAGTTCGAGAACAGTTACACAAATTGCCTATGAATGCGGATTTGCTGACTGCGCGCATTTTATTCGCTGGTTCAAGCGCAAGCACACACTTAGCCCCAAAGATTATCGTGAAAGCAGGAAAAGAGATTTTTGGTCGTCGGCTGACCTGGCACCCGACTGAGAATCAGTAGTAAAGCGGGACTCGCTACATGCCCCACGTCATTCGAGCCTCCATTCTGTTCGCATTATTTTGTCCAATGCATCCTGTGATCCGTCCAAATCATCCTTTGATAAGAATCCCAATACCCTTAATCTATGATATGGATTGACGAACCATCAATCTTGAGAATCCTCTCCCACAAACTATTGATATAAAGAGTTCAGAGCGAATTAAAGGCTCACAATTATTATATATAGACAGTTACCCACTAAAATTTGGAGGACTTAAAATGAAAGAAAACAAACCACAATCTGGATTGGAATTTCGGAATCTCGATCAAGCTGACAAAGAACGAGTGGACAAAATGATCAAGGGCGGCTCCGGCAGTGTCACGCGCCGCGATGCTCTCAAATTCGCGTTAGTAACCGGAGTCTCGCTGATGGCCGCCGAGCAGTTGCTGACGGAGGGTAAGTCGGTCATAGCCGCGACACCGAAAAAAGGCGGCTCGGTACGCTTTGCATCAAATATACATGGGCCTAACGACAATCTCGATCCGGTGGTATTCACCTCGTCGATTGACTACTGTCGTGGGCGATCAACCTATAACAGCATGATTCAGCATGCCGACGATCTGTCCCCACAACCCGAACTGGCTGAAAGCTTTGAGTCCAATTCGGACGCGACGGAGTGGAATTTCAAGATCCGCAAGGGAGTCGAGTTTCATAATGGTGGCAAGTTAACCGCCGATGACATTGTGTATACCATGAAACGTCACCAGGGCGAGGACTCGAAATCGGTCATCAAATCGATTCTGGCATCCGTCAAGGAATGGAAAAAAATCGGGCCACACGAAGTCAAAGCGATCCTGCATTCTCCCAACGCCGACTTACCCACTCTGCTCGGTTTGTTCCAGACCAAAATTGTTAAAAAAGACACCACTGGCTATGTCCTGAAACCAGATGGTTCGCTGGAACAGAATGGCACCGGGCCATACCGCATGGATTCTTTCGAGCCTGGCGTTAAATCGGTGCACTCGCGCAATGAAAACTACTGGCGTGAAGGCGGTAACCTGGACGCAATCGAGATGACTGCAATCACCGACCCGGTCTCCCGGGTAAATGCACTGGTCGCGGGCGATGTGCAACTCATCACCGTGGTTGATCCAAAAGCGTTCCAGCAGATCGAAAGTGCGGACAACACGAATTTGACGTCAATCCCCGCAGCCTTGCAAATGGGCATATGTTGCCTGAAAAATACCCTACCCGGTCAGAATGACGATTTCGTCAAGGGCTTACAATATATTATGGATCGCGAGCGTATTGTAAAACGCATACTCAAGGGTAGGGGCTCGGTCGGTAACGATCATCCCATTTCGGCCGCGCATGGCGCGGATTTCTGCTCCGAATTGGCACAGCGCACCTACGATCCGGACAAGGCCAAGTTTCATTTCAAGAAAGCCGGAATTTCATCAGCAAGAGTTGCAGTGGCCCCAATTGCGGTCGGAGTCGAAGATACCTGTTTGCTGACCCAAGCCAATTGCGCCAAGATCGGATTCGATCTGCAACTCAATAAAGTGCCGGCCGATGGCTACTGGGGTACGGTTTGGATGAAGGACCCCCTGAATGTGGTGAACTGGAACATGCGGCCAACCGCAAACTCGCAAATGGCGATCCAATTTGCGCCAGGGGCTGCCTGGAACGACACATTCTGGAACAATGATCGAATGGGCGAACTGTTGAAAACTTCGCTCGCGACCACCGATCCAGATGAACGCCATAAACAGTTTTGTGAGATGCAGGAACTGATTCACAACGAAAGTGGTATGGTTATTCCGGCTTTCTCCAATATCAATGATGGTATCGCCAGCCACATCATGGGAATGCCCAAGGTTCCGCTGGGACAGTTGGGTGCTCTCGAATGGCCGGAATATATCTGGCTGGCATAGGCTCTTAAACTAAAGCAGTACTTCAAAAGGCCTGTATAAACTTTTATACAGGCCTTTTGTTAGAAAGAAAATTCGCCCTTACAGAAACCTTGATAAGGACGATGCATTTATCACTGGTGCGTCGAGCTACAAAAAAAATAGGTGACAAAAAATTAGGTGAAAATAAATAGGTGACGGAGGGACTAAATAGTAAGCAGGTTTTAGAAATTGGGATGCAAGTGATTTACTCAATTTGGTGAGAACCAGGCAGATGCTTACTTTGAATCTTTAGAGAAGTGTTTGGTTCGATTGTCTGAAGATCCTAAAATGGGTCTGGAGGTTTTTGTAGTTCGAAATGGGTATCGGCGTTTTTCCCACAAGCAACATTCCAATTTACTATCAGATAACTCGATCAGTAATACTTGTTATTCGAATATTAGGTCCCGGTATGTCAATAGAAAAGCATCTATCGAATTAACCGTTTTCTTTTTTACCCATCGCCATCGTCACAAAAAATAGATCTGAAGATCATGTAGCCAGCCTCCTCTAGCCCATCCGCACGCGGAGTAAACTGGTGTCGTCGAAAACCACAGATGCCAAAGGAGGCTGACATGACACTTTACTGCGCTATAGATCTGCATTCAACCAACAATGTTCCAGTAGTGATCGATGAAGACGATAGAGTTTTACTCCAGAAACGTTTACCTAATGACTTAAACTCGGTTATTCAGGTGTTAACTCCATTTAAGCATAGGCTGCATAGTGTGGCTGTGGAATCCACATTTAACTGGTATTGGTTAATCGATGGATTGAATGAAAATGGATTCTCAACTGAGCTTGTGAATCCGGCGGCGGTAAAGCAGTACGAAGGGTTCAAACATACCAACGATCAAAGCGACGCCTTTCATCTGGCGCAACTAATGCGTTTGGGTATATTGCCTACGGGATACATTTATCCCAAAGAAGAACGGAGCATACGAGACTTGTTGAGAAAGCGCCTTCAAATGGTTCAACATCGTGTTACCCATATGCTGAGCGCACAGAACCAGATATGGCGTTCCACTGGGACCAGAATAGCCGGCAAGACAATTAAGAAGGCGGATATTGGATTACTCGAATTGGTGGAAGATCGATATGTAAAAATGGCCATCCACTCTAACCTACGCATGATTGAACAACTCAACCAGGAAATCGATTTACTTGAAAGCACCGTTATCGATCGCTGCAAACTACGTCCGGAGTTTCAATCGCTATTAACGATCAATGGCATCGGTAATATTTTGGGATTGACGATCATGCTCGAAGTTGGCAATTTTGCCTCCTATTGCCGTTGTGTGGATAGCAAACGGATGAGCAATGGAAAAAAGAAAGGGACCAATAACCAAAAGAATGGGAACAAATATTTATCTTGGGCTTTCGTTGAGGCGGCTCATAGCATTATCCGATACAACAAAACAGCGCATCGGTTTTATCAACGCAAACGAGCAGAGAAAAATGGCGCCCTGGCAACAAAAGCGCTAGCACATAAATTAGCCAGAGCATCTTACTACGTGATGCGTGACCAGACCCGATTCGATATTGATATGTTGTTTCGTTAATAGTTTGAATGACAGAGATAAACCAGCAACCGGGACTCGTTAACAACCATAAATCTGAATGGAGTCTCTGTCATTCATTGTACGATCTGATCAACTTTACGCCTTCGCTGTGAACCACTCCAAGACTGGAACGGTAAATGTAACCATAGATCTGTGAGCAAGCCAATTGGACGCAGTGAAGTACCAACGATCTTCTGGGTTTCGAAAGAGACAGGGGCCTCACAAGTAACCGAAATCGGTAGGCGAGTGCCTTAATCCTGATGGGTGTCTGGTGCGTACTTTTTACGTCGCCACTAATGAAATGTTATGGGTGTGTAGAGAATCAGGTTTTGTACTCATTGAAGCTGTGCGTTTTTTGCACAACGGAGTAGTATTGTGCCTTGACAAAGACTGGCTAATGGGTGTCCCGGTATTTTTGGTCCCAATATTTTCGAGAAATCCCAACGCTGATTTAACAAACACGACGAAGACTATGAGTGACACACCGAAAAGAAAATCGAGAAGATCCGGATTAGGACGCCAGGCCCGCTTGGAAAAGCGTAAACAAGCCAGTGGTCCTCGTGCCGTATGGCCAGGCCTTGCGGGGGGGCGATATCTTCCGCTTAGCGAGAACGATATAAAGAACGTTCATCAGGCAGCACTCACCATTCTGGAAAAAACAGGCATCAAGGATTCCACGCCAGAACTGCTTAATTTGCTTCTACCGAAAGGCGCGACATTAAATGAACACGACCGATTGTGCTTTCCAAAATCGTTGATGGAAGACGTTATCGATACAGCCGCCAAGGAATACCATGTTTTCGCTCGGGGCTCGATCAAGGGAAAAGGGGATATTCACTGCAAAGATAACGATGTGCATTTTTCCTGTTCTGGTACTGCAGTGACGACATTTGACGTTGACACCCGATCCTATCGACCGTCAACCCTCAAAGACATGTATGATTTTACTCGACTGGTCGATAGCCTGGAAAATATTCACATGACCGGGGACACGGTACTCGCCACAGACTATCCCGAAGATTATGTGCATGATATGAATATGATTTACACATTACTTGCTGGCAGCGAAAAACCTACCTGCTTCTGCTTGCGCAGTAAAGACTTTCTGGAACCCGCCATCAAGATGCTCGATTTCGCATCGGGTGGTGAAGGCACGTTTTTAAAAGAACCATCTGCGATCATTGGCGGATGTCCCATCGTCTCACCTCTCAGGTTCGGCAAGGAAAATCTGGAGCTGTTGATGGAAACCAGCAGACTCGGCATTGTTTCCGATATTGCTGTACCGCCTCAGGCCGGAGCAACCTCCCCCGCGCCTCTAGCTGGCACCCTGGCACAAGCCACGGCGGAAACACTTGCCTGCCTGGCCGTTGTTAATCTTATCAATCCCGGTAGCCCGATGACATTTGCCTCATGGCCATTTATCACCGATCTTCGAACCGGGTCGTTCACCGGCGGTAGCGGCGAACAGGCGTTGATCGGTGCTGCCGCCATTCAAATAGGTAACTACTACGGATTGCCAACCAGTGTTGGCGCGGGTATGACTGATTCCAAGATTCCTGATGCACAATACGGCTATGAAAAAGCGCTCACCTTTTCCTTGGCGGCACATGCCGGCGCAAACCGGATCTGCGAATTTGGCGGCATGGTTGGCAGCTTGATGGGCTGTAGCTTCGAATCCATGGTGATCGATAATGACGCGGCGGGCATGATTTTACGTACACTGCGCGGTATTGAAGTTAGCGATGAAACCCTGGCGGTAGATGTGATCCACCAATGCGCTATCGATCCAGGTCACTTCCTTGGCAATGAGCAAACCATCGGTTATATGGAGTCTGAATTCGAATACCCGCAGCTCATGGATCGCACAAGAACGGATCACTGGGAATCCGAGGGCGCTCAGGATGTTTTACAACGAAGCCAAAAAATAACGAAAAATATTATGGATTCACATTTCCCCAATTACTTTGGTGAAAAATGTGACGAGAAAATTCGTTCGGAGTTTCCAATAAAATTACCTAAATCGGCGATGAGAGTTGGATAGGCAACATGAGATGCCGACGAGTTAACCGCGGGTGAAAAACATTTCATAGATGAATATATCAACTCACTCATACAAGCGTCACCGATTTCCGCGTGAAATTATCCATTGAGCCGTCTGGCTGTACTACCGATTCAGTCTGAGCAATTTATCAGGCACCTATTCAAACGGCACCAAGGGATTTCCAGAAAGTTCGTCACGGAAAAATGACCCAGTTATGGGGTGGCACCTCGAGAACTGATTTGTGACGACTGGGTACAGAGCACGGTTTCAACCCAACATAACTACTCCGTTAGAGTACCTCTGCAAAATTGGCGCCCTCGACAGGAGTTGAACCTGTGACCTTTCGCTTTGCCTACATGGATGTAGGTAAGGGGCGATAGCAGGAGATGTATGGACTCCTCCCCCCTGGGGAGGGGAGTGCGGTATAAAGAGTTTCTCACAACCACTTTTACCAGGAGCAATTGCACCTATATGCATAGGTGTTGTGGTATTTGAAACACAACCCTAACACGGTGAATTAACTTGCATTCTTATTACATTGAGACCTCAGCATAACTGAGCAATATTGATTAGTATTGACGACATACAGTCCTCTCAATATTTGAATTGGTGGACAAGACACTGTGCCGTATGAACTAATTCTATGGGCGGCAAATCACTTTCGTTGTTGTTTGGTGCCCTCGACAGGATTCGAACCTGTGGCCTTTCGCTTTGCCTACATGGATGTAGGTAAGGGGCGAGAGCAGGAGCGATTATGTGACTACTGAGATCCTACAATAGGCCGCTCATTAGACCCATTCCCACTCACCGACACCCCCGACAAAGAGTTGTTATCCATTGAAGAGCGAAAAAATGGTTAGACCAACCTTCAAGAGCCTGTGCTACCGCTCGGTACAATTGATACCGCGCAGGAGAAAAGGCATGAAGGTGCGTATACATCATTGTGACCGGGGTAGCTCCCCATCAGAGTCCGTATATAAGCACGCATCTCTCTATTTTAATGTTCTTTGTGGTGGCAAAACGGGAGGAGTCCATATAAGCGGTAGCTTAGGAGGAGATCGCTCGATCTAAAAGAATAATAGAATCAATTAGTACCAGTGGCCTCTATGGTTTGATTTAGATTTGGCGTAGAGAAAATTCAATAAAATCAATGAGATAGAGACTCGTATATTATTTACGTTTCTGATTGAAATTAACCCTGATATTTCTGTACAAAACACCCAATAAAATTCAATCAGTCAAATCAATCTAGCTGATAAATATGGCAATCTTTGCTAATATTTGTCATAGCTCAATAATATATTTTCTCATTCATTATGGCAACACTCAATATTTCAATGACAGATAACATGCGCGAATGGATCGACGCACAAATTCAAACAGGCGAATACGCCAATGCAAGCGACTATATAAGAGACTTGATTCGTCATGATTTACGGGAACGGGATGCAATTAATATTGCACTGAGTACGGGTGAAAAAAGTGGAAGAAGCAAGCGTTCAGTTAAAGATATCGCTGATCAAACCAAACGAAAAATAAAGCGTGCCAAAGTATGAGCTTTCCAATGCTGCAGACGACGATCTAACGGAAATATATACCTATAGCTTTACTCAATTTGGTGAGAATCAGGCCGATGCTTACTTTGAATCATTAGAGGAGTGTTTATTTCGAGTATCTGAAAATCCTGAAATGGGCTTGGATGTTTCTGCAGTTCGAAAAGGTTATCGACGTTTTTCTCACAAGCGACATTCAATTTACTATCAGACTGCTCGATCAGCAGTTCTTGTTACTCGAATATTGGGACCCGGTATGTCAATAGAAAAACAGATATCAAATTAATTGTTTTTCTTTTTTACCCATCGTTATTTGGCGCCCTCGACAGGAGTCGAACCTGTGACCTTTCGCTTAGGAGGCAAACGCTCTATCCATCTGAGCTACGAGGGCATGATTTAATCCTTGGTAATTGCGCCAGGGAATTAATGCGGGTTGGCCATAAGTGATATCGTTGCCAAACTTAGGAACATAAGATCGCTTCAGGCTCGAGGGGATTTTAACTTAGTTTTCGGGTGGTGCAAGATTTGTTCGAGATCTGTTGGGGTTTCTTTAAGAACACGATTTCTCGACCGAATTCTTCTTTTTAGGAATATGGCGTTTAAATTTAATCTGGGCCAAATAGACTTTTACCCATAGAGTTACCTTGTGTATTTGTACAGGGTGGGTATCAGTCTATTTAATCCATGCTGGTCTCGGTGGGGCAGTATCCGTCACCGTGGTGCGCTGCATAATTCTCGGGTTTTTCTCGAGATCATAAGGAATGACCCGGTGAAGCGATCTTCGGTTATCCCATACCACCAGGTCGCCCACGGACCATTCATGACGATAGATAAACTGTTTCTGGGTGGCGAATGCGAGTACTTCAGAATGCAAGGTACGACCTTCTTCATAACTGTAGCCACCAATGGTGTCGCCGACATTTGCCGTTATGTACAGAGAGTTCTTATCGATATGGGAATGCGTTCGTATCAGCGGATGCGTAACCGGTGGAATGAGCAGTTTTTCCGTGAGGGGTATTGGGGGTAGGTCCGTGTCTACATAGAGTCTTTCGTACTCATAGTTATGTACCATGCTACGCCCGTTAATTTTACTGCGCAATGTTTCGGGCATCTCCTCCAGCGCGGCAATCATATCCGCGAATTCGGTCTGCCCTCCAAGTTCGGTATGATCGGGAATTTCCAGGGCAAGTAAAAATGAGGCTAGTGCAGGAATTGCACGATAGGAACTATCGGTATGCCAGAGTTCGGTTCCCTTGAGCATGCGGGCCTGAATACTATTTTTACCGAGTAATTTTCCATCACGGTCGACATTGGACACGTTGTATACCTTGGGTGAAGACTTTTGCATCGATTGTTCGGGGAACGTTTCCAGGTCACCGAATCGCTGAGCAAATGCCTGTTGCTGCTCGGCATTAATTTGCTGGTTCGGAAATACCAATACACCCAATTGATCGAAAGCTTGTTGTATTTCAGCGAATGCCCCCTGGTTGATCTCCTGATCAATTTGAACTCCGGTAACACGTGCAGCAAATTTAGGATGTAATGGCGAAAAGGAAAAGTTGGACATGAACTGGAATACCGATATCTGGTTGATCATTCAGATAATACAAGTTATACATTGGCTTCGGCAATTATTCTCCAAACCCCGTGAAACCTGAACCGCCCCCGGCTTCCTCAGATCGAATACAATTGGCAGCAGCTCATCGGCTGGCGCATAGATTCGGTATGACTGATTTGATTCATACTCATATTTCCGCCAGAGTTGAGGGACACCAGGATCGATTTCTGATAACGCCTTATGGGCGGTGGTTTCAGGAAGTTACTGCCCGGGGGCTAAGTGAAGTAGACGCAGCTGGCGCACTGATCAAGGGAGCAAGTTGCGTCCTAAATCCCGCGGGCTTTACCATCCATGAAGCAGTTTATAGCGTACGTCCCGACGTCATGGCGGTCTTTCACGCCCATACGTTGAGTGGGGTAGCGGTTTCCGCCATGGCTCATGGTGTGCGACCCATTTCGCAGTACGCCATTCGTTTTTTCGGACAGGTCGCGTACCATGATTATCGCGGAGCAACCCTGGTGTCGGGGGAGCGCGAGTCTATTCAACAGGCTGTGTCTGATCCCAATATTAAAATTCTGGTGCTACGCAATCATGGTCTGGTGACCCTGGCGAACAGTATCCCCGAGGTGTTTCTGAATATGTACTTCCTCGATCGCGCCTGTCGGGTTCAAATGCTATGCGAATCAGGAGCTGCCAATATCATCACACCTGAAGACGAGATTTGCCGACTCACCGCTAGCCAGTTCGCCGGCAGTGAGGAAGAAGATATGCAACAGAAGCTGGATCTTGAGTGGACTGCTTTATTGCGGCTGATTAAAGATCAGGAAGAAGACTATTCAAGTTAACTATCTGCGGCGTTCTGTCGCTGCACATAGTCCTCCAGAAAAGCATCGAACGCGACTTCGTCACTTTCTTCGAGTTCTTCCTGGCGTTTGTGGGATTTCAGGGCCTGCTCCTGATAGTCATAGAGTTTTTCTGAATCCATCTTGCCTTGTTTGAAATATTCGGCATGTTGCTCGGCCTTACTCATAGCGAATGAATAAAACCCATCGAAACCGTTGTCTAGCTCTGCTAGTATTTTGGCCGATGCGGTTTGATTGGGATCTTCTATTTTAATTCTCTGACTGGCCAGAGACTCACGGTAGGCGTTACCGCCGCAGGCGCCATCCAATAGTGCCGCGACCTCATCAAATTGATCGAGTAAACTGTTCGCAGCATCGGCGAAGGCGACTTCTTTACCATCAAAACTTAGCGTCAAACCAGGTTTGCGCCCCTGCATTACAGCGCGCTGCCGATTTTCTGTCGCCTCTGCCCGTTCTTTTTCACTAATGTTGCTTTGATCACCAAACAAACAGTGAAGCATAACAATATCGAAAAACCGAATACATTCTGCGTCGATGCCAATGGGTACATAAGGGTTCAGGTCAAGGCTGCGCACTTCAACGTAATCTACGCCGCGTTGTTTTAGCGCGCGGGCTGGACTTTCACCTGACTTCGCTACTACCTTTGGTCGGACTACCGCGTAAAATTCGTTTTCGATTTGTAGCAAATTTGGATTTAGCTGCTGATACTTTCCGCCCACTATCAATTCAATATCCTGGTATTCGGGATGAGGAGTCTGGATCGCTTTGAGCAGGGTATCGGCATATTCATCCAGGGTGTTATAGCAAACGTTGATCCCCAGTTGGGCATTGCTGCTATAACCGAGTCCACTCAGCCGCAAAGAGGTAGCGTACGGCGAATAGAAACTGTGGTCATCGTGTTCGTCGAGATTATGCTGACGGCCCTGGAGAAAAGTTTTACATACCGCAGGGGATGCGCCGAAAAGGTAACAAAGCAGCCACGAGTGACGTAGAAAGTTACGAGTCAGGGTGAAGTAGTTCGCCGACTTCTGGGCCACGCGCTCGGCCTCATCAGAGAAATCAAGGTATTCATCCCAAAATCCATCTTGTAGCGAGAAATTAAAATGGATGCCAGCAATGGTCTGCATCAGGCGGCCATAGCGATGACCCAAACCTCTTCGATAGGCTTCCTTCATCTTGGCAACGTTGGAAAATCCATATCGGGCAATGGGGATTTTTTCTTCGCTTTCCACCACGCAGGGCATGCTGTTAACCCATAATTTTTCGTCGCCGATATTGAGATAGGTATACTGATGGATATCGTGAAGTTCCTGTAGTAGTTCTTCGACACTTGTATGAATTGGTGTAACGAATTCGAGCAGCGCCTCTGAATAGTCGGTAGTAATTGACGGATGGGTCATTGCAGAACCCAATGCCCGCGGATGGGGGGTCTGGGCCAGTTTGCCGTCTACGGCAACCCGCAGGCTCTCTTTTTCGAGACCCCGCTGCAGACTGGAAAGATACTTTTCAAGACCTCGCTGAGCTATGCGAGAAAGGGAATGATCCAACAATTTATTATCCATTATTAATTCGGTTAATTAGGCAGGAGATTGACTGTATCCGGCGAAAAAATCAACTCTAAAGCCACATTATATCGCTTCGTTTGTGACAGTTCAGGAACCATTCATTATCAGGAGTGATAAAATGGAGACATATGATAACAACACAAGGATCTTTCAACAGGGAATTTTCGGTTGCGCCGATGATCGACGTCACGGATCGGCATTGCCGGGCGTTTCTGAGACTTTTTTCGCGTCATACCCGGCTCTATACAGAAATGATGGTAACCGGCTCTCTAATCTTTGGTGACCGTAGCCGATTTCTCGATTTTGATCGATCAGAACATCCAGTGATTGTTCAACTGGGCGGCAGCGATCCCGAGCAGTTGGCACAATGCGCGGCAATGGCAGAGCAACAGGGATATGATGAGATTAATCTAAATGTCGGTTGCCCAAGCAACAGGGTTAAAAAGGGGATGTTTGGCGCCTGTCTGATGGCCCAACCGGAATTGGTGTCAGACTGTGTTGCGGCGATGATTGATGCAGTTAATATTCCGGTAACGGTAAAAACCCGGACTGGAATAGACGACCTGGATAGTTACGCTGCACTACAGCGATTTATCCGGTTGAATGCCGATGCGGGGTGCCGCCATTTTATTATTCATGCCCGTAAGGCCTGGTTAAAAGGATTAAGTCCGAAGCAGAACCGAACTATACCTCCGCTGCAATATGACCGGGTGTATAAAGTTAAACGGGACTTTCCTGATCTCCGAATTACCATCAACGGCGGAGTAAATAGTCTGGGCGAAGCAGAGCACCATTTGAATCAGGTAGATAGTGTGATGATGGGTCGACAGGCCTATCATGACCCGTGGATGCTTACCGAGGTTGACCGTAGGATATTCAGCGACCCTCAGTCCGATCAACCGCTATCCAGATTCGATATTGTCGACCGATATTTACCGTATGTGGAACAACAACTCTCAAAAGGTGTCTTTCTAAGGCACATGACTCGACATATGTTGCAGCTGTTTCATGGCCAAAGCGGAGCGAAAAGGTGGCGTCGCTATTTGTCCGAATATGGTCCACGCAAGGGCGTTGGTATTGAAGTGATTCAAAATGCGCTCCAGTTTGTCGAGCGAGATCCAGAGGTTACACCCCAGTTTAACGGCTACAGTAATGACGTTGAGACCAGCAAGAATCAGGTAATGCAATGAAGACAATAAAATTTGTAATTTGGTTAGTTTTGGTTTTAGTTGTGATCACTATCGGGGCCGCATTTGCGGTGGCCAAGTTTATCGATCCCAACGAATACAAACCGAAGATATCCCAATTGGTGGAAGAAAAAACCGGCCGCAAGCTAAATCTGGACGGCAACCTCGAACTTACCTGGTATCCCTGGTTAGGAGTCGAGACCGGCGCACTGGCATTATCCAATGCGCAAAACTTTGGTGAAGATCCCATGATTGCAGTGGATAATGCCAGGGTCAAGATAAAATTAATGCCCCTGCTCAAGAAGCAGATTGAAGTCGATACCATTGTTCTGGATGGACCTCAAATACGCCTTCATACCCAGGAAGATGGTACGACTAACTGGCAGGATCTTATGTCAGCAGCGGGTGCCAAATCAGAATCGAGCGGATCTGGTGGACAGAACGCAGGCGCAATCGCCGGACTGGCGGTGCAGGGTGTATCCATTGTTGATGGGCAAGTCTGGTGGCAGGATGACCGGGCAGGGCAGTCGTTAAAACTGGATGACCTGGATCTGTCAACAGGCAAGTTGGTTCCGGGGGCTCCGCTTGATGTTGAACTATCGGTTAACGCATCGGGCAATGTCTTACCGGAGCCCGCTTTGATTAAGCTGAAAACGACGGTTACCCTGAGTGAGAACATGGAATCCGCTGCCCTTGACGATGCCTCACTCAGCGTTGGCATGGAGTCAATTGCGGCAGATCTGTCAGTGGATAAGTTGTCCTATGCGATCCAGGCGGGATTGGCGGCAGTAAATGGGGTTGAGGCTGAGGTCGAGAAAGATGGCGTTAAATCGTCGCTTGTAATGAGTTCGATCAATTTCAATATGTCTGAGCAGACGCTTGAGTTGCCATCGCTTCAGGTAAAACAGGATGATGCTGCAGTGGACCTCTCCCTGAGTGGCCGTGATTTTCTAACCAATCCAGCGGTGGCGGGAAAGTTCAATATACAATCAGGAGATCTAGCGGCAATGCTGAAGCGCAATGGTCTGGATATAGCGCTCCCGGATATTTCACTTGGCGATCTGGTAACCCAGGGAAGCTATCAGTTCGCAGATAACGTCGCGACATTATCGGATTTTTCTTTTGATGCGAAGATCAATCAGCTGCCTACCAGAATCGAAACACCTTCGGTTACCTATAACGTTGGGACCCAATCCTTTGCGACACCGTTGCTGAAAATACTGCAGGACGATTTCACGTTTACCGGCAAGTTGAATGCGGCTAACTTGCTTTCCGGACTGGATTCGATGAACCTGCAAGGTCAAATTGACACCGCTGTTTCTGATATTGCTGGCTTGTTATCGAGGAATGGTGTGGATTTATCTCTGCCTGATATTCCGTTACAGAACATCCGGTTGAATACGAGTTTTGAGATGGCGGCGGGTAATCTTGTGGCTGAGTCATTTGACGCCGGATTTGATCATCACCAGCAACCTACCCGAATCTCGATTCCATATTTTGGGTTGAATATGACGGATGGCAGTCTGAAACTAAATTCTATCGATATTGAACAGGGAGACTTTAGTTTGACCGGAACCGCCGAAGGTAACGCCGTCATACCAGGCCTGGACAAAATGAAAGTCGGTGGCCGGTTGACCGTAAAGGCAGGAGATATCGTCGATCTGCTGGCACGAAATCGGATAGAGGTGGAAATACCCGAAGGTGTGGTAAAAAGCATAGAGACAGATTTGTCGTATCAGTTGGCAAATAATAGTCTGAAAATCGACAAGCTCAACGCCAAGATAGACGAAATTACGCTTAAAGGAAATGTTGCGGTAAACAATCTGGCGAAACCTGGATACCAGTTCGATCTGGCGATTAATCAGCTGGACGTCGACAAACTAACAAGTAGTGGCGACGAAGCGGCAACCGCTGGCACCAGCCAGCCTTCCACCGCCGAGCAGCTATTATTTCCGGTAGCGCCACTTAAAGGCATAAAAATAGATGGCAAGGCATCAATTGGCAAATTGATTACTACCGGGATGACCCTGGAGGATGTCCGACTGGTGGTTCAGTCAGATAAGGATGTGTTACGGGTTGCGCCGGTGACCGCGAAGGTTTTTGGAGGCCAGATTGAAACCCAGTTAGCCTATGATGTTTCTCGGGATATACCGTCAATCCGTTTGATCAATAAAGTTAGCAAGGTCCAGATGGGTGATTTGCTTACAGCACTGGAAATTACCGAAAAGATAAGCGGCACAGGAAACTTGACGACAAATCTAAGTGGCCAGGGACTCAATCCGGATCAGCTTATTGCATCCCTGGATGGCGATATTGGATTTCGACTTATCGATGGCGCGATCAAAGGGTACGATTTACAGGCCACACTTCTTAAATTGCAATCCGAGATTGCAAAATATAAGGGTAAGGAGGAAACCAGTGCAGCTG
>CBDFKC010000004.1:0-760000 GCA_965248685.1 Candidatus Poriferihabitaceae bacterium
CAACACGAATACGTGCGGTGATGGATTTCCTGTTCGATTTAGCGGAAAAAAATAAGAAACGATTGCTTGGAATTTATCAGTTTGGTACTTGGGTGGTTTTTTTCCATTCTCCAAAATCACTCGAGTTGAGCATTGCGTAAACGGATCACAGTTAGAATTGACTGAAACTAAGTATCTTGATTTGCACTATTTAAGTCCGAGTTTCCACTAGTATCCTGGCAATCACGGGATTTTTCTACCGTCTGGTCCAGAGTACGCCCGTTCTACTTTGGCGATGCGTACTTCATATTTCGAGTACCATTTATCAATTCCCAGTTTCTGGGCAGCAATATGTTCTGACACCGCTTTCCAGTTCAGAAGACTTGCTTCGTCTTCCCAATAGGATACGGTTATGCCTACGCCTTCTGTATCCCGGGTAGATTCCGTGCCGATGCAACCAGGCTGTTCAAGCGCCATATTAAACATTCTCTCTCCCATCGCTTCATAGCCTGTAATGTCATCGCTATGCTGGTTTGTGAAAATGACTGCGTAGTAGGGAGGTTCTGGTGTTTTGGTAAAGCGGTCATTCATGTGTCGCGTTCCATTGAGATATCGAAGTGTTGAATTAGGATTTTGCAGGCGCTAAGTTCGTCTTTGGCTGTGGCCGCTTTAAGTAATTGCCTGTGTGCCTTATTGCACAGATTTCTGGCCCGTGAACCCAGGGGCTGACCAAGATAAGCCCGTCGATTAGTCCGGCGGAGATCGGTGATCAGATCCAGGAGGATCTTATTGTGGCATTGACCATAGAGTGCCAAGTGGAAGTCTGTGTCTTGCTGCGCCAGAATTTCGGTATCTGTTTCAATCTCAATTCGCTCCTGGGCCTGTTTGGCGGCCAGGAGATTTTGCGATGTTAGATTCACTATTGATGCTCTTAAGGCTTCCGGTTCCAACAGCTTGCGGATTGCCAGGGCTTCCTGGGCCGCGCCGTCGTGTAATGCACAGACTTCTACGGTTCGATTAGATCGACGCTCGGCCAACCCTTTGGCCCCAAGTATGTCCAGTGCCGCACGGACAGGCTGCCGGCTTACGCCGAAGCGGTCTGCCAGTTCTTCCTGCTGCAACAAGGAACCAGGCATCAACCGCCCATTGATGATCTCGTCTTCGAGTGTTTTCGATATTTGATTTGGTATATTTGGATCCATATATCCATATAATCACGATTCGATGTAACGATCAAGCGGGAGTGGCGAAATTAATTGCCAATTGCCCATATGAGGGATAGTCTGAATATGTTGAATAGACCAGCGACTACACCATCTGTAGAGTCCATATATGGCGCGTGGCTTTTTGAAGCTAGCACCAGTATCGGATGATGATTATTGTCATCCCGCTAATAACAGGTACCTTTGCTCCACACTGGTAAACAAGAATTTGAATAATAAATGCGCTTATCTATAGAAAGAATTAAGGCAGCTGCCTCAAGAATAAACGAAGTATTCAAAAATACTCCTCAGTATGTTTGTCCGAGTCTCAGTACTGCCCTGGGGTGCACCATCGTGTTGAAAGTCGAAACATTGAACCCGGTTCGAAGTTTTAAGGGTCGAGGTGCTGAAACTGTTTTGGCAGGTCTGGAATCTTCAGATAGTCCCAAATCGGTGGTGTGCGCCAGCGCCGGAAATCTTGGTCAAGCGTTGGCATACAGTGGCGTAAAAAGGGGCTTTGACGTGACCGTAACGGCATCTGCCGCTGCCAATCCTTTGAAGTTAAACCGTATGAAAGCCATGGGAGCAAATGTGGTGTTGGTTGATGGGCAAATTGAGGCAGCGCTGGAGGCCGCAATTGCCCACGCCAAAAATACTGGAGCCTTTCTGGTAGAAGATAGTAAGAATTTAGATACTTGTGAGGGGGCAGCAACCATAGGGCTTGAACTCTCTAGATTACCGTTTCAATTAGATGCTGTTTTGGTTTCACTTGGTGCAGGAGCAATGGCAACTGGGATTGGCTTCGCACTGAAACACTATTGTCCAGAAACGCGGGTTGTCTGTGTTCAGCCTGAAAATGCGCCCGCTATGACCCGGTCATATCTGGCGGGTAAAGTTGTTGAATCAGGAACTCCCAATACTATCGCTGATGGTGTGGCCGGAAAATATTGCATTCCTGAAGTACTGGACGACCTAATTGAGGTTGCAGATTCAGCCATGTTGGTGAAGGAAGAAAGCATTGTAGAAGCGATGCGAATGCTTTACGAATATTCCGGGTTGATTGTTGAGCCGGCGGCAGCATTGGGAGTGGCTGCTATCCTGGAAAACCAAAATCAATTCGGAGGAAAGTGTGTGGCCTCGGTATTGTGCGGTAGCGGCGTTACACCGCAGGATTTTAACAAGTGGGTTTTAAACAATACGTCTTCAAATTAGGTGTAGAGCGGGGTTATTTCTATGGCCGCTTAGCGCAAATCAGCGCATTGGTTTTTAGCGATTGCTCTAAAATACATTGCTGATATTAGTCTGTTTACGCAGACAGTTGCTCAATCTTGAAAAATAGTCATTCAAGCAGAAATATTAGATAGGGCTTTAACAAGCATATTTTGCAAATATTCGGAGTTATAAAGCTCAAATGGCGAATTTCCAAATTATTTCTTGGTGGCAAAAAATTGCTTACAAAAATCGACAAAAACACTTTCCAACATAGTGGATCTAGATCGGTCTAGACTAGCTATAATAATATTTGTATGAGGGAGGTCGCCTGAGATTTCCTTTTCAACAACCCTTTTGCCATCGTAAGTGTACGTATGCTGTGGTCGTGTTACCAGAATTGAAAACCCTGCTCCATTAGCAACTAACGCACGAACTGTTTCAAATGAAGGAGATTTAATTTCAATGTTGGGGTACAAATTTTGAGTTTCAAACAGTGCAGTGAAGTATTCCCTACTCCTGGGTAAGTCAAGTAGTACCATCGGGTATTGTGCCAGTTGTGAAATTGTAATTTTCCTTTTGTTACAGAGCGGATGATCTTCTGGAAAAATCGCATAAGGCTTTAGGGTTGCCAAAATTTCTTGAGTAAAAGTTTGTTGTGCGTACAGCTGATAGGTAATGATCATATCGAATTCATTGTTTTCGAGACCGCTAATCAGCCTTTCAGTGTTTTCTTCATAGAGTCGAATATCAGCGTGCGGATATTGCTTTCGAAACTCAGTGATGAGTTGCGGGATATACACCGAAGCCAGTGGGTTAAAACAACCAATATGCAGTCTCCCTTGAACTTCTTGTCTCAATCCCTGGGCGCTTCTGACCAGTTCTCCTGTTTGGGTTAACAATGACCTAATCTCTGGTAACAGTCTGCCGCCTGCGGAAGTCAGCGAAACTCCCTGCGCATGGTGTCGAACAAATAGATTCACATCTAAAGAATCCTCCAGTTTAGTAATTGCATTCGAGATCGAAGGCTGGGAGATATACAGTTCTCGTGCAGCATCAGCGAGACTGCCCGCTTCAGCAACTTTGACAAAATATTCGAGCTGTTTGAGTGTGATCCTAAACAAGGTATTATCTATTCAAAAACAAGTAAATAAATATTTTATATTGTTTAGAGCTGCATTCATACTCCAACAATTGTTAACTAGCGCGGATCTAAATAATGCTTAGAACTGGAGACGAGTACCGACAATCACTACGTGATGACAGGGAGGTATGGATTGATGGGGAACGGGTAGCGGATGTCCCTTCTCATCCCGCTTTCAAGCCAATTGTTGATGTTAGGGCACGTATCTACGATATGGCCCATGAAAAGCACTATCAGCCTGTAATGTCGTATCAAGATAATGGAGAGAGTTTTGCCATCGGGCTAAAAATGCCAATCGATCAAGCAGATTGGGCCATGAAGAAAGAGTCAGTTGCTGCGGTGATGAGAGACATAGGAGGTGTCGTTACCCGAGTTGGAGATGAGACAGCTGGGGAGATGTGGTCTCTGTATGACGGAAGCGAAATTCTATCGGAAGTAGATCCCCGGTTTAGCGAGAACATTGCGAATCACATCGATAAGGTGATCGCATCAGATACTTTTCATGTCTCGGCTAACACTGACCCCAAGGGTGATCGTTCCAAGCGACCCCAGGATCAAGATCCCGATATGTTACTGCACGTGGTAAAGGAAACGGATGCGGGAATTGTCGTGCGTGGGGCAAAATTTGAAACCGCCGCGGCATATGCTAACCAAGCATTTGTAAAACCGACAATTGCAAATTGGGGTGATGACAAGCTGTCGGACTACGCGGTGGGCTTTATTTGTCCAATGAACGCGCCGGGATTGAAGCACATCTGCCGTAGTGGGTTCGCCGGCGTTAAAAATCCCAATGATTATCCACTGAGCAGTAGATTCGATGAAGTCGATACATTACTGATTTTTGACAATGTGTTGATCCCCTGGGAGGACGTGCTGTTCTATCAACACACCAAAGCTGCATCGTTTATCCGAGGCACGCTACACCGGTACAGTGCTTACGCTTTTGTTTTAAGGATTCTTCATATAGCCGATCTCATGATTGGAACGGCGCTTTTCAATGTACGTCAAACTGGTTTGGACAAACAGCCGGCGGTGAGAGAAAAAATTGCCCAGCTTATCTGTTACAGGGAAGGGATCAATGCACATCTGACTGCGGCAATAGCAACTGCAAAACGCAGTCCGCGTGATTTACTGATGCCGAATCAATCTTTGCTCTATACCGGACGCGTACTAGCGTGTAGTCAGCTACCAGCAATGGTCCATTTGGCGCGAGAATTGTGTGGCGGGCAGGTCTGTGTCACGCCGAACGCGGCAGCATTTGAAAACGGAGACTCTAAGGAGTGGCTGGAGAAATACTACAACATCAACGAATTCTGGAGCTCAACAGACCGGCGGAAGTTGCTCGCATTTGGTCGCGACTTGTTAAATTCTGATTACGCCGGTCACAAGATTACATTTCAATTATTCGCCCAATCGCCTCCCTTTGCGCACTTAAATGCTGTGTACAATAATTTTGATTTTGCCGAATCATTGGATTTCGTACGCGGTGCGTCTGGGTTGTCAGGCAACGTAATGCAGCAACAGTAAAAACTCTTAATTGTAATTTAACAATGACTCACCAAAGAATTCGAAAATTCAATACCGGTTCAATGTACCCTAATAAGACGATGGATAATGAGCTTTGCATGGCAGTTCGAGCAGGAAACCATGTGTTCTTACGGGGCCAGACCGGATTTGATCTTGATGGAAATTTTCATGGTAAAGGAGACCCGGCAGCACAAACTGAAATGGCAATGCAATGTGTACAAAAACTACTCGAAGAATGTGACGCCAAATTAGAGCATATTTGTAAGACCACGATATATCTTACTGATCGAGGTTTTAGGGAAGAGGTTTACGGGGTGATTGGCAAATGGCTGAAAGGTGTTTATCCATGTTCCACTGGTTTAATTGTGGATGGCTTGGCTTTGCCGGAAATGGTAATGGAAATTGATGTAGAGGCAATAATTCCTACTGAGAAAAGCTAAGACACGATCCAATTTGGCGCGCATTTTTCTACGTTCTAAAAATATCAATGCTTCCGGTTTTAAAACAACTCACTCAGCTTGCAGCGCTACCCTTGGAGCGAGCCAGCGCAATGCCGTCAGAGATGTACGCCTCTGAAGAAATATTGACGTTGGAGCGAGAGAAGATATTTTCGAAACAATGGCTTTGCGCAGGAAGAGTTAATTCAATAGCAAATCCAGGAGACTATTTGACCTATTCGATCGGCGAACAGCCGATAATGATTGTGCGCCAGAAAGATCGGTCAGTTTCAGCTTTTGCCAATGTTTGTCGGCATCGAATGATGCGATTGCTAGAGGGTCGTGGCAATTGCAAAGGAAACCGCATCATGTGTCCCTATCATGCGTGGACGTATTCTACCGATGGATCGATGATTGGGGCACCCTACATGCAGGATCGACCAGACTTTGACCAGGCAAAATTATCATTAAAGACCGTTCACTGCGAAGTGTGGAAAGGATGGATATATGTCACGCTTAACCCAGAGCCTCTGTTGGTCGCGGAAGAACTCAAGGCGCTTTCCACGTTGGTCTCCCACTACCACATGGAAGACTATATCGACATTGTGAGTGAAGACCATATTTGGAACGCCAATTGGAAGTATTTAACAGAAAATTTTATGGAGGGATATCACCTTCCGGTTGCCCACCGAGCTACAGTGGGAGGGCATTTCCCAGTTAAGCAGACTCAGTTTTCCAGTACGCCTGCAAATTTGGCATTTACCTATCAGTTATTTAAGAAGACAGCTTCTGCTCCGGTAGGGATTGCGCATCCAGATAACAAAACCTTGAAAGGTGATCAGCGCGCAATATCAATTCTACCTACCATTTTTCCATCACACATGTTTGCCCTTGCACCGGATCACCTTTGGTATTTGTCACTTCAACCGAAAGGTTCGAATCAGGTCTCCATTCGCTATGGAGCAGCACTGGCACCTGAGGTATTGGCTAGCAAAGCTGATCCGGAAAGTTATATCGAAGAGGTTAAAGGTTTTCTGTGGCAAGTTAATGAGGAAGATCGGTTTGTAGTCGAAGGCATCGCGGAAGGGAGTAGAGGCGTTTTGTCCGAACCTGGGCCGTTATCGTGGCTCGAACGGGAAAACCATGAATTCACACAGTATCTCGCGAGAAAGCTCTGCGAAGACGATAATACCTGCAGCCAGTAACAAAGCGTAGACATGGAGAGAAAGGGTCAAGAGTCGAGGTCAGGTCTTTTCCCAATTGCCTTCTTTTCAGAGAAAGTGAATTAACAGAATATGTGATTTTCACCTTTCCAACTTATCTCTGAGGTGAAAAGTGGCCATTAATCCGATACAGTCTTTTTTGACAGGGTCTCGCGATGAAAAATATAGATAGCTGCTCCAACAATAATAGTGGCGCCAACAATCGTATAAGTGTCAGGGATTTCTTTGAACAAGAAATATCCAAGGACAGCTGCATAGATCAGTTGCATATACTGAATATTTCCCACAACGCTGGCTTCACCCAGACGCAGTGCCTTAACGCCGACCCATTGTCCAATTGTTGCCAGTACCCCCATGGCTAATAGAAACTGCATATTCTGGACGAACGTGAACACCCATTCTGGTTGAACGTGAACAGTGATTCTGGTGCATCGTGAACACCGATTCTGATTGATCATGAACACTGATTCCGGTCTGATCGTGAACACTTTTGGCTATTGTCCAGAATCAGTATTCTCGGTGGCCCAATCCGACCAACGTATTGAATCTCAACTGCTAATCTGCGCCGTTTTCACACGGTGCCGATATGCCTACCAAGAGAGTTTCAATGCGACAACTAAGAGAAATACTGCGTCTACGACTATGCGCTAATCTGTCCCTGCGACAGATCCATTCCAGCCTTCGTATCAGCCTGGGCGTGGCACAAAAAGTGGTCAGCAAGGCCGCAGTGCTTGCCATTGATTGGCCTGCCATCGATCAACTGGATGACCAACAGCTCGCCCGGCTGTTTTACCCACAGGCGGATACCGTATCCTCGTCCGCCTTCGAATCACCAGACTGGCGGGAAGTGCATCGTGAACTGCGCCGAAAGGGTGTGACCAAACAGCTCCTGTGGGAAGAATACTGCCAGCAATTCCCTAATCGCTGCTACAGCTATTCCCAGTTCTGCTTCCTCTACACGGACTGGAAGGCCAAACAAAAGCGCTCCATGCGCCAGACCCACAAAGCAGGGGATAAGCTGTTTGTTGACTATGCTGGCCAAACCGTCCCCATTGTTAACGGTGATACCGGTGAAGTGCGATTTGCACAGATCTTTGTCGCGGTACTCGGCGCTTCCAATTACACCTACTGTGATGCAACCTGGTCGCAGACCATCCCGGATTGGTTAGGCAGTCATGCCAGAGCCCTGACCTTTTTCGGCGGGGTGCCCCGACTGATTGTCCCGGACAACCTCAAAAGTGGTGTTAGTAAAGCCTGTCGCTATGACCCCGATGCTCATCCAGCCTACCAGCAACTCGCTGCCCATTATGGTACCGCGATCATGCCAGCACGTCCGTATAAGCCCAAGGACAAAGCTAAGGCGGAAGTTGGTGTTCAAATCATCGAGCGCTGGATTCTCGCTCGACTGCGCCATCAAACCTTCTTCTCTCTGGCCGAACTGAATCAAGCGATAAAAGGATTGCTCGAATGGGCCAACCAGAAACCCTTCAAGCAACTTAAGGGGTCCCGGAAACAATGGTTCGAGTCCATCGACAAACCCGCCTTACAGCCCCTCCCTAAACATCCTTACGAATATACCGATATCAAAACCGTACGGGTCAATATCGATTATCACATTCAGTACCAGGACCATCTCTACTCGGTCCCCCATCATCTGGTCGGAGAGCGTCTCGTCCTGCATGCCAAGGCCTATTTGATTGAGCTCTACTTCCACAATCGTCGGGTCGCCAGTCACCCTAGAAAGTTCTACCCTGGGGTGACCACCGTGCCAGAACACATGCCACCGGCCCATCAATATCAACACAAATGGACAAGTGCCCGCATCCTGAACTGGGCCCAGGACATTGGTGACGAAGTTCGACAATGGGTGCATGTCCAATTCCATAAAAAGGAACACGAGGAACAGGCATTCCGTGTTTGCCTGGGGTTGTTAAATCTCTCCAGACAGTATTCCGGCATGCGATTGAATAAAGCTTGTGCCATTGCCAACCAGCAGAAACTCTATCGGCTGAAACAAGTGAAGTCGATCTTACAAAGTCACCAGGATCAGTTGATCAGTGATCCGCCTCAACAGGAAACACGGCTTCCTCAAAGCCATGAAAACATCCGTGGACCCCATAGCTTCCATTGACCCTTTACCCAACCCAAGAGAACCTCATTATGTTACAGCAAACACTCACACAACTTAGAAATCTGAAACTGGCCGGTATGGCCAACGCGCTCGTCCAGCAAACCGAACAGCCAGGAACTTATGAAGCATTATCCTTCGAGCAACGACTACAATTGCTCACCGATTGTGAACAATCTGATCGTGATCAGCGTCGTCAGAAAAGACTGTTAAAAGCAGCCCAGTTCAAGTTGACTGCTCATGCCAAAGACATTGATTACCAGCACCCGAGAGGCTTGAAGCAGTCGCTGATGGCATCATTACTACAATGCGAATGGCTCAGCAAGCATCAGAATATACTGATTACCGGACCTTGTGGAAGTGGTAAAACGTATTTGGCTTGTGCTATCGGACATACCGCTTGCCTGAAGGATTATCGAGTGAAATATTACCGACTCTCCCGGTTACTGCTGATGCTCAGTCAAGCTAAGGCAGATGGCTCTTATAGCAAGGTGCTCCTGGCGACGGCCAAACTCGATTTACTCATCGTGGATGATTGGGGGCTGGAAGCACTCAATGCGGCCCAACGTAATGACTTGATGGAGATCATGGATGATCGACATGGGCATGCGTCCACCGTGATGATTAGTCAGTTGCCCACTGATCAGTGGTATGCCGCAATCGGCGATAACACCCTGGCCGATGCCATTCTCGACCGCCTCATGCATAACGCCCATCGGATTAAATTAAAAGGTGAATCGATGCGCAAAACGACCCTTGAGGTTGACTGATCGTGAACACTTAAGGTAAAAAACAACTTCGAACAATACGTTGGTTAGCCGGTGTTCACCATCCGCCAGAATGGGTGTTCATGATCATCCAGAATCACTGTTCACGATCACCAGAATACGCAGAAACAGCGTACCGTTCAGATCGGGAGTCACCCATAGCCACAAGAGTGGCACACCGGCTAGAGCACCGACGAACAGGGCCTGATAAATCAGTAGCGTTGCAGTTGACTCTGTTTGCGAGAGCTTGCGGACCGAAATCACAGCGATGCCAGCTCCGAATGCTGCCAGGATCGGGATGAGAGCGTGGATATTAATAACGCCCTCGATACCTGGACGCATTACGATTACTACACCAATGAACCCAACTATTACTGCGGCAATTCGGTGCGTTCCAACCCGCTCGTTTAAGAAACTCAATGCTAGAAGTGCAACAAAAAATACTTGGGCGAACCCTAATGTTATTGCTGTGGTTAAGGGAAGTACCGCAACTGCCCAGATGCCACAAGACAAAGCAACGAATGCTCCGATTAAGCGCGCTGCATGCATTTTAGGGTGTTGGGTTTTCAGGCCTTCGGGGAATGACTTTACGATTGATGGAATACAAGATGAAAATACAACGATCTGCCTAAAAAAGAGAATTTGTAGAACGTGATATTCCGTGACGGCTACTTTCGCCATTGCGGCAACAATGGCGAACAGGGCCGTGGCAAGCAATGCCCAGAGAATCCCTTTAATGTTATATATTGTTTGTCCAGGTGCTCCCTGGGCCTGATTATTGTCTGACATAGGGCGATAAATCTCTTGAAGCTGCGGTAGTACCGTAGTACTATGGTACCAAGTTACCAACCAACATTAAAGAGACATTTTTCGAGGTGTCACATGGCAGCAAGTAACAAGAAGGTCGAACGTGTTCAAACGGGCGTCCGTATCGAGAAACGCGTCTTGAAAGTTCTAAAAGCGATCGCGGCGCGCAATGAAATGGGTTTGGGAGATCTCATCGAAGGGATCGTGTTGCACAGCTTCGAGGGCAAGTGCCCCTTTTCCAAAGAAACCTTGGAATTCATCGAGCAAATGAGATCGGCCTATGGACTCGATCTGACTGCGGCAGACAGCCACAACCTGACGGAAGAATAGCTGCAAATGATTTTCGATTTGGACCTCCTGGTTTTTATTGCTGTGCTCACTGTGGCGACCTTTACACCTGGCCCCGGTCTTGCGGCAATTGTTCTGGCAGAGGGTGTGCGCCGGGCGGTCTTGTTTTGCGTCGCCAGTAGATAATCAATTTGATAATGGGTTAGGTTTTAGACGTCACGACAGTACTATTTATACGCTAACGGTGCTGCCGCTTTTCAGACTTTGACCTTATCTCCCATCCCACTGCTCGTCATCCTGCCTGGGCGGAATCCAGTGCTCTAAAAATGGCCGTCGGTCAACGGTTGTACTTGGCAGACCGAACCACAAACGTATTGTCGACCTTCGGTCAGAATTTTTTACTGGATTCCGATTTCACCGGTATGACGTCGTATGGTGTGTGATGATTCTCGGGTCTCTTCTATACCCTTTACGCCGGACATGCTGGAGGATCGGGGTTAGGTCTTCGATTTACGGTTGATCGAGCTGGTTGGTAAAATATAAGATTTGAGAGGATCAAGGCAGAGAATATATTATTGTCATGGGTGGATTCAGAATGAGGAAACCACTATACAATTCCGATATTACCAAAGACCGTCAATCTGAGACCTGAGGGCCTTCTTTCGCTTTGGCCTATTTTTTTCATTAACTGAATATCCATGGCCGAACTAAGTGTTCACTGTATAGACGTTAGCCGAGCACTTCCTGCTGCCGGGATGCGGGTAGTCAATCGTAAAGTCGATGATGACGCGGGCTCTATTAGTGATTCCATCCTCAAAACAACCGGTATGCTTGCTTCACCGATCGAAAACATCTCCAGTGGTGTCAACGAAGCTACATTTCACATTGGTTATTTTTATAGGGCAAGCGGTATTGAACTGATGGCACCCGGTTTTCTGGAACAGGTTCCAATTCGTTTTGGGGTTGCCGACGACAGGGTGCACTATCAATTACCACTAAAGTTTACCCAATGAGGTTTTTCACCATTTCTAAGTGGGGGGTGATCACGGCATGATCTATTGCTCAAAGTTCTCCATATTCTGGCACTGGCCGCAATCTGCCAATAGCGTATTTTTTGCGAATGGCTGTAGTATGCAACGGGGAAATTAAAAACATCGATGAAAAGTAGAAATACAAACTCGAAACGAGAGCAAATTTGTGCATTGCTGAAAAGCATAGAAACTGGCGACCCCGGACCAGTTGCTGTGGTTAATGAGTCGAAATACATTCAGCACAATCCTCAAACACATGAAGGAAGTGAGGGGTTGGTAACTTTGTTCCAGCGATTGTCTAAGACTTCACCCCGAGTGAATATAGTGCGAGCCTTCGAAGATGGTGATTTTGTATTTGCCCACACCGAGTACGATTTCGCGAACCGAAATATTGGCTTTGAAGTATTCCGCTTTGAAGACGGTCAGGCGGTGGAACACTGGGATAATATCCAAAATAGGCAGGAACCAAATAAATCAGGACGCAGTATGGTGGACGGTCCAACCGAGGTGGTAGATCACGAAATGACTGAGAGCAATCGTGCTTTAGTTCGATCCTTTGTTGAAACCGTTCTTGTCGGTGGTGAACCCAATTGTTTGTTAGCCTATATAGACGAGAAATCCTACGCTGAACATAATCCACGACTTATCGACGATATATCAGACCTTACAATAGAACTGGAGGTCTCCGAAAATGGTCGCAGGCAAGTTGACTATCAGCGTATGCATCGAGTTTTAGCTGAAGGTAATTTCGTCCTTACCGTCAGCGAGGGTTTTTGTGGCGAAGAACACTCATCGTTTTATGATCTCTTTAGAGTCGAGGAAGGTAAGCTGGTTGAGCATTGGGATACGACTGAAAAGATTGCACCAAAGAGTGAGTGGAAGAACGATAACGGTAAATTCTGAATCTGCAATATAGAATCGCTTCGGGCCTGTTAATTCTTCAAACCGTAAATACTCAGAGTGGGTGAAAACTTGAATTTAAATTGGCTGCTGGAACATGAATGTTAAAATCGGACGATACGATGATTGTAGTGGAGGATGAAGAACACTTATTTGGTATTTTAGAGATTAATTGTGTGGAGTTATTCCAATGAGAAAAGCGGACAAACAACGTTTAGATCCTCTAGAAGTACTAGAATTGATCGACTATTACTCCACCCGTTCCGTGCGCGAGGAAACTAGAGATTGGTAATATTATGATTCATGAAACAGCTCTTATAGCAAGTTTGCCAATGTACAACTTTCCCGAAATTCGGTCAGCCTTGGACGATTTTTGGAGCGGTCTTGTAGTCCATCTCAAACGAGAAGGAGTACATGATGTGCCGAGCAGATTAACTCATGGACTTCCTGTAAATAAACTATGGAATGATCCAAGTCTGTTTTTTACACAGTGCTGCGGATACGATGTTGTAAATCAGTACTCCAGCTTGCTTTGTCCTATTGCTGTCCCTCATTTTTCGGCTTCTGGGTGTTCTGGATCAGAATATTCGAGTCTAATTGTCGTAAGAGACGATAACACTGCATCCGATGTGTTGGAGATGAAAGATGCGATTGCGGTCATAAATGGCCCTGAGTCCCACTCTGGTATGAGCGCATTACGCCATCTAGTTGCTTCACGTAGTGAAAGAGGAAAATTTTTTTCTGCGATAAAGATTAGTGGATCGCATATTGACAGTATTGAATACATTAAGGAGGGTTCTGCTGATGTAGCACCTATTGATTGCGTAACCTATGCACTACTCGAAAGGTATAGGCCGCAATCTGTTTGGGGTTTACGTGTGCTTGGACGAACTTTTACCGCTCCAGCACCGCCTTACGTTATCCGTAAGATAGGTACATTGAATTTCAAGGAGCGGTTATGGACAGCGTTAGCGAAATCTTACGAAGACCCTTCTCTGCGTTCAGCCAGACAACGGCTTTTCTTGAAAGATATTGAGCAAGTATCGAGTAATTACTACGATAAGATTCGAGCGTTTGAAGAGCACGCAATCAAATTAGAATATCCTGTTTTGGGATAGAAAAACGTAACCAAGTTACTCTTTTTCTCTGCCTAAGAAGTTCAAATTGTTTCATACGTGCCGTTTCTATTTGGATTTGATAGTCATCAGAGTCGAGTGGCCGTTTTACGGAAACAGTGGGTAGCGCCCAGCGAAAGATAAATGGCAGTTCTGGGCAAAACTCGGAGGGTCACTGTCCGACGATGTCTCAACTAGATCAGGGTATTTGTACGTTTTTACACTCTAACAGTGTAAGCGCATTACAAACGACGTACTTCACGTCTTCGATTAAGCCTGCTACGTTGCCTTGCCATTTATCGCAGGGGTGACTTATGCCACAACAACGCGTTCGCCGATCAGAATTGGACTGGCGGAAAGCACTTTCAGATTTTGAATCCAGTGGCTTGAGTGTAGTAGCCTACTGCCGAAAACATCACATCGGCGCCAAGGGATTCTACCGTGCCCGATCATTGTATCGTCATGGTGGTAACGGTAAACCATTTGTCCAAGCGGTTGCCAGTCCTGTGGTTCAACCCGCTTCGTCATTAATTGAGATCATTTTGCCCCATAGCCGTGTCCGGATCGATAGCAGTGTGTCACCTAGCTGGGTAGCGGACTTGTTGAAATCACTGGCGGCATGAAGTGGTTTACGGATGCACCGCCGGTGTATTTGCATCGTGATCATGTCGATTTTCGCAAGGCGATCAATGGCCTGGTCGCGATCATTGAATCGGACATGGGCTTGTCGCCGTATCAAGATGCACTGTTTGTCTTCTGTAACCGGGGCCGGGACAAACTGAAAGTGATTCACTGGGACCGCACTGGATATGTGTTGTGGTACAAGCGCCTGGAGGAATCCAGGTTTCAGTGGCCACGGCGGCACAATAGCCCTTTGATGACGTTATCAACAGAACAATGGCACTGGTTATTGTCGGGTTATGACATCCTGAAAATGCAGGGTCATCAAGCGTTGCGTTACGGTACATAAAGTAGGGTGAATCGGTGCGGTAAGAAACCTGAAAACGTTCGGCTATTGGCAATAAATAGTCGACCGTTGAACGGCATAACTGATTGAATAAAATATACTTCGGTCATGCACAACGCGGCCGAATTAGCGCAGCAAAACACCCAGCTCAAGGCAGCGTTGGCGGCCAAAGAAAGCCAGGTCGGTCATCTGCAATCGTATGTCGAACAGCTCGAGCAGGCGTTGATTCTGTCGCGTCAACAACGGTTCAGTCCCTCCAGCGAAAAGAGTCAGGGCCAGCAGCTTCTGATCTTCAACGAAGCCGAAGCATCGCCGGAAGAAACCGACGCTGACGATGCGCCCACCAACAGCGCAACATCCGGTATCGTTACCGTGTCCGGGTATGCCCGCCAACAGAAAGGGCGCAAGCCACTGCCGGCCGAACTGCCTCGGGTCGATGTGATCCATGATCTAGCAGAGTCGGAGAAAGTCTGTACGGTACACGGCGTGGCACTCGTCCCAGCCGGTGAGAAGATCAGCGAACAACTGGACATCATCCCGGCCACGGTGCAGGTGCTGCACCATATCCGTAAGCAATATACCTGTCCCTGCTGTGACAACGGCATGGTGACAGCAGTTAAACCCAAAGATCCGATCCCGAAGTCTCAGGCCAGCCCCGGGACACTGGCGACCATTGCGGTATACAAATACGCGGATGGTCTGCCGCTGTATCGGCAGACCGCCATGTTAAATCGACTGGACATTGCACTGGACCGGGGGACGATGGCCCAGTGGATGATCCGAAGCGGTGAATTGATTCAACCTTTGATCAATCTGTTACGGGACCGGTTACTGACCGAACCGATTGTTCATCTGGATGAAACCCCGGTCCAGGTGTTGCGGGAGTCGGGCAGGCCCGCCACCTCGAAGTCTTATATGTGGGTGCAGGCAACGCCTGCCAATGCAGAGTGTCCGGTGGTGCTGTTTGATTATGACCCGAGTCGCAGTGGCTGGGTGCCCAAACGATTACTGGCCGATTACCAGGGCGCGATCATGGTGGATGGATATGAGGGTTATGATGGTGTTTGCCGGGCAGAATCTATTACCCGTCTTGGCTGCTGGGCCCATGCCCGCCGTAAGTTCGTTGAGGCCGCCAAGGTGGCGGGCAAGAAAGGTAAATCGGCCAAGGCGGACTACGCGGTCAAGCTGATTGGCAAACTGTATCGCATCGAGAAAGAAACCAGGGAGCTGACACCAGACCTGCGGCATCAGATCAGGCAGCAACAAGCCAGGCCCCTGATCGACAAAATACATGACTGGTTGCGGCAAACAAAACCCACGGTACCCCCGAAACTGGCGCTCGGTAAGGCATTGACCTATCTACACAATCAATGGCCCCGATTAATCGGCTATCTGGAGGACGGCAATTACCCGATTGACAACAACCGGGTAGAAAACGCAATTCGGCCCTTTGTGATTGGTAGAAAGGGCTGGCTGTTCTCAACCTCGACAGAAGGCGCCAAGGCCAGTGCCAACCTTTACTCTATCATTGAGACGGTGAAGGCCGCAGATCAAAATCCGTACACTTATCTGAAACAAGTGTTTACTGATTTGCCCAATGCCGAAACGGTAGAACAGGTTGAGGCATTGTTGCCCTGGAACATCAGCAATGAAAATCAATAGCGCTGTTTATACTGCGCTTACCTAACAGTTGGACGAAACAGCTGTACTACGTATTACACCGAGACCATGTCCCTCGGATCGTCCACAAATGTATGTTCCTCATCATGCCGCGGCGTTGCGGTTAGGACTGTGATCCCCGCAGTTGATCTAAATCGATGCCAGCATCCCTGTGGAACAACGACAAGCATACCTGCGGAAAGTGTTACTTCCTGACGCTCGTCGTCAATAATAATATCGAACTCTGTTTCTCCTTCCAGGATCTGCACGAGTTCATCACCTTTAAGATGGCGTTCCCAGCCGGCATTGCCATCGAAGCTTCCCAGGAATATGCCGCAGTCGCGAAAATCACCAACTCCGAGGGTGCTAAAGGCAGCTTCTACTGCTGATTCTGGTGTGTCTGGTCCACGGTTCTTCAGCTTGACCAGCGATTGTCGCTTTTCGTCGAGTTTTATTACTTCGAGCATAGGTTTGGCCTCTTTATTAAATACAGACAGTGTTATAAATCTCTGGTAAAGAGTATCAAATCAGTACACAAGGTAACAGCGTCGAAATTTGAAACCTGTGAGTGCCCAGTTCCTGATCACGCTCTATATAAATTACAGCCTTTTTCTATAAAACAGCAGCTGCCTTCCCTTTAACTCTTCCTCCTTAAATTTTTTATAGCCCAGCTTCTCGTAGATATGGATTCCCCGAGAATTGTCTTCGAAGACATCGAGCCAAATACGCTTGCAGTTTAATTCTTCTCGACAATATTTCTCCATCAAACCGATGGATTGTTGACCAATTCCAACATAATCTTGATGAATACAGATGCGGCCAAATTCTACTTCCTGTTTCGTATGGTCGACTCGCAATATAAAGTAGCCAGCTACTTCATTTTTTTCGGTCTCTATAGTGAGATAGTGGAACCTATCCTCTTTAAAGTTTTTCTGGTGGCCTTCCAGATCGGTTTGCAGAATAAAATTTTTAGCATGAGGCCGAGCTGCCATCTCGATAAACAAACTGAGTTCATCAAAAGTCGATTTTCGAAGTCTAATCATTGAAGGTTTTATCTGGAACGGAAATACGGTGATTAAGAAAAAGAGAATTATTATCTCTCAAATTGGACATAGTGGTACGAACAAACCGTCTGATATCAGTCTTATGGGCAATTACTCAGCAGACCCCGGATTATTCTGAGTTCAGTAACGAATTGCTGTATATGCTCGATGCGGGTTTCCGGACTGGTTATGGTAAGGCGCAAGTAGCGAACCCCGTTCAGGTTCGCGGTTGAGATATAAAAGTTACCACGCTTAAGTAACTCTTCTCTTAATTTGAGCTGGTCAGGAAAACTACTTAACTTAAAGCAGAGAATATTTGCCTGGGGTGAATATGGACAGTCGAAATCGGGCTGCGACTGCAGATACTCATACGATACCATGGTTAATTTGAACAACGCCTCGATATAACGGCAAACACCTGCTTCACCTTCGGCAGCCAGCATAAGAAACAACTTCAACCCTAATGCTGGCTTGGTGCATTCGATTGTGCGACTGAGAAAATCGACGCCCGGTTGCTCTTTGTCGAAAAACAAGTAACTGGCATTTTGCTCGAAAGCCTGATCCAAGGTGTGGGCATTGCGCATTATCAGGGCGGTACAGGTCGATGGTATACGCATTAATTTATGCATATTCATTGTGATCGAATCGGATAATTCGGTGCCGTCCATCAAATGGGCATATTTGGTGGTGAACAGCGCCGGACCGCCATGGGCACCATCAATATGGAACCAGATATTTTGCTGATTACAGAATTTACCGATAGCACGAAAACAATCGTACATACCCGCCGCAGTGTTGGCAGCATTGGCGACCAATGCCATTGGAATTTTGCCGGCAGCACGTAGTCGACCTACCGTATCGGGAATACGTTCGACAATGATTCTTCCAACTGAATCTATCTCCAATGGAATGACTGCCTGATGCCCCAACCCCATTATGCCGGCGGCCCGGGCAATGGAATAATGAGTCTCTCCCGGGGCCAGGATAACCAGGTTATCTGGATTACCGATTTTCCAGACCTCCGGTGCGCACTGGGTACGGGCAGCGATCATTGCAGTCAGATTGCTTATCGAGCCGCCCTGGAGTAGTACACCCCCTGCACAGTTTTCGCTAGTCGACATTGCCGGAGGTATGGGAGGCGCTGTCCATCCAATTTTTCGAATGAGCCAGTTAATCAGGAAATACTCGAGAGTGACCGAACTTGGCCCCAATTCGTAAGTGGAGCCATCACTATTGACATAACTATCCAGTAATCCGACTACCGCGGACATCGGGTGGGGAACTGCCTGTTGATGCGCGATATTGCCAGGATGATAAACCGGGGTCAGCCCAGACAGATAGGCACCAAGAAAATTCGATAAGCTTTGTTCCGTCAGATCTCCACTCTCAAGTATTTTTTCCAGATTCATTTGCGCGATCAATTCAGCCATTGGAAGCTGATTGATCGTTGGGGAGGATTGGGTACTGGCGTTCCCATGGAACTCCTCTAGTCGCTGAGCAACGATCGCCAGGGCTGACTGAAATGACAGGGTCATATAAGACAAATAATTGAAATCGAATACATATTACTAACGTTAACCGTAACCCCGGTAGGTTACTTGGTTTTCAATGCTCGCTGCTGCAAGCTTTCACGGTAAATAACGTATATACCGGCACAAATAATAATCAAGGCGCCAAAAACAGTCTGCTGCCCGGGTAAGTACTGCCAAATCGTCCATTCAATGATGACAGCCCAGATCAGGGAAGTGTATTCAAACGGCGCAACAACGCTTGCCTGACTCCGGGAAATAGCCAATACCAGGCAAAAGTGGCCTGCGAGTGCGAGAAAACCAAGCGCAGCGATCATCAATAGAATTGTTGGGTTCAATGGCTGCCAGACAAACGCGGTAAAGCAAAGCGCGATCAATCCAATGCAAAGATTAAACACAAAAACCAGCGAGCCTACCGATTCGGTGCGCGCCAGGATCCGTCCGGAAACAATTAAAATCGCATAGGACAGTGCCGCGATAAGTACCAGGACATAACCCAGCATTCGGCCTTCGCCGGTTGGTGAAATAGCGACATACACGCCAACAAATCCAACCGCTACCGCGCCCCAACGATGAAGTCCGACTTTCTCTTTCAGAACAAAGTGTGACAAGGCGGTTATCATCATGATCGAACTATAGGAAGTAATGACCGCATCGGATAGCGGGAGATATTTAAGCGACAGAAAGAAACAAAAAGGTGCGCTAAAACCAATGCAGCCCCGTACGATCTGAAACTTTACTCGAATAGGGACCAACTCGCGAAGGCGGCCGGTAAATCCATAGAATATCAGGATGCTTGGTATAATAATAAAGAGTCGTAAGCCCAGAATTTGTAGAGGATTGATTCCTTGTTGTACCAATGATTTGGCTAACGCATCCATGGAGGTGAGTGCGCCGATACCTATCACCATAAACAGAATTCCCATGAGGGGATTGTTGGTTTGCTGGGCTGGATTGGCAGCAACGGAATGGGTTTTCTGATCCAAAATAATTCTCTGTCAGAATGAGGGATTTTGTCTAGTTTGACGCTACTGGTTTTAGTAGGACAGTCCCCGGGCCGAAATTGGCCAGAGTTTTTCAACCCTGCCATTACGCACACCGACATACCAGTCATGTAGATTGCAGGTCGGATCGCAGTGGCCGGGAACCAACCGGAGTTTGTCGTTTAATTTCAACACGCCATTTGGATCTGCAATGACGCCGTGCTCATCGGAAGGACTGGTATAGGTCAGATCACTACGCCCGAAAATAACCGGAAGGCCGCTATCGATCGTTTGGGATTTCAGGCCGGCGTCACAGACGGCCTGGTCAGCTTTTACGTGGGACATTACTGATGTGAGGATAAACAGCGCATTTTCCCATTGGCCCTGGTCGAGGCGATTGCCATCCTTGTTGAGAACGCGGCCGTAGTCAGCGTCCATAAACGCATAAGAACCGCATTGGAGCTCGTTAAAGATACCCGAATCCCCTTCGAAACTGAAAGAACCGGTACCGCCGCCGCTTATGGTTTCACAATTAAGCCCGATGGTCTTTAAAGCGGCTACAGATTCGTTGACCATCGAGATCACAATTTCGAATTTGGCTTCGCGTTCGGCATAAGTATTAAGATGCTGCATTTGGCCCTGGTACGCTTGAATACCAGTAAATTTAAGTCCTGGGGCTCCATGGATTTTTCTCGCAAGGGCCACCACCTCTTTTGGGGTGGTAACGCCGCAGCGATCGGCGCCGCAGTCGATCTCGACCAGACATTCGACCCGGGTGTCATGCTTTACCGCCGCTGCGGACAGGTCGTCAACATTGGAAAGATCGTCGACACAGCAAATTATTCGGGCACCAAGTTTAGGAATACGCGCCAGTCGGTCGATCTTAGTCAGATCACAAACCTGGTTCGATACCAGCACGTCCATAATGCCCCCGCGGGCGAAACTCTCAGCTTCACTGACCTTCTGACAACACACGCCACAACTTCCGCCTAATTTCTCCTGGAGCAATGCCACATCAACAGATTTGTGCATCTTGCCATGGGCACGGTGGCTTACCCCCATCTCCCTGGCAAGATTTCCCATTTTGATGATATTGCGTTCCAACGCATCCAGATCCAGCACCAGACATGGCGTCTGAATATCTGCTTCGTCCATGAGGATGGTCGCTGGAATGTTATAGCCCACTTCGAGTTCCTCGGGCTTTATTTTAAAATTCATCTCAGTTCTTCTTGCCGGGTTAATAGTTTCGGGACAGTATACTTATTTAGCACCACGCGCCGCAGTATTGAGGAAGTCAGTCGTTGAATAGAATTTAATTCGTGTTCGATTCAGTAACGAAGATTTAACGCTGTTCAGGTCCCGCAATAAGTTTGGTAGGGCCCAAAGGTGACTGGTGCAGGTTGCTCAAACGCTTCCAACCCGTCGCGTTTTTCAAACGGTGAGGTTAGTACATCCAGTAGCGTCTCAAATACACTGTAGTCTTGGTTGATCGTGGCGGCAGACAAGGCTTTTTCTACATTGTGATTGCGCGGGATATAAATTGGATTTTGCTGGTTCATGTTTGCCGTGCGCGCAGCAATTGTGACGTCTTCTTCACCGAGTCGCGCTTGCCATTTTTCGAGCCATGGATCCAGGGTTCCAGGCTCTTTAAACAGTGAATTGACTGTTGAACGCTGATCGGACAGGACATCGGCAAGGCTGCGGAACAACAGTGTGAAGTCGACGTTTTGACCTTCAATTGTTTTAAACAATTCGCTTGCCAGACCAATATCTCCTTCTTTCTCTGTAGTCAAGCCAAGCTTCTTTCGTATGCCGCTGAGCCAGAAACTGAAATAAGTCTCAGAAAAACCGTTTAAAACTTCCGTCGCTTTCTCGACGCCACGATCCTGGTCCGGGTCTATCAATGGGACCAGAGTTTCCGCTAAACGTGACAGGTTCCAAACCGCAATAGAGGGTTGGTTTTGATATTGATAGCGGCCCTGGGTATCGATGGAGCTGAATACCGTAGCGGGATCGTAGGCGTCCATAAAAGCGCAGGGTCCATAATCAATGGTCTCGCCAGATATGGTGGTGTTGTCGGTATTCATAACGCCATGAATAAATCCAATTAACATCCACTTGGAAACCAGAGCCGCCTGGGCGTGGCTGACCGCTTCAAGAAATCCTATATAACGATCCGTATCGTCGAGGAGGTGGGGGTAGTGTCGGGCTATGGCGTAATCGGCGAGCTGTTGAACTTTATCGGTCTCCTTTCTTGCGGAAAAGAATTCGAAAGTGCCGACTCGTATATGGCTGGCGGCAACCCGGGTTAATACCGCACCGGGCAATGGAATTTCCCGCATTACGTTCTCGCCAGTGGTTACCGCTGCTAACGCCCTTGTGGTTGGTACGCCGAGGGCATGCATTGCTTCGCTGACAATATATTCGCGTAACACCGGACCAAGCGCGGACTTGCCGTCGCCACCCCGGGAGAACGGAGTTCGACCGGATCCCTTTAACTGAATATCCCGTCGGTGACCATTGCTGTCGATTATTTCTCCCAGCAACAACGCACGTCCATCTCCCAGTTGCGGGGTAAAGCCACCGAATTGATGTCCGGCATAAGCCTGGACGATGGGCGCCGCGCCGGGCAACATTTTAGTGCCCGAGAATATTTCTGCGCTCTCAACATCCCCAAGATTGGATAAATCCAATCCCAATTCCCCGGCAAGCGACGGGTTTAGTTTGATGGTTTGTGGCGCTGGCGCAGTTACCCCATGCCAAGAGGTATAAAAGCCATCGAGGTCCCGTTGGTAGGTATTGTCGAAGTTAAGATTCAATTGGCTGTTTAGAAGCTCCCATGCCAAAGCTAATTGTGCCATCTACATCACGAACAAGCTGGGCGAGGGTTTGGGTATCACTTATTCCGGGAACGAACAGGCAATTTGCCCCGGTTGAGTAATATCGGTTTAATCTTTCCACCGCTTTGCCATAAGGGTTATTACTATTGGTCGAGAACACTTCGCAGCGAGCGGTGAGCGTGTAAGTTGGATCTAGACCGTTGGCAGTTTCACGTGCGGCGATGATGCGGTCAAGACATAATTCAATATCGATTAGGTTGTCCCCAGGTACCGTATTCTGGTCTTCTATGCTTCCGCCCACCATACCTGAGAGGATCGACTGTTTGACCGTTTCGGCGACATCCCTGGCGCTATCTCCATATCCATTTTCAAGGTCAGCGCTGACTGGTAGGGAAGTTGCTTTTGTTATTTCAGCATACTGCTTCAGCATCTCTTCCCGCGGGACACTATAAACATAATCCCGCTTACCCCACGACCAATTTACCCCGCCGCTTGTGGTACCGACACAAGAGAATCCGAGTTCCTCAAACACCATGGCACTTAACGAATCCCAGGCGCAGGGCATAACAAAAATCTCTTTATCCTGATGCAGCGCCCGAAATAATTCGGATTTAGATCTTTGCTCTATTGATAATGTAAATTGCATGGATCCCACTCGGCGGTTATAGGGACAGTATACTTTTCTTCTCCAGAACTGTGTAAAGATAAGTATACTGTCATCTAATTAAAATTCTTAAGTCTGACTTCAATGGGTGCCGAACTTATTTTAACGGGTGGACGAGTCATTGATCCCGCAATTGACCGAGACGAGATTTTGGATATCGCTATTTCTGGATCGCGAATTCAGGCTATGGCGAAAGACATCACCCCGGATGGTGCAGCTACCGTTTCTTGCGAAAATTTAATTATCACGCCAGGTTTGATCGATTTGCATACCCATGTGTACTGGGGTGGCACATCCATTGGCGTAGACCCCGATACTCACGCTGACAAGTCTGCTTGTACTACGCTGGTGGATGCTGGGACCGCCGGCCCTGGTAGTTTTGCTGGATTCCTAAAGCATGTTATCGAACCGGCGCAAGTCAGAATCATTCCATTTCTAAACCTGTCTTTCGCCGGTATTTTCGCTTTCTCAAAGACGGTGATGATGGGTGAATGTACCGAGCTTGAATTACTCAACTCAGATGAAGCGTTGTCAGTTGCCAATCAGTATCCTGATCAGATAGCTGGCATCAAGGTGCGGGTTGGGCGGTATGCCAGCGGTGCGTTGGGTATTGAACCCATGAAGATTGCGCTAGACGTATGCGAAGAGGCCAATCTACCATTGATGTGTCACCTTGATCACCCGCCGCCCAGTCGGCATTCGGTTGTTTCCAGGTTGCGCCCGGGGGATATTCTCACCCATTGTTTCAAACCTTTTCCCAATGCGCCGGCAAGACTTAGGGATGGTGTTGTATACGAGGAGATTCTGGACGCACGATCAAGGGGCGTAATATTCGATATCGGCCATGGCGCCGGGTCGTTTTCCTTCGATACCTGTCGTGCCATGCTCGACGCGGGCTTTAAGCCAGATACTATTTCCAGCGATATTCACTGCCTCAGTATCGACGGCCCAGTATTCGATCAGCTAACCACCCTGTCAAAGTTTCTCAGCCTAGGAATGTCGCTGAACGAAGTGATTGACTGCTCCACCAGAAAGCCAGCCGATGCCATCGGGCGCGCCGATCTTGGGCGTCTGGAGATTGGCGGCCTGGCGGATATCAGTATTCTGAGGCTTGAAGACGGGGCTTTTGAATTTATGGATGCCGATAACGGTTCCATAGCGTCGAATCAGTGCCTGAGGGCGGAGGGCGTGGTCCAGGCTGGCAGTTATCGTAAACTTTAAGTTAGGGGAAGATAGAAGGGCAGTATATCTATTTGCGATTGATCAAAGCTTAGATAGTTATACTGTTTCCATAATTGACCTATAGTCGACTATTCAGTATCACTCGGCAAGCGTAATCACTTGATTTTTTGCAAGCCCCGCAATCTGTGCGTCACTATATCCCGCAGCGCTAAGTACTTCGTGGGTGTGTTGACCAAAAAGTGGAGCGGCCCTTTTAACACCGCCTGGGGTTTGTTCAAATTTAACCGGTGCGCCTATGGTTTTCATTTTACCCGCAACGGGGTGGGTAACTTCTGTAACCATTTCCCTGGCAATAGCCTGGGGGTCCCGATGCATTTGGTCTATAGACAGAACTGGACCTGCGGGTATTCCTGCGTCGTTAAGAATCGCGATCCAGTCCGCTGAATCTTTGGCAGTGAAGTATTGTTCCAACAATTCGATGAGCGCTTCACGATGTCTCATGCGCTCATTGTTGCTCGAAAAACGCAGATCCTGTTTAAGGTGTTCGGCGTCAATGACGGATAACATACTCTCCCAGTTTTTCTGATTTGCCGCACCCAGATTGATCCAGCCATCCCGGGTTGCCAGGGCTTGATACGGTGCGTTTAGTGGGTGGGCCGAACCCATTGGTCCCGGCGCTTCACCGGTGGCGAAACAGATCGCCGACTGCCAGTAAGTATGTGTAATTCCGGCCTCAAACAATGACGTGTCAACCCGCTGGCCTTGACCGGTTTGTAATTTATGGGCATAGGCCGCGCAAGCGCCCATCGCGCCAAGTATGCCAGCAGTAATATCCGAAACCGGCGCACCGACCTTCACTGGTGGGCGCTCTGGGCCTTCACCGGTAATCGACATCAGGCCAGACATACCCTGGGCTATTAAGTCGAATCCTCCTCTTTCCTTGTAAGGGCCGGATCGGCCAAAACCAGAGATTTCACAATGTATCAAGCCAGGGTTGATCGAGGTTAATGTGTCTTCGTCGAGTCCGAGGCGCGACATGGTGTCATGTCGGTAGTTTTCGATCAAAACATCGGCATCTTTGAGCAAACGGAGGAATACATCCTTACCTTCGGACTGTTTTAAGTCCAGCGCGATGCCCCTTTTATTTCGGTTCATCATCATAAAGGCTGCTGATTCACCTTTGATATCTGGCGGCAGGAACCGCCGGCTGTCATCTCCGCCATTTATTTTTTCTACCTTGATAACGTCGGCTCCCATGTCGGCCAGCATTAATCCGCATACCGGACCCGCCATGATATGGGCGAGCTCCAGTACTCGCATTCCCGTTAACGGCCCATTGGTTTCGGCATTCATCCTAACTGCCCTTCCAATCCGGATTTCGTTTGGCGAGAAATGCTTCGATGCCCTCATGGAAGTCGCTACTGGTGTAGCACTTAACAATTAAGTCATCGTCCTCTACCTCGGCAGCATGTTGGCGTAGCCGCCGCAGGCCCTCTTTGGTTGCGCTCATAGTTAGCGGCGCATGGTTTGAAATCTTGTCAGCAATCTCACGGGCTCGTTGTAGAACATCATCAACCACTTCAGAAACCAGCGCGATATTGAGTGCTTCGGCGGATTCGATTAAACGTGAAGTGAATATGATTTCCTTAGTTCGCGCCGCGCCGAGCAAACCCGTTAAACGCGACAGGTTGTTGACTGAAAGGCAGTTGCCGAGGGTTCTGGCGATGGGAAAACCAAACTTCAAATCTGCTGTGGCAATTCGAATATCACAACACCCTGCGATGGCCGCCCCGCCACCAGTACAGGCTCCCCGGATAGCCGCGATAGTTGGAATCGACAGTGATTCAAGGGCACCGAGGACACGATCCATTTTGTGTTCGTAGTCGAGTGCATCTTGCGGCGTAGAAAAACGCCGAAATTGAGAGATGTCTGTGCCCGCAGCAAAAGCTTTCTCTCCAGCTCCGGTCAGTATCAAAGCTCGAATGCTCCCTGAGTCTTGATTAAGCTTCTGACAAATATCTGCTAGGGCATCGTACATTTCAAAGGTCAGCGCATTTCTCGCCTGGGGGCGATTAAATGTCAACAGAGCAGTTGTATTCGACACTTCGTAAAGCACCTGATCGGTGGACATGAATTTAACCTTTGTTATGTGGTTCAGAAACTGAGATTCCGGTGCAGGCAATACATCGGCCCCGCACCATAGAATACCGCGAAACCCAACCTGTAAGAAGATCAATAGTTCCCAATAGATCGGGTCAGTATAGAAATTATTGGATAAGTATTACCATGTCGAGGAATTTACCATCCACACTTGGCCAGGGGTGAGATAGGTATACTGCTCCGATACCCATCCGAAACTGTAAAATGTCCCCATTCAATCCATCCTTATTTGTCCCGAATAAGTTGGATTGACTGATTGCGACCCAGCGCTAAAAATTAGCCACTCGAGCAATTAGATTATAGGTAAAATCGATATCTGAGCGACTATCCAGAGTAAAAATCATGTCCAAATTGGCTTTTAAGGTGAGAAAACTAACACCCGCGATCGGGGCGGAAATATGCGAAGCCGATTTGTCTTCACCAATCGATCGTGGGCTTCTGGACGATATTTATGCTGCGTTAATTGAACACCAAGTGATTTTTTTCAGGGATCAGGCTATCAGTCCAGCGGAGCATGTTGCATTGGCGAAATCCCTTGGCAAGCCCCAACCCCCGCACCATGTCTATCCGCACCTCGAGGAATACGAAAATATTATGGTGCTGAAAAACGGCCCGGACAATCCACCCGATACCGATGGATGGCACACTGATTTGTCTTTCAATCAGAATCCACCGTTCGCTTCACTTCTGGTTGCGCGTACCGTGCCCGAATGTGGTGGCGATACGTTGTGGATGTCCCTGTCCCGGGCATGGGAAACGCTGCCCCCAGGTATCCAATCTGAGCTCGAAGATATGACGGCAATCCATGATCTCGGCGACTTCAGAAACAACTTTGCTGTTGGTGAAACCGATGGCGCCAAAGTTATGGATGCGCATCAGCGCTTCGGTAGCGCGATTCACCCAGTTGTTAAAAATCATCCAGCTTCAGGGCGTAAATTTCTCTACGTCAACGAAGGGTTTACCCAACACTTGGTCGGTATGCGCGCCACCGATAGCAATAAACTTCTAGGTTATCTCTATCATCATATTAATCAGCCGGAAAATCAGGTTCGCTTCCAGTGGACAGTTGGCGCCATGGCGATCTGGGATAACCGTTGTACCTGGCACTACGCCACAGCGGATTACATGCCCCTTCACCGTGAAATGCATCGGGTGACCATAATCAACGATGCCAGGGTAAAAGGAGAGTAAAAAAGAAAAATAGTAGGGACTCTGTCCCCTTATTACCCATTAATAATTGCTGGACATTATGCTCGAACGAAGATAGTATAATTTCATACGAATATAGTGGCTTCGACTCTGTATTGATGGCTTTCCATGTCCCAAAATTCCCGATTACCTGAAAATGGCATTATCAGGTCGTCAGAAAGATATTATGAACCAGCTTTACCAGGAAAACGGAGAGCTTTCGAGTGCTGATATCAAGTCTTCGTTCAATGTCACCGTTCAAACTATACGTAAGGATCTAAATGAGTTAAGTCAGCTGGGGCTCGTTCGAAGGGTGCATGGGGGAATTACCCTGCCCAGCAGTAACCAAAATGCCTCGTTCAGTAATCGCACCATCATGAATTTGGCGGCGAAGCAGAAAATTGCCAAAAAGGTAGTTGAGCTGTTCCCCGGAGACACCACCATTTTTCTCGGTATTGGAACCACACCCCAGCAAGTGGCCCAGGCATTATTGGATCACCCTGGTCTAACCGTGGTTACCAACAATCTCAACGTCGCGTTAACCCTCTGCCACAACAAGAATATTGTGGTGCACATGGCTGGCGGTCGGGTTCGCGTCAACGATCAGGACACCATGGGCGAAGAAACCACAGAATTTCTTAGAAAGTTCAATTTTCAATACGGTGTATTCGGGGCAGGAGGCCTGAATAAAAAAGGACAATTTCTCGATTTTTCGCCTGAAGAGCGTAATGTCTCGCGAGCGATTATTGATAACAGTGAAACCTGTGTGCTGGTGGCTGATCACACCAAGCTCGATCGCTATGCACCAGTCATTACGGGAGAACTAAAAGATATCGATTTTTTAGTGATGGACATAATTGATGATTCAATTCAGCAGTTGTGTGCAGTACAGGGAATTGAAATTTTTGAGGTTGGTCCGGAATCAGGAACTACCTGATGCTCAAGGTAGAAGGGATAACACGTAGCTATAGCAACGTTAAGGTTGTCGATAACCTGTGTTTCTCTGTTGCTGATGGAGAGTTTGTTGCGCTGTTGGGACCGTCGGGCTGCGGCAAATCCACTTCGCTAAAAATGATTGCAGGGTTGGAGACGCCGGATGCCGGAAAAATCATCCTGGACGATCAGGACATTACAGGCCTCCCTCCAGGCAAGAGAAAACTCGCCATGGTTTTCCAATCCTATGCACTATTCCCACACCTTACTGTTAGAGAGAACATTCTTTTCGGACTAAAGGCAAGAAAGGTCGATCCCGGTGAAAGGCAAAAACGTCTTCAGTCCGTAGTTGAATTGGTGGCTCTGGGTGATCACTTAAATAAAAAGCCAGGACAACTCTCGGGTGGACAAAGTCAACGAGTCGCGCTAGCCCGCGCCATTGTGGCTCAGGCCAATCTATGTTTGATGGATGAGCCGTTGTCGAATCTGGATGCGAAGCTACGAAACGAAATGCGTTCGGAAATACGCGCACTTCAACAGCGACTCGGAATGTCAGTTATTTACGTTACCCACGACCAGGTCGAAGCAATGAGCATGGCGGACAAGATCGTATTGCTTAATGAAGGCAAAATCGAGCAGATCGGATTACCCGAACAGCTATACAACCAGCCCGATACTATTTTTACGGCGCAGTTTATCGGGAGTCCGCCCATGAATATATTTTCAGTTGATGGAAAGACCGTCGGTGTGCGACCAGAACATATTCAAGTATCCGACCAGGGAGTGCCATCTCGAGTAGTAAGCTGTGACTACCACGGTGCCGACACTATTATCCTGGCCGAAGTCCAGGGAGCACTCGACCGCCCGACAATTATCAATATTCGATATCCGGGACACGCAATTTACGACCCAGATCGAGAGATTCATATTTTCTGGGACGCTAAATTTGAGCGTACCTTTCCCAGTGGATCGGTGAATACGAATTAAGCACCTTAAACAACACCAAAGAGGAATAAACACAATGAAAACTATTCGTAAATTTTTGCCTGGCATCGCGCTGTCCGCAATGCTGGGATTTAGTAGTACAGTGATCGCTGCGACAGATCTAACGATGTATTACCCAGTGGCAGTAGGTGGAGCGCTGACCAAAATTGTTGATGGAATGGTGGAAAAATTTGAAGCGCAAAATCCAGACATCAATGTTAATGCTATTTATGCGGGAAATTATAATGACGCCAGGGTAAAAGCTCTCGCCGCATTGAAAAGCGGTGAACCGGCTCAATTGTCTGTCATGTTTTCTATCGACATTCACGAGCTAAGGGATCTGGAAGCAATCGTAGCCTTTGACGACATCATCAGCACAGATCAGGAACGTGTCTGGCTCGACAGCTTCTATCCCGCTTTGATGGAAAATGGAAAAACCGATGGTAAAACCTGGGGCGTTCCGTTTCAGCGCTCCACTATCGTTATGTACTATAACAAAGATGCATTCAGGGAAGCCGGTCTCGACCCTGAATCGCCGCCTACCACATGGGAAGAATTCATCAGCGTGGGACAAAAGCTGACCAAAAAAGATGCTAGCGGAAACGTAGATCGATGGGGCGCAATGATACCTTCCACGGGCTATCCCTACTGGATGTTTGCCGCGTTGGCCAAGCAAAATAGCGAGGTGCTAATGAATCAGGCCGGCACCGAAACCTATTTTGATAACCCTGGCGTTGTCTCAGCATTACAATACTGGAGAGACCTCGGCGAGACCCATGCCATCATGCCCGGCGATGTTATTGAATGGGGTACTTTGCGACAAAATTTTCTGGAGCAAAAAACCGCGATCATGTGGCATTCAACCGGAAATTTGACAACCGTAAAAAATAAAGCAAGTTTCGATTTCGGCGTTGCCATGCTTCCCGGTAAATCTGATCTGGGTTCTCCAACCGGCGGCGGAAATTTCTATATTTTTAAGAATTCCACAGATGAAGAAAAACGCGCTTCCCTGGAACTGGTAAAGTTCATGACCTCTCCCGAGCAGGCTGCGCACTGGTCCAAGGCAACCGGCTATATGGGGGTCAGTGAAGATGCTTATGAAACTGCCACGCTCAGCGAATACGTCAAAAGCTTTCCGCCTGCGGCAGTCGCCCGGGACCAGCTCCAACATGCCACCGCAGAGTTGTCGACCCACGAAGCGGGGCGCGTTCGAAAGGCGCTCGACGACGCAATTCAGTCAGTTCTGACGGGACAAGCCTCAGCCTCAGATGCGCTAACAGATGCCCAGGCCCAGGCCAAGCAAATTTTGCGGCGCTATCAATAAAAACATAACCAGTAGCATGGGACTGCGGTCGCGGTCCCATGCGTGACACACACCTGTCTCCTGACTAAGTATCTCTAGGGTAATTTGATCAGCAAGCTTAATTTGAAGGCCTGGCTTTTACTGCTTCCAGCATTAATATTGCTGGTTTCCTTTACCCATTGGCCAACCCTCCGGACTTTTTGGCGCAGTGTATTTTGGGCTAAATCCGACGTCGCCCCCAGCAGTTTCGTCGGGCTAGAAAACTACGCATTACTCTTGGACGACCCGATTTTCTGGAAGGTTTTAAGCAACAATTTCTGGTATGCGGTGGGCACAGTTCCAACGTCCATTGCCCTGGCAATATTGATGGCACTTTGGGTAAACGGGAAAATTCGCCACGCCGGATTGCTGCGCCTTGCATTTTTTACACCAACAGTTTTACCGATGATTACGGTGGCAAATATTTGGCTGTTTTTCTATAGCCCGGATATTGGCTTATTCGATCAGGTCTTAAGTGCATTTGGCATCAATGGTCCGAACTGGCTGGGTGATCCCGATATGGCTTTGCCTAGTATTATGCTAATGACTATATGGAAAGAAGCCGGGTTTTTTATGATTTTCTACCTTGCCGCGCTACAAACCCTGAGTCCCGAACTGTATCAGGCAGCGAAAGTTGAAGGCGCTAGTCCATGGCAAATTTTCCGAAAGATTACTTTTCCATTGTTAATGCCGACGACCTTATTTGTCCTGATTAATGCATTATTGAATGCCTTTAAGTTGGTGGATCATATTTTTATATTGACCAAAGGGGGGCCAAACAATGCCAGCAATTTACTGCTCTACTACATCTACGAAACCGCTTTCAGTTTCCTAGACAGCTATTATGCGGCAACCCTGACCGTTGTCATGCTGGTAGCGCTTGCGCTGACCGCGTTGGCACAAATGTATTTTATTGACCGCAAAATACACTATCGATAGGGCAAATTATGAGCACCTGGTTTCAATATTTATCTAAAGCCTCGGCCTATTTGCTAGGCTTTGTCTGGATTTTACCCTTGGTCTATGCCTTTTGGGCAGCCTTTCATCCACCAGAATTTGCCACCCGGTTTGCTATTGACGCGCCGCTGACATTGGAGAACTTTGCCTCGGCATGGGATCAGGCGCCGTTCCTGAGTTATATGATTAATACGGTAATTATCACAACAATAATTCTGGTATCTCAGCTCATCGTTTGTACCCTGGCTGGTTACGCCTTGGCCCGGGAGAAATTTTTCGGACGGGGATTTGCCCTAGGGCTGGTCTTGATTCAGTTAATGGTAATGCCTGAGGTCCTGATTGTTGAGAACTATCAAACCCTTTCCAACATGAAGCTAATCGATACACATATTGGCGTAGGCCTGCCCTATTTGGCCAGCGCATTTGGAATTTTTCTGCTGCGCCAGACGTTTAAAACCGTACCCCAAGAACTTGAAGATGCCGCTAGGGTAGAGGGGCTATCCGGGATGGGCATCATTTGGAAGGTTTTCGTTCCCCTCGCTTTCCCAACCTATCTGGCCTACAGCCTGGTGTCGGTGAGCTATCACTGGAATAACTTTTTGTGGCCACTGGTGGTAACGAATACCGTTAACAGCCGTCCGTTGACCGTGGGAATGGCAATTTTTGGCGCGCCCGAGTCCGGTGTTGACTGGTCGATCATTTCCGCGGGTACGCTCATAGCCATCGGTCCATTGCTGGCTCTGTTTCTGGTATTCCAGCGGCAATTTATCCAGTCCTTTATGCATGCAGGTATTAAATAGTGTTGTGCACCGTTGCGGAGATTGGGATTGGTCTGTAATTCGTCAGGATTAAGACGTCATATATAATTAGATGAAAATTCTGTCCTGGAATATCCAGTCCGGCAAAAGCCGTGACGGCAACATTGATCTGCGCCGAACGCTGGATCACATTATCAGGCTTGGCGACTTCGATGTTATTTGCCTGCAGGAAGTTGCGCGCAATATGCAGGAATACTGCGCCGAAGATCAATTAGATCAAACTCTACTTATACAACAGACGCTCCCCGAATATATGCACGCATGGGGTGCTGGGTTTAGTTGGCCGGGTGGGACTGGCAGGCAGGAATTCGGCAATATGTCGCTGGTTAAAGGAGAGTTACTTGACCTGAAAACCCATCAACTACCGAAGCCAGCGGCGCCTGGGAATAATCAAATGCAACGGGTGGCGGTTGAGACTGTCATCAATTCCCGCGATGGACCATTAAGTATCATCAACACTCACCTCGCCTTTCACGATCAGCGCGAGCGACAACAGCAAATCGAGCGACTCTGTCACTTGGAGTACGAGAGAACTTCGCAACTGTTAAATCCAAAGGCTTCAGGTGTTGGTGCCTATCAACCCCAGGCAATGCCGTCTCGACGTATTCTCTGCGGAGATCTTAACTGCGGTACCGATAGCCCTGAGTGCAGGTTCATGAGAGATCGAGGGTGGCTAGATGCGTGGGTTCAGGATAGAGGTAACGACCCCCATCTTCCAACCTGTGGAATTTACGACCGCAATCAATGGCCCGAGGGACCACATTGCCGGGATTACTTCTGGCTGAGCACAGAATTCGCATCTGTCGTGGTCAACGTAACTGTCGACATCCAAACCGATTTGTCAGATCACCAACCCATTATTCTTGAGATTGATCATTGAAGCCAAAAGCGCTCCCAAAAATATTTCCGATACGTCCGAAAATCATTTTTACAGACGTTGACGATACGCTAACCTGGCATGGAAAGTTACCAGCGGAGACCTACACCGCGTTGGCAACGCTACAGCAGGCTGGAATTACGGTAGTCCCGGTCACTGGCGCCAGCGCTGGATGGTGTGACTGTATTGTCAGAACCTGGCCAATAGACTCCATCATTGGCGAAAACGGTGCTTTTATTATGCAGCGAAATCAGCAGGGGAAACTATCCTATATTCATGTACTGCCCGAATCGATTCGCGCGAAAAATTGGCAGCAACTCCAGGCTTTAAAGCAGGACGTTTTGAATCAATTCGATTGTGCCCGGCAAACCGCAGACCAGTCATTTCGCATAAACGATATCGCCTTTGACGTCGGACAAGAAGTGACTATAGAGCGATCTGATGCGATTAAAATCGCCGAGTACTGTAAGTCCAAAGGAGCTAACGCCAAGATTAGTTCCATTCACATTAATGTTTGGCTGGGTGATTACGATAAGTCATCGACAGCGACGAAATGGTTAAGCCACAATGGTATTGAATCCGATAAAGCAATCTTTATCGGTGACTCGCCAAATGATGACGTCATGTTTTCGAGTTTCACCACAACTGTTGGTGTGGCCAATGTAATTCCATTTTTGGACGAGCTCCATACAAACCCTACCTATGTAACCGAAGAGCCAGGAGGCTATGGATTTGTTGAACTTGCCAACGCGGTAATAGAGGAGAATCCAACCAGCGAAAAGTCAGGGCCGGGCTAGTAGTTATTGGTGAAGTGTGATTGGGTTGGCTCCTGATTTTTTGAAAGTAACGACTGCACTAACGCTTACTGAAGTCGATAGTGCATCTAGCAATTATCTGGTTTTCAAAAGATCAGACCACGCTTTACAATGTTATTGGTTAATCACAGGAGTCGGGCCGCGGCAATCGTCGATGCCTATCGCCGCCTATCGCCAATTAAGTAAAATAGCGCATGCCCCGGCACTATCCTGACTAGTGTATGTCTATAGGGTAAATCCGGGAATGGCAGAAGGGATCGTATAGCTGATTTCCGGGTTGAACAGGCCTGCGGTCAATCATGATCTATATGTCAATTATATTGAACAATCTATTACACTAAATTTGGTGTTGTTTAGAAAAAAAGATTAATGAATCGGGGTGCGAGTCAAATCGATTCGGTTTCGCGTCGGTGGGTGAAGACAACATTGCGCGTGTTAATGATTATCTTTGTCGTTTATGTTTTACCGGTCGGCGCTCAATTCGCCTTGTATTACACCGACAAAAATCGGACTGGATCTTGGTGGGATTTACGTTCAGATAGTAGCCAACAAGCTCCTGACCCGGCTATGACGGGTGATGCGATTATCCAGGTTTACGCTGCAAGGGCAGTGCGGTGGCGTGGGGTTTTGGGTGTCCATACCTGGGTTGCGACCAAGCGATCTGAAGAGGATATTTATACTCGGCTTGAAGTGATGGGCTATGCGCTACGTTGGAAGGGAGAGTCTGTTCAAATCCGCCCTGGTCAGCCCGACCGCTATTGGTATGGGAGCAAACCCGATTTATTGCGGGAGGTGCGTGGAGGTGACGAAGTAGATGCTTTAATCGATCGACTGCATAACGCTGCTTCGAACTATCAATATAACCACCGATATAATATCTGGCCGGGGCCAAACAGTAATACTTTTACGGCGCACCTTGGGCGGCGAGTGAAAGAGCTGAATCTCGAGCTGCCGACAACGGCGATCGGTAAAGACTACTTGCCCGACGGCAACGTATTTTCGCGGACGCCAAGTGGAAGCGGCCTGCAGTTGTCTCTTGGTGGCGTGTTCGGTTTGATCCTTGGGCTTGAAGAGGGCATTGAGCTCAATTTGGCAGGGCTAACCGCTGGTATCGATCTTTCGCCTCTTGCGATCAAATTGCCGGGGGTTGGGCGAATGGGTTTTTCTGACTTTGAGCGGAATGTATTGCGTTAAAGTTGTTGACGGGGCTCAGTCAGGTTGCCCCCTTGGGTCGAAACCATTGGAATAGAGTAGTCCACCTGATCAAGCATCCAATCCCGAAAACCTTCCACCCGGGGATCGTTGACAGAGGCTAGAGATGAAACCAGATAATAGCCCATGTCCACCTGATAGTAGGCATCAAATGGTTGAACCAGACGTCCTGCAGCCAAATCTTCTGTGGCCAGAAGCTTGCTGGCCAGAGTAACACCTTGTCCCTGGATGGCGCTGGCAATAGCGTATTCTTCCCAGGGGACTTCCAACCTGTCTTTGTAGACGGGCTTATCCAGGCCAGCAGCCTGAAACCAACGGGCCCAGTTTGCGCGATCAGAATATAGGGTGCTTGGATTGCGATCAATCAAGGTATGCCATTTCAGATCAGATAGTTCCCGCAGAGGGTATTCGCCGGTAAGCAAATTTGGACTGCAGACAACAATGATGGTTTCGATGGGATCTATGACGTCCACCCGCAGATCGGGATGATTGCCTTTGCCGTATCGAATGCAAATATCCACATCGTCAAATCGGGGATCCATCAGGTCTGAGGAGGGATCCAGGCGCAAAGCTATATCGGGAAACTGGGCGCGGAAACTCTCAAGACGCGGAAACAGACAGCGGCTGCCAAATGTTGGTTCCACCGACAGCACCAATGGTCGATCCGTCTGGTTGACTTGAAAGGTCCGGACCGCTCCCCGCAATTGGTTGAATGCTGCTTGCAGACCAGGCAATAAATCTCGTCCCGCAATAGTCAGTTCAACCCGGCGATGGGCTCGGGTGAACAATTTAATACCGAAGAACTGTTCCAGGTCGGCAATCAAATGACCGATGGCGCTGGCGCTCACATGCAGTTCCAACGCCGCATCCTTGAAGCTCAAATGCCGTGCCGCGGATTCAAATGCTCTCAATGCGTTGAGAGAAGGCATTATCTGAGAGGGCGCCTGGGACTGTTGAGACATTTTGTTATTATAGTGGAGAAAAACTCTTCTTTACAAGAGAACATATCATTTGAGTAAGGTTAATAAATGGCTTAACTTAACACTTACTGATATATATCAGTTTATGTAAACAATAGATTAACTTGCTTAATAGGAGAAAGACCATGACTAGATACAACCCCATTCCAGGCTACACCGGTTCCGAAATCGAACGCGCAACCATGGTAAGTGGCATTTTTCCGGTTGAAACCGCGTTGATAAGGACTGTAAAACAACAAGTGGCAAAGGGTTTGACCCGCCTGGCCAATTATATTGATCCCGCGGTTGTCCACGGCTTTGAATCCCGTGAAATGGGCCAGCGCTGCTGATAGCCAAGGTCACCGGATTAAGTTGGGCAAAAAGGGCGTAAGTGAAGAATCCCCAGTGAAATAGCAATTTCTTGGTAATTCAATTGGAACCCTTTTTGCTCAACCCATTGGAATATTTTCGAACCGTGTTCGCTATTTCTAGCCCGTAGCCGTTGTACTTCCAAAAGGTGTCTGTATAAATTAAGCTGTCGTCCGGAATAATATAACTGATGAACTATCCAGCGCAGTGATACCCTCCTTTGACTTCTGGGCCCGTGCCCGCCCGTGCTAGTTGCTCGCCGGTAATTCGTTGTCTATCAAAAATAAGTAAGGGGTAAATCGCCCTCATTTATCCATCAAGCAATGCGGAATGTAATAGGTTACCTTAGGTGAAACTGCTTTAAAAAATCCGAATTTGAATATTGACAACAACGTGACGCCGCGAAGCACGCGACAGGGGATTCTATTGGTTATTTCTGGTTTAAGCGTCGCTGCTTTTACCGGCGCACTGATGAAACTATTGTCGGAGGACATAAACGCCATTCAGATTACCTGGTTTCGGTTTCTGTTTTTTACGTTGGTGCTGATACCGGTAGTTGCCTGGCGTATCGGACCTTCGGCAATGAAGCCAGCACGATTGACCATGCAAATTTTCAGGGGTATCAGCATGTCTGCGGCCACAGTAAGTTTCATTGTTGGTGCCCAAACCATCGACTTCGCTGACGCCATCGCCATACTGTATGCCTACCCTTTTCTGCTTACTGTCATTGCTATTTTATTTCTTGGTGAAAGGGTTCGATGGGTCGGCTGGATAGGTATTTGTGGTGGGTTTATCGGCGTGTTACTGGTAATGCGCCCCGAATTCGAAAATGTTAATCAGGGAACCTGGTTCGTATTTCTCTGCGCGGTTATTGTCAGCGTACAGATGGCGATGAATCGAAAACTTGGTAGCGTTTCCCATCCACTTGTCACTGCATTATGGGGTGGTGCCGTCGCGACAATTACATTGTCTGTGCTAATACCCTTTTATTGGCAACCCATTAATCTACAGCAGTTCGGACTACTGTTCGCGATGGCGCTAACCGGTACCGTGAATCAAGTTTGCCTTGTTTACGGATTTGCCAAAGCGGAAGCATCAACAATTGCTCCATTTACTTATCTTGAAATCGTCGCTGCAGTAGTCTTTGGCTATTTTATTTTTGGCACATTACCAGGATGGATTTCCTGGATTGGTATCGTGCTCATTGTCATCAGCGGAATTGTTGTAGCTAAATCGCTGGCCGGTCTAGCTGTTATTAGGCGAAACCCTAAATTTTAACCAGAGGTTGTCAAATAACTCATTAAATGTCTCCCTACGGTCGGTCAAATTTCGACTGGATCCTGGCAACACCGGGATGACGGCACTAGATGCCGTCATTTTGGTGTCACTAGGAGGAATTCGAGTGGTTTGCTTAGGATATTAGCTTTTTATCATCCATTGAAACAACGAGCGATTCCAGAGGAATTCAACCAGTAGCTGGCAACACCCCTCGTAATAGACCAATGCTGGATGTAGGGAGGAAGGCCAGCGTTGGATATCCCGAACGAACTCCCCGGTCTCATCATGTGGTATGAATTGGTTCAGTACTTCAGTTCCAGCCAGAGATTCAACGTATGCAGGGGGAACGTTGGGCATCCTGCGGTATGCGGTGACGATGTAATCGAGGTAATCCTGGGTCGGTTTTAGTCCTTCCCGCGGGGTAATCGCGCGATAGTAATAGTATTCGTACTCATTTTCCTGTCGAAATATTTTGTCATGCACCTGAAGAATCGGCACGCCCTCGAAGTAGTCCATGCGCGCTGCGTCTGTTTCAAGTATCAAATACATTTTGCCGTACATTTCCTCGCCCTCCGCTGCATCCGCTGATGCGTAGCCGTGGCCTTTGTAAAACCCAAGCTGGCTGAATCGTAACCTGGCCCCATCAAGTGTGTAGTCGAAACTTTCGTAGACTTTAATGCGCCGCCGCTGCAGTACATCTGCACTAAGATTCGCGCCGAATGCAAAGTAATAGATTTTCTTCTCCATACAAGGCCATAAAAGTCGTTTTAACTGGGTCCATTCGAATCCAATTTTCCACAGGAAGATGCGTAGCAAGGTTTTTGGTCCTCTAGTTATTGGTAGGGCACTATCCCGTTATTACAGGTAATTCCAAAAAGTCGAAAGTGGCTTTATGTACCTTACTCATCGTGGGCCCTCAACCCTGGAGCGAGATCATAGCCGTATTGATTCAATTTACCAAAGTAGAAAAACGATCAATCCGAAATGCATCGATTGGTATGTCACTGTGATGTTCGGTAATCAAGTGCCCGAGGATTCGTCCCACTACCGGACCCAGATGGAAACCATGGGCACTGAATCCAAAGGCGTGGTAGGCATTCTCTTCCGTTGCACTCGGTCCGATCACGGGTAGCCCATCTATTATGTATCCTTCTATTCCAGCCCAGGCGCGCTGGATTTTTGCCTCGCGTAAAACTGGAAACATGTCACATGCGATATGCGCGTTGAAAGCAAGTTTGGCGTAATCCCGCGTTGTAGTCTCGGCGTTACGATTGGCACTGCCAAGGTAGCCACCGCCGATAATTACGGTGCCATTTGCTTGTTGTACGATTGAGAGTACGCGGTCTACGGCGCCGATACGTTGCTGCATAAAATGAGGTAACCGATCGGTAACCATTAGCATTGGCGCAATTGTAGATAGCGGTACAACCTCACCCATGTCTTTGACAATCCGGTCGCCCCAAGCTCCTGCGGTGTCTACCAGTATGGGGGACTGGTAGATCCGATCATCGGTTTTAACATACCAGGCTGATCCACTGCGGCGTACGCTGTTTACCCGAATGTCCTGTCGCGCCAGCTGGAGGGCGGTGGAACAACCCTGGACGCCGCCTCCGATAATGATTACGTCAGGCGTCATTGCTTTCCTGCTTTAACGGATCTGGCAGTTTTACTTCAGCCGGGAGCTCCCCCGTGGACAGGACCAGTATGTCGTTTATGGGTACCGGTTTTACCGGCGGGCGTATCCGGAAGTAACCAACTTCGGACATTGGTTTGCCAGTATCCGTCGCGATAATTTCACTCAACGTTAAACCACAATAGCGACCCTGGCAGGGACCCATGCCGCAGCGAAGGTAGGACTTGATGGCATTAGGTTCTGTCGCACCAAGCCGGATTTGCTCACGTACCGCCCCCGCTGTCACTTCTTCGCAGCGGCAGATAATTTGATCAGGCAATTCGGCTAATCGATACGCGTCAGGGGGGCGATACAGTGTTTCGGCATTTGTAGTTTCCGCAGATTCTACATTACGATAAATCTGACCTCCTGGTGACTCGCGCCGGTCCAGAACTAACACGTCGGCCCCGGATGCGCTCGCGGTGATGGCGGCAGACATTCCTGCGGGACCGGCGCCAATGATTACCAACTCCCGGGTTTCTTTCATGGACTTGGGCTTATGAATTTTGTCTGGTAGGCGTTAAGTTAAGGACCGGTACCCCAGGGATCAGGGCTTTCTGCGTTTCGGTGATCGGGGCCAGGGCGCGTGATGCGCATACCTTCATGCACGGGTGTTGCGCACGCCTGACAGCCGCTGACACCATCGCTATTCACCAGGCAGTCGTAGCAACTCCCCATCAGACACCAGGGTCCCCGGGTTGACCCAGTTACCGGTGTGCGCCGAAAGCTTATGTGACCGCTCACCAGCAATGCGCCAGCGACACTCATGGTGGCGGGAACCTCGACCACTTTGCCATCGACGTAGAAGGTCACAATGCTATTCGTTTGCGTGCCGTGATGGACAAACATGCATAGGCCTCAGTCGTAAATTCTCAGATGGTCGATCATTGCCAAGATGTATGCCGAGGTTCCCCCGCATTATTAACAACGATTTCGGATTCACTCACTAACATTGATCCATACCAGTGCTCCTTACTAGCGACAGATAAATTAATACCGGGCGTATTCAAATTATTTGTCCTGCTCGACCAACAGGCGCGCCAGGTAACGGGTAAACTCGTATACGTTTCGTTCCAGATGGCTCATTGGGCCCTGCCGCGCGAGGTCTGAAGCGGTGGCATGATACAGGTCCTCTACGGTTGGGCGGTCTTCGGAATTAACTTTTTCAAGAAGATTTCGAATGCGAGCAATATGTTGTTCCCGGTCTGGCGATGATGCCAATATCTCTTCAGGAATCGAAGCGCTCCATTTTATCCGCACCCGCCCAACGCCCTGGGGCATGATGGACAGATACCAAAGTAGATCCGGCTGCAGCTGGAATACGTGAGACGGGAATAAACCCGCCAAAATTACCCGGGAACGATATTCTTTGGTTACCCAGGTGTTTGCCTTATCCGCTGCTGACCAGGCTTTAGTAGGGTCCCGGTTAATATGATGGTAGGTGAAATGATTGTTGCCGGCAAAAAACGTTGAGTTGTCTTCTGAGCACCCGTGTTGGCTAAACGATTCTTTGTGGACACTATGAATGTGGTAGCCGTCCATAAAATTCTCGAATAAACACTTCCAGTTGGTATCCCAAACTTCTTCATTTTGAATAATTGGAACATAATCTGCCATACGATATTGGCCCACAACTTCATGCAACTCACACAGTCGTTCCGTAACCGGGTTGATGTCAGGGTTAAGAGTCACATAGATAAAACCTTCCCAAATTTCGATTCGAATGGGCGTGAGCCGGTAATCGGACTTGTCAAATCGCTTGTTCTGCTCCATGTACGATGTGCCAATTAGCTGACCGTCCAGCGCATAGGTCCAGGAATGATAAGGACAAACAATCCTGCTCGATTGCCCGGTGCCAGAAAGCAATTTGGCGCATCGATGGGCGCATACATTGGCAAACGCTAAAACCGAGTTATCCTTTTGCCGAATCGCGAATACCGGTTGGTCGATAATGTCGAAAGTGATGTATTCGCCTGGATTGGGAATATCTGCAGTCCTTCCAATACAATTCCATTCCTGTTTGAAAATTCTGTCGACCTCAAGCTGCAAAATATCCTGGTCATGGTAGAGTCGTGGAGGCAGGGTTCTTGCGCTGGAAAAGTCTAGGGCTGCAGTAGCAATTAATTCGTCGAGTGCAGCGGTTTCGGTGACAGTGTTCGCGTTATTCATTTGCTTTTCAAGTCGGCGTAGGTGATAGGATTTAAAATGACCGATTAATTCTAATCTAACTGGTGGTTGATGGTAACAATGGTAAAGACGAGAAATATTCTGGGCAAGGAGACTTCATAAGCACCTGTAGGCAAAATATGCTGGAGATCCAATTACAATCCCAAATCTTGATCAACGGAGGATATTGATAGCATGAATACAACCCCCATGAAAACCCCTGGCGTCTTTATGGATCGGGGTCTATAGATTGGGGTCGGTGTAGAAATTATTCGATGGCAAGGATTTCTTGTAGGGCGGTAACGAAAATTTCGATTTCCTGTTCGGTGTTGAAGTAGTGCGTTGATGCGCGGACCACGCTCTTTATATTCCTTTGTTGAAATGACACCAGGGATCCTGAACCATCTGATACGCTGACATTGATGTTGCGTTTTTTCATCTCGGATTTAATCTGGGAGGCATCCATCTGGGTTGTCCTGAATGTCACAATGCCGCATTGGACTTGTCCCTGATCGGTTATCTCTATACCGTCAATATTTTTGAGTTTCGAACGTATCGATTGCGCCAGGGAAAAAATGCGATCTCGGATTGCTTCCAGCCCCCAGTCCATGGCGTAATCGATTGCGACACCGAGGGCGGCTTTCCCGGCGAAGTACTGTTCCCAGTTTTCATATCTCTGGGCGCTATCCACCAGTTGGTATTTCCCTGGAGAAATCAGGTTTGCGGCATGCTGATCGAGTAAAGGCGGTACCACTTGATCCATGATCGACTCTCGTACATACAGAAATCCGGTGGCACGGGGTCCACGTAGGAATTTTCTGCCGGTAGCGCTTAGCATATCGCAACCAATAGCCTCGACGTCCAGAGGGATTTGTCCGACGCCCTGACAGGCGTCCAATAGATACAAAATACCGGCATCTTTTGCTATTTTCCCCACTTCTTCCGCCGGATTAACCAATCCGCCGCCGGTGGGAATTTGACTAATGGAAATAAGCTTTACTCGCTCATCAATCATTTCCTTAAGTGCCCCGACATCGATCTGACCATGTTTATCATCGGGCACAAATACCACTTCCGCGCCCAAGCGCTTAGCCTGCTGGTTATAGGCGATAACGTTGCTGCCATATTCCGACATCGTCGTGAGGATTCGATCTCCGGGCTTAAACGACAAGCCATAAAACGCCATGTCCCAGGCCCGGGTTGCATTTTCTGCATAGGCAATTTCCGAGGCATTGCAATTAAGCAGTCGCGCGGTTGCCTGATAAAAATTATCTAACGCAGAGGCTTCTCGTTCTACTGACTCGTATCCCCCGATAGATTCTTCCAATTTCAGAAATTCGTGGAGATAGTCCGCCACCGGCGCAGGCATCAATGAAGATCCGGCGTTATTTAGGTGGATAATACTTTCACAGGCCCGGGTTTCTGCCCGAGCGCGATCGATATCAAATACTTTTGTCATATGGTTGTTTCTTCGGTTAGAAATGGATAGATATGGGGGCAGTATACTTAACTTGACTCGGTACTCAATAAGATAGGTATAGTGTCCCCTTAATGGTCCCCGCCGATAGCGTGGCCAGAACCCGAAAAAACAGGTGAACAATGACAATTTTATACAAAGGGATGGACGCAGCAACTCTGGAAGCGGAATACAACCTGAGGGACCGGCGCGGCGATGACTTCGATGATTTGGTGCAGACCTGGCTGGCGCGAAGTGCGAACCACCGTGACATTTCTGGTGCCAGAGTCGATCTCGCATATGGTGACGGAGAGCGGGAAAAACTGGATTGGTTTTCAAGCGGAGATGCTGGGGGACCGATGTTGATGTATATCCATGGGGGCTACTGGCAGCGCGGGGACAAAAGTATGTACAGTTTTGTTACCGAAGCTTTTATCAAGCACGGTGTGTCGGTAGCGGTTATGAATTACGACCTCACGCCCTCGGTCCGCATGGGACAAATTCCCGGGCAAATTCAAAAGGCCGTTGCATGGGTTTGGCACAATGCCGATGACCTCGGCTTCTCCCGGGATAAATTGTTTATCACAGGACACTCGGCAGGGGGGCACCTTACCTCAAGGATGATGGCCACTGATTGGCCTGGGGTCGATTCCCGCTTGCCACGGGACCTGGTCCGCGCAGGGATTCCGATTTCGGGGTTATATGAACTGGAGCCACTGGTACACACCACCCTGAACGCAGGGCCACAAATGGATGTCGCGGAAGCGCAGGCTGAGAGTCCTTGTAATATTCCCCCAGTTACTAATGCGCCACAGTTGGTAGTGGTTGGTGGTGGTGAGACCGCTGAATTTCTACGGCAATCTGATGACTATGCTGATCAGTACCGGACAGCCGAGCGAGCAATGGATCGTTACGATGTGCCGAATGACGATCACTTCGATGAACTTGAACGGCTGGCGGAGGATGACAGCGTATTCTTTGAAAAGTGTATGCAGTTGGTTACAGTCTGATCCCGGGAAATAACTGACAAATCTAAGTTTCAACTAAAACAGGTAATCCAATTATGAGCGATCGACGACAGGAACTTCTGAACATGACGGATAAATTTGTTGACGCGTTTAACCGAATGAGTTTGGATGATGTAGTGGCCACATTTGCCGAGGATGGGATATATGAAGATTCCACCGGCGGACGGCATGTTGGTCATGACGCCATCAGAGCAGCTTTTACGCCGCTGATTGGTGGCGCCAAGGGATTAATTCGATTTGACGGAGAAGATGTTTTTGTCGAAGCAGATAGTGGCAAGGTGCTAGCGAGTTGGCGATTAAACCTGGATAACGATGGCAACGTATCGGTGATACGCGGATTGGATGTGCTTCAATTCAGGGGAGATAAGCTGATCAAGAAAATGGCCTATATGAAAGTTGACAAGCCGCATATCGAGCCGAGTTAAATTGTCGGTTTTGGTCAATCTCGATTTAATCGCGATGGTAAAGCAGGTTTAACGTCGGTGCGTATTAGGTAATTCCGACCGTCGTGGCGTTGTTTCCGGAGGAATTGCTTTCATGGCCGCCGCATTCATAGGTAGATCGTGTATATAACGTCATGCAATGGACCGAAATGCCAAGAGGAGGTCATATTGCGGCGCTGGAAGAACCGGAGTTGTTAATCTAGGATATACGAATCTTTGCCCGAGGTCTGCGGTGACTTTATTCGGTCAAGAGCACCCGTGGTAATCTCCATATTATGCAGAGGTTTCCCAGGTAGAGTATTATTCCCGTTATGTATCAAGGAACGTATGTTAATCCTGTGCATTATTAATAAACTTTATATGAGGATGTAGTTATGTCACAACAAACGGTAAAAGAAGCAGTACTCGCAACGGTTGATGCCATACAGAGTAACCCGGCGATGGCCAAGGTTAAATATTCGGCAGAGACCCAGTGGGAAGAAGATATGCGTTGCAGTGGCAAGGTACGTGAATTCGAAACCATGACAATCGATGAGCCCGCAGCTTTTGGCGGCGGCGACAGTGCGGTTAGTCCAGCGGACGTTTTGCTGGTGGCGCTGGGTACCTGCCAGGAGATAATGTACGTTGCGCTGGCATCTACCATGGACATCCCGCTGGATGAAGTGAAGGTCGAGGTAAAGGGTGACCTTGATTTGCGCGGTCTGGCTGGCATGGATCCGGAGATTCCTCCTGGCTTGCTCGAAATGAGTTATGCGGTAAAAATTAAAAGTCCAGCGGCGGTTGAAGATCTCAAACGTCTCGCTGATGTGGTGGAAAATCAATGCCCGTTGCTAGATACGATTACCCGAAGCGTTAAAGTTACTGGCAAAGTAAATTTCAATGACAGTGTGGACTATGTTGCAGCAGGCAGTTACATCGATCAGAAAATGAAGAATTCCGCCTAGGGTAAACTCTAAATAAAGCTATCTACAGGGACGTAGAATAGCAGTACGCGGTATAAATATAGCAATGCCAAATTGACTGAATGTTTGCGTATTGGCGGAATAATCCTCGCAGCAGGAAGCTCCTCAAGAATGGGTGGAACAAACAAGTTGTTGGCGTGTTTGGAGCAAAAGCCAATATTACATCAGGTTCTAGATTCCGCCGTGGCAAGCAAGATTGCGCAATGTATTGTTGTGACTGGTTTTGACGCGGAATCCATTGAGCAGTCTGTATCGCCCTATAACCTCAGCACTACCCGAAACCCAGAATATAAAAAAGGCATGAGTGGGTCGCTGAAGAAGGGAATTGAAGCACTAAGTGACAAAACAGATGGGATAATTGTTTTGCTCGGCGATATGCCCCATGTAGATGACAGGGTTATAGATCGACTTATAGATGAATTCTCTGCTACATCAAAACAAGAAATTTTTATCCCTGTTTATAAGGGGAAACGGGGCAATCCGGTACTTTGGTCACAAAGGTTCTTTGCCCCCCTAAGTCAATTAACCGGGGATATTGGAGGGCGCCAACTAATTCGAGAAAACCAAGGTTACGTAAAAGAATGTCCGGTACATACCCCGGGGATTCATAGAGATATAGATACTCTTTCCGATTTAGCGGCGTTTCGAAAATGTGCAACTGTGCCATCAAGCGATCCTTCACTAAGCTAATTTCAAGTTCGGGCATGAAAAATAGCGACCTTGAAGTACTTAATACACTAGTTGGCTGGATGGAATCAGGTCATGGCGTAGATTTAGTTACCCTGGTCAAATGTTGGGGTTCAGCGCCAAGGCCCAATGGGTCAATGGTTGCGATTCGAGACGATGGCATGATCGTGGGTTCGGTATCGGGAGGCTGTATCGAAAAGGAATTATCTACCCTCCTGCGGAGAAACAATTATTCACAACTGATCCGTCACCAGGTGACTACTGAGCAGGCTCGGCGATTCGGATTGCCTTGTGGGGGCGAATTAGAGCTGGTCTTCGAGAAGGTCAATACTTCCGGAGAGATAAAAAATATCATATCTGCGTTAGGGCAACGTCGCAGACTATGTAGAACCATTGATTTGGCGACCGGCGCAACCGAATTGAGACCGGCTGGCAGGGACCAGGAATTTGGTTTCGATGGTGAACGCGTGCAAAAAGTATTTGGCCCGTCCTGGCGACTCTTATTAATAGGTGCCGGTGAATTGTCCAGGTTCGTGGCTGAATTTGGTCTCGCCCTCGATTATGAAGTGTTGGTCTGTGAACCGAGAGAACATTTTGCCGCTTCCTGGAAAGTCGACGGAGCAAGGATAGTTGCTCGGTCACCAGATGATGCGGTTGCGGCACTTTCATCGGATCCTCGAAGTGGGGTGCTGGCACTAACCCATGACCCGAATTTGGACGACCTGGCATTGGCCGAAGCGTTGGTGTCAGAAGCATTCTATATCGGTGTACTTGGTTCCAGGAAAAATAATCTTAAACGACGGCAGCGGCTAACCGAGGTCTTTGATATAAACGCTAAACAACTCGACAGGCTGCACGGTCCCGTTGGCCTGGATATTGGTAGTCGAAGCGCGGCTGAGATAGCGGTTTCTATTCTCGCGGAAGTCACCGCTGTTCGAAATAATATCAAATTAACTTCGAGTAAATAGAATATGGGTTACTTTGCTGATAAAAGAGTGTTTACAACATGCGGGGCCAGCGGAATCGGCCGTACCACGACACTAGAATTCGTTAAACAGGGCGCGCAGGTAGCGGTGTGTGATATCAAATTTAATGAGGAAATTTCTTCATTAGTATCGAGTTCAGGTCAGGGCGTATTTTTGCAGGGAGATATTGCGCTTGAAACCGATGTGGCTCGAATGGTTGCCGACTCACTAGAACGATTGGGTGGTATTGATATACTGGTCAACTGTGCCGGGATCATTCTGGAAAAACCGCTGTTAGAAACCACCTTGGAACAGTTTGAAAGAATAATGGCGGTTAATCTCCGCGGCACCTTTCTCACGGGAAGAGAGGTACTACGAGATATGAATAACAGGCAATCCGGGAGAGTGATCAATGTGGCCTCTGAGTTAGCCCACCTTGGGCGCAAGGAATTTTCGGTCTATTGCGCGTCAAAGGGTGCAGTGGTCAGTCTGACCAGATCCTGGGCCAGAGAATTTGCCCCAAATATACTAGTCAACGCGGTTGCGCCGGGGCCGGTCAATACCGGGATGCTGGATATCGAAAACAGGAGTAAAGAGTGGGTGGTAAATGAAAGCGATATTCCGTTACAAAGAATCGCTGAACCCAGCGAGATTGCGCAAACGATTGTATTTCTAGCGGGACCAGGTGCGACGTTTATCACGGGCCAGATAGTCGGCGCCAATGGTGGAGCGGCGATGTATTGATCTTTGGCAAAAGATCGGGGTTGGTGTAGAAATTAAGTCGATGTTTTGCTCCAGGCATGCGAGCAACCTGTTCGGATAAAAATTGAATTACCTACAGATCAAGGGTTTTTGAACACCGGGGACAATTCGGTAATTTCTCGAAGGAATGGGATCCCAGATTCCGTTTCCCCAATTTCCCGGGCGAAACGATGACCTTCGTATACAGCCGCCGCAATGGTCGAAGGGCTATGGCAATCGCCGATTCGTTTTAGTGTTTCAATGCCTCCCCGTTGCGTCAGCGCCGGGCTCAGGGTGAGTTCTTGATAGAGTGAATCTTCAGGTAATCTGGAAGTAATCATCACCACAGTTGACGCTCCTATTACTTTGTGGGCTCCCGAGTAAATGCTGTTTAATACTACTTCGTGTTGTCTGATTTCCTTGAGAATATGGGACGGAACTAATTCTACCCCAAGTTCAAGGAGGCGGCTTTGAATCCGGCTCTGTTCCAGGGTATACGAAGTCCACGACGCTGCAACAGCTTCCGGAGTGACGAAAATAACCGAGTTACCATCTGCCACCAACTTCTCGGCGATCACCGATCCCATGTAATAGTGATCATCATCGTAAATTAATACAGGCCCTTGAGTTTTGACATTTGCCATTATGTCATCCGGGGTCAGTACGTTGCTCCCGTCCGATCCAGGAATTGGAAATTGGTGGGCGCGGCCATAACCATCGCGTCTCCACTTTGCTCCAGTCGCCAGAGCAACATGGCTGGCGCCGAATTCAAGAATTTGTGCCGCGTCCAATTGACTCTCGCGATAAACTTCAACATTAGGCATCTGGGAAATTTGATAGGTACGATAGTCCCTAACTCTCGCCCAAGCATGAAGCCCCGGTAGCATTGATTCCCGGGAAACGCGACCACCCAGTTCGCCGGTAGCTTCCGCCAGGGCAACGTTATATCCGCGTTGGCCCGCAGCAAGGGCTGCTTCGAGTCCCGCAGGACCAGATCCAACCACCAGCACAACACCGTCGTCTGACTTGGCGGGAATGCGCTCAGGATGCCAACCGCGTCTCCACTCTTCGCCAGACGTGGGATTTTGGGTGCAGCGCATTGGCGCCTTTAACTGATCCCAGGCCACACAAATATTGCAACCTATGCATTCGCGAATATCATCTATTCGATTCTCCTCAATTTTTTTCGGCAGAAAGGGATCTGCTATGGATGGACGGGCAGCACCAATCATGTCCAAGACGCCTTTGGCCACCAATGAGACCATACGATCTGGTGATGTATACCTGCCCACGGCAACAACTGGCTTGGTGGTCACCTGCTTTACGAAATCGATAAATGGTTCTTGATAACCCTCCTCGGCAAATCGACTGGTCATACTGTCATTTTCCCATTCGGCAACATTTACATCCCAAAGATCAGGAAGCTCTGCAAGTAATTCAATAATTTCCCTGCCCTCCTTGTGCGACTGCAACCCTTCGGCGCCACGCAGTTCGTCAATCGAAAAGCGCACCGCTACGCCCATGGTGTCGCCAACCGCGTCTTTGGTTTCTTCAATAATTTCACGAAACAGGCGAACCCGATTTTCCAGGCTGCCGCCGTATTCATCCGTTCTGAAGTTGTAGCGATTCAGCATAAACATGCCCGCCAATGACAAGTTATGACCGGCATAGCAGCAAATGATGTCGAACCCGGCTTGTTTGGCCCGCAGTACCGCTTCGAGATGCCATCGCTTGTAGTCGCGAATGTCCTGTTTGTCCATTGCCCTGGCCTGAACAGGTACATTGCGATCTAACACAGGCATATGGGTTGGAAACAGCGGGGCCTCCCGACTATAGAGGTTAGCCGCCCACTTACCATTGTGCACCGGTTCTATGGATGCCAGCGCACCGTGTTCATGCACAGCATCACACATGCGGGACAGGTAAGGAATATCTTTATCTGACCATAGTCGCCCTTCGGTTGCGGGAGTGATATCGCTGGAGGGATGAATGTCAATTTGTTCGGTCGACACCACGGCCCAGCCACCTTCAGCCTTGACCCCGCGCATAGTGGCCATACTTGAGGGAAAACTGCGTCCCATCCCATTACAATGAGGCGCTTGATAAAATCTGTTCTTGGCGGTGACAGGTCCAATTTTCACCGGCTCAAACAGAACGTCATATCGAGGGTTACGCGGCATAGGAGCAGTACTGTCGTTTTTAAGTTAACCTCTTATACGCGATCAGCGAGGTAATTCAAAGACAGGTATTTTAGAAAGGTTATCAAAATAATATCCAGATTATCCGGATACTGTAGCTCTGTACCTATCCAGAACAAGACAGTACCATTACATCATCGAGGCATTCTGGAAATGGCATGTATCCGATAATTTACCATTTTGCGGAAACTCTAATAAATGCTCTGAAAGCAATGCGGTGGGTTAAACAACCACCGGCTTTAGTAAATGGCAACTTGGAAACAGATGAATACTGGCCAACAATTTAATTCGAAGCGGCAGCAAACTGAAAAACCGGTTACCGATTTCTGGTACGGCGTCCAGTCAATGGAAAATGACATCCTTTGGATACGTGAAGTTTTTGTGGATAATTACTCAGTCGGAGATAGCTGGCTATTGCGCGGTGCAGAGACCGATTTATTGATAGATACTTGCAGTGGAATAGTTCCCCTGGCGCCGCTGGTTACGTCTATCAGTAATAAGCCAGTGCTTGCCATGGCCTTAAATGATTCTTATGATCATTGCGGAGGCTGGGCTGACTTCCTGCACCGAGGTTGTCACCCGCTCGATGTTAATGGTTTGGGTAATCCCGGTGAGCAATCCAATAGTGTGTCGGACTATTTAGATGACTCAAGGTTATTCGCCCTGCCTCAGGCTGGTTATTCTACTAAAGAATATGCATTGACCGGGGCCGTACCGACTCGATTAGTTAACGACGGTGAAGTGATCGATCTTGGTGATCGACAAGTCGAAGTCATTCATACACCGGGGCGCAGTCATGGCGGAATTTGTTTGTGGGAACCGGTAACCGGGTGTTTGTTCACCAGTGATATGTTGTACGATGGCGATCATGGTCTCGCCTGGCCGCCGAGTTATCCCGAGCTTTATATTCAGAGTCTGAAAAAATTACTTGATCTCCCGGTGCAGGTGGTTCATGGCGGACACTATGGATATTTCGATTCCGCAAGGATGAAACAGCTGATCAATCAGCAAATTGTAGACCTGTCTTAATAATCAATTCATAAAAACCGGAGCGAATGCGCGACCCAAAATACGATATTCTGTTTGAACCCGTAAAAATTAGTCCTGTTACCGCGAATAACCGTTTTTACCAGGTATCGCACTGTACCGGTCTTGGCTGGGTTCGTTCCCGAATGATGCGTTGTATCAGAAGTTGAAGACAGGCCACGTAAAAGGTACCGATTCTGCGCCTTGTTCCATTAACAGAATCGGCGACTGCGAAGCCTCTGCCACAATTGCCGGTGCCGTATTTGCCGGGAACCGATATACCCGGGAACTCGACACCAAGGTTGACGTTGACAACCGTATTAAATTCGACCGAGTTTTTTTTGAAGAAGGATAGGGGAGATGTACCCGAATAATAAATACCTGAATACCCTGCTGACTTACTATGAAGAGGAAGTTGCCGGGGAAGCCTACTTCTATGGCCTGATGGAACATTTCGAAGAACAAGAAAAATTGGCTTTGCTTGCAGAGGTCGAAAATCGCGCGTCAGAGTCGATCGTATCGCTACTGAACAAATATCAATTGAAACCGAGAAGTGCTACTGAGCTAAATACTGAAGGAAAAGGTCACGTATCAAGACACGAATCTCTTACCTGGGATGAATTAATGACCCACATGGTTGTGCACTACCCGGGGTACCTTGAAAATTTTGCCGCGCTACAAAAGATGGCTCCACCGGAAGACCTGCTCGCGCTAAACAGGCTTATGAATCATGAGGTTGCTGTAATCGAGTTTGCCAAAAAAGAGCTGGCCGGCGATCCAGACAGCACAGCGCCACTGTACAAATACATTCAAAACTAAAAAAGATCGGGGTCGGTGTAGAAATTATCAAAAGATCGGGGTCGGTGTAGAAATTACAAACAAAAGATCGGGGTCGGTGTAGAAATTATTGACCGAGTATCGAACCTTAACAAATAATTTCTACACCGACCCCGATCTAGAAAACTACTTTTGTTGGTAGTGTTTTCTTTCGGGAATTACACCGCGGACGCCGCCCCTGGGGTTTTCTACGTCGCCTTGGTATCTTGGAATAACGTGGATATGGAGATGATGGATGGACTGGCCAGCCGATTCTCCGACATTAATGCCGATGTTGTAGCCGTCAGGGTTAAACTTTTCTTCCGCGATTTTTTTGCCTTCTTCAACTAATGCCCAGAGCTCATTTCGCTCCGCTTCGCTAATATCGAAGTAACTTGCAAAGTGACGATGGGGGATTACTAGAAAATGCCCTTCATTTACCGGGTGCCGGTCCCAGGCGACGAACCCCAGGGTTCCCTGGAGCATAAGACGGTCGGAGCTGGGATTGCAGAATCGGCAGGGAGTGCTTGTTGTCATTGTCGATTTTTGGATTAGTTGCTAACTCTGACTCGGGATGGCGAGTTTCTCAGGAACCAGTTTTTTTGATGGGGCAACGAGTACATATTGAAGCGGTGTTCGACTTAGAGTGTGGGTAAATCGGGATAACGCTGCGGGTCTAGTAGTTTAGTTGATTTATAGGGAGGATAAATAGAGTTATATTTAAACTCCAACCCATTTCAAGTAAGGTGATTAGGTTATTGTGATGCCAGCCAGTCCCAGGCGGCACGGACTGGCGGCGTCAATTCGGTGTTCTTCTGCCTGATGAGGTAATAAGCTTGCTCTGGCTTTATGCTGCTTTTGAAAGGGCAGACTAGTTTTCCGGTTTCCAGGTCTTCATTGATCAGGGGCGAAAACCCAAGCGCCGTGCCACGATGGGCAATGGCCGCCTGAAGCAGAATGTTGGCGTCCTCAAACACGGTACCCGGGAGCTTTTCATCGGTTTGGACGCCTACGGTTTTAAACCATTGCTGCCAATCTTTGGTAGTACGGTGGTGCAGCAAGGGCAACTTCAGAAGATCTGCTGGAGACTTCAGTTGAATTTTCTCCCCGAGTGTCGGTGAAATTACCGGAGTGACTTCGACGTTGAGTAGTGCGAGGGATTCCACATTCGACCACTTCCCGTCTCCCCAAGCGATGGCCAGATCGTAGCGGTCTATTTGTTGCCAAACCTGCAGTGGTGAGTGATGCAGCCAGAGATCTATATCGGGATGATCTGACCAGAAGTCAGGGAGTAGCTTTAACAGCCACCTCGATACGATCAACGGTCCGCCCCCCAGAGTTACCTGGGCCCTGTGGGTGTCGGTACGGAGTGTCTCATAGGCATTGGCCAGCAAATCAAAGGCGGAACCCAGGCTGTTGGAGAAATCCTCACCTTCCTGAGTGAGTGCGACCTTGCGGGTCTGGCGATGGAACAGTGTCTTGCCGCAGCGCCGCTCGAGCTGCCTTATCTGATGACTGATCGCGGTGGGTGAGACCGAAAGCTCCGCCGCTGCGTGTTTAAAACTGCCGAGGCGAGCAGCTGCTTCAAATGCGCGCATAGATGAAAAGGGAGGAAGCTTCCGCATTGTTACTATAGATGAATAATATTCACTTATAGCGTCAATAAAAACCTTTTGTCAAATGCCATGCTACAGTTTGAAATTCAGATAGATGAATATCGTAGTCAAAACTAATCGTGTCTGAACCCCCTAAACGTAGTCGCAAGGGGCGCGGCAGCAAGGTTGAAATGGGGGCGGACGAGCAATTGCCACCACCGGTGTGGCCCGGTGTTGAAGGTGGGCGTTTCATGCCGCTATTGCCGGAGGAGGTCGGGATGGTGCATGAGGCGGTCCTGGACTTACTTGAAACCCTGGGGCTTAGTCAGGCTATTCCTTCCATGGTTAAACACGTAACTGTTAATGGTGGGGCACTGACCAGTGACGGCCGTTTATTGTTTCCCAGGGCGCTCGTGAAAGATTCTATAAAACATGCCCGTCGAGATATTGTGTTGTATGGCCAGCGTCCCGGGCTTGAAATAGATCTTTCCGGAAAACGGGTACATATGAGTTCCGGAGGGGCTTCGCCCAGCATCCTGGATCTCGATACACGAACCTATCGCGACGCTTCTACCCTGGACCTGTATAACGCGGCAAGACTGGTCGACCGACTGGATAACATTCATCACTTTAGCCGATCCCTGGTCGCCCGTGATGCACCGGACTCGTTATCCATGGACATCAATACGGTTTACGCCTGTCTCGCTGGAACGTCTAAGCCGGTTAGCGTCAGTGTTACCGAACCAGACCACGTCCAAACCATCGCAGATATTTGTTACACGGTGGCTGGCGGCGAGCAATCGTTTCGCAGCAGGCCCTTCGTTACGGTTATGGTTTGCCATGTAGTGCCGCCAATGCGATTTGCCGTGGAAGCCACTGAAACCCTGGAGCAGGCGGTATTGGCCGGTTTTCCTGTACAGATAATATCTGCCGGCCAAGCCGGCGCAACCAGTCCAGCGACAATTGCTGGCTCTCTCACCCAGGCCGTCGCTGAAACCCTGGCAGGTTTTGTATTTGCGCGCCTGGTTGATCCTGACGCCCGGGTAATTTTCGCACCCAAACCATTGGTTGCGGATTTACGCACCGGGTCTATGTGCGGTGGCGGCGGGGAGCAGGCAATATTGATGGCAGCGGCGGCACAAATGGGGCGTTTTTATAATTTACCAACAAGTTCCATCGCCGGGATCACAGATTCAAAGGTTGCAGATGCCCAGGCTGGTTACGAAAAAAATCTCGCGGTTAGTCTGGCGGCCCACGCCGGGTCAAACCTGGTTACCCAGGCCTGTGGAATGCATGCCAGTTTGCTCGGGGCTGCACTGGAAAGCTATGTTATTGATAATGATATGCTGGGTAATATATTGCGCTCGGTGCGTGGCGTCGAAACGTCTTCTGAAACAATTGCCGCCGACGTAATTGCGGAAGTGTGTCGCGGAGAAGGTCACTATCTGGGACATCATCAAACGTATTCCAGAATGAAAACCGACTACTATTACCCTGACATTGGTGATCGCCAATCGCCTCGGGAATGGGAGCAGGAAGGGGCAAAAGATATTCTGACCCGAGGTATTGTAAAAACTAAATCAATTCTCGAAAGCCATTACCCAAATCATTTGGATGAAAATATTGATCACCAACTCCGCGAAAAATATCCTTTACTCTTGACCAGAGAGCAAATCGGGCGGACATGATTGAGTCTCAGTTTCCCAATTTATTTTCTGAAATCACCATTGGAAATTGTGTGATTCCGAATCGAATTGTTTCTACCGGGCATCATACTTATCTATCAGACGTGGTGCCTGACGAACGCCTGGTGGCGTATCACCAGGCCCGGGCCAAAGGTGGCGCCGGTCTGATCGTTTCAGAAATCGTAGCGGCCCATGCAAGCGCGGGATTCTCCAGTAACCTGCTGCAGGCGCGGGATCATGATGCCATTCCTGCCTATCAAAAATTAACCCGGGCCTGTCATCAGCATGGCAGCAAGATGTTCGCTCAATTGTTTCATCCGGGTCGTGAAGTCCTTTCTTCTCCCAGTGGCATGCTGCCGGTTGCCTGGGCGCCTTCCGCGGTGCCCAACGAACGGTTTCATATTATGCCAAAGCCTATGCCAGTGGAGATGATTGTGGACGTTGTTGCGGGTCATGGCAACGCCGCTGCCATATTAGCGGAAGCCGGATTCGATGGTTTTGAAATTGTGGCCAATCACGGATATCTACCAGCGCAATTTCTCAATCCACGGACCAATCTGCGACAGGATGAATACGGTGGTGACGACAACGGGCGGCGTAAATTCTTGGTCGGTTTAATTCAACAAATCCGAAAATCTGCGCCAGGGTTGGTTGTTGGTCTACGAATATCCGGAAACGAAATGGATGATCTTGGATTAACCCTTGATGAAGTAGTGACCAATGGCCGGGCATTAGCGCCTCTACTTGATTACCTCAGCATAGTGGCTGGTACCTCGGCGAGTCTTGCTGGTTCGGTTCATATCGTGCCGCCTATGGGAATAGATCCTGGCTACGTAAGTCCCCAATCAGAAGTACTTCGTCATGAAACTTCTCTTCCCGTCATAGTGACCGGGAGAATCAATCAACCCCAGGTGGCGGAACAAATAATTGCCAGGGGTGAGGCCGATCTTTGCGGAATGACCCGCGCCATGATTTGTGATCCTGATATGGCGATTAAAGCGAAGCGAGGGCAATTCGAGCAGATTCGTGCCTGTATAGGCTGCAATCAATCGTGCATTGGCCGTGCCCATAAAGGCTTAGGCATTTCCTGTATTCAACATCCCGAGTCAGGTCGTGAAATCGAATTCGCTACGCTACCTGAAATTGATCGTAGCAAAAAAATTATGGTGGTGGGCGGTGGCCCTGCCGGAATGAAAGCCGCTGCTATTGCCGCTGCCAGAGGACATCAAGTTAGCCTGCATGAACAACAGCTACATCTTGGCGGTCAAGCCCAACTTGCCGCGGATTTGCCGGGGCGAGAAGACTTTGCTGGTATCACCGAAAACCTTTCCCGGGAAATGACTGATGCCGGTGTCCAGGTTTCAACCAATTCCATGGTTACCCTGGAAACAATTTCTGTTGAGCAACCCGATCAGGTGATTTTGGCAACAGGCGCGCTACCCCTGCTTCCCGATTTCGCAGGAAATGACCTGGACAACGTTGTAACCGCCTGGGGTATTCTGAATAACGATGTAGCATTGGGTCAACGAGTAGTAATCGCAGATTGGCGATCCGATTGGATTGGCCTGGGGTTGGCCGAGAAACTGGCACGGGAGGGGCGGCAAGTAACGCTGTTTACCAACGCTGCGATGGCCGGGGAGACACTACAGATTTATACCAGAAATCATTATTTGGGACGGGTTAAAAAACTGGGCGTCGACATTACCGCCCATGCGAGGCTTTACGGTTTCGACGGTGATACCGTTTTCTTTCAGGACACCATTACAATGGAACCCATCGAGGTCGAGTCGGTTGATACATTGGTGTTGTCCATGGGACATTCCTCACTGAATAGATTGGAACTGGAGTTGAAGCAAACCAATATCGAATACCATTGTATTGGCGATTGCGTAACCCCGCGCACCGCTGAAGAAGCGGTGTACGACGGCTTACAAATCGCCTGGAATATTTAGTGTAATTAAGAAACCATGACACAACAGAAAATATCTGGGGGAGAAGCGGTCTATCGGGTTCTGCGGGATCAGGGATTCGACACCGTATTTGGTTTGCTGGGCGGTTCTATGCTGGAACTGTTTGACGCGATTTATAGTGACAAGTCTATGCACTATATTGGTGCCAGGGACGAACGGGCGGCAGGTCATATGGCGGACAGCTATGCGCGTATCACCGGTGGCCCCGGAATTGTTCTGGGTGCCCAAGCCGGACCGGGGGTAGTGAATCTCACCACTTCGGTTGCCGAAGCACATCTGGCCTATTCGCCATTGGTGGTTATTGCCGGAGCGATTAGCCGTCATGACCTGGGTAAAGATACGTTCCAGGAAGTCGATCAGGTCGCGTTGTTTGCGCCAATTTGTAAACGGTCAATGCTGGTTAACCATGCGGAAAGACTTGCACCAATGTTACGGGACGCGATTCGCCTCGCAATGAGTGGGCGGCGTGGACCCGTGGTACTACATGTGCCCAGAGACTTATTTTCTACAAAGGTAAAAGCTCCTGACGTCACTAAGGTGATCCCTGCAAAACCGAGTCAACCCCTGGCATCGGATATCGATGGGATTATCGACGCAATCGAGCAATCGAAGGCGCCAGTAATAGTGGCAGGTGGCGGTATCAAGTGGGCCGGAGGTTGGGATCAATTAAGGGTGCTGGCGGAGAAGCTGAATATTCCTGTGGTCGCCTCCACCGGACATGCCGACATTCTTCCCCATGGACACCTTTTGTTTGCCGGACAGGCAGGCCCCAGAGGAAATCGGGTCGCCAGTCGACTGACTCGGGATGCTGATCTAATATTGGTATTGGGTGCACGGCTGGCTTTTAATTCGACGTTTCATAGTCATGACTATGTTTCAGCGGACGCCAAAATAATTCAGGTCGATATTGAGGCCAGCGCTATCGGCCGTTATTTCCCGGTATCACTGGGCATTCAGGCTGATGCGCTGGGAACAGTACTTGCGCTGCAGGAGAAAATCAAACCGGCGAACGCTATTAGTTCTGAACGGGATCGTTGGCTCAAACAGTTTACTGCGGAACGGCAAGATTTGCTGGCCGAACGCGAAACAGAGGCGAACAATGAGGCGCTGCCAATGCATCCGCAGCGGGTCCTGGCAGAAATTCGTCAGCTACTGCCCGAAAATGCCATCGTAACCCTGGATACTGGAAACGTATGCCTGCAAGCCGCTGATCGATTAGCGCACTACCAGACACCAGGCTTGGTGACGCCACTCGATTTCGGGTTAGTTGGTTTTGGCTACGCCGCTGCATTGGGTGCTCAGGCTGCTGTGCCGGCGCGAACCGTGGTTTCTATTATGGGTGACGGCGGATTTGGTTTTACCATGAGCGAGATTACCACCGCGGTACGATATCAACTGCCGGTGATTGCCATAGTGCTGGATAATGGTGCCTGGGGTGCCGAAAAAGCCTATCAACAGGAATTTTTTGGTGGGCGCCTGCTTGGCGCAGAAATCAACAGTCCGGCATACGATGAGGTTGCCAAACTCTGTGGCGCAGATGGCTACAAAGCCAGCCTACCAGGGGAAGTTGGTCAAGCTCTCGAACAGGCGATTAATAAAAAGCGTCCAGCAGTCATCCATGTCAAGACTGATCCATCGGCATTGAATACATTACGCAAAGATTTATTCGAGCCTTCGAGTAAATAACGCGAAATCCTGACCAGCTACTTTTCAATGTTACTAACTGCTTTAACAAGAATCGCTGCTGAGAAAATTTGTCATGCAATCTGATCAGGAATTGCCTGAATTCGTCGATGTAGTTATCGTCGGGGGCGGAAACGCGGCACTATGCGCGGCGCTTTCTGCCAGAGAGAGCGGCGTCCGGGTGTTAGTGCTGGAACGCGCTGATCGTGAAGAATCGGGTGGCAATAGTCGGTTCACCGCTGGTGCCATTCGATGCGTTTACGACGGGATCGAAGACTTAGTCCGACTGATGCCCGATCTGACCGACCAAGAAATTGCCAAAACTGATTTTGGTACATATACCAGGGAGCAGTTTTTCGACGACATGGGGCGTATTACCGAGTATCGCTGTGATCCGGATATGGTGGAGTTACTGGTTAACCGTAGCAAGGAAACTCTATTGTGGATGCAGTCTAAAGGCGTGCGATTCCAACCTATCTGGGGCCGACAAGCTTTTCAGGTAGACGGCAGATTTAAATTTTGGGGCGGGTTAACTGTCGAGACCTGGGGCGGTGGTCCCGGGTTGGTGGATAGTTTGACCAAAGCTGCGACTACACAGGAAATTAGTATCGCTTATGGAACGAGAGCAACGTCACTGATTACCGATGATTGCGGTGTTACCGGTGTCCAGGTCAAAACTAAAACCGGGTTCAAACAAATTCGCAGCAATAGCGTGGTACTGGCCTCCGGTGGGTTTGAGGCAAATCACGAATGGCGCGCGCGGTATCTGGGCCCGGGCTGGGATTTAGCCAAGGTGAGGGGCTCTCGGTTTAATACCGGGGATGGTATCAAAATGGCACTGGACATCGGTGCCGCCCCGTTTGGCCATTGGTCCGGCTGCCATGCCGTGGGGTGGGACCGTAACGCGCCCGAGTTTGGGGATTTGAGCGTTGGCGACGGTTTCCAAAAACATTCTTATCCGTTTTCCATCATGCTCAACGCCAATGGAGATCGATTCGTCGATGAAGGCGCGGATTTTCGGAATTATACCTACGCTAAATACGGCGGCGTAATCCTGAATCAACCAGGTCAATTCGCCTGGCAGATATTTGATCAGAAGGTGACGCATCTATTGCGCGATGAGTATCGAATAAAGCAAATAACCAAGGTCGAAGCGCCAACCCTTGAGCAACTGGTTGATAAACTGGATGGGGTGAATCCGGCCAATGCGTTGCACACGATAAAGCGATACAACGAGGCTGTTAACACAGAGATTGCATTTAATCCCAACATCAAAGACGGTCGTTGTACCAATGGATTAGCGCTTGCTAAATCCAATTGGTCGAATACCTTGGATACACCACCGTACCAGGCTTATGCAGTAAGCTGTGGCATTACATTTACCTTCGGCGGTCTGCGAATTAATCAGTCCGGTAATGTTCTAGATTCAGATTTGGAACCGATAGATGGATTATATGCAGCGGGTGAATTGGTCGGGGGGCTATTTTATTTTAACTATCCCGGCGGCACCGGGTTAATGGCAGGGTCGGTTTTCGGACGGCTTGCGGGGGCTTCGGCGGCGAGACCCAAGGCGATGGAAAAGACGTGATTTGGAACTGTAGCTTTTTCGTCGTTGGAGAGTTTGGGTCGGCACACCTTAGTCTATTGGAAGCGGATTTATACAACCCAAAGGACTTTTAGATTGTAATAAGGCTATTCGCATTGAGGAGTTATAAGCACTAATTAACAATTGGATCAAAGTGCTCGAGTGGCTGTACCTTGACCCGGCACCACCACTCGATCTCGAACTATTACATTTCGATTTTTTTAACCTTCAGTACGCCCCGGTATGTCCGACATAAACCGGTTGAACTCTTCTTCGTCGGCGCGACGTTTTGCGTTGCTACGGAATTCACCAAATCGCCTGGCACGTTCTTTTATCTCTTCCTTGATTTCACGAACCCGGTCGTATTGGGTCTGTTGGAACTCATTGAATATGATATTGCCGGTACGGTTATTGCCACCGTGGCCGTCGTTTACACGCCAGCTGCCAGTCATTCGGGACCATTGGTTACGAATCCCCTGGGGCAATTCCTTGACGTTTCGACCGCTGATGATCCAGTACAGAATGAACAAGCCCAGAGGCCAGAAGAAGACGAAACCCAAAACCATTGCGGCAATATTGAACCCGGACCAATTGCCGCACTTACCCCATCCGCCACACTGGCGATCCTCTGATTCATGGTTAGGTTGAACATAGGTTGAATTATTTGACGATGACATAACGTGATCTCCTTACTATTAATAATGAAGCGGTGGCCCATCCTTCAGTGTCCATTTTGGGTTGCATTCGCTTCAATTATTGGTTAATGTGAACACTGTTTACATATAATATACGATCTTCAGAGATAGTTGCAAGCATTTTCAGCAAAAAAAGTGAACAATGTGTACATTATCGATCTGAAAACCAGCTATGAAGCAAGAAAACATGGAAAAAAAGGCTTACCACCACGGAAATCTCGCGGAATCACTGCTTAATGCAGTGGACCAGATTGCCACTCAATTCGGGCTCGAAGCGGTTACTTTACGAGGGTGTGCGAAGCTCGTGGGGGTGTCTCCCTCCTCCGCATTCAGGCACTATGTCGATAAACGCGCGTTGTTAACAGCCTTTGCCACCCGGGCGTTGCATCAGCTCTCTGACGCTATGGAGCAAGCCAATTTAAAAGCTGTCAAGGCGGATGAGAATGCTTTTCTGGCGGTGGGCCTGGCTTACATCGAGTTCGCCCTGGAGAGACCCGCATTTTTTCGAGCGATGTGGCGTGAAGAGACGATCTATTCAAACGATGAACAGTATGTGGCGGCCGCCAACAAACTAGGTGCCCATTTAAAGGGGGGCTTCGCAGATACCATAGACGATGACGACCCCACCCAATTTTCGCCCCAGGAGTTACTCGCCTGGTCGTCTGTCCACGGATTGGCCAATCTATTCGTTGATGGGCCTGTAGCAAAAAGCGAAACAAACACGCAAAAATTGATCAGAGCCACCGAAATGATCCACTCACTAACCCCAGCATTCAAAAGATCGGGGTCAATGTAGAAATTATTCAGTGCATAGAGAATTATTTATTAAAAACTTCCCTATACTCTAATTTATAAAGATCGGGGTCAGTGTAGAAACTATTTATTGTATAGAGAATTTTCTATCAAAAACTTCCCTATACTCTGATTTTTTGGTTTTACTTCTGATTGACCGAGGTGATATGTATGACAGTTAGTTATCTCAATCCAGCTGCGGATTGCATCACTCCGCCAAAGTCCTACGATCTGTCTGTCGACATCGATCAGCACCTGGTAATTGGATTGGTAATCAACAAGATTCCAGACTGCGACAGATTTATGGACGAAGTCGAAAAAGCGCTGCTTTGCTGTGATCGCAAGCTTACCGTTAAAAAGTTCTATACCGGTAAGATTACCTATGCCGATGGCAAGCTAATCGATCAAATTGCAAACGAATGCAACGCTGCAATTTGCGCCATTGGACATTGTGGTTCCTGCACCGCGGGTACCGTCAAAGACGGCTTGGCTCTGATTGAGCGAGGTATACCTGCTATCAGTTTGGTGACAGCGTTATTTTGGGAGCAGTCGACAATGTTGGCGCGTTCCCAGGGCTGGCCCGAGGCGCCGCGAATCAAATTACCTTATCCGGTATGGGGTACTGATCCCGCTTCTCTCCGAGATGTTGCAAGCACGACGGTTAACGCGGTTTGGCCATTGTTGGAAAATCAAACCTGATGGACAAGGGAGAGATAAAACAAACCCAGGTATTTGAAGCCGATTCAGAGCCAAGTGCGATTGAGCACCTGCACGCTTCTGGATGCACCGATGGATTGCCTGTAATTGTGCCGACACCGGATCGAGTTTCCGAGATGGTTAACAGAGTAGACCTCGATCCGGATATTGTAATTGGTGTTATGGGTCCCCAGAACGGTGCCGCCAGTGTTGATAAAATTGCAGCGGCTGCGGTTATGGCAGGCTGTCTGCCCAATTATTTTCCTGTGGTGATCGCTGCCATTAGCGCGGTTAGCGATCCGAAATTTGATCTTACCGAAGTTAATCAAACTACCCATTGCCTGGCCCCCCTAATTTTAGTCAATGGACCAGCCCGTCGAGAATGTGGCCCAATAGCGCATGGGTTCGGGATTCTTGGACCAGGCGATCGTGCCAGCGCAAGTATTGGCCGCGCGATATCCCTAGCAATGATCAATATCGCCGGTCGTATACCTGGAACTACGGACATGGCGGTACACAGTAACCCTGGAAAGTTTTCTGCCTGCTTTGCAGAAGATGAAGATGCATCGCCTTACCCACCCTATCATGTCAGTATCGGATATTCCTCGAAGGACAGTACGGTAACTGTAATAGGGGTCGAAGCGCCGCACTCGGTCATCATGGAACCATCCCAAGACGTAAACAATGATGCAGAACGATTGTTGCGATGTATCGCTGGCACTATTGCGAGCCCTGGATCAAACCATATTTATCGGGCCGGCGAGGGTGGTATGGTTGTTGTGATCAATCCTGAACATGCGGAAATTCTAGACCGGGCTGGGTTCAATCGAAACTCGATCAGGCTGAGAATTAGTGAGCTTGCTGTAATGAATCGGAAGGATTCAGAAAATTATTACGCAGGTATGAATTTCATACACCAGGATGATAGATACGAATTACGTGCAGTGAGAAACCCTGACCAGATAATACTTGTTGTCGCTGGAGGAAGAGGAAGCTATTCGATGGTCATGCCAAGTTGGGCCTATGCACCACATGGAAATTTACCTGTTACCAAAAAGATTGAAGTTACCCCGAACTGTCCTTTGCCTGGAGCCAGCTGATTCGAGACTTGGCTTGGCAAAAAGTTCAGTTTGTCCAACTAACCAGCAATTAGCGCATCTGTACCTTTGCGTATTTAACTTGATTAATTAACGATGAGAACAACAGAATCATTTCCCCTAGCTTATATTGGGCTTGGCCAGATGGGGGCCGGCATGGCAGCAATCCTGGCTCAATCTAAAGTACCACTTTTGGTGTATGACATTGATCCAAATGCTATTGCGTCGCTGGAGAAATTTGGTGCAATAAAAGCAGAGGACATTGAGACAATTCAGACCCAGTGTGAACTCGTATTTATCTGCCTGCCTGGGGAACAAGAAGTGGAAGCGGTGCTGTTTGGTGATCATGGTTTATTGTCAAAGCCTGGTCGGATCAAAACGATAATCGACACATCAACCTTGAGTTTTACCAAGGCTCGAGAATACGCGATCCAATTGAGGGAGATGGGTATTAACTATTGTGATTGTCCTGTTTCCGGATTACCCAGGCGCTCCTGGAATGGCACACTGACCATGATGTTTGGCGGTTCAGACGAACAATTAGCCATGGTCAAACCGTATTTGGATATGATGGGTGAACAAATACTGCATTGCGGGGGAATTGGCTCGGGTCAAATGACCAAAGCGATCAATAACATAATATACAACATCAATATCACCGGCTTTTGTGAGGTACTGCCATTGGCAGTAAAAGCGGGACTAGATCCTGAGTTACTAGAAAAACTGGTGTTGGCTGGCAGCTCCAGAAGCTTTGCCAGCGAACACTTTGTGCCGCGCATTCTCGATGGCAAGTTTGACGACGACTTCCCGATGCAAAAGGCCTACAAAGATATTTTGAACGTCCGAGATATGGCTTCAACGTTTCAGGTGGAAACTCCGTTGGTTGATGCCATGACCAGTACTTACAGAAGCACAATGAATTCCGGTTTCGGGATGGAGCCGAAGAGTGCCATGATCAAAATTTACGAACAACAGTTTGGAGTAACCGTCAGGAGACCCGACCCAGGCAAATCGGGGTCGGGGTAGAAATTATTCGACCCCGATCTACGCAATCAATTAGTGTGAATAATTCTATACGGACCCCGATCTATGTACGATCTATGTACGAGTGTGAATAATTTCTACACTGACCCCGATCTATGATTTCTACACTGACCCCGATCTATTTACGGATGCTTGGATACTTTGTTGAGCAGTTTGTCTCAGGACCAACCGTTTTCAGGGCGATCAAACCAGACATGGACCTGACCCGTTCCAGTGGCATTCTCGTAATCGCTGAATAGTCGGCCCTTGGCCACGCAGTCTCTGCCTCCGAGAGCGCCTACCATCATCAAATAGTGGGCGAACTTTCCCTCGGGGGCATGGGTTCGGTATTCATCCATGCCGTCGATGACCGCAGCATGGTCGCCTTGTTGCCACCACTCCAACCGTTGTTGGTCTGCGGCCCGTGCTTCAGGAGTAATTATATGAATCGGATCCGAACTTTCGTGCTGTTCCAGCTGATCCAGGGGCCAAAATCGATGGCTCATACCTCCGCTCGCGATTAGTACTACCCGTCTATCCAATTCGGCCATCGCGTCAGCAATGCCTTGACCAACCGATAGAAAGTTATGATCCTGACCGGTTTGGCAAACCCCCATGGAAAGCCATGCTTCTCCAGCGTTAAGAAAGTGGGCAATATTAATCGTCGGATAATTTACCGGCAGGGCAGGGTCGTCGCTGGCGTGGCAGCGTACTCCATTAGCATTGATTTTGTCGCAGACCAGCTGGGCGAAAGTCGGGTCACCCGCCATATCGTATGAAATCTGTGACATACCTCTCGGCAATTCTTCAGAAGTATAGGTTCCTTTTCTGCGGGTGTGGGAATTGATAACAAACTCGACTGTGGTATACCAGTGAGTATCGAACAGAAGTATGACATCTGGCTTGAGTTGGTCGAGGACCTGCTTGCGCAGTTGATTTAGTCCGGGGACCAGGCTGATTTCCCGCCCTTCATTGAGGCTGTATCGAAGTTCCCGAGGGAACATGATGGTGGGTGCGTGAGATAAAAATCCGGCACCTACAATTTCACTCATAGCAGGGAAAATATCTCATAATTGGTGGATTAATTTCACCGTTGACTTTTTCCCTGATGAGCTTATCATTCGAATAAATCGTTTGCAACCAAACAATATTTTATTGGATATTGAACGACAATGAGCGGGCTAAAAGGCCCAATTATGAACCAAGTGTTATCAACTTTATTCCAGCTTCTCCCATGAGTAATCCAGCAGACCGAACCGATATAGAAGGGGTGTCGTTGTCTCCCCATCATTTTATTGGTGGCGAACGTGTTGCCTCTGATGCAAGCTTCGAAGTTCGTTCGCCTTTGGATTGGAATTTGAAACTGGCAGATATATCCCGGGGTAATCAAGAGACCGCCGACCTTGCAGTAACCGCGGCCAAGCGTGGATTTGATCAATGGTCTGCTCTTAGAATCCAGGAAAGAATAGATATTTTGTTTGCTCTTGCCGACTTGATTGACGCTAATGCCGAAAATATCGCCACCGTTGAATGTCTCGACATGGCGATGTTAATGGAAAGCTTGAAGCTCAGACTGGTACCACGGGGCGCGCTAAATTTCCGCAATTATGCTGAATTGGTCGCCGAGCATCAGGAGCGTTGCTGGAGTTCTAAAGGAACCCTTAATCGCGTAATCCGGGATCCTGCCGGCCCGGCTGTTATTATTACGCCGTGGAATGCCCCTTTCATGTTATCTACATGGAAACTTGCACCGGCATTGGCGGCTGGCAATTCCGTGATACTGAAACCGGCTGAATGGTCGCCGCTGTCTGCGAGTCTTCTCGGGGATTTGATCAACGCCGCCGGGTTTCCGCCGGGTGCTTTTAACATTGTACAAGGATTTGGCAACGAGGTTGGCGCGGCCTTGGTATCTGATCCGAGAGTCCGGCGAATCTCATTCACTGGATCCCCTGAGACTGCGCGACATATCGGGGTTGCCGCTGCTAAAAATATCGTTCCGTTTACTGCGGAACTCGGCGGCAAGGGGCCTCTAATGGTGTTTAAAGACGCTGATATCGACGCTGCGGCGAAAAAAGCGGCAGCGCAATTCGAGGATTCAGGTCAGGTCTGTCTGGCGGGAACACGCCTGCTGGTGGAGGCATCCAGTAAGCAAGCATTTATGCAAAGGCTGAATTTTTATACCGATCAGCATGTGGCTGGCGACAGTCGCAATGCTGACACGACCTTGAGTGCGGCTATTCACCCAACCCATTTGGAAAGAGTTGAGGCTTTTGTCGCGAGGGCAAGAGAGCATGGTGACAAGATTATTTTTGGTGGTGAACGAATCTGGGCGGATAAACTCTGGTACAAACCGACCTTGATCGAACCGGTGTCGAACAACTCTGAGGTGGTACAAAAAGAAATATTTGGCCCAGTACTTACGTTGCAAACATTTGACAACGAAGCCGAAGCGATCCAGTTAGCGAACAGTACCGCTTACGGATTATCCGGAATTATCTATACTTCAAATGCAGAGCGGGCCGAGCGGGTTGGGCGGGGAGTGCGGGCCGGTACAGTTTGGGTTAATTCGTTTTTGGTGCGAGACCTATCTGCACCGTTTGGGGGTTACGGCATTAGCGGAATTGGCCGGGAAGGCGGTGATTACGCCCTGGATTTTCATAGCGATTTAAAAACCCTGCAAATTCTGGAGGGATCGGTACAGTAACCTATAGCGATCAATTCGAGCATGCCAAATTTCCCGGTCGAGTTTGTGGAATAGGATTTAAATTAGTCCGGATCTTCTAATTTACTCTTGTAGTGCGCCGAGCCGGGACCACGCGGCGCGCGTATGCCACGAAACTCCCACTCACCTCCCATCGCAGTCGACACCACTTCTTCAGTGGTCATTGGTTGATGACCTATGTCCTCACGAATGGGAGTTGGACCCTCTACGATAGTATTGGTTAATGCGCCTAGACCCTCGACTTCTACGGTGACAATGTCACCCGGTTGAACCGGTCGGCTGTTGGCGGGAGTACCCGACAGCAGAATATCGCCGGGCTCAAGAGTAATATTTCGGGCGATATCGGCGACCAGGTAGTGCATATTCCATTCCATTTCATTGGTATTGCCATCCTGCTTTACTACTCCATTCACGGAAGTTCGAATCCACTTGTTATGGAAGTCCCAACCCGTGACCAAAGCCGGACCTACGGGACATAAGGTATCCGTCCCCTTTACCCGAAGCATTGAACCGGCATCGGTATCCCGAAAATCATGCAGTCCGTAATCGTTCGCCACAGAGTATCCGGCAATGTATTCGCCAGCCTGAGACTGGCTAATATTACGGCAATGACGGCCAATAATAATTGCAATTTCCCCTTCATAGTTGAGCCATTGGCAGCGCTTTGGCCGAACAACGTTGGCGCCATGGCCATTCAGGGCGGTTACCGGTTTTTGAAAATAGGTTGGGTGGGCTGGGAGTTTCGTCATGTACTCGTCAACCCGGCTTTTGTAGTTGAGATGAACGCAGATAATCTTACGCGGCTCTACCGGCGCGAGGTGAACGGCATCACCCAGCGCGACGCGACGGCCGTCTCCGGCGACCAACTCAGCTCCGTCACGCTGCACCACGGTTGGATAACCTTCCAGTAAAATTCGTCGTAATTCGCTCATTGATTTGTATAATAATTATAGTGTTTATGCAGGATGTTTGATTTCGTTAGGACGCAAACGATATTATACTACCCGATTTATGATCTATTGAAAACCGCGGATTATTTATTCTAATCTATTTTATCAGTCGGTAAATCAACATTGTATGAGAGGTAGTAAATGTCACTAGAAGGCTTCATGTTTCCGCGTAGCGCAACTGGCAAATCATCGCTGATTCCGGATACGCCATGGCATTATTCGGGAACCATGTTAACCATGGAGTACCGCACCCAGGTCGATCGGGTTGCGGAGTTGTTACCAGATTACCTTGAACTTGCGGATGAGGACCCTGGTGCGGTCGCTATTATCTGGGCCGAGTGGCAGAATTGCCGGGATGATTACAGTGAGATTCTCGACCCAGCTCGAAGTCAATACAAAGAAGTATTTGTCGTCGTGCGGTGCAAATATATGGGCCAAACCTATTCTCGATGCGTGTATATTTGGGTCGATTCAGATTACGCCATGGTGCGCGGGCACTTCCAGGGATATCCGAAAAAACTTGCTTCCATTTTCGTAAGTCGTCCAATTACCGTAGGTCAGGCTGGGCCACGGCTTGAAGTAGGCGGAAAGTTTGGTGCAAGCGTGGCTGCCTATGACCACAAGCTTCTCCATGGCTCGTTCGAGATAACCGGAGAAAGTGAGCACGCAGGATTCGTTAATGGCCACCCGATGATTCACAATCGATGGATGCCCGCGATTGAAGGTGATGGTAGCGATAGTCTTGATGAACTGGTTACCATGGGGGCGTATCAGGGGGAAGTCGGGCGTTGTTTTGTCGGGGACTTTGAGTTGCAATTGTTTGAGTCGCCGGTAGAAGAACTTGCGCGTCTTGAGCCGGTTGAAAAAATTGCTGGCTATTGGCGAGAGGTCGCGTTTTCCTGGCGCAGCGGAACCACACTCAGACGACAAAATCTCAAACAAGTCGGTTAACTACGTGCCTAAAAACTCGCTGGATACGTCGAAAACCATTCAGGAGCGAATTGCCGCGACCCATGTTAAAAACCTGGATGTTGATATTGCTGCTATGGCGGCAATATCAAATATTTTTCGTATTTCTGTGCTGTTCCATAACCAAGCGGAAAAACGCTTTCTGCTTGGTCATAATCTGACATTTTCAGGATTCACAGTGTTATGGGTGCTCTGGGTTTTCGGAAAAATGGAGTCTTTCCAACTCGCCAAAGAATGCGGTATCGCCAAAGGCACCCTGACAGGCATCGTCAACACTTTGGAGAAGTATCAGTTTGCCGAGCGCAAACCCCATACCAGTGATGGCCGGCGAAAACTCGTGCAGCTCAGTCGTAAAGGTACTAGTCTGATGAAAAAGCTGTTTCCCAAGATTAACGATCTGGAACAGGAATTTGTCAATGGCCTAGAAAAATCCGAAATGGCCGAACTTACCCGAATGCTAAGAATTATCCTGCATTCCCAAGACCAGCAGCCAATTAGATCGGGGTCAGTGTAGAAATTATTGCGGGATCAAAAGATTGGCTCGGTGTAGATATTTTTAGGATCAAGATTAGTATAGAAATTTTCTGACAAATTATTATAATAGTCTGCACCAATGTCAATCAATCAAGGAGGATTAAATGGCAAGATTACCACGGTTGTGCCCGCCCGGAATTCCAGTACACATTATTCAAAGAGGAATAAATCGTCAGAATTGTTTCGCATGTAACTGGGACTATCTTAGCTACATGGGCTATCTAGCCGATGCATCAGTAGCGTACAGTGTTGATATACACGCTTGGGTTTTAATGGGTAACCATGTTCACATCCTGGCAACTTCCCGAATTGAAGGCGGTGTTTCACGGATGATGCAATATATTGGCAGGTACTATGTGAGATTCTATAACCACAGGTACAGCCGAACCGGGTCTTTATGGGAAGGTCGGTTTAAATCGTGTGTGGTAGATAACGAGACATATTTTTTGACTTGCCAGCGTTACGTCGAATTGAACCCTGTCAGAGCATGTATTGTAGATGATCCCGCGGGCTACCAATGGTCAAGCTATCGATACAATGCCCTGGACCAGGAAAATGAATTGGTTTCTCCGAGCGATATATATCTGTCGCTAGGCCCCACGAAAATTGCGCAAAAGAAGGCCTATAGAGCCTTGTTTGAGGTAACGTTGGACAATTCGATGATAAAAGAATTGCGCGATGCGACGAAAAAATGTCTCGCCTTTGGAGGCGAGGATTTTAAGCTTCAAATTGAGTCGCAATACAAGCGAAGGGTTAATCCGAAAAAGCCTGGTCCAAAAAAAGAATAATTTCTACTCCGACCCCGATCTTTCCAGTCGCAATACCAGCGAAGGGTTAATTCGAAAAAGCAAGGTTCAAAAAAAGAATAATTTCTACTCCGACCCCGATCTTTCGCGAAAAAGCAAGGTTCAAAAAAAGAATAATTTCTACTCCGACCCCGATCTTTCGACCCCGATCTTTTACGTAATCCTGTTGTGGTACGGCGGTTGTTAAAGGTAGACCTGCAGGTGTACCATTTTTAGGCTGGTAACTTCCAGACTGCGTAGTCGAAACTTGGAAACAAAAAAGATCGCTATTGCGGTGACTCCGGTTTAACAATTCTCATCGCTCCCCTCTAACGAATTGGGCTTGTTGCCAAAAACTGGGTCTGACTACTCGGGTCTGTTCAGGCACCTGAATATTATTTATCAGAAGCCTGGTAACCAGTATACAACGTTGTTTCAGCGCTAAAGATAGCTATCGCCACTTAGAAACTCGGCATTTCCTGGATTTCCCTATCGCGCCAATTGCATCGCCTGACTTGGAAAATTACCTCGGGCATGGCAGTATTTGGCTTGTAACGTCGACTAAGGGAAGGATTAATAGTAGATGCCATTTGAATTACACGTTCCTATTGGGCCCAGTGCTCCCTCCGAATACACAGACTTTCGCCAGTACCTGGAGCTGGACAGTCAGGCTTTTTCTGCAGCTCATCCACTCCTGATCACCAAGTTCGTTGGTCCGTTGGACCCCCTAATCCCGGATGCTTTTGAAGATTTGGCGGATTTTATCCCGGATGACTATATGACCATGAAAGCCCCCTTTGACGGGACGCTTTTTAGGGACTCGACGAATCCTGACTTCATTATTATTCAACTTGATCAGGTTAAATACACAGAACAAATATCGGATAACAGTATTCCAATTTTGTCAAAAGTGACCCATGCATATATGGGTCCCGTTACCCTGTTCGAGGATATTGAAACCACCTTGTCTGATTTCCCAGCTGACTACATTAAGGTAACGGCAGGACAAGCTCTCGGTGAGTTGAGTTTCAGGGATTATCACCTGGGGTTTTTTATCCGGTCGGATCTGGATGCGGTATGGATAGATTCGGCTTCGGTAATGCACTATTTTGTCGATCAATCCCACCCACTGCTGGATAGTGCCGGCAGTCCCCAGACTATCGAATTTACCGGGCCTACAGCGCGGGAAGGCGAGAGATTGGCATTTCCCACCCCGGGCACCAACCATTTCATGGCGAGAATAGAACAGGAAGAATTTACCTTTCAAATATATAGCCACGCGGGGTTTATAGAAAATCCAACTCCCTACTTACGTTCCAAGTTGCTGCCATTTAGTTCTGATGATAACTACACTTTTTTTCAAGTTGGCCTGACAGGAGAAATTGTTCAATCATCACCTGGATCAAAAGTTTCTCTCGAAATGAACCGGATAGTTCTGCCTATCGAGGACAGCTATCACCAAATATATGAAACCCTGGATATATCTCCAGGAGACACCGTACGAATGAGGGATACTTTTCACAACTTCATTTCTGAACCTGTCGAAGTCGAGGAAGGGAAATCTATCCCGTTTCAGCGTTTCGAACTCAGGGTTCAGTTTTTACCGCGAAACAATTCGGAACTCTGGGACTTTGCATTTTTTCAGGACGACGTTGAAATCCTTCGAGAAGAATACTTGGAGCGAAATCTTCCTGTCCCTCCAAGAAACTGGTTTACCATTCCAAGGCGTGAGTCGCTGGATTTCGACGTGCGAAATTTGTTTCTGCAACACGATTACGCAACTATTATTCGAACAGATGCATTTTGGCCCGATAGAAGAGATAAGACCAATAGCAATTGGAATGATACCTCTGATGATATTACGCTGGGTGAGGATGATATTCGTCAGACCGCTGAATTTATACAGTCCCGATTCAATCATTACGTTCTGGACGAAACCATTTCAGAATTCAACGAGGATCAGCGTAGCAGAATCAGCACCAAGTTATATGTTACTCGGGCATTTATCAATCCCAAGCTAAACCAAAAGCGAAATTTTTCAGAATTACACCCTCAGCAGTTCGGCCGATCCATAGAATTTAAACCATTTGTTCCCAAAGCCGCTTATCGCGAACGACTAATTCGAGCCCTGGGAAAAGCCTGCATTGATTTTCTCTCCGAGTTACCGTTGGTGAATAGTGCTTCCCAGGAATTTCTCTACCGATATCTACATTTCGCCAAATTCCAGCGGCAGCTCTGGTCTGTTCGAGTTGAGCAAACCAATCTGGTGATTTCCGATAAGCCGATTACAATCAGTGATACAAATAGTATCGATATACAAAATAGTTTTGAGATCGTTGACCAATTAACGATTAATTCGACCCTCGATGCAGAACAGAAGGCGCATAGAGTATCGATTGCATGGCAGATACCCAATGTGCTCGAAAAGATTATTGTTCCGGTTGCCCCGGCTGGACCAGGTGTGAACCCGGTTGTCGCTGAGGACGTGCAGAAAACCAACTTGATTTTTCTGGCGACTGAAGAAGGAAATACGCCAAGTGACCTGGAAGAACAGATTGCTCTGGATGACAAAGCTGAAACTTTCAGGGCCTGGTTTGCCAAAAAGTTTCCCCAGGATATCACGCGGACTGTAGAAACAATCTCACTCTACGATGTTTATAACGAGTTGAGATTATTTGACAAATCTCCGTTCCGAATTCGTAATATGGTGGTTGTCTCCCATGCCGGACCCAATCATGTCTTGTTAAGGGCGACGGCTAAACCAGAGGAAGATCCCGAGTTATGGCAAAGTTTCACTGAAAACCTTGAGAGTCTGAAGCAACTCTATCCTCCAGGCGTGAAGTTTCATCCCGAAATGTTAATAGAAAACTTGCCAGGGGTCCGGCCTCAGCGATGGAATATCAGGTCCCTGATAAAACTATCAAACGCGACCAAGATACGACTGCGGGAGGTTTTTTCTGCAGCAGAGTTGATCATATTGTCTGGTTGCAAGACAGATACCGAAACCTTTCCTGACAGCAGCACATTCTGTGGTGTTCTGTCCCGACTAACCAATACCGATGTCTATGGCGCTAATCACTCATCGGTCTCTCTGGCGCTAACAAACGATGGCCAGTGGCAATGGCACGGACTGGCCTTTGACGGGTCGCCAGGAGATCATCGTGGAACGCCATTTGTACCGGGAAATGCCCCTACAGATTTGCGAGATCCGCTAACGGTCATATCGGCATTCGCAGAGTACGACAACGAAGAGGCCACTGACGGCTCGCGCATACTGAAATTTCGCAACGACCCCGCTAATTTAGTGCCGCCGGATCAGGAGTTCGATCTGATCAAACACTATACAACCTATTTTACCCACCGTTTCGCGCCAGATAAGAGGTCAGACTGACGTGGCAATTCCAATTTCTCATTACCTCGGGTCGCTAATTGAACGTCTAGCGGGAATCGACGATGCGGGAGAGTTTTTGGAAAAGCTTGGCATCGATCAGTCGATTAATTTGCTGGTTGGCGAATCGAGCGTAAAAGTTACCCCGGAAGCTACCATTCTAAACCTCGACCTATCGACGGTTTTCCATCAAATAATTGTCGCTGAGTTTCCGCAAAGCATCGGTACCCTTGCAATTCGCATCGGTGATGATCAGGGAAAAACTTCGCTGTCGATTGCTACTGACTGGCGTTCTATAGAGTTTGACTCTGTTCAAGTTATTTATTCAGCGCGACCCGATCTATTGCGACCATTAGAGCCAGATAACGATGTGCTTGAAGTTAGCTTTGGCGCCAGAATTACACTTTTTAGCGACTTTGGTTTTGAAATCGTACCAGATTTGAAGCTGGACCTGGGGCCGGCCTACCTTGGGCCCACCGACATCATTATTCAGTTGCAAGGACTTAAGCCTGAATTTAGCTTTAAAGGGTCACCTGCGGCGCTGAAGGGCAACGTTTCAGTTGTTGATTTTCGCGGTGTCTATATTCACTCTGGGTACATCCGGGTGCTGAATGAGTATTTATTTGGCGACGAGTACGGCATCCAGGCAGATTTCAAACACTTCTCGTTTAGAGCAAGTGGAATCTCGGGAACCATACACAGTTATTGGAGTGGCGGATTAAGTACCAATCTTTTCGGCGTTAACCAATCCATCTGGGAACTTAATTTAAAGTCCCTCCAGGTTGATATCAAAAACAGTTTTCCACAAACCTTCCGCATGGACGCCGAAGTAAAAATACCGTTGTTGCCAGTCCGCTTGGAAGGTTTTCTGTCACTGGGGTTTGGTGAAACCGGCAAGTACCAGCTATCGGTTAATACTGTTGACCCTTTGTTGCTCGATTTCGGATTCGGCACCATGCGCTTCGATACGATTACCGCCACTGGCGCATTTTCGCCCGCGGAATTGGATCTTTCCGGAAGCTGTCAGAATTTTAGTCTGGTTTCGGATCCGCTGTCACTCAGCGTGGCCTCGACCAGCCTTTCGATCCATCATTCTGATCAGTTGGATAAGCTCAGTGTGGCGGTAGATCAAGTGGATCTAGGGAGTTTTTCTATTTCAAGCGCAGCGGTTGTGATAGAAATCGTTTCCCAGGATGATCAGCAGGGGCATAAGGTATACGTGGAGGGGTCTATCGCCTGGCAGGATCTTACATCACGGATATCTCTGCCAGAAAATATTCCCCTGCCGCCGGACGATGCGACCATCAGTCTGAAAGCGCACTGGGAACTACAGCCGGACTCAAGCTATCACTTCAAGTTCTATCTCCATTTTATTGCCGAAGATGCCCATAGCCTGTGGTCGTTTATTCCCGAAGCATTCCGGCCAGAAGTGCCCTTTGTTGAGCTGGCGTTTGGGGTTACCGCAGCAAGCGATAGCGCAATTCAGGTCGATGTGGAAGGCAGGATCGATATTGTCCTGCCAGAGTTGCCGGATGGACTAATCAGTGATCAGATCAACTTGTCCGCCGGCAACGAGCAAGGGGTAGTCGCCTGTGACTTCGCGATAAGTAGCGAAGGCAAAATATCCCTGTCGACTAATGATCTGCTCAACCTTGAAATTTCCTTACCCGGGGGGCTCGCTGAAACACCATTTATCGAAACCCGACTGACAAAATTTGCCTTCGATACAGGGATTAGTAATACCCCTGCAGGGTCTGTCAGCGGCGCACAGCCTGGCAATTCGATAACCAGAATGGCTTTTGAGGGGGATTTTGCATTCAAGCCATTGGTTCCTGGATTCATACCATTTGCCTCGCATCTTAATCAATTGCTGGCCCAGGTCGGGTTGAACGATATTCGCGGAAAAGCGGATTTACTGCTGTCGTTTTCCGATCAGGCTTTCGATCTCAATTTAACCGGAGCATTCGACGCTTTCGGAATCGAGATTGATGTATTTCACCTGTTATCCAATTTGTCGTCTGGAGGTGAAACACCATCCAGTCAGGATATCGACATTGATTTCGATATTGGATTTCGCCTGATTGGATTCAGCTTCAACATTGGCAACTTGCACCAGTCGGGCACCACAGGGTCCGGGGACTTCTATTTTAGCTTTAGCCTGAATATCGAATGCAACATGACTGGGCTGCCGCCGCTGCAGGCCCAGATCAAGCTCTCCAACAGCGAGTTTTCATTTGGTCTCGAAAATCTGACCATTCCACTCGAGATTCCAAACTACCCAATAAGTGTCGCAGATTTGGAGCGGCTCAAGGGAAGCGGCCAGAGCTGGACCGTTGATGCCAGGGACACGGTGGTTATCGATCTTGATCACCAGATCGCCGAGTTTGACGACTTATTGGCGGATCAGGAGCTGAGTGAACGAGACCGCTTTAGGGTCAGTAAAGATAAGTCATTTTTGGAACTAAAGAAGTTACTTCTGCAGTTGGTCATGGAGATCCACGGCCGGGTGGGAAATGCCGGGCACGGGACCTACCAGGCGATGGTTGTTGCCGACACTTGGTTCCACGAAACCCTACTTAATTTCTTCCACGTCGAGACCGAGCTCAAGCTCAATTTTCCCGAGATTAAGCTTCGCATTCCTTTTGACGACCCCTCTGGTATAGGAATTTCTGGTTCGGGAAAAGTTATTGGCTTTGCCCCGGATGATCCCATGCAGGCGCTGGAAAATTATGTTTTTAGTCTCGGGCTTTCCAGCGAATATATCTTTGCAAAAATTGAAGCCAATGGAGATCCTATAGGCATTCCTTCGTTTGGGACTCCTTACGATGACGGCAGTATAGCTATCGATAAGTTTTTGATCGGGTACGGTTATAGTAAAAACTCCTTCGCCTTGGATTTTGCCGGGCAACTGGTGATCCCGTCAAAGCTCAGGGAGGACGCAGATACCTCTTCGGGCCTTGGCATTGGCGTGAGGCTACCTCGCTATAACAAACTTGCGTTCAAGATAGATTTAATACCGGTTACCATCGTAAAGGTAACCATCGTAATACCCGTACCCCGCTTCGATCTCGATCTGCGAACCCCGGATGCACCCGCTCTGGTATCTACCAGTCAATGTGAGCCTTATTGGGATGGCTTTGAGTTAATTGCTCCAGACGTGGTTCATTTGGCATTCAAACGGCTTGCGTTCTCGCCATTCTTCGGATTTAGCATTACGCCTAATCTCAAACTCGACGGAGATTTACAGATTGGCAATGATCAACAGGGAGCCACGCTTATCGTTGATGACGCACTGGTGCTATTCGGTACCTTTGTTGGAACGTATTTTCTTCCCATACCTTTTTTCGCTGACCCTACTCAACCCTACTTTAAGAATATCTGTGCCAACCTTCGGGTCGCTGGGTTCGAAGTTAATTTCAATATGCAGCGACCTTTCCCGAATACCTCGCCCATGGCGGCGCTGGAGGCATTTGGGTTGATCAGTAATCCCCAGATGCCAATTGATCCTGGGGGTGCGTTGGCGAATACGATTCGATTTACTTTATCTGACGCCTATCTCAAGGTGCCAGATTATGCGCTGGCCATGTTTCCGGACGCAGCAAATCTGGTCAACAAAACCCATGGCTTTACGCTAAATCTCGGCACCTTGATCAGTTTTACCCAATCGGTTGTTGGGTTACTCAAACCCGTGATCGAGCAAATCACCGACTCAGCCAATCAAGGCGTAACGGATTTCAACAGCATATTGAATAGTCTACCGAATAGTTTTGATCCCTGGGACTGGATAAAGTTGTTGCCGCCGGAATTGCGTAAATTTAGAACAGGCGGGCAAATTGCCGGATTCGAGGCAAGCGCCTGTCTGGTTATTGCAACCACTGAGGAAGCAAGAAAAGGGCTACGGGAGAAAAATTCGGTAAGTCGTCAATTGGGTCAGCCGGCCGTGGAAGCGGTGACCCTGGAAACTGAACAAGCGGTGATTCGCAGATTAAAGTCGACTCCCCTGTACAAACCTACTTTTGGTCTCCAGTTTGATACGGTCTGGATAGGACACGGAGCTGATAATGGGGAATGGGAAAAATCTGAAGGGGGTGTGCAGAATATTTCTGTCGCTAATGTGGAAAATTTTCTGGTCTACCAAAAATCGGGGATTCCTGGGGATTTTCATATTTCGATTACCGTGGATACCAGACCCATCAACGCTATGGGTTACGCTGGAATATTGTTTTGTTATGTTAATGAGGAAAATTACTATCGACTGATGGTTGGGAAATCTCTGTCGGGTGAAGTTGAAATCAGCCTGCAAAAAGTGATGGCGGGACAGCTTAGCCACCTTTTGGCCTATCAATTGTCGACAGTACAAACCGGTACGCAAACTGAGTTAAAGCTAACCACTTTTGAAATTTCTGGGCGCCGTTGTTTCGAAATTTCGAGCGCCAGATTTTACCACGGAGGGGCAGAGCGGATTGAACAAAAGTTGCCAAAAGTATTCGATGATAGTGATTACCTGGTGTCGGGAATGGCGGGTTTATACAATCGTGGAATTCCCGATGTGCTGTTTACCGAGATGTTGGTATTTGGTCTGACTAGTACCGGGGTTACCCCTATGCAAATCAGCCCTGGGTCATTGCAACAAGGGTTTACTGTTAACGCCGGAGACACCGCATTGGAGGATGCCCGACTGATCACCAGGGATGAGTCATCGGTGTTATTCAAAGGACTGGAATTTGACAAATTCGGTGAATCACACCTCGATTTGTTGTCCCTTGAACGGTTAGAGCACTTACAAGCAGATGATTCAGGGGTTTATCTCGGTGCTTACATCAAGGTATTTTCCGGACAACGCCTCCGGTTCTTAGGCCAATTGTTTACGGATGGTTCCTTTGCATTGGTTTCCGAATTGGAGAGTAAGCCATTAAAACTTACCGTGCTGGGTATTTCGATAGCCATACCGTTTAGCGGTTATGCCAACCTGACACTCAGTGGCAGGCAAAGACGGCGTGGCTATCAAGGATTTATTGCAGCAACAGGTCATTTGGTTTGGGCGCCGGTGCCAAATATTGTAACTTTTTCAATTGGGTCCGAAAACCGGCCGGCTCATCTCAAGTTGTTTAGTGGTGGACAATTCCAGCTTGATGCATCGGCCGGGGTCTCTCTGTTTAACGGTGCGGGTAAAATTATCGACGGATGGATCGATATCTCCCAGGACAAAGCCCGATTTGGTGGCAGTCTGGGGTTCCGACTGGGACAGACCATTCCAGACTATCCGTTTCCGAGTATTCTTGATCTCGAAATTTCCGGTGAAGGGGAAATCATGAGCCTGGACCAGTACCGCTTTAAGGGAAGAGGGGATATCAAGTTTCTGGGTGACAGCTTTAGTGATATCGAGGTTAGTGTTACAGAACGCTACGCCAAATTTGACCTGCATTTAAAAAAATCTGCCGGGGGATTACCAAACCAGCTAGAGAAGCTATTTCCAATATTGAATTCCTGTGATTTCGATCTGAAAGGAAATTGTCAGGTCAGTTTGCGGCGTACAATTCGCCCTGAATTCGTCATGAGTGGGGAGGGGCAAATGGAAATATTTGGCGCCAGGATTACCGGAAAAGGAGAAATTAAGGCATTACCTTCAAACAGCGTAAATTCCAGGAAGGATTTTTTCAGCGCCAGGATGGACGGTAATGTTTTCTGGCAGGGCCGGAAGTGGCTCGGCGGGGAAATATTCATAGGATCCCAAGGGTTCAAAATTGCTGGCACTACAAACTTTGGATTGCAGTTAACCCCTGACCATATTCCGGGCATCGATGTTAGCCTCGCCAGTTTATTTTTAGGTATACAGCTCGATGGTGAACTCAGACTGGATGCCAGAAAAAAATCAGTATTTTTTATCTTTAAGGGTTCCTGGACACTGGGAGCGGTACTTGCAGATTCTGGCCAACCGAATCCACGACAGTTGTTGCCCCTGGCATCCAATACATTTACCTTCAGTAGCGCGCATAGTGCGATGTCGCCCGAAGAATTTAGAATTAACCTGATCAATATAGAAGGCTTTAAATACTTGCCCCTGGATAGTCTGACTATCCCGGTGCCAAATGTTACGATGACTGGTAACTCTGAAACAGAAATCGTTCGGGTTGGTAAAACCAGATACGTGAGCAATCCACCTGTGGGTAATCCGGAAACCACTTATAAATCCGCGGTGGAGTTTTCAACACCCCTGGGTACCCTCGGAATTGAAGATATCGTGCCTTACTACAATCAATCAAAGCCCTGGGTACAAAATAGCCTGACGAAACTGTACAGTGAATACGATATCGATTTAAGTTTCAGTGAATTCACTCTGGATTTGGGGAGTTTTACCAGTATCAACTTATCCCTTACTCTGCAAAACGATGCAGACAGTGGCTTTCCTATTCGTCTGCGGGTGGCGACTCCTTTGGGTGAGGATTACTTTCCGTAACAAAGTACTCCAGCACTTGCCTGAAACCCTAAATCGGACTATTCTATATCCCACCAAAAAAGACTTAATCGCGAGTAGCATCGGGTTAACGTTGAGCTGAGTCGGTGGAGAAAACAAGGGTTGCGACAGTTGCCTTACAGGTTGTGCTGGATACGGAATTTTCGGCGTTAGTCATAGTACGAGCGTCGATGATGAAACCGAATTAAGAATCTTCGCTAAAAAGGGATGCAATAAGCTGGATGTGAGGCTGGAACGCAGCAGAGATGTTGTTGTAAACAGACCGAGCTTGGCCCCGCGGAAGAAGCGGGGTAAGGTTGAAATAAAAGTCATATAGCTATCGCTATAAAAAGGCTCGGTTCCAAAGAATCGGGCCTTTCCTGTTTAAAATCCGGAATACCATCAACTGTTGTAATTCTTCTGATACGGTCAAACATTTTTCGTTAATGGTATTCATTTTGCTATACTGAAACGCCGGTGAATTTGATTTTTCTGTCTGTATTCAGGGCCTATAAGAGCAAATTATGAATAAATTACTGTTACCAATGGTTGGGTTGCTATGTTCAGGCGTGGTCTGGTTAACACTGCATACTTCTGAACCCGCGATGGCAATATCGGGCTGCTGTAAACAGCGTGCGAGTATTGATGACCCCTGGAGCGATCTTGGCAAATCCTTTGATCGGTGCGAGTTGATGAACGAGGAGGAAGATGGCGGAGATGATGATATTTTTAAGGCCAAGGGGAAAGTATGGTGGGATATTGCCTGCTAAAGATTGTTGCTTCTGAGGTTTTGCTTCTGACGTTTTAAAGAAATTCTATGTATTGACTAGAATTGCCCATAGAACCTTGTAGACTGTTTCTTGGACTTGGCTTTTTTCTCACTCAGCCTCTAGAGAGCCGACGCCAAATATTTTCTATATCGTCAATTGCATCCAGGTTTTCCTGTTTTTTTAGCAAATATTTAAATACATCAGGACTGAAATCATTGGAGAAACTCAAAGCTCCATTAAAGCTACCGATATATTGATCAAATTTACTCAGCCGTTTTTCAAAATCTGGCTGGTTTTGATCTAAAAGGGCGGCAGCAAGTAGATAGTAGTGGGATAATCCGGTTTGTTTTTCAGAGCGAGTCAGTCTCCGGCTGAGGCCGTCGCTGAGTAGCTGTACAAATTTCCCTCTGTCTTCTTCGATAGCGATGCCCCTTTCAATGATCTTGAACAATTCTTCGGTTAATACAAGATCATTAATTTCAAGGCAGCGCCCGAACAAGTCCAGTGCGACTTTCGGTCGGTGAAATACCTCGTCGCGAAAGTGGTGCCTGGTGACTTCGCGATAAAGCAGGGTTTCGACACCGGCTAACTGATCCTGGTCTTGTTTCATCGCTGCAGTGACTGCAACGGCTTTCGTAATTTTCCCGTCAAGGGCACTGACTTTTTGTAATTTTAGTTCTATCTCTGAGGTGACTTCTTTAACTCGGCCGTCAAGCTCTGCAACCTGGTTAAATTTATTCATGCCAAATAATCCCAGGGCCCCAAGTGCCACTGGTAAAAGTCCTACCAGTCCATAGATCCATTTGCGGCTACGCTCGGTGCTTTCAATGACATCGTTGGCCCGGGCAGCAGTTTGTTCAAACACAGTATGTGCCGCCTGTAATTGCGTTTCTACGGCTTTCAGGTTGGCGTCTAATTTGGTATTGGTTAGTTCAAATTTGTCGTCAAAACTTCGCAGTTTTACCGACAGCACTTGCTCAATAGTTTTTCGCATGCGCTCGCTCAAAATCAACATGATATTTGATTTTAGCTGTGCATTATTTTCCAAAAGCTGTTCGAAATACTCCCCACTGATCTTGAGCAATTCGCAATTGCCTCGAGCAATGACGCTGGCTATCCTGGGTTTCTTTTCGATCTGTGCCATCTCCCCAAACAAACCACCAACCCCAATAGAATCAAAGGGTAGTTCTTTACCGCCGATGCCACCCAGAGTAATGGCGACGGAACCTTTGCCAAGAATATAGACATCGGTGTCAATATCGCCTTCACGAAGAATGATTGTGCTGTCACCAAATTTTAATATCTCTCCCTGATCCAGCATTTCTTTCAGTACACTTTCATCAAGACATTTCAACGCCTTAACGTTACGCAATGTGTTTTTCCAGGCTACTTGTGACATTATTTCCGTCTTGAATACTCAACTGTGGTGAATATAGCAAAATATGCCAGTCACATGTTTTGTGACAATATTTTGGTACGGGATGAGCTGACCAATTGAAGGCGCCTAGGAAAAAGGAAGCGAATTCACTAATTAATTCACCTCGATATCAATGGTAGTTGATTGGTCATTCAGTATGTATCAGCCCCCAGTACGATACAGTTTTAGTTCTCATTGCGACAGGTTGACTGCACCCTAGCTACTCCAATAGCGCTTTTGGGCCTAGTGCTGATTGGTCCTTTTTGATTAATCTCTTGGTGCTAGCTGTCTGCTTAGACCCACAGAAAATATTTTCCATTCGGTCTGACTATAGTCCTGGGATTAAGTGACAATCTTTTTTCTTTGGGTTCGAAAGACCAAGAGTAAAGTAACACTCAAAGAGTCAACAACCCGATATTCCTGATTGTTATTGAGATACTTCTATCGAGATGCTCTCAAAAAGGCTGTTGATATTGCTGGTAAGCTGGTCGCAGCCGCTGATATGGTGACGGGCTATCAAGTAATCAGGGTCGTTATACGACATCCAGACCCTGTCATCATCGTCTTCCCAGATAAGAACTTTTTGCGGAAGGTCAAGACCAACACAGCGCTGTTTTTTCATCAATGCGGTACCTGCCTTTGGGTTACCAAATAATATCAATATGCAAGGTAATAGATTTTCCCCAATAGACTCCGCTCCCGCAGCATGATCGACTAGAGCTACTATAGTTAAACCCTTACTGGTTAAAAAATGTTCGAGTCGATTGACCGTGGCTTGCACGCTGTCGCCACAGGTAATAGTTTTAATACCGTTATTGGTAATTTTAGGCGAACTCTTCATGGCTGCTTGTACAGAAATTACTCTGAAAGAAGGGTTGGATAGGCTTCGGTATAAACCAGATCTTTTTCCTGAACTGGAACATGACATCCCAGACAATCAACCTTGTAATCCGCCGCTGCGTTAGTATTTAAATCGTCAGTCTTGAACAGTGCCCAGCCCCAGCCATCCCCCCATAGTGGATTATCAGGAAAGCGCCCTTTACTATCTTTGATCATGACAAACCATTGTTTTATGCTATCAGTTGCATAGCTGACCCCATTGCCAGTGGAATAATTTCCTGACTTGGAGGCCCGTAATTCTTTTACCAGAACCGCCCCGTCTGGAAATTTTCCGGTCTGCCGAAACGCGTCAACGGTGGATTTTTCTGCGTAAACATCATGGAACCCACTAGCTCCGCCCTCAGGTACAAACCAGGATCCTAAATGCGACATTGAGGTACGAAAACCTTGTGGAAGGCTGATTTCGCCCTGATCGTTAACATAGGGTGAAAATTTTTCTGTAGCAGAAACATTGGCGCTTAACGCTAATATAGCAATGGCGAACACTAATCGAATATTTGAGGCGAAATCGGCAAATCGGCGGTTCATATGGATTCTCCAAATGGTTTCAGGATGCGAACATGAAGTAGAAATTTGTATTCATCCAGATAATAAAAGGAGGGCCTGTTTTGCCGGGTATCCCAGTGAATCTAAAAAGGGTCTGAGCAGATCAATCTGGGTGCTATTATCAGTACTAAACTGTCCCGAAGTCTTATGCAACAGGCAGGTAGTTTCAAATATATATGTCTACAATAAAACAGGGTTTTGACTATATCGTGATCGGCGCGGGTTCGGCGGGATCGGTTCTCGCGTCCAGGTTGAGCCAAGATGACCGATGCAAGGTATTGTTGGTAGAAGCGGGTCCTGTGGACAACAGTTGGCAATTGTCCATGCCCGGGGCCCTTACGTATCCGCTTAAATCATCAAGATTTAATTGGCAATTTGAAACGGAACCCCAGGCCCAGCTCAATAATCGTAAGCTGTATTGGCCCCGGGGGCGGGTATTGGGTGGCTCGTCTTCGATTAACGGAATGGTCTGGGTTCGCGGTCATCCATGGGACTTCGATAACTGGTTTCGCCAGGGATTGGACGGTTGGGCATACTGTCAGTTACTACCGTATTTTAAGCGGATTGAAAAATGGTCTGAGAAACAGGATCAATATCGAGGCGGCGCCGGTAAAGTAGGCATAACCCGGGGAAACTACCCCAATCCATTGTTTGACGCTTATATTCAAAGCGGTGCAGCAGCGGGGTTCCCTGTCTCTCGAGATTTCAACGGCAAGCAATTTGAAGGTTTCGGTAGGTTCGATATGAACATTTGGGAAGGCAAACGACAAAGCGCCTCCCGCACCTACCTAAGTGACAGTGCACGGCGACCAAATCTCACAATTCTGCCTAATACCCTGGTTAGCCGAATACGATTCGAACATTTGCGGGCAACAGGTGTGGAGTTGCTGCGAAATTATTCAAAAAATGGAGGCGCAATTGTTGAAACTGTTAATGCGAGTACAGAGGTTATTTTGTGCGGCGGCGCAATCAACTCTCCGCAGATTCTGATGTTGTCCGGAGTGGGAGATCCGAAAGATTTGATACCCCATGGTATCAGAGTCAAACAAGATATCTGCGGGGTAGGAAAAAATCTGCACGATCACACAAACACGTCGGTGAAATACGCTTGTAAGCAGCCAGTAACATTGTATGGAGCGGACAAGTTTCCTAAAAACGTGCTAATCGGCCTGCAGTATTTTCTGTTTAACAACGGCCCAGGTACCACGATGCACACAGAAGCAGGATGCTTTATAAAGACCCGGCCTGGGCTCGATCTTCCAGATATACAGCATCATTTTATTCCCATATTAGTATATGCCAACGGCACCAAACCACCTGACCAGCACGGCTTCCAATGTCATGTCTGTCCGGTTCGGCCACAGAGTCGGGGATATCTGTTGTTGCGCTCCGCCGATCCTCGGCAAGCACCATTGTTACAGCCACATTGCATCACCGCAGAAAGCGATCTGGCTACTATGATCGATAGTATCAAGGTCACTCGGGAGTCGATTAACCAACAGCCCATGGACCAGTATCGAGGCAAAGAACTTTTCCCGGGAAGGGCGGTGCGGACGGACAGTGAAATTACTGCGTATATACGTGAATCTTCGACTACCTGTTATCACCCGGTTGGTACCTGTAAAATGGGTATTGGTCGCGATGCGGTGGTGGATGCGAATTTGCGGATACGGGGAATTGAAAGTTTACGGGTAGTGGACGGGTCGGTTATGCCAGAGGTGGTGAGTGGAAACACCAATGCAACCATTATGATGATGGCTGAAAAAATTGCGGACAACATCCTGGGTATTGCTCCGGAATTACCCCAGGATGTCGATTTTTCCGACTATCTGCCAATACATTCAAGTCAGTTATAGAACACACAAAGGCCAATTGAAAAAATGATCGTTCAGCCTGATACAGCAAGAGTACAGCAGGTTTTACAACGTCTGGTTGGATTCGATACCCAGAACCCACCTGGCAGAGAGCTCGAAGCGGCGCAATTTATCCGTACGGAATTAGAAAGAATGGGTTGCCGAACGGAAACCCAGGAGATACTGCCAGGGCGCACCAATGTAACCGGTGTATTTACTAACGGTCCCGGACCAACTTTTGCCTTCAATACTCATATTGACGTGGTGCCAGTAGGCGATGGCTGGAATACTGATCCTTTTACGCTGCGGGAGCGAGCAGGAAATTTATATGGCCGCGGCGCCTGTGATGCCAAGGGGCCATTAACTGCGATGCTCGAAGCTATGCGGGGGTTGGTAGCGACCCGCGATAAATGGTCCGGCACACTATTGGGTATTTTTGTCGCAGATGAGGAAGCTGCCAGCCTGGGTGCAAAAGAATACGTGAAAAATGCCCCGCACATTGATTACTGCCTGATTGGTGAACCGACATCCTGTACTACGGTGACAGCGCATAAAGGTAGTTTGCGCCCTGTTGTCAGAATCAATGGCAAAACCGCACATTCTGGAATGCCACATTTAGGTGTCAATGCCATATTAAAGTCCGCCCGTTTACTGGAATTGATAGTCGAAGAGCATCAACGCATCAGCGAGCGCCACCACGACCTTGTTGGCCAGCCGAGCTTGACTGTTACCAGGGTGCTGGGAGGTCACGCAGACAATGTAGTTCCCCAAGCCTGTGACTTTTTGCTGGATCGCCGGTTGATTCCGGGAGAGGATGAGGCCACGGTCAAGCGGGAGTTAGCCGAGCTGGTAGAGCGGGCAGGTATCGAAAGTGGTGTCCATGCAGAAATAGTTGAATTCCGCCCTACCACTGGCGGAGCTACCGAGACCGATATCAATCATCCGGTGGTTGGAGCTAGCCAGCTTGCCTGCCAACATCACAATCAAATCGTGACGCCGCTTAGTGGTTTCCAAGGTGGCTGCGATCTGGTCCATTTTCGTAGCGTGGGTGCCAACGGCGTAGTATTAGGACCAGGCGCGCTGGCGATAGCTCATCAACCCAATGAGTTTGTGCCGATTGACGAGTTGATGCGTTCGACTCTTATTTATCATGATGTGGCGTTAGCGATGCTGGGGCAGGGCGCTGCGCCAGATACCCATGGCATTGCCAAAGAGAGGTCAGTATGAGCCTGATTGGCGCAGTAGTGGAGCAGGGAGTCGAGGCGGCATTCACCAAACATGAATTGGATGACCGTCAGGACGCGGCAAGAAGAGTGCTGGAAAACAGGGGCATCGATGTCATGATAGTGACCAGCCCGGAAAATATTTTTTATCTGACTGGCCAACAGACCCCGGGCTACTATACCTATCAGGCATTGTTATTGCCGGTGGCGGGAGAACCAGCTTTTATTATTCGCCAACTTGAATTAAATAATCTGGTGGCAAACAGTTATGTCACGAATATTGTTCCCTATCTGGATGATGCGGATCCGGTTGACACTACCATTGACCTGATAACTCGCCTGGGTTGGAACAACAAAAGGATTGCCATTGATCAACGGGGTTGGTTTCTTCCCATCGCGATATATCGAGCCTTGTTAGAGAAACTGGGAGACATCGGTGATGCCGCCGGTACAATCGAGACCTTGCGTGCGGTGAAGTCTGCTAACGAAATAACCAAGATAGTCCAGGCGGCGACCTATGTAGACGCAGGGATGTTGGCAGGGATGCAAGCTATTCACGCCGGTGCTTCGGAAAATGACGCTGTATCCGAAATGATGGGGGCGGCTATTAAGGCTGGTAGTGAATACGTTGGGATGGAACCACTAATGTCCAGTGGGCCACGCAGTGGGGTTCCCCACGGCACCTGGAAACGTCGGATTATTCAACCAGGCGACCCAGTGTTTCTTGAGATGGCAGCGTCGCATGATCGTTATCACGCCGTTTTGATGCGCAGCGCCTGGATAGGAAATCCACCAGATGCGGCACGCCGGATGATGGACTGTTGTCTGCAAGCGCTCCAGGCTGCTCTTGATTGCTTGAAACCTGGAGTCACCTGCAGTGATGTGCATAACGCATGTCAGCGGGTGATTGATCAACACGGCTATTCTGGAAACTTTAAAAAGCGAACCGGGTATAGCGTGGGAATTTCTTTTGCTCCCGACTGGGGTGAGGGCAACGTTTTGAGTTTGTATACCGGCGTTGATGTGATTATTCAACCCGGTATGGTCTTTCATATTCCACCGGCGCTACGAATTTATGGGGAATTCACCGTGGGTGTTAGTGAAGTGGCGGTGGTGACAGAAAATGGTTGTCGCACGCTTTCCGCTATTGACCAGGACCTCGTCGTAAAAAATTGATGAATCTTAGATCAAGGGACTTTCGTGGCTACAGTTTGGGTTTTCTGTATCAAGCAAATATTCATGCCTTGTCAAAAAATTTATAAAATGGTTGCAAGTATCGGCGGTTCAACCGCACAACACGAACTTTCGCATTGTAAGTCGGCCCGGAGTCAAGCGGTTCCGATCCGTCAAGATGAATACGGCGAGAGATTAAATAAGCTCCGGCAATTGATGGGGCTTGCAGGGATCGACGCACTCTATCTTGATGCGACTACCAGCCTGCGTTATTTTACTGGTATGCAATGTCATGCCAGTGAACGACTGCATGGTGCAATTGTTTCAGAAAGCGGCGAACTGGTTTACGTCTGTCCTGCATTCGAACAGGAGAAGACCCGGGACAGTATGGTGGTTGAAGGAGATTTTGTGTTGTGGGAGGAACATGAAAATCCCACTGAGGCAGTGGCGCAGTATGTTTTGCGTAGTTGTAACAAAATCGATTGCAGGCTGGCCATTGACCACCAGACGCCTTTCTTTACGGCAAGTGGTCTACTCCATGCATCCTCAAGATTAAGTGTGGTAAGCGGTGAGGAATTAATCGCGGGTTGCCGCAGGATCAAGTCGCCCAGTGAATTAACCCTGTTATCCCAGGCTAAGGCAATAACTTTACAGGTACAGCAACAAGCTGCGCGAATACTGCATCAGGGTATTGATACCAGGGAGGTTCAGCAATTTCTTGACGAGGCGCATATCGCGTCGGGTATGGATGGCCGGTCAACCTTTAAAATCGTATTGTTTGGCGAGCCAACCGCATATCCCCATGGCGTGTCTTATCCGCAAACTCTGAAGGGCGGAGATATGGTATTAATCGATACCGGTGCCACACTGCATGGTTATAACTCAGATATCACCCGGAGCTATGTTTTCGGTGAACCAAACAGCCGCCAACAGGAAATATGGAAGTTAGAAAAAGCAGCCCAGAGTGCGGCCTTTGACGCAGCCCAGGTCGGTGTTCCCTGTTCAGCACCGGATCAGGCTGCACGTGATGTGATCGAGGCGGCGGGGTATGGCCCGGGCTATCAGACTCCCGGGCTGCCCCACCGAACCGGCCATGGAGTCGGACTAGACGTGCACGAACATCCCTATATCGTTAAAGGCAATGAACTGCCGCTTGCTCCGGGAATGTGCTTTTCCATTGAACCAATGATTTGTTGTTATGGAGAATTCGGCGTGCGGCTGGAAGATCACGCTTATATTTCGGATGACGGACCGCAATGGTTTACCGAACCAAGTAGCACTATGGAGAATCCATTTAATTTATGACGACTTATCGACGAATCTGATACCAGATGATGACATCGCCAAACCGAACACGGCCCTGGGTGATTATAAATTTTACTTCCGATTGATTATTGGTTCGCTGAAAGTTTTGTGTGGTAAATGCTTCCCAATATCCTCGGGTATGGCTTTTGTCAAAGGAGGTTTGCATAATTTCCCGATCGTCCAGAAAAACAGTCAGATCGCAGTCTAAAAAAGGGCGGACTTTGAACGCCAGTATTGGACGCCTTGCAGTACCCTGGTTCTGGTTGAAATCGCTGGGAAACTTGAAGGTAAGTACCTTCGACTTTGGGTCGGAATCGTTTAATTGGGTGCTTAATGTGAAGTTGCTATCCGTTAGTACTTGATAGTCGGCAATAGTGGTAGAGGCCATAACATTTACTCCTTTAAAATTAGTGATTTTTAATCACGACTTGCCTTCCTTTTATCTTCGGACCGATTACCTGTTCGCGATTGTCATCGACAACCTACTCGAGTCCGTTGATTCGATACAGGCATTCCAGATATAAACTTAGCATTTCTGAAAAGTAATTTCTGTGACGACGATCACAATAAACTGAGTTGGTATTTCTTTATCTACAATTACACATCACAAACTTCGATATCAACAAAGGTTTCGTTATAGCAGGCACCGTCCATAATATCGGTTTTGATATCCGCATCAATCAAGGCGTTAACGGTTTGTCCCGTATCGCTGGTTTTTAACCAGGTTCCCTTGGGGCTATAGAGAACGCCTTCTCTCACTGCGTCGGTGACTTTTGCCCGCAGTGTTACCGCACCGAGTTGGTTTGAAAGCTTTATGGCGGAACCTTCCGCTACCCCGGCTCGCTTGGCATCAGCTGGGTTGATCTCGACCTGCTCGATACCGTCGCTGGCTGCATGGCTGCCAAACGTTGCGTTGGTTCGTTTCGACGAAGATGGACTGATAATTGTAAATGGTTTGTCTTTGTCAACTGTTTGATAGCGTGGAACCCCGAATCCGTATTGATCTTCTAGCTGCTGACAGAATAATTCTATTTTGCCCGAGGGTGTATTTGGCTGCACGGTTTGGCACATAACCGTCTCTTCGCCATTGCCAGCGTTAATCATTATCGCGCGGTCCAGGGGTAGTTCATTGATACGGCCCTGTGGCAATCGAGTGTCGGTGGCATCAACCGCTGCCTCCATTAGCGCTTGATCATCGTCATTAAACATAGGGTCGTCCATACCAAAATGTGTTGCAAGTTGTCGAAAAATCTCAGTGTTTGGCAGTGAATTTCCGACCCGGGGTATGATGGGTTGGGCCCGTTGTAAATAGCTGTGACCGTAGGACCCATAGATATCGTGGTATTCAAAATGAGAACAGGCGGGCAGGATAACGTCGCAATAACGCATACTATCTGTCATCACCACATCAATTCCTGTAACAAATAGTTCTGGTCGACTCAGGGCCCGCATCATCCTGTTTTGATCCGGATGGGTCGCCACCGGATTGTGGTTATAGATAAATATTGAACGCAGTGGAGGATCGATATCGTCGGTTAACAAGTGGCGTCCGATATCGACAATATTTAAGGTCCGGGTTCCCTGGGGAACAAGGTCAGGACGTTGTAGTTTCTCCGTTGTATAGGGGAATGCGAAACCTGGTTTAGCAAAAACGCCGGCGCCCCGTCGTCCAAACTGTCCGAGTAGCGCGTTGAGCGACATGATTGCACGAAGGCCGGAACCACCAGACTTGCCTCGCTCAATTCCGTTCCCTACTGAGGTCGCAATCGTCTCGGCGTTAACATAAAGCTCAGTCAGTCTTTGTATCTGATCCAGAGAAGTACCGCAGATAGTGGCCGCATCGGCCAGGCTATATTGCCGTGCAGCGTTGAGAAACTGGGGCGTCCCCTGGACCCAGCGATCAATGAACTTCAGATTGATTGTGGCGCGACGTTCAAATTCTGCAGCCAGGGCGAGGGCCAGCACGACATCGGTGCCGGGGGCGATCTGGATATACAAATGGGCTTGCTCCGCGATCCTGGTACGCTTGGGATCAACCACCACCAGGGTTGCTCCCTTTTCCCGCGCACTTTTTATTACCCTGGCGAAATGTAAATTGGATACCGTTACATTGTTGCCCCAAACCGCGATCAAATCGGCGTCTTCCGCCTGTTCGGGAGGCATGCCTGGGGCGTCGCCGAATAAGCTGGTGTAGGCTCTGCCTCGTACCGCACCGCATAGAGGTCCGCGATCCAGCTGCGACGCGCCGAGTTGGTTGAAAAAACGTCGATCCATTGAGCCGCCACCTAATTGTCCATGGGGACCTGCATAATTAAACGGCAATACGGTCTGAGGTCCGTATCGCGCAATAGCGTCCTGGGTTTTTTGTGTGATCAACCCCAGTGCATCGTCCCAACTAATTTTTTCGAAACGGTCCTCACCACGATTTCCGATTCGCCGGAGGGGCTCGCGTAATCGCTGGTCACCATGAACGAAGTCAGGATAATATTTTGCAACCTTGTCGCAAATCGCTCCATCGGTATATGGGTTGGACTTTGACCCACGGATTTTCACAATCTTGTCGGCTTCCACCGTGACGTCTAGAGAGCAAGTGTCTGGGCAATCTAATGGACACACTGAGTGTTTAACCGTTTGGTGTTGTCTCATGGCTTTTGATCGTAGTAAAAATACCAGTTGGTGTGCCGATCTCTGTCTAACCCCGTTGGCTGGGAGATCGATTTTGCATATGGGTTGTTAGAGAGGTTTTTGCTGAACCATCGGTACTAAAATTCGAATCGGCCAGCCAGTCTTCCAGAATTTTCTTAACCTCCGGCCACTCGTCGTCCAGAATTGAATACCAGGCGGTATCCCGATTTTTTCCTTTGAATATCATATGGTTATGGAAAATCCCTTCAAAGCGAAATCCGAGACGACGGGCAGCGTTTCGGGAGCTTTTGTTTAGCGAATTGCATCGCCATTGCATGCGGCGATAACCGAGGTCTTGCATTGCGTGATTGATCATTAAATATAATGCTTCGGTGGCAGCAAGGGTTCGTTGTAAGGCAGGTGCAAACCAGATGTGACCAATTTCAATGACACCATTTTGCGGATGAATATCCAGAAAACTGGCCTGCCCACATATTTGGTTAGTATCAACTTTTCTGAGAGCATAGAAAATTGTGTCGAAACTGGCCGACTGATTTTTTATCGTGGCGAAGTAATCTTGCTCGGTAGGCCACGGACCGTATGCCAGGTAATCCCAAATTTTCAGGGCTTGCTCGTTTTCATGGGAGCATGCGTATAACGCTTTGGCATGTTTTCTAGCATCCTGGGGTTCCAGAATAATGTGTTGTCCAGCTAGTAGGGAGCGCGCTGGTACTATTGAAGGGGGTGGGTTATCAACCACAGCTCCCGACAGTGGGCGCGGGTAGGATTGTTCGAGTTGATCGGGGATAGTCATTTTTCAATCGGTTATTGCTAATATTTATCCTGCCGAATGGAATTGTGGCGGCCAAGCGATTCTTCCGTATTTGAACGGAAAGTATAGTTTGATATTGGATGGCCAAAAATAGCCAATTATCGATAATTTTAAATAACCAATTTGGGTGAGCGTTTACTTTTGCCCGCTGTTTGATTGGATCTGAGATTGATCGATCTGACGCGTTGATGAATATGACAGGTTAGTTTTGCTTCGTTATATCCCGCAAATCATCGAATATCTTGGTAGCAGTAATCTCTACTGCAATTTAGGCTCCGAAGTTTAACGATTATTAAAAATCGTTCCGACCTAGAACGAGAAATTTGTTGGTATCCAGAATTCGCCAAACCGGGTCATCGTGACTTCCGCGGGAATTCGCTCTCCGTCCATAAGACCGTCTATTTTAATAATCGCTATTTCTCCGTCGGTTGAGCCGCTGATGATTTTGACATCGGTCGGTGTAACGGATTGCATGAATTTTAATTCTTCCTGAGCTTCTTCCGCGGTTCCGGCACCCAGCTGGTCTGCCATCTCTGGGGGTACGATACGTTTTAGATTTTCAACCTCTCCAGAGTGAATTGCTTTCACCCATTGCAGATAAGCCTGTCCCGGAATACCACCATCGGTCGGAAGTAATTCTCCGATTGGCGCATCAGGGTCGGAAATGCTAGCGCTAAAGGAGAAGTCGTATTGGAAGCTATCGTCAAATACTTGTTGGAACTCCGGTTGCCAAATGCGACCTGATATTCGATTGGACCCCACTCCCTCAAGCTTATGCTGGGGATATTCACCGCCAGTTAGATTTCCACCTGAATCCGCCGTCAATTTAATAGATTGGCTGTAGATCTGAACTTCTGGCTGCTCCGTGAACTCTTTGGTTTCGGTGACACCTATTCGGATCCAAGCCGCATCCCAAATATGATCTCCAATTTCTCGCGGAGTGAGGGCGCGTTCGACAAACAGGATGGTCCATGCCGGGTCGGCGGAGTCGTAGAAGCCCTCTTTTTCTGCCCAAACGTAAACGTAGGGTAACTCGACGGTGTTTCCATTGGAGATAAGAGTGCCTTTCACCGTAAAATCCTCGGCAGCAATAGCCGCAGTAGATATTATCCAAAAAGCAAGGAGTGTTACCAGAATTGATATTTCTGGTGAATTGCGGTGGATTAACTGGCGACATTTTTGCATGACAAAATCCTTTGGTATCTATGCTGATAAAGTATAGACCAAACCTCCAGTCACGCAAGTTTGGTTTTAATGACAAATCGTTAATTGATGAATCAGGTTGTGCAATATAGTGTAATACGATAAAAAGGATTTGTTTTGGTGCTTTCAGCAGTCGTCAAGGTAGATCAAATGGTATTCTTTATTGCCATATTCCTGGTTAGTTGCCGCTGCATCCAGATTCACTATGCACAAACTCCTTCTTAATCGTGATATCTATCTCGAGGTCATTCAGCAAAGAATACCGAACGCGCAAAAATATGTCTGGATAGTAACTGCGGATATTAAGGACATGTACGTAGAACGCTTCCGAAATTACGTTCCTTTCCTCGAGCAGCTTGCCGATTTAGTTTCCCACGGCGTTGCCGTCCGGTTGATACACGCGAAAGAGCCAGGCCCCCGCTTTCGCGAAGATTTTGATCGCTACGATGATCTGATAAAAAACGAGTTATTCGAGCGAATTCTTTGCCCCAGGGTTCATACCAAAGCCATTGTCATCGATGGCAAGGAAGCTTTCGTAGGCTCAGCAAATCTCACTGGCGCCGGACTCGGGAGTAAGCATGAAGACAAAAGAAACTTCGAGGCGGGATTCTTATTCGATGATAAACAGTCCCTGACCGAATTAATCGCCTGGGTCGATCAGCTTTACCTGGGCGACTACTGCCTTTCCTGCCGCCGCCGCGAATACTGCCCCGACCCCATCATCGACAACATCCAATAGATCTTTTCGATCTTGGGAATTGGATGGCATAGAATTGGGGCTTATTTTATTTCTGTTAGGTCCAATTTGGGATGGGATTACTTGCAGTTGGCATTCAGTTGAACTCTGATCTGGCTAAGCCGATGTATCTTCAGATTTGTGATCAGATTCGGCAGCGTATTGTGGATGGTCAAATCATTGAAGGGGCGCGGCTGCCCGCTTCGCGGAATTATGCGGCGGATATCGGCGTATCGAGAACCACCATTGTTTCTGCTTATGAGCAGTTGGCTGCGGAGGGTTATATAGAAGGTCGAGGGGGATCTGGTTTTTATGTTCGTCCCATTACAGATATCAAAGTTTCTGAAAAGCCCAGGAAAATTGCCTCGACTAACGCCCCACCGATAATTCGGGAAGAAAAACCAAGAAGTCCCCAGCCGAGTGTTTCAGATATGCGATTATTTCCCTATCAGAAATGGGCTCAGTGCATTGCCAGGGCAGCGAGGGCGTCTCCCGAAGCGCTGATATTTAATCCAGATAACTTTGGAGACTATCGGTTGAGGCAAGCGATCGCAGAGTACCTGGGGGAGTGGCGTGGTGTAGTGGCCGACCCCGCACAAATTATTATGACCGCTGGCTCCGGGGATGCGCTCGAACTCTGTGTTAGGACCCTGATTAAATCAGGGGAGCGCGTTGGCCTGGAAAACCCGGGATACTTTCCCCTCAGAAATTTTGTCACCAGCCAGGGCATGGAACCGTATTGGCTGGAGATTGAGAACGGGGAAGCAGCGTTACCAACATCCCGCAGAGGAACAGCCCCCAGGATGGTGGTTTTGACTCCTTCACATCAATTTCCTTTAGGTGGCACTATGTCTCCGCGTCGACGTGCTGAATTTATTAATTGGGCGGCAAAAAGCGAATCATGGATAATTGAGGATGACTATGACAGTGAATTCCGCTACGCCGGACGACCCATTCCTGCTATGGCGAGCTTCGATCCATCGGCCAGAACTCTGTACCTCGGTACTTTTTCCAAAGTATTTTCCATTGGGTTACGGTTGGGATATATCGTAGCCCCAATAAGCCTGGTGGAGCGATTCGCCGAGACCCTTTCCGCGTTTGGGGTCAAAGCGTCGATTTCTTCCCAACGGGCGCTGGCTATGTTTATCGAAGACGGCGAATTTTATCGGCATATTCGAAGGGTCCGTCGCATTTACGGGCAGCGTAGAAAACACCTAATCGATTTGCTGCAATCTGATTTTTCCGATGTGTTGCAATTTGATGACCACCAGGCAGGTATGCATTTGGTGGTCAGGTTTTCTCAAGATATTGACGATCAACGAATAGCCGAACAAGTAAATCAGCAAGGTGGTGTGACTAGAGCATTGTCCTCATATTATTCGAGCTTGCCCAAGCAGCGAGGATTGATACTGGGATTTTGTGCCTTTACCGAACAGGAAATCCAACGGAATCTTCAGTTAGTCGGACGAGAAATTGCGCGTTGCTAGAGCTAGATGAAAATCACCAAACTAATTTTTTATCAGCTCATGTTTTTTTAAGATCGCCAGCATATCTTTACGGTCCTGATCGGGTAGTGGCAAATGGGGCAGCCGGGGATATCCCGCTGGGCGTCCCATCAGGTTCATGCATTCCTTGATGATGACATAGGGAGAATTGCCTCCGAGGTAAAATGCCTGGTATATCTCGTCAATAATTTTTTCAAGCGCAATCGCGTCCTCCCGGGGCCCATTTACTGCCAGGGTATACAAATCTTTCGACGAATCTTTTATAGCGACTACAGAGGTAAGCTTGGCAAGTTGTGCCACCATGACTGGTGTCAATGAAATCTGGGTCCGACCCGGATTGTTATATAGTATTATCGGCAAGCCGACCTCAGAGACGGCGGCAAAATGCGCAATCACTTCGGCGCTGTTCGGCAAAGCATAGGGCGGAGGTAAAACCATAGCGCCGTCGCATCCCACGGCTTTTGCAGTGGCGGTAAGCTCGACGGTTCCCGGGTGCCAATAGAAGACGTGCCGGCGAGTAAATTTACGCTATCAGGCAAGGCCTCCCGGGCGAGTTCAAAAAGTGCGGCTCGTTCGTCATCCCGCATGGTGTACTACTCACCAGTGGAACCGGCGACGATAACACCCTGAACGCCATCATCCACAAAGGTTCTCATTAGATTGGAAAATGCAGAAGAGTCCAGATCTCCGTTGCGCAGATAGGGCGTGGCCGAAACTACGTATACGCCATGCCAATCGGTTTTTCCTGAGTGTTCTCTGACCATGGTGATATCCTCTGTTTAGAAGCAGAGGCAAGATTACGTAGCATTGCTGAAGCCAGCCAGTGTTGCGCCGATGCCATCAGATACTCTAATGTAACGTCAACTTTTGGCCCATGACCGAAAAATCAACCGCAACCATGATCCGCTATCTTTCCCGCAGTAATGTTGAAAACCTGGGAATTTCCGGCGCATCCCTGGCAAATGCCATTGAGCAAACACTGCGGGCTGCTGCCGCAGGAAATGCGGAAAACATTCCCAAGTCCGGTATTCAACTTGGCGATGGGCGACTGTTTCAATCTATTATGGCGGTCGGGACCGGCCCTCCGGCGTTACCCTATGCCGCGACCAAGGTAGTCGGACTAGCGCCTCTTAATCACAGCAAGGGACTGCCCCATATCGGTAGCATGATCGTTTTGCTCGACGGCGTTACGGGGTTGCCCTGTTGCCTGATGGAGGGTTCCTGGATAACTGAAATGCGAACCGCAGCCATGAGTCTGGTAGTCGCCCGCCGACTTGCCTCTCCCAAGGCGCAAAGGATTGGGTTTATTGCTTGTGGTGCCCAGGCTCGGGCTCATCTGGCAGTACTTAGTGAAGAATTCCCCCTGACTTCGGTAGTCGCCTATAGCCGCCGGATTGAGTCTGCTGAAAAGTTTGCTGCTGTTGCCCGTAGTAATGGATTTGATGTGGTGGTTACAGATCAGCCAAAGCACGCGGTACAGGATCAGGATATTATTGTTAGCAGCGTACCCGATGGTTCTGATCCACTGGCTTTTGCCCATTCCGCGTGGCTGCAGCCAGGATCATTTGCTGCGCTGGTAGATTTGGGTCGATCATGGCATGGGCAGGGTTTTGAAGCAGTTGAGCATCGCATCGTAGATGATTTTCTGCAGGCGGAAAAAAGTCAACAAACCAGACGTTTTACGCCCCCTGGTCCGTATACCAATGACCTCAAAAGCCTTGTCATGACCGAAGCGCCGGTGAGAATATCGGAGCGCGAGCGCGGTTTATTTGTTTTTCAAGGACTAGCACTAGCCGACCTCGCTGCTGCTGCTCTGGTATACGAACAATCGGTTACTGCGGAAACCGGAACACTGCTTCCGCGATAATTGCTGCATTCAGGTAGAACCCATACAAGTTTCGGGCAGGCGAATATCAAACCTGGTTCGCAAGACTTTGTCCAGTTCCCCGGAAATATGTCGGGGATAGTGGGTGTCCAGTATTTTTCGAGCTCTGGCGATGGCAACCGTACGAATGTCGACGCTACCGCCATCTTCCCATTCCTTAATTGTGCTGCGATCGGCAATTTGAGGATAAAGAAAATCCGACTGCATCCGATTGAGGGTTTCGGACTGTCCAAGGAAGTGACCTTCGCCATGCACTACTGCATCAATTGCCGGTAGCGCCAAGGTGGTATCGTTGACTTCAATCTCACTCAGCGAACGCATGATCCCACCGAGCATGTCGTTGTCGATGACATAACTTTCCAGGGAGCAGCCCATTAACATCGCCTGCATGCCGCAGGCCTGAGTAACCATATTGGATCCCGCCTGGGCCGCCAGGGACACGGTGAGACCTTTTTCATAGCCACTTTGGGCATCGGCTATCTTGCTGTCGGTGGCGCCGGCAATGGTCGAATTGGGCAAATTATAGTATTGCGCCATCTGGGTGGTGGCGGCCATTAATATAGCTTGTTCCCCACTGCCACCGGTGACAGCACCGGTACGCAGGTCGGTAATCATCGGTCGAGTCCCGAAGACAATTTTCGCTTCCGGGTTTACCAGCCAGGCAAATATCATTCCGGAAAGGGTTTCAGCGCTGGTTTGGGCGACACAGCCGGCAATGGTGACTGGGCTGGAGGCGCCCATCTGACCAAAGGTATTGGCGTGAATCGGTATTCCATAGCGTGCTGCCTCGGCCATCACTTCACAGGATTCAGGGTCGTATCGCAGTGGTGAAACAGCATGGTTAATCAGCATCGATAGAAAAGGCTTTTCTATAAATACCTGTTGAGAACCGGCAATGGAAAAACACATTTCGGCAATTTCACCGACGTGCGGCGCTAATGACGAACTGGTGCAGACATGCTTGCTGGTGCCGGCGAGACTGGCGTAGGCGGTGTTAATGTCGAGGGAACGCATATCGGGCATATCCCGTGCAACCATCGGTCGACTGAAAAAATGTACATTATCGAGCTGGTCAACCAGGCGCGCAGCGTCATACAAATCCTGCAGGTTTGAATCCCGATAGCGGCCAGTCCCAAGGTCAAGCACACTGGGTGCCGCGCCGCCGGTACCAAGATGAACATGCTTGCCAGACATCTGCAATTCCCGCCCGGGAACTTGCCCGTGCAAGACAAAACCTTTCGACATACCGGCTAAGGCATCTTGTATCAGCTTGGCGGAAAAAGTCAGACGCCCATCAGGAGATAATTTACCGCCGGCCCCAGTTACCCGCTCGATAACGCATTCCGGTGCGTCAGAAATCCCTGTTTGCTGCAATATCGAACGAACCGCGCGATCGAGCTTCGGAAGGTCTTCGTGATTTAACGGACTGTATCTTCCTCCTGTTATCCCGGCTGGAAACAACGGAGATTCTTTTTCGGATTTCCCCCCATCTCTCCCCTGGCGCCGTCGCCGAGCTTTGCTAGTTACCGGATCGTCGGCGGATGGGACGTGCTTAGACCGTGAAGACATCTGTTTAATACATTACACGAGATGATTGGTGAGAGGAATTGGTTACTACCTGATACTTGGATGAAACTATTAGGACGCGCGTCCCCGCAGGCGTTGTTTTAGCATCGTTTTTCCTTGCTCTGAACCATCGTGCCAGCTATTAAATAGTCGGTCAATTGGAGACATGATATTGCCGTAGTTAATGTGAAAGAATCGATGATGCAGGTTATGAAAATTATCTCCGGTAGAAATCCTGATAGAACTACTAAGCTTGAGATAATCAAAACCGGAATGGGATACAGAAGGACTGATTCCTTGAAACATTCCGCTCAAGATAATGATCACCGGATGAACCGGGACTATCCACCACAATAGAAAAATTGAAAAATAAATCAGGTGCTCGATCGGATGCATGGAAATACCAGTCCAGGGTCCGGTATTGGTGTTACGGTGATGCAGTTCATGGGCGACTTCATACAACGGTTTCCAGTGCAGTGCCCGGTGATTAAAATAAAAGTGAATGGTTGACCAAAATAATACTCCCCATACCATCAAAACGGTATACACCGGGGCTTCGGAAAATGTCGACCAGGTTACATTTCCATTGGCGTACCACCAAAGGGTCAGGGCTTCGTAGGCGGTCCAGATAGACACGCCGCTGACCAGACTCCAGAACATATTGTCTTTGACCTGGTTCCGCCATAAAAACACTTCGTCGTTATCTGCCAGTCCGCGTTTGTTAAACTTGGTGTCAGTGCCCTGGCCTTTTTTGATATAAAACCACCAGTGCAAACCTCCTGCGACCAGAGTAAGCAACACCGCATTGCGCAACCAGATTAGCAAGATCCAGCTTATTTCCAGGTTTTGCATGGTTGCAATATCCGGGGTCAGGTAAGTCCAGCTAACGTAAGCCAAACCAATCCAGAGAAATCCCCAGGGATACAGCAGGTTAAACGACAACCATTTCAGGGTCGCAAGTGGACGCGAAGGCCAGGCGAATAACGGCGGTACCTCCACAATGTCGGGCTGATAATTTTGGGCTTGGGTAGGGTTCGGATCAGTCATGGTTCAATGCATGAAGGATAAGTTGGAATGGCCTATTCTGCCGGAAATGGGTCGGGTTGGGTCGGGTTAGTGGCAAGCCAGACAGATTTAGTTTGCATATAATAACGCATGCCTTCAAAGCCGTTTTCCCGGCCGTATCCGGATTGTTTGAATCCACCGACAGGGGACTGGGTCGCCGCATTAAAATAGTTGTTGATATATACGGTTCCCGCCTGAATGCGATCAACCATGCGCATGGCACGATTGGTGTCCCGGGTCCAGATGCCTGCGGCAAGGCCAAATATGGTGTCGTTGGCGATTTCCACTACCTCGTCCTCATCATCGTAAGGAATAATTGCCACTACTGGTCCAAAAACTTCTTCCTGGGCCAATCGCGCAGAATTGGTCACACCGGAAAATATGGTCGGGCCAATATAAAATCCTTGGTCTGGGCCCGCGCCTCGCCCATCCAGCAATATCTCTGCACCTGCTTCAATTGCATTATCAATATCGCGCAGGATTTTTTCATAGTGGGGTCGATTGGCGATAGGGCCAATTTGGGTTGCTGGATCGCTCGGATCTCCAACCCTCGCCCGGGAGGCCACCGTGACCAACCGTTCACTAAATTCCGCTAGCAGGCCGCGAGGGACCAGTAATCTGGAACCAGAAATACAACTCTGTCCGCCCGCCGGAAAAATCCCTGAGACGATACCGTTAACAGCCAGGTCAAGATCGGCATCTTCGAGTACGATTTGCGGGGACTTCCCACCGAGTTCCATGACAACCGGTTTTACCTGGCGCGCAGCGACTTCCGCCGCGGCGCGTCCACCCGGTATACCGCCGGTAAAGCTGACCATGCGGACATCGGGATGGTCCACCAGTGGCTCACCCGTGGTCTTACCATATCCCGAAACCACGTTTATCAGACCGTCTGGTAGATCGGCTTCCTGCAATACATCCATTAACTCAAATGTCGACACCGATGCGTGTTCTGACGGTTTAATTACAACCGCATTGCCAGCAGCCAGGGCTGGCGCAAGTTTCCAGATCAATACTCCGAGAGGAGAATTCCAGGCTGTGATCAACCCACATACCCCAAAAGGTTCCCAACGCAGGTAGTTGAACATATCCGGAACTTCTGAAGGCAGAATCGACCCTTCGAACTTGTCGCACATACCCGCGTAGTAATAAAAACTTTCGGTCTGCCATGACCGAAGTGAAGGCGTAATATTTTTTGGCAACTTGCCATTATCCCTGGTTTCAATTTGCCCCAGGCGATCCGCGTGTTTGGTCACGACATCGCCGATCCGGCGGATCAGCCGCCCTCTTTGCGCCGGATGCATCCTGCCCCAGGGCCCGTGATAAAAACAATCGTGAGCCGCCTTGACCGCACGATCGACATCTACTTCATTGCAGTCGGGAACACGCGCCCATACTTCGCCCAGGGCCGGGTTCTCGCTATCAATCCATTGTCCGTTAGCTGGGTCATGCCAGCTGCCTCCAGCGTAATATTGATAGTGTTTCATTTCGACTTTATCGATTGGTGTGGCGGAATTTTACTTCCGCGGTTCTTCTGCAGGCAATGGCGCACGGCCCAGAATCATGTCGGCCGCTTTCTCTGCCATCATGATAATTGGGGCGTTGACATTACCACTAATCTGATCGGGAAAACTCGAGCCATCCACAACCCGTAATCCGTCAATTCCGCGCACTCGTAGTTGGTTGTCCAGTACCGCATTAGGGTCATCAGTTGCACCCATTGGGCAAGTGCAGACCGGGTGATGCCCAGTGGTCGCAAGTCGACGCACTGCATTTGCTATTTCGTGATCGGTGGATACCGACTGGCCAGGGGAATATTCACCGCTAACAACTCCGCGGAATGCAGGTTGAGCAACGACTTCTCGCATATGTCGTACCCCTGCCACCAGGTCCTGAACGTCATCCGGATTGGAAAAATAGCCGGGGTCAACCACCGGCATTTGCCAGGGATCATTGCTACCTAATCGTACCGAGCCAAAACTTTTCGGGCGTAGCAGGTTTACGTCAAGCTGAAATCCCGGGCGGGCCATTTTGCCCCGAGCGATTAACGAACGCCCAGGATTCATCAGCGTCTGAATATTCCAGCCGCCGCCATCGGCTCCTTCTTTCACCACCATAGGAGTGAAAAATACTTCGAGTTCCGGCATGCCAGTGTTTCTCAACCCATGAAACAGTATTGATGACCAGAAGGGGCCGCTACCGGGGCCGGATTGATTGATCAAATATTGGATTCCAAGCCAAATCGCCCGGTCTATTCGTTGATATCGCGCCATACTGAGATTCTGTTGCAGGATATTGAACTGCATAGGTACATTAGGGTGATCGTATAGCCGTGATCCGACCCCGGGCAGATCTACTTTTACCTCGATGCCGTGTTCGGATAGATGTTTCGCCGGTCCGATCCCGGAAAGCATCAGGATTTGAGGTGAATGGAATGCACCTAGACAAACTAAAACTTCCCTGCCAGCGCGCACAATACCAGTATCTAGTTTGAGCCCCACCACCCGGTTGGCCTGGTACTCAATTCCAAGCACTCTGGTATTGGTTTTGATAATCAGATTACTGGGTATCCGGGAAAGATAGGCAGCCGCAGAGGATTGGCGGATACCACCATAGGCGTTGGCATCGAGCCGACCCACGCCAAATTGGGAATTACCGTTGAAGTCATCGCACAGGGGAGCCCCGGCTTGCTGACAGGCATGGATAAAAATTTCGCTTAAGGGCGTATGGTTTCTGGCGGGACTCAGTTTCATCTGGCCATCCACACTGTGATATTTGCTATCGGGCCGATGGGGTGCTCCTGCGGATTTTTTGAAATAAGGCAGCACCTCAGAATAGGACCATCCAGTTATTCCATTTTGCGCCCAGCGATCGTAGTCAGCGGGGTTTCCGCGGATATAGATCATGCCGTTGAGTAGTGAACTGCCGCCCAGTCCCAGGCCTCGAGGGTAATAGATTTGACCACCATGCATACCTGCCTGGGAAACGCTTTTGAAGCCCCAGTCAAACTTCTTGTTGCCGATCAGGATGCCGTTGCCCGCTGGCATTCGGGTAAACAGGCTGCGTCCATTTCCCCCGGCCTCGACCAGCAAAACTTTTACTGCCGGGTCTTCGCATAGACGCGCGGCCAGAGTACAACCCGCTGAACCCCCGCCGGCTATGACGTAATCGTATTCGGCAGAATTCTCTGGCATTGACTAATTCTTTCTAAAAATAAAGGTCAACGGCGAGCAAAAAAAACTCCGGGTTCTAGCTACTTACCGTACTAAACGGTTTGATTTAATTAAAGCCCGGAAAAAGTTATTTTTGTTTTACTCGTTGTGTAGCGCTATCCCTTGTTGCTCCAGCTCTTTCACCACCTCCCACATGGAATCACGTAGCAGAGAAATCAATTCATCAATTTGATTTTTGGTAATGGTTAACGGCGGAGATAATACATTCAGATTGTCCAGTGGCCGTACCAGCAGCCCCCGCTTTTCGGCAGCATCAGCAATTCGTTTTCCAATGTTGACATCGTGATGAAACGGTTCCCGGGTTTCCTTGTTGGCAACATTGACCACGCAAGCCATCAGATGTTTGCCACGGATATCGCCGACCGTAGGTATATCCCGGAGTCCATTGAGTTGGGCCATAAAATAAGGACCAACATCATTTCGTACATGGTCGAGTAAATTTTCCCGCTGCATTATTTCTATATTCTTTAGCGCGGCAGCACAGGCGACCGGATGACCTGAATAGGTATAGCCATTGGTAAACCAGCGGTCATGACCCCTGGCGCTGATAACGTCATAGATCTCATCGGAAAATATGGTCGCACCGAGAGGTTGATAACCGGATGTCAGTCCCTTGGCGCAGGTAATAATATCTGGCTGGATATTAAACACATCCTCGGAGGCAAACCACGCGCCCAGGCGACCAAATCCCGTGACGACTTCGTCGGAAACAAAAATGATGCCATGGGCCAGACATAGACCGTGAACCGCCTCGACATAGCGCTGTGGCGGCACCACTACGCCGCCGGCGCCGAGGATGGGTTCAGCAAAATATCCTGCCACATTTTCTGGGCCCAGTTGTTCCAGTTTATCGTTAAAGTCTGCGATCAGAAAATCGGTGAAGCTTTCCTCGTCCATGTCGCCTGGCCGTCGATAAACATTCGGTTCAGCAACGTGGTGGATGTTTTCAGTGGCGTATTCGAACTCGGGTTGGCGGTCTGCCGGTTTCCCGGTTAACGATTGGGTAATAAAAGTACTGCCGTGGTAGGAGCCTTTTCGGGAGATAAAATGCTTGCGAGTTTTCTCTCCTTTGCATCCCCAGTAATACTGGATCAGGCGAAACGCGGTTTCGTTTGCAGTGGATCCGCCGCAGCCAAAGCTGACGTGGTTCAGATCTCCTGGAGCAAACTCAGCAAGAGTGGCCGCAAGCTTGGCAGCAGGTTCGTTGGTGACGTCGACGAAGGGATTGGCATAGGCAAGTTTTAGCGTTTGTTCTGCAACCACTTCAGCCATTTCTTTGCGCCCATAGCCAATATTGACACACCATAGTCCACCGACGCCGTCGAGATAACGATTGCCAGCGGCATCATAGGTATAGACGCCCTCAGCTTGATGCATCACCAATGAGCCTTCCTGTTTGAAAGAATCAAAGTGGGTCCAGGGGTGGACGAAGTGAGCGCGGTCCTTGGACCAGATGTCCCGGGCGGTGTCGCTGGGCAGTGATGCAGTCATAGTCTTAATCTTTAAAATAGAAAACCTGGGGCGATTGTATCTCCGGGATTATTCTAGGGACAGTTAATAAATCGAAATTTTCGCTGGGGTAAGGTTATACAATTATTTTTGTACTTGCCTTGACCGTTTCCATGGCGACAAAGGTAGTGAAGCGCTGGACATTTTTGTTTTCAAGAAAAAGCTGTCGAGTCAATTTTTCGAATTCCGCCATGTCACTGGCGTTAAAAATCAATATAAAGTCAGCCGCACCCGTCACGTAATAGCAGTGTTGGATTTGCCGGCAGTTACTGAATGTATCGCGCATTGCGTCCAGTTCGCTGGTTTGTTCGCTTAACGCTACCACTTGAACGATCAATACTAGAGATCGGCCCAGGGCGGATTTGTTCAACACACTGACATCACCCTGAATTACCCCATTACTACGGAGCCGTTGTAGTCGGCGAGTGACTGCCGGCGCGGACAAACCAACTGCATCAGCAATCTCACGGTGGGGGGTGAGATTGGCAGTTTGCATAATGGAAAGGATTTTGCGGTCGATTCGATCCAGTTCGAGGTCAGGCATAGTGGGATATAGGAGTGGATGTGCACTAATAGTGCGTGATAGATGCTTATTTTAATCGCAAATTAGCCGTCATCTGCACTATTATTCCACCTAAAGTTGCATTTAATCGTTTATCGGAACCCAACCATGTCAGAAATGTTATTGCTACCAGAGGTTCATGACCAGGCCGTTCGCCAGGCAGCCCTGGCCCATGCCAAGTCACAAAATATCGTGTTACCGACTTTCGCTCAGTTGGCATCTCCCCATGAAATTCCCCGGGAGACCCAGGAAGCATTAAATACAGTTCCTGCGGACGAACCCCATCCCCTAAACCTGTTTCGGATTAACTGGTTTAATACTTATGACAACGCTGGGTCGGGACAGCAACCCTGCTATCTCGAATTGCCTTCCAGTTTGACCGGGGTGAAAGCGCGGATCGTGGTTGTATTGGGGGATTCGTTTCCGATGATCGGTGCGCATAAGGTGCTGGCCGCATACGCCTGTCTGGTGACCAGACTGGTTACCGGCCGATTTGAGCCGATGGAAAATAAGGCAATCTGGCCTTCAACCGGCAACTACTGCCGGGGTGGGATCGCCATATCCAGAATCCTTGGCTGCCGCGGTGTCGCCGTGTTGCCGGAACAAATGAGTCAGGAACGATTCAACTGGCTGGAAAAATGGACTCTTAAACCTGAGCAGGACATTATCCGAACCACCGGATCAGAAAGTAACGTGAAAGAGATTTACGACGCTTGCGACGAATTGGAACGAGATCCCACCAGCGTAATTTTGAATCAGTTCAACGAATTCGCAAATTACATATGCCATCGAAACGTAACCGGTCCTTCGATAGGTCATTTGTTCGAGAGCGTTGCCGACGATAACAGCCGATTACATGCGTTTATTGCCGGCACTGGCTCAGCCGGGACTATTGCCGCAGGGGATCACCTGAAAGAAACCTATGGAACCCGTATCGTTGCCACCGAGCCGCTGGAGTGTCCTACCATGTTGAACAATGGGTATGGCGAGCACAATATTCAGGGAATAGGGGACAAACATATTCCGTTAATCCACAACGTCATGAATATGGATTACGTGGTGGGAATTTCAGATACCGGACCGGAGCTGCTAAATATTCTGTTTAATACCAATGAGGGTCACGATTTCTTAGTGCGTCGTACCGATGTGTCCCGGGAGCTACTGGAAAATTTTAAACACATTGGACTTTCCGGACTTGCCAATATTCAATCAGGAATCAAGCTCGCGAAACATGCCGGGCTTGATGAACAGGACGTCATCGTTTGCGTCGCTACTGACGGTGCCGAACTGTATGCCAGCGAACTTACCCAGACCAGGAATGAGTTCTTTGATGGGGTAACAGGAAAAGCCGAGGTCGCAGAAATCTTTGGCCGTTGCCTGGCAGGTTGTGAGCCCGCCCATGTCATGGAGCTGTCCAGTGAGGACCGCAAAAGGATTTTCAATCTCGGTTACTACACCTGGGTCGAACAACGTGGAGTTTCTGTGGAAGATTTTGACCGAAGAAAGCACCAACAATTCTGGAATGAGGTTGCTGCACAGGGACCGATATGGGACAGGATGATCGAAGAGTTCAATAGAGATTCCGCTAGCTAAAAAGTGGTGTTGGTGATGGGGTGCAGGCTAAGGCAAATCGTAGGGTCCGCTCCACAGTCAATTGCAATTGGCGCTATTGTAAACGCCGGGTCGCGATAGGGTTATTCGAAGTTAGAAGCAGATAAAGACTATGTTACCGGCAGTATTGATTATCGGAACACAGGTCTGTTGACCGTTGGTTGTCCCGGCACCTCCTCCGGAGCTGCCACCAGAGCCACCCCCAGAACTACCTGGATTGCTCCCGGAAAAAACCACGTCACTACAGGAGTAAAAAGCTTCGGGACTGTCTGATCGCTGCCAGATGTTATAGATCACGTGTTGCCCGGTTCTTGCTGGCAAGGTGCATGTCATTCGGTAGACATTTCGGTTATTACCATCTTGCACCAGTGGGACGTTACCAAATCGGCAGAATTCCTCCATGTCAGACCATTTGATCGGTTGACCTGTTTGCCAATTCCCGTTTGTTATATAAAGGATCATATCTTTGGTTGCATGGGGCGCCGTCGCATAGTAAATAAATTCAAACTGGCCATTGGCATCCGGAGCTATCGGGGTAGTGCGCCAGTCCGTGCGAACCAGATCCATTCCGCGAAAAGTTGAATTACCGCCGCTGCAGAGTTGCCCGTCCGGGATAATTTCTTGATGCCTGCTGTTGGCATTAGCCTGACGCAGGCTATTCCAATCATAAATTGGTTGGGTTCCAGCGAGTGCGATGGCAGCTCGGCACGCAGGGTCGATATGATTTTCCGGATTACCCAGGAACCGACATTTATAGATTCGACTTTCCGGAGAAATAATGGTGCCATGGGGAATTGCAATGGATGGAAACAATACCAAGGCGATCAGGCAAATTACCAGAAATAGATATATTGTCTGCAAAAAGCAATTTCGATTTTTTATCGACATGCATTCTTCTCAAAAGAGTTTTTATCAGGATAATAATTGGTACCGTATAACAGTCCTCGAGACCCATGCAATTCCCCACCAGTGTATTGATCAACTATTGGTGTTGCCCATTTGAGACGGCAATGTGAGTGCGTCGCTAATCGATTAACAATATCTGAAGGTAGACGACCATAAAATGGTTAGGCTTAACTCCATATGAATCCAGTTAATCAAATAGCCTGCGCTGCCATTGCAAGCAAAATCAAGCTCACTAGAATGTAGATCGGTCGGAGCAAAGGACCGCTGATGCGTGGGCGTTGGTGATAAAGAACTGAGGGTAATGAAACTGTGTTGTATCAGTCACTCTGGATACTGTGACTATCTACGATTGAAGCCTTCTTTCTTTTGTGGTGACTGCTGCCAAGGCGGTGTCAGTAGCCCTTTGATAGACTTGGGATGTACTTATTCTCGGATTAAATCAATTGAAATTATATTATTCTCCTGGTGCTTGTTCGCTGGCACCCCATATCGTGTTGGAAGAAATAGGAAATTCGTATGAAACAAAGCTGGTTTCGACAATGGATGGTTCCACGGGTTCAAACGACTATTTGAAAATTAATTCTAAGGGTCGAGTTCCCGTTTTAGACGACGGTGGAACTATTATCACAGAGGCTTCCGCGATCATGATCTACCTCGGTCTTCGCAATCAAAGTTGCAACTTAATTCTGAATACTCCAATCAGTGTAGCCCGGACCGTGGAGTGGATGAATTGGTTGGCGGGTATCCATACCTTTGTAATTGCACAAAATTGGCGCACCGAGAGATTCAGTGACGATCTAAGCGCTCATAAAAGTATCCAGAAGAAAGGAATGGAAAACCTGAATAGTATTTATCGTCAAATCGACGCCAAGCTGAAAGGCTCAGAATGGGCGTTAGACAATAATTACTCAATAGCTGATCCATATTTATTAGTATTTTTTCGATGGGGAAACCGCTTGGGGTTGGAGATGAAAGAATTCCCCAATTGGACCAAGCACGCAAAAAAAATGGAGCAGAGAACCGCGGTCAAAATTGTGTTAGAAAAAGAAGGTATATCGATTTGGAGTTAAACGGCTGGTTAGGAGCTAATCCATAGTTCATGACAATGACAGGTTAGGGCAAATTTCTCCCGGATAGGTCGATCATGATACGATATTCACGCTGACTCCTGGTAACTTCATATCGCTTAAAATTTAATCCCACCGTAACCTGTTACCTTTTCTCCAAGTGTTTTATTATTCAGATCCAAAGAGGAAAAAAATGGAAAAATCATTTGATTACATCATTGTTGGTGCTGGCTCGGCAGGGTGTGTCCTGGCAAACCGCCTGACAGAGGATCCAGATACATCGGTTGTTTTATTGGAATACGGTGGCAAGGATGACAATATGTTTGTGCAAATGCCGTCGGCGCTGCAAATTCCTATGAACATGCCACGGTTCAATTGGTTCTATGAGACTGAACCAGAACCAAACCTCGATAACCGCCATGTTGACGTATCAAGAGGCAAAGGCCTGGGCGGTTCGTCATCGATTAATGGAATGATTTATGTTCGTGGAAATGTCTGCGACCTGGATCGATGGGAAGAGAAAGGTGCTACCGGATGGGCTTATCGAGATTGCCTGCCGTACTACAAAAAGGCCGAGAATTGCGCTTATGGAGAAGATGAGTACAGAGGAGCAAGCGGACCGTTACATACCTGTAATGGCAGCGGTATGAAAAACCCTCTTTACCAGGCTTTTATCAACGCCGGTAATGAAGCTGGATATGGAATAACCGACGACTACAATGGCTACCGGCAGGAGGGAATGTCCAAGATGGATATGACGGTCAAAGCAGGTGTTCGCTGTAGTACGGCCAATGCTTATCTGAAGCCTGTGTTGCATCGCGAGAATTTGACTGTCATTACTGAAGCCCTGACAAAGCGTGTCATTCTTGAGGGTAAGAAAGCGGTTGGTGTCGAGTTTGAATTAAATGGCAATAATCAACAAATCAACGCCAATAAAGAAGTAATCCTGTCGGCAGGGTCTATTGGTTCACCGCAAATATTGCAAATGTCAGGAATTGGCCCTGGGAATGTTCTTAAGGATGCCGGTATAGATGTGCTCCATGAATTGCCGGGTGTAGGTGAAAATCTCCAGGATCATCTGGAATCTGTCATCCAGTATGAGACGAAGCTTCCCGTGTCATTGAACAGAAATATGGGGCTCATCGGTAAGTTATTGATCGGTATGCGTTGGAAATTGTTCAAGTCCGGTTTGGGGGCTACCAATCATTTTGAATCCACTGGATTCATTCGCACCCATGCCGGCGAGAAATGGCCAAATGTTCAATTTCACTTTTTGCCCGCGGTGGTACGTTATGATGGAAAGGGAAATTCTGGGCCTCACGGTTATCAGATTCATTTTGGTATCAACAGATTGCGCAGTCGTGGTTGGGTTCGTGCGAAGTCCAAGGATCCATTAGAGAAACCGACAATCGTGATGAATCATTTCAATGATCAACGCGATATTGATGACTACCGAATGGCTTTCCGCCTGACCAGAGAAATTGGAGCACAACCTGCATTTGATCCTTATCGGAAGCGAGAGATCGACCCCGGTGAGAATGTGCAGTCGGACGATGAAATCGATGCCTGGGTCCGTGAGAATGTGGAAACGGCCTATCACCCGACGTGTACCTGCAAGATCGGTGCGGATGATGATCCCATGGCAGTTGTCGACGCGAAGTGCAGGGTCATGGGAATTGACAGTTTGAGGATTGTTGATTCATCGATCTTCCCTACCGTTCCCAACGGTAACACCAATGCGCCAACAATTATGGTGGGAGAGAAAGCTGCAGATATTATCAGAGGAAAAAATCCACTACCGCCATCAAATGCAAAAGCATATGTCGCACCAAACTGGGAAACCAAACAACGGGAAGGCGTTGCTGTAAGACCAATCCTGTAGCGCGGTTGTTTTGCGCGGTTTCAAATGTAGAAGTTCCGGCACGCAGTACGTAATTCTAAATTTGTATTGGCTAATGTAAATTGGCTGAGAAACTAATGGGGGATTCGACAATGTCAGAAAATCAACTCACAGGAATTGATGTTTCACACTACCAGGGTGACGTAAACTGGAGTGAAGTGAAGGGCGCTGGCGAAAGTTTTGTGTCCATAAAGGCAACCGAACATTCATCCAGTTACGAATACGCGAACTATTATACGGATAATATTGTTCCTGCGAGAGATGCAGGTTTAGTAGCCGGTGGATTTCACTTCTTTGTCGGAAACGAGAACGGTAAACAACAGGCCGATTACTTTTTGCGGATTGCGAAACCGCAAACAGGTGATCTGCTGCCAATGCTTGATCTCGAACAAACAAGTGGCGCCAGTGGAAGCCAGTTTGCAGCGGGTGCGATAACCTGGCTTGAGACCGTTGGGGCAGCAGTCGGCCAGAAGCCGTTCATATACACAACGGCCAGCTTTTGGTCCGAGATCGGCAATCCGTCAGGCTTTGAGGACTATCCCCTGTGGGTTGCTGAATATGGCGTTTCCGCGCCCAAGCTTCCAATCGGCTGGACGATTTATACCATATGGCAACATTCGCAGAATGGGCAGCGTGCAGGGGTATCGGGTGATGTTGATCTTGATCAGTTAAACGGGTCGGAGAGCGTGCTTGATGTATTTCGCGTATGAGGCAGGGGGCCGCTCATATTTACCCGAGAACGAGAAACAGGGACGGATTAATTTAACCAACCGAAACTTTTAGTTTGCATCACGGACTACGATTGTCAGTACGCCTCAGTTGCTTCGGTTTCCACAAAACAGACAGATCAAATGTATAACCCCGCTGGACACCCATTGAGCCACATGCATCCAGCCGACAACGGACAAGCCACGACCATAGAGAAACTATTTAGTCGCCAAACCACTGGTGTCATCGATATCACCGTGTCGTCCGAAAAGATATGGAATCACCCGCCTGCTGCGGACAGCTTCGAATCGTGGAACACTACCATTATTGATTTAACTCGCAATATCGTACCCTGTGAGAGAATGCAGCTTCGTTTTACGCTCGCATCCGAACGGACATTTACGCTGAAGATCATGGAATTTGATCCACACAAGCGTTTTTCATGGGGAGGTGCCATGGGGACGCGCGTTTACACACTGACACCAAGTTCGCGCGGTGAAACCCCTTCAATATGTCCGAGAAAATAGGTGGACCGATCATTCCTTCTTTTTCCAGAAAGGCCCCCACGGTTTGATGAATCCTTTAGTCAATTCGCTGCCGATCTGAAGTCGAGCGCAGTGCGAGAAACAATTGGTTGCGATATCAGGACTAATTGTAGCTGTTGGATTTTTTTACTTTTATAGTTACTTTGGTTTGAAATCCGGGGTAAGTAAATCCTACGAATCCTTTGAGAGCACTTACCAAAATAAAATAATTGTAGTGCTATGAAAATAATCAACTTCTGCATAAAAAGCTGGGCATTCAACAAGGAAGTCAAATGTCCGCTTTCCTATGCAATAGAATCTTGCTGCTAGTAGTGACGGATGAATTAGAATATAACCCCCTGGTCATTTTTATTTATTCCGGACAGTAGTGCGCCTGCACGGGAATAACGGCGTGAGGGTAGAGCTATTTCGTTAGTTCCGTATTGTGTCCCCGGAATTAGCCCAAAAATTTCATAGTAGTCGAATTTAGTATCAATGGTGTAATCCCAGGAACAAATACCAATATGGAGGTTTGGGGCTTTGTCGGTGGCGGACATACAAATATAGCCACGGCATCTAGACTTTCTTATGTGGGTGCAGCGAAAGTTTTTACTAACTATTCATCTATAACTGAACACATGTTCGACTAACTATCGTTCTAGTCGAGTGTCTCAATAGGGCAATCAAAACAGACATTCAAGACTTTGTAGTAAATCCCACATACAGAACGGGTGAATCTAAGGGATATTAGAAGTGACCGGCCCTCTAAGATCGAAATTATGTATAAATGGCATCTCTGTGAAGTGCAACGCTGCTTCCGTAGGTCAATATTTGAGGCGAATACCAATGACAAATAATCTCAAACTTTTAATACTTTTCTTTGCTGGAGTATTTTCTACACAGGTTATGGCAATTGATGAAGGGTACGTTCTGACACCATCGGTGTGGCCTAAATTTGATATTCCAGTTTGTTGGGAGGGAGATACAACTCAATATCAAACGGAAAAGTCGTGGGTCAGAAAGAAAGTAGCCAATACTTGGGAAAAATACTCAAGGGTTCGATTTCTTGGTTGGAGTGACTGTAGTTCGGGTAGCAACTCAGGGATACGAATAAAGGTGCGAGATGATAACCCACACGTTAAAAGACTAGGCCGATACTTGGCGGGCATCACTAATGGTATGGAACTAAACTTTGATTTTCAAAATTGGGAGTGTAATCCCAAGAAAAGTTGTATTGAAAATATCTCAGTTCATGAGTTTGGTCATGCACTTGGTTTTGCTCATGAACAAAATAGACCGGATACACCACAATGGTGCCAAGAAGAGCAGGGAACAAATGGAGATGTTGTGGTTGGGGATTGGGATATCAATTCCGTTATGAACTATTGCAATCCGATTTGGGGTAATAGAGGAAAACTCAGCACTGGAGACATAGCAACTGTGCAGCAGTTTTATAGCTCCAGATTTCAAACTGTAAAAAAATGGATAGGAGGGTTTTCATACGACGATGGTGATTGGCGAGTTGGAAAAAACCCTCGTGTCTTGGCAGATGTAAACGGGGATGGCAAAGACGACATAGTCGGTTTCTCAAATAGAGGCGTATATGTTGCACTTTCCGAAGGTAATCAATTTGCCACCGCACGAAAGTGGATCAATGGCTTTACACATGATGATGGAGGCTGGCGAGAGGGAAAAAACCCGAGATATTTATCGGATGTGAATGGTGATGGAAAGGATGATTTGGTTGGTTTTTCTAATTCTGGTGTATACGTAGCTCTTTCAACCGGAAGTAGTTTCTCTTCAGCGAGGAAGTGGATAGGAGGGTTTTCACACGATGACGGTGGCTGGCGTGCTTATAAAAATCCCAGATTCCTTTCTGATGTGAATGGAGATGGTAGAGACGATAGAGTTGGGTTTGCAAACGTTGGGGTATATGTCGCACTCTCTAACGGGAATGGATTTGAACAAGCGCAGAAGTGGGTGCATTCCTATGCTCGTGATGTTGGTGGCTGGCGGGTAGATAGGAATCCTAGAATAATGGCAGATGTAAACGGGGATGGCAAAGACGATATTGTTGGTTTCGCAAATGAGGGCGTTTATGTTTCTACGTCAAATGGAAGCTCATTTACCGCACCTGAAATGTGGGTCAGCGGTTATGGTTATAATGCTGGATGGAGAGTTAACGTTCACCCACGTGAAGTGGTTGACATCAACGGAGATGGGAGAAAGGACATTATAGGTTTCGGAGACGGTGGGGTTAGCGTTTCATTGTCTCAAGGGAACAGATTTTCGGAAACAAAAATATGGTTAGACACATTTGGAAATAAAGCTGGCGGATGGAGTATTGCTAAATACCCGAGGCTTATGGCAGACGTTAATGGCGACGGAAAATCCGATATAGTGGGATTTGCACACGACGGGACATACGTTTCGCTTAAACGAAAGTCGACTACAAGTTTCCAAAGACCAGTGAACTGGATTGCTACTTTTGGATATGCAGCCGGTGGATGGAGAGTTTCTAAGAATCCAAGGCTCATGGGCGATATAAATGGTGACGGTCGGGCTGATGTAGTTGCGTTTTCAAATTCAGGAGTGTATGTGGCCTTATCATATTGATACCATTTACACTATGTGTTCTAGTTCCAAAATGGCTGTTTTGGTTAAGGTTAGTTAGACAACTGCGCCTAGGAATCACTATCTGTTTGGCAGTTAAACCATCGCGCAGATGTTTAACAGGCCCCCAAGTAGGAAACCGCGGGGTCGTATTGATGAGCTATGGGGAAAGTAAAGATCGAGCAGGCTTTGTTAAGGGTATTTTCAATAACTTTGGATTCACCAGTTCTGATCATGCCGATACCCAGAGTGAGTCTGGACGATTATAGACACGGCAGAATAAGGTTTTGTGCGTTGGTAACGCCCTGTATTGTGGACTCTCCATAAGCTTCCATTTCCCGGTATTTGGGGACCAGCAAAAGATCAACTTATTATTTGCAGTAACCTGGTTCATGGTGGTCCGCGTGGCGGGTAAATCTGTAACAGCGTTTGAAGTATGATCATGGACGTTCCACAGGTTCGACAAACGAATTTGGGTCGCGGTTTTTTTGACTTCTTCGCAGGTTGGTCCGTTTCTTTTTTGTTCTCTACCGGTGGTGCATCGGGGCAGAGGGTTTTACGCAACGTTGATAAGTTTTGTTTGCGCTGATGATTGGCCAGTAAACCGAAGTGACGGATACGATGGAATCTTAACGGTAAGATGTGGATCAGGAATCGTCTTAAGAACTCATCAGCCGATAGCGTCATAGTTTTAAAGCGCAAACACGCCCTCGCTCGATAATCTTTCCATTTAAATGTGACAGTATCGGTATCATACTGTATGAGTCGACGATTGGAGATTGCCACCCGATGGGTATAGCGGGACAGGTATTCAAGCACTGCCTTTGGGCTTGAAAAGGGCTTCTTGGCATAGACCACCCAATCGACTTGATGGGCAGGAGCCAGATAGGAACGGAATAGATTGCGATCAGACAGGTGTGCGATCTCCCCATAGAAGGCGAGTTGGGGATGTATGGCAACCAGTTTCTCCAAAAAAAGTCGACGGAACAAGCGTGAGAGCACCTTGACGGGAAGGAAGAAGCCTGGTTGACAGGGTTTCCATTTGGCCTCTGGGGTCAGCCCACCGCCCGGTACCACACAATGTAAATGGGGGTGGTGGGTCAAGGCAGAGCCCCAGGTATGCAAGACAGCGGTAAACCCGATCTTTGCTCCCAGATGCTGGGGATCCGCAGCTATGGTGGTTAATGTTTGGGCGGTTACCGCAAATAACAGATCATAGATGAGGGTGGGATTCTGATAAGCGATCCGTGCAATGATGGCGGGAACCGTAAAGACGACATGGTAGTAGGCAACGGGTAATAGCGCGTCTTGCTGGTGGGCAAGCCAACGTTTCGCCGCGCTCCCTTGGCACTTGGGACAATGTCGATTACGACAAGAGTTATAGGCAATTTGGTCGTCATGACACTGTTCGCAGCGTATGACGTGCCCGCCCAGCGCAGACGAACGACAACGCTCAATGGCAGATAATGCCTTGAGCTGACGTAGGTTCAGGCGTCGATCGCGCCGCCATGCCGGTGCATGGTCACGCACGATATCCGCCACCTCCCAAGGAGGTCGCACCACCACCTTGGTGGAGTTAGATCGGTATTACAACTTCAAATACTCAAGTGGACCTTTGACTTCACGCAATCGGTTTGCCGCGACTTGACTGTAACGAGCCGTGCTCTCAAGCTTACGATGCCCAAGCAACACTTGAATGACGCGAATATCCTCGTGTTGTTCCACCAGATGGGTGGCGAAAGCATGACGCAGTGCATGCAGAGACACCTTCTTGGTGATGTCTGCCTCATTACGAGCTCGGATAAAGGCACGACGCAGTTGCCTCACAGACAAAGGGTTCACTGGATTCTGTCCAGGGAATAACCAACCGCCAGGTAACATCTTGCGTTCGTCCTGCCCTGTGCGATACCAAGTGCGTAGAATGGTGAGCAACTCGGGCGACAGCATGGCATGTCGATCCCGTCCGCCTTTGCCCTGTTCGACACGTAGAATCATTCTCTCGCTATCGATGTCGGTGACTTTGAGATGGGTGATCTCACTGGCACGGAGTCCTGCACCGTAACCTACACTGAGTGCAGCTTGGTATTTGATGCTGCCAGCCGATTGAATAATCTTGGTAACTTCTTCAACACTTAATATCTCTGGTAGTTTACGGGGTTCGTGCACATGACGCATCTTCCTGGGACGCTCAGGGCTATCTATGGTGGTTTCAAAGAAAAACCGAACACCGGTGATGGTGGCGTTAATTGTGCCTGGAGAAACACCATCGTTGGTCATTTGCAGTTGAAAGGCACGGAGTTCATCGGCGGTTGCGGTGGCCGGAGATCGCTTAAGAAATTGATTGAGCCTGATGACGGCACGCAGATAGGTTGCTTGGGTGGCTGGATGCAGCTTGCGTATTGCCATGTCATCGAGCATACGCTGGCGTAAAGGGCTATTAGTTTTGTTAGACTTGGTCATGGGTCTGATTCCTGTGTGGTTTGGTTGTGAGTGTGAGAACTACAACTTAAACACAGGACAGGCCCTGCTGGCTAATGGGAGGAGCGTGAAGCTATTGACTAACTTCCTACTGGGTTACCGCGCGAGCGGTTTAGTACACGGGCAAAACTGAGTCAGTCGCCTATATCCTTAACGGTCGTTAGCTAGCGTCATTGAATGCTGTTAAAGCGGGTGCGAATGCACTAATGCCACCAGCACCAATATACAAGCCCAGTCAATCTCTGGAGGGAGCAAATCGTCTGGGCCGCCGGTTATGCAAGTACCCAAAGATTGATCTACTTGCGCCCCTAATTTCATCAGCTCTGCGGTGTATTCCGCACACGTTGACCCACTACGCGGAGCAGGTATTTAAGGAAAAGGTGTCAGATTTATTTGATGAAACCAAAAAATTAATCCGACACCTTTTATTCCCGAAAATAAATCCGACACCTTTTATTTACAGCCGGTGGATGGAGAGTTTCTAAGAATCCAAGGCTCATGGGCGATATAAATGGTGACGGTCGGGCTGATGTAGTTGCGTTTTCAAATTCAGGAGTGTATGTGGCCTTATCATATTGATACCATTTACACTATGTGTTCTAGTTCCAAAATGGCTGTTTTGGGCAAAACTGAGTCAGTCGCCTATATCCTTAACGGTCGTTAGCTAGCGTCATTGAATGCTGTTAAAGCGGGTGCGAATGCACTAATGCCACCAGCACCAATATACAAGCCCAGTCAATCTCTGGAGGGAGCAAATCGTCTGGGCCGCCGGTTATGCAAGTACCCAAAGATTGATCTACTTGCGCCCCTAATTTCATCAGCTCTGCGGTGTATTCCGCACACGTTGACCCACTACGCGGAGCAGGTATTTAAGGAAAAGGTGTCAGATTTATTTGATGAAACCAAAAAATTAATCCGACACCTTTTATTCCCGAAAATAAATCCGACACCTTTTATTTGAGTCAGTCGCCTATATCCTTAACGGTCGTTAGCTAGCGTCATTGAATGCTGTTAAAGCGGGTGCGAATGCACTAATGCCACCAGCACCAATATACAAGCCCAGTCAATCTCTGGAGGGAGCAAATCGTCTGGGCCGCCGGTTATGCAAGTACCCAAAGATTGATCTACTTGCGCCCCTAATTTCATCAGCTCTGCGGTGTATTCCGCACACGTTGACCCACTACGCGGAGCAGGTATTTAAGGAAAAGGTGTCAGATTTATTTGATGAAACCAAAAAATTAATCCGACACCTTTTATTCCCGAAAATAAATCCGACACCTTTTATTGTGGATGCATCCATTGAGAGCAGTCGATTCTTAAAACGGAATCCATGTCGCGGTGCCCGCGACTGACAACGGTGTAGTAATCGATTGAACAATGCTTCGTAAAGCGAACTTGGTTGGTTTTCGTTGACACGCGCTAAAGTGGACCGGCTCACCTTTTGCACTCCAAGGTGATAGAGTTTGGATTGTTGGGCAGCCATATTGCTTTCAATATCACGCAAACTGGTTCTCCCAGTCAGCTGCGCCAGCATGAGTGAAGTAAACTGTGCCCAACGGCTCATCTTCCGCAACTTTTGACCTTGATGGTGCTGTTTGGACAAAGATTCAAACTCATGTCTACAGACTAGTTTGAGAAATTGTGATAACACGGTATTATTGTGAGACAAGGCCTATTCCTCCTGTGATAAAGCTGTTTTTAGACAACTCAATTTTATCAAACTACAGGGTTATAGGCCTTCTTTCATTTATTTATGGGACAGCACTGATGAAGTCTATGAAAAATTGTTTACTGATTATTGCTAGCATTAGCTTTTTAGGTTTGGTCGCTTGTAGTGAAGAGCGCCCCGCAACCGAGCAAGAATTAAACGTTGCTAAGGCCTGGCTAACCTGCACTCAGCAAGAAAAATGGGATAAAGTTTATAATCAAATCGGCACCCTCGGAAAAAATGTTGCCGTTCGAAAAGAGTGTGGTGCAGAACCTCCATACGTGCCAGACGATTAAACAGAAATATCAATCTATATAGCTTAGTTGATTGCGCTTACGAGTTGAAAATTTAATGTCAACTCAGAAAAATCATCTCTTTGAACAAACAGCTTTAACTTTCTACTTACGGTTCCCGCTAAGTAGGGGGAATTACAGCTCTTTTTTGTACCAATTTAACTGGAATAATGGGCAAAGAACGGGCATAGCAGGTCAATTGAAGCTGGCCCAGATTGCTCGAAGTGTTTCGTCTGCTCTATGCCTCTTGTATACTCTAAGCAGTCATTCGTACATTGTTACTTACTTGATTATCATCCCCGATAGCAGTCAATTAAATAATCTATTTCTCTTCCTGAGTTTACTTTGCGTATAAAGTACGATGCCTATTTCAGTTGTGTTATATGTTTAGACAAATTAACCTTGAGGTTAAGGTTAACCCTGTCATAACCGCTCCAACCAAATGCTTTTCTAAATATTAATATGCTGGTATAGTTTGTATAACTATAAAGTAAATAATAAGTGGAGAATTACTGATGTCGATCCCCCCAGGCTTGAAGTTAGATGAAAGAGATTTACAAGACTTTTCTAATATAATTACTCGTAATGAAAACGGATTCTCGGAAGGTCAGCTCCATACTCTTATCCATTTTGTGCAAAAATTTCTACAGCCTGGAGTTTTAGAAAATATAGCTCTGAATAATCCAAGGGAATTAATCTACATATTTAAACTAGCGCATCAATTAAAAGCTATTCTAAATGGAATGCTGAAAGAACAGTTATCTGATGATTCGTCAGCTTCCGAGAGGGCAGAGCACCGATTTAAGAAAATGCTAATTAATGTATTGTTGCTGCTTGTTGAAATGCTTATTTATCGAATTGAAGTAATTGCTGGTATTCAGAATATTCCGCTTAAAACACCCAAAACATCAGATTCCGATCCGCCGCCGATAGTTTCCAAAGAGATTCCCGGCCAAACCAACGGGTAAATCAGCGGGAAACTCAAGGCCAATCATTAACAAGATGGGACTGAAGAAAACTACCGGGATGATGTCGTTTTTCCATTGCACACAGAGACGTTTCATCAGAGACTAGAAAAAATTCGATTCTATTTAGGCAGCGTGCTTGAATTCATAAATGTTCTCTATAAGTAATACGTGACGCTCGAATATCATTCTGTCTAGTCCGTTTACAACTCCCACAAACAGTCCTCGACAGTGTTCGATCCGTAGAATTTATATGTAATGTAATGACCGAGATGTGAGATTGTATGAATTTTGCCAGAATCTTTCTAGGTGACTCTTCAGGGCAAAACTGAGTCAGTCGCCTATATCCTTAACGGCCGTTAGCTAGCGTCATTGAATGCTGTTAAAGCGGGTGCGAATGCACTAATGCCACCAGCACCAATATACAAGCCCAGTCAATCTCTGGGGGGAGCAAATCGTCTGGGCCGCCGGTTATGCAAGTACCCAAAGATTGATCTACTTGCGCCCCTAATTTCATCAGCTCTGCGGTGTATTCCGCACACGTTGACCCACTACGCGGAGCAGGTATTTGGTCGTGACTACGATCGACGGTAGTGACTGTGCTAAATTTCCGACCTTCCCTAAATCCTACTGTACAGGTCGCGTACACGTTGCCTTTAATCTGATGACCGTGTTCGTCGACAAGCGTGGTATGACTATTCGCGACTCCCGCTGCAAACACGAAAACTGCAAAGGTGATAGATGCAATGATTGTTTTCATGATGTTTTCCTTTTCTAATTCTAAGAAAATTTAGAGCAAAAGATTACAGAATGTAATTCTGTGAAATTGGCCACAGTTTTGATTTCTACGTCAATATTTTTATTATCAATTTGATACGTTGGCTAATGGGGTGTAGCTGCCGCTAACTGCAAACAATCTACTGGGTTACCGAGCGAGCGGTTTAGTACTTGGGCAAGTAGCGGACGGTCAGGTCTGATCGAATCCAGGCCCCTCAAGCCATCAGATTCTACCTAGAGTTTTACAATTAGTATAATACTGTGGTAAAAACACAAATTAATGTAATGGTTTTAATGTAAATAAAAAGAGGACCCCAGGATGATTATAAAGATGAAGAGATTTTTAATGCCAATGGCATTGACAGCGGTAATGATAACAGGAGGAATTGGTTCTGCGACGGCTGCGGATGATGATCCACTGTTCGATCGGTTAGGAGGTATGGCTGCAATTGAGGCGGTAGTTGATCAATTTTTTGTCAATAACTATGCCGATGAGCGTGTGGCTGAGCGCTGGAAGTCGAGCGACCTGGCGGCCTTGAAAGAGTCTATCGTCTTGCTAATATGTGACTCCACCGACGGTCCTTGTATTTACTCTGGTAGTGCCATGCCAGTGGCCCATATTGAGATGAATATCACCAGTGACGAATTTGATTGGACCGCAGGAAATTTAGTTGCTGCGCTCGATTCCTTGAACGTACCGGAACCTGAAAAAGGAGAGCTCTTGGCAATTGTTGGTTCACTTAAGGATCAAATTGTCGGTAAGTAGTTACTTGTCTGAATTCTGTACTGGCCATTCGGAACGCTAAATAACGCTGCGCTATCCAGTCTTTCCAAGGGGCTGAACATGTTAGTGTTGAAAATGATCCCTAGGGTCTATTAGCAGGCCCTTTTGGGGTCTGCTTGGTCAGACGAAGCCACTTGTTCGATTTCAACGGTGGTATGGACCATTCCGAACCTGTCCTGGAGAATGGACTTAATCTCCTGTTTGCATTGCTGGACATCAGTATTCTCCGCAACTTCAGCTTCCAGGGTCGCCATTGGCCGCTCCTGGGTAATTGACCAGGCGTGGATATGATGAACCCTGATCACAGAGTCAACTTCGGCAGAAATTGTTGAAGCGACCTCGCGGCGGTCGAATCCGTCGGGCGCGCCTTCAAGCAGTATGTGACAGCTTTGGCGCACCACATGCCAGGCAGAGCGCAAAATAATCAATGCAACAAATACTGAGAGGATTGGGTCGATTGGGGTCCAACCGGTAAAGATAATCACAAGGGACGCGATTAAGGCGCCAACCGAACCGAGTAGATCCCCAGTCACATGCAGTGCTGCCGCTTTGAGGTTGAGATTGTCAGATTCTTCTCGGGTCAATACCCAAAATGCCAGGATGTTAACCGCCAGCCCACCGATCGCCACCCAAAGCATCAACCCCCCTATTACCTCAACGGGTTGATTCAATCGCTGATAGGCTTCATACACAATCCAGCCTGCGATGATAAAGAGCGACAGTCCATTGATAAAGGCCGCCAGCACCGAAAACCTGTCGAACCCATAGGTGCGCTTCCAGCTTGCCGGACGCCGGGCCAGGCGGAATGCAAACCAGGCGAGTACCAGAGAGGCAAAATCGGTCAGCATATGACCTGCATCGGCGAGCAATGCGAGGGAGCCTGAAACGATGCCACCGAATACTTCGGCCAGCATAAATCCGCCGGTTAGAATCGCCGCTATACCTACCGCATTTTCATTGCTTGATCCATGGGAATGGCCAGACGTATTATGATTATGAGAATGATCAGTCATTGGTAACCCAACCGGCGTGCTGCGTAGTTGATAGGCGGATGTTTCCGGTCACAATGTCTTTGAGGAAACGCCTCTTGATTTGGGATCTATAGAGGTTGCGGTCTGAAAGTATGCATCGATTAATGGTCGGTCTCGACGTTCGGTTAAACAGACGAGATAGGCCTTGGTAAACATTGGGGCGTCGCGTACCTGCAGAATTCGGATATCGGGGGACGGTGCCAATTCAGTTTCGGAAACGACGCCCACGCCAAAGCCCCGTAAAACTGCTTCCCGGGCGGCTTCGCGGCTGTTGATTTCCATTACTGGAGATACCGTAACCCCGGCTTCGGACAATGCATTATCAAATGCCCTGCGTGTGGTTGAAAAGCGCGGCCGCAAAATCATATCGCAGTCCTGTAAATCCTCCAGGTTAATTTTTCGTCGTTTCGCAAGGGGGTGATCAACGTGGGCGATGATGAGGACTCTATGGCTATTATAAAATTCACAATGTAAATCGGTATCGTTGATTTCTCTGCCCAAAATACCTATGTCGTAGTTGAAGTCTCGCAATCCGTCGAGAATCTCCCCTTCAAATCCCAGGGTTACATTGGTGGTAATACCGGGATTGTCGTTTCTGAATTTCGCCAATATTTCCATAACGTCAAAAGGTCCAACTGCATTGAGCAGCAACTGACCTTTTTCAAGATTGCGTGCAGCCCGTAATAGGGCAAGGGCTTCATTTTGATGCCCATACATTCCGCGGGTGATGGTAACCAGGGATTTTCCAGTTGGGGTGAGCTGCACAGTACGACCGTGACGATAAAAAAGTTCAACTCTAAAATAGTCTTCCAGGGATTTCACATGGGTCGAAACCGTGGGTTGACCTACATGCAGAATATCCGCAGCCCGGGTAAAACCACCGCTGGTCGCCACCGTGTGAAACGCCTCGAGCCATTTTTGAAACATTTTTTAATTATTCATTTAATAAATACATACAAAGATATTTCCAATTTTAACAATACTAAAACTATGGTTAACATTATGCAAGAAGTCATAAATACCGAATTACAAGGACCTCGATTGGATGATGTATAGCAAACAACGAATGTGTTCTGCGATCCTGCTGGAAGCGCTCACGCGCGCTGACAGGGTTCCGCGTCGGGCTTGGGAAAAGATGTCAACGAAGGCTAGTGATGGATAGAACTGGACGAGCAGTGGTTTACGATGAACCCAATACGCCGTTTCACATTCGTGAGTATCCGGTAAGGGATGTGCGTGCCGGGGAGGTTCTGGTACGAATTACCATGGCTACTATCTGCCGATCAGATATTCATTCTTATCAAGGCCATCGACCGAATCCCTGTCCCGGAATACTGGGGCATGAAATTATCGGAATTATCGAGCAGATCGGTCAAGGAATAGATAAGGACTTGCGTGGCGATAAGCTATCAATAGGAGATAGGGTTACCTGGACCGAATTTTTTTCTGAGGGCGATTCTTATTATAGAGACGTGCAGGATATGCCGCAGAAAGCACCTGGTGTGAGAAAGTATGGTCACGATCTGGTTGAAGAGGATCCCCATTTTCTTGGTGGGTTTGCTGACTATTGTTACATTCTTCCTGGTACCGGGATTCTCAAGTTACCCGACGAAATCAGTGATGAAGAAGCCGCGCCACTAAATTGCGGTATCGCTACGATGGTGTCGGCGGCTGATGCGGCTCAGATTAACATGGGTGATACGGTGGTGATCCAGGGGATGGGGCTGCTCGGGATCTACGGATGTGCAATTGCCAAAGCGAGGGGGGCCTCCCGGGTCATCGCACTTGATTCAGTCCCACAAAGATTAGAGACATCCAGGCGATTCGGCGCCGACTATATATTTGATGTGTCGACTCTATCCGATAGCGAGTTGATCGATGCGGTAAGGGAGATATCACCACCAGATGGTCCCGACGTGGTCATGGAAGTCTGTGGCGAACCTTCTGTGGTAGCGAGTGGTGTCGCAATGCTGCGGGTTGGTGGGCGCTATGTTCTGGTCGGTATGGTGAGTCCAAACGCAATGATCACCCTCGACGGTTGCGAGTTGATTCGCAAATGGATCACCCTACGCGGGGTACATAACTATCATCCCCGACATCTGGTGCAAGCGTTGGACTTTGTCATGGCTAATCGAGACCGATTTCCCTTTAATGAGATTGTGGATTCGCGATTTGGGCTGGATCAACTGGATGAAGCATTTGAAAAAGCAGCAAATCATAGCGTGCTTCGCGCCGCCATCGTACCTTAGGAAGCGGCATTGTGATATTAATTTACTTGAGCGCTAAGCAAACACTAGCGTATTGTTCGGCGTTATTGATATCACTCAGAGTCGAATTGAAACCGTTGATGAAGTTTGCAATCGGCTCCAAGCAGCATGCTAGCATATCGGCCGGAGCGGTTAATTGTGGCACTAATCATGGCGAAACGCGTCGCGTATTTGACCGCATCTCGTCTCGCTGATACATACAATTTGTTTAATACACTACACTATTATGTAAACAAACTATTCACCATAACCACGAGGAGAAAAGACATGTCATTATCCAGAATTCAAAATTTTACAGTTTGCAGGTTAAATAAATCCGGCAAAAGGCTGGGTGCAGCCGTTGCTACGGCGGCCTTAATGTTTGGGTCAACTTTTTCGGCCCAGGCGGCGGACTGCGTCAATCCCGATGCGTTGACCTTTGCCATGGTTCCCACTGAAGAAACCACGGCGGAACTGGAGCTATATAAACCGGTAACCGATCGCATGGCTTCGATGACCGGTAAGAAAATCGAGTTTTTTCTGCCGACTTCTTACGCATCTGTAGTGGAAGGTTTACTGGGTGGCTTTGTTCATGTCGCGGTCCTGGGACCCTATTCCTATGTTATTGCCAACGATAAAGATGAAACCATCGAAGTCTTTGCCACATATGCCAAGAAACCTGGCCATATGCAGGAGGAAGGTCCGGGCTATCGCGCTGCTTTGATTACCCTGAAGGGGAGTAAGTTCGATAGTATCGAGTCGCTTAAAGGTTCCACCTTGGGACTGGTCGATCCCGGCAGTACTTCTGGAAATCTGATGCCCCGAGTAGTATTTGGCGACGTCATCGGTATGGATCTCGACGACTATTTTTCAAAAGTCGTATACACCGGCAGCCACGAGCTTTCTTCTGTGGCGGTGGGCGAAGGTAAGGTTGACGCTGCTTTTGTCGCGACCCACCGATTCGATAACGTGGTAGATAAGGGAGAGATCAAGCTGGAAGACGTCAATATACTTTGGCAGTCGGATCCAATTCCCCAGGATCCATTTGTTTACCGGGGTGACCTTTGCGAAGAGCTTAAGGTAAAAATCGCCGATACCTTTCTCGGCCTAAAGGAAGATGCAGCGGCGCAAAATTTTCTGGATAACGTTAAGTCCAATACATTTGTTCCCATGATGTCGGCGGACTACGACATTATCCGGGCATTGAAAAAGGCCAAGGACGCAAAGAAAAATTCTGGTTAGGTCGCGACCAAAAAGCACAAAGCCTGATTGACAGAGACTGGCCATGCCAATTCTTGAAGTCCGTAATCTGTGCGCGAAGTACAGTAAAAGCGGTCCGGAAATTCTAAAAAACGTTTCGTTTGACGTTGAAGAAGATGACTTTTTTGCCATCATTGGGCCTAGTGGGGCTGGAAAGTCCACGTTAATTCGTTGCATCAATCGTTTGGTCTCGCCTAGCAGCGGGACCTTGCGATTTGATGGTCGCGAGATCACTACCCTGCGCGGGGGCGAATTGAGAGCGCTGCGTCGGGATATAGGTATGATCTTTCAGGAGTTCAATCTGATCGACAGAATGAGCGTGATGGACAACGTATTGTCGGGTCGGCTGGGTTATATTGGTAACCTGAGAACCCTGTTTCGCTCATTTCCCCGGCGCGATATCGAAAGCGCCCTGCAACTTCTCCACCGCGTTGGTCTGCAAGATCATGTAGACAAACGCGCCGATGAACTTTCGGGCGGTCAGCGGCAACGGGTTGGAATCGCCAGAGCATTGATGCAACAGCCCAAGCTACTGTTATTGGACGAACCAACTTCCGCTCTTGATCCAAAAATATCCCGAGAGGTGATGGGTCTTATCAAGACCATGGCCAAAGAATTTAACGTGCCATGCCTTTGCAATATCCACGACGTAACTCTTGCCATGGAGTTTTGCAACAAGATGATCGGTTTGCAGGACGGAGAAAAAATGTTTGATGGACCCACCGCCGAGATGGACCAATCTATGTTAGATCAAATTTATTCCATGGAGGTTCTTTGAGAATGCAGCCTTGAAAACTTTGGCATGAGCCCAGAGCAGCAAATACAAAGCGATTCACTGAATCTGGCGGTGGACAGCATTTTGGCAGTTCGCAAACGCCGCCGAATGGGCCGTTGGTTAATTACCGCTGTTCTTGTCGGTTTGGTTGGATGGAGTGTCAACGCCACAATAATTCAGGATACTGATTGGGAGCGAATGGGTTCGCTTTCAGATGTTATGCGGGCGGCAGGAAAGTTTGTCGGGGTTGACTGGCAGCTCTTCCCTGAATTGATCGGGCCGACAATCGAGACTTTTATGATCGCCTGCCTCGGCACATTGCTCGGTGTTCTTATTTGCATCCCAGTGGCCTGGTTTGGCGCGACTAATATCACACCGTACAAGCCAGTCACCTATACCATAGCGCGATTGTTAATGACCTTAAGTCGCTCGATACATGAGATTGTCTGGGCGCTGTTCTTTGTCGCGGTAGTTGGTCTCGGTGCCATGGCTGGAATATTTGCCCTGGCGGTACGGTCGGTGGGGTTTATCGCCAAAATGTCGTCCGAAGCAATTGAAGATATTAATCCTGGCCCGATGGATGCGATTCGCGCCGCGGGTGGCAACGGCTTCCAGGTGTTGTTGTATGCAATCCTTCCCCAGGTTCTGCCTCAAGTTCTGAGTGTGATAATTTTCGAATGGGAAATTAATATCAGGCGGTCTGCGATTCTCGGGCTGGTCGGTGCAGGCGGTCTTGGTCTGGTATTTTTCAGGCAAATGAATACCTTTAACTTCCCTGGGGTAACTACGGTAATTCTAGCTATCCTGGGTATAATTTTGATCGGTGAGCTGGTGTCGTATTTCACCCGCAAGTCGGTTATATGAAGCTTCCACTGATATGTTAAAAGCTTCCGGTAAATTAAGCACTGCAGCCCATATGACCGATGGGCCAGACCTGACGTGGAGCAGGTATAAATTTCCAGAGTCTTTGCTGACTTATGGAATTTGGATTGGAGTGCTTGGCTTTCTCGGTTACAGCCTGGAGTATCTTAATATTCCGCTGGAGAGAATCCCCAGCATGTTTCAGCGGATGGGAACGGTGTTGAGCACCCGTTACTACCCCGCGGATATTGATTATATTTTGGATTGGGGGTATATGGGTTATGTGGTCCAGACCATCCAAATGGCCTACCTCGGGGCATTGTTCGGCTTGATATTATCGATTCCGTTGGGCTGGTTTAGTGCCTATAACATGACCCCAAGTCGTGGCTTTGTTTATCCTGTGGCGCGTTTAGTCACAATGGGATTTCGCGCGGTGCACGAGATGATTTGGGCCATATTATTTGTCAGTATTCTTGGCTATGGCATGCTTCCAGGGGTTCTCGCCCTGACATTTTTTTGCGCGGGGTTTGCTGGCAAATTGTTCGCCGAGGAAATAGAGGCGATCGATATGGGGCCAGTGGATGCGATGCGGGCCAGTGGCGCCAATTTGTTTCAGGTAATGATCTTCGGCGTTTTTCCTCAGGTCAGAGTCGCCTTCACCGGCATTGGCATTTACACCTGGGATGTGGCTTTTCGCGCGGCAACAGTGGTGGGGTTTGTTGGTGCCGGAGGAATGGGGTGGTACCTCAAGCGATCGGTACTGCAAATTGAATCCGAGCGGGTGGCAGCAATCATAATCTCGATCATAATATTGGTACTGATCTCGGAAATTTTGTCTGCCTATGCCCGTGATCGGGTTATGAAAATGAAATAGGACGAGGGTTTAACATCATGACAATGACTAATCCATGGCAACCAGTTTACGATCATATTGTGAGCAGTTTTTCCAAGGCCGCTCAAATACAATATGGCGAGTCAGCGGTGACGGAACTTGAGCACGCTCTTCAGTGCGCTGAACTTGCGGATAAAGCTAGCGCTGATGATGATTTGGTGTTCGCCTGTATGTTGCATGATGTCGCCCGGTTCGCTTTACCCCAGAATCAAATTTCAGATACCCTGCAAAATACGGAGTTGGATAAAAATGCCAAAGGTCACGGGGCAGCGGCAGCTGAAATGATGGACGGGTTACTCCCGCAAAGGTCGCTGTTTTGTATCAAACATCACGCCGAAGCGAAGCAGTACCTGTGCCAGACAAATCCCCGCTATAGAGAGAAGCTTGCCGCAGCATCTATTAAAACCCTGGCAATTCAAGCGGCGGAAACAGACGGGCAACAACTCGAAACACTTTCCAGACACGAATGGTGGCCCGATGCCCTGAGAGTCCGGGTTTGGGATGATGGGGCCAAGATCAAAGGTAAAACCACGCGATCATTCGACTATTGGAACGGTCGGCTGGAACGGTTTTTGCTGTTACAGCATAGCTAAATCTATCCAACCGGATTGCCCGGATTTAGTAAGAATGTTTTGCAGATTAGGTTTTGGGCAACGTATTCTCCGGGTCGTATAACGCAACACATCCAACCGCTTCAACCTTGATCGGGAATGGTTCGTTGAAGTATTCCATCACCAGTTCCCGGCCATCAACAGCGTAATCTCGTGGCAGATAACCCAGCGCAATATTTTTTCCAATAGAAGGTCCATAGGCGATGCTGGTGACGTAGGAGCGTCGGCCAATTGCATCAACCAGAACCTGGTTGGTATCCGGATCGAGGATAGGCCATTGTCCAACCGGATAACGGGCGACACCCTTGGAATCAATGTTATCGGTCATGGTCATGGTGCAAAGATAGGCCGGTTGATGTTCTCGTTCGCGCTGGGCGAGATAAGCCTGCTTGCCATGAAATTCCGCCGCCTTTACTTTGGGTCTGGCCAGGCCTGCTTCCAAGAGATTGTATTCAGTCAGCAGGTCAGCATTTTGCAGTCGCAGGCTTTTTTCAGCACGGCGACTATTAGCATAGGTTTCCACTCCGACTGGGGTCGCGCCCTGCTCAAAAATTATATCCCACAGGGATAGCCCATAACTGAATGGGACATGTAACTCCCAACCCTGCTCGCCCACATAGGAAATACGAAACGCGAGCACCGGGATACCGCGCAGGGTAATATTTTTGGTCGCGGTGAATCGGAAGTTATCCGCTTCCAGTTCCTCGGGATCGTCCGCAACCGCCTGTAGCATCTTGCGCGCATTGGGTCCCCAAATACCGAGGCAAGATAGATGGTCGCTGCGGTCTTCAATATAGACATTCCAGCCACGGTCTTCGGCCATTCGCTTTAACCAGATATAGTCCCGGTGCCCGGCGTCAGCGCCGTCAATAACCCGGAACTTGTCTTGGTCTAATCGCAGGACCGTGAGATCGGCCCGGATGCCGCCATTAGTATCCAGAAAATGGGTATAGATCCCTTTACCAATGGGTGTGTCTCCCCCAACTTTTGCCACGCAAACGTACTCCATAAGAGCCTCGGCATCGCTACCGGTAATATCGTATACCGCGAAGTGAGACAGGTTAAACATGCCGGCATTTTCTGACATGGCTAAATGTTCTGCGTTGGAGACGCGCCAGAAGTGACGGTTGTCCCATTCGTTTTCCCGAACCGGAACGCGATCGCCATATTTTTCCAGCAGGTGTTCATTGGCGGCATAACCATGGGCTCGTTCCCAACCCGACAATTCCATAAAGTACCCACCCAATTCCTGTTCTCTCGACCAGAAAGGGCTGCGTCGTAGATTCCGTCCTTTGCTATAGGGCTCCCGGCTATGTACTGCAGGGTTATATATTTTAAATGCGGATTCGTAGCAACGATCGTATATATAGCCTGGGGTTTTTTGAATCGGGTAGTAACGTGCAACATCAATGCTATGGGTATCCATTTCCGTGGTGCCGTCGGTCATCAGGTCGGCCAGAATCTTGGCGATACCCGGGGCGTCTTTAACCCAGACTGATTCGGCATACCACAGCCCCCGGGTTTGGGGTGATTCGCCAATGGAAGGACCACCATCTGCGGTAACCTGGAGCAGCCCGTTAAAAGATCGTTTTTCATCCCAACCCAGCTCACCCAGGATTGGCGTCAGCTCGATGGCCCGCTCCAGGGGCTCCATGATTTGATCCAGTTCAAGGTCCCGCTGGGATGGTGACCAGTGAGATTCTCCCTTCTCCAGTAAATCTTTTGGGTGTAACAGACGTGGATCCTTCACCTCGTAATAGCCCCATTCGATCTGACCTCCTTCTGGCGTGGTTGGATCTCCTGTATCACGAAGATAAGCCGAGTTACCCTGGTCTCTTAACAGGGGATAACCAATATCTTTGCCGGTACCAGCGAATTCAGTATAGGGACCAAAAAAACAAAGTGGGTGATCCACCGGCATTATCGGCAAATCTTCTCCTGCCATCTTCGCGATCAAGCGACCCCAGAGTCCGGCGCAAACAACTACGGCACCGGCTTCGATATAGCCGCGACTGGTTTCCACTCCTTTTATGCGGCCGTTCTCAATATTGAGGCCGGTTGCTGTGGTGTTGGCAAAAGACAGTAAATTGCTGGTGGCGACTGCTTGATCCACCAGCACCCCGGCAACGGTTTGCGAACGGGGTACCACTAACCCTGCGTCCGGGTCCCACATCGCGCCTTGAACCATATCCTCTTCCAGCAATGGGAACTTTTCTTTGGTTTCCCTGGCGTCAATCATACGGACATTGGTTCCAAAGGCCTTGCCAGATCCAACCTTTCGTTTGAGTTCCTCCATCCGCTCGTCATCATCGTGACGCGCTACTTCAAGGCCGCCAACCCGGCTGTAATGTCCCATCTTGTCATAGAATTCCACGCTGTATTTGGTGGTATAGCAGGTCATGTTGTCATGGGCCGTCATATAACAGAAATCCGAAGCATGGGAAGTGGATCCGATGTCCGTTGGCACGGATGATTTATCGATACCGACAATATTTTTCCAACCCTTTTCAATCAGGTGGTGTGCCACTGAGGCGCCGACGATGCCGCCCAGACCGATGATTACTGCATCTGCTTGAGTAGGAAATTTGGCCATTTATACGTGCTCCGTTTGACAGAGGGTTAAATTGATATCTGGACCGAATAAGATACGCGGACCGCAGATTATATTGTCGTGGAAATTGCGGCCCATAAAATGCCAGCAGCCACACTGGTAAAGATTATATGCAGGATGTCTGTCGTATAGAAACGTGGAACCGACATTGTTTTTCCTGATCTGGCGCGTGAGGAAAATTTGAATCCAGCCTGACAGTAGGAGAATCCGGAAACCTGGGTCACAATACCCTCAAAATAACGAGAGGTTTATATGAAAAAGCTGCCTGAATTTACTATCGGTATTGAAGAGGAATATATGCTAGTCAATCCCGACTCCGGTGACCTGGTGAGAAAGGTGCCGCGCAGCCTTATGCCTGCGATGCGCAGGAAACTGGGGAAAATGGTATCCCCTGAGTTTCTCCAACCTCAGGTTGAGGTTGGCACGCCAATTTGCCAGACCGCCTCCGAAGCTCGCTCGCAACTGGCCTATTTGCGAGCGAGCGTGGCAGAGGTTGCTGGCAATTTTGATATGGAAATTATTGCAGTATCGACCCATCCATTCGCCAATCCCCTGGAACAACACATTACCAAAAGCTCGAGATACGCCACCCTGGCCCTCGATTTGCAGGCGGTCATAAGGCGGATGCTGATTAGTGGGATGCATGTTCATGTGGGTATCGACGATGACGATCTACGCATCGATCTGATGAATCAGGCGAGTTATATCCTGCCCCACTTACTGGCGCTCAGTACGTCATCGCCGTTCTGGCTGGGTCAAAACACAGGAATGAAGTCATACCGGATGTCGGTGTGGAACGAAATGCCCCGGACCGGGCTACCCCATGGATTTGAAACCTATTCTGACTATCAGCGCCACGTCGATGTGCTGGTTCAGGCCGGGGTTATCGAGGACTCGAGCAAGATCTGGTGGGACTTGCGCCCAAGCTCGCGTTATTCGACGCTGGAGATGCGTATTTCAGATTTATGCACGTCGCTGCAGGACGCGATATGTATCGCCGCACTGTTTCAGTGCTGGCTCAGGATGCTTTGCCGACTGCGATCGTCCAATCAGCGATGGCGCCAGTATTCAAACTTTCTGATTCAGGAAAATCGGTGGCGTGCCCATCGATATGGAATTGATAACGGTCTGATAGATTTCGGTCGCAGTGAAATTGTTGACTATACCCATCTCCTTGGGGAAATACTTGAACATATTAAAGAGGATGCTGAGGCGCTGGATTGCACCAAAGAAGTTGCCCACGCGGTCAAAATAGTTCGTGGTGGTACCAGCGCACATAGACAGATAGACGTCTACAACAAGGCAATCGCTAAGGGTAAGAGTGAAACCCAGGCACTAAAACTGGTTGTGGACTGGTTGCGCCGACAAACCCTGAAAAACTGAACACCGTAGGAAACCAATATGCCTGAGAAAATTCAACACCCACCAAACAGAGCAGAAGGCGACGTTAACTTGTCGCCCAACCGCACTGCCTGGGCCGACCAGCATATCGATCAATCCACCACAGAAATCCTCGACCAGGATGAGCGTTACTTTTTGCATCAATCCCTGTCGACACCTTGCCTCAATGTTCTGACCGCCAGTGGTGGGATTTACCTTGAGGATCATCAAGGTAGAAAAATAATGGATTTTCACGGAAATAGCGTGCACCAGGTGGGTTACGGTAATCCCCGAGTGGTTGAAGCGATAAAGAATCAGCTGGACAAACTGCCGTTTTGTCCCCGACGGTATACTAATCAATCTGCCATTGATCTGGCGCGCAGATTGGTTGAGTTATCACCCCCAGGTCTCGACAAAGTGCTGTTTACCCCCGGTGGTACTTCCGCGATCGGGATGGCCTTGAAGTTAGCACGCTACGCAACCAATCGGCATAAAACGATTTCGATGTGGGATAGCTTTCATGGTGCTTCGCTGGACGCTATTTCCATTGGTGGTGAGGCACTGTTTCGTAAAGACGTCGGGCCTTTACTGCCAGGGACCGAACATATTCCGGCGCCGACCCAGGGCAAGTGTCATTTTAATTGCGCCGATCCCGAACATACTGGCTGTACCAACTATCTCGACTATGTTTTGGCAATGCAGGGCGATGTAGCCGCGGTAATCGCTGAGCCCATGCGCTGGACCACCGTGGAGTTGCCGCCACCCGGATATTGGCAACGGGTTCGCGAGGTATGCGACAGGCATAATACCCTGCTAATCCTGGATGAAATTCCTTCCGCCCTGGGTCGCACCGGTAAAATGTTTGTCTGTGAACATTTTAATGTGGTGCCCGATATGCTGGTTATCGGTAAGGGACTGGGAGGAGGAATCTTTCCCATGGCGGCGTTACTTGCCAGGGGAGAGTTGGACGTAGTTGGTGATCGAGCCCTCGGTCACTATACCCACGAAAAAAGTTCAGTGGGCTGCGCTGCGGCCTTGGCCACCCTGGATTGTCTGTTCGAAGATAAGCTAATTGATCACGCGGTTGCATTGGGGAAATACGCCATCGACAGACTGGAGAAACTGAAACAACGTTACCCTCTTGTCCACCAGGTCCGCGGTCTGGGATTGCATATTGGAATTGAATTGCGCAGAGACGGCGCTCCTGCCTGCGATGAAGCGGACAGGATCCTCTATCATTCTCTATTGAGGGGGCTAAGCTACAAAGTTGGTGGGGGTTGCGTACTAACACTGTGTCCACCCATGACCATTTCAAAAGAAGAAATGGATGCAGCACTGGACATTGTTGAGCTTGGTATCGAATCGGAGTCAGTAGTAAAACCATAATCCTGCCACTTCATAATTTCCCTTGGAACTTTGGTGAGATAAATTGATGACTGAGACGAGTACCTGTTTCCCGACGGATATTCACGGCTGGGCTGAGCTACTACCTGTACGCAAAAAGTCCGAGTCTATACATGGTACCCATCGAGTACCCTGGGTGGTAGTGGGCGCAGGATTGACGGGATTGGCCTGTGCGCGTCGGTTGGCAGAACTTCATCCCGACCAGGAAATTTTACTGCTAGATGCGCGCCAGGTTGGGCAGGGGGCATCAGGGCGCAATTCAGGTTTTGTCGTCGCTACAAGTCAGTTCAATGGAGGTGTTGTCCCAGGTCAGATTGAAAACTATCGTCGGGTTAATCGTATAAACCAGGCTGGGCTGGAAATATTGGACTCGCAAATATTAAGTAACGCAATTGATTGCCAATGGCGCCGGGATGGCTTTTACCATACGGCTGTCGATCATTCAGCGATAAAGGAGTACGAGCATTTTTTGCAATATCTGGATATTTTGCAGATTGATCACGAGCTTCTCGAAAAATCCGATTTAGTTAAACGTTTAGGGACGGATTATTACACTATCGGAATTCATATTAAGGACGGCGCTTTGGTGCAGCCCGCTGCTTTGGTACGTGGGCTCGCCGAGACGTTACCGCATAACGTTCGACTTTATGAACAAAATCCGGTGCTTGAGATAACCTACGGAAACCCATTATCCCTTCACCTGGCTGGTGCAGAGGTGAAGACTGACAAGCTGGTTTTGGCAATGAATTTTGAATCAGCCACCCTGGGGTTTCTACGTCCCTATATTACCGGCAGCACGCTATCGGGAAGCTTTACGCGAAAACTGGACGAGCAGGAACTGGCGAGTCTTGGCAGCCTGACAGAATGGGGGGCGATTTCCTTGCATAGCGGTGGCGCTACTCTGCGCTTGACCAGAGATAACCGAATAAGTATTCGTAATACGGCGGAATTTCATGGTTCAACGCTTTTGTCAGACACTGAACTGGCGGGTCGTCAGGCTATCCATAGAACATCATTTGATAAACGATTTCCACAACTTAAGAATGTGCCATTTGAGTATTCCTGGTCAGGTGTTGAAGGCATTACCCGAAACGGTACAAACTTCTTTGGGCGGCAGCGTGAGAATATTTATCTCGCTGGTGGGTACAATGGATCCGGGGTCAGTAGAGGAACCGGATTTGGCACCGCTATTGCTGATTATGCTAGCGGAGAAAGTTCACAAACCGTTAGTGATTGTCTAAATTCAGCCCCGGCTACGCGGATGCCGCCCAGGCCATTCCTAGATGTTGCTGCGTATTTTATTGTTCGGTCACGTTTCCGCGGTGTTGGTAAAGATCGATAAAACAACCATAAAATTATAGAGATAGGTATACCGTCCTAATAATTGTTGCGTGGGTTTTACTGGCTTTAGAACAACTTGTCGACAACATCTTTTGCCAGGGCAAACCCAATGGTCATACCCTGACCATTGGTTATAGTTACCAGGTTTACCCCGGGCTCCGGCTGGACATTGACAAATTTTTTCTCGGGTAATGAGGCATATTGACCGATCCAACGTTGGTTAATAGTTTCATCGGGAAGTGAAACCAAAGAATTCGCGTACTCCAGGATCAATTGGTCCACCCGGGGCAATCTTTCAGGTGGAATATCCGAGCCGTAGTGGTGGGAGTCACCCAGGGTGATGCTACAGTCAGGCTCCTGTGCCGCAATGACATGGATACCGTGTTTGATATGTTCCGGGAAGTTTTGGTTAAGCAACTGTTTCATTGGTTCGATACCATCACAGTCTTGAAACGCTGCATAGCGCGCATAACTCAATCCACCGAGGACAAACGGCTCAGTGGATTGCAACCCGGTTTGGGGCGGTGTACGCAACATTTGTAGTTGGCAGTTTGTCATCCCGATCCGGGCGAAGTGATCCGGATACAACGACTTAAATTCGTTGCCGCCGCATACGATAACGTGATCTGCCTGCCAGACACCCCGATTGGTTCTTACCTTGGGAAAGTTTATTTCTATGACTTCGGAACTAAAATGAAAATCGACGTCATAGGTTGATTCGAGCCAGCTCGAAAACCTTCCCATTGCATTTCTCTGATCAACTTTCATTGCCCTGGGCATCCATAATCCGCCAAGTTTTCCGTCCGTATTAACAGTTTTAGAATATTGATTCAGCTCGGTGCTTTCGATCAGTATTGCCTGTTCCTGGTCAGGGCAATGTTCTGAGAATGAGTCCAGCACGGTCATTTCCTGCTCATTTTGCGCCACCATCAGTGCGCCACATTGGTTCAATCCAATCTTCGCTTCAGGAGCAATTTTCGACCAAATACTTTCACCGTAAACCGCCCGTCGATAGTCCTCACCTGGTTCAACAATAGCGGAAATAATCATGCCAAAATTCCTCACCGACGCACCCATAGCTTGAGCGTCGCGCTCGAACACAATGGTTTTGAGACCGCGGGCTGCGGCGTGGTAGGCATGGGCCAGGCCAAGAATGCCGGCCCCAACAATAATTAAATCGGCAGACTGTTCTGGCATGCCCTAGCGGGTTCGCCAGGCCTGGGTACGCTTCATCACTTTGCGCGTTATAAAGAGATGGATCAGGCGGGCGCAGACGTTGGAATAGAAAATCATCATGCCCATGGCGGCCGCAGGGGCAATATCGCCGGCATCGTCCATGTTCAGGACCGCAATCGAAGCCAGGTTAGTGTCGGGTGAGTACAGGAAGATCACCGCCGACACCGTTGTCATTGCATTGACGAACAGATAAATTGAAATATCCAGTACCGACGGCAGGCACACCGGAACCGTGACCTTGGAGAAGAGCTTGTAGAAGGGTTGTTTGAGAGAAGCAGCCACCGATTCAAATTCCCGGTCCATCTGCTTCAACGCGGTGATCGCAGTCAGATGTGAAACCGTATAAAAGTGGGTTACGGTACAGACCACCAGGATAGCCATGGTGCCATAAATGCCGTTCAGCGGATTGTTCGGACTGTTAAAGAAAAAGATATAGGCAAGACCAAGTACCAGACCGGGAACTGCCATGGGCATCATCGCAAGAAATTGAAATGCGGTTCGGGTTGCGACAAATCGATTGGTTTTTTCCACCATATAGGCGCCACAAAACACGACGATAGTGCCGACAATTGCGGTGTACAACGCCAAACGAAGAGAGTTGGTATAAGACGCCCAGCCGCCACCGTCCATTACATCAAAATTATAATTGTTCAAACTCAATGACAAATCATAGGGCCAAAACTTAACCAGCGCAGCAAATTGGCAGACCAGAATAAGCCCTGCAATAAATACCGTAACCACACCGCAATAGGACAGGCAGATTAAATCAAATTGTTTATGCGGTTTTGGCTGAAATGGGACCGAACGCGCGGAAAGCTGGGCTACCTGCTTTTTCTGAACCACTCGATCGATGGAAAAAGCCAGCAACGCGGGGATCAGAAGCACCACTGAAACAACGGCGCCCATTTCGAAATTTTGTTGACCTATGACTTGCTTGTAAATATCTACCGCCAGCATGTTGTACTGTCCCCCGATTACCTTGGGCAGGCCGAAATCGGTAATCACCAGGTTAAATACAACGAACGCAGCAGAAAACAGGCCGTAACGGGCCCCGGGAATAGTTACGGTCCAGAATGTTTTCCAGCGACTGGCCCGCAGCGAAACGGCTGCTTCATAGAGACGTGCGTCTGAAATTGCCAATGCCGTAGTGATAATTATCATGGCATGGGGAAAGGTAAAGAAGACCGATCCGATCACGATGCCGATGGGTCCATAAATTGACTCACCGAGCAACAGTTCCTTCAACATGCCCTGATTGCCGAACAGATAGACCAGGGCAATACCGGGTAACAGCGAAGGCACCAGAATCGGTGCCATGGCGATCAATTTGAAAAAACCTTTAAACCGCATTGTGCTGCGGGTCAATGCATAGGCGAAACCAAATGCCAAGCTGACAGTAATCAAGGTACTGAGGATGGCAATAAAAAGGGAGTTTTCTATGGAACGAAAAAGCGCAGGAGTAGAGAAATAGGTTCGATAATTTTCGAAGCCGGTCGAGCGCGATGCACGCAATACAATTCTCCTGAAAGTATTGGAATCGTATTCATGCCAATCAGTGTCGGCAATTCGGGTACTGCCGACCAGAAACGATGCATCGAGATTAATCTGGCGAATTTTGTACAGGGTCGGGCTTCTAAAACTAAATTCCGGAAAAAACTTGGTGGCCGCCAATCGGCCGTCGGAGCTGGTGTTGAGTTCTCCGGGTTCAACTAATTTGGCTTCCTGATTAAGCGTGGTGGCGGTAACTGATTCGGACCATCCGTCGCCGTTATTAACCTGAAATTCAAAATTATTGAGATCGAAATTAAACGTTGAAAAGGATTTTGAAAGCATCGCATACAGTGGCAATGCCAATGCGATGATGAGATACAATCCAACCACCAGCATATAGCCGATCATTGTCTTATCGTCCCGGCTCGCTTTCGGCCGTATCTGTGGCGCGGGAATCGAGGCTGGTGCCTGGGCTGTGGTGCTCATACTACCGAGTGATTTATTCGACAAACGTCAAAATACTTGACCGCGGCAATTCAACCTCTATTGACTCGCCTTCGGCGATGCCCATCCGACGCACCGCATTGATCGACATATCCGCGGTCAGGTTTGTCTCACCCAGTGCGTCATTGCTAAGCGAAACCCGCCAAAATGAACCGAGGAATTCCATTTCATCAACCTGTGCATTAAATACATTCTCACCTTCTCCGGGGATTTCAGAGGTGCTGGTTGGTTGTTTGACGGAGACTTGAGGGACTATATCTTCAGGTCGAATTGTGACGGTCACTGGGGTCTCGATGGCAAGATTGTTGGTTGCCGCAGATAACTCAATTTCTCCGACGACTACCCTGTTTTCGCCGGTTATCTTCCCTTTAACCTGATTCATCGCACCGATAAAATCAGCGACAAACAATGTTTTGGGCTCTCCGTAAATTTCAGTGGGAGTTCCAACTTGTTCAATTACCCCATGATTCATCACTACTATTCGATCCGCCATGGTTAACGCTTCTTCTTGGTCATGGGTAACCATAACAGTGGTTACACCGAGACGGCGTTGCAGTAATTTCATTTCATGGCGTAAATGAATTCGGACCTTTGCATCGAGTGCCGAAAGCGGTTCGTCGAGTAATAGCAATCCCGGTGAGGTAGCCAATGCTCGGGTGAGGGCGACTCGCTGCTGTTCTCCTCCCGACAATTGGGATGGATACTTTTTACCCTGATCTGGCAGATTAACCAACGCCAGCAACTCCGCTACCCGCTTATTGATTTCAGATTTGTCTATCTTTTGATTTTCCAATCCGAAGGCGATATTTTTCTCTACCGTAAGATTGGGGAATAGGGCATAGGACTGAAATACGATACCAAAATCCCTCTCCGCAGGCGGTAGCGGCGAGATATCTTTACCAGCCTGATGGACAGTTCCGGAAGTCTGTATGTCGAGTCCTGCGATAGCACGTAAAAAGGTGGTCTTGCCGCATCCTGATGGGCCGAGGAAGCAGATAAATTCTCCTTCAAAAACGTCGAGAGAGACGTTGTCGAGTGCGACGAAGTCTCCGAACATTTTTCGTAGTCGATCTATCCGCAGATAAGCTGTCGAACCTTCTGTTTCTGTAGTCTGGTGATCAGGCATAGGGGCTGGCTGTGCGTAACGGGGAAGTGCGCAATTGTGGTGAAGCTAAAAAAAGGCCTGACCCATTGAGATGGTCAGGCCTTTTAGTTGTACTAAGACAGATTAGCCTTTTGGATCAGATTTTGAATCGTAGCGTTTCTGCCATTCGCTTAGAATGCGTTTTCGATTGTTTGCCGCAAACTCGAAATCGTTGTCGATCATGCTGGAAAGGGTTTCGGGAGGAAAATGCTTCACTGGTTTGGCTATTCCCTTATAAGCTACCACGGCATAGGCGGTGTTATACATTTCCATAGCTTTCTTGGTGACCGACCAGTCTGCCAAAGTTTGGGCTGCTTCCAGATTAGCGGTGCCGGCAACTATAGCAGTGGCCTCGAGATCCCAGCCAATCCCCTCGCTCGGAATGATAATTTCAATTGGTGCCCCGGCTTCTTTAGAACGAGCACCGCGAAAGGCAAACGAAATACCAATAGGAATTTCCCCAGATGCCGCCAGCTTACAGGGCTTGGAACCCGAGTGAGTATAGCGCGCAATATTTTCATGGAGCGAGTCCATGAAGGACCAGCCGCCTTCTTCACCAAACATCTGTAACCAGCTCGATACATCGAGAAACCCGGTTCCGGAAGAATTTGGATTCGGCATGATTAAATGATCTTTGTACACCGGCTTGGTAAGGTCCTTCCAGGAAGTCGGCATGGGTAGACCCTTGGCTTCGGCCTCAACGGTATTGACGCAAACCGCGGCGACCCAGGCATCCATTCCAACCCAGCTTGGCACGTCGTCTCCATCGAAGAATTTCGGATCGAGGTTTTCAAGTCCCGCAGGTTTATACGGTTCCATCATACCTTCTGCTTTCATTAATAATAGTGAGGTTGCAGCAAGACCCCAAATGATATCGGCTTGAGGATTGTCTTTCTCCGCAAGCAGTTTTGCCGTAATGATGCCGGTTGAATCTCTTACCCATTTAATATTGATATCGGGATGATCCTGGTTAAAGGTATCTGCGTATCGTTTCAGGTCTTCGGCTTCTACTGCCGTGTAAACGGTAAGATCTACCGCACTACTGGCGCCACTAAAGGTCATCATTCCGGCAATCATTAATGCCGATGACAATTTGGTAAAGTTTGTATTCATCGATTTTCTCCAGGTGGTTTTTATACTGAACTACAACCAATCGGTATTCTTTACGCACACCAGATTGCTTGTAAGTTATTCCATTATACTGTCTATGAGTCTTATATGGCGACCTCCCAGGAATATTTATGTGGTGTCTTGGTAATGGGCAGACGCCACATCCGGATGAGCCCGCGTCCTGTTCTCGACAATCGTCATTATCCTGGGGGCGTTTATCACTTAAAACGGTACAACTCCTGGGGTGTGGTGGTTTGACAATGGTGAAATTGCATACCATTCTCCAAGTAAAATTGTTTAATACACTACACTTAGTCCAAGACATTCAAACGAGCTATATCTATGACCGAAAAAACTAAAGTAGGAAATTCTTATCTCGCACAATCTCCAGAAGAACAGGAAGCGGTTTACGACCAATGGGCCGCAAAATACGAGATCGATTTATGTGGGATGGGGTATCGTATTCCTGCGGTGGCAGCGGCAGTATTCGCCCGTTTTGTTCCGCTGGATTGTGGTCCGATTCTGGACGCCGGCTGTGGCGGCGGAATTCAGATTGAGCCGCTTATTCTTGCTGGCTATGGCTCGGTAACCGGAATTGACTTCTCCCGGGGTATGCTGGATGTAGCCGCGCAGAAAGGGCTGTATGCCGAATTGAAGCAAATGGCACTGGGCGGAAAACTGGATTTCCCGGACGATACCTTCGCAGCGGTGCTTTCCATTGGTACGATTACGCCAAAACACGCGCCACCAGAAAGCTTTGACGATTTGATCCGCATCACAAAAACCGGCGGTTCACTAATTTTTTCCCTGCGCAACGATCCTGCCCAGGACCCGGCTTATCCCGCTGCGTTGGAGCGCCATACCCAAGCGGGAAACTGGCTACACAGGTTTTCTACCGAGGGATTTCAGTCAATGCCGTATGGTGAACCAGGGGTAACTCATCAGGTTCATGTTTACGAAATACTATAGCGGATGCTTCTACTATCGCTGGATCACCGGTGTCAATTTACCCGGCAAACTTTTCGATATGGATACCTAATCCTTCCATCTTGTCATTTTGCAATTGCAGTGAACCGCCCAGATCAATCGCTTGTGAAAGGTCTTCGAAAAGAGTGGTCTTGAAGCCCAATTTTATCGAATCCACAGCCGACCAGGCCACGCAAAAGTCGGTGGCAATCCCACAAAAAAACAGATGTTGAATCCCTTTTTCTTTGAGGCATGCGGCCAGGCCAGTGGCAGTTTTTCGGTCATTCTCGAAAAATGCAGAATAAGAATCTATTTCCGGATGAAACCCTTTGCGTACAATTAACTGTGCTGCCGCGGTATCAAGACCCGGGTGAAAGTCTGCCCCCCAGGTGCCCATTACGCAATGGTCGGGCCACAATGTTTGGTCTCCGTATGGCATCTCGATAGTTGAGAACGCTTCGCTTCCATCATGGGAGGAGGCGAAAGACGAGTGTGCTTTTGGATGCCAGTCCTGGGTTAAAACTACGTTTTTGAACTGTTTGGCAGCTCGATTGATTGGTTCAACGATTGAGTTGCCACCCTTAAGATCAAATATCCCGTCATCACAAAAATCATTTTGCAGATCGACAATGATCAACGCGTCCTGATCGCCAAATTTATGGGTCATAGCGAGTTCTCCAAAAAATCCAGATTGAAATTAGAATATGTAGTAAGCGGCCGCTTTTGAATTTCATATCGGAAAGCGTCAGACCAGTCTTTGCCATTCGGGGCGGTTAATTATAGACCATAACGTTTATTCAGAAAGTAAAAACCGCCGGTAGCAATTACAATGTCGTCCGGGCATTCCACAATGTATGTCGTCATCGGGGCGCAAAGTTTATTGCAAAGCAACGATCGAATCGCAAAACCTTTGTCTGTCCCAATCACGCCTGGAGCTACAGTTCTCAGGGCAAATTGATTGCCAGGCCCCATTTCCATGGTGGTGATGAGCACGACATAAATAAAGAGGTCTGCCACCGCGCGGATCTGGTGGAAATTCGCGCTACAGTCAGGCATGACTGGGTTCTCGTTAACCTCGACGGCGCGGGTGACTGGATTGTCCAGCAGAGGAAAGCAAGAATCGTTGAAAGCAATCGGTGCTGACTATGTGATCATTCGCGATGAAGCCGATCTTGAGCAGGCAATCAAGGATTGCGCAGGTGGAGAAATAGACACAGAAGTGGAGGTGGTTGATGGAGAAATATTTTGGGTTTTAATTAATTGTCTACGCCACGGTGGGTGATATTCTACTTCTGGATGTATATCAGGGCCTATGGTAAATTTTGATCTGCACAAACTGATCTATCGAGATTTGCAATTGACTGGTGTTACTGTAGTAGCGCTGGGCACTTTCCCGCAATTGGTGCAATACATTGAATCTGGGTTACTCAAACCGGTTTTGGCAGCTACCTATCCGTTGCGTGATCTCCCGAAAGCCCAGCAAGCGTTTATGCTAAAGCAGCATGTTGGAAATATTGTGGTTACCATCTAACCACTTAGTCGCTCTCTGTTCTGTCACAGTGTGGCAGGGGCAAATGCCAGTGAGAATTTGTACAGTTTTCTGGAGACATCAAGGGCGAATGGCTTTGACCCTTATCGATATCTGAGGCGGGTATTTACCGAACTGCCTTTGGCTACCAGCGTGGAAGAAATCGAAGCACTGCTTCCATTACCTGGATTCGCCGCCCCGGCTATTGTAGACACTGCGATTGAACACGCGGTATGAAAAACCTATACTGGCTCTATTGAGCGGTTAGGTTTTTGGTTTATGTTTCAACCACCGCTTTGACGAGGATGCTGGTAGGTGACATACAAACTAACCATGAGCCAAATCTAGGAATTCTCTATATTTCTGGCTCTATTCTAATCCTGGCTCTTGCGAACTTGGTGTCTAGATATGCTTCTTTCAAGTTTTCTGGTGGCACAGAAAGGCCGGAAGAAGATGTTGGGTGAATTAGGTTGGTTTATTTTTAGTCGGTTACTGTCGAGAGTTCTGCCATCTGCATAATTTTGGTTTGAGTTATGACGACATTTCAAACTTGATCCATCCGTACCGCGCTTAGAGCATATTTCTACACGAATATGGGCGGTACCCTAAATAAGGGTTTTTTGAAAACAAGCCAATGGTTATTTTTTGGGCTCACTCTTTTAAACAGTAACCAATCTTCATATTCGACTTATTCGCCGTGGTATTCTCTTCAAGCATATTTTTGTTTTTCTTTCTGCCAGTGGTATTGCTGTTGCATTTTCTGGCGGGCAGAAAGTGGCGTAATGCGGTGCTTTTACTCTGTAGTATGTTGTTTTACGCTTTTGGTGAAAGCATCTACGTATCTGTGGTGCTGTTTTGCATCTTCAGCTCGTGGTATTGCGGGAGAAAAATTGACAAGTCCTCCGATCAAACCGAGCGTAAACAGTTGTTATGGCTTGGAATCGTTCTGAATTTACTGCCGTTGCTATACTTTAAATATGCTGATTTTGTAGTTGAGAACGTCAATCAACTGCTGGGATTTTTCGGACGAGAAAGCATTGAATCACACAGTATTCTGCTACCCATTGGTATTTCATTCTTCACCTTTCAGGCACTGTCATATTTAATTGATGTATACCGTCGCGACTGCGTCGCGCAATCTTCCATATTCAATCTGGGTTTATACATATCACTATTCCCCCAGCTCATCGCTGGCCCTATTGTCAGATATAAGGATATAAACAAACAGCTACATTCCAGGCAGGTTACCTTGTCAGATTTTGCTGCCGGTGCAGAACGATTTATCTATGGTTTAGGCAAAAAAATGCTAATCGCCAATCCACTGGGAGAAATGGCAGATCAGATATTCGCAATGCCTGTTTCCGGCTTAACCATGGCGTCAGCGTGGTTGGGGGTACTTTGTTATTCATTGCAGATCTATTTCGACTTTTCCGGCTATTCCAGCATGGCCATTGGTATTGGTCGTATGTTCGGCTTCAGGTTTCTGGAAAATTTTAACTATCCATACGTTTCAAGATCGATACGTGAATTCTGGCGTCGATGGCATATCTCGCTGTCGAATTGGTTTCGTGACTACGTATATATTCCATTGGGAGGTAACAGAGTTTCCGAAATCCGGGTTGCAATGAATTTATGTTTAGTTTTCCTTTTATGCGGGTTATGGCACGGTGCAGCGTGGAATTTTATTGTCTGGGGTCTACTACATGGCCTATTTCTTGTACTGGAGAGAGGTCGGTTCGGACGTTTTTTAGATTCGTTACCAAACGCTTTTCGGCATGTCTATGTGTTGTTTTTCGTTATGCTGACATGGGTATTTTTCCGCGCCAGTGATATTAGTCATGGCACCGAATATATTACAAAACTTTTCGAAATATCCAGTGCACTCACACTACCACCAATTGTTTATATTGGGCTGGATAGCTATTTTTATACGACGCTATTGGCTGCAATCATTTTAAGCACGCCCGTATATCTGTGGCTCACGACTAGAATAGGTGTGGGTATCGAAATGTCTGGTCAAGGGCCAACCAACACGAGGGGATCTATTCGTTATCTACTGGTTATTTCCGTCTTCTTGGTCTCTACATTTGAGATTGTAATAGGCTCGTATAACCCGTTTATCTATTTTCGATTTTAGTTACGGGTATCGACTATATGAATAGGACAAGCAACATCTGGCAGCAATGCCTGTTTAGTTCTTTATTTGTCGTCATCATTAGTGCTCCGCTGGCTCTTATGCCATTTGGCAATGACAAAGACATTTCAAGTCAGGAACAAAGAAAGCTGGCGCCTAAGCCAACACTTAAACTGTCAGTTAAGAGTTTGTCTGATTTCCCAAATAAATACGCCGCGTATTTCGATGATCACTTCGGCCAACGAAACCGTATTCTCACCTGGGCAAACAAACTAAAAGAAAAGCTGTTTAATCGATCCAAGGCCAGAAATGTTATTTTTGGACAGAATAAATGGATGTTCTACAACGTCGAAGGGTCAATTCTGGATCATATAGGTCATTTCCAGCCAAGTGAAAAACAACTGCAGCAATGGAAGAAAACTCTCGAAACCAAACACTGGTGGCTTGCTAGCCTTGACATTAAATATGTGCTGGTTGTTCTTCCCAGCAAGGGCTCGGTGTACCCGGAAATGTTGCCAGAGCGCATTAATAGGGTTTCAGGTACTACTCGGCTCATGGCGTTTAGTAGATACCTAACAGAACACGGTGGATTACCATATTTCCTTGATGCAACACCTGTTATGTTGGAAAAGAAAAAGCAGCGGCAAGTTTTTTTCAAAACCGATACGCATTGGAACGATGATGGCGCTTATAGCGTTTACATTGCTACCTTGCAATTGATGAATGATTGGTTTGATGACATACATCCAATTGATAAAGAACGCATTACCAGAAAGCCTTATGAAAAAATTGGCGACATTGCGCGAATTGGCTTGGAAATGGATGGTCGCCGAGAACAAGCAGAATCATTACGAATCACATCGCCCTGTGCTACGCCTGATTACATCAAGATCTACAGGTTTGCGAATACGGACGCATTCAAGTCCCATCCAAACAAACTTCCCGTCGCCAATGGATGTAAACACAAAAAATACAAAGTTATCGCCGTGCATGACTCGTTTGGACAATACCTAAAGCAATTTCTCAATGAGAGTTTTTCTGAAGTGATTTATATGACGTCATACGATGTATATGAAATGCAGTCATTTATCGAAGACTTTAAACCGGACTTCTTCATTGACTTTCGCGTCGATCGCAATATGCACCACCTCCTTGAACTCGACGAAAGAATGAACACGGCGTTGTCTCAACATGAATATATTCGCCTCAATACTAATGCAGAATAGGATTGTGGACTTTGAATCTCAATTGGACGAAAAAGCACTCTGAGCCTTTATCTTTCACAAGATTTGACCACCCGTAACATCAAGAGTGCCCCAGGTCTTCGCCAAACACCGCTGGAAATTGGCTCATCTGTCGGTGCCCTCCGGCCAATATGGGGTCTGCTCCGGTAGGGGGCGAAATCCTACGCTAAGAGATTAACCGACTGACGGAGTTTGCCCAGGCTAATGGGATGGTCGCTCCTTCCCAGAACGGCATTAATGTGCCAAAGTGTGGCGAATGTGAAATCCCACTAATAGAAAGAGGCGACCGCTATGAGGGTTACAACAGTAGGCATCGATCTGACCAAGAATGTATTGCAAGTTCACGGAGTGACTAAGCATTGTAATAAGGTATTCAACAATCAACTCCGAACAAAATACTTATTATTGCGTATTCCGGTGATCGTCAACACCTCTCCTTAGTTTCTGTTATCGAATATAAACTTGTTATTAGTATGTCCGACGATATTACCTGGTTAGAACAACGGCTAAGCGGCGCTGGTGCTCCGGTTGTTATTGACGGCGGCATGGGCACTGAACTTGAAAAAGCCGGGGTGCCGATGGATGGCAAGGTTTGGAGTGGCAGAGCGGTACTGTCTCACCCCAACGAGGTCAGGCGGATTCACGAGCAATTTATCGATGCTGGGGCTGAAGTAATTATTGCAAATACGTTTGCTTCCGCACGCCATATGCTGGAGCCGGGAGGACTCGGCGATCACGTTAAAGAAATAAATATTAACGCGGTAAAACTTGCCCAACAGGCCCGGGACAATGTCGCAAGGGAGCCGGTAGCGGTGGTTGGGTCAATATGTGAATGGGCTCCGACCGATGATTCCAGGTGGCATTCGGTAAAAGCGGTGGGAGAGTCGTGTATCGAACAAGCCGAAATTCTGGCTGAGGCCGGAGTTGATTTAATCGCCCTTGAGATGTGTGAGGAAATTGATTTTTCCCTTGCCGCAGCCAATGCCGTTAAACAGATTGGTTTGCCCCTTTGGATTGGTATGAGCGCTAAAACCCACGAAGATTGTGAATCACTGTCGGTATTTGATTATGCGGAACTGGATTTTGAGAACCTGGTTAGCGCCCTGGCCGAAGTGCCGGCGATGATGTTGAATATCATGCATACACCGCTGGTGGATATCGACCGATCCCTTGAAATTGTTAGTCGGAATTGGGATGGTCCAATTGGTATATATCCTGAGTCGGGTCACTTTATCATGCCAAATTGGCAATTCATTGACGTTATCGAGCCCGATGACCTGGCCAGGATTGCGCGAACCTGGGTCGACCAGGGTGTCAGAATGATCGGTGGTTGCTGTGGCCTCGGGCCTGTGCATATTTCCGCTTTACGTCGGGCTCTGGTTAGCTGACCATTACGAATTTGCATGTGGTAAGCAATTGGATTACTACACGATTTTGTATTTTTGACTAATATATAAGCCTCAAAAAAGTAGTGATTTGTTTCAGAATATTTGGCGAAGTAAGCATTCAAAGAAACTACGTAATAATTATCATGACCGTTTTGACACTAAGGATTACCTAAAAGCTAGAAAAGAAGGAAAGATAAAACAGTTTGTGCATTGATTTTTTGCACATAGTGATGCTCCATAGCGAAGCGTGACTCACTTTTAAAGAGAAGATAGCTAAACAAGAAAGCGGCTATTCAAGATAAAAAGGACCAACTATGAGCAAACGTATAGCGGTAATTGGAAATGGTGGTGGTGGCAAAACAACTATATCAAGACAACTTGGCAGCTATTACGATGTGCCGATAGTCCACGTGGATTCCGTCCAATATCAAGAGGGTTGGACGTACACCCCTGAACAGGATTGCGACAGAATATTGAATGAGGTCGCCGATAGAGAAAATTGGCTTATCGACGGTTTCGGTAGCAAACCAGTCATTGAGCGAAGACTTAAACTAGCCAATACTGTAGTCTTTGTCGATTTCCCTTTATACAAACATTATCTCTGGGCTGGAAAAAGACAACTGGGTAGTTGGCGTGGCCCACGATCAGAACTGCCAATTGGCTGCTCTGAATTTAGTTTCAAATACACTAGTAAATTGGTAAAAGTTATGTGGGAGGTCAATCGAGACTACGTGCCGTGGTTTAGAAAACTCGTAGCAGGACTACCCGAATCAACAACCCTGTTTCATCTTCGAACACCCCAGCAAGTAAATCACATATTAGATCAACATCAGAAGATTTGAATTGTCTCACCGCTTTTCAATCCACTCTTTTCTGGTGATGCGAAATCCGGTTGAGGGCTCGCCGTATGCTTGGATTAATCCAATATCTACCAGCCCGCTTTTCTCCAAGACATTTCTTGATGCTGAATTCTCGGAATCGATTGATGCAACAATTTCTTTCAGTGGCGATTCTTCGAAGGCAAATTTTAACAGTTGTTTGCAGGCCTCTGTTGCATAGCCTTTGCCCCAGGCAGTCTTTTTCAAAACATATCCAATCTCGATAGCACCATCGGGAATCTTGTCACCAACCACTAGATCCCAATCCGTATCATCCAGGTCCACTGGTATTGGAAGTAAATTGGCATAGCCGATCTTTTCCTTGGTCGCCTTATCAATCAAGCACCAGTTTCCGATACAGCCGCCTGCACACCGTCGCGTCATGATCGGCATTTCATTGATCAACTCTTCCTTAGTATAGGTTTTCCCGCCGACATACTTTATCACTTCCGGATCCGTCCTCTGTTCAATCACAAGATCCAAATCTAACTCTTCCAACGGTCTGAAATACAGTCGGTCACTTTCAAAGATAAGGTTCATTGAAAATTCCTCCAACAGGTGGACAAGTGTGTAATAGTCAAAACTGTCTAGCAACCCTTAGCCGTCTCTGAATTACTCTGAATGGTCATTTGATACTCTCGAAACTTGGCTGATTGAAATGGTCGAGTATTAAAATACCCTGATAAAGGTTATTGGCGAAGGTTATTGGTGTCGGGTAATTGGTGTCGGAGTGATTAAAAATAAATTCCTCCGTCACCATTGATTTCCATTGATTTCCATTGATTTTCAACGATTTATACAATACTTCTTCGCGCACAATTATATCCCACAATGAATGAACCCACCGCTTGATGTGAGAAGACCATGTGGCGAATTACCGGAATAATTCAACTCAGATTCAGATTTTCGTTGTTTTTCTCAGCGAATCAACCTATTCGTGAGCGACCGAGAGAGAAATTGCCCCGGGTCCAGTATAAATGCCCGCGCTAATACTCATAACCGAAAGATAGACTCGGACGCCAAAATTCTTCGCAAACCCTGCTAAGTCTCGATACCCGGGGGCTTCCGAGATTTCTTCGAGTGGGCCGGAGTAACTAACCATGACAACTGGGGTTTTTAACCCTGCCTGAATGGCCTGACGCGTGATTAAATAAAGCTGGGATAACGCGTTATCAAATCCTCGATATTTACCAATCGTTTTACTAACGCCTTTGTGCATCTCGACGATAGGTTTTACCCCAAAAGATTTGCCCAAAACGTAGGCTAGCGTACCAACATTGGTTTCTCCTCGTAGTTTCCCTCGGTGCTTGACGTAGAAAAGATCGTTCACAATAAAATAGGTATGAACCGAATCAGAGACAGCCTGTACTGCGACGGTTAGGTCGGGTAGTGCGATATCGGGTTTTCCTTTAAGAATGGCTGTAGCATAGTAAGCCACGACGGCCTGGCCACTAAATATCGTGTGGGTGTCAATCACCTCAATGTTCTTTAGTTTAACTTCACGACCGCGTTCAGAGAGGCGAACTACTTCAGGAACCATTAGTTTCGCTTGTAAGGCGTTTTCAAAAATTTTACTTCTCGTGCTGGATATACACATTATCAGTAAATTTTCGTAATCATATGCGGCTCGCTGAATGATGAGGTTTCGGATCCTGTCGACGCTCGAAGGAAATGTTTCCAGGTCGGCGGTTCTACGTTCCGAATAGGCGTGGAAAAATCGATTTGAAAGTTCGGGATTTCGCTTGTCGTGAATAACTTTTTCGTCCAGTCGAATATTAATTGGAATCACTTCCAAAGAATGCTTTCGAATAAAGTCCGGAGGAAGATCGCATGCTGAGTCAATAAATAGAGCGGTGTTTTTCATAAATTACCCGAATTAAAATTCTAATAATTGGTATGCACAACTCCAATCAGCCACCAGGAATGCGCATTGCCCAGCCAGGGCTATTAGGTTATAAGTTTTGAGACTACGGTATCCTGGCATTATCCGTAGTCATTGCTGAACCTAATATTAACGTTACAACAATGACAGGAATTTCCCTCGGGGTAATAACGCCTCGTTGATCGGCATGGTTCGGGAAGTTAAATCAGACTCATTAAACCTTGTAGGGTGCAATACAGGATCTTCCCCAGGATCAAGTGGGGTTGGTTTCTAAAAAGTGGGTAAAGCAGAACGGCCCATTTTATTGCTATCTATTTGGCGATGGACCTGGGCGCAGCAGCGATACGAAATAACACTTAATGCAGTAGACGTCCCTGTCTAAATTGATTCCTATAAAACGTTGTTAAGAGGTTTCGGTGGGCTCAAGTTTGTCCTGGGTTCGAGTGTCAAAGTCGCTGGCGTCATGACGTTCGTGCAATTGCTCCTCAAGAGGTCCCGAGGTTCGGTTAACCATGCGTCCACGCTGGACCGCGGGCCGGTCTCTAATCAGCCTGGCCCAGCGATTTACGTTTTTATAAGAGGGCGCGTCGAGGAATTCGGCAGCATCGTATATACCGTTAAACATCAAGTTTCCATACCAGGGCCAGATTGCAATATCTGCAATGGTGTATTCATCACCGCAAAAATACTGATGGTCGGCCAGGTGTCGATCCAATACGTCCAGTTGGCGTTTTACCTCCATGGCAAATCGATCGATACAGTATTCGATTTTAATCGGGGCATAGGAATAGAAATGACCGAATCCGCCGCCGAGATAGGGCGCGCTACCCATCTGCCAGAATAACCATGACAGACATTCGGCGCGCTGAGTTGGCTCGGTTGGGACCAGGACATTAAATTTTTCTGCGAGATAAAGCAGGATGGAACCGGATTCGAATACCCGAGTAGGGGTAGTTGTGCTGTGGTCCATCAGCGCGGGAATTTTTGAGTTCGGATTGACATCGACAAAGCCACTACCAAACTGGTCGCCTTCGCCGATATCGATCAAATATGCATCGTACTCCGCGCCGCTAAATTCCAGGGCTAGCAATTCTTCCAGCATGACGGTGACCTTTACTCCATTCGGCGTAGCCAGGGAATAAAGCTGCAACGGATGCTTTCCCCCTGGCAATTCCTTTTCATGGGTCGATCCTGCAATTGGCCGATTTATACTGGCCCAGGTGCCGCCGCTTTCTGTATTCCATTTCCATACCGTTGGGGGGGTATAAGATGTATTTTCACTCATTACAAAACATCGCTATTAAATTTGCTATTAGAAGGAACTGCGGACTTGGTCGAACTGTGCCCGACCGCCGAACAATAGATTATTTAAACAGGAATCTTATCACGAGTTCCTGTGCGATCAGAAAATTCCCTTCCCTGGCCATCGACAAAACGAAAAATTCGCTTAGGTTTACTCCCGGAATAATCTAAAACTTTAACCTATGATCAAACAAAGCTTCATAGTGGGGCATGCTCATTTTATACAGTCGCATCATATCGGTATTCGAACTTAGCGGCGGATATTTTCGGGTTTGTTTCTGTAGCCCTGTGCTGGCTTTCAAACTGTCGTGGAATCCATGCTCGTCAGTATTCCAAGTAGGACTTTTCTCCTTATTTTGTAATTGTCCATTGGACCAGTTCATGGCTTTGGCGATAAATGGGATACCCACTGCGGCACAATATGCCCGCATACCGGCCTCCACATTTTGCAACAATTCATCTGAGTCAATGAGCGGCGGCGCCCGCCCCATACGGTCCGCAACCCGATTAAACAGGGTATGTAGGTCTTCGAAGCCGATTTCACCCAGACTGATATCGGGCCACCGGGAATGCATTGAAGTAAGCACTTTTTCCGGATCCCGAATTAGGAAAGTATGAGTAAACGATTGGATAAACTTGGCGTCGGCCAGGTGCTGGATGGAGTAGGCAAAGTCTTTGATAAATACCTGACTCGATTCGGCCAGTTGGTTCAGCTTATTATGTACTGATTGGATAGTCAGACCATCGATATGCTGTAAATTCGGATCAGCGTGAAAGTAGCGGTCAACCCGCCGCCCTTCGCCATAGTAATACGCTTCGTTGTAAGGCTCATGAAAGCATGTCATGTCGCCACGATTGGCCATGACCCACTCAAATGCCGTGGAAGTTGAACGAGGAGTCGCCCACAATGCCAGTATTTTGTTCATAGGAATTTGTTAGATTATTTTCAGTTCTACGGCACCTGCACCACATAATTGCCTTATCCCTGAATCCTCCAGCACATAGGTGCCGCCAAGGATTACTCCCAATTCCTGGTCCGGGAATTCCAAACACGAATGCAAAACAAATACCATCCCCGGTTCCATCCGGGTATCAAAGTCTTTAGAAATCTGCAGGGTTTCTAGCCAGATCGGTGGATAGGCTATACCGATACCGTATCCAAAGCGCATCATCGCAGAATGCTCCAGATTATGTTTGGCCAGAGGTTCGAGTGAGGCCTGTTCTACTTCGGCCACTGGGATGCCGGGTTTGATTGCATTGATGCCGGCTTGTAGTGAGACCAGGCCTATTTGATAAATGTCGGTTTGATGACTCGTCGCTGTTCCCAGGGCCAGGGTTTGAATTGCGGTGGCATGGTACCGGTGAGAAACGCCAGCGAATTCAACATGTACCAGGTCGCCGGATTCGATGGTCTTTGACCTTGGGGTACCGTGACAGCCGGCGCTTCGATTGCCGCTGGTTAATTCTATGGGTATCGCCCAATAATCGCAGCCCGCCGACCGCATTGCGGATTCAATATTGCCAGCTAATTCAATTTCGGACATACCTGGCTTAAGACAGGTTTGCATTGCCTGAAGGCCAAGACTGGCAAACCTTCCTGCCTGTTCCAATTGGGAGATTTCCTCCTTTGATTTTATAAGTCTTAGGCTCCCGAGGAGCTCGGTTGCGTCTGTCAATTCCATTGGTGATAGCGCTTCGGCCAATTCCTGACCAAAATAAAACGGCAATGCAAATGACTGAAATTCGGTAGCCAATTTTCCCGACTGAATTCCTTTTTCAAGCAATATCTCCCGGACCCGCTGGGGGAAGTTTTCACTGTGCAATTTATAGGTTCGAATGTCGCGCAAACAAGTCGACTCCTGGGCCAGAGATAAGTCAACATTGCGTAACAACAATGTGGGCTCATCATCCCAGGCGGTAAAAATCAATGCCTGGGGATTGTTCGCCGCGGTCCAACTGTCAAAGCCAGAAAAATAATACTGATGCTCCGGCGCGACCATCAGACAGGCGCTTGCGCCGGTGTCCAGCAAGACCTGGCGTGCCCGCCCGATTCTTTGCTGATAAGTGGCTGTAGAAAAGGTTTGGTATTTGGCTTTCATGGAGACCAGTACCAGATAGTTGAGTTTAAGTTAACTACGAGTACTGCGTAACTTTGCTACCGCGCTTTCAACGTCGTCATATATCAGATCTCCGCTGGCCTGACGGCTCAACTCCGCTGCATTGGCTTCGTCGGTATCGATATGCATTTCCAGCTTGTATCCTTTCCCTACTCGGATCAATACATCGCCAAACACCAGGTCTCTCGGACCTCCGGTAATCGCAATTTCTACTACGTCTTTATCTTTTACTCCGAAGTTCCTGGCGTCCTTCGGATGCATGTGGATATGTCGCCGCGCACAAATTAGTCCCTCGGTTAGGTGGATTGATCCGCAGGGGCCTTCGATAATAATTGGTGCGGATTCTTTAACCTTGCCGGAATCCCTGACTGGTGCATCCACCCCGAGTTTGAATTCATCGGAACGGGATATCTCAATCTGGTTGTTGGAACGAAACGGTCCGAGTAGTCTGACGCCGTCGATACGATCACGTGGCCCGATTAGATTAACTTTTTCATTGCAGGCAAATTGTCCGGGCTGTGAAATATCTTTCAGTTTGGTTGGTTTCGCCTTTTCGCCAAACAGGGTGGCAAAAGTCTCGGCATTCAAGTGCAAATGACGTCCGCTAATCGCGATTGGAATGCTCCTCTTCGCGCTCAACTGGTCTCGTTTGCTGGCAATTCGAAATGTTTGCCGGGCAATCATCAATTCTTCATTGGTTTTTACTACCAATGCATCGACACTCGATTGATCGCTGCTGATCAGCATGGCATCGCGGCTGGGTTTCAGGCGAACATCGGTATTGCGGTCTTCGTCCAGATGTACCCCAAGGAATTCCAGGCGCTGTAATATGCGTCGGCGCATGGTGACGCTGTTTTCGCCAATGCCTCCACTAAATACGATGGCGTCCAGGCCACCCATAGCGGCGGCATAAGCGCCGATGTACTTTCGTGCCCGATGGGCAAAAACATTAATGGCCAGCCGGGCTCGGTCATTGCCTTCGGCAGCCTGTTGCTCAATTTCGCGTAGATCGTTGCTGATACCGGAAAGGCCGCGTAACCCACTCTCCTTGTTGAGTAACTGGTCCAATTGCTCGACCGTATAATCGCCGCTACGCAGTAACGCAAGTACTGCACCTGCATCGATATCCCCCGCCCGGGTTCCCATAACCAATCCTTCGAGAGGTGTCATCCCCATACTGGTTTCGGTGGACTGGCCAAATTCCACGGCGCAGGCGCTGGCGCCATTGCCGAGGTGCAAGGTGACCACGCGCATTTCAGATAGCGGTCGTTTCAGAAATCTTGCTGCGCGCTGCGCGATATAGGCATGAGAGGTTCCGTGAAAACCGAACCGGCGTATGCGATAGCGTTGGGTAATTTCGGGGTCTATGGCGTAACTTTGCGCGCGTCGCGGTAATCTGGCATGAAATGCTGTATCGAACACCGCGACGTGGGGAACATCAGGCAGGATCTTACGCGCTACTCTGATCCCGTCCAGATTAAAAGGATTATGAATCGGGGCATCAGGAATTCGCGCTTTGATTTCTTTTATAACTTTATTGTCTATCAAGGCGGCATCGACAAAACTGTCGCCACCATGTACTACCCGGTGCCCGACTGCTTCGATTCCGTGTTCCCAGACTTGATCGAATATTTGCTCAACGGCGAGTTTGTGGGTCAGTTTACGCCGACCCTGACGTTCGCCGATTCGTTCAATCTTTCCTTTGACCAGCGCTTTTTCGGCGGTGCAATCGATGACCTGATACTTAACGCTCGACGAGCCGCAATTGATCACTAATACCTTCATGCTTCACCTGTTACTGAGAATTTGCAGGAATCATGCCATGTCCGAGTGTCCGCCTCAATGCGCCTATAGATAAATTCGCTCTCTGAGAATCTGTAAGCAACTAGCGCGTAACAGTTCGTTAACCGGGTATCGCCCGTTCATGGATATCCACAGAATCAGGGTAGGCTGCATCGGGTCGGGCTGAACTGGTCCAGATGTGCGCATCAATTGGATACCAGCCTGGCTCATCAAAGTTGCCGCCGGCAATGCCCCTGATACCTGGGCGCAATTCCAGGGTCCAGGTTACGGTGGAACCACATTTCGGGCAGAATTCATTGCGCAACCAGCGCCCGCTTTCTGACGAATGGAATTCGAAGTGCTCGAGTTTGCCTTGGATAAATTCCACGTCCTTGTCGTGGAAATAAACCCCGACGCCAAAGGCCGCACCGGTTCGTTGCTTGCAGGTTCGACAATGGCATGCCATTGAACGGACCGGTTGGGCGGTAGTGCGGAATCTCACGGCGCCGCATTGGCAGCCACCCTCATGAACGGTTTTTGTCATTATTTCTCTCCTGTTGATGTTTGCTAATTCTAATTGATGGCCGGTTAACTTTTCTCTGTTCCTAATCGGTTAGCGATTTATCCAGTTCAACCTGGTAGGCCGCGACCAGGGCATTAGTTTCATTTGCCATGCCAACCACCGCAATCAATTCACCCAGCATCTGTTCGCTCATCCCTTTGGCCCGGGCCTGGGCGGTATGGCTTTGGACACAATAGTCGCAACCGTTAGACATGCTGATTGCCAAATAAATCATTTCCTTGGTTAATGGGTCCAGAGCACCGTCGGTCATAACGCTTTTCAGACTATCCCAGGTACGTCTCAATACCGCAGGATGATTGGCCAGGTATTTCCAGAAATTATTCACGTCTTCTACTCCGCGCAAGGCCATGATTTCGTCGAATACAGCCTGGGATTCAGCTGGTGCCTGAGCATAGTCGAGGGGTGTTACGTGTGGCATAAATTGCTCCGTCGAGGGTGAGGTTGAACTAAATTGTACCTGGTTAATTTGAGGAGATCCGATGGTCTTGTGGTGAATTTATAGAAAAAGCCGTTGCAAGGAGAACGAGGTTCGGTACGATTCTGAGTTTTTATTGGTGAGAGTCTGCAAAGGGGTTTGATCGATTGACCGAGGCAGCAAATCAAAGACTAATCGGCAGTAGGGCTCGGATTCCTGGTAAGAAAACCCAGCATGTTATTCAAGTAGTACATAGGCAAGAGTTTATGTACTATTCAAATAACAAATAATTTTGATTTCAGTCTAGGGATAGGCCAAGTCCGCCGGTATATCGCAACCCCGTGTTTTCAATCCGCGGATTTGCTGCGATTACGATAGTGTTTCGGATCAATTTTATGGCGATGTAACAATTTATAAAATTCGGTGCGATTGCGCCCGGCCTGTTTCGCGGCGTGGGTAATATTGCCGGCGGTCATCTGCAACATTTTTATAAGATAGTCCCGCTCGTATCTTCCCATTGCCTGGGCCAGGGGCTCGATCCGGTTGTCCTCTCCCTTAAGCGCTCGTAAAACCAATGATTCGGGTACCACCGCAGTGGTCGCAAGTACCGCGGCGTGCTCAATCACGTTGGTCAGTTGGCGGATGTTTCCAGGCCAATTGGCATTGGTGAGTAATGCCATTGCCAGCGGTGAGAATGAGCGGGCGACACAGGTTTTATCGCGCCGAACAATTTGCCTGAGAAAGTGATTGGCTAGCAATGGTACATCTTCTCGCCGCGCCGCCAGCGGGGGTAGCTCTAGGTTAATAACATTTAGTCGGTAGTACAGGTCTTCGCGAAACTTTCCTGTCTGGACCCCAACTTCAAGATTATGATGGGTCGCGGATATGACCCTGACATCCACCGGAATAAGTTTATTCGAACCGACCGGACGAACTTGCTTTTCCTGTAATACCCGCAGCAGTTTGCTCTGAAATTCCAATTGCATATCACCAATCTCATCAAGGAAAAGCGACCCACCGTCAGCCTCCTCAATTAATCCGGTACGGGTCCTTTCGGCGCCGGTAAACGCGCCTTTTACGTGACCAAATAATTCCGATTCGAGTAACGCTTCCGGAATCGCGGCGCAATTGATCGGAACAAAAGGGTGCTCTGCGCGGTGGCTCGAATCGTGAATTGCCCGTGCCAATAATTCCTTACCGGTGCCGCTTTCGCTTTGGATCAACACGCTGACATCACTTTTCGCTACCCGCCGGGCTTCCTGTAATACATTTTCAAGTTGAGGACTGCAACCGATAATCTGGTCACGCCAACTTGTTGTCTTGATATCTTCGATGGGTTGCTCAGGGCTATGACCGACCGCGATAGCCAGTTTAATTTCGGACAGTAATTGCTGACTGTCGAACGGTTTGGTCAGGTAAGAAAATACGCCCTCCCGGGTGGCGCTTACCGCGTCTGGAATACTGCCATGGGCGGTCAGAATGATAATGGGCAGGGTTGGGTATCGGCTGTGAATCTGACGAAATAGCGCCATTCCATCCATTCCGGGCATCCGCAGGTCGGTAACGATAACGTTGGGCTGAAACGCTGGTAGCGCAGATAGAGCGTGTTCCGCAGACTCGGCGGTATAGGCGTCGAAGCCGTAGGCCTTTAACCGGATGCCCAAAAGCCTGAGCAAGCCGGTATCATCGTCAACTACCAGTATTCTGTGTCGCATCTGTTGAGAGGCTAGTCGTAGCTGGGGTGGAGATAGATTGCTCCGTTTCATATATATCTGATTCAAGTTTTTGCAGTCGAGTAATTTTTTCCTGAAGTTCCAGCAGGTCGCTGGATATGGCCTCGGATACCGAGCGCTCTGTAATGAGTTGCTGTCCCAGTTTTTCAAGCAATAAATGCAATCGGTGACGGTGTTCGATCTGGCTAATCAGGGTTCTGATGAATAACAGATCGTTGTTACTAAGTTTTTTCGATCTGGTGTGCGAGTCAAGTGCGGCGATAGACTGGCTGTCTTGCTCACTGGTCTGGCCACTCTGGCTTAACAGTAAATCAGACTTCAATTTATCGCATGAGTATTTCCCCGGGCTGCCTGCAATCAGTTCTTTCAATAGTGCCTGGCGTTGAATCGCGTCCAGATTATTGATGTCAATGACGAACTGGCTTAGCGAGCCGCAGTCTCTGGATTGATCTGACCCTCTGGCGGAAATAGTGTGGGTTACTCTATTCGGTGCCGATGCGGTGGGAGCATCTGTGATCGTTGACGCGCAACCACCAAGTAGTAAGAGACCACAAACCATCGCCGTAGTTACAATTATGTTTTTACCCTTCATTGACTATACCTGGTGTAGTGAATTGATCGGTAGTAATACCTTGACCGCAGCCCCAATCGCGGAGTTGGCGATTTCGATTTTTCCGCCATGCAAATCGGCATAGCGCTTGGCGATGGATAGACCAAGACCGGTTCCCTTGATATGACTATTCGGCGTTTTCTGACCTTGAAAAAATGGCCTGAATACCTTGTGAATTTCGTCATTGTGGAATCCCGGTCCCATGTCCTCAACCACCACGTTAATGCCGCTGTCATCGACCAGGGTTATTATTCTAATCTTGCCCTGTTTTGGCGAAAACTTGATCGCATTGGTCAGAATATTTTCAAACATACTTTCCAGTTGTGCTTGATTTCCGATGACTCGGGCGGGGGGCGTGTCGTGTTCGATGGTGATTTGTCGACTTTTCAGGATCAGCTGTAGTTTTCCAATTATCTTCTCGATAACCAGCTTTATATTTACCGGTACCGGCGGATAGGGCTCATCCATGGAAAGTGATAAATTAAAATCGAGTAGGGACTCAAGCTGATTTTGTAGCAGGTACGTATTTTGATTCATGATCTCGAGAACCTCGATCTGCTCTGGGTTGAGTTTTCCGATCAACTGGTCCTGCATCAAATCAGCGCCTTCGCGAATTGCGGTCAAAGGGGTTTTTAGTTCATGGGAAACGTTTTGCAAAAACGTCACTTTCTGTTGCTCAATTTCAGATAACCGTTCTGACAACCAATGAATATGCTTGCCCAGTACTTCAATATTTTCCGGACCACCAACATAGGTATCGTCTGGATATTCTCCCGCTCCGAGCTGACGCAGCAGTGAAATAATTCTATTTACAGGCCGATTAATAACAGCGCTGCTCAACAATGCCAATACGATCGCGGTGGGAATCAGGGTAACGATCAATACGATTAAAGAGCGCTTGGTACGACGCGCGCTCTCTGCCATTCCTTCTCTTGCAGTCGAGACAAAACTGCTGGCCTGGGCTGGTAGGGTTTCGAGAAGATCTCCCAGTACGTCGAGTTCCAGGGGTTTATCAATCAAGGAGTCCAACGGTTGATTAGCCCGAGTGCTCTGGCTATCGTTTATATTCTGTAGATGGGCCTTCAAGCCATCTTCTACCACCTGGACCTGTTTCAAATTTATTGCGAACTCGGCATCGATGGGCAATTGCAACAATGCGTTAAGGGACTGTTTCAACAATGGCCGCTGTTCGTGGTAACGGGATAACAAACTACTGTCTCGCAAAATAAGATACTGTTCCGCGCTGCGTTTAAGCTGAAGCGTATGAGTCGTGACCAAACGGCTGTTTTCCATCACTGCTGCAGATTGATTGACACTGGTCTGCATTTGGGTCGACAGGCGATCGATCTGAAAAAACAACACAATCAAACCCACGATGAGCGGGAGCGCAACAAGGGTAAAGCTGACTAACATCAGACGGTTGATGGTTTTAAGTTGCAGCTTCAAGTTCAGGAATACGAGTTATGGAATATTTTGGTCCATTGTGCCAGCTATTTTCCGGCGCAGCAAAATGTCGTTGTTTTGAGACATAGTTTAATTCAATTAAAACAATGAGATAAAAGTGTGGTGGGTTAAATGTGTCGCCGCAAACGGGCAGTATCACCGGCCAAAAATTAGTCAAAAATTTCCTTGGGTTTGATAAGTCTTTGAATTCCGGAGCAATTCCAGGGTTGGCACAGACCTTGCTTTAACCAAGTTAAAGGCCGATGTCAGCCTTTGTTTTTTTAACCTTACAGGAGATTTATTATGTCAATTAAAACAGTACTTGGAGCAGTCATACTATTCGCCGGTAGCCAGGCTTTTGCTAATGATGAAGCATTTATCCAGCTCGATGTCGATAACAGCGGCACAATCAGTGTCGAAGAAGCGGTAGCAATGGAAGGTCTGACCGATTCAATGGCTGATTTTGATATTAACGGTGATCAGGAACTGGACAAGAATGAATTTGCTTTATTGATGGAGTCCATGGACGCAAATAAAGCATCTTGATCCGGTATTGGTAGGGATGACCCCAGGAGGGTCCTGGGGGACAGGGGATCCCGCCAGCTAGTAACAGAATTCAACCACGCAGGTGAATTGTTCGCTTTTCTGTCGTTAGCTGGTGGGTGACTGTACTATTTGTTGATGCCTGTTTAAATAAAGCTAAAAACGGTAATTTACAATTGAAAATTTGCTAATAAACATAAAATATTAGAACAAACACGTTAATTAGCGTGATTTAATTCACCTAATTCTGCTATTCTCTGCTCGGCATTCAAACAAGAGTTGCCGCTACCGAGGAGAGGGTCCTATGAAAATCAGCATGTTACAAGAGGGTGAAACCATGCCGGCGGTCAGTCATGCCCAGCGCTATGAGGAAATGATCGCCGAAGCCGCACTCGCGGATCAGATGGGATTCTATGCATGGGGCACTTCAGAACAGCACTTTAGCCCCCCTCGATTTACCGTATCTGCACCGGAAGTCCTGTATGCGGCGGTCGCCCGTGAAACCAAAAACATAAAATTGCGCATTATGTGCTCGGTATTGCTTAAGTGGAATCACCCACTACTGGTTGCGGAGAGAATTGCCACTCTGGATATTGTTTCCGGGGGACGGGCACAGTTAGGTACTGCGCGATCAAATAACATCAACACCCTGTCCACATTCGGCGTCGAACCATCAGAAACCAAAGCGATGTGGCAGGATTCCCTTGAAGTGATTGCTAAAGTGTTTACCCAAAGCACGGTGTCCCATGATGGACCCCACTGGAGCTTTGAGAAGCAGGAAATTGTTCCTCACTTCGTTTCCAGGCCACATCCTCAAGTGTCAGTCGCTGCGTCTTCAACCGGATCCTGTGAAGAGGCAGGAACCCGTGGCATTGGCGCAATGTTATTCGAGAGTTATTTCGGCTTCGACTACATGCAGTCTGCGATAGACGCTTATCGAAAAGGTATTAAGGCAGGCACTTCCATGTTTCCCGAGAGAAATGACGAAATGGGGCTCTATGTTGCAACCGCGTTCTGTGCCGAGGACCGCAATGTGGCAATTAAAAAAGCCACTGGCGTGACCCTGGGCTACGCCAGCTTTATAGCGCAATTATATGAGCCATTGGCCAAAAAAGTGTCCTATGAATATCTGGACGCGCATATGGCAAGGTTCCTTAAAAACAAGGCCAACATGGAATTTTTGCTGGAGCAAACGCCATCGGTCATGGTGGGTTCTCCCAAGGATTACATCGATCGGCTGACCGATCTTGAGCAAAGGGGAATTAATGAAGTTCTATTGCGTATAGACGGTATGAAACACCGGGACATAATGGCATCTATCAAATTGATTGGTGAGCAGGTAATCCCGGTTGTAAGTTAGAATATTACTCGAGTTATCTGGATGCCTGCCACGCAATCCCCCAAGGTCAGTTTGCAATCTGTTAAGGCGGGTCAAAGTCTTTTGATGCAAGTCCCGCTGACCTCGGTAGATCGGCAAATTATCGAACACCTTCAAGAAGATGGGCGAAAAGCGCTGGTCACCATTGCCCGCGCAATTGGTATAACCGAAAAAACTGCGCGGACGCATATGAAACGTCTGCTTGATCAGGACATTATTCAGATTGTGGCCCTGACTTCACCCGCAGCACTTGGTTATACCGTCGCATCAATGGCTGCAATCACTATTTCTTCTCCCCAAGTAGGTGAACAGGTGTCTGCAGCCCTGGCACAAATTGATTCCATTGACTATGTCGTCTTGACCCATGGGCGCTACGCAATATTTGCTGAAATCATCGCCCGGGATATGAAAGAGTTGCAGAGGACCATTGAATCCAACATAGGATCCTTACCGGATGTAACCGGAGTGGAGATATTTCCCTATTTCAGTATTTACTATCAGCAAGCACGGGTTGCGGGGTGGGTTGAGGTCAATCTTGAGAAGGATACCGGTGTTGGGGACAGAGAACTGTCAGAAGGGGATAAGGCGATTGTCGCCGAATTGAATCTTGATGGCCGCCAATCCTATGGCAATATTGCCGAAATACTCGGCATCAGTGAAAGCCAGGTGCGGTCCCGGGTGCAACAGATGCAAGCAGCGCGTCAAGTTAATATTATGGCCATCGTGAATCCATTGAAATTGCTTAATCGCAGCATGGCCTGGGTTACTATCAGGGCGCTACCCGGGGTCATTCTCAGCAACCTGGCCAATAAATTTGCCGCGGTGCCGAGTGTGTCTTATGTGGCGATATGTGCGGGCCGATATGACTTTTTTGTTGAAGTGATTTGTTCGTCGGAAAAAGAAATGTTGGGGGTAATCGATAGTCAAATCCGCTCCATCAAAGGGGTGGCAGCATCCGAGACCCACTTGTACCTTAACCTGCATTACAAACGACTCATTCCGCTCAGGTATCGCGGCGGGATCGGGTAGAGACGAAAGTGGGCGTAGCAGCCAAAGGTTTTCTTGATAGAATATTCATTTTTACAACACGCAACTGTTGTACCTGTTATGGAGACTATTTTCGAACAGCTGGGAAGTTTGACCAGGGTTGAAAATCGGGCTGATGAATTCTACAACGTGATGGAAAACGATCCATTTGCCAAAGAGTTGCTAGACATTCATCCGCAGAAACTCAACTCATCCCGTAAAGCACTATACAAATTTATGGCTTCGTGGTTTGGCGGTCCCAATCTGTTTGGAGACCCTTACGTTAATGCCAAATAGTTGGAGTTGCGGCATCGGCCTTTTGACTTAAGCGAACAGCACAAACAGCAGTGGCAATATTGCATGAATACAGCGATGATCAATTTGAACCTGGTTGAAGACTTAAGGAAAAGCCTGGGATTTCGCGTTGAAAAAATGATTCAACTCATGCAAAGGCAGAGATCAGCTCTTTCTGCTCAATCGAATTAGCGATATGGTTAAAAATGACATTTGTAACCACGCTGCATTGGCCAGATAGAAAATATCTGATCTTGCTCAACGATAGTGTAAAAATTTCTATCAATACTAAGACTCGATAAGACTAAGTTAAATTCAAGGTTCGAATTAGTTTCATACAGCCTATACTCATAGTAGACAGTCAGCGAGACGAGATAAGTTAAGTTAACGGATTGTAAAATCCTTACTTTTTACGAAAATATGCTGTTGGAGAAAAGATTACATAAATCCGCAAATTAACTAGCACTTCGACTGAAATTCATTGCTGGCAAGTGCGTTGATTAATACGTAATTGGATAAAGAGATATGAAATGTACTCAGGCGATCTTAAAGATTCAACTAAAAAGTTGGAAAAATGCGACTTTAAACACGCTTACATTGATGGTGGTTCAACCATTACTTCTTCTATTAAACTTAAGCTCATTGATGAAATGACGATTACAAAAGTCCCGGTGCTTTTAGGTGAAGGCATACCGCTTTTCGGAAAAATTAATCAGAGGATAACCCTAACAAATGCTAAAGCAACGGTATTTGTTAATGATTTAATCCAAATTAAGTACAGCGTTGATTACTTGTAACTAACTACGGCCGCATTGGACAAAGTATGGGAATAAACGGGCAAAATAAATGGCAATGATTGAAACTGCGGGGCTAGCACTAGCCACGTTCTTTGCAACTATCGGTCCACTGGACGTAGCCGCGATGTTTGCTGTGCTGACTGCAAATCAAAATGCCCAACAAAAACGAGCTATAGCTATTCGAGGTACGCTAATTGGTGCCGCTATCTTGGTGGGTTTTGCGCTGATCGGAGAATTATTGCTAGCAAGGCTCGGAATTTCTCTTGCCGCATTGAGAGCTGCTGGAGGTATTCTTTTGTTGCTTATTGGTATTGATATGGTATTCGCACGATCTTCAGGAGGAACATCCACCACAGATGACGAGGAGGAAGAGGCAATTTCAAAAACGGATATTTCGGTTTTTCCGTTGGCAACTCCTCTAATCGCTGGACCAGGTGCAATGGGCGCTGCCATCTTACTAATGGCAGATCAAGCGGGTGATTTAAAGGGTCAGGTAATAATAATTGCGTCAATATTAGCAATAGTGTTAATTGCATTCATTTCGATGTTGCTTGCAGGGAAAATTCAACGTTTACTGGGTGTAACGGGTATGCAGGTCATCTCACGAGTTATGGGGGTTTTGTTAACCGCACTAGCTGTTCAATTCGTTTTTGACGGTATTAAGCAGAGTGGTCTGATCGGTATTTAATAAGTGCATGCCGTCGGGAGTTTGCTGAATCAGGAGAAGTTAAGAACGATCGTTATGGGTAGTTACAAGGTTAGGATTTACACCCTCGGCAGCAATCACAAAATTCGCCACGGGTTCCCCCAAGCTACTTCGATTTATTGGTATAGAAATACCATATGGTCTCTCCCGGGAGGATGATAAGGAACCCTAAACCAATTAATTCCATTACTTCGAATGAATCCGCAAACGCTTCGAATTGTTGGTCTTTATTTTTCAGTATTGTAGATGCTGGTCAGTTTAGCTCCTTTGATGTGTGTCAAGTAGTATGACAGGCTAATCATCTATTATGCAGTTGCGCAAGCCGCCTTGGCGCGTGTTAGGCAACATATAGAACGATATTGGAATTAAGAATGAACATACAAGTAGAGCGAGATGCAGAAGGATATCTGTTCAATCCTGATGATTGGACTGATGACATTGCTAGAGCATTTGCGAAAGAAGAAAATATTGATCTAAGTGAATCCCATTGGCAAATTTTGCGATTTATAAGGAAATACTATAGCGAGCACAATATTATCCCGGATGTTCGTCATGTAAATGATTATCTCGCGACAGAAAACAACATAGGAAAAAAAGAAGCAAAAAGTATCATTTTCGAATTATTTCCTTATGGGTACGTAAAACAGACATGCAAAATATCTGGAATGAGAAAACCACGCGCGTGGAGCACCGGCTAAAACTGTCTAGCAAGAAATCGAAAAATGGACGGCTACGCCGGTACTTGAATTAGCGTAAGTAATGTCCGGTTTATCGGTTCTACGGGTAAGCGGATTGTTGAGCGTGACTGTGAAATCAATAAGTGTTAATGGAGAAACAGGGCAACTTTGAGACATAGTGGATGAATTGAAGCTGACTTGCCAGACTGCTCTAAGCTCGTTAGATACAGCAGGTTCAATTGAGACATTCAAAAACGTTATTATTCAGCACAGTAGTGTGACTAAAATCCATATATGACCACGAGAAAACCAAGAATTCACAAAACTGACACTAAGCTTCGGGCTTTCGTACAGGAGGTGACCGCAACACTTCTGGACGGCAAGCGCCACCAGACACCTGGTCTCGGAACCTTCTCAACGTGTACTCGAAAAGCAACCGTAGAACGAGCCATTTGTAAGATGGCCATGTTTCGGGCAAGCACGGAACTTCGCGAGTATGCCACTGGCGGCCCATTACCAGTCGTGTCTGGACCTCACGCAAAGATCGTGGGCGTTATCATTGAGGCGATGCAAAGCGAACTGGGTGTCAAGGTGCCGAATCTTGGTCGAATGGCGGTGGTACCCGTACCTGGAAAGAAACCGAAGCTGATTTTTCATGGTGCGGAAGAGCTCAATGACGTCCTAGCGGACTCCCGAATTTGCGTGAAAGGCAGGTCTGGGCAGTTTGAGTCATAGAGGCCGAATTGAAGTTAACTCATCAGATTGCTCGAAGCTTCCGTCTGCTCTTTGCTCCTTGTATACTCACACGGCCGTTTGTACTGATTCCCCACCTGTCATTCCCGCGTAGGCGCATAACTGTCCGGAACGTTTCACAATGGAATTTCGACTTGGCGCCCAAGTGCCTCACTGTAAAGCAAATCTCGTCGTTTTCGATCATTATTCGTCGTCCTATCTCGATCAAACAATGTCGCCTTCAATTCGGTTAACCAAAGATAAAATGCGTGTGTGCTGCCACTCATTTTCTGGTAGCGATGAACTAACAAATAACTGATCAGGCCCACATAAATTTGTATCTTTACTGCATTCTCACTTTCTCCTAGAAACCGCTTAATCTTCAATCGCTGCTTTAGCCATTTGAACAATAATTCTATATCCCAGCGTTGTTTGTATAACGCCGCTATCTCTTCAGCTGACCGGCTCATGTCATTGCTCGCAATGACTAATGGCGTCTCCTTGTCTTCGCGATGCACCACCACTTTCCTCAAAGGGGTTCCGTGGTAATCATTCACACGCTTTCCTCCTGGTCGGCGGTTCTTAAACGTCACAACCTGGTCAGACAATATATGAGCCCCACACCCTTCGATGGATCGTTCTGACAATACCGATATACCCGCATTCGACTTGAATCGGGTCACAAAGTAACTGTCACATTGATCTATCTTGTACCACCAGTTGTAATCACAATAACCCTTGTCAAACACATACATAGCCTCACTTTCAAGGGCCATTGTCTGCGCATAGGTAATATCATTTTCGTTTGCCGGGCCCACTTTTATCTGGCAAGGGACCCCCGCATCACGGGCAAATAATAAATGCAATTTCAGTCCGGTAACCCGGCTGCTTTGCTGTGATAGCGCCCACTCATGGCCACGTCCATTCAACACAATCGGCGAGGAATCCAACAGGTATAACAGCTCTTTCGCCTCCTTCCTCGCTTGGCGATGCACTCTCGACATCAGTACCTTACATAACCCTTCAAATAGCCCCGCATCTCGATGACTATTGGCATCCGACAGGGTGGATCGTTTGACCGAGTTCGTCCCTAAATGGTAGTGGCATTCACTGTGCACATTGTAGGCGGTCGTCAGCTCTCGCAGACTGGTCACGTTGGCCAGTTGGCCAAATAGCAGGGCCACAAGATGAGACCAGCTGTTGAATCCTTTGGCGTGTTTATCGGTACCGAATTTAGCCACTAACTGGGTAAAACTATGACGTGGAAAGAGGTGGCTCAGAAAAACTGAACAACGACATAAGTGGATAAGCAGCTTAATTTCAGGCATTGTTATGCCAATATTTAGGAGCTTACCATGGCAAGAAGACCTCGTAGAAACCACTCTCCAGACTTTAAAGCAAAAGTGGCATTAGCCGCTGTCAAAGGGGACCGTAGCATCTCAGAACTGTCCCAACAGTTTGATGTCCATCCAAATCAAATTACCCAGTGGAAAACCCAACTCTTGTCGAGGGCCTCTGAAGCCTTTGATGGCGGTCAAAACGTACCGCCTCCAGTCGATGTGAAAACCTTACATGCAAAGATTGGTCAACTGGCGCTGGAAAATGATTTTTTAGAAGGCGCGCTCACCAAGGCAGGGTGGCTGAGCGCAAAGAAATGATCAACCCCAATCACAAACTTTCTCTGACCCGCCAGGCAAAGCTGTTGAATTTCAGTAGAACCAGTCTTTACTATAAACCGCATCCAATCAGTGAAAGAGATCAAGCCATGATGCGCCGTATCGATAAACTCCATTTGGCTCATCCCTTTGCCGGTGCACGGATGTTGCGAGATATGCTGCGTTTAGAGGGATTTAAGGTGGGTAGAACACATGTATCGACCCTGATGCGTAAAATGGGCGTAGAGGCGCTCTATCGCAAGCCCAGGACGACATTGCGTCACCCCGCACATCGCATCTATCCCTATTTATTACGGGACTTAAGCATCCATTGCCCCAATCAAGTTTGGGCGATGGATATCACTTATATACCCATGGCGAAGGGATTTGTGTACCTGACCGTCGTTCTTGATTGGCATACCCGCCGCGTATTGAGTCACCGCATATCGAATACGATGGATGTTTCATTCTGTCTTGATGCGGTTGAAGAAGCAATCCAGAAATATGGCACGCCCGACATCATGAACACTGACCAGGGCAGTCAATTTACCGGCGATGCATTTATCGGATTATTGAAAGACAATGAGATTCAAATCAGCATGGACGGCAAAGGCGCGTGGAGAGACAATGTATTTGTTGAGCGACTATGGCGATCAGTGAAATATGAAGAGGTTTATCTGCATGCCTATGAATCGATAACCGAAGCCAGAACCGGTATTGCAAGATACCTACAGTTTTACAATTCAAGAAGGCCGCATTCCAGTCTTGACGGACAGGTACCTGATACGGTTTACTTTAACGGGCTGCCAGAAACAATGGCAGCCTAACGGCTGCTGCTTCGCCACTTATAAATAAGATTTTATTGTTCAGAAGAACCGGGCCACCTCTGAATCAGGTTTAATAATTCGTTGAATCGTGTTTTACTATGCATGTTGCAGTGCCTCATTGTGATGAATGTTAACTAGGTTTTAGCGATAAAACCTGGGCACTGCAACCTATTTTTTCTCGATTTTCCTTGCTTTTGAAAACATGTCTAAAATGCCTCAAAACCGCTGTAATCATTGGCAATCTTGACCTGAAGAAGACGTAGAATATTTATTCCGGACAGTTATGCGCGTAGGCGGGAATCCATGATTGAAAGATTTTAAGAACATGAGTTTACCAATCAGAATCCCTTTATATACTGTCGATTAGCTATATTTGTAGCAATTCAGATTATCTGAATTTAGTGGAAATAGACTTCCGCCTACGCGGGAATGACGGAGCAAATTTAAACGCTTTTAATTTGGAGAATTGTCTCAATTGGGCAAAACCTTGCCATTTACGAAATACTTTAGCGCAGGATTTTGCCCCTACCGGAATCGATCTGAATAGTTTGAGGTTACCACAGCTACTCGGTCACTTCCTCCGCTTCATTGGACTTCATATCCTTTGACTAAAACGAGTATAATTTGAGTATCCTGACGTTCTATACAGTCGTGCACTAAACACCAATAAAAAACATTTCAGATGAGAACTCTAGTAAATCTAACAATCATTTTGGCAATGGCTGGGTTGATTTCTGCCTGTGCTTCTAGTCCAGAATTGACCCTGGATCAAAAGGAAGCAATTGCTGATTCTTATTCATTACCCCACGAACCTGGTGACGACCAAGCATATATCTATGTTCTAAGAACGACTATTTTAGCAGGGGCAACGCGGTTTAAAATTTATTTGGACGGGAAAAAAGAAGATGGAAAGTACATCGGGTACACCCGCCAGAATCAGTTTCTAGCATTCCCTGTCAGCGTAGGAGAACATGATATCAACTCTAAAGCAGAAAATTGGGCGTCAGTACACGTAGACGCTAAAAATGGCGAATCAATTTTTTTACAGCAATCGCCTTCATTTGGAGTGCTTTTCGCACGCAACGCGATCAGCCGAATTGACGAAGTTGAAGGCAGATACTTAATGAGTGAATCTGGCCTTTCTGAAGGAACTTATACTCAAAAAGAATAGGCGGACAAATGGGTCGATATTTGATTGCCCATATGAGATTCCTGGGTTTCTTGATTTTTCTGATGCCTCTGATCTGATCCGCGCCAGGTTTTACCGCGGTAACACTTTTTCTCGCCTTGACTACCGTATCGGTCTCGATTGAATGACTTTAATAAAAGCCTGCCCCTGCTCAGGGTCCAGTCCCACATGGACCACCAGACACCCATCTTCGTCATAGAAAAAACTCAACGACCATTCACGGCACTGCTTCCTGGCCAGTTCAATTTTCAATCCTCCGCCACCTTTCTTTGCCAAAACAATTGTATAAAATTCAATCCCTCCGTCGCCTTTATAAATTTGTGTAGGATTAGATGCAATCTGGTTCTTTACAGTTACTACTTTTTTGATTGTAATTTTAATCTTTATCGCATTTGGAGAGAAATCAGTTATTACATGTTTGGGAATTGCAATCGTTGAGCTGTCCTATATATCAATGATTGTTAGGCGATGCCATGACTTGGATAAGTGCGGATTATTAGGGCCTCTGCCATTTGCAAACTTTTTGATTTACTGGAGGAGTGGTTCTACTTGGTCAAGCAAGTAGGGCGATCCAGATCATGTTTTACAGGGGTTTTTAGATAGTCTTTTGGAAAAACTCACCCATTAAACTCAATTCAGAAAATACATTCTGGAATGGCAGAAATAGGCAAAGAAGGGGCATAGCAGGTCAATTGAAGCTGGCCCAGATTGCTCGAAGTGTTTCGTCTGCTCTATGCCTCTTGTATACTCAATTGAGACAGTCGCCAAAAATTAAATCCGCACCAACTGTGCATCAATACTCTCGCAATTAAAATTTATTTTATCAAGATGATGAACCAATTGAAGCATAAAGTTAGAGTGTTAGGAATAGCCTTAACTGCTGTTGTATTATCGCCTTTTGCTGTCGCTGGAACAGCTTTGGAGGCCAATAATAGCTATAGCGCTTGGGACTGCACGGCTATCAATTCAACTCAAAGTCAGTTTATTACCCGAGTTGGTAATGGAATTACCAACAAACATTCCACTGCATTATTTGTAACTTGTCCACTAGAATTAGATTGGGCTGTAATACAGAACATTAGATCTAATAATGGGTCTGTCATGTTTGATATTAATATCGGTTATTTTCCTGGACCTGTACTTCCACCGTCTCCATTTATTTTATGTTATGGACAATTTATACGGATCGTGTTCCTGGGTAGTTTGTCCTATAATTTTTATAAGTTCAATGCACCTCTCGCCACTGCTTCGCATCCATTTGGCCCAGGTTTCTCTGGAACTGGACCATTTGCCTATACCCCAATAGTTCGTAGTGACGCTGTTGGAGATCCATTTGATAGTGCGAACTTACTCTGCTTACTTCCAAGTGGCAGTACCCTAATTTCATACAATTTGAAAATATTCTAACTTAGACTTACCCAAGTTATGCAACGTTATTGACTGACAGCTTTGGGCAAGGAAGCGTCCACACGACCAAAATCGCATACTGCGTACCCATTAACGAATTGAGGTATCAAAGTGAAATCAATTCAAACAGAAAACCGTCAGCGTGTACCATGGAACAAGGGTAAACTGATAGGGTAAAGGCCAGCTTTAAAAATCCAAGAAGTTTGGGCGATTAGAATTCGATTACAAATTTCAAAGAACATTCAAGAGCTCGCCCTGTTCAACCTCGCTATCGATAGTAAACTGAGAAGCTGTGATTTAGTGAAAATGAAAGTGCGTGATATTTCTACGCTAGATTCAGTATCCACCAGAGCTTTGGTAGTACAGCAGAAAACACAGAATCCCGTTCAATTCGAGGTCACTCGAGGTTTACATCTGCGATCGGCAGTATGATACTCAGACTGGACAAATCGCGCTGGTTTCTGCGCTGCAGTTAAGCAATGGACGGAGAATTGGATTGGCTATCGACCCTTCACAGGCACCCAGTCAAAAACAAAAAATACAGCCTCATACAGATTGTTCCAACTCACCTGACTAGGAGATTTAAATGCTATGGCAACACCAATATTTCATATGATCGAGCAGGCACCTACTCCTGTCGGACCTTTTTGTCACGCCACCGAGGTAGATGGCTGGGTGTTTTTGACTGGGCAGATGCCAACCGATCCCCAAGATGCAGATGCACCACTTCCTGAAGGTATCGAGGCGCAGACGCGCCGCGTAATGGATAATCTTATCCTGGTACTCGAAGGAATGGGCCTGGGCCTCGAAGATGTGGTTTCAGTTCGAATATTTCTAACCGAATTTAAACGCGATTTTTATCCTATGAACGATATCTATAAATACTATTTTCCGGAAGGAAAATTACCTTCCCGGACCTGTATTGGTGTCACGGCACTAGCAGTGGACGCGCTGGTCGAGATTGATTTTATCGTCCGTCGATAGTAATTCTCAATTCCTTATCTGGCAATGCCAGTTGTACACTCGGAATGGCCATTCGTATAGTCAAAAAACCGTAAATAATCGAGGGTTTTTCTTGTCAGAAGGGCGTGCTATCTAGACATTAAGCCGGTTAAAAAACTGCTAAGCACTATCGAGGTAACTCTAGGGGGCGACTCCTGATTTACTCTATGTGCGCAGATCTAGCAACAAGCCCACTGGGAATCTAGGCATCCCAATAGGGCTGATCACCGCTGAAGTATTCTATCGCAAAATCCAGGAAAGCCCGTACCCTGGCAGGCAGATACTACCGCTCAGGAAAAACTGCATAGAAAGTATGATCGGGAATATGATGGGTCTCCAGTATCCTCACCAAACTATCCGCCTTCAGGTCAGGGCCCGCTACGAAAGTGGGTAGTCGGCCAATCCCGTCACCTTCTCGCAGAGCCTCTAGTAACGCTTCGCTGCTATTCACCCGATAGCTGCCCGACACCAAAACCGCTTCTGACTTGTCACCGTTACTCAGGCCAGGGTCGTACTACGCTTTCTGAAACAGGAATTGTCTTCATAACAAGCTACGCGAAAGTTTCTTTATGAACTGTTTCCTTATGGTTATGGGCAACAGGCTTGCAATAGTGCCGGGATGCGTATATCTCTCAAACCTGTGCTGGATTTCTAGCCTATTTCAATTTGGTCGAGTCAGACTGATAATGCAGTTCTGATTTTTCCATAAAAACCTAATCTTACAGCAGAGTCAAATTATGCAATTTCTAGACAAATTTCAGGAACCAAGCTATGCAGCTTTGCGAATAGTTACCGGCTACTTGTTCCTCTGGCATGGCGCCCAAAAGTTTTTTGACTTTCCAAAACCAGGCCCAGAAAATATGAACGCTCTGCTCACTGTCGGTGGAGTGATTGAATTAGTTGGCGGTGCACTAATTCTGATTGGTTTGTTTACCCGACCCGTGGCGTTTTTATGCAGTGGCACTATGGCGGTGGCATATTGGGTGTTTCATGCGCCAGGAGGAAATATCCCGTTTCCGATGAATAATGGTGGTGAATTGGCGATCATGTTCTGTTTTGTCTTCCTGTTTATTGCCACCCGTGGACCTGGAATCTTGAGCATTGACGGTAGCGGGAAATAGTAAATTTCGCTCGTTTCGAATAACTATTATTTGCAGGGAGGAGGCTCACTGTAGTGCCGATGTTTGAAAATTTGAAATCATCGGCACCGCATATCCATGATGCCTCAAACTGCGATCTGGTTTTGATTGATCAGGGGGGGTGTCTATCGCCACTATCCAGTGATTCAATCAATCGTGGCGGATTGCTATGGCAGGACGCAAATGGAATTCCCGAAGCTGGTGTGCGGGAGACTACCCCAGGGACCTGGAATTTAACATTGACGGCAGATGTGTTGTGTCATTTTGTTGCCGGACGGGGTATTTATAAATCCCATCGGGGGGAAATTATCGAAATTGAGCCGGGTGTTGTAGTGCATTTTAAACAAGGTTGGCAAGGCAGCGCCGAAATCTTTGAGAACACCCGGGTCATCTACATGCTTTGCCGGGGTGGAGAAGCGCAAAACTGTCCGATCATGCTAAACCCTGGAAAGATTACCGAGCTTACTGATTGGGGGCCGGTTGAAGAACCCATGGACAGACTATCGCAAACGTCAGGGGTGCTATTGAGCAAAGAGGACGATGGAAGTGCGGAGAGCGGAATATGGGTTTGCACCCCAGGAACCTGGTGCTGTGTATTGACCAGCGATGAAATGTGTCACTTTCTGAGCGGTCGCTGCACTTATATTCATGACAATGGTGAAGTCATCCAAATAACTCCAGATACCGCAGCATTTTTCCCCGAAGGCTGGAGTGGACAATGTCAGGTCCACGAAACTGTGCGTAAGGTATATATGATTCGTTGAGTCGGTCACGCAGTCGTTGCGTAACTATTTTTTGCCGGTTTGTTGGTTTTTTTCAGGAAACATTTTTAGAATAATATGCAAATAATTGGCTGGGCCCAAGTCAATATTTCTCCCGAAATGTTTGGCGTACTAAGCGCATTATCATTGGGTAGTGCTGACTTTATAGCGCGCTATACCAGTAAAGAGTTCGGAGAAAAACTCGCGTTGTTGGCGACGTTTATCGTGACCCTTCTTGTTATCTATCCGTTTTTCGCCGGAGAGAATATGGAAATTGTCTGGTCTGGGCGAGGTGGTTTGGTCTTAATACTGTATGGAGTCATGATGACGATTACCATGCTGTTGCTGTATTTGTCGCTGGCCAGAGGACCGATTAATATTGTGGCGCCCATCGTAGCTGCCCATCCGGTTTTTGTTGTACTGTTTGCGGTACTGTTAGGTAGCAGACCGGGTTTGATTCAGTGGTTATTGATGTGCGGTATTATTTTCAGCATAGTGCTGGTAATAATGGGTGCCGATATACCTGAAGATCAACCGGGGCAGTCGGCGCCAATTAAGGGCTACCATAAGAAATCTATCTTAATTGCGCTAGGCGCCAGCGTTTCCTATGCGGTTATGGTGGTATCGGGTCAGCATGCAACGCCTTTGTTTGGGCCCGCTGGGGTATTATGGATGGGACATGTTATTGCTCTTGCCGTACTGATGTTAATCATTGCGAGAACAACCACACTGGTCTTACCCGGAAAATTTTGGGGAGGGATGCTTGTCATTCAAGGCGGATTAAACGCCGCCGGTTTTCTTTTCCTGTTGCTGGGAAGTCAATCTGCATTCCCGGAAGTAACCGCAGTTATTTCGTCGGAGTTTTCCGTTGTAACAATTTTACTCGCCTGGATTATCCTGCGCGAACGGATGAAGTTGGTGCAATTCCTGGGAGTAACTTTGCTGTTTACCTGTACTGCTATTCTGACTATTTCAAGCTGACGAATAATGGAAACCTCCGCCGGGTTCAGTTATCAGGCAACAACCATTCGCCCTCGTGAACTACCTCCGCCACCTCTACAAATATACCGCTGCAGGGTTGGCGGAGGTTGATGACCTCTATTTAAATTTCTTGATTTCCCCGCTTTTAATCCGGGCAAAGTAGGATTCCATTTCCCGTTTAACAACCGGTGCCAGAAAGTAGAGGCCAAGGATATTCGGTACGCATATAAGAAATACCAGCGCATCTGAAATATTCAGTATTGGGCCCAATTGAACAACGCATCCCAATGCGACAAATCCGCAGAAAATAAGCTTGTATATAGTTTGGCCAAGCTCGCCTTCGCCAAATAAATAGGTCCAACCTTTTAGGCCGTAGTACGACCAGGAAATCATAGTGGAAAATGCGAACAGCAATGCTGCGAACGCCAGCGGAATAGGGAACCAGGAAAATTCACGCTCGAAAGCAGCTGATGTCATTGCGACGCCGGTAGCATCCCCGGCAAAAGCCGGATCAGCGACCTGGGCGGTGCCGATAACCAGCGCCGTAATAGTACAAATTACGATGGTGTCGATGAAGGGTTCCAGCAGCGAAACAATTCCTTCGGTAACGGGTTCATTGGTTTTTACCGCAGAGTGGGCAATGGAAGCGGAGCCGATTCCCGCTTCATTGGAGAACACCGCCCGCTGAAAACCAATGATCATCGCGCCCAGGGCGCCGCCGGCTACTCCTTCACCAGTGAAGGCGCCGGTGAATATGTTGCTGATCGCCTGGGGAAGGGTATGAGCGTTCATCAAAATTACAACTATGGCAAACAGGCAATAGAAAATTGCCATAAAGGGGACAATTTTTTCAGTCACTCGGGCAATGGATTTGATGCCACCGATGATTACGCTAAATACTACCGCGGCTAAGATTAATCCTACCAGCCATCCCAGGCCGTCAAGGGCACCCTGGGAAACTGTATTTAACTGCACGTAAGCCTGGTTCGACTGGAACATATTACCAATTCCCAAAGCGCCGATAAAAATACCGATGGCGTAGAACGTACCAATAAATTTGCCAAATCCGGTCATGCCACGTTCGGCAAAACCCTGACGCAGATAATACATCGGGCCACCAGAGACATGACCGTCGTCGAATTCGTTTCGATACTTGACGCCCAGAGTGCATTCGACAAACTTCGTTGACATGCCGAGAAAGCCGGCAAGAATCAACCAAAATGTGGCTCCAGGACCGCCCACGGTAACCGCGACCGCTACTCCACCGATGTTACCAATTCCAACGGTTCCGGAGACCGCGGTTGCCAACGCCTGGAAGTGGGATACCTCTCCATGACTGTTAGGATCTGCATAATCTCCACGAACAAGCTCAATCGCATGCTTAAAACCGCGTAGGTTAATAAAACCCATGTAGAAGGTAAAAAACACAGCGCCGACAACCAGCCATAAAACAACCAGCGGTAAATCTGCGCCAAACATGGGTACTTTAAAGAAAACGATATCGCCAATTAATGATGCAATAGGTGCAGTTGCGGCATTTATCGATTCATCGATACCTGCGTGGGCGTTTGTTATCGAAGCGACGATAAGACTTAGGGCTATTAGTAAACGTTGCATAATGCTCTCCTTAATTCTGGCATTGGTTCTGGATAAATCACGAATTCCCGCAATGGGACGGCTGGCTGTCAGGGTACGACCGTAACCAGGACCGATGCCGATTGCACCAGTGCTGCAGTTACGCTGCCAAAAATCATCGATTTAATGCGGGATTCGCCGAGACGGCCAATGTAGATTTGTGATGCCTCGTATTCACTGGCGAGGGTATTTAGCGTCTCCGCAATTTTTCCGTGTCGGACCACCGTCTCAACGCTTATTCCGACTTTAGTGAGTGCGGCGACTTCAGGATCCAGAACCGATTCATTGGCACGTTGAATTTCTGACTCCCTTCGTTGATGACGTTCTTCCAGTTCTTGAGGCGTGTGGAAACTATAGGGTGACCAGTCGATTACATAAGTGAGGACAAGATCCGTATTCGCAAGTTTCGCATGTTCCGCTGCGGCTTTGATTGCGCGCTTGCTACCATCACTACCGTCTACGGCCACCAGTATTTTATTAGACATAATAATTATCCTGCTTGGTTGTTGTAACGTTAATCCTTCACCTTATCCCGGCAATTCTAGCAGTGTTGAGCAATTATTGAACGATTGACAATTACAATTTATGCAGAAATAATTGCTGGTTGCAATAATTTTGAACTAACAGTCGAATACAAAATATCTGTTATTGTGGATTGATACGGCTAGTGACCTAAATTTGAGGGGCACGTCCTCCAATCAATTGGGTGACTTCCAGAGCAGACCGCCTGACCTGCGGACCTATTTCGTACACCAGATTGTCAGGAAAGCGTACCGCCGGACCAGAAACCGAAATGCCCGCAATCGCTTCACCATATGAGTTATAAACTGGCGCGGCCACGCAGCGCATTCCGAGGTAACGTTCTTCATCATCAAGGGACCAGCCCTGTTGACGAATTTGTTCCAGGGCGCTGAACAGATCATCCGGTGAGGTCAAGGTTTTTTCGGTAAATTCGGGCAGACCTTTTTTATGCAGTATCTTCTCAACCTCCAAACGGGGCAGATTGGCAAGCAATGCTTTGCCAATTCCGGAGGCATGCATTTGACCCCGGGCTCCGGGTCGAAAGAAAGCACGGATTGGGTTCTGGGTTTCGACTTGACTAAGAAACACCACGTCACCTTGATCTGCAATAGCTAAGTTTGCTGTCTCACCGGTTTGCTCCATCAGGTCTCGAAGTATGCCGCGCGACGCTTCAACCAGGTTGGTCCGATCAAGATAGGCATTACCCACACGAAATGTTTCGATGCCAATGGCCCAGGTCTGGGAGTTGTCTTTGTAATCAGCGAAGCCGAGGTTCTGTAGTGTCACCAGCAGACGGTGGGCAGTTGATGGAGGAATGCCGACTTTAATAGCCAGATCATTTAAAGGGGCGTTGCCATCATTGGCCAGTGACGAAAGCAGGATCAGTCCCCGCTCCAGAGCCTGAACGTTGCCTCCGGGGATGTCAGCTCTGGGCAATCTAGGCCTGCCCCTAGGTCGATTTGTAGTAGATGACTTGGTCATTGGAATAGCCAGAAAACCTAAGAAATATTATCAGTATATTATTCTATAATTTTAATAATTCCGCCAGCGGAATATTAAAAGTTGTTAAAAAACAATAAGATATATTTTTCAAATTATTATGGAATATTATTTCGGAATAATTGTAAGAGTATTCTGATTCATTTATCTTACAGGTTGACTTTCAACCTCCAGATAAAATGAATTTTCAAAACCCAGTATTTATTCCCGGCCCGACTAATATTCCGGATCGTTTGCGACAGGCCATGAATATGCAGACCAGAGACCATCGGGCACCGGACTATGCCGATATTCTTTGTCCTTTGCTTGATCGACTTAAGCAGGTTTTCAAAACAGACCAGGGACAAATTTTTCTGTTTCCGTCCAGCGGTACCGGTGGATGGGAAGCGGCCATTACCAATACGCTGTCACCGGGAGACAAAGTGTTGGTTGGAAGATACGGTATGTTTTCCCACAAGTGGATAGATATGTGTCAGCGCCATGGGTTGGACGTCGAAGTTATCGAATGCGAATGGGGCAGGGGTGCACCAGTGGATATTATTGGCCAGCGTTTGCAGACAGACCAAAACCATGAAATTAAAGCGGTGTTGGTAACCCATAACGAAACCGCTACAGGGGTGGTCAGTGACGTGGGTGCGGTAAGAGAGGCAATGAATCATTCTACTCATCCAGCCATGCTATATGTCGATTGCGTCAGTTCTCTTGGCTGTATGGATTTCAGAATGGATGACTGGGGAGTCGATCTGGCGGTATCCGGTTCCCAAAAAGGTTTTATGCTGGCGACGGGACTCGGTATTGTCGCCGCCAGTGACAAAGCCCTGGCAGCGATACAACATGCCAAATGTGCTCGCTGCTATCTGGATTTTCGCGATATGTTGAACAATACTCAAAGTGGCGGATATCCTTATACTCCTCCGATACAGTTGATTAATGGACTAACGGTAAGTCTCGATATGTTGTTTGAGGAAGGATTGGATCAGGTTTTTGCGCGACACCACAGAATCGCCGAAGGGGTTCGACAAGCTGTATGGGCCTGGGGACTTGAACTATGTGCCAAATCCCCGGCGCTATATTCAAATACTGTGAGCACCATCATGCTGCCATCAGGATTTGATGGAGACCAACTTATTGCCCATGCCTATAGCGCCTATCAGGTTTCGTTTGGCGGTGGACTCGGTGAACTCGCGGGAAAAGCATTTCGAATTGGACATCTTGGTTCGTTAACTGATGTTATGGCGTTATCGGGTATAGCAACCATTGAAATGGCGATGAAAGATCTGCAGTATCCGGTGGAACTTGGTTCTGGCGTGGCTGCGGCCCAGGAATTCTACCGCGCTACTGCTACGGTCTCAGGTCGCCTTGCCGCTTAGGTAACATCGGAATGTGAACTGTCCAGCCGATCGTCCGATTTATAACCAGGTAGTAAAAGAAAACCGGGTCGGGCCCTCAGATCCAGAAGATATTGCCGAAGTTGTGGGGTTTCTCGCGTCCACACGAAATCGGGCGGTTGCCGGTGAGACGGTTATCGCGAGTGGCGGTGTACTTATGTTGTAGCGCTTCGGCGGATTGCCCAACAAAACTTGCGAAAAAAATTTAAGGTTATCGAAATTCAAGTTAGCGATTCAGGTTAGCGCTTGAACCTCGTTAGAATTCACCAATAGTTCGAGGGCTTGATCATGTACCCTGGAGTCACCGCTGGCGATAAACCGCTGTCCCGATTGGAGGGTTAGTGGGTTTCCATTCCAGTCCGTTATACATCCTCCTGCATTGGAAATAATTGGTACCAATGCCATGTAATCGAATATATCGTGTGCTGCTTCGAATGCCAGGTCTACATACCCGTGAGCAATTCGGCCAAAGGTATGACAACCTCCACCGTAGATAATCCAACGGACCTGATTTTTTATCCGGTGATAGGCTTCTTGGTCAGCCTTTACACCATCGAAGTAAAGCGGAGAACTGGTGGAGGCGAAGGCATCAGATAGGTTAGGACAGGGTCTTGACTGGATCAGTTGCCCATTTAGCTTGGTTCCATGTCCGTCAACGCCAATCCATCGTTCCTGTGTAATCGGACTATCCAGGACTCCTAGAATTGGGGAGCCTCGCCAAGTTAACGCAATTAACGTGCCGAAAACGGGTAATCCTGCAATAAACGCCATGGTGCCGTCGATGGGGTCGAGAACCCAGATAAAATCTGAATCAAGCCGCGTGGAATCATACTCCTCCCCCTGGATGCCGTGGGTTGGAAATTCCTGTTCTATAACCGAGCGCAAGGCGCGTTCTACTTTCTTATCTATTGGCGTTACCGGGGTGGCATCTGATTTAACTTCGACCTGCCTGGGATTATTTATTTCCTGGCGGATCAGATTCCTTGAAATATCGGCAAATCGTTCAGCGGCGTTGATATAGTCGGCGGCATTCATCTTAGTGTAAACGGCTCGTGATTAAACCAAGTTTCATTGAGAAAAATACTAGTGGGTAAGAATCTGGCTGAGAAACAATCTGGTTCGTTGATTTTCTGGGTTCTCAAAAAAATCCAATGGATTATTGCTCTCGACAATCTCCCCTTCATCCATAAAAACAATCGAGTCTGCGACCGAACGGGCGAACCCCATTTCATGGGTCACGCAGATCATGGTAATACCGCCATGGGCAAGTTCAACCATGACATCCAATACCTCATGAATCATTTCCGGATCCAATGCCGAAGTGGGTTCATCGAATAACATGATTTCCGGTTTCATACAGAGCGACCTCGCGATGGCAACGCGTTGTTGCTGTCCGCCGGATAATTGACTGGGAAATTTTTCTGCCTGCTCCGTGATATGTACCCGCTCGAGAAACTGCATCGCGAGTTCCCGGGCTTCTGGTTTGGTCATTTTTCGAACCAGCCGCGGTGCTAACATTAGATTCTCGACCACCGTAAGGTGAGGGAAAAGATTAAATTGCTGAAACACCATTCCAACCTCCCGTCTGACCGCATCGATGTCTTTTACTGATTTTGTGAGTTCGATACCGTCGACAATTATTTTGCCGCCATCATGCTCTTCGAGTCGATTTATGCAACGGATCATGGTGGATTTACCAGAGCCCGAAGGGCCACATACGACAACCTTTTGCCCTTTTAATATTTCCAGATTTACTTTTTTGAGTGCCTGAAAACTGCCGAATGTTTTATCGACATTCTGCAGGGAGATTATTGACTCGTTGGATGAGGTTGCCATTATTAAATCAGCTTTTGTTTGGTGCCACTATAGATATCGATTCAGTCTTTGCTCGGCGTGGGCCGTGCCTTTCTGGATTACCCAGGCCATTACCAAATATATTATCGCGGCAGAAATAAAAATTTCATAGGGCGCGAAAGTTCTGGCGACGATGGTTCTGGCGACACCGGTAGTATCATTCATGGTAATAGTGCTGGCCAGCGCGGTGGCTTTTAGCAAGCTGATCATCTCATTGCTGTAGGCCGGCATTGATAGACGGGTAGCTATTGGTGCGGTCACGTATATAAACCGCTTAGCTTTGGATATACCCAGGGCAGATGCTGCTTCAAGCAGGCCCTTGTCTACCGCCTGGATTCCGCCGCGAAAAATTTCTGCGGTATACGCGCCCATGTTTAGGGTGAATGCAAGAATAGCGCACCAGAAAGGTTCCCGCAGTATCGGCCATAGAAAACTGTTTTGTACTGATTCAAACTGGGATACCCCATAGTAAATTACAAACAGTTGAACCAGCATTGGCGTGCCACGAAAAATGTAAATATAAACGAAGGCTGGCCACGATAAAATTGGCAGGGTGCTCATTCGCATTAGCACCGCAATTACCGCCAGCAAGGTACCGAGAATCAGGGATAGCAGCAGTAGCTCCAGGGTCAATCCAACCCCCGTGGCAATTTCCGGCAGGCTTTCGAACACCAGAGCAAAGTCGAAATTCATGATCCGTTTTCGAGGTGCTTGTTCGCGTACTTTTCGAGAGCCCAGACCGCGACGATGATAAAGGTCGTAAACACCAGATAAATAATGGCGACTATCAAATACATGGTGAATGGTTTATTGGTCACGGTAGTCGCCATCTCAGCCGTGAACATTATTTCTTCGAGGCCGATTACGGATATAAGAGCGGTATCCTTAACCAGGGAGTTCATGTGATTGCCAAAAGCCGGGAGCGCGATGCGCCACATCTGCGGCAACCTGACGTAAAAGAATGTATGGAAATTTGATAGTCCCAGAGCCTTGGACGCTTCTATCTGACCTTTATCGACGCCCATAAAAGCGCCGCGAAAGGTTTCTGTTGCATAGGCTCCAACAATCAGGCTAATGGCTAAAGACCCTGCCCAGAATGGTGGAATGTCGACAAATCGAATTTCCGGATTGAAGATTTTTACCAGACCGGTAAGAGAAACTGCCGAGCCAAAATATACGATCAGGAGTACTAGTAACTCCGGGGTGCCACGAAATACCGTGGTATAGGCATTGGCGATTCGGTCGGCAATTTTGCTATTGGATAATTTAGCGGAAGCGCCGAGTAAGCCCCAGGTCACGGTCAGAATCAATGCCACCCAAAATACCTGAAAGATAATCCACGCGCCGCGCAGGTATTCGTCCCACCACCCGATTACATCACCCATCAGCCTGGCACCATTGTATTATGAATTTGTTTTTTCGCTAGCTGCCGCAATATCACCCCATTGATCGAGGTAAAAACGGTTTGATTTATAGTAAGCCGCCGGGCGCTGATAATTGGAGATCAGCACCCGGGGGTTTTCGTTAAATGGCGAAAAGCGCCTGGAACAGAATGCTAGTGGATAGTCCAGGGAAAATATTTTTTACCAAAACCGCCCATAGTGCCATCGGCTTTCATTGCCTCCAGGGCTTCGTCGATTCTCGCCTTCAAGGCTTCGTTGCCCTGGCGAAAACCTACTCCAACGCCGATTCCAAAATATTCCTGGTCGGTAATCTGCTCACCTACTACTTCGTATCCGGCTCCATCTTCCTGGCTCAGAAACTTGAGATAAGCTTTCATCGGATTGGTCATTATGGCGTCAACTCGCCCCGATTTAAGATCGAGATACAAAGGTTCGGTATTGTCATACCGGACTATCTCTGCGCCGGGTACTTTGGCCTGAATCCAGTTGTCATAAGTCGTGGCTCGTTGTAAACCAATTTTGATACCATCGAATCCGGCTGAATTAACGCTGCCATCGTCATTAAACAATTTAAGCTGTTTGGCCTTGGCGGCAACAAATTGACCCACTGAAATTCGGTAGGGAACTGAAAAATCAATTTTCTCCATTCGCTTGTTGGTGATCGACATAGAGGCAACGATCAAATCAAATTTATCCGCCAACAGGGAAGGGATCATACCGTCCCACTTTTGGCAAACCCATTCAACATCAGCACCGATCCTCTTCGCGACTTCGTTGCCAATATCGATGTCGTAGCCTTGTAGATTGCCGTCTGAGTCTCGGTAATTAAAAGGGTGATAGGTACACTCAGTTCCGGCCCGCAGGGTTTCGGCGGCGGCACCTTGAGCCATTAAAAGAGCGGCTATACCCGCTCCTAGAATATGTAAAAATGGTTTTCTTAACATTATGTTCTCCGTTGTGGTTTATATGATTTGATAGATACAACTATCAATAGCGCCAACACAGTATGGCACAAATTAAAAATTCCATCCGGGACAATCGATCTCTATCCATAATATTTCGTAATATAAGATGGTTTAGTGCGACCGCGTTACAATATATCTAGCGCACAGGTAATCAAACCAAAGATTGAGGAAAGTTAATAATGATGAAATTTGTCAGCACCAGGGGGGGAGTTGATCCGCTTGCTTTTGACGAGGCAGTGCTGCAGGGATTTGCCGCAGACGGAGGATTATTTGTTCCGGAGCAAATTCCAAAAGTTAACCCACAACAGTTTGAACGTTGGGCGGACCTTGGTTATACCGATCTGGCCTTCGAAATATTGTCTTTATACATAGACGAAACAATCATTTCTTCCGAAGCACTGAAGGATTTAATCGAAAGGAGCTATAGTGCATTTGAGCACCCGGATGTTATCGGTATGGTGCCCCATAGTGCCGACGGTAGAACTCAAATAATGGAGTTGTTCCACGGTCCCACCCTGTCATTCAAGGACATTGCCATGGGCTTACTCATCAATGTCATCGACTATCTGCTAGCGAAGAAAAATCAAAGACTTTCAATAGTATTGGCAACCACCGGTGACACCGGTCCGGCAGCGGCCTGGGCGGCTGCCGGCAAGCAAACCATCGATTGCTGGCCGCTGTATCCGCGGGGAATGATATCTGAACCGCAGGAGCGCCAGATGACAACGCTTGGTGCAGAAAACGTCCACCCGGTTGGTGTTGAGAACTGCGCCGATGGAGGAGATGATCTGGATTTAATTGTTGCCAGGCTGTTTGCAGATAAGGCGTTGACAGCAAAGTTGAACCTGTCCAGCGTGAATTCCATAAACTGGTGTCGGGTGATGGTCCAGGCCGTTCACTACTTCTATGGTTATTTTCGGGTGATTAAAAAGCCAGGGGATAAGGTTGTCTTCTCGGTTCCGAGCGGAGCCTTTGGGAATTTGTTTGGTGGTTATCTGGCGCGATCTATGGGCTTGCCCGTAGAAAGCTTTATCTGCGCAAACAATAGTAACAGCGCTCTGCATACCGCCTTTTCCCAAGGTGCTTTCGTCAAAAAAGATCTTATTCAAACACTGTCTTCTGCTATTGATATCGTGGTGCCTTACAACTTTTGGCGCTTTCTGTATTTTTCTGCAGATTGTAATGGGGCGCAAATTAGCCACTGGATGGACGAATTTAGCCGACTTGGGGAAATTGAATTAGACCCGAAAACCGCGGGCAGGATTCAGCAGGGATTCGCCTCCATCTCAATTTCAGACGAGAAAACCAGTGAAACCATCAGGCAAACGTTTAACCAGAACGATCACTACTTGCTTGACCCACATTCGGCGGTGGCGGTGGCGGCCGCGGACCAGTTAAAGGATACCTTTCCTGAAGATTGTAAAATTATCTGTCTGGCAACTGCGCATCCAGCGAAGTTTCCACAGATTACCAAGTCCTGCCTGGGAATTAGCGGTGAGCTGCCGCCTCAGGGTATTCATGATTCCCTGGAACAGGCGAGTATGGTTTGCCAGCATTTGCGCCTGTGCGATCTGACGCATCTTGAATCTGCATTGATTGATGCAATGACAGCGCTACAGACCTGACCGCAGATTAAATTGTTGGCTAATTAGTTGGCGAAGAATTACATCGCTCCCTTGCTTGCTGCTCATATATTGAGGTGTATCCTTTACTCCAGTCAGGTGGAATGGGGCAGGGGCGTGGATCATGGTGAGCCCACGGAGCAGGTGACCCCCGCAATAGTTTGCGGTAATTACCCGTGACACCGGCGCCATCGGTGTACGGAAATGCGTCGGCGGCGGCATAACTGTTAATCAATAACGGTCGTACACTTGAACCGCGGCTGGGTAGAGAGCCATGCAATGCGCGGGAATGATGGATCGTGATCGAACCCCTGGGTCCGGGTAGACTCACCGCGCGGGATTCATCCACTAGCGCCTTATCTTCTGGTTTAAGTTCTCCGGTCCAGACGCCCTTATCGTCGTACAGTTCATATAATTTTTCATTGTGACTGCCTGGAATCACCATAACCGGACCATCAGCTTCGGTGGTATCGGTGAGGTAGGTACCAATAGCCAGTACGTTGTAGTTGGTGTGTGGATAAAACGGAATATCCTGGTGCCAGCCTACTGCATTGTTATCCACCGTGGTCGGCCATTTGAAATTTAACTTCGCGTGATGAAACCTAACGTCAGGGCCAACCAGGTCAGCAGACACATCGGCGATGATGCCGTTGGCGTATTCCCAGTATAGATCGACATAGTCGGGTTCTTTAAAACGTCGCACCCGCGGTTGCTCCGGCCCATGATCCGGCGCGAAATCATAGAAACTGTCGGTACTCGATTTGCTTCTGCTCTGCTCGACCAACTGATCTGTTTTTTCTACCAGCCGACCGATCCAGTCGTCGCTAATAAGCTTCTCGACAATCAAATAGCCATTCTCGAAATATGATTCGCGCTGGCCTTGACTCAATATCCTGGGGGGATAAGACAGTATCTGCTCTGGGGTCATGAAATCAACTCGGATTAATTGTGCTCAAATTATATGCATTGAATGCTCAGCCGACAAACGGTAATTGGGATAACAAAAAGGGTAGATCGAACATGGTGCGGGCTAATCCAGCTCAGTAGTCTTGTATCTGCAGTCACTTTCCTATGGTCAGACCCGCGCAAACACTATCCCGTGACTGTTATAGCGGAATGACTATGGATTCAACGGAGTCAATTCGATGTATTTAACTAATTCAGTTCGCGCCAATTCCGAAATGGTCAAATTTACCAAACTGCTTATCTGGTCTGCTTTGATTGGGCTATCGCCATCTATCTGTGCCGATATCGGCGAGGCCCGAGCGATCCAGCCCGGGCAAATCGAATTTGAACAAATTGCACCATTTGTTCAGATGGGTGCGGCCTGGGGTAATCGACAACAAGGTAAACACGGAACATTTGGTGTTTTTCCCGGTGGCGCATCCTCGCCTTTGCATACCCATAGCGGTGCATATCATGGTGTCGTAATTTCGGGTGTTATGATTAACCCATTTGAACAGGAACAAAGTCCAATCCATATGGGACCCGGCGGCTATTGGTATGTTCCGGCAAATGTCGAACACGTAACAGCATGTGTTTCCGAAGAACCCTGTGTATTTTATTTTCACGCCGACGGCGCATTCGATTTTACACCGTCAGGACAATAACCCTAATCCTGCTTTATCAATCGGCCAATGGATGTATTAACCGATATTCTTTCAACCTTGCGGCTGCGCGGAACGGTGTACTTTCAGGCAGATTTTTGCGCACCCTGGGGAATGGATATGAAGGGAGGCGCGGTTGCTAATTTCCATTTAATTGTCAAGGGGAGTTGCTGGCTGCGAGGGCCCGATCAAACATCGGTTCGACAATTGTATCAGGGGGATATGGTGGTGTTGACCCATGGAGATCGCCATGCCCTGCTGCATGCACCGGATGCCGACGCAGCACCGGCTGAATCGGTGATCAGTAAGGGAGACCGGCGCGGCGCCCGTATTATCTATGGCGGAAAGGGCGCCCCAACTACGATTATCTGCGGGCACTATGAAGTAGATCGTGCCGGTATGCATCCGTTGTTGCGAGCACTCCCCGAATTGATTCACCTTAAAAGGGATCAGCAAACGGAATGGCTTGCCACGGCCAGCCGTCTGGCTGTGATCGAGTCAAATAGTAAACAAGATGGTTCTGCTGCAGTAGTAAACAGACTAGCTGAAATTCTGTTTATCCAGGTAATTCGCGCCCATGCATCACGACATCCAAACCAAACCGGTTTTCTCGCCACTCTGGCGGAGCCAACCCTGGCAACAGCATTGTCGTTATTGCATGAAGCCCCGGCTCGGTCATGGAATCTGGTGGAATTAGCCAACAGCTGTGGTGTTTCCCGAACCATCCTCGCCGATCGTTTCAAGCAAATGCTGGGCGTTCCACCCATTCAGTATTTGACCGAGTGGAGAATGCATAAGGCCAGGGAATTACTGGTTACCAGTGACCAGAGTACGGCGTGGATTGCTGAGCAAGTTGGGTACGCAACCGAGTGGTCTTTCTCCAAAGCCTATAAACGGGTTTTTGGAGAACCCCCGGGCGCAACCCGGCAGGTTAGATAAAACCCGCCGGCCCGATCAATGCTCCGGCTCAGGATTGAGTTAGCGCGAGCGCTACTTTTTGCCGTAGAAATTTCGAGTTCCCCATTAGCGTGGCAAAACCGATCAGTCCGAAAAGGAAAAATGGATTTTCTGAAGCTATAAATTTCCTGGCTTTTTCGCTGGCTTTAATAGTCGAGCTGCCATCCGGATGCCGTTCCGAATTGTAGTCGTCAAGTTGCCCTGACCGGATACAGCGCGCCAGACAAACGCCGTCAGCGATGCCAAGGTTCATTCCACGCCCACCAACTGGCGAATGACAATGGGCCGCATCTCCCGCGAGGAACACTCTGCTATGACGGTATTGGTCTATCTGTCTAATCCACAGGTTAAATTTGCCAGCGCGTCTTATGTTGTTTATTTCGATATCCAGGCAAAGCGCCTGAACCGAATCTTCGGTATTCGAAATCAACCGAACTCGCTGCTGTTCCAATGGTGCAACCACCAATATCTTACCTTTTGGCAGTAATGAAAACGTCAGGCCATTTATATGCTTCCAGGTGGTGACATCGACGTCAGCAATGGACCAGGTTTCAGGAATGTCGTAGCCGGGAAATGGGATGCCCAAATTCTATCTGGTGGTGCTGCGAACACCGTCAGCGCCGACAACGTAATCGAATTCTTCAGTGGTATGATCTTCGTATGTAACACTAACTATGTTGTTGTCCTGGGTGAGGGACATCAGCTTGGTTCCATAGCTGATCAAACCACCCCGTTCAAGAAAGATTTCCCTGAGTACAGATTCGGTGCGGTCCTGGGCTAATGCAACAAAAAACTGATCTGGTTGATCATCCAGTTGAATGGATACCGAAGAGAGCAATTTATCACTTTGGTAAATCGTCAGAGTTTCGGCTCGAATTCCTTGTCGAATGAGTTCTCCTGGTGCCCCTGAAGGTTGGAGAAGTTTGAGGCTTCGCGGGGATATTCCCACTGCTCGGGACAAGGTGGATCCTGCCGATTTACGGTCGATAACTTTAACTGAAATGTTATGACGCGCGAGTTCTACGCCGGTAGTTAATCCCGTAGGGCCCGCACCGACAATCAAAATTTTCATTATCCAATCTCCATGTTTTTAAAACATCAAACTAACGTGTGCGATAACAATGGACAATTACCCGTGGTTGGAGTGGATCCGTCCAACATTTTTGTTTCTGCCTCGATAATAATATTCAAAAATAAGGTATATGTATGAAAACAAAAATACTCGTTATTGGCGCTGGGCTGAGTGGGCTTCATACTGCCTACAGGCTTCACCAGCAAAGCATTGATTTTATACTTATAGAGGCCCGGGACAGGTTAGGCGGTCGCATATTGTCGATAAATTCTGAGGTGGGCCAGAAAACATCAAACATTCCAGGTATCGATTTGGGCCCAACCTGGTATTGGCCCGGACAATTTAGAATGCAGTCGCTAATCTCTGATTTGGGTCTAAATGAATCTGTTTTCGACCAGGAGTCACTGGGAGACGGATTGTATGAAGATCGAAATAGCGCGATTCAGCGGGAAGCTAACTTTGGCTCCATGGCTGGTTCTTTCCGTCTTAAGGGGGGAATGGGGCAATTGATTGACGTTCTTGGGAGCCATATTCCGAGTCAACGTATTCGCTTAAACGCCGTCGCAACGGATATCCGGTTTGCCGATAATGAATTGATCACGAAAATTGTGAATCAAGAAAGACAACTGGAAATTTCAAGCGAATTGGTGATGTTGGCATTGCCTCCTCGCGTTGCAATTTCCACTATCAGGTTCGAACCCAATTTTTCCGAACCAAGACTGCTGCAGCTGAATAGTATTTCGACCTGGATGGCAGGTCATGCAAAACTGGTTGCGGTATTCGAACAACCGTTCTGGCGTAGTAGTGGATTTAGCGGCGACGCTATGAGTCAAAAGGGACCCCTTCAGGAAATTCATGATGCCTCAGGGATGGATGGTGCGCCGTATGCCTTGTTCGGCTTTTTCGGGATTCCGGCGGTTCGTAGACAGGGTCGAGAACCCGATTTAAAGAAGATGGCAGTCGAGCAGTTGGTACGCCTGTTTGGGGAGTCTGCTCAATTTCCGATAGCGCTACATTTTAGCGACTGGGCATTTGATCCCTTAACATCTACCGAAGCGGACCAAAAATTAATGATGTTTCATGAGTCCAATCAAATAGGAGCAGTCGTCGAGTCAGGATGGAACAAACGATTGATCTGGTCCGGAACCGAAACCGTTAATGTTAGCGGGGGAAATAAAGGATACCTGGAAGGCGCGTTGGAAGCTAGTGAAAGAAGCTTAGAATTGGTGACTTCTGCAGGTTTGTTTAACCCAGTTTAATTTGTATAGGTTCATAATTGATCTGATGCTGTCAAATCTAGGGGCCGACATAATCCTACACTGGCGATAGAATACACGGAACCGCCTGTTAGTATACGTTAACCGCGAAAACAATCTATATGTGGCCTCATCTCAACAACCTCCCTAGTGGGCGTTTAATCTGGCTAACTCAGTATAACTTGGTGATTTAAGGTTCTGAATAAAATGGTAATAATTAAACAGTTAACTATCATTGCCATTTGCGTACTTGCCTCGATTGGTGGTGTTAAGAGTGAAGCAGGTGCCGCGTCAACTACGATGTCAGCGTTGGATCAACTCAATCAACAAATGCTTGAGTACTATCGGGTTGGGGATTATGTAAAAGGAATCAGCGCGGCTAAGAAAGCACTATCTTATGCCAAAGAGCATTTGGGCGCCAAACACCCAGATACTTTAACAAGCATGAACAACCTGGCGCTGTTTTACCAATCCCTGGGACATTATGACCAAGCTGAACCTCTGTCTATCGAGGCCCTGGCATTAAGCCAGGAAGTGCTGGGTGCCAAACACCCGACCACCCTCACCAACATGAACAATCTGGCTAGCCTATACCAATCCCAGGGTCGGTATGGCCAGGCTGAGCCACTGTATATCGAGGCACTGGATATAAGCATGGAAGTGCTGGGCCCCAAACATCCGAACACTCTCCTCAGCATGAACAACTTGGCGATTTTGTATAGGTCCCAGGGACGTTATGACCAGGCTGAACCCCTGTCTATCGAGGCCCTGGCATTAAGCCAGGAAGTGCTGGGTGCCAAACACCCGACCACGCTCGTCAACATGAACAATCTGGCGAGCCTATACCAATCCCAGGGACGTTATGACCAGGCTGAACCCCTGTCCATCGAGGCCCTGGCATTAAGCCAGGAAATACTTGGCGTCAAACACCCGAGCACTCTCACTAACATGACTAACCTGGCGCACTTATACCAATCCCAGGGACGTTATGACCAGGCTGAGCTCCTGTCTATCGAGGCCCTGGCATTGCGCAAGGAGGTGCTGGGTGGCAAACATCCAGACACTCTCGGCAGCGTTAACGGCCTGGCGGCTATATACCAATCCCAGGGGCGTTACGACCAGGCCGAGCCCCTGTACATCGAGGCCCTGGCACTGCGCAAGGAAGTGCTGGGCGCCAAACACCCGAGTACCCTCAATAGCATGAACAACTTGTCCCGCGCTCTCCAATCCCAGGGACGATATGACCAAGCTGAGCTCCTGCTTATCGAAGCCCTGGCATTACGTAAGGAAGCGCTGGGTGGCAAACATCCAGGCACTCTCGACAGTATGAATAGCCTGGCGATTTTGTATAAATTCCGGGGACGTTTTGACCAGGCTGAGCCTCTATACATCGAGGCCCTGGCATTACGTAAAGAAGTGCTGGGTGCCAAACATCCAGGCACTCTCGACAGTATGAATGGCCTGGCGATCTTATACCAATCCCAGGGACGTTATGACCAGGCTGAACCGCTGTCTATCGAGGCCCTGGCATTAAGCCAGGAAGTGCTGGGTGCCAAACACCCGAGTACTCTCAAGAGCATGAATAACTTGGCGGCCTTATACCAATCCCAGGGGCGTTATGACCAGGCTGAGCTCCTGCTTATCGAGTCCCTGGCATTAAGCCGCGAAGTGCTGGGTGCCAAACACCCAAGTACCCTCAATAGGGTAAATGACTTGGCTGCCTTATACCAATCCCAGGGTCGTTATGACCAGGCTGAGCCCTTGTTTATCGAGACACTGGATATAAGCATAGAAGTGCTGGGTACCAAACATCCAGGCACTCTTACCAGCATGTACAACTTGGCGAGCCTATATCAATCCCAGGGAGGTTATAACCAGGCTGAACCCCTGTCTATCGAGGCCCTGGAATTGCGTAAGAAAGTGCTGGGTGCTAAACATCCTGACACTCTCGACAGTATGAGTAACCTGGCGGCCTTATACTATTCCCAGGGACGTTATGGCCAGGTGGAAGTGTTATCTGACGAGGCACTAGCGGCGACACAGGCCTTTCTGACCCAGGTGCTTTGGGGTGCGGGCGAGAAGACTCGAGGTTCTTATATCCTGCAACAAAAAGGCGCTACTGACTTTTATTTATCCCTCTTTAGCCGTCGCGCTACTGATGCCAATGCGCGCCGTGCATTGGCCTTGTCTTTGAACCGTAAGGCGCTTTTGTTACAGATTGCGTCACAGATTCGGGCGGTGAGCCGAAGCAGTGATAACCCGACACTGAAAGAATTAGCTAATGCACTGAAAGACAATCGTAAAAAGCTCTCGGCATTGGTGCTGGCAGGAAACTCTGATTGGGTAGAACTTCAATCATTGGAAGAGCGGATCAATCAACAACAGGCTGAGCTGGGTCACCATGTCCAGCAACTGCAGCGGAGCAGTCTGTCGGTAACGCCGGAACAAGTCGTACAGGTATTGGATGATCAATCAGTATTTATTGACTTTCTGGTCTATCCGCTCTACGAGGACAACCACTTTCAGGCAGAGCAGTTGATGGCTCTGGTAGTGTCTAATGACCCGGATCATCCCGTCCGTATCTTATCTCTGGGTGAATTAGCGCCCATTCGGCAGGCCATTGAACAGTATCGAACAATTCTTAGAACTCCAAACCGATTGAGGGAGCGAGACAAAGCTGTAGGTCGGCAACTTTACCAATCCCTCTGGTCACCCCTGGTTCCTTATCTGAAAGAGAAACAGCAAGTCTACCTAGCTCCCGACGGGATATTAAATCTCCTGCCCTTTACCAGCTTGATTGATGAAGCGGGGCGTTACATCGTTAGTCAGTATAAAGTGATCATGGTTTCTTCTGGCCGCGACCTGGTGTTACCAGCGCTGGAGGCAGAGGTTACTGCTCCGATGATTCTCGCCGCGCCCTTATTCGATGCTGCGCAGGCCGAGGATTATGCCGCAGGGACAAATCGGGGCCAAGCCACCACAACGGCCCGCTCGCTTGAGGCCCTCCATTTCAGCCCGTTGGCTGGCACACTGAAGGAAGGCGATGACCTCGCAGCGCAACTCGCACAAAGCCACCAAACCGCCAATTATTACAAGTTGGCTGAAGCCACCGAGTCAGTCGTCAAGGAGGTACAGTCACCTAGAATTCTGCATCTTGCCACCCATGGTTTCTTTCTGGAGGATGTGATCTCCAAGACCAGCGGGCGGGGTCTACAGCAACCAGATTCTGCGGTTGCTACGGATGAATCCCCATCCCCACCGCCCGTCACAGGCAATCCACTCCTGCGCGCCGGTATGGCCCTGGCTGACGCCAACGTGGCGATCAACTCCAGCGACGATAATGTAGCCGGTATTTTGACGGCAGAAGAGGTGCTCGATCTGCAACTGGCCGGCACGGAATTGGTCGTGTTATCAGCCTGTGAAACAGGCGTGGGTGAAATACGGGTTGGAGAAGGCGTTTATGGTTTAAGAAGAGCTTTTCAGGAGGCCGGTGCTCAATCTGTCCTGTCCACCCTGTGGTCCATCAGCGATGACGGGACACAGCACTTTATGAAGCGCTTTTATCAACGTTTTATCGATGGATCACCACCTCAACAAGCGCTACGAGACACTCAGTTAGAATTTATAGACAGCGACAATTGGTCGCATCCCTTCTTTTGGGCACCCTTTGTAATGGTAGGAGAATAGAAATACTTAATAGAAACTTTCCAAATGACCGAATTGGCAAGGTTCTGCCGGATGGCCATACAAACTCAACTGGCGCTACAATAATCCAAGCCATACAGCTGGCTTTCATTTTATGATAAAAATAACTAAAAGCGGACATCTAGCGATTCAGACATTTTAGCAGTGTGACAAGCAAGGCCCAACAGCGTCATCGATCTAACCGAGTCATCAATTTCGTTCACGCCAAATTTCATGATGACATAGATCTTCACCGATTGGCCGATGTCGCCTGCCTATCGAAGTATCATTTCGTTCGTACATTCGAAGCACATATAGGGCAAACACCACTCCGCTATCTAAATCGGATACGTCTCGAACGTGCAGCACGCCAGCTTGTTTTCATGCCAAGTGCAACAGTCAATGAAATTGCGGCGCGTTGCGGTTTTACTTCACATCACAGCTTTACCCGAGCCTTCAGCCGGCACTTTGGTTATCCACCGCGCGAAATCAGGCTGCTCGACGTAACTCTGGATTCGAACAAATTGACCAGCGCCAGGAATTACGAGCATTCGGTCGTTCGTGTCGAGAGGCGCCCTGCAATACGAATTGCTTATATCCGTAATTTCGGCCCATATCAACGTGACGGTGGAGAAATCCTACGATCAAGTTTGTTGATCAGAGACTGGGCAGAGTCGCATGGTTTAGATCGTAAATTATCACTGATTGGCCTTTGCCCGGACAATCGACGGATAACACCTGGACCATATTGCGTCTATGATGTCGGTCTACCTGTTACGAGAGAATTTGGTGAGGATGATGTCGTCAGCATCCAAACTATTCCCGCTGGCTGTTATGCAGTAGCCGCTGTTTGCTGCCGCAATGAACAGCTCCTCTCGGCCTGGGATTGGTTGTGTTCGAATTGGCGTGAATCTCGTGCGGTACCCTACGAGCAACGTTGGAATTACGAAGTATTTCACCATTCTCATGACGGTAGTCTCAGCCCCGAGCGAGGTATTGAGATTTGTCTTCGGTTATCTGATTAAAGTTAGTCGTATTCTTAAAACCGCAATTTGGGCAAAAGACTAGTCTTTCACGAGGCGTTAGACTTTAGTCATGAATTTATATGCTGAAAGGTATTGACTATGATGTTAAACGCGGCGCCTTTACAACTGCAAGACGGGTGGCGGGTTGCTAGTCTTGAGGAAGCTCATCTGGATGTGCGAGCAATATCCGATCTCACGCGATGGATTGAAGAAACCTACGAATATCATAATACCCATGCGGTTCTTATTGAACACGCTGGTCATCTTGTTTACGAGCTCTATTTGGAGGGAAAAGACTCCAGTTTCGCTAATGTTAAGCCCAGTGAAGGCGTCTTTTTTGGCGACTTAGGATATAGGGTGTTTGAGGTCGATTCGCTCCATGACTTGGCATCCGTCTCTAAAAGTGTGACTTCATTGCTGCTGGGAATTGCGCTGCAAGACGACTATGCCGAGGCATTGGCGACCCCGGTGACAAAATTCTTCGAAGATCATAACATCGCTTTTGGCGCAGGCGTCGAAGCAGTTACGCTTCATCATGTTTTGACAATGACGGCAGGATTAGAGTGGGACGTTTTGACGTTTCCCTTCGATGACCCAAGGAACGACAACCATCAACTATTCGGGGTGATTGAGGACCCTATCGCATTTGTCCTCGGTCGTCGCGCGACAGACCCGCCGGGATCCGTATGGAAATACAACAATGGATTAACTGAAGTTTTGGCGGCCGTCATCGAGCAGAAGACGGGCAAACGAGTTGATAAGTTCGCTGCGGAAGCGCTTTTCAAGCCCCTGGGCATTACAAATTTTGAATGGACAGGTGCATCGAATTGGCAGCCGCAAGGCAGACCAAGTGCCGCAGGCGGCTTGCGAATGAGAGCCCGTGATCTGGCCAAATTTGGTTCTCTTCTCCTCCACAATGGCGTATGGGACAATCGGCAGATTGTTCCACAGGAATGGATACAACTATCCACTCAACGGCATGTGAACGAAGTAGATCGGTGGAGTCGCGGCGTTTACGGTTATGGATTTCAGTGGTGGTCTGGACGTTCGAACAGTATTCCAAATTATAAGATTATCGCTGGGTTTGGAAGCGGCGGTCAGCAATTACTTGTCATCCCCGAACGCCATCTTGTTGTAACCGTTTTTGCAGGGAACTATAAGCGTAATGGCGCAAGTCTGTTTAACTGGGTGTTGGGCCGCATAGCACCAGCGCACCGCATGCATGGTTAACCAATTATTGAATAAATGGTGAAACTCGCAAGCTCAATCACATTATCAATAATTTTGAGTGGATGCTTATCCAGCGCCACAAGCATCAGTGTAGCTAACTGAATTGTGGAGTGTTGACCGGTTTTAAATGTTCGCTTTAGGACGAACCTAGGCAAAAATGGAAATCACTAAATTGCCCGTTGTGGGCAAGGAAGCGAGTGTGCCATGCAAACGGAAATTATCGTTACTAAGAGCTTGTATCGAGAGATAATATATTGATAAAAAACTGGCTGAAGATACGAGTGTTGCCGCGTTAGGAATTGGAGAAAAAATTAAATAGATATCTAAGGAACCTCTGATCAAAACATGAACGACCATCTTGAGTCTAAAATAATCAATCTCTGAGTAGGAAAATTTGGCAATAGTGCTCGGCACCCGATCCTGCTATTACCTACACTTCCCGCCTTGATCTTAATCATTACCCGCAGGACGCGGGTAAGGGGCGTGAGCAGGAGCGGAAGCTTTTTAAATCTCAAGCTGGTTCGCCCAGTTTCAATCAGAGGTTCCCTAGAAAAAATAGGAGAACAGTGTTCTGTGAATGCATACGTTTACCGTCCTTAATGATGTCATATTTTATCGAGACGAATCGGCTGCGAGTTCTTGAGGTTCAATTTTAACTGTCGCTATTCTCTTCTCGGACCATGGAATTTTTTGCGCAGGACAGGGGCTTTTCTTTCAAGCATCGGAACCAATAGCCCAATCGCCATCACTGTGTAATTGTCACGTCAGAAGTGAGAAGATATAACTCATGACCTTCTCTCGTTCGACTCGCAGAAAAATTAAAATCTTGATCGTCTTTGTTTTAGTGGGCGGGATTATCAGTGTAGTCTATTCATTGTCGGTTGGTGGCCAGCCGAGGATCGCTGTCACTATTGGATGTTTGATGACGGGAGGGATCATCGGATATGAGTTATTTTATGTGCAACAGCCTGCCGGTGCCTGGTTACGCAGGGCGCCGATCATTGCAAGCGTGGCGATATCCACACTGGTTTGGACCGTTATTATTGGATTGGCTTTACAGATCGTTCCACTATTCTTTGGTCTAGATGTGGTCTATGGTGGTGAATATCACGCTACGACCTTCCGCCAGGATATGCTGGTCTCACTTACACTAGCGTTTATCCTCAACACCGTATTGCGAATACGTAGCCTCGTGGGTGGACGCGTACTGGCGAACTTTCTGGTGGGGCGATACCATCATCCGCTGCGCGAGGAACGTGTTTTTCTATTTCTCGATCTCGCCAACTCCACGCAATTATCTGAAAAACTTGGCGACATCCGAGTGCAATCACTAATCGGTCGCTTTTTCTTTGATATTGCACACCCTATCGCCGAACACGGTGGGGAAACTCACCGCTACATCGGCGATGAGATCGTCGTCACGTGGCCACTTTCAACGGCTAAAAAAGACACGCGATGTGTGCAGTGCGTGTTTGATATACAAACTCTGATTGCTACAAAGTCTTCATTATATCAAACCGACTTTGGTGTGGTGCCACAGTTCCGGGCGGGTATGCACGGCGGGCCAGTTGTCGCGGGTGAAGTCGGAGATGACAAACGGGAGATCGTTTATTTTGGCGACACCGTTAACACGGCCGCACGCATTCAAACTTTGTGTAAAGAAAAAGATTCGGATTTTCTAGTTTCTGGTGATCTGATTACGTATTTAAAATTACCCGATGGGACTGATGCAAAAAATGTCGGCAAGATTGTGCTTCGCGGCAAGGCTACGCCAATAAATATTTACGCTCTATCCTGGGACACCCAAAAAAATCAAAAGGGGACATCCACGACTCCGCCGGTTAAAACGTTGCCGACTTCCCCGGAGGCATGACAACCATCTATACAATATATTTAATTCACTACACTTGATTTATTCCCTCAGGGCGATGTTCCGTATGCACTGCAAATGGTTTTGATGGTATTTTTTCTTCTGTTGAATGGCCGCAATGATTGGAAATTATAGAGAAAGTATACCTATCTACCGTATATAAAAATCTTAAGAGCTTATAGCCGCTGAAACTAATACTCCCAGGATCGTAAATCCCCTAGCTCATAACCTGTGGAGGTTGTGCAAACACAAGATGTCCTGATTTTATCCATACCTTTGCGCCATCAATTCCTGCGGTCGCCATGATCGTCTCACTATCTGGAATTCGTAACCAGGAATGCGTTTCCAATTGATCTCTGCCTTGATTGAAGCCTCCTTCGAGAACAAAAATTTCCGCGCCTCCGGCAGTGTCGAGCTTAACTTCGGAACCAGGTTCCCATTGTTCCATACGAACGCGTTCCCGGTGGTCCTGGTAGAGCGGTGAGACCAGCACACCGAGTCGTTCCGGGTCAGATATTAAACCAACTTTGTTCATATCCGTTCGAATATGGGTTCGGTCCGATAGGTCAAACTGCCATAGTTTGACGAAAATAACGCATCCCGGGGTAGAGCCGGGAGTATGGCGGGATTCAGGAGGATTGCGGATATAGGTACCTGCCGGGAAATCGCCATGCTCGTCCTGGAATACGCCTTCCAATACAATAAATTCTTCACCTCCGGTGTGGACGTGGGGAGAAAAATGACTGTCAGGGGCATAACTGACCACCGTGGTCGCCCGGGCAACTTCATCTCCGATTCGGTCCAGCATGCGGCGTTTAACCCCCGGCATTGGAGATTCTACCCAGGCTTGTTTTGCACTATGAATAACAACACGTTTGGTGAAATCTGAATTAAGGCTCATTCTGGTATTGAAAATGTAAATTGTAAATTCTGTTCAATCTGCAACAGATAGGTTATTTGCCCTGGCTGAAATCGACAAAGTCATGGACAATGCTATGCCTTCCAACTAATCAGGGAAGTCGCTATCACAAAGATTAAATTCTATCAGTTGGCGAGTGTCAGTTCACGGCTATAGGAGCAAGCTAGCAAAAGGCAACTTTACAAGTCGGCGGTATTTACCTATAAATGGTGTTTAATACCGACAAACTGTAGCAATGAATCTGGATCGACTAAAGCAGGCCGAATCGGCATTTTTGACAAATTTCCCTGGAGGTTTTAACCATCCGGAGATGGTGGCGATTGGGAAAAAGCACAAAATGACCAAGATGATCGAATTGTCCAAGCAGGTTTTCTCGGACAAAGAATTTGCTCACCCGAATACCCTGGTTGAGAACCTGATTAAGGTCGTTAGTCAGTCTTCCATGGTCTCTATGTTTGAAAAACCAAAGTTTCGCGAATTTTGCAATGCGCTCTCTGGCATGGAAAAAGATATCCTGGTGGAAGGTCTGCATGAACGCTTGCATGGAAATGAGCAGCGGGGTTTTGAGATGATGCTGGAAATCCTGGAGACCCGCAAAATGGCCAGGTGGACTTTAATATCGATTTGTCCGACCTATTTCAACCCAACTGCGGAAGTCTACGTAAAGCCAACTACCGTTAAAAAAATTATAAGTCAACTTGAACTGAGTGAATTGGTCTATAACCCGGGGCCGAGTTGGGCATTTTATGAAGATTTTCGAGACCGGATCAATAAAATGAAAACCAGGGTGGACGAAAGCCTGTCTCCCAGCAACGCGGCTTTCACCGGTTTTCTGATGATGAGCTTATAGCGCAGTCCAATTTAACAATCCTCCAGCGACTTTATCTGGCAGGATTACTCGGTTAAATCCAATTCACTTAAAGGCATGAACGCGGTTTTTAATACCAGCGACTATCGTCGACTTTGGCTCAGTTCCGCGATGAGTGCGGTAAGTATTGGCGGCGATTACGTTTTGCTGGGCTGGTATGCGTTCTCTATATCGGGCAACGCGGCCTGGGTTGGAATGGCATTTGCGGTTTATTACATTCCAATGTTGTTGCTAGGGGTGCCAGCAGGCAGTATCGCTGATCGTTTCGGGAGATTCCGCCTGATGCGGGCGCTTGAGCTTGGTGCTGGATTCAGTCTGGTCATCCTTGCGGTGGCATTCTGGGGATTGGAACAGAGCTATCTGCACATCTTTCTATTGCCTATTCTACTTGGCAGCGTCCGAGCGATGTATTTCCCAACTCGCTTGAGCTATGCCTATGACCTCACCAGTTCAAAGCAGGCATTGGCCTCGTTGGCTGGGATTAATGTTGCTGCCAGGATTGGCATGATACCGGGTTCTCTGGCTGTTGGTATGCTGGCCAATAACTTTGGCGCATTCTACGCTTTTCTGTTTATGGCGGGTGCCAGTTTTACCGCCTACCTGATTCTCGGAAACAAACCGCCAGTAAATTCCAACCAGGTAGTGGATCCCGCGCCTATCATGGAAAATCTGAGGAGTAGCCTGCGGGAAGTTCAGCGCAATCATATTTTGCTGGTACTAATACTTATCACGGCTGCGGTTGAATTATTTGGTGTGTCCTTCGTTACCGTGCTGCCAAGCCTGGAACAAGTACGTCTTGGTATTGGCGTCGAAGCGCTGGGTTGGATGAACGCCGCGCAGTCAGCGGGAGGGCTGGTAACCGGGTTGATCATGTTTGTGTTGCCAGGAAAAAAGCAGTATGCGAAGGCTTTCTTTTGTACCATTGCAATGCTTGGTCTTTCTGTATTCCTGCTCGGTGCGGTAACCGGGTTATTTGCCATATTACTGGTGCTGGCAATAGTGTCCGGAATGATTGTCGTGTGGGATATATTGACCCAGTCGATGATGCAGAATGCCGTGCCCGAGCACTTGCGTGGACGCGCGATGGGTGCCTGGGTCCTTGCCATTGGCTCGGCTCCTCTGGGCCATCTTGAAATAGGGTTTCTTGCAACTTTGCTGGGCGTCAACCAGGCACTCTACTTAAATGGCGTCGCGGTGATTGCGGTGGTTCTGTTATTCTTGGTTGCAGTACCGGCGTTAAGAAAACTTTGATGGGGTTCCCGTAATGCAGTTGGCGGACAAATGGTTTGAACGAAAGCGAATCGACGATGAAATAACGCTGATTCGTGAACCCCATGTCGATCCATTGTTACGCTGTAACATCTGGCACGTTAGGGGACGGGACTATGATTTGCTGGTCGACACTGGCATGGGTATTTGCAGCCTTAAACGAGAGGTGGCGGACTTGCTCGGCAAACCTGTGATAGTGGTTGCTACCCACACCCACCTCGACCATATGGGGAGCGTCCATGAATTCGATACCAGGGTGGTACACCGATGTGAAGCGGATATATTGTCTTCACCGGAGCAGGTCAGTTTAACGGTCGGCGACTGGCCGCTAGAATTTGTCAATGGATTGCGCGAAGCGGGATACGCGGTTGAATCCGAACTGATGATAACCGCGCTTCCTTCTGCCGAGTTTATCCCGAGCGCTTTTCAAACCCCTTCAGCGGTGCCGACATGGATTGTTGACGAAGGTGACGTCATCGATTTAGGCAATAGACATTTCGAGGTGCTACATTTGCCTGGCCACTCGCCCGGCAGCATCGGGCTCTGGGAGCAAAAGTCGGGCACATTGTTCTCTGGAGACGCAATATATGATGGTCCTCTATTGGATACGCTATCTGACTCCAACATTACTGACTATTTAACAACAATGGAACGGCTGAGAACGCTACCAGTAACGGTTGTCCACGGTGGACACGATGAAAGTTTTGGAGTGGACCGTCTGAAAGAAATCACCAGCGACTATATTTCGTCCCGCTGATACTGGACTTATTTTGAGCCGGTTTAGAATCGTTTCGTGGAATATTCGGGCAGGTGGTGGCAGGCGAGTTGAAGGGATTCTCCAGCAAATTAAGCATTGGCAACCTGACTTGATTGGCCTGTGTGAGTTCAGAGCCACACCTCCCAGTCTTTGGTTGGCGGAGCAACTGGGCAGTTTGGGATATGGATTTCAGATCAGTAGCGGGGTAAAGCAAAATCCTGCGAAAAACGCATTGTTACTGGCCAGTAGAATTCCGTTGCGCCGGATGAATTTACCCGGGATGCCCAGTTTAAAGGAAAGATGGATACTGGCACGAACCCAGACTCCGCCAAAAATAGCAATTGGTCTGATGCATACTCCGAATTTCACCACGCCGGAATTAAAATATCCCATGCTGGAGGCAGTGAATTACATTGCCGGTAAATGGCGCAGTGGCGCCGGTCTGATCATGGGGGACACCAATTGTACCGAGAAGGGGATTGACGAAGAAAATGCGCTATCGGGTAATTTCCAAAGGGAATACGATTTTATGCGAAATCTGAGAGACCATAATTGGATTGACAGCTTCCGGCACTTATATGGGATGAAACGAGAATACACCTGGTACTCTCACCGCAACAATGGCTTTCGCCTTGATCAAGCATTTTGCAACGACAAGCTGATGCCAGCGTTGTCGGGGTTTAGCCATCAATGGGGCGTTGATTCTAGCAATCCTTCGCGCCGGGATGCGCTCAGTGATCATGCTGCAATGATTATAGAACTGGATCTATCTTTGTTGTGACCCTAACTGATTATCAGAGGTGGCCTTGACTGCGCCAGCAGCAGACAGTACCGCGCCCACCATATAGATCGCCAATCCAATCATAGTCACTGGACTGTAATCAATTCTCCCTTCCACCAATTGAAGTCCAAGTATAACGAACGGTCCTAGAGCGGTTAAAGCGCTGATGGTCAAGGTTGACAGCATCGGCACTGCTTTTTGTAAAAAGTATAGCGGTGGAATGGTCAATAAAAAACCGATGACAACGTATAGTCCCAATTCCGAAATTGGCAAGGATTGATTCGGTTCAGACCCACCATAGGCGATAAATCCAGTCACCAGAACATACAGTGGCAGGCGTAAACCAAGGACAGCGCTGGGACCGACCCCGGCAATATTTAATCGCTGTGAGTAAACCAGTATCAGGGTAAAAAAGACACCGTCAATGATTGCAAGAAAAACGCCAAGCAGAGCAATGGAACGGTCGCCCCGGACAAAGCCGGAGAGTCCTGCTACCGTAATGATGCCTAAAAATATGATGCTGCAGAAGATCAGTGTATTGCCGATTGCCTCGGATTTATTCCGCATATTTTCTCCTTCCCTCAATCCAAGACGATAGAGAACATAGGCGGTGATTGGCATGGAGCCGGCGGAAATGGTGTAAGTGATTGCCGGCTCAAGAAGCTGAACCGAGAGCAGGTATGCGGTAAAGGTAACTACTGCACCGAGATTGACCGCAAGCAGTGATCTGCGTGCGGCAAAAGCCTTTCTGACCTGGTCGGGATTTTTCACAAGGGCCCATCCTACAAATACCACGATGGTCAATCCAAAAACCAGGAATCCAAACAAAAACGAATTTACTTTTTGGAATAGACTGCCGAAATAAACGAACTGCGTAGATTCGAGTAGCACGGTTACCAGTACAAATAGGACGCCAGTGGTCGGTTTATTCACGTTTATTCTTTTATGGTTTTTCGTCCCGGGCGCCGGGACCAATTTTTTCAGCTCAACAAATCTCAGGGTTTATCGAGTTCTACTTTTTTTGTCGGTCGGAGATTTTCAAACTGATCTGGTGAAAAGGTAACTCAAGACTCATTCAATGATCGGATTTGTGAACGCCGGTCGACCGCCCAGGCATATTGATCAGGCCACATCGAAAAGTCGGTGTCGTGGCCGAGTTCGGCAGCGGCATGCAAGGGCCAGAATGGGTTATGCATGATTTCCCGACCCAGAGCAACAATATCGGCGCATCCCTGTTGCAGTATCTGTTCGGACTGATGTGGATCAGTTATAACACCGACGGCCATGGACTTCAGGTTGGTTTCCCGCCGCATTCGTTCGGCGAAGGGGACTTGAAATCCTGGGCTTCTCGCTGATGATTTGGTCAAAGGTTTGCCGTCGTCATCACTGCGAAACCGGGGTGCTCCGCTAATTCCACCCGACGAACAATCAACCACATCAACTCCCAGTTGCTCGAGAGCGTGGCCAAATATAATGGAATCTTCCATGGTCCACCCATCGGGAGTTCCATCGATCGCCGAGATCCGAATAAATAGGGGAATTTGGTCGGGCATTATCGCTCGGACCGCAGCCGCCACCTTTAACGGAAAACTCATGCGCGCTGTCAGATCGCCTCCATAATCATCCTGGCGAAGGTTGCTCAGGGGTGAGAGAAAACTATGCAACAGGTATCCATGGGCCATATGAATTTCGATTACCTTAAAACCCGCATTCACTGAACGCCTGGCTGCGGATGCGAAACCAGCAATGACGGTATCAAGGTCCGACTCATCCATTTCCGTCGGTGCAGTCCAGCCCGGGCCTATAGGTAAAGCCGAGGCTGCGATGGTTTGCCAGGGCCCATCTCCTAGATCATTGTCTTGTGGCTGCAACGGCTGCCCTGGTCGATCGACGAACGGCGGCCGGGTTGAGGCCTTGCGGCCGGCATGGGCCAACTGGATTCCCGGAACACATCCCATGCTGCTGATAAACTCGGTTATCGGACGCAATGCGTCGGCCTGCTGGTCTGTCCATATGCCAAGACAGCCTGGGGTAATTCTCCCTCTGGCTTCAACTGCGGTGGCTTCAGCGAAAACCAAACCCGCTTTGCCTCTGGCGAATGTGCTTAAATGGGCGAAATGCCAGGGTTGTGCGATGCCGTTAACTGCCGAATACATACATAATGGCGAAACGGCAATCCGGTTTGGCAATACGATATCGCGCAGAGTAAGTGGTGAAAATAGCAAGGGATGTTTCCTGTATTTTGGTTGTCCGATATGGTGCCCTGGAGCACAGTGCTTGCAGAGAGTAATTACGACTGATGCATTGTTAAACTATCGTCAAGTAGTATAAGTTAGAAGTTTCATGGACGAAACAAATCACGGACAATGAGATTTAGAATAACTGAGTCAAACTGCGCTTAAGTTGCGCTATCCATATAAAATGAATCTCGATAATTTTGCACAACACTATAGCAATGCTTCTGTGAGGTTACCGTTAATTTTGACCGCGCCTGAAAGTATATCGCGGTCAGAATCCGCCGAATTAATCAGGGAAGGCAGAGTTCAATTGTTGGAAACCGTATCAAACGCTGGCGCGGTGCTATTACGTGGCCTGGGTCATGATTCCAGCGATGATAATCAGAAAATTTTGCATGGATTGGCCGCCGAATTGCTGAGCTATAAAGGAGGAGGAAGTGCCGACCGGAAAAATATTAGTGAAAACGTCAGTACCGTTACACCCTCTCCTGCACTAGTGCAGATTCCGCTGCACAATGAACTATCCTATACCGAAAATTACCCTCGCTATATGTGCTTCTTTTGTCATACCAGCCCCAAATGGGGTGGCGCTACCTCCCTGGCCGACGGAAACAAGGTGTATGAGTCAATCGAACCAGCCCTCAAAACCAAGCTAGAAAGGCATGGGGTCTGTTACAAGCGATTTATGTATCACAACACGCCTAAGATCCGAATCAGCGTACGTAAATCCTGGCAACAAACATTTTTGACCGATGACAGGACCCAGGTAGAGCGAGAACTGGAAAATGACAATATTGAATATCAGTGGACCAACAGCGGTTTAAGTATTCGTCAGAATCGGCCAGCTTTTATCCAACATCCAGATACGGGAAAAACGGTTTGGTTTAACCAAATATTAAATTTTGTACTTTTCCAACCAGTGGCCAGAGCAATTTCAAAGTCGCTTTTTGGTTTTCGCGATACCGGCGTTGAATTTGGCGATGGCAGTCCAATTACAACCAAAATGCGCCGGCAAATATTTAAAGTACTGAAGACCCAGATTATCAACGAGCCATGGCAAGATAACGATATCATTGTGGTGGACAATATTGCCTGTCTCCATGGCAGAGCTCGATATCGCGGGAAAAGACGGGTTACCGTTGGCATGTTTAATTAGTTCAAGTAATCAGTCTGGTCAAACCGGGGAACCGCGACTATAGTTCGGGTATCTAAATGATCTTATTTGTATAAATGACAGGGTTTCCCGACAATCTGCTGCGTGGATATCGCAATTTTATGAATGGACGCTATAAATCTGAGCGAGAAAGATATAGCGAGTTGGCTCGGACAGGACAGAAGCCTACCATTTTAGTTGTTGCTTGCTGTGATTCCCGGGCAGCCCCTGAATTAGTCTTCGATTGCGGTCCGGGAGAATTATTCGTTATGCGAAATGTGGCGAATCTGATTCCCCCATATGCCCCGGACGGGGCTTATCACGCAACCTCGGCGGCCCTTGAGTACGCGGTTCAATCACTGCGCATCAGGCACATCGTGGTAATGGGGCATGGCCAATGCGGAGGCATTCAGGCGGCACTGGACCCTGCCACCGAGCCGCTTTCCCCAGGAGACTTTATTGGTAGCTGGATGGGGATGTTGGAACCATTGAGAGACCAGGTTCAATCTTCTACCGCAATGACTCCCTCGGAACGTCAGACCGCTCTCGAACGTATTTCCATACGTAATTCGATTTCGAACTTACTGACTTTTCCCTGCATCAAAATACTATTTGAGCGCGGGAAACTGTATCTGCACGGCGCCTGGTTTGATATATCCACTGGTGAGCTGTGGGTTATGGATACAGATAGCGGCGACTTTATCCGCCCGGGAACCGGATAGGCCTGGGATCATTCCCGGCGTTATCTGGTTTTGATTAGCCGATGAAGCCTACGTTCGACCGCTATCGTCATCTCCAGCTTGGCAAGCTGATCTTGGCCATCGTTATTTCCCTGTTATTAATCCCCGGGGTCTCTAAACTTCGATTCGACGTCGAACTAAAAAACATATTCCGCTTCGATAGCGCAGAATATCAGGACTACCAGGAAATGCTGCAGGTGTTTCCCGAGATCGAATCTGATTTTGTTCTGATTATTCCCGGTGAAGTATTTACCGTAGAGAAGTTTTCCAGAGTTTTAGCTCTGGTAGATGCCTTATCCCTGCTGTCAGATATTTCCTACGTTGTTTCCATGGCTTCCATCCCGGCGGTAGAGAATCTGATCACCGATCCGGTTTCATTGGAACTTCTGCCAGAAATTAACGCTGATTTAATCAAGCAGCTGAAGGCGCAAAGGCAAACAGACCCGGTTCCCTATGGATACCTAATTAGTCCAGAGGCCGACGCACAGTTGATCGTGGTACGGGCCAAATCCGGGCTGATTAACGATTCGATAAAACTAAAGGGATTGAAAATAAAAATTGATCACTTGGCGACGTCAAATTTTGGCGATGATGCGGCTAAATTCCTGATGGGTGGCGCACCAGCAATGAAGGTTGCATTAAATAATCAAGTGACTTCAGACACGGTAAAAATAAATGTAATCGCGATGCTGTTGGCGACAATTGTTGCGGCTCTACTGTTTCGCTCTCTACGAATTTTGCTGGTAATTTCGTTGGGACCCGCCTTGGGAACACTTTGGACTCTGGGGATTATGGCTTCGCTGGGTGACAAAATTACCGTTTTTACGTCAATACTTGTTCCGCTACTGTTCGTCATTGGGTATGCCAATGCAGCACATATAATTTTTCGTATACTGGGTAGCGATAAATCTGTTTGCCGGTGGCGTGGATCCTGGCAGGCAATGACTGCAGTAGTTAGAGCCTGTTTTATTTCCGCAATAACAACTGCGGTTGGATTCGCCTCGCTTTGTTTGTCTGGATCTGAACTGGTTGCGGAGTTTGGGTTTTATTGTGCTGTTGGTTCCATCCTGATTTTTGTTTCGGTGGTGCTTTTGACCCCCGGACTATCCGCGTTACTGCAAATTCGGGATAAGTCAAATGTTGAGCCGATTATCCAACCTGCTGCAGTGCAGCTGGGGAATCTGGGAAGATGGGTGACTGATAACAATAGTATAATCATTAGAACTGGCGTCATTATTTCAATTGTCATTGCAATAACGTCGTTTCAGGTGGTGCCTGACTATCGATTCAAGGAGAACTTTTCACCAAGTAAGGGTTTTTATAAAGCGGTTGAGATGGGTGATAGCAAATTTTCCGGATTATTGTCGGCTAATGTTGTTATCAACTGGGGCGGGCAACATGGGTTTGATAGCGCTACGCTATTTGAGATTGAAGACCGAGTTTCCGACTTGGCGATCGAGATATTTGAAACTAATCGAATAATCAGTCTGGCTGGCTTGTATGCGGGTTCTCGGAGAAGTCAGATTGGTTCACTAAATGATCTGCAGCTACAGCTGCCAGAATTAATTGGTGCCCGATTTATCAATTTTAAACAACAGCATTCTTTAGTAACTATACCGCTGCCCGACCAGGGCGCGCGGAAACTGATTCCGAAGTTAGATAATTTTCGAACCGGCCTGGATTCTCTTTCGAATCAATACCCCGGCGTGTCGCTTTTGCTGAGTGGAATCGTTCCGGTCACGATGTATGGTAGTGTTCAAAACATTAATGAAATGGCGCAGAGCCTTGGCCTTGCCATTGTCATTATTTTTTTCGTTATTGCATTATTACTTCGATCGCTAAAACTTGGTTTAATCTGTATGTTTCCAAATATCGTGCCAATCGCGGGAGTCGCTTCGCTATTGGTCCTGACGGATACTTCTTTGCAATACAATAGTGTTCTGGTATTTACCATATGTCTCGGCATTGCGGTAGACGATACCGTGCACTTTATTTTGCGTTACCGTTCCGAGTTTTTGCGCTCAGGGAATGCACGCCAGGCTGTTGTTCAGACGATTCAACAAATAGGATTGGTTTTAATTTTTACCACGGCTATTTTAGGCGCAGGGTTTGTTTCACTTATGTTTAGTTCGGTAGCCGTGGTGTCTTTTATGGGGTTACTCTCCTGCATAGCCCTGGGTCTGGCGCTGCTCGCAGACTTGGTTTTTTTGCCCGCCCTTCTTTCATCCAGGTTTAGCCTGGACGCGTTAGATAAATAATATGTATTCAGGAGAACCTCAAGTACGGGTTGATCAACCACCACCCAACATTAAGAGGCGAAACTCTCCTGTCGCGATTACGTTGTTCCTGTTTATTCTGGTATCGATAAACTATGGATTGAAGAACACAATGAGTTTTGGTGAAGCCCAGACCCTGACCTATGCCAAGCAATTTGCTGAACCTGCCTACCTGCCGGGAGATTGGTTTCTTACTCGTGATCAACCGGTACGAAAGCCCTATCAGGTGTTGTTATATCCGCTGATAAAAAATTTCCCGCTACATACGGTCTCGTTGATTGCACGGCTGGCAGGCTATTTTTTAGCATGCGTCGGGTTGGCACTGATTGCCTGGCGTCTCAGGATAACAGCAGCTCAGGCGATAGTAGCCATGGGTATATATCTGTGGTTTGATCAGTCGTTATTGCCGGGGCTCGAGTGGATATTTAAATACGCGGAGTCCAAAGCCATTGCCTACGGTCTGATATTGCTGTCTCTGTGGGCGCTGCTGTCGGAGCGGTTACGCTGGGCCGCTGCGCTGCTTGGCGCGGCTGCCACTATGCATATCATTGTTGGCGGAATCGCTACCGCTGCGGCGGGTTTGACCATCCTATCTGAACGAATAGGTAGCGGCCGGATGCGAATTCAGGCAGTGGGATGCTGGTGTCTGACGGGTTCGGTTGCGCTCTACTTCATCGCGTCGAAGTTTCTCGAAAAAGTCGCGCCAGCCGACTCCGGCTTTGCCACGGTTTGGTCGTATTTTCGCAGTCCTCACTATGTAGACATCAGTTACTGGGATTTTGGAGCTCTAAAATCACTAGTGTTTATCGGGTTAATCGGATTTCTTCTTTGGATTCCTAAGTTGGTGCCGGGGAATAAGGCGTATCGCATCGTTTCCCGTTTCGCCCTGTGGACCCTGGCGCCATTCGTCGTTGGTCTGGCGGTACAACCATTCTCCTTCGCACCCCAGGTATTGCAGTACTTACCATTTAGAGTAGCGGATACTCTGATTGCATTGCTTGGAATAATACTGGTAATACCGATTATTTTTCGCGAGGTCTTTCGCGCAAAGATTCATCTTCCCCTCACCGTCATGTTAATCGCATTGGTGACCTGGGATGCGTCCAAAAATATTCCCCGTAGTATCGAACAGCGCGATCGCTTTCCCCAGGGTGGTTACTGGGGAAATAGCGAAAAAACCCATGCGCTATATCGGGTTTGTGGCTGGGTAAAGCTAAATACACCTGCCGGCAGCCGCATTATTTCATCTCCGAAAATAAATGTCATTCCATACCTGTGTGAACGCCCAGTGGTGGTTACTTATCGAGACGTACCAACCGGAAAGGCTGATTTTGCTGAATGGTTTCGCAGATTGCAGGATTTTAATGGCGGCGAAATACCCTCCAGAGACGGCTATTCCGCTGAGTCTGAGATCGATCGGAATTTTCGTCGAATGCCCACGGAATTTTACATCCACCTCGCCAGAATATATGATGGCCAGTACTTGCTGGTATACAAAAATGATGAGGTGGATTTACCCTTGGTGTATAAAACTGACAAATGGTATTTGTATCAGTTCGAGAGCTCGGCAGAGTAAAAGTCGACTCGTCAAACGATTCTTGTTTCTGTGCTTACATATAGATTAATTTCCGGTGTCTATTGATAAGACCGTTCGGTTCTCCCCTCGAAAAACCGCCAGAATTGTTTCGGTGTTCGGCACCAGACCGGAAATAATTAAATTTTCTCCGGTAATCGATGCACTTGAACAAAATCCGGAATTCGAAACAATCAATATCTGCACCTCACAGCAGGCTGAATTGGCAACCTCCGCTGTGGAGGCTTTAGGCGTCAGGGTTGATTATGACCTGAAGGTGATGCAAACGAATCAACAATTGAACGTCTTGTGTGGGCGGGTCCTGGAATTGCTCGATCCAATTCTGCAAAGTCAGCGTCCCGACATGGTATTGGTACAAGGCGATACCACCAGCGCATTAGCGGGTGCCTTGGCGGCGTCTAATCGTAGTATTTCCGTGGGCCATATTGAAGCGGGGCTGCGTTCCCATAATGCGCAATCCCCTTTCCCGGAAGAGATGAACCGGGTATTGATTGATCGAGTCGCCAAGGTCCATTTTGCCGCAACCAGCGGCAATCGCGACACGCTGATCAGTGAAGGCGCGTCGGCTGATCGGATTTTTTTGACCGGAAATCCGGTGGTGGATGCAGTTAATCAGATAGTCCGAAACCCAGTACCGTCCAGGGCCCTTGATAATCTGCTGGTTGCAACTGAGGGTAGTAAACGATTAATTGTTACCAGTCATCGGCGCGAAAATATCGATCAGAACATGGCGGGTTATTTCGAATCGCTGGCGCGTTTTGTCAACCAGCATCAGGATGTCAGCATGATCCTGCCGGTTCATCCCAATCCGAATGTGCAAACGAAAATATCTCAATACCTGAGCAATATTGAACGAATACACTTAGTCGACCCAATGTCATATGGTGATTTTATCCAGTTGCTTACGCAAGCCTGGCTTATCGTCAGTGATTCCGGGGGGATTCAGGAGGAAGCGCCGACTCTGTCGAAACCGTTGCTTATTATCAGGGAAAATACCGAGCGTCCTGAATCCGTGGAATGTGGAGTAGCGAAGCTTGTAGGTAGAGATCCTGTCGCACTCTACGAACACCTGGCCATGGCTTACCAGGATGATCAATGGGAGCAGCGGTTATCAAGTGTGAAAAATCCATTTGGGGACGGTGACAGTGGCAACCGGATTGTTACCACCATTTCTCACTTTCTGTTCGGCTGACTGATGGTTAAACCTGCTGCTAGCCTGTCTCTCGATCTGGATAATCTGTGGGCGTATATGCGTACCCACGGAGATACGGATTGGCGAAAATATCCCAGTTACTTTGCCGTGGCGATTCCGCGTATTCTAGAGATATTGGCCGGGTTAGACCTTAAAGTTACCTTCTTTATCGTCGGTAAGGACGCGGAGCTCGAGAAAAACCATGAATTCCTTAAGGCGATCAACCAGGCAGGTCATGAAATTGGAAACCATTCCTATTCCCACGAACCCTTGTTTCATCAGTACAATAGCGAGGGGTTATATCAAGAAGTCGTCGAGTCAGAGCGTCTGATTGAAAGTGTTACCGGGATAACGCCCCAAGGTTGGCGCGGTCCCGGCTTTAGTTGTTCGGAGCAACTACTGGAATTATTGACGGAGCGTGGGTACCAATATGATGCCTCGACGTTCCCCACATTTCTGGGTCCTTTGGCCCGGCTGTATTATTTTATGACCGGAAACTTTAATAAGGAAGATAAACAGCAGCGCGAAGGGTTGTATGGCAGCTGGCGCGACGGGCTGCGACCATTAAGACCTTTTAGTTGGAGTTTGTCGAACAATCGAACCCTGCTCGAATTACCCGTGACCACAATGCCATTGTTTAGAACACCAATGCATATGAGCTATTTGCTTTACCTGGCAAGTTATTCACCGTTGCTGGGGCGAGTATATTTTCGAATCGGTTTACGCTTGTGTCGGTTGACGGGTGTTTCACCTTCACTGCTACTCCACCCGACTGATTTTCTGGGTGGTGACGACGTGCCTGAACTTTCGTGGTTTCCTGCAATGAATAAACCAAGCGAGTGGAAACAGGCACGAGTTACTGAACTACTGGAATTGTTCAGCCGCCATTTCAATGTTCTCCCCATGGGAAGATACGTCGAACAATTGGAGCAGTCGAAGGATTCGATTCCGCTAATCAGCTATGCCCAACGAGCGAATTAGCCGAGGTGATCCAACCCATGACAAATTCGGTGCATGTCATTCTGCCAGCGTTCAATGAGGAACAGCCGTTGCCCAATCTGTTACAGCGGTTTTCTGACCTTGGTCGTAAAAATCCTGAGCTTGGGCTTAAGGTCTATGTGATTAACGATGGGTCATCCGACGGAACCGCTAATACTGCGTTGCAAGATTATGCCGGGCTGAATGTCCAGTTGCACAATCATGAGCGCAACATGGGGCTGGGCCAGGCAGTGCTTACAGGATTGCAGCAGGCGGTTGCTCAGGTCCAGGACAATGACGTCCTGGTGGTAATGGATGCCGACGATACCCATGACGTAAACCTTATACCGGAGATGACGCGGCAACTGCATGATGGCGCAGATATTGTTATTGCGTCACGGTTTGTCCCAGGCGGTGATGACAGTACCGCTCCGGCGTTTCGCCGGGTGCTCAGCCGAGGCGCTTCAATCGTATTTAAAATTTTGTTTCCAGTAGCGAACATCAGGGACTTTACCAGCGGTTACCGGGGGTACCGGGCAAACCTTATCGGAAAAGCGATCGACCACTGGGGTGAGCGATTAGTGGAAGAAGACGGCTTTGCCTGCATGGTGGAGCTATTGTTAAAGTTGCGACATTGGGATCCTCAAATAAATGAAATTGGCATGCATCTGCGATACGACCGTAAACTAAGTGCTAGCAAACTGAAGTTGTTTCGTACCGTGGGTCAGTATTTGATATTAGCGATACGCAACCGCCTGACTCCGGCGCCGCGCATTATTTAGCATGCCGTTCCGGAATCAACATACCGTGGTGCTGGGCGGAGGCATTTGCGGGCTTGCCGCTGCTTATGAATTGATGATTGCTGGACAACGGGTGACATTGATCGAAGGCTCCAATCAGCTCGGTGGGCTCGGTACATATTTTGACTGGAATGGAAATTTTCTGGACAAGTTTTACCATTGCCAGATGCCGAGCGACGCTGATTTGCTTAAACTGATTGATGACGTCGGAGTAGGCGGCAGACTATATTGGCGCAATACCCGCATGGGCTTCGTCGTTGGCGGTAAGCGCTATGCATTCAACAGTGCATTGGATTTACTCAAATTCAAGCCCCTGGGTTTATTTGAACGACTCCGCTTTGGCGTGGTAAGTCTGCTGTTACGTCACAATGGCAAAGGCAAGGATCTCGATAACCTTTCAATCGAACGCTGGTTTTCGGGCCTTTACGGTGATCGAATCTGGCGCAAATTGTTAAAACCATTGTTTGTCAGCAAATTTGGTCCAGCTGCTAGTGGTATGCCGGCTCTTTATATTTGGGAGCGCCTCGGCCGGGAAAAGAACAAGGCTAGCAGGGGGTATATGGATGGCGGATTAAAAGGGTTAATCGATGCCATTGAACAAAAGTTGACTGCTGGTAGTGTGGTGATACATAAGGGCTCGGTGGTTGCGTCGCTAAGCCGTGAGAATGCCGGTGTGACGGTTAAACTTGATAATAACAATGCTGTCTCTGCAGATTGGTGTATTTCTACCCTGCCATTGCCTACTTTGCGGCGCGCTACGGAAAATACCAACCTGAAAAATGCCTTAACTATTCCAGAGCTGGATTATCAGGGAGTCGTCAACGCAATGTTTTTTTTGAATCGCCCGCTGGACAATTTCTATTGGTCTCCCGTGGTGGATTCATCTACCGAGTTTGATGGATTGGTAGAGATGACCGAACTGGTTAAAACAGAGCATTATGCAGACCACACTGTAGTCTATGCGATGAAGTACTGCGACCGGGATTCAGAATTGTTTAAAGAACCCAAAAATAAAATCATCGAAAGATGGACCAACCAATTGATCAGACTCTATCCGGACTTACCCCTGACCCGAGACCATATTGTAGACGCCAGGATATTTAGGGCGCCTTTTGTAGAACCAATCTACCCATTGGGTTATTCCAATAAAAAACCTGAAATTAACGACGGTGAATCACCAGTTTTCCTGGCGACGTCGGCCCAGGTATATCCTCGTATTACCGCCTGGAATTCCAGTGTTGGGCTGGCGAAGGAAGTCGTCACCCGGCTTCTCAATCGGATAAATTAGTCCGGGCAAATTCATCCGATGATTGACATCTCGATCATTATTCCAACCTACAACCGCGCTCAATTGTTGCCCCGAGCAATAAGTTCCTGTCTTGAACAATCCTTAGATGATATCGAAATTATTGTGGTTGACGATGGGTCCACCGACAATACCAATAACGTCGTAAATTCTCTTTCGGAAAAAGTTAATTACGTCAAACTAAATCGTAATGGTGGCGCCCAGCAAGCGAGAAATAAGGGCATTGACATTGCCAAGGGAGAATATCTCAAATTTTTCGATTCAGATGATCTACTCGAACCCGGGGCCATAAACCGGGAACTCCAACTGGCACGTGAGCAAGCGGCTGATATAGTTGTATCCGGATGGGGTGTGCATTCTCCTCAAGGTAGATCGACAGTGTTTTCCGCTCCAGAATTTCGGTCCATTGAGTATCGGGTGGACGACGTTTTAGCCGGCAAAGGGGTATTTACCTCGGCGGCAATTTATCGAACTGAATATATTCGTCAACATGGTTTGCGCTGGGATTCATCGATCATCAAACTGGATGACTGGGATTGGTTTTCCCAGGCGATACTCAGGCAGGGCAGCATTGTTCACTACGACGGCGTATCTTATTGGCAATGCGCCCATGCTGGATCCCGACTCACCGATGCATCGATGTTGGTGAATGCCCAGGATCATCATCGGGTTTTGGGCAAAATCGGCGCAACAATTGAATCTATTGGTCAGCTAAACGGTGAACGCAAGAAAGCCCTGGCGAGATATTATTTTAAAGAATTGCAGGTCCTGGCGCGTTATAGTAAAGCTGATTTCGAAGCTGGCATTGCACGTATCTATGCGTTGCATCCGGAAATCAATCCAGCGAATGCGATACCGAATCGCTACCTCGGTTGGTTTGCCAGCATTGCCGGGCTCCGGTTTTCTTATCAAACCTATGCGCTGTTGCGCCAAATTCTAGACAAGATTGGAAATATCACGTTAAAGTGAGCGCTGAGAACTAAAATTCGAATTTACCTGAGGAGACGATATTGACAGAAGAAGTTTTTAAAACCCTGGCTTCAATCGATGGGTTTAGCGATCTTGGTCCAGGGTCAACCGAGGTTAAGCGACTGGGTGGATTAACCAATCGAAACTACAAAATAGATTGTCCGCGAGGCAGTTATGTCTTGCGACTAGCCGGTGAAGGAACCGGGGATTATATTGACCGGCAGGCGGAATTTCATAACGCGGCGATTGCATCGAACGCGGGGGTGAATGCCGAAATTTTGCACTTCGACGTAAACACCGGCACCATGATCTGTCGCTATATCGAAAACTCGGTGACCCTGGACATCGAACGATTACGTGACCTTGAGACTCTGAAAAGAACCGGCAAAGCATTTCGTCAACTACATGATTGCGGCAAAGAATTTCAAGGGCGATTCGAGCTATTTGACCAGATCGACCAGTATCTAAAGGTGATCCGAGATCTTGGCGCAGAATTACCCGAGGGATACGAAACCGTGCAGCTCGATGCCGAGCAAGTGCGAGCGGCATTGTCAGCGCAGTCCCTGCCAGTCAAACCCTGTCACTGCGACCCTATGGTCGAAAACTGTATCGATAATGGTGATAAGGTTTTTATTATAGATTTCGAATACGCTGGTAATAATGATCCGATGTGGGATCTTGGGGACATTTCTGTTGAGGGGGATTTTAGCGCTGAACAGGACGAGGTATTTATGACTGCGTATTTCGGTCACAAACCGACTGCCTATGATGTTGGCCGAATGGTGATGTATAAGGCTATGTGTGATCTGCTGTGGACCCTCTGGGGTGTGGTGCAGCATGCAAACAACAATCCGGCCGACGATTTTTGGGCTTATGCGGTAGAGCGGCTCGAACGATGTAAGAAACTTATGGCGACGGAGCAATTCCCCCAACATCTGGCGTCGGTCCAGCGCGGACCGCCCACCGCGGACCGTCCACCGCGGACCGGAGTAGTTAAGATGATTGAAGTCTCCCAACAGGATTTGGATTCAAAGCAATATGCGGTGGCCTCCATAAACCAGTATGAAATGGTCTTCGGCGAAGATTTTGTCAGTCCAGGTGGTCGCGAATTGGCGATGGAGTTGGTCGGGAAACTGGATTTACCCCCTGGCTCCAGAGTGCTCGACGTAGGATCTGGTTTGGGCGGTAGCGCGTTTGTGATGGCCGAGGAATATAGGTTGCGGGTAGATGGCATTGATCTGTCAAACAATATGGTTGAGATGGCTCAGCAAAAACTCCATTCCAGGGCGCTGGGGGAATTAGTCAATCTGCACCAGGGTAATTGTCTGGACCTCCAGGCTCAGGGTCTCTATGATGGAATTTACAGCCGGGATGTGTTTTTGCATATCAATGATAAAAATCGTCTTTTTCAGGTATTAGCCGCTTCGCTGCGCCCCGGTGGAAAGTTGTTGTTCACCGACTATTGTTGTGGAGATAAACCCTGGCGTTCGGATTTTACCGAATACGTAAACCAGAGAGGCTATTGCCTGCATACCGTGCCAGCCTATGTCGATATGGTAAGACATGGCGGGTTTGATGAAGTAGTGGGTCACGATATCACAGCCAGATTTATTGTTATTTTGGAGCAGGATTTGAGCAGAATACTGACTCTTGATATCAGTGACTCAACCAGAAAGGAACTGGAGCATGGCTGGCGAACTAAGATAAGCAGGGCCCAATCGGGCGATCAACGCTGGGGACTTTTTACCGCCGTGAAAGTAGCCTAACGGTTCTAATTCCTGTCCCAGGAAATAAATCTATGGCCCGATCTGGGAAAGTTAGCTCATCTGTCCAGCAAGTTCCAGGGAAGCCCAGCTACTGGCTGACCCGGTTTATCTTTTTGCGAGGGATGGGGTTCGTCTATTTTTTCGCATTTTTAAGCGCGGCACTACAGGCGATTCCTTTATACGGGGAAACCGGATTGTTGCCAGTGGGTAATTTCCTGAGCGCTATCGATAAAGGGTCGCTATTTCAGAATTTTGTCGAGAACCCTACACTTTTCTGGTTGCATCGCTCGGACAACTTTTTATTGGTTTTAGCCTGGGCTGGCGCCGGGCTGTCGTTACTGGTGTTAATCGGCTATGCCAACAGCATCATCATGTTTTGTCTTTGGATTATGTATATGTCTTACGTCAATATAGGGCAATTATTCTATGGCTTTGGCTGGGAGATTCAGACCCTGGAGATCGGTTTCCTATGCATATTCCTGGTTCCACTTTTTGACTGGAGGCCGTTTTCAAAGCGGGAACCCCCACTCCCAGTAATCTGGCTATTCAGATGGTTTATTTTCCGCTTTTATCTTGGCGCCGGTTTGATCAAATTGAGGGGTTCCGAATGCTGGGATGATTTTACCTGCCTGTACTACCATTTCGAGACCCAGCCTATTCCAAATCCATTAAGCCCGGTTATGCATTTCTTGCCCCATGCTATTCACAGGGGTGGCGTAATGTTTACCGAGTTTCTCCAGGTGATCGCTGCATTTATGGTGTTTTATCCACGAATATTGCGAATTAGCGCAGGCATTATCTTCCTGATCTTTCAGTCAACCCTGATCCTCACAGGCAACTATGCTTTTTTTAACTGGATAACTCTGGTGCCGGCCCTGATGCTGTTTGATGACCGGTTCCTGCAGCGGGTGTTTCCGCAAAAACTGGTGAACATCGCGGGCTCTGCTCAGCATCACCATAAACCCTTTTCGCTGGTACAGAACAACCTGGTCTATATGCTGTTTGGTATTTTATTATGGATGAGCGTTCCGGTGGTTGCCAACTTGATTTCCAAGGAACAGGTGATGAATCGGTCATTCAATCGCTGGAGCCTGGTTAATACCTACGGCGCATTTGGCGCGGTTGATACCGTGCGTTATGAATTGGTTATTGCGGGCACGTCCGACGCGGTTGTTAGTGACACTACGGTCTGGAGAGAGTACGAATTTCTTGCCAAGCCGACCAATATCGACCGCGCGCTACCTATACTGGCGCCCTATCAGCCGAGGATTGACTGGCAAATCTGGTTTGCTGCGAAATCGAGTTCTAACAGGCAAAATTGGTTGATTCATCTGATATGGAAATTTCTGCACAACGACCAACAGGCGTTATGCCTGATTAAATATAATCCGTTTGCTGATTCTCCGCCCATATATATTAAAGTTGACCGTTACATTTACAAATTTGCTGAACCCTCTTCAACCCATACCTGGGAACGGACATTTGTCGATTCATGGCTAATTCCTTTGAGCAAGCAAAATCAATCCCTGCGGCAGTTTATCGAACAGAATAACTGGGAGAACTATGAAAACTAATTACAGTTCGCAAATAGATTAAGGTGAAACGCCAGGAAATTTTGCTAGTCTATGACAAGGAATGTCCAGCCTGCGATAACTATTGTCAGGTTATCAGGATAAATAAATCGGTGGGTGACCTGAAAATTATTAATGCCAGGGATCAATCAGAAGTTATGGACGAAATTACCGGGGCGGGACTCGATATTGATCAAGGTATGGTGCTCAAAATGGGGGGCGTTCTGTATTACGGCGCTGATGCGATTCACGCACTCGCATTAATCAGCAGTCGGGTTGGAATTATTAATCGGCTGAACTATTTAATTTTCCGATCCAGAAAAGGCGCCCGATTTATTTACCCAATATTGCGGGGTTGTCGAAATCTCCTGCTGAAACTACTGGGCAAAACCAAAATCAATAATTTAGAACTGCCTGGTCACAACAAATTTTAATCTACCTGGGCCGAGTTTATGCTGCAGTTGCCGTCCCCTGTATCTCCTGAATCGCGGCAATACAGCGTTCAACGTCCTGGGAATCATTATGCAAATGGGTAGAAATACGCACTCGACCGAAATTGGCATAGGCGCCCCAAACCAGAATGTTTTTGCGGTCCAACGCTTCGCGCAGGGCATTAACATCCGGCGCCATAAAACAGACATTTCCAGCCCGGTCCTGGTCATCCTCAGGGGTCATAAGTTCCCAGCCTAACTGCTTTATTCCCTGCAGTGCGATGTTGCTCAGGGCGAGGGCATGTTGTTCAATCTTCTGGGCGCCCAAAGACAATAAGTGATCAAGCGCATTGTCGAGAATATAAATAGAGATAAATCCAGGATTACCCGGTAGAAATCGATCGGCGCTTTCATGCAGGGTGAAGGCCGATGGATCCTTCCAACCGCCACTTCTGGCGACGCTGTTCCAGCCAATGAAAGGCGGTTGAAAATTGGGTAGTCGTTCTCGATTCCAATAAAAGACCGCTGCCCCATGAACTCCGAGCATCCATTTGTAACAACTCGAAACCATAATATCGGCATAACTTGCCTCCACTGATACAACCCCGGCGGCATGGGTTGCGTCAAGTAACAGCAATGCGTTCGATGATCGCACCAGGCGAGATAATCCGATAAGATTCACCCTCTGCCCGGTGAACATACTGACATGACTAATGGCGACAACCCGGGTTCGGTGGTCAATCTTTGCAGCAATGTCTTCCAGAGAAATAAACCAGTTGTCGTGCTCTACGATGCGTAATTCGACACCGCGATCCTCCAGCCTGGTCCAGGGCAGTACATCGGAGGGAAATTCCACGTCCGCAACTACAACATTGTCTCCTGGTTGCCAGTCGAGTCCATAGGTTACGTTATTAATACCTTCTGAGGCGCTCGACAGAAACGTGATATCCCGCGCATCCACGGAAAACAGCTCAGCACATTTTTGCTGCGCTCGAACCATTACATTTTGTTCCTTATCCCTGGCGGTCTCTCCGGCGCCTTTATCCCGCATAAACTGGGTGATCACATCCTGATGTGATTTGAGCATCGGTGACTCGCCGCCGGTTGCCAGATTGATGACATTATTCAGTCCGATAAACTGTTCCTTGGGAATCAATGGTTCGATCATGGATAGTGCTATTGATGAGTGGATTGTAGAAACGTTAACTATTGTCTTATCATAAATACGCCAGCGCAACAAAAAGGTTATAGTTAAAAATCCTTTGATTCAAACTGAAAGACTAATGTGAAATCGACTGGTAGACCGATAGAAATTGCGGGTGGACATGCCACGGCACTAAATCTCGGCGTTCGCGAGCGCGCGCGAATTATCAATTTGGAGGGGTCCCAGGTGGTCGATGCCTGGGCTTTTTGTCAGGCAGATTTGACCGAGTTTTTGTCCAATGAGCATACCCGATCCTGTCTCGAGAAACTTATTCCTGCCAGTGGAGACTCTTTGTATTCCAACCTACGCCGGCCTATATTAAAAATTGTCGAAGATACTTCCCCCGGAGTGCACGATCTGTTGTTGTCGGCCTGTGATGAGGCGCGTTATCAATTGCTGGGTCATAAAGGTTACCATCGAAATTGTGCGGATAATCTGCGCGAGTCGATGGCGCAGCTGGGTCATTCTATTGTGGAAGTGCCAAGTCCATTTAACCTTTTCGAAAACGTCAGAATTGGCCAGGATGGCAGCCTTTCCATCGAGCCTCCTGTGGTACAAGCAGGCGAAGGTATTACCCTTGAAGCGGAGCAGGATATTGTCCTGGTTTTATCTTCCTGCCCGATGGATATTGCATTGACCAACGGTCCTGATCTACGGGCTAAACCGTTTTCCGTTGAGCAATTGTAGTGAAAACACGGTATGCCTGACTGGAACTGATTCTACTGCCGAAGCAGTTCAATTATTTCCGGGTAGCCTCGGCTGCGTGCATGGTCAAGTGGTGTGGTTCCCTGTCTGTCACCGATGGTACGGTTCGCTCCGGCTTCCACCAGGGCCCGCACCGTAGCGATGTGGTTCGGACCTCCATCTCCCAGAATAACCGCCTCGATCAGTGCGGTCCATCCCAAATTATTGACGTGATCCAGCGGTGCCCCAGCGGCAATTAATTCTCCAACGACCTTAAAATGGCCGAGATGGGAGGCTGCGATCAAGGCTGTGCCATCGTAAGGACTGGTGACATTTCCGGCATTAGCGCCTAGGGATAGTCCGATAGAAACCAGTTCAATATCATTGGCCACGGCGGCAATAGTAATCATGTCATAAGCCTGATGCTCCAGGGCATTTAAATCGGCCCCCGCCATCGCCAATGCGCGAACCGCCTGGTCCCTTGACGCAAATGTTGCGATATGAAGTGGCGTTTGGCCGGCTTGATCGCGCTGTTCAAGATTCGCGCCACCGGCCACCAGGTTTTGTATGGCCCTGACATCTCCCTGATAGGCAGCTTGATGGAGCCCGCGGTAGTTTTCAATTTGATCTTCCGAAGGCGGGTTTTGCGCCCAGTTAACACCAACAGAACTCATTCCCAGGGTCAACCAGAGTGGAATATAGACAGCCAGGTTCCAAATACTTTTCATCGCGTTAACTCTTGATTTTAATCACCACGTTTTCGACTATCACTATGGTTCAGCATCAGCTGGCGTAATTCTACTCTTGTTTGAAACTATACATATCACCCCGCCGTTTAGCGGTCTATAATCGCCATCCGATATTCGCTGACAATAACAAAAATGGGGTTATGCCAAAACTTCGTTTCCTGCCATATATCCTGATTCTAGGCGCCGGCGTGATCTGGGGGTCTACTTTTTCCCTGACGCTGATAGCCACCAGTGGTGGCGGGCATCCGCTGGCATTAGCCGCGTGGCAAGTGATAATTAGCAGTATTTTCCTTGCACTGCTTTGTTTGGTAACCGGGACCACCGCATTTAATCCGAAGAATATCGGTTGCTATACGGTATTGGCGGTCATTGGAATTTCTATTCCCAATGTTCTTTATTATAACGCCGCGCCTCATCTCTCCGCTGGAATTCTATCCATTACCATTTCTACTGTCCCGCTGTTTACCTATGGCATCATGCTTCTGCTGCGTTTCGAATCTTTAGTGATCAGGCGGGCTTTCGGTATTGTGCTCGGAATGGTGGCTATATTGCTACTGGTACTTCCTGATCACGGCCTGGAAAGTTCGGACGCAAGTTTTTGGATTCTGGCGGTTATGTTGTGCGCGATATTGTATTCCGTTGAGAATGTTTATATTTCAAAAGGCGTGAGCGATCAGATCGATGTTCGTGAGCTATTGACCGGCTCCAATATTATAGCGATATTTATCCTTGTGCCCGTCACGTTATGGATGGATGTTGGAGAGCCGGTTTCCTGGTTATTCAGCACCCCTGGCTGGGCGATCACGGGTGTGGGAATAACGAGCGCGCTGGCTTATATGATGTTTTTCTATACGATAAAAATTTCGGGTCCGGTATTTGCCAGCCAGTGTGGCTATATTATTACTATTTCGGGAGTGCTTTGGGGCATTCTGATTTTTTCCGAACAACATTCGCTGTGGATATGGTCGTCGGTGGTAGTGTTGATGGTCGGCCTTGCCCTGGTGTCCCCAGAAGATGGGGCAGATCGAGATGTTGAGACGCACAATGAAACCGCAGAAATAGAGGCAAGCAAAACCCGCTAACGGGTGTAGAATATTTATTCCGCCAGGTATAACAACAGGTGCAACATGCTCGCTCAGTCTTTGGCTTTCCCGGATTCCCTGCCCCACGGCTATCAATGTTTTGAGGACGAATTTCAATACGATCCGGACAAACATTTGGCTCCTTCGCTGCCAGACAGGGTCTGGTCATTGGCGGAGTTTGGTTATACGCCAGGCGAAATCGAATCCTGCGCATCCCCGGTGGCAGTTACGTCTCCCTTTAGACTGCTTTCTGATGAAGGTGTAAAAGTTCTGCATCAGATAGCGACTCGGCTCAAGTCTCAGCAAACCAATATTGCGGGCAGTCGGGTACCGGCACATTTGGCCGGAGGGGTTTACCGATCGAAATTCTTGCGGGATTTTTGTGCCTGTCCTGAAGTACTCAGGCATATGTCGGCAATCGCAGGAACCACCCTGGCTAGCCATTCAATGCCCTCTCAACAGCTCTATATTAACTATGCGCCGAGAGATCTTTCGAAAGCGGTTGATAGCTGGCATTACGACGGTATTGGTTTTGATTACGTACTGATGTTGAGCGATCCAGCCAAACTACAGGGAGGGAATTTTGAATACTTCAAAGGAACAAAATTTGAAATAGCCAAAATGTTTGATCGGGCGGTGCACCAGGTCCGATATGGTATTAAACAGGACTTACCCCAGGATCGGGTGATAAAAGTAGCCTTTCCAGCTGCCGGGTATGCTGTTTTTCAGCAGGGAAACATGGTGGTTCATCGCGCTGCCAAGCTGGATGCACCAGGTGACCGTATTACCATTGTTCCGGGCATGGTTTCACTGGATGTTAGCGTGCCCGACCCTACCGCAAAACACGATATACCCCATTATCAGGAACCAGGAATTGTTAACGAGTTAGGCCGCCATAGTGTCTGGCTGGCCCAGGCTAAACTGGCGAATCTGATTGAATCCATAGGACTGAACGAGGATCCCGATGCACTGTGTCAGGAACTTCAACGGGCGATATCGGATGTTACCGAAGCGGTAAAGTATATTGGCGCTACCGACCAACCTTTAAAGGAATCCCAGGAATAGCAGATAAAAGCTGCCCCGGGTTCAATCAGTCCATGGCCCGATCGAATTGATATTATTCAGAATCCGGCCGGAATTAACTTAGGTGATAAGAAGTCTCTATCGACCGGCGTAAATTTTTCTCGGCCAATTGTCCACGCAGCTGATGACCGAACATTAAAGCGATCAGAATTCCGCCGGCAACGGCGACTAGGTAGACCCCGAAAAACACCGAATAGGCCTGGGTAAATGGCAGGCCCAGATCAATATCCCTAAGAGCACCGAGGACGATTGGCGTAATCCAGGAAATCGTGGAGATTGCACCTGAGGCCAGCATCAGATTTTGTTTCCCGATGCCGATACCGTGAAAAATTGTTTTACCGATATTGCCTTTGATCGCAGGCAATACCACCATATGTATGTAAATTCCATTGAGGGTGAGGACGGCGACGATAGATAATTTGGCCCATATCTTGGGATTCGCGAATGCCTCCGGACCGATAGCCGCCAAGTAAGACAAGAATATTAAACCGGTCGACCATAGAAATGCCAGACCGACGAAGGTAATCCTGGTAGCGAATTCGATAAATTGATACATGCCCCTCGATATACGATGGGTGACGCAGAATTTCATCACCACTAAATCAAGGAAAAATGCAGCCCCGGCCCCCAGTGCCAGACCTATAAGATGAATCAATAATATGACAGTTGTATATTCCATGATGCCCCCATCGGAATTAGTTTTTGGTCAATTTTTATTACACGCTATTTTCGATTGGCCAAAAAAAAGCCGAACCGCAGTTAATGCAGTCGACTGGGCCATCTTATTTATTATTGTTGACCGTCTCCCTAATACAACTCCCCCGATTAACGTCACATTTCGATAGATCAGCAGAATGTGTTAACCGTTAATAACAACCCATAGGCTACGCGCATTTTCCGCTAAGATCAAGAATTTCATTGAACAGATGCGTAAAAACCCAAAATTCGTGGGAAATACCATTGTAAATTTCAGAACGGAGTCCAAAGGACAGTTAGAATCCGGGCGATACAACTGGTTACCAAAAATTTAGCCCTGATTGATCCACGACTACTCCAACTTGAACCCACTTAAACAAAACCCATGAAAAAATATCTGGACTTCTATATCGATGGCAATTGGGTCGAACCGGTCCATCCCAAGACCATTGAGGTAATCAACCCGGCTACCGAGCAACCATTTACCATGGTCAGCGTTGGCTCGAGTGAAGATGTGGATCTGGCAGTGCAGGCGGCGCGCAAAGCCTTCGCCAGTTATTCAACCTGGTCTATAGCGGAACGCAGCCAGTTACTGGAAAGTATTCTGGCGCAATACCAAAAACGAATCGGCGACGTAGGTGATGCCATCATGGGTGAACTGGGGGCACCCCGATATTTGGCTCATGGTGCCCAGTCGGTCACCGGCCTGAATCATATTAAGAGCGCAATCAAATCCCTCAATTCATTCAAATTTGAAAGCGAGGTTGAAGGAAAAATAATCCGCCATGAGGCCATCGGTGTATGCGGCATGATCACGCCATGGAATTGGCCGATCAATCAGATCGCGTCCAAAGTAAGTCCGGCCCTGGCCGCTGGATGCACCATGCTACTAAAACCCAGCGAAATCGCGCCAGTCAGTGGATTGGTATTTGCTGAGATATTGCACGAGGCAGGGGTGCCTGCGGGGGTTTTCAATCTGGTTAATGGTCTTGGCGTATGCGTTGGTGAAGCGATGTCAGCCCATCCGGATATTGATATGATGTCATTTACCGGATCAACCCGAGGTGGAATCGCGGTAGCGAAAGCAGCGGCAAACACGGTCAAACGAGTTGGCCAGGAATTGGGCGGCAAGTCGGCTAACATTATCCTGGACGACGCCGATATCGCGGCAGAAGTCGGCAGGGGGGTTCACTACGTGATGAATAACAGCGGACAATCCTGCAATGCGCCGACTCGCATGTTGGTGCCCAACGATAAAATGGATCAGGCCATTGCGGCCGCGAAAAAGGCTGTAATGGATGTCACAGTGGGAGACCCTGCCCAGGAAGGTACTGAGATTGGTCCGGTTATTAGCGCTGCCCAGTTCGATAAGATTCAGGGGCTGATCCAGTCTGGAATCAATGAAGAGGCGGAACTGATAGCGGGTGGAACCGGTAAACCGGCAGGCCTTGATACCGGTTACTACATCAAACCAACGATATTTGCCCGGGTAAACAATGACATGATCATTTCCAGGGAGGAAATCTTTGGCCCGGTATTGGTAATCCTTGGCTATGACGATGAAGACCAGGCTGTCGAGATTGCAAACGATACCGACTATGGTCTGGCGGCCTACGTCAGTTCGGGTGATTTTGATCACGCCAGAGCGGTAGCCAACAGATTGCGCGCTGGACAGGTTCATATCAATTATCGATCTGGAGATACTGACACACCTTTTGGTGGCTACAAACAATCGGGTAACGGGCGAGAAAAAGGGCTTTGGGGTTTGCAGGAGTTTTTAGAGGTTAAGGCGATTACCGGATATCAACCGGGCTGACCTTCGGCGAAAAAGCCGATTGCCTATAAGGGTTTTACCCGTACCCGATAGATTCTGTATCCGGCTGACTATTCCAATTAAACTATTTTGGCAATCGCCAAAATTCGCATAAGATACCGCTCTTGGCTATTGTTCGCCCGACCTAATAATGAAAATAGAAATTCTTTGCACCGGCGATGAAATCCTGTCGGGAAAGACCATTAACACCAACCACAGTTATATTGCCAGGCGACTGGTCGAAAACGGATTCAACGCATACTGGGGAACCACGGTAGGAGACCACCGATCAAGCCTGATCTCCGCGTTCCATCGTGCCGCAGAAAGGGCGGACGTTGTTATTGTAAATGGTGGACTCGGACCCACAGTTGATGATCTTTCCCAGGAGGTTGCCGCGGAGGCGGCAGGTGTGAAACTGATATTGCATGAAAACTGGCTGCATCGAATTCAATCCTGGTACACCGCCCGGGGGCGTGAAATGCCGAGCAATAATACCAAGCAGGCGCTGTTGCCTGCGGAAGCGGAATTTATAGACAACCCGATTGGGACCGCATGCGGTTTTGCGGTGGATATCGAATCGACGAGATTTTTCTTTACCCCGGGTGTGCCCATTGAAATGCGTATGATGATCGACGACCAGATTATTCCACGCCTGCAAAAAATACGGGGGGGGGATCAAATTACCAAACTAAAACGGTTTCATACATTTGGCATAGGAGAGTCTCGAGCCGATCAGTTGCTGGCGGGAGTAGAACAATTGATTACCGATGACTCGATCAAACTCGGATTTCAGTCGCATTATCCCCAACTCGAAACCAAGCTCGCGGCACAGGGTTTGAATCAACAAGAGGTGGATACGAAACTTGCTCCGATTATGGCATTCGTTCGGGAACGTCTTGGTCACTTTGTCATATCAGAGGATGACGCGACTCTTGAAGGCAGGATTATCGAAGCCCTTGCAAAAGAAGATGGCAATGTCTGTTTGCTCGAAATGCACACTGGTGGTGCGTTGGTGGCGAGGCTGCAAAAAGTGGCCGATACCGATCAGCGAGTTAGTCATGGACTGATATCCCAGGATCCGTATAGGCTGTTTGATTCGGTGGGGTTGGATCTGACTGCAGATACCGATTGGTTTTGCGAACAAACCGCACTAGAGCTGGCCGAAGCTGCCAGATTGAAAACCGGGTCGAGTCATAGCCTAGTGGTGTTAGTCGAAATCGATACGCAATCGTCGGCCCGTGAATCTGGTGCGGAAATTTTAATCGCGATATCAAACGACTCAACCCAGACAACGCGTCGGGCGCGCCTGCCCGGCAGCGAGAACTGGATCAGGCTCGGTGCAGCTGAACTTGGCCTGGATTGCTTTCGGCGTTTCCTCTATAACCTTCCTGTCTATCAGCAAATAGATTTCGAACAACACTAATGGAGTAAGAGTATGAGCAATAAAACCATAGCATTTTTTCCCGAAGCGGCATTTGGTCCGGCGTTAAACTCGGTAGGTATTGCCCAGGCCATGGAACAGTTGGGACACAAAGCCGTGTTTCTTTCGGACCCTGGTTTTCTGGAAGTGTATCAAGGTTATGGATTCGAATCCCATCCGGTAAATTTGTCCGAACCTATGCCACCAGAGGAAATGGCCAAATTTTGGGAGGATTTTATCAACGGACATATTCCAAATTTTCGTAAGCCGCCTATTGAACAAATAGATAACTACGTTAAAGAATGTTGGGAGGCGATTGTGGACAGCGCAAAATGGGCTGAAAAGGATTTGCCCGGCGTACTCGGGCAGATAAAACCCGATCTAGTTTGCGTGGATAATGTCATTATGTTTCCCGCGATAAAGCGTTATGCGTCAGAGAATAATGTACCCTGGGTTCGTATTATTTCCTGTTCAGAAAATGAAATTGAGGACCCTGGAATTCCGCCCCATTTATCCGGCTGCGGGGAACATGATCATGCTTGCCATCAGGCCTATCGAGATCGCTTTCATGAAGTGATAAAACCGATCCACGATGACTACAATCAGTTTCTGTCCCAATGCGGAGAAGAGTCCTACGCTATGGGAGAATTTTTTGAAGCATCAAGTCATTTAAATTTATTGCTCTATCCAGAACCGGTTAAATTCAATCGGCGGTCGCCCCTGGACCCTGACCAATTTCAATATCTGGAAGGATGCGTACGTAAAGACGAAGATTATATTGTCCCCAAGTTCAAGACTAATAACGACAAGCCACTGTTATACGTTAGTTACGGATCTCTCGGTGCCGGCGATGTTGATTTGCTAAAGCGGGTTATTGCTTCCATCGCAAAAATGCCCCTTCGTGCATTGGTAAACGTTGGCGATTATATGGGGGAATACGACGATATACCGGACAACGTTATTATAAGCGATTGGTATCCCCAGCCCTCAGTAATACCCCAGGTAGATCTGGTTATTCACCACGGCGGTAACAACAGTTTTACCGAATGTTTGTATTTTGGCAAGCCTGCAATAATCATGCCCTATGTCTGGGATGGTCATGACAATGCTACTCGGGTTCAGGAAACCGGCCACGGCTTCAAGCTTGATCGATATCAATGGGATGACGCCGAGCTCGAATCAAAAATAACCACAGGACTTAGCGATGCCGCCATGCAACAAAAACTCTCTGACACGTCGGCTCATATGCAATCCCATCATGGTCCGAGCAAAGCTGCGGGTTTATTAAATGATCTTTTGTCTTGATTCTGAATTCAATAGTTTTTGAAAATATTTAAAGCTCAGAAATTTCCGAAGCCGTAACAATTCCATCAGGGTCTGCGCAAACAAAATCACCGGGATAAAAGCTTATGCCGGCGAAAGTCAAATTGACTTCTAATTCTCCAGCGCCAGTTTGGGCAGGCCGGGCGGGGCAGGTATTGATTGCCTTAACGCCAATTGGAAGAGTGGCTATCACTGCAGAATCTCTGATACAGCCGTTGATAATAACGCCGGCCCAGTTGTTTTCAGCGCCCATGGCTGCAAGTCGATCTCCAAGCAGAGCGCAACCCATGGAACCAGCGCCATCAATTACTAATACTCTTTGTTCCCCTGGCGTCTGTAAGGTTTGCTTAATTAGTAGAAAATCCTCAGGGACTTTCAGTGTGTAAATCCTTCCGTGGAAATGGGTATTGCCACCATAGTTATTAAAAATAGAATCGGCGATCTGCAGTCGATCGCCGTATTGATCGTATAAGTCTGCAGTACTGTAAGTCATCGGTGTGGGCGTATAAGTGAGAATCGAATTATAAACATCACGAGGGCGCTTGGGTTGGCCTTAGTGGAAAGGTTTAATTGGCACATAGAACCGTTGATTGAGTGTGTTATGGTTTTTAATTAACACTGTATTTGAGGTTGGTATGAATATTGCGATTCTGACGTTCGAAGGCTATAACGAGTTGGATTCATTTATAGCGCTGGGGGTTCTAAACAGGATGAAAAGCGAAGGGTGGAATGTACAAATAACCTGCCCTTCGGATAAAGTAACTTCCATGAATGGAGTGACTGTTGAAGCACAACAGCCTCTGGAATTCGCAAATTCAGCGGACGTCGTTCTTTTCGGTAGTGGAATATATACGCGTGAAATCGCTAGAGATTCTTCACTGCTTAACAGACTCGAGCTGGATAGTGCCAGGCAGATTATTTGCGCGCAATGTTCCGGTACCCTGCTGCTGGCTACATTAGGATTGCTTGGCGATCTGCCTGCCTGCACCGACTTGACGACTAAACCATGGGTGATTGAGGCAGGAGTTAAGGTGCTGGACCAGCCTTTTACTGCGAAAGATAATGTAGCAACCGCCGGCGGCTGTTTGGGCTCCCAGTATCTTGCTACCTGGATAATCGCAAAACTATCCAGTAAAGAATCTGCTGCATCTGCGATTCATTATGTGGCCCCAGTAGGAGAGAAAGAGGCCTTGGTGAATCACTGCCTGTCCGTGGTTATGCCTTTTATTCCGGAAATACGAGATGCGGCGTAATTTATACTGCGACTTGCCGGGACCACAGATTACGACTAAACAAATAAGGTGTGCTTTTTGGTTTTATCTGAAAAATTTTAGTTGCTAGATTAACGCCTGCCCAGCGCTATTTACGAATCAGATATAACTTGCGTTGTTTCTGATCGATGATAAACCTGAATTTGTTTAAGAAGTTCATTCCCAACAGTCCATCAAATTTATCTTCGTCAAACGGAATGCTGGCTATATCAATGCCATTGATCTTCTGACCACCAATGTCCATTCCTGCTAAATTAATTAATGAAGACCGAATTGGACCCCCGGCAGTGTTCAAGGTAATTGTACGGTTACTTGTCGGGTTTAAACCTAATCGGCGCAACACGTTGATATCGATTGCGGTAATGGAGGCGCCGGTATCCAACAACAACGTAACTCGGTGGCGCCCGTTTAGAATTGCCGATACCAGCAATTGGGATCCCGCTCTTTGCAACGGTACTGCAGTATAACTCGCGAGATTAACCTGTCGGGTCACCTCGTTATACAACGTTGTCGCCCGATCTCCGTAGTCGGGGTCATACAAAATATAAGTAAGAGCGCTGATGGCGTCATTATATAGTTCAAGTTCCTGTAGTATCTCGGCCAGAGAATAGCGCCAGGCGGCTCGCTCCGGTTCGATTTCAACCATCCTGGTTAGAATAGTTTTCAATCTGTTGAGTTCACCTCTAAGATTTAACCTGGAGATTGCGGTCCGCGCCAGGTGCTGGACCCGTTGGGAGATTTTATCCAGGGCGACGATATCGGTCTGATAACTTTTCAATGAGATTAGTAATTCAATCGCTTCGACAAATCGCTCGTCGGCAATGGCCCTTTTGACCAGAATGCTACCCGCATCAACATCTTCGGGACGTTCCCCTAGCCAGAGTTCCAGAAGAAATCTGGAATCGTTTTGGGAGAGGTTTCCCGACTCTGAAAATTGAATTAATTGGTCGCGACAGGGGTTGTCTCCTTTGCCCAGAGACTGGATACAAAGATTTACCCCCTGGTTATAATTTCCGGCGTGTAGTGCCGCGAGAAAATCTGGTTGCTGGTCCGGATCGGGATTTATTCCAGAATCAGCTGGTTTGGTGGAAAGCAGGGGGGATTTATTGTTTGCTACATCAGGTTCTACTGCCGAAATTTCCACGACGTCTGACGTGATATTGCGTGCAGGGGAATTCGGCTGCAGGTAACCATGGAGCATCCATCCCCCGAGAAATCCCAGTATTAGAAATCCAAGTGATCGCAATGTTCTATGGTGCTGAAACACCCATGATAAGAGGTTTTCGTTTTTTCATGATTTCGCTGATCAAGTTTAGTGAGTCTTTTCATACAACTTTCTGGAAAATACCAGAAATAGTACCGCTGCAAGCCCTCCGGATCCAAAAATCATGCACATCACCATGACCTGGTAGCGAACCGCAATCAGCGGTGATACCCCGGAGAGAATTTGTCCGGTCATCATGCCGGGCAGGGAAACCAGTCCAACCGCAAACAGAGAGTTAACCATGGGTATCATACCGGCCTGGAGTGCGGTTGTACGGGCTGTCAGCCAGTCATCACCCCGACGCATTTCAGCACTCAATCGCTCGGCGCACAGACTGACGCTGTTCATGGAATTCGCAAAAATCATGCCTGCCAGGGGAATCAGGAAGCGCGCCTGGTACCACGGCTCAAGCTGTAAAACTCCCGCCGAGACAATTGCCAGGGTGGAACCCCCGGCGATTACAATCGCGCCAAAAATGCAGAGGTAAATTTGTTTGCTTTTTATCGTAGTGTTATGCAGTGCAATCCAACTGGCGACAAATACCATGACACTTAGCACGATCAATACAATCCACATATTGTCTGATTCAAAAATGTAGGTCAGGAAATAACCGATAAGTAGCAGCTGGCCAAGCATTCTTGTCATGGCATACAGCGCATTTCCGGCGCGAAGGGACCAGACCAACATGACACCCACCATAACTAACGCCGGAATAAACGCGATAGCCAGATTTATCAGTGAAATGGTTGGAATCTGGCCGCTCACTGAATTAGAGAGTTTCTCTGTGTGTCTGGCCGGTCATGACTCTGCGGAGGTTCCCTAGATAGTAAACTGGGTAAAGTCTTTAACCAATGCCACTGCCGCGGTTTCGATTAATTGTTTTCCATGTTGCGCTGTTGCGAGAGTTGGATCTGATCCAACGCACCCGTCTGGAAACTGTTCTCGATGACGCGTGGCGTCTAAGTGGGCGTCGCCTGCATGCTCCCGCAAGAATTCGGCAGATACTGGTTTAAACACAACATCACGCAGCTTGGCTGGCTGTCGGTGACTGACCCGGGTAATTGAGATTTCGCTGGGCGTAGCATGCATGCCTTCCCGTTCTCCATAATATTCTGAGCGTAGCGCATTCACTTCTGGAAAGTCCCACCAGCTGCGCAGTCTGAAATCCCAAACCCTGTCGGACAGCTCAAGACTTACCCGTTGGCGCAGGTCGTGAACCAGCGAGCGTACCGGGGCCAGGTTAGCGCCATGTCCATTGAGAAAATAAAATTGTCTGAAACCGCTGTGTGAAAGAGCAGTTACTATATCGTGCAGGAGTGTAATCAGGGTGGTGCTGCGTATGGATACACTGCCGGCAAAACCGAGATTAAATTGCGCGGGGGTATATGCCATTGTTGGCGCGACCAACATACTGTCGCTAGACTCCGCTGCTTGCCAGGCAATAGTTTCAGCGCAAATTGCATCAGTACCGATGAGCCCGGTGGGACCATGTTGTTCAGTCGAACCGAGAGGAATGATTATACCGGCGTGCTGTTCCAGATAAGTATTGACCTCAATCCAGCTTAAGTGGGCCAATCGCACCGTCAGGACCCGAAAATCGGATTGGCTGATTTACCCGGGCGAACCAATCTGAAGGAAAGGCCCGCTCGGAATTGTCTGGAATGGGTTTGCCGATCAGTTTTGACCCTGAATACCCCAGGTCGCATTCAGCGCATTGAAATAGCCATTTTCATGCTTCACCTGCATCCAGTTGTTGAGGAAGTTGAGCCATACCTGGTCGTTTTGAGGGACGATAAAAGAAAGCGGTAGACTGTTGGCAACGTCCTGGAATGGAATGACTATCGCTTCGTGGGTAGTAGACAGCGTACCGGCTTCCAGAATACTGGAGATGGTCACATCCACCCGTCCAGCCAATAATTCCTGCCAGTCTCTGGCCGGCGACTCAACTTCTCTGACTTTTGCGTTTGGCAGGTTGGTTTTGACAAAGTCGGCAAACGACGTACCAAGGTTATAGCCGATGGTTACATCAGGCTTATTCAAATCGTCCCAGGTTTTAAATTTCCCCGCCATGTCCTGCCGGGTAAGGGGTAGATATCCGGTACGACCCCACGGAATAGTATAACCTGCCGCCTTGGCTCGGCTCACGGTCATCGAGGTTCCGGTCATAACGATGTCATATTTGCCTGCGACTACGCCATTGATCAGAGTCTTCCATTCTGTGGGAACAAATTCCAGTTCAACACCCATGTCTTCGGCAAGTTTCTTGGCTGCATCAATCTGATGACCTTTGTAATCCTTGGTTTCCGGATCCTTGAAAGACATAGGATTGAAGTCACCGGTAGTGCCGACCTTCAAGGTTCCGCTATCAAGCACCTTATTTAAAATGGAGCTTCCCTGGGCCAGAACGCCGGTGGAAATGAGCAGCGCGGCGGCGCTGGCAATCAGCGCGATGGACTTTCTAATTTTCATAATGTACCTCGGTTGTTAATTACAAATGTTGAATGTAGTTTGATATTGAATAACAGCGATGCGGTTAAATCTCACAATCTAATAGTAACCTATTATCCTAGAATCCTCAGTCGACCGCTTGTCTATGTAACTAAGTATTTGAAAACATGAAATATCTTACTGTTTATCACGTTCACTCAAAGAGTGAACAGCGCTGCACCGCGAATAGCACGCTTGTGGCGGCGCATTGCGGCGTTACAACTCCTTGGAATAGAACAACTATTCCGCGTCGTTGTGCCTTGCACTGCATCCCCACAAACGCACTCTTCACGATGCTCAACTGAGGATTCTAGGATTATCTAGCCCTGCCTAGTTGCCGCACAAATCTGGCGAATAAAGTCTGATCGTTTAGCCTGGGTCATATGATCACTTTCGAGCACCGCATTCGAAATGATATCGCCAAAATGTCGCAGTACCTGGCGCTCACTATTGTCGACGCCAACAGGCTGGCACCAGTTTGTGACTGTATCCTGGTTGTACGTCGAAATTCCCTGGGGATTACTAGCGGGATGTTCCACGTTACCGCCGGTGGCCAGATTTCTGACTTTGGTTCGCAGTAAGTGCCGCAGTTTAACTATTCCAGCGTCCGAACTCCCATGATTTTCCAACCGATGGATTGCAATTGGGCGCTGGGAAACCTGGGCTTCATAATCCCCTGGTTGGCGTTGTCTCTCAGAGTATTCCCGCTCATCTTCGGTTTGTCCGATAAAATCAATTTTCTCCTTTCCAACCTGGTCTTTTTGACTCTGTTGGCGCGGATCCAGATCGTGATTGAAAAAACGCCAGCCGATGGTGCGAGTGGCGGTATTGTTTACCGGTACCATCCAGCGAAGCATAGAAGATCGGTTGAAATATTTTTCTGACTCTGCCTCCTCCCATATTGCGCCGGTTTGGTTGGTGTTGGGCAATATGGAATCCGTGGTACGAACCCAGATCAAATCACCGACTCTGCGGGACTGCACGTTAATCATACCGAGAGGTGTAGTTTTATATTCGATTTCCTGGTCGACCCCGGAGGCTGCGCCGAATTGAATGCCACTGGAACGAGAGTGCAGATGTAGAACATGGATTGGATCCTGGGTGTTCTCGTATATTTGAAGCCAGTTGCAGGGCGTCGTAATGGAGAATGGAATCGCTTCGGTATCCGCCATAAATTCAGTATCGTAAATCGGGAATTCCGGTTTTTCCGTTGGGGGGCCCAGATAGGCAAAAATGATTCCATTATGCTCATGGGCCGGATATGCGCCTTGCACAACCTTGCGGCAGACCGCGCTGCCTTCGGGTTCGGATCCTGCCTTAATTAAGGTGCCGTCAATGTCGTATTGCCAGCCGTGGTAACAGCAGATTATCCCCAGATCCGCGACGATGCCATATTCGAGTGAAGCGCCGCGGTGGGCGCAGTGGCGATGTAACAAGCCGATCCGATTGCTGCCATCACGAAACAGCACCAGGGTTTCCCCTAGAATCTCAACCAGCATGGGAAGATCAGACAATTCGCTCGAAAGCGCGACTGGTTGCCAGTAGCGGCGTAGGTACTCGCCGCAGGGGGTGCCGCGTTCAATATGGGTAAGTTCGGGATCTTCTGAGCCACCTAGTGGACGGTGGTAGCCCTGATAGCCCGATGATTGGTGTTCTTTGTTTTCCATAGCAATGCAATTTAAGGCGCTAATCAAGTTAGAATCCTAACGGTACATGCACCGTATGGAAGCGTCAAGATTTCCATTGTGCGCTGATTTCTACCTGTGTTTATTGTTCATTTGACCTCCAGTCCGTTAACAAGAGATATGAATAAAACTATAAAAGTGGCGGCAGTCGTTTTACTTGGAATACTGCTGGCGGGCTGCGCCAGTTCCCAGGAATGGGGGTGGTATGTGGTGGATCCTACGCTCAAGCGTGGTCGGATCAATTTGGCGTTCCTGCTCTCCGGGGTTCCCTGGACCATAATGCTGACGCTCTGCTGTGTGGCGATTTCCAATATCGTTGGATTCGCCGTAAGTTTAATGGGTTTGTCCAAGAGCCGACCACTCCAAATCGTTTACCGGGTGTACGTCGAAATATTTCGTTCTATACCGCCGCTGGTTTCAATCTTTTGGGTTTACTACGGCTTACCAATTCTAATTGACGTCTCACTGGATCCATTTCCGGCGGGCATGCTCGCGCTTTCCTTGTATGGTTCTGCTTTTATGGCTGAAATTTTTCGCGGCGGCGTGCAGTCCATTGCCCGAGGGCAATTCGAAGCATCAGATGCAGTCGGACTATCCTATCTGGATACCATGCGTTTCGTGATTTTCCCCCAGGCCCTCAGACGATCATTGCCGGCTGTGGGGAATCAGCTGGTTATAATGCTTAAGATGACCTCACTGGTATCAGTTATTGGGGTTTCTGAAGTGCTGCGCCGGGGCAATGAACTCGCTGTAACCGAATACCGGCCCCTGGAAATTTATTCTCTGGTTGCCATCGAATATCTCATCCTGGTCTTGATTGTTTCTGCTGGGGTACGCAAGCTAGAGCGAAAAATGGGAGCAGACGAACGACTCGGCGGCGCTGCCGGAGGGCAGAATGCGTAATGAATAGTATGGAGAACAATTTTGGCTAGTCTGGAAAGCGAGGCAAATGTCGGTGCCTATGCGGCAGTGGACACGATCAGTGTGGATCAAATACCGGTAATTGATATCGAGACCTTGTTTGGTCCTGAGCCAGACTTCGCTGGAGTTGGCGAGGCGCTGCAGCAGGCAGCAAAATCTTCCGGTTTTTTCTACGTGTCAGGGCATTGTATTGACGAGCTTTTGATGGCCCAGGCGTTTGACATTTCTCGTCGATTTTTTGAATTTGACGAAGAGCTTAAATCCCGGGTGCTGGCGTCAGGATATCATCGCGGATTGCTCGCCAAAGGGCAGTCCAGGATGGAAGGCCAGACCAAGGTGGATCTAAAAGAGAGTTTTATCTGGGGTATGGACTACGCGCCAGATAATCCCGACTTTGTCGCCGGAAATGAGTTGCTACCGCCTAATCGCTGGCCCGGATTTATGCCGGAAATGCGCGAGGTATTGCTGCAGTATATGGATGCAGCCCATCGTTGCGGCAAGCAATTACTGCGAGCAATTGCCGAGAGTCTTGGGGTTGATCGGGAATACTTTGTCGGCCGATTCGAAAAACCCATTACCCGGGCAACGTTGATTCATTATCCGGCCCAACCCCCCACCATGGGTGAGGATCAATACGGCGTGTCACCCCATACAGACTATGGCACCATGACGTTACTGGCCCAGGATAACAATGGGGGATTGCGAGTGCAAAGTCCGGATGGAAGCTGGATCACAGCCCACCCTATTGAAGGCACCTTGGTCATAAATGTCGGTGACCTGTTATCCCGTTGGAGCAATGACCGGTTCCGTTCTACGCCTCATTGTGTCGTCAATACTTCCGGCAACGAACGCTATTCCATCGCAACCGCGATGGACCCCGATTGGGATACGGTGATCACTCCGGTGGCGACCAACGGCGAATCTCCCCATTATGAAGATGTCCGATGTGGTGATTATATTCGTGGCCGATTTGACCGGTCTTTTTCCTATCGAAAATAAATGTGAGAAATTAGTATGTCTGCGTGGATTGAAATGATCGAAGTAGACCAGGCCGAAGGCGTGGTTAAGGAAATGTACGAACTGGTTAAGACGCCCAGCGACACGGTAGACAATGTGATGCGTGCCCATAGTTTACGACCCCATACAATGAAGGGCCACGTTGTGTTGTATCGCAGCGTGCTGCACAACGAAGACAATACCTTGCCATTCTGGTTTCTCGAGGTTGTGGCTTCATATACCAGTATGCTGAATAAATGTGATTACAGTTTTACCCATCATTTCACCAATGCCCGTCATCTTATCAACGATGATGAAAAATCTGATCGAATCTATCAGGCATTTGAGTTGCGCAAACCAGAATTGGTTTTCTCGGATAAGGAACTCGCGTTTCTGCAATACACCGAAGCCCTGACCGTCAACGTCGCTAGGATCGAGAAACAAACGTTTGATAATATGAAGCAGGCCGGATGTGAGGATGGAGAAATTCTCGAAGTCAATCAGGTCGTTGCGTATTTCAACTATTCCAACAGGCTGCTAAACGGGCTGGGTGTAACCACCGAAGGAGATACTGTCGGGTATTATAAAAAACCGGAATAATTGATTCTTCCCAGTTACATTCCTGGCCATGGATTGGCTCGAATAAATCTCCTATACTTTACCAATCAGAGAATCGAATCAGAGAATCGAATCAGAGGAAATCATGACCGAAAACACCGCATTTAATTTCGCCACCGTTATCGACGACGCCAAGAAAGTCGTGCTTGGGCCCGCGGTGTTTTATCGAGGGATGGCAAAGTTGGGGGGCTATGGGGAACCTTTGATATTTATAATCGTCATGGGATTGATTGCGGGAATTGTCGCCGCGATAATGTCGATTTTTGGCAGTGGTTTGGCTTTAGGGGGCGGATTTGGATTTATGGCTATAGTCACCTTACCCATAGTTGCTGTAATCGGTAGCTTTATCAGCGGCGCAATTATGTTTGTCATATGGAAGTTGATGGGATCTGCAGAATCTTTCCATACCGCGTGGCGCTGCGTCGCCTATTCAATGGCTATTTTTCCGATAACCATGATTCTGCAGTGGATTCCCTACCTCGGATCTGTCATCGGCGTAGTAGCGGTAATCTGGCTAATGATCCATGCCAGTGTCGAGGTTCACAAGATCGAAAAGAATAAAGCGCTGATTGTTTTGGGCGTAATTGGCGCCATTTTGGTGCTCATGAATTTATCCGGCGAGCGTGCTGCAAGAAGTCTGGAATCAAGATTGCAGCAACATACAGGGCAGCTTGAAAGTCAGCTGGAAGGGATTGAGGATATGTCGCCGGAGGAAGCTGGAGAAGCCCTGGGCAAGTTTCTGAAGGGGTTGGAGAAAGGGCAGAAAGAGTAGAATTAGAATCAGGGAGGGAAGAGTTATTGTTATCGCTATTCCGGGGCTTCGTACTTTGTTTTCCGATAAAAGTTAATATAGTTTCTGGCATGTTGCTTCAGGGTTGTACTACAACCCTTTTTAATTAATTAAATGTAGGTCCTTTATGAAAAATATGTGGTTTGCACTTATTTTGATAATATTTATTTCAAACAGCTTAGGAGCGCAATCCATATTGAGCCAAGACAAACTCTTGATTCTAAAAGATGGGATTGTGGAAGTTGTAGTTCCAAAATTAGAAAACGAAAATTTCAGATATGAGCGCGAGTTGCCATGGCACTTGCTGCCATTTAAGGAACGCAACGATAAATACTACAGCATTGGTACAGCCTTTTTCGTTTCTGATAAGGAGCTTGTTTCAGCAGCACATGTTTTTAGTCTTGGTTATTTTTCGTATTACAAAGAATTTTTTATACGCGATCGCGAAGGAAACGTACATAAAATTGGCAATGTCACAAAATATTCGGAAGAAAAAGATCTAATTCAATTTGAACTTGAAAGTTATCCGGAAAAAGTTGTTAGCCTTGAATTTAGTTCAGAAGTTAAATTTGGTTTAATTTATTCGGAATCTAACGGAAGCACATGGCAGGTTGGGAGTTATCGAGAAGAAGATGTAAAAATATCGAAGGATCAGCTTATTTCTTATTCAGAAAGTGGAGTTGCGAAAAGTGAAGTGACCGTTCAAAAACCCAAGAATATAAGTCTGGATAACTTCATTAATAATCCTGTATTAATTGCCGAGAATTTATTAAAGGGCTACTCACTTACCCGCAGTTTTAGTGGGGAAGAGATTAGAGTTATAGATTTTGGCGCCCCTGAAAAAATGTTCGATTGGATTGACGAAAATAAAAGAAAATGGAGGTCTTCACGTTGGCAGTTTGCAGATTCCGACTACTATGTTTATTTGCATTGTCTGCCATATCCAAAAGGAGTTCATTGTCTGTTGGATTGGGAGCTAAGTTCGCATTTAACTACCGGATATATGGAAGTTATGCAAGATGCTGTGAGCCAAATGGTAATTGGATACGAGGGGTCGGTGTCTGATTGGGTTGAATTTCTATCTCTAAGTAAAGATTATTTGCCAGATATTTTCATGCATACTGATATAAATTTTGACGGGCAGTTATTCACCCTAACATCCCGAGAATTTGAAATAAAATCAGACGCTTTGAAAATATCTGAAGTCTCAAGTCTCCATTTTCATATGGGGGCATGATCCTTTTAATGCTCCAAATGAGATGTTATTGCTATTTGAAATATTCCCAGACCAAGGAGACGAATATTTGCGATATAGTGTTCGAAAACTATTTTCTCCAAACGAAATGAATGGGGAACGCTATAAACATGATTGGAATCAAGCGCATTCCAAACTAGATGAGTACTCAGGTCGGGTGTATACGGAAAATGGCGCTAACAAAATTAGGCATTCGATACTCAACGATTTAGACGGAAATGTAACATCGGAACAAATTAGTCGAAACTGGATGTACATAATGCGCTGTGAAACGCAATCAGTGCAAGAAAAGCGAATAGTTAAAGCCCAGTGCGCGGAATTTGAAAACTCGACTCAATTATTTTTCTAAATTCAGATTATTTTATACACAATAATCTAGAATGCCGTTCAATACTACTGCGTTTGCAACTTCTCTGATTTAGTAAGAGGGTGTTCGATCAAGAATTATCTGTTGTTGAAAGAAATCGCAATTTCCTGATGTTTGCTTTGATTAGCCTTTCTCTAGAAGGGTAGGGGTAGGCGTTTGGTTTTTGATGGCAAAAATTAGAGAGCCGACTTGAATGCTGTTCATTGTGCCGACAGTAAAGTTTGTCAGTCAGATACAAAAAACCAAATTAACTATATATAAACGCGGGTTTTCAGCAAATTATTTATCGGTTATCCTTACTAGCTACAAATTGATTATCAGGATTGCCGGACAAGATTCTTAGAGCCCGGGATAGTAATGGCTTGAGCATTTCTGGTATCCATAATTCTGGGCATTGCAGAAACACACTAACACTCGCGGGGGACTTGTGACTTTATCTGATCGATCTTACTCTCAATATGGACAGGACAATAACGTGGTAGAGTTTTATCGCGGTGCGCCCTGCGGTTATTTCGTTGATATCGGTGCATTTGATGGCATCAACATATCTAATACCTACAAGTTGGAAACTGAACTGGAATGGAATGGTATTTGTATTGAGCCCCAAGAAGATGTATTCGAGAGGCTCAAGCCGCGCGTCAGGCGATTTGTATTAACGCTGCGGTTTCCAGCGAATCGGGAGCCTCTCTTGAATTCAGCAAAGGCAAAGGGGGCAACAGTGTGCTTTCCGGTATCACCAGGTTTCTGGATGGTTGGGGCAAAAAGGCAGCGATGCGAGGGCATCAGACAGTTGTCACCTCTTCCACACTGACAGACATACTGGAGCAGAATAATTCGCCGCCATTGATTCATTACATGAGTCTCGATACAGAAGGATCGGAGCTCGAAATTCTGCATGGTATCGATTTTGACAAATATACTTTTGGATATATTTGTGTGGAGCACAATCATGCAGAACCGAGAAGAACCGAGATGCGTGAGTTGCTTGAGCAAAACGGATATTTTTTTCTCAAAGAGAATCAGTGCGACGATGATTTTTTTCATAAATCCATGGTCGGCGGTACTTATTATTATAAAAAAGAGTTTTCTAAACCGATCCAGGTTGAGCTGCTTGAAGATAATCTGGTAAAGGCCAGTTCGTCCTATTGGCCTGATCAATACGGCCTGTTCCATCCAACTCGACTTGAAATTGAGTTCGATAACTTTGGACTGCGTAAAGTAAGTGCGTGTTCGATTGAGCGTACCCGATCCGACAGCTGGCACAAACACCCCCGGGCATTGAACGGGTCTGATTAGGACACAGTCGCCAAGTAACCAGGACAATAAATCTGAATGCAGTTAAAGGACCAGGCCGAGTCGGCATTTCGCAAGGGAGAAAACGCTAAATCCTTCGCGCTTTATAAACAGTATTTCAGGCAATCTGAGCCAGATCTTGGTTCCCTGCTTTGTGTCGCTAAAGCCTGTATGAATCTTGGTTTGACCCGAAGCGGGCTGAAATATTACGATCAGGCAATAGAGTTTTGGCCCAGCCATGCCACCGCATTCAGCCGTAAGACCTGTTATCTGCTCGAACAGATATGTGGTCAGCTTATGCCAGTGTCGGCAAACAAACATCGTGATCAGATTAGTATGCGATCACTGGGCAACAAGGGCAGGTTCGGCAACCAGATAATCCAATACGCTTTTTTACAAAACTATGCTCACAGATTTAATCTCGATATCGGTACTAATCCGTGGGTTGGTAGTTATCTTTTTGATATTTGTGATCCATTGCCAGTTACTCCTCCCGACGTGATTAGAGAGCGCCAACTGGATATGCTTGGGACATTGATGTCGGGTCAAAATCAACTGGCGAATCGGGATATAACCGGCTATTTTCAATTTCACACCGAAAAATGGAACAATTTTCGAGAAATTTTTCAGAGCACGTTCACACCCAGCGACTATTTCCAATCTCTACTTGCGGAAAATATTGCTGGCCGTTTCAAAAAAGATCAAACTATCGTTGGCTTACACTTACGAAGGGGCGATTTTGTCAACAGCGAAAATCATCCGGTATCTCCATCCTGTTGGTATTTGAAATGGTTGGACGGAAACTGGGTTACATTACAATCACCACGACTGTATATTGCGTCAGATGACCCAGGTGTGCTGAATGACTTTTCACAATATGACCCTGTTTCTTATTCTTCCCTGGGATGTGATTTGCAAGGACTTGAATTTATCGTAGATTGGATGATGCTGCAGAAAGCAAGTATTGTTTGTGCGTCGAACAGTTCGTTCTCGATTACCGCGGCAATGGCAAATACTACTGCAAAACTATTTCTTCGTCCTCCGGCAAACAACCTCGACCTCGAACCATTTGACCCCTGGAACAGCCAAATTCTCTATTGAGGGCACACAAAGGTGCTGCCTAACTATATCGCCGGATAATTTATGAGCAATCGGAAAGGACGAGTCAGCAGTTACTCAGATGATGGTAAATATCCGCTGATTTGCCGCCAGGCTGCAGAAAACGATATAGCATTCAACGTATTTAGGGCTAACAAAACGTACAGGAGTATTGTCGAAACTTGTGGGCCGAAACTTGGATTGAATTATCTGTATTTAACTCAGCGAAAAAATATCGATCTACGCCAATACTTTGAAAGGTTCCAAACCAGTGATAGCGTTGGCGGGCCCAAGATGTTTGAGTATGAGGTTGCCGGAAAAAAAATTCAGATGGCGCCAACAACATTGCGTTACATCAATATACTAAGTGATCTCATGACGTATTTCGGGAGTCTTGAAGGGATGAATATAATAGAGATTGGTGGGGGTTATGGTGGACAGTGCAAAATAATCCAGGACGTTTTTAAACTAGGCAGTTATACACTGGTCGACCTTGAACCCGCGCTGGCACTGAGCAAACGATTTCTCGGCGAATTCAACATTAATAATGTATCGTATTTAACCAGTGATGATTTACCAGCTCACCGAACCAAATACGATATGGTGATCAGTAATTTCGCTTTCACCGAGATTATCCGGCAAATTCAAAATATTTATTGTGAACATGTTATTTCCAAAGCGCCCAAAGGGTACATGTTATGCAATTTTGTAACCCATACCTGGGAAAAGGACCAGTTTTCTGAAGCTGAACTTCTGAGCGTTATTGGAATTACGAATGTAGTTCGTGCAGCGCCGCCGCTCACCCAATATGATGAAAGCCTTGGAATTACATTGCTGCATTGGTCTGATTTGGCCTGACGAGGGTAGTCAGGGGTTCCCGCTCAAGAACATGGGAGATTGAAAATTCAGCGATTTTCGGCTTTCGAATTTGCCTCTGAGATACTCAGGAAGAACACTTTTTAGCAATCTAAATGGTAAATTCGAGTGGCTATCCCAACCACGATTTTAAAATTCTGGTTTGCACACGGTCACAATCACAAATAGAAACTAATGGCTTTATTAATGACAGCCCTATTTTTGATCGTCGCAGTTGCAGGAAGAATTGCAATTCAATATCGAATTGCAGGCGATCAAGGAATACGATCTGGCTTAAATAGTTCGTCGAAGGTATCTAAGTATTCTAGCGCCCTAATACTCGCTGCCTTTCTTGGGGCATTGTTTTTAAGCGTGCTTTCATCTGCACAAGTTATTCAGGCGAATAACCTATATGGAGTGTGGGGAGATGCAACTGGTGTTCTCATCTGCTTGATTGGAATTGCCGTTACTTCAATTTCGCAGTATCAAATGGGCAAAGATTGGCAATTGGGAGTCGATGAGACTGAAATAACAGAACTGGTTACTCATGGCATTTACTCAAAAACAAGAAATCTTATTTATTCAGGGGTGATGGCATTTGGAATTGGATGATTCATATTGATACCAGTTTTAAGTATGTTTGCCATTTTACTCATTGGGTATATATCAGTTGAATTACATATGCGTGCTGTCGAAGAACCTCGCCTTAAAAAATTACGTGGACAACTCTATCTCGATTACATGCAAAAAACTGGGATATACGTCTCCTAGTTCCAGTGTATGTGTATTATTGATTCAATACCTGGTCGTCTTTTCAGGGCAAAGAATGGGATGATCCTATGATTGAGACAAAGTCAATTTTTATGAATCCGAAGGTGGCTGGTTGGCAAGAGCCTTAGGAATCGAGAGAGTCACGTACGGTTGTGTGTAAGACCAGCGGGGAGGTTTCGCCGGACGATATGATCATATCCCTCAATATCTGGTAGTCGGGAAATTATGATCCAATTTGACCAAGGGGTTTATTAGTCAATCAGGCAGAAACATATCCAATACTGCCATGAATGGGATCTCACTGAATACTATGTGAATGAGTATGCGGCCATTCGAAAACCGACAACGCAGCTCGTGTATTAGTATTCAGCTAACGGTAGGTTTAGTTTCAAATTGTTCGGCATAAAAGAATGTTGATTTCAGACCTGTGCCAGTTAGTAGTACAACCGTTTCTTCATCAGATTGAATGGTTCCGGCTTCGATCAAACGTTTCATTCCAGCTGCAGCATGGGCACAGGTTGGCTCGACATACAGGCCAGATCGGCTGAGCTTCATGCTGGCGTCAATAATTTCATCCTCAGCAAGTGTCACAGTACTGCCGCCGGTTTCACGAATGGCTTTTACTATTTCAGTCAAGCGGATTGGTTTTTTGATTGCTGTACCTTCAGCTACAGTTGGGGAATATTTGATATTACTAATTTCAGCGACGCCACCGGTCAAGGCAACATGTAATGGAGGGCAGTTTTCTGGTTGAGAAACAAATAGCCTTGGCATGTGGTCAGTCTCGCCAGAAGCCATTAGTTCACGAAAAGCAATATAACAACCCAAGAGATTGCTCCCAGCTGATGCTGGTATGACTATATTATCAGGAACCCTAAAACCTAAATCCTCCCATATTTCATAACCTACTGTTTTCGTGCCTTGTAGAAAAAATGGATGCCAATTATGGCTAGCATAAAAAGCCTCGCCAGCCATTTTTATCGCTGCTTCTTCAGTCGCTTCACGTGGTCCAGGCACAAGAATAACTTCCGCGCCATACGCTCTAATTTGTGCAATTTTAGCTGGCTGTGTCGAAGCGGGAACAAGAATTTTTACCGCCATTCCAGCTGCGGCTCCATATGCCGCAACCGACGCACCACCGTTCCCGGAGCTGTCTTCAATTACTGCGGCAATCCCCTGTTGTTTTAACAAGGAAAGCATCACGGAGGTTCCCCTGTCTTTGAAAGACCCTGTTGGCGAAAACCACTCTAATTTGAACCGACAATCGATACCATCATAGGAAGATTTAATTAGTGGTGTGCATCCCTCACCGAGGCTAATAGGGTTTTTGATAGGAATTGGTAAGGCCTTTGCATAGCGCCAGATCGATCGCTTTGTTTGATCTATATCAGAACGGTTAATACCGGAAAGATCACTAACAAGCAAAGGATTGCCATCTGGCGCACGCCAACATGGCACACTAATTGGATATTTTTTATTGGTTAATGGGTCGGTAAATGTGGCGGGTGAATTCATAGTCGTTATCATCTGGTTAAGATTATGTGGCGTATTTAAGCCCGTTGTCCTTGATTATAAATGGCGTCAGCGGGAGAGAAATGCGATCACTAAAAAATATTACGGTACAATGTCCCTATGACGCGTAGTCAAATATCACTAGTAGTTTTGTCAATAATTCTAGCGGCGATAGTGCTGGCGCTTTATAGCCACCAGTTAGTTGATTGGTATCCTAAACAAAATCAGTCGGTCTCTGTAGCACCCGAGTCAGAACAGGGAGATATAAATCAGGCCAGCAGTCAAAATATTCCTCTTGGTAATAGTGATCAGGAAGTGCAATCGACGATTGAAGACCAAGTAATCACTGAAAAATTACTAAAAGTAACCACAACAAGCAAAAACATCAACTTGTCTGGGTGGGTAAGAACTGAATTCGGAGAAAGTATCGCAGGTGAAACAGTATTATTGTACTCACCCTCGCAGAAAGCGCGCTACTCAATAGTCACTGGTACTTCTGGCGAGTTTGAATTTATCGATATCAAGCCGGGTTGGGATTATGTTTTAAAAGTATCCCCACAGGGAATGTTTGGTAGCTACGCCAAATCTCAAATTAAATTGAGATCTGATCAGGAAGTACGTAACATCATACTTGAGTCTATTCCACTTGGCATACTTATTGGCAGAATTGTGGATCCATATGATCGACCAGTTGCTGATATTGAATTATTTGTGACGACCGTAGAAAAGGATTATTGGACTACCAATGTTATAACTGATGAATATGGCGGCTTTAGCGTGCCTGAATTTCCAAAAGGAAAATTTCAGGTGGCGATCAAGGGACAGCAGGCTTTAAGAGCAACCGGATTAATGTTTAATCCTGATTCTGGTATCCCGGTCATTCTGACAATTGATCTTGGCCCGTACAATCTTGGAGGCGGTATTTATGATGAATCTGGTCAGACTTTTGACGGCGCTGATGTTTTTCTGAACTGGGCGTTACATAAAAACGGCGTTAGATTCCGATCTACTCGCAAGGTCAGCACCGATGTTAGTGGTGAATTTCGATTTACCGGATTGGGACCCGGTAACCACGAGTTAATCGTAACAGTATGGAGGGGTAGTACTTTTAAACAAACGGTTAAACGAACGGTAAATGTGGGTATTGATTCCGGAGAACTAATTATAGTTTTAAATACGTTATAAGATTGAACATGCTACGCGGAAATTAACAGTCTTCACAGACTAACTGTGGTTAGCCATTTTTCAATACATGATGGTCAGCAATATACCGGTTCCAGTGGTTAGCCGGTATCAGGACGAATATCAATTGAGGGTTAGGTTCTGCAGGACGACTTTACAAACCCGACTGGCAGCACCACTCGTTGCTGTCATTCAACGTATTTTTCACTTCTTCGGCCATCACCGCAAAGCTGCCACTCCAGAGCCACCAATCCACTTGATCAAATCAGCAATACCGTAATTTATATCTATTTGGTCCCATATCTTCAGACGGGATACAAATTTATATCAATCCGGTCCCATATGTTCTTACGGGATGCTTTGTGAAATATTATCGATAACTAACTGCAAAACACCGATTATCGCTGTTTCTTCGGAATCAGATTTACATTTCAATAGAGGTTCTTCGTGGCACTGGCCAATAAATATTTTTTCACTTTCAGACCAGTTAACCGAAAATGTGTATTGTTTATGGTGCATTGATTCTCCTTTCATTTTGTAGATTGTTCCGATTTTACAGCTTAGGTGGCTCGATGTGTATGTCATCGAATAAAAAGGGGCAGTCCGATCAATAGATGAATGACTGCTTGTTGATGAATCTACCGAAATTGAAATTGTCGACGAATGGCTCTTCCACAAAGAAGGGGCATAGCAGGTCAATTGAAGCTGGCCCAGATTGCTCGAAGTGTTTCGTCAGCTCTATGCCTCTTGTATACTCGTTACGGTCGTTTGTACTGATTCCCCACCTGTCATTCCCGCGTAGGAGTGAATCCATGATTGAAAGATTTTAAGAACATGGATTTACCAATCAGTGTCCCTTCATATACCATCGCTTAGCTATATTTGTAGCAATTTAGATTATCTGAATTTAGTGGAAATAGATTCCCGCCTACGCGGGAATAGCGGAGTAAATTTAAACGTTCTAATTTGGAGAAATGTCTCAAATGGTTATGGAAGCGACCGATAAGCTCAATTTACAACGCAGTAGTAAATCGCAAGTAGTTGACGTAGAACTTTGCTTTTCCATCGGTCGCAAACATACACAGAATGTGTGAAAAGTGGAATTGATATTGGTTGGTGGGGCATAGAGATTCAAATCGGACGATACAATTGTTGTGGTGGAGGACGAGGAGCACTTTTTAGCACTATAAAGACTGTATCGCTGAATATTCCCTGTCTAGTCACAAATAGAAAAAGTGTTCACAAACCCCGGGTTTCGTGAACACTTAAAAGTGAAATTAATTATCTTCAATTTCAGTGGTTGCCGTTGTAAGTGAATTAATGAACAGTGTTTCCCATGGGTTTTAATCCGTTGTTAACTCTTTCTCCATATTCACCATCGACCCGGTTCAGTAATTCAACCATTCGTTGCTGCACCGAGGCTTCGGCCTGGGATAGTCCTCCGACAATGTTGGTTACCAACTGTTGTTTTTGAGATTCATTCATCAGCCTAAACAGAGCACCGGCCTGGGAGTAATGATCTTCTTCTGAAGTATCATAGATTTTTACCCAGGCATCACCAAGGATCGGCATTGGTGGTTCCGCTATTTCAGGGGTCGGCGCGGGTGCGCCTTTATTGATCTGGTCGTTGGGATAGAAGTTTACCCCGCGTCCCTGATTGTTTTGATCGTCGTAAGGACATTTCATGCCAGCCATCGCACCGTCTCTCTGATAATGATTAACCGGACAACGGGGGGCGTTAACGGGTATCTGATTGACATTAGCGCCTACTCGATAGCGATGGGCGTCCTGGTAAGCAAGTAGTCTTGCCTGGAGCATCTTGTCCGGAGAGGCACCGACCCCAGGAACCAGGTTGCTCGGGGCAAATGCGGCCTGTTCAGTTTCGGCAAAGTAGTTTTCAACGTTACGATTTAATTCGAGTTGGCCCACTTCAATTAATGGAAAATCTTCATGGGGCCAGACCTTTGTCAGATCAAACGGATTAAGGTAGTAATTCTGTGCTTCCTGATCGCTCATGATCTGGAGTTTTACTGTCCAGGACGGAAAATCTCTGGTGTCGATGGATTCGATCAAATCTTGCTGGGCGCCAAACGATGGGAGGCCAACGGTCTCATCTTCGGTCAGGTTTTTAATTCCCTGGTTGGATTTAAGATGCCATTTAACCCAGAATCGCTGTCCCGCCTGGTTCCAGAAGCTCAGGGTATGGGAGCCGAATCCATGCATATGCCGGTATGATTCCGGGATACCGCGATCAGACATCAAGATGGTCATTTGGTGCAGTGATTGGGGATGGTTGGCCCAGTACTCATATATTGCCGCTGGATTGGGCAAATTGGTCCTGGGATCCTTTTTCTGAGAGTGGATAAAGTCGGGAAATTTGCTCGGATCGCTCAGAAAAAATACTGGGGTATTGTTTCCTACCAAATCGAAATTGCCTTCCCGGGTGTAAAACTTAATCGCGAAGCCGCGTGGGTCCCGGGCATAGTCGCTGGAATCCTGGCCACCGCCCACGGTGGAAAATCGGACAAATACTTCGGTTTGAGTGCCCGTTGACTGAAGGAAGTCAGCGATACTGTATTCCCCCAATGCCCTGGACAGGGTAAAGGTTCCATAGGCGCCTGTACCCCGGGCATGGACCACACGTTCTGGAATGCGCTCCCGATTAAAGTGAGCGAGCTTTTCAAATACCTGGAAATTATCGAATGTAAGGGCGCCACGTTCACCGGCGGAAATACTGTTGTTATCGTCGGATACGGGTGCTCCGGCAGAAGTCGTCAATCGCGTCTGTTTCATGTCAAAGTCCTCAATAAGTTAAAACTGTCAGCCAATTTGCTGCTTGGCGGCAATATTACGGATTGGCGGTATATTTGTAAAATTAATTGTTTAAATTAAAACGATAGTATTTAACTATTATATGAACTTTTTATATTCAACCCTGACTTACGGTTTGGAATACTGGTAACAAAAGTGTCGCTAAACCCGTACACTAATTGTCAGGGTAGGTGACACAAAGGTGAAAAGGATCGGTGGAATGTTGGGTATAATCAAATCACCCCGAACTTGTTTCGGATACCATTAACTGACAACATCAATTGAACAAAATGGCAATGGGTACAACAATGGAAAAAACACTGGTTGCCCGGCATTCCGGGATAGGTAAATTCATCATCTGCTTTGTAATGCTGATCGTGAGCCCGCTGACAATAGGGCAGGCATATGAGCCGTTTTCTGTGCTGGGGACTTCCCAGGCATTGTGCAGACCGGGAATCGAGAGCGCTCAGGAATTACAAGCATACTTTACCAATAATAGGGAAACCGTGGAGCAGGTTTTGCAGCATGCAAACTGGCAGGGTAACTCCCAGGACTTATTTGACGCAATTGCCCAGGGAGAATTTACTGAGGGCAGCTATCCCAAGGGCACCAAGTTTGAATGGACCAGTTTAAAGAAAGAAGGAAAGGGTCAATCCAAACCGAGAAAAATATGGGCGGGTGAACAACCTTTCGACGGATTCGAAGTAAATTTTACCTCGCAATGTCAGGTACATCGAATGGTGATTCCGAATGCCTGCTGTAATTTAAGCCTGGTTGGTTCCAGCGAAGTTGCTACGCTCAAACCTCAAATCCGTATTGAAGCTAATAATGAAGAAGTGACAATTTGTTCTGATTATGGCAGCGAGGTTGAGTTGACCAAGGCAGATGGGACCACAGATATATTGTCGCTCGACGACAACGGTTGCTGGGATGGTTTGCTCGAAGAAGGTTCGATCACCGCAAGCGTAACCAATGCAGATGAATGTGGTTCGGCGAGCTCCTCTGCTTCCTATATCGTGACCCGAACACCATTGGCGGCTGCGATCCAGGCTGCGGTTGCGACCCCACCGGCTGCGGCCAAACATGAGGCGGGATTTATTCCTTATGTCAGTCTATTTGCCGGCAGCGAAACCAGATTACGGTTTGAACCGATGTGGCAAACCCAAAACGAAGACGACGCGTCAGTATTTGGTGTTAACGCAGGTTTTCTCAAACCATTGTCTGGGTCCCTGTCCCTGTTTACCCATATCGGATACCTGGATCGCGACGGCGTTAATACCCGCTATGTTTATCCAAACGACACTATTTTTTGGGATATTGGGATTGATCACAAAATAGGCAAAACCGGATTTATCGGCGCTGGGATTGGCTACTGGAATATTGGGGACAGTGAATATGATGAAACCTCATTCCTGGTTCACGGTGGTAGTTCAATCGGTGGCTCCAATGCCCAGTGGTTTGTCGAAGGCCGGATATTCGAGGACAATGTCAGCTCGGATAATATGACGTCTGCCGGAATTCGCTATTTGTTTAAATAGAGTAGAAATATTTAACAGCACAACATAAAGAGCCGATCTATTCGGCTCTTTTTTCCTGCAGCCGATATTCCAATAAATTCGGCTTCGCTGTCTTATCAAGGCAATCAGAAATGAGGACCCAGTCCGGGAGCGTACGCGACAACAAATATCGCCGGCAATGAAAAATGAAAGTTTTGACCGCCGAAATCCAGCATGAGACTAATACCTTTAGTTCTCGCAAGACAGATGAACAGGCCTTTAGCGATCGCTACGTTCTGTTTGGCGCCGAGGCAATCGTAGAGCGCGGTAACGCTAACACTGAACTCGCTGGCTTTCTGGATGTAGGCCGAAGCCAGGGCTGGCAGACCGATCATGTCCTCAGTGCGTCGGCAGGGCCTGGTGGTAAAGTAACCCGTGCGACATATGAATGGCTCTGCGAATCCGTTGTGGCAGCAGTTGAGCGCGAACACTACGATGGCATCTTACTCGGCTTACACGGTGCGATGGTTACCGATTTCTGCGAAGACGGAGAGGGCGAGTTGCTCCTGCGGCTGCGCCAGGTGGTAGGCACCGAGCTTCCCATCGCCGTGACGCTTGATCTTCATGCAAACGTTAGCCAGCAGATGTGTGCGCTTTCGAACATTATTGTTTCATATAAAACTTATCCCCATATCGATATGCGCGAAACGGGTCGACACGCAGGTGAAATTTTGCATCGGACGATGTTGGGAGAAATCAACCCACACACTATTCGGGTTGCTCAGCCGATGCTGGAAGAGGTTAATGGGGGACGCACAGATATAGGTCCAATGACCAGTCGAATCAAAACAGCACGGGCTTATGAGACCAAGGATGACGTGTTTGCGGTTAGTGTAAACGCTGGTTTCGCCAGCGCCGACATTGAAGAAATTGGCCCCACCGTGCTGGTGACCGCCGAGGGCGATTTTGCAGCACATACCGATTTCGCCAATACATTAGCTGAGGATTTCTGGGCCAGACGTTATGAAGTTTTGAACGATTACCTCAGTGTAGAAGCCGCTGCTGTGGTCGCCACCAGTTATGACAACGAAGATGGTCCGTTGGTTATTGCAGACTATGCAGATAATCCCGGCGCTGGGGGGTATGGTGATTCAACCAGTCTCCTCAGTGCATTGCTCGACGCCGGTGTCAGGAATGCTTGTTTTGGCGCGATGGTTGATCCAGAGTTGGTGAAAAGTTTGTGTGACGAGAAAGTTGGTTCCCGTGTTGAAGTTGTTGTTGGCGGGAAAACTGATCCAGGGTTTGGTGGTGAACCCCTTAAACTTGAAGCCAGTCTCGTTTCAAGCAGTGACGGTCAGTACATTGGCAGTGGGGCAATGGTCGGTGGTTTACACGGTACATTTGGTCCGTCTGTCGTGCTGCGCGTAGCTGGCATAGAAATTTTGGTCGTTTCCATTGCCAGCCAGATACTCGACCTTGAACAATTTAAAGCCTTTGGCATCGATCCTCAACGTAAAAATGTAGTTGCATTAAAATCAATGCAACATTTCCGTGCTGCCTTCGCGCCGATTGCGGGCAAAATTATTGTTTGCGATAGTGGCGCACTATGTACCGTGGACTATCAGCGAATGCCATATCATAATGTGCCGAGACCGATCTTCCCGCTGGACCAGTGATTTAAGGAGCCTCTGCAAAAATCTGGTTCGGGCCGAAGGACGCGGCCGACTGAAGCGAATCAACCCGGCGAAACAATATGGCCTTGAGGGTGAAATTGGTTTAGTATTTTGAATTTAGTCTGGAGAGACAAACAGTCGTTTAACTGAGGTTACCATGCAAGTAACATAGCGCTTATACTTCAGCATACCCCAGAAGGAATTAGTTATGTCCAACAATAAAGTCTTGATACCGTTGAATCAATCTGCGCTTAGCCAGAAAATTTTACCCTACGTGGAAAAATTTATTTCCCCTGACGAGAATGACCTGATTCTGTATTTTCTTACCAAGCCACCCAGTGGGGTTGGATTTGGTGAACCCGACCTGGGTGCCGGTTATGTACAGATGCCAGGTGATGAACCCGTAAGGCCCACCCTCCACCCCATTTATGCTACCCAGCAGCAGGATAGTATTAAAGCCCATGTCGAGGCCGAACTGTTGGACGTCACAAACCGTCTCAGGGACGCGGGTTACGAGATTTCCATTGTGGTGGGTTTCAGCAAAGATCCGATTAAAGCGATTTCCCGTGTTATTACCGAAAGTAAAATTAATCTGGTGGCCATGTCCACCCGCGCCCGCGTAGGCGTAACCCGCTTCTTTTTCAGGGATATAGCTGACAAATTGGCACAGAAAGCAAAAATTCCCGTATTACTTGTACATCCCGACGAGGTGTAAAGTATGTGAGCAGGGGCTCACCTGGAAGAGGATCCCTTACTACTCAGCGAGTTCCTTCCACCGGTGGCAGGCGACATCATGCTCAAATCCCAGCTTGTCGAGTTTCGGCTCTTCTTTGCGACAGATATCAATGGCATGGGGACAGCGGGTTTGGAATTTGCATCCTGGCGGCGGATTGGTAGGCGAAGGTATCTCACCTTCCAGCTTCTGTACATTTCCGGCGTCATCGGGATCGAGTGACGGAATCGCCGACAGCAGTGCTTTAGTATAGGGATGCCGGGGTCCGGCGAACAGTTCCCGGGTCGGTGCGGTCTCCACCAGACGCCCCAGATACATCACCGCCACATGGTCGCAGGTATGCGCCACAACGCTCAAATCGTGGCTGATAAAGAGAAATGTTAGCCCCATATCCAACTGGATCGATTTCAGAAGGTTAAGCACATCCGCCTGGATCGATACATCGAGCGCTGCAACACTTTCATCAGCCACAATGAATTGCGGTTCTGAAACCAGCGCCCGTGCGATTGAGATACGCTGTCGCTGACCGCCGGAAAAAGCGTGAGGAAAACGCCGCAGGTGTTCGAGATTAATCCGGCATTTCGCGGCGATTGTGCGCACGCGTTCGTCGGTTTCTTCCCGGGATTTTGTCAACTTCATCACTTCCAGCGGCTCGGCGATGATGTCCCGAACCGTCATGCGCGGGCTGAGCGCGGCATAGGGATCCTGAAAAATGAGTTGGGCGCGTTTCCGATACTCTTTTAGCTCATCGCCCTTAAGCGATGGGAGATCATAGGTAACTTCGCCATCTGAATAAGTAGCTTCACCCCGGGTAATAGGTGCCGCGCGCAACAGGGCTCGCCCGAAGGTGGTCTTGCCGGATCCCGATTCGCCCACCAACCCAAAGAAGCTGCCCCTCTCGATGTTAACCGTGACGCTTTCAATGGCACGCACCACCGGTTTTGGTCCGAAAAGGGTGCCTCGTAGAGGATAGTGGACCGACAGATCGTTGGTGGAAATGAGTGTTTCGCTCACGCTGATAAGCCCTCTTTCTCGGCCAACAGGCATGCAACTTCATGCCCGTCGTCTGTCATTGTGTAACCCGGAACACGGGCCTCACATTCGGCGCCCAGAGAAACCGGGCAACGCGTGTTGAACACGCATCCCGTTGGTCGATCAAGGGGCGAGGGAATATCGCCCTCGATGGCGGTTAAAGGGGTGTCGAGGTCGTCAAGCTTCGGCAGTGCGTTCATCAATCCCTGGGTATAGGGGTGACGTGGGTTCCTGAGCACCTCCCGCACGGTCCCTTTCTCGATTAGTTTGCCGAGATACATGACCGCCACTTTATCCACTGTCTGGGCGATCACACCCAGATCGTGGGTGATGAACAGAATCGCCATGTGAAACTCGGCAACCAGGTCTTTCATCAAGTCAATTACCTGGGCCTGGATAGTCACATCCAAGGCGGTTGTCGGTTCATCGGCAATCAGCAGCTTTGGCTTGGTGGAAAGCGCCATGGCGATCATCGCCCGTTGGCGCATGCCGCCAGAAAATTGGAAGGCATACTGGCCGAAGCGCTGGGCCGGATCCGGTATTCCCACTCTGGCCAGCATCTCGATGGAGATTTCCTTAGCCTTGGCCGCGTTCATGTCGGAATGTATCAGCAGCTGTTCCACCATCTGGGCACCAATTGATATCGCAGGGGCAAAACTAGCCATGGGCTCTTGGAAAATCATGGAAACAGCCCCGCCGCGAATAACCATACGGTCCTTGGGGTTGGTCAGCGCAAACACATCAATTTGTTTATCGTCGATGTTCAGTGTGATGCTGCTTTTTGGGTCGTAAACTGCGTTATCCGGATTTAACAGCATTAACGATTTTGCCGTTACTGACTTGCCCGATCCACTCTCACCCACCAGCCCGAGCACTTCCCCCGCTTCTATGTCGAAGGACACGTCTTCCACCGCAGTGATAAGGCCTTCATCGGTTTTAAACCGAAGGGTCAGGTCTTTTACTGAAATCAGCGGATTTGTCATTTTTTGGTATCTGCATAAGGATCAGCGGCATCACGCAGTCCGTCGCCAACAAATACAAAGGCGAGTACCAGGATGATAAAGAATATGACCGGGATGAAATTCCATTGGTAATTGAGCAGGACATCCGCTTTGGTTACATTTTGCAGCATGACGCCCAGTGAATTCACCGGTTCTTTTAAACCCAGGCCGATAAAGCTGAGCGCGGTTTCAGAAAGCACCATATAGGGGAACGAAATAATCAGGTCAACTATGATGTAGCTGGTAAAACTCGGCAACAGGTGGCGTCCGATAATATGGCCTGCAGGAGCGCCGCATAACTGTGCCGCGAGCACGTATTCCTGGTTGCGTTCGGTTAGCAGGTGCGTTCGAACTCGTCGTGCCAGAGTCGGCCAGCCAATGAAACCGAGAATGATCGAAATGATTAGAAAACGCCCCTCGGAACTTATAGTGGCCGGAATGAACGCCGCGATCGCCATGAATAGTGGTATTGCGGGGATAGTTCGTACCGCATCGGTGATCATCTGCAGCACCGAATCGGTCCAGCCGCCATAGTATCCGGAGACTCCGCCGATAATCAATGCCAGTACAAAGGCAATCAGAACACCGATGGTGCCCACGGCAAGGGAAGTGTTGATCGAATGAAAGGTTCTGGAAAAAATATCCTTGCCGGTGCCATCGGTACCGAACAGGTGAATCTTGCCCTTATCGACGCCAAAGACATGTCTGTCGAAGCTCATGCCGAAGAGTTTGTATTTATCCCCATGGGGAAATAGAACCATGTAGCGACGCGCGTCCTTGTTGATCTTTGTCACCCAGCGAAAATTTGTTTCGATGGAGCGGGTTCTCTCGTAGCTATAGATGAACGGTCTTGGGGAAAAGCCATTTTCATCCCAGAACTTGGGAATTTGTGGCGCGCCGTTTTGATAATCCTTGTCGCGGCCCTCAATAGTCGGATCATAGGGCGTAAGAAATGGCGCAAAGATTCCTGAAAGGATCAACCAGACCAGTATCCCCGCACCCACCATAGCGGCTTTTTGCTTTTTAAAACGGGACCAAATTAACTGGCCCTGGGAGGCAGTGAAGTAAGCCTCCTTGCTCTTCTGGTCTACATTGGTATCAACGTTGGCAGTTTCGGTCATGTGGTTTATTCCATGATGCTGCGACGAACTCGTGGATCAGTGAGCGCGAGTATGATATCAGTGACAAAGTTAATGCCGACAATACTGGCGGTCAATAGAAAAATGATCGCCCCCGCCAACTGCTGGTCATTGGATCGGGCCAGCGCCTCAATCAATAACGACCCGGCTTCCGTCAAGGTTAAAATCAGGGCGACGATGGGCAATTCATTAAAAATCCGGTTTAAATCAAATCCCAGGGAGTTGACGATCGGCCCCAGGGCGTGTCGCGCCGGATAGCGCCATAATAAAGTTCTCCCGGTAACACCCCGGGCAGACGCCGCGGTAACATAGAGTTTACCGACCTCATCGGACATCAGCGCGCGCACAGTCTGGATGGCGAAGGCGGTTGCTGACCAGCCGAGAATAAATACAGGGAGCCAGGCGCGTGACAGAAAATCAATAACCCGATCATAAGACCAGGCGGCATCTCGAAATTCTTTGGAAAATAGTCCTGTCAGACTATCGCCAAAAAAGATAGTCGAAAACAGCATGATCATGAGCGCTAGCAAGAAATTCGGCATCGCCAGGCCGAGATAACTGACAAAGCGCAGGCTATTGTTGAGCAGGGCATTTTTCGATGTGGCTGCAATGATTCCAACTGGAATCGCAATAATATAAGCGAGCAGCAGCGAGGTCAGGCAAATGAGCAGACTGATCCAGAATTTTTCCCCCAGAAGCTGAGCGATATTGACTCGCAGAATGCAACTGTCACCAAATTCTCCCTGGAAAGCACTGACAATCCAGCTACCCCAACGAACAACATATGGTTTATCCAGGCCCAGGCGGACACGCTCAGCCTCGATATCAGCAACCGAAATCTGGCTACCCTGGGTATTTTTAAAAGCTAGGTATCGCTCCGCGCAGTCTCCCGGCACTAGCTCCATCAGGCTGAAGACAATGAACGAAACCATTATCAACGTGATGACCGCTAACGCGGCGCGTGTTGCAGCGAAACGAGCAAATTGATACATCTGGTGCTTCTAAGCCTCCCTCAGATTTTTCTTTTGCGACTTTTTAACTCAAAAACTGGTTATTTGGCTGCGGGTAAAGCCCGCAACCAAATTTATTGTCAACCAGCGAGTACTACTCGTCCAACCACCACTGCGTAGGGCGGTAGGGGTAGGAACGATAGTATTCAAACGAGTGAGTAGTGTACTCGACCACGTTTTTCACCGCGTTGCGATGGTAAATCGGCGCTGGCACTTGGACCGTACCGATAAACAGCAGGTTACTAACCAGGTTCTCGACCAGGCGTGCACCCAGTTCGTCCGATTCCGGCGTGCCCACGAGGGCGGACTGGAACGCGGTGATGTCTTCTATCATCTGTTTCGCATAAGCCGGCGGTTCTACGCCGCTGGCGCCGTCTGAATCGACCCACTCAGCCCAAAGCATATTGGTGCGTACGGTGAAATAATCGTGATATGGCGGCACCCAAATCTGGTTGGTTCCCAACACGATCGCGAGTGGCTGGCCGTTGCGCCACATGGTGACATCGAGCTTGTTGGACGATTGCGCGGAACGGTATTCATCCGGAGTAACTTCTTTGACCGTAGTCTGAACACCCACCGCACCCCATTGCTGACCGATGAGTTCCACCAGTGCGGCGGCAACACCCTGCACCGAGAACTGCAGGTTAATTACCAGCTTGTCGCCGTTTAGCAATTCGCGAAATCCGTCGCCGTCGGTATCTTTCAGACCTATCTCATCCAGCAACGAGTTTGCCAATGCCGGATCATACTGGGCAAAATGCTGTTTCCACTTGTCCTCAACGAACGGAGGTGAATCCGTGAAACCAACATATTGCTTGGGTTCACCCATACCGAAGAAAGCGGTCTGGTTCATTTCTTCGCGGTTCATCGCGACCGACAGCGCCTGACGAAAGCGCAGGTCAGAGAAGACCTTGCGTTTTTCCAGATTCTCATGGGTCATGTTAATACCGAAGGCCGCGATCGTGACTTCGGGACGAAGTTGAATGGTGTAGTCACCTTTCTCCTGGTTTTCCAGCAGCAGTGGCGCGGTGGACAACTGCAGCGACTGTGCCTTGAAGTCCACTTCGGCGTTCACCAGCTTGAGCAAACGCACTTCGTCTTCGTTGACGAAAATCTCGTCCTGCTCGCTAACATACGGTAGCTGATTACCCGCGGTATCGACCTGAAAGAAGTACGGATTAGCTACCAGGTGACGACCTTCGGTAGTTTCCGAAATCAGGATGTGCGATTCCAGGGTTGGTACCGTGTCAGCCGGCAAGTTGCCAGCCTTTTCCGGGCTTCTCAACATCGGTGTCGGGGTATCAGTCCAATCCGAATTACCGTAATAGTTAGATAAGACCTCTAATCCGTTTTCGAAACCAGCAGCCTTGGCCATTGCGTCGGCATCCGGATTTATTTCGGGATCCCACTTGCCGAGGAAATGCTTGGGCTGGAAGCCCTGGGCGTAAGAGTTGGCAAAATGCGCCAGCAGCCCCGGCTTCGCTGCCGGCATGTTGAAACGTATCGTTTGCGGATCGAGGACGTCCAAGGTCATAGGTTCGCCACCCACCAACACATAATCTTTCGGCTTTTCGAATACATTGGGGTTCAACGAAAGATTGTCGTACCAGTACTTGACGTCTTCGGCACCAAACGGCGCGCCATCGGACCACTTGTGGCCTTTACGCAGAAAGAAAGTCAGCTGAGTGAAGTCGTCGTTCCATTCCCAGCCTTTGGCGACGTTCGGAACGATGGTTTGCAGATCGTCGGAAAAGCGTACCAGGTTGACATGGCGTACCGCCAGGAAGTCGGAGGTACCGGCTTCGGTCGCGTTCGAGATCATATCGAAAGTACCGCCGTATTTTCCAATACTTTGATACGGTGCTACCACTAACGGCTCTTCAGGAAGGCGGTCAGCAAGCGATGGTAACGCAGGATTACCGCGAATCCGACCATTCATCTCAGAAATTGCCGGGTTCTCAGAGAACGTTAACGTGCAGTTCGCTAGAGATTGAAATTCTGCTACGTCGTATTGCTGAGGATAGGCGCCTGCGGCTACGCCCATGGAATCGGCGACCGTTACCGCCGGGCAATCTGCTGCCTGGGCGGTTCCGACCAGCAGGCTAAGTGCTGCTCCGAATAAAATTTTGTGTTTCACTATAGTTTTCTCCTGTATTTTTACCAATGCATTTGGTGTTAGTTTATGATTTAGATGAAGTATCTCAAAATTTACCGATAAGAATCAATACCGGTGAATTAAATTGGATACACATCGTCTTCTGTAAATCTTTGTTTGCGAATCTGCCGTTGGGTGCTCCCAACAGTTGAAACTCTACTCCGCTAATTTCGAAACAGGCTTGTCAGGCCTGCCGATATCCAGGCCCTGTTACAGGCCCTGTACCAATTGGACTAAATTTTTGCGTTCGGTGAGTGTACCCCTAATTTTGGCCCCTGTGTACCTGATTGGCCCAAACACAGTCGCTAAAGCAAATCCCTATACTTACATTTATCACTAAGTAAGTTGTGTACCGAGGATATATTGGCCAATTTTCTGCCAATTTGAGACCTGCATATTCCAACTGTCCAGTAACGGCGAGGCGCATGTGCATTAAGTTAAACATGTTATCCTGCTCGCCCTGCCGTTTTCGGAGCAGCCACTTATAACGATAATCCGTAGGCACTGAGATTTGCCATTCAACCGCCAATTAACCTTCGCTGGCTTGTTCTTTATCCAGGGCTTTTCCAGGGGGATTCTGCTCTCTGTCATACCTTTGCAAACGCTGGCATTAATGGGAGATGCCCAGCGTACCAGCCTGGTATTTTTTGCGGTGAGTATTGTGGGTATTCTGGCCGCCCTGTCAACCCCAGTCATTATTCAACGAATTGGCAATTATCGGACGTTTATCCTGGGGTCAGCGGCAATGCTGCTATCGGTAGCCCTATTGGCTTCCCACAATACGGCGTATTTTTTAATCGGATTGTTTTTTCATGTTTTCTCCATCGCCGCCACCGAAGTTGTTCTTACCCTCTACGTCCTGGCCCGTATTCCACGTCGGGATTTAACCCGATTTGAACCCTGGAGAATTTTTTCTACCGTGCTTGCGCTGACCATCGGCCCATTCCTCGGGGTATTACTGGAAGTCAGGGTAGAGCATGTTCTGCCTTTTGTAGTCAGCGCGGTCTTTGTCCTGTTGTCTATCGCATACTTTCGCCTACTGGGACTGCAGCATGTGGAAATCGTGCGATCAGACACCATCGGGGTAAATCCGCTGCGATCCCTTGGCAGGTTTTTCGTGCAACCACGATTAAGGCTTTCCTATGGGCTGGTTGTTGCCCGCTCCTGCTGGTGGACCATGTTTGTAATTTACACGCCGATATATGCCGAACAATCGGGTCTCGGTGAGCTCACCGGTGCCGCCCTGGTGTCGATCGGAACTGCCTGGACATTGTCAGTGCCATTCTGGGGCTGGGTGGGAAGACAGTATGGTGTGCGTCGTTTGCTGAGAGGCGGATTTTTTGTCACCAGTGGCATAACTCTGCTGACTTATTTTTATGCGGATGCTCCTTCAATTGCATCGGTACTGCTGGTTTTTTGCGCCCTCGGTGCGACCATACTCGACGGCATGGGCAACGTGCTGTTCTACCGCGCAGTCCATGCCCGGGAACGTTCAGAAATGACTGCAGTATTTGTGACCTATCGTGACTTCGGGCAATTGGCAACACCGGGTTTATACTCGGTATTACTTAGTTTTTTTGCCCTTCCCATAGTGTTTCTGAGTGGCGCTACCTGGATGTTTGCGGCGGGTTATTTTTGCCGGTTTATTCCCCGGCAAATGCGCTAACCCTGATATTCAGGCATGGCGATGATCCCGCTAACGCTACCGACCCGGCCATTAATCGTACTGGTCATGACGTCTTAACCAGGCCATGGAATAGGGTAGGTCATCTTCGTCCCTGCCATTGGGCGTTAAATCCATTAAATGATATGCGCCGTTCAGCATATCAAGCCCTCGGGCATAGCAAGAATAAGTGTGAAAAATTTCTTGTTCCAGATCTTTGAAAAATACACTGATGCCAGGTCCTTCAGAAGCGGGAAATTTGGTGTTTTGATAGTTGTATAGCATTGTCCCCTGTTCCATCTGCTCCGGGGTGAACGAGACTTGATAATCGTAGTTAAAATCACTATGGATGGACGACACCCAATTAAAATCCCAGCCCATCCGTTTTTTATAGGCATCCAGTGTCGCCAGGTCAGCCCGGGCCACTGCGACCATACTGATATTCCGATGATTCAGGTGAACAATGATGTCATTAAAATTGTCAGCCCAGAAGGAGCAGCTGGGACAACCTTCCTCCCAGTCGGGTCCATACATGAAATGATAGACGATTAACTGGTTGTGCTTGCCGAAAAGATCAGCCAAGGATTCCTTACCGTCGGGCCCGTCAAACGTATATTTCTTGTCCACCGGGGTCCAGGGCAATTCCCGCCGTTGCTTGCTGAGCTCGTCGCGCAATCGGCTGAATTCTTTCTCCTTGGCCAGATGCTGTCTGCGCGCTGATAGCCATTGTTCTTTGGAGACAATTTTATGGTCTTGCATTGAGATTGTCCTCGGGTAAAAGATGCCAGGTGAATCCCTGGTTAATCAGGTATTTCCAGGATTCTAATATATTAGAAGGCAGGGTATGACTGTTTTGGAAACCCTGTTTTGGGTATTCGATAATCCGGTGAATATCGCCAACCATTTCGCTGATTAGGCCGAAAATACCGACGACATTTGATACTTCCTCAGGAAATCTGATACCTGGGGCAGCGCTAACAAATTTAATATCGGGCCATTGAACCGGTATTGTGAGATCAATGCGCAATAACGTATTCGGTTTGGAGACAAATGTGACAGAAGTGGCTCCGGGTATTAGAGCGCGGGAATATTCGATGTTTTCTCCTAAATTGCCTGCCCTGGGTTCAATCAGGATAGTCGAGGAGTTAACGCCATTGTCTGCAGCCCGAGCAGCGAAAACTTCCGCCTCGGGTTGATTCCACAGTTGACTGGTCCAGTGACCGAGATTCCCGCTGAATATAATAGTATTTGCCAAGCCCTTGTCGATTAACCCACAGGCGTAATCACATACCCGTAAATCGTATGAACAACAAACCACAATGGCGTCGCATACAATGCAGTGATTACTTGCCGCCAGGTAGTCCCAGATTTTGCTAGCGTGAACTAGGGTCTCTGATTGCATTGTGGGCAAGTATCAGGGCAAGGGCGCTGGGTGAGTCGGGAATTCTCCCGGAGAGCGCCAGGGTTACGGCGTCTTCCAGCGGCATAAATTCCAGCTCGATTTGCTCGGTAGGTTCTCGTGACGGTTGACCAGATTCTCGCAGGTTTGTGGCAAGAAAAATCTCGTAATGTTCATCGCTGATACCGGTGCTGCCAAAGAAACTGCCCAGGGACCGCATTTCGCCGGCTGACCATCCGGTTTCCTCAATCAACTCTCGTCGCGCTGCGACGTCAGGAGGCTCTCCATCGAGCCCGCCAGAGGGGCATTCGAGTACGGTTTCCTGCACGGTGTAGCGATATACCTGCTCCAGCATAACTCTGCCATCGTCGAGTATTGGCACCACTACCGCGAAGCCAGGGTGTTCAATCAGTGTATAGGTGATTGGCTCTCCTGACGGCAGGTCCACCTGATCCTGCCGCAGGTTAAACCACTTACTTTGGAAAAGATATTTTGACGCTGTTTGGCGCCACCCACCATCGTGCTTCATCGGATTTCAATAGTTACAATTGCTCGGCTAGCATTGATGCGAATTATTTGATCCTGGTATTGTGCCAGAGAAACAATCACCAAAACTATGGTGCACTACCGGGCACTTTATATGCTGAGACCGAATTTTGCTTAATTGAAGTCTACACAGATGCCCTCCCTCGCAAAGCGCAGATCAGTAGTGTAAATTCCATTTTCAATTATGCGTCAGCACATTAATAAAACATGACTTCAAGCACGATGACCGGCGTTGTCACGCCAATTCTGACCCCGTTTAATGATGACCTCAGTTTCGCTCCGGATCTGTACGTCAGTCATGCTCATTGGCTGATCGAGCAGGGTATTCACTATATCTCGCCATTTGGGACCACCGGTGAGGCGCTCAGTATGTCAGTTGAGGAGCGATTGACCGCGGTGGACGCATTGATCGATGGCGGTATTGATCCCGCGGCTCTTATGCCTGGCACCGGGTTGTGTAACCTTCCGGAAACCATTGCGCTTTGTCGCCATGCCACAGAGCGCGGATGTTCCGCAGCAATGACTTTGCCACCATTCTTTTTTAAGAATCCCAGTGAAGACGGCATTTATGCCTATTTCGTTCGCCTGATCGAAGGCGTCAGTGATCCCCGCTTCAAAATTTGCCTGTACCATATTCCCCAGATGGCTGGAGTGGGTTTCAGCCCCGCCCTGGCCGGACGACTGGCGTCGGACTTTCCTGATACCGTGATTGCATTAAAAGATAGCTCGGGGGATTTCGAAAACACCAAAGCGGTGATCGCCGCAGCGCCCGACATCGCCGTATTTCCCGGTTCGGAAACTTTCCTTCGCCCTGGACTGGAGCACGGTGGAGCTGGCTGTATCTCGGCGACCTGCAATATCAACCCCGCCGGGGTACGCGGCGTTTACGATGTGGCTACTGGAGCAACTCCGGGAGACCTAACCCAGGTCGATAATAATATGGTAGGTTTTAGAAAACTGATCGAGGGTTACGCGCCTATTCCCGCAATGAAAGGTTTGATCGCAACCAGACGAAACCAACCACGCTGGCGCAATGTACGGCCACCATTCCTGTCAGTTACCGAATCGGCTACCCAGGAAATGCTTGGGGCTCTGGGGGATTCCCTCGGGTCGTTGTAAATACTCAACCCCGGGATGCCTGCAAGGTGTCTCTGGGATGGCCGCTTTCGCCGCCTTTGGTAAACTCTGGCATGACCTCTTCGGCAAACTGTTGTATACAGTCCAATGTTTCCGCCTGGCTGGCACCAAAATTTACATTCAAAATAAAGCGGTCGACCCCGGCTTCGGCGTAGGGCGCCATCTGATCGATCATTTCCGAACTTGAACAGACATGCAGATTTTCTGCGGTTTGCTCAATGGAGACTTTTCTCGGGATCGGAGCGATTAATCCATCATTGACAATCCCTTCACCGGTGTAAACGTTATCGAATTGACCGTAGTAATGATGGGCCAGCGCGGTTTTGGCTGCCTTGTCCTGTGAACTGTTGCAAACGAATGCGACTCTGGATAACGACAGGGTCAGGTCTTTACCGTCTGATCCCATTTCTTCCTTAGCCCGCTTAAAAGCGTTTACCTGCTCCAGCATTTTTTCATGAGTGCCGGAAAGTGGCGTGGTCTGGATATGAAAGCCACGCTTGGTGCAATGGTAAATAGCCTCTGGAACCACTACCCCCATCATGATCGGTGGCCCGCCCGGTTGGGTGGGTCGAGGCATGATTGTCAGGGCGTCAAAATTATAGTACTTGCCAGCCCAGGAGACCTCGTGCTCGCTCAATAGTGCCTGTAATACGTTCAGGGACTCGTCAAATTTTTCCCGGCTGATATCCAGTGGCACTCCAAGGCGACCCATTTCGAATCCGAAAGCGCCGCGACCTACACCGAGCATTAGGCGCCCGTCGGTAAAAATATCAGCACAAACCAATTCCCCGGCATAAATGCGCATGTCGTGGAGCGGCAGCACTACTACGCTGGTCATAATCTTGATGCGATCGGTCAAACTTGCCAGTTTCACGGCAAATTGTAACGGTGCCGGCATTAGCAGAATATTAATCAGATGATGCTCGGTGATGGAAACCGCGTCGTAACCCAGCTGGTCTGCCAGCACGGCCTGATCCAGCATGTTCTGGTAGAGCTGCTTGCCGCCAAGGCTGTGGTCGGGATAATAGGCCGAGAGCTGGATGCTAAATTTCATGTTATGCCGGGCGGGGTAGATGATCAGACAAATCCTACTCAACCATCAATCATTTGACAAACGAATTTTATTGGGAATAATGATCGAAAATATCAACTTGGGTATTTTAGATGTAAACCTGTCGAACTCTGCGGTCGATGATGGGGGGAAGGTTTTTTAATAATGTGGCCCCCGCTCTGAATGAATCGGCAGCCAGGCAATAACCTGAAAGATTGAAATTGCGCTTGCAGCAGAAAAATAAATAACATGGAAAATAAATCGGAGTACGGCCCCTGGAACCCGGGAATCCAATCTCAGCTTCCGCGAGAGATTTTGCCCTTTTCAACCATTTTGAATCCTGACAATGTATTTCAGTCATTTGAGGAAATTGAAGAGTTGCGCAAGTTTACCGGGTTATCTCGAGAGCAAATCGCCGCCTTCAGACCCGAGCGCCTGGCAACCCATGAATTGTTGATTCGGATCTCTGCCAACTTTTCAGTTTCTGATGGAAATCAATATCAGGATCTAGGATTTAATTTTCGGGATATGGCGCAGACCTTGCTGGATAAGTATGTGCAGCCGAATATGCAGCAGGTGGTGGATTGTTATGAAGAGTTAAGAAAAAAAACCCTGGTCGAAATTGAGCGCGAACTGGACCAGACCGTGTTTGCCCCGCGCCAATCTACTGCAGTTAATCCAAGCTGGTGGCAGAAGTTGGTTAAAATCTCACCCCCGCCTATCCGTTCAGTATCTCCCGAAATTCGCGATGCGAATTTCCTCAAGCTATGGCAACAAAAAGCCGACGACGCCAACAACCACCCATTGCTTGAGTCGGTGTACCTCCAGCTAAACAAAATCATTGGTTCTATTGTGATCGGCCACGGAAGAATACGGGGGGAAAAGGATATTCTCGGGAAACTGGTGGCGAATCGGGTATGTAACATCTACGGCAGCCGGCTGGTGGGTAAATTAATTGAACCGATGATTTTGGCTGGTGCAGCCAGAGAGGGTTATACCAAGCTTCCAAACCAGGCTGAACCGGTCATCATGAATGTAAAAGGATCTTCTGCCGCGGGTAAGAGTACGCTCAGACCCTTGCAGCGTAAACTGGTGGAGGACCTGGGTTTGAAGTGGGAGGATTTTGCCTTGATTAGTCCAGATATCTGGCGGAAGTTTTTACTAGACTATGAATCTCTCGGCGATGCCTATAAGTATGCTGGTACCTGTAGTGGCCATGAGCTGAAGATTGTTGACCAGAAGCTGGATGCCTATATGGCGGGCAAGGGCAGAAACAAAACTGTTCCGCATTTAATTATTGATCGATTTCGCTTCGATAGTTTTAGCGAAAAATCCCGTCAGGAAGGTAGCAATCTGCTCACTCGATTCGGCTCGAAAGTATATTTGTATTATGTCATTACACCTCCTGATGCTACCGTGGAAAGGGCCTGGAAGCGTGGCCTTCAGGTAGGGCGCTTCAAGGCCGCGGACGATTTGCTTGACCACAATGTTGAAGCGTTTACCGGAATGCCGAAGATTTTTTTCACCTGGGCGTTAGACAAGGAAAAAGACGTTCACTATGAATTTCTCGACAACAGCGTTGAGCTGGGAGAACGACCTCGAACGGTAGCATTTGGCCGCAACGGAACTCTAAATGTATTGGATATAAAACCGATGCTGGATATCGATCGTTATCGAAAAATCAATGTTAATGCCAAGTCAGCCGGGGAAGTCTACCCTACAGGAGACGTGATGGACGCGGGAAACAATACTGATTTTATCGCAGCCTGTATTGAACGGTTGAATCAGGTCGATTTTGTTGATTTTAATACCGGGGATATCGCTCTACGGACGAAAAGCGGGCGGCTACAGGAGTGGGAGTCGGCAAGACTGAAACACGCTATCGCCGATTCGGGTGCTTTCGACGCATTGCTTGGTCTATTTTCCGATTCTGCCGACAGGCTGGTTGAAGATTCTGAATCATTGGGCCGTGTAGATTTTTTAGCACACCAGACCCTAGGGCAGTGTGGTGCGGTGAACCGGGATAAGTCGACGATGGAGTAGGCGATACTTCAGTCATTTTTGTGGAGTGAAGATGTAGAGTGCTGCGCACACATTTTTCACTGGATACTGGCTGCGCCAGCATGACGAGAAACCGAGAATTTCGTCCTCCCCACGCATTTGTTGAGGGGCTACTAGCGTCCCCAATATAGCGATTATCAGCCAACCAACGCCTTACGAATCAGGTTAAGCCCAATAACCAGAAAGAACAACAGCACCAAAGTCTTGAATCGCTTCGGATCCAATTTTCTGCGAATAACTTCACCGATAGAAAATCCGACCAGGGTAGGCAGGATCATCCCAGCGGAAACCAGAGCAATTGGTCCGGTCATTAGACCATTATTCCAGAAGCCAAGGCACAGTGGAATGCTACCCACCAGAAACAAAAATCCAGTGGCCCGTACGAAGTCGTCTTTGTCGGTATTCGTCACAATTAAGTAGGCGGCGATCGGGGGAGCCCAGATGGCGGTAAATCCACCCATAATGCCAGCCATGACGCCGCCCAATATTTGACCGATGCGATCAAACTTTTTGGGAATAGGTGGCGGCGTAAAAGCCAGATTCATCACTGAAAATATAATAATTACAACGCCGACAAAGGCAACCAGAAAATCAGCCGCTACCCTCACGGTAAAAAATGTTGTGGCAAACATAAAGATGGCCAGTACGATAGCGAACACCCAATACTTTTTTGCAGTCTGAATCACGTTCCCGGTACGATAAATCTGCCAGATATTCGATATCATGATGGGAAATACCATCAGGGATATTGCCTGGCGGGGATCGAAGAACTGGGTCATCAGACCAACCGCGGTAATCGGTAGACCGACCCCAAGAGTGCCCTTGATAGTGCCGGCCGCGAGAAATGCAAAGATTGCGATTATGATCCAGGTTTCGATGTGCAGATCCTTGTGGTAAACGGTTCGAAAAGCGATATAGAGTGTTTAACAGCTATCGGCTAATCGTAGGTTAATTTCCCGGACTTTGGCGCAGCCAAGTTGTCCCATAACGCATTCGAGCTCTGATAAAAACAATTCAATAATGTGGTTGGCCCCCGCCGCACCCATGGCGGCGAGTGCGTAATAGCAAGGTCGTCCTAGCATGACAAAATCTGCCCCCAAAGCTAACATCCTACAGATATCGAGCCCGGACCTTATGCCGCTGTCTGCAATAATCGGATAGTCAGGTCCGACAGCTCTGCGAATCATCGGCAGTACATCCACCGGGCTCGGTGCGGCTTCAAGTTGACGCCCGCCATGATTGGATACCACAATCCCATCGGCGCCCTGATCGCGATACGCTAGTGCATCTTCCGGGCTGAGAATTCCTTTGACTAATAATTTTCCGGGCCAGCGACTGCGTAGTGACTTCATCGCGACCGGGTCGATATAACCGAGAATTAATTCCGACATATAGGCTAGTGCGTCTGCATTATTCAAACCCTCGGGAACATAGGGTTGGAGGGTTTTGAATGTTGGAAAACCATGGAGAAGGGTGTGTCTGCCCATTGCCAGGGACCACGCCGGATGGGTGGCAAGTTGAACCAGGGTTTTTGGAGTCAATTTAAGTGGCAGAGAAAACCCGTTCCGAATGTCGTGATCCCGACGCATGGGTGCAGGAATATCCGCGGTGACGATCAGGGTCTGGTAACCGGCAGCTTCAGCCCGACTCAAAATATCATCCTCGACTTCGGGTTTATTTGGTCGGTATAGTTGTAACCAACCCATCTCTCCCGCCTCCGTTTTCAAGGATTCCAGGGAGGACAGGGCGAAGGTTGCTGCCGCGAATGGAATGCCCAACTTGTTGGCGCTGGAAGCCAAAAGTTCGGGTGCTTTGGGCCAGGCTAAACCGCCAAGGCCAACCGGCGAAATCCCAAATGGTGCCGCATATGTTTTACCTAACAGCTCACACCGGGTATCAATAATCGGGCAGTTGACGTTGTAACGTGGTGTCAGCCTGACGCGATCCAGCGCTGCCCGGTTATGTCGTAAGGAACCACCTCGTCCCATGCCATACGCAATATATTCGCCAATAAACTTGGGAAGTCGTTTTAACGCATGCCGTTCAATATCATAAGCCGAGGGAAATTTCCGATCGAGATTTGGATCCATTATCGACTTGGGAACAAAGATATTGTGGTCGATTAAACCGGACCACTAATTGTTGGCTGTTGGCGGGGTTGATCAATTAATTCCAAAATAGCTTTTAGCGCCACTGCAAGGATAATCAGGCTGCCGCCGACAATGGTCCAGCGCCCGGGAACTTCGTTGACCACGATCCAGACCCAAATTGGAGCAAGGGCAAATTCAAGCAGCATAAACAGCGTAGTTTCTGCGGCCGCGAGATGGCGCGAGGCGTAAATAAACATCCAGTTTGCCAAACCGGAAAGTACTGCTCCCCATAGAAAGCAGATCATGATATCGTGTTGTGAGATAACAAGATCCGCACCAGTGGCAAACAGAGAAACCAGAATAATCACCAGAGAAGAAACCAACAATGTAGGGAGCATTTCCTGCTGTCTTTTTTTGCGGATGATAACCGCATACACCGCAAAGGTGGTCGCGGTCATTAGCGCCATAAAATTTCCATAGGCCGCACCCAGACGAAATCCTTCAAAAACCATCACGACAAGTCCGCAGGCTGCTACCAGCATGGTCCACAGGGTTGCCCACCGCAGCTTTTCTCCCAGCATAATCCGGGCAAACAATGCGGTAAAAAATGGAATCGCCCCTAATACAAACATCGCATTGGCGATGGTGGTATTGCTCATGGCCTGAATATGGGTGATTCCAGCGGAAGCTAATAAAATGCCGCCAACAATTCCAATTCGGCCAATATTGCGAACGATGCTGATGATATCCCGACGATACCTGATTACCAGCAAGGTGGATGCCGCACCAAGCAGACCAACCGAACGGTAAAAATTTATCTGCCACGGATCTGCCGCTTCGAGACTACGCATAGCGACCCCACCAAAACTTATCGTGATGGAGCTTGCCACCATCAACACCATGGCAAATCCTCTTCGCGTATCAGTAGCCAGTAAGGCGCCAGTGCTTGTCATCGGGTCGACCAATAATTTTCTCGCAACAGTATCAGGGAAATTGTTTTACGGGTAGTCAATTATTCGATTGATCGTAATCAGGTCCATGGATATTATTCCCGGATTATTCAACCCCCAACGGTAACTAAAATGATCATAGGTTTTATAGGGCTCGGTAATGTGGGCGGTAAACTTGCGGGGAGCCTGGTGCGCAACGGCTATTCAGTCCTGGTCAAGGACGTTAATCCGGATCAGGTTCAAGCACTACTCGCCCTCGGTGCCAGCGAATGTCAATCCGGAAAAATTCTGGCGAGTCAGGCAGATATCGTGATCACTTGTCTACCATCGCCAGCAGTGTCAGCCGAGGTGATGGAGCAGCCAGATGGCGTATTGGAGGGATTATCCGATGGAAAGATTTGGCTTGAAATGAGTTCAACTGATGCCGATGAAGTCCGCCGTTTAGGGGAATTGGTTGTGGCCAAAGGCGCAATTCCGGTTGATTGTCCGGTCTCAGGTGGGTGCCATCGAGCCGCCACCGGAAATATTGCCATTTTTGTCGGTGGCGAAAGGGCCGCGTTTGAAAAAATACTGCCGCTGCTGTCGACTGTGGGGAGAAACATATTGCATACCGGTGAGCTGGGTACTGCATCGATCCTGAAAGTCGCAACCAATTACCTGGCTGGCGTACAGCTAATTTCTACCGGTGAGGCATTTATGGTGGCCAAAAAAGCGGGAATTGATCTTGCGGTTGCTTATGAGGCAATCCGAATTTCGTCAGGAAACTCATTCGTCCACGAGACCGAAGGGCAGCTGATACTTAATGGTAGTTACAATATTAATTTTACAATGGATCACGAAGTCAAAGATTTAACCTTATTCGATGATCTAGGCAAAAAACACGATGTACCACTTGAACTATCTCCTCTGTGCGTTGCAATCATGCGGGATGGACTGAAACGGTATGGGCCCCGGGTTTGGTCGTCGATGGTGGTAAAACGCCTTGAAGATGATTGCGGTGTTGACCTGAGGGCAGACGGATTTCCGGAATATCTTACCGACAGCGAGCCTGAGGCACCCGGGGCAGAGATAAAAGTGAGAAGTGTATAATCAGCTTATTCTCACATCTTGTGGTGAGACCACGAGGGAACCACCATATATTGTAGTAATCCAAAGATTTTTCATTGAGGCTCGGGAGTATTCGAGATTCCTTCCCCAGTGATTCCCAGTATAAAGACGTAAGGTGGACTTACCCGGTAATCCCAGAAACTATTGTTATAGGGACAATCGCAGGATATCAAATAGTAAGATTTGATCAGTATGGTATAGTTTAGGTTGTCATTCCCCAGGTGAAGCCCTAATTGAGATGACTTTGGAGTAGCCAAAATCTCCAATTAGACACAGATCAAAATAAAGATTGCGTAAGAAATCTTAGTTGCCGGACCAGAGTTTTGACAAAATTTAGTTGATCTAAATCAACAGAAAGATGCCGAAGATAATTTTGTATTGAATGTCGTGAAATGAAAATTGTCGAAAGCATTCCAAAAAAACATACTTCCATTGGAGTTTCTTAGATGAAAAAAATTATTCAAACTAAATCAACGCCGGGTGAGCTCGCGTATTCTGATCTCACTCCTTACGATAAGGCGTTAGTTGAAAAAGCGGTAAAAAGCGGCCATTCGCGTCGTGATGTATTAAAGTTAATGATGGTTACAGGTGTTTCCCTGGCGGTCGCACAAAACCTTCTGAGTTCTGGTGGTACTGCCATGGCGCAGACCCCGAAGAAAGGTGGCTCGGTCCGGTTTGCTTCGAACTTGCACGGTCCGGACGATCAGCTGGATCCACCGCTGTTTACCTCCACTGTAGACTATACCCGTGGCCGCGCCACCTATAACAGCCTGGTTCAACACTCCAACGAATTGGTTCCTCAGCCAGAGTTGGCTGAAGAATTTCTGCCGAATGCGGATGCCACTGAGTGGACATTTAAAATTCGCAAGGGGGTGAATTTCCATGACGGTGCAGCATTGACCGCTGACGACGTTGTTTACAGCATGAGTCGCCACCTTGGAGAAGATTCCACATCGGTAATCAAATCAGTTCTTGGCTCTATAAAGGAGTGGAAAAAGACTGGTGAGCATGAATGTAAGGCGATCATGAATACGCCGAACGCTGACCTGCCCACGCTACTCGGATTGTTTCAAACCAAGATCGTCAAGAATGGGTCCACCGGCGACGGCAATGGTACCGGTCCTTTCAAGATGGATGCGTTTGAGCCCGGGGTGAAATCTGTGCATAGCCGCAACGAAGATTACTGGCGCGAAGGTGCCAATCTTGATGGTTGCGAAATCACCGCGATTACCGACCCTGTTGCCCGGGTAAACGCCTTGATTGCGGGTGACGTGCAGCTGGCTTCTACCATGGAGCCGAAAGCTTTCCGTCAAATTGATTCAGCTGACAACGTGACGCTATTGTCAACTCCCGCTGCACTTCAAGTCGGCATTTGCTGTCTGAAGAATGCCTCACCAGGAGAAAATGATGACTTCGTTAAAGGCCTCCAGTACATCATGGACCGCGAGCGTATCGTTAAGAAAATTCTGAAAGGCAAAGGCTCTGTCGGTAACGACACCCCAATCATGTCTGCCCATGGTCCAGATTTCTGTTCCGAGCTGCCGCAACGTTCATTCGATCCGGATAAAGCTAAGTTTCACTTTGAGAAGTCTGGCATCAGCTCAGCTGAACTATTCGTTGCACCGGTTGCACCTGGTATCGAAGACGTTAGCTTGCTGGCCCAGGTCAACTGCGCCAAGATCGGTTTTGATCTCAAAATCAAGAAAGTACCTACCGATGGATACTGGGGTGCAGTATGGATGGCGGAGCCGCTCAACGTGGTTACCTGGAATATGCGTCCAACGGCTAACTCGCAAATGGCGATTCAATTCGGCCCCGGCGCTGCCTGGAACGATACATACTGGAATAACGAGCGCATGGGTGAACTGTTGAGTTCATCTTTATCGGAACTTGATCCGGTTAAGCGTCATGCAATGTATTGCGAAATGCAGACTCTTATCCATGAGCAAAGTGGCATGATTATTCCTGCGTTCTCCAACATTAACGACGGTATCGCCAACAACGTTATGGGGATGCCAACTGTACCGCTGGGTCAGTTGGGCGCCTGTGAATGGCCTGAGTTTATGTGGCTGGCCTAGGATAATCGCTGTGCGGGCTCTAAGCCTGAACATTGATTGACACAAAGGCCTGTATTTTCGGATACAGGCCCTTTTTGTTTTTATCGATTCTATAACCAATAAAATAACTACAACAGGAAACACCAGAGGACTCAAATTATGATGACGCAAATGGTCATTCAAAGACTCGGGATCGGTGTCGCGACGCTGATTGTCGTTTCGATTATCGTGTTTATTGGCACCAGTATTCTGCCCGGAGACGTAGCGCAGATTATTCTGGGTCAAAGCGCAACAGAGGAAACTCTGGCGGCATTGCGTGCTCAGCTCGGTATGGATCAGCCCGGCTATATTCGCTACTTCTCCTGGCTTGGAAATATGTTTACCGGAGATCTTGGTATTTCCAAAGCGGGCGGTGCAACTATTGCGAGTTTGATAGGTGGCCGTTTGGGTAACACCATGATGATGGCGGGTTTGGTATCTCTCATAGCAATACCACTGTCAATCGTACTGGGACTATGGGCCGCGATGCATCCTGGTACCTCGTTGGACCGGATTATTACGTTTTGTACATTGAGTACAATTTCTGTCCCTGAATTTTTTATTGCCACGGTGCTGGTTTTGATCCTCGCGGTCGAGCTCCACTGGCTTCCTTCTACTGCTTACCTGACTGGAGAAGAAGGTTTCTTCCAATTACTCCGCGCCCTGGCGATGCCGCTTTTGACCCTGGTGATCGTAGTGTCGGCGCAAATGATCAGAATGACCAGGGCTGGTATCCTGAATGTCATGAGTTCTCCCTATATTGAAATGGCTATTTTAAAAGGTGTTCCCAGGCAGAGAATTATTCTGCGCCATGCCTTTTTCAATGCAATCGGGCCAATCGTTAACGTTATCGCGCTGAATTTGGCCTACCTGGTGAGCGGTGTGGTTATTGTTGAAACAATATTTGCCTACCCCGGCCTTGCCAAACTCATGATCGACGGTGTTCAGACCAGGGATTTACCCCTGGTACAAGCCTGCGCGATGATATTTTGCGGAACTTATGTCGTATTGATTTTAGTCGCTGATATCGCATCGATTCTTTCTAACCCGCGCCTTAGGCAGCCAAAATAACAGGGTATTCACATGAATGACGAAATTAAAACAAAAGAAGAAGAAGTTATTGCGAAACTCGATGCGTTTGCCGAGTTACCGGACGCACCGCCAAAACGAAGACTGAAGTTATCCTGGGTTGGCAAGATTGCCGTGGCCATCGTGGTGTTCTGGATGGTGATCGTGGTAATTGGCCCCTCTATTGCGCCATTTCACGAAATGGACATGGACGGCGACGACAGTTTTCTGGATGCCCATAGTAATGAATATGGGACGTTCTATCTTGGCACCGATTACCTGGGCCGGGATACATTTTCCAGAATCATATTCGGCGCCAGAAATACCATTGGCATATCGATTCTCGCAACCCTGTTGGCCTATTGTATCGGCATCACTCTTGGTATCGCCGCAGCGGTCCGCGGTGGGTGGACTGATATGATCATCAGTCGAATTAATGATTCGATATTGGCGCTGCCCTCTATTATGTTGGGACTGATTGCAATCGCTGCGCTTGGGTCTTCCATACCCATTCTTATATCCATAGCGGCAATAATATATGCAACCAGTGTGTTTCGAATCGCCAGAGCACTGGGCCAGGATATTATGGTGCAAGATTTTGTTGAAGCCGCCCAGGCTCGGGGAGAGGGGCTGTGGTGGATTATCAAATCTGAAGTGTTGCCCAATGCGGCGATGCCACTGGCAACAGACTTCGGGCTACGACTGGTGTTTGTGGTTTTATTTATTTCAAGTTTGAGCTTTCTCGGATTGGGCATACAACCGCCAGCGTCGGACTGGGGCAGTATGGTGCGAGAAAATTTGCAGGGACTAACCTATGGCTCCTATGCGGCGATCTGGCCGGCAGTATCAATTGCAACTTTCACCATCGCGATCAACCTGATTGTTGATGATATCTCCGCCAAGTCTGGTGGCAGTTTAGCTAAGAAAATGGTGTAGAACGATGGCAAAAGAAAAATTATTTGAAGTAAAAGACCTAAGAATCAGCGCCCACAATGACGAAGGGGTAGAGATCCCAATCGTTAAAGGCGTTAGTTTTGACGTTAACAAAGGTGAGGTTGTCGCCTTAATTGGTGAGTCGGGTTCTGGTAAGACAACGATTTCTTTAGCATCTTTGGCTTATACCAAGCCTGGACTTGAATTTGCCGGTGGCCAGGCTTTATTAAATGGTGAAGATGTATTGACCATGGAACCGTTACGTCAACGTGAAATACGCGGTGCCAATGTGGCGTATCTGGCACAAAGCGCGGCGGCAACCTTTAACCCAGCTATAACTATTGGGGAACAGGTCACCGAATCTGCTGTACTACACGGCGTTTTGAGCCAGGAAGAGGCTACCACCAGAGCAGAAGCCTTGTACCATGCGCTGGAATTGCCGGACCCCCACAGAATTGGGCATCGCTATCCTCACCAGGTTTCCGGGGGACAGTTGCAGCGTCTAATGGCAGCGATGGCACTCTGCGGTAAGCCGGATTTAATGGTATTGGACGAGCCTACCACCGCGCTGGATGTGACTACCCAAATTGAAGTCTTGAAAGCGTTTAAAAAGGTTATCAAAGAGGAAAATGCAGCGGCGATTTACGTTACCCACGATTTAGCCGTGGTAGCCCAAGTAGCTGACTATATCGTGGTTTTGTACAGCGGCGAGGTCATGGAGCAGGGCACCGTAGATCAAATCATCAATAATCCAACCCACGCCTACACCAAGCGCTTGATGGATGCGGTCAGACCGACACCTACAGCGGGAATGGGAACCCAGGTTGGGGATGAACATGAGCGGGATGTTCCCGCTATCGAGGTTCAGAACGTGACCGCTGGCTATGGGGGCATCGTTGATGGAGAGCCTGTTGCAACAATATTGCGTAATGTTTCGGTTAAAGTGGAAAATGGACACGTAGTTGGTGTTATCGGTGAATCCGGGTGCGGAAAATCAACCATGGCCAGGGTCATGGCCGGCTTATTACCCCAGGCTAAGGGTCATATCAAGCTTGAGGGAAAAGACCTCAAAGGAAGCCTGCATGACCGCGATCTGGAAGAGTTGCAAAAGGTGCAGTTCGTGTTTCAGATGGCGGATACCGCGCTCAATCCGAAGCAGGTTATTAGTGATATTATCGGCCGGCCGTTGGAGTTTTATCACGGCTTGAAGGGAAAAGAGAAGCACGCCAAAGTTGCGGAAATCCTTGAGATGGTGGAGCTGCCGGCAGAGTTTGCCAGCCGCTATCCCATGGAGCTTTCTGGCGGACAAAAGCAGCGTATTAATATGGCTCGATCCCTCGCAGCCAATCCAGAAGTAATGCTATGTGACGAAGTTACCTCTGCATTGGACAGTATTGTTGGCGCTAATGTTATTAAACTACTTACTGCGTTACGCGATAAAACAGGGGTTTCGTTTGTCTTTATCAGTCACGATCTCTCCACCGTGGGTTCTTTCGCCGATGAAATTGTGGTGCTCTACGCTGGCCGTGTTGTGGAACAGGGGCCGACAGATGAAGTGTTGTCGCCGCCATACCACCCCTATACAAGATTGCTGATTAGTTCAGTTCCGGAGCTTAGAATTGGCTGGCTGGAAGATACCATGCAAAAGCGCGAAATGGCGGTTGGCATCGCGCGGGGCGTTGAAATCACCAAGGTTGGCTGTCCATTTTTCAATCGGTGTCCAATGGCAATTGAAGGCACCTGCGAAGTCAAAGATGTGCCGACAATAGAACTTGACGATGGACATCAAATAGCCTGCCATCTTACTCTCGAGCAGTTAAACGAATCCGAGACTGACACCCAGAAAATTCTGCATGGATTTGAGAAGGCTGGAGATGACAAACCGGCGGCACCACATTAGAAATATATTTTTTCCACTTAACCTAAACGAGAATATCCATGGGAAAGTTTGCAGCACTGACAGAAATGGGCGTTCAGAACCCTGAACAAATCGCTCGATTTACCTTATACATGGTGAATAACAAAGATATTCTGCGCATTATCTATGACCGTAAAGCTGGGTCGATTCTACCGGTGAGCAAAAAATACAGCTTTCCGAGGATTAAGAAATCAACCATCGTCGATAGTGGTACCAGAGCTACCCAGGTTATTTATGAAAGCTCTCCAGCATTTCGCAACGCGCTTTCGGAGCTGGAGGAAATCACTAAGTCCCGAAAACTATCAGGTGATATTGGTAAGCTGGTTGCCGAGGAGGTTCGCTTGTTGCAGGAAGAAGTAGCCGCCAGAACCGACTATATCAATTCGCTGTTGGAAAAAATTAAATAGTGAGTTATCTGCGCTACTTTAGTAGCGCAAGATCATTTGGTATGGTTTCTATCACCCGGTGACCCTGGGGAACTATCCTTATCGGTAGTAGTGGGATTCTTGGGGGATTGTTGGGGAGTGCTTTCAATGACCCAGCTTGAAGGGTGAATCGTAGTCGGTGTGGTCCCGCCCTGCTGATCCAATGGCATCGCCGGGCGCCGGGTCATTCGATACAGGGCGAATAGTCCAGTGATCAGATGCGCGCCGCCCATGGCCCAGAAGAAACCATCGTTCCCGTATATATCCATAATACTGGCAACCAGGATGGGTCCAACAATAGCGCCCAATCCTCCCGCCAGTACCAGGGTGCCACTGGCCGCAATCATCTGATTAGGCTGCAAGTGATCATTGGTATACGCGATACATACCGAATACAACGGAAACGCGAGTCCACCGAATAACCCTACCGAGAGCAGTAAAACAGTGTTGGTTCCGGTAGAAAGACTAACGCATAAAAATCCGGCGGCAGACGTGAGAAAGGTGACAATGGTTAAAATCAATCGTCTGTCAAAGCGATCGGACAAGGCGCCGATGGGCCATTGCAATATCACGGTTCCGACTACTGCCGCCGCCATGAAATAAGATATGTTTTCGAGATCAAGTCCGAGTCGCTGGCCATAGACCGGCCCCAGGGCGAAAAAGGTCGCAGTTACCAGGCCGATGACAAACATGCCAACGATCCCCAGGGGGGATATTTTGAACAGTTCCGGCAAACTGATGTTGACCGATTCGTCGAAGCTGGGCGCCGATCCGGCGGATAACAGCAGCGGAATCACTGCGATGGAAACCAGTACTGAAGTCAGGATAAACAAGGTATATCCGCCAGGATCGGCCAGATTCAGAAACAGTTGACCCAGACCAACACCGGCATAGGCGACCACCATATACAAAGACAATAGTTGTCCCCTCGTTTCATTGGTGGCGCGATCATTAAGCCAGCTCTCGGCAACCACATACAGTCCGGCGAAACAAAATCCACTGATCAATCTAAGTCCCATCCATACGGGTACCTGGACGAATATGGCGTGAATCAATATCGCTGCAGATGCCATGGCCGCGAGGGCTGCGAAAACCCGAATATGGCCGACCTGAACCATTATTCTGGGTGTCATAATGGAACCTATCAAAAATCCCAGATAGAACGACGACATGATCAAACCGGTTATCGTCGTGCTATATCCTTCCTGATCGGCCCGAACCGCAAGTAACGTACCTTGGAGTCCGTCACCCAACATCAGGATGCCGAAACCGAGCAGCAATGCCCAGGATGATTTCAGTGACGTTCCAAGAGAAGGAGTGCTGATGTTCGGCATCTATAAAATTTCGGTTTATTTGAATGACATCTAATGCTCGGATTATAAAGACGAATTCAGTTAAGTGTCGATTTGACAGTTAGGATCTCTGTTAATGATAGGGTGATGGATTTAGACTAAAATGCAAATAGAACAATTCTTATAAGACCCCATCATGTTGGTTCCACTCGATGATCTCTATCTTGCGCGGTTGGATAAAACCAGGAGGGCGATGATTGAGTGCGATACCCCTGTGCTATTGATACTGGATTCGGTCAATATCAGTTATGCCACCGGCGCTACCAACATGGCAATTTTTTCCACACGAACCCCCGCCCGTTGCCTGTTATTGTTTACCGAAGGTCCGGTTATCTTGTTCGACTATTTCGGTTGTGAACATCTGTCCCGGGACTTGCTAAGCATTGACCAAGTGCGGCCCGGCCGGGGTCTCTGTTTTACCAGTTCAGGAGGTCAGGTGGAAACTGCTGCGCTGGGATTGAGTAATGAAATTGCAGACTTGGTATCCGAATTTGTCGGCGATGAGAGAAGACTCGCGCTGGACCGGTTTCCCTGTCCGGTTACCGATGCGCTGAGAGCAATGGGAGTCAAACTCGAACAACAATTATTGGTAACGGAAACCGGCACTGAATGTATGAGTCAATATGGTTTCGACCAAAACTTTAGGGGATAACAATATGCCAGATTTTCTATACTGGTCGGCAACCAAAATTGCCCGGGAAATTCGCCAGGGTAACCTGACCTCGACAGAAGCGGTCGAGGGATTCCTTTCCCGTATTGACAAGGTTAATCCTCGAATAAATGCGGTGGTTCAACTGGCCGCTGAGCGGGCTCGAACAGAGGCCCGAGAGCTTGATGACTTAGCCAGCAGCAATCGGTTTAAAGGTCCGCTTCATGGTGTACCGATAAGTTTAAAAGACTCTCTGGAAACCGAGGGCATTATCAGTACCGGAGGTACCCGCGGACGTAAAGGTTTTGTTCCAGTCAAAGACGCCACGGTGGTTCATCGATTGCGCCAGGCTGGTGCGATATTGCTGGGCAAAACCAATACGCCTGAACTGACTTTGAGTGGTGAGACTAACAACGCAATTTACGGGCGTACTAACAATCCCTATGATTTGGAAAAAAGTCCCGGTGGTAGCAGTGGTGGTTCTGCTGCAATTATCGCTGCGGGCGGATCGGCACTTGAACTTGGTTCAGATACTGGTGGCAGTATTCGTGAACCGGCCCACCTTTGCGGAATTGCCGGCATCAAGCCAACCTCGGGTAGGACACCCCGCACCGGACATATCGTTCCCTATGGCACCGGGGTGCTGGATTCTCTGACCCAGATTGGACCCATGGCCCGTTATGTCGAGGACCTTGCTCTAGGTCTGGAGGTGATTTGCGGTCCTGATAATTACGATCCGTCGGTGGTTCCGGTTCCCTTGAGGTCATTCCGTACGGTTGATCTGTCCCGGCTTCGCATCGCGTTTTATACCCATAACGGTGTCATAACGCCTTGCGACGATATTGTTCGAGTGCTTGATCAGGTCGCTTCCGGCCTGGCGGACGATGGATTGCGAATTGAATCGCGGTGCCTGCCTGATATGCCACTAATGATCGAGTTAATTTCCAAACTGCGGCGCGCTGCCAATGGACCTGGGGTGGTAAAATTGTTGGAGCGTTACGGCACTACCGAGCCGGGGCCGGATTTAAAACGCTATATGGACAACTTTCACGGTCAATCTGATGGCTCGGTGGATTTGGACTTGATGGAAGATATCGACGCGGCTAAAAGTAAGGCCCTGGCATTTATGACAGATTATGACGCGATCTTGTGTCCACCTTCGAAAAATCTTGCTCGTCCCCACGATGATTCTTTTAACGACAGTTATGAAACCTGGAGTTACATCACGGTTCATAATCTGTTGGGTTGGCCCGCTGCTGTAGTGCGGGCTGGAACCAGTGAAGCAGAGGGTCTGCCTGTAGCCGTACAAGTCGTGGCGGCACCCTGGCGCGAGGACATTGCTCTGGCATTAGCGGCCCATATCGAGTCGTTATTTGGCGGCTTTCATCCACCTCAACTGTAATTTCGATGACACAACCAAACTTCGTTTTTATCTGCACCGATCAACAGCGATCAGATAGCCTCGGGTGCGCAGGAAATCCGGTGGTGCGTACCCCAAATATAGACTCTATCGCGGCGTCGGGCACCCGTTTTACCCGCCATATTACCCCGATGCAAATATGCTCTCCGAGCAGGGCAACAATGCTGACCGGCCTGTATCCTCGCAATCACAGACTGGTGATAAATGGCATGGCATTGCCCGAATCCATACCGACGTTAACCGGATTGTTGGCAGGGGCAGGCTATCGTACCCATGGCGTCGGTAAACAACACCTGCAGCCATTGCTGGCGCCGGCGGAATATAAGATGCCAGATTCCAGGGCGTTTTGGGATACGCCTGAATCCCAGGACTGGAATGGTCCGTACTTCGGCTATCAGACGTTGGATTTATTATTGGGAGAATCCGATACCGCGCATCTTGCCGGACACTATGCCCGATGGCTCAAACAGAACCACCCGGATTCAATTCCATTGCTCGACCCAGCCAACGCCGAGACCCCTATTCCATCCGACCTTGATGAAATCTGGTGTTCGCCAATCCCGCCAGAACACCATTACAATAGCTGGATCACCGACAGGGCGGCGGACTTTTTACAACAGGAAGATCGAAAAAATCAGCCATTCTTCTTATTCGTTTCCTATCCAGATCCACATCATCCATTTGATCCTCCAGCTTACTTTGCCGACCGCTATGACCCGGAAAACATACCTCTGCCAGAAGTAGCACCAGATGAAAGAGATAAAATGCCGCCTTACTATGGAGAGCTTTATCCAAAAGGTGAAGGGTTTCGCGAGCTGTATTGGGCCGGGAGGCAGGATATGGAGGCCGGGTCGATGATTACCACAGACGACGTCAGCGATGATTCCATGCGCAAGGCAATTGCCTATACCTACGCCATGATCGAAATGATCGACCAGGGCGTGGGCAAGATATTATCCTCAATGAGCGAGCAACAACTGGCGGCTGATACCTATGTGATCTTTACTTCGGACCATGGCGAGTTGCTGGGAGACCACGGTTTGTTGCACAAGGGCCCTCCGCCTTATCGACAGCTCACAGAGGTTTCAATGTTGATGCAAGGACCAAAAGTTGCTGCGGCGAATACTGTCGGTGCACTCACCACCCATATTGATCTTGCGCCAACTTTGTTGGATCTCGCCGGGATCGATTGTGGCGATACAACATTTGATGGACATAGCCTCGTGCCGGTACTTGGCGGGCAGGATACAACGGTCAGACAGTACAACTTTGGGGAGTATCACCCCTCGGCAAAACCCGAGTTGTATAACCAGACTGTTTCAACCGAGGGTTGGCGCCTAACGCTTTATCCGAACCGGCCTGAATGGGGTGAACTGTTCGATCTTAAGAGTGATCCCCATGAGCGCAACAACTTGTTTCATGCTTCGTCTTCAGATCAGATAAAACGGGAACTGGCCGGAGTACTCGCAGAACAGTTTCCACCCATGCCAACGGTGGATAACGAATGTCTGTGTAAATGGTAAATGACCCGGCCTCGATAAACAACTCTGGTAGTTTTTCCATTATGCTTTTCTCGTGGAGAGTTATGGCTCGGTTATTCTACATATTTTGAGGAGGCTGTTTTAAGAAAAAACTTAGTTGTAATGAAATCACTCCCAATCGCTTTTAGGACAATCTGACTGATTTCAACGAATTTAATTAAAACTCAATTCACGTGAGCGAATGATTTCTGTTACTACTTCGTTATAGACAGCGCTGGTTCCGACTTCCCTTGCGACTACTGGCACCATTCCATTAATGGCGTCAATTTCTGAGCGGCGACCAGCCATATGATCCAGTAATAGTGACGGCCTGGCGTTCGGCATATTCTGGCCAAACCGGGTGACGTATTCGATTGGATCATCAAACGATAACGGGACATTTTTAGCCCGTCCCGCCTGGTAGGCTTCCATGGCGCAGGACTGTCCAATTTTCCAGGCATGAGGGTCAGCCATCAATTCCCCGATAGTTTTGCCGAACACGGTACAAGGTGCGCTAAAGGTTACGTTACAAATAAATTTTTCCCAGATCAACTGATTGATATCTTCGAATGCCTTTACGTTGAATCCGGCTTCGCGCCATACCCGGGCGACGGACTCGACCCGATTGCTTAGACCGCCCTGCATTTCACCCACCCGAATTAATTCCATTCCATTGTGATGGGCATGGCCGGGCTCAACCATGGAAGCGCCAAATCCACCGGCAACTCCCAACAGAATATTATCGCTGTCAATCGACGCTTGAATTCTCTCCCCAGCGCCAAGTCCATTTTGTATGGTTAAAATCAGCGTGTTCTGGTCAGTTAGTTTGCTGGACGATGCGGCAGCACCACCAACGCCCGATGCTTTGGTCGCAATAATTACCAGATCACAAATACCGATAGCGTCTGAAGTCGTGTGGCCCTTAATGGTTCTAACCACACGATCTCCACTAGCGCCAGCGACGCGTAATCCGGTGGTGTTGATCGCGTCGATATGCTGCTGCCAGATATCAACGACATGAACCTCGTTACCGGCGTCCGCCAGCAGACCAGCATACACCGATCCCATAGCGCCCGCGCCAATGATTGCAATTTTCAAGAATAGCTCTCCAGAGTTGTTATAGATGATTAAACAAAGTCGAACCGTCGCGCCTTGGACCTTATTATAAACTCGGACAGGTGCGCTACGTCTGAACAATCAATCTGTCCCAGGCTCATACGAAACTCCTGCTTCAGGACGTTTAAGATATGGTTGCCACCTGGTTCTCCCGTTATCCCAATCGTATACAAAAACGGGCGACCAAGAAAAACAAAATCTGCCCCGGTCATAGGGCTTACCGATTATTAAACAGGAAAATAAATTTCGATAGTTCGAGATAAGCCGTTGATGCGTTTAGCTATATGCTCCCCGCAATAGCGGCAGGGCATCACGCTTATGTCCGAGCTTGTCTGCCAGAATCCGCAGAGTACTGTGAAAGTCTCCTCGCTCCACTTGAACAGATTGTAACCAGCGACGACCCTCCAGGGTGAGTGCAGTCCGCCCATGCAAAATCCTGTGATTGTCGAATACCACGATATCGCCAGGCAGCATCCGATGCTTGATCATTCTGGTCTCATCTTCCACCAGTTGAAGCAGGTATTTCATTCCACGATAGAAGACCGGCACCTGATCAGGGTCGATACAAGGCGCCGCTGCTACCCTGTCATTTATTCTTACTCCTGCTAAATTGTCAAATTCATCGGTGGCGATTACCGGAAACTCGGTGATTAAATCAACATCTCCGGTAAAGTATCGGCGATAGATCAGATTATTTTTTCGCAGTGCGTCGAATCCTTCCGGGTCGTGCTTTCGAACCGTTTCCGCCGCTTCGAATCCGTCGAGGAATATTGAACTGCCGGCGCCGCTGATGTCGGTTTCAATACAGTGAAATAAAATCAATCCGGGTGGCGAGGTCCGATAAGGTTCGTCGTTATGGGGCTTAAGGGCATTGACGTCATTGGCAATGCTGGATTGGGAATGGTCTACCACTAAGTTCAATACCCGCCCGTAGTTACTCTCCTGAATAGAACCAATTTTACTCGCAAGTTGTTCGGCTGCACCCGGTTTCGCCGGTGCATTTTTTACCAGACATATTCCGTGATCTCGCACCGTGCAAAGAAATTTGAAAAAATTTTCTTCAGTGTTCATTACCTCTTGAAAATCCATTGCAGGAGGGTGTTCCCTGAATTGACTATTCCATAACTCAGGTTTAAAAGCCCGCTGGTTTCGAGCTGTATTGTCGTAACAATGTTCGCGTAGCCATTGGGTGGAAAAATTAGCCTGGTGGTTGTCCGACCATGAAATTTCCAATTGCGAGTTTGAGCCGTCCGACGCTAGCGTAACCTGTTCAATGGAAACTCCCAGATCCAGATCGCTTAGACGCAATGTTCGGCGCCCAACTGAAGGTTCTCCACATTGCTCGCACCGGCAGTTATCCCTTAACCAGATAGCATGAAATTTGGAGCTGAACCCATCAGACCATTGGATCACTATTCCATCTGATACGGTGTTAACTTCGATGATTGTCATGGTTAGACTGGCGTGGAAGTTTCAATGAATAACGTTACCGCAAATTCTGTGATTGCTGAAACCCCAATTTAGTCAGAGGTGCATATTCCGACACCAATTCTGTATTTTCTCGCTAAAAACTAGACTACAGGATTTACCCGAGCCCCATCATTTTAGCGACCTGTTCTCCGGTTAGATTATTTGTATCATTTTCAAAACTATAGAAGCCAGGTTTTTGGTCTATAAAATATTGGGTATCGAAAACAAAATCATTACTGGAATCAAATAACCCCACCAGCATCATATATTGATCTCCATGGAACCGATAAAATAAATGGCTGCCGCATTGCTTACAAAATCCTCTTTCCGCCCATTCAGATGATTTGTACGTCGCGATATTCTTCTCCCCGGAAAACTTTACCGTATTCCCACAAGGGACCGCCATCTGTGGGCCGCCATTCCACTTTCGACACATATTGCAGTTGCATGCGCCCACACTACTCTCAGAAGACGCTGTGAATGACACCGTATTACACAAACAACTACCGCTGCGTTGTTTTTGACTAGACATATTTATCTCCATGTTGCGCTAATGTTGGAATACGATTATATATTTACCTCGAGATAGATGCATTAGAACTTTTATATATGCTGCCAGAGTAGAGTTCTAATCGAACAAACCCATAAAGGTTTCATGAGCATTCTCCGCTGTTATTCTTTGAAACCTGGTTTATGTCGCTTCGAAAGTGCTGCTCGAAGCGAGTTCAGCGCTTGCTTTTCACACGGCGTTAGCGAGAAAAACAGAGCTAATTCATTTTAGTCCCTTCTATTTTCGTAAAACTGTGAATCAGGTCACAGATAATGTTAAACATAGCGCGTAGGGTCTTAACCAAGGAATACATTTATCGCTGGCTGGAACGCCGGTTTCATTCAAGGAGAACGCATCATGCCGAAAAAGGAAAGAAAGAAATCCAGCAAGAATGTTGATGAAAAATTCACTCTGTTGGGACGCAAGGTGGTTATCCGGGCTGAGGGAAAGCGAGTTGAGCTTGTCATTGACAATGTCGTCCACGAAGTTCGCTTCCTGAAGAACGGCAGACCGTTTACCAGCGCCTATGTCAATATTATGGCCACCTCGGTACGCGACTACGCCGAGCGATTTATCAAGTTTACCGATGTCCAGCAAAAACACTGGATTGAGGTGGATGCCGCGCGCAAGAAGGATAAAGAGGTCTGCGACTAAACTAATCCACATGTATTTCTGCCGAGTAACCCGCAGAAAACCCCTTACAGGAATCTGACCCACGGAGGGACCTATGAATAAAATTGCCTGTCGAAAAAACCTTGTTGATCTCAATGATAGCCAACGTGATGCTCTAGTTAACGCATTGCTGTCGTTGAAAAATGATGGCAAATACGACAAGTATGCCGATCAGCATGACACCTATTTTGGCACAGCCCATGGAAATCCCTTCTTTTATCCGTGGCACCGGAAGTTTCTGAGTAATCTGGAAAAGGAACTACAAGAGTACGACGCCGATATTGCGCTGCCGTACTGGGATTCCACCGAGCAGCAGTCCACATCGGGCCTACCCTGGACGTCGAGTTTTCTGGGCGGAACAGGAAGCCCTGTCAGCGGACCTTTTTCTCCCTGGGGAATCGAACGCTCACTGGGGGCCAGCAGTTCCCTGCCCTCGTCTGGTGATATTGATGATGACAGGGATCTCACACCTTACTCCAATCATTGGGATCCCGCAGAATTTTCCCATGGCCCCCCGCATAATTGGGTAGGAGGCAACATGGCAACGGTGCGATCACCTGAAGACCCTATCTTTTTCCTGCATCACTGCTTCGTAGACAAGTGGTGGTCCGACTGGCAACTTACCCATCCTGGGGAGGATCCTTATCAGGGCTCAGGCAGTGAATCTCCCGGTTCGGCAATGGCACCATGGTCGACCACGCCAAATGATGTGGTCGATTCAGTTGATCTCGACTTTATTTATGATACTGATCCGCCGCGTATTGAAAAGCAAACCAATTCTCTCAGTTTTATTGACATCCCAGAGGGTGAAGAACCCGTGCGCGGGGTAGTGTTTGAAGTCATTACATGTAACACCCTGACATTTGATATAACCGGCGGACCCGGAGCAGATTTCGGAACACCTTTCGGTGTCTCGGTTAGCGTGGATCCAGGTACTGGTGCGGTCAGAGGTGAAGCCATTGTCTGGATATCGTATCAGGGTACCAATGAAGGTGATACTGCGTCGGGATCGGTCACCATTGAATGTTCACAGACAGGAGACAGCTGGGTAGTCCCCATTTCGGCTAATACCATTGCCCGTCCTACAGTTGGAGTGGCTCTGGTGCTGGATAAGTCAAGCAGTATGGAGGTTGATATTGGTGATGGGCGCAGCCGCAACGATCTCCTGATCGAGGCCGCACAGATTTTTGTCAATGTGATCCATGATAATAACGGAATCGGTATTGCCGCATTTGACCAGGACGCTGACAAGGTAATGGACATTATTGTAGCCGGTGATTCCGGTTCAATTATTGGCAGTGGCAGATCCGATGCCTTGGCGCATATATTCAATCATACGCCTAACCCCGATGGTTTCACCTCCATCGGAGACGGCGTGGAAAAAGGCAATGAGCTGACCACCGCAGCTAGTGGTGATTTTGATGAAACCGCGATGATCGTCTTTACTGACGGCAAGGAAAACCGTGACAAATATATCGCCGATATCTCGGCCGTGATCAACGACAAGGTATTTGCAATCGGTCTTGGTACCGCATCTGACCTGAATGCCGCAGCGTTGGATGAGCTTTGCAATGGCTCCGGGGGCGAACTTTTGCTGACCGACACCATCGATCCGATGGATGATTTTTACAAGTTGTCAAAGTACTACCTTCAAGTACTCGCCGGCATAACCAATGTCGACATCGTGACTGACCCGGAAGATTGGATATTGCCCGGGGACGAACATCGCATCCCGTTTATTCTCAACGAAACCGACATTAGTCATGATGTTGTACTGTTGTGTCCCGCACCTGATGCGGTCCACATGGTGCTCGAAACACCGGAAGGAGATATTATTGATCCGGTCTTCGCTGATGTCGGCTTTGGCGTAACCTATGTGAAGGGGCGGAACCTAAAATATTATCGGGTTTCATTGCCTGTCGTTGGGCCCACAGGGGCAGCATCAAAGGAAGGCACCTGGACAGCAATACTCACGGTCGACGAAAAACATTTTAATAAGTATCTCGGCTCGCTCGATAATGATCCTGATTTATTTGATCAGGTCGATACACATGGGTTGCGCTATAACCTGAGCGTATATGCTCTGTCTAACCTCCGGCTCAGGGGCACTCTTGCTCAGGATAGTTACGAACCTGGTGCCAATCTGCACCTGCGCTGCGTGCTAACCGAGTACGGCTTGCCGTTGGCTGGGCTAGCAACGGTCGATGCCGATGTCACCCATCCCGATGGCACCATTTCAACTGTTAGCCTTATTAAGGTCGATACCGGGGTTTACGAAATAGACCTCATTGCCAACCTGTCAGGGGTCTATACAGCCCATGCAAAGGCCACAGGGAAAACGGCCCGTGATAGAAATTTTACCCGGGAACACATTTTTACTGCTGCGGTGTGGAAGGGAGGAGATGCGCCTTTTCCGACAACTCCCGATAATCCGGACAAATCAACAGAATGCCTATGTAAGCTTATCCAATGCCTGTTGAGCGACAAGGTATTGACTGGTGAATTTCGCAAACGACTAGAGAAAAAAGGCATTAACCTGGATGCCGTCAGAAAGTGCTTTGAGACATGGTGTCGCTGTCGCCTGGAACGACCTTCTGAAAATCCTCGAGTCAAGGAGCATCTGACAGCATCGATGAAAGAAGTATTGACCGCTGTCGCCGCACGACCCCAAGCACTGTCGATACTACGTTCGTTGCTGGATGATGATGAGGGTTAAGAAGACAGTAAGCTCTGGCATTGCATCAAAATTGATCGAATCGCTGGTGATAATAAATTTGAGTGATTTTTGAGGACTTCGAGCGGAACAACAAAGTTTCCAGGTTTACCAGTTCGCGAGAAAAGTTTGGTTGATCGAGTGAGATTATTTGATTCATGTCGAATCTGATTTTGACGAAATATCAGTATCTATAAAATACTTTATAGATGGTGATAAGGCGAAAGAAAAGTCTAATTTTCGGTTGAACTGGAAGTGGAGGGCGACCAAACGGTTCGGTATACCAATTAAGTTGTTAATCTGCCCAATATAAGTTGACTACACAAATATGGGAAGTCTCAGTAGTTCTTGGTAGCCCCTAGTTTCATTGCGAATTAAAGTTGTTCTCACGTTAAAAACTTTAATCACGCACTAGAGGCAATGAAATGAAACAGATCAAATACACAGTCGAAATTATCATGATGGTCAGCCTAATTCTTACAGGGCTTTTCTTCTTCGCTCCCAATATTTATGGCAACGCGTGGGAATTAAGCCAGAACGTACTGCCGGTAACAGAGAGAATAAAACAAGCTTGCCCAAGCTGCTACCTGAAAGTTCAGGAAGCTAATCTACAACTTGGAAAAGGAAAATTACGCACTCAGAGGGAGCGCGCGTTGAAGCTTTCAAAAATGTTGCAAGAACGCCAAGCAGCTTATGAAAGCAAGCTGCTTATGGGTGAGGCTATTTTGGATGAAGCGCGTCGACAGTATGGGGAAAACCCAAATGCGAAAAGCTACATACACTGCACTTAAAAGCCTGGCGGGGATGCCAGGTAATAAATAATTGAAGGTTATGGAATATACTAAAATTAAACTCCTTATATATCAATGGGTTATAAAATCTGCGCTCAAGATCCTGAGCAAAGTTTTTGATATTAAGAAATTTATTCCAAAACTAACGTAGAAAACGATCTACTTAGTTGACCATCAAACTAGGTATAAAAACAGAGGTGGCCCAGAAAAACTGAACAACGACATAAGTGGATAAGCAGCTTAATTTCAGGCATTGTTATGCCAATATTTAGGAGCTTACCATGGCTAGAAGACCTCGTAGAAACCACTCTCCAGACTTTAAAGCTAAAGTGGCGTTAGCCGCTGTCAAAGGAGACCGTAGCATCTCAGAACTGTCTCAACAGTTTGATGTGCATCCAAATCAAATTACCCAGTGGAAAACCCAACTCTTATCGAGGGCCTCTGAAGCCTTTGATGGCGGTCAAGATGTCCCGCCTCCAGTCGATGTAAAGACCTTACATGCAAAGATCGGCCAACTGGCGCTGGAAAATGATTTTTTAGAAGGCGCGCTCACCAAGGCCGGGTGGTTGAGCGCAAAGAAATGACCAATCCTAACCACAAACTTTCACTGACTCGTCAGGCAAAGCTGTTGAATTTCAGTAGAACCAGTCTTTACTATAAACCGCATCCAGTCAGTGAAAGAGATCAAGCCATGATGCGCCGTATCGATAGACTCCATTTGGCTCATCCCTTTGCTGGCGCACGGATGCTGAGAGATATGCTGCGTCTGGAGGACTTTAAGGTGGGTAGAACACATGTATCGACCCTCATGCGTAAAATGGGCGTAGAGGCGCTCTATCGAAAGCCCAGGACGACATTACGTCACCCGGCCCATCGAATCTATCCCTATCTTTTACGGGACTTAAGCATCCATCGCCCCAATCAAGTTTGGGCGATGGATATTACTTATATACCCCTGGCGAAAGGGTTTGTGTACCTGACTGTGGTTCTTGATTGGTATACCCGCCGTGTATTGAGTCATCGCGTATCGAATACGATGGATGTTTCATTTTGTCTTGATGCAGTTGAAGAAGCGATCCAAAAATATGGCACGCCTGACATCATGAACACTGACCAGGGCAGTCAATTTACCGGCGATGCATTTATCGGATTATTGAAAGACAATGAGATTCAAATCAGCATGGACGGCAAAGGCGCGTGGAGAGACAATGTATTTGTTGAGAGACTATGGCGATCAGTGAAATATGAAGAAGTGTATCTGCACGGCTATGAGTCAATCAATGAAGCCAGAGCTGGCATCGCAAGATATCTACTGTTTTACAATTCAAGAAGGCCACATTCCAGTCTTGACGGACAGCCGCCTGATCGGGTTTACTTTAACGGGCTGCCAGAAACAATGGCAGCCTAACGGCTGCTGCTTCGCCACTTATAAATAAGATTTTATTGTTCAGAAGAACCGGGCCACCTCTAACCATGACTAACAAAGCGTTCCGACATATTAGTGAAATATTCCAAGATAAAGCGAAAAACTATAAAAGATATAACCAGCCAACAGATGCTAACTACAGTATTGATCTAAATAATCTAATAGAACAAGTAGCAGTAGAAGCATCTAAATCTAATGACCATAAACTATTAGTAAGCGCATTAAATAATAACATCTCAAATATTGGTGGAACGCCTGTAGCAAATATAAGAACTGCTAAAAACAAACTTATTACCGCATATCGAAGTACTACAGAAGAGCTTAAATATTTACATAATGAAGAAGAAACGATAATGCGTATTGAAGCTAAAGCACATAGACAATCTGTAATATATCGGTTCTTGACAACATTAGTAATTGGAGCAGGAATACTACTGACCTATTGGATTGGTGGATACTTTGATATTGAACTACCTGCAATGAGACCGAAATAACCATATATTAGTAAATCAAGACTTAAACCCTGGACTGCCTACGGCCGTCAAGGGCGCATAATGAAGACTATGTTAACCCCGCAAATAAAGGTCGGCCCTAGATCGTCGCTTACAGAGCGATTAGGAGCATCTCAAGCTGCGCGACTTCAACATAATCTAACATTATGCGAAGTAGATATAACCAAATAGAGCATTTCTCCAAACCCCTGACAATCTGCAACAGGTGTGAGGAACCAGCGTTCTATAAGTAGTTCAGTACTGAGAATTTCTAGTTATCTATTCAATCAGATTTCGTCAAATAGACAGATATCCGTCCCAGTCATGCCCGCCAAGACCCTGCCACTGGTTCCTAAATCAGGTGAGTCGACTTCGGTTAGGGGCAGAGAAGTAGGTAATTTCGCTCCAGCTTACGTATTCAGATAAATAAGTGTCGCTTTTGGTTTAAATACAATATAGAATATAAAGAGATGTTTATATCTTTATTGTGTAATATTAAACCAGAGGATAAGCCAGTGATCACCAATAACAACCAGAATTTGTTTCAAAGCGCGGAAGACACCCGGGCCCGACTTAAGAAAAGACCGGGTGCAGGGGTTATTCCGTTGAAGAAAGAAATAGGCGTTTCCTTTGAATTCTTTCCACCGGCTAGCGACACCGCGGCCAAGAGTTTCTCTAAAACAATTGACCAGCTCGCCCCGTTAAATCCCGATTTTGTTTCGGTTACCTATGGCGCTGGTGGAACCGAGCAAGATCGGACTATCAATACGGTAAAGTCTCTGGGAAATATTGATGGATTTAAAACCGCCGCTCATCTGACCTGTGTCGGCGCTTCACGGGAGCGTACCGACAAGGTGATCAATACATTTGTCGAAAACGGCATCGAGCATATTGTTGCATTGCGCGGCGACTCTCCGGATATTGGTCGGGGTTTTCGTCCCCATTCAGAGGGGTATCAAAATGCGGCGGATCTGGTGTCGGGAATTCGTAAGCAGACCAACTACAGTGACAACATTGAAATAAGTGTTGCAGCCTATCCGGAAGTTCATCCGGACTCTCCCAGCGCAAAGCATGATCTTGATAATCTTAAGCGAAAGTTGGATCAGGGGGCTAACCGGGCAATTACCCAATATTTTTTCGATGCGGATACGTTTCTCAGGTTTCGTGACGCGGCCTATGATGCGGGAGTGACCGCGCCAATTATCCCGGGAATTCTGCCGGTAACCAATTTTGCCCGTGTCGTGGAGTTTTCCAAGCGATGTGGTACTACGGTGCCGGAGTGGATGAAAGAATTATTCTCCGGCCTCGATGATGCCCCCGAGTTACGCCAAATGGTCGCGACTACCGTTACCGCAGAACTTTGCACTCGTCTAATCGATAACGGCGTGAATGTTTTCCATTTCTATACGCTGAACCGCCCGGAGCTAACCCAAGCAATTTGCCACATCCTCGGAATCAGGGCGCAGCAATCTGCTCCCCGGCAAATTCAAGCCATAGAGGTTTAGCTATGACTACTAAGGAAAAATCAACTTCTGTGGAAAGCAGTATTTCTCAGGCACTGTCTGACAGAATCTTGCTGCTGGACGGTGCCATGGGCACCATGATTCAGGATTTAAATCTAGCGGACGACGACTACCATGGTGAGCGATTTAACGGCCATGGTGTGTCGTTAAAAGGAAATAATGATATTTTGAATTTGACCAGGCCTGATTTGATTGAGCAAATCCACTTCGATTTTCTCCAATCTGGTGCAGATATCATCGAAACCAATACTTTTAATTCCAACGCCATCTCCCAGGCCGATTATGATCTCGCCGAAGTCGCTGAAGAACTGAATTTCACGGCAGCGAAAATTGCCCGCCAGGCCGTCGCAAGGCTCGATTCGCCGCATCAGGAAAAATGGATAGCCGGCGTACTTGGTCCGACCAATAGAACCGCTTCATTGTCTCCCGAAGTTAATGATCCGGGATTCCGCAATGTTTCATTTGATCAATTAACCGAGACCTATACCGAATCGTTGCGTGGGCTGATAAATGGCGGCGTTGATCTTATTATGGTCGAAACTATATTCGATACCCTCAATGCCAAGGCGGCGTTATTTGCAACCAATAGTTATTTTGAGACCGAAGGAATAAACCTCCCGATATACATTTCCGGAACCATTACGGATAAAAGTGGGAGAATTCTGTCCGGTCAGGTTACCGAAGCCTTTTGGCATTCTGTGCGCCACGTCAATCCACTTGTGGTTGGATTAAATTGTGCCTTGGGTGCCCATGATTTGCGTCCTTATGTGGATGCGTTGTCTCGCGCTTCAGATTGCTTTGTCGGCTGTCATCCGAATGCAGGACTACCCAATGACATGGGAGAATACGACGAATCCCCGGAATATATGGCCAAGATAATCGCAGAGTTCGCGGAATCGGGTTTGGTCAATATTGTTGGCGGGTGCTGCGGGACAACCCCAGCGCATATTGCTGCGATTAAGGCGGCGGTGAGTGATATTTCTCCGAGGAATGCCCCATCTTTGCCGAAGGCGACCCGCCTATCCGGCCTGGAGCCGGTAATAATCGATGCAGACAGCCTGTTCGTTAACGTCGGCGAGCGCACCAACGTTACTGGCTCAGCCAAGTTTGCCAAACTTATCATCGACGAAGACTATGATACGGCAATTGAAATTGCACGAGAACAGGTGGAAAACGGTGCCCAGATAATCGATGTCAATATGGATGAAGGCATGCTCGACTCTGAATTTGCCATGCAGCGCTTTTTAAACCTGATCGCCGCGGAGCCGGATATCAGCCGGGTTCCAGTGATGATCGATTCTTCCAAATGGTCGGTGCTGGAAGCTGGTCTTAAATGTGTTCAGGGAAAAGGATACGTTAATTCAATAAGCCTTAAAGAGGGCGAGGACGAATTCCTGCGTCAGGCAAAACTGGTACGTCAATATGGTGCTGGCGTGGTGGTCATGGCTTTCGATGAGAAGGGACAGGCTGAAACCACCCAACGAAAAGTCGAAATCTGCGAACGGGCGTATAACTTACTGACGGAGGAGGTTGGGTTCCCGGCGGAAGATATCGTGTTTGATCCAAATATATTTGCTGTAGCGACCGGGATCGAAGCGCACAATAAGTATGCGGTTGCCTTTATCGAGGCTACACGATTGATAAAGGAAAAATTCCCGTTGGTGAAAGTCTCGGGAGGCGTATCGAATCTATCGTTTTCCTTTCGTGGCAATAATCCATTGCGCGAGGCGATGCATGGGGTATTTCTTTACCATGCGATAAAGGCAGGATTGGATATGTCCATCGTTAATGCCGGTCGATTGGTGGTATATGAAGATATCCCGATAAAATTGAGAGATCGCATCGAAGACGTAATTTTTGACCGAAGAGAGGATTCCACGGAGCGCTTACTGGAAATGGCAGATACCGTTCAGGGCGCAGCAAAAAGCAAAGAACAGGATTTGAGTTGGAGGGAATTTCCGGTAAACCAGCGATTGTCCCATGCACTGGTACATGGACTGGACAAATTTATCATTGAAGACGCGGAGCTAGCGCGGTCCTCGGCTACTAGGCCCCTCGACGTGATCGAAGGACCGTTAATGGAAGGCATGAATATTGTCGGGGATTTATTTGGCGCCGGAAAAATGTTTTTACCCCAGGTTGTGAAAAGTGCCAGGGTTATGAAAAAGGCGGTGACCTATCTGGAACCTTTTATGGAGGATGAAGAGCCAGGTACTACCCGGAAAGCCCAGGGCAAAATTATCATGGCCACGGCTAAAGGTGATGTGCATGATATTGGCAAGAATATCGTCGGTGTGGTTTTGCGCTGCAATAATTACGAGGTTATTGACCTTGGGGTTATGGTATCCAGCGCGACTATCCTGGAAACCGCGAAGAGGGAAAATGCAGATCTGATTGGCGTGTCTGGTTTGATAACACCGAGCCTTGATGAAATGTGTCATGTTGCCGCCGAGATGAAACGGGAAGGTTTTGCGATCCCGTTACTTATTGGTGGGGCAACTACGAGCAAGGTGCATACCGCAGTAAAAATTGCACCCAATTATGATAATTCAGTAATCTATGTTCCCGATGCGTCCAAAGCCGTGGGCGTGGTGTCTAAACTTCTGGGATCTGACAGTACAAAGTTCAGTGCCGGCGTTTCAGACGAATACGACAAGTTGCGGGAATTGCGCGCGGCTCAGCAACGATCAGGAAGACAGGTTAATTTGGTTCAGGCAAGATCCAATAAACCGCAGTTCGACTGGTCGGGTTATACACCCCCGGCTCCAACCTTTACCGGGACTCGAATATTCGAGGACTACAACGTCAGCGAATTGCGCGAATATATCGACTGGACGCCATTTTTTAAAACCTGGGACCTGGCCGGGGTCTATCCAAAAATACTGCAGGATGAAATCGTCGGGAGTGCCGCCCGCGCATTGTTTGCCGACGCCCAAGAAATGGTCGAGAAAATTATCCAGGAGCAATGGATTAAACCTTCTGCGGTGATTGGTTTTTGGCCTGCCAATAGTACCGATTGTGATGATATCGAGGTCTATACCGATTCTGCAGAACAACAACAGTTAGCGGTTATCCATACGCTTAGGCAGCAACTACAGCGAGACCGGGGGCGCTCAAATTACGCGTTGTCGGATTTTGTGGCGCCGCGCTCCAGCGGCGTAACGGATTACGTCGGTGGCTTTGTAGTCACCACAGGAACTGGAATTGACCAAATTGCCCAGGATTTCGAGCAGCAGCAGGACGACTATAACGCAATTATGATCAAAGCCCTGGCGGACAGATTTGCCGAAGCGTTTGCCGAGCGAATGCATCAACGCGTGCGTGCCGAGCTCTGGGGCTACGCAACGGAAGAGGACCTTTCCAACGTGGCCTTGATAAAGGAAGAATACGCCGGTATTCGGCCAGCTCCCGGGTATCCCGCTTGTCCCGACCATACCGAAAAAGAAACCCTTTTCAGCTTACTTCAAGCCACCGAAGCTACTGGCGTTTGCCTAACCGAAAACTACGCGATGCATCCGGCAGCTACGGTGAGCGGCTACTATTTTTCCCACCCTGAAAGCAGATACTTCGGTGTCAGTAAGGTAGGTCGTGATCAGGTTGAAGAATATGCCATTAGAAAATCCTTGCCCATCGATGTGGTGGAACGCTGGCTGGGGCCGGTGTTGGCCTATGATAATCGGTTAAGTACCGCGGCCTGAAACAGGGGCATCTACAATTGTCGCTAGTGGCTAGCTTGGGTGAGAGTTGTCCCCGCGAACTAACCCCCTTCGTCTGGAGCCCAGACCCGAGAGGTTCCTTGAGGCGAAAAGAACACTGGGAGGTAATATTAGAGATACCTGATCGGTAACGACCCGGCTATACTATTCGGTTGCTCTAATGCCGAGATTATTTGCCCAGTGTCTTTCCCATTACCAGTCCTACAACTATTCTTTACTGCCAATGAAGTAGCGCGGGGAAGTACTTATTTCAAAGCTGGCCGGGTGGATAACGTAAAAGTGTTTCATGACCAGTTTGGTGCTGAAATCTCATCGACCGTCGAGGGGAGTGATTATTCCCCTTATCGGCAGAACATCTTTGTGTTTCATGAACCAGATGCCGACTCATGGGAAGATTTTAGTATCGAAGGGGACTGCAGTTGTCCGGTTGGGTTTAATTGCAAGCACGTGGCCGCAGTCTTATTCTCCATTGAAAATCAGTTTTCCCTGAACGAAAAAACCAATGGCTCCCAATCGACCGGAGACTCGTTCGATACCTGGCTGGAGCAGACCGCTGATTCCTTTTCTACGCCACCACAGCCAGACAACGCTACCAATTATGTTCTGGTTTTCGAACTACATGTTTCAACTTTCAACCGGGCAAAAAATCGACTTAGTATCAATCTGGTTAAAGCCAGAAAACTCAAATCAGGAGCACTATCCCAGGCCCAGTCCAGTCAGATACAGGTATTTAACGTACATGGTGGGGAAAAATATCTGGCTGTTGGCGACGTTGACATCATTCATGCCTTGCAGGTTTGTGCGCGAAAACAGGTTAGTAGTATCGGATTTTTGTACAACGGTGTCAGGGTATCGGGGCGAATCGGCGCAATCGCATTGGAGCAATTGCTTGTAACCAATCGATTCTATTTGGGAGATTACCGCGATGGAAAGTTGTTAACCCAGGATGAAACCAGAGTCGGTGAGTTTAAATGGATCGTTTCCGAGTCCGGTAATCAGTCTCTCAGTTTGACCGCAGACAGTGCAATTGAATACGCCTTCGACGTAACCCCGCTTATGGGATTGTCCATAGAGCAGTGCCGCATCTTTTCGGTTAATACCGGATTTGACTCTGATCAGGTTTTTCAGTTACTTGAAGCGCCGGAAATGAGTCCCGAGGCGAGCCTGGAAATTACCCCATCCCAGCGTAAAACCCTGGAATTGTCTAGCATTCCAGAGCCGGCGAAAATCCGCTTGCTTGATATCAAGGGGAAGACGGTTCAACCCATTCTCAAACTTGGCATTGCCACAGGTGCAGATGGAGTGCCATGGGAAGGTATTTATGCAATGGGAATATTTTTTCGCTATAACGAAATGGAGCCGGTTTCCATATCTGCAAATCAGCAGTTTATCAGTCAGTTAAAAAATGGCGTATTGGAGAGGTGCGCGAGAGACTTCGAGTATGAACAACAGTCAGCAGATTTTCTGGCGACTGAGTATGGAGTCGCAGAACTATCCAGCATTTATCCAGATCATATTCCAGCTCCTGGCCAGGCCGGACTACAGAGCATTGTAAACTGGTATGAGTTTCTTGATGACGGGGTTAGCCAGCTCGAAGCAAAAGGCTGGTCGGTCGTGTTTGAGGACGATTTCAATCTGGTATTCGACGAAGTTGATCAGTGGCATGCTGATATTGAATACGGTGAAGACAATGGGTGGTTTGATCTTGCCCTGGGAATAGAAATTGCTGGCAATAAAATTCAATTGCTGCCTATTCTGCTGGAAAATTTTAAGGGTCAGAGATTTTCTGATTCTCTTAACGCGCTGCAAGATAATCTCGACGGCAAACAGCCCATATCCATAGGGCAGGGGCAGCATATTTTGTTACCCAATAAACGCCTGATCCCATTGCTTGAAACATTCGTCGAGTTATTTGACCAAGGGACTGTTTTAAGTGAAGGTAAACTTAAGTTAACAGCTTCCCAGGAGGTCCGTCTGACCTCCATGACCGAGCAGAAATGGGCCTGGCGAGGTGGTGCGCAGATTGAAAATTTTCACAATAAACTTAAGAAATTCTCAGGAATTGAATCAGTGAAAATTCCTCAGGAATTTACCGGTACGCTCAGAGATTATCAGCAACAAGGGGTGAACTGGCTTCAGTTTATGGGTGAATTTCAATTGGGTGGAATATTGGCCGATGATATGGGGCTCGGCAAAACTGTGCAGGCATTGGCCCATCTTTGTGTTGAGAAACATCGGGGTAGACTCGGTCAGCCTAGTCTGATTGTAGCCCCTACCAGTTTGATGAGTAACTGGCGTAACGAAACCGCAAGTTTTGCCCCCACGCTTTCAATATTGGTTTTACACGGCGCCGAACGCGAGCGATATTTCGGGGAAATTGAAAAATACGATATCGTGTTAACCAGCTACGCCCTGGTAGTCCGGGATGCTGAGCTGTTGACTGCCCATAACTACCACTATCTGATTCTCGATGAATCTCAAAAGATCAAGAATCATAAAACCAAAGCAGCCGGAGTGTTGCAGCTGATTCGTTCTGCACATCGGTTATGTCTGACCGGTACGCCAATGGAAAATCATCTTGGTGAACTGTGGTCTCAGTTTAATTTCCTGATGCCTGGGTTCCTTGGAGACGAAAAGTATTTTAATCATCATTATCGAAAGCCCATTGAGAAAAACCAGGACCATCACCGTAGAGCAGCATTACAAAAGCGAATATCTCCGGTTCTACTTCGTCGTACCAAGGACGCGGTGGCCTCTGAGTTGCCGGCGAAAACTGAAATAATACAACGCATAGAATTATCTGGCGCACAACGCGACTTGTACGAGACCATTCGCTTAATGATGGATAAAAAAGTGCGCAGGGAAATTGCGTCCAAGGGTGTGGCTCGAAGTCAGATTATGATTCTTGACGCGTTACTCAAGCTACGCCAGGTTTGCTGTCATCCCGGTTTGCTTAAACTGAGCGCGGCCAAAGGGGTTACTGAATCCGCAAAACTTGAATTGCTCCTGGGTATGCTGCCCGAGCTGGTAGAAGAGGGTAGAAAAATATTATTGTTTTCGCAATTCACCAGCATGTTGTCGGTAATCGAATCTGAACTGGAGAAATTGAAAATCGACTTCGTCAAACTGACTGGTAAGACCAAGGACCGGGAGACGCCGATCACGCAATTTCAAACCAGTGAGGTGCCGGTTTTTCTGATCAGCCTCAAAGCTGGTGGTACTGGGCTTAACCTGACCAGCGCAGACACTGTGATCCATTATGACCCATGGTGGAATCCAGCAGTTGAAGACCAGGCGACTGACCGGGCCCATCGTATTGGCCAGACCAAGCCGGTATTTGTCTACAAGCTGGTTACAGAAAGCACAGTTGAAGCCAAGATCCTTGCTATGCAGAAACGAAAAAGACTGTTGGCGGAACAAGCCCTGAAAAACCCGACTCAAGCAACTTCTGCTGTTACCGAGGACGATTTACAGCAACTTTTTGCGCCGTTAGGGATTTAATTGACCAACCGGCGATCAATATTTTCGTTGTGTTATGCCGTGACTGTGTGTTGAGCGGGAATTCACTGATATGTCACTGCACTAGATATCAAGTAATAACCGTGGTCTGCCCCCATTAAAAAACCTCCTTATGAAAATGGCTGTTTCTTTGGGCGATATTGAAATGAATGGGTTTACTTCTGCGACTGACAGTAGAATACTTGATTTCGCTTTTCACCCATTCCCGGAGATGACGAGTTAAGTTAAGAATTCGGTCGCTCGGGTGAATTTATCCATCCACTTAGTATGGAGAGTGATGTCTCGCCGAAGTTCGACCCGTAACGCCAGACTTAAACGTAAGTCTGAATTCAGACAGCTTCCCTGGCAGTTGGTCCGGAATCGTCTGCCGCCCATTGAAATTCTTAGCGCTGACCAGGTTGAAGCAATTCATCAAGGCTCGTTAACAATTCTTTGTGATCAGGGGATAACTATCCATAGCGATCAGGCCCTGGATTCGCTAAAACAACTTGGTGCGGAGGTTGATCAGGCGATTCAAAAGGTGTGCTTTGATCCGGCGTTGATTGAGGCAACGCTATGTAATCTGCCAGAGCAATTTACCGTGCTCGCCAGAGACCCTGCAAAAAGCTTGATCTTGGGGGGCGATCACATTGTTTATTGCTCGACTACCGGCCCCGCTTTTGTCAGCGATATAGATCGAGGGCGGCGCCCAGGTAATCACGCGGATATGTGTGATTTTATTAAAGTTGTGCAGAGCCTGAATATCATTCATCACGAGGGTGGGTCCGGTTTAGAGCCACTTGATCTACCGACTAAAAGTCGGTATCTCGATATGATGTATGCCCAATGTACATTGTCGGACAAAACCTGGCATCCCTGTTGGAAAAACTCTCGAGAAAAGGCCGAAGATATCATTGAAATGTCGCGCATATCTCTGGGATTGAGTCGTGCACAAATTGAACAAACTCCGGGAGTAGTAACAGGCGTCACCACCAATTCTCCGATGCTGATTGACGGTCCAATTGCGGACGGATTAATGCAACTTGCCAGCGCCAATCAACCTATTGGTGTAGCCGCATTTACCATGGCGGGCGCAATGGCTCCGGCAACCCTTGCGGGCGCATTGGTGCAACAAAATGCAGAGGTTTTAGCTGGCTTTATGCTGATTCAATCAGTCCGATCAGGTTGTCCTGTGATTTATGGCAATTTTTCGACGAATGTTGATCTCCGTAGTGGTGCACCTGCTTTCGGCACACCTGAGCATGCTAAATGTGCCCAGGCAGCGGCCCAGCTGGCGCGTCGCTACAAGGTACCTTTCCGCTCCAGCGCGACAACGGGATCTAACAGCGTTGATGCACAAGCTGCTTACGAATCGATGATGTCCCTATGGGGTACTGTGATGGGACATACCAATTTACTCAGGCACGCTGCTGGTTGGCTAGAGGGTGGTCTTACCGCATCTTTTGAGAAGCTCATATTGGACGCTGAACTGCTGCAGTCGATGACGGAATACCTGAAACCCATTGTGGTTGATCAAGATACCTTAGCTATTGACGTAATTGGAGAAGTCGAACCCGGTGGTCATTTTCTTGGCACCAAAGACACATTAAATCGATATGAGAGCGCATTTTACGAACCAATATTGTCAGACTGGCGAACTTTCGAATCCTGGTTCGAAGACGATGCTCGTAGCGCCACCCAACGCGCCAACACAATCTGGAAGAAGTTGTTGAATGACTACCAAAAACCGCCAATGGATGCAGCGATCGAGGAAGAACTTGGCACCTATGTTGCTAAGCGCAAACAGCAAATTGGGCGCTAGAACAGACCGGAGTTATGTAAATACCGCGAATAAACTGAGGTACCTTTAAGTAACTCAATTACGACGCAGGAGTTACTTGTTGTGTTCCTCTACTTCATCTCCATCGGTCGCCGACTGACCCGCAGGCTTCGTTTTTCGAGATGCTGTACCACGTCTTCTAAACAACCTCCTTTGGAAATTAGTGATGCCAGGGTGAAGTAGAGTAAATCTGCAGTTTCGTGGACAGCGCTCTCTGGTGTGTCCGCCTGATTGAGTTCATTGGCTTCTTCGATAAGTTTGGCCTTTAGTAAATCTGGATTACGCAATAGCTTCAGGGTGCCTGAATTGCTTTCACTATCCTGCTTTCTATGGTGAATCAGTCGTTCCAGGGATCCCAGGTCAAAACTATTTCCGAAACAACTGCGTTGGGGCAGATGGCAAAAGCCTTTGTTTTGCTGGACTACCACACGCAGTGCATCCCGATCACAATCAAGTGCCACCGCTTTCAGTTGCTGGGTGGCGCCTGAACTTTCACCTTTGATCCATAGCTGGTCTCGAGATCGGGAAAAGTAGATACCTCGTTTACTGTCAATTGCCTGCTTGAGGGATTCCAGAGTGCTCCAAACAAGGCCCAAAACAGCCCCCAACTCGTCGCAGACGATGGTTGGCCAAAGTCCACCGTTCTGGGGTTTTTGCAGACAAGCGGCAACCGACTCGCCGAGGGATAATTTATCTGTATACAGCGCCATGCCAATTTGACTGTCGACACCGAGCTGATCAAGTATGCCGATTTCGTCAGCGGTGGTAATGCCACCGGCGGCGGTAATCGGTACGCCGTCTGCGACGGCTAACGCCTGATGAATGAGATCCATGTTAAACCCGGCCATGCCTCCTTCATATTCCACCTGGGTCAGCAAAAATCCACCAACATGGGGTGACAGCAACTGAATCTGATCAAGCAAGTTGGTGCCGGTTGGGCTGCGCCATCCGTCTATCACGACTTCTCCTGCCACCGCATCCACCGCCGCTATCATGCGTTCTCTGGGTAAGTCGCTAAAAAATTCAGGAGACGAACTGGTCCCGATAATAACCTTGGCGGCGCCCGCGTCGATCCACTCCAGAGCGGCGGCGTGGCTGCGGATGCCTCCGCCAACGCGAATTGCTGCCCGTTTCGCCATATTTTTAATTAAGTCTTTATTCGACCCCTTACCCAGAGCCGCGTCCAAATCGATCACAGCCACTTCGCCGACCAGGGAGAACTGTTCCAGACGTTGCATCGGATCTCCGCCATCGAGTTCAAATTCTTTCCCCTGACGCAGTTGAACCGCCCGACCATTCATTATATCTATACTGGGAATTATCATAGCCTTACCTCGAAACCGTGGTCACGTAAATACTGTTTAATGGTATCAACCCGATCGTCATTGAAGTGAAAAACGGATGCCGCAAGCACTGCATTTGCCCCCGCCTTAAACGCCGCGGCAACATCCGCACGACTGCCAATTCCACCTGATGCAATGACCGGTACAGATACGTTACTGGTTACCTCGTTGAGTAATGCCTGATCACAGCCTTCCCGGGTTCCATCACGATCCCAACTGGTCAACAGAATTTCACCGGCACCGAGTGCCTCACCTTGGCGCGCCCAGTCAATCGCATCGATACCATCGCCTTCAGTGCCAGAATGGGTTAACGCTTCCCATCCCTCGGATACCTGTCGCGCATCGATCGCGAGCACAATACATTGACTTCCAAATTGGGCAGCCAGCTCGCGCAATAATTGAGGACGTCTAACTGCGGCGGTGTTGACGCTGATTTTGTCAGCACCGGCATCGAGTAACTGGCGGCCATCTTCGACCGAACGGATTCCGCCACCAACGGTCAGAGGAATTCCCAGCACCTGACGAATTCGGCGGATCGTCTCCAGCTGGTTACTCCTGGCATTGGGTGTTGCTCCAACGTCCAACACCACGATCTCATCAGCCCCTTGCTGTTCATACAATTTGGCTCGCTCCGCGGGATCACCGCTGTCCCGTAGATTTTGAAATTGAACGCCTTTGACAACCCGACCATCTCTAACATCAAGGCAGGGGATGATTCTCCGAATATCGCTATTCGCCGGTAACGGCTGGGCCCCGGGTCGACCCAGATTATGTACCCAGCGGTAAATTAAATCTGCACCGGCGCTTCCGGACAGCTCAGGGTGAAATTGACAAGCCAGAATTCGACCGCGCTCCATGCCGGCGATAAACTTATCACCATAAGTGCTCCAGGCAATTGCCCAGCCAGGTGGTGGGTCCTTGAGGCAGTAAGAATTGGCATAGGCGACGATTGTCGGATCGAGCCACCGACATCCAGACTCTGGCGCTATCGCATTCCATCCGAGCTGGGGAACCCGCTTGTTGCCAGGCAGTTTTTGGCAATGCCCGGGTATGATGCCCAATCCCGCAACGCCTTCACATTCATCACTCGATTGGGTCAGCATTTGCATACCGAGACAGATCGCGAGCAGCGGTTTTCCATTCGCGGTCTGGTGAATTATTGCATCGGCAAGCCCGGTTTCACGCAACCTGGAAATGCCCGGACCAAATGCGCCCACCCCTGGCAGAACGATATGGCTGGCTATAGCCAGTTGCTTCGGATCATTGGTGATGGTGGCTTCGATCTCGAGGTTTCGAATAGCTGAATTTATCGACGCAAGATTAGCGACCCCTGAATCGACTATTACGACGTTCATTGAATTTCAGCGTCCGCGATAACGCCTTTGGTGGAAGGTATGTCCTGAAACTCGGATCTAGCTACTGCCTGTCGAAGCGCCAATGCCACTGCCTTAAACCCGGCCTCGGCCCGGTGGTGATCATTGTCACCTTTAAGCATATCCAGATGCAGGCTGATCCGCGCGTTCATGGCCAGAGACTGAAAGATATGCGGAATATTTTCGCAAGACAATTGACCCAACCGTTCCCGCTTTAACCCGAGATTTATCGCAGCATAGGGTCGACCGGAAATATCTACCACCGCCCGGGCCAATGCTTCGTCAAGTGGCACGTAAGCGAAGCCGAACCGTTGAATTCCTGCACAGTCACCAAGGGCCTGGTTGAGAGCTGATCCAAGCGCCAGGGCACAATCTTCTGTAGTGTGATGATCATCAATTTCGACATCTCCGATTGCGTTAAGAGTCAGGTCGAAGCGGGCATGGCGGGCCAATGCAGTCAGCATATGATCGAGAAAACCAATGCCGGTATGTATTTTGGCTTCTCCTCGGCCATCGATATTGAGGCTTAGGTCAATTTTTGTTTCAGATGTTTGGCGCTGGATGGTGATAATTCTTGAATTCATTTTAGTTGGTTACCGGGTTGGCTTTCGGTTGAGCATTAATTGCCGTGGGTAGTGCTTTATCGAAGGCGTATATCAATCTATCGAAGTTATCCTGGTCTCCCGGAATGGAAATTCGGAGACAGGATTGAATCGCGGGGCGATTCGCAAATCTTCGCACCAGGATGTCTTGAGCCTCAAGGCATTGCACTACGTCATCGGCTCGGTTTGCGAAGTCGGCAAACAGAAAGTTAGCCTGAGATTCGGCGACCACCAATCCTTTATTGACCAGATACTCCTGTAATAATGGACGGAGTCTGCGAACTTCAGCAATATGATTTCGAAATTCGAGATCATTACTCAATAGTCGTCGCTCGGTTATCGCCAGAGAAAGTCCGGATACCGGGTAAGGGCTACCGGCACTGGTCAGGGTTTCGATTATTGGCTTACTCGCGACCGCATAGCCGACTCTGCAACCAGCCAGACCCCAGGCCTTTGAGAAGGTGCGTATCACAATTAAATTCGGAAATTCGAGAACTCTGTTGGTTAAATCCTCGTCGGCATAATCCGCGTACACGTGGTCGAGTACAACCGCGGTATTGCCAGCCATATGGCATAATTTTTCCAACTCTTCCGCGGTTATGGTCAGACCGGTTGGGTTGTTCGGCGAGGTAATAAATATTGCAGCGGTGGATTCGGATATGTTGCTGATTATTGACGCCATGGGGAACTGCTTTTCCCAGGGGACCGGAACGATAGTGGCACCGGCGATCTCGCCATAACGGCGCAACATTTCAAATTCGGGAACCGGCAATATCATTTCCCGATCGGGCCCGAGGAATGTGCGGCAACAGCGATCCAGTGCGTCATCAGCTCCCGCTGTGACAACAATCTGTTGTGGCGCTACACCGAGGTAATTTGCGATGGCCAGGCGTAGGGAATCGTCGTCGGGATATTCTCTGATTAACGAGATATCTTCTTGCCCGAGGGCCGACAGTAATTGTCCCGGCGGCAGGCTTCCTTCATTACTATTGAGGCGTAAAACGCCTGGCCTGGAAGCTCGAGGCTTCTGGTAGGGGCGCGTCGGGATACGGCTATTGCTAGGTATGGTCATTAGCGTATCCCTTTAGCTTATGATTTGGGCAATATTACTTACCACGATGTCAGTACCCCCTGATCCTTTTATCCTTGGAATCAGGGTGGCCAGGTCGCTGCGCGGTACCGCAGCCTTGATTGCATAGCCGTTATCCCCAAACAGCGGTGATACCGTGACTTCGCGCATGCAGGGTATTAATTTGACTAAACCATCGAGCCGTTCAGCAGAAGAATTAACCTCGATCATGACCCGCTGACGCGCCTGTAAAACACTCTCCAATAGCAAGGTAAAATCTTCGATTTGGTCGCGCAGCTTTGTATCGTCCATTGATTTGGGACTGGCGTACAGTCTGGTGGATGACTCCATTAAAGTCTCGATAATGACCAGGTCATTGGCTCGCAGGGTTGATCCGGTCGACGTGTTGTCGACTACCATATCAGCGTCTTCCGGTGGAAAAACCTCGGTTGCACCATAAGATCGAACAAATTCACCATTGATTCCACGGCGGGAAATCCAGTTCCGGGTTATGCGTTGGTATTCTGATGCAATGATCATTTTTCGATCAGGATATTGGCCGGTATCGTCAACCAAAGACTCCGGAGCGGCAGCAACAACCTTCACCGTATCTAGTTCCGTATCGAGCAACTCGATTACCTCAACATCGAGTTCTGCAACCCAGTCAGCGCCGGCGAATCCGAGATCTCTTCTGCCCAGGCCGAGCATCTCGATAATATTTTGTGGCTTCATAATCTTTACCTGAGTGTTGGGTAAAGATATTTTCGGTCGATAACTCCTTACCGTTGGGGTGATTGATATACCCGCGTCCCGCAGCAGTGAATTTACGCCGTTTTCCATACGCCCCTTGGGAAGCGCAAGTTTGAGCCAGTTGTCTGGAGAAGTTTCTTGAATCATTTTCCGGTCCTGATAGGGGGCCGGTCAAAAAAAGCAGGCGGGATAAAAAAACGCCGGCTCTTTCGAGACCGGCGTTTTAGAATATAGTTAATTTAAATTTTAGCTAAAACAGACACCGACCTCCCGAGATGGGATGATGGTGGTGGTGATGGAATGCGCTGAAATTCATGGCGTAGAGTATGGGGTGGCGACGTAGGGTAGTCAAGAGATTTAATTCAATGTAAATAAAGTTAACCGGCGCCTGTCCAACCGCTCCTGGAACTATCCTAGCGCCCCGCCTGCCATCGAAAGGCCCCAGGCATCGTGGTTGCATTCTGCCGCGAGCCTGCGCAGGGTATTGTGAAATTCATCACGGTTCACGGAGCATTGTTGCAAATGTCTTTGTCCTGCCGCGGGATTAAATCCGGTACGTCCATGCAGGATTCGCTGATTATCAAATATATTTAGATCGCCAGGCTGCATCAGGCAAGTGAATGCTTGCCCCTCTGTATTAATAATATTCCAAAATGCTTTGATTGCCTGGTAAACCGGTTCGATATACTGTTCAGGTAGATCCTGGGGTGGAATGGTTCTGTCGGTAAATCGAATCCCTTCAACGTTGCCATCAATGTCGGTGACAATAATGCGGCCGCGAGCCCGCATATCTTCTTCGGGTAACGCCAGTCGCTGAAACAGAACCGGCACGCTGGATAAAATATCAAAACACGCCGGATGATGTTGCCTCAGTAATTCTGCAGCATGGAAACCGTCGACCAAAATAGATTCGCCGTTTCCGTCAGAGGCCGCTCTCAAACAATGAAAAAATGTGATGCCCGGTGGCGCATGGCGGTAACTTTCATCGGTATGGGGACCAAGATATGCACCGGTATTGGACCCGAGAGTGACATTTGATTCGGTTTTAACGTCAAAAATCCGGCCGTAGTTATTGACCTGAATCGGGCCGAAACGATCGGCAATGGTAGCGATGGTATCTGGTTCCGTGGGTACATTGGTTAGCCTGGCGACACCAAAATCCCGCACCGCCAGAAAAATATCTAAGACCGACTTTGTGTCGAAAATGCTGGAGAATTCGAAAACCGGAATGTCTTTAGTGGAATTTACATTCCACAGTTTCGGCTGGCTTTGACGCCGCGCCCGCGCCCGGGTGTCGTATGCGCTTTGCTTCAGTGTTGGTATGTGATGGGTTGTATCAATATCGTTATCACTCCAGTGGATGGATAAAAAATCACCTTCTATTTGCCAACCCAGTATTTTCAAAGTTGCGGGATCGTCCGGCAGCAGCGCAATTTTATTTGACGTGTCATTGGGCATTCCGTGGGGACATTGCCCGCTATGACGTAACCAGACATAATGATATGAACTGGAATTTCCGTCCGGCCAAACCAGGGTTAATTTACGATTAGTCTCATCTAAATTGATTCTGTCTGACGCGGCTGTTGCACTATTCATCTGAAAATTCTCTGGATTTATTTCCGGAGCATGATGCTGGTTGGAGTAACTGGATCATGACTGGTATTAATATTCGCCATCAGGATAAATATCAATTAATTATATCGTCAAATTAGCTTTCGGTCAGACAAGTCCTGGTAGTTGGACCCGACGAAGTCAGGTATATTACCAACTGAAGAATAATAATATTCGGCGTACCGGGGATTATCGCAAGCAAATATAAAGGTGCAATCAAAACCAATTACAAAAAGCTTTCTGTTCGCCGGAGTATTAAGCTTCGGGATATTAGTCCTGTTCTGGGCGATGGGCGGTTTGAAGATATTCAATGGTACCGAGGACCGGCTTACCGACTTAAAGATGTTGCTGCGGGACGATACCGTGGAAGAAGTGCCGATAGTGCTAATTTGGATAGACGATCCATCGGTAAAAGACTATGGATTTCGCTCGCCCACACCAAGAAAACTACTCGCTGATTTGATCCAGGATCTATCCAGTAAAGGACCGAAGGTAATTGCCTTAGATTTTTTATTTGATCTACCGCACATTCCCGAACAAGACGAAGCATTGGTGTCGTCGCTGGAAAGAGGCGGTGTTCCCGTAGTAATCACTTCTCCCGAGCTTGGTTCCGCCGAGGACCTGACTCTGCATAATAAAATTAACCTGATGCCAGCGCTAAAAAACTATCCATTGGTGGGTTTTTCCGAAGTTAGAACAGGATCTGGGGACATTGTAAGGTGGCTACGTGTGGGGAAATCGGATCTCGAAACCGGTTCTCTGGTGGCGCAGACATACTCCGCATATAGTGGAGTCGATATTAATAGCGTCGAGCTTCCATCTAATCGGATTGCGCCGGGCTGGATCAGGCTCAATTTCTGGACCGAACCATCGGCCCTGAGTTCACGTACGCCGGCGTTTCAGAATTTCTCCGCCCAGGAAGTGACTTTTCTGCCGAGACAAATATTCGAAGACAAAATTGTTTTGATTGGGTCGGGGATTGAAGACCTGGGAGACACTTTTCTATCACCATTTAGCACCCAGAAAAACAATAATCGGGTGTTATTTGGGGTGGAAATTCATGCGCTAGCGCTGGAAATGTTATTGCATAAACGATTCTTGCATGAGCTTCCAACCAGTAGATTCTATATGATGTTGTGGTGTGCATTGGTATTGGTCATCGTCGGCGCACTCTATTTGAGGCCACTAGTTTCGGTACCACTATTTTTGGTGGTTGCTATTGCCTGGGTGGTTATTAGTTTTAAATATTTTAATTACAATGGCATAATGATTCCTGTTGTGGGCCCCTGGTTGACGCTGTTGGGCACTTTCTTGTTTGCTCAAACCGGAGCGATAATTAAAGGGCAAAAGCAGACCAAGTTTATTCGTTCGACATTTAAACGATATGTCAGTCCGGATGTGGTAGAAACCTTGTTGAAAAACCCCGAAAAGTTGGAACTCGGAGGGCAACAGTTACCGGTAACCATCGTATTCACCGACATCGAAGGGTTTACCACTATTTCGGAAGATCTTTCCCCGGCAAGGATGGTCGAGTTGCTTAACGAATATCTTGATGAGATGAATGGTCCGATTTTCGAACAACGAGGCACTCTGGATAAATACATTGGAGACGCAATTATGGTGTTTTATGGAGCGCCATTGCCCCAGTCAGATCAAGCCGACCGGGCCTGCCGAACTTCAATTTTGATGCAGCAGGCGCTTGCCAATTTGAACGAAAAGTGGCAGAGCCAAAAAATTCACCCATTTCGAATGCGGGTAGGAATTAATAGCGCAAAAGTGGTGGTAGGCAATATCGGATCGCATACTAAAATGGACTATACGGTTATTGGCGACGGGGTCAATCTCGCGGCCAGACTCGAGGCTGCAAATAAGATTTTTGGAACTGAAATTTTAGTTAGTCAGGACACTTTGGAGCGAACAAAGTACAATTTTATCACCCGTGAACTCGGTAAAATAGTTGTGAAAGGTAAAAGCAAGTCTACTAAAATATTCGAATTATGCGGAGAAAAAGGGTTTGAATATTGCGCCCGGGAAAAGGATATAATCGATAATTATGAAAAGGGACTGCAATATTTCTATAAGCAGGATTTTTCTGCAGCAATGAAAATATTTGGCCAACTGTCGGAACAGGGCGATCAACCCTCCGGGTTTATTGTTACCCAGTGTGAACATTTTATGGAGAACCCACCTAGTTCGGATTGGGATGGCACTATAATACTAGCTACTAAAGGATAATGACCATGTTGAGAATAAACAGGCTTTCGGTGATATCAGTTTTTTGTTTCCTGTGGATGTATTGTTTACAGGCGTTTTCAGAAGAAGCAATGGTAATTAGCGTAATTGGTCAGGCCTGGGTCCGGGGCGATAGCGGCAGTGAATGGGGTCCACTTGTTCGCGGCGATATGATTGTGGACGGCCAGGAAATCAAGTTTAAAGAAGAGTCCCTAGTCAGAGCGGTTACTTCTACGGGGGAGTTAAAAATCGTAAAGGAAAATGGCCCGGTTTTGCTTGAGCAAAAAGTAGACGAGGAAAAACGAAGTAGCCCGATAAATACTCTGAATGATTTCGTAAAAAGCGGCGGCAGGAGCAGGGAGGCTGCAACTCGAACAATCGACAGCGTTCAGGCGGATAATGCTCAGCATGATTGGGTGCGATATATCCAGGACCCACCCAAGTTAGGAGAAATTGAAGATTTCTTGTCTCTGATTGATTACTACGAAACCAGCGGTCAACCGAATAGAAGGTGGGCGCTGTTGCAGAGGCTAAGCTCAAATTCTGGGAGTTTTGTCGGGTTTTCCCAACTCAATAGTTCTTTTGAAGCATTAAATGAACCCAATCTAAATTGGCATGTCATCATTAACTCGGGAACAAAATCTGAAGCAGCCGACAAAGGCAGTAGCGTGGTGGAGGGAGACGGTATTCAAATTAAGGTTGAATCTGATCAGGAGGTTTTTGTCTACGTGTTTTTTACCACCAAGCCGAATGAGGGAGAGGTCGAATCATTTAAACTTTCTCCACAAAATATTGCGATGGTAGAGACAGACACAGGGGCCTGGGAATTTGCCGGATTGTTGGCACCTGAAGATAAATTGGCCCTGCCAAATCCAAATCAGTCATATCGCCTGGATTCGAACCCAGGATATGAGTATATATGGGGCTGGGCTTGTCTAGGGCCGGTGGTCAACAAGAACAGGATTGACCAGGCGTTATCTCGAGTCAAACTAAAACTTGCGTCCACATCCACCGATATCGCGTCTACTGTAGAACAATCTAGTCCAGAACAATGCCCATATGTGTTCTCGTTGCCCCTTGAGCACAAATAGCTACATGACGTCGAATTGGAATTTATATATTAGCTAAGAGTATTGCCGGTCGTTCCCGGACGCTCCAGGTTCCTTAGGTTTATTCCCACAAAGATTTGATTTTGGTTTGGATGACCGGTGCATGTGTCCGTTGCCACTTGCCTTAAATAAAATTCTACCTCGACATCGTTGAAGTCCTGCATTGACCGAAAAATTACAGCTGGCCCTGGAATTCCATCAGAAGGGTGAGTTTGGCCGCGCGCAAAATCTCTACCAGGAAATCCTCAAACTGGAACCGGAAAATTCTGATGCCCATCAATTCCTGGGCCTACTTTGTTTTCAAACCGGGAACCCGAATCAGGCATTAAGCGGCATTCGTCGTGCCATTGAGATAAATCCTGGGGTTGTCCCGTATCACGATAACCTTGGCGTAGTTCAGGAGTCTGTGGGAGATTATGATGGCGCTCTCGAAAGCTATCAAACCGCTGCACTGCTAGGATCGGACGACCCTGACCGGTTTTTCAATATGGCGATCATATACGAAAAAACCGGACAACAAGAGCAATCAGAAAAAGCTTACAAAGCCGCAATCGCCCTGCGGCCTGATGATGGGGCCAGTCATTTCAATCTGGGCAACTTACTCAAAGGCCAGGACAGGCTAGACGAGGCGGCTTCGTGTTATCGGTCTGCCTCTACCTGTAATCCGGTTATTCCCGGCGTGTTAATTAATCTGGGAAATACCTATTTTCAGCTGGGTCAGTACAGCGAGGCTTTGGATTCATATAAATCATGCTTGCAACAACGGCCCGAAGATGCAACTACCCTGGCAAACTTGGGGTTAGTCCATCTTGAAACAGGAGACCTCAAGAAGGCGCGTGAACATTTACAAAAGGCAGTCAAATTAACGCCTGATAATCCAGCATATTATTCCGCCATTGCTCGGGTAGATCTTGCCTCGGGAAATCACGATGCGGCGACTTCCGGGTTTCAGAGGGCGCTCAAACTGGATAAGGATCATTCAGATGCGGTAACTGGGCTGGCGGCTGTTTTTCGGTTACTTAGTCCAAAACGATATCGCCAGGATATAGTTGATAACCTGTTGCAGCTATACGCGGAAGATCGGGTAGCGCCCCAAGACCTCGCCAGAATTTCTGCTAACCAACTTATGCATGAGTTGAAACTCCACCATGCTGATTTAAACCATCCGAAAGAATTAGCAATCGGTTGGGAAGAACTGCCAACTAATTCGCTTTTGATCGCGTTTCTGCGCAATGCGATCAATACGGATTTGCAATTCGAAATTTTCTTGAAAGAAGTTCGGTACAGAATTCTAAAACAGTCACTTGGTTCTACTTCAGTGGTGGACAACTTGAGACCTCTGGCAGGTGCGCTGTCAATGCAGTGTTTTATCAACGAATATCTATATGAAACAACTCCGGAAGAAGCATCAATCGTTGCATCGCTTAAGGATCAGTTAACCGAGTTCTCCAAAAAATACGACAGCAAATCTATTCAAATCCTGGACAAGTTGACGCTTATTGCAATGTACCTGCCGCTGTCGAACTTGCCAGACGCGGCGACTCTAGCTGAGGCTAATTTTGATCAATGCAGCGCTGGGTTTCAGGAGCTGATTCAGAGAACCTTGCGTGAACCGCTGATAGAATTCCGGATTCGGTCGCAGATTCCTACTTTAGGAGAACTATCTGACCGGGTTTCCTATGCGGTGCAAAATCAGTATGAGGAAAACCCCTATCCAAGATGGTTCTTATTGCAGCGAATCGAACAGTCTGCCTACCCGATTTACTGGCGTAAGATATTCCCTCATTTTTATCCTACGGCGTTTTTTGATAAACCACTGAAAGTTTTGTCGGCAGGGTGTGGAACCGGTCAGGAAGCAGCTGCAATTGCTCGTTATCGTAAAGGTGTCACAGTAACCGGGCTTGATTTAAGCGCCGCCAGCTTGGCTCATGCCAGTCGTGTTTGCAATCAGCTTGGGATTGATAACCTGACTTTTGCCCAGGGAGATATTAACCATTGCGCACGATTGGAACAGACATTTGATATCATAGAAAGCTCAGGTGTACTGCACCATATGCGGAACCCACTGGAAGGGTGGAAGTCACTTACGGCGTGTTTAATTCCCGGGGGCATGATGAAAATTGGCCTGTATAGTGAACGTGCAAGTATAGACGTTGTCGCGGGCCAGTCCATAATTCGTCAGCAAGGTCTAGAAAGCTCGATTGTTGGTATTCAACAACTGCGTACACTGGTGCGCGAATCCACAACAGAGAATCCCATCTATAGTCTGAGATTCAGCGATGATTTCTATACCACCAGTTCCTGCCGTGATTTATTGTTTCATGTCCAGGAACACTGTTTCACCCTGGAACAGATTGAGCAATCTCTAACCGAACTTGGATTGAAGTTTATCGGTTTTGAGCTACCCATTCCGGACACCCGACATCGTTATCGCGAACGGTATCCAGACGACATAGATATGACTAATCTTGCACAATGGGCGGAATTTGAGCAGCTGTTTCCCGAGACTTTTGCCGCTATGTACGTTTTTTGGTGTCAAAAACAGATATAAAAAACACAGGTTACTCGATCTATGAAAGTCATTTCCGCCGACCAGGTCCACCAGGCCCTCACATATCCAGATTTGGTGCGGGCGTTGATAGAACATCATCTTAATGAAATCGATGAGCAGGGAGATTTGTTGTTTGAGCAGCCAAATGGGAAGGGGGACAACGATGTTTTTTTAACCCTACCGGCCTGGCAGTGCGGTCGCGCGATGGGGGCCAAGTTGATCACTGTTTTTCCTGACAATGAACATAACAATAGTGGTCTACCATCGGTGCAAGGAGTGTATGTGTTATTTGATGGTAAGGATGGCAAGCCGCTGGCTGTTATTGATGGTACCGCATTGACCCTGAAAAAAACTGCGGCAGATTCTGCATTAGGGTCGTATTTTCTGGCTCGAGAAGACACCAGCAGCTTGCTAATGGTTGGTGCTGGCGCCATGGCTCCACATTTAATCGAAGCCCATATCGCGGTCCGACCAACTATCGACAAAGTACTGATCTGGAATAGAACCCAGGCCCGGGCGACCCAACTGGCTGAGGCGCTCAGTATTTCCGGGGTCGAGATTGGGGTATCCCATGATATCGAGGCCGATGCCCGCAGGATGGACTTGATTTCCTGCGCAACCATGTCGGACCAACCTCTGATCCGGGGAGACTGGCTTAAGCCGGGGGCCCATCTGGATTTGGTTGGCAGTTACAAGCCATCAATGCATGAATGTGACGAGAAGGCTCTGGTGCGAAGCTCAGTTTTCGTCGACTCACCGTGGAGCGCGATGGAAGACTGTGGCGAGATGATCTCCGCCATAGCCAGCGACGCACTATCACCAGATGATATAACAGGGAATAATTTCACCCTAAGTCGTGGTGAGCATCCTGGTAGATCGAATAATGAAGAAATCACGCTGTTTAAGAATGGTGGGGGTGGTCATCTGGATTTAATGGTTGCCCAATATCTTTGCTCAGTGATTAATTAATTATCGCAAAATCCATATTCCGCTACTCTGCCTGGCACATCAGGCTACCGAGCAGAGTCGTAATGCATCATAAATTGCGGCGGCAATATTTCGACTGGATAGCGCATCTCCAATGCGATGGAGCTCAAATTTACCGCTGCCGTCATCAGACACTTGTGACAACCCAGAATTTAATGCAGTCGCATCAGTAACACCCTGATTGATTGATCGCTCCCGGAGTGCCAGAAACAGGTCATCTACGGGAATGGTGCCATGTTCGACCACGACCTGGGCGGTCTCGATTAATTCAAGCTCATGGGTAAGTTCATTGACGAAGTGCGCTACCAGCCCATTGTCCCGGGATTCGATTCTTAGTATTCGACGGTCTACCATAGGAACAATCGTGTTTCTCGCCAGCTCGCGCTTCCAGATTATTCGCTCACCGTAACTTAGTTCGGCAGCCGGTCGGTCGTCGAGTAAAACCAGGCTGGTTTGTGCGCCCGATGCAAAGCAATAATCCATCGCCGTCAGGGCCGGGTGGCGTCCGGTTCCATCATAGATCAATACCTCACCGGCAACGGGAGTGGACCCCGTCAGCAAGTCCCAAACTGAGGTACAGTGTTCGGCCCCGTCCAACCAGGCGAGGTCCGGAATGCCGCCATTTGCCAGAATTACCAGGTCGGGATTTTCAGCTACCACGTCCTGGGCTTCCACTAGATGGTTAAGCCTCACGTCAATTGTAAGCTTGTCAATTTCGCTGCATCGCCAGTCAATGACACCGCCAATATCTTTACGCCATCGCGCCTTCATTGCCATCCGCAGTTGACCACCCAACCCGTCTCCAGCTTCAAACAATACGACCTTATGCCCGCGCAGACCGCAGATCCGCGCAGCCTCCAAACCGGCCAGACCGCCGCCAACCACAACGACTTTACGCCCCGGCTGGCTAGATTTCTGTATTACCTGGGGCCATAGCTGTTCACGACCAGCCGCGGCATTGTGTGCGCAGGTAGGTCTGGTTTCTCCCATACAATAGGTCATGCCGACACATGGGCGAATCCGTTCCTCCTCACCCCGGATTATTTTATTGACGATTTGTGGGTCGGCAATGTGTGCCCGGGTCATTGCAACCATGTCCAGCAAACCCTGTTTTATTGCATGACGTGCGGTCGCCAGATCGGTAATCCGCGCCGCATGAAATACCGGTAGAGAAACTTCCCGTTTAAATGCGCCTGCTGTTTGTAACCAGGGTGCTATTGGTGACTCCATGCCAGGCATGCAGTCGGTGATCAGTTTCAGTTCTGTATCGAGTTGGCCATAATTGGCATTGAAAAAGTCGATTAGGCCGGAACCTTGAAAAATCAGGGCAATTTCAACGCATTCGTCGAAACTTAGTCCACCGCCCATACTTTCATCGATTGGAAATCGCATACCTACCAGAAATTCTTGCCCTACCCGGCGCCGGATTTCTTCCTGTACCAGCATTCCAAAACGACATCGGTTTTCTATCGAACCGCCAAACTCATCGGTTCGTCGGTTAGTTAATGGCGATAAAAACTGGCCAATCAAATGGCCCCCAACCATAGTCTCCAAGCCGTCGAGACCGCCTTGTTTAGCACGGTAAGCTGCATCACCAAAACCTTTAACGATGCGACCAATGTCATGTTTATCCATTTCCCTGGGAAATGATCGATGCCCGATCTCCCGCATAACCGAGGGCGCAACAGTAGGAAGCCAGTTAATAGTATTGGCTTCACCTCGTCTACCCAAATGGCTTAATTGAATCATGATAGCGCAACCTTCTCCATGGATACGATCAGAAAAAGACTGCAAATACGGAACTATTCGGTCAGTCGACATATTCAATTGACCTGACTTCCAGGTTGAATCCTCAGCGACATAGGATGACCCACCAAACATGGTTAGAGCAAGCCCGCCCCGGGCTTTTTCCAGATGGTAGCGTTGATAGGTTTCACCAGGCATTCCGCCATCCTGCTCCAGGCCGCAGGCGTGACTGGTCGACATAATACGGTTCCGTAGGGTGAGGGACTTAATCCTAAAAGATTCGAGTATCGGGTCAGTAGAATTATCCATAGGAGATTACTGGGGTGAGTCTATCGATTCATGAAGGCGGTAAATGCCTGCTGGGCTTCCACTGAATTCAGATGCTGTTTAAAGTGTTCTGCTTCCTGGTCGATTCGCGCCAGAATATCGTCGGGACTACCACGCAGTAAACGCCGTGTCGTGCTGATCGACTGAGGTGGTTTTGATGCCAGGGTTCCAGCGGCTTCCAAGGTGTAGCTCTCAATATTTTCCGGTTCAATAATTTGATTCACCAGGCCAGACTCAAAAGCTGTTTGTGCAGGCCAACGCTCGCCGAAGGCAAGTAGTGCGAAGGCCCGCTGGTGACCGAGAAGACGTGGTGCGAGTAAGCTCGATGCCGCTTCAGGAACCAGTCCGAGATTGGTAAATGGGGTCTGAAAATAGCTGCGGGCAGTGGCGTATACCAAATCAAAGTGTAACAACATAGTTGCACCGATTCCGATGGCCAATCCGTCTACTCCTGCGACCAGGGGTTTGCTGGCTGTAACCAGGGTTTTCAGGAAGTCCAGTACCTCGGTGCCAAGGCCGGACCCTGCGGTAGTGGTTGCCATGAAATCCTTGATGTCGTTACCGGCAGTAAATACCCCAGGGTGACCGAGTAAAGCATGGACGCGGATATCGTCGTTATTTTCGCCGTTGGTAATCGCCGCCTCCAGAGCAGCATACATGGCGCCAGTGATGGCGTTTTTTTTCTCGACTCGGTCAAAACGCAGGAGGTTGATACCGTTTTGATGGGTTACCGAAATATCTGAGTTGTCTGGTGGTATCGTAGTCATCGCAATGCAAAATTAAACCGTAAATATGCAGAATAACTATTCGCAAACGCGAAGTCCACGGATGAAGCGGGATTCCCCCTGTTTTTATGCTACTTCAATAATGCCAATGGTTCCCTTGGAATGAATTAATAGAATCAGGAAATGGCGGGAGTCGATAAAAGCCATAATCCGAACACGGTATAGGCAACCATAAGGGTGGCCAGAAATAATTGATGGATCCCGGCGGCCTTGCTGGAGCCGAACAATTGAACGGCAATAATATGGGCCAGCGTTATACCTACAATATGACCCGTCACAATTACTAAGGTTTGAGATATCCAGATAATAGAGACCAATTCGTGGTGGAATAGATAGGAAGTCGTCACCAGGTATTCCTTGGCCCCCAGCAGATTCCATTCCAGATTGAAGGGGTCGTTAAACGCCAGTAATAAATGCTGAGAATTGGTCAACAGCATTGTCAGATAATGCGCCAGGTGAAAAACCAATGAGATCGGAATTATTGAGTAAATCAATCGACCACAAGCTTGCCGAAACAAGTCCGACCGATCGGTGATTTTGCAACCGAGAAAAATTGTCAAAAAAAATAATCCAGCCAGAATAACAAAACTGAAGAGCAACCCAATTGTATTATCAAGCACAACTGCACTACGCCCCGGAAACTCCAATGGATTAACCTCGATAAAACCCAGCCAACTGAACGTTTTACTAAAGCCGTCGAAGGACACCGTGCTCAACGTCAGAATGACAAACAATACTCCCGAGATTGGCAGCGCCGGCAATTCGATTAGACTCCTGCCTGGCATAGCCAAGCTCACCACCCCCTCACCATCATCTCCATGTCGCTTCTTAGAAAATGGGGACAGACCACCAATAAAATGAAAGAATATTGAAAATGGTTCGGCGTATTTGAACCAGTACCTGTCGCCAAATAGCAGGCAGCCACAAAGAGTAAAAAACCAATATGCCAATACCACATTGGCCAGACGTTTGGGATCTTCTGGTGCGAGATCAATTAACTCAAACCAGCCAAATCCAAAAAAAATAACGATTGCAGGTAAATAACCAAGGGTATTTGGTGCACGTACCGGTACCTGGGAAATACCAATTAGCCTACGTGTCGATTTGAGTATTCCCCGCCATGGGTTTAGAACCTGCCATAAGTTGCCAACAAAGCACTGCAGTACGGTAAAACCGACCCACCACCAGGTCCAAACAAACAAGGGTAATGGATTTCTCAGCGGATCGGTGCTGCCAAAATAACCGCAAACTAATAATAGGCACATTAGTCCGAAAACCACTCGGCTGGGCCAAAATGGGTGTTCGTGACCCGTCCGAAATAGTGGCGATGACCACCCAGCAATAGAGTTGAGGCGCGTTTCCTTGGCCCATATCAAAAGCAGAAATGATACCGCAACTGCGATGGCGCCTCCGATTTTGTAATACCCTGTGGGCAATAGCATAACCAGGCCTCGCTCGCCTCCATGGGCATAAAGTAAGCTGGTTCCGCTAATCCAGATTAAGAATCCCAGAAACAATTTTGGGAAAGGGATCGTCGACAGATATCTATTCACAAATCTTGAATATCATAAATCGGTGGATTAAATAATCGGATTACTTAGGGACCCTTGAGAAACGGATGGTGATTTCGACTAGTGCGCTTGTGTTTACAGTAGCGATACTAACATTTGTCAAATATGATGCCGCCAGTGGATCTGGCTCGAAGTGGTCTTGTCTGAGATATTGGTTTAGTATGGCACCGGTCCAGGGAAATTAGCCAGTTATAAACAATGAACCAATCACTCGACGAAGTCCTGATCAGGCATTGTCATGACTTTCAGTTGGACACATAGGTAGTATCGCTCATGGAGACCCATGTTCTAGCAACGCCCTGTTTGACGGAGTTTAATTGTTAGGGTTAATCGACTGGGAAGAAACAACGGTTGGGTATTCGATTTTTGATCTGGCTTACCTAGCTATCAATAGTTGTTTCCCGGACGACAAATTTGACGCTATACGGTTCGACAAATTGATCATTTCTTGTGAGGAAATTAAACAATTGACGTTCAATGAACGGCATAATTTTCACCACGGCGTCCAGACAATTATCTGTACTAATTCGCTGTGGTTAATCTTGAAATCAATAGAGAGACAACCCAATTGATGGCACTGCTGTGTTCGAATGGTTTTAAAACCTTGATCTCGAGCATTTGAATCTTGAGTAACGATTGTCTGACTAAATCGAAGATTTGAAAGCATAGAGTCGCAGATTCAGTAGTGCATATTCGGAAAATTCTTGCTCGCAACCTCATATACCTTGGAGTAGGTGGCGTTATTGGAATTGGGGCGCTAATACTGAATCTCCGATTTTCTGGTGGAGGGTTTGGCTCAACGCTGATTGTGATTGTTGCGGTGATTTTGTGGATTACCGGGATGTTTTTTGGATGGGGCTCATATTTGCTAGGGGAGGATCGGCGCGCATTGCAGCGCTTGGTTCGGGGCGATCAAGCAAAATCTGGTCACCTCGCTGCTGCATCTGGTGTTATTACAGTGCAAGGCGATATATTGCACTCACCCCTTGCCGGCACTCCTTGCGCCGCCTACGAATACACCGTGCACCAACGAAGGCGGCGGTCGGGAAGAAATTCCAGGCTTCTGTGTATTGCCGGCAACTACCTGGTTCCGACATTTCTCGATGGGTCAATGGGACGGGTCGAAATTCGTTCGTTTCCGAGTCTTGAGGAGTTTGTACAAAGTGACACGAACATGGAGCATGCGAAGGCGCTGGGAATTCGACTGAGCCAACGCGAAAGAGATGGTTTCTTCTCATACTTACGTGATCGACTGATCAATAACAGCACCGATTATCGGGAATTGAAAAAAGATTGGTATTTGATTAGTCCCACCAGCTGGAATGGGGTCAAACTGGAAGAGCGGGCTTTGCCGGTGGGTGTTGAGGTTTGTGCAATTGGGGTTTGGGATCAAATTGGCCCCAGCCTAGGTTCCCCTTACCGAGGGCGTTTTTCCCGTATTTCCATCGAGCCGGGAACCCCTCAGGCAACCATCCCGCGCATTGGTGAACAGGCCTATCATCTCGCCAAGACTTCATTGTGGTGCCTTGGAATCGCTCTAGGTCTATTCTTTCTGATGCCGTTGCTACGCATTGTAGGACTATAAATTTAGCTTAAATCAAATTTTTGCTGTTGCAGTTAGGTTGGCTTGGCTTAATTGGGTGTCCTAAATACGTTTTATGGGTGCCCAGAAATAGCGTTTGACTTAGTGGGTGTCCAGAAATAGCAGTGTGAGTCCAATTCAACGGGTGCCCAGAATTAAGATATTAGTATATTAGAGGGTGTCCACGATTGGAAACAATTCCATGGGTGTCCTAAATTTTTTTAGTGGGTGTCCATGATTGGAAAAGATTCCATGGGTGTCCTAAAGTTTTGGGAGGTATGGGAATTAATCCCGGTCGTCTTTTACTGACTCCATGGAGATGTAGGAGGTGATGCCTCTTACCAGTGGTACGGTTCCTAGGACTTCCATGTGAAATTGCTTATAGGCTTCCAAATCGGCGACTTCAATTCTCAGAATATACTCAAAATTGCCCGTTACATTATGGACTTCCTTTACTTCCGGGGCGGCACAAACGGCTTTTTCGAAATCCCGCTGGCTCTTTTTTTGATGATCTGATAACGCTACCGTAACAAAGACTGTGAAACCACTTCCAAGTGCATTTCTGTCGATGGTGGCCCGATATCCCTTGATAATCCTGTTTCGTTCTAGCTCCTGCACCCGGCGCAGACAGGCGGAAGGCGACAGCCCAACCCTGGCGGCGAGGTCGGAGTTGCTGATTCTTCCGTGTTGTTGAAGAATTTGCAATATTCGATTATTAATCTTATCTATTTTAATCATTAATTGCAGAAAAAATTTGAATGACGCTAATTTTCGCAACTTTTAATCACCAAAGCTAGAGTAAAATTGCAAAGTGACCTACGAACTCATTTCTGCGCTAATCGGCTTCGCTCTGGTGTCATCCATAACTCCGGGACCCAATAACTTGATGTTGATGGCGTTCGGAACCAATTATGGTTTTCGCCGAACAATTCCCCATATGCTCGGGGTGGCTATTGGTTTCACCCTAATGGTGCTGTTGGTTGGGCTCGGACTAATGCGATTATTCGATGCGTATCCGGTGAGCTATTTAATCCTGAAAGTAGCAAGCGTCTGTTACTTAATTTTCCTTGCCTGGAAAATTGCAACCGCAGCCTCCATTGAAGGAGGAGAAATCAGGGCTGAGTCCGGTGCCAAACCATTTACATTTATGCAGGCAGCGATGTTTCAGTGGGTCAATCCGAAAGCGTGGGCTATGGCGCTTACCGCAGTTAGTGTCTACACCCCCCAACCACATTCAATAGTTAATGTCATTACCGTTGCAATGATCTTTGGATCAATCAATCTGCCGTCGGTCAGCATCTGGGCATTTATGGGAACTCAATTACGCAAGTTTCTGACTAATTCCAGGCGGTTGAGAATATTCAATATGGTTGCGGCGGTATTGCTACTGGGGTCGCTATATCCAATACTCTTTAGCGGCTAGGTTCCGGATACCGCTCCTCTCCAACTACATCATACAGATCGACCTGATCCCAGTTAAAATTTTCGACCTCCCGGATTTTTTTGCCAAGATATGCACTGTGACAATAGAGTCCTGCCACCGGTTGTCCCCTTAAATACCCATCGGCCAGGGATGAAAATCGCCCAACGATAGGGTTGCACATTCCTGCCTCAATGCATTCAAACCCCATGGACTCAGAAAACAATACTTTTAATGCCATATCGCTGAATTGGAAAAAATGCCAGGGTCGTTCATGGGAAGAATAGGAGAAATGGGTCTCGATGGCAACCAGACCTTCTACCTTGAGCAATTTTGAAATTTCTGTGGCCACAATCCAAGGCATGGCAAAATGCTCGAAACAGGCGCTTGAATAAATTAGATCGAATTTTTCCTGATCCGTGAAGTAGGACGATAACTTATGCGCGTCTCCTACAACATCGACATTGTTTCCAGGGTAGAAATCGAAACCGATGTAATCGGCTGCGGAAAAACTAGTTCGGGCCCGGGACTTTCCGGTTACCTCTCTGCTGCCGACTTCCAGAATTCTAAAACCTGGCTTGTTGGCTATCTGGAATAAGTGATTTAAAAAATTTTTATGACTGACGATATTAGAATTCGGTACATCTTTTCTGAGATAGCGTTCATCTCCATGGTGTCGATAACGTTCTACTAGTTGATCGTCCATATTGCAATTTGTCTTTCGGATTGGAAAAGTCTTTGAAGAATACCTGATTGCGCATGATAAAATGACTGTAAATAATCCGTATCCCGGAAATACTTCGTTTAGAGGAATCGAGAAACATGATTCGCTATTTTCATCCCGCCTGTGTGCCCCGATCCAATGCCCCATTCAGCCAAGTCGTCATCGACAATAATTACGCCCATTTGGCTGGTTTGGTGGCGGCAGATTTCCCGGATGGTCAGGCGGTTCTTGGTGACGTTGCTAAAGAAACCGATGCGGTATTGATTGTGGTCAGAAAAATACTGGAAGAGCTCGGTTTAACCCTGCAGGATATAGTCAGGGTGGATTTACACTTGGCAAGTCTTGAAGATTTTACTGCAATGGATGCGGCTTATCGGTCGCATTTTGCGGATGAAAGATTTCCAGCAAGAACGACTACCGAATCGCCCCGTCTATTTGGTCAAAGCAAAGTTGAAATAACCTGTCAGGTTCAGCTGGCTAAACGGTAATTTAGTCTTTAAATTATTGTTAAACCTAGGCTGCAAAGCAGAAATTCGGCTAATGTCTTGTTACCTGCAGTATAGCGTCTAATTGTTCTATGTCCGATAAATCAATATCGATAACACCTTTGTTGCTGTTGATATCTCTGTCGCTGTTTTGGGGACTTAATTGGCCGGGGATGAAGATCATATTAAACCAAGTGCCGGTCTGGTGGTTTCGAGGATCTTGCTTGGTTGTGGGTGGCTCAATTTTACTTCTGCTTTCAGCGGCTTCCGGCAACCGTTGGAAAATGCGTCGCAATGAGGTCGGACAAGTTCTGTTTTGCGCAATTTTCGCTATTTTTGGCTGGATGATTTTTTCGGCGTATGGCGTCTCAAAAATGCCGGCAGGTCGGGCCTCAATCATTGCATTTACCATGCCTTTGTGGGCCACCGTGTTTTCCGCAGTTCTGCTTAAGGAAAAAATCGCACTCCGAAAAGTTGTTGCGCTCATTCTCGGATTGATGGGTCTCGGATTTTTAATCGGCACAGATCTGTTCTTGCTAAAGCAGTTCCCAACTGGCGCAATCTTTATGTTACTGGCAGCGACCTCCTGGGCTTTTGGGACAGTCCTGATTAAACGGGGGAATTGGCAGCTGCCGATAATAAGCAACGTCGCCTGGCAACTTCTGTTCAGCGCTATCCCTATGTTGCTTATTGCTATTACCATAGAGCCCTTTCCTGACGTTAGTAGCTTTAGCGTTCCGGTCTGGTTGGCGTTGTTGTATATCTATCTGTTTCCAATGAGCTACTGCCAATGGGCTTATTTTAAGGTTGTAAGCTTGCTGCCCGCTTCGGTGGCGGCGATCGGGACCTTGTTAGTGCCTGTGGTGGGAGTCTATTCGAGTTATCTGATCTTGAATGAACAGGTTGGAATCGCTGAACTGGTCGCACTCGGACTAATATTGGCGGCGTTATGCCTGGTCCTGTTTTCAACCAAGACAAATTCAAGATAGATTGAAATCCTTATTGTTAGGACATTAAGACCATTATAGTTCTCCGTGCTGAGCAGCATCCCTGGTCGGCCAGCCAGGGTTCGCCGTCAAACCGGTTCGGTGGACAATTTCGCTACTGGCAGCGCGGGCTCGATCTAGCAAGGCGGCAGCATCAACCCTGGTCGGTTTGAAATCGCGCAACACGACTTCACCGTCGACAAAAACATTTTTAACGCCCGCGCCTTCAGCGCTGTACACCAGGGTGCGCACGGGATAATGATTTGGTGTCCATTCCGGTCGATTTAGATCGAACTGAATAATATCGGCATGTTTACCGACTTCTATAGAACCGATTTGATCGTCCATCAATAACGCTTTGGCTCCATTTAACGTTGCCATTTCCAGGGCAGTTTCTGCCGGAATCAGGGTGGCATCCATGCGTGCGTCTTTGAAAATACCGGCAACCAGACTAACTAGACGGGTATGGTCAAATGTGCCGCAAGAACAAACACCATCAGCGCCCAGGGAAACCACGACACCCTGGTCCAGCATTTCTGGAATCAGGCTGTGTCGACCCAGCCCCTTGGCCAGGCGTAGTGCGGCCCCAGGACAGTGGGCGATTCGGGTGCCAGAATCAGCCAGTAACCCTATTTCCGCAGGTTTAACCATGACGGCATGGGTTAACAGCAGATTGCTATCGAGCACGCCGAGTTGATCAAGCCGGGTAATTGGCCATACCCCGGTTCTCGTTTCAAGCTCATTAGCTTCTTCTATCGAGGATGCTATATGGAAATTGAGGCCGGTTCCATATTTATCCGCAAGCTTTTTGGCTCCGACAAACAATTCATCGGTGCAGAGCGAGAATAGTCCAAAAACTGTCGCCCATAGATTGACTCTGCGGCTAGCCGGTGCCTTCCAGTTCTTGAGTAACAACTCTACTTCTTTCAGGGCATTCTCGGTGGATTCAGCAGACATGCTTTGCTTCCAATTGCGGGCGCCATCAGAGCTCAGACCAGTTGGAATTCGGTCGCAGACACCCCTTCCTAGTACAGCCCTGAGACCGGTGTCCTCTACCGCCTGGACCACCGCGTCCACGTACCGATTTTGCCGAAGTATGCTAGCGTCGATAAATGTTGTAGTTCCATGCTGCAACATATCGAGACAGCACAGGCAGGCAGACAGATAGGTATCTTCTTCACTTAATGCAGATTGAAATGGAAAAAAATATTCCAGTGCCCAGGGTAGGGTAGACAAGGAGTCCGGGATTAGTCCGCGGCTCAGATGCTCCATGGTATGCGCATGGGTATTCACGAAACCAGGTGCCAGCAAAGTCCCGGTGCTGTCAATTACCGAATTTTGTGCAACCCGCTCTTTATAGTGAAGGTCTATTTCATTAACTCCGCCAATATCAATTATTTGCGTTCCATCGATTACGATCGAAGCGCGTTGGAGAATTAATCTAGAAGGGCTTAATGTCAGTACGTAATCGGCATTTCGCAGTATCAACATTTTTCTTAACCATCAAACCTTGTGTGTCCGACTACTAATCCAAATGATTTCTTAGAGCGCGAATGTGGTCAGGTCCTGTGCCGCAACACCCGCCGATGATTTGAACGTCATATTGTTTGATCCATTGATCAATTTCTCCGACATAGTCAGCCGGTGAACAAATCTCCTCAAAATCCCAGTCCGGCGGAACGAACTGCCCGGTTTCCGCGTAGGCTAACTTGGGGCCTGTCCAGGATTCGCTCAATACTTCAAGCGCGGGTCCAATGTTGCCAATTCGGGTATGCATAATACCCATTGCCTGTCCGCCGAGGGGCAGTAATGCCTCGACCTGATCGGCAAAGTTGGGGGCTGTTTTTATTCCTTCGTCGCTCTTCCAGCGCAGGCTTCGAACATCCATTCCGCCAGCGTCCATCATGGTGCTATACCCGATCCAGACTGGCAGTCCGGTCGCCACCGCTGCGTTGATAATCATACTGGCATTCTCAACATCCCGCATCATTTCGGCAATGATCAAATCTACCCCGGCCAGTGCAAGCACTTCTGCCAGTTCCTGATAGCTGGCCTCTGCATGTTTATCCAGAGCCACTTCCTGGTCACTGGTCAGCGGCGGCATGCTGGACATGGATCCGGCAATCCAGACGTTGTCTTTGGCGACATTATCCCGGGCTTCCTTGGCCAGCTGGACCGATTTATAGTTGAGAATCTTGGCTTCATGGCCAAGGCTGATACTTTCCAGCACGTGCCGAGCGGTGGAATAAGTATTTGCGGTGATCACGTCAGATCCAGCCTTTATATAATCCTCGTGCACTTCCCTAACAGCGTCAGGATTGGTTTTCGTGGTCAGTCCACTCCAGACATTTGCATCGAGAGCGATGCCTCGCTTTTGAATTTCGGTGCTGACCCCACCATCAAGCAGGATAATTTCCTTGCTTTGTAGTTGTTCCGTTATCGTTGTCATTAATTTTTCTCCAATCAGTGGGAAAATCAGAAGCTAAATTATCCCACGATTTTCTCGGAAAGAAGTGTTGGATAGTACTATCAACCCAGTCAGGTCGTTGCGCATAGAATTTCCCGTACTATTGTCCCTTGCGCTTGCCTTGAACAATACGGTCCAGAATCATCGCACAAAATAATATTGCGAACCCAGCGAGTATGCCCTGACCTACAGAAGCGTACTGTAGGGCTTCCAGAACATCTTCTCCCAGTCCCTTGGCGCCAATCAATGAGGCTACCACCACCATCGCGAGGCTCAGCATTATAGTCTGGTTGACGCCGGCTAAAATTGATGGCGAAGCCAGGGGAAGATCGACCTTGGTCAACAAATACCATTTCGACGCGCCATAGGCGATTGCGGCTTCGCGAATAGATTCTGGAACGCCGCGCAGTCCGAGAACCGTCAGCCGGACTACCGGGGTGCCACCAAATATCATGGTGGTAACGATGGCCGCCGGTTTGCCGGTGCCGAAAAATGCGATAACGGGAATCATAAAAACGAAGGCCGGCATGGTCTGCATAAAATCCATGATCGGGCGAATAATCGAGTATATCCGTGGTCGTCTTGCACAAAACATCCCGAGAGGGATGCCGATCGCTATGCTAATAAGTGCTGCGGTCCCAAGCAAAGCCAAGGTGGTCATCGCCTTCTCCCAGAATCCCAATAGCCCCATATAGGCGAGAAATGCGCCAGACCAGATTGCCGCCCGGGGTCCAGCCGATAGTCCGGTGAGTAAAATAATAAAACTCGATATTACGATCCAGGGGGTTTCGACAAACAATAATTCCAGATTATCCAGGATAATTCGGATGCCCAACGTAATGATGTCAAAAAACCACTCGCCTTTGAGAATGATATAGCCAAAAAACTCTTTAACCACGCCGATGGCGGTAGTTCGGATATTCGGGTCGGTAGGGAATTCACCAAGAAAAGGCACCGAACCGGGTAACGAAAAATGCAGGATGCAAGTGGCAAATACGATCAAAACGAACCCCGCGCTGAGCAAGATGCGGGACTTCTCAATACCGGATTTGACACTTCGATTTGACAGCCAGTCAGAAAATCGCCTTTCCAGAACGGGATTTGCTAGAAACCCCTGGATAGATTTGACCAGGATCAGCACGATGAGGCCGATGCCGGCAACATATACACCGGATTCCTCCAGCTGTACAACTTCCAGTTCTATTTCGCCAATACCGGCTTCGAGTGATTCAATCGTGCGGCGAAAGACGTCGACGTTATCAGCGTTCTTTTCAATGGCGGCTTCGAGTTGCTGGTAGCGAAATTCGAGAGTCCCCTGAATATTTTCAATTCGAATGCGGGCTTCCGCTGCGAGATCACCCCATAGCCCCCGCGCGATCTGGATATAGGCGAATGCTTCGAGAATGACGAAGGGCAAGCCCCAATTCCACAATCCTCTGAGTCCGTACCAGATCGGCCCCAGTACAGCTGCCGCCAGGTTGAAGGTCCAGCTGAACCTGGAGTTACTGTTTATTTTGTTAAATTGTTCTTCGTAATAGCCTGGATTAGATCCGACAAAGTGCGCTACCAGTGCAGATCGATTTTCCGTTGCTTCTGCGGACATCGTCCCAGAGTTGATTTCATTTTGATCCATTAGGATGTCTCTGTTCCTTCAATTACCGTGGTTAGGAGATCCGCCCGGGTAACCGCGCCGACCACACTTCCCGCTGCATCGGTAATCTTTATGGGAGAATCTGATTCGATAGCGGATGTTATTAATACGCTCAAGCTGACGTCTTCTGCGAAGCGCGGTGCATCGTCAGAAAGATTGCCAAATTTGCTGGTGAATTGATCGATGGGTTGCATCACGGCGTGGGCTTTAACTACTTTTAGACGGGAAATACCCGCAACAAAATCAGCCACATAATCATCCGCGGGTTGCATCACGATATCTTCAGGCGTTCCAATTTGTACTACCCTACCATCCCGCATAATTGCAATGCGATGACCAATGCGCACTGCTTCATCCAGATCGTGGGTGATAAATACTGTGGTCTTGTTCATGGTCGAGGCCAATGCCATAAACTCATTCTGCAGTTGACGCCTGATTAATGGGTCCAGCGCACTAAATGGTTCGTCCATTAATAGAATTTCCGGATCCGCTGCAATGGCCCGGGCGAGCCCAACCCGTTGCTGCATGCCGCCCGACAGCTCGTGGGCAAATTTATTTCCCCAACCATCTAGTTCAACCAAGGATAACGTTCTTTCGGCGATTTCCATTCGCTGGTTTTTATTGAGACCGCGAATTTCCAGTGGCATCGCAACATTATCAAAAACCGACCGGTGTGGCATCAGGGCAAAATTCTGAAACACCATGGCTATATGTTCGTTTCTGAACTTCCGCAGAACATCCTGGGGCATCGCCATTACGTCTTCGCCATTTACTTTAATCGTTCCGGCGGAGGGCTCAAGCAGGCGATTAATATGACGAACCAGAGTGGATTTTCCGCTGCCGCTGAGTCCCATCACACAAAAAATCTCCCCTCGCCTTATATCCAAACTAACGTCGGCAACTCCAATCACGCAGTTGTAAGTTTCCAGAACCTCGTTTTTCGAAGCGCCGTGATTTTGGATTTGTTCCAGTGCTTCTTGCCAACGGTCGCCAAATATCTTCCAAACGCCGTTTATCGAAATCGCTGTTTCGGCTACTTGTTTCGTCATATTTATGTTGCCGACCTTCCTAATATTAAAAAATGGCGGCCGGCCCAGACAGGCCAACCGCCACTAGAGGGTGATCTGATTACTTTTTCAAGTTTTAATCAAAAACCGGATTACAAGCCTAGCCAGCCATCAACTCTGTCAGAGTTGTTGTTAACCCATTCCTGTAATACCTCATGGGCATCTCGACCATTACCCGCTATCTCGAATGCCCATCCACTGACGGTCTCGGTGTCCAGGGAGATATTGGCCAGCAAACTGGCGATCGCTGGTGAGCGCTGCTCCAGTGATTTCGAATAACCAATTTGAATTTCCTTGATTTTATCTTCGGTCATGACTTTGGATTTTTCAAACCAGTCGGCATCATCCGCGGGCTGAAGCAAGACATATTTCGCGGGATCAAATGCGGGTTCCTCCAGAGCGACGATATCGTGCATAAACCATATGGCATGGGGTGCATAACAATAAAATGCATAGCCCTGATCTTTAGTAATTGAATCGGCTACGGTAGCAACCATTACGCTTTGTTCGGCACGAATAGGTTCCATGAAATCCATCAGGCCGTAATCCCGCACCTTGACTTCATTAGCATTTGCTGATGCCCAGCCAGGCGCACCGATCCAGATTTCGCCTCTGCCATTGCCATCAGAATCCATCAATTTAGCGACCTCGGGACGAGCCAGATCGAATATTGAAGTCACGTTATTGGCTTCAGAAAATGCCTTGGACACGCAAAAATTCTGCTTCCCCTTATACGGGTTATTACTCAACACCACGGTTCCTTTTTGATCGACATACTCTTTGGTAAAGTTTTCCTGGTTGGGTAGCCAGACATCAGGGTGAACATCAATATCACCTTTACCCTGGTCCATGCCCTGAAAGATAGTTGCATTTGTACCTGGCACCAGTTCTGCCTGTCCACCAATTTTATCGGTTACGACGATCTGGATTAAATGGGCGATAGATTGTGCCCCGGTCCAGTTGGGAGCGCCGATCTTGACGCTTTCCGCCGCCATAACCTGGGCGCTGCCTAGTGCGAATCCGATGGCACATGCGGCACTAATTAATTTCTGTTTCATTCAATTTCCTCTTTTTTGGATTGTGTTGTCTTAATAATCGTCACTGACATACAGCCTGGCGTACCAGACTGTTCCCGCGATGCGCTTGATTTTCGGCGCAGTAGAATGGGAGTGCTCCGTAAACGTATTGTTGTTTGTTACATCAAAGGTAACGATGTAAATGTAACAGTTTTCTGGACCTGGGGTCCATGTTTTGACCGGTACTGGGGCTCTTTATGTAACACTGGCGATAATTAATCGTCCGGGCCGGTCCAGCGCGTCCATGTAATTTACCCTGGTGTTAGAAATTATCTGCCAACAATTTTCCTGCACCAAGTTATCCATATAGGGAGAAAAACCCTCGGCTAGGTAGGGTTGTTCATTCATTAAAATAACTATTTTACCGTCAGGGTGAACCAGCCTTATCATTTCCCGGATGCCCGTTACCCCAAGATGACCGGCGCCAAATAATCCTGCACATATAGCAACATCATAGTGATCATCCGGTAGAGAGCTACGTGTGCTGAGATCTTCTTGATGCGTGCGTTGGTAGACATTAAGCGCCCGGGCCTTCTCCAGCATATTCTCTAAAAAGTCCACACCGTCGATACTGGTAAACCCCCGATCCCAGAGTTCCTCGCCTAGCAGTCCCGTACCACAGCCAAGATCTACAATTCTGACCAAACCGTCACAGGTAATTTCGGCAAGAGCGTCCGCCGCCTGTATGTGTGCGTTATAACCGTATTCATCCAGTAAATCTTTGTTATAGGATTCGGCCCAGGCATCGTAGTGTTGTTTTGCATCGATGTCTTGTCCGGTGCTGACTGTTTGAAGTTTCCCTTTTGGTTGTTTGTTTATCATTACAATATGTGTGTCGCAGTTATTTGGTCTGTCGCTGAAATCTACTAATACTACGAAAACAGGTATCGATCATATCCATACCTGCGGCAGCTGCGGCAATCACTTCTTGTTTTCGACTGACCTGGACAAATGCTATTTGTCTAACTCTCTTCAGATCAAGTAATTATTTGACGGTTAGCTTAGCCATGGGCTTGTCTTTTACGTCGATCTAAAAAATCCTGGTGAGATGTCGTGGTGCCATCATGAAACGAACCGGTCCATTGGTCCCAGGGAATTTCCAATCCACCGTAGTTACAACTAAAATAACGATGGTGTAATTGATGATGGAAGGTGCCCAGCGGCAAGATCAGCCGCTCCCCCTTGGTGATGCCCTGAAACCCGGTGTGGGTGGTCGCTGCCGATAACGTGAAATACTGAAGATGAAAAATAATCAGGAGCGGATTGGCGGGTACCACAAAGTGGATTAGCACTGTACTGAGATAGACCAAATGTTCAACCGGATGCATCGACAACCCCGACCAGGGACCAACATTTGTATTACGATGGTGCAGAGAATGTATGCGGTTATACAGCGGCGACCAGTGGATCAAACGGTGAATCAGGAAGAAGTGAAATGTTTCCCACAAAGGTAGCAGGAAGATTAATAGCCCTAGCCAGAGAATATCGTCGGACATGGATAGCGCCGGCGCATAGCCATTTGCCAACGCCCATAACATTAACGCTTCGTACGCGGTCCAGATTGTGACCCCGCTGGCTAGCGACCAGAACATATTATCGCGTAACTGAGAGCGGAAAGTGAAACTGCGATTGTTGGTGGCAAAAGGTCGCTTATCGTAACGCCGGTTATCACCCTGGCAACGCCAAACATAAAAGTAGAGGTGTAGTCCGCCAGCAACAAGAATCATCAGTGCCAGGTTTCTGATAAGCACCAGGGCAATCCAATCCATCGAAAATTCGCGGCAGCGATCCAACGCAGGATGGAGATAGGTCCAGGACAGAATTGAAATTACCAGAATAATCAGCCGCTCCGATAGCGGGAACCAGCCGCCCAGCATCCATTTCAATATAGCGATTATATTGGGTGGCCAGCGAAAGTAGGGCGATGACCTTAGCGGAAGTGGCGGGGTGTAATGCCAGGTCTTATTATGCGATCCCATATCGGTTTTTCACATTGGGTGGTCAAAAGGTTGTCCAATTTTACGCCCTGTGAAGCATAGGGCTTCGGTAACTTACAAATCAGTATATTTAATTTGTATTGTCTGGGTTGCCAGGCAATCAATGTGTAATTACATAACACAATTTAGTCTATTCTCAATAATAGACGTGGTACAACTGAATGATCAACCAGTTATGGATCTTGGTCAGAATGGCTGGACCGGTCATTATCGATCCAAACATGCGTGTGCAGTCGGCCATTGATGGTCATGGTGTTGTGCTTGCGAATCCGTTGGTACAAGTTGAGTTACAACAGGGTCGCCTTTGCGAGCCCTTTCCCATTCGCCTGGGAGGTTATGGCTACCATCTGGTTTTCAATAGAAACGCTGCCCACGGACAGGCGTTCAATCTTTTTCGACGGTGGCTGCACGACAAAGCGACGTGTTTTAGTCAGCCATGGATCGAAAATCTCTAATTTTGCTCAAAGCTCGCTAATGACCGCTCAAACACTTCCCGGTTTTTCTCCCATTTGGAGGAAAGTGTCCAAAACAGAACCTGATAAAAATTGTCCTCACCTTCAAAACAATTTAGTAGATAGCTGATTTTGATATTGTCGATTTCTCCGGTAATCACATTCTGAATTCCCTGCATGCCGTCGACGGTGATCGGTTTATCTGGCTGGACCGTAAATTCAGCAAAGTTATTTTCAACCAGAAGTGATTGGTAGTCCTGTATCTTAAAATTTTCGTTGAAATCTAATTTGGGTTCCGTGATGACAACCAGATATTGTTCATTACGAGTATTCGCCTGGGTCAGGCTACTGTCTTCACTAAGATCACTACGCTCGCGCCAGGTCTCCGGCACCTGAATTCTGGAAGCACCATCTGCTGCGTTAACCCACTTTTTGCCAGACTTCGGCTGCTGTTGTTGCAATTGACCCTGGCGGCATTCAGGGGGGCGAAATCGTCTTGCCAGGGTGCCACCACTACAGTCCCATTGGAGCTTTCCGCCTAAAACAGAGGGTGCCGAAACAATAGTTTTTGCGTGGATTGACCGGTTATGCTCGTCTTCCAGCACTAGTGTCATAACACCGTTTTGTTGTACCTGGATTGATTTGACGAATTGTCCCGAAATGGATTGCTCCAGGCCTGCCTCTTTATTGTTATTCGGCAGCACACGCTCTTGCTCGATGGTTTCTTCGACGATTGTTCTTGTCTCGATGAATGTTTTCATAGCAGTTGCGACTCGCGAACGACTGACGTAATCCTGATAGGCGGGAACAGCAATGGACGCCAGAATTCCGATGACGAAAACTGAACCTATTATGGCAATGATAATTGCAGCAGGCCCGCTAAATCCAACAACGTCGTCGTATTTTTTTCTCCAGTTTTTCTCTTTCGTCAGGAAAAATACGATGCCTTCAACGATAGCGACTGGCCATGCTAAAAAGCTAAGTAAAAAATAAAAAATTCCCCACCACTGCCCCAGGTAAAATCGGTGAGCGCCGGTAAACCCCAGGAAAACTGCCAATAGACCGGCCTTGTTCTTGCTTCGAGGTGTGCCGACATGTTGACTGGCTCCGCAGCCTACACATTTCTTATCTTTGCTGCCAATACGCTCACCACATTCCCGACAGTAAACCCAATCCATTTCGGTTGGCTCCGCTGATGTTGATTTTTTTGAGTCCGGGTTTGCTTGTTTCGTGGGAATTGAGGGTTCTAGTAAGGTTGAGTCTAGGGTTTTTAATTGGGAGGCCTCGGATCCCAATTGATCCATGTCGTCCACCGCATCGGACTCTAATTGGACGGATTTATCAAAGTTGATTAAATCGTTTGCCGGCAGCGATTCGATTGGCGGATCGATATGGACCTCCGCCCCTGAATTTGCCAGCACCTCTCGATAGCGATTGGCCGTAGTGCTGTCGATATTTTTCTTAAGTACTATCGGTTTACCGGAAAATAATTTCTCCAGTAATATATCGTCCAGTTTGAATAACTGTTGGATGTTTTGTTTAACGACCTCTGGTGTGAAATCCGGCAGGACTTGCCCAGAATAAATTACCCGATAGCGCTCGTTTTCCATTATTTAATTTTAGAATTTGGCCGGATACCGTAATCCGGTTATGGATTAATTGTGCTCTGTCCCTGGACTAAATAAAACGTCGAGGGCTGAGGGATTGTTCGGTCACCCCCATCGCGGTCACGTCTTCAGGTAATCCTCGGCCAGTGGCGAGCCAGGCGCTGGAACGTCCCATACCGTAGCAGGTTTCTATGCCGTATCCGCCCTGGCCGGCACACCAGAAAAAATCTTCTACCTCGGGGTCGTATCCAACCACAGGCACGCCATCCTCGACAAAACTTCTCAGTCCGGCCCAGGTACGTTGAATGGTGTCAACTTTCATGGTGGTGGCGCGTTCTAGTCGATCAATCGCGACCGCCACATCGAGTTCTTCAGGCTGCACATCTTGGGGCGGTACCGGGGTTTCGTCGCCGGGAGAACCGAGCACAGTTCCGGCGTCGATCTTGAAGTAGAACTGTTCTTCGATATCGATAACCAGAGGCCAGTCATTACTGATGGTTACATTGCTGGGAACGAAGGCGACCACGGTTCGTCGCTTTGGTTGCAAGCCAACCGGGTTAGCGCCAACAGCAGTGGCAACCTTATCGGCCCAGGCGCCGGCAGCATTGATCACTACCTTTGCAGAAAACGTTCCTGCCCGGGTTTCGACATGCCAGAACCCTTGTTTACGTTCGAGGTTAAGAACTTCTGCATTGCACTCGATGGCACCACCATTGGCCTTAATCCCCCGGATAAATCCCTGGTGGATAGCGCTGACATCCAGAGACAGGGAATTTGGTTCCAGCATCGCGGAATCGACGTAATCTTTACGTAAAATCGGAACCATTCTGATCGCTTGTTCGACGCTTATTTCATCGATCTGGGGGGAAAGTTCTTTGACCGCGGCGAGTCCTGATTCCAAATGTTGCCTCTGGTCTTTGCGGGCGACAAATACCCAGTTAACCGGACGGCTAAGCGGTGTATTGGTGAAGTTGACTGGGGGGCGGGTTAAAAATTCATACCCCGATTTTGCCAGGGCGCGAATTGTGCGTGGTCCATAAGCCTCAGTATAAATCGCCACCGAACGTCCGGTCGTGTGGTATCCCGGCTGACTTTCCATTTCGAGTAACTGTATTGAATGATCCTGGGATAGCCAGTAACCGCAGGAGGTTCCTCCCATCCCTGCACCAATCACAATAAAGTCACTTTGTTTCATTAAATTGCCGTTTGATCCATTATGTCTTACCAGGAATTATATAAACACTTTCCTTGGGCCACGATACCCAGAGCTGTTGCCCTGTATGCAGCTCGATATTGTCCAGGTCTTTTTGTTGTTTTTGAATCTTGAGTTCAACCCCGTTTTCAGCTTCAACTAACAACGTCACAATTGCACCAACAAACTCTTCACTGACCAGCTTACACGAAAAATTGTTTGCCCCCCCTGGCGTGGTATGGACGTCAAGTCGGTCGGCGCTAATAACCAGTTCAGCCCGATTTCCTATTGAATAAACTTCCCCTTTGGTACTTGTACTGACGGTTCCGAGAGCGGTTGAAAATTCGATGGTTGCTTCGCCGACCGAAACAACTTCAGCGTCCAGTATATTATTTGAACCCACAAATTCTGCAACGAATCTACTCTCTGGTTCCCGAAAAACCTGTTGGGGAGTGCCTATCTGCTCTATCACCCCCTGGCTCATAATGACTACTCGATCAGCCATGGCAAAGGCTTCCGATTGACTGTGGGTCACATAGACAAAGGTAATCCCCAGTTCTTTCTGCAGCTTTGATAATACCCCCTGCATACGCACAACCAGATTAGCATCCAGGGCGCTGAGTGGTTCGTCCAGAAGTAATATCGGCGGCTCAGTCACCAATGCCCTGGCTAACGCGACCCGCTGCCGTTGCCCGCCGGATAATTGTTCAACAGGGCGGTCTGCAAATTCCGCGATTTCCATTCGCCGCAACCACTTCATCGATCGTTGTTTTCTTTCCTCGGGGGCAATGCCGCGCATTTTCAATCCGAATTCGATGTTCTGAATAACGTTCAAAAACGGGAACAATGCCAACGATTGCCATACCAAAGGGGTGTCGCGCTGGGATGGTTTGAGTTCATTTATTCTTCTTCCATCCAATCTTATTTCGCCCTCAGATGGTGTTTCCAGACCAGCCAGCATACGCAGGGTGGTAGTTTTACCGCAACCGCTCGAGCCCATGATCGCGAGAAACTCACCCTGGGCTATGTCGAAATTCAACTTTTCCACGGCGATAGAATTGCCAAAGCGTTTGACAACGTCCTGGAAAACGATTTGTGGTTCAGGCATGAGCGGTGGTTTTCGGGGTTCTTAGAATAAAAAACAACTGAGCCAATATGACCAGGGTCATAGAGGTCACAAATACGAATGTGCCAATGGCATTTATTTGCGGATCGGTGGTGCCTTGTAACACTTCAAGGATTAATACGGGAATGGTTTTATTTAAACCGGATACAAACCAGGCAACGGCAAACTCGTCGAACGAGACCGCCATGGTCAGGCACAACGATGAAATGATCGCGGGTAGCGCGAACGGGACTACCACATTTTTCATGGCTCCCCATTCAGAGGCACCGAGATTCCATGCGGCAGACTCAAGATCCGGATCCATTTGCTGGAGTCGTAGTCGAATTACCGCCATGGCAAAAGGCGCGCATAAAACAGTATGGGCAATTATGATTGTATAAATTCGACCGCTTACACCAATCTTGGAAAACCATGCCAGCATTGCCAGAGCCAGAATAATCAGGGGCACTGTTGGTGGTAACAGTGCCAATGCAAGATAAGCGTTTTTTCCACGAAAGCTATACCTGAAATCTGTATAAGCGGTGCAAAAACCAATTGTTGTAGCAAGGACGCTGGTACAGATAGCAACAATAATACTGGTCTTCGCGGCTTTCCAGACATCGGGATCTGCGTAAATTGTCTGGTACCAGTTCCAGGTAAACGAGCCTAAAGGAACGGTTGGAAAACGGTCGGAATTAAATGAAAAAATGATGCTGGTAATTATCGGGATAAAAACAAAACAAAGAACCAGCAGCAAATACAGAATTAGTACCCAGCGAATTCCCCGATCAATATTCATTTGTGGGCCAGGCGATTGGCGTTGTTACTATACGCAATCTTGATCGCGCTAAATGCAACGATCATCAAGGTCACGATCATCATTACCGCAATCACCGCGGCCCGGGGCCATTGCTGGCCCGACTTGGTGGTGTCGATAATCAGAATCGGCAGGGTCGGGGGTTTGGATCCACCAAGGTAATAGGGGGCGACAAAATCTCCAAAAGACAGGACAAAACAAAATACCGCACCGATAATCAGGCCCACCTTGGCCGACGGAAGAATGACCCGGGTAATTACTTGAAGTCGGCCGGCCCCTAGATTCTGCGCCGCCTCGATTAAATTTTTATCGACGTTAGCCATGGACAGAGTTTGTAAAATAATTACCAATGGCAGGGTTAATGTCATATATCCAACCATGGTGCCGAATTGGGTGTTGAGCATGGTAAACGGTCCCAGACCAATGTGACCCAACAACGCGTTTAACACTCCGGACTCAGCCAGAATGACGAACCAGGAAAACGTTCGCACCAAGTAGCTGGTAAAAAATGGGATGATTAGTAGAAAAATTATCCAGCGCCGGGTCGTTGCCGAAACTTTAAAAGCCAGTCCGTAGGCAGCGGGAAATGCCAGGCAAGTCGCGACCAGGGTCGAAAGCGATGCCATTCCCAGGGTGTAGACATACGAGTCCCAAAAATACTCCCGGGTCAGCATCTTGATCCAGTTTTTCATTTCGAAAGCTTCAACCATCCGATAGTTCTTGACCAGGAAAAAAGTCATTGCGATGGTAAAAAGCAGGGGTCCAACAAAAAACAACAATTGCCAGATGATCACGGGCAATCGCCAGGTCAAGGCGTAGAAGTCAATCTTTGAATGCCGTTGTCTGGACATAGAGTGAAAGGTTAGTAGCCTTCAATATCTGGCGGAGTTTTTTCCAAATAAAATTCAAAGCACCCGTTGCAGGCGCCGGTTCAAACCGGGGCATCCTATGGGATGCCCCTTAAGTGGTTCCCTCAGTGGTATCAGGCGTTTTTATACTCTGACCAGAAATCGTTCCAGTCCTCCAGGGACTGTTGCGCCGGGAGGCCACGATAGTGAATTTGTCCTTCATTGATCAGGGTGACCGGATCATTGGCAACACCGTCCACTTGGCCGGTTCGCTGCGCTTCCCCGGGATCCACTTCGTTGAGCAACTTGCGACCGGATTTGGTTACCGCGAACCCAGGATAACCAAGCATCTGAGCCGATTTGACCTGGCCTTCCGGCGACATCGTGTAGTCGAGGTACTTTTTGACGATATCTTTTTTGGTTGACGTGGAAACGATGCTATACGACTCGGTCCACTGAATCCCGCCTTCTTTCGGGACTACTGAACTAACTGGTGCACCGTCTCTTTCCAGAATGCCGGTAACCCAGTCGCCAATACCAACCATAGCGAGCATCTCCCCGTTCTTGAGTCCGGCGAAGGTTCCGCCAAAATCGAAATAACCACCGATCTGGGGCTTCAGGGAAAGAGTCTTGTCTTTTACTGCGTTCCATTGCGCTTCCGAGATATCGAATGGTCCGGGATCGTTATTGCCATTCAGCAGACTGATCTCCCCCAAACTGGGCAAGTGCCAGTCAAAATGACCAACCTTCCCGGTTAGCTTTGGATCCCAAAATACGTCATAGGTTGAGGCCTGTTCGGCGGTGATCTCATTCTTGTTAAAAGAAACTCCCAGGTGCCCATATCGGGTTATTAATGAATATAGTTTGCCGGCATTCCAGTGTCCGGGAAAATTCTGGAAGTCGGGATGCATCAGGTCGTCCAGAGGGTAGGAACCGGCATCGAGTTCATCCACCAAATCTGACTCGATTAATATCTGGGCAAATTCCGCATCAGTATGAATCAGGTCAAAGGTGCCTGGAGGATTTTGCGCCAGGGCGGCCAGCATGTTATCGCCACCCGCATAATACTTAGGAACGAACTTTACGTTGTTGGCGGCTTCGAAGTCGGCCACCATGTCAGGTTCCGCGGTACCGTACCAGCCAAGCATATTGATCTCTATGGGTGCCGCACTCGATTTTTTCGAGGTCAAAATCATTGGCATCGCCAGTGCGCCGGTGGCGACAGTGGAGTTTTTAAGAAACTTTCTACGAGAAGTGTTGGGTTTTAATGTCATTTTGCGCTCCAGAATGATGGGGTTAATTATGTTTTTTCCTTTATTTAGCCACCATAATCTCTACAGTGGATCATTATTTAAGGGTGTAAAACTGTCCAGGATCAGTGCCGCCATTGTGCCTGAAATCCACAATCAGGTACAACTTAAGATTTGCCCTGGACACCACTCTCATCGGACATTAGGGGCCACCAATGCTTTCCTATTTTCTTGATTTGCCATCCAGATCTCGCGGTGTGGGTGAATATTTTGCTGATCCCCAACTCATTATAAATAAACTCTATGGCAGCCAATAACAGGGATTCACTCCAAAGCAAACCATAGGGAGTGAACCAATCGAGATATCTCTTGATTTCCATTGTTGTTTCTGGTGGTAATGCATTGATTAATGTTTGGCTAATGTAAACCCAGGAGGGCAATCGCATGATTGCCCTCCTGGGCTATGGTCCTGACCTATCCCTTAATACAAATAACTTGCTTTAAGGTATGGACGATGTCCACCAGGTCAGTCTGGTTTTCCATGACCGTATCGATATCCTTATAGGCAGCGGGAATTTCATCGACCACCGCTTTATCTTTGCGGCATTCGACCCCCGTTGTCTGGACTGCCAAATCTTCTTTGTTGAACATCTTCCTGGCCTGGGTTCTGCTCATCACTCTGCCTGCGCCGTGGGCACAGGAGTTGAATGAATCGGGATTGCCCTTGCCACTGACGATGTAAGATCTCGCGCCCATGCTGCCCGGGATAATCCCCAGCTCACCCTGGTCAGCGCGAATGGCTCCTTTACGGGTAACCAATACCTCTTCACCAAAGTGAGTTTCCCTCGAGATATAGTTGTGGTGGCAATTGATCGCCTCCCTGGTTACCTTGAATCTCGGAAGTTTTCGCTTTAGAACATCCAGAACCAGTCGCATCATTTCGCGCCTGTTGGTCATAGCGTAGTCCTGCGCCCAGCCAACCGCTTCGACATAGTCGTTAAAACCCTTGCTGCCTTCAACAAAGTAAGCCAGGTCACGGTCCGGCAATCGGATATCCTGATGTTCCATTTCACGTCGTGCATTTTCAATGAAATAACGGCCGATGATATTGCCGATACCTCGACTTCCCGAGTGCAGCATCACCCATACATCACTATTTTCGTCCAGACAAATTTCAATGAAGTGATTGCCACCGCCCAGGGTCGCAAGTTGGCGAATCCAGGTTTCATAGGTTTTCTTGCGCGCGATCTTGATCCCGGGGTGCTTTTCCTGAATTCTTTTGAGTCCAGGAGCGAGGGCCCTCACGGTTGAATCGTTCACCGGATCTTCGCCCTTGTGCAGGTTAAAACCTACCGGGACGTCACGTTCGATAGCACCTCTCAACCCACGCAGGTTATCCGGTAACTCTGATGCCGTCAGGCTCAGCCTGATGGCGTTCATACCGCATCCGATATCAACCCCAACTGCCGCTGGGACAACCGCGCCTTTAAGCGGAATAACCGAGCCAACGGTCGCACCAATGCCAGCGTGAACGTCCGGCATCGCTGCAATGTGCGAGTGCACGAATGGCAGAAACGCCATCTTGCTCAGTTGCTCGTGGGCGCGTGGATCAATGTCGTTGGTAAAAATTTTAACTGGAAACCGTCCGGTTTCAATTGTTTGTCTAATTGGCATAATCTCATTGCTCCTGCGATCCGGCCCTATTGCCAGATCGCAATTTAATTTTCAAACTACAACTGCAGTTTGACGGTATCTTGAAGTAACCCATCAAGGCCACCGAAGACAGTCAGTCGTTCGACTTTCTCGGTCACTTTTTCAGGGCCTCAAGCTCTTTCAATCGCATCAGCGTTGGATGTTGGTCCATCAGCTTCGCGGTGTTTAGCAGCAAACGGGTCGCCGCTGTTTCCTCACGTCTGCGAATAACATTAGCCTGGGCAGCTTTTTCGGTGGCCACTACCTGGTTCAAAATATCTTTCATTGAATTTTTTCTGTCGAATTGAGCATTGCGCCTCCCTGCGCGGCCCGCCTCGCTGGCACCCATATCCGACAACTTTTCTTACGGACAAATTCAAACTGTCCAAACGCAAAAAACCCCGGTTGGCCAGCCAACCGGGGTTTTTAAACCGGATTCAGAAGACTGGTTATGCAGTCTTCTGAAAAAATTCTGAAGACTACATTTTCATTAAAAATAATTTCTGCGGCACAGGTATAAACTGTTCCTCTGCACGCACAATGCCCTTGTCGTCATGCCGACAATAATGGAATTGCGAATTAAATTTCATTTGATTTTTCATAGCGGGCGCGAGTATACCGACGACAAAATATTAGTCAACAGTAAAGCAGAAGTATTTCAAAAAAAGATCTATTGGTGGCTGATGCCGACGTATTTTTGCAGTAGGTTTTGATGGCGATTTAGTTGGTCGATTCCGATGACTTCTCTGACCTGGCCATTTTCTATAAATGCGATTCTGTCTGCTACCGGTAATACTGCGTCCACTCGTTGTTCTACCAGAAGTATGGCTACGCCCTGACTTTTTAGTTTGAGGATGACATCTCGAATTGTTGCGATCATGGACGGCATCAAACCTTCGGTGGGCTCATCCAGTAATATGACATCGGGTTTTATGCAAAGGGCTCGGGCCATTGCCAGCATTTGTTGTTCGCCGCCGCTAAGGGTTCCTGAAATTTGATTGAGGCGGTTTGCAAGGGCTGGGAACAGTGCGAGGATATTTTCCAGGCTTTCCGCCACCGCCGGGCGAGTCATCAATCCTATTTCCAGATTTTCCCGAACCGTCAACTCAGCAAAGAGTCGGCGCCCCTGGGGCACATAGCCGATGCCTCGCCTGGGAATATGATGGGTTGGGATTTCGATGATTTCCAGCCCGTTGTGGATAATCGATCCGGTTCTGTGAACCAGCCCCATAATTGATTGCAACGCCGTTGTTTTGCCCGCACCGTTGCGACCGAATAAACACAGAACCTCGCCCGCACCCAAATCCAGGGTGAAGTCTCGTAACACTTGCACTGCACCGTAGTAAGCATCGAGTCGTTCGATTTTAAGAATCATTTACTTGACTAGCTCCCCAAGTATGCCGTTTGAACCGCGACGTTGTTTTGGATTTGATCCGGTGTGCCTTCTGCTAGTACCTGCCCCTGCTCAAACACGGTGATGCGATGTGCCAATGCCATCACTACCGCCATATTATGTTCGATTAGCAGCACGGTTGTGGTTTGGTTGATCTGTTTAACCAGTTGGCAGAAGTCATTGATTTCCGGATCTGATAACCCCTGGGTCGGTTCGTCCAAAATTAACAGTAGTGGATTAAGTGCCAGTCCCATGGCGACCTCAAGTAACCGTTGATGGCCGTATGCTATTGTTCCTGCGAAGTGGTTGTGGAGATGAAAAATACCGGTTTGTTCCAGGGCAGTAGTGACGTAATTATTTGAGTCGTTATTGCCTGTGCTGGAATCTGTCGAGCTGGGGCATCGATTTTGCACCGCTATCGCAACATTTTCGAAAACCGTTAGATTTGGAAAGATACTGGTTATCTGAAAGGTATAGGCGATGCCCCTGCGTACCCGCTGATGAATTGGCAGGTTGGTAATATCCTGTCTACGAAATGTTATGGTGCCCTCGCTGGCTTCAATCCGTCCGGATAACAGGTTGACAAAGGTGGTTTTACCTGCACCATTGGGGCCGATGATAGCGCGTACCTCGCCCTGTTCAAGTTCGAAATCGACGTCGTGGACTGCCTGTAGCCCGCCAAACGATTTGGATAAATTTTTCGCGCTTAGAAAGCTCATCGCAGCCACGGTAGCCATTTATCTCGAACCAGCCCCAGAATTCCTTTCGGAAAAAACAGAACCAGAAAAATCAGCACAAACCCGGCTACCAACAAATAGGCGGTTGTATAATTGCTCGCTATATCTACCAGATAGAACATTAAGAAAGTTCCGAGCAATGGGCCCAGCACGGTCCCGGGACCACCGAGAAGGGTGAACAATAATGCGTCGATTGAATACTGGATAGTGGTAAAGGATGAACCGATGTAGGCGAATAATAGCGCATAGGTTGATCCAGCTAATGCGGACAATGTGCCGGAAAAAACCAGTGCCTTGAGCTTGATCGCGAACGTGTTATAGCCCAGCATTTGGGTGCGCGCTTCGTTTTCCCGTATGGCAATTAAAGCCCGACCGGTATTGCCACTAACCAGCCGGTAAATAATCAGCATAGTGATGGCGAGCAATGCTAGGGAAATATTGTAGCGGACCGCTGGATTGGTAAGATCTACGCTGGTACCCATCAATTCGAAACTCCTGGCGGACGCAGGCAAAACCAGACCTTCGTCTCCCCGGGTGTAGGTTGTGAAATAAAGCGTTGCCAGGTAGGCCACCTGGGAAAACATCATGGTGACAATCATAAATGCGACGCCAGTGGTGCGCAGGGCCACCAGCCCGACAATAAAGGATAGTAGCGCACCGGCGGCGATACCACTTAAAAATGCCAGGGGCACGCTCCAGCCGAGATGAAAAGCAGTCAATCCGGCGGCATAAAGACCGGCCCCAAAGAACATCGCATGACCGAGACTGAGCAATCCGGTGTAACCGAACAGAACATTGTATCCCATGGCAAAAATCGCCAATACCATTATCCGGGTCACCGTTAGTTGGTGATATTCCGGCAATAAGAATTGGAGTAAAAACAAAACTCCGATTACACCGAAGTGGAGCGCTACAATTTTTTTACGGGAGTTCTCGGGTTGTTCAATTGAGGTCATCGGGATTTGACCCCAAACAATCCCTGAGGTCTGAACACCAGTATCAGCGCGACCAGCATGGTTGATACCATCTTCGCCAGAGTCGGTGAGAAAAACACAGATATAATGCCGTCGCTCATGCCAATTATTATCGCTGCCACCACGGTTCCGCGGATGCTGCCGAGACCGCCAATAATGACCACGATAAATGACAATAGCAAAGGATCGAGTCCCATTAGATAATGGGCCTGACGAATCGGAACCACCAGTATCGCGCCGATCGCGGCAAACATGGCACCTACGGCAAATACCAATCCATAGACCCGATCTACCGGGATGCCAAATGCCTGGGCAATATCGCGGTCATACTGGGTCGCTCGCATCATCAACCCGATACGGGTGCGAGTGATCATGTACCAGGCGCCGAGCAGAATCAGGATTGCCGCAAGTACCACCAGAAGTTTATAGCCGGAATAACCGAACCAGGGAAACTGGACCCGGAAATAAAATGGTGTATCTACCGCCCGGGCGTCCGGGCCGAACGTAAGCAACACGGTTTGTTGAATAACGTAAAGAATTCCGATGGTCGCTACGATGGTTGCTTCGGGGTCGTAGCTCAGTCGTTTCAGAATAAATCGATCGGCAAAAAATGCAATTATCCCAACCAGCCCTGGCGCAATAATCAATGCCGCTAAAAACCCTATTGTGGGACTGCCTGCCAGTAAGCTGGTGATCCACCAGGCCAATACCGCGCCTAACATGTAGAACTCTCCATGGGCGACGTTGACCACGCGCATCACACCGAAAACCAGAGACAGACCGAGAGCGGTCAGGCACAGTACTGCCGCCTGAACCAGACCTTCGAGACTAGCGAGGAATAGGAACGGTCCGAAATCCAATAGATTTAACTACTTTTTTACCGCTGAAAGGGCCGGGCATTTGGCACACCAGGCGGTAAACCCGTAGGTCTACCGCCCAGTTTTGAGGAACTACAGAGGCATCGTAGTGTAGTCAGCTTCTGGCTCGTACATACCATCTTCGATGGCGGTGGTATGCACCACGTTCAAACGGCCACCTTCAACTTTGGAAATATATTGATGACCAAAACTCTGGTGGATCTTGCCATTGAATATTTTTTTGCCCTGGGGATGATCCCGGCCTTCCTCAAACACTGTTAACGATTCCATGGCTTCGATAAATCCCTGTTTGTCTGCCGGGGTTTGGCCGTTATAACCACTCATTTCCATTGCCTGTTTAATAACGAAAAGGCTTTCCCAGCAGCCAAACATATGGGCGTAGGTTGAAATATCCTTGGGATCAGCAATGCTCGCACCATTGTCATCTACACCCACGGCCTGACGGTAGAATTTGTCGTGAGCAGTCTGGTTAGCCTGGGCATATCTTGGGTTGCCTTCCCAGAAGTGAGTGCCTTCGAGGAATTCGAGCTGGGGTGTGGCCAGGTCAACCGCTTCCAATGAATCGATAAATCCAAAAATTTCCGGTCGGTTGTTGCCAAAATGCTGTCCCAATTCCTTAACGAATGTGAGTACGCCGGGACCGACCATGACATGGTATAGCACTTCGGTGGCGCTGGGGATTCGTGGTAAGTACCGAGTGAACGAAGATTCCGTAGGAGGAATAGGGATCAATTCGAGAACTTCGCCTCCCTGGGCCTTGATTGCCGCGGAGAAATAGTCCCGATGATCGTGGCCGAAGGCGAAATCGGGGTAAATCATGGTGACTTTCTTACCCAGGTTTTGCGAAATCCATGGCGCCATGGAAATTACCTGGGACTTTACATCGGTAATCCCCGGCTGAAACACGTATCGATTCAAATTACCTGAGGCAACGTGATGGCCCTCGGAAACCACAACATAGGGCAGTTTTAGCTCGCCCGCACGTGGCGAGGATCCAATAACCACATGGGAGAACAAGGTGCCGTAGGCGACGTCTACTTTATGCAACGTGGCAAACTTTTCAATTACCTCAGCGCCGCGTTTTGGATCAGTTCCGTCATCTTCGATAATGAGTTCTACTGGACGTCCATTTATTCCGCCTTCTTCATTGATCAGTTTCACTCCGGCGCTAGCCACTCTCTCATACCATCTGCCATAGGATGCACCGATACCGGTACGATGCAATTGCATACCAATTTTTACCGGCTCCGCCGAAGCTGAATGTGCAACCCGGGCAATCCCGGGCGCTATTTGAGATGCAACACCGGCGCCAGCAACTACGCCTAAATGTTTCAGGGTCGAGCGGCGTTTTTGATTAAATCCGGGCTTGTCGTCTTTGGTCGTCATTGTTTTCTCCAATATGTTTAGTTGCTAAATTAGCCAATTCTCGGCCGCTAAGTTTAAATCACAGGTATTAAACTGGGGATATTAGTTACGTCGTGCCAGCAGACGAATCCCCCCAAGTTTGCCAGAAACAAAATGGCGATTTACTAATTCGTAAAATTCTTCCATGGCAAAATAGGTTGCTTCGTCGTGAACCCGAATGTGGCGGTCGCGGTCTGCCCGATATGCACGCAGTCGCTCGCTGGTAAAATTCGTCCAGTCGCCTGACAAATCGTCAACCACTTCGAGGGTGAAACCAGCATCGACGAATTCAGACTGGTAGGTTTCCAGATCGGGCAGGTGACTGGCAAACAGTCCGCTCGCGAGTTCCGCCCGCTCCTGTTCACTGAACACTCCACGGCTATATAAGTCTTCGGTATAAAATGCGCCTCCGCTCGGTAATAGATTCTGGGAAATTTTTAGCAGTCGATCGCGTTGGGGAATATGGTAAATGGCCAGCCAACTGGTAATTGCATCAAACTGTTGTCGCCGCCAATCATAGGTTAAAAAGTCACCGCAAATGTGAGTCAAATTATTCGACAGGTTGCAGCGCCGGGTAAGTTCAGCCGCCATTTCGTTTTGATCATGCTGCAATTCCAATGCGGTAATTTGCCCGCCGCTGTTCTGCGCCAGGTGACGCGCAGGCCCGCCAAATCCTGAACCGATTTCAAGAACTTTGGAGCGACTGTCGAGGCCAAGTAATTGAATCGAGCTGTCCACCGCATCTGTGCCGTGATAGTGCATCTGATCGAATGCACTCAACTCTTTTGCGGTGAGGTGGGAGTCCTGTGTCTTGCCCAGTTCACTCAGTTCGTTGTAGACGCGATCAATATGCGAATACAGTTTCATGGACTTTATATCTACCGCGAGATCTTGCATGGTTGGTTTTTCGAGGATTAGAACTTAAGTATTAGTATGGTTTTTCGCGGATATTATATTCTATTGGATTAATTATCGCCTGGGACGGCAAATCGATGAGCGATCAGATAAAGTGATAACGCAATAAACGCAACAAACACAAGACAGGGCAGTACCAACTCATAGCCCCCCAACTCCCACACGATGGATCCCAGAAACGGGGCAGATGCCGCTCCGGTAAGGTAGATCATCGCGAGGGCGCCAGTCTTTGCACCAAAGTTGTTACCCCCTAAAATATCCCGGGCGATAACCGGCCTGACGATACTTACCATCCCATAGCTGCCTCCAAACAAAATGACGAATCCGATCAATAAAGCCGGAGTCGAGGCGCTGCCCATCAATAATAATATCGAACTTCCCATCAAGAGAAAACAGGCGACCGCGATACCATGATTGGATACATGGCGTTCGGCCACCATCATCGCCAGCCTACCGGATACCTGCATTGGACCAATAAATGAGGCTGCCATGACCGCGACCTCGGTGTGAATGCCGCGATCAAACAATATCGGCAGTAAATGATGGAGCGTCACGCCGTGGAGTAAACCGCCCAAAGCAAAACCCAATCCCAAATACCAGAACTTTGGAGTCCTGAGAAAAGCGTGTCGAGGCCCCTGGTTCTGTCGGGCGCTGGCAATATCTGTACCGCCAGACCGCTCTATCTGATTGGCGCCAATCCATATTAAAGGTGTACCAACTGATAGCACAATGATGGCAATAACCTGTAATGCGTTGCGCCAGCCCAGGGCTTCGGACAGACTGTGTGCGGCCGGAAAACTGATACTACTGGCAAATCCGGCGATCAGGGTAACCAGTATTATTGCCTGTTTTGCCCTACTACCGCGAGCGCGGGTGATGAGGGCGAAACAAGGCTCGTACAGGCAGCCGGCCAGGGTAAATCCGATTACGCCCCAAACCAGATAAAACTGGGGCAGGGTACTGACAAATGACAGTACGAACAGGCTGATGCCACCCAAAACCGTGCTACTAGCCATCATCATTGCGCCTTTACCTGCGTCAATTAGACGGCCGGCAAATGGAGACGAAAGTGCCGAGACGAAAATTGCCAGGGTAATGGCGGCAGTTAAATCTGTCTTGGACCAACCCAGGGCCTGTTCCCACCGCACCAGCATTGCAGGAAATATGTAGAAAAGTCCAGCCCACACCAGGATTTGACCTAGCGCCAGGATAATAACAGGCCGATTTTTAGTCATGGACATTCCAATGGGCTGATCTGATTTATTGTTTTTGACAGGTTTCAAGAAAAACTTGGGTCGGTTATACCAAGCCCAACACTGGGAATCCACGGCCTTGTTCAGAGGTCGGCATTACCCGGGTCTGGAAACCGTATCGATGGGGCAAAATATGTGTTGAGCAAAGTTACTTTGTCGGTCGTTGATTGCGAAATCACAAGTGCGCAATATCACTGGTTTAGCTCCACAGGCGACTAATCATGGGTATAGAAAAAATTTCGGTTTATCGGAAATCCCTCAGTTACGTCTGTGGAGCATGTGCCTGGGGCCGTGGCAATAAGATTGAAACCGGTATATCCACGATTATTACTGTGGATACCGATGCAGGGCAGGTTATTCGCCACTGACGTTCCGGGATTGGGGGTTACGCCGGATCTGGAATCCCTGGGGAAGCCAGTAGCGGTCTACACCGCCGCTTCTTTAGGCACGGATAAACTAGTGAAGGTTAATTCACGACCCTAACGGGTGCCATAAATGCGGTCGCCGGCATCGCCAAGCCCCGGTAAAATATAGCCGTGATCGTTTAATTGTCGATCGACCGCCGCAGTGTAAAGTTCAACATCCGGATGGGCCTGGGTAAACGCTTCGACGCCTTCCGGAGCCGCTAATAAACAGACAAACTTCATCCTGCCCACCCCACCCTCCTTGAGCCGGTCGACGGCTGCTATGGCAGAATTTGCGGTGGCAAGCATTGGGTCCACCACAATGGTCAGGCGCTCGGAAATATCTGACGGAACTTTGTAATAGTATTCCACCGCGGTGAGCGTATCAGGGTCACGATACAATCCCACATGACCTACTCGGGCAGATGGCATTAGTCGCAACAGCCCATCAAGCAAGCCATTGCCCGCTCGTAGAATCGAAACAAAACAAAGTTTCTTGCCCTCGATTACCGGGGCCTCCATTGTTTCCATCGGTGTTTCGATGGTTTCGCTGGTCAGTTTGAGATCCCGGGTTACTTCGTAGCCAAGTAACATGGCAATTTCGTTTACCAACTCACGAAAGGTTCGTATTGAGGTGTCCTTACGGCGCATCAACGTGAGCTTGTGCTGGATCAACGGGTGATCGACAATATTTATTTTCATTAATCTCAATTACTGGTATCTTTGTTCCAGACTGTACATCAAACCAAGGAACCTCTGCAAAAATCTTAATTGGTCAATGTGAGTGAGAGATCTGCAGAGATAATCTGTTGGCAGTGGAATTAGCTCTATCTGCCATTAAGGCATTAAATTTTATAATTGTGAGTCACGATAAATTTCTCGAAATTGCGTATCAAGAGGCCCAACTTGCGGCCCAGGAAGGTGAGCAGCCGGCGGGTGCGGTATTGGTTAAATCGGGAGAGATCGTTGCCCAAAGTCACGACCACTGCCGCCAACAGAATGATCCGGTTGCGCGGGCCGACCTGGATTGCATTCGCCGTGCCGGCCGAAGAAGTGATCAAAGTGAGCTGACGTTTTATCTGACCAGCTATCCCAGCATGATAGGTGCGGGTACGATTTTGCAGTTCTCCATTGGGCAGCTGATAGTAGGTTTGGCGCCAATAGAAACTGACGCGATATCTCTGCTCCAGAATAAGCAGGTACCCATCAGCTTTATACCCCACCAAGGTTGCCAGTCATTAAACAATGAATAGTTCTTCAGATACTGAATTTTTACGCGAGGCTTATCGTGAAGCACTGGAGGGGTTTGAGCAGGGTGGCGTGCCGGTGGGCGGTGTAATGGTAAAGCACGGGGAAATTGTGGCACGGGGGCGCAACAAACGGGTGCAAGAAGATGATCCGATCATGCACGGTGAAACCGATTGCCTGAGGAGTGCCGGATTACGCGATGATTATGCCGAAATAGACCTCTACACTACGTTAAGTCCCTGCATGATGTGCAGTGGCGCTATTGTCCACTTTGGCATCAAACGAGTGGTGATTGGTGAAGACGTGAATTTTCCGGGCAACATCGAGTTTCTTGAACAGCATGGCGTTGAGGTGGTGCTAATGGACGATGCAGAATGCAAAGCACTAATGACGCGATTTATCCAGGAAAAGCCAGAGATCTGGTTTGAGGATATCGCTGGTAACGAATCGGTTTGAGCAGAGGTAAATATGAACCGGAATGAATTTAAAAAGTTGTTTAAAACCACTGGTCCGGCTGTGTTGCCAGTGATTCATGTTGTGGATATCACCCAGGTTACACGGAATATTGAGACTGCCCTGAAGCATGGTGCCCAGGGCGTATTCCTGATCAATCACGACTTTGATGTCGAACAGTTTTTACCGATTATTCGTGCCGCCCGGAAACAATTTCCCGCGCTCTGGCTCGGGCTGAACTTCCTTGCCGTAACCGGTCGTGATGCTTTTCCGATCCTGGTGGATTTGGAAAAACAAGGTTGCCAAATCGACGGATACTGGGCTGATGACGCCCGGATCGATGAATCTCAATCCCAGGAGGTGCAGCCTGAAGCTGACGAAATATCCCGGGTAAAAGTGCAATGCCATTGGAGTGGAATTTATTTTGGAGGCACTGCGTTCAAGAAACAGCGCTCGGTGGACCCAGCCGACTATGCCAGTTCCGCTGCCATCGCCGCCGGTCGTATGGACGTTGTTACGACCTCGGGTATTGCCACTGGCCAACAGGCGGAGATCGGTAAAATTAGAACATTTCGTAATGCCATCGGCGAAGTTCCACTGGCGCTGGCGTCCGGTGTAACGCCGGAAAATATTGATCAATATGCTGGCGATGTCGACGCCATACTGGTGGCCACCGGCATTAACCTTATGGGAGATTTCTATAATATCGATCCAGCTCGCCTGGACCAATTGATGCGCCGCTGCCGCAGTTTAGAGTCGAATCAGTTTGCGCAATCTTCTGATTCCAATGATCGCGACCATCGATGGTATCTGGATAATATGGCTCCCCGTTCCAGAGGTGAGAAATATGCTTGGCTTGATCCGTCTTCTGCCTATATCAATGCCCGCTCTTTTAACGCCATGCTCGATGATTTACTCGAGCCATTTAGTCCCGAGGAAGTGGATGTGTTGGCAGGATTCGATGCTGCTGGATTTGTTTTGGGTGCTGGGATGGCGGTTAAATTAGGCAAAGGGTTTTTGACGATTCGAAAGGGCGGCAAGATTCCTGTGGAATATGATGTTGTCGATATGAATAACTATTCAGGCCAGACTCAACAGATGGAGATGCGTAAGCCGGCTTTTGCCCCAGGCACAAGAGTCCTCCTGGTCGACCAGTGGATAGAAACCGGTGGTACCATGAATGCCGGGGTTGCTCTGGTTGAGCGTCAGGGTGGCGTGGTTGCTGGAATAGCCGCCGTTTGCATCGAAGATAACGATGCCTCGCGAACGATGAGAGAAAAATACAAACTGTCTTCTTGCGTCCAATCCGGGTCGGCAATTCAGGATCAGTGCAATCGACAAACCTTGGACAGCTTCGCAAGTTTCAGTCCGGAACAATGTTTCCCGGATATACCTTTGTCTGGAAATTGAGCAATGAGTGCAATTGAAGAATTCCGGTTAACCAAATAAAGCAACACCACTGCTAAAAGTTAACTAGTCTGGAATCATAAAAGTCGTGTTGGTTCGACTGAGTGACTCTGTAATTCGATAATTCTGATCGATTTATCTGGTTGTATTGCGACCTAATATAGAGCAAAAACCTTATTGTGCGCTTTATGGTGACCGATAAAACTCTATATACTTCCTTGTTTGCAGCAAACGTACTGTTATTACCGAAGGATCCAGACTGTGACAGATTCAACCACTAGACCCAAACATATTGTACTTACATCCCATCCAACGGGTGATCAGAAACCGGTTCCAATAAGCTGGGGCGGTGCCGATGCTAAAGCCAGGGGTCCGGTAATTGCTACCCCGGCGGGGGCTGGTTCGCGCAATACCATCGGGTCTTACTCTGGTTCGTATTCGATTTACCGTGCTCTGGCAGTAGCGGCTGGCAGTCTAGATCCGCTGCACAAACCTGACCTGACCAATACTGCACCGGCTATGAAGCTGGGACCATTTGACCAATGGACCGACCCGAAAAAAATCGTCTCGTTAGATCCATGGGGACATCTGGTGGGTGCTGAATTCTCCGAGCAGATTGGTCAGGGCATGGATGTGCGACCTACCATTGCAGTAACTCGCGCCAGGTTGACGGTTCCGGAGATGCAGCACAGGGACGGATTGACGTTGGAGCCGGATGGAAAGGTGTTGCTTGAGACGGGTGAAGTTAATGTTATCAAGATTGCGATTGAGCCGGTTTGGTATTTGCCAGGCATTGCGCAACGCTTCAACACCACCGAACATCTGCTTCGACGCTCTTTATTTGAACAGACTGGTGGTATGTTTTCTGAGCTCGTTACGCGCCCCGACCTGCATGTCTTTTTGCCGCCTATTGGGGGCATTACCGCCTATATATTTGGTGAAGTTGATGCGATTACCGACCCCAGTAAAAGGCTGTCGTGTCGGGTGCATGATGAGTGCAATGGTTCCGACGTGTTTGGCTCAGATATTTGCACCTGTCGTCCCTACCTGATACATGGAATCGAAGACGCCGTAAAAACCGCCCAACAAGGCGGTGCGGGACTTATTGTCTATAATCGAAAGGAAGGGCGGGCGTTAGGTGAGGTGACCAAATTTTTAGTGTATAACGCGCGCAAGCGACAACAAGGAGGAGATACTGCCGAGCACTATTTCGAGCGCACCGAGTGTGTTGCTGGCGTTCAGGATATGCGATTTCAGGAATTGATGCCTGATGTTCTCAACTGGCTCGGCATAACTCAAATAGACCGGTTCGTTTCTATGAGCAATATGAAGTATGACGCTATCGTGTCTCAAGGAATAACTATTGGAGAACGTGTGCCGATTCCAGATAGTTTGATTCCTGATGATGCCAAGGTTGAAATGGACGCGAAAAAAGCGGCGGGGTATTTCACTAGTGGTGACGTTCCCACTGCGGAAGAACTAACCGTGTCACATGGGCGTGACTTAAAAGATTATTAGTGAATATGTTTAGTACACCATACTAGAGATTGCCTGCAATATCTGTGTCGTTAAAAAGTCTTTTAAGCGCAGCGGCGGTGCGAAACCGTTGTAATGCAATCGGTGCTGCGGCGACAACTGGAGAAACCAAATGGTTTCGATATGTGCCGACTCGACTGTCAGATTGTATCGAGATAGTTGCTAACGAATGCCTTGCCAATTATCCGGATCTGAATATTCCCTATCACAGCCGATGGCGCCATTTCACGGTTGGTGACGTGGACCTGTGGCAACACTACGTCCAGCAAAAACTAGGCGATGTCGACGCTAAAGGTCGAACCCGTAGCGCCATCGATCTGGTGTTTGTCAGTGTGTTGCTGGACGCCGGTGCGGGCGATAATTGGCGCTACATCGATCCGGTGACTGGGGTTTGTCTGGAACGCTCAGAGGGTCTTGCCGCTGCCAGCATTGATTTGTTTTTTAACCACATCGCACGGTTTGAACCCGAGCATGGGTTTGTCGTAGACAGTAAGGCTATTTTGGATTGTAGCGTCAAGACCATCGAAAATGCTTTCCAGCACACGAATGAGAACCCCCTACTTGGGGTAGAAGGTCGAGTCCAGTTACTCCATGGACTGGCGAATACTTTGGGGCAACTGTCTTCCCAGGGAATTACCAGACCAGGAAATATCTATGATCTGTTGCTGCTTGAAAGTGAGGATGAGAGCATAGCTGCAGGGGACGTGCTGGAAATTTTTCTCGAGCTGTTTAATGGGATGTGGCCGAGTGGTTTGGTCCAAGATGCAATTCACCTGGGAGACTGTGGAAGGCATCAATTGTTACAATGCGACGACGAAACAAATGGTCTGGTTCCATTTCATAAATTATCTCAATGGCTTACTTATTCACTTCTCGAGCCCCTGCAATGGGCCGGCCTCGAGGTCACTGGGCTGGATCAGTTGACCGGGTTACCAGAGTATCGCAATGGAGGGTTGTTGCTTGACACTGGTGTTCTGGTCCCGGTAGATCCCGACTTAAACGGTCAACGGCTGTTGATAGATTCCGAGTCAGTGGTCGAATGGCGGGCGTTGACGGTTTGGCTACTGGATGAGATCGCGGCAGGGGTGCGGGATAAATTTGGAATGACCGCTGATCAACTTCCTCTCGCCAGTGTGTTACAAGGCGGTACATGGAGTGCGGGTAGAAAGTTGGCAAGAGAAAAAAGATCAGGAAAACCACCGCTTAATCTGGCAATTGATGGAACGATATTTTAGGGTTATGGTGATGTGTGAGCTCACTTCAACATGAGTATCGAATTTTTCGTAACCTCAATGATAGTCATTCTACTGCCGGGGACCGGCGTGTTGTATACCCTTGCCTACGGCCTGGGCCAAGGTTTCCGAGCCAGTGTTGTCGCAGCGTTTGGCTGTACCCTGGGAATTGTGCCCCATGTGTGTGCGAGTATTGCCGGACTTGCGGCAATATTACATACCAGCGCCCTGGTTTTCCAGGGTGTTAAAATTGCTGGGGTTATTTACTTGTTCTATATGGCATGGAGCATTTTGCGGCAGGACGGCGCGTTAAGAATTCCTGACGATGCCAGCAATCCGGCCGACAAGAAACTATCCCGAATCATCATCAATGGGGTATTGATTAATGCATTAAATCCAAAACTCTCGTTATTTTTTCTCGCCTTTCTGCCCCAGTTTGTTCCGGTTAATGAGCCCAACCCTACCCCGGTACTGGTCGGGCTCGCGGCAGTGTTTATGTTGCTTACCTTTATCGTATTTATTGGCTATGGCGGCTGTGCATCTCTTGCCAGAGACTATGTAATATCACGTCCGCTAGTATTAAAGTGGTTGCGAAGGTCTTTTGCCGGAGTTTTTGCGTTGCTCGGGTTAAGACTTGCGCTGGCAGAACGGTAGCTAAATCATGAATTCCGGCCGATTTGTCTGACAATTGGTTCTAAATAGTTTTTAATTATTGGCTATTTTTTTGTCGCAACGAAAGAATTAGTCTTGTGAGCCAATGTTGACACAGCTACCACAACACGATGATCAGTCCTGAACTCGCTACCATAATCAAAAACTATCCTGCCGGCGCGGTTGCTTCCATAAACGACGATGGATCACCATCGGTTTCGCCCAAAGCGACGTTTGTGGTGATTAACGATGTAACCCTTGCTTTTGGCGATATTCGGTCTCCTGGGACCGTGGCCAACCTTAAACTAAGGCCACAAACAGAAATAAATTTCATTGATGTATTGTGCCGCCGTGCTGCGCGGATAAAGGGGACTGCCAGAATAATTCCCCGGGGCAACGAGGAATGGGATGGATTGACCGAACATTTCCAAAAGCCATGGGCGCCGTATATCGAATTAATGCGAAACTTCGTCGTGATTGATGTTACCCATGCCAGCGTGGTTACCTCCCCAGCTTATGATATTGGTATGACTCAGGAACAGCTGCGAGAAACCAATCTCGAAAAATTGAAAAATCTGGCGTTCTAAATAGTTCTGTTACTTATCGCAAACAGGTAATATTGTCGATGACAAAATTTAAAATTCGTAAACTAATAGAATCTGATCGGGTGCGCTGGGAACAAATGTTTCACGGCTACGCAGCCTTTTACAAAGTCCCCCTGGAACAACAATCTAAGGAATCTGTTTGGGGTTGGATTTTTGATCCGGACAATGATTTCTGGTGTGACCTGGTGGAAAATGATTCCGCAGAAGTGGTTGGGTTTACCCAATACCAGTTGATGCATCGTTCGTTGAGCGGCGGTATGGTGTGTTATTTAAGCGATCTGTTCGTTGAGCCGGCAATTCGTGGGACAGGTGCTGGACGAAAGCTGATCGACCATGTATTTGAATTTGCCAAGGCGAATGGTATTACAAACGTGCGCTGGCTTACCCAGGACTTTAACTATGCCGGCAGGTGTTTATACGATTCTTATGGAATGAAATCGGATTTTATTCTCTATAGTTTTCCGGTGTAGCATCGCTCGATAGTTATCCCATAACCCTAACCATTCCAAACGCGACGATGAGCAATTACAAAAATGCACTAGGTCAGCCTGTCGGATTTCCAGTGCCGGATTGGAGCGCCGCTAATCGGCCAACTGGACCTCTCACTTCTGGTCGGTACTGCCGATTAGAACCCCTTGATCCAGCGCTGCATGGACAAGCATTATTCGATGCATTTGTTAGAGACAGCGCTGATCACAATTGGACTTATCTTCCCTATGGCCCATTCGATAGTCTGGGGGTGTTTGAGAGATGGTTAATTCAGATCAGCAATAGAACCGACCCATTTTTTTACAGTATTGTCGATTTATCCACGGGTCAAGCGGTGGGACTCGCCAGCTATTTGAGAATTGATCCAGCTGCAGGTGTGATCGAAGTGGGTCATATTCACTTCTCATCCCTGCTCCAGCGTACCACCCTGGCAACTGAATCCATGTATTTAATGATGCATTATGTTTTTTCGGAGTTGGGGTATCGTCGTTATGAATGGAAATGCGATGGGTTAAACCAACCGTCGCGAAGTGCAGCGGTCAGGCTGGGTTTTAGTTTCGAAGGTATCTTTCGTCAGGCAACCATGTACAAGAATCGAAATCGTGATACCGCCTGGTACGCGATTATCGATCAAGAATGGCCACACTTAAATACGGCCTATGCTGCCTGGTTGGACCCCGAAAACTTCGGTTCCAACGGTGTTCAGAAAAAGTCGCTTGGATCTTTTATAAACACCCCGCCAGGCTAAGGCTAGGCCGCGCTACCAGTTCTTATGCCATACGTTCCGGTCGGTCTCTGTGGCGAGTTCGAATTTCCGTAGAATCCATTTGATTGTAGACACATTGCAGGGTCGTGAAGTCGTTACGATCTTGCGTAATTTGTTTGTCGTGAGGTCACCAGACTCTAACTCATCGTATACCCTGGACAATTCGTCGCGACTTAGCGACTTACGATAGGAGCGGTTCAGGCAATAAATAATATCGCCGGTTTCACTGATTTGTTCGATTGCGGAGACTCGTTTGGGCACGAGAATATTCATTCCGGGACGTAATTTGTTGTAAATAACGTCAAAAAAAGCTTGTTTGGTCATCATGGCGCCGTTAGCATCTATACCTGTAATTGCCAGGCGCGCAATATAGTGGGGAGGTAACAATTGCGATAATCCCAGCCTGCCAAAAATCTATCATTTCCTGCCCAGGGTCGGTTATGGAACAAAGGAGAGAACAACATACGGTGCTGTCAAATATGGCGATAATCATCGCTGAAGCACTGGATACCTATGGTTGTGATGGTCGAGACGCGGTTGAGCAAGTGGGAATCGACTACGACTATGCATTAAATCCCGACACCCGGATAACCTTCGAACAGGCTCAACAATTGTGGCGGATAGCTATTGAGAAGTCGGGCGACCCCTGTTTTGGCCTGGTTGTTGCTGAGGGGTTCAATCCGGCGCTGTTACATGGACTGGGTTTTTCCTGGATGGCCAGCGGCTCGTTAAAAGATGCCCTGGGCAGAATGGTTCAGTTTCAGCGGTTAATTAACACCGGCAGCGATTATCAGGGAGAACTAATTGGTAATCGTTACCGAATATTGCCTAAATTGGTAAGTCCCGACATGGTTTACCATCCGGGATACACTATATGTGCCCTGGCCGGCCTGGTTCGATTGTGCCGCTTGACCGCCGGCAATCAAGTCAATCCGGAATTAGTTACCTTTGTCGCACAAGAACCCGAATGTAGTATAAAAATCAGGGAATATTTCCAGTCCGAGGTCCAATTCAAAAGTGAATTAGACGCGATATATTTCGATGTGGAGCTGATAAATCAGCCGATAAAGTCAGCCAATTCCAAGCTCGCCAAAGTTAACGATCAGGTGGTTATTGAGTATTTGTCCAGATACGATCAAAACGGATTAATCACTCAGGTTCAGGCGAAAATTATCGATTTGCTGCCATCCGGATTACCTAATCAGGAAGTAATCGCCAGGGAATTTAATTTAAGTCTGCGCAATTTTCAACGAAAGCTTAAGGAGCAAGGAACCTCCTATCGCGAATTAACCGAGACCCTGCGAAAAGATCTCGCGATGGAATATATGTCTAGTTCAAACAAATCCATTGGTCAAATCAGTTTTTTACTGGGATTTACCGAACCGGCAAACTTCGCGCGCTCTTTTCGGCGTTGGACGGGTTATTCACCAAAAAACTATCAAATGAAATTTCGCCGACAGGCGTAATCGTCTTTAAAATCGTCCAGGGTTTAAATAAGCCAGGGAATGGTTGCTTCGTGTTTGAGCAGTTCAAGTTTGGTTTCTATCCCGCCGTTGCCCGAATATCCCCCGAGTCCTTTGCTGCCGAGTACCCGGTGGCAGGGAATAATTAGTGGAAATGGATTGCCACCACAGGCATTGCCCACAGCCTGAGCCGAAGTATTCAACAATTTGGCCAATTCTCCATAGGTCAGGGTTTCGCCGTAGGCTATTTGGTCCATTTGTTCGCATGCCGATTTCTGGAATTCACCACATTGGTAGTCCAGCGGAATTTGAAACTGTTTTCGCTGCCCGGCGAAGTATTGATTGATCTGGTCGATGGCGTCTTCTAACAACGGGGTAGCGTGGTCAGCCTTTTGATTGCTCCAGCCCACCCGGATAATTGCCTGGTTCTGCTGGGTTAACACCAGTCTGCCCACTGGTGTATCCACCGCTCCATGAAATTGGGTTGAAGTCATACCGGTGCAGCTACTGTGAAATCAAGATCAGTAGGTTCCTGCCGCAACCCTGGGATCGAAAGGGGCGATTTCAGGAGGGCTCATAAAGCTTCAGTAGTCGCTGGAGGCAGCTTGTAATAGGGTAATTGTTCCTGCCTGACGGGGGTACCGTCAGCTGCCACTTTGCGTAAATGGGCGGCTATTTCACCCAGGGTGGCAAACCATACGTCGTGGGACTGCAGTATGTTTTCGAGCCACCTTTCCACCCGCCGCCAGCGCGCCAGACGGCCAACGAGAAACGGATGCCAGATACAATGCCACAGGCCACCGGCTTCATAATGCTCCTCAAACTCTTCCCAAAAGCTGTTGAGTCCGACGCTTGGTGCTTTTACCGGCATCATGTAACCAATTTCATCATAGTGCGCGAAAGCTGGCCAATCATCGGTTCCCCAGTGTACCGGTACCTCCACCAGACTGCCTTCCGGAGTATTTAGCAGATAGGGAATATCATCTCCCATCAACGAGCTATCGTAGTCAAATCCCCGTTCAATTAATAAGTCTATGACTCCCGGGGTAATGTTGTAGACCGGTGCACGATATCCCTTAGGCGTGTTTCCAACCACTCTCTGGTGTGCATCCAGGGCTTTGTCAAACCATTCGATTTGCTGTCCGTGGCTGTGATTGGTTGGGTCTTCATGTAGATAGCCGTGATGTCCCACTTCGTGACCGCCCTGCAACATTGCTTCTACCGCCTGGGGATATTGTTCGATACACCAGCCAGGCACAAAAAATGATTGTTTAAGTCCCAGGCGTTTGTAGGTATCGAGAATTCTTGGTATCGCGACCTCTGGCCCATACTTACCCATTGATATCGGGTATAGGCGCTGGTGACTGTCTTTTGGTTTGGATATATGAATCAAACTGTCGGCATCCATGTCGAAGGTGATCGCGCAAGCGCAGCGCGCACCGTTAGGCCATGGTATCGGATTTTTGATCATGATTGTGGCAACACCATTATGTTTGTCCACATGCTATCAGTCAGCGATCATAAAATCACCAGATTAGCCATTTTTTTGGTTATAGTTCTGTCAACCTCACAAACTCATCGCGCCAATGGAAAAAGATTTTGTCGAAACCGACCGGTTAGAAAATATCGGTATTATTATCATCCAAAATCCTCCGGTGAATGCGATGAGTCCGGGTGTGCCCCGGGCGATTATCGCTGAGGTTGACCGTTTCAATCTGGATGCTTCGGTTACTGCCATCGTATTAATCGGAGGCGGCAAGGGCAATATTGCCGGTGCAGACATTCGCTTCCAGGGAAAAAAATTACCCCCTGACGAGCCCATGCTGAGAGATTTGATCGAGGCTCTTGAGGGTTCAACCAAGCCTGTTATTGCTGCTCTCGGCGCTAACACTCTTGGTGGTGGTCTGGAACTCGCCATGGCATGCGCATACAGGGTAATAATTACCGGCGGTAAAATTGGCCAGCCTGAGGTGAATCTGGGTATACCCCCCGGTGCTGGCGGAACCCAACGTCTGCCGAGACTGGCGGGCATTGAAAAAGCGCTGGAGATGATTGTGAGTGGCAAACCCATCGATGGGGAAGACGCATTAAACCATGGCATTGTAGACCGGGTAGTCGAATCTGATTTACCTGCTGGCGCGGTTAAATTCGCCAACGAAATGTCTCTTCGAAGCAGTCATACCCGAACCAGGGACAAAGACTGTCAGAAAGCTTCTCCCGAAACCTTTAACCAAGCCCGCCTGGATGTTGCCAGGAAGTATCCGGGTGTGGATGCGGCGCTAGTATGCGTTGACTGTGTTGAAGCCGCTTGTAATTTACCGTTTGAAGAGGGAATCGCTTTTGAACGCGCCCAATTCGACCAATCGGTAGTTTCTGACCAGGCTGCTGCGTTGCGCCATGTTTTCTTCGCGGAGCGCAAAGCTGGTAAGCCTATAAACAAGGTGTCCGATTTCGGCCCTCATGATGTTGAACATATTTCTGTGATTGGTGCTGGCACTATGGGTACTGGCATTTCAATTGCCTTGCTTAAAGCCGGGTATCGGGTAAAGTTAATTGACTCAACGATGCAAACAGCAGAGCATGGTAGAAACAGAATTAATGCTACTCTCGAAAGAGACGTTGAAAAAGGCAGGATTGCGGCGCCAGCATTAGATGCATTAATAAATGGTTTGTCGGTACATCAATCTATTGATGCGGTGGTGGGGTCGGACATGGTTATCGAGGCTGCATTCGAAGATATCAGGGTGAAAACTGGTATTTTCCGAACACTGGGTGAAATGGTTCCGAATGCGGTTCTCGCAACCAATACTTCTTATTTGGATGTTAACCAGATTGCCAGAGCCGCAGGGGCGGCACGGGAAAATGTAGTGGGTATGCACTTTTTCAGTCCAGCCAACATTATGCGGCTACTCGAAGTTGTTCGAGGGGAATATATCAGCGACTCGGTGCTCCAAACAGCCATCGAGGTAGGTAAGAGGGTAGGTAAAACAACGATTATCGCAGGAGTCTGTCATGGGTTTATCGCCAATAGAATGTTCAGTTGTTATTTGCGGGAAGCCAATTTTCTAATCGAAGAGGGTGCTTTACCCCAACAAGTGGATGACGCGCTGACAAGTTTTGGTTTTCCCATGGGACCATTTGCGGTTTCGGATCTTGCCGGTCTTGATATTGGCTGGGCTAATCGTAAATCACTCGCGGCCCACCGGGATTCGTCCAAACGCTACGGGGTCGTCGCTGACCGTATTTGTGAGCGAGGCTGGTTCGGCCAGAAAACTGAACGCGGTTTCTATCGTTATCCTGAAGGTGGTCGTCGTGGCGTGCCAGATCCAGAGGTTAACGAATTAATCTTGCAAGTATCTGCTGAGCTTAAAATAGAGCGTCGCGACATAACCGACGATGAGATCATCAAGCGTTGCATCTATGCTGTGATCAATGAAGGTGCCAGGATACTATCCGAAGGTATCGCGGACAGGCCAGGCGATATTGATGTCGTCTGGATTTACGGCTATGGTTTTCCACGATGGCGGGGTGGACCCTTACTATTCGCTGACCAGACCGGATTAAACCAAATTTTGCAGGATATCCAGCAGTTTGATCAGCAACATGATTTCTGGACACCTGCCACAGAACTGGAACGACTGGTCGCGGAGGGCAAGCAGTTTAATTGAACCTCGCTGGACAAATGTCTGGGCATTGCTCTATGATGTAGCTCCATAAAATTAAGGAATCCCAGGCGTTTGCGCAGCTGAAACCTTATCGGTTGTCGCCCATGGGTATTCTATTGATAAACACTAGACTCAAGAGGAAACCTATCCAATGAATAAATCACTCGGCATATTGGGCTGTTTTGTAGGCGCATCGCTGATGTTTTCCCATGCAACCATGGCCCAGGAGTGCGACTCCATAACCCTGGGTTCGGCGATTTCGTTAACCGGAAAATACGCGACAAACGGGGTTCATGCAAAGAATGGCTATGAATTTGCGATCCAGAAAATCAAGGACAATGGCGGTGTTATGGTTGACGGCAAGTGCTATAACTTCGAAACCATTTATTATGATGACGAATCAAAAGGCGATCGGGGAGCAACCCTGGCAGAACGACTAATCAGCCAAGACAAGGTTCAGTACATGCTTGGGCCATATTCTTCCGGTTTAACCAAGGCGATCGCACCAGTTACTGAAAAATACAAGATTCCCATGGTGGAGGCAGAGGGTGCGTCCCGCTCACTATTTAACAAGGGTTACAAATACCTGTTTGCCGTTCTTTCCACTTCTGAGCAATATTTGGCTTCAGCGGTAGCATTGGCTGCGGAAAAAGCCCAGGAAGGTGGTAAGGATCCTTCTTCGGTGCGGGTAGCTGTGGCAGTTGAAAATGATCCATTTTCGCTAGATATCCGTGCTGGGGTGCTCGAAGATGCTGCCAAATACAATATGGAAGTAGTAATCGACGAGCAACTGCCAAGAGACCTTTCGGACATGAGCGCGATCCTGACCAAGGTCAAGCTACTGAAACCGGATTTACTTATTGTTAGTGGTCACTCTAAGGGCGCGGCCACCGCAGTCCGTCAAATTGGCGAACAGAAAATTTCGACGCCCATGATTGCTATTACCCATTGTGAGGCGGCCGATGTTACCGGGAACTTTGGTGCCGCCGCCAATGACTTCCTTTGTTCGACCCAGTGGGCTGAAACCCTGACCTACGAAGATCCGATTTTCGGCACTGCGGCGAATTATGAACAGGAATTCAAAGCAGCTTATCCAGAATACGGTGAGAAGAAAGTGCCCTATCAAACGGCTCAAGCTTCAGCCGCGGTATACGTCTTTAAAGATGCATTCGAACGCGCAGGTACTCTGGATAAAGAAGCGCTTCGCGACGCCATTTCGGCTACCGATCTACAGACATTCTATGGTGGAATTAAATTCTCAGACGCGGGCAATAACATTGCCAAGCCTATGGTATTGCGTCAGATTCAAGACGGAAAATACAACGTGGTTGCACCTTCCAAGTTCGCTTCCCACGCACTTAACTGGCCGCGTAAGCCTTAAACAACCAGGCTAACTCTGCAGGGCGCCTTCTGGCGCCCTGTCTTTTTCTGCTATAGCTATTCTCGATCACAGATGGATCAAATCCTAGGTAACCTTTCGCTGCTAGTCGAATTTCCCATCGTCAATATTAAAATTGTATTGGATGGGATTATGATCGGCGCCCTGTTTGCATTGGCGGCATATGGTCTGGCCCTGGTATGGGGGGTGATGAATGTCAAGAATCTGGCCCAGGGGGATTTTGTAATAGCGGGGGGGTATGTGGCGTGGTATCTGACCAAACACGGGTTGCCACCATTACTCGGTGTTCCAGCGGCCTTTGTGTTTATGTGGGGGCTTGGCTGGATTATCTACAAACTGGTTATCTCTAGAGTAATTGAGAGAGATTTATTCACCTCGTTGCTCGCCACGTTTGGTCTCGCCATAATGATGGCGCAAATTATGAATTTGCTGTTCGGGTCTGATACCCAAAGCATTCAACTTGAATATGAGACTTTGCGGTTTTTTGATGGCTTGGTAGATCTGCCAATTGCCAAAATAATTGGGGTCGTGATGGCGGCGACGCTGGCCGCTGCAGTAATCATTTTTATGAAATCCAGCCGCATGGGCCAGGCAATTCGCGCCACCGCGCAAGATGCCCGGGCTGCCCGGGTACTCGGAATCGATACTGAAAAAGTATACGCGTTTACCTTTTCATTGAATGCGGCGATCTGTGGCGCGGCCGGCGCTATTATTGTTATGGTCTGGGTTATTCAGCCGTTTTATGGTATTTCCTATTCGATACGGGCGTTCGTGATTGTCACAGCAGCTGGTCTGGGAAATCTTCCAGGGGTCATCGCTGCTGGACTGGGTATTGGCGCGGCAGAACAATACGGATCTCATATTTTTGGCATCGGCTATCAGCAGGCTATCGCGGTGTTACTGCTGTTACTGGTATTGATATATCGTTTAATCCAGCAGCGCCGATTGCGCCAGAGTCTGCAATAGGAGTCCCAATATGAAAAAAATTGTTTTTTACGGGTTCCTGATCCTGTTTATCATCGCAGCACCCTTTTTGTTTCCCGATTTTCGTACCCAGCTCGCCACCTTGTGGTTGATGATCGTAGTTGCGATGACCTGGGATATGACTGGTGGACAGATGGGCTATAACTCCCTTGGGAATATATTTTTCTATGGCACTGGAATGTATGTGGCGGCTCTTATTTCTATTGGAATGGTGCATGATATTGGGATTTACAATAATGCGGCGCGTTCGGAAATATTGCTATTCTCAGAATCGGAATATTTTACTGGGGCAATTGTCGGGATTGTCGGTGCGGGTCTTTTTTGTGCGGTAACTGCGGTAATAATCGGCTACGTCACGTTTGGTCTGCGTGGACCTTATTTTGCCATTGGTACCCTGGGGGTTGCCATCGCTGCCGGTGAACTGGTATCCAATTGGGAATGGGTTGGCGGTGGCCAGGGCATCTCATTACCGGTGTATCCGGGTGACCTGGATATCGGTAAATTATTTTTCTATTTTCTGTATGCCGCCTGTGGTGTTATCCTGTTTATTTTTCTGAAGTGGCTTTATGCCACTCGATTTGGCGCGGCGATCAATGCGATTCGCGACGACGAAGAAAAAGCCGAAGCGATGGGAATTCACACCCTGCGCTATAAACTTACAACCTGGGCGTTAGCGGCATTCTTCGTCGGAATGGTGGGTGGAATTTCTGCCTTTCAATTAATTCATTTTGAGCCGCTAGAAACCGCCTATCAAACCATTAACCTGGGAATTTTCATGGTGGTATGCGTTCTGCTTGGTGGCAAAGGAACCCTTTGGGGACCAATCGTCGGCGCAATTTTGTTTCACGTCATCAAGGAAGTTACCTGGACCTATCTGCTCGGCTGGCAATGGGTGGCCCTGGGTGCGCTGATCGTCATTACGGTTGTTTACTTCCAGGATGGTCTGATGGGTTGGTTGATGCATAAAAAACCCGAATGGTTTGGAATTCGGGTAGACAAGAAGCAGGTAACGGGGGCCGTTCGATGAGCGCGATAATCGACGTTCAGTCTGTTTCCAAATCCTATGGCGGGGTGTTGGCCAATTCGGATATATCTATACGTGTTGAAAAGGGTGGAATCACGGGACTTATCGGACCTAATGGATCAGGCAAAACCACCTTGTTTAATTCAGTGGTTGGTTATCACCCGATTGACTCCGGGTCGATTCGATTTGAAGGCAAGGAGATTTCAAAACTGCCCGTTCAAAAAATTGCTCGACTTGGTCTGCTTCGCACCTTTCAGCAAACCCGTATTTATGGCGCGATGAATGGGGTCGAGAATATGTTGATTTCACTGCCTCATCGAAAAATGCGGTTTCTCGACTCGTTCGGCCGTAACAGTAAGAAGGATTACGAACGCGCTGATATGCTGCTTGATTTTGTCGGTCTCTATGAGAAACGATTTTTACAATCTGGTTCGCTGTCATTTGGCCAGCAAAAGCTCCTCGAATTCGCCATGGCGCTCATGAATGAACCAACGGTTTTATTGCTCGACGAACCGACCGCGGGGATAAATCCAACCTTGATTAACGGATTGATCGACCGGCTCAAACGCGCCAACACTGAATTTGGCATTACATTATTTATTATCGAGCACAATATGCGAGTCATTATGAACATGGCCGACACTATATATTGCCTGGCCCATGGCAAGTTGCTGGCCCAAGGAACGCCGGCACAGATTCAGGGTGATAAAACAGTAGTTGATGCCTACCTGGGTGCGCACTAATGTCGGATGATTATCGAGCCAGGAGAGTTGCCCTTGAACAATAAACCCGGTGTTACTGGCTATGGCGGCGGCGGCGTCGACGCGGTAATTTCTGTCGAAGAGGTCGAGCGCCAGGCGGCGGCAATCGCCGAAGAAGTCAGTATAGAAAGCATCAACAAACTGGCCAACGACAAGCCCTTTGTAAATATCGAAAATTTACATGCTGGCTATGGCAAGATGGAGATTTTGCATGGGATCAATTTACGGGTAGGGAGCAAACAGTCACTCTGCCTGATTGGTCCCAATGGGGCCGGAAAGTCTACCGTGTTGCACGCTATCTTTGGATTTAATAATATTTTTTCCGGACGTATCACTATCGGTGACGGAGACGATAAGCTTGATGTAACCACTCTGTCGCCAAACGAAAAGCTGGCCAAAGCCGGAGTTGCCTATATTTTGCAGGATAAATCGATTTTCCCAGGAATGACCGTCGAGGAGAATTTATGGATGGGTGGATTTCTCAAACATCAGCCCGCTGAAGCCAAACGATCTGCAGAAATGGTGTTCGATAAATATCCGAGGTTGGCAGCGCGACGCAAGCATCAAGCCAAGGTTTTGTCTGGTGGAGAGCGGCGGCTACTGGAAATTTCCCGCGCTCTGGTGATGAATCCCGAGGTGTTGTTGGTGGATGAGCCCTCCATCGGGCTTGAACCTCGCTTTATCGATATGGTGTTCGAAATTTTAAATGACCTGCAGCATCAGGACGGCAAAACCATAATCATGGTGGAGCAGAATGCCAAAAAGGGTCTGGAATTTGCCGACATTGGCTACGTTATGGTTTCCGGTCAGATCGCTATAGCCGGAGCTGGAAACGACCTTCTGAAGAACCCGAAAATTGGCGAGCTATTTCTTGGCGGCTAAAGCTGGACTAGCCGAAAAGCAGTAGAATAATAATTCCTGCGCTGACCAGCATAATACCCCACAATTCAGCGCCAGAGACTTTTTCGCGAAAAATAACCGTGGTCGCGATAAAGGTAAATATCAGTTCAATCTGCCCCAGGGCTCTGACATAACTCGCATTCTGGATGGTAAATGCGGTAAACCAGCCCACTGAAGAAATTGCGCCGGCAATTCCGGCAGCGCCGGCCCAGCGCCAGTGTTTGACCACCTGGGTAAATTCCCCAGGTTGGCGCAGCAGCAAATACCCACCCATCAACAGGTTTTGAATGATCAGGCTAACAACCAGAGCGTATCCAGCTGCCACCAAATATTGATCATGATCTAACGCCAGGGTGGCACCACGAAAAAACACAACAGATCCTCCTAACCAGGCAGCACAAATCAAACCAATCAAGGTCGATTTACTGGTTATTCCTTGGATGATAGCGTTGGTAGTGAGTTGATTCTGTCCCAGGGATAGAGCAAATACGCCGATTGCTGAGACAACAATGGCGATTATTGCCATTGAAGATAAACCATCTCCCAGTACCAACAGGCCGAGTATGGCTACCATGATTACTTCAAGTTTGGAAAAAGTTGTACCGACCGCAAAGCTTTGGAATGAAAACATCCAAAGCAAAAAGACCGTAAACATTATTTGGCATACCCCCCCCAGTGTGCAGAACAGAACGAAGCGTAGATTTGGCTGGGGTAATATTCCTTCCCCAAAAAACGTTAAACCCCAAAGGTAGATAGCAGCAACGGGCAGGGCATATAAAAATCTTGAGTAGGCCGCACCAACCGTGGAAAGTCTGCCTTTCAAGTGTTTTTGCAGGGCCGAACGCAGATTCTGGAAGAAAGCCGCACCGATGGTGAATGGAATCCACAATTCAATCATTTTGGGTACTGAAGATAATTTAGGAAAGTTGTGAATTCAGCATAAGTTCACCGTCGAGCATTATCCTAGAATCCTCAGTTGACCGCTCGTTACTGTAGTTAAGTTATTTGAAAGCATGAAGTATTTTACTGTTTATCACATTCACCCAAAGAGTGAGCAGCGCTGCACCGCCCCATTTGATATCATGGGCACACTTGTAGCGGCGCATTGCGGCGTTACAACTCCTTGGAATAGAACGACCCCAAGAATATTAAACTTGGCGCGTCGCTGTGCCTTGCACTGCACCCCCACAAACGCACTCTTCACGATGCACAACTGAGGATTCTAGGATTATGGTCGGCGTACTGTTTATTGTATGATTATTCCACGATGAAATATTTTCTTTTTGTTTTTTCTTTATTATTTGCAACCGGCGTCTGGTCAAGCCCGGCAGGCGTTATTCCCTATGCTTGTTTGTCAGGAGATCCTTATGTTTTGCTTGCTTTTGACCCAGTGGCATCCCGCCTGGGTTATGCCGCATTTGGCGGTGGCAGAGAAGGTGATGAATCCATCGCCGAAACCGCTGCCCGAGAATTTCACGAGGAGACCCGCTGTGTCTTTGATACGCCAACCGCAGCTGAACTGGAGAAAATGAATCCAAGCTTTAGTCACGGTTATTACACCTACGTGGCCAGGGTGCCGTTTATTGGAACCAGCCTGATAACAGAACATCCCTGCGAAGCCAGAATCGAGCGTTACGATTATCAATGGGTACGCTTAAGTGATCTTAATATCGCGCTGGAAAATGGCCAGAAGAGACCTGAAGTGCTCGCCAGGCTTATGTTTAAAAACATAACCTTGTGGGAAAAAAGTGCGGAATCTCTGCGTCAGGCTCGGGAAGATGGATTACTACCGAGCCAGGGATTGTGTGAATAAAATTGTGCGTGAAGTCACTCCGGTACAGTGCAATTGGCTGGGGTACAATTTGTCGAGTACAACATTTATCCGACATTAACCGAGGACAGCATAAATATCTGAAACATGAAAATTCGCCCTTATCAATCTAATGATCAGGAGGCAGTAGTTAGTTTGTGGCAAGATTGCCAACTCACAGTGCCATGGAACGACCCAATTAAAGATATTGTGCGTAAACTTTCAATCGATCCGGACTGGTTTTTAGTGGGTGAAACAGATGGGGAAATTATTGGGTCGATGATGGTTGGTTATGATGGGCACCGTGGATGGATCAACTACCTGGCAGTATCCCCCGACTATCGTCGCCAGGGCTTTGGCGAAAAATTTATGGATAGAGCCGAGCAATTACTATTAGACAAGGGTTGCCCTAAACTGAATTTGCAAATTCGCGCTGGTAATCATGAGATTCTGGAATTTTACAAAAAGCTTGGGTATGTCGAAGACCATGCAGTCAGTCTGGGTAAAAGATTAATTGCCGATACCTAATCGAACATTAATTAGGTTGTACCCCATGTGGCTATATCCATGGAACTTTTTCGAATTACCGAGCTCTTGTAGCCAAGAGAACTATAGTTTTGTAACGGCCTGCTGTTAGCAGCCTTATCGGAGAATTATCGGTTTCATCAGTATAGGTGAAATTAAGATTGACTATGCGGGACATAAAAAATGATCGACTACAAAAAAAGCATCACACAGATCGCCACCAACTCTGGAATAACCATTAATGGACAAGCACCATGGGATATTCAGGTACATAACGAAGCGACGTACAAAAAACTCGCCTTGTACGGAACCCTGGGACTGGGTGAATCCTATATGGATGGCTGGTGGGATTGTGAACATCTCGATGTATTCTTCGAAAGAGTGTTACGGGCTCGACTGGAAACCAAAACCCATTTCAATTTTTCCATAGCGTGTATCGTTGCAGCCCATTTATTTAAAAACCTTCAGACCCGAGCCCGGGCGAAAAAGGTCGCTGAAGTTCATTATGATTTAAATAATGAGTTTTATCGCAGGATGCTGGATAAACGCATGATTTACAGTTGCGGATATTGGAAAAACGCAGGCAATCTGGATGATGCTCAGGAGGCTAAGCTTGATTTGATTTGCCGGAAACTTTATCTCGAACCCGGCGATACGGTGCTCGATATTGGTTGCGGTTGGGGCGGCTTCGCTAAATTTGCTGCGGAAAATTATGGCGTGACAGTTACTGGCGTAACAATATCAAGGGAGCAAGCAGCACTTGCCAAAACGGTCTGCAGGGATTTGCCAATAGAAATTCTGCTGCAGGACTATCGAAACGTCAATGGGAAATTTGACAAGATCGTATCGGTTGGTATGTTCGAACACGTGGGTCGGCAAAACTATCGATCTTATATGGAAGTGGTCCATGACAAACTTAAAGACGATGGTATTTTTCTGTTGCATACCATTGGGCATCGTTATAAAACAATTAGTGCTGATCCCTGGGTCAACAAATACATTTTCCCGAATGGGAAGATTCCTTACGTAGACCATATTGGAGAATCAATAAATAATATTTTAATCCTGGAGGACTGGCATAATTTTGGAATGGACTACGCTAAAACTCTGGCGGCATGGAACGATAACTTTGAGGCAAGCTGGTCGATGTTTAAACAACAATACGATCAGAGATTTTACCGAATGTGGAAATACTATTTGAATTGCTTTATCGGTGCATTCCAGGCAAGACATATGCAGCTATGGCAGCTGGTTTTAACCAAACCGGAAAGGCCGGGAATGTACCATTCAATTCGCAATTGAATCACTATACTAGTGTAGTGTATTAAACATATTGTATATATCAGAACCCCCCAAATGTTCCAAGACAAGGCGCAGCCTACAGCCAATGGTTGTTCCCTTGGCAAAGGCTGGAACGCTGGATTGGGGCATTTGGGGGGTTCCCTTCGGGCGAGTCGATATGCGGCCATCTACTTTGTTGCATTTCTTATGAAGGGAACAACCATTCATGGCGAAACGCGTCGCGTATCTGACCGCATCTCGTCTCGCTGATACATACAATATGTTTAATACACTACACTTGTAACAAGTTACTCCGGCTTTAGTTTCCGGGTAGTGATATACACGACAGCGGAGGACCCTACTGCTGTTATCGCTGCAATAAGCAGGGCAGTGGAATAGTTGCCTGCATAGTCAAACAATTTTCCAGCTGTCCATGGACCAGCCAGGCCAGCAAAACCCCAGGCGGTAAATATCTGTCCGTAAATTTTCGGACCGGGTGCGGCGCCAAAATAAACCGATATTGCATAAGGGTAGATGGCGATAATTGCACCGTATACGAAACCAACCAGCGACAATGTTGCGATGGCAAATTGGGGGGTATTGATAACGCTCAATAGACCAAGAAACACAGCAGACAACAAGGGCAGGGTAATTAATTGCACGCCCATGTTTCGGGAACTAACTATGGTTCCGATTAAAAAACCCCCGGCGGAACTCCCGATGCCAATAAAAACCGCTCCCCATTTTGCCAGGCTGTATTCTCCACCGAGAGATTGAACAATGCCGGCGGCGTGGCCAATAGCCATTAGTCCGGCAAAAACACTGCTACCGTAAGCCAGCCATAGCATTATTTTTACTGATGTGGCGGGTCCAGGTGTGGCGGATTCATTGGATTGGGCAATTGAGTAGCTGGCCCCAGTTCGCTGCATTATTAAACCTGCTAGCACTCCGGACAGAATGATGATCCAGGCCATCAAACTGAGCGCAGCTGCCAGGGAATGAGTTTCGACAACCTGGGCTAAAACCAGGGAAAAAACAACGGATCCGACCGCATATGCTGCGGTAACAGCAGCCATAGAAAAACCACTAAAGCTAGCTAGCGATCTTCCAACCAATTGCAGGACGTATCCATAACCGATTCCATTGGCGCTGCCAAACAATACGCTGTAGCCGAGAAATAATGACCACCAGCTGGTACTTCTGGCCGAAATGAGCAGGCCAGCGCCAGCGACTGCACAGGCAGCAATGATTATATAAGCAGGTTTGGCCAGGTTATATATTCTGTAACCCAGCAAAACTGTCAGGGTCAGGAACATCAAACAGAATGAATACAACAGACTTACTTTGGCCCGGGGTAGTTGCAGCAGATTTTCCAGAGGAATCAGAAATACGGAAAACCCATGAATCGAACCAGTCACCAGAGTAACCAGCATGGCGGCACCGAGAATTAATTTCTGGCGACTGTTCAAACGGATCCTAATAACTGTTCTGCAGAAGCCCAGCCACTAACCTCACGAATCCGCTGGAGCCAGCGATCGACCGGGTCGGGAATTGACACCCTGGCCTGATCGGCCCAGAGTAAATAGGCACAGGAAGCAATATCGGCGATGCTAAATCCATCGGAGTCTATGAACTCTCTGCCGTCCCCGAGTTCCGTGGCAAGTCGTTCAACGTCACTATCATAGCGGTGCTGTAACCATATGATTGTCTCAGAATCATATTTGTCAGTATCGAATTGTCTGGCCGATCTCAAATGAGGTAAACTGAATCCGATTCGATTGGCTTCCCAAAACAACCATTCCCGGCAACGTGCCAGTCGTGGTGGATTTTCGCCGCCGAATTTCCCGGTTTTTTCCGCCAGTAACAATAAGATGGCATTAGATTGCAGGTAGCATTCCTGGTCCACTGTAAGCAATGGGACCTCACCAAATTTGGCCAAACTTCGATAAGGCTCTGGTCGCTGCTCCCGTGGAGCAAAAATATCTACCTGTTGATAATGATGCGTGATGTCACACAGGGTCAGCATAAGTTTGATCTTATAGCTGTGGCCGGACATGGGGTGACCGTATAGTGTGACTTCTGCGTTAGAAAAGATACGGCCCCTAGTCTTTAGTGGATTCATCGCCGGATCCGGTTTCCGATATTTGCAACCCGAGAACATTGTCGTAGGCCCACTGGTTGTAGGACTGATCCAAGCGTAGGCATTGTTCGCTGGCCTGGTCCACCGGATCGTAGTCCCAATCTACGGGTTGCCCCGTTGCCAGAGTTTTTTTCAGGAATAGCCGGGTACGTTGACTGGCTTCAACCTGTTTCGCTAGATTTTCCAAATCCCATTGCTGGATCGACAAACCTTTCAGCTGATTCAATTCGGTTTGAACTTCCGGGTTGTCTACAATATTGTGATTTTCATCTGGGTCAGAATCAAGGTCACACAGTAGCGGTGGATCAATTCCACTGACGACATACTTCAGATTTCCCTGCTTCACCATCAACACCGGGGCAGCTGCACCTTCAGCGAGATTTTCCGCATACACCGTATCCTTCCATTGGGAGGCATCTCCCGCCAACAGGGCACACAAACTGGTTCCATCGATAGTTGTTACCTGGTCAGGCAAATCAGCATTGCCAGACAACTCAAGTATTGTAGGTAACAGATCGACTAACGAAACATTTTTTCCTATACGTTCTGGTTTCACCCCGGGAGCCCGAATAATCAGGGGGACTCGGCAAGAGCTCTCATAGAACGACTTTTTGTACCACATACCGCGTTCACCCAGCATATCGCCATGGTCGGAGGTAAATATGATTGCCGTATTGTCGCTCAGCCCGGCATCATCAAGGGTCGAGAACATACTGCCAACCAGATCGTCAACGTAGCTCAGAGATCCATAGTATGCCTGCCTCGCGGTATGAATTTGCTGGTCGCTGGGAATAAAATCTTCCAATCCATATTGCACCATTAGCCGCTTGCTATATGGGTCATATTTATCGAAATCGAGGCGGTCTGTTTTGGGCATATCGACGTCTTGGGGGCGGTATCGATCCCAATGTTCCTGGCGGCATTGATAGGGGTCGTGAGGGTGGGTAATCGAAACCATTAGTAGAAATGGCCTATCGTCCCCGGACCTCGCGAGATCATAAATTTTGCGTCGAGCGCGATGCAGGACTTCATCATCGTAGTCCATTTGGACGTTACGCTTGCATATGCCTGCGTTGGTAAATGTCAAAGGATTATTTCCATGGGGCATTCGGACCTCGGTCCAGTCACCGGTCCAGCCAAAGTTCGAGGGATAAATATCCGTAGTAAGCCTTTGCTCAAATCCGTGCAATTGATCTGCACCAACAAAATGCATTTTCCCTACCAGACAGGTTTGGTATCCACTGGCTCGCAGATAGTGGGCAAATGTAGGTATGCTGGACGGAAATTCAGCGCCATTGTCATAAGCACCAATATTCGAAGCAATTCGTCCGGACATCATGGAAAATCGTGACGGTGCACAAAGGGGAAAATTACAATATGCCGAATCGAATACCACACCTTGCTCTGCCAGTTGGTCAAGGTGTGGCGTTTTTGCGACAGTATTTCCGTAGACTGACAACATCGACGCGGTGAGCTGATCGGTTTGAACAAACAAAAAATTACAAGGAGGTTGAGGCATCGTTTGTACTGAAATTAATCTACTGAGTGAAGCGTATCACTAAGACTCCAACATGTCTCGAGTAGACTATTGCCTATACATCAATTGGATAATTGTATTGACTTGTAATGCACTGGTAATGCGCACCGGTATCGTTGATTTTCTAGTTGGATTATAATTACCCCATCGATCAAACCCTTCGCCCTGGGTCTCTTTCCGTTTACCTGATAACTGGTTAATTCCAACAAACATGTCCACTTCTCCCAGGGTCTTGCTGATTAGTCCCCAGCCATATTTTGCCTGGAGAGGTAGTTCCATACGGGTAAAGTTTGATGTTCGGGGATTAGCTGATCTGGGTTACCAGGTAGACTTACTGACGATCCCGATCGGACAGGACGAACCTGCTACCCCGGCCAGGGTAATTAGAGTGTGGAATGTATTCGGATCAAGGGATATATCCATCGGGCCCTCAGTTCTCAAGATGTGGTTTGATTTGCTATTGCTCATTCGTGGATTCGGCCTGGTGCTGAGTAATCGCTACGACGTCATCCATGGTACCGAGGAGGCTGGGTTTCTTGCCTGGATGCTGTCAAAAATCAGAGGCAGCAAATCAGTTTATGAAAAACATTCGGACGCTGCTTCTTATAAAAAAGGGTTGGTGCAAAATCTGATATTAAAAGCTTACCTGGGAATCGAACACTTTACCTGCCGTCACGCCGATCTGATTATCTGTACCGGGCCAGGGTTGTTTAAGCAGGCAAAATCCATTGCCCCAGAGACTCTGGCATGGGATATTTCCGATATCCCATCATCCCTGGTGGAACCTGATGACAAAGGAGTAGCTCTGGCTCGAAGAAAAATGACGTCAGGTAGCCATGAGCAGAATGAACCGGTGGAAGATGTAACTGACGACACCATATTGACGACTTATGTCGGTTCATTTGCGGTTTACCAGGGCATCGATATTATTTTCGGAGCTATTCCTAAAGTTTTAGAGCAATCTGACAATGTGCGATTCGTAATTATTGGTGGCAGTGAAAGCGAAATTTCGGATCGCAGGCGCACCCTTACCCAACAGGGTGTTATCGAGGGAAAGGTCAGCTTTCTTGGTTTGATCCCACCCGATGAGCTACCGGCCTATCTAGCGGCTTCGGATATTCTTATGGCACCGCGCAAAGCGGGGGTAAATACCCCACTTAAAGTACTGGATTACTTTAAGGCCGGAGGCGCGATAGTGGCCACCGATACCCAGGCTAACCGATTTATTCTTGATTCGTCCTGTGCGCGGCTTTGCGAATTTAGTGACCAGGCATTTGCAGATGCGATATTATCGCTGTCGACTAATCAAAGCCAACGAAATGAAATCGCTGACAATGGCAGAAAATTATATGAAGAGAAATTTAATTTCAGAGTTTTTACGAATTTGCTGGGGCAAGCCTACAACACGATGCGAGGGGTTGCCTGATGCAGTTTTCGGTTGATACCCACCTACATATTTACCCCTTTTACAATGTCGAACAAGCCCTTGGGTCGGTTCTGCAAAACCTGTCAGGTGGTGCTGAAGATATGGTCAAGATTGCTTGTCTGACCGAACGCTACGATTGTAATTTATATGATGAACTGGCGAGCGGCGCAGGATCGCTATTTAGTCACCAGTACGATATTCAATCCGGTCCCGATAGCCTGGTAGTAACCGATAAAAATGGCAAAGGACAGTTTTTTTTATTGCCTGGGCAGCAGATCATAACCAGTGAAAACATCGAAATATTGTCGCTTAGCTGCAACAAGCGGGTGGAAGAAGGACAGCCGGCTTCGGATACTGTGCGTAATATCCTGAGCCTCGAAGGAATCCCTGTAGTAGCCTGGGCACCCGGTAAATGGTTTTTCAATCGAGGTAAAATAGTTGCCTCATTGCTCGATCAATTTACCCCGCAACAGCTGGCTCTGGGCGATACTACGCTGCGGCCACTAGGGTGGGGTATTCCTGGAATAATTAAAAAAGCCCGGCAGCGCGGATTTAGGATACTTTATGGATCTGATCCGTTGCCATTTAAAGGTGAAGAAATCAGGCCGGGTTCATATTCAACCCGGATAATCAGAAATGATCAGGACGGAGAAATTGACCCGAAAAATCCGGCTGAGCTTGTTCGACATATACTCACTGCTGATTTGTCGATTAAACCGGCTGGATCCCGGGGGTCGATTTTTGACGTACTGCTAAGACTTTATCGTAACCATAGAGCGCCCAAGCCATCGAAACCGGTGGTTGCTGTTGCTTAATTGAAAAATGCTTTAATAAATGTATCAAGAGTTCGCTAATTTTAACGGCAAGACGGTTTTGATAACCGGCGCCACCGGATTTACTGGGCGTGTTCTAACCAAAAAGCTTGCCGCCGCTGGGGCCAAAATAAAAATTATTGCAAGGGCCAGCTCGGATCCCGGTGATTTGTCTGACCTCGACGCAGAATGGATAAGAGGCGAAGTTTACGATCCGGAAGTTTGTAAAACAGCCGCTATTGGGGTGAATTATATTTTCCACGTGGCTGCGGCATTTCGCGAAACGAAATCCGACGAAGAAGGTTATCGAAAAGTGCATTTGTACAGCACCCAGTTGCTAGCAAAAGAGGTTGTTGGACGCCCTGAATTCGAATGTTTCCTGCATGTATCGACGGTTGGTGTACATGGACATATCGAACGAGGAAGCGCGGACGAAAACTACCGCTTCGCACCGGGGGATCCCTATCAGCGCACCAAACTAGAGGCAGAACTATGGTTGGCCGAATACGCTAATGAAGCGGGGCTACCTTATAGCGTCATTCGACCAGCGCCAATTTTCGGTCCGGGAGATTTGCGCCTTTTAAAAATTTTTCGGATGGTCAATAAGGGATTTTTCCTGATGTTGGGTAAGGGGAAAGGTTGGTATAACCTGGTCCACGTGGATGACTTGACCAATATAATGATGCTGGCGGCGGTAACCCCGGCGGCACGCTCTGAAACCTTTATTGCGGCCGCCGATGAGTCTATGACCCTGGTTGAAATGGCTAAACTAATCAGTAAAAAAATTGGAAACAAGGTCCGCATACTCAGGTTACCAGTTTGGCCATTTTATGTTGCTTCTGATATTTGCTGCGCAGTTTGCCGTCCACTGGGCATATCCCCTCCTATTTATCGTCGTCGGGTAGACTTTTATACCAAGGATAGAAAGTTCAATAACAGCAAGGTTAAACGGGCGTTAAATTATAAATTTAGTTATGATAATGATCGTGGCATAGAGGAAACTGCCAACTGGTATATGGAGCATAACCTGTTGGGATAAAACTCACGGATAAAACTCAGGGATAAAACTCAGAGATAAAACTCAGAGATAAAACTCAGAGATAAAACTCAGAGATAAAACTCAGAGATAAAACTCAGAGATAAAACTCAGAGATAAAACTCAGAGATAAAACTCAGAGATAAAACTCAGAGATAAAACTCAGAGATAAAACTCAGAGACATATCACCTGAAGATGTTATGTAACTTCATCCGAACGTTCTCAAGCATGCGAAGCGCAGGGGGAGGCGGTGAAATTTGTTGGGCCAATGTGGAATAATATTCATACTCTCCGGATGAATTTTCGGCTCTGAGATCCTGCAGGCGAAGCCATAGTCGATACCAGGCAATTCGTAGCGGCTTCGACAGTGGTTTTTTCTGACTTTCCCAGTTTTTGATGGCGGTTAGATGAATGATGGTGGTTTCCCACTGTAGTTTTGCATCCTGTCGAAACTCATGACTGACCGACTCCTGCCTTTTTCTGTAGCGAATACCGGTATAACCGCAGTGGGCCAGGGCGTAGCCACTGAGAAATGCCCGCAGTATTAATTCAGTATCGCTGGCGCATCCCCATTTTTCGTCCCACTTACCGATATTTATCAAGGCTAACCGGGAGAAAAGCATTGCGCAGGAATGCCACAACTGACTATCTGCAAAAAGGTGGGAAAATATAAACTCCGGGGTTAACAGTTGATCCTTTTCGGGAGAAATTCCGGCGAGCTGGTAGCCTCTTAATCCATAAGTACTGCAATTCTCCAGATTGCTGTCGCATTCCAGGGCGAGGCATGCAGCAAACCCTGCATTGGGGTTTGATTTGATTGCGTTGAGCAGGACTTCAATGGTTTTCGGTGACATGACATCGTCTCCGTCAAGCTTCATAACATGATCACCAGTCGCTCTTGCTAACCCCATATTCCAGTTTCTGGTCATCCCCAGCCGCTCAGGGTTTAGAAAGTATTTGATTCTGTTGTCGTCGAATCCTGCAACGACTTGCTGGCAGCGTGGGTCGACTCCTTCGTCGGATACAATAATTTCAAGCTCAGGCCAGCTTTGTCGTAATACAGACCGTATGGACTGCTCCAGAAATTGGCCGTCCTGATAGCAGGGAATGATGACACTGACGGGAACTGGCAATTAGTTAGGCTGGCTAGCTCGGGAGGGGAAACCCCGAGAATAACGGTGAACCGGATAAACTTGCAATGAATCTGAAATTGGGCGAACCTTTAGCAACTAATTCCGTCCTATTCTCATGCGTGGAGAGAAAATATGAAACTAATACATACCCTTACCCTGATGGGACTGCTGGTATTTCCCGCCAGCTATGCGGATCAGTCGTCACCCAAGTTGGACGCATTATTCGATACGCTTTTGCAGATTGACACCACTCCTGGCCAGGCTCGAATCGTAACTTCGGAAATCTGGAAGCAATGGCTCGAATCCGAGGATGAAGAGGCCCGACGACTGATGGATCTCGGGATAAGCCGAATGAATCAACTGGCCTTGAAAGAGGCGGTGGAAATTTTTTCTGAGTTAATCGATTTGAAACCAAATTTCGCTGAAGCCTGGAACAAACGAGCTACTGTCTATTACATGATGGGACAATTCGACAAGTCCACGGCCGACGTAGTCGAAACTCTGAGTCTCGAGCCACGGCATTTCGGCGCTTTGTCGGGCCAGGGTTTGATTTATATCCAGATCAATCGTCGTGAGGCTGCGCTCGATTGGTTTAAAAGGGCGTTGGCGGTGAATCCATTTATGGAAAATATTCAAATCGGCGTTGAACAACTGGAACAAGAGATAAAGGGCAAAATTATATAGAGCCTGGCGACTTCTCCATTTTTTCAGAGATTCCTTGATTTCCAGGGAAACACTTTTATCGACCTCTGGGTAAGTCCCTGTATGGGTAAAAGACTAACCATTCATGGCGGCGGTCATTCCGATGTCGGTACTGTGATATAGCGGTCAAACATTAATTGCATCAAGCAACAATAGCTAATAACATTCCCCGATAATAATCAGGAGAATGAAGTGATATTACAGGTAAAAACCTGCCAGATTACCGATACAGCCTTGCTAATGGCTGTGTTTCTATTATCTTTTCTCTGGATATCCCCCCCGGCACTGGCAGTAAACAAAATTGCCCTGGTTGTCGGTAATAATACCTACGAAAATATTACTAATTTGAAAAAACCAGTTACCGATGCTGAATCAATTTCGAAAGCCCTGACAGCGCTGGATTTTAATGTTATTCAAGCAATAGACGTAACTCGTAGGCTTTTTAATCAGAAATTTCAGGAATTCATTTCGAAAATTCAGGAAGGTGATGTAGCGCTGATTTATTACGCCGGACACAGCGTGGAGATTGCCGGGAAAAACTATCTATTACCAGTAGACGTCCCCCCGGCGCAACCTGGACAAGAGGGATTTATCGGATCTGAATCTATTGGATTAGGCACATTACTTGGAAATCTGACGAGAAAAGCGGCGCGCCTGAATGTCGTTGTTCTGGATGCCTGCAGGGATAACCCGTTTATCAATTCCAAAAGCCTGGGTGTCGGCGGAACCCGTGGTCTGGCACCGGTCAGGGCACCAAAAAATACTATGGTGCTTTATTCAGCCGGGGTAGGGGAAGCCGCCTTGGGGGGGTTAAGTGACGCCGATAGCAACCAAAACTCCATATTCGTACGGACGCTGATATCTTCGATGTCAAAGCCGGGTGTCAATCTTAAGGATATGGCAGCAGAGGTTAGCAAATCTGTGAGTTCTCTTGCCGCGACAATTTCCCACGAGCAAACACCGGCCATATTTGATCAAACCGGGGCAGAATTTTTATTTGTTGAGGACAAAATTTTTGGCGATCCGGCTACCGATGCTACTGCTGGGACGGCGGTGACCACGGACCAGAATAATTATGAAATAGACTTTTGGGAAGAAGTAAAAGCTAGCCCGTCCGAGGAAATGTACGAGGCTTATTTGGCGCAATACCCCGAGGGGCATTTTGCCAGAATTGCAAAAATAAGATTGAGGAAATTCCAACCCGAAGCTGTGCAGGTCGCCCAGTTAGTCGTCAGCGCCAATATTCCGGTCGACAATATCAGGATAAACGGAGAAGATCTGGGGCCAGCGCGGCAGGACCTTGAACTCAAGCCCGGTAAATACACCATAGAGGTGACTAAAAAGGGATACCGCAAATTCGAAAAAAGTGTTGTACTGAAGGCGGGATTTAAACAGACGGTTGATGCACAGTTAATAGTTATCGCTGTCCAACAGCCCGTTCCCACAACCATACCCGAGCCCAACCAATATGGATTGGATATGGTAAGGATTGCTGGCGGAGAGTTAGTAATCGGCAGTCCAGAGTCAGAACCGGATCGGAAAGATAACGAGAAACAATTTAAGCTGCAGATTGATTCTTTTCGGCTTAATCGTACCGAAGTAACCGTAGCGGCCTTCGAAAAGTTTGTTGCAGCAACCGGCTATCGAACCGATGCGGAAAAAAATGCAGGAGGTGAAAAAGGCTGCTGGGCGTTTGCGAATGACAAATGGGTGGCTGCTCCAGGGATTACCTATAAAAACCCAGGCTTCGCCCAAACCGGCAAACATCCTGTAGTCTGTGTAAGCAATCGGGATACCAGTGCTTATATCAAGTGGCTGAATGAAGTAACCGGCAGGGCGTTTCGTTTGCCCACCGAAGCGGAGTGGGAATACGCCGCTCGAGCCGGTGTTTCCCGAGCCCGGTTCTGGGGACAGGCTGCTGGCAACGCGTGTCGATATGCCAACATTGCAGACCAAGGTAACTGGAAGAGCAACTTCCCGTGTAATGATAGGATAAAATTTACTGCTCCTGTAGGCAGCTACGAAAGCAATCCATATGGTCTCAAGGATACCCTTGGAAACGTCTGGGAGTGGACATGTTCTAACTGGCGAAAAAGCTATAATGACAGTGCGAATCGCTGCAGCCGTTCGGCTAATCGTTATGCATTGAGGGGCGGATCATGGCTCAATGATCCGGCCCGGGTTCGAGCTGCCGCTCGTTTTAATGGAGATCGCGCAGCGCGCCTTCACAATTTGGGATTTCGCCTGGTGGAGATCAAGTAACCAGTTTGATCCAGCGTTGAACCTGAAGAACAAGATCAATCTGACGCTGGCCAGCTTAGGGTTCCAATCCGTCAGTACTCGGCGAGTTGGCATCAATATTTTCAATGGGATCAGGCGAACATCCGATGTTAAAACCAGGATATCCCTCCGCGGCGATTCGGTCGCATTGCTTTTCGTAAGTGGGTACTCCGGGGAAAGGCATAAACACTCGGGCTTTTCCAGATACGTTTGCTCCCAGATACCAGGAATTACAAGTTCGATAGAGGGTTGAGTTGACGATCTTGTTAACGACTTCACCCCATTGCTCCTGGGCTTCCGCGGTCGCTTCGATGTGAGTCAGGTTATTTTCCTGCATGTATTTAATGCAGTTTGCTATCCAGTCTACGTGGTATTCGATACTGGTAAGGACATTGCTGAGTACCGACGGGCTGCCTGGGCCAGTAATGGTAAACAAGTTGGGAAAGTCGGCCATGGTTAGTCCCAAATATGTATTTGGGCCCTGCTCCCATTGGTGTTTCAGCGTGATTCCATTTTTACCTCTAATTTCAATTTTGTTGAGGGTGCCGGTCATGGCGTCAAAACCCGTTGCCAGCACAATGGCATCTACCGGATAGAGCTTTCCATTGACTACCGGCCCATCTGGTGCGATGTAATCCAGGCCTTGTTCATGGATATCAACCAGAGAAACATTATCGCGATTGAATGTCTGGTAATAGTTGCTGTCGACACACAACCGTTTACAACCGAATGTGCTGGTTGGGCAAAGTAATTCAGCAGTTGCTGGATCGTTAACGGTTTTACGGATCTGATCGCGGACATATTCTGCCGCGGTGTAGTTGGCATCCGGATTTAACAGCAAGTCAGCGAAAGCTCCAATGAAAGTGAGTCCCCCCTGCCGCCAGCGCGCGGTATAACGTTGATCCCGCTCTTGCTTCGACAGAGACAATGCGGAATCTCGAACAATTTCCTGGGCAACGCCATTGCGGGCCAGCTTCGCCTGGGCGCGTAGATCAGGGTAACTCGACTTAATTTCGTCTTGCTCACCGTCTTCAAAAGGACGATTGTTCGCTGGAACAATGTAATTTGGCGTGCGTTGAAAAACCGTTAAGTGCGCCGCTTCACTGGCGATTACTGAAGTCGCCTGGATACCGGAAGACCCGGTTCCAATAAGTGCTACCCGTTTCTCCTTGAAACTGACCGGTTGATGGGGCCATTCGCCGGTATGGTAACTGGACCCTAGGAATTCTTCGAATCCAGCAATTGCTGGCTGGTTTGGCGTCGATAAACAGCCAGTTGCCATAATGCAAAATCGGGCACGCAGCGTTTTGGTGTGACTTCCACCTTCGTCGCCATCAAGCTGCATCAGCTTGATCTCCCAGGCTTGCTGTGACGTTGCAGGCAAATCTCGATAGTTCGCCGAAATAACGCTGGTGTTCAGCAAAATATCTCTATGCAAATCGAATCGGTCGGCGACGTGGTTGGCGTATTGCAAAATCTCCGCCTGGCAAGCATAGCGCTCGCTCCACTCCCATTCCTGGGCTAATGCCTGGGAAAAAGAATAGGAGTATTGCATGCTCTCGATATCACAACGAGCTCCGGGGTATCGATTCCAAAACCAGGTGCCGCCGATACCGCTGGCTTTTTCGACCACAAGGGCTTTCAAGCCAAGCTGACGTAGTCGGTACAGCATATACATTCCGGCAAACCCCGCGCCGACGACTACGGCATCGTATTCCGGGATTTCGCGGTTTAAATTAAATTTGTTGAATTGATTCAAGGTACCTACTCAACCAGGTATAAAAATGCCGCTAACATTAACCGGTCAGCGGCGTTTCGAAGGAAATTAACGTCCGGTTTTACACCAGTATTACTCGCTATGATGATTGGTAATTTGGGGCCAGGGGGCAGGTCCTGCGCTAGCTATGGTCGCGAACGGGCCCAACAATACTGAACTTGTTACAACTAGAGACGTGTTGCTTCGTTTGACTAATTTTCTATGATTCATGGGGTGAATTATCCTTTAGACGGATTGTTGATTAAAAATTGGCCATTTCGAATTTATTGAACGGGTCCGGGGGGTACCGGTCCTGTGGGCGGGTACGCGCCATCGGCATCATGTTTCTCTTCGCCGCTAAGGGGTGGATTAAAAATCGCGAGGAGTTTGACCTTAGAGTCAGGTACGAGGCGATGAGGGTCTTCCGGTCCCACACAATAGACATCCCCAGGCTGCAACTGATGCGCAATGCCAGTGTTCTTTTCAGTAAGGGCAAGAGTGCCCTGTAGAATCAGATTCGCTTCCCAGTGGTGTTTGTACCAGAGATCAATTTCGCAACCTGGCTGCAGTTGGACTTCGGAAAGGGAAAATCCCAGTTGGTCGGCAGCTGTTAGTAGTCGATTGGCAATAACGTTTCCGCCGCCGAGAATCTTTTCACCACCCGATTGCCGAACGTCTTCCAGGGTGCGAGCAAACATTGGTTGATTGCGTGAAGGTATATCACCGGTAGCGGGAAATGCACCATCTTGATCATGGGTTTCAAGGCCTTCAATAGGGGGATTGAATACGCTGACAATCCGCAGGGGGTCTTCCGAGTTTGATACCCGGTGTTTATCTCCGGGACCAACGCAATACAACGTTCCGGGTGAAAGCTCCCAGGTTTCACCGCTGGTACGGTCGGTGAGGACGCCTTTTCCAGCGCGAACATAATTCGCTTCCCAGTGATTTTTATACCAAAGATCAGAGGAATTGCCCGGGCCACAGCGAGCCTCGGACAGGCTAAATCCAAGGCCATCGGATTTGAGCAATACCCGGATTGCAGAGGATTTACCATGGGAAATCGGAACTGCTTTGCCCGCGGCCTCAACTGATTGAAAACTACGAATTAGCATGATTTGGTTACAAGTAAATTACACAGTCTACTTCAGTCTACTTGATTTTTAGACTTCTGGTTAGTTAGAAAATCACAAAAACTATTACTCAGGTTCCAGATTTGTTTTTGTGTACGGCTTCAGCCACCACGCACAGAATCTCAAACATCATAGTTGCACCCACCAATGCCGTATTGCCCGAGGGGTCAAATGGAGGCGCTACTTCGACCACATCCCCGCCAATCAAATTTAATCCGGAGAGTCCCCGAATCATCATTTGTGCTTCCAGGGTAGAGTAACCACCTACTTCCGGTGTGCCTGTGCCGGGTGCGTATACCGGATCGAGGGCGTCAACGTCAAAACTGATATAAGTTGGTCCGTCCCCCACAATTTTCCTGGCCTCTTCGATAACAGCCTTAGGCCCCATTTCGAAATATTCTTCGATATAGATAACTCGCATTCCGGAATCATGGCTAAATTTCCAGACATCGGGATGATTGAGAGAACCGCGAATTCCAATTTGAATTGTGCGCAATGGGTCAAGTAAACCTTCTTCTACAGCACGGCTAAACGGCGCGCCGTGATGGAATTTTGAACCCAGATAATCATCACCCGTATCACAATGGGCATCGAAATGAACCATGCCGATGGGTCCGTTTTTAGCCAGCGCACGAAATATTGGCAGCGTAACAGAGTGATCCCCACCAACCGAAATCGGGGTGATTCCACGGTCCATAACTTCCTGGTAAAAACTTTCAATTTCCTGATGACTACCTTCAAGGGTAAATGGTTTTTGCACCCAGGCATCTCCAATATCTGCAACATTACACAGGTCATGTGGTGAGACGCCGGTTGCCTGATTCATCTTTCGAATCAAACTGGACTGATTTCGTACCTCCCGGGGACCATGACGGGCACCGGTCCGATTGGTGACGCCACCGTCGAATGGAATACCGGCCAACCCGATATCAATATTTTGCATGGATTCGGAATAGGGTGCGCGTAAAAATGTGGGTAGACCAGTGTAACGCGGGCGGATCATCGGATCCTGACTTTCAGGGGTGTCGTTCATGATTTGATTAACAGAATTTTACTGGGATAGATTGTAGTGCCAAACACTGCGCCAAACCGGTATTCGGTTCATGTATATTTCATTCTAAAAGTATTCCCGGTAGGTTGGATCAAAGGGCTCCAGACTGGGATTTCACAATCAAACCGGTGACTCAACCATAATGATGTATTTTAATGACCAGTAAGCGCAAAAAAAAAGAGAATTACCTACCCAGGATCCAGCAGGGATTGTCTCCCCGGAATCGCTTGTACCAGATTGTAGAACATGGAATGTGTATTGGCTGCGGTATTTGCCAGAGCGTTGCCGGACCGAAGTCGATAAAAATGACTCTGGTCGAAAATGGCACCGAACGACCGATCGTTTACGGGCCACTCGACCACAAGACCATGGACATGATTACCCGGGTTTGCCCAGGAACCAGGGTGGAAGGCTTGCCGGAACGCCTGGTGGAACCAGATAGTCAGTATGATGAAGTATGGGGAATCTGGCGCCAGATAGTGCTGGCGTTCGCTGCTGCACCCGATGTCAGGCATCTGGGATCCACCGGTGGACTGTTAACGGCTTTGGCATTGTATTTACTGGAAAGTGGAGAAGTCGATTTTATCGTTCACGCTACCGACTCAGTAGAAACCCCCGCCTTTGGCCAGCGTTTTATCAGCCGTTCCCGGGAAGATGTTTTACAGGCCGCCGGATCACGCTATGGTCCTACTGCTACCTTGATAGACATTATTGAAATCCTTGACCGATGTGAACCGGCGGGAGAAACATTCGCGTTTATAGGCACTCCATGTGACGTCACTGCATTGCGCAACTATGCGGAATTTGATTCCAGGGTCGATCAGTTATGCCAAATTCAAATGGCGATGGTTTGTGGTGGGTTTATGAGTCCGTCCGGGCTTAAAGAGTATCTGGAAACAATTGACATAGATATGGATAGAATTCGAAAGCTACGATATCGCGGCCATGGTTGTCCAGGACCAACCCGGATTGAAACCAGGGACGGTACGGTGATCGAAAAGAACTACCTCGATTTCTGGGGCGAAGATGATTCAGCCTGGCAACTACCGTTTCGTTGTAAGGTATGCCCAGACGGAATCGGTGATGCGTCAGATATTGCGGCATCTGATACCTGGGAAGGCGGTGCGCCGAGCTGGGAGGGGCAGGCGAGTGATCCCGGTAGCAATGCCGCGGTGGTGCGTAGCGCGGCTGGCCAGGCACTATTGCAACGAGCGGTTAGCGCGGGTTACGTCGCCTTGGGGGACTCACTAACGCCGCGAGATATGGATCGTTTCCAACCCCATCAAGTGACCAAAAAGAGATCGGTATGGGCCCGTTTTGTCGGTTTGCGTACTGCCGATAACGTGGTACCCGACGTTCGCGGACTTCGCCTCAAGCCCCTGGCCAGGCGTAATAGTTTCGAGCAAAATTTGAATCAGGCCAGGGGCGCTTTGATTCGAACCCGACAGGGTAATAATCAGGAAGCGACACCGATACCTATTGAAAAAGTCAAAAAATAGATCGAGACAGCAAAATTAACCGAGAACAAATAACATGGCTGACCAATCTACCCGGGATTTAATTGGATACCGCGGTAACCCTCCCAAGGTGCACTGGCCAGGGGACGCGCAAATTGCGGTAAATTTTTGTATCAACTATGAGGAAGGCGCAGAGATGTGCATCTTAAACGGGGACTCGCGCTCCGAATCCAGGGTTTCGGACCTGGTGGTTGAACCCAGGGAAAATGCGCGGGATCTTAATATGGAGTCCAATTACGAGTACGGCGCGCGGGTTGGATACTGGAGACTCTTGGAGGCATTCACTTCCCGCGATTTGCCCGCCACGGTTAACCTGGTGGGGCTGGCAGGACAACAGAACCCCTATGCACTGGACGCAATGGTGGACGCTGGATTTGATCTCCAACCCCATGGCTGGCGCTGGATTGACTACCATACCTTGAGTGAAGACCAGGAACGTATACATATTCAAAACAGCATTGCCCAAGTGGTTGAGTTAACCGGGCAACCACCCCTTGGATACTATGCCGGAATGCCCTCTATCAGTACCCGAAAGCTGGTCATTGAAGCGGGCACATTTTTATTTGATTCTGATTCTTATGCAGATGACTTGCCGTACTGGACCACAGATTTCGCCAAACCGCATTTAATCCTGCCCTATTCACTCGAAACCAATGATTCGAGATTTGGTAGGCGGGAAGGCTATCAAGTTGGTGAAGAATTTTACCGCTATATCAAGGATTCCTTTGACTGGTTATATGGCGAGGGTGAGAGTTCACCAAAAATGATGACCATCGGATTGCACGCGCGGTTATTGGGTCGACCCGGAAGGATAGGAGTCCTGCACCGTATTCTTGACTATATGCTTGGTCATGAAAGAGTTTGGATTTGTCGGCGCGCAGATATTGCGAAGCATTGGATAACCCACCACGCGTTTATCCAATCTTGATTTTTAAGCCCAGATTAATGTTGGCCAGGGGATGCAGACTGTTCTGGTCTGCATCCCCTAGCGTAGATCTAGACCGGATCTCTTTTTAATGCCTGACACATACAATGAACCCCGCCGCCGCCCAGGGTAAACATCGACATATCTGGTGCGAATACCTGGTAGCCAAGATCGCGTAGCTTTTGATTCAGGTTTACGCTGCTCGCCATGGACAGCACTTTCTTATTACCCAGGGCGACCAGGTTGACCCCCAGATCTTTTGCCTCGTTAAAACCAACGTCGACAAAATCGAAGCCTTTCTTTTTCAACCAGTCGATCACCCAGCCTTCCAGAGCGTCGAGGCAGGTCACGACCAGCTTGCGATCCAGCGGCACCACTAGTCCGTCCATATGGACGAATAATGCAGGGATCGGAGCTACTTCGACATCCCAGCCTTCCCGGCGGACAAATTCTGCGACCTGTTCGGATCCGGCCTGCTCGGACCGCTCTCCACAATAGCCGATCAATACAGTGCCGGGTTCGAGAATAACAAAATCACCGCCCTCAAAATGCCCGGCGGTGGCATAATTCCAGATAGGGATATTGTTATCCTGGTAAAATTTGATGGTGGTGACATAGTCGGCCCGCCGGCACTTGAGCTGCATATGGCAGATAAGCGCGCCCCAGGGTGTCATTGCACTGGAATCACGGGCGAAAAAGTTTCGGTGCAGTACCGGGTCGGAATCTATATAGTGACAGGTAACGCCGGCATCCTGATAGATTTTGACCATTTCATCGAATTGGAGCTGGGAAAGTTCGAAATCAAAGCTGGCCCCTGTTTTATGCGCGTTTAGCAAGGTGCGACCGATCAACGGACCGGCTTCAACCCATTTGAAGTATGTGGGTTTACCCAGGAGGACGTCTCGTAGGATTCCATAATCATTGTCGATTCCCCAGTAGTCCGGAGAGTTGGATTGATTTGTCATTTTAATTATTTAAGTTGTTTTGTTAATTCTTGAAGGGTAGAGATAATAGTGAAATTTTATGAAAACCCTGCCATACTTGCCACCATTGGACTGATAGGTACCAACTATCTTCTAGTCTAATTAGCTAAAATTTATTAATATAGGCTAAATAGTGGGTAGTTTGTGTGACCACATCAATGTCGTCTTCCTATTCAGCTACACAGCTATCTTCAATTACATTTAACATAAAACGTTACATCTCGAGGAAAATTTATGAACAATTTGAAAATGAAAATTGCCGCACCATTGGTCGCTGGCGCTATGACTTTTGGTGTGGCTGCCCAGGCTGCCGACATGGTTATAGGTGTTCCGAACTGGCCTTCGGTTGCGGTTACTGCGGAGGTTATCAAAGTCGTCCTGGAAGAAAATCTGGGGCTGGAAATTGAATTACAAAATGGCACCAACCCTATCATTTTTGAGGCAATGGACGCGGGCAGTATGCACGTCCACCCTGAAGTCTGGCTGCCAAACCAGGCTAATCTGAATCAGACCTATGTGAAAGACAAAGGCACCGTAAAAATGAACCCGGCTGGCGTTGCTGCATTTCAGGGCATGTGTGTGACCAAGGGTACTGCCGAGCGAACTGGCATCAAAAAGCTGTCTGAGCTAACTAATCCTGATATGGCGGCGAAGTTTGATACAGATGGTGATGGTCTTGGCGAGATTTGGATCGGGGCACCAGGTTGGGCTTCCACCAATATTGAGAAAATCCGCGGCAAGAGCTACGGCTATTCTGAGACCATGACTCTCAAGGAAATGGATGAGACTCTGGCACTAGCTGAAGTCGATAACGCGGTTGCCCAAGACCAGGATATTGTATTTTTCTGCTATACCCCACACCACATGTTCGCTTTGCATGAGCTTGTGATACTGGAAGAGCCTGCTTACGACGCTGCGAAGTGGACAGTTATCCAGCCAACAGATGACCCTGAGTGGCTGGAAAAATCTGATGCGGCGGTTGCCTGGGACCTGGCTTATCTGCATATTCATTACGCTGCATCACTGGATACTGATTTGCCTGAAGCCGCGGGAGTATTGTCGAAAATCAAGTTTGATACTGACACTATTTCCAAGATGACATTTGCCCTGGTAGTGGAAAAACAGGACCCATCGGAATTTGCCAAGAACTGGGTCGCAGAAAATTCTAGTACTGTTGATAACTGGTTGAAGTAGCAATTTTGGTAAAAACCAGACTTTGGTTTTAACCAGGAGTTAGACCACGGGCGACACGCTTAAATTTGGAGCATGTCGCCCGTTTTTATTTTTGGCTATTGTTGTTTTGCCATGGTAGTGAATCTAATTCTTTGATTACTCTTATATTCAGAATTTAAATATCCATTCGGAGGAAATTGACTTGAGTGAAACAGTCATAAAACTTGATGATGTGTGGAAAATATTTGGTGACCGCCATCAAGAAGCCATGGCGGCGATCAAAAGTGACGGACTGACCAAACCACAGGTGCTGGAAAAATTTGGCTGCGTGGTTGGTGTTGCCGAATGCTCATTTGAAGTAGCCAGGGGGGAGATATTTTGCGTAATGGGTCTGTCAGGATCCGGCAAGTCCACAATGGTAAGACATTTGAATCGATTACTTGAACCAACCTCTGGGAACATTAATGTCCTGGGTAAGGATGTCATGGGACTGAATGAAAATGACTTAAGAGAATTGCGCGCAGCCCATATTGGCATGGTGTTTCAGCATATGGCGCTGTTTCCCCATCGGACTGTGCGAGATAACGTCGCGTTCCCATTGCAAGTCCAGGGTTTTCCCAAGAATAAACGTTGGGAAGAATCCCAGCGGTGCTTGAGTCTGGTTAATCTGGATGGATATGAGGATCGATTTCCAAGCGAATTGTCCGGCGGTATGCAGCAACGAGTCGGACTTGCCCGGGCCCTCGCTTCTGATCCGGAAGTCCTGTTGATGGACGAACCATTTTCGGCCTTGGACCCGCTTATCCGACGGCAACTGCAGGAGCAATTTATGGCGCTGTCTGAGGATCTGGATAAAACCACTGTATTTATTACCCACGATCTTGATGAAGCGATTCGGATTGGAAACCGGATCGCAATAATGAAAGATGGTTTTATTGTTCAAATAGGAACACCGGAACAGATCGTGACCAATCCAATTGACGAATACGTCACCGATTTCGTTGAAGGAATTTCTACTCTCAAGTTAATTTTCGCCCATACTATTATGGATAAGATCGATGAGTACAAACCCCAGCATGGCGACGATCTCGCTGCCGCGCCCCGGACATCGACCGAGACAGATTTAAGTGGGCTGATTGATATTTCGACAACCACAGATCAACCAATCGTGATCCAGAATGAAGACGGTCGGGATGTTGGTGTGGTTAATAAGACAACCCTGTTAAAAGGTATCAAAGGGGGAGACAACTAATGAGTGAAACCGGATTTAGCGCTGGACCCAGTAGTCTAAGCAGTTCCATTGGCGATTTTGTTGGGCCCAATGACGAGTATTACAACGCCGAGTTTGGTAAGATTCAGTCGGCGACCAAATTTCCCTGGACCTGGAATACCATGGGGGCACTGGCGGGGCCGTTCTGGGCTGCAGCCAGGGGTTTATGGGGTCAATTCTGGACATTTTTGGTTTTGGAACTCCTCGCTTTGGTGCAAATTGGACGTGGGGCCTGGGGAGATCTGGGGGCTGCCAAACTGGCCCGGGCAGATCGACTGAACATTCGTTGGAAAGAACTCTATGAAAAAGGTCAGGTTGCGTTGCAAGCTGGAGAAGATGGTGCGCAAGGTCTGATTGAGACTGCAGGCAATCTTAAAAAAGCTGCCGCCAGGGTGACCGAGGAGGCGGCGGCTCTGTCTTCCGAAGCCACCGGAATACTTATAACCGGGATAATTCTTATGGTTATAATAAAAGTTGTCCAAGGGTTCTATTCGAATTTGAGTTATGAAAAGCAGTATCTGACCTGGCGCGCACAACCCAGCACTACACCTTCAGGGTTTAGTTGGACCTGGGTGGGCTTTGGAGGACTATTGTGGCTGGCTATTGTACCGCTCACTCTGTATCGGTTTACTTTCACTAAGCCTGCAGAATGGATTCAATCAGTTCCTGTAAAGAAGCAGTTTTTTACGCCGGTAGCCAATTGGATGGATGGTGGGTTCGCCTGGTTGTCGAAGCATGGGGCCGGTGCTTTTAACAGTGTTGTAGAAGCTATTCGCGCGATACTGGATGGTCTCGAAACGGTTTTTGTGGATACCCCATGGCCAGTAGTTATGACCGTCATTCTGGTACTTGCATGGCGACTGGCCGGTCCTCGGGTAGCTATTTTTACTGCTGCTGCACTGGCTTATCTAGCCTTGTTCGGACTGTGGGAAACCAGTATGCAAACCGTCGCGCTACTTGGCGCTGCGGCCTTTTTATGTATTCTGTTTGGTATTCCGCTGGGAATCTGGTTCGGCAAGAGTCAACGTGCCTATAATGCCGCATTGCCTATCCTCGATTTTATGCAGACCATGCCTGCATTTGTTTATCTGATTCCAATTATTGCGTTTTTCGGAACAGGTAAACCGCCGGGTGTTCTATCAACAATAATTTTTGGTATGCCACCAGTGATCCGATTAACTGCATTGGGCATGAAGAGCGTGCCGGAGAATACCAAAGAGGCGGCAAGAGCATTTGGCTGTACCAAATTCACTTTGCTGAAAGACGTCGAGATTCCATTGGCGATGCCATCAATTATGACCGGTATCAATCAGACCATTTTAATGTGTTTGTCCATGGTGGTTATCGCCTCGTTGATTGGCGCAGGCGGTTTGGGTAAAGATGTTCTGGAAGCACTGCAATATGCTGCCAAAGGCCAGGGAATGCTCGCGGGTCTCGCTATATTGTTTTGCGCCATGGTGATCGATCGAATTATCCAGGGTCATTATGCCAAGAAGACGGTAAGGCAATAAGTTCATGCTGGACTGACCAGGTCCCGGAGCAATTTTGCGGCCCTGGTATTAATCTCGAAGCGGGGTCGAGGATAGAGTACTTCTTCCTCGGTTCGGTTTAACCATTAGTAAAGAGGATTTCGTTAGGTGTCTGAATACCCAACATTAAATGAAATGGGAATCAATAATCCCAATGAAATTGACCGATATTCCTATCAGGCGATCAACAATATAGATATTTTACGAGTCGTCTATAAACGCAAGAAAGGATCTTTATTACCTTCAAGTAAGCGATTCCGGTTTAACCGTATTGAACAGGTTGTACTGGCGGAAGGGGATGCCAGAGGTACCGAAATTCACTATAAATCCTCGCCTGTATTGCGTAAAGCATTGGTAGAACTTGATGCTTTGGTAAATAGTAAAACGGATCGCCGCTCCCAGATTGAAGTCATTGAGGACGAGTTATCCCGACTTAAAGAAGACAACGCGGCGCGCCATGCCTATATTGCTTCTTTGGTCAAGCAACTGAAATAGCAAACCTTAATCTATTCACAGATCGGCGCAGCTAATCCCTCAATTTCGATATTTATACATGCCGGTTTGCCACTGCCTGCGGATCGAGTCAATGCCCCGGTCATTTGATCTATGGTGGTAACATATTCTCCATGGCAGCCGAGCCCGCTGGCGGCGATATCATAACGCGCCGGGCTCAACTCACACCCATTTAGACGATCCTTCCCATAGTGTTTTAGTTGGATTTGATATTCAGCATTCCACCGCGCGTCGTTGCCAATAATGACAATAATGGGAGTATCTTCACGCACCGCAGTCTCGAATTCGCTGAAGTGGAAACCCGCGGTTCCGTCTCCCATCAGGACCAGCACAGGTGCACCGGGCTGGCTAATACTAGCCGCTATGCCCTGGCATATGGATCCACCGATACCCCCGGACATCCCATTGATTAAACGTGTGGGCGCGGTTAAATAGCCCTGAGCCCATTGGCCAAACTCACCGCCGTCACAGATCAAAATCGGCTCTCTGGCCTGATCGATAAATTGTTGAATGGCGCGACATAAATCGGTTGGGAGAACTCGTTGACTGGTTGGCACCTGGGGTTTTTGCCGGGTTTCCCTGGCCCGGTCGATTCGAATTTGCCATTCAGTTGGTTGGGGTAACCGGCTTTGGTTTTGACAAATTTGCCGCATCATCTGTTTCGCCAGAGACTCCGGATCAACCTGCAGCAAAATGCTGGCCTGAGATTCCAGAACTGCAGCAGCTTGGTCTAGGCGTTGTCTGTCATTATCCACCATGATCCAAATAGCTGGGCTAAATATTTTTGGTGAGGCAAAATCAAGAGTGAAATCCAAATCCTTGCCCAGGGAAATGATCAAATCGGCAGCGTTGAGTTGGGACTTCAAGTTCCCCATGTCCGGGGCGTTTAACCCCCGGGGACTGTCCAGGCACAGTACAGGCACCATCAGCATTCCGCCAAGGGTTTCAATATCTATGCCAGGTCTGTTCGGACCAAGTGCCGGGCCGATTAGAATAATCGGACAGCTGGATTTGGCGATCTGATCAACAATAGTGTCGATCTGTTGTTGGTCCAACTCAGCTTCCACCTCTTCGATGGGAACCTGGTCTACGGGTTGGTTGGACTGTGCCGTGGTTATTTGTAGAATATCGAACGGGAATGCCAGGTGCACAGGACCAGGTCTATGGGCCAGGGCTATTCGTGCCGCCTGAATTACTTGTGAACGAATTGCCCTTGCATCAGTTACTCTGGTCGAATACTTAGTCAGCGGGCTCGATATGCTTGATTGCGCCATCTCTTGAAATGCTCCTTGCCCGTCCCTCGCCCTGGGTGAATCTCCGGAGATAAGCAGCACAGGGCTTTGCGCCATTTTGGCTGCATACAGTCCGCACAGGCAATTGGTAAAACCCGGGCCAGCGGCGACCAGTGCGACCCCGATGCTTCCATTAATCTGACCCCAGGCGTCCGCCATATAAACCGCAGCAGCCTCATGGCGGGTATGGATAATCCGGATATCGTGGTCCAGACAGGCATCGAATATCGGCATTATCTGATTTCCCGACAATGCAAAAATAGTGTTTACCCCTAATTCTGCCAGGGTCTGTACTAACTGGCTGGCGCCATTGTTTGCCGAGCAGGTCATATTGTGGATGCCGAATGGATATCAAAGACCGTAATTTAAACCAAATCTAAATTTATCAATTAAACTAATTCCATATTTAGGATAAATATTAATTTTATTTAGTTATTGAATAGCGATGTCGATTCGTAGACTACAAACCCTGATAGCGGTTGCCGAAACCAGTTCGTTCGCCGAGGCCGCAGAGCGGGTTCATCTGACACCGGCGGCAGTTGGTCAGCAAATGAAATCCCTGGAATCGGAAATCGGCAGTCCTTTGTTCGAACGCAAGCAGCGCTCACCTACCCTTAATCAGCTTGGACGCTCACTTTTACCCAAGGCCAAAGACCTGATCCTGTCCTATCAATCTCTACTGAGTTCAGCCAGTGGTGAATTTCACCAGGAGAGAGAACTGACAATTGGCGCGGTGGATACGGTTATGTCCGGGCTATTGCCAAGAGTTTTAACTCGTCTGCGCGAGCACTATGAGGGTTTTCATCTGCGAATTATTCCCGGCCTTTCAAGCGAGTTATTAGCCCAGGTAGATCGAGGCTCAATTGATGCTGCAATTATTAGTCAGCCCAGGCAGCTGTATTCCTATTTCGACTGGTGGCCGATAGCATCTGAGCCCCTGGTACTGATCGCACCAGAATCAGTAGAAACCGAGAGCCCCGAAGAGTTGCTGAAGCATTGGCCGTTTATTCGCTTCAACCGCAACGCCTGGGTAGGTCAACAAATCGATCAATGGTTGATTAAATCTAAAATCAAGGTGCGGGAAGTGATGGAGTTAACTACCCTTGACGCAATATCCACGATGGTCGCCAGTGAGCTAGGGGTGTCCATCGTGCCGGATAATTGCGTGCCTCCGTCGCGCCAGTTACCGATAAAACGTATCCTGCTCGAAGGAAATGCCACGGTCAGGGTGCTTGGAGTTCTGTCGCGAAATGATCACGTTGATACCGGCGCGGTTAAAATACTGGTCGACGAATTGATGAATGTGGTTGAGAAAGGGGTTATTAAGTAAATATTTAATTTATATAATATGGAAAATATTCTTATAATCGATTGATATTTTTTAGATAAAATCGAGTTCTCATACTACCTTTCAAGACAAACTCCAGGCTATGTCCAATAGGGAAACCGTAGATCATCTCCAGGTTCGCATATGGCGGGGCCTGGCAAAACCCGGAAGCTGGCAGCAATTTATCGTCCCGGCCCAGGATAATCAGACAATTTTAGACGTGGTAACCTGGATCCAAAAAAATCAGGACCCAGGACTCAGCTATCGGTTTGCCTGTCGTGTGGGAATGTGCGGCTCGTGCGCGATGATGGTTAATGATGAACCCCGGTGGACCTGCCGAACCCATGTTAAACAAGCTGTAAACGGCAATCGACTGGATATCGGTCCGCTGCAAAACCTGCCTGTAGTCAAGGATCTGGTCTGCGATATGGATCCGTTTTTTGATAAATGGAAGCAGGCGTGGGGTGAATTCCAAGGCAGTAAAACCCGGGCCGATGCGATCGAGCCCATTGACCCTGAGTCGACCCAACGCCAGGCCGCCGATGCCGCAGTCCAGTGTATCAATTGTGCGGTTTGCTATGCAGCATGCGACGTAGTGAATTGGAATCCGGAGTATCTCGGTCCCGCCGCGCTTAACCGGGCCTGGACCTTGATGAATGATCAACGGGATCAGGCCGGGCAGGTACGTCTGCAAGCCATCGCTGCTGACGCCGGTTGCCATAATTGTCATGCCCATCAAAGCTGTGCACGGTATTGTCCAAACGAGTTGAATCCGACTGCATCGATTGCCGGCCTTAAGCGCATGTCGAGTATTGCGCTGCTAAACGGCGATATTTAATGCCGGTTAAACTTTACCTGTTGCAACGCCTGAGTGCGCTGGTAATGGCACCTCTGGTGCTGGGCCATTTGGTGGTTATCATCTACGCAATGCGTAGCGGGTTGAGTGCCTCCGCTATCCTGGAGCGAACCCAGGGCAGTGTTCTATGGGGTTTGGTTTATGGCATTTTCGTTGGGGCGGTAGCCATTCACGGCGCCATTGGAATTCGGGTGGTCGTTTCCGAGTGGTTGGGTGTTCGGGGTGGATTCCGCGAGCTGCTCATGTGGGCCGCCGGAATTTTCCTGGCGTTGCTCGGTGGTCGCGCAGTTTACGCGGTAATCGCGATATGATTCGGCCCCACCGCAAACATTCATTGTGGCTCGCTTTTATCGTCCACCGACTCTCGGGGGTCGCCTTGGCCCTGTTTCTGCCGATTCATTTTTTGGTTCTGGGGTTGGCGCTAAATGATACTGCCAGCCTTAATGGATTCCTTCAATGGAGTGATGGGATTGGGGTAAAACTCGCAGAATCGGGCCTGGTTTTCCTGCTCGCGATTCACCTGTTTGGCGGCCTGCGCCTACTGGCGATGGATTGGTTACCCTGGACTGATCGACAAAAATCAATCGCAGCAGTTGCTACCGCAGGCGCATTTTTTGTCGCGATTGGCTTTTTGCTCGGGGTGGTTTAGTGTCCGTCAAGCCAAACGACATTGAGCAGCTGGATACCGATATTCTGGTCATAGGTTCCGGCGGGGCGGGGCTGTTTGCCACCTTACATGCACATCAAATATCCCCTGGTCTGAAAATAACCCTGGCGGTCAAAGGACTGGTCGGTAAATGCGGTTGTACCCGGATGGTGCAAGGAGGTTACAACGTCGCCCTGAGTCCTGGTGATTCTGTAGAGCGGCATTTTATGGATACCATTAACGGTGGAAAATGGTTGCCCGACCAGGACCTGGCCTGGAAGTTATGCCAAACTGCTGTTACCAGGGTACAGGAATTGGAAAACGAGTTGGGCTGCTTTTTCGATCGCAACCGGGACGGTTCACTGCATCATAAGGCGTTCGCGGGTCAGACCTTTGACCGTACCGTGCATAAGGGAGACCTCACTGGCATAGAAATTATTAACCGTTTAATGGAACGGATTCGGAGCTTGCCAATCAACATGCTGGAAGAGCACCGGGTAGTTGGATTAATACCCAACAATTCCGGTGATGTTGTTGCGGCTGCCCTGATGGTCGATATGCGTAGCGGAAGATTTCGGCTGGTACGAGCGCGCTCAATATTACTGGCCAGTGGTGGCGGACCCACCATGTATCGCTACCATACCCCTTCCGGGGATAAATCCATGGATGGGCTCGCCATGGCGCTACGCTTGGGATTACCGTTGAGAGATATGGAGATGGTGCAGTTTCATCCTACAGGGTTGCTCGCTGGTATCGATACCCGTATGACTGGTACCGTGTTGGAGGAAGGTTTGCGTGGTTCCGGTGGCCACTTGTTAAATGGTGCTGGAGAACGGTTTATGCAGGGCTATGATCCAGAGGCTGAACGCGCTACCCGGGACATAGTGAGCCGGGCAATATTCAATGAAATGCGGGAAGGTCGCACGACACCCCATGGAGGGGTATATATCTCCATGTCTCATCTTGGACCGGCATTGGTGGCTGAAAAATTTCCCGGCATGGTGAAGCGCTGTGCAGACTGCGGCTTCGACCTGGCAGGCGGCAGGGTTGAGGTGGTACCGACTGCGCATTATTTTATGGGGGGAATTGTTTGCAATACCGATACGGAGACAGCTATCGCAGGCCTTTATGTTGCGGGCGAAGATGCGGGAGGCGTGCATGGGGCAAATCGGCTGGGTGGAAATGGAGTTGCCAATTCCACCGTATTCGGCGGTGTAGCGGGAGAGATTATGGCCGTTGCTAACCCTCGAAGCTCATTGCACGACCCTGACCAATCGATTGTCGACAGAGAAATCGAGCGCGCTATGAGGCCATTTTATGAATCCCCGGGTGATCTCAACGCAATCCGAGAGCGATTGATGGATACCATGTGGGATAATGTGGGCATTGTCAGAACCCGTGAGGGGTTGGAGCAGGGTTTGCAAGAAATATTGGGACTCAGCCGAGAGCTGATGGGCACTGGGCTTGGTCAGCAGCAGCGAGTGTTTAATCTATCCTGGCATGACTGGATCAACACCCAGAGTCTGTTGGATATTTCCGAAGTGATTTGTCGGGCTGCGCTGGCCAGAGAAGACTCCTGCGGTGCTCATTTTCGAGAAGATTTCCCCCATGGCGGCAACATTGAATCATCTTATTTTACCCTTGTACAAAAATCCGCTGATAACCTTGAGGTGGCCCGGGAAAATGTCACCTTCAGTATTATTCGCCCTGGCCAGTCATTACTTGAGTCGGAGTAGTCATCATGATTAAGCACGCTGCAATAGAACAGGCGGCGTATCAGATTATGTCAAATGCCGCGATTGACATTCCCCAGGATTATCGTCAGGCGATCAGTAAAATGACCCAAGGCGAGACCGGAGACCTGTCATGTTTTGTCCTCAAAACCATGATGAAAAACTGGGATGCGGCGACCGAAGACCGGCGCCCGATGTGCGCCGATTCTGGACTGCCGCGGTATTACGTAAAAACCGGTAATGACGCCAGGTTAGAAGGCGGTTTTACCGGGTTGGAAGCGGCGCTGCGCAGAGCTACCGCCCGGGCAACCCATGATATTCCGCTGCGGCCCAATCGCGTACACCCGCTGTGGCGAACAGACCTGAATAACAACGTAGGTATTAACGCACCCGAGATCGATTGGAGTTTCGAACCTGACGTAGACTGGGTCGATATTACTACGGTACACAAGGGCGGATTATTTGGAACCGATTACCGCATGTTGTTTCCCGGAGACGGTATCGACGGGATCAAGAGATTTGTCCTGGATACGCTGATCGCATTTGGTAAACGTGGACTAGCCTGTCAGCCCGCCATTGTCGGCATTGGCCTGGGCGGATCAAAAGATGTTTGTATGGTGCTTGGAAAACAGGCGGCTTGCTTAAGGACAGTCGGCGACCGGAATCCAGATCCAAAAATCGCCGAGTTAGAGTTGGAGTTACAGGAATTGGGTAACAGTATTGGTATGGGAGCCATGGGCTTTGTCGGCGCATCAATGGTGGCGGATTGTCATATTGAGGTCGGTTACACCCATACCGGCGGTATGCCCATGAGCGTTCACGCATTCTGTTTGTCTTCACGCCGTGCTACCGTGAGAATTCATCCAGACGGAACCACCGAATATAGAACTGATCCGCAATGGTTTACCCCGTATATGCGCAGAGAGACTACTGAATGGCAGAATCCAAATCAAAATTTGAACCAGTCCGTATAACTGTCCCGGTAACAGAGGGTGCGATAAAGCAATTACCAATTGGCACCATAGTTTATCTGGACGGCGTTATTTACACCGCTCGCGAAGGGGTGTACCAGCGGGTGTTGGATCAGGGAGAACCGTTGCCGCTGGATTTGCCCGGGGTTAGTAACGTTAATTTTCATTGCTCTCCGGCTGCCGCAGTAGAGCCGGATGGCAGCTACAATGTGGGTGGTGTAACCGCAACCGCAAGCTTTCGATTCGCTAAATGGATGCAGGCCTGGTTCGCTCAAACCGGGGCTAAAATTATTATAGGCAAGGGCGGTATGTCGGAAGCCCACTATCGAGAGTTGTTTCTTCCGGCCGGGGCAATTTATCTGACCACCGTAGGCTATGGAACCGGAGCGCTATTGGGGCGCGGGATAAAGAGCGTACGTGACGTATTTTGGATCGATCAACTGGGTAACGCCCAGGCCATGTGGGTTTTCAACGTAGAAGACTTTGGTCCGTTTATTGTCGATAGTGACCTCGAAGGAAACAGCCTGTTTGAGCAGCAGAGCCGGCTGGTCAATCAGAATCTGGAGAAGCTTTATGCCGGATTAAAACCACCAGCGCTCAGCCGTTTTGGTGAAACCGATGACCGCAAAGACGAGCTTATTTGAACCCTGGAACCATGTTCAACAGTCTTAACGAACTGTAATTTTTTTCGGCACCTGGGTACCTGCAGGATTATCCGTAACGGGTATAATCGCGCCATGACAAATTCCACCCAATCAAGTAACACCTTTTGGCATCATGGTAGTGTTACCCGGACCGACCGGGAGAAATTAAACAGCCACGCCAGCACTATTCTATGGTTTACCGGTTTGTCAGGCAGCGGTAAATCGACGCTGGCTCATGCCGTAGAACAAGAGCTGCATAGGCGAAAATGTCGTACTACCGTTTTAGACGGGGACAACGTTCGGCATGGCCTGTGTGGCGACCTCAGTTTTACAGAGGACGACCGCACCGAAAACATTCGGCGAATTGGACAGGTTGCGCGATTATTTCTGGACGCAGGTGTGATTGTTTTAACAGCATTTATCTCACCGTTTCGGATTGACCGACAACGGGTTCGGATGATGGTGGAAAATGCGAGTGACTTTATCGAGATTTATTGCGAGTGCCCGTTACAAACCTGTGAACATCGCGACGTAAAAGGCCTGTACCAGCGGGCGCGCAAAGGGGAGATATCGGACTTCACCGGAATATCATCTCCTTATGAGACCCCGGAGAACGCGGACCTGATCGTCAACACCGGCGAAAAAGCGGTTCAGGAATGCGTCGATGAAATAATAGACCACCTCGAATCCCGCGAGTTGATTTCAAAATTATGAATCCCGGGTTACCCAGCAGCCGGAACACGCCCAACTGTTAATCAGCGGCGATGATTGATTACCTGCTCTCCCTGAGCCGCCGCAACAAGCAGTTGTTTATGTTGCTGGTTGACGTAGTAATAGTATTTACCGCGTTACTGGCTGCTTATTCTTTACGTTACAGCAGACTCTATATACCAGTTGGCAATGAAATCTATCTATGGTTACTGGCCCCGGCCTTGGCTATACCGGTTTTTATCCGATTTGGTTTATATCAGGCAGTAATCCGCTATATTGGATTTAATTCCCTGTGGAGAGTGTTCCAGGCCATCAGTTTATACGCATTGTTATGGGGGGTGGCAGCTTTTCTGTCTGGTATCAGAACAATGCCCCGTTCGGTGGTTATTATCAATTGGCTGGTATGCCTGCTGATAATCGTGGGAAGCCGAATGATTGCGCGCTGGTTGTTAACCAATCGAATGCCAGGGTTTCTCGGGGCGGAACGGGATCATGCCAGAAACGTCGTTATCTACGGTGCTGGAGCGGCTGGAATGCAATTAGCCATCGCGAGCTCATTTAGTGAAGAGCTGCGGCCGGTCGCGTTTGTTGATGACAATCCACTTTTAATCCGGCAACAAGTTAACGGGCTTAGGGTATATCACCCTAATGAGCTCGGTCGACTCATCGACGAATATGCAGTCAAGGAGGTCTTGTTAGCGGTACCGTCCGCCAGTCAAACCCAGCGAAACCAGATTCTTACCGATCTCGAGCCCTATCCGGTTTTGGTCAAAACCTTGCCGAATATTTCTGAGCTGGAAAAATGTGAAGTCAAGTTGGAAGACGTACGGGGTATCGATATAGGAGATTTGCTGGAACGCAATCCTATTGCGCCTATGGAAGACCTGCTGCACGCCAATATTCGGGGCAAAGTGGTATTGGTTACCGGTGCCGGTGGCTCAATTGGTTCGGAGCTCTGTCGTCAAATTGGTCAACTGGGCGTGGCGAAACTGGTATTGCTGGATCATAGCGAATTCAATTTATACCGCCTCGAACGGGAATTGGCGGAATCCGGTATGCGCTTCGTATCGGTTCTGGGCTCGGTGATGAACCAGTCCATGGTTGAGCAGATTTGTCGCGCCAATGGGGTTCAGACGATCTATCACGCGGCAGCCTATAAGCATGTCTCGCTGGTCGAGAATAACGCCGCGATTGGTGCTGATAACAACATTTTTGGTACCCGAAACTGCGCCCATGCGGCGATTGCCGCCGGAGTGGAGACCTTTGTACTGGTTTCCACAGATAAAGCGGTCAGGCCGACTAATATCATGGGTGCCACCAAACGCCTGGCGGAACTGGTGCTGCAGGATTTGAGTCGCGACCAAACCAATAAAACCCGATTCACCATGGTGCGATTTGGCAATGTCCTCGATTCCTCCGGTTCGGTCGTGCCGCTGTTTCGTGATCAGATTAATAAAGGCGGGCCAGTTACGGTAACCCACCTGGACGTAATTCGGTACTTTATGACAATTCGCGAAGCAACCCAGTTAGTTCTACAGGCGGGGGCCATGGGTCAGGGCGGCGATGTATTTGTCCTCGATATGGGTGAGCCGGTTAAAATTTTGGGTCTGGCGCGAAAAATGATTCATCTAAATGGTTTGCGGGTCAAGGATAAAACTAACCCCGACGGCGATATAGAAATCGAATTTACCGGCTTGCGTAAAGGTGAAAAACTATTTGAAGAACTCCTCGTTACGGACACATCGGTTTCCACATCCCATCCCAGAATAATGCGGGAATGTGAGCTTGGCGGAACCCTAAACCACCTGGGCAGCTGCCTTGAAAAAATCCAACGCGCCATCCGAATCCGCGATCATGATCGAATCAGGGTTCTTTTATTTGGTATGGTGGAGTCATATAATCCAGCGCCTACCGTAAAGGCGAGTTGACCACTGCAAGCGCGCTATCTTTAGATCGCGTCTGTTGATTGATATTCAGCTTCGCCTCCAACCTGGAATAAGCTGATTTGGCTATAACAGAATTCTACCTGCACATCGCTTTTGGCTTCGCCCTGACGATCATCGCTACCCTGATTACCTGGGTAATGTTGAAACATGGCCGGATTCTGGATCACCCGAATCACCGTTCGTCCCACTGTCAGGCGATACCAAAATCGGGGGGTATATCAATTGTCGTGACGTTTCTCATCGGCATGGGATTTATCATTTTCTTTACCGACGGTGATTTGCTTAGCAAGCAATACATTCTCGGTTTTGTATTTTCCTCCTTACTGATCGCGGTTATCTCGTTTGTCGATGATGTCTGGGAGAAGAGTGCGGAATTCAAATTAATCACCCATCTGTTTGCGGTGGGGGTAGTGCTGTATTGCGGCATTGTAATTGACACCTTGGCCTTGCCCTGGGTGGATCGGGTGTCGCTTGGTTGGATCGGTTACTTGATTTCGGCGCTATGGATATTGGGGTTGACCAATGCCTGCAATTTTATGGATGGAATTGACGGGTTGGTGGGTAGTACCTCATTAATAGCGGCCATATTTTTTATGGCGATCAGTTATTACCACGGTAGTTCGTTTATCTATATTACGGGCTATACGATCATTGCAGGATCAATTGGATTCCTGGTATACAATGCGCCGCCAGCAAAAATATTTATGGGAGATGTGGGCAGTGCTTTTCTCGGTTTTGTATTTGCCACGTTAGCAATTATTGCAGCGCGCTACGATCACTCACGCATATCTTTTCTGGTTATGCCGATGTTGTTGTTTCACTTTATCTACGACACCTTGTTTACCTTTATCCGTCGCTTGTTGCGGGGGGAAAGGACGATGCAGGCTCACCGTACCCATTTGTATCAATTGCTGATACGGAGTAAGTACACCCACCTTGAGGTTACCTTGCTGTTAAGCTGTATGGCGTTTCTCCAGGGCTTGGGTGCAATCTGGATGGTCAATATTCCAGGCAATGAACGGATGTTTGTATTTATTCCATTCCTGCTTATTCAGATTGTATATTCGAGACTAACCTTGAAGCGCGCGAAAAAAGCCGGTGTGAGTTTAGATGACAATGTCTGAAGCAAGCGAGCGCAAAGTATTTATTGCGGGGCATAGCGGCATGGTGGGTTCTGCCATTGGACGCCAGTTAGCGGCTGATCCGCTGGTTAAGCTAGTGACTCGAAGCCGGTCCCAGCTCGATCTTACCGATCAGCAGGCGGTTCGCCAATTCTTTGGGTTGGAATCAATCGATCAGGTCTATATGGCTGCTGCTACTGTTGGCGGAATCCACGCCAACAACACCTATCCGGCCGACTTTATATTGCAAAATCTGGCGATACAAACCAATATTATTGACAGTGCGTACCGAGCCGGCGTTAAGCAGCTTCTATTTTTAGGCTCTTCCTGTATTTACCCTAAGCATGCGCCTCAGCCGATGACAGAATCCGCTTTACTTAGCGGCGCTTTGGAACCGACTAACGAACCCTATGCGATTGCCAAGATAGCGGGAATCAAACTATGCGAGTCTTATAACCGGCAATATGGAACTGATTATCGCTGCGTGATGCCGACCAACCTGTACGGTATTAATGATAATTTTCACCCTGAGAACAGCCACGTAATCCCAGCCTTGATACGACGTTTTCATGAGGCGAAATTGGCCGATGCGAAACAAGTTGTGGTATGGGGTACTGGTAATGCCTGCCGGGAATTTCTCTGTGTTGACGATATGGCGGCCGCTAGTGTTTACGTAATGGCGTTGGATCATCAGACCCTGTATCAAGAAGTTAAGCCGAATCTATCTCACCTGAATATTGGAACAGGCAAGGATGTCACGATCAGGGAACTGGCCGAATCCATTGCTGAGGTAACTGGTTTTGATGGCGCCATTCACTTTGATTCGAGCAAGCCGGACGGCACCGCGCGAAAATTACTTGATGTCAACGCGATGAGTCGTTTGGGTTGGGACTACCAGATTGACCTGAAGCCAGGTTTGGAGACTACCTATACCTGGTTTTGTGACAATATATCGGCAATTCGGGGTTAGTGTAGTGAATGAGACATATTGTATGTATACACAATATGTTTAATACACTATCCCGTGCGATATATAAAACAATATCACGGATATCCTGCTCGGCTATCGGTCGATAGAATGTACTTCATACAATTCTATTTCTTCTTAGACCGAGCTGCAGCGTTAGGAATCTCTTTTCGTAGATCAGAAAAGAACTTTTTGCCGGGCGTTTTACCCATCCCACCATCAACGCCAGCTTGAATTGCTGCATTGAGGTGTCCAGTCAGCCGGACACTCGACGCATTACTAGCGCAGAACGTTCCTTTATTTGGTACAGCTAAGCACAAATGCCCGTTGAATACTTCAATAGGTGTCATCGAAACGATGGGCAAGCCTAACAATAAGGAAGTCGAGAAACGCTCTCACTTTCGGTGTCGCACCGCGATGACTAGGAAATATTGCGTGAAACTCATCCGATGGCGCTGTCCATTCACCGAGGACACGGACAAGTCGTTTGTAGTAATCACCGGCACGTAAGTAACTCGGAAGAATCGTAATCCCACTCCCGCCTGCAACCATGCTCCTCAACGTATGGAAGTCGTTGACTGATGCTCGTGGAGTTAGGGATACCTTTTTGGTGATATCCCCCATTGAAAGCTTCCATTGATTGTTGCTGTGCCTATCACTCATTACCAAACAATCATGATTTTTGAGCTCTTCCGGCTTTTGTGGCGCACCCCGAGCTTTTAGATACTCCTTGCTGGCGTAAAGGAACATCCCACAGTGACCTAGACTGCGTGCCACTAGATTTGAATCCTGGAGAGCGCCAATCCGAATCACCAAATCAAAACCTTCATCAATGACATCAACCTGGCGATTTGCTAAGACCAGCTCTAACTGTATTTCTGGATGTTGGGCAATAAATTCAGTGGCCAATGGTGCGAGCAACTGTTGACCAGTCGTAATAGAGGCGTTGACTCGGAGAGTGCCGCGAGGAATTTCCATAGCCTGCTCGACGCAAAGATCGGCGTGATCTGCCTCGTCAAGCATTCGACGGCAATGCCGATAGTAGATTTCACCGATCTCGGTAACGTGGACTTTTCGTGTAGACCGTTCCAGTAAACGCACGCCAAGCCGCTTTTCGAGATTGGCAATTCGACGACTGATATTCGACTTAGGCAATTGAGTTGCCTCCTCTGCCGCCGTGAATCCACCGTGCTCCACAACATAGGCGAACACGGAGAGCTCATTTAAGTCCCTAATTGGATTATCTCTCATGTAAAACAGTCTGTTGTTTATAAGATCATTTATTGGTCTGGTAGGACAGATTACCATAGCCCTCAAACGAGAGACAAATTTCATTCGAGGTGAGTTGTGCAGCAACGCCTTAGTCGCAGTAAAAAGAATTATTTCGTACAGCCGAGTAAAACGATACTTCGATTTGACTCACTTTAAAGATTATTAAAAGGATCCAAATTATGTTAACCAGTTTTTCCCAGCCGCAGTTTAATGTCACTCAACGTGACAAGCTGCCTGCTTCAATTCAAGAATCACTAATTAGTATTGAAAGGAGACGATGGCCTTTTCACCCGAAGTATCACGGAAAAGCAGAGTTTTTTATTCAATACCACGAAGGGTTGAGATATACGTCATTTCAGATACTAAATTCTTTAAGAAAGTTACTTGACAACGCAGGTGAAAAGTCAGAAATTGATGCTGAGCTGAAAAATATTGGTGCATTGTGTTACACCTTATTTCAAGACGCTGAACGTCATCACGTGATCGAAGACCACTCCTATTTTCCGGCTTTCAGACGAATAGAGCCCAAGTTGGGTGCGGGTATAGATTTGCTAGAAAATGATCATAAATGCTTATCCTCGGCATTCGCTGAACTCAAGAGCTCTCTTAATCAAAGTTTGCTCATCAACTCAAACTACTCAGCAGTTGGTCAGCTTTACCAAAGCGCGGTGAAGGTCAATAATATTTTGATTCAGCATTTATCAGACGAGGAGGAAATCATAATTCCTATTTTCCTCATGCATTAGTTCTCAGATGATGATCGTAAAGGAAATAAATTTTGACAACGCGCATTTGATTTTGATGATTGCATCAAGACATAGGTGAACAACAACTTGTCATTAAAGTTGGTCATGCGACTATCCTATGTATGAGACAAAGAGTCTTATTTTCGACTATTTACTACATACTACAACACGCCTATTCTACTTCTCGAACATACTTAAATATTAATTTCGTAGGAAAACAATATGGCACATAAAAGATACAACGCAGATAACGCAGTAATGTTATTAATTGACCACCAGGTCGGTACTGCTGGTTGGATGAATTCTGGACCAGTAGAGGTCATGAAACGTAATACTCTGGCTCTAGCAAAAGCGGCAGCTGCTCTTGGTATGCCTGTAGTAATGACAAGCAGTATGGAAGCAGAGGCCCAAGGCTCCTTATTTCCGGAGCTGGAAGAAATCTTACCCGAGGCTTACACCAATCGAATTAAACGATTGGGTACAGTGGATGCAATGGCAGATCCTGATTTTAGTGGTGCTGTAAAAGCGACAGGCCGTAAAAACCTAATCATGTCTGGATTGTTAACGGAAGTCTGCGTCCTTTATCCCGCTTTAAGTGCGGTTGAAGACGGCTATGACGTACAAGTTGTAGCAGATGCCTCTGGATCTGGAACAAAAGCCGGTGATGACATTGCATTAGCGAGAATCCGTCAATCAGGCGCATATGTAGCCAGTACCATTCAAATACTATCTGAGCTAGTCGAAGATTGGTCAACGGGTGCAGGCCCTGCGGTAATGATCGTATTAGGTGAGCTTTACGCGGCGATTGGTGCAGACAATCAGAATTAAACTTATTAGGGCGCTAGATAACTGAATTGAATTTGGTGCCCTAGATTTAATTTATCCATTCAGTAGAACAACCATAGGGGCATCGACAATGAATATTTTACATCGTGATAATTTAGAACTTGGTGGGTTTGCCGGTCTCAAAGAGCACAGATTAGTTATGGACGACAGAGCTTTTGCAGGAAGAGCGAATCCAGGAACGTGGCAAGGAATAGGAAATTTTATTTACTTGGCGGATGCTCAATTCAACCCGTTAGGAGAAACGAAGTTGCATAGCCATAAAGAAGTGGATGTCATCTCTGTTATGGTTGACGGCAGCGTGAGTCATGAAGGTTCTCTTGAACATGGCCAGTCACTGCTTGCTAGTCAAGTTCAGGTTCAACGTGCCGGGGGCGAAGGCTTTTCTCACAATGAAATTAACCCTGATAAAACTAAAAATAGAATGATCCAATTGTGGGCTTTGCCTGAAGAGGCGGGTGCCTGTGCAGCCTATAAATTCTATTCGCTACCTGAAGAGGGTATGGTTCGCGTTTACGGTGGCCATGCTGATCAAGACGATGCTTTTGCCAGCCATACTCTAATTGATGTCGGCCATCTGGCCGCAGGCCAACAGATCAATATTGACCAGCCTTTTCTGATGTATCTCACCAAAGGTAGTGGCAATGGAAACGATACAGCTGTTGCTGACGGAGACTTAGTGCGCGGTGAAAGGTTGATGCTTGATATAAAAGAAGACGCTATGGTCATCATCATCACGGAACAACAAGTCAGATGACAAACCAGGGCAGCAACGAACAAGTGACTGTTATTGTTCGCCACAATGTACGTCCGGAAAAAGAAACGACTTTTGAGAATTGGCTTGCAGGAATAGAGAAAGCTTGTCGATCATTCACCGGCTTTATGGGAACCGAAGTCATAAAGCCGGTTGATGCTAAAAAATTACACTATGTGTGTATCTATCGGTTCGATAATTATCAAAATCTTGAACAGTGGATGGAGTCAGACGACCGTGCAGAGTGGGTTTCCAAATCTAAACAATTTAGTGATATTAAACCCGAGTATGAACATTTCCAGCAACATGGTCTAGATATTTGGTTTACCCAACCAAGTAAAACTGGAGGTGGAAAACCTGCTTTCTGGAAACAAGTAGTGTTAGGGGTAATGACAGTTTATCCCTTGATCCTAATATTGAATGTATTGCTCAGCCCCATTACTAACCACCTTCCATTGAAAGTGTCGCTATTGCTAACTGTTGTTGTGCTATCTGCACTATTGACCTGGCCAGTTATGCCCTACGCTTCAAAACTGCTAGGTAACTGGCTTCGCCCAAAAAATTCTTAAAATCGATAATGGTTCGATTTGGAATCTCCCATGTCCTGGTTGGTGCTAAATCTTTCTTACGGCTGTAACTGTCACTTCTATCAGCCAGTGACCTCCAAGATCTACACCTAAGCAAGCTCTTTGCGGCCAATGTTCTGGATTACTTCCTATCCAATCCTTCCAGACTCCATCCATGATGGGTTTATCATCAATATTCGCAATGTATACTTGTGCTGAAACGATCTTAGTTTTGTCTGATCCTAGTTCAACCAGGTTACCTTCAAGGGTGCGCAGAGTCTGTAAAGTTTGGTCGACTAAATCTAGACTTTCATCCGAGGCGGCAGCAACTGTCCACACCAAATCTTCGTAGCTAGAAGATTTGCTTCTACCGGGAGATGAGTCCCCTTTAATTCTCTCAATCATTCAATCGTAACTTCCAATTTGTATTGTTCGTTAAATCGGCATCAAATTTGAAGCACTATCTGAGGTGCTCCAGCGGCATTTATCATAAATCTGTGTTGTTGTAACTTGAGCGTGCCCAAGTAATTCTCGGACATTTTTTCTGTGTTAATTGAAAGGGTATTTTTCTGTTCCACGGTACATAGGATACAATCACCCCGGAGTTGATCGCCTTTACACTAACTTTTCAAGCAGATCCACAAATGGGGCAATCAAAGTTCTTCGGCAGCACCATTTTCTGCCATTCCATAAACTGGGCGTCGAACAACCAAACTACGCCATGCAGCTGTCCACGACCCAATAGTATATTGATCGATTCGAGGGCCTGCATGGTGCCGATGACCCCCACGAGGGGTGAAATAACGCCTTCCGCGGCACAGCTTGCCGCTTCTACTCCAGTATTAGGGTACAGACATTGATAACACGGGCTATTTGGTTGGCGCGAGTCAAACGCGGTTACCTGTCCCTCCCAGCGAATTGCAGCACCAGACACCAATGGCGTTTTGGTCTTAACTGCGGCCGCGTTTAATTGGAACCGGGTGGGAAAATTATCCGAACAATCGATGATGAGTGAATGCTCTGCTGCCAGGCCCTCTATTTCTTCGGTTTCCAGAGCGAAATCGTGGCAGATTATTTCGACCTCCGGATTAATCGATTTTAGAGTTTTCGCTGCTGACTCGGTTTTAAGTAACCCAATGTGGTTATAGCTATGCGCAATCTGGCGCTGCAAATTTGAAAGGTCTACAACATCGAAATCCGCGATACTGAGTTGCCCCACCCCGGCTGCCGCCAGGTACATTGCCACCGGTGATCCCAGCCCTCCCATTCCGACAATTAGCACCGATGAATCACGTAATGCGCGCTGGCCGCTTTCGCCAACCAGAGGTAGTTTGATTTGACGGCTGTAACGTTCGAGAAAGTCTGTTTGCGGGATCATGATATTGGAATGCCGTTGCGCTATCCATGTGATAATGACAGTTTGAACGCAATTATCACATGGATATCATCGGAATGAGCAAACAGACTCAGTCAAACGACGCCGCGAATGCCACGGTCTCCGTTACTGGTGAATATGATTTGCCACTGGACCGGCTCGCGGTTTGGGCACTGCTGAATGATCCGGTGGTGTTACAACAATGTATAAAAGGGTGTGACCAGGTCACCAGAGATGAAAACCAGGATTTTCACGCGGAATTTGGCTTTCGACTGGGGCCATTGCGCAAACGACTGGTCGCTAAACTAACCGTAGACGCTATTCAACCACCCGCTCACTACCAACTTTCGTCAACCGTAACCTATAGAGCCATGGGCACAGCCAAAGGCGGAGCGGCGGTGTACCTTAAACCCGCGGATTTTGGCACCTCCCTGAAATATGATGCGGAATTTACTGTTGAAGGATGGTTTAGCAGACTGGGCCAGGACCTTCTACGAGCCGCAGCAGCAAAGTATATGAAACTTTTTTTCGAGCGCTTTGTCGAGATAAGTAATCAGTCAGGATAGTCTGCGTAACCTTTATGTCTGCTGTGGACTTTTCTCTGTCGATAACTATAATTGATTGATCACAAACACCAGAAAAATCATGTCAACCGAAGTTGTTGATTTTCCCAATTCATCGCGCTTTCCGACGCGATGTCAACGCGCAATAATTCAGGATAGACGATGAAACCGGAAATCCATGACCTCGCGGTACTAAACGCCGGCAACCTTGCCTATCTTGAATCTCTCCATCAGGAATTTGTTGATAACGGTGGCCAGGCCAATGGAGGTGATCCCCACTGGCAGCGAATAGCGGCCCTGCTCCCTGATGCCGACTCTGGTATTACACCCCAGGTGTCTTCCGGTGGTTCAAGGGAATGGATGGAAACCTTGGCTTACAAGCAGGGTCAGGTATCCAAACTTATTATGGGGTATCGCTCTCTCGGACACTTATTAGCAGATATTGATCCCATAGATACCATGGCCCGTGGTGACGCTATGGAATTGGAATTAGCGCAGTATGACCTGGGCGAAGCTGATCTTGACACCGATTTTGATACTGGTGATCTGGCGGATGGCGGGCGAAAGACCCTGGGGCAGATATTGGCTTATCTGCAACAAGCCTATTGCGGCCCGATCGCCTACGAATTTAGGTATCTGACCTCTATGGAGCAACGAACATGGCTAATGTCCATGATCGAAACAACGCCGGTGAGACCGAAACCCTCGGTAGAAGGGCAGATTAATATTCTGACCAAACTAACCGCAGCGGAGGGTTTGGAGCGATACCTGCATACTAAGTATGTCGGGCAAAAACGTTTTTCTCTAGAGGGAGGCGATACCCTGATTCCGATGTTGTCTGATCTTATTCAACAGTTTGGTAAACGCAAGGTCAAGGAGGTAATTATTGGCATGGCACATCGGGGTCGCCTGAACGTGCTGGTCAATATACTCGGCAAAGCGCCATCGGACTTATTTAGCGAATTTGAAGGCGTATACGAAACCGAAGATGAGGATACCGAGACCGGTGATGTCAAATACCACCAGGGGGCTTCGTCAGATATCCAGACCGAAGGAGGGAATGTGCACGTTGCGCTGTCTTTTAATCCCTCCCATCTGGAAATTATTAACCCTGTGGTTGAAGGGTCAGCTCGGGCCCGTCAGGAGCGACGACGTGATGTCAATCGTGCTGAGGTTGTACCCATTCTAATTCATGGTGATGCCGCATTTGCCGGTCAGGGGGTAGTCATGGAGACCCTGAACATGTCTCGTACCCGTGGATACTCAACCGGTGGTACGGTTCACATAATTATTAATAATCAAATTGGTTTTACCACCAATACCCTGGATGCCCGTTCTACGCTGTATTGCACTGAAGTCGCGAAAATGGTGCAGGCGCCTATTTTTCATGTAAATGGTGATGATCCCGAGGCGGTTATTTCAGTGGCCCGGCTGGCCATGGAATATCGAATGCAATTCGCCGGTGATGTAGTAATTGATCTGGTCTGCTATCGACGTCATGGTCATAATGAAGCGGATGAGCCGGCGATTACCCAACCGATGATGTATGGCAAGATCAAGCAACATAAAACCCCTCGCGAGATATACACCAATCGGTTAATTGCAGAAAATGCAATTAACCCCGAGCAAGCTGCCGAACTCGGTACCATTTATCGTGATCAGCTCGACCAGGGTCAGGTGGTGGCGGGGCAGGTTATTGATCCCAATAAATCCCTCAACGTAGTGGATTGGGCGCCTTACCTGGTTAAAAAGTGGGATACCGATACCGATACCAGTATCAGCAGTCAACGGTTGCACGGTCTCGGCAACAAATTTGTCGAGGTGCCCGAGGACTTTGTTGTCCACGCCCGGGTCACGCGGGTTTTGCAAGACCGGCTTGATATGGTGGCTGGTACCAAGCCCATGGATTGGGGATGCGCCGAATTGCTTGCTTATGGCTCTCTGCTGGAGGACAACTACACGGTTCGTTTATCCGGGCAGGATGCCGGCCGGGGAACCTTTTCCCACCGGCATGCTACCCTGCACGATCAGTCTCAACCACGAACCCATGTGCCGCTGCGTTACGTGACTGAAGATCCGAGCGATTTCCTGGTTATTAATTCGCTGCTATCAGAGGAGGCCGTATTGGGCTTTGAGTATGGTTATGCCACCACTGAACCAAGAACACTGGTGATCTGGGAAGGCCAGTTTGGCGATTTCGTAAATGGTGCCCAGGTTGTTATCGATCAGTTTATCAGCAGCGGTGAGGCTAAGTGGTCCCGGGTTTGCGGGTTGACCATGTTCCTTCCGCACGGAATGGAAGGTCAGGGGCCGGAGCACTCATCGGCCAGGCTAGAGCGTTTTCTCCAGCTATGCGCTGAAAACAATATGCAGGTATGCGTGCCAACGACGCCGGCGCAGATGTTTCATATGTTGCGCCGGCAGATGATCAGGCCACTGCGAAGACCTTTGATTGTCATGACACCGAAAAGTCTGCTGCGACACAAATTATCGGTTTCAACGCCTGAAGACTTAACTGCGGGTAAATTTCAAAATGTTATTGGTGAGATCGACGATATCGATCCAGCCCAGGTGAAGCGAGTGGTGATCTGCTCCGGTAAAGTGTATTTCGACCTGCTTGAACACAGGCGAGAGCATGCTATAACCGATGTCGCGATTTTGCGGGTCGAACAATTGCATCCCTTTCCCAAGAAATATCTGGGGGCTGAATTGGAAAAATTCGGCGCAGCGACGAAAGTGGTCTGGTGTCAGGAAGAGCCAAAAAATCAGGGCAGTTGGTATCAGATCAGTTACTATCTCCGACTATTGTTGAACGCTGAGCTTAATCAGACCCTGGGTTATGTAGGGCGGGAAGGGTCGCCTTCACCCGCAGTGGGTTATTTCAAGTTACACGTCGAGCAGCAGCGTAAACTGGTAACCGAAGCGCTAACCGTGGATTGAGCACTTACTGCCTTTTCTAACCAACCATCTAATTTGCAATTACTATGTCCATAGAAATTAAAGTTCCGGTTCTTCCTGAATCGGTCGCTGACGGATTACTGCTCGACTGGAACAAACAACCTGGGGAGTACGCTAGTCGTGATGAGATTCTGGTTGAGGTCGAGACTGACAAAGTGGTTCTGGAGGTGCCAGCCCCCAGAGGTGGAGTGATCAGCGAAATCCGGGTTGAAGCTGGATCGACCGTGACCTCGGAACAGGTGTTGGCTATTCTGGTTGAGGGCGAGGCGGAAGCGTCTGGAGCCAATGATTCTCCCGCTGGAGATGAAGCTGTTGGAGGTGAATCCGCAGAAGGTGAGACTATTGTCGCTGAAGGCGATCACCTGATGGGGCCAGCGGTCGCCCGTTTGGTAAAGGAGCATGACCTGGATCCCTCGGCGATTACTCCAACTGGTCCCGGTGGCCGTATAACCAAAGAAGACTTGCTGGCTTTTATTACCAGCCAGGTAAATCCTGATTCGGATCCCCCGACGGAGTCACAAGTGCCCGAGGCTGTCGCTAAAACTGAGGCTCCGGAGCATAAGGCGATGCAACAGGATCTGTCGGCTGGTGCTGCGGAATCGACGGGTACTAATCGCGGGGAAGTTCGGGAACCGATGTCCAGATTACGCAAGACAATTGCTGCCCGCCTGGTTCAGTCCCAGCAAACAGCGGCGATGCTGACGACATTTAACGAAGTGAATATGCAGCCGGTTATGGCGCTGCGCAGTCGATACAAAGAACAATTCGAGAAAACCCATGGAACCCGACTCGGGTTCATGTCGTTTTTTGTCAAAGCCAGCGTAGCCGCATTGCAAAAATATCCATTGGTTAACGCATATATCGATGGCAGCGATATCGTTCGTCATCACTATAACGATATCGGAATTGCGGTGTCCTCACCCCGGGGTTTGGTTGTGCCGGTCCTGCGTAATTGTGAAGATTTGGGATTTGCTGAAATTGAGTCTCAGATCCGCGCTTACGGCGGCAAAGCGCGGGAAGGAAAAATAGGCCTGGATGATTTATCTGGGGGGACATTTACCATAACCAACGGTGGGGTATTTGGATCGATGCTATCGACGCCGATCATCAATCCGCCGCAAAGCGCAATTCTCGGGATGCATAATATTGTGGATCGCCCGGTTGCGGAGAATGGTGAGGTCGTAATCAAACCCATAATGTATCTGGCGCTATCCTATGACCACAGGATTGTTGATGGAATGGAAGCCGTCCAGTTTCTGGTGACAATAAAGGACATGATCGAAGATCCAGCAAGACTAATGCTGGCTTGCTGAGCAATTTGGACATTTAATTTGGTTCCAGTTCGGCGCGAACTTCATAGCGCTTCTGTCGCAGCAAAAACGCATCAATCTATTTTCCCGTGAATCTAATAACCCAGGGCGATCAACATGACTGACAATTTTGACGTAATCGTAATTGGAGGCGGGCCCGGTGGGTACGTCGCAGCAATACGCTGCTCCCAACTTGGGCTTAATACTGCCTGTATCGACGACCAATCTGATGCCCAGGGCAATCCTTCCCTGGGAGGTACCTGCCTTAATGTAGGATGTATTCCATCCAAAGCGTTACTCGACTCTTCTGAGCAATTTCACCGGCTTCAGCACCAATTTGAAGCTCATGGCATCAGTGTGGAAAATCCTTCGCTTGACGTTAGCCGAATGCAGCAGCGCAAGAATGGGATCGTTGAAAGCCTTACCGGGGGTATCAAGCAACTGTTTAAGGCAAACAATATCACCTCTATATATGGTTTTGGTCGCCTCGGTGGAAACAAGAGTGTGGAAGTTCTGGATCCGTCGTCTGGTGAAGTGACCCGGGTGATGAGTGCCAACAATATTATCCTGGCATCAGGATCTGTACCCGTGGAGCTTTCTGCGATTCCCTACGATGGTGAATTCGTTGTGGACTCCACAGGTGCGCTCAATTTTGATCGGGTTCCCCAGCGACTTGGCATCATTGGGGCCGGCGTCATTGGCCTGGAATTAGGCAGTGTATGGAATCGTTTGGGGTCCGAAGTCGTATTACTCGAAGCCATGGATCAATTTCTGTTCGGTGCAGATCACCATATCGCCCGTGAGGCCACCCGCCAGTACAAAAAACAGGGGCTGGATATCCGCTTGGGTGCAATGGTGAGTAAAATCAGTCCCACCCCCAACGGCCTTGAAATGCATTACGAGCAAAAAGGTAGCCAGCATACCCACGAAGTAGACCGGGTGGTGGTCGCGGTGGGACGCAAACCTGCAACCGAGGGTCTGTTGACTGCGGATAGTGGCGTATCCCTTGATAAGCGGGGCTTTATCGAAGTAGACGAGCAGTGCAAGACTAGGGTCCCCGGGGTCTGGGCAATTGGCGATGCCGTGCGTGGACCAATGTTAGCGCACAAGAGTTCCGAAGAAGGTGTTGCAGTGGCAGAGCGCATCAGCGGTAGCGTCGGGCATGTGGATTTTAATACCGTTCCCTGGGTTATATATACTTCGCCAGAAATCGCCTGGGTTGGCAAAACTGAGAATCAGCTAAAGGAAGAAGGTGTGCCAATATCAACCGGATCGTTTCCATTCGCCGCTACCGGCAGGGCCAAGGCTATGGAAGAACCCATTGGCATGGTAAAAGTCGTTTCCCACGCTGAAACCGATCGAATTTTAGGGGTGCATATTATCGGCCCCCATGTTTCTGAGTTGATCGCCGAATGCGTTGTCGCAATGTCTTTTCACGCCAGTGCCGAGGATTTGGCGCGTATTGTTCATGCCCATCCTACATTGTCAGAAGCGGTACATGAAGCGGCCCTGGCAGTGGATAAGCGCGCCATTCATAAAGTTAATTGAGAATTTCAGTAAAAACCACGTGCTGCCAGATTGGGCAAAATTTGCCCACTCACTTAGTTGCAAACAATGTGATAGCACTCGGCGCTGGGTAGGGTCATTACTGACATCCACTTCGATGTAGAAAAGTTTTGATCTCCATTTGCCTCGTCCAATCTTATTCCGAGGTTCCACAAGCAACCATATTCCATCATTCCAATTGCATTCAATATGTCATTCCCTCACGAAATTTTTAAAGCCTACGATATACGGGGAATAATAGATCGCACTCTGACCAATGACCTGGTTGAGCTCATTGGTAAGGCCCTGGGTACTGAAAGTCTTGAGCAAGGAGTTGATACCGTGGTAATTGGCTGGGATGGACGATTATCTGGCCCGGGGTTGGCCGGGTCCCTCGCCAAAGGGTTTCTCGCCACCGGTTGTAATGTTATCCAGATTGGACAGGTGCCAACCCCAACTCTGTATTTTGCGACCAAGGAATACCAGACCGGAACCGGGGTGCAGGTTACCGGAAGCCATAATCCGCCAGAGTACAATGGCCTTAAAATGATGATTAATGGCACAACGCTGTCGGGCGAAGCGATTCAGAAAGTTAAACAACGGGTTATCGACCGGGATTTTGTTTCTGGTTCAGGAAAACTGGAGCAGCGCGAAATATTACAAATGTACTGCGATCGAATCGTTGCTGATGTGTCATTAGCGCGACCCTTAAAGGTTGTTGTGGATTGTGGCAACGGTGTTGGTGGCGGAGTGGCCCCAATGTTGTTTAGAAAACTGGGTTGCGAAGTGACAGAGTTGTTTTGTGAAGTGGATGGAAATTTTCCTAACCACCACCCGGATCCCAGTCAGCTGGAAAATCTCCAGGATCTGATTTCCATGGTTGGGCAAAAGAAAGCAGACTTTGGCATGGCTTTTGATGGCGATGCGGATCGCCTGGGGGTGGTGTCTCCGGAAGGAAATGTAATCTGGCCAGATCGGCAAATGTTATTGTTTTCCCGCAGTATTCTCGCAACACAGCCTGGTGCGGAAATTATATTTGACGTTAAGTGTTCGCAAATACTGCCTGCCGATATCGAAGCAAATGGCGGCAAGGCAACCATGTGGAAAACCGGCCATTCATTTATTAAAAGCAAGCTTAAGCAAACTGGGGCGGCGCTGGCTGGCGAGATGAGTGGTCACATTTTTTTTAACGATCGCTGGGGTGGATTTGATGATGGTCTTTACGCGGGGGCAAGACTCTGTGAATTACTTGCGGCGACCGACCAATCTCCCGGTGAGGTGTTTGCGTCCTTGCCCAACACGATTAACACGCCAGAACTCAGAATCGAAATGGAGGAAGGAGAGCATTATGCATTGATGGAACAGCTCATGGAGAATGCGAACTTTGACGACGCCAGGGTGAGTAAAATAGATGGCGTGCGCGTGGATTTTGCAGATGGATTCGGACTTATCAGGCCGTCTAACACCACGCCAACTTTGATTATGCGATTTGAGTCCCAGACCAGTAATGGGCTGGAGGCAATTCAGAATCGTTTCCGTGATCTACTTTTAGGGACCCGTAGTAGTTTAAAGTTACCTTTTTAGGTTCGTGTTTGTTCTAAATTTCCTCCGCCATATTGGTGGCGACTAGGATAATTACCAGACCTTTTTGCTGAGTTCCATGGTCTGTTGATTTTGCGCATCCATCCCCTCGGTCGAGAATGAGCGACTGGCTTCACTAAAATAGTTTTTCGCAAGGACCATCGAATCATTGGAGTTGTAGAGTAATGCGAGTACTCCTTGCTGGCGATGGAACATGGCGCGTTTTGAAACGTTTTCGAGGGATTTACTGGCGAGCAGGCGAAAATGCCAGGCTCGGGCAAAATTCTTTTGTGATAAAAAATGATGGTACAGACGTTGATAGTCCCGCGCCACTGCAATCTGTTCGATACTCTCCCGGTAGGAGCCATAGTTTTCGTCGATTTCCTGCTCCAGACCAAACAATCGCCATTCGTCGATACCGGCAGTTCGCAGTAATTCCAATTCTTTCTGCGCCGGGGTGACCTGCCCCGAAGATGAATACAGTCTCGCGGCTTCTAACCTGGCGCGTTCGGATTCGAATTGATTGCCGGTGCGCAGGTGCAAATGGGCCAACGATGAATAGGCACTTGCCGCGGCGTTAAATCGGTTGATCGACAAGCTGTGTTCTATGGCGGTCAATATGCTCTGCTCCGCTTGCTGGTATCTCCCGCGGTACAGTTGGTTGCGTCCTATCTGGAGTGCGTCATATGCATAGCCGGCACTGCGGGCGATTTCCCTGGACTTCATATAGGTTCGGCCGAGTTGCATATAGATTTCTGCGCGAGCCGCGTCATGATCAGTCTCACTAAGCAAGTCCAGGGCTTCAAACAAATAAACTTCGGCGACGTCAAGAATCTGACGCTCGATGGAAACCTGCCCAAGTAAAGAAAGAATTTCCACCAGTTGACCAGTTTGATTATCGGTAACTGCCTGGGCAGCGAGGTTTAGCAGACGGTCCGTGAGAACACCAAACTCTCTATTTTCCATCAGGATTTCCAGTTCGGGATCGATCTCCTTTATTGACTTCGTGGTTTTAGCGAGAAGCCGGGCATCCAGATGAGGGCTGACCAGGGATTCAGGTGGGACGGGCAGGGAGTCGGCATCCCGAGCCAGCAATAACAGCTCTTGTTCACTCAGTCCGATTGCGCTTGGCACCCAGGGCTTGAGTTCTATCAATAACACCAGAGTTACCGCAAATATGCCGACCAAGGCTATACGAGTGTTTTCAGATAATTGATTGATCCAGTCGCCCATGGTTTAAATTTCGGAGTTACCTCAGTATAAAGACAAACCAAAGATCAGACAAATTTAAACGTTAAGTGGGATTTGGCGCCATTTTTAAAGAAGTTAGTGCTATATAGATAGTTTTAGTGGCATTTTCGCCGTAGTTTTCCAAAACTGGGCGCGCGATATTTCTTGCTTTTAGCGGGATAATCACTATATTTCATCTATAGAGATAACTAATAACTGAGGATTTACGATGGAACCAACTTCTATTGCAGCCATTGTGCTGCTTGTGCTTGCAATTTTGACGGCGATGAAGTCGGTGGTGACGGTACGCCAGGGATTCGCCTATACCGTTGAGCGCTTCGGCCGTTTTACCAAAACCATGCAACCGGGAATTCATTTCCTGATTCCCTATATCGATTCCATAGGCGCGAAGGTCAATATGATGGAGCGGGTTCTTGAAGTTCCATCCCAGGAAGTAATCACCCGGGATAACGCCGTAGTTAAAGTCGATGGGGTGGTGTTTTATCAGGTATTAGACGCGGCCAAAGCCAGCTACGAAGTCAATATGTTGGAGAACGCGATCCTCAATTTGACCATGACCAATATTCGAACCGTTCTCGGATCGATGGACCTCGATCAATCGTTGTCCCAGCGCGATACCATCAATGCGTCACTGCTTAATGTGGTTGATACCGCCACTACTCCCTGGGGAGTTAAAGTCACCCGGATAGAAATTAAAGACATTACTCCACCCCAGGATCTGGTGGATTCTATGGCAAGGCAGATGAAAGCTGAACGGGAAAAGCGGGCTCAAATCCTCGAGGCAGAGGGTTCCCGGCAGTCCGACATCCTGAGGGCCGAGGGTCAGAAGCAATCGCTTATTTTGGATGCTGAAGGGGAAAAAGAAGCGGCATTTCGCAATGCCGAGGCGCGGGAACGTGAGGCCGAAGCCGAGGCAGCAGCAACCCGAATGGTTTCAGAGGCAATCGCTGCAGGAGATATCAACGCGATTAATTATTTCGTTGCCCAAAAGTACGTGTCATCGTTAGCCGATATTGCGACCTCGAATAATCAGAAGGTCATTTTTCTGCCTCTGGAAGCTACCAGCATATTGGGTTCCCTCGGTGGCATTGGCGAACTGGCCAAGGAAGCATTTAGTAAAGGTAAACCTGCAAACGATAGTTGATATGTTTGATATTTTCTCAATGACCCATTGGAGCTGGTTGGTGCTAGGGCTCGGCCTGCTGGTGCTTGAGCTGGTCGCACAATTCATGTTTTTTCTTTGGCTCGGAGTTTCCGCCCTGGTCACTGGATTGGTGGTTTATCTGGTACCCGAAATGGGTTGGCAGGTGCAATTCCTGCTTTTCTCCGCGCTATCCGTTATCAGTATCCTGGTATCCCGTCGCTATTTCTTTCGCGGTCAAATTGAGACCGAATTGCCGAATCTGAATCGTCGAGGCCAGCAGTATGTCGGACGAACTTTTACTTTGGACGAAGCCATAATTAATGGTTATGGGAAAATTTCGGTTGATGACAGTCACTGGAGGGTGACTGGTCCAGCTCTCGAGAAAGGTGCGGCAGTGAAGGTGGTCGCGGCAAATGGTTCGGTATTCGAAGTTGAGCAAGTGAATTAGTAACCCCAGTTTTTTGTTGATATCCGGGTTGTTCTTTCCACGGAGCTTTTTAAACCACCAACGCTTCGAATAACCCTTTCGGATTTGATAGACCGTGTTCAATGGGGTAAATCAATCGCCTGCCGTATTTCCTCGGAATTTTCTATAGTTTTGGTGTTTATCCCTATCTTTAGTTCAGTTTTTTGGTAGATGAAAATAATTTTCTTTACAGTCATTTTGATCGCGGTTTCGATCTGTGTGTATTTCCTGGTTATCTCGATCACTGCCGCATCGGTAAAGGTCGGAATAGTTGATGGAAAATTGGGTCGATGCGGAAGCAAACCGAATTGTGTTAATAGCGAATATGACGGTGATAGTTTTGTTACGCCCGTTTCTCTTGCCTCAATGGAATTACCAGACTATTGGCTAAAGATAAAAAAAGAAATTGAGGCAATCGGTGGGATTGTCGTGGATCAGCATGAAAATTATCTTTGTGCCGAATTCAGATCCAGAATTTTTCGCTTTGTCGACGAGCTTGAGGTGAGGCTAGACAATAGTGAGAGCCTGTTACACGTCAGGTCCGGATCGCGCAGTGGCAAGTCGGATTTTGGGGTTAATCGAAAACGAGTTGAGGCACTACGCAAGCGCCTTGGATCGAAATCTTAAAAATATCAGGATATATACTAATGAAAATTCTAGGTCCTCTGTTGTTTGCATTTATCGCCGCATTCGGTAATGCGATGTTTGCTGCAGGTCAGAAGAAGGCTGTGGTATTTGACAACACCTTTACCTTTATTGGGTTGGCGGCCATGGTGTGCGTATTTTTGACTTTTCTGTTTACCCCGCTACTTGGTGCGCCCAACTATATAGCGGTCGCCAGAGAGAATGGATTGTGGGCAGTATTAAGTGGTACTGGTCTTTTCCTGACTTATCTCGGATTCAATCTACTGTATTCCAAATATGGTGCATCAAACTATATTCTCTACGCGGTTTTGTCGATAATCACGACATCGATATTCGTCGGAGTTATTTTGTTTAAAGAAACTTTCAATACTTATCACTGGCTGGCATTTTTCGCCTCCATCGTGACCGTAGTCTTGTTCTCTATTGGTAATAAAGTAAGCCAAGTCTAAGTCAGAACATGTCACGGCTTTCCAGGTTTTCAAAAAAGCAAAAAATCGTTGCTAAATTGTGAGATATACTCATAGTCGTAGCCTCCAATAAATAATAATCGGTTCTAGAATATTCAGAGTGAAGTTAAGCGTAATAATTCCCTGTTTTAACGAGCAGACTACAATTGAGGAAATCCTTCGCCAGGTTCGAAATTCTCCGGTGGAGTCCCAGGAGATCATTGTTGTGGACGATTTTTCCACGGACGGTACCCGGGAGCTATTGAAAGGAAAGCTGGCGGATCAAATCGATCTCTGTCTGTTTCATGACATTAATGAAGGGAAGGGCGCGGCTCTTAGAAGGGGTATCGCCGCCGCTACAGGGGATATTGTTGTCATTCAGGACGCCGATCTGGAATATGATCCCCAGGAATATCCGGAACTCATTGAGCCAATAATTGCCGGTAAAGCTGATGTTGTCTATGGTTCCAGGTTTATCGGTTCCGGCGCGCATCGGGTATTGTATTTCTGGCATACGGTGGGAAATCGTATGCTGACACTGCTGTCAAATATGATGACAAATATGAACCTGACCGATATGGAAACCTGTTACAAAGCATTTAGGAGAGAAATCATTCAGGGTATTACCATTGAAGAGGATCGATTTGGGTTTGAGCCGGAGATAACCGCAAAAGTTGCCAAAACAAAATGTAGGGTTTACGAAATTGGTATTTCCTATTACGGCAGAACCTACGTCGACGGCAAGAAAATTGGCTGGAAAGATGGGGTGAGGGCGATCTATTGCATCATTAAATACAATTTGTTTCGGTAAATACTACCAGTTGAGTTTAGGTTTAACAGAGGGACTCAGCCAGGTTTTTAATGGTTTACCGGATTGGTTGTTGAATTAGTTCTTGAGTCGGATTTAGAAAACCTGGTTGCCTGAAGTAAAGTCCAAATTGCTATAAACGACATAGCATACATCCAGGGCTTTTGCGGTATTTGGTACCTTGGAAAGGGTGCGCCAACAAGGTGAATCAGCGTACTGTAGACCAGCACCATCGATATTGCGCGCAGGAATATGACTTTATTCCTGTTCCTTACCAATTTATTGATACCCCGAAACCATACAGCGATACAAAAAATAAAAGCGATTAACACTAACGGGTAATGTAATAATTTTTGGAGTTTTAGGGACAATTTAAAATGGGGCAGGTAATCCCATGGCGATGAGGCCACTTTGTAAATAAAAATCTCGTCTGATCCCTGAATAGTGCTCCACTGCCAAAAGGCGAGGGGTTTGCCAACGACAAACCACTTGATGTGTTCCATTGGCTGAGTTTTAAACCGACGCAGTAACTCTTCGGTTACGGAACCGAGATTGGCCGAAATCTGCTTGGAAGCAGGATCAAACCGATAGGGATATCCCTTGGAGTTGCGGTTCCCATTGTATTCAAAATCAGGGTACATACCGTGATGAATGGTTCCAACCATTAATCCTTTGGCGTTGACTCCTTCATTGACCGAGGTAAGAATGGCCCATGGTCCATAGACACAACCGAAAAAAATGATCAAATATAGCAAGCCTTTCCAGTTTTTCTGATCCGTCGCGTAGTAGAGGTAGGGGCCGATAAATAAAATCAAATACTTTATATATGGCCTGGTAAGAGAAGCGTATGCGAGCACACTTCCGGCAATAATCCAACCCCATTTCCGATTGACAAATATCGATAGATAAATAGCGAACATCAGTAAAATGGATAAAGATGTCATCAACGATTCTGTAAGAAAATACAGATTCATATTGATGATATGGGGAGAGGTCGCATACATAAAAGTAGCGGCCAGAGCAAACCAGTAGCTCGAAATTTTCCAGACGACAAAAAATACAAATATGCCAACAAGTGCATTCAAAGTCAGCTGTGCATGGGCGGTTCGAATGTACAGTCCGGCGGGATCATCGTTGACGAATAGTGCAGCAAAAAGCGGGTATCCGGGCGGTCTCAAGTAATCGGGCCTGGTTGAGTCCGAAGGAGGACCAGGAATTTTTCTCGAGTACTTGCCGTACTGGGAAATATTTAACGCGTATCCAAAATAGTCAGCAGCATCGGCTCTTACTGGGTTCTGGATAACCGAAAGGTCGACCGTTGACAATCGCATTTCAAAGCCAAGAAGGATAACCCCGGCAAGCAGGATTAGTTTGACAATCTTCACCACTTAGACTTTTTGATCAAAGGTTGCAGGTTATATCTGATTACCGGTGTAAAACGTTTTTATCAATTGTGATCTCGCTACCTAACGTTTGGTCGCAATTAGCAAGACGTTTTTCCCAACCGGTGGTGTAACAATATTTTCGACTCTTTGCATGAGCGGTACCACCAGGCTGTCGTAATAGTTAATCGAATTAGGAAGTTTTTCGGATTTCAGAAGGACAAAAATCAGATACCACGGAAGTATTCCTGCAATGTCAAAATATTTTGCGCGAATTACCTCGAATTCACTCGCATTTACAAGATCTACCAATGGGTTTTTGTGATAGCGTCGATAGTGGCCGATCAGTTTATCAAACCTGCTGTATAGAAAACCTAATGCCGGGACAAATATAATAATCTTACCACCTGGTTTCAATGCTTTCTTAGCCAGTTCCAGCTCTGCTTTATCATCCTCAATATGTTCCAGCACATTGATATACACGATGCTGTCGAATTGCCCATCATACCGATCGACGGCATCTCCAAGAATTGAATTGACTGTTTCAAGATTCTCATACTGCTGCGCCAACTGATCAAGCGCGGGAAACATATTGCTTGAAGGTTCGAATGCTGTAACCTGCCGAGAACGATCCGCAATCAACATCTTGCTGAAATTTCCACAACCCGCACCCACTTCAGCAATCCGCTGACCCAGATGCTCAGCAAACTGATCCAATATCCAACGGTGATAATTGGGAGCGAAGGACATACTTTCCAAATCCTTCCCGTGATAATTGGACATATTTTTAGGCTAAACTGAAAACGCTAATCACTTAGATAACTACAAAAAATTTAATTATTAACGCATCAAAACAGGGTGAAAACTGATTGGTTTCAAAAGCACGCAAAATGGAAAAACCTTCTGCCAAATCGGAGGATGTTCGTATCTTACTCGACACAATAAAAAACCCCATAAAAAAACTTGAAATTTGAATGTGCTCAGATTCGCTCACAAGCAGTTGAGAGAAATCATATAGTATTTTAGTATAAGAGTGAATGAATCTGTTGATGAGTAATATTCTATTGATATGCAGGTTAGCTACCGTTGACATCAGACTGCTGACGCAAATTTTCAATTTGAGCGAGAGCCTGTCCGCGGGATTCAAACATATCGGGGTCTCTGGATTTTATCTGCGCCCGTTCACCGTCAGCTTCCGTTTGGGCGAATCGAACGGTTCCCAGAGAGTATCCTACATTAATTTTTCTTCCCCTGTGGGCGAACGCTACCCAGGCTTCTGGCCATATACTGCAATTATGGTAGTTCACCATGAAATACCAGTCCCTTCCGCTTTCTTCAATCAATTCTTCCATTTCGTCGTAAAACTCGTTAACCAGTTTCGAGCTGCTAAATTCGAAGTTACTGAAATCTACTTCGACAATAGATTGATCTTCCATCAGTTGAATCCGCGAATCAAACTTCTTTAGGTTTTTATTTAACCTGCCTTCGGAGGACCGTAGGTCGGCGCGCTCTCCTGCAGCGTATACAGTTGCGGCCAGGTGCTCCACTCCTTTCTCAATCCGGGCGCATTCCGCCAGTGCGTTTCGGATAAATTGTTGCCGATCAGTTGACGGCAGATCAGGGAAATCACGTAAAATTTCGAGTACGCCACGTATTGCAGTTAGTGGTGAAACGAATTCATCTTCCAGTTTGGTGCCGAGTGTCGTTGTGATCATACTATCTTCCCTGCATCGGACATCTTATCCGGCTCCATTCAATTACATGCCGATATGATTAGTCAAAAGCATCAGTAGGTAAACGTTTAATTTACCTTTTGCTACGATTTTGTCAATCGTCGCATTTGGGCCTGGTGTTGATGTAAATAATTGACTACCAGAACTAATCTACCGCATACAGTTTCACAAATTAGATTAGTATCTTCGAATCTTCAGTTCCAGTTGAGGGCAAAAGGACCAATCTGATTCGGAAGAAACTTGAACCGTCGCTGGCGAACTCAAGGGTTAAACTGCCACCCATGGTTTGCATAATCGTCCGACTGATTGGTAATCCGAGTCCCGCGCCCTGGTTTAAATTGCTGCGCCGACCGCGTTTAAATTTTTCGAAAACGGTCACAGACTCCTCAGCCGCCACGCCACCGCCATTATCGATAATATCGATATTCAGGAACCCTTCGGTAATATGTGAACTGACGCAAATTTCCGGGGCCTCGGCGTCATTGTATTTAACCGCGTTTGATAACAAATTGATCAACACCTGACGTAGTCGGTCCCCGTTAGCAGATACTCTGACTTGCTCCCGAGTTGTACGCTGAATGATGGCGATGCCCTTATTTCCGATTACACCAGAAATCGAATCAAGTGCAGATTTAATTACTTCATCTGCCGATATTGAATCGAGTTTCAGATCTTTTGGGTTATCCTCGAGCCTACCAATATCCAATATTTCATCTAATAGACGGGTAAGACGCTGGCTTTCATCATGAATAATTTTTAGAAATCGCCGTTTCTCATCATCAGAAATGTCATCCTCGCTAAGCAGGATATCAGAGAAAGAGCGAATCGATGTCATGGGAGTTCTGAGTTCATGACTGATTTGACTCATAAACTCATCTTTCTTCGCATCCAGGTTTCTCAGTTGTTCATTGGCTTCACGAAGTTGTGACATGGTAAGCGTAAGTTCATCGGATTTTTCAGATAGCTGCCTGTATGTTTCCATCATTCTTTGGGTTTCGTCGGCGATATCCATTAGTTCGGTCATGCTGATACTTTCTTGTCCGGTTACCCGACGAACCATGGCATGGGCTGACGCTGCCCCCACCGAACCTGCCAGTTCGCGTTCCAGCCGGGAGATCATCGAATCCGTTGGATAGGGCAGACCACTCACGTCTCCCTGGCTTGCAGCCACTTCGTCAAATAGTCGTCTGGCAGGGGCCGTACCCATAATACTCTGGGCAAGGACAAACAAGTCTTCCGAGGCAACATGACCAGGTTCGAAGCGGGTCGGCGTGGATGGATTGCTGCGAAAAACGTCGACGAACAAAGCCCCCTGCAATCGTTCCAGAGCTCCAGGTTCTGACAGACTCGATACGATTAAAAATACTAAACTGTTAGCACCAAGGCTCCAAATTAACGCGTGGACAAGTGGATCAAGTCCAACTAGTCCGAATAGTGACTGGGGTTTCAAAAGCTCTATACCAAACAGCCCATTCGCCAGGGTGCTTTGGCTGAGTATTAGTTCTCCGCCAAAACTGGGTAAAAACAGTGTATAGGCCCAAAGTACAAATCCTATTATCATGCCCGTTAGTGCGCCAGTACCGGTCGCACCGCGCCAGAAAATACCGCCGATAAGACTGGGCATGAATTGCGCCACACCGGCAAAAGCAATCAAACCGATTGCGGCTAATGCGTCTGATCCCCCACTTAACTGGAAATATAGAAACCCAAGACCGAGCACTGCCGCAATACTGATTCGACGGGAGTTCAGCAGCAGTCTACGCACATCACCGCTGACTTCGTTGCCTTGTTTCCTAAACTGAAGCGCGATCGGCATAACGATATGATTGGAAACCATAGTGGACACGGCTATTGCAGCGACTATTACCATGGAAGTAGCAGATGAGAACCCTCCCAGAAATGCCAGTAGTGCTATATCCTGTCTTCCTAAGGATAGAGGTAAAGTAAGTACATACAAATCCGGATTTGATCCTTCGGGTAAAAACTTAAGCCCGGCAATGGCGATAGGCATGACAAACAGGCACATGCCGAATAAATAAAGTGGGAACAACCAAGATGCTGTAGCAAGGTGACGTTCATCGACGTTTTCTACTACAGTAACCTGAAATTGACGAGGGAGACAGATTATCGCGGTAGCACTCAAGAGCGTCAGCGTAACCCAGCGTGCATCGAAAATATCTCCGGCACCATATACGGTAGCAAAATCCACTTCGCCAAAAATTGATTCCATACCGCCCGCTACGCCAAAAACGGCAAACAATCCAACCGCTAATAGTGCGACTAACTTGACAACCGCTTCTATCGCGATAGCGGCAACTACTCCATGGTGGCGCTCGTTGGCATCCAGATTGCGAGTGCCAAACAGTATCGTAAAAATCGCCATACCTGCGGCAATAAAAAACGCGGTGGCAATGACATCGACTTCCCCTACAATCACTTGATAACTGCGGGTGACTGACTGGAGCTGGAGTGCAATATATGGGGTGGTCGCTATGAGCGCAATGATGGTGACCAGTACGCCGAGGCTGGCTTTCTTACCATAGCGGGAAGAAATCAGATCGGCAATTGAGGTAATGCGGTGCGAGCGACCGATTCGTACGAGTTTTCTGAGTAGCCACCACCAGCCGATAAAAACAAGAGTGGGGCCCAAATAGATTGTAATAAATTCAAGGCCGTTACGTGCGGCAGATCCTACTGCACCGTAAAACGTCCACGAGGTGCAATATACCGAAATCGAAAGTGTGAATACAACGGGTGAATGTAACCAGCGGGCGCGACCCCGCCGGGATTGCCTGTCAACATAAAACGCAATAGCGAATAGTAGGGCGACATAGCCTAAACAAACAGTAAGGAGAAGGTCGCCCGACAGCATAGAACTTAGCGCTCAGTTATATTTGGCGGATTCGGCTTTGTTTCAAGTTGACTACTCGACCGCAGCCTACCAGATAAGTTTGCAGCGCAACCTATTAGTAACGCCCAAACAACCAACAGGTATAGCATTGTGAAAGGGATGCCGAAGATAAGTATTTCAAGCTGAAATATTTGGGCAAATGGTGGCAGCAAAAGCAGCAAGCCAACCAGGGGTAAAATAAATGCTCGATCATGGGACTTTCGATTTGCCAGTGGTTGTTCAGGCGTATTTTGTCGCGCCGCGTTCATGCCACTTCTCGCGTAGCCAGCGTCTTTACCGCCGATACAACCTCCGCATTAGAAAACGGTTTTGTGATAAACAAGTCAGCCCCAAAATCCAGCGCATTCTGTCGATCCTCACGTTGTCCCTTTGCTGTCAACATTAAAATAGGCATCGCTTGGGTTTCAGGAATAGAGCGCAGATGACGCAAAATTTCAAAGCCATCCAATCCAGGCAACATAACATCAAGCACCAACACATCGGGTGGTTCCGATAAAATTAAATCCAGTGCAACCTTACCATTAGTTTCTGAGGTGACAGCAAAGCCCGCGTGCTCAAACAGGAACACCAGGGAGGTTACTATATTGGGCTCATCCTCTACTACCAGTATACGTTTTTGCATTAGTATTCTCGTCTTATCTGATTATGCTAAGAGTTTAACTGCCATACCAGCACAAGTCTTGTGCGAGCTTATGTATTGCTTCGTTTTCACCCTGACAATGGATCAGCAACACGATGCAGGCAATTCCGTCTTGGACAACTACGGCACGTTGAGCCCACCAGTTCGAGCGGCACGGTGTTATTTGGAGCGTAAACAGTATGTGCAGCATCTTGATCACTCACGGCCAACATGTCAGTGACGTAGTGCCTGGGTTGGTCAAAGCCAGTGGTTCCGATGTGTCGAGCACGGGCAAGTAATACAAATTGTGAGCCCGATGGAAACAGTACACGTTGCCGAATCATTGATTCAGGCGATTGTTGGGCCCGGTAAAGCACCCAAAGCGGACAAGCCGCCGCATATCTCGGGCTAACTAACCCAGGTAGGTTTCTCATGGTCACGATCGTACCGGCGGCATTGGCAAGAAAATATCCAAACCGAGGAATCCCTGGCTCCTTAGGTAAGGCGCTCAGGCGATGGCAGACCGTATCGATGCTGACTAAAAAAGATTTGGCGAGAGATTCGACGTCAAAACGCAGGGTTTGCGCTTCACTTAGAAACAAATTCATTGGTGCGAGTAAGGCGCTGACAGCGTAGGTCAACAACGCCTGTTTGGCCTGCCCTCGTGCCATTTCAGTTTCAATTTGAGGTTGTATGCTTATGATGCCCGCTATGCATTCACCAAATACTGACAGTGCGAATTCTAATGCTTTCTTGTGTCGTACTCCTGGCAGCGAATCGGCCATATCAATCGGGATAGAGTCAGCAATGGTTTCAATCTCTTCAAACCTGTTCTCCCGGGCTTCGAACAATGCCTCCACTTCGTCAAGGGGTGTCAGTACCCTTTCAGTATTGTCAGATTTATCGAAATAGCTGGCAAGGGACTCGCCGACGTTAGTAAGGGTTAGGCATTCCTCATTAATAATACTTTGGAAGCGATTACGATGCTGTTTGTCGATATCAGGGTGATCAACCAGGATCTCATCGGCCGAACGAATAGATGCAATACTGGTCAGCATGCGGTGAACAGATTCTCCAAGAAAAGCATCATGGGTCAAACGATCGGCCAGCGCACGTGCAGTTTCCGTGGCCTTATGCTCCGAACGTGCCAGTGCAGCGATCGCACGAGCCCAACCCGGGTAGCGACCGATTAGTTCTCCGGAATTTTTGCCTTCCACCCCAATGGTGGCAATACGTGGAATGTGCGCTATTTCCTCGAGCGTCGACAGCAGTCTATGTTCTGTAGCGCCATCCAATGCTTCGATCTGCAAGTCTAGGGCTTCAGCTGTTCGAACAAGTAGTTTGCCGCTGATTGCTCGTTTGTTGTGTTCAATTAGATTTTGATATGACGCGGAAATACCTACCTGCCGAGCCAGCTCAGCTTGGGAGATTTTAAGCTGACGTCTGCGTTCGCGAATTCGGGGCCCCAGAATGGTCTTCATTGCACCTACGCCTTATAAGATAATTTGAATATTGGTGAAGTTTGTAAATTATTTACATAATATTAGCATTCTATGTTCGATTATTGACAAAAATTTCATTTTTTTTCCGATCGTTATTGAATTGTTGACTATACGTGGGCAAGCTAATTGTGGACCCGGGTCGTATCCGGCAGGTTGCACTCGGAATCAATTAATTTATTCAAGTACACCAACCAGGAAAATACAAAATGCGTAAAAATACAACTCGACGCGAATTTCTCAAAACCAGTGCCATCACTGGGGCTGGATTATCCGCACCGTTCATTTTTTCTCGAACCGCACTGGGCGCTGGCTACACCAACGAACCCACCGGATCCACGGTTACCCTTGGATTCAACGTACCGCAAACCGGCGCCTATGCCGACGAAGGTGCTGATGAGCTTAGAGCCTATGAGTTAGCAGTTCAGCACATTAATGGAGAGGGCGATGGCGGAATGCTGGCTACCTTCTCATCGAAAGCTCTTAAGGGTAACGGGGTCAACGGTAAAAAGGTGGTATTCGTAACTGGAGACACCCAAACTAAATCTGATGCCGCGCGCGCGTCTGCCAAACGTATGATCGAAAAAGACGGCGCTATTATGATTACCGGTGGTTCGTCCTCAGGGGTAGCCATTGCAGTACAAGGTCTATGTCAGGAAGCCGGGGTTATATTTATGGCAGGCCTTACTCACTCCAACGACACCACCGGGAAAGACAAACGAGCCAATGGGTTTCGTCACTTTTTCAATACGGAGATGTCGGGCGCAGCGTTAGCGCCAGTGCTGAAAAACGCGTTCGGTACCGAGCGTTCGGCATATCACCTGACTGCCGATTACACCTGGGGCTGGTCACAAGAAGGTTCGATTAAAAAATACACCGAACAACTAGGTTGGAAAACCAATGCAGCGGTGCGTACGCCGTTGGGTGCAGGTGACTTTTCTCAATACATTACTCCGGTTCTAAATTCCGGCGCGGACGTACTGGTACTCAACCACTACGGAAAAGACATGGTTAATTCATTAACTCAGGCCGTACAATTTGGTTTGAAAGACAAACAGGTTAACGGTAACGATTTCGCTATCGTAGTACCACTGTACTCTCGTCTGATGGCCCAAGGTGCAGGTGAGAATGTTAAAGGTATCTTCGGATCAACCAACTGGCATTGGTCATTGCAGGACGAAGGCTCCAAGGCGTTTGTTAAATCCTTCGGTCAGGCCTACGGTTTCCCACCTAGCCAGGCAGCCCACACTACCTATTGCCAAGCGCTGTTGTACGCTGATGCCTGTCAACGAGCTGGAACCTTTATGCCAAGTGAAGTCGGTGCTGCACTGGAAGGATTTAAATTCGATGGTCTTGGCAATGGCCCCACCGAGTATCGTGCCGAAGATCACCAGTGTTTCAAAGACGTACTGGTCGTGAAAGGCAAGGAGAATCCCGAGTCAAAATTCGACGTGCTTGAGGTTGTTGAAGTAACGCCTCGCGCCCAAGTTGAATATGCGCCAGACATGTTGGGTGGAGAATTAGGTCCGTATAATAACGGAGCCTAGTTTTCTAAAAGCCGGTACTTCGCCGGTATCCTGCTTGTATCCGCCGGTCGACTGCTCTATCGCAGTTGACCGGCTCCCATACCGCAACGGTATGAAACTCATTTTGTGCGGAGGAAACATTGGACGCCATTTTTCTTCAGATTCTAAATGGTCTCGATAAGGGCGGGGCCTATGCATTAATTGCATTGGGATTAACCCTGGTATTCGGCACACTGGGGGTTGTTAATTTCGCCCACGGTGCGCTGTTTATGCTGGGCGCATTTTGTGTGGTTTCGTTAAAAGCACTGCTAACGCTGGAAAAGGTTGTGCTTGATCCAGAAAGGCTAACGGCATGGGGAACCCCCATGGAAATTCGTACACCATATATTGAGTCCCTGTTGGGTGACTTTGGTGCAACTTTGATCGACTACGCAGTGCCGGTATCGATCCTGGTGGCAATTCCAGTCATGCTACTAATTGGAATCGCTATGGAGCGCGGCCTGATTCGGCATTTTTACAAGCGGCCTCATGCAGACCAGATTCTGGTGACCTTTGGCCTGGCTATTGTTGTCCAGGAAATCATCAAGGCTCAGTTTGGCGCTAATCCTATTCCCCAACCCGCCCCTGATTTAGTGGCCGGTTCAGCTGATATTGGGCGGTATTTTGGTTTTACTGCAGGCGCTATCGTCTATCCGCTGTGGCGAATCGTCTATTTGTTTTTTGCATTTGTTGTCCTGGGATCGGTTTTCGCTTTTTTACAATTCACCACATTTGGCATGGTGGTCCGGGCCGGAATGGCGGATCGCGAGACCGTCGGATTACTTGGCATCGATATTGATCGACGTTTTACCATTGTATTCGGGCTGGCGACGGTGGTCGCGGGTCTGGCGGGGGTGATGTACACACCGATTTTGTCGCCGGACTATCACATGGGTATGGACTTTCTAGTACTGAGTTTCGTCGTCGTCGTCGTCGGCGGGATGGGCAGTTTAGGTGGCGCAGTCGCAGCCGGGTTCCTGCTCGGTATTTTGCAATCATTCGCTTCTATGAACGAGGTTAAATCAATCATTCCGGGAATCGACCAGATAATCATTTACCTGGTCGCGGTGATTATCCTGCTGGTCAGACCTCGTGGTTTGATGGGCCGGAAAGGCGTGATGGAGGATTAATTGTGATGGGAAAAAACTCAAAAAGAACGGACTTACTGCTATTAGCAGGATTTATTGTGGCGGTCCTGCTGGGGCCGATCATCATGAAACCCATTGGTGGTGGTTATCCTGACCTGCTACAGAAATTTGCCATATTCGGCGTATTTGCAATTGGGTTTAATATCTTGTTTGGCTTGACCGGATACCTTTCCTTTGGTCACGCGGCGTTTCTCGGTATAGGTTCTTATACTGCGGTCTGGACATTCAAATTGATGACCATGAATGTCATTCCCGCTATTATTTTTTCGACGTTGATGGCCGGGATATTTGCGCTAGCTATCGGTTTCATAACCTTAAGGCGATCCGGAATCTACTTTTCGATCCTTACCCTGGCCTTCGCACAAATGTCCTATAACCTGGCCTATTCGGTGCTTACGCCTATTACCAATGGTGAAACTGGCCTTCAATTGACCATGCACGATGCCAGGATTATTGACGGATTGTTTGGCGTTGAACAAGCAGCTGGTTTGCCATCGACTTCATTGTTTGGTATTTCCATGTCGGGCTGGTCTGGTTATTACTTTTGTGGATTTATATTGATTGTCGCTTTTTATATTTCGATACGAATATTCAGATCGCCTTTCGGCATGATGTTAAGGGCAATTAAGTCCAACCAGAACCGTTTGAAATACACCGGAGTCAATACTCGACCCTATACCCTTGCCGCATTCGTGATTTCCGGCATGTATGCCGGGCTGGCAGGTGGCTTAATGGCTGCAACCGATCCTCTCGCCGGTGCCGAGCGCATGCAGTGGACGGCTAGTGGCGAAGTAGTGTTGATGACAATCCTTGGAGGAACTGGAACCTTGATTGGTCCAGTTATTGGCGCTGGCGTAATTAAATATTTCGAAAATATATTCTCGTCCTTTAACGACGGTATTCTTACCCAGGCATTTTCATTCCTGCCTGAGTTCTTGCAACATGCTGCAGTTTCTGTGAGTGGTTTGTTTGTCGGAGAAGGTTGGCATTTAACACTTGGTGCGCTGTTTATGCTGATTGTTATTTTTCTTCCAGGTGGATTGATGGAGGGCGTGGACCGCATACGAAAAATAATCCTCAAAATAGTGAGCAAAAAACAGCCCCCAGAAAAAAGTAAATCAGCCATTACCTGAAGGAATCATCATGTCTCTACTGACCGTTAGAAATGTAAACAAGCGCTTTGGTGGGTTAAAGGCCTTGGACGAAGTCAATCTTGATGTCGAACAAGGCACAGTACACGCCATCATCGGTCCTAACGGCGCCGGCAAATCAACATTGTTGAATTGTTTCATAGGTCGCCTTGAACCGGATACCGGTGTGGTGGATTTTGACGGAGTTTCCCTGCTGGGAATTAGTCCCCATGAAATTAATCAGGCGGGCGTAAGTCGAGTGTTCCAGACACCCGAAATATTCGGTGAATTATCGTTACTCGACAACGTCATAATTCCAGCTTTCGCTAAGCGAGACGGATCTTTTCGATTGAACGGCTGGTCGACGGTGAGCGACCAGAAAGCTGTTCGAGAGCAAGCGATTGAAAGACTGACCGATGTGGGGCTTATCGACAGTGCAAATAACATTGCCAGCCAATTGTCACGAGGTGACAAACGGCGACTGGAACTCGCCATGTGTTTGATCCAGGAGCCCAAGCTGCTATTGCTCGATGAGCCCACAGCCGGAATGGCGCGGGCTGACACCAATAATACGATTGATCTATTAAAGCAAATTGCTGACCGAGGTCTTACAATGGTAGTAATCGAACACGATATGCATGTTGTATTTTCCCTGGCAGAAAAGATTTCTGTGTTAGCCCAGGGTACCGTGATCGCCGAAGGGTTGCCTGATGAGATCAAAGGTAATTCGAAAGTGCAAGATGCTTACCTTGGAGGAGCCCACCTGTGAACAAACCTACTCGTACCGAAACCGCTGGTAGTACAAATTTACTCAGCGATACCCAATTTGGTGCTGCGGTAGCACCTGCTATAAAACCTCAGATGTCTCAGGGAGGACAACACGCCTATTTTTCGGTGTGGGATATCCACGCCTACTACAATGAAAGTTACATTGTGCAAGGCGTTAGTTTTGATATTCGGGAGGGTGAAATCGTCGCATTGTTGGGGCGCAACGGTGCGGGTAAAACCTCAACACTACGCGCGCTGGCAAGAGTTGATGATCCGGCTCTGCGGCATGGTGAGATTTGGTTGGATCGAAAGCCACTTCACGAAATGTCCTCCTATCAAGCCGCGCGCAATGGCATTGGATTGGTTCCCGAGGACAGAAGAATAATCCAGGGATTGACCGTCGAGGAGAATCTCGAGCTAGCGCAAATAGCTCCACCGAAAGGCTGGACGCTTGAGCGAGTATACGATCTATTTCCACGCCTGGCTGAACGGCGAAAACAAGAGGGCACCACTCTATCTGGCGGCGAGCAACAGATGTTGGCGTTGGCCAGGGCGCTGATGCGAGACGTGAAATTACTTTTGCTGGATGAGCCGTACGAAGGACTGGCACCGGTTATTGTGCATGAGATAGAAAAGACACTGCAACAGATTAAACAGCTCGGTATGACCACCATTATCGTTGAGCAAAACGCAATTGCGGCCCTACATCTCGCTGATCGCGCTCTAATTTTGGACATGGGTCAGATTGTTTTTGATGGTACTGCACAAAAAGTATTGGAAGATGAGCAGATGCGCCAGGAATACCTGGCAATTTGAGTTAGGTGTGATTCTATTGGGTATGAGTCAGACCATAGGAAGGTTGCTAACTTGCTTGCTGACTTGGGTTGGTAAAATCAGTTATACGGAGTAAGTCACGGTTAACTTTTGTTAACTGCAAGGTGTGAGTCAACGGGCCGCTAAATCGACCAATCTGTTACTTTGATGGGTTTTGGTTAGCCTAGGTTGCAGAGTAAGGAATGAACCAGGAAGCAACCCCGGTGGTTTCTTATATGGGTTCAGAGATATTACCCCAGGTGAGTGATTTATGTGTCCCGCGGATACTTCGAGTTAGCTCACCTTAATTGTTGGTTTATACCATCTGGCAAAATTTTAAATTAGGCTTTAGTAAAATGAAGAATCAATATGTTCTTTGATCGTGTTGGGCCCGGCAGGCAGGTTCCGGATGACGTGAATGTGGTGGTTGAGATTCCACAACACGGGGAGCCGGTGAAATACGAGGTTGATAAGGAAACAGGCGCAATATTTGTTGATCGGTTTTTGGGAACACCAATGCGTTATCCCTGTAACTATGGTTACATTCCCTGTACTTTGGGTGGTGATGGAGACCCGTCGGATGTGTTAGTGGTATCGCCCTTACCCTTGATTCCGGGGTCGGTAGTACGCAGTCGGCCCGTAGGTATTCTCCATATGGAAGACGATGGGGGTGAGGACGCGAAAATTCTAGCTGTCCCCGTCGACTCACTAACTCGACTCTATAGAGATATCAGCGAGTACCGAGACCTCCCTGACGAACTGCTAGATCGAATTGTTCACTTTTTTGATCACTATAAAGATCTGGAGCCCGGCAAGTGGGTGAAAATCACGGGGTGGGCTGCTGCGGAAGCTGCGAAACAGGAAGTAATGCAGAGCATTGAACGATATAACAATGAAGTTGACCGGTAAGAATTCGGGTAGTTGTAAAACTCGTATAACAACAAACCGGTGAAAAGAAAATACACGCGATACCAGAGCGTATTGATTTGCATTCAGGAAAAATTAATTGCATCGGCAAAAATGTTCATCGCATTTAAATTAATGTTTCTGGCTTAGCAATACGACGTTAATAACGTTTAGAGAATTCGATGACCAATATTTAGGAGTTTAATTATGACCGATGAAAAAACATATCCAGTCACTCAAGCTGCTGCTAAAGAAGCGCATATAGATGAAAAACTATATAGGGAAATGTATCAGCACTCAATTGAGCAGCCTGCAGAATTCTGGAGTGAGCAGGCATCAAAGTTTATAGATTGGTTTTCCCCCTGGGACGAAGTCATGTCAATTGACTTTCATACCGCGAATATTAAATGGTTTGATGGCGCAACCACAAATGCCTGCTATAACTGTGTTGATCGACATTTGCCCGAACGAGCTGATCAAGTTGCGATCATCTGGGAAGGTGATAGTCCTGAAATTGATTGCTCAATCACGTATCGCGAATTGTATGAACTCGTATCGAAGTTTGGCAATGTACTGAAGTCCCGTGGCGTTAAAAAAGGTGATCGAATCTCTATCTATATGCCAATGATTCCTGAGGCGGCAGTAGCTATGCTAGCCTGTGCCCGAATTGGTGCGGTTCACTCCATAGTTTTCGGCGGATTCTCTCCTGAAGCGTTACGAGATCGGATTTTGGATTCAGACTGTCAGGTGGTTATTACTTCCGACGAAGGACCAAGAGGTGGGAAAAATGTTCCGCTTAAGGAAAATGTTGAAAAAGCACTGGAAGGGTGCCCGGGAGTACATACCACAATCGTGGTAAAACGTACCGGTAATGCGGTGCCGAGCCACGCTCAACGAGACGTCTGGTATCACGAAGCCATGGCAGATGCGTCGGTGGATTGTCCCGCAGAACCGATGGGCGCGGAAGATCCCTTGTTTATCCTTTATACCTCAGGCTCGACGGGTAAACCCAAAGGAGTATTGCACACAACCGGTGGCTACCAGTTATTTGCTGCAATGACCCATAAGTATATCTTTGACTATCACGATGGTGATATTTATTGGTGCACCGCGGATGTAGGATGGGTGACTGGCCATTCTTATATTGTTTATGGTCCACTGGCAAATGGTGGAACCACTCTGATGTTTGAAGGTGTACCGACTTATCCAGATGCTGGTCGATTTTGGCAGGTTGTTGATAAACATCAGGTTAATATATTTTATACCGCGCCAACTGCGTTACGTGCATTGATGTCCCAGGGCGATGAGCAGGTGATTAAAACCAGTCGCAGCAGTCTGCGTTTGCTCGGGTCGGTTGGTGAACCGATTAATCCGGAAGCGTGGGAATGGTATTACCATGTGATTGGAGAGGGTAGGTGTCCCATCGTAGATACCTGGTGGCAAACTGAAACCGGGGGAATATTAATTTCGCCATTACCCGGTGCAACCGCCCTGAAGCCTGGCTCTGCGACGCTTCCATTCTTCGGTGTCGAGCCTAAGTTGCTTGACGCTGAAGGTAATGAGCTGGAGGGAGCCGCATCAGGTAATTTAGTAATCAAGCAGTCCTGGCCAGGACAGATGCGCACATTGTATGGTGATCATCCACGTTTCCTCGAAACTTATTTCACGATGTATCCTGGGTATTACACCACTGGTGACGGCGCCCGCCGCGATGAAGACGGTTACTTTTGGATCACGGGACGGGTAGACGATGTTATTAATGTCTCCGGTCATCGCATGGGCACTGCTGAGGTCGAAAGTGCCCTGGTACTGCATGAGAAAATTGCCGAAGCCGCCGTTGTTGGTTATCCCCACTCGATAAAAGGCCAGGGCATTTATGCGTATGTTACTCCAATGGTTGGTACTGACCCGGATGACGCTTTAAAGTCTGAGTTGATCTCGCTAGTCAAGAGTGAAATCGGACCCATTGCCAAACCCGATGTGATTCAATGGGCGCCTGGTCTTCCTAAAACCAGATCTGGAAAGATTATGCGAAGAATACTTAGGAAAATTGCGGCGAATGAACTTGATAGCTTGGGTGATACGAGTACCCTGGCCGAACCCGCTGTGGTGGATGACTTGATCAAAAATCGTCCGGTGGAATAGTTGGCACTGAAAGCTTAAAGTAATTTGAATAAGGCCAGTTTCTATTCTTTTGATTTTGATTTTGATTTTGGTTGAGCCTAAGTTAATTCCTGGGATTGAATTCGAATCTCGAGTTACCCCAGGGTTAATTCTGAAATCCCACTCGACAATTACCATTTGTTAGGTGGGGTTTCCCTCATCAATGGGCTAACGCTCGACACACATAGCGATTCCCATGCCACCACCAATACAAAGAGTCACCAACCCTTTATGAACGTCACGTTTTTGCATTTCGTGAAGTAGAGTAACGAGAACACGGGTACCTGAAGCACCTATTGGATGCCCGAGTGCGATTGCCCCACCGTTTACATTTACGATTTCAGGATTCCATCCGAGTTCCTTGTTAACTGCGCACGCCTGAGCAGCGAAAGCTTCATTAGCTTCGACCAGATCCAACTCCTCAATGGACCAACCCGCTTTCTCCAGGGCTCGTCGGCTGGCCGGGATTGGGCCAGAACCCATAATGGTTGGGTCAACACCCACGGTGGCCCAGGATCGGATGGTTGCCAGGGGAGTAATACCGCGTTTGGCAGCGTTTTCAGCACTCATTAAAACCGTAGCAGCAGCGCCGTCGTTGAGACCCGATGCATTCCCTGCGGTGACGCCGCCTTCTTTACTGAATGCGGGACGCAGTCTGCCCAGGGTTTCAACGGTTGTGCCATGCTTGGGATGCTCGTCATTGTCCACAATGGTGTCGCCTTTGCGACCCGGAACGGTTACCGGAACAATTTCTTGTTTGAATCTACCGGCTTTCTGCGCCGCTTCCGCTTTCTGCTGAGAGGCAGCAGCAAATGCGTCCTGTTGATCTCGTGTGATTTCCCATTTTGCGGCGACATTTTCCGCCGTATTTCCCATATGGTAGTTATTAAAAGCGTCCCATAGGCCATCAACAATCATTGTGTCGGCCAGATTCAGCGTACCCATTTTTTGACCATTTCGCACGGGGGAGCTGTGTGGTGAGAGACTCATGTTTTCCTGACCACCTGCAACAACAATATCGCTGTCACCCGAAATAATCGCCTGATAACCCATTGCGACTGAACGTACGCCAGAACCACATACTTGATTGATAGTCACTGCAGTGCGATCAGTTGGAATTCCTGCATTTACCGCGGCTTGTCGTGCGGCGTTTTGTCCAACACCCGCGGCAAGAACCTGACCCATAATGACTTCTGATACATCATCTGGATTAACTCCAGCTCGATTCAAGGCTTCCGCGATGGCGATCTCGCCAAGCTTGGAAGCGGGAAGGGAAGATAGACCTCCCAGAAATGCGCCGATTGGTGTACGTGCGGCACTTGCAATCACTACTTCAGTCATATGGAACCCCTATAGGTTTTGAAATTAATCACAGCTCTTGTGTGTACAGTTATTGTGCACTGCACAATAATGAGATTATAACGAGACATAATTTGATATGCAAGAAATTGGGGCATCACTGATTTGAAAAAGGGGCAAAGTGAAATATGGTTTGACCAAAGTAATCGGTCGAAACAAAACGGCAGCAAATGCCCTTTTTCAGTACCATCGTAGAACATTTTTGCGCCAGACAAATCGTCATATTGGGCGGCTAGAAACTTGAGTGATATTCGGTAGATAGTATTTTGGTTAGATGTGTTTAACGCTTTAATCTATTTCCCTTGATTTGCCGGAGAGTCATTTAATAACCAGTCAAAGATAATTTGAATTTGATGTTCTACCATCAGCGAAGGTGCATGGGCACAATCATTAAACTCAACAGAAATTGCATTTCCATGCCGATGCTTCATTTGTTCTACCGTTTGTGCCAGCAATAACCCGGATTGTTTACCTCGAAGAATTAGTATCGGGACGCTGATTTTGTCCCAGGTATCCCAGATATCAATATCGCTCAGCTTGGCTGCTACAAATTGATCGATAATTGCCGGATCATAATTGAGTACTAAGTCATCGCTATCTTCACTGGCACATACGCCGTGGGTTACAAAATGCTCGTAGTGCTCTTCATCCAGTTTTCCAAAGCCTGCGTAGACAGATTTAAAATAATCGATTGCCTGCTTGTGATTATTGAATCGCGGATGACATTTCAGGTATTCGCCAATCACAGAAAGTGCTGTAGCAGGAATATACGGGCCAACGTCATTGATTATCATTTTGCTTATGGGATTATTTGGAACCGCCGCCAACATCATCCCGATCAATCCGCCCATGGAGGTACCCACCCAGTCCAACTGATCAAATTCAAGTCTATCTATAATCGCCAATGAGTCCTTCAAGTATTGCTCATTGTTGTAATACGCTTTATTTCGCAGCCAATCGCTTGCACCGCGGCCCGGATAGTCGGGACAGATAACACGATACTGGTCCCCTACTGCTGCTGCCAGGTAATCAAAATCCCGGGCATTACGAGATAATCCATGGGCGCAAAATAGAATCCTGGGATTGTTTGGATTACCCCATTCTGTCCAGCATACCCGATGGATACTTCCGGAACTGCTTTTGGATAGTACTTCGCCCTGTATGGGGGTTATATTGCTTTTAATATCAGTCACTTACCTAAATTTCAAATTTATGTTGCAATGCACAATAAACGCTGATATGCTGCGCTGCACAAATTCGTGAAATGCACTTTTTTAACTTTAACTTTAATTTTTGGAGATCTATCATGGCAAAAGCCAATGAAGCTAAGCAGTTAGAAGCTGCAATCGCCCCAGTTGTTGCGTTCAACAAGCTGGTTGTTAAAAGCGCTGAGAATGCGATCAACCTGCAATTCGACAGTTTCAAGGCATTCGCTGATCTTGGACTTAAGAATCTTAATGCAGGATTTGAAGTCCGCGATGCGGATGATCTAAAGGCGTATGCAGAGAAGCAAAAAGACCTGGCCCAAAAAATCACTGAACGCGTTACCGCCGATGCAAAAGCGTACGGTGAGCTGAACACCCAGTTCATTGACGAAGCACGAACTTTAGCCGAGCAAAACGTAAAATCAGTTTCTGCCCAGGCAAAAACTGCTTAATGCTGTACGGAGCCGGCACTGCCCCCAGGCAGACCGGCTCATGGCAGTGAACATTGGTTTTAAAACCATGTGTCAATGCCCCGACTTTTTGTTGGGAGATTCCATTGGCACAGGTTCCTGGCAACACAAAGCGAACCTGAAAAAAATCCCTGGCATTATCTGACGCGGAGAATCATTTCTCTTTAAGCGCTCATAAACATTCCACCATTCACCGGAATATTGGCACCAGTCGTGTAAGCATTACGTTCGTCTGCCAGCCATGACACGGTAAATGCTATTTCCTCAGGCTTGGCCATACGTCCAACCGGTACTTGGCTGACGATTTGGTCAAGAATATTCTGAGGCATAGACGTAGTCATGGGCGTAGAAACGTAACCGGGGGAAATAGTATTAACCGTTATGCCCTTTGCAGCCGTTTCTTGCGCAACCGCCATGGTAAACCCATGCAATCCGGCTTTCGCAGCTGAATAGTTGGCTTGACCAAATTGACCTTTTTGCCCATTCACCGAGGCGATATTGATAATCCGGCCAAATTCTCGTTCGAGCATGCCTTTGACAACGGGTTGAGTAATGTTGAAAGCGCTGTCAAGATTGGTGTTAATGACGTCTTTCCATTGATCCGGAGTCATACTCTTGAGCGTCTTATCCCTGGTTATTCCAGCGCAATTCACTAATATATCTATTCCCCCGTATATTTTTTCAACTCCATCGACCATTTTCCTGGCACTGTCGAAATCGGAAACGTCTACCGATGCGATTGCAAATTCAAATCCCAGTTGCCGATTGGCCTGCTGCCACGCCCCTGCTTCTTTTTCTTCGGGGGGGAAGTAACTGGCAATAACGGTGCAGTCTTGCTGGTAAAGCTCCTGACAAATTGCGGTGCCGATTCCACCGGTGCCACCCGTGATCAGCGCTAATTTTTTGGACATATTCTCTCCGATTGATTGTTATTAAGTCATGCTGCACTGCAGCATTGATGCACTGCACCATAATCTCGGAAAGCGTGGTTGTCAAGTCTGACCCCATCGAATCTTGGGTGTCCAACTACTGGGTAGTAGATTACCCCTTTTTGTCTTTACTTTTTTCTTTGGTTTGGGAATTACCGAATAATGCGCTTTGCATCTGTTGCCACAATTCCATATTTTGCTTACTAATATCAGACCAAACTTTGACCGGACTTTGGTCGATCATCTCCGTCATATTAGACTGAAACTGATCTTGTTGCTGTTGAAAGAAAGACAGGCTCTGACCGATGAAGTCTGAGAATCCCTGTTGTTGGTTTTTTCCGTAGTAGCGAATAAAGTTTTGCAGGTTTTCGGTGGTAAACAAAGGGTTTGTTTCGGATTCCTGTTCGATAATGATCTGTAAAAGAACGCTGCGTGTGATGTCTTGCTTGGATTTGGCATCGATAATTTTGAATTCTATTCCCTCAATAATCATATTCCGTACGTCACTGATCGTGATGTATTTTGAGTCCTGGGTATCGTATATGCGGCGATTAGGATATTTCTTTATTATTCTCACAGTGTCTTCATTCATTTAGATTTTCTGTTCAATCTGTGCATTACCGAGGCCGGATCATACTACGGTTACTGGGATTCTAAATACTGCCTAAAATTAGACTTGACATTGACCATGAAATCAATAGAATAGGAAATTGTGCAGTGCACAAATTTAACAGGAATATTATCATGAATGACAATAGTAAATTTGATTTCGAAGAGCTGATGAAACAATTCGATCCCACTAAAATGGTCCAGCAATTCCAGGAAATAATCGAAAATTCGCCATTTAACCAATTTAACTCCACAGAATTGATGGAGTCTCAAAAAAATGCCGCGAAATCCATCGCAAAAGCCAATGAAACAGTAATGTCGGGCGTCCAGGCGTTAATGACACGGCAGACTGAAATGATGCAGCAAGCGATGGCTGATGCTGCCTCCGCTGCGGAAAATCTTACTCGCTCCAAGGGATCGGAAGGATCCACTGAACAATCCGCTTTGATTGAAGCAGCAATGCAGAAATCGATGGAAAATTTTGAGGAAGTTGCCGATATGATTGGCAATATCTATACAGATATTTCGGAGCAGGTCGAGCAACGGATGGAGCAAAGCGTTAAGGAATTAAACGACGTGATAGCGAAAAGCAAACAGTAAATCTAATCCAAATTTGTTCTTAAACCATGTCTGAAAAGTCAGAAAAATTAGAAAATCCCGGGGCGGCATCTGCAGAACTGCTGCAGCAGAATATCAAACACATGGAGGAAATATTCGCAGAAATTACCAAAAACTATTCTCCGCCCAGTAGTGATCCATTTAATTTAAATGAAGCAAGTGCTGCGTGGATGCAAGCACTATCACAAGACCCGGATAAGTTGTTTCAGGCGGGCGTACAATATTGGCAGGATGCTTTCAAACTGTATCAGCAAAGTGCTTTAGCAGTTATGGGGACACAAGGAGAGCAGGTTATAACCGAGCACAAAGGTGACCGTCGATTCCGTCACGAAGCCTGGCAGGACCAACCAGTTTACAACCTGATCAAACAATCGTATTTACTCACTTCCCGTTTGTTAAGAGATATTTCGACAGACGTAAACGGATTAGAAAAGGAGTCTGCGGAAAAAATCGCTTTTTTTACAGAACAATATATTGACAGTTTGTCGCCCACAAACTTTGCGGCGACCAACCCTGCGGTGATCGAAAAGACCATTGAATCCAATGGAGACAATCTCGTTAAGGGTTTGGAAAACATGCTGGCAGATATAAAAAATGGGAATGGAGAGCTTCGCATAAGTATGACTGATACGGATGCGTTTGAACTTGGCAAAAATATTGCGACGACTCCTGGCAAAGTGGTATTCCGCAATCGGATGCTGGAGTTGCTTCAATATAGTCCAAGCACAAAGTCCGTTTATACCAAACCATTGCTGGTCATTCCGCCCTGGATAAACAAATACTATGTGCTTGACTTGCAACCAAGGAATTCATTGATTAAATGGTTGGTTGATCAGGGTCATACAGTTTTCGTGGTGTCATGGGTTAACCCTGATAGTAGCTATCGCGATACTGGTTTCGATGACTACGTAATCGAAGGTATTGGTGCTTGCCTTGATGCAATTGAAAAGGCGACCGGGCAGGACCAGATCAACGCAATTGGATATTGTATTGGTGGATCACTACTTGCCACTGCGTTGGCGTATCAAAAAGCCTCCGGGGACAAACGTATTTCCAGCGCAACATTTCTTACTACAATGCTTGATTTTGAAGAACCAGGTGAATTAGGCGTTTTCGTTGATAAAAAGCAGGTCGACGATTTGGATGGGAAAATGCAGGAGGACGGTTTTCTCGAAGGGAGTTCGATGGCCAATACATTTAATATGCTACGCGCCAATGACCTGATTTGGTCGTTCTATATAAACAACTATTTGATGGGAAAAAGTCCCAAACCCTTTGATTTGCTTTATTGGAACTCAGATTCAACCAGAATGCCTGCGAAAATGCATTCCTGGTACTTGAAAAAGTTCTATATCGAAAACAAACTTCGTGAGCCAGGAGGGATTGCCATCGATGGAGTTGATATTGATTTGCGCACAATTGAGATCCCGGTGTGTTTTGTCTCAACCATTGACGATCATATTGCTCCATGGAAATCGACTTATATGGGGACAAGTCTGGTTTCCGGTCAGGTCAAATTTATTCTCGGCGGATCAGGACATATCGCAGGTGTCGTTAATCCACCTACGGATACAAAATATGGATATCGAACGACTAATAAACCCCCATCAGATGCAGACACGTTTTTTGAGAAAGCAGTTCAACACGAAGGATCCTGGTGGCCAGAATGGCAGAAATGGGTTGGCCGTAAAGCCGGAAAAAAAATATCTGCACGTAAGCCCGGGTCCGGAAAGTTAAAGATCATTGAGGATGCACCTGGAAGCTATGTGAAGGTTCGGCTGGGTAAGGAAATCAACTAATTATTTTTAAACCACTTTTACGATTTTAATTGAGGACAGAGTTATGAGTAGAGTCGCAGTAGTTACAGGCGGGACCAGGGGTATCGGAGAAGCAATCAGCGCCAGACTAAAAGATCAAGGGTATAATGTTGTTGCTACCTACGCCGGCAATGATAAATCTGCAGCGGATTTCACCGAACGATCAGGGATACCTGCGTACAAATTTGACGTCAGTAATTTTGCGGAATGTCAGTCCGCTGTCAAAAATATAGAGTCGGAAGTTGGCCCAATTGATGTTTTGGTGAACAATGCCGGCATTACCCGTGATGGAACCATGCACCGAATGGATTTCGATCAGTGGAATTCTGTTGTTCAGACCAATCTGTCGTCCTGCTTCAATATGAGCCGATGCGTGATCGAAGGAATGCGTGAGCGAGAATTCGGTCGAATAGTTAATATTGGCTCGATCAACGGCCAGGCCGGTCAATATGGTCAGGTTAATTATGCCGCAGCCAAATCAGGCATTCACGGTTTCACCAAAGCATTAGCGCAAGAAGGCGCCACCAAAGGCATTACGGTGAATGCGATTGCACCAGGTTATGTTTTAACCGACATGGTGCGTGCCGTGCCTGAAAAGGTATTGGAGAAAATCATCGCAACAATACCTGTTGGCAGGTTGGGTGATCCCGACGATATCGCACGGGGTGTCATATTTTTAGTTGCCGATAACGCCGGTTTTATTACAGGATCAACCGTGGATATCAACGGTGGTCAACACATGTACTAGCGTGGATATTTACCTAAACAAAACTCCACTTGTAGACAGGGTGTGACATCGGTCGCGTGATTTCAAAACTTCACCATATCTTCCGGCCTGGCGAGCCATTGTCCAATTTCAGGTAATATGGTTTGTTGGGCTTTTTGACTCACCATTAGCCCAACATGGCCTCCTCGAAATGCTCGTTGCTCGTATTGGTCTCTGCTGATATGTTGTTTCAGTGCACTGGAGGATTCGGCCGGAACGAGATGATCATTAGCCGCGAATACATTCAATACTGGTGCCGATATTTTCTCGAGTCGGATGGTTAGTTCTTGAATCTGGAAATTTTTTGAAACTAATTGATTTTCTTGGAAGAACAGCCTTACAAACTGGGCAAACGCCTTACCGGGCTGATCGGGGCAATGAAATACCCACTGATCCATCTGAGTAGCCAGCTCATTTCTTGTTTTTTCGGGAGATTGATCAATCAATTCAACTTGTCGCTGCAAATCTTGAAATGGGCGGATAATTTGAAAAAGATGTGTTATAAATTGACCTGGGATATTGTGGGGGGTTTCCTCTAAAGGCGAAAAATCAATATATTTAACCAGGTGTGTCAGGATGCTTTTACCAGCGTGAAAATCCACAGGGGTCACCATGGTAACCAGTCGATTGACCTTTTTTGGGAACAGGCTTGCGTAACAAAGGGCAAACGTGCCTCCCTGACAAACGCCAAGTAAATTGATTTTTGTCGACGAGGTCTGATTTAGAATACAGTTTACCGCCGCATCAATATAGTCCTTTATATAGACCGACAGATCATTGAGTTTGTCCTTTTCACGGACGTTGCCCCAATCAAGCAAATATACATTGTGACCTTGTTCAAGTAGTCGTTGAACCATGGAATGTCGCTGATTTAGGTCGAGCACATTCGGTGCATTTACATGGGAGTACACGATTAGAAGCGGCACCTTACAGGTAGGTTCACTAACAAACTGCCTGACCCGAAGCGGTCCGTATTCCAACACGGTTTTATTCTCGGTATACCAGGACAGTTCTCTGCTCGATTTGAGAATATAGCGGTTTAATTGGTGATATCGATCCTTAAATTGCGCCAGCTCAAGATTGATTTTCTCTTCGAAGTCCATGCTGTAAGTCAGTCAGAGAAAGTTAAACTTTACTTTTTGTTGTTAGACGATAGCCGTCTAAAGTAGAGTTGACGATCTGGCCAACCGCCCGTGAATAACTGTCTGACCATATTAGTTGTTGATAGGCGCTATCGCAGGAGGACGCCCAAAGTACAAAAAACTGTTTCAGATTAATTGTACTGACATCAGTATGGACTATCGATGCGAGGAAATGGTCAGTCGCTGTGGCACCAGCTTGCACGATGTTTTGATGGATGCCTTTGAGCGCCTCTGTTTCCTGACCTAGCTGACCCCCTCCTTCTGCAGAAATTTCAGACGCCAAAGCGCCGGGTTGTTGCACAAGAAAGCCAGTCCAAATCGATTTAAGATTTTCAGTTAGTTCTCCACTGGTTTTTATGGTCTCTCCACGAGCAATGGATACCTTCAACAGTTTGTAACATTCGCCGATTTGAACATAGCAGGCCCCAGAAAAAAGATACTTTTGAAATGGACCGGGTTCAGTCGAATCTAGCGGTTTATTGGATTCTGACACAGTGCATGAACAATCGTTAGATCCTCATTTAGGCAATAAAATGTGACAATATGGTAAAAACTTAACACACCAGGTCGTTAAATTCTCCTCGGCCATTTCTGTATATATTCCAGGCAGATATAAATATAACAGGCGCCTAGCAAAAACACCTCTAAATCGCTCCAGCCCATCAAGGAAACATAAATCACGTGAAGAAGAACTTACCGAGGCTGTGATGTTGAAATTTACTCCTCACGAGATGAAGATGAAAAAACATAAATGGTAGCATTAGTTTCTTTTTTGAAAATTAACAGCAAATGATGTAGAAGCTATGAAACGAGTCAGTACCGGAATGAGTTCACCTGTGCTAGCGTCTAAATTAACCCAAATGATCAATATATTGGGCGTGAAACCGCTAATAAGAGAGATCAAAAACTAATAGGTTTCTTTAACTAAAATTTAAATACGACCCAAATCGAGATAATTGAAAAAGGCGAAGAAAATTGAGTACTGTTAAGCGTGGTAATCTTGGGTTTCCACACAGTCTATACGCTTCACTGCCATTGGAGTATTTAAGAATGTAAGTAACCCGCTATCTCCAGATTTATAATGGTAGAACATATCGATTATATATCTAACTATTGAAAACGGATACCAGCTTACAGTTTATTGTGATTTGATTGCGATTGATAAATTGAATAATTTGATTAAGAAAACTAGTTGTCAAAAAAAACAAAGTGACAACCAACAATCCACTGATATTCCGTGAGAGTGAATCGTCTAGAAACATTACTACAGAACCTACCAGGCATGGCCTATCGATGTTTAAATCGGGAGCTCTGGCCCATGGATTTTGTTAGCAATGGATGTTTTGAATTGTGCGGTTATCATCGTCATGAAATTGAAAGCCAGAAAATTCTGTGGGGCGACTTTACGCATCCTGAAGACATACATGAGGTGGATCGCATGGTCAGGCATGCAGCGAATATTGGCGAACCTTTTGAAGTAGAGTATCGTATTATAGCAAAAGATGGTACTGAAAAATGGGTCTGGGAGCGGGGTCGGGTTGTGGATAGCACCGAAGATGGTATCGCGATTTTGGAGGGTTTTATCACTGACATCACCGACCGCAAACGATCAGAAACTGCACTGATTCGTACAGAGTCATATGCCCGAGCTGTTGTTGAGTCCGCTATTGAAGCGGTGATCGCCATTGATTGCCATGGAAAAATTGAATCATTCAATAACGCAGCTGAAAAAATGTTTGGCTATAGCTTTAAGGAAGTTAGGGGTATTCACTGTCGAAAGTTAATGCCACCCCAATTCGCTAAAAAGTTTGATCAATATTTTACCCAGAAACTGGCTATATCGAACTGGAATAATAACGAGGAACTATCTGGAAGAAAAAGAAATGGTAATGAATTTCCAATCTTGGTTTCAATTAGCCAACTACAAAACGACAGGGCAGAAAAGCATGTTGTGCTGATCAGGGACCTAACAAATCAACGCACGGCGGAAAAAGAGGTTCGAGAGCAGCGCGAATTATTAGCACATGTCGATCGCCTTAATACGATGGGAGAAATGGCGGCCGGTATCGCCCATGAAATTAGCCAGCCACTTACTGCGATATCTATGTACGCGAAATCCGGATTAAAATTCCTGGAAAATTCTTCTTCAAAATCAGATCGCTTACAAGAGGCCTTGGAAAAACTAAGCGTTCAAGCACATCGTGCTGGCGCAGTCATTGAACGAATGCAACAGATGACTAGACCAAGAGAAAGTCATCAGGAAATTATAGACTGCACCACTCTTATCCGTGGTGTGCATAAGTTAGCAGAGGTCGAAGCACAATTAAGAAAATTTGTTATTGTGTTACGAATGGCTGAATATCTGCCAAAGGTAAAGTGCGATCCAATTCAAATTCAGCAGGTGGTTCTAAATTTACTTCGAAATGGTATGGAATCCATGAGTTACACGAACAGCAGTCATAACAAGATAATTTTACAAGCAGATTTGATTGACCAAAAGATTAAGATCTCTATAGTTGATAGCGGGCATGGTATTTCGAGAGAATTGGCTAAACAACTATACCTCCCTTTCGTTTCTACTAAAGAATTGGGAATGGGGCTTGGATTGTCAATCAGTCGATCAATTATTTCTGCACACAGTAGTCAGCTTGAATTCGTGAATAACAAATCAGATGGCGCTACTTTCTTCTTTTCTTTGCCTGTCGCCCAACTTCAGTCTACTGCATGATAATTAGCGGGTTTTAAAATGGAGTCACCCCAAATTGTATATATCATCGATGATGATGCTGCTGTCAGGGATGCTATGGGTATGCTGTTGGAGTCTTTCGAATTGCAGCATAAAAGTTTTATTACCGCTGATAGATATTTGGCGCAATATGATGGTTCACAACGAGGTTGTCTGGTGTTGGATATCCGCATGCCAGGCATGTCCGGGCTTGAATTACAAAGCGAATTAAACGCCCGCAATTCTACCCTGCCAATCATATTCATGACAGGGCATGGAGACATACCTATGGCTGTGGAAGCAATGCGTTTGGGTGCAATCGACTTTATGCGAAAACCCATAAATGAGTCAGAGTTGATCAATCGTATTCGTCATTCTCTCGAACATGAGTCAGGAACTAGAACCAAAGTAGAATCAATCGAGCACAACAAAATGTTGGTAGATTCCTTGACCAAACGGGAGCGTGAGGTTTTTGAGCGTGTTGCCGAAGGAAATGCAAACAAAGTGATTGCTATGGAGCTGGGTATTAGTGAAAGAACTGTTGAGGTCCACCGAGCCCAGTCCATGAAAAAACTCAACGTCAAAACACTTGCACAGTTGGTGCGCATACATATTGATATCGAATGACACCAAATCTACGGGTAATCCACAATACAGTTCCGCGCGTATCCCTTATAAAGTGACACTCATAGACTAAGAATTGCCTTAACTATGCATGCAGATTGAAAAGCATGTGAGCTTAAAAGGCACGAATATAGACCTCAATCTGGAGTCAAGTTATGAGTAAACGCGTTGCAATCATTGGTGCCGGACCTAGTGGATTAGCCCAATTAAGAGCCTTTCAGTCCGCCAAAGAGAAAGGGGCAGATATTCCTGACATCGTTTGCTTTGAAAAGCAATCTGACTGGGGTGGTTTGTGGAACTATACTTGGCGTACAGGTCTTGATGAATACGGTGAACCAGTACACGGTAGTATGTATCGCTATCTATGGTCGAATGGACCCAAAGAGGGCCTTGAATTCGCCGACTATTCCTTTGAAGAACACTTTGGTCGGCCCATTCCGTCTTACCCTCCCCGTGCCGTGTTATATGATTACATTATTGGACGCGTTGAAAAAGCGAATGTACGTCAATGGATTCGATTCAATTCCGTTGTGCGCCATGTACATTACGACGAACATAAAAGTATGTTTCTGGTAACTATCAAGGATCAAGAAAAAGGCGTCGAATATACCGAAGAATTTGATCATGTAATTGTCGCAAGCGGGCATTTTTCTACACCCAACGTTCCCTTTTATCCAGGATTTGAATCATTTAAAGGTAGAATTCTGCACGCGCACGACTTTCGAGACGCTGCGGAATTCTATGCGAAGGATATACTAGTCGTTGGCACCTCTTATTCAGCCGAAGACATTGGCTCCCAATGCTGGAAATACGGTTGTAAATCTGTAACGGTTTCGTATCGTACGGCACCAATGGGCTTTAAATGGCCTGAAAATTGGCAAGAACTACCTCTGCTTGAAAAGGTAGAAGGCAACACAGTGACATTCAAAGATGGGTCAAAAAAAGATGTCGATGCCATCATACTGTGTACGGGATATCTGCACAATTTCCCATTTATGGCGGAAAATCTAAAGCTAAAGACTAACAATCGTCTGTACCCAGTTAATTTATACAATGGCGTGATTTGGGAACATAACCCGAAATTGATGTATCTTGGAATGCAAGATCAATGGTTTACCTTTAATATGTTTGATGCACAAGCTTGGTACGCTCGTGATGTTATTCTGGGACGTGTCGATGTGCCCAGCCAAGCGGAAATGCACGCCGATATCGATAAATGGCGTGAAGAAGAAGATAACGGAGCAGATGATTTTGAAGCGATTGAATTTCAAGGAAAGTATACTATGCACTTGATGTCATTAACTGACTATCCAGAATTCGATACAGCCGGCGCAATTGAGGCTTTCTTCCAATGGAAAAAACACAAAAAGGAAAATATTATGACGTTTCGCGACAATGGCTATAATTCTGCTTTGACTGGCACCATGGCACCAAACCACCATACTCCCTGGAGAGACGCGCTAGATGATTCCTTGGAAGCGTATCTAAAAACTGAAGTAAATTAAATGATGAATTTGCGGGGTGATTTGATCGAGTAACAGGGTGGCACTTTCGGGGGGCGAGCCCACCTTAAACACTGCGGGAAGACTCCATTGCGCGTGCTCGGGCTTCGCGCAAGGGGTGTTATTAACGGGGCCCCAAGCTCATTTCGCGGCACCGTCCTGCAATTTGATATCAATGTGCCCAACTTTTATTAACGCTGGGCGTGACATTTAGAAGAAGGCCGTTATCGTCGACGTATCGACCCGTGGTTTTTTATTGTTGCAACACGACGTGATGTGAGTTTCTCCATTTCTCTTCGCTTGGCATTTCAGGTCCACCATCCAGTCCACCACTTGACATGGACTCGGATGACTACAATCCGCAAGGATGATACCGCATGCGGCAGTAAGTCTTTGAGTTAAGAGAGAAACCTGACGCAAATTGGGAAGGATGAATAATATGCGAAAGCGCTGGTGGCGGAGAGTGAGGGATTCGAACCCCCGGACCTGTTACAGTCAACGGTTTTCAAGACCGCCGCATTCGACCACTCTGCCAACTCTCCGGATAATTAGTACTATACTGTTGCCAAGGTCGTCTTGACCTGGTTTGGTATAGACAAAGTTTGGCAGGAAACTGGAAGGTTCTTTCCGAGTGTCGTTTTGATCTGTGCGCCAAGCCTTTGAGCGCCGGATTATAGCTAAGGCGATGCGATGCCGCTAGCCCGGAAATTTCATAAAGGTCTGGAATTTAGAAACAAGCTGGTTAATCAGGTTGGACTATCGGACGAAGAAGCATAGCCGTAGCTATGGTTCGAGGTCGATGGTTCAAGATGCGACGCCAGATTGGCGTCTTAATCCAGAAGGACAAAGCTGTAGAGTAAGTTTTACCTATTAAATGTCGTATGACTCTGATTCATTCTAGCTTTTGGTTAATCGGTATTCGCCTTTATGAAATATTCTGCCTAGGGCAACTGTTGAATTCGTTTCGCTCTGTGGGAAAATAGTCGAATGGTGGTACCGTCCTATCAAAGTCAATTACTCGGTCCTTTATCAGGGCTCTCTCATGGGTTTTTTTCTCGGCAAGGTGGTGTCTCTGACGGAATATTTAGTTCCCTTAACTGTAGCCAGTTTTCCACAGACAAACTTTTATCTGTCGAACAAAATCGTGACCGGGTCGCCAAACAGCTTAGGGCGCGGGTGTTGGTGACGAATCGCCAGGTCCATGGAACCAGTGTCAGGGTGTTAAGCGGCGGAGATAGCCTCGATACGGTTGTGAAAGCAGATGGCCTGGTTACCCGTGAACCTGGAATTGGAATTGGCGCTCTCGGCGCGGACTGTGCACCGGTGCTGTTTGCAGATGCTTCAGCAGCGATTGTCGGAGTAGCCCATGCTGGTTGGCAGGGTGCAGTGGATGGAATCACCGACTCGGTGATTGATCAAATGTGCCGGTTGGGTGCCCGTGTTGAATCTCTCTATTGTGCGATTGGCCCCGCTATCCAGTTGCCCAGTTACGAGGTCGGAGAGAAATTTATGGATATGTTTTTGTCTCGAAGTCCGGTTGCATCGGAGCAATGCTTTGCTCCGGATAAGGAATCTGGCAATCAACATTTTGACCTACCCCGTTATATTGAAATACGTCTAAGGGCCTTAAATGTAGTCAGAATTGATCGACTGGAGCACGATACCTATGCCGATTCCAGGCGATTTTTCAGTTACCGGCGAAGTTGTCATTTGAAGCAGGAAACCTATGGCCGCCAGGTGGGCGCTATTTGCTTGTTGTAAACCAAATAGTCAGGATTCGAGCTCGGACCAGCGGTTGATCGCCTGATCAAGTTCAGCGGTCACCCGATCCAGATCTCGTAAGGTTGCCTCCACCAGTTCCGATTCTCCCTGATAAAAGTCAGGGCTTGAAATCGTTTTGGTCAACAAGGTTTGTTTTTGCTCAAGAGTGTCAATCTTGTCTGGCAGAGTGGCGAGTTCCTGCTGTTCTCGATATCCGAGTTTTTTTTTCGGCGTTGGGGAATTGATATTGGGCGTCTCCGGAACTTTGCTCAGGCCAGTATCGGCCCTGGCCGGAGAATATTCCGGTAGCACCCGCTGGCGTTCCCATTCACTGTATCCGCCAACGTATTCATTAATTTTCCCCCCGCCCTCCAGGGCCATAGTACTAGTTACTACATTGTCCATAAACTCTCGGTCGTGACTGACTAACAGTAACGTACCGCTAAAATTCAGCAACATTTCCTCGAGAAGTTCCAGAGTATCAATATCCAGGTCATTGGTCGGTTCATCCATAATCAGCAAATTAGTTGGCTTGCTAAACAGTTTTGCCAGTAAAACCCTGGCCCGTTCACCACCCGAGAGGCTGCGAACTGGTGACCGCGCCCGAGACGGTGTGAACAGAAAGTCTGATAAATACGAGATTACGTGCTTTTCTTTGCCGTTTATCGTAATCTGTTCGCGGCCCTGGCCAATAGCGTCCACCACCGTTGCGTTAAGGTCTATCTGAGTGCGTAATTGATCAAACCAGGCGATTTCAAGATTGGTGCCATGGCGAACGCTACCGCTGTCAGGGGCTACCCTTGCCAGAAGCAGTTGAATCAACGTGGTTTTACCAATTCCATTCGGTCCAATCAGACCGATCCGATCGCCTCGCAGAATTCTCGTGGAAAAATTTCTGGCAATTACCTTGTCGCCGTAGCCAAAGCACAGGTCATTAGCCTCGATCACCATTTTGCCACTTGCTCCAGCCCGGTCTAGTTGAAGTTTCACTTTACCCTTTTGTCCCCGCCTTTCCGCGCGTTGCACCCGCATCTTTTTAAGTGCACGAACCCGCCCTTCATTGCGCGTGCGCCTGGCTTGAATGCCTTGTCGAATCCATGATTCTTCGGCGGCCAGTTTGCGATCAAACTCCGCCTGTTGACGCGCTTCCTGTTCCAGGGCATCCGCTTTGCGCCGCAGGTAATCTTGATAGTTACCTATCCACGACACCAACTTTCCACGGTCAAGATCAACAATCTGATTAGCAACTTTCTTGAGGAAGCTTCGATCGTGGGTGACAAACAATACTGCCCCGGGGAATTGAATGATCTGGTCTTCGAGCCAGACTATGGATTCGATATCCAGATGATTAGTCGGTTCGTCCAGCAGCAAAATTCTGGGTTCGCGAACCAGCGCGCGAGCCAGCGACACGCGCCGTTGCCACCCCCCCGACAGCGATTTGACCGCAGTATCGGCAGGCAGCCGAAGGCGCGACAGGGTTTTTTCAACCCTTTGTTGTAAACGCCATCCGTCGTGGGCGTCGAGTTTTTGCTGTAGTTGGCCCATTTGTTCCATCTGACGCTGAGGATCCATTGACTTGTCTTCGATTACCCGATGGTAGTCAGCGAGCCAGACGCCAATTTCTCCAAGTCCCATCGCCACGGCGTCATATATAGTGTCGTCCCCGGTCAAACTGGGTGCTTGTTCCAGGGTGGCGGTGGTGGCACCTGGTTCAATTCGAACCTCTCCTTCATCCGGCGGTTGTCGACCACTAATAATGTTGAGCAGGGTGGATTTTCCTTCACCATTTCGACCAATGAGACCTACCCGCTGTCCGCTATCCAGCGTGAGCGAGGCGTTATCAAGCAATTGATTGTCCCCATAAGCAATGGAGATATTTTTCAGGGAAAGCAGTGGCACCGGCGTTAGCGATAAAAATGGGTCGTGGATTCTACCCTGAATAAGGCCGTATAATCGCGCCCCGCCTGAACCTTCAGAAACTTTGTTTCTAACATTATTTCAATTCCATGAGCAGCCTGGCTGAACAAATAGACCTGCGAAGAACATTTGCGATAATTTCGCATCCTGACGCGGGTAAAACCACGTTGACCGAGCGGTTATTGCAGTATGGTGGAGCGATTCAGTTGGCGGGTACAGTAAAGGCCCGCAAAAGTGACCGCCACGCAACTTCCGACTGGATGGAACTTGAGAAGCAACGCGGAATTTCCGTGACATCTTCTGTCATGCAATTTCCCTACAAGAACCGTATCGTCAATTTATTGGACACCCCGGGGCACGCCGATTTTTCTGAAGATACCTACCGTACCCTTACCGCGGTAGATTCGGCCCTGATGGTTATTGATATTGCCAAAGGCGTGGAACAGCGCACCATCAAGTTAATGGAGGTTTGTCGTCTACGGGATACCCCAATCATGACCTTTGTTAACAAAATGGACCGGGAGGGTCGCGACCCAATCGAAGTCATGGATGAAGTCGAAGCGGTTCTGAAAATAACCTGCGCACCGATGACCTGGCCTATCGGTATGGGAAAATTGTTTATCGGGGTATATCGACTCTATGATGACACTGCACATTTGTTTGCGGGGCGCGGTGGACTTGATCAGGACCGGTTTATTCAGGGGCTGGATAATCCCGAGCTGGATGCTGTTCTTGGGCAGGAGGCAGATTCACTGCGCGAGGAAATCGAACTGGTGCGGGGAGCTAGCGAAGACTTTGACCACGAAGCTTATCTCGCGGGTATATTAACCCCGGTGTTCTTTGGTTCGGCGCTAAATCGTCTGGGTACCGATGAGTTGATGGATAACTTCGTCGAGTATGCACCCCCACCCCAACCCAGACAAACAGAAACCCGGATTGTGGATGCTACAGAGAGCAAGTTTAGTGGCTTTGTTTTTAAGATCCAGGCCAATATGGATCCGGCGCACCATGATCGAGTGGCGTTTCTTAGAATTACTTCCGGACGATTCGATAAAGGAATGAAGGTCCGCCACGTCCGCCCGAAAAAAACCATGACGGTGCACAATGCCCATACATTTCTCGCGTCCCGCCGTGACCAGGCGGAAACTGCCTATTCAGGAGATATTCTTGGATTGCATAACCACGGTACGATTCAGATTGGAGACACTTTTTCCGAGGACGAAGATCTTAAATTCGTCGGCATCCCGAACTTTGCTCCGGAATTATTCAGGCGGGTGCGACTGGCTGACCCTTTACGCGCCAAGGCCCTGCAAAAGGGCTTAATCCAACTGAGCGAAGAAGGCGCAACCCAGGTGTTTCGACCGTTAATTAATAATGATTTGATCCTGGGTGCCATTGGTGTATTGCAGTTTGACGTGGTCGCGCACAGGCTGAAAAATGAATACAATGTTGACTGCAGTTTCGAAGCCGTGCAGGTATCCACCGCGCGTTGGGTTGCGTTCCCCGACCAGAAAACCGAGTCTGAATTTCGGCGTAAAAATGAACAATATTTGGCGCTGGACGGGCATAACAGCTTGAGTTATATCGCCCCCAATAGGGCCAATTTACAGCTCGCATTGGAGCGCTGGCCCAAGGTTAAATTCAGGGCAACCAGAGAGTTCTAATCGCTCTTAGACATTAATTTTTAGCGCAGTGTATATCTATTAAGGTTAGCCTCGTTAGACAATCAGGCCGGACGTTATAATGACAGTCCATGACTACACTATCTATAAAAGATGAGTAGAGCTTTTACCAAGGAGTCTGACCCGGATGCACCCGTTGTGCTGCCAGAACGTAGCATTAGCGAGCTCAGAAATTACATGACATCGACTGGGTTTGATTCGATGCGGCAACAGCATCGCGAGCTCCAGCTTGCGCTGGAGCAAATCGGCAACTCGAAGCTGCTGACAGACAATAACCGCCGCGCTGAATTACAACGGGATTTAAGGTATTGTGCTGCCCGCCTGGAGTCAGCAGAGGAGGTCATCCCGGTTGATTCAGAACGAATTCGATTTGGCAATTCTGTGTGTTTTATTGATCCAGCTGGAACCGAGTACGTCTATAGAATCGTTGGTGAGGATGAAGCGGACGTGGCGAAAAACAGAATCAGCTGGGCTTCGCCTTTGGCCAGGGCGCTAATTGGTCATGCTGTGGGAGATATCTGCCTATGGCCAAAGGGAGAACGGCAGGTCGAAATCGAATTATTAAAAATATTTATAGAATCCACTTGACCAACGGCATCAGGGCTGTCTCATAAAGCCAACAACCAGGAACGAACCAAGGGTATATAAGGGCTGCCAGCAAGGTTGAAAGGATGGGGCTACTGGAAAAAAGAGTTGTACCATTAAAAATCTTGATACCTGGGATGCCTTATTCTCGTTGAACTAAGGGTATTCTCTCGATATAATTCTGCAAATTAAATGGCGAAAAGCTTATAAATTGCCATTAGTCAAATAAAATCTTAAATTATGCACCAATTTGGTGCAAACAGGCGCTTAAAGTGATGTTTAACAGAATAACACGGACAAAAACAGCAGTTGTCTCCCTTCTTTGTGTTCTTTCAATCAGTGGTTTTGCGGCTGAATTTGATAATACCCAGGGATTTGATTTTGATGTAGATTCCCCTGGTCAGGAACTAGGCTGTATGGCGATGAATATCTACTTCGAGGGTCGAGGTGAATCGGCTCGGGGTAGGGCCGCGATTGCCTCGGTTACTTTGAATCGGGTGCGCAGCAAGCACTTTCCTGATTCGATTTGCCAGGTTGTATGGCAGCGAAAACAATTTAGCTGGACCCATATTTCACCGAGACATCACGTCATTAACGATACCAAGGCCTGGAACCAGGCGTTGATTATTGCTCAATTGTTTATCGATGGTGCCCAGGTTCCGGAGATAGGCGACGCCACTCACTATCACTCGGTTAACGTCCAACCCAGTTGGCAGGACGACAGCAAGCTGGTGGCATTAGTCGGGGATCACTACTTTTATTCCTTGTAGTTCTGCAGCCTGGTTTCGATTGGGTTGCGGGCTGATATAATGCCGGGCCATTCCACCGGAACAGATTTTGGCCAAGATTGCGGTTGCTCAAACCAGCTCCGGCGATATCATCCAGGACAATATTGATTACGCATCGGGACTAATTGCCGAGGCGGCGGATCAGGGTGCAGAGGCAATTTTTCTACCTGAATGTTTTGCCTTAATGCAGACCAGTCGGGCGCAACTGCGTGAAAGCGCCGAGGTTTTTGGTCGAGGAACCATTCAATCTGCCATTGGCGAAGCCGCGAAAAACTGCGGTATTCTGGTTTTCGCTGGTACCCTGCCATTACGCAGTAAAGATTCCAAGCGGGTATTTAATTCTTCATTGGTTTTTTCCCCTCAGGGCAATGTCCTCGCCCGTTATGACAAGATTCATCTGTTCGACGTACGACTAGATAGCGGGGAAAAATACCTGGAATCCGCATACACCATGGCCGGCGATCAACTTGCACTGGTACCCACTTCATGGGGAATGATTGGACTCTCGGTCTGCTATGATCTCCGGTTTCCAGAACTTTACCGTGAATTGGTTCAGGCAGGGGCAGAAATTCTACTGGTACCATCAGCCTTTTCAGTGACCACTGGCCCGGCTCATTGGGAATGCCTGCTACGGGCCAGGGCTATTGAAAATTTTTGTTACGTTATCGCTGCGGCCCAGGTGGGCAAACATCCAAGTGGGCGCTCGACCTATGGGCATTCCCTGGTAATCGATCCCTGGGGCAAAGTAGTGGCAGAAAATAAATCCAGCAAGGGGCTGGTAATGGCAGAAATTGCCCTCAATGAAGTTTCCAGAGCTCGTCGACAGATGCCCAGTCTCGCTCATCGAAAGAATATTCCACAAAACCTAAAACGATCTAGTCAAAATATAGAGGTCCATTAATGTCTGAATTGGTACAACTCGCCCAGCAATCATTGTGGCAACCCACAGGGCTGGTAGAGCAGGATATAAATCGGACGCTGGGCAAGATTATGACTCCGGGAATTGATTATGCAGATCTGTATTTTCAGTATTCCCGACACGAATCCTGGGCCCTGGACGAAGGTATGGTTAAGTCGGGGAGTTATGGGATAGACCAGGGGGTTGGGGTACGCGCAGTTTCCGGCGAAAAAACCGGATTCGCTTATTCGGATGAATTGACTGGATCGGCGTTATTGGATGCAGCAACAGCGGCTCGATCGATTGCGGTGGGAGGCAGTCAGGAAGGTAGCATAGCGGTGCGTAATGGTGGTCGAGTAATTCCCCTTTACCAGCCTCTCGATCCCCTCGACAGCATGCCTGATCAGGATAAAGTAGCATTGTTACGAAAAGTTGAGCAGATGGCGCGAGACGCTGATCAGCGCGTCGCCCAGGTAATGGTGAGTCTGGCAGGAGTTCAGGACACCATTATGGTAGCGCGCTCAGATGGTTTGCTGGCGGCAGATATCCGCCCTTTGGTGCGAATGAATGTCAGCGTTATCGTAGAGCAGGATGGCCGGCGCGAGCAGGGATCTTCCGGCGGCGGTGGACGCCACGGTATGCAGTATTTTATTGAGCAGGATCGGGTTGGGGAATATGCCCGGGAGGCGGTACGCCAGGCTTTGGTTAACCTTGAAGCGCAAGATGCGCCAGCAGGGGAGATGACTGTAGTACTGGGCCCTGGCTGGCCTGGAATACTGTTGCATGAAGCTATTGGGCACGGTCTTGAAGGCGACTTTAATCGTAAGGGCACCTCTACTTTCAGTGGTCGCATAGGCGAGAAAGTGGCCTCCAGTTTATGTACCGTGGTAGACGATGGCACTTTGCCAAATCGCAGGGGATCATTGACTATAGATGACGAAGGCGAGGCGGGTAAAAACACGGTGTTGATTGAAGATGGCGTGCTCAAGGGTTATATGCAGGATCAACTAAATGCACGACTAATGGGAATGGAGCCCACCGGCAATGGACGGCGAGAATCTTATGCTCATCTGCCGATGCCTCGAATGACTAATACCTATATGTTGCCAGGTAAACAAAAACCGGAAGAGATTATTGCCTCAGTTGATAAAGGGTTATACGCCGTCAACTTTGGCGGAGGCCAGGTCGATATAACCTCGGGAAAATTCGTGTTCTCTGCCTCAGAGGCCTACATGATAGAAAACGGTAAAGTAACCTATCCGGTGAAAGGCGCGACTCTGATTGGCAACGGACCCGACGTTTTAACCCGGGTATCCATGCTGGGTGATGATCTGGAGCTGGATAGTGGCGTAGGGGTTTGCGGAAAAGAGGGGCAGAGCGTTCCGGTGGGGGTAGGTCAGCCAACTATGCGTATCGACGGGTTAACGGTAGGCGGAGTAGCAATGCAATGAATAAAGCGTTATGGCGACCTGAGCCGTCTAACTCCCAGGAACAAAAACTATTGGAAATAGCCGAACTGGCATTGGACAGGGCACACAACAACGGCGCTACCAGCGCCGAAGTATCTTTGGGCCATGGCCAGGGTATGTCGGTTACGGTACGCCATGGTGAAGTTGAAACCGTAGAGTACAACCGGGATAAAAGCCTTGGAATCACGGTTTATTTTGGTCATCGCAGCGGCAGCTCGAACACCACTGACTATGCGGATAAGGCGATAGAGCAGTGCGTCGATGCGGCCAGTAATATTGCGCGTTTTACCGAGGATGACGAATTTAGTGGGCTAGCCGATTCCGCTCTCCTCGCCACCGAATTTCCGGACCTTGATTTGTATCATCCCTGGGATATTGAAATGGATCAGGCGATCGATATTGCGCGTCAATGCGAAGCGGCGGCCCTGGGCTATGATCAGCAGATCAGTAATAGTGAAGGCGGATCAATTTCCAGCCATCACGGGGCGGACCTGTACGCCAATTCTGACGGATTTCAGGGTCTTTCCAGAAGTAGTCGACACAGTGTCAGTTGCTCTGTTATCGCCGGTGAGGGAGATGGCATGCAGCGAGATTATTGGTATGACTCCTGTCGTAATCGCGCCGATATGAAGGATCCCGAAGAAGTCGGAAAGGAATCCGCTATCCGGACACTACGCCGGCTGGGTGCCCGCAAGATCACCACTGGTAATTATCCGGTAATTTACGAACCCACGGTAGCCTCCAGTTTGATTCAACATCTTATTGGCGCCATTAGCGGTTCCAGTTTGTATCGCAAGGCAAGCTTTTTACTGGACAGTGTCGGCCAACAGTTGTTTCGGGATGACATCAGAATTCACGAGCAGCCTTTATTGATTGGCGCCAGCGGCAGCACCAGCTTTGACGGTGAAGGGGTGGCAACAAAGCCCAGAGACATTGTGACCAATGGTGTTTTGAACGGATATGTTCTGGGAAGTTATTCGGCCAGAAAGTTGGGGCTCGAAACTACTGCTAATGCTGGCGGGGTGCATAATCTGACAATCGATCCGACCATGGAGGGTGGCCTACAGGAGTTGATTCGACAAATGGGAACCGGTCTTGTCGTCAGTGAGTTAATTGGTCATGGGGTCAATACCGTGACTGGAGACTATTCACGGGGCGCGTTCGGATTTTGGGTGGAGAACGGAGAACTGGCTTACCCGGTCCAGGAGTTGACCATCGCCGGAAATTTGCGAGATGTGTTCCTGGCAATCGAAGCGGTAGGTAGCGACGTTGACACCCGCCGGAATTATCGAACGGGCTCAATTCTGGTCAATAATATGGCGGTTGCGGGGGAATAATGGCCAGAATGAGAGCAGCGATGATCAAAGCGGTGGGTTGTAGCTTAGCCAGGTTTCACTGCGTGCAAATCCTGCCTTCGACACTGGCTCTGAGCTTGCTCTTCACTTGGCTTGTCGCTTTACCCGTGGCCGCGCAACAGGGCGAACCTGAGCAACCGTCTAGCCAAGACCAGATCATGTCTCTAATCGTTAACGAGATGGTGTTGGCCCCTGGGGTTGGGTTAAGAAATATACGTTTGGGCGAAAACCTTGAGTTTGTCGCGCATCGATTAGGACCTCCGTTCACCATCAATACAAAAGGTGTAGTTCGACCAGTTACTTCCCTGGTTTATCAAATCGATGGTGGTACCAGTGTGGTCTTATCTGGCCGTGGTGTAGTAGAGCGGATAGCGGTGCGTGGTAACCAGACCGCGCTGGTTCGTACCGCCCAGGGGGCCCGGTTTGGCATGCTGCCAGCAACGATCCAAAGAATTTATCGGGTTCAACCCAAGGTTCGCAAGAATCGTTTGGAGTACAGGCAGCTTGGGGTTACATTCAGATTTAGCAACGCCGGGCTATCACAAATTGATGTCTACCCCAGACGTTAATTTAATAGAACCGTTAAGATAAAAGTAACGGTATAGCCGGTTGGTCTCAGGGCTGGAGTAAAAGAGGTTCCAGTTCAGTCAGGGCCCGCTTGTAAACGGAACGTTTGAACTCGACGATCTGCTGCAGTGGTCGCCAGTAGTCGACCCATTGCCAATGGTCAAATTCTGGCGTGTCCGAACGGTCGAGGCAGACACTCGATTCCTGGGCAACCAACTTGAATAAAAACCAACGTTGTTTCTGGCCTCGAAAATTACGAGCACGTCGGTAATAGTGAGATTTGGGTGCGTAGGGAACATCATATCGCAGCCATTTATCAGTACTGCCAAGCAACTTTACGTCCTTTTCGAGTAGACCAATTTCTTCGTAAAGTTCACGGAAGGCCGCGTCCTGGGCTGACTCTTCGGGCTCAATACCGCCCTGGGGGAATTGCCAACCATCGTGACGTACCCGGCGGGCCCACAATACCTGGCACTGATCGTTGCAAACGATAATCCCGACATTTTTCCGATATCCATCTCGGTCAAGTCGGTATTTTTCGTCAGCTTTTACCATAAGGCTATCCTATGGCGAGACAGAATATATTACAAGTCAGCGCTAAGACAAATTCGTTATGGTATCGATCAGCCGCTGGTTCCCGGTGCCCTTCAGAGGGAAAATACTGGGGCCATCAGGACACTGCAGATTCTGCCGGATTCAATGGGGTTTTACGGCTGCGAGAGGCACATTGTGCATGGGCAAAGGAGAGAAATTCTTCCATCGCTTGTAAGCGGAATTTCTGGCGTTGATAAACGATCGAGAATGAGCGTTTAATCGGTGGCGTCAGTGGTACCGCTGCCAGCGAATTGAGAGCCAGTTCCTTTTCCATGGTGGCCACCGAAAGTATGGATACACCCAGGCCAGCAGAAACCGCGGACTTAATGGACTCGGGGCTGCCGAATTCCATGATGATGTTAATGGTATGGAGATCGACTTTACGTTTTTCCAAGTAGTTTTCGACTACTTCACGGGTACCAGAACCCTCCTCGCGACTTATAAATGGATACTCCAAAACCTCTGGAATACTCACCTTCTTGTGCTTGGCCAGGGCGTGATTAACCGCGCAGATAAACACCAGTTCGTCATTCCATATGACTTCCCTGATCAGATTTTTATTACTAACGGGACCCTCGACAATACCAATATCAATTTGGTTGTTTTCCACCATATGGATAACGCCGGTGGTATTGGCGACATGCAGGCGGACTTTCACATCAGGAAAATTCCCCTGGAAATTACCCACCATGCCAGGAATAAAATATTCTCCAATGGTGGTGCTGGCACCAATAATCAACGGGCCTTGAATATCACCAGTAAGGGTGCGCACTTCATTGTCCATTTCGTTGTACATCCCGATAATCTGGTCGGCGTAGCGTTTAACCAGTTGTCCGGCTTCGGTCAGGGTAATACGGTTATGAGTTCGATCAAATAGTCGGGTATTGAAATATTCTTCGAGCTGCCGAATCTGGAAGGTAACGGCCGGTTGGGTCATATGCAGCGATTCGGCTGCTTTGGTAAAACTCAGTAGACGGGCAACCGTGGCGAATACCTGTAGCCGGCGATCAGCCATTAGCCAAGGAGGCCGCTTAACCTAAGGTTCATATCGGTCCGACTAGTAGCAAAATCCAGGGCCGTGGCCTTATCAATTTTGCCTTCCTGGACTAGATGGGTGAGGTGGGAATCGAAGCTCAATACACCCTTGGTAATTTGTTCACCCTGTAGCAGGGTTGCAATGGAATTGATCTTGGCGGCATCCAGCATGAGTTCTCGAATCCTCGCTGAGATCATCATGTATTCGCAGGCCAGGATCCGACCATCTCCGCCCTTGGCAGGAACCAGTCTTTGTGCCACCACCGCCCGCAGGTTCTGCGACATTTTAACCCTGATTGTACGCTGCTTTTCCGACGGGAAAGTTGCAACGATTCGAGTGATGGTGTCCGGTGCGGTAGGCGCATGGGTCGTCGCAAAAACCAGATGGCCGGTTTCTGCGGCGGTCAGTGCATTTTCGATTGTATCAGTATCTCGTAGATCAGAAATCAAGATTACGTCGGGGTCCTGGCGCATTGCGCCGACCACAGCCTTGTTGAAGCTGACCGCGTCGATTCCAATATCACGTTGCGAAATTAACGATTTTTGATTCTTGAAAATGAATTCAATAGGATCTTCAATGGTCAGAATATGTTTTTGATACTTCTTGTTAATATCATCGATTATTGCCGCCAAAGTTGTGGACTTACCATTACTGGTGGCCCCGGATATCAAGACCAGGCCGCGGGGAGAGTCAGATAATTTCTGTACCAGTGGCGGTAATCCCAAATCAGTAATTTTCGGCACCGAAGAACCAATAATTCGATTTGCCAGGGCTAATTTGCCCCGCTCCTTAAAGACGTTAATCCGCAATACCCCGAGATCATCGTACTCCACCGATGTATCAACCTGCATATTACGCAACAAGTCTTCCTTTTGATCCGGCCGCAACAATGCATCCACTGTACTTTCCAGCAGTGCTTTAGATATCACGGGTTCTGAGGTCAGGGGAAATAGGCGCCCGTCCACCCGAAGCATCGGTGTCTGGTCCTGGTGAATATGAATATCCGACGCGTTCAGTTTGAGCGCGAGTTCAAAGGTTTGTCTAATCGGATTTGGCATCGACTGAATCAGGTTTATTCGTGAACTTGTGCCCGTTCTTGTAACATCCAAATTTGGTCAAATCCGGCCGGCACCCCTAATAACCGAATTTTGCGGCTGAGTTTACCTCATAGCTAAATGGCTTGTCAGTTTTCATTAATTCGACTATCACCTCCAGAAGGTTGAATTTTCTCGATCCGGTAGCATCTAATCATTCAGAAACTGGCCGTTTAGCGGTATACTGCGGCCATGAACACCGATTTAATACTTTAGAGGAATCGAAAAAAATGGCAAGAATTGACAACGCTGTAGTACGCGAAGGCACACGCGGAATTGAAATGAATAAGGTGTTGAAAAACACCTATACCCTACTGGCAATGACGCTTTTATTCAGTGCGGCCACCGCTGGTGTGTCCATGGTCATGAATCTGCCAAGGCTGGGTTTTGTGGTTACTCTGGTGGGGTATTTTGCCTTGTTATTTTTGACCAATAAATTCCGAAATTCGTCCCTCGGTTTAGTCTTCGTCTTCCTGTTTACCGGGTTTCTGGGATTTACTCTCGGGCCAATCGTAGACATGTATGTTAATCACCTGAGTAATGGCCCCCAGATGGTTATGCTGGCGCTGGGTGGCACTGGAGTTATCTTTGTTGGACTGTCAGCTTATGTTCTGATTACCCGGAAAAATTTCAACTTCATCGGCGGTATGCTGTTTGTCGGCATATTGGTCGCCTTTGTTGCCGGGCTGGTGGCAGTATTGTTCACTATTCCCGCGCTGTCATTGGCGGTTTCCGCAATGTTTGTGTTACTGATGTCGGGTTTGATCCTTTATCAAACCAGTGCGATCATTCACGGCGGTGAAACCAATTACATTATGGCGACGGTTACGCTGTATATGACGATTTATAATTTGTTCACTAGCTTATTGCACTTATTAGGGGTATTCGGCGGCGACGATTAGGCAAAGGGGTAATTCAGGATATTCCTGGATTGAACTAACCAAAAGCAAAATGCCCCGCTAAGCGGGGCTTTTTTTATTCAAAATTGTATTGCGGGCAATATCATAATACGCGATCCTAATACGCCATCTTAGTGCGAGAAGTAAAATCCATTACGGATTGGTATAAGCCAGTAAATTCACCATACCGGTTTCGATAAATTGAATCTTGTGCCGGGTTTGGGTTGGCCTTGAGTAAATCAGAGTCTCGAAATCCTCTCTTTGTACAAGCTCATATTCTGCATTTGCGGTGATTCCCTGATTTCGGCGACTTGGACTGGTATGGAGCAATGCATAGCGAGCAGCGGAACCCGCTTCCACCGTAATTATAATCCTGAGTAATCTCGGACCGAATATAGGTCGCCGATAGTCCAGTGATTCATTGTCAAAAGTAGCGATGGTATTCAACTGCGCATCAAGCAGGGTAACCATAGGGTACATCGCCTGGGGAATCAGATTTAGACCGGGAGTATTCACCACGCTGTCCATTTGCAGGATATATTCAACTTCGACCACTGGCAACTCGATGGCTTTGGTAAAACTTTTTCCGCCCTTAAATTCGAGCACAGCATCGCTTTCGTCAACCACCACAGTAAGGTATTTGTTCGGTGCCAGCGGATGAACCTCCAGGCCGAGAATTGAATCGCAGCACTGGCGTTGGTCGAGACTTCGTACTGGCTTTATAGGCTCATCAATAATCGAGTGGTCAAACCGGATACAACCGGACACTAATACCGCAAAAGAAACCAGTAAGGCGGATCGAAATTTGCTGTGAGACATAATATAGCTTGGACTAGACAATGCTGACAGTCTAACTTTTTCCGCAAGGATAGCAAGGGTAGTGCCCTCCACCTGCATCAGTTAAAATTCCGTACCTATACAAGCGGGGAACCGATTACATGAAAGCGATGATTCTTGCGGCCGGAAAGGGCACAAGAGTACAACCCCTTACCTATGAACTACCGAAACCGATGATACCGGTAGTTGGTAAACCGGTAATGGAATACTTGATTGAGCAATTAGCGGCAGACGGGTTTGACGATATTATGGTCAATGTCAGCCATTTACCCGAACTGATTGAGACCTATTTCGGGGACGGGCGCCGCTGGGGGGTGAATATCGGCTATTCCTTCGAGGGGCATATTGAAAGCGGCGAGTTGATTGGCGAACCTATGGGGTCGGCGGGTGGAATCAAGAGGATTCAGGAATTTGGAGGCTTCTTTGACGATACCTTTTTAGTGGTCTGCGGTGATGCCATCATAGACCTCGATCTGACTGCGGCCCTGCGCAAGCATTGGCAGAGCGGAGCTAAAGCCAGTATCGTAGTCAAACGGGTGCCCCGGGACATGGTGCCTAATTACGGGGTAGTGGTATGCGATGAAAACGGTTCGGTGACTTCCTTTCAGGAAAAACCGACCATAGAGGAGGCAAATTCTACCCTGGTGAACACCGGCATCTACCTGTTTGAACCCGAAGTGATCGATTATATTCCAAGTGGCATCGAATACGATATTGGCAGTCAGCTTTTACCCGGCCTAATTAAGAAACAAATTCCATTTAATGCCATAGAATTGCCGTTTCACTGGGTCGATATCGGGCGCATGAGTGATTACTGGGAAGCCAATCAGCAATTGATGCGGGGTACTCTGCGAGGTATCGAAATGCCAGGCAAGGAAGTGATGCCGCAGATTTGGACCGGACTTAACGTCAATATCGATTGGGAGAACGTATTGATTGAAGGCCCGGTTTATATTGGTTCCAATTCCCGAATCGAAGCGGGCTGTGAAATACAAGGCCCCAGCTGGATTTCCCATGGTTGTCACCTCCAGGAAGGTGCGAAAGTCCACCGCAGTATGTTGTTTGAGCATACGCTTATGCGAAGCCATGGCGCGGTATTTGAAGCGGTGGTGTTTGGTCGCTACTGTGTCGATAAGGAAGGTCGCCCTGTGGAGGGTTACGAGTCCGGACTTGATTGGGTTGGAGATGCGCGTGACCGAAAACTGAAACAGGTTGCAGGAAGCTGACTAAAAGCCTGGTTTCCACCGACCTGGGCGGCTGAAAATTGCGATTCCGGGGTGTAGAACCAGATTCGTTATCTATCCTATTTACCCTTTTTTAGTAGGCCCCGGATGTTGCCTCATACTGTATAATCCGCGCTCATTTTTTTATTAACCTGAAGCCGAACCAGGCCACCTGGTTTTGGGGGTTTAGCGGGAAATACATGCCATTTTATGAATACCAATGCACTGACTGCGACCATCGCCTGGAAGTGCTACAAAAAATTTCTGATGCGCGTCTGGTCGATTGCCCGGAGTGCAGCGCGCCTAAACTGAAAAAATTGATTTCTGCTGCCGCGTTTCGTCTAAAAGGAACGGGATGGTATGAGACCGATTTTAAAAATGGCCAGAAAAAAGATGATAGCGGCGATAAAAAGGAATCGAAGCCAGAAACAGCAGCGGCTAAAGATGCCGGCTCAGAGTCCTCCGGGAAATCCGCTCCGGATTCCACCAGCGGATCTAAAACCACTGGGTCAGCGAGCACCAGCTCTGCGACCAAATCTGATAGCTCGGGAAGCTCGGGGAGTTCCAGCACAAAAAGTGAAAGCAAGGCCAGCACCTGAATTCCCCGCCAACCAATCCAAACTAAAAATCGCTCAAACCGAAAACCCATAAAAAATTAAATGACGACAATGCGTTCCCATCTTTGCGGTCAAGTCAGCGAGTCTGATATCGATCAAACGGTTACCCTTAACGGATGGGTGCTGAATCGGCGTGATCACGGTGGGGTCATCTTTATCGATTTGCGAGACCGCTCTGGCCGACTTCAAGTTGTTGCTGATCCAGATTATCCAAAACCATTTGCAATTGCTGACAGCGCTCGTGGAGAGTTTGTGCTGGCGGTGAAAGGCAGGGTGCGTATGCGACCCGAGGGAACTATAAATCCTGATTTGGCGACTGGTACGGTTGAGGTGATCGCTGATCAAATAACAGTGTTAAATGCTTCTGAACCGCTGCCATTTCAAATGGACGATGATGAGATTGGTGAACAGACCCGTCTCAAGTACCGCTTTCTTGATTTACGTCGGGCCCCAATGCAGCGAACCATGCGGTTGCGTCATCGTGTTATCAGCACTCTGCGAGAGTTTCTAAACAGTCGTGAGTTCGTCGACATAGAAACGCCGATCCTGACCCGTTCCACGCCTGAAGGGGCGCGCGATTATTTGGTGCCGAGCCGTACCCATCCTGGTCAGTTTTTTGCTTTACCTCAGTCTCCCCAGTTGTTTAAACAGTTGTTAATGGTTGCCGGTTTCGAACGGTATTACCAAATCGCCCGTTGTTTTCGTGACGAAGATTTGCGGGCGGACAGGCAGCCGGAATTTACCCAGCTCGACGTGGAAATTTCATTTGTTGATGAAACCGAAGTCATGGGATTGATGGAGCAGATGATTCGTGAATTGTTTGCCGAGGTCTTGCAGCAGTCATTGCCCGATCCGATACCACAAATGACTTACCAGGAAGCAGTTTCGCGATTCGGCATTGATCGACCTGACCTACGTATTGATATGGAATTAACCGAACTCACCGACTTGATGCAACAGGTCGAGTTCAAGGTGTTCTCCGGTCCGTCAAATGATCCCGCAGGCAGAGTCGCGGCGCTAAAAGTACCTGGAGGAAATAGTCTGTCCCGAGCCCAGATCGATCAATATACCGAGTACGTTAAACAATATGGCGCCAAAGGCCTGGCCTATATCAAAGTTAATGATGTTTCCGCCGGCCGCGAAGGGATGCAATCGCCGATTCTAAAATTTCTGCCGGACACGGTACTAGAGCAAATTATTGCCCGAACCGGAGCCACTACCGATGACGTGGTGTTCTTTGGCGCGGACACTGCGAAAGTCGTCAATGATTCGCTTGGTGCACTGCGACTCAAGATTGGAAAGGATCTCGAAATGGTCCAGTCAGAGTGGAAGCCAGTATGGGTAGTGGATTTCCCGCTGGTTGAATGGGATCAGGACAATAAACGCTGGCAATCTCTGCATCACCCGTTTACTGCACCCAAAGTCGAAGACGAGGAATTGCTCAACAGCGAGCCTGGTAAGGTGTTGTCCAGAGCCTATGACCTGGTCCTCAATGGTACCGAAGTTGGCGGTGGCTCGATTCGTATCCATGGCAGCGAATTGCAGCAGAAAATTTTAAATGTACTGGGTATCGATGAGGTCGAGGCTGAAGCGAAATTTGGCTTTTTGCTGAAAGGACTGAAGTATGGTGCGCCACCCCACGGCGGTATCGCATTCGGCATTGATCGACTGGTTGCCATGATGAGTGGAGTCGAATCGATTCGTGACGTCATCGCGTTTCCGAAAACCCAAAAAGCATCCTGTCTGCTGACCGACGCACCTGGCGATGTCGATAATCGACAGTTACGGGATTTGAATCTGCAATTACGCAAACCCCAGGCCGGATAGGGCGAGCCATGAGTCGACCCTAGCGGGAGTATTATTCCATCGCTGGGGCGGTGTAACGTGGCCTGAAATTCGCCAAAATGGTACTATCTGCGCGGGGCGATTTTCATTCACAATTTCATTTGTTAACGGAGACAGTATGGCTGGTCATAGTAAGTGGGCCAATATAAAGTTTCGTAAGGCCGCCCAAGACGCCAAGCGAGGCAAAGTATTTACCAAGTTAATTAAAGAGATAACTGTTGCAGCCCGGATTGGTGGTAGCGATCCTGATTCCAATGCACGTCTACGTACCGCCGTAGACAAAGCCCTCGGCGCCAATATGACCCGAGACACCATTGAGCGCGCGGTTAAACGGGGTGCAGGAGAGCTGGATGGCGCCGACATTGAAGAAATCCGCTACGAGGGCTATGGCCCCTGTGGCGTGGCCGTGCTGGTTGAAACCGCGACCGACAATCGCAACCGCACCGTCAGTGAAGTGCGCCATGCCTTTAGCAAACACGGTGGTAATCTGGGTACTGATGGCTCGGTGGCTTATTTGTTTAACAAGATTGGTTCAATCGTATTTTCCGATCAACAGGACGAAGATCAGATTATGGAAATTGCATTGGAGGCGGGTGCCGAGGATATAGAGAGTGAAGAAGGTGTCATCGAAGTGGTGACCCCGCCAGAAACATTCCACCAGGTTGAGCAGGCTTTCAAAAACGCCGGAATAGAAGCCGAGATGGCGGAATTAATTCAACGACCATCTACCGAAACCGAGTTGGCCGGGGATGATGCGGAAAAAGTAATGAAATTAATAGAAATGCTGGAGGACCTGGACGACGTCCAGGATGTTTTTACCAACGCCAGTTTCCTAGAGTCCGCCTGATGCGGGTGATGGGAATCGATCCTGGTTCCCGTGTCACAGGGCTGGGTGTCATTGAGTCAGATTCAGATGGTTTACGACCATTATTTTTTGAAGGTGTCCGGCTCAAGGAGGCATCATTGCCGATTCGGCTGGGCCAGATTTATCAACGCACCAGGGAAGTCATCGAACAATATAAGCCTGAGGTAGTTGCGGTCGAACAGGTATTTATTTCCAATAACGCTAAATCGGCACTGATACTTGGGCAGGCCCGAGGCAGTGCGGTTTGCTCGGCGGTCACAGCCGGGTCCGTCGTCGCTGAATACAGCGCGTTGCAAATCAAGCGTGCCGTGGTGGGGACCGGAAGTGCCAGTAAGCAACAAGTCCAGCATATGATCAGATTGTTGCTTGGTTTGCGTACCGAGCCCGGGTCGGATGCCGCTGACGCTCTGGCCTGCGCCATTTGTCATGTGCATACGGCCCAGGTCGAACAGCGTCTGAAACGCGCGGCAGGGCAACAATGATTGGTTCGTTAAAAGGCACCCTGACCGACAAGTCTCCCCCTTTTCTGCTATTAGACGTGCAGGGCGTGGGCTATGAACTCGAAGCGCCCATGGCAACATTCTATGAATTGTCGGAGGAGGGTCAGGAAGTGCTGCTGTTTACCCATATGGTAGTGCGTGAAGATGCACAGCTGCTTTACGGATTTTCAGATCGCGCCCAAAGAGAGTTGTTCAGGAGCCTGCTCAAAGTAAACGGCATTGGACCCAGGGTGGCGCTGGCAATTTTATCGACCCTGAGTACCACGCAGTTTGTTCAATGCGTTCGGCAACAAGACACCCTTACCCTGATTTCAGTCCCGGGTATCGGCAAAAAAACCGCGGAACGAATGCTGCTCGATATGCGAGATCGATTGGATGGGCTGGGCGACCTCAGCGGGACCGCGGGTAAAGCAGTCGCCGGTGCCATTGAAGTTCAGCAAACCCCGGTAGATGACGCCATCGGCGCATTGATTGCCTTGGGATATAAGGCCGGGGACGCGAATCAGGCGGTGCGCACGGTGGAAGAGCAAAGCGCTGCCCGAGACGATTTGATCCGCAACGCATTACAATTCCTCTCGAGACATTAAGATGAGCGAATTCAATCCACTGCTGGCCCCGGAAAATTACCAGGATTCACCCCAGGAGCAAATGCTCGACCGCAGCCTGCGGCCAACACGTCTGGAAGAATTTATCGGCCAGCCGAATGCCAAGGAGCAATTGGAAATATTTATCCACGCTGCTCTCAAGCGCAATGAAGCGTTGGATCATGTTCTGGTTTTTGGTCCCCCGGGTCTGGGAAAAACCACCCTGGCGAATATTATTGCCACCGAAATGTCGGCGAGGTTGCGCCAGACCTCGGGGCCTGTATTGGAAAAAGCGGGTGATCTGGCGGCTATTTTGACTAATCTTGAACCCAATGATGTGTTGTTTATCGACGAGATTCATCGGATGAATCCGGCGATCGAGGAAATTTTGTATCCGGCGCTTGAGGACTATCAACTCGATATCATGATCGGGGAAGGTCCAGCGGCACGCTCAATAAAGCTAAACCTGCCACCATTCACCCTGGTTGGGGCGACTACCCGCGCAGGCCTGCTGACTTCACCGCTGCGAGATCGATTCGGCATCGTACAACGGTTACAGTTTTACAATATCGAAGAGTTGTCGTTGATCGTTGAGCGTTCTGCGCGTTTACTCGAACTGGAATTTGATGCCGAGGGCGTGGCGGAGATTGCTGCCCGCTCCAGAGGGACTCCCAGAATTGCCAATCGGTTGCTGCGGCGAGTGCGTGATTATGCGGAAGTCAAATCGGATGGATTTGTAAATCGGCGAATTGCCAATGCCGCCCTGGATATGCTCGAGGTAGATAAATTCGGGTTGGATTCTCTGGACCGGAGTATGTTGTTCGCCATTATGAATAAATTTGATGGCGGTCCGGTGGGAATAGATAGCATATCAGCGGCCATAGGGGAGGAACGCGGCACTATTGAAGATGTTGTTGAACCTTATTTGATCCAGCAGGGGTTTTTGATGCGTACCCCAAGAGGGCGTATTGCGACCAAAAATGCGTGGCGCCATCTTGGCGTCGAAATGCCCCAGGATGTCGCCAATCGGCAACAGGAATTGTTTCCGGATAATGTGTAACAAAACTAACTATTCAGCTAAGGTTCACGTTTTGTGGCTAGAGTTGCATTCAGCGGGACGGTTAGAGAAAACAACATTCCGACACTGTGCGCGCCGTTTTAAATGGCGGTCATGGAACACTTAATGCAATCAGCGTTTTCACTACCAGTTCAGATTAATTATGAAGATACCGATGCTGGGGGGGTGGTGTATTATGCAAACTATCTCGCCTACATGGAACGAGTTCGCAATGCCTGTCTACGCGACCTTGGATATCCTTTGGCCAAATTACAACAACAAAGTCTGTTGTTTGTGGTGATTGAAGCCAATCTAAAATATCATCGCTCTGCAAGACTGGATGACCTTTTACAGATAACCGTCAGGATTCATGAAATTAAAGGCGCGTCAATCAGCTTTTCCCACCAGGTAATGCGTAGCGATGAATTGTTGGTGGACGCCACTATTCGAATTGCAACGGTTTCTGGCGACACTTTTTTGCCCTGCAAAATACCAGACAAATTACGCCATTCCCTGGAGCGACACCAGATAAAATACGGATGATTTTGTTCGGCAGTAGTCAACCATAAATAATATTTCAACCCGCTAAATAATAATATGGCTATCGATACTCTAATAACACCAGGTGGTGGCATGTCGGTCACTGGCCTGATACTGGGTGCAAGTTGGCTGGTACAGGCGGTAATGCTGATTCTGTTTATTGCATCAATCGTATCCTGGTTCATGATCGATCGGAAACGAACCACGTTCAAACGCTATACCAATATCGCCGACGGATTTGAAGAAGAATTCTGGTCTGGCGGGGAAATGAGTAAGATTTATCAGAAATGGAATGAAGAAGGTGCCGCCGAAGGAATCGCCAATATTTTTACCGCAGGATATCGGGAATACAGTCGCCTGGTGCAGAAGTCAAACGTTGCGCGCTCCGACATGGTGGATGGCGTCCATCGATCTATGCGGGTTGCCTTGAGCCGGGAAATTGATCAACTTGAAACCAACTTGTCATTTCTCGCGACGGTTGGGTCCATTAGCCCTTATATTGGGTTATTCGGCACCGTATGGGGCATCATGAATTCGTTTATCGACCTTGGAACCCAGCAGCAGGTCACCATTGCGACCGTGGCGCCGGGAATAGCGGAAGCGCTAATCGCCACAGCAATGGGATTGTTTGCGGCCATTCCAGCGGTAATTGCGTATAACAGATTCGCCCACATTGCAGAGAAATTAACTACCCGCTACGAAGTCTTCATGGAAGAATTTGTCAGTATCGTTAACCGCCAGGACCTGGTAAAAAGCGCCCAATGAGTCGCACCCGTTACGGTCGTAAAAAACGCTTGATGAGCGAGATTAACGTGGTGCCTTATATCGATGTTATGTTGGTACTATTGGTTATATTTATGGTTACCGCACCGCTGCTCAGTACCGGGGTCAAGGTTGATCTGCCCCAGGCCGATGCCGAAACCATTCCGGACCAGGAGCAGGAACCATTCATCGTGACGGTAGATTCCCTGGGAAACTTTTACCTCAATGATGACGAGGATCCGGTTGCTGAGCCAGGGGATATTCGTAGCGCTGCGGCGGCTGTGCTCGGACGAAACCCTGAGTTGCCTTTCCTGGTTAGAGGAGACGTTGCTGCAGACTATGGTTTTGTCATGGAAGCGATGGTTTTACTGCAGAAAGCGGGGGTAGAGTCAGTGGGTTTGATCACGGAGACCCCCTGAGCCTGATGCGGGACAAGATTAGAAGATTATATTACTGGATCAAAGCAGCCTTATTTTCTTTGGTAATTCATGGTGGAATACTTTATTTCTTAATGTTTGGATTAGTCTCAACCCCTGAAACGATAATTGCCGGCGGTAAGCCAATCAAGGCTATCGCTATCAGCCAGGCTGATCTCGATCGTAACAAGCAGAAGATTGTAAAAAATCTCGAAGAACTGGATGCAAAGCGCAAGGAAGAAGCGCGCAAAAAACTGGAAGAAGAAAATAGGCTGCAGTTTGAACTGGCGGAAAAAGCCGCGAACAAAAAGAAGCTGGAGCAAGAGCAGCGGCTGAAACAGGAACAGCAAAAACTTGAGCTGGAATTGGAGCAGCAAAGGCTGGGTGAGGAACTGCAGCGAAAAAACCTGGAACAAGCCAAAAAATTAGAGCAGGAAGAGGAAGCGCGTAAACTCGCGCAACAGTTAAAACGCGCAGAGGAAGAGAAAAAAAGATTGGCGCTAGAGAAGAAACGCCTGGAAAAAGAGGAGCGCAATAGACTGGAGCAAGAGAATAAACGCAAACTGGAAGAGGAGCAAAAAAAACTGGAGGAGCAGAATAAACGAAAGCTCGAGCAGGAGCGCGTAAAACTCGAAGAGGAAAATAAAAAGAAACTGGAACAGGAGCGCTTGAAGCTGGAAGAGGAAATTAAGCGCAAACAAGAGCAGCTTGAAATTGACACAAAGCGAAGAGAAATACTGGAGAATTGTAAGGAACTTGTGGCGACAGAGGAAAAGGCGGGTAAAACGAATTCTGAACTGGACGATCTTTGCGAGCAGGATCGGACGGATTTGAAGCAGGCTAGGGCTGAGGAAAAACAGCGTAAGATTCAACAGGAAAAAGAACACAAGGCTGCCGAAGAAAAGAAGCACAAAGCCGACCAGGAGAAGAAACGCAAAGCCGAGCAGGAAAAGAAGCGTAAGCAGGAAGAAGAAAACGAGCGTAAAGCTGCTGAGGCCAAGAAGCGTAAGCTGGAAGCCGATAAAAAGCGCAAGGAAGATGAGCGCAAACGACAGCAGGCGGAGAAAAAGCGACGGGCTGAACAAGCCCTGCAGGCACAGATGGAAGCTGAACAGCAGCAACAGCTCGCGGCACAAACTAAACGCGAAGCGGCCAACGCGCTGCAGGCCGCTGCGGGTAGAATCAAAACGGTTATCGAAAACAACTGGCGTCGTCCCGGCACCAGCCAGATTGGCCTGAAGGCGACCATTCAACTTAGAGTTGGAAGAAGTGGAGAGGTCTTGAGCGCCAATATTATTAGTAGTAGCGGTGACCCGTTCTTTGATCAGTCGGCAGAAAATGCGGTTAACAAAGCATCACCTCTGCCAATTCCGACTAATCCAAAGTATTATGAATACCTGAATGAATTTAACATTGAATTTACCCCAGATGAGTAGACTGCATGTAAATTTGCGCTGGGCTGACGCAGTGAAACTCCTTGTGTTGGTAGTTTCACTTGGCGTAGTCCAACCGGCAACTGCCGTAATAACAATTGAAATCAATCAAGGGTTTGAAGCGGGTATCCCGATTGCCATCGTACCTTTTGGTGCGGACGGGGTGCCCGAGAATTTAAGCGCACCTGGGGACGTTATCGAAGCTGACCTCGGCCTAAGCGGCCGGTTTGAACCAATTTCCCGCGAAACTTTTTTGAGTAGACCAACCAATCTGGAGCAGGTGCAGTTCAAGGATTGGCGCCTGCTCAAGGCAGAAGCGCTGGTAGTTGGCAAGGTGATAAATATAGGCAATGGCCATCTGGAAGTTAGATTTCGTTTGATCGATGTTTTCCGGGGACGCCAATTGGCTGGGCAGAAATTTATCGTTCCGGTTGGAAAGATTCGAAAAGTCGCGCATCAGATCAGCGATATCATCTATCGAGAGTTAACCGGAACGCCAGGCGCATTCGATACTAAAATTGCTTATGTCACGGTGGAAGGAAAGATACCAAACCGGCGATTTCTGTTGCAGATAGCCGACTCTGACGGTTTTGATCCCAAGACCATATTGCAATCATCCGAACCGGTATTGTCTCCGTCATGGTCCCCCGATGGCGGCAGGCTGGCTTATGTTTCCTTTGAGAAAAAACGATCCAATATCTATGTACAGAATGTATGGAGCGGTGAGCGCCAATTGATTTCGGACTTCCAGGGGCTGAACAGTGCGCCGGCCTGGTCCCCTGATGGCCGATCCCTTGCCATTACGCTTTCCAAGGATGGGAATCCAGAGATTTATATTTATTCGATGGACAACAAAAACCTGCGACGATTGACCCGCCACACCGCTATCGATACGGAGCCGGCGTGGTCCCCCGATGGCCGCTGGATTGTATTTTCGTCTGGCCGCTCTGGACGACCCCAGATCTATCAAATTCCGGTGTCGGGAGGCCAGGCCAGGCGTCTTACATTTAATGGTAACTACAACGCCGGTCCAACCTATTCGCCGGATGGTGAAAGTATTGTAATGATTACCGATCAGGGCAACGGGTTTAGAGTTGGGATATACTCGGATAAAGAACGCACCGTTAAAGAATTGACCCAAACAATCCAAGACGAGTCTCCCTCCTTCTCACCAAATGGTGAAATGATCATATATGCGACCCAGCGCGGTGGACGCAATATTTTGGCTGCTGTTTCCAAAGACGGCAATATTAAAAAAACACTCCGTGTGCAACAAGGATCTGTCCGTGAACCTGCGTGGTCCCCATTTAACCGTAAACTGTAGAGGCAATTATGCGTAATATCATTTCGTACATCGTAATTATTGGTTTCAGCATCATCATAGCTGGATGTGGCGGCCGCAAGGCAGTCCAAGGAGATCTGGAAGTTGAGTCGGTTGGCGGTACCGCCGGCGATGGTACTGGTGGGATCAGTACATCTGGACTTGATGGTAGTGATACTGTCAGCTCCGGATTGGACAGCGGTGGTGTTGGCACAGGTCTAGGTGATGCTGCCGGCCTTGGTGGCAGCGATTTGCTGGGGAAACGGGTGGTTTATTTTGAATACAACAGCAGCCTGCTGACTCTGGAAGGTGAGGCGGTGGTTCAGGCTCATGCCCAGTTTTTGTCTAATTCGCCAGGTATCCAGGTGATTCTGGAGGGGCATGCTGACGAACGAGGAACCCGGGAATATAATTTGGCACTGGGAGAGGATCGCGCCAAGTCGGTGGCAAACGTGATGGAGGCAATTGGGGTTAATTCTGGTCGAATCCAGATCGTTTCCTATGGCGAAGAACGCCCTGTTGCATTGGGCTATGATGAGGCATCTTTTTCTCTTAACCGTCGGGTTGAAGTCCTTTATCAGTAGCCGATCCAGTATCTGTTCAGTGTGAGATATCGGGCTCAAGGTCTATTGCCCTGGTGCGATGGACCTTGAGTCAAAAAGCGCTCCGGATACTATAATCTAAATACCAAACCGATTTTGTCTCTGGACCGCTATCGCCGTCTTTTTCAAAATGGAGCGAATTGGCTCAAATTTACAACTAAAGGTTTAACCATGAATGCCGACCGCCCCCTCACCTTTTCTAGATTCGAATCCCAATTGGGGTGGATTCGGTGGAGTACTGGTCTGTCAGGGATGCTGGCAATTTTCCTCCTGGTCTCGGGTTGTGCCAGCAGTAGAGCAGCGCCCGAAGTTATCGAGCCAGTGCTACCGGCAGCAGAACAACCTGCGCAACATAATCTGGAGATGATCCGCGCACTTTCTCAACTCAATGAACTCAAGGAAGAACTCAAGCTGTTGCGAAATACTGTTGAAGAAATGCAGTTTCAACAGGAAAATGGCAATCGTCGTCAAAAGGATTTGTTTCAGGATATTGATCGCAGGTTACTGGGCCTGGAACGTGCTGACAAGGAACAGCAGGCCCAGGCCGAGGCTCTGGTCCAGCAGCAGGGGCCGTTGACACCATCGGAAGAGATATTGTTTGAGGGACAAACCGGCGTCAGTCGGAGTGGTACGCCAACGGTCAGCACACCGAAACTCGCTGACTCTGTAACGGTTGCGGCGGTTACGCCGAACAAAACTATTCCCAACATCGGCAGCGCCGGTTCTTCCAGCGTTTCACTCAATGAGCAGGAAGCCTACGACGCCGCGTTCGAAATGCTTAAACAAAGCCGCTATCAGGATGCCATCAATCAATTTCAGGCGCTGGCCAATACCTGGCCCGACAGTCAGCTAGCTGATGACGCTTTGTACTGGATGTCCGAGGCGAATTACGTCAATCGTGAATTCGAAGCGGCGCTGAACGGATTTAGAACAATCGTGGAAAACTATCCGGACAGTTCCCGGCTACCGGAGGCAATGCTCAAGGTTGGTTATATTCAATATGATATCGGCGCTTATGACCAGGCCGCGAAAACGTTCCAGGATATTTTAGCCAGATTTCCAGGTAACCAGGTCACGGTTTCCGCTGAAACCAGATTGCGCAGAATCCAGCAGACTATTCAGTAGTCATAAGGCGTGAATTTCGTTTGACAGGCTAGGGGCATATCAGGATAATCGCGCCTCTCTTCGCGTAAGGGGCGTTAGCTCAGTTGGTAGAGCAGTTGACTTTTAATCAATTGGTCGCAGGTTCGAATCCTGCACGCCCCACCAATACAATCAAAGACTTAAAAACCTTTTCAAGCAACCCTTTATTAGCGGTGTGCTAGATTTGTGCTAAACCCCTACTTGAGTCAGTTTGTAACGTAAGCTTGTTGGCATAAACCGCAGTATGCTCATTACCAAAATGAGCATAACGTCTGACCATTTCAGAGCTTTCCCAACCACCTAACTCTTGAAGCACGGCCAACGGAGTACCGTTTTGGACGTGCCAGCTTGCCCAAGTGTGGCGCAGATCATGCCAACGAAAATTCTCGATGCCGACTTTTTTCAAAGCGGCACGAAACGCCTTGGTGTTAGCTTCTTTGATTGGTCTGTTACCGTATGTAAAAACAAATCGGTCATGCTTTCCAATCTGATCCCGAAGCAATAAACAAGCTTCTTCATTTAGTGGAACGTTAATACTACGCCGAGCTTTGGCCTGGTCAGGGTGTATCCAAGCGGTGTGTCTGGATAAATCCACTTGAGACCATTCAAGGCCAGTGACGTTAGACTTACGCAAACCCGTTAATAGTGAGAACTTGACCATCACAGCGAGGTGACAGGGCAAAACCTTGATTAATGCGTCAGCTTCTTCGTGCGCTAACCACCGTATCCGATTTTTTGGTTCAGGCAGTAAGCGAACATATGGCGCATTTTCAATCCAGTCCCACTCTTTCTGGGCCTTTCGCAAGATCGCACGTACCACACTCAACATACGGTTAACTGTGGCATTACTGACCCCTTGACTCAAACGAAGCTTGGCTAAGCCATCAATAGCATCACGATTAATCTCACCTAGTGAGAGTGACCGTAAATGCTCATCTAGCCAACGCAAGTGATGTCGATCAGCGTTACTGGAAGCTTTATGTGTTGTCTCTTCCAGCCAACGAATAACGGCATCTTGCCATGACTTTACTGGCCTATCTCCCAGTTTGGCTTCTCGCCAGTACTGGGCTTTTAGTCTGTCATGAAACTCTAAAGCTTGTGTCTTTAGCTTTGTTTGAGTAGAGCATCGTATTTGCGTTCCGTCTGGAGCGGTAAACCGAACCCACCAGATATAGTTGCGTTTGTATAGTGACATAATGATTTCTCCATAGTTGTCACTTGTAACGCCTGCTTAGGTGAACGATAGCTCGAACGGATGGCCTTGGCAAGGTCATTTTCAATAAACACCCAGCGTTTTCCGATCTTTGCTCCCGGTAACTTCCCTTCTTTGGCCTTTTGTCGCAGAGAACTCGGTGATAGCTGTAAAAATGCGGCGGCTTGCTCTAAAGATAGAGTTCTAACTGAATGGGACATGTTGACTCTGTGGTTACAAGTGAAAGTTTTCGTGAACCACTATTATTAAGTAGTGCTTTCTGAATGAAAATTTCAGCTTATCTAAGGTTAATCCAGCTTAGTCCCGTTTTTGATTATATTTCCTTTCGCCGGTAAACATTTGCAGTACCACTCATCAATAATCTATACTCCAATTCGCTACTTGGCACCAACAGACCTAATGGAGGGGTAAATTATGGCGAGAACCAACCCGCCTTTTTCAAACTGGCATACCACGCGGCAAGGACTTGAGTTTTCATCACAGGATTTTTTTTCCCTACTCGAATCAGCTATCAAAGAAAAAAAGCTGAAAGATATAAAACTATCCCGTATCAAGATGGGAGAAGGTGGCGTATTTAGTGCTAGCCGGGAGTATTTGCGAGTTTCCCGCAAGCGAATGGTCTTTGATATCTGTGGAGCGCCCTTTGGGAACGGCTTTTTTGTTTCTTGGTGGCAGGCAGATATTCCATCTGGCTTAGTGAGTTTCTTGTACGATATTCCTGTCGTTTCATGGTTTGTAGGTTTTTTCGAGCGCATGGTTGCCCCTGAAACATACTACAGCTATGACACGCGAATTATGTATCAATCTTTAGTGCATTCGGCTGTGGTAGAGGTTGTTGACCAGATAAGCAAAGACAAAGGATTAAGGGCATTAAATGAAGATGAGAAAAAACCTATCATGAAGAATTTTTTCACGCAGTAATTTAAATCCATGTTCTGTAAGCTGTAATGCGAAAGTCAGCCGAGCGAACAGAACTATTTTACCTTTGGGAGCGAAAGTTAAGGGGGTGGGATGTTTTCGAGCATCCCATTGACCCTGAACTTCGATTCGCTCCTTGTCTTCAAAAACATCTGCATTTATTCAATCCACCCGATAAAGTAGACGATGGCAGACATGCGACCTGGTTGAGTGGCTTTGCCGATATTTTTCGAGGAAGTAAGCCTGCAGAAGAAGTTGCACCACAATCTGAGATAGAGCTTAGGCTTCCAGAACCAAAGCCCACGTCTGGTCCTGATGAGGTTGTTGAATTTCATCTACTGCTACCGCAAGAATACCGTACCAAGCATACCTTGATGCAGCAGATACTGGTTACGTTGGCATTTGTTCGATATCCCATCAGTTTTGAAGTTATTGGGAGCCAAGAGGAAATTGTAGTGGTTCTTGCCTGTAGCGGTCTTGATGCGCCTCAGGTATACGATCAATTAACTGCATTTGCCCCTGAGTGTGTAATAGATCAAACGACACACTATTTAGCACAAAAGTGGACCGCCAGTGGTTGTCCTTCTGTAGTCGATTTTGGACTGGAACATGAAGTTATGCTTCCCCTACATCTGTCTACCTCAGATCATGATCCATTAATCGGCGTGATGGGCGCGTTATCAAGCTTAAGAGATAGAGAATGTGGACTGCTACAGGTGCTATTTCGTCTGGCATCACCCGATTGGTCTAATGCCTTACGTGATGCGGTGACAGACCATGACGGCAGTAGTTTCTTTGCCGATGCCCCACATATCAAAACCCAGGCAGAGCAAAAAGTAGCGCTACCATTATGCGCTTGTGTTATTCGCGTTGCAGCCTCAGCCTCAAATCCGAGTAGGTGTCACGAAATTGTTAGGGCTATTGGTGGTACATTGATGCAGTTTCGCAGTACTTCAAGCAACGGCTATATTCCATTGGACAATGAAAGCTACGACGACGATGTTCACAATCGTGACGTATTATTGAGAACCACCCACAGGGCTGGAGCATTACTCAATATTGCCGAGCTGACTGCTTTAGTGCACTTTCCTGATGCGTTAGTCCGAATACCAAAGCTAAAACGGCAAACTAAATTAACTAAACAGTCCCCGCAACTTACTGCCGGGAATGGGATTAGTCTGGGTGTTAATAAGCATCATGGCGAATTTAATCATGTCAGACTAAATCCGCAGCATAGGCTACGTCATATGCATTTAATCGGAGCTTCGGGTACTGGAAAGTCAACGATGATGCTCAACATGATCATCCAAGATATGGAAGCCGGAAATGGCGTTGCCGTACTTGATCCGCACGGTGATCTGATCGATACACTGCTTGGCTATGTACCCGATGATAGGATTGACGATGTTATTGTATTTGACCCGTCAGACGAAGAATATCCCATTGGCTTTAACATAATTGATGCCCATAGCGAGTTAGAGAAAACATTATTAGCCTCTGATTTAACTTCAGTTTTCAGAAGACTTTCTACCTCTTGGGGAGATCAGATGAACTCAGTGCTTGCAAATGGAATTGCAGCGATGCTTGAAAGTACCCAAGGCGGCACACTTCCGATTCTAAGGCGGTTTTTAGTTGATCAGTCGTTCCGCAAAGAGTTTCTAACGACTGTCACTGATCCCGAAAACGTATTTTATTGGGAAAGAGAATTTCCACTGCTAAGTGGAAAGCCCCAAGGGCCAGTGCTAACCAGGTTGGATACTTTTCTGAGACCCAAGCCAATTCGTCACATGGTCGCCCAAAAGGAAAATAAGATTGATTTTGCAGATATCATGCAATCAAGGAAAATCTTTCTGGCGAAACTATCTCAGGGTTCCATCGGTACAGAGAACTCCTATCTAATGGGTGCATTGTTAGTAACCAAGATGAACCAAATTGCCTATTCCAGACAGGCTATAGATCAGAAGAACCGTAGGGATTTCTATTTATACATCGATGAATTCCACAACTTCATCACACCCAGCATGGAATCAATCTTATCTGGAGCCAGGAAATTCAATCTGGCGCTTGTTCTGGCACACCAGGAATTAAGACAAATTGAAAGTAAAGACGCTAATGTGGCAGCAAGCGTGATGTCCAATCCATATACACGGGTATGTTTTCGTCTTGGCGATTCAGATGCCAAACGCTTACAAAGTGGTTTCTCGTTCTTTGAAGCTAAAGACCTGCTGAGCTTAGGTATTGGAGATGCTATCGTTAGAGTAGAGCGGTCTGAATATGATTTTAATTTATCTGCACCACCTCTACCCGAAATAGACGAAAGTTATGCCGAAAATAAAGCAAAAGAGATAATTTCTTGTTCCCGGCTTAAGTATGGAATGCCTAGAGAAAAAGTGGAGCAATTTATAAATGAATCATTGCAAGTTGGCAGTGTAACTTCTCCCAGTAAATCAAAGGTTGTTTCAAAGAAAGCAGAAAAAAAGAAACCGGATGCTGAGGTTTCCGAGCCTGCGCCGAAAACAGAAAAACTCCAAGGCCGTGGTGGTAAAAAACACAAAGAACTCCAGAAATTTGTTAAAGATTTGGCGGAAGACAATGGGTTCAAAGCTACCATCGAAAAACGTATTAACAACGGTTCTGGTCATGTTGATGTAGTTCTGGAGCGAGACAGCTTAAAAATCGCCTGTGAGATCAGCGTTACAACTTCAGTGGCACACGAAATAGCAAATATAGAAAAATGCTTAGAAGCTGGATACACCAAAATACTATTTGTTTCAGATGATGTAGCTAATTTAAACGCTATAAAAGATGGTACGAAACATCTGTTTGTCAAAGGTGGAAGCCAGTGTAGTTACATAGATTCTGACGGTATAGAGCAATACTTTGAGCAGTACGTGAATCTCGAATTTGCCCGGCTGTATGGTTACGATGTGGAATCTCAATATGGAGAGCTTTCTCCAAAAGAAAAAGCTGCCAAAAAGAAAAGAATTCATAAACTACTTTTTGACAGCTTGACTTCGCCAAAAGACGGAAATGAGATATCTAAAGATTAGGCGGTAAGTCGTGCATTAGCTAATTTTACGTAATCAGCGTCTCTCTCGATTCCAATATATCGATATCCAAGGTTCTTTGCTGCAATAAGTGTGGAGCCACTACCAACAAAAGGATCAAGTACAACACCGTCTGGTGGTGTAACCAGTGTAATCAAATGCTCCATTAAAGAAACAGGCTTTACTGTAGGGTGAAAGTTTCGGCAAGAACCGCCAGCGCCTCGATGTGGCGTATGGCCGTTCTTTTTGCTGTGCGTTCGTTCATGTGCCTGTTTCAGTGCAAAGTCACCAAGTCCTTTATCTCGTTCAAGTAAGCTAGGTTTCGCACAATAAAAATAAGATGCCCAACTTTCACTTAATCCGCTATGGACAACGTTTGCGGGGAAGCGGCCCTTGGGACTGCGAGAATTAATGGGGACAATTTTTGGATTACCTCCACTATATTTATGACTTGAATAGTCGCGATCAGATTTCACTCTACTGCGGTCAATATTTAAACCACCCGTTCCAAATTGTAAAACATTATCTACAACCGTGCCAGAAAACGGCTTTCTTGCAAGAACAATGGGTTCATGGGCAGGTTTTAGCGTTGTACCCCAACCGTGCCAATTTTGGGCCTTTGTGGCTCCATATATTCGCTCCATAGCCAAGTTGATATTGTAGGAACGTGGAAATCCGCTACCATATAGCCACATGATTTGATCTCGTATTTCAAACCCTGCTTGCTCGATGCTGGTGGCTGCAAGGTGGTAAGTTCGGCTTCCAGAAAATGAAACTAGATGACTACCTGGTTTTAGCACTCTGAATGCTTCTTTCCATACAGAATCATTTGGAACTTCCGAATCCCACTTCATACCAAGAAATGAAATCCCATACGGTGGATCGGTTACAATGGCATCTATGGAATTATCTTCAAAATTCTTAAGAACATCTGAAGAATCACCAGTATATATTTTGTTGAGTCGGGTGGTTTTGTTTTTCATATAAGTATCTCTTACAGTTTAATTGCGGTGAATTAATACTGCATTCGGGCATAGGTAATGAAAATGTCAGCGTTTTCTCCTATATGCACATATAGTCCTGTTATTGATTATTTCTTCACCATTGAAGCGTAACCAGAAAGAGTTTTTGCAGAAAAAGGCTTTGAAGGTACGCCGTCAATCATTAGCTTCAGATATATCCTATAGTTTGGTAAAGACGTTAAATCGCTGAAGCTAAATGTTGGATAAAATTCTCCTGCCATATATTTTGCATCGGAGATACCCAATCTGAATGCAACTGTGGTACCAACGTTACCAAGTACAGCATCCTTTATTTCAGCGTTGAGTTGTGACAAAAACTGATTAGCAAGGATAAGACCTACCCCGTATTTTCGCAATTCTGACAGCATGTTAGCTAAAGATAGAGTACTGAATGATTGGAACTCATCGACGTACACCATAAAAGGTCGTCTGCTTTCTTCAGGGATATTTACTCGAGAAAAGGAAGCCAATCCAATAGCGTTTAAAAGTAAGCCTCCCAGGAGCGTTGTGGCATCTTCTCCGATAGAGCCTTTCGACAAGTTGATGATGACCGTTTTTCCTTCATCCATAGCCTGACGGAAGGATACTTGACGTTTGTTATCGACAAGAATCTTTTTGAGAATAGGATTTGATAGGAAAGCGCCAACTTTGTTCAATATTGGAGCAACAGCATTCGCTCTTTGAAAAGGGTGATATTTATCAAATTCACCTGTCCAGAATTTTTCCACCTCAGAGTTAGTAACCTGGCTTATACATTGCTTCCTATATTCCTTGTCCAGAAGAATTCTTGGAATATCAGAAAAATCTGCCTTATCTTGATCAAGCAATGTCAGCAGTACATTTCTCAAGATATGTTCCATTTTTACGCCCCAGGATTTGGAATCGTTCAGCTTCCGTAATATTTCAATAACACCTGATGCTACAAGTGACCGTTTGTCTTGGGCTACCTTCTTGAGTGGATTAAATCCAAGACAGCAAGTCAGGCTTGCCACATCCAAATGCAGTAAATCAGAGTATTTATTTGCAGGCCAGGCTTTAACGATAGAGGCTGCAAGATCGCCATGAGGGTCAACCAGGGCAAAACCTTGTTTGGCATCTATATCTTGATTCATCATGCAGCGTAAAAGCGTGGACTTTCCTGTTCCAGTCTTGCCGATGATATAGGTATGAGAAATCCTATCTTGGCTCCTTACACCAAACTTTGTACATGAGTTCCTATAATTGGTTTGTCCAAGATAAGTAATGCTGGTCACTCAACAATCTTGCCAGATGGTGGCAATTTTCCAAGACAGAGAAATCTTGTTTGATATGGAATCTGGGGAATGAGGGCGCTATCGCGCCCTCACCTTGTCCAAATAGTCGGCCACATCTCGCACGTCTGCAACACGATATTTCCCAGCTTTAAAGGTATGCACAGGGCATGAGCCAGATGATATAGCATTAAGCAGAACGCGCGTAGTTTTGTAGTGCAACACCTTCGAAAGCTGTTGGGTGTCGAGCGTTAAACTGCCGTGCTGTTCGTACAATATGGTTGCGGTTTCACTTAAAGGCATAAGCATGTCTCCACGCTGTAATCCTCAAGATCACTACGACAGCTATTGGCAGGTTTGGATATTTCCTAAGAAAACATACCAAACGTACCCCTTCATTTGATTTGTTGTGTGCTTTTCTCAAGCATCACAACGAAAGTTGATGATGTGAGTCAACACAACAGAGTTTTGAAGGAACTGTAGTTATAACTATACGTGAAATGGACTAAATTGGCAAAAACAGGATAGTGTTTTGCTGTAGTTTTGTTGATCGAAACAATTTCGGCCGTTTTGTGGACAATAACGCGTGTCTTAAGAGGGTGGGTATAATAGGGTGATTTTGATGTTGGTAGTGCCAACATCAATTCGCTGGGTTATTAGTTCTACTAATTGTCTTTTAGATTGGTCTGGTATTGCAGCCCACGCATCACCAAATGCTTTCAAAGGCTGATTGCTCAAAAAGCTTTCTAATTCGGAATTTCCCTGAATGGATGCATTGATAGTATTGAGAGAAAAATCTATCTCATTTATCCTCTCTTCTAATGGATGGTTCTTTTTAATGAACCGTTTTTCAGAAATCGATTCGTTGATATACAGGTCGTATAGTTTATCGGCTTCCGATTCGAGTTTCTTTTTTTCTGTTCGGAGAGTTTCCAATTTAGAAAATTCATTCATTTCAGATTTTCTTTCTTCGGAGATTTCTATGATCAATTTTAGATCAAGTGAATACGAAGAAATTTGGTGCTGAAAAATGGCCGCCATAATTTCAGCTTCGATACTCAATTTACACTGTGCGCAAGAATAGCTTCGTCTACCAAAGGGGCGATGCATTTTTCCGCCACAAGCACAATATATGTAGTCAGCAAATACAGCCTTTGGCTGTTTGGCTGCAGGGGTGGATTCTTGGCCAATCAGTAGCTTTTGAGCTTCATTCCAAACGTCTTGCTCGATCAGTCTTTGGATTGGTGGAAACTTCCATTCTGACTCGGGTTTCAATACGGTGTATTTATTCCCTCCCTTACTTGGCAGGAAATTATCCTTGTGGTGGCCGGTTACGATTGGATCGTGCAGGAATCGATTAATGCTGCTGTCGGAAAATTTGGCACCCGATCTTGTGCGATAACCCATTTGGTTTAGCTTATTTGCTACTACTAGCTTTCTTTTGTGGGCCAGGAAGAGTTGGTATATGAGCTTCCTAACGGGAGCTTCTGCCGGCTCAGGTTCGTAATGACCATCGGCAGTTCTTTTATAGCCATAAGGTGCGGCACCGCCTGAACGACTAGCTTTAGCTAGATATTTTTGATCCATTTCTTCAGGCCCCATCTTTGTATTTGTTATTCTAAGGCGCACAAGAATTAAGCTTTCCCCGCCGATGTTTGTATGATCTAAGTCCCATATGTTTTCTCAAATTCAATCACAAACTCAGATAAACTTTTCCCAAAAATACCACAGATCGTCTCAAGCTGAACAAGATCTATCCGTATATCACCTTTTTCCATTTTCGTATAGGCGCCTTGGGTAATTTTAAACTTTTCAGCTACAGCAGATTGATACATACCACTCTCTTTTCGTTTCTCTTTGTAGTAGTGAAAGAAAGCTCTTGTACCTTGGAGAATGAATAGATTTTTCCATTTCTTGTTGTACATTTGAGAATATTAAATTCCAAGATGGAACTCGCAGTGAAAGGTTGTTGTAATATATTCCATATTGGAATTTATGTTGTTGCAAAAACGAATATATGGCGAGTCATTTTCCTGGAATCAGGAAAGGTCGTTCGGTCAATAAACAGAGAAAATATTGTATCGTGGAACTTCGATGAAGCAGTCAATAGCTGAGGAAAAATTTAGAGGTGTAAACAAAGTTTCGATATTGTTGATCCGTATGCAGAGGTAAATATTAGTGGCACAAAAGAAGAACGAAATTGAAGAAAAAAGGGTTGTTGGTACCGGTGTAGAAAAATTAGGCAGTGCGTTACATGTAATAAAACATCATATTCACCTAATAAACGCGATCTCGACAATTCACTTAGATCATGCAAATTGGCTTCATGTCTTTCAACAAATCAATACTCTCGTTCCGGGCTATAACAGGCAAGATACAAGAAGCTCTTCAATTAATTGACGTTAAAGTTATCGATCATATTGTTATAGGAAATAACAACTTCTGTTCAATGTCCGATTTCGTATTGATTTAATTTAAAGCCGCACATATTGTGCAGCATTGTATTAGTTGTGCTCCTAATTCTCTTTTAGATAACGTTCCAACACTGGGGCATGAACTGCGTGAATTACTACCAATGATGTTACAGCTCACCTTGACTTATTTAGAAAATTTGTTATAGTTTTTTTACTAAGTTAACTGACTTTTATTAATCGGAAGTCAGTACTTAGCTGTCTTCCATTTTGAAACTAGAGGTAATCATGAAAGAAGACAGACCCCACCATAGAAGAGTTCTATCCACAAAACAAATAGTAACCAATCGCGACCCATCCAATAACGTCAACACCTGCCATGTTCTTAATGATCCGCAAAGGTGTCACGAGTATTTCATAAAAGAATTTGCGAAATCACAAAAGAGAACATACTGCATAGCATACTATGACGACTCTCCGAAACTAATTCATTCTGAAACACTCTCTGCAATTTACGAGAAAGATCATAAACACCCATACATATTAATGAGAAAAGCAGGTGACATGGGTGCATATGCCATTTTATTGGGGCATAACACGAATACAAATTTTGCTTTTCCGCAAAGAACCGATTGCGAAATAGTTTCAACGCTAGTTAGCTCAATGAATAAGTACAAGGTTAGAGTTTTTGATTATATTATTGTTAGCAATACAACCTACTTCTCGTTTTCGAGTGCTGGTGAAATAAAAAACATATCATACAATTAATAAGTCTAATTAACTCTGTAAATACATTTTGTCGCTTTGATATTCAAGCGGCTTTTTTTGTTACTCTAATAGTTTGGTTAGGAATTATTCCAGAATGGATACTCTTCATTTTCAAGTATATTAGCAATCTTTTCTTTAGCACTCTCTGGCAAACTATTTTGATTCAATTTGGACAAAGATATCGCTGCGATCTTAGAGTGTTTTGCTAAGTTAGGATGGCCTAAGGACAAGAGGACATGATTTCCATGATGAGCGTTTCGGTTTGATTGCTTCCTTATCCACTCTAGATATGTATATGGTGACATAACTTGTTTATATATTTCCTCCTTACAGTTATGCAGTATTTCTTTACACATATTCTCAACAATTTCAACTCCATGTTCTCGATTTGCTATGATTACACTAGTCACAAGTTCTCTTGGTAATGAATCCCACTTTCTAATAATTTTTTTGGTTGCTAATTCCCACGCTCCAACACCGTAGAATGGTAACTTCAAAATGTTTGCGTACCGCCAGTATCTATCCTCATTTCGTTTGGCAATTTCGGGTTTAAAAAAGTCATCAATTATTTCGCCAATTTTAATTTCGACGATCTTGGGAATATTTAAGTTATCACTAAAAACTCTAAATGCACTATGTACGGGACTGATTTCATGTTCTTTATAGTTTTCGATCACTACAATACTCATATTCTTATCACCTGAAATCGTTAACAACGTTGAAAATAGTTGATAATTAAAATCAGATGGCTTTGACCCTTTCAAAGCATCAATCGCGATAGTTTTAGCAAGGTCTTCATCTCCATTTTTCAGAGCTCGAATTTTCAGATCAAAACTGAGAGTTTGGAAATTCGAATATTCTAGCAATTGATTGCAAATAGCTATCTGAACTTTCTCGCCTACTAATCTTAGTATTGCTTTGATCAATACTTCGTTAATTATTTGCAACGGAAGTTGATTAGCTATTTCAAGAGCAACATTACCTGCTAAATCAGGCTCAGCATATTTTAAGCATGCTGCCAATTTATTACCTGAAGTGTTTTCCAAAGATTCCAATTTTCTTAAGCTTGCAGTGGAAAATTGTTGTACTAGGGTTCTGTCACCGCGCCTCAACAAGGCAGCAAATGCTGTATCATTAATCAATGTTGAATCCATTGCGTAGATGTTAGGGTTTTCTAATAATTGACTAAATATTTTTGTTTGACCATTCTTATCTACCAATTTAAATGCTACTTCAATAACACTTACGGAGATTCTATGCAAAGGTAACTGATTAAATATTTTAAGCGCCATTTCACCTGCTAAATCGTCCTCAGCGTAAATTAAACTTGTTGCCAGTTTTTGATTTGAGGCACTTTCAAAAGTTTCAATTCCCTTCAAGTATTCTGTGGCAGCTTGTTTCGCTGGGTTTTCCCCGCCGCTCTTCATCAGTGCAGTAAAAATTAAATGGTTAATTAGCACTACATCCATTGTATTGATAATCTCGTTAACAATGCGATTGTCGCCGTGTTTAATGCTAGTAGTAACTACCAGTGGAGACCAGTTGCCACTACTATCGTACAAGTATCGTTCAAGAATTTTATTCGCCCAATCCCTTTTTATCTCCCACGAAAATTCCTTTGTACGAAAAATATAAATTAGATATGTAGAATGGAAACCAGCTCTAAAAGCTTCGTCTATAAAACGCATCTTGATAGTACTTGAAATACCTTTAATATCATCTTCCAATACAAAGCTATACAGTGGAGTGCTGAAGCTGGTATCTCCCGTATTGACAACAGAATTTGCGAACGACAGTTTTGCATTGAACTCGAATTTAAATGGTGGAGTGTTCAAAATTCCTATGAGTTCTTCCGCAATAATATCCTGATTGAATGCAATGACATCTTCATCATTTTCTGTCTCGATGCGTATATAGTTAGACAATATATCTTTAGTAGATATGTCGACGAACGTATTCAAACTTTGGTAATCATGACTACCGAATTCATCTGCAATTTCACAAAAAGTACTTAATTTGATTGGGCTTTTATACAGGGAATAAACTGAGGCACAGTAAAATAGAGTTTGGGCCACGCCCGAATGAGACTTGTCTAATTTTTTAAAATCACTTAAAACCATACTAATAATTGTAGAGGAAAGATCACGAATTAATTCGGTGATGAGAAACTTATTTCCAGATGATTCTTGGTGTATTTTTCCTAAGCACCAAAGTATTAAAAATATAGAGGTGGATCTAATAAAGCTTAACTCATAATTAATCGTCTCCTCAGTCTTCCAATCTGGTGCGTTATGTAAAACTTTTTTAAATATTAGATCGTTCTCTTCGGGAGTTAGCTCAAATACACTCTCTTCCAATGCATAGAGCTTAGCCATTATTATTGAATCGGTATCTCGATCACCTACAACTATTCTAACGTTAGGCAACTCCGCCAATTGTTGGAATAGTGCTTTCGCTCCACCCAGAGCAGACATAAACTGCTTAACTCGATACCAGTCTTCTATTATTATCAATACTGATTTTTGGTCTATATGTCTAATTTCTTCGATTGAGTTAGTTGTTGCAAAATCAACTATTGTTTTATGACTAATCCATACGACTGTAAAGTTTTCATTCTCTCTTAAATCCATGGCAAGCCTTCTTAGTAATACAGACTTCCCGACACCTCCATTTCCAATAATGTATGCACTTACAGTAGAAATCCTATTTTGGTGAAATGACTCAATCGTAGCTTCTTTAACTTCTCGATAAATGCTAGGAATGTAATCCCAGTCCTTTAAAATACCGTACCACTGACATTCTTCACGATCCTTCGCAAGATAAAATTGGTATGGTGTGTAATTCTCCCGCTTTCCAATCTCAAGAATATATTCTAAAAAATTATTATCAATAACGGAAATATAGGAATTACGATTCTCTCGGCCCTCCATGCGGATAAAGTGAGACTCACTTGATATTTGCGTGTTTTTACTGGCATGAAGATTTTCCAAAAATTCAATCATCATATCTTCAAAGTAATGCTCATTTTTACCATCGAAAAATGACTTGTTTTCCAACACGATTGCTTTTCGTTTTCGTCTTATAAGGCCTACTCTCGGTTTTTGATACCCGCCAAACCAGTTTTCAATACTTTCATCTGATGCTCCCCGAACTAAGGGTTTAACTGAAAACTCAGATTTTAGTAATTCCTTGAACTCCCTAACATCGTAACCCAAAGAGATCGATAACTTCGACATTGCGTTGATATAAGCAGGGTTAGATTTTCTTTTACCCGACATATTGCGTATTTTTAACCTCTTAAAAACAAATAGTTAGATTCAATTGCGACTATATCTTACATTATTCTTACGGGATTCTACAGTGACACCTAGGCTTTTGTGATGAGAATAGGCTGTCCAACTATAACCGAGATGGACAAAATGTTTATTTTATATTTGTGCCTAATAAAGAAAGCAGTATCTGTTTTTTCCCACATCCGAAACACTTTATTACCGATGTTTCTAACAACACCTTCGTTCCTTAAGAGACTATCACCCAGTCGTTCAATATTGTTACAAATAAGTCACAAATATTTGAGCTCCTTTTTAATACTGGCTTGGTGGATGTCAATTTATATTTTTTGTAGCCATCCAAACCTTATAAACAGTACTTTTCTACTTTCAAGTCTTATTACAATAATAATTAACTTTAATGAGAAAACACTCATTCGAAAAAGCTTACCATCTTTGTTTTCCTGTTTGGCCTATGGAGCACTGTTAGTTTCGGATACAATACATTACTCAGCAAATTATCATAGCGTTCATTTAGTTGGACATGGTTTACTATTTCTTTGTGCTGGTTATACCTTTATATCGATTGACCCACATTTTGTGAAATGTAAATGCAATCATAGCCGGATTCTATGTTTTGAAATATTGGCCCATTCCACGATGAGCTTACTTGAGCCATCATATTTTATTCTGGTTGGTTACAACGGGTTGGAGCTTATTGAAAAAAATGACTCCAGAAAATAAAGGAATGTTGTGATGCAACTATTTTTCTATCTGACCGACTCAGATAGTTGTCCAACTACAAAAGTTTCCTCCATTCCGGGCTCTACAGCGGGTCAAACCCGCGTAAAGCCGCTTAGAACACAGTAAGCTACAAAATGTGAGAGCCATCAAATTGCAAGATGATTCAATATCATAAATATATTTTGTCGAGTAACACCGGTAGCGCTTCTAACGTCAGTCATGTTCTAGCACAGTAGTTATAGGTTTAAATTAATGAGTTTTTTTGAATACGCAATTAGCCAATTTTCTTCAAATAGCTGCTTTCCCTTTAGAAATCATTGCAGCACTGATTTTACTAATGGAATACAACCAGACTTCAAACAGCTCCATTTTGCCGAAGATTTTTGGTTTGAAGGTAAACAACCCAATCTACCGAATCATTTTCCTCTTTCCTGGAATGGTTTTGTCACCATTAGTAGCAATTTTTTGTTCCTACTTGTTAGTTTATATGTTTCATTACTACGAGGTAATTCCACAAGACCTATATTCGAATATTTATTCTAATTTTAGTGCTTACTTTCGGGAGAAAACTCACGGATTTAGTCTTTTAAAATTTGCTTTCACTACATTTATTTTAGAAATAATAGTATCGATATTTGTTCTAATTGTTAGTTTAGTACTTATTATCACTGTTGCTTTTAGAAGACCTATAATCTTATTATCTTTCGTACTATTTCTTGTTTTATTTATTACGATATTTATTATTTTGATTGGGAAACTTTGGACATACTCTCAGTACTCAGTTAGTGTCTTTTTTATTGCCAACATAGCATGGACTTTTGTTTTTTTATTTGGCTTTACAGTTTATCTTTCCTTGCGAAAATTTAGCATTTTCGTTTATTCAAAAATCAACAAAGAAAAATTTATTCAACTACTGTAAGCGCCGTATAAACAGCGCTATTGATTTTCGCTATTGATATTCCATGGTAGCAATGCCCGATCTGGTCCACCGTTTTCGCATTGGGTAGGTCAGTAAATACCCGTTTTTCCGGAGATGAGGGCGCTTGCTTCGCTTTGATGGCGTCACCAAAGTTCGGTGTTTGCTGTTCGGTGCAGCCTCTGTAAACACCGATAACGCCTGTTTAAGCGCCCCGGTTTCGTAGGATTCGCTTTAAAGAATTTTTAGAGTGCGCGTTTATTTAGTATGTGTTTTATTCTGATTCGGAGCGTTATGAATAAATCCCTCCGAAACGCCGATAAAATAGGAGGTGCTATAGGGGCTTTTTCTTTGCATTATCCGAAAATTCGCTGTGGTGGACATTGGACAAGCGATTATGGTGAGTGTTTACTTAATGCCGGTTGAGCCTTGTTCTGAGATAAGTTAACTGTCACTTTTATTCCCGACCCCTATTTTCATGAACAAGTGTGAACAGCGTTTCCCTTCGGTCCTTTGCTCTAGGGCGCGCGGTTCAGTTCGAGTAGTCTTCTCGCAGGGCCATAGCTGGTATTCTTGCGAAGAGTATCTCGCAGGATCTGTGTAGCCTCTTTGGATTCGCCACGCGAGAAAAGTACCTCAGCATACTTCGTCGCAACTTTTGAGTTGTTGGGATTCAGCTGATATCCGCGCCGAATATAAGTTTCGGCATCCGCAATTCGCCCCAAGCCTTCAGAGAGTTCTGCGATTCTCTCGCACGTTTTGAAGTGCTCATCGAGCGCGAGCGACTCGAGGAAAGCAGCAAGTGCGTCCTCCTTCTTGTCCTCTTCCAGAAGGACCAATCCCTCTGTGTACTTTTCGTATGCGGAAATCGGCATATCGATATTGTAACTCAGTCTAGTTTCTTTTGAACGTGCCGAATGAGACGGTTTAGCTCTCGCTTAACGCCCTTGTTGAGCTCGCTTGGTTTCTGCAAAATTTTCTTGTTGTGCATCTTGACGAAAGCACCGCGACCACTGACTTTTACCTTTTCGACCCCATTGCGGAAAACATGGATGTGGAAACCACCTTCACCACGAGCGACTGCTTTTGTATCAATCCGAAACGTGTATCCCTTTCGTGAGAAATTGCCTCTTACACCACCGGCAGCGCGCACTGTCGTAGGCAGCCGCAACCTGAACGGACTAGGCATTACTCCGTACCTAGGTGGGTTGAACTCAAGGCAAACAGCACCAACGGCTTCGTCGCAGATCTTCCTTCGCGCCTCCCTTTGCGCCGCCAACTCCATAGACCAGTCGTCTATGCCCCACCCTTCCTCTTCAGCAAAGTCTCCCAAAAAATGGCGTATTACCGTTTCTCGATTCGGCATCCCCGATTGCCGTAGTTTCTTAATACTCTCGTTGTGTAATTGTCTTGCACGCGCCTCTCTCCGTATTCTATTTGCAGCCGCATGCCAGCGCTGTAACGCTCTCTTTGCTGCAACCACGAACGCCGTGTTTTCCTCCTCCTCAGTTGACCCCTTAACTTCGAAACACATTTCTGACCCGCAAGAAAAATCAGCTCCTTCAACAACATCGTCATCTCCAGGAACTGGGTCTCCTGGTGCGAGCCCATCCGGATCTAAATACCTCAGCGGGTTGTTCATCGAGAACGTATATAGCGTCATCTCCCTCGGATTCGCTCCAGCCAAGTCAGGCACAGCCAGATACATGGGATCCGCCTGGGTCCAGCTTAATGACAGCGAGTCATAATACCGATACCCATAGTAGCTGAGCTTACTTAGCTGGTCGGCCTCTTTGCCGTTAAACCGCCGCAAGTGCGTGTCCTGCTCAGCCCCGTCACTGGCCAAAATTTCCCCATACGGCCCGTAGACGTAAGCCGCGCTGGTGGCACCCGTCTCCCAGTCCACGGCGCCCATCAGATGCCCCAGGCCGTTGGCAAAGGTGGCTTCTGCAGTTCTCACAAGCTCACCAAGAACCTGCTCCGTCTTGATCCGAATATCAACGCCCCCAAAGCTCACGTGGGCGTACTCGGCGTCTACTATCATGCCGTCTGTACCTGGTACATACCAAGTCTCTACCCCTCCGTTCCAAACCCGGATTCGACTAGGCTCGACGCTCCCCATGTTGTCATAGGTGACCGCCATGTAGCGGGTGCCTACGCTGTCGTAGTAGTAGAGTTCGCGACCTTCGTCACCGTTGACCACGACTTCTCGCTGCTGGTCAGTGCCGTCATACGAAAAGGTCCAAGACACATCCGCACCGCTGCTCGGGTTGTGGTTTTCGTCCCGCGATATCACGTTACCCGAAGCGTCGTAGCTGTAACTCACGCTGGCAATGTCGCCACCTGGCTTGCCCTCAAGCAACACAGGCGCGTGGAAGTCGCCGCCTGCCAAGGTGCCATCGCCATAACCGGAGAGCTGCGGCCCGACGCCATCGTCATAACTCAGGGCCTCTCGTCCCACGATTGCGTTGCCATTTAGGCCATCCACGTTGCGCATGCGCCCAGCGTGCGAATATGCAAAGCCAACCGCATAATCGTTCCCGTTGCTGGCACCGACAAGTTGATGCTGACTGTCATAGGTATAGTCGAAGTTCCGCGCGCCCAGCCCCAATCGATAGACGTCCTGAGTTCTCACTTCCGACGAGTCGAAGTAGCTCATACTCTCGGACAGGATGGGCTCGTCAGCGGTACTGGTGCAGGCCATAGCTCCTGGGGCACTGCCCAGTCCGGTGCCCGCGATGACTTCTGTTACCTCTACTCGTCCCCGATGATCATAGGCCCAGTTGCGCGTCAGGCAGCCGATGCTCAGCTGCGTCACGCGTTGCGCATTGTTGCGAAGCACGGTCGCTGCCGTGCCGTTCCAAACTAGGGTTTCGGGGATTCCCGTGAAAGGATTGTAATCATAGCTCACCTGGGTCGAGCTCGCTTTATCAGCGCCATCGGCCAGCCAAGTGTCGGTCACCGCCCCTAATCGGTTGTACTCGATGTAGCTGGTGCGCGTGTGGCTGAAGTCAGGGCCGCCCGCGACGGTCTCTGGTAGGGTGATAGCTTCATGATCTTCGATAACCCGGCCGGCCCAGTCGTAGATATAGTTAGAGATCAGATTGTTGCCAGATGCCACGCTGCAGAGGCGTCCTTTGCCGCAACTGTCGTACTCGAACTCGACGGTATTGGCATCGTAGGTGGCCTGCTGCTCTGCATCTAGGCCTCTAATGGCCAAGACTCGACTTTTGGGTCGGTCCAGCTCATCATAGACCGTGATGCTGGAGTAGAGCCCAGAGTTTGCCCCCGCCGCATGTGGCGCTATTTCCATCGTCAAGTTGCCATTGTTATCGTAGTGGTAGCTCCACTCGCGTTCGTTACGCTTAACCTTGGTGCGGTGATCTGAAAGATCTCCTTCAATCTCAGTCACGACTCCGTCTGCATCCGTAATCTTCAACACTGGCTTGTACGGGTAGCCGACGATTTGGCTACTCTTGTTTCCGTCGTATTCGTACTGCGTTGCCGCATAGGCTCCGCTGTCAAGGCGTTCTTCGACTTTGGTCAAACGCCCGAGAAAGTCTGAGTATGTGATGGTCTCGCCGGCCGGTCCATTGTCGGTGACGTGCTCGGTGGTGCGCTTGATACTGTGAGTGCCGTCAAAGCTGTGGGAGACATCGACACCCACGAAGCTATCCCAGTTGGGAGCGCCAGGGGTTGGCGCCGCGCTGTTGGAGGTACCGTAGCGGATGCTCGTGGCGCGACCCAAGGAGTCGTAGGCGTAGCTGGTATCCACAGTGTCCGTGGAGCCTGGTGCTGCGCTTGGATCCGCGGCTATATGACGCTCGAGTTGTCCTCTAGCGCTGTACAGGGCTCTGCTGACGACGCCTTCCGGGCTGCCATCGTCTAGTACGGTGCGAATCGTTCGGCCCGTGCCATCGGCGTAGGTGGTGCTTACCGTGGTGTTGATGTCATCGAGGTAGGCCGTGGTGATGACGTGGGCTGGCGTGCTGCCGTCGAACTCGACGTATTGCAGGCTGCTGAGCAGGCGGTTCGGATCGTAGTTGCCGTCGGTGCAACCGATTTCATAGATCCTGAGCGGACGACCCAGGCCGTCATACTCGGTTCGCGATCCACCATTTTCGCCTGGGTTGCAGTTCAGTGGATTGGGGCCGCGGGTTGCCAGCACGGCACCTGTGCCAAGGTCATAAGTAAATGAGCTGGGGAACCCTTTGTAGTTCTTGATAACGTCCGGCTGGACGCGGAACCCAGAATACTCAGAGAGTATCTTAAACGCGGTGTTTAGTTGTTTTGGGTCCTGATATTCCGTGACCAATCCTGTGTTGATATCGCGGACAGTTTTTGATGAAGAGATGGCGCTATTGTCTTTGACGACCCCGTATGACCCCGCGAACTGGTTGTAGCGATGCGTTTCGTCAGCGGTCAATGTCCTGACACTCGTGTAAAACTGACCGCCCGTATCTCTGCCAACACGTGTTTGAATGTTGTAGAGCGTCCGCCAGTAGTGCGACGCATCCGAATAGAGTATGTAGTGTTGGTAACCAAATTGGGTGCCAGGGATATTGACCTTGCCGAGCGCGCCATAGGTCGTTGTCATGTAGTCGTAGTAGGCCAGCTCAGGGTTTGCTCCAGCCTCTGAGTCTGACTTCAGAGATTTCCAGATGGTCTCGTGCACTGTTGTCGGCGGCCCTTGGGTGCACTCTGCATAGCCCTGGAAGGAGCCCTCTGTGATGTTCCTGCAGTTGCGTGTCTCCGACTTGTCGAGCAGATAGCTCACAGTAGTGCCACCGAAAAGCAAGTAGGCGGCGTGCGTGGCTCGCGTGATGCTTGCTACCCCCTCACTTCCGGTAGGAAAGCCATCGGCGTAAACCACCGTCTCTACTTGCCGGCCGCTCCAATCCAGGTCGTAGTCATACTTCCGCTCGGTGACCGCGAAGCCCTGGGTATCGCCAGGAGCGTGGACGTGTGAGGTCTCGATGGACTCGAAGCCGCGGAAGCCCCATTTGCCACGGTCGTTCTGATTCCAGACTGGATCGCCGTACTTCACTTCGGCGATGCCTACCGTACTGCTGACGTTGTCAGTGAGCTGAACATCTTTGACGACCCACAAGTGTGAAGGCATGACGGCGTCGCCGCTTTGAGAACTGGTTGCTACCGCGCCTGCGTTTTGTGCTGCGTAGCTAATTTCGGTGATGCCCCCTTGCCCATTGTCGATCTCATTGAGCAGGCGCAGCGGCTGGTCGCCGCTGTCGCGAACGCTCAGGCGGAAGTTGGTGGGGCCATCCGACGAGACATTTTCAGGCTGGCCATCGCCGTCCAGATCCAAAAAGTCACTGGTGACGATCCATTCGTCCGAGGTCACATTGACGTTATGAGCCATGAAAGGTGCGGACGAATTAACAGGGTTGTTTAAGGTACCCAGGCCTGGGTTGATGTAAAGGCGAGCCGGACTTGTATTTGTATACGGCAGAGTGGAAGTCGGCCATTCCAAGTTGTGCCTGGAAACGAGATCTGGGCGACCATCGGAGTCAAAGTCGGAGAAGCGAATCTTTGAGCCACCGACCCCGTTTTCCATGGAGATGGTCCAGGCTGAGACCTCCTCAAAGGCACTCAAGTTGGAGGAGACGATCGGTCTCTGTGGATCTTGGACCAGCTCTGGTGCCCCGGTCCAGTTACTTGCGTGGTATTGGAACCCTACCCCTGTGTTGAGGTAGATGCGGGCAGTGTCTGCGTTGAGGTCTATGGCTTTGGGGGTCGGGCTTTGATGGTAAACCAGGTCGGAAAGCCCATCCCCATTTACATCTATGAGCTGGGAGAGCGCCACAGCTCGGATTTGGTTTCCCAAGAACCCAAAATCGCCAACGCTGGTGAGTTGTGCGGATGGCTCTGCGCCCTTCGGCACGAACCATGGATAGGGGCCATTAGAAGAACGGTGGAAGCCACCCTTGCCGTCTCCCAAACTCACGCTCCATATTGTTGTCGGAGAATTTACGTCTGGTTCGCTCCCATTGGGAGCGAATTGCTGGTTGTTGTTGCCATCAGCCCAGATCGCGTCGATCATGCCGTCGCCATTTATGTCAGTGAAGGTCCTCCGGTTGTAGCCGATCCGATGTCCGCCGTTGAATGTGGCGAAGGTACTGCTGCTATCGCCGACATTTGGTGTCAGCGGAATCGGTGAAGCGATGGTGTGCGGTTGTGACAGATCGAAGAATCCAGCCTCAGGCCCCTGGTTGGGGTACCAGTACATCCGAAAATTATCACCAAACTTCTCTGGTTCTAGACTGGCATGACAGCTGAAACCTACTGGCAATGGACCAACACCACCCACCTCAACACCACCACCGTCAACATTGTTTTGATTCCATGGCATGGGCGGCCAACTAGTGTCATTCGCTGGCTTGTAGAATGTGCTGTCGTAGTTGAGGCTGATCACCAAGTCAGGGCGACCATCGGAGTCCACGTCCATGAAATTGTAGAGCAGCCTGGTGGTATTGAGCGAGCCACATAGGTTTGCCGGGTTGGTATTCTTGACGGCTGTCACCTGGCCGGTCAGAGAACAGCTCTCGCCGTTCCCTGGCTCGGACTCACCATAGCGCCAGTCAACTCTTGGTAGCTTGATGGGCAAGGCTGAGGAAGAGGAGGAGATCGTGTCACTTGAAAACTTGTCGCCCTCGTTGCGCAGCCAGACCATACCGCAACCGTTGAAGCTGGTACCCGAAGGGCTCGATTTTGCCGATTTGCCCTTGTACGCGCCGTTGGAGAAGACCCGATCGAGCCTGCCGTCGCCGTCCAGGTCGATCAGCATCGATTCCGTTGTGTTCCCCAGGTCACTTACACTGCGCTTTCCCCAGGCAAGGGCGCTCGGGTGCAACGTGCTACCAGTTGCGGGACCTGATGCGTCGAATGATGTTAGTGCGTCGTAGGGAAGCGCGGTGGGGCCGTACGTAAAGCGGACAGGATTCGATGAAGTCTGTACCCCCAACTTAGTTGTGCCTGTTTCTGTGATGCTCACGAGTTGACGTATCGGGCTGAGATTGGGGGAGCATGGCCTGGAGTTGTACTCCAACTGTACGCGATGAACTTCACGCATCGCGTCGCCAGGCTCGTCCACCACAGACATAACGATGTTGTTGAGTGGCTGATCGCCCTGGATCCGAAGCACTGCTCCATGATGATCACTACTGGCTCCGACGGCGAGAGCCGAACCAAAACAGTAAACGGCGGGGCCATAGTAAAAGAAGACTTCGGCAAAGGGAGCGCCGCCAGCAACGCTCCGGTTCTTCGTGTACTCAATTCTCTCGATGTGATATCTATCTGGGGATGTGTTGCTTCCCCCTCCTTGCGAAGAACGCCAGTAGTAGTCAACGGTGTTGCCGAACCTGTCCTCTTCACGAGTGAGAGGCGCTCGGTCACCTAAATAGACAGGGGCGTTGCCTCGGTCACGAATGTTGTTGGAATCGCCAAAATAGCGAATTGTGCCGTCCAGCGAGCGCGCTATCCACAATGGGCCCGTCTGGTTAGAGCCAGGGAATTTTTCGTAGCGCGTGTAGCTACTGTCGACCTCTACTCGAAACGGGCTAGAGCCAGTGCTGGATGGTTCCACGACCGAAACTAGGCGGCTTCCGCCTGCCAGGCCGCTGGTCCATGGCAGCTCGATGTCCTGGTCGAGACGGCCTTCCGAGTAATCCCCACGAATCTCAGGTATTGCCAGGGACCAATGAGAAGCGACTCCACCATAAATGCGCCCTTGCGAGTTGTAGCTGAGCGATAGCTTTGGCTGCATGCCCAGACGCCCAGGGGGAACCACAATCGGGAACTGGTACTTGTAGGCGCCCGTGCTAGAGGCAACCTGGTTACTCCCGGCGTCAACCGTTTGGCTCTTGGGCGGGGCTGCACCCATGGATGCAGCAGTGCCAAAGCCGACTGTGTCTCCGGAACTAGCCAGGCTCGGAGTGTGCTGCAGCATTGTTGCCCAGACAGTAATGACTATGCCAGTAGTGAGGGCGGAGGTTTTGCGTTTGCGAATCACTGCTACTCGTATCTCGATTAGGAGGGATTTCTCAGAACTCAGAGTATAATCGAAAACGCAACCAACAGTTTTAATCACCCCGGCTTTAACGAAGAACATCGGCACAGCGCAATACGATACGTAACACCTGGGCAACGTTATCAGGGTGAAGGTCAGGCGCTACTTAAGAAGAGATCAAGTGTCTATCAAGCTGCTAAAGATCGACACCCAACTCGACGGTCAGGTGCCACTCGAAACTGGCTGCCCGTCGGCAACGTCGCACTCAATCCAGAGAAAGAGCGGCTAACCGTTAGATAATCTATACTGCAACTACCCTGACAATTGCCGATAGTGGCTCCACTAATTGTTCCTTCGAACAGTATTTTGAAATCAATGACTTGATTTCTTGTTGAAAGAAATACAATGCTAAATTTTTCTCGACTACAATCAGCCAGTGCGATTTTTAGGAATTCGACACAGTCTATGGGGGAACTAATGAATGTATTGTTCATAAATTCTGGAATAAGTAGTTTGTAAGCTAAATCGATGATCTGATTCTTGTCTACTGGATCAAGAGTAAGATATTTTCCGGTCTGGTCTTTAACAAATGGATAATTTTTCATGGTCTATCTCGAAGTAAGTAAATACTTGGAGAGCCATGTCGACTCTCCATAAAGAAAAGTCAGAAAGTACGATTTACTGTTATTTCATATAGAAATAACAAATAGCAAGGCAAGCACTATCAAAGATAGATAGGCGAAGATCCTCAGATTGCCAAGGCTTACGGGCTGATGGCAATTTATACGCTAGATCGGGCAAATATGACGCCACAAGGCCTGCTCGCTGGTATTTGGTATAGGAACCAAATGATTCAAATACTGAAGACACTTCTTCTTTCGAAATAACCTTGCAGTTCACATTTTCTGATTTACAGATAGAAGGTAGTGATTTAATATTGTTCTTGATCGGCAACGGTCGTTTGTAGCCACTGTACGATATGACACTGTCCACCTGACCATTTTCAATAAGAGATTTGATTCTCTTTCTGAATATTTCTGGATCATGACCAGTTACGTCTACATGCCCCCAATCAACGACTGTTTTGGCGTCTTCAAAAAGAGTGAAACCAAATCCCCTGTAGGTTAAGTATATTGATAGTAGGCGTTCCTTCTCCGATGATACGATCAACGGCATCTCCTTTATATTTGCAATCATATGTCGGAGTATTTAGAAGCTATTAATCCTGCTGTAGTATCTAGGAAACTTACTTTTCTTCGAATTTCTGGAGTCTGGTTGTGAAGCTCCAGTTGTTTTGACAACACGGCAATTCTTCTGAGTGTATGTAGAGCAATTTCTTTTGATAAATCTGGAAATATTTTCTCCAGGCATGAACCGAAGATAATTTGATAAGTCAGCGCTTTGGATATTCCGCCAGAAACAATTCCCTTTTCTGAGCAGTGTACAGAATGGCTGCTTTTAGCGCCCAGCATGTATGAAACCTCAGATTGACTGAGACCAGATTTTTTTCTGTAGGTTTTGGTGTAATTTGGATATCTTTTATCTTTGTTGTTTTTTTGCATATAGAATTTATTATCACCAACGATAATAACTACTTTGCTGGTGATATACCTTGATGTTACAGCAGGGGAATATTTCCAAAAGACAGAGATTTTCTGCTTAATCTGTTAGCAGCGAGACATAAACTGGATAAGCTGTGCATATGTGGTGTGGCGTAGGGTATATGACAGTGCCTGCCTGGAAGTCCCCAATGTCCTGGAAGTCCCTACTTCAACATTGGTACCATTATTGAGCTTAGGACTTTAAGGATTTTGGGGACTTTGTAGAACCTAGACTGAGTATCGGCTGTACAAAGCAGACAACAAGTTGTGAAGTCCGTTTTCATCAAGAATAAAATTTCCATTTGATTTTCTTGTTGAAATATTCAGGTTATTTCGAACAATACTACCGATCCACTTCGCAGTGACCTTCCTTTCGTAATAACTGGAATATTCGAAAGAAAACTCAGCTGTGATCTCTTTTATTGTTAGCGGCCGTTTTTCAGACTGCAATTGCTTAATAGTAAACAGTACCTGGGCTTCTAAGCCCTCAGAACGCCGATTTAACAGCAATTGGCTGTACTTACAGGCTATCTGTATGATTCTTTCCCTGTCGGCCATATTGTGGGCTACAGCGGCTAACGGAGAGAATATCTGATCTATTCTGCCTTCAATTCTATGTATTTTGGGAAGTTCTACAGGCTTTATCTTAAACCTCATCTTAAAACGGTAAGACAGAAGCTTATTCCTTAGACTCAATGCCTCTTGTTCGAAGTGTGTTGGTAACGTGGTTGGAATGTCCATACGAGATGTGGTTGGATTAAACTTTTCGGATATAAATCGAGACTCCAATGCTTGGTCTGTATAGTGGTTCCTTGAGGCAATAATTTTTGGGCCAAATACATTGTAAGAAATTGGTTGGTACTTTCCGTTGGAATCTGGTGTAACCCTTAGAATTGGAAAGCCAGAAGAATTTCCGTTGTTTAATATTTTGGCAATATCCGATCTTTCATCTGTGAAGCTAAAGTCTGCTTCATCGAGAATCAGCGTTCCTCGCACTTTGTCCGTGATATGAAACAAGGCAGCAGTGGAAGTCCCTCCTGAAGCAAATACTGGTTTGTAGCATATAGAGCCAAGAACTTTTAGGAACCTAGTCTTTCCTGACCCAAAATCTCCAACCTTACGAAGATACGGCAATTCATTGAAACAATCATATACCCACGACAGCAAAACATAGTAAGTTGATAGCAGCTCAAAATCGTTTGATAAATCGACATACCTATGGACAAACTTTCTAACTTCGGACACAAGACCATCAATAGACTCGAATTCTACTGGCTCAGATGGCAGCAGAATTAGGTTTTCCACAATTAGATTGTTTGATGCAGAAAATGGAAGCAGTGCTTTACCATCGAGGGACTTAATATTTCTTACGATGGCAATTTTGTCCGGATAGCGAACAGCCAGTTTAGTATCCCTTTTTGTCTTATCTAGAACTGTTTCAATAACAACACCGTTTGGAAGAACTTCGGAGAGAACCTGACTTAGTGCCACTTTTGATTTGGCGTTAGTGAACTCTCCGGTTTTTCGGGTAATAACATTATTCTTCGTATTAATACTTTGATCCACGTTTCTATTCTTCATAGCCTATAAGAATAATGTAGTTTGGAAAAACAAAAAGGCGCACATAAACCGGATAACTCGATCAGGTTTTACAGAGAAACTGCATCTTTTATATCGGCACAAAAAACATACAATCAGAGAAATATCTTTAACATATGTCTAACTTCTCAGAACCTACAAAAAAATACTACCGAGATTACCTAAAAGACAAACTTGGGTTGGTTTTGACAGAAGAAGAACTTGAATCTGATTTGCAATCATTTGCAGAACTGTTCTACATATTTGCTGGCTTAGACTCAGATGGCAGAGCGCTAGATTAGGAGTATTTAGCAATATTTGTATAATTCAATCAATATGCGATACATTTTATATTGTAGAAAATCAACACCAGGTGCAGACAAGAAAAACAAGCAAGCTCTTTCAATTCCAGCACAAAAAAGAGAGCTGCTTGCGTATGCAAAACAGAGAGATTTGAATATCGTAGAACAATATTCTGAATGTCGATCTGCACAGTCTCTAGGAAGACCAGAGTTTGGCAAGATGATGAGTGATTTTGAGAAAGGTAAAGCTGATGGTATTTTGTGTTGGCATCCCAATAGACTTGCCAGAAACATGGTCGATGGAGGAAGGATACTTGGTTTGCTACAGACAGGAGTAATCTCGAAAATCTCTACACCAGATCAAGAGTACTTGCCCAAAGACCCAATTTGGTCATTACTTTTTGCATTTGGTGAATCTACGCAGTCTAGCAAGGACTTATCCAAAAATGTCTTGCGTGGGAATAAACAAAAATTAATAGAGGGAGGTTGGCCTAGCATGGCTCCGATAGGATACCTAAATGACAAGGCCGAGAAAACGATAATATTAGACCCTGACAGGTATATGTTTATAAAAAGCATATTCGAGGAGTATGCTACTGGCTGTACAAGTATTAAGGACATCTCCAACAAACTATATTTGCGTGGGCTACGAACTAAGGCAGGCAAGGCCGAGGGCAAAAAGGTTCATAAGAGTAAAATTCATGTAATATTGAGAAATCCTTTTTACTACGGAATGATGGAGAGCCACGGACGTATGTATCGTGGAAATCACTCGCCGATTATATCTAAAAGTCTGTTTGATAAGTGTCAAGATATTTTAGATAAGAAGAGTAAGCCTCGACGGCAAAAACATAACTTTATATTTGTTGGACTATGTATCTGTGAAGAATGTGGCTGTGCCATCACCGCAGAATATCAAAGAGGCCATTCGTATTATCATTGCACAAACGGAAAGAATATCTGCTCTCAAAGAAAAAACTATTTGAGAGGTCATGTACTGGAGAAAATGCTTACAGATACGCTATTTGCAAGCAAGTGGCTGAACAAAGAAGTAATTAACTGTTTATACTATTCTGCTAGGGATGATTGTAAGAAATTTAATCGAGAAAATGAAGAAAAAATATCGATATTGCAGAAGAAGGTTGCCGAACTCAAAGAACGTAAGTCTAGACTACTGGATACCTATTTATCAGAAAAAATAGAAGAACCTTTATTTGATAATAAAGATGCAGAGATTGATAATGAAATTGTATTGTCGGAGGATGAGCTATTAAACCTACGAAATATAGATCAAGCCCATTCCACTATTGAACAAACTAAAAACGTCCTAGATTTGTTTGTATACAACAAAAAGCACTATTTTGATCTGAATGATGAACGAAAAAGACTAGTACTATTCAAAACACTATTGAACGTATCAATAAAAGATCGGAAAGTCATTAATTTACAATACAGATCGCCATATACAAGGTTGATTTCAACCCCCGAAAAACCAATTTTTTCGATTTTGTGCTCCTGGTGGGACGATGTCCGAACATGGATTGAAAATAATCATGATCAAAATTCCGAGAAAGAGACTGGGTGTATGTAAATATTTATGCTCCAGAAAAGCTGATTCTTGTTATTTACAAAGACCTTACATTAATATTAATACAGTCTTGCGCCTTGGCAATTATTGTACTCCTAGTGGGACGAAGCGGCGAAGATATACAGGTAATACTAATAATAAATCTTAGTGGCCAGTGTCTACGTAGGTGTATTAACGAAAACTAGTCGAGGCTATAGTGGCAGGTAAGAAGGAGGTGGAGTGAAAATCACGCTGTCTTCGCCACTGTTGAAGATATATAATCGTTATCAGCGAGATAAGAAGATAAAGAAGTGCCTGTTGATTTGTACCGCAATTTGACCCACTGCTTGTACAGAAAACTGATCCATTAGAAACATGGGAAGTCCCGGCCCGAGTTTAGAATTGCGTAACATTGGTGGGTCAAACTAAGATACAACTACTTGCCAGGTTTGAATCAAATTTGAATGCAAATCAACATGTGTGGTTTGATGAATGGGAAATCAAACCTGGGCAGTCAATCGTCGGTGGTATAGAGCAGGGCTAGTGGATTGTGATGTGTTTGTGATTATCTGGAGCGAAAGCGCTAAAGCATCGAACTGGGTATGGGTGAGTGAGTGGTAGTTCTTACTCCCATTTTTATGAAAAATAACTTGTCGAGCCATTTTCTGGTATTTCCAGAAACTATTGGAACCGATGCGCCTTCATCTGCACTGATTAGAGTGTCGCTATGGACGAGGCCGAGCGAAACCACGGATACGTCGGCGGATCTCATCTAGCGGCAAAAACACTAGCGGGTCATCGCGAAACACACGCATTGCCGCCTGTAGCACTGTTCGGTCCACTAGAGCGCATTGATCAAGTTGATCAGCCACCCACAACACACCGTGTACTTCCACGGCTTTCTCCGTGGCTACCGCTCGTAGATTGGCATCCCCGGTCATCAAAATCGCGTTATCGAGTTCCTCGGCCATTCTTAACGCGAAACAGTCGTTGAGATGAAGCGCCGGATGGGCGTTGAAATAATTGACTGCGTGTGCAACGCTGTCACCGTCTAACTCTTGTACTTCAAGACCGCGATGTTGCAGCTGGGTTTTTTCTGCTGCCGTTAGTCGGTGCAGTTCGTCATCAAACAACATGTGCGGGATCACGAAAGAGTAGGGCAATTCCAATAACGCGAACAGCAAGTCAACTTTGTGCAGATCTATAATGCACGAGGTATCACTGACAACAATTCGCATCGCTAGCCGCGGGGCCCTTCATGGCCTGTTCAATGCACTCAAGAGGCAGCTTTAGTAATTCCATTGCCTTGCTAGGCGAGATGTAGCGTTCTGCCAGTGCCCAATAGCACAGTCGATCAAATCGACGTGGCTTTTCGAATTCACCACGCTTGTCCTCGGGCTCGATCGGGTAGGGTTCAACAAATCGCCAGCCTTTCGCATAGGTCTGAAAAGCGTACGATAGGGCCTGTTCGTCGATAACGCCAATCTTCTTTAGGCGCACCAGCAGCGCGGCGGCGCTAACGCGGTAGGCGCGCTTTAGCTGCACCAACTCCTGATAGCCGAGTGCCTTTCGCTGACGACCGGTTTCTTGAATCAGATGTGCTTTAGGCACAAGAAACGCACCAGCAAATGCGTTGGCGGCCTTCTCATGATCGACCGGCGACTCCTCATCGATAATGCGGTGACCTAGTTCGTGGGCCAAAGTCAGGCGTCGTCGCTCCAACGAGTGACTGACGTTAACGACGACCACCGACAGGTTGTCCTGATTGTCGGATCGGTTTACCAGACAGGTCAGGCCAGAGACACTGTTCGGCAGTTCAGTTAACACGACTTTGATGCCCTGTTCTTCAAGCAGCTCGGTCATATTCGGGATCGCATCAATACCAAGATGCCAGGCGTTTCGTAGCTCCATCGCCAAGTCATCTGCTTCTTCGACACAGCCCAAAAATCGACTCTTGAGTTTCGGCACGCGCCATTCGGCGCTGCTTTGTTCAAGAATTTTTTCAACCGCCAAATACCGCTCAAGATGATCAATCACCGAGGCCTCTACTGCGGCACGATCACGCGCGGAAGTGCCTGATTGCTTGCGAAACTCCATACCCTCTAGTTCAAGGACCTGGTTGCTGAGCAAATACTCCGGCGCTACCCCAAGGGTTTTGGCCAGGTCCATAAGTACACGGGAGCCTGGCATCATCTCTCCGCGCTCATATTTGCCGATCGCCTGGGCGCTAACTTCATTGTTCAGGGCATCTGACAGAGCGCGCAGAGACAGGCCGGCCTTTTTACGTGCTAGCTTCAATCGTTCACCAAACATGTCGGTCTCCCTTGCTTTTCACTGGTTTACATTCTACAATAGATTTACAATTTGTAAACCTCTACGAGATTACGATATCACAAACACACGGTGAATGTTATGTCAAAACGCAATCAACACATAGTACGTCACAGCGACGGTTGGGCGGTGCGCGGCGCTGGTTCCCAAAAGGCCACCTCTGTCCACTCAACCCAGCTCGAAGCCATTGATGCTGGCCGGCGAATTGCCCAAGCTCAGAAGACCGAGCTTTTTGTTCACGGCCGCGATGGGCGTATTCGGGAGCGCGACTCTTTCGGCAATGATCCGTTTCCACCGAAGGGCTAACCCGTCTTAAGGGACACAGTACTCCATCATGTCGCTCACTCACGTTTCACATACTCATATCAAGCAGTTCGCTGTCGACCGGGTCAATTTGCCAGCGGACAAAGCGAAAGTGTATCGCGACCAGGCGAGGCGTTTGCGGGAAAAGCTCAAGACCCACATTGCCGAGAATCCGGACTTTTCGCTCAAGCGGATGCAGCTGTCCGGATCGTTGGCCAAAGGCACCGCGCTTCGCTCTCTCAATGATATCGATGTTGCGCTGTATGTCGCCGGAGAGGATGCGCCGCATCAGGTGGCGGAGCTCTTGGAGTACATTTCCGAACGCCTGCGCAAGGCCTATCCCAACAAAGCACCCGAGGACGTGCGACCGCAGACCTATTCCGTCATGATTTCATTTAAGGGCACTGGACTTGATGTCGACGTGGTTCCGATCTTGTACTACGGGGATCCGGACTGGCGCGGTGATCTAATTTCACAAGACGACGGCAGCCGGTTAATGACCAGCATTCCAATGCATCTGACGTTCGCGAAAAAGCGAAAAGACGCACACCCAACAGACTATGCGCAGGTGGTGCGGCTGGTCAAGTATTGGGCGGCGATCCAGAAAGAGGAGATCACGGATTTTCGTTTTAAGTCGTTCATGATTGAGATGATCCTCGCGCACCTGTCCGATACGGGTACCAAGATGAACGACTATCCGGAGGCCTTAGCCGCGTTCTTTAACTACGTTGCCACTACCAGCTTGAGCGAGCTAATCGCTTTTAGTGATTACTACCCGGCGAGCCAGATCGACATTCCAAACGAACGCATTCAAATCGTCGACCCAGTCAATCCGGAAAACAACGTTGGCCGGCTCTACACCGATCACAACGCGAGTCTAATTCAAGATGCTGCTTACGAGGCAGGCGACGCACTCGACTATGCACTCCACGCGACCACCAAAATCGACACAGTTGTCGCCTGGCAACGCATTTTTGGCACCACTTTTTCGGCAGACTGACATGAGTTCTTATACAACCACCGGATCCGAGTCCTTTACCCACACACACGCCCGTAAAATTGCCTCGAAAGTAGCCACTGATTTGCGGCGGTATCACCGATTCTACGGTCAACCGAGTCTTACAGAAATTGGCGAGTACGAAGAGGAGCTGGTTGAAATGCTGAAGGTCAATGGCATCAATGAGGTCACTTACGGTTTCAAAGAAGGCGACAAGTGGGTCACTGCGATCAAATACAAAGCAGTCGATGGCACGCTGATTGACGACAGCGCGCCGGGTCAACTGCGGGCGGGTTTTGATGTGTCGGGGGCATGGTTCACAAGCTTCCTGAGCTACAGCAGCACATGGTCTACACTGAGCCAGGATGAGCGCGACGCGATCAAGCAGGGCTTGGCAATCCAACGTACTACCGGTACCGAGCCGGGCATCAAAAACGGTTACTGGACGCGCGACCTTGATTACTCTGCTGGCGGCCGTGCGCTGGAACGCTCTCGTATTCAGTCTTACTGATCATGAGTAGTACAGTTGACGAATTATTTGGCCCGCGCCAAAAGTTTCCCGACGCGGACATCGGCAGTCGATTAGACACGCTGATTGGTCTTGATGAGCACCAAGCGGTGTTATCAAAGTTTCTTGGCATCGCGATTAACCCGGACGGGTTTGCGCAGTGGGTCGGTCGCTATCATCCGAAGGCGACAGCGACTCTACAAACGCTACTAAGGCGACCGCCGCTCGCCGTGCTCGCTGGCGATGTTGGTTCCGGTAAGACTGTGTTGGCTGAATCGATCGGGCATGTGGTGGCCACAGAACAAGGCCTGCCGATCACTTTGTTCCCGATGAGTTTGTCGACGCGGGGGCAGGGCCGCGTCGGCGAAATGACCCAACTGATCACCGAGGCGTTTGACTACGTCTATATCGATGCGAAGAAAGGTAGGCGTGATAGTGGTAAGCCGGGCCGCGGCGTAGTGCTGTTGGTTGATGAAGCCGACGCACTAGCCCAGTCTCGGGAAGCCGCGCAAATGCACCACGAGGATCGAGCCGGCGTTAACGCCTTCATCCGCGGTGTGGATCGTTTGTCCGAACCGCGATTGCCCGCGACCGTCATCATGTGCACGAATCGCTTGAATGCGTTAGACCCGGCGATTCGGCGACGGGCAGGAGAGGTTCTGACCTTTCGACGGCCGGAGGATGCAGAGCGTCGCGAGGTGCTAGCACCGCTGCTCAATGAGCTTGGCCTTACCGACAAATACGTTGACGCCATCGTTACGGCGACGGGAAAACGCAACGAGCGCACCTACGGATGCAGTTATTCAGATCTGACGCAACGACTGATCCCTGGCATCATCATGCGAGCCTTCCCCGGCGAGGCGGTCACTGGCGAAGCAGCTGTGGTTGCGGCACAGGCGATCGTGCCAACACCGCCGTTTGAGGACGAGGGACAATAATGGCACAGGCAAATAATGCACGCCATGCCGGCGACATCTATCAAGGGCGTGTTTTTTGGCTAAATGCCGCCAACTTGTTAAAGACGCATGACCCCATTGTCGAAGTGGCGTGGGAGACAGGACCCAAAGGCCTGGATGATGTTCGCGTCAACTACGGTCCGCCGAAGCGCTCCAGCAACGGTCCCATCGAGCGCGATTTCATTCAATGCAAATGGCATGTTGGCGCGGGCGAGTTTGGTTATCAACAACTCACGGATCCAACATTCGTTAACGCGTCTAAGTACTCCTGGTTGCAGCGAGCGTATAATGCATATTGCACGGAAAACAGCCCCAACGTTCGATTTACGTTGCAGACAAACTGGCGAGTCGATGCCATGGATCCTTTGTTTGAACTCAAACGTAGCGAAAGCAACGAACTGGATCTGAAGAAGCTTTTTACCGGTAAGACCGCCAAGAGCAAAATGGGGGCGGTGCGAGAGTGTTGGTGCGCGCACCTCGACATCGACGACGACCGGCTGTGCGAGTTTGCCGGGACCTTGAAAATCGCGGACAACGTCTGCTCGATGGACGAGATTCGCGAACGTTTGGATGATCGACTGCTATCAGTCGGCTTGCTAACGCCACCGGCCAATCACTCCGCCTACGTCTACGACGATCTCATCATCAAGCTACACGGTGAGGGAGACGTGATTCTCAATGCCGTCGAGTTAAGCGGCGTATGTGATCGAGAAGGCCTTTGGGCCGACGTTGAACCCTCCCAAGTGCCGTTTACCGTAGGGATTCGCTCGTTCATGCACAAGTACGACGACATGGAACACCGTTGCGATGCCCTGCTAGATTTAGTGCCGTATTTTGACGGTCGCTTCTTGCAACCCGCCTACCAGTGGGAGCGGGATATCTTCCCACAACTACAGGCCTTCGTTCTACAGCATGCTCGTGAGCACACAAATCTTCGCCTACGCATTGATGGCCATGCCTCCATCGCATTCGCCATCGGCCGACTGTTAGACGTCAAGTCTGGTCATCTCCTCGAGATAGAGCAGCGGACCAACGGTGCGGGTATTCAGTACTGGCAACCGAGCGCAACGACCAGCGGTTCGAAATTGCAGGTATCTAGTCGCGGAGAATCTCAGCACGACGTTGTGATCGCGCTGAGTATTACCCATGACGTGGCAAACGATGTGACCCAGTATTGTGATGGCGCGATGAGCGATGGTTATCAATTTATCAACGCACGCTTAGCGGGAGATCCCAGCGGCATTGGTATTGTTGATGGCGGCCACGCTTGGCGGGTTGCCGAAGCGCTTGCGGCGGAATTGCGAAAAATAGGGCAGGCGGCTAACAAAGTGCATTTTTTCTCGGCCGCGCCAAACGCGTTGGTGTTCTTTTTCGCACAACAGCTGGGGCTGGGTAACGTGACGACCTACGAATTCGACTTTGAGCGAAAGCGGGGCGGTGGCTATCAAAAGGCTTGGCGAATTGATGAACTATAGAATTCTTCGACGAGATTTCCTTAGCTTCTGATGGATCAGGTTTCAGTGCAAAACCAGGGTCAAATTTCGGTACAAATCAACAGGCTAGCGTAGTCAGGTGCTTCGAAATCTTAATTTGTGCGAGGTTATTAGCTTGATCTAAGTGTCTTAATGTTTTAATCAGTTGTTCTTTAATCACAACAAACTATTTGTGCGCTTGAATCGCAATGCGCCCACCCGTAACTATCACCGAGCCACCTCATCCCCATAATTAATCTATCGTTATTCTTAAACCCCCCACAATCTCTTGGGTTATTATTAGCATTATCGTACCCATCACGACTCATTACGCCAGTTGCATACCAATATCCTTGTATATTATTTGGAGGAACTACAGAATTTCCTAAAGAAATCCAAAGAATTAATTCGTGCGCCGTGCACATATGTGGTTGTGAACCAGATGACGAAGAACAACCGGCAGCGCTGTTGCACAGGCGAGCTGCACCTTTATAGCCCCTAATCTGCCGACCGTCTAAGGAGTTGTTGGTAACGCCACATACGCCCGAGTTAGCTGGATTCGGATACAGAAGTATTAGGGAAGCAACTAAGGCTAGTGCTAAACAAATATTTTGCGCGCAAATATTCATCTAGGAATTTTTAATAGGTTTGAAGGAATTTCCATTAAATTTGTTTTTGAAAAACATCCTATCGTCTACGATTGGGAGCAATCCTCGAAGAGAATTAGTGTTTCTAAATTTTTCCTCAATGAGATTCATGCAGAATTCCAATTTATCTTCTTCTGAACAATCTTCAAAGTCTACATCGTAAAGTGATGCTTCTAAAAATGCTTTTTCGAAGAACTTCATTTTATTGTAATACAATGCAAGTATTCTACTATCTCGCTCAGTATGCTTGATTCCAGAGGAAGGCTCGCTTTTTGTCAATAAATTAATATAGTTGGTTAAATAATTACTTATATCTTGATCATCAATATTAACAACTAGTAGTGTATTTTCTACTTTATCAATGACAGCTAGAAGATAAAATAGCATTCGAAGTGCCTGTACGTTATTTGGATTTGTAGACAACGCCTTGGCTAAAAAACTCAACACAGATATATTATTTACATGTGTAACTTTCTCAATCAACGTAGCGTTGATAAAGGAGTTTCCATTGATATGAGCCTCTCCAGGAGAAATAATGTCTTCTAAAGAACACTCAGATTTGTTTTCCATATCTACTCGCGGCTTTTCTTGGAGATAGCTCAAATAAGATACTGTAGCGAGATTATAGTAGTAGTAAGAACGTTTGAGACCATATTTTTGATCTGCACTATTTTGAATTGATTCCTTAAAGGACGTTGCTGCACAACCATATTTATTCAAATCTGAGTAAAGTAGGCCAACTATAAAAGGCACTTTGGGTCTTTGCGTGTCAATGGATTCGAGCTCGGTTGCAATTGAAATTAGATTTTTTAGCTCTTCAGGATCCCTGTTTCCTTCAACAATATTTTTTTGACGATACAAAGCCGCGAGTAGATAAAGAACTTCCTCTTCACGAATGTTCTCTACTTCACTCTTTAATATCTTTAAATATATTATGGCTTGGTTTTTTATGTCTAGCTGAACCAGTTTTTCAGCCATTGAAAAGTACTCATCTTTAACTAGATTGATACTATTTGTTAGTTTTTCGAATCGCTCCTGAGATGTTTCTAATTTATAAAGCAAGCTATCTATTTCTCCTTTTTTTAGTGCCTCTGTATAAGAATTAATGTTTTTAACTTCGGATTTCACATAGGCAGCGCTGTCTTTAATTTCAGCGGCATGATTTTTTATGTTGTAAGTATTAAACCCCGAATACACAGTAACAACAGTAAATACCCCTATTAGGATTTTAGATGTTGCTTTGTATTTATTTTTGATAGATTCCTCAACATTCCGAGGTAATGATTTTTGTAACTCCTTCGATGCTTGCTCGACAATTCTTGCTTTGAGGCTGTCAACTGACGTTTTCTGTTTGGTTAACTCGTCAGATAAAATATTATCGATGTAAGCTTTGACACCTTGTAAAGATGTACCGCATTTTGCGCAAAAACCAGAATTGTCTGGGTTTTCTTTACTACAGTTAATGCAAATTTTCATTTGATTGGGAACTACTAGTTCGAAATAATTATATTACAGTTGGCGGGTTAAGGTTCACTGCAAGCATCACGAATAATATTGAACCTGCACCCAATTTAGTATCATCTAGTAAGCCCAATTTTTCAGAGCTTATAGTATACATTGTAATTCAATTCATACGATATTACGCATAACCGCTAGCATAAACAACATTCCTTTCTTTGCCTTACTAATTCAGTAGCCAAGATAATATAGGTTAAAGATTTAGCGGCAATAGTCCGCTTCCTTACAATCTGTCACGTGTGAGGGATGTGCGTTTATATCAATCGTTAGGTCATCAATATCATGCCCAGCATTTTGACGAAGTATTGACACTGATCCAGATTTCCCTGTTGCGTGGAGTTACTCTGTTACCACATCCAAAATATTCTGCGGTAGAACAAAATGCATATTTACAAATATACACTCAAGTCGATTCCCAAAATATTGAAAGCATTAAATAAATTGCTAGAAGGAGAATCAGCAAGAAATTTGCTAATTCTCTTCTGTTTTGTAGTCATTATGATAGTTGCTATTCAGGTGCCCATTTATCAACTATTGATGCTGTTTAGCAAAATTAAAGCAGCTGATATCGTTATTTGACTTATATTTTACGCGGCCTTTCTATATAACCACTCGGATTGAGTTGCGACTCTATTTCGTATTTTAGTTAACAAAAACATATTATGCATATGTCTAGCTTTGAATAATTGACCCAACCAATTGTGCAATTCTGTAGATTCCACATAATAAGTAGACATACAGTAAGTTGTGCCTAATTCTATAACTACACCTTCAGTTTTTAGAGGTTCTTTATAGGTTGGGTAGTGTGAACCTTCAATCATTTTCATAATTGGAATTAGCATATCCTCGTCCATCATTGGCTTATTAGAAAATGGATTAATATGGTTGATGCACATATTTCCCTGAGGGTCAGTAGTAAAATTTGCATATGTCAATGCATGATCAGGATATCTACTCATAACGCGGTTTTCATCGTTTGAGAATATAAACTCTTTTTTCTCTAAATTGATATCTAATACCGCATTAGAGTTTGTAGATTTTAAAGTAATACCAGAAACTCTAATCACATTATTTTCAGTATCATAGTTTAAGTAGTTTTTGATACTATAAGGAATGCCATTATCTAAAAGTGATTTACCCGTGGCTGTATTGCGGAATGTCTTTATACCCGCAAGCATTTTATATCTACCTAATTCAATAGCGTTCATTTTAATCTCCAGTTTATAGGTTTATGCTGCTTTATCAAATTCAACGATATTTGAGTCATCATTTGGTGTATCGTCGGTTGGGTTGTCCGTGCCTCCATGCATTTTCTCGAAAAATCGTTGAACTTTCGAGACCAGTAGAGTTGTTAAATGCGCGCCCACTTTTCCATCGGCCTTTTCCCTGAGGCCATAGACAAAATTGTGCGCTCCAAAGTCTCGCCAAGTGATATAATCTATATTATATTTTTCGGCGAATAATGGAGCTTTATACGTAAATAGCCTAGATAAAATACATACGACATCTGTTGGATAATGTGCCCGCATTTGTAGTATAGAAAAAAGGGCTTGATCTGGATTTGTCTGGTTTTTACTTGCATTAGTTTTGTACCCAAAAAAATCTCCGCCTCCACGGTTTACACCACCAAGATCTGAGATTATGAAAATCTTTTCCTTAACTTTTCCCAGTTTCTTCCGATAGGCCATCATATCTTCCATACATGCGAAATCATGAACGTTGTCGCTTGAGAAACCAGCCTTTAGACTAAATTCAATCAGTGTGTTTCTCTTAAAAGGGTTATCATCACATATTAGTACTTTACCTTTAGCTGTACCCGATATCGGTTTTACTTCGTAGTCGATATTTAGTGCTTTCCTCCCAGAAATAATTCTACCGAATAGACTGGTTGTATATTCTGGATCGGTATCATCAATATGTAGACGCAGTTCTTTATCATCTTTTTTAGATTTCCAAATAATTGTATTACCCTCTAGTGAAAGAATAATTTCACTGTCAAGACAATAATCGGGGCTACTGTAGTTCCTATCAAGTATCAAAGCCGTACTGGAGTTATGAGCGTCGTGATGTATTTCCGCTTTCTTCCCCTTGCAGGACAGGCCTTTCAGCACATATCCATCGTTTCTCCGAGAGAATATTGAATTATTTGGCAGCATGTCATCCAACAAATATAGTGCTACCACTGCCTCGGTAAAATCGCTCGGAGTGACCGAGCCATTAGTAAAAAGTAAGTGATCAATCCACTTATCTATGTTGTCCATTCCTCCGCTAAAATTTAAGTATTCACTTTTAGCTTCGTCAAAACACTCAGCGAACAAATCCCATCCATCTTTACTCATCCAATAATAAATCTTTTTTGGGCTTCCACTCTCGATTCCCCTTAGCGTATTTATTACTGTTTTTGCAACTAATCCCGCTCCTCGTTCGGGGTATTTTATGTACCTAAGATAAAGGTAGAGTGAAAATGTGAGTCCTCCGCAAGGTATATGCTTGGCCTTCTCTTGTCGTGTTTTTGCCTTGCAATATTGACAATTCCGATGGACTCTATGGTAACGATCTGTGATATTACTTAGTGCTTTCCTAATAATTTCTCGTGCGGTTGTCGCGGCTTGTCCTTCACTGCAGCTTCGATATTTTCTTATTTCTTTTACAAGACTTTTGATGCACGGGGCGTCATTATCATAATAATATTTAAGAAGCTCATGTAAGTAGGGCTGAGCTTTTCTGCCCTCAGTGAAACTAGTCATTTCTATTTCTCCTAATATTTTTTGGCATCTTATTACGGCATAACCGATGAAATACGCTATTTAGTCAAACGAAAGTCAAATCGTATATGCCTGGTATAAAATGTATTTCATACAGGCATTCGATAACGTATTAGTTTTTTTATGTACTTAAGTACGATTGATTTGGCTTCTTAAAGAAGACGTAATCCGGGGTTGAACGGCGAATTCAAATAATTGAGGGTCGCCGGAAGCGGTTAGTTTCTGGGGGGGTGGGACATAATATGGTTTCCTCAGTGTGTTTTCGAGAAAGACCATAATCAGTGATGTTTTAGCGAAAGGATACTCTTAGTATCGGCGTGTTACTAAGCACAATTGGGGTGTAGTTTATTGACCTATTGTGTAACCCCTCATAAAGTAAGGGGCTTAGAGTGTATGGGATAGGCGAATTAGGGGGCTAGACAAAGGGAATATGCCTATAGAACGGGTGTCTCCGAATATAAAAATTTCACGCTTTCTGAATCTACGTCACTCCATTTGTCTTGCTCCTCAAAAAACAGTGCTTTTGGAGAATCTCGCATGTGCGTTCGTTCATCAAACACATGACCGGTTGCTTCATCTATCAATGAGTAAAAATTTTGAGCGCTCGCTAAACTTGTATTCGAAGAATCCATCGGGTCTACCTGCGTTTGTATGCGGAAATTAGGTAATTTCGCCAAAACAATATTGGAATACGTGGGATGAAAACCTTGACCTTGGTTCTGCGTGAGTACCACACCACGAAAGAGACGAAAATCATTAACTTTTAGACCGTCTGTCGAGGTATATGAGAGAAAAACATCTCGATTCTGAGTATTTGGTCCAGTAGCGCCAGGATATCCACGAGATTCCAAAAGCCATTGTAAGTGTTTATTTCCCATAGCAGGCGCTACATAGCCATCGTATTTGAATAGTTGTAATTTATTAGAAGGTTCCTGTTGTGGATGATATATGGGAGCGTTCCACTTACAGCGAATTCGATAAGGTTGTATTTTTCTAGTACCAGAAGCCCGACTATATGTTCGTAAAGGTTTGTAAGGAATGGGATAACGAATGCTAATTGCGGCTCTTAGAATCACACCGTGCGGACTTATTTTTTTAGTTGTTTCGTTGAGGTCAATTCGATATAACGAATATAGACCACCATGCTTTTCCATAAACTGAGTAGTCTCTGAAATTGATGGTGGTGTTAAAGTAAATGAGGAAAAAGTTGGAAAAATCTCCGCGTATACATAATCCAGGACGTAACGCGCTCGTTGCATTTCGAAACCAATCGCTTTAGCAAAAGAGAAAACACCAAATTCTTTATTACTAATCGGTTGTTTATCCGTGATAGAGGGGGCCAGGAAATCGGTAACAACTTTGTCATAGTCATTGAGTGTCCTTATGTTAGGGTTCGATTCACCTCGGTTTCTGCGCAGTTTTTCTTTGTCGATTGTGATTTCGTTTTCGGGCCGCTTAAGTATGTATTTAGGTGGAGTAGACGACACGTAAGTAAAACAGAGTTCCGAGTTTTCTGGCGGAGTATCTTTAAATTGTTCTAGGCGATCGAACAATAAGATAAGTTTTCTTTGATGTCTTTGTATCCACATACTCCCCCCCCCCCCGCTTTTCTTGAAGTTTACCACGAGCTAATGAAGGAGTTCTCTATATGATCATTTTGGTACAAATACCCGAAAAGGTGCAGCAATGAGGAGTGGGCCTGGTTAGTGACAAGGGTGTCTGTTGATTTGTACCGCAATTTGCCCCACTGTTTGCACAGGAAACTGATCCGTTAGAAACATGGGAAGTCGCGGCCCGAGTTTAGGATTGTGCAACATTGGTGGGTCAAACTAAGATACAACTATTTGCCAGATTTGGATCAAATTTGAATGCAAATCAACACTGTGGGGATTTTGCGGGGATGGGTTGTGCATTGTTATGCAAAGTCCGTAACGGACGCCTTGCCAAGCTATTGAAAAATTTGTAATAAATATTACGTATAGAAATTGAATTCGGTTACCGTGTGCTAAATTTGTGCTAAAGCATCGGTAAATTGTGTCAATTTACCACCATTAACTGGCGGTTTGTAAGATAGCAAGCGTCACAAGTTATTGATTAATAAATATAAAAATAATGCTGGCTCGGTCTTTTAATCAATTGGTCGCAGGTTCGAATCCTGCACGCCCCACCATTAGTTATTTTTTCAAATCAAACAGTTAATCTGTAGCGGCGTACTTTACATAATCTTCGCCGAGTCATTTACGGAGGTTGTAATTCTAACTGTGTAGCTGCCCATGTCGGATTACAGATGATCAGTCACTTGATCACTAAACTCTATAATTAATCGATTTAATGCTGACTTCCAGTTTTGAATCGGCATGGTCCATTTCCTGGATGACCGGTTGACCGCGAGGTACACGACTATCACTGCAGAATTTTCGGTTGGAATCAGCTTTCGTTTCTTCGTGGCTTTGCGGATGCCGCTGTTCAAGGACTCAATCACATTCGTTGCGTAGATTGCTTTTCTGATCTCCGTGCATAATCATAGATGGCTATCAGATTGTCCCAGTGGCTGGTCCAGGGTCGAATACCTCTCGGGCCCGACAGATTAGATGGATTCTACAACTGTCTGGCATAGTTTCTCGACAGAGGATAGAACGGAAGCTTTCTAATTTGCTCCTAATCCCGGCAGATCAATCGTCGTTACAGAAAAACAGCGAACCAGATGCTCAGCCACTGGTTCAAATATCTTTCTACTACCAAGAATCCCATGCACCAAAACCACTTTCCGGCCAGTGTCCTGATGTCGCCAGTAAAGCACCGTATTACCGCAGATTGTTCTACCCAATTTCACCTAACTATTTTTTGTCGACGTTTTCTGGTATCGCATAATCTTTCCCTACCATAATTCCTAAGTATCTATAGTATCGCTAGTTGGCGGCGATTTGAAAATATGAGAAATAATTTATTGGTAGCAATCCAAAAATATGCCCCAGTTTTTTACCCAGTTTACTGACGCTGGTTTACTTCAAACAAAGAGCATTAGTATTACGAACATTCCAATACAGATGAAGGAAACTCTCCAACCCTTTGTCCTATGGAAGGTGGTCTACAGGCGATAAAATTGGTTGATGAAGCAGTTAAAGACCTATGTTCTTGATTTGGTGGCAATGCGATGGGATCACTAATAGTGGCGATAAAAAAAGTAGCCAAATTGACAGTGAACTCACAGCTGTTCGTAAAAATATTATTCGAAAAACCTTGAGCTACAGAAGGTACAGTTGCGACCCCGATACAGCTAGTCACATTTTTCGATTGCTCACCTCCGCCAGAACTACTGCCACCGCCTCCACATCCAGATATGCCGGCTAGGAAAAATAGTGCTAACATTATTTCTATTTTCATTCTTTTCTCATTTTTTGTAACTGCTTAACAAAGTCAGTATAAGGTTTTCATACCTACCGATCAATGTTCTGAATTGCAGGTGCTGAAAATCCAGGCTGGGGCGGTAGCGCCTCAATTTCCTCCAATCTCATTTCCTGGCGTGGCTTTGTGAAAACTCGCTTCAGACAATGACAAGGGTCAAGTTCATTGGCTTTCGTTGATCCCACCAAACTATACAGATTCGCACTGGGGTGCGCCCAAGCCACACTATTACGAAATAGAAAGTTTTTCCGTTCCACAACGAACGGCCGGATCGTATTCTCTGTTAGGATATTATCCCCTCATAGTCGGTCATCTTCCGTGTTTACGTTCAGTCTCGTCCATGTTTATGGGCATTATTCGGCGCCTTGATCTGAGTCTCAGTCCGATACAGTTGACCAGCCCGCTGGAACCTTTGTTGAGCCAGATTGGTCTTGCCATTTTTGGATTGACCCTGTTTGGATTGGGTTTTCAACACCTCATCAAACTTCCTCTTCACAAGCGCCCAGCATCCCAACGCTTTTAACTTTTGCTATCGCACCACCAGCCCAATTCCTTCAAACCTATGGGTTTGCAAATACCCCTGATAGCGATAACAAGCGCAGTGCTATAGCCTGGCTTCTCGATGAATCAAAATCATGCCAAAAAGAACATTGATTAGTTGATGAAACCATCGGGCACCACTAATTTGGCGATATCAATTATTAGCTTGTAACACAACCAGTTAATAAAATATTTCGAGGAAAGTGACTACCCTTCTAGGAGTTAAATTGCTATCCAAAAAAAACTGATCAGGTCCAAGTCAATGTTTCCTATTGTGCTACCAGCCGGTACCAGGTAAAGAGGATGCGTCGTGACATTAGTGCTAAAACCAGGAAAGGATATTCTGATTTAGCGCGACTATAGTTTAACCATAATTTGCGCTTGAGCAGAGTTAATACACAAAAATACTCGTAATTAGTGTTGCAAAACCACTGCAACCTAGCGGGGAGATTTCAATTTGAACATCCTGACCTTGAGCGTGGGCCGACATTGCGCTCGCGATGACCACGTTCTTGCCAGGTTGAAGGTTATTAACCTTGTAAACGGTAGTGCAAGTAGGAAACAAAGCGCTTGCTGTCATGGCGTTTGTCGCTAATGTCACAAAATAGGCACCATTTACATATCCCCGTAAACCAACAATTTTTGTTCGAACAGTGAGGTCGCCAGCGATTGCACCAAAAGGTAAAAATCCGATGATAATTGTAAAAAAGACGGAAACAAGATTTTTTCTCATAGCAAAGTTCCTAATTCTAAAATTGACGATTCTTGACATAGTCTCATAGCAAAAGAAGTACTTGCAATGACGATGATGAATTGTATTACACTGTTTACGCATTAGGATAATCCTACCATAACTATTCAGTAACAGCAGTTGCTATTGATCCAACAGGAACAGAATGTGCGCAATCAAGAAATAGTTTTTGAACTAATAAATATTCCATTCAGCCCAGGGGTGATTCAACGTGCAAACTAACAAAAATCGCCTTGGAACCTGTTACCAGGTAACACACATTCGCTAAATTGCGCCAAAGTGTCGCGAATTTAAAGGTCGCTTCTCTAATCATCATATATCGGTTATTCTTCCTATTCTCACTTGTCATTGCTTCCGTGGACAAATTGACGTGTTACTACCGCGATACTGGAGATAGTGCACTGCAATACATAGAAGTATGTATCACCAAAGGCGATTCGAACCTTTAGTTCAGCAATTGGTGGGCGTTGATATGCGCATGGCGCTAATGGAAATATTTCCACACGTTGCATTGCTCTGTTATGCCATTAACTTGACTTTGACACGGTTATTGATATTGTTGCATTAGACATTATGGGGGTTTTTGTAACTGCTATACTGACCAAAAAAAAAGCGCATTCACGCGTCGTATATTGCCCTGACGAGCCTTTAAATAAGAAACTCTTTCGATAAGTATATTTTGCCATGACATGTAGTCGAATTGTTCTCAAGAAATTCTTCAACGCAGGTATTCTTTCAGTTTTGTGTTGGTGCAGCGGATTGCACGCGCAACAAGAACCCGCATCTTTATTGCAAGATAATCTTGAGGAATTGTCAAAGAAATCTGCGAGTGCACGGAGTCCTGGTTTCAGAAAACAAGCTGGCGCTGACAAAATTCAAGAACACATTGCGAGAAAATATCTCGCTTGGAAGAATAGGTCAGGAAGTGAGAGTTCAGCTGGTACGTCTGTTTCCAGCAATGCATTGAAAAGTGATTTTTTAACCAGAGTAAAAAATAGTGACTCGATTCAGGTCTATGTCGAGCTAGACAACATCGAAGATGAAGATATTGTCGAACTGGAAGCTGTTGGGTTTAAAGTGGAATTGGTTGTCAAGCGATTCAGTAAGGTACAAGGCTGGATAAGATTCGATCAGCTAGATGCTTTGTCCGCATTGATTAATGTAATAAAAATCACCGCACCAAAATATGGATTGTCACGTACAGGAAGTACTAACACTGAGGGAGACTCGATACTTAAGTCTAATGCACTAAGAGCGCTTGGACATCGTGGAGCCGGTATAAAAGTTGGCGTGATATCTGATGGTTCTAATAATTTTGCACAGTCGGTGGCAACTGGCGATCTGCCCGCAACCAAGCTAGTCCGCTACGGCAGTTGTGCCATTCGGGCAGAAAATCGCTCACAGTGCTTACCTTCTTCGACTTGCAATGAAGGCACGGCAATGGCCGAGATAATCCATGACCTGGCGCCAGATGCAGAAATCGCGATTCATGCCGTATCCTCATCATTAGAGTTTATTAATGCCGTCAATTTTCTCGCGAACACGTATGGCGCCGATATTATCGTTGATGATCTGGGGTTTTTTGGGGAACCGTATTTCCAGGATGGAGACATTGCACTGGCGGTAAAAGCAGTCAGCAACAAAGTGTTATTTGTTTCTTCTGCAGGCAATTCCGCCAGTACACACTACGAAGCAAATTTCTCCCGTAGTTTTCAATCAGGATTAAATTTTCATCGATTCGCAGCGCCTAACGTTATCGATAATCTTGTCACGATTGAGCCAGATGAGTATTTAGTAACAATTCTGCAGTGGGGAGAAGAATTCAATAGTGCAAATACAGACTATGACCTTTTTCTTGTCGACGCGACTGGTGTTCTTGCCTCGAGCACAGAGTTTCAACCTGCTGTAGGTGGAGCCCAGCCATTGGAGGCTTTTTGTTACCACAACGCGACTTCCAGCAATGTTTTTGGCTCTATTGGCATTATTAATCGTGACTTTGCAACCAGACGTCTTGAAATGTTTTATTTGGGTGCACCGTTGGTACAGTACAGAGTGGCTTTCGGTTCTGTATTCGGCCATCCAGGTGTCCCAGAAGTCGTTGCTGTCGGCGCAATTAATGCGAATGAGCCGGGTAACGATGCGGTTGCATTCTATAGTTCACATGGCCCCTCACGCATCGTTTTCCCCGCACTTTCGAACCGCGCTAAACCTGATGTAATGGGAATTGATGGTGTCTCGGTAACAGGTGTTGGTGGATTTCCGACCACATTTTTTGGCACATCTGCAGCGGCTCCTCACGTTGCGGGTATTGCTGCGCAACTGATGAGTTCAGCGAAAAATGTCAAAGTTTCTAACGTAAGAGAGGCGTTAACTAAGGGCGCTGTTGATCTGGGGACGCCAGGGTTTGATTTTCTCTATGGATATGGACGGGTCGATGGATTATCTGCGCTGGACTATATAAGATCAGGCGCGGATATCACGCCCTTCATATTTTTACTTCTTGAAGATGACAATTAAAACCGTATTCTAGAGAATCGATTTTATTTGTAATTAATCCACGCTCGCACTCACCATTTGTATCAAAGGTTCGGTACTGCCTTACTCATTTCCGAAAATCTTTCTCGTAGATTTCGCGGGACCCACATCTTACTGCATCTGGCAGTATCAGTTCTGACTACATTTGATCATGCATTGGACCTTGTTTGGCTGCTCTAATCAGCTTAGGTAATCCTGGAGTTTGGTCGCTGATAGTGACTGTTGCCGAACGGTGTCAATATGTGCGTGTGTAAGTATCTGAAACCATAAGCGAATTTCAATTGCATTTTTACGCCTGCGTTCGGGGTGAAGTATATTTTTTTGCCAGTTGTGTTCTGGGCATACTCGATCACAAAACCGATGCCCGGGACTCACCGCTTCATCTCAATTTAACTTTACCTTTTATCGCCAATTACGTACCGCTGGTCTCAATATATTGCTGAATGATGGTTCACAGTTTAGTATTCAACCAATACGGGTAAACAGTGAGCGCACACCAATAACGTTGTTTGTAGCACCAGTATTTTGGTTTGTATCACGACCAGTGGCACTGGCGTCAGGGTTCTACCCGGCGTTGTATTTTTATAAAAATAGTAGACTGGGGTTGTAATGAAAATGAACGGAATTTTATTTCCAAAGACTCGAGGTGTCTGGTCGTCGATGCTGAGAAAACTGACCACATCTGTCGCCTTATCCGTTCTCGTAGCGGGCAGCACAAGTGTTTGCGCTCAATCTGACACCCAGCCAGCAGTTGATAGTGGTACGAACACTGCTGTCGAAGAGCTAGATCATAATCATAGCGAAGCAACTTCCCATGAGCACCATGTCGAGCGCATGCTCGAGCTACTGGGTATGCCAGCACAGGTCAACAATGCCACTGAGGAAGTCCTTAAGCTTTACTCAGCGAAAGTTGATGAGGGTAACACCGACCCCGATCTCCAGCGTTTAGTAAATGCCTATCAGGAGAGTTTGCGCAAAATTGTAAATAGCGTGTTGAATTGGAATTCGATGAAACTGAGCTACATCAGCGTGTATGCCAATCAATTTTCTGAAGACGACGTCGCGGCGATTATTAGTTTTTTAACCTCAGCGGCAGGGCAGAACTTCGTAACTGGCCAGGCCGATGCGGCTGTAGAAATTCAACAAATTACCAAACATATTATAGAAGCGGATATGACTGAGTCGCTGACACTGTTGGCGACTCAGTTACGTGAAGGGCTGGCGAAGATCCAGGCTGCGAAAAATCAAAGTGATTAGCAAAAATCAGAATGTTTAAACGAGAAGTACATCTTTTAGGAGAGTGAGTATGAAAGTTCTAAAATCGAACATGATCGCCAACGAGAACAGGAACATCTGGATTCAGTCTCTGGTAGCAACCATATTTCTGTTTGGATTAACCAATATCAGTGTTGCCCAGACAACAACCGGGCCGAGCCCTGGATGCGGAACTCACTCCCACTCAGATGCCGCTGGTGCTGGCGGAATTGGTGATTCTACTGGCTGCCCTTCGCATACACACAATGTGACTGTGGCGGCAAACCAGGTCACGGGGCTTCAGGCCGAAATAGATAATATAGTCAACACTGGAACTGCGCCGCCGTCTCCCGACCCGGACGGTCCTGATCCAACACCGCCAGGTGGCACAACGCCTATTGACAATGCGGGTGCAACTGCCGCGGCAAATGCGGAGCTGGCGAACCAAGGTATTGATACCGCTGGTATTTGCGCCCAGGATTACGACCTTCCACTCAATGTGGTTGACGGAATCGCATTAGGTCTTCAAACGGGTGCAGAAATCGCGGATGGGATAGCACTAGCAGCTGAGGCAGGGGTTTCACTCATTCCTCTATTTGGTAGTGCCGCTTCAGCAGCACCTATTGCCCTGCAGGTAGGTGCCGCAATTGCAAACGGTGTCGCGGTAGGATTTAACATCGCTAGCTACGGTATTGGAATCGCGCAGCAAGGTGCGCCGGAATGCTCGACGACTTTTCAGGGAGATATTACGGTCGTACCAGAAACCAGAACGGGGACGTCTTTGTCCGGCAATACAATGACTCCGGGCAATATCACAGTACAACAGGGTGATATTACTGCCACCGCAGGAAATGTGACCGCCGGCGAGGATGTCACTGCCGGTGATGATGTGACCGCCGGTGACGATGTAGTCGCTGGCGATACGCTGACAGCTGAAGGCGGTCAGATAGTTATTGGGTTTGAGGACGATCTTGCCGGGGCAGCACCAGGAATCGCCATAGGTGGTGGTGCGATTACCGGCGTTGGTACCGGTGCCATTGCGACAAATGTAGATGTCAGCGGGGTTGCGATTGGCAATGGCGCGAGCACATCGGGTGTCGGGACTACCGCAATTGGAACAGGAGCCACAAATAACGGCGGCAACGGCTCTTTTGCTGGCGGTAATTCGACTGTTGTCGCCGGTGACGGTGCGGTTTCAATTGGTGACGGAAACGTGGCCAACGGTAATGGTGCGGTGGCAGTCGGTGATCCAAATTTCGCCACTGGTGTTGGAGCGGTCGCGGTAGGCGCGAATAATAATGCCACGGGGGACGGTGCGGTAGCGATTGGTAACTTGAACAATGCCACTGGTCTCGGCGCAGTTGCTGTTGGTCATTCAAATAACGCAATGGGCCAAGGCGCGGTTGCCACTGGTTTTATGAATAATGCCATAGGTCAGGGCGCGGTTGCGTCGGGCAATATGAATAATGCTTTGGGTCAGGGCGCGGTCGCGACGGGTAATATGAACAATGCCTTGGGTCAGGGCGCTGTTGCGGCAGGAAATATGAACAATGCTAATTCTCAAGGTTCTGTTGCGATTGGTAACCTTAACAGTGCAACCGGCATTGGTTCAGTTGCGATAGGTGATAACAATACAGCGTCAGGTGGAACAGGTGCGGTCTCTATCGGTCAGGGTAATACTGCAAACGGGCAGGGCGCCGTTGCCTTGGGTAATAATTCAATGGCCACAACCCAAGGGTCGGTCGCGATTAGCGACGGCGCGCTGGCGACTGGTGCAACGGCGATTGCAATCGGTAGTAGTGCCAGGGCTACAGCCGACAATTCAACTGCACTCGGAAATGGCGCTAATGCTAGTGGCGTGAACAGTATTGCTCAGGGTGCCAATGCGATTGCCTCGGCTGATAATGCCACTGCGGTTGGTAACGGTTCGGTGGCCTCGGCGACGTCAGCCTCAGCGTTTGGTGACAATGCTAATGCCAGTGCGGTGGATGCTACTGCATTGGGTCAAGATACCACCGCTGATGCCCAACGCGCTACCGCGGTTGGTTTTGGTTCTACCGCCAATGGCGTGGCTTCCTTTGCTGCTGGGGATGGCGCTAATGCGCTTGGAGCAAGTAGTGTTGCAATTGGTGACGCGACATCAGTCGCAGGCGCTGCATCCAATGGGATTGCTATCGGTACTAATGCCAATATCACCGCCGGGGACGGCAACATCGCAATTGGCAATGGGGTCGTCGTAGATTCAACCGGCGCCGGTAATGTCTCATTGGGTGGTGCTACTAATATATTGGATGCCGCCGGAGGCCACAACGCCATTATTGCCGGGCACAGTAATAATATCTCCGGGGCTGGCACTAATGACAACGTCATTGTTGGTGGGAGAAATAATACGGTTGATAACGGTAGTATTGCCAATACCGTTGGCGGTATTAGCAATACTTTAGGTCCGGTGGCGGCGGTTATGGCTAACCAAGTAGCGGGTACCAGTAATACCCTGGACAATGGTTCGAACAATAATACGGTAGCGGGCTCGGCTAATGTTGTGACTCTGAGCAGTCAGAACGCAGTATCTGGAGCGGCGAATATGCTCTTTAGTTCGAATTTGAATTCAGTTACCGGGATGACCAATACTGTAGCGGCAGGCAGTGATCTGAATCAGATCGCTGGTATGACGAACAACGTAAATAATTCTGATGCCAATACAGTTGCCGGGTTGACCAATACAGTAGTTGCAGGCAGTGATCTGAATCAGATCGCTGGTATGACGAACAACGTAAATAATTCCGATGCCAATACAGTTGCAGGGATGACCAATACTGTAGCGGCAGGCAGTGATCTGAATCAGATCGCTGGTATGACGAACAACGTAAATAATTCTGATGCCAATACAGTTGCCGGGTTGACCAATACAGTAGTTGCAGGCAGTGATCTGAATCAGATCGCTGGTATGACGAACAACGTAAATAATTCTGATGCCAATACAGTTGCCGGGTTGACCAATACAGTTGTTGCAGGCAGTGATCTGAATCAGATCGCTGGTATGACGAACAACGTAAATAATTCTGATGCTAATACAGTTGCCGGGTTGACCAATACAGTAGTTGCAGGCAGTGATCTGAATCAGATCGCTGGTATGACGAACAACGTAAATAATTCTGATGCCAATACAGTTGCCGGGTTGACCAACACTGTAGTTGCAGGCAGCGATCTAAACCAGGTGGCTGGGGTTACAAATAATATTAACGATTCCGATGCCAACACGGTTGCAGGAATGACCAATACCGTGGTCGCAGGTAGCGATCTAAACCAGGTAGCCGGTGCGACAAATAATGTGAGTAATTCCGATGCCAACACGGTTGCAGGAATGACCAATACCGTGGTCGCAGGTAGCGATCTAAACCAGGTGGCCGGGGTTACAAATAATATTAACGATTCGGACGCTAACACGGTTGCAGGAATGACCAACACCGTGGTCGCCAGCAGCGATGTAAATCAGGTGGCCGGTGCGACAAATAATGTGAGTAATTCCGATGCCAATACGATTGCAGGAATGACCAACACTGTGGTCGCTGGTAGTGACGTAAATCAGATTACCGGTACAAATAACAACATTAACAATTCTGATGCCAACACGGTTGCGGGAATGACCAACACCGTGGTTGCCAGTAGTGACCTAAATCAGGTAGCGGGCATGACGAATAATATTGACAATTCCGACGCCAATACTGTATCCGGAATGACCAATACCGTTATCGCTGGCAGCGATCTGAATCAGGTAACCGGTATGACGAACAATGTGAATGCTTCCGACGCTAATACCGTCGCCGGGTTGACCAATACCGTAGTCGCTGGCAGTGATCAAAATCAGATCGCTGGTGTGACAAACAATGTGAATAACTCCGACGCCAATACGGTTGCCGGCTTGACCAATACTGTGCTCGCTGGCAGTGATCAAAACCAGATTGCCGGCGTGACAAACAATGTGAATAACTCCGACGCCAATACGGTTGCCGGCTTGACCAATACCGTGCTTGCTGGCAGTGATCAGAACCAGGTGGCGGGTACGACCAACAACGTTAGTAGTTCGGACAGTAATACTATTTCCGGTATTACTAATACAGTGACTGCGAGTAATGGTAACCAGGTTTCTGGTACCACCAACAACGCAAATATTGCGCGGAATAATACGCTTTCTGGTAATACCAATACGGTCAACGTCGCATTTAACAATCAAGTATCCGGTACGACCAACAACGTGGACAGCTCGGTAGACAATACCGTGGCAGGTTTAACCAATACTGTGGTTTCTGGAAGTGATCAAAACCAGATTGCTGGTGCAACCAGTTTTGTTAGCAGCTCCGACAGAAATACCGTTTCAGGTGGCACCAATTCATTGATTGTTAGTAGTAACAGTAACCAGGTTTCAGGTGACACCAATTCACTGGCAGTCAGTAGTCAGAATACCGTGGCCGGTACCTCAAATGTTCTGACGCAATCGAACCGTAATGCCGCGGCTGGAACTACAAATAGAACCACGCTTTCCGATGACAATACCGTGGTAGGTTTCTCAAACCTGTTGCTCAATGCAGATCGCAACTCGGTGGCAGGACAAACCAATACAGTGAATGCTTCTGTGGACAACGACATTAGTGGTGCAAACCAGGTGTTGGCTACAGCGAATCGCAACGCGGTTGCCGGATTTGGCAACACAGTTAATGTCGGTAGTGACGATAATGTAATTGGTGGCGATCTGAACGTCGTTGCGGGTAGTTCCGGTCTTACCGTAGGTACCTCCGCACGGTCCTTCGGAGACAATAACGTTACCATCGGTGAGTTTGCGGTAACCCAGCAACCGGGTGGTTTTGGTGAATTAATTGCGATCGGTAGTGATGTTAATGGAGATAACCTGGGCGCTCAGGCTAGAAATGTGAATGCAATCGCCATCGGTAACGATTCGACCGCTACCGGACCAAATGCTTCGGCCATTGGACTACGCTCGCTATCTTCTGGTCTGGATACGGTTGCCATTGGTACCGATGCCGCAGCGACTAACACCAATGCCACGGCAGTGGGTACCAATACTATTGCATCTGCAGCCAACTCAACGGCGATTGGCCAGAGTTCGACGGCCACCGCGACCAATGCCACCGCCATTGGTTCGAGTTCGGATGCGCTGGGGATGAATTCATTTGCCGGAGGTACCGACGCCCAGGCCCTTGGTATTAACACCATTGCCATTGGCAACCAGACTCTGGCGGCGGCATCGGGTGACACAGCCATAGGTAATGGTGCCATTGCTAGTGGTTCAGATTCGGTAGCAATTGGTACCCAGGCCGTTGCCAGCGGATTCCAGGCCATCGCCATTGGCGATAATTCAAGAGCCTCTGGACAGGATTCTATCGCCATAGGTGATGAAGCCCTTGCCACGGGCTTTGCGGATACCGCAGTAGGTAATAATGCGGTCGCCACCGGGGGCAGGTCAACTGCAGTGGGTGCAAACGCGGTTTCAACAGGTTCGTCATCGGCGGCATTTGGGGATAGTGCGGTGGCGGCCGGTGCGTCGTCAGTGGCTATCGGAGACAGCGCGTTAGCTACGGGAGGGGCCGCAACTGCTATCGGTACCAGATCAGAGGCAACGGGATTTTCCTCTTTTGCCGGGGGCAATGGTGCCGCCGCCAGGGGATCCAATTCAATTGCACTCGGCACTAATTCAGCTGCGAACAGGAACAACAGTACTGCCCTGGGCGTTAACGCCACCGCCAATGGGGTCAATAGTGTTGCCCTGGGTGTTGCCGCCACCAGCAATGGAACCAACAGTATTGCCGTCGGGACTCAAGCTTTCGCTATTGGACCTGGCGATATTGCTATTGGACCCAATGCCCGGGTCACGGCCGATTCGTCGGTTGCGCTAGGCGCAGGGTCTCTTGCCGATCAGCCTGATACCGTTTCCATCGGTGCACCGGGTAACGAGCGCAGGCTAACCAATGTGGCTCCGGGTTTCAATGCTACGGATGGGGTTAATTTACAACAACTCAGTGCCTCCACCCTGGAAGCCCGCCGCGGTATCGCAGGCACCGCCGCCCTGGTCAGCGTGTTAGATCCATTGACGCCGGGTGAGTACACACTGAACCTTGGACTGGGTCACTATAATGCAGAGTCGGCTATCGCAGTAAACGTAGCCTATTGGATTAAATCCAAAAAAGCGGCGAACAATAAAACCAGGAAAATTGTCATAAGCGGCGGCGCTTCATTATCCGAGCAAAGCCGAGAGTCAGTGTATCGGGTTGGTGTTGGTATCAGATTCCGTGGCAAGCCTTGATGGTATGGCCAAATGATATGGATGGCAATGATCAAGGGGTGGTACAAACAGACAGTGCTTCCTAATATTTAAACTGGTGGCAAATGTATTTGAGCATGCCATCTTGGCGGAATTCCATCCTGTCCGGGATTTGAAGCGTTGCCTCCTCATATCCCGGACAGGATGGAAACAGTCTTAGCCGGCCATATCCTTTAAGCTTTTCAGCGCGAGAATCTTAACCTTGCGGCTAGCGGGCTTGGCAGCAACGTCCATGGTTTCGCCAGGTCGGAAGGGATTTGGAACGCCCTTTCGTGCTTTGGTGGCAGGTTTCTTAACCACTTGAATTTTAAGCATGCCAGGCAATTTGAATATACCGCCGGCACGAGGCTTGATGTGTGCCTCGATAACGCTGCCCAGCGAGTCAAGAACTGCCTTGACGTCCTTACGAGATAGGTCGGTGTCTTCAGACAGAGTGTTGATAAGTTGAGATTTTGAAAGTGGGTCCTTATAAGTTGACTTCATATTGGTGTACAGATTTAAGGTTGGGGTTAGTAAAAAAAACCGCTGAATTGTAATGGAAGTCAGCGATGTTCACAGCACTAAATTGCAAAAAAGACTGGAATTTACGGTAAAAGTAAGTTCTTCGACTATTTCAAGAATTAAAAGCGGTGCATTGACAGATAATCCCCGGACTCACTATGATCACGCCGCATCAAGTTGCCGACATATTGCTGATTAACACTCAGGGTTGCCGTAACCCAATTACGGTTTAGATGCCAATCTGTCGGTTTGTGTTGAGATTAACCGCAAAAGGTAGATAATTGTGACTGGTAACGACCTGCGTGACTTGCGAAATGCCTTCGGTGTGTTTATGACCGGCGTTACTGTAGTAACCACCAAACAGGCCGATGGTATACCCCGCGGTTTTACCGCAAATTCCTTTTGTTCGGTATCTCTCGATCCCCCGTTATTATCCGTCTGTGTCAGCAAATTTGCCGACAGTCTTGATACTTTTAACGCGGCTGGCGGATTCGCAGTAAATATTTTATCGGAACACCAAACAGAGATTTCAAGCCTGTTCGCGTCGAAACGGCAGGACAAATTCGACCAGGCCGATTGGCGTAATGGTCCGCAAGGGCATCCGATTCTGGATCAGGTAAGCGCATGGTTTGATTGTCAGGTAGAGCAGAGAATTGATGCAGGAGATCACATGATGCTAATTGGGCGGGTCCAGGCATACGGCCACAATGAGCAGTCCGGGCTGGGTTATGTCAGAGGCGGCTATACCACTTTGGGCATGGAGCAAGCGGCGATGACCGCAGCGGGCAAATCCAACGGCTTGATCGTTGGAGCCGTGGTAGAAGCCAGGGGAAAATTGCTACTTACCCGAAACCATGAATCTGGCCGCCTCCAGCCCCTGGCAACGGGACTGGCCGGGGATAGAGGTTCTATTTTAAAGTTGAATCAACTGCTGGATTCGCGTGAAATAGGTGCGGCAATTACCTCCCTTTACGCGGTTTTCGAGAACCTACAAAGCGACCAGCAGTTTGTCTACTACCGAGCAACAGCAAACCAAGAGGATAAAGTCGATGAGTTTTATAAACCCGATGAGGTGCCCTGGGAGCAGCTTGAAAATACGGCGATTGTCAGTATGCTAAAGCGATACATTGCGGAATCCAGGGTGCAGCGCTATGGGGTATATTTTGGTAACGAAAGTACCGGAACGGTACAACTCAATACCTGAGCCACCAAGCCTTATGTGTCCGACTACTAGTTAAAAAATCTGGGAAGCGAATAAACTTGCTATTTTGTTCTGACCACTGTCATTGGGATGCAATCCGTCGGATATTTCTGACACGGTAACTGCGGTATCGATGCGGGCGATGCGGGCATTGTCAATACCGAGTATGCCGCCACTAATGGCGAATGCGCTGGCATTTTCCGACGAGCTTCGGCGAATTGGCGGTAAGGTCCCAATAATTGGCACAACTCCCGCTGCATTAGCCACGCCAGCGGCAAATCTAAGGCTATTAATTGCTCCGTTTATACCGCCTCCAGCCCCGGTGGCGTTGTTGGTACCGAGCAGGAGAACCAGATACATTGGACTAAATCGGCTGATTAACTCCTGGGTTCTGCTGGCGCCGCCTTCGGCACTAATGCCCGAAGTACTGGCGTTAACCACTGGAATTCCGGTAAGACCTTCCAGGATCGACGGAAAATTCGAAGTGGCACCGGTACCGTTTCCGATGCTGTCACTAATGACAAGGATTTGATTCTGTAATACCACCATTCCAGCCATGTCGGTACCGTTGGCAGCTGCGCCAGCGGCCCCGGTAGTGGTTCCGTCTGAGCCACCGCCACAGCCAGCTAGAATTAAAACATAGCTAAATATAATTAGAAGTTTAATATGTTTCACGTCCAGTGTTTTTTTTGATTAACCGGGGTAATTATAACCCCACCCAATATGCATTTGCAGGCCTGTGTTGGGTCGATGTAGCTCATTGCGAGCTAGCTTGTTCTGCTTCTTCGGCCTCTTTATTGAGTCTTTCGTAGGCCAGTGACGCGAGCAATTGATCGTGGGATATATCGATGGAGTCGAGAATTTCTCCGGATTGCCGATCCATCACCAGTGTCAAAATCTGGTAACGGCAATATAATGGCAGTGCACTCACTTGATCAGCGGTCTTCCCTATCTTTTTAAGGAATTTTTCTACCTTGGGCTCCAGTCCGGGTGTTACCGATACCACTTTGTCGAAATCAAATCCTTGTTCGACAATTTTTAGCCGATTTTTCAGGGTCAGCGGTTGATAACGCTCGCCTCGTTTGAAAAGTGGTGCTCCAGAGAGACTACTGATGACCACCTGATTTCTTTCATTTTTGTCTTCCGGCATATCAACAATGGCCAAAGGGGGGTGCTGACCTTTCAAGGTCTCAAAAACGTCTTTGGACACACCGGATTCATCAATTTGACCCTGGGACATGGATACAAACCGGGTGTTGGCAAATGTTACCAGTCTGGTGCGTTGGTCAGCCACAACATATGCGCCAGCTGCCAATGCCGAAACCTGTATCACCGCGATGACCCATAGATCGAATTTGAGACGGTTTATCCCTTTACCTGGGTTATATACCATTAGCGTCAGCAGGGGGCCCAGTATCAAATCCACACCAATCATTATTCGTACCCCATGCCAACCGCCGTCCGCGGCAAAAAACGGTGGGGGATACCAGATGTACACGACCACATATAGAATCGCCGCGAGAATGACGAGACTGATCGCGAGATGGATCAAGAAAGCTTTAATTCGCTTGGTCATCGGTATTAATCAATGGGGCTGTTATTATTCATTAGCTGATGCTTCTGTCGGAGACTCAATTGTTTGATCTGATGCTCTCTTTTACTGGCTGCTGAGCGATCTACCACGCTTTCGTGATACACCAGCGAAACCGGGCGTCGCGCGCGGGTATACCGTGCGGCGGTTTTCTCCAAATTGTGTTCATTAATACGTCTAGTCAGATCCGTGGTAATTCCGGTGTATAAGCTCTGATCAGCACATTTCAAAATATAGACATACCAACAATTGCTCAAGCGGAAACTCCCTGATTTAACTCCTGCAGCTTCTGGCCGCAGCGGCGACACACATACCGCTCGCTGCCGCGGGATATCCGGTTATGGCGATAACTGCTGAGTGAATGTTCGCTGCAGCTGCAGCTGTAAACAAATGATTTAATCTTGCGCCCGGGCAATCCTGATAAATCATAGTCGCAGGTAACTTGCGGGCGGCATCCAAACGCGAGCATGACGTTCTGCCACTCGCTACCATGAGGTCGGACACCAGCGCGACCAAATAACTGATTGACAACATAGTGGGCCACCTCGTGGGGAATGGTGTCTGCCAGATTGCTTTCATAATAGCGGGCAAAGATCCAGGGGTTATAGCGAATCTCCGGATCACCCTGTCGAATTCGAAACATACCAGCGGATTTTCCGCTGAGATCGAACAGTACAGGAATATGCGGGAGCTTTCGGTTAAAAAGAGCGTTCGCCCGATCGATAAAATTCTGGGTGCAATGCAATACATGATCCTGTTGAATCTGGTTGATTGGACTTACAATTGAGAGGCTCACGTAGCTTTCGATTTCGAATACAATACCCGGCTTTATTTTAACCTAAAGGTACCCCCCGCCGTATGGCTGAATTCATCCCCGGTCAGCGCTGGATTAACGACGCGCAGTTGCAAATGGGGCTAGGTACGGTACTCAGTACCGACTTTCGCACTGTTACGATAATATTTATGGCAACCGGGGAGACCTTCGTCTACGCCAAGGAATCGGTGCCGCTCACCAGGGTCCGCTTTGCGCCGGGCGATCATATCGTTACTGCAAACGATGTCACCCTGGAGGTGGTTGCGGTTAGCGAGCGGGATGCGCTGTTAACCTATTCGGCCACCGATACCTCAGGGGCAGAACACCTGGTCAAAGAGAGCGAACTCAATAATTTCATTCAATTGAACCGTCCTACTGAGCGGTTATTCAATGGTCAGATAGATCGTGATTCCTGGTTTGAAGTGCGCTATCAGACCCAACAACTGCGTTGCGTCATCAGCCAGGACGAAATTCACGGTTTGGTCGGTGGCCGGGTAAGTCTGTTACCCCATCAACTATATATCGCCAATGAAGTGGCAAATCGCTATTGCCCCCGAGTACTGTTGGCGGACGAGGTGGGCCTAGGAAAAACAATTGAGGCCGGGATGATCCTGCATCATCAGTTAATTACCGAGAGGGCGCGCCGGGTATTGATTGTGGTTCCCGAAAGCCTGACCCATCAATGGCTGGTGGAGATGCTGCGCAAGTTCAATCTGCATTTCAAAATTTTCGACGCCGAACGAATCGAGGCGCTGACCGAATCAGAAGAAACAGTTGATGGCGAAATCGAACAGGAGGTTAGTCAGAATCCAAATCCGGATAGCGTTACCCAGAACCCGTTTCACAGTGAACAATTGGTGCTGTGTAGTCTGGAGTTTCTGTGCTCGCGGCCTGACTATTACAAGCAGTGTCGTAACGGTAACTGGGATTTGCTGGTGGTCGATGAAGCCCATCATCTGGAGTGGTCGGAACAGGATCCGGGCTTCGAATATCAGTTGATCGAGCAATTGGCGCGTAGAGTTAACGGCATCCTGCTACTCACCGCGACACCGGAGCAGCTCGGAAAATCCAGTCATTTCGCACGCCTGCGTTTGCTTGACCCGAATCGTTTTCCGGACTTCTCGCAGTTTGTTGAGGAAGAAAAACAATACGTGCCGATTGCCAACGGGGTAGAAACGCTGATGAACCCTGCCACCGAACCTGATTCAGACCAGCTGGCAGTGATTAGACAAATGTTGGGCGCAGACTCCGCTTCGTTAATCGCCAGTGCCCTTGATCGCGCCGCCAGTGAGGACAGCCGCCGGTTTGCCATTGAGAAAATCATGGAGCAATTGGTAGACCGCCATGGAACCGGACGAGTTCTGTTTCGCAATACTCGTTCTGCAATTAGCGGATTTCCTGAACGTGAAGTGCATCATTATCCAGTGCCGTTACCTTCGGCTTACGCAGCGGCATTTGCTGAAATAGCCGGTAGCGAACTGTCGGAAATGCAGCTGTTGTTATGTCCGGAACTACTATATCAAGCTATCAATTCAACAACATCCTGGACTAGCGTTGACACCAGAGTTGAAGCATTGGCTGAAATTCTGCAGCTGCATAGACGAGAGAAAATCCTGGTAATTGCGGCCAGTGCAGATACCGCGATGGATCTCGCCCAATGGCTCCGTGTAGCCAAGGGTATTAATGCAGCGGTTTTCCACGAAGGCATGAGTTTAATTGAACGTGATCGCGGGGCCGCCTGGTTTGCCGATAAAATTTCCGGGACCCAGGTAATGATCTGCTCGGAAATAGGTAGCGAGGGCAGAAACTTTCAATTTTCCCATCACCTGGTATTGTTCGACTTGCCGTTAAATCCCGATTTATTGGAGCAGAGAATCGGACGCCTGGACCGGATTGGTCAGAGTGAAACAATTCATTTGCATGTCCTGTACATTCAGAATACGGCTCAGGAAATCATGTATTACTGGTATCACCAGAGTCTCAATGCGTTCTCCAGGACTTGCCCGGTGGGACATGCGGTGTTCGCCCGGGTCAGGCCGGAGGTAACGGCGGCTTTGCATTATCCTGATGCTGATTACAGCGCATTGATTAATACCAGCGCAGAACATTACCATGAACTGACTGCGGCTCTTCAACAGGGGCGTGATCGCCTGCTGGAATTTAATTCCTGCCGATTCGATGTTGCCAATCGTCTGCGAGACAGTGCGCTTGAACGGGATGATTCCCCCCAGTTGCAGGAGTATATGGAAACCGTGTTTGACTGTTTTGGCGTTGATCATGAAATACATTCAGACGGTTGTTTTGCGGTCAATCCTGGCTCTCATATGTCCCTGCCATTTCCCCATTTATCCGAGGAAGGAATGACAGTTACCTATTCCAGGGAAGTTGCTTTGAGCTACGAAGACGTCAGCTATCTAAGCTGGGATCATCCCTTGGTGACCGGTTCTATGGATTTGCTGCAAGCCGGTGAACTTGGCAATACCTCAGTTATCGCGGTCCCAATAGAAGGGATCGCCCGGGGGACGCTATTGCTTGAGTCAATTTTCATTCTTGAGTCGGCCTCTTCGGAAAATTTGCAAAGTAGTCGATACCTGGCGCCGACGACAATCCGGACGTTTATTGATCAGAACGGAAAACGCTACGACCGACTCCCCAGTTACCGTACCCTGGAAAATAAAAACGAACGACTTCGCCCGGAAATGGCGCGCAGGATCATTTTGGCTCGTGAATCTCTGCTAAGGAAGATGGTAACCGCCAGTGACAAGCTGGCGAAGCGCCTGGCGCCGGAAATTCTTTCCCAGGCAGTAGCCAGGACCGGCGTAACCCTGGAACGAGAAATAGAACGTCTGGAGGCTCTAATCGAAGTCAATCCCAATGTTCGTCAGGAAGAAATTGAGTTTTTTAAGAAACAGTTTACCGATGTCACTGAACGCCTGGAGCGCTCCAGCCTCCGACTGGACGCCCTGCGAGTTATTATCGCAACCTAAACCAACCTGGTATTGCAGATGGATAGTTCCAATAATGTTCTGGCGTTCCAGAATCTAACACCGGAACAAATGCTGGACGCTGTTGAGCAGCATGGGATTCGTTGCGATGGCCGGTTCCTAGCCCTCAACAGTTACGAAAACAGGGTGTTTCAGGTTGGGGTAGAGGAAAGCGGACCGGTGGTTGTTAAATTCTACCGTCCGGGTCGGTGGACAGATGCCAGCATTCTGGAGGAACACCAATTTACCCTACAACTGGCCGCGGCAGAAATCCCGGTAATAGCGCCCATCGAAGACGAATCAGGTAATACTTTGCATTTCGTCGGCCCTTATCGATTTAGCATCAGTCCCTGTCGAGGCGGACGAGCGCCAGAACTGGACAATGCCGATCATCTTGAAATGCTTGGTCGTTTTGTCGGGCGTATGCATGCGGTGGGTGCGGCCGAGCAATATCAGCATAGGCCCAAAATTAGTATCGATTCATACGCCGTACGACCCAATCGGTTTATTCTCGACAATGATTTCATTCCCAGCCATCTGATCGAAGCCTGGACCAGCCTGATTGAAGTCCTGATTCGTCAGATCGGAAATTGCTTTGACCGCGCCGGGTCGGTGAATGCTATTCGGCTGCACGGAGATCTCCATCACGGAAATGTTTTGTGGACCGAGCGAGGTCCCCATATCGTTGACTTTGACGATGCCAGAACTGGACCTGCAATTCAGGATTTGTGGATGTTTCTATCGGGAGACCGGCCTTATATGAGCGCTCGACTAGGGGATTTACTCGAAGGGTATACCCAGTTTTATGATTTTGATCCAGCAGAGCTGCACTTACTTGAGGCCTTGCGTACGCTACGTATGATTCACCATCCGGGATGGCTGGCATCACGCTGGCAAGACCCGGCATTTCCCTTTGCCTTTCCCTGGTTTAATACGGTTCAATATTGGGAGCAGCAGATTCTCGACTTGCGAGAACAGTCCGCATTGATGGACGAAGAACCATTAGTATGGTCATAGTAGTCGGACACCCAAGGCTGGATCTTTCAGGACTGTAAATTTAGTGATTTTTCGATAAATTGGCAGATTTCTGTTATCGAAATATCCGCTTCAGGTAGCTCGTGGTAAAACTCGAATACATGCCACATTTCTTCCCACACCCGAAGCTCTACCGAAACTCCTGCTTGCCGCATAACCAGAGACAGGTTGACGCATTGGCTTAGTAGCAGGTCCCGAGTGCCACGTTTTACGTATCGCGCCAATATTATCAGCGGTTATAGCGGTGACACCGACAAACGGAAGGTTATCTTCAATGTGCGTCTTGACCTGATTACTGATAAGACTTTTCGCGGAAAAGTAAGAGTCATGTTCTGTCATGGGTCAGCTCTCCGGTATTAATCCGCCGATAACGTCTGTTATAAATTCAATATCCTGTTCTCGGGACAGTCGATGGTCGGCGTCTTTTATTAGGTGAAGACTAACATTCGAACTCACCAAACGTTGAGAGATATGCAAACTGGTTTGCCAGGGGACATCACTATCTCGGGCACCATGAATTAACCGAACCGGACAGTCGATATCTATGGTCTGATGGAGCAACAAGTGGTTTCTCCCTTCTTCCACCAGCGTTCTGGAAATGATATCGGGTTCATCAGTAGAGTCAGACTGTCGTGTAATAAATCCGTCTGACATCATTTTTTTGCGTTGATCCGGATCGAGTTTGTGCCAGATCAGGGATTCGGTAAAGTCACAGGCGCTGGCGATACCAACCATGCCCGCGACCCTGGAGGGACGCTGTATCGCGGTGAGTAGCATCAGCCAGGCACCCATGGAGGAACCCACCAGCAATTGCGGTCCCGCGGTTAGATGATCGATAACATCCAGGCTATCTGCCAGCCAGCGTCCAATTGTGCCGTCGCGAAACGCGCCGTCAGACGAGCCGTGACCAAAGTAATCAAAGCGAACCAGGGCGCTTCCCCTAGCACGGCTCCAACACTCCAGAGCCCGCGCTTTATTGCCGTTCATATCGGCGCGAAAACCACCAAAGAAAATTATGCCGGGTAACGCTCCCGGGGATTGATGGTAACCAATCGAGTAGCCCCGATTGGTGTTAAATCTGGATGCGGTCAATGCCTCAGATTATGCTTCTTCGCAGCCGGTTCTGATTTGCTTCTTCCAGTATACATCGCCCTTTTCCAGCACCACGATGGAGTCATAGAAAGACATTCCCATAGTGGTCCTAGAGAATTCGGTTTCTTCCACATCGCCGCGACTGAGTTCTGCATTTAATTCATCGATGAAACCTTTACAACGATTAACAAATGATTCAGGTTTGTCTTTACCGCCTCCCCATCTTTCCCAGTAGGCGGTATGCATGTCTTCAACCATATAAATACTGTTCTTGCCCATTTTTGGGTACAGAAAATCGAAAGTGGCATTAACATGCCACATGGCGTGGCTACCGTCATCCAGAACAATATCCGGAACCCCGAATTCGTCAATAATTTGTTGAAGGAACTTGCTGTCGCCTTGATCTCCAGTACGGACAAAAATTCCATCCTGCTCATAATCTTTGCATTCAGGTTTGATATCGATGCCGACAATTTTGGCGTAAGGTCCAAAAAACTGTTGCCACATTTGTAGAGAGCCACCTTCAGATACCCCGATTTCAAGAAAAAACAATGATCGATTTTTCCAGGCTGAAAAATGTCTCTCATAGACCGGGAAATAATGGGACCACTTGAAAGCGCCCCGCTCTTTATGGGTTAAAAAATCAGCGAATAAACTCATTGCTAAGACCTCGTACTAAATAGTCAATATATTGGCAGGAAAATCGTGGGGCTATTCTAGGGAGCCTCTGCAAAAGTCTGGGCGAGAAAGATTGAGATGAAAAATGATCAAGATCAAGGCGCAAAATGCACGTAATAGCAGGGCTATTGCGAAGTTTTGCAACGCTGATATTGGTTATTTTTCGCTCAAGCTTTCCGGTCATGACTTTTGCAGAGGTTCCCTAGCTAACAACCAAGTTGATCGGCTAGCTCGGTAAAGCTGTTGGCGATAAAACTAAACTCGTGTTCCGCTGCTAAATCAATTTCCTGGTTCGGTCCGTATTCTGTTGGCCTGGCGACAAATGCGGTATGCATACCGTGGCTGGCCGCCTTTACTAAGTCCCCATTGTGCGCGGCTACCATGCAACATTGTTGGGGTTGGAGTCCGAGTAAACTGATCGAATCAAGATAGGCGCCGGGTAACGGTTTGTAATGTCTGACGACTTCCGCACCTAAAATCATGTCCCAGGGTAAATCTGAATGCTTGGCCATATTAACCAGCAATGCCACATTGCCATTGGAAATTGTCGACAGAACAAATTTCTTTTTTAATCGATAGAGCCCTTCAACCACGTCAGACCATGGCATTAGCCTGTGCCAAACCCGATTTAGCTGGTCAATGTCTTGTTCGTTCCAATTGCACAATTGATATTTGGCCAAGAGCTCATTAAGACTCTCACGATGGAGCGCGTCAAGAATTGTCCATGCCCGATTACCGCTGCGAACCGCCTCCATTGAGGGTTGGTATTTGGCTCGCCATTCGTCCGCAAATACGGCCCAGTCGATACATATTCCCCTAGCCTGGTTTATCTCCTGACCTTCATTGATGATTGAAGAACGCCAGTCGACTACAGTGCCGAATACGTCGAAACACAAAGCGCGTATATCTTGCATGGCCAGTACTAAATCGTTTGAATCGGGCCAGCGAGAGTAGCCAAAGCGAATTCTTATTACAATGCTGGAGTCTTAATAAAACTAATTAAGGGTTAGCTGCAAAACTACTGGTATTCTCTTTGTATGCCGGTAATAAAAGATAGTGCTCCGGCAGTAGTGCCACATTCGACACCCGAGATTAGAAACCGAATTCTCTTGCCGGATTCCGCTGCAGACATAATTTGTTCAACCTGAAAATCGTTAGCAGAATCACCCAAACCCGTACTCCTACTACTAATGAACGGGATTCTTGATAATCGAAAAACCATTATTGCAGGGTTGGAGCAGACCGAGGGGTTTACAGTATTCGGAACCACGAACTCAATATACAAAGCAAGCCCGCCCCGTAGAGAAAGTACCTCATCTATTGTTTTATACTCGGTCCATTGATTGTCTGCAGAATGCGCGGTCGAAGTTACAACCGATAGCAATAATCCCAGCAGAATTTCTCGAATTGGTCTTCCAATACTACAATTATCAATACATTTTATTTTCACCTTTCCCTCCTTGTTTATGTAGCGAAGTTAGTCTTAAGTGTGAGCGATAGATGAAGCGATATCACCCAATATTCTGCTCCCTAGTATTGCCTTTCGAGACCGATAATATTGGCCAACGCACCCAATGTCGTGCCACACTCAACGCCGGAGATTAGAAACCTGATATTTTTACCAGTCTCGGCGGCGCCGATTATTTGCCTAATTTGGGTTTCGTTCGAAGTGTCTATCAATGGACGGGTTCTTCCAAAATTATCTACTCCTTGGAACCGAAATGCCATTACCTCGAAATTTGTGCACGAAGATGGATTTACTGTGTTTGGAACGACGAAACCTATATATAGTGCACGCCCGCCCTTCAACGAAAAAATTTTGTCGATGGCGTTGAATTCAGTCCAAACATGGTCAGCCGAATGTGCGGCAGGAATCATTAGCAACATCAAACTTCCCAGAATAGCGCTTCCAACTGTTCTGTATTTTCCAATTAACATATTACACCTCTATCGATCAGTTTTGATTTAAGTCCTTGTTTCTAGCCGAACTCCCATAATTCAACTGCAGTATAGAGGAAAGGAATTCAGATCGCTAATTATCCTGACAGTACCCCAATTATCTTCCCGACATTACGTTCGGTAAAATTATTGCCTCTCTTTGAATCGCTGCCAGTTCAAGATTATCCCCGGACCCACCACGGTCAACCACAATAAAATCCCGCTGATTTCCAGTAACGATTTGAAAATGATGCCAGGTGTTTTTATAAAAATTTATACCCTGATAGCCGTCGGTAACAAACAGGGTAAGATCCTCCGCGGTCAATTGGTCTCCCGGTTTTCCGACCAGAACCAAAAACGGTTCATGATCCATTGGTAGAAAAGCCTGACTACCTAGAGGGTGGCGCTCCATAGATTCTACATAATGCGGTAGAGGCAATGGTGAGGTTCGAAATATACTAACAATGGGGCGCCCACCCTGGGTCTCGGCGTCTATGGTAAACAGATCATGGTAACGGGTAGTAAGCCCTTCGTTTATGGCTAGCTGCTGAGCCTTATCGAGTTCGATAACTTCGCCGTACAAGCTAAAACCCTCGGCGGTTAGCGGAACCGGTGAAAGCTCTTTCACTATTTCACTACCAGAGAATGCAATCGCAACCGACTGACACCGCCGTCGGGATAAATATTCATTCGGATATGGGAGACCGGACCAATGTTTCTGACAGCATCTTCAAAATATAGAATATGATCTGCCTGGAGTTTTGATTCGGGTAGAATAATTTCCCAGCTCTCGCTTTTCTCGGTTAGATTATCCGATTGATCTTGGTTGATCAATGCGCCTCGAATATCGAAACGATCAGGAAAGTTGCCCTTAAAGTGTGCGGTGTCGATTTCAATCTTCTGAATAATTCCGGCATGAGCCAGGGCGATAACAACCCAGTCATTGCCAGGTGTCCGGCGGCGACTGGTTTCCCAACCGTCTCCCATATTGACCCCGCGGCCGGGCGTCAGTAAGTTTTTCATATGACCGAAATGCTGGTCATTGCAGGCCAGTGCAACGCCTCCGTTTAGCGCCGCGGCCAGATCAATCAGTTCGGCTTTACCTACTTTGTCCCAATCAACCCTGGGTTCGGCGAAAATACGCATTCGGGCGATGCCGCCGTCGGGATAAATATGCAATTTGACATGGGAAAATACCGACTGATCTTCTACCGATATTCCGTGGCCACTGTCTCCGTTTAATTCGGTTTTAGCGAGGATTTCGCGCCATTGAACATCCTCCTCCAGTGTTTCCTCCTGACAAAAGCAGGCTTCCAATGAAGCCGCGGGTGCGTAATTGCCAGTGAAATGCGTGGTATCCAGCTCAATACCGTGGATTACCCCGGGCCGGGCCAATTTAACGATACACCAGTCATGCCCCGGGGTTCGCTTGCGCCGGGATTCCCAACCGTCCATCCATTTTCCATTGTCATCATATTTTCCTTCAATGAAAACCGGCGGTTGGTCCGATAGCATTCTAGCCATCGGTGCGAAGAAATCATCGCTGCAGCTAATCGCAGTGGCTCCCAGATTTTCTGAAGCCAAATTAACCCAGTGTTGTGCAAAGTCTGTCATGTTGAATACTTTTTTGGTGCGGGAAAGTGGCTGGTCCAGTGTTCCGCGATATCTATCCGGCGTGCCAGCCACACCCTGTCTTTGGTTAATATATAGTCGAGAAATCGGGCCAATGCCGCGGCCCGCCCAGGCCGTCCCACCAGCCGACAATGCAATCCCACCGACATCATTTTTGGGGCCGATTCACCTTCTTCGTAGAGCTGATCGAAGCTATCCGTAAGGTACTGATAAAACTGCTCTCCACTGTTGAAACCCTGGGGTGTGGCAAAGCGCATGTCGTTGGCATCGAGGGTATAAGGAACAATTAACTGGGGAGAAGCAAAGTCCAGCAGCCAATAGGGAAGCTCGTCCGAATAGCTGTCAGCTGAGTAGCTGAATTTTCCATAATCCGCGGTTATCCTGTGGGTATTGGGGCTGGTTCGACCAAGGTAGAACCCCTTGGGTGCGGAACCGGTCGCCCGGGTATGAACTTCCACCGCCTGCTGCAGGTGGGCTAACTCCTGCTGTTCGGGCATAAACTGATAATCGATCCAGCGATAACCGTGACTGGCGATTTCCCAACCGGCTTCCAACATCCCATCAATGACGGGCTGGTTTCGCTGCATTGCCATGGCGACCGCAAACACGGTGACAGGAATTTCACGGTCAGTGAATAGGCGGTGTAAGCGCCAGAATCCGGCCCGGGAGCCGAATTCATATATGGACTCCATATTCGGATGGCGGGTGTCTTGGTAGGCCTGAGCGCCAACTATTTCTGACAAGAATGCTTCCGACGCCGGGTCTCCATGTAAGACATTATTTTCACCCCCCTCTTCATAATTAATGACGAATTGAACCGCTACCCGGGCGTTACCGGGCCAGTTGGGATGAGGGCAATCCTGCCCGTACCCAATCATGTCTCTGGGATATTCAGTGGTCATTTAATGTCCTTTGTGGTGTGCCATTGACCTATTTGATCTCGCTCCGGATCGAGCATGCCAGTGAGGTTTCCCAGCGGCATGATTCTAGTCATCACTGTTGTCTGGTAGATCTTGGCGGCGTTAGCCTGAATTTTCTCCATGGTATCGAGTTCCAGTCCTTTGGGGGCAATCGCGAAACCGGGTTGGGTTGGACTGGCGGCATGGCAGCTGGTGCAGCGGGTGGTGATAATTCCGAGCACCTGGTCATCGGTGACCTCTGCAACCGGGGAATTACTATCGCCTGAAGAAAAACTTGTGCTGGATTGGCGCGCTGGTGCAGTGAACCAGGTTACCGCTAGAATGGCGAAAAAGGCAGCAGGCAAAATCCATAGCATGTCGTTACTGCGATGTCGAATGTTAAAATAATGCCGCACCGCAATACTGATACCAGACAGCAAAATTAAAACCAGCCAGTTCCATTCATGTCCAAAAGTTGACGGAAAGTGGCTGCTGATCATGGTGAACAGCACTGGCAGGGTTAGGTAATTGTTATGCCGTGATCGTAATAACCCATTTTTGCCATAAGCAGGATCCAGGTCCCGGTCTTCTGCAAGGGCCGCAACCATTTCTTTTTGGGCCGGAATAATTACAAAAAACACATTGGCTACCATGACCGTACCGATGGCAGCGCCAACGTGGATATAGGCGGCCCGACCGCTAAACAATTCAGTTAATGCCCAGGCCAACAAAGCGAACCAGCCAAATACACATAGGGACAACAATAGCGGTTTGTGGCGTAACCCGGAGCGGCACATCAGGTCATAGACAAACCACGATCCGATCACCGCAACCAGGCCAATGGCGATTGCTGGCACCGGCGCAATGTCGCTTACCGAGGGGTCAATCAGATAGGCCTGGGCATTAAAATAGTAAACGATAATTAACAGGCTGAAGCCACTCAGCCAGGTGGTATAGGCTTCCCATTTGAACCAGTGAAGTGGCGAGGGCAGGGATTCAGGGTGGGTGCTGAATTTCTTAAGGTGATAAAACCCGCCACCATGTACGGCCCACAGGTTGCCGGCGATATCGGGTTCCTGGGGCGGCTTCCGGTCCAGATTGTTTTCCAGCCAGTTAAAGTAAAAAGATGCTCCGATCCAGGCTACGCCCACGATAAAGTGGATCCAGCGTACCAGAAGATTAATCCATTCGTGAATATGTGCTTCCATCAGTTACTGGCAACAGAGCGGTCAATGCCACAAATACGAAACACCATAGTAGTCAGGGAATTCGCCAACTTATCGTAGTCCGACTTGGTTAAATTCTTCTTTTTGTAGATGGATTTGATTTGGGTTTCTGACTCAGCGTAGTGCTGAGTGGTTGACCAGATCATAAAAATTAAATGAAATGGGTCAATCGGTAAAATTCGTTTATTTTGGATCCATCCATTAATCTCCACCGCCCGTCGCCGGGTCCACTTACGCGTCTGGGAGTCAAGCTGACTGCTCAGGTGCGGACCGCCGTTGAGTAACTCTAGGGCAAATATCCGAGTGGCGGCAGGATATAAACGGGATAGCTCGACTTTCATGCGAACGTATTTTTCAAGGACGTCAGCCGGATCGTCTTCTGCCTCGATGGGTGTCAGTGCCTTATTCCATAACTCGATAACATTGGTTAGCACTGCATCATACAGCATCATCTTATTGGCAAAATAATAATGGATGTTTGCCTTCGGTACTCCCGCGCTGTCTGCAATTCGTTGCATTCTGGCGCCACCAAATCCAAACTTCTCGAATTCACTTTCGGCGGCTCGCAGGATGTGTTCGCGTTTGCGACTGCCCAGTGCAGTGAGTCTTCGTTTGTCTTCAGCCATCTAGGCGGTTGGATGGAACGGTTTTCCGATGCAGGCGGGAGCGTTAAGTTTGATTTTGTTACGATCCTGAGATATCAATACCAACACCAGAATTGTCGCAAGGTAAGGCAGCATTGACATGACCTGGGATGGAATTCCAATGCCAAATGCCTGGGCATGCAGTTGCAATATTGTAATACCCCCAAAAAGATAGGCGCCGACCAGGACGCGCCATGGCCTCCAGGTCGCGAACACCACCAGTGCCAGGGCGATCCAGCCCCGTCCGGCGCTCATATTTTCTATCCAGAGTGGCGAGTATGCCAACGAAAGATAGGCACCGGCGATCCCGGACATGGCGCCGCCAAAAACAATGGCCATAAACCGAATCCGTAATACCGGATAACCAATGGCATGGGCGGCATCGTGAGAATCTCCCACCGCCCGCAGGATCAGTCCTGGTCGAGTACGGGTCAAAAACCAGGACACGCCGATTACCGACATGATCGAACCGTAAACCAGAATATCGTGGTTAAACAGAAGCGGCCCAATAAAAGGGATATCGGAAAGCAGAGGGATAGGTAAGCTGGGAAGTCCATCGTAAGCGATTCCCACCAGACTTTGGCCGAGCAAGGCGCTTACTCCAATACCGAATATAGTCAGCGCCAAGCCAGTAGCGACCTGGCTCGCCTGAAAACCCAGCACCAGCAACGCGAACAATACAGACAGTCCGGCGCCGGCGAGCAGGCCCGCGACTATCGCCAGGGTGGCGCTACCGGTAAAGTGTACCGTGGCGAAACCACACACCGCACCGAGTAGCATCATGCCTTCGATACCGAGGTTAAGCACACCGGCTTTCTCGGTGATCATTTCTCCGAGGGCAGCATATAACAAGGGCGTTGCCGCGGTAATAATCGTTAGCAGGGTAGGGAGTAAGAATTCCATAGCAATTTTCAGGACGACATTGGCTGGGATGAAGCCGGTTTAATCTGGTAGTGAATCAATACATCGCAGGCCAGCAGAAAAAACAACAACATACCCTGGAATACACCAGTTACCGCCAATGGCAGATTGAGTGAAATTTGTGCGGCTTCTCCACCGAGGTAGGAAAGCGCCATCAGCAATCCGGAAAATAACACCCCGACCGGATGCAGTCTTCCGACAAATGCGACGATGATTGCGGTGAAGCCGTACCCAGGTGAAATATTGGGTAGTAGCTGCCCAATGGGACCAGAAACTTCGATTAGGCCCGCCAGACCAGCGGCGCCACCACTCAGCATCAAGGTAAACCAGACAACTTTGTTGACGCTAAATCCTGCGTACCGACCAGCCGCTGGGGCTTCACCAATGACCTTTACCTGAAATCCAATTATTGTTTTGGCCATTAGTACCCAGCCAGCCGCAACCATCATCAGGGCAAAAATCCAGCCAAGGTGCAGCCGGGTACCCGCGAGAATAACCGGCAGGGTCGCCGAGTCGCTAAATATTCTCGACTCCGGAAAGTTGAAGCCATCCGGGTCGCGCCAGGGGCCGTGGATCAGGACACTGAGAAGCAGCGTAGCCACATAGGTCAACATCAGGCTGGTCAGAATTTCGTTGGCATTGAAACGCGTGCGCAATATCGCGGGAATCGCTGCCCATAGCATTCCGCCGGCAATACCGCCTACGATCATGAGCGGTAAAACAAAGACTGAATCAACGTCATATAGCCAGAGCGCAACACCGCCCCCACAGATCGCACCCAGGGTCAGCTGTCCTTCGGCGCCGATATTCCACACTCCGGCGCGAAATCCGATGGACAATGCGACTGCGATCAGAACCAGTGGTGTGGCCTTAACGCCTAACTCTCCCCAGCCATAGACCGATGTGAGAGGAGACACAAAAAAGGCGTATAACGCCTCACTGGGATTTACTCCCATAAGAATAAACAGGAAAACGCCGGATATCAGGGTCAGGGCAAGGGCAATCATTGGCGACAGAAATACCATGCTACGGGATGGTTCTGGTCGTTTTACCAGACGGGCAAGATTAAGCATTGGCACCTCCAGCGCTATCTTCCTTGATTTTGGTGCCCGCCATCATCAGACCAATCTGTTCAATAGTGATTTGATCAACCGGATAACTATCGGAAACCGACCCGGCGCAAATGGCGGTGATTCGATTGCTGATTCGCATTAGTTCATCCAGGTCCTGGGAAATAACTACCACCGCAGTACCCTTGGCTGCCAGGTCTCGTAATGCCTCATGTATGGTTTGGGCAGCGCCGGCATCCACGCCCCAGGTGGGCTGAGAAACCACCAGCAACTCAGGGTTTTGGCAAATTTCCCGGCCAACGATATACTTTTGCAGGTTGCCTCCTGACAAACTCGCTGCCGGAGCCTGGATACCGTTTGACTTAACATCAAATCTGCTCACTATTCCCTTAGCGAACTTTTCGTTTGCCGCTGCGTTGATGAATCCCCGGCTGACAAAGTTTAGTCGCTGAAAAGAGGTCAGCAATCCATTGTCGAGCAAACTCATTCCCGGCACTGCGCCATGTCCCAGGCGTTCTTCGGGAATTGAAGCCATGCCCATTTGGCGTCGTTGGTTAGGGCCCAAATGGGCGCAGGGTATGCTATCGATTTTAATCGCTTGCGGATTCTTGCCCAACGTTTCGCCGCTCAGGGATTTGAGTAATTCATCCTGACCGTTGCCGGCAACCCCGGCAATACCCAGAATTTCTCCACCTTTGACTTCTAGATTGATACCTTTTAGCGGAATACCAAATTCATCTTCTGCGGGTTGATCAAGCCCCACTATCTGTAACCTGATTTCCCCCTTGGAATTCTCCGGCCGAATGCTGGTTTCGGCCAATGCCTGTCCCATCATTTTGGCGGCAAGGGTCGTCGGTGTCTCCTGAACGACTTCTACCGAGTCAACCACCTTGCCATTGCGCAGAATAGTCGCGTGCTGGCATAGCTTCTTTATTTCATCAAGTTTATGGCTGATGTACAGAATGGCCATGCCTTCGTCGGCCAGTCGATTGAGGGTTTCAAACAATCGCTCCACCTCCTGGGGTGTCAGCACCGAGGTCGGCTCATCCATTACCAGCAGTTTTGGACTCTGTAACAAACAGCGAATAATTTCGATGCGTTGGCGCTCGCCAACAGACAGGGTATAGACGTGTCTGTCCGGGTCCAGCGGCAGGCCGTATCGAGTTGAAATTTCGTTGATTTCGGATCGTAATTGGGAGCTGTCGGTTCCGGCGTCCATACCTAAAATGATATTCTCAAAAACGGTTAATGAATCGAACAGGGAAAAGTGTTGAAACACCATGGCGATTCCCAGACTGCGGGCATAAGCGGGATTGGTGATTTCGGTATCCTGGCCTTGCCATCCGATGGTTCCCGCGTCCGGCCGTAAGATGCCATATATCATCTTTACCAGAGTCGATTTACCCGCGCCATTTTCTCCCAAAAGCGCGTGTATTTCCCCAGTTGCCAACGCCAGATTAATCTGATCATTGGCCAGGACTCCGGGAAATGACTTGGTCATTCCTTTAAGTTCTAGTAGCAGTTCTGGATTATTCTCGTTCACATTGATGTCGCCAAATCTAAAAACCTGACCAAATAGTCAGAATTTGCTCTAGTTTAGGATAAAATCACCCTCGAATTCAAACCCTATTTGCAAAAATATTTATTTATGACAATGCGGACCTGGATCAAATCACCGTTAGCAGTATTCAGTGACTCACCTGCTGCGGGGGGTATTGTAGTGCAGGATAATCTGATCAGCGAATTGATTGGCTCCAACCAACACCCCCTGGTGCCTGTGGATGCAACGCTGGACGCCAGCAACCTGGTGATGTTGCCGGGATTAATAAATACCCATCACCATTATTATCAAACTCTTACCCGAGCATTACCCCGGGCGTTGAATAAAGCACTTTTTCCCTGGCTGCAAAGTTTGTATCCCGTTTGGGCCGGTCTTGAAAACCAGATGATAGAAGTGGCTACTGAGCTTGCCTGCGCAGAAATGTTGCTTTCCGGCTGCACCACCAGCGCAGATCACCACTATCTGTTTCCCCAAGCTTCACTGGATGCCATCGACGCCCAGATTGAAGCCGTCAGGCGAATTGGTATACGTTCCGTCTTGACCCGGGGTTCCATGAGCCTGGGTCAGGACCAGGGAGGTTTACCGCCCCAGTCGACGGTCCAGCAAGAAGATGTGATCATGGCGGACTGCGAACGGGTGGTGAAATTATTTCATGATCCTGCACCGGGCAGTATGGTTCAAATTGCATTGGCCCCCTGTTCGCCGTTCAGCGTATCGACGGAGTTGATGCAGCAGACCGCAGAGTTTTGTGCCGAACACCAAGTTCGGCTGCATACCCACCTGGCTGAAACTGAGGACGAAACCGCATTTTGTCTGCGCCAGTACGGTGCGCGCCCATTGGATTACCTGGAACAGGTTGGCTGGCTCAACGATATGGTCTGGCTTGCTCATGGCATCCATTTTAACCAATCAGAAATAGACCGACTTGGTGCTGCCAAAGTTGGCATCAGCCATTGCCCGAGTTCCAACATGATTCTCGGATCAGGCCATTGCAGGACCCTGGAGCTCGAGCACTCCGGATGCCCGTTGGGACTGGGACTTGATGGATCAGCCTCCAATGATGGATCGAATATGATTCAAGAGGTTCGACAGGCGTTGTTGCTGCAGCGGCTGCACTATGGCTCTGATCGGGTCAGCCATCATGACGTGTTGGGTTGGGCGACGTCGGGTTCGGCCAATTGTCTCGGGCGCCAGGACATTGGCATGATTGCTCCCGGTATGCAGGCTGATATTGCCTTATTTAAGCTGAATGAAGCACGCTTCTCAGGCGCTGGAGATCCACTCGCTGCGCTGGTTCTATGCGGCGCACATCGGGCCCATAGTGTCATGGTTGGCGGTAAGTGGCGGGTGCGCGATGGCGAACTGCTAGGGGTGGATATGGAGGCCCTGTTAGCGCGACACACCGTGGCTGCGCGGAAATTGCAGGGGGTTGCCTGCTGAATTTATGCCTTACCAGGATTTTTTGCCTGGCATATCTCAATTGATGGAAAATTGAAAAGTCACAGCAAAAGGTGTTTTACCTGACTGAAGGTTCTGGTAATATTCTGACCAAATAGTCAGGATTTTAGATTCCGAGTGATTAAGTTCTTGCTCAATAACGAACCGGTGGAACTGCAGCGGCATGCTGCCGATCAGACGCTGCTCGATTATCTGCGCTCGGATCAAAACCTGTGCGGGACCAAAGAGGGTTGCGCTTCCGGAGACTGTGGTGCCTGTACCGTGGTGGTTGCAAGTGCCAACGAACAAGGATTGCAGTATCGGTCAATCAATAGTTGCATCACCTTTCTTGGCGCGGTGCATGGTAAACAATTAATTACCGTAGAACACCTTGAATCTAAGGACGGGTTGCACCCGGTGCAACAGGCCATGGTCGATTTGCATGGGTCTCAATGTGGATTTTGCACCCCTGGGTTTATCATGTCGATGTTCGCCTTGTATAAAAATCAATCTGAGGTTGAATCCAGAGATGACCGGATAGAAGAGATCAACCAATACCTTGGCGGCAATCTGTGTCGCTGCACGGGCTATCGTCCAATCCAAGAAGCCGCATTGGCGTCGACGGATTACGTCGTACCAGACCAATTTAGTCAGAATGAAGTGGCAGTGTCGCGCCAACTGATATCAATTGCCCAGGAAAAAGCACCTGCGCCTGATCCCACGGTTAAATTTCTTATCCCGGATTCTCTTGCCGCATTGGACGAAATGGTTTGGCAGAATCCTGAGGCTAAGTTGCTGGCAGGGGGCACTGACCTGGCCCTTGAAGTCACCCAGCAACTGAAATCCATCGAAAAAATTATTTTGTTGGAAAATGTCAGTGAGGTCAGCCAAATTATCCAACAGCCAGGCCAGGTAGAGATTGGAGCCGGGGTGTCCCTGACCGATTGCCTATCGCTGTTTCAACGGTCTTATCCCGGAATAAGCCAGCTTTTGCTGCGCTTTGGTTCGACTCAGGTCAGAAACCAGGGAACCATCGGCGGCAATGTTGCTAATGCTTCTCCCATCGGTGACCTGCCGCCAGTTCTACTCGCTCTGGGCGCAGAATTGCGCCTGCAGAAAGCCGGGAAAGAGCGCGTGCTCCCCATCGAGGAATTCTTTCTGGACTATCGTCAAACCGCGCTGGAACCGGGAGAATTTATCACCGGGATCATCGTGCCAAATCCTCAGATAGACCAGATATTTAAGGTATACAAGATCAGTAAGCGACTCGACGATGATATTTCTGCGGTTTGCATGGCTGTGCAGATAACCTTGTCATCTCACTCCGGCAAAAAGCTTGTGGTTGAATCCTGTCGAATCGCATTCGGCGGTATGGCGGCAATCCCAAAACGCGCCGATAACTGCGAGCGGGTACTAACCGGATCGCTGCTGGATCAATCTTCGATTGATAAAGCCGTGCTGGCACTGAGCAACGACTTCGCGCCTATCAGTGATGCCAGAGCGAGTGCTGAATATCGGGTCCGGGTAGCCGGTAATTTGTTCCAAAGGCTATTGCTCGAAATCACGTCTCCGGACATCGCTACCAGGGTGGAACATGTTGCATAACCGGTCCCAGGTCGGGGTCTCGCGAACCCATGACAGTGCGCGAAAACATGTCACCGGAGAGGCTGTCTACGTCGATGACCAGGCCGAGTATCGTGGACAACTGTATGCTTGCATCGGTGGTAGCAAGATTGCACATGGCCGTATTCTGAAGCTCGATTTACAGAGAGTTCGCGAGGCAGAGGGCGTTGTGGACGTTATTACCGCTTCCGACATTCCCGGAAAACTGGACATTGGCCCGGTATTTCCTGGGGATCCATTACTGGTGGAAGACCTCATTGAATTTGTCGGCCAACCATTGTTTGCGGTACTTGCGGAAAGCCATGAACTGGCGCGCAAAGCGACAGAATTTGCCGAAATTGAGTACCAGATTCTCGAACCGATACTCGATCTCGATGAGGCCATCGCAAAACAATTCTACGTAAGGCCACCCCACCGAATGCAACGTGGAGATCCGGAAGCTGCGCTGGATGCAGCGACTCATCGATTCCAGGGTAGTCAGCGGATCGGCGGCCAGGAACATTTTTATCTGGAGGGCCAGGCTTCCATTGCGATACCAGAGGAAGACGGCGGGATAACCCTGCATACCTCAACCCAGAATCCGACCGAATCCCAGAAACTGGTGGCCGAGGTATTGGATATCCCGATGAATAAGGTCAACGCGGTTACCCGCCGTATGGGAGGGGGATTCGGTGGAAAAGAAACCCATGCGGCACCCTGGGCTTGCATTGCTGCGATATTTGCTCGTCGTACCGGCCGTATAGTGGAATGCCGGCTGTCGCGCCGGGATGATATGGTGATGACCGGCAAGCGTCACGGGTTTTTCAATACCTATGACGTTGGCTTCACCCCTGATGGAAAAATTGATGCTATTCGCTATGTGCTGGCTGGGCAGTGTGGAAACTCTCCTGATCTGTCAGACGCGATTGTCGACCGTGCCATGTTTCATTGTGACAACGCCTATTACATCCCAGATATTGTGATTGACGGACTTCGCTGCAAGACCCATACGGTTTCCAACACCGCTTTTCGCGGTTTTGGCGGCCCCAAAGGCGTCATTGCCATGGAAGCGGTTATCGATGAAATTGCGTTTAGCGTTAGCAAAGACCCATTGGAGATTCGAAAACTAAATCTCTACGATACCGCGGAGCGTAACCTGACCCCTTACCACCAGGAGATAGAAGACTTTTCATTGCCCAGGATCATTGATCAGTTGGAAGCTGATTCTGACTACTGGGTTCGGCGGGACCAGATCAATGCGTTTAATGCCGCTAGCCCCGTCTTGAAGAAAGGGCTGGCACTTACCCCGATCAAGTTTGGCATTTCTTTTACGGTGTCTCATCTTAACCAGGCCGGGGCGCTGATACATCTTTATTCCGATGGCAGTATCCATCTGAACCATGGTGGAACCGAAATGGGTCAGGGTCTGATGACCAAAGTGGTGCAGATTGTCGCAGAAGAGTTTCAGGTTAATCCGGATCGGATTATTGTGTCATCTACCAGAACCGATAAAGTACCGAATACCTCGCCGACGGCGGCGTCCTCCGGTACCGACATCAACGGCATGGCAGCGCTCAACGCGGCGCGAGAATTAAAACAGAGGCTGGTTTCCTTTCTTGCTAAAAAATACAATGCAAATGAATCTGAGGTCGTATTTGACAACGATCAGGTTGAAATAGGTACTCATTTAATTTCATTCGAGCAAGTGACCAGGGAAGCCTGGTTGGGCCGTGTATCTCTATCCGCAACGGGTTTTTATAAAACCCCCAGAATTTACTATGACAGAGAAACTGCCACGGGCCACCCATTTTTTTACTTCGCCAATGGTGCAGCGGTTTCAGAAGTTATTATTGACAGTTTAACCGGTGAATCGAAACTATTACGCGCCGATATTCTTCACGATGTCGGTAATTCGATAAATCCCGCTCTCGACATTGGGCAAATTGAGGGTGCTTATATTCAGGGAGTGGGCTGGTTAACCAGTGAAGAACTGAAGTGGGATGAAACCGGCCGGCTGTTGACCGACGGCCCGGCAACCTACAAGATTCCAGCAATTTCGGATGCCCCCAGAATTTTTAACACGAACCTTCTGGACAATGCGGCGAATACTGAGCCCACCGTTTTTCGCTCCAAAGCCGTGGGGGAGCCGCCGCTGATGCTGGGTATTTCCGCCTGGTGCGCGATCCGGGACGCGATTGGATCAACCGCAGGACACCGTTTGTTTCCCGAATTAAATGCGCCGGCTACTCCCGAGGAAATCCTGCGCTCAATAACGCTGTTGCACCAGGCCGACTGACCCAACTACCAATGAATTGGGTAAATGCAATAGCCAATCTACAACGGCGTAACATTGGTTTTACCCTGGTTACGGTGCTGTCGACCCAGGGGTCCTCACCCCGTGGCGAGCAGTCCAAGATGGTGGTCAATGCAGATCAAGTTTATGACAGTATCGGCGGCGGTAATCTGGAATTCAAAGCCACGGCCTATGCCCGGGAATTGCTACGCGTGAACCAGTCCGTTGTAGAACAACGGCAATACACACTTGGTAATGATCTCACCCAATGTTGTGGTGGGAAAGTTGAGTTGTTATATGAGTGTTTTCCGGCATGCGATTTTAATATTGTTTTATTTGGCGCCGGACATGTCGCCAGCGCGTTAACCCGGATACTGGGGCAAATTCCCTGTAGGGTTACTTGGATCGATTCCCGGCCAGAGTTGCTGGAACAAGCGGTAACCCAACTTGGAGAGGTGCCGAATATTCAACCCAGGGTGATGGTAAACCCGTTTGAAATGGTTGAACAATGTCCGGTTGATGCCTTCTATCTGATCGTGACCCACAGTCACGAAATCGATTTCGAATTGTGCGAAGCAATTCTGGCGCGTCAGGATATTGCGTACTGCGGATTAATTGGCTCTAAATCGAAGGCAGCGAAATTTCGCCAGCGACTGCGTCGCAAAGGCTATAAAAAGGATGAGATTGAACGGTTGACCTCGCCGGTTGGTCTTAATCTTGGTGCGGGTAAAACGCCTATGGAAGTGGCGGTATCAATATCATCTCAACTGCTGCAGAACTACTATGCCCAGAAAAATCAGCGAATTTCCCGACAGGATAATATTATTGAATTGGCTTGACCGATTCATCTGCTGGTTAAGTCGAAAGATCTGGTGAGTTCAACCGGTTTGCGGGTCCGGATGGTCAGTTGGGTCGATCAGGATTTTTGATAGCGTTTCTCTCCCATAATCCAGGTTTCCCGGATTGCTCGATCATCGCCCAACATTTCCAATACGAAGAGTTTTTCCATCAAGTCTTTACAGCTTGCCATGCGAAACTGGATCAACGGGGTGGCGGTGTAATCGAGAACGATAAAATCAGCCTCTTTTCCGGTCTCAAAGTTACCAATTTTATTTTGTAGGTCGAGGGCGGTGGCGCCGCCCAGGGTCGCGAGGTACAGGGACTGGTAGGGAGACAGGTTCTGCCCCAACAGTTGCTGAACCTTATAAGCTTCGTTAATTGTACGCAGAATCGAGAAACTATCTCCGCCGCCGACATCCGTGCCCAGGCCAACATTGACATCGTGTGCCACCGCATCCTGATAACTAAACAGGCCGCTGCCGATAAACAGATTAGACATGGGACAATGGGCGACATTTGATCCGGTCCCGGAAAGTCGGCTCCACTCACTTTCCGAAAGATGAATGCTGTGGGCGAATACAGATCGGGGACCCAGTAAATTGTGCTGATCATAAACGTCGAGATAGTTTTGACTATTCGGGAAAAGCTCGGCAACCCATTCGCACTCTCTAGTGTTTTCCGACAGATGGGTATGTAGATGAACATCCGGAAATTCGTCTAATAACTTACCTGCTGCATTAAGTTGCTCTGGGCTGGAGGTCGGTGCAAAGCGTGGGGTGACGGCGTATCCGAGGCGTCCTTTGTTATGCCATTTCTCGATCAGTCGTCTGCTGTCCTGGTAGCTCGACTCCGGCGTGTCGATAATGTAGTCCGGTGCATTGCGGTCCATCATGACTTTGCCGCAAATCATTCGAAGGTTTTGTTGTTCGGCAACCTGGAAAAAAGCATCCGCGGATTCAGCATGAACGGTGCCAAACACTAACGCCGTGGTAGTGCCATTGCGGAGTAACTGTTCGAGAAAAAAAGTTGCCTGATCGAGACTGTGACGCGGATCCGAAAACCGGCTTTCAGCAGGGAAAGTGTGCTGTTCCAGCCACTCAAGTAACTGGGCTCCATAGGCGGCGATTACCTCACACTGGGAAAAATGGACATGGGTGTCAACCATTCCCGGAACGATCAAACTATTGGGATGATCGATAACCTTGAATTGACCCGGTATGCTCCCCAGTACCGAATCAGCCTCGCCCACGGTCTGCACCAGACCACCCTCTATTATCAGAACGCCATCTTCAAAGTACTCAATTACTTCCGCTCCGTGGTTCCCGGGGTTGCCGAGAAAATGTAGAATTTCCCCTCGATGCGCTTGTATAGACATGAAAGAAATTACCTAGCCTAGGGAAATTGCTCTATATTGCCGCGTTGAAAGCCTCGGCTGTTTGAGAAAAAATGACATCAGGATTTCTGAACCTGTTGATATCAGGCAATTATAGACAAAAACTTGACCAAATGGTCAAACTTTTCCATAATCCTCCATTGTTAACAATCAACCATTATCCCAGCGGTGAATCTTTCCGATTTCAATGAACAAAATCCTGCGGAGTCCCACGCATTAATGCGCCAATGCTGTACTGCGACAGACTGGATTGATCGCGTGGTTGAAAAGCGCCCCTATCAGTCGGTTGATAATTTAATTACCCAGGCTGGAGAAATCTGGGCGACCATGCATGAGGATGATTTGATACAAGCGTTTGAGGGGCATCCAAAAATTGGAGATCCGGCTTCCCTTAAGGAAAAATTCCGCGCTACCTTGAACGTCGCCACTAACGAACAATCCGGCGTAAATCAGGCGGATGAACAAGTTCTGGAGCAACTGGCGAAATTCAATCAAGCCTATCTGGAAAAGTTTGGTTTTATATATATTATTTGCGCCAGCGAAAAATCGGCGGAATACATGCTTTCCAACATACGACAAAGAGTAGAAAACTCCCGTGGAGCAGAGCTTGTCACGGCGGCTAGGGAACAATGGAAAATTACCACCATTCGTCTTAACAATATTTTTTCTCAGGAAAATTGTGCGAGGTCGCAATGAGTCAAATTACAACCCATATACTTGATACCTCTCTGGGTAAGCCCGCAGCCTCGGTTGAGGTGGAATTACACCAACTACACGACAATCAATGGCGTCAGATAGCGAGTGACGAAACCAATCAGGATGGCCGGGTCGGCGATTGGCTTGGTGACGGGAACCTAACCGCGGGGCAGTATCGGTTGGTGTTCCAGGTAGGTGATTATTTTGCTCGGGCAGGAAGGGATACGTTTTATCCCCATATCGAAATTGTATTCCAAATTGGCGATGACGGTCAGCACTACCACGTTCCGTTGTTGCTAAATCCCTATGGCTATTCCACTTATCGTGGCAGCTAAATTCGTTAAATTAGGTGAATTCATTAACGACAAATATTGAAACACGAGCTAACAATTTGTTTTGTCGGAAAACACTATTTTTCGGCCCCGATAGGTTGGTCGTTGGCAATTTTGCTACAATCTGTCGACGGGCTCCCATCCCCCTCTCATCATTATATTTATCACGCTCAGTGGAGTTATTAAAGCTATGCAAAAAAGAACATTTGTAAAATCTCTGGCCGGGGCAGTTTTGTCTGCCGGCCTGATTGTTGGCAGCGCCAATGCCGCAGATACCAAAGTTGGATTTGTTTACGTTGGTCCCGTCGGTGACCACGGATGGACCTATCGTCATGACAAAGGGCGCCAGACCGTGGAGCAGGAGTTGAATGTCGAAACAACGTTTGTAGAAAGCGTTGCCGAAGGTGCGGATGCCGAGCGCGTGATCCGAACCCTCGCGACAAGCGGTCATACTGTTATTTTTACCACTTCATTTGGATATATGAATCCGACCCTCAAGGTCGCCAAACAATTTCCCGATATCAAGTTTGAACACGCTACCGGATACAAACGCGCTGATAATGTCAGCACATACTCTGGTCGTTTTTACGAAGGACGGGCTGTGCTTGGGACGATTGCAGGTCACATGTCCAAATCCGGCGTAGTGGGTTATATCGCTTCGTTTCCTATTCCGGAAGTGATCCGGGGAATTAATGCCTTTACCATCGCCATGCGTAAGATTAATCCTGACGCGACGGTGAAAGTGGTCTGGGTTAATTCCTGGTATGACCCGGGTAAGGAAGGCGATGCTGCCAAGGCTTTGATTGATCAGGGCGCTGACATCATTACCCAGCACACCGACTCTCCCGCACCTTTACAGGTTGCCGAGCAACGTGGTGTCTATGCCTTTGGCCAGGCCTCAGATATGACGGCGTTCGCGCCTAAAGCGCAACTTACTGCGATCATTGATAACTGGGGTCCCTACTATACCGCCAGGGTAAAGGCAGCGATGGATGGAAGCTGGAGTTCGGTTGATACTTGGGACGGTCTAAAGCCTGGAATGGTGGAAATGGCACCATATAATGATGCGGTCCCAGCCGAGGTACAAGCCGCGGCGGAAAGTGTCCGCATGGGGATTCTCGATGGAAGCATGCATGCTTTCCAGGGACCGATTAAAAACCAGGCCGGTGAAATGGTGGTTGGTGAAGGGGAATCGATTGATGATGGCACCCTGCTTGGTATGAATTTTTATGTCGAAGGGGTACAGGGCGATATACCTCAGTAATAGTTGGATGTTTGACGAGAAAAGCCCCTTTCCGGGGCTTTTTTTTGGAAAAAAAATTATTCAAGCAATCCAATTGCCTTGGCATGCCATTAAACGTGGGTGCACACGGTCTCATCATTGAAAATCCAATTCGTCCGGTGGGACATGTTGACAGTGACCAGTCCGGTTTAGCCAGATTCTTCACTGAATTGACCACGAATTAATTCGCTATGCTGTCCCAGCTTTGGGACCTTTACCTCTTCCGCCCCATCGCTGCCCATTGGCCTGGCGGGAAACCGAATCGCTTTTCCATAGGAAGATATTCCCGATCGTCGCTGTAGCGCACCGTGACAAGATAAATCCGCCACGCTGTTGATAGAACCGAAGGCAATGTCAGCGCGCTGCAACCGCTCGATCAGTTGGGCACGATCGAGCATTTCAGTCACACCGTTTATCATCTGGTCGAGATTGACCCGATTCAACACCCGTTGATTATTGCTGCCAAATTGTTCGGCGGTAGCTTGCTCCGGTGCTAATAAAACCGTGGCACAGAATCGCTGCCATTCCCGCTCATTTTGAATCGCAACGATAACGATTTCACCGCCCCGGGTTCGGTAGCCTCCATAGGGCGCGATGGAGGGGTGATTCAGCCCTGCCGGTGCGGGCGCTTTGCCCCCATAGTCATAGTGCAATAACGGAACCGTCATCCAGTCAGCGGTAACGCCGAATAGAGATACTTCCACGGCGCTGCCCTCACCCGTTTGCTGACGTTTTATCAGGGCCTCGAGAATGCCAGAGTGGGCAGTCATGCCTGCTCCGATATCGCAGGCAGACACGCCAATTCGTCCGGGTTCATTTTGACTTCCCGAGACGCTGACCAGGCCAGCTTCGGCCTGGACCAGAAAATCATAGGCTTTCATCCTGGACACCGCTTCACTTTTGCCATATCCGGAAATGTCACAGGTGATTAGTTTGGGATATTGTTGGCGCAATTTCTCGAGGTCAAAACCTGAGCGCGCCAGCGCGCCGGGGGCAAGGTTCTGAATCAGAATGTCGGCCTGGGCAATTATCCGGTGCAGTAACTGATTGTCCGCGTCCTGTTTAAAATTCAGTACCAGGGATTCTTTACCCTGGTTAAGCCAGAAAAAATAGGAGCTGTCACCACCTGCAACCTGGTCATAGCCCCGGGCAAAATCTCCGCTCTCTCTTTCAATTTTAATAACCCGGGCCCCAGCCTCCCGTAGACGCGCGCTGCAATAAGGCGCCGCCACGGCTTGTTCGACTGCGACGACCAGAATTCCATCAAGCACTCCTTTCATGTTCTGTAGCTAAAAACTGCGGGGTAGATCGAGCACATGTTCGGCGATGTAACTCAGAATAAAATTAGTCGAAATCGGTGCGGTGCGGTACAGCCGGGTTTCGCGAAATTTTCGTTCGATATGATACTCCCTGGCAAATGCGAATCCACCGTGTACCTCCATACACATATCCCCCGCCTGCCAGCTGGCTTCTGATGCCAGCATCTTGGACATATTGGCTTCAGGACCACAGGGTTGTTGCTGATCGAATAAGTCGGCCGCCTTTTCTACCATGAGGTTAGCCGCCTGGATATTTGCGAAGCAGCGCGCGATGGGAAATTGAACCCCCTGATTTTGTCCGATGGAACGACCAAAGACTACCCGCTCTTTGGCGTAGTTAACAGCCTTGTCAATGAAAAAACGCCCGTCGCCGATACATTCCGCGGCGATCAAGATACGTTCCGCGTTCATGCTGTCGAGAATGATTCGAAAGCCATTGTGTTCCTCTCCCAGCAGATTTTCCGCCGGTATCTCAAGATTATCGAAAAACAACTCGCAAGAATGATGATTGATCATTGAGTCGATGGGACGTATGGTCAATCCTTGGTCCTTAGCCTGATTCAAGTCGACTATGAAGGTGGACAATCCATCGGTTTTTTTGCGAGATTCAGCCTGGGGTTTGGTGCGCGCCAGTAACAACATTAAATCAGAATGTTGGACCCGGCTGATCCAGACTTTCTGGCCATTAATAACGTATTTGTCCCCATGTCGCCGCGCGGTGGTTTTGAGACTGGTGGTATCGGTCCCGGTGGTTGGTTCAGTAACCCCGAAACTCTGCAATCGCAGTTCGCCGTTGGCAACCTTGGGCAAATAGGTTTGCTTTTGTTGTTCAGACCCATGTCGAAGTACCGAACCCATGACATACATCTGGGCATGACAGGCGCCGGGATGTCCGCCGGAACAACTAATTTCTTCAAGAATTAAACAGGCCTCCCGTAAGCCGAGTCCGGAACCTCCGTATTCTTCGGGAATTAATGCGGCGAGATAACCATCCTCGGTCAGGGCCCGAACAAACTCGGTAGGGTAGTGGCGATTGCCATCGAGGGCGAGCCAGTACTGGGGGTCAAATTTGGCGCAAAGAGCCGCCACACCCTGGCGGATACTTTCCAGTTGATCCGGATCAGACATAGTAGGTTCTCCCGCAGTGTTTTCAGGGTTTAACCGGAACCACGTAATTCAACCCCATGCGACCGCCATCGGGATAAACCGTCTGGCCGGTGACATAGCTCGAATAATGGCTGGCTAGAAATACCGCAATTTTTGCAACTTCATCGGGTTCCCCGGGGCGCTCCATGGGGGTTCTCGACATTACTTCATTCATTTTTTGGGGATTGTCTGCGAGGGACTGAAACAGTTCGGTATTAATCGAACCGGGCCCGATAGCGTTTACCCGAATTTTCTCCGGGGCCAGCCTGATACCCAGAACCTTGGTCCATTGATTGACCCCGCCTTTGGCGATCACATAGGGTGAGATGGCAGGAATCGTCAACACCGCGTTCACCGAAGACATATTGATAATAGTGCCGCGGGAATCATCTTCGTCGGGCGTTTGATTAACCATTATCCGGGCCGCGATCTGACCGGTGAGAAATACCCCTCGTAGATTAACCGCGATTACATTATCGAAATCCTGCTCTTCTAATTCGAGAATATCCGCCGCATGGATAATGCCGGCGTTGGCGATAACATTGTCGATCCGACCATGGGTTTCAACAGCAAAGTCGAACAATGCCTGAATTTCTGCCTTGCTGCGAACATCACAATGGCAATATCGGGCGCGTTCCCCCAGTGACCTGGCGGCAACCTCGCCCGCCTGGTCTTCAATATCTGAAATTACCACACTCGCGCCTTCTTGGATAAATCGTTTTGCACAGGCGAACCCAATGCCCCGAGATGCCCCGGTGATTACCGCTACTTTGTTTTTTAACATGGGAAGAAAAGCCAAAACTCGATTGAAACCAATGATACCGTAATTATTTTGAACCTGGCTATTTGGCGACCACATTTAATCGGAAGTAGAATAGCCTGAAAGTAGCCATTCGCCAGTTCCGCTATGAACCCGGCCTAAAGCCTATCTTAAAATATTTGATTTCATTGGTTGGTTTTCCTGAGCCGCGAAACCAACCACTAGGCCAAATCAGTCAGGTGGGTTAATCCTGATTTCAATTACGCTGGGTTGACCAGCCGCAAGCGCCTGTTCGAATGCAGCCTCGAACTGGTCTGTTCGCTCTACCGTGAAACCTTGGGCACCATAGGCGCTGGCCAGGGCTGCAAAATCAGGATTGCGTAGATTGGTTCCCATTACTCTTCCGGGGTAATGACTTTCTTGATGGGCCCTGATGGTACCGTAGCTGCCATTGTTGATAACTAGAAAAACGATACCGAGCTGATATTGAACCGCGGTGGCGAGTTCCTGACCATTCATCAGAAAACAACCATCTCCTGAAAAAGATACTACCGCGGACTCCGGACGAGCCAGTTTAGCGGCAATCGCTGCGGGGACACCGTATCCCATGGACCCATTGGTGGAGCCCAGCTGAGTTTTGCAAAGCCTGTACTGATAATGCCGCTGTGGCCAGGTGGTATAGTTCCCAGCACCCATGGTGATGATGGCTTCCGGATCCAGTCTTTGACGCAGGAAATTGCAGATCAAATCCATCCGTGCCGGGTCATTGGTAAATCGCGGTTGGTGCAGAAAGTCAAGATAGTGCTGGTTGAGATCATGAATTAATTCTTCGCGTTGCTGGGCTGCCGGAATCGGATGTAGCCTGGATTGTTGTACCATCGACTGAAGAAAATGCTGGCATTCGCTGGCGATAGCCACATCTGCATGGAAGACGTTGTTGATTGATTCCGCTGCTGGATGGACATGAACCAAGGTTTGAGCAGATTGGCCCAATGGCGGTTCCAGACGCTGGTAGCCATTGGTCGTTATATCGCCGAGTAGTGGCCCAACTACTAACAACAAATCCGCTTGTTGCAAATATTCGACTGTCGCGTCTGGTGCTACCAGACCGAATTCGCCAATAAAATTCGAATGGGTGTTGTCGAAACAATCCTGCCGGCGAAAAGCGGTAGCTACCGGCAGTTGATAGTTTTCCGCAAGCTCGGTGAGTAATTTCTGGGTAGTCCGGTTCCAACTACTGCAGCCACAGAGCACCAGGGGCCGGGACGCTCTGGTGATCAAATTTACTACCTGGTTTATTGCTTCCTGGGAAGGGGCCGGGCCATAGAAACCTCGGTGAACCGACTGATTAACCGGAACGTCGGTAACTTCCACCAATTCTTTCAACATATCTTCATATAACACCACCAGTACCGGTCCCGGTCTCCCGGTAGTGGCATATTGCCAGGCCTGGTTGAGTTGCTCGGGGATGCGCTCGGCCTGGTCGATCACTACTACTTTTTTCGCTACCCCGCCATAGGCCAGGTTGTAGTCCAGTTCCTGAAATGCCTCGCGGCCACGGTCGTTGCGGGAGATCTGACCGATAAAGCAGATCAGTGGAGTAGAATCCTGGAATGCGGTATGAATCCCTATCATCGCATTCGAAGCACCTGGCCCTCTCGATACGAAACAGATTCCGGGTCGTCCTTTTAGTTTGCCCCAGGCTTCCGCCATGTAAGCGGCGCCACCTTCCTGGCGACAGGTGATTAAACGAAATTGGTCTTGGTATTGGTAGATGGCATCCAGTGCGCCCAGGTAGCTCTCGCCGGGAACACAAAACGCTGTATCGGCTCCATAGTCGATCAGTCCCTTTATTAGTACTTCGCCACCGCTACGCATGATTTTTAGACTTGTTTTGATGTTCAAGAAAATTGCCCGTGCCAATTTTACCGCCAATCTGACGTAGATGATCGTTGTTCGATTAAACTCTCTTAATGAATTGACCCAAAATCTCAATTTTCCGTAATGTACAAGATTCTTCAAGACCGCAGCGACCTGGCCGTGGAATTCCGCGACAACCCATTTGGGCCCTATAGCGCTGAGTTGCAAACAGTGCTGAATCTAATGTGGGGGGAATCAACCGGGGGGAAGCGGATTCTAGTCTGTCTGGTGCCTGGCAGTAAGTGGTGTCTCGGGACCCTTAATCAAGATTTTCTTAAGCCCATTGAGGTTGACCAATCCCGTACTTTCGACAACCTCGCTGCCGGCTATTGGGATATTTTTCGGCATCGATGGAAAAACCAAACCGGCAGCTTTCCTGACGTTGGCGAGGCGGAGAACCCATGAGACATCTGCTTGCTTATGCTGATCAGATTTGCGCGCAACCCGGAGAGAAAATTGAATTTAAGGTAAGCGCAGATTTACCGGGCGAGTTCGAATTTAATATCGTCCACATTCGCTGTGGCGATGATTCGGAAGGCGGGCCGGGGTTAAAGCAAAATGCTATACCCGATGGGGTCAATGGCCTGTATCCGGCGCGCTATCAGAAAACTCAGGTGGGATCTTTTATCGCTCTGGATGCCGAGCAGCCAGATCCCCGGGGCTCATTCAGGCTCGAAGCAAAAATTTGGCCCACCATCCCAGGTAGCACGGAGCAGGCAATTATCGGTGCCTGGTCGGAAAGTGATCAGGCAGGATATTGTTTATACCTGGATCAGGATGGTGCGTTGGCAGCAAAAATTGGCGATGGTGTGGCGACCATACTGACCACGGGTATGCCGTTGCATCCTCGTCGCTGGTATTCGGCTTCATTCCACTGGAATGCAGAGGCCGGTAAATTGTCCATTCAGCAGTGCCCGTTGGATACTTACGCCGTTCCGGGGAACACCGAGGCTACGGCATATTGTGAAGCAAAATGGCGGCAAGCTGCCACTAGTAGATTTTTGATTGCTGGTTGGAGCGGGGTCGAGCGGAATGGCATGCCCTTGGTCAGTGGATTGTTTAACGGCAAAATCGACAGCCCAGCGATCCTGCAGGAAATTTTGGCTGGGGGGCAGGATGGCGAATCAGGATTCCACTATCTGGGGAAATGGGACTTTAGCCAGGAAATCAGTAGTCAAACCATTGTCGATGTTTCGGAAAACGGGTTTCACGGTTATACCGTTAACCTGCCAGCCCGCGCCATGAAAGGCTGGAATCATGATGGCAGTGAAATGAACTGGCGACATAAACCGGCTCACTACGGCGCGATTCACTTCCATGAAGACGACCTGTACGACTGCGCATGGCAAACCGACGTGGTATGGCAGGTACCGGAGGATTTTCCTAGCGGGACCTATGGAGCCTACCTGACCCAGCAAGACCAATGGTTTTATGTGCCGTTCTATATTCGACCCAAAAAGGGGACAACCAACAATCGAATATGTTTGCTGATCTCTACCGCAAGTTATTACGCCTACGCTAACAACCAAATGCCTCTGACCTGGGGACCGCTGTTCGAACTGTCAACCACCGCATTTACCCAGATTGGCCAAACTGATCTGCATCTGAAAACCCATCCGGAACACGGTCTCAGCATGTACGACGTGCATTCGGATGGATCCGGAGTCTGTTATGCCTCAAGGTTGCGTCCGTTTCTACGCATGGGACCAAAAGACGAGCTTTGGCAATACAATGCTGACACCCATATTACCGATTGGCTCGAACAAATGGAGATCGGATTTGACGTTGTTACTGATGATGACCTTGACCGTGAAGGAGTTTCGCTGTTGCAGGATTACGCTTGCGTGATGACCACCACCCATCCCGAATACTATAGCCGAAGCATGATCCAGGGATTGCTTGATTACCAACAGCAGGGAGGCAGGTTTATTTATCTGGGGGGCAATGGTTTTTACTGGCGCATCGCCTACCATCCAGAATTACCCGGCGTAATCGAGATGCGCAGGGCAGAGGATGGTATGCGCAGCTGGATCGCTGAGCCAGGGGAATACCATATGAGTTTCACCGGCGAACTTTCCGGACTCTGGAGACGCAATGGCATTCCGCCGGAGGCGGTCTGCGGCACCGGGTTTTCCGCCCAGGGATTTAACTATTCAAAGCCCTATTACCGGACCGAGGCGAGTTACGATTCCAGGGTGTCCTGGATATTTGAAGGACTGCCAGAAGGCGAGTCCATAGGCGACTTTGGATTGATTTTCGGCGGTGCCGCGGGGAGTGAAATCGACAGCGCAGATTTTGCTACGGGAACCCCACCCCATGCGCTCATAGTTGCGGAGGCAACCGATTTCGGTGCGGATTATCACTGGGTCAACGAGGAGTTCCAGCACACCCATTCCGCGGTTAATGGCGAAACCTGTCCCGATGTGCGTTGCGATATGGTGTTCTATGAAACACCGAATAATGGCGCGGTATTTTCAGTAAGTTCCATCGCTTTTGCCGGGTCATTGTCGCACAATAATTATGACAACAATGTCAGCCGTTTATTGGGCAACGTGATGAGGCGTTTTATTTCTGATCAACCAGAATAGTTTGTTAAATTGGGTGGACGACTGATGGAAGCAGGGTCTAGATCAGGACACTACACTAACGCCAGGCAAAATAGGGTTGCTCAAAATGCGCGACCCGGGTCGCCTGGCCCAGCACCGCGACCTCTCGGAATTGATAGACCAGGGCCGCAGTGGGTGCTGCAATCCAACTGTCCCCTACCGGCATTCGCAACACCGGATGTTCGCTTTCGGGAATCTGCTCAAGCAGAGGCGCGTCCTCACGCATAAATTCCCGGACAGGGATGCAATGGATCGAATCGACTTCCCCAGGATTGGGTACCAGCGCAGGATTTGACCCGCCCCATACCACCACTGGTGTAATACTGAAGCCGGACCGGGTTGGATAGTCGTCAAGCCGGCCAATGATATCTGACGGCTCGAGCTGAAGTCCGACTTCTTCTTCGAGCTCGCGCAGTGCTGATTGTTCCGGGGTTTCTCCTTGATCCATCCTGCCTCCGGGCAGCGCCCATTGTCCAGCATGCTTGTTGAGTTTTGCTGATCGTCTGGTGAGAATTATCGCGGCCTCGGATTTCTCAGCGCTGGACCATGCCAGTCCATCCATTTCTGGATCACACTGGGCATTTACCAGGGTCAGGGCCACTGCAGCCCGGCGCAACTCTGGATTTCCCTGGCTCCTGGCATCGAATTCACCCATATTGCTGCGTAGCAGATTTTTCAGGTCCTGATTAAGGCAGAGATTGATCATGAATTTTGTTGTTGCTTTCACTGTAGTTTGCCATAGAATTATCACATGAAAAGAACTCCATAACCTTCGCTGGGTAAATAATTCAGGCGGGGTTTAGTGTAGTGTATGGATTGAAATTCGCCTTGCAGACCCCCATCTCGGTTCGTTCTCCCTCAGTTTATCCTTGACACCGAAAAACGCCTCGCTATCAGCTCATAACATGAATTCATTTGATGTGGATGCCGTACGCGGCGATTTTCCAATTTTGTCACGCCAGGTTAACGGTCGCCCCCTGATTTATCTTGACAATGGAGCCACCGCGCAAAAACCTAACGTAGTAATAGAAACCATTGATAGTTACTACCGTGACCAAAACGCCAATATTCATCGTGGCGTACACCACTTGAGCCAACTGGCTACCACGGCTTACGAAGAGGCTCGGGAAACCACCCGTGAGTTTATCAACGCTGCCCGGGTCGAAGAAGTATTGTTTAACCGGGGGACCACTGATGGGATTAATCTGGTGAGCGCTTCCTGGGGAAGAAAATATCTCAATCCTGGGGATGAGGTGATCATTTCTACCATGGAACATCATTCCAATATTGTTCCCTGGCAGATGATTTGTGATGAGCGTGGTGCGAATTTAAAGGTTATACCAATGCACCCAGATGGACAGCTGGATATGCAAGGCTTCGATCGATTACTTGGTGAACGAACTCGTATGGTTGCGGTTGTCCATGTCTCCAACGCCCTTGGTACGATTAATCCGGTTGATGAAATCATTGCCAAAAGTCACCAGATCGGTGCGCTGGTACTGCTGGACGGGGCCCAGTATGTTCCCCATATGCGGCTGGATGTACAGTCCCTGGGTGTGGATTTTTACGCGTTTTCTGGACATAAAATATTTGGCCCTACCGGCGTGGGAATTCTCTATGGGAAGCAAGATTTGCTTAACAGCATGCCACCATATCAGGGGGGTGGCGATATGATCGAAAAAGTGACGTTCGAAAAGACTACTTATAATACCTTGCCCCATAAATTCGAGGCGGGAACGCCGAATATTGCCGGGGGCATTGGATTGGCCGCCGCAATCGATTATGTATCCCGGTTTGATCCGGCCGAGGTGGCAGCCCATGAACAGGATGTTCTGAATTACGCGACGGAAAAGTTATCGGCGATTTCTGGATTAAAAATTTATGGTACCGCCACTAAAAAAGCTTCGGTAATTTCATTTTTGATTGAAGGGCAACATCCGTTTGACGTCGGTACCTTACTGGATCAGCAAGGCATTGCAGTACGAACCGGTCATCATTGTACCCAGCCACTGATGGATTATTTTGAAATTCCTGGAACCGTGCGCGCCTCATTTGCTTTTTACAATAACCGGGCTGACGTGGATGCCCTGGTTATCGCATTGAATCGCGCAATAGAAATGCTTGGATAAAACCAATGAGTATCAATCAAACCCAGGATGATGTGATTGAAGAATTTGGTCTGTTTGATCAATGGATGGACAAGTACGAGTACATTATTGATCTTGGAAAAAAGCTTCCATTAATCGATCCAGAGTATAAAAACCAGGACCACTTGATTCACGGTTGTCAGAGTCAGGTCTGGTTACATGCCGAGCTGCAAAACGGCATGGTTGCATTCAGTGCAGACAGTGACGCAATTATTACCAAGGGTATCATCGCGCTTCTTATCCGGGTGTTATCCGGGCAGAAACCCGAAGACATTGCCGCCGCGGATCTGTATTTCATTGACTGCATTGGCCTCCGGGAACACCTTTCTCCAACCCGATCGAATGGCCTGGTTAGCATGGTGGGTAAACTCAAATCCATTGGTGAAAATTTTAGTCGGGTCCATTGATTTGATCTGGTGATCTGATGCGATGACCTGCTGGTTCTTTATAATCAGGCCTAACGAAACCATCCAGTCCGTATCAGGGCAAACCAATCCATTGACAGGGCCACTCCACAATGGACAAACAGTCCTGGCCAGATCGAGCGGGTCTTTAGGGCAAGGTAACCGAGAACCAATCCACCAACGATTGATCCAAGCGCTTCGGGCAGTGGTTTATAAATATGAATAAGCGCATAGGGGATCACCATAATCGCAATTGCATACAGTCCGGCTATTCTCTCCAGGCGAAACAGACAGAATCCTCGAAAGAAAAACTCCACCGCAAAAAACTGCAACATATAGACCATTTCATAAAACAGCCAGTCGGTTAATTCCGCTGGTTTATACATCGGATAAAACCGGTTAAATCCCGGATCAGAAGACGTGATCCACACCACCGGTAACATGATCAACAGCAAAACAAAATAAACCGGGAAATGGGTTAGCGCGGATCGTAGCGATAAACCATAGCGATCCATGCCCTGGAGGGGGAAGGCAAGGTGGAAACCCAGGGGCAGGGCAACGAATAAAATCAGGCAGGCAACAGAAAAATGAATCTGGGCGGCTAATGGTGCCTGAGCCGGTATCAAGGATTGATATACACCGAGGTCGCTAAAATTCTGGTAAAAAGCCCGTTGTATCCCGTAGCGATCGAGTAATAGAAGTGCCAGCGCGATCAATACCGGTGTCAGGATAAGTCCCGTGACCTGGCGGTCCGGTAATTTTTCTGGCCACAGCAGATTCCAGTATTTATTCACCTTCAATCGCCAGTTGCTTGCCCATCAGAAAAAGAAAAATTGTCTCAAGGACACCGGCCAGGGTAATTAACACCACTCCACAAATTTGTCTCAGTTCAAACGGTTCCCCCGCCCATATTGCGGCGGTGATTACGCCCACGCTAATTTCGGTCATAAACAATAAGCCCACCACCCCTGGGTTTAGTTTGGTGGGGCCATAGATTGTAGCTACCGCGCCGGGGATCACCACAATCAAGACGAATGGCACTAGCCAGTGGAGTTTTGACCACAAGCTCGGCCAATGAGGCGTTACTTCTACGCTATTCTGGTTGATTACAATGGCCGCAGTCAGCGAAATCATGGCACCCCAAAAAATAAACCCTGCGGCGTAATCAATAGGGCTTGCCTCGCGGTCGGTAAAGATCATCAGTGACAGCCCCGCCCACAACAGTCCCGCTGCCAGGGCCATCCAGTCGCCGATATTTCGCGGGACTGGCAAAGCGGCGCCTTCACCGATAATGGCCCACAGTCCGACCAATGCGATTACCATTGAAATCCAGCGTATTGGTGTGATCTGGTCACCGGTAAATATTCTCGCCAGTAAAAACCCCCAAATTGGCATTAGATAAAACAAAACGATGGCGGGAACCACTTCGGTGTATATGAGTGCGCAACTATAAAAAGTGAATGCGATACCCGAACCAAAACAGATAAATTGAAAGCGCCAACGCCCAGGGGAAAATCGACGCCAATGCCAGATTATGACCGGAAGGATAAACACAGCTGAAACTAGGTTTAACGTGGTCACTGCCCAAATGTCAGGGAAACCCCCTCTTTCCAGCGCTCGGAGTGGGATCCAGTATACGCCGAACACAAGCCCGGCATAAACCGAGAGGACTTTGGCGAGGCTGTCCTCGGAAATCTTGTTGAACAACGACAAGGAGAGTTCGAGATTGTTGTTTGTGAACCGTTCTAAAATTGGTTGGGATCAGCAGGCGACCCCGCAGTCAGACCGCCGTCAATGGTGAATGTCTGGCCGCTGGCAAATGCCGACTCATCGGACGCCAGCCACAATGCCATATTGGCGATATCCTGGGCCTGGCCGAGACGGCCAACCGGATGCATCTGATTTATTTTCTCCCGGGCCGCGTCAATATCGCCGGCCTGCTCGAAAGTTTGAGCCAACATATCAGTATCAATCCAGCCCGGGCAAATGGCGTTGCAACGAACACCGTCCTTGCCGTTTTCTACCGCGATACTCCGAGTCAGACTGACCACCGCTGCTTTGGTAGCATTGTACGCTGCAAGACCTGGGTCAGACATAAAAGCGCTAATAGACCCCAGATTAATGATGGCACCACCGCCTGCTTCACGCATCACCGGAATGACCAGACGGGAATAGCGAAATACCGCTTTGACGTTAATATCCATTATCTGATCCCAATCCTGCTCGCTGGTTTGCTCCAGGGTTTTCTCAATTTCAATGCCTGCATTATTTACCAGTACATCGATACCGCCGAGGCGTGACGCCGCGTAGGAAACCGCCTGCTCTATATCCGACAGGTTGGCACTATCGGCGGCGACAAATCCTGAATCCTCGCTCGCTGTGGCGTTATTAGTGCCGGTAAACACGACCTGCCCACCATGGGCAATAAAGGTCTCTCGCATTGCCTTGCCAATCCCCCGGGTACCACCGGTAAGTAAAATACGTTTGCCTTCCAACCGTTGAGGGCCCATTACTGATACTTCCCCAGTCGCTTAATTGCCTCACATATTCGGGAGAAGCTGGCACCGGCCTTCTGGCTACAATGACGAGCCCTTAGATAGCCGTGAACCAGGCCGCTTTCAACATAGCATTCAGCTTCAACCCCAGCCCTAGTTAGACTATCTGTGTAGGCAACAGCATCATCTCGAATTGGATCGTGCTCGGCCGCGAATGCCGCGCAGGGCGGCAGGTCGGAATAGTCTTTTAGTGCCAGTGGATAATAAATCGGGTCATGCCAGTTAGGCTCTCCAGAACTCCTGAGGGCATGATAATCCATTAGGGTTTTTAAGCTGAGGGCGGGTGCGTCAGCTTTACTTGAGTAAGATTCCAATTGAAGCAATTCCCCGCCCAGCCAGGGATAAATTAATACTTGTCCAATGGGTTGACGTTCGCTGCCATGCTGGGCAACGCATAATGATGCTGCCAGGGTTGCCCCCGCTGAATCTCCGGCTACTACAGTATGCCCGGTATCGATTTCGAGAAACACGTCAAGCACATCTTCGAATTGAACCGGGTGAACAAATTCGGGAGCAAGCCGATAGTCAACCGCGATCACCCGGTACCCCGACAGACTGGAAATTTCTGCGCATACGGCGTCATGACTATCAAGATTGCCGACCACAAATCCACCGCCATGCAAATACAACACGGTTACCGGGGTTCGGTGCAGTGGGTGCTCGTAAATGCGGATTGGAATAGGACCATTCCTTCCGGGTACGTCATGATCCGTAGAAGTGATTCCCGTAGGATAGGCGACGTGGAAGGCTGCGCTCATTTCGAGATAGAGTCGCCGATTGTCTGGGATCGATAGCGCGCCATTGTCATCGGGATAAAAGCTCTCGCTTTTTTCCAGGTATGCCTGCATTTGTGGGTCCAGCGGGTACTTATTGAGATCCATGGATTCGAACCTGTATAGGGATTGCACTAGAGTGCCATGTCCGGGCTTATGATGGCAATGCTGAATATGGCTAAATACTTTGTTCGGGTTGCGTTTATCCTCTAGCCCATAAATTTTTCAGTCTGACTCGGTGTCGCTGCTATTCGACTGATCAAGGTTTGCCAGGTAGCTGGCGGTCCAGAGCAAATAGTTTTGTTTCCAATGGGGCTTCAGTGCAATGTTTCCGACCGGCAGATTACCCTGCTCAATTTCATGGGATACGTGCAATTCAGACTGTTCAAGGGGGTTAGTCTCACTTTCACCGCCGTAACCGCTAATATGATAGCTGCCAGTACTCCCCCAACGATATATGTAAAACAATTCGTCGTCGGTGAGTTTACTGAGCTTGGTGATGCCTGTCTTGTCGTAGGCCGATTCGAGGGCGGTGTCCTCTCCTATATTGATGTCTTTATATCCGCCGACACTTTCAAATGCAGTCCTGGTCCAGGCAGACTGAGCGTGGAACAGATTGGTGTCAATTGATGTAATCCCGGGTTGATTCGAAAAGAATGCCCTGGTTGGTTTGAAGTAGTCGCGGCTATCGGATATCGCCGAGACCGAATACGAGATTCGATGGGGTAAATAGATATCGTCATCATCCCAAGGAAGTAAAATCTGATGCTGACAGTATTCCACTGCCGCATTTCTTTTTACCCCTATGCTGGCATAGCGTTCGTCACAATTTATTATCCGGATCTCAGGATGATCAATAGTAAATGATTGTCGATCGAAGTCATTCAAAACCACCAGTTCTTTCGGCCCCGGATAATCTTGTCGAATAAAACACTCAATGGACTCTTCGAGTAATCCGGGACGACCATAGGTCGGGCAAAAACAACTAACGGCAGGCAAGCTGGCTGGTCGAACTGCGGGTATCGCAGCTGACTCGGAGGCCGTCCAAGAATCGTGATGACTATCGTCCAGTGTCGAATTGCTTTGTGACGAAAAGGCGGTATTCTGGCGTCCCGATGGTTGCAGCAGTGACTCCAGCAGCGAGACGTTATTTGTAAATTTGTCACTGGTGTATATGCTGATCCAATCTGGTTGGTCGCATGCCGCTATATTTTCTGTCTCCAACCCCGTATTTGGAATTCGATTGGCCTGGCTATCCTGGTTTCCGGTGGGCTGGGAAATATGCTGGTAAAAAGCATCCAGCGAGTCAGTGCCGACATAGATCCTGGTATGGGAATGTTGATGTGCCAACTTTATCGCCCGGATATGGCCATCAATTATGTTCATAGCGGGATCGGCATAACTGTTTAAATTCAGAACGTACACCTTGTGGGCCAGCCCGAGACGGCGGAAATGGTTGGTTAGATTGCGTGATTTAACCGAATGAATATCACTTGATAAAAAATATAATTGATCAAAAGATGCGACGCTCCGGGATAACTCTGCGAGCCAGTTTCGTTCGGTCTGGTTGACCACATCCAGATTAAGAAATTCGATGAAGTGATTTCGTACTGGCTCGAGTTCCAGACCCAATTCATTGAAACCGATAAAGTAGTTGCGGATGCGATCTTCCCAAATATTTTGATAGGGTGCGCCCATGGGCCGGCCAAATCTGTGCAACCAGCGGAGAAATGGTGCACATAAAACCCGGCCACCTCGCTGCTTGAATTTGTGGTGAATGTAACCTTCCTCGCCGCCAAAGCCTGAAAACAATTCATTAAACCCCGGCCAGGCGGCCTTGCGACAGGCGAACAGGCCCATTCCCTGCATGGGGATATCAAATGTCGCTGCGTCAGGATCTGCTCCCCGTTGATCGGTGGCCCAGGTCCCATACATCCCGCCTCGCCATTTGGTGTCGAAATGGGTAGAAAGGGATTGCATGTCATCGTATATCAATGGCCCCTGAATCAAATCGTTTGAATTCAGGTGGGCGTCAAAATAGTCAAGCAATTTTTTTATAGCACCGGCGACTATCAAAACATGACAGTCGATTCCAATGACAAAGTCGGCATTGGAATGGTTGAAGATCTGCTGCTTTACCGTGGTGCTCTGTTTCTCGTCATAGGGGATATAGCGGAAATTACTCACGTTGTTCTCCAGCGCCTTCAACGCGTTGGCGCAGGCTCCTGCCGGGTTATTATCGATCACTACTATTTCAGTATCGTCGGTAACCTCGGGGTGATACATTCGTATTGACTGTACCGAAAAATACACACCATCGTAATCATCGTAGGTGGCCATTCCTATAGTGAGCTTTTTCTTTTTGCCTAGGGGAGTCGCCGCCGGGTAATCCGTGGACTCTGGTTTGGTTAGATGAGCAATTTGCTTGGGTGCGTCTGGGTTTGCGTTGGAGTCGAAACTTTCTGCAAGGGTGGATTGGACATTGATCGGGAGGTGTTCCTCAGTAGATACTTCCCCGAATTTATCACTCGGATCCACACTCGATGAATTTGGCTGCAACGCGGTGTACTGCTGCTTAATCAAATGTTCATAGATACTGCGATCGAAGAAATACCGGTGGTCACTCAAGCAGGTATCGACGGCGATTTGGTTTATTTCGATGGCCCGCTGGCGATGGCCTTGTTGCAGGCAGATTCGGGCAATGTGGTACAACGGTTCAGCCCGGTGCGGTAGGCATTCATACGCCAGGGTCAACGATTCCAGAACTGACCCGGAGGAATAGTTAGATTGTTCCTGACATAGGGCAATTTGATACATCGAATACCATTTGGCGACTTCATCCCGGGACTGCCGATAAATTTGCTGATACAGCGAGATTGCCAGGTCGAGGCGCTGATTTCTTTTATACGCATCAGCCATTTCGATTGAATTCGGCAAATTATCTAAATCGATAGCCGAATTATCCAATGAATCTTGCCATTCGTGTATTGCCATAGCAATTTCACCAGGACCGGACTGGCGACTATCCAGATAGTCGTATAGACGTATTGTTGAAATGGGAATACATTGGGTGGGCTGAGTTCCTTCCAAGTTAATAGTCCCATTAGGTAGAAAATTCCAGTTCTTCCCGGTGGTTAGAACCCTGGGATGAACGCGAGAGCCGTAAACGCTTTCAATTTCCAGGAATAACTTTTCCCCAGATAAGTGTTGCCTGAAATCGGTTACAGCAAATTTGATCACTTCTTCAATTTCGAGGATCAACATAAAATCCGCCAAAGACCTGGACTCAGCAACCAACCGACTCTTAAGGTCAATAATATTAGTGAAGGTGGTTTTCAAATACCTGCCGGGTAGTGGTGCAAGTATCTTTTCAGCAATTATTTTGCTGTCCTTGTTTGCACCCGTGCCTATAATCACCCAACAGTCGATCAATTCTTTTACGCTCAATAAACAACGCGTCAGGGTATTAGTTTGATTTCCCACCGACAGTGCCAGACACAGTGTGGCTGTTTTATTTTCAGGTGACATATGATGCGTCTAATTATTGCTTGGGATATCTAACGGATTTTCCTGGGTGAATGAATCAATGCTAAAACTTATACAGAAGTGAAGCCTCATATTCTCTATCTTATTACAAATGCCGACCTTGCCGGCGCCCAGGTTCATTTGCTGGAATTGTTGGGTGAAATAAAGTCTAGCTATCGAATCACCGTGGTCACTGGTGATAAAGGCCACCTTACCGATGCCTGTAGTTCAATGGGAGTAGAAGTACATGTCATCGAGTCCTTGCAAAGGGCGATCAATCCGTGGCGGGATATAGTGGCTTATTTCGCAGTGGTCAGGCTGTTCGATCGTCTAAATCCTGATCTGATTCACACCCATAGTTCCAAAGCTGGTACCCTCGGTCGGCTTGCCGCGAACAAACTCAATCTCCCGGCTATACATACCACTCACGGGTGGGCATTCGGCCAGGGCGCGCCGTTATTACGCAAGCTATTGAGTATTCCGGTGGAAATGTTGCTGGCTCGCCTGACCCAAAGAATTATTGCGGTGTGTGAAGCGGACAGGGATATTGGCCTGCATTATAAAATTTCCGGGCCGGATCGGTTTGTGCTTATTCACAATGGTATTTCGGACATCCCACTGAAATTTCGTGTTGGCGTAAACGATCCAGTTCATATTGTGATGGTAGCCAGGTTTAGCCCGCAGAAAGATCATGCTTCATTGATCAATGCGATCAATCAGTTGGATTCGCCTGTCAGGCTATCATTGATTGGTAGCGGTCCCTGTTACCATCAAGTGAAGCGGCAGGTGGAGACGGCAAACCTAAGCCATTGCATTGAGTTGCCAGGGGAACGAGTAAGAGTTGAGGAAGTGCTCGCCCAGGCTGATGTTTTCGTGCTGACCAGTTTCTGGGAAGGCCTTCCCATCAGCGTGCTCGAAGCGATGCGTGGAGCGTTGCCGATTATTGCAACCGACGTCGGCGGGGTTTCAGAAATGGTGGATCACGGCGAAAACGGATTCCTGGTTCGGCCGGGGAATGTGTCATCGATTGTAAAATATCTGGCTCGACTGGCTCAAAACAAACATCTACGGCATCAACTCGGTCAAAACAGCCGGCTGAGGTTCGAACAAAATTTTACCGCCAGGCGAATGGCGGCAAAAACCCAAACGGTCTATCAACAGGTGCTTGAATCGGTTTCGATCAATTCGCGCAACTGTTGATCCAGTCCCAATAGTTGGGTGAATTCTCCATATTGAAGTCGAAAGCCCTGAATTTTTCGCGCCAAAAGAGAGACCGGATCAAGCCCCTTGGCAGCAAGATTGCGGGCATTGATCAGGGTCGCTAATAATTCCTGAGCGGTTTGCGCGGCGGACAGTTTGGTAAACGAATATGCACTCCCCGCAATAAAATTAGGGAAAACAATCATTTGAAGTCGCGCTAAATTTTTCATTGAAGTACCGCCAAGCATCTCGGGCGAAACCAGGATAACCCCTTCATTAAGATCGGTGCAGATTGCTCGAAAGGGTTTTGTTACCATGGACTGAATTGCTTCCAGACCACCGGCTTTAACGTTCATAGGCCGATTAAACCCTTCGACTAGCATTTGGTCTGAATCCAGGGTTAACGCCTCGTCCGTTAGGTAGTGAAATCCGTGGCTGACTAGCCATGCGGTTAGTGAAGTTTTACCAACACCACTCACTCCTGGAAAGATAATGGCATCCTGTTTCCAGGATACTGCGCCGGCATGCAGTGCCAGCCCGCCTGAGAAGGACTCCACGCATTTGGCGATCACTTCCCGCGAAAGTAGCGCGATAACATTGGAAATCGACGGGCCCGCGTATATAGATTCCTCGTTCAGCGACAGGAGCAGGGTGCCGGTGTTTGGATTCTGATCTACCCTGAATTCTCCAACGGTGGGTTTATTGCCCGACCAGGGACGGTACTGGACCCAGGGCAGTATCAGGTCTTCGACCTGGGTGTTTTGCAATGACAGTGAAACAAATTGGCCAGCAAATCCCACCAGAAATTTAGCCATTAACAAAAACTGATTGCGCCATATTGTGCCAGCATATCGAGAGTAGCCAGGGTATCCTTTTCTACGGTGGCGGATTGTTCAGGATAATGCTGGCTGATCAGTTTCGATATTTGACCAACGTCCCGATAACCGTCACAGGCTTTCCAAATAGTGGCAGCGCTGGTATTTAGGTAGATGGACTCATCTTTCGCAATGTCGAACAGCAGAATCTCGTCGTCGAATATTTCCAGTTTATATCCTTCAACATGGACCGGTATGAGCGCATCTTTCATTATTAGCGGGAAGTTACTCGATTATGTTGGGCTGCGGCGCTGGCGACCGGTTTGAGTATTTATTGCGGCGAACCAGCCAGCGAAAAACATTCAACGGGTGTCGAACCAGGCGGCACCAGGCAAGAGAATTTCCTGGTTCGACATTATAGTATATACGGGTCCACCATTCTGATGGCAGAAACAGGGACGTCAATATTTGCCACACCCTCAGCGGTTTCGTCAGGGATTGAGATAACGGGGTAAAGCCAATGCCCACACCCTTTATGACTACTTTGCCGGATAATCTTGCCTGGGACTGTAACTCAGGAGAGAGTGTAGACAAGGTTTGTAAGCATCCAAGGGTATTAATGATGAAAGGAAGATCATGATGAATTCTTTGCCAATCGATTTGCTCTACAAACTTTTCCGAATAACGAATAATGTCGGAGATCTGGATCAGTTTAACAATTTTCGCGGGTTCGAAACTATGGCGGCACAAGTGGTGCAGGGTATCAATATGTCCCAGGGCCTGGGCACTCTGGCTAACCACGGTAAATTGGCGGGTTTTTTGCTTCAGGTTATCGAAACCGATGGATTCATTTATATCATTAGACAACGCATCGTAATGCAACTCCACCACAACTGTTTCCCCCTCTGTATTAAAGTAAAGGGGCGCAATATGGTGGTGATTCGCCAGGTAACTTGCCGGATCAGGATCAAAGAAGAAGCCGGCTTCAATCAAACAATCTCTAGCCTCGATCACTTTGTCCTTGGCGAGTAACAGGTCAATATCCCCCATTGGGCGTAGCTCGGGCGAAGCGTATAGAGTATGCGATAGAGCAGCTCCCTTGAGTACAATTACCGCGTTTCCGGTTTCATCCAATAAATCCAAAATACGCTTCAGCACATTATTTCGGGTGCGGGCGTGAATTCGATGGCGCAGGGCAAGAGTGTGCAACACACGCAGATCATTTTCATCTGACTCAATATTGTTGTCAGTAACGAATCTATACAGTAGCGGACTAAGGCCATGCTGCTCGGCCGCAACGATCACTTCTGCAGATATACCCCCAGCTGCAGATTGATGATCAACTTCTGATGTTTGGGCCGAATAATGGTTTAGCAGCGCGAGCAGTACTGGCGCGTGGTTGGCACTTGGCATGGCTTAAATTAAGTTTCCCGGATCCAGGATTGAGTGTGAAGATGTGCGGTTTTAAACAGAGTTATTTGACAACTTGTACGCGTCATCCTTCTAAAACGTATTAATATTAATAGGAGTGATTCCATGATAAAATTCATGGTAGTTGTGATTCTGGATTAGTAATAATTTGTCAGTTTCACGGAATTTCCGTTGTCAATAGATTGTTTCCCCGAAGAGGAGAATGTCTTGTCAAAGCGCGATAATCAATCTGATGTAAATAATCGGAATCTGTCGGAGGACAGTTTCTCACAAAACTCCCAGCAGGACCGGTCCAATCGTCGGCGCGCAGTTCGTTCTATTCTTGCGGGTGGCGGCTTGATTGCCGGGGTCAGCGAATTGCCAGGGAAATGGGTAACTCCTGTCGTCAATAAAGTGGTATTGCCTGCCCACGCCCAGGTTTCCGGCAGGGCACTACGGGATCCGTGTTTACTGGCATTGCAATGTGTTAATGGTGCGTTGCAGGTTGTATTGTCCGGGTTTGTAATTCCGCCTACTGGCGCGGTCCCGGTAATGGGCCGAGTTCGTGTGTTTGACGCCGGTGGGATGCAGGTTGGGGATTCGGGTGCCATGAATACCACCACAGATGCCGCAGGAAACTACCTGTTTCCGGCCCAGATATTCCCCGGGATGGTTGCCAGCGCGCGGGGTGATACTTCAATTCCAGGGGATTCTGCCAGTTGTACCAGTGCTGCACCCCTTTGCGCACTGCCAACAACGTCAGCGCCTACCACGACGTCAACGACTACTACGTCAGCACCAACCACCACAACTACGACCACCACTACTACAACCACCACCACTACTACAACCACCACGCCGGCACCAACAACGACTCTGGAACGGGAAATTCCCCAGTAAAACGATTTATTGTTATTTGGCTTTCTCGTTGAACCAGGAGTTAGGCCAGGTTTCCAGCATACAAATCGGCAAAACTGTTTTCCAGCGCGTTCTCGAAAAAATCGACATCTTCCATTTGTATGCATAGAGGAGGACATATACGCAATACGTTTTTATAGGCTCCGGACTTGGAAGCAACTAGGCCATGTTTTCGAGTAAGTTGAAACAACTGGTCTAATTCCTCGGTTGCCGGCTGTTTACTGTGCCGGTCCTTTACTAGCTCCGCCGCCATCATCAAGCCGTGACCCCGGACATTACCGATCAAATCATATTTCCGCTCCATCCGTTTCAGGACATCGAGCAGGGCCGTGCCAACCTGTTGGGCATTATCGATCAAGTGACAATTATCAATAACCTTTAGCACTGCTCTCCCCGCGGCGCAGGACACCGGGTTAGCGCCATAGGTATTGAAATAAAATTTGCCTGCCATAGCCTCGGCGATATGTCGCTTGGTAACCACTGCGCCTAGTGGAAAACCGTTACCGATGCCTTTCGCCAGAACCACGATATCCGGTACAACGTCGTGGCAAGAAAAAGCCCAGTAGCCGGTGCCGGTTCGGCCAAAGCCCGATTGGACTTCGTCAACGATGCATAGGCCGCCCGCGTCCCGCACCCGTTCAGATGCGCCTTTGAGATAGCCATCTGGCATTGACACAATACCCCCATACCCTTGTATGGGTTCGAAAAACATGCCGGCAATTTTCCCCGGTGTGCCGAAGTGAATGGTCCGATCCAAATCGTCGAGATAAGGTTCTACCCCGGCCCCATGAATGCCTCGATACTGATCAGGATTTGGCGCGAACTGGATGCCATTCAACAACGATATGTTATGGCGAAAATTACTGATACCAGTAACCGACTGGGCACCGAATGTCGCTCCGTGATAGCTGTTGGCGAGGGACAACATATCATTATTCCCGGTATGGGAACGTGCCAGCAGAAGGGCGAAGTCGATCGCTTCGGCGCCACTATTCATAAAGTGCACCACCCATTCTTCCTCGGCAGGAAACTTTGCCACAAGCTCCTCGGCGAAGTGGGCCGGGACAGGATGGAAGAACATGGTAGTGCAATGCTGAATCTGACTGGCCTGATGTTGAACCGCTGCGGTTACCGCTGGATTGTTATATCCAATGCTGACACAAAGATTCTGACTTAGGCAGTCGAGGTATTGATTGCCTTGCTCATCCCATAAATACTGATCCTGCCCTCGTTTAAAAATTAAAGGGGTTCGGTAGGGAACGAATGCTCGTTGCGATGCCGCGTAATATTTTTCCCGCCGACCGACGATTCCAGCAGTGTCCCATTCTACTGGCAGGGTAAATTCATCGGGGTTAGCGTTGATGTGCTGCGAAATCTTTGTTGTGGTTTTCATGGCTTCAATTATGTCGCAGATGTTGCTAATTTATCCAAGTTTCAAACAGCCGTCGATGTAATGATCGCAGCATGTTCTGGCCTGTTTTAAAGTTAACTTGTCCTTGCCGGTGGCAAGACTGTTCCACAGTCCGTCGTCGAGAATGTATAGACCTGTTGCGGCTTGCTTGGGATCGAGTTCTACACCGCAATCTGCCCCGGCCTCGGCGAACAGGGGGGTTACCAGCTTAATCGCATACCTGCTGGCATTACGAATGGGCTTGGCGTAGGCGGGGTTATGCCGGCCGGCATTGGTAAAGGCCTGCCAGGCTGCCGATATTTCCCAGCTGTAAGATGGATTGGTAAAAGAGGAATAGGCTATTGCGCGAATACGCCTCTCGGCGCTCAAGTCGTCGTTTTTTGCTATCTCTGTCTTGATCGATAGAGCCATCTCGAACCAGTTATTTAAAGCAGCAAGTAATAGGGCCTCTTTGCTATCAAAGTAATGCGCTATGAGTCCTCGGGATGCGCCGGCCATTGCGCAAATCCTTTCGACAGTGGCGCCGTTAATATCGTACCGGGCCACAGACTTAATCGCCGCGTCAAGCAAACTGGCACGACGATACTGGCGATTCTCCGCCTGGGTCATGGGCTTCGCCGGCTCCTGGTTAGAAGTGAAATTTGGGTTCAATTGACTAGGTCTGATGGGTTACTGATATATTGGACGGTCATCATAATAATGTGTATTATTCAATAAAACTATAGCTTTCTCAACCGTATTGCAGAAACATGTCCAGTGCGCCTACCGAGTCTGATCTAAATACCGGTCAGCATGTCGAACCAGCACCCGTCAAAACCCGTGGACGGCGCCAGCGCCTAGCATTGCGAAGCGCTCCATCGATAAATCGTGTTCCGTACATTAATCGGCAGATAGCAACTTATGACATATTGACCGAGGAAGGCTTGTGTCTGATTGAGCACAATGCCGATATTATTCTGCGGGACGTGGGGATGGAGTTTCACGATGATCCGGAACTACTGGAATTGTGGCGTCAGGCTGGCGCCGATGTATCAGGAGTCAGAGTACGATTCGAGCCTGGTATGTGTCGTCAGATCGTCAAGGCAACGGCACCATCGCAATACGTACAACACGCCCGAAACCCACAAAACAATGTGGTGATCGGAGCTAATAACACGGTACTGTGCCCATCGTTTGGACCACCTTTCGTACACGACCTGGATCAGGGGCGTCGTTACGGGACCCTGGAAGACTTTCACCAATTGGTGAAAATTCATCAAATGATCCCGTGGCTGCACCACTCCGGCGGAATTGTCTGTGAACCGGTGGATGTAGCGGTGAACAAGCGACATCTTGATATGCTGCTGGGGCATTTTCGATATAGCGATCGGGGTTGTTTTGGTTCGTTGATTGGAGAACAGCGGGCCCGGGATTCCATCGCAATGGCGCAGATTTTATTTGGCGAAGAGTTCGTCGATCAAAATTGTGTGTTTTACTCTGTAGCGAACACCAATGCGCCTCTAGTGCTGGATTCGGCGATGTCCGGCGCCCTCAAGACCTATGCCAAACATAATCAGGCGGTAGCGTGTACACCCTGGACCCTAGCTGGTGCAATGAGCCCGTGCACTGTCGCTGGTACCCTGGCCCAGGTCCTGGCCGAATCGACTGCAGTTTGTGCCTTGACCCAGTTGATTCGGCCCGGGGCGCCCTGTCTGATGGGTAGTTTTGCCACTGCGATGTCGATGCAATCCGGTGCCCCCACGTTCGGCAATCCCGAGGGCGGTAAGCTGGTGTTGGCGGCTGGTCAGTTGGCCCGGCGACTCGGAGTTCCCTTTCATACTGTGGGTGCGCTGTCGGCGTCCAAACTGCCAGACGGCCAGGCCCAGCAGGAAGCAACCTATGGGTTGATGATGTCGGTTCTGGCCGGAGCGAATTTTGTCAATCATGCCACCGGCTGGCTTGAAGGAGGGCTCGTGACGGGTTATGAAAAAACCATAATGGACGCCGATTTATGCGGCAACTTGATCAATTTTTGTAAAGGTATTGATCTGTCAGAATCGGCCCAGGCAATGGATGCAATTTTCGAAACGGGTCCCGGTCAGCATTTTCTGTCGAGCGCTCATACCTTGGCGAATTTCGAAAATGCGTTTTATTGTCCCCGGGTCACCGATAATAATTCCTATGAGCAGTGGAATGCAGAGGGAAGCCTGGACGCAGCCAACCGGGCCAATAAATTGTGGAAGCAATACCTCGAGGAATATATCGAGCCAACCCTTGATCCGGCCAAACTTGAAGCTCTTGAACACTATGTCGCTACCCGCAAGGCGTCGATGCCGGATCGTAACTATTAATCCCCGGATTAAACTCTCTAATTGATTATCCAGTGAGTTTGGTTTGAAAAAAGTTGTGAGCTGATGGGCAAAAAAACCATTATCGTTGGCGGTGGTGCAATCGGCCTGAGCGTGGCCTATCACCTGGGCAAACTCGGGGTGAGAGACGTTGTTCTGCTTGAGCGAAATCAACTAACCAGTGGAACCTCATGGCATGCAGCCGGTATTGTTGGCCCGCTGCGGGGGAGTCAGAATTTAACCGAGCTTGCACGCTATGGTGTTGAATTGTTTGACACCCTGGAACAGGATACGGGTCAGTCTACTGGCTACAAACAAACCGGCGGATTGTGGCTGGCGCGGAACCCAGAGCGGTTGGTGGAACTCGCCAGAATCGCTGCCATGGGTGAAATGAACAATCTCCATGCCCAAATGCTTTCACCGGTGGAAACCCGGGGAAAATTTGGTTTGATCAAAGTCGATGATCTTGCGGGATCGCTATGGGTTGAAGAGGATGGGCAGGTCAATCCGGTGGATCTGTGCATGGCTTATGCCCGGGGCGCGCGGAGCTTTGGTGTGGAGATTCGAGAACATTGCGGGGTCAAGGAAATAGGGGTTCGTAATCACCGTGTGGACGCGGTGGCGCTGGAAAATGGAGAGTCCATTGAGGTTAAATCTATTATTAATTGCGCCGGATTATGGGCCAGGGAAGTAGGTGCCATGGCGGGAGTGGCGGTTCCGCTACGCGCGGTGGAACATATGTACATAGTCACCGAACCACTAGCTGGTTTGCCTCAGCCGTGTCCGGTGATACGTGATCTCGATAGCGGTATTTATATCAAGGAGGATGCTGCCAAATTGGTCCTCGGAACATTCGAGGCTAATGCCCGGCTGTGGGACCCGACAAGCGTGGACAAAAAAAACAGCTATCTGGAATTCCCCGAACAATGGGATCACGCCGAGCCAATGTTGGCCGCTGGAATATCCAGGATTCCTGCGCTGGAGACCGCCGGTATAGTCAAGTTTTTAAACGGGCCCGAGAGTTTTACCCCGGATACCAGACAGATAATGGGGCGAGCGCCGGGAATGGCGAATATGTTTGTTGCGGCGGGGTTTAACTCCATCGGCGTCATGTCTTCAGCAGGGGTCGGCAAGGTAATGGCCCAGTGGATGCATGATCTATGTCCGCCGATGGATTTATGGGAAGTGGATATTATGCGATTCGATGAGTCTGACAATGAGTCGGATTTTCTCGATAAGCGCATTGTCGAGTCGGTCCATAACCAGTTTCAGATGCACTGGCCTTTTAAGCAATACCGTACTGGCCGTGACCGAAAGGTGTCGCCCTGGCACAGCTTGATGGCGGCCCAGGGAGCGGTATTTGGTGCACCAACAGGCTGGGAGCGACCTTTGTGGTTTGCCCAGTCGGAAGCGGAAAAAGCCATGCACTATAGTCACGGAACCCAGAGCTGGTGGCCCTGGGCTGAGCGCGAAGCGAAACAAATGATGGAAACCGGAGCAGTTATTGAACTATCGCCTTTCTCCAAATTCCTTGTTTCTGGTAATGACGCCTGCAATGCCCTGCAGAAACTATGCTCGAATTCCATTGACTGCGCTATCAACCAGATTGTTTACAGTTTGATGCTCAATGAGCGAGGCGGTATTGAAGCGGATTGCACGGTAACCCGAATGGCTAGAGATAGTTTTATGGTGGTTACGGGTGCCGCAACCAGGGTCAAGGATTATCACTGGATTGCCGATGGACTCGGCTTAACTAGCGGGGAAGACGTAGCATTGGAAGACGTGACTGATCGTTTCGCTGTTGTTGGAGTAATGGGACCGCGGAGTCAGGGTTTACTGGAAAAGATTGTTATGGATGAATGTCTTTCCTTGGCTTCTAACTATTCCACCTCGCAGTTGATCTCTATTGGCGGGGTATCAATACGGGCCAATCGAATTAGTTATGTCGGCGAGCTCGGATGGGAACTATTTATTCCCTGGGATAATGCGGTGGAGGTACTGCAGGAAATTATCGACCATATGGGGGAATTTGAAATGGGATTTGCCGGTCATTTTTGTTTGGACAGTTGTCGGCTTGAAAAAGGTTATGTCCATTGGGGGCATGATATTGGGCCGGATGACTCGCCGTCCAGCGCCGGACTCGGCTTTGCGGCGAAACCGAGAGGGGAATTCGATTTTGTCGGTAAGCAAGCATTGCTCGAACAATTGGATCAACCGGCACAAACCCGGCGAGTTTTATTTGAGGTGGAATGCGGTGGTTGTTTCCTGTCCCACGACGAACCTATTTATCACAATGGAAAAAGGGTAGGACGAACAACTTCTGGGGGACTCGGGTTTCGCACCGGTAAAGCGCTTTCCATGGGTTATATTGAAAACGCTAAGAATAGCCTGACTGGCGAATTCGAAATTAAAGTAGCGGGAAAGCTTTACCATGCAATGCTTCTGACGCGCGCGCCCTATGACCCCGAGGGGATTAAGTTAAAAGGCCAGAGTACGTCTCTTGGCGACAAAATATGAAAACCAAGATAACTTAGCATGACTAAACATACCCGGGTAGCGATCGTTGGTGGCGGAATCTATGGTTGTGGTTTGCTTCTACAATTGGTCGAGAAAGGCTGGACCGACGTTACCTTGATTGAAAAAAATGAATTGACCGCGGGCTCAACCTGGCATGCGGCCGGGTTTTGCACCCACTACAGTTTTAATCTAACCCATCTCTACATGCGTAAGTTTAGTACTGATTTGTACTACCACCTTGAGCAGGAGGGTATTGAACCTACCGGCTACCATCGATGCCGGGGATTGCGCATTACCGATGATAGTGATCGTATCGATGAATTTCGTCATGGTATTGCGGTAGCGCGCCAGCTTGGCATGGAGTTTGAACTATTGGGACCGTCCGAAATCGAGCAAGTTTTCCCCTTGATGAATTGTGCCGGGGTAAAAGCTGCGGTTTTTGAACCAACCGAGGGTTATGTCGATCCGGCCCAGGCAACCAATGCCATGGCGCGAATGGCCCGTGCTGGGGGCGCAAAAATCATCCGCCAGTCTCCGGTTCAGTCGATTCAAATGCTGGCCAGCGGCGAATGGCAATTGTCTACGCCGAATGACGTGATCGTCGCCGAACATATTGTACTGGCGCCGGGTTTCTGGGCTAATGAAGTGGGCAAACTAATAGGTCTTGATCTGCCTGTTACCCCTATGCTGCACCAGTATCTGGTAACGGATGATCACCCCAGCGTTGCAGCGATGCCGCCGGACTCAATTCCGTTGGTTCGACACCATGATTACCAGTGGTATACCCGACGAGAAAGAGACGGCTTGCTGCTCGGTGCCTATGAGTCGATACCGCTTCCCCAGACCTGGTCTATCGATGGTGTACCCCCGACCTTTGGCATGGAATTGTTAGAGCCGGAGTTGGATCGGGTAGAACATCTGATCAGTGACGCAATGGGTAGAATTCCGATGCTCACCGAAGCTGGGATAAAAACCACGGTCCATGGACCAGTCAGCTATACCCCCGATGGGCAGCCCTTGATTGGTCCGGCCTCTGGTTTGAGAAATGCCTGGTTGGCCTGTGGTAGCGGATTCGGTATTGGTGAAGGCGCAGGCGCGGGCAAACTTTTGGCAGAGTGGATGGTGGAAGGGCAGCCGCCAATGCATATGGGTGCTTTCGACCCCCGCCGATTCGGCGCCTATGCGGATAAATCCTATCGCGTTGAGCGGGCTGTCGAAGTGTTTGCCAAGCAGTTCTCTACTCACTATCCATTGGAAGAAAGGGAGTCCGGTCGACCGCTCAAAACCACGCCGATTTATCAACGTCTGAAAAATGCCTGGGCCCGGTTTGGCTGTGTCTATGGCTGGGAACGGGCCAACTGGTTTGGGTCAGATGATGAAACTGAGCGGCTCAGCTTTCACCGAACAGAATGGTTCCATGGGGTTGCCAGAGAATGCCGAGGAGTAACTGAGAACGCGGGAATTATTGATCTAAGTGGATTTACCAAGTATCAGATTAGCGGCCCACACGCGGAACTTGAATTGGATAAACTCTCTGCCAACCAACTGCCACAGGAAACTGGCGACATCCGGTTGTGTCATATGCTAAACCACGCCGGAACTGTGGAATGCGAATTTACCATTACCCGTACCGCGCAACAGAGCTTTTATCTGGTCTGTGCCGCGTTGGCTGAAAACCACCATCTTGACTGGTTACAACAACATTTCGCACCGGATGCTGATATCCGAGTAGAGAATCTTAGCCAACAACAGGGAGTACTGAGCCTGGCTGGTCCCCGCTCCCGGCAAATACTTCAATCGGTGTGTGACCATGAATTATCCAATGGTGCTTTTCCCTGGCTCACCGCGAAAGAGATCAATGTACTTGGTATCCAGGTACTTGCTATGCGGCTCAGTTATACCGGAGAGCTCGGATGGGAAATACATCACGCTATCGAACACCAGGCAGTGCTTTACGATGGCTTTAAAGCAGCTGGAGATAAATGCCCGCCTATTGATTTCGGTTTTTATGCGCTCAATTCAATGCGTATGGAAAAAGCCCATAAAGCCTGGGGCGGCGAACTCACCGTCGAAAATACGCCCTGGGAACTAGGGCTTGAGCGATTTATGACGCTGGAAAATCGCGAGTTTATTGGCCGCCCGGTGATTCTTGAGAGTTCGCAACGAGATCTGTCTCGCCGCTATTACTATGTGGAAATTGGACCTGGAGACACCGACGTTATCGGCGGCGAACCGGTTTATTTGGGTGCAGAACTAGTTGGTGTACTCGTGTCTGGCGCCTATGGTCACCGGGTAGGAAAAGATTTGGGATTTGCCCTGATGAAAGTCGCGGCCGCAGAGAATGGCGATCTCTTCGAAACCGAAATGATCGGTATACGTCGAAGCGTTAAAATAATTCCGGAACCCGCCTTTGATCCAAACAACACTCGGGCCCGGATAGGTTGAAGAAATTCTATGCAGGGTTGGCGATTAAACTTGAGTCATCGGGTTTATCCCGCAACAGAAACACCAGCAATCCGGCGATGATGGCCAGTACCAGCGAACTGCTCCAGACCAGGTCGTAGGTTGAATTTTTGTCAAAGAGGTAACCGCCAAATGCGGCACCCATTGCAGCACCCAGTTGATGTCCTGCAGTCAGCAGGCCCATTACCAGACCAACGATTCGTAATCCAAGATGGCTCGCTACCAGACTTGTAGTAACCGGGACAGTGGAATAATCCACCGCCCCAAAAATAATCGCAAAGATCAGCAAGGTTTCATAGCTGGTACCTACATTGAGCAGGATCCAAAAAGTTAGTCCTCGAATCACATAGATCATGCCGAGCAGAAGCGGTCGATTCATTCGATCAGTAAGCCAGCCGACGCCGATCATGCCGACCAGGTTAATCGCCGACAATAAACCATATGCAGTGGCGCTGGGGACCGGAGCGAATCCACAAAATGAAGCGTAGGGTAAAAGATGGGTTTCGATTACACCGCTGGTGGTGTATCCACAAATAAGATAGCTCCAGAACAGTAAATGAAAAACAGGGCTGGTCGCGAGTTTTACCAGGTCCTTCCTGGTTCCCGAGGGATCAGATTTTTCTTCCGGAGATTCATCTTCAGGTTCGGGTGATTTATCTCCTGGAACCAGCCAAACCAGTGGAATTAACAATGCGGTACCAATACCAATGCCGATAAATCCCCAGCGCCAGCTAAATGCTGTGAGTAAAACTGCGACCAGCGGGACGATAAGAAATTGGCCAGCGGTCGATCCAGAAGTTGCAATTCCGGAAGCCAATCCTACTGAATTGGGGTAAACCCTGGCCACCGCGGCAGCAATGACGTGGGTCGATATAATGCCAAATCCTACGCCGCCGATGATACCAAACCCAACTAACAGTACCCAGGAACTGTTGGCAGTACTCACCACGATGCAACTGAGGCAGATAGTAATCAAACCAAACAGCAAGGTGTACCGGAGTCCTTTGCGATCCAGCATCAATCCGGATATTGGCGCAATGATCGCCATAATAAGCAATGCCACCGCGGCAACATTGGCAACATAGCCTCGAGTCCAACCGAATTCCTGTTCCCATATGGGTACCGCTAGTCCAAGCAAAGCCCGCCCGGAATAAGCCATTGCCAGGGCCAGAAAACCGAGGGCGACAACAAGAGTCGCTCGATCAAAAAAGCTTATTTTTCGCTGCTCTACCACAACTATAGCGTATGAGATGACATGGCACGGGTAAAGCCGTTAAACCAGCAAAGATGCGACAATAGATGGTCGATTTGTCAACTTTCTACGACTGCTACAAAACCAGACTTTATTCGCTACGCATTGCCTAGATATATCAGTGACATTACGATTCCACCGATAAAACCACCACCAGAGAGCAAAATTCCAATAATGCACATCACTACATAGAGCGTATAAGGGCGGGTAAAAAGGATACGGCAACCAGCGTAACTTTTCTGTTCTTGCAGGCCTCTAACCTGCAGTAAATGTTTTCCAGTGGTTTCTAAGGAAAAACGACTATGTGCCATTTTAATTTCAGACACGCCTGAACTTTGAAGGGGCATACTCCTCGATAGCGGAATATTTTGTTTGTTTGCGGCATTAATTAGATTAAATTTAAGACCGGAAAACGCCCTACTAAAGCGAGGCCCCACCAGATGCATCTGGATATCTCCGATTGCTGGAAAATCGATGGGCATTTCCTCAGACAAAGAAGCGCTGACCAACTCGGCGCTACCGATTTTTTTGACCAACCTCATAATAACGAAGATCAAAAGGATAAGACTAACTAAGACCAATGGGACAGACCAAAGTAACCAGTTATCATTTAGCATAATGATGTATCTCTGGGGTAAATTGAATGGGACTAAATGTTTGGTAATATAATGCCACGATTTCTGATTACGATATTCCCAACTCAATGAATAGTGATTTCAAGTATATCGCGCTGACCCGTCATTCGGCCCTGTCCAGATTTACCCAGAGTCCCCTAAATTAATCTATTCGGTATTAGAATGAAGGTGCACACGCGATCTCTGGAGGAGACAGACTACGCCAAGATAAAAGCATTACTCCTAGGTGAAGGCGCCAATGAGTGGAACTACATTCCTGAGGAAGGAATAGATCATCAAATTGAATTGCTGAAGCAGCATATGGCATCTGTGGCTTTGCTCGAAAACCAAGAGATTCAGGGATTTTCAATTATGCTTTGTGGTGATGCTTGTCGGGGGGCTTTGAAGAAATACGATGACCTCGACCGCATCACATTTATCGCTGACGTTGTGGTCAGTAGAATCGTAAGTGGTCAAGGCTTGGGAACCCAGTTGTTGTTCGAGTCGCTTAGAGTCGCAAAAGAAAAAGGTTTTGAAACAGTCTATATAGAACGGCATGAAGAAAACCTGGCGTCAGCTGGCATGATGCGCAAGGCCGGGTTTGAATTGGTAGATATATACGATGATCCAGCGAAACGATCCAGTGGATCAAGAAGGTCTGCGCTGCTCAAAAAATCGATATAACTTGTGTTGTCAACATAGCCGAATTCAGGTTGCCCAGACTGTAATTTCTATCGGGAATATTCAAATCTAAGAGGACAGTATGTCTATCGAACCATTTATAAAGTGCAGTGACATCATGATCTCGTTGAAGTTTTATAGCGAAATCCTTGACTTCAAAATTGTGATTCCACCGGATCCAGATCGCAACAAAATCTCGTTCGGCCAGGAGGTTTTCTGATCTGATATCGTGTTATGGAAGACGATTGGGTCTTCTACTTATTCCTTGTGGAGTTTAATTGACTAACGCCATCGCTAACATCATCCTGCCGCTATTTGGCATCATGCTCGCTGGCTACCTCGCCAGTAAATTTCGAGTGATGAAGCGGGACAGCAGTGAAATTCTTAATCGATTCGTTTTCTATATCTCTCTCCCTTCCCTGGTTTTTATTAAACTTTCCAGGGTGCCGGTAGACGAGTTCTTTAACTGGCCGTTTCTCGGTGCGCTAGGTGGTGGCATGCTGGCGATGTTTTGCCTCGGTTTTTTAGCCGCTCGCTATTTTTTCAAAAACAACCTGACTGCCCAGGGAATGCATGGATTGACTGCGATGTACTCCAGCACAGCGTATATTGGGTTACCACTGATTTTATTGATTTTTGGCGATCGCGGACTAGTCCCAGGCATTATCGGTGCGGTGATTACCGGGGTGATTTTTCTGCCCATGGGTATTATTCTGGCGGAAGTCGATAAGAGTAAACAGGGACGTCAGCCCATGCTGATTTCTCTACTGGCGGTTCTGCGTAGTCCGGTCCTTTTGTCTACCGCCGCCGGGCTTACGGTTTCCTGGCTTGGCGTACAAATACCTCAGCCAATTGGTGAATTCTGTGAATTGCTGGGAGGCGCCTTTATTCCCTGCGCACTGTTTGCTGCTGGATTATTTATCGCAGATTGTTCAATCAAAGGTGCTGCGGTGGAAATTAGCTGGTTGGTTTTTGCTAAATTGCTACTGCATCCATTGATTACCTGGTGGTTGGCTTATAATGTGTTTCAGCTGGAGGGAATTCTCCCTGCTATCGCGGTACTTCAGGCAACTCTGCCGAGTGGTGTGCCGGTGTTTGTCCTGGCCCAGCAATACAACATCTTTGTGACTCGCTCAAGTGGGGCAATCGTCATCTCTACTGCGATTTCTGTGTTAACCCTTTCCGCAGTGTTAATCATCCTCGATCAATAGGCGCTGCCATCCAAGGCTCGTTACGCCGAATTCTGGCGATCGTTATATTCTAATTGACGGGAAATTTTGATCCTGGCGGGACGACGAAAATAATGCTTATAGTTCCCTAACTAAATTTCACACTGTCAAAAGCTTCCCTAGTCAATGTTTCAACTAGCTTAGCTGCCGACTGCTCCCGATTCAATGAAGTAGCCTGACCATACAGAAGAAATTGATTCTCTCCGTTTTTGGCGCGCTGCATTAGTGGTCTGCTAAAATCATACATCGAAGGGAAGTCTGGCAGCTGGGTTTGGTGCTCAGCCATGATTTCCATATATTCATTATTTTTCGCTCGAGCTGGTCGACCGGAATATGCCCTGGTGAGTCGAGTGTCCTGATCAGAGGCATTGCGCAAGGCTTCACGGTGGGTGTCGCTGATACTTGCTTCAGGGCAGGAGAGAAAAGCTGACCCCATCTGTACCCCGCTGGCACCCAGAGCAAAAGCGGCAGCGATACCGCGGCCATCGGCAATACCCCCGGTAGCGATTACCGGAACATCAACCGCATCGACTACCTGCGGCACCAATGCCATGGTGCCGATGCCATAATCTTCATAATGAACCTCAAAACTGCCGCGGTGGCCCCCGGCTTCCCAGCCCTGAGCAATTATTCCGTCAACGCCGCTTTGATTAAGACTTATTGCTTCTGCCACGGTAGTCGCCGAACAAAGAACCCGGCAACCCGCCTGTTGCAGCGCTCGAACCATATCTATTGCTGGCAGACCAAAATGGAAGCTGATAATGGCCGGTTTGACTTCGAGCATTAGTTTCAGGATGTCGCTGTTGAAAGTGCTGTACCCCGGTTCCAGCGGCAATGGTGGTCCGGATAGTCCAACCGCCTGATAGAAGGGTTTAACCCGCTCCCAGGTTCGCTGAACAGTCGACGAATCCACTATTGGATTGTCATGGGTGAAAAAATTCAGATTAAACGGTTTGTCTGTTGCCGACTGCAAAGAGACAGATGCTTCTTTAATTTTTGCCAGTGACATGCCAGCGCAACCCAGAGATCCAATGCCCCCTGCATTGCTAACCGCGGCGGCAAGCTCTACCGTGGCAGAGCCTGCCATGGGCGCCTGAATGATTGGGTTCTGGACTCCAAGTAAGGTGGTAATTTGGTCGCTCGGCCACATCGAATTTTCCTCGCTTTGGTTTGAATTATTTGTGGGTAAATATGCCACGAATTGTCCGCTAGTTCCGTTGCCAGAAATAATTCGACCAATTTTGCGTTTTCGGATCTGGTGTTACAAGTTTGAGAAAATGGAGATTGCCAGGAACAAACATCGAATGTAAGGGGAATATTGACTCCAACGCAGTTTGGCGTAATATTGATCTCCAGAAGATAGTGAAGGAGATTCATGGCAAAGATTAGTCATATCGGTGTTCAAATCAGTTTGCTGATCGTGTTGCTATGCAGCCTGTATCCAACCTACGCTGCGGGTGAGCGAGTCGCGCTGGTTATAGGCAACGCCGAATATAAGGTCTCCCCACTGGACAATCCTGACAATGATGCTGACAGCATGTCTGCAGCGCTCGAGAAGCTGGGATTTCGAGTGATCAAGGGAAAGAACCTAAGTCGACAAAAAATCAGAGAAAGTATCAGAAAGTTCGGCAAGGCATTACGAACAGCCGAGGTTGGATTGTTCTACTACGCTGGGCATGGCATTCAGTATTCCGGGGAAAATTATTTAATTCCGGTAAATGCCGATATCCAGGAAGAATTTGAAATTAAAGACGAAGCGATCTCGGCGTCTTCGGTGTTGCGCTCAATGGAAAATGCGGGCAATCCGGTAAACGTCGTTATTCTCGACGCCTGCCGAAACAATCCCTTTGCCAAAAACTTCCGCTCCAGTAGCAGGGGCCTACTGTCCATGGATGGTCCCAATGGCAGTTTAATCGCATTTGCCACTGGGCCGGGAAATGTGGCGGCGGATGGGTCAGGAGAAAACGGCCTGTATACCCAGCACTTACTCAAGTATATGAATGAACCCGGACTAAAACTTGAGGAGGTTTTCAAGAAAGTTCGGATTGCGGTTAGCGCCGAAACCGATGGCAAGCAGGTGCCCTGGGAAAAATCCTCATTAACCGGAGAATTTTATTTCACTGGGGATATCACGATTGTCCAGCCTAATGTGGTGGTTGAGGGGCACGATGGGGCGGCAACCAACTCCCGGCAGTCGTATGAACTGGAATTCTGGAACGATGTAAAGTCCAGTCCATCGGAAGAAATGTATCAGGCTTACCTCGAGCAATATCCGGAGGGGACTTTTGCCCGTATTGCGCTAATTAAGTTGAAGCAATATGAACCGCAAGTTAATGTGGTTGAACCTGCGGTTTCGAGTCTTGCCACGCTGACCGTTCGTTCCAATGTTCGAGGAGATATGGTGACACTCAACGGTGTTGAACAGGGCGCGACCCGATTGGATTTGGAACTTGAGCCCGGAGACTACGTTATTGGGGTTGGTAAACCTGGATACCAACCTTTTGAGAGAACGGTTTCATTAAGTGCGGGTGAGGAGCAGACGGTTTATGCCAAACTGAGTCCGGTCAAGACCGAGCAACCGGCACTGGCGAAATTGTCAGTGGTTTCAAATTCCCAGGCACAAATATACATTGATAGCGTGGTGGAAGGTGCGACTTTACTGCGGAAGGAATTACCGGCGGGAAGTTATCTGATTGAAGTTAGAAAACCTGGCTACCAAGGTTTTAAAAAACGTGTTTTATTAACAGCAGGTAGTGAAGAAAAAGTATTGGCATATCTAAGCGAGATAAAGTCTGTCGGTAGTAACCTAAAAAAATCTTCGTCTGGTACCGTAGTGCTCTGGATAAACTCCAACGTCAAAGGCCAGGTGAGAATTAACGGGAAAGAAGTTGGTTTTACGCGTTTATATCGGCGGTTGAATCCGGGCAATATTAGAATAAAAGTCACAAAGCCAGGATATAAAGAATTTCAGAAAGACGTTATTGCGAAATCTGGAGATAAATTGAATGTATACGCTAAGCTGACCAAATTACCCAAGGCAAACGATCTTAGTAATAAAAACTCTTCGTCTAATACAGTAGTGCTATGGGTAAACTCCAATATTAAAGGGAAGGTGACAATCAATGGGAAACATGAAGGAAATACGCGTTTGTATAAGAGATTGAGTCCGGGAAAATTCAGAATAGAAGTCACCAGGTCGGGGTATAAAAAGTTTCAGAAAGAACTTGTGGTCAAATCTGGAGATAATTTGAATGTATACGCTAAGCTGACCAAATTGCCCAAGGCAAACGATCTTAGTAATAAAAACTCTTCGTCTAATACAGTAGTGCTATGGGTAAACTCCAATGTTAAAGGGAAGGTGACAATCAATGGGAAACATGAAGGTAATACGCGTTTGTATAAGAGATTGAGTCCAGGAAAATTCAAAATAGAAGTCACCAAGTCAGGGTATAAAAAGTTTCAGAAAGAATTTGTGGTCAAATCTGGAGATAAATTGAACATTTACGCTAAGTTGACCAAATAACTGGAAACAAACAACGTTGCGAAAACTTCCAGTAAGCCTAAGATGATGGAAGGTAAATGGAAAGGTCGCGGCAAAGAAAGTATTTTCTGAGGTGCGGACTGAACCCTCTTTAATCGAAAAAAACTCACTTTCAATCATATGCAATGCGACTTCCTGATCGTTGGTGGCGGTAGCGCCGGCGCAATTCTTGGGCGCCGCCTTGCCGAGGCCAATATCGGCTCGGTTCTCCTAGTCGAAGCTGGGCCGTCTGACCGTGGCAACCCATCAATTCTTAACCTTTCTCTGCTCGATCAACAGGACCCCGACCTGGATTGGGGATTTACCGCTTCCCCAATAGCGGGTGAGCCCCAGAAACTTCAATACTTGCGGGCCAAAATGCTTGGCGGATGTGGCGGCCATAATGATTGCGCTTTTGTGGTGCCACCGGATGGGGACCTTGACCAGTGGGAGTCACTGGGAGCAACAGGTTGGTCAGCCAAGGATGTTGCGCCTTATTTCAGTCGAATTGAATCCATGTTGTCCATTGAGACCAATCCACCTGTGAACCCGGTATCGGAGTGCTTTCTGCGGGCTGGCAATGAGCTTGGATTGCCCACTGTGAATTTTAGAAATGGAATCATGCCAGGAGTAGGGCCTTTTCCGCTCAATGCTCTCGGTGATAACAGGCACTCATCTTCGGTTAGGTACCTGCATTCACTGGACAACCTGCCGGATAATCTCCAGGTTGTTTGCAACACCAGGATCACTCAAATTTTGACCAAAGGTGGACGGGTAACCGGGGCTGCCACCGATAGCGGGGAAATAACGGTTCTTCAGGAGGTTATTCTTAGCTGTGGCAGTATCCAAAGCCCCCAGTTAATGATGGTTTCGGGAATAGGTCCAGCCTCCCACCTGGCGCGGCAAGGAATTGAGGTCGTCGCAGATATTCCGGGGGTGGGACAACATCTGTTAGATCACACCTCCGTCAGCGTTATCGCCGAGCTACGGGAGCCGGTGCCTATCTGGGAATTAACCCCCTGTGAGGTTTCCATGATGTTACAGCTCGATCCGGATCAAACAGCGCCAGATTTGCTTTATCATTTTGTACTGCGAATGCGCGAGAAACATGTGGGGTTCGAAAATTCCAATCCAATCAGGCATGGTGTCAAAATCTCACCGAACGTAACCCGTCCAAAGAGCTATGGCGCCCTTGAACTCCGCTCCCCAGACATTCTGGACAACCCAATAATCAATCTTAATTATTTTAGTGACCTGGATAACTATGATATGGAAACCTTGATTAAGGGAGTCCGATTTTCCCGGGAGATATTAAATACCAACGCCTTCAAGGAAATTTCCATGGGAGAAGTGATGCCCGGAACTGATATTAATTCCGATGCCGAAATTGCGGACTATATCCGAAACAATTGCGAAACGGTTTACCACCCTGCGGGAACCTGCATGATGGGAAACCCGAAGGATATTGAGACCGTAGTGGCCCCGGATTTGAAGGTTAAGGGAATGGACAACCTGCGAGTTTGTGATGCCTCGGTTTTTCCTTCCATGGTTACGGTTAACATTAATAATACAGTGATGATGGTGGCAGAAAAAGCCGCGGATATCATCGCATCGCAATATTCCGCTTGACAACATCCAAACCCGGTTGTGAAATGCCACGGCATTTAACCTTGCTAAGACATGCCAAATCTAACCGAAGCGGAAATAGAAAACTCCCGATTACCCATTTATATTGATGGTGAATTCAGAGCGCCACAAGCAGAGCAATATATCCAGAGTATCGACCCCGCCACGGGGGCAAGTTGGTATCAACTCGCCGACTGTGATGCCGGGGATATTGACGATGCAGTTGCCGCCGCGGATACGGCATTTCGGGCGTCGTCATGGCGTGGCTTAAACCCTACTGCGCGTGGGGATCTGCTTTATAACCTGGCCGAGATCATTGGCAAGCATGTTTCAGAGCTAGCCGAAATCGAAACCCGGGACAATGGGAAACTGATCAAAGAAACCACGGCCCAAATTGGTTATCTGGCGAAATCCTATCGCTATTTTGCCGGTTTAGCGGATAAGGTTCAGGGCGATGTCCTGCCGATTAATCGGGCAGGGATGTTGAACTACGCCACCCGGGAACCCTATGGCGTAGTAGGATTGATCGTACCCTGGAATTCACCGCTCAATACCATGAGTTCCAATGTCGCCGCCAGTCTGGCTGCGGGGAATACGGTTGTGGTCAAACCATCTGAACACACATCAGCCAGCGCCATCGCTTTTGCTCATCTGATTGAGCAAGCAGGCTTTCCCGATGGCATATTTAATGTAGTAACGGGTCGCGGTTCAACCGCAGGTGACGCCTTAACCCGTCATCCTGGAATTAGCAAGTTAGCCTTTACCGGTGGCACCGCAACCGGCAAACTGGTTGCGACAAATGCGGCCGGTCACCTTGCCCCTTGCGTACTTGAGCTCGGCGGAAAATCTCCCCATGTGATATTTGAAGATGCAGATTTGGATCGCGCGGTTAATGGTGTTGTTGCCGGGGTATTTGCCGCAGCTGGCCAAACCTGCGTTGCGGGTTCCCGCTGTTTCGTGCAACAGTCGGTCTATCAGGAGGTGTTGGAAAAATTAGCTATTCGTACCAGGGCGATTAAGATTGGTCATCCGAAAGATCCGTCTAGCCAAATCGGTCCTCTGGCAACCGCCGACCAATATGACAAAGTGACTGCTTACGCGGATTTTGGAGTCGAAGACGGCGCCCGTTTAATAGCCGGAGGCAGTCGGGTCAATCCTGAAGGCTATGAGCAAGGATACTATTTCGAACCCACCCTGTTTGCCGACGTAGACAATGCCATGCGGATCGCCCGGGATGAAATTTTTGGCCCCATGGTCGGGGTGCAATCATTTGTCGATGAAACCGATCTGATTGGAAAAGCCAACGATACCCGTTACGGACTCGCCTCGGGAATTTGGACCCGGGACATTGACAAAGCCATGCGGTTTGCCCGAGATATCGAGGCCGGCACCGTATGGATCAACACCTACCGCGCTGCCGCCTTTACCACGCCTATGGGCGGATTCAAGGACAGCGGCTATGGTAAACATAATGGAATTGAGGCAATGTCGGAATGGACCCGAACTAAAAATGTCATGATCGACTATTCTGGCCAGACTCAGGATCCATTTGTGATCAAGTTAAAATAAAAATTAGCGAGACTGTAAATTCCATAGCCACGTTGTCGTGCCTACCTAAGATATTCAACGAGAGATAAGTTATGCGTTTCTCCATCGCAGTTAACATGAACCGGTTTTCCGAGACCGAGTCCATGGTCGACGTCATTGAAAACCGCCTGGAGCTCGTGAAAATGGCAGACCAGGGCGGATTTGAAACTGCCTGGGCATCAGAGCATCACTGCCATGAGATGACCATAGCGCCCAACCCATTTGTCCAGCTGACCCAGTGGTCCCAAAATACAACCCGGATTCGATTGGGCACCGCGGTTATTTGTGCCCCCTACTGGCATCCCATCCGCGCGGCAGAGGAGGCAGCTTTGGTTGATCTTTATTCCGGGGGCAGGCTTGAACTGGGCGTTGCCCGGGGTGCTTTTCAATACGAATTTGACCGGGTGGCAAGCGGCATTTCCCAGCAAAAAGATGGTGGAGAGTATCTCTACGAATTGCTGCCGGCGATTAAGCGGTTATGGGAAGGCGATTATGAACACAATGGAAAGTTTTGGCAGTTTCCATTGGCCACCGCGGTGCCAAAACCGCTGCAAAAGCCACACCCGCCACTATGGGTCGCCGCGCGGGGCGCTGAAACTTTCGACTGGGCTATTGAGAACGATCTCAATATCATGTCAACACCTCTACAAAAACCATTCGACGAAGTACTGGACTTAAGGCAGAAACTGGATGACTCTATAGCGAAGTATCCAGACAAGAAACCGCCACGCTGGCTGGTACTGCGAAATTCCTGCGTCTATGACAAGCCCGAGCAGTGGCGAACCCCAATTGAAGCAGCAATGCGATATTCGGCCCAGTTTCAGGGATTGTTTACTACCGGGGGCGAAGTCAAAAACGGGTTTCCTAAAGCGCTGGAGCTGGATAAGACAACCAGTCCATCGGATTATACCGATGAAAACCTGTGGCAAAACATGATGTTTGGTACTCCAGAGGAAATCATCGAAAAACTTGAGATGTACCGGGATGTCGGAGTGGATAATTTCTGTTATGGCGCTGATTTCGGTTTGGGCGAAAGTGATTCGTTGCGGTCTCTGGAGTTATTTATTACCCGGGTGATGCCGCATTTTCAATAGATTAAATGTACTCCCATGTCATCCAAACTTCTCCGGTAGATAAGCGAAAAGAGTTTCTCGTCCTTATCCACGGGCTGGGAGGGCGGGCTGCCAGTTGGGACCGTGTCATTCCCCAACTTACTTCCCGGTTTAATATCCTGCGTTATGACCTGCGGGGACATGGTCAGAGTGAGATTCCTCCGGGCCCATGGTCGCTGGATGATTTTGTGCAAGATCTTGAAGGCGTTCTTGGGGAGGTTAAAATAACCCAAACTCACCTGGTTGGTTTTTCACTGGGCGGACTAATTGCACAAAAATTCACCCTGAAAAATCCCATGCAGGTGAACAAACTCGTTATATTAAGCGCGGTTGCCGGTCGTACCGAGGCGGAGCGCGAAAAGGTGGTTCAGCGATTGCGTAATCTCGAAAATAATGACCTGGACGCCAATATCGAACTTGCGATGGAGCGCTGGTTCTCGCCAGGATTTCGGCAGAACCACCCTGAGCTGGTTCAACAGAGAGTCGATGGATTAAGATCCACGGACCCGAAAGGTTATCTCAACGCCCATCGGGTTTTCTCCCTGGGAGATCTCGCAAGCGAATTGCCTAAGATCAAAAATCCCACGCTGATAATGACCGGGGAATTTGATCCTGGATCGAATGTCCGAATGGCACAGTTGATGCATGAGAGAATTTCCGGATCGAAAATTGAGATCCTGCCCAATCTTCGTCACAGCGTTTTGGTTGAGGCGCCGGAGCTAATCGGGCAAAAGCTTGTAGAATTTTTATAACCTGGTCGCGACTGCGAGGCGCCTCAGCGCGGTCTTCGGCTTTTCCAAATTGAAATATTGATTGATCTGCAAACATTCATCCTGTTTACCCTGGCTACGCTGGCGATTAATTTGTCGCCCGGACCATCGATGATTTATGTCACCAGTGTTACCGCGGCTCAAGGGTCCAGGGCTGGGGTGATTTCTGCCCTGGGACTATCCGGTGGTATCGTTTGTCATGTGATTGCAGCAGCACTGGGAGTTGCCACCCTGATTGCTGCATCACCCAGTCTTTTTCTTGTTCTAAAGTTGGCCGGTGCGGGATATTTGGTTTATCTTGGAATCGGGATGCTGCGTGGTAATGCTGGGGGGAAAATCCCAGCCCGGGCGCCTATCCAATCTGTTGACCTTAAAAAAGTATTCTGGCGCGGCGTGATGGTGGATTTGCTAAATCCTAAGATAGGGGTATTTTTCGTGGCTTTTCTGCCCCAGTTTATTCACCCTCTCGGATCCAGCTCCATGTCCCAAATTTTTCCCCTGGGAGTTATTTTTATTATGTATGGATTTATCATAAACACGAGTCTGGCATTGTTAAGCGGCTCATTATTTAAAAGAATGAAAGGAAAAGGTTTTAGCTCGATCAGACGCTGGGTGCCAGGCGGTATATTGATCTTTCTTGGAATAAGCGTCGCCCTGGGGAAATCCCTGCACCGGCAACAATAAATGGGCTCTTCCTCTAGTCAAAGTTGTACTATTTTGGCCTGCCAGGTTGAGGTTCCTTTAGTTCGAACTGTTGAAGAAAAGCAGGATCATGTCGCGACTATGGTTCACAAGGTTTCACAACGACTCGATAAACAACCAGCTGACCTGGTGCTGTTGCCCGAACTGAGTACCATCGAGTATTCCCGGGAGACATTTGATCAGCTGAAGTTTCTGAGTGAAGATTTAGCCGGGCCGAGCGTCGACAAAATGCGCGAGCTCGCAGTGAAATATCAATCCGCGATCGTTTTCGGAATGCCGCGACGGCGCGATGCAGAACACGTTATCTCCCAGATTGCAATCGATGCCGATGGCGTGATTCTGGGTTGCTACGACAAAATACATATCTGCCAATATGGCGCGTCCATGGAGAAAGAGTATTTTGCCCGGGGCCGTAATCTCCTAGTATTTACTGTAGCAGGGATTCGTTTTGCTCCAATCATTTGCTATGACATCCGCATTCCTGAACTCTCAAGGGTGCTGACTCTGGAGCATGATTGCGACTGTATCTTGCATTGCGGCGCCTATTTCCGGGATGAGTCATTTGCCAGTTGGCATGCGTTTGCCACCACCCGCGCAATGGAAAATCAACTCTATCTACTTAGTCTCAATCGCGCCGGACTCGACTACGGCCATTCGGTTTTTTGCCCACCCTGGATCGATGAGTCCCTGCCTCTGCAACGGTTTTCCGCCCATGCTGAGGATTTTCGATATCTCACTGTTGAGCGCGCGACCATCGAGCAGGTCCGCAAAGAATATACATTTTTGCAAGACCGGCTGTCGGATTACAAGGACCTTTCAACCTGACAAACGCCTTAAGAAAAGACTTAATAGCAAGATTGCTATTGCTCAATGCCGAGTTTTACGCAAAAATCAGGGGTTGCAGGGTGGAGAATGGTTGTATTGTGGTCGATTCAACGATCCGGACCAAACTATCGATTTGGCTCAACAACTCGCTTTTCGGTCGGTTTGGGTGAATGACTTCCAGTTTATTCAATTGTTGAGTCCGGTGGCCGGCCGAATACGGCACTCTTGATAACAGCCCAAATTATTAATAATACTTATACGATGGTACACAATGGCAGCGAATGACCAAGACGCATACGTGCGTTTCGAAAACGTACAAAAAAGTTATGATGGCGTCAATCTCGTCGTTAAAGACTTCAATCTAGCCGTTCAAAGCGGTGAATTCCTCACCATGCTAGGCCCCTCTGGGTCGGGTAAAACAACCTGCCTGATGATGCTGGCAGGTTTTGAAACAGCAACCAGTGGTGAGATCATTCTAGACGGCACTTCAATTAATAATGTGCCGCCCTGGAAACGGGAGATTGGCATGGTTTTCCAGAACTATGCGTTATTTCCCCACCTCTCTGTGTTTGAAAATCTCGCCTATCCGCTGATAGTGCGAAAAATGAGCAAGTCGGAAATTGATCAGCGAGTGAACAAAGCTCTAGATATGGTTCAGCTTGGTGAATTTGGTGGACGCCGGCCAGGGCAGCTTTCTGGTGGACAGCAGCAGCGGGTCGCGGTAGCCCGGGCTCTGGTGTTTGAACCCAAGCTGGTTTTAATGGACGAACCCCTGGGGGCACTAGATAAACAGCTGCGGGAACAAATGCAGTATGAAATCAAACATATTCACGAAAATCTTGGGGTTACAGTTGTTTATGTAACCCATGACCAATCTGAAGCGTTAACCATGTCCAATCGGGTCTGCGTATTCGATGATGGCGTAGTACAGCAGCTGGCGCCGCCAGACGTATTGTATGAGCAGCCAGAAAATGCATTTGTCGCCCAGTTTATCGGCGAAAATAATACTTTACTCGGTAAGGTTGTTGCCCTTGACGGCGAAACCTGTGATGTACAGGTTGATACCGGAGAGGTTATCAAGTCGAAAGCAATTAAGATTGCTGGTGTAGACAGCAGAACCACATTGTCGCTGCGTCCTGAGCGGGTAACTATTGAGCCGGATGCCGGACAATGTCCAAATAATATTCAGGGGGAAGTAAGAGAACTCATTTATCTGGGAGACCATATCCGGGCGCGGCTGGCTTTATGCGGTCAGGATGAATTTATTGTAAAAGTACCAAACTCGGCAACCCATAGCCAGCTGGTCGAAGGGCATACGGTTAATGTCGGCTGGCAAGCCGATGATTGTCGTGCACTGGATGCCCCGGCATGATTTTTCACTGCCCATACGGTAATAATGTAACCAACGAAATTCCGAGGTCACTATGAATACAGCAACAGGGACACAACCGGAGTCCATCATGATTAACGGCGTTCCGCTAAGAGATCAGTTAGCCTATGCGGAACGTAAAAAGAAAACCACCGCGTTTTTAATGGTGGTGCCATTGCTCGCATTCATCATCTTTTCATTTGTCCTGCCGATTGGCAATATGCTATTCCGCAGCGTTGATAATCCACGGATGGTTTCGTTGATGCCGGTGCTGGTTGAGAATATGGCGGACTGGGATGGTAAAGAAGTACCCACCGAGGAGACCTTCCAGATTGCTTTTGAAGAGATCAAGAAAAATATCGAAACGGGGGATATTGGCAAGGTCGCCAATCATGTGAACTACGGAATGTCGGGCGCCAGGAGTCTGTTTCTCAAGTCCAAAAGAAAGTTCAAGAAAATTACTGCACCTCCCTTTAAGGAGCAGATGATCGAAGCGGATAAGCGCTGGGGAAATCTGGAAACCTGGCAGGTTATCAAATCGGTTAGTGATCCGATTACTTCGCAATACTTCCTGAATGCGCTGGATCGGTCCTACGACGCCGACAACAATATTATTCAACAACCCAAAGAAAAGCGAATATACGTGACATTATTTGTCCGTACCCTTTGGATTAGTACCCTGGTAACATTTTTAACGCTATTGCTTGGCTATCCTATTGCCTATTTGATTTCCACTACGCCGCCGAGAATTAGTAATCTGCTAATCATTATGGTGTTGTTGCCGTTCTGGACTTCTTTACTGGTTAGAACAACTTCGTGGATTGTGCTTCTCCAGACTCAGGGGGTTCTGAACGATATTATGGTCTGGGCCGGAATAGTCAGCGAGGACGGCCGAATTCAGATGATCTACAATTTAAATGGCACCCTGGTGGCCATGACCCAGATACTGTTGCCATTTATGGTTTTGCCAATGTACAGCGTAATGAAAACCATTCCATTATCCCAGTTGCGAGCTTCCCAGTCTTTGGGCGCTACGCCGTTCAGGACATTCTTCAAAATTTTCTGGCCACAATCCATACCCGGTATCGGTGCAGGGGGGCTGTTGGTGTTTGTGTTGTCCGTGGGTTATTACATAACTCCGGCATTGGTTGGCGGTGCTTCCGGTCAGATGATCAGTAACCAGATCGCATTTCATATGCGTAGCTCGCTTAACTGGGGGTTGGCAGCGGCCATGGGGACAATATTGCTCGCAGGCGTTATGGTACTTTACTGGATTTATGACCGGGTAGTCGGCATAGATAATATGAAACTCGGTTAATAACAGGAGAATTAATTATGGCTGCATTACCTGCTTATACCGGACCGCTTGGGCGAATCTGGCATTACACCTTTTTGGTTATCTGCGGATTGGTATTTTTCGTATTGATGGCACCCATTATGGTGATTGTGCCACTGTCGTTTAACGCTGAGCCCTATTTCACGTTTTCCGAGGCTATGGTTAGGCTCGACCCCGCGGCGTATTCGACACGTTGGTATCAAGACGTGCTCGGCATTGGTGAAGGCACTGGTTCAAACCGCGGACACGAATGGGCGTTCGCGGCTCGTAATAGTATTGTGATCGCGATTTTTGCGACGTTGCTGGCGACCACTATCGGGACCATGGCTGCGGTGGGATTAAGTCGTCCCCATATGCCTTATCGGCGCCAGATTATGGCGCTATTAATTTCGCCGTTAATCGTACCGATCATTATTACCGCGGCGGGAATGTTTTTCTTTTACTCCAAAGTAGGATTAGCCTATTCGCACCTCGGTGTAGTGTTGGCTCACGCGACTATCGGAACACCCTTCGTGGTAATTACGGTTACCGCAACCCTGGTTGGTTTTGATGAAACACTGATTCGGGCGTCAGCCAGTCTGGGTGCGCAACCTCTAAGAACTTTTTTCAAGGTTATCTTGCCTTTGATAACACCTGGAATTGTTTCCGGTGCGTTGTTTGCCTTTATCACTTCGTTTGATGAAGTTGTGCTGATATATTTTCTCGCGGACGCCGATCAAAAGACTATTCCTATTCAAATGTGGTCTGGATTACGTCAACAAATCAGCCCGAGTATTCTCGCGGTAGCAACCTTGTTGATTACATTTTCGGTGATTCTGTTAATCGCGGTGGAAATGTTGCGCCGGCGCAGTGAGCGCATGCGCGGCATGTCACCGGTCTAGAAAACTCGATTAAGGCGGAGAATTTACCACAAAAATCTGAAACAGCAGGTAGCGCTGACGCAGCATCGAGTAGCGTGGTTGCATGCTTTTGCAGCAAATATACAGGTGAACCAAACCAATTTAGAACCAATAACTTAATTTGATGTAATAATTAGCAGGTAGGTCGCGTTTCGGCTGGATATATTCCTGAAATTTAGGTAAATTTCCTGCTAGTTAGTATCTGATTGAATCTTTCGCGTCCGATATTAATCGGTATTTTCTTTTTATTTATTCCTACAATTAAACACTCTCTGGAGATTTTTATGCGTTATACAAAACCAACTATCGCTCTTTCAACAGCGGTTCTGGGACTCGGTTTGATGGGTTCCGGTGCATTCGCTGCTGACAAGATCACTTTCGTTTCATGGGGCGGCGCTTATACCGCCAGCCAGGTGAAGGCCTGTATCGAACCTTACCAGGCTAAGACTGGTCAGGAATTCAACATCGTTGACTACAACGGTGGACTTGCAGAAGTTCGTACCCAGGTTGAAGCAAACAACGTTCAATGGGACATCGTCGATCAGACTCCTCAAGACGCCATTCGTGGTTGTGATGAAGGACTGTACGAAGTACTTGATCACTCGCAGTGGGAACCTGCCGCTGATGGTACCCCTGCTGTTGACGATTTCGTAGACGGTGCGTTGAGCGAATGCTATGTGGGAAATATCTCATGGGCAACCGTTCCTGCATACGATACTACTAAATTTGATGGTGCCGGTCCTGAGACTATGGCCGATTTCTGGGATACCACTAAATTTCCGGGTCGTCGTGGCCTGCGTAAAGTACCTCGGGTTAACCTTGAGTGGGCACTGATGGCCGATGGCGTTGCCAACGAAGAAATCTACTCAACTCTTTCTACTCCTGAAGGTGTTGATCGGGCTTTCGCCAAGTTAGACGAGATCAAAGACCAGGTTGTTTGGTGGGAAGCTGGTGCACAGCCTCCACAAATGTTGGCGGACGGTGAGGTTGTTATGACCACTGCCTACAATGGTCGACTGTTCAATGCCATGTACAAAGAGAAGAAGCCTTTTGAAATTATGTGGGGTCCTCAGGTATTCGATATCGATACCTATGTTGTGGTTAAGAACTCACCAAACAAGCAAGCTGCAATGGACTTCCTGAAGTTCTGCACTAGCGCAGAAGCTTTGGCTGACACAACCAACTACATCTCTTACGGCCCACTGCGAAAGTCTTCAACCCCTTTCGTAAACCCCGATATCCTGCCTCATCTGCCAACCGCTCCTGATAACTTCAAGACCGCGTTGACCTATGACATCGATTTCTGGGCAGACAATGCTGACTCATTGACCGACCGTTTCAACGCCTGGTTGGCCCAGTAAGTCTAAACATCTGAGATGTTTAAAAGGCGGGCATTGCCCGCCTTTTTTATGGCCAGGACGGCCTGTATCTCGCGGCCGCATGGACCGACAATCGATCCTTCACTGTCGGCATTTCCGCCGTCCATGGCGGTCATGCGAAAGAGCGAGGCGGAGTTTCAACAAAGTTCACCAGAAACACTAGTCCAATAACCTACCAGACCAGAGTCTGTATCCCGCGGTCGCATGGACCGACAATCGATCCTTCACTGTCGGCATTTCCGCCGTCCATGGCGGTCATTCGAAAGAGCGGGGCGGAGTACCCGCAAAGTTCACCAGCAACACTAGTCCAATAACCTGCCAGACCAGAGTCTGTATCTCGCGGTCGCATGGACCGACAATCGATCCTTCACTGCCGGCATTTCCGCCGTCCATGGCGGTCATGCGAAAGAGCGAGGCGGAGTTTCAACAAAGATCACCAGTGACACTAGTCTACAGACCAACCAGACCAGGGCACGTAGCGCCGTGTCAGGCACCTTTTCCCTATATTGGTAGTTAGTCTATAAAAGCAAAATATTGTGAAGAGTTGGAGAGTGAAAGTGATACGCTAGGTTGTACCTTAGCCTTTTATATAAGTCATAAAATACTAAACCACGAGAGCAATTGTTATGAAAGAGATATTTGGAATTAATCATATAGGTATTCGAGTGTCTGATTTAGCCAAAGCAAGAAAATTTTACGAACAGCTTGGCTTCAAATTTCTTGTTGGGCCAATTGGTCCGGAACCTGTCGCTATTATGGAACACGCTTCGGGTGTAAATATAAACCTCATACTTAATGCGGACTCAGGCCATTCTGAAAACATCCTAATGGACGTTCCCGATAAATATCCAGGTTACACTCATATGGCCTTGGACGTAACGGCTATGGAAGACGTCGAAGCGGGAATTCGAAAGTTGGGCATCGAGATCACAGAGGGACCAATGACCTTGCCTGATGGTGGAGTAATGTTGTTTATCCGTGACCAAGATAGAAACGTGATCGAGTTTCATCAACGACCATCATCATAGCCAGCAAATACGTCAATATTGCCCCCAACAAATCCAGGCGAAGAAGCGAAAGCAGCGCTGTCCTTCAGCCTAAAGCTGCAGTCCGAGTTTGTACGGTGAAAATACTAGAGAGCTTCTGATCAAAACATGAACGAACATCTTGAGTCCAAAATAATCAACCTCTACGTTGGAAAACTTGGCAATATCGCGCGGCGACCGACCGCTGCTATTGCCCGCGCTTCCCGCCTTGATCTTGATCATTTTGAATCTCAATCTGGTTCGCCCAGTTTTAATCAGAGGCTCCCCAGAGTTTAATTAAAATGTCCCTGAGTAAATTTGAGATAAAACGAGCCGAGAAAATCGTTTCAACTTTCATTGAGCGAATTCGGCCGCCCCAACGTATTAGAGAGCAGTTAGACTATGGTTATCGTATAGAAAACCAGAGTGTGGAAATTTTTGGTGTTCGCCCTGTATGGAATAACTCCTCGAAACAAATCGAAGAAAAAGTTGCCAGAACGACGTATGTTAAGAAAGACAAAGTTTGGAAAATATACTGGATGCGGGCTGATCTGAAATGGCATCGTTACGAACCTTATCCCACCGCAAATAATTTGGAGGAATTTTTGGGTGTGGTTGAGAAAGATGCGCATGGGTGTTTCTTTGGATAGTAAGAATACTATGGTGTGGTGAAGAAACAATCGTATATTATCTGTGCAACGCCCCGAAGTGGTACTACATTACTGTGCGATTTGCTTGCCGATACAGGGGTAGCCGGGCGTCCTGATTCGTTTTTCCGGCGCCAATCAATTAGTTGGTGGACCAATTATTTGGGGGTGTCGACCACAAACTGGCGCGACGAATATGAATTTGACCAAGAATATTTGGCAACTACCTATCAAGAGGGGGCGGGAGGAACTTCAATTTTTGGGATGCGTTTGATGTGGGAACACGTTAATTATCTGTCGAAAAGGCTAGATGTTTATTTCCCTGGACTAAGTAGTGATTGTGCGCGTTTTCAAGCAGCATTTGGATCAATTTGCTTTGTCCATCTTTCACGCGAAGACAAGGCAGCACAGGCTGTTTCGCGTATTAAGGCTGAGCAGACAGGCTTGTGGCACGTTGACGCCGATGGAGCTGAGCGCGAGCGACTTAAACCGGAAGAATCTCCGTTCTATAACGCGGAGGTTCTTTCGGCACAAATGGCAGAGTATGTGAGACATGACGCGGCATGGGTGAATTGGTTTGCCCAGCAAAAAATCCAGCCTGTAAACATTACCTACGAGGCGCTTTCCAGGAATCCCCAAACCACACTGGCGACGGTGTTATCAGCCCTGGGTGTAAATCCTGCTATCGCAAAAACGGTTCAACCCAGAACGACAAGGATGGCGAACAGCGAGAATCGGAGATGGGTAGCTCGTCTCCAAATGGAGAAATCTATTGACAAACTGCCAACATAGATAATCCGTTTAGTTGAATCGCTGACAGTTAAAATATAAAGTAGTATCATTGACATTCGTCAACGGCCTGATTGGTACCTTATCAAGTGCTATCATAGCCTCCTATGTGCCAAGGGTAGCATTCAAGCCGATGGCTTGTTTGTACTTTGAGGAAATCAAATATGGATATTGAAATAGTAGAAATCCCATTGTGTTTGAATCTTTACGGGGTGTCTGGAAAAGTTGGAGGTGAAAATCTGGATATTTCTAGTTTGGGGTTTAACCTGATGAACACTATGTGGAATGTAATCGGATCCAATGAACAGAAAAACAAGGGAATTAATCATTGGGTGTATCAAGACGCCAACAGTTTATTTGTTGGGGTTGAATTAATTGGAGAATTGAACAAGGAAACCGGTCTCGTAGAAAACGAAATTAGTATTCCAAGGTATGCAGCGTACAAACATATTGGAGAATACCGTGAGCTTGGATCTGTACATTCAGCCATACACAATTTTCTGAAGAAGAATAAAATTAGATCTTGTTATCCTTATTTGGAGATTTACGGTCACTGGACAGAGGACTCTTCCAAGCTGGAAACCAATGTGATAGTTGGTATAGCTTAGATAAGCAAAAAAGCTCTGGAATTAACCCGAGGTCGAAACCAGGGGTATTCACAGGCCCATTGGTTGATGTTAATAGTTGCTGAAATTTGTTCCACCCAGAGAAATATCAGGAGTGGTTAATTATCAGGGTTCAACACTTCAAAGATTTGGATGGAAATATGTCAATCACTATTAGAACAGCAGATGAAAATGATCTTGTCCAATTAACTTCAATCATAAACGAGATTATTGAGATTGGTGGGACTACGGCATTCGAGAAAACGCTGAGTGAAGATCAGTTTAGGACTTACTATATAACCGGCCAAAACTGTATTAGCTGCTTGCTGGCAGAAGATAATCATGGACTGGTGGTGGGGTTCCAAAGCCTGTCCAGTCATCCAGAGCTGCCGGATTCCTGGGCGGATATCGCTACATTTGCCCGGGTAAATCCAAAGTCCCCGGGGGTTGGAACGAAACTCTTCCAAGAGACCCTTGAATTTGCCCGTTGCAGCAAAATCGAATATATAAATGCGAAGATCAGAGAAGATAACAAGTCGGGGCTTGGTTATTACTCTAAGATGGGGTTTGAAACCTATTCAGTTGAGGAGAAAGTACCGCTACAAGATGGAACTCCGGTCAATCGTATTTCAAAAAAGTTTGAGGTGAGTGCTTCACTAGTGGCTGATCTGTAAATGTAAATACCGCACTTGACCTTAACTGGGTTAACTTAGTGCCATTCGGGGTGCAATTCGGGACAGACCACGCTTTCTTTATCAATTTACCCCTGGGGTTCAGTCATACAGTAGCGCAATTCTTGATTTCTGAATAGAGCCCGTCCTCCAGATATTTCCGCGGTAACATCTTTCCTAATTGATGAGGCTAAGTTCGAGCATATTATTCAGATTGCCGAGGTTCTCCAGCCATTTTTCATGTTGTTCCCTGTCCACTGTGAGAATATACCCGGTGTCCGACGCTTTGCAGAGACTTGAGGGATGGATAATCAGTGATCATCAGACCACCGTCCACTACCAGGGTCTGGCCGGTAATAAATGATGCTTCGTCAGATGCTAAAAAGGCGGCGGTATTGGCGATTTCTTCAGGAGTTCCCATACGATTGAATAATGACGGCGGCAGCTCCCACCCTCCCTCGGTGTTCCCTTGGGCCGCGGCGGTTTCCTCAGGGCTGGTTTCAATCCATCCGGGGCTGATTGCGTTGACTCGTATGCCATAGGGTGCCAGTTCCGCGGCAAATGAGCGGGTCATCGCATCAACCCCGGTTTTCGCTACGCCATACAGTCCCCAATTTCCATGAAATGTCCCGGTTGAGGAAATATTCACGATTGAGTTGCCCTTATTTTTAATTAAATGGGGGGATCCAAGAGCGGTTACGAAGTAGTTAGAATCAAGGTTGGCGCGTCTAAAGAATTCCCATCGTTCGCCTGGAGATGTATCGGCCTCGACGCCGCAGTGCTGACTTCCACAACCTGCATTATTCACGATTATATCCAGTCGACCAAATCGTCCGACAACAGCGTCTATCATAGACTTTACCGCCTGTTCATCTGAAACATCAGTTTTAAAAAATGCTCCGCTGAAATTTTTGTCGGCAAGTTCCGCTAAAACATTACTGGCGCGCTTCTCGTTTCGAGCGATGATCGCTACATTAGCACCCTCACTGGCAAATCGATGGACGATACTACGCCCGATTCCAAAATTGCCGCCTGTGACCAGCACAGTTTTACCGTTGAATCTCATAATAGTCCCTCCGTGTGTTTTACAATCTTAATTACCAATGGGCATCATTTTGGGTCCACCGTCATGTGAACTATTTTGATAGCGTCATGTTGTTTCCAGGTGCCGTTGAATCCTTTTTCCAGGAAGAAGCAATCGCCAGATACAAATCTCTCTTCGTGACCAGTGGCGTCAATAATCGACATCGAACCTTCCACCAATATTACTAATTCGTGATAGGGGTAGTCGGTTAATGTTTCTGTATATTGGGTTGCTTCCCAAACTCCTGCCCTTACCTGGGTGGGTGAAGCTATCAGATTATCAAAAACGCGGTGGAACCGCTCTTTTGGGTTACCCTCCAGAATATTTCCAACCAAAGGCATTGCTGCCCAGAGAGACATTTTGGGATGATCCATCTCTGGCCCATTAAGGCGCATTACTCTTGCTGACATGGGGTCACCTGGATATCATTATTATTACGTAAGATCTTTCGAATTACCGGGTAGTATACTAAGACCTCATGAGTATTATAGAAAAAGACACTTTTCTCCAGAATACTCCCACAGAAAATTGATGGTAGATTGGTGGAATCCATGAATCAGCGAGAGAAAGTCGCAAATTTTCGTGCGCTGCACAATCGGACAGGCGCCTTTGTTATGCCAAATCCGTGGGATCCAGGGTCTGCCCGAATTTTAGCGTCGATGAATTTTGAAGCGTTGGCGACTACCAGTGCGGGGTTCGCTCATTCCCAGGGAGTAACAGATGGTTCGGTCAGTCGTGATCAGGTCTTAGGCCATTGCAGAACAATTGTTGAGGCTACCGACCTGCCAGTATCTGCGGATCTTGAAAATGGATATGGAGACAGTCCGGATAAAGTTGCTGAAACAATTGAACTCGCGGCAAATGCCGGTTTGGTCGGTGGTTCCATAGAAGATTATACCAACCAACCTGAAAATCCGATCATTGATTTTAATCTGGCGGTAGAGAGAGTTCAGGCGGCGGTAGAGGCGAAGGGGAGGTTACCCTATGATTTCGTTTTGACTGCGCGTTGTGAAAACTATGTTTGGGGACGTAATGATCTAGACGATACCATCAGGCGTCTACAGGCTTTTGAGGATGCCGGTGCCGACGTACTCTATGCTCCAGGGCTTCAGGATCTCCATACTATTGGCTCTGTTTGCGATGCTTTAACCAAGCCGGTTAACGTGGTCATAGAAATTTCTAACCCTAAATTGAAACTCAAAGACCTGGAAGACACTGGGGTAAAACGGATTAGCATTGGATCCGTTCTGTTCTTACAGGCGTATGGTGCGTTTATCCGCGCGGCAAACGAGATTCAGCAGCTGGGCACCTTCGAGTTTTCATCGGACATAATTGGCTTTTCAGAATTAGAAGCTATTTTTGATCGTTCCGGAGACGGGAACTGATGAAAACAAAGAGAGACAATAATTGTCGGAGTTCTACTTATTGATCGTCACTATGAAGCAGCGACACCGCTATTGCATTACTGTCTAAACTGTTTCGCCTCTGAGTGTGTTTACAAAGAATTTACCACTACACTTGTTCGGCAGCACACCAATTAGGAATATAGCCACGGTTCCGGAGTTCTAAGATTTCCTCCAGGTATCGTTTGTCCTCATAATTTCGATACTCCGACAGACAAGTCCATGCGTACTTGTAGGCATGCTCCTGATCGGGAGATACAGCAAAGGTTTTTGGATCGTTCCGGTCAAAGTTGGGACTACCCACTACTTTGTGTGCCGCCAGCAGACCGCCAGTTAATGCAGCGAGGGCGAGATTGGTATCAACATATGTAGAGCAAATTCTGACGGCCTGTGTAGCGGTTACCATATGCAATGCAAAGAAATTTCTGGTACTACGATAGATATCAAGTGCAGTTTTTGCACAATCTGAGATATCAGTGGTGCGACCATTGGGATAGTCATCCGCCTCAATCAATGCCCGAATATTTTCAGTGAACCTTGGGCGACTAAAAACTCTTGGGCCGGCAGATACCTGTTTTTGCATTTCGTTTTGTAATTCAATTCTCTGGTCGACGCTAACCGGGACATGCTGATGACTACTGGCAATGTAAGCAAGGGCTGCAGCAGTATCGACCTCCGAATTAAAATCTAAGGCATATCCCAGTCGAATTATTGGGTGGAAGGCTTCCATGGCCAGGCTGCTAATGAACTCCGGCAGATATTCTCTTACCGTAGAATCGATTCCCTTTTTTGCAACCTCCTGACTAAACCACCCGAACAGTGCGGGATAAGATTCATTACTCCCTATATCGTCTCGCCAGTTCGGACTGGGTTTCTGTAACGGAATTTCATGCAACTTCTCTTGGTATTGTTTCCGATAGGCAACAAGGGTATCAAATTCCCCACCCAAGCCGGCGATAGCACATAGTGTCATCGGCATATGATCGGCATTATTGGATGGTTGGTAGCGTGGATCAAAACGGACTCCATCGATTAGCAATTCTTGTAGAGTATTTATTTGGCTTCCTCTGGGTTGTCAGAATCAGTAGTATTACTATACAAGTTAAAGTTAACTTTAAGTCAAGTGCTTACAACTAAAACATAGGGGCAGTATACCTATCTCTTCCAATTCGGGAGATATGTATATTGTCCCGCTAATTCTGGTTAGATAGGGCTTTTGGGGTTTCGGTATTCGTAGATGTCTGCCGGAGGCTTTAGGGGCAGACGGTCGTGGGGCAGGGCATAAAACAATGGCTCTTCGCTGAGTTCTAGGGAGGACTCATAGTCTGGTCTCATCATGACCGAAGAGTTTTCGCGAATTGATTGATCCATGGCCTTTTTAAGATCGATAGCAGTTTGTTGATCCCATGCCATTGTGTAGTATCTGGGTTGGTGTTGATCGCTGTGGCGGAGCCAGAGATAGATTGCCGAACCTTCTTCAATACTGGCGGCAAGTACTACGGAGTCCTCTTCAGCTGATATTGCTACGATTGAGTCGATGGGCTGGGGGCGGCCAAGTAAGTTAACCAGTGCTGAATAATTTAGAACCACCAGCGCAATTAATGCCAGGACTGCTAACACCCGCACCAACAGTCGCCGCCGCGACCACACCGCAATGATTGCGAGGGCGCATCCGACTAATACGAACAACAGGTAAAGTGGTGGAATATTCTCCACTATTTTCGTCCGGCCTCACGCAATGGTTTGAACAGGCTATGCACACTTCCCCGTACCAGAGAGCCGGTATCATTCAATTTAAATCGAGCCAGGGTTAATTCCTGGCCCTGATATCTAATTTGGGCCCTGGTAAATAATATTGGAACTATCTGAGTGACGCCCTCTTTTATCACCTTTGTGCTGATTACCGCTTCGACATCAATCGGCGGCGGATTCTTGGGATCGATTCTGTAAGCATGGGCATTGACCACGTATTCACCAGATTGCATGCCCCGGGTATATGCACTCTCGTGATTGATGCTGGACAGGTCCATGGTTTTGCCCAAATCGTCCCGCAATAAATTGAATACAGCGCCACCCTTATTGGAATAGCCTACCGGAATGTCGCCAGGAGCCTGAACCCATAGATCAACATCGGCGTCCATATCTTCCGGCCAGGTTATTTCGACCATTACGTTTCCCGGAACTGGCGCATCCGAAACGTTTTTTATGCCGTCTGGAGAAATATGGGGTAACAGCAATACAATAACCGCCAGAAACCCCAGCAGGGCAAGACTCAGAACATCGCGAAAAAGAGTATCGCCAGGTTCGCCCTGGTCCTGAAAAGGATCAAGCATTTTCGTGTGCGGGCACTAAATAACTTCCTGATAATTATTTAATCGAGGACCTTCGGAATTCTCGATAATGGCGTTCACCAGGTTGACCGTGCCAGTAGCAAGAACCTGATAGCACATGGTCAGCCAGACATGCAGCACTGCGCCGACCAATGTGGTGTAGAGCGCTACCGACATGCCCTGAATTAGCGTAGAAACCATTGGCGCAACGGACGCTACATCGGCGACCCGTTCAGCATCAACGCCGCTCAGAGAAATTATAAAACCGATCACAGTCCCGATCAGTCCCAACAAAATCAGATTATTTGAAATCGCGCGAATGACGCTAATGCGTGAATACAAACGAGAACGTAAACACTCGGCAATAGCGGTGCGGGAGTCTCCCTCAGTTTGACGAACCAGGTCTATATACCATTGCGCCCGGGATGGCCCAAACTGTTCCGGTTCGATTACCGCGTTGAGTTCCCGTGAACAGCGAATAATTTTCGCCAGACAAATAAGCCAGCCAATAATAAATACGCCGACAATAACCAGGCTGATATGGGTGACATCCTGTTCGATCATGGCGCTGACCCAACCTTCCATCCAGACGTATACAACAATCGCAAGGGCGGCGATATTTAATATGATAAAACGAAACAATAAAAGATAGGCGCGGCGCATCGGTCCAGCATCTCCGGAAAATTTTTCTCCATTCTAACCAACTTTACAGGGTGCAATCCAATTTAATCAGCAACACGCTTTTAAACATCTATATTGCAGCTTGCACCTGCACTAAGGCAGTAGAAGTTAGGGTGAAGTTTTGCCAAAAACCCCTGTGACCGGATAAGTAATTAGTCCGAAACGATATCGCTGTGAAAACGCATTGCGATGTCAGGGTAACTCCGAATCCACCGTTCCCAGTACTTCACTCCAAACACGTTTGGCCTGCGCTGGCTACTCATGGAACTCGCCCCCTCAAGCATTTCTGAGCGTGTTGGCATGATGCCGGCATTTTTGTGTTGTGGACTATTGCGTGCTTTGGCTATTAGTGCCGGATCAACGGGTAACGGGTCCAGTACCATATCGAGTTCGGGATGATAAAAATAGGCTGATGAGTAACGAGGGCTTGCGGAGATATTGCGAACTCGATGAGGAGTGGCGACGAAATAGTTATGGGTCATCATCTGGAGTAATTCACCGATATTAACCACCAAGCTACCGCGCATTGGCTCGATGCTGAACCATTGTCCTTCTGGCGTTCGTGCTTCCAGCCCACTTTGCCGGTCTTGTAATAACAAAGTTAAAAAACCGGAATCCTTGTGGACACCCACTCCCTGTTGATTATTTTTGGATTTGGGATAACGAATCAATTTGGCATAGGGCGATGGTTCACCAAATGCTTGGCGAATCTGGTTTGGGGGCATGCCAAGTGACATCGACATTATTTCGAGTAGCGAATGGGATACCCCGTCTAGTTTTCGTAAAAATCCACTGATGGTTGTTTGAAATCCAGCGAGTGCGTTTTCGTCAGGCCACTGATTTGGTCCGATCAGGCGATGGTAGTAAGGAACGGGGTGGACCATGGCTTCGCGATCAGGACCGATATCCACCTGTTCGCGGTAGTCGACAACGTTATTGGTCAGCTCCGAACCCAGTTTTTCCCACCCCCTGAAGTGGGGCGAATCCTGCTTATCAATTTTTTGTTTTTCCGATACTGATAAATCAAAAAAAGATTTGATTGCAGCCAGGTATTGATCGGCGGTGTCTAATGAGATGCCGTGATTGACCAGATAAAAAAATCCCACGTGATGGCAAACCTCCCGAACCTGTTCGATCAGGTCTCGGCGTTGGGCAGGGTTTCCATGAAACCAATATTCCATATCGATAGTGGGGGCGACGATGGCGTCCATGGTTCCAGATGAGAGTGAAACTGCCGGGTTCGAATGATCTTTGTTTGCAGACAATTTTCTAATTAACCACCAATTCGGTAGGTGCGTGATTAACTTGTTCGCAAGCACCACTTGTCACGATACAGGTTTCGCCAAGGGACATGGTCAAACCACTGCGATCATCCAGCAGAATCATATGCATGAAAAATACCATGCCAGCTTCAATTACATCAGGATGGTCGCGCCAGATCATCGGCCAGTCCATCCAGGTGGGGGGATACGAAATACCTAATGAATAACCACAGGCTTTAAGCGCAGCATCACCATATCCGGCTTTGGTTAATCCATTCACGTGGGCCTGATAAATCTGGCCCACAGTATTACCTGGTCGTAAGGTTTCTTTGCAGGCGGCAAGGGCGTCCTTGCAGGCATCAAACATGCCGAGCTGAACGCTGTCAGGCTTGCCGGTAATTACCACGCTCATGGCGGCAGCGTGATAATGACGATAGGCGGAGGCAAATTCATGTTGCACCTGATCGGTTTCGCCAACATGATTTTTACCGGTGTGATATCGCACCATCATGGCGTCTTCGCCGGCCCCCATGGGCCACCGACTGGCGCTGGGGTCACCGTCTGCCGACATCATCACCTGCATCATCTCGCCATACACATCCCCTAGAAATGCGCCGGGAACGCTACGGGTATTCGCTATGTTCCAGCCCTGATCGCAAATCTCGCCGGCCTTGCGAACATAAACCAATTCCGCATCGCTCTTGACCAAACGCGCTTCCCTGACAACGTCCGACCCATCAAGGGTTTTGCAGAATCCGTCCAGCGCCTGGTCCACCATACGGCCGCGCTGGGCGGTCAACCCATAGGCGTGATACTCGATGGCTATGCGCTGATTTTTGCAACCGTATTGCTGCATGATGTCACGCAACTCAATTGCAGGATTAACCCCGTCACCATCTTCCCAAATACGAATATCTTCGATCACAGAGGTCAGCCGGGATTGAATACGATCGGCGCTGCGCGTCATCAGAAAAAGCTTACTGTCAGCTCCGAGATACATTCCCTGGAACATGGTGTAACCGGATGTATCGTATCCAGTAAGGTAGTACATACTCTCCTGTCGAAAAATCAATATACCGTCAATCCGGGCTTCGATAAGTTTGCGGCATACCCGTTGCTGGCGTTGGTTGAATTCATCTTTGCTGAAGTGAAGTGACATCGGACCAATTTAGTTAGGGTTGGTAGTCATCTGAAAGTCTGATAATAAAAATCAGGGTTTGACGATCAGACCGTTATTAAATGTCGTGAGCAATTCCGAACCGGTATCGGTTATTAATAGCATATCGGCATGGCGAAATCCGCCTATGTCTTCTACTGCGATCATCGGCTCTATGGAAACAATCATATTCTTTTCCAGTTCGCGGTCATTATAGGGACGCATTTCACCAATTTCATCCCGTCCATACCACCGACCCATAATGCCAAAAGAATGGCCAGTGCCAAATGTGCGATCATCCAGGTATCCAGCGTCCCTGAATATTGGATCGACTACATCATCAATCCGATTAAATCTGACACCGGGTTTCAGGGCGCTTATGCCAGCCTGATGGGCCGCAATTTGTGCCTCCATAGGTGTCCGAACTTCATCGGGAATCTCACCAAAATAAACGCTCCGTTCCAGCAAATGATAATACCCGATGATCATGGGAAACACGTTCAGGCTAAGTAACTGATTGCGTTGAATCGGGCTCCAGGTATTGGGTGCATGGGCCACATAGGTTCGATCAACTCCGGACTGGCACCAGGCAAACGTATCTTCCTGTACCTCATATTCCGGAAAGCGATGGCGCATCTCGTTTTCCATGGCGACAACCGCGCTACGCGCGACTTCTACTTCAGTGATGCCAACATCAATCGCCTCCATAAATGCCTGGGCACCGACCACCGCGACCTGGGCGCCATTGCGTATCAGATTAATTTCCTCATCGGACTTAATGATCTGAGCTTGCATAATCGGCAGGGTTACATCGACAAATTCGCAGTCGGGTAAAGCACTTTGCAGCGACTGAAAATATCCCAGGGTGATGTATTCGTGCTCGATACCAATTCTTCCCGAAGTGATTCCGCGGTCTGCAAGGGCCTCCCTGATCAGTTTGATAGACCCGTCCAGAGGGCTACGTGTATCCCAGTAAATTCGGACGTCGTCCAGCCAGCTGTAGTTATGAGGTCGATCAAATTCGATTCTTGGCGCGATCACTGCACCATCGCCCTGGCGCGGCAGGACAGCAGAATGATCGCGACCAAACGGGGTCATCCAGAAGTTGCTGTAATAAAGTGTATTGTGAAATGAGGTCGCGATAATTGCCTCTACATCGGCGGTTTCCATAACCGCGGCAAGGCTGGCTTGACGCCGCCGCATTTCCTGGTCAGAAAAGGTTTGCATTGAATTTAAGCGGGGTTGAATTGGTGGTTAAAGAATTCTGTATGAAAGCGTCACTGGGGTCAACGAATCATCCACGCTTGACGGTGAACATACCCAGAAAATTCAGGGGGTCTGCTGGTGGCAAAATTCGCTTCATTGCATAATATCCATTGGTTAAATCAAATCGCCCCACCTAACGTTGTCCCGGAAGCACCCCAATCAAAACTGTGAACTATGTCAGCAACAACGTGATCTGACGTTTCATCATCTGATTCCGCGCAAACTGCATCGGCGTACCGGGTTCAAGCGGCGCTTCGACGCGGAAACCCTGAACCAGGGAATCCATGTCTGTAACCTGTGTCATCGAGGTCTGCATCGGTTATACGATGAACTGACTTTGGCTCGAGAGTTTAATCATTTGGACGCGATTCTGGGCGACGGCGCTATTGCCAAACATGTTGCCTGGTCGGCCAAGCAAAAGGTTAAGCTATAGCCCGAATAATTTTGAGGAAACAATTTTGAGTGTGAGTCTGAGAAAGTGTCTGGTGGTGTGGGTATGGTTATTGTCCCCATGGCAATTCATCCATGCCCAGGAGATAACGGATGCTCAGCTGCTGGAATTTCTCGTGGTCACCTGTCACGGATCCAATGAAACCGCTGAATACTGGCCCGAGAACCTGGCGCAGGTTGGTCCAAGTCATGGGTCAATTGAAATTCGTGGAACCCGGGTAGGTGAGCGCTTTATATATCTTCTGGGTGATGGCAGCAGCCTGCGGATGGACCTGTTAAGACCACCCAACAGACCGGCTCGGTATGTTTTGGAATTTAGCATTCAGAACAAAATGCCCGAACTGTTTATCGGCATGGATGCCAATTGCAAAGTCCGCCAGGCTCGCAGATTAAATTATCGAGATGGCAAAGCTTATTCCCTCGATACGCTGGATCAATTCCTGGATTCAATAAACTCGGAATTACTCAATCCACCGGTTCCCCAGCCTGCCGGAGCAGAAATTAACCCCGGGGATAGCGTCGTTCAACGGCCACAATTGCTGGTCGCGATGGTTGACTCCGGGGTCAATTATCAATTGCCCGAAATAAACCAAAGACTTGCCAGAGATAGCAAAGGCCAATTGCTTGGCTACGATTTTTGGGACATGGATCCACTGCCCTTCGATGCCCACCCGGCTGCTTCGCCGTTTTTTATCCAGCGTCATGGGACCCAGACAGCGTCTTTGATGTTACGGGAAGTGTCAGATATCCAGCTCGTAAGTTACCGATATCCACGCTCTGATTTGAGTCGAATGAAGTTGCTGATCGAACACGCTCGTAGTATTGGCATACGTATTGTTGGGCTTCCCCTGGGCAGTAATAATTCCAAGAGTTGGGCGGCATTCGAGGTGGCGGCTAAAGCGCATCCGGATATTTTATTCATTGTATCGGCGGGAAATAACGGGCGCGATATCGACGCCCGGCCGGTTTTCCCGGCATCCCTGACAATTGATAATATGATAACGGTGACCTCGTCAAACGATTATCTGAGACCCGCAGAACGAACCAATTGGGGCAAGGAATCGGTAGACTTTATGCTACCCGCGGAGCAGCAGCGGGTATTGAATTTCAACGGTGATGAGGCTGAAGCTTCGGGGTCGAGCTATGCAGTATCTCGCATGGTAGCGCTCGCCGCCGATTTTTTGAATCGCCGGAAAACTCTGGATACACCAGGATTAATCAAGTCACTACGCCAATTGGCAATACCCCCAGCGAATGGGTCTTATGTGAAGATCGGTTATATTCCTGATCCGGTAGCAAACAGCAAAGATCTGATTGTGGTCCCCGGCAGTAAAATGATGTTGGCCGAGCCAGCGTCACCACCACGATTCTCGACCAGTCTTTCTGGAGTGATGCTTGATCAGGAGTGGTCGATACAAGATATCCAGTCAGCGTTAACCGAAGTTAACTCAATATTGTCCCAATGCGATATTGGCTTTTCTTCAATTAGTTTTGTCTCGCTGAATGGTCCAGATTATCTGCGGGACCTCGCCACCGGAAGCGCCCATACCTTGATGGCGGGTTTGACTGATCTGGAGATCAACCCCGGGTATTCCGGCAAATTGATAAAAGTCTTGTTTGCCAGGGATAGTCAGATGCAAATCAAATACGATGCCGAGGCATTTGGTGTCGGAAATACCCGGGCCCGTCCCTGGCTGATAAACTCGGTATGGGTAATGCAGGGCGCGAAAGATCTCGGGGTAACCCTGGCCCACGAACTTTTTCACGTGCTGGCGAACAACGGAGATCATGTGCCGCGAAATAAAAATTTGATGTCCGCTGACACCAACCCGGCAAATACTGCACTAACACCAGGCCAATGTGCCTTAGCCAGGGGATATTTTTCAAGAAAATAAAATTCTTATGCCTGGATACTACAACACACCGGAACAATTAAACGAATACCTGGTGTTTCACTATGCAACAGACGCAGATATTTTGCCCTGGAAATTTGGCCCGCAACTGGCGCTGGGTTTTCATCGTCGACTGGTTCAGTGTATAGACTTCAGCCGGTTGTCAGCTGATGCCCGGGCGCTGGACCTTGGCTGCTCCGTGGGCAGGATTACTTTTGAACTTGCCCGTGTGATTAAACATGTTATGGGCATAGATTTTTCCCATCAATTTATCGAAACCGCCAGGGACATTCAGCAAACCGGCGAGGTTATGCTTAACTTGACCCGGGAAGGCAAATTAGGTGACCGGGTAACCCGACGGATTGATTCGGATATTGACCGCGCACGTATTACATTCATCCAGGGGGATGCGGAAAATTTACCGAAGAACCTGGGGAAACTTGACGTTCTGGTGCTGGCGAATGTATTGGACCGGTTGCCCCATCCGAAGAATTGTTTGGGTTCACTTGCCGATACTATGAATTCCGGCGGCCAGATGATTATATGTTCTCCATTTACCTGGTGGGATGAATTCACCGAAGTTGGGGAACGCCTCGGTGGATTTATCCAGGGTGAAAACGAAGTCACTTCCCTGGATACCATGAAGGATATATTGCTGGAAAATTTTCTATTATCCGATGTTGAGGATCAACCATTCTTGATTCGGGAACACCAACGTAAATATCATTTTAGTGTTGCCCAGACGAGTACTTGGATAAAAAAGCCGGATTGACAACTTACCTTATTTGGAACCGAGACACTTTTGAAAAATTTAAGATCAACGCTGGTTTTTTCGGGACTGATTTTATCTGGATCCGTTATCTACTATTTCTATCTGTTAAACGTTCATCCGCCAGGGGCCGAGCGGGAGACGCTGCTAAGTGAAATAGGTGAATTTTTTGGCGAAGTCGCACTCTGGACCATGGGAATTATTTACGCCAGAACGGGGCTAAAGATGCTGGTCGGGCGTGGCGGGCCGATGCAGCGGCTGGTGCCCGAATTCGCGGTGGCATCCACCGAATCCCTGATTCGAAAGATACTGGTTTGGCTCAATAGAACCCATGTCCAGGTTGGGGTGGCGACAATTGCCGTGTTGTTTCTCCACGTTGCGATGGTTGGGTTGCCGCTGGATATATTGTTTTTTCCTGGGGTAATCGCGTTGCTGGTCTGGCAGACGTTATTTGGATTTTTTATCCGAATAAAAGCATCTCCGCGGGAACTTAAGAAATTCTCGTTTTACGTCCACTCCCAACTGATAACTGGTATCGCAATTGGAATATTTGCCTATTTTGGTCACCTGTTGGTGGACGCTTAAGCTGACAAATTTGGTTTATCTGTCGGTTGAAAATTCTATAGTGGTTTGTAGCCGACGAAATGGGTTGGGCGCAGAAATCCCTCTTCAATAACTTTGCGCTTAAGTTGACTGCTTTTCAATCGATAACCAGCCTGGTGAGAACCGATTTTATTCATAAGCTGCTTTAGCCTGTCGCCTGACAATGCCGCCAGTTCTTTTTTTACTTCAATTCGATACCATTCGTTTCGGTCGATCAGGCGGACATGATTAAATCCGGCCTGCTCCATGGCGAACTTGGTTTGATCCAGGTTTTGCATTTGAAAATCCAGATGGATAAAGCCCAGCCATTCCACCGCGGTTGGAGAATATTCCTTTTCGCCTCCCCGTAGCCAATCGCTTCCGACAAATACACCGCCCGGTTTGAGTACGCGCAGAACATCCTTATAGAACGCTTGCTTTTCAGGAATATGAACAATCGAGTCTTTGCTAAATACGATATTAAAACTGCGACTATCAAATTTAAGCGGTCCCGGATCAACCAGTTCAAACTGGACCGTTTCTGCCAATCCAGATTTTTCCGCGCGGCGCCTGCTGTGTTCGATCAAATGCGGTTCAACGTCGATGCCGAGAACGCTCTTAGCCCCATAGTTTTCTGCCAATAGAATTGAAATAGCACCGAGCCCACATCCGATGTCCAGAACATTGCTTCCCTTTATTTTTACGTCAGATAAAAGTTCGGCCACCTCTTCAGGTCCACCAGGTGCGAGATAACCATCTCCCCACATCCATTGAAGAGCCGTAATAAAATTCTCAGTGTACTGGTATTTATATTTTGTATCGGGCATAGGGCTGGTGTTCTACCTAAAGTTGGAATAGGCTGATTGAGTTTCGAGATACCCTGAAAAATTAAAAGCCTAATTATGAAGATAATTCCCACTGAGCGCTTTACTAATTACGCCGAGTCTTACGTCAAGTATCGGCCAGACTATCCTCGTGAATCAATTGCTGCACTTATACGGATATGCGAGTTGAGTCCGGATTCGGAAATTGCTGATATTGGCTCTGGCACTGGGATTCTAACCGCTGACTTGTTGCAAAACCATTTGCGTGTCAGCGCGGTTGAGCCTAACCAGGCCATGCGCCAATACGGTGAGCAACTATTGTATGAGTATGATGGATTTCGCAGCGTAGATGGCAGCGCAGAGGAGACCACTTTGCCGGATAACAGCATTGATCTGATCATTGTTGCCCAGGCCTTCCATTGGTTCAATAATACCCAAACCATGGTTGAGTTCTCGCGTATTCTCAAACCAAGAGGGTGGTTCGGCCTAATATGGAATCGGCGAGATATGCGTCAACCGCTACTACGTGAATATGATGAAATGTTGCGATCCCACGCCCCGGATTATGACAAGGTTAATCATATGAATCTGGACGATAGTGAAATTGCTGGATTATTTGATCCCACCAGCTACCAGGAACTGTCATTTGATCATTTCCAGGAGTTTGACGAACAGGGGTTCTTGGGTCGAATGGGGTCTTCCTCCTATGTTCCCAAGGTTGGTACTGGTGCATTTGATTCTTTAACCCAGGCAGCAAGACAGCTGTTCGCCAAATACCAGGAAAACGAGACAATTCGCTTCCAGTACGTTACACGTTTGTATCTAGGAATGATTGATTAGATAATTAAGTTGCCATGTTGTGGCGGGAACCATACCCTTTATCACGGTTCTTATTAATATGCATTTAATGGAACGATTTAAAATTATTATACGACTTGGAAGCCTGGGGTTAATAGCCTTGGTAACCGCCTGTGCATCCCAGATTCCCCCAGAAATCAGAAATTCATCGGGGAATTCTCCTAACGTGTCCCAGGTCCGTACCAATCCCGAGGTACACCGCTCCCAACAGGTGCGCTGGGGTGGGGTGATACTGAAGACCGAAAATAAAAATAACGCAAGTTGGCTAACAATGGTTGCATTTCCACTGGATAACCAGGGAGAACCAAAGTCTACCGGTCAAAGCCCCGGACGGTTCATCGCAGTGGTTGATGATTTTCTGGAACCGCTGGTTTACAGCGCAGAGCGTGAAGTGACAATAGTGGGTGAATTGCTTGGCACAGAGACCGTTGCAGTGGATGAATTTCCCTATGACTATCCCATTGTTAAAGTTACCCAATTATATTTATGGCCGGTCAGGAGTGCCCGACCACAATACACTAGCTATCCGCCATATTGGTATGATCCCTGGTACCACCCTTTTCGCCACCGTTATTATCGGCGCCGTCATTTTTACTAGTTGAGACTCAAAAAGATGCAATGATTAGAATTTTAATATTGGTTGTTCTGGCTGGTCTGATGACAGGGTGTGCGAGCAAACCTGCATTCAATACCCACCAGGCGAATCGATCGATCAGCCCCCAATCAGTTGTTGAGAAACCCCAGGAAAGCCGCGGTGAAACCGCGTTATGGGGCGGCACCATTCTGGATACCCGGAATCTTGAACAATACACCCAGATAGAAGTATTGGCCTATCCTTTAAGTCGATCTGAACGACCGCTGCAGGACGCTAAACCCTTGGGTCGATTTATCATTCGACACCCAGGTTTTCTCGAGCCCACTGATTTTGCCCAGGGACGGCTGGTTACCGTGCTGGGGGACATTGGCGAGGTTGAGGAAGGCTCAGTAGGCGACAGCGCCTATAATTATCCTGTGGTTAAAGCTGAACACCTGCATTTATGGTCGAAACAGGATCTGCTCAATAAAACCAGTTTTCACTTTGGCTTTGGTATAGGCCTGTAAGTTTGGCTCCGTCCGGTGTCGATTACTTGATAAGAGCCTCCGTATTGGATAGCATATGAGTTGAACTCAAATACCACAGGGAGGTTGCGATGTCTGATTTATCCTCAACTCAGGAGCGCGGACTGGCGCTTTTTGCACGATTACTGGAAGCTGAATCAAGGGGAAAACGAACCCTGTCAGCAGGGACCCAGGAGACATTCAGCTGGTTTAATCTCGAACATGCCCAGGCGGCTTCCACCTTTGCCTTTCGCCTGGCTGCGCTGGTTCGATCAGCAGACGACGAGATATCAGGATTAAACACCGCATTGGCGGCGGCTGAGCGCGAGGCCGTAATAGGGGATACCGCGATGATTCGCCAGGCATTGTCCCTGTTTGTAACCCATAATCAATCCGGACGTAAACTGATCAAGCCCCGCACCGTTGTCGGTGCTCCGGGGTTGTTCAAGCGATCGCCCCGGCGCCGGCGCGGTGGCCGCTTTCAAATTTCCGAAGGGGGCGCTTCACCCCAATTGGATTATTGGCGCGAGGATGAACTGGCCAATGAGCACCATGAACACTGGCATCAGGTTTATCCATTCGTCGGATTGCCAGTCAGGGACTTTGACCAATGGGTAGCGGATACGTCACTGGATCAGATGGTTGAGATATTAAATGTATTGCAACCAGATCCAAGCTGGAGATCCCAGCTGGAGGGTGCGACGCCAAGCGCAATTGCTGTATTTTTTTCCGACTTGATGGATCAGGGATTTCATCAACAACTGCCGCCAGCACTGCGCGGGCTGTTTAATCGACCAAACGATCGTCATGGTGAGTTGTTTGTTTATATGCATGCGCAAATGCTGGCGCGCTACGACGCAGAATTACTGTCTCACAGTCTTGCCCGGGTTGAGCCATTCGGGCCCGATCAATGGGCCCAATCCATTGCCGCTGGACATAATCCTATTGGCCTGCCATTCGGCCGCCGCCGCCCTGGTCAGATATTGCCTTCGAATTTACAGGATTTGTTGTCCGACTTTATGGACCCGATTGAACAAGCCCTGGATAGTGGGAGAGTCTTCCAGGCAGATGGATCGGAGGTCGAGCTTAATCCGGTTTTGTTAGGCGAGATGCTCGAAGCGGCAGCGCCCTGGACAACCACGCTTGATACCAATCTATATCGGGGTTTGCACAACACCGGCCATGGAGGATTGTCCAGCCTCGCCGAATTTCAAAGCGGGGTAATGGCCAGTACGGTGGTGGCAATCCGGGATCCAATATTTTGGCGGTGGCATAAACATATCGATAACCTGGCGGCAAGTTGGCAGGACGATCAAACACCCAACCCTCTCGACGATCAACCTGAGGTGCTTGTTCGCAATGGTATCGTGCACGATACCGGCAGCACCCCAACTCCCTGGGTCAGTCCCGATATTATTTTGGTAAATACTGACGCCCTACCACCAGGACAGGATCCCGTTGAGCTTGGCGAGTCGTTATTCGGCGGCAGTTCCTGGGACCTTGATGCTGGTGCAGTCAGTGGCCCCGGGGCAGAGGCAATAACCAATCAACTTACCACTATGATGATGCCCAGGGATACCCCTGACGACCCCACCACTTTTTTGAGTCATATCCCATTCGGTTATTATTTTCGTGTGGAGAATTTATCTACACAAGACAAAGACATCACTCTGCGCATCTTCATCGCACCATCGTCGATTGCTTCGGACCGCCGGGGCTGGATTGAAATGGATAAGTTCCATACCGTGATTCCGGCCGCGACACGTAAGGTAATATTTCGTGGAGATACTGAGTCATCAGTGGTAAAGAAACCGGCGGAACGATCCCCCGGGGAGGTGACTACCCCTGGTTCTAGTGCAGATGAAAATGGCTATTGTGATTGTGGCTGGCCATGGACATTGTTGCTGCCCAGGGGGCATGCCCTGGGGATGGAGTTTAATCTGGTGGCGGTATGCACCGACTGGAACCTGGATCGGGTAGCCGAACCCGACCATTGTGGTTCCATGAGTTTTTGCGGAGCGCTGGATCGCTATCCAGACCAGCGAGACATGGGGTATCCATTTAATCGACCCTTTGACCAACCTATCGAGAATGTTTTTGCCTCACTGCCGGGTTGCGGAGGGAGACGCTTCACGATACGCCACGTATAGATCCACTGCGACGTCGAATTCAGGGGACCGAAATGAAAGTTCGTCTACCCTATGTTATCCAGGATCGCCGAGTTGCTGATGCCAAAGCATTTAACCCGGTTGAAGCCTTTGACTGGCGACCTGATCCCGAATTATCAACTGATCAGAACTGGGATTCGGTGGATCAACCTGAAGTTTTTCTGGACGGCCCAATATCCACTCGGGTAGCGGTTCTGGATTTTAATGAAACCACGGGAGCGTTGGAACCTGCTGTTGTCCTGAACACCAGCGGGCAAAGGGCAGAGTATCAAGTCGCAATCAACCTCGATGATCGCGCCTTTCAAGCGGTTAGTTCATTTTCCACCGTAATGAAAACGCTGCAAACATTTGAGTCGGCGGATGTTCTGGGACGAAGGATCGAGTGGGCATCCCCGGGAAACCAACTGCTGTTGATACCGCGGGCGGGGGAATGGGCCAATGCCTACTATGAACGCGAGTCGGCAAGTTTGCAGTTCTTCTCGTTTAAAGACCCCCAGGGTCAGGTGATTCACTCCAGTCTGTCATTCGATATTGTTGCCCATGAAACTGGCCATGCCATTTTGGATGCCATTGCGCCGAGTTTGTATGACACCATTACCCCGGAATCACTTGCCCTACATGAGGCCATTGCGGATATCACCGCTCTGGTTATGTCGGTAACGAGTTCCAAACTAAGGGAAACATTGCTTCGACAGACCGACAACTCCATTTCCGGAATGAATGCGTTTACCTGGATTGCAGAGGAATTCGGTAAAGCCCGTGGCGGGATAAATGGTGATCCTTATTTACGTAATCTGTCGAATAAACTCACCATGGGAGAGGTAAACAGCGCCGAGCCCCATGACCTTTCCCAGGTATTGTCCGGCGCCCTATTTGAATTATTATCCTGGATTTTTGAGAATAGAAAAAGACAGGCAAAATCTGGTGAGATCCCCCCGGAGACCTCAGGTAAATCCCTGGTCGTGGCGAATTTCATTTTTCGTAGAGTGGCATTCCGCGCACTGGATTATCTGCCTCCAGGAGAGATTGCATTCAGCGACTATGGCAGGGCGTTATGGGCGGCAGATCGCAACAGTAATCCAGACAGTCCGGAATTCAGAGAATTTTTTGCTGAGGAATTTGTTCGGCGAGGAATCATACAATCTGTTACCGAACTGGATACGGCGATTGAAAACGCGGATATTTTTACTGGGGTTGATCTCGATGGACTAACCGAAAGCGATTGGCTGGCATATGATTTTGCCAACAGGCATCGTGATTTATTGAGAGTTCCAACTAATGCCAGCCGCTTTAGCGTATTGGATCGTTTGCAGGTATCTAAAGTTACTTATCGGCTCGCAACCGGTAAAGTTCGCTATCAAGAGTTATTGTTTAAAATAAGTTGGGAAGCGACCGAAGATAATCCGGTGCCCGGCCTGCCGCCCAGGCGTGGAGTGAGTTTCGGTACGACCCTGGCGATTGACCGATCTTCTGGCCGGATTGCGGGGTTGGTTACAACAAATCCTGGTGTCACCGCGGTGGATCAATCCGTTGAACGTACCACCCGTCTAGCAACCCTGCTTGATAACGACGAATTGGGCGGCAGTGCTTCCGGAAACGCCAGCGTTATCACCAGCGCTGGGGTAATGCGGGTGACCGGTGGTGGGCGTTCGTTGCATATGGCTTCCAGGCAAGGTTTCCGACTAGCACCAGCGGAACAAGAATAATGGATCGACTGCGCATACGGTTATACGACGTTCGGTTTGGAGACGCGATCCTGGTCAGCATACCAGACAAGGATGACAATAATGATCCGCTCACCCGGCATATTTTAATTGATGTGGGAAATGTTCTCAGTAGCGCAGGTGGTCAGGATGAATTGTTTGTCAGGGTCATGCGGGATGTGGAACAACAGCTTGAAGGTCGCCCCCTTGATTTATACATAATGACTCATGAGCATATGGATCATGTCCAGGGGTTGTTATATGCGGCGAAACGCGATGATCCCATTTTGCTGCGAGTCGACACCGCCTGGTTGAGCGGATCCGCTGCGCCAGATTATTACGATACCCATGACCAGGCCCGAAAAAATCTGGTAATTTCCCGCCAGATGTTGGATGCAATCGAGCATCGGCTGGGGAATGATCCGATTGAGCCCGCGATGCAGGCTTTGATCGAAAACAATAACTATCGCAAAACCGCCGATTGTGTTGAGTTTCTTCGGCAGCTGGCGGCAACTACCCATTACATCGATCGTGAATTCGATACCCGGGGTAAGCATCCCTTTAATCGTGTTCAATTCGAAATTTGGGCTCCGGAAGAAAATACTGCGGACTATTACGGTCGATTTAAACCGATGTCATTTGGACTGAACACAAGCGTAGCCAGCGCATCCGAGAACCCGCAGAAGGCGCCCACACCAACCCCGCCCGGGGGAGTCGATACCGGGGCATTTTACAATTTACTGGGCCTGCGTGAAGGCGGCTTGATGGCAAATGCCCTTACCATCGATAAGGCCAAGAATAATTCGAGCGTTGTGTTTACCCTGACCTGGAATGGTCATGTGTTGCTGTTCTCGGGCGACGCTGAAACCCGGAGCTGGCGAACCATGTATCGGGAGGGAGCGCTCAAGCCCGTGGACTTTATCAAGGTTTCCCATCATGGCAGCCACAATGGCACGCCAGCAGGCAATATCCTGGACGCGATATTGCCGATGGATCCGGGCAGTGTTTCTGGCAGGGTCGCAGCGATATCGACGTTTGAAAATACTTATAACAATGTCCCTCATGACCCCACTCTGGAAGAACTCGCGCGGCGTTGTGAAACCGTCGTGTCCACCCGAGATAACCCCGGCGGCTTTGTTGACGTATTCTTTGATTAAGTTTTTACTGGGGTCGATACAGGATTCGAAATTGGATTCGATATTGGGGTTAATGATTCGGATTGAGATGGAGTAGACTGTCTCGTAACATGGCCAGGAATATCGAAATTAAAGCTGAGATTAAATGTATTGATGACTTTCTGACAAAAGCAGAACAGATTTCTAACCAAGGACCTGTGGAAATTTATCAGGACGATACTTTTTTTAAATGCGATGCTGGCAGATTAAAACTCAGAAAATTTAGTGATGTCCGTGGCGAGCTTATTTTTTACCAGCGTCCGGACAAAACCGGACCGAAACAATCTTTCTATGTGATTACACCTACGACTTCACCGGATCTGCTTATAGAATCGTTGAGCTTGGCATATGGCACTGATGGGAGGGTCCAAAAGCATCGAACCTTATTTATCGTAGGCAGAACACGAATTCATTTGGATCGGGTAGAAAACCTTGGACATTTTATCGAATTGGAGGTCGTCCTTGGCGAGCGAGACGCGCCCGAGGAAGGTGTCAAAGAAGCCAATAGTTTGATGCAAACCCTCGGTATTGATCCGGCCAAACTAATTGAAGACGCCTACGTCGATCTTGCAGCAAGAAAACAGGTTCAAGCCCATGCAAGTAAATGACGAGACTAATAATTGTACGGGTTAAAATAGATCCATGACTTTCGACGGCTGGCTTACATTTGTAGTTATATGGACCATCGCTGGTTTACCCCTTGGGCCCAATGCGGTCCATACCATTGATGCGAGTATTCGTCATGGTTACCCAAAATGCCTGCTGGCGCCAGTGGGGATGGCGATAGCCTGCATTATCCATGCCAGTATTGCGGCCTTGGGTGTCGGCGCGATATTGCTGCTCTATCCTGATCTTTTTACCTGGTTAAAGGGCTTTGGTGCGGCTTATTTGGCTTGGTTGGGTATCAAGTTGTGGCGCAGCAAATCGGTGGCAATGGATAGCGAAAACCCGCCCCAAGTCTCCGCTGCCAAGGTCGTGATTTCGGCTTGCGTGGTTTCGCTGGTCAACCCAAAGGCGATACTTTCATATGTTGCGATTTTTACGCCATTTATTTCCGCAAACCAAGCGTTGCTTCCCCAACTCATGGTTCTGCTGCCCACGGCAACCATAATTGTGTTTTTAAATTATCTGGGCTATTCGCTGTTGGCGTGGCCGATCCGGCGCTGGATGGATAGCGCGAAAAAGCAGAAACTGTTCAATCGCATCGCTGGGTCGATGTTTATTGGTTTCGCCGGTTTACTGGTCTTTGCTGGTAAAAAATCCGATGTCTAACAATTTTTTCGGGAGATAAATTCAGCAATCAGGTAATCAACTTTCGCCGTCCTATGAGGCCGCCGGGTTTTTGCATTGAATATGGATTTGATTGATTGCAGCCTCCAGTTCAGCAGATATCTCTACCTCGGCGGTGGCAATATTCTGTTTAAGTTGGAGTATCGTGGTGGCGCCAATTATATTCGCGGTAACAAATGGTCGACTGTTGATAAAGCCCAATGCAAGTTCCGTTGGTGACAGGGAATACTCCCTGGCCAGATCAACGTATTGTTGCGTGGCCCGGACTGCGTGAGGAGTTTGAAATCTAGTCAGAAAATTTGGAAATAGGTCGAGCCGGCTTTTGGGCGGTACCGAACCCTCGAGGTATTTGCCCGTTAACGTTCCCATAGCCAATGGCGAATAGGCCAGCAGTCCGAGGTTTTCCCGGTAGGAGAACTCACTGAGATCGCCTTCGAATACCCTATTGAGCAAGTTATAGGAATTTTGTATTGAGACAATACGGGGCAATCCGGCATCGGTAGAAGCAGTCAAAAACTGGCTCACGCCCCAGGCGGTTTCATTGGATATTCCGACATGTCGGACCTTGCCCGATTTAACCAGATCTGCCATGACCTCCATGGATTTCTGGATCGGCACCGCACCTTCTTCGGTTTTATGCAGGTATGATCCGTTACCCTCGCCCCATAGACCCAGACGCCGGTCAGGCCAGTGTAATTGGTATAAATCGAGGTGGTCGGTTTTCAACCGGTTCAGACTGCCATCAATTGCCTGTTCGATCTGGGTTCGATTAAGCCGGGTTTCCTGCCCGTCCCTGATCCAGATTCTGTCACTTCTCCCAGAAACCTTGGAGGCCAGGACAATGTCATCCCGGCGGCCATTTTTTGCCAGCCAATTGCCAATGATTCGTTCGGTTTCGCCGCTGGTTTCTGCTTTGGTTGGCACTGGGTACATCTCGGCGGCGTCCCAGAAATTAACCCCCTGGTCCAACGCGTAGTCCATTTGCGCAAAGGCCTCGGCCTGGGAATTTTGCTGGCCCCAGGTCATGGTCCCGAGACAAATCAGGCTAACGTCGATATCGGTATGTCCGAGTTTTCTGTATTTCATTGGTTTCTAGGAATTGGTATATCTGCCAGATTCAAATGTTATGAATCATTAATAATCAAAGTGCGCAGGGTCTGCTTGTCAATTTTTCCGATTGGCAGTTTTGGTAACTCTTGCATAATCTCGAATGTTTTTGGAATTTTGTAATTAGCCAGTCGCTGTCGGCACCAGTCATTGATCTCAGTGGTCTCAATACTGGCTTCTGGCTCCAGCTGAACGAATGCGAACCCTACCTCGTTGTAAATTTCGTCAGGAACACCTAGCACAGCACTCATGGCCACAGCGGGATGTTCCTCGATGGCAATTTCGATTTCCCGGGGATAGACATTGTAGCCGCCGGATTTGTACATCTCTTTGGTTCTGCCAATCAGGCGCCAGTTGCCATCCAGGCGCAACTTTGCGACGTCGCCGGTTTTAAACCAGCCGTCCGCGGTATAGGCCTCTGTGGTGGCCTCAGGCTGGTTAAAATATCCATTCATCAGCCATCGGCCCCGGGCCTGAATTTCACCACTTTCGCCCGCGCCCGCGAGGCCACCGTCTTGTTTCATCAGGCGAAGATCATAGCGCGGTTCCGGACGACCGATTGATCCAGCCAGGACCTCAGTGTCGGCATCCAGGTCGGAATAGGTTGCATAGGCGGTGAGCTCGGTCATTCCATAGGCCATGGCAAGGGTGGCGCCCAGGCCATGGAGTAATTTCACCAGGTGGTGGGGCATTGGACCACCGCCCCATATAATGTATTGCAGGGATGACAAATCCGTCGCCGCGAAGTCAGGATGATTGACCACCAGATGAAACATCGCAGGGGCCTGGAGCCAAAAGGTGATTTTTTCTGTTTCAATGCAGTTGAGAATTTCAGCGGGATCGAACCGATCCATAAACACCAAACAGCCGCCGGCAACAAGGGTGTAGCTCGACATCATACCGATATTCGCGATGTGATTGATCGGCATATTTTGCAGCACCCGCATGTTCCTCGAGGGCCATCGACTTAGCTCGATATGGGCGCAATGGACCAAGCCAAAATGACTGTTCATGGCACCCTTTGGTCGGCCAGTGGTTCCCGAAGTGAAAATGATTACGGCGGAGTCGTCCGGGTCAACCTGGCTTCGTGCGCTATGCCATAGATCAATTGGGGTTTGTTCTGCCGAGCGTAAATACTTGGCATAAGTGACTCCAACCACAGGCCTCGGATTTTCGAATACGATAATCTGTTGAATACATCGATAGTCGGTTTTTAAAGTAGCCAGTTCCTCGCCATAGTCGCGGCCATCAATCTGGTCAAATGCAAACACCAGCTTTGGCTCGGCCCGTTCTATGACGTGACGGATTTCGCTTAGCTTATAACGTGGATGCAAACCCATCCATATCGCGCCAATATCAACCGTGGCCATCAGCACGATAAAAAACTCTGGCCGTGGAACCCCGAGTAACGCGACTCTGTCGCCCTTACCCACGCCGGCGGCCAGTAAGGCTCTGGAAACAGTTTTTACCTGATCAGCAAATTGCTGGTAGTTGAACCGAATGTCTTGCCATACCATGGCTTCTGAGGTCGGCTGGGTCTCGGCGTGATGGAAAACATAGTCGCTTATCTTGTTGAGTTGGGGAATCTCCGATAGCGTCTCCATTGAAATGGTGTCTTATAAAATCACAGTTGAACTTTATTCTACATGAGTTTAAATTTATTCCTAATAGTTGTCGCCATGGGCTATGATTTCATGTCATGAATACCACCCTTTCTGAACAGATCGTAGAAGAGTTTGAACTCAACGGCGCCGTTGTGATTAGAGGGATGATGGCTGACTGGGTTTCGAGTCTGCAAAAAGGTATTGAGCAAAACATCGCCGAACCGGGGCCTTTTGTTCGGGACTATGACAGAGAGGATGATGGGCGGTTTTTTACAGATTATTGTAATTGGGATCGAATTGACGAGTATCGTGAGTTTCTATTCGAGTCACCTGCGGCCGATATCGCCGGGCAATTGATGCGTTCCGATAAGGTTCGATTGTTTCATGAGCACGTGCTGATCAAAGAGACTAATACGGAAATTCCAACACCATGGCATCACGACCAACCCTACTATTGCGTAAACGGTAAGCAGAACTGTAGCCTGTGGCTCGCACTGGACCCGGTGCCCCGGGATATTTCGGTGGAATTTGTTGCGGGCTCCCATCTTTGGGGAAAGTGGTTTCGCCCGGAACGATTTGATAAATCCCCGTTGTATGACAATGACACCCATGAGGCAATCCCGGATATTGAAGCAAATCGAGATCAATACGAAATTCTTGGTTGGGATGTGGAACCTGGTGACGCCATCGCCTTTAATTTTCTGACCCTACATGGCGCCCCCGTCAATAAATCAAAAAGTAATCGCAGGCGCGCCTTTTCCAGCCGCTGGGTCGGCGACGATGCCACCTTCGCAGTACGCCAGGGAAAAACTTCTCCGCCGTTTCCGGATTGCGAATTAAGCCACGGTGATCTCTTGCGAGGGCCGGAATTTCCGCTCATTCGGGCTTGAGTTCGCCGAGTTGTTTGCTGCAGAATGAAGTCAATAGCTGAGGGTTCATCCCACACAGAAATATTCTATCCCGGGCCTGAACATCTGGCCTCGAGGGTTGGGAATCACGGTGTGGATGTGGTCGCTACAACCGCGATTATCCTGTTCTTTGAGGCGGCCTCTCACAATTTGGTATCGCCTTACTTCGATGCTGGGGAAGTAACTGTTGGCACCCGGGTCAACGTTGACCACCTGGAGCCGGCCACGGCCGATATCCCCTTGATGGTCATTGCGACACTACGGCAGCAACAGGGACGTAGACTGGAATTTGATTTGGAGGCGCGCCAACACGACAATGTGGTGATGACCGGAAGTCATTTCCGAGCAGTCATGCAGAGGGATCGCTTTAGTAAAGCCCAGAGTAAATCCATTGAGCAAATAAAATCGGTGGATTTCTGGTTTGATTTTCATAGTCCCTGGTGTTATTTCGCCAGCCATCGAATTGGTCAGATAGGTCGGGAGTTTGATGTGGTTATCAATTGGAAGCCGGTTCACCTGGCAAACTTGAGCGAGGCGGTAGATGGTCGACGACCCCTGGAAGCCAATCCACCATTTGTTGCCTGGTATCAGCAGGATCAACGTGATTCCGCAAAATTACTTGGACTGCCATTTGAGCCCTATAAAAATTACCCGGCGCGACCTTCTCGGGCTTTGCGGGCTGCGCTATATGCCCAGGAAAACGGACTGGCAGAGCCGTTGGTAAAATCGCTGATGCGAGGGTACTGGTCACAGCAAAAGGATATCTCCGATATTGAGTGGGTTTGTGTTGCTGGCGCGAAGGTTGGATTGCAGAGTGCGGCTCTCGAGCGCGCCATGACCGCTACCGAGTACAAGGAGAAGCTGGCAAACAATCTGGAGGCAGCGGTAGCAAGCAACCTATTCGGATTGCCGGCTGCGATGATAGATGGAAAAATATTTTGGGGTAACGATCGGCTAGATTTACTCAGGCACTATTTATCTGGACAAACCCCAAGGCTGGAAGGTGATTCGTGATGCTGCTCTCTCCCGTGTTAACTGGCGTGGTGCTTCTGGTTGGAGTTCTGATCGGTGGTGTTGGTATTGGTGGCGTTTTGTTGGTCCCCTCTCTGAAATACCTCGGCGGCATTCCACTACATGCCGCGATTCCAGCCTGTATGCTGGGTTATATTTTTACCGGGACAGTGGGCGCTGTAATTTATGCGCGGCATGGAACAATCAAATGGTCTCTGGCCATAAAAGTTTGCCTCGGTGCGATACCGGGCGCCTATATCGGTGCTTTCTTATTGCCATATATTTCAGCGTTTGCCTTGGAACTCTCCATCGGCCTGTTGATCCTGGCTACCGGGATACATGCGCTAAGAAACTCTGCCGATTCCCAGATAACACAAACCTCCAAAGTGGCATCTGAATTACTCCTGGTTGGATTGATCACCGGCATCGGATCGTCGGTGACTGGAACTGGTGGGCCCTTGTTGCTGATTCCCATATTGATCTGGCGCAAGGTTCCGGTACTCACCGCAATTGGCCTGTCCCAGGTGATCCAGGTGCCTATTTCTCTAATGGCTACCCTGGGTAATTATGTTCATGGACAGGTTGATTTGAAACTCGGATTTGCCCTGGCAGCTGCACTGACCGTTGGTGCGATCATTGGCGCTATTACCGCGCACCGACTCCCGGTTAACTTCTTCAAGAAGTTGGTGGCGGGGTTATTGGTCGGGGTTGGGTTGCTGATCCTGATCCGTCTGTTTATTTAATACACTACACTGATATGTCTAGGGCCCGACTTCGCGGTCTCCACGTACCGAATTGCATTCATACCATTCAGGATCGCGATTTAACCAGTATGCAAACGGAGATATTAGGTATGCGCCCATGGTAGCGATTCCACGGAAGAGCAAAAACTTAAATTACCCCCTAATTATCCCGGGATAGCGTCGAAAATTATATTGTCGGTATTAAGAGCAACAAAGTGCCTGCTCTTGGCCCGGGCGATCAAGGTCACCCCAAGCTCTTGAGCCAGCTCAAACGCCATGTACGTGGTTCCGTTTCTGGAGACCAATACCGGAATGCCCATCAATGCCGACTTCATCACAATTTCCGAAGTCAGTCGCCCGGTGGAATAAAAAATCTTATCGTTTCCGCTGATATTGTTCAGCCACATTTCACCGGAAATTGTATCCATGGCGTTATGCCGACCGACGTCTTCTACAAATACCATCACTTCACCGTTTTTACACAGTCCGCAACCGTGAACCGAACCGGCGGCGCGATAGGTTTTATTGTAATTCTTGACCTTGGACAATACGCTGTATATCTCGGATTGACGTATTTTTATTCCGGGTAAGCGATGCTCATACAATTTATCCAGGGTGCAACTAAGTATGGTTCCCTGACCGCAGCCTGTGGTGATGGTGCGTTTACTGGTATCGACCCCGGTGATGCCATCCCCTGCTACGGTTTCAACTTGTGCAAGCTCACGATCCCAGTCAACACTAATGGAGTGAATTTCAGACGGGCCCTGAAACAACGTCTGGTTTCGCAGATATCCCAGCACCAGAAGTTCAGGGCGCGCACCCAGGGTCATCAATGTAACCAGTTCGGTTCCATCCACTTTAATGGTTAACGGCACTTCTCCAACAATATTAATACTGTTCTTGTTGCCATACTGGTCGAGCGCGTCCACTTGATGGATTGATTCAAGACCATTGTCGCTCATAAGCGGCCGCCGAACTGGAGACTCCATTTTGCTTTTTTCTACTGCGGGTACGCTGGGCATAAAACTGATTACTAGGCTAAAGCCTGATAGTAGCCCACTACGGGCGAAGGGAGTAGTTGCCACGAATGAAAAATACCGACTCAAGCTTTGTCGGCAAGATTCTAATTAATACATTACACTATCCGCCAGATGAATCAAAGTGCAGTTCACATTCCCCGATGAACAATCTTTCACAGATTGTTGAAACCGAATCTCGGGTTTCTATTCCTGTAGCGGTTGTGCTCGAACGAAAGATTGATCCCAGTAAAAAATGGGCCTATCCATCGTGGCGTTTATATGCCGTGGTCGCCGGAGAAAAAATTCAGACCGTGCACCAACAAGTCACCATTCATGATAATGGCGCAATCCAGAGAACTTTCCACGGAGGATTGAAAGTTGATTTATTTAAAGATGGAAGTGAAGGGTATTGGTATAACCTGTTGTCTGATGATCCCTATCTGTTTGTGGTCTGTGATGGTGAGCAGGGCGATATGGAAATAACTCCGGTGTTTGTTACGGCAAATCAAGACGAGGCCACCGGCCATCTTGAATCTGATGATATTGTTTTGTCGAGTTCCATGCCGGAGGAAATCCGAGACTTGTTGGAGCGATATGTTGTGAACCACTATAAGCCTGAAATAAAGAAAAAACGTAAGCGCAAAGACTGGCTCGAAGATTCGCTCTATGCAGGAGGTGGAAATGATAAAAAATCCTGAGCATGAAGACGAAGATAACGAGCAGTTTTTGTCTCGCTGGTCCCGTCGCAAGCAGGCGCTAAAGAAAGAAAAAGAGGACGAGGAAGGCCAACCATCAGTAACCGTAGGTGAATCAGCTGGCGACCAGGTTGACACCATTCCCCTGAACACGATAACTGTCAGCGATACCACCGGTAAGATGATTACTACTGTTGAAGCAGATAATCAGGCCAGTTTGGATGATGGCGAGGCTGCTGAGACCAGGATATTGACCGATGAGGATATGCCCGCGGTTGACGATCTCACCGAGGACAGCGATTACGCTGGCTTTCTTTCTCCTGGTGTCAGCGAAAAATTGCGTAAAGTTGCTTTGCGAAAACTATTTGCCGGCGCCGGGTTTAATATCCGCGACGGGCTCGATGATTATGATGATGATTTCACTAATTTTCCAGCACTCGGCGACATTGTAACCTGTGATATGAAACATCAAATGGAACTCGCTGAGGAAAGGAAGCGCAAAGCGGAACAGGAAGCTGCTGAGTTAGCTGAGCGAAAAGATCTTGAATCGTCTGAGCAGCTGGACGAACAACCCCTCACTCAACAAGTCGATGCCCCACAAAGTGAATCGGAAAATCCGGATGAGGTCGTTGCCGATAAAGGTATAACCGATAAACAGGGCATTGCCGGGAGTTCTGAGGAATTATCAAAAGGAGCTGAGGCAGAATCCAGCGAAGAAGCGCCTCAGTCTGATAGCGTTGCGACAACTAGTGGTAAGTTAAGTTAATTTAAACCAAGCCCCCGCCCATGACAAACTATCTGGATTCGATCGAGCTGACACTTTCCCAGGCAACCGATTCTGGTCGTATTCGACATCAGGTTCTGTCGACTATCCCCTGGTCGCCGACGCCTACTACTAATGTTGCCTATGTCTCATCCAATCGAGTATTGATCATTGCCAATTTAGAATTAGCGCAATCCATTGAATCAAGGTTGGGTGAGAAAATACAGGTATATATCGGCATACCGTCGGACCGGTCCGGGGTATCGTTAGCCGGTAATGCCTGGAATGTTTGGTCAATCACCCTGGCCGGCTATCTTGGCCGATTTATTGCGCACTTGGCTGATCCAGGACAAAATTCAATCCAGGGTGGGGATGATGATACCGACACCAATCTAGGCAAGATTCTGGGAATTCAAAATGGTCTGTTTGACCATGTGATCGATTGTAGCGCTGAGCCTCTGATACATGCTGCGGTTAAACCACCCGGTTATTATTGTGTCGCTGACGATCAAGAGGCATTGGATGATGCTATAGAACAGATTCCCCAGCTGATTGGAGAATTCGAAAAACCCAAGTTTTTTGAATATAACTCCGATATTTGTGCCCACAGTCGCAGTGGCATTGTCGGCTGCAATCGCTGTATTGACGCTTGTCCTACCGATGCTATCATTTCAATTGGGGAACAGATTGAAGTGAATACCCATCTCTGTCAGGGTGGTGGCAGCTGCACCGCGAGCTGTCCCTCTGGTGCGATAACTTATCGTTATCCCAAGGCCGAAGAGCAAATTGAATTCCTTCGCCAGATAAGTCGTGAACTACGGGTTGCTACTGAAAATCACGGCATCACCATGCTGATTTACGATAGCGAGCACGGCGCTGAAATCCTGGCACAACAGGACACGCCATTGCCGGAGCACATCATTCCATTGATGGTAGAGGAAATTGGTTCCACCGGACTGGATTTGATCACGTCGGCGATGGCCTACGGTGCGAATCAACTATTTATTTTTGCCCCTGGTTCAGCGCCGGACCAAGTAGTCGAGAGCCTCCAGCGGGATGTCAATTTGGTCCAGGTTCTGTTGCAAAATCTGAACCTTGCGAATTACCAGGTTGAATTGGTGCGAGAGCTGACTGCGGTATACGATGCACTTCCTGATTCGGCAGGTTTAATCGACGTCGCGACTTATGCCGGAGTGGGAACCAAGCGCAGTTTGATCCGCAGTGCTCTACAGTTTTTTAACGAGGCTTCACCAAGCCCCCAGGACTCGCTGGAATTGCCCCAAGGTAGTATTTTTGGCCAGCTAATATTTAATCATGACGCATGCACATTATGTATGGGTTGCGTTTCGGTTTGTCCTGCCAGCGCACTCGAAGCTGGTGGTGAAACCCCGGCCCTTAAGTTTATCGAGGCCAATTGTCTGCAATGCGGCATTTGTACAAGGGCTTGTCCGGAGTCTGCGCTGGCGCTGGATCCCCGATTTAATTTTGACAGTATTGATGCCAATAAAAGCAAAGCATTAAAACAGGAAGAACCATTCCGCTGTATAAAATGCAGCAAGCCTTTTGCCACCCATGCAATGATTAATCGTATGACCAAAAAACTCAAAGGTCACTGGATGTTTGAAAAGCCTGAGGCATTAAACCGACTGAGGATGTGTGAAGACTGCAGGGTCGCTGATATGTTCGATAAAAAGGATATGATTGGATAAAGATCTCAGACTAAACCCTGTCCCGGAATGGGAGAGTAGAAACCGCAATTTTGGGATAAGCATTAAAAAACATTTTTGCAAACCTGCTGACATTGCTGATCCCGCCCTAGGAGTATAGATAAGTTAATGATTAACCACAAAAATTTGTTGTTCCAGGGTGGTTTCGAACTGACTCAGCTAAATTCGAAAATGATGATAAATACTTGTGTTTAGGTCGATTGGGGGATATTGTTAGTCGGTAACAAAAATAATGAATACGATTGGTTTTTTTGAATAACTAATTTCGTACGCTAAGGAAAACCAATGACACCATGAGGATACTGTATTGGAACAAGCCGTTTCGCCATTGAGTGAACAAAACGAGCTTTCCCCGGCATCGCAAATTGACGATGAAGATAACGCTCGTTCTGCGACATATGCCATCCTAGCCTCACTCCTGAGCGATATTCCATCCCAGGATGTTATCGATTATCTATGTCATATAGATTCGCCAGCAAATGGCGAGAATCCAGGTGAAGTTGGAGAAGCCTGGCAACAACTAAAGCAATCCGCTATCGATTCACAACCCGTTGAGCTGGACGACGAATATCATGATCTTTTTGTCGGCGTTGGTCGGGGTGAGGTAGTGCCATACGGTTCATGGCATCTGACTGGCTTCCTTATGGAAAAACCATTGAGCGAACTGCGTGATGATTTGCGTAGCTTAGGATTTGAACCTGACCCGGACACCAAGCAGCCGGAAGATCATATTGCGGCCATCTGCGAGACCATGTCCATTGCGATCACCGCAGAAGACATCGAAGGATATCAACAACGGCGGTTTTTTATGCGCCATCTATATCCCTGGGCCGGAAAGTTTTTTACCCAGTTGCAGGAAGCCAAGAAAGCTAATTTTTATCGATCCGTTGGCTTTCTGGGGGAACGATTTATCCAACTTGAAATTCAGTATCTGAATATTCAGGAACACTAAAGAATTTATTTTCTCATTCATCTACATATCTAAATCACCATTACAGACCCAATTAATCGAGGTTGTTATTATGAAAAAAGTCGAAAACATGGAACGCCCGGAATCTGACGCCGAAAGGCGGTCATTTTTAAAAGGTGCGGCAATCACCACCGCAGCAGTTGGCAGTGGGGCGTTTGCGTCCAATACTCTGGCCAGTGAGACCGAAGCCACTAAATCTGCCCCCACCAAGCTGGGTTACCAGGAAACCGAACACGTCAAGGAATATTACCGACTCGCGCGTTTCTAGGGCGGATCGAATAGATAAGATTTACTCTCATTATTACATTTTGCGGAATCGCATAGCGAATCAGGAGAACCACCAATGAAGCTCATCAGAAAACAAGCCAGCGCCGAGGTCCAGATCCCCTCAGGTATTGGTCAAACAATTAATCGACGTTCGTTTTTGAAGCGTTCTGGTCTGGCCATGGGAACCGGCGCAGCAGCAACCATACTGGCACCAGGTCGAGTCAGAAAAGCCCATGCAGCCTCCGCAGAAGCGGGGGGTGATATAACCATCAAGCGCAGCGTATGTACTCACTGTTCGGTCGGATGTGGCGTCCGCGCTGAAGTGCAAAACGGTATTTGGACTGGTCAGGAACCAGATTTCGATTCACCGTTTAATCTGGGAGCCCATTGCGCCAAGGGCGCTTCGGTACGTGAACACGGCCATGGCGAGCGTCGACTCAAGCAGCCAATGAAGCTGGTTGGCGGTAAATGGAAGAAAATGACCTGGGACGATGCAATCAACGAGATCGGCGATCAGATGCTGAAGATCCGCGAAGAGTCCGGACCCGATTCAGTCTACTGGTTAGGATCTGCTAAGCATAATAATGAGCAATCCTATTTCTTTCGTAAGTTCGCCGGGCTTTGGGGAACCAACAACGTAGATCACCAGGCACGTATCTGTCATTCGACCACCGTAGCCGGTGTAGCCAATACCTGGGGTTACGGGGCGATGACCAATTCCTATAACGATATGCATAACAGTAAATGTATGTTGTTTATAGGCTCCAATCCGGCGGAAGCTCACCCGGTATCGCTGCAGCATATTTTCCGGGCTAAAGAAAATGGCTCCAAAATGCTGGTAATCGATCCGCGCTATACCCGGACCGCAGCCCATGCTGATCTTCATGTTCAGATTCGACCTGGAACCGACGTCGCGATCATCTGGGGCATGCTCTGGCATATTTTTGAAAACGGCTGGGAGGACAAAGAATACATCCGCCAGCGAGTCTACGGCCTGGACGAAGTCCGTGCCGAGGTTGCCAATTGGACTCCCGAAGAAACCGAGCGGGTAACCGGGGCTCCTGAAGATGTAGTTAAGGCAGCGGCAGAAATGATGGCGAAGAACAGCCCTGCAACCTTTGTCTGGTGCATGGGCGGAACCCAGCATACTATTGGGAACAACAACACTCGGGCTTATTGTGCATTCCAGCTTGCCCTTGGCAATATTGGTAAGGAAGGTGGTGGCGCTAATATATTCCGCGGTCACGATAACGTACAAGGCGCTACTGACTTCTGCGTACTTTCCCATTCGCTGCCGGGTTACTATGGATTGAGCTCTGGTTCCTGGGCCCATTGGTCGAGAGTTTGGGGGCTGGATCCAGAGTGGGTCAAGAGTCGCTTTAGCCAGGAAGAAGTTGAAGGTGACAAAGGCAAGCCGGTTCATCCGCAAAACTACCGCGGTATTCCGGTTTCACGCTGGGTTGACGGTGTGCTAGAAGAAAGCATTGGTCAGAAAGACAATATACGCTGTATGGTCTATAACGGACACGCGGTGAATAGTCAGACCCGTGGTCTTGAAATGAAGAAGGCAATGGCCAAGCTGGATTTAATGGTGATCGTCGATCCCTATCCGACTCATGCTGCGGTCATGAATGATCGCACCGACGGCATTTATCTGCTGCCAGCGACTACCCAGTTTGAAACCTATGGATCGGTTACGGCGTCGAATCGTTCATTGCAATGGCGGGAGAAGGTTATCGAGCCGTTGTTCGACTCATTGCCCGATCACACTATCATGTACAAGTTTGCCAAGAAGCTCGGTTTTGCCGATGAATTGTGCAAAAACATTGAAGTGAATAACGACGAACCGTTGATCGAAGACATTACCCGGGAATTTAATAAAGGGATGTGGACCATTGGTTATACCGGTCAAAGTCCTGAACGTCTAAAGCTGCACATGGAAAACAAGCATACGTTTAATACCACTACCCTGAAGGCGGAAGGTGGCCCAGTGGACGGTGAGTACTACGGATTGCCCTGGCCTTGTTGGGGAACCGCGGAAATGAAACATCCTGGCACGCCAATATTATATGACCCAAGCAAGTCGGTGGCCGAAGGTGGGCTTAATTTCCGCGCACGTTTCGGGGTCGAACATGAAGGCAACAATATACTGGCAGAAGATTCATGGCCAGTTGGCAACGAGATTCAGGATGGCCACCCCGAATTTAAGGCCGATATGTTGAAGTCACTCGGTTGGTGGGATGATCTGACACCAGAAGAGAAGACAGCCGCGGAAGGCAAAAACTGGAAGACGGATTTATCTGGCGGAATCCAGCGGGTTGCAATCAAGCATGGCTGTGCACCATTTGGTAACGCTAAGGCCAGAGCCATTGTTTGGACCTTTCCGGACCGAGTGCCGATTCATCGCGAACCGTTGTATACACCGGATCGAGAATTAGCGGCCAAGTATCCAACCTATGAAGACCGCAAACGGTTTTACCGGTTGCCGACCCGTTACGCTTCGATCCAGTCTGAGGATCACTCCAAGAATTTCCCCATCGTTCATACCAGCGGACGCCTGGTTGAATACGAAGGGGGTGGAGAAGAATCCAGATCGAATCCCTGGTTAGCGGAACTGCAACAGGAAATGTTTGTAGAGATTAATCCCAAAGACGCCAATGACAGCAGCGTTAGAGACGGGCAGATGGTCTGGCTTGAGAGTCCCGAGGGATCCAAAATTAAAGTCAAGGCGATGGTCACCCGACGGGTTGGACCCGGTGTGGTATTTACCCCGTTCCACTTTGGTGGACATTTCGAGGGTGTTGACCTGCTGGATAAATATCCGGAAGGGTCAGCGCCATATGTTCGAGGGGAAGCGGCTAACACGGCGTTTACCTACGGATATGATTCAGTAACCCAGATGCAGGAGACCAAAGTGTCTCTCTGTCGCATCTCAGTCGCTTAAAGGAGGCATTAATCATGGCAAGAATGAAATTTCTGTGTGACGCAGAACGCTGTATTGAATGTAATGGTTGTGTTACCGCATGTAAAAATGAGCATGAGGTTCCATGGGGAGTTAATCGGCGACGGGTAATCACTCTGGGTGACGGCGAAGCGGGAGAGAAATCTATCTCGGTAGCCTGTATGCACTGTACCGATGCACCCTGTGCGGCAGTATGTCCGGTTGATTGCTTTTACACCACCGATGATGGCGTGGTACTGCATGACAAAGACCTTTGCATAGGTTGCGGATACTGTTTCTACGCCTGTCCTTTTGGTGCGCCACAATATCCTCAGGAGGAAGCGTTTGGGGTGCGGGGAAAAATGGATAAGTGCACCTTTTGTTCGGGTGGCCCGACCGATGACAATTCTCCGGTAGAGTTCAAGAAATATGGTCGTAACCGGTTGTCCGAAGGCAAGCTTCCACTATGTGCAGAGATGTGTTCAACCAAAGCGTTGATTGCGGGTGACGGCGATATGGTCGCGGATATATATCGCGAACGTATCTTAAAGCGCGGTGGAAGGCCTCAGACCTGGGGTTGGGAAACGGCATATAGCAGCTAACAAAATACCAAGGGAGGCCACTGAGCCTCCCTTTGGTTTCTGTTGGTCATGGTTTGGAATCACCTATGCTGTTGGCATTGATCCAGAATCGAATGATTACCGGAGAAGCAAAATGAAAATTAAAAATATAATGGGTTCAACCGTTTTACTGTGCGCCTGCCTGTTGATGACGGGTTGTTGGGAATCTTCCAATGTGACGTTGCATCAACCCGGAAAATATCTAGGTGCCGCAGATACCTTAAAGACGGATGCTGAGCAATTGCAGAAACGATTTTCCAATCAGCTGGATAGGTAGACACCTTTTTTAAAGCTTGGCATGACCATCGCTAACAAAGTGTCCGGGAATTTACACAATATTCGGGAGTGGATATATGAATAGAAATATCGAAATTAAAAAAAATGCGGCTCGACCGATCAATCGCCGAGCACGGGCCATGTTGTGGTCTTTACTGTTTATCGCCCTTAGCGCAATGCTATTACCAACCGCGTCGTACCTGATCAGCGGTGAGCAAGCCCACGCTCAGGTAGTGAATGACAAAAATCAGCGGGCAAATTTTTGGCGGGCTGTGCGAGAGGGTCAAGCCGGGTATAGCGCTGTACCGGGTGCTGAGTCTGGTGTTTTTATCAACAATGGCGGTCAGAACTGGCGACAGCTCCGCAATGGCATAATTGCAAACTATGGTGGCTGGGCGATACTTGTGTCTCTGGGTCTCATTGTGTTGTTCTTTTTGTTGCGCGGCAGAATTAAAATCCAGGGGGAGCAATCCGGTCTCACGGTGCCACGCTGGAAGTTCCTCGAACGGGTAATGCATTGGTCTACTGCAATCCTGTTTGTATTGTTGGCAATTACCGGGCTCAGTATGCTGTTTGGCAGAGCGGTACTCATTCCATTGCTCGGTGCCTCAGGGTTTTCTGGATGGGCGAACATGTCGATCAACGTGCATAACTACGTCGGGCCATTCTTCGCCATCGGTGTTTTTGCGATGTTGCTTTTCTGGGTTAAGAATAACATTCCGAATGCGACGGACATGACCTGGCTGGCCAAGGGTGGCGGGATTATTGGCAATGCACACCCCAGCGCTGGTAAAGCTAACGGTGGTGAGAAAATTTGGTTTTGGATTGTTATTCTGGTTGGCCTTGTCGCCGTATGTGGAAGTGGCTTTATCCTGATTGGTTGGATGGCGCAGTGGGGATTAGTCGATGCCACTCGCGGGACTATGCAGTCAGCACATCAGGTGCACGCGATCGCGGCGATTATCTGGATAGTTATCTTCTTTGGTCATGCGTATATCGGGTCCCTGGGCACAGAAGGCGCTCTGGAAGGCATGACAACCGGTCGAGTCAGCGCTGAATGGGCTGAGCAGCATCATGACCAATGGTATGACGAAGTTAAAAACCAGGCTGGCGTTGCCGAAAAATCCTCGGGAGCGACTACCGCTTCAACCCAGGCAACCTGATGAGATCAAAGGGTTGATAAAAACCCCTGCTTGCCAGGGGTTTTTATTAGGGTTTTAGTTTACTGTGGATCGATTCCCATCAAGTATCATTAAAAGTATGCGTGGCAGTGGTGCCATGACCACCTGCGTTCCGGTCAGACTCGATCAAAGTGACTGGCAATCGGCGGTATTTTTCGAACTGGGTGGGGTTGAGTGTAAGCAGGATAGAAATATTCTGAGCCAGTCGAACCAGACTTTTCCGATCTCTCTGGAAGCCGACCTGATCGAATCAGCAACGGCATCTGTAGTAATGTTGCGATTTGAAATAATGACGAACGGGGATAATCCATTAGCTGGAGAGGTGCTGGTGGTTCCTGGTATGGGTTCGGTTCAGTTTGATACCATGAAGAATCTCACTGAACAACAAAGCCTCGGTTTCTTTTTTAGCGATGGAGGATACAATCTCATTCATTCTCAGCAGTTACTACTGCAAGACAGAGAAAGACAGGGCTACAAAGAAATTCTCGAACAAGCGGTTAGCCATGATGCGGTTATTCGGCTGACAGGAAGATATAATGGAATTGCCGGATTGAAAGAAGTTGTTGCAAATTATGCCAAACGAGTATCTCGTGAACCGTAAAGTTATTTTACTAACACTATTGATCGTTTTTTCGATTGGCTTCCAGCGCCTGACCCTGGCAGGTGATGCAGCATTTCTTGATGCTATTCGCCAATCCGACCTTGGGCAAATTTCCAGCCTGATAAAAAGCGTCAGAGACATTAATTTAGCCGACTCTTCTGGAAAAAACGCCTTGATGGTAGCGTCGAAGCAGGGACATAGTGATTTGATTTCCAAATTGTTATCTGCCGGTGCGAATCCACGGTCCAGCAATAATAACGGCGGCACCCCCATCATGTTTGCCGCTATCAGCGGTGATATCCCGAGTATGAAATTGCTGTTGGAGGCGGGCGTAGATGTTAAATTGCGGGGCAGTAACGGTTGGAGTGCATTGATGATTGCGGCAGCAAAGGGACATTTGGACGCAACCCGTCTGTTGCTGGATGCAGGTGCGGAGATCAATACAAGAGATGTCTATTTGTGGACCCCATTGCACCGCGCCTCCTACGAAAATCGGGTTGACGTGGTTAATTTGTTATTGCTTAGTGTTGGGATTGATAAAGACGCTGTGGACGATCAGGGCGCGACCCCATTGCACCATGCTGTTGCCAGGGGAAATGCGCGAATAGCAAAAAATTTGATTGATCGAGGTGTCAAACCTGAGCCTGTCGACCTGGAGGGGCGGACCCCGAGGGACTATGCGATAGAGCGTGGTCATACTACCCTGGTGCAATTGTTACCCGATACGGGGCAGTCCACTGCCCTTCAGGGAGAATAGTGAATACTCCTATCGAGCAGCCGGAATTACCGGCCGCGTACAATCTGATAATGCCCGGGAAAGTCGCGAACCTGCGGGAGTACACTGTCCATCGCGCGTCGGAAGGGGCCGAAGAAGGCACCATTATCCTCGCCGAAGATCAGGAGGTCGCGTTCGGTTGCGCTGGAAAATCCTGGCAGTGCTTTCCTGAGAACCTGCATTGTTCCCTGGTACTACAACCAGATTTTTCAAAGGAACGATACCATGAGATCGTTTTTGTCGCATTAGTCAGTCTTGGAAATAGCCTGGCAACCCATGTGTCGCCGATGACAGCCCTGGGTTATAGCTGGCCCAATGATATCAACATCGCACAACATAAAATTGCCGCTATCTGGTTGGACCAAGGTGACTGTCCCCATGGTCCCTGGCTCAGTATTACCTGCTCGGTAAATATTCGTCATGCTCCCAAGGATTTGGTAGTGGAGGCGATGAGTATTCACGAGGCAGAGGGTGGAACCACATTGTCATCTGCGGTATTGATGGAAACTTTTGCTCGGCAATTTATTACCCTGATCAATGCCTGGTCCGAAAGAGGTTTTGACTATATTCTGGCGCTTTGGAAAATCAGAGCCGAGTTCCAGGGCACGAAAATTAATCTGGAATTGAATGGAAATCCGGAGACCGCAGAAGCGAAGGATGTTACCAAAAACGGTGACCTGGTGGTCACCGATTCTGCCGGGCGGCGCCAAATCATCACCACCGGTCAACATATGGGTTGGTAACCAAATGCGAAATCCACACAACAAAAACCGTCGGGCATTTGTAAAAACCTGCGTTGGTACCGCGGCCTTGGTGGCAGCCAATCCGGGGTTGGTGGCGCAAAACCAGCCGGTTAAGCATTATGTTAGAAGCCTGTTGGTGGATCAAAATGACCACCCAGTAAGCGCAAGCGGATTAATCCCGGATCAAGCTTATATTTTCCATTATCCCTTTGTAACGACCCCTTGTTTTCTTATCGACATTGGCCGAGCAGTTGATCCGATGGAGCGCCTCGATACTCAGCATGAGGGAAGTTACAGCTGGAAAGGCGGTGTTGGTTCGAATCGCTCACTAGTGGCATTTTCTGCAATTTGTGCCCACAAACTCAGCTATCCGACCAAAACACTCAGCTTTCTAAATTACCGCCCTGAAAAAATTCAGTTCGTCGGATCTAATTTAAAGCCGGAACAACAAAAACAGCTGATCTATTGTTGTTCCGAACGTAGTGCTTATGATGCAACTAGGGGAGCAACGGTTCTGGGTGGGCCAGCGCGGCAGCCCTTGGCGGCCATTGAACTGGAATACGATTCAACCGCTGACCGAATTTATGCGGTAGGTACCCGGGGAGGAGAGTTATACGATCAGTTTTTTACCAGGTTTGGTTTCCGTTTGGCGCTGGATCATAAGATTGAAGATATCCGCGCAAGTGCAGGTGACAGCGTCATTATCTATCCTCATTCTGAATACTCTGAACATAGTGTTTCCTGCTAACCACTATAAAGTTGAATATAATTAATATCCTAGTTGAGCAAAATATGGTATTTTTTAATTTTTACTTTATGGATATGTCGAATGGGGAGTTCTCAAACTTACTGGTTTAAGGCTGGGGTATTCGCTTTTCTACTCGGGATTACTGCCTGGGCTGATGCGTCTGAAATAGATCGTTTCATTGGAAGCTATGCTGGATCCGCAGAAGTTGAGAGTGGTGGTGAGTCCAGCCGTCGGGATATGAGCGTTGATATCAATGAAACCGATGATGGATTCGAAATAACCTGGAAGTCAGTGGTGCACAAAGCAGATGGACGGATCAAGGAAAAAGAATACAGCGTCCGTTTTCTGCCAACTCGGCGGGATGGAATATTTTCTTCTGCAATGGGAACCAATGTATTTGGTAATCCGGTGCCATTGGACCCCATGAAAGGAGATCCATTTGTCTGGAGCCGAGTAATCGGAAATACCTTTACTGTTTACTCGCTTTTAATTGACCAAGACGGTGGCTACGAGATGCAGGAATACAACCGGAGCTTGGCTGAAGGTGGCTTGAATCTTGACTATCAACGTATCCGTAACGGAGAAAAACTGAAAAAAATCAGTGCGTTTCTTCAGAAAAACTGACGCCCTTAAATATTTCCCCTAAGCGCCGTCAACAATTACTAAGGTGCATTTGGCATTATTTTGACGCATCGGCTGCACCGGTGCGTATTCCTCGGAATCAACGAATGCCCGGGCGCTATCCATATCGGGGAATTCTATGATTACCATCCGCGTGGGTGTCCATAAATCCGACTCCCGCACATCCAGCTCTCCTCCCCGGGCGCGATAAACCCCGCCGTACTGCTCGGCAATGGGTTTAGCCAGTTTCTTGTATTCTTCGTATATCTCTGGATTTTCAATTTTTGTGTCGACAATGACATAAGCGCTCATCGGATTTCCTCTTTTTCAAATTTATTGTGGGCCAAAGTTTACCCAATTACACTATAGTTGAATCAAACGGTTAGGCCGTGGATTGTTTTATTATTTGGTTTGAAAATCAAATACGCCGTCCCAGTCGGGGGAAGGTGGATTATCTTCGAAATATTTTATTCGATCCAGATATACACGATATAACAGTTGCTCGGTGGTTTCATAAAGTTCTGACATCGTGGTTTTGGCGTCGCCCCAGTTCTGGTCGCGATACTGATTCATACCAAGGTGAAACTGGGTGGCCTGGGCCAGAGTTTGATCCCCGACCTGTTGTTTCAATCCCAGTGGTGTAAATATCTTAACCGCATCCAGTTTGCCCTTAACCCGAACCTGATCGAGCTCAGACATTTCGATATCGGGACAATTTTTAGCGGTAGTCGCTCCTACAAGTATGGGGACGCCATATTGTTTTGTCAGGCCCTCAAGGCGGGCGCCAAGATTTACCGCATCACCGAGAACGGTGTAAGACAACCTGAAATCTGATCCCATATTGCCAACGCTCATTGGACCCGTATTCAAACCAATTCCTATTTCCAGTCGGGGCCAGCCCTTTTCCTTAAATTCCCGGTTAAGTTGATCCAGGCTGGATACCATTGCCAAAGCCGCCACTACGCCATTGGCGGCGTGGTCCGGGTCATCCATGGGGGCGCCCCAGAATGCCATCATTGCGTCCCCTATGTATTTGTCGATTGCCCCCTTGTTTCGGTGCACGATTTCGGTCATGGGAGTCAGAAAATGATTGAGTAAATCCGACAGGGCTTCCGGTTCCATTTTTTCCGAAATGGTAGTGAACCCCCGGACATCAGTGAAAAGAACGGTCATTTCTTTCTTTTCACTGCGTAATAAATTCTCTACCGATTGGCCCTGCATTTTTTCAATTATTTCGTGGGGCACATAGAATCCGAACGATCGTTTTAGTAATAGCCGCGATCGCGATTCGAGTAAATATCCGTAAACAACGTTAATCAACGAAATGCCCGCTGACAAGACTAGAATCGGTGCGAGTGATAGAACAAAATTGAATTTCTCCCAGAGGTAAAAGTTAAATCCGATGTGGCCTGCAATGACTCCCACGGTAACCAGTGTCATCGGAAGAGCACGCAGAGAAGGCAGCAGGAATGCGAGAAACAATCCAGTAACCAGCATCAAAATGCGTTCCACCCCTTTGGCCCACCCAGGATGGTGCTTGAAATTGCCGTCCAGCAGGCTGGCAATTAAATTTGCATGGATTTCGACCCCTGGAAATACATTGCTAACCGGCGTTGCACGAATGTCGACCAAGCCAGTTGCTGAGGTTCCCAGCAACGCGACAACTCCGGCGAGGTCATCCGGCTGGGAGACGTTGTTGGAAATCACATCGTAAGCCGAAACGTAGCGAAACGAAGCCTGTTCGCTACGGTAAGGCACGTAAAGCGCAGAGCGCTGATCTACGTTGATAGTATTGAAACCCATATCCAGCCCTTCGAGCCCAGCATAATTTCCGTCATCGGCAACGTCGGCAACAATTGGGCTGGCCTCGATACCCAGATACAGGCTGGCAATTGCAAGAGATAATGATGGATAGAGCGCGCCGTCAAATTTATTCAGCATCGGTACCTTACGGATAATGCCATCGCTGTCCACCGCATTGACCAGAGTAAAAAACCCTCCGGGTTGACCTTTTTGAAGTATTTCCAGATTGCTGGTATAGCGCGTGGTACTTGGTGCTCGGGTTTTGTCTAACAATCCCGAAGCGGCATCGAAGATAGGTAACGGCAGCAAACCTGTACTGTTTTGATCGGTTCTTTGCCCGAAGGCGACGCCCATGACGACATTGTGCTTCTGCAGGGATTCTGCAAACTGCGCATCCCGGGATGGTTGATTGACCAAGGCCTCAAGCGCTGGCACTGCCAATATGTCTGGCGGCGTAATGGCGTTTTTTAGCCGGGACAACGTGAGATCGTTATCGGGTTCGGGAAAAACCATGTCGAAGCCAAATACTTCGACCCCATAGTTATTAAAAAGGCTATCGGTCAGGTTGGCCAGAATGTCCCTGGTCCATGGCCATTGGCCGAGATGGGCCAAACTTTTTTCATCGATATCGATGATTACGACCCTTGGATCGACACCTTCCGGAGCGGTGAAGCGCAGCCGCATATCGTACAGCTTATACTCAAATTCCCGGAGTAAGCGCATGTCAAATACGCCGGCGCTATAGAGCAACAGAGGCGCCATCACCAATATACCGATCAAATATTGAATCGCTCTATCTTTCACAAGGTTGGGTTCGCAAACAAAAAAATAAAGGCTATCACACACCTGCTGGCGCAAGTTAGCGTTGGATTAAGCTAATTGACTACATTTTTCTTTATAATTATGGTGTATTCTTATGATTAATAATATATTTATTGTCGCTGATGAAGTATTTATTTTGACTGAATTCATTCATTAACTATCAATTTAATGGGGAAATCTTAGTAGTAGAATGTGCAAGGGGTTAGTAGCTATTTGGTATAAGGTTGTAATTATTGCAGTATTTCTGGGTATGCCTGCCTGGCCGGTCATGTCCGCCGATTTAAAATTCCAGGTCGAACGATTTATCGTCGAAGGTGATAATCCATTGGGCGATATTGCTTCTATCGTTATTCTTGATCCTTATACCGGCGAGCACACAGGGATCGAAAGGTTACGTCAGGCCGCGGCGGCGCTGGAATCGGCGTTAAATGACAAAGGATACGATTTTCATCGGGTAACCTTGCCCCAACAGGTATTGGACGCCGGCGCAGTTGTGCTCGAGATTCGCAATCTGGTTATTGATGAGATCACCACTAGTGGGAATAAGTATTTCAGCGATGAGAATATACGTCGCAGTCTGCCCCAGCTCAAAAAAGGAGAAACACCAAATACCAGATCACTTTCCCGGGCTCTGGCAATTGCTAACTTTAATACCGCCAAGCGCACTCGCCTGACCTTTGGCCGGGGTGGAATCGCAGATACATTAGACGCCAGGATAGAAGTCCGCGATCGACCACCCCAGCAGATTTATGCCTGGCTAAACAATACCGGTTCAGCGGAGTCGACCCGATCCAGAATGGGGATTGGTTATCAGCATCGCAATTTGTTTGACCGCGATCACAGTATGACCGCGACCTATACGACTTCGCCTGAGGATCCGGATAAAGTTCAGCAATACGGCGTTAATTATCAGGTGCCGGCGTATTTTTTGACAGGCCTGGTAAATATTTTCCACGTGCAATCAGACGTGGACAGTGGTCGGGTCGCAGACGTGTTTGATGTTAATGGCGGCGGCGTCACGACGGGCTTGCGATACTCTCAAGTTTTGAACAAACGCGGGGTATTTCGCCAACGGATATACGTTGATGTGACTGACAAACTGTTTGACAACAACGTCGATTTTTTGGGCAATCAAATTGGCGTTGATGTTCGTAGTCGACCACTGGCAGCAACCTGGCAGCTTGAATGGGAAAAACCTGCGTCAGACGGGCATCTGAACATTTCCTATGCAACCAATCTGGAGGGTGGTGAATTCAATAGTCAGGTAGATTATTCCGCCAGTCGGGTAGGTGCGCCCCAGGATTGGAGCGCAATACGAATTGAAGCGGGTCAGAACATTAACCTTCCTCGAAAATGGCGACTGGCCATGGGGCTACAAGGCTTATTCAGCGACGATCCATTGATCGGCGGTGAACAACTAGGCCTCGGTGGTTCCCGGGGACCGCGTGGTTTCGAAGAACGAGAAGCGGGAGTTGATCGGGGAATTAATCTGAAATTTCAGGTCTGGGCCCCGACCTTGACCGGCAACCTTCAAATTGGTGGCTTTTTGGATCACGGGTTTGGCACTCGACTGAACCCCCAGGTCGGGGAAGAGTTGGAGCGAGACTTAACCAGTATTGGTATTGGCAGTAAATGGCAGTGGCAAGACCGCCTGGTTCTTACCCTTGATTTCGGGCATGTAGTGGGGGGCCTCGAAGGTGAACCAGGGTTAACCCAGGACGGGGATAATCGCATTCATGCTGGCCTGGTATATCGTATTAGCGGAGATTAGCCGGATGAAAATAAAGGCAGCATTTATTTTTCTCGGTTGGATATTTTTAGTTACCACCGCAAATGCAAACGATCCTATTGGCACAGTGCTGATTGCCAAAGGTGTGGTAACCGCGAATAGCCAGGAGACCGGTATCAGGACGCTGGAAAAAGGTGCAAACGTATTTTTGGGAGAAACAATTTCGACTGCAATAGATAGTTTTGTTGTCCTCAAAATGATCGACAAAAGCAAACTTTCTATTCGGCCACAAAGTGAAATGACCTTAAAAGCGTTTTCCGAGGAATCGGGCAAGGAAGAAGCCCTGTTTGATCTGGTTAAAGGCGGATTACGGGCGCTTAGTGGTGAAATAGGCAAGAAAAATCCAGAACAGTTTCGGGTCGAAACCGTTGTTGCGTCGATTGGTATTCGCGGCACCGACTTTCTGGTGAGGATATGTCAGGAAGAATGCAGTGAAGAGGAAGCGAATTTTGGCCACGCGCCACGTCAGGACAGTGGTACCCAGGGAAGCGGTACCGCAACCAAACAAAAAGAGATTCGGCGACTGGACCAGGATAATAATGTTCGAGAGCGTTCGTTTATCGAATGCGGAGCCGTTGCCGAAATTAAGCGTGGCTTATACGCTGCTGTGTTTGATGGAAAAATATTTGTCAGAAAAGGTGACCAGGAAGTGGATCTCGAAGCCATCGAAGCAGTGTTCGCCCAGGACACAGAAATCGTCTGCCTTGGTCAGATTCCGCACTTCATCATGAGCGACGACTTTCTGCCGAAGAATCCCGAAGAAACCATTACGTTGTTTAATGCTCTAAGGAACATTGATGAAGACAGACAGCAGTGTGAAATTCCGGAGGCTTGATATGTATAGTGTATTTAAAATGGATAAATTCAGACGATTAATGGAATCCAGGACGGTGGTTTATGGGATTCGAAATATCGCAGCGGCCGCTTTCGGGCTGTCCATGGGACTGGTAACGAATATCACCCTGGCGAATCCTGAAAATCCCACAGTAGTAGCTGGGACCGTTGAATTCAACGAATTGGCAAATCAGTTGCAGATTACTAATTCTCCCGGCTCAATCATTAATTGGCAGGGGTTTTCGATAAATCAGAATGAAATAACCCAATTCCTTCAGCAGTCAAATCAGTCCGCGGTTTTAAATCGGATTACTGGACCTGATATCTCTAACTTGCTCGGACAATTAATTTCCAATGGCAAGGTCTTTGTGATCAATCCAAACGGTCTTGTTATCGGTGCCGGAGCTCGTATTGATGCCGCTGGATTTGTTGGATCTACCCTAAACATTAGCGACCAGGATTTTCTCTCGGGAAACTTCCGATTTTCCGGGAGTGGCGGCGCGATCATTAACAACGGCGCAATTACTGCGGGACCCAATGGTGAGGTGGTCTTAATCGCTCCAACTATCCAGAATAGTGGAAGCATTAATGCATTAAACGGCGAAATTATTCTGGCCGCAGGGCGCGAAGTGATTCTTACCTCGCTAAATAACGAGAATATTTCTTTTCGAATAAGCTCCCAGGGAGATGAAGTGCTAAATCTGGGTAGCCTGGTGGCACAAAATGGCGCAATAGGTGTATTCGCCAACCAGATTGTTAATAGTGGCAGCATCTCCGCTAATCGGGTTAGTCAGGATGTCGGTGGCAGAATCGTATTACAGGCCGATGGATCGAATCAGATTGCTGGAGAAATTACCGCTTTAGGCACCGACGCCAATGGTGGTGAAATCAGATTGCTGGGTGACAGCATTACACTGCAAAGCGCGTCGGTTGACGTCACCGGTAGAAATGGTGGACGAGTATTGATTGGAGGAGAATTCCAGGGTAGGGGTAGCTTACCCCGCGCCAGGCAGACCCTGATCGACCAAAACTCTGTAGTCCACGCCGATGCACTAACCCAGGGCAATGGCGGCGAAATAATTGCTTGGTCTGAAGTCAATACCCAGACCTTTGGTCGCCTGACAGCACGAGGTGGCGCTGATTCTGGAAATGGTGGACTGGTTGAGACCTCGAGTCGGGGTAGCCTGAGCTTTGGGCAACCGGCAGATGTTAGCGCGAGTAATGGTGTTGCCGGTACCTGGTTACTGGATCCCGAGGATATCGTGATCGATAGCGGTGGTGCGGATTCCATATCGAGTGCTCTGAACGGCGGCAGCAATGTAGAAATAAAAACGGCGGATTCGGGAAGTGGTGAAGGCAATATTACCGTGGCTGCTCCGATTACCAAATCCGAAGGAGAAGGAGATGCTGCCCTTAGTCTGACGGCGCACAATCAAATTGCGGTCAACGCGCCAATTCAATCCACCTCTGGCAGACTTCATGTTTCGTTACATGCCGGTACGGGTATTTCGGTCAACGCCGGTATCGCTACCAATGGTGGTAACTATAGCGCGAGTATAATTCCGAGTTTGTCGGCAACATCAGCGTCGAATGATACCGAATCAACTGACTCGGGGTCAGAGACTAAAGCTGATGCGGGAGCAGGGGCCGAATCTAAAGTGAATTCGGCCGTGGATTCGAATGAAGTCAAGGAATTAGTGGGAGGGACCCCATCGGTTACGGCGACAAAACCGGACACTACTAAAAATAATGAAAATGTTGCCGAGGTTGTTCAGCAGTCTGAAACCAATAAAACCGGTCCAGTTACGCCGCAACCCAATGTTAATGAGGTTGCGCAGGAAGTTGTTGTTGCCAGCGTCGCCCCGACGCAATTGGTGTCTGAACCGCCGGAGCAAATACAACCAGAACAATTAGTTGAGGTAGTTGCCAAGGTTAACCAGGAAGCAGTTCCGGTGATGGCACTACCTGTTGATCCAATATCCCAGACGGGCATAACTCTGCTTGCGAGTATTGAGACTGCTGGTGGTAATCTCACTCTTGATGCCGGTTCCAAAGGCCTGTTGAGTATCAATACGACGATAGATAGCTCCAATGAGCAAAGTGGAGCGCAGGGCGGTGATATACAGTTACTCGGCTACCAGGTGGGAATTTTCGACGAATCAGTGGTCGATGCGTCAGGCGCCGCCGGTGGCGGGGAAATCTTGATTGGCGGTGATCAACAGGGTCAAAATCCTGAGGTGCCTAATTCGGATGCTGTGTTTGTAAGCGAAACTGCGGTAATCAAGTCAGATGCCCTGGATGCCGGTGATGGCGGCAAAGTCATTGTATATGCTGACCGGGTCGCCAACATTCACGGCAAAATTAGCGCCCGGGGGGGTGTTAATGGCGGCGATGGAGGGTTTGTCGAAACTTCTGGAAAAGAGAGTTTAAGTGTTTCTCATACACCGGACATTTCCGCTCCCGCGGGTGACCCGGGGAGCTGGTTAATTGACCCTGACCAGATTGATATCATAGATGATAACATCAGCGCTCCAGACAACACTAATATTCCAGCGACTAATCCGTTCGTCTCCACAGGTAATGCACAAATCAAGGCATTTCTCATCAGAAGTGCACTAATTGGAGGAGCTAATGTTGCCATTACCACGGCGAATTCCGGGGCGGGAACCGGGGATATAAACTGGCTGACCGACCTCAATTTAAATAATTCTCGATCTCTTGGGGACCCCCTGCTCGGATCGCTTACCTTGACGGCAATCAACGATATCAATTTTCAAGGATCAATTTTTGATAGCGATATTCTGATTGACGATAATATTCAGAATCTTCAGCTCGACGCGGGGGGTGACGTCAATATTATTGGCAATATGTTCAGTCCATTCCAGCCGCGGACACTTCAGGCCCGGGGCGACATTATTATTACCGCTGACAACTTCGTCGCTACCGGAGGATTTGATCCTGGCCAATCAATAAACGTAATTGCCGGCGGTGCGCTCGATATTCGCGTTAACAATGAGGTCAGATTGTTGGGAGGCGTTGGTTTGAACGATGTGAATGTCATTTCTTTTGGCAGTGGCTCTGTACTGAACGCAACTAATCTGGTGCTTGGAGATAGCAATGGAGGCGTGTCTACACTGCAATTAGGGGATAGTGGCGCGGCAATTACGGGAGTAGTTACGCTGACGGGTAACCTTACTATGGAAGGTGGAAGCCAATTCAGCAATGGAAATATAACGGCAAACAGCATAGACCTGATCGCCGGCTTTTTTAGCGAAAACGGAACCGTGAATACCAACGTCCTGAATTGGACTGCCGGAATCTTCGAGAACGCCGGGCTGACTACAACCGGGCTGGTCACTATTGATGGAGGAGGTACGCGAAGCGTTGGCACGGATGCGATATGGAATATCGCCAATACCAGTACAGTAAACTGGAATAACGGTGATATAGATCTCGACGGCAGAATCAATAATGCAGGTATATTCAATGCATTATCTGACGGTGACTTTATTCCCAGGTCTGATCCACCTGACAGAAGTCCTCGGGTTTTTAATAATACCGGAACGTTCAACAGAAATGGACCAACGCCTGGCAGTGTTATCGAATTTGGAATTGCTGATAAAGCAAACGAGGCACCATACCTGTTTGTTAACAGCGGCACATTAAATGTGCAGCAGGGTGATCTGATTTTCTACGAAGCACGAGATCCCAATTTGCTGACAAATATAGTTGGTGGATTCGTCCAGACAGGCGGCGTTATCAATTTGGCCGGAGGCAATATATCGAGTCAAATATCTACCGAATTTGGGTTTCCAACTTTGTTGCCGGGGTCGCTGGAGTTTCAGGGCGGAACGCTGACCGGAGGAGTCTCTGATACGGTATTTACCGGCGGTAATATTTTTGGTGATGTCGCTACAACCAATACGACCATCAGTCCGGGGCAATCTCCAGGATCTCTTAACTTCAATGGAAACCTCACCACTAACCCCGGGACAATTTTTGAGATTGAGATATTTGGGACTGCGCCTGGGCAATTTGACACCATTAATGTTACCGGAACCGCCCAACTTAATAACCCTACTCTGAACGTAACCCATCCAACCTACGTTCCTCCGGTTACCCTGGTGAACGACAGATTTAATGTTATTAGTGCGCTAACATTGGCCGTCAATCCTGGGGTCACGGTAAATCAACCTGCATTGGTCCCAGGCACTATAGCGACGGACGGCGTTATGTTGGGCGCTATGGGGGAATTTTACTTTCTCGACTATGTTGGCGGGGGACCTATTCCACCCGTCGTTACTCCGCCAGTTGTTACGCCGCCCATAGTGACACCACCCGTTGTTACACCACCAGTGATCATTCCGCCGGTCGTGGTGATGCCACCGATAGTTAACCCGGTATTACCGGTGATTCCTGAGATCGTTACTACTCCTGGTTTCCCACCAAACCTGATTACGGTTAATCCGATAGTTCCTGGGACCAGCTTGGTACCTGTTCAAATGCCATCTCCGGATCGATCGATCGAGTTCGACTCGAGTGATTTAACCATCGCATTGCTCGAACAACTGCCCCGAAACCAGGGAATAAATCAGAGTACCGAGTTCCTCCAATGCTTCTAACTAAAATCTACTGGGGGAAAAAGCCTCGATATTGACGCAGGTTGGCTGGTCACTAATTAGCTCGGCGATCAACTTCCCGGTAATCCCTCCCAGGGTCAGCCCTATGTGCTGATGACCGAATGCGTACAGAATGTCCCGGGAATGCGGACTGTAACCGATGACGGGAAGAGCATCCGGCATGGTGGGACGAAAACCTAACCAGGTTTGCTGGGGGTTTTCTTCGAGCTGAAACATTTCCCTGGCTTTCGTTGTCAGATAATCCAGCTTTAGTTGATTGGCAGGCTTCGCGAGACCAGCAATTTCCACGGTTCCGGCGAATCGAAGGCCGCTATCGGTAGGCGTTGCATAGAGGCCAGCCTCTGCCCAACCAACCGGTCTTTTTAACAGGGCCTGGCGTCCTTCAAACTGGACATGATAACCACGCTCGGTATCCAGAGGAAGGGATTCAATTCCGGCATTTCCAATCGTTCCGGAAAAGGCGCCGGCTGCGATAATGACCTTATCCCCCGAGACTTGTCTGTCGTCTTCAAGAACCACTGCGCAACCGGTAGTCGCAAGTGCCTTTACTTTTGCCTGAACGAATTTTCCACCGTGGGTCACGAAGTGATTAAAATATCGATCGATCAGAGATTTAGGATTGACCGTTTGTCGCGCATCGGTATATAACAGACCGCCGTAAAAACGACTGCTTATACTAGGTTCGAGTTGCTGGATATCATCGCCGGTAATGGTGTCAAATTTCACGCCATGGTCTTTGCGTGATTTATTGGAAGTAAAGGCGGCTTCGTAAGCCTGCCGGGTCTTATAAATATACAGGCAGCCCTTGCGGCTAAACAAATGTTCTGACTGGGTATCACTCACCAGGCTGTCGAGTCCTTCAAAGGTCGACGCCAGTAGCGAAGCGAGAGCGTTTACAGAATGTCGGACCTTGGAGGGTCGGCAATGATTCAGCAAGCTGAGACTCCAGCCAATATTAGAAATTGCATATCCAATATCAATGCTCAATGGGCTTTGTTTAGCAAACAGTAGACGAGGTAAGCTCCAAATGAGTGCGGGACTGTTAACCGGGATGCAGGCGTAATCAGCGATGGTGCAGGCATTTCCGAAAGAGGTTCCGGAACCGGGCTCGCTGTGATCTACCAGGGTAACCTGATGACCATTGCGCTGAATCCATAACGCGCAGCTAACCCCTACTATCCCCGCTCCAACAACGATAACATGCCTGGGATTCATTTTTTCGTTGATAACATCTATTGCTGAAGGTTTAAGGTTTCAGGATAAATCGATTGCGTGAGCAGATAGATCTGAAAACTCAATCTCCTCAAGGGCGCGTTGATGAGTTGCCCGCATCACGACTTTGGGTGCTGCGCCCCCCTCTAGTGCTTGTTGCCACCGACTGGCGCAAAGGCACCAGCGATCACCAGGTTTAAGGCCAGTGAAGTTATATTCCGGAACAGGCGTGCTGAGATCATTGCCTGCAGATTTGCTGAATTCAAGAAATTCTGCGGTTGCGACAATACATATGGTATGTGAACCGAAATCTTCCGGTCCCGTTTCGCAACATCCGCTACGGGTAAACCCGGTAACAGGATCAACTGAACAAATTGCAAGTGGTTCGTCCAAGACGCTACGCTGATTTTCTGGCCAGTCCATAGAATACTTTTCTCAATTTTAACTGTAATCAGGACTTTCTTTGTACAACAAATGCTTCGTTGGTAAACCACAAACCGCCATAGCGCTCCAGAATTTTTCTGGTTGCGGTTATATAGTCGGCGCCCCCAGACATTACATCGGCCAGTCTTGAGTCCTCAATTTGAGCCACGTAGGCCGCTGCATTCCAGGCTGCCAGCAACGTGGAGGTGCCAATATGTTCGTCGACCTCCGATGGCATGGTATGCATGCGGTAGCGAAATAATGCATTGCTTGAATCTGTTACGTCACGGAAACTAAGCTTGGGTGATGTCTTGGCCATTTTTTCCATTAAAGAGCGGGTTAATAACGGACCGGGAGTTTTAAATGGGTCTTCATCTGGCCAAATTTCCCGCACAATTTCGAGGGCCGGGTCGCGACCAGTGGCTTGAATCCCTACCAGAACTCCGTTCATTGCAAGAGCATTTGCTAACGGCGCGAGAACATAATCTACCTTCTTCGCTGCTGGCAATCTGGCCCGATAAGGTTGGGCCGCCAGTGCAAGATCATAACGTAGCGAAGAGTCGCCTTTGGTCGGGATGATTTCGTCCAGGGTAAAGGCGCGATCCGAACGACTGATGGTAACCACGGTTGGGGTAACGTATCTTGGGTTGCCGGTTGTCGGGCTTGCAGCCACTTGCCAAAGATCTGCCAGTTCTTCATGAACCTCTTTTATCTGACGTTCGAATTCATAGCTACTGGTACCTTCGAGACGAATATCACGGAATACCGTTCGCTCCCGGTCTTCCGGTTTTTTTGGCTGAAGATAGGGCGCTTCGTAAAAATACAGATTGGTAAATACGAATACTGTTTCAGGATGTTCTACCAGTCGATCAGCAGTTTTGTCCATTGCCAGTCGAACATCTTCAAGGCTGATTTCCTTTCCAACTACCAGAAAGGGTGCGTGGGGGAACCGCTGGTGTAATCTTCGTAGGACCCCGGACAGAACCGTTCCATCACCAACACCGGCATCGAAAATTTTGACCGCTGGCGGTTTTGGTTGAAGCCTTACTAACTCATGATCGATACGTTCAACTGAAGCCCATTTCTCCCCGCAGGTCGTGACAAACATCAGATACTTCAGGCGATTGTCGTAAAATCGAAGTGGTTTATCTTTGCCCACGACTTTGATTTTTATGTCGGCTTTGCTGCTGCTCGAATCATTCATTGGTAATAAAACTCCTTGGTACGCTATATAGAGTAAGACCGGTTATCAGCTGCTCTTTTGTTGAATGGAAAATTGTTGAGCTTGGCTGATAGTGCCGTTGATCAAATAGTTGTATTCCATAATTTCCATCTCGGGGAATGATATCAACAACAACGTGGTAGTTCGAGTGCCATAGCTCTCGCCGCGGACAAAAATTGAGGATAACTCCCGCTCCAATCCGGGGTCAATGCCAGTTTCTGGAAGCTGGTCCAGATCAGATTGGGTAGTGTCCTGCATAATGGCAAGCAACTGCTCTGGTTCAATACTCGATGAATGAGAAATATAGTTTGATAACTTCTCAACCCCCAGAGACATCTTTGGCCAAGATTGATCGATACTGCCGTTACTAATGCTGTGGAAACCTGACTTCAATTGTTTGGCCGAATTGAACCCATAGCCCCATAGTTGCAGGCAATGGATATCACCATATACCAGGTTAAACGGATTGTAGTTTTGATGATTTAGTTCGAGAAACTTTTCGAAGTCACTATTTGACTCGTGAAACAGTTGCGGACTCAAAAAACGGCTTACCAGTTCTCCCCTGGACAGTGCATTTTTACGCTGGCTGCCGGGTTGGCGGTAATTAGTGATTGCCGCGAATTTACCGCTTCGATTAACGCCTAACCAGGTCCCGCCGGCTTCTATATCTCGACCGGCAAGGACATTCAGGTCGTCCTGCCAGTATCCCATCGATCGGCTCGGCCTGGCAAAGAATTCATCCCGATTTGCAGCGATGATAAGTGGATATTGGGGGTGCTGGTTTTTGGCGATAAAAAGGATACACATTGAGGAATTATAATGGGGCAAATTATCCCGGGGTAGATTATTTATTGGCGCTGGGGGGAAAGGTTGTATACCATCGAGCGATTAATTATCTAACGAAATGCCAATGTCTGCGAAAATCAGAAAAACAGTGATATATCGGGAAGAAACCCTGATCGAAGGTGGAAAGGTGGCCGAGCGACCATTGGTGTTTATTGCTGCCGCGACGGTAATAAAGAATCCCTGGGCAGGTCTGGGATTCGTCGAGGATCTCCGGCCGCAAATTAACGCCGTGGCCCCCGGACTTGGTGTATTACTGACTGAATATATTATCCAGCATGCGGGGTCTGGTGATGCCGTTGAAGGCTATGGAAAGGCGGCGATCGTTGGCGTCGATGGTGAAGTGGAGCACGCATCGGCAATAATACATACCTTGAGGTTTGGGAATACTTACCGTAAGGCAGTTGGAGCAGAAAGTTACCTGAGTTTCACCAATACCCGAGGGGGTGCTAATGCGCCAATCTCTATTCCCTTGATGCATAAACATGATGCTGGAATGCGTTCACACTATCTGACAATTCAGTTTTCCATCAATGATGCCCCCGCCGCTGATGAGATCGTTGTTGCTCTGGGCGCCTCCATTGGTGGCCGCCCTCATCATCGCATTGGCGATCGTTATCGGGACCTCGAAGAACTGGGAGCGAATAACGTTTAGAAAAAAGTGGAAATAGGAAAAGTCAACGCGCTGGAAGTCCTCAAGGAGGTTGAATTCGGTATTTATCTGGACGCTGGAGAAGCTGGTGAAATTTTAATGCCGAAACGCTACGTTCCGAATGGGGTTGAACCGGGGTCTATAGTAGAAGCATTTATCTACCGGGACTCTGAAGATCGTCTGATCGCAACGTCGGAGAATCCAAAAGTAATGGTAGGTGAGTGTGCCTATCTCAGAGTACAGGCGGTTAACAAGATCGGCGCGTTTCTCGATTGGGGGCTGCCAAAGGATTTGCTGGTGCCATATAACGAAATGGCCTCTCCGATGGAAGTGGATAAATCCTATGTGGTTTATGCCTATGTGGATAAACGCACCAATCGAATCGCAGCGTCATCCAAGTTAAGTATGTTTCTAAAAGAAACCGGCGAAAGGTTTCAAGTCGGCCAGGAGGTTAATTTACTCATTGCGGCACGATCGGACCTTGGCTATAAGGCGATCATTGATGGCACCCATCTTGGCCTCATATTCCACAGCAATGTAACCAGTGCAATTGAACTCGGGCAGAATTTGCCCGGTTACATTCAACGGATCAGAAACGATGACGGTCGGATTGATCTGGCGATAGACCCAGGGCGTGCCGTGACTCGTAATGACCTAAAAACCCAGATAATCGAATTCCTAAAAGCCAACCAGGGCAAGTCATCACTTACTGACAGGAGTTCCCCAAAACAAATTATGGATCAGTTTGGCGTGAGTAAAGGCAGTTATAAAAAAGCATTAGGAGCGCTTTATAAACAGAAACTTATTGAAATTGGAAAAGACCACATTACCCTTGTGAAGGAGAACTAGCTTGTGACCGGTATCTAACGTGGCACAGATTCAATGGTATCCCGGCCACATGCACAAAGCTGCCAAGGGTATACGGGAGACATTGTCACAAGTAGATTTGTTTCTCGAATTGCTGGACGCGCGTATTCCTGCCAGTAGCGCAAACCCAATGATTAGCGAACTCCGAGGCGACAAACAGGGGGTAAGGGTGTTAACTAAATCTGATCTTGCTGATCCCGAGACTACTAAACTTTGGCAGAATTGGTTGCAAACCGCCAGGGGCATAGATTGCGTGGTGACGTGTGCTAATGATAGACAGCAGATCAAGTCGCTAGCTGAGTATTGTCGTGCTCTGGTGGATCCTGACAGGCAGCGATTGCAGCCGATAACAATTATGGTCGTAGGGATTCCGAATGTTGGAAAATCGACTTTTATCAATATTTTGGCCGATCGAACGATCGCCAAAACTGGAAACGAAGCAGCGATAACCAGAGGTCAGCAAAGAATAAAACTGGACAGCGGAATTGCATTGCTGGATACGCCGGGGGTGCTATGGCCAAATGTAGAGAATCCTGCAAGTGGATTTCGTCTGGCTTCTACCGGTGCAATAAGAGACTCGGCAATCTCGCACCATGAGGTGGCTTGGTTTCTCGCGGAATTTTTATTGAACCACTACCCGGATTTGGTTGATCGACGCTACCAGGCTGTTTTCGAGGATAAGGATCCAGAAGCGCTAATGGTCCATATAGGTCATCAGCGCGGTTGTCTGAAAGCCGGCGGACAGGTCGATTTCGATAGGGTGGCAAAAATTCTCATCAACGAATTTCGTGAAGGCAAGATCGGTCGAATCACGATGGAGACACCGTCAATGATTTCGCGGGAAGAAGCGGAAGTTGAAAAACGCCGTTTGGAAAAAGCCGAAAAGAAGCGTCAGCGGAAAAAGAAATGGAAAGGGTCGGGTTAAAAAAGTTGCGTAATTGCGATGTTATATGGCATTCGACATATGCATCCAGTATGTGTGCAGGTTGATATAAGTACTTTAGTCACTTATTAAAAGATTGTACCTGTCACCCTGGAAACTTGTGTCGAGTGATATTTCGCTGCAGGTCAAAATCCAACCTGTCTGAAAACATGTTATTGAACGGAAGTTAAAAACTAAATACCGACTCTTTTGGCAACACGAAATTCAATATCATAGTCACCGTGTCGTACCTTTCCGACTTGCCAGCTACCATCATCGGGAACCGCGTCCATTTCCAGGAATAATGAACCTGTTGCTCTTCCCAGGGCAGTTATTGCTGACGCGGGGTCAGAGATTCCAAAAAGTTGAGAAGGCGCTTCAGCCAATATTCTCGAAATAGCTGCTTCCTGGTCTTCGGTCGAATCGGATTCCTGGATTTCCTCGGCAATCTTCTTCATTGTCTCGAGGTTTTCACTATTAACCGGTGTAATGCTATGGTGAAAATTAGGAGTGACCATGGTTAAAGATTGGCTTTCACCAAGGTCATTGGCTTCTCCCGAGTCGCGGAGATCGGATAGATAAAGCTTGGTCGCTACGTCTACCAAAGCCATGGCAGCCAAGTGTATTTGTTCCCGGGAAAACTTCTGTTTTTCCATCGCTCTAATCGAAGCTATCGCAAATGCTTGAGCTTCAGGAGGGATGTTTTGGGAAAATCGGTATTCGTTGGATTTTCGCTTGTGTGCCGGGCTCGGCTTAGTCTTGGTCAAGGATCACAATCTTGTTGTTATAGTTAGAATTTTATTCCACGTTTGAAATCGCTTTATCCTCCTTGATCGGAAAAAGCATCGACTAGCAACGCATTTTATCGTCCCTGTATTTTTACTCTTTATAAACTCAATTGCAATGTGTAATGACCATAACTTGTTGAAAACAAAAATAAATTGCAATTCGCAAAAAATCACGATGAGCGGTACAAGAACGATTCTAATCGGTCGCAATTCCTTTACAACTGGGTTTTTATTTTTTGGACACCCAACTTTTCGGGACGATTTTTTTGGTATTTTTTGGACACCCAGCTTTTCGGGACAAATTCTTGGACACCCATTAAGTTCGATAGTACATACAGGTCAGCAATTTCTGGACACCCATTAAGTTCGAATAATTGACTTTGCTCTGTATTGGGTTAGGATATCCTTATTAGGGAATTTCTTACTACAGGAGGTAGTGATGACCATCGCACGGAACAGACAAATTTGTCTGGAAGAGACAAGTTTTTATCACTGCACTAGCCGCTGTGTCAGGCGGGCTTTTTTATGTGGCTTCGATCCTCTTTCAGGAAATAGTTTTGAACATCGAAGAGGTTGGATAGAAAGTCGGTTGTTACAGTTATCCAAAGCATTTTGTATTGATCTCGTAAGCTATGCCGTGATGTCCAATCACTATCATGTCATATTGAAGGTTGACACAAAAACCGAAGGATTGTTGACGGATAGAGAAATTGTCGATCGCTGGAGCCTACTATACAAATTGCGTCCTCTATTAGCCAAATTTAAAATTGGCGCAGAATTGTCCAATGTGGAGATGTCTCTACTGACAGCTGATATCCGAGTAATTAGAACAAGTCTTACTAGTATCAGCAAGTACATGGGATACCTAAATGAGCGTATCGCCAGGAAAGCGAATCTGGAGGATGAATGTAAAGGCAGATTCTGGGAGGGTCGATTTCACTCACAGGCACTACTGGACGATACCGCTTTGTTGCAGTGCATGACGTATGTCGATCTAAATCCAGTGAGAGCAGGAATAGCCTCAACTCCAGAGGATTCGCTGTACACCTCGGTTGGACAACGTCTGAAGAGTTCTGACCACGGCATGCTCCCATTCGATGATTGCGCACACTCTAATAAACCCTATTTTGACCCGGGGAGCCACCTGCCGATTACATTTCCAGAATATCTGGAACTTCTGGATTGGACTGGGCGGATAATAAGGGATGGAAAAAATGGACATATCTTGGAAAAGTTTCCGCCAATATTTGGTCGCTTGGAAAAGGGTCCTAAAAAATGGATTTATGGGATGACTAGAAAGTCGAGATGGCGTCCTAAGGCATTAGGGTCACCAGAGCGTATCAAATCCTATTGCCATTCGATTGGGCAGTGCTGGATGTGGAATTTTCCTGAACAAACTACAGCGTAGCTCTACGACAATCATTCGTTCTGGGTTGTGAGTAACGCCAGATACATACGCGCGGCAAAAACTTTGAATTCACACGGTTTTTAACGGCTTGTTGGCAGTGTAAATCTTCCAAAACTAACAAGTCGCTTTAATTCGCTAGTATTTCTGTAAAGTAGAAAACGTTGGGTGTCCAAAATATTGGAATGGATGCCCCAAAATATTTTCCTAAATTTTATATTCGTGGTCAAGTTGATGGCGATGTTTAGTTATCATTTTAGAAATCGAATCTGCATCAGATAACCGTTTTATTTGGTGGAACAGTATTTCTGCGCCTTGATACCGTTTTCTTAAATAAGCCAGCCACTGTTTGGTTCGATTCCCTGCGTATTTTGCACGCTGAGAGTCATGGTGATTAAACAGAGTATTTACCATCGCGGCAATTTGTGGCCAGTCTAGTGGCTGATATTTGTTGACAATTTGATTGACTCCTGAGTGAATTATTTTTGCCAGGTCTGGACAGGCTAAACCTCCTCGTCCAACCATTAGATCTGGACAGCCGCTCTGTTGCCTCGCTGAGACCGCATGCTCCACATTCCAAATTTCCCCATTTACGATTAACCGCAGATTGTTTGGAGGGTTAATTTCACCGATATGCGACCAGTAGGCTGGTGGCTTATATCCATCGATTCTAGTGCGTGCGTGAATACATAACTCATTTGCAGAAGCTGCACCTATTTGATCGACGATATCAGGCAGTAACTCCGAGTTGTTAAATCCCAGGCGAATTTTTGCGCAGACAGGGACCGAGGGAGGTGTTCGGTCTCTGACGGCCTTAACAATTATTCCAATTCTATGGGGATCTCTAAGGAGGATAGATCCGCCACCATGACGATTGACGACTTTGGCAGGACAACCAAAATTTAAATCAATGCCGGGTGCGCCATTAGCGATGGCAACTTCCGCACTCTTTGCCATGAGCTCAGGGTCCCCACCAAGCAACTGGACAAAGACAGGAACTCCCGAGGCAGTATGACCATCACTGGCTAACTCGGGACAAAGTCTGTTAAAAACTTTAGCAGGAACAGGATTTGTAGTAACTCGAATAAACTCTGTAACACAGCGATCGTAACCGCCGATACCAGTAAGGAGTTTTCGCATATTGTGGTCGATTACGCCTTCCATCGGGGCTAGAATCAGCTTCATCCAATAATTATAACCCGAACTCTTTTCTCAATTTTCAAATGCCTGAAAAACTCTCTATAAAGGAAGCGAGAAAACTAGTATTGAATAGCCAACAGGTGTTTTCACCATCACGCACTGGGGCCGCAATCGATGCTACCTATGCTGCTATCAAGCATCTTGGATACATCCAAATAGATACGATTTCGGTGGTTGCACGCGCACATCATCATACCCTTTGGAATCGGAACCCACGTTATAAGTCAATCCAGCTGGACCAGTTATTGGAGCAGAGGAAGGTTTTTGAGTATTGGTCTCATGCGGCTGCATACTTGCCAATCGACGATTTTAGATTCAGTTTACCAAGGATGCAGACAGAGCAAGGAGACCGCGGAAACTGGCTAAGATGTGAACCCAAAATTAAGACTGAGGTGTTTCAACGAATCCGTGATGAAGGCCCATTAATGGCTCGTGATTTTGTCGATCCCCGACCGGGGCGCAATGGAATGTGGGACTGGAAGCCTGCCAAACATGCGCTGGAGCAGCTATTTATGGAAGGAGTGTTGATGACGACGCGGCGACAAGGATTTAATAAAGTGTACGATCTCACCGAGCGCGTGCTGCCACCTAATGTGGTTACCGTGGTGCCTACTCCTGCCGAACTCGCGAGGCATTTAATCAATTCATTTTTACGTGCAAATGGGCTTGGGTTAACTACTGAAATTAGCTACTTGAGAAAGGGCATACGCCCGGTTATACAAAAAGTATCAATGCAAATGATTGAAAACGGAGAATTACTGGAGGTTGACGTTAGAGGACAGACCTGGCTTGCGTTACCCCAACTGCAGGAAGTGCTAAGCAAACCGTTGAGTCGATCTAAACTGAAGATTCTCTCACCATTTGACAATCTGGTAATCCAGCGAAAGCGGATGCGGCAATTGTTCGAATACGACTTCCTGATTGAGTGTTATGTCCCGGCGCCTAAACGAAAATACGGATACTTTTGCTTACCGTTAGTCTGGCAAGGAGAAATCATAGGTCGAATGGATTGTAAGGCACATCGAGATGTAGGGAAATTGGAAATTCGAGGATTATTTCTTGAATCTGGAAAATTTGACCTGAAGCAATTACTCGATGCGCTGGTCAAAGAATTGAGGTTATTTAGCGATTTTAATGGATGCCATCAAATTCAGGTTTCGAGCCTGGCGGATGCCTCTTTACAAAAATTATTGTGTGACCAGTTGGATAGATAATAAGTTGCTCAGTTTTCGCGCTAAAGGATACTTGATTACAATGTTTGGGGTTCTGGCGGTGAGTCCAGACGGCTTGCTAACGCGTTTAATTGATGCTGATTCGTTGACCATTATTTTTTGGAGAGGGCTGCTATTTGGTTTGACCGGCCTCGCGATTGTATTGCTGCGTTATCGTACTAATAGCTTGCAGTTACTGCTCGAGATGTCGTGGCCCGATTACATTGTGATGTTCACCTATATGGTTGGAAATATTTTATTTATCTACTCGATTACTCATACATCAGTTGCCAATACACTATTTATGGTAAGTACTACGCCCATTTGGGCGGCCCTGATTGGCTGGGTTTTTCTTGGTGAGCGTGTTCCTGGACGAACCTGGTTTGCCATATTTATGGTGATCATCGGTATATTAGTTATAGCCCAAGGTAGTAAGCTGGGAGCTCAATCTTGGAAGGGAGACATTGCTGGACTGATTGCGGCATGTGCATTAGCGGCACAGTTTTCAACGATTCGACTGGTGCGCAAACGCGACATGTTTCCTGCGATGGCATTCGGCGGTATCTTCACCGCGCTGTTAGTTTCACCCTGGATTGAACCAGGACTAACCAGCAATCAAGATATGTTTTTTTTGATGTTAATGGGGGTAGTGATGTTACCCATTGCTACCAAGCTATTAATTCTCGGGCCACGCTATTTGCCAGCACCTGAAGTTGGCTTAATGATGCTGCTAGAGACTATTGTCGGCCCTATATGGGTCTGGTTTGTGCTTAAAGAAAATCCGGGTTTTTACTCCATCGTTGGCGGTACAATTGTATTGTTGACCTTGGCGATCAATTCCTTTCTTTCGCTCAGAATGGCGGGGCGGGTCCGGACTAATTGTTAATAAAATGCAGAAAATAAATATCACTTACCTAAGCGGTCCTGACATCGATCAACTATCGATGACTAATGAGGAAATTATGCAATCGATAGAAGCCAGTCTTTGCGCCGCAGGAAACGGACAAACCGTGATTGAACCACGCATGCATCTAAAACCTGACGCGGCGTTCAACGGGCACTTTAACGTTCTACGGGGGTACGTTGCGCCACTTAATGTTGCCGGGGTAAAAATTGTCGGCGACTATGTCGATAATTACAAAAAGGATCTACCATCGGAGATGGCTTTACTCAACCTGTTCGATCCTCAGTGTGGTATGCCACTTGCAATTATAGACGCCACTGCGATCACTGAAATGCGAACGGGTGCGCTAAGTGCCATAGGTGCAAAGTATCTCGCGCCCTCCAAACCGAAAGTGCTTGGACATATCGGTGCCCGTGGCACCGCGTATTGGAATGTACGGCTGCTTGATCATCTTTATGATTTTGAAGAAATCAGAGTGCATTCTCGAAGGGCGGCGAGTCAAGACGCGTTTGCGGCAAAACTGACCAAAGACCTTGGTAAGGAGGTGGTTGTCACAAATAACTGGCGTTCGTGCCTGGAAGGGGCGGATATATTGGTAGAAGCATCACGCCTACCACAACCCGAGCCTTTGTTTAAAACTAGTTGGATTCGCCCCGGCGCGCTGGTGATCCCTTATGGCACAATGAGTACTCTGGAGCTCGACCATACTGATATTATGGACAAAATTTTCGTGGACGACCGTGGACAAATGAACTCCGGACCATATGGTGCATTACGCCCGCACATAAATGCCGGGAAAGTTAGCCCGGAGTCGGTTGATGGCGAAATTGGAGAAGTTATTGCGGGGCATGCTGCCGGCCGAGGGTCCGACGACGAAACCATACTGTTCTGGCACCGCGGGCTATCAACCAGTGATATTGCGTTAGGTGTTGCGATGCTTGAAAAAGCTAAACGAATGGGCATTGGACAATCTCTGGCATATGCCTGAACGTCAATTTTCTTAAACTGATTAATAGTCAATTCACTAATATTTCAATAATGACCAAATTTACGAATAAAAAGGCAATTGTTCTTGGCGGGACATCAGGCATCGGGCTTTCGGTATGTCATCAATTACGTGAGCTGGGAGCGAGAGTTATTGCGGTTAGCCGAAGTGGGTTAGTTAAAGGCGATGCTGATGAAATTGAAATTGAATGCTGTGACGTGTTGGATCGATCCGGCTTAACAGAATTATTCAATCAACACGCTCCCTTTGATTTCCTGGTATGCGCTGCCACCGGCGGTGCACGTGCGCGCGGCCCGTTTCTTGAAATGGACCTTGATGGGTTTCAAGGTTCCTTTGCCAAGTTATGGGGGTACACCAATGCGGTGAGATTGGGAGCCAATCACTTAAAGGAGGACGGCGCAATTGTACTAGTCAGTGGTTCGCCCGCCCGCAAATGTGCCCCTGGAATGCTTGCTATATCTACGGTTGGAAATGCGGTAGAAGGGTTTGCCCGGGCATTGGCGCCAGAAATCACACCTCGCCGTATTAACGTTGTATCCCCAGGATATATTGATACTCCAATGGTTCCACTTGAAGGCGAAGAACGTAACGAGCATTTTCGCAACACTACCCAGAATAATCTCATTCCGCGAGCCGGCCTTCCAGACGAAGTTGCCGAAGCGGTTTTATTTGTACTATCCAATCAATTTGTTACCGGAACTACGGTTGACGTCGATGGTGGTGCATTACTTCCATAAATGAGCAGGAGGATTTGAAGCGAATACAAAATCCCTTGTTCTTGATTTCTCCTCGTAGCCGAAAAATACTTTCATAAGATGGACATCGAGAAAATTGTCCTCGAAACAGCCGCTCCGAATGATTGTGCAGAAATCGGCAGATTGATGGCTGGGGTCTATGCGAATTTGGAGGGTTTTCCCAGTCGAGTCCAGCAACCGGAATATTACAAGCTTTTTGATAATTTGGAACAACTAATCTCTAATCCTGAAATTGAGATAATCGTTGCAAAATCTAGTCATTGTGGACTGCAGGGCGGAATAATATACGTTGGGGATATGCAGTACTATGGGTCAGGAGGTACTGCAACCTCAATTGCGAATGCCTCAGGTATCCGGCTTCTTGCGGTAACTCAGAATTCGAGGGGCAAGGGTGTTGGGCGTACCTTGACCGAAGCATGTATAAATCGGGCCAGATCCAGCCAACGATCTCAGGTTGTTTTACATACAACAGATTTTATGAAAATTGCATGGGGAATGTACCAGGCCATGGGATTTGTTCGGTCCCCTGATCTTGATTTTATGCAAGAGCAGTTGTCTGTGTTCGGTTTTCGACTAAATCTTTGATGCGTGGTTCAGTTAGGTTCTAACCGCCTTGGCAATGTAACACCTGGCTACAACATTGCGTATATGCACTTCAGTGCATTTTGGGTTCTCCAATAGTTTTTCGATTCCGGTGGTTAGTGCCCATGTGCCTAATTCAAGATGAGCAACAAAGTGACCATTGAAATCATAGCTGCGTAATAATATTTTGAGAAACGAAAGCTCCGATGGTAATTCAGTGCTTAATGAAAATTCTGGACACTCTTCTGCATGAATAAACACCGGTCCAGCGAAATCACCAAGTAAATTTCCAAATGGGTTGTGTAGAAAAAGCAAACGGGATTCTCCTTGTTTGATTTTTCTTAAACAACTGCGACATGGACCATATCCCGTTGGTCCAGCAATACTAGACATCACGTCATATTCGTATCCATAAATAGGGTCAGTTCGATTAACTCGAACATGGTGGCAAGTTTTCGCATTGATGGGGATTATTTGATAGGACATAATTTTTTCAACGCATTGATAAGAACTTTTCAATTTAGTATGGAAATTTTAGAGCAACTAAATCCATAGAGCTCGCAATTTCTGGACCTCCATCTCAAACCCTCCAAAGGCGAAACCCACAGGTTGCTGCACTGCACTATATATCACTATTTATGGCACTATTTATGGACACCCAACAAATTATGGAATCGATGGGTGTCCTAAATATGGGGTATTAGACCGTTAGAAACGAAGGGTGTCCTAAATATGGGGGGTTAGACCGTCAGAAACGATGGGTGTCCTAAATATGTTTCCTAAATATGTTTCCCTATTTATGGACACCCAACAAATTATGGAATCGATGGGTGTCCTAAATATGGGGTATTAGACTGTTAGAAACGATGGGTGTCCTAAATTAGGGAGGGGATTTGAATACTGAGACGAAGGTTAGTTTTGTTCGGGTGTTTCGGTGGTGAATGAACCGTGGTGTAGGCTATTGGCGATAGCTTCGATGTCTTTGCTGAGAGGGCGGTCGGTATCGAGTTTTGGGGAGTGCTGTCTAACCTTTTCTACAAGTTTGACAATATTGGGCGGAGGCTGGGATGGCGCGCGAAGTTCGAATGCTTGGGCTGCTACCATCAATTCTATGGCGCACAATTTTTCACCGGCTTCCACGACCTTTCCCAGGGCTTTTATGGCCAGGGGAGCATGGGTTTGAACGTCTTCGGCTCCATCTGCGTTAACACTGGGCCATACCGGGATTAATGATGCGGCATGGGTGAGTTCTGCCAGTAGCGCTTCAGCTATCTTTAACACCGGGGCAAATCCATTGGAGTTAGCGCCTGGGGCGGCCAGGTATTGGGGTAGGTCGGTATACCTGCCGGTGAGCATTTTCGAGATTCTGGCTAGTTGGGTAGTAGCGACGTGAACCAATGATGTGCTGACAGATTGCGCGGTAATCGTCAGCAGGGGGGTGTGGTAAGCACCGCAGGAGGTTATCCGGTCGCGATTGACGTCAACCACGGGGTTATCGCTGGCACCGTTTATTTCTGCGATCGCTGCAGCCTGGGCGAAATCCAGGGTGGCCAGGACGGCACCGTGTACTTGAATGGAATTACGGATCGACAATGGGTCTTGTAATCGCCTGGCACGGTTCGGTTGATACAATTCACTCCCATTGAGCAATTTATGCAGGTGTATCGCTGCCTTCTCCTGACCAGGCTGGGGTCGCAGGTCCGATGCTAATGGATCCAGGGGGCTTAAGTTTGCACGGAATGACTCCATGGAAATCGCGCAGGCGGCCTGAACGGACCAGAGCAAACACCGTGCGGCAATTATGTTGAGCCCAATCATTGCCCCGGAAAACGAAGAATGATTGGCCAGGACCAAGCCATCTTTGGGGCCGAGCTTTAACGGTTGCATTCCGGCGGCCACCATCGCACTGGACGAATCGAGGGTCTCGCCAGTCGATGTCGTCATTTGACCCTCTCCAATCAGTGATAGTCCCATGGTCGCTCCCCAGCAAAGATCGCCGGCACCGATTGAGCCAATATCTCCTACAACCGGGGTTAATCCGTTATTCAGACAATCGAGGAGGCATTGGGCCACACTTATATCCGCCCCCGCAGCGCCTTTGAGAAACGTATTCAATCGAACACCCATTGCGCCACGAACTAAAGCTATGGGTAATGGCTTGCCAATTGCGTGGGCACGCCCCCGAATGGTTTGATAGGAGAATTCACTTAAGTCTTCGTTCCCCAACCTGGTACCGACCTGTGATCCCAGTCCGGTGGTGAGTCCGTATACGGTGTCTCCTCGTTCCAGCGCCCGAAATACTACTTCCCTCGATTGTTTTACCCGTTCGATGCCTTGGGCGCTCAATACCACCGGATGACCGGGTGGTTGCGCCAGGCGGGCCAAATCGGCCAGGGTTAAGTCAAAACCATTTAGCGAAATCGTCACCCAATTAACTCCGTGGTCTGGTTTCAGTTTGACCGGTTCGGACTAAGCTGCCTATCAGGTCAGCATTAAATCGAAGGTATCCATTGGAAACATGTTGCAGTTTTCCCGACAACAATCGATTTGCCTCGGGTAATCGAAAAAAGGGAATACCCGCATAGCTATGATGCGCTGTATGATAATTCATATTCCAGAACAGCCAGCGTAGTAATGGGTTGGTCAGTGTTGTTCGCGTATTGGCAATCATATCCGCGACTTCTGGACATCCGGTATGTTCCGCCAGTAAAAACATTCGCAAGAATGGTTGTCCGATGAGAAATGGGACAAACCAAACCCATAGAAACAATAAATTGCCAGTGACTGCGGTCCAAACAATAATTCCAAGGTAAATAAGGCAAAATAATCGGGCTTCGTTAACGACAGCCCGGACCCGATTGTCGGGAATATATAGTGCGGTTTTACCCAAAGCATGTCGTGTCAACCCGGTGATCTGGGCAATCAAATAGGGTGTACCGCTGACGTACCACAGATACTGCCTAATGGTGGTAGGCTTTGGCGTCAGCAATTCCGGGTCTCTCTCGGCGATTTGGGTATATTTATGGTGGGCCATATGAAATCCATTGAAAAACCGTGGCGGCAGAATCAATATCAAGCCGCAAACAAACCCCACTAATTTGTTCATTCCGGGGGAGGCAAATACACTGGCGTGAATGGATTCATGCAATGGACAAAAGCAAAATACCAGCAACAGGCAGTAGCCAAATCCCGCCAACCAGGCGACGACTCCAGATGTCTCCCAGAAAATAAAGCCCATCACAATCAGCGCCAGTATTTGCTGAATTATTCTGCAGAGCCCGGCGAAATTGGATCGCTGAATTAACCTGTTGACGGTTTCAGGGTCAAGAATCTGTTGCCTGCGCTGTTGTGTAGAGCTTGGCATGTGCTACAAATCTATTGCACCAAGATTCAATTTATTTTCTCGAGCGCAAGCGCGAGCGTCCTGATAGCCTGCGTCGGCGTGCCGCATTACGCCACTGGCGGGATCATTCCACAGCACCCGGGCAATTCGCCGATCGGCGGCTTCGCTACCATCGCATACAATAACTATTCCAGAATGCTGTGAATACCCCATACCAACTCCGCCCCCATGGTGCAGCGAAACCCAGGTCGCCCCCCCGGCGGTGTTTAACATCGCGTTGAGCAGCGGCCAGTCCGATACCGCGTCGGAACCATCTACCATGGATTCAGTTTCGCGATTGGGGCTGGCGACGGAACCGGAATCAAGATGATCACGCCCGATCACGATGGGTGCCTTCAATTCTCCATCGCGCACCATTTTATTAAATGCCAAACCCAATCGATCCCGCTGACCCAGGCCAACCCAGCATATTCGTGCAGGCAGCCCCTGAAACTTAATTTTCTGCTGGGCCATATCAAGCCAATTATGCAGATGGGGATCGTCTGGAATCATTTCTTTAACCTTGGCGTCGGTACGGTAAATATCCTCGGGATCACCCGACAACGCGACCCATCTGAAAGGCCCCACTCCGCGACAAAATAATGGTCTGACGTAGGCCGGAACGAATCCGGGAAAATCAAATGCATTTTCGACACCATAATTCAGCGCCTCCTGACGAATATTGTTGCCGTAATCCACCGTTGCTATTCCTTGCTTATGAAAAGCGAGCATGGCATTTACGTGATCTGCCATGGATTTGCGGGCCTGCTCCACGACCAGCTGTGGGTTATTCTTCTTTTCTGTCTGCCACCGGTCCATGCTCCAACCCACCGGCAAATAGCCGTTGTTGGGATCGTGGGCAGAAGTTTGGTCGGTTACCATATCCGGTTTAACCCCTCGGCGAACTAACTCAGGGAGGATTTCCCCGCCATTGCCAAGAAGCCCTACCGATAGCGGCGTGTTGTCGTCACAGGCTCTGCCGATAATATCGAGGGCATCTTCCAGGCTGTTAGCTTTACGATCGAGGTAGCCGGTGCGCAGGCGAAAATCGATTCTGGTCTCATCGCATTCTACGCACAACATGCTGTATCCCGCCATGGTGGCCGCCAGTGGCTGGGCGCCACCCATCCCACCGAGACCCGAAGTCAGTATCCAGCGCCCTTTTGTATCTCCAGCAAAATGCTGACGGCCGGCTTCGACAAAAGTTTCATAGGTGCCCTGAACGATGCCCTGGCTGCCAATATATATCCATGAACCGGCGGTCATCTGGCCGTACATCATCAAACCTTTTCGATCGAGTTCGTTAAAGTGATCCCAGTTGGCCCAGGCCGGCACCAGGTTGGAGTTAGCGATTAATACCCGGGGTGCATCGGGGTGGGTTTCAAACACACCAACGGGTTTTCCTGACTGCACCAATAATGTTTGGTGATCTTCCAGTTCGCGCAGGCACTCCAGGATTTTGTCAAAACTTTCCCAGTCTCTGGCGGCTCTGCCAATGCCCCCATAGACAATTAGTTCGGCAGGATTCTCAGCGACCTCTGCGTCAAGGTTGTTCTGGATCATTCGAAAGGGCGCTTCGGTCAACCAGCTTTTGCAATTTAATTGGGTGCCCCGGGGTGCCGAGATATTTCGGTTGGTATCAATTCTGGTTTTAGCCATGGTGATGGTTAGCGGTGTTGGGATGTTGAGTAAGGGTTGTAAGTTGGTCGGTCTGATAGCGCGCCGCCAGATCATAGCGGCTGCCCGGATAAGTCAACGCCACGCTGGTTACCACAGACTGGTTTTTCCAGGTTCGACGGGACAGTTTGATACAAGGCTCTCCGGGGTCGACCATCAGAATTCTGGCGCTGCGTTTGTCGGGTAGGATGGCCTGCACGATGTGCTCCATCTCATCGGGCTTGCCCAGACTAATTAGGTATTCGGTGGCGGTTTGATTAGTGAATTCCTGGCCCATAAATTTTGGTGCAATCCCAGGGTTGACTATACGATCTTCAAGCTGAATTGGTAATTCGTCCTGGTAGTGTACTGCGCGTAAATGAAACAATTGGGTACCGAATGCCAGTTCCATGGCCGAGGCAATGGAATTATTGGCCTTGATGGTTTTCAAACTCAGGACCTTGCAGCGGTGAACACACCCTGCCGCGCGAACTTCATCGGCGATATCCTGCAGATTGATCAGACTCGCGTGTCGAGTTGGTTTAGCAACGAAAGTGCCGAGTCCGTGAACCCGGTCCAGCAACCCTTCCTGGGTCAATTCTCTTAAGGCCCGGTGAATTGTCATCCGGCTAACTGCCAGGGTATCGACTAATTCATTCTCTGACGGCAGCTTTTGACCGGGAGACCATGTCTGATCTCTGATTTTTCCTCGTATATCGTTTTTGATTTGTTGATAGAGCGGAAGCGCAATACCTTTTTCCGGGCTGACAAACTCTCCTGGAGGCAATGTTTCCATTACTGCGTGAAGCCTTCATTGTGCTGTCGCCAGACGCCCCCTTGCATGACCCGCCGACAGGGATTCAGACCAATATGATAACTAAGTTCAGCGGGATGTTGGGAATTCCATAACGCCAGGTCCGCTTGCTTGCCAGGTTGGATTGAACCAATGGCGTCAGATTTTCCAAGCGCACTGGCGGCGTTTATGGTGAACCCTGCAAGTGCTTCCAGGGGCGTCATACCGAACAGGGTGCAACCCATATTCATGATGAGCAGGGGTGAAAAAACCGGAGAGCTGCCCGGGTTGCAATCCGTTGCCAGAGCGATCGGAACTCCATTTTTCCGTAATGTGGTCAAAGGCGGCAATTGCTGTTCTTTCAGAACATAAAACGCCCCAGGTAGCAGCACCGCAACGGATCCATTGCTCGCAATAATTTTACAGTCTGCATCCGACAAATATTCGAGATGATCCACCGATAGCGCTCCATGGGTTGCGCTCATCGCGGCGCCGCCAAGATTGCTGAGTTGTTCGGCATGACATTTAACCGGCAATCCATATTGCTCGGCCTGGTTAAAAACCCGTTCTACCTGGTTAACTGTAAATCCAATGCCTTCACAAAACGCGTCCACTGCGTCTACTAGCCCCGCCTCAACCGCAGCAGGCAACATGTCTTGGCAAACAGCGTCGATATAATCATCTTTACGCCCGGCGTATTCCGGTGGCAGCGCGTGGGCGCCAAGAAAGGTACGCTGGAGACGCAGCCCATATTGCTCAGCCAGCCGGTCGGCGGTCCGCAGCATCTTTATTTCGCAATCCCGGTTAAGTCCGTAACCGGATTTAACTTCCACGGTGGTTACACCCTCGGATAGCAGGGCTTCAAGTCGCGGTCGTGACTGCTCGATCAAATCATCATCCGACGCCTCGCGAGTCGCATTAACCGTAGCCATGATGCCGCCGCCTTGTCGCGATATTTCGCTGTAACTGACACCCTGCAAACGTTGATCGAATTCACCCGCGCGATTGCCCGCGTATACCAGATGGGTATGGCAGTCGATCAATCCTGGTGTGACCAGCATGCCCTGGCAATCGTACCGATTAACTTCTTCGCTGGTATATAGTGCCGGTAAATCCCGTAGTTCTCCAACCCAAGTGATCTTGTCCTGGTCAACTACTACGGCACCATTGGTTATCTGACCGTAATCCGAAGCCTCGGTCAGGCAAATCAGGTTGGCATTATGCAGTACTGTCGCGACCATATTTCACTTGTATATACATGTATGTGCTATGTTAAACTGCGGGTTTGTCAATAGCAAGTCACTCAATGCAAACGAATTCGATCTGGTGTCGGTCGGCCCTGCTGAAGCAAGGCTGGGCAGAAGATGTCTTGTTTGATATTGATCCCAACGGACTGATTCAGTCAATCAAGACTGATACGTCAGCGGCTGAGTTGGATCAATCCGTATCCAGGTTAGGTGGTGTTCTGATTCCCGGCATACCAAACCTGCATTCCCATGCCCATCAGCGGGCGATGGCCGGATTGAGTGAGCTTGCAAGTGGCAGCGGTGATAGCTTTTGGACCTGGCGCAAAGCGATGTACCATTTCCTGGCCAAAATAGAACCCGACCAGCTATACCATATTGCCCGCATGCTTTACCTGGAGATGTTGCAGGCAGGGTATACCCGGGTCGGCGAATTCCAATACTTGCATCATGATCTGGCGGGCAAGCCCTATGCTAATCGCGCAGAAATGACCCTACAGTGTCGCCAGGCAGCAGCAGATGTCGGCATCGGCTTCACCGCATTGCCAGTGTTCTATTGTTATGGTGGATTCGGCGAACAACAATCTGGCGTGGGGCAAAAACGATTTATAAATGATGTCGATGGATTCCTTGAAATCGTGTCGCTACTGCATAAACAAAAAGGTCAGCATGATCGCGTCGGTATCGCGCCGCATTCATTACGGGCAATTAGTCAATCGGGACTGCAGAAGGTTCTCGATGAAATGCCAGTGGATTGCAGGGTCCATCTGCACATTGCCGAGCAGATCAAGGAAGTCGACGATTGCTTCGCTTGGAGCGGTCAGCGACCGGTTGCATGGCTTTACAATCACTTTAAGCCCGACCATAACTGGTGTCTAATCCATGCAACCCACATGGACCAAGCCGAAACCAAAATGTTGGCACAATCAAATACCATTGCCGGACTGTGTCCCGCAACAGAAGGGAATCTCGGTGATGGGTTTTTTAACGCCGAGGAATTTATCTCTGCCAGAGGAATTTGGGGCATTGGTTCGGACAGTCATATCTCGGTAAGCCCAGTGGAGGAGTTGCGTTGGCTGGAGTATGGCCAGAGATTACTATCCGGCGGACGCAATGTACTGGTCGGAGAGTCCGAGGAGCTTATGCATACCGGACGCTACCTGTTTTCCAACGCTGCCCGGGGTGGCGCCGCGGCCTGCGAAACTAATGCCGGGGAATTAGCCGTTGATAAACAAGCTGATTTTATTTTGCTCGACTCTGACCATCCGCGGCTCTACGGGCGTCAAACGGACAGCCTGCTTGATAGTTGGATTTTTTCCGGCAATGAAGATTTAGTGTCGGCAGTTTACGTCGCGGGAAAAAAAGTAACCCAGCAAGAAGGTCATAACGACAAACAACTTATTCAACAAAAATACCGTCAGACAATTGATCAATTGATGGCATAGATTGGACAAACAACGACGAAAATCACCATTAGTAGCAACCCATGACACATAATTTAAAACTGGTTCCCGGCGCCCTGAATCTTGCCCAACTGGAATCAATTTATCGCGAGCGGGTAGTGGTCAAGGTGGACCCGAAAGCACGGACCGGGGTGGACAAGGCGGCCCAGATTGTGGCTGCCGCGGCCGCTGGCGATGCGCCGGTTTACGGCGTGAATACCGGTTTCGGCAAACTCGCCAGCACTAGGATTAATGCCGAGGACACCACCACCCTGCAGCGCAACCTGATCCTGTCACACTGCTGCGGCGTCGGCGAGCCTTTGAGCGAAGCGGTGACGCGTCTGGTCATGGTGCTGAAGATTAACTCGTTGTCCCAGGGTGCCTCCGGGGTGAGTTGGCGATTGATCGAACAAATTGTTGGCATGCTGGAAAAAGATGTAATTCCAGTAATTCCAGGCCAGGGTTCGGTGGGAGCCTCCGGGGATCTGGCACCTCTCGCTCATCTAACCGCCGCGATGATTGGAGAAGGTGAAGTCAGGCTTGAGGGGAAAGCCACTGCGGCCGGGGCGGCGCTCAACAAGGTTGGCCTGGATCCGCTGGTGTTGAATGCCAAAGAGGGGCTCGGCATGATTAATGGAACCCAGGTGTCAACTGCGCTTGCTCTAGCCGGCCTGTTCGATGGCTGGCGTCTATGGCATTCGGCGTTGGTAACTGGTGCCATGGCGAGCGACGCGATGATGGGCTCTACCGCGCCTTTTCGTAGCGAGATTCAGCAGCTACGAGGACATCCCGGACAAATTGATGCCGGTGCTGCCCTGCGGAATTTGTTGTTGGGGTCGGAGATTCGTGAATCTCACCGGGATGATGATACCCGGGTGCAGGATCCCTATTGCATCCGCTGCCAACCCCAGGTCATGGGAGCCTGCGCAGATATGTTACGTCATGTCGCGTCGACTCTGAAAATTGAGGCCAATGCCGTTACCGACAATCCTTTGGTAATACACGAAGGCGAGATGATCCTGTCGGGCGGTAATTTTCATGCCGAGCCGGTTGCGTTTGCCGCCGACCAGATTGCTTTGGCACTGGCTGAAATCGGCTCCATCACAGAACGCCGAATCGCCACCATGGTAGACCCAGCTCTTAGTTATGGACTCCCTGCATTTCTATCACCTGCTCCAGGGTTGAATTCGGGTTTTATGGTTGCCGAAATAACCGCCGCTGCATTGATGGCGGAAAATAAACAAAAGGCTATGCCTTGTTCTGTAGATTCGACTCCTACCAGCGCCAACCAGGAAGATCATGTCTCCATGGCTTGTCATGGCGCCCGCCGATTGCTGGATATGATTCCAAACCTGGCAGGTATCGTTGGTATTGAATTGTTAACCAGCGCCCAGGGCATAGAGTTACGCCAACCCTTGACTACCAGCGGGGCTTTGAAAAATGTTCTCGTCAGTTTGCGCGCGCAAGTTCCAAGCTTGGGGGATGATCGGTATATGGCCGACGATCTCGAAGCGGCCAGAAAACTTGTGTTGTCCGGAAATATCTTACAAAATCTTGGATCAATCCTGCCTGGATTCAAATCTGAAAAATGAAAAAATCTATTCTTCTTATAATATTGGTCTGTTTTTCCATACCCTGGATTAGGGTTGCGCATGCAGAGCCGGTGGTGTTAATCAATCAGCAAATAGTTGATTTTCTGAGTGGCGAAAAAATTACCGGCAATCAAAACGGAACAGAATGGTTTCAGACCTTTGCCGCCGGTGGATATACCAGCTATGAGGAAGTAAATGGGTTTCGTCCCGCCAGTGGATTGTGGAAAGCCGAGGGCAACAAATACTGTTCTCAATGGCCGCCAGCATCCAACTGGTCGTGTTATGTATTTATCGCTGAAGGCGACAATCTGGTTTTTGTTCCTGACGGTGGGGGAGAACCCTGGCCGGCGGTCAGGTTGGCACAATGACTCTTTTCAGAGAATGATGATCGTGGGACAAACGTCATACGGGCAATGGTGTAAATGCTGACCCAGGCCGAAATCGCTCACTACCGAAACAAGGGATACGTGGTTCCCAACTACCGGCTTTCCGTTGATCTGCTTGGTAGGATGCGGGAAGCCTATGCTCGATTGCTAAAAGATAACCCCGGTATATCAGCGGATTTTATGCTGGGACCCCATCTGGAAAACCCTGGTACCCAGGGTGTTAAAGGTTCCAGAGAATGGCTGGAGTTTGCAACCCATCCGGATTTGATGGAAATGGCGGCAGATTTGATCGGTGACGATATTATTCTATGGGGCACTACTATTTTTGGCAAACCTGCTCACAATGGAAAGGAAACGCCCTGGCATCAGGATGGCGATTATTATCCTATCCGGCCCCTGGAAACCCAATCTATCTGGATCGCATTGGATGAAGTTACGTTGGAAAATGGACCCATGCGATTTATCCCCGGCTCCCATCAACAAAAACAATTGTTTACCCATCATTGGGAAGAAAATGATGGCCTGACCATTAATCTGGTATGTGACCAACAACATTTTGATGCAACTACCGCGGAAAACCTAATTCTGAAAGCTGGGCAAGTGTCGTATCATGATGTTTATATGATTCACGGATCGCTGGCGAACACCACGACCGAGCGCAGGGCAGGCTTTGTGGTCCGGTTGATGCCAGCGGCCAGTCATTATGACCATGCACTGGGTGAGGAGATTGGGAAGAAACACGCGGAACACGACTATGGCAGGCGTCCACTATTTCTGGTCAGGGGCGATGACGTCAATGGCAACAATAATTTTACTATCGGCCATTAACCGATACTTGTAGAGTAACCAGGGGCTAATCCTAAATTATCTAGGGAGCCTCTAACTAAAACCACACAGAGGATTAGTAGCAATGAAAATAAGATTGAAAGGGTTTGCGTCGGTGTTGGCGCTAGCAGCAATGGTATTTGGCTCTACCCAGGTGGGCGCCCAGGAAACGGTCAAAATTGGTTTTAACGTACCGTTAACCGGGTTCGCTGCCGCCGATGGCACTTCCGCGCGACATGGTGCGGAACTCGCGGTGGAACAGGCCAATACAGATGGCGGAATTAATGGTGTAATGATTGAACTGGTGGTATATGACGACCAGGCATCCCCTAAGGAAGCGGTTCCCATCGCGCAAAAACTGATCGAGAAAGATAATGTTGTGATGGGGATTTCGGGTAGCTATTCGGGATCAACCCGGGCCGCTGCGGGCATTTTTCAAGAGAGTAAAGTTCCTTATATATCTGCTTACGCGGTTCATCCGGATATTACCCGGGCTGGTAACTATGTTTTTCGCACGTCATTTATGGGTGAAGTCCAGGGGCGTGCCGGTGCCAAGTTGATTGGTGACACTCTGGGCCTAAAAAAAGTTGCGGTTATTACTCTGCAGAATGATTTTGGTAAGTCTCTGGCCGCTGGGTTCAAACAGGCGGCAGATAAGTTTGGCGTTGAAATCATCTCGGAATACCAGTACAGCATTAAAGACCGGCAGTTCGGACCCATTGTGTCTAAAGTTAAAAATGATGCCCCGGAGGCCATTTACGCTTCGGGTTATTTTTTCACCGCAGGTCCATTGGTGAGCCAGTTGCGCGCCGCTGGTATTTCCGTGCCGGTGATTGGCCAGGAAGGTTATGATGGCCAGAAATTTATCGAGATCGCCGGTGCAGCAGCCGAAGGCGTTTTGATTACTACTTCCCTGGACCGGGATTCCACTGATGCCGAAGCCCGAAGTTTTATTGATGCGTTTGAAGCCAAAGCTGGCTACCCGGCGGACATGGTGGGTGCTTCCGGTCATACCGCGGTCAAGGTTGCCGTCGCCGCATTGCGCCAGGCCGGTACCACCGATGGTGACGCAATTCGCGACGCTATCGCCGCAACCGAGATTGATGTCTCTACAGGTCGTATTTCTTTTAATGGGCTAGGCGAAGTACGCAAGGACGTTCAGGTGCAAATTGTGAAAGACGGAAACTGGCATCACCATTCGGTTATCAGTGACCCCGAGTTATTGGCACCACCAGAATCCTGATTACCGGTCATTATCAACCCGCTGGGGGATTAACAGCGGGTAGGATTGTGATTATCCAGGGCGATGCTCTATCTTGAATTATTTATCCAGGGCATCGTCCAGGGCAGCATATATGCGTTAATTGCCCTGGGTTTAACCCTGGTATATGGTTTATTAAGAATACTGCACGTAGCCCATGCGGCACTATTTACCCTGGGCGGCTACATTGGGGTAATCGTTACTAATCAAACCGGCAGCCTGGTGCTGGCAATGTTGATTGCGATGGTAGTAGTTGGGTTGATTGGTATGGGACTCTATCGCCTCGCTTATCAACCGCTGCTTGACCGACCTCCTTATATCGCTCTGATTGCCTCAATCGCGCTTTTTATCGCCGCCGAGGAATTATTTCGGATCATATTCGGGCCATTTGGTATTTCTTATGCTAGTCCTCCGTTGCAGGGTCAGATCGAATTGTTACCCGGGTTCTTACTCAAGCAAGTCGAACTGGTAACCATCCTGTTATCGGCCAGCATGTTAATTCTGCTGGCCTGGCTGTCAGGAAATACCCGGATTGGGGTCGCGTGGCGCGCCACGGTGTCGGACCCGTCAATTGCCCGGATATTTGGCGTGGCTACCCAACAGGTTCGCTATATTAATTTTTTTATCGCCTCGGCACTGGCGGCGGTGGCAGGTGTGCTGGTCGCATTGCTTAATAATCTGGTCGAACCCACCATGGGCAGCGTAGCTTCCTATAAGGCGCTGGCGATTATAGTTTTAGGTGGCCTCGGTAGCATTCGCGGAACCCTGATCGCGGCGATGAGTCTGGGCGTAATTGAGTCATTCGGCACAATATATATCGGACACCTCATGGACCGGGATGCCCTGGCTTTCGCGTTCCTGATTATAGTCCTGATGGTTCGGCCCCAGGGTTTGCTCGGAGGCAAGTAATATGGCCTATGAAATAACCCTGTTAACCACCATGGCAATCAGTATTTTATTTGCCTTGAGCCTAAATTTTATTTCGGGGTTTTGCGGGCAGATCAGCCTCGGTCACGCTGCGTTTCTCGGCGCTGGCGCCTATGTCTCTGCCATGTTCACCAAGGCGGGAATACCTTTTTTACTGTCCGTTCCAGCGGCGGCGCTTGTCGCCGGCATATTCGGTTTCGCCATAGGTCTCACCAGCTTACGGGTACGCCATGACTTTCTGGCAATCACTACTATGGGGGTGGGGTTTCTATTTGTGGGTATTGTCCGGCAGCAAGAATGGCTGGGTGGAGAAATTGGGATATCCGGAATTTCGGGTAGTGGTATGAGTCGGGTTGGATTTATGTTGTTCTGCCTATCTCTGGCACTGTTGTTTGCGTTATTTTGTCTCTACGTCCGGCGCACCTGGATGGGTTTTGTATTTCAGTCCATTGCCGATGATGAGGATGTCAGCAGGGTGTTAGGTCTAGACGTTTCCCACTATAAATTAATCGCATTTACCATTGGAACTGCAATGGCCGGTGTTGCGGGGGCGCTGTACGCCCATCATTTTCGCTTTATTGGCCCAGACAGTTTTGGCTTCGTCGAATCGGTCAGTGTTCTGGCCATGGTGATCGTCGGCGGCATCGGTTCGGTATGGGGGGTGGCTCTGGCGGCTGCCGTTCTAAGTGTGTTGCCGTTATTGGTGCAATTTGTCGACGATTACAAATTGCTGCTGTACAGCGCATTATTGTTTTTGATGATGCGGTTTTCGCCAAATGGCGTCGCCGGACTGGCCAGCCAACTGGTCGGAAAACTAAGACGGAATCCGCGATGAATCCGGTATTGGAGATTGAAAATCTGTCGGTACATTTCGGTGGCGTGGCTGCGGTTCAGGATGTCTCGCTGCAAATAAATCAGGGACAAATGATCGGATTTATTGGGCCAAACGGCGCGGGAAAAACCACCTTGTTACGTGCGGTTACCGGTATTGTGCAACCCATAAAGGGGCGTATTTTACTGGACGGAGAAAACCTTAACGGCTGGTCTATCGACCGCCGAATTCGTGGTGGGTTAGCACTCGCCCAACAGATCGTAAAACCCCATCGCAGTATGTCGATGTTGGATAACGTAGTCCTTGCCAGCGGTTCAGCCAGAACGCGTCGAGCCAGCGTATCGCTATTTGCGCTTGATCGCAGGCGTGAAACCCAACGGGCCGCGGAGTTGCTGCGCCGGGTTGGGCTGGGAGAAGTTGAACAGGCATTGCCCGGCACGTTACCTCTGGGATATTTAAAAAGACTTGAAGTCGCCCGGGCCCTGGCCCTTGAACCCAAGTTGCTTTTGCTCGACGAACCCCTTGCCGGACTCAACCAGGCCGAAGCGAAAGACATGGCGGATCTTATTCAGGGTCTCAACCAACAAGGGCAATCCATTTTCCTGATTGAACACAATTTACGGGAAGTTACCCGAATCTGTAAGACCTTGTATGTCCAGGATAACGGGCGACGCCTGGCCTTCGGGAGAACCGCCGAGGTTATGTCAGATGCGTTGGTGCGCGAAGCCTATCTAGGGAGCGTGGACAATGCTTGAAGTAGCAGGATTGAGTTGTGGCTACGATCAGTTAACCGCGGTTCGCGACTTTTCTTTTTCGGTGGAAGCGGGTTCCATTCATGCCTTGCTGGGTGCCAATGGCGCTGGAAAATCTTCCACCATTATGGCCTTGGCCGGACTGGTTCAAATGAGCGCCGGATCGATTACCTTTAACCGCGAAAACATTTCAAAGCTTTCCCCGGAACAACGTATTCGCCACGGGATTGCTGTGGTTCCGGAAGGCCGCCGAGTATTCGCTGATTTGAGCGTGGCAGAAAACTTGCTAGTAGGCGGTCATATTGTCGATCGTGGGCAGTTACCGAAAGGAATTGACTATGCTTATTCCTGCTTTCCAAAACTACTTGAGCGTAATAATCAGAAGGCAGGATCCTTGTCCGGTGGGGAGCAGCAAATGTTGGCGATGGGAAGGGCGCTGGTATCATTCCCCAAATTATTGCTTATTGATGAATTATCTTTGGGCTTAATGCCTAAAGTAGTCGACCAGTGCTATGCGGTCCTCGAGGAATTGAAGCAGCAAGGCATTGCGGTAGTGCTGGTCGAACAAAATACTGAGCGTGCATTATCGGTAGCGGACCGAGTCAGTATTCTGGAAGCGGGCGATCCGGTATGGTCGGGTTCCGCGGCCGAAGCAAGCAACAGCGATGTGGTGGTGTCGGCTTTCCTAGGAGTTTAATCTGAGGTCAGTTTGCGTAAATACTGGAACAGGATTCTTGCCGACTTTGGCGCCGCCTCTCGTTGCTGTTCGCGTTTGGCATTGCGTACCAGTTGCCGTAGATATTGCCGATCAGCTTGGTAGTGATCAACCAAATGCTGCACGGTTTCAGGATTGTCAAGTATTAGTTGCTCGCGCCAGTGTTCCAGTTGATGGAAACGTGCATTAGCCTGGGCATCCGGTTTTTGCAGGCGGTCAAGCAGTTCCCTGGCCTGTTCCACCGGTTCTTCCGTGATCCGTTTCGAGATATAGCCGATCTGTCGTTTCAGCGCCGTTTTGGTCATTAATCTGGCACCAACAATTTCCTCAATGATCGGTTCGGATAATGGCAGCTGTTTTAGCTGATTGTGGGATATTTCTACCAATCGTCGGACAAAATCCTGCAGTGCCTTGAGTTCCCGTTTGATCTGGGATTTGCTTTTGACTTCGGCGTCGTCCAAATCCCGACTCTATTTGGTGGCCGTTTGTTTTCGAATCTCGAGTTCTTCGAGTACCGCGAGTTTCTGTTCTCTTGTCATGATCATCCATTCCCGAATTTCGTCAGCATTGCGAAAGCAACCGACACAGAAAGGCTCACCGTCGAATCGGCAAACTGACAGGCAGGGAGACGGGACCGTGTGATCGATTACCGGGCGCAACCTGGCCCGTCGTCTTTGCCGGTTTCGGTTGCCGGCCTGGTTCTTGGAGGTCGATTCTGTTTCGGTCATTTTGGTTATATAGGGTAGTTGGCCAGTATTACAATTATTTCCAGACCTCGATTACCTATTTGTTCCTTAGTTCTGCTCGCTTGAAGTATTTGCCAGTTTCCCTGGTTTCGATTCCCTGTGCCACCAAAGAGTCGACAAACTTGTCCAGGTCGATCCCGCTTACATCGTTCAGCTTTATCGCGGAGTCGTCGTTTAAAACGATATGATAAACGCTCCGGTCGTCGGATGGATCGGCTTTGGCGCTACGATCAACAAAGCTGATTTCATCGAAACCAAGGGCAAATGATTGGTCCACTGTCTGATTAGGAGAATTCCAGTTTATTTGACTGTCGTCGACTCTGATTACCCATTCCCCCGCCTGTTGTCCAAGCTGCCAGGCGGTATATAGAAAGTAACCACCCACCGCCACCAGGGCCAGGCCACCAAGATTATAGGCAAGGGGCTTGCCCTTTAATTGAGCATAACCGACAAGCAAGATTCCCCCGATCCCGATTAATGCTCCCCAAAGCTGTTGTTGCCGGGCCACATTTTCTGCACTACTGATAAACTCAAATGGCATATTGGTTGAATTCCTGTTGGTTCATCACTGTGAGTGTTAGATTTTAAATCAAGGCTCCGATCAAGCCGAAGAAACGGCATGTTCAGACGGATAAGTAATCTTATTATTATAATATGCCAGTGTATAACATCGATATATAACGACGATGTATAGCAACGACGTAAATTTAATTAACTGGCCGTAGACAGTGAACAGCAAACCGACAATTCGAATATTCCACAATATGGCCCGGTCCGGGGGAACCGTTGTCGCGAAATGCATCGGCGCACTAAACCATGTTCGACTTTTTAGCGAAATACATCCTCTGGGAAATCATGTGGAATATCTGAATGTGGTTGATCAGGCCTGCCGCTGGTATGGCTTGACTTCGGCGGATCAGGTCGCCGCTAAAAGCCCATTTGTCGAAGGTGTCCAACTGGTTGATACTGCCTGTCGGCAAGCGGGTCTGACCATGGTGCTGAGAGACTGGGCCTCTATCGATTTTGTTGGAAGACTGCTGGTCGAAGATCCGGTGTATCACTTTACTTTAAACCAGGTGCTTGAACCCTATTTCGAAATTCGGGAAATTGCCCTGGTGCGTGATCCGTTGGACCTTTGGCTAAGTACCAGAAGGTTAAAGGTGTATAGCGGCAAACTGGATTCAGAGCAGTTTTTTCTTGGCTACCGACATTACGTTGAGCAATCAGCTGGAAATTTCGTTCGCTATGAAGACTTCACCCAGGATCCGGTTTCAGCCATGGGCCAGATATGCCAGCAGCTGGTCATGGAATTCGATTCGGGATTTCTCGATCGCTGGTACCTAAACGACAATATCACCGGGGATAATAAAAAATCCTCCCGAGGCTCTCAAGGGGATAGTGCCCATATCATCCGGCCATTGGAAAGGCGTGGAGTGGAAGACGAATTAACCCAGCAGCTTTCTCAGAATCTAGATTATCAGGCAATTAAATCCCTGCTCGGCTATTAAAGAGATTGTTCAGCAGATTTTTAAACCAATTGGCCTGGGTTACATGGTGTTGATTCATCAGCTCAGTTTGTTGTACACGGGTCTGCGATCCCGGGGTGTCGTACATCGCCCAGTCAGCGTTTTGCCAGCGCTGAAAAACTGCCGGAGTTACTTCCGGATGAAATTGCAGTCCAAAAACTTTTTCTCCATAGCAAAATGCCTGGTTAGGAAAGCGCTCGCTGGCGGCCAGACGAGTTGAGGCGGATGGGGTGTCGAATTCCTCGTAGTGCGCCTGGGTGACATAAAAATTATCCGGCATCCAGCTTTTTCCTGAAGCCGTCGGAGATAGGGGATAGTAGCCAAATTCGCATTCCACAGGCGTTCTCGGTCCCACCTCGGCGCCCAGACAATGGGCGATCAATTGTCCGCCAAGGCAGATTCCCAGAAGTGGTATGTTTTTACCGATACAGTCATCTATCCAGCGCAGCTCGTCCTTAAGGAAAGGGTATTTATCCTGTTCGCCAACATTTTGACTGCCACCATAAATAATTACCCCCGCCACCTCCGGGTCCACCGGTTTCAATACCTCACCCTGAAACGGGCAGACTAGCTGGCATTGGAAACCCTGTTCCCCGAGGTGAGCCCAGGCTAGGTCATCTCTGGCGTTATCGTGATGGTCGATTAAAATTATTTTGTCGTTCAATGGCGTTGCTGTCCAGATGGTTTTTTATACTAACTTCGGTTTTCTCTTGCCTCATGGATACGTTTCCAAGCAGTTTGGATTTGATGGGTTTTTTCGTTGGCAAGCTGAATCATTTCTTCTGGCAGCCCTTTGGATACCAGTTTGTCGGGGTGGTGTTGGCTGAGCAATCGCCGGTAAGCCCGTTTGATATCTACGGTGGTGTCGTCGAATTTTACCCCGAGGATGCTATAGGACTCTTCGAGACTGATTTGATTCGATTGACCCTGCTGATTTTGTTGTCGGGCTCCTCCTTGGACTAATTGTATAATTTGTTCCAGTTGGGCGCGGGAGAATCCAAGCTGGTCGGCCAGGGTCTGTAAAATTTGGTTTTCTTCTGGGTCGAGTCGGTTATCGGCGAAAGCGGCCTGCACCTGGATTTCCAGAAACATTCGCAGCAACGTGGTTCGTCGATGGCATTCGGTTTTAAACTGTTGCAATACTCCAGGAAAGTCGAACTCGTCCTCTTTGCCTTGATTAAACAGCGAACGCGCCAGCTTTCTCTGCTCGGCGTTCAGTTGCATCTCACCCATAAGGGCATTCGCCAGTTCGATCTCTTCCTGGGTTACTTTGCCATCCGCTTTCGCCACATAGCCCATGATCGAGAAAGTAGCGGTGAAAAAAGCGGTTTGAATGCGCTCCTGTTGTTGCTGACTGTCCCCCGGCAGTGGCTTCCAGCCACCTGCCCTGGGAGAATTTCCGTCAAAATTGTGACCAAACGAAGCGCCCAGCAGCGCTCCCAATGGGCCACCAATAAGAAAACCCAAGGTACCGCCGATTAATTTTCCCCACCAAGCCATGCTATTGCTCTTTGTTCGTGTAAACCGGCGATTCTATCCTGCCGCGACCACTCAAGGAATCCACCGTGGCCGCTGATCGCGACCAGTTGTTTTCAGAGCGGGCCGATTGGCACGGGAAAATTCGTGGAAATATGGAGAAAATCTACCCAAATTATTGAAATTCGACCCAATTCCCCCATGTATTGCAGCCCTAATTGATGTATTATCGCGCCCGCAATTTCGCAGGGACTTCTAGCACTATCAGGAGCCATTAGCTGGCATTTTCAGGTGCAACTTTTTACGACTTAATCCCCGGTTACCGTCATGACAGATTTATCACATTATAGAAACATTGGCATCTTCGCCCACGTTGACGCGGGTAAGACCACAACAACCGAGCGTATACTCAGCCTGACTGGCAAAATTCATAAAATAGGCGAAGTTCATGACGGCGATACAACTACCGACTTTATGGATCAGGAGCGAGAGCGCGGCATAACCATCCAGTCCGCTGCAACCAGCTGCACCTGGGACGATCATCGACTCAATATCATCGACACTCCTGGCCACGTTGACTTCACCATTGAGGTCTATCGTTCGCTAAAAGTATTGGATGGCGGAGTTGGTGTGTTCTGTGGTTCCGGGGGCGTTGAACCCCAGTCCGAAACCAACTGGCGCTATGCCAATGATTCCGAAGTTGCCAGAATCATCTTCGTCAACAAGCTTGACCGCATGGGTGCGGATTTCTACAGGGTTGTTGCCCAGATTGAGAAGGTATTAGGGGCGAATCCCATGGTGATGGTATTGCCCATTGGTATCGAAGACGATTTCACCGGCGTGGTTGACCTGCTGACCCGCAAGGCCTGGATCTGGGACGGGTCCGGCGATCCGATGAAATATCATATTGAAGATGTACCTGCTGATCTTACCGATAAGGTCGAAGAATATCGCGAAAAACTGGTGGAGCTTGCGCTCGAGCAGGATGATGATGCTATGGAAAAGTATCTGGAAGGCGAGCAACCGGATATAGATACCATTAAGGCCTGCATTCGCAAGGGAACCATTAATCTGGACTTCTTCCCAACCTATTGTGGCTCTGCCTTCAAAAATAAAGGCGTACAATTGGTGTTGAATGCGGTGGTTGATTATCTGCCAAGTCCGGTGGAAGTGAAGCCCCAGCCAGAAGTCGATCTGGAAGGCAATGAAACCGGAGAATTTGCGGTGGTCGATGTTGATCGTCCGTTGCGTGCGTTGGCCTTTAAAATTATGGATGACCGATATGGTGCATTGACGTTTATCCGAATCTATTCCGGCAAGATTGCGAAAGGAGATACCGTGCTCAATACCTTCACCGGTAAAACTGAACGTATTGGTCGTATCGTCGAGATGCACGCGGATTCCCGGGAAGAGCTTAATTCTGCCCAGGCTGGAGATATTGTCGCAGTACTCGGGATGAAAAACGTCCAGACCGGGCATACCCTGGCGGATGTGAAAAACCCAGCGACCCTGGAGCCCATGGTGTTCCCGGATCCGGTTATCTCGATGGCGGTATCGCCCAAGGACAAGAGCGCTTCTGAAAAAATGGGAGTCGCCATTGGCAAGATGGTGGCTGAAGATCCTTCGTTCAGGGTGGAAACCGATATTGAAAGTGGCGAAACAATTCTGAAAGGAATGGGCGAGCTTCACCTCGATATCAAAGTCGATATTCTGCGCCGGACCCATGGCGTTGACGTAACAGTTGGTAAACCCCAAGTGGCGTACCGGGAGACCATTACCCAACGGATAGAAGATGTATATACCCACAAGAAGCAAACCGGTGGATCGGGTCAGTTCGGTAAAATTGAATACGTTATTGAGCCCGGTGAAACCGGTTCGGGTTATGTCTTCGAGTCCAAAGTAACAGGTGGTAACGTGCCACGAGAGTTCTGGCCAGCTATTGATAAAGGCTTCCGTGACATGATGGCTGAAGGAGTGTTAGCGGGATATCCTTGCCTCGACGTTAAAGTGGTCCTGATGGACGGTGCCTACCACGCGGTAGACTCGTCCGCAGTGGCATTTGAGATCGCAGCCAAGAGTGCTTATCGCCAGTCGATTCCCAAGGCGGGGCCTCAGTTGCTTGAACCCATCATGAAGGTTGACGTGTTTACCCCCGAGGTTCACGTTGGTGATGTTATCGGGGACCTTAACCGTCGTCGTGGCATGATCAAATCCCAGGATGCCACGCCTACCGGTTCCCGGATTAAATCCAACGTGCCGTTGTCTGAAATGTTTGGTTACATTGGCGATTTGCGTACCATGACCTCGGGTCGCGGGCAATTCTCCATGGAGTTTGAGCACTATCTGCCTTGTCCGAGAAACATCGCGGACGTGGTCATTGCCGAAGCCGCGGAACGCAAGAATAAAAAGTAGTGTTTGACCCTGGGGTTGTTAAACCACAGGGTCCAAACTGCACTATCGATAGTTGGAACCCCGGCCCTGTCGGGGTTTTATGTTTCATTACAGGTATACGCACAAGCGGGAAGTCATTGGGCTACCTGAAATTTGACAAAATTAGGTATCGCACATGACCACCAGCACACCCATTCTGTTTAGTCAGCTTTCGCTCGGTAAGTCAGTTGTGAAAGTACTGGATGAAGTGGGATATGAGACTCCTACTCCAATCCAGGCCCAAACTATTCCGCCGTTACTCGAGGGCAAGGACGTGGTTGGGCAGGCGCAGACCGGCACCGGCAAAACCGCTGCATTCGCTCTGCCCCTGTTATCTAATCTGGATTTAAAGCAGAAAGATCCCCAGGTGCTGGTATTAACCCCAACCCGAGAATTGGCGATCCAGGTGGCTGAGGCTTTCCAGACTTACGCCGCCCATATCAAGAACTTTCATGTGCTGCCGGTTTATGGTGGACAGGATTATCGTGGACAACTTCGGGCGCTCCAACGCGGTGTGCATGTGGTCGTCGGTACTCCTGGCAGGGTGATGGATCACATGAATCGTAAGACCCTGAAGTTAAATAATTTGTCGACCCTGGTACTGGACGAAGCCGACGAAATGTTGCGAATGGGATTTATCGACGACGTCGAGTGGATACTCGGACAGACTCCGGAAAAACGCCAAATTGCTCTGTTTTCGGCAACCATGCCACCACAGATTCGGCGCATAGCGACGAAATATCTATCTGACCCGGTTGAAATTACTATCAAGGTTACGACCACAACCGCCGAGACTATTCGGCAGCGTTACTGGTCCGTAGTCGGTCCCCATAAACTCGATGCGTTAACCCGGGTGCTCGAAGCGGAGCCATTTGATGGCATGATCGTATTCGTTCGCACCAAAACTGCCACCGTCGAAGTGTCGGAAAAACTCGAAGCCAGGGGGTACGCGTCAACTGCCCTGAATGGAGATATTCCCCAGGCCCAGCGCGAACGAACCATCAAGCAGTTGAAGCAGGGCAAGATAGATATCCTGGTCGCCACCGATGTCGCGGCAAGAGGTCTCGACGTGGATAGAATCAGTCACGTGGTCAATTATGACGTCCCCCACGATACCGAATCCTATATCCATCGAATTGGTCGTACCGGCCGGGCCGGGCGTCTGGGAGACGCCATATTGTTTGTGGCGCCCAGGGAAAAGCGCATGTTATATGCTATTGAGAAAGCCACTGGTAAAAAAATAGAAGTGATGGAAGCGCCATCCACCGACATGATCAATGATCGGCGGATATCACGATTCAAGCAGCGGATTACCGATACCCTGGAATCAGAAGACTTGTCATTGTTTTCCGATTTGGTGGAGCAATATCAAAATGAGCATGAGGTTACTACCCAACAAATTGCAGCCGCATTGGCTCAATTGCTTCAGGGTGATACCCCATTTTTACTCACAAATAAGCCCCAGCATGAAAAAGGCAAGAGCCGGGAAAAAGGCAGGAGTCGAGAGCGAGACCGGGACGGTGGCCGAGAGCGAGGGCGGGGAGGTGGGCGCGAAGGCGGCCGGGATAGAGATAGCGGATATAAGGCAAAGCGAAAAGATCGAGACCAAGCAAGTGGGCGCGGCGCGGCACCGGAAAAAGGTATGCATCGATATCGCGTCGAAGTCGGGCATCAACACGAGGTACGCCCAGGCAATATCGTTGGCGCAATTTCCAATGAAGCGGGCATAGACAGCCAGTACATCGGAAGAATTGATATTCGGGAAGATCATAGCCTGGTGGATTTGCCAGAGGATATGCCCAAAGATATTTTTAAAAAGTTAAAAAAGGTCTGGGTTTCCGGTCAGAAACTGGCTATTACCAGCACCGAGAAGAAGTTCCCCGGCAAAAAAGCTGGAGACTCAACTATGGTCAGTCGAAAGGGACGCGATCAGGACCCAACTACCAAAGCAAAAAAGAACAGTAAAGCTGACAGCAAACCGAAACGCAGCAAACCCAAAAAACGCGACGGCGCAAAACCGGGCGGCGCCAAGTCCGCTGGAAAGAAAACAATTGATAAGAAAAAGGCGCACAAAGGATAGAGGGCCAGGGGTCAGAGAGTCAGGTCTTTGATTTTTGACACTGCAATTCAAGGACCCAATCCAAAGTGTAAATTCCGTATATGGGAAATCTACCCTATGGGTCCAATGATGCGAGCTTGGCCCCAAAGCCAATAAATACAACTCCCGTGAAACCCTTGAGCCAACGCTGAAATTTGCTGTTGCGGGTTGCTCCGACCAGCCGTGCAAACAGCAACACCATGGCAGCAAACCATACGAGATTCAGCATTGAGTGAATAAACACCAAGGTGAAAGATGCAGTTAACGCCCCATGGGTTTGAGAAATAAATTGGGGAAAAGCCGCCAGATAGAACATCGAAACTTTGGGGTTTAGGGCGTTGGTTAGAAATCCTTCAATAAATGCTTTCACCAGGGTTCTCTGGTTCCTGGCCGGGGCGATATTTTGAGCGGTTGGCATTCCACGCCACGCATCTCGCAGAGACTTAATGCCAATCCAGCACAGGTATGCCGCACCCAGCATCTTTACCACGAAGAACGCCTGGGTGGATTGGACAAGAATAAGAGATATGCCGAGAATAGACAGGGCGCCGTGGACATAAAAAGCGGCTACGAAACCTGCAATATTGGCGAATCCCGCGATTTTTCCGGATGTCGGAACGGTCTTTGCGATAAGCACTCCATTGGGACCGGGTGACATAACAAGCAGCGAGGCGATAAATGTAAAGCTTAGTAGCGGTGCGAATTCCATTGGCGTGATTGACGAATAATTGACCCTGTGAAATTAACCTAAAATCAAATAGTTTTGCAATCCCACAATTTGATAGTTATTCATGTCCTTGCCGCCAATTTAAAAGTTTCCGTGGAGATGGTTACCAATTCTCAGCAACTGACATATATCGTTTTACTTCTGCGTTCTTCTTCTCAGTATTACATTAAGTGGAAAATTAATGTTTTGTTGTAGTTCGAAATCGAGTCGCCCATTCAAGACTTTCATTGTCTGCCAATATTGCCGTCTTAGGACCAACTGTTTTTGCAATCTCAGGATTTCCGCCAATGGCGGATAACACCTTGGCCAATTCGATTTGTGGCGCGGCTGAAAGTGATTCATATAACACCCGCACCGGCTGGATTCCCTGCCGGTCAAACCAAGAAACCCATGCTGCGTCATGGCTTTCTTGTTCTGTCACATATTTCAAAAGAGCAGGTTCATCATAAACTGGCGGGTGTCCTTGCTTTATTCGCTCGCGTTCGCTGCCATCGGTAGCAACGTGCCACAACCCTGATTGCTCGGCTTTGAGATGAGATATTGCCTGGGCCACCGTATCTTTTCGTGAAAGGTAGATATAGACAGGCGACCCGAACGTTGCAGTAAATAAATCGCAATCGCTTTGGATATTAGGGTACAGGACTCTCAGTCTCTCGCACAGATCGGTAACACTCTCCCACATAAGGCGCATACCGAAAACCTCAGATTCCCCGGCGCCTTCTTGCAACGCTGCATCTAGATACTCCCGGTCAAATTCGTGCTCACTGGGCCAGTCAGTGACCGAGGTGCCAAAATAAGTAGCCCACTCAGAATAAAATTGACTCATAAAGAACGAGTGCGGACGCCCGGCAACTTTTGTCGCAGAAAGTAAATCGCACAATAGCGTGCTTCCACTTCGGGGCGTCGCACAAATAATATAGGCTCCTTTTTGTTTCATTAGGTATCTCGGTCAACACATTAATCGATGAACCGGTATTTTACATTTCCATACAGAGAGTACTTTAATTGAGAACGCGACTCTGTTACCTGGATTTATGATGGATTGAACGGTGTGACAGCAACAGTTGTTTATTTTGGTTCCCATCCCGGCGGAAGGAAAAAATGCCCCATTTTATTTCGCCATCCTCTTGCAGTCTTTATTTTTATGGCTAGTCGGTAGAGGCCGTGGAAAAATACTTTAAACGGATTTAACGAATTTAAAGGGTTGGTAATGCCGTAAATCACCTTTTCTTTTTCTTCGACAAAGGTGCCAAACATTCGGTCCCATATTATAAATATCCCAGCATAATTCTTATCGTGGTATTGCTTGTTTGAACCATGATGCACGCGATGGTGTGACGGCGTGTTCATAACGGCTTCGATGGGTTTGGGTAACTTTTTTACGACTTCTGTATGCAACAGTGTTTGATATAATTGCACTATTGATTCGCTTAAAAATATCAGTATGGGATTGAATCCCAATATCGCTAATGGCAAGTGGAAAAAGAAAGGCAGGATGCCATCCAGCGGGCCAAACCGATAGGCCACTGATATATTGAAATAGGGCGAACTGTGATGTACCGTATGGGTGGCCCAGCCTATCCCCACCCGGTGCATCATACGATGTTCCCAGTAGTAGGCGATGTCTGCCAATAAGATGCATGCCAAAATTACCCACATATTGGTGGGCAGCTTGGTGATACTGAAATACTCATAAGCAAAATAAAACCCACCAAGGTAAAAGGTTGCTACGGTTAAATACCCAATTCCAAGAAATGCATACAGGGTTATAAAATTAGTAACTGCATCACCCATGACATCCCAGGTAAGCGCTTTTTTCAGCAACAAGCGAACGGCTTCCAGCAACAACAGGGCCAGTGCAACCATGAACACCCAGTAATTTGACCATTCATAGTAGGCGTTTAACTGTAATTCGCTAAACAAGGTATCGAACATGCTTTAATCTCCGAAAGCGTTAGTATTTATTGGAGCGTCTTATAAAGTATGTAGACTTTAGTATTGACCACTTCACCACCAGCACCCATCACGAACTCTTCCAACACCGAATGTGCTGGCCGATCCGGATTGATTTGATTCCATCCCGGGGTTGTATCCCATGACTCATTACTTTCATAAATTTGCTTATAGTTTTTTGTCGAAATCGTGGGCGTAATTGAATAACCAGGGATCTCTATTCCTTCCACGTTATAGCCAATAACCAAACTCGCGCTACTAAGATCGGCGCTGTTAAATTCATAATAGGCATAAGCGCGCCTACTGGCTTCTTGCTCAACAGCCATATGTAGATCATTGGCTTGATAGAATTCTTCCCAGAGTACGTCTACTTCATTCCCATTTTCCTCGAGTCTCACTTTTCTTTGCAAGCCAACTAATTTAATGGTGCCGTGAACAGGTGTCTTTGCTGATGCCATAGCGGTTGACGAAGCCGAGTCCTGATACTGGTTGGTGTTTAGAAACACCACTCCCCAAACCAAAGTGAAGATAGCAATGGTGGTCAGGATCGATTTGGTGAATGACATTAATGTGTAATATAGTGAGACATAGTTGTATCATATCTCACAAAAATGTATAATACAACTATGTCTCATAGAATTTAACTGGACCGCCGCATAATTAAATCGTCGATAACTATTTATATGAATAAAACAGACCCTCGAGCGGGTAAGTCTCGTGCTGCATTGTTAGAGGCGGGCATTGACTTGTTGTCGAAAAATTCTGCAGCAACGCTATCAGAAATCGCTATGGCCGCCGGGGTTGGCCGAGCAACGCTATATCGTCATTTTGAAACCAGAGAACAACTGATCGTTGAACTTGCTACTGAATCATTGGCTGAAACGGATCGCGCTTGTGCGCATATCCTGGAACAGAAACTGAATGGGCGTAAAGCGATAGAACAAATTTTTATTGCCATCATGCCACTGGCCAATCGTTTTCATTTTTTACTGACCCTGTGGAGTGAAGTCAGTAAAAATAAAGATCTAAAAAAGACCTATGATCGACAACTTTCTCAATTGGAAACCAGAATCGCTGAAGCGAAAGCGGAAAAAAGTATCGACAAGGCTTTACCGAATGAATGGCTTGTATCCCTAATAGATAATTTGCTCTACACCGGTTGGTATTACATAGGAACAGGTTCTTTGACGCCGAAGCAGGCATCAAAACTCGCAACGAGATCTTTTTTCCATGGAGTGAGTTAATGCGAAAGATTGAATAGTCACTGCGGCCATTCGAATCTGGTAACAGTAACCGTTAATCGTTTGGTATTGACCGTTAATTCATTCAAAAACGGTAATTAAGAACGGCTCCTAGAGGTATTAGTGAATAAAAGTATTAAGTTCCAGATGATCAATGCAATACTCTGCCCCTAACAATTAACTGCGAGGTTAAAGCCATGAAATTCAATGTTCTAAAAAGATTCAATATTCTAAAGCCAATCTTTATCGCTGCAGGGCTATATTAACGGCTTTGACCGTTTCACCTGTGGCAATTGCCCAACAAATCGCGAGTAATTTGGATTACGATTTTCACGGTACCACCCGCATCACAGCTAATCTGGCCCAGGGTCAATTATTTACCTGGAACAAAGAAGGAATTACCAATAACTTGCCGTTCGGCCTATTTGTGATCTGTCCTATGATGGTAGATACCGCTGTTTTGCGTTCCATCCAACTTCTGAATCCTAATACGGTATTCGTGACGACAATAAGTATTTTCCTCCCATCCTCAGTTCCCATTGGTACAGCGATTAGTTGTTTTATTCGATTTTCCAACAGCAGCACGACGGGTGGCGCTGTTAACGATAGTCAGAATGCTATCACCAACGTTACGTTTTCTCCTGGTACCAAATCTCTGGCGGGGGGGAGAATCGTTGCGATGACGTCAGGCCAATTTACTATAGGGCCCGCTGCTAATAATCTCACCTTAACTGGCGCACATATCCTCTGTCTGCTTCCTGGCGGAGCAACTTTAAGGGGCTACGATTTTCAGATGTTCTAAGTTGGGTAAGACCGTCCCATATAATTGTGGTTGCGATGTAATTGTTATCGCAATCACAAATATAGTTGGGAAATATATCGCGTAAGAAAGACTGAATATTTCGTTTCGGTAGAATTTTCCTGAGTCGCTAGCAAAGTGGCCTTGCAAGATGATGTAATAGCGCTCCAGGCAGGGCTGAACAATCTTATATAGTCCATGCCTAGTTAATAAAAAATAAGCGTCTCAATCTGATCGGTTACGTATTGATCAAAGAAACTTCAGTCTAAAGACGCTAAAAAATCTACCACCCGATCAGGGAAGTCGGTAAAAACACCATCCACATTCTGGTGCACCAATAACAGTTCCAGCAGTTTTTCAAAACTAACCCATGGTGAAGGTAGTTTGTCAAAACGCAGGGTATAGGGATGAACCAGCAGGTTTTGCCTATGGGCATCTGCAACCAGGGTAGAGAATTTTACGCCGCCGCCAGAATTCATTCCGAGATAGATATGTTGGTACCAGGGTCCAATTCCCTTGGCATAGCGAGAGATCATGGCCAGCCCCTCCATTGTTCTGAGGTAAGCGAAGTTGGTCGGATCGTCTGGCCACCAGCTATCATCACCGATTAACTGAATAAGCGGTATTTCGGTATTGAATTGGGTGACCAGGTTTTGTAGAGCCTTTGGATCGAAGCTCTGGATAAATACCTTGTCTTGCTGAGAGCGATACCCGTAACGATCTAGAATGGGCATAACCATAGCGCCAATATCCATATCGTGCTGGTGGTGCCAGCGAGGTGACTTGAGTTCGAGGTAAATGCCCACGTCCCGACCAGTAGTTCGGTTCAAGCCTTGAATAAATTCGATTTCCTGTTCCAGCGTATGTATTCGAAATAGCGAATGTTCCTTGGGAAAACGCTGGGGAAAAATTTGTTTGCTGGTTTTCGGACGGACCCGTTCGTGGACCTTCAGGGTTTCAAGCTCTACCAGGTCAAAGTCAATAATGTAGTGGCGTCCGTCGGGTCGCGAACGCCCGCTAAACCTTTGCCGGACATCGGTAACCTGATCGAGAAATAGATCATGCAGTATTACGGCGGCGCCATCTCTGGTGAGACAGACGTCCTGTTCCAGGTAATCTGCGCCCATAGCATGGGCCAGTGCTTTGGCGGCAAGGGTGTGTTCGGGCAGGTATCCTGATGCGCCGCGATGGGCGATGATTAATTTTTCGTCAAGACGGTTTGGTGAATTTCGCTGTGCAGCGAGTATCTGGCTCTGTCCCCTAGTACCGGCTGAGCCAACAGACACCGAAGCGACCACCAAATTGGCGGACAGGAATTTAATAAATTCTCGCCTTGGAAAATTCGCGGATCTAACCGAGTTTTTCAATAGCTTCTTCCATCGATACCTTATAGTCTCTGGTGGAATGATATCCCAGAATACCCTGCTAAACTTTTGATATCCCACCCAGGTATGAAATTGTTCAGATTAGATTCTTCGTTATGCTGATTTGGTTTTTATTTTGTATTTTGGCAAATTAATTCGACCATGTTAATCAGCAATACACGCCGCTCGGTCCTGGCTTCTTGTTGTGGCGCCCATGCCATTCAGGATGGTCTGGTGGCGCTACAGTTTGTATTGCTGCCAATCCTGGCCCAAAGCATTGGTTTGAATTACGCCCAGGTCGGTATGCTACGGGCAATTAGCAACACGTCCATGTCTTTACTGGAGCTGCCGTCAGGCATCCTGGCTGAGCGGTTCGGCGAACGGCGGTTGCTCGCGATAGGGCTGGTGACCGCTGGTCTCGGCTATATCGGGGTGGCGTTAGCACCCAATTTTTTTATGGTGGCGTTATTTTTTCTGATTGCCGGCGCCGGTTCCGGATTTCAGCATTCCCTGGCATCCTCCCTGGTGGTGAAGAATTTCACTGGTCCCGGTCGCAGGAAGGCGATGGGAACCTACAACTCCCTGGGAGATGGTGGCAAGCTTTCCTATACCGCCATATTCAGTCTGGGAATCGGTGCCGGATTTGCCTGGAATGCGGTGGTTGCCGGACTCGCAATTGTTTCCGTCATTTTTGGTGGGATGGTCTGGTTTGCTCTTCGCGGGATGGAGGATCAATCACTGGTCAGAGAATCTGCGGAATCGGCGGCGAAGCTGTCTCGTTGGGGAATTATTGATCAGCGTCGGTTTGCTGCCCTGGGCCTAATGGTTTTTCTCGATAGCACGGTGCAGGCGGTATTCCTGACGTTTCTTGCATTCGTTTTACTGGAAAAAGGTGCGGACGCTGGGCTAGCATCGGCGGCGGTGGTGCTGGCACTGGCCGGGGGTATGGTGGGGAAATTTTGCTGCGGATTTATCGCTGTCAGACTCGGCGATCGGTGGGCATTTATCCTCCTGCAAATTCTGACTATTGTCGGCATCGCCGCCTTGATCGTGTTGCCTGCTGGTATTTTATATATTCTGCTGCCTTTAATTGGCCTGGTGGTCCAGGGGTCATCCACCGTGACCTATGGCTCCATTGCGGATCTGATAGATCAAGGTCGGCAATCTCGCGGTTTTGCCTTAATTTATAGCGTATCTACCGCGGCCTCGGTAGTCGGAACATTTGTTTTCGGACTCATTGCCGACCACGAAGGCTTGACCACGGCTTTGTGGATTCTGGCTCTGGTGGTTGTGGTAACCCTGCCGTTTGGATTAACTCTGGCGGGTAATCAGGCTAAAGCGGTTACGCAATGATCGCCCTATAATCGGTTGCCCTTTGCAATTAAGCGGGAACTCTGATTGAATAAACTGGTCTTTGATTGCTATAAACCATGAGAGTAGATACTGTGAATATAGTTAAAACCACAGCGTTGGCGGCCCTGATCGCCAGCCTGATACCAATGGATCTGTTTGCCTCGGGGGGTGGTGGCTTCAGCCAGGGCACGACATACCAGACCGCCGTCGACAAGAAATATGAAGCCGGCAAGCTGTACTTTTATTCGGCTCGGGTCAATGGAAAAAAGGTTCGCTACTGTGTGAAAAGTGGCGAATCGGTGCAGCGACTGTCCCGTAGCTCTCTGAGAGCGTTTGAAAACTCAACCACTCGGGACCTTTCAGACAATCTGTATAACTGCGAACAGCCCGAGCAATTAATCGCGGGGCTTATTGATTCCGATCAAGTGTCGGCGGTGGTTTACTATCTGAACAAGCGTTACCGGCTTTCTCTTTCAGGTAACAGCTAAACCACGTTTCAGACTCGATTAGACCGGATCGGCAGGGGTCGCCACCAGTCCCACAGGATTGCCACCAGAATTACGCCGAACTCGAGTAGGTGTAATTGCGCTGGTAACCAGTATTGCCCCAGGTCTGATTGCCCTAGGTCGGATTGCCCAGTGGTGGACTGAATTAAATAGGAAAGTAAGATTGCGTAGCTGGCAACCCAGGGCCAGCGCGCCGGGTATAGTACCGCAAAGGGCAGAATCCAAGGCAGGTACCAGGGATTTAAAACCGGTGAGCACAGCAGAAACAATCCGAACACCAGATCTCCCCTGACGCTACGCTTATCCCGAGAATCCCATCCGACACCGACGCGATGGAGCAGGATGCGGATGCCGTAAAACCCGAACAAGAAACAGAACAGTAGCAATAGCCCAAGTTTTAACCCAGAAAACGGAATGATTGGGGTCAGCAGAAAATAGATCGGGGAATTAAATACCCAACTTTGCGCCATTGCCGAGAGCCCTTCGGGATACCATATGCCCGCGCTGCCAAATAGTGCGCTGATCAATCCAATGGTTGCCAGATAGCATGCCAGGAGGAGCAACGGCTTTCGCCACGGTGGGTGATAGATTAAAAATAGTGGCAACAGCAGCAATGCGAAAACTTTTACCCCAGTCGCCAACGCCAGGAAAATACCGGAAACAGCGACTCTTGCCGAGACCAGACTTACCATCGCCGCCACGCTCAAAAAAATAGCTGCTGCATCAGGATGGGCGGTAAAGGCAAATTCCTTGATTAATAATGGACACCAGGCGTACAACAACAAGATATTGTGTTTGCACAGACTGCGGAGTAACAGCAGGACACCGACGTCAGCCAATGCCGCGGTCAGTTGTAACGGCCAAACCTGGCCCGGCGCAATCAAATATCCCAAGGCAAAAATCCATTGACTAACCGGGCCGTAGACCGTGGCGACATCGGGGTAATTGATCCGGGATAGAATTGACTCGAATACCGGCGCTATATCGTTACGGGAGAAATACTCGGCTGGCGCAATAGAGTAGGGGTCGCCGGACACTGCCATTCGATAGCCGTCCCATAAATAACGATAGAAGTCGTCTTCCAATATCGGTTCTCCCAATACGCCAATAGCACGAAAAATAATAGCGCTGGATAAAATCCATAAAAATGGGATTTGCTGCTGGCGTTTCTGGTACTGCCAAAAAATGATATATCCGAGACCGGCGCATCCGAAACAAATAGTCAGAAAGATTGGAATATTCATTGCACCGGTCTGTCCAGACCAGTAAGCCAGCGCGAAATAACCAACCAGGCAAGCGCCAAATCCAATGGCGAACAGGAGGTCAGCGGGAGAATACGCCTTGGTCGAATAATGTCGATTCACATTGCTGTATTATTAGTGAACTTAGGTATCGCGTGGTAATCGAAACCAATATGTATGCAAACCGTCATATAACCGTCATCGTTCCGGCGTATAACGAGGAGCTGTCAATCGCCAGGGTATTGAGTGATTTGCGTGGACTACACAGCAAAGAGGGTAACCCTTTGATCGACGAAATTATAGTCTGCGACAATGCATCCACCGATAAGACCCGTCAGATCGCCGAACAGTTCGCCGACACCGTGGTGGTTGAAGCTAGTCTGGGATATGGCGCGGCCTGCCAGGCCGGGCTGGCGGTTCCGGGAGAACGGGATATTATTGTGTTTGTCGATGCCGACTGTTCAGTCAAGGTTGACGAGATGCAATTGCTGTTGGAACCGCTTCGGTTCGGTACCGATCTGGTCATTGGCTCCAGAGTGCTTGGATACCGTGAAACGGGAGCGTTGACCATTCCCCAGCGTTTTGGCAATTGGCTGGCCAGCTATTTAATTCGGCGGTTGTGGGGGAAGCCGGTTACCGACCTGGGTCCATTTCGCAGCGTTACCTGGACCGCGCTTAAAGTCATCAATATGCAGGATCGAAAATTTGGTTGGACTGTGGAAATGCAGGTAAGGGCGATCCAGGAAAACCTCACCATAGCGGAGGTTCCGGTATCAAGTTTAAAACGTGTGGGAAAGTCGAAAATCAGCGGTACCGTTTCCGGAGTTATTGGTGCAGGTATAGGCATTCTGGGAATGATTTTTCGTTTGCGCTGGCGTCAGCTGCACAGACCGGTCGGTGACCAACTATCGACCCACGGGTCTCGGTTATAAAATTGAAAAAATACAAAGTCATTGGTATTGGATTTATCCTGTTGCTGGTAGCGGCAGGTATTGGCACTAACTGGTATTTAACCCGTAATCATGCCGAAGCCGATCCCTATTGGACCCAGGCTGATAATGCCAGCAAGACCGTCATCGACCACGGGCAGTGGCAGCAGGTTCTGGACGATTATCTGGTAGTCGATTCCTCGGGAATTAATTTATTCGATTACGAAGGGCTGGCCTATGACGAAAGCGGCGTTCTCGATCATTACCTCGCTGGATTAGCCAAAGTTGATCCAGGGAAACTTGGTAGATCAGAACAGATGAGTTTCTGGATAAATTTATACAATGCTTTGACGGTACGGCTAATTGCGCGCAATTTTCCGGTAGACAGTATTACCAGTCTGGGAGATTCCGTCACCAGTAAGGGGCCTTGGGATGATCTCGCTATTGAAATCAATCAGCGGTCTCTTTCTCTGAATGATATTGAGCACAAAATTCTGCGGCCGATTTTTGATGATCATCGGGTTCACTTCGCGGTTAACTGTGCCAGCATCGGTTGTCCCAATCTGGCTCCCGTTGTGTTTACTGCAGGTAATATCGAAACCTTGTTGACCGATTCAGCCAGTGGCTATCTGTCCCATCCCCGGGCCCTCCGATTCGACGGGGATCAACTCCATCTTTCCAGTCTGTTTAAATGGTATCAGCAAGACTTTGGGGATGATTTTCAGTCTACTTTAAAGACCCTGGCCCAGTACGCGCCTGAAGAGTTACGAGAACGCCTTATCAATCACCGTGGCGACGCCAGTTACGCTTATGACTGGTCGCTCAACAGTTTGTAAGAAATTGCAGGTGAGCCGGGTCAGTGACGCCAGCGCAGACGAAATAATCCGTGTATTCCCCCGTCTGAAGTAAAATAAATATTTCCATCGGGTCCAATCGCCACACCCATCGGACGCCCCCAGCGTCTGCCATCAGGTAACTGAAACCCTCGCACCAATCCGACTACCGAAGTGGCATGACCGTTAGCAAATTTCACTCTAACCAGGGCCGGAACCCTTCGACTTTCCGGGCTACCGGTGCCGGATTCTCCATCCGAGGTAGCCCAGGAACCATGCAGCGCTACAATGGCATGACCCTGATAGGTGCCTTGTTGTTGCTTTGGGATAAAAGCGACATCCATGGGTGCATTGCGCGCCGGGAAAAACGCTTCGGGTGGAATCAGAATGTCCCGCTTAAACGGGGGCGGTGATTCGATACACTGATCACGGAAAAAACCTGCGGCAGATTTCCCGGGATCATACTGATACCAGGGCATCCCATGGACTGAGCCCTGGGTTACCCTGACAAATTGTTCTGCCGGACTATCGTATCCCAGGTGGTCTGGCCCATTATTGCTGGCATATATGGCGGCGCCATCGGGGGTCCAGTCAAAACCCACCGGATTGCGCAGTCCCGAGGCAAACGGCAGTAGTTTGGCTATGTGGTTGGATTGATCTATCTTATAAATTCCGCCGCGTCGATCATCCGCGGGATAGGAATTATCCAGCCATTGGTCGCTGCAATTGCCGCTAATGCCGAGGCTAACATATAGATGTTTATCTGGTCCAAGTTTTAAGGTGCGACTGGAATGGCCGGGTCCTCCCGGCAGCTTAAGTAACTGGCGAAACTGGTATTCCTGCATGGATGTCTTGTCTGGATTGTAGTCGGCCACCAGAATATCGTCGGTACGGGCGATATAAATTTTCTGATCCTTGACTACCACGCTATGGGGATATCCGGGCAGGGCGACCAGCAGGTTGGCGTCGGTATAGGGTGGGTCGAGCCAGAAGACGCCACCCGAGCTGGACCCGATAAACATCCTGTCTCCATTGAAGTGAATGACTCTGGGAGAGCGCATTTGAAAATTCAGAGGTTCCAGAATGAAGTTTGGATCAACCTTCGGACTAAATTTATATCCCTCTATGGAGATTTCCTGGCTTACAAGAGATCCGCTATCGGCAAATCCATTCTCTGGCAAATTTTCTGTGGCAAAACTGCTGCCTGATCCAAGCAATATTAGAGCGATCGCCAGCCCGGTTTTTATTCTTTTTCCATGTTGGGTGCGAACAATCATATGGGATGAAAGTCTATTTTTCCTTGGTTTCACCGCTGAGTCTTTTGGCGATTTTGCCGATGGTGAGGCCTTGAACCACAATCGAAAATATTACGATCATATAGGTGATAACCAGGAACACATCTCGTTCGCTACCAGGGGGAAGTGATAACGCCAGGGCCACGGAAATACCGCCGCGAAGCCCACCCCAGGTTAGAATTTTTATGACATGGGGGCTGAATTTCTGCACCCCCAGCGTACGCAACAATGTGATAGGTGTACCCACCGCGATAAACCGGGAACACAATACCAGCGGGATCGCACAGGCCCCGGCAATGATGTATGAACCGGCAAAATCCAGCACCAATACCTCGAGCCCAATCAGAACGAACAAGACCACATTGAGAATTTCGTCGAGCAATTCCCAGAAGTTATCCAAGTGATCCCTGGTGGTATTGGACATGGCATATTGGCGTCCCCGATTGCCGATCAACAATCCGGCAACTACCACCGCAATGGGGCCGGAAGTATGTAACTCGTGGGCCAGGGTATAGCCGCCTAATACAAGCGCCAGAGTCAGCAGAATCTCTACCTGATAGTTATCAACGCTCTTTAGCAGATAAAAACCAATCATCCCCAATGACAATCCGAACAGAACACCACCCACGGCTTCCTGGGCGAATAACAGAGCAACACCGCCTACGCTTACCTGTTCCGGTTGTAGTACCAGACCCAGTATCACCACAAATACCACCACGCCAACACCATCATTAAATAATGACTCACCGGCGATTTTGGTTTCCATGCTGCGGGCAATATTGGCTTTTTTCAGGGTCGCCATTACCGCGATTGGATCTGTCGGCGAGATCAGGGCGCCGAATAGCAGGCAATACATATAGGGCGCGCCGATTCCAAGCAGCGGAAGCAGCCAAAATACTAGGGTGCCAACGATAAACGTCGATAACAACACGCCGAATGTGGAAAGTATGCCCACGGTGAATTTCATGCTGGCAAGATCACTGGTGCTGACATGCAGCGATCCGGCAAACAGCAGAAAGCTCAGCATCCCGTTCATAAGTGCTTTGTTGAAATCGATATTCGCCAGCATGGTTGCCGCCTGGCTGCGTATTTCCAGTATGCCGAGAACATCCAGAATGATCATCAGCAACGAAGACAACAACGCAATCAGCATGACGCCGATGGTGGTGGGAAGACCAATAAAGCGAAAATTGATATAGGAAAACGCCGCGGATAACGAAAGTATGATGGCGAGCAGGTTAACCATATCCATTAGTTTTCTCCGCCGTTATTTGCCAGCTGCTGTAGCGAAAGAATCGAGCGCAGGTAGATTGCGGTAGCCTTGGTGAGTTGGTCGATTTCCACGTATTCATCCAGGGTATGGGCCTGTCGAATCGAACCAGGGCCACAAATTACCGCCGGGCACAGCAGATTCGGCGCGTCGGTTCCGCCGGTGAATGGCTCCAGTCGGGTTTGGGATTTCATGGTTTGGGAAAACGCCGCGGCGATATGCTGGACAATGGGCGAATCCACTGGGGTATCCAGCGCCGAGGTAACGATGGATGGTTCGCCAATGTCATAGTTAAAATTCGGTATGTCTGTAACCAGTGGATCCAGTCGCTGACGGTATTCGCTGACAACCTGTTCCAGGGATTCGCCCACCAGGGTGCGGCGGTCAACTTCCAGTTGGCAGTAATCTGGAACCGAGGAAGCGATGTCTCCACCGCGAATAACTCCAGGGCCAAATCGGCCATGACCGCAGATTGGATGGGCCGGTCGCGACTTGAGCTCGTCATTGTAGTCAGCAAACGCATCCACAACCCTGGCCATGTGAAAGATGGCATTGACGCCTTGCTCCGGAACGCTGGAATGGCAGGCTTTGCCATAGGTTCGAATGTGCATACAAAGTTGCCCCTTATGGGCATGGCACACTTCGAGTTCGGTGGGTTCTCCGACAATAGCAAAATCTGGAATAGGGCCGTTCTGGCGAATCTCCTTGGACCCAATCATGCTATGTTCTTCGTCGGCAATACCGGCGATCAGCAAGTCACCGTCAAGTTCTATGTCATTTTCAATAATTACCCGGGCCACTTCCAGATAGCTGGCGAGTCCGGCTTTCATGTCGCAGGAGCCACGCCCATATATTCTATTGTCCTTAATAACCGGATCAAAAGGGTTGCTATAGCCTTCTACCCCCACGGTATCGAGGTGTCCGGCCAACATGATGCAAGGACCGTTTCCAGTCCCTTTTATCCGGCCGAAGATATTCGGTCGTCCCGCGACAACGTCGCGCCGCGACGTCAATAATCCAAGCTGGTCCATATGGGACTGATAAAAGTCGGCGATTTCAAGTTCCCGGCAGCTTTCGCTGGCTGGTTGGTCGAATGGATTAACGCTTGGAATTGCGATCATGTCGCGCAGTAGTTCTACCGTCTTTGGCGGATTAATCTGGGCCAGTAGCTGGTCGACAGGGTAGGGAGTTTGACTCATTTTAATGTCAGGGGTATTTGATGCCCGATTCTTGCATTGTTTGGTGCGATCAACAAATTTACTTGACTGACGAAGGTCGATTCAGCAGATATACTTGGCCAACTTTTAAAACACCAGCTGGGAATCAAAAACATGAGTAGCGCAAAAAACAATACGGAAAAATCCCCCAAGCGTTGTAGTTGGTGCGGAGACGAACCAATTTATGTCGACTACCATGACAAGGAGTGGGGCGTCCCGCTACACGACGAAAGACTATTGTTTGAATTTCTTTGTCTGGAAGGCGCTCAGGCAGGTCTTAGCTGGATTACGATTCTCAAGAAACGGGAAAATTATCGCGCCGCGTTCGACCAATTTGATGCGGAAAAAATTGCCCGCTACAGCGACAAGAGAATTCAAAAACTGCTGATCAATCCAGGCATCGTCAGGAATAAACTGAAGGTGAATGGTTTCGTTAAGAACGCCAAAGCATATCTTGCCATGCGTGACCAGGGCTTAACCCTTGATCAATACTTCTGGGATTTTGTTGATGGCAAACCGCTTAAAAACCGTCGACGAACCATGTCCCAGGTACCAGCGAATACCGCCATGTCTGACAGCATTTGCAAGGATTTGAAAAAACGCGGATTCACTTTTGTCGGATCGACCATTGTCTATGCATTTATGCAGGCCTCTGGCATGGTCAATGACCATATGGTCGGGTGTTTTCGATACGATGGTGTGGACCCGGACTGAGTCCCGCTTGCAGCATTAAATTTTGGCGAATCCCTTATCCGAGGCTCCAGAGTCGCGAACGGCCCTTTATCCCTATCTGCTGGTGCTTTTCGGCGGATTGATCTGGGGAGGGTCGTTTTCACTGGCGCGAATTTCAACTTCCGAAGGTGCTCACCCCATCGGATTGACATTCTGGCAAGCATTGGGCGGCGGTCTGGTGTTGCTGGTAGTCAGTCTGGTACGCAAGCGCTGGCCCGTTCTCGAAACCGCCAGCATAATCCGGTTTGTGGTTGTAGCAACACTCGGAACCGCAATTCCGGGGGTGCTTTACTTTTACGCGGCAGCCAATCTGCCCACCGGCATCATGGCAATAACTTTAGCGCTGGTGCCAATACTGACCTACGTTGCTACCTTCTTACTCAAGATCGACCCATTCTCCATCGGTCGGTTTCTCGGGGTTGTCTGCGGCTTTGGTGCGATGATTTTGCTGACTCAGCCTGAGGCGCTGCCAGATCCCAGCCTGCTACCCTGGTTGATGATGGCGTTCGCCTGCAGCATCAGCTACTCAGCGGAAAACATGTACCTGGAAACCAGGGTGGCGCGTGACGTCGATATGACCTGTTTGTTGATGGGCGGATTTTTCTGCGCGGCCTTAATCCTAATCCCGGTTATGATTGTAACCGACGCATTTGTCCCGATCGCCTTCCCTTTTACCAAAGTGGAGTGGTCGATTTTTGGGATGGTCATCGTGACCTGTATTTCCTATTTAATATTTCTTCATCTGGTGCAGCGAAATGGCGCGGTGTTTGCCAGCATGATGGCGTATGTTATTACCCTGGCAGGTGTGGGTTGGGGAATCTGGCTGTTCGACGAACAGCATTCCAGTCTAATTTGGATTGCCCTGGCTTCGATGCTGGGGGGTATGTGGCTAGTAAAACCTGGGGAACGTTGATCGCACCTGAACTTGTCCAATAGTCGGTAATATTATGGACAAGCGCAAAAAATTCAGGAGGCCTCTGCAAAAGTCATGACCGGCCCGAACCCAGACTTATGCAGAGGTTTCTGGTATGAGACGGGCCTATACAGACAGCAGTTTATTGACCCTGGCAACATAGCCCGCCGGGTCCTTTAATGAAGCGCCTTCTGCCAGCGCCGCCTGATCAAACAAGACGTTGGCCCAATCCTCAATGGTATCGGCTGCCACATCGATTTGCTTGACGATACTGTGATCCGGGTTGATCTCGAGGATCGGTTTGGTATCCGGCGCATCCTGACCCATGGCCTGCAATATTCGCTCCATATTGCCGCCAATATCGTGCTGGTCTGCCACCAGGCAGGCTGGTGAATCAACCAGTCGATTGGAAATTCGCACTTCCTTGACCTTGTTTTCGAGAATGGCCTTGAACTTATCCACCAGGGGCTGCATGACTTCTTTTTGCTTGTCGGTCTCTTCCTGGTTCTCTTCGCCTTTCAGGTCATCTATATCCAGGTCGCCCCGGGCTATGGATTGCAGTGATTTTTCTTCATAGGTTGTCAAATGACCCACAACCCATTCGTCAACCGGATCCGATAACAGTAAAACTTCAATGTCATTTTTGCGGAAGATTTCCAGGTGGGGTGAAGACTTGGCCGATTGGTGGCTGTCCGCGGTGACATAATATATAGCCTTCTGTTTTTCCGGCATCCGCGCGATATAGTCGTCTAGAGACACCGTTTGGGATTCCTCGTCGTTATGGGTCGAGGAGAATCGAACCAGCTTGGCAATGGCGTCTTTATTATCTGCGTCTTCGACCAGGCCTTCTTTAAGCACCTTGCCGTATTCCTTCCACAAACTCGCGTATTTTTCCTGGTCCTTGGTAGCGATTTTCTTGAGTTCGTTCAGGACTTTTTTAACCGATGCTCCCCGGATCTTGTCAATCTCCTTGTTTTGCTGGAGAAATTCCCGGGAAACATTGAGTGGAAGATCTGCGGAGTCGACCAAACCGCGGACAAACCGCAGATAATTGGGCATCAACTGTTTGGCGTCATCGGAAATGAAAATTCTACGTACATAAAGTTTTATGCCGTGACGTTGCTCTCGGTCCCATAGGTCGTAGGGCGCTTTGGACGGAATATAGAAAAGCGAGATGTATTCCATCTTGCCTTCAACCCGATTGTGCAGGGTTACCGCAGGGGGCTCCGGATCGTAGGTTAGTGACGTGTAAAACGCGGTATGTTCTTCCTCGCTCACGTCTTTTTTAGCCCGAGCCCATAGTGCTGAACCCTTATTGACGGCCTCCCATACTGGCTCCTGGTCCTTAATCTCTTTGCCGTCGTCGTCACGCTCGGGTTCCTTTAACATCTGGATTGGCAGTGAGATATGGTCCGAATATTTCGAAATTACGCTGCGAATTCTAAATTTTTCCAGATATTCCTTATTTTCCTTCTCGATAGAGATAATGATCTCGGTGCCGCGTTCAGGACGCTCAACTTGCTCGGTGGTGTATTCGCCACTGCCATCGGAAACCCATTTAACCCCTTCTGAAGCAGGGGTTCCGGCTTTACGGGTCAGCAATGTGACTTCTTTGGCCACCAGGAAACTCGAGTAGAATCCGACGCCAAATTGACCGATCAGGCTGTTGTCACCTTCAGCGTCGTCTTTGCCCTGTTTGATTTGTTCAAGGAATTTGCGGGTTCCCGAACGCGCGATGGTACCGATATCGTCGATCACTTCCTGCAGGTTCATGCCAATACCATTGTCGCGAATGGTGATGGTTTTCTTTTTCGGGTCGGATTCAACCCAGATTCCCAGAGCCTCTTCGTCTTCCAGTAGGGACTTGTCGGTTAGCGACAAAAATCTCAGTTTATCGCAGGCGTCAGAGGAGTTAGAAATTAACTCGCGCAGGAAAATTTCCTTGTTGCTGTACAGCGAGTGAATCATCAGCTGAAGCAGCTGTTTCGGGGTATAGCGCAGTCTGGTAGCGCGCCTGCTTTGGGAGCAGGATGTCGGGAGTTCGAATCTCTCTACCCCGACCAAATTTGAGTGTTATGTCCGTTGCGCCCGTAGCTCAACCGGATAGAGCAACGGCCTTTGAGCTTCGCATGGTATTTTGCTGGAATTTTCTCGCGAAATAGCTGCGAAACCAGGAGCCTTCGATGGGAATAAAACCATCGAAGTGGAGGGCACTGTATCGGTGAAACCTTAACGCGTCACGGCGATGGCAATACCGAGGAAACCCGATTAGGCATGTAGCAATTTGCCCGGGGATCCGTAGAGACTATACGTGCCCCACCTGAGACGGTGAAGATATAGTCCAGACCACAAACTGGTGGAGAGTAACCGTCAATATTGGTTATGATGTCTACCAGGCGGCGAAAGTCGTAGAGGGTAAGCTAAGCCGTAGGTTACAGGTTCGAGTCCTGTCGGGCGCGCCATTTTTGGCGGCATTGGAAATGGTTTTGTGTATGGTGAGCGTAGCTCAGTTGGTAGAGCCCCGGATTGTGATTCCGGTGGTCGTGGGTTCGAGCCCCATCGTTCACCCCAACACAAACTTTTGGCCATTTGTGTGGCCCAATCGCTATCCAGGTCACGATTTGGATGGTTATTGTTGTGTTGTAGTGATCGTTGCACAGGTTTGTTGAATAGGTTGGAGACGCAGTTGCTCTTATTCGGTTCGGTTTGCCGAGTTGAATTTTAATCGTTGCGAAAGTGGCGGAATTGGTAGACGCGCTGGATTTAGGTTCCAGTGGGGTAACCCGTGAGAGTTCGAGTCTCTCCTTTCGTACCAACATTAATAACATTCATTTTTTTCGTTACACCATGGCTTTGCCAGGCAGGTTTTGTTAGGCAGATTTCGGCCATGGGTTTATTTGAGAGCATATTGAGGATCTAAATTCGATGCAAGTTTCGGTTGAAGAGTCAGGCGCGATTGAGCGCAAACTCACCATTTCTGTCCCTACTGAAGAAGTCGGGAGCAAGATTGAAAAACGCCTGAAAGAAATTTCCAAAGACGCCAAAATACCTGGCTTTCGTCCTGGCAAGGCGCCCCGCGGCGTTATCGAAAAACGATATTCAAACCAGATTGTTTCTGAAGTCGTAAATGACAGCATCCAGTCAAGTTATCAGCAGGCGCTAACCGAGAAAGCGATTGCCCCCGCTGGACTGGTATCTATCGAGCCAGTGCCTTATGAGGCTGGTAAAGATCTAGAATATGTCGCTACCATCGAATTGTTTCCGGAAATTCCCAATCCCACCCTTGATGGGAAAACCGTTGAAAAACCGGTTTGCGAAGTTGCCGACGAAGACGTGCAACGCACTCTGGAAGACCTGCAGAAGCGTAACGCAGAATTCGTTGACAGAAACGGTAAGTCCGAGGTCGGTGATCGGATCACGATTGATTTCGATGGCAAGATAGACGGCGAGGAATTTGCTGGCGGAAGCGCAACGGATTTTCCTTTTGTCCTGGGCGAAGGTCAAATGATGGAGGAGTTCGATTCTGCCCTGGTCGGCGTAGCTGATAGCGAGACCAAGAGTATCGAGTTTTCTTTTCCTGACGACTATCATGGCAAGGATGTTGCGGGCAAAGACGTTCTATTTGATGTCACTGTGAAGAAAATTGAGCAGCCTGAACTGCCCGAACTCGACGACGAATTCGCGGTGAAGCTCGGGATTGCGGAAGGCGGAATCAGCCGAATGAAGGAAGAAGTGCTGACCAGTCTGAACCGCGAACTGGCCGCCAGATTGCGTTCTACCATGCGCGACAGAGTTATGGACGCGTTGCATGAATCCAACAAAATTGAAGTTCCCAAGGCATTAGTGGAAGAAGAGATCGACCGCGCGGTTGAAACGATCACTGGGCAACTGACCCAGCAAGGCCTTCCCACGACGGATATCGATCGAAATAATTATGCCGAAGAAGCACGCAAAAGGGTCGCGCTGGGTTTGATCGCCAGAGACGTTATCGAAAAGAGCGAGATCAAGGTGGATTCCGACATGGTTCGCGCCCGTATCGAGGAGATGGCGGAAGGGTATGATGATTCCGAGGCATTTGTGAATTACTATATGTCCGACCCTACCAAGTTGCAGCAAATTGAAGCGGTGGTGCTTGAAGAACAGGTAGTTAATACCATGTTAGGCACTGCTACAGTCAAACAAGTAACGATCGGCTTCAGGGAGTTTATGTCGCCCCAGGCGGCCTGACCCGGGATTCAATCACGTAGAATGGCGCGTACAATGGTAGGTACCCAATCAGGGCATAAATAATGAGTCACAATTATGAGTTAAATTATGAAGCATAGGGCAGAAATTTCAGATACCCATGCCTTAGGACTGGTCCCCATGGTGGTGGAAACCACCGGCCGAGGGGAGCGCGCTTACGATATTTATTCGCGGCTGCTTAAAGAGCGAGTCATTTTTATGATCGGGCAAGTAGAAGATCATATGGCAAATTTGATCGTCGCCCAGCTGCTGTTTCTCGAATCTGAGAATCCAGAAAAAGAGATTTCCCTGTATATCAATAGTCCGGGAGGCGTGGTTACTTCTGGTATGGCGATCTACGACACCATGCAGTTTGTTCGACCTAACGTCAGTACGGTTTGTATTGGTCAGGCGGCGAGCATGGGGGCTATTATTCTGGCCGGCGGTGCGGAAGGAAAACGCCATGCACTGCCCCATGCTCGGGTCATGATTCACCAGCCACTAGGAGGGTCCCAGGGTCAGGCTACCGACATCGAAATTCACACCCGTGAAATACTCAGCACCAGGGAGCGCTTGAACAAAATTCTTTCCGAGCATACGGGAAAATCTATGGAAGAGATAAAAGATGATACTGACCGTGACAATTTTATGACGGCCGATCAGGCTCTCAAATACGGGATTATCGATTCATTGCTAGATAAGCGGGATTAATTGACCGATTTTGAACTGTGTTTCAGGGTCGCTGTCCATATTTTGTGTATTGAGTTGTATTGTTGGAAATAATCAATTTGTTAAAAAAGACATAAAAATTTGGTGTTTTTTCCTCTATACTTCCATAAACGGGCTGCCTGAACAGACCGATCAAGCCATAAATTAATGACTGACGAAAAACCATCCAAAGGCGAAAAACTTTTATATTGTTCTTTCTGCGGTAAAAGCCAGCATGAAGTACGCAAGCTTATCGCCGGTCCCTCCGTTTTTATCTGCGACGAATGCGTTGATCTCTGCAATGAAATTATCCGGGAGGAGACGTCCACCGAAGTAACACCGGAAGGTAATAGTGGCGGGTTTCCGAATCCCCAGGAAATTCACGGCATTCTGGACGACTATGTAATTGGTCAGCAACGCGCAAAGAAAACCCTGTCGGTTGCGGTTTATAACCACTATAAGCGAATCGAAAATGAACAGGCGGTTTCAGAAGTAGAAATATCCAAAAGCAATATACTGCTGATTGGTCCTACCGGATCAGGTAAGACCCTGCTTGCAGAAACTCTGGCGCGTCAGTTGAATGTACCGTTTACCATTGCTGACGCCACAACCCTGACAGAAGCGGGTTATGTCGGCGAGGATGTTGAAAATATTATCCAAAAGTTGCTGCAAACCTGCGACTATGAGATCGAAAAAGCGCAGATTGGTATTGTCTATATTGACGAAATCGATAAGATTTCCCGCAAGTCAGATAACCCGTCAATAACCCGGGACGTCTCTGGCGAGGGCGTGCAACAGGCATTGCTTAAATTGATTGAAGGAACCGTTGCCTCGATTCCTCCTCAGGGCGGGCGTAAACATCCCCAGCAAGAGTTTCTCCAGGTGAATACGCGGAATATTCTATTTATCTGTGGCGGTGCTTTCGCCGGTATGGAAAAAGTTATCCAGGAGCGAACTGAAAAGTCGGGTATCGGTTTTGGCGCAGATATTAAGGAAAAGTCAGCGGACGAGCGTGCCAGCGAATTGCTGCAGCAGCTGGAACCAGAAGACCTGATCAAATACGGATTAATACCTGAGTTTATTGGTCGATTGCCGGTGGTCGCGACCCTGGAAGAGCTGGACGAGGACGCCCTGATTCGGATTTTGACCGAGCCCAAAAATGCCTTGACCAAACAATATGGCAAATTATTTAAGCTTGAGGGTGTGGCCCTTGAGTTCCGGCCGGACGCTTTGAAACAAATTGCGATCAAAGCCACCGAGCGCAAGGCGGGTGCCCGTGGGCTGCGCTCTATTATGGAAAATGCGTTACTCGATACGATGTATGAGCTGCCCTCTATTGAAGGCGTGAAGAAGGTCATCGTCGATGGCTCAGTCATTGTCGAAGGCGCTCGACCTCTATATGTTTACGAAGAGGAAAACGAGATTACTGCAGCTGCATCTTCCTGATTTATCAAGATATAAAGTCTCAAATACCGGTTTAACCGGTTTTCGAAACGGAATTTGAGAGCCCTGAATCCAGGGTCGAAACCTCCCCCGTTGATTCAGCAAAGGATTGTGATGTGTTATCCTGCGCTTGCATTTTCCGGGCCAAACCGCATGTGATAGTCACCGGTCTGTAAAACAGACTGTATTTGCACAAGCTCCTCCCTAAATTTAAAAAAAGATACCTGATGGTCGATTCAGAGCAAAATTCAATTACATTACCCCTGCTGCCGTTGCGCGATGTGGTGGTTTTTCCGCATATGGTCATTCCATTGTTTGTCGGTCGCGCCAAGTCAATTAAAGCGCTTGAAACCGCGATGGAAGTCGACAAGAGTATTCTGTTATCGGCGCAGAGGGATGCTTCCCAGGACAATCCGGAGCCAGAAGACATCTATCGGGTAGGCACCGTTGCCAACATTCTGCAAATGCTAAAGATGCCTGACGGTACCGTGAAAGTACTGGTTGAAGGTGAGCAGCGGGCCCAGATCACCAGTTTTGCCATTGATTCGGAAAATCCGGACGAAGCGATTCTGTGCGAAGCGGAGTTGATCATTGATTCCTCCGAACGTGGGCGGGAACTCGACGTATTGGCCAGTACCGTAGTCTCTGAATTCGAAAAATACGTTAAGTTAAATGCGAAAATTCCGCCCGAGATTCTGACTTCTTTGACCGGTATTGAAGACGCCGGGAGAATTGGCGATACCATTGCCGCCCATCTCAATCTAAAGAATGAAGAGAAACAAAAAATTCTCGAATTATTGACCGTGGCAGAACGCCTGGAGCACATTTTGGGCGTGATGGACTCTGAAATTGATTTGCTGGAAGTGGAAAAAAGAATCCGCAATCGAGTCAAGAAGCAGATGGAAAAAAGCCAACGAGAGTACTATTTGAATGAGCAAATGAAAGCCATTCAAAAGGAGCTTGGTGATATGGACGAAGTGCCAAATGAGAACGACGAACTGGGCCGCAAAATAGAAGAGTCCGGGATGTCCGAGGAGGCGACGGAGAAAGCCGAAGGCGAACTTAAAAAACTCAAGATGATGTCGCCTATGTCGGCTGAAGCGACGGTGGTGCGTAACTATGTTGAGTGGTTGGTCTCGCTTCCCTGGAAAAAGCAATCGCGTATTTCTCGCAACCTGGCGAAATCCGAGCAGATACTCGACGATGATCACTATGGACTGGAAAAAGTAAAAGAACGAATTCTCGAATATCTGGCAGTACAACAAAGAGTTAAAAAATCAAAGGCAGCGATACTCTGTCTGGTCGGGCCGCCGGGAGTTGGCAAGACTTCCCTTGGTCAGTCTATTGCCCGGGCGACTAACCGTAAATTTATTCGGATGTCCCTTGGAGGGGTCCGCGATGAAGCTGAGATTCGAGGACATCGTCGAACCTATATCGGCTCTATGCCGGGCAAGATCGTACAGAACCTGGCAAAGGTGAAAACCAATAATCCACTGTTTATGTTGGACGAGGTGGACAAGATGTCGATGGATTTCCGCGGTGACCCTTCTTCGGCGTTGCTCGAGGTCCTGGACCCGGAACAGAATCATAGTTTTGGAGATCACTACCTGGAAGTCGATTATGACTTATCCGATGTTTTATTTATTGCCACGGCAAATACTCTGGATATACCAGGTCCCTTGCTTGACCGTATGGAGGTGATCAGAATTTCCGGATACACCGAGCAGGAGAAAAAAGAAATCGCGGAGCGTTATTTATTGCCCAAGCAAATTAAGAATAACGGTTTGAAGGCCAAGGAAATAACTATTGCAGATAGCGTGATCGAAGATATTATTGCGTACTACACCCGGGAAGCTGGCGTACGCAATGTCGAGCGTGAAATTTCCAAGGTTTGTCGTAAAGTAGTAAAAGAATTGCTTCTCAACAAGGACACAAAGCACGTTGAGATTAACTCGGAGAACCTGGACCAATATCTCGGCGTTCGCCGTTTTCGCAAAAATGACATCGAACAGGAAAATAAAGTGGGGCAGGTTACCGGACTCGCCTGGACCGAAGTTGGCGGTGAACTGCTGACCATTGAGACAGTAGTCATGCCCGGCAAGGGCAAGCATGTCTATACCGGTAAACTGGGAGACGTGATGCAGGAGTCGATTACAGCTGCCATTAGTGTTGTCCGGAGCCGCAGCAATCAATGGGGCATAGATTCCCAGTTTCATCAAACCAAAGATGTACACATACACGTTCCCGATGGCGCCACACCGAAAGATGGACCCAGCGCCGGTATTGGCATGTGTACCGCAATTGTATCGGCATTGACTGGAATCCCGGTGCGCTCTACGGTTGCGATGACTGGAGAAATTACATTGCGTGGAGAAGTATTGCCAATCGGAGGATTGAAAGAAAAATTACTGGCTGCTCATCGAGCCGGAATTAAACAGGTTTTGATTCCCCATGAAAACGTCAAGGATCTGGAAGAAATTCCCGCGAATATTAAGCAGGAAATTGAAATTGAGGCGGTCAAGTGGATCGACGAGGTTATCGAACTAACCCTCGAGCGAATGCCTGTGGTTGAGACCGACCCTGGCGACACCGACCCCGAAACTCCTGGCAAGAAAAAGCAGGATCAATCGTCAAATCTTACCGCTCACTAGCCGGCAACCACCGTTAGTTGGGTGGTTGTAGTTGAGTTGCCTTTGAGATCAAAAAGATAGGTCGTCAAGTAAACGTTGTATGGAGTTTATGCCTGGGCCGGATGCAAATTCGGAGATCAATTGAACCTAAAATACAAGACCTTCTTGCTAAAAAGTAGTGTTGCATTTTTGCCGGTTGTTTTATTATGATTCTAGGCGGGCTCAAATGAAAACCGCGAAAAAGGAATTGCAACAATCGTAATAACCTGTCTGGAAAATTCGCGACCCAAAATCGAACTACACTACATAAACTATACCTGAATCAAATTCGAAAGATGGATTCACCAGATACCCCTACTCAACTAAATATATTCACGAGGATCTAATATTATGAATAAAGCAGAATTAATCGATGCAGTAGCAACTAGCGCTAACCTGACTAAAACCGATGCGGGTGATGCTGTCGATGCTGTATTTGATTCGATTAGCAGCTCATTGGCAAAAAGCGATTCTGTGTCGTTAGTTGGCTTTGGAACTTTCTCTGTAAGTGACCGCGCAGCACGTACTGGACGCAACCCGCGAACCGGTGAAACCATTAGTATTGCGGCGACTCGAGTACCTAAATTTAAGGCTGGTAAAGGCCTAAAAGATGCCGTAAACTAGCGCGCCTTTCCAGGGCGCTTAGCTCAGCTGGGAGAGCATCGCCCTTACAAGGCGAGGGTCGCAGGTTCGATCCCTGCAGCGCCCACCAGACGTGGGAGCGGTAGTTCAGTTTGGTTAGAATACCGGCCTGTCACGCCGGGGGTCGCGGGTTCGAGTCCCGTCCGCTCCGCCACTAAAGATATAACGCGAGATCATGATGTATGGTCTCGCGTTAATATTAGTGGTACCCGTCTGTTTGCAATCATATGGATGCGAATTAGAGACAAAGACCAGTGACACAGAATGATATTCGGCACCGACCGAATGTAACAATCACCATGCTTCGAAAAACACCATCCAGAAATTATTTGCCGCCCAGGCAAGCAATTTACCGTTCTTACTGGCAGGCGGATATACTTGACCGGTTCGCGGCACGCGTAACTTTTCCTTACTAATTATTTAATACAGCAACGACTATGCTAACCGCTATACGAGAAGGATCAAAAGGCTGGATTGCGGGAATCATTATTGGCTTGATCGTCCTGACCTTTGCCCTGTTTGGTATCAGTTCTTATCTCGAAGGAGAAAATCAGGCGCCTCTGGCGACGGTGAATGGAGATGAGATTTCCTATGTCAGTTATCAAAATCAGCTGTCTCAGCAGCGCCAGGCCATGTCGGAAAGGTTTGGTAGAAATTTTGACGAGTCGCTTCTCGATAGCCTGGGAATTAAACAACAGGTACTCGATACCCTGATTGATTCGCGCCTGGTCAATCAGTATACCAACGAGCAAAACTACCGGTTATCTGACGAGCAATTGGTACAGCGCATTCAGACCACTGATTCATTCCTGACAGAAGGCCAATTTGACTCGGAACTGTATCAGAATATCCTTGCATCGAATCGGTTAACCCCCCAGGGGTACGAAGCCCTGGAGCGGCAGAATAGCCTTGGCCAGCAGCTTCGCCAGTCAATTGCGAGTTCTGCATTTACTGTTCCCAATGAAATGGATCAGCTGTTGCGCCTTCAGACTCAATCCCGAGATGTACGCTACACCATTCTCGCTGCCGACCGCTATGTAGATGGCTTTGATATAACCGAACAACAGGCTCGGGAAGAATACGAGTCCAATAAAGATAATTATCAAACCGAAGCCAGAATAAAAGTGGCCTATCTCGATCTGAGTGTAGAAAAACTGGCGGCGGATTCGAAGCTTAGCGAAGACGAAATTGAACAAACTTACGAGCGTCTTAAAGGCAGGTTTAAAACCGCTGAGGTGCGGCGAGCCAGTCATATTTTAATAAGCGTTGGATCAAGCGCTGACGACTCAGAGAAAGCAGAAAAGCGCAGCCTGGCTGAATCCATTCTAAGTCAGGCCCAACAAGGGATTGATTTTACTGATCTGGCCAAACAGCATTCAGATGATCCCGGGTCCGCCGCCAATGGCGGTGATTTGGGTATAGTGACCCGCGGTCAGATGGTCAAGCCTTTCGAAGATGCGGTTTTTTCAATGCGTCAGGGAGACCTCGCTGGACCGATAGAAACCCAGTTTGGCTACCATATCATTTTACTGACCGAGCAAGTTGATGAGCGGCAGAAAACCCTGGCAGAAGCCCGGGCGGACGTGGAGGCAGAGGCGGCAACCGCTGCTGCTGAAGCGATGTTCGCAGAGTTGATAGATCCTTTTCAAAATCTGATATTTGAGCAACCTGACAGTCTCGGGCCTGCTGCCGACGAAACCGGTTTAGCGATTCAAACCAGTGACTGGTTTACCCAAGGCGTGGGTGCCGGGATCGCTGAGAATGCCACGGTTCGAAATGCTGCTTTCAGCGAGGACGTGCTGCAAGATAATTTAAACAGCCAGGCCATAGAACTGGGTTTTGAACGCATGGTAGCCGTTCGAAAAGTAGATTACGAAGCAGCCAGCCATAAGCCATTTGAAGAGGTTCGGGATGAAATTATTGCCAGCCTCAGACTCGAAAGTTCAAAAAATAAAAGTGCCAGTCAGGCTGGGCAATTTCTCAGCGACCTTTCTGACCAGGCTTCCTGGGATGCTGTGTTGGAGCAAAACGAATTGATCGAACAACAGATTAGCGGTCTGCGCAATGAGATTCCGTCTGAGCTATTCTTGCTGGGTGAAAAAGTATTTTCCGATCCGGTTCCCGGGGCTGGAAGTCCGATTTTCGGGCAGGTCAGTCTGACCAACGGAGACACCGCCATATACAGTTTGATTGGTGTGACTCCGGGAGATGTGGAAAGTCTGGACGAGAACACCAAACAACGTCTGGTTCAACAGATCTCAGCGCGGGATGGTTCGGATCTCTATCGTCATCTGTTAAAGCATCTGCGAGCCAATTCAGCGATAGTGATTGACCAGGAGCAACTGTAGATTCGATTCGGCTAGCAGGTCTCGATTAGCGTACTAGATCAGGACACTACACTACACTTGTTTCCACCGCAGGATTTCTCCTGCCCGCATGGGTATTATTCTGCCCATAGGACCGTCCTTCCCGTTGATGTCAGCAGAAGTGACCGGATAGCATTGTGGGACCTGCCATTCGGTTCGCTCTAATTCAATCTGATCGGTGCTTCGTTGGACCTTGTAAAAGTCGGCGCCGTGGAAACTGGCAAACCCTTCGAGTTTATCCAGGGCGTCCATGGATTCGAAAACCTCAGCATATAGCTCGATCGCAGCATGGGCTGAATAAATTCCCGCGCAGCCACAACTATTTTCTTTTCGACCCTGTAGATGAGGGGCGCTATCGGTACCCAGAAAAAATGACGGGTCACCACTGATGGCGGCATCCAGCAACGCCAATCGATGCTCGTGCCTCTTCAGAATTGGCAGACAATAGTAGTGAGGTCTGATTCCACCGTCGAAAATATCATTGCGGCTATACATCAGATGCTGTGGGGTAATTGTCGCCGCTATATTGGCGCCACTCGAGGCGACGAATTCAACTCCCTGGCGAGTGGTTACGTGTTCGAAAACAATGCGCAGGCTTGGTATTTCTCGGTGTAACGGGTCCAGTATCTGGTCAATAAATTCGGCTTCCCGGTCAAATATATCCACATGGGGATCGGTGACCTCACCGTGAACCTGCAGCACAAGATCGTGTTCCGCCATCGATTCCAGAACTGGCATGATGCGGCTAATGCTAGTAACGCCGGAATCCGAATTAGTGGTCGCCCCGGCGGGATAAAGCTTGAAGCCCACTACGTGGGGGGACCTGGCTGCCTCTACCACCCCTTGCGCTGTGGTGTTATCGGTTAAATAAAGGGTCATAACCGGATCAAAACCCGGGGCGCCGGATGCGCATTCCAGGATACTGATGCGATAACTTTCTGCCTGGTCGGCATTGGTTACCGGCGGCGCCAGGTTAGGCATTATCAGCGCCCGACCGAAACAATTGGCAGTATGTCCAATCACAGCTTTTAGCAAATCGCCGCTGCGTACATGCAAATGCCAATCATCAGGCCGGGTTATTAAAAATTTATCCAAGTTTCTAAAGGTAAGAAATTAGTAAGTGATCTTAATACATGTCCATGGGATCCACATCCAACGACCAGCGAACCGTACGCGAAATTTTTGATTGGTCAAGTGCCGCGAGAAGTTGCTCCAGAAAATGATGTAGCTGCCCGCGATGACTGCTTCGAACCAGAAGCTGAGCACGATAACGCCCGGCAAGTTTTTCCATGGGCGCGGGTACTGATTGCATTAATTCGACCTTGTCCAGATTTCCCGCGGTAAGCTGGGAGCGACCTACCTTTTGTACCTGATCAAGAAATTTGACTGCGGCATCGGGCTTGGTCGCTTCGGCGCGAAACAGGGCGAATCGCGACCAAGGAGGATACTCTGCCTGCTGCCGTTGAGACAGGCACAATTCGGCAAACCCCGGGTAGTCGTGGGTACGTATTAGTTGAATGCAGGGGTCGTTAGGGAACCGAGTCTGGAGGAGTACTTCACCATGGGCTGTAGTGCGACCGGCGCGACCTGAAACCTGCAAAAGCTGTTGAAACATGTACTCGGGTGCCCGGAAATCCACGCTAAATAATCCCTGATCGGCGTTGACCACGCAAACCAGTGACACTCTGGAAAAGTCATGCCCTTTGGTAATGAGCTGGGTACCAATGATTAGATCAACCTCCCCATTTCTGATCGCCTCAAGTTGCTGGTAAAGCTTGCGCGAGGTGTTCACCTGGTCCCGGTCCAGACGGCATATCCTGGCATGGGGAAATTTACCCAGCAGTGCTTTCTCGATTCGCTGGGTACCGATCCCACCATAAAAAAGCGGATGTTCGCAATTCGGGCAGAACTCTTCACCGGGGCGAATATTGCCGCAATGGTGGCATCTAAGTTGGTGCCGGGTACGGTGGTAGGTCATTTTGGCATCACATCGCTCGCAAATACCCTGCCATTCGCATTGGTAGCAGTGCGCTACCGAGGCGTATCCACGCCGATTAATGTAGATGATGACCTGCTCACCATTGTCGAGCCTTCCTGCGATAGCATTGATTACCGGTTGCGATAGGCCATTTTCGGGGCCATGAATATCGAGATCAACAGTGGTAATCAGCGGTAATCGCGCCGGACCGATTCTCTGGCTTAGCCTGAGTAAATGGTGGCGTTTTTGACCGACATTGTAGAGTGATTCGAGGGAAGGTGTAGCAGAGCCAAGAACAACAGGAATGCCTTCGACGCTTCCCCGCTTTATCGCAAGGTCCCGGGCGTGATAGCGAAATCCATCTTGCTGTTTATAGGAAATATCATGTTCTTCATCGACCACGATGAGGCCAGGGCGCTTGAACCGGGTAAAAATTGCCGACCGTGTGCCGAGAACCGCATCCAGCAATCCCTGGCTGGCCATCCACCAGGTATTATATCGCTCGCGGTCTGACATGCCGGAGTGAAGTCCATGAACTTTGCTCCCGAGCTGCTCCCGTACCCTGTCCAATAATTGCGGCGTTAGCGATATTTCCGGCACTAGAATTAACACTTGATTGCCCGTCGCAATGGACTGTCTGGCTGCTTCCAGGTAAACCTCGGTCTTGCCACTTCCGGTAATACCCTGGAGCAAGATGGAGCTGAATCCACCGAGGCGATCGCATATGTAGCTGGCAGCGAGTTGCTGTTCCTCGGTCAAAGCCGGGGGGGGGCTAATCGCTTTCGGATGTGGATCGGCAAATTGCCGTTGCGAGGTCACCAGGGATTTTTCTTCCAGGGCCCCGATGATTTTCTTCCAGCCTTTAAACTGAGTTTTGAGTTGGTCGACTCCGACCCAGTCGTCAACTTCCTCCAGATAGTGAAATATTTTGGCCTGGGCGGGGGTCCTGCCCAATTGGGATTTCACATCGGTGGAGGCAGGGTGTGCCGCTCGGTAGTAGATTGTGCCCATGGGTTTCGGGCAATGTTCAGCGCTGCGTAACAATACCGGCAGGGCGGTGAAAAGTACCTCACCAATGGGGTGGTGGTAGTAATTTGCCGACCAGCACAGCAGATTCAGCAAAGCCGTGCCGAGTACGGGTTCCTGGTCCAATACCATTTCAACTTTCTTCAGCTTGCGGGTTGAAGACGGCGGATTGGAGGAAATAACCATCCCGACTAACTTACGCGGTCCGAAAGATACCAATACCCGACTGCCAGCCGCCACCGCAAAATCACATGCATAATCGAAATGTTGGCGCAGGGGAACGGGCACTGCTACCTGTACAACTCCCAATTTTCGGGCTGTCACGAAACTGATTTTATTTTACACACAGAATCTGTGGATAACTCTGTGTATAAGCCCAAAAATAGCGGTGTTTCCAGTGTAGATTTAGCCAATTTTATTGATCTGATTAAAAAATATACAATTTTTGATAATCGTTTAAAAAACAATTAGTTACAGGGCAAACTGAACAGTTTCACCATGACTTTGTCCTAACTGACAAAAATTTTAAGTCTTGGGTTTCAAAATTGTGCATAACTAAACCAAATACTGGGGTCGAACTGCATTTATCATGCTTTCGGAATCAAAGAGTTAGGGCAGGCAAGAGCGGCGGTACCGCTAAATTCCGGCTATATCCAGCGCTGCTGGAACATAACTGCTCACTTTTTTCGCCTAAACCCTATCGCAGATCAACCATGCCAATAGAGTAATTCTTATCCTTTCGTTCCTCGAGAAATCGGCGCAAAGTGGTTTCCACGACTCTGAAGGCAATTTCGTCCCAGGGGATTTCTTCCTCGCCAAACAGCTCCACTTCCAGGCTCTCTGCACCCACACCAAATCCGTCTTCCGTCAGGAGGTCCGCTCTAAACATGACGTAGACCTGACTAATTCTCGGAATATTATATACCCCGTACAACTGGATATTTGTCACCGGGGCGCAGGCCTCCTCCAGGGTTTCCCGGGCGGCCCCCTCCTGTAGAGTTTCAAGGTTTTCCATAAATCCGGCGGGCAGCGTCCAATATCCTTTACGGGGCTCGATCGCGCGGCGGCATAGCAGAATCCGGTCTTGCCATACAGGTATGCAGCCGGTGACTATTTTGGGGTTTTGGTATTGAATCTCTCCGCAACCGTTACAAATGTGCCGCGGTCGATTGTCGTCCTCAGGCACGAGGATGCTGATGCGATCGCCACATATGTTGCAGAACTTAATTAGGTGATTCAATGACATCTGGTGGAGTGATCGTTTTGGTCGTTACGCTGGCCTCGCGATTATCACATGGATAGCTGGTGGATATTGAGCAGATCCAAATAGCGTCTCCAATGCTCCTCACGAGTAATGTTTTAGGTCAACAGCCCCAGGACAAATCCGATAAAGACCATTGCGCCAAACCAGGTGTTGTTTATAAACGCTCTGAAACAAAGATTGCGCTCCCGATCGCGACAGAGTTGTTGTTGGTACACCGCGAAAATACCGGCAGCAATCAGCCCGAGATAGTAATGCCAGCTCAACGACAAGGCCAGTCCAAGGCCGGCAAGTATCAGTAACGCCATCAGGTGCAACAACCCTACGATCCGATTGTCGTATTGACCAAACAGGATCGCGGTTGATTTAACCCCGATCTTGAGATCATCTTCTCTGTCCGCCATTGCATACTGGGTGTCATAGGCGACAATCCAGCAGAAATTAGCGATAAATAACACCCAGGCCTGCCAGGGCAGGGTATTGGTTAGAGCCGTAAAGGACATGGGAATTCCCCAGGAAAAGGCGACCCCGAGAACCAGCTGGGGCAGGTTGGTTACTCGTTTTGCAAAAGGATAGATTGCCGCGATTAGAGCGCCACCAACGGATAACCACAGCGTCATCCTGTTGAGCTGCAACACCAGCAAGAATCCCACCAGCAGTAGTCCGAAGAATACGATCAAGGCCTGGTTCGGTGTGATTTCCCCGGTCGCCAAAGGGCGGTTTTTGGTTCGCTCTACACTACCGTCAAAATCTCGATCCGCATAGTCGTTTATTGCGCATCCCGCTGCCCGCATCACAAAGGTTCCAGCGACAAAAATCAATACGATGGTGGGATCGGGTCGACCATCTGATGCCAGCCATAGGGCCCAAAGGGTTGGCCACAAAAGGAGGAATGCGCCAATCGGGCGATCCATCCGGACTAATCGCAGGTAGGGATTGTTGCCGCTAAAGCTTTGCCTCAATGGCTCGATCCGGTTTTATGGCCAGACAGAGAATTTCCTACGCGCCTACACATTGGCATAAATTTCATTGTTACTGATCCAACGCTGAATGATGGGCTGGATACAGTGGGGATGGTTCTGGTGCAAGCGTGCGGCAATTTTTTCCACCTTGGGAAATAAGTCGATGTCACGGCTAAGATCGGCTATTCGCATTTGTTGTAAGCCGGTTTGCCGGGTCCCCAGCATTTCACCGGGACCACGTTGTTCCAGGTCTTTTTGGGCAATCTCGAAACCGTCATTACTGTCCCGTAACAACCCGAGTCTCTCCCTGGCCAATCGTCCCAAGGGTGGTTTGTACAATAATACACAGTTTGCCTGGTTGGCTCCCCTTCCAACCCGCCCGCGTAGTTGATGGAGCTGGGCCAGACCGAGGCGTTCCGCGTTTTCAATGATCATCAGATTAGCATTAGGAACATCGACCCCAACTTCGATTACCGTGGTGGCAACCAGCAATTCACATTGGCCATCGCGAAATCGTTGCATGACCTGGTCTTTCTGCTTGGACTTCATACGACCATGGATCAGTTCAATGTTGAGGTCCGGGAGCGTTTCCTGCAAAGCGACCAGGGTGTCGGTAGCAGCCTGGGCCTGTAAATTTTCAGATTCTTCGATTAAGGGACAGACCCAATAGACCTGCTGTCCGTCCTTGCACACTTTATGAATGCGTTGGGCGATTTCGCTCCGACGTGAATCCGGCAGCACGATCGTTTTTACCGGTTTTCGACCGGGTGGCAATTCATCGATACTGGATACATCCAGATCCGCATAAAACACCATGGCCAGAGATCGTGGTATTGGGGTGGCGCTCATGATTAGCTGATGGGGTACCAGGTTATCCATGCTTGCTTTGTTGCGAAGCGCCAGCCGTTGGTCAACGCCGAAACGATGTTGCTCATCAACGATAATTAAACCCAACCGCGCAAACTCCACCTGTTGCTGGAACAGCGCATGGGTGCCAACCACCATTTTGGCGCTGCCGTCGGAGATGTTTTCCAGGGCTTCGCGGCGAGCGGCGGCGGACATTTTCCCGGTTAGCCATTGAACCTGAATTCCAATCTGGCCGAACCAGTTATCGAAACTTTTGCGATGTTGTTCAGCGAGTAATTCCGTGGGCGCCATGAGGCCCACCTGATACCCTGAATCAATAGCCTGCAGCGCTGCCGCTGCCGCCACCACAGTTTTTCCTGAACCAACATCCCCTTGAATCATCCGTAACGAGGGCTGGTTGCGTTCGAGATCACGTTTGGTTTCTTCGATGACTTTAGTCTGGGCATTGGTCAATTTGAATCCCAGCAGCGGTTTCAGTTGGGTCCATCCGGCACTGTGGAATGCTAATGCCGGTGCGGTTTGCCTAACCCGCCGCTGTTTCAATTGTGACAACGCTAGATGGTGGGCGATCAACTCTTCAAGGGATAAACGCTGCTGGGTTGGATGGGCCCCGGCGGCCAGGGTCTCGGTGTCGGCTCCAGGCGGTGGCTGGTGGGCAAACGACAATGCGTCTTTTATGTTTTCCAAATGAAACTCGTTGATAACCTCTGCAGGAATCAACTCTTCCAGGGTTGGCAGGGACAGTCCTATCGCCTGGTTAACCAGGTTGCGGATAGAGTTGGGACCGACTCCTTCGGTGGCCGGATACACCGGGGTTAGCGATTGCTCAGTGGGATCATTCGGGCGACTTTTGGTAATGCGATATTCCGGGTGGACCATTTCAGGGCTATCCGGACCCCGACGGACTTCCCCATAACATTTTATCCAGTGGGATCGGACAAAACCTTTCAGTTGGGCCTGATTGAAATGAAAAAATCTTAAGGTTAGCAAGCCAGTTTGATCGGCCACCTTAACCAGCAGACTGCGGCGTCTGCCAAAGCGGACATCTGCGATTTCGATCTGTCCCAGAACCACTACATCGATACCGGGACGCAAACTTCCGATAGGGGTCAGCCTGGTCCGGTCCTGGTATCGCAGAGGCAAATGAAACAGCAAATCAGCCGGCTGATAAATCCCCAGGCGTTCGAGCTTGGCCGCGAGTTGCGGACCTACCCCACTAAGAACTTGTAGCGGATGAGCGGACAGTAACTTTTACCCGGGTCAGGATTAACCTAATACCAATATTGCTTCGACTTCCACGGGTACACCTTTTGGCAATGCCGCTACGCCCACCGCAGCCCTGGCTGGATAGGGTTCGTCGAAATATCGTGCCATGACCTCGTTTACTGTGGTGAAATTGGATAAATCAGTCATCGATATATTGAGTTTGACGGCGTCGGCCAGCGATCCACCAGCAGCTTCTGCAATGGCTTTCAGATTGGAAAAAACCCGTTCCGCTGCCTGTTCGAATGTTGCTGTGTCGGCTTCCATGGTGGCTGGGTCCAGTGGAATCTGGCCGGAAATATATACCGTATTGTCTACCTTGACTGCCTGGGAATAGGTTCCTATAGCGGCCGGCGCCTGATCCGTATGGATAATTGATCGGTTTGTCATAATTTGGTTTTGATAATGGAAGATGAGAAATGCTTATGGGTAGTGAGTGTAGGGTTTAGCGAAGATATTGTCATCCTCGAAAACTTATGGTCGATTGACAAACTATTAGTTGGCGATGGCTGGCGCACAGATATTTTCAGGCAAGGCGAGAATTCCGCTGATTGCCATTGTCGGTTATATTAGCGGGACTAATTTCTAATTTGCAGGGGTGAAAATTGGCAACTTCAGATGCCACAGCGGGGACCGCAAATCCGTCGCGTAGTCAAAGTCATTGGGAAAAGGTTAAATTCAATGGCGAAGGAATGGAGTATTTTAAAATATGGATTGTTAATATTTTTCTGAGCATATTAACCCTGGGTATTTTCTCTGCCTGGGCCAAAGTCAGAACTCGACGTTATTTTTATGGCAATACAGTAGTCGCCGGCTCAGTATTCGAATATCACGCGACACCAATCGCTATTCTAAAAGGCCGGTTAATTGCTGTGGCAGTTCTTATCCTTGCGATTGGTTCCGGGTATTTTCACCCACTGGCCGAGGTAGTCTTTTTCGTACTTATCGCGTTGTTAACACCATGGGCTATTTGGCGATCGATCATATTTAATGCGCGGATGTCGAGTTACCGCAATGTGCGATTTAGCTTTCGCAGCAGTGCGTGGAAACCTTATTTATACTTGTTGATCTTCCCTCTGTTACCGTTGGCGATCGCTGGAGTTGTTATTGGGCTTCAATTTACCTTAGGAATGATTGACCTGTCAGATTTACAAAGTGGCGGGCAAAATCCTAAGGGCGCGATTGCTTTGGGAGGCACGATCGGTGTAGCGGTCTTGGCAATTTATCTGTTGATTCCCTACATTCAAAAGGCATTGACGAGTTATTATTTTAATGGCCATATGTTTGGCCAGGGAAAGTTTCATGCCAAGCTGGAAGCTTCAACTTACTATCTAATTTATCTAAAGTTATTGGGAATCGGCCTTTTGTTCTGGCTTGTCATTGCAATAATCTTTGGGTTGTTGGCGTTCTTGCTCTCGATGACCGATATACCTGGAATCCTTCAGGATTTGCAAGCAGGAACTTTGCCCGGGCCCGGATCAGCATTTGGTTTACTAATTTTTATTCCGTTTTTCGCCGTTTTCGCCTGGTTTAAAGCGTATACTGAATCGCGGTTCCGAAATTATTCTATGGGTCAGCTTAAACTGGACCGGGTCGCTGCTTTCCGCTCCCGGCTAAAAGTAAATAAACTGGCCTGGATCCAGTTCTCCAATATTCTGTTGTTAATTTGTACTCTTGGACTGGCTTATCCATGGGCCATCATCCGCCTTACCCGCTATAAAACGTCGACCCTTGACGTTCGGGTATTTGGCGATGTTGATCAATACATTACCCAATTGCAGTCTCGAGAGTCTGCCCTGGGAGAAGAAATTGGAGAAGCATTCGATCTTGGACTCGATCTCGGAATTTAATCAGTCGTCATCCTGATCATGGAGATAGAGGGGGTCTGGTTTCCCTCTGGCAGCTCCAAACGGGTCGCTGCCAGATTGCTGATTTCTTCAGCGGGATATATTCTCAAAGCGGAAGGTCGGCAACCTGTGGAAGGGAGATTTGACCGCCTCGAGATCTCCAATCGGATCGGTAATATTCCACGAAAAATTATACTTCCTGACCAATCCGTTTTCGAAACTGTGGTCAACGATGAAATCGATCATTGGATTTCAGGTCAGGGTAAGGCGAATGAGGGAGGATGGATACATCGACTGGAAAGTCGTTGGCGTTGGATCGCAATCGCTTTGGTCGCAGTGGTAATAACGGTTTATTCCGGTGCCCGCTGGGGACTACCCTGGGTTAGTCAGGTAGCGGCCCGGCATATGCCCCAAACCATCGTTGAAAGTATTTCAGATGGATCCCTGGATTTTCTTGATGCCACAATTTTCGATCCGAGTGGGATATCCGAACATCAGCAAGCCAGATTAACCCAGCGATTTAATCTGCTTCGGGCTGACGACAGTGAACATCAATACGTGTTGCTGTTTCGGAAATTAGGGGTACCCAATGCATTGGCATTGCCGTCAGGAGATCTCCTGGTTACCGATAAGTTTGCTGAACTGGCTACCGGTGAGGAGTTCGACGCTGTCATGTTGCATGAAATCGGTCACGTCGAAAAGCGCCATGGTCTGCAGCAACTGGTCCGTTCTTCTCTGGTTTCATTTGTTATTGCGATGTTTGTCGGGGACCCCTCGGGAGTTGGAGAACTGGTCGTGGCATTACCGACCTTCCTGCTGCAAAGTCATTATTCCAGAAAGCATGAAGCCGAGGCAGATGAATTCGCATTCGATGCCATGATTGAAAAATCCATTGACCCGATCCACTTTGCGACGATCATGGAAAAAATGGAAAACTTTAAACCGGAAGATGTTGTGATCGAGGATTCTGGAAACGGCCAAGGGCACGATCCAGATACCGGAGAAGGTTTGTCGGGATATTTATCGAGTCATCCGGCTACCATTGACCGGATAAATAAGGCCAAGCAATATTCCCGGCAGTTTCGTCAATCCGGTTTGGGCGAGGGATAATAGATGGCACCCGCTATGCTTGACGCAGAAGCACCGGTTACCGAAGCCAGGGTCGCAGGGGTTCGGTTAATGGTTGCCTGTGCCATCCAGGCAAAAGCCGACGCCTCGATCCAGGCCGACGGAAATCCCAGCTGATCTGTGGTTGCTATATCCTGGGAGCAAATTTGATCCAGTATTTGCCGAAGAAACCCGTTATCGGTACCACCGCCACATAAATAGATCTGGTCCACCGATGGACCAATTTGGTTGGCTACCGATTGCGCGGTAAGCCAGGCCAGTGTGTGTTGAACGTCCATGGGCGCAATATCCTGGCCAAATTCTGACAGGCACTGTTCTAGCCAATTCAAATTGAAATACTCTCTGCCGGTGCTTTTTGGCGGAGGCAATGCGAAAAAAGGATCCGACAGCATCAGCGCCAGGAGACCCTGATTCAGCTTGCCTGACCGGCCCCATTGACCATCGCGGTCGAATGGCTGATTTTGATGTAGGGCGATCCAGTTGTCCATTAGCCCATTGGCCGGACCAGTATCAAATCCTGTGACGGCTGTGGAAGGGTTATTCGGAAGCAGGGTTATATTGGCAATTCCTCCCAGGTTAACGATTGCCCGGGTCTTACTGTGATCGCTGAAAACGGCTTGGTGAAAAACCGGTGCGAGGGGTGCGCCTTGACCACCAAGGGAAATATCGGCGCTGCGAAAATCCGTTACCGTAGGAATACCGGTGCGCTGGGCAATGACCGCGCCATTACCGAGTTGCAGGGTAAAGGGAAATACGTCGGTTGGTCTGTGACGCACCGTTTGGCCATGGCAGCCAATTACCGATATTTGGGGATTTCCGCATTGTTCAATGAGCTTTAGCGCCGCGCCGGCGTAGCGCTCGCCAAGTTCGGTATGTATCCGACCGGCCTGATCGATCTCATTCGGCCCTGGCTGGCAAAGGCTGAGAATGGTTTCACGTAATTGTGCTGGGAACGGTTCACTATGGGTCGACAACAGGATTGGTCGATCATTCTCAGTGATGTCGAGTAACACCGCATCGATGGCGTCCACGCTGGTGCCCGACATTATGCCAATGGCGTTCATTGGTCGCTGATCAGCCAATCAGCCGGCTTAGTTGGGCTCGGTGCGTTACTGCTGATTGTTGCTTGCCAGCGGCAGCCGGCTGACTTCTTCCAGCTGTGCCACCCAGGTTTCAGCCTGTTGCTGAAACTGTTTACGATAGCGGTCATCAATGGGTGCCGATTTGGGCAGGGCCACGGTGAGTGGATTCATATGAAGACCGTTAACCCGGAATTCATAATGTAGATGGGGGCCAGTAGTCCACCCGGTTTTACCTACGTAGCCAATCACGTCTCCTTGTTTCACTCTCGAACCCGAACGAACGCCATTTTTGAAATGATTCATGTGGGCATAAACGGTTTCATATTTACCGCCATGGCGCAGGATCAGGGTGCGGCCATAGCCTTTTTTGGAACCAGCGAACCGCACCACACCGTCACCCGTAGCGAGTATCGGGGTTTTCATCGGTGCCCCATAATCTACCCCTTTATGAGCCCGCCATTTTTTGAGAATTGGGTGATAGCGTTTGTTGGTAAATTTAGAGGTAACCCGACCGAATTTGAGGGGCGTCCGTAAAAACGATCCCTGGATACCGTCGCCATCGGGAGCATAGTAACTAACCCGGTTATCTTCGTCGACGTGTCGAACTGCGCGAAGTCGTTTACTTCCGGTGATTAATTCGGCGGCTATAACGTCGCCATTGCCAACCTTTTTATCGTCAAGAAAAAACTCTTCAAATATAACTGAGAACTGATCGCCGCTTTGAATATCCTTGGCAAAGTCAACCTGCCAGCCAAAAATTGCAGCCAGGCTGTAAACCACTTCTGTCGGAACATCTTCCGTGTTAGCCGTGTCCATCAGACTGCTCCAGATCGTGGCCTTGACAGTTCGGAAACGGAGGACAGGTTCCCTGGTTTCGACAAGTACTTGATAACCTTGGTCTGAATTAGTGATCACCAGGGTATTATATTGATCAATTTTGTAGTGCAGAAATTGTAGCAAATCCTGTTGACCTTTTGCCTTCGCAGCAAGGGTAGTGACCTTAATTTCCTGTCCCGGTCGAATTCTATTAAGCGCTGCTGCTTCCTTTATGTTTACCAGGGCATAGGCTTCACGACTGCTTAAGTCGAGACGATTGAAGATTTGTGAGAGGGTATCATTTTTTCGAACCTTCTCAGTTTTCCAGTTAAGCGCAACCTGTTGACTAGGAATTGATTCCGGTTCTGCTGATTGTTCGGTTGCTGACAAATCAGATTCAGTTTCCTTGTTTTCATCAACGCTATCCTTGTTGACAGTCTCAGTAGTATTTGTGTCTTTTGTCAGTTCAATCCCAGCGAGCTTTGTCGGTTCTGCTACCGCCTGCTGGACCGAATTGGCGATGGATACTGGCCCAGTACTGTCCAGTAAACCATCAGCAAATATATTGGTTTTTGCTTTTGCGTTTTCCACCGCAGTTTTTAAATCAGGTGTTTCTATATTAGATGTTTCTAAATCCGATTCAGTGTGATTGATTACGGGATTGGTTTGCTTTTCTGGTATTGCAATGGAAACCATTGCCAGGCGTAATTCAGTATTGGTGAGTGCGGATTTGTTGGAACTGGGCGTTACCGAATCGATAGGGCTTTCTACATCGATAATTTTATCCAGCGCTTCTTGTTCCGGCGTGAAAATACTTACCGGGGCGTCAAGTTCAAAAACATCGCCAGACTCTCGGTCATTGGCCACAGCCCTCGAACTGGAGGCAAGTAATACGCCAGGTTCATTGGATACGAACGAATGACCTAGAACATCTGAATCATCAAGGATAACTTTGCCTTGCTTAAGGTCAGTATGCTTGGCGTGCAATGCTGACTTGGCGGCAGAAGAGGGGCTATTAATCGATGCAATTGTTGATACCAGTGCGAGCACTGATACCATGACCAATCCAATCCGTCCGAGATGGGGCGCAGACGGGCGAGGTGACAGGTCTTTTAGATCGAGTTTTAGCGTTGATCGCTTGGGAGGCGTCATTACTTTTTCGATTAGGTTAATTACCACGACCCAACTAATGGGTCAGCTCAATGGTGTTGCCGTCGGGTCGATAAATCCGAAACACAGGCAAACTCAGCCTTTATTAAATAGCCGTTATTTACATTGGGCTTTTCAGTCAGACCGCTCCAGAAGGGTATCTGTGCGACCCAGATTTCAACCGAAAGACTATGGATAATTAGTCTACCGAAGTTAAAACCCGATTCAACAAACTGAACCAGCCAAGATGGGCGGGTACTTTACCTATTCACGTCCATAAGGTCAAAGCTTTATGACAGTTATATGATGGATTGTTAAAGATAACCAGTTAATACCCGGATAGATTTCATTTTATTTGAGCGCAAAGCAATTTGCTTGGGCAAATTGCTAGATAAGTATTTATCTAAACAAGGCTAGCGGGCTGTCGCGATAACAGCGTACTTTGTCTGCTTCGAAACCCCGTCAATCGGACGTGGTTATTGTCAGTGCAATCAAAATGTCAACCGACTCAACCTGACAGCAAGAGCCGAGGGTAAAAAGGGCTGCGATATAATGTCTATATTACGAGTTTTAACTGAACGACTGTTTTTATATTGGTTTAGATAGATATATTCAATCCTGAGCCACCTTCGGATAGATCATAAGGATTGATGCCTCAGGTAAATTCCCTGGTTTAATGACATATTCCCGTATCGGCCTAAATTTACCCCCCAAAAC
>CBDFKC010000004.1:762500-1542109 GCA_965248685.1 Candidatus Poriferihabitaceae bacterium
CCGGGGGGCCATAGCTCAGCTGGGAGAGCGCCTGCCTTGCACGCAGGAGGTCGGCGGTTCGATCCCGCCTGGCTCCACCATTCATTTTGAATGTGTGGCGATACTGACTCTAGAAAAGTAAAAAACAAAGCACCATGTTTTTAATCGGCATGATGATTTGTTTTTTACTTGCGATCAACTCTTTCGAGTTGGTTTTGTTCTTTTAAAATTTGGAAAGTCAAAGGCGCGTACACAATGCGAATGAGTCATCAAGTGGTGACAAATTCAAAATGTTGTATGCAAACCATATTGATGACAATTTATTAGTCGTCAACATGTATGTAATAACTCTTAGAGTTATTCAGATTTTGTAACTTCGGATAACTTGTTGCTTTGTTCAATTGGTGACAGACTTTTTGGGGTTATATGATCAAGCGATTAAGCGCACATGGTGGATGCCTTGGCGAAGAGAGGCGATGAAGGACGTTGTAGCATGCGATAAGCCTCGGGGAGTTTGCAAACTAACTTTGATCCGAGGATTTCCGAATGGGGAAACCCACCTGCTTGCAGGTATCGTACACTGAATACATAGGTGTACGAAGCGAACCCGGGGAACTGAAACATCTAAGTACCCGGAGGAAAAGAAATCAACCGAGATTCCCTTAGTAGCGGCGAGCGAACGGGGACCAGCCCTTAAGCTTTTTGAGTTCTAGTTGAACAGTCTGGGAAGACTGACCATAGAAGGTGATAGTCCTGTACATGAAAGGGCTCTTAAAGTGAAATCGAGTAAGGCGGAGCACGAGAAACTCTGTCTGAACATGGGGGGACCATCCTCCAAGGCTAAATACTACTCTTCGACCGATAGTGAACTAGTACCGTGAGGGAAAGGCGAAAAGAACCCCTGTTAGGGGAGTGAAATAGAACCTGAAACCGTGTGCGTACAAGCAGTGGGAGCGTGTCTTCGGACATGTGACTGCGTACCTTTTGTATAATGGGTCAGCGACTTAATTTTAGTAGCGAGGTTAACCGTATAGGGGAGCCGTAGAGAAATCGAGTCTTAATAGGGCGTATAGTTGCTAGGATTAGACCCGAAACCGGGCGATCTAGCCATGGCCAGGTTGAAGGTCGGGTAATACCGACTGGAGGACCGAACCAACTAATGTTGAAAAATTAGTGGATGAGCTGTGGCTAGGAGTGAAAGGCTAAACAAGCCCGGAGATAGCTGGTTCTCCCCGAAAACTATTTAGGTAGTGCCTCATGACTTACTACAGGGGGTAGAGCACTGTAATGGCTAGGGCTGCATCTCGCGGTACCAACCCATCGCAAACTCCGAATACCTGTAAGTACTATCATGGGAGACAGACGGCGGGAGATAAGTTTCGTCGTCGAGAGGGCAACAGCCCAGACCACCAGCTAAGGTCCCTAAACACATCTCAGTGGGAAACGATGTGGGAAGGCTCAGACAGCCAGGATGTTGGCTTAGAAGCAGCCATCATTTAAAGAAAGCGTAATAGCTCACTGGTCGAGTCGGCCTGCGCGGAAGATATACCGGGGCTCAAGGTGTGTACCGAAGCTGTGGATGCGTACATTTATGTACGCATGGTAGGGGAGCGTTCTGTAAGTCTGTGAAGGTGAACTGTAAGGTTTGCTGGAGATATCAGAAGTGAGAATGCTGACATGAGTAACGATAATGCGGGTGAAAAGCCCGCACGCCGAAAACCCAAGGTTTCCTGCGCAACGTTCATCGGCGCAGGGTTAGTCGGTCCCTAAGGCGAGGCAGAAATGCGTAGTCGATGGGAATCAGGTTAATATTCCTGAACTTTTTATAGCTGCGATGGGGTGACGGAGAAGGCTAGACTAGCCAGCTGTTGGATATGCTGGTTTAAGCGTGTAGGTTGAGGACTTAGGCAAATCCGGGTCCTTAAGACTGAGGCGTGATGACGATTTCCTTTTTAGGAGAGAAGTAGTTTATGCCATGCTTCCAAGAAAAACCTCTAAGCTTCAGGCTATGAAGAACCGTACCCCAAACCAACACAGGTGGGTGGGGTGAGAATCCTAAGGCGCTTGAGAGAACTCTGGTGAAGGAACTCGGCAAAATGACACCGTAACTTCGGGAGAAGGTGTGCCCTTGGTATGTGAAGAGACTTGCTCTCGGAGCAGAAGAGGGTTGCAATAAAGAGGTGGCTGCGACTGTTTACTAAAAACATAGCACTGTGCAAACTCGCAAGAGGACGTATACGGTGTGACGCCTGCCCGGTGCCGGAAGGTTAATTGATGGGGTTAGCATTCGTGCGAAGCTCTTGATCGAAGCCCCGGTGAACGGCGGCCGTAACTATAACGGTCCTAAGGTAGCGAAATTCCTTGTCGGGTAAGTTCCGACCTGCACGAATGGCGTAACGATGGCCACACTGTCTCCACCAGGGACTCAGTGAAATTGAACTTGCTGTGAAGATGCAGTGTACCCGCGGCTAGACGGAAAGACCCCGTGCACCTTTACTACAGCTTCACACTGGACTTTGAACAAGTATGTGCAGGATAGGTGGAAGGCTTTGAAGCGGAAACGCCAGTTTCTGTGGAGCCACCCTTGAGATACCACCCTTGCTTGTTTGAGGCCCTAACTGAGGTCCATTATCTGGATCCAGGACCGTGTGTGGTGGGTAGTTTGACTGGGGCGGTCTCCTCCCAAAGAGTAACGGAGGAGCGCGAAGGTACTCTAAGTACGGTCGGAAATCGTACGGTTAGTGCAAAGGCATAAGAGTGCTTGACTGCGAGACAGACACGTCGAGCAGGAACGAAAGTTGGTCTTAGTGATCCGGTGGTTCTGTATGGAAGGGCCATCGCTCAACGGATAAAAGGTACGCCGGGGATAACAGGCTGATACCCCCCAAGAGTTCACATCGACGGGGGTGTTTGGCACCTCGATGTCGGCTCATCACATCCTGGGGCTGTAGCCGGTCCCAAGGGTATGGCTGTTCGCCATTTAAAGTGGTACGCGAGCTGGGTTTAGAACGTCGTGAGACAGTTTGGTCCCTATCTGCCGTGGGCGTCGGAGACTTGAGAGGAGCTGCTCCTAGTACGAGAGGACCGGAGTGGACGTACCCCTGGTGTTCCAGTTATCATGCCAATGGTATTGCTGGGTAGCTATGTACGGACGGGATAACCGCTGAAAGCATCTAAGCGGGAAGCCCCCCTCAAGATTAGGTCTCCCGGGACTTAAGTCCCCTGAAGGGTCGTTGAAGACTACAACGTTGATAGGCTGGGTGTGGAAGTACAGTAATGTATGAAGCTAACCAGTACTAATTGCCCGTGAGGCTTGATCATATAACACCCAAAAAGTCTGAAACTCAGACGGGTTATTACACCTTTGACTTAACCAAATTATAAAAACTGCTTGCTGTGAAGGCTTGTCTATAAACTTTATCTAAGTGCCCGCTGGGCCCTGGATCGAGTCCAGGGCAAAGCTTTCAAACTAAACAGCAAAGCTGTTTTTGAAAGCTTTGCCTGGTAGCCATAGCGAACGGGAACCACCTGAACCCATCTCGAACTCAGAAGTGAAAACGTTTAGCGCCGATGATAGTGTGGGGTCTCCCCATGTGAAAGTAGGACACCGCCAGGCATTAATTACAAGAAAAGCCTCGCCCTTTTGGGCGGGGCTTTTTTTGTGATTTGATGGGTGGTGGCGTCACTCACTTGCGGCGTACTCGAACTCGGCTTATGGGTGCAGACATATTGCTTACTCCTGTGGTAGATAAAAGTAGTACACCGCCACGCACTAAATGTAAAAAATGCGTATTCCGTTCGAATCCTGCCACCCATTCCGGTGAAGTCTGCCACCCCTGATTAAGGGGAAAAAGGAGCGCTATAACGCGGGATAACCCAGCTATTCTGAGTCTTTACATTATTGTGAGGAATCAGGATGCCAGCCAAGAGGTTGTCCGTGAGAAAGATAAAAGAAGTGCTGCGCCTGAAGGCCAGTGGAATGAGTATCCGCCAGATCGCGTTATGTTGTGGCATCAGCCGACCCGCCGCGACAGATTATGTAAGACGTAGCGAAACAGCAGGATTGGGATGGCCATTGCCACCGGATCTGACGGAAGTAGGTTTGGAAGCAAAACTGTTTCCATCAGCACCCAATTGTGTCACCCGAGATCGTCGTTCACAAGATTGGATAGTGGTGCAGAAAGAACTTAAACGCAAAGGGGTCACTAAGTTTCTGTTGTGGCAGGAGTATCGGATATTGCATCCCCAAGGGTATCAATACAGCTGGTTCTGCGTAAGCGCATTACAAACGACGTACTGCATTTCTTCGACTAAGCCTGCTACGTTGCCTTGTCATTTATAACAGAGGTGACCAATGCAACAACAACGTGTTCGGCGATCGGCATCAGACTGGCGCAGCGTACTTTCAGATTTTGAATCCAGTGGCTTGAGTGCAGTGGCCTACTGCCGAAAACATCACATCGGCACCAAGGGATTCTACCGTGCCAGATCACTGAATAGTAAAGGCGGTAACGGTAAATCATTTGTCCAAGCGGTTGCCAGTCCTGCGGCCCAACCCGCGTCGTCATTAATTGAGATCATTTTGCCCCACGGCCGTGTGCGGATTGATAGCAGTGTGTCGCCAAGCTGGGTTGCAGACCTGTTGAAATCACTGGCGGCATGAAGTGGTTTACGGATGCACCCGTTGTATATTTACATCGTGAGCATGTCGACTTCCGTAAAGCAATTAATGGCTTGGTCGCGATCATTGAATCGGAGATGGGCTTGTCGCCGTATCAAGATGCGTTGTTTGTCTTCTGTAACCGTGGCCGGGACAAACTGGAAGTGATTCACTGGGACCGCACCGGTTATGTGCTGTGGTACAAGCGCCTGGAGGAATCAAAGTTCCAGTGGCCACGACGGCAGAATTGCCTGGTGATGACGTTATCAACAGAACAATGGCACTGGTTATTGTCCGGTTATGACATCCTGAAAATGCAGGGTCATCAAGAGCTGCGCTATGGTACATAAAGTACGCTGAATAAGTTCGGCAAGTCGTCTTAAAAAGGTTCGGATACTGGCAATAAATAGTCGACCGTTGGACGGCATAACCTATTGAATTAATTATACTTCGGTCATGCACAACGCGGCCGAATTAGCACAGCAAAACACCCAGCTCAAGGCAGCGTTGGCGGCCAAAGAAAGCCAGGTCGGTCATCTGCAATCGTATGTCGAACAGCTTGAGCAGGCATTGATCCTGTCGCGCCAACAACGCTTCAACCCCTCAAGCGAAAAGAATCTGGGTCAACAACTGCTGATCTTTAACGAGGCCGAGGAATCGGTGGAGGCAACCGACGCTGACGCGGCCCCCGCACAAGACGAAGATTCCGCAACCGTTGCCATTGCCGGCTATCACCGAAAGCAGAAAGGCCGCAAGCCACTACCAGCTCACCTGCCGCGGGTTGATGTGGTGCATGACCTGCCGGAATCCGAGAAAGTCTGTACGGTACACGGTGTCGCATTAGTCCCGGCCGGTGAGAAGACCAGCGAACAACTGGATATCATCCCGGCCACGGTGCAGGTGCTGCATCATATCCGTAAACAATATACCTGCCCCTGCTGTGACAACGGCATGGTGACGGCAGCTAAACCCAAAGATCCGATTCCCAAGTCCCAGGCCAGTCCCAGGACACTGGCCACCATTGCGGTGTACAAATACGCCGATGGGTTACCCCTGTATCGGCAAACCAACATGTTAAATCGGTTGGACATCGAACTGGACCGGGGGACGATGGCCCAGTGGATGATTAAAAGCGGCGAATTAATTCAACCGTTGATCAACCTACTGCGAGACCGGTTACTGACCGAATCGATTGTCCATCTGGATGAAACCCCGGTACAGGTGTTACGGGAGTCGGGCAAACCGGCTACTTCACAATCTTATATGTGGGTGCAGGCCACGCCAGCCGAGGCAGGGTGCCCGATGGTACTGTTTGATTATGATCCAAGTCGCAGTGGCCTGGTGCCGAAACGATTACTGGCCGATTACCAGGGCGCGATCATGGTGGATGGTTATGAAGGGTATAACAGTGTCTGCCGGGCAGAATCTATTATCCGTCTGGGGTGCTGGGCCCATGCCCGACGTAAGTTTGTTGAGGCCAGCAACGCGGCGGGTAAGAAAGGTAAATCGGCCAAGGCGGACTATGCGATCAAGCTGATCAGGAAACTGTACCGCATCGAGAAAGCAACCAGAGATCTGCCACCCGACCAGCGGCATCAGATCAGGCAGCAGCAAGCCAGACCCGTCATCGATAAGATACATGACTGGCTGAAACAGACGAAGCCCACGGTGCCGCCCAAACTGGCGCTCGGTAAGGCGCTGACCTATCTGCACAATCAATGGCCCCGATTAATCGGCTATCTGGAAGACGGCAACTACCCGATTGACAACAACTGGGTGGAAAACGCGATCCGGCCCTTTGTGATAGGCAGAAAAGGCTGGCTGTTTTCAACCTCAACGGAGGGCGCCAAGGCCAGTGCTAATCTGTACTCGATTATCGAGACGGTGAAGGCGAACAATCAAAATCCGTATACCTATCTGAAGCAAGTGTTTACCGATTTGCCCAATGCAGAAACTGTGGATCAGATTGAGGCGTTACTACCTTGGAATATTAACAGCGAAAATCAATAGTGCTGTTTATACTGCGCTTACGGTTCTGCGATCAGTATCGCCACTGGCTCGGTAAACAAAACCTGGTCATGCGCCAGACCCATCGCGCTGGTGAGAAGCTGTTTGTGGATTACGCTGGCCAAACCGTTGCCATTATTGATCAAGGTACCGGCGAAGCCCGCTCTGCCCAAATCTTTGTGGCGGTACTGGGCGCCTCCAACTACACCTATGCTGAAGCCACCTGGTCCCAGGGTTTAGCCGACTGGATTGGCGCGCACCAACGTGCGTTTACCTTCCTCGGTGGGGTGCCGGAAATGATTGTCCCCGATAACCTCAAAAGTGGGGTTCATCAAGCTCATCGATACGAACCTGATATCAATCCAACCTATCAGGAGTTGGCCACCCATTACGGCGTGGTTATCATCCCGGCGCGGGTCAGGCGGCCAAAGGATAAAGCCAAAGCAGAAGTTGGCGTGCTGATTGTCGAACGCTGGATACTGGCCGTATTACGCCACCGCACCTTCTTCTCATTATCTGAACTCAATCTATCCATCAAAGAGTTATTGGTGCGCTTGAATCAACGTCCCTTCAAGAAACTACCGGGTTGCAGGCAACAATTGTTTGCAGAGATCGATCAACCCGTATTACGGGCATTACCCCCAACGCCCTATGTCTATGCCGAATGGAAGAAGGCACGGGTACATATCGATTATCACGTCGATATCCATGGCTACTATTACTCGGTCCCTCACCAATTGGTCAAAAAGCAGCTGGATGTACGACTCACTACCTACACCATCGAATGTTTCCACAAAGGTAAGCGGGTCGCGAGCCATCAACGTTCTTATCAAAAAGGGGGCCATATTACGATACGAGAACACATGCCCAAAAGCCACCAACACTATGGTGACTGGTCGCCGCAGCGATTCAGGCAATGGGCTGAGAAAACCGCACCAACCACCGCCCAATTGATTACCCAGGTGTTGTCGTCAAGACGTCATCCTGAACAAAGCTATCGCTCCTGTCTGGGCATTCTACGTCTGAGCAAAGCCTATGGCAGCAGTCGCCTTGAGGCCGCCTGTGCCCGTGCTCTATTACTCGGCACTTGTCGATATAAAAGCATTGAATCGATCCTGAAGTGTGGACTAGATCAACAACCACTTTCCACACAAGATGCACAGCAAACCCTTCCCGAAGACCACGACAATGTGCGCGGCGCTTCTTATTATCATTAATACCAAACCTACCCCTAACCCAACGAATAGGAAAAATGAGATGTTAAATCACCCCACGTTAGACAAGTTACACACCCTGCGTTTTACCGGTATGGCGAAAGCATTATCCGACCAAATTACGCTACCTGATATCGATGACTTAAGTTTCGAAGAACGGCTCGGATTACTGGTTGATCGGGAAATCACCGAACGAGAAGATCGGCGCTTAACCTCGAGATTACGTCAAGCCAAACTCAAGCACAGTGCCTGTGTCGAAGATATCGACTACCGCCAAGCACGTAATCTGGATAAATCCTTGGTGCGAGATCTGGCACATTGTCAATGGATTCGAAAGCATCTTAACCTATTGATCACCGGACCGACTGGGGTCGGTAAAACCTGGATTGCTTGTGCGTTGGCGCATAAAGCTTGTTGTGAGGGTTATAGTGCTTTGTACCTGCGACTACCAAGACTACTCGAATCCTTACCGATTGCCAAAGGGGATGGGAGTTACGCTAAGCTCCTGGCAAAGCTCGCGAAGATTGACGTGCTGATCTTGGACGATTGGGGGCTGGCACCACTCACGGCGGAGCACCGTCGTGATCTACTCGAAATCATCGAAGACCGACATGACTCCCGTTCCACTATCGTCACCAGTCAATTGCCCATTGAACAATGGCACGACATGATCGGTGATCCAACACTGGCTGACGCCATTTTGGACCGACTGGTACACAGCGCTTATAAAATAAGCTTAAAAGGCGAGTCCATGCGCAAAAGAAAGTCGATATTGACGGCACCGGGGGTGCCTACGTCATAATACCCAAAAACCCGCGTCGCTAGCGCTCCGACAGGTGGCAGCTTTGCTCTGGTTTACGTGGCAGCTTTCAAATGGAATCGGTGGCAGGATTCAACGGAATACGCAGTAAAAAAAGGCCTCGATTAGAAATGATCGGTTTTTTTATGTTTTGATGGTTAGTGGTGTCATTTTATAAAAAGTAACAGCTAATTTCCCGTAGTAGGATTGAAGTATCCTGCTTTCAGGAATTAATGTTGTGAGAAGGCCTAGATTCGCAAGATTTGTGGTCTTTTTTCACGTTTTGGTATCTAATGTCACCCTACTGGTCAGGTGTAAAAATTGTCAGGAGGGGAGGGTTAAGAAGGACGTGCGAACGCTAATGTTTTGATTGTTCGAAAAGGATCATTTTGATAATTCGAGGCATTTCAATAGCGTCTAGAACTAAGCAAATTTTTTATTTGAAAACTTATGGAGAAGTATGTAAAAAAAGAATGATTTGCTAAAACCAATAAACGAGGTGAATAATGTTTCTGGAAGATAGATGGGAAGAAATTATAATTGGTGTTGTTGCAGCAGTATTGGTTGCACTATTATTTTTCACAAAAAATTGGATTCTAACCAAAATACGACTCTACGTTTTGCGCAGATCAAGAAAAGCTTATCAGTATTTTGAAGGAGGGATAAGAAAGGAGGCAAAATATAAACCAGAAGTCAATCAGGAGGTCATTAGACCTAGCTGGGATAATCGAAAGCAATTGAGCGCTGGACAGATCAATAATTTGAAAAGGAGTGCAGAAGAAGTGTTTGGAAATTTTAACTGTCCTGAACCCGTAGCGTTGCCGCTGCCTCAACCAACTAAGAAAAAGAAGAGAATAGCTAAAAGAGCTGAAGTAGATCAAGCCTTATCCAATCACTATTCATTTCATCTGAGTGATGATTTTAAATACCACGCAATCTGTAAATCTAGTCGATTTGGCATGCAGCCGACAGCGACAAAAAAAAAGGGTGCTAGTGTGGATGTAATTAACTGGACAAGAGAGAATTTTCAGAACGGGAGAGATTTCTCAGTTGGTTTTATGACTGGTCCGGTATCAGTTGGTAAATCCACTTTAATTACCACTGTTTGTGAGAAATTAAATAGCAAAATCATGGTGTCTCGTAAGTTACGCAAGCCTACTTTAAGCGAGACTCTTCCAATATACCTAAATTTTAACAATGTAATTGATGATTTTGTGGAAGTGGCAGAACTAGAAGAAGGATTGCCTCCCTCAAGAACGTTTGCCTTTTTTGCGGCAGCAAAAATACTAGAAGCAAACAATATATACAATATAAATGATGAGGAACTCATTAATGCTGCTTCAGATTGTCTTAAGAAAAATTACGGAAGACTGTTGATCTTTATTGACAGTTTGGATCAATTCTACTATCGAGCAGTTATGGAGGAGTTACAGCAAGAAACGCCGGATACGCTACCCCTTGATAAGTACGAAATATATATCAGTAAAATTGTTAGCGCCTTACAAGAATTATTTAAAATTAGGGGTGGATATAGCTCGATTGATTTGGTGTTGGCAATACGCAGTGAAACATTGACGCGGATTAGGTCAACTGGAATTGTCTCTCCAGACGTCCAGCCATTAAATGGAATAAGTGCGCAAGCTGAGTGGAATTTAGGCGATGATCATTTAGAAAAAAGGGAAGAGGAGATAATTTTAGGTAGATTGAACCTTCTGAAGAAGACTAAAAATCTACCCACTAAAGCAGTTGACCACCTAACTAATTTAGAGAATGAAATAAAAAACAGTGCTGATTTTTTTGAACACTTTAATCGCGGGGTTAGTGTTGGATTGGGTTTAAATGAGCAAAGAGACTTGATGCACAAGGTTAGGTGTATAGGCTGGAGTGTATTCGACCAAAGGTTTGGAAGAATATTTGGGAGAAAAGATACATGTCTAATTCACTATATGCTCAATCAGAACTTAGGTTACACCCAAGCAGATACGCACCTAATGAATTTATTTCTAGTGTGGAATGATAGTAGGAGGCAGAATCCGAACATTGGCTATGGCTTGACAATTCCCATGAAGCTTAGGGCGTTTCACCTACCGTCTTATTGGTTAAAGTACATAGTGCTGAAATTGATAAGTGTTAATACAGACAGCGGGGCAATAACGAAATGGGGCATTGAGAATATTCTAGTTGGCGAAGGGAAAAATAGTTACGAAAAACACTTAGTGCAATTGGTATTATTTAGTTTGCAAGAAACGACCCATGGTAGATTTGTTCGAAGGGCCATGGATCCAGATACAAGTAAATTTAATGGTCTAGAGTTAACTTCGCGTGGTACGCAATTCATCAGGCAAGAGATTTCTTTTGATATGCACTATTTGGCGCTCGTAAGCGAAGACGAATCTTTGGCTATTCCCCCTTGTTTTAACTATAGAGATTGGTTTCCAAAAGTTCGTTATAAAAAGTTTTTATACGAGAGGGGTGATCAGGATTATCGAGAAAGTTATTGTAAATATATTTTAGTCTCTCTAGGCAAAGCACTGTCGTTTTTACATTTATTAAAGACAGCAGCATTGTGGGAGAAAAGAGCATTCAATAAAACTTTTGACAGAATCGGAGAGTACTATCCAAATGAATTTCGAGACGGAAAAATAGTACCCAGTTTGTCAGAGGTAGAGCAAAAAATGATCAGTTTTGCGAAAAGTAACTATGAAGAATTAGGTGGCGAAGAAATGCAGTTTTCACGGAATCTGGTATACACTCGCCGCAAAATTGGAGAGCAGAAGGGTGCATTAAATTATTGGTTTGGTAAGATGTACGGGCGATTTTTGAAAATAACCAGTGTTGAATTTAACACTTCTCTGGATCTAATGACAACGGGAGAATTTGAAGATAAGAATAAAAGCTGACAGTCGGTTACCGAAAAACGGGTAACCATACAATTGGACAGACATACTTTCAAAGAACATTTCATAGCTTTGGAAAATAACTCTAAGCCTATCTGTGCCAGAGGGCAATAGTGCTTACTGGAGTGCAAATTTTGTCGCAAGCATTGTGTTTTCGCGCCATCATCTCGACCTGAATGAATACAGGTAAGTATCAAGACTGAACGCGAAGGAGTAAATATTCATGCAATAATCAGGTAAAGGTGGAAATCCTGCCTTTACATATGGCTGATGTAAACGTTGTCTCCAATTTTTGCCCCCCATATGGTCCGCGTCGAGACCTTTAAACTTTATCTCCCAGTCTTCGGTAGAAGTGATTCTCTGGAAGTAGGAAAAAGGTGTCGGATTTATTAGTTATTCGAAAACCTGGACAGAGTTAATTCGACTTGTTGAGACGAAAAATTAACTAATATATTCCAAATGACTGGAGTATGAAATCGATAATAAGAAATTAAATATATGTCCCTGCTTTATTCAGTTTTATTGATTTTTTATTGTAGTTAGCACCATGCCTATTTAACTGTAATAACTGCGCACTTTGCGTAGTGAGTAACTTTCTGTGAAACACTGCCGAAAGCCATACCGGTTACCTTGCCAATGCCGCGATTGCCAATTACGATCATATCGGCATTTAATTTCTTTGATTGCTTAACAATAGTTTTGGCCGAATCTCCCCGGGCGCTAATCATCTCGATTTTCTTGACTCCCATTTTTGAAGCACGTTCCTTACCATCTTCAAGGATGCCGGAGGCAATCAACTCCTTATACTGGGTTTCAGGAGGGCCCGGAATATGTTCCACCTCAAGATAGCGCTTCAGCTCATTGGGTATCCGCCGAAATTGAAAAACATGTAGTAGCAAGAATTTGTCGCCGCGGCGATAGAAATATTCTGCGGCAATTTCAAGGGCCTTAAACGCTGTTTCCGACCCATCTATTGGAACAAGTATTGTTTTACTCATGACGTGCCTCGATGATTTAAGTTATGGAATTACTAATATCCTATTAGAAGACAGAAATTCCTGGGGAAAATTGATGGGTATCAAATCTTCAGAGGTTTTCCGGTCACACAGAGGTAATTACAAATCGCATAAAACAACATGAAATCCATTTCTGAGAACAAATATTCAGAAAGAACAAATTTGATGCGCCGATATTGAAATTGTTTGAGACTTCACTCCGTCATCTTTTCACTTGGCCAAAAGATGGTGAAAGTTCCCATTTGGATTCCGATACTAACGTTTTGAGGGTGCGATTAATCCCGTTAACTGCAATCCAACCTCGAAAGATAGAAGCACTTGCTCCGAACAATCGCTGGCACTTAATGTCTCAAGCCTGAACACACATTCTGCGTAGGGACACCGATTTCCATTATGGATGATCACTTTCTCAAATTTATTTGGCGCTATAGCCGCAGGCAACAGGTTGGCATTGGATTTCTGACGCTGCTTGCGTTTCCCTTGTTGTATATGACGCTTGAGATTCCCAAGTGGATCATTAACAGGGCGCTCGGAGATAGCGAGTCTAGCAAAATTTTATTCGGCTTCTATTTGACGCCGGTGGAGTATTTGGGGGCGTTGTGCATCGGTCTTATGGTTCTGGTGATCTTAAGTGGTTTGCTCAAGATGCGAATCAATACTTATAAAGGCATCATTGGTGAAAGATTGATCCGTCGGCTCAGGTTTTCACTGATCGCCAGACTGCTGCGTTTTCCCTTGAGTCATTATTCCAGCGTTTCCCCCGGGGAAATGATTAGCACTGTTTCGTCGGAAACAGAACCGTTGGCTGGGTATATCGGGGAATCGATTGCACTGCCATTGTTTCAGGGCGGGACCATGGTGACAATCCTGATCTTCATGTTCGCTCAGAATTGGGTGTTTGGCATGGTGTCGGTAGTGTTGATTCCAGTGCAGGGCTATCTCATCCCAAAGCTACAGCGGCAAATCAACTTGCTGAAAAAAGATCGTATCAGACGGGTAAGACTGCTGTCGGAACGGATTGGTGAAACAGTAGTGGGTGCCTCGGAAATACGCTTACACGGAACAGAGAAATACACCCTCGCCGAATTTTCCCGACGGTTCGGCGATCTGTTTTGGGTCAGGTTGGAGATCCTCCAAAAAAAATTCTATATGAAGTTCCTGAACAATACCATCGGTCAGGTTACGCCGTTTCTTTACTACCTCTTCGGGGGTTATCTCGTCATCCAGGGCAATTTGACTGTCGGAGCACTGGTCGCAGCCATTGTCGGTTGTGCTGTTACCATCGGGTTTGGAGCGGTGGTAAATGACGCAGCCATAAGGCCTGGCCAGAGTGTTGCGATATGGGGCATTGGGGGCGTTGGTATCAGCGCAATTCTAGGTGCTGTCAGTGTCGGCGCGGAATACATCATTGCGGTAGACCCTAATCCGCGTAAAGAAGCGGCGGCAGACCAATTCGGTGCGACCCATTACATTAATCCCCAGCAGACTGATAACGTCCCCGAAGCCATCCGAGAGTTGACCCAAGGACGTGGTGTTGATCCGGCGTTAGATTGTATTGGCAACGTCGGTGCATTTGAGCATGCCTTCCGTTCGACCCGACCCGCCGGAGCAGTGGTGTCGGTAGGGCAGGCCGCCAAGGATATTGACTTTGTTATACCCGGTGCCAGAAGCTTTCCGGTTTACCAAAAGCGTATCATTGGCAGCTATTATGGTGGGGGCGTTCCTGAGCGAGATTTTCGCAGAATTTTAGGGTTGTATAAAATGGGTAAGCTGGACCTTGACAGTATTATTGGAAAAACAGTGCCACTAGGACAGATCAATGAAGCTTTTAGGGAACTGGAATCAGGAATTGATACGCGAACCCTGATTGGATTTGATCACTAACAAGGTGAAAGATTGGCGACTTGGCTAATCACTATTTAGCCTTGAAAGGTGTTACCACGGAAACATTTTTTCGTCCGAAATCATTTGCATCAACCGAATAATAAAAAATTAAATGGACTACGAAATTAACACAATAAACAACAACATATGGCGTATTCATATATTTTTTGGTGGACTTGTTCAGCGTTTGTTAAGGATATTATGTTAAGTAGAGTCCTCGCATAAACAATGAGGAATTAACCTTGGTTAACCACGTAAAGAGAAAATCCCTGAAAACCATTGCCAGTGCTGCCGCTGGAGTAGCCGCTGCCAGCCAGATCCCCCTGACATTTGCTGATGATGTTTCCAATTCCGATAATGCAGGACTATTGATTTCGCATATTGAAACCGTTTTTGGTCAGACAATTTTCGTTGAAAATCTTTCCGATGAAACGGTTAGGCTGGAGTCAATAAACCCAGGCTATATTCCCACCTCTTCAGGAAAACTTGATGTAAATTGCCTGCTAATAAATGGTGCACTGGAGATTCAGCCGGCCACTACTCAGGCCCACAATATTTCTAATGATGGTCGCTTGCATAACTGGGCTGTCTGGAAAACCATCGAGTCTACTTCACAGCCCTTGGTTACCACAGGACGCGTTCGACCGGTAAATGTCCATTTGCATGATCAAACCCTTTCCGGTGCACCACGTAGGTTTGTGCAAACCGGCTATTTCGCATAGTTCTGCGATTACAATAAATTTCATACAGGATTCTATTATGGTAGATCGAAATAAACGAAAAACTCTCAGGGCTATTGGTGTTACCAGCATTGGTGCCACCGCAGCGCTATCTGCTCCCGGTGTTTTTGCTGCAGCCCATCATACGTTGGGTAAAAGTAATTCAGAAAGTCGTGAGCCCCTATCGGGAATTACCGTCACCCACTATGACAACTTTTATGGTCATACGGTGTTGCTGAAAAACGAAACCAAACGGGCTGTGACCTTGGGTCAATTTGCGTCGAGTCATGTCGCCACACCCGCGGGTGGATTCGACTTGAATCGGCTGTTCGCATCCGGCGAGTTAATTATCCCAGCGAACTCTACTCAAGCGTTCAGTATTACCCATAAAGGCAAAGCGGAGCGCCATGCCCTGTGGACTAATACCAATCGAAGTAGTGAATTTGCTAAATTAGGTAGCGGTACCCATTCTGCTAGTGTCATTGGTCAACGTGGTTCTATGAGTCGAGTACGTGCCTCCCGGACCTATGTGGCGACGATGAATATCGCTTGACTTAAACTGCTCGGTGATCCATTGATTACTGATAATAACCCGGCAGGCTTTTTCGGCTGCCGGGTTTTATATTCAAAAACTAGAATAACCAAGGATTAATCAACAGACAATACGGACTTCATTTTAGCGCTGCAATAGTTTTACCCACTCCCGCACTATTTCTACTATACGTTTAAGCCGATACGGTGATTCGTCAAGGGGTGGTACGTGGACAAATCCGAATTGAATGCTTTCAAACTCTGTGGCGACGAGATGAGCGGCAGCGTAATAAGCGTGATTGCAAACGTATCCACCAGCGTTGTTCGAATAGTCAACAGCCTCCCCCATATTTTCCGCAATCTGCGCCATAGAATTGAACTGTAGGGAAGCTTCGTATTTAGCCGGTGCATTTTCAATAATACATTGATGTGCCCGAACTTCGCCGTCATTATCGAGTGCGTCCGAATCATCCAAATTGCGAGCAATATTCTCGAGGCATAACTGGGTTGACTGCTGTTTCAGGCCAAACATTAACACTGCTGAAGGGTGATGTTGGTGGATCAAGTTTGTTATGTTAGCTTCTGCCTGACGGTATGAAGTGGGTAGTATTGCGGTTACAACGGCAGGATCGCCTGCTGCCGCAATTTCTTTGACAATCAGTTCAGACGGATTAACTGCGGCGTCACCAAAGGGTTCAAATCCTGTAATCAGTACTGTTATTGGCATGAGTAATAATGAGATTTAAGAAAATATTTTTCCAGTTTCTTGGTTTGTAGTACATTCAAACATAATATTTATTCAGAGAATTACCAATGCAACGATACATGATGACCTATCTGGGTGGAAACCAACCTTCGATTCCTGAAGAAGGAAAGGAGCATTTTGCGAAATACAGAGAATGGTTGGCTTCACTGGGTGATGCGGTACCGGTGCCCGCAGCTCCGCTTAAGAACCCGACAACGATCAATCCTGATGGCAGCGTGACAGATGGCAGCACTACCTCGATGTCTGGCTACACAATTGTGTAGGCGGATTCGATGGATGAAGTACTTGAGATGGGAAAAGCCTGTCCGTTTCTTGAAATTGGTGGTTCGCTTGAGGTTTCTGAATTGATGGAGATGCCTGTTTAGTTTAGAACTGTAGTTAAACCAATACGACAATTGCGAGTAAACTGCTAGTCGCTGCAATTCTAAAAGCACTCCCATTCGCCTGGCCTGGAGCGGTGCCATGTGACGACCGGCTATCACGTTTTTCGTAACATTGGAGTCATTATCTCTGTCCTGCCTATGAACCCCCTGGAGGCTAATGTGGCGTTATAGTCAACACGTCTTGGGTGGCAAACCTTGCACAAGGAAACTTCAAACTCTATATAATGCGATAAGTAATATCCTAAAATCGGAGACAATTTACGGTGAAGTTTATAGAATCCAGCAAACGATTCTTAGAGTTTTTGTGTGTATGCGGGTCCTTTGTTTTTAGTGTCAGTGCCTCGGCGGGAGAATGGATCGATACAAAACAAAGCCAGAATATTGCCTATTTTCTGTTTGATTCTCCTGCTGTCATAAAAAGATACGACCTGCAATCCGAAGCTTTTCTATCGGATATCGAATTTTCCACAACGGATACTTCTACCGCTTTTAATGTCGATGATCAAGGTCTTTACGTAGCATTTGGTCGCCGTGTATCGAGATTTCTATTGGATGGATCAGGAGAAGTTCATCTTACTAACACACTTGCCGACATCACTGATGTTTTGGCGTCCGCCCAATATTTGTTTATCCATTATGATGATTCGGGTAACGGACACTACCTAACCAGTCTTAACAAGCAAACTGGCGCTGTCATAGTCACCAGAGACTATCATACTACAATGGGAGGGCTAATATATTCCGCGGTTGTTGGAAAAATATTTGCGCGGACACGCGGTCGGTCTCCGTCCGATATAGTTGAAGTTTCAGTCGATGCCGACGGCATGCTGAGCTTGAGAGAATCAGATTCTCCATACCATGGAGCCTATCCTTCAGGGACAAAAACTTTTTTGTTTCCTGGGGAATTAAGAGTTTCAGACAACTCTGGAATAGTCTATGCGACTTCCGATCTGACGTATAACAATAGTTTAGCTGGTTCCTACGATGATCTGGTGTTTAATGGGGATACCCCCATTGTGCTGCGAAATAACACCTTATTTTCTTATTCAAATACTTTTATTGAAACGGGGCAATTTAATATTGTAGGAATCGCAGCTACTCGCATACTATTTTTTGGCGGTACCGTATACAGTTTTGGCGGGGGAGCTAACCCTATCGACGTAGTTAAAACATCATTTTCCTCATTGACACCTGATATTCCGGGGCTACCAATAAACCCGACAGGTTTACCCTATCAGGTAGATGAAATTACGATTGGAAACGATAATATTATCTATATTCTAAGCAAAGCCAATCTGAGTATATTTCGTTGGTCAATTGAAACGGGGGGGTATCTGGAAAGTATTCCACTATTGGGGTCGCCCCTGTATTTTTCTTATTCTTCTGAGAACCATACGATCTATTTGGCGTATGCATCTGGGAAAATTGACAAGATAAATCTGGATGCCGGATTTACCGAAGTTCCATTTGTAAATTCTCCGCAGCGTCCGGTTGGATTGGCTACGGCAGGTCAATTCGTATTTGTGGTAGATCCGACCGGTGCATGGGTAAGTCACTTTACTTACTCAAGTGCGGGCCAACTTATCTCACAAGTCGAGTGGAATTATGAGTCAGATGAATATATTTGGAACGAAGTAAATCGAAAGATGTACTTCTTTAGAGACCACACATCTCCAAGGGACCTATATTGGGAGAATATCGATACTGATGGGCAAATTGGGACAAAGAAGGATACTCCCTACCATAGTAGCTCTGGCATTATCCATCCCATAAAGGTTTCACCTGATGGGACAGAAGTGCTATTGGGCTCGGGGAGAATATATGATGGCATTTCTTTGGAGCTTACTGGGTCGCTCTCAAACGATATTGTGGATGCATTGTGGTCACAGGGTAACCTATTTACCTTGAGAGAGACTGCTTCGGCAACCGAGATACAAAAGTGGACTCAAGGAAATAGTTATGCATTAAACGAGACAATCGCATTTTCAGGATCGCCACGTTTTTTGCTACAAACCTCAATCGACTCAAAACGATGGTTTTTTGCGATTGTGAACCAGGCTGGAATTCCGGGATTCCGGGATTCCGATTTGTCACTATGGGAGATAGTCTGGACTTTGACGAAGATACAGTGAGTAATATACTGGATAGCTGTCCTAGAGTTTCTAATCCAGATCAAATAAATAGCGATCAGGACAGCTACGGAGATATATGCGATCCAGATGACGATAACGACTCCGTTCTAGATGCGAACGATAATTGCCCATTAGCACATAATCCGAATCAAACAAATAGCGATTCCGAAGGTCTGGGAGACGTATGCGACCTAGATGATGATAACGATACGTTATTAGATGGACTTGATAACTGCCCTCTGATTGCGAATTTCCAACAGGAAAATAATGATGGCGATGATCAGGGGGATGTTTGTGATTTGGATGATGATAATGATTGGATTATCGACTCAGTCGACAATTGTCCATTTGTTTGGAACGCTACCCAGGCAAATATTGATATGGATGAGTTTGGTGATGTTTGTGACTTAGATAGCGATAACGATATGATTTTAGACTCTGTTGACAATTGTGTTTTTACTGCTAACCCTGGTCAGGAAAATGCCGACACAGATATCCATGGTAATGTTTGTGATAATTGTATGCCGGTTGATAATGACGACCAGGCGGATCTAAATAACAATGGTATTGGTGATGCGTGCGATCTTGATAGCGACGGAGATATGGTTCCAGATTCAATCGATAATTGTCCACTAATTCCGAACACCTTTCAAGAAAATAGAGACTCTGATTCATTTGGTAATCTATGCGACGATGACGATGACGACGACAACGATACAATCCCTGATGTATATGATAATTGTCCACTGAATAACAATATTAATCAGTTGAACAACGATTTTGATAATTATGGTGATGTTTGTGACTTTGACGACGATAATGATTTTGTTCCAGATAATCTGGACAATTGCCCGGTAATCTCGAACCCGCCACAACTGGATTCTGACTTGGATGGAATCGGTGACGCCTGTGATTCATATAACGATGAAATCTCAAATCCTCCCCCTGGAACGTCGGAAACCGAAACCTGTTTCCCGCTAAAATTTCGATCAAAGGCTATTAGATTGATTTGCTTTTAGCGATCCACTGTAAAAAGCTGATTCTAAAAAGCACTCCCATTTACATACCTTTCATTAACTATCTCACATATTCCTGACCCCGATCTGTTCTTAAGGCAGGTTGGTGCGGAAAAAATCGGTAACCTGAGAGGACGATTGTTGGTGAAAGTGTTTTCGGTCGAAGCCATTGAAATCATTCGCCAACAACGTTAATTGCTTTGCCAGCTGCGGGGAGAATGGGGACAGGAACGAATAGTGGTGGGCGCCGCTTATATGCACTACTGATGCGGGATGCTTTCTTTGCCTCTGTTGCATCAATTTGGCTAAACGTTGACCATTGAATTTCGCTACTAGCTCGTTTTCTATTTCTGGGAGATATAATAGCGTTGGAATATCAGAAACCTTGTTTAGCTCTAAATTCGAAAATACCAGAACCAATGGGTCCGCAGTCACCATAGCTTTAATCCTGTTATCTAGAAAGTTATCCACAAGGGTAGGGTATTCGGCCCGAATATTGTCAATTACTCCTTGATCGAGAACATGGTAGCGATTACAAAATGTATCCTGTTCTGGATGCTTCAAGCAATGCGAAGCTACTTCATTTAAGTCATATTTTGCGCCCAACAATGCGATCATCGTATAACCATCTCTGGAAAATCCAAAGCCATTTATTTTTTTGGGGTCTACATTATGGCTCCACGCCGTGTTGGTTAAAAAGTAATTGATTAACGCGCTAATTTGCTTTGGTCTGCCATCCCATACGGCTCTGGCATTGGAGTTTTCAGAATCTCTGAAATTGTCGCGGGGGTGCAATACGGAAGCGACGATGAATCCCGCTCGGGCGAGACTCACTGCGAGGTCACGGTGTCCGAGATCGCTTCCTCCAGTGCCATGACTGATGACTATCAATCCAAATTTACTATCTGGTAAATCACCATTTCGGGCAAGAGACATCTCGAATGGTCCGATTCCATGGTCTTTCTCTAGATCGAATGTTGGATACCAAACAGATTATTGCATATCACCTCCCATGGGGGCGACGATTTGGCCGCGGCTAAAACCTGCGTTGAATTTCTCGTTTGCCTGGGCAGCGCTAAGGTAACTGACAGTTATCAAAGAGTAAAATACGGTTACAACGAGCGGTAGGGTAAGTTTTGCTTCTAAGGTAGTGTTATACATCGCCAAGTTCCTGGATTGAGAATGGTTGGACTATCTAATTTAAACCTGATGAAATCGACCTAAATCACGATAGAGGTCGTCTACTTTTACGATATAGGACATATTTTCAACTAGCACTGTATGCAATACGATAAATTATGCCGATGATTCCCCTGTCATTTGTGTTGGCAGCTACGCTTGGCTTTTTTCTGGTCAACGAGATTCGCCGACGCGACGAACCCAATCGCAGTCCGTTATTTATTGTTTTTTTGATGATCGTGATCGGTCAATCAATTCTCATTGGTCTACGTTTCGGCTATGGCATGGAATGGTTGGGTAGAATCCAGCCCTGTTTGTCAGCCCTAATAGCGCCACTTGCTTATCTGAGTTTTAAAAACCCTGACTTCGATCGAACCAGGCCGCTTTCCTTAGCAATTCATGCATTGCCCTTGGTCTTCGCAGTATTCACAACGCTGTTTGCACGCAATTTTATTGATCTGAGTCAGGGCATGTTTACGCTGATTTATGCTGTCGGGCTAATAATTCTTGGTCGAAAAGGCGTTGTAGGTATTTCCTGGAGTAACCTTAGCTGGGCCGATAATTTATTACGAACATTGTGGCTAACAGTGTGTCTTCTGTTGTTGTCAGGACTAACAGATCTGCTAATCGCTAAAGATTTCTGGTATTCAGGTGGGGCTCATACAGCACAATTAGCCGGTAAGGCGATTTCGATCGGAATCCTTTGCATTTGGGGTGCTGCAGTTTGTGTATATTTATTGATGCGCCATACCCAGCGCCGCAATCTGAATGAATTTGAAAACAAACATGAGAGGGATCTGGAGCATGCGAAAGTACTGAATAAGCTCGAAGATTTAATGTCAGAGCAAAAAGTTTATCTCAACCCTAATTTGAACCTGAACCATATCGCGCGCAAAACAGGCATTCCCGCGCGCCAGGTATCAATTGCTGTCAACAAAAAATCAGGTCAGTCGGTGTCCCAGTATGTTAATAATTTGCGACTGCAACACGCCAGCGAGCTGCTACTAAAATCAGATATGCCAATTACCTGGGTGATGCTAGAAACAGGTTTTAATACTAAATCAAATTTCAATCGTGCTTTTAAAGTATTCAGTGGTATGAGTCCGAGTGCATGGAGAAAGCAAAGCGCCGATCATCCATAAAGGTCTTTTGGGTCTAATTTTTCCAATGCTGGAACCGGGGAGTTGCATACTGGCAGTGGAATTTGTCTCATATCAAGGCGGCCGAAACACTCGATACCGCTGTCGATAGAAACTATTACTCGTCAATAATTTCTACCCCGACCCCAATCTTTTATAATTACTCGCCAATAATTTCTACCCCGACCCCAATCTTTATAATTTCTACCCCGACCCCAATCTTTTTAGAATGGCCAGAGTTTGGTGGTGGGGTGGAATTGAGACCAGGCGAACCAGAATGCCTGGTGACTACCGAGATCTGCTCCGTTGGAATCGGTGGCTCGGACGCCGCCGCCGTCTAGAATCAGATGGATATTCTCGTATGAAATTTTCTCGCCATTATTTAGTGCGCGTAAAGCGGGCTCTATGGGGAATGCGATGGGGGTTCCGTTTGCGCTGATGATTCCTAAAACGTCCTCGTGAACCGGGAGCCTGGGGTCTACGTCGCCGACCGGGAAAATCGGTCCATCAGCGTCACGGCCGTTACGAAAATCGGGGTTTCTACCCAGGGCGAGACTTTCGACTAGTACGGTGGTTTGTGGATGAGCAGCCTTCCATTCTCCCCATTGGGTGGTTACAACGCCCGCTTGTTTGAGAACAATTCCTTTTTTCTCAAGGGGGCCGGTTACAGCGTTGCCTTTAAAGGTATCGAAAACCGAGAAGGTAGTTAAATCATACATCACTTTATTAGAGCGTATAAGCAAGCCTGAGGTGCGCAATATCGGTCGGTCAACACCGTCGGGTAATTCATCGGTGAAATAAGCCTGGGCGGCTCCGCATAAGGTACAGTAGGGAATACCCAGGTCGCGGCTGCCAAGGGTGTCGTTCACCATCTCCCGTACTTCCATAATCTGCCTTGGGTAGGCCCGGGATTCTCCATTGACGGTAACGCCAAATACGACGTCATCATCTCTTAACCAGTTTGCATCGATGGCGCTTATAACTTTAGGATTGTCTGCTGCAGGAATACAATTACATGGGGTATCTGTGGTGTCGTATGCTCGGTCGTCAATTCTGACGCCGCCCCAGGATACATGGCGCCAGTCGATATCTCCTTCGACGAAGATCTTTTCCCATTCGGGAACAATAACTGTGTAAATGTTTCGTTTTACTTTTAGATAGTCTGGTGGCGCCGGGATATCCCATGCGATCAAATGGTCAGTGACATCTCCCCATGCATTACGCCGGTTAAATTCCACACCGAGAAGACTACTGGCGGTATCTGACAACTCCGCAATTAATCTGAATGCCCCGGCAATGCGTAACACATCGCTAAGTATCCAGGCCAGACGGGGGTCGCTGGATTCGGCAAAGATACGCAATGCTTCCCGTTGTTCAGGGCCCCAGGTGCCGCTGCGAAGACTCTCCCCGAACGCGATGTCAATGGCTTGTTTTACTTCATTGCTAAGCGGGCCAGTTGGCACTTTAGGTGCGGCACCAAACGCCTTAGGTGCGCCAATGGGTTGCCATGACTGGCCGGAGTCAGAAACCGAATCAATGGTCTCGGTTGCTGCATAATTGTTAGTTGGAATAAATAATGAAAAAGCAAATATGACCAGGGTTAATTTTTTTTGAAACAAGTTCATCTGTGAGATTCAGTGATTGTAGATTGCCGTCTTGTAGGTAGAACCAATAGGACTTCGAAATACGCAATTAGTTTACTTAGAGTCGGAATGAATTATCTTGGAAAATCTGAATCTAATCGAAAACCCGAAAGCAAACCTTGGGTAACGACTACTAGCTACATCGAAAAATCTTCGCTGCCATCCGGTTCGAAATGCGGGGTCTTGTTTACTTTTTGCCTAAATTGAGATAACTCCCAGTACATCCTGCGGCGGGCACGATTTTGATTGCCCAAAGGGCGATGATCCGGCAGTCCGTGCCAGGGATTGATTGAAAGACGCTTGCCAAATTCAAATTGCTGGGGAGAATCGAATTTCTGTTTAGGAATGTGAATAGTTGCAGCAGGTATAAAAGGAGATAATTTTTGCGGCCAGCGAACCGCCGCATTTTCAAGGGGCATCCGATGGGAGTCGGTTTGTACCTGGACCAGGAAATCAAATTCCACGTCTTGTTCATTTAGGGTTTTAATCATGTTTTCCCGTAGATAATTGAACGGTACTTTTCCGAAGGGTACTCCGGGTATTTTCCGGGTTACTTCGGATTTAGGGGAGTAGGAGTAAATCATGGCCTGTCCTTCCCCCAACAAATAGGGCACGCAGCTAAAGTAACGATGGCCCAGAGGATTAAACTGGGTTTCGGTCCACAGGGCCTGCATAAAAAAGTCAAGAATGTGTAATGCCCTAGGATCCCAGAAGTAATACAACGCCATATCATGCAAACTCCAGTATTGCAGCCGTGCATTGGAGCGGGTATCCGGAGTAACGAAGGTTGGGGTGCAGATCGCGGAAAAATCCTGGGTGAACTTTTCGTCTTCCATCAGCTTTTCGCCCGGTACGTCCATAATTTTCATGGCCATGCTGGAAAATCCGGCGTCACGAATATCAGATGGAACATCTGGTCCGGGACCTGAATATCGTACGTATGCCGGATAACTACGTACTGTGGAAAATATGCCTTTGCGCATATGAACCGGCAGGTCGTCACGCACCGTCACGGTTGCTCGAACGATACCGTGGGTTTTGGTATTGCCGCCGCGCTCATACTGCCCCGGTTTAAAATGTCCTCGCATTTGATCCGCCATCAATTCGATAATGTCGTCGAGGGCTTTTTGTTCCCATGGGTAGATCTTTTCTTCAGCCAGTTTGAGGCCTTCATTCTCACGTTTGCGATTTATCAGGTACTGAAGCAGCTTTGCTGTGGGCTCCCGGGTTAGCCGGTTTAGCGTCGGCCTGAAGAAAGGTTCCAGTCGGCGCTCTATATGTAGTAATTCCACCAGCGCACGATGGATAGATTTAAGTATCGTGTTCATTCGTTACCGTTCCCCGCATCAGATGAATAATGCGTGATAAATTTCAACGCGCGAATACCTGGCACAAAAAAATATGCGCCACCACGGACTGTAATGAATTCGGGTATGCCGCTGATGTGGCGGCGGGCGCCAGTTTCTTTGGGCTGGCTAAAATTATCTGTGGAGCTGCTATCTTCAAGAGGGTGGCGATTACCCAACAAAGGATCCTGTTCATTTTGCAGGCCGCCGAATTTAGCGTTGGCTATCCATGCGTTTTGGATAAATTCGAATTGTCGAGCGATATTGGCACACAGGCATATAAACTGCAGTCCTCTTTCTTCCTGGCCCTGTGAACCTGCCAGCGCATCGTCGAGTGGTAATTCTGGTCCATAGGCCCGACCTCGTCTCAGAATACGGTGATAGCGCGTCGATGCGATCAAATCCTGGTGTGGGCTACTTGCGCCAAAGCCAAAAATTCGCAGAATTCGCTTAATCAAACTTTCTGTACCGGGTGGCAAATCCCCGGTTCGAGGGTTAGACCGCCTTACGTGGGCGCCGATGGGACAAATTTCTCCGTCTGGGTCACTGTTATAATCGAAATTGTTGGTGGGCTGGTTTTTTTCGCTGATTCCTGAAATTGGTTTTGGGGTAACAGGTATTAAGGGCTCTCCATCACGCTGGCGCCCGACCATAGCTGATGCGAGCTGCTCTCTTTTATCCGGGATGCCATCAGCGATGCGATCAGCGAACTGCCAGAAACCGCTAACGTCCTGTCGCAGTTGTCGAAGCACCAGATAACCGCCATTTCGGCCCAGGTCTTTTAATCCGGGCTGGTCGGCAGCGTATGGTAGATACTCAGCGCCAGTACAATCGCTGGCACTTAATAGCGGCCTGTCTGTATAGTGACCATACTCGTTGGGATAACCGAGAATAAATTCCCCAGGAGTGACCAGATTGGAATAGGTATTTCGTTGGTGGGTGTCGGTGGACTGTCGCTCGGCCCAATCAATTTTTGGCTGGCTCAACCCATCGGCGAATCCAAACGGCTCTCGGGTTACTTGATCATTAGAAGGGAGTTCGATCACCGGGTTAAAAGACTGGTTAAAATGCTGATCAGTCACCTTTTGAACCCATTCTTCAAGTTTTCCTGGTGCCGCATATAGCATCAACAGAATATCTGGTACCCCGGTTGTATCGCTGCCCCAGTCCCAGTTTGATGGAGCGCTATTACCGATATCACCCAATCGACGAGAGCGACTATCATGGTGTATGCCGGTTAAAAATTCTGCAGAAAAGCCGGCAATTACATTTTCATCCAAACCAAGTTTGCCCAAGCCGTTCGCGGTAAATGCGATCTGTAGCGCGGTATCAGGCAGGGGCTGACGGTTCTCGGCGGTGGTCACTGTAACCTGGGCAAGCCATTGTCTTGCCTGGGCCGGATCGGCAATCTTTAGCAATAAAAAGCAGGAATGGCTGAGTCTGCCGTGGGCGAAGCGAAAGATTCCCTGCAAATCATCAAATTCAAAGTTGGGATTGTCTGCCATGGCTCAGCTCATCCAGCTATATCAGACTGATCCAGGCCTGAATCTCATCGTCATTGCGATAACGAAGGTTCGCTAGTCCTTGCCTGATCTTTGCATTCCGTGCCAGATCCACCGTAGTAAGGTTGGGGTAGGCCTTGTACCAGACATTGGTATGGTACTGATGCCGGCGCAGGAAGTATTTGAATTTTTGTTCGTAGGTTGCGCCCCCCTTTAACAGCCATCGGGTTTTGGGCCAACCGGTTCCATTACTAAATACCAGGTTGAGTCCCCAGCCCACTTTATTGATAAAGTCGTCCATGTAGCTTTCCAGGTCTCCATCGTAATTACTGGCGAAAAACACCCGGCGATTGTCATCCAATAACACCCAGCGGGCAAAATGGATAGTCTTCACCCGGGTCAGGAACCCTCTGTTGTAAATATGACGAGAGGCATAGTTCAGCATAAACAGGAAAAATATAATTGCGCTGCGTCGAAATAACCCTGGCTTAACATCGCCAAACGCGCTGAATTGATTTGTCACCAGCAGGTCTTCCGATTGCGCCAGACTTTCTACTTCTTCTGCGTCCGGGCGCGGGGTGATTTCGGGGTCAGAACGTTCCAGCGAACGCAGGCGAATAATGAGAACTGGTAGTGCAATGATTATCAGTGGTGCTAAAGCCAGCAGGATTACTGGCACGCCAATTTTATGCATAAGGTTTTTTAACCACCAGTCGATGGGCGTCGCTGGGATTGGCGTCAGCTTTAGCCGGTTTCGCTTTTTTTGATCCTGGACAAATTGATAAAGTGAATGATGCAAATCCCGCAAATTGAACTTGGTTCCAGACAGCTGAATATCGTTGAGCTCTGATTTGAGAGCATTGTGTAACGCGGCTTCCTGATGAATTTGGGTTACGCTCCTGCCGACCCAATTGATGTAATTGGCGGCCGGGCGTTTATTGTTGTTTTTCATCCATTCCAGCAAATTATCACTTTCTAGATTGAACCCTACGCAATAGGAGAATATTTTGTTTAATCCCGGTTCGGCACGCGCTGCCAATTCCGCCAGGAATAACTCAAATGGGCCGTCAAAGTCGCCGAGAAATATTAAGGTAGCTGGCCATGGCTGCGGGGGGATTCCATGAGCCGTAATGTCTTCCTCGGTTTTAAAATCGATAATGACAAATCGGGCCATATGCAAGCTGCTAAAGCTGGCAAATGGAACTAACAGATTACTGGGGTCTGCCAATCCCGATGATAAATTCATACTGGCGAGAAGGGAGCGTAAATTCTCAATCTGGTCTCTTCGAATCTCAGCGCATACCATAAAGTCCGATTGTGGAATCATTGGTATTTAATGGTTAAGTGATGGTCCTGGTTAGTGCGAAATCCAGTATCCTGGTCTTCCTCCACCAGACTTTTCCAAGGTAAACGCCGGGTTCGACTTCACGAATCTCATCGCGAATAAGTTTTGCGAAAAAAGAAGTTTTCGAATAGTCAATCACAATAGTGTCGCGATCATCCATCCAGCTCTTATCGATATAAACTTTAGCAACTATAAAAGTAAGGCTAAAAGGCGTTACCTTGTTGACCAGTATTCCAGCTTTTTTGTCCGGTGAAAAAAGATCAAACACCTTCCCTTGCCAAGCAAGTAATCTGGCGAATCCAGCTACCACCCGGGAAAATCCGGACCCCGCCAAAATCGCAGTGCCCCGGGTATCACCTTGCGGGATCGTGCCAGCGTCGGCGTTGCGGTAAATCTCGTCCAATTCCTCCCGGGACATCCCAAGCCATTTTTCCACGATGTTGTTCATGCTAAGACCTCGATAATATGTGCTAAAAAAATTCCATGTCTTCTGTGGGCTTCCTGTTACTTGATGTGCATTCCCATTATTTTGTTTGCTAATTTTCTGGCCCGGTGCGAAATCTTGCCATTTCGGTATAAATCACTTTTCTTGCCCTGTTGATTCCACCCAACGGTTGATGTTCTGCCAAACAGTTCCAAGGGTTGAATGCCATGTTTTCACATTTTGCTGCGTTATCGTCCTCTGGGGACGATTGTTTCTGTATGGTGATAGTGGCGACTTTCTCAAATGGGGACTGGTTTTCGTCCCAGAGAACCTGCGCATCTTCGATGGGCATGGTCTTCGGATCACTCTGTCTCTGAATCATGAAATCAAATTTGACAGGTTGAATTTTCAGGTGCCGATTCATGGCATCGGTTAGCCCGTTTTCGTGATTCGCCATGGAAGCGAATTGTTCGGGGTCGATCTCAGGCTTAACCGAGTATTTCACTGCTACCGATTGATCCAGCCCATGACGATAGGGCGTGGTACTCCAATAGCGGATAGCGAAGGGATTGTTTATTTTCTGGCGCCCCTTAAGCATGACCATCGCAGCTTTCCAGTGCGCTGGATTGATCAGAAATGCGAGTAAGCCCAGACGACCTTTTGCCATAGCGCTAGTAAAACTCAGGAATTCGTTAGCGGTGGCAGCGAACAGGACAGGATGGCTGTTTAGCGTAAAATCCTGTATCCCTGGTTCTCCCCCGAGCTGGGTTCCGGCAACCTCCGATAATTTGATTGACAAACCATGGAAGTCTTTCTTGCGATCGTCAAACTTGGTCGCATTAGCGAATCGAAGCGTCGCCGGGTAGTGTCCTGGTGTGGCGAATAATCCTTGTTGCAACTCGGGTCGGAGTTGGTCCGATATTTCAAATTCTGCCTCAAAGCAACCGAGGGTTTTTGATTGATTAAACCGCAGGTATTTTCCATCCGGATGGCGCTTCCGGCTAATTTTCTTGATTACGCTGATAAGATTTTCTGTGATCTCTGTTTGGTTAGCGTCAGGATGTTCTTCACCAAGTTGTAACATTTCCTGCATGACGCTATTCCAAGGGAGGGTTTGATGTCAGGTCAAAGCGTCTGCGCCCGTTACCAGTCTTCATCGAACCGATTACTGTTTGAATGCTGGATCCGACTCGGCTCCCTTCCGAGCTATCCAGTCAAGAGAATAGTATTCGCCCCGATCTCGCGCCCAAGGATCGAATGCATTGACGACGTGAAGTAATTCATCCTTTAACACCGGAACATTTCGCATTAAAACGCGCTTTAACGGCGCCACCTGAATTTTATGACCGTTGGAAGTCTCCGGTTCATTGCAGGCGCTAACATCGTCCTTACCAGTTTCCAATGGATAAGGGCAGTCGTCTAATGGACCATTGTTAACTACCCAATCGTAGCCGAGTTGGGAATAAAACTCGGGTCGAAAACTGGAAGTAAAAAACCGGTCGCTGAACAGGCGCCGTGAGGCGTTGATAATGAAAATATGGAATTGGGTTTCAGATATGGCGAATCCATGGGGCCTGGTGTATTCCGCCAGCCAGCCCACAACAACGTCGACGTCTTCAATATTGTCCACAACCGAGCCATCGGGAAATCCATGACAGTCATTAAGCAATTCTCCCTGGTCATCCCGTTGAACATCGGTAATAACCTTGCTCGCGTCACAGGTATGGGTACCGTAAATCTCGCGTAATACTTTTATTGTTGCCTCCTGGGTTTTGCGCGCTGGCGAATCCGAGGATAATCTCTGGTCCACGAAATCGTCATAAGAATTTAATGACTTCAGTCCGATCTGGCGTCGAAATTCATTAAATCGCGGTATGCCTCGTTCCCGGTCCCGGATTAAATCCAGGGCAGCGACATCGATCTTTTTGCTGGGACTGGCGATATGGGGCATTTCCAGATTCTGTAAGAACAGCGGATGATTATTCAGATGCAGCGCTCCGAGTCTTTGCCGGCCCATGCTGAGCGCCCAGTTTTCTAGCCGACCTGATCGCATTTGTGCGCTGGCATCAGCGCGTACGGTTTCAACAACCGGAATCATATTTTTAATCGCGTTAGGGTCGCGCCAATCACGATACTCGATCAGGTCCGGAATTAATGGGTGGAGCCGGTAAACCGAGGTGAACTCTTCGGGAAAATTAAACGGTGACCCAAAATGATTGATACCGCCATTGACGTCATCCGGGTTTTCCAGACTCCACGCATCGTGCTTCCAAAACAGGGCGCCAGAATTACGGGTATTGTTAAGCCCAAAAATTCCAGCGCCTGATGCCAGCACCGAGTATATTCCATGGGCTTTTTCACTGTCACCACTCATACCCAGAGAGCGTGATAGCTTAGTTGAAATTCTACTCAAAAAGTTTTTATCCTGATCGAGCAACTTGCGCAGTAAAATCGAAACGTCATTTTCTTCCAGATTGAACAAACCAAACCAGTTTGAATTCATCCCCTTGAAAAGGGGTTCGTCGTATAGCAGCTGGGTGGTCCACTCGATGGTATGAATCTTGGCGATCATGGCGGATATCACCAGACGCCCCGCCTGGAATAATTCGTCGTCGGTAACGTCGGCGAAGGTAATAATATGATCCGAATCATCGGGATTTCTGAGACCAGAGTCTTCCCCGGGTGTTTGCCGCTGGAGGTTACGGAAGTAGTCGACAAAACTATTATGCTCCCGCACAAACAGATTGTGATAGAAACTCATTCCAATATTCCAGTTATCCGGAAACGCGGCGGCTTCCTGTCCTCTCCATTGGGACTGAACCGCGCAGTCAGGATCCGTACCGATGTCACATAGCTGAAATTTTGGCAGGTAACCATCTGGCTGTAGCAATTTGGCATTGTCGCCGGGATCACGAATCACCCGCTTTTTAGATATTTCATCGTATCCATAAATCTGGGAAGCATCCCACCACGCGGTTAGGGTATTTCTAGTTGTTTTGTGAGACCGTACTAGATACTCCTTGTCTCCAACGGTAAACGACGCCGGGTCGCCTTCCTGCTCAAACAATGCGGGTTCAATTTGGTCACCAGGTCGACATCCCAGCGAATCGGCCTGTTCCTCTGGACATCCAACCGACATTAACTCGGACTGGTTTCGACCTTCCTGCAGATGGGAAAACCAATCGTGGGTCATAAATTGAATCCAGAATGCGGCCAATACATTAAAGAAAGGCGCTTTTTGATAATCGCAGCTACTATCGTTGGAATCATTTTTCGCGCCATAGCCGTCACCGCAAGATGACGGGCTTTGCTGTTTCCGGGTAAACAGTTTTCGACTGATTAATTGGGGGTCGGGTTTGAGCACGTCGATGCGCATGCCGTTTTCTGGATCACTATGGCGATTTTTGGCGAATTCATTTTTACCAAACCGCGGAAAAGTCGATTCAAATGCCACGTTCCGACTGAACAAGGTATTAGTCGAACCCATTTTTGGATTTCGCAGGTCATTGCAGATACCCGTTAAGGTGCGGTGTCGGATTAACTCCCCCTCACATAGCTGGACACCATCTCCACCAACATCGGCGTAATTCGGATGATCGGGTGATAACCGCATTTCTTCCCACTGTTTTACCCCCACGCCTGGTTGATCATCCAAACCTTTAATGTAAGTAGGGTAGGTGTAATTATCGAAAAGATTAAACTTGATTAGTTCGATCCGTTGATATTCTAGGTCAATGAGAGAGCCGTCTACGCCGCGGCCATTAGGCTTAATGTGGTCACCGATCCTGGTTTTGGCTTCAGCGCCTTCTTTTTTGGTTGCCATGTCTCCCGCTGCCCAGTAATTGGCCCAGTCTACCCAGGGCGTATCCCGGTATTTAGCGGCATTCTCACCACCCCGACATCGTGCGGTGGCTTCCGCTACTTTCCCCAAAAACCGTTTCGATCGATCATCGGTGAATTCCCGAAAGCCACCTTTGGCCATTTCCGCACAAGCCTTGATGTCATCTATTTTCGAACTTTCGTCAGCGCTAACGGAAAATGGAAGTACCCCAAACAACGGCAACAACAAAATGCATCTCAAATTCATCAATTTGTCTCCTTGTTACTATCGCCATCAACGGTGTTGCCGTGATGACTTGCCCCATGAAACCCAGGCGAATGGCGACCCATTACATCCTAAATCTATCTAACCCGCCCTTGGGTTTCCCTGCTACATCATTGCATTTTATATTTCCACATATGAAATATGAAGTCAATGTGCAGCAAAGTATCAGTCGGATATCCTGGATATGTCTGTGACGTATGTCACACCTTGCCGATATCCGTCAAACCCGACAAAGTTTCCCAGTGGTTGCTGGTCAATGGCAAAAGTGTGTCGATTGGCAAAGGTTTTGAGTCAATCTGCTAACCCTTCAGGAAGCTACAGTCCCCGGGGTATCTTTTTCTCTGCATCGTAAAGTGGTAACGAAACAATTTCGCAGGCAAACTCTTCTGATCCTGGTAACGCAGATTTATCACGCAGGGTCAGGCTTGCGCCTAGCCACCCACCAGGTTCCATTGGGTAAGCGTCAAACAAAACATAGCCAATACCAAGCTCAAGAGTTGGCGACCAATCCCCAACTTTAACTATGCCGACGACTGTATCGTTCTGTAAAACCTCGAAGCCTACCCTGGGTACGCCGGTTTTACTGGTAACACCGAACAACCGGCAATTTTTATTGGCCCTTTCCAATGCCTCTCGACCGACAAAATCAGGATTGGAGAAATTGACAAACTTGCCAAGACCGACGTCATACGGCGTCATGCTGCTATCGATGTCGGTTCCATAGTCGAGAATTCCCGCTTCGAGGCGACGCATTCCCATAACTTCCAGCGCAGCATTCTCAAGCCCGAAGGGCTTCCCGGCGTTAATTAGATGATCCCACAGGGCCAGATGGTTGGTATTTCCGTCGCTGTATATTTCAAAACCGAGTTCACCAGTCCAGCCCGTCCGGGTAACCAACAAAGACTGTCCAGCGAAACTGAAGCGGGCGGAGTCGAAGTAGTTAAACTTTTTTGGCATGGGTTTATCGGTGGCGGCTTCGAGGAACTCGAGAGACTTCGGACCCTGGATTTGTAGTACCCGGGATTGAGGGTCGCTAATGGTTACGTCGAGGCCGCCGGAGTGCGCAATTAGCCAAGAGGCGAAGTCACCATTAGCAAATACGTACCAGAAATGATCCTCGCTCAATCGAATCATTATCCCGTCCATCTGAATCCCGCCCTGGGGCGTACAGGCAATAGCGTAGTTTGCCCGTCCAACTTTAAGACCAGCCATGGGTCGAGCAAATACTTTATCCAGTAGGGTTACTGTATCTGGTCCCTGGATATCAATTGGTTTTTCGGGAACATCGAACAGCATAACGCCGCGGCGTAATTTCCAATACTGCTCCAGCGCGTCTTCGCCATTGGACATGGCATAGAATCGATTGCTATAACAGCCAAACACGGTCTGGTCGGTAACGTAACGCTCGGCGTAGGGCGACTGTATAAAGCGCTTTGAATTAATCTTTACAATGGGATGGGATGTGGCGTGGACCAGCTTATCTGAGTCTTTTGAATTCACCATAGATGTAGGCCGGTTTCTGGATGGGTAAGTAATTAGGTAAGAAAATTTATCCTGGCGTCGCATAAAACATCACCAAACTTCATAGTCCAGCCTACCGGATTTTATCGACCATCCCGGGTGCAGATGATCAAGCAGGGATTTAGAAAAATAAAGCAGGTTTGACCTCCAGAAACAGCTACACGATAGACTTCATTCCAGTCATATAGCCGCGTAATTTCTTTCCGACGACTTCGACAGAGTGATCACGAATTGCGGCGTTAATGTCTACCAGGACTTTATTGTCGACCCCGCTGTCGGATACCCCGAGCCCGGACCCAATCACGTCTGCGCCCAGATCGGGCATAAACTCTTTTGCCAACAATGGACGCGCGCTGTGATCGAACAAGTAACAGCCATATTCCGCAGTGTCGGAAATAACCACGTTCATCTCATAGAGTTTTTTGCGCGCAATTAGATTGGCGATCAGAGGGGTCTCATGGAGTGACTCGTAATAGGCGGACTCTTCAATAATGCCAGCCTCCACCATGGTCTCATACGCGAGTTCTACGCCTGCTCGAACAAAAGCGACCAGCAGGATCCCGTTATCAAAATACTCCTGCTCCGGAATTTCCTGGTCGCTGATCTGCTGTTTTTCGAAATCAGTCTCTGCGGTGGCAGCGCGCCACATTAGCAGATTGGCATCATCATTATCCCAGTCCGCCATCATGGTTCTGGAAAACGTACCCGACATAATGTCGTCCTGGTGTTTCTGAAACAGGGGACGCAGTATGCGCTTCAATTCTTCGGATAATTCATAGGCCCGAATTTTCCCCGGGTTGCTGAGGCGGTCCATCATGTTGGTGACGCCGCCGTGTTTGAGTGCTTCGGTAACGGTTTCCCAACCATATTGCACCAGCTTGGCGGCATAACTGGCCTCTACTCCCTGTTCAATCATCTTGTCGTAACAAAGGATCGAACCAGTCTGGAGTACACCGCAGAGAATCGTCTGCTCGCCCATCAAGTCAGACTTAACTTCGGCAATGGGGGATGATTCAAGAACCCCGGCGTGGTGGCCGCCAGTCCCTACAGCCAGAGCCTTGGCGATCTTCAATCCGTCGCCATTGGGGTCATTTTCGCGATGCACGGCGATCAAGGTAGGTACGCCGAATCCGCGGACGTACTCGGCGCGTACCTCAGAACCAGGACACTTGGGGCACATCATGACCACGGTCAGATTCTTATTGACCTGCATGCCTTCTTCAACCAGATTGAAGCCATGGGCATAATCCAGGGTTGCGCCAGATTTCATCAGTGGCATAACGGCGCTGACTACAGCACTGTGTTGTTTGTCCGGCGTCAGGTTCATCACGATATCGGCGTCCGGGATCAATTCTTCGTAGGTACCTACCGTGAATCCGTTTTCCGATGCATTTACAAATGACTGGCGCTTTTCGGCGATGGCCGCGGCGCGCAGGGTATAGCTCACGTTAAGACCGGAGTCCCGGAGATTCAAACCCTGGTTCAATCCCTGGGCGCCACAACCAATAATGACAATTTTCTTGTCACGTATATAATTAACGCCATCGGAAAATTCTTCCTGTTCCATAAACCGACATTTGGCCAATTCTTCGAGCTGTAATCGCAATGGGAGGGTGTTGAAATAGTTCTGGCGCATGACAATCATGATTAATAAAAGAGGGCGCAATAGTAATCCAAGTTGCGCGTTGCGTAAAATGATATAAGTGCTATATTTTGCCGCCTTTCCACTGCCTATCTCAATTAGCGGGGGATCGGTCAACCCTCCGTAATTGCATGTCAAAAATTAAGCTTAAGGACCTAACAGTCCAGTTCGATCAACATTTCACCTTGAAATCGGTGAACTGGGAAATCGAACCCGGACAGCACTGGGCCATAGTGGGCGCCAATGGTTCGGGAAAATCAGCTCTGGCGGCCACTTTGATAGGCGAAGGCAGCGTGATCGAGGGAATTATCAGCGGGGTTCCGGAGGCGGTAGCAATCGTTTCTTTCGAAGCCCAGGCAGAATTGATTGAGGCTGAACGGAAAAAGGACGATGCCGACCTGATTGACGTTATCACCGAAGGAACCAGGGTGCAGGAGATGCTGGATCAAACTTGCGTTGATCGGGCTCTTCAGGCCGGTCTGATTGAAGTTTTTGGCATCACTTATATGCTGGACCGGGGTTTTCGCAAGCTGTCTTCCGGAGAAACCCGCAAAGTTTTGCTGATCAGGGCGTTAACCAGTGATCCCGGGCTACTCATACTGGACGAGCCATTTGATGGTCTGGACGCCCAGTCCCACACCTATCTCGGCGACCTGTTAGCCAAAATTTCGCACCAGGTACCGATTATTTTGGTGCTGAATCGCTTCGATGAAATCCCTGATTTTGTCAGTCATATCGCCTATACCGAAGCCGGCACCCTGGTTCACCGGGTGGACCGCGATGATACCGCCGAGGTTGAAAATCTGGGGCAATTACTGCATCTGAAAACCACCCACTTATCGGTGCCATATACCGTTGACGACCATAAGACTAACCTTGACCAGCAGCAGCCTTTGGTACGGATTCGAGGCGGTAAAGTGGCCTATGGAGACCAAGTCATATTTTCCGGTCTCGATTGGACCATAACCCCCGGCCAGCATTGGCAGGTAACCGGCCCAAATGGCAGTGGCAAGACTTGCCTGCTCAATTTAATTACCGGTGACCATCCACAATGCTATGTAAATGATATTCTAGTTTTTGGTATGCAGCGGGGTAACGGTGAGAGCATCTGGGATATCAAACAACACCTGGGCTATGTCTCCAATGCACTGCAATGGGAATATAAAGTCAGTGTAAGCGTGCGCAATGCCATTATTTCCGGGTTCTACGACAGCATCGGAATCTACCAAAAATATACCGACGACCAGCGCGCCATTGCCGACGCTTGGCTCCAATTGCTTGGGATGTCCGCGCGGGGCGATGAACCATTCAATCAGCTTTCATTTGGTGACCAGCGTCTGATTCTGATTGCCCGGGCAATGGTAAAACATCCGCCTCTGTTAATTTTGGATGAACCCTGTCTGGGTCTGGACGATCTGAATCGTCAGTTGGTACTGGCACTGGTCGAAAAGATCTGTGGGGGAAGCGAAACTACCGTTCTGTATGTTAACCATCGGGTTAAAGACCGAATTGCCGGCATTGAAAACCATCTTTCAATGCTGGATTATGTTGCCCAAGACGGTTCCCAGGGTGTGTCATGACATACGTCAAAAATCACTATGCCAGTATATAATTCAAGGGTTAGTTTGGATTCCGCGAAAGTATGACAAGTCTCTCGAAATTGTTTAAGTTTTTCCTGGCCATTTTCCTGGTAGGGAGTTTGGCGCTGCCGGTTCAGGCAGCCAGGTCGGTACCGGCTACTGCGGTTGATCGGCAAAATACCGATAAGGCGATCAAGCTGTTCCAGGAAGGCAAGCAAGTACAGGCAGTTCGTCAATTGATGCAACAGGCGTATCAGGGAAATGTCGCCGCACAGTTTAATCTCGGTATTATTAACTTTGGCCGAACCGATGAAGGAATTGCGCCAAAGGAGGCCCGTTTCTGGTTTGAGCGAGCGGCAAAGGAAGGCGACGTCGGGGCTCAGTATAATTTAGCCTTGTTGTTGCTGGGTGATACCGATAATAGCCCGGTTAATCTCGCGGCTCATTGGCTTGAACGTTCCGCTGAAGGCGGCCACATTAAGGCCCAGACCAACCTGGGTATTCTCACATTATGGAGTCCCGAATTTCCCCTCACCGAAGCCGCCGGAGTTAAATGGCTTGAAACCGCTGTGAAGAATCAAGACCCCCTGGCAGCCGAGGCGCTCGAACTATGGCATAGCAAGGCCAGCAGCGAAGCGGTACTTCCGAATCTTTATCCGATGGATTTAAATTTTCGCTCTGACGTAGTTCGCGGTGGCAGTCGGGTAAAACGGACGGATTCTCTGGTCTATGCATTACCTACCAGTCGGCAAAAGCCATTGCTGCAGCTGCCTGAAGGCTATAAGGTCGAAATCGTTAACAAGACCAATGGCTGGATCAAAGTGAAACTCGCAGCGGGCTTGCCCGCCTGGATTCTCGCCGGACATGCCGACATTTCCGGCGGTCGGGCTGTAATCAGCAAGCTTGAAACCAGACTCTATGTGGAGCCAGAGATAGGCCCGGAAATATACAAACTCGGAACCGTTTCGAAAGGCGAAAGTCTGCGCATTATGGAATCAGAGCGGGACTGGATTCGGGTGGAATCTCCTCTGCGATTCTCCGGTTGGATGCGTGAAACCGATGTTGATATCCTGGTGCGATCTTCAATATCCGAACTGGCCATGGCTGCAGAATTATCCAATGGCCAGAATGGCGCCGGTACCGGGGACAGGCAGCTTAATGTCACACTGCGGAAGCTACCACCCAATCCGGAGGACCCGGACCAGAAATCAATTACTGCATCATCCAGAAGTTTGTTAGGCACAACCGAGGTGTTTAAAAACCATAACCGGGATTCAGCGGTATTGGGCGTTCTGCAGAGGGGTGACATCGTGGAGATGGGTTCTAGCCAAAATGGATTTACCCAGATAAGCAGCAATTCAATCAGTGCGTGGATCTATGCCGGTCTGGTCAGTGGAGGAGCGGAGTCCGGATCAGTTAATCGGGATGGAGCCAGGGTCCGCTCCCGACCCAACACCAGTTCACCTATTGTTGGCCTGTATCAGAAAGGGCGACAATTGACTTTGCTTGAAAAGCAAGGTGACTGGTATCGAATTGAACGAGAATTGGACGCCGGATGGGTTCACTCTTCTATATTGGGGCAAATCTCGTCCCAGGGATCCGAGTCGGCCAATGATTCCATCGGTGTGACTGATGACGTTGGCCAGAATGATTCCAACGTTACTCAAGAGGAAGAGTCGTTGCCCGAGCCAGAGAGTATTTCCGGAGAACCCGTTGCAGTGGTTAATACTCGACAAACCGCAACTGGTGCCCCAGAGGTTTCCGCTACTGACGAAATCAAAGTCCCGGTCGATACAATAATTTATGTTAACGGATCTGTTAGCTCCAGGCCCCTAGGGAGAATTTTACAAACTTCGTCAGCCCAAATTCGGCAGCGATCTAATGAAATGACGGGAATTTCGTTTCAAGGTTCCGTGTACGGCTGGATTTACGCGAGCCTGGTTACCCCTGAGGGTGATGAAGGTGTGGTATCCAAGGATCAGGTGCGAGTTCGACTGGATCCTGATACATCGGTTAACAACGTCATCGCGGTGCGCAACGCCGGGGACCGGGTGCGGCTGATTGATAAATCCAATGGTTGGTATCGAATCGAGCTGGAAGCTGAGCAGGGTTGGGTTTCTACGGTGCTATTGAGTCAGTAAAGTATCAAAGAGATTTCTCCAATGGGCCGTGTCTGCTGCAATTCGTTTGGATTACTCGGGCTGGACAAGCAGTATATAGATATCCTTTTCTATTACTTTGGTCTGATAAGTCGTTAGATCCACGGTCACCGGCGCGCCTTTTGCCTTTCCGGATTTGATATCAAAACAACCCTGATGTAGCGGGCATTCAATCAAGCCATCGATAACAAACCCATCCGAGAGACAGGCATATTCATGGGTGCAGATATCGCTGGAGGCGAAATATTCACCGGCTAAATTGAATAACGCGATTAATTCCTTGCCGACTTCAACCTGGATGAGGTCGTCCTCATCTACCTCGTCAACGGCTGCTACTCGAATCCAATTTTCTGACATGTGGTAACTAAATAATTTAAATCAATGAGTGGGTGCAGCCGCGACTATACCGTCCGACTATAGTCAAGAAAACCACCAGATTGGCGTGCCCACAAATCAGCGTACAAACCGCGTGCTTTAAGCAATTGTTGGTGGGTTCCCGATTCAATAATACTGCCCTGGTCCATGATGATTAACCGATCCATTTGTGCGATGGTGGATAATCGGTGAGCAATGGCGATCACGGTCTTGCCCTGCATCAAGCTGTACAAACTTTCCTGAATTGCTGACTCAACTTCAGAATCGAGCGCACTGGTGGCTTCATCAAGGATCAGTATGGGGGCATTCTTTAATAATACTCTGGCGATGGCGATGCGCTGGCGTTGTCCGCCAGATAATTTGACGCCGCGTTCCCCTACCTGGGCGTCATATCCTCGTAGTCCGTTCATATCTTCCAAATCCAGAATAAACTCATGGGCCTTGGCTTTTTTTGCGGCGGCAACGATATCATCATGGCTTGCGCCGACGCTGCCATAACGAATATTTTCATATACCGAGCGGTGCAATAGCGATGTGTCCTGGGTCACCATACCGATTTCTTCGCGCAAACTTTCCTGAGTGACTCGATAAATATTCTGATCGTCGATGAGAATTTTGCCTTTTTCCAGGTCATAGAAGCGCAGCAGAAGATTGACCAGAGTTGATTTGCCCGCACCAGAACGTCCCACCAGGCCAATTTTTTCACCGGATTCTACGGTCAGCGAAAAATCTTTGATAATTCCTCCCTCTTCAAGCTGCTTGCCATAGTTAAAGCTAATTTGATCGAATTCGATCTTGCCGCCTTCAACCTTTATGCGATGGGACTCTGGGTCGTCGGTGATTGCGATATCCCGGGAGATGGTTTCTATGCCGTCCTGGATGACGCCGATATTTTCAAACAATCCGGATACCTCCCACATTATCCATTGCGACATGCCCTGCAGCCGCATCACCAGTCCCATTGCGAAAGCGATGGCGCCCACGGTTACCGCGTCTTGTTGCCACAGAAGAATTGAAGTGAATCCAACCAGAAACATCAGTCCGGCATTCATCCAGTTCAGAATCACTGTGAGAAGGGTGGACAGACGCATCTGTCGATAGACGGTGTCGAGGAATATTTCCATTCCTTCCCGGGCATATTCATCTTCCCCTCGGGCATGGGCAAACATCTTAACCGTAGTAATATTGGTATAGCTATCTACCACTCTGCCTGTGACCATGGAGCGCGCTTCCGCCTGCTCCATGGAAATTTGCCGCATTTTTGGAATGAAATAACGCAGAGTAAAAACGTATCCTGTCAACCACAATATCATGGGAGCAGTTAGCCGAATATCGCTGGTTCCAAATAGGATGATGGCGCCGGTAAAGTAAACTGTGACGTAGAGCAGTACTTCGGTGACTTTTATTACCGCGTCACGCACGCCTAGGGATGTCTGCATCATCTTGGCCGCAACACGACCGGCGAAGTCGTTCTGGAAAAACTCGATACTCTGGCTCAACAGATAGCGATGGGCCTGCCAGCGTGTGCGCATAGCAAAATTACCCAGTAGCCCCTGGTGCACGATCGACTCGTAGATCAACTTAAGCCCAGGCAATACCAGGAGTACCAATATTGAGATGGCAATTAACTTGTTTTTGTAGGTTGGCCAAAAGGTGGCGCGGTCAGCCACCGTGAGCCAGTCCACCAGGTTACCGACAAATGAAAACAGATAGACTTCGATCAGTGAGATGATGATCGAAAATATTGAGCTGGCGACAATCAGAGGCCAGAATGGTTTGGCGTAATGGGCGACGAATCCACTCAGGGTATCCGGTGGTTTGGCGGGCTGATGCGATGGAAATGAAGGGCAGTAGCCTTCAAGCCAGGCATTAAAATTTAGCATCCACTGGGGCACTTCGGGGAATTCAGGTCATCAATTTGCGCCGGACTATATCAGGCTGAAACCTATCTGCCCATAATTGCCGATTCAGGTTTATGGAGATTAGTCAGGCCCTCAGATTTCTCAGGGAATTCATAGGAGGTTCGCTTAGAATCTTGCGACTGCTATAGCTTCCCGCCAGCCCGATAAAAAAGGCCGACGCCAAAGGTACCAATATCCAGGCCCACCAGGTTGGTGAAAATTCCAATTCGAAAATCTGTTTATAAAGGGTCGCGTTGGTGATTTCCGCGCCGGCAACGCCGATTAACCCGGAAATAAATCCCATACTGGCAAATTCGCTCCATTGGTTGACACGCAGTAGCCGGCGATTAGCCCCCAGGGTCCGTATCAGCGCGCCTTCACGCAGGCGGTCATCCATGGTCGACTGAATCGCCGAAAGTGTGACAACAAATCCAGCGGCTAGAATAAAAAATAAAATGGCTTCCACCGCCATGCTGACCTGGGAGATGATGGACTTTACCTGATTCAGTATCGCATCAACTTCCAGCAAGGTAATCGATGGAAACTGCTCGAGCATTCCCACCAGGGTTTTTTTGCGGGCGGGCTCCAGATAGAAACTACTGAGCCAGGTTGTCGGCAACCGATCCAGCGCTCCAGGATTGAATACCATATAAAAATTCGGATTAAAGTTGTCCCATTTAACGCTGCGCAAACTGGTTACTTCGGCCTCCCAGTTTTGATCACCGGTGAAGAAAGTCAACTTATCACCGATATCTATAGATAATTTCTCGGCGAGTTCCGATTCCACCGAAACCACTTTAGTGTCGCCGCCAGGGCTATCCCACCAATCCCCCTCGAGTATTTGATTGTCCAGCGGAACCTCAGCAGACCAGGTGAGATTAAGTTCGCGACTCAGGCTCTCATTTCGGCGTTCCTCCTTGCTGACGTGCTCGGTGACCGCAGTGCCGTTGATGCGAGTGAGGCGGCCCCTTACTACGGGGTAGAGCTGATCGGCTTTGAAATTATTCTCGCTGAGGAAGCGGTTAAAGTTTACGGTTTCACTGGTCTGAATATTGAGGACAAAGTGATTGGGCGCATTTTCCGGGATGGTGTCCTGCCAGTTGGAAATGAGTTCAGTGCGGAGAAATACAACGATCAGCATGGCCATGATAGTGAGACCAAATGCCATGGTCTGGGCGACGGCCTGGCGCCGCCGTCTGAGAAAATTTCGTATTCCTGAACGCAAACTTAAGGGCACTTTGACCAGCCACTTGGAGATAAGTTGGAACAAACCATATATGCCCAGGGCCGCAATCACCAATACCACCAAACTGCCGGCAATTATACCGATCGTCAATATTAGACTGCCGGTGTAGACCCACATCATTACGGCGATTAAACCAGCGGTGACCAGGTAAACCAATCGGGAAGAAAGAGGAAGGGGAGTCAGGTCCTGGCGTAAAACCCGTTGTGGAGAAACTGACTTTAGACGGAGAATTGATGGCAGGGTAAAGCCAAGCAGAACCACAAACGACAGAATCATCCCAGAGATCACCGGCTGCCAGCCTGGTTTGGGGATATTATCGGGAAGTAAATCGCCAACCGCGGCAAACAGCCCGGCCTGGGCGGCCCATCCGAGGATATTACCCAGCAGGCCCCCAATAAGGGCGAGCAGACAGAGTTGGATCAGATAAATTCCCAGGATATCATTTTGCCCACATCCGAGGCAGCGCAGCAATGCGCTGGTGTCATAATGTCGTTCGCTGTAATGACGCCCACTGTTGGCAATGGCAACCGCCGCCAGAAGCAGGGCGATCAGGCTGGCCAGTCCCATATATTGTTGTGCTTTGCTGAGTGCCCTGCTGACCGCAGGGCGATCATCGTCGAGGGTTCGTATCCGTTGTCCGGGCTCAATGTTTTTCTCCAGCCACCCCTTGAATTCGTCTATGGCGGCAGCTTCCCCGGAAAACAGGTGGCGAAACCATACCCGACTGCCCGGTTGAATAATTTCGGTTTTTGTCAGATCGGTATCATTGATCATAAGACGGGGATTGAAACTATATAAATTGTTGCCCCGATCAGGCTCATAGGTCAGAATTTTGCGGGCAGTCAACGCGGTTTCTCCAATTCGAATCTTATCCCCCAGACTGATTCCAAGTGCGTGGAGCACCCTTGCTTCTACCCAGACATCGCCGGGTCTGGGTCCATGACGTAAGGATTTTTCAGGACCAAAAAGCTCTTCAGTAACTTTAAGACTGCCCTTTAAGGGATAATTGTTCCCTACCGATTTGACCGCAACCAGTAAGATGTCATCATCCGCATTTACTACGGTAAGAAAGTGATGAACCAGCGCCACCGTAATGCCAAGATCGATGGCTTTTTGCGGTACCGACGGCTTGGGCTCTCGACTACTCGATAACACCAGATCTCCGCCTATGATGTCATTTGCCCCAATGGCCATTGCCCTGCCGACGCGATCGGTGAAATGACCGATCGAGGTGTGACTGGCGATGGCGACCAGCAACGCCAGCAGCAGCACTGTGAGTTCGCCGCCTTTCCATTCGCGCCACAATAAGCGAGGTCCAAATCGGAGTTGCTGTTTAATGTTCACTGCTGAATTAACCTGCCGGAATCCATCCCGACCTTACTCCTACATCTTGCCGCCAGTACCTGGTCGTGGGTAACCAGAATCAGGGTCGTATTATTCTCTGCGTTTAATTCGAATAGCAAGTCCGCAACGATGTTTCCGGTGTCCGCGTCGAGGTTTCCGGTCGGTTCGTCGGCAAACAATATTGCTGGTCGGGTAATAAAAGCCCGTGCAATCGCAACCCGTTGCTGTTCCCCACCGGATAGTTGACGGGGGTAATGGGTCATACGCTGACCCAGACCTACCCGACTGAGGATATCCTCGCCACGGTCCTGGGCGCTACCGTCGCCGAGGATTTCCAGGGGTAGTGTTACGTTTTCCAAAGCAGTCAAGTTTGGCAGTAACTGAAATGACTGAAATACGAATCCCACATATTGTCCCCGGATGGCTGCGCGCTGATCTTCATCAAGTTGGGTAATGTTTTGCCCGGCAATAACAATGTCGCCACTGGTAGGGAGGTCGAGTCCCGCCAGTAAACCGAGCAAGGTAGATTTACCTGATCCAGAGCTGCCGATCACCGCCAGGGTTTCTCCAGCGCCGACTGACAGAGAGATGTCGTGCAGAATTTGCAGGGGCTGCCCCGCCACATCGACAATCTTGTTTACGCGACTCGCTTCAATCAGCGGATTTGAATCTTGCATTGAGTTCATACTGGGGCACAGCGGACAATGGAACGTAAGTTATAGTTATGCTGTCTACTTACTTGATTACAAGCTACTGCCCTTATAACCAATCTAATGATCCCTACAGACAACCGATTTATCCAAAAACTCCTCGTGCTATTAGTCTTGGCTATGGCCCCGGGTTTCAGCGGAGCCAATACAACGATCTTGCTAATCGGAGACAGTTTAAGTTCCGGCTTTGGGTTGGATGGTCCCGGCTGGGTTGCCCAGGCCAACCAGCTGCTGGCGGGGCGGGGTAACGCGGTGAAAATTATTAACGACAGCATCAGTGGGGATACCTCAGCCGGTGGCGTGTCGAGGATTCGCGATGGTATCGAGCGGATAGATCCGGATTGGGTCATGATTGAATTGGGGGGTAACGATGGTTTGCGTGGGCTGTCGCCGAAAACCATTGAATCAAATTTGAATACCATGGTGGACATCGCTACCGAAAACGGGGCCAGGGCGATGTTGCTGGGAATTCGGATTCCACCAAATTACGGAAAATCCTATACCGAACGTTTCGAACAGACATTTTCCAATGTGGCTGAATCCAAAGGCGTGCCTCTATTGCCGTACTTCATTGGAGAGGTTGGCGGTGATCCCGCGCTTAATCAGGAGGACATGATCCATCCGAACGACCTGGCCCAGCCGATAATTAGGGATCGGGTGGTGAATTTTATCCTGTCAGTGCTTGGTATTTGATCCCTTGACCTGTATTTAATCCGTCCTTCCGATGGCTATTTCAATGTGACATTTGGCCAGGTTCCCGGTATAAAGCGGGCATGAAAATCCTTTTGAGCAACGACGATGGATACCAGGCGCCTGGGCTCGCGATACTGTCACAAGCGTTGGGTGAAATAGCTGAAATAACGGTGATTGCACCTGAAACCAATCGTAGCTGCGCGAGTAACTCCCTAAGCGTGCAAAAACCAATATCGGTAAAAGTTGCTGACAACGGTACCATGTACGTGGACGGCACGCCTGGCGACTGCGTCCATTTAGCGCTAAATGGGTTGCTCGATTTCAAACCCGATATGGTGGTATCCGGAATCAATGCGGGAGCTAACGTTGGTGACGATACTATCTACTCGGGAACCGTTGCCGCCGCCATCGAAGGCCGTTTTCTAGGGTTGCCGGCGATTGCGGTTTCCCTTGCAGGGGAAAACCTCATTCACTACGAGACCGCGGCATCTATTACCAGGCAAATAATTAATAACCTCGAAGTAAATCCACTACCTCCGGACACAATATTAAATGTCAACGTGCCGGATGTTCCGCTCGCCGCAGTGGAAGGGATTTATGCGACTCGCTGTGGCTCGCAACATCAGTCCCAGCCGAGTATTCCGATCAGCATCAATGGGGACGAAAGAGTATTTCGAATAGGGCCCTCAGGAGACGATGCTGACGCCGGCCCGGGCACCGATATGTTTGCCCTGGCCCACAACAGGGTATCGGTTACCCCATTGCAAATTGATATGACGCGATATCATCAGATGGCGGAAATTGCGCAGTGGGTCGGTGGCGTGGAATTATCATCGTGAACCAGGAGATTTCCCGGCAGGGTATTGGTATGACCTCGCTGCGAACTCGGCGCAGACTGATTGATCGCTTGCGCAGTCATGGTATTGGGTCTGAACAGGTGCTGGGTGTGATGGAACAAACCCCAAGGCATATGTTTATTGACGAAGCGCTGGCCCACAAAGCCTATGAGGATACCGCCTTGCCTATCGGGCAGAATCAAACCATATCCCAACCGTTTGTCGTCGCATTAATGACCGAACTGATGCTGGGTAGTGATATCCCGATAAAAAAGGTGCTGGAAGTCGGGACCGGTTGCGGTTATCAGACCGCAATCCTTTCTCAATTGGCGAACTGGGTATTTTCTATCGAACGAATCGGATTCTTACAGCAACAGGCGAAACAGCGGCTGGGAGAATTGGGTTATCGGAATATCAGCTATCTGAACGGCGACGGTTTCGCGGGCTGGGAGAGCAATCAGCCGTTCGATGGCATCCTGGTGACAGCGGCACCAAAAGTTGTTCCACCAATTCTATTGCAACAGTTAAATGTTGGCGCTCGCCTGATCATTCCGGTAGGAGGGGAAGACAACCAGCGCCTAAGAATAATAACCCGCACTGAGAACAGCTATCTCGATGAAGAACGAGAAGCGGTTCGCTTTGTACCCATGTTAAACGGGCAAAAAATATAAACGCCGTATATGAAAATTTTTGGCCCGATTTACGATAAAGTACTCGAATGGTCTCGGCATCAACACGCCGAACGCTACCTCGCGTTTATCAGCTTTATCGAATCTTCGTTTTTCCCTATACCCACCGCTTTTATGTTGGCACCGATGGTATTGGCAAAAAGGGAGCGCGCCTGGTGGCTGGCAAGTCTGGCGACCATTACTTCGGTGGCCGGTGGGCTATTGGGATACGCCATCGGATATTTCTTGTTTGACCAGGTTGGCACCGCGATTATTGAATTCTTTGGCAAAGAACAAGCCTTCGCAGAGGTTAAGGAGAGGTTTTTGAGGGACGGGGTGTGGTTGGTATTACTCGCCGGGGTTACCCCGTTGCCTTATAAATTATGCACCATCACATCGGGCTTACTTGGTCTGGCACTTGTGCCATTTATTATTGCGTCCATTGTCGGTCGCGCCGGACAGTTTTTTATTATTGCGACGGTTTTGTGGTGGGGCGGACCGAAGATCGAGCAACATCTGCGGCGTTGGATGGAGATCATTGGCTGGGCCTTGATCCTGCTGGTTGTCGGTGCATATTTTTACTTTCGCCATTGAGTGCTTTGCGCAGAACCATGGGGTATAAATGGCCGACTTGGATAATATTGGTTTTAGCACTAATTAAGTTGGCAGGCTGCGCCAGCAATGCTGGTATTCCGGTAATCAACAAATCCCCTAATCGCCAGATTCCAACGGAAAGGGTGGTCCAGGCCGGGGAAAGTATTTATACCATCTCCTGGCAATATGGTCTCGATTTTCTGGATATCGCCAAATGGAATGGTATCAAGTCTCCCTATTACCTGAGGTCGGGTCAACGCCTTATGCTGCGACCCGGCGCTGCGCCAAAAGCCATACCCCAATCAACCCCCATTGTGACTAAACCGCTGCCTGTCGAAACCCCAGCGAAGGTCGCCAAAGTTCCGCAACAACCGGCCATACCGCCAGTACCGGATGTTGATCCGGTATCACCACCGAGTAATTGGCAATGGCCGGCTAAAGGGAAGCTGATCGCTAACTATTCCCGCAGCGATGGGGTAAACGGAATCCGTATCGCTGGTCAGCCAGGGAGCGCAGTGCGCTCCACCGCGGCAGGAAATATTGTCTACGTCGGGGAAGGGTTGCTTGGCTATGGCAAGTTAATTATTGTTAAACATTCCAAGAAATACCTGAGTGCCTACGCCCATAACAGGCGTATCCTCGTCAAGGAAGGGCAGCGGGTCAAAGCCAGCGAACAAATTGCTGAAATGGGCGATAGCGGCGCCGATAAGACTATGTTGCATTTTGAAATCCGGGTGAACGGTAAACCAGAAGACCCGCTTAAGTACCTTAAATGAACCTGATTTGAATATAGATAGACAATGAACTTTAGCCCAGACCTGAAACGATTAACGGATGCCCTTGACGGATGGCCCCGTGCCAGTCTCGCCCATCTGCCAACTCCCCTGGACAGCCTGCCCCAACTGTCGAAGCGCTATTCCGGGCATTCCCTGTATTTAAAACGGGACGATTGTACCGGTCTTGCAATGGGTGGAAACAAAGCGAGACAGTTGGAATTTTATCTCGGCGATGCGCTGTCCCAGGGCTGCGATGTCGTGCTCAGTACAGGTGCGGTGCAGTCAAATTATATGCGCCAGTTAGCCGCAGCTGCGGCGAAATTAGGTCTCGAATGCCATATTCAACTCGAATCCCGGGTGCAGACTACGGATCGTGACTACCTCGGGTCGGGCAATGTGTTGCTGGATAAATTGTTTGGTGCACAAATCCATTACTTTCAGGTAGGAGAAGATGAATTCGGTGCGGATCGGGAAATCCAATCCATTGCGGAGGATTTATCGGCTGGGGGTAAAACCCCCTACATCGTACCCCTAGCGCCAGTAGAAAAACCCAAGGGTGCTCTGGGTTATGTCGCGGCAGCCGCCGAACTTGCCCAGCAGCTGAAGACGGCGAAGATTGACCCTGATTTGATTGTGGTCGGATCCGGTAGCGGGTTGACCCATGCCGGGCTGCTGATTGGGCTCAGGTTAATGGGCTTGAAAACACCGTTGCTGGGAGCTTGTGTCAGACGTAATGCTGAGGTTCAACATCCGAGAATTGTCGGTACCTGTCGTAAAGTTGAAAAAATGTTGGGGCTCGAGGAAATTATCACAGATGATGACGTCTGGGTCAGCGATGTCGCCCTGGCACCAGGCTATGGCCAGGCATCAGACCAGGTCTTGGGGGCGATCAGTCAGATGGCGCGTTGTGAGGGGGTTCTGCTGGATCCCGTGTATTCGGGCAAGATGGCATCTTGTACTCTGCAGTTAATTGAATCCGGTGAACTCGAAAATTATCAGCGAATAGTCATGTTGCATACCGGGGGAACCCCGGCGCTATTTGCCTATCGCGAGCAATTATTGTCGTCTGATCAATTCAGCATATAATTCTGCGGCTTAACTAATACAGAGGTATCGATATGGATTTGCAATCGGCAAATCGTCAACTGGCAGCTGGAATTGACCTGAGCCGCGAACAGATGCAGCAGGTGATGGGCCTGATTATGCAAGGGGAAGCAACACCGGCCCAGATCGGTGCTTTCTTAACCGCACTAATGATAAAAGGGGAAACCGTCGAAGAGATTGTGGGCGCGGCGAATATAATGCGCGAGCTAGCGGCGAAAGTTGAAACCCGGGCTGAGCACGTTATTGATACCGTTGGCACAGGAGGGGATGGAGCCAAATTATTTAACGTTTCTACTTCTTGCGCACTGGTCGCGGCCGCGGCCGGCGCCAATGTTGCTAAACATGGCAACCGGGCCGCAACCGGAAATTCCGGCGCCGCGGACGTGTTGGAAACCGCCGGGGTTAATATTTCCATTTCGCCCAATCAGGTTGGTCAATGCATCGATGAAATTGGTATTGGTTTTATGTTTGCCCCGACCCACCACGCCGCGACCCGGCACGCCATTGGGCCGCGACGTGAAATTGGGATAAGGACCATTTTTAACCTGCTCGGGCCCCTGACAAATCCTGCTAATGCGCGCTATCAGCTGGTAGGTGTATTTGATCAGAAATGGGTTCGACCTATCGCCGAGGTGTTTGCTGAACTGGGCAGCGTTCATACCGTGGTAGTCTGTTCGGACGATGGGACCGATGAGATTTCCCTGGCCGCGGCGACTGAAGTCGCTGAATATCGAGACGGGTCGGTGACCGGATATCGGATTCAGCCGGAAGATTATGGTATGACTCGAACGCCGTTGGATTCAATGATTGTCAGGGATTCTGCGCATAGTCTGGAGATGATTAAACAGGCGTTGGGAGGAACTGAAGGACCGGCATTCGATATGGTCGCGCTGAACGCTGGCGCAACATTGTATGCCGCGGATATGGCCGCCGATATCGCGGCGGGAGTGGAAATGGCCAAGAATATTATGAAAAGCGGTGCGGCCCTGGACAAACTAACCCAATTAGCCACAATGACAACACGTTTAGGCGAGGAATCCTGATGCAAACAATTTTTGTGCAACTGAAATGTGAATTAGGTGAGGCCTATGAAGTGGCAGCGAGCCTGGTTGAAAAAGAAGGCGTATCTGAAGTGTATTCCATTTCAGGGGAATATGATTTGCTTGCCAAATGCTATCTGGCCGAGGGAGAAGATGTGGGGCGATTTGTTGCCGGTAGCATTCAAAAACTAACAGGAGTTCGCGATACCTACACCACAATAACCTTTAATGCTTTTACTTAAATCCCCGGCTTGAAAGGTTGGATTAGGACGGTCATCTCAAGGGGTAAATCCAGATATCTTTTCAATCGAAAATAGGTTCGACCTAATAGCGTTACAGATTTATCTCCACCTGATGTCCAGATCCTTTGAGATATGTGAAACACAAAACTAAATGAACTCTCTAAAGTCTTTGCTGGAAAGTCCACGCTTCGAATCCGTTATTCTGGCGCTTATCATAGTTAATGCAATTACACTGGGCCTGGAAACCGATCCAGGGATTATGCAGCGCTATGGCGCCCAGTTGATGTGGCTGGATCGACTGATACTGGGTGTTTTTACCATTGAAGTTGGATTACGTTTGATTATCTATCGCTGGCAATTCTGGCGCGACCCCTGGCGATTGTTCGATTTGTTTATCGTCGCAATCGCATTGCTGCCCGCCACCGGTAACCTTTCGATCTTGCGTGCTTTACGCATCCTAAGAGTACTGCGAATTATCAGCGTAGTACCGTCCTTGCGCCGTGTGGTAACTGGTTTGATTGCAGCGCTGCCGGGCATGGGGTCAATTACCATGTTGCTTGGGTTGGTGTTCTATATATTCGCCGTAATGGCGACCCGGCTGTATGGAGAAACATTTCCGCAATGGTTCGGCTCTCTGGGTGATTCTGCCTACACCCTGTTTCAGATCATGACCCTTGAGAGTTGGTCGATGGGTATTGTCAGGCCGGTGATGGAGTCGTTTCCCTTTGCCTGGTTGTTGTTTGTGGTCTTTATCTTGTGTACATCTTTTACCGTGCTGAATCTATTTATTGGAATCATTGTTTCGGCGATGCAAGCGGAACACGAAGACGAAGCCACCGCGGAACGCGTTGCCTTGAAGCATGATCAAAAGAAAATTATTACCGAGCTTAAAGAAATTAAGGCAATGCTAAACTCGTCCCGGTAGCAACCCAGTAGGAAAAGGTTGATGGATGATTATGCCAATTTGCTTTCCCCGCTCCAGGTCGGCCCGGTTAAAATCCGTAACCGGGTCCTGGTGTCTGCCCACGTTCCAGGGTTCGCAAAAGATAACAAGCCGGGGGAAGAGTACGTAAATTACCATCGCCAGTATGCCGCTGGCGGTGTGGGACTACAAATTACCGGTGGCACACCGATCCATAAATCCGGCTTACTCAGCGTGAGCCCGGATGGTTTGTGGAATCTTAACGACGATATTATTCCGGGCTATCAGCGATTAGGTGACGCGGTACATGCCGAAGGCGGGCGGATTTTGGCGCAACTAGCCCATAGCGGCGGCACCGTTGTAATAAACCAGCCAGGGGCCGAAAGCTGGTCGGCATCGCCGGTGCGTTCCCAGACCACGGGCAATATCGCCCGGGAAATGTCTGTGCCGCAGATTGATGAGGTCATCGCGGCATACGCTCAGGGTGCTGCCAGGGTGGCGGCAGGCGGACTCGACGGGGTCGAGTTGCTCGCGGCTTTCGGTTTTTTGCCCCATGCATTTCTATCCCCTCTTAGCAACTGGCGAAAGGATAGTTACGGTGGCGGCCTGGAAAATCGAATACGTTTTATGCAACAGGTATTACAGGCGATAAGGGCGGAATTAACCCCGGGACAAATTCTGGGCGTGCGTGTTCCGGGAGACGAGTTTGAGGCTGGAGGCCTCGATCTTGACCAAATGAAAGTAGTTTGCCGGCAACTGGCGGATTCCGGAATGGTGGACTACCTCAGTATTATCGCCCATACAAATTTTACCCATAGTGGCCGATCGCGCCACTGGGCCCCAACACCGGCTCCCCATGGTCTGTTTGTCGATCTAGCGGCTGGAATAAAAAATGAGGTGAATATTCCGGTGTTTGCTGTGGGTCGTATCGTTGACCCCAACCACGCCGAAAGAATTATTGCTGCTGGCAAAGCGGATATGGTAGGTATGACCAGGGCGCATATCTGTGATCCAGATATCGTCACCAAACTAAAACAAAATGTGCATGGACAAATTCGGCCCTGCGTTGGCGCTAATACTTGCATAGCCAATCGTTACGCAGGTAAAACTATTGGATGTATGCATAATCCCCTGGTGGCGTTGCCAGGGCATATACCGGGATTAGCCAATCGACTGCGCAGGGTTGCGGTAATTGGGGCAGGACCAGCTGGCCTGGAGGCCGCCAGAATTGTGGCTGACCGGGGACATCGGGTAACAGTCTATGAAGCCGGGAGCGCTACCGGAGGACAGCTCGGTTTATGGGCGCGTTCGAAATCCATGGTGGAACTTGGCAAGATTATCGATTGGCGGATCAATGAATTGGAGCGTCTTGGGGTTGAAGTTGAATTGAATCGAGCAATCGATGAACAACAATTGGCTCAAATTGATGCCGAAGTACTTATTATTGCGACGGGTTCGGTGGAGCAGGTTCGTGGTTTTCCGGGAACTGATCTGATCAACATTGTCACGCCTCATGCATTGCTTCGGGGTGAACCCGTGAACGCACGTAATGCGATAGTCTGTAGTGACGGGCGTGGTCAGGCGGGATTGGTAGCGGCAGAATGGTTATTACATCTGGGAGTCCAGGTTGAAGTGGTTAGCGCTGATTACGCAGTTGCCGCGGACCTTGATCCGACCCAGCGAAATGCGTGGTATGAACGGCTCGGCACCCTCGGGGCAATATTGTCCCCACGGATGGAGCTGGATCATATCCATGGTCAATCGATAACTTTACGGGAGGTATTCTGTGGGCGACTGGAAACCCGTGCCGACGTAGACTTAATCGTCGATTGGAGTGGTTGCCGGGTTAACGACAATTTACTTAATTTCGCGCAACAGGGCTTTCAGGAGGTTCATGGGATCGGGGATTGTATAGCGCCGCGCAATGTGGAGGTGGCCATGGCCGAAGCGGCGCGAATTGCAGGGGCCATATAGCCCTCGCTATATCCCTCATTCAATCTGCGTTATCTCCTCAGTAAAACTCAGTTTTACCATGGTCTTTCTAAGATTATTAGTTACCGGTCGAACCAACGTGGGAAAACCCACAGAAGTAAACAAGGGAATCTGAGATAAATGCCTTTTCGACTGCCGTTGCAGTCACTGAGGATAATTTGGACAAAATCTATGTGAGCTGCGACCGTACCTGCGAGCAGTGGATAATTACAGATCTGACGCAACGCCTGGCACTGCAGTTTCAACTTGTATATTCGCGCCAATTTGAATTAGGGCAGTTCGAGGAGCGATCCATAACCAAGTCCGAATGGTTGGGGCCCATCAGTGATTGCACTGGCACCATCGTAATTATCGGAGAGCGCACAGCATCAAGTGTCGTTGTGGATCATGAAATCCACGAGACCCTTAATCGGCAGAAAGGGCTGATAGCATTTTCCAATCCCGGGATCATCCACAGTAAGGCGTCGGTACCAAAGCGTATGACTGATAATCTGGATTCAGGCAGTGGCTATTCAATGTGGCATAAATTTCCGGATTCAGGGCGGTTGGCCGTTTGGCTGGTAAAAGTCGCATGCAATGCAGACCGTCGTAAAATTCGCAATGGACGCGCGTTGTCTCAATGGAACAATAATAACACGGGCTAAAATGTCCCATTATGAGCCTGCAGAATCTCCGAAAGATCAAGGCATTTGCGGGCCTGGATGAATCCCAGCTAAGGGAAATAAATGCCAGGATATGCTGGGAGGAATTCCCGATAAATCTATCGATTATCAGTCATCATGATGGTTCCCACGATGTCTATTTTATTGCCAGCGGGTTGGTGAAGGCGACTTCCTATGCGGTGTCCGGTAAAGAGATTACTTATCAACACATCAACTCCGGAGAGATGTTTGGTGAAATTTCCTGTATCGACCAGCTTGACCGGCTAACCAATGTCGTCGTTATAGAAAAATGTCTGGCTGGACAATTGAATTGTGAAGATTTTTGGTGGTTAATGGAAAGTTTCCCGAGCGTGGTTAAGTCGCTGTTAATCAGATTGTCCGGTTTGGTCAGGGTCTTGAGCAATCGGGTTTATGAGCAGGGAATAATGGGAGTCAGCGATCGAATCAGAGCTGAAATAATCAGAGTGGCGCAACAAAATCTGGTGCAGGAGAATTATGCGGTAATACCAGTAATGTTAACCCACGAGGAAATTGCCAGTCGGGTTTCAACCCATCGCGAGGCGGTAACCAAAGAGATTGGGCTATTGTCCAAGCATGGCATCATACGCAAACACAGACGTAAGATGATTGTGCCGGATATGCGACGACTGGAAAGTTTGATTGCGGGTTATTTCTGATTCTCTGGAAACAGGTTACCGGTTGCGGGTGGGCTGTACAAAATATACCCCAATCAATACAAGCCCCAACGCGAGCACGACCCGCCAACCGATAAACTCTCCCAGCAGCAGTATGCCCCATATGCTTCCAAGGACCGGAATCAAATAGTTAATCTGGGCGAAGGTTACCGCTCCCAAATTATGTATCACGCGGAAATAAATTAGCGCGGCTACCGCAGTATTGAGTAATCCCAGTACCAGGCTCGCAGTAACTGCTTCCGCAGTGGGCGTTATACTGCCTGGGGATTCCAGGATAAACGCCATGGGCAGGCAGGTTAGCACCGCGACCACGGCGGCCCCGGTGGCCATATGGGTGCCTTTGAATGCCGGCTGGGAACGAACGTAGATTGTGGTAACGGAGTAACTGAGGGCTCCTCCCAATACGACCAGTTGACCGAATACGTGGCTGCCGATGGCGCCCAGGGCAGATAAGCCGACCAGGGTAATCAGGCCGACAAAGCCAAATACCACGCCCAATACCTTGCGTTGAGTCATGCTCTCGCTGGGAATGAAAAAGTGGGCCAGGACGAAAGTTGAAATCGGCATGATCCCCATTAAGATGGCTGCCAGAGAACTGTCAATATATACTTCGCCCCAGCTGATCAAAGCAAATGGCAACGCGTTGCCGAGCACGCCAACTACAATGTAAAGCCTGATCGCTGACCGGTGCAGGGGGATTTTTTCTCCCCTTAACAGGACTACGGCGCAGAGTACCAGGGCTGCCACACCGAGTCTTATGCTGGTCAAAGTGAAAGGTGGAATGCTGTCAAGGCTGATCTTGATGAGAAGAAATGAAGTGCTCCAGATCAACGCCAATCCAGCGAGTAAGCAATAATCAATAATAGTTTTTCTGTTCACAACAATGAGTAATTTTTTTGAACCGGGTGAAGCACCCGCTTTTTCGATACATAATGAGGCCGGTGCAGGACCAATTTTGATCGCCTGCGATCATGCCAGCAACCGTATTCCACGCAGTATGAACGGACTTGGAATCGATCCACGATTGCTGGGTCTGCATATTGCCTATGATATCGGCGCGCAACAAGTCGCAATGCGATTGTCAGAAAATTTTGATGCGCCTCTTTTGCTGGCGAATTATTCGCGCCTCGCCCTTGATTTAAACCGGTTTCCCGAAGACCCTGGAATGTTTCTGGAAGTTAGTGACGAGCATAGAATTCCCGGCAATGAATTACTTGACCAGGCTAGCCGTGAAGTCCGTGTTCGGCATTTGTTCGAACCTTATCATCAGAAATTCGGATCAATGGTGTCAATAATCAAGCAAAAGTACCGGCAACCGATTATTCTTTCAGTACACAGTTTCACCAATAAATTTAACGGCTTAGAACGCCCCTGGAGTTTTGGCGTGCTGTGGGATCATGATGAAAATCTGGCGAAAAATCTTTTATCTAACCTGGAGCAACAAGCTCAAGAACAGGTTCCCCCTATGCAAATAGGGGACAATAAGCCGTATCATGCTAATAGTCCCCAAGGATATTCGTTGGTTGTCCATGCAAAAAATACCGGGGTTGAAATGGCCTTGGTAGAAATTCGACAGGATTTGATTGGTGATGCCCCAGGCCAGCAGTGGGCTTCCGAAATCCTGTTTGAGAGTATTTTGCCTTTACTTAACTTTTCCCCCGGTTGCCCGGCGTAACGAATTTTATGAAACTTATCATCGGAAACTACAATTACTCAACATGGTCTCTGCGCGCCTGGTTGTTTGTTCACCTGCATAACCTGCCGGTTGAAATAGTGCGTATGCCTCTTTTCACCGAACAGATGCGGATGACCCTGGAATCGCACTTTTCCAACCAAAAAGTGCCTCTTTTGTTGGATGGAGAAATCGAGGTTTGGGATTCTTTGGCGATTCTGGAATATCTGGGAGAACAATTTCCTGAGACCGGGGCATGGCCCCAGGATGCTGCGGCCCGGGGAATCGCCAGGGCCGTGAGCGCCGAAATGCATTCGAGTTTTAACGCGTTACGTAATGAAGCCCCCATGAACTGTCGAAAACGCTTCCCGGGCTATCGGCTTAGTTCCGAAGCGTTGCTCGATATCAGCCGAATCCAGCAAGTCTGGGAGTATTGTCGCCAGCGACATGGTTCAGGTGGGCCCTGGTTGTTTGGAAATTTTTCCATCGCTGATGCGATGTATGCACCAGTTGTAATGCGCTTCAGGAGCTTTGACGTGGAGTTGAACTCGGTCTCTCAGGACTATTGTCAGACGATAAATTCCTGCCCGTCGATTGTCCGCTGGCTCGAGCTGGGTGCTGCCGAACGAGAGACAGTGGCAGAAGATGAAGTCGACTGGCCGGGTGAATTAATACCTGAAGTGACTACCTAATTGTAGATAATTCTTTAGGGATTACTTCCAGGAATGATTTAACCTGCGGTTGGTATCTGAGGCCCTTCGGCGATAAACCCACAATGAGATACAATGCGCGCTAACTTACCTTAGCAAAGATATTCAACGTGGCTGGCAATACCTTAGGGCAAAATTTTACCCTGACAACTTTTGGTGAAAGCCATGGTCCTGCTATCGGTGGCGTGGTTGACGGTTGCCCACCTGGGCTTGCCCTGTCGGTAGAAGATTTACAGGGAGACCTTGACCGGCGCAAGCCGGGCCAGTCCCGTTACACAACCCAGCGCAAAGAGGCTGATAAAGTAGAAATTCTCTCTGGCGTATTCGAAGGGGTTACTACAGGCACTCCTATTGGCCTGCTGATCCATAATACCGATCAGCGCTCCAAAGACTACAGCAAGATCAAGGACCGATTTCGTCCGGGTCATGCAGATATTACCTACCAGAAGAAATACGGTATTCGGGATTACCGGGGTGGCGGCAGGTCGTCAGCCCGGGAAACCGCAGTTCGCGTTGCTGCTGGCGCGATTGCTAAAAAAGTATTGTCTGAGCAGTTTAGCGTAACAATTCGTGGATGTGTCTACCAGATTGGAAGCCAAGTCATCGCCCAGAAAGATTGGACCGAGGTTAACCAAAATGCTTTTTTTGTAGCAGATCCATCCGCAGTTTCCGGGCTTGAGCAATTGATCAGCGAAACCCGTAAACAGGGAGATTCTATTGGTGCGGGGGTTCTGGTAGAGGCACTGGGTATGGGGCCGGGTTGGGGTGAGCCGGTATTTGACCGACTCGACGCCGACATCGCCAAGGCGGTGATGAGCATAAATGCGGCCAAAGGTGTTGAAATCGGCGCGGGATTTAACAGTATCAATCAAAAAGGATCAGAACACCGTGACCCTATTACCCCTGAAGGTTTTGTTGGCAATAATGCTGGCGGAATATTAGGTGGCATATCGAGTGGTCAGGATATTGTGGTACGGGTTGCGTTTAAGCCGACTTCAAGCATCATGACGCCGGGTGAAACGGTATCACTGGACAATAAGGCAGTAGAAATTTCTACTCCAGGCCGGCACGACCCTTGCGTCGGCATTCGTGCTGTTCCCATAGCCGAAGCAATGCTTGCCCTGGTTTTACTTGATCATGCACTTAGAGATCTGGGCCAAATGGGCCACTCACCGGCGCGATAAACAACCGTAAAATCGGTCACCCAGGGTCCATTAGTCTGGCTACAGCCTGACTAAAACTGGCCCTATCCTATGGTAAAATCCGCCCCTTTTAAAATCTGGGACGTAAACTCTCATGGGAAAACAAACCTTATACGATAAATTGTGGGACCAACACGTCGTATTCACCCAGGACGAAGGTACTGCACTCATTTATATTGACCGCCACCTGGTCCATGAGGTTACTTCACCCCAGGCATTTGAAGGACTACATATAGCCGGTAGAAAACCCTGGCGTGCCAGTAGTATGCTGGCGGTTCCGGATCACAACGTTCCGACCACAACAGATAGCGTAGGAATCGATGATCCGGTCTCACGCATCCAGATAAACACACTGGATCAGAACTGTAATCACTTTGGGATTACCGAATTTGGCATGGGTGACCCGCGTCAGGGGATCGTTCATGTTATTGGTCCTGAACAGGGGGTCACACTCCCAGGTATGACCATCGTCTGCGGTGATTCCCATACCTCTACCCATGGCGCGTTTGGTGCCTTGGCGTTTGGTATTGGTACTTCTGAAGTTGAGCACGTGATGGCGACCCAATGCCTGATTCAGAGGAAGTCCAAAAATATGCGGGTCTGGATCGAGGGAGATATGCGAGCCGGGGTTAGCTCCAAGGACCTGGCATTGGCGGTTATTGGCAAAATTGGTACCGCTGGTGGCAACGGCTATGCGATTGAATTCGCGGGTCCTGTGATATCGGATTTATCTATGGAAGCGCGTATGACAATCTGTAACATGACCATCGAGGCTGGAGCCCGGGCTGGAATGATTGCAGTGGATCAGACCACAATCGATTATCTCGAAGGCCGTCCATTTGTCCCCCAGGGCAATATGTGGCAGCAGGCAATTGCCCAATGGCGGGAATTACGTAGCGATGACGATGCGCAATTTGACCACGAAGTGGTGTTGGACGCAGACGAAGTTCTGCCCCAGGTTACTTGGGGAACTTCACCGGAAATGGTTACCGGTATAAATGGAAAGGTTCCCGATCCGGCCGAGCAGGAAGATCCGGGTGCCCGAGAGGGAATGACTCTTGCGCTCGAATATATGGGATTGAACCCAGGAACGCCAATCAAAGAAATTCAGCCCGATCTGGTGTTTATTGGATCTTGCACCAATAGCAGAATCGAAGACTTGCGGATTGCCGCCGATGTGGTTAAGGGCAGAAGCGTTGCTGAAAATATTAAGCAGGCGTTAGTGGTACCCGGTTCTGGATTGGTAAAACGCCAGGCCGAAGCCGAGGGGTTACATCAGATTTTTATTGACGCCGGGTTTGAATGGCGAAATCCCGGATGTTCAATGTGCCTCGCTATGAATGCGGACCAGTTATTGCCGGGAGAGCGCTGTGCATCTACTTCCAATCGCAATTTCGAAGGTCGTCAAGGTCAAGGCGGTCGAACTCACCTGGTTTCACCAGCTATCGCCGCGGCAGCGGCAATAGCCGGACACTTTACTTCTGTGGAGGATTTATAGAATGGAACCGTTTAATACGATGGATGGACTGGTTGCACCGATGGATCGGTCCAATGTTGATACCGACGCGATTATTCCCAAGCAATTCCTGAAATCGATTAAACGATCGGGTTTCGGCCCCAATCTGTTTGATGAATGGCGCTATCTCGATCATGGCGAGCCTGGGCAGGATAGCAGTGGGCGACCACTGAATGAGGAGTTTGTTTTGAATCTGGAACGCTATCAAGGCGCCAGTATTTTGCTCGTGCGGGAAAATTTTGGCTGTGGTTCATCTCGGGAACACGCGCCATGGGCTCTGTTGGACTATGGATTTCGTTGCATAATCGGGACCAGTTTTGCCGACATATTTTTCAATAATTGTTTCAAAAATGCTATATTACCTGTTGTTTTAAATGAAGATATAGTAGATGATCTGTTTGTTCGAGTGATGGAACAGCCCGGGTTCAAGCTGAAAGTGAATTTACCAGAGCAGGTTATAGAGCTGCCAGATGGTGAACGCATTAGTTTCGAAGTGGAAGCTTTTCGCAAACATTGTCTGGTAAATGGTCTAGATGACATTGGATTAACGCTTGAGAAAGCCGAGGCTATTAGAAACTACGAGCAGCGCCGCAAATCTGAAGCGCCCTGGTTGTTTGAGCCTGTTGTCTGATCCTAAAGGGGGAACAGATTGGTGTGATTTGGATTCGTAAGGTCTGCCGATAACTTAAGAAATACCATGAGAAGATTAAAACTTCTATTCGCTATAACACTTTGTACAGCGATTACAATAATGTCGTATCCCAACATAGGATACGCCTTGAGTTTGGGGAAACTAAGAACCGATTCTAGTCTTGGCGAACCATTGCGTTTGATGATCGAAATGCATTCGGTTACCGCCGCGGAGGCTGAAACCCTTGATGTTTCCCTCGCTTCGCGCTCGGATTTCTCCCGTGCAGGAGTGGGATACCCGGATATCGCGCCACTCCTAAGGTTCGAATTGTCCCAGGACAGCAGTTCCAATTACACCATAATAATAACCACCAATGATCCGGTTCAGGATACATTTATCCATTTGCTGATATCAGCATTTTGGTCTGGTGGCAAATCAGTAAAGGAATATACCGCGTTATTGGATCCTCCTTTGTATAGTGGAAATGCTGCGGCCGACGTAACAATCGCAACCCTTTCAGATTCAAGCGATGTTGGACTGGCGTCTGATCTTGGAGACACCGAAATAGTTTCGGACACCGTTTCGGACACCGTTGAGTCGTCGGGTCAGGAGCCAGGGGGAGAAATCGTTGTCAAGGTCGGGGATACCCTGTCCGAAATCGTTAACGACCTCGATAAACCGGCTGGGGTGGATCACTATCAGGCGCTAGTCGCAGTCTACCGTAAGAATCCAGGCGCATTTCTCAATAATAATATGAACCTGCTGCGCAAAGGAGCGCGGCTAAAGATACCGTCTTTCGAGGATATGCAAGCGGTTACCAGGCGCGAATCTTTAGCCTCGTTTAGCGAGCAGCTAAGTAGATTCAATGACTATCGCGTTGCTATTGGGCAGAAACAGGAAGTGGAATCTACCGAAGTTCTGGATGAGCTGATCGACCAACTTGTTGCAGAACCCGAAAGCACCGGCGCCGAAGATGGAGGAATTCCGGCTATTTCTTCCGAACCTGCTAAAGATGCTGGGGAGGACCTTACCGCTTTGCCGGCCCAACAAGCGGAACCGGTCGACCCAACCTTGACTATCGGGCAACAAGATGAAGCGGGCGAAGGCGCAATTTCTTCAGATGCCGATACTGGGTCAGAAATATCCGCATTGCGCCAACAACTTGCATTGCTCGACGAAAGTTTGCTGGCTAATGGAGTGGAAAGCGATAGCGTTAGAGCGAACCTAAAACAGATTCAGGATCAGGTTGAGCGTATGTCGACGCTGATTCAAGTTGAAGATAAAGATCTGGCGATGGCGCAGAACCGAGCGGCTCAACAAGAGCTGGAGGTTGAAGAGCCAGAAGTTGAAGAGTTGTCAGTTCAAGTTGAGGAGCAGGTAGAACAAATATTGGCCGATGCCACCCAGGACATTGCGGCGGTCGAACAGACTGACGGTCAGTCTGTTGATGAGCAGGCGCAGAATAGTTTGGCGGTGAATCCCGAGGCCAGCGTTGAACAGGAAGTTGATGAGGAGGTTGCGCAGCTGCAAACCGAATCCATCCAAAGTGAAGAGGTAGTGGAGCCAGTTGCTCCTGAGGCAATGTCGGAACAGCCGGTTAATGCGTTGGAACCGGAAGCCGAAGATAGCCAGACTGCCCAGGTGGTCCAGGCAGTGGGGTCCGATGCGGCGGGAACCAGCCAGACTGGGGTGGATTCAGCCGATTCTGGCCAGGTTCGATCGGAGCCCCAAGACACCGTAGGCTCAGTTGTTCGTAAAGTCTCGGAAAGTAGTTTGTTTGATTCGGTCAAGGATATTTTTTCGGTTTTGCCCGAGTACGGGTTAAAAATAGCTGCAGGACTGTTAGCCCTGATTGCCGGATTATTCTTTTGGCAACGTAGAAAATCCCGCAAGGAATTTGATGCCAGTATGCTGGATATTGAAACTGAAGAAGTTTCGATGAACTCTGAGGCATCTATTCAAAGGATGAACGCTGCTACAGGAATAGACCTGGCGAGCGCTAACGATAGCGCGCTGGAATTGACTATTGGCGGTGGAATGTCTTACCTCAGTGAGGAAGGTATCGCCGGGGTTAACGAGGAAGACAACGAAGTTATAAAGGCCGGGGCGGTTGATCCGTTGGCGGAAGCAGATGTGTATCTGGCCTATGATCGGGACGAGCAAGCGATTCAGGTATTAAAAGAGGCTTTTGCCGACAATCCGGAGCGTGGTGAGCTGGCTGAGAAGTTGCTAGAAATCTACCATAAGCAAGATGACCGTCGTTCATTCGACGCGGTGGCGACAGAACTACACAAACGACGCGATACTACCCATAACTTCAGTTGGGAGAAGATTGTCGGAATGGGAAGGGAAGTAAGCCCCGACAATACGCTATACACAACCGGTCCCGAACCAATTGAAGAACCGACTGCCCTGGATCTCGACGACATTAAAGGGCCATCACTTGATTTGGATGTAAGTGAACTCGATCTTGCTGACACCACCGTAGTGGCTGGTTTAGGTAGTCTCGAAATTGATGATCTGGATTTGGACCTCGAAAAGGAGCTGGAAAAAGACAAACCTACCACTGCTCTAGATGCACCAACCCTGAGCCAAATGATCAACGATTCGATTGATGCCAAGGCTGATGCGAGTGAGGAGGAAGAAGATAATCAGGAAATCTCCCTGGACAGAAGTGATCTCGAGTTTGATCTAGGCCAGGACGATGATCAATTCAAAATGCTTGAAGAAGAGTCCCGGCGCGCCATTGAACAAGCAACCAGCGCTGCGAGAGCCGAGGTCAGTACCCCTGAAATTGCCGACACCGAACCCAGCGCAATTGACAATGACTCTTCGATGTCAGAAATGAGTGAATCGTCGATCAGTAAGCTTGAGCCCTATCATGAATCTGAGACTGCACTGGAGCTGGCAAAAGCTTATCTCGAATTGGGTGAACAGGATATCGCGAAAGGCTTTATTGAAGAGGTGCTAAATGAAGGTAGCGAGAAACAAAAGGGTAAAGCCCGAAAGCTGATTCGGGAACTCGCAACCTAAATAGGTATCTTCTCGATTCTTATTTCGGCTCGAACCCTTCGGCTCGAACCCTTCAGTTAGGGCACAAGACCGTCAAGGGACGCTAAATCTTCTTGAGTGTTTTATATCGCTCAATTTTGGCGGTATAAATTTCTGCGATTTGCTGTAAGCCTACCACTTCTTTATCTGAAAGCTGCCGGATCACTTTCCCGGGACTTCCAAGTATCAATGACCTCGGGGCAAATTCCTTACCCTCAGCGATCAGAGTGTTGGCCCCGACCAGGCAGGACTCTCCTAGTTTGGCGCCATTGAGGATAATGCTACCTATGCCAATCAGGCTATCGCGGCCGATTTCGCAGCCATGTAGCATGACGCTGTGCCCCACCGTCACCCCGGGGCCAATGATTAAAGGAATACCCGGGTCGGTATGAAGCACCGCATTATCTTGAACATTGGAATTGCGACCAATTTGAATAAGATCATTGTCGCCTCGCGCTACAGCATTAAACCAGATGCTGGCATTTTCCTGCATCAAAACGGAACCTATTACATCCGCGCTGGGCGCAATAAAACAGCTCGAATGAGCTTCCGGGCAGCGGTCTTCAAATTGATAGACAGACATGGGGCTATCGGATTACATCAATAACTGTTTATCCATGTCCTGGACCGATCTTTCCTTTAGCAAGCGGGCGCTGGCGAACAACGCCGAGAACTTTTCGGCCAAGGTTTTCTTTCTGCTGTATTCCAGATGAATCAGATCGCAGTCTTTGCGCGACGACATTAGAAAGTCGTCGCTGGTTTGCAGTTGGTCAACCAGGCCCAATTCAAGCGCTCTGGAGCCAAGCCAGTGCTCTCCGGTAGCGACGGTATCAATATCCAGGTCCGGTCTGCGTTCCTGAATAAAATTTTTAAACAAGGTATGGGTCTCTTCCAGTTCCTGCTGCATTTTTTCCCGGCCTTTATCCGTGTTCTCTCCAAACATAGTCAGGGTTCGTTTGTATTCCCCTGCGGATAATTGCTCATAGTCAACATCGTGTTTCTTTAGCAACCGATGAAGATTCGGGATTTGAGCCAGCACTCCAATTGAACCGACGATCGAAAAGGGTGCCGCGATTATTTTGTTAGCGACACAGGCCATCATGTAGCCACCACTGGCAGCAACCTTGTCCACTGATATAGTCAATGGAATATTGTAATCGGTAATGCGCTGCAGCTGACTGGCTGCCAGACCGTAGCTATGCACCATGCCACCTCCACTTTCCAGGCGAAGCAATACTTCATCCTGTTCCTTTGCGTCTGTCAAAATTGCACTAATCTCGTGGCGCATTGCATCGGTTGCGCTGGCGCGAATGTCGCCATCGAAATCAATGATGAATATTCTTTTCCGTTCTGGCTCGGGGGTTGCGCCCTGTTTTGCCAGCTTTTTCTCTTGCTTGGCCTGTTGTTTGGCTTTTTGTTTATCTTTCTTGCGTTCAGCTTTGGACTTTGATTTTAGTGCATGGGGCTCCAACGTCGCACTTCCCAGGGCCGATTCCATTTCGTCAAATTCCCGGTTGACCAGGGTGATGAGGAGCTCGGAATCCGAGCCTTTTTTCTGACGCATGGCCATGGCCACAAGGCTACCGGCAGATACCAACAGGGCGATAACCAGGGTGGCAACCTTGGCTAAAAAAAGGCCGTAATCGCTAATAAATTCCATCATTTGTATTTCTAGGATTGTTTTTTTGAATCAATTTTGGCCCAGCTGTCCCGCAGCGAAACAACTCGGTTTAACACCAATGCGTCCGGGCTGCTTGAGGTATCTGGGTAAAAATAACCAACCCGCTCGAACTGATAGCGCGTTTCCATTTCAAGTTTAGCCAGGGATGCTTCCAGTTTACATTGGGAAAGTGAGATCAGGGAGTCTGGATTGATCATTTCTAAAAAATCACCCGCGGAATCCGTCATCGGGTTAGGAACATTAAATAACCGATCGTACAGACGCACTTCGGCGTTCACTGCATCTTCTGCATTGACCCAATGAACGATGCCCTTTACCTTGCGTCCCTCGGGGTGCTTGCCGTGACGGGTTTGATCCAGGTATTCACACCGCAGTTCAGTTATTTCACCATCCACATCATGCAACACGTCAACGCATTTAACCACGAAGGCGTTGCGCAATCTCACCTCACGCCCTGGTCCCAATCTGAAAAACTTGGCCGGCGGGTCCTGCATAAAATCTTCCCGGTCGATATACAATTCTTTGGACAGGCTAATTCTGCGCTTGCCAAGACTTTCGTCTTTAGGATGATTGGCAACCTCGAAGTGCTCAGTTTTGCCTTCCGGGTAATTCTCAATGACCATTTTCAATGGTCTTAGGACTGCCATTGCCCGGGGTGCGACCGGGTCGAGATCTTCGCGGACACAGTTCTCGAGGACCGCCATATCAATGACATTGTCACTTTTGGTGATTCCTACCAGGGAAATAAAGTTTCGAATTGCTGCTGGGGTAAAACCACGCCGACGAAACCCAGAAATTGTCGGCATCCTTGGATCATCCCAGCCGTGAACCTTGCCACTTTCAACCAGTTGGGTCAGCAATCTTTTGCTCATTATGGTGTGGTTCAGATTGAGTCGGGAAAACTCGATCTGACGTGGTCGACTTGGAAGTGTAATGTTGTCAATAAACCAGTCGTAAAGCGGTCGATGGTCTTCAAATTCAAGAGTGCAAAGAGAATGGGTCACGCCTTCGATGGCATCACTCAGACCATGGGTAAAGTCGTACATCGGATAAACGCACCATTTATTTCCGGTTCTCTGATGCTCATGGTGACGAATTCGGTACATCACCGGGTCTCGCATGTTGATGTTGGGCGAGGCCATATCGATTTTTGCCCGTAAAACCTTCTCGCCATCAGCAAACTCTCCGGCCTTCATCCGAGCGAACAAGTCGAGATTTTGTGCTGCCGACATATCACGATTGGGGCTGTCTTTACCGGGCTCTGTCAGAGTGCCACGATACTCCCGGATTTTGTCGGCGGGCAGACTGTCTACATAGGCCAGGCCCTTTTCTATCAATTCAACGGCGAATCCGTGGAGCTGACCGAAATAGTCTGAGGCATGGGCGAGGGCTGTCCACTGAAAACCCAGCCAGCGTACATCTTCTTCAATGGCTTTGACGAACTCGATGTCTTCTTTTACCGGATTGGTGTCGTCAAACCGTAATGTGCATTTACCGCCATAGTCATTGGCGATGCCAAAATTTAGCCAGATGGACTTGGCGTGTCCAACATGTAAATAGCCATTGGGTTCCGGGGGAAAGCGGGTGACAATGGTTGAATGTTTCCCGGTGGCGATATCGGAGTCGATTATCTGCCGGATAAAATTGCTTGTTACGGTTTGTTCGGTCATTCCGTAGAATGGCTGCTGCGCTAAAAATGGGCGTGGAGTATAGCTTATAGCAAAAGCTTTTCCAAAATCCTTTGGTAGCAGGCGGTCAGTCGGTCGAGATCATCGGTTTCGACCCTTTCATTTAGTTGATGGATCGTGGCATTGACCGGACCAAGTTCAACCACCTGGGCGCCGGTAGGTGCGATAAAGCGACCGTCAGAGGTGCCACCGGAAGTAGACTGCTCCGGGTAGTATCCTGTGATTTCATAGACGCTCTCACTGACCGCATCAATTAAATTTCCTTGCTTGGTTTCAAATGGATGGCCGCTATGATTCCATTCGATATCGAAATCCAATTGATGCCGAACCAGGAGCGATTCGATGGTATTGCGCAATACCTGTTCAGTAGTTTCGGGTGAATATCGAATATTGAAACGAATTTCGATGCTGCCCGGAATCACATTGGTGGCGCCAGTGCCGCTATTAATATTGGAAATCTGTAAACTGGTTGGTTGAAAATTCTGATTGCCCTGGTCCCATTTGATAGCAACCAGCTGGTCGAGCGCTGGTATCGCAAGATGAATAGGATTCTTGGCCTGATGAGGATAGGCGATATGCCCTTGAATACCCTGTATCACTAGCCTGGCTCCCAAGGAACCACGGCGTCCGACCTTTACTACGTCACCGGTTTTGGCGGTGCTGGTGGGCTCTCCAACAATGCACATATCGATAATCTCATCTCGTGCCTTCAGGGCATCCAGGACAACTCGAGTACCATACAATGCGGGACCCTCTTCGTCGCTGGTAATCAACAATCCAATTGATCCTCTATGCGTGGGATGAGTTGCCAGGAAGCTCTCGCAAGCGCAAACAAAGCTGGCGATACTACCTTTCATATCCGCCGCACCACGGCCGTGAATTACGCCGTCCTCGACCACTCCGTCAAAAGGTTGATGCTTCCACTGGTCCAGAGGGCCGGTAGGAACGACATCGGTATGGCCAGCAAATACCAATAGAGGTGATTGTGTACCCCGTCGTGCCCAGAGATTCTTCACGTCCTGTTGGTCTATTTGTTCGCACTGAAACCCTGCCGGTTCGAGTCTGGAAGTTAGCAATTTCTGGCAGCCTTCGTCATCTGGAGTAATCGAAGGTTTGCGAATAAGTTGCTGGGCCAAACAAATAGTGTCAGAACTGGGAAGCTTCGAGGGGGACATTATTGCGTTAGCTTAGGGAAACAATTAAGGTTGAACTATTGTAACAATGAACCAATATACAAATCGCGGTGAATAAACTTTATTCATGAAAGACTGGTTTCAAACCCCATTGGGTGAATGGCTGCTTGGCGCCGAGCAAGAACGCTGTCAGCGTCTAATTCCTGCGGGATATTATCCAACTGCACTGCAACTCGGACTGGGCCAGTGCAACTTTCTTAATGGTATTGAAGTTGGAACCGGTTTTCTTGCAGATGAAAGGGAGTTTCCTCCCGCGCAGTTGCTGACTAAGGGACTCCGACAGCAGCGAAATATGAATCGGGTCCAAGCTTCTCCTTCGGCCCTGCCATTTAGTGATAAAACCCATAGCCTGATTGTTATGCCCCATATTTTTGACTTTTGCGACGATCCCCATGGGGTTTTACGGGAAGTCAACCAAATTCTGATTCCCGAAGGCTGCGTGGTTATCACCGGATTTAATCAGGTGAGCCTGTGGGGCGGAGGACGTCTAACCCGAAGTCGTTATTCTAATGCCCCATGGAAAGGAAACTATTACCGGGTAGGGCGAGTCCAGGACTGGTTGTCGTTACTTGGATTCGATATTGTTGGTGCTTCTATATTTGGCTACCAGCCACCACTGCAAAGTGAGAAGTGGCGCAATAAGCTATCCTTTGTTGAAAAAGTCGGAACGCGCTGGTGGCCCGGACTTGGCGCTGTCTATATGATCGTCGGAAAGAAACGCGAGATTGCGTCAAGCACTGGAGGAACCCGGTTAGCATGGCGTAGATTTATTCCTGCGATTGCCCGTCCTGCGGTTTCCTCCAGTGCTGGGCTTTCAAGCGCTGGTGATCGCGTGGCCAAAGTCCAGCTTCGTCTGGTGATTAACAATTAGCCATCTGTCATACCGAATATTCAATTCGAGTGATCAATCGGCGGCCTCGCTTGATTGCGTTGAAGCAATGAATAAATTAACAATAGCCACTTGTAGATTTTTATTAGTCCCATGAATTCGGTCACAATTTATACCGATGGAGCCTGCCGCGGAAATCCTGGTCCGGGAGGCTGGGGTGCATTGTTGCAATTCGGTTCCCACGAAAAAACGATTAATGGGAACGAGGCTGCGACCACCAATAACAGAATGGAAATGACTGCGGCTATAGAAGCGCTTCGGAGTTTAAGTCGTTGTTGCGACGTAGAACTTTATACTGATTCCCAGTATTTGCGCACAGGCGTTCTGGAGTGGTTAGCTAATTGGAAGAAGCGCAACTGGATTACCGCTGCACGTAAGCCAGTAAAAAATCGCGACTTATGGGAAGCACTGGATGAACAAATAAATCAGCACCGGATCAACTGGCATTGGGTTAAGGGTCACGCGGGTAATCCCGGCAATGAGCAGGCAGACCTGCTTGCTAACAAGGCTATAGACAGTCTGCTTAACTTGGAATCCTGATCTTTATGAGACAAATTATTCTCGATACTGAGACCACCGGTCTTGATCCAAAACAAGGGCATAAAATTATCGAAGTCGGTTGCATAGAAATGGCCAAGCGCCGGATGACGGGAAATACTTTTCATCACTACATTCAGCCTAACCGGGAAATCGATGAAGCCGCTATCGAGGTTCACGGTATAACCCTTGAGACGCTTAAGGACAAACCGATTTTCGGGGACCTTGCTGCAGAGTTGCTGGATTTTCTCAAGGGCGCGGAGCTGATCATACACAACGCGCCATTTGACGTTGCATTCTTGAATCACGAGTTTAAACAGGCAGGTTTGGGTGAAAAAGTAATTGATCAGCACTGTAGTATTGTCGATACACTGGTGATGGCACGGCACAAGCATCCCGGGCAGAAAAACAATTTGAATGCCTTGTGTAAACGCTATGGAGTAGATAACAGTCAGCGGCAGTTGCATGGTGCGTTGCTGGACGCAGAAATACTCGCTGACGTTTACCTAATGATGACGGGTGGTCAGATATCGTTACTGGGTGAATCGGATGATTTGACCTGGTCTGGAGGGATCCGGTCTGGATCGGAAACAAGAGCTAATTACCGTGCCAGTGGTGATCGCGCTGAACTGAATGAAAATGACAATGAACAATCCCGAGTGCGTCAATTTCGCCAGACCCCAGTTATCAAGGCCAGCGAAGAGGAACTTGCAGCGCATCAGTCGTGGCTCGATTTACTAGAAAAATCGACCCCTGGTAATGTGGTTTGGAAGACCATGAATAATGATACCTAATAATTCTGACGAGATAAAACGGGGAACAAAACCGAATTGACGGAGGATCACATTGACGACTTTTTCAAGCTGACCTATCAGGGATTGATGGCCAGAAGTGCCGCTCAAAAAGAGGAAGTGATTGGGCGCATGATTGCACATTGTAATAGTGACAGTTTTTCAGAAGGTGATCCGTGCCGGAGTGGCAATTGCCAGACCCTTCGGATCGAACAGCCGGGCCATCCGGATTCACTGAATATGGTGCACCCGCGAGATTTGAAGCAGCGAAAATTGGGAACCGTGGAGGGTAAAGCCGCATTTTTACACGCAATCGCTCATATTGAATTCAATGCGATCAATCTCGCCCTGGACGCGATATACCGATTTCGGGATTTGCCTGATAATTATTATCAGGACTGGCTACGGGTAGCCAAAGAAGAGTCCGAACATCACAAAATGCTAGTCCAGCGGTTGTCAGAATTGGGGTTTGAATACGGAGATTTTCCGGTACACAATGGTTTATGGGATATAGCACTGCGAACCGATTCCGATCTGGTTGCACGAATGGCGCTGGTTCCCTGTGTATTAGAGGCCCGGGGGCTGGATGTTACGCCTCCCATGATTGCGAAGCTGAACGCTAACGAAGATCAACAAAGCGCGAATATCCTGCAAGTGATCCTGGATCAGGAGGTTGATCACGTCGCAATCGGGTTACGCTGGTATCGCTACGCCTGCGACCAGCAGGGAATAGATCCGTTAGATCGATACATTGAATTGATTGCCAGCTACTTGCCAGGCCGTCGCCAGGGACCGTTTAATGATCACCACCGAAAACTCGCAGGCTTCCCGGGAGAGTGGATGGGACGTCTTAAGGCGTCTAACAACGCAGGCAAATCCACTTCAGGGTAATACGCGTTTATAAGGTTTGACTTCGACATTCTGGTAAACCCCTGCGCTTAAGTACGGATCGGCGTCGGCCCATTGCCGGGCATCCTCAAGGGATTCAAATTCGGCGATAATAACGCTGCCGGTAAAACCTGCCGGACCTGGATCATCGCTGTCCACCGCAGGATTGGGACCAGCCGCCAGGAGTCTGCCCTCGGCCACCAGGTCTTCCAGTCGCTTCACATGGGCAGGTCGTGCGGCCAGCCTGGCGTCAAGACTGTTAGCGGTATCAGTGGCGTAAATTGTGTAGTACATGGGGCTTGGACTCTATTGGATGGGGTCGATTGGTCGACCGGAATAGGCTGATTAAATTGTAACAATTATGCCCTGCGGGAAGTGTAAATTTAAATCGTCTTAGGTAGTATACGAGCACGGAGAAAAGTTTTTCTCGCTGCGTGTTTGTTCAATATACGGGCACATAATAACAACCATTCCATTGGAGTAGTGATATAAAAAACAAGAAGTACATTGTGGTAGAAGGCCCGATAGGGGTCGGTAAGACTACCCTGGCCAGAAGAATGGCGAGTTCCATTGGTGCGGGCTTGATGCTGGAGCAGCCTCAGGATAATCCATTTCTCGAGCGATTTTATCGCTCACCAAGTCAGTATGCCTTGCAGACTCAATTGTTTTTTCTGTTTCAGCGGGTTAAGCAGTTAAAAGAGTTGCGCCAGGGTGATTTGTTCTCACCGATAAAGATCGCAGATTTTATGCTAGAAAAAGATTCTTTGTTCGCGCGACTGACACTGGATGAAGACGAACTATTTCTCTACCAGCAAGTTTATAAGCAGCTTTCATTGGAGGTCCCAAAGCCTGATTTGGTAATTTACCTGCAAGCGCCTACAGATATTCTGGTACGAAGAATCCGTAAGCGAGGTGTGTTGTTTGAACGAAATATGGAACGCGACTATCTGGAAGAACTGGCCGAGGCATATACCCGCTTTTTCCTCGGGTATCATGATTCAGCATTACTTATGGTTAACGCGGAAAATATTAATATCCTGGATAATCAGGAGCACTACGATATGCTGCTGGAACAGGTTAATTCGATTCACTCAGGCCGTCACTACTTTAATCCGGCGTTGTAACTTTATACTTAAAAATACTGGAATAGCCTTTAATACCCGGTTACTGACCGGTGTCCATGGTTAAATTATTGAGCTATGCCTTTCATGGATTTTTTCTAACAACTGAGTCAAATGGCACAATCTACCGACCACGCACCCAAAAAAGATCCATCGTTACGCACCGTAGCAATGCCGGGCGACGCCAATCCATCGGGAGATATATTTGGTGGTTGGATTATGTCGCAAATGGATATGGCGGGAGCAATCTATGCAAGTTACTCGGTAAAAGGACGGCTGGTTACGGTAGCGGTGGAATCGATGACCTTTCATCTGCCGGTATTTATTGGGGATCAGGTAAGCTGCTACTGTGAAACTGAAAAAATTGGGCGCAGTTCTATCTCAGTTCATATCGAAACCTGGGTGCGACGAAAACAGTCAGATATTAAGTACCTGAAAGTAACGGAAGCGACCTTTACCTATGTCTCAATTGATAATGACCGGAGACCAATTCCGATAATCCGGCATTAATCTGGAATCAGATTTTGGCCCTAGTGCCCTCCGCAAGTTCTGAGACAAATCTAAATACGTCTGCGCAAATCTGATCCGCGGGTTTTTTAGCGGCGGTTCCTTCGGCAATTTTGTTGACTATTGCGGATCCGACCACAACACCGTCGGCAATGGCAGCAGTTTCTGCGACCTGCTGTTTGGTTTTTATGCCAAATCCCACGGATACTGGCAGATCAGTATGTCTTTTTATTCTCGCTACGGCATCGGTAACCGAATGCTGAGTCGCAGATTGCGTCCCGGTGATCCCGGCTATTGAAACATAGTAGACAAATCCGGAACTATATTTTAGCACCGTTTCAAGTCTGTGATCATCAGAAGTAGGTGTAGTCAACCGTATCCAGTTGAGGCCGGCGGTGAGACAGGGATGGCACATTTCGTTGTCTTCCTCGGGTGGCAGGTCGACAATAATCAAGCCGTCGACACCGACTTCTAGGGCTTTGTCTATAAACGACTGTACTCCATAGTAGTGAATCGGATTGTAATAACCCATTAAAATGATCGGCGTATGATTATCTGAGCAACGAAAATCCGCAACCATGGAAAGGGTTTTCTTCAGAGTCACACCGGATTTTAAGGCCCGAAGATTGGCCAATTGGATTGCCGGTCCATCTGCCATAGGATCAGAAAATGGCATTCCTATTTCAATAATGTCGGCCCCGGCATTGGGCAATCCGTTCAGGATTGCTCCACCAATTTCAAGGTCTGGGTCGCCGGCGGTAATAAAAGTAACCAGCGCGGCACGATTTTCCGTCTTGAGTCTGGCGAAACACTTGGCTATACGATCAGACCGGTTCATAATTCTATCCCCAGCGCTTTGGCTACTGAAAAAACATCCTTGTCTCCACGTCCGCAGAGATTCATCAGGATAATCTGATCCGGGCTCATGGATGGGGCGATTTTGGCGACATGGGCGAGGGCATGAGCAGGTTCCAGCGCTGGAATAATTCCCTCTGTTCGGCAACACAGTTGAAAAGCGTCCAGCGCTTCCTGGTCAGTAACCGAGACGTATTCGACCCGGCCACAATCGTGCAACCACGAATGCTCAGGGCCAATTCCCGGATAGTCCAGTCCGGCGGAAATAGAATGGGCATCGATAATCTGTCCGTCGTCGTCCTGGAGCAAGAAGGTTCGATTGCCATGCAACACCCCTGGCTGTCCCCCGGTCAGGGAAGCAGCGTGTTGTCCGGTTTCGATGCCATGTCCGGCAGCTTCCACACCGACAATTTTCACTTGCTCATCATCCAGAAACGGGTGGAACAATCCGATGGCGTTGGAGCCCCCGCCAATACAGGCGGTGACCAGGTCCGGTAATCGATTCTCCCTTTGCAGCATTTGTTCCCGGGCTTCGCGTCCGATCACGGTCTGAAAATCCCGCACCATTTCTGGATAGGGGTGGGGACCAGCGGCGGTACCTATGATGTAGAAAGTATCCTCTACATTGGCAACCCAATCACGTAACGCGTCATTCATTGCATCTTTCAAGGTCGCGGTACCACTGGTTACTGGTACGATTTCCGCGCCTAGTAAGCGCATCCGAAATACATTTGGGGCCTGACGTTCGATATCCTTGGCGCCCATATAAACGACGCAAGGGAGATTAAATAATGCACAGACTGTGGCGGTGGCGACGCCATGCTGCCCAGCGCCGGTTTCGGCAATTATTCTGCCCTTGCCCATGCGTTTGGCCAGTAGAATCTGACCGAGGGTATTGTTGATTTTATGGGCACCGGTATGATTTAGTTCATCTCGCTTGAAATATATTTTGGCGCCACCGAGTTCGGCGCTCAGCCGTTCGGCGTAGTACAGCGGGCTTGGTCGGCCGACGTAGTCCCGGGAGTAGTATTCCAGCTCCTGGCGAAATTCCGGGTCTTCACGATACCGGTAATACGCCTGTTCGACCTCTAAAATTAAAGGCATCAAGGTTTCAGCCACATAGCGGCCGCCAAATATTCCGAAATGCCCGTCTTTATCCGGGCCTGATCGAAACGATTCGGGCACTGCATTACTCATTGGTTGGGTTCCTCAAAAATAAGCGCTGGATTATACCCCCTTGACTTTTATTTCGGTTGTTTAAGAGAGCACTACCAGGGTAATTGGTAGCCTTCGGCATGCCAGAATGTGCCGGTATTTTCCATAGTTAATTGGTCGAGTCGTTGAATGATCCCGGCGGCGGCCTTAGCCGGATCGATTCCGCTGTGCCCGGTCATTGCGGTAGCCACCAGGCCGGGGTGCAGCAGCATCACTGGAATGCCTCGCTTGGCAAGATCATGGGACAGATTCTTCCCGGCCATATTGGCGGCGCATTTCGACATCCGGTAACCGTAATTATTGCCCGAGCCATTGTCTTCGATCGATCCTACCCGGCTGGTTATTATCCCGACTTTGGAGCCGGTGGATAAATTACCCAGCAAGCCATGGGTTACTCTGAGTGGTCCCATGGCATTGACTTTAAATTGGTAGAGAATGCGCTCGAAATCCATATCGCCCAAGTTTTCCCGGGTCAGGACCCCGGCATTATTTAGCAGCATATCCAGTTGGATACCCTTGAGTGCCGCCGCCAACCGCTCAATATCGGCCGGTTTTGAGACGTCAATTGACGGAATTACGCTAGCTCCGCACGCAGAGAGATCGTCCGACTGATCTCTTGAGGTTGCGAATACATTAGCACCCCGGGATTTCATTTGACGGCAAATCTCGAGCCCGACGCCTCGATTTCCACCAGTTACAAGAATATTGGTCATGGTTATAATTGGGATCCTCTGATTAAAACTGGGCGAATCAAGTTGAGATGCAAAATGATCAAAATCAAGGCGGGAAATGTAGTGAATAGCAGGGCTATTCGCAAGTTTTCCAACGCAGATTTTGATTGTTTGGCGCTCAAATTGATCGGTTATGTTTTGATCAGAGGTTCCTTAAGTAATAGGTTAAATTGTAGCCTAATTTGGATTCTGGCCCATTTTGCGGTTCCCTGGATTAATATTCGGGGCAGGGGACCAGATAATCGCCCAATTCGTTTGACGGGAATGCAAGGGCAACTTATAGTTCCGAAATACGAATGCAGGTGAAGCTGTGGAACAATCCATTGAAAAACTAGAGCAGCGCGTTGCTGAACTGATTAAATTGGCAGAATCGATGAACCGCGACAATGAGGTTATGCGTAATGATCAGAGAATGCTGCGGCAAGAGTTCAAGGCGTTGCAGGAGAAGAATAAGATCGCACGGGGGCGAGTCGAACAAATTGTTGCCAGACTAAAGTCCCTCGAATCATAAATTCTCCAATAAATATATTTTTATCGAAAATTCGAACGTATGTCGAGCGAAAAAAAAGGTGTGAAGGTCAGTATTATGCAGCGCGAGTTCACCATCGCCTGTAGTGACGAGGAAACCCAGGGCGTAGTCGAAGCCGCAAGTTATCTCGACAAGCAGATGCGAGTTATCGCGTCAAATAATCAGGCCCTCGGTGCAGATCGTTGCGCGATTATGGCGGCGCTTAACATCAGCCATGAATTGCTTGAGGCGCGCAAGAACATGGGAGATGACGATCACGTCAGCAAGCGCATCGATAAACTCCATGATCAGATAGATGGTGCGATGGAAAACATTCGGCAGGTAGCGATTTAACCCATCCGGAAAAACCGAGAAAAGCTTTATGGCTTTCACAATTCTCGGGTAATTTCAAGGTACAGAAGTAATCACTAAACCTGTTAAACTAGCATTGGCGTTGCCTGCAGTGTTCGAGTTGTTCTCCGAATCCCTTAGAACCTAATACACCAAACCGGGTACTGTAATGAACGGCGGGCGTGTACGAACACAGTGCAAACTGGCGGGACTCCCGAAGCTGTTTTTTGTACCCACTTGAACCTCCCGGTTCAAGGCAAAGTGAGCATACGACACAAGTGGGTAACGCTGTTTTATTTTTATCAAATTGAATCAACCGACAACAATTCAGGCCGATAAACCGGGAAATAAACCCGGTTTACGTAAAACCCTGAGGGCTGCTCGAAATGGATTGAGTGCAGCCTGTCAGATGGAGTCAGGGGAGGGATTACTGAATCAATTGCAGTTACTGCCGGAATTTATACAAAGTAAGCGGGTTGCCCTGTATCTTGCCCGGGACGGGGAAATCGATCCGATACAGGTAATGGGCTGGCTTCAGCGTCAGGGACGAACCTGCTTTTTACCAGTGGTGCAACAACAGGACAAACGCAATTCATTGTTATTCGCTGAAATTAATCAAAGTACCCAATTAATCGACAATCGATTTGGCATACCGGAACCTGAAACTGATCACTCAAGCATGATTAAAGCAAACCAATTGGATCTGGTGTTACTGCCATTGGTTGGATTTGATTCTCTTGGTAACAGGATTGGCATGGGGGGCGGGTTTTACGATACAACCTTTGAATTTTTAAACAACAGTGCAAAAACCAAACCAATGCTAGTGGGAATCGCTCATGAAATTCAGAAGGTCAAAAGTATCGACGCCGAATCCTGGGATATCCCTTTGTCGACGGTAGTTACTGATCAGCAAATTTACCGACTGGCTAGATAATTTATATGTTCTGTCTGGAATTGGTCCGACAACCATTGTCAAATACTGGAGGAGTGCCATGCAATATTGGTTGATGAAGAGTGAGCCTGATGCATTTTCGATTGATGACCTGAACAAGGCCAAAGTTGAACCCTGGGATGGGATTCGCAATTACCAGGCCAGAAATTTTATGCGGGATCAAATGAAAAAAGGCGACAAGGTTTTTTTCTACCACTCCAGTTGTGCAGAGCCGGGTATCGTGGGGATTATGCAGGTTGCGAGCAAACCTTATCCCGACCCGACTGCATTTGATCCAAAAACAAAATATTATGACCCAAAGAGTAAACCGGATAATCCCACGTGGATTCTGGTTGACGTAAAATTCGTCAGAAAGTTGCGCAATCCAATTTCCTTAACCGCATTAAAGGCGATGCCGGAACTGGAAGGCATGCAATTGCTCAAAAGGGGTAACAGGTTGTCGATTATGCCTGTGGAGAAAAGTCACTGGGATTTCATTAACCAATTGATCGGATAGGATTCGGTCGAAATCAGAAATACTTACAATGGTAAAATTTCAACAAAAACCCCTATTAATACTATCTTTCGTGCTGGCCGGATTTATTTTCGCGCCAGCCTTATATGCTTCCAACGAGTCCAATCCAATGATCAAATTGACCACCAGCTTAGGTGATATCGAAATCGAATTATATGCCGACAAAGCACCTAAATCTGTTAACAACTTTATTGAGTATGTTGAATCCGGCCACTTCGACGGCCTGATTTTTCATCGCGTTATTCCCGGCTTTATGGTCCAGGGAGGGGGGTTTACCGAAGATATGCAGCAAAGGCAGGGCAGGGCTCCGATTGAAAATGAGGCAGACAACGGCGTGAAGAATCTCATAGGAACGTTGGCAATGGCGCGCACATCTGATCCAAATTCTGCCACGGCACAATTTTTTATCAACCTGGTGGACAACGCATTCCTCGATTTCACCGCAAAAACCTCTCAGGGCTGGGGATATGCGGTATTCGGTATAGTAACCAGTGGGATGGATGTAGTCGAGCAAATGGCTACCGTACCGACCGGAAGGAATGGCGGACATTCGGATGTTCCGACGGAACCCATTGTGATAGAAAAAGCATCTATTATTGAGTAACAACCTAGCAGATAGACTGTGAACTATTTGGAGGGCAATCACGGTTATCTATAGTCCAAAGTGCAGTGTCCTGATCTAGATGCACTCATATGAAAACGTCAACTCCGGAGGTGCAATCAGAGTATAGGCGTCTGTTGGCGGCCCTCGACCAATGTATGCTGGAAGATCGGCATCCATTGCGTCGAAAGATTTTTGCTGCTCGAAACAAAGGCAAATTCCTTGAAAATGTCGGCCGCCAGGTCGAAGCGTCTCTGGCACGGGTAATAAGGCGTGAGGAACGCGCGCCGGCATGTCATTTACCCGCAGATTTGCCCATCAGTCAACATGGCGATGACCTGGTTAAATTAATCAGGCAACATCAGGTGTTGGTGGTCTGCGGTGAAACCGGATCGGGAAAAAGTACCCAGCTTCCGAAGATTTGCCTGCGCGCGGGGTTCGGACGAAAGGGCATGATCTGTCAGACCCAGCCACGCCGTATCGCTGCTCGTTCTGTAGCAGAACGCATCGCCGAAGAGCTTGGATCTGTAGCCGGCGTTGAAGTCGGGTACCGGGTTCGATTCAGCGAACAAATTAGTGACCAAAACTATATCAGGGTGCTTACCGATGGTATGTTATTGGCAGAATTTGAGTTTGACCGCTTTCTGACCCGTTACGAGGTTCTGATCATTGATGAGGCCCATGAGCGTTCTCTTAATGTCGATTTTCTGCTCGGTGTCACCAGGCAAATTCTCGCAAAGCGTCCAGAATTTCGCCTCATTATTACCTCGGCCACTTTAGACAGCGAAAAATTCCGTAATCATTTCGGTGACGCCCCCAGTATTAAGGTGTCGGGCAGAACCTGGCCGGTGGAGCTGCAATATCGACCCCTGGATAATCAGTCCGGTACTGATGATGCCCTGGCAACCGCGATTTATCAGGGAGTAACAATCCTTAACCAACACTCACCAGGAGACATTCTGGTGTTCCTCCCTGGCGAGAGAGAAATTCGGGAAACCGCCAATTGGCTGCGCAAACGAATCAATCAGGGCGCCGAAATTCTGCCACTTTACGCCCGCCTTACCCCTAAGGAACAGCATCGAATTTTTCATCCTGGCTCCAGGCCACGCATTATTCTATCGACTAACGTTGCAGAAACCTCATTGACCGTGCCCGGTATCAAATACGTGATCGACAGCGGTCTCGCCAGGGTCAGTCGATATAGCCCTTCCCGCAAGATTCAGCGGCTGCCGGTTGAAAAAATCTCCCAATCCTCAGCCCAGCAGAGGGCGGGACGCTGCGGGCGGGTTTCAAGTGGAATATGTATTCGTCTGTACGACGAAGACGATTTTGTTAATCGACCGGAATATACCGACCCAGAGATTCTGCGCACTTCTTTGGCGGATGTGATTCTTCGCCTGATTTCCATGGGGCTGGGAGAACTCGATAGATTTCCATTTATCGATAAACCCAGCCGCAAGCAGATTAATGATGGCATACACCAGTTAATCGAACTCGGCGCCATCGACGAAAATCGAAAAATCACCAGGGTCGGTCGACAGATCGCCAAGATGCCAGTGGATCCGAGGATTGCGAGAGTGTTGTTGGGCGCTCGGGAATATAACTGTTTACAGGAGATGGTAATTGTTGCTGCAGCACTGTCAGTGCCCGATCCGAGACAAAATCCGCCAGATAAATTACAACACGCGCGTCAGGTTCACCGGGAACTCAGCGCTGAGTCTTCGGACTTTTTAGTAATGCTGGATATCTGGAAGCAATACCGCCGCATTCAAAAGACCGAATCCAAGCGCCAGGCGTATCGTTGGTGTGAAAATAATTTCCTTTCTATTTTCAGGATGCGTGAATGGGGCGCGCTGCAGGCGAATATTAAATCGACCCTCAAGTCATTGGGTTTTCAGTCCAATACCGATGAGGCTAATCCAGATAACATTCATCGGGCATTGCTGCCCGGTTTGCTTTCCAATGTCGCTAGATTAAATCGCGACGGAAATGTGACCCAGGATCGGCGTGGTCCCACGCCGAAAGGCAAACGTCGCGGTACCGAGTATCTGGGGACTTTTGGCAAATCAGTAAAAATATTTCCCGGATCAAACCTCAAGGACAAAACACCTCAATGGATAATGTGCGCTGAATTGGTTGAAACAGGACAAATATTTGCCCGTATGGTGAACAACATTCAACCGGGGTGGATAGAGAGCGCTGCCCAGCATTTGCTCCAATTTCACTACAGCGAACCCAGGTGGGATGTTTCCCAGCAGAGGGTTATCGCAAGTCGACGCGCTACCCTATACGGCCTCACGATATACAGTGGACGTAAGTGTCACTATGACAAGGTAAACCCTGGGGACTGCCGGCAAATTTTTATCCGTACTTCCCTGGTGGATGCCGGACTGAAGCCTGCACTAGATTTCATCCAGCACAACCGTCTGCTAGTTCAGGAAATTGAGGTGATGGAGCGAAAAATCAGGCGCCGAGATATTCTGGTAGACGAGCAAGAAATTTTTAGTTTCTATGACGGCTTGATACCTGATTGGGTAAACAGTGGCAGCTCGCTCAAGAAATGGTATGGCCGATTAAACGAACAGGAAACCAAGCAGCTGAAGATGTCTCGCCAAGAAATAATGCTCGCACCGGTCGAGCATCTTCGTGAAACCTTCCCAGATGAGATTGTATCGAATGGTATCAGGGTGCCTCTGTCCTATAAATTTGATCCAGGATCCAGTCAGGATGGGGTGACCGCGAGCATTCGCTTGTCATTGCTAAATCAGATCGAACTCACAGATTTTGACCGTCTGGTTCCTGGGTTGCTACGCGAGAAATTAATCGCCATGGTACGCAGTCTACCCAAAGTCATGCGGCGACAACTTGTGCCGATACCGGATACCGTGGATCTGGTCGCTGAACAGATAATGAACTCAAGATTTCCCCTGGCCCAGGCCCTGGCAGAATCATTAAATCAAATTAAATCGCTGGAGATCGCGGCGACAGATTTCACCACCTCTATCCCCCAGACTTATCTGAATATGGGGTTTGAATTGATCGGCGATGAAGGCCAGCCCATTGTATTCGACCGGGACCTTGATCGCCTTGCTAGTGAGTACAGTTCTCGTGCCCAGACCAGCTTTGCCGCGATGATTGGAAACGATATCGAACGCCAGGGAATCAGGAGCTGGGACTTCGATGATCTGGAAGAGTCGGTATCGGTGCGATCGGGGCGGGATACTTACTGTGCCTATCTCGGGTTAGTGGATTGCCAGGACAGCGTCGCAATCCAATTGTTTGATTCCAGGCCCGAGGCGAATAGCGCCCACCGGGAAGGTGTGCGTAGGCTGCTGTGGATGTCTACGCCGAGCCATCGTAAGTTGCACAAAAAGCCGATGCCCGAATGGCAGAAAATTAGTCTGATGTATGCGTCCATCGGTGATCTGTCAGAACTCCAGGATGAGATGTTTCGAAAAGCCCAGGACAGGGTATATTTTGATAATGAGGAACCAATACGGAGTCGTGCCAGATTTGATCAAGTTTTGCTCGCTGGCAGCGCTGAACTGCAGCAGACCCTGGCAGATATTGCAGGTTGGGTTGCTGCAACCCTGACCGAATATCGTGTGCTGCGCAATTCCATCGAGACTCATCGGACCGCTTTGCCCAATCAGATAGTCCTGGATATTCTGGCCCAGCATGAGCGGCTGGTTTACCCGGGTTTTGTTGCAGATACTCCGATTCATTGGCTGCCACACCTGCCAAGATACCTGAAGGCTCTTTCAGTCCGCCATGAGCAGGCGGTACTGGATCCTGCTACAGATCAATTGCGGCAGCATAAAGTCTCTCCCTGGTGGCAGCAATACCTGGCGTGGAGCGGAGACAATAATACCGCCCTGGAACAGTATCGCTGGCTGGTGGAAGAGTACCGAGTGTCGGTGTTTGCCCAGGGGCTCGGTACCAGCGTTCGAATTTCAGCCACTCGTCTGAGACACGCATGGTCGAAAGTAGGGGATCATTCGGGCCACTGAATAGGGTATCATTGGCCCAAGCTGCACAAAAATATGAGAAAGCAGCATAATTTGGAGGACTAAAGTTGTGTTATCACCTAAACACTATGCGGGCTTACCCGGCGCGTCAAAAATTGGCCGGCAGGGCGATCACATCAAAATAATCTGCTTGTCGGAGCCCTTGTTGCCGTGAGTATTCTGGTTTCCAAACTATTGGGCTATTTAGCCCATCCCATGGGCTTAATTTCCCTGCTGGTTGTCTTTGGTCTTTTATTCCGTTTGCTGGGTTGGGCCCGACGAGCGGGATTTCTCATGTTACTGGCGCTGGTTGTATTGTTTTTGGCATCTTCACCGAAGGTTGCAGGGTTTCTTGCCTCCAGCCTGGAGAACCAATATCCGCCAGTGGCAATCGATCGATTGCCCCAGACCGGTATTGTGGTCATGCTAGGAGGCGTCCTGGTGGCACCCCAGGGGCCCCGGCTCGAGACCGAGTTGGTGGGGAGTTCTGATCGCTTGTTGCATACTTCCCGAATTTTCAAACAGGGTAAGGCAGCACGGGTTTACCTTTCCGGTGGCAATGTCTTTGATGGTTACCTTCCTCAAAGTGAAAGTGTTTATGCCAAGCAACTGTTGGTCGAATGGGGTGTGCCGGAAAATAACATTGATACTGGCAAGAACTCCAGAACCACCCATCAGAATGCATTGGAAACCCGGGACTACCTGGCCAAGAAAGGTTGGATTACCAAACCGGTTATTTTGGTGACTTCAGGGTTACACATGCCTCGCGCGGTGGAAACTTTTCGATTCGCAAATATACGAATAATTCCTGCATCCACCGATATTCTGGTTACCGGTCGCGCCGCACCAGCAGTGTTTGACTGGCTGCCATCGGCTGCGGCATTTAGCCTGACCACCTTGGCGGTCCATGAAATTGTTGGTATATGGTATTACCGCTTACGAGGTTGGGCTCCAAAAAGTCGAGCTCAATAGTCAGCGCAAGGTTTAATTATCCACCCAGAAATTACTGGTATTCAGGTAGAATCGGGCCTTTACCGGGGTTGGTGCAAAACCGCCCTTGTGTGTCCGACTACAACGATTATCCAGACTTTTTCCGTTGACCCGCAAACTCTTTATCAAAACCTTTGGCTGTCAGATGAATGAATACGATTCATCCAGGATGGCTGATTTACTTCACTCAAGCCATGGATTCGAACGCACCGATGTGGCTGAGGAAGCGGACATGGTATTGCTCAACACCTGCTCTGTACGGGAAAAGGCCCAGGAAAAAGTTTTTTCACTGCTCGGGCGCTGGCGCGAGATTAAGCAGCGTAATAATAAGCTTGTTATCGGTGTGGGCGGATGCGTCGCGAGTCAGGAAGGCAAAATGATCATGCAACGCGCGCCTTACGTAGATATGGTTTTCGGCCCGCAAACGCTGCATCGCCTACCTCGGATGCTGGATGATGTGCTGGAGGAACACACCCAGTCGGTAGACGTGAGCTTTCCCGAAATCGAGAAATTCGATAACCTGCCACCGCCTCGTGTGGATGGAGTCAAGGCATTCGTTTCGATTATGGAAGGGTGCAGTAAGTATTGTTCATTCTGCGTCGTGCCGTATACCCGTGGAACCGAATTCAGTCGACCATTTGACGACGTCATTGAAGAAGTTTATGGGCTGGCCCAGCAGGGTGTGAGGGAAATCAATTTACTGGGCCAGAATGTTAACGGATATCGCGGGCTCGGTCATGACGGCAGGACCGTTGAATTCGCCGAATTGTTGCATTATGTGGCGGCGGTGGATGGCATTGATCGGCTTCGCTATACCACTTCCCACCCAATTGATTTCACTGATGACCTGGTCGAAGCCTATGCCGATATTCCTGAACTAGTCAGTCATTTGCACCTTCCAGTGCAAAGTGGATCTGACCGCATACTACAGCTGATGAAACGAGGGTATAGTGCCGCAGAGTATATTGAGTGGATAGATAAGGTACGAGAAAAGCGACCAGGCATGTCGATATCTTCGGATTTCATTATTGGCTTTCCGGGGGAAACCGAGCAGGATTTTGCCCAAACCATGCAACTAATTGAACGTATCGAATACGATCACAGCTTTAGCTTTATTTATAGTCAGCGTCCGGGTACCCCTGCCGAGTTATTGCAAGACGACGTCAGTATGGAGCGAAAGAAGCAAAGGCTGTCAGTTTTACAACAGATCATTTTGGCATCAGCCCGCCGAGTTAGTGAAAAAATGGTTGGTACCTCCCAATCAATTTTAGTTGAAGGACCTTCGCGCAAAGATCCGACCAAGTATTCCGGCCGTACGCAAAATAATCGGGTGGTGAATTTTGATGGAGATTCAACCCTGATTGGTAAATTTGTTGATTTGCGAATAACCGAAGCATTGCCCAACTCGTTGCGTGGACAAATGACCGATTTGGAATATAGCGCCACCCCGGTTATTTCCGGATTCACTCCCGAGCTGAAATTTGTCTAAGCCAGCAATCTTCCAGCTGCATCCTGCTGAATCGGAACGCCTGTCTCAATTGTGTGGGCAGCAAAATGCGCACCTTGAGCAAATAGAATCTTTTCTTGGGGTCAAAATTCTTCAGCGCAACAATGCCTTCAACGTGACAGGAGGGGGACAAAAAATCGCCCGGGCGGAATCGGTTATTCGCAAATTGTTTGACCTGACTGAGAGTTCTGATCAACCGATCACATCAAATCGGGTATACCTGGAATTATCCCGGATCGACCAGGAAGAAGGTGGCCAGGAACAGGATGAAGAAATCGTCATCCGGTTACGCAAACAGGTAATCAGAGGTCAGAATATTCGACAACGGGATTACCTGCGCCAAATCGCTCACAATGATATTAACTTCGGGGTTGGGCCCGCGGGAACTGGCAAAACTTATCTGGCCGTAGCCTGCGCGGTTGCAGCCCTGGCGGAAAATGAGGTTGAGCGAATCCTGCTGGTACGCCCCGCAGTTGAAGCCGGGGAAAAGCTGGGTTTTCTACCAGGAGATATCGGACAGAAGATTGATCCTTACTTACGCCCATTATTTGATGCATTGTACGAGATGCTTGGGTTCGAACGCGTCGGCAAACTAATCACCAGGGGTACCATTGAGTTGGCTCCATTGGCATATATGCGTGGAAGGACGTTGAACGAATCGTTTGTCATTCTCGACGAAGCGCAAAATACCACGGTGGAGCAGATGAAAATGTTTCTTACGCGTATAGGATTTGGCTCCAAAGCTATTGTTACCGGAGACGTGACCCAGATTGATTTACCCAGAGGGCAATATTCCGGGCTCAAGCATGCCCAGGCCGTTTTGTCGGATCTGGATGGAATCAGCTTTACCCGATTTTTACCCAAGGACGTGGTTCGTCATCCTTTAGTACAAAAAATTGTAGAGGCCTATGAGAGGGAAGAAGCCGATAATCGTGATACGGAATCCAATCGTCATTAGTCAAAAGCTGTTCGACTGGTTTATTGGGATATGGAAAAAATACCAGGTGCCGGGTTGGAATTGCAGCTTGCCTGCGACGATATAAACATACCACCCCATGAACAAATTGAAAAATGGGCTGGTGTGGCATTGGAAACAATCGGTACGTCAAATTTCGGTTTAACTCTCAGGGTGGTAGATGAGAAAGAAATTTCCGACCTGAATAAGGAGTATAGAGGTCAAAGCACAGTCACCAATGTCCTGTCATTTCCTTTTGATCCGATTCCTGGCATAGAGGAATTTTTTCTCGGTGATATCGTTATTTGCGCCGCTGTGGTGGAGCGCGAAGCTGGCAGCCAGGGTAAGTCGTCCCAGGCTCATTGGGCCCACATGTTGATTCATGGTATTCTGCACTTATCCGGCTATGACCACATGGTCGATCAGGAGGCTGACGAAATGGAAGCGCTGGAGGTTGAGATACTTTCAACTCTGGGATTCTCTAACCCATACCATAGTGATGTGTAGATTCGTTAATTTTCGAAGGGCTCGCCAGTGAGTTACTTACTGGCCTTAATCGCCGGTGGATTGCATGCATTGTCGTTTTCACCTTTTGAATGGTGGCCATTACTGGCGCCCTCTTTCATCATACTGTTCAGGTGCTGGTACAAAGCGGGTCCCGCCAGGTCGTTCTGGCTAGGGTTGACGTTTGGTATCGGACAATTCGGCATTGGCGTTTCCTGGGTGTATATCAGTATCCAGACTTTTGGCGGTATGCCCCCATTACTTTCAGGTTTTTCGGTATTCGTCTTTGTCCTAATCCTGGCCTTATTTCCCGCTATGGCTGGGGTCGTTCAGGCGATGTTCAAGCGTTGGGGCACGGTCTCAAGATACTGCGTAATTATGCCTGTTGCCTACCTTGTTTTTGAATGGTTGCGGGGATGGATATTCAGCGGACTACCGTGGCTGACTACTGGCTACGCGATGTTACCGACACCGCTGTCTGGCCTGGCCCCAGTAGGGGGTGTTTACCTTGTCAGCCTGGTGACTCTGGTTTCTGCGGGATCCCTGATTGCACTGATAAGTGTTGTTAACCGAAAGAGTATAACCCTGTTGATTTTATTATTTGCGGTATGGGGTGGAGCCTGGAATCTGGACCATCGACCCTGGACCAAAGATAATGGCGTGCCAATTAATGTCGCGGTGATTCAGAACAATGTACCACTGTTAAACAAATGGGATACCAATAGTCGTAGCGCAATCATTTCCGACTACTTGGCTGCCAGCGATAACCACCTGGATAAGGATCTTATAGTCTGGCCGGAAGGAGCTATTCCAGACTATATCGAAAACTTGACCGCAAAATTTTGGCAACAACTGCAAAATCATCCGGCAGATTTTGCGTTTGGTGCGTTGCATCGACCGGAACCGGGGATCAAATATTACAATAGTCTGGTCGCTGTTAGTGACAACGTCTCAATTTACAGCAAGCAACACCTTGTACCGTTTGGAGAATTTTTCCCCTTACAGAAACTATTGGCACCCGTCCTTCAATATCTGACCATACCAATGGCGGATTTCGCGCCCTGGAGTAACTTGCAGGCGCCACTACCCGTTGCGGGAATTTTGATGGCCTCTTCAATTTGTTATGAGGATGCCTTTCCGAATGAATGGCGTAACCAGGTTCCAGCTGCCGGCGTGCTATTAAACGTAAGTGAGGATATGTGGTTCGGCAATTCACTAGCTCCCCATCAGCGGTTACAGATGGCCCAGTTCAGAGCCCGCGAAACTGAACGACCGATGGTGCGGTCTTCGAATAATGGATTGTCTTCTTTGCTGAATTGGCGCGGTGAAGTGGAAGAAGTTGCTCCGCAATTTGTCCAAGCGGTTGTCCAGGGTGCCGTGCAACCGCGAACCGGAATTACTCCCTATGTCCAATTCGGCGATTATCCCGCGTTACTCGCTGGTCTATTGCTTTTGTTGCCGGGGCTGTTGTTTGGTTATCGCTCGCGATAGAATCGGTTTCGAAATTACCGCCCTAAGTCTGAGGATAAACTGACATGTATACATCATCTGCAACCCACCCCACACTCTCCAGCTTCTTTTGGAGGGATCAAACTATGCTGCGTTCAATTGTGTTGGCCATAGTCGGATCGATCTTGTTATATGTCTCAGCCAAAATTAAAGTGCCGTTTTATCCTGTTCCGATAACAATGCAGACTTTTGTGGTATTGCTAATTGGTATCGTTTACGGCTGGAAACTAGGTGCCGCTACTGTTCTTCTTTACCTGGTTGAGGGCGCGGCCGGACTGCCAGTGTTTTCCGGTACCCCGGAGCGTGGGCTTGGTCTGGTTTATATGACCGGACCTACGGGAGGTTATCTGGCGGGTTTCGTGGTTGCGGCAGCACTCTGTGGTTGGCTGGCTGAACGCGGATGGGATCGCAACTGGATTTCAACTCTCGGCGCGATGGTGATAGGAAATCTGGTGATATACAGTTTTGGTCTTGCCTGGCTTGGCAGCGTAATTGGCTGGGACAAACCACTATTTGAATTGGGACTTTATCCATTCTTATATGGCGACCTTTTTAAAATCATTCTCGCAATGCTGGTGATTCCCCTTGCTTGGAAGGTACTAAAGAAATAGCAGGAATAGTTCAGCAGAATTAAATCACCCTGGAGTCTTCCATCGATATACGCAGGCTACCCGCCGATCGGGCGGGTTGCGGCTGGTATGAAATCCTGCCCGAGCCGCGTAAATATCCCTGCCTGAAAGGTAAACAGCAATCTGATTGGATCGTTATTGGGGCTGGTTATGCCGGTCTGAGCGCAGCCCGTCGATTGGCGGTAATGGTGCCCAATCAAAAGGTGACGGTGTTGGATGCCCAGGCCATCGCCTGGGGCGCCGCCGGACGCAATTCGGGATTCATGATCGATTTACCCCACGATGTCTCCGCTGACAGTTACAGTGGGGGCCTGGAAAAAGATCTTAAGGAAATTCGGATGTACCGCAGGGCCATCGACTTTGCCGCTGATGCGGTTGAGGACTACGGGCTTCAGGCGCATTTTAACCCCTGTGGTAAATATCATGGCGCAGTAGACAAAGCTGGGCTGGATCACCTGGATGAGTATTCGCGCCAATTGGATAGGCTTGGGGAGCCCTATTCCCGGCTCGACAGAAAACAGCTGGCAGAAGTTACCGGGACCGATTTCTACGCCGGCGGTATCCATGCCCCAGGGACGGTCATGACCCAACCGGCTGGCTATATTCGTGGCCTAGCGGATGGGTTGGCAAACAATAGTAATGTGTCAATTTATGAGCATTCTCCGGTGGTGCGAATTGATAAAGGGACGATTCATCGGGTTGTTACTCCCGAGGGAGAAGTTTCCGCAGCAAAAGTGCTATTGTGCGTCAACGGGCATGCGCAGTCTTTTGGCTATTACACACGCCGGCTTATGCATATATATACCTTCGCCAGCATGACCCGGAAATTGACCGAAAATGAAATGACATTGCTCGGGGGATCAAAGGAATGGGGGCTAATCCCTGCCAATCCCCAGGGATCCACCGTAAGACGCTATCGCGATCGCCTACTTATCCGCAATACATTTACCTATAACCCATCCATGGAAACTTCAAAGGAGCAGATAGAGCACCTGGGAAGGCGTCACGACAAATCTTTTATTAATCGCTTTGGAAAGAAACTATCCAATGTCAGCATGGAGTATCGCTGGGGTGGACAACTCTGTCTGTCCCTTAACTCGGTACAGGGGTTTGGTTTACTCGAGCCCGGGATCTATTCGGCGGTGTGTCAGAAAGGTCTGGGTGTTGGTGTAGGCACCTATGCAGGAATGGCGATTGTGGACCTGGCACTGGGGTTAGATAATGATACTGTCCGGGATTTAGGGTCAGAGCAACCGCAAAAACTGTATCCTGAACCGCTAATGACTATTGGGGCAAAAAGTGTTCTTTGGTGGAAGCATTTCAGAGCTGGTCTCGAGTTGTAAGTGTCAACTGATTCCACCCAATACGTCCTGTCAAAACCAGGGTCAGAATATTTTAATATCGAGAGGCGAAATCTTGGCAATAGTACGGGCTGGATTGAGGAACTCTTGAGTCATTTTCGCTCAAACTAGCGGGTCAAGACTTCCGCGGAAGAATCCAGGGATAATTTTACGCTAATTTGTTCACGCTATGATGCAGATATGCTTTGCATACTATTGAAATAAGGGAAATATACTAAGGGTTATAGTTACTGTAGGACAAAAAAAAACCCTGTCCATGGGTTTTTAAATGATCCGCCGTATAAATCGGAGGTGAAGGAGGTACGGCGGAGCGTATGGAAGATTATAACCGTTTGTCTGACTCTGTCAACCGGTTATCATAAAAAAAGTACCGTTTATCGTAATTAACTACCGTTCACACCTATTTTGCCTTTTTGAACGGTTTGCTGATCTCAACCCCAATTGCCGGTCTTGTGCCAACTAGAATTCCAGCGAAATATCTCTATGCACCGATTGGCAAGCTGCAATACTGGTGGCTCTGTCAATGGGTAGTCTCTGTTGCAGACGTAATCCAATACTATCGTAAATTGCATTATTGTAGGTGTTCAGCTTGGGCAGCAGGTTAGCCGCGGCACTATTTCGCCAGTTCACTTCCTGTTGATACATCTCGGTGGCCTGGTGGTAATATTTCATGGCCTTTTGGGAATCAGGTGTATCGCCTTTCAGGGCACGGCGTGCCTTGGATAGCAGTGATTTAATATGACTGACTCCGGCTGCCACGCTGAAGGCACTCTCTACCTGTTTGATCGATATCATCGCGTCAGCCGGTTGCTGGTTTTGCATAATCTGGCTCAACTCTTCCAGGGCGGATCGCAATTTCCCCAATGGTCCGAGATCAGTCAACAAGGTCCTAAGGTCGATGAGGGGTTGGTATGCTTGGTCCACATCGCGTCGGTATTTAACCCGGGCAATTTTGTCGGCCTTGGCCAACTCAAGGAATTTGGCTCGCTGCGGGTCCCATTCCCCAGGGATTTCCTGGCGCACCTGGTCAATCAGCATTTCCAGTTTTTCGACTTCACTTTTGGCTTCGCTGAGCTGCTGCTCCGTCGAACTCTTCTTGCGGGTTAAACGGTCGAGGAGGTTTTCCTGCTTATCTAATAATAATTCCAGGTTTTTTTGCTTCCGTTGAAGCAATCGGACTTCATGATGCAATGGTTTATATTGTTCGACGAAATGACCGAGCTTGGTGGCGGTATTACCGACTGCCTCGACATTACTAAAGGTATCTGATGCTGACCCAAAACTGGCTTTCAAAGCATTCCGGTGCTCTTCGGGTAAAAGCGATAGATCGAGATTGCGCGCCGCGTCGATGCTTTGGGTCAGATCGGCTCGATTTTCCTGGTAATAAGGAAACAAATCCCGCTCCATACATAGTTGGAGCTTGGGATTAATTGGCGGAGGAGCAGTTTCTGCGGTCAGATGGGTGCGATGGGGCATGTAATTAACCAGACTCGGAAAATAACCGGCGATGGTCAACCCCAAAAGCTGCAAGGCAATAAACGCAACGGCGCCCTTATAGATATGGGTGGTTTTGACTTCTGGTGGTGCGACTCCCCGAAGATAAAACAGGGCAAAGCCAAACGGCGGGGTTAGAAACGAGGTTTGAATATTAAGCCCAATCATCACCCCGAGCCATACCGCGGTGATATTTGCTTCGGGATTGGCCAACAGGATTGGCGCGACGATCGGTACTACCACAACCGCGATCTCAATAAAATCGAGAAAAAATCCAAGGAAAAATATCACTAGCATCACCACCAGGAATTGAGTCCAGAATCCACCGGGTAATCCGGTCAAAAAATTCTTGACCAATTCTTCGCCACCAAAAGCCCGAAATGCCGAGGTCAGCATCGCCGCACCGATCAGAATAATGAATACCATGGAGGTGGTTTTGGCGGTGTCTATCATGACGCTCACCAGGGTGTTACTGATTCGATAGGTTCTCCAGCAACTCCAGATCAATCCTGTAAAAAAAACGAAAACCGCACCGCAGGCAATCAATATTCCGATCAGGTCGCGCTGATTATTGATGCTCTTGATATTGAGATCAAAGTTTCTCGACAAAATAATGACCAGAACAATAGAGACCACAGCCAGCAAGGTCGGCGTATATTGGTGCCCTTTGCCTTCGTATAAACGATAGCCGCCCATAACTATGGCGCCGACAGCGCCGATCGCTCCGGCCTGGTTGACCGTTGCAACGCCGAGAATTATTGAGCCAAGTACGACAAAAATCAGACTGAGTGGAGGGATTAATGCGAGGCAAACCGAAATGGCGAATCTACGATCGTATTTTCCATCATAGGGTACCGGCGGCGCTGTTCCTGGTTTAACAATTGCTACCACCAGGATATACAGCATATATAGGCCAACCAGTATCAACCCGGGCACCAGTGCTCCCATAAACATGTCCCCCGCGCTCGCTGAAATCACGTCGAGCTCGGATGGCATGGAGAATTCACCGGTGAGTTCCTTGTAACTCGATTTTCGCAGGGTACTAGCCTGGTCAGCGGCGTTGGCCAGTTGATCGGCGAGTATAATCAGAACAATGGATGGCGGAATGATTTGTCCCAGGGTTCCCGAGGCGCAAATCGTGCCAGTGGCAAGCGACTTTGAATAATTGTTGCGCAACATGGCGGGCAGTGAAATCAGGCCCATGGCAATGACCGTTGCGCCCAGTATTCCAGTAGTAGCTGCCAGCAACGCACCGACAAATACCACGGATATTCCGAGTCCCCCGGGAATTGGTCCAAACAAACGGGCCATCGCGACCAGCAAGTCTTCGGCGATACGTGAACGCTCCAGCATGATTCCCATAAACACGAACAATGGGATCGCGATCAGGGTGTCCCGCTCTACTTCCCAGTATAGACTCCTGAAATTGGTTACTCCGGCAGTCAGCCACTGGGTCGGACCATCCTGGGCAAAGTAGGCGGATGGGTCACCGGCAAACAGGTAACCGCAGGCAGCTGCCAGAGATATTGTCGCTATCGCTGATCCAGGTAATGCGAACGCCACCGGAAACCCTGAAGTCAGGGCGACAATCATGATTACGACCAAGATGCAAAGAAAGACCAGTTCCATGATAGCTGCTAGGTTTTTGTACTGGAGTCTTGGGGGGATGGAACCACGAACCGAGCCATATTTTTGAGAAAGAAACTAGTGAACTGGATCGCCATGCTAACCGCAAAAACCAGCAGGTAAGCCGCCATTAAATATTTGGTAAACATACCGAATCCGCTTTGAGAAATCTCAAAACTTCGAAGCGGACTGGTAATGATGCTGCCTTTGCTCGCGGTGCCGAGGATTAATATGGTCCAGCACAAAGGTAAACCGAGCAGCAGTGCTCCCAGGGAGTTGGTAACGGCCTTGCCACGCTCGCTGAAGTTTGTATAGAGGACATCTACACGGACGTGACCGTCATGCATCAGAGTGTAGGCACTTGCGAACAGAAATAATGCGGCATACCAGAACCGCACCAAGTCTCCCATAAAAGCCTGTTCATAGGAAAACACGAAACGGGTTACGACAATAAGAAATTCGGCTCCTACAATCATAAGGGCTAACCAGATAAACCCCAGTCCCCGGGAAAACAGCGCGATAACAATGGCCACACCGATTAATGGATAGTGAACCCAACTGCCGCGAAAGATGGAACGCCCCAGCTGGATCGTCAGATGTTCACCGACAAAGCCTTGCAGAAAACTCTCAACCCGCAGAAATGAAATTATCATATCTGCCATGCCAACCAGTAGTACTGCCCAGAACGCTGCTCGAACTATGAAGGCTGAGATTCGGGAATACAGTGCCGCGTCGTCCTCCAGTCCGCGATAGGGCGATTTCATTACCCACATCATTGCCAGGAGCAGAACACTGACGAACGCCAGAAACTGGATCCAGCCATATGTCACGGCCGAGCCTTCGATGGCTTTAAAAGATTTTGTTTCCGCCAAGACCCCAAGATGAGTCAGAAAAGTTCGCAGGCCGGGCCATCCCTGCCAGAATATCAGAAGGCTATCGACCAGAAAGAGTAGTACCAGGGTAACAGTGACTACCGCGAAAACGCGTAATGACCTGGTGTTACCGGCGATGTTCTCCAGCAGGCGGATCACAGGGAGATTTGACCAATAGGGGAATAATAAAACGGAGCCCATAGGCTCCGTTTCAACTATGACTCAGAGTATTCGATCAGCTATCGATTACTACAGCCCGGTAACGCGATTTCGCTGTCGCAGATACTCCTGGTCTGCGATCTTTTGCCAGGAACCGATGTCGGCCCGCGCAGCGAGAAAGCTGTTGTGTATTCTTCTGGCCAAGTCGCTGTGTTCGATAGTTTCGGCAAACACTTCTTCAGCTGCTTCTCCAAAGGAATCGTAGATATCGTCGCTAAATTTACGCAGCTGAACGCCTTGCTCATTGATCAACTTGGTCAATGAGGAGCCGTTATTGGCATTAAACTCAGCCATCATGACATCATTTTCCATGGAAGCCGCAGCTTCAACCATGACTTTATCTGAAGCGGATAAGCCCTCCCAGAAATCTTTGTTGATCCCGGCCGCCAGCATGGGGCCAGGTTCATGCATCCCGGGATAATAATAATACTTGGCGGCCTCATAAAACTTCATGGCCGCATCATTCCACGGTCCTACCCATTCGGTAGCGTCAATCGCACCGGAAATCAGATTTTCGTATATCTGGCCACCAGGGAGTGAAACCGGCGAAGCGCCGAGCTTGGATAATACATCGCCGCCGAGACCTGGAATCCGCATTTTCAGACCTTTGAAATCATCTGCAGAGTTCATTTCCTTGCGGAACCAACCACCCATCTGTACTCCAGTATTACCGCACATCAGGTTTTTCAGTCCGGATTCACCGGCCAGCTCATCCCACAATTCCTGACCGCCGGCAAAGCGAATCCAGGCGTTTATTTCGGTATAGGTGAGGCCAAACGGGACCGCCGTAAAATAGGCCCAGCCAGGATGCTTACCTTTCCAGTAATAATCTGCGGCGTGATAAATCTGGGCATTTCCTGACGCGACTTCGTCAAATGAATCGAATGCGCCAACCCGTTCGCCAGCAGCAAAATACTCGACCTGGAAGCGGCCGTCACTCATGTCAATCAGGCGTTGGGCAAATCTCTGTGCGCCGGTACCGAGCCCGGGGAAGTCCCGTGGCCAGGTGGCGACCATGGCTATTTCAATACGCTCCTGGGCGATGGCAGGTGCTGCCAGTGTTGATGCCCCAGCGGTGGCGGCGGCGGCAACCCCGCCTTTAATTAAATCACGACGTTTCATCTTGGTATCTTCCTCAAATAGTTATTGGAAATCATTGTTTTGTCGGATAGCGCTGGGCTGTCCGATTTCGACTAGTATTACCGATTTGTCGAATCCAGTAAAGGCTGTTCAGGTCTCCCAAGCCAGCCCCCTGTGTCAAACCCGGGTAATGGTCATATAGGCATGAACATAATCCATGCCATGCCCGCTAGGGTCATTCATTACCCGTTGGTGGTAGTTGGCATAGTAATCCTCGATAATTTTGTGGCGCTCCGGGGCAGGACGATTCTGATCCAGCCCCGCAGAAAAGATACTTTGATTCCAGCTTCTAACCGTAGGTATCAGTCCGTCGGCAAACTTGGTGAGGTCATTGTCTCGTTTGTATTCTTCGGCAAAAGGGCAAGAAACCACCCTAGTTTCGATACTATCGAGGCGTAGCCCTGCTTGATAGCAGGGGTTGTCTGGATTGGTCAGTGGCTCGCTGAATTCGGGGACAGTATGATAATACTGTGGCAAAGTCATATTGAGATACTCCTGATCACTGATGCGGCCTTCGGCAACAAATTGCTGCCAGATTTGGTTGAAGGTATCGAACATGTTGACCCCGCCAGTGTTTCCCAGGTAATACCCCTGTTGGTCCCTACAAAAATTAACCAGGACCATTTTGCCTCCAGACCGGAGCTCTCGGGCCCGGCACAATAAAATGGATTCCCAATCATTACGAGCCTGCTCAGAGAACTTTTCGTATTCGTCACCATTGGCCCCGACCATATGCACATGGCCGGTTATATTGCAGGGTTTATTTGACAGCCAATGCATCGCAGTGGCTGAAAACGCCAGGTCAAGGGTCGCGTCAGGGACTGCCTGCAAATAAAATGACGAGCCGGAAAACAGGGGATAAGCATTGTCGAACTGGCCCAACCAGGTTTCGAACTGGCTGCGACCGTGGACGATGCTGACCAGCGCGTTGAAATCATTAGCTGACTGATCTGCGTAGACAACGGTGGATTGCACACCAGGGACCAATTGCTGCAATTTGGCAATACTGCTGCGTATCATTTCGAGAGAAGTACCGCCGTCGGCACAACCCATATCGGCGATAGTAAATCTGGGCGGACTTTGATCGGCGACGATAGCGTTGATTGCGTCAAGAACACGAGGCGTGGCGATATCGATGACGTCCTTGGCACCACGGGTGGCCAGAGAGTAGTTTCCCCCACCAGACATAGTGACGTTATCTGCTTGCTTGTTTTGCATCAATTTATTTCACTAATTATTGGTGTTTTTCTTTACCCGGCATAATAGATCGCAACGCCTTTGCTGGGCGACAAATTCGGAGAAATCATTGGGCATGAGTGGTACTGGATCATAGACTTCATAGCCCAGATTATCCAGATTTAGCAACAGTTCAACGCCATCGATACCACGCTGACTAATAAATCCCGAATCCCACTCAATTTCGAGAATCAATTTTTGCCATTGGGTGGCTTCCCGTAAAAAAATTTGCGCGCCCTGGATCACGGAATATTCATGACCTTGGGTATCCACCTTAAACAGCCTGGCATCCTGAATCTTATACTCACCGTTTTGCTGCTGCCACCAGGAATCAAATTTTAGAGTCTGTATCTGGCTACCCCGGGCCGGATTGGCCTGCAGATTCAGATTACTACAGGTTTTATCGAGGGACGCGTTGTCTGCGCGCCAGTCAGGAACGTAAATGGTGACCCATTCGTCAGCATCAGAAACAGCAATTTCCGCAATTGTTACCAGATCTTGGAAGTGATTGGCCTTAATACCGGCTCGTAGCAATTCAATATTTACCGCAACTGGTTCAAAACAAATAACCCTATGACCAATGGAGCCCACGGGAAACGCTGAAAGTCCGATATTTGCCCCAATATCAATCATGAAATCATCGACTGCTTGTTCTTGAAAAAAGCCGCGATAACGTTCGCAATAATCGCCTATTCGAATTTTTTTATCCTGATCTACCCGGGCATTGAGTTTATTTAGATTGCGCGGCTGATTATGGTACCAGCATATTTTGTAGCTCGGTTCGGTATCGATCTTGGCGGTATAAAGCTTGTGCGGGAGGGATGACATGGTCGATATACTAAAATTTAATCCGGGCAGGCAGATAAAATTTGATCAATAGCCGGGCTTAAGCAATCGCCTGGTCGCTTTGCATTTCTCTGATTCTATTATTGAAATATATTCATGGTAGTCCCGTTCTGCCATCAGGTTAAACACCGGGTTTTTCGATCTGACTCTCCATAGTAATTTAGCACTATTAACTTTGCAGATTGCCTGATCATAGATATTCTGATCACCAATCTCGCCTTCGGGAACAAACACCATACTGTTTTTCGGATACCACCATTTGATCCCATCGGTTCGTTTCCTTTCAAACAGTAATTCTTTTAGCTGGATGGTTTTGACCAGATGATGTTGATACCCCGCGTTGGAAAATTTCCGGATCCAGTATTGAAACGATTTTTCGTTGACATGGGTGGGGTTTTTATCCAGATCCTGAAACTCTGTTGCGGCGCCAAATACAACGTTTGCAGGTCGATGGTGGGTCAGTATTTTTACAAAATGGTCGGCATATTGTTCCGCCAGGTGCTCGGCGACTTCGAAAGTACAGACCATTTCAGTTGGGGGAATCTCGTCAAATGCGGTGAAAGAAGTTAAGTCCCGGACCAGGTAGGACTCGCGATGAGCCTCGGGCCATAATTTCCTTGCTGACTCAGACCCTTCAATTCCATTAGACGGAACACCGAGGTGTCTGAACGCCTCTACCAGGAATCCATGACCACAGCCAACATCCAGAACTGATTCGGTTTCTTCACCACAAACTTCCAGTATCGTTCTCGCCAGCGCCAAATAAAAAGAATTGTCATGCTGGCTAAAAAACGATTCAGTATAAGTATCTTTAAGCTGGTTCTCCAGAGTGGGATTCTTCATCGGACCTAAAGCACCTCAACGTTACGGTTTGGATGGATTTTAAATTGAGCTGGCTGAGCATAGCTGGACATGGCAACTCCTTAAACGAATTCAACACTGGCCTGACAACCACCATACCACCAGGCCATTTCGGTGAAAGTACTGATGTTCGAGCCAATTATATGATTATTTTTTGCCAGCAGGAGCACATTAACAAAAGCCTGTTCGGTGGTATCGAATTCGGAATCAAGTTGGCAGGTGATAATCCTGTCTGGGTAAAAATTAACCAGCTCACAAGCGAATTCATAATTGTCGGATGACAGAAATACTGATTTGTCTCTATTTTTTTCCAACAAATCTTTATATCGATCAAGTTTAAAATAGTGGGCATGGCGCTTTGGAGCCTGGTCCCAACTGTCGGTCATCCAGCTACGCATATGGATTGAAATTGTCTGGGCATCAAAGTGTTGACTCGAGAACTGCTCGACAAAATCACTGATTTTCGGGGTAATAACGAGATCTTTCAAAAACCCAAGGTAGATCTGTCTTAACTGAATCGGAATATGATGGTATTCGAAGTCGATATTTCGATGTTGGCGGTCGGCCCCTTTGAATCCTCTGGACTCTTTGGATCGGGAAAAGCCAACCGGCAATTCATCTTCCGGTAAAATCAGGAATCGCCAGTCGCAGTAGTTGGTCATACTGCTAGCGATAAATTCAGGTTCGATAGAATCAAGATTCGAAAAAATTTTAGCAAGATCCTCGCAATCTGTCATAACCGTTGATCCATTTGATCGCGCCAGCCGTTGGGCCGAAAGATGACATTTTATATTATTGCATAGCCCTCCCCTGGGTCGAGCCACGATAACTGCTTCAGCCATAAGCGGTTATTTCCCGTCCTGACACCAGTATTCCTATTGGCTAGGTTTTTAGTAACTGCTCAGCGTGTAACCGGGCATGGGATCGCAGGCTGTCTACCAGTTCCGGATTATTCGGAACGATCATAATGATGTCGTGAAAGATCTGGATAAAAACCTGATCGAGTCGATGCCGAAATACCGACGCAATATCGAACAGGGTAGGCCAGTCATCCGGATCGTGGGGTGTCGGTGGTGCGCTTAAAAACAACCTCGCGTCATCGATCATAATAATGTCTTGCGGTCGATCGCGGAGTAGTTCCAGTTCCTGGATCAACGGACATTCATCGGTTTCCCCCGCGGTTTGTCCTCCGCACCAATGGCCATCCAGCCAAAAAATAGCAGCGCTATCACCAATCAGAGTAATTATATTCGGCAGAACTGCTCTAGAGTCACCCAAATGAGTTTGAATATTGCCTGATTGGGATAACTCTGGACTATATCGGTCAAAAAATACCTTGGCCCGCTCAACTGTATGAACCTGGTGGAAATGCTGCGCGGCCCAACGCGTGGTTTTGCCCTTAAATGTCCCGGTCTCAACGAAAGTATCGGCGCCAGACAACCTGGCGAGATCGGTTGTAACCGCCCGAGCGGGGCCCATCGTAAATTGTCCCATACCAAATTCTATCTTTAAGCGTCAGCCGGATTGATAAAACCGCGAATTGTAACGGGTTTAACCAACCAGGTTGGTCAAACCAGGAGAATCAGAAAAATAACAAACAGTATAACCAGCCCCACGGGAATCAATAGTCCTTGCCAGTCCCTGGGCTCGTCAGAATCACTTTTCATGCCCCGGGAGATGGTGGGGAACCGCCAGACAATAATGATTAGTATGATGGCGCCCAGCGCTATCTGTTCCCAGGTTTGCATGGTCGGGGTCCTCTTTGTTATGTGTCAGATTTACCATAACGATAGCATAGTTTTCAGACTGCTATTATCAACCTTATAGGGTTAATTATTCTACTCAGACAGATAACGAAACTGCTTCAGATTGATTCCCAGATCAATATCAGTTTTCAAACTAAACAATTCGATCCCCATTCGTGCGACGTCGCGTCCATTAAATAGTTTGGACCCGATTTTACCCGGCATATGTTCAGCGGCTTCCAGCAACCGGTCGATCGTTTGATATTCATTGACCAACCTTGCCGCGGTACGTATACCGATAGAAGGAATGCCTGGGATTGACAGTCCGCTATCGCCGGCCAGGGCGAGTAAAAGCGGTAGTTGGTTGGGCTCGATGCCAAATCGCTTGAAGATCATTTCACGGTCCAATGGACGCTGGCCGAAATGATCATAAACAGTGATTTGTGGTGACAATAGCTGGCAATGATTTCGGTCTGTTGAAAGAATGACCGCGCGGCCTTCGCTATAGGCTATTTTGGTGGCGATGGTGGCAATAACGTCGTCAGCTTCGTATCCGGTTTTATCGAAACTTGAAATCCCTATTTTTTCGAATGCCTGAATCATTGTCGGCATCGCCTGGGCCAGCGGTTCCGGCATGGGTGATCGATTTTTTTTGTAGTCCGGGAACAGGCGGTGACGCCAGGTACGGCCGGATTGTTCGAAAACTACAATGCAGTGGCTGGGTTGATGAACCCTGAGCGCACGGAGTAAAGACGAGCTTGAAGAAGAAATAACGCCTTGAATGTGTTCCGCCGCGGTCCCTGAAGCTGGTGCAGGGACCGCGGCGTAGATGCGCCGAATCAGATTAAATCCGTCTACCAGTAGCGCATTCATTGGCAGACCCTATGGTCACAGCACTACTGGCTTTGTACAAGGGTAAGAAACTCGGTGCGGGTACGATGGTCGGTACGGAAGGAGCCGAGCATCATTGAGGTTTTCATTACCGAGTTCTGCTTTTCTACGCCACGCATCATCATGCAAAGATGCTTGGCTTCAACAATCACGCCAACGCCCCTGGCACCGGTCATTTTTTCAACTGCACGGGCAATCTGTTCTGTCATATTCTCCTGAATCTGCAGGCGTCGCGCGTACATATCAGTTATTCGGGCCATCTTGGACAGCCCAATCACCTTTCCTTCGGGAAGATAGGCGATGTGACACTTTCCAATAAATGGCAGCAGGTGATGCTCACACATAGAATAAATCTCTATGTCTTTTACCATCACCATCTGATCGTTGTCAGATTCAAATATCGCCCCGTTTACCACATCTTCAAGACTCTGCTGGTAGCCATGGGTCAGGTATTGGAATGCCTTGGCAGCGCGGATTGGGGTATTGACCAATCCGTCACGCTTCATATCTTCTCCGGCCAATTCGATCAGGGACTGGTAATGCGATGCGAGTTTTTTAACGTCTTTCATCCGGTTCCTCTAGAAACAAAATCCAATGATGGCGAATTGTATCACCGGCATCTGCCTTTTTTGCGTGACTGTAACGGGTTATCATTGGTTATCGGAACGGTTTCCAGCGGATCCGTGATGAACAGCAACAAATAACTACAGAACCCGAGTAATAATGACGAATTCAACTACGCTTCTGATCGGCGGCCGTGATCAAAAACAAGTTTCGATGACCACACGCATGGCAAATCGCCATGGCATGATTGCGGGAGCAACCGGTACCGGAAAAACGGTCACGATGCAGATCCTGGCCGAGGAGTTTTCCCGCGCCGGGGTCCCGGTTCTAATGGCCGATGTGAAAGGCGATGTTTCCGGATTGGCCTGCGCGGCCACTTCTCATCCTAAGATAGACGAGCGTATCCAGGCGATTGGGATTGAGAATTACAAAATGGAGGCCAATCCAGTGGTGTTTTGGGATTTGTACGGCAAATTGGGTCATCCCGTCAGGGCCACCGTCAGCGAACTGGGGCCGTTGCTATTTGCCAATCTGATGGATTTAAATGAAACCCAGACCGGGGTGATGTATGCCGCGTTCAAGATAGCAGATGACAATGGGATGTTATTGTTGGACCTTGAAGATTTGCAGGCGTTACTCGGCTGGATGGCGGACAATGCATCTGATCTGCGCGGTGACTACGGAAACTTTACCGCTGCCAGCATCGGCGCGATCCAACGTAATTTGTTAATTCTGGAAGAACAGGACGCGGAAGTTTTTCTTGGTGAACCGGTATTACAACTGGATGATCTGATGCATCAGGATTTCTCCGGAAGAGGGGTGGTCAATGTGCTCGATGTCACCACCATTATTTCCCGGGGACCAAGGTTGTACGCCACATTCCTGCTTTGGCTTATGGCTGAACTATTTGAAAACATGCCGGAAATTGGTGACCCCGATAAGCCCAAGTTTGTTATGTTCTTTGACGAAGCCCACCTACTGTTTGATGATGCGCCAAAATCCCTGGTCGATAAAATTGAACAGGTCGTGCGATTGATTCGTTCCAAGGGAATAGGGGTGTATTTTGTCAGCCAGAGTCCATTGGACATTCCGGAAGACGTATTGGGTCAGCTTGGCATGAAGATCCAGCATGCATTGCGTGCATTCACCCCCAAGGAACAAAAAGCGGTAAGAGTGGTTGCGGAGAATTTTCGGGCCAATCCGGATATCGATACCGAGAAGGTTATTACTGAGCTTGGGGTGGGGGAGGCTCTGGTTTCGGTGCTCGATGAAAAAGGAATTCCCACTCCGGTAGAACAAATATTAATCCGACCGCCTCAGTCCCGTATTGGGCCGGCGACGCCTGAAGAGCGTGCCGAGCAGATCAAACGGTCGCCAATTGGTAAGCGTTACGACGAGACCGAGAATCGTGAGTCTGCCATGGAAAAACTGCGTGGTAGGGCCGAAGCTCAGATGAAAAAGGCCGAGGAAGAAGAAGCACGTATTGCCGCTGAAAAAGCTGCCGAACAAGCGCGCAAGCTAGCAGAGAAAGAGGCCAAGGCGGCTGAAAAGGAAAGGCTAAGATTGGCCAAGGAAGCCGAAAGGGAGCGGATCAGGGTAGCGAAAGAAGAGGAAAAAGAACGAGTTCGACTGGCCAAGGAAAAAGAGCGGGAGGAGCGCAAAAAATCTGGTGGCAGTCGGCGTCAAAGTACCAGTGAAGCCATGATGAAAAGTATTGCCAGAAGCGTAGGCACCCAATTAGGACGGCGGGTTATTCGTGGCGTTCTCGGTTCCCTGTTTGGCGGAAGGTAGCTGTTCTGAGGATTGATATGAATACTCCATTAGCTCAGGGTCAGCTACGTAAAATGCAGGTTACGCTGGCCGAGCCGGTGAATTATTCGCTGCCGTTGGGAGATCAGACTGAACCGCTTAATCGGTTGATTGGCAATCCTGTTTCCCTTGGATTTACCGGGAAGATAACTTGTGTAAACTGCGGACGAGATACTAAAAAAAGTTTTAGCCAGGGATATTGTTTTCCCTGCTTCAAGTCTCTGGCCGAATGCGATATGTGTATTATGCGACCGGAAACCTGCCACTATCATTTGGGCACTTGTCGCGACAATGCCTGGGCAGATGGGCATTGTATGCAGGATCACTACGTTTACATCGCAAATTCATCGGGGTTGAAAGTTGGTATTACCCGGGGTAACCAGCTGCCAACCCGTTGGATTGACCAGGGTGCACTCCAGGCGGTGGCGATGTTTCGGGTAAAAAACCGCTATCACTCGGGATTACTCGAGGCCTCGATAAAAAAATATGTCAGTGACCGCACCGACTGGCGTAAAATGCTCAAGGGAGGAGAACGATTGGACAATTTGCGGGAAAAGGCTGATCTGATAATTGATCAGGCCCAAGAAGATTTAAATAGCCTAGAGGCGGCCGACGGTGATCTACAATGGGAGATTCTGGACCAGCCCGTAGTCGAGATCCATTATCCCGTGGAGCGGTATCCAGAAAAAATTTCCAGCCTGAACTTCGATAAAACCCCGAGAGTGGAGGGAGTGCTGCAAGGGATCAAGGGGCAATACCTGATGCTGGATTGCGGAGTTATCAATATGCGAAAGTTTTCTGGTTATGAGGTCGTACTGGAGGTCTGATCTGACCCGACAGATTACCCGCTGCGCCTTGGACGTTTCCTGCTAGTAAAATGAGAGTTGGAATCGTCAGCATGATGCGCAACCCTGGAATGGTATTGGAGACATTCGTCCGCTATCACCAGGCTATCGGTTTCAGCGACTTTGTCATTTTGTTTGATGATCCCGCAGACCCTGATATCGAACGGGCAAAAACATTACCTGGGGTCATCCCTGTTCCAGTAGATCATGCTGTAAGGAAGGCCTGGCAGCGACAGCGTCACTATGACCAATGTAAGGATCACGTCGATCAGACCGTCGGCGCTCGTCAATTACTAAATATAGAGTATGGATTCAACGTCGCTCTTCAAGCTGGTATTGACTGGTTGCTCCACATCGATATTGATGAACTACTCTATATAAAAAGTGGAGACATTCTGGGGCATGCCGAGGCCCTGGAAAACTCAGATAAAGATATCGCTGTTTATCACAACTTTGAGGCGGTACCCGATGGATTCGATGTCGACAATTATTTCACCGAAGTAAACTTGTTTAAGAAACCAGTGGCCATGCTGCGGGCGCAAAAAATCGACCGTTCCGAGTCCTGGCCAGCGGGAAGGCGTTATTTCAACTTCTACAATAACGGTAAAAGCCTGACCCGGGTGTCTCCGGGCATCTATCCTTTAGGGGCGCACCGATGGGCTCATGAAAACCGCGAACTTAACAAAGTTATCTTCTTTAATCCCTGTGTGTTGCATTTTTCAGTTTGTGGATATCGCTACTTTGAGCAGAAATATCGTCACCGGGGAAATTTTAGCGATGTCAGGATTAACAAGGATATGCGCAAAAATGGTGCCCATCTGGACCTGGACGCCCGGGACGCGTTTATCCAGGATGACTTCGATGGAGCCCGGCAGATTTATCAGGATCGGGTGATGATGGACAAGGCAACCCAGGATAAGTTAATCGCCGCGGGTGTTCTGAAACGATTTAACCTGAAGCGATTTCTGGCTTAGCTAGTAGTCGGACACACAAGGTTTGATCGGTCTTGTGAGATTACAAATTCCCGCGTAGCGCTGCAGTTACGATCTGGGTGTAGCGGGCAGCATCGTGGGGAATTGGATTGGTGCCCGCTGACGGATCTGCCACAGCCATATGACCAAGATCGTCCAAACGCGCTTCATCGATACCAATGGCTGCCAAATCGTTAGGAATATTGATTGACTTGCGTAGCTCCAACACCCAATGGAGAAAACCATCGAAATCCGCTGGCAGTTCAAGGTAGCGCGCTAGTCGGGCAATTGACTCGGCGATAACTGATTGATTTGCAACCAGTACATAGGGCATCAATATGGCGTTCAGGGTCCCATGATGAGCGTCATAAATTGCGCCAAGAGGATGGGCCAGCGCATGCATGCCGCCGAGTCCCCGCTGAAATGCGGTGGCGCCCATGGAAGATGCCACCAGCATTTGGCGCCGCGATTCAATATCGTTGCCATTGGCTACTGCGCCAGGCAAAAAGTTTTTAACCAACCTTATTCCTTCAATTGCAATGCCTTCCGCCAGAGGATGATAAACTGGCGAACAAAATGCCTCTAGGTTATGGGAGAGAGCGTCCATTCCGGTGGCTGCGGTTAGAGCTGATGGCAAACCAATAGTCAGCTCAGGATCCAAAATAACGCAGCTTGGCAACATCTTAGGGTGAAAGATTATTGCTTTTTTTTGTTCAGCCTCATTTACAATTACCGAGGCTCTGCCGACTTCTGATCCTGTGCCTGCGGTGGTTGGAACCGCAATTATCGGAGGAATCTTATCCGGGTCAGCGTTCAACCAATTGTCGCCGATATCTTCAAGATCCCACATGCTGCACCGTTGGTTCGCGGCGACCGCCACCGCTTTTCCGGCGTCGAGGCCGCTTCCTCCACCCAGGGCAATGACTCCATCGTGTTTTCCGTCGAGATAACACGCTATTCCTTGCTCAACGTTGGTTCCCGTAGGGTTCGGTTTGATATCACTGAATACTTTGATACCGAGTCCGGCGTTGCTGCATATTTCAACGATGTCGGTAACCATCGGTAATTGAGCCAGACCCGGGTCGGTCACCAATAATGGGGATTTGATGCCGAATTCCGCGCAAACACCGGCGATTTCATCTATCCGGCCTTCACCGGTTCGCATAGCTGTGGGGTAATTCCAGTTTACGTTCATTGAAATAATATTGTGGTTTGGGTTAGGGAACCTCTGATCAAAACATGAACGACCATCTTGAGTCCAAAATAATCAATATCTACGTTGGAAAACTGGGCAATAGCCGTGCTATTACCTGCGCTTCCCGCCTTGATCTTAATCATTTTGAATCTCAATCTGGTTCGCCCAGTTTTAATCAAAGGTTCCGTAGGGGAATTTTCCAGCAAGACAAGCTGTAAGCCGCGGGATTTTACGTGGTCCTTCAGTAGATTTAAATATTTTTTAGCGGGTAATCGAACCAACGGGAAAGCCACATCGAAAGGTTGTTCCCAGACCCGGTTCGCTGGTAATCGTCAGGGTTCCGCCATGGGCTTCGACGATTACGCGACATAGATGCAGGCCCAGTCCATACCCCCCTGTTTTGCGTTGGCGAGAAGGATCAGCGCGGTAAAAGGGTTCGGTTAAATGGGGAATATGGGCGGGGTCTATTCCCTCTCCATTATCTGTTACATAAACACAAAATTGCTCGGACTCGATCACCAGGGAAACTGTTGGCCTTCGTTCATTGTTAATATTGTGCTTGATTGCATTTTGTAGCAGATTTCTTAATAACAATTTAATTCGAGCCTGATCCAACTCAGCCTGTACGGGGTCGAGTTCCATAATTTGTATCCGTCTGCCAAATTCGTCCTGAACCAATTCTCGGATAACCAATTCGAGATCAACCGTTTCCAGATTGAGACTAACGTGGCGACTATTAAGCCTCTCACTCTCGAGCAGTTCGGTGATCATTTGTTCCATCATGATAATATCTTTTTCAACCTCCTGTTTAGAACCCGACTCCTCCATCAGTGCCAAATGCACTCTGCTTCGGGTTAACGGAGATCGCAACTCATGACTGATTCCAAGTAACAGCTGACGCTTGGCTTCCAGCATTTCGCTGATGTCATCTGCCATGGCGTTGACGTTATCGGCCAGATCTCCCAGTTGATCATTGCGCCGCTTGGCAATGCGATGATTCAACTTTCCGCTACCGATCAGACTGATTCCATTCTGAATTTCTTCGATGGGTTTAAACAATGCTTTGGTAGCGTAATAGATCAGCAAAAGAATGCCGAATATAGTCAGCAATATAGTCAGCCCGTAGGTGCCGCCGTGACGTGATTCCCCAGTCTGGTGAATTTGGAAAAAAATATCGTAGCCGTCCCTGTGGGTAGACAATATTAATTCGTTCCCCAGGTTATGTAGTTGGTATTGGCGAAATCCAGTGGAGCTGGCGCTGGAGGATGGTGTGATAGCAACAAGATTATCTCTATCTGGTAGCTTGTCTGCAGTAGTCCAGGAACCCTCAGGGCCAAATACATGAATAGATACCGGAATATCTTTGGTTATCGCTCTGGCTTGGGCTAAATCCGGGGGCAGTTCGATTTCTCTTTCCAGCAACTCCACGTAATGTCCCATAATAGGTTTTACGCTGGTACGGAAATGTCCGGAAAAGCCCTTTCCAACAATCGAACCTACCAGCAATAACATCACTGCTCCCGCGCAGATAAACAGTAGTAGAAGTTTTGCCGATAAAGAATGGTTGAGTCGACTGAGCACGTTGATATCAGCCTTTATCTGAATTCGATTGGGAGATTAAATCTGAAGATTTATCCGTCACCGGATTCTGGTCTGGTTCTGGCGCGATAAACTGATAACCGGCACCCCAGATGGTTTTGATATAGTCCGTAGGTTTTAATTTCTGACGTAGTCGGCTGATTAATATATCAACCGCCCTAGATATAATTTCAACTTCGGTACCCTTGAGAAAATTCAGTATGTCATCGCGGCTAAAACTTCTACCGGGGGCGGATGCCAGCATCAGCAACAACTGGTATTCGCTGGTTGTTAGATTTATTTCCTCCTGGTTAACTTTGACTATCAATCGGGCTTTGTCTATTTCCAGTTGGTCGAATTGAATCAGGTTTTTTCCATGGCCGGTGTGATCGTTGCGTTTGAGTATGTTTTGAATTCGTGCGACCAGCTCCCTCGGTTCAAACGGCTTGGCCACGTAATCATCTGCTCCCAACTCAAGGCCCACTACCCGGTCGGTTACTTCTCCCCGAGCTGATAACATCATGATTGGAATGTCGCTATGTTTTCTAATCTTGCGGCACAATTCGAAGCCATCAATGTCGGGCAACATGACGTCGAGTATCACCAGCTCAAAATCATCCTGCTGCAAACGCTTAAACCCTTCATTGGGATGAGTTGCGCTGGTGAGGGATAAATTAAAACGGGCGAAATAATCTGCTAACGGCGATGCCAGCCGTTCGTCGTCGTCAATGATCAAGATTTTATTCATAGAGACTAACTTTGGGCTAATTCCAGGTCGGGTTGGGCGTCCTGGGGGAGATCCGGGTTTGACTATTTCTGTCCAGGTCTCTTTTGATATATGCAAAACCAACCCTCGTTGGCGGCGTTTTCATAGAATGGGCCTTCGCGCAGTGCTAAACATTGAATTTCGTGGTTGCCTATCATCTTGGCGAAGGTCGCGTCAAATCCACGGTCGTGCCAAAGTTCGAAGTGAATGGTGCAAGCCAGCAACCCTCCGGGTTTTATGATCCGAAAAATTTCCAGAAGTGGCTCTGATCCGACATGACCATGGGTAAATGTGCCTGACGAGATTGCCGCGTCGTAACTATTGTCAGGAATCTCAAGGGGTAGATTAACATCAGCAACGAACAAGTCCCGATATATATGGCGCGATCGCGCAACCTCAACCATTTCTGCAGAAATATCCATGCCGTCGAGCCTGGATATACCCGTTGATTTTATATGTTTGCCGGTGAGTCCGGTGCCGCAGCCAATATCCAATACTGCGATATCGTATTCGAGCAAATAATCATCGAGGATCTGGGCAATTCTCTGTGGTGACTCGTAACCCTTACCTAGCATTTGTTCATCATACTCCTGTGCCCATTTATCGTAGAAGCCGATCATGCCTTCCTTGTCTTTTAACGAATAGGCTTCGGTGATGAAATCACTAGGTCCTTGGGGTTGATCGTTCATTTCAATTTTCTTCAAACCGGTTCAAACTTATAGTACCTGCTACGGCTTCCTGGTAAAAGCGCGATTTTTACTTTGTGACCTGGGACTCTCCAGGAATTGGACCATTGATTACCATGGCGACCCCGATAACACAGAGTCCGATACCCAGAATGCCGAGTAGTGGTACCTGTTCGTTAAAGAAAATCCACGCTTCGATCGCGGTAAATGGAGGTACTAGTGCAGTGTATTGAACATATTGTATATATCAGAACCCCCAAATGTTCCAAGACAAGGCGCAGCCTGTAGCCAATGGTCGTTCCCTTGGCAAAGGCTGGAACGCTGGATTGGGGCATTTGGGGGGTTCCCTTCGGGCGAGCCGATATGCGGCCATCTACCGGCTGCCGCGCACTTTGTTGCATTTCTTATGAAGGGCCAGGAATATTAAATTTTGGCCATTCATGGCGAAACGCGTCGCGTATCTGACCGCATCTCGTCTCGCTGATACATATAATATGTTTAATACACTACACTAGATAAAACAAACTGGCGACCTTGGCGGCTTCTCCATTACGAATCAGCCACATTAGCAGCATGACCGCCCCGATTGAAATTCCCAACAGACTGGCGAAACAAAATCCGAGACCAACTCGATCAACACCATCAATACCAATACCCTGGGCTCCGATCACCAATACGATGCCGCCAAATCCCACTGCCAGGCCAGATGTTCTTATCCAACCAACCTGCTCGCGTAACCAAATTGATGACAACAATATCATTACCAGCGGCTGAAGACCGATGATTACCGCGCTCAGCCCTGAATCCACACCCCGAAAAATTGCGGAAAATACTCCGCCGAGATAGATCCCAACCCGAGTATACGTTCTGATAACGCAGCGACAAAAAAGACCTGTGCTGGGAATAGATCCTGTCCCCTAATACGCCAACGGCGAGGGAGGCTAAATCTCGTGATCAAGAATAATTCTGGACAACTCTCTCAAGATAGGAAATGACGTCACTGGCGTTTTGATCGGGTGGAAAAACGGGATAGAAAACCTTTGTAATCTCCTGGTTATTGCAAACAAGGGTCAAGCGTTTTATTAGCGTCATGCCATCGACCTGCATCGTGGGTAAATCTAGTGCATGAGTAAAATTCAGATTTTTATCACTTAACAGAGGGAAGGGCAGGTGTAACCGTTCTGCCGCTTCAAGTTGATATGAGGTTGGTTGTGTACTCAATCCAAATACCTCTCCGTTCAGTTTTCGTATTTCGTCGTGATGATCCCTGAACGCGCAGGACTGGGGCGTGCAACCCCTGGCCCCGGGAATTTGATCCCACCCCACTGGTAATGGCACGTCGGGTCGGCCCGTCATTGGGTAGACATATAAAACGGTAATACCCTTCAAGGCAGCCAGTGAGACAGAGTCTCCATTGGTAGCAGGCAGGTGAAGGACCGGCAGAGACATCCCCACCAGATGGTCGCATTCACCATTGTCGTCAGGCGGGGGAAGATTTTCGGGGAGATCGGACAAATTGCTCATTGAATGACGTGCGAATTTAAACCGCCAATTCTAGCCTGTTAGTCTGAATAGTGAATGGGTCCATCCATGGGCTCGGCTGATCATAAAGAATTCACTTCCGTGGGGGCTATTGTTATTAGGTGGAATTATATATTTAATATCATCTGGAGAAATTCAGCGGAGATTAGAATGGTCAAGTCAATCCTGGGTCAGGAACTCGTGGTCCCTGAATCGAAATATATTGATCTTATCAATTTGTTTCAAAACACGGCTATTCGAGAGAATATTACCAGCGCTATCAGTTTGGAATTAACCCCGCCCAATTCGTGAATACAGGAATAACAGACAACGAATACTGATGGCGTTGATCAGTGACCACCAGACTGTGATTTCCTTGCTTGAAGAGCGGGTAGAAAATGCTGCTGATGTTTTATTTGCCCGCTTTGATCAGCAAGACCTAACCATTGGGGATCTCTACCAGCGTGTCGAGCAAAGTGTCGAGGCCCTGGTGGTCTCGGGGATTGGGCCAGGTGATCGGGTTGCGGTGATGCTCGATAATAGTCTTGATTATGTTGTGCTGTTCTTTTCCCTTATTAAGGTTGGCGCAGTCCACGTTCCGGTAAACACCCGCTTGCGTCACGATAGTCTGTACTATCTGATCTCCCATTGTGATCCAGCGATGATCATAGTTGAACGGGCATACTGGAAGTGCCTCGACAATCTCGATGCAGCGCATCAAAATACCCCAATTATCACGCGTCATCCCGAGTCGGGAATTAGCTGGAACAATAGCGGGCAAACCAGTTCGAATTTGTCGGGCATCTCACTCGAAGAAATCAGTGTCTGTACTGACGATGTCTTGTTTATCATGTATACCTCCGGCACTACTGGACCACCAAAAGGGGTATTGGTGACGGATAAAATGCTGCGAGCCTCCGCTTATGCCAGCGGGCTATCGTCTGACGCACGGCGTGGTGATGTATTTCCGGTATGGGAGCCTTTGTATCATATTGGTGCGGCCCAACTGTTGCCGATGGCTCTGGTGGTTGGCGTGGAGCTCCATTTTGTGGGACCTTTCAGCGCGTCACGATTCTGGCAACAGGTACGAAGTGCTGGTGCGACCCACGTACATTTTCTTGGCGGTATCCTGCAGATACTGCTGCGCCAGCCGCCCAGCCCTCAGGACAAGCTACATCATTGCCGAGTAGCTTGGGGTGGAGGTGCGCCGTCCACTGTCGCCAAAGAATTTGAATTGAGATTTGGTATTGAGGTCAGAGAAAACTACGGCATGACAGAAGCATCAAGCCTGACCAGCATAAATGACGACGGGCATAAAGGATCGGTCGGAAAACCCGCGCCCTATTTCGACGTAAGGATAATCGATCAACGGCAGCAACCAGTGGCAGTTGGTGAACCTGGTGAAATTATCGTGCGCGAACGGGAACGCGGATTAATAACCCCCGGTTATTTTCGTAATGACGAAGCAACTAGGAAAACAATCCAGGCTGGCTGGCTGTTTACTGGCGACATGGGGTTTCTGGATGAGTCCGGTTATCTCCACTACGCAGGAAGACTGAAGGAAAGTATTCGCCGCCGTGGCGAAAATATTTCCGCATGGGAAATTGAACGGGTGGTAGAACGCCTGGGGTTTGTCGAGCAAGCTGCTGCCATCGGTATTCCTGATGACCTCGGAGATGAAGCAATCAAGTTATTTGTCAAACTGGCAGAGAATATTGAGTCGACAGGTATTGCAGCAGAAGTATTCGAGTGGTGTAAACAGAGGTTGGCAAAATTTCAAGTGCCAACCTATCTGGAAATTATCGATGAGTTTCCCTTAACCGGTACCCAAAGAATACGTAAAGAATTGTTATCTAAGTCTGTTGAGAATTGCGCAATTGATCCGGGAAATTAATTCGAGTCAGGCGTAGAACCAGGGTATTTCCGAACCACAACAAAATGTGGAAGGTTAGATCAGTGATCGACTAATGGCACGCTTGAATTGCTATGCAAATATCTAAAAACGATTTTAATTCGGCGTTAAATCGCTGGGATTGTTCCCAGAACATCATGTGTTCGCCAAATCCAGAGAGGGTTGCCAAGGGCAAGTGCTTTGAACACCAGTTGGCCACAATCTCATATTGAACAGCGCGAACCACACACCAAGTCGGTATTTCTTTGCCAAGGTTGATCAGGTCTTCCCTATAGTCCAAAAAGACCGCGGTCGCATTTAACCCTGTAGCCACCGAATTCGGAGTTTGCTCGGTCATCCGGACTATCCATTCTACCGCCTCGGGCTTTTTATTCTGCAGCATCCAGCGGGCAAACTCGGTATTTGTATTAGCGGGATCACGCAGCTTGCCCATGGTGAAAAATTCCTGGGAGCCATCTTGGTCTGCATAGGAGTAGGTCACCCAGTCTTTCCTGTTATCTTCTCCGGTTGCGCGGGGTGGTCCGTCCAACATGATGAAGCCACCGAGCTTACTTGAGTTAAACTGATTGACATAAGACAGCGTCGCCAAGGTACCGAAAGACCATCCGCATAAAATTAGATTATCAAGTTCCAAAGCTTGGATAAATTCGTTGAGGTCTCTACCATGCTGTTCGTAGTGATTGCCCTCCTGGGTCTTTGCGGTTTTTCCATGAGAACGAGGGTCCAGCGTAATGAATCGGAATTCCGTCGAACCCTCGAAAAATTCCAACTGACGGTGAAATATGTCTGTCGTCATGGTCCAGCCCGGAACAAATAATATCGGTGTCTTTCCACCCCCCGACTCCTGATAATGGACCTCCAACCCGTTGCGTAACTTAATATATTTGCTGGTCTTTACCAGAAAACTACTCTTCATCTTTGCAATAGGCCTGAACAATAAACGGATCTTTGTTTTTCCGGTTTATTTTTTCGTTGCACAATACGCTGAGACCCGCTTTCGCCATTGATTGAAGGATATCGTTCGGCTGATAGAATTGAAATCCTTTCTCAGCATATCCTGATTGCAGTAATATTTCGCCAGAGCTAAAACCCAATACTACCCTGCCATTTACTCCAGTTACCCTGGCGAGTTCCCGGATACTACCGGTCAATTCCCGCCAGAAATATATAGTGTTAACGGAGCAAACACGATCAAAACTGTTATCTGCAAAAGGTAGTGCTTCTATTTCACCTTTACTCAGGAGTGTGTTATTCAGGCTTTTATCCTGTCGGATACGAGACCGCGCCCGAACCAGCATAGCCTCCGAACTTTCTACACCATATGCCGCGCTGCATCCAGAACGTCGGGCAATTTCAAACAACAGCTCAGCACCACCAAAACCAACTTCGAGCACGCGATCACCACGGGTTACATCAAGGGACGAGTATACCGCCCTGTTCGATTCCCTGTTCGCTCGATTTAATAACCCAGCGGTAAATACCCGACCAAACAATCCAGCCGGATTGGCATACTGCCGCGCCATAAATCCACTAATCTTCACGAATCACAAAAAAAGATCAGGGTTGGTGTAGAAATTATTTTTATCACCAAGAACGAAAGATCAGGGTCGGTGTAGAAATTATTTTTATCACCAATATCGAATTATCAGATATTCACCTGGGGCGTCTGTATCCCTGGATTGACCCCAATACTTTCCAGCCCGCCAAAATGTTTTTCTACCGCCGGTAATACCTTTTCGCCAAAAAGTGCCAGCGACCGCATAACTGCATCCTGGGGCAATGATCCAAATTGAACAAAAAGACTAATATGGCTTGGTTGAATCTCCTCGATTTCTGCAATCAGTTGCTCGGTGCACTGCTCGGGAGTACCAATCAAGGTATTTTTTTCTATCTCATCCAGTGAGAGCTCCCCCTCGATCGGTGTTTCAACAAGTATAGACCCTTCGAGTTGCTGGGTTTTATGTCGCATACTTGCGGCGACTCTGCCGGTATAGCGGGCATTATCCGCCGCCCGGCGGGCGTCTTCCGCCGAATTAGTGATATGCAGGTTACGCTGTATGGCAAAGGGTATTTGATCGGGGTTTTTTCCGACCTGGGTATATACATCGGCCCAGCGTGATTTGACGCCGCATAGAGTCGAGGCCGGTCGCGGGCCGGCGGTGGCAAATGGAATATAGCCACTGCGAGCAATTCGCTGCATCAATTCTGGTGAGTCAGAAAGTCCGGTTATCCAGGTTTCTGGAATGGGTTGCTGCACCGGATTAATCGAAAGTGGCGCAAGCGGTATATTGAAATATTTGCCCTTATACTGGTATTCGCCCTGGCTATAGGCCAATTCATAGATGTCGAGAATCTCACTGAATATCGCTTTCGATTCACTCAAATCTACCCCGAAGCGTTCAAATTCATAGTCCTGATACCCGCTCCCCAGGCCGATCACAAGACGCCCGTCACACAGATTATCCACCAAGGCAATTTCTTCGATCATGCGTACTGGATTGTATAAGGGAGTTACCAGACAGGCAGTACCAAGTCGTATTTTTTCGGTCTGGGGCGCGCAATATGCGGCCATTACCAATGGTGAAGGACAAAGACAATAATTCGAGAAGTGGTGTTCGCCAAACCAGGCAATATCGAAATCCAGTTGCTCCACCATCAGGGTTTGTTCAAGGACATCAGTGAATACCTGTTTATCCGGCTTAGCCGGGTCTCGCCGAGGCATCAGGTGAAATATTCCAAACTTCATGGTCAGTTCCTGTTGTTAACTCACTACACTAATATCCAACGATGGTCTCGCCGCCATTTGGACTGATCACCTGACCGGTAATAAAATCCGATTCAGGTGACGCTAAAAAAGCCACAGTGTAAGAAATTTCTTCCGGAGTAGCCCATCTTCCCAGAGGAACTTTCTTTTCTTTTTCCCTGATTTTCTCCATGCCCTGGACCTTGATGGGCATGGGCGTTAATACTCCCCCCGGGGCCACCGCATTGACATGAATATTGTCAGGTGCAAACTCCTTGGCCCATGATTTGGTGGCACCGAGCATGGCTGATTTGGCGGCGCAATAGTGGGACGCGGTGTGATGTCCGGTCATGCCCCATATTGAGGAAATATTTATAATTTTTCCATAGCGCCGAGACTTCATGTCCGGAACGACGGCCCGGGCGCATAGAAAAGAACCGGTAACATGGACCGCAAACATTCGCTCGAGTATCTCCAGGGAAATATCTTCAAGATCGCGATGTTCGCCAATTCCGGCATTGTTCACCAAAACGTCTACCCGGCCAAAGTGATTGATACAGGAGCTAACCATTTTGTCGACGAATTCCGGATCAACGATATCTCCCTCCATCGGAATAGCTTCTCCACCAACTATTTTGACCATCTCCAGGGTTTCCTCAATACCTTCCTGATTAATGTCATTGACAACAATTCTGGCACCTCGCTGGGCCATAACCTTGGCATGGGTTTGTCCCATTCCAGATCCGGCTCCGGTGATAATTACGATTTTATCTGTAAGTTGGTTCATCGCTTTTCTCTTCTGCGCACTAGATCATTGAGTAACCACCGTTAACCACTACCGTCTCACCGCTCATAAACCGATTCGACAATGAAGCGAGAAAAAGTACCACGGCGCCAATGTCCTGGGGCTCTGCCGCTCGCCCCAGAGGATTTCTGGCAATGGCTTGCTGAAGCCAGCCCTGGGTTTTCGCCGTGTCGGTTTTGATTGGGCCGGGACTTACGCCATTCACCAAAACATTTGGTGCGAGTTCCGCGGCAAAGGTTTTGGTCAGGCTCACCACACCAGCCTTGGCCGCCGCATAATGGGCGTTGGTGACTTTCGCGACATAGGCGTCGTTAGAGGCGATATTAACGATTCGGCCCTGTTTTCCCGCGGCCAGGGTCTCCATAAATGCCTGGGTAACTAGAAAAGTGCCTTTAAGGTTAATGGCGATTAAATCATCAAAATCCCTGCTCGAAATATCACAGATTTTCTGCGGAAGATATTTGCCTGCATTATTAATCAGGGTGTCAATCTGTCCAATGTCCCCTATCACGGAATCTCGCAGCGCAGTGACCGATTTGCCACTGGTAACATCGGCAATCTTTGCTATCGCCCGGACTCCAGTGGGATCGAGATTGGCCGCGGCTTTTTCCACTCCGGGATTCAGGTCAACCAGTACAACGGTTGCACCACTGTGAAAGAACATTTCTCCGATTGCGAAACCAAGCCCTTGGGCCGCTCCAGTAACCAGTACAAAGCGACCCGAAAAATCTAGATGTAAATCGCTCATGGATTATCTCCCGGCGATTCGCAAACTACGGCGGCGGGTAAATTCTGAAATCAGTATGATGATTGTCATGAAAATCAACATTAGTGTAGCCACCGCCGCCAACGCTGGACTCACGCTCATCACCGCGTCGACCCACATCTGTTTTGGCAGGGTAGAGAATTCACCTCCAGTTAAAAATAGCGCCATGGTCAACTCATCAAAGGAGATAATAAAGGCAAACATAAAAGCCGCAATCAGACCTGCCCGAATGATCGGAAAAGTAATATATCGCAGCGTATTTAATTTAGTCGCGCCAAGGGTCCAGGCAGCCTGATCGAGCCGCTCGTCGTAGTTCTTGATGATCGCCATTACCGTGACGACTACATACGGTATGGCGATGACGGTGTGCCCAATAATAAGACCAATGTAGGTACCCACCAACGACATCTTGGCAAAAAGATAAAAAAGTGAGATCGAAAGAATAATATGGGGGGTGATGATTGGTGACACCAGAAATGCGAAAACTGCTCCTTTACCAAAGAATCGCCGACGCACTAACATAAATGCAGCAGGTACTCCGATAATCATTGCCAGTAAAGCGGAACACATTGCCACGAATAACGATCGTACCGCGGCGGCAGGATACAACGATGTCGGGGATAACAATTGTTCATACCATTTCCAGGAAAAACCCTTGGGTGGCCAGGACAGAAAACTTTCCTCGGTAAATGACACCGGAACTATAAAAAAAGCTGGTGCAGCGAGAAAAAATATAATTAGAAGTGCGCCGAACCAGAGAAACCCCCGGGACAACACTGCCCGAGGTTGGTCTGGGCGACGTTTTACTAGCTGATCGTAAGCCGCGCCAAAATAAGCGCAAATCGAACCTAAGCTGCCCAGAAGCAGGCTACCCAGCCAGGCGCCGAAACGACCAACATGATTAGATGACGCGTTGTTTGATTTTACCGAGGATTCTCCGGATAAGGTCGAAAGACCGAGTAATCGATCATATAAAAAGAAGAAAATCAACACGGTAACCAGCAGGAACATTGAGATTGCCCCGGCAAAACCCCAGTTCAGCATGGAGTCAACCTGAAAAATTATGACCTGAACGATCATCGTATCCCTGGCACCACCAAGCAGCGCTGGAGTAATAAAAAACCCCAGGGAAGTAATAAAGATAAGCAACCCACCGGCGGCAACGCCGGGTAAAGACAATGGGAAGTAAATACGCCAGAATGCCTGTCCGCCCCGGGCGCCGAGGGTGGACGCTGCTTTGGTTAGATCTTTATTGATATTTTCCATCACTGCCAGCATAGTCAATATGCAAAGTGGCATGAGTGCATGCACCATACCGATCATGACGCCGGTAAAGTTGTAGATAATTTTGATCGGGTACTCGACGATGCCCAGAGTGATCAGTAGATCATTGAGCGCCCCCTTACGGCCCAGCAACACCAGCCAGGCAAAAGTTCGTACTAGAAAACTTGTCCAGAAAGGGACCAGTACCCAAATCACCAACGTATTACGGGTTGATGCTTTAACCGTTGATAACAGGTAGGCGACCGGATAACCGGCCATAATGGCGAACACGGTGGTCCAGGCTGCAATTTTAATCGTAATTAACAATACCTTTACATAAAGGGCTTGATCGAATAACCGCTTGTAGTGCTCCAGGGTAAAATTATCGTCGACATCGGCAAAGCTAAGTCCCAGCAACAGCGTGGTGGGATAGATAAAGAAAAACAACAGGAACAGTACGGCAGGGTAGATTGGCCAAGCACCCAGGCGCCTGAACAGACGCGACCACGTTGACCCGGTTGACCGAGTTGTGGGTTCTGAGGTGGTTAATGAATCTTGCATGGATTTAGCTTCAGGAATTCAAATTATCGCCCATATCTGCAAACACTCGAGTGTCATGACTCGACCAGCTGAAATTGATTTTTGATCCCGCTTCCATCGGCGTGGCCCCGTTATCAGTTAATGCCGTTGCTACCATTTCAGTTCCATCAGACAGCTCCATAAAATACTTGGTAATATGTCCAATCATAATTACTTCTTTCAGTGTGCCCGGCGCATTATTTAAATTGCCAGTTGATGACGCTGGGGTGGAATCCAGCGCCAGCGTGACATTTTCCGGTCTAATCATGTAACGCGCCGATTGATTTTTCTCCAGGGTGCCACCAGGAATACCGCTAATAGTTCTGCCATCAGGGCAGCTTAGCGCAATCTGTCCATCGGCGCTTTGTTCCACGGTCGCCGAAAGAAGATTCGACTCCCCTAAAAAGTCTGCGGCAAAAATACTTTCGGGGCGAAAGTACAGATCATTGGGGGAACCGATTTGCTGAATTTTGCCGCCGTTCATCAGACAAATTCGATCCGACATTACCATGGCCTCTTCCTGGTCATGGGTAACGTAAAGAACGGTAATACCGAGGTCCTCATGCAGATGCTTGATCTCACGCTGCAACGAATCTCGCAACTTTTTATCGAGGGCCCCCAGTGGCTCGTCCATCAGAATAATAGAAGGTTCGTAGACAAAACAGCGCGCCAGGGCAATCCGTTGCTGTTGTCCGCCAGACAATTCGGCGGGCAAACGATCGCCGACCCCGGGAAGTTCTATGGTTTCCAGGACCCGCTCTACTTTCGGTCGGATGGTTGTTTCTCTTTCTTTACGCATACGTAATGGAAAGGCAATATTTTCATATACGCTCAGGTGGGGAAACAGCGCATAATTTTGAAAAACCATGCCCAGCCCCCGTTGATGGGGCGGGGTATAGGTGACTAGATTTCCATCGATCCAAATTTCGCCACTGTCGGGATTGTTAAGGCCAGCAATTGCCATTAGCAGAGTGGTTTTGCCAGATCCAGACGGACCAAGCAACGTCAGAAATTCGCCCTCTGCCATTTCAATTGATGTGCCTTCGAGGGCAATAACACTGCCGTAGGTTTTTCTTACGTCCCGGGTTTTTAGCTTGCTTTCAGTACTCATAGGCCCAAAAAGAACGTGCACCCGAAAGGTGCACGTTTATTACTACATGTTTATGTTTTTATGTTTTTTACTAAAGGAAGAAGTTCGTTATTTCTACATATTAAACGAATATCTAATTAACTCAACAGCCAGGTGTTGAAACGCTCAGTAAGTGCATCTTTATGCTCGCCCCAAAACTCGGTATTTGCCGGCAACATGTTAGGCAGATACTTAGGGTTTGTCGGCAGTACTTTGGCGCGATTCTCGTCAATATCGGAATAAGCCGAGGGATTAGTTGGGCCATAGGCAACGTGTGGGGTGAACTTGGCCTGTCGATCACCAGCGGCCGCGTATTCGATAAACTCGCGGCACAGATCGACATTGGGTCCACCATTGAGAATTGACCAACCTTCAAAGGCCCATACGGCCCCGTCCCAAACCATTTCTACCGGCGCACCATCGTCGATTGCGACCTGGGCGCGACCGTTCCAGGTATAGAGCAGGTCGACTTCGCCGGTCTTCAGCAACTGTGATGTTTGCGCACCACCGGTCCACCAGACGTCTACTGAATCCTTGATTTCATCGAGCTTTTTAAAAGCACGGTCAGCATCAATAGGGTAGATGTCTTCAGGTTTAACGCCGTCCGCCATCAATGCGAACTCGAGGGTGTCATACGCGTGCTTGTGCATGGAACGGCTGCCGGGATGGCTTCCAGTATTCCAGAAATCAACCCAGTTCTTTGGCGGGCTAGCGCCGAGAGCGGTGTCAGTGCGATAACACATCAGAGTAGCGTATACGTCGTTACCGGAAATAAACTCGCTACGCATGGTTTCCGGAATCTGACTCATGTTGGCGCCAGGTCCACCAGATCCATATACCGGGGCCAAGTATCCACCATTGGCTACTACCTTATGGGAGGAATTACTGAGAAGCGCGCAATCCCAAGTATAGGTTTTGGTATCGACCATAGCTTTGATCAAGCCGGTTGGTTCATGGTCTCCCTGAATACCAACTGCCTTGATACCTGACTCTTTTTCAAAGTCGTCGTAATAGGCCGCAGCAAATCCCGGAGTAAATGGACCACCTGGATCCCGACAAACAATTTTTCTGTCGGAAGCGGAACGGACGATTGCGGGGAAGGTTAAAGTCGCGGCACCCAGTGCGGTACCTTTGAGAAACGTTCGACGATCAGCTGTGGTTGGTGATGAAACGGTGGGGCGAAACTTAATCATACTATCCTCCAGAATATTCGAAAATGTTTTGCTACCATATACGCTGCCAAATCAGGTAGCGGTAGAATGGATATAAATTGAAATAACAGATATATCTGTTATGACGAGGTTATTGGAGTTTTAGCTCGAAAGTCAACAAATTATTGAATTTCGTACAATTACTTTGATTGAAGGGATGACATTCAGCATTCATAATATATTGTTATCGATAAACTATTGAAATAATACCGCTTTTTTCTCTTTTCGAATGCAAACAATCATGGGTTTGGTTTAATCTGAATCTCCGTGAGAAAAATTGATTGTTACCTTCATAAGCCAGTGAAACCCAGAACTAATTCAGATGTCGTTATCGTTGGTGGCGGAATCGTCGGTTTATGCTGCGCATATTTTCTTCTTGAAAACGGTCGGTGGGTTACGGTGCTCGACCGCCAGGAAATGTGGTCAGATTCGTCCGGGGCTAATGCGGGTACCGTGGCAGTGCAAAACAAGATCAGTGGCCTGCAACCGATGACACGGCTTGCGGTATCGCTTTGGCAGCAGATGCAGCAACAAAAGGGGCTTGATCTTGGATTCAAAAAGTTGGGCGGACTCCGAGTTGCGCTGGATCAATCCCAGGTCAATAAGTTACGCAAAGACTGGTCTGACTTGCAGTCAATGGATCTTAATCTGCAATGGTTAGGCGGTGAGCAACTAAGGGCTTTTGCACACTGGCTTGGGCCCGAGGTCAGTGCAGCGGTGTATTGTCCTTTTGACAGCCAGTCGATTCCATTGCAGGCAGGGCCGGCGTTTAAAAAAACTATCCAGGCGCAAGGTGGCAGATTGATTTCCGGCGCATCGGTTAGCGATATACTGCCGGGGGATGGGCAGGTGTTGGTGGTGACTGACAGTGCGGGAGAAATTTGTTGCAGGGATCTGATCATTACCGCGGGTCCGTGGAGCCGCGACCTTATTAACCACGTTGGATGGGATTTCCCCATCGGCATTGACGTCAATATGCTTTCTGTAACGGATCGGGTTAAACCTGTTTTGGATCGGGTAATAACCCATGTGTCAGGGATTTTGTCGCTGAAGCAATACCCCAATGGAACCTGTATTATCGGAGGCGGATGGCAAGGGAGAGGGGATTTGATAACCGAAACACGGGATATCGATTACGAAAATTTACTGCATAATTTTCGGCTCGCCTGCGCTGTAGTACCAGCGCTGGAAAATTGTCGTTTGTTACGCTCGTGGGCCGGATTTGAGCCCGTCATGCCAGACGCCTTACCCTGCCTCGGTAATATCCCGGGACACAAAAACCTGTGGATCGCAACGGGCGCTCGTGGCGGCTATTCCCTCGGACCCGCCCAGGGAAAATTAATCAGCGAAATGATCCTCGGTATGACCTTGTCGCTCGACGCAGTTGAACCCTTCGATCCGGCTAGGTTCAATGAAACGTAACAGCAGACAGGTATCAGCTAGACAGGGTCGAGTTGACAAAGGTGTCAAACGGGGGGTCTCATTTGAACTCGAAATTGACGGAGAGACGGTAGCCGCCTATCCGGGTGAGACCATTGCGACAGTGATGATTTGCCAGGGAATCAATAATCGAAAATCTGCTGATTCAGTGGTACCAACAGAAAATCCTTCTCGTGAATACTACTGCGGAATGGGGGTTTGCTGGGAATGTATGGTAAGTGTCGAGGCTCAGGTAAGTGTCCGTGCATGCATGACATCAGCGATGCCCGGGATGAAGGTCTGGACGATAAAAACCAATACCTAACGAAATTGCTGGTAGAAAATGAATCTGCCCTCTGAAACGCCGGTAGCGATTGTCGGCGCGGGTCCTTCGGGATTGTCCGCCGCCAGCGTGTTAAGCCATTACGGTATGCCTTGCGTCGTGCTGGATGATCAGCTACGTCCAGGCGGGCAGTATCTGAAACAGCCGCCAGGTCATATTCAAACAACGGAAAAAGAACATTCTTTACTTAATGTTTGTGGTCATGAAACGGTTACTTATTTACCGGAAACAACCGTATGGCATTGGCCTTCACCGAACACACTAGCCTATGCAATGGCTAGTGATAACGGCAGATTAAAGGCGGAGTCGATTATTCTGGCAGCAGGTGCATATGATACGCCGATACCATTTCCCGGTTGGGCCTTGCCAGGCGTGATATCCGCCGGTGGCGTATTGAATTTATACAAAGGTCAACGAGTTGTTCCGGGGTCTAGGGTAGTGGTTGCTGGCAATGGACCGTTGCTGATGGTCGTTGCTGACACCCTGATTCGATCTGGTGTTAAGGTGCTTGGGTTGGTGGATAGCTCAGCGTTTCGTCGCCACCTGGTTAAACAATTTTCTGGCTTGCTGGGTAATGTCAGATTACTCGGCAAGGGACTGGGGCATGGAATGCGGCTGATGACTAATTCAGTACCGGTTATGCAACGACATGTTGTTACCAGAGCCACGGGTGGATCACGAGTGAGCACGATCAAGGTAAATCCACTGCTTGATTCAGATCAGGTGGACTGGAATAACTCCAGCGAAATTGAAGTGGACGCTCTAGTGACTGGTTTTGGATTAACACCTTCCGTAGAACTATTGCGTCTCGCAGGGTGTACCCTCGAATATCGGGTCGCCGAAAACTATTGGGCGCCGCAACGAACAGTACATATGGAAACCAGTATCGATGCTGTCTATGCGACCGGAGATGGCGCCGAAATTTCGGGTTATATCAATGCTGCCCTGGAAGGACGCATTGCCGCGCTGGATATCCTTAACAAAAAAGAGTCGTCGGTGGTTCTTAAAAAGGCGTTGGAAAGAGCGCTTATCCAGCGCCGCAAGCTGCAAAAATTTTCCACTAATCTAGCCAGCTGCTATCGAACTGGATTTAACTATACCGGTTTGATAACTCCGGATACCCTTATTTGCCGATGTGAAAATGTCGCCTATAGCGATATCCTGTGCTTGCTCGAGGTGGGATCGGCGAAACCGAGTCTGGCCCGAATTAAAAGCGAAACGCGTTGTGGTATGGGGCGATGTGGAGGGAGAAACTGCCTGCCGTCATTAACCCGGGTATTGGGCCAATCGTCGATTGGAGAATCAGCTCAAAATTTCCCCCCAGAGCTGCCCAGGGCGCGACCACCAGCGCGCCTGGTTAGTCTCGGCGCGTTATTATCCGAAAAATTACCTGAACCAGATATTCCGTCTGATCCACATTTGCCCCGGGCACAAAAAAATGGCTAACACTATGAACCTTTTTTGCGCTGATCAAAAAAGGTCTGCATTGCCCGTTGGGGTTCACCCGAGGCGAATGCCTCGGCCTCTATTGCCGCGCCACGTTCAAAAGCGTCATCAAAATCAGCCTGGGTCATTTCGCGAAACCGACGACGATTAAGTCGCATTGCAATAGGTGGTTTGGCGCCAAGCGTTGCTGCTGCTTCCAGGGATTTTTCCATCACGGTGTGGGGCTCTACCAGATGATGGATCAGGCCAATTCGGTGGCATTCTTCACCATCCATCATGCGTCCATTCAATACCAGTTCCACGGTTCGGGATAGTCCCAGGCGGGGAACCATTAACAACGGTCCCAGTACACTCGGTATTCCAGAATTAATTTCAGGCTGACCCATACGCGACGATTCGTGACCTATCCGGATATCCATAAGCATGGCAAATTGAAACGCAGAACCCGCAGCAACCCCGTTAAGGGCTGCGACGCAGGGTTTATCGAGTTGGCGAAGTGAATCGTAGAACTTACGCCAGGTGAGAAACCAGGTGTGACCCTCTTCGCCTGAACTAAATTGCATGGTTTCTTCCAGGTCCTGTCCTGCGCTAAATGCCTGATTACCAGCTCCTGTAATAACGATTGCGCGAACCCCATCGTCGGCATTTAATTCACCCAGAACTTCGCCAATCGCTATTCGCATTGGCGTGTTCCAGGCATTCAACTTGGCGGGTCGGTTCAAGGTGAGAATAGCGGTGGATTGATCACGTTCCAGTATCAAATTTTCATGCATCTTGGGATCTCCGGTATTAATTAAACCAGTGTAGTTGAAAGGTGCACTATCGATACTGCCATGGTTCCGACTGGGCTGCTGATTACCAAAGCCAGCTACCGGTGTCTTCAATTTCCCAGTTTTCCTGGGTTGAACTTATTGCAGTTCGATTGATTTTTACATTCCCATTAATTTGCCGGGTACACATTTCCTCGAATGAAAACATCGCCTGCTTCAAGTTCTCTGGTGCATCGTCTTCAAATGGTTTAAATGAATCTACCGTAATAATCTGCCGGGTTGAAGACATATCTTGCAACGCGTGTTGGCGAGAACAGCAAGTCAAAAGATCACAGAAGAATTTTGCGATATCCCGGGCTGAATGTCCCTGCCGATCCAATTTCTCCGACAATTCATGGGTGTATTGGTTAGCCAGCATACGCATGGTTTGGTGAATCAAATTCAACGTTGCGCCTTCTCCAACCTGACGAAACAATACCTCAACGGTGGATCTGAAATACCGCGAAGAAAAATTTCTGCGGGCCCGAGCCAGCCGTGCTTCCGGCCATTCAGTGGCATCAAGCTCTGGCGCCTGGGTGGGATTATGGGGCGGGGACGTAGTGACATGTTCGATGCGATAGCATTCGTCGGGTTTTAGATCATGGTCGTGTTCAATAAAGTAACCTTCGTCATAGGGGTCACCTTCCATTATAAATTTTGTCGCCACCCAGCCGAGCCGGGGGCAACCCATCATTTCTCCATTGCGCGGATGCCAGGAGCCCAGAATGGTGCGGCGCAAATCTGACGGCATCGCCATCACCGCGACGCCATCGTAAGTCCACATCGGAGCGGTATAACGAACCCATACCTTGCGGGTAGACTCTTCGGCGTATTCCATGGATAAACCAGCGATCAGATTAGTGTAGTAATGGTACTTGGCCGCGGCCACCGCGGGCGGGTCCTTATCGATGCCAAGTTTCACCAGGCCTTCGTGATAACGTTCATCCTGATGCGAGGTCAGTACTTCATGCCATAAGTTGTGTACCGCCTGACGACCTTTCTCGCGGTAGGTAATTGCGGTTAGGCCAGAAAACATTCGGCCCCACAGTCGGGTCGATACGCCACATTGATGTTTTACCTCAGAGAGTTCTTCGGGTGTAAGTTGACCATGCATTTATTTCGACTCCTGTGGAAGAGTTTGGTTAGTGAGAATGGTTTCAATTAAATCAGCATTATAGTCAATTCAGAAAATACCGATACCGGTAATCAAACAACCTGCCAGGGGTCGTTCTCAATTCCATTGTTGGCTGGCACGATCCCATGCACCTTCAGTCAAATCGGATTTCGCTTTTAACAGGTCAGACTTCTTAATCTTTTGACTTGGTGTCCTTGGAAACTCTTCAATAAACTCGAGGTACCTCGGGATTTTAAAAGGCGCCAGGTTGCCTGCGCAGAATGCCAGAATATTTTCGATTAAATCAGATTCGATTTGGGTGCCTGGGCGTAACTTTATATAAGCCTTAACTTCCTCGCCTCTTAATTCGTCAGGAACCGGTACTACTGCCGCTTCCAATACCAGTTCTACTCCGCGCAATACCTGTTCAACTTCAACCGCAGAAATGTTTTCACTGCTACGGCGCACCATATCTTTTTGTCGGCCGAGATACCAAAACCAGCCATTCGAATTGCGCTTGCCGAGGTCTCCGGTCCTAAACCAGCCTCCAGGATAGAATGATTCTGCGGTTGCTTTCGGCTTGTTGTAATATTTTTGAAAAATTCCTTCTCCGCGAACACAAATCTCCCCCAGGGTATCGTCTGCCACCATATTTCCCTGGCCGTCACGGATTTCAACCTGGCGAAACGCTACCGGTATTCCCACGGTTCCCGATCCCGTCATCAGGTGAGCTTCCATGGGTACATACAATACACAACCCAATTCGGTCATGGAAAACCCTTGCCGAGCACTGCCGCCATATCGCTTTTCATAAGAGGGGAATTTTTCTGGTCGGTGGCTATAGCAGGACATCGCCACCAGGTGATCCATATAATCATCCTGGGCCGTTGGCAAGCGGGCGATAACCTCTGGAAAATTGCAATATTCCAGTCGGTATTTTTTCATCCAGCCCATTAACTTGCTGGAATGCATTTCCCGGGCAATGTACGCGGTCGAGCCGGTCCAGCAGGCCAATAACGTAAGCCACTGGGCATCAACATAATAAAACGGCTGAGAAACTAAAATCCGATGTAACCTGTCCTGAAACTGGGCGGCGCCGTTTCGACTGAATGTGAGCCAGTAGCGGTGACTGAGTAACGCGCCTTTGGGCAGACCCGTGGTACCCGAGGTGTATTGAATGTTCATTACCTGGTCAAGGGTCACTGAACTGGAAGGTTCGAGAGAGTGTCGGCGGCCGTACTCCAGGAGAGATTGCCAGTGTCGATAACGTTCATTTTTATTTCCAACAATTACGACTTGGTCGTCGCTTACCGGAATATTCCCGTCCATCGCCTCAAAAATCTCGATAAATCTATCGGAGATAATCAAATAATCCGCTTCTGAATCCCTAATAACGTAGTCAAGTTCTCTGGCGGTATAACGGTAGTTAACCGGAACCGTAACCGCCCCCAGTCTGGCCAGAGCCAACCAGGTCAGCGGATAGACTCTACTGGTGTCCACCATGAGAGCAACATGGGAGCCTGACTTAATGCCAATACTGGAGAATCCGCTGGCCAGGTTACGGCTAATCTCTGCAACTGCCCCATAGCTCAGAACATCGTCATCTTCGAAAAAGTTGAGAAATGGGCGGTCCGGATGAATTGCTGATTGCTGGTCCAGTAATGCTGGTACATTTTGCGGTAGGGGAGTTGCCTCAATTTCCCGCATTCTTTGTTCTGACTCCCAGGTCGGATCGGGTTTGGCGTTGGCGAATCCCGCGGCGTTATCGGAGTTCGTCATCTTGGTATTGTTATCTGCATTATCGGCTCAGTAACATTCCGAATTGAATTTTGGGTCAGATAATTTTATAGCATTCAAACACGTATATTCCAACACCAAATCCTGATTAGATGGTGCAGAAGGTTCACTATAATGATCCTCTCGAGGCAAGCCTGGCTTCTCTGATTGCGATAAAAATCCCGGATCCCACGGTCAGAATGATGCCAACAAAAATATGGAGATCAGGAATATCCTGCCAAAGCAAAAGCCCGGCCAAAATCCCCCAAATTATCTGGATATATCTAAACGGAGCGATTACTACAGTGGGGGCGTATCGATAGGCTTCTATGAGAAGAAAGTATGCGACTAGCATCAAGCAACTCTTTAACCCAAAAAGCCACAAATGACCGATCTCGAAAGGTTTCCATCCCGCATAATATGTAGTCAGTGAAATAGCGGCAACCGTCATCGAGGTGGTAAATACCATAGACTGGGAAGACTCTGATCGGGTCATTTTACGGGTCAGTATGTCTCGGCTGGCATCGGAAAACGCTACCACTAAAGGCAACAGAAGAATCCAGCGAAACCCAGTGGTACCGGGCTGGATCATAATTATTACGCCGATAAACCCTAACAGTACTGCCGTTAGTCGATACCGACCGACCTGTTCATTCAGGATCACTTTGCCCAGAAACGTGATGATTAGTGGCGCAGCAAATGCAATACACATCGTATCCGCCAAAGGCAGGTATTTTAATGCGGTAATGAAGGCGAAAGCAGAGATTGCAAATAGCAGCCCCCGGGAAATATGGGTCCACCAGTTTTTTATTTCGATAGGGGGTTTTCCTGCTACCTGGTTCAAAATCCAAATAATGACGGCGACAGACAAACTGGTAAAAAACAGAATTTGCCCGGGTGGGTACATGGGTACCAGCCATTTTGATACGGCGTCATTGCTGGTTAAAAAAATACCTGCTGCCAGGGCGAATGATATTCCTCGTAAATTCGAGGACATCGACGGGGTTGGAGGTAGGTCTAACTAATGAATTGTTAGATATATTGGAGGTAGTAATCCCTCGCGGCATCATCCGCTAACTGGGAGACTTTTTCGATTTCAGTTTGCTTGATAAAAACCAGATTCTGCACCAGGGTCTCTCCCACGGCGCCGACCAGAGTCTTGTCTTCGGTCAGGTCCTTGAGCGCCTGATCCAGATTCGGTGCGACCCCTGTGGTTGCGTCCTGAGATTCCAGGCAGTCACCGGATTCGGCAGGTCCCAGGGCATAACCTTTGTCTACCCCTAGCATGGCGGCCTGTAGAATTGCGGCGGCAGCGACATAGGGATTGGCCGCACCATCTGCCATGCGATGTTCGATCCGGGCATGATTTCCGGTTTCACTCGAAATCCGGGTGGTAACGCCGCGATGGTCCTGTCCCCAGTTACACCAGTAGCCCGACAGGCTGGCGGGTTGCAGTCGTGAATAGGAATTAACCGTTGGCGCGAGCAACCCTGCGAGACCCTTGTGATGACGCATCAACCCGGCGACACATTGGCGTCCCAGCTCACTTAAGTTGATTTCACTGGACGCATCACCAACAACGTTGTTTCCATTGTTGTCGTTGAAACTGAAATTGAAATGAACCCCCGATCCGCCGGCTTCGGCAATTGGTTTTGGCATGAAGGAAAGCAGGACGCCTTGTTCGATGGCGACCTCTCTGGCGAGTAGACGAAACAGAAAAATATCATCGACCGCCTTTAGCGCATCATCATAACGCAGGGTAAATTCAAATTGTGGAGAGTCGTATTCCGACGTAACCATTTCCAGATTGAATCCGCACTGGTGGGCACATTCCCAGATAGCATCGCTAAAACCCAATGGGTCGGTAAAGGGGCCAGTACTGTAAACGAATGCGCCGGGGGTATCGTAGGGTACCCATTGACCTTGTTCATTCTTTACGAAGGCAAAGGCCTCGAGTTCAATACCGAGCTTGGGTTGATACCCCTTTTTCTGCCATTGATTTACGGTACGTTTGAGTAGCGATCTACCGCACAGAGGGAGTGGATCACGGTTACTTTCCAGTAATTCGCTAATGACGACGAAATCGTCTTGATGCCAACTCTCACGAATATCATCGGCGTTATAACAAGCGATCATATCGGGCAGCCCTTCCAGCATTTTTGATCCAGGCGCGGGAATTAGCTCCTTGTCATAGGTTACCGCATAGGCGCCCTGGCAAAATCGGGTTTCTCCTGACTCAATACCATTGAACGGAATGTATTTGCTTCTGGGAAGATTAAGATGATCGCAGAAAAATACCCGTAATCGTTGTTTGCTCATAGTGTTTTATTGTTGATGAATTCTAGAACTTTACCGCTATCGGTAATCGTTTAATACCGCCGACAAAATTAGAGCGAACATATTCCACAGGGCCGATAATGTCTACCTGCCGGACCCGCTGGCAGAGTTCCTGCATCAAGACCCGAATTTCCAGTCTCGCCAGCCACATACCGAGGCACACGTGGGGGCCACCCTGGCCGAACGACAAATGTCGGTTGGGGGTGCGCTCAGGGTCAATGTTAAATGGATCGGTAAATACCTGGGCGTCCCGATTGCCTGAGACAAACCATAACAGCACTTTATCACCTGCGCGGATCTGTTGTCCGTGTAGCGTAAAATCCTGCATTGCCGTGCGCCGAAAATACATGGTCGGAGAACCCCATCGAATAAACTCGTCACCGGCGGTTTTCCAGATTTCTTCACCACCATTTTTTAATTGGCTGAGCAGGCCTGGTTGGGATGCTAAAGCATGAATCGATGCTGAGAGGGTATAGCGGGTGGTATCGTTTCCCGCCGCGACCAGTAAGCAGAAAAAGTTTCTGAATTCCACAGGAGAAATTACCTCGCCTTTTGCATTGGGCCGCAGAATCAAGCTTAAGATACCGCTTTGATCACCTGTCTTTTGTTTGTGCTGCATTAATTTATTAGCGTAATCCCATAGCTCGGCGCCCGCTGGAGAGCGAAATGGCATCAGTCGGTAAGCGTCGGTATCATCCTGATCAAGAACCACATCAGTATATTCGGGATCGGTATTTGCAATCAGTTCATCTCCTTTGTTTACCAGCCAGTCGAGATCTTTCGCCGGCACACCGAGTATCTGTCCCAGCATTTGCATTGGCAGCTGGCGGGAGATTTCACTCGCAGCGTCGAATTCTTCCTGCGCCAGACTGCGGTTTAGAATTGCATCACAGAGTCCACGAATGGTCTCTTCATATTGCATCATCACCGGTCGGGAAAAAGCTTTCGCCACTAACATTCTAGTACGGGTATGTTCTGGCGGGTCGGTTTCCTGAAAGGTACGTCGGGCGATGTATTCTTCCTCGGTTTGATCTTCCATGCGGATTCCTCTGGCCGAACTCAGCAAATCAAAATTTCGATTGAGATCGAGAATATCCTGATACCGGGTTATCGACCAGAATCCGGCATGTTGCTGGCATTCGCACCAGGCCACCGGTTGTTGGTCGCGCAAGCGGGTAAAGGTATTGTGGGGTACGCCCTGGATAAAACTGTCGTGACTTGACAGATCGGCGTAGCCATCGTCCTGGGGATTCCAGATTGTCATGACTGCAATTGTGCGTTTGCGGTTGTCTGGATTAATTGCCAGAGACTGGCAACATGCTGGCGTTCGGTGGCTTCTACCCCCACCGAAACTCGCACCATCCACTGACCGTCCAGGATCGATGGACTCATAAATGCGGCTCCCGACTGATTAATCTCATCGACCCAGGTTAAAGTATGCTGACCCAGTGCGGCATCAGACAGGTCAACGGGTTGATGGCGAATACAAACTGTTTGTAATGTAACTGGCGCCACCACTTGCCAGTCTTCAGTGGAATCGACCTGGTGGGCAAACCATTTGGCATTTTCCAAATCCCGGCGTAACCGGTGTCGTATCGCATCGACGCCGTCAAGGCGCAAATGAAACCAGAGTTTAAGTGCGCGGAAACGACGCCCCAGGGGAATGCCCCAGTCGCGATACTGGGTCACTTCACCATCAACGGTGGAGCGCAGATAACTTGGATTGGTCGACATAACCCTGATCAGATGCTGGGGATCCTGGACATAAAACAGTGAGCAATCCAGGATCGTTCCCATCCACTTATGGGGATTCCAGGAAATCGAATCGGCATTTTCCACCCCGATCCAAAGATGGCGATATTCTTCCAGCAACATAACCGAGCCGGCCATGGCGGCATCAACGTGGAGCCAAATATTATTTTCCCGGGCAATTTTCGCCAACTCTTCAACTGGATCCACCGCGGTAACCCCGGTTGATCCAACCGAGGCAATAATAGCTGCAGGTTTTTTGCCGGCGGCGATATCCTCCGCTATGGCAGCAGCGAGGGCTTCGGGTAACATGCTCCGGGTGACCGGATCCATAGGGACCTGGCAGAGGTTGTGTTTTCCAAATCCGGCAAGTAATGCCGCTTTGGTAATTGATGAGTGAGCTTCTTCGGTGGAATAGATTACCAGAGGGGCAGTCTCTGCCTGTAGTCCTCCCGCCATTTCCGCGTAATTACTGGCCCGCTCTCTGGCCAGGATGAGTCCAGTTAGGCAGGCCGTTGATGCAGTGTCATGAATCGTGCCTTCCCATTTTTCCGATAGCCCGGTAAGTTGCCTGAGCCAATCACAGACCACCTCTTCAACTTCGGTCAGGGCTGGGCAGCTTTCCCAGGAAATCCCCAGGGTGCCGAGACCAGAGCTAGTGATATCACCAAGTACGGAGGACAGCGATGCGTTAGACGGAAACCAGCCGAAGTGCATGGGATGCTGTACCTGGGTGATTCCGGGGACGATCACATTTTCGAGATCTTGCATCACCGTCTCGAAGGACTCGGGTTGCTCTGGCGGGGAAGCATTGAGGCCATTTCTAACCTCACCCGGTTTAACCTGGGCCCTCACAGGATACTGATCCATACGCTGGCGATAATCGCTAATCCAGTCGATTATTTCATGTCCGGCAACGCGAAATTCTTCAGGCGTCATCGGATTCTACGAAACTTATTGTGAGTCATCCTCGAATGTAATTTTATCCAATACATTGTTCCAATTTGCCGGAGCTTTAGCCAGGCTTTATAATATCGTTTGTATCCTAACGAAATCAACGATTAAATCGGATGGCTGTATGTCCGCGCGAGCTAAATAATTCGAAGCCAATGAAAATTGCCATATTTGATACCGTTCCCAAATCATTTTGGCACCATGACAATGGCATTACCGACGCCGAGAAATTTGCTGATTTTCTTGGGCCGGCAATGCCCGGGTGGACTTTTCATTTTTATTATTCCGCAGAAGATGAATTTCCACAACATCTAGCAGATTTCGATGGTTTTCTGATTACCGGGAGTCCAGTCAGCGTCAACGACAATACCGAATGGATGAAGAAGTTAGCCTTGATGGTTAATAAAATTGAGCAAATGGGCAAACCGTTAGCCGGTTTTTGTTTTGGTCACCAACTTATTGCCAAGGCGTTGGGGGGAAGTGTCGGGCTCAATCAACATGGATGGAATATTGGCTTATTTGATTTGGACATAGAGACGCCTCAACCCTGGATGAATCCGGCGCAACCAACGACCAAGCTATACCACTTTAACAAGGAACGGGTGCTCGCGCTGCCACGTGATGCGATTCCATTTGCAGGCGCCGAAGGTTACCCTTATTTCGGCTACGCCATCGGAGACAGAATAATGGCAATCCAGGGTCATCCGGAGCAGCCCAGACGAGCCATGGAGAATTTTTTAAAAGGAGCGGAAGATGTTGTTCAACCGGGTGTAGTGCAAAAAGCGACCAGGAGCTTTGACACAGGTCAACCGGATAGCGAGTTGTGGGCCCGGTGGGTTTCTGCTTTTTACAACCAGTAAAGGTTGAATTGGCCGAATGTTGATTTTATGGGCGCGATAGTCTAGGTTACCAGCGACCGATAATGATGCCATAGGATTCATCCAGCTCGGGACCCATGGCATTTAATTTGCTGTAGGGTTGCTCAGTACGATGCTTTCTTTGGCGTAGCCAGGTAAACAGACTGAGCTCCATTTGCTGGATGACTTCGGTGTGCTCCGGACTCTCGCCGAGGTCATTCAATTCGTTGGGGTCCTCGGTAAGGTCGAATAATTGCGGTCGAAACCCTTCATAAAAAATGTACTTCCAGAGGGAAGATTTCAACATATAGGCACGGCAAAAATAGGGCGCAAGGTTTAATCTGGTGCGAGGGCCGCGGTCGCTGTAATCTATTTCGCTAACAACGTACTCGCGATCAGTTGGCGCTGAATCTGCCTGGCCCGGTGCATCATCACAAAAATAACGTAACAAAGAATATCCTTCAAGTCGCTCAAAGCAAGGTGTGCCACCGGCATACTCGACAAAAGTGGGTAGCAGGTCAATGGATTCCACCAGGGCATTTTCAATTCGCCCCCGAGAACCATTGGAAATTGCTCTTGGGTTATGAATGATTAATGGTATTTTCGCAGAGCAATCGTGAAACAGGTCTTTCTCACCGAGCCAGTGATCGCCGAGGTAGTCTCCGTGGTCACTGGTTAGAACAATCAATGTATTGTTCCATATCCCAGCATCCTTGAGATAATTGAATAATCTGCCGAGATTGTCATCGATCTGTTTAATCAATCCCATATACACCGGTATTACGGTTTTTCGGACTTCGTTCTTGGCGTAGTTCAGGCTGTATTCTTCCGCCGCAAAAGCATTAACCACGGGATGTGGATTGTGTTTTTCCCGCTCACTTCGAATCGCTGGTAATACGTTTTTCGCACTATACATATTGTGATAGGGCGATGGCGCCACTATGGGCCAATGGGGTTTTATATAGCTTAAGTGGAGACACCAGGGCGAACCTCCCCTGGCTTCAGAAATAAAATCCATAGCCCGATTGGTTATAAACGCAGTTTCTGAATGCTCTTGGGGTATTTGTGCCGGATAGGGACTATTACGCAACAGCCAACCGTTTAACGAATTACCATCAGAATCCTTGGCGTTATTTGCCAAAGACTGCCATCCATTGGATTCAGAATAGCCAACCGACTGCAAGTAATTGTTATAGCCAACGTCCGGCGGAACAATTTGCTCGGGATACAATCCTTCATGGACCTCATAGGGCTCGAAGCCGCCGCAGGCCAGGCGCTTGGCAAGATCAGTGTCATCGGTCAGCCCCATTCTGGACTGCCCGGCGGCGCTTACCGAGGTATGGGCCTTGCCGACAAGGGCTGTTCGATAACCGAGATCCCCTAGATAATCTCTCAGGGTCAGTTCCCCCAGTTTTAGCGGATCGTCATTGCACATCGCGCCGTGACTCGACATATATCGTCCGGTATAAAAACTCGCCCGGGAGGGCCCGCACAATGGAGCCTGACAGTACGCCTGGGTAAAACGTACCCCATTGTTGGCCAACTGATCTATATTTGGGGTCTCTATACTTGGATGACCATAGCAAGACAAATAGTCCCAGCGTAACTGATCGCACATGATGAATAAAATATTGGGTTTGATATCGTCATCCATGATTTATTGTAACCGGATTTCGCTTGCAGATTCTAAACTCGTTGCTACAAAATCTGTGCACCAACATCCACTAACAGTACGCTTTTAAAATCAATGGGAAAGGTTGTGTTAAGTAACATTCGAGAAAGAATACGAAGGGGGTATCTTGAGGATGAGGCGAAGGTAGTTGGTCGACTGCTTGATGGTACTAATTTGTCGGGCCATGACCAGACCAGTATTTCGGACTACGCAAAAAATCTGATTGCCCAGGTACGTTCCCATTCTGACCCGGGAGTGATGCAATCATTTCTTTCCGAGTATGGGTTGTCTACCCGGGAAGGTGTCGCCCTGATGTGTCTGGCAGAGGCTTTGCTCCGGGTGCCCGACGCTGAAACTATCGATGAACTGATCCAGGATAAAATCGTTCCCCACGACTGGGGTTCCCACGTGGGCGATTCCGGATCGATTCTGGTAAATGCGTCTACCTGGGCCCTGATGCTAACGGGCCGGGTACTGGACGACGAATCTGAAGGGGTTGTGGGCGCTTTGCGTGGAATGTTGAAACGCCTCGGCGAGCCGGTGATCCGGGTAGCTGTGGAACACGCCATGCGTGAAATGGGAGAGCAATTCGTCCTCGGTCAGGATATTGAAGAAGCCACCAGTAACGGAAATCCATTGGTCGAGAAAGGTTATATCTATTCTTACGACATGTTGGGGGAGGCGGCGCGCACGGAGGCTGATGCAGCAGCATATCACCAGGCTTATCTGGCGGCGATCAATTTTATTGCTGGTCGGGCCCATTCAGAAGATTTGCGAGACAATCCGGGTATTTCGGTAAAGTTGTCGGCGTTACATCCCCGTTACGAATACACCCAGCGTGGTTCTATGCTGCCACTAATGTGTGCACGCCTACTGGAGTTGTGCCAGGCCGCAGCCAGCGCCCGAGTGGGGCTGAATATTGATGCCGAAGAAGCGGATCGACTGGATTTATCCCTGGATATTATTGAGTCTGTTCTGGAAGATAAATCTTTAGCTGGCTGGGATGGTTTCGGCGTAGTGGTCCAGGCCTATGGTCAGCGTGCCGGCCATGTGATTGACTGGCTCCATGGATTGGCAGAGCAATTGGATCGCAGGATAATGGTGCGCCTGGTCAAAGGTGCTTATTGGGATACCGAGATAAAGCGAGCCCAGGTTATGGGGCTCGCCGGCTATCCGGTTTTTACCCGTAAAACCTCAACTGACGTCAGTTACATTGCCTGCGCCGAGAAACTACTGTCACTACGGGATCGAATTTACCCGCAATTCGCTAGTCACAATGCCCACACCATCGCAGCAGTAATGCAATTGGCCGGAGTGCAGAAAGACAATTTTGAGTTTCAACGTCTGCATGGAATGGGGGACGCATTACACGATATAGTTTTTAGCGATGAGAAAACCCGGTGTCGAATCTATGCGCCGGTGGGAACCCACGAAGATCTCTTGGCGTATCTGGTCCGACGATTATTGGAAAATGGGGCTAATTCAAGTTTTGTTAATCAGGTGGTTGACCCGGAAATTTCCCCTGAGGAAATTGCTCAGGATCCGTTTGCGTTAACCGCGTCTCTGGGCAGTGTCGTCAATCCTGGAATTGCTTTGCCCTCGAATATCTATCCGGGTAATCGGAAAAATTCCATAGGGTGGGATATTAATGATCCAGTAATGAACAATGATTTGTTACAGATGCGCAACGAGTTTCATCGGCCATATCAGTGGCAAGGGGAGACGGTTGAAAATACAGATCACGAAACCGATAAGGATAAGGGATTTGGAGTTGTTTTAAATCCCGCCGACCTTTCCGATCAGGTAGGGGTTTCGCGCTCACCTGATGCCGAGCAGATAGACAGAATTATTTTTGATGCGGTGGCTGCCCAACCAACCTGGGAAAATACGCGAGTAGAGCAACGTGCCAAGTTACTGCTTCGGGCCGCGGATTTATACGAGTCCAATGCCGGGGAATTATTCGCCCTGTTGACCCGAGAGGCCGGCAAGACGCTTGCCGATGCCATTGCTGAATTGCGCGAAGCTGTAGATTTTTTACGCTATTACGCGATTAATGCCGGTTCTGTAGAAGCGAATACCCAGGCCATAGGCATCATCTTGTGCATCTCCCCCTGGAATTTTCCGCTGGCAATCTTTACCGGACAATTGGCGGCGGCCCTGGTAACGGGAAACTCTGTTATAGCCAAGCCTGCCGAGCAAACTCCTCTGGTTGCGTATAAGGCGATTACTCTTTTGTATCAGGCGGGGTTTGACGAGAAAGTACTGCAACTGGCGCCTGGCCCCGGCGAAACCGTGGGTGCTACCCTAACCAGGCATGTCGCTATAGGAGGAGTTTGTTTTACCGGCTCCACCGCCGTAGCCAGAATAATTAATCAACAACTGGCCCAGACCGCAGCGCCGGAGTCTATGTTGATCGCCGAAACCGGCGGTCTTAATGCGATGATTGTTGACTCCACTGCATTACTCGAGCAAGCCGTGGTAGATATTGTGGAAGGGGCTTTTCGCAGTGCCGGACAACGTTGTTCCGCGTTGCGAATTGTCTATGTCCAATCGGAGATCAGGACCCATTTTCTCACCATGCTGTGCGGTGCAATGGATGCGCTATGGGTAGGTGATCCGCTCGACCTGCAAACCGATGTCGGGCCGATTATTGATGCCGAGGCGCGGGATAGAATTCAAACCTATTGTGAGCAAAAACAACGTGAGGGTAAATTGCTCTACAAGGTTTCTACGCCAGCGGCAGGGTATTTTATTGCTCCAGCAGTTGTCGAGGTTAGCGGTATTAGTGCAATGGAGGAAGAGATATTTGGGCCAGTATTGCATGTCGCCAATTTTGAAGCTGAGCAAATAGTGTCGGTGGTTCAGGAGGTTAACAATTGCGGGTACGGCCTGACGTTCGGCCTGCATACCCGAATCGATCAACGGGTTCAACAGATTGTCAATCTTGCCAGGGTTGGCAATCTCTATGTGAATAGAAACCAGATCGGCGCGATCGTAGGTTCACAACCTTTTGGTGGAGAAGGATTATCTGGGACCGGACCCAAGGCGGGTGGCCCCCATTACCTGAGGCGGTTCAGGGTAGCGATAGAAAACACCCCTCATCAGAGCATCAATACTGGTATGGCAGACCTCCAAGCGATTCAATCCGCTGTGGTGAGGCTGCGGCAATTCGCCCCAACCTCCGGCGCAGATAGCGTGGCGGTTTTAAGGGAGTTGCTAAGGGGCAGGGCAGGTACCGCAATGTCCAATGCCGCAGCATTGGACTGTGGGCCCCTTGATCTTCCGGGACCTACCGGGGAATCAAATCAGTTAACTCTGCACCCGGTTGGTCTGGTTTTATGTCTGTCCCACCAAAGTGAAAACCTGTTGGCAATGGTGGTGCAAGGGTTGCGCCCGGGTAATCGGGTGATTGCCGTCGGCCGTGGCGCACGGAAGGATTTAAAATTCTTGCGTGATCCCCGACTTGGACTAATAGCGATAGATGGGGAGCTTGATCCCGCAATACTGCAACAGCTCGAAATAGACCTGGTGGCAGCCGATAAAACCCAACCTCTGATTTCTATTCGGCGATCACTGGCCCAGCGGCCTGGCCCGATTATTCGGCTGACCACCGAATTAATCTATCCAGCTTCCTATACCGTAGAAAGATCAATTTGCATCGATACCACGGCCGCGGGGGGCAATGCTGCCTTACTCGCCGAAAGTGAGTAACAACCCGACACACTCAACGGCTTGATATCAACTGGGCCCGGCTAAAAATTTTGCTGCAGTGCCTGCAAAATATTCGACCACCCGCCCTTGTGATCGTCCCGACTTTCCTGGTCTGGAAACCGCACGTGGTGTAGTGTGATTTCGGTTGTTTTAGCGTCCAGTGACGCGAGTTCTACGGTCACCCGGCTACCGTCTCCGGAGAATGGTGATTGCCAACTGAAAGATAGTTTATTGGGTCGGGTTATCTCAAGGTACTCCCCTGAATGGGGAATAATATCGTCTCCTACGTTCATATCGATCCGGAATTTTCCTCCCACCCTGGGATCAATTTCTACGCCGGGGTTTACCATTCCTGGTTTTGGCAGCATAAATTTAGCGAGGGTTTCTGGGTTTAACCAGGCATCAAATACTTTTTCTATAGATGCGTCTATTTTGTTGCTTACTGTCATTGACAGTTCATGTTGATTATTCATTGTCTTTTATCTCAGTGGGGAATAAATTTTCGAGAGCATCCAGACGAAGAGACCAGATAGATTTCATTTCGCTGAACCAGTTTTCGATCAGGTGAAATTCAGTCAGGTCGGCTTCTATTAAATGCACTCGTCCAAGAGTTTTACGGCGTATTAGCCCCGCTGACTCCAGCAACTTGATGTGTTTGGAGACGGCATTAAGGGACATTTGGTAATGGCTGGCTATATCCGTAACCCGAGTCGGTCCCTGTTGACACAACAGTGTCAGGATCGAGCGCCGGGTGCTATCGCTGACGGACTTTAGGATAGTAGATGTTTTTTTACTATATTCAACCATATGGTTGAATATAGAATAATTGCAAAGTTTAATCAAGTCGAATTAATTTTGAGTTCTCGAATTTCCGGGCATAACGTTTTGGTTTATTGTCGGACAGTCAACCAGAGGTAAATAGTTTGGTGGCCTATGCTATCTTTCGACCTATGAAAAAATTTATCGAAAACCTGCCAAAGGTTGAGCTGCATTGTCATATCGAAGGGACATTCGAACCTGAGCTCATGCTTGAAATAGCTGAGCGCAATGGGGTGTCGTTACCTTATCCCTCGGTTGATGAACTCAGAAAAGCCTATGAATTTACCCAGCTCCAGGATTTTCTTGATATTTATTATCAGGGGATGAACGTGCTGCTCACGGAGCAGGATTTTTATGACTTAACCTGGACCTATCTAACCAAGAGTCACAGTCATAACGTGCGCCATACCGAGATATTTTTTGATCCCCAGGGACATGTGTCCCGGGACATACCCTTCGCCGCGGTAGTTGAAGGAATCTGTGGTGCGCTTGCAGCCGCAGAAGAAGAATTTGGCATGACATCCAGGTTGATCATGTGCTTTCTACGTCACCTTGACCAGGGTGACGCTTTTAATACCCTTGAAATGGCGAGGCCATATAAAGATAAAATTATTGGGGTTGGTCTGGATTCGAGCGAGCTCGGTCATCCGCCGGAAAAGTTCGAGCAGGTATTTGCTGAGGCGAGAAACCAGGGTTATTTATCCGTGGCCCATGCAGGAGAAGAGGGGCCTCCCGGGTATATTTATAGCGCTCTGGACCGGTTGCAGGTTAATCGAATCGATCATGGCAACAGTTGTTTGCAGGATACCGCATTGGTAGATCGTTTGGTGGCGGAAAATATGGCATTAACGGTTTGTCCCCTATCGAATACCCGATTATGTGTAGTGGATAAAATGGAAAATCATCCACTTAAGACTATGTTGGATAAGGGATTGCGGGTCACGGTAAATACAGATGATCCAGCATATTTTGGCGGGTATATGAATGAAAACTTTCTTGCGGTTAGCGAGGCCTTGAACTTAACCCATCAGGATCTGGATCAGCTGGCAATAAATGCCATCAATGCGGCTTTTATCGAACCAGGGGATAAGCAAAGCCTCAAACGGGAACTCGCCGATTACACCCGGAATTTTATTCATGAGTGAATCGAATAACAGGGTTGAATGCCCTAATTGTGGACAGAGTATTGATGTTAATCATATTCTTCATCAGCAGGTAGAAGGGCAGTTAAAAAAACAATTCGGCGAACAGTTGGCAAAGGAAAAACAGCGTTATCACGATCAACTCGAGCAGTTAAACCAGGAACAGGCGGTGCTGGAAAAAGCCAAGTTGACCCAGCAAGCAGAAACCGAACTCGCCATACAAAAGGGAATGCAAGCCCGGGAAACTGAACTGGCCATAACTATTAAGGCGAAAATTGAAGCGGAGCAGTCAGGGCAATTGGAGGCGCTGAATAAAGAACTCGAAGAAAAAACTGAAAAAATTAAAGCATACAATCGAGCCAAATCGGAAATTGAACGGCTGAAACGGGAGAAGGATGAACTGCATGACACGATTCAGGCCGAATCGGAACTGAAACTTAACAAGTTGATATCTGAGGAACGTGACAAGCTTAGAAAGAACGTCGAGCAGAAAACCCAGATGGACATGGCGGAGCGGGACAAGATTATTTCTGACCTCAATCTCCAGCTTAAGGATGCTCAGCGTAAGGCAGAACAAGGCTCGATGCAGCTTCAGGGTGAAGTTCAGGAACTCGCCATCGAGGAAATTTTGAAGGAGCAGTTTCCGCTTGATACCATCGAAGAAATTAAAAAAGGGGCAGCCGGGGCAGACTGTCTACAGATAATCCACACCCGGGCCAAGCAAAATTGTGGCACCATCTATTACGAAAGTAAGCGTACCAAAGCATTTCAACAACCCTGGATCGAAAAATTTAAACAGGATATCAGGGAAAAGGGAGCCGATATTGGAGTCCTGATCACCCAGGCGATGCCGGCGGATATGGAACGAATGGGTATGCGCGAAGGCGTCTGGATTTGTTCGTTCGATGAATTTCACGGATTATCCCTGGTGCTACGGGACGCTGCTGTCCGAATGAGCGACGCGGTAGCCAGTAAGGAAAACAAGGGCGATAAAATGGGTATGCTGTACGACTTCCTCACCAGCAATGAATTCCGCCAACAGGTCGAAGCAATCGTCGAGGGGTTCACCCAAATGCAAATCGATCTCGACGCGGAAAAACGCTCAATGCATTCACATTGGAAAAAGCGGGAAAAACAAATTGAAAAAGTGCTGCTAAACACCAACCACATGTACGGATCGGTAAAAGGAATTGCCGGTAACGCAATTCAATCTGTACCTCTTCTAGAAATCGATCAAGACACCAGTTGACCTGGATCTATCCAGCCAATCGTGCTCATATTTGTATTCACAAAACTTACGGATAATAGTCGCAGCATTTGACGGTTCTAATTTTGATGCGGGGATCCAGCCGCAGGAAAAAATAGCGATTACGCATCACTTGTGTATGTTTAAGCTTGGCCAGAAATAACCAAATATATGCTTCGATATGAGTGTACAGTGGCGGTAGAATACTGGTTTGAGATAGTCACAATTTAAAGAAATATTAATCGATGACCACGATCGCAATAGCAAGCGACCACGCAGGGTTAGATTACAAGAGGTTAATGAAGACCCATCTTGAGTCGAAAGGAATCGAGATTGAGGATTTCGGGACTTACTCCTCTGACCCAGTAGATTATCCCGATTTCGTCCGACCCGCGGCCGAAGCTATTGTCCGCGGTGATCATCCGCTTGGTATTGTCGTAGGTGGTAGCGGTAACGAGGCTATCGTCGCAAACAGACTCAAGGGAATTCGCTGCGCCGTAGTCTGGAATGAGCGAACCGCAAGACTCGCAAAGGAGCACGGTAACTGCAACATGATTGCCATTGGTCAACGTCAGGTGTCCAAAGAAGAAGCAGTCGCCATTGTTGACGCCTGGCTCAATGCCGAATTTAAAGGCGGTCGACACCAGAGACGAATTGACAAAATTGATAAGTAGAGGATTCTTTACAAACACATACAGTTGGATCGCCAAACCACTTCGCACTTTGTCGGCCGCTGATGCAAGGCGTAATTGAATGCCTCTTAAAGTATAGAAGGGATATAGTCGGAATTTTTTGATCGGCAGTAAATTTCGATCCAGTTCGACATTGGCCTCTATATTTTTATAGGTCGCAAACATTCTCAAGTTCTGCTAGTCCTCATTTTGATGGGTAATGAACTGACAAAAAAAAGTGGACATTCAAGATTAATTTGAATGAGACATTTATTTATGTAAACTAATCTATATTGGTGCTATTTAGTGACGTTATGTAGCAATTCTTGATCAATATATGGGTGTTGTGTTGTTTTAATCTCGTCAAGACGTGAATGGGACTGGCGCTCTCGATTCCAAACATACAAACTGCTGCCAACTAAAACTAGAATTCCCAGTAGCGTTTCCAATGAGGGTACTTCATCCCAAAATAAATAGCCAAAGACAACCGCCCAAATTAGATAGGTGTATTCGAAGGGCGCGACTGCACTTGCCTCTGACATACAGTATGCTTTAGACAAACAATAAAACCCAGTCGCAGCGATCAATCCTATGAGTAGTATTAGTAAGAAATCAGGATTCGATGGATTAGACCAAGAGCGCCCCAAAAACAATAAGGACGGATGTGAATCTCCAACATTGAATACTTGGAAATGCATCATTAAACTAATGAGCACACTTAGAGTCGTGAAAACAACTATCGCATTGAACGCGATTGTCGTTGGATGATCGTGACTGCTTAGGAAGCGGGTAATAATAGTGTGCGAGGCGTAAGAGATAGCAGCGGCAAATGATAATGCGACTGCAAGCGCGTCAAATTTTCCGGTTGGGGAAAGAATCAGCACGATACTCAAAAACCCAATGATAATTGCGATCCATCGTCGGGGCCCTACTCTTTCTCGCAAGATCACGGTCGACAGGATGGTGACAAATAGCGGCATCGTCATTGTAATTGCAGCTACTTCTGCCAATGGCATTGCAGCCACCGCGAGGTAGTAGCAGGTATATGAAATAAACCCCAATGTGCCTCGAATGATGACGAGAAATGGTTTTTTAGATACCAGAGGAATTGTTTTATTTGTAATTAGCAGAGCTAGGAAGATTAAATATGCTGCTACGATGCCGCGGATAAAAACAATCTCCAGTACGGAATACTTCCCGCTGAAGTATTTAATAATATTATCTTGAAGAGAAAAAACAAATAGGCCTGCGATTAGGAAAAAAGCTCCTCCTGAGTTGCCAGAAATGGATCGAAACATGGGTTTGCAGCAAAATCTTACTTGACAGTTCAGAGTAGTTTACGCAACCATATGCAATTGAAAAGCGAATTAATCAGTATTCTTTAATCGAATAATCCGATCGTTTAATTTGGGCAGCAGAAGATGAAGATTGAACACATTCAAACGTTTCTCGAAGTGTCGAACTGTGGCAATTTCAATCGTGCGGCAGAAAACCTTAACGTTACTCAGTCCACAGTAAGTGCCCGAATAAAATCGATAGAAGATCAGTTTGGCCGAGTGCTGTTTTCCCGTAACCACGCTGGAGTAGAACTTACGTCGGCTGGGCAACAATTACGTGAGTATGCTTTGAACATTCACCGGCTTTGGCAACAGGCCCAGCAAAGAATTTTATTGCCAGATAACTTTAACCATGGTTTCGGGCTAGGTGCACAGGTAAGTCTCTGGGATCGTTTGGTCTTGAAATGGGTTCCTTGGATGCGAAAGAATGCCGGTGACGTCGCGATACACGTTGAAGCGGACTATTCGCCAAGTCTGATGCGGCAGTTGTCTGATGGGATACTTGATGTTGGCGTTATGTACAATCCAAGGCAAATACCGGGGTTAGTGGTAGAGGATTTATTAGTGGAAAAGCTGATATTAGTCGCTACCGACAAGCGGAAATTGAACAAACAATGGGTAGAAGACTACGTATATATCGACTGGGGAAACGAGTTTAGAGCTCGCCATGCTGAAGCGTATCCAGAAATGGAAACACCGGCGGTATCCGTAGGGCTTGGCCCAATGGGGTTAGCCTATGTCCTTGAAAATGGTGGGTCTGGGTATTTTCCTGAGCGGGTTGTAAAAACATATATAGACAAAGGAATGCTACATCATGTGACAGAGTCTCCGTCTATGGAGCGCCCGGCATTTGTGGTGTATCCAAAAAACTTTAGAAATCAACATTTGCTCGATGTCGCGCTAACTGGATTGCGAGAGATTGCCGAGATCGATTCTAGTTGAACAATTGAATTGATATTTTTGTATATGCTGTCCTTAAAAGATGAACAGGTTGTTAGTAATCTGTTCACCTGCTAAATCAATTAAGAATCAAGTGTTCAACCGATTCGATTGAGGAGTCGTTCCGTTGGAAGGTCACCCAGGTGCTCGATTATTTGGTTTGCAATCAGCTAATTGAGCGCAACAAGGATCGTTTAGCTGCAGTGGACGACAAGGTAACCATATAAATGTATATTTATATTGTGATTGCCCCGTTTTTTCCGAATTTCTGATTCAATTATCGAGCTGATCGAATCTTCTGGACTAGTTACATCATCTTCGCTTATTGTGCATAATACCTGATGGCTTATAAGCCGTTATGTTTTCTAAATTTGAACGATTACGGAGGATTTTCAATGAAAACTTTAAGCACATCGCCATATATTGTGCGATTGGTAATATTCTTGTTTTTAGTCATGGTTCCTAATTTAGTTGTTGTAAATCTTACGTTTGCTCAACTTGGCGATGTTGCTTTTGATAATGCTCTTGAACCAAGAGGGTGGTACGATGAACTGTCAGATCCCGATATATACGATCCCTTCGGAACTATAGATTTCGAAACCCTAAAATTTTTTGGAGATGGTGGTGCAGCCTTCCAAATTCCAAAAATTTCTTATTCTGGCATTCCAAAATGTAGGTTTGAAAGTGGGAGTCGCCAGGTATTTGAGGACACATTAGTTCACGAACGGTGGGGTTTCGAGAGTAGCAAAGGGGATTTTGGTATAAAGGGGGAAATTGGGGTTGGAACTCCAATACGATTTGAAGTATTCCCGGCACATATCAATGTAGCCGGCACAACAAACAATGGGACATTTTCCACATATGGAGCGGGAAGTGTTGGGGCCGAGGATAATCTGCCTTTTTATTTGGGAGGAAGTATTGTTCAGAACGACAACCTAGTAGAAGTAGATGCCAGCCTGCAAGTTAAAAAAGACGGCGTAATTACAACAGGGAGTTGTACGGGTTCGTTTGAAGCAGAACAAGGTCCAGTAGGCACAGTGAATTGGGACGACATACTTGTTGATGACATCGCAGTCGCTGAATACCAAACACAACCTGAGGGAGGGAGCGGAACATTATCTTTTCAGCCTAAAGGAAAATATATAATTGTGAAGCGTAGTGACTTTTACTGGCAGTGTTTCGGAAAGGGTAAATTTAAAATGCTAGAAGATGGGACGCTATTGAAAGGAAACTTCAAAGGTAGTTGTGGGAACTATCGTGCGAGATTTAAGAATTTACGTGAGGAAATTAGTGCAGGAATAAGAATGTGGGCTTTTGATGGAGTCTGGACTGGAAATAGCGGCAAGCATACGGTAGCTGCGTCAATACCTACTGAATGACCGAACGGTTTATTGACAAAGCGTTCACCTACTCGATGATTTTCGGTGGATTGGATGACCGCTTTAAGGAATTCCCAATGGTCGTCGAAAATTGATAACTGACGCTAATGGGTAAGCTACCGACCGATAGGTTTACAAACACGACCGGCAGATACATACTTTTGAGCCAGTCGGCTATTTTCGTGCGTATTGGAATCTATAAGAAAACAGACATTCGCCATGTAGCCGACCCACTTTACTTTCAACATGAACGAATGCTTAAGTTTTGGAGAACAGCTAAGATCGGGTGTCCGCTCTACGGAGACTTTGAAGATTTCTAACAATTGCCGGTTGGCTCTTCTGAGCAAATAGCAACCATTGATAGTCGACAATGACTCTAAGATATCAACTCAATTATTCACTATGTTACATGACATGAATTTTAGAAAAATCGTGCTCGAAGAAACGGAAGATGTCTTAGAATTAATCGATGAATATGATCGGCCAAAATCGCCTTGACCGAATCAAAAGGAAATAGCGTGATTGTTCTTGTCTCTAGCAAAAATCGGTGGCTGTGTTGTTGGAGTTTTTGAAAACAAAAGAATGATTGACACATGCACTGTAAATGTCTGTCCAAACTTCAGTTGGTCTGGCCGACCATATGCCATTATTGAGAATGTTATCGTACCAAGGAAATACAGAAAAAAGGTGTTGGTAAAGCCATTCTCATATATTCAAAATACATAGCCGAGAATATAGGTTGTTACAAGGTGGCTTCAATGACAGGTTCCAAGCGGGAAGCTACCCTTAAGTTTTATGAGCTAGCTGATCCGCTAACAAAACTGGCTTTCTAGTAGAGCAGGGCAATACTATTGATGAGAAGAAACAGCGAACAATCCACAAAACTTCAGTACACTAGATTCAGCAAACTTAACAGGTTGCTTTATAGATATATGCCAAAAACGCATTAGTTCAAAAAAAAGCCTGCACGAAAAATGCAGGCTTTTTTCACTAATGGCTTAAGAATTGAGCCATATAAACTCTGGGAATTCAGAGGCGCCCAGGGCTCCGAGTGGGTTTTTAGGCATACCACCTATGCGATCACTGATGCCATCGAGAATATTGATATGCGCCGGAATAACCATTCCGCATTCATCGTTGATCAGTGTTTGCATTTCGCAGTACATCGCGTGACGTTTATCTGGATCAAGTTCTGCAAGAGATAGTGTAAGGAGCTCGCCCATTCGATCATTGTTCCAGTACGTATCATTCCATGCAGCACCCGGTGCGTATGCAATGGACAGCATGGCGTTTGCAGTGGGGCGCATGTTCCAACTGGTTACATTCATTGGTTCGTTCAACCATACCGCACCCCAGTAACCATCGGTGGGTACTTTTTTGATTTTCAGATCAAAGCCAATTTTTGCACAATTTGCCTGGGCTAACAGGCAGGTATCTACGACACCGGTACCAACTGGAGCAACAAACAGCTCTGCACTGGAAATTCCCGATTTTTCGAAATGGAACTTTGCTTTGTCTGGGTCGTACTCGCGCTGGGCCAACTCACTGCAAAAATTATCGCCATATGCGCTCATAATTGGCTGATCATTACCCAAAGATCCATGACCTTTGAGAACCTTTTTAACAACGCGCTCCCGATCCTGAATATATTGCATACCCTTAACAAAATCGGCATTACTGCCTGGTAACGTATTTTTCAAACAACAAATTCCATTATATGCCCCAGCAGGTATCGAGATTATACTGACGCCATCGGCCGCCTCAACTTGTTTGATTGCCTTAGGGTCAACATCCACAGCCATCTGAATATCACCAGCCACTAACGCGTTAACCCGGGCAATCGGGTCGGTAATAGCAGTGACTTCCAGCGCGTCAAGGTGGGCGGGTTCTCGCCAGTAATTCTCGTTTCGTATACTGACAGATTTCACGCCTGGATCAAATTGTTCCATTGTGAATGGTCCGGTTCCCATGCCTTCTCCAGTGGATCCATTTTTAAGGACTTTAGTTTGAAAAATACCAAGAAGAGAGGGTAAATCTGCGTTTGGCGTACTCAAAACCGCCTTAACTTCATGGCTGCCAACCTTTTTCCATTCCGATACTGAACTCAGCACCGCCTTAACTACCGAGGTTGAGTCCTCACCCAAATGGCGATTCATACTCCAAATTACATCATCAGCCGTAAACGGTGTGCCGTCATGGAAATTTACACCTTTTCGAAGTTTAAAAGTCCATTCTGTCGCATTAGAATTTGGTTCAAACGATTCCGCCAATTCCGGTTGTGGGGTTAAGTTGTCATCTATCTGACACAGACCATTATAATGGGCCCGACCCCGGGTATAATCGATGAACGATGTGAATGAAATTGGATCGAGCTGATCATCCGGGCCATGTAAGCTGGCCGAAACTCGTACAGTGCCCCCTTTGACTGGCGTCTGCGCTCTGGCAGCACCCCCGGATGAGAGCAGATTTTGCGCTGCTGTCATGGTTACACCAGTAGCCATCATTAACTTTAAGGTATCGCGGCGGGAGTAACCTTTGCCAATGATTTTATTTACCAGTGCCTTATCTCCTTCATCAAGGTTGTTGTATTTGAGTTCGCCAGGCAAGACCTGTGTCAACTCAGTACCACTTTTGTCGTCTTTCATATGAATAATCTCCGGTAGGTGGTTTTTGCAAGTTTAAATACAAAAACTCTATTATGTCGGTTAAAAGAGTGAATTCATCAGGTGTTGGTTATTTTTAGTACCCAATGACCGAATGAAAAATTGAGATATCGAACCCAACATCGGATTCTATATTTCTGCATGTCTATTATGCACTTATTTCTTTCCAGTAACAGTCTTCTAGTAGTTCGTCGCAAGACTCGCACGCCGCCGGTGCCGCTTTCCAGGCAAAAAAAGCATTCATATGTTCTGACTGGATACAACAACACCAACTAGCCTGCTAATGGGGTATCTAATTATTTTTTAGTGCCCCCTCAAGACAACAGTGTGCTTGCTACGCCAATGAACCCAGTGTAATTTATTTCGCATCATAAGGAATAGCTGATTGTCAGGGTTGATAAAAACTAGAATCCAAAAGTCGGCAGTTCAAGTCGAGATATCTACAGATCATGTCTACCCGTCATGTTCCAACAAAGGCAGTAGATATTTTTTCTCCCGTTCATATCGGCTAACCAGAGACGCGTTAGTTTTTTCCAGCGCTTTTACAAATATAGATTTATGGGCAATTGCCGAAGATTCACATTTGCTCAGAAACAAGGCAATTTTTTTAATTTGCTTGGTCGTCTGGTTTTCAAACTGTAGAAACTCTTCTCTTTTTTGGTTGTTTGTGAGTTCATTTCGCAATCTGACATAAAATTCGATCCCAACCAATTTGAGATGACTTTTAAGTGCTTCTTTGTACCTGAAAAAGTGATGATAAAACTCGTAATCGCTCAGGTCTGCAAGTGCATTGAGTGTAACCAGATTTAGTTTTCGCAGGAGTAACATGTTGGCGTCCATCTGTTGGATCAATATGTATAAATCATTTAATTTGTTGTCCGAGTCGGCTTTATTTGTAGTTATAGGCAAGTCTTCGGTTAATGCTTCTTGAGTGGCCATTTTTATACCTGATAAGTAAACACTGATTATTTTTTATTAAACCCGTTGGACCCACTATTGCTCCGACCAAAGATGAGTTCAACCAGTAACTGGATTTAACTGATGCAGGGATTATCAACCGTGTGCGCTGAACGAGCTGTGAACAATACTTAACCGCAAGCTGAACGGCTTTATTCAAAAGATCGAATTAGGGTGACTGGGTGTCCGTGCGGGGTTGCGCGGTAGGCGTTTTCCCATTGTTCGCGTTTTACGCTCATGGATTCTTTGTCTATTTCGCTATGTTCGGCGATTAGTCTTTCCAACGTGAGGAGCACACTTTGATAATAGGTGTCTAGGTTGTCTTGTTCACCGCGATTGGCTGCTTCTATTAGGGCTGCGCCCAATGCGCTCGACCAGGTGGTGGCAGTAAATAAACCTTGTTTTATCAGGGCGTCTGCTATGGCCAAGGCCTCTGCTTGCCAGGGTTGGTCGAAACCATGACTGGCGTCCAGGCTTTGCAGTGGATTAGTTATCGACAATTAAGCTGCTCCCGATTTCATTTTGGGATTAGATAACTTTCCCATAGATCAAGGAAAACGCAGTTTCTTTGGTCTTTATTTTCGGGCCACAATTCAGCGCTGGGAAATACCACGGTATACAAGTGCTGGTGGATTTCTATTCCCTGACTTGATAAGTCCGGAAAAATATGGGCACCATGATGGGCATGGATTATGCCGGCTCTTCCTCGAGCATATTGAGGTAGGCGGGTATGGGTTTCGGTGCCATCCTGGAGCGTAATAATTTCCTGTCCAATGGCAAATTTAGGGAGGACCTCAATCTCTGCGTCAAACCGGGTGGCACATTGCCGGTCCTGTTCGATAGCCTGCTCTAGGGACAGCGCGTTCGGCAGTTTTCCACGGTTGGCCTCAGTGGACTCGGCTTGTCCGGAAATGGCCTCCTGTAATGTGATGATTCCGGCATCAATAAACGTTGCCAGATCGGTTTGGGACCAGGAGTCCATATAGGGTCTCGCAAGATAATCCTCCGGCATAATGAGTTCTCGGCAGTGTCGCCACCAGTCGATGGTAATACCATTGGCGGTTACGCATTGGGAAAGTCCCCACTGTCGCTTTTCCCAGTCTTGTTGGAATGGCTGGTTGGTTTCGTTAATGTCGATAGGGCCATACCCCTGCTTGCCGCCGAGATCGTGGATTCCATCCACTAGAGCTTAACTGGACCTAGATCTCTCTGGGTTCCGATCATGGCGTTGCGGGTCACCAGCTCTGCCAACTGGTCAGCATTGAAACTTTTAGTTCCCGGCGGTCGTTGCGGCATCACCAGATAACGTAGTTCAGCGGTACTATCCCAGACCCGGACTTCGCATTGGTCGGCAATATCAACGTTAAATTCAGCGAGTACTCCCCTGGGATCTCGCACCGCCCTCGAACGGTACGCCGCTGCTTTGTACCAGGCTGGAGAAACTCCCAGAATCGAAAATGGATAGCAAGAACACAGGGTGCATACCACCAGGTTATGAATTTCATCGGTATTTTCAACCACCTTTAAATGCCCCGTGGCATTGCCGAGATACCCTAATTCGTCGATTGCGGCGGGGGCGTCATCCAGCAGTTTACGTTTGTATAGGGGGTCAGTCCAGGCTTTGGCGATAACATGGGCGCCGCGTTTGGGACCAATTTCCTCCGAGTATGCTTCGACCCAGGAATCGATTGATTGTGGATCGACCAAACCTTTTTCGATTAAAAGTGATTCGAGAGCTTTGACCCGTAAGGCTGAATCAGATGGCAGGTGAGTGTGAAGATGCCGATGAACTTCAGCAACTTTCTTTGGATTAAATTCGGGCATCGTAGACTCTTTTTAGTGATCTCCAGTTTATCCAATCCGCTGCAAAATTTCAGCTAACCCGGATCCCAGACCTCGGGTTAGTCCTACTTCATACAGACCGCCGGACCATCCAGCAATTCTACATTCCATTGCCGTATTTTGGATGATGGATATTAGTGGTCGAACGCATAGATTTCAGGGCAATCGCATAGCCTTCCAGTATTTCGAGAGCCCAGGATATCCGAGTCCTATAGAATTTATCTGCCCGGGCGTCATTATCCTCTTCGTTTTCATTTAAAACGGCTTCCACCTTTCGAACAATTACGTGGTCAGGGATGTAGCAGATTCGATTGTTCTTGTAGCTGGACATACGTAATTCCGCTACAGGGTAGGCGCCACCATCGCCTGCAGAAACCGCAACAATAAGTGCAGGTTTATGACCGACCTGATTTTTGTTCAACAGTAAAAACAAATTCTTAAGACCAGAAGGGACCTGCCCATGCCACTCTGGCGTGACGATAACCAGCCCGTCGCATTGCTCAATTTCACTGGCAACAGGTTCCATAATTTCTCTCCACTGGTCGCTGTCCTCCCACACCGTTTGATCCCACAGCGGTATTGGATTGTCAGCAAGGGTAAATAACCAGGGCTCAACATTCTCGTGGTCTCTTTCCAGAGTGGTTTCAATATGCCGCGCGACTTTTTCGCTTTGGGATGGGTTCCTATGACTGCCTGAAATTATTGCGATTTTCATAAATTTTATTATTGCCCTAAGGAATGCTGGAAGCAGGTGGCTCAATGTCGGGTACAGTAAACATTTGCCCGGTAATATCTATACTGTGTTCTGATATCAGGTAAAGAAAATAGTTCACAATCTCAGGATCGTCGTGGGGTCGCAATGTGGATTTAGCCTCAGCAGGAAAGTATTTATGTCTGATGGCGGTGTTTACTTTACCGATATCCAGTGTATTGAAGCGGATGGATTGATACTCGTCTGCCAGGGTTTGATTCAGGTTTTCCAGGGCAGATCCCATAGCGCCCACTGGGCCCCAGTAGGCACTTCCTTTTCGACCAGCTGCCAAGGTGCAGAACACCACCGAAGCATTTTCCGGCTTCTCAAGCAAAGGCAGTAATGCCCTGGTCAGCAACATGGGATTGATCAGGGATCGTCGATAGACGCTGTGCCAGGTTGTTGCTTTGGAGAGTGTAACTGGCGCCAGGGGTGCAGCGCCGGATTCCATATGAATTAAACCATCTAAACTGGAGAACGAATTCGCTAACCCCTGGACCAGTTGGTCAAGATGCTGCTCTTCGGCTTTATTCAAATCCAGCGTGACCACCATGGGTTCTGGATAGCCGCGCTTTACAATTTCATCGTACAGCGGTGCGACAATTCTTTCCTTGCGTTCAAGTAAAAGCACAGTAGCGCCCCATTCTGCTAATCCCAAAGCCATCGAATAGCCAATTTCGCTACCGGCGCCGGAAACCAGAATGTTTTTGGCTTCAAAAAAAGCACGGTATGGTTGAAAATTACTCGGCAGTAATTGAGTGGACGACATATTGGGTTAAAAGGGGAATTTGCTATAGCCGGTGGGCGGGCAATATTAGCACGATGCAAGTTGGTGATAGCGGCGTTATTAATCGCATCAATTACGACTGAAAATTTGTTTTACTCTTTCCCTGGTAACAAATATCCGGTTGCGAGGTATACTCGGCTACCCATATTTGCCCACAATTGTTGCTATGCAAATCGACAAAGACAGCGTTGTCTCATTCAATTATCGGTTATATGAAGATGACGTGATATTGGAAAATACCTGGGAGGAGAGTCAGCCAATTCTATACCTCCACGGCAGGGGTGGAATGCTGGAGGGGATAGAGCAGGCGCTTGAGGGCAAGAACAGTGGTGACACCCTGGAAATCACACTGCCCCCAGAAAGAGCCTATGGCAATCGCACCGAAGCCAGTCTCGAAAGAATACCAATCAAATATCTTATGTCCAAGAGAAAACCCCGCCCGGGCAATGTGGTTCAGGTGAATACCCAGAACGGTATCCGGGAGGTGGTGGTGATGAAAGTCGGCCGGTTTAATGTGGACGTCGACACCAATCATCCGCTTGCGGGTAAAACCCTTCGATTCGAAATTGAAGTGGGTGAAGTTAGAGCAGCCACCGAACAGGAATTAGCCCACGGCCATGCCCATGGCGCGGGTGGACATCAACATTAGTAAAAAAGAGTAGAAAACCATGAATCTCTTGCAGCGCGGTTTCCCGGAAGCTGAATTTGAAACCAGGACTCATACTCTTCAACAGGTAATGCGATCAGCGGAGTGTGATGCAGTTATTTTGACCACCGAGCCCAATGTCCGCTATTACAGCGGGTTTTTCACTCAATTCTGGCAAAGCCCTACTCGCCCCTGGTATTTGATCGTTCCCCTCGACGGCAAGCCGATTGCCGTGATTCCAGAAATTGGTGCAAGTGGAATGGCACAAACCTGGGTCGACGACGTGCGTACCTGGGCTTCACCCCAGCCAGAAGATGACGGTATGTCGTTGCTCATAGCTGCGGTCCAGGAATTGCCGAAAAGATTTGGCCAGGTGGGTATGACTCTGGGACCAGAAAGTATGCTGAGAATGCCAGCAAATAATTTTCAGTGGCTGAAGCAAGGGCTGCCTGGCTATCAATTTGTCGATATCGCACAATCGATTCACCTGCTCCGAATGACCAAGTCAGACCTGGAGATCGCCAAGACTCGCCACATCTGTCAACTCGCTTCAGCGAGCTTTGGAGTGATGACTGAGCTGGCGGAGGCTGGATTGAGCGAGCGGGAAATCTGTCGCCGTATGCAACTCGATATGCTCGGCCGAGGTGCCGATACCTGCGTTTATATGGTTGCGGGGTCCGGCAAGGGTGGATACGACAGTATTATCATGGGACCTACCGATCGTGTTCTCGAGCAGGAGGACGTTTTGATTATTGATACCGGTTCAACCTGGGACGGTTATTTTTGTGACTTTGATCGAAACTGGGCATTTGGTTCGGTGAGTGATGCCTGTCGGGATGCTTACCAGGTGGTCTGGAATGCCACTGAAGAGGGATTTGCCGCAGCCAAACCTGGAGCAACTACCAGTGATGTCTGGCGGGCGATGAATGAAGTTATGGTAGCAGGAGGAAGTCTCGGCAATGAAGTTGGAAGGCTCGGCCATGGTCTTGGCATCGAACTGACCGAGCGACCGTCTAACACTCAGACTGACAATACGGAATTGCAGTCAGGAATGATACTCACCCTGGAACCCGGTATGACATTTGCCGATGGAAAGCAGATGGTTCATGAAGAAAATATCGTCATTACCGACGAAGGCGCAGAATGGCTTACCCTGCGCGCCGATCCCGAGATACCGGTTATTGCATAAAGAATGAGGGGACAGATTCAGACCCGAGTCCAGACTTCTTCCCAGGTTCCTCAGCTTTTTATAAACGTTTCAGCGACACGGTCGCCAAACTCCATAGTGCTGACCATGGTTACATCGGAACCTGGCTTGGACAGATCTGCGGTGGAGTATCCGTCTGCGAACACACTCTGCATGGCTGCCCAGAGGTTTTTTGCTTCCTGATCCATACCGAAACTCATCTCGAGCATCATCGCTACTGAACCAATCATCGAATAAGGATTGGCAATATTTTTCCCGGCAATATCAGGTGCCGAACCGTGGGAGGGCTCGTAGTAGGATTTCTCGGGACCGATACATGCTGAAGGCATCAGGCCCAAAGAGCCGAGTATTCCTCCGGCCTGGTCACTTAAAATATCTCCGAACAGGTTCTCCATCACCATAACGTCGAATTGACCGGGATTAAGGCACAGGTAGGTTGCGGCAGCGTCGACCAATACATGCTTAACCTCAACTTCAGGAAAATCTTTATTGACTTCACCGACTACATCAGTCCACAGCACGCTTGATTTAAGTACATTACTTTTGTGAATACTGTGCAATACTTTTTTGCGTTTCATCGCGGTCTGAAATGCGATGGTTAGAATGCGTCGAATCTGGTCTTCGTCGTATTCCAGCGTTTCCTTGGCATAACGTAATCCCATAGCGTTGACCCCGGTTTCTTTCTCGCCAAAATAAAGTCCACCAACCAATTCCCGAATAATCATAATGTCGATACCATCGCCGATGATTTCTGGTTTCAACGGCGAAAAATGTGCCAAGCTCGCGGGCAGGTATACCGGCCGAAAATTAGCGTAGGTATCATAACGTCGGCGCATGGGCAGCAAGGCCCCTCGCTCGGGTTGTTCGTCCAGTGGAATCTTTTGTGATTGCTCGTGACTCAGCCCGATGGTTCCCTTGAGTATTGCGTCGGCCTGATCACAGATTTTCTTGGTTTCCTCCGGATAGCTGTGACCGGTTTTAAACCATGCCGAAGCTCCAAAGTCCCCCTGCATCAAGTCGAAAGTCACCGAGTTTCGTTGCTCGACCAACTTTAGAATTTTTACCGCTTCGGCCATTATTTCTTCACCGATGCCGTCTCCGGCAAGCAGAGCTATCTTGTAATTTTTCATTTGAGTTTGATTAAACTAATTGATTAAACGACCCCGGCATCATTTGCTGAACCAGTGACGGTGGATCTCAGGATGGCCAATCGGGTTTACGCTTCTCAATAAAGGCATCGATGCCTTCTCGGGCCTCGTCCAGCATCATGTTTCCCGAGATGGCGTCAGTGGCAATACAGTAGGCGTCATCCAGACCTTGATTCAGTTGCTGGTAAAACATCTTTTTACCCAGACTGACTACCCTGGCGGGTTTTGACTGGATATTGGTCGCCAGGGCCTCAATCGCGGCATCGAGGTCAGAGGAATCAACAACCTGATTGATCAATCCGTATTCAAGTGCAGTGGCGGCATTGATGAAATCCCCCGTCAGCAACATACTCAATGCATGTTTTCGCGATATATTGCGGGAAAGTGCTACCGCAGGTGTAGAGCAGAACAAACCAAGATTGATTCCGGAAACAGCGAAACGACAACTGTCTGCGGCAATTGCCAAATCACATGTCGCGACCAATTGGCATCCAGCGGCGGTGGCCATCCCCTGAACTTTTGCGATCACAGGCTGGGGCAAATTGACGATCTTCTGCATCATCGCGCTGCATTTACTGAATAGCTGATGTTGATACTCGCGACTGTCATTAGCCCGCATCTGCTTGAGGTCGTGACCGGCACAAAATGCCTTGCCATTGGCCGCCAAAACCACCACCCGGATAGCTGAGTCGGTCGCAATCTGGTCTAGGTTGGAACATAACGCATCCAACATCTGTTCTGACAATGGATTGTATTGCGAAGGTCGATCAAGAGTCAGGGTACAGACCCCCTCGTTCCGAGTTCGCAGTAGAAAATCAGAATCGGTCATTGATTTAGTGGAATAAGGGATGCCGGCACCGGTATCCCTCCCAAACTCGGGATGGATAACCTATTGAGACTTGTCCACCATGTATTGAACTGCTGCGGTAATCTCTTCATCGCTTAGAGAAGGATTTCCTCCCTTGGGTGGCATTACGCCGGTTTTGCCTTGAAAGCCCTTGATCGCATTTCCTACCATAACGTCCATGCCCTGACTGATACGATCTGCCCAGGCGGTGCTATCACCAACCTTGGGTGAACCGGCAACACCGGAAGTATGGCAGGCGGTGCAAATGCCGTTATAAACGGCTTCGCCATCGACGGGACCGGCTGCAACCTGGCTTGACTCCTGGGCAGCCTGTTCTGCGGCCGCAGCCGCGGCTTCATCGCTGGTCATGATATTAAGAGTTCCAACCGCTGCGATTCTTTGTTGAAGGGATTCATCAGTGTTGTGATTTGCCCATGCTAATAAGCTGGCAATGGTCAGACCGAGGCCAGCAACCAGAGTGAATAGTGTTGATTTCATTGTGATTAATTATAAATCGGAAAGTTAAAAGTAACGAAAAATTTGAGGCGCAATTATACCCGACATTATCTGAGAGATATAAGTAACAATTGTCGAAACCAGGCACCGTCTGGGCAGGGATGGCTTTCGGTGTCCGACTACTAATAGCGAATACAGTATACTTTTGGATCAATCCAGATCCAATGCTGCTCGACAAATTTCCCAGTGAACAATATTTACCCCCATGGTTAAGCCGTTGCGATTTCTCTTAAAAAATACCCAGTCCCGGCGCCATATTCTGCAGCTTATCGGCTCTACTTTGGCGGTTCTGACCATGGTGTTGATGTTCGGTCCCTATGTCGGTGGCGATTGGGCAAGATTTGAAAGTCAGGCAATATCTCTGTTATCAGCCCAGGGGTACGTAACGGGTGGGATCCCGGAAACCCAGCTGCCTCCTGGATATCCGGTATTTATTGCGCTGGTCTATACATTGGGCGGAAATCACCAGGTTGTGGTCGGGCTACAACTGATAATGTTGCTGGTTGCGACGAATTTAGTATTTCTAAGCCTTCGCCAGATAAATCTTAAAATTGCGTTTATCGGCATGCTAGGAGTTGGGTTAAACCCCTGGCTCGCCAGGGTTGCCAGCAGTACGATGTCGGAAACCCTGGGCGTTTTTTTATGTGCCCTGTTACTTTGGTTGTTTTCCACCATCTATAGGGGGCATCGGGGCACCGCCGCCTTGGTTTCATTCGGGGTCGTTTCGATTTTTCTCCCCCTGACGTCCCCGGCAACGATAATTCTCTGTTTATTTCTTTGGTTAATACTGGGGATTAAATTATTGCCGGAAGTTAGATCATTAGTGCTATTGCTGACAGGAACACTTATCGTATTTCTGCCTTGGGAGGTGCATTGCACCAAAGCATCGGGAAATTTCTGTGTCGCGCTCTATTCCTACCAATCCGACACCATAAACAACGACTTATTTCGTTGGTTTCGAAGCTGGGCCAAGCAGGAAAGTGACATCGATTCGGCGCTGCATGTTTATGCAAACCGACAGAATTTTACGCTTACCCCGGACCGTGCATTCGATTCCGAACAGCAACGAGAGCAATTGACCCAGGCCATACTGGGGGATAAATTTGAGCGGTTTGCCACAACATTGAAGTTTGCGGAATTTGCCAGGGTCGCAGACGACAGGATTCGCGACTCTCCATTAGCCTACTATTTGACCTTGCCGTTAATCCGAACTGCGACATTGTGGTTCGATATGGATCAATTAATCCACGTTCAGATGGAATACGTTGGTCGGCTATCACCCGGGATATTTTCCCGGGATCGTTTGGAACTTGGTGGCAGTCGAGCATTAAAGCGGGTTTTTAAAGCGCTTGCCAGTACTGCGATCTACCCGTTATATATTTGCTATCCTCTGCTAATGCTGTGGGTTCTATATCTGGCTATAAAAAATCGAAACCACATTCCGCTTCTGATTGTGCTTTCAATTGTAATCTACTCGGCTATTTCGGGATTCTATGCTCTCGGTGAGGCGAGACGGAATCTGGTTTTTATTCCAGCAATTCTTTTTCTGTTGCAATGGATTGGGTCGTCAAAGCGGTTGCCATAGCATCCGTGATTTATCTGACCATTTCCAATTTAATCTTGGACCGGAAAATAGTTGGGATAATGCCTATTTAGTTCAGCAGCAAGTGTTGTATTGGAGCAAAGAAATCCGGGTTAAAAACGTTAACTTTGCTGAGGAAATTCCAAATTTCCGCCGCTCTGGTTTCACCCCATGCATGGCCATTATTACCTGAACGGGACAGGGTTATTAATACACTACACTAGAATACGATAAATTAGGGCTGTTCCCGCAGGGTATCGTTCAGCTGATGTAACTGTGAGAGCAGGGCCTGGGATTCTTTTTTGGTCAATTGGGTTGAACAAGCAACGTTGTGCTGCATATTAGCCACCGCCGGACCCAATGACCGAGCTCTTTCGGTTAACTCCACCGATACCTTGCGTTCGTCTTCACTATGACGCCTACGGGTAACCAGCCCGGCCTGTTCCATCCGCTTTAGCAGTGGCGATAACGTGCCTGAGTCTAGATGCAGCTTGGCACCTAGCGCATTGACCGTGATATTCCCTATTGGTTGTAATGTTATGTAAACCAGATATTGGGGGTAGGTCATCCCCAATTTGCTCAGATAAGGTTGATAGCGTCGGACAATGGCCTGGGAGCAGGAATACAGGGCAAAACACAGGCGTTGATCGAGTGGTGCAATTTCCAGGGGTTTATTCATTGGGGGCTCAGTCTCACCAGTTCACGGCTGGGCTCCAGATTATAGAGTGAATCTGGCATATCGCCAATTTAATTGTGTGTAATTAAATAATGCACAATTAAATGAACTTTTCGTATTTCAGGATTTCTATAAGAATTCGTTTTTCCAATTAATTATTTTTAGAGGATTACCTTATGTCTGTTAAATCCACCCTTGTAGCCACTGCGGCTATTTCCGCTTTTTCATTGTCTGCCCATGCTGCTTCCGGTTGGTATGTCTCAGGTAACGTTGCTTCAACCGATATTGATACGATTTCAACCATTAGTGCGCCCCTGGCGGGGACTCCTAGATCAATCGATTTGTCGTCTGATAGCGACACTGGGTTTGGTTTGGCAATTGGGCGTACGGTGGCGGACTACGCCAATGGCAGTCTGCTCATCGAGCTCGGTTGGAATCAGGCGGAATCTGATATCGAAGAGGTTGTGTTTAACACCAATTCATTTCGCGCTGATCAGGGCCGTTCAGTGGGAGATATTTCTGTTCAGACATTTTCCGTGGATGCAATCTACCAATTCGGTAAATCGAGTCTGAAACCCTACCTTGGATTCGGCATTGGTTTGACTGACGTTGACATTGACGTTCGTTACGGTGGCTCAGTAAATGCACCAGCTGGCTCACCGCCTAATATAAATGATAGTGATAACGTGCTTTCCCTGCAGTACAGGGCAGGACTTGAATACAGCGTCAACAATTCCTGGGGTGTTTTTGCTGAGTATAAATTTGTCGACGTTGATGATATCTCGGTTAGTCGTATTGGCGGCGGACCCGGCGGTCTGGCAACGACCTCCCAGGAAGGCGATTTCGATATCGGCAGTTTTCTGCTCGGGGTTAAATATGGCTGGTAATCAATTAGAATAATTTTGATAAGCGGGGCACCCGCTACCTAGAAATTGCCGGCTATAGCGCCGGCAATTTTTTGATTTCGGTGTGATCAGATCCCGGGATCACGAATACCGAAATTGACTTCGCGCAGCGGATCAAAGCGCTAAATTTGCTCAAGGTTATGCGAACCAGGATTTCAATACGGTATACTGCGCCGCCCGAAATCTCTGAGCAAGAATAATGTGGTTCAAAAACCTGGTTATATTCCAATTCGAGCAAACACCGGAATTTACTGATGATCTATTGGCTGAGGGTCTTGAGCAAAACCGGTTTTCTCCTTGTGGGCCACAACAACCTGTTTCCCTGGGGTGGACTTCCCCAATGGGCGAGTTATCCGAACAGTTGTATCACCCAGGGTCGGGAATTTTCCTGCTGACCGCACGTAGAGAGGAGCGAATCCTGCCCGCTACCGTGGTGCGGGAGGCGATGGAGGAGAAGGTGCTCGAAATTGAGGTACGGGAACAACGCAAAGTTGGCCGTAAGCAAAAACTGGATATTCGGGACGAATTGGTATTCGAGATGATGCCCCGGGCCTTTACCCGCTCCAACCGGGTTCAGGGTATGTTGCTCCCCGAGCAAAATCTGCTGGTCATTGACACAGCGAGCCGTGCCAGGGCAGAGGAATGGGTGAGTTTACTACGGCAGTCCCTGGGAAGTTTGCCGGTGCGCCCGGTCGAACTAAAGCAATCCCTCTCAAGCGTGTTTACCAGTTGGCTGAGCGGTAAGGTCAGTTTGCCCCGGCAAATAGAGCCAACCGACGAATGTGAATTGCAATCACCCGAAGAATCCGGTGCGGTTATTCGCTGTCGACGCCAGGATCTTTCGGCGCAGGAAATCAAGGCGCACCTGGACGCCGGAAAGCTGGTTACACGGATAGCAGTAAACTGGAATCAGGATATTTCTTTTGTTATAAATCAAAGTGCTGAAATTAAACGACTGCGATTTAGCGATACCATGATAGAACAGGCCAGCGCCGACGGTGCTGCGGACAAAGCTGCTGAATTCGACGCACGATTCGCCCTAATGGGATTGGAACTGTCCCGTTTCCTGCCCTCCCTGTGGGAGGTACTTGGAGGCCTTAGGGAAGTTTGATCTGGAATAATATTTGTTGAGAAATAATATGAAATTCGAAGGAACACAGCAATATGTTGCAACGGAGGACCTTCAGCTGGCGGTCAATGCTGCGGTAACACTACAACGTCCGTTATTGATAAAAGGGGAACCCGGAACGGGGAAAACCATGCTCGCGGAGCAAGTTGCAGAGGCCCTCCAGATGCCGCTGATTCAATGGCATATTAAATCAACTACCCGAGCGCAGCAGGGCTTGTACGAATACGATGCGGTATCCCGTCTGCGAGATTCTCAACTTGGCAATGATGTAGACGATATTAGCCAGTACATTACTCAGGGTAAGTTGTGGCAGGCCTTCGAATCGCCGCAGCAGGTAGTATTGCTGATCGATGAAATCGACAAAGCGGATATCGAGTTTCCCAATGATCTGTTGCTGGAACTGGATCGCATGGAATTCCATGTCTATGAAACAGGGGAATCAATTAAAGCAACCCATCGACCGGTAATTATCATCACCAGTAACAATGAAAAGGAATTGCCCGATGCGTTTTTACGCCGTTGCTTTTTTCACTTCATCAAGTTCCCCGACAAGAAGACAATGAGCCAAATAATCAAGGTGCACTATCCTGATATTCAGCCCCGATTGGTCCAGGACGCGATGGAAATTTTCTTTGAGGTTAGAGAAGTACCAGGCCTTAAAAAAAGGCCGTCTACCAGTGAGTTGATAGACTGGTTAAAGTTATTGATGTCAGATGACATTCCAGACGAAATTTTACAGCAGCGGGATCAATCTAAAGCCATTCCGCCACTGTACGGTGCTTTGCTCAAGAATGAGCAAGATGTTCATTTGTTGGAAAGACTGGCGTTTATGCATCGCCGAGAAAGTCGTTAAATAAATTCACTTTGCTAGTCAACTTTTTTTATTGTCTGAAACAATTTGGGGTTCCGGTTTCGATACGGGAGCACCTGGACTTGCTGGCGGCATTGGAATCAAATCTTGCATTTTCCAATCAGGAACAGTTTTATTTTCTTGCCCGAACAGCCCTGGTCAAGGACGAGAAGCACTTTGATAAATTTGACCGCGCGATAAGCGCATTCTGGTCAGGTCTCGAGTCCATGGATGGACTGATTGAAGCACTCATCCCCGACGACTGGTTACGTAGCGAGTTTGTCAAACAATTGAGCCTGGAAGAGCGGGAGAAAATTCAAAGCCTGGGTGGTCTCGACGAATTAATCGAAAAATTCAAGGAAAGATTGGCTGAGCAGGAAAAGCGCCACGCAGGGGGTAATAAATGGATTGGCACTGGCGGAACCTCGCCATTTGGTCACGGCGGATACCATCCCAGTGGTATCCGGATTGGTGGGCCGGGACAACACAACAGGGCGGTTAAAGTTTGGGACAAAAGAGAATTTCGAAATCTTGATGATTCTGTTGAACTTGGAACCCGCAATCTGAAAATTGCCATGCGGCGTTTGCGCCGGTTTGCCCGGGAGGGCGCGGCGGATCAGCTGGACCTTGATGAAACGATTCGTTCCACTGCAAAAAATGCCGGATTGCTCGATATCAAAATGGTTCCAGAACGGCATAATGCCGTCAAGGTGCTGATTTTTTTCGATGTTGGCGGCTCGATGAATCGCCACGTCTTAACCTGTGAAGAGCTTTTTTCCGCTGCCCGAACTGAATTCAAACATCTGGAATACTACTATTTTCATAATTTCATCTACGAATCGGTTTGGAAAGATAACCGGCGACGATACAACGAAGGGTTTCCCACCCATGACGTTATGAACAAATACTCCGCCGACTATAAGGTTATTTTCGTTGGTGATGCATCCATGTCACCCTGGGAAATTGTCTATCCAGGGGGCAGTGTCGAGCATAATAATCCTGAGCCCGGACAACTCTGGATGGAACGGATGATCCATACCTTCGACAAAGTTGCCTGGATAAATCCGGTACCTGAGGAGCAGTGGGAATATACCCAGTCTATCGATATTGTTCGCCAGACCGTTGCCGACAAGATGTTTCCGTTGACGGTCAAGGGGCTGGAACAGGCTATGGGACATCTTGCGAAGTAGCTTGTAATAGTTTTTAATATTTCCTGGCAAATAGTTATATATAAATTGGGTTAAGTCTATGCAGTCAAGCGACGGTAAAACACGAGATCTGGTTTTAACAATTCCTGGTTCGGGTTGGGATTTTGGGATATCCCGGCACAGATATCACGAAATTGAGAGACCGTTTGGTCCCCATTACACAATCTATAATCGTCGATTGATGGCTTGCTGCTTCGACCAGATTGACACCGTAGATGGCTATTGGTTGCTGCGCCAGAAAGCAGCTGTACTGCATACCGGTGAATTCCCCTTGCAGTTTAAAGGGCCGGATGCGGAAAAACTATTAAACAGGATTTTTACCCAAGATATCGGTAAAGCCAAGGTAGGACGATGCGGCTATGGTCTGGCCTGCTATGAAGATGGTGGATTGATTACCGACGGCGTATTTTTACGTATTGCCGAAGATTGTTTTTGGTATGCACAGGCAGACGGTGATTTATACAGCTGGGCCCGGGCCCACAGTATCGGACTGGATGTCGAGATCACTGATCCTGAGATCAATGTATCCCAGGTGCAGGGTCCCAATGCCCTGAAAATACTTGAGGCTGCTGCTGACAAAATGCCGGAACCATTTGGATATTTTGCGATGGCAAAAGTGGATTTCGGTGGACAACAAGTCTTCATCAGCCGAACCGGTTATACCAATGAGTTGGGCTGGGAATTTTATACCGAACCACACCATGATGCTGCGGCTTTGTGGAACCACTTGTCACAAAAAGGGGCTCCTTTCGGGATGGGATTATTTGGTCTCGATTCCATGCATATAAGACGTATTGAAGCGGGCATCCTCAACGCAGGCTCAGACTTTAATCGTTTCACCAATCCTTTTGAGGTCGGCCTAGGAAAATTTGTTGATATGGATAAGCCTGATTTTATCGGCAAAACCGCGCTACAGTCTGCGCCCCGGGGAACACGATTGACCGGTCTGGTTTGTCCAGATGCCGAACCTCATATCGGTGGTGAAATCATTTCGCAAGATAAACAGATTGGAAGGGTAACCGCTGGTGCAATGTCGCCATTTTTACAAAAAGGTATTGGCATGGCCTTGATGAACCAGAGCGGATTTGAAGATGAGCTGGCGGTGGGTATTCGGTGTGTGGATGGCGTATTGCACCAGGGCGAGCTGGCGACGCTGCCTTTGTATGACAAACTAGCGGAAATCCCACGGGGGAAAGTTGTCGATATCCCTCGGCGAATCTAGATTCTTAGCGGCTTTGTTCCAAGTAAGACATGTCTGATCAACCAGATCAGCTGACTGGAACTGAAAAAATGAACTCAGGTGGCTAACCGATCAGCGGGTAAATTGGGCAACTGGTATTTTCAACACTAATCTGTTGTCCCTGAGAACCATAACCGAATCCCCAGGGCAATCAACGCTGCGCCAAGTATCCGGTTTATCCATCGACCAGCTTTCAGTAGACGGTCCCGTACGCTGGATATTTGCAATACGTAGACGAACAACAGCCAAAATCCCGCGCTTACTCCGATTGTTGTTGCTACCAGTAAACCCTGTTCTGTGTTGGTTGATTCGGGGTTGACGTATACCGCGAAAACACCCAGGTAAAATAACGGACCTTTGGGATTAAGAATGTTATTCAAAAATCCCTGTCGCCACCATTTCCCAGGGTGGATTTTGTTGGTCTCGATATCTCCAGATGCCGCGGCGTTAGAACGGAAACTTTGCAGTCCGAGAAAAATCAGGTATGCGCCACCCGCTATCTTTAGAATTGTAAATGCGACGATACTGGTGGAAATTATCCAGCCGATGCCAAGCAGGCAATACGTTACGTGGACCAAGTTGCCGGTCAGAATGCCAGCGCTGGTCCATCCACCTGCATGTTTCCCTCCGACAACGGTATTTCGGGTAACCAGAGCAAAGTCGGGCCCAGGGCTAATCATGATTAAAATCGTGAGACCAGCAACTGCAAGGAGATCAATAATCATTTTGTGAGACTACTCCAGGACAGGGTAACGGTCAAAGCCGCTAACAATTGGACTGAGGTAATTGAAAATCGACGCCCTCAGTATCAGCCCAAAAGCGCCGCGGTCGGGTAATCCCGGGAAGGGTTGGTTAGCGCAAATGGGTGTTAAAAAAACTGGTTGTCCGGTCCCAGGCAGTGGCGGCATCATCAGCGTCATACCGGGCGCTGGTTGGATTGGCAAACGCATGATCCGCCTCATACCAATGTAACTCGCTGGACTTGCCGGCGGACTCCATTGCCGTTTCAAACCCCGACACCATGTCGCTGTTGATCCAACCGTCTTTAGTCGCAAAATGTCCCATCACTGGCCCCTTGAGGGAACCAAGTTCCGTAGATTGTTTTGTCACGTTGCCATAATAAACTACGGTAGCATCCACCGGCACGGCGAGAGATGCATTCAGCGACCAGCCCCCACCAAAACACCAGCCAACAGTGCCAATCTTGCCGCTGGAAGTAGGGTGATTACCAAGGTGATCTATCCAGCTCACCAGGGTATCAGTCGCCTGACTCCCGTCTACGGATTGCATCAAACTTCTGGCCCCCGCAGCATCGGTTGCGACCTCGCCGTCATACAGATCCACTGCCAGGGCAAGGTATCCGAGCTTGGCGAATTCTGCGGCGACGGATCTAATCTGATCGTTCAACCCCCACCATTCATGAATTAATAGTATAGCCGAGGCTTTTGCGGCATCGGGCAGCGCCATGGCGGCTGATACTGGTTTACCTCCGGCTGATGTAATGTTGACCATTTCAGTTTGCCCAGCTGCAGCTCGGGCCAATTCAGGATAAGCCAGAACCGTGGCGAGGGGCAGGCTGATCAGGCCCTTTAGAAACTGGCGTCGTTGATTCGAAGTAAGTTTGATTGGCGGTAGATTTTGCTGGTTGCCGCATCCGGTGATTTCACACATGATATTTTCCCTGGTAGTAGTTAGTTGGTGGATAGTGATAGCCTATTCGAGCACTTGGTAACGAACTGGTTCCCTATCCCAATTGTTGGGACATCCTCGAACAATCGAAGATAGTATCCCCGGTTAACAGAATAAGTTGGTAATCGGCACGAAGAGTTTTTATAATATATAGGTATAATTTATAAATATCATAAAACTTATTGATCGATTTATAGATTCTGCAACCCACTCAGGGAATCCTGAATCAACTTCTAATTCGCCAGATTAATGAGCAACCGTATATCCTTGAACGGGCTAAGTATTGATAGCGCCCTGCACAGCTTGATTGTTGACCAGATCCTTCCTGGAACCGATGTATCAGCAGCAACGTTCTGGGGCAAGTTCGAGCAGATTGTCGCAGATCTTGCACCAAAAAATCGCAGATTGCTGGATAAACGTGACCAGATGCAACGGGCTATAGACAGCTGGCATATAGAGCATCGGGATGACCCGAGCTTTGTGGAATATAAGCAGTTATTAAAAGACATCGAATATTTGCTGCCCGAAGGGGAAGCCTTTCGCGTGACCACGGAAAATGTTGACCAGGAAATTACCACGATAGCTGGTCCCCAGTTGGTGGTGCCTGTTGATAACGCAAGATACGCTTTGAACGCGGCTAATGCACGTTGGAGCAGTTTGTATGACGCATTATACGGAACCGACGTTATTTTAGAGGTAGACGGCTGCAAGAAAACCGCTAAGTACAATCCCGTGCGCGGGGCGAAAGTAATCGAATACGCTCGCAATTTCCTGGACGCCGCGGTTCCACTTGCACTGGGTAGTCACAGCTATGCGGTAAAGTATCGGGTCAAATCCGGTAAGTTATCGGTTGTTATGGGAGACGGTACCGAAACCGGTTTGGGTCAACGTGAGCGTTTTGTCGGATATCGGGGAGATCCTGACGCGCCCGATGGTATTTTGCTAAGACATAATAATCTACATATCGAAATTCTCATCGGAGAAGGTTACTTTATAGGTCAAACCGACCTGGCCAGTGTTTATGATGTTCAAATTGAGTCCGCCATAACCACCATTATGGATTGCGAGGACTCTGTCGCGGCGGTAGATGCCGCGGACAAAGTACGGGTATATGCCAATTGGATTGGTTTGATGAAGGGTGACCTGACTGCCGACATAAAAAAAGGCGGTAAGGTCATTCAACGGGAACTGGAAGCCGATCGTGAATATACTGCGCCAGACGGATCTCCTCTAATGATTTCCGGGCGCAGTCTGATGTTTGTCAGAAACGTCGGGACCCACATGTACACCGATGCGGTTACTTATAAGGGCAATGAAATTCCAGAAACCTTTCTCGATGCCATGATAACAGTGGCTGCCGCCAAGCACGATCTATTGGGTAATTCTAAACTTTCCAACAGTCGAACCGGTAGTGTGTACATCGTTAAACCGAAGATGCATGGGCCGGAAGAAGTTGCTGCGGCGGTAGAATTGTTTGGCCGGGTCGAAGATGCCCTGGGGCTGGAACCAAATACGGTAAAGATTGGCATCATGGATGAGGAACGACGTACCACGCTAAATTTAAAGGAATGTATCCGTGCTGCCAGTGAGCGCATTATTTTCATCAATACGGGGTTTCTTGACCGAACCGGGGACGAAATCCATACCTGTATGGAAGCCGGTCCGGTGCTGCCGAAAAATGCGATGAAGAATACGACCTGGTTATTAGCCTATGAAGACCGAAACGTGGATGTTGGTCTCGCTACCGGATTGCCCGGTCATGCCCAGATTGGCAAAGGCATGTGGGCTGCGCCGGACAATATGGCGGCGATGATGGAACAAAAAATAGGACATCCGAGATCCGGGGCAAATACTGCCTGGGTGCCATCCCCGATAGCGGCGACATTGCATGCGATCCACTACCATAGTGTAAATGTCGCCACCCGGCAGGGCGAGTTAATCGATACCCTGGAAGCCAATATCGACGACATTCTAAAGCTCCCTTTACTCGCAGGTCGAAAAGTTTCTGACGGGGATTTAATTAAAGAGCTGGAAAACAATGCCCAGGGTATTCTTGGTTATGTGGTGCGCTGGATCGATCAGGGCGTTGGCTGTTCCAAGGTGCCTGATATCGCCGATGTTGAGTTGATGGAGGATCGCGCAACATTACGAATATCGAGCCAGCATATTGCCAATTGGCTGCATCACGGTCTGACTACGAGAGAGCAGGTGGTCTCAGTATTCGAAAAAATGGCTGCAGTGGTTGACCGGCAAAATGTCAAAGATCCGGACTATGTTGAAATGGCACCCGACTTTAATGGGCCCGCTTTTTTAGCCGCCCTGGATTTGGTATTTGACGGTCGCGGGGTGGAAAATGGTTATACCGAACCGGTACTACACGCGCGCAGGCGAGAAGCTAAAGCCCTGCAGCGTTAATCGAGGGTCGTGGTCGTCGAGAAAACATGACTGGGTTTCTGACTGCGATCTAAAAGAATAATTCCAGTGAAGCCTGGACAAAGTCGCTGTCACGAAAACCAAAGCTGAAATTATTCGGATCAGCATTGGAAAAGACCTGGGCCTCGATACTAATTTTGGCATTGGTAAATATCCGCCTAGCAGCTTCAATCCGATAGCTGGCAGTTTGATCATCCTGATCAAATATGGCACCTGCTAAAATTTCTGAACTCTCGGCATCGGTAAACCCAAACCGCATACCGACAAAAACATCGTTTTGAAATATCACCGTTGCAGGGTTTTCGCGATCGTCGTAATGATACTCTGCCAGTAATCCGAGATCATATTGGCCGTCGTTCATGCCATAGAAACTATATTCGAGCCCGCCTACCGCCGCGTTATATCCATCACGCACGGTTTTTCGGTGAATCGCTTCCAGTTTCCACAGCCATGCTTCCTTGGTTATTTGCAAATCCAAACCAAACTGATCGATTTGCGGATAAAACGGTATTAATCGACCCGGGGTGCCGGAAGGCAAAAAGTCAGGTTCCCTGGAGGTGCCCTTGAACCACGACAAACCGTAATCTACAACTCCCTTATAGCCACTCAGACGGAGTGCATAGTCGACGTGATCCCGGCCGTCGTCAGATTCATACTGTTCGTTATCATCAACTTCAAATGGCAGCGCCAGGGGATTGTCGGGGGATAAAAACTCCCGCTCCCGAAAACCAGGCAGGACAAATGCATCCAGGGTAAGCTGATCAAGCAGTCGACTGACTTTGATCATTGGTTGACCCAGTTTGTCCTCGCCATCAATACCTTCGAGTAAGTCGGTTTGATTGATGATATCGACCAGATGACTGGACTCCGCCACACCCCAAAAGACTTTACCGATTCCCACCTGATACTCCATGCTTCCGGCAGAATGAATCAGGTTTAATTCACGGATATCGCTATGCCTTCGTTTCGGATCCCTGCTGTCCCATCGACTGAACGGGGTAAATGTCGCCACGGTATTGCCCTGATTCAGGCTGGTTCTTAATTCAACTTCGAAACTGGCGGCAATGTCGCTGGTGTATTTACCATTTTCAGTTGTGGCCTGACTAAATCCCCGTCCTTCGATCTCGAGTACATAGTTGGTGTCGAATGCATGACCAAGCATAGCCATACCGCTGAAAATTCCAGCGATCAACCATCGAATCACTACAGTGGAAAGGTCCATTGCTGGTATTGCCCGTGTGTCAGAATTACAACAGCCGCTTGAGTGCGTTCTGGTTAAAATCCTTATCATTAAGATCGCTTTCGAAATCATAATTGCTCCATAACAGTGTGGTGCTTTTTCCGGTTTGATGATTGGTCATTTCGAATTGATCGGCGCGCCAATAACCACCGGTATATTCTTTGTAGTCGATAAACTCCAGGGTCTTCAGCAACGAGTCTTTGCGGTCGTAAAACTCGATTTTTATAACCCGGTAATGCTCTTTGTCGATCCATATTATCTGTTTCGAATAAGCCGAGTTTTTGTATTGGGGAATGCGGTTATTGACGTAGCATTGGAAGTTTTGGCCACAGGCTTCTTCCCGCAAAAAAGTATTAGCATACTTTTCCACTTCTTGGGATCCCAGGTCTTCGAAGGCGAATTCGCTGCCCATAAAGGGGCCGGACTTGTTTTTCGAAGAAATTCTTTTGACACGTTTTATCGATGGCAAGTACAACCATTGATCGTCCGGCTTGAGACCATGGGAGAAAGTCAGCATCGCGGTTCCACTGACGTCTTTGGGTTCTTTGAACAACGACATGGACTTGTCCCCATCACTGTCGACTTCCAGGTTGCGGCTGGTAATTTTACGTCGGCTTTCTTTGCCGGAGCGGTTTTTAAGAATCATTTCCATTTCCGCGGTCATATGCTTCCAGCCATTGTCTCGCTGGTCCGCTGCCATGGCTATTTCGAGTCCTCGCTCTTCCGCAGTTTGGCCAACCGCAAGCTGTAACGGGATTAAGGTGACGGCAAGCGCAGCCGCAATAAGTTTGGTTCGTAGCATTTTCAATCTCCTAATACATTTAAACAGGTTGAGCGACCGGGTCGCTTGCAGGGGTATCTTTTGGGGTTCCAAGTAACCAGCTATCAAAGCGAATTAACAGGGCGGGCAACAGCAGGAAGTCAACAATGATGGCAAACATGATAACGATGGCTACCAGCAATCCCATTTCCGCGTTCAGGGTAAAGGACGAGGTCGATAACACCAGGAAGCCCGCGGCCAGTGCCACGGATGTAGTCCAGAGCGCGATGCCAACGGTGGAAAATGCATAGCGTACTGCTTCCACCGCCTCCAGTCCCTGTTGGCGCCGGGCCCGCAGATATTTGCTCATAAAGTGAATGGTATCGTCTACGACAATCCCAAGTGTCATCGCGGTTACCACCGACAGCCCCAGACCAATTTCCCCGTCCACCAGCCCCCACAATCCGAATGCCATGGCTGCGGGTGCAATATTTGGTATCAATGTGAGCAGGCCATAACGAACCGATCCAAGGGCGAAGATCAACAACAATGAAATAGCTACCAGGGCGAATGCGGTGCCCCCTAACATGCTGACGATATTGCGCATCCCTATATGGGAAAACATAATAGTGGGGCTGGCGCCAGTTGTTTTAATCTCCGGCGTGTTGGCAGCGAGCCAGTCGGATGAACGCTGTTCGAATGCCAGAGTGTCGGTGGTAGACAAAGTTTTCAGAGTCGCGCTAAGACGGCTGCGTTGCTTGTCAATATCGATCTGGTTGTTTAAATCGAGACCATAGGGGAGTGACATTTCGTATAGCAACAGATACTGGGCCGCCATTTCCCGTTGGTCCGGAAGCGTATACCAACTATCGTCATCTCCATGCATACTGCGATTAACTCGCTTAAACACGTCACTCAGGGTATTGACGTGAATGACCTCAGGTTGCTGGCGCAACCATTGGGTGTATTGATCAATTTGCTGCAAGTATTTCGGGTTGGCTATTCCACCAGACTCACCGGCATTTAAAGAATAGTCAATAAAATACATGCCGGTCAGATTGTCCACCACAAAATCGGTGTCGGTGCGAAATTCAATACGCTCGTCGAAATAATTGACAAAAACATCGTTCAATTGATTTTTTGGAATACATAATATTAGACCGATGATGATCAGGCTCATAACCGGCATCAGGACTCGGCGGCTTCGGATAACCCAATCGGCAAAGCGCTGCATAATTTCAGTGCCAAAAGCGCGACGCTGCTTGTTGTTCGATGGCAACAGCGTGACCAGGGCGGGGAGTAGAGTCATGGCGTAAAGCCAGGCAAACATGACCCCTAGCGCAGAAATATTGCCGAGGTCACCGAACGGCGGGGCGTCGCTGAAATTAAGCGACAGAAAGCCGATCGCAGTCGTTATCGAGGTAAGAAATACCGGACTGAAATTTATCCTTAAACTTTCTGCCATCGCGGCCCGTTTGTCCAGACCACCACGAAACTTTTGCAGCCAGTTGGACAGAATGTGAACACAGTCGGCCACCGCCAGGGTCAGGATAATGGTGGGGGCGGACATCGCCGGAGGAGTTAATTTTATCCCCATCCAGCCGGCCACACCCATGGCGGACAAAATCGAGAGTATGATGGTGACAAAGGTTGCGACAGTACCGGTTAAACCGCGCAGCTGGAGAAAAACCAGGAGCAGTATGACGCCGAGGGCTGCCGGCACCAGATGGGACATATCGTAAATTGAGGCTTCCGGAAATGCCTGATTCATCATCATGATGCCGGTTAGATAGATCTTCAGGTCAGGATAAGTTTTGGCGACATACTCCCGCATTGCCCGCACGTGTTCCACTACCTGGGGACCTTCTGTAGCTTCGTCCAGTCCCGGGGTTTCTACAGTAATATTGATTGCCGCAACCTTGGCGTCCTGGGCGATCAAACGATGTACCAGAAACGGCTCATTAACCGCAATTTTCTGGATTCTGGCTAGATCTTTGTCGCTCAATGCCGCCGCGTCCTCATACAGGTCAGCGACCACTAGATCATCTCCTTCGGCCTCGGTATGCTGGTAGTTTGACAGTGAATCCACCCGGATGGAAAACGGTGTTTCCCAGGCGCGATCGGTAATATCGGCAATCGCGGCCAGGGTGTCCCGGGTAAATACCTTGCCGTCGTCCGGCGCGATAACGAATAGTACATTATCGTTTTTGGTATACGTGTCCTGCAGGTTTTCGAATGCCTGTAAATGAGGATCATCCCCGGAAAAGAATACCCGGTAGTCATTGGTAAAACCGAGAAACTGACCACCTGAAGCCGCTCCCATGGCAATCACCAGGGAAACTACCAGGGTAAGAACGCGATTATTAGTTACCCATAATCCCCAATTTGTTGCAAATTTTTCCATCGTTTTTTCCGTAAATATTAACTGGTTTTAAAAGGTTTGGTCGCTGGACGAAGCTGCTCCAGGTAATGAATCAGACCGGCGCCGCATTGCATTAAGGTGTCCAGACTGCGAGAGTTTTTCGCCATGGCCATGCACCCTTGCAAGGTGGCATTAATCATCAGGGCGATGGACTCTGCGGCCACATCAGCGGTAACGTTACCGTTCTTTTGGCCCCGCTCCAGGGCAGCGACCAGGGTTTCATGTTTCTTTTGGTACAAAGTATCAATTCGACGCTGAAACTCCCGGTCGATGGGAGCCATCTCCTGGGAAAAGTGGTCGAGGGGACAACCAAGCGCAACGTCCTCTTCACTCATCTGCGCACCGGTTGACTCCAGGTGTTCAATCAGCGCCTTGATGGGGTCATCAGTTTGGTGCAGAACCTGGATAAAAGTGGTTTCGATGTATTGAGTAAAAACTTCGTCCAGCAATGCGAATCCTATTTCATCCTTACTCGAGAAGTAGTGATAGAGCGCACCTTTGGTAACCCCGGCACTATTAATAATGTTTTGAATACTGGCGGCCTGAAATCCATTGAAATGAACTTCCTTAAAGGCGGCAAACAGGATTTTTTCCCGGGTGTTCTGTGGCGGATTCTGATACCAGTTTAACCACCAGCCTGCATTGTCTCTCTGTTCTGCGGTCGATTTCATGGTCGCGAGTGTACAAACCGACCGTTTGGTATGTCAAGTGAAATTTTACATTAAGTTGCCCAGTTAAGACTTTTCTTAGGTTATCTAAAGCTATTTATGATCTCCAGAAATTCCTGTCCATAGCGTTCTTGTTTGGTTTGACCAATCCCGCTGATGGCAGTCAGAGATTGATATTCCCGCGGTTTGATGGTGGCCAGGGAAATCAGGGTAGAGTCGTGAAAAATGACATAGGGTGGTATGCCATTTTCCTTGGCGATATCCGCGCGCAAGGTACGAAGGGCTTCGAACAATGGTTCGTCATCCGGATCCAGCAAGTTGGTTTTGACCTTCTTCTCTTTCACCGGTTGCAGCCTGCGCGCCCTCTGCATCACCGTGGTTTCACCCCGAAGAACCGGACGGCAACTGGGATCCAGGCGCAGGCTACCATGGCCTTCATCATCCAATTGCAGATAGCCGGAGGCAATAAGCTGGCGAAATAGATTGCGCCATTCCCGGGTATCGATGTCGGATCCTGAGCCAAACAATTCAAGCTGGTCATGGCCATTTCTGCTGATTCTTTTATCGCTGGATTTACCTTGCAATACCTCTATCAGATAGGTCACGCCAAACCGTTGCCCGGTTCGGTAAACGCTGGACAGTGCGCGTCGGGCATTTTCGGTACTGTCGTGAACCTCGGGGGGAGACAGGCAATTATCACAATTGCCACAGTCCTGCTCCATTTCTTCATCAAAATAGCGCAGTAGCGCGCGTCTTCTGCAACTGGTCATCTCACACCATCCGAGCATGGTATGAAGCTTATGTTGCATCAGGTGTTTATGGGATTTTGCGGCGTCAGACTCTTCAACAAATGTTGATAAGGTTATGACGTCTTTGAGACTGTATGACATCCAGGCATTGGCGGGTAATCCATCGCGTCCGGCACGCCCGGTTTCCTGATAATAGGCCTCAAGATTTTTCGGTAGATTCAAATGGGCTACAAATCTGACGTCGGGTTTATCAATTCCCATGCCAAATGCAATGGTAGCCACCATGATCAGTCCATCTTCGAGCAGGAAGCGCCGCTGGTTTTCGTTGCGCTGCTGATCGCTCATACCAGCGTGATAGGAAAGCGCCGGGCGACCCTGCTCGACCAGCCATTGGGAAATTTCCTCGGTGCGGCGACGACTTAGACAATACACAATACCGGCATCATTGGGATGGTGGGAACTTATAAATCGCCAGAGTTGTTGCTTTGCATCATTTGCATCGACAACCTGATAACAGATATTGGGACGGTCAAAGCTGTGTACAAACTGGGTCGCGTTTGCCAGGTGTAACTGATCGACAATTTCCTGACGCACCCGCACGTCTGCGGTGGCAGTCAATGCGATTCTGGGTACCCGGGGAAATAGTTCTGGCAGGCATTCCAGTTGTTTATACTCTTTGCGAAAATCGTGACCCCATTGGGACACGCAATGGGCTTCGTCAATGGCGAACAAACTGATATTGAGCTGCCCAAGAAATTCCAGGATTTCTGGCATCAGCAACCGTTCCGGGGAAAGATAAAGCAGCTTAAGGCGGTTTTCGGTTAGAGCATTAAAGGTGGCCCAACGCTGTTCATGGTCCTGGGAAGAGTTGAGAAATCCGGCTTCTACCCCAAGTTGGCGCAGGGCTTCAACCTGGTCCTGCATTAATGCGATCAGGGGAGAAATGATGATAGCCACCCCGGGAAGGATCAACGCGGGAATTTGGAAACAAAGGGATTTTCCGCCCCCTGTTGGCATTAGCACCAGGCAGTCACCACCCTGGGTTACCGTATCGATAATTTGGTTTTGGGAATGACGGAATCCGTCGTAGCCAAACACTTCCTTGAGAACTTCTTCTGCCTGGGTTACCACTTTGTTTCACCTGATATCATGTTCTGAGTCGCCAACCATGGCAATCTCGTTGCACCCAAGGATAATCCACTTGTCGGTATAAAGCATCCGTAACCGGATCGAGCAAAGACAAAGAAATGAAAGTCCTCCTGGTTAGATCCTGGACTGCCCGGCATGGGAAGCCTAACTGGGCGATGTCCACTAACCCCCCCCCTCTTCAGTGTCGGGTTCTGACAGAAAAGGTAGTTGATCAGCCTGGTCAGGAATCGATCAGGGCCTGACCAATCTTGGCTGACCCAAACCGCACTACATCCTGTACCGGTAGTCCGGTTTGATCTTCCAGACTAGCAATTTCCGATAACGCCTGGCCCTCAGGTAACATGGAAGTATTGAGCGCGATGCCAACGGTAATCGCCGACGTTAATGATCCACACACTCCGGCCAGAGCTTCGTTAAGTTGGATAAATTCTTTTATCGGCGGAATCTTCACCCATTCCGGTTTGCGCAAATATTTCATCTGAGCCCGGTGACACATAATCAACCGGTTGGCACAGCTGCCCCGCATTAACGACAGGGTGGCGCTACTGCCTGGATGGAGTAGAGAACCTTGTCCCTCAACAAAAATCGTGTCGTTGTCGGCGACCTCCATAACCGCGGTTTCCACTGCACCACAGGCATGATCAACTTTGTATGCATCCAATGGAATGCCATGTCCGGTGATAGTTATACCGATCTGTCCGGTGGCGACAAAGGCGCAAGAGCCCTGGACTTCCCTTACCCAGCGGTAGATCTCAAGTCCCGCGGTCATCTTGCCGATCGCCATATCGGTCCCTACCATCAGGACCCGCTTGTTATCCAGTTCAGCGGCCCGGGCGCTGGCAATCGCAGGAATATATGCAGGTTGCCGGATATCCCATATCCATTGCGTTGTCGGCCGAGTGATTCTATCCCCAAGGGTCTGATTAAGCTGGTCGTGCAAGCCGTTTACTATACTTAATCCTGATTCGAGCGCTTGCTCCAGAGGTGGGTACCAGTCATCAGGCACTTTGCCTCCCGACGGTGCGGTACCGAGCACCAGAACTTCCGCTCCGAGCTCAACCGCTTGCCTGACATTAGCGACAACCGGATAATTGTGGGGCAGACCGCATACTTGATTGACTTTTTTACCGGCCTGGGTCGAGTCGATAACACATACCACGGGATTAGCGATGTATCGCATCACGCCGTCACCCATTTTGCCGTAATCGCTACCCAGGTTGGCCTCCATGTAAATCGCCAGTTTCTGATTCTTGTTAAGCATTAAAACTCGCCTTGGGGAACCTCTGATTAAAACTGGGCGAACCAGATTGAGATTCAAATTGATTAAGATCAAGGCGGGAAGCGCAGGTAATAGCAAGGCTATTGCCAAGTTTTCCAACGCAGAGATTGATTATTTTGGACTCAAGATGGTCGTTCATGTTTTGATCAGAGGTTCCTTAGATAAATTCAGGTTTAACCGAAGCACCATGCCCGGGCAGATCGTTTGGCGTGATAATTCCATCGCGCAACTCGGCGCCGGTGGCCGGATCTGGAGCAAGATTAAGATGGGAGTCAAGATCGACGTAATCAATTAATCCGGTAATCGCTGCACCGGCGGAAATTGATACGGAAGATTCCCCCATACACCCTATCATGGTCTTCAGATTGTGTTCCCTGGCGGCGGTAACGATTCTCAACGCTTCGGTAATTCCGCCGCATTTCATCAACTTCATATTGACTCCATCAATACAGTTAGCCCATTTACCAACGTCTTCCGCATAGCGACAGGATTCATCAATAAATATCGGCAGCGGCCGATTTTTATACAGTGCAGCCAATCCGTCTTCGGCTCCTTGCTTGAGTGGCTGCTCGATATAGTCGGCGCCGCGATCGGCGATCCATTGCATCATCTCAATCGCTGCGGGGACATCCCATCCACCATTGGCATCAACTCTTAACTGGACATCGTATTTACGGGTGCTTTCTACTACCTGGCTGAACATTGCCTTATCGGCTTCGATGCCATCGGGCGATCCGAGTTTTATTTTTAACGACTTAATTCCGGTGCCTTCCATCAGCAACGGAACCCTTTCCCTGACAACTTCCGGTGGATTAATACCTATGGTGACCGAGGTGGGTACTGTAGGTTTATCGATTCCAAGCAGTTGATAGAGTGGTTGTCCCGCCTTTTTTGCTACCCAATCCCATAACGCAATATCGATTGCAGCGATGGCGCAGGGCGCTATCTGTTGTTCCCGTGCAAGGTCGTAAATAGCTTCAACCGACAGATCCTCCAGATCGTTTTGCAAAAACTTTTGCAGGATTTCCTCGGCAATTTGCGGTGTTCCAGCGCCTTCAGTCTTTCCGGGTGACAGTTCACCGACGCCAGTTATCCCCTGCATGCTGAGAAATACGAACAAATTGTCCGAACCAGTATGCACTCCCCGGCTAATTGCCAAAGGGAATCGTTTTTTCAGATGGATAGTTTTAAAGGTTGCTTGCATAGTTTAGTTCATGGTTGAAGCCTGGACCGCAGTAACCGCAACCAGATTGACAATATCGGTAACGCTGCAGCCCCGGGAAAGATCATTGATCGGTTTATTCAAGCCTTGTAACACTGGGCCAATAGCCTGGACGCCACCGATTCTCTGGGCAATTTTATAACCAATATTACCGGACTGCAGGTCGGGAAAAATAAAAACGTTAGCGGGGGCGGCAATATTACAGTCTGGTGCTTTTTGTTCAAGTATTTGGGGCAGGATAGCGGCGTCGAACTGGACCTCGGTGATCAATTTAATTTCTGGACGTTGCTCTGCAATAATTTTTCCTGCGGCTCTGACTTTATCTACATTCGGATGCTCTGCGCTACCCGCGGTGGAAAAACTGAGTAGCGCCAGGGTTGGGTCGATTCCGCCAAGGCTTACGGCACTGGTAGCTGAATCTATAGCGATACAGGCGAGTTGCTCGGCATCTGGGTCGATTACCATAGCGCAATCGGCGTAGATTGCGGTGCCGCGAAACGCCTGGTGGGGTAGACCGTGTTCCATTAGAAAAAAGCTGGACACGATTTTGCTGGAGGCTTTCATGCCAACTAATTGGAGGGCGCTGCGAACAACGTCTGCGGTGGCATGGGTTGCCCCGGCAACCATACCATCGGCATCGCCCGATCGAACCATACACGCGCCCATAACCAATGGATCCCTGACCGCCTTAGCAGCATCAGAAATACTTATGCCTTTATGCTTGCGTGCTTCAAATAGAACCTCGGCAAACCCTTGTTGTTGCGCTGCCATCGGGTCGGCCAGTCGAACACCTGTCAGGTTCAGCCCTGACTGCTTAGCGGTCTGTTTAATTGCATCGAGGTCTCCTAATAACGTAATTTCGGCAATATTCTCTTCCGTGATGATTGACCCGGCCTCGATTATTCGAGGATCCTGCCCTTCCGGCAGAACAATATGTCGCTTGTTCGATTGCGCTTGACGCAAAATACGGGAAAGAGTGTTCATGATTGCTTAGGTCTAGCTGAGCCCAGATTCGGCGATTTTACAATTAGTTTAGTGGTTACGATGAGTTCATATTTTGCTACGGGAGCGAATCTCGATGACTCCGGAATTTACCATTGTATTTAAAAAACAAGGCGCGTTCTGACCGTGAGCTTCAGTCAACTCGCTTTCACGGTTAGTGGCAGGGATAAATCGGTTTCTGTCTGGTCCAGCTAAGCCGCCGAACCAGACAGAAAATACAACGGGAGATTAGATCTTTGCGCTCAGTTCGCGGATATCTTCATTGAGGATTTGATCATTTTCAGAGTAGTCTACCGGCAGATCAATTAAATGCACACCAGGTTCTTGTTGGCATTTTTTCATCAACGGCAACAACTCTGATGCGGCGCCGATGCGGTATCCGTTAGCGCCGTAGCTTTCGGCGTATTTTACAAAGTCGGGATTGCCATAATCCAGTCCCCAGTTCTGAAACTTCATATTGGCCTGCTTCCACTTGATCATGCCATAGGCATCATCTCGCAGAATAATCACCGTGAGGTGCATCTTTAATCGGACCGCCGTTTCCAGTTCCTGAGAGTTCATCATAAATCCACCGTCGCCACAAATCGCGGTCACCGCACGGTCTGGATGGACCAGGGTAGCCGCCATGGCAGAAGGCAAGCCTGCTCCCATGGTCGCCAGGGCATTGTCAAGTAATACGGTATTCGGCTTCATCGCACGATAGTTTCTGGCGAACCAGATTTTGTAGACACCATTATCCAGGCAGATGATGCCGTCATCTGGCATCGCTTCACGAATGTCGGCGACCAGGCGCTGGGGATAGACCGGGAAGCGGTCATCGGTTGAACCTTCAAGCAAATGGGCATCATGGGCTTTTTGGACTTCCATGAAACGGGAAAAATCCCAGCTGGCTTGATTCTTGAGTGAATTATTGATCTGCCAGATGCTGTTGGCAATATCCCCGATAACTTCGGCCTGGGGGAAATACACCGGGTCGACCTTGGCCGAGAAAAAGTTAACATGGATAACCTGGGTGCCACCGTCTTCCATAAAGAATGGGGGTTTTTCTACAACGTCATGACCGACGTTGATAATCAGATCGGCGGCCTCGATGGCGCGATGGACGAAATCTCCCGCGGATAGAGTAGTGTTTCCGAGAAACTTATCACCAGTTTCGTCGAGTACGCCTTTTCCCATTTGGGTGGTAATAAACGGGATGCCAGTCTGGTCAACCAGTTCCTGCAGCATACTGCTGGTCAATTTTCGATTAGCCGCAGCGCCAACCAGTAGCAATGGGCGTTTCGCGCTTTCAATCATTTCTACCGCCCGGGCAACCCCTTTTGCTTCGGCGATTGGACGACGATGACTGCTGGCTTTCAACAGCGGCTCATCGGTGTGCTCGTCGGCAATATCCTCAGGTAGCTCGAGGTGTACCGCGCCCGGTTTTTCTTCTTCTGCAAGGCGAAAGGCCTCCCGAATTTTGGAAGGAATATTTTCGCCGCTAATAATCACCTGGGTATATTTGGTGAGGGGCTGCATCATGCCAACAATGTCGACAATCTGGAACTGACCCTGTTTACTGGATTTAATGGGTTTCTGGCCGCTTATCATCAGCATCGGCATGCCGCCGAGCTGGGCATAAGCCGCCGCGGTGACAAAATTGGTGGCACCAGGTCCAAGGGTTGCCATACAGACACCAGTTTTACCAGTCAATCGACCGATGATTGAAGCCATAAAACCGGCCGCTTGTTCGTGTCGGGTCAATATAAGTTTAATCGACGATTCTCTCAATGATTCGAGCATGTCGAGGTTTTCTTCCCCGGGTATTGCAAATATATATTCCACCCCTTCCGCTTCAAGGGCTCTGACAAATAGATCTGATGCTTTCATGGTTTATCCTCCCGTTACCTGGCGCAACGGATTAATTGTTATTTAGCGATACCGCTTTAATAAATAATGGTCAGGCTGATCCCGACCAGTTCGAATTTTTGAGTTTTTCCCGATTGTTTTGAGAATCTGGTATTAATGCTCCAGTTTCTGACCCGCATTTTAACGTTAGAACACACTCCATAGTAATAATATCATTGGTGAATAATAACCATTTTGTCCCGAGGATAGCCGACTCTGGTCTGGGGATTGATACATAATAGAACATTCGGACTAAAAGAAAAAAATAATTCAAGAAACAATTCAATGAAATCAATATTATACAGAATTCAAATTCCAGGGCGGGCCTGGTTCTTCAGACCCACCCACAGAGAAGTGGGTTTACCTCTCAGTAATTAAATTATTTAATTTAATAATGGCGCAGAACGCGACAATTTCCCGTATCAGTAACAAGGCAAATATCCCAGCTAGCAGTCCAAAGTAGGGCGGCGTTGATATAAAAAAAGCGAGTAATGCCAGCAACAGGTGGCTGATCCAAATGTAATACTTGTGGCGAACACCCCAACTTGTAGTTTTTAGCGCAGGTCCCAGGTCGAGGCTTATCTGACCGTCTTCGAAATTCTGTTTTACCTGTTTGAAACTGGCGAACTGAAAAAATCCGCCGATCAGTCCGAGAAATGCCCCTGCTCCAGTTAAATTTATTGGATAGGGTTCTATCTTGAGGAAATACAAGGTGGTAGCGCTGGCCCACAACAAAATGATAACGACGTTGGCACCGAGGCTGGTGCCTAGCTCATCACTGGAATTCATTGTTCTAATACAATTCTGGGAAATTAATTTCGGACCACACTACTTCTCCAGAATTCCGGTATCTCGATCATTCAGGCTACGACGATTAATGGTATTCCAGTATTCCTCGATACCATGCTTGCCGTGTTTCTCAGCCCACTTAGCCAGGGCCGGACGCTCACCCTGTAATTCATAATAAGGAACACCGTAGCCACAGGAATTCTGAACCATCTCCAGATCGAGTTCGAAGATCTGACGGGCACTCAAGTACTCCGGAAACAGCGAGGTATATTTTTCCCAGTCGGCATCCCTTGGATGCAAAACTCTGGCATCTCCATAAAGACGAACTATCAATGGCTGCTTGTCGAAAGAACAGAACATCACGGTCATGCGGTTATTTTCGAGCACGTGGGCCGCTGTTTCGTTGCCACTGCCAGTCAGATTTAGCCACACCACCTTAAGATTATCGATTACCCTAAAGCTATCCATACCTTTGGGCGAGACGTTGATAAATCCTTCGGCACCCGCGGTGCCAACGAAAAACATCTTCTGCTTCTGGATAAACTCTATATGGCTGGTGGACAGCTCGTAAAATATGTCTGACATGGGAATTGTGCTGAGGGGTAGATTTAGATTTCAGTATAAATATCGTTCGGGGGTTAGTTTATATCCGGTCCGCTGGATGATTTACCCCGTCATAAGTGGGGATGTCACCGAGTTCGAAAGGATTTACTCCATCAAGACAAGCCACATTAAAACCATATTGACTGGGATTAGAACGTCTTTGGTGATGGGTATAGATGCCACAAACCGAACAAAAGTAATGCTTCGCGGTCATGGAATTAAATTGATAAAGACGCAACGTTTCCTCTCCCTGAAGGATATTGATACCGTCCAACGCTACCGAAGCAACAATCGCGCCGCGCCGGCGGCACATAGAGCAATCGCAACGGCGTAAATTCTCCAACCCCTTGGGAAGAGTCAATTCAAATTGAACTGCTCCGCAGTGGCAACTGGCTTTGTGGTATTTACTGATTTGCATTGAAGCTGTGTGTCCGACTACCAGGTTAAATTTTCTTCAACCCGTTATATCATATTCCATTAAAAAAGCCGCGCCCGGTTGGGACGCGGCTTTTAATTTCCAGCATGTCTAAGCTTTAGACATAATCTTTGTACTTCGCGAGGTGGCGGATTGGCTTGGCCAATGCGTCTCTGCGGAATGGGTCGCCCAATTCCCGGGTACACATAATTTCAATGACCGTGGTCTTACCTTGATTCATCTGCGCATCAATTGCCTGGGTTAGCGCAGGTCCGACCTGATCCAATTGATCAACCGTAATCGCTTCTGCCCCCATCGCTTTCGCGATAGCGTTAAAGTCCTGGCCGGTTAATTCATCGGCTACGAAACGGCGTCCATAGAAGTCAACCTGGTTTTTCTTCTCGGCACCCCATTGACGGTTATGGAACACGATTGAAGTGACTGGAATGTTATGGCGTACCGCGGTCATGATCTCAACCATGCTCATGGACCAGGCGCCGTCGCCGGCATAGGAGACCGCCGGACGTTCTGGCGACGCGCATTTGGCTCCGATCATGGTTGGCAGCGAATATCCACAATTGCCAAAACTCATTGGCGCGAGGAAACTGCGACCACGCTCGAATCGGAGATAACTGTTTGACACCGCGTTAATATTGCCGATATCTGTCGACACCATTACCTCAGCGGGCATGGCTTTTTCAAGCTCACGCAAAACTTGACGCGGGTGCAACCATTTTCCATCTTCCGAATCCTGTTCGGCGATCATGTCGACACTATAGTCGTCTTGCTCGTGAATCCAGCTATCCAGTTCCTGTTCCCAGGAAGCTTTTTCAGCCGCAATTTGTTCTGCACGCTCGGCTTTATCGGCGTCACAGGCCAGGGTTTTGTCCTGTACTCTGGCCAGAATAGCCCGGGCCGCTGCACCAGCGTCACCGCAAATTCCCACGGAGATTTTCTTCACCAGGCCCAACATCTTGTGGTCGGCATCGATCTGAATGATCTTGGCGTCTTTCGGCCAATAGTCAATTCCGTATTGGGGCAGGGTGCCGAATGGTCCAAGGCGAGTGCCCAGGGCAATCACCACGTCGGCCTTGCTCATTAGAGACATGGCAGCTTTGGATCCCTGGTATCCCAGGGGACCACACCACAATGGGTGGCTTGCCGGAAATGAATCATTGTGTAAATAGCTGTTTGCCACCGGTGCACCGAGTCGTTCTGCCAGAGCTTTGCAATCGTCGATTGAATCGCCCATAACCACGCCACCGCCGGACAGAATAATGGGGAACTTGGCATTGGCCAGCAATTCGGCAGCTTCATTCAATACACTTTCTCCGCCAGGGCCGCGATCCAGGCGCATTGGCTGGGGAATTTCCAGGTCCAGGTCACCGTAGAAATAATCCCGCGGAATGTTTAACTGAGTCGGACCCATTTCAGACATTGCCCGGTCAAAGCAGCGCCCGGTAAATTCTGCTATACGATTAGGATTGTTTACGTGTCCCTGATATTTGGTGAACTCTTCGAACATTGGCAGTTGATTGGCTTCCTGAAAGCCGCCCAAGCCCATGCCCATAGTGCCGGTTTCCGGGGTAATCATAACCACCGGTGAATGAGCCCAGAATGCTGCGGCAATAGCGGTAACACAGTTGCTGATACCTGGGCCATTCTGACCGATAACAACACCGTGGCGTCCGCTGACCCGGGCATAGCCATCCGCCATGTGGGCGCCGCCCTGCTCATGTACCACTGGAATCAGGCGAATACCCGCTGGGGCGAAAATATCCATGGCGTCCATAAAGGCAGACCCCATGATTCCGAAGATATCGGTTACCCCATTGGCAACCAGGGTCTCAACAAAAGCTTCACTTGGCGTCATTCTTGCCATTTTTTATTACCTCTTGAAATTCGTTATAAAGTCCTCCAACCGCCCTTAATGGGCGGTCAGATAGATTGTTACTTAACCAGCGAGTGCGTCGGCGGCACTGACAAAATCGTATCCCAGGTCCTCTGCTACTTCTCGATAGGTGATTTTGCCAGCGTGAACATTGAGTCCGTTGCGCAGGTGTTCGTCATCCAGTAATGCCTGTTTTGCACCCTTATTAGCCAGTTGTACGGCAAAAGGCAGGGTCACGTTGTTTAGCGCATAGGTAGATGTACGGGGAACACCGCCGGGCATATTGGCGACGCAGTAGTGTACGACATCGTCAACCAGGTAGGTAGGGTCCGCATGGGTGGTAGCCCGGGAGGTTTCGCAGCATCCACCCTGGTCAATGGCAACGTCGACGATTACCGACCCCGGCTTCATGCGACTGACCATATCTTTGGTAACCAGCTTTGGTGCTTCCGCCCCGGGTACCAATACCCCCCCGATGACCAAATCCGCTTCAATAACATGTTTTTCCAGCGCGTCGGCGGTGGAAAAAACCGAATTAGTACTGCGACCAAAATGCTGCCAATGGCGATCGAGAGAATCTGCGCTGTTATCCAGCACCCAGACGTCAGCCCCCATTCCAACCGCGATATGGGTAGCGTGGGTACCAACAACACCAGCACCAACGATTACGACCTTGGCAGGATCGACTCCAGGAACACCGCCTAGCAACATACCCAACCCGCCCTGGGGCTGCTCCAGGCAATGGGCGCCGGCCTGAATAGACATGCGTCCAGCGACCTTGGACATCGGCGCTAATAAAGGTAATCCACCAAAACGCGAGGTTACGGTCTCGTAAGCGATACAGGTCGCGCCGCTATTAACCAAATCCTTGGTTTGCTCAGGGTCCGGGGCCAGGTGCAGGTAGGTATAGAGAATTTGTCCTTCCCGTAACATCGCGCGTTCCACCGCCTGGGGCTCTTTGACCTTGACGATCATATCGGCCCGGGCAAAGATTTCCTCGGCGGTATCGGCAATTGTTGCCCCTGCCTTTTGATAAGCTTCGTCGGTCGCATTGATACCTAGCCCGGCGTTGGTTTCGACTAGGACACTATGACCATGTTTAGTGAGTTCACGGACACTGGTGGGCGTCAGGCCGACTCGATATTCGTGGTTTTTGATCTCTTTGGGAGCGCCTACTAACATGAATTTATCCTCAATATGACAGAGATTGTGATGGGATTGACCGCGCTTGACCTGTTTTATTCTGGCGGTATCAGGTTGGCGCAAAATAGAGATATACCAGGGCCCAGTGTAGTACCAGAATGAATGACCCGGGTATGCCAGTTGAGGAAAATGGATAATTTTTCCTTGAGAACTTGTTGCCACTAGACCGGCAAACTATTTAGTCGATGGGTATGCTGGGGGATTCAGCAATAAAGCGCCTGAGCAAATAGTTTCGGTTTACTCACCGAATTGTCAGTCGAAGAAGTCAGCGTCGTATGCTCGCAGCGTTGCCCCTCCGGGCAAGAGACATAGCAGGTGGGCCGTACCCAGGTCGGCATTTGCCGCAATGAATGTTTGGGTGGAAACATCATTCTCTCCGGTTCCGGGAAAATCCTGGGAACCCACCGCAAATGCCTGGGTGGTAATTGCTACCTGGGTATCATCTGCCTGGGCGTTAGTATCGGTGGCGTTAAAATACCGGACGAAACAACCTACGCTGGTCCCGGCCGCCATAGTGCCTGGCAAAAACACGCTTACACTAACGCTAAACTGGGGGGTTGCAAATAGAGCTACTTCATCGTCATCAAATGACATTGGACAAATCACGAAAAGCGGAATGGCGAAATTATTGGTGATGCCGTCTTTATTCCAACTGAATAACTGGCCCTGAGCGAGGTTTGCCGTAATGCATTCGGTGCCGTGGTAATTCCAGTCATCCGCCAGCGCTGTGGGGGGCGAAATAAAATTAGCAGTTACTAACGCTGTCAGGACGGACAGAATTCTGTATGCCTTATAAGTCATTTCGGTTACTCCAATTAACTTATTCGTTACCAACAAAGCCTTTTGGCTACGGTTTTCCTCAATCTTATCAATTCTGCCGACGCCGAATTCAATTCGACCGTTAAATTGAAAAATTAACTATAACCCAATTTATTGAGGAGAAATAGTAGATATTAAGGTGATTTTCCAACCTTTAGGTATTGAAATTTAACCTTCACATTATGCCTCTTGTTTTCATCGCTGGATTAAAGGATAAACCTTGGAAAAGTTTTACTGAGAAAGCATACGAAAAGGGCGCTGGTTGCCCAGCGCCCTGATTGGATTTCTGTTGGTCAATATTACTAACTCATAGTCGTCTAAAACTAAAGTAAGCTATTCAAACAAATCGTTCTATTGCTGTCTAACCGCATAACGGGTCATGGTGCCGCCATTGGGAACAAGACAAAGGATATGGGCAGAGGCATTAGCACTATTGGTGGTAGTAGCCGTTAGATTGGCATTATCAATATCGCCCGTGGTCGCGCTACCGCTGAAAGTACCAATATTCATTGCCTGATTAACAGAGAATGTCACGTCATCCGTAGTCGGTGTCCCAGTAGGAGCTACGCCGAATCGGACAAAGCATTGTGGGCCGGTGGTGGTGCCGGTAGTCGGATTGGTATAGCCAGGAGGCATAAACATCTCAATCTCAACATTCATCGAGGGTGTTCCATCCCAATCGTCCTGGTTCAGGGTAATCGGGCAGATAATAAACAGATCCGCAACAAAGTTATTGGTTAGGCCGTCTTTATTCCAGGCAAACAATCCACCCTGGGCCAGGTTGGCAGTAATACACTGGGTGCCATGATGCAGATATTCTCCGGCATAAGTTAAATTGCTAAAGGTAGTAGTAGCCAGGAGGCATGCTCCAGCAGTAATCATTTTTAACGTTGTCTGTATATGTTTCATAATGGAGCCTCTTATATGATTGATTTAAATCTACGAAATTTCAGATTCTTGATACGCCATTCGACAAACAATGTATGGTATTAGCTCTCCTACGTGTGACTAGTCGAACAGTACACATCGCTACATCGAGTAGTGGTAGTAATAATACTATTTGTTTTCAGAGGAATCTGTGACCTGGATCACGATAATACTGTGATCTAGGTCACAATTCCAGAATTAACGGTTGTTTTACCAAGCTTAATTAATTAGAGTTTATTGCAAGTTCTGGGCAATGTTGCCAGCAAATGTCTATTGACTAAAAATACGACGGTGCTAAATCCGAATTATAGACCCAATTTTATATACTGATGCTATCTAAAATCACTTTGACTTTCGCAATCGTTGGTGGCGGTCTGATTTTACTCGTCGCTGGATATCTTCTCGCGCCTTCGGAATCGGCCACCTCCTCGCTTTCGAAACAGGAGTTAATTGAAGTAAATACGTCAAATCAGCAGGCTGGCGTTTCTACAGATAATACTTCCGCAAGTACCGTCACCACAGTCCAGCCCGAAGTCTCAGCGAACCAAAACCAGGATAGCGACCCCCAAGTCTTGCAAAGCCTGGATAAAATTCAGGATATATTGGTTAATATGGATAAAAGGTTAGTTAATATAGACGAAAGGATGATATCCGTTGAAGATGAGTTGGATATCGCCCGCCTGGAAAACGAAAACTCTGAAGAACAATTCAACTCGGAATCTAACGACGAGGGTGATGATGAATATTCTGCTCAAGCAATTGCTGAACAGGAAAAGTTGAAGCAGTACTTTTCCAATCTCGATCAGTCATTTCAACAAACCAGCGATGAGGAAGTAACCACCAGGGTCCAATCGACATTTGATACCATGATCGCCAGCCGACCCGTGTGGCAGAACGACACGTCGATACAATCAACGCACTGTGGGACCGATCGCTGTAAAGTGGTGCTTCGCTACAAAAACGATATGGACCCAATAGATAAATTTGAGTTTGAAGGGATGGCATTGGTGTATCTCGGAATCGAGATGCCCCAATCAGTGATAAAGAATAAAACCAATGCCGATGGAACCACGGATATGACGCTTTACTTTGCAAAAAAAGAAGTGGAGTTGCCGTTACCGGAATAGTGTTCTCTTAGGCATTCCGGCAGAAGCTGCGAATGGGAAATGGTGGGTCTGTATTATCGGTTAATCATTAGAGATGAACCTGTCCACCTTGCTCGAAAGTGCATGTCATCGATTTGGTGATAAAACCTTTGTATTATTCGAGCGCCAAGCTGTTGCTTATCAGCGACATCTTGACCCTTCTGTCTTTCGTCAACAGTTAACCTATAGAGAGTTTAACTGCCGGGTTGATCAAGCCTGTGGTTATTTGGCGGACCTGGGTTTAAAACCCGGGGATGTTTTCAATATTCACCTGCCCAATTGTATTTCATTTCTGATTCTATGGTTTGCAAGTGCGCGAATGGGCGCGGTTATGATGCCGACCAATATATTATCGTCGGTAGACGAAATGCAGTTTCTGCTGGGTCATTCAGCCTCCAGGATTAGTTTTACAACCCGACAGCAACTCGATTCAATAGCCAGCTGCGCCGATGGCCTTGAAACCCTGGAACGGATTATTTGTTGCGATCCATATTCCCATAACCCAGATTCTGATTGTTTTGAAGCTGAGTATCTTAGGTTTGCGGAAACGCCGTATCCCTCTACCGTAGAATCATCGGATCTGGCGGCGATACTGTATACCTCTGGCACGACGTCGAAACCCAAAGGTGTCATGGTGACCCATGCCAATTATATAAAAGCAGGGCAAACCGTTGCGGACGCCATTTGTCTCAATAAAGATGATCGGCATTTTGTTGTTCTGCCGCTGTTCCACGGTAATGCCCAGTATTACTCCACCATGAGTGCCTTGATAACAGGAGCAAGCATCGCATTAATGGATCGCTTCAGTGCCAGTCAGTATTTTGACAAATGTATCGAATACCAATCCACCGTTGCCAGTTTGTTTGCCGCTCCCATGCGAATGATCCTGGCCCAACCGACTGAGCCCCGTCATCGAAAAAATGGTTTAAAGGTCATTATATATGCGCAAAACATCACGCCAGATCAAATCCAGCAGTGGGAATACCGATTTGGCCCGCATTTAAGCCAACTATGGGGCATGACTGAAACTATGGGGCCGCCATTGATGAACGGACTGGATTCTGAACGGCGAAACTGGACTATTGGCAAACCAGTAGGAGGATACTCAGTTAGGCTGGTGGATATCAACGGAAATGATGTGGCTGTGGGTGAACAAGGAGAGATCGTGGTCCAGGGAGTAGCGGGAGAAACTATTATGGCAGGTTACTTTAATAACAATTCTGCGACCCGTGAAACCATTCGGGATGGCTGGCTATATACCGGTGATAATGCAGTGCAGGACGATCAGGGGTTCTTCCGTTTTGTCGACCGAATCAAGGACATGATCAAGCGCTCCGGGGAAAATGTTTCTGCGGGAGAGGTTGAGTCAGTATTGCTACAGCATCCGGCTGTATTTGAATGTGCGGTGGTAGGGCTTCCAGATGACTTTCGTGATGAGAAAATAGTCGGGGTTGTTGTGCTGGCCGGAGGTTGCAGCATTGGGGAGGTGGAGCTGATTCAATTCTGTCAGCAAAAACTGGCGTCGTTCCGGGTTCCTGAAACTATAGTTTTTACCGAAACATTGCCCAAAACTTCCGTGGGCAAGATCCAGAAGCATTTAATACGAGCGGATCTTGCGCCGAAATCTCGTCCGGGATAAGCCAGGATAAATCAAATTCAGGACTGAGGTAAACCCAGTCCTTTTAGTTTTTCGTATAAATCAGCTGGTACTTCTACGCCGATATCTGCTGCCCGATCCCGACATTCATGGCGTCGGTCTCCGGGCAATCGAACTCCGGGCTCCTGACTCAGCGCCGCCAGCATCTGCTCAATTCGATTGCCAAACTGATCCGGTTGTTCCGGGGAGAATTGAGCAGGCGAGATGCCAAGGAAAAACTGACCAACCCCAGGGTAACTGCCTTCGTTGTTTTTAAACATCGGCGCAGAGAATGAACAATTGGGTCCTGCCAATGCGCCCGCCAGAACGTCGACCAGCAAACCGAGCAAGGTACCTTTATATCCTCCCACCGGTGCCAGAGACCCGCCGTTAATCACTGCTGAGGCGTCTTCGGTAAGTCGACCTTTAGCATCATAACCCCAGCCTAATGGAATAGGCTCCCCCGCTGCGGCTCGCTGTTTGATGGTTACCAGAGCAACTTGACTGGTCGCCATATCTGCAACAACCGCCGGTTGATCGCCGCGGGGTACCGCAAATGCCATGGGGTTGGTACCGAAAAATGGACTGGCCCCTGGCGCTGGAGATACTGCTGAGGGTGAGTTGGCGAAGCCCAGGCCAATCAATCCTCGATCTGCCATGCGATTAACAAACCAGCCAACTACGCCAGCGGAATAACTATTGACCACGGTTAGTGCCGCAATCCCCTGTTGCTCGGTTAACTCATAGAAATCTTGTTCTGCCTCGACAAATGCAGCGTGGGCAAATCCGTTTCCTGCGTTAGACCTGATTGCGGAAGGCGCTATCTGCTGGTGGCTCGGGATAGCGTCTCCAACCAGCTTATTGTTACGTAGATGGCCACAATAGATCGGCAGGTAATTAAGTCCTACTGCCCGAATACCGTCTCGCTCGGCGTCCACCACGGATTGTGTCGCGATTTCAAGTTGATTGCCCCTGGCGCCGCATTTGGCCAAGGCATTGCAGGTCAGGTCGGTGACCTGGTCGAGGGAGAGGGTCAGATTTTCAGTCATGGATTTTTTGTTGGTTTGCCGATTCGATAAATGCAGATTGGGTAAGTGACGACTGGGCCGTTGGGTTTTTTAGAATGAGTTCGCGGTGGGGGTAGGGAATGTCGATATCATTTTCTTTAAAAGTGTCCCATACCGCCAGTAACACCTTACCGCGAATATTGGTCAAACCGTTTTGCGGATCTTCAATCCAGAAGCGTAGCAGAAAATTTAGCGAGGAATCGCCAAATTCTACCATCCAGCATACCGGTGCCCGGTTCTTTGATATTCGCTCTACCGCACTGGTTGCCTCAATTGCCAGCCTGGAAACCTCGTGGGGGTTACAGTCGTAGGACACGCCGAAGGGTACGTCCAGTCGAATCAGGGTGTCGGAAAACGACCAGTTGACTACTTGCTGGGTAATCAAGTCTTCGTTTGGTATCAGATATTCCTTACCGTCCCGGGTGACTACCGAAACAAACCTCGCCCTGAGTTCCCGAATCCAGCCGAAGGTTTCACCAAGGGAAATGGTATCGCCGGGCTTAATCGATTTGTCCAATAGAATGATAATGCCGGAAATAAAATTTGAAACCACTTTCTGCAACCCGAAGCCGATGCCGACTCCCACGGCGCCCGAGAAAATGGTCAATGCGGTAAGGTCGATGCCGAGACTCGAAAGCGCGATGGCCAGGGCGATAATATATAGGGTGATTTTTATTATCTTGCCGATTAATACCTTGAGCGATGGCGTCAGGTCGTCGATGCTGCCGACCTGTCGGTCGAGGAATTTCCCCAGTGAACTGGCAATCCAAAGCAGACCGATAATCAGGACCAGTCCTTCAAATAGTTTCAGTAACGAAATCCTGACATCGCCTACGTTGTATGCCAATGAGTCCATGGCGTCCCGTACCGGTTCAATCAGCCCCAACATGACCAGGGCCACAACGCTCCAGCCGAAAACGGCTACGGTGCGAGACAAAGAACGGTTGCGGATGACTTTCGATACCACCGCAATTACGATCCAGGCCATGGCGAGCCGTGCCCCTATGCCAATAAAATAACTGCGACTGGGCCAGGTGAGATGTTGCATTACACCGAAGACAACGCACAATAAAAGAAAAAACAGAACCCAATGGGTATTTCGCAGCAATGCCACCAGGACTCGCAATAATCCAGGCTTACCTTTAACAGTGCGCACCTTGGTTTCGAACCAGGGTTCTGCTTTCTTCGCTGCCAGGCGCGCCGTGATAAAGCAGGCCACAACGATTCCAAGTTGGTATATGGTCCATGGCTGGTAAAATTGGGTCCATAAACCCAGTAACCAACTTTGCAGAGAGTCGAAACTATTCAGTGGATACCTCCTTGAGATCGGATGTTGTTACTTTCTGATTTGGTCTATTCTAGCAAATGAAGAAATAATGTTATTCCCCGATAGAGTTTTTTTGTGGCCCATTGGGATCGGTTTGGTTCTTTTCTCATGGTCTCAAATCACAGTGGGCTACCAGGCGGTGACCGCGGAAGAGATTTTTCGAAACCGGGTTGTGGATCGAAAGCTTAGTTGGGCAGGAGGATATAACGTAGTGTTTTCTGCAGATGGCGAGATTTCCGGCAATTTTCCAAATGGAAAAGTATCCGGACGCTGGGAATGGCGCGATGGCCGTTTTTGTCGAGGAATTTCCGTCGGGGGTATTGCCAGGGCAGATGAGTGCCTGTTGATTGAAGTGGAGCAAAACAGGGTACGGTTCAGGCGGAGTAATGGTCATTATTTTCTTCCTTATATCATTGGGGAGAAAGAGGAATGACGAGTCGTTAGGACGACGATAACCTCTAACGCCATCATCCTAGGCAGCAGGATTCAGTGGAAATCTGGTCGAAGGTCGGGAGGCAATTTAGAAATGACGGAATGATGAATTAGGGAGCGAAGAAAACTAACTCGCTTTTACCCGACCGATCGCATTATTCCAGCCTTTGATCAATTTTTGACGCTGCTCAGTGTCAATGTCGCTCGTATATTGATTCGCTTTTTGCCATTGACCAGCAATATCGTCCAATGAACTATAGATTCCCTGATTGAGCCCGGCCAGATAGGCAGCGCCCAATGCGGTGGTTTCGATCACGGTAGGTTTTTCAACAATGGTGTCGACAATGTTCGCGAGAAACTGAAGCAGCCATTGGTTGGCCACCATGCCACCGTCTACTCGAAGACGGGTCACGGGTTTGCCACTGTCTGCGCTCATGGCGTCGATCAGTTCATGGGTCTGGTAACACACCGCCTCGAGGGCGGCGCGAACCAAATGAGCGGTACTTGTGTCTCGGGTAATGCCGAGGATTGCGCCACGGGCGTGGGGATCCCAATGGGGTGCGCCAAGTCCGGTAAATGCTGGAACCATATAGACCCCATCATTGCCATTGGTTGCCGCAATCAAACCGTCGATTTCATCGACATGACCAATTGAATGGATACCATCCCGGAGCCATTGAATTGCAGTGCCTGCGTTAAATATCGAACCTTCCAGAGCGTAGGTAACTTTGCCATTCAAGCGGTAGCCTACGGTTGTTAGCAACTGGTTGCTCGACTGGACGGCGTCGGTACCGGTATTCATCACAACAAAACAACCGGTTCCATAGGTGCTTTTAATCATCCCGGGTTCAAAGCAAGCTTGACCAAACAATGCACCCTGCTGATCACCTACCACACCGCCAATTGGAATTGACCGGCCCAGCACTTGCGTGCTGGTGGCGCCGTATTGATCCGAGCTATCCCGTACCTCGGGTAATAGTGCTGCTGGAATATTAAAAATTTTTAGTAGTTCCGGATCCCATGCCTGAGTATGGATGTTAAACAACAGTGTCCGACTGGCATTGGTTGCATCAGTGGCGTGAACCTGACCATCGGTCAGGCGCCAGATTAAGAAACTGTCCACGGTACCAAAGGCAAGCTCTCCGCGCTCTGCCCGCTCCCTGGCGTCTGGAATACTGTCGAGAATCCAGCCAATCTTTGTCGCGGAAAAATAGGCATCGAGTATCAGCCCGGTTCGCTCTGAAATCACCTCGGAAAATCCCTGTCGGGATAACAGCTCGCAATATTCGGCGGTCCGGCGATCCTGCCAGACGATGGCACGGCAAATGGGCTTTCCGGTTTGGCGATCCCATACCAGGGTAGTTTCCCGTTGATTGGTAATCCCTACCGCGGAAATCTCGCCATGGGATTGTTCGAGGACGTCCTGGCAGGCCCTAAGGGAGGTACGCCAAACATCTTCCGGGTCATGTTCAACCCAGCCATCTGCCGGGTAGTGCTGGGGAAATTCATATTGAGAAGAGGCAATTACCGCGCCAGATTGATCAAATACGATTGCCCGTGAGCTGGTTGTACCCTGGTCGATGGCGAGAATATGGGTTGTCATTGCGTCGGTCTAGCTAAATTGTGCACATGGCGAATTATAAACGAAAGAAATTGTTCATTTTATTTTCATATGAACATTTTTTAATTTGCGGACTCTTAAAATACTGTGATAGCCTCTTCGGGTTGTCTAAGAAATTCTGGCTAACAACGGTCAGCTACTAATACACCATCAAGAGGAGACGTAATTATGAAATTGAATTTCGCTGTCGCGGCTACTATAGCGACAATTGTGGTCCAGACTCCAGCCATGGCAGGTATGGCGGAAGCAGAGAAATGGATAAATGATGAATTCCAGCCTTCGACGTTGAGTAAAGAAGATCAGATGAAGGAAATGGATTGGTTTATTAAAGCGGCAGCGCCGTTTAAGGGTATGGAAATAAATGTGTTGTCAGAGACCATTCCTACCCACGAATACGAGTCCAAGGTACTAACCAAGGCATTCGAGGAAATTACCGGTATCAAAGTTAATCACCAGCTTCTGGGTGAAGGTGAAGTGGTCCAGGCGGTACAAACCCAGATGCAGACCGGGCGTAATCTATACGATGCCTACATCAATGATTCGGATTTAATTGGGACCCATTCACGCCTGCAACTGGCGGTGAATTTGACTGATTGGATGGCGGGAGAAGGTTCCGATGTCACCAACCCGATGCTGGACCTAGACGATTTTATGGGATTGTCTTTTACTACCGGTCCAGACGGCGACGTCTACCAGATTCCGGACCAGCAATTTGCCAATCTTTACTGGTTTCGCCAGGACTGGTTTCAACGCCCCGACCTCCAGGCCAAATTTAAAGAAATCTATAGCTATGATCTCGGGGTGCCGGTTAACTGGTCGGCTTACGAAGATATCGCTGAATTTTTCTCAGTCCATGTCAAGGAGATCGATGGCGTCCGGATATACGGTCATATGGATTACGGCAAACGCGCACCGGACCTGGGTTGGCGTATGACCGACGCTTGGTTATCCATGGCGGGCGCCGGTAGTAAGGGATTGCCCAATGGCATTCCAGTTGACGAATGGGGTATTCGCATGGAACCGGGTTCCTGCAATCCAGTGGGAGCTAGTGTGTCCCGAGGCGGCGCGGCCAATGGACCGGCAGCAGTCTATGCAATCCGCAAGTGGGACGAATGGCTGCGCAAATACGCACCTCCCGGTGCTGCCAGTTATGACTTTTACCAATCCCTGCCGGCACTGTCACAGGGAAATGTAGCCCAGCAGATCTTTTGGTATACCGCGTTTACCGCTTCTATGGTGGCGCCGAAAAGTGATGGCAATAATACTGTGGATGATGCGGGCAAGCCGCTTTGGAGAATGGCCCCATCCCCCCATGGACCCTATTGGGAAGATGGACAGAAGCTGGGATATCAGGATGCAGGTTCCTGGACTCTGTTCAAGTCAACCCCGGTTGATCGGCGCAAGGCGGCGTGGTTATTTGCCCAGTTTGCGGTGGCGAAAACGGTTTCCCTCAAGAAAACCCACGTTGGCCTGACTCCGATCCGGGATAGCGATATTCGCCACGAATCATTCACCGAAAGAGCGCCAAATCTGGGTGGTCTGGTGGAGTTTTATCGATCCCCTGACCGGGTTCGTTGGTCACCAACCGGTGTAAATGTTCCTGATTATCCAAAGCTTGCACAGATATGGTGGCAACAAATTGGCGACGTTAACTCGGGTGCGTTTACCCCACAGCAAGCAATGGATCGTTTGGCCGAGGAGATGGACACGGTAATGGGTCGGATGCAGGGTGCAGACGAAGCGGCCCAGATATATGGTGGTTGCGGACCACGACTGAATGAGCCGAAAGACCCGCAGTTCTGGCTCGATCAACCGGGATCACCAAAGCCAAAGGTCAATGAAAAACCCCAGGGTGAGACCATCGCCTATGAGGATTTGATTAAGAGTTGGCAGTAAACCCAGTCAATTCCTGAGACCTTCAAGTGCAGACTGCCGCTAATGGCAGTCTGCACAGATTGAGAACAGTCATATTGGCTTAATGAACAATCCGGTCACCGACACGCGAATCAGCAAACGCCAGCAGGCATTGCTCGCCCACATTCGGACCGAGGGTACCGGCCAGGTGGATTCTCTGGCAAGCTTTTTTGAAGTAACGCCGCAAACCATTCGGCGAGACTTGAATATATTGTGTCACTTGAGATTGTTGTTACGGGTGCATGGCGGCGCGGTAGCACCCGGCGGCACCGCTGAATCTGAGCGCCTGGTGAATTTTGATTATGGCACTCGTAGGATGCTTGGTTATGAAGCCAAGGAAGTCATTGGCAAGCGCACAGCAAAAATAATTCCAAATGATGCGTCACTATTTATCAATATCGGCACCACCACCGAGTCTGTGGCAAAACATTTGATCGAACATTTGGGGCTGTTTGCCATCACCAACAATATAAATATTGCCAACACCCTGCGACGTTCGTATGCCATCAAAGTCATGACTGCCGGTGGATTGGTCCGGCACGAAGATGGCGGAATTGTTGGGGATGCCACGGAAGATTTTGTCAATCAGTTTAAAGTGGACTTTGCCGTTATTGGCTGCTCTGCGGTGGAACAGGATGGCACCATTCTCGACTACGATATTCGAGAGGTTCGGGTTACCCAGGCGATTATAAAAAATGCCCGGTCAGTCATACTGGTTACCGATGCCTCTAAATTTCAGCGCAAGGCACCGGTCCGCTTGGGAAACGTCAGTCAACTTGATTATGTTGTCACTGATCTTCAACCACCCGGCGAATTTTCCAAAATTTGTGGAGAAAACAGAGTTAACTTAATTGTGGCAGACCAGAGAGGAAATTGATCCGGTGGCCATTGAATTACGTGATGTGGTTAAAACTGTTGATGCCGAGACCCATATATACCCAACCAATCTGAGCCTCAAGCCAGGAGGATTTAATATCCTCCTGGGCACCACGCTAAGCGGCAAAACCACGTTACTTCGCTTGATGGCAGGACTAGAGGTACCCAGTTCCGGCGAGATTTGGTTTCAGGGAGAGAACGTGACCCGGATACCAGTGCAAAAACGCAGCGTATCCATGGTCTACCAGCAGTTTATCAACTATCCAAATTTCAATGTATTCGACAATATCGCGTCGCCGCTTAGGGTCGCGGGAATCCCAGCGAAACAGGTTCGCCAGCGGGTGCATGATATTGCCGGGCTACTGAAGCTCGAGAGTTTTCTAAAGAAATACCCGGCGGAACTATCCGGGGGTCAGCAGCAACGAATTGCGATCGCCCGAGCTCTGGTCAAGAACTCCAAACTGGTGTTGCTCGACGAACCCCTGGCAAACCTCGACTATAAATTACGCGAGGAACTCCGGGATGAAATGCCTAAACTGTTCGCAGATAGCGGCGCTACCGTGGTGTATTCGACCACCGAACCCCTCGAAGCCCTAATGTTGGGGGGGCATACCGCTACTTTGCATCAGGGAAAGGTTACCCAATATCAATCGACTATTGAAGGCTACCGGCTGCCGGATAATCTGGATAGCGCCAGGGTTTTTTCCGATCCGCCCATAAACACCGCAGAGATTCAGAAAAAGCAAGGTCGGTTTTTTCTGAATGATGAGATTCATTGGGCAGTACCAAAGGGCTATAGCGCGATCCCGGACCGTTCCTATACCGTTGCATTTCGTCCCCATCATCTGACTCTACGCCAGCAACTCGACAATTCCATTGAAGTTGCTGCCCGGGTCAAGATTGCTGAATTAAGTGGCTCCGATAGCGTAATTCATATCGATGTAGATGGTAATAGTTGGGTAACGGAAACCCATGGTATTCATCCGTTTGAAAGCGGAGAAAAAACCCCGGTTTTTTTGGCAATTGATCGCTGCTATTACTTTGATCAGGATCAACAGCTGCTGCGGCCCAGTCATGGCTAAAATCGAACTTGAATCAATTCGCCACCGCTATCCTTCGGCGCGAGGAGATCAGGAGCCGTGGGCCCTTGAAGCGGTTTCCCAGGTTTGGGAGGACGGTAGCGCATACGCACTACTCGGTCCATCGGGCTGCGGCAAAACCACCCTGTTAAATATTATTTCCGGTCTGTTAACTCCTTCTGAAGGCCGGGTTTTGTTTGACGATGAAGATATGACCCGGGTCGCGACCACAGCGCGCCAGATCGCCCAGGTGTTTCAGTTTCCGGTGGTCTACGACACCATGACAGTGTATGACAACCTGGCGTTTCCATTACGCAATCGGGGGGTTGCGGCGGCCGCTATCAAACCTCGAGTCGAACAAATTGCTGCCATGCTCGATCTCAGTGAAAGCCTGCATAAACGTGCTGCAGGATTAACCGCAGACGGAAAGCAAAAAATATCATTGGGCCGGGGATTAGTCCGCGCTGACGTCAATGTGATTATGTTCGATGAACCACTGACAGTTATTGATCCCCATCTCAAGTGGCAGTTACGGACTAAACTGAAACAACTACATAAACAGGTTGGAACCACCATGATCTACGTGACTCATGATCAAACCGAGGCTTTGACATTTGCCGATAAAGTCGTGGTGATGTATGAGGGCAGAGTGGTTCAGGTGGGCACACCCGTAGAGTTGTTCGAACAACCACGACATACCTTCGTCGGACATTTTATCGGATCGCCGGGAATGAATTTATTGCCCTGCGAAAATATTGACGGCCAGGCGACTGTGCTAGGTAACGCTATCGGCATAGCGGAAACCAGCTCTACTCACGGAGAATTATTTCAGCTTGGCGTCCGTCCGGAGTTTGTGCACTTCGATCTGTCTGGGTTTCCGGTCAGAATTAATCGGGTTGATGATCTTGGCCGTTACCAGGTTGCCGAGGTGGAATTATCCGGCCATACCATCAAAATGATTGTTGACGAAGACCAATCGATTCCATCCGACAATCCCCGCATCGGATTTGATACCGACCGAACCTGGTTGTACCGGGATGGATGGAAGGTTGATTCCATGGTGATTGCCCAGTGAATAAAATCAATGACCAGAAGGCCTGGTGGCTGGTAGTCCCGGTTGTAATACTGGTGGCATTTAATGCTTTGATCCCACTCATGACAGTGGTGAATTATTCGGTTCAGGAAACGTTCGGCAACAATCAGTTTTTCTGGCATGGGCTCGGCTGGTTTGAGCAAGTGCTCAAATCCGAGCGATTTCACGCTTCACTTTTAAGGCAACTGGCATTTACCGGAATGATTCTGCTGATTGAGATTCCCCTTGGAATTGCCGTCGCGCTTTCCATGCCACGCAAGGGGCCTTGGGTCTCGGTTTGTCTGGTATTGATGGCTTTACCCTTATTGATTCCGTGGAATGTGGTAGGGGCAATGTGGAATATCTTTGCCTTGCCAGATATCGGTCTGCTCGGCAAAATGATCAATGGTATTGGCATTGATTACAATTTTACCCAACAACCCATTGCGGCCTGGGCAACCACTGTACTTATGGATGTTTGGCATTGGACATCATTGGTTGTGTTGCTTACTTATGCCGGCCTCTGTTCGATTCCAGATGCTTATTACCAGGCCGCAAGAATTGATGGCGCCAGTCCCTGGGCGGTTTTTAAATACATTCAACTGCCCAAACTGAAGCGGGTTCTGACTATCGCGATTTTATTGCGGTTTATGGACAGTTTTATGATCTATACCGAACCCTTCGTATTAACCGGCGGTGGACCGGGCAATACCACCACGTTTTTGTCCATTGATTTGGTCAAAATAGCTTTGGGGCAATTCGATCTTGGTCCGGCTGCGGCCATGTCGCTGATATATTTTATGGTGGTCTTGCTGGTGTGCTGGATTTTTTACAGCGCCATGATGCGCAATGAGGACCAATAGATTCTGATGATGGCAAAATCGTCAAAGTGGATGGTTAGCACGATTTACATCGTCTTCCTGATGTTGCCGATCTATTGGTTAATCAGTATGTCGTTCAAGACCACAAATGAAATTTTAGGGGTGTTTTCACTGTGGCCCCTGGAATTTACTCTGGATAACTATCGTAAAATTTTCACCGACCCTACTTGGTACAACGGCTATATCAACTCGATTATCTACGTTGTAATTAATACCGTGATCTCGGTGTCGGTGGCGTTACCCGCCGCCTATGCTTTTTCCCGCTATCGATTCCTTGGAGATAAGCATCTGTTCTTTTGGCTGTTAACCAATCGAATGGCGCCCCCGGCAGTTTTTGCCCTTCCATTTTTCCAGCTGTATTCCGCCACCGGTCTGTTCGATACCCATATCGCGGTGGCGCTGGCGCATTGTTTGTTCAATATTCCGCTGGCGGTTTGGATTCTCGAAGGATTTATGTCAGGGATCCCAAAAGAGTTGGACGAGACTGCATTTCTCGACGGCTATTCATTTTGGCGGTTTTTTATCCGGATTTTTATACCAACCATTGCCGCTGGTATAGGGGTGGCCATGTTTTTCTGTTTTATGTATTCCTGGGTGGAGTTGCTGCTGGCGAAAACCTTGACCTCGGTAGACGCCAAGCCCATTGCTGCAACCATGACCCGGACCGCCAGCACCGCCGGATATGAACTTGGGCTGCTCGCGGCGGCGGGCAGTCTTACCATTATTCCAGGCGCGTTCGTGATTTATTTTGTGCGCAATTACATCGCCAAGGGTTTTGCCCTGGGTCGGGTATAGCGGGAACGAATGTCATGAACTCAGTCCTGGATCTCACATGGATGGCCTGGACCTGGCCCACCGCGGCCTTTTTTGGATTTGTCTTCTGCAGTATTGCTGGCATGGTGATATGGGAGCGTTTCTGTCCGGGCGGGGCACCGCGTCGTGGGATATTGGGAATTGATACTACCCGCGGAGACCGATTATTTGTCAGTTTCCTCGGCAGCGGCTTTATCCATCTTGGCTGGCTGGGACTTGTTGGCTCTCCGCTATGGGGCGCTCTGGCAATATCAATCGTATTCGCGATTGCGGTATTCAGACTGGTATAACTGGTTGTAAACCTGATGGCGTCTGACGAAAAAATTTTACCCGGGGACATAATAGATTTACTGGTTATCGGCGGCGGCATTAACGGAACCGGGGTCGCCCGGGACGCAGCCGGGCGTGGACTGTCGGTACTGCTCTGCGAACAGGACGACTTGGCGCGTTATACCTCGTCGTCCAGCACCAAGTTGATTCACGGTGGTTTGCGTTACCTGGAACACTTTGACTTCAAGTTAGTGCGACACGCGCTGCAGGAACGTGAAGTGTTGCTGCGCAGCGCGCCGCATATAATCTGGCCGCTCCGATTTGTCCTGCCCCATCATCGGGCGCTGCGACCACGCTGGTTGATTCGACTGGGATTATTTGTCTACGATCATTTGGGAAAGCGGGAAATACTGCCCGGATCCCATGGCATTAACCTGCAATCTCACGCTGCCGGCAATGCCCTTAAACCCGAGTTCACCCGGGGTTTTGAATATTCCGATTGCTGGGTACAGGACGCCCGGCTGGTGGTGCTCAACGCCATGGATGCTAGCGAGCGCGGCGCTGCAATTTCGGTTCGGACCCGCTGCAATAGCCTTAAACGAGGAACAGATTTCTGGGAGGCTGAACTGGTTTCCAAGGACAGTGGTGCGGTATCGAAAATTCGTGCCAGGGCGATTGTCAATGCGGCGGGTCCCTGGGTGGAACAGATCGCCGGTCTCTATCGTGCCAGTCACTCAGACCATGGGGTGCGTCTGGTGAAAGGCAGTCATATTATCGTCCCGGCATTGTTTGAACATGACTATGTCTATATTTTTCAAAATGCCGATGACCGGGTTATGTTTGCGATTCCCTATGAAAACAATTACACCTTGCTTGGAACCACCGACGTAGAGATAACTTCTACTCCGGAAACCGCCGCGATCAGTGATGACGAGATTCAGTATATTTGTGATAACGCTAATCAGTATTTTTCCACTGGGGTTTCACCTGAGGACATAGTACATAGTTATACCGGGGTGCGGCCGTTGTTTGATGACGCGGCAGAAAATGCCAGCGAGGCAACTCGGGACTATGTATTGCATCTAGACTCCCAGGGACCACCCGTGGTCTCGGTCTACGGTGGCAAAATCACCACCTATCGGAAGTTGTCGGAGCAGGTGGTTAATATGCTTTCAGGCCCTCTTAGGTTCACCACCGCTGGTTGGACCGCCGGCAGTGTGTTACCAGGTGGCGATATTCCCGAACTTGACCGGGATAAATTTATCGCTTCCTGCCTGGAACTGTATCCCTGGTGTGATCCAGGTTTAATCCGAACCCTGGCCGGCAACTATGGAACGCGGGTCCACAGTGTTTTGCGGGAGTCGCGATCGATGGCCGATCTGGGTATTCATTTTGGTGCAGGGTTATACCAGGCAGAAGTAAAATATTTGATGGAGAACGAATGGGCGGTCCAGGCCGACGATTTTATTTGGAGAAGAACCCGGGCTGGACTGGAGGGGGGGGCGGCACTCAAACAAAAATTAGAAGACTGGTTGAGTTTGAGTCGGGTTCACTAGGGTCTCGGGATAAGGCGGATTTCCGGCCTGATTTTCCGGTTCAGTATGCTGCTCACTGGAAACGGTGGGGTAATTCTCTGCGGTAAATGCTGGAAATTGCCATTCCAGTATTTTTTCGATGCGCTCAGCGGTTGCGAGAACGACAGCATCGCTGCCCGGGGGGCCAAGGATTTGCAGGGAAACGGGTAGACCCTGATCTCCCAGGCCCATAGGGATGCTGCAGGCAGGCATTCCTGCCAGATTGGCATCATAGAGGAACCCGGCCCAGTCCAACCAGGGGAAGGTGATGGGTTTCCCTTCCATGGTAATTGGGTAAGTAGTGCCATGGGGAAACGCTTCACAACCCAGGGTTGGGGTAAGCAAAATTGAGCTGTTATTTCTTTTGAACAGGGCCAGGTAGGCGTCATGAATGTCTACCCGACGAGCCTGGGCATCATCGAAATCCGATTGGTTAAAGGTGCTGCCAAAATCGATAAAGCCCCTGGCATGGGACCCTACTTTCTTGATTAAGTCCGATTCCGCGGTTTTCTTATGCTGATACATATCAAAGGTGGCGGTAATAGCCCAGGTTGCGGCGGAAGAGGTCAGCCCGGGATTATCATCTTTTACCTTGTGTCCGGCGGCTTGAATTTTCTCGATGACCTGCTTAAATGCTTTACGGACACCTTGATCGACCGGGGCGAATCCAAGATCTTCAGACGCGATCAATCGCATATCGGATAAATTGTGATCCTCCGTCATTGCTGGATTCGATCCGGTATCTCCCAATACGGAGAACATTAGTCTGGCGTCGGCTATGGATTTGGTCATTGGCCCATAGGTGACCAGGGATTTCCAGGTGGAGAAACCCGGTTTTCGGGGGATTATGCCGAAACTCGGTTTAAAGCCACTGATTCCGCAAAATGCCGCTGGAATTCGAATTGATCCGCCGCCATCGCCGCCAAGGGACATACTACCCATGCCAGCTGAAACCGCGACCGCTGCACCCCCCGAAGATCCCCCTGGGGTGAGGGTCGGATTCCACGGATTGGAGGTTCGTCCATACAGTGCTGATTCGGTTATTCCGCTCAGGCTGAACTCCGGACAGGTGGTCTTGGCAAATATAACTGCTCCAGCGGCTTCCAGTCGTTCTACCCCAGCTGACGTTTTATCTGGAACGAAATCTTTAAGCGTTATGGAGCCATTTGCACAGACGACCCCCGCTAACCATTGGGAGTCCTTTATTGTAATTGGCAGCCCACATAGGGGCCCACCTTTACCTCGGGCCATTTTTTTATCCGCTGACAACGCTGACTGACGGGCTCGATCGTATAATCGTCGAGCGATGGGATTGATATAAGGAATTAATTTTTCGGTATGGTTGATGGTCGCTTCGAGCAATTCGAGGGAAGAAATTTCCCCACGTTCGAGAGCGGCGCGCTGTGAAATCGCGGTTTGCTGTAACCAGTTCATTATTCTCCGACTGTTATTGTATGAATGCGCGTTGATCGCGAGTGTAGTGACTGCCTCACCCGGTCGGTTATTGGCAAAACCCGCGATTGCTTTGTCGTTGTTTGACGCAATGATATGATCCATAATGTAGTTATTACATGAAATATTGTCAACAATATGGATCAAGATGTTTCTCTAGGTATTGTCGGCTCAATCACCCAAGCTGATCTGGCTCCTGTTCGTCAGGGTGGTAGGTTGGGCGATTATGCGGTGATATATCGAACCACTCGGATTCATCAGGGAGGGGGATATGGAGACCAGAGCAGGCACCCACTGGCCTGGGCTGTTGCGGTATATATTGATGGCCAACTTTATCGAGTATTTAATGCCAGGGGCACAGGCCGCGAGTGGAATGGTCTGGATCGACTGAGTAGCTGGTTACGGGAGCAGGGGTTCTGGTATTGGTGGACTCGAAATGATCTCGAGCCGGTAGGGGCGGCCGTTTCCGATGGAGAAATAGAACCGCCCTTGCGACCAGAAAATCTTCCGTCAATTCCCGGACTATAGTCCTTAAAAAACCTGCTTAATATCCGAATTGACCAAGTTCTTGTTGGCTAGGTGAAGGTTTGATGTTGCCACTCTGAAAGCCAATTTCACATTGGTCTTCGTAGAAATTATCGATTGTAAAATGCCAGGCATGTCGCGGCCACAGGAAATCCGCGGACACGTCATGGGGTTTATAGACGCTGGTATATAAAGTACCAAAACCCCGATGATAGGCCTCATTGAAAACCGGCGGGCGAAGAAACCCGGCGAGTAATCCCTCGGCGGTCTCGTCGACATCCGACATGATTGCCTGGACCGCGCTTTCTCGCTCCAGGGTGGCAGTAGCCCAGGCGTGCCGAGGCCACTCGATTTTGCCCTGGTGATTGGTCGCCACAGGTACCTGGCGCACCACTGCTGGTTTGTCCGGTGTAATATAAACCGTGGCAAATCGCTGGGCTTTATCAACCACAGTAACGTTGTATGACATATGGGTCGGGACCCTCTTTAATACCGCTACGGCGGCATCAGTGTCATGACAAAATTCGAGGATATAGCGCAAAATTATCGGAACCCCAAACCCCTTGCCAACATCGACCCGACCGCCGAAGGCCAGTGAAACCGAAAGCCCGGATTGATTAATGCCATCCAGCACTCCCCAGGAAGCGTCGGTCATTGCAATAACAACCTGATCATTCCATTTGGTTCGAAGAACAATACCCTCTAATCGCTCAACACTGTAATCGTAATTCCTTACCAATACGGGTTGATCTCCGGTCCACACTGCCTGGGTACACCCCGACAGGTAGGGTGGCGGACAATACATCGACAGGAATCGGGACTGGGCGTCCCCGCCTCCGACCAACTCGGTCAACCGGCGATAAGTTGTTTCGAGCTCTGGCATATGCTGCCGGAGCTGTTTAATGCATTCTCCATAGGGTGGTCGGGCAGCGTCGCCCTGAGACATAAACCAGCTGTGATAGTCCGGCCAAAGTCCAAAAAATAATTCTGCCCACTTTTGTCCTGGAACGGTTTCGTCAATCGAACGAAATATTTTTGTCTGGAGCCCAGACTGGGAATTCATCGAGTCGGCATCGCTATAGAATCTTGAATGCGCCGTCTTCCAAAGACACTGGTGGTACTGGTGCATTCTCAGCCTGATCAAGGGAAACCCCGGTGTAGTGGTCAACAATTCCATCGATCCAGGCCTTAGCCCTGTCGTTCAATTCGAAGTCTTCGGTCATCAGGCGACCCCGGGTAATTAATATACCAAGGTCGGCACCCTTATAGCGGTAGTCTCCGGCACCGCTTATGCGTAAAAAGAATCCGTGATTTTCGTCCTCTACCGCACGACGGTGATAGTCGAAGCGGGTAAATGACAGAGAATTGTCCTGTTGCATTCGCCAGATACCGGATTCGGGTGCTTCGGTTATATAATCAACGCTATCGTCTACGTGTTTGATGACCAGCTGACTCCAGTTGTCGATATTATCCGGGTCGGCCCAGCGCTGATTTAATGCTGCGATATCAATATCGAAATCTACTCCGGAGAATTCCAGCAGATGAAACAGGAATAGCGGTGCGTCGGCATGGGCAAATGCGGCGTGATTGGTCATGGAACTGGCGCCGGTAACCCGGGGATTGAGTTCACCCAGATACAATTCCTCACTATCCAGGTCGATCAGAAAGTCAAGCTCGAAATACCCGCGATAGCCCTCTTCCCTCAACGCTTCCCCAAAATCCCGGGTATAACGTCTGGCTTTATCTCGAATATCCTGGGAAAAAGCCTCGGCAAAAATTTCGTTGCCGCACCACCCACCCTTATAAGGCGTCAATTCTTTAAATCCCACTAACTCTGTCATCAATGGACCGACAATGGTGCCACATTTTGTTGCGCAGGCTTCGATAGCGGAACCTCGGCAATTTACCCGCTTCATGATTTTAATTTCGGGCTCATTGACAATCTCTGAGCTGTATTTATCCCAGTCTTCCTCGCACGAAATAAAGTATGTGGTTTTACCAGAATCGCCAAATGCAGATTGCAATACCAGGTCAGTACCCAGCTCCTTACAGGTATTGCAAAGTTCTGGGTAACTTTCTACCTTGGCCAGTACGTTAGGTACACTGGGGACACCCGCACGATTTCCAATGCGGACGGTTTCGATTTTGTTATCCATCTTTTGGCGCAGTTCGGCCGGAGGAAACCAGACATCGAGACCGATATCCTTGCACAGACTTTCGGTTTCCTGATCAAACATCAGGAAAACCGCTTTGCCGCCAGGGCCACGGTGATCGATATAGTCGATCACTTCTTTATGCTGTAACAGGTAGTTGTTGATGTCCTCGATACCAGCAAATTCCCGATGGGGTTGTTGTTCCGGAATTCTCACGTTGGGGTGTCGGCCATCGAAACAGTCCAGATAGTTTATATAGCGAAAATTACGCACCCATTCGCTAATCCCAAGCAAATTAAAATTGGTCGCACTGATAAAATATATCGGGGTTTCGTTGCGATGGAAGTATCGACGGATATCGGAAATATTGTTTAGTTTTTTCATTTTCGGATTCCTGAGGTCTTGATGTCTTGGGCCGATGAAGGACTGTCCTTTATTTTTAATCTTGTCCCCTGTTTGAACTATTTTAGGATATTGCCTTTTAAGAAATTGGTTGCTTTGTCGCAATGAGATTTCAATTCGATCTTTTACTTTAGGTAACAACTTACGGTAAGTCTTATGGAGGTAACCCCGCACTACCGATAACTTCGATTGGGTTATCCGCAAGCGATCAATTGGAAACTTCATTGCCACAAACTCAAGTCGAATTATTCACTGCGTTAACTAACGCCTTATCGGTAAAAACCTGCAGTCCGAGCTCTGGCTGGTAGCCATGTATCTCCTTAACGTCCAGCTTTTTCATAAACGCTATGATGGCCGCACTGATAACCTGGCCTGGTACCAGTATGGGAAAGCCTGGTGGATAGGGGATTACAAAGCTGGCCGACACGATTTCTCGGCCATCGGATATTTCCCTTTCGAGATCGGTTTCAACGATGTCGACGTATTCACAGTTTTCTTCATCGTAGGCAAGAAAGAATGCCTTGCGTAGATCCCCCTCCTTGGTGTGGGTCGACAATCCTGGGCTGAAAGCTTCATGAAACCAACTGAAATCCGGCAGCGGTGGTAATTCCTGGGTCAGAGATTTCACTCGTTTTTCAAATAGCTTGCGTTCTGAGCGACCGTATTCCTCTTGTTCTTGTTCCAGATCATTGGCGATCTTGTTTAACACATCAATTAGAAAGGCAACCGAGCTTCGGGTGGTTCCGATGTTAGTCATAAACAACACGGTGTTACGTGAGGTCTTGTTAATCTGAATCCCGTGCTTGTCCATCAAGTGCTGGTTTTTAAATGTATCGCCGTCAATACCAGTTTGTCCGAGATACAAGGTTAACCTGGTGGGATCTACCACAAAATCATCGATTGCCCAGGCCTCTTCCATATGGTCGTTTGCCCAGCGGGTTTCGCTGTCGAAATAGGCCTCAATTTTTGATGGTCGATATTCTGCAGGTACCAGATCCCGTGCTACCAGAAAGCGAAAATGGCGTTTTAGTCTCGGGCTCATTGCCACTTGTTCACGAATGGACATCGCCAGTTCAATCTGTTTCTGCACCATTTCATATCCTTCAAGCTCGACCTGGCGTCTGCCAAGATCCAGTGAAGCCAGGATCTGATAATTGGGTGAGGTAGAGGTGTGGGTCATAAAGGCTTCGTCAAATGGCTCCGCAACCTTTTGTTTGAAGTCCTGATCATAGATATGGATCATTGACCCCTGGCGGAGCGCGGTCAGGGACTTATGGGTCGATTGGGTTGCATAGACTCTGACTCTTACCCTGTCTGGGTCCGGAATAACTGAAGCTGCTAACTTGTTTTCGTCGGTGGGGTCATCGGCAAGCTGTTGTTGTCGTTCTTTATACAGTTGTCGATATTCTTCGCTGCGATACTTTCTGGCAAGCTTGCGAGCTGTTGCCATGGCGGTGCGCTGTCGATAGGTCGGGGTGAATGCGGCAAATGCAAACCAGGCTTCATCCCATAGGAATACCAGATCAGGTTTTATCGCGAGACATTCCTCCATCACCCGCTCGACGTTATACACCACGCCGTCAAAGGTGCAATTGGTCAGCAGTAACATCTTTACCTGATCAAGTTTGCCGGCTTGCTTGAATGCCAGCAGCCGCTCCTTGATTTCGCTCAAGGGTACCGCACCGTACATGGAGTATTCATGCAACGGGTAAGAATCGAGATAACTGACATGGGCGCCAGCCAACACCATGCCATAGTGATGAGACTTATGGCAGTCACGATCTATTAACACGATATCTCTTGGCTTGACCAACGCCTGAACCACAATCTTATTCGCAGTGGAAGTGCCGTTGGTAACAAAATAGGTATGCCGCGCGCCAAAAGCCCGGGCAGCAAGTTGCTGGGCTTTTTTAATCGGTCCGTGGGGTTGCAGCAACGAATCTAGTCCGCCAGAAGTCGCAGAAGTTTCGGCAAGAAATATATTGATCCCGTAAAATTTAACCATATCCTGAATCCAATGGGATTTGGTTACGGACTTACCACGAGAAATGGGCATCGCATGGAATACCCCGGTGGGTTTACGGCTGTAGGCTCGAAGCGCATTAAAAAATGGCGTTTCATAGCGCTCCTGTATTCCTCTCAGTAAATTCAGATGAAGTTCGAGGAAATCGTCCTGCTGGTAAAATATTCGACGAAAGGTTTTGGCGGATCTGCCAGCGATAGATTCCACTGATTCATCAGTAACCAAATACAAATCCAGCTCCGGGCGAAGTAAAGCCAACAGGTCGCCAAGCAGAGGGCCATGTCCGATATCTGGCATATCGGCATATTCGACTTCGTTGATCGGATTCAGATAACGCTGCAGTATTTTAAGATGGTTTTTTGAACGCAGCGGGAACTCGTAGCGAATGACGCAGGCCTGGATATTGTAGTTAAACAGAACCGCAATCAATGCATCTTCAAAACTTGGAACTGCGACGATATCGTAGGTAAAATTATCTTCGTCACGACTGATCCGTTCTATACCTTGACGCAGGGTCTTGGTTTCAGAGTTCGCATTTTTATCTACGAACAGGACTTCAAAGTAGGGTTTGTAGTTATCATGATCCTGACCTTTTCTACCTTTGCGGTTATTGCCCTGGGTAGAATCTTCAATCTCCAGGGACTCGGTTAGATCAACGCTACGTAATCGGTAACTGCCGCTGGATAGCGCCCGCACAATTTTTTGCACGCATTGTGACAGGGTGGCATAGTCGCGCTTGTCAAAAAGTTTCCAAAGTAGCGCAATGTCATCGTCCGACGGAAAAGCGGTATATTCTTCGACGGTTTGCAGAATGGTGAGCAGGCGGCTGGCTTTGTCCCGCAGAGAAACTTCGTCCAGGTTGCTGTGCCTTCTTCCGTTTAGCCTTGTTGTATGCTCAGCTAGCTTGTGCCACCCGTCAAACCGGAACTGGGTCGGACTGTGGAAGTAGTCAAGGTTGGTTCTGTCCGGGGATGATTCAACTAGGCCATCTTTCAAAAACGCTTCTCCTCGAATTAATTGTCTACCGCAATTATTTGCATCGCAAACGTACTGCTTTTTTACATCATATATAACACTTTATAAAACAGCAACAATTTATCCATTGGCAGACTTTCACTATTGGACCACACTGGTTTTTAAGAACATAGCTTGATAATTCTTGTCGAATGGATAAAATCTAATATTAAAACCGCCGGTATGAAGAAGAAACAATCAGTAACTAATTAGATTGGCGTCCGTCATATTATGTACACAATGCTATAATGTCTACAGGTTTGAAAATATTAAAACCAAATCATTCTCAATAGAAAATAGTTGTTAAGGAAATAAAACCAGATAAAGATTTATCGGTAGGATGAACGCGAAAACCGTCACAAATTTTATTAATGCGCCGGACATTGAGTCTTCGACCTCGGATTATGCGACCAGATTTAGCTCAAAAGTCGGTCGATGGTTAATAAGTTACCAAGTAGAAGCAACGCGCCAGGCTTTCGTTGAACGTTGGCCGGATCAAAACGGTTTGAATGTGTTGGATATCGGCGGTGGCCATGGACAGAATATCGACCTAATCCATGATTTAGGGCACCAGCATACTATAGTAGGTAGCGATTTAAGTTGCGCCGAGCTAATTAAGGATGAAATCGAGTCGGGTAAAACAAAATTTGATGTCGCTCCCCTTATGGAATTGCCCTATGAGGACAATAGCTTCGACGTGGTAATATGTTATCGGATCCTGTCCCACATGCAATCCTGGCAAGTGCTAATTGGTGAAATGACCCGGGTTGCCAAGGACTTTGTACTGGTCGATTACCCGAGCAAGCATAGTGTTAATTTCGCTTCAGAATTACTGTTTACGCTTAAAAAAAAGATTGAGAAAAATACCCGGCCCTTCAATTGTTTCGATGACCATTTGATTGACGATGAATTTTCGATCAACGGTTATATCAGAACCTTTCAATATCGGCAGTTTCTTATACCGATGGCGCTTTACAGGTTGCTTGGAAATGTGAGTATTTCGAGCAAGATGGCCCAAACTATTCGTAAAACCGGATTAACCGACCGATTTGGCTCGCCGGTTATATCTGGCTTTTCGGTGGGCTAAGTTCACCAGCGGTCAGGTTAAAGCACCGCCGCAGCTGCTGCCGGCGCCGGCGGTGCAGCCAAAGCAATGTTTACCGATTGCCACCGTGGCGCCATTCATATCTGCTGGGACAATATCCCATAGCTGGCGCCTGGTTTGATTGCCGAGAGGAAGCTTTAACATTTGGTTGAAGTCACAATCAAATACATAACCTTGCCAGTCCACGCTTAACAAATGGCGGCACATTAGTGGCGCAATAGTCTGGGGGTTGAAATTTTCTGCCAGCAATTGGATGTAGCTTTCGAGTTGATTGGTGCGCTTAAGAAAATGTTCGAACCGATTAATGGGTAAGTTGGTTATGGTCAGCAGGCTGTTAAATTCAATCGAAAAATCTTCCCGTAGATTGGTTTTATACTGCTGTTCGAGAGATTGCTGAGGTGGTGGCAAAACTGGTCCGATGGGGTTGTAGACCAGATCGATAACTCTATCCGAGTCGCGTCCATAACCCCATTTATTAAGCAACTGAAGTCCATCGATGCTCTTGGCAAATACGCCTTTGCCGCGTTGTTGATCGACATTCTCCCGAGAATAACAAGGAAGAGAGCAGACCAATCTTACCTTGCGTTCAGCATACCACTGGGCTAAATCCTGTTGCTTAGGTTCAAATAGAACAGTAATATTGCAACGTGACGTGATGCGTATTCCCAGTGTAATTAACCGATCAACGAACTGCCGAAAATGAGGTATCAGTTCAGGTGCGCCACCGGTTAAATCAACTGCTTTAATATTATTCTGCGCGGCCCATTCAATTATTTTCTCCATGGTTTCCCAGGTCATCATCTCGGTACGCTTGGGTCCTGCTTCCACGTGACAATGTTCACAGGCCTGATTGCACAGGTAGCCAAGATTTATCTGGAGTTCAGACAAATTAGCCCGGGTTAATGGAAATGAGTCGTGTCGCAACAGGGACTGTTTGAAGTCGTGGTGAACGCGTGTATCCATGAACGGTTAGTTATTAATAGGTTTGAAAGTAGGGGGGTATGGAAATTATTATCTTAGCCCGAAGTTTATACCCCTTGGAGTGGAAATGAACATGATAGTTCACCCCACAATTCAGTGCGGTTGAAGTTAGGGTCACGTTTTTCTTTTGCCAGCTTTGCTCGATTTATGCGGCTCGGTTTGGACTTTGAATGCAGAAGGACAAAGATCGTTTATCAGGCATTCATCGCATTTGGGCTTGCGCGCGATACAGGTGTAACGCCCGAGCAGTATCAACCAGTGATGGGCATGACGTTGATACTTTTTGGGAATTGCCTTAAGCAATCCCTGTTCGACTACGACTACGTTTTTGCCGGAGGCAATACCGGTTCGGTTGGAGACCCGGAATATATGTGTATCAACCGCAATTGTAGAATGACCGAATGCGGTATTCAGTATTACATTGGCAGTTTTCCTGCCGACACCAGGTAGGGACTCCAGCGCCTCCCGGTCTTCGGGAATCCTGCCACCGTGCAGGTCAACCAGCATCTGACAGGTCTTGATTACATTTTCCGCTTTGGTGTTAAACAATCCGATTGTTTTGATATAGCCTTTCAGCTTGTCGACCCCAAGATTACGAATTGTTTCTGGCGAGTTTGCCACTGGAAACAGTTTGGATGTCGCGAGGTTTACCGAAATGTCGGTTGCCTGGGCGGACAGAATTACCGAAATCAACAATTCAAAAGGTGACTGATACTCGAGTTCGGTTGTTGGCTCAGGTTGTTGTCGCTTCAGCCGCGAAAACACCGTCTCAATTTGCTTCGGAGTCATTGGCCGGCGGGCGCACCATTCCCGGCCCGTTTTCGCGCAAGTACTGCCTGAATTTCCCGTCTAAGCGATGAACGTTTCTTTTCGAGTCTGTAGGCGCGTCGTTCCGCTTCTCTACGGGACAGACGGATCAGTTTCTGTTCTGTTCGTCGCCTGGCTTTGTCAACCTGGGGTTGGCTGAAAGCCGGAAACCGACTCTTGGCTTGATTCGGGTCGGGGGGCGGTGGCGGAATCAGATCAATACAATCTGTAGGGCATACCGGCAAACATAACTTACATCCGGTGCATTCATTCGCGATCACGGTATGCATCATTTTGCCTGCACCAAGTATACAGTCAACCGGGCAGGCCTTGATACAAAGCTTGCAGCCGATGCAGGCTGCCTCGTTGATAATCGCAAGCAACCGGGGTTCCTCGATGCCGTTTGCCGGGTTTAATGGCGACGCAGGTTTTTGCAACATCTGGGAAAGGGCATTTATAGCAATGCTGCCACCAGGAGGGCACTGGTTTATCTCAGCTTCTCCATTTGCGATTGCCTCAGCATAGTCCCGGCAACGCGGGAAATCGCATTGGGTACATTGAGTTTGTGGCAGCAATTGATCAATTCGTTCGATCGAAGCTCCAGTCTCATGATGCATAGTAGATCACGGTGTTATTGGAGTGTAATACACTAGTGTAGTGTATAAAACCGGTGGTTCACAGCCATCCACGGTCCCGCATTGATATAATCGCGGCGACAAACCAACTGTAGAATCTGTTCTCTCAATGCAAGCCGCTGATTATCAGGAAAAATTTGATCGAATTGCTCGCCAGACCAACTTTGCTCTGCTGAACGAGGATGACCAACTGTTCCTGCGTGGTCAGGCCAACGCTTACCGGTTCACCTTGCAGGAATTACAGTTGGTTAGCAGTATGGCACTCGATCGACTCCGTTGGAAGGAGGATTCCATTGCTATGATTTGGCCCCTGGGGAAAGTTGCCGGCGGAAAAGCGTCGTCCAAGAAGTCGGTGTTGGCTGAACTTGCACAGCAACATGAAGTGATAAAAAACAACACAAAAGACTATTCCAGAATCAACTTGGAGGACAAACCCCGCACCGTTAAGCCACAACTGGTTGCGACGGTTAAACCGAGGCTCGGTCTAGGCCGCTGTCCGGTTGCGTCCGAGAAAACGCGCTGCTGCAACCTGATGACTTTGGATGCAGTAGAAAAATGTGGATTCGATTGTTCCTATTGCAGTATCCAGTCGTTTTACCACGGCGATAAAGTGGTTTTTGATGCGAATTTTGTCGAAAAGCTCAAGAATCTGAAGCTCGATCCGAATCAGACTTACCACATTGGTACTGGTCAATCCTCCGACTCACTGATGTGGGGAAACCATCAGGGAGTGCTGGAGGCCCTGACTGAATTTGCCCGGGAAAATCCCAATGTGATTCTCGAATTAAAAACCAAGTCAAAAAATATTGGTTGGCTATTAGACAACGATTACCCGGAAAACATAATCTGCACGTGGTCATTGAATCCGAAGACCATCATCGATCATGAGGAACACCTCACAGCCAGCCTGGATCAACGGATTGCCGCCGCTAAAAAGATTGCGGATAAAGGTCGACTGGTAGGGTTTCATTTTCATCCCATCGTCAGTTATCAGGACTGGCAAGAACAATATCGCCAGATCGGCGAAACTCTGGTAACAACGTTTTCACCGAGCCAGGTGGCTTTGGTTTCTATGGGGACATTAACTTTTACCAAGTCTGTGATGAAGACTATTCGCAAGCGACCATTTACCAGTAAGATTTTGCAAATGCCCATGGAAGAGATTGCGGGGAAATTTTCTTATCCACTTGATCTTAAGATCGCGTTGTTCCGGGAAGTTTATTCTGCTCTTGGTGATTGGCATGATCAGGTATTTTTCTACCTTTGTATGGAAGCCCAGAGCATCTGGCAACCGGTATTTGGATTCGAGTATGAAACCAATATCGAGCTGGAAACAGCGATGAAATTGGCCTATTTTTCCAAAATTGACGGATTATCTCGGGGATAAATGACCAGGTGGTCGATGTCCATCGTAATCCCAAGGTTTTCCCCAATGGCGTGATTATGATGAGAGGGAACCAGGGACAGAATTTTGCTGCCGCTCGGCAGCGCCAGGGTATATAGATAACTTTCTCCGCGAAAAGTCCGCTTCAAGATTTTAGCGGTGCGGGGACTATCGTCATCATGGACAACATCATCTGGTCGTACCAGAATATTTACCGGTGACCCTATCGGCAGTTCGATGGGAGTATCCCCGGCATGAATACCCAGTTCGGTTTTTACTTCAGTGGTGCTAGCAATGGTGCCTTCGAGGAATACCCCGTCGCCTACGAAGTTTGCGACGAATATGGATGCGGGTTCGTGGTACAGATTATAGGGTTGATCCCATTGTTCAATACGACCTTCACGCATGACCCCAACTTTATCTCCGAAGGTAAAGGCATCCTGCTGATCGTGAGTTACCATGACGCATGTTGTGCCAATTTCTTTAAGTAGTTCACGCACTTCCTGACCAAGACGCTCACGGAGGTCAAGGTCAAGGTTGGAAAATGGTTCATCCATCAGCAAAAGCCCCGGACTCGGTGCCAGTGCCCGGGCCAGCGCCACGCGTTGCTGTTGTCCGCCTGATAACTCGTGAGGGTATTTCCCGGCCTGGTTTGATAAGCCGACTCGATCCAGCATTTCGTCAACGATCCTGCTGGACTCGCTGGTGCTGCGTTTAAATAGTCCTGCAGCAACATTATTGGCAACCGTCAGGTGGGGGAACAGGGCGTGATCCTGAAACACCATGCTCATATTTCGCTGCTCGGGCGGCACGATATATGAGGGCGAAGATATACAACGTTGATCCAGATAAATGCTGCCCTCGGTTAATTTTTGAAACCCGGCAATTGCCCTGAGAACGGTGGTTTTACCACAACCACTCGGTCCAAGCAGGCAGACGAGTTCACCGGATTCGACCTCGAAAGAAGAAGAATTTACCGCGGATTCATTTTCGTATCGGCAACTGATCCGATCAACTTTTAACGGGGCCGACATGGGGGGTATTGGTGCTATTTACCAATTGTTGGGAATAGGAGATTGTTTTGCTCAATAGTATCACCGGAAACAGCCCGGCCAAAACAATAACCAACGCGGATAACGCACTTTGCTCAATAAGTTCGTCTGAGGCAAATTGATAGACACGGGTTGCCAGGGTGTCGAAATTAAACGGACGAAGCAGCAGGGTGGCGGGTAGTTCCTTCATGCAATCGACAAATACAATCAACGCCGCCGTGGCGATCCCGCTCTTAAGTAGCGGAATATGAAACAGTCGAAGAGTTCGAAAAGCCGGATTTCCCAGGGTTCGAGCGGCCATATCCACCGATTCAGAGATTTTTGACATGCTTGACTCTACCGAACCAATGGAAATGGCCAGGAAACGAATAACATAAGCGAGAATCAAAGCGAATGTAGTACCGGTCAATAAGAGTCCTGTGGAGTACCCAAAGTGCTGACGAAAAAAAGCATCGAGGGCATTGTCAAATCCAGCCAGCGGAATGACAATGCCCACCGCCAGCACGGCGCCCGGTACCGCGTAACCGATGGAGGCTATTTGCGATGCAAGGGTATTCACCGGGGTTTTATATAGACGCCGGCTATAACAGATCAAAATCGCCAAGACCGCACAAATCAGGGCTGCGATCAATGAAACAGTCAGACTGTTGACGATTAACTGAACAAACTCTTTGGACCATGAATCGTCGAAATAACGAACCGCATACTTGACAAGCATTCCGAGTGGAAGGATAAATCCAAGTATTACCGGCGTGCCACAGAACAGTACGGCGGTTAATTTAAGTGCTGGCGTCAGGATTATTCTCTGACGGCGGGAAAACCGCGATGCGCTTTGGTAAAACCGACGACGTCTGCGACCGAAGAATTCCAGGAATAACAAGAGAATGACAAAAGTCAGCATGACCGAAGCAATCTGAGCGGCCCCCGCCAGATTTCCCATATTTAGCCAGACATCATAAAGGCCAGCGGTGAGGGTTTGAATTGCAAAAAAATCCACTGTGCCAAAATCGTTCAGGGTTTCCATCAACGCCAGGGCAACCCCGATGGCGATAGCAGGACGGGCGATGGGTAGTGAAACGTATAAAAACGTTTGCCAGGCATTGCGCCCACCGAGCCGGCTGACATCGGTCAAATTGGTGGATTGTTCGACGAATGAGGCCCGCGCCATCAGGTAGACATAGGGATACAGCACCAGCCCCATCAGCATAATTGCCCCCCCCATACTTCTAACATTGGGGAACCAGTAATCACTGGACAGGGTCCAGCCGAAAATACTGCGTAGGAAATGCTGAACTGGTCCGGCAAATTCCAGCAAATCAGTATACAGGTAGGCGATCACATAGGCTGGAAATGCCAGCGGCAGTAACAGTAACCATTCGAACTGAGCGCGCAGGGGAAATTCGTAGTTGGTGACAACGTAGGCTGTGGAAACACCTGTAATGAAAACACTGATGCCGACGCCAAGCATCAGGATCAGGGTGTTTTGCAGGTAACGAGGCAGGGAGGTGCTAATCAGGTGTGGCCAAATGTTTTCCGTGGGAAATGCTGCCAGCCACAAAATTGACAATACTGGCAGCAATGCCAGCAAGGCAATTGCCAAAGTGCCGATCCGCCATGGATCGGTCCCACTTAGAAACCATTTTATCCGGGAGACATTGTCGGGTAGCAACTGTTCGCCAGGGATAGATCGCATGGTGGGTTTACCCGTCGTAGTTGACCCGATCTACCATGCGCGACGCTTCCGCCCGGTTTTTGGCGACCTCGGAAAGGTTTACTGTATCCCGTTTAAAGGTTCCCAGGGAATCCAGGAATTCGCCAACGGCTATGGATTGGTTAACCGGATATTCGCCGTTTATTTCAGCATACATGGACTGCGCGGTATCACTGGCCAGAAATTCCATCAACATAAGGGCGTTTTCTGGATTGGGTGAATGACGGGTCATGGCCATGCCGCTAATATTCATATGAGTGCCTCGTTCAGCTTGATTTGGAAAAATTACGTTGACCGCTTCAAACCAGGATCTTTGTTCAGGATCACTCGCCATTTTGTAGAGATAGTAGTGATTAATCAGGGCAACGTCACAGACCCCTTCTTTTATCGCTCTTACCTGGGCGCGGTCGTTACCCTGGGGCTTGCGGGCCAGATTGGATTTTACGCCAGTTAACCAGGATTCGGCTGCATCTGCGCCATGCTGAACCATCATCATTGATATCAGGCCGAGATTATAGGGGTGTTTGCCCGACCGGGTACATATCCGTCCTTTCCATTGAGGATCTGCCAGGTCTTCGTAGTTTAACAATTCACCGGGTGTGGTCCGGTCTTTCGATACCACGATGATTCTTGCCCGGGAGGTCAATCCGAACCAGTGGTTGTCAGCATCGCGAATATGAGCAGGAAGACTGCTGTTCAGCGGATTTGAGTTCACTGCCTGGGTTAATTCGGCATTCTTGAAGTCTGACAGGCGACCAATATCTACGGTAAATATCAGGTCGGCCGGGCTGTTTCGACTCTCACTCTTTAATCGTTGGAGCATACCTTTCTTGGCGAATACTGCGTTCACCGAAATTCCAGTTTGCGCAGTAAACTGATCAAACATCGGTTTAATCAATTGGGGTTCCCGGTAGGAGTATACATTTACTTCATTGGCTTGGGCACAGCCAACGACTACCAAAAATAAAATATGAAGGAGGGTTAAGCGGTACATCATTGATATAAAGATCAACAGGGTTGGTTACAGATGTTGCAGATGTTAATGTAAATGAGAACTGTTCGCAATAACCAAAAAAGAAATTTTTTCTGGATTACCTTGTGATCACCCCACTCCCAGACAATCGCCAGTTATGGGTGTGGTCTGAATTAGTTCCACGGGTCTATTGTTTGAGCCTTCTGGTCTTCTGTTATTACGGCCCGAAAGGTAGAATCCGATTCCCCTCTATGACATTAGAAAAAGTTGTACGATGAAGCAGCAAATTGAGCCGCTTATCCGAACCGCCCTGGCCGAATTGCAGGATCAGCAGGTTATTCCTCATGGGTCGGATCCGGCTTTGCATATTGAACGCACACGGGATACCGCCCATGGTGACTTTGCCAGTAATGTTGCTCTGGTACTGGCCAAAACGGCCCGCTGCGCACCCAGGGACCTCGCTCAACGCATCGTAGAACAGCTACCCCAGTCGGATTTGATCGATAAGGCAGAAGTTGCCGGTCCAGGCTTTATTAACTTTACCCTGAACACCACGGCATGGCTCGAATTAATCGACTCGATTCGTACTATGGGGATAGCATATGGCCGCAGCAAAATTGGCCAGGGTCAGCGCGTCATGGTGGAATTTGTATCGGCCAATCCCACAGGTCCTCTACATGTTGGCCATGGCCGGGGTGCGGCCTATGGTGATTCCATGGCCAGAGTGTTGACCGCTGCGGGATATCAAACCCATAGCGAATACTACGTAAATGACGCTGGCAGGCAAATGGATATTCTTGCCCTTAGCCTCTGGCTGCGATATCTCGAGGAACGGGGGCGTTCGGTAATCTTTCCGGCCAGCGGTTATCAGGGCGACTACGTCAATGCATTTGCCCGTTCCCTGGCAGCAAATGTAGGTGCTGAGCTGGAATGCCGAACCGACGAACTTTTCGATGAACTGCCGGACGATCCCGATCAGAATATTGATTTACTGGTTATTCGCTGCAAGGATTTGCTGGGTGATGCCAAATTCAAGCAAGTGTTTGATTATGGTTGTGATGCCCTGGTTGAGGATATTCGTCACGATCTGGCAGAATTTGGAGTCGAATTCCAGCGGTGGTTTTCAGAACGCTCGCTGGTAACCAGTGGGGCCATGAACGAATCGGTGGCTGTGCTGGAGAAAAATGGCCACATTTATGAAAAAGATGGCGCCAAGTGGTTCCGTGCCACCGACTTTGGTGATGAAAAAGATCGCGTAGTAATGCGGGCCAATGGTTCCCATACTTATTTCGCCACAGACCTTGCCTATCACTATGATAAAGGGGCGCGTAAATTCGATAAAATGCTCGACATATTTGGCGCCGATCATCATGGTTACGTAAAAAGGATCAAGGCATCGTTTGAAGCCCTGGGGCATGCGCCCGACAAACTCGAAATTCTGTTGGTGCAATTTGCCATTCTATACCGCAGTGGTGAAAAGGTTTCGATGTCGACCCGGGGAGGGGATTTTGTGACACTGCGGGAATTGCGCCAGGAAGTAGGCAATGATGCAGCTCGGTTTTTCTATGCCCTGAGACGTCCGGATCAGCATATGGATTTTGATCTCGACCTGGCTAAGTCCAAGTCCTCAGAAAATCCGGTGTATTATATTCAATATGCCCACGCACGAATTTGCAGTGTATTCCGCCAAATTGAAGAAAAGGGAATGGCTACTCCCGAGAACAGTCAACCTGACTATCGATTACTGACAGAACCCAAGGAGATTGGATTGCTTCAGGCTCTGTCAAAGTATCCCGAGGTGGTTGAATCTGCCGCCCGTGGATTCGAACCCCATCAGGTGGCGTACTATCTCCGCGAGTTGGCAACCCTGTTTCACGGTTACTACAATGCCCACCCGTTTCTTTCAAGTGAACAACAGATGCGACTGGCCCGACTTGGACTGATTGATGCGACCAGACAGGTAATCAGTAATGGACTGGGGTTACTCGGTGTTAGCGCCCCACAAAAAATGTGATGTAGATGGCCCAGGCAAGAAGAAAAAAGTTCAACGGCAAACGTAAACAGCTGGCCTTTTCCTCCCAGGGAATTGGTATGTTGCTTGCGGGCGTGGTTATTGGTTCCCTGGGCACTATTCTGTGGCAGGGTATGCAGTCGAACGATGGTGACGTTGGATCGGGAATTCGCCAGATGATGGAGATTTCCCGGCAGCAAACTGCGAATTCCGAAGTTAAAACTACGGTGCCAACAACAATCCCGGATCAACAGTCTACCAACTATGATTTTTTTACCGTTCTTCCGGAGATTGAAGTTGTCGTAACAAACGAGGATGAGCCGGCCAAGAGTCCGCCCAAGGCAGCAACCGAACCCACCAACGATTCCTCCACTAGCGGTTCCGAAGCGGATGCAGTTAGGCAGTCCATAAGCTCTTATATGTTACAGGCTGGCTCCTATAACCGGGAGGTGGATGCGGAACGCCAGAAAGCAAATCTAGGGTTGCTTGGCCTGACTTCTGCGATCCAAAAAGTGACCATTCAGGGGCGCGGAGATTTTTTTCGAGTTCGCCTCGGCCCGTTTCCAGACCATTCAACCATGGTGGAAGCTGATCAGAGGTTGCAACAGGAAGGTATTAAGGCATTGCGTCTAAAAATTTCCAAGGCTGGGTAACCGAGGAAGTTCTGGCGGAATAAAAACACTGCTGATAATAGAGTCCAGGTTAAATAGCTGGATAGTTTATTTGAAAAATAATTACGTATAACTTTACTAACAACTATTGTTAATCTTGCCAGATCAAATATGAATGTAATCAGAATTGGGACTCGAACCAGTCAACTGGCTTTATGGCAGGCATATTATGTACGTGACCAATTGCAGTCTTATCATAAGGATCTCGAGGTTGAAATCGTAGAAATCGTTTCCCAGGGCGACAAGACCCTGGATATTCCACTGGCGGCAGTTGGGGGCAAGGGGCTTTTCCTGAAAGAGCTGGAACAGTCGCTGCTTGATCGTGAAACCGATATTGCTGTGCACTCAATGAAAGATGTTACTGTCAACCTGCCCGATGGTCTTGAAATTGCGGTGATTTGTCCTAGCGACGATCCAAGAGATGCATTTGTTTCAAACAAGTATTCCAGCATTGAACAGATGCCCCCTGAGAGCGTAGTCGGCAGTTGCAGTTTGCGCCGAAGGTGTCAGATTCAGGGTGCCTATCCACAACTCGAAGTGCGTAATCTGCGAGGGAATGTTAATACCCGATTGGGTCGACTGGATGATGGCGATTACGATGCATTGATATTGGCCGCTGCCGGTTTGATTCGACTGGATTTTAAATCGAGAATTCGCCAGTTTCTCAGTACCGATATTTGTCTGCCGGCGGTGGGGCAGGGTGCCGTGGGAATTGAATGTCGTAGCGAAGATGAAACGGTTAAACAGTTACTAGCACCCCTTGCCGATCCTGAAACCACGCTCCGTGTCAAAGCCGAACGCACGGTAAATCAGCGTTTGGAAGGAGGGTGTCACGTCCCGGTTGGGATTTTTGCCGAAATTAATGATGGTCAGATGCGGTTGCGGGGATTGGTCGGAGAGCTCGATGGCTCGAATATCTTACGCGCAGAAATCAGTGGCCCGGCGCAGGAGGCTGAATCCCTGGGGCATCAGGTTGCAGACCAGCTGATCCGCCAGGGGGCAAAGGATATACTCAGCAAGGTGTATGCCAACAGCGACTAAGCCATTAGAAGATTATCGGGTATTGATTACGCGTCCCCGGGCCCAGGCCGATCGTCTGAAAAATCTGATCATCGCCAACGGAGGAATCCCGGTAAGTTACCCGGTTTTTGATATTGTTTCCCAAGCTGGCAGCGAATCCATGGATAGCGCACTGAAGCAGTTGGGCAATGTGGCGCTGATCATTATTGTGAGTATCCATGCTGCACGATCGTTGGCGGCAACCTGTCAGCAATTGGGAATTGGGATACCCACGGGGACAAAAGTTGCGGCAATTGGGCCAGCAACGGCGAAATGCCTGGTTACCCAGGGTATCCCGGTGGATATCCAGCCCGTTGGTTCCATTGATAGCGAGGGGCTGCTTGCAAGCCTGGCAAATGTCGACTTGAAGGACCGTAGCGTAATCATTTTCCGCGGCCAGAATGGACGGGAATTTCTTGGTGAATCATTAAGATCCAACGGTGCCAAAGTGATTCAGCTGGAAAGTTATCAGCGGCAGTTAAATCCTGACCCCATTCAACCGAGTTTGAATTACTGGCTATGTGGGGAGCGCCAAATATTGATTGCCAGTAGTGTCGCTATCATCAAAGGCGTGTTGGATAAGGTTGGTTCTGCGGATCATAATCGCGTGAAATCTTGCCCATTAGTGGTTTTTAGCGAACGAATTGCCAATGCCTGCAGAGAATTGGGTTTTGTCGGAGCTATTACCATCGCAGCCCGACCGGACGATAAAAGTGTAGTAGAGGCTGCCATTAATTACGTGGGTTTAAGCCAGGGTTAAGTTACAGTAATTTAGATTTGGGCACGTCTCACTGGTGGCTATGCCCAAAAGTGAATACAATCCCTTTATATTAGTTTCATTCGTGGCCGGAGGCCAAAAAACCGTTGACAGATAAAAAAACTGAATCAGGGACCGAGACTCCCACCAAATCGACTAAGAAAACAGGTCAAAAGAGTACTTCCCGGAAGAATGCATCGACTAAGACTGCACAAAAAGCTTCGCGCCCGAAAGCGGCGCCGGCTGAAACAGTGGCGAATGTGGCTTCAGAGGTTGAACCTATTACCCCGGTCGCAGCAGCAGTAGGGTCCGCTCCGATGCAATCAATTTCATCGGCACAACCAGAAAAGTCTAACAATGGCATAGGTTGGCTGGCTCTGGCATGTAGCTTGGTTGCCCTGGGGGCCTCTGGATACGCTTGGTACCAAACCGCAGTAAATGCCCGGATAGCGGGTGGTGAGCAAGGTCAACGGTTGGGAGCCATTGAACAAAAATTTGGTGATTTCAATGCTGCCCAGTCCGGCGTAACCGAGCAAATCAAAAGTGTCCAATCCGGGGTGACTGAGCAGATCGATCAGATTAAACAGCGGGTGGCTACATCGGAAACCAGCGTCGCAGATCAGGTGAGTCAGGTAAAGCAACTGGTTAGCTCCACTGAATCTGGCCTTGGCGCGCAAATTAGTGCGTTAAAACAGCTGGTGGCAAAATCCGAGACAACTGTAGGTGAGCAGCTGCGCGGATTCCAGACCGGGTTATCGCAACAGCAAAATGAAATGCTGGCGAAACTGGATGCATCCGACCAGGGCTTCTCCAACCAAGCCCAGGCCTTCCGTGGTGAGTTTGATACCCTGGCGGGTTCCATCGTTGACCTCAAAAGCGAACTCGGAACCAGCGTAGATGGCTGGAGCTTGCGCGAGATCGAGCACCTTCTGGTACTGGCGAACCAACGTGTCCAACTGGGCCAGGATGTTGAGGCGGCGAGCAGCGCGCTGAAAATTGCCGATTCCCGGCTGCAGGAATTGGATAATCCGCAATTACTCGATACCCGTAAGGCTATTAGCGGCGAAATTGCGGCGCTTGATGCCATTGCTCCGGTTGACTTTGGCGGCGTTACCAGCACCTTGTCCTTACTCTCTTCCACCCTGGATGATTTGCCATTGCTTGGACTAGGAGAAGCTAAAGGACCGGTCAAACCAGCGGGTCAGACAGATCCAGATACTGCCGCTGGATCACAGTCCGCCAGCGATAAAATTGCTGATGTTGGCAGAAGTTTTCTAGCCGATTTGAGCAGCCTGGTCCAGGTTGAAAAAGGTGGAAAACCCGTGGCACCAAGCATATCGCCAGAAATTGAGCAGATGATTCTGGCGAAGGGGAGGCTGATGCTTGAAGGTGCCCAGATTGCCTTGTTGCGGCAACAACCTGAAATTTATCTGGACCGGGTAAATGCAACCGAAAGCTGGGTTACCGAGAAGTTCGACACCGGCAATGCCCAAACGACCCAGTGGCTGGAACAGCTAGCATCACTCAAAGGCATCACTCCTCGTGTGGAATATCCGGATATCTCCGGCTCCCTAAGCGCCCTCAGAAGCGTGATCGGATCGGAGGGCTAGACTGTGAAACTGCTTATCCTGATTATCATTGCGCTGGGAGGCGCGATTGCCCTCGGTATGTACGCCCTGCAGGACCCGGGTTACGTTGTATTTTCGGTGCCATGGGGCGGCGAACCATATACCGTGAGCATGCCATTTGCTTTATTCGTACTATTTCTGTTGCTTGGATTTGCCGCACTATATCTACTATTTAATTTTATGGTAGGTGTCTTTCGAACCCCGAAAAAGGTCCGTAAATGGCGTAAGGGGAAACAGGAGGATTCTGCTCAGACCCATACCATGAAAGGGTTTGCCGGTCTTATCGAAGGTGATTGGTCGAATGCTGAAAGCAGTCTTATGACGAAGCTTGATCATAATAATGCCTCGTTGATGAATTACCTCGGCGCAGCCTATGCTGCCCAACAGCAAGGGCAGCTATCTCGGCGCAATCAACACCTCCAGGCGGCTCTGGAGAATCATCCCAAACAGGAGTTAGCGATCAAATTAACCAGAGCCAGGATGCAGGTGCAGGCTGGAGAATGGGGAGATGCCAGGGACCAGCTGGAGTTTCTGCGGCTAAGCGCCCCCAAGAACGTTGCTGCCGCCCGGTTACTGGGAGATGTTTATCGCGAACTGAAGGATTGGCCGGCGCTGGTATCTTTGATGCCCGCATTGACCAAGTTAAAAGCATTTCCCGAGGACGAATTAAGGGCCAGGGAGAAACTTGCCCTGGAAAATCATTTGGAAGCACCCGCATTGTTACAAGGTGATGGCAGCAAGGTGGATGAAGCCTTCAAAGCCTTACCCCGAAAAAAGAAAAAGGATGCGGCAGCGGTGGCCAGTTATGCCAAGCAACTTAATAAATCTGGCGAGGGGCAACGGGCCGAAATCGTTTTGCGTAAAGCGCTAAACAGTAACTGGGACCCGAATCTTGCGCGATTATATGGCGTCACCGAGACTAATAATGTAGTGGACCAGATTAAGCTGTTGGAGTCATGGGGACGAAATCGACAGGATGATGACAACTATAAGTTTGCGATGGCGCGGCTGTTACGCCGTGACGACAAACTGGATCAGGCCAAAGAATTGCTTGGTCAGGTTGTTACCAGTACTGGCGAGAGTGCAGCGATTGCAGAGCTGGGGGATTTGCTTGAACAAATGGGCGAGCAGGATTCAGCGCTGATGACCTATAAACAGGGTTTGATCGCACTTACCGGCAACGCCGAGCTGGCACCTGCGCCAATGCGCTCAGGCAGTGAACTTGTGGTATTGGACAGTGACGAGGCCATCGCCGTTGCTGAAAACTCACTACCGGTGATATCAGAATCAAAACCGGCATAGAAGAGCGGGATTTAGCCCGCTTTCTTGTGTGGGTTTTCATAGAAAATATAATTTGTTGAGTAATCGCTAAATTCAAAATACACTTTAACTTCGCCGGCGTCGACCTGATAATTTTGATTGAGATCGATCACACCGTAACCAAATCGATATGGTCTGGGCTGGCTACCCTGGGTCGCCACGGCGGTGGATAACTTATCGATATCAATAAACCGTTTGACTAGGATTTCACCGGCGTAGATATCCAGCACACCTTCGGTGCCGGTCCAGTTTTGTACCGCCCGCCCAAACTTGTTTTGGGTTTCCTGGGTGCAGGCGCTGAGAAATAATGCAATAAGCATAATTGAGGTAACAGAAATTACCCGGATATAACGGCGTGATTTCATAATAGGTGAATTAGTCATCTTCTGATTTTTTGGTTGAACTTGTTAGTTAATATAAAGAGCGGATGGGTAAATTCAACCCGAGTGAAGCGCAATTCAAGCCCGCCTGATTGATCTATTGTGATCATTTATCGAGTAAAATAACCAGTCCATTGGCGGGTTGCCAATAATCATTGTGCCGGTTAAGCGCTAAGTATTGCTCCACGAAAAACAGGATAAAGAGGTTTAAATTGCTAGAATCATACGAAAAACACGTGGTCGAAAGGGCTGCTCTTGGTTTAGTTCCAAAACCGTTGGATGCCGAGCAGACCGCGGCATTGGTCGAGCTTATCAAATCCCCCCCTGGGGGTAAGGAAGAAATGCTTTTGGGTCTTATTCGTGATCGAGTGCCAGCAGGCGTCGATCAGGCGGCCTACGTAAAAGCTGCATTTCTCGCTGCCATTGTCAACCAGGAAGCGTCTTCTCCGATTATTGACCGTGAACTGGCTGTGGACTTATTGGGCGCGATGCATGGTGGATATAATATTGCGCCGATGATCGCCGCATTGGACGAAGAACTATTGGCTGATGAAGCGGCGAATGCACTATCTCATACCTTGCTGATGTTCGACGCATTCTATGACGTAAAGGAGAAAGCTGACAAAGGTAATACCCATGCCGCCAAAGTAGTGCAGTCCTGGGCCGATGCCGAGTGGTTTACCAACCGACCTGCAGTTGCAGAGAAAATAACAGTCACAGTATTTATGGTTCCTGGTGAAACCAATACCGATGATTTGTCGCCGGCGCCTGATGCCTGGTCGAGGCCGGATATTCCTTTGCATGCATTGGCGATGCTAAAGAATCCGCGCGATGGTCTTACAGAAAAACCACTTGAGCATCTCGAGGAACTCAAAAAACTTGGCCATCCTGTAGCCTATGTTGGCGACGTGGTGGGTACCGGTTCCTCGCGTAAATCAGCGACAAACTCGGTGTTATGGTATACCGGCGACGATATACCCGGAATTCCGAATAAGCGGGCAGGAGGTTATTGTTTTGGTAGCAGTATCGCCCCAATATTCTTTAACACTATGGAAGACTCCGGGGCCCTGCCGATCGAGATGGACGTCAGTAAAATGGAAATGGGTGACGTTATTGACGTCTATCCCTATGCAGGAAAAGTTTGCCGGCACGGCACTGACGATGTCATCAGTACTTTCGAGTTGAGCAACGACGTACTGCTTGATGAGGTGCGCGCTGGGGGCCGTATCAATTTAATTATTGGCAGAGGCCTGACGTCCCGCGCCCGGGAATCTCTGGGGCTGGGTGACAGTGAAACTTTTCGTAAGTCTGTCCCGCCAGTACAAAGCGACAAGGGTTATACCCTGGCGCAAAAGATGGTTGGCAAGGCTTGCGGCCTGCCCGGGGTACGTCCCGATCAATACTGCGAGCCCGCCATGTCTACCGTGGGATCCCAGGATACGACGGGACCGATGACGAGAGACGAATTAAAGGATTTGGCTTGTCTCGGTTTTCAGGCAAGTTTGGTGATGCAGTCATTTTGTCATACTTCGGCCTACCCAAAACCGGTTGACGTCGAGACCCATCATAACCTGCCGGATTTTATGATGGACCGGGGCGGTATAGCGTTAAAACCGGGAGACGGCATTATCCATTCCTGGATGAACCGCATGCTGTTACCGGACACCGTGGGTACCGGTGGTGACTCCCACACCCGATTCCCTTTGGGGATTTCATTTCCAGCTGGGTCCGGTTTAGTGGCTTTTGCCGCCGCCACCGGCGTCATGCCCCTGGATATGCCCGAGTCCGTGCTGGTGCGGTTTAGCGGGGAAATGCAGCCTGGTATTACGCTGCGAGATTTGGTGCACGCAATCCCCTACGTTGCAATCCAGAAAGGCTTGTTGACCGTGGCGAAAGAAGGTAAGAAAAATGTGTTCTCTGGACGCGTTCTTGAGATTGAAGGATTGCCCGACCTGAAAGTTGAGCAGGCTTTCGAATTAGCTGATGCATCGGCAGAGCGCTCCGCCTCGGGATGTACAATCAAGCTGAATAAAGAGCCTATTGTCGAATACATTAACTCCAATATCGTAATGTTAAAGTGGATGATTAGCGAAGGATATGGAGACACCCGGACCATCAATCGACGGATCGAAGCCATGCAGGAGTGGTTGGAAAATCCGGAATTGCTGGAAGCGGATGCGGATGCGGAATACGCCGAAGTCATTGAAATTGATCTTAACCAGATTAAAGAGCCGATTCTATGCGCGCCGAATGATCCTGACGATGCACGGTTATTGTCTGAGGTTGCAGGAGATAGCGTAGACGAAGTATTTATTGGTTCGTGTATGACCAATATCGGCCACTTTCGCGCGGCGGGAAAGCTGCTCGACAAAATGAACAAAGTTATACCAACCAGGATGTGGGTGGTTCCGCCAACCAAAATGGATCAGGCCAAACTGATAGAAGAAGGCTGGTACGCGGTATTTGCCAAAGCTGGCGCCAGAACCGAACCGCCGGGTTGCTCGCTGTGCATGGGCAACCAGGCAAGGGTTGCCGATGATTGCACCGTGGTTTCAACCTCAACCCGAAACTTTCCCAACCGCCTGGGTAAAGGCGCAAACGTCTATCTCGCTTCGTCGGAGCTATCCTCGGTGGCGGCTGTACTGGGGCGGCTTCCCACGGTAGCCGAATATATGGATGTCGCCTCAGAACTGAATACGATGGCAGCCGAGATCTATCGCTATTTGAATTTCAACGAAATCGAACACTATCAGCTGGCGGCAAATTCAGTAGTTCCAGAGCAGCAACTCTCTCAATAGGAATTTTACCGCATTAGTGTGAATACAGTCTCCGCCGGTTACCCTGGTAACCGGCTTTTTTACTGTGGCTTTCATCAGCCATATGGAAGAATTTGAAACCCACTTATTACCAATCTAGCGAATTTGGATTTAGTCGCAACCAAATTAGTAACGCCGCGCTTGACGTTGTCGATGGATTGCAGCAAGCCGGTTTTGATGGCTATCTGGTTGGGGGATGCGTACGGGATTTGATACTTGGGAAAGAACCCAAGGATTTTGATGTTACCACCGATGCGAGCCCGGAACAGGCTCGGGACATATTTCGAAGAGCTCGAATTATCGGGCGGCGATTTCGCCTGGTCCATGTCCGATTTGGCCGTGAAGTTATTGAGGTGGCGACTTATCGTGCGCCGCCTGATTTAAAGAGAAGTAGTGAAAAGAAAAAGGGTTGGATGCCGTGGAGAAAAAAGGCTCCCACTGAAAGTGGACGGATTCTCGATGACAATGTTTATGGCACTATCGAAGATGATGCAATAAGACGGGATTTTACTATCAACGCATTGTATTACGACCCCTTTAGTGAACAAGTCATCGATTTTCTGGGCGGGGTAACAGATCTTCAGAATAATCAAATGACGATGATCGGTAATCCTGAAACCAGATTTGCGGAAGATCCTGTGAGAATGTTGCGGGTCCTCCGATTCAAAGCAAAACTGGGGCTGGAACCTGACGCTGCTCTGACCAACGCAGTAGATAAACAGCGATCGCTTATTGCCGAAGTGCCAGCGGCAAGATTGTATGATGAGGTTTTAAAGTTATTCCATCATGCCCATGCGGTAAATAGCTGGCGTGAACTCCGGCGATCCGGGATGGCAGACTATCTGTTTTCCCAGACCATAAATGCGATCGAAGAAGAAGGAGGTGAGCGTTGGGAGGAACTCATTATTCGGGCGCTGGAAAATACTGACCGGCGGGTACGTCAGGATAAACCCGTAATTCCGGCATTCTTGTTTGCGGTATTACTGTGGAGACCATTTTGTCGCCGCTATGACCAGTTGTCTAACGGTAAATCCTATAATAGCGAAACCTTTTGGCAGGCCGGCGATCAAGTGTTTGCCAATCAGGTGCAGGAAGTTGCAGTTCCACGGCGGGTGTCGGTGCCTAGCATTGAAGTTTGGATGATGCAGGGAAATCTTGAGCGTCGTAGGCCAAAGTCCATTTTTACACTACTTGAAAACAGACGCTTTCGCGCTGCTTACGATTTTCTGTTGTTGAGAGGGAACGTGGAAAAGGTTGATCAGGAAATTTCTGATTGGTGGACCAGAATACAAAGCCTTAATGAAAATGGACGGCGGGAAATGGTAGAGCAGTTACGTGCAAACACGACTACGCCTTCAACATCCCGCAAACGGCGTCGATCACGAAGACCCAAAAAGCCTGGGGGGGCTGCAACCCACTCTTCAGGTGACTGAATATGGCGCAGTTTTTTCAGATTCATCCGCAGAACCCGCAGCCAAGATTGATTCGACAGGCAGTTGGCATCTTGCGAGGCGGGGGTGTTATTGCCTATCCTACCGATTCAAGTTACGCACTCGGCTGCACTATCGGCAATAAAGATGCGATGGAAAGAATAAGAAAAATCCGACGCGTCGACGACGATCATAACTTTACATTGGTCTGCAAAGACCTCTCCGAGCTTAGTCTGTATGCCAGGGTTGATAATGAAGAATATCGACTGCTGAAGCGCTTTACTCCAGGACCCTATACCTTTATTCTCGGCGCCACCCGAGAGGTGCCGCGAAGGTTGCAGCATGCGAAACGCAAGACCATTGGATTAAGGGTGCCGGACTACCCGATCGTTTCTGCCATGCTCGCTGAACTCGGCGAGCCAATCATGAGCTCAACCTTGATCATGCCCGGGGAGCAACTGCCGATGAATGACGCTGAAGATATTCGTGAACGCCTTGAACGTCAGATTGACATGGTCATCGATGGCGGTCCATGTGATTTCGAACCGACTTCGGTGATTGGTCTTGAAAGTGGTGTTCCTCAAGTATTACGAAGGGGCAAGGGAGATTTAACTGCTTTTGAATAGACCCGTTTGATGGTTGACTCAGAATAGGATTCAGCGCCAGAGTCTCCCTGGTAAAAATGAGCCAATCCAACAGAACTATTGCAGGGCTTGATCCACAAAATTGAAACTTTTTCAGCTATGAGTGAAATAGAAAATCGTCGGGTACTTTCGGGTATGCGACCTACCGGCAAGCTTCATCTTGGTCACTATCATGGTGTGCTCAAAAACTGGATCAGGATGCAACAGGAGTATGAGTGTTTTTATTTCATCGCGGATTGGCATGCTTTGACCACCCATTACGACGCACCCGAGACCATGAATGAGCATGTGTGGGAAATGGTGGTTGACTGGCTGGCATCCGGGGTAGACCCTGAGCGGGCGACATTGTTTATCCAGTCCCGGGTACCCGAGCATGCTGAGTTGCATTTGCTGTTGTCTATGGTCACACCCCTAGGATGGCTCGAACGGGTTCCCAGCTTTAAGGATCAACAGGAAAAATTGCGTGAAAAAGACCTGGCAACCTACGGTTTTCTTGGCTACCCACTGCTTCAGTCGGCCGATATTTTAATCTACCGGGCTGCCCATGTTCCGGTGGGGGAAGATCAGGTACCTCATGTGGAATTAACCAGAGAAATTGCCCGTCGGTTTAATCACTTCTTTGGTCGCACCAAGGAGTTTCAGCAACAAGTCGATACCAGTATCGAGCAGATGGGAAAAAAAGCCGCGAAGCTTTATCGACGTTTGCGCCAGGCGTTTACCGAACAAGGAGACCGCGAAGCATTACAGGAGGCCAGGGATTTGGTGGCAAATCAGCAAAATATTAATGCTGAACAGAAACACAGACTATTGGGTCATCTTGAGGGGCGGGGTGTAGCGTTGTTGCCTGAGCCTGCTGCACTATTGACGGAAGCGGCTAAAATGCCAGGATTGGACGGACAGAAAATGTCAAAATCCTACGGCAATACAATTGCCTTAAGAGACGACCCAAAGCGGGTGGAGCAAGCCATCAGGGTGATGCCTACCGACCCGGCGCGGGTTAGGCTGACCGATCCCGGGGATCCCGAAAAATGTCCTGTATGGCAGTTGCACAAGGTCTACAGCGATAAAGATACCCTGGACTGGGTTGCCAGTGGCTGTCGCGCCGCTGCATTTGGTTGTCTGGAATGTAAAAAACCATTAATCGAAAAAATTATTGAGGAACAGGAGGTGATACGGGATCGTGCCCGGCCCTACGAAAACAATCCTGGTATGGTGCGCGAGGTAATTGCCCTGGGAGAGGTGAAAGCGCGCAAAGTAGCCAGCGAAACCATGCAGATTGTGCGAGAATCGGTAGGTACTATCTATCGCTAATCGGATGACTCAATCCAGCAAAGACCAGGACCAATCGGCCACTCCGACCGCCCAGGAAGATGGCCCGGATGAGGCGATAGCCAGTATCCAGGCAGGTGCGGGTGAACCGCCAGCCCAGGTTGATGCAATAGATATCACCGAGACAGCCTCGGTACCCGATCCGGTTACCATTCTGGTAAATGGGGAGACGCTAAATAAGCTACCCGATGACCTGTATATTCCTCCGGACGCATTGGAGGTATTCCTCGAAACATTCCAGGGACCTCTCGACCTGCTGCTGTATCTGATCCGAAAACAAAATCTCGATATTCTTCATATTCCCGTGGCATTGATTACCCGACAATACATGGAATACGTTGAGTTGATGCGTCATTTCAGGTTGGACCTGGCCGCGGAATATCTGGTCATGGCGGCGATGCTGGCGGAAATAAAATCCAGAATGCTGTTACCTAGACCCGTCAGCACCGATTCTGAGGACGAAGAAGATCCCCGAGCTACCTTGATTCGTCGATTACAGGAATACGAGCGATTTAGCCAGGCTGCCAGAGATATTGAAGACCGACCGAGACTCGAGCGGGAGTTATTTCTGGTGACCAGTGATTTTGAGGATCCGGCACCAGTGAAAGTAGAGGCACGGGCGTCGATTAACGATCTGATAGTGGCATTTCGCCAGGTGATGGAGCGCAATGTTCAGAACAAAAACTGGACTGTGAGGCATGACGGTCTCACCGTACGGGAGAAGATGACCACTATACTCAATCGTATCCGTACAGTTGGTTTTATGCAATTCGAAGAGTTATTCGACCCGAAAGAGGGTCGGCTTGGTCTGGTAGTGTGCTTTATGGCGATATTGGAATTAACCCGGGACAAAATGCTCATCGTCGTTCAAAACGAGCCATTTGCCCCGATCCACATGAAAAGTACTGAAGCAAATTAATTGATATGTCGGATGATTTAAAGAATATCGTCGAGGCTGTATTACTGGTTTCTGACAGCACGGTTAACGTTGCCAGAGTTCAGGGCTTGTTTGACAAGGGCGTACGCCCTGATGCTGCTCAGGTACTCGAAGCTATCGCGTCATTGCAAAATGACTGTGAAGGGCGCGGAGTGGAACTGGTGAAGATTGGCAGTGGATATCGATACCAAACCCGTGAGAAGTATGCGGACTACCTGCGTGCACTATACGCCGTCAAGCCTCCCAGAATGTCTCGGGCACTATTGGAAACTCTGGCCATCGTTGCTTATCGGCAGCCAGTTAGTCGAGGTGATATCGAAGAGGTTCGAGGAGTAAGCGTGAGCTCCGAGATAATGCAAAAACTGGTCGAGCGAGAATGGATTAAGCAGGTTGGGGTTCGTGATGTTCCAGGTAGACCAGGTTTATTTGGCACAACGCCTGATTTTTTGTCTTATTTTAATCTCGAGTCTCTGAAAGACCTGCCGGTATTGATGGACGAACGGGGAATAAGCGAAATAGCCAGCGATCTGGATATGCCTCTGCCACCAGAATTGATGGCGGCGCTTACTCCCGAAAATGAAGAGATTCCCGAGGATTCCGATGAAGGTGAAGACACCCATGAGGCTCTGTCGGACACCGATGACGACTTCGATAGTAGAACTGGGGTCGACAATGCCATTGATGAAGAAGCTGCTGAAGGGGATGAGATAGATCCTGGGCATCAAGCTGACGAACAGCAACAGATTGCGAATGTAAATAAGCCTGAAGCCAGCGACAGCGATCATGATGAAAATGGAATTGGAGACCAGGCTGAGCATGATGATGTTTCAGAAGAGCGAGCTGATAGCGAAGAAAATCCTGACGAGGAGGTTGATGAAGATCACGCCTACCCACTTCAGGCGGCCAGTCATCTTGTAAATCAGGGATGACGCAACCGGGGCGACCGGGAGTCCGGTTGCAAAAATATCTGGCAGATCGAGGTATCGGGTCCAGGCGTAAAATAGAAGGATGGATCAGCGAAGGAAAAATTCGAGTCGATGGTCGGGTTGCTGAGCTTGGCGATCGGGTCAATGACAATGCCAGGATAAGTATTGACGGTCGACCCATTCGGGGAAAGGTACAGGATCGAAAGAGCCGAATCATTATGTACAACAAGCCCGAGGGGGAAATTTCCACACGGGATGATCCTGCCAAACGACCTACAGTATTCAGGCGACTACCCAAACTTAAAGGAGAGCGTTGGGTGATAGTGGGGAGGTTAGATATTAATACCAGGGGACTCCTGTTGTTTACCAACAACGGTGACCTGGCAAATCGCCTGATGCATCCCGAATTTGGTCTGGAACGTGAATATCTATGCCGAATTTATGGGCGTGTTAATGATTCCGCGCTGAGCAGCCTGACCCAAGGGGTAGAAATCGATGGGGAAATGGTACGATTTCATGAGTTGAAACGAAACCGCGGAGAAGGCAGCAATACCTGGTATACGGTAGTGGTAACCGAAGGTAAGTATCGGGAAGTACGTCGAATGTGGGAAACCGTGGGCTGTCGAGTAAGCCGGCTGGTCAGGGTCAGGTACGGCAGCGTGAGGTTGCCGAAAAACTTGAAGCAAGGGGAGTTTCTCGAGCTAAAACACGCGGAAATTGCGCGATTGTTGCCGCACAGCAATATCAACCAGGAAATCAGAGGAACCACTCCGTCTGATCAATCGCGTCCACCCAAGTCTAAACCCGGATTAAAATCTCGCAGGCACTCTTCGGATAAAAGATTTCCTGGCAGAAAACCTGCTACCAGTAAAACCGCTGGCGGTAGAAAAAAACGGACGACAAAAGCCGGTAGAAAATGAAAATCTCCATAGTGACCGTTGTGTATAACGCGGTGGATACTATCGAGCAAACAATATTGTCAGTGCACGCCCAACGTTACGCTGATGTCGAACATATTGTGATTGACGGCGCTTCAACAGACGGAACGGTAGAAGTAATTAAACGCCACCAGGATAAGTTGAGCCAATGGGTTTCCCAGTCCGATCAAGGGATATACCATGCGATGAATGCAGGAATAGCCCTCGCCAGCGGCGACATTGTCGGAACATTGAATGCAGACGATATCTATCAGGATGAGGGGGTTCTTGATTTGGTGAGTTCGTGTTTATCCGATCCTGATATAGACGCCTGCTACGGCGATTTGGTGTATGTCTCCAGGCAAGATACCAATAAAGTAATACGTTATTGGCAGTCACGAGACTACTGTCCTGGATTGTTCGAAGCTGGCTGGATGCCCGCACACCCGACTTTTTTTGTTCGCAGAGCGCTTTATGGGCAGCTGGGTTGTTTCGACACTAAAATGAGATTTCAGGCCGATTTCGAACTAACCGCGAGATTAATGGCGGTGCACGGGATAGCAACCCGATATCTGCCCCAAATTATGGTGAGAATGCGCATAGGGGGGGCTACCAACAGAAGCATTGGTAACATCGTCAAGGGAAACGCTGAATCCTATTCGGCTTGCAAAAGGTTGGGTCTGAAGGTTTCGCCGATGTACTTCGTGTCGAAATTTGCTATGCGATTGCCTCAGTTCTTTCGTCGGGTGCGATAGAGTTTATCGTTATTCACCCGTTTGCAGCTTGTTTGCCGTGAAATTCGACCAGAGCTAGCTGATCGGTGACGCTGGCAGTGACAGGGCAGTATACTTGTAACTGCCCCGATATTTATCAGGCGGTTATTGTGCGAAGCCGATTATTCAAACGAGACTTTAATCTGGCTGCCCGATTGCCATGGTGTAAACCATTGGAGGCAGCCCGATCGATACTCGATACTGCGTCGCGATAAGCAGATTTTGCAGCGTCGACTTCATTTCCTGCAATGGATTTCAACAATTTCTTGATACAAGTTCGAAGCGCGGAGCGCTGACTTACGTTGTGGGCACGTCTCTTGATATTTTGACGGGCGCGTTTTCTAGCTTGTGGTGAATTAGCCAAAGTAGGTTTCCTTAAATTTCTGGTTGAAAGTCTGGAGCCGGGCTTGCTTCCAAGATTAGCAATACTATAATTGCGCCTCTTTTCGGGTTCAAAAATATAACCCCAAATCCCGGTTCGACACTGGTTCGAAAGGCGGTGGAATATCGGCAATTTCAGGCCAAATGTCAAGGGACAAACCGTCGGAGTAACTATTAATTCATCAGCAAATACTTTGTCCGGGTGGAAGATTTGGCTAACCCCGGAGCCATTTTGCTACCCTATAATCCCCTAATGCCTCCCTCCAAGTCCGGTGATCTAATCAAATCCACTTCCATCGTGGGATCGATGACGCTGATTTCAAGAATCAGTGGATTGATTAGAGACGTGTTTTTTGCCAATTTGTTGGGGGATAAGGCGGCTGCAGACGTATTTTTTGTCGCCTTTAGAATCCCCAATTTCTTTCGTAGAATAACCGCTGAAGGTGCCTTTGCGGCTGCATTTGTTCCGGTTTTTACCGATTTTCGTCAGCATAGAGAACCCGCTGATACTTCCCGATTTTTACAGTTAGTGCTGGGTCGTTTTGGTCTGATACTCGCAGGGATATCACTGCTCGGGGTTTTTGCCGCACCGTGGATGGTCAAAGGGTTAGCCTGGGGCTTTCAGGAAGATCCAGCCAAGTTTGCCCTTGCCGTGGAAGCAACCCGAATTACATTTCCCTACCTCATGTTTATCTCATTGGTAGCGATGTTCGCTGCCATGCTTAACACCTGCGGACGTTTCGCTGTACCTGCAGCAACCCCGGTACTGCTTAACTTGTGTCTAATTGGTGCGGCGGTATTCCTGGCCCCGCGGTTCTCCGACGCACCTATTGCGCTTGCCATTGGCGTACTTGTTGCGGGCCTGGCGCAATTTCTGTTTCAACTACCTTTCCTTAGTCGAGAAAAGCTGTTGGTACGGCCCCGTATTCGGGCGAAACCAGGAGATTCACAGGCCGCTGCTGGGGCCGGGCAGGTGTTTAAACTGATACTGCCGGCAATATTTGGCGTTTCGGTGGCCCAACTCAACGTTTTGATTAACACCTTGCTGGCGTCATTTATGGTAACCGGCAGTGTTTCCTGGTTATATTATTCAGACCGCCTGATGGAATTTCCAGTGGGTGTTTTCGGCATTGCACTGGCCACCGTGATCTTGCCTAACCTGTCGGAAAAACATGGGAATCGATCAGACGACGCATTCTCAAAGACCCTGGATTGGGCCGCCCGCTGGGTATTTCTCATTTGTATTCCCGCTACCATCGGGTTGGTGGTAATGGCTAAACCAATGATTACGACGATTTTCTTTCATGGTGATTTCACTATGAATGGTGTTCATATGGCGTCGGCAAGTCTGGTTGCTTTCAGTTTGGGTTTGCTGCCTATTGTCTTGGTTAAGGTGCTCGCGCCGGGTTTCTATGCGCGTAAAGACACTAAAACGCCGGTCAGGATTGGAGTCATTGCGGTGCTGGTAAATATTGTGATGAGCCTGATGTTGTTCTACCCAATGCAGCATACCGGTCTTGCCTTGGCGACTTCCCTGGCGGCAGCGGTGAATGCGGGGCTTTTATATGCCGGTCTCAAGCGAATTAACGTTTTTCGCTTGGAACCAGGCTGGCTGGGTTTTCTCGCCAAGATATTATTAGCGGCAACGATCATGGGGTGTATTCTGTGGTGGGGTGCTGGTACATCTGAAAGCTGGTTCAATCAAACGATCTTGGCCCGGGCGATGCGCTTGTCAGGCTGGGTGGCGGCGGCTGGAGCAAGTTACTTTTTAATATTGTTTCTGCTGGGTATGCGATTTAATTTGCGAGGGAATGGATGAAGCTGATCCGTTCTCTGGAGTCTACCCAGCTTCCCACTGAAGGATGTGTATTGACCATCGGGAACTTCGATGCAGTGCACAGGGGCCACCAGAGAATAATGAATACACTGCGCTCACATGGCGACCGGCTTGGGTTGCCTGTTATGGTAATGACCTTTGACCCGCATCCAGAAGAGTATTTTCTGGGTGATAAGAGTTCGGCACGCCTTACCGAGTGCAGTACCCGATATTTTGCGCTGCACGATCTGAAGGTTGATATCATGCTATTGCTCAGATTCAATCAAAAACTGGCTAATATCACTGCAGATCATTTTGTTCGGCAGATATTGGTCGAGCGCCTGAGGGCCCGCTACATTTTGGTGGGAGACGATTTTCGCTTTGGCAAGCAACGTGTTGGGGATTTTTCGTTACTGCAACGGTTTGCAACCCAAGGTAAATATACGGTTGCCAGTACTGAAACGGTATTGCATCGGGATGAAAGAATCAGCAGTACACGAATTCGTGGACTGCTGGCCAAAGGTAATCTGGAGGCCGCAGCCCAATTGCTGGGTCGCCGATATAACCTGGTGGGAAGGGTTGGCTATGGGCAGCAACTTGGCCGTCAGTGGGGGTTTCCCACGCTAAATATCCCGATCATTCACCAACCTGCTGTCACCGGGATCTTTGCGGTGGAAGTTTCAGGAATCGATGAAGATGCCTTACCCGGTGTCGCAAGCCTTGGTACGCGACCCACCATTGGAGATAACCTGGAATACGTGCTGGAAGTACACCTATTTGATTTTGATCGATCTGTGTATGGTGAGCGGGTGTGCGTAGAGTTTGTAAAGAAAATTCGAAATGAAGAAAAATTTGATTCTTTCGACCAGCTAAAATCCCGGATTGGACTTGATGCCGGAATGGCCCGGGAAATTCTGGGCATTGAGAGTAGAATCCAGCCAGATGAATCAAAGTAAATCGAGGTATATATTCATTTTGCTGCTGGCAGCAGTGATCGTGATTGTCGATCAGGTAACCAAGCAGCTGGCCTATCAACATCTGGGCGGGCAACCTGCAATCCAGATATTGCCCGTATTTGATCTGGTGCTGGTCTTCAATCAAGGTGCCGCCTTTGGGTTTCTGAACGATGCCGGCGGCTGGCAACGTGGATTATTTATTGGTCTGGCTGGAGGGTTCTCGGTGGTTCTGCTTGTTTGGATCTGGCGTGAGCACTGGAGAAATGGTTTCCTCGCAATCGGACTTACGCTGATTCTTGGAGGTGCCGTTGGCAATCTTATCGATCGAGTCAGCGCGGGTTACGTTATAGATTTTTTACTATTACACTTTCGAGACTGGTACTTTCCAGCGTTTAATGTGGCGGATATTTCCATAACATTTGGCGCAATCATACTGCTACTGGATAGTGTGTTTAACCGAGGCTAAAGAGCATTAGATGCAAGTAATCTTGGCAAATCCCAGGGGTTTTTGCGCGGGTGTTGACCGCGCCATCGAAATTGTCGAACGCGCCCTGGAAAAATATGGTGCACCGATTTATGTTCGCCATGAAGTAGTGCATAACCGCTTCGTGGTGGAAAATTTGCGCGAGAAAGGTGCAATATTTGTCGATCAACTGGATGAAATACCAGAAGACTCGACCGTAATATTTAGTGCTCATGGGGTTTCCCAGGCGGTTCGCCAGGAGGCGGAGTCGAGAATCCTGAACGTATTTGACGCGACCTGTCCGTTGGTCACCAAGGTGCATGTCGAGGTGACCCAATACCGTAAGCTGGATCTGGAGATTATCCTGATTGGTCATGCCGGTCATCCTGAGGTGGAAGGAACCATGGGTCAGGCCGAGGGGGGGATTATTCTGGTGGAAACCCTTGAAGACGTAGAGGCCCTATCGGTAAAAGATCCTGAGCGACTGGCGTATGTCAGTCAAACTACCCTTTCCATGGATGATACGGCGAAAATTGTCGAAGCCTTAAGAGCTCGATTCCCTGCCATAAAAGGCCCGCGAAAAGATGATATTTGCTACGCAACACAAAACCGACAAGACGCGGTTAAACAGCTGGTGGAAACGTGCGATGTAGTATTTGTCGTTGGATCTCCCAATAGTTCAAATTCAAATCGACTGCGTGAAATTGCCGAATACCGCAATGTCCCAGCATATCTGATCGATGGTCCGGACGAGATTAGCGACCAGTGGCTGGAAGGAAAACAATGCGCCGGAGTCACCGCCGGCGCGTCAGCACCGGAGTCATTGGTGCAACAAGTGGTGGAGAAACTCCGGCAGGGAGAAAGTCAAACTTCGGAACTCCCTGGACCGAAAGAAAATATTTCGTTTTCGTTGCCGGTACGGCTCAGGTAGTCAGAGATCAGGGGATATCTGACTAGGTTGCCTGACTAATTCCAGCACTCCGGGTTGGTAGCAGTTTGCCGTCCTTTGGAATTGATCGCGATCGACAAACACTCTTCGTCCTTAATCTGGCTACTGCCGATTGCTGGCGCAGAGGTTAATTCGACGCAATCAGTAAAATCTGCAGGTATGCGGCAGCCCCCTATTGCAATCGTATAGTGCCCATTCTCGCTGGGAGCAATACTGTTTCCCAACCCGTCATCGTATCCTAAACTGGCAACAAAACTTGTATAAGATGATTGATTATTACCGTAAAAAAGTTCCTGCTGCGCCAGCATACGATTCATCGAAGAGATTGCATCCGAGCGCCGGGCGTCAAGCACATAACCAAAGTACGTTGGTATCGCCCAGGACGATATCAAGCCGATTATGGCAATAACTACCATGAGCTCTATCAGGGTATATCCCGGTGACCTTTTACTATGTTTCATAAATCAATCTGGTTGATAAGTTATTGTTGTAACCAGAATGTTAACTCTGCGTCGTTTGCGATATTAACCGGTAAAATCTCACGGCCGACAATTACCTTACCGCTAACCTTGTCCAGGTCAGGAAATATTACTTTAGGTTTAGGAGGAACCCCGCTTACGGTTAGATTATATGCTCGGTCTGGAAGCGTGAGGTTAGTGTCCCCGTTGAGGCCGTCCAGGTTAGCCACGGGGCTTGCATCGAATACGCTGACGAAATAAGTTCTGCCGGCCCCTTGGTTAGGTAGACAAAGATCTGTAATGTTAGGGTTTGTAATAGTTGTTGGTGGGGTATAGGTACTAAATATAACATTCCCATCAACGGTAATAGACTCCGACAGTACCTTTTCGCCACTATCTGTAAGGTCAATAAACCAGCCTTTATTATTTAGACTTGTTTCCTCCGCGGTGGTCAGGGTCGGCGGCGGATTGGCAGCAAAATTAAGCGAAGTAACGTCAAGCAAATCGTCAACATAAATTTTAACCGCGCTATAACTTGCTGGCGCCGCATTTACGTCGGCGTATTTCAGAACAAAAAACTTATCAGCAATGGTTTTATTCAAAGGCGATGCTCTGAAGCCACTACCTACTGCTACAGTAAAGAAAGGCGGATCCTCATCACCTCGTTGTGCAATTGCAACATCCGGCGCGTAGTAGAGCCGTCGGTTGTTGAGATCAGTCGAGGTATCGGAAGAACTGGTTAATTGTAAATCGGCTACTGCTCCGCCAGAAATCCGACTCGCCAGGGTTAATGGGTCACCGACATTAAGCGCGTTATTAATATCGAATCGCCATACTTGTCCACCACCATCCGTGGCAAACATAATATCTGCAATACTGTCTCCATTGATATCGGCGATACGAATATCCGAAGCAAAGCCGTACTTCATATCGGCGCTCGGTAAATCTGGAGTAACGTTTGCTAGCCCCGATTTCCCTGCCCACCAAATCAGCTCTCCTGTTTCGGCGTCGACAATATATATCGCATTACCAAATGTGTCCTCGTCCCGGTCTTGATCTTTGAGGTCATCTTTATCATGGTCATAACCGCCGCCGAAGATTATGATATCACGCAGCTCAAGATCAGTTCCCGCTATGTTTGGCAGTAACAATCGATGATGCCTCGGTTTTGACCAGGTTTGCCCCATATATTGAAATGGGCCAATATCGTCATCTGTCAGATCAGCCGGAAGTAGTAAATCAGGATTGATTTCCCACAGTAGCCTGGGTAAATCCGGGTCGGTTACATCAAATGCGAAAATATTATTGCCACCCCTGCGTTGACCAAAATAAGCGTATACATGGTCACTTCCCCCAGTTGTAATGAAGCCGTCATTGTCGCTGTCATTTCTCCAGATATCGATATTCCCATCCAACCTGTAGGCAATTTCGGAGCCGGTATTAAGATACAACTCATCAATTTGTCCAAGCACTGGTTTTGGAATTACCGCCGAATGTTCTAGTCGGGTCAAGCCAGCATCTTCAGATTTGAAGATATGGAAATAGCCATCGTTGGTCGTAGTAAACAGCACATTTGTCTGAGTACCATCTGGAAATCCAGGAGCCGGTGTTGGATCCGTCGCATAATTAATTAGAACAGGTTCTGTATGCAGCACTCCGCCCATTCCCGGACGACCTTCGGTCAAATTACTATCCTGGTCTGCGTCGGATACATCCACCCCCCGTGCCCATTTAACTCGGTCAAGGAATGCGTTGTCGTCGAATGTCGATACGAGTCCAAGTGTCGCTTTGGAAATTTTATCAGGGTCAGTACCGGTAACGTCCGCATTATTTTCGTGAATTGCAATCAGACTAATGCCGCTACCATCGAATTCGGTTGCGTCTGGCGGATAATCAGAAAGATAGGTAAAAACCTTGGAGCCACGCGTTGACGCATCGAACAAATCACTAGTATCGTCGTAATCATACAGCCGATGGGCTGCGCCACCTTTTCCGGTTTCGTCTCCGTCAGGATCAGTTGCATCAAGAAACCAGTAACTCAATGCGCTTTCTTCAAAAAGTCCGGTTGTGGGATCTACCGCGACCTGAGTCGGCGTTTGGGCATCACCAATAAACACAAAATCATCTTCTCCATCCGCAGGTGCAACATCCAAACCAGAAGCCTCAAGTTTATACTTTTTGATATTTCCCACCCAATGAGGAGAGCTGTTAGGTTCAAATAACGCAAAATACAAGTCGTTGTTATGGCGTAAGCGGTTTAGTGCGTTAACGGAAACGGCAGGAGAGGTAAATGCCGCATTGGATTTCTGGATGTCTGCAAGTATAGTGTTAAATACGGAGGCGAAGCTGCTGGGGGTTGCGGCAGAGTAGTTGGAAATGGTTCCGCCCTTGGCCGCGGCAGCGGCCATTAATGCGTCATCTGCACCATCAAATCCAGATACGTAATAGGAGACAATATTTTGCTCCCCAGGAAGATTATTTCCTTCATCCACGGTCGCGTGATCATCAATAAACATAAAGTTGGCAAGCTCATCCAGACAGCTATCACCCGCAAAATAGGTGGTAGCACCGTGGCTGCAGCTACCCATATCCCCGGAAATTCCATTGATCAGGGGGCTTATAAATCCATCCGCATCGAAATCAGCGGTTGGTGCACCGTCGCTGAAGACCACCATATAGTTTTTGCCGCAATCGGTCAGGATTGGTGAGTCATAAACATTCCCGGTCCGACTGTCGACGTGGCTGGTAAGCGTGCCATCTGGTTGCGGTAGACCGAAATGGACGTTTTCTCCGCGATAATATCTCATACCCTCATAAACCGTTTCGACCAAGGGTGTCGAACCGCCAAAGGTAAATGCATCCAGGGTGTCTTTTAACAGGGTTTTATTAGCTGCAGTACTGATATCAACTAAAGGATGGCTTATCGGGCCGCCATGATTATTTCCATGAAACCCGTCATCGACGGTTTCGTATACGGTGCTGGTGGAATCAAATCGCATCAGGCCAATATTAAGATCCCCGACAGAGTCAATAAGGTTTTTGGCGGCATCGACAACAACCTGTAGCCGTGTTTTTATCGTGCCCGTAGCAGTCGCCCCGCCGTGATAATGAAACCAGTTTAAATAATTGCCCGAAAAAATGGTTCTGCTGGTTTTGTTACTCCAGATATTATCCGATATCACACTATTCCACGGTCCACTAGAACCGTTGCGAATTCTTTTCGCGGTATTGGTACCGTTTTTTCCATGAATTTCATCGTCATCTTCGCATTCATAATACAGGGATGTAGAGCGAAAGTTATAGAAAGTGCTATGCAGGCTATACCAGCTATCAAAGGTATCATTCCAGCGCGCAATTCGGTCGACATAAAACCCGGTGCCAAGCCCCACTCCATTAATATCCAGGTTGGCGGCCCCGGCGTCGCAATGAAATTTGGATTCCTCGAACCAGTAGTTAGTGTCACATTGCGGTGTCGTGGTGCCGATTCCTCCAACATAAATTCTGTCGTCCAGACACTCTACTGATCCAGCGGGCGCTCCCACCGGGACATCATAACTAACTCCGGGATCATAACTGGAAATATTAACCGTTCCGCCCATACTGCCGGATGTGTCGATTACAAAAAGTATGTTGGGATTTACCCCATTAGAGCTTGTGTCGCTGTATATCTCGACATCGTCAGCCTGGATAGGGCCGCAGATTAGTAAGCCTGACAAGAGAGCTGTGTAGAATCCGCTTCGAGCAGGGGTATCTTGCGTTTTTCGAAACCTTTGAATATGGATTCGACCTGGTTGGCTTTGCTTGATCATTATAGTCGCTCCACCTGTAACCAGGTCAATTCTTTGGATTCGGGTTTGTAAAATCCGGTGATTAGATCCCTGCTGCCCTGTGAGTACTGAGACATGGAGACCAGTTCTCCATTGACCACGGCATAACTAGTTGGGGTTACGCGCAAACGTATCCGTTTATTCGGACAACGGTGGCAGCTAAGTACAATTCTACCGAATCCTTTATTGTTTACTCGCAATCGGTATACGTGGGTACCTTCGAGTGGGGCCTCATTAACCGTCATTTTGGGTTCGGCGCTGGCCGTTGGGATGACGTCGTTTACGCCAAGTGACAAGACCAGCATGAAAAATATAAACAGGCGCAGAGTCTGATTGATTACCAGTGAATTCAAATATTTGAGATGTCTCATTTTATAACTCGGTAGTAGTGCCTAAAATCCGTTAACGATTAAAGTTCACCGGGTCCGACCACAGATAGTCCTACATTGTGGGTGGACGCCGATAGATTTGATGTGCCTTTACTGCCAACCACAAAGAAGTGAGTGGCAAACCCGCTTTCGAGGCTATAATTTGGTGGCGGAAGGTTGCCTTTGCCACGGTATCGTGTGTTAACTGCGGCATTTCCATTGTTACTGCTAGCACCACAGTCTTCTGGCGTTGTTGGCACACCTGATTCATTGCATAACCAAATATTTGGTTTGGTAGCAACTGCATTGGGTAGGTCCGGATCACCATAATCCAATAATGGATCAATTTCCCCAGTATTGGAGGTGCTTAAAAGCGTTGGTGCTTTTAATCCCCTCACTAAACCTGATTCCGCGTACTGGAAAGAATGGTTTAGCTCTTGGAGGTTTGTGGTCATTTTTTGTTCCAGGCGATTGTTCTGCATAGTTGATACACCAATAACTGTCAGGATCACGAGGAATACCATAGTAGTCGCCAGGGCTGCCCCAGATTGTGAATCAGGGCCAGCCGAAAAGAATTGTTGGTGAAATTTCATTTTGTTTGGAAAACTAAGATTCTAAATTGCGTTCCGAATATAGACCGTTGTTTGAAATACCCGACGACGAACCCGGGCATCTCCAAGGGTGAAATCGGTCCCTAATACATCAATAGTTCCGCCATCACTATCCCTGTCATTCCTATCAAGATCAGTACCAAACTGATCTTCCGTCCTTAGCAACAAGGCGAATCTAACTGCACTGATGTTGCCCCAGACGCCAACGCTATTTGCGTTTACAAAAGTATCGGGAACTACGTCTCCATCGGTATCTTCGCCATACAGGACCTCAAAAGCTTCTACGCCGGGAATAAATTCATCAGCTACCGCTCCATTTTCATTAATTCCGGCATTAACCACCCGACGAAGAGTTGGAAAAGTATCCGGATCTGTTGGGTCGGCGGCGGGTTCGATAAAGTACTTTATCCGACCAAACTCATAGAGCTGGGTAACAGTGCCGAGGTAGCTTTCCTTGGGATAGACCGCAGATAATGAGTCCGATATATTTTCATAGTCGTCCGGTAGGTCTCCACCGCTGGTGGTGTCGGTCTGATGTTGGATAGTATTACCCGACACACCGCTCACGGTAAAAATATCACCAACTTCACAGTTAGCAATAAGCAGAACATCCTGTTCCTGAATATTTGATGCATCGTCTAGCACCAAATCTGACAATGGACTGGTCATGCTGGCTGCCAATTTGGCACCAAGTATTGGTCGGGCATACTGAATTTCCAGCACATCGCGATTGGGCGCCGTGAGTGTTGACTCAGGTGTCGCGCTGTCTTCATATCCCCGTACCGGTGATGAGATATAAATATTCCCACTTAGATTGCTAATAACCGGTCCAGCAGCGTCAGAAGGATCTAAATCCTGAACGCACCCATAGTATCCGCTCAGCTGAAGATCCCGGGAGATCTGGGCGATGGCGAACCGGGCATTTTCCTGCAACCCAATCAGGTTGTCCTGTATTCGACTGGATTTTTGAGAGTTGGCCAGTATCACCGAAGCTCCAGCCAAAACGATTAAGCTGATAGTAAGTGCGATCATCAGCTCGATTAGGTTCATACCTTTTTGCTGATGGAGAGTATTCCTGCGAACGCCCATCTTCTTTGCGGACTTATTCATATGGTTGATGTATTTAGAATCTGGACACTCCAGGTATGCGCCATCATGCATTGTTCATTTGTTGGACCGTTGCCAAACGGCCAGGTAAGCGCATCTGACCAGATTCTATTCACTGCATTATTACAATCCGGTTTGGAATTAAGATTGACACTGGTCTCAGCCACAGTGGCATCGGAATATCCGGCCTGTTCACTCAGCCCACGATCCGACCAGAATACAGAGATATCGAAGAATCTGATGTCAGTTGCGTTAACCGCGATTTGTACAGTGCCATAGGGAAGATTTCGCGAAACCTCCAGTGCATAGCAGATAATATCATTGCGGGGAGTGGACAAAGCCGGATCGCATCCTGTAACTATATCCGCAGGCAGTATCGGGCTGGTATATGCAGTGACCTCGGCTCCGCCATCGTCGGAGGAAATTTGTTTTGCCCGCATACTATCGATAATCTCGTTGGCCGAAACAATTATCTGGCTACGATGGTATGATTCCTGACCAAATTGAAGGGCAAAATTCTGCAAATAGGCGACACTTAACAAGCCACCCGACAGAAGAACCAGCGCTACCATCACCTCAACCAGGGAAAATCCGCTGGACGGTGATACCGGCTTAATGTGACAAGATATCTCCATATTCAATTAAGTTAAATTAGTAACTGGGGTTGTGAGTTACGTTCATCCGGCCGAGATTATTTATCGCTACTGTCGCGAAATTGACGCCATCCTTATCAATATTAAAACTGACCAGGTTTTGTGCCTGACCAAATTGATTGAACACCACTCGATTATTATTGGCGGAAGACAGCGAAATATTTTGCAATTCGGATTGTATTTGGAGGGTCTGTTCGGCATCGTCAACAGAAACAGTTGGGATACTATTACCGTCGCAATCTGAAGTCGTCGGCGGATAGTCAATAATCTCATCATTATCGCAATCAACAAACACAATCCAGCCAGTTTGGTAGTCGGTTGTGGCGGCCCCTAGACAGGTAGGAGAATCAGCCTCAGGATTGCCCGTTGGGCATATAACGACTCGTTCATTTGTACCATTATTGAGGGACAGATTTCGAGCGAACGACATTGCCCGGGATATCTTGTCTACGCCACCGTCTAATTTGGAATTGGTTATAAGTCCATTAAATTCCGGCGCTGCGAGGCTGATTAAAATTCCCGTTATTGCTAAGACCACCATCAGCTCGATTAAGGTAAAGCCCTCCCGATCGGAATACTTGTTCCGTTGCAGTGACTGAGGACCAGGGCGCGCGAATAGGCGAACAACGTTCAGCTTGTCCCGCACCCCCGCATGAGACAATTGGTTATCCATGACTATATGATAACGGATCATCATCGTGGATAAAGTTTCAAATTGTAACAATCGTCGTTGCAGAGGCTTAGGTAGATCGTTTTTTGAGAGTAAAGATCGGTCTTAAACCCAGGTACACGTGGGATGGACCCGACCGGACTCCGTCACTATAATCCGCCCCTGGATTTTACTTGCCGGAATAGCTCAGTTGGTAGAGCAACTGATTCGTAATCAGTAGGTCGGAGGTTCGACTCCTCTTTCCGGCACCAACTCTCTATTTATCGAGATTTCATAAGTTCTCAAATACCCCATACATAGAAGCGTATTGGTGAGATTTTCGTCTCAATTCATCCAAAGAAATACCTTGAGGTCTCCGCATAAACTGGGTAAGTTACTGGGTAACTTTCAATATGAACCAATATATCTGAAATGGCTGTGGAAGCTCGAAAACTCCTCATGTATTCCCGGCAGGTAGAATCTGCCAAGCCTGAAGCGAAACCTTACAAATTGCGGGCAGGGAACGGTTTGTTTCTCCAGGTTATGCCTAACGGCTCTAGACGCTGGCGGCTTCGATACTTTTATCTGGGAAAAGAAAAGATGCTTTCACTGGGGGTGTTCCCCGCTGTTGGACTGCAGGACGCAAGAAATGCTAGAGACGATGCCAGAAAGTTACTAGCTAAAGGGGAAGATCCAAGCCAGAAACGAGCGGAGACTAAAGCCAAGGCGCTGATGGCTCAGGAAAATAGTTTTAAAGCTGTGGCAGAGGAGTGGTCATCGAGACAGACTGACAAAGCCGAATCGACCCGCACAAAATCAAACTGGCTCCTGAGCTTTGCAATTGAGGACTTTGGAAGCTTCCCTATTGGGGAGGTTACACCCAGAATGGTATTGGAGAGTTGCAGAAAAGCTGAAAATCGAGGGAAGCTAGAAACCGCCCAGCGGATAAAAGTGCAGTGTGGGCAAGTATTCCGGTACGCAGTGGCAACTGGATTAATTGACAGTGATCCTACTCGCGATTTGGCGGGAGCATTAAAGCCCGTTCAGACTCAACACCGGGCTGCGATCACCGATCCCAATAGGGTAGGGAAGCTTTTGAACGACATAGACAACTATAGCGGCACTATGGAGGTGAAATGTGCACTACAGATGGCAGCATTGGTTTTCGTTCGCCCTGGAGAGCTTCGCTCTGCTCGATGGGCGGATATAGATTTGGAAGGCGCAGAATGGCGCTATACGCCGCCTAAAACCAGAAATCAGACAAAAGTGGATCTGATCGTTCCGCTTTCCAGGCAGGCGATTGGCGTCCTTGAAGAACTTCGCAAGATATCTGGAAATCGAGATTACGTGTTTCATAGCTACGGCAAAGAGCGGCATCTTTCTGAAAGCGCATTATGCAACGCCTTGCGGAGAATGGGATACAGTACTAATGAAATGAGCGGTCATGGATTTCGTGCGATGGCAAAAACGATCATGTTGGAAGTTTTGAAGATTCCTGATCAATACATTGAGCTGCAGTTAGGCCATAAAGTGAGTGACCCAAACGGTCGGGCTTACAATCGGGTGAAGTATCTGGAAGATAGAAAAATCATGATGCAAAAGTGGGCGGACTATCTGGATACTTTGCGCACCGCAGCGAGTAGTGGCAATGTGATTACTTCAAAATTTCCCCGCTCAGCCTAAATTTTAGAATTCTAATTCAAATATGGAAGATTTAGATTATTGGCGTCTTTGTGATGAACTGAACATCATCCAAGCCGCGCTCTTGGTAGTCGGAGAAGACCCCACGTGCGCTGAGCGCACCGAAGAATGGGATGTCGATAAAAGGCCCAAAGGCTATGAGGCGGCGAAGACGGCTATTTCTCATGCGCTCAGGAGCCACGTAAAGTACCAGGATGAAATTCAATGCATAGATTCAAATGTCCCCGGCGAACCCGGATATGCTCCTAATCCTGAGTACCTGGAATCGCTTCGAGTTCGATCTATTAGCGGAAAGTTAATACCAGACTATGACCAGGACATAAATGGAAACTTCATTGGTCCAATTGAAAATACAATAGACCTCTGGCACTCCACCGTTGATGTAGGCCCACTCAAAATCTGGTTACATAGGCGCGGTTTTTCTGGTGGATTCTTTTTTCCAGAGACAGGAAATATGCCCGATTATCTTGACGAGAATAATCCTCGTTATGCACCAAAACTTGCTGCATCCATTAGAGCCTGGGAGGCAGTCACAGACCCGGGGGGCAAAAGTCCGAAGAAGGCATTAGACAAGTGGTTGCGCGAACATGCTGCACAGTTTGGGTTGACTGGGGATGATGGGTTGCCAACTAATCAGGCAATTGAGGATTGCAGCAAAGTTGCAAACTGGAATTCAAGTGGGGGAGCTCCAAAGACTCCTGATTCGACAACCTAGCCACCAATTAAGTATTTGATGTGCATAGATAAAAAATATATCGTGCTTTTACGGGTTCTAACTTACGTCTAAACCCACCCCTACTAGCAGCTGATGCAGTGACAGGTATTTCAAACCTACCCAGCTATTTAGTGTGCGATAAATTCGCAATGATTCAGGTGTCATCAACAACCCCCAAAGGGCACCAAAATGAATCAAATTATTCAAAGGCTCCCCGCCGTTAGAAACGAATCTGGTCTTTCTAGATCTACCCTTTACCGGCGAATTGATGAGGGGCTTTGGACTAAGCCCGTATCTCTGGGCGGTCGATCGGTTGGTTGGCCGTCTGGCGAAATCGCTACTTTGGTTGCAGCTAGAGTCGCAGGAAGATCTGACGATGAGATCAGAGTGCTGGTTCAGGATTTACATGCTGCACGTAAATCAGCTTTGTGAGCGGGAGACGATACAACCCGCAAAAGGTAAAAATTCACCATAGCTACGATGTGGCAGAAGTCGCCAATTTGCTCGATGTTCACAAGAATACAGTACGGATCTGGATAAAAGAGGGACTGCCAGTTGTGGATAGCAGACGACCAACTCTGATTTTAGGCGGTGAGCTTCGAACATTCCTAAAATCAAGGCGGGTAAGGAACAAAAGGAAATGCCAGCCTGGAGAATTTTACTGCTTTGGTTGTCGCGCTCAGAGGTGGCCAGCCGGAAATATGGTGGATTTCCAATCAATAACAGAGAAGGTTGGAAACATCACGGCGCTTTGCGAGCAATGCGAATCTGTTATGCATCAGCGAATTGCTGCTGAAAGGCTGAAGCAGTTACCGGGAGAAATCGAAATCACATTTACGCAAGAACATAAACGCATAGTTGATAGATCTCACCCCAGTGTAAACAGTGACTTCAAACGAGGAAGGTAAAACATGAAAACACATCATCCTGAAAACGTCAGAATAAAGCGGCAATACTTCAATTATTTAAGAAATGCGAGGGGGCAAAGTGAATCTTCTATAGATGCTGTTGCCAAGGCTATAGCACGCTTTGAAGACTACAATAATATGCGTTCCTTCAAAGCGTTTAACCACAATCAGGCCGTTGCTTTCAAAAACCACTTGGCTAAACAGTATGGTCGGCGGTCTGCCAAAACTCTGAGCAAAGCCACGTTGCACGCTACCCTTGCAAACTTGAAACGATTTTTCCAATGGCTCTCTGGTCAACCTGGGTTCAAGTCTAGATTTCAGTATTCCGACGCTGAATACTTCAACATGACAGATAATGATGTACGTACCGCTACTGCCAGGAGGGAGCAGAAGTCCCCAACCCTGAATCAAATCAAGCATGTCATATCTCAAATGCCAACGAATGATGAAATTCAGAAGCGTAATCGTGCTCTTTTGGCGTTTACACTTTTAACTGGCGCTAGAGACGGTGCCATTGCCTCAATGAAGCTTAAACATGTCGATCTGCAAACCGGATGTGTGGTTCAAGATGCTCGACAAGTGAAAACTAAGTTCGGCAAGACATTTACGACCTATTTTTTCCCTGTTGGTGATTGGGTTGTTGAAATTGTTGAAGAATGGGTGACATTTCTAAGGGAGCAGAAGCTGTGGGGTAACGAGGATGCCTTGTTCCCTTCTACTATGGTTGCGTATAATGATTCGACTCATCAGTTTGAAGCTGCAGGGTTAAACACTGTTGGCTGGAGTAGTGCTAACCCGGTACGGACAATTTTCCGCAACGCTTTCGAGACCGCTGGTTTGCCATATTTTAATCCTCATAGCTTTCGGAATACTTTAGTGCGTTTAGGCGAAGAGGTCTGTGGTACCCCAGAGGACTTTAAAGCTTGGAGTCAAAATCTTGGTCACGATAAGGTCTTAACAACATTTACGAGCTATGGTGAGGTGGCGCCACAACGGCAGAGTGAAATTCTGAAAGAACTGGCCCTGCCAAAAATCAGGGACCAACCACTGGACGCAGAAGAGATCGCCGAGGCTGTTATGAGGAAATTGGGAGCTGCAGCAGGCTGATCGGAGCTTATGTGTTAATTTTCAAACTTGATTTAAGATTGTGGATTCTAAGGTTCTATCAATTCCGACAATGGCTGTAGAATATTCACTACAAACTTTCGGACGATTTGCCAATACCCTGCTTACCCCTAATAGAATGAAACCTAATAATAACTTTTATCTGAAAGCAGTGCTGTCCCACAGTTTACAGTAAACTTGTTTGGGCCTGGTTATAGAATCCAGGTGGCTTGACATTTACTTCCTGAATCAGTGGTATTAACTCCCGCCGTTCGAAGATATTCAGCTGAAGAATCTTTAGTATTTGTCCGATACTACGATGCATGCAGCTCGTAAACCTCAGGTAGCTCAGTATCAGATAGGCACAAAGAGCAATCCAGATTTGTGTCATAACCGCATTCTTTGATGTGCCAATAAACGTCTTAATCTTCAGGTTTTGCTTTATCCATTTGAAGAACATCTCTATCTGCCAACGCGCTTTATAGATGTCTGCAATTGTCTTGGCCGCTAGTTTGAAGTTGTTCGTGAGGAATACGTAGTGTTTGCCGGTTTCGAGATCGCGGTATCCAATTCGGCGCAATAAAATAGGACATTGATCTGCTTTCGATCCAGTTATTTCAATTGTCTGATCTGACGTCAATCCGGTTGTTGTTCGCACCTCCCGCCGAGCAGCTACCCGATAACTCGCGTTCCGCTTTTGGCGGGTGACAAACCAGATACCCTTGTTATGTAAGGCATTGTATAGACTGTAGTCAGTATAGCCACGGTCAAAAACGATAATGCTCTCTTTTGGCAGGGTTAATTGCTTTGCCATATTCACTTCATGCACTTTACCGTCAGTCACAGAAACAAACGTAGGCAGGTATCCATCATGATCGATCACTGCGTGCAATTTAATCGCGCCTTTCGTTGCGCGGAACTTAGCCCACGGAAACACGGATAAACAGAGATCGATCGTGGATGCATCCATTGAGAGCAGTCGATTCTTAAAACGGAATCCATGTCGCGGTGCCCGCGACTGACAACGGTGTAGTAATCGATTGAACAATGCTTCGTAAAGCGAACTTGGTTGGTTTTCGTTGACACGCGCTAAAGTGGACCGGCTCACCTTTTGCACTCCAAGGTGATAGAGTTTGGATTGTTGGGCAGCCATATTGCTTTCAATATCACGCAAACTGGTTCTCCCAGTCAGCTGCGCCAGCATGAGTGAAGTAAACTGTGCCCAACGGCTCATCTTCCGCAACTTTTGACCTTGATGGTGCTGTTTGGACAAAGATTCAAACTCATGTCTACAGACTAGTTTGAGAAATTGTGATAACACGGTATTATTGTGAGACAAGGCCTATTCCTCCTGTGATAAAGCTGTTTTTAGACAACTCAATTTTATCAAAACACAGGGTTATAGGCCTTCTTTCATTTATTTATGGGACAGCACTGATCTGAAAGTTAACATCGGATGGGAAGTTGGCAACTGGCAAACTGCACAATCTGCGAATACAGGGGGAGATGGGACAACCGACCCCCATTTCAAGTATTAACGAATTCCAGAAACCACCTTTCTGCGGCAAGAGTAAGAAAATGACTAAAGCAGCGCGTATAGCCCCAAGCACAGACAGTCGCAGCATAGATCAACAGGAGCGTTGCCTATGTCACGTCTGACTGATCTGATTGCCCAGGCCAAGATGAAGGATGCCGAGCTTGGGAACGAGCTTGAGAGGGAGTTTAAGACACTTGCCAACCGCCGGTCGTTTGGCCTTGTCTTTGAACGTCATCGCCCGGAAAACGTGGAGCTACCGGGGCGGCCTGTGCGCAAGGGAGACAAAGTGCATGTCCTAACCCCGCGTGGCGAGACCAAGAAAGGCGATCAACGGATTTGGAAGGTGCTGAGCCTGTCGAGGGTGGATGGTAAGCGCGTTGCCTCACTGGAACTGATCGGGACGGCGGAGCCGGAGACGCAGCAAGTCACCGTCGAAGACATCGTCGTTGTGGCGGAGTTCCGGGACTACATCTACCCCGGTCTTGTCAGCACAGGAAAGGTCGAGCGGGGCAGCGACAAGCCATATCACACAGTGATCAATGGTGAGAATTTTCATGCGTTGGAAGCGCTGACCTTTACGCATCGCGGTATGATTGACGCGATCTACATTGATCCGCCATACAACTCTGGTGCAAAGGACTGGAAGTATAACAACGCATACGTAGGTGAAGATGACCTATATCGACATAGTAAGTGGCTTGCGTTTATTGAGCGACGTCTCAAAGTTGCAAAAGAACTTCTGAAGCCAAATGAATCCGTTCTGATATGCGCCGTTGATGAAAACGAGGTGCATCACCTCGGCCTTTTGCTTGAGCAAGTTTTTTCTGGGCAAAGAATTCAAATGATTTCAACCGTGATAAACCCAAAGGGGGCCTCTTTAGGTGGTGATTTCTCTCGCGTGGATGAGTACCTTTTCATTGTCTACTTGGGGGCTTCAGTCGTTCCTGAAGTTCGGGACATGCTTGATGAATCTAAGAACGCAGCAGCAAGTCAAAATGTGAAATGGTCCAGCCTAATTCGGGGCGGTGCTCAGGGGATCAGAACCGACAGCCCAGGTGCATTTTATCCTGTCTTTGTTGACGTCAAGAACTCAAAGGTTCACTCGTTTGGTGAGGCTTTGCTGTGGGAGATTAACCGCGAGAGCGTCGTCGCGCCGGAAGGTACTTTCGCCGTTTGGCCTCCAAATCATCCCAGCGGTGTTGAGGGCCGCTGGGGTATTGGCCCCGAAAAGGCTCAGGAACTGCTCAGCAAAGGCGCACTTCGCCTCGGTCGAATCGATCCCAGCATCGGAAAGTTCCCTCTATCCTACCTCTCGTCTGGAATTATGCAAAAGGTCGAAAATGGGGAAATTGAAACAGCTGGACGAAAACCAGACGGGACGCTCATTGTCAAGTATCCTGAAAATACAAAAGTCACCCAACCAAAGACAGTATGGAAGATGCAGTCCCACAATGCCGGGGAGTACGGCAGTAAGATGCTATTTTCTCTCTTGCCTCAACGAAAATTTCCTTTCCCAAAATCTGTTTACGCAGTTGAAGACGTTTTAGCTTTCTTTTTCAAGGACAAGAACGAGGCCACAATACTAGATTTTTTTGCCGGCTCTGGAACAACGGCTCACGCAACGATGAAATTAAACAAGCGTTTTGGGCATAGAATTCGATGTATTTCGGTTACGAATAATGAGGTGGCAAACTCTGAGATTAGTAAGCTCCAAGCAGCTAAATTGCGTCCCGGCGATCCGGATTGGGAGAAATGGGGAATCTGCGACTATATCACCAAGCCGCGTATAAGGGCCGCGATAACGGGGAAGACCCCGGATGGCGATGATATCGAAGGCGACTACAAGTTCACCGATAGATTTCCGATGTCAGAAGGCTTCGAAGAGAACGCGGAATTCTTCACCCTCACCTACGAAACCCCAGTCTCTGTCAGCCATAACCTCGCCTTTGGCCGTGTTTCCCCGCTCCTTTGGATGCGGGCGGGCAGCGAGGGACGGCGGATCAACGACATCCCTGCCCAAGGCTGGGACGTGGCTGATACCTATGGCTTGCTCAATGATCTAGACCAAGCCGCGCTGTTTAGTGATGCGGTCGAGGCCAAGGACAGTATCCGCATCGCCTATATTGTGACGGACGACGACCGCCGTTTTCAATCGGTCGCCCAACGGTTGCCCGACACGGTCGAGCCTGTTCGGCTTTATGAATCCTACCTCACTAATTTCCGTTTTGCGATGGGGCGCTAAGGCATGAAATTTACACTTAAAGATTATCAAGACGACGCCGTCAAAGACGTGCTTATCAATCTTAAAAAGGCCCAGAAGCGTTGGCACGAGGACGGCGACAAGCACGCCTTTTCCCTGACCGCGACTACAGGCGCCGGTAAAACTGTCATGGCCGCTGCCGTGTTTGAGGCACTCTTCTACGGTAATGACGACTACGACTTCGAACCTGACCCTGGTGCGGTAGTGATTTGGTTCAGTGACGATCCGTCTTTAAACGAACAATCACGCTGGAGGTTGGACGAAGCATCGGAAAAGCTCACTGTTTCCGATTTACTCAAAGTTGACAACGACTTTTCGCAGGAGACGTTCGAACCGGGGAAGGTCTATTTCCTCAATACCCATAAGCTATCCAAGAACAGCCTTTTGGTGCGTGGGCATGATGCCGACGATCCAGCTTTAGAAACAACAGACGGGCAACAGATCATGCCTGACATGCGCTCGCACACGATTTGGGACACGATCCAGAATACCATCGACGATCTGGACCTGACTCTCTACCTCGTTCTTGATGAGGCGCATCGCGGCATGAAAGAAGGTAGCCCACGCGGCGATAGTAAACCCACCATCGTTAAGCAGCTTATTAATGGTACAGGGGGCGTTTCCGGTATTCCTGTCGTATGGGGCATCTCCGCAACCGTGGAACGCTTCAACAATGCCACTACAGGCATGGTAGGTCGTGCCACCCTGCCAAACGTGGTCGTGAATTCAAAGCTGGTTCAAGAGTCCGGTTTGCTTAAAGACACTATCAATCTCGACGTGCCGGATGAGACTGGGAATTTCTCAACGGTTCTTCTGCGTCGTGGAACGGGAAAGCTGCGCGAAATTTCGTTGGCCTGGGAGGATTACGCCACGCTACAGGATGATGCAGATACCGTTCACCCGCTCATGGTGTTGCAGGTACCCAACACACCTGATCCACAAGAGATTGGCACTTGGTTGGATACCATCTTCGATGAATGGTCTGACCTTCCTCGCGATAGCGTTTTCAATGTGTTTGGCGAGCATAAATCCGAAACTTTCGGAAGCTATTCTGCACCTTATATCCAGCCCGAGCGGGTTCAGGAATCCAATTGGGTTCGCATCCTTGTTGCTAAGGACGCCATTAGCAGCGGTTGGGATTGCCCACGGGCTGAGGTGATGGTCTCGTTCCGGGCAGCAACGGATAGAACCCATATCACCCAGCTTTTAGGGCGGATGGTTCGCACTCCACTGGCACGTCGCATCCCCGGCAATGACCGGCTCAATGCTGTAGATTGCATCCTACCGCACTTTAACAAGACATCCGTAGAGGCTGTCGTGTCTGCTCTCATGAATGGCGGTGAAGCTGGCGAAGAGCTCCCCGGCCGCCGTGTCTTGATCAATCCATTAGAGATGAAGCCCAATCCGGAAATCCCGTCTGAGGTATGGGAGAAATTCCTTTCCCTTCCATCGCAAACCCTTCCCAAAAAGCAAGCCCGTCCGATCAAACGTTTGACCGCATTAGCGCATGAGCTTGCCGTTGATAGTCTCATGGAAAATGCAGGCAAGATCGCGCACGCGAAAATGCATAAAGTTCTGGATGCGGCACAGGTTAGATACGCGGAAGAAATCAAGAATGCGCGAGAAGGTGTCCTCACAGTAGAGGGAAAGACGGTAAAGGCTGATGTTGAAACTAAGGCGATGACATTCGATGATTTTATTGAAGCGGCGGACTACGCGGTTATCGAAGATGCTTACAAACGCGCTGCCCGTGTTTTGACGCCCGACTTGTCCAAGACCTACAGTGAACATCTTGCCAGTAAGGTTCCGGGGGACGAAGACCCAGACGACGGACTGATTGAGGCGCATACCGAGGTCGCCGCCATCGGTCTTGTTCCCGCAATAAAGGACTATCTGGAAGCCGAGGCAGAACAGCTATCAAATAGTTGGCTTACTGAACATCGCGTTGCCATTCGGAGCCTAAATGACGAGCGTCAAGAAGTTTACCGGCAGGTGCGAGAAATGAGTGCTGATCCCCTTAATGTCGATCTGGCCCAGCCACAGACTTGGCTACAACCAACAACTGCCCGTGACCCGAATGGTATTGAATTTGCACTGCCGCGTTTTGAAAGACATCTTCTTTGTGATGAAGAGGGGCTATTTCCAGAGATGCTTAATGAATGGGAAGGCAAGGTTTTACTTGCGGAACTTCGCCACACTGAAACAGTCGCGTGGTATCGCAACCCCGCACGTACAAGTCAGGATTCACTTGGTATTACCTATGAAGATGGTGATGAAATACGGATTGTCCGCCCCGACTTCATTTTTTTTGTTAGCCTAGGCGATGGTACTTTTGTGTCCGACATCGTGGACCCACATGGCCACTATCTTGCAGACGCCCTTCCAAAGCTGAAAGGACTCGCAAATTATGCAGAAGAAAGCGGTGGAAATTATCGTCGGATCGAAGCCGTTTCCAAACTTGATGACTGTTATAGAGTTCTTGACTTGAAAGAGCAGTACGTAAGAGAAGCTATAGGAGAAGCTACCAGCGCCAAGGCTCTATACGAAAGTGTGGTAGCCGAGGACTACGCAGCTTGACCGCTGTGCGGAGTATGTGAATAAAGGTGCCAGAATTATTTTTGGAGTTTCTATAGAGTTGAATAAATCCGACTCCTTTAATAAAAGAGACTGTTAAAATAGTCGAAAGTGTTTGATTTTTTAGTTTTCGTGGTGATGTGATACGTGGCAATTAATGATCGAAATATTTGAGAGTATATTTGTAAGATATCTTTGTATAACATATCTATACTAACTTTGAATACCAGAGATGATCAGCCATTCAATACTTGAGCCATATGACTATGTCGAAGACCGAAAAGGTTGGATTTATCTTGTCAAAGGCTACATGCCCGTTAGCGGCAACGTGGTTGTAGCACCAATATATTCTCCTGAGCCAAATCGTAAAAAGACCAAAAATATTAGGGTGGAGAGTTTACGGAATAAAATAGGGGAGAGCGCTTTAAGCACAGGAAATGATATAGAATTAAAGTTGGATTTCATTAAAAAGCACTATAATCGATCAACTCCTTTTAGAATCAACTCTTCGCTCGAGAACGATGCTGCGGTTCGAGCTTTGGTAGATCTATCGATTGAATCAAATTGTGATTTAAGACTTTTCGGTTCGAGAAGACTTAATATTGATAAGCCTGGCTCAGATTGGGACTTTTTGATTTTAGGTTGCACCGACCCTAACAGTTATGTAAAAAAATTAATCAATACTGATTTTGTTCGGGCTTTCAATAGTTCGGAGATTGAAACACGAGTTCAACGCTATAAGCATTCTGAACATTGGGCCACACCATCTGTTTTGCGAAAGATATTTTCAAAAACTACCTTGTACGTTAAAACTGAGCTGGGTGAGATAGGGTTGTTTTTTGCAGGAAATACTCCTTTTCATCTGAGCCCAATAGGTGAAGAACCCGATTTGCATTCGATTGTTGGTGCGCCATTACGAAACCGAGGACTTAGCTTTTCTATGCCTAGGGAAATTACAATAAGATCAGAAGAGAGTATTCATACTGTGAGAACGGTTTCATGGTCGCTTTGTGGGTTAGAACTTTGTGATCAAGAAACATTCAAATTTGACGGGCTTGTAAGTCTTGGCAACAAAGAATGGTGGTTTGGATCCAATCATTCTAAGATTCAGATGGCTTAAAAATGCAGCGACATCGCACTTCGCATAAATTGATTTGTTGGCAAGTCACACGATTCTGCAATCGTCGCTGTCTTTTTTGCACATCTCGAAGCAGCCCGGAAATCCAACACCCCGAGAGAAACGATGAGACAACTATATTAAGATTAAACCAACTAGGAGTTGAAAAAATCAGTTTGTCTGGAGGTGAGCCACTTTTATATCCGCATATAGCTGGCTTGTTAGAAATGGCGTCAGATGCCAATATTTCTACAGTGATCACGACCAATGGAGACTTTGTCAATAAGAGGCAAGCGAAAAAGGTGAATTGGCGCCTGCCCGAATATGTAAAATTATCATTTTATGGAAACCAAAGAGTGCACGATCAGACAATGGGGAAAGGACATTTTCAAAAACTGATTTTCGCCGCTAGTGAATTATCGAAACAAGGTGCGAGGGTTGGTGTAAATGTCATGCTTACTGACAACTCTATTGGGGTCGTTGAAGAGCTATTTGAATCTCTACGTGGTAGTGATATCGACAACGTATTGTTGCTTTCTTACATGAAGCAAGGGAGATTCGAAGTAGACAAAAAATATGCTTTATCGGAGAATAGCTCATCCGCTTTAATGTCAATACTCAATCGTTGGGTAGATGAGTATCCTAATGGAATTAAGTTGCATAACTACAACATTCCTGGGTTCTATCTTCTACTCACTGATAAAGAGGTTGTAAAACTACCAAGCAATGATGGCACATATGGTTTTGAAATTGGAAATCTCTATGCGGAGTTCGTTACAATGCCAAATATCAAGGGTGCTGTTTCAATGAAGGACGCTTTTGAGGCGGCGTGGGAAACGCGATTAAATACGAACGCCATTGTGGCTGGCAGTTGAGAAAGGCAAGAGCAATCATCTTACTTGGTTTGCCTGGCGCGGGGAAATCTACGTTAGCAATCCGTATTCGTAACGTTATCGGCCAATCAATTATACTAAGTAACGATACAATTAGAGCCGAACTTGGACTCCCGGTAGTAGGGCAACAATACACAAAAATGGTTTATTCCGAAGCATTAAAACGAGCAAAGAATGTTTTGCTAAATGGCGGTAGCCCAATTCTTGATTCCACCTACTATAAGCGGGTCTTTAGACATAACATTTTTGAAACAGTTGGTTCACTCAATAAGCCAGCAACAGTTATAGAGCTGGGAACACCAATTGATGTGTGTTTAAAACGAATTCGAAAAAGAGCTTCTTATGGAGAATCGAAAGTCGGGGGTGTTGACGATGAGCATAAGTTTCTTGCTCTTGTCGCAAAAACGGAAGAATTTAGTGTTAATGAATTACCACGCTATGCCGATTATTTGAAGTTGAATGCATCCAGTACCGAGTTGCACGTTGAAGCAACTTTCCGAATTCACCGTACAACTAAAAACCTAATAGTGGAAATAACCAAATGATAACTGGTTCATTAAAGGAGCTTTATAAACTATTTCGCAGGGATCGCGCTCCTGTAGCGTTTGTAGGATCGGGTTTGTCCAGGAATTACGTGCCTTGGGATCAATTTGTTCTAAAGCTTGCCCAGAGATCGGACAATACTTCATCTGTAACTTGGTTAGAGAATGAAATAGCGCATGACTCACCAAATCATCCGCTAACGGAGGAACTTTTAGCAATTGCGCGTGAATCAAAACGCAAATTAGACAGCTCAAATGCTTTGGCCGAATTTATGAACGAAGAATTCACAAGATCAAGCCAAGTGCCTGATGTTTATGAAGCTCTGGTAAGAGCGCCATTCGCTTTCTATATCACTACCAACTACGACAACAACATTGAGCGGGCGTGGGAAGAGTGTCACGGGAGCACTTTGAAGGTTCTAACATTTAAAAACTGTGATGAAGTATTGTTAAGAATAGCCACAGGACAGAGATTTGTTTTTAAGCTTCACGGTTGTGCAGAAGCTGGCGGAGAATTCGTCATTAGTGACGAGGATTACAAAAAGATAATTCATAATCGCGCAGAAGTGCGACTTACACTCTCTACAGTATTTGCTGCGCATCCAGTAGTTTTTATGGGATATGGTCACCGAGATCCCCATATTTCTAATCACCTTTTAGACCACCGTGCAATTCTTGAAGGTGGTGGGCAAGAACATTTTACGTTCGTAAAAAAGGGTGCGGATTCAGGTTACAGTATTCCGTCTATGTTGCGCGCACTCTATGGAATTGCTTCAGTTGAAATATCTGATTGGAGTTCGATAAAAGAAATAGTGTCACAGCTATCCTATGTTCGTTTAGGTGATAGGTCAGCTTCAGTTAGGTTGGAAAATCATGCACACTTCGAGAAATTTACTGAGAGCGGAGACATAAAGTCAGCTTGGGGAGCAATGCTATTTGCTGCCGCTTCATCTGAAATCGGTAGAGGTGAAGCAATACCGAGACTAGTCAGTGCAATTGAGAAAAGTGGTTATCTCAAGGAGAAAGTGGCAAGCGATGATGGCCTAAAAGCAATATACCTGTTAGTAGCGGGTCAGTATCAAAAGCGAGGCGGATTTGCCGAGAGCGCCGAAGAAAAATATAAGGAACTGGAAAACTTATGTAGAGAAAGTCAGACCATAATACCAACATTAAAATCTAAAGGCATACGATACGCTGGCACCTACTGGCTTGCTCATGATGAATCTAGGGGGCTGGCCTTATTAGATGAGGCAGAGAAACTCGCAGCCAAAGCTGACACAGAAGAAGAAATAAATGCAAAAAAGTGGGTTCTAGTGGCATCTAAGTCTAGTGATGCTCCAGAAAAACTATTAAAATTAGCAAACTATGCTACAGAACAAGGTTTCGTAAAAAGTGCCGCGTGGTGTAAATTTGGGGCAGCAAAATTAACCTTCGAGCTAGGCGGTAGCCTTACTGCTGACATAAAAAACCATCTGTGTACTGCCCTATTAGAATTTGAAAGTTTGGATCATTTACAAGGAGTTGCTGAATGCAATGTTCTTTTAGTAAGAGCGACAATAGGTGAAGATTCTAACGAAGTTCAAAAAAGCCGACTTGAGCTATCTTCAAGTATCGCGAAAATGTGTGGATTAAAATCTACTGAACGAGCTGCAACCAGACTTATTAACCAATTAGCCGCTAGCTAACTTATGGAAATATTGGTTGTAGATAATTGCGGACAACTGGTAAAAATCTAGATTCAATTGAAAGAGATTTTCTTCGCTTGGTGGGAAGTCTGCGTATTCCGGACGAAGGTTGCCACTGATTCCAGGGGAAGGTTGCCACCCATTCCAAACGAAGGTTGCCACCGATTCCGGTGAAGGTTGCCACCCCTAAAAAGGGGGTAAAAGGAGCAAAGTAACGCGGGATAACCCAGCTATTCTGGGCTTTTCAAATTAGTGAGGAGTCCAGGATGCCAGCCACGAGGTTGTCCGTGAGAAAGATCAAAGAAGTGCTGCGTCTGAAGGCCAGTGGGGTGAGCGACCGTCATATCGCGACCTGCTGCGGGATCAGTCGTACCACTGTTTCAAACTATCTGCGCCGCAGTCATCAGGAGGGCGTGTCCTGGCCAATACCTGCAGAATTGAGTGATGCGGCGTTGGAATCCCGTCTGTTTCCGGTCACACCGGCCTTGTCCAGGCATGATCGAACGAAGCCCGACTGGCCCGTCGTTTATAGAGAACTCAAGCGCAAAGGGGTCACTCTGTTTTTACTCTGGCAGGAATATCGTTCGGCACATAGCGAGGGTTATCAATATAGCTGGTTCTGCGACCAGTATCGCCACTGGCTCGGCACCCGGGATCTCGTGATGCGCCAGCAGCACCGGGCAGGAGAAAAGCTGTTTGTGGATTATGCGGGTCAAACCGTACCGATTATCGATCAGCACACCGGAGAAGCGAGAATGGCCCAGATCTTTGTAGCCGTTCTCGGCGCCTCCAATTACACTTTTGCCGAAGCGACCTGGACCCAGGGACTGCCAGATTGGATCGGTTCCCATCAAAGGGCTTTTACCTTTCTCGGCGGTGTACCTCAGATTGTGGTCCCCGATAACTTGAAAAGCGGTATCCACAAAGCCCATCGGTATGAGCCCGATATCAATCCGACCTACCAGGAATTGGCGACCCACTATGCAGTGACCGTGATCCCGGCGCGGGTCCGTCGCCCAAAAGATAAAGCCAAAGCAGAGGTTGGCGTACAAATTGTCGAGCGCTGGATTCTTGCTGCACTGCGCCACCGGTCCTTCTTCTCCCTGGCAGAGCTCAATCAGGCCATCAAAGGATTACTGGAGCGGTTGAATACGCGGTCATTCAAGAAACTCCCCGGATGCCGACAGACCCTGTTTGCCTCAGTTGATCAGCCTGCCTTACATCCATTGCCAATAACTCCGTATGCCTACGCCGAATGGAAAAAGGTCCGGGTCCACATCGATTACCATATCGAAGTCGATCGACATTACTACTCTGTTCCTTACCAACTGACCGGCAAACAGTTGGAGGCACGCCTCACGGCTCAAACCGTTGAGTGCTTCCAAAAAGGTAAACGGGTCGCCAGCCATCTCCGTTCCCATCGCAAGGGTGGCCATACCACGGTGCGCGAACACATGCCCAAAAGCCATCAGCAGTATGGCGACTGGTCGCCCAAACGACTGGTGCAATGGGCAGAAAAAGCCGGGCCTGCCACGGCCCAGTTGATTACTACTATCCTCTCTGCCAGACGGCACCCGGAACAAGGCTACCGTTCTTGTCTCGGTATTCTCCGACTCGGCAAAGCCTACAGCCCGGAACGGCTCGAAGCAGCATGTGGCCGGGCGCTCCTATTGGGCTCACATCGATACCAAAGCGTTGAGTCCATCCTCAAGAACGGGCTGGACAGACAGCCCTTGCCTGAATCGTCGGATCAAACCGAACAGCAAACATTGCCCGAGGATCACGACAATGTGCGGGGTTCTTCTTATTACCAATAACCAACATTTAATCAACCAAAGAGGACATTACTATGCTCAATCATCCTACCCTGGATAAATTACAAACCCTCCGCTTCGTCGGCATGGCCAAGGCATTATCAGAACAAATGGCCATTCCGGATATCGAAGAACTCAGCTTCGAGGAACGCCTCGGACTTCTTATTGACCGGGAAGTGACCGAACGGGAAGACCGGCGATTACACACCCGGCTACGGCAGGCGAAACTCAAACACGATGCCTGTATAGAAGATATGGATTATCGGCATCCACGACAGTTGGATAAATCTCTGGTTCTTGATCTGGCGCGGTGTCAGTGGATCAAGCGACATCTGAATATCCTGATCGTGGGGCCAACCGGTGTCGGCAAAACCTGGATCGCCTGCGCCCTGGCACACAAGGCCTGTTGTGAAGGGCATCATGCGCTTTATCTACGGTTACCGCGGTTGCTTGAAGCACTACCCATCGCTAAAGGGGATGGTAGTTATGCCAAGTTACTGGCCCGACTGGCAAAGATCGATGTCTTGATCATTGATGATTGGGGATTATCTCCCCTGAAGGCAGAGCAACGCCGGGACTTGCTTGAGATTGTTGAAGACCGGCATGATCGTCGATCTACCATCGTGACCAGTCAATTACCGATCGAACAGTGGCATGACATGATCGGTGATCCAACACTGGCTGATGCCATCCTCGACCGACTGGTACACAACGCTTATAAAATAAGCTTAAAAGGCGAGTCCATGCGAAAACATAAGGCAAAGTTGACTTCATCACTACTCAATCAGTCATAATACCCAAAACCCGCGTCGCTATCGCTCCGATCAGTGGCAACCTTGGCCCGGTTTGGGTGGCAACCTTCCTCTGGATTAGGTGGCAACCTTCAGCGGAATACGCAGGAAGTCAAAATATCCTGGGCTATGAATTTCGTTTTTAACAAGGCTTTTGACGTATTGGGGAATATCAGTGTGACAAACACATGACTGATAGAATATCGCCACACCTGTATTTTTAGTAAAGATGGCTTCTTCATCATAGCAAAGCGCCTTTGGAACCGGTATATAGTTGTTGCGGGTAGAGAAGAAAAGTTCTTTTGAGCAAGGACTAAAATATCTAATTAAGAAATTGGGTAGGACGGTACTGGCCTCGAAGTAATTTCTAAACCAGAGATGAGAATCTGGATACTTCGGATGCTGCATACGTTTTCCGAGTGATCGAACTTTATCAGTATCTATCGAATAAGATCCATCTATAATAAGAATTATGGAATTTTCTCTTAAGGTATTTAGTTCCTTACTAGAGAAAAGGTGAGGGTTGATCACACCATCATCCTTATGCGCAGTACTTGATCGCATATATTTGTCCCAAATTAAACTATCTCTTTCTAGGATGTGACGAACCGGGGATATTGCTAATCCACCGTATGTCAAATTTGGAATAATGACTACTTGATCAGTCTTACTACGCAAGCGTTCAATAAACTTGCGGAGGAGATGGGCTTCCCAGGCAAGGTATACAAGCTCTGCGTATATCTTCTTTTTGTCCCTCCTTTTGAAATTTTCCATAAAATCAATGTAATTGCTAAGAAGATGATTGTCTATATTTTTAGTCAATATTAGGTCCGAGACTGCCCCCGGGAAACCTGGGCAAAATGATAATTTAGTAACCCAGCGAATCAATTGTTTTAAATTTACGTATATAATTCATTCAGTTGCAGTATGTTTTTGGGTGTATAGTTAAAGCCAAATCGAAAATTTCTCGTATGCTGTTTGTAGCGATCAAATGGGAGAGCCAAGATGGTAAGAACAATAACGATAAATAAATGGAGTCAATATCGCAACCACGTTTCAAGCGACAGATTCAAAAGCTGGGCATTTAGGGGGCAAGAGAACTCTGGGTGGCCTATATTTAGCTCCCTATCTAGATACTTCCAAAGCTTTGACGTACATCGAAAAGCTTGGGCTTTTCAAGAAGAACGTGCGCTCAGAATATTTCGTAGAAAGGCGCAGCTCTATTTAAATTTGGTGCCAGACGTCCACGATGCTTTTCAGTGGCTCGCGTTAATGCAGCACCATGGAACACCGACCCGCCTTATAGACTTTACTTGGTCGCCGTACGTTGCTGCCTACTTTGCACTAAAAAATTCCACAGAAGAGGCAGCTGTATGGGCGATATTTCCACCTTTAATTGACCACTCAGACGCACAAGAGATACGTAAAGGCGAAATAATAAATACACAGAAAATGTGGATAAGAGAAAGAGGGCACTACGAAAAATATTTCTTACCAGGAAAAAAGCCATTTGTTATCACAGGAGGTCCAGAGGTAATGAATCAGCGCCTCACCGCACAGTCAGGAACATTTGCAGTGCCAGGCGTTATAGATGAATCCCTAGAGTCAGTTCTGGCGGATTATCCTCGGCATGACGAACTTATAGTAAAATTTGTATTGGATACAACGAATTTAAGAAAGGAGGCTATGCGGGACCTATATCTCTCTAACATTCGCGAAACAACACTTTTCCCAGATTTGGATGGAATGGCTCGATCTATAGCTTACGAACTAGAATTTCACTGGGCTTACGACCCGAACACCATGGACCCTGTTGACGGGTTTACGACGCCTCCCTTTGGTATCCCTTAACCTTACGGAATTTTCAAAACCCTTGTTTAAAAAGAATATCATCGCTGGAAACCAATTCGTCGTGTGTTAGCTTATGGTGCGAATGGAAAATAGGTAGCAAGATGATCGGATTCAAGAGCTACAGAAATTTATGGTAAGTATAAACTAGCCCAGTTGGCAAGTAATAGTAGTATCTCTACAAACCTAGTTCACTCGCTTCCTATTCTGTAAACATTAGAAGACGCAGATTAATGGATTACCAGTGAGTCTGCGCAAGATGACGTAATCACAAGAGCCATAATTTAAAATGGAGATCTTGTTGGCAATATTATCGCAACTCTAAAAAATGGAGCACAAAAACACAATCTCGAAATTTCCTATAGGATAGAAGAGCCATTTGGGGGTTTGGGTTTAGCTGCAGAAGCGGTGAATCAAATCTCAAAATCTGATCGCTATCTAACATCCTATAATCTGGGAAGGCCGTATTCTGCACTTGGTGGAAAGATACTGGTTCAGACTTAGTGTGACGGACTGCTGAGACTACCGACAGCCGAACCGCTGCTGCTTCCCCACTTATAGATTAATCTACTTGTTCAAAGGAATGGAGGTACTTCTATAGCTCGTTGTTAAATATTGAAGATGTCGTAGACTAATATCCGATGAAATTTGGTTATTTTGCAATCTAGGTCTCAAATTCAGACTTAAACATATATGGGTAGCAATATGGGTAATACAAAATATTTATTCATAAATAGTAATAAAAAACAATAACATATATTAGTTATATTGTTCCTCTTTCCGCACCAAATTTGTACAATAAATTCAATAAGATATTGTATTCGACCAATCCTTCCTGGATAACCATGTCGAGGGTTGAGTGCCGGGTTCGAATAATTGGCAAAAAAAGTCCATAATTTGCGACGAGCTACGCTGCCTCAGTTAGCAGTACCTGGCAGCGATTGAGTCGCGGGTGCTTGCCGATAAATTTACTGTTATTGGATTGATTATTATTAAAGCGGGAGCTCGGTGCTATTTACTTAGCACTGTGGTATATCCCTCTAGTATTCAGGTTGGGGTGAGAAATCACTCCAATCTCACTCTGAAAAAATACTACCGTTCGCAGGCGGCGATTTTACCTATAGAGAAATTGACCTATCCGTCTACTTAATCGGAAACGTATGACGGATAGAGTGTAGATATACTGTTGACGCTAACCTGCCACTGAGCGATATTGTCGAAGGGTTGAGCCCTGGGGCAGCAAACATAGTAAATGGGCATTTCCGTCTACCGAGACTGTCGCTGGAAATGGCCCCCAGTCGGCGAAATCATTTTCTCCTCCCTGTCCCTGAAAATTTTGATCGCCGGAAGGTACTCCAATGTTTGTAACTATCTGGTGGCTGTCACCAACGGTAGATGCTTGTCCCGGGGTATCGGGGAATGCGTCGAATATTCGCAAAATACAATTTCCCGTTGTACCGTTTGGAACATCGTTCCCATAATAGATATGAACCGTTCCACTTAGCATTGGGTTAACTTGATCAAAATCGTCGGCATCATAGGTTAATGGACAAATTACGAAAAGGGGGACACTAAAGTTGTTGGTGATTCCGTCTTTATTCCAGGTAAACAGCTGCCCTTGGGCCAGATTGGCTGTCATACATTCGGTACCATGATATTGCTGCTGGGCGGCTTGGGAGGCAGTTGATGCCATCAGTGCGACGATAAACAGAGAAGTTGTAAATACAAATTTCTTAAATAATTTCATTTTGATCTCCTAAAGTTTGGTTAGTCTTAGTAACAATTCCGATTTTGAGGAGTAGATTTTTACCGGAGACAAGGTTTAAATCCGTGATAATTACCACATTAAAAGAATCTGTTCCTGTTGGGGTGAGGCGAGATGACAAGGAACCCTAGTGCGAAGAGATCTCTTTTTAAGTCTGCCCGGTTAAGACTTTTGTCGACGCCCCCCTAGGTAACGAAACATCATTAACAAATGTTTGAGGATGTATAATAATTTTGTGGAACGTATCTATCAGACTTAACAAAGGCTATGGAAATCGAATTTACACTGCTAAGATTTTTTGGATTTATTACTATCGTGATCGCATGCATATGAGTCTCGATAATAAGTATTCAGCAACTCAGTGCATATTCTGGACGAACGTGAACACCCATTCTGGTTGAACGTGAACAGTGATTCTGGTGCATCGTGAACACCGATTCTGATTGATCATGAACACTGATTCCGGTCTGATCGTGAACACTTTTGGCTATTGTCCAGAATCAGTATTCTCGGTGGCCCAATCCGACCAACGTATTGAATCTCAACTGCTAATCTGCGCCGTTTTCACACGGTGCCGATATGCCTACCAAGAGAGTTTCAATGCGACAACTAAGAGAAATACTGCGTCTACGACTATGCGCTAATCTGTCCCTGCGACAGATCCATTCCAGCCTTCGTATCAGCCTGGGCGTGGCACAAAAAGTGGTCAGCAAGGCCGCAGTGCTTGCCATTGATTGGCCTGCCATCGATCAACTGGATGACCAACAGCTCGCCCGGCTGTTTTACCCACAGGCGGATACCGTATCCTCGTCCGCCTTCGAATCACCAGACTGGCGGGAAGTGCATCGTGAACTGCGCCGAAAGGGTGTGACCAAACAGCTCCTGTGGGAAGAATACTGCCAGCAATTCCCTAATCGCTGCTACAGCTATTCCCAGTTCTGCTTCCTCTACACGGACTGGAAGGCCAAACAAAAGCGCTCCATGCGCCAGACCCACAAAGCAGGGGATAAGCTGTTTGTTGACTATGCTGGCCAAACCGTCCCCATTGTTAACGGTGATACCGGTGAAGTGCGATTTGCACAGATCTTTGTCGCGGTACTCGGCGCTTCCAATTACACCTACTGTGATGCAACCTGGTCGCAGACCATCCCGGATTGGTTAGGCAGTCATGCCAGAGCCCTGACCTTTTTCGGCGGGGTGCCCCGACTGATTGTCCCGGACAACCTCAAAAGTGGTGTTAGTAAAGCCTGTCGCTATGACCCCGATGCTCATCCAGCCTACCAGCAACTCGCTGCCCATTATGGTACCGCGATCATGCCAGCACGTCCGTATAAGCCCAAGGACAAAGCTAAGGCGGAAGTTGGTGTTCAAATCATCGAGCGCTGGATTCTCGCTCGACTGCGCCATCAAACCTTCTTCTCTCTGGCCGAACTGAATCAAGCGATAAAAGGATTGCTCGAATGGGCCAACCAGAAACCCTTCAAGCAACTTAAGGGGTCCCGGAAACAATGGTTCGAGTCCATCGACAAACCCGCCTTACAGCCCCTCCCTAAACATCCTTACGAATATACCGATATCAAAACCGTACGGGTCAATATCGATTATCACATTCAGTACCAGGACCATCTCTACTCGGTCCCCCATCATCTGGTCGGAGAGCGTCTCGTCCTGCATGCCAAGGCCTATTTGATTGAGCTCTACTTCCACAATCGTCGGGTCGCCAGTCACCCTAGAAAGTTCTACCCTGGGGTGACCACCGTGCCAGAACACATGCCACCGGCCCATCAATATCAACACAAATGGACAAGTGCCCGCATCCTGAACTGGGCCCAGGACATTGGTGACGAAGTTCGACAATGGGTGCATGTCCAATTCCATAAAAAGGAACACGAGGAACAGGCATTCCGTGTTTGCCTGGGGTTGTTAAATCTCTCCAGACAGTATTCCGGCATGCGATTGAATAAAGCTTGTGCCATTGCCAACCAGCAGAAACTCTATCGGCTGAAACAAGTGAAGTCGATCTTACAAAGTCACCAGGATCAGTTGATCAGTGATCCGCCTCAACAGGAAACACGGCTTCCTCAAAGCCATGAAAACATCCGTGGACCCCATAGCTTCCATTGACCCTTTACCCAACCCAAGAGAACCTCATTATGTTACAGCAAACACTCACACAACTTAGAAATCTGAAACTGGCCGGTATGGCCAACGCGCTCGTCCAGCAAACCGAACAGCCAGGAACTTATGAAGCATTATCCTTCGAGCAACGACTACAATTGCTCACCGATTGTGAACAATCTGATCGTGATCAGCGTCGTCAGAAAAGACTGTTAAAAGCAGCCCAGTTCAAGTTGACTGCTCATGCCAAAGACATTGATTACCAGCACCCGAGAGGCTTGAAGCAGTCGCTGATGGCATCATTACTACAATGCGAATGGCTCAGCAAGCATCAGAATATACTGATTACCGGACCTTGTGGAAGTGGTAAAACGTATTTGGCTTGTGCTATCGGACATACCGCTTGCCTGAAGGATTATCGAGTGAAATATTACCGACTCTCCCGGTTACTGCTGATGCTCAGTCAAGCTAAGGCAGATGGCTCTTATAGCAAGGTGCTCCTGGCGACGGCCAAACTCGATTTACTCATCGTGGATGATTGGGGGCTGGAAGCACTCAATGCGGCCCAACGTAATGACTTGATGGAGATCATGGATGATCGACATGGGCATGCGTCCACCGTGATGATTAGTCAGTTGCCCACTGATCAGTGGTATGCCGCAATCGGCGATAACACCCTGGCCGATGCCATTCTCGACCGCCTCATGCATAACGCCCATCGGATTAAATTAAAAGGTGAATCGATGCGCAAAACGACCCTTGAGGTTGACTGATCGTGAACACTTAAGGTAAAAAACAACTTCGAACAATACGTTGGTTAGCCGGTGTTCACCATCCGCCAGAATGGGTGTTCATGATCATCCAGAATCACTGTTCACGATCACCAGAATACGCAACTCAGCACAATAATGGGACGGGATAGTAAATATAAGAGTTGGCAGTTTCATGCTTTCACAATTCTTATTGAAGGAGTTTCCGTGTTATTTCTTGGTTTTTTTCTGTGGATTCTTACAGGAACGTTGTACCTGGTGCTATTAGCAGTACTGATCGTAATACCCGCAAATTCATACCTGGTCGTCGAATTTGTCTGGTTGCTGATTGGGAGTCCGGGCGCTCTTTGATTGAATTCGATGGTCACAGCTTGAGTACCTGGTGACTTGGAAGAGACCAATGCAAGTACCGCAATTCCTGGGTTTGGTTCCGCTGGTGATTTACATTATCGGTATCAGTATCGAATTTTTTTCGCCACCTTCTAATATTGTCGAATGGATCAGATACGTAGTTCAACTCACTGTATTTTGGATCTTCGCATCGATGCTTGTACTGATTCCGCAAAAGAATACGAGGGTTTTGCTAGCTCGCTGGGCCGGGATCCAAGATTTATCAATCTGCGTCAATACGAAGAGATGTATACACAAGTTGGTGATCTGAAATTAGCGATCGCTGATTTGACCACTGCGTCCGAGAAGCGCGAATGTTACGAAATAACCGCGACGGAATTGAAGCGAATAAGCGAGCCAAGATTCGATAGTTCTTCCTCTGCAGGAGTATGGGCAATTGGAATCATTACCAACGCTCTAACAGCGCTTTCGAGTCCAATATTGTCGACTATCAGCCAACAAATATTAGGTTTAATTGGTATCGAGTCCTAAATTAGACTGCAGACAATTTTGAAGAAGTTTTCTACCAATTGATCTCCTGCATCGTTGTTGTGATAGTTGTCGCAAAAATCTGGTGCCGAATATTGCCAGATTGTTCCCAGGGTTTCAGCACTGGCTTCGGGATGAAACTGGGTTGAATACCAATCTTCGCCAAAGTTCAATGCAGCCACTGGCACTTTACCGCTGGAAGCGAGCAACTTGCTGTTTGTTGGTACGTTTGTGACGTGTTCCCCATTGGCATAGTGAAAACAATCGAGATGGGAAATCCCCCGCATGATGGGCGAACTTAATCCATCGTGAGTTAACGCTGTTTCGAAGGTGCCCGCGTAAGGCCCGTCGGTAAACTGCACTACTTCTGCACCAAAATAATGCGCCAGCAATTGGTGTGACCCGCATATTCCCAGCAGTGGTATTCGGTGGTTTCGTATATCAGGAAACCATGCCAGAACCTGCTGTTGCCATGGGGTGCAATCGTGCACCGAGTTGTAACTGCCGGCCAGTACCAGTCCATCGGCTTCTACGGGATCGGGTAGCGGTTCGCCAATGCAAACGTTCCTGGTTTCTATTGTCACGCCGTCTACGTGTTGGTAACGCTTTTTAAACCAGGCCCCTTCGTTGTCCCTATCTTCAAATTGGTCGTAAACGGAGGCATCGTAGCTACCTGGAACACCCATCATTTCCACAAAAAATATTTTTGCCAGGGGATTGGAGAGTTGTGACATATTCTTGATCTATTCCTTGCAGAATCGGCGACTAGGATTTCATTTTCTGCATAGAAGGGTCATATAATGGTTTCAACTGCAGCTCACATTTACATCGTTCGGTGGCGACTTCGAGTTCATAGGTTCCACTGGTAAGAAATGCTTGATCCACACCAGTTTCGCACCGGATATAACCGAAACCTATATTGCGGTTGACTGTATATCCCCAGCCTGCACTCGACAACCATCCGACCCTTTTATCGTCCCGATAAATGGTTTCTCTTCCAAGTAAAACGATATCTATGTTTTCCAGGGTGAAGCAGGCCAATGATTTGGTAAGTGGTTTCTGCAGTTGTAATTTAATCGCGTCTCGGCCAATAAAGTCTCGACCGCTGTGGAGATCCACTGCCCACCCGAGTCCGGCTTCCAATGGACTATGGTCCGGACCAATGTCCGCGCCCCAGGCACGATAACCTTTTTCAAGTCGCAGTGATTCGATAGCGCGGTAACCGGTATTGAAAATATCAAACTGTTTACCCTGAGCCATAAGCGCCTGATAGACCGTGATAGCGTGCTCAACTGGAACGTGGAGTTCCCACCCAAGCTCACCAACATAACTCACTCGCAGGGCTCGAACCGGGGCGCCTGCAATGTGAAGTTGACGCATCTGACCAAATGGAAAGTTCTGGTTGGAAATATCTTCATCCACTACTGGTTGCATAACATCCCTGGCTCTTGGGCCCATCAACGATAATACTGCCCAGGATGAAGTAATGTCTTCGATGGCGACATCACAGTTTTCGGGTAAATGGTTCTCGATCCAGGCAAAATCATGGGTAACGAAACCAGTTCCAGTGACCAGGTAATATTCATGCTCGCTAATCCTGCTCAGGGTGAGGTCGGCTTCAATGCCGCCATTGTGGTTTAGCATCTGGCTGTAGATTACTGAGCCAATGGGTTTATCGATCCTGTTTGCGCAAAGCCCAGACAACGCTTTAACCACATCTCTTCCATACACCCGGAATTTTGCAAACGAACTTTGATCAAATAATCCTACCCGTTCGCGTACGGCTCGATGTTCGTCACCAACGGCGTCAAACCAGTTTTGTCTGCCAAATCCGTACTGATCCTCCGCGGCTTGTCCTTTTCTGGCAAACCAGTTAGGTCGTTCCCAGCCTAGCTTTTCACCAAAACAAGCGCCTTGGTGTAGCAACAAGTTATACAGGGGCGACTTTTTACAGGGTCGACAGGATCGATTTTCTTCGAATGGCCAGGCCATGGTGTAATGCTTGGAATAGGCTTCAAGAGTACGCTTTCGAACCCAGTCGACGTCAGTATGGGGTGAACCAAAGCGGCGAATGTCAACAGGCCATAAATCAAAGGGCGGTTCTCCCTTCGCAATCCATTCAGCTAACGCCATGCCAGCGCCGCCGCCTGACGCAATGCCAAAAGCATTGAATCCTGCACCGACGAAAATATTTTTCTTTTCCGGCGCTTCGCCGAGAATAAAGTTGCCATCAGGGGTAAAACTCTCCGGTCCATTGATCATTTCCTTGACGCCAGCATGTTCCAGTGCCGGCACCCGGGCAATGGCTTGTTCCATCAAGGGTTCAAAGTGATCCCAATTATTTTCCAGTAAACTGAAACTAAATCCATCTGGAATTCCTGTCTCCGCCCAGGGGAGCGGATTGGGTTCGTACCCGCCCATGACCAGACCACCAATCTCTTCCTTAAAATAGGTTAGTCGATCTGGGTCTCGCAGAGTGGGTAATCCCTGGGGAATCTGATCAATTTTTTCTGTAATCAGATACTGGTGCTGTACCGAAACCAACGGTACATTTATTCCGGCAAGCAGTCCAACCTGACGCGACCATTGACCGGCACAAATTGCAATGTGTTCGCATTTGATTGGTCCCTTTGTGGTTTCTACAATATGTAAATTATTATTGCTGCTGCTGGTATTGGTATTAGTATTGGTGAATCCGGTTACCTCTACCCCTTCATAAAATCCCACCCCGGACTTACGCGCGCCGCTGGCCAGTGATTGGGTGATATCTGAGGGATTGGCTTGTCCGTCGGTGGGTAGAAAAGCGGCACCAATCAGATCCGATATATCCATCACTGGCCATAAATCGAGGGCTTCCTGTGGTGTCAATAAATGCATATCAAGACCAAACGAATGGGCCGTGGTCGCTTGCCGTTTTACTTCGGTCCAACGTTCTGGATTACACGCAAGACGAAGTCCACCATTCATTTTCCAACCGGTTGCAAGACCGGTCTCCCGTTCCAGGCTGTTATACAGTTCTACCGAATATCCCAATAGCTGGGTGATGTTGGCATTGGTCCGCAGTTGGCCAACTAATCCGGCGGCGTGGAAGGTCGATCCCGACGTCAGTTGCCCTTGCTCTAATACGATGACCTCGCTATAACCCATTTTTGCCAGATGGTATGCGGTGGAGCAACCGATTATTCCGCCACCGATAATGACCACCTTGGCTTCTCGAGGCAATTCTTTAGACCCGTTCATCGGTTAATTACTTAATCCTAAATGTTGTTTTCTTTTTTCGACCCAGGCTCCGATCATGCGATCGGAAATTATTGCAATAAATGCAACGCAGACCCCGGCAATAATACCTCTTCCGGTATCCGCTTTGGTCAAGGCGATATAAACTTCCTGTCCAAGTTCCCGGGTCCCAACCAGGGCGGTGATAACCAGCATCGACAGCGCCATCATAATGGTTTGATTAACCCCGAGCAGAATGTGGGGTAAGGCTAATGGGATCTGAACCTTGGTCAATTTCTGGTTAGGGGTAAATCCAATTTGGGTTGCGGCTTCAATTAGCTCTGGCGCAACCTGGCGAATGCCGTGGTCGGTATATCGGATTATCGGCGTTACGGCATAGGCGACAACGGCAAGCATTGCGGCGAAGTCGCCCACCCGAAACAGCATTACTACCGGCATCAGATAAACAAAGCTGGGCAGGGTCTGAAGTGTATCGATAATGCCACTAACTATCCCATGCATGCGATCGTTACGGGCGGCCAGAATCCCGATTGGGATACCAATCAAGCTGGCGATAACTACCGATAGGCCACACAGGTAGATGGTTACCATAGCTTTCGGCCAAAGACCTACAACGGCGATAAAAAGTGCCAGGCAACCGGTTAGTAACCCAAGTCGCCAACCCGACAATTGCCAGCCTCCGAGGGCAGCTGCTGCCACTACTACTGGCCAGGGTAGAGCGAGTAAAAATCGCTTGAACGGTATCATGATATTTAACAATAAAAAATTCTTGATGCTTTCAAGAACTTCAAAAAAGTTAACATTGATATAACGAACTACATCATTCCAGAACGTCCCAGTGGTGATCTGCCAGTTTTCGGGAAAGTGCTGTAAAGCCGGAAGGTAAATGCCGGCAACCCAGGTGCCTGTAGCGATAATGATGAAAATTAGGCTGCGGGGGTAACGGCGATAAATAGGGTGGTTAGACTGAACATGATGCGGGGGAGGGCGATCAGCATAGGCTTGACTCATTCGGTCGAGAGCGATCGCAAGCAGAGTGATTGCCACTCCAGCCTCGATTCCTTCGCCAATACGCAGGCGTTTAAGCGCGCTCAGCACATCGTGCCCGAGACCCCCGGCGCCAATCATCGAGGCAATAATGACCATATTCAGCGACAACATCACGACCTGGTTGACTCCTACCATCAAGGAGTTTTTTGCCGATGGCAGTAGAACCTTGCGCAACAGCTGTCGGGAAGAGCATCCTGCCATGGTTCCCGCTTCGACCACTTCAGGTTTAACTTGACCCAGAGCCAATAGTGTTACCCTGACCATCGGGGGCATGGCATAGACGATGGTTGCAATCATTGCGGATACCGGTCCGAAACCAAACAGCAGCAGAATTGGAACCAGATAGGCAAACACCGGGACGGTTTGCATCAAATCAAGTACCGGGATCAAAACCCGTTGAAAGCGAGGCGATCGAAATCCGATAATGCCCAGCAATAAACCGCCAATCACTCCTATTGGAACCGCGATAGCAATAGAACTCAGGGTGACCATAGCGCTGTCCCATTGACCAAAAAGTACCAGGTAGAGAAAACAGGTACCGACCAATAGTGCAAGCTTCAAGTCCCGGGTGTAGTGGCTGAATAGCATCAGGCCGGCAATCAATGCAAGCCAGGGCAGGGGTGGAAAAATTTGTTCAGCATAGCTGCCCACGCCCCTGAGAAAACCGGTGGAAAGCAGACTTTTCACCACCAAATAGGGCTGCTCGAGAATCCAGGATATTCCCCGGGTAAAGTCTTTAAAGGTAAACAAACCGAGATCGAAACTATTGATCAACCATTTCATAAATGTGCTGATCCAACCTGCCAGAGGAATCTGCCAGGCTCTCGGATACTTGAATGCCCAGGGAATCCATTCGCTGAAAATTGTCGTGACTATCGTTGCGCCGATGACCAGCGTCCAGATCAATTTCCAGTGATCGGCCCGCGGGGAATGCGACATAGGGCGCGCCAGCATTTTCAGACTATAAGGTCGATTCAGTTGCGGAAAGTAAATTTACGACGACCTGGCGTGGTAATTCGCCGACGATTTTACCCTGATGATTTTGCACTGCGAACACATCATCACGATCAGCATTTAACAATTTTCCCAACAAGTATTCGATGGTGGCGTCAGCTGCTACCACACCGGCGTGCACGTCAGATTCAACCTGTTGCATCAGAGCAGCTGCGCTAAGAACTTTGGCCCGGGGAATTCCCCGGGTAAACTCTTCGACATAGGGTGTGGCCGGGTTTAGTACCAACTGCTCGGGTGTGCCGATTTGGATAATTTCCCCATCCTGCATGATTGCGATGCGATCTGCTAATCGAATGGCTTCATCAAAATCATGGGTAATAAATACAATAGTTTTACTGAGTACACTCTGCAAGCGCATAAACTCATCCTGCATCTCCCGTCGTATCAGCGGATCGAGTGCTGAAAACGGTTCGTCCAGAAACCAGATGTCCGGCTCCGCTACCAGGGATCTGGCGATCCCAACCCGCTGTTGCTGGCCGCCTGATAATTCACTGGGATAGTATTGCTCGCGGCCATCGAGTCCTACCAGGGAAATCACTTCCAAAGCTCTTTGTTGACGTTTCTGTTTGGCGACTCCATGCACCTCCAGGGGCAATTCAACATTACCCAGCACGGTTCGACTAGGCAGCAGCGCGAAATGTTGAAAAACCATCCCCATCTTATGCCGCCGTAGTTGAATCAGTTCGCCCTCACTGGCTTGCATCAGATCCTGATTTTCGAAAATTATCGTACCCGTTGTGGGCTCGATCAGCCTGGTCATACATCGGAGCAGAGTTGATTTGCCGGATCCTGATAACCCCATGATGACGAAAATTTCGTTTTCATGGACATCAAATGTCGCGTCGCAAACCGCCTTGATGTAATCTCCTGATTTAACAGAGGGTAAATTAATAGACCCGTCCGCCTGAACCAAATTGTCGAGGTTTTTACCGAAAACCTTCCATACTTGACGACAGCTTAGTTTGATTGGTGGATTGGATTTTGTTGAAAAGTCTGCTTCTCGCACCGCATCTAATAAGATAATTTTAAGGATGAAAAACCTGAAGCACTACACTAGTGATTAACACCAAATTCGCTACCGGTTAGCGATTAAACTACTCGATCCAGGACTTCCAGGTTGATTCGTTATCAGACATCCACTGGGCAACCGCGTCATCAACTGTTTTTCCATTCAGATCTACTTCTACGATCATCTGACTCATGGCATCGTTTTCGATATGAAAATTACGTACTGCTTTATATGCGCCGGGCCATTTTGCTTCGCCCTCTTTCCACCCGACTTTCTTGATCCAGCCAAATGGTTTGCCGCAATCGTATGCCATGTCCGGGTTCATTCCCCAGGAAGGATCTTCGTAGCAGGCATCGGTATATTCCGGAAATTCAACCCATTCCCCCTCATATTTTGCAACCGCCCAGTGGGGGGCGTAAATCCAAAGCATAATCGGTGCCTTTCGTTGGATCGCGGACTCCAGTTCTGAAAACAGGGCGGCGTCGGTTCCCGCATGTACTACTTCAAAATCCAGTCCAAGTGCCTCGACCCTTTCATCATCAAAGCCAGCCCAGGTAACCGGTCCGCCAAGATAACGACCCTTGGGTGAAGTTTCCGCCGTAGCAAACGCTTCGGCGCAATTATTCAGCGCCTTCCAATCGGGCAAACCCGGACACAGGTCTTTCATATAAGCGGGATACCACCACTCTTCCTTGGCGTCCATTCCGGTTTCGCCCAGATCCAGAGTTTTTCCGGTGTCAAGGGACTGGTCCATGGCCTGCTTGCCGGTGGTTTCCCACATTTCCATGGCGATATGTAGATCACCCGATTCGAGTCCGGCAAATTGGGCGATGTAATCGGCCTGCACGTATTCGATATTATATCCAGCCCGTTTTAATACTTCCCCCATAATGGTGGTTGTCAGGTATTGTCCGGTCCAGTCGTGAATGGTCAATTTTATAGGGTCTGTCGATTCCACAGCAGCATGGATGGGGCTACCCAGCAGCAGAAACGGAGTGATGATGGATGTGGCTATTAAACGATGAATATTGCGCATAGTGACTGTTCTCCTGTAACGAAGTTAGTGGGGTAAAAATGCTTCGGCATTCCGCCGAGCCAAACCTTTGTCTCAAATTCATCTGTTTTTGTCAATGATCTCTACCATGCTCGCGTTGATGCTTTGACGCTAACCTGGTGCCAAATGCGCTAAAATCAGTTGACTTAAGCAAATGACAGTTCGTTGGTAGCAAATGAATCGTGACTTTCCCTCAGTAGCAATGTTTTCAGCTCTTAGCTGGGTGCTGCTGTTGGCCGCCATGGCGGCCTTGGCCGCGGTCGGATACGACGTATACAAACGGCACATAGGGCCTCGTGACGGGCAACATTTCCATTTTGGCTCGATCGAAAAGTCGACTCAGGCGGGACGGGTCGAACTCACAGAAATTATCAAGTCACACATATTTGGTATCGTGCCTGTGGTCAAACAAAAAGTCGTAGAACAGCCCAAAATTGTCGAAGCCCCGGAGACAAAATTAAATCTAAGCCTGACCGGTGTTATTACAGCGTCCAACCCCAACCATCGGAGGGCCATGGTCGAAATACAGCGAGGACAAACAACGCTAGTTTTGGTGGGCACTGAAATTGGCGAAACCGGTGCGATCTTGCATGACGTATTTCCCGACCATATTTTAATTGAGCACCGGGGTAAATTGGAAAAACTGCTGATCGAACGGGCAGAGTTGAAGTTTAGTAATCAAGTAGAAAAAAATGCGCAAACGGTTTCGGCATTAAATATCAACCTGGAAGAGTTCGAGGCCCTCGCTGAGGTGAACCCTTCAGACATTGATATAAGTAAACTACTACCAGTTAATGATCAGCAATTAGACGGCGTTCCCCAGGAGGATATTGAACAGGACCAGGAGCAACTGGAGGAAGAAGAGGCTGCCTTACAGCAATTGGAACAAGAGGAGGCCATGATTCAGCAACAGATAGAACTGGAGATTCAACTTCAGCGTGAAGCGGCAATAAAATTGGATTCCCAGCAACGCGTAGACAGCAGCGGCCGTCTACTGAAAAAGACGGTTCCTGGCGGTCTAAAACAAATATAGACAGCGACAGAGATCTGCCGCCGTCCGAAACTGTTGAAAAAGCCAGCCTCGAGTGTTTACAGGTCTAAATGCTGACCAAAATTTTCCTGGTAGCGCTGGCTGATTTGTGCTCGGTTTGGATTGTGATTCTGGGTGCCATGAGATTCGATTTTAATGCCCCCCATCAAAGACGCCAGTTGACCACTGGTCTGCCAATCGAGTTCGTGGTCAATACCATATAAAAGGCCCGATCTGAACGCGTCACCACAACCGGTTGGGTCGCTGATTTCGCTGACTTTCACCGTGGGAATAGTCAAGTTATTACCGTCGGTAATAATTTCTGCACCGGCGCCACCCCTGGTGATAATCAATGCGTCGACTTCAGCTGCGATATCTTTCAGCGATCGCCCGGTTTTCTCTAGCAACATCTGGGATTCATAGTCATTTACGCAAACATAGTTTGCCTGTTCAACAAAAGCCATCAGTTCTTCTCCGTCGAACATTGGAAGTCCCTGACCCGGATCGAAGATGAATGGAATTCCGGCTTCCGCAAATTGTGCGGAATGTTCAATCATGGCATCGCGACCGTCCGGCGCGACGATACCCAGGGTAACGTTCTTGCCATCTCCCACCTTGTTCTTGTGGGCAAATGTCATGGCGCCTGGGTGGAATGCAATAATTTGATTGTTATCGGTATCGGTAGTGAGGAATGCCTGGGCTGTAAAAGTGTTTTCAATTTCCGTGACGTGACTAATATCCATGTCAAGGCTGGTTAACCACTTTTTATAGGGTTCAAAATCTTCCCCAACCGTTCCCATTGGCAGTGGATCGCCACCAAGCAATTTAAGGTTATAGGATATATTTCCCGAGCAACCGCCAAATTCCTTACGCATTTCCGGAACGAAGAAACAGACGTTCAGGATATGTACCTGGTCTGGCAAAATATGGTTTTTGAACTGGTCTTGGAACACCATAATGGTGTCGTAGGCAAAGGAACCGGTAATCAAGGTGGGCACGAATAATCTCCTAAATGTTAATTAAAAAAATTTCTTTATGGGCACTGCTAAAAATCTCACTTCGCCCGATTTCGAGCGAAAATACTGATTTACATCGATTCCATAAAGTGCAGACTATTTTAAATCAAATGACATCGGGAATCATTCAGAACTGTATGGATATCAGGCTGATGGGATTAACCGCAGCGTTTGCACACACCATAAAGCGTCAGCGCATGATCCTGTATGGTGAAATCGTGCTTGGACGCGACTTTTTCCTGTAACTCCTCGATTTTCAATTCGACAAATTCAGTGACACTGCCACACTCGACGCAAACCATATGGTCGTGATGATCTTCATTATTCAATTCAAATAAAGCAGGCTCACCTTCGAAATTATGTCGAATGACCAGGCCCGCGTCTTCGAATTGGGTAAGCACACGATAAACTGTGGCAAGGCCAAATGATTCATCATCGGTCAGCAAAACTTTGTAAACATCTTCAGCCGACAGATGCCGAACCTGACTTGACTCAAGTATGGATAGAATCCTAAGTCGAGGTAACGTCGATTTAAGCCCCGCCTCCTTGAGATCTCTACTGTTTGCCACCAATTATTGCCTGGGAAAACCCAGGATTATACCTTAGGAACTAGCGACTGAATTCAGCGGGTCATCGACATACTGCCGGTAAATCTCCCGACAAACCCAGGGCAAAATCGGCTAATTGCCGCTTGATGGGCGCGACCTTATCCGCTACCAGAAATCCGCTTTGGCGGATATGTCTAATTGGATCACTGGTGCTGCCAAAGGTTAGTTTAAATGTCTTCATTGCGCTTAGCACCAATTTATTTTCACCCTTGCGCCAGCGTTCGTAGCGTCTTAGCGTGCTTTGATTTCCAATGGGTTTACCATTATTTCTAGCGTCCTCAATGGTCTCGGCAAGCGATGCGGCGTCTAGCATGCCGATGTTGGCACCCAGGCCCGCCAGCGGGTGAGTGGTATGCGCCGCGTCACCGACCAGCGCAACGCGTTGACTGATATAGCGGGTTGCATGTTGATTGTGTAACGGGAAACTCAGTGGGTCGTTGAGCAATTGAATCTCACCGAGGTGCATGCCGAACACTGAGGTGAGTTCCGCTGAAAGCGCTGCATTATCCATTTCTTTCAAAGCATTCGCGCGCTGCCTATCGCAGGACCATACTAGAGAACATAAGTTTCCCTGAAGTGGCAAAATGGCAATCGGCCCTGACGCGGTGAAACATTGCCAGGCGGTATGCTGGTGGTGTTTTTCTGATTCGAGGGTGGCGACCAATGCAATCTGATTAAATGGTTCCTGCTCCAACTCGATTCCGGACAGTTGACGAATGGGTGACCGACTGCCATCCGCGGCAATAACCAATTGGCTTTCGATCCAACGATCGGATTTGGTGAAGCCAAGTTTGATTGCCCTGTTATCGGTTTCAAGCTGCACGACTTCGCGGGAAAACTCGAGATCGACATTATAATTTTGTGAGAGTCGCGCTAACATGGAAGCGGCAATCGCATCGTTTTCAACAATATAGCCCAATTGTCCCTGGGAGAACTCTCTGGCATCGAAATTGATGCGAGCATCACTATGACTGTCCCATACTCGCATAAATCGATAAGGTGAAACCCGCTTGTCGACAATGGCATCCCATACACCGATAGACTTAAGTAGTTTTTGTGTGGCCAGATTAATCGCGCTGACCCGCGGGCTGATTTTTGCACTTTGCCAGACTGGTGTCGGACCACCGTCAACCAACGTTATATGTAAGCCCTGACGCGCCAGCAAGCAGGCAGTGGCAAGACCGATCAATCCGCCGCCAACAATTGTCACATCGGATTTTTCCATCAAAGCTGTCCCAGAGTATTCAATGGCAGACCAAGTCCTAAGGTTGTCTGTTGACCATGTAAACCCATGGTTCGGGTAAGAACTTGCTTTCTTGCCCGGGGCAAAAGCTCAAAGCTGCCCAGCGCGAGATTACGCAGAAATCCTGTTGTAGCTTGTTCACTGGAAAACAGTTCAATCAGTCCATGGGTAAACTGCCGCACCATGAACGTATCTCGTCGGCGATCATCAATATAGCGCTGAAGCAATTCCTGGCTGCCGATATCAGCACATTCCAGCGCGTCATGATAAATCAATTCAGCCAGGCTGGCTACATCCCTTAGCCCCAGGTTAAATCCCTGCCCGGCGACCGGATGTACTATGTGAGCTGCATTTCCGATAACCACCGCGCGATTTGAAATCGGATTTTGAATTTGACTTCGGCTTAGTGGATAAGATTTGCGCGGACTGGGTTGACTGAAATTTCCCGCGCGATCACCAAAAGCCACCTGCAATGCGCTGATAAATTCATCATCACTATAGTCTGTTCGCTGTTCAAGAAGATCAGGTTTACAGGTCCAGACAACCGCGTAGCGCTGATCGCTATGGGGTAGTAAAGCCAATGGGCCTTCGGGGGTAAAGCGTTCGTAGGCCCGCCCGCCATGGGGATTGTCGCTGGTAACGATGGCGAGCAATGCCTGTTGTTGGTATTTCGACTGGTTGCCGATAAACTTCTGGGATATCCTGGACCGCCCTCCATCTGCTATTACCAGCAGGCTACTCGAAATTTTGTACTGTTGATCCGCCTGTTTTACCGTCAATACTGCTTTCGATTTGTCCGCACTCAATTCCTCAGCATTTGCCGGACTGATCAACGTGATATTTGTTGCTTGTTCGATATGCTGATGCAGTATTTTGCCAATTGTTCGAGTTGGTACGACGTAACCTAATGCCTCGGTTTCCACATCGGTATGGGATAGCCGGGTCATGCCGAAGTGCCCCTGATTAGAGACATGGATATCTTTGATCGGTTCTGCGCCAGCAGCGGCAATATCTGACCATATTCCGATGCCGGAATAAATTTGCCGCGCGCTATAGGTGAGGGCTACGGTTCGTTCATCGTAACTGGGCTGAAGAGATGAATCAAAAGGGTGGGATTCCACCACCGCGATATCCAGGGTTGTATCTGCCAGTGCGGCAGCCAGGCTGGCGCCAACCAGACCACCACCAATGATTACAATATCGAATTGGTCAATCATTCATTAGGTGCTCGATGTCGTCAATTTCCTTGGGGGCTTTGCTGGTTAGATTATCGTTACCGTTTCGGGTAACCAGCACATCATCTTCGATTCGTATGCCAATGTTATGCCATTTGGGATCAACGTCCTGCGCCGGTGATATGTACATTCCCGGTTCAACCGTTAATACCATGCCTGGTTCGAGCAGCCGCCATTGATCTTCAATTTTGTAATCACCGACGTCATGGACGTCCATGCCGAGCCAATGACCGGTGCGATGCATATAAAATCGACTATATGCATTGGTTTCAATCAATTCATTGCGTTCGCCAGACAACAGGCCCAGATCGAGCATTCCATCAGTCAGTACTTCCACCGCGGCGTCGTGGTACTCGATCAAAGTACGGTCTGGTGCTACTGCTGCCAGGGCCGCTTTCTGGGACGCCAGCACGATTTCATACACCGCTTTTTGCGGACCGCTAAAACGCCCATTGATCGGAAAAGTCCGGGTAATATCTGCGGCGAAACAGTCGTATTCCGCGCCAGCATCAATCAGCAGCAGATCGCCATCCTTCAATTCACAATTATTTTCTGTGTAGTGCAGGATGCATCCGTTTTCACCACCGGCTACGATGGATGGGTATGCTGGCCACTCACTGCCACCTAATCGAAATTCGCATTCAAGTTCGGCCTGGATCTGATATTCAAACTTACCGGGGCTTGTGGTTGACATCGCGCGAATATGTGCGGCTGCAGAAATATTGGCGGCCTGACGCATTAGCCGCTGTTCGTCTTTTCTTTTGATTAGCCGCATCTCATGTAATAAATGGCCCAGATCAACTATCTCGCTGGGAGCATGCACGCCGGTGCGCTGTTTGTTGCGGATGTCGCTGACCGCATGGATGATCTCGCTGTCAAAATCCGGATAGCGACCAACAATGGTAAACACTTTGTCGCGGTTTTCCATTAAGGAAGTCAGAGTGGACTCCAGTTGATCTATAGGGAAGGCCTGGTCTACGCCGTAATTTTCGATTGTACCCTTGATACCCTGGCGTCTGCCGTCCCAGATTTCCTTGTGTTGGTTCTTTTCCCGACAGAATAAAATAAATTCACCTTCGGGTCTGCCCGGAGCCAGTACCAGCGCAGATTCGGGTTCGGGAAAGTGGGTAAGATAATAAAAGTCACTATCTGGCCGAAACTGATATAAAACATCACCATTACGAGATTGATGGGGAGCGGTGGGAAGAATGGCGATACCATTTCCCATCTGATGCATTAAATCCTGTCTTCTTCTTTGGTGAATCGCTAAGTCCATAGTCTATTGATTAAGTGTATTGGGGGAGATTCGAGTTGGATTCATCTCATCGTAAATTAATTGCACCGCGACCCTCAGAAATTCTTCAATTTCTACCAGATCCTGTTCGCTCTGACCCTGTTGGGTTGGCGCGAGTTCCAGATGTCCGATTTGCATGATGTCATCCAGAGCTTCCGTGATGGTTTCCGATCCGTGAAATTTTTCTGCAGTATCATCACTGTAGATTCCCTGGAGAAACCCCTGACACCAGCTGGAAACCGATTCGGCGCGTTCAGCAAGACTCGTATCTGCACCCGGCAGCATCAGGGTAAAGCCAAACTGTTCGTCTTCCAGATCACGACTGGCGAGACTGAATACGCCCTCGATTAAATCTACGTGGGTGGGATCGGTTAATTGGAACAAAAAAGCTCTGGTTCGTATGGTGTCCCCGGTAATTCCGCGACAGGCGAGGCCGCATAACAGGCCATGAGCTTCAGAAACGCCACTATTCCAGGGAGTTTGACGCAGTTTTTGTTCCAGATCGCTATAGATTTTATCCTGAAATGCCTGCTTGGAAGTTGGTTGGGCGCTGGTGGGCATGGGAAGATGGTCAAAATCGGGTATTTTATCCCACTGTACCAGGGAAATTGGATGTAATCCGATGTAAAATGTTCCGATTCCTGGGAAATCCAGCCGACTGTCGGGGGTAGGTCGTTTCTTGGGGGATTAACTAAATAATTGTTAGAGCCGATTAAATTTCAGGGGCTAACGATAAATTGCGGTAACTATTGCGAAAATCAGGAAGGTGAATTCAGCTTCAATAATCAATTTTGTCACCCAGACCGGTCATTTGATCGGGCTGGCTGGCATTGTTGGCTGCCTTTTTATGTTGTATTTGCAAATCTTTCGGCTTTTTTTTCCGGTTTTTGGGAGTTGGAGCCAATTTCGAATTACCCGTTTGTTTGCCCTGATTCAGCGATTCCTATGGCTGACCTGGCTAACCGGAATCTCGTTACTGATGATTCAGCAGAAAAAAGTGATGGGTCTAGATGCGGTCTTATTTGCTGACAAGATGACCATTTTATTTTTCCTGGTACTGTCTACTTTGGGGCTGGGGTTTTTTACCAAACGGTTGCTGATTTCTTTGCAGGGTGGAGGCAGAATTCTCGAAAGTCTGGTGGAATCGCTGCTGTTTAAGTGTACCTTCGCACTATCCGTAGCTAGTTGGTCGTGCCTGGTTTTTGTGGTGTATTGTTATGCGAACCAGCGGTTTTCACATGGCATATTACTTATGGTGGGGCTACTTTCCTGCAGCGTGGTACTAGCTTTGTTGCTGGGGATAAATGATCGATGGATTAATGCGAGAACCTATCGCGATGACGTGGTCGAGATTAAATGATCGACTCGTCATTACAAATGGAATTCGTTCCCGTTGTGAACTGGAAGATGTTACCACTTTCGTTTCTGGTTGTTGCATTCGCGGCTGTCGCATTTAATGTATTGAGTCAGGACAGTGATATGGAATTTGTCGCATTTGGTGCTGCGTATTCCAACGCGCAAAACCCGGAAATAATTGCCAATAAAAAACCTGCAAACAATGCATTGCCAAGCGTCAAAGTCGACCTGTCTCAAAACAATAAGTCCGCCACGATCCCTACTATTTCAAAGCTTGAGGTGCAAACCAGTACAGCCGAGGCCAGCAAAGAAGCAATCCCAATCTCTAATGCCGAGTCCCTGGAGCCTCAACCTGCACTAAAGCAGTCATCTGATGGTGGGCAAAAAAATGACTTGAACAATACCGACCAGCTCGTCGCGATGGTTAATGATATGACCATTGGACAGAGAATAAATGAGGCAGGCATCGCAGCAGATCTAGCCGATGATGACCTATCCAATATCAATGGGAGCGGCGAATTTCAGGCAGACACGCAAGAGTCACCTGACGACAAAATCGAACCAGTCGTGCCATCTCCGGAGGAAGAGTTTTTACAGTCGCTTATCGGGATGACGATCTCATCAAACAATAACCTGGTATATAAAGCCCGAGAAAAACTAAATGATGGACTTTACGGAATTCAAAGTCGGAAAATGCAGGATGCGGTTGACAGAGGTTCAGTAAGTCTTGTGTCCTACCTGATTGAACAGGGTGAGTCTGTCAATGCCAGCAATACCCAGGGTGAAACCGCGCTGTTAAAGGCGGCCTGGAATGGAGACGAACAAATGGTCAGGAATTTACTTGATCTTGGGGCAGAAATATTACGCGCAAGCGACGACGGTCGCACTCCGCTTTTCAGCGCGACGGTCAGCGGTAACTTTGCAGTAGTTCGTTTGTTACTTGAGCAGGGGGCTCCTTCCAATGTAAAAACGGCCACCGGGAAAACACCTCTGATGATCAGTGCGGCAAGTAACTACCCAGACATTACCAGGTTGCTACTGCTGTACGGTGGGGACCCTGATGTAATTGATTATAATGGTCGCAATGCGTTATTTTATGCTCTGTGGGATCGAAATATGGATGTGGTGAAATATCTGTTGGACGCAGGGGCGAAATTAGTTTTGACCGATTCCCTTGGCCAGACTGCGATAGATATTGCTCGACTTAGAAAAATAGATTTGCCGAGTCTTGCGGCGGAAAGGACGGAAAAAAACTGAGCGGAGTAACCAGGTTGGCCCAACAACGAAGACAAAGAAGTAAAAAAACTAAACGACCCGTTGATAATCGGGCGTTGATGAAGTCTGCACAGAGTAAAGTGTTTCCCGTGGTTCTTCGGATCAAAGAAGAAATCGATTTTTGTTTTACTTCCTTCTATGGAGATATGTTGTACGACTCGAAAGTTTGTGAGCGCGCATTTGCAAAATGGGTTGCGCGGGGTCACCGTGGACCAGGAGAACTGACGATTTATATAGAGATGCTGGCGGCTCATCTCGCGGTTCCTACCCAGCAGAGCATTTTTCGCAATCTGGCGTATGACTGTATTTCGGTGATCAAGAAAAATAAAAAATCGACTGCGAATCGTGGGTTTTTTAGCCAATACAAATTCCAGATTTTGGTTAATCTGGGTATCCTGGTATTGTTCCTGGTATTATTTTATTCGGGAAAGATGTTTAGCTAACTGCCACTACAAAACCTGATCGAGTTAGCACATTAATAGTTAAAATGAATAAACCCGCATCACTCATATTTTTAACCATACTAAGCGGTTTGACTTGCGCTATGGGGCTATCGGGATTGTTCGACGCCTCGTGGTTCGATTTCGCTCCCGCCGGGCTCAATCTGGTATTCAGGTTGTTGGTGGTATACGTTTTCTGTTATTGGATTATTGTTGAGGTAAAGAACAGTTATCTGGAATGGAAATACATGGAAGACGTATAGACCGCCGGCTAGACCGACTACTACTATTCAAGACCGACCAGGTCCATTTTCGCCTGATACAGATGTGAATTAATTATTTCTGCGGCTTTGGTTTGGTCCCTTTGCCGAATTGCTTCCAGCAGTTTACGGTGGTCAGCATTATATGCTGTAATCTTTTCCGCAGTCAGAATATGGTTTTTTCTGGCGCTCCATTGGTTATGGCTGCGAATGTCATTTATTCGCCGATATATCCATATTATCAAAGGGTTTTGTGAACAGGTTGCCAGCATCAGATGAAATGCTTCATCGGCTTTGGAAAACTCGTTCGGATTATTCGGGGTTCGACAGGCTCTTTCTAATACGGCTTCGAGGCGATTCAAGTCTCGATTGTTCGCATGAAGGACTACTAGCTTAACCATATACGGTTCGATTGCCAGTCGGGTTTCTATCAGCTCGAGGGGGCTGGTTTCTTCGGCGATATCCTCGTGATCAAATTCTGATTTGTAGGCCACAAAGGTACCACTACCGAACTTCCTGCGGACCAGTTTAGCCTGTTCGAGTTGATCAAGAGCCGCACGAATGGTACCGCGAGCCGCCTTAAACTGGTCGGCAAGATCTCGCTCCGAAGGCAATCGCTGGTTAAAGCTATACTGCCCATTGACGATTGAATCGCGGATGTTGTTAAAAACGCCAGCGGAACCAGTGCTGACCTGAAGCGGTTGGTCCATTATACGTTACCTGTGGTTCATATTTGGTCTATGCAATGATCATATATTATCCCAACAGGTATTGCAATGGTCGAAGAATTAGTGATTAAATAGCTTAATGCGGATGTCTATTCGCAAAAAGCTTTTGAAAGAGTCGAATTTTTATTAGTTAATTTATACCATATTCGTACCATATATAACGTTATCAGGTAACCACGCTTTATAGAATCATTAACACCAATTGCGTCTGGAAATATCTGATTTTTCCTGAATAATTGATCAATTATTGATAACCCATTAAACATCTATTTGGAGGATTACTAATGGCAAGCACCAAGAAAGCAAGTAAAAAAGCCACACCCAAGCGCAGCACTCGTCGCGCCCAAACTTCGACCGACCTGGAACGCCAGGTAAACGCACCCGGTCGTGCGGCGCTGGTCAAGCAGGTAAAAGACAAAATTAATAAACTGGGGATCACCTATGTTTATTTCCAGTTTGTTTCGGTTACTGGCCGAATAGTCGGTAAAGGAATTCCGGCCGATCACTGGGAGCGCATAGCAGAGCGTGGATTCCAGTTGGTTTATGGATCCACTGCGAACCTGTTTGTGGACCGCCACGGCGACTACATTGGTTATGGTCCGGAGGCCTCTGAGCTGGTCGGCATTCCAGACCCCGAAACATTTGTTCAGCTACCGTGGGATAAGCGTGTTGCCCGCGTTTTTTGTACCTGTTTTCGTAACCGCGAAGAGAAAGTTAATCCGGGCGCAGCTCTGACCTCGGATTGTCGCGGCAACTTGCGCCGCATTCACGATGAATTCGAGAAGAAGCACAAAATGCATCTTCGGCTGGGTACTGAACCAGAAATGATGTGGCTTAAGCTGGATGAGAATAAGCAACTCGCAGGTGGTGTGACCAAGCCGAATTGCTATCATATTGACCAGTTTGAAGAGTTACGCCCCGCCTTTATGAAGGTCATGGATTATGCCAGAGACATGGGTTTCGACATGATCCAGGGCGACCATGAAGACGCGCCGGGTCAGCTTGAACTCAACTGGATGTTTGACGATGTATTGCGCAATGCTGATCGACTGACAACCTATCGTCAAATCTGCGCCCAGGTTGCACGTGAGCAAAACCTGTTTGCCTGCTTTATGTCTAAACCGTTTATGGGGGTATCAGCATCAGGTTGTCACCATAATATGTCCTTATGGACTGGCGGCAAAGACGTGGTGAATAAACTGGGTCACAAGAGTTTGCCCGGTTCCGATGATGTGTTCGCCTATCGCGTAGGCGGTAAAAATCACTTTCTGCCAGACCCCAAGATCGATGCAGTTAAGCCCGGACCAGTTGGATTGAAATCAATTGGCGGTGTTATTGAACATCTACAGGCTCTTACCTCAATTGGATCATCCACCGTAAACTCGTATCGACGACTTTGGGATACAGGTTTTTGGGCACCAATATTTGCCGATTGGGGTTATCAGAATCGGACTTGCGCATTACGCGTATCGGCGCCGGGTCGTTTCGAATATCGTTCAGTTGACTCTATGGTTAATCCTTACTTAATGGGTACTGGGTTACTCAAGGCATTTGATGATGGTATTGATAGAAATCTTGATCCCGGTGAGGCCGAAGAAAGAAATATTTATCAGGCAATGGAAGCTGGCAAGCAGGTCAAGAAACTGCCCATGACCCTGGGTGATGCGCTGACTGCATTGGCTAATGACGATGTCATTCGTTCATCGATGCCGGATGAGATGTACAAGGTCTACCATCATTATAAAAATGATGAATGGGAAAAATTCAATCACACGGTAACTGATTGGGACCTCGATCAATACCTGGATTGTCTGCCATAGGGACGCCATGGTTTGACTTCTAGTTAGACCAAAAATGCCTCGGATAAATCTCTACTGATTGTCCGAGGTTAGCAAACTAATTTTACTGAGGAAATATAAATGTGTGGAATCGCTGGGCTCATCCATCGGGGTAAAAGCTCTGATGTCGGGTCAGAAATGACCGCAATGCTGCAGTCACTAAAACATCGTGGACCGGACTCAACTGGCTTCGCCTTATACGGCAATCCTGCGGAGGATCAGTTTGTTCTGCGTTTTAAAGTCGCTGAGCAGGAGGATATGAAGCGTGGATTTGACATTCACCAGGAAGTCGTCGATCGAAAAAATGAGGTTGATCAGCGCTTGGAAAAACTGGGAGTCAAAGTGATTGACAAAGCTGACGCCACTGAATATTCGTTTCGTTATACCTTCAGTTTTGGCGGTGACATGCGCAAACTGGCCGATTTTGTCGAGGATATTGAAGGCGCTGAGATTCTTTCTATTGGCAGAGGGCTTGAATTGATTAAAGACCTCGGTGATGCCACGGTGGTCTCAGATCAGTATTCATTGACCGGCTTTAACGGTACCCACGCGATAGGTCATACCCGCATGGCAACCGAATCTGATGTCGATATCCGGTCTGCCCATCCCTATTGGGCCTATCCATTTAACGACGTGTCGGTTGTGCACAATGGTCAGTTAACCAATTACTGGTCGTTTCGTCGGGAAATGGAGCGACGGGGCCATCGATTTATGTCTAATTGTGACTCAGAATTAATCGCGGTCTACATCGCCGATCGAATGGAGGCTGGCGATGACCTGGAAGGCGCAATGACTCGATCGGTTGAAGAACTGGACGGTGTTTTTACCTATTTGGTTGCCACCAGTGATGCCCTTGGTATGGCCAAGGATGTTATGGCAGCGAAGCCGATGGTGTTATACGAGAGCGATGAATTTGTTGGTCTGGCTTCTGAAGAAGTGGCTATCCGAAGTATTTTTCCCAATGAAATTGAAACCTGGGATCCCTATGAAGGTGAGGTGCGAGTATGGCAAGCGTAGAACATAAATCCCATGATATGGGGCTGCACGCCGAGCAATTGGCAGGCAGAACACAGCAACGTTTCTTCGATGCGAGTGAAGAAGAGAACTATACCTATCCCTGGGCCCATGAGGTCGATTTTGCCAAGCACGCCGAGTTTGATGCGGCAGAAATGGAGCCCACAGACATTAACTTAAAACTTCGCGCATTGCTGGAGTCCGGTCACGGTAGCATAAAAGTCAAGAACCCGCGGGCGCGACACGGGGTTGGTGTAGGGATATTGAATCGGGTAAACCTGACCTTTGAAGGCAGCCTGGGGTACTTTGGTTGCGGTTTGATCGATGGTCCGAATGTACATATAACCGGACGTGTAGGCTGGTCCTGCGCCGAGAATATGATGGCGGGTAAAGTTGTGATTGATGGCAACGGTGGTTCGACATTTGGCGCAGCAATACGTGGCGGCGATCTTGTCTGTCGCGGTGACGTCGGATCCAGAACCGGAATTGATCAGAAAGGCGGCACCATTATTGTCGGCGGCAGAACCGGCGCTTTTACCGGATTTATGATGCAGCGCGGTCGCATGGTGATCTGCGGTGACGCTGGCAAGAACCTTGGCGATTCGATGTATGACGGCACCATTTATGTGGGTGGTGCAGTCGCAGACCTTGGAGTTGATTGTGTTCCGGGAGAGCTGACAGAGTTGGACGTCAAATGGTTGACCCATAAGCTGGGATTGTATGACGTTAATCCAACCTGTGGAATCGAGAATATGAAGAAGTTTGTTGCGGGTAAGCAACTGTGGAACTACGACAATCTCGAACCATCCGAAAAGAAACTGGTACTTTAGCCCGGCAACCGAGGAAAAATAAATGTCACAACCAAAAAGAGATACCAATAACCTGGGCCAAAGCTTCATGTTTCCGCCTACGGTTATTGATGATATTCATATTAAGTCAGAACTCGGACGCTACCGCATGCGCGGATTCTCCCTGTTCAAGAAAATTCCTACCTGGGATGATCTGACTTTTATGCCTGGGACCCTAACCCGATTCGTTATTGAGGGTTATCGTGAAAAATGCCTGACCAAAACTGTGATCGGTCCCAAGGCCAAGCGTCCATTGGAACTCGATATACCTGTCTATATAACCGGCATGAGTTTTGGCGCGCTTTCATATGAAGCCAAAACCGCGTTAGCCCGTGGTGCCACCATGGCGGGTACCGCCACCTGCTCAGGGGAAGGCGGAATGATTCCCGACGAGCGGCGTTACTCCGAGAAGTGGATGTATCAATGTATTCAGTCGCGTTACGGGTTCAATCCGAACCACCTGCGCTTGGCCGATTGTGTTGAGTTTTTTATAGGTCAGGGTTGTAAGGTCGGACTGGGTGGTCACTTGATGGGGCAGAAGGTAACCGATCAGGTTGCTGAAATGCGCTCGTTACCGGCAGGTATCGACCAGCGTTCTCCCGCCAGGCACCCAGACTGGTTAGGTCCTGATGACCTCGCCCTCAAAATCAATGAGATTCGCGAAGCCACTAATGGTGAGATTCCGATTCAACTGAAACTGGGTGCAGCCAGGGTTTATGACGACGTGCGAATGGCAGCAAAAACTGGCCCCGACTCGATCTATATCGATGGTATGGAAGGCGGTACCGGCGCTGGCCCGCACCTCGCTACCGAAGAAACCGGGGTCCCTGGAATAGCGGCAATTCGTCAGGCTCGTCGAGCTATTGAAGACGTTGGTAAGTCAGGTGAAATTTCCCTGGTTTATGCCGGTGGTATTCGTAACGGTGGTGACCTTGCCAAGGCACTGGCTTTGGGTGCAGACGCGGTGGCGATTGGTCATAGCGCGCTGATGTCGCTGAACTGCAACAAGGCGATACCAGAAGCTGATTTTGAAAAAGAGATGGGGGTTGAAGCTGGACATTGTTACCACTGCCATACCGGTCGTTGTCCGGTGGGAGTTGCTACCCAGGATCCTGAATTGCGCAAGCGTTTAAATCCGGACAAGGCAGCTGAGCGAGTCTATAACTTTCTACACACCCTTACCATTGAAGCTCAGATGTTGGCCCGTGCCTGTGGAAAAACCAACATTCATTCCCTGGAACCAGAAGATCTTGCCGCGTTGACCATGGAAGCTTCAGCCTTGGCCCAGGTTCCTTTGGCTGGTACCCAGCATACCGTTGGCCGTCCCGATTTGACCCGTTTCTAGGAGTATTATTATGAGCGAAAATATTGATAAGTTTATTGAGTCAGATGGTCTGGATACTGACCGGGAGCAGGAGATTGGCCAGCATATCGGCTATCGCTATGATGTTAACCTGGTGCCGGACATGGATCGGTGTACCCCTTTTCTCAGGCAGTATATGGATGTCATGGGGTGGCAGGATTTGAATTGGCTGGAAGATGTTCATATGGGCTACGAAGAAGCCAAACCTGCGGTGTTCGATCGTAATATCAACGGCTGGGTCCAGGTGCCTACAGATATAGAACTGCCGGACAACCAGCAGGATCGAGATATGATTGCCCGGGAGCTGTTGGTGAAATTTCAGATGTCGAAAAATCACCCCATGGTTGATTTGATGCAGGCCTACCGAAAATTTTAACTTCAATCCAATTGGTGTTTTGGCGCGGTATCGGTTTCTGATACCGCGCTTTTTTGTTGACCTATGACTGCATCAACTTCCGTGAAATTGGCCGATGAGTTTTTCGGCTGGCAATGCAGAATCCGGCAGCATGCGGTGCGCAAGCAGGAAGGTCGGCCACCTCCCGGCATTCAGGCCGATGTTACCCTGGATGGAGAACTTGCCGGCACCATCAGTACGATGATTAATAAAGTTGAAGCGAGAGAAGTTGTCGCTGAATTTCGCTTTATGCTGCAAAAAACCGAAGATCCTCGAGCGGTATACGACAATGCACTCAAGTACTTGTGTGAATATTATTATCAGTATCCCGAATCATTTGACAGACGCTTAACCGCGCTTTTCGGCCTGGATAGTCCGCTGGCTCGTAAGATCGTTGACGCTGGCCGCTGCGAGTTAAAGTTTTCTCAGGGAAATCAAGAGTATAACTTCAAATGTCGAGCTGAATTGTGCGATCAGGACTCGGATCTTTATCAGGCTACTTATTGGCACAACCATCTGTTTAACAGCAATATGCCGGGCATTGTTAAAGTAATCGGGTTTCAGATTTGTGGACTATCTGAAGCAGATTAGGTTTGGCTGATATTCGCTAAACCCTTATAAAGTGGTATATTTTGGTGAATACTGTGGGTACAGTAAGAGATTGAAGCAGGGTCAGTGAAGTAGCAAATGCCTGGAGTTTTGTGTAACAGTGTAGTTGTCCTTTTTGCCAACTGTGATATTGATCACGTTAAAAGTGTGATGGATATCACATACCCCAGGTGAATAGTTTTTTACACTGGCTATATTAGTCGTAGGGAAAGAATTTTCGTTGACACATTCCCATGTTTTACTAACTGCGATTTGATTACATTATTTGGTCACGTTATCCATTAACCGTCAGCGAAGAAAATATTGATTTTAATAGGGCAGTAATTTTGAGCAGTCTCTCTAAGTTATTGCAGATCATTAACAATCTGTACTATTTACAGAAAATTGCGAGGTAAGTGCTATGAATATAAGACTTTTGACACTGATGACTTTTGGCGTGCTGGTGGCTCAGCCCGCATGGGCAGCAGATTCTACGCATGTTGGTAGTGAGATTTTGGATAAGAGTGAGATTATTCAAATGCTGCAACCCAGGCCTAAAACCCGTGGCATCCGACTGAATCAACCAGCGGCAAAAAGTGCCGATGGTGGAGAGGTTAATGAGGTCACCGCAGCAGCTGCGCCGTCAATTTCCATGGAAATCAACTTCGAATACAATTCGGCAATTTTAACCGACCAATCTATAGGTCAATTGGCACCACTCGGTCAGGCATTACAGTCCCCTGAATTGGCCAAGCATTCGTTTATGCTGGAAGGCCACACCGATTCCGTCGGTCCAGAAGAATACAACATGTCGTTGTCCGAGCGCCGGGCTAAATCAGTCGGCCTGTTCCTGAGCAAGTTTTATGGTGTAAATGCAGAGCGCCTCGATTTGGTTGGGCGCGGTGAGAGCGATTTGTTGGATCCGGAAAATCCAACTTCGGGAACTAATCGTCGGGTAACTATTACTACGATGTCAAACTAGATCTATGTAGAACTAGAACGGCAAGTTCGATCAGGAAGGTCGGCCAGAAAGCCCAGCCCAGAAGTAAAGACTTCAGGCTGGGCTTTCTGGGTAATTGCCTCGCACTCTTTGTTTGCCAGGATCGAAATGAGGGAACTCAACAATCGTGGCAGGTATTCGCTTCTGCTGACCATCCAGTTTGCCGATCTCTACGCTGGTCCCAAGATGCGAATACAAAACCTTGGTCTTACACAATGCGATGTTTTTACTTAAAATGGGTGAAACCACGCCGCTGGTAATAGTTCCAATTTGTTCTTTGCCAATAAAAACACCATCACCGTTAGCCCCGATCTCTCCTCCAGATACCTCCAAACCGACTAGCTTTTGCTGGGGGTTCTGTTTCCGGTTGGTCAGCGCTTCGCGACCTATAAAATCGTCCTGTTTGGTTTTTAGGGGAACGGTGAATCCGATGCCGGCTTCAAACGGATCTGTTTGATCACAAAACTCACTGCCTGCGAAAATTAATCCAGCCTCAATCCGCAACATGTCCAGTGCTTCCAGTCCGAGAGGTGCGATTCTAAATTCTTGCCCGGCGTCCCAGACCGCGTCCCAGACTGTTTCTGCATCTCGTGGGTGACAAAAAATCTCGTAGCCTTGTTCGCCGGTATAACCAGTTCTGGAAACGATGATTGGCGCTCCTGCGTCACTACCAAAGCGAGCGATAGAAAATCGAAACCATCCTAACTCTTCAATGGTCGCCTGATCCGGTCGGGTCCATATTATTTTTTTCAGTGTGTCGAGGCTTTTAGGTCCCTGAACCTGAAGATTATGTAATTGAGACGTTGAATCTTTTACCCAGGCCCGCAGGTTTCGCTCTTGTGCTTGTTGCCTAAGCCATAACCCGGAGGTATCGTTTCCGCCTATCCAGCGGAAGTTATCCTTGCCAAGTTTAAACACTGTTCCATCGTCGATCATACCCCCGGATTCGTAGCACATAGCGGTATAGACGATTTGGCCAGCTGACAATCTTCGGATATCTCTGGTGACGCATGTTTGAATTAAGATTTCGGCGTCCGGGCCGACTACTTCATATTTTCGCAGCGGTGACAAGTCAGTTACCACTACGCCTTCTCGACAAGCCCAATATTCAGCGGTGCAACCGTAATTGGTGAAATTATTGGCTAGCCAATACCCATTGTATTCGGTAAAGTTTCGGGTCAACTGAGATGTCTTATTATGAAAGCCGGTTTCTTTTGTCATTTCGGGTTCAGCGTCAGTAGATTTTCTATAAGCGATAGCACGCTTGAATAAATTATTGTTTGAGTAGGTACGTATCTGAATATCGGTTGGAACCCATCCATTGGCCGGATCTATGTCGCAGGGGCAGGACGATGACAGGCAAATCAAATCTTTAACAGCACGCATCAATACAAAGTCTCCCGGGCGTGACCAGGGATCATCAAACATGAAGGTATAGGCATCGTCGAAGAACGTGTTAAAAAACAAATTCATCGCCTGCCAGCCTTTACGCGGCTCGATAGGGTAAGGCGTGAGAGCCTTATTGAAGTTTTCCGAACAATTCACGTGTCCGGGATAACCGACTTCATCATAATACTTGCTGGTGCAGGCAAGGCCAAAGCTGTCATGTCGGCCGCAGGTATCCTGGACAATTTCAAGTAAAGGCTCAAAATCAACATCATAAAATTTCGAGTACAGTCCGGGCCCAGGATAAGCAGAACCCATTAGGGCTCGGGTGGTGGTAGCGCTGAGGTAACGCATTGCGCCTTGATCAAGTTTGTTCTTATCAAAGCACTGGAAGTCTGAACACTGGCGACCGTCAATATCGATGACCTGAATATATTCTCCGGCTTTTACTTCATAACATTGCGCGGTTCCGGCATCTATCCTGAAGCTTTGTGTTTCATCTGCCAGCGGCTCTGGCAATTCGTTAATAACTATTTGTCCGGGATCTGCCCTGGTAATATAACAAACCAGGTCTGTAGTCGGAGTTTGCTCATGGGGCAGCATTTGTTCACCCAGAGCGCTCAATAGGCAAATCAATTCAGCCTCACAAACCAGATTAATGCTGGCGCCGGCTTCGGTTGTACCGGACAACACTTCCGCAGCATGGGCCCGGGGTAAATCGATTGAGAATGAATCAAGCTTGCGTTTTATTCTTGCGGCTACAGGACTATCACTTGCCAAAAGGTGTGACATGGATTCACCAATTATGTTTGGTGTAACACCAAGTTGCGCAGTAGCATTTTCGCTGGCGGAATTAAACGCAAAAATATGTGCTGATTGACACCCTTCGGGGTCGACTATTTCTAATTGGTCCCCCGTGAGTAAGGGAACTGCAATCATCGCCCCGGCTCGAATCAGGTAGCGTTCTCTACCGATCCATTCCTGGCCCAATCCGGGTTCACGTACCCGCACCACGGAACTCATATCAACGGTCATTTTATCTTTGTCAAATTTGGCTGGTTAATCGTTGTCAACGATCGTTTGCTCGGGTTAGATTCCGCAAAAAAATGAGAATTAACGCCTGGATTGAGTACGCCAAAAAGCGTATTAAGTAGCTTGTGACCCTAACGTTCGAGCGGCCTCAAAGTCAAGCAAATTACCTCAATTTGGTAGTGTTTTAATTTCACATTTTACCGAAAAAAATGGTCCTTTTATGGTCCCTTTATTAATCTTTTCTCTTAGAATACTACGTCTGTAATGTAGTCTTTGAAGAACTATTTTTTTGAGGTAGAGTTTTATTTTTTAACACATACCACACAACAAATGACTTGCCACAGAATGTGTCTTTCGGTCTGGGGTTGGTCGGATAGTTGATCACGTTACCATAAAAATTTATGTTAGATGAATATTTTACTAATTACGGCTGACCAGTGGCGTGGCCAGTATTTATCGGGCCTTGGACATCCCATTGTTAAAACGCCTAATCTGGATATGCTGGCGCAAAACGGCGTTCTGTTCAGGCAGCATTTTGTCCAGGCTACGCCGTGCTCACCGAGCAGAACCTCACTACATACCGGGATGTATATGTTTAACCATCGGTGTGTTGGCAATGGAACGCCCTTGGCCAGTAGATTCACCAACTGGGCTCTTGAAGCGCGCGCTGCAGGGTATGATCCTTCATTATTTGGCTATACCGATACCCCAGTTGATCCCACCGGTTTGAACCCAAATGACCCGAGGCTGACCCATTATAGTGAGCCATTGAGAGGCATCGGGGATTACACGCCGATAAAGTCAGACGTATCGACAGACTGGGTAGCGTATCTTATTCAAAAAGGTTATCCGATACCTGAAAAGTGGCGGGATCTGTATAACGAGCGCGTTCCTGGAACGACCTGGCATGAAGGTGGTGAGGTGTCGTTACCGCTCGCGATTAAAGCAGAGGACCACGAAACATGCTACATGGTTGATCAATGCATGAACTGGATCGATACCCAGCGCGGCCCATGGATTTCGCACCTGTCTCTGCTGCGGCCTCACCCACCATTTGTGTCGCCGGAACCCTATAACTTGATGTATGCGCCAGAAAATTTTCCTGAGCCAAATCGGTTCGCTACATTGGAACAGCAAGCCGAGCAGCATCCCTTTCTTGCCTACATGCTGGACAATACACGGTATAAATGCAGCAAAAATACTAAAAAACTGCAGGAAGCCCATGCCAATTATTGCGGCTTAATGACCGAAGTAGATGACAATCTTGGAAGGATGTTTTCGCAGTTGAAACAGTCCGGCCATTGGGACTCCACTCTGATTATTTTTACCTCCGATCACGGAGAGCAAATGGGAGATCACTGGTTATTCAGCAAACTTGGCTTTTACGACGAGTCTTATCATGTCCCTCTCATCATTTTCGACCCGCGTTCCGAGTCCGATCCTTCCCGTGGCAAACAACTAGATATGTTTACCGAAAATATCGATATTATGCCGACTATGCTGGACTGGTTGGGGGCGGAAATTCCGTCCCAGTGTGACGGCTACTCTCTCTGTCCGGTCCTTCGCACGGGTAATGCTCCGGAAGGTTGGCGCCGGGAGGTACACTGGGAATATGATTTTCGCGATCTGGAGCATCAGTTGCCGGAATCCAGTTTGGAGATCAGCTCACACCAGTGTGGCTTGAGCGTAGTGCGTAACCGGGAATACAAGTATGTTCACTTCTCTGCACTACCACCTCTGCTATTTGACCTTAAAAACGATCCCCAGGAACTGATCAACCGGGCGAATGATCCAGCTTATCAAGCTATCATGCTGGAATTCTCTAACAAGCTGCTGTCCTGGCGGATGAACCACACCGACCGGGGCCTGACCGAAACGTTGCTTACCGAGGCCGGGCCAATATTTCGCTCAAGTCCAGTACCTGCCATACCGATTAGTTAGAGCCGCGATCCAACCTTTTTGTATTTCCTGAATTAATACGAATGCCTATTACGGCTATTACCGCAGGGTTTGTCGCCATTCTAGTTGGATACACCGGTTCCGCCGCGATTATCTTCCAGGCCGCCAGGGCTGGTGGGGCCAACCAAGCCGAAATAGCGTCCTGGATGGGCGCCCTCGGTATTGGCATGGGAATTACCTGCATCACGTTGTCGCTTCGTTTTCGAGCACCCATTATCACCGCCTGGTCGACCCCGGGTGCGGCAATTCTGGTGGGGGCGCTGGTCGGTGTTGAAATGTCGGATGCCATTGGTGCATTCTTGTTTTCAGGTTTGTTGATAACCGTGTTGGGCCTGACTGGCTGGTTCGAGCGGGTTATGCACAAAATTCCCTTACAGATCGCTGCTGCAATGCTGGCCGGAGTGCTGGCGAGGTTTGGCATGGATGTTTTCGTTGCCATGCAGGATCAAATTGGATTAGTTTTACCTATGTTTATTACCTATCTGGCGTTCAAGCGGTATAGCCCAAGGTACGTGGTAATCGTGGTCTTTTTGCTCGGAATTTTGTTGTCCTCCTGGTTCGATCTGTTCCAGTTTCAGACGCTTTCCCTGCAACTCACGAAACCGGTATTTACCACACCCACTTTTAATTTTTCGACATTGATTGGCGTTGGAATTCCATTATTCCTGGTCACCATGGCATCCCAGAATATTCCTGGCGTAGCGGTATTAAAAACATCTGGCTATGACAGCGTGCCAATCTCTCCGCTGATCACTACCACCGGACTTGCCACTGTTGTATTGGCCCCATTCGGTGGATTTGCCTTGAACCTTGCAGCAATAACCGCGGCGATCTGCACCGGGCCGGAAGCCCACCCCGATAAAGAAAAACGATATTTGGCCGGCATAGCGACCGGGATATTTGCGCTTATCGCGGGTGTTTTTGGAGCCACAATATCGGCCTTATTCGTGGCGTTTCCCAGCGCATTGGTATTTGCTATCGCGGGCATTGCTCTGCTGGGTACGATTACCACTAGTCTTAGTCAAGCACTGGCAAAGCCAACCTGGAGAGAACCGGCCCTGGTAACCTTCCTCGTGACGCTTTCGGGAATTACCTTGTTCGGGATCGGTTCGGCATTCTGGGGGTTGGTCGCGGGTGGACTTGCCATGGTGCTATTGGGTAAAACCAGAGCGTAGCCCGCGAGTTTTTCTGCTGCCATAAACCGGGTATAGTTCACCGACGGTGAAATTAGAAGAATTATTTTCAATTGAATTCATATTTACCACAATCACTTTAAATCAGATTTACAAGAGAGAACAAATACAATGACACGAGTTGCAATTATCGGCGCAGGCCCCTGTGGGACTGCGCAACTGAGAGCCTTTGCATCCGCTGCAAAAAAAGGTGCCGACATTCCTGAGGTGGTTTGTTATGAAAAACAGAGTGACTGGGGTGGCTTGTGGAATTACACCTGGCGCACCGGACTGGATCAATATGGTGAGCCCGTGCATGGCAGTATGTATCGATATTTGTGGTCCAATGGACCCAAGGAATGTCTGGAGTTCGCCGACTATACATTCGAAGAACATTTTGGCCGACCTATCGCATCCTTTCCCCCACGCGCGGTGCTGGCGGACTATATCAAAGGAAGAGTTGAGAAGGCTGATGTCAAACAGTATTGTAAATTTAACCACTCCGCGAAGAATGTCACCTATTCCGAAGACAGCGGAATGTTCTCGGTAACCGTCAAAGATCTGGTTAACAATGCGAATACAACCGAAGAATTTGATTATGTGGTGGTTGCTACGGGACACTTTTCAACCCCCAATGTTCCACACTTCGATGGCTTCGAAGGCTTTAACGGACGGGTACTTCACGCCCATGATTTTCGCGATGCAGTTGAATTCAAGGGCAAGGATATCCTAATCGTGGGCACCAGCTATTCCGCTGAGGACATCGGTTCACAGTGTTATAAATACGGCTGTCGCTCGGTAACAATCAGTCACCGGACATCGCCAACCAGTTTTCACTGGCCAGATAGTTTTGATGAAGTTCCGTTGCTGACCCATGTGGATAAAGACACTGCATTTTTTAAAGACGGTAGTCAAAAAAGGATTGATGCCGTAATTCTATGTACCGGGTATTTGCATCATTTTCCGTTTATTGAAGACTCGTTGCGTCTGAAAGCTACTAATCGGTTATGGATCCAAAACCTGTATCAAGGGGTGGTCTGGGAACACAATCCTAAGCTCATGTATCTGGGGATGCAGGATCAATTCTATACCTTCAATATGTTTGACTCCCAGGCGTGGTATGCCCGGGACGTGATTATGGGGAGAATTCCTTTACCGTCCAAACAGGAAATGCAGAAAGATAGTTTAGTTTGGCAAGCCAGAGAGGAAAAGCTGGAGGATGACGAACAAATGATCTGGTTCCAGGGCGACCATGTTAAGGCGTTAATCGATCAAACTGACTATCCGAGTTTTGATGTCGAAGGAGTGAATAAAGCATTTATGGATTGGGAGCACAACAAGCACGAAAACATAATGGAATTTCGTAACAAAGCACACCGCTCTCTGATGACGGGAAATATGCAACCGACCCACCATACCTCGTGGATGGAGGCAATGGACGACTCCATGGAGAGTTATCTGCAGACCGAAGGATAGGAGTAGATTGTCGTTTCGAACAGAATAGTATGATCCGGTTTTGTAGTGCAGATGTGACCGCAAGCTGCTATTGTCAGTTGCTGGAACTCACCACAAAAGATTTCCAAAGCTTACTGGAAACTGAAGCAGATATGAAAAACCAGATAGAGGTAATCGTGAAACAACACCTAAGCGAGAGCGATTAAACCGGAGCCACGATTGGTGAGTGATACAGTCCAAACTTCCTGCCCCTCCATTCGTCGGAAACATTTTGACAGAGCCATTAGTCATTCATCCTGCCAGCGGTGCCAGAGTCGTTACCGGTGATACCGATGTGATTTTATTCGGGCAACCTCCAGAGGTACTTAAAGGCTTGCTGCTTAACGATATATCAAGTTTCAATACACTTGTTCTGACTGATATTAGAGAAAAAGGTGGCGTACTCACCAATAATCTCGAATTTCCGCTTTACTTTTTCCTATTCATGGCAAATGGCCATGCCGGGGGGCGAAAATTGACTCTGGTGGGGGAGGAGACGGCAATTTCACACACCATTCGCCTTTTGCGCTTTACCCTGATGGGACCAGTATCCTCGGAGTTAGAATTCTGGGAAACACAGCCTGAACTCAAAAAGGAATGGCTGCAGGTCGCAGAGGAACTTGCACTTAAAAATACTGCCGGTGAAACCATCGCAGTGGAAAACTTTTTCGACATCCAACCGTTCAAAGACGATATTGTTCGGTTTGCCTGAACTTACTGTGAAACATACTGGTCTGGATCAATACGAGGTTTCCAATAGCGACGGAAGTGTTTCCATAAATCTTTCCCACGACGTTGTCCTGGAACCACCTTACCCGGTACAGAAAGACTATGTACCGGGAGGGCTTGTCAAGATGGGCCTGGAAGTCCTGGGTGGGGCTTCGGGATTTACCCCGAATGAACCCTGTACCGGTCTCGCATTGTGCCACAATGGGGATTATATACTGATCGACTCAATCCCTTTTCTCGATCAACATCTGGTAGCCAGAGGCATTTCGAAAAACCAGATTTTCGCGGTATTTCTGACCCATTTACACGACGATCATTGCACTATGTTTCCATTGATGCTGATGCCACATGTGGTTGAAGTCATCACTACTAAGGAAATATTTTTCATGGCAATGGAAAAGCTGAGCTGTTCCCTTGGCTGGAGCGTCGAGTCCATACACGAGCATTTCAAACTGATTGAAGTCGAACCGGGTGTTCCCATCAACTATTTTGGATTGTTGATAGAAGCCCATCTAACAGTTCATAGCATACCTACTATTGGCGCCACCTTTTCAACGTTTCATCAAGGTCAGGCTCGTCAGATTTGCGTTGTTGGCGATAACCACAATATGGGAGCAATAGAAGAATTGCGAAAAAATGGGCTGGTGCGCAATGAGACTGTCGAAACACTTCGGCGGTTGTACAAAAATCGCTTCAGCATATTGGTTGCCGATGGTGGGGCGGGCACCATTCATGGAGATCCCTCAGACGCTTTGCAGTCGGAGTCGGAAAGGGTTGTCTATGTGCACGTCGACACACTGGCTAACGAATTTAATACCACCTTCTCTCTTGCGGCGTCCGGTAAACGTTATACCATTATTGAAGGCGATCCTGCTCTGTATAGCGGTCAGGTTAATCACTACCTTTCTCTGTGGCTTGGTGAACCACTTTCAAACCGTTGGTTGCGGAGCCTGCTCGCTGAATCTGAAATCAGGCGCTATAACAGTGACGATGTTATTGTTGTGCAAGGCGCCCTCAGTCGTGATTATGTTTATTTACTACTCACCGGATATTGTGAAGTAGTGCGCCACGATGGCAGTAAACTCAGTACTATTGCCAGATTGCAGGCGGGAGACCCCATCGGTGAAATGGCCAGTATTACCGGTAAAGGTGAGCGCAATGCCAGTGTTGTTTCTCGTACCCCAGTCACGGTAGCGGTATTTTCTGAACGAATCTTCAACGCTTTTTTCACCGCACAAGGGATGGGTAAAAAACTCCGTAAAAGCTGGCGCCTTAGATCTACGATTCGTTCACTGCCTTGTTTCCTGGGACTCACATCGACTGTGCACTTAAAGTTGAGCGTCATCGCTTGTCACCTTTCACTCGGCGCAGGTGAAAATTTGAAAATGGGCGATGAAGGATGGTATTTGTTGATACGTGGGTCAGTTCGAAATGACGCTCACGATGAAATCAGCTTTGACAAGTCCATTGTTGCGGAGTTTGGGTGGCTACCCCTGGTAGGAACCAGACAGGAAAGCGTTACGGCAATAGAAGATTCGCATTTTATTTATTTTGAACGCCAACAATTTGAAACCAGCCGTTCCAACATACCACAGCTTAATTACTATATAAGAAAATTTCGTATACAGTATTCCACTCAACAAGCAGAATGGCAAATGGGCATCGTCGATCCTTACTAGTTCATATCAATTCGGTGAACCCTGATAGGGCCAATTTTACTTTGAACGGGCGACCATACTCCTATATGAAAACTACGACAGAAGACCCACGGCAAGATCGAGCATTGAGTCAGAATAGGTCAATATCACGCCTTGCTTTAAGTATTTCAGGCATACCGCTATCTTTTTTCCGGGTGATCAGTGGCGTTTTTTTGGTCGCAATATCCAACTAGACCAGTGGGGGATTTTCGTACTTTTTTAATAACAATTGAATATTTTCCTGGGCGCGGCTTTCGTAGTGGGTGAGAAAATATCCGGTGGAGTATAGCGACGGTCGGTCCAGCAACTTTTGTAAAAAGTAATTCTGCGACTGAATGAACTGCTCATCCGACATATTATAAAATTCGTGGCGGATATTTCTACTATCCGCCAGAAACTTGTCTGGAGGTAAGCTGAAACTGCTTAAATCAACGTCTACGGTTAGCTTCTCAAGCTCTGATTGGGGTGGGGTTTTATGTTGGGTCGCCATAATTAAGCCACAAACTTCCTCAATAATTTGCTCACTGAAGTGACGCCGGGTCTGGTCCTTGAACCAAACCATACTGTTCCTTTCGTTGTTCGCATCCCCCGCGGTGTAAATCGCATCGTGGAACCAGATAGCAATTTCTACCGAGGGAAAATAGCCGACTTGGGATTCGACTTCATCCAGTTTGGAGAGGCATTGATTGATATGTTCGCCACAGTGATAGTAGCGTTTTGAATCGCCATAGTATTCGGCCAAGCCAGCAAACACCGACTCACAGCGTTGGCGTTCGAATTGAATAGAATTTTTTTGCCACAGGTCGGTAAACCTGGGTAAATCAAGTTCGGTGTTTCTTTGCTGCGTTTTAAGATCCATCTAAACGACTAAATTTGAAACGACAATATTTATTGCGAGGTCCATTTAAAATTATTCCCCAATATTATTTAATGGTAAATCGGCAAGGATTCTAACGGGTAAATCCTCAGCACATTAGCGCCATTTATTAGATTCTAAGCTATCCACATAACTTTGTAATCAGGATAATTGATCGTGAGTTTAGAATCAAGAATGACTGGAAGCTCTTGAGCTAACCAAATTGACGGTGAAATCATATAGAATATTGCTCTTTATGCGACCCTAGATCGAGATACCTTCATGGTAATGGCTGCCCTTCAACGCGAAAGCACTGCCCCGGATTCAAAGTTTTCGGATGAATGGGTAGCTAGGTTCGAAGAATACGCAACCACTAAGACCTATTCGAAAGGGACATTGATATTTTCTCAAGGCGATGAATCTGACGGAATTTTCATCATTCGACAAGGCAAGATCAAAGTTTTCATGAGCGATGAAAGTGGCAAGGAAATGCTGATAGCCATTCTGGGACCAGGAGAAATTGTTGGGGAAGTGGCGTCTCTCGATGGCCAGCCAAGAACTGCTTCTGTATCAGCAACTGTTGATACCAGGGTTTCCCGAATCGGTTTGGCTGAATTCAAGAAGTTTCTTGAGGACAATCCAGATCTTGCTTTTGAAATAATTCGGATACTGACCTCCCGTATGCGGGACCACGCCACCAGCATTAGCAACCTGGCGTTCAAAAATGTTTACGGCAGAGTTGTCTGGCTGCTGGAAAAGCATTCGGAACAGAATGACAATGGAACCTTTACGGTTAATCGGAAATTTACCCAACAAGACATTGGTGACATGGTGGGATCTTCGAGGGAAATGGTGAGTAGGGTGATTTCTGAACTGGTTAAAGGTGAATATATTTCTAACGATCAAAAAATAATTACAATCATGAAGCCGCTTCCCCGTGGATGGTGATGCGCAACCCGCCACAAAGAACCAGTAGATGACCGGTCAGAGTAAATCTCCTCTCGACAAGCTAATTGAGTCGTCAACGAGTTGCGGTGGCGAGGCGGCTTATTTGGAAAATTTTTCTCACCATTGGATCGATAAATCCAAAGAGTATTCGACTGAAAAAGCGTTACCCAAAGGGGCGTTATTATTCTCAGAAGGAGACGACTCAGACGGTCTCTATATTATCAAGGAGGGCAAGGCCAAAGTTTTTATCAGCGACGAGACCGGGAAAGATATGATGATTGCGATTTTGGGACCGGGGGAGGTTATAGGTGAAATTGCCTCCCTGGATGGCCAGGCCCGAACCGCGTCCGTCACCGCCATCGAACCCACCGTTGTACTCAAGATTTCGCAACGAGATATTCGATTGTTTCTGTCTGATAATCAGGAATTAGCTTACGAAATTATTCAGATACTGACCAGTAGAATTCGAAGCTACAATGCGAGCGTCAGTAATCTGGCATTTAAAACGGTGTATGAACGTATCATTGCGATGCTGGAACAAAATTCGGTACCCACTGAGGATGGCACCCGGGTAGTCAATGGCCCGTATACCCATAAAGACTTTGCCGATATGGTCGGTTCTTCCCGAGAGATGGTTAGCCGGGTTTTTTCCGATTTAGCGAAGGGTGACTATATTTCCACCGACCAACGAATAATTACCATCCACAAAAAATTGCCCAAAGGCTGGTAGCGTTGCCGCCACAGATTACCAAGTCCTACAGAATTCCTGATTGCAAACTATGGAAATTGTTACTGTAATTGATCTAGCAGATCGTGTTTTGGATGCTCGACCGCGAACTGAAGTAAAGCGAAACGGAGATACCTATCGGGTTACCTATATCTTGGTGTTTAATCCTGCTGGCGAAATACTGGTTCAGAAACGTGCCGATTACAAAGACTGGTGCCCGGGGAAACTGGACTTTGCCGCCGGTGGGATTATTCAATATGACGAAAGTTACCAGTTATCTGCCGAGCGTGAGTTGTTTGAAGAACTCGGCGTTGCACCGCCGTTAACCCGCCACTTCAAACTGTTTTATGACGACCTTAGTGGGTCGGCAAAAAATAGAAACTGGGGAATGGTTTATTCCTGCGTCCACCAGGGGCCATTTAAATTGCAGCAAGAAGAGGTTGCCTCAGCTCAGTTTATGTCGGTCGAACAGGCTCTCGCCCTGGATACAAAAAATGTTACACCCGATACCCGGCAGGTCCTGATCGCTTATCTGTTGTAGGAGAGGTATCCAGACCGTTCGGGATTTGTTGCTATAGGTCGCATCATTGCACGGCCAGGGAGTTATTTTTTGTGAGAGCCGTCGCACAATGGTTGCCTGGCCGTGGCTTTACATCCACAAAAAAATACCTTAGCGTCTTCGTCAGCCTGAAACTTAACTGGGTTGAACTCCGACCCCTTATGCGAGCCATCGCAAAATGGCTGGTTTGCGCTCTTGCCACAGGCGCACCAAAAATAGGTTTTTCCGTTCTCTACATGAATTTGATAAGGTTTTTCCGAGGCGCGAACAGGCTGGTCCATATTGAAATTCCGGTGATGTTGGGTTTAAGTCGTAAGTTAAATTTTACGCAACAGACCAATTTTTATCAAACCGTCAGCCTAGTTCAGGTCACTACACTAGTATATTCCCACTCACTCTGGAGTGACCTGACGCGCTATGGATGAGCGGTGATTCCGCCATCGACAATTAGTTCGGTCCCGGTAATATAACTGGCTTGATCCGATAGTAGAAACATCGCGGCATTGGCCAAATCGGTGGTACTGCCAAGTCGTCCCAGCGGGATATGGGACGCGACTTGTTGTTGAATTTCCTGTTTGCCTTCCCAGCGCTCTTGCATCGGCGACATGGTCGGTCCGGGTAGGATGACATTGGACCGAATTTGATCCCCAGCGAATTGTATCGCCAGGGATTTGGATAATCTGATGAGTGCGGCCTTGGAAGCGCCATAGGCGTCCTGGGGAACCGGGTCGCCACGTAATGCGTCGATAGAAGAGAAATGTACCATGGCGCCAAACTTTTTCCTTTGCATCACTGGAACGACATTTCGCGTGAGTAAAACCATGGAGCCCAGGTTAATCCGCATCACCTGATGCCAAACATCCATTTCAATATCCAAAATCGACTTATCGCGGTCGAACCAGAGGACGCCCACGGTATTGACCAGATAATCTATTCCACCAAATTGATCGTCCGCCCGCTTCACCAATTGCTTCACCGCGGCTTCATCTGCCAGATCGACCTGATGGTAGATCACTTTACCGGATCCGTCCTGGATCTGCGCCGGTCGATTCTTTACATCAGCCAGACAAACATTTACACCCTGACCAATTAATTGATTGGCGATGGCGAGGCCCATTCCGCCCCCCGCCCCGGCTACCAGCGCACTGGCTCCGGTAAAGTTCATTGATAAATTATGATTGACTACTGCCAGGGCAGTGAGAAGGTTTTAACATTTGTATAACTTGCCATGGCTTCAATGACGCCTTCTTTGTATCCCAATCCAGAATCTTTGATTCCACCAAATGGCGACATCTCGATTCGATAACCAGGTACTTCCCAAATGTTTACCGTGCCAGTTTTCAGTTCGTTGATAAATCGAGTAATGTGATCGAGGCGATTGGTACAAACTCCAGAGGACAATCCAAACGCAGTGGAATTGGCCACTTCTATTGCATGATCAATGTCCTTGACTCGAATGATTGGCACTGGAGGGCCAAAGGTTTCTTCAACAACAAGTTCGCAGTCTGCCGGAACATGATCCAACACCGTGGGGGAAAATACCGCGCCCTGGCGATCGTTTCCATAGAGTAATTTGGCGCCTTTTTCGATCGCGTCATTTACCCGATTTTGAAACAGTATCGCGGATTTTTCGTTAATAACGGTGCCTACATCGGTATCAGGGTCCATCGGATCACCGTATTTTAGTTTGGCTGCTTTTTCCGCGACCAACGCGGCAAATTCATCCGCGACGGAATCAATGCAGAGAACCCGTTTAACCGCAGTACAACGTTGCCCGGAGTTCTTGGTGCCTCCGGCGATAGCCATATCCGCGGCTTTATCGAGATCGGCGTCATCCATTACGATTAATGGTGAGTTACCCCCCAGCTCCAGAACCGTGCGCCGATATCCCGCGTTGTTGGCGATGTATTTACCAACCGGAACACTGCCGGTAAACGTAATTAAATCGATATTCGAGTTGGTAATCATTTCATCACCAATATCTTCAGGTAACCCTGTGACAATAGAAAGCATTTCAGGGGGTAACCCGGCTTCGTACAAAATATCGGTAAGTAAGAGCGCGGTGAGTGGTGTCATTTCCGTTGGCTTTGCTACCATACAATTGTTGGTCGCAATAGACGGCGCGATTTTATGAGAAATCATATTCAATGGGTGATTGAATGGCGTGATCGCTGAAATCGCAGTCAAAGGTTCGCGTTGGGTAAAGATCTTCCTTTGTTTGCCATGGGGTGTCAGGTCGCAGGAAAATATTCGTCCATCGTCGTTTATACACAGCTGCCCAGCCAGGCTGAAAACGTCAAACGCACGGCCGACCTCATACAAGCTGTCTTTTTTACTGAGGCCACTTTCGGCAGTAATAAGATCGGAGATTTCCTGCTTGCGTGAGACCAGAATATCTGCGGTACGGGACAGGATCTGCTGACGTTCATAGCGGGTCAGTTTTGGCTGGTAGTTAGCAGCGATATCGAAGGCATTGGCGACCTGGGACTGACTTGCCCGGGGCACGGTACCAACCAGTTCATTGTTGTACGGGTTGAAAACCTCGACGGATGCTCCGGTATCACCATCGACGCTAGCGCCGGCGATCCGCATTTTTTCGTGTCTGACGCTCATATCTGGATAGAATTCTTATTGAAGTTGATATTGTTACTGTACGGTGTGATTGAGTGCGATATCGAAAACATCGAAGTTGCGCAGGTTTGAACGACCCTCTAAACCAGTCACCGGTCGATTAAACATCAGGGGTACGATTTGTTCGCTGACCCCGCCATGGGATCGCAATGGAACCTCGAGGCCGGACAAATCATGTCGATCAGCGCTGGTACCGATTACGGTATGGATGGAAGATACCAGGATGATATCTCCCATTCGATCGTTGGCAAGTTGAAAGGTACTACAGCCATCTTCATTGCTGTATACCGATTCCATGCCATCCACCGCCGCAAGTGTTGAGATGAGGCCGGATCTGTCCACATCGGGATCGAGGTAAACCGTAGCATAGGAACCGAGGGCACCATGATGAACAACATAGGGATCGGTAATCGGTAGAATAACCCGGGCTTTTCCCTGGCCGAGCAACTGATCAATCAAATCCTGAAGATAAATAACATTGGGTTCCCCAACATCGTCGTGTTTGGCATTCATACCGTGGTCAGCGGTCATGCCAATGGTCGCTCCGAGAGCATCGAGCTGAGCCCAGTACTTGTCCATCATGGCGTAGAAAGCATTGGCTCCTTCACTGCCCGGAGCAAATTTATGTTGAATATAGTCGGTAGTTGACAAATACATAATATCCGGCCGCACCGTTTCCATGAGTTTGACTCCGGCGGCGAAGATGAATTCGGATAGCTCTGCGCTGTATACCGATGGCACTGGCATTCCGACCAAATCCAGAACGTTGTCGATACCGTTCTCCTGGATTGAGACCTGATCGGATTTTTCCGAGGAAAAACAAATTGCGCCGCCTTCCCCGATATCCAGTTCATTCCCCAGTAAACGGCGTAACTTATCTTTTGCGGTAACCACTGCAATTTTCGCGCCGGCATCCTGAAACGCCTTGAACAGGGTAGGGGTGCGTAGCAGATGAGGCTCATTCATCATGACTTCCTTATCATTTTCTCTGTCATAATAAAAATTACCACAGATGCCATGAACTTCAGGAGGAACCCCGGTAACGATTGATAAATTATTCGGATTGGTGAAACTCGGTACCACGCAATTCGCGCGTAAATCGGCGCCGGACGACTCTACCAGTTGCCGGGTCCAGGGCATTGCGCCGGCGGCAATCGCCTGCTCGATGTAGTCAGGTTCCGATCCGTCAATACATACCACCACTACAGGTGCTGTGGGCCAATTGTAATTTCGATCATTTACGCTGATCTGGCGATTACTTGAAGACATTGCTGTTTAATTTAAATGGTTGGCAACCGTTGCTAACAAAGCGGCGCATTATATGGATTCCGATGGTAGCGGTAAAATCGATATCACGGATAGTTTGTATCAATTATATCTATATTGATTCCTTCGGCTGGCTGATGTTTTGACTAAAGGTGTCTGAAACCAGGTTGAGAAAGGCATCTATTGGTTGCTCTTTTTTCCGAGTATCGAGACAGACGATGGATTCAAATTGAACCAGGTTGACATCTTTAACCTTGAGCGCACGAAAGCGCAGATCCGTGCCAAATTCGTTTTCAGAAACAATGCCAATTCCCAGTCCCGCTGCGACCGCCTCCCGAACCCCTTCGCGGCTACTTATCTGCATAACGTTTTTTAGCGTGAGTCCAGTGGAATCAACCGCCTGCTCGAAAACCGAGCGGGTGTTGGATCCTTTCTCCCGGAGGATGACCCGCTCGCTGACAATTTCCTCCATGGTTACGGCCCGGCGATCAGCCCAGCTATGTTCTCGATTAACAAATGCCACCAGGTCAACTGGCTGTAATTCGGTAACCAGCAATTTGGGTCCTGCTGCAGGAATTTGGGCAAGGATAGCGATATCACAGCGTTGAGAATGTAGCCATCGAATCAATTGACTTGAGTTGCCATACCGGATTGAAATTTGAACACCCGGGTAGCGACGTTGATAGGCAGCCAGCAATGGTGTAACAATATAAGGAGAATCGGCACCGGCGGTAATCTGTCCCGTGCTCAGGCCTCTGGCGGCGAGGAAAAGTTGCTCGGCCTGTAATTCGTAGCTGAATAGCTTGCAGGTAATTTCGTAAGTGCTTTTGCCGAGATCGGTCAAATTTACTTTACGTCCATAGCGGGTAAATAATTTGACTTTATAGCGCTCTTCCAACTCACGGACCTGCCCGGAAAGTGTTGGTTGGGTGACGTGCAAGGCCAGGGCTGCCTTGGTGAAGCTGCCATGGGTTGCGACTGCATGAAATGCCCGCAAGTGTGTGTGTGAGATTGACATAGCCTATTCGACACATCAATTATATCGATTTGATAAATACTATTTGAAGGCGGTATAAATAGCAATCTCACAATTACTGTGCCCCGATAATATTGGTGCACCGGCTTTTGTTATTATTTCAGTCTTAATTAGAACTCCATGAACTCTCCCCAATCCGCTTGCTCTGAAACCGGTGATCCACTGCTGCTAACCCCTGGACCGTTAACAACCTCTGCCAGCGTCAAGCAAGCCATGCTGCATGACTTCGGCTCCAGAGATAACTATTTTATCGATATCAATGCAGGCATTCTTGAGCGCCTGGTGGCAATTGTCGATGGTCAGGACAGCCACGTTGCGGTACCGTTGCAGGGTAGCGGTACCTTTGTTGTTGAGGCGATGATAGGTTGCTTCGTACCGGCCGATGGAAAGCTGGTTATTTGTATTAACGGGGCCTATGGCAAACGCATTGCCAAAATCTGTGATTACTATCAACGTTCTTATATGGTTCAAGAAAGTCCGGAAGATCAGCCGGTTGATGTGGCCCTTTTGGAGCAGACCCTGGCCGCTGACTCGACCATTACCCATGTTGCTGTGGTACATACCGAAACCACCTCCGGGATTCTGAACCCAATTGAAGATATTGCAGCAGTGGTGGAAAAGCATGAACGCGGTCTGTTGCTTGATGCCATGAGTGGATTTGGCGCGATTTCCATCGATGCTCGTCAAATTCGATTCGATGCGGTCTGCGCCTCCAGCAATAAGTGTCTTGAAGGTGCACCGGGAATGGGATTTTGTATTGCCCGGGAACAAGCGATTAGCGAAACTAGTGGCAACTCGCCTTCCTTAAGTCTTGATCTATACGACCAGTGGCGGGCAATGCAAAAAAATCGGCAATGGCGATTTACCCCACCAACCCACGTACTGCTGGCGTTTAATCAGGCTCTCAACGAATTTGATCAGGAGGGCGGTGTAGCAGGCCGGGGTCAGCGTTATAGAGACAATTGCCGGGTTCTGGTCGAGGGGATGCGGGAACTGGGGTTTCGCACACTACTACCGGACAATTTGCAGGCACCAAATATCGTCACTTTTCATATGCCCATGGATGTGCGCTTTGAATTTGACACGTTTTACGACCAGCTGCGGCAACAGGGATATGTCATTTACCCGGGAAAGCTAACCGTGGCGGAAAGTTTTCGCATGGGCTGTATTGGTCGACTTGATCAAGATGATATGCGGGGGGCGTTGGCGGCGGTTCGGTATGTTCTGGATCAATTTGGAATCGATGGAACGATTGCCTGATATCCACGGCGCTTCAACTTAATCGTTTCACGATGTTTGCCGAAAACTCCGCCATGCCTCTGATCATCAATATGATGGGCAGTATATGCTTGTTGTTATGGGGCAGTTTTACGGTTCGCGCGGCGGTGGAGCGGTGTTTTGCCTCGGCCCTCAATCAACTGGTTTCCCGGGCATCAGGGGCTCCTTTCAAGGCGGTCGCTGGCGGAATCGTTGCCGCTTTGTTAATGCAGAGTGCAACCGCAACGATTCTACTCGCGACCGGATTATTGTCCTCCGGAACCCTCTCGCTGGCGGCGACTATGGGGGTGATTCTCGGCGCTGATCTGGGTTCTGCCATCGCCACCAGGGTATTGTCGGTGGATTTGTCGCTGTTGCCTCCGGTACTGCTGGTGGTTGGACTGTGTTTTCACCTGTTCGCGTCAACCTGGCGCGGCAAGTATGTTGGCAGAATACTGATCGGGTTAGGCTTGATGCTGCTGGCTATCGTTTGGATGAAACAAACCATTACGCCATTGTCTGCTTCTCCATTGCCGGATGACTGGATGTCGGTGCTGCAATCAGTACCTTGGTTTGCATTGGCGGTTGTCGCTGTAGTCACCTGGTTAGCCCATTCCAGTGTGGCGGTAGTCTTAGTCATTGCAGCGTTGGCGCAATCAGGTTTGGTCCCGCCATCCCTTTATATCCCGATGTTACTTGGAGCGAATCTGGGCGCTGGATTAATTGCGTTGCCATTGGTAGGTAGACGTAACCCAGACGCCCGGAGCGTGGTGATGTGTAACCTGGGTATACGGGCTCTACTTGCTTTAGCAGGGTTGATCGCGGTGCCCTGGCTTATTGATTTGTTACCCCATTTAGGGGCGTCACCGGGTACCCGGGTGATTATGCTGCATATCGGTTTTAATACTTTACTGGTCATCCTGTTTGTGCCTTTTGCCGGCGCCCTGGCCGGCCGTATAAAAAACTGGTTACAGAGTCGGGAAACCGCGCATTCTCCCACAGCGATGACAGTGGCGGGCGCAGGCCTGGATCCAACATTGATTTCCCATCCAACCCAGGCTCTGGCTTGCGCCCGACGGGAAGCATTTCGGTTGGGTGATTTGACGGAAGGGATTTTTGCCCGGGCCCTGGGCATGTTCGAGGCCACCGATCAATCCCAGATTCATCAGATCATTGAATCTGACAGGGAAATAAATATCCGCAATAAATCGATTCATCAGTACTTATCAGAAGTAAGGCGACATGTTACTGATGCTGAGCAGGAATTGAAACTGGACCAAATACTACATTTCGCGTCGACCATGGAAAACATCGGCGATGCGGTATCACACGATTTGTCTCGACTGGCCACCAAGCGTCTCGATCGCGGGGTTATGTTCTCCGCTGCGGGTCAGGACGAAATCAACCTGATACATCAGCAGGTACTGGCGCTGCTGCGATTGGAGATTAATCAGTTTGCAGTGGGTAATACTGATAATTTAAAAAAATCTCAAAAGCTAGTAGCGGAAATTCGTGACCTGTGTAACCAAAGTGTATCCCACCATCGACGTCGACTGAGTGACCATAAAGCGAGTAGCGTGGGTAGCAGTTCCATTCACCAGGATACCGTTCGCGACCTGCTGCAAATTGCCTTACAACTGGAATATGAATTCACCGGCGCGGTGCACCTGAAGAATTAAGGCCCGTCTCGCAAGCCATTGTCGTTGGTATGCCAGAAAGACGGTTAAATTTCGCTTTTGGTTACCCAGGTGATTGCACTAAAATCCGCCAACCATTTAAATTCATCTGGAACAATCTAATGAGTATTCAACTTCCTGGCAAAGCAAGTGCGGTTATTATCGGCGGCGGCGTTATCGGATCCAGCGTCGCCTACCACCTCGCCAAACAGGGTTGGACCGACGTGGTACAGCTCGAACGCAAGCAGTTTAGCTGTGGCACGACCTGGCATGCCGCTGGTCTGGTGGGGATCATGCGAGCCAACGAGAATCACGCCAAGGTGGCCGAATATTCGATGTCGATCCTGCGAGAGTTGGAAGCGGAAACTGGCCAGTCCACCGGGTTTCGTCAGGTCGGTTCAATTACCATCGCCCACAGCCAGGCACGATTCGATGAATTAAAGCGGGTCGCATCGATGAACAATGCTTTCGGCATTACCCAGGTTGATATGTTGACGCCGTCGGAAATAAAAAACTTGTATCCACTGCTCGAAACCAGTGATCTGCTGGGCGGGAGCTGGGTACCCAACGACGGTTTCGCTAGCCCAATCGACGTTACCATGGCATTTGTCAAAGGTGCTCGTCAGCGCGGTGCCCAGTGTATCGAAGGCGTCAGCGCCACGGATGTGTTGGTTAAAGGTGGGCGGGTTGTTGGCGTCACTACCGACTTTGGCGATATCGAGACCGACTACGTGGTCAATTGCGCTGGTATGTGGGCGCGCGCGCTGGGTCAGAAATCCGGTGTCAATATTCCATTACATGCCTGCGAACATTATTACGCGGTCACCGAGAAACTGGACGATCTTCCCCTTGATTTGCCGGTTATGCGGGATCACGATAAATGTGCTTACTATAAGCAGGATGCTGGCAGCCTGCTGGTTGGTGCATTCGAAAAAAACGCAGTAGCCTGGGGGCAGCAGGGAATTTCCGCGGATTTCAGCTTCGATGAACTCGAAGGGCATATGGAGCAGCAGTTAATGCCGGTATTGGAAGATGCGATGGCGCGGGTTCCGCGGTTGCAGGAAACTGGTTGGCGCAAATTTTTCTGTGGCCCTGAAAGTTTTACCCCGGACGATCAATTTCATATTGGTGAAGCACCGGAAGTCAAAAACTATTTCGTGGCCGCAGGTCTTAACTCCATTGGCATTCAAAGTTCCGGCGGAATAGGTAAAGTGATGTCTGAATGGATAGTCAATGGTTATCCGCCCCTGGATCTATGGGGTAACGATATTCGCCGGATGTATCCGTTTCAAGGGACCCGGAGCTATCTGGAAACCCGGGTCACGGAAACCCTCGGTCTGTTGTATGACAATCACTATCCCTATCGGCAGATGGAAACTGCGCGAAATATTCGGCATTCCCCCATCCATGAGCGGCTGGTTTCTCATAATGCCTGTTTTGGCGAATCCGCTGGCTGGGAACGGCCAAACTGGTTTGCGCCAGCAGGAGTCAAGCCGGAATACCAATACAGTTTCGGAAAACAAAACTGGTTTGACTACTCGGCCGCGGAACATCGCGCGGCTCGGGAAGGCGTGGTTTTATTTGACCAGAGTAGCTTTTCCAAGTATTTGGTCCAGGGGCGTGACAGTTGTAAGGTGTTGCAGAAAATTTGTAGTGCGAATATTGATCTTGCACCCGGCAAGATGATTTATACCCACTGGTTAAACCAGCGAGGTGGTATTGAGGCGGATCTGACCGTTACTCGGATCGAGGAAAATGAATACTTTATTGTCAGTGGTGGTGCGGTAACTGGAAAAGATTTGGAATGGCTACGACGCCATATCCCGGATGATGCGCATTGTATTGTTACTGACGTTACCAATGCCTGGGCAATTTTTGGTGTGATGGGTCCGAACAGCCGGGATTTATTAAGCGATGCTATTCAATCCGACTTTTCTACCGCTAATTTTCCATTTGGTGCGGTTGCGGATATTGAGGTCGGCAGCGCGGTTGGCCGGGCGGCCCGGGTCTCCTATGTTGGTGAACTCGGATGGGAAATTTATCTGCCGGTGGACCAGGCCCGCCACGGTTTCGATTGGTTGGTTAGTGTCGGCGAATCCCATGGACTCAAAATGGCAGGTATGCACGCGCTCGACTCGGGACGTATCGAAAAGAAATTTGTCCACCTGGGTCATGATATTGGAGATGAAGATACTCCCCTTGAATGTGGTCTCGGTTTCGTCTGCGACATGAACAAATCATCTCCCTTTATCGGTCATGACGCGATTGCCAGGCAAAAGGACAGCGGTTCGTGGAAGGGCAAACGCCTGGTCCAGTTTTTATTACAAGATCCAGAAATAGTTCTATACCATCACGAGCCGATCGTTCGTAATGGTAAGATGGTCGGGCATCTGACTTCGGGAAATTATGGACACACCTTGGGAGGCTCGGTTGGATTAGGTTATGTCTATGAATCTGATGGCGTGGACAAGGACTACCTTGAATCATCAACTTTCGAAATTGAAGTCGGTGGGGTGCGGATTCCGGCCCAGGCGAGTTTGACGGCAATGTATGATCCCAAGGCAGAACGCATGAGGGTATAAATATGACAGAGCAAACACTGGAACAGAAACTCGAAGCGCTGCTCAAGCGCAAATCTGAACTTGAGGCGCGATTAGGATCAACTCGCGCAGGTGAAAAGGCAAGTACCCGAAAATCTGATACAAAGTATCAGGTTAACAGCGGTCGGGCGGTACAGGCGCGGGCCAAGAAAGGTGAAAAAGCGATGCTGAAAATGGTTAGTCAGATGATTGTGCGTACCCGCAGCCAATTGAATCAGGCAAAATCAAAAAAGACATAGGGTTTAACTTTTTACAGCTGATCCCGGGCTACATCAATTTTAATAACTTCTCCAATCCCGGTTGTATTTTATCGGTAGAGATAGAAGAAAAACCCAGCCGAAAAAATTGCTTTGGCCTGTTCGGGCCATGGAAAAATACCTCGCCTGGTTCGAATAAAACACCTTCCCTGGACGCCTTTTTAAACAAACTTGTAGAGTTAAGAGACTTCTCTCCCTTAATCCAAATTGCCGAGCCACCAAAAGTAGAACGTTGACTGTCTCCAGGGAAATTCTTCTCGATCAAATCCCCTAATAGCGACCAGCGCAGATGCAATGTCTGGCTTAATTTTGTGATCAGGGCATCGTGATAGCCGCGCTTGAGAAACTGGGCAATAATAAATTGATTGTTGCTGGGCGGATGCCGCATCATCAGTCGGCGCAATGCGCGCGCCTGGGAGATAAATTCCCGGGGGCCGACCATATAACCCAAGCGGATTCCGGGTGCCAGGGTTTTGGACAAGCTGCCGACATAAATTACCCGCCCATCCTGGTCCATGCTCTTTAAAGCCGGGGTGGGCTCTCCGACATAGTTAAACTCGGATTCATAGTCGTCTTCAATTACCAGCACATCATGCTTGCGCGCGCTTTCGAGCAATTCAAGACGACGCGACTTTGGCATGGTAACGGTAGTGGGGTAGTGGTGACTCGGTGTGGTATAGACACAATCACATGCCGCGAAATACTGATCTGGAATCAATCCCAGGTGATCCACCTCAAGGGCGATTGTTTTTTTGGTGAAAATTTTAAAGCTACTTTCGGCATCGACATATCCTGGAGTTTCGAAACCCATGGTCTTATCTGGATTGAGTAGCAACTGCGCTGCCAGATAGATTCCCTGCTGGGCACCTAAAGTTACCAGGATTTCCTCTGGTGCGGCCCATACTCCGCGCCGGGGCAATATTTTTTTATGAATTTGATCGAGTAGCTCAGGGTTGTCCTGGTCGATCTGGTCCTTGGCCCAATCGTGAATCGCGTTGATGGCGGCGGCGTCGCGGCAGCATTCGCGCCAGTCTGCGACGGGGAAAAGCTGTTGATCGTATTGGCCAAAAATAAAGGGATAGGGGTATTTGCTCCAATTCGCAAGCTTCTCGTTTTGTCGAAATGAAGCGGGATCAATCACCAGCTTGTTTTTCCATTCAATTTGCCCCGGTCCCGGCGTAACAGGTGCCTGGGGTTGGACTCGGCCTTTGAGAATTGCCTGGTTCACAAAAAACCCACTGCGTTCTCTGGATATTAGAAACCCCTCGTCAACCAAATGCTGGTATGCGTTGACCACGGTATTGCGTGCCACCGACAGTTGTCTCGCCAGTTTACGGCTGGATGGCAGTGATGCCGAGGGATCCAGGTGTCCCTCAAGAATGGAGTTGACCAGCATTTCCTGAATGCGGGACTGCAAAGTCCCGTCACTATGGTCAGGAAGCTGGAACAGGTATTCGGTCAATTAAAATTTGTCCGTGGATCATCGTTAAACCGGATTTTACGGCACCGGCCAAGATAAGGTAACCTCGCGAATCAGATTCCCGTCAACCATTACTCAACAATTCACTCGGTTAAATCATGCCTATACAAACAACCTGCATTGGTGCCTACCCTAAACCCGATTACGTAAAGCTTCCCGACTGGTTTAATATCCCGGCGGGACCTGACACCTCGGACCCTACTAAGCAATGGCTGGATGCACTAGCTGAACTCGGCCCAGACGCCAATGCCATTATTACCAGGGGAATTGGAGAGGCGGTTCAGGATCAGGTAGGAGCAGGAATAGACATTCCGACAGATGGCGAAATATCCCGGGAGAATTACATCCACTATCATTGCCGACATCTTCACGGGATAGATTTTGTCAACCTGACCAATAAAGAAGTTCGGGGTGGAACCTACAGCGCAAATTTACCCACGATCAACGGACTGGTTTCAGTCAGGGACTTGTTTCTTGCAGACGATTGGAAGAGAGCTCAAAAATTTACCGACCGGCCGGTTAAAATTACCATGCCAGGACCGATGACTGTTTCTGATACCAACTTTGACGAATTCTACAAAGACCCTAAAAAGTTGGGCGCTGACATCGCCGAAGCCCTCAATCAGGAGGTGCTGGCATTGGCCCAGGCGGGTTGTCAGCATATTCAAATCGACGAGCCCTTGTTTGCCAGGCGGCCCCAGGATGCGTTGGACTATGGATTCGACAATCTTGAACGCGCATTCCACGGTTGTCCGGATCACGTCGTACGCACGGTGCATATGTGCTGCGGCTATCCGGATCGGCTGGACCATCCGAACTATCCAAAGGCCAATCCCGATGCCTATATGCGCATCGTAGATGCTATTGAAGACTCATCAATTGATGCGGTGTCCTTCGAAGACGCCCATCGACCCAATGATCTGGCATTGCTTGAAAGACTGAAAACCACCACCGCCATATTTGGCGTGGTCGCCATCGCCAAGAGCCGGGTAGAGCCGGTTGACGAAATTCGCCAGCGCTTGCAAGCAGCGTTAAATCATATAGATCGTGACCGATTAATCGCTGCACCGGATTGTGGTTTAGGTTTACTAGGGCGTGAACTGGCGGTTGCAAAAATGCGCAACCTGTCCGATGCCGCGAAAACTGTTTAGATTGAACTTCAGGGTATAGGGTGGTGTAAAATCCTGCTGACTGTCAATTGACGTGACCCTATACAACGAGAACATTTCTAATGAATAGAGCAATAAACGCACCCTTACACCATTACATTAACGGTAAGAAAGTACCGGGCGATGGCGGACGGACCGGGGATATTTTTAATCCGGCTACCGGTCAGGTGGTGAAACAGGTGCCGCTAGCCAGTCGCGCTGAAGTCGAACAGGCGATCGCCTGCGCCCAGGGCGCTTTTCCAGGATGGGCGGCTACCCCAGCCGGGCGCCGAGCCCAGGTCATGTTTGCTTTTCGGGATTTGATCAAGAGCAATATGGATCGACTGGCTGAAGCCGTATCTTCGGAGCATGGAAAGACTCTGGATGATGCCAAGGGCTCCATTACCCGAGGTCTGGAAGTGGTCGAGTTTGCCTGCGGTATTTCCCAGATGTTAAAGGGGGAATTTTCCGAAACCGTTGCAACGGGCGTAGACTCCTGGAGTACTCGCCAGCCCCTCGGCGTCTGCGCGGGTATCACCCCGTTTAATTTTCCGGCAATGGTACCCATGTGGATGTTCCCCATGGCCCTGGCATGTGGCAATACATTTATCCTCAAGCCCTCGGAAAAAGATCCATCCTGTCCGTTGTTGCTGGCGGAATTGATGAGCGAGGCGGGCTTGCCCGATGGCGTACTGAATGTGGTTAACGGGGACAAGGAAGCGGTAGATACATTGCTGACCGATCCGCGGATTCAAGCAGTTAGTTTCGTTGGTTCTACTGCCATTGGCGAATATATTTATCATACCGGCTCGGCCAATAATAAACGGGTTCAGGCGTTATGCGGTGCCAAGAATCATATGGCGGTTATGCCCGATGCCGATATGGATCAGGTGGTTGACGCTGTCATGGGAGCGGCTTACGGTTCTGCGGGGGAGCGATGCATGGCGATTTCCGTGGTAGTTGCGGTGGGAGATGACACAGCGGACAGGTTGATTGAAAAACTGCTGCCCCGGGTTGAAGCCCTTAAAGTTGGCCCGTATACAGATCTAAGTTCGGAAATGGGGCCGGTAATCAATCCTGATGCTCGGGATCGGATCAATGGGTATATTGATAAAGGCCTAGCCGAGGGTGCGGATCTGGTGCGGGATGGCCGCGGAGTTTCAGTGCCGGATCATCCACAAGGATGTTTTGTCGGAGCAACTATTTTCGACAAAGTTACCACCGATATGAGCATCTATACCGACGAAATATTTGGCCCTGTATTGTCTATCGTTCGGGCAGAAACCTATGAGGAAGCGGTGCAGATGATCAACGACCATGAATATGGAAATGGTACTGCAATTTTTACCCGGGACGGTGATGCTGCCCGGGACTTCAGCAACCGGATTCAAATAGGCATGGTAGGGATCAATGTTCCCATTCCTGTACCCATGGCTTTTCACAGTTTTGGCGGATGGAAGCGATCGTTGTTTGGTGATCACTCTATCCATGGTCCGGAAGGCGTGCGGTTTTACACTCGTTTAAAGACGATTACCTCACGTTGGCCGTCAGGCATTCGATCTGGTGCGGTATTTAATTTCAAGGCTGGTGGAGAGCACTGATCACAGGTTTGGCTATGAATTCTAATCGATATTATTGGAAGTTATAGGCAAAATTTCTCTAAGACGGGCGGTGGCTAAATATTGTCACCGTTCCTGAGTATATTAGCCAGCCGGTCGGGATAATCTGTGGTAATAACCTCCACACCCCAGTCAATCATATTCTTCATGTCGCTAATTTCATTGACGGTCCAGGCGCATACCGAAAGCCCGACACCCCTGGCTTCATGGATTAAAGCTGGCGTTAGGTCGGCGTAGTTACTCGACCATACGGTAGCGCCAGTTGAAGCTATCATACGTGGGACGGAGTCGTCGAAATCGGCCAAATTCAGGCTGTCGGTCCAATCGCTGGGCATATTCTTGATTGGCGATCTTGGGTTACCATCGAGCTGTAAGTCTGTTAACAACCCCCGCAATATATTGGGCTCGTGCTCACCAACTATTCGCATCAGTCGCCAATCAAAACTCTGGAAAAAAGTTCGATGAGAAATATCGTATCGTCGAATCGAATTCAAAACCAGACCGACATAATATTCGGGGGCGGGAATCAGATCAGGTTGCATCGGATTACTTTTTAGTTCGAGATTGATTATGGTCTTGTCGTCAGAATATTCGAGTACATATTCGATAAATTGATCGAGGCTGGGAATCCGAGTATTAGGTATCGACACCTGTTCTGGAAACCTGGCTGTATAGCCTGAACCAGGGCGCAGGGTACCGACGTCATATTGACTCAGCTGTTCAAAGGTTAAATTTCGCAACGGTGTCGGCACTGATATCCAGCGCCGGTGGAGGTCTCTTGTGAAGTGAGGAGACAGCGTTAGATCGTGATGAATGACGACAAAATTATCCTGGCTAACGCATAGGTCCACTTCAATCCCATCTACTCCAGATTCGATCGCATATTTAACTCCCGCCAGGGTATTTTCAGGGCATCGACCCCGGGCACCCCGATGACCGTGTATATGTGGGTTATTATTTTTAATTGATTTTCTCATTTATTTATTAATTATATTCTGTAACTATCTGAAATAATGCATTTTATACTGAAATCTTAGTGGGTATCTGTTACTATTTGAAACAATAAACGGCTTAATTTCGCGGTAGACATAGCGTAGACTACGCAATTGAGGTAGGTGTTTGGTAATTTATGATAAGAAATGATGCCGAATATGAATATAGTAAATAGTTTAAAACCAACGAACTGATCATGCGTCGTAGCGTAATCTGATGTTGGAGACCGCAAGAGATAGCAAATGTTAGCAAGTACCCCGAAGGTTAACTTGGACCCAACAATGCATATGATGAATAATTTGAAAATGAAGGATAACCGATACAGGTTTAACTTAATCAAAAGCCGTCGCTACCTGGTTAGCTTGATGGCTATGGTATTTGCCAGCCAATTATTTTCTACTGCGGTTGCTGCGCCAGTAAATGATTTTGTTCTGGCCGACGTTGATGAAACAGCGTTAATCAATGTACTGGTAAATGACACTGGTGGACCGGCAAATACTGATGTATGTATCGAAGATCAGGGCACGCCGCTCACCTGCGATGCCGATGGCATCGTTACGATTGCGGGAGAAGGAACCTATACGTTAATAGGCACCAGTATTCAGTTTGTCCCTGAAGCGGGATTCAGTGGACTGACTACACCTATTAATTATCTTGTAAATGGAGGAACCGAAGCAGGGAGAATTGACGTTGTCATCAACGAACGATCATTGTGCGACGCAGGAGGAGCTATAGAGCCTTATATAATGGGTAATCCAGCAGGGACTGATCGTCTGGTGGTATTTCAAGTAGATGATGGAACCGCCTCCAACCAAACCACGACAGCACAGGTTGAGATAGATCATGATGTCCAGGCGGCTATTGATGGTGTCTCTCGAGTAAATCAGATTAACAGCTTTGGTTTGGATACCGCAAGAAATTACGCTTTTTACGTTGATAATTCCCAGGGGGATAGGGCCACTGCTTCACCCGGTGCCAACGGGAATAATGTGTTGTTTATGCTGGATGCTACAACCCAGACGTTATACGAGATTATTGGTCCAAATTCAGGTACGGCTTTTAATGATTTTGGGGATATTGGGGTTTCTACATGCAATAGCGGGGGAGGTGGTGGTTTTGGAACTGAGCTTGGCGGCGCCGCCGGGGAATATTTCGGTGGGTCTTATTACTTTGGTATTGAAGAAGATCAAGGTTGCGGGGGAGGTGTCGATGCAGACGGTGACGGGCGTACATTTGATCAAGTATATAGAATAGATCTGGACTACAGCGTTTTTCCGCCAGTTCCAATTCCTCCAGCAATTCTGGTTTGGGAATTTGACCCGGTGAATGCCGGTGGGGTGGGATCAGGACTTAGTCATGACTGGGGAGATATACTGATTATGCCCGATGATCCAGATGGGATTCCTGGGACCGGGGATGAGCGCCTGATTTTGCTCGACTTTGATCGTAATCAAGGGGCCGGAAATACAGATTTTATTCATCGAATAGATATAACTGATCCGACCAATGCTACATTGGTCGAAGTAAATGCTGGCGGTAATGACGAAATCGGCCAGGGCGCGATAGCGTTTGATAACACCGTTTATGTTTTCCTTGCGTCGGGGGATGAGATTGCAACCTATGACGTTCAAGGAGCGGCATTTGACGGAGATGGAATAGGGCAGGTATCCGCAGATATCGAAATTATCGGTTCTGCCGCAACCTGGCCAGAAGGTGCGCAAAGCGTCGACGGATCCTCCTGCGTCGATCCCACAGGGGAGCTTCCTGTGACAATGAGTTATTTCCAGAGCCGTGAGTTGTCAAGCAAACTTGAAGTTCGATGGCAAACGTCTACCGAGACATTTACTGCTGGTTTTAATATCTGGGGACAGGTTAACAATGAATGGGTTCAGTTGAATAAGGCCATCGTCCGGACTAGGGTATTGGATTCAGTGGTTCCGCGAAATTACCGGGTCAAGTTGGTTGTGGGTGACCTGGATGGGCCGTTAACAAGATTGGCAATGACCAGTGTGGATGTTAATGGTCATGAAGAAGGGTTTGGTCCGTTTGAATTGGGCGAGAGATACGGAACCGAAACCAGTTTTGAACCGATACCTTGGGATACCATACGGGCTGAATACAATGATCGGATGACTGAACGGGACTATGTTCTAGTTAATCATCGGTGGCGTAAAATGAATGCCAGACTTGAAGCCCGTTTGGCCAGCAAAGCCGCTAGTGCAGAAGTTCTTGCTCATATTGGCACGGATAAAGATGGCATGGTGCGTATAACATACGCTGAATTGCTGTCTGCCGGTATCGATCTGTCGACCGTTAAAAAATCTCATGTTGCATTGACCTATAAAGGCCAGCCGGTACCTCGTCGAGTTGGGGGTCCAGGCAGACAATTTGGCCCGGGCTCATACCTGGATTTTTACGGCGAAGCGCCGAAGGGCAGCGATGCGTTATATATCCCAGAGAATGTGTATCAATTGGGCAAGGATTCGACCAAAGCGTTGCCGGTAAAACGAATTAAGCGGCGGCCGGGTGATTCCCCCGGGACCTATCTGGCGACCAGCCGGGTCGAGGAGGACAATCAGTATTCGAATATATTGCCGAGCGGTGATCCGTTTTTGATGGCGATCCTGTTTGCTTTTGGTGGTAATGACGCGACCTTCCCGGCCTTGACCCAACCGGGCTATCCGGTGGAAGTATCGGCGGATATCGATACCACCCAGGAGAGTCGAATCGAAGTCCATTTGGGAGCAATCAGTAATCCACCGGGGCAAGATCTGGACGGAGACGGTGCAACAGATCCGGACCATTCGGTAGAGATATTGATCAATGGCCATGCAGCGGTGCTGGATAACCCGACCATGGACGGCTTTGGCGACTGGCTAGTGACTGGCACCCTGGCCCCCGGGATCTTGCAGCCGGGCAGCAATGAGTTGCGAATCCATATGTTGCCAACGGGTTATATCCAGACTGATTTGGTGGCGCTAGACGGCTATGGAGTGCACTATCCGCGACCCTTGAATGTGGTTCTGGACAAGCTAGAAATTGGCGAGATAAATAGCGCGGCGAATGAGGGTGCAGAAGGCTATACGGTGAATGGTCTGAGCCAGCGCCGGGCCCATGTCTACGCGTTCAATCCCTCATCGGATGATCGTCCGGGAAATCTGGTGCGGCTGAAATCCAGGAGCCGCAAGCTGGGAGGGGGTTTGTATAGCGCAAGCTTCCCCACGGTGGGTGATAGTGGAGCCCGTTACTGGGTATCGACAGCGGCGGAATTTGGTCAGGCATCGATTACCCCGAGCGCGGCGAGCAGTAACCTGCTATCCCGCCAGGGAGATTACCTGCTGATCGGCCACGGCAGCTTTCTGCCACTGTCCGGTCAGACGGAGTCGGGAGATCACAAGCTGAATGAATATATCGCAGCGAAGGAGTTAGAAGGTTATACCCCGGTGGTGGTGGATATCGCGGATATCGTTGAAGACTTTGGCTTTGGCATGAAGACCCCGGATGCACTGACGCGATACTTGAAGGCTGCGGATGCGGCATTTGCTTATGAGCATGCGTTGTTAATCGGTGGCAATGTGAATGATTACCTGAATAAGGTGGGAGATCCGGCGAATCCGCCGATCAGTTATATTCCGACCAAGTATGCGGTGACTTCGGAACGCCTGGTGTATACGCCGACGGATGCGTTGATAGTGGACTTTGACGGGGATGAATTGTCGGATAAGGCGCTAGGCCGCTGGCCGGTACGGACCGAAGCGGAGCTTGGATATATTGTGGACAAAACGCTGGCGTTCGGAAGTGCGAGCAGTGGTGTTTATCAGGATCGCACGGCGCTGTTGATAGCAGAAGAAGTGACGCCCCAGGAAGGGTTTAACTTTAAACAGCAAATGGAGCGGATCAATAAGAAGTTGGAATCGTTGAATCCGTCAGATGCAGCAAACCCGATCAAATGGGACGCGACTGCGGGCGCGGTGGACAGGATATATGTGGACGACATCATTGCCGAGGACCCGCCGGGGGGCTATCTGGCGGCGGCCCAGGTCCGGATCCAGGATGGGATCAATCAACCGGATGGTCAGGCGCTAACAATATTCGGTGGTCATGGTGCGCCGATGAGTTGGTCATTTAATAATTTGATGACGCCGGCGATAGCACAGAATAATCTGACTAATGCGGGGACGCCAACGTTAATGATGCCGATGGCGTGTTATACGACATTTTACAGCGAGACCAGTACCAACACGCTGGCGCATCAGTTATTACTGGCGGGAGACCAGGGAGCGGTTGCGATCCATGCGGCGGCGACGTTATCGCGTTATCTGGACAATGAACGGATGGGAACCGCTACGCTGCAGAATCAATTGATTGGTGGTCAAACTCTGGGTCAAGCGATCGAGCAGGCGCGCCAGTCGGTGAATGTACGGAACGTACAGATTAACTGGACGCTACTGGGAGATCCTACCCTGCGCCTGGAGTAGCTGCGGGTAAACAGTGTATTCCGGATCGGGTCTGTAAAAGGTCCGATCCGGACGCAACCAAATTTGACCAGGCGGTAGTATCGATACCGACGAGGGGAATAAGCAAACACCCGCTATCTGGTCCAATACCTGATTCGACAATATTATTGCTCTATTTGCGGGCTGAAATAAATGTGGGGGATTCAGCTTCTGTATAGGACGATTTGATTAATCTGGTCTGGAATTTATCAGTACTGGTTAAAATTGGATGGGGGTTAAAATGAAAAAACAGATTGCTAAGCATGTTTTAGCATTGAGCCTATTGGTGGTCACCGCTAGAAGTCAGGCACTGGTCATTTCTCCTGTGCTGGAGGCAATAATTGTTCCCGGGGTTGGTACCACAGTGCAATCCATTAGCCTGGATAACCTATATACCTCTCCCGTGGTTGTCTGTACTTACAACCTGCCATCTGCCGCAGACGGAGAAGCGGTTATCAGGGTAAACAATGTTGCTGGTGGTGGATTTGATATTCAGCTGCAGCAACTCGATGTCAATCCTCCAGGCAACCCGGCAGTTGTACCAAACGATATATATTGTTTGATAGCCGAAGAAACGCTTCCCGGGCAAGCGCCTCATAGTTTACCTGGGGGTTTGATTTTCGAAGCCCATAGAACTGTTTCGACAACCACCCAAGGCCCTAATTCGCTTCCCGGAGACGACTTTAGTGGACTCGGCGTCAATGTTACCGCGGATATCGAAGGTACCTATACTAACCCGGCGGTGTTGGGCCAGGTGATGACCTTTAATAACGCCGGTTTCAGCACCTTTTGGAGTCATGACTGCGAATCCCGGGTGCGCAATGCGTTTCAGGTCGGTGGCCCGGCAGGTACTGGAATATGCGTTGGCAAACATAATGGGCAGTCAAACCTGCTACCAAATCCAGATAGTGAAATCCTGGGTTATATCGTGGTAGAAACTGCGACTGGCGTGAATAGCAATGTTCGCTATCAGTCGGCGCTGGGACCAGATTCCGTTGCTGGTGTTCAGGGAGCGCCTCCCTATAACTATGGATTGAATGATGATTATATTTTCGGCGTTTCCACCATTTCGGGAATGGATGGCGGTGATGGTGGCTTTACCGTGTTGTATGGCGCGAATCCGTTTGTTAACGGCAACCTGGGTCTGGCAGTTGACGAAGAATCTGCCACCGATAACGAACGCGCGCATACCCCAGAGCAGAATGCATTCTGGGTTTTTTCTGAATCGGATTTTGGCGACGCACCAGCCAGCTATAATCAGGGTGACGCCCCGGAGCATCTGATCAGGTCCGGGTTTAGTGTAAGCGCTGCCGATGATGTGTTTGTCGGTGCGGCTTCGACCAGCGAACTGGTCGAGGTGACGGATGATTCTGACGTCGACGATGGCGCAATAATTTTCCCACCCATCGAGATTCCCAACCCAGGTGACAGTTATATTGTAAACGTACCCTATACCGGTGCCGCTCGGCTGTGTGGCTGGATTGACTTTGATATTAATGGGCAGGCAGGTGACGGTACGTTCGACCTTGATGAGCGAGTGTGCGTGGATACTACCGATGCGATTTGCAGCGGCGCTGGGGTCAGTGGGAGTTGTGCTCTAAGTTTCACAATACCTGCTGATTTTATCTTCGATGGCACCCAGGAAACCTGGGCGCGTTTTCGCACCAGTGGACTGACAACGGGCAGCGGCGCGGTAGAGTCTCCCATCGGACTTACCTTTACCGGAGAGGTAGAAGACTACCGGATAGATCCGAACACGTTACCAGTAACCTTGAGTTACTTTAGCAGCCAGGAATTTCCAATTTCGCTGTCGCTGGAGTGGCAAACTTCTTCCGAGACGTTTACCGCCGGCTTTAATATCTGGGGCCAGGTGAATGCTGACTGGGTCCAGCTTAATCGGGAAATAATCAGAACGACCCAGCTGGATTCGGTGCTTCCCCAGAACTATCACACCCTGGTATCCATCGACAATTTGGACGGACCGTTAACCGCAGTGGCGATAACCAGCGTTGATGTAAATGGTTTCGAACAAGGCTTTGGGCCTTTTGATCCGGGCCAACGCTATGGCAGTGAATCCAGTTTTGCGCCGATTCAATGGGATTCGATTCGCCGAGAATTCGATCAGCGCATGGCGGCCCGGGGTTACGTCCAGGTGAATCAGAAATGGCGTAAGTTAACTCCCCAATTGTCCGAAAGATTAGCTCGACAAGTAGGCAACGCAGAGGTCGTAGCGCATCTTGGGGTGATTGACGATGGCATGGTAAGGGTCACTTTTGAAGAGTTGTTTTCCGCGGGGATAGATCTGTCGGGAATTCTTAAACGAGATCTGGCTCTGACCTACAAAGCTCAGTCGGTATCACGACGAGTCGGGGGGCCAGGCAGACATTTCGGTCCGGGCTCCTTCCTTGATTTTTATGGCGAAGCCCCGAAAGGTAGTGATGCGTTATATATCCCGGAGAATGTGTATCAATTGGGCAAGGATCCAACCAAAGCATTGCCGGTAGAGCGAATTCGGAGGCTGCCGGGGGAGTCCCCTACGACCTATCTGACGACCCGCCGGGTCGAGGAGGACAATCAGTATTCGAATATATTGCCGAGCGGTGATCCGTTTCTGATGGCGATCCTGTTTGCCTTTGGCGGCAATTACGCGACCTTCCCGGCGTTGACCCTGCCGGGCTATGGAATGGAAGTATCAGCAGATATCGATACCACCCAGGAAAGTCGAGTTGAAGTCCATCTGGGAGCGATCAGCAATCCGCCGGCACAGGATCTGGACGGAGACGGTGCCGTGGATCCGGACCATGCGGTTGAGATACTGGTCAATGGTCATGCTGCTGTACTGGATAATCCAACCTTGGATGGCTTTGGCGACTGGCTGGTGACCGGAACCCTGGCTCCTGGAATCTTGCAGCCGGGTAGCAATGAGTTGCGAATCCATATGCTGGCAACGGGTTATACCCAAACCGATCTGATTGCGCTGGATGGCTATGGAGTGCACTACCCGAGACCTTTGAATATGGTCCAGGACAAGCTGGAGATAGGCGAGATTAATAATGAGGCGAATCCGGGGGCAGAAGGCTATACGGTGAACGGCCTGACCCGGCGTACGGCCCATGTCTACGCCTTCAATCCATCGTCGGATGATCGCCCGGGTAATCTGGTGCGGCTGAAATCCGAGAGCAGCTATCTGGGCCGCGGATTGTATAGCGCAAGCTTTCCTACGGTGGGCGATAGTGGAGCCCGCTACTGGGTATCGACGGCGGCAGAATTTGGCCAGGCCTCGATTACCCCAAGTGTGGCGAGCAGTGACCTGCTATCGCGTCAGGGAAATTACCTGTTAATCGGCCATGCGAGCTTCCTGCCCCTGTCTGGTCAGAATGCACCAGAGGATCATAAGCTGAATGAGTATATTGCGGCCAAGGAGTTGGAGGGTTATACCCCGGTAGTAGTTGATATCGCGGATATCGTGGAAGATTTTGGCTTTGGTATGAAGACGCCGGATGCGCTAACGCGATACTTGAAAGCGGCGGATGCGTCGTTTGCTTATGATCATGCGTTGTTAATCGGCGGTAATGTCAACGATTACCTGAATAAGGTGGGCGATCCGGCTAATCCACCGATCAGCTATATCCCGACCAGGTATGCGGTGACTTCGGAGCGGTTAGTGTATACGCCAACAGATGCGTTGATCGTGGACTTTGATGGAGATGAGATATCAGATAAAGCGCTAGGCCGCTGGCCGGTACGAACCGAAGCAGAGCTTGGTTATATAGTGGACAAGACCCTGGCTTATGGAGACGCAAGTAGTGGCGTCTATCAGGATCGCACGGCGTTGTTGATTGCGGAAGAGGTAACGCCCCAGGAGGGATTTAATTTTAAACTCCAAATGGAGCGGATCAATCAAAAGCTGGCATCGTTGAATCCGTCAGATGCGGCCAATCCGATAAAGTGGGACGTGACCGCGGGTGCGGTAGATAAGGTCTATCTGGACGACATCATTGCCGAGAATCCGCCTGGTGGATACCTGGCGGCGGCCCAGGTTCAGATTCAGGATGGAATCAATCAACCGGATGGACAGGCGTTAACAATATTCGGTGGACACGGCGCGCCGATGAGTTGGTCATTTAATAATTTGATGACGCCGGCGATAGCACAGAATAATCTGACTAATGCGGGGACACCGACGTTGATGATGCCGATGGCGTGTTATACGACGTATTACAGCGAAACCAGCACCAACACCCTGGCACATCAGTTATTGCTGGCGGGAGACAAGGGTGCGGTTGCGATCCATGCGGCGGCAACGTTGTCGAGTTATCAGGATAATGAACGGATGGGCACGGCGGCGCTGGAGAGTCAGTTGATCGGTGGGCAGACCCTGGGGCAGGCGATCGAGCAGGCACGTCAGTCGGTGAATGTGCGGGACGTACAGATTAACTGGACCTTGCTGGGAGATCCAACCCTGCGTCTGGAGTAGCTGCGGGTTAAATCCGAGTTTTAAACCAGTCGATAAAGGGATAGAATTTGACTAATTGGCCAGGGTCGGCGCGATCTGGACTTCCTTTCTATAGTTTTGCCTCATACGGATTCACCTATCAGCTATGTCCTATTCCGCACCCACCCGCGATTTGTTTTTTGCCTGCACCGAAATGGCAGGCCTTGATGATATTAACCAACTGCCCGGGCTGGAAGAAGCAACCCCGGATTTACTTCAGATCATTCTGGAAGAAGCAGGCAAGTTCGGCAGTGAAGTTCTTGCTCCGATAAATCACAGCGGCGATCAGCAGGGCGCAAAACTGGTAGACGGCCAGGCGATTACCGCCGCTGGGTGGATTCCGGCCTATGCCCAGTTTATCGAGAGCGGTTGGAATGGACTTCCTTTCGACCCAGAGTACGGCGGGCAGGGATTACCCTGGGTGATTGCTACCGCGGTCAATGAAATCTGGCACTCTTCCAATATGGCATTTGCCCTCTGCCCACTACTTACCCAGGGAGCAATTGAAGCCATTGTCGCCCACGGTACCGAGCGGCAACGTGAAACTTATCTTGGCAAACTGGTATCTGGCGAATGGACCGGTACCATGAACCTGACCGAACCCCAAGCCGGTTCAGATTTGGCAGCGGTCAAAAGCCGGGCAATTCCCCAAGGCGATCATTTTCTGATCACTGGTCAGAAAATTTTCATTACCTATGGTGATCACGATCTTACCGAGAACATTATTCACCTGGTGCTCGCCCGGACGCCCGATGCGCCGGAAGGTGTTAAGGGCATATCATTATTTATTGTTCCCAAATTTCTCCAGGATGATAGTGGCGAGTGGACCGTTCGTAATGACGTAGAGACCCTGTCGCTGGAACACAAGCTGGGCATTCACGCCAGCCCCACCGCGGTACTTGGATTTGGCACCAACGACGGCGCTATCGGTTATTTGGTAGGAGAAGAGAATCAGGGGTTGATGTATATGTTTACAATGATGAATGTTGCGCGCCATTCGGTTGGGGTCCAGGGATACGCATTGGGTGAACGAGCCTATCAGCAGGCGGTTCAATTCGCTTCAGAAAGAACCCAGGGAAAAGCTATCGACGATCCCATGGGCGAGCGTGTCGCTATTATTCAGCATCCCGACGTGCAACGATTATTATGGACCCAGAAGTGCCGTAACGAAGCGCTGCGATCCCTTGCCCTGGTATCTGCGGGCTATATGGACCGGATGGAGCGGCATCCAGAGCCCGAAGTAAAACAATTCTCCCGGGAAATGGTGGAAGTCCTGACGCCTATTGTCAAAGGGTATTCCACGGAATTGGGGCTGGAGAATGTTTCCCTTGGATTACAGATTCATGGTGGGATGGGATTCATCGAGGAAACTGGCGCGGCCCAGCATTACCGCGACCAGCGGATTACCCCTATTTATGAAGGCACCACCGGCATTCAGGCGCTGGATTTGGTAGGGCGCAAGCTTATTCGTGATGGTGGTCAAATGACTTGCCGGGTAGTGGAGACTATTCGCCAGGAGGTCGCTGGACTAGACAGAATAGAAGCAAAAATGGCCCAGGCGCTAACCGCTGGCCTGGATACCCTCACCTCTGTTGCCACCGCCTTGGCGCAACGCGCTGGCACTGATATAAAAGACGTAGCAGGTGTGGCCGAACCCTATCTTAGATTGTGGGGTGTGGTTGCCTGCGGCTGGCAGATGGCAAAAGCAGCCCATTGCAGCGCGGTAGCGCTGGATCAAACGCCGGATGATAAATTCTATCAGACCAAAATTCGTACTGCCGAATACTATTTTGCCACTGAAATGCCCAAAACCAGCTATCTGATTGCCACCATTGAGGACAGTGGTCAGCTGATTTCCAATACTGATATCGATCAGTTTCAGGTTGCCTGATTTCTCAGGTCTGCGAAAAAAAGGCTCCAGAGACTGGAGCCTTGTGGTTTGATCCGAGCGGTTACAAAAATCCGGATAGTCGTATCGGTTTTTCCTTCAGTATGAATCGACTGTGTTTTTTGCAGACGCCTTAGTAGGTGACCATCGGATCCATCTGTTTGGCCTGGGCAACCCAGTTTTCCACCATTTTCAAACTTGGAACCTGACGCACCAGTTTCTTCTCCGCATTGGTTTTTTGCATCGCTTCGGTAAGGTTGCCCGGATTTCTGTTTCGAAGTTCCTTGACAGTATCTACCCCGGCGGCTTCCAGTAGCTCTGCGTATTGGGTGGCGACGCCCTTGACCCGGAACAAATCGGCCATATTTACGCAGCGTAGAATGATTGATTCACTGATTCCGGCTTTTTCCGCAATAGCTTTGCGGCCCTTAGGGTTAGCGCCATCTTTTAATAGCTTGGCCGGGCTGCTGCACCCAATGTTGCGCAATTTTGCGCCATATGCAGGACCTATCCCTTCAATTGCTTCGATTGATTTTGCCATATTGTTCCTCTTATTTGAGATGTTGTGTCGTGGGTACAAATTTACCTGTACCACCGACAAACATCAACACGCGTGGAACTTAACTCTCCCGTTCAGTGGCTGCCTTTTCAATCAAGAAGTTAATCAGGTTGATTAATTCGTCATGACTGCCTGCCATGGATACGTTGGTGCGGTATTTGCCATCAACGATAATCGCCGGAACTCCGCTAATCCCGTATTTGCGGGACATAACCCCGGCAAAATTCAATTTGTTATTGACTGCAAATGAGTCGAAAGTGTCAATAAAAGTCTGGGGGTCAGCACCAAATCCAGCGGCCCATTCAGCTACTTGATCGGCGGTATTAAAAGGTCGACGTTCCTTATGTATGGCGTCAAAAAATTTGCCGTGTAACTGCTCGGTTAATCCAAGCGCGTCAAATGTGTAGTAGGTTCTGGCCTGGAACGCCCAATTTTGATTAAGCACAGCGGGAATCGGCACGTATTCCGCATTGTCCGGAATGTTTTCCAGCCATTTCACCAGAAATGGCTCTAACCGAAAGCAATGGGGACAGCGATACCAGAACATTTCCACCACTTCAATTTTGTCTCCGGTCTGTACAGGTTGAACTTCGCTCAGCAATTCATAATGCCCCCCTTCAATATAGGTTCCATCCTGGGCATGCACCGGGAGGAAAAAGAAAGAAAGTGCCAGGCTTAAAAAAAGTTTTTTCATGGGATTAAAACAGATTGGGTAAATTTATAACGGCTATTGTACCGAACACTTAAGACTTGCTGATAGCGAATTAGTTGCACTTGATTGGATTAATTTGTTCTGGGTGTCCGGCTACTAACATGGACTTGATTTTTCCGGGAATTCCGTCGAAATCACCATTGCTCATTGCAACCACAATATTTTTCTTGGAAAACAGTGCTGGCAGCAATTGGAGCAATTGTTCAGGGCAGGAAGATACCTTGATCGGTGTTTTACTTACCAGGGCCTCGGGATTCCAGTCTAATGTTCCCCGGCTATAAAATACACAGTGATCGGCAGCAGCAATAGCCTGCCCTAAAACTGAATTGTGATGACCCGCCGCCATAGTATTGGACCGCGGCTCGATAATGGCGATCAGCGTCGAATCCGGATGTGCAGCGCGTAACCCTGTCAGGGTCTTGGCGATTGCGGTAGGGTGGTGGGCAAAATCTTCGTACAAGATGTAATTGTCTGAATAGAAAAGACGCTCGAGTCTTCGCGCACTCGGAATAAATTCGGATAAGGCTTCACAAGCGCGATGGCCATCGACGCCAGCCTGGGCGGTTGCTGCAATCGCAGCTAATCCGTTGGTCATATTATGGGTGCCGATACAACTCCATTGGACTTCACCAATTTTCTGACCAAGATGGAACACGGAAAATGCACTGGAGTCCGCAGAGGTGTTTTGAGCGGACCAGTCTGCCGGTGTGGACTCGGTGGAGAACGAGATTTTTTTCGACCACATTCCCATATCCATTACCCTGGACAGATTTGAGTCGTCCTGATTGACAACGATACTGCCGTTAGCTGGTACGATTCTGACCAGATGATGAAACTGACGTATTATCTGATCGATGTCATCAAAAATATCAGCATGATCAAATTCCAGATTATTCAAAATTGCTATGGACGGGCCGTAATGGACAAATTTTGATCGCTTGTCAAAAAATGCGGTATCGTACTCATCCGCTTCGATGACGAAATACTGACCATCGCCGAGTCGTGCTGATTCAGCAAAATTGCCTGGCTTCCCGCCGATTAGGAACCCTGGGGACAACCCCAGTTGGTGCAAAATCAAACTGACCATGGCCGCGGTAGAGGTCTTGCCATGGGTGCCGGCAACCGCAATCACCTGATAGCCAGCGAGTACATTTTTCGCCAGCCAAGCAGGACCCGAGTCATAGTTGAGCTTGTTGTTGAGAACGTGTTCAACGATAGGATTACCGCGGGACAACGCATTGCCTATCAAAACACAGTCAACCTCTGGGTCAATGTGTTCCACCAGATAGCCTGGCATTACTGGGATACCGGCTTCCGCCAATACCGTGCTCATTGGCGGATAGACATTGGCATCGCAACCACTAACCTGGTGTCCCAGGGATTTGGCAATTTGGCCAATTCCCGCCATGAAGGTGCCGCAAATTCCGGCAATAAAAATTCTCACGTGGTCGGACTAAATAAGGTGACCATGATAAATTGCATTGCGAAGGTCATGAGCAGGCTGATAAATACTCCCCGGCGCATTCTGGTTTCGATGGTTTCGCGAATGATGCAGGCCGAAACCACAATCTCCCATATCCACACTGAGACGAAAGCGAACATGGTCAAGTCCGGAGTTGTGACTGGTTCTGCACTCAACAGACGATCATTGGTCGCAATAAGCGGCATCGATACTAAATTTAAGCAGGCCGAGGTTCCGTACATTGCGCTGGCAGACTGTGTCCAGCGCGCGGCCTTGCCTGTGATCTGAAGCAGAATCATCCAGCTTACTCCGATAAACAGTACGTGGCTCGCGGCCAAGACCGCGGCGCTGGTTTCGGTGGGTAGCAAGCTGTAGCCAACCAGCAACACGACAAATGAAGCTGCAATAGATCCTATCAATAACTCGCGAGAATCTGCCAGGTCCTGGGGGTTAGACTTGAACAAACAGATTCTTATCAGTGTTTGAATTTGCTTAGGCATTTTCCTAATTGAATTAAGCTACTTGGGCAGAATGGGCTGGGTAAATGATTCGGTCACATGCAGTTCGGATGATATCATCGACCCATGACAAAGATAAAAATTATTGCTGATGATGCAACTCTGTCCCAGGTTTGTGGTGAGCTACAAACCAGCCAATGGATAGCACTTGACACCGAGTTTATGCGGGAGAAAACGTTTTCTCCAATACTTTGTCTGATTCAGGTTTGTAGCGGTCAGGAATCTTTTTGTATCGATCCACTGCGAATCGAAAATCTCGAACCCTTTCACGATTTACTGGCCAATCAATCCATCGAAAAAATCCTGCATTCCTGTAGACAAGACTTTGAAGCGTTCGATACCCGATTTCAGTTAGTCTTTAAAAATCTAATTGATACCCAAATTGCTGCGTCATTCTGTGGCGGCGATGCGCAACTGAGTTATGCGGCCGTGGTCGAACAGGTAACCGGGGTGAAACTGGCCAAATCACACACCAGGGCGAACTGGCAGGCGCGACCGCTATCCACCGAAGAATTGCAATACGCGATTGACGATGTGGTTTACCTGCAAGACGTTCGGGAATATTTTTGGCGTAAGCTGAAACAATTGAACAGATTGACCTGGTTTCAGGATGAGTGCGCCAACCAGACGCAATCTGTATCCTGGCGGACTAATCCGGAGGATGCCTGGCTTCGGCTAAAGGGTGCTGCCCGGCTCGAATCTGTTGCTCATGGAGTTGCAAGGAAACTGGCAGTTTGGCGGGAAACCGAAGCCATCGCCAGAAACCTTCCCCGGGAGTGGATTGTTGATAGTCGGACCCTGTTGGAGGTTAGCCGGTTAAATCCGGATTCAACTTCAGCATTGCAGCGAATCGAAGGTATCAATAGTGGGATCGTCAGAAAATTTGGTGATCATATTCTTCAGATATGTCGTGACACTCCGCGTCACGATGATGCCAAGCCACTATGGAGTAGTCCAAGAATGTTGGATTCGGAGCAAAAGAAGAAGGTCAAAGGTATTATGACTTTGCTTAATCAGACTTCCCAGGATCTTGGTATCAGCGGATCGCTGATTGCCAACCGAAATTCGGTGGAAAAATTTGTCGCCGGGATAACCGACCTCGAATTGTTTCGAGGCTGGCGTCGACAAATTGTTGGCGAAAAAATACTGCAGAATTATTCCTGACGGGGTAGCAGTACCACCAGAGATCCCCGGGACTTCATATATCCAGCGGCGCGTTCCGCCGCGGCACTTTGTCCCCAAAATAAATCTGCTCGCAGGGTACCTCGAATGGCGCCGCCGGTGTCCTGGGCAAATACCAGTTGTTTTAGTGGTTTATCCGGATCTTCCGGATAGTGGGTCGACAGCCACATCGGGACCCCGAGAGAAATAAGCTTGGGGTCAATGGCGATGCTGCGTAATGGTGTTAATGGGACATTAAGCGAACCCACTGGCCCTTCTGCGGGTTTATCCCTTAACACAAAGAATACATAACTCGGATTCTGATTCAGTAATTCGATTGCCTGATCTGGGTGGTCCCATAACCATTGCCGAATACTGAACAACGAAACCTGATCGAGGGTAAGCTCATGCCGATCAACCAGAACTTTGCCAATGGCCTTATAGGGGTGACCGTTTTGATCACTATACCCCACACCAATAATTTTTCCGTCTGGCAGCTGAATTCTACCAGATCCCTGGATTTGCAGGAAAAACAAGGCGTCTCGGTCGTCCACCCATAATAATTCATTACCCTCGAGTAGGCTGCGATCGGCTTCGATATCGGCTCTGGAATAAAACGGTATCACTTTATTCCCAACCAGTCGTCCTCTTACCCTGGCATTTTTTAACTCTGGAAATCGATCACCCAGATCAACAATTAATAGTGAGTCCGGTCGTTTATACAGAGGAAATTGATAACGATCGGAGGGCGAAGTGCTGCCGTGGAGCAGGGGTTCATAATATCCCGTGATCAGTCCATCCTTTTTGCCATTCGCAGCGTAAATTGGATGGGGTCGAAACCAGGTCTCAAAAAACAACCTGGCCTCACCCTGATCTGGCTTGATCAGGTTATTGGCAGCAACACAGATAGGTTCCCAATCAGGTTTTTTCTTCAGAACCTTGCAGGAATTTAGCAGTGCTGGCCAGGCTTGTTGATGTTGATCTGCGGCCCAACCGTCCAGCTGATCCCAGGGAATCGGGTTACCAATTCCCGGTGCCCGGGGCTTAAATAGTGCGCAGGAAGATAGTAGCGTGATAATGCCGAGCAATACCCAAAATCCGGGATTAATCCGGCCAGGGGTACATGTTGCCATCTTCTGCAAATTTAGATGATGCTAGCTGCCAACTTGACGCAGGTAGTGAACACTTCAGTAGCCTGGCCCACGTCTTCAAGCTCTGGAAATGTCGGCGCAATCCGAATATTTCGGTCCCGCGGATCCTTGCCATAGGGAAATGGTGCCCCCGCATTGGTCAATTTAACACCCACTTCCGCCGCCATGCTAACGACTTTTTTCGCTAATCCATCCGGGATGTCTACGCTAATAAAATATCCACCCTGGGGCTTGGTCCATTGAGCGATTCCAAGATCACCCAACTCCCGGTTGAGAATCCGATCGACCAGGTCAAATTTCGGCTTAACCAGGGCGCTGTGCTTTTGCATATGCTGACGTAACCCTGTCAGGTTTTCGAACAGATTTATATGACGTAATTGATTCATCTTATCCGGACCGATGGTCTGAACACCAAGGTGGCGCCTGATATCGGCGATATTCTCGTCACTGGCGGCCAGCGCGCCGACCCCAGAACCCGGATAACTGATTTTCGAGGTTGAGGCAAACTCAATCACCCGATTGGCATTACCTGCCGCAATACAATAATCCATTATATTTGCCAGCGTTTGAGGTGAGTCGGTTAAGTGGTGCTCTGCATAAGCGTTGTCCCAGAGAATCCGAAAGTCCGGCGCAGCTGCCATTGAAGCCATGCGCCGAACGGTATCTTCGCTGAACACGTTGCCGGTTGGATTATTATACTTCGGCACACTCCACATCCCCTTGATGTCGTGATCATTGGCAACCAAAGATTCAACCTGGTCCATATTGGGTCCATGCTCTTCCATATCGACGCTGATCAACTCGAATCCGAGGTGTTCGGTAATTAGAAAATGGCGGTCGTATCCGGGAGTAGGGCAAATAAATTTACGCGCCTGAATCGGATGCCAGGGACCGGCTCCATCGGGTACGCCAAACTGGCAAGCCCTGGCCAGGGTGTCGTACATCATGGTGAGACTCGAGTTGCCCCCTATAATAACGTTACTCGGGTTAATCCCCAGAATTTGCCCAAACAACTCTTTCATCTGGGAAAGCCCATCGAGTCCGCCATAGTTGCGGCCATCGATACCATCCACCATATAATCGCGCCCCGGTGGTGCCAGCAGCTCGTTGGCAAGGTCCAATTGGGCAGGCGACGGTTTGCCGCGAGTAATATCCAGGGATAGTTGCAATGATTTGTATGCATCGTAGTCACGTTGAAATTCCACTCGTCTGGATTGGAGTTGTTGGCGTGAGTGACTGGCTTCGGATACAGATGGCATAGTACAAATCAGGGTCGATTAAAAGCGCGGAATTCTACCAGTTTGTTTGAAAAAATGGGGTTGTGAATGATTGGTAAAGCCGATTTAACGGTGCAACTAAGCCTGAATTTGCCCATAGGATAGCCTGTACTTAACGCAAAAATAGCAGTAGAATTGCGCCCCCGATAAATGAGCCCCATGGAGCTGCTGTACATGCCATCAGTTCAAGTTCGACAAAACGAACCGTTTGACGTGATATTACGTCGTTTTCGACGTGCCTGCGAACGCGCAGGTGTATTCACCGAATCCCGTCGCCGCCAGTGCTACGAAAAACCAACCACCGTGCGAAAGCGCGATGGTGACGCCGCCGTTCGGCGCGAAATGAAGCGTGTTTCCCGGCAAAAAGCCCGGCGTAAGCGCCTTTATTGATTTCTATTTCACCTTCCTGATTTGTCGTCGTACGGATCAGGCGCGTAGACAGTAACGAATCAACATTTCCCGGGTATCGTTAGAGCGCCCGCTCAAAGTATTCCCGCGTACAAACATATGTCTTCATTAAAGCAAAGGCTGGTAGTTGATATGAAACTGGCTATGCGCGAGAAACATAAGGTCCAGCTCGAGACCATCAGAATGATGCGTGCCGCGGTTCAGCGTAAAGAACTGGATGATCGTGCAGAACTGGATGATGCAGGTGTGTTGCAGGTTATCCAGAAAATGGTAAAGCAATGTGCGGATGCATCCAACCAGTTTATTCAGGGAAACCGTCAGGATCTGGCAGACAAGGAACTGGCCAATATAGCGGTAATGGAACATTATCTCCCGGAGAAATTGTCTGACGAAGAAGTCGATAAAATGATCAAGGAAGCAATCGCACAAACCGGCGCCAGCTCGATGAAAGATATGGGTAAGGTCATGGGTATCCTACGCGACCAGATCCAGGGACGCGCTGATATGGGTGCGCTTAGCGGGCGGATAAAATCATTATTGGGTTAGCCCCGGGATATACGGTTCGAGCTGGTATGTAGTCGTCACCAGATCGACGAAATTTTCAGAAAGGTGAAACTAGACCCTGGCTTGCGCGAGAACGACGAGCAGATGGGTAGACGATTACCTCCAATGGCGTCATCCTGGGAACCAGTATCCAGTAAAAATATGCTCGACCGTAGGGAGACATTATAGAAAGGTAAGGAGTCAGATTCCGGGCCAATTAAGAGCGACATATAGTTTGATTATGCGGATTCTGATTTACCCCGAAACCAAGTACAAACAATAGAAATACGGATATGACATAATGCGAAACTGTATATCGATATATTTTATTGCATCGTCATGCTGAATGTTCTACCTACAATCTATCCGATAATTCTCGCCATCGGGTTGATGATTTCGGGAACTGGTAAGGCCGCCACTGTAGAATTCACCATCGAAGACCGGGGTAAAAATATCACCCAGGTCGCCGCCGTTTCAGATCATAAAGTCGAGATCAAATCGGTGGGAGGAGATCCGAAACGAGATATGTTATTTGATGCTGCGCAGCACAGGTTGATCAGCATTGATCATCGCAGCAAAAGCTATACTTTGATCGATAAAAATACGATAAACCAGGTAGCTGCCCTAATGGATTCGGTTTCCAGTGTAGTGGGTTCCCAGCAGGGTGTACTGGCTGACTTGCTAGGGACTCTGGGGGTCGATTCGGATTCCACGCCGCGGCCGAAAATGACCGACGCCGGCCGTGACCTTACTATCGGGAACTATAGCTGCCGACTGTATCAATCGCATTTGCAATCAATTCTACAGTCGGAGATATGTATCGCAGAAAACAGCATGCTAAAACTGAATGCTGCTGACTTTCAGACATTGCGTATTTTTCTTCAATTTACTAATTTGATCTTGATTAAGGCGGGCAAGTTACTTACTGTACTGGGCGTCGTAGTACCAGAAATGAATTTGGAAGGCTCGACCGGCTTACCCATTGGCATGCATTCGGCGAAAGACAATCTTAAGGTTCGCGTTAGCCGAATCACTGCGGACAGTTCTCCTCAGATTAGTACAAATCTTCCAGCAGGATATACCCGGGAAAATATTCCGTTTATTGAAAACTAATTCTCCACTGTTTTTTCTAACTCTCGAGAAAATGGTTCAATCGATATAACGCCACGATTGTTTTGGCATCATCGATTTCTCCATCCATTGCCATTTGGTTTATCTTTTCCAAAGGCAGCCAATGAGTTTCGATAAACTCATATTGCTCCGGTTCCGCCTCACCTTTTTCGGCATTTTTCGCCAGGAATAAATACAGGCGTTCGGTACAAAAACCAGGTGTCGTCAAGGTCGACCCAAGGGGTATCAACTGCTCCGCAGTACAACCCGTTTCTTCTTTGAGTTCTCGCTTGGCGGCGGTTTCTGGATCTTCGTCGGGTTCGAGCAAGCCAGCTGGAAATTCCCATATCCAACCGTTGGCGGCGTGCCGAAACTGCCGTATCAAACACACTTGCTGGTGCGGATCCATAGCGACGACGACGGCACCACCGGGGTGGCGTACAATCTCGAGTGCGAGTATTTCGTTATTGGGTAATTTGACGGTTTCCAGTCCGAGATTGACCACCGCACCATGGTGGATTGAGCGTCGACTGCGGGGTTCATCAGGAAATTCGATCAGGGAGGGTTGATAGTGATCGGGTGCCTGATAACCCAACAAGTTAAAAACCGTGGCCGCGACATTGGCCAGTCCAATTTCCGATGATTCGGTCATTCTATAGTGACTCTCGTTAGCAGAGTCCACGATCACAAACGGTACCTGATTGAGCGAGTGGGAAGTACGCGATATCTGCTCGCCATCTTTAATGACATACATCTCATCTGCGTTCCCATGATCCGCAGTAAATATCAGAATGCCGTCCTTGGCATTGACCGCATCCAGTAATTTGCCCAGGCATCGATCAACTACTTCCATCGCTGCCACGGTGGCGTCAATATCGCCGGTGTGGCCCACCATATCTCCATTGGCAAAATTGATGCGTCCGAAACGGTGTACTCCTTGGTTCAATAAGGCGATGGTAGCATCGGTTATTTCTTCGGCTTTCATCGCCGGTGCCTGGTTGAATGCAACATTGTCCGAAGGAATTTCCACCCAGGTCTCGAGCTCAGGATCAAGATATTCCGAGCGATTGCCATTCCAGAAATAGGTGACGTGTCCAAACTTCTGGGTTTCGCTTATAGCGAAGGTAGCTAGATTTTCGGCACACATATATTCGACCATGGTGCGTTCGATCACCGGTGGGTTTACCAGGTATTGGGTGGGTACCTTTAGGTCGCCATCGTATTCGAGCATGCCGCAGTAAAATAATTCTGGATGTTGATCGCGTTCAAAATGATCAAAATCCGGACTCTCTAATGCCTGGGATATTTCTATTCCGCGGTCACCGCGAAAGTTAAAGAAAACCACAGCGTCACCGTCTTTCATTGCACCAATGGGTACGGCCTCGGCATTGATGATAACGAATGGTTCCAGGGTCTGGTCGGTAATTGCTGGATCTCCCTGATACTGCCGCTGAATCTCTGCGCTGGCATCCCTAACGCCATTTCCGATGCCCTGCACATGAAGGTCGTATCCGCGTTTTACCATGGCCCAGTCGGCCTGATAGCGATCCATCGTAATAACCATCCTACCGCCACCCGAAGCTATCCTATAATCGTTATCGGTTTTTCCATTAATTCGGTCGAATACTTGCTCGAGCTGATCTAGAAAAATTAGCGCCGACCGTGGGTCTACATCGCGCCCGTCAAACAGGCAGTGTACCCTGACCGAATGGATTCCAACCCGGTTGCAGCGTTCCAGCAATGCGGTCAGATGATCGATATGGGAATGGACGTTTCCGTCGGACAGTAACCCCAAAAAATGGACTGTATTACCAGCTTTGCCCCGCTGCTCGACCTCGGACCAGGTTTCGCTTTGGTAGATGCTGTCGTCGGCAAAAGCCTGGTTAACCAGTTTCGCACCCTGACTGATAATCTGACCACTGCCCAGTGCATTGTGACCGACCTCACTATTACCCATATCGGCGTCGCTAGGGAGGCCGACCCAGGTTCCATGGGCATATAAACTGGTATTTAATGGTGACCCAAGAAGTTTATCAATGACAGGTGTGTTAGCCAGAGACACAGCGTTGGCGGGTCCAGCCGGGGCCAGGCCAACACCATCGGCGACGACTAATACCAGTGGTCCTTTGCGACCGCTAAAGGTGGCGAGTTTCTCGAGAAGCATTAGATTTTAGATTCCATAGATTGGTCTGGCGCCACCACAAATTGCTGTTGCTGTAGCTGCTGACGTAGTTTTTCCAGGGCTTGTGCGCGATGACTCAACTTATTTTTTTCGGTAGCCGATAATTGTGCTGCTGTTTTTCCAAGTTCCGGTAAGTAAAATACTGGATCGTACCCAAAGCCATTATCCCCCTGGGGAACCCAGGCTATTTCTCCCTGCCACTGTCCACTGCAGATGATAGGCGAAGGGTCGTGTTGATGCTGCATATAAATTAAGACGCAGCGAAAGCGCGCTTTGCGTCGGGTTTGCTGATCCATATTAGCGAGCAGTTTTTCGACATTTTCCTGATCGGAAGCGCCAACCCCTGCATACCGTGCTGAATATATTCCCGGTTGTCCACGCAAGATGTCAACCTCCAGTCCAGAATCATCGGCAATTGCTGGAAGGCCGCCGTGCAGACACGCATGGCGGGCTTTTAGAATCGCATTTTCTACGAAGCTAAGACCGGTTTCCTCGACCTCACTAAACTGAAAGTCTGATTGGGCGACGACATCCCAGGGAGATAGTAACTGCCTGATTTCTCTCAGCTTGCCTGGGTTTCCTGTGGCTAGAATTACCCTGTTTCCTTCCATTGGAGGTTGGCTAGTCAGATTTCCAGTGCCTGTTTTTGTGCGGCAAACAATTGTTCGCAAGCTGCTGTCGCCTGGTCGATCATTTGATTGAGAATTTCTCTGCTAAAAGGTTCGCCCTCGGCGGTGCCCTGCACTTCGATCATACCCCCTTGATCATCCAACACAAAATTCATATCGGTTCCTGCATTGCTGTCCTCAGCATAATCCAGATCGGTCACAACCTGGTCCTTGAATACACCTACGGATACCGCGCTAACTGCGCGATGAATAGGACTTTGTTTGATTATATCTTGATAAAGCAACCAGTTAATGGCATCGGTCATGGCGACCCATGCTCCGGTTATGGCTGCGGTGCGGGTGCCGCCGTCAGCCTGGATGACGTCGCAGTCAACCGTTATGGTGCGCTCGCCCAGTATGCTGGTGTCTATTGCGGCGCGCAGTGAGCGACCGATTAACCGCTGAATTTCCTGGGTACGACCGGACTGCTTACCCCGGGTAGCTTCGCGTTCACCCCGGGTATTGGTTGCCCGGGGTAGCATGCTGTATTCAGCGGTAACCCAGCCCTTTTTTTTGTTGCGTAAAAAATGTGGTACGCGTTCTTCCACGCTGGCGTTGCACAATACTTTGGTATCGCCAAAACTGATTAACACCGACCCTTCCGCATGTCGGGTATAGTGACGAATAATGGAAACAGGTCGCAGCTCTGTTAGCGCGCGATCGCTTGGTCTTGACATATAAAGGGGTAGTTAAAAGTGATTGGAAAATCGAGTACCTGAGGTTGCGATTATACGCAGGACCGAGGTTCAGGGTGAGACTCGTGGGGCGTTTTTTTAGTAAGTGTTGTGTTGCATCAGTCTGATTCGCTCGCATACGTTCCGGTTTTTAATTTATCGTAACAGATTATGATTTTGCCGCTACCATCAGGTTGATCATTTCAAATGCAATCGTGGCTGCGGCCAGGGAGGTGATCTCGGCATGGTCATAAGCCGGAGCGACCTCGACAATATCTGCAGAAACCAGATTCAAACCCTGGAGTCCTCGAATAATATTGACCAGTTCGCGGCTGGATAGTCCGGCAACTTCCGGGGTGCCGGTTCCGGGGGCATGGGCCGGGTCCAGTACGTCGATATCAATTGAAAGATATAGTGGTTGATCGCCAACACGATCACGAATGCGCTTGGCTACGTGTTCCACCCCGTGATGTTCAAGTTCGTCGCAGTGGATAACCTTGAAGCCGAGTTCTGCATCGTTTTTCAAATCATCAGGGCTGTATAACGGTCCACGAATACCGACATGCATCGAAGACTGGTCGTCAAACAAGCCTTCTTCTGCAGCTCGGCGAAACGGCGTTCCGTGAGTATAGGGAGCGCCGAAATAGGTGTCCCAGGTGTCGAGGTGGGCATCGAAATGTACCAACGCTACCGGGCCAGTCTGTTTGTTAATAGCGCGCAGCAACGGTACCGCAATGGTGTGATCGCCGCCGAGGCTGACAATTGCACCCGCCTTGGACAGCAGATCGGTGGCTGCGACCTCGATCTGTGCTATAGCCTCCTCGATATTATAGGGATTGCAGGCAACATCCCCGGCATCAGCGACCTGGACCTGGCGAAACGGTTCGGTATTGTAGGCCGGATGAAAGTTTGTACGCAGGTGACGCGAAGCCTGACGAATTGCCTGGGGTCCGAATCGGGCGCCTGGCCGATAGCTGGTGCCGGAATCGAAAGGAATACCCAGCACCGCAACGTCGCAATAAGGCACGTCCCGAAGTTCAGGCAATCGGCAGTAGGTAGAAGGACCGGCGTAGCGGGGTACGATGGTACCGCTGACCGGCTGGATCGGAGGTGATTTTTTATCGTTCATTGCGGTGGCTATTCCCGGGTTGGTGTTTTTGCGAATTATATTTGAATAAGTTAGTTATGTATCGTCGGGCGGTTTCCCTACCACAACTTGCCTACATGTAATGTCCTTGATAATGCCGCGGGATCAAAACCGGGAGGGATAAAACGGCTTGCATAGCGGGTCAGGCTGTCCGCAGACTTCATCCGCCACTAATTCACCGCTTACCGGAGCCAGGGTTAAACCCAAATGACACTGCCCGGTATTAATAAATAAGCCAGGACGACCGACCGCCGGACCAATAATTGGCAGTGAATCCGGAGTTGATACCCGGCGACCCATCCAGGGTTTGTCCAGTAGCGGCTTGCCGATAGGATATGTTTGACGAATATGGGGCATCAATTTTGCCAGCTGACGTGGGTTGGGCGGTCGTTCCCGCGCTACCGGGTTGGCACCGGTGGTAACCCGTATCCCCGTTTGCAGGGGACTGAGAACATAGCCCTTGTCGACGTCGATAATGGAACGAGTCAGGACCCGATCTTCCGGTGGTTCAAACATCATGTGATATCCCCGTTCCATAATATAGGGGTAACGAATCCCCAGCGGTTTCAACAACTCATTTGACCAGGCGCCAAACGACATAACCAACTTGGCAGACTCTATTTCCTGTTGCCCTGTGGTCACTTTCCAACCATTTTGGGTTAGTTCAATTGCCCTGGCTTCCCGTTGAACAAATTCACCGCCGAGAGAAATAAAGTAGTCAAAATACGATTGGCATAGCAACCCTGGATTAGTTACCGTGTGGGTCTGGTCCATCCAGATCGCGGCAGGGTATTTAAAACCCAGGCCCGGCTCCAACTCGCGAATACCTTTTGCGTCGATCAGTTTATAGGAGATCCCATGTCGATCGAAATCGGCGGTTCGTTGACATGCCTTGTTAAACCGGGAGCGGCTGCGATACGCCCGTATCCACCCAGTCTGATTGAGCAGATTGGTGCTGCCGGAAGCCTGCATAAGATCCTGGTGGCGACCAAATGCATCAGCGCTAATGCTGGCCATGACCTCGGTACAATACTGAAATGCAGGCCGGCGGCAGTTGCCTGCGAACTTGGCCAGCCACGGAGCGAGCCCGGGCAGTTCCCCGTATTGAATGAGGAAACGTGGGTCGCGGTTGAGAATAAGTTTTGGAAAGTCAGGAATCAGCTCAGGATCGGCCAGAGGGTGAAACCCCATATCACAAATCACACCGGAATTACCGTGGCTGGTTTCCGATGCGGGAGGTAGCCGATCCACCAGCACTACTTCCTGTCCACGTTTGATCAGGGATATTGCAGTACAAACACCAACAAAGCCAGCGCCCAAAACGGTCACAGAATTATTTTTCATTGCGAAATGGTAATCCACAGTGATTGCAGTAACAATATGCGAGTGCTTTTTAACAGCATCCTAAAGGCCTTGCCGAAGCCAAGGCAACAGGCTATTGTGTCGCGATTACACTACGCTAATGTAGCAACTTGAGTTCGTCGTGCCCCATAGTCTTATTTTTCTAGTCCAATGAGTAATCCGGAACCGCAAGCCGAACTGGTGCTTCAAATGCCTGGCGATATTCAGGTTTCACTGCCTAAACCAATACGTAATCTTTCGACATTTGTCTTGAAAGAACAGGGCGACTGGTTCGAATACGAGATTAAATTCCTGCGTAAATTGATTAAACCCGGAATGAATGTCATCGACATTGGTGCCAACTACGGGTTGTATAGCCTGACAATGGCCAGGGCGGTCACAGATAGTGGCCATGTTTGGGCATTCGAACCCGCCAGCTCTACTATTGGTTACTTGCAACAAAGTATCCGCTTAAACCAATTCGCAAATATCACATTAATTGAACAGGGTCTTTCGGATAAACAGGGTGAGGCAAATTTTTATCTGGCGGCCAACTCAGAATTAAATAGTCTTAATCCCAAACAGCAAACCGGCCCAGTTGAAGTGGTGAAACTGACCACGCTGGATCAGTGTCTGGCCGACTACGACTGGCCGCAGATCGATTTTATCAAGCTGGACGCTGAGGGTGAAGAGGGCAGGATACTAGAATCGTCTGGTAAATTATTGCGGCAAATGTCGCCCCTGGTAATGTTTGAATTGAAACACGCCAAGCAGGTTAATTTGCCGCTGATCAACGCGTTTCTTGAATATGGATATCAAACTTATCGATTGTTGCCGGGCCCTGAAATCTTAGTGCCGTTTGACCATACCCGGCGGTTTGATTCCTATCAGTTGAATTTGTTTTGTTGCAAGCCGGAGAAAGCCCGGCAACTGGCGGATCAAGGTGTTCTGGTGGAATCCCTTGAGGCGGTTTCCGCCAATGTAGGTGGCACCACCCGGACATTTTATGAGGCATCTCCATTCAGTGAGCGAATTGCGCAGGGCAATGGATTGAATGATGATAGGCAACCAAGTGATATGGAAAATATGCTGGACTTTTATTTAACTGCTCAAGATCAATCTGTCAGCCCCGGACAAAGAGTTGCCTGTCTCGATCGGGCGCTACGAATATCTGCCGGGTTAACTCGGAAAAAAACCCTTCCCATCGAACAGGCCGCGACCCATGCGCGAATTGCCAGTGATGCCGGGGAACGCCAGCACGCGGTGCAGATGTTATTGGCGACTATCAATGCAAACAATTCCATAAGTTCCCTGGAATTGAAGGCGCCATTTTTGCCAGCGGTCCCGCGATACGATGCGATCGACCCCGGCGAGCGGCTTAACCCCTGGTTGGTGTCTTCGGTATTGGAAAAGTGGGTGATCGAGCATGCTTACTCCAGCTACTTTACCGCACAAAAAGCCCTGCCTGCCCTGCAGCGTTTGACTACTCTGGGGTTTATCGACCCGTCTATTAGCCGACGTTACGATCTGGTATCAAAGCTTAAATTTAATTGATACTGACGCCTTGAATTTTCTCTCTGGGCTCTTTGACAACCCGGTGTTCTCGACTATATTAACCCGTTCTGAATTAACCCCACGCGCATTTCCTTAAGCCATGTCAGCAACAATCGTAAAATCGTGGAACGAATTTGATCCCCTCAAACACGTAATCGTTGGTCGCGCCGACAACACCTGTATTCCGCCGAACGAGCCCGCCACCGAGGCAAAGATTCCTGAAGACAGCGACATGCGCGGGATGTGGGGTCCCAGGCCTCTGGAAACCGTAGAAAAGGCAAATATCCAACTCGATAATCTAGTCAAGATTCTTACCGGTCGTGGCATTAAGGTGGACCGGCCGACACCGCTGCAATGGAATCAAAGCGTGGTCACGCCGGATTTCATGACCGCCACCCAGTTTGGCTGCATGCCACCGAGGGATGTGTTGTTAACCATTGGCAGTGAAATTTTGATGGCGCCAATGTCATTTCGTTGTCGCTATTTCGAGTATTTGGCCTACCATGATCTGATGCAAAGGTATTTTGACGAGGACCCAAATTTCAAATGGGAACAGGCTCCGAGACCCCGTTTAAGCGAACAGTCATATCAGGTCGGGTATTTTGACGAGATTACTATCCAACAACGTTTGGACCGCACCGCGGCACTGGATTTTGTGACCACCGAACATGAGCCTTTATTCGACGCGGCAGACGTTTGCCGCCTCGGCAAGGATTTGTTTTGCCAACACGGGTTGACCACCAACCGTCGCGGTATGGAATGGCTGCAACGACATTTTCCTGATCATCGGGTTCACGTGGTTAATTTTCCGGGAGATCCCTATCCGATTCACATCGACGCGACCTTTGTTCCGCTAAGGCCAGGTCTGATAATCAATAACCCCAATCGTCGACTACCCGAAACTCAGCGTAAAATATTCGAAGCAAATGATTGGGAAATAATTGACGCGGCCAAACCCGCCAACGCTACCCCGCCACCTCTATGCTATTCGAGCGTCTGGCTTTCCATGAACTGCCTGGCCCTCGACCATAAAACGGTAGTAGTGGAGGAAAGCGAGGTTCATCAGCAGGAGCAATTGGATCAACTGGGAATCGAAGTTATTCCCCTGGCGTTTCGCGATGCCTATCCATTCGGTGGCGGTCTGCACTGCGCCACCGGTGATGTGTGTCGGGAAGGCAGCTGTGAAGACTACTTTCCGAAACAAGTTGCGGGAACTGCGCTTAGGGGTTAGATTTGAATTAATCGGATTACTCGTCATGGATGACAATGAAACAACCTGCGGTATATTTTCTTGCCAGCGCCAGAAATGGAACCATTTATACCGGCGTTACATCAAACTTGATTCAGCGAATCTGGCAGCACAAAGAAAACCTGGTCGAAGGGTTTACTAAAAGATATGGGGTACATCTACTGGTATGGTTCGAAATGCACCCAACCATGGAAACCGCTATTGCCAGGGAGAAACGATTAAAGAATTTGAACAGGCGGGAGAAGCTTCGATTGATCGAAAGAGATAATCCCCAGTGGCGGGATATTTATTACGATTTACTTTGATTGTTAGTTAACTGAACCACCCGTCGTTCCGGCGAAGCCGGATTCCAGATGCTCCGCCCTTTCTGAATTGTCTCCCTCCGGTCGGTCAATTTTTGACTGGATCCTGGCGGCGCCAGGATGACGGTATTCGGGGTTGGCGATTTCCCGACTGCCCGTCATTTCGGTGGAGCCGGAATCCAGGTGCTCCGCACTGTCAATAATGGCGACCTGCGGTCGGACATATTTTGACTGGATCCTGACGGCGCCAGGATGACGGTATTCGGGGTTGGCGATTTCCCGACTGCTCTCATTTCGGTGGAGCCGGAATCCGGACACTCCGCACTGTCAATAATGTCGACCTGCGGTCCGCACATTTTGACTGGACCTCGGCAATGCCGGGACGACGGTATTAGAGTTGCCAAGTAATCCTGTACTCGTGGTTTCGGCGAAGCCGGAGGCCAGGTTCTCCACCCTCTGGACAATGTTGATCTTTTCAGTCACATGTCTATCGGAGCAAGGTGTGACAACAAAAAAATATACGAAACACCTGAAAACCCGATATCCCACCCATCACCTCACTCATAATTCTATCCCAGAAACTGATACAATAAACCGTCCCTAAAACTTGATTTACAATATGAAAACTCCATGGACCCCTGATAGCTGGAGAGCGAAGCCGATTTGCCAGGTCCCAACTTATCCTGACCTGGAAGCACTGCGCGATGTCGAGCAGCGAGTGGCCACCTGGCCGCCTTTGGTGTTTGCCGGGGAGGCTCGAAAGCTCAAGAAATCTCTCGCTGAGGTTTGCGAAGGTCGGGCATTTTTGTTGCAAGGAGGCGACTGTGCGGAAAGTTTTGCTGAGCACGGCGCCGATAACATCCGGGATTTCTTCAGGGTGCTGTTACAAATGTCTATTGTGCTGACATTTGGGGCAGCGCGTCCGGTAGTAAAGGTTGGGCGAATTGCCGGGCAGTTTGCCAAACCCCGCTCTTCTGATATTGAAACCAGGGGAGACGTCAGCCTACCATCTTATCGTGGTGACATCATTAACGGCATTGAATTTGACGAGACAGCTCGTATTCCCGATCCTAATCGGCAGGAGATGGCCTATCGACAATCCGCAGCGACTCTTAATTTATTGCGGGCGTTTGCCCATGGTGGATATTCGAAACTGGAAAACGTCCATCAATGGATGCTTGGATTTGTCGCGGGTAGTCCCCAGGCAAAACGCTATCAGGAAGTTGCAACCCGGATTTCCCAGGCTATGGATTTTATGGGTGCTATCGGAATATCCGAAGACAACAATCCACAGCTGCGGGAAACCAGTTTTTACACCAGTCATGAAGCGTTGATGCTTGGTTTTGAAGAGGCGTTAACCCGGGTTGATTCGATTTCAGGGGACTGGTACGCCACTTCTGGTCATATGATCTGGATTGGTGACCGAACCCGGCAGCTTGATCATGCCCATGTTGAATTTTGTCGTGGAGTAAAAAATCCCATCGGCCTTAAATGTGGGCCGACACTCGCGCCGGAAGATCTGATTCGATTAACCGAAGTATTGAATCCGGAAAATGAACCGGGACGTCTTACCCTGGTTGCTCGGTTTGGACACGATAAGGTGGGCAAGCATTTGCCGTCTCTTATTCGGGTGATCGAGCGGGAGGGACGCAAAGTTGTATGGTCATGTGATCCTATGCATGGCAATACCATCACTGCCAATGGTTACAAGACCAGACCGTTTCAGCAAATTCTTTCTGAAGTCGAGAGTTTTTTCGAAGTGCATAAGTCAGAGGGGAGCCATCCCGGCGGCATACATATTGAGATGACAGGAAAGAATGTCACTGAGTGTACTGGTGGTGCACGGGCTATTTCGGCGGAAGATTTATCTGATCGATACCATACCCACTGTGATCCCAGATTAAACGCTGAGCAGGCGGTGGAACTGGCTTTTATGGTGGCAGAGTTGTTGCAAAATGGCCGTGATGATTTGGTGCCAAATATTGCAGTAAACGCCTGAGAGAGCTTATATTAAATCAACCTCGACTGTTCTCTAACAATCAGCCACAGATTTCCGTACTGCTTAAAATTAAGCACTTTAATTGAGCGTTCGTTCTTGGCGTCGGACTGATAGTCCTGGATAAATCGAACTTCGGCCTGGTTGCTGCCCAGGGGGGTGATCTTGATATCATTTAAGACCAGCTTAACAAACGAAATCTGGTTAAGAGATTCGCGTTTGATGGCTACCCATTCTGATAATACCAATCCTTTTCCCGGGGTGAATTCCTGGGAATAGTGCGCCAGGTAATTGTCGGAATTCAAGTTGGTCCAGGCTGTGGTCCAGGATCGCAGCACATCCAGGATTTCCTGCTTGAGGGTTTTGCGTGGTTCTGTTTTTGTTGGAACGCCCTGCAAGGTCTGCTGCGCAGTTGCAACGTCCGCCACAGGTTCTGGTTCTATTGCGGGCTCAGCAGCTGGCTCCGGTTCTTCGGCGACATCGGGGGCGGGACCCTGGGTTGCCAGGACGTCGAATTCAGCGGATAACTGGGCCTTGTTGGTCAAGCTCTGATTAAGGGGCAGGCGCTTGGCGCCGCGCTCAAATTCTATATTTGCCTGTTGAATATAAACGTCGCCCAGGTTTTCATAAGCCTGGCCATAATCAGGAAATTTCTTCAGGGTCTTTTTAAACTGGTTGATCGCATCGGCGTATTGTCCCTGCATCCGATACACAACGCCGAGATTATTACTCGGTTCCGCGTTCTTGGGTAACCGGCGAATCAGTTTCTTATAATAGGATTTAGCATCTTTTAAACGATTCAGCTGGACCAGCAAGAAACCTCTCTGCAGCATCAGGCGTTCACTTTTCTTATCTTTCTTTAGCGCCTGTTCTACTCGAGCGAATGCATTATCGTATTGCCCCTGGTTAATCAATGCCTGTACCGCTTCGGCTTCTTCAGCGGTTGCGTGTGCAACCCCGAACAACATCGGCAGAACAATTGCCATAGCACATAGAAAACGAATAAAGCGATTTATCATAATAATAGATAGAAAAGTCGGTGATTAATATTGAAGCCTATTCAATTGTCTGATTTTGTTGGTTGACAATCAACCATCGTCCGCCCTGGGGTTTCAGGGTCAGAGTCGCAATTGAAGCTTCCTTGAAAGTGTTTGACGCGTATCGCTGAACATAGGTTGCCGTGACATTCTTTGAATCGGTCTGCTTCAACGTCAACTCGTCAATTTGAACCCGTATAAAACTCGCCTGAGAAAAAATTCTGCGCTTGCGATTTGACCAGATTTCCCGGGGAGTATTTCCTTGGGGTTTGAATTCTTCGGCATAGTGGGCCAGATACCGATTAACATCGCGGTTGGTCCAGGCTGCTACCCAGGAATCAATTGTCTCCAATATTTGTTCAATAGAGGCCCCCGAAAGGCTCGAGTATGTGGTCCGGGCAGTGGAAGCCAGTGGCTCCAGAATTGCCTCCTGGCCCGTTACCGCTGATAACTCTATGTTCTCCGAAGTCTGAGCAGAAATAGTTATCATTTCTTCAGCAGGAGAAATCTGCGGCGGATTATCCATGGTCATTGCTGAATTTCCTGGCTGGGCCCTCGATCCAAGGGAATCAGCGCCCAGTGAAACCTGATTCCCTGGTGCAAGAGAACCCGCAGCGATTATTTCCGGGGACAGGTTTTTTGGCGCAGACTCGCTGGCGGCTACAATTTGTGTGGTTTCCGCTTCGACGGTTTCGCTAACCTCGACTACTTCTCCCCGGAGAATTATCTCAACTGCTTCCGGTTGGGCTGATTGGTCCACCACCGGGTTGGGATTGACAAATACCTCTGTCGCCGCCATGGCCTGTTCGGAAATTGCATCCTGACTGGCAATCGACTTGGCCGATGCCAATGACAATTTTAAATTTTTTATTATCGATTGAGCGTTCGCCAGTTCGGCTTTTAATTGTGCAATCCGTTCTTCATTTTCAGCGTTGCTCAGGGGTGCAGAATCACCCATACCGGTGAACTCTGCCTCGCAGGTTTGTAATGCAACTTCCAATACTTGAAGTCGTTGCCGTTCGATAAGGGACTGGCGTTTCGCCGCGGGGGTGTTTTCGTAGGCGAGTTTGTCGAATACCTTGATCAACTCGGCCTTGCTCGATAATCTACTTTGAAATTCGAGTTGCCCGGCGCCGCGCTCGTAGTGATCACCGGCTAATTCGAGATAGGTGTCGCCGAGGTTTTCATAAGCTCGGGTGTAGTCCGGAAATTTCTGTAAGGTTCGCCTTAATTGTTTCACTGCATTTTCATGCAGACCCTGGAGTCGATACACCATGGCCAGATTATTCCAGGGTTCGGGATCGTGATTAAACGATTCCAGTATGTCCAGATAGAAAATACGCGCTTCATCCAGCAATCCCAATTGCACCAGGACAAAACCTTTTTGTAATAGTAGACGATGGTCATCAGAGTGGTCGAGCAGTGCCCGATCCAGCGACTCAAAAGCCGCGTCATAATCCCCAAGGTCGAGCAATTGGGCTATTGCGGCTGCATCAGACTCGGCGGTTCCGGCTAATACAATCTGACTGCCAGATAAAACCAGGGTTATAAGCAGAATTGAAGCAAGGCGCTTTAGAACCGGCATGGATAGCGAGACAGGATAGGAATCGATAGTCGAGTGCGCATTATTCGACGCTCAATTGAATTGTTCGCCTTATTGGTTTTATACATTAACTTGAAATAATATAATTATCTTTTAAATCAGGGTGTTATCCAGTGAATACAATCTAAATTACCGTTTATCGAAAAAAATCTACCGCTCGTCTGAAAGTTTTCCGACCGATAAAGAGATAGGATAGTATGCCATTTAAGTTTGTTCAGGCTATAAAAATTAAACCGTCACAGACTGTGATGAATATCACATCTTTTACTATTTTGTGGTGTTATATAGTTTGTACAGCGCTGTAATTGCCAAGCGTAGCGATGCTTATTTGTAAGATTCGAAATGTTCTGGTAGTTGCCCTGGGTAGAAGTACATAAAAGGAGGCGGTCGTTTCTATTTCGGCCAATATTGGTTTTAGGTTTGTTCGTGTAAAAACACGAGAATAATTAAGTATATAGAAACCGCATAACCGCAGATGAAATCGGAAAAAGCAATTTACCCGAACGCGAGGTCAGAGACTGGTCTGGTTATTGTGTTGGCTGGTGGGTTGTGTCTAGTCTGCGTGAGCTCAATATATTTCGTTATTTTTGAAGCATCAAATATTTCAATTTTTCCATTAGGGTGAATCCTATGATGAAGACTATCATAACTCTGAGCGCGGCATTAAAACGACCACTCAGTCGTAACCATTTTAGTGCGGCAACGCTCCTTGGCTCTGTAACGCTCGGGATTGCATTTGTATTGCCTCATAATGCAATGGCCCAACAAACCATGTTTGGGACAGGTGCCTCAGCAACTGGAACAGATGCCAGTGCATTTGGTGCTGACGCAAATGCAACTGGTAATCAGTCCGTTGCAGTTGGAATTGATTCCGAAGCAAGTGGACTTGAATCTATTGCCATTGGTGGTCGGGCCGACGCATCGGGGAATCAGGGTATCGCAATCGGCATTGATTCCGAGGCCAGCGCTAACCGGGCTATTGCGATTGGTGAAGATGCCACCGCGGATGATATTGGCGGTATTGCCATTGGTGACGGCGCTCAGGCCGGAGATGGTGCAACCCCCGGTGGAAACACACCCATAGCAATCGGTGTGGGCGCGGAAGCATTTGGCAATCAATCCATTGGCATTGGCGATACCGCCCGGGCCGAGGGCCATCAGTCGACGGCGGTGGGAAATGATACAAATGCTGAAGGCCTCGGTTCAGTGGCCATTGGTGATGATGCCAGGGCGGCAGATTTTCGTGCCATTGCCATAGGTGATCAATCAAACGCGGTAGGTTCCAGAACTATTGCTGTGGGGGAGAATGCCCGTGCCCAGGCTGATAGTTCAATTGCCATCGGTGATGATGTCACTGCTTTGGGCATTAATAGTATAGCCCAGGGTCGGGAAGCTATTGCCAACGGCGCTGCTGGCAATGCGATTGCGATAGGCAGCAATTCCTCTGTGTCGGGGGCTAGTGCCGTTGCCATTGGCGATCAAGCGATTGGTTCAGGAGGCAACAGTGTTGCTGTGGGTAACGATACCAATGCCTTTAATGCCAGTGTCGCCATAGGAGATCGTGCAACGGCAACTAGTAATGACTCTGTCGCCATTGGTAGTGGATCAAGTTCGAATTCTTTCGGTGTTGCAGTTGGTTCCAATGCAAATGTTACTGCGGGCAGCGGTGTTGCGGTTGGTTTAAATACTACCGCTGCGCAAAGCGGCGTAGCAGTAGGTAGCGGGGCGAATGCAGAAATGGATGCAATTGCAATCGGTCTGATGTCAAATGCCAGCTCGGCCAACGATATTGCCATTGGCAGCGGTGTCGATACCAATGCAGCGGGCAGCAACAATACCGCAATCGGTAATTCTGGTACCACTGTATCTAGCGGCAATCAAAGCACGGCTATTGGTTCTAATGTGAATGCCGGGGGAGGCGATTCCAACACTGCGGTGGGAACCAATATTAATGTCGGTACGGGGGGAAACAACACTGCAGTGGGTAACGATATAACCATAGTTGGTAGTAACAACGCTGTCTTTGGTGATCCCATCGGGGTTACCGGGAATAACAACGTATTTAACAATGCCGGTAACGGAACTGTTAACGGCGAAAATAACGTGGGCCAAATAAACGGTACCAGCAATGTCCAGGGCGATAATAATATTGCGCTTGGCCAGAATGTCATTGTTGGTTCTGTCGGAACCCCGGTTACCAGCACTGTAGCTATTGGTGATGGTGCTACCACCAATGCCGGCGGTACTATTGCACTGGGTGACGGCGCCAATGCCAGTGCAGTAAATGGTATTGCCCAGGGGCTCGGCGCTACTGCATCGGGACGTGAAAGTATAGCAATCGGCGATGGAGCGGTGGCGAGCGGGGCCGCTACAGGGTCGGACGCTTTTTTTGGCGGTACGGTCGCAATCGGTAGAGACGCTACTGCTAGCAATCAACAAACTATCGCGATTGGTGATGATGCATCCGCCATCGCTAACCGGGCAATTGCGATTGGAGAAGGTGCCACCGCGGATGATTTTGGCGGTATTGCCATTGGTGACGGCGCCCAGGCTGGAGATGGTGCAATACCCGGCGGAAACACACCCATAGCAATCGGTGTGGGCGCGGAAGCATTTGGCAATCAGTCAATTGGCATTGGCGATACCGCCCGGGCTGAGGGCCATCAGTCGACGGCGGTGGGAAATGATACCAACGCTGAAGGCCTCGGTTCAGTGGCCATTGGTGATGATGCCAGAGCGGCAGATTTTCGTGCTATTGCCATAGGTGATGGCTCAAACGCAGTAGGTTCAAGAACTATTGCCGTGGGGGAAAATGCCCGTGCCCAGGCTGATAGTTCAATTGCCATCGGTGATGATGTCACTGCCTTGGGCGCTAATAGTATAGCCCAGGGGCGAACAGCTATTGCTACTGGTACTGCCGGCAATGCGGTTGCGGTGGGGAGCAATTCCAGTGTTAGCGCGGCGAATGCAACCGCCCTCGGTAATCAGGCAACAGCCTCCGGGGCCGGGGCACAGGCTATTGGTAGTGGGGCCAACGCCAGCGGAATTGACAGTATCGCCGAGGGTACCAATGCGGAAGCCAGTGGCACCAACTCGATAGCATTGGGTACCAACACCAATGCCTCAGCCGAAGGGGCCCAGGCCATCGGTGACAATGCCAATGCCAGCGGTATTGACAGTATTGCCCAGGGTACCAATGCCGAAGCCGGTGGCACTAACGCTTTTGCCCAGGGTACAGGCGCGAATGCCTCCGGCGCAGATGCCGTTGCCATCGGTAATAATGCCCAGGCAACCGCTGATTCAACTACCGCCTTGGGTGACAATGCCAATGCCAGCGCGATGGATGCCACCGCGTTAGGTCAAAATACTGAAGCCAGCGGATTGCAATCTACCGCAGTGGGATTTAATTCAAACGCAACTGGTGGTCAAAGTGTTGCTTTTGGTAACGCATCAACGGCTTCGCAAACAAGCACCATCGCCATTGGAGATGGCGCTAATGCTTCGGCTATCGGCGCCAGCGCCATTGGTGACGGTGCTAATGCCAGCGGTGATGATAGTATTGCTCAAGGAACTAATGCGGAAGCCAGTGGAGAGGATAGTATTGCCCAAGGCTTCAATGCCACGGCTTCAAGTGATCGTGCTCAGGCGAGTGGTTCATCCGCCAATGCCAGTGGAGTGGATAGTATTGCACAAGGTACTAACGCTGAAGCCAGCGGAGAAGATAGTATTGCTCAAGGCACTAGCGCCAATGCATCCGCTGGTGGTGCAATCGCGACCGGTACGAGGGCTAATGCCAGCGGAGAAGATAGTGTTGCCCAGGGCACTGATGCAGAGGCTAGTGCAATTAACAGTGTCGCACTGGGAAACGCGGCGAATGCTTCGGCGGCGGGCGCAATCGCGACCGGTACCAATGCTAATGCCAGTGGGATTGACAGTATTGCCGAGGGCACCAGTGCTGAAGCTAGCGGTGAGGATGCGATTGCCATCGGCACCGAGAGTAATGCGTCTGGTGGGACCAGCATTGCGCTAGGGAATGACGCGACTGCAACGCAAGATGATGCGATCGCCATTGGTACCTTGAGTAATGCAACTGGTGGTACCAGCATCGCTCAAGGTTTTGCTGCTTCAGCAACCCAGGCAAATGCCACTGCCATTGGTGCCGCGGCAAATGCCGATGGTGGAAATAGTATTGCTCTAGGTACCGGTACAAACGCCAGCGCGGCTAATGCCACTGCGATTGGTACTGATGCAACTGCTTCCGGCGCAGATGCCGTTGCCATTGGTAATAATGCCCAGGCAACCGCTGATTCAACTACCGCCTTGGGTGACAATGCCAATGCCAGTGCGATGGATGCTACTGCATTAGGGCAAAATACTGAAGCCAGCGGATTGCAATCTACCGCAGTGGGATTTAATTCCAACGCAACTGGTGGTCAAAGTGTTGCTTTTGGTAACGCTTCTACGGCTTCGCAAACAAGCACCATCGCCATTGGAGATGGCGCTAATGCTTCGGCTATCGGCGCCAGTGCTATTGGTGACGGTGCTAATGCCAGCGGTGATGACAGTATTGCTCAAGGTACTAATGCGGAAGCCAGTGGAGTGGATAGTATTGCCCAGGGCTTCAACGCCAACGCTTCAAGTGATGGTGCTCAGGCGATAGGTTCATCCGCCAATGCCAGTGGATTGGATAGTATTGCCCAAGGCACTAACGCAGAGTCCAGCGGAATGGGCAGTATCGCCCAAGGCATCAACGCAAATGCTTCAAATGGTGGTGCCCAGGCTACGGGTGCATTTTCCAATGCCAGTGGTCTTTTCAGTATTGCTAATGGAGTCAATGCCGAATCGAGCGGCATAGGCAGTATTGCGCACGGTATCAACGCCAACGCGTCAAATGGCGGTGCCCAGGCATCGGGAGCATTTTCCAATGCCAGTGGTCTTTTCAGTATTGCTAATGGTGTTAACGCCGAAGCCAGCGGAGCAGGCAGTATTGCCCAAGGTATCAACGCCAACGCATCAGATGATGGTGCCCAGGCGATTGGTGCATTTTCCAATGCCAGTGGAACTGACAGTATAGCCCAAGGGACAAATTCGGAAGCCAGCGGACTTGACAGTATTGCCCAGGGTAACGGCGCAAACGCCTCGGCCGCGGGCGCCCAGGCAATTGGTTTAACTGCGAATGCGAGCAATCTTGATGCTATCGCCCAAGGCACCAATGCGGAGGCTTCCGGAATGTCCAGTATTGCCATTGGTAATACGTCCCAGGCATCTGGCCAGGGGGCCCAGGCGAGCGGCGCTTTTTCCAACGCCAGTGGCGACTTCAGTGTTGCCCAGGGTGTCTTTGCCAATTCAAGTGGCACCGATAGCATTGCTCAGGGCTTAAGGGCTGAGGCAAGCGGGCAGGACAGCGTTGCCATGGGTACCGGTGCGAATGCTTCAGCCGAAGGAGCACAAGCGATAGGTGATCTGGCCAACGCCTCAGGTGTGGACAGTATTGCCCAGGGTACTAATGCCGAAGCGAGTGGTCTTAATAGTATTGCCGAAGGTACCGGCGCAAACGCATCGGCTGAAGGAGCGCAGGCTATTGGCGATCTAGCCAATGCATCAGGTGCGGATAGCATTGCCCAAGGTACTAATGCTGACGCCGCAGGTGCCAACGGGATTGCTCAGGGTACCGACTCCTCGGTAGCTGGAACTGCTGCCAACGGTATTGCCATTGGTACCAACGCCAATGTCACCAATGGTGACGGTAATGTGGCGATTGGTAACGCCGTGGTTGTCGATGCTACGGGAGACGGCAACGTTTCCCTGGGCGGCGCGACCAATGTGCTGGATACCGCGGGTGATCATAATGCGATCGTCGCCGGGCATAGCAATACCATTACTGGCGCTGCTACCGAGGATAATGTGATTGTTGGCGGTAATAACAACAATGTTGATAACGGCGGTATAGCGAACACCGTTGGCGGCGTTATGAATACACTCGGTGCCACTGCGGCAGTGACCGCGAACCAGGCTTCGGGTACCGGCAACACGCTGGACAATGGCGCGGACAATAATACTGTCTCAGGTACCACCAACACAGTTGACGCGTCCGATGCCAATGCCGTTACCGGAATGACCAATACGGTGGTCGCTGGCAGTGACCTAAACCAGGTTGCCGGTATGGCTAATAACGTCAGTAATTCGGATAAGAACACGGTTGCGGGTAATGCCAACACGGTAACCGGCAGTGATCAGAATACCGTTGTTGGTTTTAGTAATATGGTACTCACTACTAGTACCAATAACGCGGTTTCCGGGCAGTCCAATACCTTGACAACTTCTAACGACAATGACGTTAGCGGTTCCGGTCAGAATTTGACCACGTCGAACCGTAACGCGGTGTCAGGTAACACCAATACCCTGGCGGCGGGAAGTGACGATAACGTGGTAGGTGGTGATTTAAATAATGTTAACGGCGACTCCGGCCTCACGGTGGGAACATCCGCTACTTCGGTTGGTGATAACAATATCACCATCGGTCAATTCGCCGTAGCCAGTCAGCCCAGCGGAGTTGGTGAGCTGATTGCCATTGGTAGCGACGTTAACGGGGATAACCTGGGTGCCCAGGCGATCAATACCAATGCCATTGCGATTGGTAACGATGCCATTGCCTCGGGGGTAAATTCCACGGCTACGGGTAATGACACCATCGCTTCTGCGGCCAACACGACGGCGATCGGTCAGGACTCTACCGCGACGGCAACCAATGCAACTTCTATCGGATCGAGTTCGGATGCATCAGGTGTTAATTCATTTGCCGCAGGCACAGATGCCCAGGCATCTGGATTAAATACCATCGCGATTGGTAATCAACCAGCTGCTCTTGCCCAGGGTGATACCGCGATTGGCGATGGCGCGACCGCGAGCGGAACTGATTCGGTGGCCATTGGTACCAACGCAACGTCTAGTGGATTCCAGGCAATTGCAATTGGTGACAACGCAACGGCTTCCGGGCAGGACTCTATTGCGATTGGTGATGAAGCACTGGCTACGGGAACATCTGACACTGCAGTTGGTAATAACGCCAGAGCTACCGGCGGACGGTCTACTGCGGTAGGTGTGAATGCAGCCACCACAGCTCGATCTTCTTCTGCCTTTGGTGATAGCGCCTTGGCTACAGGTGTCAATTCCACCGCATTGGGAACCTCTGCGGTTGCCAGCGGTACTTCCTCTTTGGCGGCTGGTGATAGTGCAATAGCGACCGGGGTTAATTCTGCGGCAATCGGCACTTCAGCGGTTGCCACGGGTACCTCCTCACTGGCGGCTGGAGACAGTGCATTGGCCAGCGGGGTCAACTCCACGGCGCTAGGGGCGAATTCATCTGCGACCGGTAATGCTTCGACCGCAGTGGGAACTGGTGCGGCAGCAAGGGGCAGTGCTTCATTTGCTGGCGGCACCAATGCTCTGGCTGCAGGAACCGCTACGGTGGCTGTTGGTAATAGTGCTCAGGCTCGTGCCAATGGCAGTGTCGCCATTGGTAATGGTGCGGTAGCAAACGGTACCGCGAGTGTTGCCATTGGGCAAAACTCTTTTGCCATTGGGCCGGATGATACTGCCCTCGGCAACGGTGCCAGGGTTACGGCAGATTCATCGGTTGCGTTGGGTGCTGGATCGTTGGCGGATCAACCTGATACGATTTCAATTGGTACCCCGGGTAGTGAACGTCGAATCGTTAATGTGGCTCCTGGTCGGGATCGAACTGATGCGGCAAATATTAACCAGTTGCGGGAAACTCAAACTGAGGCACGACGCGGCATAGCCGGGGTTGCTGCGCTTTCCAACAGCCTTGATCCTTCCAAGCCGGGTAAGACTACCCTGAACGTAGGACTCGGTCACTATAAGTCGGAGTCTGCGGTTGGGCTTAACTTTGCCCACTGGCTTAAGACCAAAAATAAAGGCAAGAAAAAATCTCAGAAAGTTGTCATTAATGGTGGTGCATCATTGTCGGAGAATGGGGAAGATGCAGTTTACCGGGTAGGTGTAGGTGTTGAGTTCTAGCCGGAGCGCTCTTTAGGAGCGAAAACTGGGGTATGTGAACCGCCTCCGGAGCCTCCCGGGGGCGGTTTTTTTTGAGATAAAATTGGCGTTAGCGATGATTCGCCTAAATACGTTAGTATTCCTGTTTTTATCTTCGGCCAGTAATTAAATTTTGTCCCAGTCAAATTCAACCGATCGTCCTGGTGCCCAGCCAACAGTCCAGGTGGATAACGAGCGTTTCCTGGTAACCGAATGGCGCTTCGCGCCCGGAGCCGAAACCGGCTGGCATCGTCATGGTCATGATTACGTTGTGGTGCCTCAGACCACGGGAACATTGTTGATTGAAACCAGTGAGGGTGAGGTACGGTCACAGCTGGTTAGCGGCGTGGCATATTCTCGTAATCAGGGAGTGGAGCATAATGTGATAAATGACAACCCATTTGAGTTTGTCTTTGTTGAAGTTGAGGTAAAGTAGTAGGAGGACGCCAGTAAACTCGTTGCTCGTTATTTTGGTGAGGAATGACGACCTGCGGTCGGACACATTTCGACTGGATCCCGGCGGCGCCGGGATGACGGAATCTGAGGTTATCAATTTCCCTTCTACTCATTATTCCGGTGAAGCCGGAATCCAGGTACACCGTACTATCAATAATGGCAACCTGCGGTCGGACACATTTCGACTGGATCCAGGTGGCGCTTGGATGACGGAATCTGAGGTTGTCAAATTTCCTTATACTCGTCATTCCGGTGCAGCCAGAATCCAGGTGCTCTGTACTATTATTCTACCCATAAATCATCGCCTATCCATGTACGCCACCGGATACTGCCCACTATCGAGTCGGTCACCGTGGTGTAATTCAGGGTTAACCAGGCGGGGATTATTGGCTGGTCCATGATAGTAACGGACATCCGCTCCGGCATAGCGAATAGCATAACCACGGCGTCTTTTTGAACTGCTGATATTGCCCCGGGCACCGTGAACAGTGAGTCCGTGAAAAACAATGACATCCCCCGGGTTCATTTCCCAACGCAGAATCTCAAGGTTGTCGCGATCGGCGTCAAAATCTGGCAGTGGTTCAAAATATGAGTCGGTTGTCGGATAAGTTCCTGCTACACCACCATCGAGAGCTGCCTGAAATGGCTGGAACCAGCGATCCCAGCGATGGGATCCGGCGATTAGTTCCAACGCGCCACTATCCGCAACGATATGGTCCAGGGCGAGCCAAAACGTTACGACACCCGGTCCGCGAATGGGCCAATAGGGAAGGTCGTTGTGCCATGGAGTAGGTGCAGCGGTTCCGGGTTCTTTAGTGAAGACCTGATCGTAAAATAGATTGACTCGATTGGTTTCAAGCAATTGGGCAATGATTTCCGGGGCCTGGGAGTCAAGGCAAAAAGACTTCAATGTCGGATCATCTTCCCATACCCGTAGTCGGTGAAAATAGTTTTCAGATTTTGCCAGGGATTGGTCAGCGGCCCGCTGCAATATCGTAAGCTGCTCATCATTGACCACTGAAGGGAGCAATATGGCGCCCTTTTCATGGAATAACTCACGATGTTGTTGCGTGATTGTATATTCTGAGGTCATTTTTAAATTCCAATATTAAGACTTGGTTCGAGCAGTATACTTGCGCCATCTACCTGATCGATCATGTCAACATTATCCGGACGGTGTAGCCAGACATACTCTCCGCGCTGCCAATACAACTCGTCATCGATATAAACCGTCGGATAAAAAACTGACAAGGCAACCTCGCCTGGGGGAATGTCACCGCAGGTATGAAAATGGAGATACCGTGGGCTGGCAAATGATATCGCGCCCCAGCGCTCCAGATTGTCGTCCGCTTCGCCGTCAAACCAGGTTTGGGGGTTTATCCCGGTATGCCAGGAATGAATTCTATTGCGGGAGATATTTAAAGTGTTCGATACCAAATCGTAGTAGTTCTCAACCCGCCGAGCAGATTCTTCAGGGCCAGTCACCCGATCAAGCATTCCGTTAGAAATATGCAACTTGACCACATCAGTAAAATCCATAACAGCAGGATCGACTTTGGCACCGGCACCGGCCATCAACCAGCGAGATATGGCGATTGTCCCGTTAGCGGTGTTACAGGGCACCGGTTTGAATGTGGTTGCCGGAAACAGCGTCTGGGTAAATTCGTCATCGGTTCCACCATCGAGACTTGGCCAGCAGAATGATCCTTTAATATCGGTTCCGTTGGGGCAGGTTATCCGCCAATGACTGGCATCCATTAACTCGGCTTCCAGCTTATGTTGCAACTTGACCATTAATTCGTTTGGCAAACTAGCAAACGGCGCGTTCAGCATTTCGGTGTCCCTGGCATAACAAATGGTCTTGGTTCCAGGCCCCGGTTGGGGTAGAAACCGGGCGTAGTCCCCTACTCGACTCAGAAACAATGTGTGATCAGCTGTCTGCATAGCATCCGCGACCTCCCCAGGGAAATCTTTCGGGTCGACAAATAACTCGGGCATCATTGTTGTCGACTGCGCGCCCAACTGTTGAATCCGTCGCGCAATAAATTTGCCCACCACAGGATCATACAGTTGCTCGCTGGGTGGCTCGAGGACTAACAATACCCGATGTCCTGACGTTACTCCCATGCTTTCGACAAGAAGATTATCGAGACCACTATATTGATCGTTACCGGTTCCGCGGGCCATCAATGTTTCGGTCATTACACTATTGCATTTCGGGTCGTCGCGCATGATGCCATTGTATAGCTCGCTGATATCCTTCGCGCTGTTTTATCGTCTCCACCAGGCGTTGAAGGTTGGGGAAGCTGGAAATTCCGCTGCTAAAACATTCTGGCCATAACAACGGAAGGCCAAGACAATAATCAACTGCGGTAGGTCGATTACCAAATAACCAGGGTCCGACCCGGTAAGCGTCATCCAGAACCGCCCAGATGCCATTCAATCGTTGCATGGCCGCGACTTTTAGTTGCTGCATTCTGGTTGCGTCTTTGAAATAATTTTCGGGATGAAATTGAAGCATTACCTCTGGTTGCACCGTGCTTGAAAGGTAAAACATCCACTGTAAGAAACTGGCCCGGTTAGGATCATCCGGTGCAATACCAAACCCTTTATCGAGATGCCTGTCAGAAAGAAATAACGCAATTGCACCAGACTCACAAGCTGTGCCATGGGTGTGTCGTAACGCCGGAACCCTGGCATGGGGACTCGCAGCAATGAAGTCGGCATCCTGATTTTCTGTGTATAAAGTGACTTCATGGATCTGATATTCAACTCTAAGCTCTTCGAGGAGGACGTGTACGCCCATAGCGTACGTGTTCGGCGCGCAATAAAACTGATACATTTCCAAATCTCACACTGATTATTTGCCAAAATATAACGCAATTTGTAGGGCTATAGATGAACAAAATAAGTTGGATCGACACAATACAATATGACCAGGCTGATCAACAGCTAAAGGATATCTATGATGCAGTCCGCAGTCCAGGTGGCAATCTGGATAACCTTTACCAGGCTTTCAGTCTGCGGGCACATACCATTCAGCCGGCGGATGATTTGTACCAAGCGGCTTTACACCACCCGAATAACAGTCTGCCCAAATGGTATGCAGAATTTGTGAGTACTTTTTGCGCGATTCTTGCCGGCTGCGAATATGCCCAAACTCATCATGGACACAACTTTGTTCACTTACTGGGGGATCAGGATCGGGCTGATTCAATGCTTCAAAATTTGCGCGGCAACCAACTGGAATTGTGTGGCGATGCAAAGGAAGTTAGCGGACTCCATTATGTTCGTAAATTGTGTCTCGAACCGGAAAATATGTCAGCAAGTGATGTTACGCTGCTGTCGAATGATGGCTGGGACCATGGAGAGATTCTGGAACTAGTACAAATTACTGCGATGTTCAGTTACTTTGTGCGCGTTATAAACGCCGTTGGTATTTCGCTATCCGGCGATCGGGTCGGCTTGTATTAGTGTGTTTTTAGATTAATCCTGGGGCCAGATCTTTGGAAAGGTGTCATGCTCCATGGTATCGCCGGGTTGTAAATGTACCTCTGGATAGGGCGGGGAGGTTTTCCAGGGGCGTACTGCAAACCGCGCATCATCACCAATCCAGCGGGTAGAAAAACCGCGACGTCGGGTTTTCAGTCCGGCGGTAGTTGGTGCGCCATGGATGGTGCACATATGGAAAACGATACAGTCACCCAGTTTCAAATCCCACGATAGAATATCGAGTTCATCACGTTGGGATTCGATATCTGGAAGTGTTTCGAATCCTTGTTTATTCTCGGCATAATTCTGGTGGCTGACAAACAGCCTCGGATAGTATAGTTTCCCGCTGGCATGGGACCCTGCTACAAATTCGGGACAGGCCGATTGGGGCACATTATCCAGCGGGAGCCAGATGGAACAAAGTTGATTACCCTCGACGCCATAGTAAGGTAAATCATGGTGCCAGGGCGTAATTTCCTGAGTTCCGGGTTCTTTCACTAAGACGTGTTCATGATATATCCGGGCGCTTTTGGATCTGGTCAATTTCGCCGCAATTTCTGCAGCATTTGAATGCAACACAAAATCCTGATACTCGTCAATGCGTCGCCAATTGCAGTAGTCATCGTAGAATCCGCCAGGTTTCCCTTCAGGGGTATACACGGTATGGTCAGGACCCGGGTCCGCAAAATTCTTCTCTACTCCCACCGCAAGTTTATCAAGCCAGTCCTGATCGAATACGCCGCGCAGGCACACTGCGCCATCTCGCTCAAACTGGTCTATCACGGCTTCAGACACGGCCTCAGAAACTATTCGAGTTGCCATATTATGTTATACCGCTGCCACAGATTCTGACCCGGTGCGGCCCCAGAATAATTTGCGAACCGATTCGCTATTTTGTAACCCTGGCTGTTCTGCATAACAAAGTACCGGTACCAGCCTGGAGCGTTCCCCACGAACCTGGGTAACCCGATGGATTGTTTGCTTACCGCCAAATATCAGCAGGGTTCCGGCGGTAAATGGAAGCTCAACCACGCCATCTCGACTGCCTTCCAGAACTCCTGCTACAATTTCCTGTTCGTTTTCGAGGCCTCGGATAAGCGGAATATACTCAAATGTGCCGCCGTCATCCGGTGCTTGAAGCATTAGGGTTACGGTAAATTCTGACTCGTCAAAATGCCAGCCATGTTTGCCGCCGTCGACGAATACATTGATTGATAACGCACCAAACGGATCTGCAAATCGATAGAAATTTTTCTTTCCGAGAACAAATCCGATAAAGTCTTTCAGCGGATCCCACAGGTACAGCTGGCGTAAATCCGAGTCGGGCGGGATATGGTCGTAGGGAACCGAACCGACAAAAGTTTGTTGCTGGGTATTTGCGACATCTCCGGGGGCCAAATCCGGGTTTGGTTCTGTCAGATATGCATTGTGGGTGTTGTCGCAAAAGAAGGCTTTATTGCTGACACCATTGGCTTCGGTGGCGAGTAGCCGAAGCGCATCAGGAAGAATAAATTCCGGCAACATGCAAAGGCCAGTAGTCTGGTATTCCTCACGGCATTTCTGGGCGAAATTCTGCCCCGCCGACGTCCCTAAATCAGCGATGGGATAACGATCCAGATCGATCATCTTGGTGGCATTTCTAGTGGGATCTGCAGAATTGTTCATAAACGTTGATTGCTCTCAGTCAGTCTGAAAATTAACTCAAAATTCAATACAGGTCCAGTGAATTCGCGGCAAACTTGTCTATCCGGTGTTATGCTGGGAATTAATTAATTTTAGATCAATAATGGCTTCTCCCCTACGCATTAGGTTTTTTTGCCTATTTATTCTGCCACTTACCCTAGTGTCTAACGCCGGTGGTTTGCCAATAAACCAGATCCAGCTACCAGATGGATTTAGTATCAGCGTAGTAACTGACCAGGTAAAGAATGCCAGACAAATTGCGATGAGTCCCGTTGGAACGATATTCGTTGGCTCCCGTAACCAGGCGAAAAAGGTGTACGCCATATCCGACAATAATAAGGACTGGCAAGCTGATTCTGTAGAAATCATTGCTGACAGACTGCAGATTCCCAGCGGCGTGGCCTATTTTCAGGGTGATCTATATGTAGCCGCAAATAATCGGTTATTAAAGTTTCGTGATATCGATGCAGACAAAAAAGACCGCCCCGCGATGCAAGTGGTATCTCGCAAGCTACCGCGAAAAAAATATCACGGTTGGCGCTATATCAAATTTGGTCCCGACGGGAAGCTGTACCTACCAATTGGGATCCCCTGTGATGCGTGTTCAAAAAAGCCCCCTTATGGCCAAATGCTATCAATGGTCACCGATACCGCTAAGTTGAATGTGGTCGCCAGGGGACTGCGAAGCGTACAGGGCCTAGCCTGGCATCCCCAGTCCGGGGAATTGTGGTTTTCCGATAATGGCAGAAATCACCTTGGCGACGATATACCACCAGATGAGGTTAACCGTATATCACAGCCGAATATGCACTTCGGCGCGCCATTCTGCCACGGTGGCGACATACCGGACCCTGACCTGGGTGGTGCCGCAACCTGTGAAGGATATGATCCTCCCACGGTAAAATTACCGGCCCATGTCAGTCCTTTGGGGATTCAGTTTTATCGCGGAGATAATTTTCCAGCTGAGTTTAGAAACTGTTTGTTGATTGCAGAACATGGTTCATGGGACCGTTCTGAACCCCAAGGCTATCGTATTAGCATGGTGACCCTCGACCAAGATGGTGTCGTTACTGATTATGCGGTGTTTGCCGAGGGGTGGTTAAATCCTGACGGAAGCTACTGGGGGCGCCCTACGGATTTATTTGTCGCGCCCGATGGCTCATTGTTAGTATCCGATGATCATGCTGGCGCAATTTATCGAATCAGTTATCATTAGGTTTTTTTCATCATTGAATTTTCCAAATTTTGATTAATTTGAATGGAGTAAGGCTTTGTTAAATATTGCATACAATAATTTCCTCGGAAACTCGCCCAGGTTCCTCAAGAACGCGATTCTGATTTTCCTGGCTTTGGCATGGCCAATTAAGCTTATTTTGGGCACCACTGTCATTGGCTGGCTTTTTATCGCCATGTTTATTCTGACTCTGGCGATGGCTCTGAAATGTTATCCGTTGCAAAGCGGCGGTATTCTGGGAATTGCGATACTGATACTCGGGCTTACTTCTCCCGAGACTGTCTGGCACGAAATCCAGTCAAATCTTGGTGTTCTTGCGCTATTGATCTTTATGGTGAGTTTCATCTATTTCATGAAACCACTGTTGGTATTTATCTTCGCCAATCTGATCATGAAGGTGAAGAGCAAGCCCTTACTGTCGTTTATGTTTTCTTTTGCGGCGGCATTTTTGTCGGCGTTTCTCGATGCCCTAACGGTTACCGCAGTATTAATCACGGTTTTCGTCGCGCTCTATGGTGTATACGAAAAAGTGCATTCGTCTCAGGATGTGGACTATACCGATGACGGTGTCGCCGACGGACCCCGGCTTGGCGGAGATATGCTAGACCAGTTTCGTAGTTTCATCCGAAGTCTGGTAATGCATGGAGCGGTTGGGACGGCCCTCGGAGGCGTTTGCACCCTGGTAGGAGAGCCCCAGAACTTATTGATCGGGGAAAAAATGGGCTGGCACTTTATCGAGTTTGCCGTGCAGATGTCCCATGTAACGATTCCCGCGGTAATCGCGGGTTTTATAACCTGTGTCGCCCTAGAATATATCGGCAAGTTTGGTTTTGGCGAAAAGCTCCATCCTGAAGTCAGGGAAATTCTAGGGGGCTATCTTGAGCAGATGGATAGCGAGAGAACCGAAAGCGAGACCTACGCACTATGGATTCAGGGGCTTTGTGGTGTTGTTCTAGTGTTTGCACTGGCATTTCATATTATGGAAGTTGGGCTGATCGGTTTGGCCCTTTTAGTTACTGTAACCGCGTTAACGGGGATTAAGGAGGAACCTCAGATTGGACATGCGTTTGAGGAATCGCTGCCGTTTGTGTCCCTGTTATGCATATTTTTTATAGTAGTGGGTATGATCCACGACCAGCATTTGTTTAGTCCGGTAATTAACTGGGTGTTGCAGCTTCCGATCGAGGCTCAACCCAAAGCCTTTTTCCTGGCAAACGGCATATTATCAGCAATCTCCGATAACGTTTTCGTTGCTACCGTTTATATCAACGAAGTAAAGGCGGCGTTCGATGCGGGTACCATTGATCGAGATCATTTTGATGCCCTTGCGATCGCGATTAACACGGGCACTAACCTGCCGTCAGTGGCAACGCCGAACGGCCAGGCTGCATTTTTGTTTCTGCTGACTTCAGCGCTGGCCCCGGCCATTCGACTGGGCTATGGGACCATGGTTTATATGGCGCTTCCTTACACTGTTGTCCTGACTATCGTCGGATATTATTTCCAGTAGATGCTCAGGATGACACCGCAGCCAACGCTTGGTTAAACGTCGTGCTGGGCCGCATTGCGGCTTTGGTTTTCTCCGGATCGGCAAAATAATATCCACCGATATCAACTGGCTGCCCTTGGACCGCATTTAATTCATCGACAATTTTTTGTTCGTTGTCGGCCAGTGATTTTGCTAACGGGATGAAATGTGCCTGTAGTTCGGTGTCTTCACTTTGTTCTGCAACCGCCTGGGCCCAGTACAGGGCGAGGTAAAAATGGCTGCCCCGGTTATCAAGTTCTCCGGTTTTGCGTGATGGTGATTTGTTGTTTTCCAGCAGTTTTCCTGTGGCGAAATCCAGCGCGTCTGCCAGGATCTTGGCTTTTTGGTTGTCGGTCTTTATGCTGATATCCTCTAAAGAAACCGCAATGGCGAGGAATTCACCGAGGGAGTCCCAACGTAAGTGATTTTCTTCGATTAGTTGCTTGACGTGTTTGGGGGCGGAGCCACCGGCACCGGTTTCAAATAATCCACCACCCGCCATTAACGGCACGATAGACAACATCTTTGCACTGGTGCCTAATTCCATAATGGGAAACAGGTCGGTTAAATAGTCACGCAGAATATTACCGGTTACCGATATGGTGTCTTTGCCCCGCATAATTCTTTCGAGGGAATAACGCATTGAGCGCAGTGGCGACATGATCTGAATATCGAGCCCGGTTGTGTCGTGATCCTCTAAATAGCGCTCAACCTTTGTAATTAGCTCGGCGTCATGGGGTCGGTATTCGTCAAGCCAGAATACCGCCGGGGTACCTGATTGGCGTGCCCGGTTGACCGCCAGTTTTACCCAGTCCTGAATCGGCGCATCCTTGGTTTGGCACATTCGCCAAATATCCCCTTGTTCGACGTTTTGCTCAATGAGCACGTTCCCCTGGTCGTCGACGATACGTGCAACACCATCCGCGGGAATTTCAAAGGTCTTGTCATGGGAGCCGTACTCTTCCGCTTTCTGTGCCATCAGACCGACATTTGGCACTGTACCCATAGTAGTTGGGTCAAACGCGCCATTGGTCTTGCAGAAATTTATTGCCTCCTGGTAAATTCGCGCATAAGTGCTTTCAGGCATGATCGCCTTGGTATCTTGAAGCTTGCCATTTGGTCCCCACATCTTGCCGCCGCTGCGAATCATCGCGGGCATTGAGGCATCGACAATTACGTCGTTTGGTGCGTGCAGATTTGAAATGCCTTTGGCAGCGTCAACCATGGCTAATTCGGGACGCTGTTCATAGCAGGCATGTAAGTCCTCTTCAATTTCTTCTCGAAACGAACTCGGCAGGCTCTCAATTTTTTCATAGATGCTGCTCAATCCATTATTTGGATTTACCCCGAGTTTTTCAAACAGATCACCGTATTTAGCGAATAGATCTTTATAGAAAATCTTAACCGCATGGCCGAATACAATCGGATGAGAGATTTTCATCATGGTGGCCTTGACGTGCAATGAAACCATGACACCCGTTTGCTTAGCATCTTCCAGTTGCGCTTCGTAAAATTCACACAGCGCATTCTTGCTCATATACATGCTGTCGATAATTTCGCCCTCAAGCAACGATGTTTTGGGCTTTAATACGATGGTTTCTCCATCGTCGCTGATCAGGTCCATCTTGACGTCGCAGGCCCGGTCCATGGTCATACATTTTTCGCTCGAATAGAAGTCTCCATTCTGCATATGGGCCACGTGAGTACGCGAAGCAGGGCTCCAGGGAGCCATTTTATGGGGATTTTTTCGGGCATATCTTTTTACCGCTGGTGGGGCGCGGCGGTCTGAGTTCCCTTCTCTCAGTACGGGGTTTACCGCACTTCCCTGGATCTTTCCATAGCGCTCGGCGATAGATTTTTCCTCATCTGATTGCGGGTCCTCGGGAAAATCAGGAATACTAAAACCATGTTCCTGCAGTTCGGTTACTGCGGCAATCAATTGCGGAATTGACGCACTAATATTGGGTAGTTTAATAATGTTTGTGCTGGGTATTTGGGTCAGTTCGGCCAGTTCGGCCAGGCTATTGCGTATTCTTTGTTCCTCAGTGAGAAAATCAGAAAATTCAGCCAGTATTCTCGCAGCTACTGAAATATCGTTTTTCACAATATTTATGCCAGCGGCTGAAAAAAAAGTTCTTAGAATTGGGAGAAGTGAGCAGGTTGCTAACAGAGGAGCTTCGTCGGTCAGCGTATAGTTAATTGTTGATTTTTTTGAATTCATTTTACCCTCTCAGTATTGTTAGCCATCCCGTCGGTTATTGAGCAATATTCGGTAGAATTGTGTTTAAGATTGATTCACCCGTACTTGCAGTTTGCCTGATACATTATAACCATGATAGCGTATGCTAAAAAGGTAAAGGTATATAGTGTTATCAATTATTGTTCCCGGTTGTTATTGTTTAAAATCAGGTGAATTGATCATTTCTGGGGAGCAGTTACGTCGAGGCAGGTTGGCCTCTTTTGTAGGGAGTACTATTCATCGATCTAGTCACTATGAAAATTTCAGCATATGTCATTGCATTTAATGAAGAAGTAAAAATTCAAGACTGCGTGCAAACCCTTCTGTGGGCGGATGAGATAATTGTTGCAGATTCCGGTAGCACCGACGAAACTGCGTCAATAGCAGAAAGCCTGGGAGCCAAAGTGGTGCAGATTCCTTTTTGTGGGTTTGGTGCACTTAGAAACAGCGCGATTGCCCATTGTACTGGAGAATGGATATTTAGTCTTGATGCGGATGAAAGGTGCACCGAAGCAGTGAGGGATGAGGTTGTTGCCATTGCAAACGATTCTGCATCAGTGGATATATATAGAGTTCCCCGGCGTAATTATTTCCTGGGGCAGTGGATCAAATACTCTGGCTGGTATCCCAATTTTCGCCAGCCCCAGCTTTTTCGTCAGGGAAAAATGAGCTACGGCTTAGAGCAGGTTCACGAAAGCTTTGTATCCCATAGTGACCATGGGATTGGGCAACTCACGACGTCGGTCTGGCAGGTCCCTTTTAAAAATTTTTCTGAAGTTATCGAGAAAGAAAACCGGTATTCTTCTTTGGGGGTTGCCAGGTTGGAGTCAAAAGGCCAGACCGGATCATTTGGTAAAGCCCTGGGTCACGGATTATGGTCGTTTTTCAAACATTATATACTTAAACGCGGATTCCTCGATGGCTGGGCTGGATTTGTCATCGCCTTTTTCAATTTCCATGGGACTTTCTATCGGTATGCAAAATTAACCGAGCAACAAGCCAATTGGGAATTGCCCAAGAGTGAGGCAGTGGAAAAGGTCGAATAGATGTTTTTTTGTAATGCGTCCCTTTGGTCGAACATGTTGCTACTGAATTCTGGTTCTCAGGATGACGGCACTCTGGGTTGTCGCTAGCCTAACTACTCGACTCGTGATTATGTCGAGAAGATATCTCCCTTCGGTCGGACACAATTGTATTGGATCTTGATTCCCAGGATGATGTCACCCGAGGGAATCGTCAACCCAACTATTCCTCATTCTGGCGCAAGCCAGAATCCAGGTTCTCTACCTTATCGATATCAATGGAAAAAAATCGAGCAGCGACGTTAACGGCGCCTGCCACCAGGTTTCGGTGTTTCGAAATTAACCTTGATGGAGTTTCCATTAAAGTCCTTGCCATTTAATCCCGCTATGGCAGCTCTGGCTTCATGCCCTTCCATTTCAATAAATCCAAATCCCTTGCACTGACGGGTAAAGATGTCCGTCACTATTTTGCATGAACGTACCTTGCCATATTCAGAAAAAAGAGTCAGGACATCTTTCTCTTTAGTGCTAGGTGGCAAATTCCCGATAAATAACTTTTTCAACTCAAATCCTCTGCTGCAATTTCGTGCCTAGTATAGCTGCGAAAAAAGAACCCCGCCGAAGCGGGGTTCCTGTTTTTTAAGCTGTGTAAAAACTTTCGATCGTATAGGTTCGATCAGGCAACAACGTTGGTTGCCTGAGGGCCCTTGGGGCCCTCTTCTACCTCAAACGTGACCGCTTGACCTTCGTTGAGGGTCTTGAAACCTGTTCCCTGGATCGAACGAAAGTGAACAAATACATCTGCACCCCCATCGTCCTGAGAAATAAAACCATAACCTTTTGATTCATTGAACCACTTCACAGTGCCTGTAGCCATAAAACTTCTTACCTAAAATAAATTAAAAAAATGTGTCGCTTACAGCTAATGAAACGGGGAATTCAGAGGGGTAACACGGAGGGAACGATCAAAACTGCCTAAACAAAATCTGTAGCTCGGGGGATTATACGGGAAAATAACGAAAAATACCATTAATACAGTGTTTTAAAGCAAGGGATACTGGACTTTTTAACCTCAATTTTCAGTGGAAAAGTGTTCCTGGATTATCGATTCCTGGTCCGACCTGACTTTTCTTTGCAGATGGGCGAAATACAACTAAATGTTTCACCCTAATTTTAACCTCCGATGGGATTCTGCGCCCCTGTGGGAATTGCCACATTTAATACGTAGTCAAATTGATACCGTAACCGAAATTATACAGCGACAAGCTGAGACAACAACATTCGGAGGACCGTAAAGCCGTGGACCACAATTTCTTTCCCAATCCTGGCAATAGATATGTCAAATGTACGACAGTAGCACTGGCGATGGTGTTTGGGTTGAACTCCGGGTCGTTGTTGGCCCAGCAAATTGATCCTGCAGAGCTTCCGGTGCAATCCGTCAAGTTGGCCATTAGCGAGATCAATATCAGTGGGAGTAATCCATTCTCCCCACAACATACCGAATCGATACTGAGTCAATTTCTTGGAGTTGACAAAGGGCTCGATGCCCTCCAGCAAGCTTCTTCTGCATTGCTGGCAGCATTGCGAAAGTCAGGATACAGCTTTTATCGGGTATCAATTCCTTCCCAGGAGCTGACCGGAGGGGTATTCACTCTGCACGTCGATAAGTTGGAATTAGGCGAAATTTCCATCACGGGTAACCAACTGTACTCGAACGACAATATCTTGGCGACGGTACCCATACTTAAAGCAGGTCAATCACCCAATACCAGAAAGCTGTCAAAGGCCCTGACCCTGGCCAACTACAACCCAGGCAAACAAACCAAGGTCACATTTGCCAAATCAGCGAGCATCGGAAAGATCGACGCGATTGTTAAAGTTAGAGAACTAGATACCGTCAATACCACTGTCTCGCTAAACAATACGGGGAATTCCGATACTGGTAGATATCGAATTTCCGCTGGTTTTCAGCATAACAATCTGCTGGATAAGGATCATGTCGGATCGCTTTCGGTGACGACCTCTGAAAATGGATTTAGTGAGGTCGAACAAATCGGAGCAACCTATCAAGTGCCGATTTATAAGGCGGGTGGAATGCTCACCGGATACGTCGTCTCTTCCAATATAGATACAGGAATTGTTGCGGATGCGTTTGACGTTAGCGGCAGCGGGGAAATCCTTGGCTTGAGATATATGCAGTTACTGCCAAATTACGGCAATGCCAAGCAACAGTTAAGTGTCCAGATAACCGATAAATTGTTCGACAACAATATCGATTTTTCCGGTGTTCCCATCGGTGTCGACGTTCGAAGCCGCCCATTCGGCATCCGCTACCAAAACCAATACGCCAAAAACGCCTGGGCTATGGATTCATATCTCGAGTTCCTAACCAACATTTCTGGTGGCAATAACAACGACGCGGCGTCCTACGATGCGACTCGTAACGGTGCAACTACCGACTGGACCGTGGCGATAGCCGGTACCGATATTTCCTACCAGACCAACAACTGGCTTTACCAGGGAAAGCTGATGCTTTTCGATAGTAGTGATCGGTTAATTACAGGAGAACAGTTTGGGGTGGGAGGAATACGGTCCGGCAGGGGATTTGAAGAACGGGAATTACGCGGGGACAAGGGTTATTACGCCGGTCTCCAGATTTGGCTGCCTGTAAAAATCAAGAACTTTAGGGCGGGCGGGTTTCTGGACTACGCCAAAGTGAAAAATAACGCACCAATAGAACAAGAATTTAGCAGCGATTCCATTACTTCAACGGGAATAAATATGATCTGGCAATATCGAAAATCTGCCGCCATCGAGTTTCACTACGGCTATGTTATCGACGGAATCGGTTCGATTCCTAGCGGCAGTCAGGAAGGCGATTCCAGGGTGCATTTCAGCCTCAGCTATAAATGGTGAAGTTAATGAATAAAATACTGAAATCACCTAAGCATCAGTCAAATCTTGGAACATCCCTGGTGACCAGTGCGGTATTGCTATTGCTGCTACTGGTAGCGGCAAGCGTATATGGTGCACCACTTAATGGTAAGGCGCTTATCGTAAAAGGGATTGTATCCGCTACCAATCCCGCAGGAGAAACCCGGTTGTTGGCTAAACGGGATACGGTCTACCACCTGGACACCATAACCACCGCAGTGGACAGCTTTATGGTGATCAAAATGGAGGATAAGACCAAAATTACGGTACGTCCAGAATCGGTATTGGTGATCGGTGAGTTTGACCTCACTGAGGGGGAGGAGAAGGCATCGGTGAGTCTGGTAAAGGGTGCGTTGCGAACCGTGACTGGACTGATCGGTAAAACCAGACCCGAAGCATTCACAGTCAGCACCGGGGTAGTCACAATAGGAATTCGGGGTACCGATTTTGTCACCCGTATTTGCGGTAGCGATTGTGCAGTCGAGGAAAAGTCCATTGATGGAGTGGATTACATCAGTGTCACCGACCCGACTTTAACCGATGATATCAATGACACGGTCCCTGTTGGTGTGTATTTCTTTGTCGAAGACGGACAGATATATGCATTGCAATGCGCCGCCGGCTCAACGACTGGCTGTGGCACTGTGGATCTAGATACTGGCCAGGCTGGATTTGCCGGGGATGCAGGTTTCGGCATTATGTCCCGGGTGCCATTATTTATTCAGCATGATCCTTATACGCGGTTCTCAGAATTCTCTGAGGAACAACTGGATGCCCTCGATGTATTGCAAGATGATTTTTCAGAGAGTCTGCAATGCGACGTTCAGGGATGAGGTGGCATATGAAATCAATAACAAAAACTCCTCCGACTTTATTAAGGCATGGCACAGTGAAAAATAAACATCAAATGGACAATCGATTTACTAGCCGACTACAAAAATACAACTGGCATCGGTCCAAACAGCTGAGTTTGTGTTTGCTGGTTGCCAGCCTGATCACAGGTTCGGTCAATGCCAATCCAACTGTTCCCCAGGTAGTCAATGGCACCGCAGCATTTGATCAAATCGGTAACATCCTCAATATAGCCAATTCAAATGGCGCCATCATAAATTGGCAGGATTTTTCTATTGCACAGGGTGAGCTAACCCGGTTTTTGCAGCAAAGTGGGAATTCCGCGGTGCTGAATCGGGTTACCGGAGGTAGTATTTCTGAGATTTTGGGCCAGTTACAAAGTAATGGCAGGGTGTTCTTAATTAATACCAATGGAATCGTATTTGGCCAGTCCGCCATGATCGACACCAACGGATTTATCGCCAGTACACTGGATATTAGCAACAACGATTTTATAAACAATATTCTTCAGTTTAAAGGCGGCGGTGGTTCTCTGGATAATCGGGGAATCATCAGGGTACGGGGTGACGGCAATATTATGCTGTTGGCTCCAAATATTAAAAACAGCGGTATTATCCAAGCTGATAATGGACAAATATTATTGGCTGCGGGAAGGGATATTGAAATTTCTACTGCAGGCATTGATAACGTGACTTTTAGGGTGCAGGCCCCCGGAGACAGTGTCTTGAATCTGGGGCAGATCATCGCGCAACGTGGCGCCGTCGGGTTACTGGCCGCAGATTTGAATCAGCAGGGTTCGATCAGTATTTCGCAACAAAGTGATGGTCGAATTTTTCTCGAGGCCAACAACAATCTGGTTGGCGGTGAATTGACCGCACCAGGTGGGTCCATTGACATCCTGGGTGACACTATCGAGATCGCTGGTTCGCAGATTTCTGCAGCCTCCGTCAATGGCGGCGGTAAGATCCGCATTGGTGGAGATTTACAAGGCGGGAATGGAGTCCGTACCGCTGCGACCACTGTAATTACGCCGGGCAGTAACATCGACGCCAGTGGAATTGGTAGTGCAAATGGTGGTGACGTTATTATTTGGTCGGATGTGGATACCAGGGTGGACGGGCAGGTTTTGGCGCGAGGTGGTGAAAGCGGTGGTAACGGTGGTTTCGTCGAAACTTCATCCAAGGGAAATCTGGACTTCTCGATTCCGGCCGATGTCAGTGCGCCAAACGGAAATGGTGGTCAATGGTTGCTTGATCCGGAAAACATCAATATTGACAGCGGTAAAGCGGCTGGCATTGAGTCCGCGCTAAACAATGGTTCCAACGTCACCATTGCAACCAGCGAAGGGGGCACGGGAGAAGGGAATATCAGTGTTAACGCACCTATAACCAAAACCGAAGGAGATGATGCCAGCCTTTCGCTGATTGCACACAATCGGATAGACGTTAATCAACCGATCACATCCACCTCCAATAAATTGCATGTCAATTTACGCGCTGGGGCAAAGATCAATATTTATGGTGGCATCAATACCAACGGTGGCAATTTATCGTCGGCGATAACGGGTGTAAATGTGGCGGCCCCACCGAAGAAGCAACCAGAAGTTGTTGAAGACAAACCAGATCAAGCCGCGGAAGAGCCAACTAAATCTGGTAATCCAGCAGTGACCAAGACTGGTCCTCCGAAGTTAGATACGACAGCCGATTCTGTCAAACCAGAGGTGCCCGAAGCGGAAGAACAGGCAGACGCAACATTGGTGATCTCAAGTACTCTACCCCAGCCGCCCCCCCCCAAGTCAGCGGAAGTCGTGTTACCTGCTAATCAGGTAGCAGAAGTGCAGGAAGATATCGCTATCGTGGACCCGATTCCTAATGTTGGCGCCGAACAGATGGATTTGACCCCGATTGATGTTCCTAAAGAAATAAAAGGCCCCACGATTGCGCTTCCGTCAGCAGAGGTTTTCCCCAGCGTCGTTTCGGCGATTTCGGTAAACGGCGATATCGTTACCGGCGGCGGCGATATCAGTTTGGATGGCGGTGCCACCAATCAAACCATTGTCGCCGCATTACTGGATACCTCATCAACCGCCCAGGGGGCTTTAGGTGGTGATATCCAGATTCTCGGCGATCAAATTCAATTACTGGGCGCCACAGAAATCAATGCCAGTGGCGATGCCGGAGGTGGTAGCGTTTTGATCGGCGGTGACTATCAGGGCAAAAACCCGGAAATACGCAATGCTTCAGACACCGTTATTGACCGGGAAGCGGTCATTTCTTCCAATGCCTTTATCCAGGGTGATGGCGGTAAGGTAATTGTCTGGGCCGACAACAGTACGGAATTTTATGGTCAGATTAGCGCTACTGGTGGTATCGAAAGTGGCGATGGTGGGTTTGCCGAAGTATCCGGGCGAAATCATTTGTTGTTCGATGGTGTCGCCGATTTAACCGCAGCCCAGGGAGAGGCAGGGGATCTATTACTTGACCCCGGAACCGTAACGATTTCGACCGCAGCAGATTCCGGTTTTGATGTGTTTAACAACGTTACCCTTGGCACCCAGCTCGATCTGGCAAATGTGACGATATCAACCAGCAATGCAACTGCTGGTCCCGAGGATATCAATATACAAGCAGCGGTAAACTGGAATTCCGGTAATAGTTTTACGCTCAACGCCGGTAATGATATTAACCTGACGGGAAACGGTCAAATTGGCAATGGTGGTAATGGTGACTTAACCTTTAATGCTGGCAACAACATTAATATTGGCAGTGGTTTTGGTGGAGGAACGGTCAATCTTAATGCAGATACCGATGTCAACAATACCGGAAGGGTAATCATCGATACTGCGCTGAGTCCTATCGCCCAAGATGCTTTTATCAACGCCACTACTGCGCTAAATGTGACAGGCAACGGTCTTACCCTTGAAAGCGATGGCACCAGCGGAACCTTTGTGTCTCTTCAATCCGACGCACTCTTGAATGTGAATGTGACGGGCTCAGTACAGTTGATCGATAACTGTACGTTAGGAAATGCCTGTACTAACGCGTCCCAAATTGGAATTGGACAGGGTGGTACAGGAACAATTAACGCGGAATTCGTCGAAATCACTTCCTTGGATGGAACCGCTTCCATGGATTCATTTAACGCAGCGGGCTTTTCGATTGATACCTTTGGTGCAAATGCAAACGGTTATGGTTTGCAAGTTCAAAACACCAGCAACAATAGTCTCGCGCAATTTAACGGAGCTTTTATTAATGGTCCGAGCAATATCGGTCCAAGTGCGGGAGGCGATCTCGATATCAATACCGTGAATGCAGGCATCGGTATTATTGACAACAGCTCGGTTAACCAGGGTTTTGCCTCAATCAACTTTGGAAACCAGGATATATCCGCGCAGTTTATTGAAGTAATCAGTAACGGTACCGGTAGTGCGCAACTCGATAGTGTGGGGCAGAATCAGATTATTAACACAAATGGGGAAAATAATACTGGACAAGGTCTGGTTATTCAGACCACCGGAGCTGGTACCGCAGGTCTGTCGACTTTCGATTCAGCGACTGAAACTTTTGGTGATCAATCGATAACGAACACTGGCGGTGGTTCCTTGTTGCTACATGCGCAAAGTACCGGAAGCGCATTCGTGTTTGGTGGCAGTATTGATATCGTCACATCTTTTATTGAAGTTCTCTCGGACGGCAGTGGGAATGTAGACCTCGACAGTGCCGATGGTGGCGTCCAAACCATTGTAACTACGGGGGCAAATACCATGGGCAGAGGACTGTCGGTTATCTCATTGGGTAGTGGCCGGGCCGAGATTGATAGTCGTTTACGCACCATCGGTGGCGGTACCACCACCGGTACTACGCAAAACATTAGTGTTCAGAATGGCCACGATCTATTTGTCGAAGGCCAAGGTACTGGAACCTCGGGCATTTTTGGTGGATTACAGAATATCGTGGCTGAAGATATTTTTGTCCGGTCCAATCAGGCAAATGCTTTTATCAGTTCAAATGCTGTGGGTCAGACCGTGGTTTCGAATACCATCAATATATCTGCGGTAGATGCCCAGGCGGGAATATTTAACGATGTCAATTTGCAGTCAATTACCGCAAGCGGAATTAATCCTGATGGACACGGCATTTCCCTGCGGGTAAACGGGACCGGCCTGGCGTCTATTGCAAGTGATCTATTTAATGGTAGTAACTTTATAGGTGCCGGACAAACGGTGAATTCGGTTTCCGGCGGCATTCATCTCGAATCAACTGCAACGAGTGTCGGCGGGAATGCCCAGATATTCGGCGGTCAACAAACCATTAATGCGCCTTTTATCGAACTAATCGGAGATGGAGAGAACAGGGTAAGCATAAACAGCTCTGGACCATTGCAAGCTATTGAAACAACCGGCAGAAATCAAAACGGTCAGGGTATTTTGCTCAGCTCTAATGATGGTAGTCGCGTTCAAATTTCCAGCTTTATGCAAGGAATAGACAGTTCCGCGGGGGACGTAAACGATGGCAACCCACAAATTATTGAAACCAATGGAGAACTTATCAGAATAGCTAGTACTGGCGGTGATGCTCCATCCAGCTTTAACGGCATATTCGCAAGTACTCAAACCATCAATAGCGGTGGGTTGGAACTAAATGGTGATGCTGGTGTGGGAGTGTTTATCCAGTCGGAAATTGGTGATCAGGTAATTAATGCAGAATATGTCGAAGTCCTCTCGCGACTGAGTAATGCAACAATTACCAATCAGTTTGGTGGGTCCCAGGTTATTAATACCACTGGACAGAAGAATGGAGCGGGCATATCTGTGGTTTCGATGGGTCCGGGTCGGGCGAGGATTGGTAGCAGTACCGGTCCCGATGGCAGCATTTTTAATTCCCCGGGCCTCGATCAGACCGTCAACGTGGCCAATGGAAATGCCCTAAACGTAAATGCGTTGGGAACCGGTATCGCACAAATTTATGGTGGACAGCAGGTACTGACCGTTGGTGGAAATCTAAATATTGGCAGCGAATTTTCCCAGGGTACTTCTGCGATTACCTCGACCGCAAACTCTACTTTGGCGATAGGCGGGGACTTAAACCTGCAAGGCGGTAGCGGTGTCAGTGCCAGTGCTAGTGTTGGGCCTCCTGGGGTGAATACCGATAATGCTTCTGGACTGACATTGCTGACCGCAAACGTTGGTGGTGATGTAAATATAATTGGCGGCACCGGTGACGCTAGCTTTGCCTTGTTGCATGCAGCCGGAACCGCAAATATCACCTCAGTAGGTAATCTGAATGTCACCGGCGGAACGGGAAATAATGCAATAGCGGGCATTCGGGCGGATTCTAACAATACGATTAATATTGCGGCGAATATCGTTAATCTAAACGCTGGCAGCGGCGTTGGGGCTGACGCGATTTTACTTAGCGGCGGTGGATCAGGTGCCATCAATATCACGGCGAACAGTTGCAATAATTGTGGTGTAGTGTTTCCTAGCACGGCCACCGACCAAGGTGCATCTGGAGACCCTATCAATATTAATGGAGTAGTTGTTTTTCAGTCCCAGCAACCGGCAACAATGATGGCGGCAACGGCGCCTGTAAACGCTGCGGTAAGTTCTGCTGTAGCAGTTGAAACCGGCGACCAGGCAGCTCCGACTACGCCTGAAAGCGTTCAGGAAATAATTAATTCGGTTGTCAGCCTAATTGCCACAAGTATCAATTTAAATGGAGATTCGAGTGGAAATGAAAGCGACGATGAAACTGGGCAAAACAACGATCAGAGCGATACATCCGAACAGGAAAATTCTGGCAACAAAGCATCGACTACCCAGTGTAGCTGATCAACTAAGGGCCTCTAAAAACATTATTTAACAAAAGGAAGATACCAATGTTGGCAACAGACATGACAGAGAAACCGCAAAAAACCTATCAACGTGCCCCTGGTTCGGAAGCAAATTCGAACCAGCATCGCGACTTGATTTCTGAACTTAGAGATGACCATCAGGACTGGTTCCTGGACGCCGGTGTCTCTCTTGAGATGACAGCTGGGGAGGTGTTGATTCAGCAGGGCACTGAAGTTGATGCATTCTATTTTCTCATCGAGGGATTAATGAAGGTGCATCAGGCTGATCAGGTAGACAGGAATATTACGATGATCGCTCCGGGGCAGCTGGTTGGCGAAATGTCGTTTATCGAACGAATTCCCGCGGCGGTTTCTGTTTCCGTAGTGGAAAGGGCGATGCTGCTTCGTATCCCATACAGTGTGATTGAGGATAAGATGGATTCCGATGGCGATTTTCAAGCAACTTTTCAGAAAGCGTTGCTTGGCGTGCTTTCAAATCGACTGAGGGCAACATCCGGCAGGTTAAGCGCGTTTCTCGAAAGTGAAAAAATATTGGATCGTACCGAAAATACCGCATTGATTTCGGCCGTAGAAAGCCTCAAGAAATTTCCGTTTTTTTCGAGTGAATGCGAAATTAAAAAACAGAATGCAGGATTTCAGGAAAACGCCGCTAAAGTGGTGGAGTCATGGAATTTGCTGGTTAAGTTGATGAATGACACCATTGGCGATCACATTGAGGGAAACCTGCACGAAAAAGACGCCATTGGTTATAAGATTCAACAGGAACTCGCACCCTATGTTTACATGTCGAGTTTTCTGAGCCGGTCATACACCAAACCCCGGGGATATGCTGGCGACTACCTGACTATCGCGCAGGTCTATGATGATAAGCCCATTGGAACGGGAAAAACTGGTGAACTGCTTGACCGTATTTCTTTGGCTTCTCCGCCATGTATGGCGGTCAAGAACAGACGGACTCTGATGTCAAAAGAGATTTTTAAGACAATCAATGGAAATAACGGTGACCCTACAAATATTACGTCGTTTGCTTCCGGCCCGGCCCAGGAATTATTCGATGTTTATCAGGTAATCGAAAACCCGGAAAATCTCAGATCGCATCTAATAGACATTGACTTAAAGGCGCTATCATTTGTTAGCGACAAAATAGAAAATGCCACAGAAAATATTAAAATGGACTTACACAATGCCAATTTAATCTACCTTGCATTGGGCAGAAAAACATTGAGTTTGCCACCCCAGGATCTGGTATACAGTATTGGTTTAATCGATTACTTCAACGACCAGCTGGTTGTTAAATTAATCAACTATGCACACACCGTTCTCAAGCCGGGTGGAAAAATCATTCTTGGTAACTTTCATCCAAAGAATGCACTAAAGGCGTTTATGGATTATGTGCTGGATTGGAGACTTATCCATCGTTCGGAAGAGGATATGAACAGATTGTTTCAGGCATCGAATTTTTCAAGGCCCTGCACCGAAGTCCAGTATGAGGAAGAGGGAATCAATCTGTTCGCCTTTTGCGTGAAGTAATGCCGAATTTCAGCCCTGAACCCATCAAACCTTGTGTGTTCGACTACTAGTTTGGATATACTGCGCCAATATCCAAACTGGTTGCTGAATGTATGCCGACAATTGAGTTATCTGGGAAGGTAGCGCTGGTTACTGGCGCCAGCCGTGGTATTGGTGCTGCCACTGCTTTAAGGCTTGCTGCCGCTGGGGTGTCGGTGGCACTTGCTGCACGATCCAAAGATGAAATCGAACAGCTGGCATCTGAAATTTCAGATCACGGAGGCAATGCCGAAGCACTCACCTGCGATGTAAGCCAATATCATGATGTGGCCGTAGCCGTTCAACGTTGTATCGATCGCTGGGAACGTATCGATTTGTTGGTAAATAACGCGGGCGTAATTGAACCTATTGGGCAACTCGCCGAATCTGATCCAGAGCAATGGGGCCGGGCAGTGGATATTAATTATAAAGGGGTCTACCATGGAATGCGGGCGGTAATTCCACAAATGCTAAAACAGGGAGCCGGGTCAATAATCAATATTAGTTCAGGGGCGGCCCATGGTGCTCTTGAGGGTTGGAGTCATTATTGTTCGGGCAAGGCCGGGGCATACTCTCTGACCCGCTGTGCCGATCTCGAATATCGCAAAAATGGCGTTCGAATAATGGGGCTGAGCCCCGGGACGGTGGCAACAGAAATGCAGGTGGTGATTAAGGCTTCGGGGGTTAATTCGGTGAGCCAACTTGATCCAGCTGTGCATATTTCGCCGGATGACGTCGCCCAAGCCATAATCTGGCTGTATGCTGATTCGGCAGAATCCTATTGTGGTACCGATTTTTCCCTTCGAGGCAAAGAGTCTCGGCACCTCGTTGGCCTTGAGTGATTGATAAACGCCACGCATAATTCTGCGCTCGTAAAAAATTGTTTGGGTTGGCGGCGTTGAGGTTCAACTGGAACAAACATGTTATTGGACTGGGAGTAATCTTGCTCCTGGGCCTGCTTTTTAAATTTTCTTCATTGGCGGAAAAGCTGGATGGCTTCGTGCTCGACCGTCAGTTTCAAATACTACGGCAGCTGTCTCCCGATTCGTCTCCGGACAATATTGTAATTGTCGGAATTGATGATCAGACCTATGAAGAATTTGATCGACCGTCTGGAATTTGGCATAGCTACATTGGAGAGTTTTTGTTGGCAGCTGCGGAATCCGGACCAGAACTCGTGGTGGTGGATCTTCTTCTCGAAAAACTTTATAAAGACCTGGTGCCCAATCACTACGCCGATTTGCACCGTGGATTACTGGCGTTTCGTAAGAAACAGATTCCACTGGTAATGGGCATAGGATTGAAAAGCGTCAGTGAACCAGAATCGACTGAAGAAACTGGCATCAGAACTACACTACGTGAAGTTCATCCTTATGCGGCCATGCGCGCTATCCTGCGCGATGAAAAACACTATGGACTTGCCATCGTAGAGCAAGACGCCGACGGGGTGCTGCGGCGACAGATTATGCAGTATGCAAAATGTCCCGCTTGTTCCCCCAGTATTCTCGCCAGGATTTATCAGCAGTTGGGGGAAAGCCACGCCCCCGGTTTGATCAACTTTGTCCCCGGCGAACCATACTCCTACTTACCCTTGCAGGACATTATAAGTTGGCATCGAGAGGGCGATCGAGACCAGCTCAATCAAGTGTTAGCCGGCAAGGCCATATTCCTCGGCAGTGTGACACGATTTGAAGACCGTCATCTGGCGCCACTGCCTTTGACCGCATGGGAAACCGGAAACCGCCAAACACCAGGAGTGCTTTTTATGGCCCAGGCAATGCGCTCAATCAATCATGGTGGGCTAATCCAGCGCATTCCGGGGTGGGTTTTAACGCTCGCAGGATTGCTTTCAGCCGGATTGTGGTTCGTGGGCGCGAAATTGCGCACGAGTATTTTGAGCCTGACTCTTTGGGTTGGGGCCGTATTGGGGGCTTCCACATGGTTCCTCATGGGGCAGTTGGAATTGCCTGTGGGATTGATTCTATTTCTCTCAGTAGCAGCCTGCCTGACCCGGATTTCATATGAGTCCTGGGAGTCTTTTAAGCAGCGCCAGCGACTTTCGGCATCCTTCGGTGCCTACGTCAGCCCCCATGTGATGCAACAGATTCTTGACGGAACTATCAACCCTGAAATGGAAGGAAGTCGGCAAAATGTATGCGTGATGTTTTCGGATATCCGCAATTTTACTGCGCGTAGCGAATCCCAAACTCCCGAGTCAATCATTAAACTGCTCAATCACTATTTCGAAGAAATGACGGAGGCCGTGGACGCCCAGGGAGGAACCATCGATAAATTTATTGGCGACGGACTTATGGTTTTTTTCGGCGCTCCCAATGGCAGGACCAATCCCTCTCAAGATGCTTTCGATTGCGCCAAGAGCATGTTGGAGCGATTGCAATCTATTAATCTGGAGTTGGTCGAGCAGAAAATTCAACCGATTGAAATTGGAATTGGAATGCATACCGGTGAAGCTATTATTGGTCACGTGGGTTCGTCACGTCGACATGAATATACTGCTATTGGAGATTCGGTAAATATTGCAGCCAGACTGGAAGGTTTGACCAAGGTGTTGGGATGTGAAATTGTCTGTAGCCAGGAGGTATTTGAAAATCTATCCGAACAGAATGAATTTTCTGCATTGGGGGAGCAGGCGATTAAAGGGCATACCGCGGTTCCGGTGTTTGGCTGGAAACCCGTGAAACCTGATTGAATTTGATAGACAAAGTAGCGTTTGGTTAGGATAATCGAGTGAGACTTAACGAACCTCTCTACGATAAATTTATCACTTGGGGAAATTCGCGATCATATACTCTATAATCGCGCATCAAGAAACAATCGACATCGTAGAAAAACGCGGCAGGAAGAGCCGTCCAAAGTTCAATTGACGTTATTGCGGTGACCCATTGAATGGCTGCAAAATCAAACAATTATCGAGGATTAGAATAATGAGTAAGCAAAATTGGTTGAAAAGAGGTGCGTTAGTGCTCCCGCTATCCTGTGTCGGGTTTCTCAGTACCCCGGCCGCATTTGCCCAACAGGTAGTTAACAATTCAGGTACTCCAGTGGCCGGCCTGCTGGTAGGAGATATAAACGTCTCGCCTACCAGTCCAGAAGCAGCTACTGGACTCGCCATAGAAAACCTATGTGCTCAGCTTGCTTTTAGTGGCCGGCAAAATAATCGCAACCAGACCGATCTATTGGGACGCTGTTCAGATTTGACCTTTGACACAACGCCACAAACCGGGAATTTACGTCAGGTCGCGTCTGAGGAAATGGCTACCCAGGAAACCGATATTGTCGAATTATCTACCGGTCAGCTCGGCGCTGTCAGTGCCAGGTTGGCGGGATTGCGTAGCAGTATTCAAAGCAGTGCCCAGCAGGTGTCTTTTAATCAAACTGGATCCGGTACGGTGGCGTTCAAATTAAACGGATCTGGAATTGGCGGTGGTGCCGGCGACGGTATTGCCGATTCCGGTCGATTAGGGATTTATGTCAATGGTGAAATTGCCACCGGGGATAAGGACCAAACTGCCAATGAGTCGGGATTTGATATAGATGCAACAACCATCACCCTGGGCGCAGATTATCGGGTCAGTCAGGGAGGGTTTGTTGGTGGCGCCCTTGGCATCAATAATTCTGAATCAGATATGACCAATAACGGTGGTAGCGTAGAGTCCGACGGGGTCAGTTTGATGGCCTATGGGACCAAAAGCATCAGTAACAGTATGTATATTGATGGCACCGTCGGAATTGGCCAATACGATTATGATACCCAACGAAATCTGAATTACGTCGCCAGTGGTACCCCGGTTAATCAGCAGGCTCTGGCAACTACTGAAGCGGATCTGACATTTGCCAGCGTTGGAGTTGGTCGCGACTCAGGTTATGGTGCTGATCGGGGAATGTCGCTGTCTTTTACTGGCCGGTTAAATTATCTTGATGCCGACGTCGACGGTTTTACTGAACGGATGTCAAACCAGAATGCGAGTGGTTTTGGGATGAATCTCGAAATTGATGCCCAACAAATAGAATCATTAACCTCAGTGCTTGGGGTTCAGCTTTCGAAAGCCATCAGCACGTCTTCTGGAGTACTTCTTCCCTATATTGGGCTTAATTATATCCATGAGTTCGAAGACGATCCCCGGGTCATACTCGCTCGTTTCGCTAACGATCCATTTAGCGGTGGATTTAATCAATCCAATGGCACCTTCCTCGGCGGTGCGCCGGCGGTAGCGAATGGCCAGTCGGTACCAACCATCATCTCCATTACTACCGATGCACCCGACGCGAATTATTTTCGATTGTCTGCAGGAACCACCGGTATTTTGCCAGGTGGAAAAAACTGGTTTGTCGCTCTGGTGACAGTAATTGGTCTGGAAGATACTTCTTACTCTTCAGTGACCGCTGGGTTCCGTGGCGAATTTTGAATTTGATCGTTCAAGTCGTGTAAGATTTGTGGCCAGATATCGGCCCAACAGCAGGTGTGATTGAATCCTTTATATACCTCTGCCCTGATATCTGGTCTCGCTGCGAAATAGCCTGCCATCAGGCTATAGGGGACCACGGCATCCTGATCGCCGTATAGGTGTAACGCAATTGCATCGGATTGTTCTAGCGGTATCCTAGCGGGATTTATCGACTTGTCCAGCAAGGAAAAACCATGGCCGCTTGCCCAGACGTCGATATCGAGATTCGCGCCAATTGTGATTACGGCAACAGCCTCGGTTAGTTCTTTCGCCACTAATGTTGCAATTACCCCTCCACCGCTATGACCGAAAAGCGCAACTTTCTGAAAATCATATTTTTTTAGTAAACCGGCAACTGCATTGGCCATGGACATAATTACTTCTGGGGAATAACGGGCCATGGTCCAATACCCAGCATCACAATTATTGTTTTGATTACCAACGTGATAACAAGGCCTGCCAAGCAAAATTGAAGGATTTGGGTCCAATTTCATTAATTTCAGCATTACTGGATTTCTCGGTGTGGGGTCCTGGGCGATCCATTTACCCGCGATCCACGGGGTGCCATCCCCTTCAATATAAATATGTAGAATATTTTTATTTTCCCACCCGTTTGTGACAGATTTACCAAAATAAATCAGGTCAAAAGGTGTACTATTGATGCTGAGCCGGTTAAACCCGTACTGGTTTGCCAGGTTGTTGTATCGCGTTAACGGGGTTGTGCAGGAACCCAATCCACAAATAGCGAAGAGGGTGAGCATGCGAAATTTCCAGGATCCAGTGAAAATCAACATTACTCAATTAGTACCAGTGAAACGATTGTTTATTAAATTCCTTGAAGCCCGGTTGCAGTTTGTTAGCGCCTTCATCTTAACAATTATAGTCGGTAGCGCTCCGCTTAACGCAGCAACCCAGGGCATTTCTGTCGACGACCTGATTGTGGTCGACTGTTTATTACCAGGGCAGGTTCGACAGCTTGGTCTTAATACAAAATACATTACCCCCCGACGACCGGTGAAAACGTCGGCAAAAAGCTGTGCGATCAAAGGGGGAGAGTATGTGTCCTATGATCGGGCAAATTACCAAACTGCGTTAAGTGCCTGGATGGCGGATGCGGAACTGGGAGATGCCAAGGCGCAAACATACGTTGCAGAAATTTACGAACGCGGCCTGGGCACAGCGCCGAACTATGCTGAAGCTGCCAAGTGGTATGCCCTGGCAGCGAAGCAGGGCTATAGTCCTGCCCAGCTAAGTCTGGGTCGTCTCTATGAGCAAGGTCTTGGTGTTACCAAAGACTTGCTGTTAGCGCTTAATTATTATCGGCAGGCGAACGGACTCAAGCAGGATGAATTGGGTTTCGTTTCCGCCATGCAGAATGCCGCTGACAGCGGTACGCCGGGTGAACTTGAAGCGTTACGCAAACAAGTCAAAAAGCTCGAAAAGACCAATAAGAAGTTACGCGATAATCTGGAGAAAAATCGGCAAGACGCAGAAAAATCTACCCAATTACTAAACCAGCTTCAGACAGATATTTCGAACAAGCAGCAATTACTGATAAAGGCCCGGGAAAGCGATGATCTTGATCAAGTTGTTGAAAAACTCAATATTCAGATAAAGAAGCAGCAAATACAGCTCAAAGAGGAGGCTCTTCGATTTAAAACCGAACGCGCACTGTTGCTAAAGGAATTTGATCTGCAGAAAAAAACGTTTCAGAAGGTGCAGCAGAGTAATGATGCGGACGCCGCTATTGCCCTGCTCCAGAAGCAACTTAACCTGAAGCAAAATCAGCTGGAGCAGGCAACATCGGAGGGTGACAATCAATTGAGACTTTCCCAGGAACGGGTGATCGCCCTGGAAGAAGATCTTGTCGAGGCGCAGCAAAACAATAATTCCGCTGAGGTGATTGCGGCGTTGAAGACAGATATTAATCAGCAACACAGCCAATACACCCAGGATATCGATCAATACGAGCAGGAGGTGGCTTTGCTGCGCGATGAAATTCGGCAGCAGCAACAACAGGTTGAAATTGCCCGACAACAGGATGATTCAGATGCTGTCATTGCCATGCTGGAACAGCAGTTGGCGAAACAGCAGGATGAATTTGAGACCACCGCCAAGAGTTCTGACAAGAAACTCGCATTGCTTCAGTTTGAGATAGAAAACCAGAAAAAACAAGCGAAGCTAGTACGGGAGCAGGACACCTCAAAGGAAGTGATTGCCAAGCTGGTCAAATTGATCAAAAAGCAAAACAAAAAACTCGACAAGGAAAGTAAACGTAACCAGAAATTAACCGCAAAAGTTACTCAGCAGTCGGAGATCCTTGCTGCCAATGAGCAAAAACAACAACTGGCGATGGCCGAAGGGCCGAGTATCATCCTGAAGGTTCCCCCGGTTATTGTCAAACGTGGATTAAGTGAAGTTGAGGTTGAGCCTGGGCAACAGGTCTATCTCGCGGGTGGAGTGGTTGCGCCGGTAGGCGTCAAGGCGTTCACAGTGAACGGTGTGCCGGCGAATCTGGACGTTAACAACTTGTTTATGCTGAAAGTTAATGTGCAGGATAGCGACCTGCCGGTGGAATTAAAAGTAATCGATAAGGAAGATCGTATCAGCGATCAAAGACTGGTTCTAAAACCCACCAGTGAAATTACTGTGGTGACCAGTCCCGCGAAAGAACCATCCAAAAAATTAAAATTTGGCAAATACCACGCCCTGGTAATTGGCAATAACGACTATGGTGATGGAGGTTGGCCCAGTTTAAATAATGCGGTGAATGATGCCCGCGCAGTTGCTGAGCTATTGGAGGGAAGATACGGTTTTGACACAAAGTTACTATTAAATGCCACCAGAGCAGATACTCTGCAAGCTGTGGAGACGTTGCGAAATAAGTTAACCGAAAAAGATAATCTGCTGATTTATTATGCGGGTCACGGACAAAGAGATGATGCGAATAATCGGGCTTATTGGATTCCGGTGGATTCTACCGCGGAGAGTTCTGCCAACTGGATTCCGAGTTATCAGATTACCGATCATGTCAATGCTATGAATGCCCGTCACGTATTGCTGGTTGTTGATTCATGCTACGCTGGTTTGATGACCCGTGCGACCGGGGTTAACGCAATGCTGGTAGGCATGACCGAAGAGCAGAAACAGGCCAAGGTTAAGGACAGGTTAGGTCGGCGAACCCGGATGTTGATTACCGCTGGCGATAACACTGAAGTGTTGGATTCTGGTCAGCAGGGAGACCATTCTATTTTCGCAGAAGCCTTTCTTTCAGCACTGGAAAACAACACCGGGGTACTTGATAGCGAAGGGGTGTTTAAAACTGTTCAACCCTATGTTGCCAAGCAAACCTATCGTATTAACAAGCAGTCCGTGGTGTATGCGCCAATTCCCCGGGCGCGGCATGAAGGCGGTGAGTTTTATTTTATTGCGAAGAATACGAATTAACTTTATTCAGCAATTGGATATCAATCCCAGTTATTAATTTTCACCGCTTCCTGCGACACGTTTTTGAATTGGTTTAAGCTCTGGTCTGAGTAACGCTAATTCCTGCCAGATTTTTGTAGCGGCTTCTTTTACTTCCAGTCGTTCCAGCATACGCGCGAACACCACGCGTTCGGCAAAACTAGCTTGGGCAGTTGGTTGGGCTGATTCGATATGGGTGCGAAGATCAGGTTCTACCAGACTGAAGTAAGCGTGGGCGCGGTACTCCGTATCTGAATCTTTAGCCACAATCTCCCAGGTGTAATCCGCTCCGTCGCCAAGAGTTACATCGGCCGGCAACGTTAAGCTGGTGCCCGCTACCTGGATAGCGGCAATGGTTTTTCCTAATTCGCTGGACAGAATAAATTGATAGGACTGGGCCCCTTCAATGGCAGTCCAATGAAACTCAGGGTTGGATTCAAGAACCTTAGTGTCCCTGGGGCTGATCAGGCGAAGTTGGGGTCCCATGCCACTGCGTAATTTTAATAGCCCGATGGCGATACCCGAGTCATCTTCCATGGCAATTTCAGCCAGGGTTTCCATGTTGAGATTTCGACTGCTGGCTTGGCCTCCAGTGACGGCTTCTGGTTGCTCGGTTCCAATCATGATCTCTCCGGCCATGTCATAGGTGAACTCCTCGGAACTGTCAAAATAAAACAAGGTTAGCGCTGAATCTGATTCGATACGCAATTTAGAACCCGCATCCAACTCAGATAAAATTTCGCAGGGCTGCATTTCACCGTCAACTTCGATCATTACCTGGCCCTGTATATCAGCAACCATAGCCACTACAGTATTGTTCAGAGCTCCAGCCATAGAAGAGCTGAGTGCCATCAGTAGCAAAACAGATAGGGTCTGAATTCGAATTGTTTTTCCGAACTTAACCATTATTCGAGAAATTGGTATCATTAGATTTAATTTTGTGGATATCGTTGTTCATGTTGTGAGACGACGCTACTTAACAGTTTAATTAGTCTCTTGGTCGCGGCGGGGTTCAGAAATATCTGATTGGAAACCGCAACCGATGTAGGCTTACCTTCTGAATCTCGATCCTGGATATTACCCAGGGCAATTTTCATCCCAGCCCGAGTAGTGGATACATTAAATACCCCCACCGAATTTGTAGGCACGCCATCAGCATTCCAGGTAACGCCGGCGCTCTCTGTTCTGGTAGCTGGCTGAACGTATTCAGCCTCAGCAATATTGTCGTTATTCAACGTTTTGTCATCTGCCATTGTTAGGTTCCCCCATCAGTTTATTTTCAATCCAAACTCTCATAATACACCGGCAAATGGCGGTGGTCTATTGTAAAAATTTAACAAACCCGTCTCTCTACCGTTATGCGCCCAGGCGGGAATCTACAACAACTGGGAACAGAGCACACTAAACTTCATAATTGACCTTCTCAACAATTGGTTGAAGCACCAGCATCAACACTCCGTAACCAGAATTGGGATTTGAACTGCTAACCCACCCTGGGAAGTTTCTTTGTATTTGCTATTCATGTTTTGGGCAGTTTCCCACATGGTTTTGATCACGGCGTCCAGGGAAACCTTGGCTTTTTTTGGGTCGCTTTCCAATGCTATATGGGCGGCGGTAATGGCTTTGATCGCTCCCATAGAATTTCGTTCAATGCATGGAATTTGAACTAGACCGCCTACTGGATCGCAGGTCAGGCCAAGATGATGTTCCATAGCGATTTCTGCGGCCATGAGGGCTTGCTCAACACTGCCACCTAACCCTTCCGTTAGTGCCGCTGCTGCCATTGCCGAGGACACACCTATTTCCGCCTGGCATCCTCCCATAGCGGCGGAAATAGTGGCGCCTTTTTTGAAAATACTGCCAATTTCCCCCGCGACCAGTAGAAAGCGTATAATTTTCTCGCGGGTGACTTGTTGGTCTGAAAAACAGATATAGTAAAGAATAACAGCGGGGATCACCCCGGCTGCACCATTAGTAGGAGCGGTTACTACTCTACCAAAATTAGCATTTTCTTCGTTTACCGCCATGGCAAAACAGCCAATCCATTTCAATGTTTTGGCAAATGAACAGTGAAGAGATTTTACCAAGTTCACCCATTCTTCAATTCCCTTGTATTCTGCATCGATACACAGACGTTTATTGATTGTGGCCGCGCGTCTTGTAACATTCAATCCGCCTGGAAGCACTCCTTCCGTATGGCAACCGCGATAGACGCATTGCTGCATAACATCCCATATTCCAAGTAAATCTGACTCGATTTTTTCAACTGGGCGCCATTGCAGCTCATTTGACATAACGATTTGCCAGATTTGGCGGTCTTTTTCCTCGCAGTGCTTACTTAGATCGGCGGCGCTCTTGATTGGGTAGGGCAGCGGTGAATTTAAATCCGGGCTTTCTTCAAGATCAATTTCCGCAACAACAAAACCACCGCCTACTGAATAGTAAGTAGCGACGAGAAGTTCCTCACCGCTATTGTCAGTGGCTTCGAATATCATTCCATTTGCATGCAGTGGCAGGGCTTCAGTTTTAAAAGATAGTAAATCCTTATTAGGAGTAAAATTTATCTCATAATCTTCAAGCAAACACAGTTTGCTCGTTGACCAGATGTTTTGTGGAATTGCCATGACCTGATCGAGGCAAATCTTTTCCGGATCCTCACCGCTAAGCCCAAGCATAATTGCAATTTCGGTACCATGTCCTTTACCAGTGAGAGCTAAAGATCCGTATAAGGAAACTTTGATGCGGTGGACTTTGCGCAGACTTTCCTTAGTTTCCAATTCGAAGAGAAACCTTTTTGCAGCACGCCATGGTCCTAGCGTATGTGAACTCGATGGTCCTATGCCGATTTTAAGCATATCGAATACGCTGATTCTTTCCATCGTTATTTAGTATTTATTTGTTAACCATCCAACTTATCGGGAATTATAGGAGCATTACGAAAAATTTTTATTTTGCCATAAATAAGGGCTGCTTTAGGCGACCGTGAAGTGGTTTTTAGCAACTAATAAGTTGCTTTAACGTCTATCATTCAACATATGATATTGAAAGAAACTTATAAGTTGCTTTATTCGATTTGAGAGGCTAATATGTTTCTTTTTAATTTAAAGCAATATATAAGTTTACAAAATATGCGTCTACTACTGGAACAACTTAAAAAGCGACGGTTAGAGTTAGGCCTTAAGCAAAATGACATGATGTTGCGTGTGGGTATTTCGCGACAACAGTATCAACGCTTGGAGTCAAAAGGGAACCCTCGACTCGAAACCCTTGAGCTGGTAGCAAAAGGTCTAAAGAGTACGCTGATGTTAATTCCTCAGGATAAATTGGCAGCCGTGCGTACTGTGTTAGAGAGCTCTGACATAGAAATTAAAGAATCCCAACATTCATCTTTGACTGCCAGTGACCTAGGCACTACTTCTGACAGTATTGCAGATGACCCATGGCAAGACTTGCTGAAGGATGATTCATGAGTACTAGTAACGAAGTTAGTTTTCTTAAGTTGGCTTTGCACGGAAGATTAGTAGGTTACTTAGCTGGGTATCGCAACGGCCGAAATGTATTGAGCTTCGCTGATGAGTTTAAACAGGATGTTAATCGTCCTACATTCAGTTTGATTACACATCCTGAGTTTCCGAGAGCAGAACAGTTGATGTCTGAACCTTGGACTCACAATCATCGGCTTCATCCTTCTTTATCTAACTTATTACCAGAAGGAGCGTTGCGAGAGTTGATAGCGAAAGGTTTGAAGATTCATGTTGATAATGAATTTCAAATATTTTCATATTTAGGCGAAGACTTACCTGGCGCATTAGTGGCTACTCCATTAGAGCCCGATGAGGTCCCTCGGAATATTTTAGCGACTCATGGATCGACTAAAGTTGTCAGGTTTAGCGAGGCCTTCTATGAGAGAAGAGGACAAGAGCATAAATTTTCATTGGCAGGTGTGCAGATGAAGTTCTCTATGAAGGCAAAAGACGGGCGCTACAACTTATCGAAAGAGGGCGCATTGGGTGACTGGATTATTAAGACACCATCAACTCAGCATAAGGATGTTCCGCTAAATGAGTTTTCAGTCATGACTCTAGCGTCAATGGTTGGGATTGAGGTGCCTGAGATACAGCTGGTTGAACTGGAAAAACTAGATAGTTTGCCACCGATTAACTTGCCTGATGAGCAGTTTGCCTTTGCTATAAAACGATTCGATCGAAATGGAGATCAGCGAATCCACATGGAGGATTTTGCCCAGGTTTTAGTAAAGTACCCCAGTGAAAAATACAGTACGGCTAACTATGAACAAATAGGCAGAGTGTTGTATGAATACTCGGGTGACGGGCTAGCGGATACACAACAGTTCGCGAGAAGATTACTGGTTAATATTTTGTTGGCCAACGGTGACGCACATCTAAAAAATTGGAGCCTGTTGTATTCGGATGCAATAACTCCAAGACTTTCACCAGCTTACGATATCGTTACAACTAACGTTTACATTGAAGGCGAAAGACAGTTTGCATTAAACCTCAACAATAATAAGGACTGGTATAAAGTGAGCTACGCACATTTTGAAGCCTGGGCGAAAAAAACAAATGTCCCATGGCGAGCTATAAAACCCCACCTTAAAGATACGCTTGAAAAAGCTAGAAGTTTGTGGCCCAAAGGAATTCAAGACTTGCCGATGAATGAAGGCCACAAACAAAAATTAAGAGAGCACTGGCGAAACTTATATGCAGATTTTCGGATTTAGTTGCTCATTTCTATACATTGTCAAAAGATATGGGTCAAAACAGGGCATATTTGAGGTATATCAGGGGCAAAGCAAAGTTCGCTTTGCCCCTTATCTTATTGATAAATAAGAAAATAATGGTGGAGGTGGCGGGAATTGAACCCGCGTCCGCTGATCCTACACTCATCGGCAACTACATGTTTAGTCTGCGCTTTAAGTTAACCGATTTGCCAGTAGGCAGACTGACTTACAGATCGGCGAGCTCGCTTACCTTTAACAGCCAGTTAACGAGCGCAACTGGCGAGCGATCCTGTATGAGATGACCTTTCGAGCCCAAGCCTACAGGCGAGCCGGGTGAAAGGACTAACGGACTTAAGCCGCTAGTGAGTAGTTGTCGTCGTTGGCAACTATAGTTTTGCAGACGGATTTACGAGGAATCCTGCACCTCGACATGCTCCGATGGCTTCGCGACCGACGTCGAAGCCAGTCACCCCCATGGAAATTTCATTATAACACAGGGTTAATATGGGTTTATGGGACGGAAATTCAATTGGCAATGACGTTTCATAGGCTGATCCAAACTCCCTGCCCCTGGTTAACTTTATTGCTTCAACAGTCGGTGTTTGTCCCGGTCCCATTCCCGCTGTTTTATTGTCTGGCGTTTATCATGTTGTTTTTTACCCTTGGCCAGGGCAATTTTGGCTTTGACTCGTCCGCGTACCCAGTAAAGGCTCAGTGGTGCCAGGGTATAGCCGTCTCGATCTACCGCGCCAATTAATTTGCTGATTTCCTTTCTGTGCAACAGCAATTTTCGCGGTCGTGTGGGATTGGGATTAATATGGGTTGAAGCTTGTTTAAGGGGAGAAATATGGGCACCAATTAAAAATATTTCACCTTTTTGCACACTGACATAACTCTCTTTCAGCTGGACGCGACCATCCCGGACGCTTTTTACCTCCCATCCTTCGAGAACCACCCCGGCCTCGAACTGGTCTTCGATAAAATAATCGAAGCGCGCTTTTCGATTGACCGTGATCGTATTTGAGTCTTGTTTTTTCGCCTTTGCCATATCGGGTTAATCGCGGATTGAACCTTGCATGCCCCTTAAAATTGCGGCCCTGAAGTATAATCCACAGTCTCTTAATTTGGTCTAATTGATTTTATCTAAATGTATACGGTTGAACGATCGGCTCTGGTCATGCACACAGCAGCGCAGATGTTTACCCTGATTAATGACGTTGATCGATATCAGGAATTCCTGCCCTGGTGCGGGGGATCCAAAGTAATTGAGCGCCGGGAGGATATCATTGTTGCCTCGGTGGATATTGCGTTCAAAGGTATTAGAAAATCCTTCACCACTCATAATCAATTGTTAGAGAACCAACGTACGGATATGACCCTGGTTGACGGCCCATTTAGTGAACTTTCCGGGTATTGGCAGTTCAAGGAGATTTCACCCGAGGCATCGAAAATCTCGCTGAGTCTGGAGTTTGGATTCTCCAATAAACTGGTTGGGGCTGTGGTGGGCCCGGTATTTAAAATAATTGCTGATTCGATGGTAGATTCATTCTGCAAACGGGCCGACCAGCTTTATCCCGGGAGCGAGAAATCGTGACGATTTCCATTGAGGTCGTCTATGCTCTACCTGACCAGCAGGTAGTGATACCCATCGAATGTTGTTTGCCGGTGACAATTGGGCAGGCTATACAGCAGTCAGGTATCCTGCTCCAATTTCCAGAAATTGTGCTTGAGGACGACAGCGTCGGCGTATTCGGACTACGCCAACCCCTCGATTATCAACTGGAACCTGATGATCGGGTTGAGATATATCGCTCTTTATACCTGAGCCCAACCCAGGCACGTAAAATGCGCGCCGAGTCCCGCCGCCGGCGCCAAAACAAGAAGTAATTTAATTCTCAATTCGAGGTAATAACCTATTGATATTTATAGGTTAGTTGAGATTAAAAAAATCCCGGGCTGAGACCATAAATAAGCCATAGGAATAGATTGCATTGCGTATCAGCATTTGGTATAAAGCTGCGCCTGATTTTACTTGACTCAGCAATTTCAACGATGGCACAAGTACGTTACATTGTTACAACCAGAGACTAGACATCACATGGCGACAAAGAAAAAACCCCAGCTTCTAATCCACGGCGTTATTCCCTACAAAGCGAGAAAGAATGAAGAGTATATGGGGCCGCCACAGCTGGAGCATTTCAAGAGTATCCTCAATGGCTGGCGCGCGGAGCTGAAGGACGAAACCAGCCGAACCGTGACCCATATGAAGGATGAAACTGCGAATCACCCCGACCCCACAGACCGCGCGAGCCAGGAAACCGATATGGCTCTGGAACTTCGTGGCCGTGATCGAGATCGTAAACTGATCAAGAAGATCGAAGAGTCAATTACCAATCTCAAATCCGGGGATTTTGGTTATTGCGAAAATTGCGGTGAGGATATTGGACTGAAGCGGCTGGAGGCACGCCCCACTGCGAGTTTGTGCATTGACTGCAAAACCATCGACGAAATTCGCGAGAAGCAGCTTTCCTGATTCAGACCAAAAACTGTCGGCGGCGGCTTTACCGATACAACTCGGGAAATCTGTGGATGAAACGCTTTTTTCGGGAATACGGAAAGACATCATGGCGTTTACGTTCAACCAGGTCTCGTTGAACCTGTTTCCAGTATTTTGGTTCTAGTAATTCTGGATGGTGTGCCAGGAATTTTTCTCGAACTTTGGGATGGTTAATTACAAAGTGCTCAAATTGCTCGGGGAAAAAATCGTCTTCACCTACATGGAACCAGGGCTCGCTGGCTAATTCTTCTTCATCCGAACTCGCTTTCGGAATAGCCCGAACCTTGATTTCGTTCATATGGCAGATTTCGTCATAGTCGTAGAATATGACTCGGCCGTGTCGGGTTACGCCAAAATTCTTCAGCAGCATATCCCCTGGGAATATATTGGCGGCCATCATTTCTTTTATTGCGCTGCCATATTCGATCACCGACGCTTCTAACTGCTCGTCATCAGCGTGATCCAGGTAGATATTGAATGGCACCATCCTGCGCTCGATATAGACGTGGCGGAGAATCACGTAGTTGTCATCGATAACCAGGCCGGAGGATACTGACGCTTTCAGCTCCTCCAGAAGTTCGTCAGTAAAGCGTTTGATGGGAAATGCCACATGGGAAAACTCAAGGGTGTCGGCCATTCGACCAATACGATCATGCATTTTCACCAGTTGATATTTTTTCTTTACCGTTGCCCGATCAATGTTTTTCGGTGGCGCGAAGCGATCCCGGATGACTTTGAAAACGTATTGATAAGACGGCAGGGTAAATACGCTCATCACCATACCCTTTATTCCGGGCGCAATGTCGAGTTTGTCGCTGGAATGTTTCAGATGGTGCAGGAATTCACGATAGAACAATGTTTTCCCCTGTTTTTGAAAACCAATACAGGTATAAAGATCAGCGTGGGATCTGGTTGGTAGTATGGTTTTAAGAAAGCTGACCATCGCCGAAGGTACTTCGGTATTGACCATAAAATAGGCCCGGGTAAAGCTGAAGATCAACGCTACGTCATCGACCTCGGTAATGACGGTATCAACATATAAATTATGCTGATCATTAATCAATATCGGTATAACAAAAGGGTGTACCTCAAGACCTATTATGGCTCGTCCAACCACATAGGCTGCCTTATTTCTGAAAAACAAAGTCGACGAGACGTGGAGTTGTTGATAGGGAGGCGGTTTGAGCGGCGACTGCAGTATTGGTTCGAGGGAGCTTCCGATTAATCCAATATCCCGTTCGATGTTCTGCCAGGGGCGCTCAAGTCCATAGAACAGCAATATCTTGCGAATGCTTTGATCCAGTCCATCTGCTCCGGGATAGAAACTGGTATAGACCGGTCGGTCAATATCAAGGAAATCTACAGCGGTACCAGGCTTAACGAAAATGTAGTCGTTATTGTAGTAGCTACTATCAAACAATCGGCAGAACACGGAATTGTAAAAACTTTCCGCCAGCTCTGGTTGAATATGTTCATATAATAGCCACAGGTAACGTCGTTTAACATCTTGCCAGAGCTTGACGTCAATCTGGTCCAATCCGAAATTGCGTTTTAGATATTCGATCGATTCGTTTACCCGGGTATCGTAATAAAATATTCGCTCTTTGCGGGCGCTGGATTCTCCCTCCCAATCTTCCTGTTCAAACCGAGATTTGGCCGCTCGGGTGATTTCCTGAAAATATTTGAAGTGGCGATTAAATCCTTCCAGGATTGATTCAGCGATTTGCCGATCCCTGTCGGCGGTGGAGGAGGAAATCATACCTATGTCAGTTTAAAATTCGAAGTGCAGTGTCAGTGGCCCATCGTTTATCAGGGATACTTTCATGTCTGCGCCAAATATTCCGGTCTGTATGGGTGATTCCAGCGCGGCACCAATGTTCGAAGCAAATAAGTCGAAGGCTATTGACGCAGCGTCTGGCGCCAAAGCGTCGGTAAAATCCGGGCGCCTGCCTTTCAAGCTCTTACCATATAAGGTGAATTGGGGAACCGCCAGAATATCACCTTTGATCTCCACAACCGAGTGATCAAGTTTGCCGTCAGTATTGGAAAAAATCCGCAAATTTAGCAGTTTGTCGCATGCCTTTTTTACTTTGATACTGATCAATTCGCGATCCTCCTGGCCGAATCCAACTAACAACAAAAGGCCCGGTCCAATTTCGCCAACTGTACGATTGTCGACGGCTACGCTGGCTTTAGACACCCGCTGCAACAATACCCTCATTGGATGAAAATATCCGGCCAGTTATCGTTTCCACTATGAAATGTCAGACGAATGACCTGCTCCAATGGACTATCGATTTCCCACAAAAACAATTCATAGTCGGCGACATCATGCTCATGTTCTCCGCGACTGGCACCAAAGATCAGGTAACGGCCATCATTTGAGTCTTTAGGCCAATATTCGTGACTATAGTCTCCGGGAAGGTCGAGCCATGGACTCGACTCCAGGGTAGTAGGATCGATACGGTAAAACATGGTTTCTTGTTTGCCGCCATGTCCTACCTGGTATAACCAGCGACCATCACTGGACCAGCTTAACTCGCAGCCATCCAAAATGCCGTACACTGATCCATTTGCTTGGTCTCCAGAAACTATTGCGGTACCCCAGAATCCGGTGTTCAACCCAATGACGGATTGTTTTGCGGTAAAAACCAACTTATCGTTTTCAGGATGAATGTCTGGAGAGGTGATTGGTTCTCCCGGTGGCAGTGAATTATTTTCTCCTGAGCGAAAGATCAGACTGGTTTGGTTAGTCAAAAGATTTTGACGCATCACTTGAATGCCGTGTTGTAAATATCCTACGGTGCTGTTATCGATCCAAAATGGATAAGTTGCCGAAGATGCAATGGGCGTTTCCGAAGAAGTTTCCAGGTCCAGTAAAATCACATCCCAGGCGACGGTATTGCGTTGAGACACCCAGGCTTGGTGGGAACGGGCAAACAAAACGCGCTTCCCGTCTGGGGATATTCTTGGGTAATACTCGGTATGGGGGTGTTGGGTGAGTTGAGAAATCTCTCCGTCGGGGAGGGTCATTTTTAGTATGTCGTGATTACCAAACCGATTGGAACTCCAGGTAATAAATCCGCTTAATCCGCTCTGTTCAATGGCCAGGCTGGATGTATTTTTTTGTTGTGATAGCACGGGCGATAAGTCTTCTCCAATCGGCGGCGAGGCGATCGCACCTAATTTAGTGTTACTTCGATATTGCCAACCGAGGGCCAGAATGCCACTTATCAATACAATACCGGCGAGTCCAAATGCCCATTGTGATTTCGTTGTTTTGATTTTGCTCGATGCCGGGAAAGCTTTTGGTCGGGTCAGTAAGATGGCCAACGCCAGACAAATGCCACCAAATCCATAGTCGAAAGCCTGACTCCAGATATGAACACCCAATAAAACCAGCAACCCTAGCTGTTCTGAAACACCCAACAACGAAAACACCAGAGTACCTCCCGCTTCATAAGTTCCAAAACCCATAAAAGTCGGGATCGGTAGGCTAGCGCCAATTTCGGCGCCGAGGATTGCGGCAAATATTTTGATCGGGAGCACATTGGCAAGGGCTGGAACGCTGGGTCCCGCTACCGCCAGAAACAACACGAAAATGCTCAGGTACTTCAGGCAACGGACTACTATCGACAGCAGCAGAACTCGAAGCAGGGCCCCGGATTTTCGGGTAGTTTGCACCGCCTGATCAAGTTGAGCAATCAGTATGGAAAGTTTCACCAGAAATTTAATTTCTGGTCGGGTTGTCGATAATTTTTCGAATTTTTGGTTAAACCATGGAAGTAACGTGAACAGGCAAATAACCGCAACACATACTGCTGTTAGCGCCAGCAAAAACGTTCCCCACAGCCACTGATCGACGCCACTGCCAAACAAATGAGCCAGAATCACCAGCAGTATAATAATCATTAACCCGAGAAAATCGAATACTACTGCGATAGCTAGAGAGGACAGGCAGGCTGCAATGCTAACTTGATAACCCCGGTTAAGGAGTGCGACGTACCCCAGCTCGCCGAGTCGAGCTGGAAGTAAATCCACCATCATATTTCGAAAACCTGTGACCAGGATCATATGACCCAAGCCGGGTGTGGATGTTTCCCCGGAGGCTGTGAGCAGAATTCGATAGCGTACTGCACGGACAAAAATTGCGATGATATGCAGACCGAGATAGAGGAATACGCCAGACCATGCGGTGTTGAACAACAATTCCAGTATTTGTGGTCGTTCGGCGGGACTATGGCCACTCGAAACCAAAATAATCAGTAACGACAACGTAATGAACGACACGCCCATAGCCAGCGCCAGTCGAGGCAAGTGCTGGATAATCGATCGGAAAAGCTGGTTCATGTTGTAGGTCGCAGCGAGTCTAATCCGCCACAAGGTTACCGCCTGTTATTTTAATCGGTCTTCAAGCCAGCTTTTCTTATCACGAAACGTCTGGCGAGTTCGATCAAAATCTCCAATGCGCATGATTGACCTGAAATGGTAGAAGCACATACCAGCTGCGACCAGGAACATCCATGACGACAGCAAGTAGACATATTTCATTGTCATTGGGGATAAATCAAATGCAAAAGCACCGGTCAGTAAAGCGAGAGAAACAAAACACAGACACATTGCCATCAAAATGGCGGTGTAGGTCGACCGGTCTAGTTTCTGATGATCCCGATGGATTCGTTCCAGATACTCTTCCTCAGAATCCAATTCGTCAATTTGGTCCCTGATTTTCTGATCTCTGCGCTCCAGTAATTTGAACACCACCAGACTGGCAATTCCCGATGTAAAAATCGAAAATACAATAAGAAATATTGAGATAACTTTTTCCAAGATGCGCAGGAATTCTAGAACCAGGGGAAATTATAACGGATTTGACCAGTGTGTCCGACTACTAGCCTAAAATGTATCGTCTGGCGTATATTTTGGTCTCAAAACAAAAGGTTTTAGAATCATGAATAAGTTGCAATGGAAGATGGCAGTGATTGTGCTGGGGTGTTTGACGTTCCATATGTCCGGGGCCCAGGAAACCCGTTCCGGACTGGAGGATCAGACTGCAGTTGCGATCACTATCTACAATGAAAATTTGGCATTGGTTCGGGACCAGCGCAGGGTTACCCTGCCGATTGGTCGGCATAATCTTGCCATTCGTGATGTCAGCGCCCAAATACGCCCTGAAACTTCATTGTTGACCACGCTTAGCCGGTCCGATAGCGAGACCGGCGCATTAAAACTAATCGAACAGAACTTCGATTTTGATTTGCTGTCTCCGGCTAGCCTGTTGCAGAAATATATTGGACAGGCAGTCCGGGCGGTTTCTGTCAACCCGGCAAATGGAAATCAAACGGTGGAATCTGCGGTATTGCTGGCAACTAACCAGGGAGTAGTTCTCAAATTTGCCGACCGTATTGAAACTAACTTCCCGGGACGACTAATCTTTGACCAGGTGCCGGATAATCTTCGGGATCGGCCCACCCTGGTACTGAAATTGGAAAACCGAGATCCGAACACCCAGGAAATACTGCTTAGTTATCTGACGTCGGGGTTGTCCTGGCGTGCGGACTATGTTGCCAATTTAAATGATGAGGACAAACTATTTGATTTAAATGGCTGGGTAACCCTGACCAATCAAAGTGGCACCTCCTATCCAAATGCATTATTGCAGTTGGTTGCCGGGGAAGTGCAACAGGTTCAGCAGAGGTTACCCCGAATGCGATCCACCGTGATGATGGAGTCGGCGGCCGTATCGGATAATTTTGCTGAAGAATCATTGCTCGATTATCACCTTTACACGCTGGATAAACCGACCACCATTGCCAACCAGCAGACCAAGCAGGTGGCGTTGATGAATGCGGACAAGGTACCGGTAACCAAGCGCTATATGATTGACGCTACTGGCAATTTCTTTGGTGGCGGGGCGGTTACATCAATGAAACAGCCAGTTGGCGTCTACCTCGACCTGAAAAATGACGAGGCGAGCAATCTCGGTATTCCATTGCCCGGCGGTATAGTGCGTGTCTATAAAAACGACAGCGTCGGTAGGACCCAATTTATCGGTGAACACCGAATTGATCATACACCGAAAGATAAGGATATTTTATTGAAGCTGGGTAATGCCTTCGACGTCACCGCGAATCGGGTGCAGACGGCGTTTAAGAAAATAGTTAATCAGGGCGCATATAATTTTTCTGCAGAAATTGGGCATAAGATTACGATCGAAAATGCCAGAGAGGAGGTTGTGCGAGTACTGTTGCGTGAGCAAATCCCGGGAGATTGGAAAATAATTGCTGAGACCGGTGCGCATAAGACAATTTCTTCCAATGCCGTGGAATGGTGGATTAGGGTGCCCGCCGGTGGATCGATCGAACACGAATATCTAACCAGGGTGCAGTATTAGTTCAGAACGCTACCCTGATAAGTTCTGTTCACTCTGCCAGGTGCCGGATCCCCGAGTACTGGATCTTTCTTTACCATCCGGATTGTCCACCCGAAGCGCGTATATTTTTTGTATTAGTTCAGTCTTGAATTTATTCGGTAATCGAACCCGACAAGAGTAGATAAGTGTTGGAAACAATGCATCTCGCCTGACGGATACCCGTTCCCGGGATTGATCGGCAAATGAATCGTTTCTTTTAGACATTAGTTATCGCCAGATTGCTGGTCCTGTTTTAGGGCGTTGACTCTTTGCATTCGAAATTCACTGTCTTCTGGTGCTGTCTGCCACCCACCGATATTTTTGACAACAATATCAGCCATCATTTCGATATGTGCGGCTGAATCGTTCAGGCACGGAATATAGTCATACTGTTCGCCTCCAGCGTCGAGAAATACTTGTCGGTTCTCAATTGCGATTTCTTCAAGGGTCTCCAGGCAATCGACGCTAAAACCAGGACAGAGAATCTGGACCGACCGGATTTCATCATGGGCCAACTGCTTGAGGGTTTCGTCGGTATAGGGCTGCAGCCACTTTTTTGGTCCAAGCCTGGATTGAAAGCTTATTTGCCATTGATCCCGCGAAAGTTCAAGTCGTTCTGCAAGTAGTCGGGCGGTTTTCTGACATTCGCAGAAATACGGATCTCCCTGTTCGAAGTACTGCTGGGGAATTCCATGAAACGACAACAATAATAGTTCCGCTCTGGCATGATTCCGCCAATGGTCCTCAACACTACAGGCGAGTGCATCAATGTATTTTGAGTTGTCGTGATAGTGATTAATGTATCGCATTTCCGGCATCCGTCTCCAGCTTCGAAGCTCTTCGCCAATGGCATCGACAGTCGTCGCTGTAGTGGTGGCCGAATATTGTGGGTACAGTGGCAGCACCAGAATCCGGGTAGCCCCTTGTTGACGTAATCGTTCCAATCCCACTGCAAGACTCGGCTGACCATAGCGCATTCCGAGTTCCACTTTTATTCCCCGCTCGGCGAGGTGATCCGCCAGGGCATCAGACTGGGACTGAGAAATTACCATTAAAGGTGATCCCTGTTCAGTCCATACCTTACGATAGGCGGCGGCAGTTCGTTTCGGCCGGGTATTCAGAATGATCAGGTTCAACACCAACCACCAGGGAAGCCGTGGACCCTCGACCACCCTTGGGTCGGATAAAAACTCTTTAAGAAATCTTTTGACAGCGGATCTATCTGCGCGTTCCGGCGTGCCGAGATTGGTTAACAGCACTCCAATACATTCGCCGGCCTCATGGTCAAAACCCTCCTTATAATGTTGTTTCAACTTACTATTTGGTTAGTTCTTCGGAGATCAGTGATTTTTCACTATTTGTAATTTCTGGGAGTTGATAATTTGGACATCGATCAACACAGCGATATTTACTATCGGCAAACGCATCATTTACGGGTCCCAGACAACCGTGGTAGTTTGCTCAGATATAAATTTACCTTAAGGCTTGAGGTTGTTGGTAACTACGAAAACTAATGAACCGAATTTGACCGAGTCAATCATAACGCGTTCCCAACATTCCTACCAAAAAACCCAAGAATTTCACCAAGCTAAAACCACAGCTAGTGGCGTTTTCAGTACTACTAGAGAATACTTCATATCAAGGAACGAGTGAATTCCGGATATGCCTCAATTCCACAATCAACTTTGTCCATCCCTTGGTATTCGTCGGAATCACTGATTCGAATTCCTATGGTTTTTTTGATTAAAATCCAGACAATTCCACTACTAACAAAGACCCATAAAAAAATTGTAGCAGCGCCAACCAGTTGGCCATAGTACGAGGCATTTTCATTGGTGATTGGCACCAGTAGCAAGCCCAGAAGGCCACAACTTCCATGGACTGATATAGCACCTACCGGATCATCAATTTGCAGGCGATCGAGAAACCGGACACTGATGACTACCAGCAGTCCGCCTAAACATCCGAAAAGCGTTGCGACTAAAGGAGAGGGGGTTGAGGGCTCCGCGGTAATCACGACCAAACCGGCGAGCGCGCCATTTAACAGCATGGTCAAGTCAGCTTTACGATACATTAATTTTGCAATCGACAAGGCAACCAATGCGCCTCCTGCAGCCGCCATATTGGTATTTAGAAATACCATTGCGACCGAGTGGGCGCTGCCAATATCACCGAGCTTTAATACCGATCCGCCATTAAATCCGAACCATCCCATCCACAGGATTAAGGTTCCAATGGTTGCCAAAGGCATATTTGCACCAGGCATTCCTCGTACTGATCCGTCTTTTAGATACTTGCCTTTGCGCGGTCCAAGCAGTATGACTCCCGTGACTGCAGCCGCTGCTCCCGCCAGGTGCACGATGCCGGATCCTGCGAAGTCGCTGAAGCCGAGAGCGCCTAGGGAATACAATCCGAATACGGGCTCTCCGCCCCAGGTCCATCGACCCTCCAATGGATATATAACGGCGGTCATGACGACGGCAAACAATAAAAAAGCCCAGAGTTTCATCCGCTCAGCGACTGCGCCAGACACAATAGACATCGCGGTGGCGACAAACACCACTTGAAAGAAAAAATCCGCGCCAGCGGAATAGAGCGAATCACCACTGAATCCACCTTCTCGCGATGCAAACGCTGCCAGGGTCCGGTCGACGTCATTTTCACCAATGCCGAGGAGGAATGGTTCACCGCCATACATGATGGCGTAGCCACAGCACATATACATAACGCATGAAACTGCGTACAGAGCGACGTTTTTTGCCAGAATTTCTGTGGTATTTTTGGCACGCACCATTCCCGCTTCGAGCATGGCGAAACCCGCAGCCATCCACATAACCAGCGCACCACAAATTAAAAAGTAAAATGTATCGAGCGCATATTGCAAATGATAAATATTGTTTTCCATGATCTTGACTTGTGTGTTGGGATTTATACAGCGTTCACGCCGGTTTCTCCGGTCCGAATCCGAATGACCTGTTCAATCTCGTAAACAAATACCTTGCCGTCGCCAACTTTGCCGGTACTGGCGGTCGAAGTGATCAGGTCAAGTAGCTGGTCTAGCATCGCATTATCGATAGCAATTTCGATTTTTACTTTGGGCAGAAAATCCACAACGTATTCAGCCCCGCGATATAGCTCTGAGTGGCCTTGTTGGCGGCCAAATCCTTTTACTTCGGTGATCGTCATGCCGGTCACGCCGGCTTCTGACAACGCGATTCTTACATCGTCTAGCTTGAATGGTTTGATAATTGCGACTACAAGTTTCATTGCATTGGTTTCCTAATTGGTTATCAGGCCCCCTTTCCAGGAATTACTTACATACCTATGCAATTAACGTGCCAGTAAATAATCGATATAAAAAACATGAGGTTACGGATTATTTTCATTTTTGCTATGAAATGTCTGCACTATTCGAGTGCGAATCTGACCGGTATGCTTCGGGTTGGTGCGTAGGTTGGAGGGGAATTCCGCTTACCGCCAATCTCAATCTTATCTGATCCAGGGGTTGAGCCCTGGAGATCAATTGCCTGGATAAAGTCGTTACAATCCGGCATTCCTTATTTTGTGAAGAATTTTGGATTTACCATGATTGATATGCATCCTGACAAGACGGTTTCAGCGAGGGATTTATTTGGAATCGATAGCAATCTGATGGTTCCCGCATTCAGCCAGCACGATGAACATGTACCTGACCTTGATTCCGCCTATTGCTTTAATCACGATGTAACCCTGGCAATTCTTTCCGGCTTTGTTAATGATCGCCGAGTGATGGTGCAAGGCTTTCATGGAACTGGTAAATCCACTCATATTGAACAGGTTGCCGCCAGGCTAAACTGGCCCTGTATTCGGGTTAACCTAGATGGTCATATCAGCAGACTCGATCTGGTAGGACGAGATGCCATCGTGATCAGGGAAGGGTTGCAGGTTACAGAATTCCAGGAAGGCATAATTCCCTGGGCCCTGCAGCGTCCGGTGGCGTTGATATTTGATGAATTCGATGCCGGACGTCCAGATGTCATGTTTGTAATCCAACGGATTCTCGAGCGTGACGGGAAATTCACTCTGCTCGACCAAAACAGGGTGATTCGTCCCCATGCAGGATTCCGCCTGTTTGCCACGGCAAATACGGTTGGTCTTGGAAACTTAAATGGTTTGTACCACGGTGCCCAGGTTTTAAACCAGGCCCAGGTCGACCGCTGGAATATTGTGACGACGCTGAACTATTTAAAACACCAGGACGAAGTTAATATTGTATTGGCCCAAGTGCCTGGATTTGCCGGTCAGTCAGGGTTAATTGAGAGTATGGTGCAAGTGGCAGATCTAACCCGCAAGGGCTTCGCCGCGGGTGATATATCTACTGTAATGTCCCCTCGTACGGTGATTACCTGGGCCGAAAACACTGAAATATTTGGTGATATCGCCCGTGCGTTTCGGTTGTCCTTCTTGAATAAATGTGATGATGCCGAACGCTCCATCATTGCCGAATACTATCAGCGCGCCATGGGCGAAGAGCTCGAGTATTCTATTGCATTTGATCTTGCAGATACTTGATTGTTGACGTTTTAGTTGTGAACGAACAGGTCAGAAAACGTCAAATTGAGCGCCATTGCGCCGCATCCATTCGCGCCCTGGCGGGTCATCCAAAGGCCGAATTTCGACGGCAATTGCTGTTCGAGGATGGCACAGGAATTCCACTTTTTTGCCCACACCTGGCGGCAGATGTTATCCAGCACCCGCTGGAACGCAGTCGCGGTGTGGCCGATGCAATGGCCTTACGGCTGGCCCATACTGACCTGGAATTGCATCGGTCACTACTGCCAGTAGATGAGGTTGGACAGATGATTTTCGATATCCTGGAGCAGCTACGGGTAGAAAGCCTGGCCCCGATTGGATTAAAGGGAGTTAGAAGCAATCTTGACCAGGCATTTAACCATTGGTGCAAGGAAAGTCGGACTGATGGTCTTACTGAAACTGAATTGGGGCTGTTGATCTATAGTGTCACCCAGATTGTGCGGTCAAGGTTAAATGGATTGCAGCCGGATCCAGAAGTTGAGGACGTAATTGAGGGAACCCGGTTTAAATTGGCTCCACTAATCGGACCCCAATTCGCCCAATTACGCAACGCACGATTTGATCAGGAAATTTATGCCAGCTTAGCTCTGGAGATCGCCGGGGTAGTGAGTGATATCGCCGCTGCAGTATCTAGTGAAGACCTATCCAAGAACAACCTGAAAATTCGTCAGCGCCTGATTATGCCCCGGCAGCACGATGCAGATGATCGATACGTAGAAGGTGGCACCGCCGGTTCGGGCCAAAGTGAAAGCACAGAAGGGAATCATTTGGAGTATCCGGTTTTCTGTCGTGAATTTGATCGTGAATTAACCGGAGATAAATTATATCGTTTGGAACAACGCAATCGATTGAGAATGCAACTGGATAAACTAGTCGCGGCCCAGGCGATCAGCGTTCCCCGATTAGCCCAGAGGTTAAAAAACTTATTTTCTATACCTGATCACTCAGGGTGGAATTTTGGCGAAGAGGAAGGTTATCTTGATGGCAGACGTCTTGGACAGCTGGTGGCTAATCCGGCCTATTCGAAGATTTTTAAACAGCAGAAAATATCCCCATACTGTGACACGGTCGTGAGTTTTCTGATTGATAATTCAGGATCGATGAAGCGCCAGCGATTTGAGGCCGTTGCGGTCATGGTTGACATATACGCAAGAGCCCTGGAGTTGGCTGGAATTCGCAGCGAAATACTCGGTTTCACTACCGCGGGATGGACCGGTGGAAATTCTATAAAAGCTTTTCGCGCCGCCGGTATGCCTTCCAATCCCGGGCGCTTGAACGACCAGTTACACATTATATACAAGGAGGCCAATACCTCGTGGCGGCGGGCGCGTTACAGTATTGCTTCTATGATGAATACTACTCACTTTCGGGAAGGGTTGGACGGTGAGGCCCTCGAGTGGGCTAATCAGCGATTGCTATCGGCCGAAGAATCGAGAAAATGTCTCGTAATGATTTCCGATGGAGCGCCAATGGACAGCGCGACCAGTCAATACAATGACGATTATTTCCTCGAGAGACATTTAAAATCGGTGGTGAAAAAAATAGAAGTAAGCCCGGGAGTCGAATTGAGAGCTATCGGTATTGGCCTTGATATGGGAGAGTTTTTTGCCGAATCTGTAGCCCTGGACCTGACCGGGACCCTGGGGAACAGGGTGTTTCGCGCACTTGAAATGTTATACGGTCAGTAGTCTCCCCATTCGTTCAATAGCTTTATCGGTACACCTAACTCTCTTCCCGAGGTTTATATTTAGCCCGTAAATTGTCGTCGTGTCCGCGCCAACTTTGTGCTTCTATAAAAACCCGGGTAATTTCCGGGTGGGCCGATTTTATGTCCGCTTCCATATCCGATATCAGCCATTCCACTTCACTGGCGGATATCCCGTCTACGAAGTCGATACTTAGATTGAGCAAGATATCCCGCGGACCGAAGTGCATGGTCAATAACTCGTTAATGCTGATAATACCTTCGTGTCCATTTACGATTTTTCTAATACTACCGATCACTGCAGGACGCGCGGCTTCACCGATTAATAGTCCCTTGCTTTCATAGGATAAAACCGCCGCAGTGCAGGCAAGAATGATGCCGATCATTATAGATGCGATGGCGTCAAATATTGGGTTTCCTGTAATTTGGGCCAGGCCTATCCCGATAAATGCGGTGATCAATCCAAGCATTGCTGCACTGTCTTCAAACAGTACTGTGAACACCGTAGGGTCCTTACTCCGCTGTACCGCCTTGATATACCCCATCGCGCCTTTGGTCTTACGAAATTCCTTTAGCGCGATCCACCAGGCACCACCTTCGAAAACCATTGCAAATGCCAGTACTACGTAATTGACCACCGGTTTCTTGATTTCAGCGGGATCGGATAACTTGCTGATTCCCTCGTAAAGCGACAGGCCGGCGCCCAATGCAAATACCAGGATAGCGACCACGAAGGTCCAAAAATACAATTCCATGCTATAGCCAAACGGATGCTGGGCATCCGCTGGTTTCGCGGACCGCTTCATCCCGTAAAGCAACAACATTTGGTTTCCGGTATCGACCACAGAGTGAATGGCTTCGCTGAGCATGGCGGAACTACCTGTTATAGCGGTGGCGATAAACTTGGTGATCGCGATAAGTCCGTTTCCGGCAAGCGCTGCAAAGATGACTTTGCGAGAGCCGTGTAGGGATGACATACAGTTTTATTAGAATTACTGGTTAACGATTTTAATCTGGCATTGAGAGAAACTTCAATGACGATTTAACGTATTAGGTTGGTATCTGGATTGGTATTGGCACTCAATCAGGCAATTTTGATGCCATTATTTTCCGGCGATGAAAAATCCCATAGTGGATGCTTTATCATCGCTTGTTTAAATAGATCGGATTCAATCATTCGATCTAACCACTGTATCAGGTTATCCAGTCCACATGCCAAAAACCATGGTCGATCGACATGGGCAAACTGGCGAACGAAAGGCATCGTGGCAAGATCAGCGATGGAAAGCTGGTTTGCCAGCAGATTGCGTTGTCCGCTTAACTGTGAATTAAGTCGCTGCAAAAAATTCCAGCCTTGCTGCCGGTATTGTTCGACAGGGAGCGGGTGACGGTCCGCATATTTATAGTGGTCCAGCGCAGTTTTGAATGTTCCGTCCAGGGTCTCCACTAATGACACGGTGGGATCGAGAAATCGTCTGTTTGTACCCAGCAGGCTTTGTGGATCCTGTTGATCCAGGGCCCACAGCATAATATCCCAGCTTTGCTCCAATACCGTAACGTTATCGAGTATCAGTACCGGAACCGTGCCCTTAGGCGATTTTTCGAGCATTTTGGGCGGCTTATTGCGGAGCAAAATTTCACGATGTTCCAGTGAAATCTCTGCAGATATCAACGCCATTCTCGCCCGCATGGCGTAAGGACAGCGACGAAATGAATACAGTACTGGGGTTTCGGCCATTGGCTCAGGTGGTTAAGCGCCGGTAAATATCTGCGACTTTAAGGGGCAATTTTCTGACCTGGTCGACCAGGACATAGCTTGCCGGCCCGTACATATGAGGCAAATACTCGCTTGCTTCCGTATCAATAGTAATACAAAACGGATGAATCCCGGTATGCCGTGCTTCCAGCAATGCTTTGCGGGTATCTTCAATACCATATTCGCCGCGATATCCGTCATAGTCATCCGGCTTGCCATCTGACAAGGTGATGAGGATGCGGGTCTTGGCTTCCACTTTATTTAATATTGCGCTCAGGTGCCGAATGGTGACGCCCATTCGTGTGTAATCCTGGGGCCGTAGACCACTGATTCGGGCGCGCACATCGCGATTGAACTTTTCGCCAAACGTTTTTATTCGATAGACCTCACATCGATTGCGTGTCATCCCGGAAAATCCATAAATGGCGTACTGATCGCCGAGAATTTCCAGCGCTTCGCACAACAGAATCAGACTCTCCCGTTCGGCGTCATTGATCCAGCCCTTGGTCGATCCGCTCACATCAACCATAAACACCACCGCCATATCGCGCTCGATTTTTTGTTTGCGAGTATATAGCCGATCACTCATTTCGACACCGGTTTGCATATCAGAAAATGCGGTGATCAGCGCGTCTATGTCTACATTATCACCCACCGGTTCAGCCTTTAGAATCTTATCTTCGCCCCGCAGTGCTTCAAAATGTCGGCGTATTTCCCCTACCAGGTGATAGTGATGTTCAATGGTCTTCTGGTAGAAATCATCGTAGATCGGGTTGGTTGGCATCTCCCGCAGTACGCACCAGTTCTTGCGGTAGGTTTGACGGCGAAAATCCCATTCATCATATATAAAAGCTTCTTCGTCGGGGAGTTTTCCAGACCAGTTGTCGTGGGGCTTTTTCGATTCATCCAGCGGATCGTATTCTCCGTTAGCCGCGGGAACCAGCCAGTCATCGGGCAGGTCGTCAAGATCCTGCAACATGGATTGGAGTAAACCTTCCAGGTCCGGAGTCAATTCCATTGGTTCTCCGTCCAGGGTAATCTCCGGCGGCATTGCGTTATTGGGATCGTGGTTAAATTCGAGTTTATCGCTTTCCAGATCAGAATCAGGTATTGCAGACAGATCACCATCCTGTTTAGACAACTCCATCATTTCGCTCAGGGCCGACTGCAGCGCGTTTTTCTCCAACTCCAAGCGCTGTTCGATACCACTGCGCGCCGCTTCGAGATCAAATCCCGCCTGATACAGCAACGCATCGGGCCAACTGGATTGCAAGTGATATAGCTGGCGGGTGGCGTCGATGGTGTCGGCAACCGAAGCGCTTGATGATTCCAGTATGTGGAAATAGTAAAGCCAGGTAGCATCATGCACTGGCGCAGTAGTATGCAGGGTGAGCATTTCCCGGCCAAGTCCGGGTAATTCCCGGCGGATACAGGCATTGAGCCTAATCGTTTCGAGCAGGTTAAACAGTTTTAAAGCTCGCCCGGGATCAGGGAACCCGGCTATTTGTTCATTCAGGTGGAGGGCATCGGGGGATGGCCGTTTAAAGGTACCAAACCAGGTCTGGGCCCAGAGATGGACCGCAGTGGCTTTATACAGCTGGTAATTTTTATTCCGGTCATTGAAACGATTGATGCTAGCCGGAAGGAATAACGTGTTGGTGTCGGTGTACGTGTTGCTGCCAGCTTCCAGCTTAAGGGTGCGGCCGGCGAGACCGCAGATAAATGTTTCGAGGATACCTCGAACCTGGTCCAGACTGATTGCCACATGGTTGAATCGATATTGTTTGGCAAATTGTTCGACCTCGTCCAATGCCGCGCTGCCCGGATACAGGCCTTCCTTGTCATACACATCCATCGCATGGAGAATCCATTCTCGGGTACCGTCCATTTCCATCAGACCCATAGCTTTGGGTGCGCGGCTGACAAATTGAAACGCCATTTCCGAGTTAGATCGGCGAATCACATCTGTCCAGTGGAGGGTGAACTCTTGCTGCTCTTCGCTTAGTGGCAGCAGTCCACGACTGGGTAGTTCTGAAGTACGGCGGGAGGAAAGTACGGGGTCCAGGTACTCGTTCAGGGTGCTTTCGATGTATTTATAGGAGAGTGAGATTGGTCGTCCCCGAGGGTTATACGTTGAATCGAAAATGCATGATGTCACCATCTTTGACAACGTATTCCTTGCCTTCCAGACGCAACTTACCCGCTTCCTTGGCACCCTGTTCGCCACGATATCCGACAAAATCTTCAAATGCTGTGGTTTCGGCCCGGATAAATCCCCGCTCAAAGTCGGTGTGAATAACTCCTGCTGCCTGGGGTGCGGTAGAGCCCAACCTGACGGTCCAGGCTCTTACTTCTTTTTCCCCGGCGGTAAAGTAGGTATGCAATCCGAGCAATTGATAACCGGCTCGTATTACTCGATTTAATCCAGGTTCATCGAGACCCATTTCTTCCAGAAAAGATACCGTCTCTTCCAGTTCGAGTTCTGACAGCTCTTGTTCGATGGATGCGCAGATTGCTACCACCTCAGCATCTTCCTGGGCGGCTATCCGTTGAATGATTTCCAAACGCTGATTATTCTCGAATCCGTCTTCGCTGACATTGGCGATATACAGGGTCGGTTTGATCGTTAAAAAGCACATCGGTTTGAGTTGCACCAGGGCGTCCTCGTCAAGCTCCATGGAGCGCAGAGTATTGCCCTGGTCCAGGTGTGCTTTAACCTTGGTCATTAATCCGCGCAAGCTAATCTGTTCCTTATCACCCGACTTGCTGTTTTTCTCTGCTCGCTGCAACGCTTTGTCTGCAGTTTCCATGTCAGCGAGAATCAGTTCGGTATTAATGATTTCAATGTCAGAAGCGGGATCGACGGTTTCTGAGATGTGGGTTATGTTGCTGTCTTCGAATGCTCGAACCACGTGAGCAATGGCGTCCACTTCCCGAATGTGAGCTAGAAAGCGATTACCCAGGCCCTCACCGTTGGATGCACCCGCGACCAGTCCCGCGATGTCAACGAATTCAATGGTTGTGGGGATGGTTTTTTGGGGTTGGACGATTTCGCTTAATTGCTCCAACCGCGGGTCCGGAACTTCAACGATACCGACATTTGGGTCGATGGTGCAGAACGCGTAGTTAGCCGCCTGGGCCGCAGTTGACCGAGTGAGGGCGTTAAACAAAGTTGATTTGCCAACGTTGGGTAATCCAACAATACCGCACTTAAATCCCATAATTTCTTTCGCCAGATATATTTATAGAGTAACCGTTAGGCAATATGGTCACGAGTCGATTTTTCACGGCTTAGCCAGTTGTATGCAATATGTTCATGGCCTTGGCGAAATCGCCGTCGATAATTTCTGGCATGACCTCGATCCCACGCGAGATCGAAGCATCAATTTCGATTCGCTGATCTTGCCCTGGGCGGGACAAGACGTATCCCGATACTTTTTTACTATCGCCAGGGTGGCCTATTCCAATACGCAGTCTTTTCATGTCTTTGGCCCCGGATTTTTGCATAATATCGCGCAATCCATTGTGTCCGCCATGACCTCCGTCCAGCTTGAGGCGAATAACCCCTGACTCAAGGTCTAATTCATCGTAAGCAACCAGAATCTGGCTTTCGGGTATACGAAAAAACCGGCTGAACGGTACCACGCTGTCGCCACTCAAATTCATAAAAGTCTGAGGTGCGATGACCCGCACGGTCTTCCCAGACAATTCGAAACTACCGGTCAGACCTTTGTAACGTTTGTCTTCCTTCAGGGTAAACGAATATTGCTGCTGGAGCGCGTGGATAAATTGGAATCCAGCGTTATGCCGGCTTTCGGCATACTTATTTCCCGGGTTACCCAGTCCTGCGATCAGGGAGATACCTGACTGCGCCAACTTGATTCTAAAAAGGGTTAGATCAGCCGGAGTTAGGTCCGGCTGAATTCAGTTAAGCGAGATGGATTAGAACTAGCCTTCGCTAGCCTCCTCGTCAGTTGGGCTATCTTCATCACCGTCTTCAGCAGCCTCATCGGTCTCAACTTCGTCTTCAATCACCTCAACCCGCTGTGTCTGAATCGATACAACCGCATTATCATGTTCGTGAATATCGCCATGGGTAAACGCTGTGATCTGGACGCCTTCGGGCAGTTTAATGTCCGACAAATGTAGAGACTCTCCAAGGTTTAACTGGGAGACATCCAATTCGATGGTTTCCGGCAAATCTTTCGGCAAGCAGGTGATTGCAACCTCATTCATTAAGTGAGAAATCATTCCGCCATCCTCTTTAACTCCAACGCAATCTTCTTCCCCCAGAAAATGGATAGGCAGGGACATATTGATCGCCTTGTTTTGATCTATCCGTTGAAAATCCGCATGCAAGATAGAGATTTTGTGTGGATGTCGCTGAACGTCCTTCAGGATTGCCTCTTCTTTATTTCCATCGGTGTTGATGGTAATAACCTGGGAGTGAAACTCCTCTCTTTCAAGACTGTGGTACAGCACATCGTGGTTAATCGCGATACTCAGGTTTTCTTTTTCACCGCCGTAAAGCACCGCGGGAACGTCACCTTCCTTTCGCAATCGGCGTACAAGGCCGGTACCTGTTCGGGCACGAACCCGGGCAATTAATTCAAATTCACTCATCAGTTTTCTCCGTAGACCTTGCGGCCAAAAAATATCAATCTATAAAAAGGTTACTTATAGAATCACCCGTAGAAATTCTACGGATCGATTCAGCTAACAGTTCGGCAACACTCAGTTGGTGAATCATTGGACAGTTCTGAGCATCTTCCCGCAACGGGATTGAGTTGGTCACCAACAACTCGTCCAATTCAGACTTGGCAATTCGCTCTACTGCCTGCCCCGAGAGCACCGGATGCGTACAGGTCGCGACCACCTTGATTGCACCTCGCTCTTTCAACGACCTGGCTGCCTCACACAGGGTGTTTGCAGTATCTACCATATCGTCGATCATGATGCATGAGCGTCCTTCGACTTCACCAATAATATGCATCACTTTGGCTTCGTTGGCTTTGGGCCGCCGCTTGTCAATGATCGCGAGATCGGTTTCAAGTTGCTTGGCCATCGCCCGGGCGCGAACTACGCCGCCAACATCCGGTGAAACCACGATCGGATTTGGCAGCCGTTTACGCCAAAGTTCTCCCATCAATACCGGAGAACCATAAATATTGTCACAGGGAATATCGAAAAACCCCTGGATCTGGTCCGCGTGTAAATCCATCGTCAGGACGCGATCGGCGCCAGCCACCTTGATCATGGATGCAACCAGCTTGGCGGAAATCGCTACCCGCGCGGTCCGCGGCCGACGATCCTGACGGGCATACCCAAAATACGGTATTACCGCTGTAATTCTGCCGGCTGATGACCGCTTTAATGCGTCGAGCATCACCAGCAGTTCCATCAAATTGTTATTGGATGGTGCGCAGGTCGGTTGCACAACGAACACGTCCCGTCCACGCACATTCTCCATAACCTCGACGTTAATCTCACCGTCGCTAAAAGTACTGACCTGGGCTTTTCCCAATGGAATACCCAGGCATTGCACTATTTCTTTAGCCAACCATGGATTAGCGTTGCCCGAAAAAACCGACAAATTGTCAGGTGACACGAAGATTCCTCTCACAATGGATGGCTGGGGTGGGAGGATTCGAACCTCCGAATGCCAGGATCAAAACCTGGTGCCTTAGGCCACTTGGCTACACCCCAAATAATCGTTTCGTTAAAAAAGCAGTTATCCGACTTCGGCGGAGACGTATTCTCATGCTCTGTCCTGACCTCGAGAGGGCAGCAGGTGGCACCCGGATACTATCGCATTTTTGCTTTTTTTTCAGGGCTTTGGGGAGTTAAATCGATTGCAAACTACCGCAACACCCCATTCATATAATCCCACCCGCTGGTTATGGGCAGCACAATACTACCCATCACGAAAAGCCGCGGTATTTTATTGCAATGTGGGTGGTTGTCAATGTCTTTTCCGAGGTGAAATCAAGAAAAATCTACCGATTTTGGGACGCTGCTAGCCCCATTCTTTTGACTACAGGTCATTTGAAATTCCAAATTTAGGAAATCAACGAAAAATGGGATTGAGGATTTCGCCTGCCAGCCCGGAAATACTGGATGGACCCAGGGTACTCAAAGGCCAATGATTTATCGGCATTGAATTCGGATATCCATTCATCCATGTCACTCATAGTCCGGGCAAGGTGTAGGGAAATACTACAAAAACATTTGGTTTTTACTTATTAGAAGATTCAGCGGCAATCAGCATGATCTTTCGCCATTGCTAATCTGGTGATCCAAGATTATTACGGACAAAAAAAACGCCTCTGCAATTATTGTTAGAGGCGTGTAATAGTCGGGAAGATCAGTGAGGGGGATCTATCCCAACTTAGGGTAAATTTGTTCAGATACTATTCGTTACGATTTTTTTCTGTTATTGATCTGGCTTAGCTATTGGCTCGTTTTTTATTTACTTATCAATTAATCTATCTTTTTATGTTTCCTAGGATAGTAGGTACAGCGTGAAAATTAAGTGAATTTTGACTGAACCCTGGATAACAATTCGCTGAACCTCAGCTATCGTTCTACTGAATGGCAGCTGAAGCCGCGCTGGCGTAACTACACTTGCGTCTGTTGTGTATTTACGTTTTACTTTACGCATTTCCCGACGAGTCCTAAAATGAACAATGATGATGTAATTGACTGTGCCTTTTCCACGGACCAGTTTGGAGCGGTAACGCCGGAACCTACTTATAGTGGTGCGTTGAGTTTCGCCCGACGGATTTACTCCAAAGACCTGTCTCGGGCTGAGTTGGCGATCACTGGCATTCCGTTTGATACGGCAACGACCAATCGACCTGGTACCCGATTTGGTCCCCGTGCCATTCGGGCGGCGTCGGTTGAGGTATCGTGGCAGCGAAACTGGCCATGGAAATTCGACCCATTCGAATTAATAAATACCGTTGACTACGGCGACTGTTATTTCGATATGGGCCGGCCAGCAGACATACCCGGGGCGGTCGAGGCCCATGCCGAGCGTATTCTGAGCGCTGACTGTGCCATGTTGTCCCTGGGCGGTGATCATTTTTTAACCTTGCCCTTGCTGCGGGCTCACGTAAAAAAACACGGACCGGTTTCGTTACTGCACTTTGATGCCCATACGGATACCTGGGAGGATGAAGAAGGGCGGGTAGACCATGGAACCATGTTCTACCACGCGGTAAATGAAGGCCTGGTCATTCCGCAGCAATCTGTGCAAGTGGGTATTCGTACGACCAATGACAAAAACATGGGATTCAATATTCTTGATGCCGCCTGGGTGAATGACCACAGCGCTCAACAACTGATCGATGAAATCCTTAAAATTATTCAGGATAATAAAACCTACCTGACGTTCGATATTGATTGCCTGGATCCGGCGTTTGCTCCGGGCACCGGAACTCCAGTATGTGGTGGTCTGAGTTCGATACATGTGTTGCAGACCCTGCGGGGTCTACGCGGTATTAACCTGGTAGGCATGGATCTGGTGGAGGTGTCTCCGCCATTTGATCATGCGGAGATTACTGCCTTGTTGGGAGCCACCCTGGCCTATGAAATGATTTGCCTGTATACCGCTCGGCATAAACTGGGAGAAGTCGCCTGGCAGAAGTAAGGTGGGTTTGTCAGCCCAACCTTCGCCAGGCAGAAAATGGCATTTGGGCGACGAATATCACTCGGATTCAAAGGATTTCAACTGGCGATGCAACGGACTCAAATTAGTCGATCGGGCGATAAAGCCACCACAGCCAGCGGGTGCGTTTTGAAGTACGGTGGCCCCTTGTTCCTGATTTTCCACAGCGACAAATACCGAACTGCCGGTGCCGCTCATGCGGGCATTGCCGAAACCAGATAAATATTTCAACGCCACTCCCACCGCCGGATATTTTTTTATCGTAACCCCTTCCAGGTCATTTCCAGTATTGCCATTGGCGAAGTTCCGGTAATCCACGGTTGGATGATTTCTGACTAAATCAGAATCCGAGAAAATTTCAGCAGTAGATATTTGGGAGTCAGGAATTAATACGCAATACCAAAAACAATCCGGATTGTGCGAGGTAAACTGGTCGCCCACGCCTTCTGCCCAGGCCGAATTTCCATGCAGAAATATTGGTATGTCGGCGCCGAGAATACGCCCAATCCGGATTAGTTGATCGGTGTTCAGGTGTAATTTCCATAAATGGTTCAGTACGAGCAATGTGGTCGCCGCATTAGAACTGCCGGCACCAAGTCCGGTTCCAGGCGCCACTTTCTTGCGTAACGTAATTTTTACCCCGAGTTGATTCGAACCAAATTCGTTGCGCAACAAACTGGCCGCTTGCAGGCATAAATCGTTCTCGGGAATATCGAATTCATGTTGGTCAAATCGTTGTAATCTGCCGTCATCGGATATATTGAATTCGATTTCGTCACCCCATTCGAGAAACTGGAATAACGTTTGCAATAGGTGATATCCGTCAGGTCGGCGGCCGGTGATATGTAGAAACAGATTGATTTTTACCGGAGACAGGAATGTAGGATTAGCCTTCAGTCTCAATCTCCCACCAACGTTTTAGAATAACTTTGACGTTCAGCTCATCTCCCAGGTATTTTCCTTTGTTAGAGTAGACTTCGATTGTGCCTGGGAGTGCTGACACGGTTAGTTTTGTCGGTAGCATTAACCCTTCCAGGCTGCCTTCGACCGGCCGATAACCGAGATACTGGACCTCCCAGTTATCCTGGATCAAGCGTACCAACCGGCCCTCATTGTCCAACTCAAGATCAGATGCGCCTTCCCCCGGCAACCCCCTGGCCCAATCAGACAGGTGGTCAAATGGAACATGCCACCCCAGGCGGGTATATAAAACTTCTGATGCGGTGTCACCCTGGATGACCCGGCCCTTGGTGTCACGCAGTTCAGCTCCATCTTGATCAACCTTGATAATTACCCTGCCACCACCAAAAGGGCCGTACAGCTCTATATCCTGTTTATCGATGGCGTAATGCCATTTCAGCGTAGCTGAACCGCCTTTGGGGCCGGTTTTAACACCCATTTTTGCTCGCAAATTCCAACTTTGAATAGTCGATAGTTGGCGCTCATGGTCACGCCACAAATCGAGTTTTTGCTGTTCGGTGAGCTGGGGTAATACGCTGGTCGGTCGTTCCGGACTGGTGGTGGCGCAACTTGATAACAAGATTGCAAAAACTGACGTAGCCCAGATTCTGGACATGATAGATATCATCCGCGAATTTAACAGCTGTTGGTCTTAAATTAACAATGCGTCGAAATCACAAGACTTGACCCCGTGAATAACGTTTTAATAAAGTGCTGCCACTCAGTCCTCTGACCATTCGGGTTATCGGTAAATTTGTCGATGGTTTCTTGTAGTGTAGTATTATCCGGGCCCCATTCTTTACCTAGCTTCCAGACCTGTTCTGCTCTGGACTGCTTCCCGGATATCCACAGTACTTCTCCAAAATGAGCGGCAATTTCGGCGTCCTGTTTTAAATCCATTGCGCGTTCCAGGTACTCCAGAGCTTTGGCATGATCGCCAATACGGTAATAGACCCAGCCCATGCTATCAAGAATGTAGGCATCATCTGGCTGAAATTCTAATGCTTTTGAAATCAGCGCGAGGGCCTCGTCGTATCGATCAGTCTGATCTGCCAGGGTATATCCGAGGGCGTTATAGGCATGGGCATTTTCAGGCTGTAATTTGATCAGTGCGCGCATATCCTGCTCGATCAACTCAATTCTGTCGAGCTGGGCCGCAAGCAGTCCCCGGCTATACAATAGATCAGGTTGATCGGGCCACTGCTCAAGCGCCGTGCTCAGCAGTTCCAGTGAGCGGTCAAATTGATCATAATCGCGCAACAGCAAATCCTGTTCCAGAATCATCCGAATAGAGTCGGGTTCCCCTCGAACGTCGATATTGCGTAAATGGGAAAGTCCTGCTTCTACATTGCTCTGTTTCGCGATGATGCCAGACATCGCAATCTGTGCATCCAGATACAGATTTCTTGTTTGAATCTGGCGAAGCAGTGGTGTCGCTTCGTCATATCGCTCCTGATCAATTAGCATTTGGGCCAGATACAGCCTGGCCTGGTCACCGTTCGCACTCAGGTCGATATAGCTGGCAAACAGTTTCTCGGCATCGCTAAAGGCCTTTAAGTCCATATTGACGATTGCGGCTACGTAGAGAGCGTCTGTAGATTCAGGATTCTGTGCAATCACCTGGTTTAACTCGGTACGTGCTTGCTCAAGCTTGTCTATTTGAATTAGCAAGCGAGCATACTGAATGCGAAAGCGTTCAGATTCTGGGTAGCTTTTCAGAAAATTAGTAGCCCAACTTTCGAAGGTGTCGGAATCTTGCTCTGACAAATCAGTAATTTTCATGATTGCCGCGGTTTCCCATTCCGGATTCAACGACAGGCTTTTGTCCAGCAGAGTGCGGAACTGAGTGTCGTTTTTGAGTCTTGAAGAGAGTAGCGCAGCGGTGAACACCAGTTGTGGATCATCGGATTCAGCAGCCTGCATGAATTGACTTTTCAAATTGCCCACTGAGGGTTCTTCCTGGCGCGCGATCAAACTGGCGATTTCCTGAAGTATTGCCTCCTGTCCCGGTTCCTGTTCCTTGGCAAGGTCTATTAGGGTCATACCTGCTTCGCTCAATTTACTACTTTTGATTTGGGCGTTTGCCAGGGCCAGGTGAATACGAAAGTTTCCTGGTTCAAGGGTAATCATCAAGCGTGCCAATTCAATGGCTTTTTGATAATCCTTGAGGTGCAATGCCAGTTGAATAGCATTCGCATTGAGGCGCTTGTCCCGGGACAAGTATACCGCGCGGGAAAGCGCTTCCAGGGCGACTTGTGGTTGCTTTCTCTGATTTGCGATAGAGGCGAGCAACACGTCATACAGTAGTTCTGCGGTAAGCTCGCTAGTTGGATTTGCTACCACCACTGGTTCCTGCACCGGTTCTTCGGTGATAGTGGGAACCTCTTCAGTCTGTTCTACTTGCGCAACCTCCTGTTCCACCGGGGGCGTAACGCAGCCGGTTAATACCAGAGTGAGCAGCCCGACTGTCGCAACCAGAAGGTTATTCAGATATATTGATTTACCATTTAGCATAGTTGCAGAGTCTATCAAATCACCGGGCGGTGAGCATTGTAATAATATGGGCTGTTAGAATGTTACATACTCCTTTTGTTCCATTTTTGGTCAAATCATGTTGAATGATTGGGAACAAGCGATTTTGTCGAAATCACGGTCAATCCACTCAATTGCGGTTTTTTGAGTTACAAAATATTATAATACACAACGCTAGTTACCCAGCCAGAAAAAATTGTCATATTTACAGATAAGTTAATTGAAATGCAGCTGCTTACTCTAGGTCTCAATCACAAGACCGCGCCTATCGAATTGCGTGAGCGGGCTGCGTTTGGCCCAGAGACAATGGGACCAGCGCTCAACGACCTGGCTTCTTCTCAGGTAGCCAGCGAGGTTGCGATCTTATCGACCTGCAACAGGACAGAAATTTATTGTGGTAATCAACAGATTGATCCGGCCAGACTGGTTGACTGGTTCTCCGAGCACAGCGGATTTTTGCCTGATCAACTCAGTCAATGCGTCTATACCCATCCAAATGAGCAGGCGGTAAAACACGCTTTTCGGGTGGCATCGGGACTTGATTCTATGGTGCTTGGTGAACCGCAGATTCTGGGTCAAATGAAAGACGCTTTTAATCTTGCATTGAAGGCAGGTACCACCGGGAAGGTGTTTAACCGACTTTTTCAACATACTTTTAGCGTAGCCAAACAAGTTCGGACAGACACAACAATAGGCGCTAATCCAGTTTCCGTGGCGTACGCTGGTGTCAGCCTGGCGAATCGGGTATTCACCAGTCTCGCCGAACAAACTGTTCTGTTAATCGGTGCGGGCGAGACAATTGAGCTGGTTGCTCGACATTTAAAAGAACATCAGGTTCGCCATATGATTGTGGCGAATCGCTCAATCGACCGTGCTAAAGCCTTGGCCAATGAGGTAGGATGTGAAGCCATAACACTGGCGCAAATTCCGGAGCGATTAGTTGAAGCCGACATTCTGGTCTCCTCTACAGCCAGCACTCTGCCCATTCTGGGAAAGGGTGCAGTGGAAGGAGCCATACACAGGCGCAAGCACCGACCAATGTTTATTCTGGATTTGGCAGTGCCCCGTGATGTCGAACCGGAAGTGGCGAGTTTGCGCGATGTTTATTTGTATACCGTCGATGATTTAAATAATGTTGTCGAGAAAAACCAGGGAATGCGACTCGAAGCTGCCCGGGAAGCCGAAAATATCATTGATCTCCAGGTTGTACGATTTATGCGCTGGATGCGCTCATTGGATTCGGAACCAACGATACGTACGTTCAGGGCTCAGGTTGATCAGATTCGCCAGGTCGAACTCGATAAAGCTAAAGCGAGAATTGCCCGAGGTGTTTCGCCAGAAGAAGTTGTTGAACAGCTGGCCCGGGATATGACCAATAAATTTTGCCACCATCCCAGTCAGCAACTAAGCCAGGCCGATATAGAAGGGAATCCCGGTCTGATTGCCGCCGCCCGTAAGCTGTTCGGTATATAGCAACTGGATTACCGGGCTGGAGTCCGGTAAGTCGTCATATGCTTTTTTAGTTCAATGAATCCTTGATTAACATGAATCCATCAACCATAGACAAGCTCGCCCAGATTAAGGAGCGGTACGAGGAAATCCACGTTCTGTTGTCAGATCCAGAGGTACAGTCCAAGCAGAACGAGTTCAGAGCATTGTCTATTGAGCTGTCAGAAATAGAGTCGGTGGTTGAAGCCTTCGCTGAATTCGAATCATTGTCCACCCAGCTTGATGAAACCCGGCAAATGATGGAGGATGAAGATACCTCGATCCGGCAAATGGCGGCGGAAGAACTTCCTTCCATTGAACAGCAGATTGGTATCGTGGAAAGTCGACTTCAAAAGCTGTTATTGCCCAAGGACCCCAATGACTCCCGTAATATTTTTCTCGAGATTCGTGCCGGGACCGGCGGTGACGAAGCGGCGATCTTTTCCGGAGATTTGTTCCGAATGTATAACAGTTATGCGGAGTCCAGAGGATGGCGGGTAGAAATTTTGAGCCGAAGCGAAGGTGAACACGGTGGTTACAAGGAAATCATTTCGCGGATTGAAGGGCAGGGGGCCTACTCACGATTAAAATTCGAATCCGGCGCCCATCGGGTTCAACGAGTTCCTGAAACAGAATCCCAGGGCAGAATTCATACTTCTGCCTGCACCGTGGCGGTAATGCCTGAGGCGGATGAAATGGACGAAGTTGAAATTAGTCCCTCAGACCTACGAATTGATACTTTTCGCGCATCAGGCGCCGGCGGACAGCACGTCAATAAAACCGACTCTGCCATCCGAATTACCCACCTGCCAACCGGAGTGGTGGTGGAATGCCAGGATGAAAGGTCCCAGCATAAAAACAGGGCCAGGGCGATGTCAGTATTGGCTTCCCGACTTTTACAGGCTGAGCAGGAGAAACAATCGCAACAGGAAGCCAGCACCAGAAAGTCTCTGGTTGGTAGTGGAGATCGATCGGAGCGAATCCGAACCTATAATTTCCCCCAGGGCCGGGTAACCGATCATCGCATAAACTTGACCCTGTACAAACTGGAAGAGATGATCAGCGGAAATATCGATCAGGTTATCGAGCCATTAATTACAGAACATCATGCCGATCTGCTGGCAGAGACCAGCGCTTGATCCTTGCGCTTGATCACAGTTTTTCTCGGTCTCCAAAACCAAAAATTGTAGCTTATTGGAAAAGTGGAGATCAGTGAAAATATTTGTTGATGAAGTACTGGGTAATGCTGTCGATCTCCTGAAATCCGTCAATCACATAGAGTCCCCTGTTCTCGAAGCTGAATTGTTGCTGTCCCATACTCTCGGAAAATCCGGAACATACCTGATGGCAAATCCGCGACAAGCTATCAGCCCGGATAAACTACTTGAGTTTAATAAATTGCTTGAACATCGCCAGACCGGAGTTCCGGTCGCTTACCTGTTAGGAACCAAGGAATTTTGGTCAGTCGAACTGGCTGTAACCGATCAGGTGCTGATTCCCCGACCGGACACGGAGACACTGGTGCAGCAGGCTCTTTGTCGGTGTATTGATGAGCCGATGCTAATCGCAGATTTAGGCACAGGAAGTGGCGCAATTGCGGTCGTGATCGCCATTGAGCGGCCTCATTGTCAGCTTGTCGCCGTGGATAGATCCTGCCCAGCAGTTAACGTGGCTCGTTCCAATGTGGCCCGACTAGGTCTCGATAATATTGAAGTGATAACCTCAAACTGGTTCGACCAACTGTCGACCAAATCGTTTGACCTGATCGTATCCAATCCGCCATACATTTGCGCTGGGGACGCCCATTTGTCGGGAGAATTAAGATTCGAACCACGCCAGGCACTGGTTGCGGATAGCAATGGCCTGGGGGATTTGTCCAGGATAATTGTTGCAGCACCGAACTACCTCAAATCCAAAGGTTGGTTGCTGGTTGAGCATGGTTACAACCAGGCCCCTGAGGTGACAGATTTATTTGCCGGTGCTGGCTTTGGGAAGATAAAAACTTACCCGGATTTGGCAGGAATACCCAGGGTAACCGAAGGCCAGATATCCGAATGATATGGCTTTAGCTAACTATTGGCGCGAAGCTTACTTTAATCTGACAAACACCCCAGACCGGGTTTTGGGATCAAAATAGGTTGACTTGGGAGGCATTAGGGCGCCCGCATCAGCGACGTTCATTAACTGTTCCATAGAAGTTGCAAAACAGGCAAACGCTACCGCCCATCCCTGTTCGTATTTCCTCTCCAAACCAGATTTGCCGTCGATGCCGGACACGTAGTCGAGCCGGGGGTCTGCGCGATAATCATGAATGCCGAGGATGGGCCCAAGAATGTGGTTTTGCAACAAAGAGACTTCGAGGGAAGCCACCGGATCGTTTAGATCCACCAATTGATGCTGAATCTTTAGACGATACCAGGTTCCGCTCAGGAACATGCCGAATTCTCCGTGCCTGGTCGGCTCAAAATGATCCTGGTCTACCGCCACGGTGACTTCGAAATCTGTCTCCAGAGCGGTCAAAACCTCTGCTTCCGATTTCCCATCGAGGTCACGCACACAGCGATGATAGGGCAGTAAATTCAGTTCATGATCGGAAAACAACGCGACTAACAGTTGATTATGGGGTTCATCACCCTGATTGCCCTCGGTCTCGCGCATCATTTCCGCATAGCGCCATCCTGATGCGGCGCGATGGTGGCCATCCGTCAGGTAGGTGTTTTCTACTCCTTCAAACAGGTCAGACAATAGCCTCTGGCTGGCTGCAGACTCGACGCACCAGACCCGCTGGTGGACATCGTCACCGGTTGTAAAATCCAGCATGGGCTGAGTTGTTACCTGTTCCGCAATAAACTCATCAATAGCATGATTTTGTGGGTATGCCAGCGAAATAGGGCAAGATGCAACTCCGACAACCTTTTGGTATTGCGCTAAAAGGTCTTCGCGATCACGTCGGGTGTTTTCGTGTTTTCGAATATGTCCCTGGTCGTATTCATCTACAGAAATTTCGCAAACCACTCCGGTCTGAGCATGAATGCCATGGGTTAGTTCATAGATGAATATGCATGGTTCTTGATACTGTTCAAAATAACCCTCAGCCAGCAAGCGATGTAAATTCTCCCGGTTAAAGGTTAACAATTCGTCGTGAGTGGGCGGTGACGCGGGATCAAAATCGTCTTGTAGGCGAATAGTATTGAGAAAGTTTTGCGGATTTGAATCGGCAAACTCGCGCCGGATATGCGCGGGCACAGCATCATACTCAGGGGCAACGACTTCCGCCGCGACATCATTCTTTACCAGGTAACCTTCAAATGGCTTTATTTTTGGCATGATGCAAATTCGAGTTCGGTGCCGAAAAGAATTCTAACTAACCGTTGGCTCGTTGAAACGATTTCATAAAATCACTTAATCCAACCACGCTTTCATAAGGCAGCGCATTGTAGATACTGGCGCGACATCCGCCGACACTGCGATGACCTTTCAGATTGACCAGATCAGCGGCACTTGCTTCGGCGATAAATTGTTGTTCGAGCTGCTCACTTTGCAGACGAAATACGACGTTCATATGTGAGCGGGAAGCGACTTCCACAGGACAGCTATAGAATCCGTCGCTGTCTTCGATAGAGTCATACAACAGAGAAGATTTTTTCTCAGCATTTTTCTCCATCGCGGCTAGGCCGCCTTCAGCCTTCATCCATTTGAGTACTTTTCCGAGGATATATATAGGAAATACTGGCGGCGTGTTAAACATTGAACCTTTGGATTCCTGAATATCGTAGCGTAGATAGCGGCCCAAGCTTCGGTTGGTATTTTCGAGTATTGATTTGCGAACAAATACCACTGCCATGCCAGCGGGCCCCAGGTTTTTTTGCACTCCACCATACACCAGGTCGAATTTTTCCCAAGGTATTGGTCGAGACATATAGTCAGAGGACATATCGCCAACCAACGGTACATTTACCTCTGGCCATTCATGAATGCGTATTCCTCCGATTGTCTCGTTGGAGGTAATGTGCAGGTAACGGGTATTGTCCTGAATTTCCAGCTCACTGGTGACCGGCATACGGGTGAAATTAGAAGATTCACCATCCCAGGCGGTGTAGATATCGCCATATTCTTTGGCGTCGGTGATCGCTCCTTTAGCCCAGGTTCCCGAATTGACATACCCGGCCTTGTCACCTGGTTGCAACAGATTCATCGGTATCATCGAGAACTGCAATATCGCGCCGCCTTGTAAAAACAGGACGCTGAAGTCGTCCGGAGCGCCAAAAACTTCCAGCGCCAGCGCCATGGCTTCATTGGCCACCGCATCGAAATGCTTTCCGCGGTGACTCATTTCAATTAATGACATACCTGCTCCCTGGTAGTCAACAAATTCTGCCTGGGCTTCTTGTAAAACGGTCAGGGGCAGGGTGCAGGGTCCTGCGCTGAAATTATGTATTCGATTAGTCATGTCTGGTTCCGAGATGGATGATTTCAGGCGTTAACGCAGTTAATTAAATCACCGGATTCAAATGTACCGATGACCTTTAGAACACCGTCGGCGACTGCGATCTGCGCCTGGGCGGTGGATGCACCAATATGATGTGTGCCGCATACATTGGGGTGAGCCGCCAGCGCGGAGACGAAACTATTATCCCCTGCACCGGGTTCATTGTCGTAAACATCAAGACCGGCACAAATACCTCTTTGGTCCATCGCTGCGATAAGTGCTGGTTCATCAACCAGCTCTCCCCGGGCGGCATTAATTAATGTTGCGCCGTCTTTCATTTTATTGAGAAATGCCTGGTCAACCATGCCACGGGTCTGGTCAGTGGCTGGCATGTGCAAGCTCACGATATCGCAGGTTTCAAGAATCTGTTCGACCTTGTCCAATTCAATCACGCCGGCATCCGTCATCCGCTGTGAGGCTACCCCCGGTTGGTCTACCGCGTACACTTCAATTCCGAAAGCCTGGGCCCGTTCAGCCAGCGCATGGCCAATAGCACCGAAACCGACAATACCGAGTTTTTGACCAAGCAGTCCGCGGGCTTTGCTGAATTTTTTCTTGTTCCATGTTTGGTTCCGCAGATCCGCAACATTGTCAGGAATGTTCCGATCGATCGATATAATCATTCCCATAACCAATTCAGCTACAGCGATGGCGTTGGCTCCGGGAACATTGCAGACCCGAATTCCCTTGCTTGCCGCATGTTGCTTGTCGATAGTGTTGGTGCCGGCGCCGGCGCGGATGACAAGCTTGAGTGCCGATGCCGTATCCAGAGTAGCAGCATTGACCACGGTGCTTCTAACGATCAATGCCTCATGATCAGAGACAACTTCGGAGAGTGTGTTTTCGTCCAACCCGGCGTCCACGGTACAAGTATGGCCCAATTGCTCAAGTTGATGTGCATGGGTGTCCGGAAAGCTGTCTGCGATAAGAATTTTCATGGTCCGTTAGGGAAATTGGTTATGGTCTTCGGTGAATAAATCAAGAATGTTAATACTGAACGCTGGGCTAACTTCCTGTGGCGGTCAAATTGGCCGCGAATTTTAGTGTATTTACCAGCTCAAATGGGAGTTAATGGGATTCATGGTCGCTACACTTTTACCGCTGGTCGTTCGCAGGTAACGATCGCGTAATGACTGTGTCGCTAAAAAACGAAATTGCCACAGTTCGGCAGTCTTGGCAATCAGGTTTATTTTTCCTGCCCATTAATAAGCTTAATAGCTGAACCTATTGGCTGCCTTTGATCGAGGCATGGGGTAATATTGTTGGATGATTACATTACATAAAAATAGGACCCATGAGCTTGAGCCATGGCCCGATCTCGAAACCTCACCGGGTTACCGGATAGTTCGAGGAAATCCCAGAACTTCTGGCAGGTTTGACGTGGGCGGTCCCGGCGCACGTCTGCGTTTGGGCGTATGGGCCTGTACCGCAGGGGCATTCGAATGCGTTGAAAGTGGCAATGAACTCCAGACCATTGTTTCCGGTCGCCTGAGAATCATTGAAGCGGATGGAACCAGCCACGAATTTACTGCAGGAGACAGTATTTTTACTCAGAAGGGCGAAAAGGTAATTTGGGATATCGTCGAAGACGTCGTGAAAGTGTTTTATGCCCATGATCCAGATGGACCGCGATGCAGCGAGTAGGAAATCTTCTTTTAATTCCTACATAGAATAACTCTCCAACGAAATTTTACAAATTCCTGGATCCCTTTATCGATAACCACTTTGGCATAAAGATGCGGTAGAACAATGGGATATAAAATAATGTTAAAACGGTCGAAATCATCAATCCCCAGACCATTGACGCCGCTACGGGGCCCCAAATCAGCGAGCTGCCGCCAAGCCCGGTTGCCAAGGAAAATAGCCCGGCGATGGTAGTCAGAGAAGTGATCAGTATTGGAACCACCCGGCGTTTAGCCGCTGCAATGATTGCATGAATATGATTTAGTCCGCTGTGATGACGGGCGTTGGCCGTGGAAATTAATACAATTGCCGCATTGACAGCGATCCCGGCCAGGGCGACGACGCCGTAGAGCGTGAACAGGCTCAATGGGTATCGACTAATAAGCAGGCCCACGACCACCCCGGTGAATGCCATAGGTACCGTCAGCAAAATTAACAAAGGTTGGAAATAGCTGCGGAACTGGGTTCCAAGTATCAGGTAGATTAGTCCCAGTCCCATGAGAAACAAAATAAATATAGCGTTCAGGCTTTCCTCAATATCATCCAGAACGCCGCTAAAATCGAGGTCAATTTCCGGATGTCGGTCGCGAATGGTTTGCCAATGCGCTTTGATCAGATCGTTAGCCTTAACTGGATCGGTTAGAGATTTATCAATACCCGCTTCGATAGTCACCGCACGCCGAAAATTATAGTGTCTAATCGAGCTCGCACTTCGGGTGGTTTCGGCATCTACAAGTTGATTGAGTGCGATTAATCGTCCCTCTCTATCCGGAATCTGGTATTCCAGCAATTGATCTATTTGCCCGAGTTCTTGCTTGGCCTGAAGCCTGACTTCGAGGTTTTCCCCGAGGTGTCTGAATTCGGCGACAATTTCACCATCTACCAATAAACGTAAAGTTCGGGCGATTAATTCAGGTTGAATGCCAGTTCGTTGCACTGCCGCCGGATTGACCTTTAGATTAAGCGTATTCTGGCCTGGTAGATTGTCATCTGAAATATCGCGAAAGACCCCTGCACCCTCCATAAAATCTCTCAGGTCAGCAATCGCGAGCACAATTTCCTCGAGGTTATCACCCCTCACTTTGATACTGATTGCCTTGGTAACAGGCGGTCCACCTGCAAGTCTAAGGAAACTGGATTTCGCCACGCCAGGAACCGCCAACACCTGTGCCCGCATGGAGTCGATCATTTGGTCTACGCTGCGTAATCCTGAGGCTTTAGGTTTCAAAGACACCAAAATCTGGCCATATTGCTCGCCCAGAAATGGTTCGGTTTCGGTAATCATCTGCCCCGCATAGCTGACTACGGAACGACTTTCTCCTGGTTCAATATGGGATTCAACGATTTCTTCGATCTCGAGTACCTTTTTAATAGTGCCGTTCAATGCGGTTCCGGGCGGCATTTGTATATTGACGTAAAACAATCGAATCGGGTCGCTGGCAAAAAAATCCACTTTTATTTTTTCCTGAACTACAGCGGAAATTGCCGCACCAAATACGATGATTAAAATCACTCCTGAAATCCACGGATGGCGAAAAACCCGTATCAGCGATTTAGTATAAATAACCCGGATTCGACGTTGGGCTGCTTCCCTGAACTGATGAATTTTTGACGGTTTTTCGAAACTGACGTTCATCGCCAAAATATGCGCGGGTAAAAGCCAGAAAGCCTCCACCAGGCTGATGGCCAATGCCGAAGTGACAACCAGTGGAATCACCAGCATAAACTTGCCCAGTATGCCCGGCAGCAGCATCAACGGTAGAAATGCGGACATTGTGGTTAAGACCGCCGTGGTAACCGGCGTCATGACTTCTTTCAGCCCTTTAATCGTGGCGTCCAGAGTACTGGCACCGCGTTGTAATCGATAGTAAATGGACTCAACAACTACAACGGCGTCATCCACCAGCATGCCAAGTGAAATAACCACACCAAGCAGAATAGAAACGTTCAGAGTTTGGTTCAGGCTGCTTAGAAACCAGAAGGTGCCGGCCAGAATAAACGGAATGGCAATGCCGGTTAAAAATGCGATTCGGGATCCGAGAAACAACCAGGTGACCAGTAACACCATTAACAACCCAAGGGCCGCGTTGGTCTGCATAATACGTAAGGCATCCCGGGTAATCTGGGTTTGATCATCAACCACAACAGTATTGATGCCGAGTCGTAAATCAGTTTGACGACGCCCGTTAACGTATTCCGAAACTCGCTCTACCAATTGCAAAATATTCTGACTTTCTTTTTTAGTAACCGCAAGCAATACCGAGGGCTGACCATTAAACCTCACCAAGTTTTGTGCAGGCTCTTTGGCATAGACAACTTCCGCCACAGCGTGCAGTGGCACCTCTCCATGGGAAGTAATTACCGGCAAGTTTGCGAGATACTCGGTATCTGCGCTGGTGCCACTAATCCGAATTGACCAATTGTCATTGACTACATCCACGGTGCCTGCCGAGACATTGCGATAATAACTTTGAACCGTATTCGCCAGATCAACCGGATTCAGTCCGAACTGTTCGAGCTGGGCTGGAATAAAGTTGATATGCAATTCCGGTTCCGATAATCCCTGTGTTAGCACCTGACTAACCCCGCTGATTCTTTCTATATCATCCCGAATCCGTATACCTTGGCGACGCAGATTTTCGTCATCGGCCCGGGCGCTTACTACCACGGTGACCGTGGGAAACGCATTCGCCGTGGTGATTTCAAAGACAAACGGGTCGCGACCAGTTTCCGGCAGCTGTTCTTTGATGCCGTCGATTTCCCTTCTTAAGTCAGCCACCCGCTTTTCATAGGTTCGAGTATTAATTTCGTCAAACCTGACCAGCATGGTCGATACGCTTTCGCGGCTGTTGCTTGAGACAAATTTGACATCGGACACATTTCGAATTGCGTCTTCAATTACGTCGGTAACCTGTTTCTCAACGTCGGGTGTGGATGCACCAGGAAAAACCGTGGTGATCTGAATCCAGTTAAAATTAATTGATGGGTCCTGTTCCCGCGGCATCAATAGATAGGAAAAGATGCCCAGGATTAACACCAGCAGAAAAGTCAGATTTGCCAGGACGTGATTTTTCAGCAGATTAGAAAACATCAGCCTAGCCCGGAAATTTCATAAAGGTCTGGAATTTAGCGACAAGCTGGTTAAGCAGGTTGGACTATCGGACGAAGAAGCATAGCCGTAGCTATGGTTCGAGGTCGATCGTTCAAGATGCGACGCCAGATTGGCGCCTAAATCCAGAAGGACAAAATGTACCAGTAAGCTTTGCCTTATAACTGTCGTATGACTCTGATTCAATTTGGCTTTTAGTTAATCTGTGTCCGCCTTTATGAAATATTCGGGCTAGTCGATCAAAACCCTCTGTCCATGCTCCAGTCCAAAACGACCTTCGGTTACGATCAAGATTGTCCCTGGCAGATCTACGGTAACCGGTTGGCCGGGAATTGCGTGGGCAAACGGGATGAAATCAACTCGATCTGATTGTTCGCTTGCTACCACGAAAATGCCGGTTTGTTCTGCCCTGGTCAATAGATAGGTGGCTGGAATAGTATTACCCGAGAGGGTCCAACGCAGTCTTCCAATAGACCCTGGTGCGGGTTTCTGATCGCTAAAGTTAAAGCGAATTTCCCGGGTTTGGGTTGATAGGTCGATCACAGGGAAAATAGTACGAATTGTCACCGGCCAATTCTCTCCACCGAATTCAAAAAATGGTGGATTTGTTACCAGCTCACTGACTCGGGCTTCCTGAAGCGTTGCCTTAAGTTCTACGCGCTCGATATCCACTAAAGCGACTACCGCAGCACCTGGTGTCAGAAAATTCCCTACCTGCCCTTCGGTACTGGTTATCAATCCGGAAAATGGTGCCCTGATGACGCATCGCTTGACCTGTTGTTCTGCAGCCTTGATGGCAATGGACTGAGTGGAGATTTCGGCGCTGACGATTTCGAGTTCAGCTTGACGCTGATTTATCTGCTCTTCACTGGCATTTCGATTCTGCTTGAGCTGATTCAGCCGCGCCAGTTGTTGCCGGGCCAGATTTAGTCTTGCCTTCAGGGCGGCAATTTGAGACCGTGCGGACTCCAGTGAAAGCGTGTAGTCCTGGCAATCCAGGCTTGCGATAGGATCGCCCTGGTCCACCAAATCTCCTGGCTCATGGGACATTTCAATCACCTGAGCTGACAATTGGGAGGCCACTACGGCATTCCGTAAACTTATTGCAGTAGCGGGAACCGATCGATTGATGGTGATTGAGATCTCATCCAGCCGGGCTATCTTAACTTGACTTGGTTTAGTTTGGTCGGGTTCAGCGAGGATTGGATTCGATTGCGCGTGCGCGGTGAAACCGCCCCAGTACAAGACTAGAGTCAAACCGATAAACCAGATTCTATTTATCCTGTTTTTCTCCATAAGATCATTAAGATTGTTGAATCATCTTGATGAAGAGTCATCCGTCAAATTGCGATAAAATTCGAAGCATCCTGCGAAGTGGTTCCGCAGCCCCCCACAGCAACTGGTCTCCGACGGTGAAAGCCGATATGTAGTCACCACCCATGTGAAGTTTTTTAATTCGACCAATGGGAATGTCCAGGGTTCCGGTTGCCCGCACCGGGGTCAAGTCATTAAGTGAAGCTTCGCGTTGATTTGGCACCACCGTAACCCAGTCATTCGCATTGTCCAGGATCGACTCGATTTCATCGAGAGCGAGGTTCTGTTTCAATTTAATCGTAAAGGCCTGGCTATGACAACGCATTGCACCAATGCGTATGCAGGTGCTTTCAATTGGAATGGGTGCGCTGTCTCGTCCCAGGATTTTGTTGGTTTCCACCGAACCTTTCCACTCTTCACGGCTGGTTCCGGAATCAAGATCCTGATCAATCCAGGGCAGCAGATTGCCAGCCAGTGGGTAGCCAATTTCTGCGTTCGGCAAATCTGGGCCGCGCAGGGTTTCAATAACGACTCGATCAATATCCAGGATCGCGCTATTGGGATCCGCCAGCAGCGTTTCGGACACCTGATCAATCTTGGCCATCTGGGCGATTAGCTCCCGCATTTGTTTAGCGCCTCCTCCCGAAATAGCCTGGTAGGTCATCACCGTCATCCATTCCACCAGATCGGCATTAAGTAAACCGTCGAGTGCCATCAGCATTAGGCTGACAGTACAGTTTCCGCCGATAAAGTCTTTTTTCCCTGAAGCCAGTCCTTGTTCGATGAGTGGCAAATTCACTGGGTCCAAGATGATTACAGCATCTTGATGCATGCGCAGGGTCGATGCCGCGTCAATCCAATACCCATCCCACCCGGCCTTTCTCAGCGCGCTATGAACTTCGCTGGTGTATTCTCCACCCTGACAAGTGATGATTGCGTCGAGGGTTAGGAGGGTTTTGATGTCACTGGCGTCCAGTAATTTTCCGCTATCCCGACCTATATTGGGTCCGGCCTGTCCGGCTTGGGATGTGGTAAAGAACAACGGTTCATTGATAATTGAAAAATCTTCCTGTTCCAGCATCCGTTGCAGCAAGACCGATCCGACCATGCCACGCCAGCCAACAAAACCTACGCGATTGAGCTTCATGTACAGTTGTATTCCTAAAGTAGTTTATGCTTGATAAAGGGCGGCAGATTATAATGTTTCGAGTGGCGAAAATCTTGACTTTTCCTAAACTTAGGAGAGATTTAGGCTTGTTACCGGAACCCGGTGTCGTTAGAATACGCCTCCCCGAAACCGCTGGTCTGTTTTGGGATACGGTGTATCGAGGTTTGTCCCCCAATTTCCCCAACCGGGTCTGGTCTATTCTATTTGATCAAAGCGCTGCGGTTGGCACTTCGGGCTTTCTTCGGCACAGGTAAAATAACTTTTCATTGAGGATTATCATGGCTTTAACTGCCGAAGATAAGGCCGTTGTTGTTAAAGAGCATCAGCGCGGCGAAGGGGATACTGGTTCTCCAGAAGTACAAATTGCGTTAATGACTGCGCGAATCCAGGATTTGTCCGATCATTTCAAAACTCACATTCACGACCATCATTCGCGTCAAGGCTTGCTACGGCTGGTTAATCACCGCCGCAAGTTATTGAGCTATCTGCGAAATTCTGATGTCGAGCGTTATCGTGCGTTAATTGCAAAACTTGGTTTGCGTAAATAAACAGGACTGGTATCCAGATCCCAATAGCGCATTGCGCTGGAGATAATATTTTGAGTAAAGTAGTCAAGACTTTTCAATACGGTCAACATGAAGTGCGTCTGGAAACTGGCGCAACGGCCCGACAAGCGGACGGTGCAGTAGTGGTGACCATGGGTGATACGGTTGTTATGGTAACCGTGGTCGGACGAAGCACGGATTCCGGACGGGATTTCTTTCCGTTGACCGTGGAGTATGAAGAACGTACTTACGCCGCCGGGCGAATCCCTGGAGGATTTTTCAAGCGCGAAGGTAGACCTTCGGAAAATGCTATCTTAACCTGTCGCCTGATCGACCGCCCGGTACGCCCGCTGTTCCCCAAAGGGTTCCTGAACGAAGTTCAGATCATCAATACGGTACTTTCTATTGATCCGGAAATTAATCCGGACATCGTTGCCCTGATCGGAACATCGGCGGCACTTGAGGTATCGGGATTGCCGTTTAATGGACCGATAGGCGCCGCACGAGTCGGTTTTGTCAATGGCGAATATGTGCTGAATCCTTCCCGCACCGTGTTGACTGAGGAATCCAAGCTGAATCTGGTGGTTGCCGGTACCGAGAACGCGGTACTGATGGTTGAGTCTGAAGCGGATAATCTGAGTGAAGAAGAAATGCTGGGAGCTGTTATGTATGGACACCAGGCCAGTCAGGCGGTTATTACCGCGGTTAAAGAATTAGGAGCCGAAGCAGGCAAACCCAAATGGGAATGGCAGGCACCGGAAAAAGACCAGGCCTTGGCGGATCAAGTTAGCGCAATTGCCGGCGATAGTGTTGCCTCGGCCTATAGTATTACTGACAAAGTTGAACGTCAGAATGCCCTCTCTGCGGCTAAAGATAAACTGGTTGCCGAATTATGCCCGGAAGGGTCTGAGGCTGACCTGCTAGCAACCGTTATGGACGAATTTAAGGCGGTTCAGAAAAACGTCGTTCGCGGACGAGTGATTCAGGGAGAACCTAGAATCGATGGTCGTGATACCCGAACTGTACGACCGATCAGTGTCGATACCGGCGTACTACCACGGACCCACGGGTCAGCGAAATTCACCCGGGGTGAGACCCAGGCAATCGTGGTCGCAACCTTGGGGACCGAGCGAGATTCTCAGGTTATCGACGCGCTCGACGGCGATTTTCGTGACAGCTTTATGCTCCATTATAACTTTCCACCGTATTGCGTAGGCGAAACGGGTCGTGTTGGAACCCCCAAGCGACGGGAAATTGGCCATGGTCGCCTTGCCAAACGAGGAATTCTTGCCGTTATTCCAAGTCAGGAAGATTTTCCCTACACCATTCGCGTGGTTTCTGAAATCACCGAATCGAATGGGTCGAGTTCAATGGCCAGCGTTTGCGGTACCAGCCTGGCATTGATGGACGCTGGTGTGCCGGTTAAAGCTCCTGTTGCTGGCGTGGCTATGGGCTTGATCAAAGATGGTGACGCGTTTGCCGTTCTGACGGATATCCTTGGTGACGAAGATCATCTAGGTGATATGGACTTTAAAGTGGCTGGAACTGCAGACGGCGTTACAGCTTTACAGATGGACATCAAGATTGACGGCATTACCCAGGAAATTATGCAGCAGGCATTGTCCCAGGCCCAGGAAGGACGCTTACATATCCTTGGCGAGATGGCGAAAGTAATTTCTTCTCCTCGGACTGAAATGTCAGACTATGCGCCACGAATAATGACCATTAAAATCAATCCGGAGAAAATTCGTGATGTTATTGGTAAAGGTGGAGCGGTAATTCGTGCGTTGTCTGAGGAAACCGGTGTTTCTATCGATATCGACGACGACGGCACGATCAAAATTGCGTCAACTGATAACGCTGCAGCCCAGGAGGCCATACGCCGTATCGAACAAATTACTGCTGAAGTAGAAGTCGACGCTGTGTATACCGGCAAGGTCGTTCGATTGATGGATTTTGGTGCATTTGTAAATATTTTGCCGGGACGAGACGGCTTGGTACACATTTCGCAAATATCCAACGAACGAGTGAATCAGGTAAGTGATGTGTTAAGTGAAGGTGACCAGGTTACAGTAAAGGTTCTTGAAGTAGATAAGCAAGGCCGGGTCCGCCTGAGTATGAAGGCGGTTGAGCCAGTTGCGGCTGGTTAGTAGATTCCGACGATTACCTGTCGAACGCGACGGGTAATCTGGTTCGAGAAGAGAAGGGAAGTGATCTTCCCTTTTTTTTTGGTTAAAATCTCCTTATACTGTAGCTTGATCGATTAACCCAGGTTATAAAGTCGATATAACTTGCTGAATTTCTGACCGTTTGTTTCTAAGTAAACGATCAGTTTACCGCCAATCAATTTTTCCACCAAGCAGGCGTAGGCGATATTGGCGTCACTGTCGAGCGAACTGCAACAATAATTAATCCTATCTCTATAAAGTAAAAACTAATGAACGCCACAGAATTCACTGATCCTGTGCCTCAGCCGATTGTATCGGCAGGTAAAATTTTGTCGGAAAAAAGGCATGAATGGGATATGTCAATTCAGGAAGTTGCCAGCAGCCTGAATCTCGGCGTAGATTCGATCGAAGCATTGGAAGCTGACGACTACGATAAATTGCCCGGTACTACGTTCGTTAAAGGATACATTCGTTCTTATGCCAAGTTGTTGAAACTGGACGTTGAAGGTTTGATGGACAGTATCGATTTGCAACCGGAACGTATCACTGAAATTCCTTCTTCCCGGGCGGCGCTAAAGCGCAAGGGAAAAATTCGGACCCGAGAGCGAAGTTCTGGAGGAGGAGTTTTTAAATGGGTGATATTGCTGGTTGTTATTGGCGGTCTGGGTGCTTTTGGACTGACCCAATTACCGCGTTTGGGAATTAACAGTATTTCTGAGTTATTTGATTTTACCGGGACCCAGGCTGAGCAACCCGAAACCAATCAACTAATAATTCCTGCTCCAAAGTCCAGCGAGCAACCAAAGGGTGCGTTAATTCGAATTGAATAGCTTGGTTATTGCTTAGCATTCATGCTGTCACTAATTGTCCAGTTCTTCCTCGTCCGGTTCTTTCCTTGGCGAATCACGCCCCGCAGTATTTTGCATAAGCGTGGCCACCGGTCTGGTGTCCGGATTACTATCGAGGGCAATGGTTATCGACATAGTTAGCGGGATCGATAAGAACATGCCAGCTGGTCCGAGCACCCAACCCCAGAAAATCAGGGAGACGAATACCACAAACGAAGACAAGTTAAGCACGTCACCCATCCAGCGTGTTTCAATAATATTACCGACGACGATATTGACCGCGACGTAGCCTGTGGTGGCCCAAAGCGCAACCCAAGCTCCGTGGTCAATTAAACCCAGCAGCACAGCCGGTAAACCAGCAAGGAAAGAACCAACATAGGGTATGAAATTGAGGAAAAATGCCAACACCGCCCATAAAAAGACGTAGTCAATATTGAGAGCCCATAAAAAACTTGCGACGCAGACCGCGGTAAGAGCACTGGTCGCGGCCTTGAGTGCTAGATAGTGGATTACTTTGTTAATGAAATCTTGAAAGTAAACCATTGATTGGTCCGGGTTTTTTAGAGAAGCCCGTAGTTTGTCCGGCAACGCAGCGACCTCGGTTAAAATAAACAGGACTGCCAGAAATACTATCAACCCGTCTCCCAGGATATTGCTGAGCCCGCTCAACATAAAGTTAAGAAAACGGATAAAGGAATTCGGGCTAAGTTGCTCGCGTAAGCCTTCAAGTGGCATGCCCAAACCCCACCGACCTAGGGTGTTGGTCAGGTCGACGTAGAGTAACGTCAGGTTTTGTTTGTAACGAGGGATTGAGCTGCTGAATTCGTCCAGTGAATTGGCGATCAGGCCGAACATAGCCACGCCGATCAAACCTACCCCGGCGACAATTATAAGTAGTGAAACTGTATTGCTAATGCCATGTCGCTTTAACCAGAATAATGGTGCTGAGCAAATAATAGATATAAAAACCGCCATCAGAAGAGGCGCCAGAATGCTGCTTGCGCTTCTGGTGCCGGCAATTACGACTACGATGCCAGCGGCAACCAGAATAGCCTTACTGGCCGATGACATTGATTGGGTTAATTTCATCAACCGGTATGTCTAGGCAGCCTGGGGAATATTGGTGAGCTGAGCAGGCATTTCGCGAACAACGGGAAAGCGTATTACGGTTTTCAGACCCGGCCGATTGTCCAGCAGTTTAATTTCACCACCGTGCATTGATATCACAGCGGAAACCATACTAAGTCCAAGACCATTGCCCGAGGTGCTGCGACTGCGGTCTAACCGATAAAAACGCCTGAAAACATTCTCAACCTCCTGCTCCGGTATTCCGGGCCCATTATCAGCAATGGTAATTACAGCCTCATGGTGTATCTGACTTAACGATACCCATATCTGACCATTTTCAGGGGTATATTTGATCGCGTTTTCAATTATATTGGCGAGGGCCTGGAACAGTAGATCGCGATCGCCCCAGGTCTCGATATTACGACCCAGGTCGATGTGCAATTGCTGGGATTTTTCTTCAGCAAGGGGCTCGTAGAATTCGACAACGTCTTGCAGCAGAGTTAAAAAATCCAGATTGGAAAAACCTGCGGTTATTTGCCCCGCTTCTATCCGTGCGATTCGAAGTAATGCGTTAAACGTAATCAGCAAAGAATCTGCTTCCTTTATTGAACTCTCGAGATTTGAAGCAGACTTGGATTGCGGATCCTCTTCCTGGCGGGCTTCTTCCAGGTGCTGACGCAGGCGGGTCAATGGGGTCCGAAGATCGTGGGCAATATTGTCCGATACCCGTCGAATATCGTCCATCAGAGTCTGAATGCGATCCAGCATTTGGTTGAGATTTTCTGCAACCTGATCAAAATCATCGTTGCGCGCGGTCACCGGAACCCGCCTGGATAGATCTCCAGACATGATGCTCCGGGTGGTTTGATTGATTCGTTCAATTTTACGAACGGTGCGACGGCTTAATACCAGCCCGCCGACGAACGCGAGTAACAGCATGATCGCCAGTCCCCAGGTAAGGGCTTGCACAATGCTGCTTTTCGCCTGGGTTAGCTGGTGAATATCGCGTCCTACCAATAGACCATATTGACCCGGAAGACGAAATATTCGGGCCCGGGCTAAATGGGTTTCATTGGTTTGCTCATTGACCTCCAGGGAAAATTCTAGCCAGTCGTTATCGATCGATGCATTTTTGGGCCAGCGATCCAGGTTTCCAACGAGTGGTTCCAGTGTATAAGTGGTTAACAGGTAAATCGAGTTGCCTGTAGCTTGTTGCCGACCGACTCGATCTGCAATTAATTTGGTAAGACCTTCGAGACCCTCATCATCGTATCGCTCAGCCAGTCCCTGAATTTCCACTTGAATGGTATTGTCCATTTGTTGGGTCATATAGGACGCGGTGAACAGATAGAAAAAGTAAAACAGAATCAGGGTTGAGCTGCTGAATATAATGGCATAGAGCAGCGCAAGCCGAAAAGTGTAGCTATGAAAAAGCTTACGTTTTTGTTTCACGCAGTATGTAGCCCGCACCGCGGACAGTGTTAAGCATCTGGGTATCGAAGCTCTTGTCGATCTTGCTCCTAAGCCGACTGATATGGACGTCAATCACATTTGTTTGGGGATCAAAATTATAATCCCAGACGTTCTCAAGCAACATGGTCCGGGTAACGACCTGGTTACTGTGCCGCATGAGGTACTCAAGTAGGCGAAATTCCCGGGGTTGTAGATCGATTTCGGTTTCACCGCGGCAGACCTGTCTTTGGAGCAAATCCATTTGTAGTTCACCGACGGTTAATGAGGTTTCTTTCGCCTCGGTGTTGTTGCGTCTGGCGAGTGCTTCGAGTCGGGCCAATAGCTCGGAAAAAGCAAATGGTTTGGTTAAATAATCATCACCGCCCATTTTGAGTCCCTCTACCCGGTCATTTACCTCGCCAAGGGCGGAGAGGATCAGGGTGGGGGTTTTATTGGCGGATTCCCGTAGGCTATAAATAAGAGACAGACCATCGAGCTTGGGCAGCATCCGATCCACGATTAATGCGTCGTATTGTTGGTTGCTGGCCATCTCGAGTCCAGTGTCGCCCTCGCTCGCGATATCTACCGAGTGACCCGCTTCTACCAGTCCTTTATTTATATAGGCCGCCGTTGCCTCGTCATCTTCGACAATCAGTATGTGCATTTAGGGTAGAAGAAATTCAGGGTATGGGTGATTTATAATTGATCTGCCACTGTTAAGTTATGTTGCTAGTGGTATTTTAACCTGTTTTAGCTCCACAGTATGAGGCAATCAGAAGCGCTGAATTAAAACTTTAATTATTCATTTATTTATCATGAATGCCGAAATTGAGATTACCAAAGCCGACCGCAACAAACTGAAGCGTGAATTGGCGTGCGCGGCAAAAATTGACCCTGGGCTAGCGCAAGTGATTCAACAAACGGGAATGCCACTACCACGAAAGCGGGCTCCAGATTTCTCTACATTGTTGCAGGTTATTGTATCCCAGCAACTTTCGACCAGGGTGGCATCCGTAATCTCCCAACGCGTAGAGATGCTTTGTGGTGGCGTCATAACCTGGAGAAAAATACTCAATCGAACTGATCTACAACTTAGAGAGTGTGGTCTGTCCTGGCGTAAGGTTGAATATGCAAAAAATCTGGCTGAAATGATCCGGACGAAAGCCCTGGTACTTGATCATCTGAGCCAGATGGATGCTGAATCTGCTATCACCAAGCTGGTGGAAATTCGCGGCTTCGGACGTTGGTCTGGAGAGATTTTTGCCATGTTTGCGCTCAACCACAGGGATATATACCCTGCGGACGACCTCGCGCTGCAAATTGCAGTACAACGATACTTGGAATTGGAATCAAAACCTTCAGGAAAACAAACCGCAGAAATTGCCAGACGATGGTCACCCCATCGATCGGCGGTGGCCCTGTTGATGTGGAAGTATTATGGATCTACGACAATGGGTTAGTAGATTGTTTGGAAAGTTTAACGGTTAGTATCGCAGGGGTAGTTCAGGGTCAATAAGCGAAATGGATGGCGTAAAAAAAGCTGCCGAAGCAGCTTTTTAAACCTAAAGTAGCGTCCCTAATCAGTGATTGAGTATCTGACTTAAGAACAGTTGAGTACGCTCATGTTGTGGATTCTCAAAAAATTCTTCAGGCACATTTTCTTCGATAATCTCCCCACCGTCCATAAAGATAACCCGATCAGCCACGGTTTTAGCGAATCCCATCTCATGGGTTACGCATAACATGGTCATGCCCTCATGGGCTAATTCGATCATAACGTCGAGAACTTCCTTAATCATTTCCGGATCGAGAGCCGACGTGGGTTCGTCAAACAACATAATTCGTGGATTCATACACAGGCTGCGGGCGATCGCCACGCGTTGTTGCTGCCCACCGGAAAGTTGCCCAGGAAATTTATTAGCCTGTTCAGGAATCTTTACCCTTTCCAGATATTTCATGGCGATTGCTTCGGCTTCTGCCTTCGGTGTTTTTCTAACCCAAATCGGCGCCAAGGTGCAATTTTGCAATACGGTCAGATGTGGAAACAGATTAAAATGCTGAAATACCATGCCAACCTCACGACGGATGGTCTCAATATTTTTCAGATCATTGGTTAATTCCACACCATCAACAATTATGTCTCCCTGTTGATGTTCTTCCAGCCGATTGATACAGCGAATCATGGTCGATTTACCGGATCCCGACGGTCCACATATTACAATTCGCTCACCCCGGGTAACCGAGAGATTTATATCTTTTAAGACATGAAATTGTCCATACCATTTATGCATCGCGACTATTTTAATCGCTAGCTCGGAATTCTGATTTTGATCGGTGTTTGTTTGATTAGACATTTTTTAGTACCCAGTTATCTTTTGTGTCCGGTTTCGAGCTTACTTTCGAGATAAAGCGAGTAGCGGGACATCGCGAAGCAGGAGATAAAGAAAAATATAGCGACAAATAAATAAACCTCTTTTGATAGCCCGGTCCATTTGGTATCCGCCAGGGAGGCTCTGCCAATACCCAGCGGATCAAATAGTCCGATAATAATAACCAGGGTGGTATCTTTATACAGGCCGATAAATGTATTGACGATGCCGGGAATGGAGATTTTCAAAGCCTGGGGTAACACAATTAAACGCATTGCGGGCCAGTATTTGAGGCCCATGGCATCCGCTGCCTCAATCTGGCCTTTTGGTATTGCCTGGAGTCCTCCGCGGATTACTTCTGCCATATATGCAGAGGAAAACAAGGTAACCATGATCAGTACTCGAAGCAGTAAGTCAAATTTAACCCCTGGAGGTAAAAAATAACTGAGCATTGTTGAGGCCACAAATAACAGGGTGATCAACGGAACACCCCGGATAAACTCAATAAAACCGACACAAAAAACTCGGATAATTGGTAGGTTGGATTGGCGGCCCAGCGCCAGCAGAATCCCCAACGGTAGTGAGAACGCAATCCCGGTAACGCCTACCACCAGGGTCAGCATGATTCCACCGAACTGGTCAGTCGTAACCACAGGCAATTCGAAAATTCCGAGAAAGCTACCGCCAACCAGCAACCAGCCCGCAATAAAGGGAAATGCTACTGCATAATAAAGCCCATACTTTCGGAGAGGGATTTTGTCAAACAGTACCGGAATGATTGCAGCGATAAGCATAACAAAAGATAGATTTACCCGCCAACGCTCGGCCTCAGGATAAAATCCATAGGTAAACAGTTTAAATCGCTCACCGATAAACGCCCAGCAGGCACCGTCACCAGCGGCTTTACAGGCATTTCGATCTTCACCAGTGAAGACCGCATCGATAAAAAACCAGTTAATGGTCGGCGGTAAAACCTTGTATAAAAACCAGAGTGTCACCACGGTCAATACAATATTGGTCGGTGACGACAAAAGATTCCCGCGTATCCACGCCAACGGTCCAACGGTGCCGGAAGGTGCGGGCAAATCAGGATGCTCGCCGGGGGTATAACTTTGATTATTAGTAGTCATGGTTATCCTCCTACCTCTCCACCAGTTTTATACGTTTGTTATACCAATTCATACCTGCAGAAATTAACAATGAAAATAACAGGTATAACCCGAGTACCATGGTCATGCACTCCATTTCACGCCCGGTCTGGTTCAGTGTAACACCGCCAAGGGTCGCCACGATATCCATATAACCCACAGCAATTGCCAACGAAGAATTTTTCGTAACATTTAGATACTGGCTGGTTAATGGAGGGATGATTATGCGTAACGCCTGGGGAACGACTACCAGACTCAGGGTTCTTCCACGGGTTACTCCCAACGCCGATGCTGCTTCGGTTTGACCATAATTCACCGCAGTAATACCGGCGCGAACGATCTCTCCGATAAACGAGGCGGTATACATTGATAGCGCCAGCCACAGGGCAATAAATTCAGGCCGGATAACCATTCCGCCCTTAAAGTTAAACCCTTTCAGGGCAGGAATCTCCCATACAATAGGGGACCCCAATACAAAGTACATAAGCAGCGGAAGCGCAATGATGGCTCCCAGACAAATCCAGAACACCGGATAATGCTTGCCGGTTTCATCTTGTACCTTCTGAGCATGTCTTTTAAACCACCAGCTAAAAATGATTCCAGCCACGAATAGAAAAGCGATCACCCAAAACAGTGGTTCAAATTCCGGTTTCGGGGTAAAAAATCCCCGATTAGTCAGAAAGGCGACATCGTTGACGTTAACGGCATTTTTCGGCAGGGGCAGAGAATGCACGATAAGGCCATGGACCAGCAGAATGTGAAGCAGTAGCGGTACATTGCGCACATATTCAATATAGACATAGGCGATTTTGTTGATGATCCAGTTTTTCGACAGCCTAAACACGCCCAGTAAAAATCCGAGAACGGTAGATAGGATAATACCGAATACGGCCACCAGCAGCGTATTGAGAATTCCGACCACCATGGCACGAAAGTGAGTCGAGCGCGAATTGTATTCAATCAAGTGTTGACTGATGTCGTAGCTCGAAGGCTGGGACAGAAAATTAAAGCTGATATCCTTGCCAATCGCTTCAAGATTGGATACCGCATTGCGTACCATCAGAAAGAAAAACGCAAAAATAGCGGCAAACGCTATGACCTGAATAATTACTTCACGGGACTCTTTGTCATTCCAGACTCGCGAGACAATATTTCTTTGTGGAAGTGTCTGGGCTACGGCTAGTTCACTCATTGCTACAACTCCGCTGAAGTGTTTAATCTATCGGTGGTGGGACCCGTTAATAATACAAATTTTAACGGTGGCCCGAATCCCTCCGACAGTGACAGATTTATTTCTGTCTGTTTTATTATTGCATACGGATTACCTATCCGTCGCATTTTTGTACTGAGAATACTTTGAATGCCCATTTGTATGGACAAATCTTGGATTACGCTAAGGTGTTTAAAACTTGTTTCACTATAAATGAATTGGGGCGCCTAAGCGCCCCAATTTTGCTACCGATTGATTAGCGAATCGGCGCGGCGTATAAGATACCGCCGTCTTTCCACAGCGCATTCAAGCCACGCTCCAGTCCGATTGGGGTATCAGGACCGATGTTACGGGCAAATGACTCGCCATAGTTTCCAACGGCTGAAATAGCGCGCACAGCCCAGGCATTATCGAGACCAACCATCTCACCCATACTGCCTTCGGTTCCGAGCATACGGTTGATGCTGGGGTTATTGCCCGCAGCAGCTGCCAATTCTGCAACATTAGCCTGGGTTACACCAAGTTCTTCCGCATTGATTATTGCATTGACCACCCACTTGCCGATGTCGGCCCATTGCTCATCACCCTGGCGAACCGCACCGCCCAGAGGCTCTTTGGAAATTATTTCCGGCAGGATTACGTGGGCTGCAGGATCTTCCAAGGCAGCACGGGTAGAAGCAAGGCCAGATGCGTCAGTGGTGTATACGTCACAACGATTGCCACCGTAGTTGGCGATGCCTTCTTCGTTGGTTTCAATAGCAACTGGCTCGTATGAAATGCCGTTGACCCGGAAAAAGTCAGCCAGGTTCAGCTCGGTGGTGGTACCGGTCTGGATACATACCGAAGCGCCATCAAGATCTTTCGCAGAATTAACCCCAAGCTCACGCCGAATCAGGAAACCCTGACCGTCGTAGTAGTTAACCGGCAGAAAGCTCAGCTTCAGGTCCACGTCGCGGCTCATAGTTTCGGTGGTGTTGCGGAACAGGATGTCGCCTTCACCGGAATTTAAAGCGGTAAAACGAGTCTTACCGGTGGTAGGAACGAATTTTACTTTCTCGGCGTCGCCTAAAACCGCTGCAGCGACAGCACGGCAGAAGTCTACGTCGAAGCCTTCCCAGCGACCACTATTATCGGGCGCAGCGAAGCCGGCAACACCGGTAGAAACAATACAGTTCAATTCACCGCGAGCCTGGACATCTTCCAGGGTGCCTGCCTGAGCAGTCATAGCGGTTAGTGATAGGGCGGCAGCAACGGCTGCAGTTTTGGTAACTCTCATGAAATTTTCTCCTCGAAATATAGATTGTGAGTTTTTTGGAAAACCAGTTTATCAGGATTATCAAGGCGATAACCCATTATATGAATCCTGGTATGACGGAAATTGTATCGCAAATAAACAAATTTTTGTATGGGTATTTAAATTAATTATTGGTTAACTCAAAAATAAATTAAAAAAGTAAGAATATAAGCTTCAAAAATTAAAACAAAATTATGTTATATCAATAAGATAATATTTAAAGATAACTTAGATTCGCGAATGGGCTTGGAGATCAGCGTGATAAGATGAGCGAACCATCGGAGCAGAAGCCACGTTTTCAAATCCCAATTGCTCTCCGATAATGCGAAACTCGTCAAATTCTTCAGGGCTCCAGTACCGTTCTACATTCAGATGATGGGGGCTCGGCTGCAGATACTGACCGATGGTCATCATATCCACCCGATGTGCCCTCATATCTCTCATTACCGAGACGACTTCTTCGTGGGTCTCACCAAGGCCCAGCATAATGCCTGACTTTGTTGCCATATCCGGATTGATTTGTTTCGCTCGCCGTAATAAATCCAGCGAATACTGGTAATCCGAACCAGGGCGTACCTGACGATACAGACGGGGCACTGTCTCCAGGTTATGGTTAAAGACGTCCGGTGGGGCTGCCCCAATAATTTCAACCGCAACGTCTATTCTGCCACGAAAATCCGGCGTTAGTATTTCAATTTTAGTTGCTGGGCAACGCTCCCGGACGGCCTCAACGCATTGGGCGAAATGAGCAGCACCACCATCTCTCAGATCGTCCCGGTCTACCGATGTGATGACAACGTAATTCAGCTTCATCAATTCAATGGTTTCAGCGAGATGAATCGGTTCGGCGTTATCCAGGGGGTTTGGACGGCCGTGACCTACATCACAAAATGGACAACGTCGGGTGCAAATATCACCCATGATCATAAATGTCGCGGTACCATTTCCAAAACACTCGCCCAGGTTGGGGCAGGCCGCCTCTTCACATACGGTATGCAGTCCATTTTCCCGTAAGATGGATTTCAACTCTAAAACTACCGCAGTACCCGGAAAGCTGGCTCGAATCCACTTGGGTTTACGCAGTCTTTGGTCCTTGGAACGAACCTCTACTTTAATCGGGATTCGGGCGGTTTTTTCGGCGCCGCGTAGTTTTTGTCCCTGGACAACAGGTTTCGGTCGGCTTTGTGAAGTATCCATCTATTGGCGGATCAAGGGCGTTGTGATTAAGGGAATCTCTGAACAAGTCTGGGCGAGACAGACTGAGATGAAAAATGATTGAGATCAAGGCACGAAACGCACGTAATAGCGGTGGTTGGTCGCCACGCGATATTGCGAAGTTTTGTAACGCTTCCGCTCCTGCTATCGCTCATTACCCGCGTCCTGCGGGCAACGCAGATATCGATTATTTTTCGCTCAAGCTGTCCGGTCATGACTTGTTCAGAGGTTCCTAAGTTAAGAAAAACAATTTATGCGGCGTCAAGAGTATCAGATTCTTCGTAGTCTGATAGCGGTGGACAGGTACAAACCAGGTTGCGGTCCCCCCAGACATTGTCAATTCTTCCAACCGGGGGCCAGTATTTGTTTTCCTGGGTTTCCCTGTTTGGAAAAAATGCCTGCTTGCGACTGTAAGGGAAAGGCCATTGGTCCTCCACCAACAAGTGGTAACTATGGGGCGCATTCTTGAGCAAGTTTTGTTCCTGATCATATGCGCCGGACTCAATTTCGGTGATTTCCTTTCGAATCAGAATCATGGCATCGCAAAAGCGGTCAATTTCTGCCAGTGATTCACTTTCCGTTGGCTCTATCATCAGAGAATCCGGAACCGGCCAGGACATGGTAGGCGCATGAAAACCGTAATCCATTAAACGCTTGGCAACGTCTTCTACGGTAACGCCGCTGGTTTCCTTTAGAGGCGCTAGATTAACCACGCATTCGTGGGCGACCCGTCCATTTTCGCCGCGATAGACCACTGGATAATAGGGATCAAGCCGGTGCGCGATATAGTTCGCATTAAGAATGGCGACCCGGGTTGAGCGAGTAATTCCGTAGGTACCTAGCAGTTTTATATAGGCCCAGGATATCAACAAAATAAGTGGAGAACCCCAGGGTGCGGCGGATACTGTTCCTAAAGGGCTGGACCCATGGTTATTGCAACTTACTACGGGATGATCTGGTAAAAAAGGTAACAGGTGTTCACGCACGCCGATGGGTCCCATTCCCGGACCACCACCACCGTGAGGAATGGCAAAGGTTTTGTGCAGGTTTAAATGCATAACATCCGCACCTATTTCGGCGGGTCGGCAAATCCCCACCATCGCATTCATATTGGCGCCATCCATATACACCTGGCCGCCGTTTTGATGCACGATCTCGCAGATGGTCTTGATCGACGCTTCGAAAACGCCATGGGTGCTTGGGTAGGTCACCATGGTCGCCGCCAGGTTGTCCTGGTGCTGCTCGGCCTTTTCCCTGAAATCATCGATGTCGATATTGCCGTCGGAGTCGCATTTTATAACAATCACTTTCATACCAGCCATGACCGCACTCGCTGGGTTGGTTCCGTGGGCAGATGAAGGGATCAGGCAGACGTTGCGATGGGCTTCACCGTGGGAATGATGATACGCCCGGATTGATAGTAGCCCGGCATACTCACCCTGGGAGCCGGCATTCGGCTGAAAAGAAAAGCCGGCGAAGTCTGTTATTTCGCATAGCATTGCTTCCAGTTCCTGGATGATTAATTGATAGCCACGGGTGTGCTTGGCCGGGGCAAACGGATGTATATGAGCGAACAGCGGGTTGGAAATAGCTTCCATTTCGCTGGCCGCATTCAATTTCATGGTACACGACCCTAAGGGAATCATTGATCGTGCCAGGGTAATATCCTTGCTCGCGGTTTTGCGCAGATAGCGCATAAATTCAGTTTCAGAACGGTATAGGTGAAAATTTGGATGGGTTAGAAATTCGCTAGTTCGCTGTAGCCCTGACGGAATCGAAGGGGGCAGGTCGCGATCAAACAGGACACCGCTTACGCGTTCTGAGGTGGTGCCGGCAAAGACCTGCACCAGTCCTTCGATTTTTTCGCGACTAATGGTTTCGTCCATACTGATACCAATGTGATCTGCATCTATTTTCCGCAAGTTGTAGCGAGCCTGCTCGGCTTTATCGATAAAAAAGTCGGCACGTTCCGGCGTTTTGACCACAATAGTATCGAAGTAATTTTGGTGCAGCGTAGTAAATCCAAGTTCGTTTAGTCCCTGCGCCAGAGCCCTGGCCATGCGGTTGGTGGCAGTGGCAATTCGATTGAGTCCCTCGGGGCCATGATATTGGGCGTAGAACGTCGCCATCACCGCGAGCAATACCTGTGAGGTGCAAATATTACTATTGGCTTTGTCTCTGCGTATGTGTTGTTCCCTGGTTTGCAGCGCCATGCGGAACGCCGGGCGACCAGCGGAATCGATGGCGACGCCAATCAGGCGTCCGGGAACCGAGCGTTTAAATTTCTCATGGGTTGCAAAGTAAGCGGCATGGGGGCCGCCGTAGCCCATAGGGATACCAAAGCGCTGGGTGCTTCCCACCGCGATATCTGCACCTAATTCTCCCGGCGAAGTTAATTGAGTCAAGGCCAGGATGTCCGCGGCCATTATGACCAGCGCGTTGTTCGACTTAAGTGTGGAAATTTGATCCCGAAAATCCCGAATCTCTCCGGATACGCCTGGATACTGGAATAGGCCGGCAAAAAATTCGGCCTGGTCGAGCTGATCTGAGTCGCCGACAACTACCTCAATTCCCATGGGTTTAGCCCGGGTTTGCACCACCGCTATGGTTTGTGGCAAACAGTCGGCGTCGACGAAAAACTTGCTGCTCTTACTTTTACCGACCCGCCGCGCCATCATCATGGCTTCGGCGGCAGAAGTTGCTTCATCCAGCATGGAGGCGTTAGCCAATTCCATCCCGGTCAGGTCCACAATCATCTGCTGAAAGGAAAGCAATACTTCGAGACGGGCCTGGCTGATTTCAGGCTGATAGGGGGTATAGGCGGTATACCAGTCAGGGTTCTCCATCACGTTGCGCCGAATTACTGGCGGCGTCACGGTACCGGAATAACCCATCCCAATCATTGAAATCGCTGCGGTATTCTTGACCGCGATCTGGCGGGCATACTTATTCAGGCGATTTTCGTCTAATGCCTCTGGCAACTTAAATGTGCGACTGCTGCGAATAGACTCAGGGATGGTCTGGTCGATTAGTTGTTCCATGGAATCGAGGCCGAGGGCTTCGAGCATGGTGGTAATCTGCGCCGGGTCCGGACCAATATGGCGACGGGTAAAATCATCAGCTCTGGGCATATCGTTTTCTCGAAAAAATTAGGTCAGGTTTTAAATTGGCTATTACGCTAGCGAGTCAACCAATTCCCGATAGCTGGTATCGTCCAGTAAACTGGTCAATTGGTCGGTATCCGAAGGTCGCAATTTAAAAAACCAGCCGGCACCGGTGGGATCTTCGTTTACCTTCTCCGGTTCGTCGACGAGCTGTTCATTAATTTCTACAACGACTCCGGATACTGGTGCCTTAACTTCGCCGGCCGCCTTGACTGATTCCACCACGGCGGCTTCTTCGCCCTGGTTAATCTCCTGATCTACTTCCGGTAGTTCAACAAAAACAACTTCTCCCAGTTGCTCCTGGGCGAAGTTGGTGATTCCTACCACGATCAGGCCGGCTTCGTCGCGTGCCCATTCATGATCTGTAGTGTATTTTGTGCTCATTAATTGTCCTCCAAGTGGTTAATTTGAACCTCAATTGGGTTCAACGAAAATATTGATGTTTAACGAATGGTAGTGGAGCCACTGTCAGCGGTAGTTGCTTACTTCGAACCTCGGCGAGCAACTGGGTTCCCGGCTCAGATAAATTTTTTGCTACATAACCCATGCTAATGGGTCGCCCCAGGGTAGGACTGAATCCGCCACTGGTAATTACCCCGGTTTGATTTTGTGATGAGTCAAATAAGAGCGTGCCGGATCGCATCGGCGCCCGACCTTCTGGTAATAGGCCTACCAGCTTTTTATCTGCACCATTGACTAGTTGCCCGAGAATTTGATCGGCGCCGGGAAATCCACCCGGGCGATTACCATCAAGCCGACGAGGGCGCGATATCGCCCAGCTTAAGCCAGCCTCAACAGGCGTTATATCGGCATTCATATCCTGACCGTACAGACAGAGCCCGGCCTCGAGACGAAGTGAATCCCTTGCTCCCAACCCCACCAAATCAACCTCGGTATGGGCGATAAATTGCTCTGCCAGGTTAACGGATTGTTGCGCCAGTAGCGAAATCTCAAACCCATCCTCTCCGGTATAACCCGAACGGGATACAATGCAATCGCAGCCGTGTAAGGCCATATCTCTGACGTCCATAAATTTCATGGTCTCTAGGGACTGTCCTGCGGCTTCAATGACGCTGAATGCAGCTGGACCCTGTAATGCCAGCAGCCCCCTGTCTTCCAACAATGTTATCTCAAGCTTGTCGCCAAGCTTTGCGTTGAGAAGAGCAAAATCCTGGTGTTTACAGGCTGCATTCACTACCAGCATAAAGTGGTCGCCACGATTGATTACCATCAGGTCGTCCAGAACGCCGCCTTGATCATTGATCAGCAATCCATACTTCTGACGTCCAGGTGCCAACCCGACCAGGTCAACCGGAATCTGGGATTCGAGATGGATGGCAATATCTTCACCGCGAACCAGAATCTGTCCCATATGGGAAACATCAAACAGACCGGCATGATTTCGAGTATGTTGGTGTTCCTTGATAATGCCGCCACTATAATTTACCGGCATGGCATAGCCAGCGAATGGTACTATTTTCGCTTTATTGGCCAGGTGCAGCGGATAAAGTGGGGTTTCTAGAGGTGGTTGATTATCATTCATTCTCACGGTCCGATAAAATTTAGGTTGTTCCGGAACCGTTACCCAGATTGGTCTTGAGATCAACAGAGTCCAGAAACAGGGCGATGATAATTTATTTTACGGGATATATAAATTAAATTAATAAAAATTATTAATTTATTTAATAAACCGTGTGGTCAGCGGCTTTGGCCGACACCCCATTGGGAACCGGGGGATAAATTAAGTCACGGTCTCGCGATATTTCTCACACTTCCCGAGAAACTTTTTGGTGCTGACTGGCATCGGAACCCGCACATTCGCGATCCAGCTAATCAGATCTTTTCCCGCTCTCAGCAGGCTGGTTCCCCGTTTGATATGGCGCTCTAAATCAGTGCAGGCCCCCCGTGGAATGACCGCTCTGAATTCTTCGAGCTTTTCACCGTCTGCAACAAACTCGGGCCAGACCTGATAATAATCCAAGTCACTGCGCAGAATTTCGCATTCTTTTTTAGCGATTTCAATAAAATCATCAATCAAGGGCAATGCTTCGTGAAAGCAGGTATGGCTGCACAGGGTTTGTTTTAGTGCTTCCCCAAGGCAGTCTATCTCCTTCATTGCCAGGGCGATCTTACGGTAACGGCTGGAATAGTAGTCGGCTATGGGCATGGTAAAAACCTTGACTGGTTCACCCCATAATTCGTCCACGCCTTCTTCGCCACTGTGATGACGAACATTGTGACTGAGATCGAGGGCTTCGGAAAAACAGTCAGAGCATTGCTGCATTAATGCGTTGTCCCGAGTAATTTTTATTCCGCGCTGTTCGAGATTTACGATGGTAGTAAATATATCGGTAGCCCGGTTAAATAGCGCGCCAGCCAACATCGCTGCATTTACCCGTTTTCGCTGGGGATCAGATTCCTTTTCATAGGCTTCCCTGGCCAGCTCCAGTTTATCGCCAGGCGTATTGATGCCGGCTTCGGTATGGTGAAAGGTCCGTTTGGTCAGGGCATCAAGCAGCTTCTTTTTCGCGCTCAGGGTTTCCCCAGGGGGCTTGTAATAGCGAATCCAGTAACCGTCATAATAAATATGCGGAACATTATCGAAGTCTTGAAAGGTGCCATTTTTCAGCTCCGGCTGATCCGCAATGGCGGGGGGTCGATTCATGATTATGGGCCCCTGGGTCAGGCCTGGGGCTTTATTGGAGAGATGCGAGATTTTAGGCGGTGGCTGGCGCTGGGTCTATAATATTTGCGAACAGAATTGGTTTATTTTTGGGTCAAATACGACAATATCTGGGCCCGGCAGCCCTAAACAATCATAAACTTCTTATTTTTTAAGGATGCCGGGGCCAAATTCCCTGGGTCTTATTCACTACACTAGTGACCTTTCAAGGTTGCATAGGCCTGATCCAGACTTGCGCCAATTTTTTCAATCAATTCGTCGACCTGGGGTCGAGAAATTATCAACGGCGGGCACAGGATCATCGAATCGCCCATAGCTCGCATGATTAAACCGTTGTCGATACAGGCTTCGCGACAAACTAATCCAGCGCGACCACTATCGTCAAATTTTTCCCGGGTTGATTTGTCTTTGACCAGCTCCAGGGCTCCAAGAAAGCCCTTACTACGAACTTCACCAACTAATGGGTGATCATTAAGTGTGGTAAATTTTTCATGCAGGTAATTCATCACATTATCCCGCGCTTTTTCGATAATTTTCTCATCCCGCATAATCTGGAGATTTTTCAATGCTACCGCGCAGGCGACAGGATGTCCGGAGTAGGTGTAACCATGGGTAAATTCCTTGCCCTCCAGATCGATTACCTCGGCTACCCGGTCAGAAATCATCACTGCGCCAATGGGTTGATAACCAGAAGACAGGCCTTTGGCCATGGTCATGACATCTGCCTCTAGATTATAGGTATTGCTGCCAAACCATTCCCCGGTTCGACCAAAACCACAAATCACTTCATCGGCGGCCAGCAAAATATCGTACTTTTTACAAATTCGCTGGATTTCAGGCCAGTAAGTTTGTGGCGGTACGATTACCCCTCCGGCACCTTGAATAGGTTCACCGATAAACGCAGCGACTCGATCAGCCCCGACTTGCAGGATTCTTTTTTCCAGCGACTGCGCCGCATGAATGCCGAATTCATCCTCAGTCATACTGCCGCCTTCTCGATAGAAATAGGGCTGGTCGACGTGCTCGATATTCGGGATAGGCATGCCACCAATCGCGTGCATTGCCTGCATGCCACCCAGACTGGCTCCTGCCAGGGTACTACCATGATAAGCATTGGTTCGACTGATAATAATATTGCGGTCCGGTTGGTCATTGAGTTGCCAGTAATAGCGAACCAATCTGACCACGGTATCGTTTCCATCTGAACCGGAACAGCCAAAAAATGCACGGTTGAACTGAGGCGGCGTCACTTCCGCGAGTAACTCTGCCAGTTCTATGGCAGGGACCTGGGCGGAATTAAAAAAACTGTTGTAATAGGGCATCAATTCCATTTGAATTTTAGCGACTTCCGCTAACTCGGTACGGCCATAACCGATGTTGACGCACCATAAACCAGACATTCCGTCGAGGAATTTATTGTCGTCAGAATCATAAATATAGATGTTATCGGCACCGGTAATAATGCGAGCGCCTTTTTTGTGCATCTCGTGATGGTCGGTGAACGGGTGAACGTGATGCTTGGCGTCAAGGGCCTGCAGTTCTTTGGTATTATAAGATTCCATGGTAATCGATGGTCGGGTTGAATTTTGTGATCACATATTACCTAAATATTTGCCGGAAGCCAATATTTTATGGCAATTTGTGATCACATAATTAAAGCCCTGTGATTCTCAAACTGATGGCCGAAACTAACAATTAAGATGAATGTGGAAATTCAGGAAATATCTTTAAATAATCCGGATAAAACCCTTCAGGAAAAAGTATACGGCGCCCTCAAATTGTCGTTGCTTAACGGAGATTTTGTACCGGGGCATAGCGTGACGATTCGGGGTGTAGCCGCTGAACTTGGGGTCAGTGCAATGCCGGTCCGGGAAGCGCTTCGGCGCTTGACTGCTGAACGCGCATTGAGTTTGTCTGCGACTGGCAGGGTCAGTATTCCGACCATGACCCGGGAAAAACTGGATGAACTTGTTAGCGCGAGAATTTGTCTGGAAAAACAGGCTGCAGTCAACGCCGTGGCAAATATTACCCGGGGTCAGGTTACCAAATTGGTAAAGCTGAATGAGGCGATAGATCGTAGTATTGCGCGTCAGAACCATCGACAATACCTGGTAAAGCATCGGGAGTTTCACTTTTTTCTCTATCGCATTGGCGCGGGTCAGGTATTCGTTCCGCTGATTGAAAGTGTATGGCTGCAGATAAGTCCATTCCTTCGATTTACCCTGAGCCTGGAGCATCTTGAAAGTTACAATACCAACGATCGACATGTGGAAGTTATCGATGCATTGGAAAAGAAAGACGCAACAGCTCTGGGTTTCGCCATCGAAGCGGATATACGTCATGGAATTGGATCGCTGATAGAATCCGATTGGAATGACATTTAGGGAACCTCTGCAAAAGCCATGACCGATCAATTTGGATCTCAACTTGATTCGCCTCAGCCGGCCGAGCCCAGACTCACAATGCCTTCCTGGGATAGCAGGACCTAGCCCGAAAATTTCATAAAGGCGGACACCGATTAACTAAAAGCTAAAATGAATCAAAGTCATACGACAGTTTTTAGGCAAAACTTATTGGTACACTTTGTCCTTCTGGATTTAGGCGCCAATCTGGTGTCGCATCTTGAACGATCGACCTCGAACCATAGCTACGGCTATGCTTCTTCGTCCGATAGTCCAACCTGCTTAACCAGCTTGTCTCTAAATTCCAGACCTTTATGAAATTTCCGGACTAGCTTGTATGAAAAAATATCTGGCTCAGGTCGCGGATTCTGACATTGAGAATTTCATACTCGGTGAGGAAAACATGTTATTAGGTTTTACCGGTCGCGAAGAGATGCTGGAACTGGCGGTTAACATGGTTTCCCAGGCCCGCCAAGAAGTAAAAGTTTTTGGCGTGATTCTCGACCCTGGATTGATAGGAGACAACAATCTGACCCACATGATCGAGCAATTCCTCATCGGTAACCGCCAAGCCAGGCTTGAGACTCTGGTTTACAGCAGCCAGAATATTATCCACAACGGACACCGTGTGGTTGAAGTGTTGCGCCGATTTATGCCCCGGGTTGAATGTCGATTGCGCAACCAGGGCTGGATGTCCGACAATAAAGTCACATTTATACGGGTTGACGAGGCAGGATATATCTATCAGCCTAATCCTGATCGATTTGCCGGGTCTGCCAGTTTTAACGGGGCTTCAACCGCCGCCAAGCTAGATGAGATTTTTACCCAACTATGGCACAAGTCAGGCCCAGATCCGGAAATGCAGCCGGTTTTCCTCTAGTACTCATCAAAATAATCTGCCCAACAAAAAAGGTGTCTGCTTACACATTCAGAAGTAAATGCTGACGCTCCCAAGCACTGATGACACTTAAAAACGTGTTGTATTCATGATGTTTGATGCTTGCATACAACCGTACAAATCGATCCCCGAATATTTTCGACAGTGCCGGGCAGTCGAGCAGTTCGTCTACCGCCTCACGTAACGTATGTGGCAGCGTGGATTCGTGTTTATAAGCGTTTCCGGTTACCGCTTGTGACGGTTTGATTTGTTCCATCATACCTAGATAACCACAGGCGAGAGAGGTTGCTAGCGCGAGATACGGATTTACATCTGCCCCGGCAATCCTGTTTTCGACGCGGCGGGACTCGACGCTGGAAACCGGAACCCGTAATCCTGCAGTTCTATTGTCATAGCCCCATTCAATATTGATAGGGGTGCCAAATTCATCGGGCGCCAGCCGTCGATATGAATTGACGTTGGGCGCAATCATCGCCATTGCTGCTGGCAGGTACTTTTGCAATCCCCCGATATACCAGCGAAACAGCCGACTCTCGTTGCCGCGACTATTCGAGAATATATTTTTGCCGGTCTTGCTATCGACAATACTTTGGTGGATATGCATTGCGCTCCCAGGTTCCCGTTCCATGGGGGCAGCCATAAATGTGCCGTAGATCTTGTGCCGCATAGCAACCTCTCTCAAGCCACGCTTGAACAGAAAGACCTGATCGGCAAGATTCATGGTATCACCATGCAACAGATTGATTTCCATTTGGGCGGCCCCGGATTCGTGGATCAGGGTTTCAATGCCAATCTCCTGTATCTCACAATAATCGTAAAGATCCTCGAATAATGGATCGAATTCGTTAACAGCGTCTATGCTGAAGGCCTGGCGACCGGCCTCTGCGCGGCCGGACCTCCCAACCGGTGGTTCCAGCGGATAATCTGCATCGGTATTGGGTTTAACCAGATAGAATTCGACTTCGGGCGCAACCACCGGGGTCCATCCTTGTTTTTTATATAGATCGAGTACCCTCCTTAAAACCTGCCTTGGTGCAATATCCACGGGTGCGCCATTAAAATAGTAACAATCGTGAATTATTACCGCAGTAGGGTCGCTGGCAAACGGCACCGCCCTAACCGTAGCAGGGTCGGGCTTGAGAAAAATATCACCATCAGACTCGCCCAGGACATCCCATTGACTCGGATAGTCTCCGTCAACGGTTTGGGCAAATATAGTTTCCGGTAGCCGCAGCCCAACCTCTTCCTGGTACTTTTTTGCAGGTAGTATTTTCCCTTTTGCTACGCCGGTCATGTCTGGAACAACCGCTTCAATCTCCTCGATATTATTTTCATCGAGCCAGGTCCGAAGGGTGCTGGGAAGTTTTTCTTGGGGCGGTTTATTGCCGTTACGCTGTTTGGACATATAGGTTGTTAGGAATTGGTGCGAGGCGCTATGATAATCTCTTTGGATTAATTATTGTTAACAAGATGAAGGTATATTTGCTTGAGCCTGATCACCAGACTGCGAATTCTTATTACCAGGCAAGCAAGAGCTATCAACTGGACTCGCCCGCCCTCGACGGACATCAGCAGGCTGACGTTGTCGTAATCGGTGTTGAAATAACCGGGGCGTCAGCCCATGAGTATGCAATTGACAAGGCGGTCGGCCCGGAAACCGCGAGAGAATACGGGATCACTCGTTGGTAGCCCTCGAATATGCCCCACCGAATCTTCCCCGGAGACAGGGTCATGCGAAAACCAACATTGGTTGCCGCCATGGCGTATCATCGCCTGCTTGATTCGATCTAGTTAATAATGTCAGATTTTGAACTCCCTCGGGTGAAAATTCTTGAGGCCGGCAGCGAAGACGTTGGCCAGAGAATTGACAACTACCTGATTAAATATCTCAAGGGTGTACCCCGAACCCGGGTCTATCGAGCGCTGCGAAAGGGAGAGGTCCGGGTAAATGGGTCGAGAAAAAAACCTACCTATCATATATGTCTCGGTGACAAGGTTAGGGTCCCACCAATCCGCTATAGCACCGAATCAGCCGCGCCCGTGATTCCCCATAATCTGCTTGATCATATTCCGATTGTGTTTGAAGATGATCATATGATGGTTGTCAACAAACCATCCGGGCTGGCCGTCCACGGTGGCAGTGGGCTGGATTTCGGACTGATCGAGGGACTCAGGAGATTGCGCTTTGAAACCGGATATCTCGAATTGGTCCACCGGCTCGATCGAGAGACATCCGGTTGTCTGATGCTGGCTAAGTCGAGGAAGGCATTAGTCGCTTTACAACATCAGTTGGCGGTTGATCGAAGCATACGAAAACACTATATTGCCTTGGTCAAAGGTCAGGTGTCCGGGGAGCCGGTAACAGTTGAAACACCGTTAAAGCAAATCCGGGACACCCAGGGAATGAAAAAAATGATCAGTAGCAACCAAGGGCAGGGCGCCAAAACGATTTTCAGGCTTCGCACACGCTATACTGAGTCAAGTTTAATCGAAGCAGAACTGTTCACAGGACGGATGCATCAGGCCCGTGCCCATGCAACTGCAAGCAGCCATCCGATTGCAGGAGACCGTCTATACGGAGATGGCGATTTCAACCGGCAGATGCAGAGAATTGGCCTTGGTCGTTTATTTCTCCACGCCGAACGGTTGCGCATAAACCATCCGGTAAACGGGGAGACCCGTGACTTTTATGCGCCATTGCCCCAGGCGCTGGATCAAGTTCTCGGTAAGCTGTCGCTCTCGAGCGACTAATTTCTTTAGGGTTTAGTGCAAAGAGTTATATCCAACCAAGCTCTATTTGACAACCAGTGCCGAAAAACCATAGACAGAGAGAATTGAAGAATTTGGGAAATCAGGTCGAGCTGACGGAAAAAGGCCGCGGAATTGTGTTCGATATTCGCACCGAGGACTTTAGTCGGGGATTTGTCATCAGATATCTCGGCAATATCTATGCCTACAGAAACCAATGCCCCCACACCGGAGTGGAACTGGATTGGGTTGAGGGAAAGTTTTTCGATACAGAGAAAAAATACATCAGCTGTTCCACCCATGGTGCATTGTTCGACGTCGTTACTGGAAAATGCGTTTACGGTCCGTGCCTGGGTCAAAGCCTGCAACCGCTAGCAGTATTTCTGCGCCACGGGGATATAGTTGTGGATCTTGCAGGAACCCCGACTAATACATCAACGAACAAATCTGATTAATACTGAATGGGGTTTCTCCACTATTGTTGTTGGCGCAACATGCTAAAATCAAACGCTCTGATAAATGACACTGTGCTGTGGCAAAAACGATCAAGCGGAAGAACAAAATAGCAGCCAATTCAGGTCGATCTCTCCTAAATTTCTCTCTTCCAGGTAATCTCAGCACATTGCTCCGGGAAATTGGTCTATTGCTGGTTCTGGCATTCGCCGGGTACCTGCTAATTTGCCTGCTTACCTGGTCAGCTAATGACCCAGGGCCGAGCAATTCTGCAAGCAGCCAGGAAATTTCCAACTGGGGAGGCAGGGTCGGCGCCTGGTTTGCCGACGCGACCTACTCGCTGTTTGGACGTATGGCGTATCTGCTGCTGTTCCTTGGGGTTTCGTTTGGCTGGAGGATCTATCGAAGCAAGGTGCTGGACAACAATACCAGTCTCTATACTTTTCTGTTGCCCGCTGCCGGCTTCGTTTTCGCCTTGACCGGCGCTGCCGGACTGGAGCAAATATATTTCCCATTTACTCCGGGTTACAGTGTGTACTCTGCCGGAGGTATTTTAGGTCATTACTCGGCGAATGTTATGTCTGCTAATTTTGGCATTGTCGGCGCCACCGTAACTTTACTTGCATTGCTAATAACCGGAATTACCCTGGTTAGCCACGTCTCCTGGTTCAATTTGATGGACAATCTGGGTTACCAGGCTTTTGCCGCGGTGGATTGGGTCAAGGCCCAGCTCGAAGTTATTTCCGATCGGAAAAAAGGTGCCAAGGTGCGGCGTGAGCGAAAGCAGTCGGTAGAGGAAATCCGCGCCGTCATCACCGAAAAGAAACCGCCAAGAATTGAACCCAAGATTCAGGCTGCACCCGAGATCGAGGTGCCCCATAAGGACCGTCAGGTCAGTATCTTCAGTGATCAATCCGAGGTATCTTTGCCGGCCCTGACATTACTTGATACTCCAGAAATTTCCAGCGCCGGATATTCCCGGGAGACCCTGGAATCAATGTCCCAGCTGTTAGTCAAAAAACTCAAGGACTTCAACGTTGATATAACCGTAGAAGCAGTTCAGCCTGGCCCAGTAATTACCCGGTTTGAAATAGAACCGGCACCAGGTATTAAGGCTAGTCAGATCGTCGGACTGGGTAAAGACCTGGCCCGCTCCCTGACCGTGGATAGTGTTCGAGTGGTGGAAAATATACCGGGAAAGAACCTGATTGGTATCGAAATTCCCAATCAGAATCGCGAAATCGTGCGGCTGGTGGAGGGACTGGCTTCTGCTGAATTTGAAAAAAGCAGCTCACCGCTGACTCTGGTGCTGGGTAAGGATATCGCAGGGAATCCGGTAATCGCTGACCTGATGAAGATGCCCCATATCCTGATCGCAGGTACCACCGGGTCGGGTAAATCCGTGTGTATCAATGCGCTGATATTGAGCCTGGTTTATAAATCCACACCGGAGCAGGTTAGGTTGATTATGGTGGACCCGAAATTCCTTGAATTGTCGGTATACGACGGTATTCCCCACCTGTTAGCGCCGGTAGTTACCGATATGAACAAGGCTGCGAATGCGCTTAGATGGTGCATCACCGAAATGGATCGCCGATTCCGGCTGATGGCGGAGGTCGGAGTGCGAAATATCGGTGGTTACAATAAAAAAATCGATGCGGCGAATAAATCAGGGGATCCCTTGCTGGATAAATCCGTTGAATTCGATGAAAACGACCCGGTTTATCTTACCCGGGTTCCCTATGTTGTTGTCATCGTGGATGAATTGGCCGACTTGATGATGGTGGCCGGAAAGAAAATAGAGGAGATAATCACGCGTATTGCGCAACGGGCCAGAGCAGCTGGAATTCATCTGGTACTCGCGACCCAAAGACCTTCTGTTGATGTTGTGACTGGATTGATCAAGGCGAATGTTCCCACTCGAATGGCTTTTCAAGTGTCTTCCCGGGTCGATTCTCGCACCGTGCTCGACCAGATGGGGGCCGAATCGTTGCTTGGTCAGGGTGATAGCCTGTATCTTCCCCCTGGTAGTGGTTTTACGCAGAGGGTGCATGGTTCGTTCGTTTCCGACGAGGAAGTTGCCACCGTGGTGGCGGAATTAAAAGCCTCCGCAGCACCGGTTTATCTGGAGGAAATCACTGAGGGCACTAGTGGTGCTGATGAAGGGGGGAATTATTCTGAAGGGGATGGTGAATCTGACCCTCTCTACGATGATGCGGTAAATTTCGTAACTCAGAGCCGTAAGGCCTCGATTTCATCTGTTCAACGTGCTTTGAGGGTGGGTTATAACCGCGCAGCCCGAATGATTGAAACCATGGAGGTGGCCGGGGTGATATCGGCTGCGGAAAATGGCAAACGCGAAGTTATCGCCCCTGCGGCGCCAGAGGAATAGGAATGAGTTTTTATACCGCTATGAGAACCCTGCTTTTACACTTGTCGTTGATTGTTTTTATTTCGAGTATGTCGGCCGCGGCCATCGCCAGTCCGGGGTTGGATTCACTCAAGTTCTTTTTTGAACAGGTTAAGACATTTGAAGCGGCCTTCGGTCAAGTTGTTCTAGACGAATCTCTCGAGTCTATCGATGATGGTAAAGGTAAAGTCTGGATTAAACGGCCGGGATTATTCAGATGGGATTACGAACCTCCGGAGGCTCAGGAGATTGTCGGTGATGGGGAGCGAATATGGATTTACGACATTGAACTCGAACAAGTAACGGTCCGAGACCAGAATGAAACCCTGGGCAATACTCCAGCGATTTTATTGGCGGGTGGCGGTGACCTTGAACGGGATTACACCATCGTCGATATCGGAACCCAGGGCCGTTTTGATTGGGTTAATTTAATTCCTAAAGATGGGGAGAGTGGGTTTACCGAAGTTCGGATTGGGTTTGAGGACAATCGACTGAGACTGATGGAATTGGTTGACAATCTTGGCCAGCGCACCAGAATGAGCTTTATTGATCTTAAGGAAAATAAACCAATACCCGACAGCGCGTTTACCTTCGCGCCGCCTCAGGGAGTGGACATTATTGATGAATCGGAATAGTTCAGTAACAATATTTGGTCACAGCTACACCAAGCTAGCGCGGGTCAATTTGGTTTGTTTCCCGGGTTAGCCAGAAACCCCAATTGCCACAGCAAATTGAAATCCAGGACCTGACTCCTTCGGCTCAGGATAGTCGCCCGTTAGCCGAGCGTATGCGGCCACGTAGCCTCGACCAACTGGTAGGGCAGTTACATCTGACCGCTCCTGACAAACCTTTACGGCGGGTGTTGGAGGGGGGGCACTTACATTCGATGATATTTTGGGGACCCCCTGGTACGGGTAAAACCACCCTGGCGAGAATGCTGGCGGATCACGCTAGTGCGGAAATGCTAACGTTGTCAGCGGTCACCAGTGGAATCCAGGATATTCGAAAAGCGATTGCCCATGCCAGCGAAATTAAGTCCCGAGGAGGGCAGGTATTGCTGTTCGTCGATGAGGTTCATCGTTTCAATAAGGCCCAGCAAGATGCGTTTTTGCCCCACATTGAAAATGGCGTCGTTATTTTTGTCGGTGCCACTACAGAGAACCCCTCCTTCGAGCTGAACAATGCGCTGCTGTCTCGAACCAGGGTTTACTTGCTCAAACCCATCGAAGAGTCCGACATTGTTAGCTTAATCGATCGCGCATTAGCTGACTCCGAGAGGGGTTTGGGTGGGCTTAATTTAGCTATTGATCGCGACGCCGCAGAATTTCTTTCGATAGCGGCTCAGGGAGATGCTCGCAGAGCGTTGGGTTTTCTGGAGACAGCCGCAGATATCGCCGGGTCGACAACCCCAACTATCGAAAAACAGTCCGACCAACCATCCAAAGATCATGGCGAACCCGGCGATTCGACCACCATTTCGCTGAAATTGATCCAACAGGTTGTTACAGATCGATCGGTTCAACTGGACAAGCAGGGAGATTATTTTTATGACCAGGTTTCGGCGCTGCACAAATCCATTCGGGGTTCCAATCCTGACGCCGCCTGCTATTGGCTCATTCGTATGTTGAAGGGCGGTTGCGATCCCCATTATCTGCTGCGGCGACTGCTTAGAATTGCCAGTGAAGATATTGGAAATGCAGATCCCCGGGCGCTGTCAATTACCCTGGATGCCTGGGACAGCTTTGACCGACTGGGTTCCCCAGAGGGAGACCTCGCAGTTACCCATGCAACGATCTACCTCGCGGTATGCGCCAAGAGTAATGCTGTTTATAAGGCCCATAATCTAGCGCATCAGGCGGTCGCCGAATTTCCGGACCAATCGGTACCGCTGCATATACGCAACGCCCCAACCAAGCTCGCCAAACAACTTGGGCATGGCAAGGGGTATCGTTACGATCATGACGAAGAAGATGGATTTTCCATGGGGCAGACTTATTTTCCTGAAGCCATGGGAGATCCCGAATATTACCTACCGATGGATAATGGGCTGGAGAAAAAAATTCGTGAGAAACTTGCCTGGTTGCGCAGTCGAAAATGATGAAGTTAATTGCAATTGCTCTGGGTGGCGCCTTGGGTTCACTGGGACGCTACCTGGTGGTTCAGGCCGTTGGGCAGCGTCTGTCAGTCAGCTTAATGAGTTTTCCCATTGGGACGCTGTTAGTTAATGCTGTGGGGTCCTTCATGATTGGTCTGATATTCGTTCTTTTACAGGATCGTTTTGCCGGTCAGCAAACCCAGGAAATTCTGCGCAGTTTTGTCATTGTCGGTCTGCTCGGTGGGTTCACCACTTTCTCAGCGTTCTCCCTGGAAACACTACAGTTATTGCAGTATGGGTTATGGGGCAAAGCGATGTTGAATATAATCGGTAGTCTGACAATTTGTATTCTAGCGGCATTTGCCGGGATGGCTTTAGGACGCTGGATAGCTTGAGCCCTGGAATCAACCATTAACGCGACTATTACGGCGCAGAAAAGAGGTAGTAAATGCTGGATCCGCAGCTTTTTAGACAAGACTTGAATCAGGTCAACCAACAACTTAAAACCAGAGGTTTCGATCTCGACATAGAAGAGATTACTACTCTCGAGTCGTCCCGCAAGCAATTGCAGGAGACCACCGAGGCACTTCAGGCCGAGCGCAATGCGGCCTCCAAGAAAATTGGGATCGCCAAGTCACAGGGAGAGAATCCTGAAGCGATCCTTGCTTCAGTGTCCAACATTGGCGAGAAAATAAAGCAGAGTCAGGCCAGGCTGACTGAGGTACAGCAATCACTGCAAAATATATACAGCGGCATTCCAAATCTCCCGCATGCCAGCGTACCGCCTGGCAAGGATGAGAATGATAATGTTGAGGTTAGAAAGTGGGGCACAGTAAAATCCTTTGAATTCACAGTCAAAGACCACGTTGACCTGGGCCAGAACCTGGGAATGATGGATTACGAAGCGGCGGCCCGTTTGGCGGGATCCCGATTCGTTACTATGCAAAAAGGACTTGCCAGATTACATCGGGGGTTAGCGCAATTTATGCTGGACCTGCATGTGAGCGAGCATGGTTACACCGAAAACTATGTGCCATTCATGGTATCCCCTGAAGTTTTATATGGAACCGGTCAGCTCCCGAAGTTTGCCGACGACCAGTTTAGCACCCAGGACGACCCCCCTTATTATTTGATTCCAACAGCGGAGGTGCCGCTGACCAATCTGGTCGCTAACCGGATTTTAGAACCCGATCAGTTACCGATAAAAAATGCAGCGCATACCCCCTGTTTTCGCCGCGAAGCGGGTTCCTATGGCCGCGATACCAGGGGAATGATAAGACAGCACCAATTTGAAAAAGTAGAATTGGTGCATATTGTGAAACCGTCTGATTCTTACGCCGCGCTAGAGTCACTGACCAGTCATGCCGAAGCGGTTTTGCAAAAACTAGAGCTGCCTTATCGCGTGATAACACTCTGCACGGGTGATATGGGATTTGGTGCGGCCAAAACTTATGATATTGAAGTATGGATTCCTAGTCAGAATCAGTATAGAGAGATTTCGTCGTGCAGTAATTGTGAGGGATTTCAGGCGCGGCGGATGAAGGCGAGATGGAGAAATCCTGATACCGGTAAGCCTGAATTGGTTCATTCCTTAAACGGTTCTGGTGTGGCGGTGGGTAGGGCATTGGTTGCAGTAATGGAAAACTATCAGAATGCCGATGGGTCGATCCAAATTCCTAAGGTTTTGCAGGGCTATATGGGGGATATGGAGAGAATTGAATAGATAAGGGCCCAATTGGCAAACAATTCAATCTGCGCCGCGTTTATGGGTCAATTGACCGAATAATTCCGGGGTCCATACCGTTAATCTAAGAAAATCGACCGTTCGGGAGTTAATATTATTATGAATGTATTGTTTTAAATGGGTAAATTAACTAAATTAACTGTTGTAGAATACGACTACAACAAATGTAAAAACATGTTTCTACAAATCCCCATAGAGGTGGTAGATAAATATGCCGAGTGAGCGAGATCTAACTGAGCGAGATCTAACTGAGCGAGATCCAAATTACCTACGTTTTAATTTTAGTGATTTAATTGAAGGAGTTTTGCCTAACGTGAATACTATTGCGCGATTTGTAGTTGCATCAATTAGACATAAACAGCGAATCTTAGTTGTTACGGCGGGGGCCATTTATTGCTTCCTGACGTCTTTCGCTGCATTTTCCCAAGAGCAGTTGTACCCCAACGTTGATCGCCTGTTACAGGGAGGTTATGCGGCAGAGACAATTTTTAATCATGAAGTTTCCAATGGTAACCCCATATTTCAAATTGTGGATGCTGCGGTTGAATCAGATCCTGATCGAGAGGCAGAGTTTCGTCTAATTGCCCTGGATCTGCTGCCAGGGTTACCGCGGTCTGCCTGTGCTGGAAATACCTATCAGCCAACCCGTCAATGGAATAGTTTTGTATCGCAACAGGTTGAGCCCAGGACTGTAGCTGAGGTCGCCAGATTGTTTTTCGAAGAAGATCAACAATTGACAAAACTCGATGGCAAGGATAGCCACGGAGAGTTCCCCGTTGGTGAATTGGTTGAATTGGGAAAAACCAATAGTTTCTGGTACCAGGTATTGCCTGTGCGCGATCATCCGGTACCCGACGTAGTTTACGTCTCGTTGTTCGAAGATGGTTCCGAAGTTGTTGTCGATGGAAACTTAGGGCGATTAGAGGAAGCGGTTCAAAATGGCGATAAAACCGTTCCGGTAGTGTTTCACTATAGCCGTTCCAAAACTGTTCCTGCCAGCAGATTCCCCGGAAAGAACTCCGGTAAGGACATTCTGGATGCTTATCAGTCGGACCTGGTCAAGGTGAGTCAAACACCTAATTGGAAATCTGGTGACTACCATGCAAGTTGGGCGATGGAAGATTTGGAAAGCCAATTTTCGATTCCGCAAAAAGACGACGTTGATCCCGATCTCTGGACTGCAATTGAACAAGACCTGGTACAAAACGGGTTTGCCTTTCCAGTCCTGATCCTGGTGGGGGGTAACCAATCAGGACTTTTTAACTCCGCGGAACGAGTAGCCGTCGCGAAATCTCTGGGTGAAACTGCGATTCCAGTGACAATGTTCTACACCTCCACAGAGCGGCTTTCTTTGTTGTCTGGTTGCGCCCGATTAATTGCCGGAGAAGGGGATGGCGCCCTACCGAACCTGGTATCAACTTCCCGTATTGCCGATGGACCCGGCAATCCGGGTGGTCCGCCTCCCCCGCCGCCACCGCCTCCCCCGCCGCCACCGCCGCCACCGCCGCCACCGCCGCCACCGCCGCCACCACCGCCACCACCGCCTCCACCGCCTCCACCGGTGAGCCCCTAGGTAATGATGTAATTTGACTAATAAGATTTGGCGATATCAATTATGAAAATCGATCTAACAATCTCAACGACAGCGTTTCGAAATGCTTTGATTCTGGTGATCGTCCTGTGTATTTCAGGATGCGCCGGGGTCAGCGGAGTGGTGGAAACTGCAGAGTCATCAAATGACCAGGAGGTAGACGAAAGCAGTGTGGAAACCGATAGTCAGGAAAATAAACAATTTAAATATGACACACGCTATGTCGATCAATTGACCTTGCCGCGGGTTGCCGCCCCCATTGTAACTGGAGCAAACTTACAGACAACCGCCACCGTCGGTCGAAATACCCAGGCATCCGTCAACACACCGAAAGGGGCTAGCGCTCAGTCTAATCTCGGATTTTTCCCAAGCTTGAGTATTGGTGCGTCTAGTACGACCAATCCGTCGCGGATTGGCAGCAGTGGGGACGAAAGTGACTCATCGCTGCGTATTGTGCCGGTATTGAAGTATAGAGGAGCAATAAAGAATCGGCATGTATACGAGCTTACCGCATCAGCCTCCAGTGAAAGTTTTGATGAATTAAATAATCTCGATAGCGATAATCTTCAGCTTGGCGCTGCGATAAAACTGGATATAACCAAAAAACTGCAGGCAGATGTTTTTGCCAGTCGTGCCCAATCTAGCGACCCCAGAAGCAGTACCGCCACCCGTGTGCTTGATTCTCAAATCCAAAACGATGAATTTACCGAGGATTCAGTAGGAGGGCGGGTTACCATTGGGAGACGTACCAATCCACTACAGTTTGTACTGGGTGTCGAGCATTCAGAACTCGATTTTACCAATAATAATCAAGATCAGCGTGACCGAACCAATGATATTTTACTGGCAGGCGTATATTTGAATGTTGGACCGAAGACCTCTGTTTTTCTGAAAGGTACCCAGGATGAAATTGATTATGAGTCGGGGGTAAGTGCTTCTTTTGATAGTACCAACAGGTCGGTTAATATTGGCGTGGGTTGGGAACCAAGTTACACAACGTCGGTGCTGGCTCAGGCCGGCAGAATTGAGAAGGATTTCGAAGCATCAGGATTTGCCGATCAGGATAGCAATAGTTTTCTTGGAAAATTAACTTGGCTACCAACTGAATTTACTTCCTTAAATCTTTACACCTCAAAAACCTTTGAAGAAAGCACTGACCGATCTTCACCAGTTACGATATCCGAACTTGTCGGAGTGAATCTGGAACATGCGTTTACGGATGCGCTTCGGGCCCAGGTGTTCGTGAATTTCATTGAAGATGAGCTGGTCAATTTTAGACAAGATGAAACCACTGACTATGGACTGGGATTGTTTTATGACTTTACCAAATGGTTATCTCTAGGTGCGAGTTGGAGCCGCACTGAACGAGAATCGTCAGACCCTTCTGCTAATTTTGATTCAGATACTTTTTCAATTACGGCTTCTATTAAATCCAAAATTGGTGGCGCGTTTGGTGAGCCGGAAATTCAAACCAGCGAGGGTTTGAGGACATCTCCGTGAGTTCACTACTACACTAGTATGGAGCAAATTTATCGAACCGTACAAATCCTGAGGGTAAATTTAGCGTTACGGAGATTGTTAGGTTGTTTGTTTGCCTTTGTGCTATTTCTACAAATTGGCATTGCGCAAACGACCCAGGGTGAATCAGCATATCTCATGGCGCCGGGGGATCGTATATCGATCAGCGTTTACGGTGAACCCGATTTATCTTTTTCCGATCTACCTATTCCCAGCAATGGACTGATCGCGTTTCCGTTCCTGGGCCAACTTCGAGCTGATAATAAATCTGAAATCGAATTGTCTAACGACATTACCCGAGGTTTGCAGGATGGATATTTGCTGCAACCCCAGGTAACCGTAGCGGTCACCAGATATCGACCGATTTTTGTTGGCGGTGCGGTGCAAGGCCCTGGGCAAAAGGAATTTTCTATTGGCATGGACGTTGAGCGATTGATTGCGCTGGCTGGAGGGTTTACCAAGCAAGCGGATATTAATCAAGTTGTTATTCAACGTAAAAATGAATCAACCAGAGTTGAACTGGCGGCAAATTTGTTTAGCGAGGTATTACCCGGGGATGTAGTTACAATAGGTGAATCCGAGATTATTGAAAAGGAAGTTGAATATTTTTATCTGCATGGAGAGATCAATAAGCCTGGACGATACGAATATTCTGATGACTTGTCGGTGCAAAAAGCAATTGCGATCGCTGGTGGATTTGGTGCTCGTGCATCGAAAAAGAAAATATCGATTACCCGGGGAGTTGAGCAGCAAAAGCTGAATAAGATGTCACTGGACTCGGAAATCCATCCTGGCGATGTCATCACCGTTGGCGCGAGTCTTTTTTAGGCCTGGCTCTCCTGTTCCTGGAAAATTCAAATTAAAGCAATACCGTGGCCAGCAAAGTCGTTGATTTAAAACAAGCGAATCAGAGATTGGTTCGATTGGAACCGTCTTTTTTTGGGGATTCTGAAAAGGAGCGGGATGCGCTTGAGCTTGATAAATTTATCAAAATCATTCGCCGATATAAGTATCTGCTTGTATTTTTTGCCATTGTTGGGGGAGCTGTCGGATATCTCATGGCTTCCAGCGAGACGCCATTGTATCGCGCGAGTAATAATATCGTAGTAGAACCGGAAAGCTCTAACCGGACAGAGTTTCTGGGGAATCGTGGGAGCTACTACGTGCCGAGGACGTTTTATGAGACCCAACAAGTTGTCATCAGCAGCAAGGTGGTATTGAAAAAAGCTGCCAGTACTCTCAGCCCATCGATAGTACAACTAATGTTTGCACCACCGAGGCAAGGATGGGTGTCTGGATACACTCATGACGTGAAACAAAGAATAAAGGGTTGGCTTCGGCTAGTTGGCATGGAAGGCATGGTTGGCATAGAACAAAATCACGAGATCAATAGTGCTTTATCTACTACTTCTGACAACCTGCCATCAATCGATATTGTGACCGCTAAAATTCAATCATCGTTGGGCGTGACATTTGGAAAAACCGAGCAAATCCAGAGATTGACGTTGACCGCGACAGATCCCCTGGTGGCAGCAATTGTTGTCAATGCGGTGGCGGATGCCTATCTTGCTTATCTGGTCGAAAGCAGGGTTTCACAGACCGAGCGCGCTGGTCAATGGTTAGCTGAAAAAATCTCCGAGTCCAGGGATAAGCTAACCGAGTCCGAGAATGCACTCAAAGAATACCAATTCAAGAATCAGGTGCTTGATTTGCAAACCGTCAAGGCACTGTCATCTAACAGACTTGGGCAGGTAGACAGCGATTTATTGTCGGCACGAAGAACCTACGCCGAGCTCTCCAAGCGTTATGGTCCAAAACACCCCGCAATTATTGAGGCGAAACGCAAACTCTCAAGCGCCCAGAGCCGGGTTGGTAGCGCGTCAAAAGTTGAACTTAATACCAATGAAGATCGATTTGAATTAACCAAGTTAGAGCGTTCGGTAAACTCAAACAGAGATTTGTATGAATTGTTTCTGTCCCGATTTAACGAAGTTGAACTCGGCATCGATTCGGTTTCAAGTAATACCAGCTTGGTTGACAGGGCAACACTCCCCGCCGCGCCATTTAGTCCAGACGTCAAGAAGACAGTGATGACAGGGGCGGCTTTTGGCCTGATTATAGGCATGCTGATGCTTTTTGTTCGGGAGTTTTTGGATCGTACTTTCAAAAATCAGGCCGACGTTGAAGATCGCCTCAAGCTTCCCGTGTTGGGAATTTTGCCGCTACTGACGGGCAAAAAATTGAAGCGAGATGGCAATCTTCTGCCAGAACGGTTTTACCTGAATGAGGCTGGCTCAAATTTTGCGGAAGTGGTCAACCACGTTCGGACCGGTATTATTTATTCGAATTTTGATCAACCCCCGAAAGTCATCCTGGTGACTTCAGCGGTTCCGGGTGAGGGTAAGACAACTTGCTCGACCAATCTGGCGCTAGCCTACAGCAAGCTCGGTAAAACTCTGTTGATCGACGCTGATTTTCGCAAACCGCGTATTGCGAAAATTGCCAATGTCGAAAACAGTATGGGGTTGACAGGCTACGTCGCCGGGCAAAACTCCCTCGAAGAATGTTTATTTCAGGACCCTGATTCAGAAAACCTTCTGATTATGCGTAGCGGCGAGGTTCCGCCCAACCCACTTGAACTGCTGTCATCTGATCGATTTCGCAAGACCCTAGAATTAATGAAGAAGAATTTTGATTATATCGTGATTGATAGTGCACCTATTCTTCCAGTTAGCGATGGCGTAGTGCTTGGGCGATTGGCAGATGCTGTATTAATGGTGCTAAAGGCGGGGTCTACCAGTCACCAGATTGCGGAATCTGCGCTTAAGAGGTTTTCTTCAGCAAATATTACGCCTACTGGCGTTGTGTTGTCCCAGCTTAATTACAGGCAGTCCCACTATTACTACGGTAAATACGATTACTATAGCCGGGAATATTACGGAAACGGCTATTGAGAATAAGGTCTGGCTTTCACTGAACCGGATCGTGCTGGATCTCACAGTTGTCATTCCGACGTATGCCCGAAATGAAGTACTGATAAATTCCATCAGGCTGTTATTACCACAATTGGGTGATTCCCACGAGATTATTGTGGTTGACCAGACCGAGCAGCATGCACCTGATTGTGAACGTCAATTGCGTCAGTGGGCAGATTCCGCGGTTATTAACTGGATTGTCCTATCGGCGCCGTCAGTGACCAGCGCGATGAATGAAGGATTGATTCATGCCCGTGGGTCAATTGTCCTGTTCCTCGATGATGACATAGAGCCTGGGCCTGGTTTGCTGGATGCGCACCTCTCCTGTTATGCGAAATTTGATTGTGATCTTGTTGCCGGGAGGGTTGTGCAGCCCTGGGATGTGGTTAATGGTGATGGCAGTCATGGTCCACCATCAGCGTTCAATCAAGAACTTCCGTACGCCGGCACTGAATTTCCTGGCGGTAACTTTTCGGTTAAGAGAGACGTTGCTTTGAGAATAAGAGGGTTTGATCAGAACTTTCGATTCGCTGCATACCGTTATGAACGAGAATTTGCCGATAGGATAATTGCTGCAGGTTGTTTGATTCGATATTGTCCCGAAGCAAAGATTAATCATTTGCAAGCGGTGGAAGGAGGCGTGCGGTCCTACGGGAGTCATTTAACCAGCTGCCGTCCCGGTCATTCCCTCGGTGCTTACTACTATATTTTAGGTTCAGATAGACGTCGGATATATCGAATGCTATCGCGTTTGTGTCGGTCAATCACAACTAGATTTCATTTGACCCATCCCTGGTTTATCCCCGTTACGCTGGTGGCAGAATTCAGGGGGCTGACCCTGGCACTTAAACTTTGGGGCCAAGGACCTAATTTACTTCCACCTAATCGAAAATAGGCGATTAGCACATCAATATTATCTTCCTAGGGCTAACCCGACCTGCAAACAATGAGTTTGAGCAGTCATGCGAGACAAATCTCTACTGATCATAGTTACCCATCCCACCCAGTACATGGTGCCGTGGTTCAGATATCTGGCATCTCATGAGAAAGTAAAGCTAAAGGTCTGGTATGTAACAATTCCTGATTCCCAGCAACAAGGCGTCGGATTTAATCAGGCATTTTCCTGGGATGTTCCGTTACTGGATGGGTATCTTTGGGACAAGATTGGTAACAGTGCCAAAAATCCCGGGCTGGATCGATTCTTCGGAACCCGTATCCAGAATCCGTTAAAACATCTCAGGGACTTTTCTCCGGATACCGTTCTGATAACAGGCTGGCATCAATATAGCCTGGTTCAATTCACCTTGGCTTGTAACAGGTTGAAAATTCCCTGCCTGATACGAGGTGATTCAAATAATTTAAAGTCCCGATCTTGGATAAAATCCCAGTTGCACAGAAAACTGCTAAGTCGGTTTCAAAGGTATCTATACGTAGGACAAGCAAATCGAGGGTTCTATCTGGATAATGGTGCGCTCAATGAGCAACTTTATTTCACGCCACATTTTGTGGATAACGACTGGTTTCGACAATACTTGCCTGACAAACCCAGGCTTCGTAGAGAGTGGCGATCACTGATGGGTATCGGTGACCAGGATTTTGTAGTTACCTTTGTCGGCAAATTACAAGCAAAAAAAAACGTTGTGGAATTAATAAGCAGTTTTACTGCGCTCACCGAAAAGATACCAAATTGCTGTCTTGTAATTGTGGGAGACGGCGAATTGTCCAGCGAGCTACAATCCTTTGCCCAGCAGACAAATTCGAAAATAACCTTTACAGGTTTCGTCAATCAGACAGGCTTGCCGTCTATATATTTATCTTCCGATTGTCTGGTTCTCACATCTGACTTTGGAGAAACTTGGGGTCTGGTGGTGAATGAGGCGATGAATTGCGGTTTGCCCGTTGTGGTGTCGGATCGGGTAGGGTGCGGGCTGGATTTGATAATTGAAGGTAAGACGGGATTTAGTTATCCTTACGGCAATCAATATAAATTGACCGAAAAACTTGAGATTTTAGGTCACAACCCGAACCTGCGCGAAGAAATGGGCGCGCAAGCGGGGAATAAAATTAAGAATTACTCGTTTCAACGAGCGACTCAGGGGCTGATGCAGGCTCTTGAAAGTCTCGATTAATACAAATTTTGCGGCACGGTTTGCCGGGATGGGCGGAGGCTCAATATACTATTCGAAATGGATAAGAAACTTACACGGCCCTTATGGATTTTGCCATGGTCGCTGCTGGCGCTGGCTATAGGGCTAATCGCGATCAGATCTGCGCAACTGGTTTCAGTAGAAACTGCGAGGCAGGATCTCCAGCATTTGATGTCGGACCTGCGAAAGGGAAGCAGCAATGATATAGCATTGCTAGTACTAAAGGCTGACTCTGTTCCGGACACCATTCCTTTTCCCCATGCGCTCGCAGAAACCCGGGCCGATGCCCGAGTGCTGGCAAATTATTTGCTCCACATTTCTAAAGAAACTGGTTCAAAGCAGATCGACATAACTTCTATCGGTATAGATTTTCGACATGCGCTCGAGGACAAACCGGGAAATGGTTTTTTATGGGCCAAATATGCGCTTTTCCTTCAGAGTAATCAGATTGAACAAGGTGATGTCAATTTTCAGTATGGATTATCCAGGGCACTATACCTGGGTCCCCAGGACTACAACACCATAAAGACCGCAATCGAGGTGGGAATCCGCGGCTGGCCAAGGTTGAACTGTGAGCTTGCAACTAAAGTTATGAACTTGATCGAACAGGCGCAAAGGATAGATGATCATTCTTTAAGCCGGTGGAATACCGAACTGGGACAGAAATTGATCGGTGAACACGTTAAAGATCTCTATAAAATACATGGATTTAATCCAAGGTGGGCCAAGAAGAGACTCAGCCAATGCAAGGAATCGGGATGAATCAAATCTCAGTGACAAGCAATGATAATTATTGATCGACTGATATTTGCCCTCGCACTGATTGGTTTCTGTGGATTAAGCATTGTTGACGGGGCGAGAAATCCAATAATTCATTTGCTATTCGTCAGTTTTTTTCTCGGGCTGTTGTCATTATGGTTATTGCTGTGCAGTAAATTATTACATAATCACCGAGTTCACATTGAGTTTCGCTGGGTTTGGATCGCGTGGATAGCATGGTTGGGATTATCCTGGCTTCAGGCCCGGGGAAATATTGGGTTGTATTCGGCTGATCCCTATTTAACCTGGCTTAAACTTTATTTATATGCCGGTTATTGCGGCGGGCTGATGCTGTTTACCGTACTACTTCGAACCCGGCCCAGAATTACCTTGCTGATATGGGTAATAACCGCTATTGGATTGCTACAAATTGTTTTTGGGTTGATGAACTATTACGGTAAATACGCGATGTTTGGCTGGGTGCCGACGCATTATGCGTTTTCCAGGGTTACCGGCACCTTTATTAACCGAAATTTTTTCGCAAATCTGATTGCGATGTCTTCAAGTTTTGCCGTGATTTGGATGTTGGTACAACCAGGTCCTGGACTATTTAGAAGTAGCCGATCTCTTGAAACTGAAGCAACCACATTGCCAGGACATAAACTCTTGGGTGCTTTGGTTATCCTATTGTTTTTAGCTGGGTTGATGTTGTCGGGTTCCAGAGCTGCGCTTATTTCTGTTCTATTTGGGCTGCTCGTCGTGGGTGTATTAATATTTTTTGATAGCAGAATCAGGTCCTATTACCGAGGATTAATTATTGTGCTGCCGGTGGTTGTATTGATTTTTGGCGCCAAATTACTTCGGCTCAGAATATCAACTATTTGGCATGAAACCGGCGAACGGTTGCAACAGTGGAAGCTCACGTTGGAAATGATATGGGAGGCGGGATTATTTGGGCAGGGGCCGGGTACCTATGAAACCGTGTTCCGTGGTCGCCAAAGTGAAGGGTTGAGTCCATTAATATACAATCATGCACATAATGATTACCTGGAGCTGCTGATTGAGCAAGGACTGGTCGGAATGATTTTTCCAGGAATAATCATTTCAGTCATAGTGTATTTTGCGTTGCGTAGATTGTTTGCTTCCAGGGACATTTTTCGCAAAAGAATGATACTGTCATGCCTGTTCGGTGTTTCTGTTATATTTGCTCATGGGATGATGGATTTTCCTTACCAGATTCCGGCGAATGTATGGCTATACGTTATGTTTTTGGCTATTTTAATGAATGCTTCTATGATTAGCCTGCGGCAAAAAATTTAGACCCAATCCAGCTTTTAATCTCGTCAGCTTAAGCTAGTGTAGTGAATTAGAAAGAGGGAGGCTAAGATTCAGCGGTAAACTTATGCAGAGGTTGGTTTATTCATAATTGTCTTGAATAAAGACAGAGCTTTATTCCAACCCCGGTTTCGCAAATACAATGATCGATCAATGATCGCAATTATCGTTATAATATCTCTGATCTTTGTCGCAGTTACCCTGCATAACTGGAGATATGGTTTGGTCCTGTTTATTGTTATCGGCATATTTCAGGACCCAATGCGGAAACTGGCTCCGGGTCAGCCGGTTTACTATACGTTGTGGGCCGGTGGCTGCTTTATGTTTGTTACCCTGGTTGCATTTCTGCAACGGGAGATTGGGGAATTTAAAGAGTTATTTTTATATGACAGGAAGCTACGAAGAATCTGGATTATTTACCTTGCCGCAGTAGGTTTGCAAGTGCTGCACGGGATCCTACGATGGCAGTCTATTCCATCAACGATGCTAGGGACTTTTATCTATATTGGGCCCGTGATCGCGCTCCTGGTATCTATCGGCTACGCCGCTTCTGAAAAGCATATCCTGCGGGTAATTCGGGTATATCTGGTTTTTGCAATCCCGGTGGTTGCTACGGTATATCTATCTGAAGCCTATTCCGAGGACTGGAAAGTGCTCAGGGAAATTGGATCATTTGTTGGTCAGGAGCTGATTATTTATGATGTTGGCCGGGCTTTGAAATCCTATTCCGGGTTGTTCAGAGTTGGCGAGATCACTGCCTGGCATGCTGCCACTTGTTGTATGTTTTTGACTCTTTTGTTGACCAGGAATGAATCGTTGACTAAACGACTTTTTTTTGGCTCGCTTATCGTATTGCTGATTGGGGCAATTGTTCTGACCGGTAGACGGAAGATGTTAATGACTTTGTCTATTTATATTATTTTACACTGGTCATTGGTCAGTTATTTTATGAACTCGGCGTTTAAGCAGGCAGTAACGATAGTAACAATAGGTAGTATTGGTTTGTTTGCGCTATCCAATCTGGAAGAAGCTTCGACCACTTCTATCTACCTCGAACGAGGTAAAACAGTGTTCGAAGATTCGGGTAGCAGAATAAATATTTCCTATCAGTTGTCGAAGTCGGCGATAGATCTTTCTTCTGGGCTGGGGTTTGGGGTCGGCGTCAGCGTGCAGGGAGGGCAATATATTAGCGGGAGTGGGAGTAGACCAAGTACCAGAGGTTTAGGCGAGGTTGGTCTTGGCAAGATTATTCTGGAGTTGGGAGTTCCGGGGTTGATTTTTTTAAGCTATCTGATTTTATTGATCGGACATAGATTAATTCTAAACTTCAGGCTACTAGCGATGGTTGATAGACGTCTTTTGGTATATTCCATTTCGTTCTCGTCGTTTTTATGTGCAAACGCAATTACTTTTTTGGTTGCAACGCAAATTTACGGGGATCCCTATATATTGATTATTTTAGGTATCGTCGGTGGTATTTTGTTTTCGGTCAATGCCAGAGGGATTCGGATGTATTTTGACAATCGGCTCGCATCCCAAGTCCCAGAGCCCACTTGAGAAAAAAACTGTACTTACCAGAAATCGACGGATTCAAAGGAATTTTGATCGCGCTGATTGTATTGGGACATAACCCCTGGTATGCCAAATACTATCCATTGGCCCATGCGTTGCTGTACAACTTTCATGTTGCTTGTTTTCTGTTATTTCCTGCCCTGACAATAAACGACCGTACTTCTCCCGGTAGATTGAAAAATCGCTTGGTTAGACTGCTTGTACCACAATTTATATTTTTTACCTTGTTAGCAGCGCTTTATTTCGTTTTGTACGTTGAGAAACAACCTGAAGATATGATCCTATGGGTAAGTAAATTGCCTATTGCTCTAGTTTTTATGAACGAAGCGATGGTCAATCAAGTGGCAGGATTTAGATTCTTATGGTTCCTGCCAGCGCTGGTGATAATGCTTGGTCTGCTCGCCTTGTACGTATTTTGTAATCCAATACAGCGAAAAATATATTTTCTGATTGCAATGATCATACACTTTTTCGGTGGAGTGTTTGATCCTTCGGAGTTGGCTTACTTTCCATGGAGCAGTGGCCTGGTTCTGTACCTCCTGTTACCCACAATATTAATCTATCATGTTAACAGTTGGGTTCGGTGGAGTTTGTATCTGGATATTCTCGTTATAACTTTATTTTGTCTACTCACCGCTATTTGTTATTCAAACCTTCTATTTTATGGAATGGCCGGGGATATTAAAATCTTGAGTCCGCATAACTTTCCTAAAATAATTTTTCACGATTTGGTGTTAATAACCTCTTTCTTTGGCGTATTGAGGCTGGGCTACTATTTTCAGCATGCCTTATTTCCACTACTGGGTCGATATTCACTGCAGATATTTTTATTGCATCCATTGTTATGGCAGGGATTCTGGATGATGGGGGGCAGCGGCTTGAGTGTTAATTCAGAGGTCGGAAAAGCATTGCTGGTGTCATTGTCTTTCATCATCACTTTGGGTCTCACATTTGTATTGGCGAGATACTTGATGTCCCTGAAAATTAGTCAACTGCTTTTCCCGGTCTTAGTGGCCAAATGAAAAATTCGGTTAAACGAATCAATTACTTCGGGGAAAACTTGATTCGACCTGAGTCGCGGAGGGGTTATTGATCGTAGTAGGTTTGAATACCTATCATGGTGATGCTTCGGCGGCGCTGTTGATTGATGGTCATGTGGTGGCAGCGGTAGAGGAGGAACGCTTCACCCGGGTCAAACACTGGGCCGGATTCCCCTGTATGGCGATACAGAGTTGCCTGGATATTGCTGGAATATCTGCGCGACAAGTTGATCATTGGGTGGTTAACAGTGATAACAGTGCCCACCGTTTTGAAAAATTACGCTATCTTTTGTCTGGCGGTGGTTCCGCCAATCTGGTCTTTAATCGTTTGCGTCACCGGGGAAAACGAAATAGTGCAATCCATGAGATTTCCCGGCACTTCGATGTTGAATTGACCAACGCTTCCTTTCATCGGGTCGAGCATCATTTATGCCACCTTGCTTCCGCTTTTTTCCCGTCCCGATTTGATCAGGCCATGGTGCTGTCAATTGACGGATTTGGCGATTTTTCCAGCGCTGCCTGGGGAATTGGTTCGGATCAGGAAATAACCCCCAAGGGGTATGTACATTTCCCCCATTCCCTGGGTATTTTTTACCAGGGGATGACCCAATATCTGGGCTTTTTGAACTATGGCGATGAGTACAAAGTTATGGGGCTGGCTTCCTTTGGAGAGGCGTCATTCTATGATCAACTGCAACAGGTCGTTACACCCATGCCAGGGCCTGGTTACAAACTTGGACTCAAATATTTTCGTCATCACAAGGAATCAATCGCATTTTCCTGGGATCAGGGAGCACCAGTATTCGATCTATTATATTCTGACGAACTTGAATTACTGTTAGGACCGGCGCGGCGTGCAGACCAACCAATTGAGCAGCGACATAGGGACATTGCCGCGGGCGTACAGCGCGTTTACGAAAACTGTTTGTTTCAATTGTTAACCGAACTGTACGAAAAATTCAGAAGTCCTAATCTTGCGCTCGCGGGAGGATGTGCGATGAATTCTGTGGCGAACGGGAAGATATCTCAATCGACTCCATTCAAAAATGTGTATATACAGCCGGCTGCTGGGGATGCGGGAGGTGCTATCGGTGCTGGGTTAATCGCCACCAGAAAGTTACTCGGGCCGATTCCATCAGATCCAATGCCAACGGCTTATCTGGGACCGAGTTACTCGGATTCACTGATTGCGGGTCTATTGAAAGCTCGCACGGCAGAACTGAAACAATTGGATTGTGTGGTCTCCAACGGCGAAACTGCGGAGGTAATTGATGCTACGGTGACCGCGATTATTGCGGGCAAGGTAATAGGTTGGTTCCAGGGGCGCATGGAATTGGGGGCAAGAGCGTTGGGCAATCGCTCTATTATTTGTGATCCACGTCGGTCGGATATTCAATCTCTCCTCAATTCGAAAATCAAACGGCGCGAGTCGTTTCGACCCTTTGCCCCGTCAATTTTGCGTGAGCACGTGGGTGATTGGTTCGAGTTTGATGGTGAAGAACCGTACATGCAAAAAGTTTTTCCTATTCGTGCCGAGATGCAGAAGCGCATTCCGGCGGTTACCCATGTCGACGGCAGCGGCCGCCTGCAAACCGTTACCCGAAGTCAGAATTCTTTATACTATCAATTGATTGAATGCTTTTATGCTCGAACCGGTGTGCCTATATTGCTTAATACGTCTTTTAATGAAAATGAACCTATTGTTTGTCGACCAGAAGAGGCGCTGGACTGTTTTTTGCGAACCCGTATGGATCTTTTGGTGATGGGCAAATATATGATTAGTCGAGAAGACATCCCCAACGAACAACCTGCAAATGTCTAGTGCTTTATTCGGGTTCTTCTTCACCTTGATCTTAGTCAGGGTGCTGATACCGTTTGCTCCTCGGTTGGGGTTAATTGCCAGTCCCGGCCAACATCGTAATCATGATGGTGTGGTTCCCCTGGTAGGTGGCATTGCCATGACGGTAAGTGCTGGCGTGTCAATCCTGTTTTTTCAGTTGCCGATAGATCGGGGTATCCTCGGCGCCGTGGGATTGTTGTTGCTGGTTGGGGTGCTGGACGACCGATTCTCGCTACCTTATTTGAGTCGGTTTGTGGCGCAGATTTTCGCCGTTTGGTTAATCATTCATTTTGATGGCGTAAGGTTATTAGACCTTGGCAAAGTGTTTTCTCCTGAAATGGCAAACCTTGGACAGTACAGCACTGCCTTAACAATTTTTGCCACTGTGGGAGTAATCAATGCGATTAATATGGTGGATGGAATGGATGGCCTGGCGGGGGTCATGGTGCTGATCTGCCTGATCGCAGGTTTCTATCAAATTATGCTGATCGGAGCCTCAGATTTTATCGTTATCGGTTTACTAATTGCGGTTGTCGCAGGTTTTCTGGTATTTAACCTTCCGGGGTTCAAAGGTTCCAGGGCAAGTACGTTTATGGGGGATGCCGGAAGCACAGTCCTGGGATTTTTACTGGCCTGGCTATTAATTCGGTACAGTCAAGGGCAAGACCGGGCATTCCCACCAGTGTTGGCACTTTGGATGTTAGCGATGCCCCTGTTTGATGCGGTGGGAGTTTTGCTGCGCCGCCTGGTTAGATTTGATTCACCATTTCAGGCGGATCGCTCCCATACTCATCACGTATTATTGCAAAGAGGGTTTAAAGCGCCCCAGGTCCTGATCATATTGGGTGTTGTATCATTGATTGTCTCGGTGACCGGGGTCGCGCTGTTTCGTCTGGGCGTCAAGGAGCACGTATTGTTTTATATATTTATTGGATTGTTTATCTGTTACATCCTGTTTATGGAATTAAGCTTCAGGCAACTAAACACGTTGATTCAAGATGAATCAGACAAACTCTAATCTAGTCCCCGGCCTCAGATATGTTGTTTCCGGTGCGAGTTCCGGGATTGGCGCCGCGGTGATAGATCGCCTGGTAAGCATGGGAGATCGAGTTGCCGCGATCTCACGCAGGCCCGCGCGATCTGATTCACCCCTGGTTAATTCAGTTCAGTGCGATCTTTCCGATCTGGGAGAAACCACACAAATGTTGAAGACCCTGGTTAAATCGGGACCCATCGATGGTCTGGTGCTCAGTCATGGTTATGGTGATTTTGGGTCCCTGGAACAGTTTTCCGAGGCCAGAATAGTCAGTCTGATCAATTCCAATTTGACCAGCAGCATTATGCTGGCTCGATCCGTTGTTCCACTTATGAAAAAGTCCGGATCAGGAAAGCTGGTGTTTGTCGGATCCGAGGCGGCGCTCAAGGGTGCGCGCCAGGGAGCGGTTTACTGTGCGACGAAATTTGCTATTCGGGGATTTGCCCAGGCCTTGCGTCACGAATGCAGCAGTAGCGGCGTTCAGGTTTCAGTGGTCAATCCTGGCATGGTGGATACACCTTTTTTCGATAAGCTCTCCTTCTCTCCCGGTCCAGACCCTGAAAATAGCCTGACAGCCGAGGATGTAGCCGCAGCAATTATCAGCATAATTGAAGCATCTCCCAACGCCGTTATCGATGAAATAAATTTGTCCCCATTGAAAACAGTGGTTCGTCATAAATAAGTTGATCGGTCTATAATTCCAAGCTCAATAGCTAAACTCAAGCAAGATATATTTCTATGATTAATCTAGCGATAGCGGGCGCCTCCGGTCGCATGGGACTTGCGATTGTTGGCTTGGCAGCATCAAAAGACGATACCAGCATAACAGCTGCCTTGATGCACCCCGCTAGTTCCACATTAGGCCAAGATGTGGGCGAACTTGCCGGCTGCGGTGCCACAGGCGTAATAATTAGCGACCAAATAAGTCCCGACCTGTTTGATGTCATGATTGACTTTTCCAGCCCCGCCGCCGCGGCTACCCATATCGAATTGTGCCGGGCCTCAGGAAAACCCATCCTGATTGGAACCACAGGATTGGATGAACAGGAAAAACAGCTGGCGCAGTCCGCAGCGATAGACATTCCGGTTGTGATCGCTGCCAATACCAGCGTGGGGATTAACCTCTGCGTCGCTTTGTTGGAGACCGCCAGCAAGGTAATCGGTGAGGTAACCGATATCGAGATTGTCGAGGCGCACCACCGCAACAAAGTTGACGCGCCTTCTGGAACTGCATTGCTTTTGGGGGAAGCGGTCGCCAGACCACTGAATAAAACCTTGTCAGCAGATGGTGTTTTTAGCCGGGTAGGAAATACTGGTCCGCGCCAGAACGGGACCATCGGGTTTTCGACCGTTCGGGGAGGTGATATTGCGGGCGAGCATACGGTTATGTTTATCGGCGAAAATGAAAGAATCGAAATCACTCATCGTGCTTCGGACAGACGAATATTTGCCCGGGGTGCGTTGCGCGCGGCGACCTGGTTGGCCGGACAGTCCCCAGGTTACTATGATATGCGAGATGTTCTCGGCCTGCGTTGAATCCGGGTGAATTGATAGGTACAATCCGGCCACCGTAAAACAACGCCGATCCAGGCTAGCAATAATTTGCCTAAGAACAGACATAAGGGGAGAAACCAACTGGTTTCTCCCCTTTTTTTAGGCAAATTTCTAAACAGGAGAACTGATTGAATCATAGCGCATTGCTGGTGCTCGAAGATGGAACCGTATTTCATGGTAATTCTGTTGGAGCCAACGGAATCAGGGTAGGGGAAGTTGTTTTTAATACGTCGATGACGGGGTATCAGGAAATTCTGACGGACCCATCCTATGCCAGTCAAATTGTCACATTAACCTACCCCCATATCGGCAACGTTGGAACCAATTCAGAGGATCAGGAATCGGATTCGATTTACTGTGCCGGCTTAGTCATTCGGGACTTGCCGCGGGTACACAGCAACTGGCGCGCACAGGAATCTCTTGGGAATTATCTCGGGTCCCGGAATGTCGTTGCTATCAGCGACATTGACACCCGAAAATTAACCCGATTGCTGCGTAGTTCTGGTGCGCAAAATGGCTGCCTGGTAGCCGGTCCAGATATCAACGTTGATGATGCTCTGGCGCAGGCCAGGCAATTTCCCGGTCTAAATGGTCTTGATCTTGCCAAAGTGGTCTCGGTAAAGCAGACCTATCATTGGAGCAATGGTCGGGGAGACGGCGTTTGGGATTTGACTAAGGGTCATTCTAATGGAGCAGCGTCCAACTTCAGGGTTGTGGCCTGCGACTACGGTATCAAGAAAAATATACTCCGAATACTGGTAGATCTCGGTTGTGATGTTACCGTGGTTCCCGCTGAGACTCCTGCAGCAGAAATTCTTAGGGATAATCCGGACGGTGTATTTTTATCCAATGGTCCCGGTGACCCCGAACCTTGCGACTACGCTATCGCAGCCATAAGAGAGATTATCGAGCAGGGTAAACCGGTATTCGGAATATGTTTAGGCCATCAACTACTTTCATTGGCGAGTGGCGCAACCACGGAAAAAATGAAATTTGGCCATCATGGGGCCAATCATCCAGTCCAGCATCTTGAATCTGGCCAGGTCATGATAACCAGTCAAAATCACGGTTTTACGGTGGCTGAATCCAGTCTTCCTGATAACCTGAAAATTACCCATCGATCGTTATTTGATGGATCAGTTCAGGGGGTAGAACGATTGGATCGACCCGCATTTTCTTTTCAGGGTCACCCGGAAGCGAGTCCCGGACCACGGGATATCATCCCGCTTTTCGATCGGTTTATCGACCTTATGAAGCAAGCCAGGAGTAATTCAGATGACTAAGCGGGGTGATATTAAATCGGTGCTTATTATTGGTGCAGGCCCGATTATTATTGGTCAGGCCTGCGAATTTGATTACTCCGGTGTTCAGGCATGTAAGGCGCTAAAGGAAGAAGGTTACCGGGTTATCCTGGTGAACTCTAATCCGGCGACAATAATGACCGATCCGGATTTTGCCGACGCAACCTATATAGAGCCGATTCAATGGAGTACCCTGGAGAAAGTTATAGAGGCGGAGAGGCCTGACGCCATACTACCAACTATGGGTGGGCAGACTGGGCTAAACTGCGCCCTGGATTTGCACCGTCTCGGTATATTGGAAAAATATGGCGTTGAAATGATCGGTGCGACCCGGGACGCCATCGATATGGCGGAAGATCGAGATCAGTTTCGTAAGGCTATGACACGAATCGGCCTGGAAACCGTTCGGGGGGACATTGCCCATGACCTTACCCAGGCCAGGAGTATTCTCGAATCGGTAGGATTCCCGGCGATTATTCGACCGTCGTTTACCCTAGGCGGTACCGGCGGTGGAATAGCTTACAACCTTGATGAATTCGACGAAATTTGTATTCGCGGACTCGACGCGTCTCCGACCAATGAACTGCTGATTGAAGAAAGCATTCTGGGATGGAAAGAATACGAAATGGAAGTGGTGAGAGATAAGGCCGACAATTGCATTATTATCTGTTCAATCGAAAATTTCGATCCAATGGGAGTTCATACCGGTGATTCGATTACGGTAGCGCCGTCCCAGACTCTGACCGACAAAGAGTATCAGATCATGCGCGATGCAAGTATCGCGGTACTGCGAGAGATCGGGGTCGATACCGGAGGGTCGAATGTCCAGTTTGCGATTGACCCGACTAATGGCCGCATGATCATCATCGAAATGAATCCTCGGGTGTCCCGGTCTTCCGCTCTTGCATCCAAGGCCACTGGATTTCCCATTGCGAAAGTTGCAGCTAAACTGGCGGTCGGATTCACCCTGGATGAATTACGTAACGATATTACTGGTGGCGCGACACCAGCGTCATTTGAACCTACCATCGACTATGTAGTAACCAAAATTCCACGCTTTGACTTTGAAAAATTTCCCAAAGCCGACGCGACCCTAACCACCCAAATGAAATCCGTTGGCGAAGTGATGGCCATCGGTAGGTCGTTCCAGGAATCTTTTCAAAAGGCGCTTCGAGGATTAGAAATCGGCGCTGATGGACTTGATGAAATTTGTTCTGATGTTAGTGGCGAGGCATTGCAGGATTTATTATCTGCTAAATTAAGAGTTCCCGGGGCTCAGCGTATTTGGTACCTGGCGGAAGCATTCCGGCATGGAATGACCCTGAAGGAAATCCATCAATTATGTAAAATTGACCCTTGGTTTCTTGCGGAGTTTGAGGACATAGTCAAATCTGAATCTGAGATCTGCTCCACAACGCTGACTGGACTCGACTATGAAACAATGCGTGGCTGGAAGCGAAAAGGTTTTTCCGATCGACGTATCGCCAAACTGATAGCGGCTACCGAGCAAGAGGTTCGGGACTTTAGGGGGGACTGCAATTTGCATCCGGTGTATAAGCGGGTTGATTCTTGCGCAGCGGAATTCGACACCTCTACGGCGTATTTGTATTCTACCTACGAACAGGAATGTGAAGCTGAGCCTACTCAACGTAACAAGATAATGGTCCTTGGTGGCGGGCCGAACAGGATTGGTCAGGGAATTGAATTTGATTATTGCTGTGTCCACGCCGCCATGGCGCTGCGTGAAGATGGCTTCGAAACAATCATGGTCAATTGTAATCCGGAAACGGTTTCGACCGACTACGATACCTCGGATCGGCTGTATTTCGAACCGTTAACCCTGGAAGATGTTCTCGAGGTGGTACGGGTTGAAAGTCCTGACGGCGTGATTGTTCAATATGGGGGACAGACCCCGTTAAAACTCGCTAGAGGGCTCGAGGCCGCTGGAACCAAAATCGTCGGGACTTCTCCAGAGTCGATTCACAGAGCTGAAGACCGAGAGTTTTTTCAGAAGTTACTACAGGATCTCGATTTGTTACAGCCGCCCAATCGTACCGCCAGTGAGGCGGAACAGGCATTGACCCTTGCGGAGGAAATCGGCTATCCCATCGTGGTTCGACCATCCTACGTGCTAGGGGGGAGAGCAATGGAGATCGTTTATAGCTCGGAGGACTTACACGCATACATGACCTCCGCGATCAGGGTCTCATTTGATTCACCGGTTCTGTTAGACCGATTTTTGAATGACGCTATCGAAGTCGACGTTGATGCGGTTTGTGATGGTAAGGATGTTGTCATCGGCGGCATCATGGAACACATCGAAGAAGCCGGTGTACATTCGGGAGACTCTGCCTGCTCGCTACCGCCATTCAGCCTGAGCGATTCGTTGCAGCAGGAACTAAAACGGCAAACCCGGGAAATGGCCTTGGCGATCGGGGTAGTCGGCTTGATGAATGTGCAATTCGCGGTTAAAGGAGATGAAATATATGTGCTCGAAGTTAATCCAAGAGCCTCCCGTACGGTTCCGTTTGTGTCTAAGGCAACCGCCAGAGCGTATGCAAAAATAGCCGCGCGGTGCATGGTTGGCGTTAGTCTGGAACAACAAGGAATCAAAGATCAGGCACCACCATCTTATTATTCGGTTAAGGAAGCGGTATTTCCATTTATTAAATTTCCCGGGGTTGATACCGTGCTGGGTCCTGAAATGAAAAGCACCGGAGAAGTCATGGGTATTGGCGCGACTTTCGGTGAAGCTTTTAACAAGGCGACTCAGGGAGCAGGCTATAGCATTCCCCAGGAAGGCAGAGTGTTGATCAGTTTACGCAGAGACGATCAGGTCGCGGCAATTCCGGTAGCGCGGTATTTTTTCGACGCCGGATTTGAAATCGTCGCAACCGATGGAACCTCTCGAATTTTCGCTGACGCCGGTATTTCTATTACCCGGGTAAACAAAGTGGTGGAAGGCCGTCCACATGTCGTGGACTGGATCAAGAACAATGAATTTGATCTGATTATAAATACGACTTCTGGCAAGCAAAGTCTTTCTGATTCCTATACAATTCGGCGAGAAGCGTTGCTGCATAAGGTGACTTATTTTACAACTCTGGCAGGTGCCAAGGCTGCGGTTGAGGCGCATCGCGCCGGCGATAATAAATCAATAAATAAACTGCAGTCTCTGCACCAGCTGTAAATCTGAAAGGAATTGATGTTAGGATTTCTCCATGAACACCCAAAGAGTCGTAATCACAACTGCTGGTGCAGAAAAGCTCCGGGCTGAACTAAAAAATCTGAAAAGCGTTCAGCGCCCAAAAGTCATTGCGGCGATTGCTGAAGCGCGGGCACATGGAGATCTTTCAGAAAATGCCGAATATGATGCGGCCAAGGAACAGCAGGGGTTCATTGAAGGAAGAATAGCAGAATTGGAAGGCAGCCTCTCTATAGCAGAGATTATTAATCCCCGAGCCATTGCGGTGGAAGGCAAAGTTGTCTTTGGTGCCTTGGTTGACTTGTATGACATCGCACAGGATATCGAAGTAAAGTATCAGGTAGTCGGCAATCTCGAAGCCGACCTTGAGCAAGGAAAAATTTCAATCAGCTCGCCAATTGGAACCGCCCTGCTCGGCAAGTTTGAAGGAGACGAGGTTGAAGTGAATGCCCCTGGTGGAAAAAGGACCTATGAAATTTTAGCGGTTAGTTACGACTGAATTAGGCGGTTTCAACCTTAGGAACCTCTGAACAAGTCATGACCGGACAGCTTGAGCGAAAAATAATCGATATCTGCGTTGCCCGCAGGACGTGGGTAATGAGCGATAGCAGGAACGGAAGCGTTACAAAACTTCGCAATATCGCGTGGCGACCAACCACTGCTATTACGTGCGTTTCGTGCCTTGATCTCAATCATTTTTCATCTCAATCTGTCTCGCCCAGACTTGTTCAGAGATTCCCTTAATGAAGCCCGCCGATGTTCTGTTAGCGTTATCGGTGCCGATTATCTGGGGAATGGGCTTTGTCGTTGCCAAAGGCGCGATGGACCATTTCCCACCGATCTTGTTGATGGCGCTTCGATTTACCTTGACCGCCGTCTGTTTGATTGCATTCTTCCCCGCGCCTAAAGGTATTCTGAAAGACTTGTTTTGGGTGGCGTTGGTGAGTGCAGCGGTGCAATACAGTTTAACTTTCACCGGGCTGCAGGGAATTGATGCATCCACCGGTGCCCTGGTGGTCCAACTTGAGGTGCCATTTGGTGTATTACTCGGATACCTGGTTTTTGGAGACCGGATAAATGTGTGGCAAATAGTCGGCATGCTGATCGCTTTTTCCGGAACCATCCTGATTGCCGGAGAGCCAACTTTGAGTGACAGCCTGGTTTCCCTGGCATTGGTTGTTGCCGGCGCATTTACCTGGGCAGTGGGTCAAGTTATGTTAAAGCGGTTGGGCGACATTGGTGGCTTTACCGTTATAACCTGGGTTGCGGTGCTGGCAACGCCACAGCTTTACATTGCTTCATGGATCTTCGAGTCAGACCAGATCGACGCTATCCGCAGCGCGTCGTTGAATGCCTGGCTGGCAGTAGCGTATTTGGGTCTGGTAATGACTGCGTTGGGATACGCTATCTGGTATGGTTTGCTAGGGAGATATCCGGTAAGTCGAGTAATGCCTTTTCTGTTATTGTTACCCGTAGCGGCGGTAGCAGGTGGAGTGATTTTTCTTGAAGAAAACCTGACTGAAATGGTGATCCTGGGTGGATCATTGTCCATGATCGGCGTCGCGATCATTACACTCAGGAGCCCTAAAGAATCCTAAGGAGGAAAATATGACAACCGAACAAATCACACTTTTTGGCTTGCTTGGCGTGATATTCGGACTGCTGGTCTGGGGCAAAATTCGTTATGACTTAATTGCATTTGGCGCACTGACCGTTGCTGTGGTCATCGGCGTAGTTCCCCAGGAGCATGCATTTGATGGCTTTGGTCATCACGCCACGGTAATTATTGCCCTGGTTCTCATAGTCAGCCGTGGGCTATCCAATTCCGGTGCAATCGAATTAATTGCCAAGCATGTAATCGACGCTGGCCGTTCCCTGTTTATGCACATCAGCGTGATGTCCGGTGTGGCTGCAGTCTTGTCGGCGCTGATGAATAACGTTGCGGCGCTTGCATTACTGATGCCAATTGATATGCAGGCAGCAGCAAAAGCCAAGCGCAGCCCTGCGATGACCTTGATGCCGCTTTCCTTTGCTTCCATTCTGGGAGGGCTCATTACCCTGATTGGTACTCCACCAAATATAATAATTGCCAGCTTTCGCGAACAAGCCATAGGCGAGCCGTTCGGGATGTTTGATTTTTCTCCGGTAGGCATTGTTGCTGCCATTGCCGGTGTAATTTTTATTTCACTGGTTGGGTGGAGGCTGATTCCGATAGCGGATAGCAATACCGGCGCTGCGGAAAAACTATTTCAGATTCAGGAGTATATCGCGGAGCTCAGGGTAGGCGAAAAATCCACGATAATTGATGCCAAGGTGCGTGATCTGGATCAGCAGGCGGAAGACGTTGACGTGGCTATCATTGGGCTAGTGCGAAATGGAAAGAGAATTCCCGGGCGTGCTCGCAGTGAGCATATCCGGCAAGGTGACTTGCTCGTCATCGAAGCCAATGCCGATGCCATCGACGCATTTGTAGGTGCCTTGAAGTTGGAGTACGTTGGATCAGAAAAACACGGAAACCTGATTGGAGAAGACTTATCGCTGATCGAAGTAGTAATCCCGGAAAACGCCCGCATCGAAGGAAGAACTGCGCTCGGGGTTAAATTATTATATCGATACGGCGTAACCCTGTTAGGCGTATCTCGCCAGGGGAAGGCCTTTCAGGAACGAGTTCGCAAGCTCACTATTCGCGCCGGAGATGTTCTACTGCTATTGGGACCAACCGAACGGCTTAGTGATGTTGGACTGTGGCTCGGCGGACTTCCGCTGCAGGAGCGGGACCTGCAGGTCGTGCAGCGTAACAAGGCATGGATTGCGGTGGGCAGTTTTGTGTTGGCAATTGCCGCCGCAACTAGCGGAATTATTCATCTACCTGAAGCCCTGGCTCTGGTATGCATAACCATGGTGGGATTCAATATTGTTCCGCTCCGGGAAATATACAGCTCCATCGAATGGCCGGTAATCGTCTTGCTGGGTTCGATGATACCAATTGGTTCGGCGCTAGAAGCATCTGGTGGTACCGCTTTGATCGCCCAGGAAATAGTTAATGTTGCTGAGGGGTATGGACCGGTAATCGTCCTCACATTGTTGATGCTGGTAACGATGACACTATCAGATGTGTTGAACAATACTGCTACAACAGTAATTGCTGCACCCATTGCCATCGATATCGCTAACCGCTTGGGGGTGAATCCTGATCCCTTTCTTATGGCGGTTGCGGTGGCCGCTTCCTGCGCATTTCTGACGCCTATTGGCCACAAAAATAATACCCTGATCATGGGGCCGGGTGGTTATCGATTCGGCGATTATTGGCGCATGGGGTTGCCGCTTGAAATTATTGTTATTGTGGTCTCTATTCCCATGATCGTATGGGTATGGCCATTTTAGTAGTAGCTTCCGGTGGTTAACTTACGATGGTCTTACATTCTTGAAAAATGCGTTTATCGCAGTTCTTGCAGATGTCTTTGTTCAGCCGATTGAATATTCCAAGTATCGCGTCTTCTTTTGAATCATAAATTGTACCCTGGTCCAAAATATTCATATATCCACCTCGGTCGAGAACTTTGGTAGCGCTGTCTTTTAGCCGATACATGTATAGCTCACCCCCCATCTTGCGCCGCTCCAGCGCTTCCTTTATCAATAATTCCGCTCCGGCGACGTCGACCTGATTGATTCCTTTTGTTAGTAGTAAAAGGTGCTTTTGGTCTGGGTATTTTTCGCGATAGAGTCTAAGCAATTCGCCAACATAGGTTACCGATCCAAAATACAGGGAGTCGTCCAACCGCAGTATTTTCAGTTGCGGACATTCATCCATACCATAACTCGAGGTAAACTTTCGGTGTTTGGATTCGGGATCGGGCACCCTTCCGAGTAGTTTGGGTTTGGAGGTTTTTCGCAGGAAAAACATCAGGGAAATAACCACGCCGAGCAAAATAGCGTCTTCCAGGTGAAGGAACAGGGTGGCAATAAATGTAACTACCATTACTAGTGCTTCTTTTTCTTCGGCCCGGGCGATCTTCCGAATCTGCTCGAAGTCAATCAGTCGCCAGGCAACCAGGAACAGTAATCCAGCCACAGATGCGGTAGGTAGGTAAGCGGTTATTGGTGCGACATAAACGATTAACATCAGCAATAGCAAGCCCGCAGTAATCGCCGCCAGGGGCGTCTTTGCCCCGGCATCAAAATTGGCTCCACTTCGATTGAAAGAGCCAGTAGCAACGTAGGCCGAGAAAAAACTGCCGAAAATATTGGATAATCCCTGTCCAATAAATTCCTGGTTTGGTTCTAAGGATTGCCCTGAACGAACCGCGATCGATCGAGCTATGGATACCGCCTCGGTCAAGGCAAACAAAGTCATTGCCAATGAAACCGGAACCAGCTGCCTGATAACATCCATTGAGAAAACTGGAGCTGATAGTGGTGGCAGGCTTTTTGGTAAAGCACCGACCATTCGGATACCGGTGGTTTCGGCACCAAAGAACATATTCAGAATTGCCGCTATGACGCCACCGACAATTAATGCTGCGATCATTCCAGGGAATCTTGGAAAAAATTTGCGGGTGAAAATTCCTGTGATCAATGTAGTTGCCGCCACTAACGTTACCATAGGATGGAACGCGCCCCAGTGATTCCATAAATAGCCGACGGTTTCCAGCAGATGATCACTTTGCGGAATCTCAAGTCCCCAGAATGCCTTGGCCTGTTTTGCTGCGATCAAACAGGCCGCGCCAGCGGTGAATCCTACGATGACCGAATGGGAGATAAAATTGACCAGGGTTCCCAGTTTGGCAAAGCCCATCACAAGTTGGATAATTCCAACCATAAATGCAAGGGTAATTGCGAGGGAGATATATTCTGCTGAGCCAGGAACGGCCATTGCACTCAGTGAAGAAAACATCACGATCGACGCTGCGGTAGTTGGCCCCGAAACCAGATGCCATGAAGAACCGAACAGGGCCGCAATGATCGCCGGTACCATACTGGCATATAGTCCGTATTCGGGTGGCATTCCCGCGATGGCTGCGAATGCGACGCCCTGGGGTAATACGATCGCGGCACCGGTAAGGCCCGCCAACAAATCAGCTCTAAGTGTCTCCCGATCCATGTTCCGTCCCCATCGAAGGAAAGGGAATAATTTGGTTAGCGAGAAACTAAAATATCGTGGCATCGTGCTTCCTTTCAAAAATTACAATGGCGCTGAATTGGAGGAGGCGCGATTGTGCGGCCTGGACAACATTTACTCAATACAAATTCTTAACAATTTTAACGAACAGTAACGAACAGTAACGAACAGTAACGAACAGTAACGAACAGTAACGAACAGTATTGAAAAGAAAAACTGTTAATCGCTAAACAGAATTTTATAAGGCTCAAATTTTGGTTCAGACTGTGTCTCGCACACGCCTGACACGTTGGCAACAACGCGGATATTTTTCCACGAAATTCCATTTAGTATTGAAATTACCATATATGTAAAATAATGCATATATAAATATAAGAGGAAATGCCCTATTTTACCGCAATAAACATCATATTATGCAATATAATACATAAATGAATCCACTTATCCTAGCTCTGGAAAATGCATTTTCCCTGGTCCTAAAAGCTGATCCTGGTCTGGTAGAAATTGTATTACTCTCGTTGAGAGTTAGTCTGTCTGCAGTGATATTGGCGGCAATGGTGGGTTTACCATTGGGCGCCCTGGTCGCGATTAGTCGATTTAAAGGTAGAAGTGCCATCGTTGCACTAATGAATAGCTTTATGGGTTTGCCACCTGTGGTTGTGGGATTACTGGTTTACTTGCTGCTGTCCCGGGCCGGACCACTTGGAGAACTTGGATTGTTGTTTACGCCCAAGGCCATGATTATTGCTCAGACCTTGTTGGTGCTGCCAATTATTGCTGCATTAACCCGTCAGACCCTTGAAGATTTGCACCAGTATTATGCTCAGCAGTTCGAATCTTTTCGTCTGGGTAGGGTAAGGAGTATTGCAACCTTGTTGTGGGAGGGTCGCTTTAGCTTGTTGACCACCGTCCTTGCCGGTTTTGGCAGAGCCAGTGCCGAAGTGGGTGCGGTGATGATCGTCGGTGGAAATATAAATCACGTCACCCGAGTAATGACCACAACAATTGTTCTGGAAACCAGGAAAGGAGATATATCCCTGGCTCTGGGTTTAGGAATAATCCTGATTGGAATTGTCATTATCATTAACGGTCTGGCGATATTGGTTCAACGACTGGAGAGTCGGATTTAAGATGAGTATGCCCCAGACTTCGATAAACCAAATTCCGTTCTGTCCGGGGACCTGTTCATCTTTTGAACTGAGGGAGATTGGTTTTGACATCGAGAACAAAACTCTACTGGACAATATAAATTTGGCGTTTGATGAGGTTCAATCCAGTATTATTCTTGGTCCTAACGGGGCTGGCAAAACACTGTTACTGAGAATTTGCCATGGGTTATTGAGCCCGTCCCGGGGTGAAGTTATCTGGCGATCAAAAGCGCAAGCATTATTACCTTCGGCTCAGGCAATGGTATTTCAGCAGCCCATTGTAATGCGCCGAAGCGTCAGTCAAAACATTGAATATGCGGTTACTGTTTGCGGCATAAAGCCAAGTTTAAGAATGCAGAGAATCGAGGCAGCACTAAGCCTATCAGGCCTGGAGGGATTGGCTGATCGTTCCGCGAGGAACCTGTCGGGTGGTGAACAGCAAAGACTCGCCCTGGCGCGGTGCTGGGCGATTCAGCCTCGAATCTTGTTTTTGGACGAGCCAACTGCGCATCTGGATCCCTCCGCTACTCTGTATATAGAAAATATGATTGCGTCTTTCCGCGAGTCAGGAACTCGAATAATCATGGTCACCCATGATCTTGGCCAGGCCCGAAGACTTGCCGATCAGATTATTTTTCTACACCACGGCCGGGTTCTCGAACTCGGCGTGGCGGCGGAGTTTTTTACTCAACCTGAAACCCGGGAAGCTCGCGCCTTCGTCAAAGGCGAACTTTTATGGTAACAAAAAATTGAAATACGAATATGTATAGGCTCATTAAATTACCTGGATTGACTCTGGCTTTGATAGTCAATTTAACACTAGTGGGCAGTGTAGTTTCGCAACAGCGATTTATTACAATTGCATCGACGACTTCTACTGAAAACTCTGGGTTGTATGAAGAGTTATTGCCGAATTTTTTTGATTTTTCCGGTATCGAGGTTCGGGTAGTAGCCGTGGGCACCGGTCAGGCAATTAATCTGGCAAGAAGGGGCGATGCTGATTTGCTCCTGGTGCACCACAAGGTGTCTGAAGAAGAGTTTGTTGAGCAGGGGTATGGCGTAAAAAGATATGACATCATGTATAACGATTTCATCATAGTTGGTCCGATCGAGGATCCGGCTGGCATTGCTAAATTGCAGAATATCAATTTAGCGTTGTCAAAAATTGCCGATAGTAATAGTCCTTTCGCATCCCGCGGAGACGATAGCGGAACCCACAAGAAAGAGCAATCTTTGTGGCATGAAGCGGGGATAGACGTTATGGCGTCCAGTGGAAAGTGGTATATCGAAACCGGCTCCGGAATGGGGGCAACCTTGAATGTTGCCAACGATATGGGCGCCTATTCGTTATCGGACCGCGCTACCTGGCTAAAGTTTGCCAATAAGTCAGCTCTCGATCTTCTGGTCGAAAATGATCCCAAATTGCATAATCAATACGGGATAACACTGGTTAACCCCGATCTGTATCCCCATATCAAAGCTAAGGATGGTCAAATATTTATTGACTGGCTGATATCGGACAGCGGACAACAGACAATCAATAAATATAATCTCAATGGACAGCAAGCATTTTTCGCGAATGCCCGTAAGTAATTTTTTTGATATTCCAGGTCAATGAAAATAAAATTGGGATTGGCCTGGGAACTCGGAAGCCGCTCAACTGAAACAGTCCCGCCTTTATTGCTTCGATTGCTCAATGAAATTGATTCTGAAGGCAGTTTAAGTTCAGCAGCGATTAACACCGGGGTCAGTTACAGAACCGCGTGGAACTTAATTAACCATTGGTCAGGTGAACTCGATACAGAGTTACTAGTTTCGCGTCGGGGGAAAGGTGCAAGCCTTTCGCCCCTGGCAGCTAAACTCATATGGGCCGAAAGCTTCGCCGGCGATCAGGTTAGTGAGGTTTTGGATGCAACAACCAGAAAAATAAATACCGAACTTGGTGAGCTGGCGATTCAGTCTAGCTATCAACCGTTGGCGATGTACGCCAGTCATTGTCTTAGCCATAATATTCTACAACATTTATTTAGAACTGAAAGCGGGCGGGAGTTAAGAATAAGCAACATGGGAAGTAGTACGAGCCTGAAAATGTTGCAGGCAGGAAAATGCACGGTAGCGGGATTTCATCTCGCTGACGGGAAATTGAGTGAAGATTTTGTCAATGAATATCGGCAGCATATTGACCCTGAAAATATTCAATTAATTTATTCGGTTAAGAGAAACCAGGGACTTATCCTAGCGAGAGGAAATCCCAAGAAAATTCGTTCTGTACGGGATCTGGCAAGAGATAATATCAGGATAGTTAATCGCCAGACTGACTCAGGAACTCGCCTGTTGTTCGATGCGCTCCTGGCCCGGGAAGGAATTAGTGGTGTGGATATTACGGGTTACAATTCCTCCGAAGTAACCCATTCCGCGGTTAGTGCCCAGGTCGCCACTGGTGCAGCCGATGTTGCAATCGGTACGCAGGCTTCAGCTGTTCAATTCGGCCTGGATTTTGTCCAACTTGCGGTTGAATCCTATTACTACGCGGTACCCCAGGCGCAAATAAACTCAGTTGAGGCAAGGAGTCTTCAAACAGTCTTGTCGGGCCCGGCATGGCATCAAGCTGTCGCGGAGCTTGATGGATATAACTCTGCCAATGCCGGGAAAATTATTCCTGCAATAAAAATATTTTCGTAATCTTTCTGGGCTTTACTCGGATTGAATACGGGTTAACGATTAGGCGAAATTCGAAATTTCAAACCGAAAAATATCCCAACAGCGGTCAATGAAAGAATGAAACCACTGACCCACTTCCAACTCCCTAAAGTATCGACAATTGCAGAAAGGCCAAGCGGACCGAGTACCTGACCCAGGCCCGCTCCCTGGAATATCATGCCCACCAATAGCGGTATATAACCTGGATTTATCACGATAACCGAAACACTCGCGAAAACGGCGCCAGGGACCATGCCTGAAAAAAAAGTAAATCCGATAACCCCGAGTAATTGAACAGGTAGCGGTAACCATCCACTAAAAACCAGGCCGGCGCAGATTCCGCCGCAACTCAGACCCAGGACAATTAGTTGACGCAATGTGTATCCCTGTCCAACAAGATATCCTGCCAGGATGTTCCCGACAATATTTCCGGCTATTGCGATAGCGGCCATAAACGATGCAGTTTGTAACGTTATTGGATGGTGTGCAGTCCAGTAGGTTGGTAAAAACGCGGTTACCGCAGCAAACAATGCTGAATAGCAGACAAAAACTCCAATTACCCAGAGAGCGCCGCTATGCAGAATTGACTGGATTCCAATCCTTGGAGAAGTCGAAACAGATTGCGCTAAACCAATCCCGCTGAATCGCCAGAGGAATCCCAGTGCCCATACCAGCGACAATATCGCAACCATCCACCACAAGCCCTGCCATTGGGTCTGGGCCATTACCCAGGGAGAAACAACCAGCATAATTGTCATCGCAGCGGGAATAAATGCGCCCCAAACGCCCATCGCTACGGGGCGGTGTTGTAGCGGACAGATATGGTTAATTAATCCCGGCATTGTTACTACCACCAAGACGAAGCCCAGGCCTTCGATTATTCGGGAAATCAATAGATGGGTAAAAGTATTACTGATTGCCCCCAATGTAGCGCCTGCTGCAACTAGCAAAAGGCCAGCGAAGCCAGCCTTCAGGAAACCCAACCTAAGCGACACTACTCCCAGTGGCATTCCCAACATTGCGGCCAGTAAACTGAAACTGGACACAATCAGCCCGGATTGCAACAGTGACAATCCAAAATACTCGGTTAGATGAGGTAGAGCGCCGGGAATTTTCCCCATGTGAAAGGCGACTACCAATCCTGCACCAATTGCAATCACCACCCCTGGGATGGAGTTTTTGGAAATCGGAGACATATCGGAAAGTTGCACCTGAAAGTAACTATTATATCGTTGCGCCGTGAACTGATCGTCACGTTTTGGTCATATTTACGGCCTCAACACGTGGAAATATTTTCCAGATAAATTTACACTAGAAATTTGACAGTGAAACTACAGGAAGTCATGAAGACATTAGTATTATTACTAGCCGTGTTTTGTTGCTGCAGAGAAGGGCAGCTATATGTATTCCTGGCGGCCATACTCATGGTTTGAAAACCGAAGTGATAAAAAAATAGGATTTATGTCGGTCAATACTCATATATTTGTACCAGCATATAATGACCTTTACCTCTTTGATATCCAATAATTTTGGCCGACGACCCAAGCTTGTATGGAGTTATTTGCAGGACGCCCAAGGCAATATTTTTGGATATTAAGAGCAGTGCCAGTAGAATTTTTCAAAGCTTTGCTAATTGCTTCTTCCTCCATATCCTCCCGTGCGCCTTGGCAATGATAAAACCCACAAGGTCCCAACGACCGTATTGGTAAATCGCCGCCATTCTTGGTCAAATGCATTAAGAAACCCCACTGGTTCGCACCTGTAATTGGGATGACCATTTGACCCCCATTCTTTAGCCTATCCAACCAACGTGTTGGAACATGTGTTGCACCAGCGCAAGCTACCAGAGCGTCTAGCTTCGGTATGCTATCTGCTTGCGTAGCATCCCCGCATACGACATCAACATTTGAGTAGTGTGCAAGATTTCCTCGTGCTCTTTCGGCAAGCTTACTCTCAACTTCGAATGCAATTACTCGGCCTTGCGATGAAACCAATTCTGCCAGTATGGCTGTATAATATCCAACACCAGCACCGACCTGAATGACAGTATCTCCTGATTTCAGGTTTAAAGAATCAAAAACACGAGCCCATAGCGATGGGAGGCCATTGTTAATACCAGATTCTTGGTCAATAGACACCAAGACGTCATGATAGAGGTGATGTGCACTGTTCGACTTACTTCGATGGATGTCGCCAACACTCAGCCGCGAATGTACGCCCCAAGGACCATCGCCTAAGTAGATTTCCCGAGGAATCGCAGCAAATGCCTCTACTATAGCTTCGTTATCAACTACGGGTGCAGCCTCTCGGATATCTTCGGCAAACCATCTTCGAGCAGCGTCAATATCAATCGCCTTATTCAATGTCATTTACCCACTGCTAGGATTTAAATCAAGCTATGATGCTACACAATTGTCCACGCCAAAACCATGATCAGTGGGAATGGTAGGATAGTTGATAGCGACGGTTTGTCGCATAATCGGGTGTATGGAATTTGTTGCAAAATGGAAACCTTTTGCAACACATGGCGAGGGATACCGAGATCAATAACGAGTGAATTGCAAAACCCCAGTGCAAGTCGACTGTCGGCTTAGGTTAAGGTACTGCCTGATGACTTTACTTTTCCCAACTTCCAACATTTCTGTCTCAACTAATAACCTGGTGCGTAGATTTGCACAAAATAGATGCAATTATGCGATATTGACAATGTTTCTAGGAGAAGCATAGAGTCTGTATAGATGCAATTATGCGATATTGACAATGTTTCTAGGAGAAGCATAGAGTCTGTATGATCCCGGATATTATTTGATTGCTGCCGGGAAGAAACCCAACCACTATCACGGAGATAAATAACCATGAAATTCAAATCGGCTATGTTGTTCGCCGCTGCAGCCCTGTTTCTGAATATGAGCGTTGCCAATGCTGCGGGAGAACACCCAATGGGATTTTTTATTACAAGTAAAAGTATCGGTAATGGCGCCGATCTTGGCGGGCTTGCAGGCGCGGATGCGCATTGCGCAAAACTGGCAGAACAAGCGGGTTCCACGGGAAAATCGTGGCATGCGTACCTGAGTACGCAGTCAGATGATGGTAGAACCCGTGGAATTTCCGCGCGAGACCGAATAGGCATTGGCCCTTGGTATAACGTCCGGGGCGAGCTGATTGCCAGTGATCTAGACGATCTGCACATTTCGTCGAATATCTTTAAGCGTACTGCCCTCGACGAAAATGGCAACTTGATTAAGGGACGCGGCGACAAGCCGAACGAGCACGACATACTCACCGGAACCAAAAACGATGGTACTGCGTACTTTCCATGGGAAGAGGGAGACCATACTTGTAGCAATTGGACCAGCTCCGCCGACGGCCAGGGTAGCGCTCAGGTCGGTCATCATGACCGTCATGGTGGTGGCAATGTCTCGTGGAACTCGGCGCATGGCTCACGAGGCTGCAGCCAGGATAATCTAAAGGGTACCGGGGGTGCAGGTTTCCTCTATTGCTTTGCGGCTGACTAATGAACCACATGAAGGTTGAAATGGGGCAGGTCACGGTTTTATACCCGTGGTCTGTCACCGAATGAACTGTATATGTTCATACCCGATTTGATACCGCCAAATTTCGGGTTCGATATAATCTGACACTGGCTGCAGAATACGTTACGGCCGTTTGTACTGACTTCCTATCTGTCATTCCCGCGTAGGCGCATAACTGTCCGGAATAAATATTCTGCGTCTTCTTCAGGTCAAGATTGCCAATGATTACAGCGGTTTTGAGGCATTTTAGACATGTTTTCAAAAGCAAGGAAAATCGAGAAAAAATAGGTTGCAGTGCCCAGGTTTTATCGCTAAAACCTAGTTAACATTCATCACAATGAGGCACTGCAACATGCATAGTAAAACACGATTCAACGAATTATTAAACCTGATTCCACGTCATAGTTTTACCCAGTTAGTGGCTAAATTCGGTACCGATAAACACGCCAAAGGATTCAACAGCTGGTCTCATCTTGTGGCCCTGCTATTTGGCCAACTGGCCAACGTGACCAGTCTGCGAGAGCTGACGACCGCCTACAATGTGCACAGTGAATGCCACTACCATTTAGGGACGAACTCGGTCAAACGATCCACCCTGTCGGATGCCAATAGTCATCGAGATGCGGGGCTATTTGAAGGGTTATGTAAGGTACTGATGTCGAGAGTGCATCGCCAAGCGAGGAAGGAGGCGAAAGAGCTGTTACACCTGTTGGATTCCTCGCCGATTGTGTTGAATGGACGTGGCCATGAGTGGGCGCTATCACAGCAAAGCAGCCGGGTTACCGGACTGAAATTACATTTATTATTTGCCCGTGATGCGGGGGTCCCTTGCCAGATAAAAGTGGGCCCGGCAAACGAAAATGATATTACCTATGCGCAGACAATGGCCCTTGAAAGTGAGGCTATGTATGTGTTTGACAAGGGTTATTGTGATTACAACTGGTGGTACAAGATAGATCAATGTGACAGTTACTTTGTGACCCGATTCAAGTCGAATGCGGGTATATCGGTATTGTCAGAACGATCCATCGAAGGGTGTGGGGATCATATATTGTCTGACCAGGTTGTGACGTTTAAGAACCGCCGACCAGGAGGAAAGCGTGTGAATGATTACCACGGAACCCCTTTGAGGAAAGTGGTGGTGCATCGCGAAGACAAGGAGACGCCATTAGTCATTGCGAGCAATGACATGAGCCGGTCAGCTGAAGAGATAGCGGCGTTATACAAACAACGCTGGGATATAGAATTATTGTTCAAATGGCTAAAGCAGGGATTGAAGATTAAGCGGTTTCTAGGAGAAAGTGAGAATGCAGTAAAGATACAAATTTATGTGGGCCTGATCAGTTATTTGTTAGTTCATCGCTACCAGAAAATGAGTGGCAGCACACACGCATTTTATCTTTGGTTAACCGAATTGAAGGCGACATTGTTTGATCGAGATAGGACGACGAATAATGATCGAAAACGACGAGATTTGCCTTACAGTGAGGCACTTGGGCGCCAAGTCGGAATTCCATTGTGAAACGTTCCGGACAGTTATGCGCCTACGCGGGAATGACGGAGTAAATTCAAACATTTTAATTTGGAGAAGTGTCTCAAATGGTTAAGGTTAGTTAGACAACTGCGCCTAGGAATCACTATCTGTTTGGCAGTTAAACCATCGCGCAGATGTTTAACAGGCCCCCAAGTAGGAAACCGCGGGGTCGTATTGATGAGCTATGGGGAAAGTAAAGATCGAGCAGGCTTTGTTAAGGGTATTTTCAATAACTTTGGATTCACCAGTTCTGATCATGCCGATACCCAGAGTGAGTCTGGACGATTATAGACACGGCAGAATAAGGTTTTGTGCGTTGGTAACGCCCTGTATTGTGGACTCTCCATAAGCTTCCATTTCCCGGTATTTGGGGACCAGCAAAAGATCAACTTATTATTTGCAGTAACCTGGTTCATGGTGGTCCGCGTGGCGGGTAAATCTGTAACAGCGTTTGAAGTATGATCATGGACGTTCCACAGGTTCGACAAACGAATTTGGGTCGCGGTTTTTTTGACTTCTTCGCAGGTTGGTCCGTTTCTTTTTTGTTCTCTACCGGTGGTGCATCGGGGCAGAGGGTTTTACGCAACGTTGATAAGTTTTGTTTGCGCTGATGATTGGCCAGTAAACCGAAGTGACGGATACGATGGAATCTTAACGGTAAGATGTGGATCAGGAATCGTCTTAAGAACTCATCAGCCGATAGCGTCATAGTTTTAAAGCGCAAACACGCCCTCGCTCGATAATCTTTCCATTTAAATGTGACAGTATCGGTATCATACTGTATGAGTCGACGATTGGAGATTGCCACCCGATGGGTATAGCGGGACAGGTATTCAAGCACTGCCTTTGGGCTTGAAAAGGGCTTCTTGGCATAGACCACCCAATCGACTTGATGGGCAGGAGCCAGATAGGAACGGAATAGATTGCGATCAGACAGGTGTGCGATCTCCCCATAGAAGGCGAGTTGGGGATGTATGGCAACCAGTTTCTCCAAAAAAAGTCGACGGAACAAGCGTGAGAGCACCTTGACGGGAAGGAAGAAGCCTGGTTGACAGGGTTTCCATTTGGCCTCTGGGGTCAGCCCACCGCCCGGTACCACACAATGTAAATGGGGGTGGTGGGTCAAGGCAGAGCCCCAGGTATGCAAGACAGCGGTAAACCCGATCTTTGCTCCCAGATGCTGGGGACCCGCAGCTATGGTGGTTAATGTTTGGGCGGTTACCGCAAATAACAGATCATAGATGAGGGTGGGATTCTGATAAGCGATCCGTGCAATGATGGCGGGAACCGTAAAGACGACATGGTAGTAGGCAACGGGTAATAGCGCGTCTTGCTGGTGGGCAAGCCAACGTTTCGCCGCGCTCCCTTGGCACTTGGGACAATGTCGATTACGACAAGAGTTATAGGCAATTTGGTCGTCATGACACTGTTCGCAGCGTATGACGTGCCCGCCCAGCGCAGACGAACGACAACGCTCAATGGCAGATAATGCCTTGAGCTGACGTAGGTTCAGGCGTCGATCGCGCCGCCATGCCGGTGCATGGTCACGCACGATATCCGCCACCTCCCAAGGAGGTCGCACCACCACCTTGGTGGAGTTAGATCGGTATTACAACTTCAAATACTCAAGTGGACCTTTGACTTCACGCAATCGGTTTGCCGCGACTTGACTGTAACGAGCCGTGCTCTCAAGCTTACGATGCCCAAGCAACACTTGAATGACGCGAATATCCTCGTGTTGTTCCACCAGATGGGTGGCGAAAGCATGACGCAGTGCATGCAGAGACACCTTCTTGGTGATGTCTGCCTCATTACGAGCTCGGATAAAGGCACGACGCAGTTGCCTCACAGACAAAGGGTTCACTGGATTCTGTCCAGGGAATAACCAACCGCCAGGTAACATCTTGCGTTCGTCCTGCCCTGTGCGATACCAAGTGCGTAGAATGGTGAGCAACTCGGGCGACAGCATGGCATGTCGATCCCGTCCGCCTTTGCCCTGTTCGACACGTAGAATCATTCTCTCGCTATCGATGTCGGTGACTTTGAGATGGGTGATCTCACTGGCACGGAGTCCTGCACCGTAACCTACACTGAGTGCAGCTTGGTATTTGATGCTGCCAGCCGATTGAATAATCTTGGTAACTTCTTCAACACTTAATATCTCTGGTAGTTTACGGGGTTCGTGCACATGACGCATCTTCCTGGGACGCTCAGGGCTATCTATGGTGGTTTCAAAGAAAAACCGAACACCGGTGATGGTGGCGTTAATTGTGCCTGGAGAAACACCATCGTTGGTCATTTGCAGTTGAAAGGCACGGAGTTCATCGGCGGTTGCGGTGGCCGGAGATCGCTTAAGAAATTGATTGAGCCTGATGACGGCACGCAGATAGGTTGCTTGGGTGGCTGGATGCAGCTTGCGTATTGCCATGTCATCGAGCATACGCTGGCGTAAAGGGCTATTAGTTTTGTTAGACTTGGTCATGGGTCTGATTCCTGTGTGGTTTGGTTGTGAGTGTGAGAACTACAACTTAAACACAGGACAGGCCCTGCTGGCTAATGGGAGGAGCGTGAAGCTATTGACTAACTTCCTACTGGGTTACCGCGCGAGCGGTTTAGTACAAGGGCAACTTTGAGTCATAGAGGGTGAGTTGAAGCTGACCCACAAGATCACTCGAAGTGTTTCGTCTGCTCTATGCCTCTTGTATACTCGTTTGAGTCAGTCATAGAACTTAAACTACAGACCTAAATTGTGCGCTTGCTTGTCTCACCCATCTTGTTAGCTGTCACTCAGATTGGGTAATACAGAATTCACGTCGGCTAACTAGCTGTTGGAAGGCAAATGAAACGAAATACGTTGTGATAGACATACTCTCGGTTGTTGATGACCTGGCAATCGCTATCGGTCCTGCAATAATGCTTTTCTACCTTCACTTCAAAGAAAACGAAACTAGTGAATTTTTACACCGACTAATTAGAGTGGGCTCTGTTTGGTATTTCTTTCTATGGGTGGGCTTGTTGCTCGGAATATACAATGCTATTTTCGGATTTTAGATGTAACCAGTAAGAATATTTCATCCGCATGAAATGCTAGTTACTCTCGAATTCTGGTGCTGATTTCGATGTTATGAGTGTCCGCTTTTTCAAGCGAGAGGTTTTGTAAATTCTTGAGCACTATCGATTGAATAACTAGGGTCGAATGGCTGTACAGGGCAACTTTGGGGCATAGCTGGTCCTCGATTCTGATGCCCGATTTAGTTTGGGGTTCCGTCCACTCTATGCTCCTTGTATACTCTTTGCTGTCAGTTATGAAGTTTGTAAAATAGTAAATTGACCAGCAAAGCGGACATTCAGGGCAGTATTATATATAGCGCCCGCTACGAATTAAGTTTGTAGAGCGCGAGAATTTACTATTCTGTTGTTAGTATTTGCCAGGTAATTCAAAGATGATAATTTTGAAGCCTGCTAAGTTTAATCAATCTGAAAAACTCTCAGCATTGAAAGACTTATTTGAAATGTTCGTATATTAATTATTAGCAAGTTAATCAACCACCCAAAGAAGGTTCACAATGAAGTTTTTACAAAGCGTAGTAAAGATGACTGCAGCAGGAGTTTGTCTCTTGACCACTGTAACGATGAGTAATTTAACTTATGCCGGTGAATATCAGCACCACGGCACTAGTTGTATGACCGCCAATTTGGCCCAGGGCCAGCTCTTTACTTGGAATAAAGACGGAATAACAAATAATTTTACTACAGACCTCTTTGTAATCTGTCCGGTTACACTAAACCAGGACGATTGGAGTGGTACACCTTCAATTCGTTTTGAAGTCGAAATCTATTCGCCTCCTGGCTATACAAATTCTACCGATGGGTCTACCGCTGGTCCTCCATGCATATTCCGATTTGGCGAGGCCGATACTAGCGGACCACCGAATCCAACATCGGATGATGTAGCCCTCACTTACAATTTTGCAAGAAATATTGGAATTTTTAGTGGCGACGCTATAGGCGGTGATATCGATAATTCGGGCTCGACGACCGGTGTCGGTATGGTTACAGCTAGCGAGGATGGCATCGCCCATATTCTTTGTCTTGTTCCAAATGGTGGCACCCTGATTCGCTATACAACTACTCAAAATTAGTATTTTTATTGATTAGCCTAGTTTGTTCGATTCAAAAGAAGAGTTAGTTTTCTCGAGAAGAAGTTTTATCAGCGCGCTGGATGTTCAGCGCCTTTTTTGCACTCTTCTAGGTAGAGTTTTCCAAAATTTCCAACACAGTCAAGGCTTGACCCTTACAAGGCATCCTCCAAGAGGTACACTTTGGAATTCGGTTCACTGCCAACCCGATTCTGAATAAGTTTCGACTCTTAAGTATATTTATTCTGGATTCAATTTTTGGGGGGGGTGAATGACTTCTATCAGGTATCTACAAAATATCTTAGTTGTCGGTGACTGGCAGAAATGGGCAACTTTGAGTCATAGAGGGTGGGTTGAAGCTGACCCACAAGATCACTCGAAGTGTTTCGTCTGCTCTATGCCTCTTGTATACTCTTTGCTGGCGGTCGCCGACTATGACAACCTGTAATGATCGTTAGCGAATTCACATCTAACGCTCTTGTTAGCGGCCATTCGGACTAATCATCTTAAGAGGATTTGCGATGGAATATATTGCACTAGCTGTGATTACCATTCTGATTGTCATACTTTATTTCTGGTATGCCAGTATTATTGCTAAACGTAATAAGGCAAAGGAGGCGCTCTCTGGAATCGATGTTCAACTTAAGAAGCGTTCGAACTTAATCCCTAATATTCTCAAGATTGCTAAAAGATTTTTGGAGCATGAAAAATCTCTCCTAACAGAGATTACACAATTACGCGCCGGGACAGAAAAAGACTACGATAAAGATGACCGAGAAGCGGTCCAGCAGCATCTGAATACGGCCGAGCAGCTTACTGGTAAAATGGGGCAGTTGATGATTGCGGTGGAAGACTACCCAGACCTTAAATCTGATCAAACCATGATACAGGCCATGCAAACTTACAACGAGGTTGAAGCGCAGATTGCAGCAGCAAGGCGGTTTTTCAACTCAGCGGTTACTTCGCTAAATAACGCTGTGCAAATTTTCCCAGGGAATGTCATAGCTGGCTGGGCGGGTGTGTCAGAAATGCCTTTATACGAAACGGATGACGCGTCGAAAGCCCCGGTGGATGCGGAGAGTTATTTGAAATAGAGTCCAATGGCAGATAAAAACCCCAACGAACATGTGGAATTAGGACGCCCTGGAAACTCTGTTAGTAGCGCAAGTTTGGGCGACTTCATCATGCTCCTGGCGGGTCAGAATCTCGACTCGATAGAGGTAGAAGTATCGTTTGATGATCCGCAAGGCGCGGAAAAATCCTTTGCACCCCACTACGAACGATATATTCGTCCTCATATACAGAGCTTCGAAAAAAAGCGGGTAGCAGCTCTAAAAGCAATACGCAGACGGACACTGATTACTATACCGATTCTTATTGTGCTAATCCCCGCAGTAATCGCTATCGCGAATGCTGAGATTCTCAACAATAAATTTTTGTATATTTTGGCATTTATAACTGTACTTGGGTTGGGTATTTGGTGCGCTGCACCGGCTACAGGGTACAAGTCTGCGATTAAGGAAAAAATATTTCCTAATATTTTTAGCTTCTTCGGTGAAGATTTCCAATATAGCGAAAAAGAGGGAAATCTGTATATCGGACACCTCATACAATCCGATATTATCCCCGACTATAATAGCCAACATACAGAAGATTATGTTAAGGGTTCGTATAAAGATGTTGTGTTGGAACTGGTCGAAGCGAAGCTCTCTTGGAGGTCGGGGAAGAAGAGAGACGGGCGCGAAAAAGTACGTTTTAAGGGGGTAATCATTCTTCTTAGTATGAACAAGAATTTTTCCGGTAAAACTATCGTGAAACGAGATGCAGGGATGATTTCAAATTGGGTGACTGACAAAACAACCAAATTGAAGAAAGTTTCGCTGGAAGATTCGGTGTTCGAGAAGAAATTTGAAGTTTATTCTTCAGACCAAGTGGAAGCACGCTACTTGGTGACTACAAGCTTTATGCAGCGTCTATTGGAATTGTCGGTTTCATTTGGAGATCTCGGCTTAGAATGCAGCTTCTACAATGACAAGCTCTTACTTATGGTTCCTTCGTCAGAAAACTATTTTGAAGCATCGTCTATCTTCCAACCTGCTAATTTTATCGCCGACATCAAGACTACTCTCGAGGAAATGCATATGATCTTTCAGATTGTAGATATCCTAAAACTTCATCAACGAACGGGGCTATGAAATGAAACGCGCTCTTAATAGGGTGCTCAGTAGCATGTATTTTTTCGGAATAGTAGATACAAAACCCGAATTGGGTAGCAAAAACGCCCAGCCACGAAACTGCTGGTGCGGCAACATTTGCTAGCAGTAATACGAACGCTTATTGCCAATGAAAGCAAGGAATATAATTCTCGTGGTTTTTTTATGGCCAAATTTCTGTGTTTCAGATACCTGGAAATTTGAAAAGGAAATAAAAACCGAGGTTTTCTATTTTGAGGAAATAAAAATTACCCGGGTGATTGATACAATGGATGAAAACTCCAAACCCAAACACAAACTATACTTTGAAATAAATGGAGTCGAAGAAGCAATATTCAAAAATTTAACCTTTGATAGAATTGTTACCTTTGATAATGGAAACTATTTTCTAGGTGTGTCTAATACAGGGTTCTCTCAGTTTGCGTACTTTATGCTAGATAAGAGGGGAAACCTGCTGAGAGCGGTAAATCATTCCAAGGAGATTATTTACTGCGAAGAATCTGTGACCATCGTAAGAGAATGGGTAGATAGTAAAGATATCGACATTAGAGAAGTCTATGGAACTTATGACAACGATTACAATTCGGGTACATTTTTAGATAGTGTTACTATAAAAAGTTGTTCGGGAGACAGAATTGAAATATGGAGAGATTGACAATTTGTGAAATCGAACCGCACTCTAAAAATCGCTAACGTTTTGTTTTCGATTCGGTTATTTCTATATTCAAACGTCCGCTTTCTCTAATCTCGAGACTGGAATAGAATCTAGAAATATCTGCCTATAATATTTACCGACTGGCTCTTTGGGGCAAGGAAGCGACCGTTGAGCGTATTTTTCAGTGCAAAATATTTATCAAAGGTAATCGACATGGCACTTTACTTTTCAATCGGTCGCAAACATACTCTGAACGGCCAGTCACTGAATTTTGGCAGCGATAAGAATCACAGGAAAACAGTCATTCGAAAAATAGGATTCTATTCGGTCTAAATAAGTGAACACTTTAATAGTATAGTGTTCACCCGTATCAGAGTATCCCCTGTGTCAGGATAGTTTTCGCCTCATCTAAAACGCAGTGGGCGGTAGGAACAAACATAAAAAACACTTGGAACTAGTGGTGAACAACAATCCATTCCTGATCTTCCCTTGGTGAAAACTGCAACGGTCGCTGCGTAACATTAATGACCTTTGGTGTTTCGACACACAAAGAATTTGATGGGGCTAAAAACAGGTTTCTATCCGCTCTTCGATTGTGCCATCGTTTACGTTAGCAATCAGAATGCAAGTACTTTCGTCCTCGGGGGATTCACCTTGAATGACGACCGGCTCACCATTAAAGGGCTCGAATGTCGCAGTGAAACTCCACGGTCGAATGTTGTTCGTAAATGGGTCGGAGTTCTTTAGGACACACATGTCCAGCCCCAGCGTAGCTTCAAAGCCCTCTATAATGAGAATCTCAGTGAACGTCCGATTGTAATCAATGATCTCCCCTTGGAAGTCATTGAATCGCATTGACACAGTCGTATCGCCAAGGGCTGTGCAATTCAAACCTTCAATATAGAGCTCTACATTACCCGAATCCGTCGAATCCCCTTGTGATGTGCCGCCACTACAACCAGATAAACCTACGTGACACAAAATCAGAAGAGCCAACAGCTTCGTTGAATTGGCAGTGACCATAGTTTGATTCCAATAAAGAAAAAAACCTTTTTACATTAGCACACCCTAGAAAACAAGGAATTTATTGATAAAGCTGACCCTCAAGAATGCGATATGGAATTCCGCTTTGGCCGAACCCAGCTATACAGTGCGCAGCATCGAACGATCGCTGTAGGGTGAACAATTTATTAACAAAGTTTTCACCTTTTTAACTAATTGTGGGAAAACGGATGGCCGCTTAAAGGAAATTTCCATCAAGATCAAGAATTGCTGACTGGCTCTACTGGGCAAATAGCTGACTGTCAGACCTGACCGAATTTAAGCTCCTGAAGTCGTCAGGTCGGGTCGAGATTTTCACAAATTAACTAAAGAGAAAATACAATAATATGTTCCCTATCTCAGCGTAACCGATGCCAATAAAGCGGTTGCTTTTTATTCCAAAAACATTTGATATCTCGCCATTGTTGTTCTTGAAGGTGTCAGATAATAAAGTAATACATTGCGAGTTTCGGACAAGTTAGGAAGGTTACTCTGATTCCAGCTGATGACGGAGTTCATCGAATCGGGAAATATTTTTCTGGGCGGCTTCCGGATAATCGATGTCCAATGATTTTAGGGTCTTTATAATTGTATTCGCCACCTGTAGCCGCGTATAAGGTTTATCATCCGCTGGAATTGCATACCATGGCGCATGGGGTTTCGATGTCTGGTTTAACAGCGACTCATAGCAATCCATGTATTTGTCCCAGTGCTGTCTTTCCTCGACATCGCTGGTCGAAAACTTCCAATTCTTTTGCGGATTATCCAAACGTTCAATGAAACGCTTTTTTTGCTCCTCCCTGGAAACATTTAGCCAGAACTTGATCACTATTGTCCCGTTATCGGCAAGATGTTGCTCATGGTTCCTGATTGAATCAAATCGATTGATCCAGAACTGATCCGTATTTACTTCCCCAACAATATTCTGATTTGCGAGATACTCAGGATGAACTCGCACTACCAGGACCTCTTCGTAGTAACTTCGATTAAAAATTCCAATACGTCCTTTCTCTGGTAATCGTCGGGCACTACGCCACAAGAAGTCGTGCTCGAGTTCTTCATTGGAGGGTTGTTTGAAACTGAAAACCTGACATCCCGCGGGATTTACCCCTCGCATTACCGTGCGAATCGTGCTGTCCTTGCCGGCAGCATCCATGGCCTGGAAAACCAGAAGCAAGGAGTAGCGATTATGTGCGTACAACACTCGCTGAAGGTCGTAGAGTTTTTGGTTTGCTTTGAAAAGCTTTTTTTTAAGTTTTTTTTCGCTATCAGTATTGTCCCCGGGAGAGGTTTTGGCGTCGCTGACGCGAAATGATCCATCAAAAGGTACCCGATATCTTGTGGGGAATATGTCCATTGGCATTTTCTGTTTCAGGGTTGGTTTATTGTTAAATAATAATAACGCGATATCAGCAATAAAAAAATCTGATAAACATGGTAATTCGTCACTTGTTCCGTTATTTTTGTGCTATGAAGATTAACTTAACCATTTTGACCCTAATAATTTGCCTTGGACTTAGCCAATTTAGTTTGGCCCAAACCTCCTGTAAGTTAACGACTGACGGCCTGGCATCGATGCAAATTGCCCAGGTGACCATCGTCAACGATGGAGGAGAAGAAGTCGTAATCAAAACCTTGGTGGCGGACAGTAACTTTGAACGTGCGAGTGGTTTTCAACATATTTGCCCATCGGTCATCGAAAACACCTGGATTCTGTTTCGTTATCCAGTTGAAATTAGTAGTCGATTCCATATGCACAACGTTCATGCCCCACTTGATATCGCTTTTTTTAGCAATGGGGGAAGGTTGCTCGAAACATTTCTAATGCAAACTTATAGTGATGGTAATACACCGATATATGGACCCAACGAGCCATTTCAATATGCCCTTGAAGCACCCCAGGGTTTTTTTGCTGGACGCGACATATCTGCGGAAAATAGCCGTTTGATCAGGATCCAGTGACATGGAGAACCTGGAGCATTCTGTTATTCGTCCATATGGATTGTGGGAAAGTCCGTTGTCAATAGAATCAATTTTTAACCAACCATCAACACCTCAATACCCGTTTCGTCACCAGGGAAAGTTATTCTGGATTCAATCATTGCCCGAACAACAGGGTCGAACAGGTCTGATGACTTTGAAAGGCGACCAAGTGACTTGCCTGACGCCGGCAGAATTTAATATTCGCAGCGGGGTGCATGAATATGGCGGGCAATGTTTTTGTCATTGTCATAACTACATTGTTTTTAATAATTTCGCAGACGGTTGTCTTTATCGTCAGGAATTATCGATTGGTTCAGTCCCAAGTCCTGTTACCGGACGGGATCAATCTATACTGGGATTTGCGGACCTGGTATTTTTACCGAACAGCCAACAGGTTATAGCGGTGGTCGAGCAAGCCGTTGAAGAAGAATCTCATAAAAACGCTATAGTCGCGGTTAATCCAGAGCAATCCGAAGCCGTCCCTATTGTGCTGATATCCGGTTCCGATTTTTATGCCGCTCCCGTGGTGAATCCAAATAATTCCCGTCTGGCCTGGTTCGAATGGGACCAGGAGTATATGCCCTGGGACCAGAGTCGTTTGTGTATAACCTCACTGTCCATTGCATCGAGCCAAATGAGTTGTGGTGAAACCAGGACATTGGTCGCTGAAACTAACCGTAGTATTTGCCAACCAGGATTTGTCGATGATGACACCCTGGTATTCGTCAGTGACAGCGAGATTAACAATTGGTGGAATCTGTTTGCGCTGAATGTGTCCTCGAGTCATACATCGCCGCGCCAAATTACCAATGAATCCCTTGAGTTTGGGGAGGCTCACTGGGTATTTGGTCAGCGCAGATGGGTGCAATCCGAATCCAATGAAATACTGGCAATTGCTACCGACCATACCGGCGACGGGATATGGAAGATAGACATTGAAGGAAAACGTGAACCGAGGGTATTTTATCGACAAGCGGGGTTGTGTCACTTGAACTGGTCATGTGAACACTGTCAGCTAGTCGAACTACCGGAAAATACTCCCGGACAAATTGTCGAATTTGACCGTGGTCTGAATCGATCAGTGCCAGAGAATTCGTTGACTGTGGACCCGGTTTCTACGGAATGGTCCAAACCGCTGCCACTTGATTGCAAGACCAGTGATGGGGAGTCTACCTTTGGATATTTTTACCCGCCGGCCAGCGGCAAATATTGCGCGCCGGAAAATACCTTGCCGCCCTTGATTGTAATGGTGCATGGTGGACCTACCAGTCGAGCAAGCACGGCGTTTAATCCTTTAAAACAATATTTTTCCGCGTTGGGATTCGCTGTGCTAGATATTAATCATCGGGGTAGTACGGGTTATGGCCGACGCTACCGACAAAAACTGCTGGGTAACTGGGGCGAGATTGATGCCCAGGATATCAATGACTTTATCGGTTCGTTAATCGCTCGAAACCTGGTGAATCAGGATGCTGTTTTTATTCGGGGAGGAAGCGCGGGTGGATACGCAGTGCTGCGGGTGCTAACCCGTTATCCCGGTCGATTTGCCGCAGGCGCTTGCTATTATGGTATTGGAAACCTGATAACATTGTCCGAAATAACCCATAAATTTGAGGGTAAATATACCGACAGGTTGATTGGCGAAAAGTACCACCCGACTACTGCGTCGAGACCCGAAAGTCGCTATTTTAAACGCTCCCCGATATTTCACATGGAAAAACTCACCGCGCCATTAATTTTATTTCAAGGTAGTGAGGACAAGGTGGTGCCGCCAATGGTGTCCCAGGAAGTGGTGAAGCTTTTAGAGAACAAAGGGATACGGCATGGTTATACCGAATACCAGGGGGAGGGGCATGGTTTCCGCAAGACAGAAACGCGAATCGATTCATTACAAAAAGAAACCGATTTCTTTGTCGAAACCATCCAGGATTCAGCTCGATAATGTTCGCATTGCCTAATCGCGATCAGGTAGTGGCTTTTGCTGGTTTGTTTCAGTCTGCCATACTGGTTTATCAACTGGCAAACAAGAGTTCCCACGACACCGACGCCCTAAACTATTCCGGTCTTAGCATAATCAGAGTTACCAGCGATTCGGTGATTGAAATTTTTGGCTCTATTGAAGCGGTCGCCCTGGGATATAAAACCGTTGACGCGGTATTAAGTGGAAAACTGGCAAATATTTCCCGAAATATTTTTGGGTATGCCATTGCCATGCACCAGGTAAGTCAAAAGCTCGCGCGATCACCCCACATCAGTGACGTTGTGCAGCAACGATTGCAGGAATTAGAACACCAGCATTTGTTTGTGTCGGATGGAAATCGACTTGCTGACCTGGAGCAGATTGATCAGGACTTGCTGTTTCAACAATTAGCAGAGCTATACACCAGCACTATAAGTACGTTGGAGCCCCGGATAATCGTCCAGGGCGCTGAAGGTCGACTCACCAATCCAGCAACTGTTGATAAAGTCAGGACCGCCTTGTTTGCCGGCATCAGGGCTGCTTATCTATGGCACCAATTGGGAGGGCGACGCTGGCATCTGATAATGTTTCGTCGAACATACCAGACTATTTCAAGACGCTTGATGGTAGTGTAGTGTCCGCATCTTGACTCGCTGATTAGTGCATCTAGATCAGGACACTGCACTAGTTCAAATATAACTGATATCACGCCGTTTGGTCATGCGTTGGGACCAATGCTATGGGATAATGGCAGAAGTTCAGCACAATCTAAGGGATCCACAATGATAATATTTTTAATTCTTCTTGTTTTGTTGACTGTAGCATTCGTCTGGTTTCAGATGTCAATGCGTACCTGGTTAATTACTGCGACAGTGGTGATGGCAATTGGAATGCTAAGCGGCTTGTCAAACTGGTTTTTTTCTCTGGTTTTAGTAGTCGTTACTGGATTAATGTTAATCCTGCTGTTTTTCGCTCCTGGATTGAGAAAACGCCTCATTACCGGACCGCTGTACCATATGGTGCGCAAGTCTATGCCACCAATTTCGCAAACCGAGCAGGAAGCCATTGATGCCGGTACGGTCTGGTGGGATGCGCAATTGTTCGCCGGTAATCCGGATTGGACCAAATTGATGTCTCAACCGAAGCCAGCGCTGAGTGCAGAGGAGCTTGCGTTTATGGAGGGACCGGTTGAGGAATTATGCGATATGTCAGACGATTGGGAGATCAGTCATAAACTCAATGACCTTCCGGAAGATGTCTGGCAATACATCAAGGACAAAGGGTTTTTCGGTCTTAATGCTTCCAAGGATTATGGGGGTCTAGGGTTTTCCGCCTATGGGCAATCCTGCATAGTACAAAAACTATCGACCCGAAGCGGCACTACTGCTGTTACCGTGATGGTTCCCAATTCGCTTGGACCGGCAGAGCTACTGTATCACTACGGTACCGAAGAGCAAAAAGATCACTATCTTCCGCGGCTGTCTTCGGGACAGGAAACTCCATGTTTTGGTCTAACCAGTCCCTGGGCCGGATCTGATGCTGCCGGAATGCCGGACAGCGGGGTGGTTTGTAAAGGAAATTACAATGGAGAGGAAGTTCTGGGATTTCGGGTAAACTGGGAAAAGCGTTATATCACTCTAGGTCCGGTTGCCACATTGCTGGGACTGGCATTTCTCGCCTATGATCCAGACCGGTTACTTGGAGATGATTATGATCTCGGGATAACTTGCGCTTTGATTCCAACGGACACCGAGGGCGTATCAATTGGAACCCGCCACCTACCATTAAACGCTTCCTTTCAAAATGGACCCAACTGGGGCAAAGATGTATTTGTCCCGCTGGAATGGGTTATTGGTGGGCGTGATCAAATTGGGCAAGGTTGGCGTATGCTGATGGAATCTCTAGCCGCAGGACGCGGTATATCCTTGCCCGCGGCAGGAGCAGGCGCAGCTAAGGTAGCCGTCCGTACCAGCGGCGCCTATGCCAGGATTCGGGAACAATTTGGCCTCGAAATCGGTAAGTTTGAAGGAATCGAAGAAGCCCTTGCGAGAATTGGCGGATTGACTTATCTGCTCGACGCCGGACGAATTGTGATGACCACGGCGTTGGCTCTGGGCGAAAAGCCGGCAGTCATGTCGGCAATAGTTAAACAACAATGCACCGACCTGTCACGCATGGTCGTTAATGACGCGATGGATTTACATGGAGGCAAAGGGATTTGCATGGGTCCAGGTAACTACCTCGCTCGAGCCTACCAACAAATCCCCATAGGTATAACCGTTGAGGGTGCAAATATTCTAACCCGCAGCCTGATAATTTTTGGCCAGGGTGCGATGCGCTGCCACCCCTACCTGCTGCAAGAAGTCCAAGCGGTTAATCAAGAGGATCAGGAGCAAGGGATGGAAGCTTTCGATGAGGTAATGAGTCAACACCTTCAGTATGTAATGGCTAACAAGATGCGATCCTTTGCTTACGGGCTTAGCCGAGGTCGACTCGCCAAAGGGACGGGGCAGGGCGTAATCAAAAAGTATAGTCGTCAAGTAGATCACCTTAGTGCTTCATTTGCCTGGCTTTCAGATATTACCCTGCTGATCCTGGGAGGAGATTTAAAGCGCAAGGAAATGTTATCTGGTCGTTTTGCAGACGTCTTAAGTAATTTATATCTGGCGTCATCTTCCCTCAAACGATATCAGGATAATGGCGAAGACGAGAACGAAAAACCATTGGTTGAATGGGCCTGTCAATACGCGTTGTATCAGGCCCAGCAGGCGCTTGATGGCATCCTACGAAACTTTCCAGTGCCTTATTTTGGCTGGTTGCTGAGAGTTCCAATTTTTCCCACAGGCCGATATCTACAAATGCCGGATGACCGGCTTACCCAGGCGGTTGCAAGAATACTGCAAAAACCTGGCGAAGTTCGCGATCGACTAACCGAGGATATGTATATCTCGGATGATCCGGATGAGATTACAGCTCAGATTGAGTCTGCACTGGCGTTGTCTAACGAGTCCCGTGAATTGCGCCGGCGTTTGAAAAAGTCAGGCCATTCGCATACCGCCGACAAGCACTTCGACCAGTGGTTACTTGAACTTCAAGAAGACGGAACCATCAACGATTCCGAATCTGATCTACTCAAGCGCACTCGGGAAGTCCTGGCCAAGGTTATTCGGGTAGACGATTTTTCTCAGAGTGAAGCGGCAGGAGTTGCAGCCGCTCAGTCGGCAGGTTGAGGTAGAGGACATGAATGATTCCAATCAATACGCCAAAATTTATCCGGTTGACGCGGTGGTCGCCAATAAGGATCAGATTGATGCCATCGACCCGGCGGGTGCCGGTTCGATTCCATCTTTATTTAGCGAACGTATTCGACGAACACCGAAGTCTCCAGCGTATCAACAGTATGTCAACGGACAATGGAAAACCTGGAGCTGGCAAGATTTTGGAGAAACACTGTCTAACTGGCGCCGCGCCTTCGCGTCAGAGCAGCTTGATCAAGGAGAAAGGGTTGCGATCAGGCTTAGGAACTGCGTCGAGTGGGTGCTGTTTGATCAGGGTGCGATGGGTACCGGGCTGGTGGTCGTTCCGGTGTTCGCTGAGGACCGAGCGGATAATATCGCCTACATAATTGGACAAACTGAATCCCGAATTCTTTTCGTAGAAGATTATGAACAGTGGACTGCAATGGACGCGGAGACCGAGAGCCTCGGATCATTGCAACGGGTTATCGTGCTGTCTGACGAAAACTGGCCGGACCAGACCTCCGATAGCCGCCTGCTGACCCTGGAGCAGTGGTTAGCCAAGGGACAAGGAGTTCCGGATGAACAAGTTCAATGTGAGCCTGATTCCCTGGCTACTATCGTTTTTACTTCCGGAACAACTGGTAAACCAAAAGGAGTCATGTTGTCTCATACCAATATCGTTTCAACAGCATATGGAGGACTTCAGAGTATTGCGGTGTTTCCAAAAGACAGTATGTTATCGTTTCTACCGCTATCACATATGTTCGAAAGGACTATTGGTTGTTACTTCAATGTAATTGCCGGCTCCAGCGTAGCATTTAGCCGGTCAATTCCACAATTGCTGGATGATATGGCAATTGTAAAACCATCTATTCTTATAACCGTACCGCGTATTTTCGAGCGAGCTTATAGCCGAATAAAAGCGCAGTTAGAAGAAGGTTCTTCAATAAAGAAATGGTTGTTCAACCAGGCCGTTGATATTGGTTGGCAGCGATTTGAGATAAATCAGGGCCGTGCCAGTTGGACCGGGAAACAGATATTCTGGCCAATACTTAATAAACTGGTTGCCAGTAAAGTACGTCAAAGATTTGGCGGTAATCTGCGGTTTGTTGTCAGTGGAGGCGCGCCGCTGGCGGCAAAAATATCCAGGGTGTTCATTGGCTTGGGCATCGACATACTCCAGGGCTATGGGCTTACCGAGACCAGCCCGGTTCTTACGGTGAATACACTGGAAAAGAACAAACCGGATTCCATCGGACTTCCACTGGCTAATGCCAAGCTTCGGATTGGAGATTTGGGCGAGCTTCAAGCTACTGGTTCCAGTGTCATGTTGGGGTACTGGAACAATCCGGAGGCCACCGCCGACACCATGACAGAAGACGGCTGGCTAAAGACCGGAGATATTGCAACGATTTCCGAGCATGGTTATATATCTATTACCGGGAGGATCAAGGAAATAATTGTACTGGCCAATGGGGAGAAAGTGCCTCCTGCTGATATGGAAGCAGCGATTTGCGATGAGGCTATTTTCGAACAGGCAATGATCGTTGGAGAAGGCCGGGGTTATCTTTCTGCGGTAGTGGTCATCAATGCTGAAAACTGGGACCGACATGCCGCTGAATTGGGATTCGAGCCTGCTGATCAGGTGGATTTGACCAGCGAAGCGGTACAACAATGGGCGATTGATAAGATTGCGGAGTTGGTACAGGACTTTCCTGGATACGCTAACATTCGCAGAATCAGTTTGAGTGGCGAGCCCTGGACGGTTGAAGACGGTGCACTTACTCCAACCTTGAAAATAAAACGTCCGGTGTTAAAAACCCGGTTTAACAGCGAGATTGAAGCAATGTACGAAGGGCATTAGAAGGGCATTGAGGTATAGATGTAGTCCCTGTTGGTCGTTTGCATGCTGTAGAAAAAGCGGTGGAGTTTCTGCGAGAATTGCTGGAAATTGGCGGAGTCCTGCATGAACTCACCTTCCAGTGTCACATTAAAATAAATCTTTAGCACCTTATTTTCATTTAGTTTCCGAGTCTGTTCCTTTCAACCCAACCATGAAGTCTACCCAGGAAAGCCTGCTCTCAGGTGCGCGCTCGTCAACTGAATATTTCGTGTCCACTTTCTTGTTCGGTATTTTATTTGGAATAGCCGCTGCTTCGGCGGGGATAGAACATGGAATTGCGCTGTTTATGAGCGCCAGTGTTTTTAGCGCATCAGCGCAATTTGCTGCCCTCGAATTCTGGCAGGACCCGCTGCCCCTCGCATCCATTGCGCTTTCTGTGGCCCTGATCAGTACCAGAAATATCTTGCTTGGAATGTCGTTAACTCATCACCTTGATGGTCATAGCATGTTGCGTCGAATAGTTTCGCTTGCAGTACTGACCGACCCTGGCGTGGTGATGACGCTCAGAAAAAACAGTGATGATGACCCCCTTGGTTACCTCACGGGTTACGGATTATCGTTGTTGGTTAGTTGGGTGACTTCAAGCTGGATTGGCCTGACTTTTGCCAATTTGTTCGCTTCAGCTAACCTTGAATCACTTGATTTTGCGGGCCCGCTGGTTATCGGAACCATGATGATGTTATTGATTCGCGGGGGTAATGGTGCTCATTACAAGGCGTGGACTGTTGCCGCGGCCACTGCATATGCCACTGCAGAAAACGGTCTACCGGGATTTGCGATTCTGTTGGCTTCGGTTGGAGCGGGAACCATCACCAGTCTGTTAATCCAGGAAATACGTCGTGCCAGATCTGACTAGTTCTCTGACCGCCATAGGATTGATGGCCCTGTTAGTCTACTCGACCCGGATTGGGGGGTATCTAGTCGGTCTTAGAATTCGCCATATTGGTCGCCTAAGACCGGTGCTCGAAGCGCTTCCAGGATGCGCCATGATGGCAATATTAACCCCAGCTGTTCGTAACGGCTCCACCCTTGATTGGTTCGCGTTGGCCTGCGTCATATTAGTTATGTGGAAAACGGAAAGCGTAGTGCTGGCGACAGTATTGGGACTAGGATTACTGTTATTTGGCGCAGATATTTATGCAACGATTTTCCTTTGATTTCAACGATTCTACCGGGTGGAATTTCTGCTAAAGACAACAGGCTGGGACCAACAATTCTCGTAGACAGATATAACAGTCGTAAACGCTATCAAGAATAGTCCAGCCTAATGACCGCTAAAGCTACGAGCTCTATACTGACCTTGAGTATCGAGCTCAAATACATCGTCTATTTGCGGGTGACGCAATGGACCGCCACGCTGGTCAGGTAGCAAGTTTTGTTCCGAAACGTAGGCGATATACTCGGTCTGCTCATTTTCTGCGAACAAGTGGTAAAAAGGCTGATCTTTTGTTGGCCGCATTTCCTCCGGAATAGATTCATACCATTCCTCGGTATTATCGAATACCGGATCGACGTCAAATACTACCCCCCGAAAATCATAGATTCTGTGACGTACCACCTGACCAATCTGAAATTTTGCAGATCGAATCATTTTTCCATAAATTTATTACCAAGCTCAATAGTATCAGTTTATACAGTCAGTTTTTAAGTGAAAATGTCAGGTTTAACCAATACCTGCATAACGATCACTTGGTTAATTCGAGGCGGTGATTCGACCCACTAATTGATCGGATTTAGTTTTAACTGTGGTTAAATTAGACAGCGCTATGTCACATAAGTAAAAATTTAATGAATTTCAAATATGTCAGAAAGGGCAAAGGGGATACACTGATACTGCAACACGGTTTTTTAAGTGGATCAGACTACTGGTATAACCAGATTGACTATTTATCAGATTATTTTGACGTCATTGCGCCTACCTTGCCTGGATTTGGTGACAATTTTTCAGCGGATGCGATAAACGAGATAGGAAGCTTTGCCGAACACTTGTTGCAACTTGTGGACGCCCTGGCTATAGCCGAATTTAATTTATTGGGCCATTCCATGGGGGGAATGATCGCCCAGGAAGTAGCGCTGATCGCTCCGGCCAAAGTTGCCAATCTGGTGTTATACGGAACAGGACCCAATGGGACCATGCCTGGCAGGTTCGAACCAGTATCAGTCAGCAGACAGCGTGTACTGGACCATGGGCCTCGCAGCACCATCGAGAATACGGTTGCAAGTTGGTTTATGCGCGAAACCAAAGACCCAAGCTATGAAGACGGAGTTGAACTCGCATCCAAGGCGTCGATAGAAGCGATACTCGGAGGTTATCAGGCAATGGAGTCATGGAGTAGTGGTTCGCGTTTAGATCAGATAAAGGTTCCCACCCTGGTGGTTTGGGGAGATGGTGACAGAGCCTACAAGCGGGATCAGGTTGACCAGTTGCTGGATTCAATCGAGGATGCGTCGCTAATCGTGTTCCCTGGCTGTTCCCATAACATTCATCTTGAACAACCAGTTGAATTTAGCTTAACTATTCGCAAGTTCTTACAATCCCAATGAGGCTCCGGACTTTGGTTTAGCCAACAGGGTTTTTACCGTGTCGATTCTATTCGGGTGGTGGCGTAGCAGGAGGCATTCGTACCCGAATAGGTCGACCGCTGGATATTCCTGGCGGACCCGAAAACTTGCCGTCGATGGGTGTTTTGCATTGTAGGCATTTTCCGGTGAAATCCAGATTCCAGTCGAGAATACTGTGCCAGTCCCGGGCGATTACCAGGGTGCCGCATTGGGGACAATAGGTACTGCTGGCGCGTTCGTCGTGAACGTTGCCCAGATAAACATATTTGAGACCGCGTTTGGCCGCTATTCGACGGGCGTTTATCAGACTCTGATGCGGTGTGCGCGGCAGGTCGGTCATTTTCCAGTCCGGGTGAAACGCGGTAAAGTGTAACGGTACTCGGGTTCCCAGGTTCGTCGCAATCCAATTAACCATTTCTGAAATCTCATCGTCACTGTCGTTCTTGCCGGGTATCAATAACGTTGTAATTTCCAGCCAAGCTGAGGTTTGCTCATGGATGAACTTTAGCGTATCGAGCACTGGTTCCAGTTCTCCTCCGCATATCTTTCGATAAAAATCTTCGGTAAAAGCTTTTAAGTCTACATTGACCGCGTCCATGGCATCGAAAAACTCTTTTCTCGCATCGACGGTGATATATCCGGCTGTTACAGCCACCGTTTTAATACCAAGGGTTCTACAAGCTTTGGCGATATCGACGGCATATTCGAGAAATATAACCGGGTCGTTATAGGTAAAGGCCACGCTGTGACAACCAAACTTTTTCGCGGTTTGGGCGATTGCTTCCGGAGTCGCCGCAGTGCCCAGTTTATCCATTTCCCTGGATTTGCTAATATCCCAGTTCTGACAGAATTTGCAGGCTAGGTTGCAACCAGCTGTTCCAAAGGATAGTACCGACGATCCTGGATAAAAGTGATTGAGGGGCTTTTTCTCAATGGGATCAATGCAAAATCCACTGGACCTTCCCCAGGTGGTCAATACCATTTGGTCTCCCTGGCGCTGGCGGACAAAACAAAGCCCTCTTTGTCCATCGCGTAATCGGCAAAATCGAGGGCACAGATCACATTGAATGCGCTGGTCGTCAAGGAGGTGCCAGTATCTGGCGTTGACAATGCCGGATTGACCGGGTGCGGCAGTCATTTTAATTATCAGTCAAGCTGCTTGCAGATGATGAGGGAGTAGTCATTAAGGTTAGGCCGTTTCCATGTAATAATTGCGCCGAATGCTAACTTTTAATAGCGAACTATAGCATTGGATTCAATTCTATCTGGAAGTTCGCGGGGGATTTTCCTATGGCGGTAAAAATCAGTAAAACCACGCGTCCTGCTGCAATCGCCGGGAGATTTTATCCCGCCGAGCCCAGTGAATTAACTGACAATCTGAATCATATGCTTGGTAACGCGTTGCACCGTATTTCTGGTTTGGATCTAACGAAGCCAACGACGCCAACGACGCCCCCTAAAGCACTTATCGTCCCCCACGCCGGATACCGGTATTCAGGAGAAATAGCAGCATCTGCTTATACCACTATTAGTAATATTCAGGACAAAGTATCCCGGGTGGTGCTGCTCGGGCCCGCCCATCGTGTCCGCCTAAAAGGCGTGGCAATGAGCGGAGCAGATTTTTTTGAAACACCTCTCGGCGTGATTCCATTGGATGTGGAAACAATCAGGCAATGCGCTAGTCGGTTTTCTTTTATCCAAATAGACAACAAAGCCCATCAGCATGAGCATTCGCTTGAAACACAGTTGCCATTCATTCAACGCTGCCTCGGAAATATCAAGCTGGTTCCATTTGTCATTGGAGAGGCTAAGCCCGAGCAGATTGCCCAATGCTTAGAGTTTCTTTGGGGAAATCAGGAAACGTTGATTCTTGTTAGTTCGGATCTCAGCCATTTTTTACCTTATGCCGAAGCGACCCAAATCGACATTCAAACCAGTGAAGCGATTGGGAATCTAAATCCAGATCCAATTACTTATCAGCATGCTTGCGGCCAGGTCGGTATCAGGGGTTTACTTCACATTGCACGAAAAAAGAAGCTGGTTGTAAAGCAACTTGATCTGAGAAACTCTGGAGATACTTCAGGACGAAAAGGTCAGGTAGTAGGGTACGGCAGTTATGGGTTTTATCCGAGCCAGAGTAATTTTAATCGGCGCCAACGTGCGGAATTAACCCGGGTGGCCTGGGCGGCCATCGACAATGGTTTGGCCCATGGTAAGCCTGTTATTCCATCGTTAAAAGGTTATGGGCTACTTTTCACCAAACCCGCAGCATGCTTTGTTACGCTGAATACAGTAGACGGAAACTTGCGGGGTTGTATCGGGTCCCTGACTGGTTCTGCGCCACTGATTGTGGGAGTCAGTCAGAATGCTTATAAGGCGGCATTTTTAGACGCTAGATTTCAACCCGTCACCCGGGGTCAGAGACAGTCACTGAAACTGGAAGTATCGGTACTGAGTCCAGCGACAAGAATTGAAGGCAGTGAACAGGAAATCATTGGTCAGCTACGACCATTTATTGATGGGTTGATTCTGGTGTCAAATGGGAAGCGTGGTACTTTCCTGCCGGCGGTCTGGCAATCTACTTCTGATCCCGTATTGTTTCTTCGACAACTTAAACGCAAAGCGGGAATTAGTCAGGACTATTGGAGTGCCAATATCGAAGTTTTCAGATACACCACTGAAACTTGGTAAAAAAAGGCCACGCTGGTTGGCGTGGCCTTTTAATATTATCGAATAGTGATTGGTTTGCTTACATCAGAAATCACTTGCAGTGACGGATATCACACAGTCTTCGACCTCACCATCTGGTGCTGGCCCATCTGGGCCAAGGCCACTAACGCTAGAATATCGCATCCGCACAAGGAAGTTGAATCTGACGCCGGTAACAGGAACTGTGGGTATAATGTAGTCGATCGGGATAAAGTTGGGGTTTGCAGTGTTTTCTTGGTCTATTGCAATATGCTCAGGAGATTCCGAAGGACCCTCCCCGCCGAATGTTCCATCTTGATTCCAGTCAACCCAAATATTGAGGAACCCGTCTCCATTAACTGAGACATTAGTCAAAACAATATTGGGTGATGCCACAGGATCTTCATTAGCAGCGATACACAAAGAGGAATTGTTACCAGGTGTATCTCCCGTAAATCCTTCGTCGTCCGGTGTAGTCCCGGTAACATCGTCACCGGAAGCATCGGAAGTATGGTTGCCTCCGGTTGGATCGGCATCAGGAGGAAGATCGCCAAGGAATGAACCAGTCGCTACTAGTATATGAGTCGGATCTCCATAGGTTGCTGGTGCGTCGCCACGATCCAACTCTTCCGGCTCGGGATCAGGTGGTAGACATCCACAGATCGGTCCGTTTTTCTTACTGCTGGCTTCTCTAACCTGGAAACTACCCCATACGGTACCAGGACCCACTGGCTTAGAGCAGCTCGTATGGATAGTGGCTTCAACGACGCCATTGACTTCGAGATCTACATTTTTCGTTAATGCAGCTCCACCAGACCCTGCGAAGCTAATGTCATCATCAGTAGACACTGAAGTTAACGGTACCAATTCATTTCCGTTTGAATCCAATACCCGAACCATCGCGTCAAATTCTCCTTGGTAGCGCAGGGTCATACTAACTACTCCCCCTTTGCAAGCCATGCAGTCGCCATCAACTGGACAAATAGCGCCATTCTTTACACTGGTTGCCGCTGATACCGTGAACGATCCCAATACCGTTCCGGGACCATTGGAATAGTAACAACTGGTACCGATCTTGGTATCCTTCACATTATTGACCAGAACATGAATCTTGCGGCCAAGTTTGCTGCGAGTTACTCGGTTGTCATAGTCATCAACAACTGGGCAGAACTGTGGTGCAGTATCTACCGTGGCATCCCCATGGGGATTATTCAGTGTGATCTCATCGCCGGCATTTACTGTAGCCGGTCCAAACAGCACATTACCTGAACTGTCGAAGGCATATACTTCGTCGCCATCAGCGCCGTTGTAAACCAGGGTAATGCTGCTCAGACCACCTTTACAGGCCTGACACCCACACTCCTGGCAAGGAGGCTTCGGCTTTGGATCACAGGGATCGCCATGGGACCCTTTAGACCCATGTGAACCTTTGGAGCCATGTGAACCTTTGGAGCCATGTGAACCTTTGGAGCCATGTGAACCTTTGGAGCCATGTGAACCTTTGGAGCCATGTGAACCTTTGGAGCCATGTGAACCTTTGGAGCCATGTGAACCTTTGGAGCCATGTGAACCTTTGGAGCCATGTGAACCTTTGGAGCCATGTGAACCTTTGGAGCCATGTGAACCTTTGGAGCCATGTGAACCTTTGGAGCCATGTGAGCCTTTAGAACCATGTGAACCTTTACATTCGTCGCCACCGGACCCTTTGGAACCGTGCGAACCTTTAGACCCACCAGACCCCTTGGAACCGTGAGAGCCTTTAGAACCATCCGATCCTTTGGAACCGTTAGAACCTTTAGAACCGCCTGATCCTTTGGAACCACCGGAATGAGAGCCGTAGTAGGTATTTCGATACCTTGAATAGTTCGAATACCTGGAACTACGGTTATAGCGGGATCGATAGCCATAATGTGAGCTATAGGACCCGCTTGATTTATAGTACCCATTGTTGCCAGAGCCAGCTGAGACAGTATTCTGTACAAAGCCCACCGACATTATAAGTACGAAAGCGGCTGCGCTAACAAACGCTTTTATTAGCCGTGACTTAGGTTTAGAAGTAGGAATAATTTTCATAGTTGCTCCTTAAATGATGGTTCGCATGGGTGGTGTTGAAAAGGTCAGAAAAGACTGGTCGCATTAACGTGAAATGAGTGCGACGGGTTGCTGCAATGTTTAGATAGTAAAGATAGCGAAAAATTAGACACACGAAATCCGCTGCGATTGACATTCGCAGGACGACACCTCCGGACCGACAAATCTTTCAATTTATATCTCACCGTTACTTAAACTCCTTATCAACCAACGTAAATTACAATAGTATCCAGGATCAAATCTTATTTTGAATATCCGTTCAATCTCCAGATTGTGCAATTTACTCAGACATTATATAACTGAGGGTATTAAATTATCAACACATGAATTCTGTGGGTTTTCTCGAAGGCGCCGTTTATCGTTAGATATCTACCGCTTATCGGCGCCTATGGCTATATATAACGCTATGAATTCAACAATCAATTAGTTAACTAAGTGACAGATACTACCTATAACGAATTGGAACTTCACTCCGCTACCTTCTGCAAGGTGCTTTATTTGATCGTCGCCGTATTAGCCGTGGTGCATTCTGCTGTTTTGCTGATTTATTTTTGGGTAGGCGACTCAAGCAAGTTTGATTTTGTCGAACTGGTTGATCTCGACTACGAGGGAAATATTCCAACATTGTATACCGCGATCCTGTTTATGATTTGCGCAACTTTACTAATGTTGGTTCGAAAGAGGGCGGGCCAAATCCAATCAAAAAATTCGGTTGCAGGTTCCGACAGCATGCAATGGTTGGTCCTGGCCTTGATATTTTGCTTTCTGGGTATAGATGAAGGGGTAAAATTGCACGAATACCTCGGGGATATGATGGAGCGTTTTATTACCGCAGAGGGATTTTTGTATTTTCCCTGGGTGATCCCCTATATGACCATTTTCGTTCTATTGGTTATTGCATTCTTACCATTTTATTTGCGGCAACCGGCGGCGACCAGGCGGGACTTTTTTATCGCGGCGGTGGTGTATTTGTGTGGTGCAGCGGTGCTTGATATTCTGGGTGCCAGGGAAGCGGATCTCCATGGAACTAGTACGGTAGTCTATAGCTTGCTATACACCGTAGAAGAGATACTCGAAATGATCGGATTGATTATTTTTATTAAAGCGTTGTTACATTTGCTTGGCGATACCAGAATATCGATTTCAGTGAAAGCTAAGAGTTAATCTTCATGTAATATTTCTAATCGCGTTGTCTTATTCCATATCCAAACTGATGCCAAAAAACGATCCGCTGTTACAGCCATTTCAGCTTAAGTCACTAACCCTGAAAAATCGAATCGTCAGTACACCCCATTCCCCAGCCTATGCCGACAGTGGAATGCCAGGGGAGCGCTATCAACGATATCACGAAGAAAAGGCTCGCGGCGGTGTTGGGATGACCATGTTCGGGGGCTCGTCCTGCGTTGGACCGGATTCCCCTTCGGTATTTGGTCAACTTGATGTGGGAACGGACAAAATTATTCCCTATCTGCAAACCATGGCGCAACGGATTCATCGTCATGGTGCCAAGACAATTTGTCAAATCTCGCACCTTGGCCGCAGAACTACCTGGAATAATGGAGACTGGTTACCCATCGTCGCACCGAGCCGGGTACGAGAACCGTCACATCGGGGCTTTCCCAAGGAGATGGATTTAGCCGATATTAAAAGGATTATTCGTTATTATGCCGATGCAGCGAGGCGCTGTCAGGACGGTGGGCTCGATGGTGTGGAAATTATGCAAAATGGCCATTTGCCTGGTCAGTTCCTGTCACCCGATACCAATTTAAGAACGGATGGCTATGGTGGCAGTCTGGCAAATCGTGCGCGTTTTATGCTGGAGTTGGTTGATGCTGTTCGCGCAGCGGTGTCAGATGAGTTTGTTGTCGGTGCGCGAGTTGATACTGACAGTAGATCCAAAGACGGACTGCAACCTGAAGAATCTCTCGAAACGCTGAAAATGCTGGAAGCTCAGGGCGCGTTGGATTATCTGAATTTAAATGTAGGGCGTTTCGACACGGATTATTTTCTTGGCTGGTTTGCAGTACCTTCAATGTTTCAGAAACTTGCGCCCTGGCTGCAAGTGGCTGGTGGGTTTAAACGTGAATTGTCCCTGCCGGTAATTCATGCCACGCGAATTACTGATCTCGCCACAGCACGCTATGCGATTAGTGAAGGGTTACTCGACTTGGTTGGAATGACCCGGGCCCAGATTGCCGACCCATGGATGGTCAGCAAGCTGCAAAAAGGCGAAGAGCATCGAATTCGCCCTTGTGTCGGCGCAGGTTATTGCATCGACCGAATCTATGGTGAAGGTGAAATGCTGTGCATACACAATGTCTCCACAGGCAGGGAAAATAGTGTGCCGCAACAGGTGCCAGCCGCCACCGGAAACCCAAAAAGAATAGTGGTCATAGGCGCCGGCCCCGCCGGCCTTGAAGCCGCAAGGGTATGTGCCGAAAGAGGGCATATCGTAGTGTTGTTTGAAGCTGGGAACCAAGTAGGCGGGCAGGTACGAATCGCCGCGCTCGCCGAGGTCCGCAAAGACCTCGGTGGAATCGTCGATTGGCTGGAGTCAGAAGTGAAATTACTCGGGGTGGAGATTCGTTGGAATTCTCTGGCGGATATTGAAATGGTGATGGCAGAAAAACCCGATATCGTTATTAATGCAACCGGCGGACTACCCGATAGTGAGTTAGTACCCGGGGGCGAGATTTGTCTTAGCACCTGGGATGTTCTGGGTGGAGCCCAATTATCTGGATCGGTTCTGGTATACGATGATCACGGACAGCACCAGGGGGCATCAACGGTGGATCAGCTCGCGCAAGAAGGCCTGGAAGTTGAATTGGTTACCCCCGATCGGCATGCCTGCGCGGAAATGGGCGCTTCAAACTTTCCTATGTACGTCAGTCGGTTCCATCGTAAACGCGTTACGGTTACCCCTGACCACCGCCTGCTTAAAATTGAGCCAGGGGCGGACAAACATAAAGTCGTGTTTGAAAATGATTATGGTGGTGGTCAATTTTTAGAACGCCTGGTCGACCATATTGTGATTGAACACGGCACGCTGCCCAATGACGAATTGTTTCAACAGCTAAGAGAAAACTCGGGCAATGATGGTGTAACCGATTACCCAGCATTGCTTGGAAGTAAACCGCAGCCGAAAGTCGAGGGGTACGCGCTGTACCGGGTAGGGGATTCTGTAGCCAGCCGAAATATTCATGCGGCGATCCTGGATTCACGGCGGCTATGTCAAGACATGTAGTGATGTCAATCGGCACCTAGCAGCTTGCACCAGGTAAAGCCCAGGTAAATTCTGTATTCGGTCAAACCCGGGGGAGTGAGATTTACCCGTTGCAGATCAGGGCCGATGCTTCCTCTGGAATGAATGTGAGGAAAAATGGGCCAAATTCATCCAGGGTATCTTGATCACATTTTGAGACACACAACGCTAGCGATCTCGCGGTTTGAGCAGTCGTTGCCGAAATTCCGTGGAATTGTAAAAAATTAACCAGGAACTGGCTATACCAAACGCTGTAGTTTGTTGCTGTGGTGGGGTTGTAACTCACCAGTATTCCACTCTCTTTGTGATCGGCGTTGGGTAGTCTGGGACTTCTTTTAGCGCATAACGCTATCCGGTCTACTGGGTTAGCATACAACAATTGTTTTGCTTGATGAAGCCAGGTGACGTCACGATCCCAACTGACCTGACGTAGAGTCTTGTCTAGCATCGAGGTGCTGATAAAACTCACGCTAACAATTACATGGTGAAACTGATGGTGCGAGGGTCGAAGTCATCGATGCCCAGGCCAAATCGGATAATCAACAGCACTGCCAAGGAGCGTAGAGGCGGCAGAATGACTATTGCGATGCGGTCCAGTCCAGTCCAGTAGTTTTCCACGGGGTTGCCGGCTGAAAGCAGTGCTCCCTTTGTGTACTAATTCCATATAGACAAGGGCGGCTCCTACTGCAGCCAGTAGTTGAATTCCCCAGGCCCCCAAAGTCATCAGTAAAATGCCGGTGATACGACTAACTTTCGATTTGCTGCTAAATACCTCGGTGGCTCCATACATCGTCAAAAAAGTAGCGAATGCGGCGCTGGAAAGTACTCCCCAGAATATCAACTCATTAAATATCGGGTGGAGACAGAGACAAATACCGATAATCGTGAAGAGCATTGGCTCTACGCCAAACGATATGGCTACTCGCAGAACCTATGGTGAGAGATGAGGCGTACCAGCAAGCAGACAGGATTTTTGGAATGGGAGACAGCAGGTATTCGGAGCCGAATATAAACTGGAAAAACCAAAGGTTGAGAGCCGCAACTGGGCGGTAAGATTCCAGATGAGCGAGAACCGGCTGTCCCCAATCGTCGGCGTACGAGGCGCCAGAGAGAATCAGCAAAATACGGGGTAGCAACAATGCCCCCAGGAAAAGCAGAAAAACACCGATGCCGGGTTGGAAAAAATGGCTTGCCGACCCGCGAAACCGTGATTCCGATAATCCTTCCTTTGGTATATCGTTGAATCGGGTCACCTAATTCTCCGAAAAAGTATTGTAAATGTCTCTTGCTGCGAGATTCGTCCGGTTGCATCGCACCGCGGAATTTAGTTGTAAAACTATGTGACGGCCTGTGTAACTGCATCAATTACGTGATCTGAAATCTCTGATTGATAGGGTTCGAGTCCAATCCAGAGAGGTAGTCGGACTAATCGCTGACTAATACTATTGGTTACATCAAGACTGCTAGCTGTTCGACCATGCTGTTCACCCATAGGCGAACTATGCAACGGGACATAGTGGAATACACTGTGGATTTCCTGCTGTTTTAAGTGATTAATAAATTTGGTCCGCGCTTCCAGAGACGGTAAAAGCAAGTAGTACATATGGGCATTGTGGATACAATCATCGGGAACAACGGGTCTCCTTATCGTATTACTTTGTTCCAGGCCAGCGAAGTATTCGTGATAGAAATTCCACATGGAAAGACGCCGATGGGTTATTTCTTCGGCCTGTTCCATTTGAGCCCATAAAAATGCCGCGGTAAGTTCGCTGGGAAGATAGGACGAGCCAATATCAACCCAGGAATACTTGTCCACCTCGCCGCGAAAGAATGCGTTTCTATTAGTGCCTTTCTCTCGGATAACCTCAGCGCGGTTCTGATATTTTGAATCGTTTACCAGCAATGCGCCACCCTCACCTGATATTATGTTTTTAGTTTCATGAAAAGATAACGTGCCAAGATGACCAATTGTGCCCAGGGCCTGGCCCTTATATTGGCTCATAATTCCCTGGGCGGCGTCTTCTATCACCATCAGTCCATGGGCGTCCGCGATGGACATTATGGCGCCCATATTGCAACCAACACCAGCGTAATGAACCGGGACGATAGCTCGGGTTTTGTTACTGATCGCTTCCGAGATTATTGACTCGTCCAGATTCAGAGTGTCAGGTCGAACATCGACGAAAACCGGAACAGCCCCCCGTAAGACAAACGCATTGGCGGTTGACACGAACGTGAATGAGGGCATGATGACCTCGTCTCCGGGTTGAATATCGGCGAGTATTGCCGCCATTTCCAATGCGCCGGAACAAGAGTGAGTTAGCAGCGCTTTGGGAGCACCGGTACGTTGTTCCAACCAATGGTTACAGCGGGCGGTAAACGAGCCGTCTCCGGACAATTGGCCCCTTGCGTGCGCCTCCGCTATGTATCCGAGCTCTTTACCGGTTAGAAAAGGTTTGTTGAAGGGGAATCGCATAGACTTTGTGACTGATTTTATGATTCTTGTCAAGGTAATAACGCACAATTTGGGCGTTAACGGAAGAAGAATTCGTATTCGCCTTTGTAAACAATATTATATCTTTAATAAATGCTGGTATTAGTTTCAATTTCAGTGGGCCTCAAAAAATTGACACACTTGATCATCCTATATATATTTACCACTGGTCGATGGAAAACATTCGAGCGTATGGGTTTGTGGTTGTTGGGTTGAGGCAAATTTGGAGTTGCTGAACCACAAAATTGAAAACGTTTAACCAAGAGAAAATAATTATGTCTATACGGAAACGCTTAGTAGTAGCAAAAGTACCCTCATTGATTGGAATTGCAGTAGCGTTTGCTATGCCGACACTGGCTGGTGCAGCAACGCCAACAGTTCAGGTTCAGAATACTGAAGCCTTTACCACCAATTCCTATTTTGCCAATGCCATGATTAATGGCGAAGCCAAATTCAACGAGCCTATAGTGTTAGCCCAGAGCTCCACCGACGATGAGCTGCTTGATGACGGTGATGAATTGCTCGATGACGGTGATGAATTACTCGATGACGATGAGTTGCTTGGTGATGATGAGTTGCTTGAAGAAGTTGCAGATGAAGCCGAGCAGGATACCGAAGAGGATGCTGCAGGCGCGGCCGCAGCACACGCAGCACTATTCACTGAAAGTCGTTATCCCTCCGCCGCAACCTGCGGTACCTGCCATCCGAGGCATTATGATGAATGGTCAATATCCCAGCACTCCTATGCCCAGCTAAGTCCGGCGTATATGGCGCTGCAGAACTTTATCAATTCCCAGGTAAATGGAACCAATGGAGATTTCTGTATTCGATGCCACAACCAGATTGGAATGAACCAGGGTGAGTCGCCACAGATATCTAATCTCGAGCGGCCACAGTCATCCCGGGAAGGAATTACCTGTGTAGTTTGTCACCGGGTAGAACATATTTATAATAAAGCCAGTGGGCGCATCGCATTGGTTGAAGGCGACTTACTGGATCCCGTATATGGTCCTACTGGTGATGCTGAATTGAAGAGAGTGCTGGATAATACCGACCAATATCGTGTGGTTACTACCGCTGAAGAATCTGGTCGAAAAATCCACACTGGTGCGATTAAGTTTGCGCCAATATCTTCTTCAACCTTTTGTGGCCAATGTCATGATGTAACACTGTTGAACGGGTTTCGTCTGGAAGAAGCTTTCAGTGAATATCGAGGATCTCCCGCCGCCAAGAGGGGCGTTACTTGTCAGGATTGCCATATGGGTAAAGTTCAAGGCATCGTCTCAGGCTACAATGAGGGGCCTGCTGCGGTAATTGGTGGCGTTCCCACCAAGGATCGAAAACTGACCAACCATATTATGGCAGGACCTGATTACTCCCTGGTTCATCCTGGAATATTCCCTCACAACGCTGATGCATTGGCCCTGGCTTCAATGGCTGAATGGCTGGAGTTTGACGTCGAAGCTGGCTGGGGTACGGATGAGTTTGAAGATAATGTTGCGGACGACTATGTGTTCCCCGAGGCATGGGACTTTATTGATGCCCGTTATGATGGACGTGCGATTTTGGATGTCCAGTTTGAAAAGCTTGAGTTTGTCAGGCAGAAAAGGCTGGAGGTATTGCGTAATGGCTATGGCATTGGTGAAATTAAGATCACGAAAGCGAGTCCTAATGGTATTAAATTTGCCGCCGAGGTTAAAAATCTGACCGATGGCCATAACACACCTACTGGATTTACCGGCGAGCGTCTGGTTTGGTTGCATGTTCAGGTTACCGATAGTGATGGCAATATGGTTTTCGAATCCGGTGACTCTGATCCAAATGGGGATGTGCGTGACGGTGAATCATCCTATGTCCACGCAGGTGAAATGCCAATTGATAAACAATTGTTCAGCCTGCAGTCGCGTTTTTTGGTTCAAAGCATACGCGGCGGCGAAAGGGAAAGGACAGTTACCATTCCCTATTCCACGACCGCACTACCATTCTTGCGACCAACTCGTTTATCTTTGATACTCACCGGGGAATCTACTATTGAACGAAATCACCGAAAAGGTATCGAGCCATTGGGACATCGTTGGGCAAAGTACAAGATTAGATCTAATCAGTTGACCGGCAAGGGTCCCTACAATGTGTCGGTAAAACTGATGGCGCAAATGTTTCCGATAAATTTAGTTACGACGATTCAGGTGGTTGGTTTCGACTATGGAATTAGCCCTCGCGCTGTAGCGGATGCGGTGGTTGCTGGTCGTGAAGCGCTTGTAGAAAGGTCATTTACTATTGATGTTGAAGAAGGTGCGGACAACAACACATTAGCCCAAGATTAAAATATCAGAACGCGTCTAAGGACATAATAGAGGTAGTAAAAAATGCGATTGTTCGAAAATAAAAGCAAAAGTTGTTCTCCGAAAAGATGCCAGCCACTAGCGTCAATTTCGCTGGCAGTGTTACTGATGTCAGCCTTGATCATCCCCGTGGGGGCGGTCAATGCGTCTGGTGGGGGAGAATCCACAAAAGATGGTTTTACTTTATACCCCTTGGGTGAAACTTCCGGTATTCCCCGGTTATCTGACGAGCCAGCGCCCTATGCGGTGGTGCCAGAACGACCTGCGCTTCCGATAGAATGGGGCTGTAAGTTTCTTGGCAATGGTTTGATTGAAAGAGGCTTTGTGCTACCAGGAGGTGCAGTATGGACACCCTGTCTATTAGTATTTGGTACTAATCGAACTGCGCTGCAAACATTCCAGTCAATCGGACCTCCTGGGCGTGTCACCGAACTGCGAAATCGATTGGACATTTTTGCCAATTTACAATTAACCCAGACGGAAAAATGTATCATTGGTCTTGGTGCGACAGATGACAATGATTTCACCAAGTTTAGTGGTTATGGGTTTACCGCCGATAATCGGCCTGAACTTGAAGGCAGTGAATATGAGGGGCCATATGTACGGGCTCTATTCTGTGAAGGTGACTTTGGAGCATTATTTCCCAATTTAGATCGTAAAGGGGCCAAGCACCTTGATTGGGGATTCGCTTTTGGTCGCCAACAGCTGACCTTCCAGGAAGGAATTATGATCAATGATGTGCAGGATGGTATTGGTATTGTTCGTAATACTATTAATAGCGTTCCCGGCATATCTAACATTAGATTTACCGCCTGGGCTGGATTGAAAAGCATTGATCGTGGAACTCCGGCTAATATACAACGTCTTTCAGAGCCAGGTTTTTATGGTACTTTTTGGCAGTTTGACGCACCGGTTACAACCTGGGCTCTGGATATTGCAGCGCTAAAAGATACCAACGATCAAGCAACCGGTGGTGATGGCTACTTCCTTGGCATTGCAGCAACCCAGCGAGCCTGGTCACCGTGGCATGGACTTGGTGTGGTCAATACTACGTATCGAGTAAATTCGTCCTTTGCGGACGGGGATGAAACCCCGTTGATGCAGGATGGAACACTGGTTTCAGCAGAATTTTCCTGGACGCCGCATAACTCTGATGACGTGGTTTACATCAACCCTTTCTGGAACATAGATAATTTCACCCAGGCGGGGCGTGAACCAATCGTTGGTGGACCATTGGCACCACTAGGGATCAGTTTTGCTTCACCCAGCCTTGGTAACCATTTATCTGAATTGAATAGTTTCACCGCAGGTGGATCCCTCGTAGGTATCGCCATGGGATACCAAGCGTTTTGGGATCAACATCGTCGTAATCTTGTTATAGAACTTGCTGGAACTTCTGGATTAGATTCTGGCGTCGACGCCCAACGCGACTCAGCGGCATTGACGGTACAGTTTCAGCAGGCGATTAAACAACATTATCTGCTGCAACTTGATGCATTCGTGTCTTATCTGGAAGGAGCGGACAACGGCTCTGGTGCCCGTATAGAGTTCCTGGTGCAGTTTTAATCGAAGATTTAATCTTCACATCAATATACTGACCCCTGGGCGTTTAAATTCGCCCAGGGGTTTTTTAATGGTAGGTCGATGTCGAAGCTGAGGATTGCATTGAGCCAGGAAACATACATTTAATGAACAAAGTAGTAAGTCGACTTCTCAGTTCTTGAACTCACTGTATTGTTGCAATAAATCACAGCTTTCTAATTTAGAAAATGGTCGTTTCAGGATGCAATGCGATCCTTGTCACGGTCATCATAAGCCCGAACTGCTGATACTAAATCAGGAGTCTCATCTGTTTCGCAATCCTGGTCGAATTGGGTAAGTCGCATCGTGTACCAAGCTGTTATACCGCCAACTGGTGGCGACTCGAACCGTGGAAACACAGGGTCCCCCGACTGACCTTTCAGCCAACGGCCTGGAAGTGCGGGGTCTAGCGCTAATGCACGAGCAAGCCCAATCAAATCTGCGTCACCACCTGATATAGCACTCACCATCTGATCCAATGTTTTGAATCCACCAGTTACCATTAATGGCTTTCCAGTTCGCTCGCTAGCACGCTTCGCAAAATCGAGGAAGTATGGCCCTGTTCCTGTTCCTGTTCCTGCTTCGTCGGAGGCGGATTTCGCACCTGGAAAGTATGTGCCTCCACTTATATCGATTAGATCAATACCAGTTTTATCCAGTGCTGAGACCACTTCAAGTGCGTCCACTTCCTCGAATCCTCCTTCTAGTTGATCTGTCGCATTCAACTTTACTGCAACCGCAAACTGAGCATCAACAGCGCTTCGTACTGCGTCAACCACCTCGATCAAAAGTCGCATGCACGATTCGATAGAACCGCCATATTCGTCGACGCGATTGTTGAATAGTGGCGAGAGAGACTGACTCAGCAAAAACCCATGAGCGGCATGAATCTGGACGCCGCCAAAGCCGAGGCTTTGGGCCATACTGGCTGATCGTGCGAATTCTGACGGTATGTTGCGTATCTCTTGGAGTGTCAAGCCTTTGCAACTTAGCCTGGGTATGTCGATTACACTGGGTCCCTTTGGGCTGCTGATCGGAGGATGTGCCATAGCACCGGCCTGACCAAGCTGAAGCCAGAGCTGAGCTCCATTAGTGGTGCCCCTATGGGCGAGTTCCTTGAGTTTTGCACAATTGGAATCCGGGTGCAGTACAAGATTACTAGGCTTCTCAGCGAAATAGGGAGAGCCTTGAACCTCACCGACGATCATCGCTGCAACACCACCATTGGCCCATCGTTCATAGAGGCGAATCTGCGCGTCGGTGGGATTGCCGCGCCCATCGCCTAGCGAATCAGACATGGCTGATTTGACAATGCGGTTCTTTAATACCGTTCCGCAAGGGAGTTCCAGAGGCCGGAAAAGTGCTTCGTGATTTTTATTGGTCATGTGATGATCCTAACCACAAATCCCGGTAAAAAAGCTAGGCGTGGAAAACCGTCAGGGTGTTGCCTTGGGTCTGACGGTGTCAAATGACCAATAGACTGATACCACCAGTTTCAAGTTGGTAACAATAAACTGGCAATACAGAATGGACAAAATCTATCCTGCGAGTCTTCCCAGGTAAAAATTAGAAACAAGTTTGCAAAATTTGTTTTCTAAAGAGTCCCTAAAAATTGGTAGAGATCTCACTCTCCGGTACTTAGTTGACCTTCACTTTCTACAGTTGGGGCAAAACTACCTATGTGATAGCTGTGACAGGTAAGACAGGTTTCACCAACCTTGTCTTCCTGGTGACATTGGGTGCAGGTCTGTTGTGAAATTGATTTGAAGTTACTGGCGAAAGTTAGTGGATCTTGATCTTCGAAACCTTTGGCAAAATCTGATTCCTTGTCAAATGCATGGCAAGTGGAGCACCCGTCCTGATCCAGCAGATTAAAATGGGCGACGTGGGAGAACTTATTAAACTCGTGAATCTGGGGGTCACTTTGTCTAACCCTCCAATTTACCTTCGCTCCATTTTCAACTTTATCAATACTATGACATTTAAAACAGGATCCGGGCGTTGATTCATCGCTAATACTTTTGAATACATTGGCGTAGAGCTCGGTTGATTGTTCTGAGCTGACGTCAACCCATGCTTTGACAAAGCGGTCGGCATGGTCAGTAGGGCGATACCTGATTTGAAACTCGTCCAGATACCAGCCGCCTGCGGCTGCGCGATCTTCCGATGGTAGTCTGGGGTCTTCGAAAACCATTGATTCTTCTTCCTCGACAGAGTCGTCTGAATCGTCTTCCGCTAATTCATCTATGTCGATTTCAGTATCTGAATCGATTTCTTCTTCATCATCAGCGAACAAAGCATCGAATTCACTCTCAATATTCGCTTCGAGAGCGGATTCCGATTGGGTAATTGCACTATTTGCCATGATCAGAGAGCCAACCAGTACAAACAATGTCAGTGCTGTTTTTCGGTTAATCATATTGGGTTAACTCGGTGGTGGAGGCGACCACAAGCAATATTTTTTTGAACCCGCGATGCCATTGCTTCATAATTTTGCATTGTCTTCGTCAATTCACCCTTATGGTGTAGCTAGCCTCACCGTAACGGCCACCGGTTGCTTGATTATAAGCGTCTACTACTTCTTCCATGGAGGATACTGGAAGGGATTCAAAGTCGGCAAATTTCAACGTGCTCGGAAGGATCGTGTATACCGACTTCTCTGTAAGGACGCAATGAATGGTTTCGCCATCGGCGTCAGCAGTAATTGAATACCCTGTAGAATCGGGCAGGGCAATCGAACCTGTGTTGGCGAGATATCCATCCGGTGTAAACCGATTGGGAAATATCCTCATGATGACACCTTGTCCTGCCAGGTAGCAATTGACGAAACCATCGGTGTCCGATTTGATGGTCAAAAATACTTCTTCTCCCAGCCCATAGCTGTTTATCACAGAGGCAGCGGTTAGTCCTAAAACTATTGGGTCAAATATCGTTTCGACCACCGTTTCAGTATCAGAGATTGCACCCACTTGAGTAGTGTCTTCTTCGATGGCTGGGACTTCAGGCTGATCAGTACTGCCAAGTTCGGGTTCTGTCACCGGATCAATTTTAGCAGTAACAGATTCGTCTTCGGTCTCAGGTACGGTTTTCGGTTCGGGTTCAAATATAGTTTCGGATCCTGTTTCGCCGGTAGGTTGCTCCAGAGATTCTTCGATCTCATCACTTACAGCTTCGGTTTTTTTCTCTGGCATCACCTCTGGATCGGTAGCCGGCTCCATAATTTGCTGCGTTCCATCAGTGACCAGTTCACCTTCGTCTACATCCACGGGTTCTGTTTCGGGCAAGGGTTCGATCATCGACTCTACCGCATCATTCCCAGCCTCGTCGTCCGCAGCCATTGTGTCGGTGTCGGTTTCGGTCTTTGAACCTTCCAATTGCTGGGTGTCTTCAACCTCCGGCGCAGACTCTGCCGAAGGCATTACAACTGTCTCATCTTCTTTTTCCATGGGTTGTTCAACTTGTTCCGAGGTGGTCTCGGCATGAGTATCAGTCTCTACGTCTTGCTGAATATCTTGAGTATCCGGTTGAGAAGTCTCCTCTGTAGCTGTATCGGGGCTTGTCGAGGAACTATCCATTACCTGGTCGTCGGTTTCTTTAGTTTCCTCCGGTGCATCAGTTTCGTGATCTTCTCCGAACAAGGCGTTAAATTCGCTCTCGGTCTGACTCTCTAAAGTGTCTTCGGTAGCACTTTCACCTTCTCCATCATCTTCCCCAAACAGGGCATTAAACTCGCTCTCTGTCTGACTTTCCAAAGTATCTTCGGTAGCGTTTTCACCTTCTCCATCATCTTCCCCAAACAGGGCATTAAACTCGCTCTCGGTTTGACTCTCCACAGTGTCTTCGGTGGCGGTTTCGCTTTCCCCTTCGTCATCTCCAAACAGGGCATTAAATTCGCTCTCGGTCTGACTCTCCAAAGTGTCTTTGGTGGCGGTTTCGCTTTCCCCTTCATCATCTCCAAACAGGGCATTAAATTCGCTCTCGGTCTGACTCTCCAAAGTGTCTTTGGTGGCGGTTTCGCTTTCCCCTTCGTCTTCCCCAAAAAGAGCACTAAATTCGCTCTCGGTCTGACCCTCTGCAGCGTCTTCGGTGGCGGCTTCGCTGTCTGAACTATCCTCGGTTTTATTTTCTGTGTTCTCCGTGGACTTTTTTCCACACAATTTATTGCATTCGTTAACTTTAGATTTTGCCGCTTCTTCTTCTTCCAACAATTTAGACGCTATGCTTTCTGCCGACAATGGGGAAGGTGTTTCAACGCCAGATCTAAACTTTTGGACTTCTTCGAATAATGATGGGAACCATTGAAGCCTTGCAGTCTCAAGTAAATCCGGCGGCAGAGCGGCCAAAATTCCTTTTTTCTGACGTTTTTCTAGCGTATCCCCGGACAGTCCTGCCAGGCGTTCTAAAATTGCCTCAGACCCCCTGGCTTCCAGATCGTAGAAAAACTCTTTAACAGTCCAAACCAGATTTTTAACGCTGGACAATTGGTCGTCACTGGCGTCCGTTAGATCCAATAAATCCAGTTCTGAAATTTCAGCGCTTGTTTCAGCAAATCCTGGTGAGTTGCTTAGTAGCAGGTGCATATAAGGAGACAATTCATTTTCCGCAAATTCAGGCCATTCACCAATTGCAACCCCGCGGTCCGCCAGGGTTTCAACATCGAGTCCAGGTAAACCAAATACAGGAATACCTTTAGCAGAGGCCCTGGATGTTCCTTCGACCTGGCTACCATGACAAATTTCACAGGTTTTCTCGAAGCTTTGGGTAACCATTTTGCCACCACCAATTTGGGTGACATGACAATCCAGACAGGCTTTCGGTGCATTTTCCAGATTCTCGTCTTCAGTAAAATGCTTCTCAATATGCGTTATATGATCAAAATTCAGGTGAGTGCGACGATTATTAGGATAATTGGTAAATGTCGGGTGACCGTCATTAAAACTGTTAAATTGGTTTTGGTGGCAGACCACGCAAACCTCGTCATCCAATGCTGCCAGGTCACTCTTACTGCCGAGGTGTTCCTTATGGCAGGTGCTGCAATTGACGATATCTCCTATGTCCGGTGTACTGTCCAAAATAGAAGAGGACAAATTAATTGTTAGGGATGCAGTTGAGCCTGCTGATGCCTGTGCGGTTAATTCTTCCAATTCCTGGGCACTGAGACTATGCGCAGCCAGCGCATTGCCTCCAAGGTCATGACACGATTGACATTGTTGGCTATCCATATCATGGTCATATTTTCCAATTAGTGAAGACACCCATTGGGGAAACCCACCGTTCACCGAGGTATGGCAGGTGTTGCAATCGGTCAAACTGGCATGGGCTCGGGAAAGCTCTCCCGGAGATAAAAATTTCAGGCTATTGGGTAACGCGAACATTACCAGCAGGATACCAAGGGTAAGCCCAACCGCCCATCTGACCACAGTGCCGCGTTTGGATCTCCAGCTTTTGACTGGCTGGCAAGGTGTTATTGGCTTACAACATGAACCATCGGCATTTGGTCCGGTTTTACAAGGTCCGCCAAAAAATTGCGATCGAGTACAACTCCATCGATCTCCGGATTTAGCCGGTTCACATTCCGCGGTAGCGCGACATCCGCCTTTCTTGTCTGGTCCAATTTGACAGGGTTTTCCCTCTGCTGCATATCCGCAGACCCAGGGTTTATCAGGGCGCTCGTAGGGACTCGATCGAAAATCAAATTTTTGCAGGGGTTTGACCATTAAACTGCCCCAAAACCGTAAACCAATACCATATGCGCAAGCAGGATCAGTCCCAGGCAATATGACAATGGTATGTGAATAAACAACCAGCTTTTCAATAACGTTTGTAGTGTGTATTGATTGTCCAGAAAGTTTTTCTGTGCCAGCAATTCATTCATTTGCTGGGAAAATTCGAGTTCTTGGGCATTCATGTAGCGCTCATGGGCTACTAATTCATTGCGCAGTCGGATGTAGCGACGACTAAATTGAAACACATGCTCCAACGAGAACTTCGGGCGATTGAAATATACCGCCAGATTGCGTGCGTAAAAATCCGCCAGAGTAGTCGACTGGGTATCGTCGATTGACTGGCGAACAAGTTCTTCGGCCGACTCCCTGAGCGTTAGCGAAAACGCCGGTATCCGCTCAAATAGCAATTGTTCGCCTTGATGGGTTAGACGTCTTGCAAAGCGCCGCGACATCCATATCCCGATAAGTCCGCTGAGGCATATAAATACAAATACAGCCGCCAAAAATAGTTCAAGATAACCACTCGGCCAGCGCCAGTGGATGTGTATAAGGAATACAAATAGTGTAACCACGCCGGTATACAGGTGTAGCTGAAGCCAGGCTCGGTTGCTTCCCATGGGAAGAAACGTAATTTTTTTACGCGCGTTATATAGCGCCAGGAAAATCATCAGGCCTACCAGAATCCAGCCGGTCAGCCATTGAGAATTATTTAATGCGAGATCGTAAACCCTGGTAAACCACCAAATCGCAAAAACTACGATTCCGGATATAACCACACCTTTGGCTCGACGCAGCCATAATCCACTCATTTGTTCAACCACTCACTCAGAGCCGTGCTGTCGGTCATATTCATCCGCACCAGCGCCCCGTGGGGGCAGGCATTTTGGCAGGCCGGCCCGTGAGGAAGGTTGTAGCATAAGTCACATTTAGTTGCCTTCAATATGGGGGTGCGGGTGGTTTCGTCGATCAGGATTGCACCTTCCTGGCCGCGGACTTCAACTAAACGGATATTGTCGTATGGACAGGAATTGGCACAAGTCCCGCAACCAATGCAAGATTGGTCGTTTATAACAACTTCTCCACCCAGTTCGGAACGGTGGATGGCGCCGGTAGGGCAGCCGATCATGCATACCGGGTCGACGCAATGCATGCAGGAGTTGGTGATCATTTGATTGTCATGCTGTTTTCCATGACGAGCAAATCGCGGATTTCCTTGATGGGTATCCGCGCAGGCATGCACGCATTCATCGCAGCGTACGCACCGATCAAGATCAATCATCATCGTGGCGGTACCGTTAATAAACCGGTTGTCCACTGAAAATTCGAGAAAGTCGGAATCCAGTGCCGATTGACCACTGTTATCAAGATTTGCCTTAACCGAAAACTGCAGATTCGATTCCATGGTCTCGAACAACTTCGCGGGCAGACTGGGAATTACAATTTGTTCAATGATGCTGGTGGGTACCCTGAGAATATCAGCATAACCCAGGGCGTTTAGACCAGTCTGGTAGGCGATGGATTCATCTCGCAGGCTGTTATGCAAAATTTCTTCCAAACCAAAAATACCGCCCTGTGAGAGAATCGAAACGGCTCTACTGCCGTTATTAATACGCTTGGTAATTTTTGCAAATCCTGAACGCACGAACAACAGGCCATCAGGATAATCTCCTTCCGACACGATAGGAGATTCTTCCGCTCCCGGGGTTAACTGACCAGCAGACTTTTTGCGCTTAAAAGCAGTATGCCAGTCAAAATTTCCATATGACTCGAACAACGTATGCTTGGTGATTTCTGCCATGGCATCGTCATCAAGAAACTGAAATGCTTTGATTTCCTTGAGGTGTGTAATGAGATTTCGTTTGCGATATAAATCATCTATATATTGGCGGAATGAATCCACCTGACGCCGTATGTCTCGCAGTGCCTGCCAACGAACTTCGAGTAACTCAACGTCGTCCAGAGCGAAAACCGAGGCATTTCTTTGAATCCGCGCCATTGCGGCCACCTCACCAAACATATCACCACCACTCAAGGTCGCTACTTCATGGGTCGCTAATATCTTGGCGGTATCCTTTAGATAAACCTGGGTCGATTCACCAGTGCCTCTGGTTGCAACTTCGTTGGTAATGTATTTACCGTCAGCCAGCCGAACTTCCGGGTACGACGATTTTTTGAAATAGCGTCGAAGCGTAGAAAACACACCATGCTTGCGAGTTTCTGAATGGCCAAGTGAGTCGGCGGAAAGTCCGGGAGGAAGTACTACTCCAACATCTCCTGAAACAATTAGAAAAGCGGAATTGCCGTAATCTCCGGCCCGTACCACCATGTCACCCCGTTCATAGCGGCGCAACCTGGTATCGTTGCGGACGATGCCTTCAAGCGGAAGGTTAGACGGAAACCGGTCGGGATCCATCTCGGAAAATGGCGCCATTAATAACATACGGGCGACATCCGGGTCGCCCATATCGGTATCAAACGGGGAGTCCCACCGCTGTGGTCTGCTGGTGGTTGATCGATCCGCCACGATCCTGGCTCGTTAGTATTAAGCTATAAAATCAAGACGATGGCTTACCTTTATACTTGGAGGCAGCGGGAAGCAATGGGTCGATACCAGCGAGACTGCCGCCATCCATTGCCGCAACTTTCTTGGCCTGCTCAGCAACCGCAGCAGCTGCCTTAAGGTAAGCATCTTTGTTATTAAGTTTCAGCTTTATCCCGCCGGCTATTTTTAGTACCTCTCTGACCTCAGCAGAACTGATCGCTGCATCGACTTTGGTCAATGCATTTTTAGCAATCTTGGCGCGTTTCGCCATTTTCACCGCATATTTTGCTTTCTCAGTTGCTTCCGACAGTCCTCGATAGGCAAACTCAAGATCCAGCATTCTGCCAACCACGTACATAACCCTTCGACGTTCAACTGATGCCTCGGTATTACTATCTGAGTACCACAGGTTGTGTCGTACTTCGCCCTGGGACCAGGCAACCAGCTCAAACGCACTGCCGGCCGCGTGACCGCCAACGTTAACCAGTTTCTCATTTGGTACTGAATGACAGCCGTAGCAGTTTTCTGCCAACCCGTATAAGTCAATAGGTCGAATCATTCCAGCTGCTTCCGATTCCTGATAACGCTTGGTTTTGTGCGCAGGGTCTTCGTTCTCTGCTTTGACGTCCTTGCCGCCAAATTCACTATGGACGTCAACCCAGTCTTTACCTGCGCCATGGCAGGATTCGCAGGTAATACCGCCTATTTGTGATTCCTTTCCACCGTCCATCGCAGTGGTGAAGTGGCAGGTAAGGCAATCACCGCCGGCCTTAATCCGTTTTAGCCCCATTTTCTTGGCAATTTCCCGACCTTTTTTCGAACGGGGTAAGTCTTTGAAAGTGGTGGAATGGTGGGTGAGCTTCCAGGAATCCACCGATCTGTCATGACATTCTCCGCAGGCATCTGGACCAATGACTAAAGCGGGGTCGCGACGCAGATCCTGGGCATTTGAGGTACTCCAGGGAACCAGTAAAAACAGCACCAAAGCAAATATTGATGCCAGACTCAGGGGGTTACGATAGGTAATAGCTTGATTCATTAAAACTTCCTCCAAATATAGGGAAAATACATTCTACTTAATTGCTTCATTCAACAAATAGATCACTTTAGGCATCAATGACAATTGCTGATTTCGGTGTGCCAATACAGGGCAAACACGAGCCCGATTCCAACGGCGCGCTGGGTGGATCAGCATAGTCGACCTCGCCTGAACGAATTGCTGTGGTGCAGGTTCCACAACTACCTGCGCGACAACCAAAATCAATGGCCACACCCTGCTCCTCGGCAAAATCCAACAATGAACCTTTATCCGGGCTCCATTCTCCGGTTTTACCCGATTTTGAGAAATTAACGCTGAACGTTGTACCACTGCCAGCTGCCGCTGCATCGACCGGAGCCGGCTTTTTCTTAACGCTGGCCGGGCCAAATGCTTCAAAATGAATATGTTTTTCGGGTACACCCCAATCTCCCAGATCCTTTACCAGAGAATCCATCATTGGCGGTGGGCCACAAATGTAGAAATCAAAATTATTCGACGGCAGGACCCGTTTGAATAATTCGACACTCACTCGTTCAGCAAAGGCGTAATCTTCGCCTTCCTGGTCGATGCCTTCCCGAGGGTCGCTATAGCAGACCTTGATATGGGCATTTTCGTGATTTTTATCAATATTAGCGAGGTGCTCTCGCATTACGTGTTCTTCACCATGTCGAACACCATAAAAAAACCAGGCTTCGCGCTGGGAATTCGAGTCAACAATGGAGTTAAGCATGCTTAATACCGGCGTAATCCCGACTCCACCACCAATTAGCACCACCGGCGTATGCTGGGTCTGGTCCATATAAAAATTACCACCAGGTGCTCGGGTATCGACAATATCTCCCTCCCGCAGCGTTTCATGGAAGAAACTGGAAGACTGGCCTGGTGGCGCATCCGGCGCCTTTGGCGGAGGCAGCGCATGCTTGATGCTGACCCGATAGTGTGAATCTGCTTTTTGCGGGCTGTCAGAGAGTGAATAACACCTGACAACCGGTTTATCGGAATCCGGAACCTTTAGATTGAACGTAAGGTATTGCCCCGGCTCAAACTTGGGGAGAGACTTTCCATCATGAGGGACCAGGTAAAAGGAACATATGCCTCCCCCCTCCATGGTTTTTGTTTCTATCCTGAATTTGCGAAACCCTGCCCAGATGTTGGTCAGTTTATTGGTTTCCAGGGCCTTGAAAAGGGTTTTATTTTCAATTTCCTGATGCAGCGATTTTATCGATAGCTGCTGCTGCTCAGTCGCCAGGCGGCTGCGTTTTAGCGTCGAAAAAAGTCCGATTAACGCTTGTACAACAGCTAATACTACCAGTGCGACACCTATCCAAAGTATCACCTCGGTACTGAGGATCGAACTAATACTGGTCATCGAAATCTCCCATTAGTTACTGGAATTATGCAGTTGTATCGGAACATGCTTATTATTACCTGTAATTTTAACCTGAATCTCGAATTGTTATCGCCATTTTTATAAGATTCGTCGATTTCTGATATCCAGGTAACCCATAGATTTATTGTTATTTATTATCCCAACTATCAGGAAACTTTTGCGCAGATGGATTTTTCTGTCCACGCTGGCATTGTATTTTATAATACATTTTTCCAACGTGGTGGCCCCTTGAAAAATTTGTCCAAACTAAACTTGTCCATTGGACCACCGTTTGATTTTACTATTAATTTGTATGTAGCTCAATTGACTATTTTATCTGCAATTTGCCCATACAGTTTACCTTAAGGTGGGGTAAATAGTCTGTGAACAATTCCCAAAAATCGCCCAGCCTTATTTTCAGCCGGTAGCTTGTCTATTCAGTGAGGCCAAAAAAAGAACTGATTTTCGAGAGCATATGGACCGATACCTCGTCGATCCGCTGATTACGCGAATCGTCGTCCAGTTTATCGCGAATTGACTGCATTTCAACTTCTCTGGTTGCGAGAATGGCGGAAATTTCTTCAGCCATGGCCGGCCTCTGCTGCAGTATTTTTTGAAATCCATCTCGATACAGACGATAGCAATAGACGTCACTGGTAGCGACAATGGTGGCGCTTCGGGGCGCTCCGGTCATTAACCCCATTTCGCCAAAAAAAGTTGGTGCATACAAATCCGAGACTTTACTGTTTTTATCTCCGGCACCTACCCAAACCTCAGCACAACCTTCAGTCAAAATATATAACCAGTCGGCCTGATCGTTCTGTACCATAATATTCTCGCCTTTCGAATATAACACCGGCTGAAGTCCTTTGGCGAGTACGGCATGTTCCTGGGGATTTAACACTCGAAGGAATTCGATTTGTTTGAGTGCACCCAGTCGACGTTGGGTGTGTTCCTGATCTTTACGTTCGCGCCGTTCACTATTGTCGCTATCAAGAAACAACTGGGCGGCAGGAATAGCCAGAGGGATATTAGCTCGCTGCAGAGCGGCATATAGACGTCTTCGAACCAGCGAGTTGGTGGGGTCGTCGTCCTGAATGGTAACCAGCCAGTATCGCACCGCATATAATGCGTAACTCTCCCGGTTGTCGCTGGAAAAGTCCACGCAGACGCAATTTGGTTTGGGTTCTGAGGCAATTCCAGGAATAGGCGGCAGTGCCTGAAGCGCCTTTTCCGCGGTTTCTATTACATGAGCTGGCCGGGTTCTAAAATCAACACTGAAGTAAACCCACATCCGGTGCTGTAGCGGCTGGCCCTCTCGTTTTCCCAGAATAATTATATTGGCCGCCAATAATGAAGAATTGGGAACAATGATGGTGTCCCAGTCTCTGGTTTCTATAACGGTATGGCGCCAGCGTATTTCCTGCACTTTACCCTGTCGTCCGTTTTCCAGCTGGATCCAGTCACCGACCCGAATTGAGCGGTCAAGCTGGAGTGCGATACCGCCAATGACATTGCCCAGGGTTGCCTGTAACCCGATGGCCAGGATGCCAGTAACAACTGCTGAAGTGGCGGCGATTCCGGTAGCATCAACGCCAAAATTTCGTAGTGTAAGAACAATCAAAACGATGATCGCAACCCCCAGGAACAACTCGCTGATAATTGAAGGCGGGTTGTATCCAATCCGGGGTAGGGCGAGCTTGAACAGCAGAATCGAAAAGATTTCCAACAGCGTCAGCCAGCCCGCCAAATTGGCTGTTTTGTCTGCCACACTGGCAGTTTGGGTCCAGCCAAAATGATTGCTCAGTTGAACCAGAGAAACGGCAATCAAATAAGTCAGACAGAAAAAGGCCATACGGCGAATCCGTCCGCTGGCTCCGGGAACTGCCGCCCTCAATAAAGCGGCGGTAATCAGAAAGGCAACGGCTATACCTCCCGCCGTGGCCCAGGTTGTTAACTCCATTGCTTGAGTTTTAATAGTGGTGTTACTGACAGATACAAAGGATACGCCAATCCCATCAAATTAACCAAGTTACATTTTGGGGGCTCTAAATATTCGGCTCACTGCATTTTGTCAGGCCAAACCCCAGCCGATCGCAATGTGGTGTTGAAATAATCGGTTCGAAAGACCTTTGTACCATTAGGTTAATTCGGTTCAGTAGAACCACCCTAGTGTTATCATCTGTTGGTCGCCGCGAAATTTATGCGGAAATAATAATTCTGTTTCGGATTAGTCCCTGGTTTATACGGTTTCTGGCCTCTCCGAACAACTACATAGGAAATTGCCATGCATTATGATCTTAAAGTACCGCGTGCCAAATCAACAGGCGAAATGTTGAGGGTAAATTCACCTTTTGACGGTGCTCTGGTTGGAACCGTCGAGACCATCGATCTTGATGGTGCTGATCGGGCTCTTACTACTGCGGCGGGTCTATTTGGCAACCGCAGCAGCTGGTTGCCTGCGCACCAACGCGTGGCGATCCTGGAAAAGACCGCTGAGATAATGCTATCTCGTTTTGAGGAACTGGCTCAAATTGCCCTGGGAGAAGGTGGTAAGCCGCTGGTAGATTCCCGGGTTGAGGTGGCGAGGGCGATTGACGGCATCAAAAACTGTGCGGAGTGCATTCGAACCGAAAGTGGCAAGGAGATACCCATGCAGCTTAACCCCGCGTCAGCCAACCGTATCGCGTTTACCAGCAGGGAACCCATTGGGGTAGTGGTGGCGGTTAGCGCATTTAATCATCCGCTCAACCTGATCGTGCATCAGGTCGGGCCAGCAATTGCATCGGGTTGTCCAGTAATTGTTAAGCCGGCCGATGATACACCGTTATCCTGTTTCGCCCTGATCGATATTCTGCGTGAAGCGGGTCTCCCGGATGGGTGGTGCCAGCCTGTTGCCACCACTGACCTGGCGGTTGCTGAGAAATTGGTAACTGATCCTCGTGTTGGGTTTTTCAGTTTTATCGGTTCGGCTAAAGTTGGTTGGATGCTACGTTCGAAGTTGGCGCCTGGCGCGCGCTGTGCTCTTGAACATGGTGGTGCCGCACCGGCCATTATTGCGGCAGATGCAGATTTGACTCAAACCCTTCCACTGGTTGCGAAAGGGGGCTTATATCATGCCGGTCAGGTATGCGTATCGGTTCAGCGAGTGTTTGTACATAGCAGCATCGTTGAACAGGTCGCCCAGGAACTCGGAAAGCTGGCTGATCAAATGATAGTGGGTGATCCAGCTCAGGAGGCGACCGAAGTGGGACCATTAATTCGCCATCGTGAAACCGACCGGGTGGAGCAGTGGGTGAATGAAGCCATTGATGCTGGAGCAAAACTGATAACAGGGGGGCGCAGAATAAGCGAAGCGCTGTTCCAGCCCACTGTGTTAGTTAGCCCGCCACGGGATAGTAAGGTCAGTCAAATGGAAATTTTTGGACCGGTTATTTGTATTTATAGTTACGATGAAATAGACGATGCGATTAACCAGGCCAATAGTCTGCCAGTTGCGTTTCAGGCCTCGGTATTTTCGCAGAATATAGATACCGCGATGTATGCCTACAGAAATCTGGACGCAGCAGCAGTAATGGTGAACGATCACACTGCGTTCAGGGTTGATTGGATGCCATTTGCCGGGTTACGCGAATCCGGTCATGGTGTGGGGGGAATTTCCTATACCTATGAAGATATGCAAATCGAGAAAATGATGTTAATTAAATCTTCATCACTTTAGGAAGCAGTTGACACTCAATTTGACAATCGTTGTAACTGTAATTGAGTAGCTCGCCGCTCATTGTCGCGCGGCCGGCAGTACTCTAGCGCCTGTTTAAAATAGTCTTGGGCCTGATTGAATTTCTTGTTAAGTAAATTAAATTCTCCGAGATAGTAACTGGCTTCACAGAAGCGGGATTGCTGCTTTCTACCGTCTACTTGTTTAACTTCTTCGAAAACCTCAGGCGGGGTTTTAGTTCCCATAAAGTATTTGAGAACGACCCCTGGCCACCTGGCTGGTATGCCACCGGGCATATATTTTTGTAGTGTTATTTCAGGGTTGCCCCCCTGGTGTCCGTCGGCTATATAGATTCCAATAACCCGATATATATCGCCGGGAATTCGCTTGATCACTGTGTCAAAGTCTTTGATTGCCAAATCGAAATGCTGGCCATAGTAATGATGCCAGCCACGTTTTTTATATAAATCCACGTTTAACGGCGATTCGCTGATTTGACGGGAATACTCCTCAATTTTTTGGTCTAACAAGAGTTTATCAGGGTCTGCTGGATCACTTGCTGATTTTTTCGAAGGGGTTAGTGCATCAGCTCCAATGTTGACAGTAGTTTGATCCGGAGTGATAGTAGCGACTTTGCTGCTGGATTGGTCTTGCGCGATGATTTCAGCCCCATCTTGGGTCGATGGTTTTTCAACTTCCCCGGCCATATTTTCGGCCATATCTTCGGCCATATATTCGGAATCAGCAGCCGGCAGTTTGTCCTCGAAAACGAATATAAATTCCTGTTCTTCTGCAGGTTTTATCTCTTGATTATCTGTTGTTTCGAATTTCTGCTCCGCGGAATCGACTATTTCGGGTTTTGGCGCTGGTGTTGGTACTGAGCCGGCCTCGGAATCAGCTGCCTCAGCAGATTCAGCGGCAGAGGAAGTTGTTGAGGTCTGCTCGGACTGGGTCTCAGATGCCTGGGAGATTTGCAGGGCTTTAAGGGCAATAGACTTGTTGAGAAGAACTTCCTGATCTCCGGGGGATAACTCCAGCGCTTTGTCATAGTCGGATAGTGCCGCAGAAATATTTTCCTGATGAAACAAAACAATTCCTCGATTGAGATAGTGCTTGGCCTTTTTGGGACTTAGTGAAATGGCTTTGTCGTAATCACGAACCGCATTGTCGAATTTTTCCAGTCTATACCAGGCATTGGCTCGGGTATTGAAGACATCCTCGTCTTCAGGTTTAATTAGCAGTGCCTGGTCACAGTCAGCAATGGTTTTGTGATATTCGCCAATATCAAACCAGGCAAGACTGCGATTGAAATAAGTGTTTGGTAACTTCGAGTCGAGTTCGAGCGCTCTGTCGTAATCCGCGATCGCCTTGAGATTTTCTCCCAATCCATACCAGGCGAAACCACGATTATTAAAATTTTCCGGATCATTCGGAAAAAATTCGATCGCGCGATCGTAATCCTCGATCGCAAGCTTGAATTTACCGACAATCGAGAGCGCATTGCCGCGCTTACTATAAGTGATTTTAATATCTTGATTTAGCGCAATAGCCCGATCATAACTGGAGATTGCGTCCAGGTATCTATTGAGTTGGTACAGGGCAATTCCCTTGTAGTGATAGACAAACGACAAACGATCATCCGGGATTTCGTTACGGTCTATTGCCAGGTCATAATATTTTAAAGCTTCGGGATAATCTCCTTCACTATGTGAACGGTAACCACGATTAAATATATCGATTGCGTCTGACCATGCGGTGTACGCTACTGCGCTGAGCACAACAGCGATCAGGGTCAGACCAACTAATTTCTGGCATCGAATACCGAACAGCATTGATTATAGATACCGGTAAAAAACTTGCTTCGAATGGCTCAGGACGAGTTTTGTATACCCGGACAGACCGGGATAATAAACCGACATAGATAAAACAGATTAAAATATGATCGTTAGCAGGGAATTATATCGGTTTCAGAAAATCTTTGTTCTGCCTTCCCTGGCAGAACGGAGGAGAAGCGTTATACTACTCCGTATGCGAGCATGGCATCGGCTACCTTGATAAAGCCGGCGACATTGGCACCTTTTATATAATTTACCTTGTCTCCTTCCTTGCCATATTGCAAGCACTGGTCATGAATTTTTTCCATGATAGCTTTCAGGTGTTCCTGCAATTCTGCCTCGCTCCAGGAAATTCTTCCACTGTTTTGACTCATCTCGAGACCCGATACCGCAACACCGCCGGCATTAGCCGCTTTACTCGGCGCAAACAGCACACCGGCTTCCTGGAATGCGTCCATTGCTGAAACTTCTGACGGCATGTTCGCCCCTTCAACTACTGCAGCGCAACCATTGGCAATAAGTGTTTTGGCATCATCCAGGGTGACCTCATTCTGGGTCGCGCAGGGCAAGGCGATATCGCAATCGACAATCCATGGGCGTTTGCCTTCATGAAACTCGCAGCCAAACTCTTTGGCGTATTCCGATATGCGGCCCCGTTGGACATTTTTCAAATCCATCACATAGGCAAGTTTGTCGGCGTCGATTCCCGCGGGATCGCAAATAAAACCTGAAGAATCTGATAACGTAATCACTTTGCCACCCAACTGATTGATCTTTTCGCAGGCAAATGTTGCGACATTTCCTGAACCGGAAATCGCGACGGTTTTGCCTTCAATAGCATCGTTTCGTGCCTTCAACATATTATGCAGCATATATACTACGCCATAACCCGTGGCTTCAGATCGAATCAGGCTTCCACCGTATTCAAGTCCCTTGCCGGTTAGCACGCCGGTGAATTCATGGGTCATTCGTTTGTGTTGACCGAAGAGGTAACCGATCTCCCGGGCACCAACCCCAATGTCGCCAGCAGGCACGTCTTTATCCGCACCAATATGGTGGGAAAGCTCCAGCATAAATGACTGGCAGAACCGCATTACTTCATTATTTGATTTCCCTTTTGGATTGAAATTCGCGCCGCCTTTTCCGCCGCCCATGGGCAATCCAGTAAGACTGTTCTTGAAGGTTTGTTCAAAAGCAAGAAATTTTAAAATACTCAGACTAACGCTGGGATGAAATCGTAATCCGCCCTTGTATGGACCGATTGAATTATTGTTATGGACCCGGTATCCACGATTGACCCGTATATTTCCTTCGTCGTCCTCCCAGCAAACCCGAAAGGTAATAATTCTATCCGGTTCCGTCAGTCGTTCCAGGATGCGCATCTCTTCGTAGACTGGTTTATCTTCGATATACGGCATAACTGTTCCGGCAACTTCATAAACAGCCTGATGAAACTCTTCTTCTCCAGGATTTCGTTTAATCAGTCCATTCATAAATTCGTCGAGCTTGCCTTTGGTGGTGCTGTTCATGATGTCTTCTCTCTTAGTTAATTTGGATTTAGGGTAACGGAACGCGATATGTCGGAGCTTTTATATTGTAATTTGGCTAAATTCCAGTGAGCAAACCGATGTCAGAATTGGGGTTATACGCCAGTTATGTAAATAGACAAGTCGAGTAATTTATCGAGCCCTGTTCTTTTTAATATTTAAACAGTAGCTAGATACAGTATCTAGATACTAAGGATATATTTAGCAATGATTAAAGTCCACGGTTAAATCCGGTTGACCGGTGTGTTCCCTCCGATTCCGAGGAATATTTCGAATATTTATATTTTCACATACATTCGAACGGCTTCTATCTATTGTCTAAAGAGTAATATTACCAGCGATTTGGTGATGAAACATGTTAAAGTTGACGGCGGAGTTGAGGTCTTCTTGGACAGATTATTGGTAGATACCAAGTAGCAGATTTAAGCCGGTAGATGGCATAGACAAGGCTGACTAATAAGAATTGCGTAATCACACTTTATATCAAATCTTCCCAAGATACGCTTTTTTATAATTTCTTTAACATACACAATATGAATCGACTGGTCATTATGAATCGACTGGTCATTCGGCTGCTCCGTGAAGCTGGTGGCATCAACTGCGTAAAGGCTGAGGTTCATAAATCCGTCGTCTTCAAATACCGGCTCCGGTAATTGGACAACGCTATTGGCCAGGACGCTATCGTGATTAAAATAGTAACCGAGCACGATCGCCCTGCTTTTTAGACCTTCGGCCAAAATTGAATCTCCGCTCTAGGTCGTCGCGATCGTCAAGAGTTGGTCTTTGACAACAGAATCTTCCGGTGTATTTGCGATCTGCTCGATTTTCGCCATACCACTCTTGGAATCCTTTTCTACAAACACCATATCAAATCCCAGGATGCTTATATGATAAACATCAAACAGATTGTCAATCAGTCGTTTAATGTTTTCCCTGGGCCAGGGCCATTGCCCCATTTCCTGTAATGTTTTTTCGTCAACGTCGACTATAACGATGCGGTCATCCTTGCCTTTTTGGGTGGTTAACTGAACCCGGGTGTCGTAAGCTGGATTTTCCAGTACATCAATAATGCCGATTTACACTTTGCCCATGATATGCAGGGAAAATAGCGCAGTCACCAGCAGTCCTATGAGGATTTGACTTATTTGTTTTTTTTTTACTGGATCAGGGCGATTCTAGATGGAAATGAGATCGTGTTCGAAATGAAATCCCTAAAGTTGACAATGAAATGTTTGTAATTCAATGCTTTTGTATCATTATAGCTTAGTGAAATTGATCTACTCAAAAATTAATATTCTAAACCGCTTTCATCTGTTGCGGTCTAGCTACGGTTTTAGCTCGATGTCAAAGGAGGGATGCGCATGAATCCCAATTTGCTAAGGTATATATGGCAATACAGTGCGAACAATCAGGTTGTTATTATTATTCTGACCAGCCTGTCATTTCCTTTGCTGTATTTCAGTCTGGAAATCCCCAAAATAATTATTAATAAAGCCCTTTCCGGAAGCGATATTCCTCGTTCGCTGTTCGGATTCGAGCTGGAAATTACCCACTATTTAGTTGCGCTCTGCCTGCTGTTATTGATTCTGATCGTCGCCAACGGGGTACTGAAGATGCGAATCAATACGCTTAAGGGTATTATTGGAGAGCGTTTGGTTCGGCGCTTACGATTTGAACTGGTGGAGAGAATTTTGCGTTTCCCATCTGCACATTACCAGCGCACCTCACAAGGTGAGTTGATCTCTACCATCACCGCGGAAGCTGAGCCGCTGGCGGGATATATTGCAGAATCTATCGCCTTGCCACTATTTCAGGGTGGAACCATGATAACCATACTGGTTTTTATGTTTATGCAGGACTGGGTATTTGGACTGGCCTCGGTGGCATTGATTCCGATTCAGGGTTACATCATTCCAAAGCTGCAGCAGCAAGTTAATGTTCTAAAAAAAGAGCGTGTGCTGAAAATACGAAAGCTCTCTGAACGGATCGGTGAAACCATTAGTGGAGCCCAGGAAATACGCCTTCAGGGAACTCAACGATACTCTCTGGCTGAATTCTCCCATTGGCTTGGTGGTTTGTTTTATATCCGTTTGGAGATTTTTCGGAAAAAATTCTTCATGAAGTTCCTGAATAACACCATCGGGCAAGTAACCCCTTTCCTGTTTTATTTATTCGGCGGGATGCTGGTGATAAAGGGTGAATTAACTATCGGTGCCCTGGTTGCGGCGCTTTCTGCCTACAAAGATCTGACTTCGCCCTGGAAGGAATTGCTCAATCATTACCAGGCCCATGAAGACTCGAAGATAAAATACCAGCAAATTATCGATCAGTTTTCTCCCAGTGGTTTGTTACCGTTACCAGATCCGGTATCCGACACTCCGGTTCCCGGTCTGCGCGAACCAATTACCTTTCGCAACGTTTACTGGGTTTCGGAATCTGGAGAACCGACCCTTTCCAATATTAATATCACAATTGAGGCAGGATCGAGAGTCGCGATTATTGGTCAAAATGCTGTGCAAAGGGCGCGCCTGGCGCAATTATTCACTTCGCTGGAACAACCGGAATCCGGATCAATTTCCATTGGGGGACAATCTCTGGATGCTATCAGCAATCATGTATTGAGAACTCGAATCGCCTACCAGGGGCCAGACCCCCATTTTTTCAACGGGACCATTCAGCAGAACATCGTTTACGGACTCAATCATGCACCACCTGCGCCCGAAGGGGATAATCAGAAGCAGCTCCAAATTCTCAGTGAAGCAGAGGCTTCGGGCAATACGTCGGACGTCTTCTTTGGTGATTGGCTTGATTACAAGCTAATCGACGTCCACAGCCCCGAGGAATTTGAAGACCATTATTTTTCTGGCGCCGCAACCGTGGGTTCGTCGGGAGTAATGTATCAGAGGGGATTGTTCGAGGTTTTTGATCCTAAGGATTATCCTGAACTAGCAGTCAACGTGCTGGCAGCGAGGCAAAAAATCCAACGTCGCCTAAAAAAGGAAAACCTCCAGCGTGTGGTAGCTGGATTTGACCCTGATACCTATAACCGGAATGCGACGGTGGCTGAAAATATACTTTTCGGGATTCCATCGGATGACAATCTACGGCTGCGAAACCTTGCTGGGCATCCCTACCTTCAGCAATCTTTGGCTGATCTCGGTCTGCTCGATTTAGCCATCGAAACCGGTGGAAAGGCTGTGCTAAGAATTGCTGATCGGATCAAAAATCTGCCCATAGGACATAGTTTGCTCAATCAATTTGATATTGAAAGCGACGAAGATATTGCGGAATTAAGTCAGATTGCAACTGGAATGGTTGACAACCAGCTTGATAATGAATCTAGGACTCGGTTACTTGGAGTGTTTTTACATCTGATTCCGGAATTGCACAGATTTGGATTTATTCACGACATCATGGCGGCCAAATTGCTTCAGCTACGGCATGAGTTTTTTCTCAATCTTCCCAGTGATCTGCGCCAGAGAATTACCAGATTTGATAAAAACGCGTTCCATCCAAAGCTAAATATTATTGATAACTTATTGTTTGGAAGAGTTGTAGCCAAGGAACCTGCTGCGGAAAAACGTATCGGTAAAATTGTCGAGGAAACCTTGGATGAGATGGGGTTCAAGCGAGACATAATGATGTTACTTGCCCAATCCCAGGTTGGAATTCGAGGTGGCAGGCTTGCCAGTACTGCAAAACACAACATTGCGGTAGCCAGGATGATAATCAAGAAACCTCATATAATGATTTTTCATGACGCGTTGGCGCCATTCGACTCCATAGTAAAACGTACCTTACGCAGCAATATTCGCGAAATGTTGCCCGAGTCTACGCTGATATGGATTGATCGGGAGATCGATAATTTGATGGAGTTTGATCGGGTCTTTCGGTTTACCCAGGACGGATCTCTGGAGGACGTAACCGTTGCGAAAGCAAAACCAATTGCGATGAGTTCGGATAATTTGTCGATTATTGGTCATTCGCCAATATTCGGCAAGCTCAGTGCGACCCAGCAACAGTTATTGTCAGAAAATTGTTATCGAGCCAGCGCCGAAGCCGGAGAATTTATCTATCACAGCGGAAACCCCAGTAACAACGCTTATATTATTATTCAGGGCGAAGTGCATACCTTGGAAGACCCGAGTAAGCAAGATGAAATCAGGGGAAAACCCACGGCGGGAGAAACCCTCGGGATTGTCGAAATCATGGCACAGCGCAACCGAATTCTTTCGGCCAAAGCTGCCACTCCGGTTGAAATGTTGAGAATCGATGGGGCGACGATCCAGGAAATAATTGAAAATGATGTGGCGGTGGTGCAGATTATGTTGCGAGCACTGACCGAGCAGTGGGCGCCGACTGCATCTTGAACAGTTTTTTGCTTCAATAAACTAAATCCAAATTTTCATGCGTGTTCGGATATTTCGAATGATAATTAAAAAATGAAAGTATCCCGAATTAGCCTGATCCAGTTACGTCCTCAGTTTACATGACCTATTAAGAGTATATTTATCAAGGATATATTAATGAACCCTAATCCTCCGTATCTCCACCCGCCGTATAAGTCGTCGTTGCTGCGGGGACCTAAAATTCCTTTGGTAAAGATAGAGTCAAGTTACCAGCAGATAAACGGACCCCAATTGGATTCAGCGAAAATTCGTGGGATTGATTCGGATTTAACCAGAAACAACACGCACTCGGGCCAACCCCAGGGAGAGAAGATTATCGTCACCGGGCGCCTGAGTGAGGCGAGTGGAAAGCCCATTGCGAATTCTGTTGTGGAAATTTGGCAGGCGAATGCGGCGGGACGTTACTGCCACGGTAATGATCAACACGATGCACCCCTGGATCAAAATTTTTCAGGAGCAGGGCGATGTGTCACAGATAAACAGGGAAATTACACCTTTACCACCATAAAGCCCGGTGCCTATCCTTGGGCCAACCACAATAATGCATGGCGCCCGGCACATATCCATTTTTCGGTTTTTGGTCGGGCTTTTTCCGACCGTTTGATTACCCAGATGTATTTCCCTGGAGATCCTCTACTGGCTTTCGACCCGATTTTTAACGCCATAGCAGACAACAATATCAGAACCCGCCTGGTGTCCCGGTTTTCACTCGATCACACAGTCGCGGATACCGCACTTGGCTATGAATTTAACATCGTGGTCCAGGGAAGTAGGGCGACACCGATGGAGGGTGGGTAAATGCCGGAACTCACGCCATCTCAGACCATCGGTCCTTTTTTTTCCGGTGCTCTGGCTCCAGCACCTCCAGCCAGAGCGGGGATTGCCGGTAACAAACTAGTCAAAGCGCCCACCACATCACCGATTATTGAAATCACTGGGAACGTTCTGGATGGATTGGGTAGTCCGGTTGACGACGCTTTAATCGAAATCTGGCAAGCTGATTCAAATGGGATGTTTGATGCTGACCCGAATTTTTCTGGCTTTGGTCGATGTGCCACAGATGAAAACGGCAGGTTTAATTTTGTTACTGTCAAACCAGCTGCAGAGGCCAGTCAGTTAGGTGGCCAGGCACCCTATGTCAATGTCGTGATTTTTCTTCGAGGCTTGCTGACTCATTTGTTTACGAGAATTTATTTTTCTGATGAGGAGAGTGCTAACGAGGCTGATCTATTATTAAGTTCAATTGATTCGGAACGACGTCAGACTATTGTCGGTATCAAACAAGAACATAATGGTAATCCGGTATATCGGTTGGATATTCGGTTACAGGGTAGCCAGGAAACTGTATTCTTGGATTATGTCTAGAGTTATATCCAAAACCAAAATAGCGTGAAATACAATATTAGACCAATTGTAACCAGCAATATTGGTACCCTTGTCCAGCGAATACCAGGTGTTGGGTTTTCTTTGTTGGCCTGAACAGCTCTGTCGCGCCAGCCAATTTGAAATCTATCGACGACTTCCCTGGCGCGCTCAAAGTCACTATCATTTGAGGTCCATAATCCAGCCGATCCCACCCACCAACGTCCTTTGACGGTCTCGAACCAGGAGATCGACGCCTGGTCCAGAGCAAGTTTTACCTCGGCAATTTCATCTTCCGGGGCGTGATAGGTGTCGAATATTCTACGAGCCAAAACGTCAGTAATTCGGGTTTCGACGGGTGTATATAACGTTAATTAGATTTGGGTCCTGCTGCATCGGTTCCCGCTTTACCGGATTCCAAATTGTCTGGTCAATTGGGGGAAATCGAACAGCCCGGGGAGAATCTACTGTATCGGGAACCAGCGTAACGTCGAGTAAATTGAGCAAGTCAAATGCAGCGGAGTATATTTGACTTCCTCCAATAACCCATAAATCCTGGTCCTCACATCGTTCAATCGCCGTGGTGATATTGGTATAACATTCCGCTCCCTCCACCGGGTTTCGGCTAAGCACAATGTTTCGTCTACCTGGCAGGGCTTTGCTACCGATGGATTCCCAGGTGCGACGGCCCATGATTATAATCTTTCCCAATGTGCGTTGTTTAAAACGCTTAAGGTCAGCGCGATAGTGCCACGGTAGGTCGTTATCAAGGCCGATGACATGGTCGCTGTTCATCGCGACTATCGCCCCACGCAGTGGTGACGGGTAGACGGTTGTATGGTTCATTCAGACGGCAACTTTAAATTGAATGGCCGGATGTGGGTTGTAATTATGCAGTTGAAATTTCGCCATAATTTCATCTGTCTCCAATGCCAGTAACGGTTCAATATCGTCCAAGGAGCGTATAGCAGGATCAATCTCGAGGGTCGGCAGGACGCGGGTTTCGCGCTGTAATTGGACTTCCAACCCTGGAACATGATCGTATTCGGCCATGCTGCCGTCGGCCTTGGCGGTGTAGATATGGGCATCGATCAGGGTGTGACCGAATAATCCAGCGGGTATACCACTAAATCGAGAAAGCAATTCAAGTAATAAAGAATACCCCGCAATATTATAAGGAATTCCAAGTGCTATATCGCAACTACGCTGGGTCAGATGCAGGCAGACAGAGGGATTATTATCGCCATCATATTGTACGTTGACTACCCAGAAGGCGTGGCAGGGGGGCAGTGCGCTGGTCTGAGCATTGCCGGGTGCCCAAGCGGAGACAATCATCCTGCGACTCATTGGATTAGTCTGTAATGTATTCACCACGTAAGCTATCTGGTCATTGGTGCCGCCATCAGGCAAAGGAAAATGGCGCCAGAAATTTCCATATGCGCTGGGCACCTTGCCATGCACATCAGCCCAGGGGTCCCAGAATTTGCAATTGTGTTTCTTAAGCAGAGCGATATCGGTTTTACCCGAAAGGAACCACAGGTTTTCAATGACAATATTCTTCCAGGAAATTTCCTTGGTAGTGAGCAGGGGGAAGCCTTGCTTCAGGTCAATCTCGTAATTGATATTGAAGGTAGAAAGGGTGTCGACGCCGGTTCGGTTCGATTTTCTTGTGCCCTTAGACAGCGTTTCTTTTACGGTATCCAGGTATTGTTTCAATTTGATTTCGGCTTGGCGTAATAAAACTCAAGAAATTCACGGGCCAGTCGGGCAGATTTGACATACCACTTTTCTTTATTGATACAGAGCGCTGCAAAAGCAATCTTGCGCCCATCCTGTTCGGCAAATCCAACAAACCAGTCGTAACGACCTTTGGGATTGTATCCGGTAAGTGAGCCAGTCTTACCGCCGACGATGATGTTCTGGCGGTGACCACGATGAAATTTTCGAAACGATTTCCTAGCCGAGCCTTCCCTTACTGTGGCCCGCATCAGTTGTTTTAATTTGACAGCAGTTGACTCGTCCATGGCCGACGTTACCGCTGGCTCGTCATGGTTATACAGTGGAATACCGTATGGACCCTCGATACTTGATACCAGTACGGGGGCTACCAGATTTCCACCATTGACCGCAGTAGCCGCCAACACCGTTGCGTGCAATGGGGACAGGGTATTTCGATTAGTATAACCCGATGCACTTTCGGCAACCTGCCACTGATCAGTTGGTTCCAGTTCAATGCTGCCATTTCCGAAGATAAAATCTGATGCGAATCGCGAATTGAATCCCATGTTGTGGAAATACTCGAGCAGGGTATCGCCACCAAGATCCACTGCACCCAGTCTGCCAAAAACCGTATTAACAGATTTGGCAAAGGATTCGCTAAAGGTTGGTTTGCGGGTCCACTTGTTATTTTTGTGGGAGAACACGTTTTTTTTGTAAAGCGTAGTGGCTTTTCCATTAAACGGTATGATGCTGGACGGATTGGCCGCGCCTTCGTTCAAGGCTGCTACCGCGGTGATAATTTTGGATACCGATGCCGCAGGATACGTATTGACAATGGATAGGTTGCCCCGGTCGATGTTATCCCGACTATTGTCGGCCATCGCCAGAATATGCCCGGTCTCCGGATCGATTGCCACCAGAATGCCATAATCAGGGTTATGCGCTGCCAGCAGACGCTTTGCCTCCTGTTGCAATGCCGGGTTGAAGGTGTAGTGCACCAATAACTCACCTTCAATATCTATTCCGGGGATTCGAATTTTTTGGGGATATTGATTGCGTGAAATCGCTTCGCTGATGACAGGTGCAATACGCTGTTCGTTGATATCGAAGAAGCGAGTTCTATCGGTAGTAATATAACTCATGGCCACCGGCCACATCGATGCCAGTATCAGACTGAACAGAGCAGAAATCTTGAACCAGAGATGTGAGTTAACCTGTGACAGGGTGCGACCTATTGGCTTTCCAGTTTAAGTATCGGCAACCCGCGTATTCTATCTGATCGCGATATGAATTTCCTGTTGTCAGAGGATCAAGTGTCGTCATCCAGTAGAATTTTACGGGCCTGGTTGATGCTGCGAGCAAGGTAATCTGAGCCACCCTTATCGGGATGAACTTTGCTCATCAATTTACGATGAGCTCCAATAATATCGTCGCGGCTGGCGTTGGCACTTAACCCCAGTATTTCCAGCGCTTCCCCCCGGGTCATAGTTTCCACAGCTCTGGGTTGCTGCTTACCCGAGTTACCAGTCTTCGGCCGTGCCTGGGAAAACATCGACCACATGCGTTTGGCCATCATTAGTCGATTGATCCAGGGTACCGCCGCGCTGAATAGGGCAAAAAGCCAGGGTATACGACCGGTAATCACCAGCAACAATAAAATCCCTCCAATACCATATAATGTCGCAGTGCGCAGGGAGTTTGCCTGCTGCTCCGGGCTGGCTCGCTGATACCACGCGAGATACCACATAATACCCGCCACCGCGGCCAGCGCAAGAAATAGTCGTATTGCCATCAGACTGGTAGACCTGAATAAATGTTAGTTGGTAGCATATCCCGACATAAATTGTCTCCAATGGAGCGTGATTAGTTAAACCGTAGTTTGAGAACTAGATTGTACCAAGATGAACGAAACCATAGACAGCGTATTGCGATTCTGGTTTGGCGATTGTCAGACCATTATTGACATTAATAATGATAAGAAATCGGTATGGTGGAGCAAAAATGAACAAGTAGATCAGGAAATATCCGACCGTTTCGAGGAGCTGGTAGACGCTGTAGCCGATGCCGAACTCGACCATTGGCGGGAATCGGCCAAGGGTCTGCTTGCGAGTATTATCTGTACTGATCAATTTCCTCGAAATATGTATCGTGGATCCGCCAAGTCCTTTGGATATGATGGGGTTGCTCTGGAGCTGGCTCAGCAGATCGTGACTACCGGAGTCGATCGCGAGCTTTCGACCATATATCGGGTATTCGCTTATCTCCCGTTCGAGCACAGTGAGGCTCTGGAAATGCAAGAAAAGGCGTTGGATCTATTTACTCAGCTCCGGGATGAAGTAGAGGAATCCGACAAAGAAATTTTTAGTGGCTTTGTTTCCTATGCCCAGCGCCATCTTGACGTAATTCAGCGGTTTGGTCGATTTCCCCACCGAAATCAAATACTTGGTCGCGAATCCACCGACCAGGAGAAGGAATTTTTGACCGAACCGGGGTCTTCTTTCTAGCTAAACCAAACACCGGTGACTCGGATCCAAGCGTTACCAGTTATGCTTCAGGCGGTTTCTTTTTCGGATCGATTGATCCACTTCCAAATCGTTCCGCTGGGTAGATTTTCCCCAGTTAGCATATAGTGCAGCAACTCTGGGGAAGTGCAGATTTCAGAGGTATCCGATTTCGCCCATGGCTCTCCGGCAAACAGTATTCTGTCATAGGGTTCGAGCGGTAGCTTTTCGTCTGGCAACAGTATTCGATTGTTGCCACGTTTGAGTAACAGCGCAACGCAGGGTAGTTTTTTCTTGCGGTTACCGGGCACTCGCATCAGATGATGCAATAATATTTCAGTGCCCGACCTTAATTCACCGACCAAAGCCTCGGTTCTTTCTGGCCGTATCGTGATAACCCAGGACGATGGATTGTTTTTGTCGACGCAACCAAGCAATCGACAGGCAAGTATTCTCGACCATTCGTCCGGTTGCTGGCTCGACAAGCGTAAAAAGTCTGAGGTTAACGGGGTGGTAATCTGAGCCAATAGCTGGCCCGAAATAAGCTGGCTGTGATTGGTGATCAAGTCGATACCTGCGGCGCGGAAAATATTATTATTGTTGGCAAATTCCTGACGCGCGATGGTAAACAATCCCGGTTGGAGTGTTTTGGCGGTTATGATGATCGACAGATTATTGACGTCATGGTCGGTTCCGGCAATGATACCAGCGGCTTCGTTGATGCCCGCGCTTTCGAGGGTATCTGCTTCGGTACCTCGACCTTGCAGGCTATGTTCTGGAGGATTGGTCAGGTCTGGCCGCTCTTCTATAATGGTAACTGGCAATCCATGCCCTACCAACTTTTTATAGACAGCTTTACCAAATCTGCCATAGCCGCACAAAATCCACTTGCCCCTTGGCGGGAAAACTGGCTCGCTAATAGGTGTTCCCTTAGGCGATGAGAGCCATTGATTCAACAGGTAATTATTTGGCGCGCTTAGCGCAGTGGACAGATGATCAGCAAACGTATCATAAGGGTAGACAATGTGATCGGTACCAAACGAGGCCATGTTGGCCCCGGTGTCTTGGGATTCCGCCCAGCAATATACTTTGATGTCCCGATTGAGCAATTTGCTGGCAATGGCTATCTTGAGATTTACCTGGTCGTCTCGGGTGATAGCGATAACCCCATTGCAGAATGCGCTTCCCAGTCCGGCACTCAGCAACACTTCGGAATCCGCCGCATCGGCGTTTAGAACCGGTATCTGGATCGGAAATTCTTCCAGCTCCAGTTCATGTACCCGGTCCGACGCCTTATCAATGACAACGCATTGGGAACCATAATCCGTTAGCGCCTTAACCAGCAACTGACCGGTGTCTCCATAACCGCAAATCAAAAAAAACGGCTGGCGAATTTTACCGATGCGTCGAATAAACCCATTTCGTGTAACCGCGGCGCGGAACATCGGCGTCTGCATCAATGTTATCAGCGTACCAATGGTGTACAACCAGGCGATGACCGTGGTGTATATGGTCAGCAAGGTCCATAGTCTTTGCCCGTCGGTAAATGGATACGGTATTTCACCGAATCCAATGGTCGACCCCATATAGCTGACAAAGTAAAACGCATGGAAAAAGTCCATGCGCCACGGTAACCCCTGGTCATCCTGGCCCGGTATCAATACGAATCCTATTACGGAAAATGCATAGGCGCTGATCAGGGTAATCAGCGGCGCGCGCATCCTGCGCATAACCAGAAATATGATATTTTGCACTGCTCGATTCGCCGATGCAGGTTTAATGCCGATGAATACTGGTTTCCACAGTGAGTATAACTACAGATACCAGGTTGGCCAGTAACGCTCCCCCGGACAATGAAACGATGCTGGCCAGGGCGTATTCTGTGAGTGGCTGGCTCATTCCATAAACCGCAACACCCCAGACAATGCAGGCGGCGATCAACTGCAAATCCGCGACCAGGCTGGAAGCCAGAAGCACGGTGCCGACATGAGACTTGTCACCAAACTTCATTACGGTGGCGATCAAACTGACCAGCACCGCAGCAAACAGTTCAAAAACACTATGGTGGTCAGGGTTAGATATGTCGCCGACAAAGAACCCGAAGTTCAGTGTCAGGGCAAGCAAGATAAAGAAGGCAAATATTACTTTCTCAAAATGCATAATCCTAAAATCCTTAGTTGAGCATCGTGAAGAGTGCGTTTGTGGTGATGCAGTGCAAGGCACAGCGACGCGGAATAGTCGTTCTATTCCAAGGAGTTGTAACGCTGCAATGCGCCGCCACAAACGTGCTATTCGCGGTGCAGCGCTGTTCACTCTTTAGGTGAACGTGATAAACAGTAAGATATTTCATGTTTTCAAATACTTAGCTACATAGACAAGCGGTCAACTGAGGATTCTAGGATATTGGAGCTCAGTCAGGCGTAGGCCGCCATTATAATCAAAAATCGCCCACTGTTTGGGAGGAGGCATCTCTAAATGGGGGGGATCTCTCAGTGGGGGAGTGCTAATACCCAATGACCAGGCCGAAGCCTGGTCATTATTTGTTTCCTATTGTCGGTCCGGAATCAGGATTCCAGTGGGATGACCACATAGCGAACCCGACCATCTCTTTCTACCAGTAGCAAAACAGAATTTTTCTCGCCGCTGATGGCGTCCTTAATTGCCTTATTAACCTGTTCGGTTTCGGTTACCTCATCATTACCGACCTTGATGATTAATTCTCCACGTTGCAGGCCGCGTTCCGCAGCTTGACTTTCAGGCTTGACCGCGATAATCAATACGCCCTGGGCTTCTTCGGTGAGCTTGTATTGCTCTCGATTATCATCGTTCAATTCACTCAGTGCCAAACCAATTTTACCGGCCTCAGTTTTATTGGAAGACGCCGCCGCGATTTTATCGTCTGAATTGCCACCGACTGATACCCGAATAGTGACCCGCTCCTCATTACGCCACACCACAACATCAACTTCTTTGTTGGTTTCAGTGAGGGCAACAACCTTGGGTAAATCTCGCATCCGGCTTATTTCTTTTCCGTTGAATAGCAGGATAATGTCACCCGCTTCGAGTCCAGCTTGTTCTGCCGGACTATCGGCGATTACCTGGGTAACCAAAGCTCCCGCAGCTTTGTCCAGACCAAGGCTATCGGCAATCTCCTCGCTTACCGATTGGATCTGGACGCCGAGATATCCGCGTTGAACAGATCCGGTGTCACGTAGCTGGCTGATAACGTTGTTTGCCAGTAGCGAAGGTATAGCAAAACCAATTCCGACGCTGCCGCCATTGGGCGAGAAAATTGCGCTGTTAATACCGATCACTTCACCACGCATATTAAATAGCGGACCACCGGAATTCCCGCGATTTATCGGTGCGTCAATTTGAATGAAATCGTCCAACGGCCCAGATCTGATATCTCGACCTCTGGCAGAAATTATACCTTTCGTGGTGGTGCCACCGAGGCCAAATGGATTACCGATAGCGACTACCCAGTCGCCAACTCGGGACTCATCAGAATCACCGAATTTGACGAACGGAAATGGGCTGTCTCCCTTGATTTCCAGCAGCGCCAGGTCGGTTTTCTTGTCGGTTCCCTTGAGTATTGCAGGAATACGGGTTCCGTCGTCAAACACAACTTCGATCTCGTCAGCATCGGCAATTACATGGTTATTGGTAACCACAAGGCCTTCTGCATCGATGACAAAACCCGATCCGACTGCGGTTGTTTTCCGTTCAAACGGCTTTGTCCCGCCATGTCCTTGTGGTGCCCCATTTTCATCACCAAAGAACCGCTTAAAAAACTCTTCAAGTTCCGGGGATTGTCCATGGGGACTGGAACCGCGACGCTTAGTCGCCACCGATCCGGTCACAGAAATATTGACCACAGCCGGCTTAACCGCTGCTACTAAGTCAGCGAATCCATCGGCAATGTTTATTGTCGACAGGTTTTCTGCCACGTGTCCGGTGTCATCCGCCAGCACCACAGGTGTGAATGCTGTCGATACGGTGAACACAGCTGAAAGTCCGATTCCATAGAGCGACGCTCTGGTCAAGCTTTTGATTTTCATTAAATGCCTCAATACAAGTGAATTGCGCGCAATTTAACAAGCGCTGGCTTACTACAAGGTGAACAGGGGATTAACAAATCGTAATTTTGCCTGGGGAACTTTAGCTTCCAACGTTTTATTATTAAGAAAATTTGTTGTCCCTTGACCATACAATTTTACCTCCGATAAGGGTTGTCTCAACCCGACCGTATAATTTTTCATCGATAAACGGCGAATTTCGACCCCGACTCAGCATGTTATTGTGATCAAAAGTCCATTCCTGTTTGGGGTCGAACAGGCAAATATCAGCGTCGCCTCCTACACCCAGATGGCCAGCATCGACGCCAATAATTGCCGCTGGGTTCGAGGTTAGAGCTGCAACTGCGGTGGATAATGAGAAATGTCCCTGATAGGCCATACCAATTGTCATTGTCAATAAAGTATCCAGTCCGGCAATGCCGGCCGCGGCCTCGCTAAATGGAACCAATTTGGCATCAACTCCATGGGGCTGGTGATCTGAACAAATTACTGAAATTACGCCACTGCGTATGCCTTCAATGAGAGCCTCTTGATCGCGCTTGGTTCGTAGTGGAGGAAAAACTTTGTAGCGGGTGTCAAACGCGCCAATGTCGCCTTCGCTTAAAAGCAATTGATGGATTGCGGCGCTGGCAGTAACCGGAATTTTATTGCTCTGGGCTTCGCCAATCATTGTTACCGAGCGAGCGCAAGAAAGCTGGTTCATGTGGGCTCGGGCGCCACTGGTTTCAATCAGTGCCAGATCCCGGGCGACACCAACGGTTTCCGCAGCTTCCGGAATTGCCGGTAGCCCGAGCCGAGTGCTAATTTCACCTTCATGCACCACACCGTTGCCAAGCAGCCAGTGGTCCTGGGGGGTTAAGAAAACTGGAATATCGTAGGTCGATGCATATTGCATTGCGCGCCGCATTACCAGGGTATTTTGCACTGGGCGCAATCCATTACTGACGCCAACGCACCCGGCATCTGACAGCATTGCCATGTCGGTCAATCGCTCTCCTTCCAGCCCGACCGTGAGAGCCCCCAAGGGATGTACCCGGGAGCGTCCACTAGCTTCCGCCCGGTCTCGTATCATGCTCGCCATGGCCGGGGTATCGATAACTGGCCAGGTGTCAGGGGGACAAACCAGTCGGGTAATGCCGCCTGCGATGGCAGCTGCGGTTTCACTGGCAATGGTTGCTTTTTGTTCTTCTCCTGGTTCGCGTAACCTTGCACATAAATCAATGGCTCCTGGTATAACCAGCTTTCCTTCAACAGGTATGGTCAGGTCCGGATGAAACCCGTCAGGTAATTCACCCACACCGACAATCTTGCCATCTGCCACTGCCAGGTCAGAGGTCTTATTTAATTGGTTCGCCGGATCAACAACCTGACCGCCTGCAATCAAAATTTTCACCCAGAGACCTCGGTGCCACCCATTAATGTTGCCATAATGGACATCCTCACGGCGATGCCATTGGTGACCTGGGCCAGAATTACCGAGCGTGATCCATCAGCCACTCTTGATGAAATTTCCAATCCCCGGTTTATTGGGCCTGGATGCATAACAATAGCATCTGCCTTGGCGTACCCCAGCTTTTCTTCAGTGAGACCGTAACGATTGAAATATTCCTGTTCGCTCGGCACCAATTGTCCATCCATACGCTCGCGCTGTAACCTCAGCATCATAATTACGTCGATGTCCGCCAGTCCTTCCCGCATGTCGCTGGTGACACTGACTCCCATGGCTTCTATTTCTGTAGGAATTAAAGTGCGGGGGCCAATTACCCGTATCTCCGCAGCACCAAGGGTGGACAATGCATGTATCTGGGACCGGGCCACCCTGGAATGCAGGACATCTCCGATGATAGCTATACGAAGGCCCTCAAATTGACCTTTTTCACGCCGAATAGTGAACATGTCGAGCATGGCCTGGGTCGGGTGGGCATGACGACCGTCACCCGCGTTTATTACCCGGACATACTCAGGCAGGTGGCTGGCGATCAGGTGTGGCGCGCCGCTGGCAGAATCGCGCACTACGAACATATCGGTATGCATGGCTTCAAGGGTTCGTACCGTATCGAGAATTGACTCTCCCTTAATGGTCGACATGCGAGTTGCATTTAAATTGATAACGTCCGCCGACAGACGCTTGGCCGCGATTTCGAAGGTGGTGCGGGTTCTGGTGCTGGCTTCGAAAAACAGGTTGACAACAGTTTTGCCCCGTAGCAGTGGTACTTTCTTAATTTCTCTTTCGCCGAATGCCATGAAAGACTCAGCGGTATCCAATATTTGCACCAGGGTTTCCCGGGGCATTCCATTGAGGGTGAGAAAATGTCTGAGGTTGCCTTGCCGATCAAACTGGATAGTCGTGTCGCTGGCCATCATGTCCAACTAGTTCACCGTCACAATATTAAATTCCATCTGATCTCCGCGCTGGCTCAGTTTGGCTTGCTGATTAGGTTCGAGAACCATGGAAACACCTGTCACATCTGCCTGTACAGGGAGTTCCCGGCCGCTTCTTTCCATTGCCACCGCCAGGCGTATTATGTCTGGTCGGCCATAGGAAAATATTTCATTTAACCCAGCCCGGATTGTGCGCCCGGTATGCAAAACGTCGTCAACCAACAAGACTTGCCGCTGGTCAACGGATTCAGGAAGGTCAGATGATCTTACTTTGGGGTTGATTCCTACCCGGCTAAAGTCATCACGATAGAATGAAATATCCAGGGTGCCATAGGGTGAAGAAATCTCTAGTGCCTGATGCAACTGCTGGGCAACCCAGGCTCCGCCGGTATGAATGCCTATGATATAGGGGTTATCAAGTTGAAGATTTCGTATTTCTTCAACCATTTTTGCCAGAATGGGTTCGAGGGGCAGGGGTTTCATAGTGGAGCGCGATTGTCGTTCAAATAGGTCTTGATAATCAACTCCGCCGCGAGTCCATCGCGATTGTTTTTCATTTTCTTTCGAATGGATTTACCCTGTTCGGTGGTTTGTCTGAGTAAATAATCGGCCTCGCTGGAGGTCAAGCGTTCATCTACCCAGGCTACTGGCAGCTCAACCAGCTTTTCCAGCGTTTGGCCGAACCCCCTGACCCGCTTTACCATATCTCCTTCAGAACCATCGAGCAGCAAGGGCAGTCCAACCACCAGCTGATCCGGCTTCCAGTCAGCTATTAGTTTCTCTATGGCGGCCCAATCCGGATGACCATCTTTGGCACTGATGATACCCAATGATTGAGCGGAACTGGTGGCGCGATTTCCAGTAGCGATTCCAATACGTTTTAAACCAAAATCAAAACCAATTATTCTTCCCTTCATTCTGCTGGGTTACCTGTCCCAAGTTCAGGCATGCCCAACCTGGCTGGTTAATTTGGTGTAGTCCATGCCTATAATTTTGGCAGCCTGCTGCCATTTGTCAGTGAACTCGACGTCAAATAGAATACGGCTTTCAACAGGTGTACTAAACCAGGAATTTTGCAAAATTTCCTGCTCCAGTTGTTGTGGTCCCCACCCCGCATAACCCAGACTCATCAGACAATTTTCTGGACCATTACCCAGAGCAATCTCGACCAGGATATCTTTTGAGCTGGTGAGAGAAAGTTCGTCGCTTATTTTCAGGCTGGATTCCCAGGTCCGATGGAGTTCATTACTATGTATAACAAGACCAAATTCCTGGTGCACTGGCCCGCCTTGGTATACTGGCAATTGGGCACTGCCAGGATCCGATACTTTTATATCTAGCTGGTCGAATATTTCACCCAGATTATGTGGACTCAAACGGTTTATTACAACGCCGAGGGCGCCGTTTTCATCGTGCTGGCATATCAGGGTTACCGTGCGAGAAAAGTTGTCGTCTTGCAATTGTGGCATTGACACTAAAAAGTGATTACCGAGATAGCCTTCAGACATGGTGCACGCCTGGCTTGCTCGGTTTGATCCGTTGGTCCAATGAGGTGGAAAGGTGGATGTTACTGGGTAACATCTTTTACCTTGTTCTGGCTGAAACGCCAGGTCCGGATGATATGCAAGGTATCAAATTCGCGTTTCATCTCCTCCGAGAATGTGGCGAAGGGAGCGGCAATCTGCAGAATACGTTCGGCCCCGTCGTCGAGCACCTTGTGGCCGGATGAGCGTAAAATCGTTACCCCCGCTACCGAGCCGTCACTGTGTATAGTGACGTCCATGACCAGATCTCCTTCAATCTCAAGCTGTTTGGCCGCATCGGGATAGTTCAGATTGCCAACGCGCTCGACCAGGAGACGCCAGTTTTCAAGGTAAGGCGCTATTTCCGAAGACTTGGCGTCGGCGCTGACAAATCTTTCCCTCGGTTTCGCCTGGGAATTCAGAAATGCCAGGTTAATACTGTCGGTCAGTTGTTGCCGGGTTTCGTCGGATACAGCGTTCTGCTTGTCCTCGGAACCCAGCTTTTCGGGGTTATACAACGCTCTGGCCTGTTCCTCCAGTAATAGGCGTTCGCGCTTTTCGGCCTCTTCGCTGGCGGCTTCAGCAGGAGTGGATTCGACTAAAACCGGCAGTATACTGGGGTCGGTCTCACCTTCGCTATTATGCTGGGCCAGGGTCTCGGCATCATCGTTTGGAGACTCGGACTGGGTTGCCACCAGGGTGATTTTCAATGGGGGAGAGATGTTGCGATTTCTTGCCTGAGACGGCAGTACGAAAGACATACCCAAAACTATGACCAGATGGAAAATTATCGAGACGGTCAGTACCCAACCAAAGCGGTCCCTGTCCAGTCTCTTTTTAGCTCGTTTTGGTGAATCCCGGGGCAAAATTCGAATTCCTGAGTTTGTCTATTAAATTGTTGCAATCTCAGCTATTATATCCCGTGAAACGGCAATAAAGAATCTGGCTATGTATTTGACAGATAAAAACAAAAAGTCCGATCTAACTGCACCTGCTTTGCCTGGATTCAAACCGAGCTTGACCAGGGGGGCGATAACATTCGGTAGTCTTATGAAAACAATTTTAGTGGTGGACGATAGCAAGACAATTCTTGTTAAAGCGTCAAGAATGCTGCAGGATGCCGGCTATGAAGTGGTTACCGCCGAAGATGGCTTTGAAGCTATTTCAAAGGTTACTGATTATCAGCCAGATATGATGTTTATTGACATAATGATGCCGAAACTGGATGGTTATCAGACCTGTTCGCTGGTGAAAAATAATAAACAATATCAGGCGACACCCGTCGTAATGGTTTCCAGCAAAGATGGGCTGTTCGACCGCGCGCGGGGTAGTATCGTTGGGGCGGAAGGCTATATCAATAAACCGTTCAGTGAATCTGACTTGCTCGGCGCCATTGAAAAATTCACCGAAATAGAAATAAGCGGTGAGTCAGAACATTGACTCGGTTAGTCAATGTGTGCAACAAGTTAATTTGAGGAAGTGAGGTAAGTGATTTTTTATCAAGACCGTATTTGCAGTCGAAACCATTCCCTGGGGAGAATATTATGGCAGTAGAAACAGTATTGGTTGTTGATGATTCGGCGACCGACAGTCACCTGATTTGTAATGCACTGGTTGCTGCCGGTTTTAACACACTGTCGGTGGGGAATGCGGAGGAAGCATTAAACGTAGCCCGGTCTGAACGACCTCAAGCTATTCTTATGGACGTAGTTATGCCGGGTACAAACGGATTCCAGGCAACTCGCATGTTGCACAATGATCCAGATACAGCGGATATACCAATTATTATCGTCTCGTCTAAAAACAAAGCATCCGACCGGGTCTGGGGGCTTCGTCAGGGAGCGGTGGGGTATATCACTAAGCCGTTCGAGAACAGGGAGTTAATCGAAAAACTTCGCGATTTATAACTGAGATACTGACATCGCATTTACTACCCTGGTAGTTTAACCGGTTAGAGTCATTACTAATTTATGAACCCTGCAGCTGAAACTCCTCTCGATTTGCTGGAATATCTCTCCGCTCTGTCCCTGGGTGACAAGGCAATTGAGGTGCAACCTGAAACAATTCGAAGCTGGCGAGGGTTTACGTTGCACGTGGGACACCTGAATCTCGCATTTCCATTTATGGGTGGGTTTGAAATATTACCAGGTCGAGATATTCAACCAATTCCTTGGGCACGAGAGTGGATTCGCGGTATTACCAACGTCCGTGGGGAAATCTATACCGTAGTCGATTTTGCCAGATACCTGGGCATGCCAGGAGTAAGTTCAATGCGCTCGGCGACCCTGTTTATGCTGCCGGAATCTCAACTAAAGAGTACATTGCTGATAGACAGCAGGGTGAATTTGAAAACTTTCTCCGAGCGTATGGAGCATGTAGAAGTGGCGGATATACCCGAACGCCTGGCCCCCAGTGTTAGTGCGATGCTGAAAGATAGTGATAGTAGTGATACCTGGATAGTTGTAGACGTAGATATGTTTTGCAGGGCAGATGGATTTAAAAATATTGGCCTGTCAACCAACCGTCATTAGTGAATAAACTGGATGATATTTCCAACCAACAATCAAACCAACCTCCAAGTTTAATCGGCAAAAATGCGATTAGAGGCAGACCCCTATGAACGATGAATTAGAAAAAGACGCGCTAAACGAAGTTTTCGAGGAAATGGCGCTTTCCGATGGAGACGACGTTTTTGACACAGAAGATGGCCATGACATTTTTGGCGACATCGTTAACCAGGAAGGCCATTCCGACCTGTCAGAGTTTGCCGACGATGGAGGTTTTGAGGGTGTTCCCGGCTTTGAAGACAATCCTTTTGGAGAATTGTTCGAACAAGAGCTGGGAGAAGAAATTCCCGAGGTGGGATTTAGCTGGTTTCCTGTTTTTTGGTCGGTAGTTTTACTGGGCGCTATAGCTGCTTTTCTGTTCAATGCCAACCGAATTGGCACGGAGCAGCGACATCTTGCATCAATTCGAAATTCCGCTTTGCAGGTTGACTCTGACGTGCAGGATATAACCTATCAATCTTTGCTGGCGTTTAACGGAAAAGAAGAAGCGTTTGATCAACTGCAGTCGCTGCGTAAACAAATTAACGAAAACTTACCCGGCCTGGACGTATCCAATGCCCAGCGTTCTGGATTCGTTTTATCGGCTGAAGGTAGCGTAAACCTAAATCAAATTAACGCTGATTGGGAGCAATTAGGCCTCCAAGTGGACTTGCTTGCCGGCAATCGAGGGGTTATTAACAGCACCCTTGATCAGGTGATGGCGGTCAATGAGTTGACCCCGGTGTTGCTGGACCAAACTGACGTACTGGTTGACCGGTTGATCGAGAATGAGGCCAGTCTGAAATTGATAAATGTTGGCAGCCGTCAGCGATTCCTCAGCCAAAGAATAAAGGCCAGCGCTAACGAATTTGCTATGGGCGCGCCTGGCTGGCAGGAAGCGGCGTCGCAGTTTGAGGAAGATGTTAAATTATTTGGTGAAGTAAATAATGACATTCGCAGTATGGGGGGTATCGCGATCGCTTCGGATGTAGCGGCGATCGATAATTCCTACAAGAATCTGCTTTCAAGCGCAGAAAGTGTCATTGGAAATGTCGAAGATTACGTTACGATTCGAAATGCGGCGACCATGATAGATAGTTTATCAACCAAGTTACAGACGCAGACCGCTGGGTTTATCCAAAATCTGACGCCAGAGTTCGGCAAGCCTGGGTGGCTCAAGAAGCTGCCCTGGATTCTGGCTGGAATCGGCATTCTGGGACTAGTGGGTTTGATAGGATCATTGGTATCACAAAGCAGGAAGCGCGAACAAACTAATAATTTGCGAACCCGACGAGCGGAAGACGCGGTTATTAAACTGCTCGATGAAATGGGGGATTTAGCGCAGGGTGACCTTCGGGTCGAGGCTGCCGTAACCAACGAAGTGACTGGAGCAATTGCTGATTCAGTAAATTTTGCGATAGGCGAGATGCGTATTTTGGTCAATGGTATTAAGTCGGCTTCCAATGAAATGTCTGCCACTACCGAAGACAGTGAACAGTTAATTGCCCAACTCTTGACCAGTAACGATGCCCAATCTGAAGAAATACTCACTTCCGCCCAGGAAATTGAAAATATGAGCGAAACCATGAGTCAGATGAGTGAATCCGCACTGCAGTCATCCGATAGGGCACGGGTTGCGACGGAAGCTGCCAAGAAAGGCGCAGCCGCGGTCCACAATACCATTGTCGGTATGAACACTACGCGTAACCAGATTCAGGATACGGCGAAACGATTGAAACGGCTGGGAGAAAGTTCGCAACAAATTAATGAGATCGTTAACTTGATTCAGGATGTAACTGAACAGACCAACGTTTTATCACTAAATGCTTCAATCCAAGCGGCAATGGCCGGAGAAGCTGGGCGGGGATTCGCCGTAGTTGCTGAAGAAGTTCAAAGACTGGCAGATCGTTCTGCCAGGGCATCGAGTGAAATCAGCGAGCTGGTCAAGAATATTCAACAGGATGCGAATAATGCAATATCGTCAATGGAAACCACCACCGAAGAAGTTATAACCGGGGCAACCATGGCTGATGAGGCGGGTCAAGCGCTGGACGAAATCGAAAGCATTAGTCAGGAGCTTTACCAGGTAATCGAAACCGTGGCATCCGGTGCGACTCGGGAGTCTAAGGCGGCGGCTACTGTTACTGAAAGAATGAATACGCTTAAAGAAGCAACAGAGCAGTCTGATCTTAGTGTGTCCCAAGTGGCAGTGGCGTTAGGCAACATCCGGGACGTCGTGGGAAAACTGGACAAATCTGTCGCGGGATTTCAGCTGCCGGATTAACCCAACGATTTTATTAATTTCGTTCCAGATTCTATGAGTATCCCGGCACCACACCCCCAGACATTTGGCTGGATAAAAGGCGCACTGGATGGATCGATGAGTGCGGTCATGTCCCAGGTCGTCCTGGCCGAGCGAGATTCTAATTTCCAACAACTGGCGACAGTACCAGACAATCTTCATCAGATTCATGGTTCCCTGAAAATGGTGGAACTCGAGGCCGCGGGAATGCTCGCCGAAAGCCTCGAAGTGCTGTGTCAGCAAGTATGCAATACCAACAGCCTGGCCCAGCAGTCGCGTGGACTACGTGGATTGCGACGGGGTCTCGAAGCGTTGCAGGGATATATTGATTCAATCGCACGTCAGTCACCAGTATCACCACTAACCTTGGTCGATCAAATTAATCTGATCAAAGAGCTTACCGGAGACCAAAAAATCTCCCGATTTGATTTATTTACTCCACCCATTGGGATGCTGTCGTTTGACCAGTCAGGCAGTAAACTTACCGCACAACGGTCTTCCAGTGGAATCAGCACCAAACTCGTTTCACAGTTGCGACGTAAATACCGAAGGGCGTTGCTAGCGTTACTCGGCGGAAGGCCAACCAGTAGCTCAAAAAAACAGCCGTTGGCAGAAATAAGCGATTTACTCAATCACTTATTTCGGATCAGTTCTCTCGATATTTCGCAACAGCTCTGGAGGGTGGCCAGCAGTTTTGTCGACGCTATAGCTGCGGGAGAGATCATCAGCGATGCCAGGATAAAATCGATGTTCGCCCACCTCGACTTGGAGATATCCCGTCTTGAGGAAGACACCGCAGCGGGTATAACCGCTGATCCGCCAGATGAACTGTTGCGTGAATTGCTGTTTTATATTGGCGCCATCGAGAATGCAGAATCCGAAAGTATCAAACAGATTCAACAAAAATTAAAACTGAGCGAATGGTTTGGCAATGATGTTGGTCAGATTGATCAACAGGTTGCCACCTCTACCAAATTGCTGCAACTCAGTGGGAAATTCAAAGACAGAGATTTTATCAATCTTGAGACCCAGCTAAGTCGATTATTTTCCAACAGCAATGATGAACTGGTAAAGTCTTCCGCAGAGGTCCTACAAGGCTTGTTTGGGAATCTGGCGGAATTCGCCAGTGATGCGAACCTGGATGATATACAGTCCCTGGTAAATGGTATTTCGAAAGCGGTTGTAGTTATTGACAAATCTCAAGATTCCCTGGCAATTACCTCTGGCGATATTAAGATCGCTTCCGCCTTGCTGTTTATTCGAGACGGATTGAACAATCCTTCGGCAATAGATGCGACCTGGAGTTTGTCGATTGCCAGTCATCAACAGGAAATCGATGCGTTAATCGATAAAACCGAAGCTGGTAACGAGCACGCTCACAGGGTCCAAAAAATTGCCTCAGCGGAATATCATCATGCCAAATCAGCGGCCGCTAAACAGGTACAAACCGCGTTGGTTGATGTCGAGTATGTTTTTGCTCGCTATGAAAAAGGCGAAGCAACTGCGGATGAATTGGATGGTGTTGCCACCCAGCTTTATCAGGTCGGCAATGTTTTTACCATGGGACACTATGAGCCGGGTGCCAATTTGAGTCGACAAATTGCAGTGCTACTTTCCGAATTGGGTGATGGCAAACAGTACCTCAGCAGTGAAGGATTCGAGCCGGTAGCATTTGCAATTACCGCGCTTGGTCTGGGTGCCGACCACCTGGTCCATCCTGGCTCCGATACTGACTCAATATTGGAATCGGCGAGTTCGAGAATTGCCAATATTGAACGAGAGGCAGATTTGTCAAGTGTTCCGATGGAGTCTGCTGACGCCTTTGAAATAGCTTCGCTAAAGGTATCTGAAGTTGCGGAAGTGGCTATTTCGGAAAACTCTGAAACGTCGGAGAAACCTCAAGAAGTTCTGACCCACACCAACTTGTTATCTAGACTGGATGCAGACCGCCAGCAGTTAAATGTCAACGACAAACAGTCGTTTCAAGCCCTTGGATTAACTCTGGGTGAGCTGGAGTCGGAAGCCCTGGTATTACAGCAGGAAAAAATATCAGTTTTAGCTGGACTAGGGCGGTCGCTTTGCGAACTACTCGAAAGTGGAACCCATGGGTTGGATTCAGAAAGTGAAGACTTTCTCGGCCTTTTAATTCGCCAGATAAAGGAATTGAGTGTTGGAGAATCCGATCAGATTGATCCCGGTGACCCGGTGGGTTTAGCCCCTGATCAACTGCAAAGTTCTACTGATCTGGACGCGTGGCGAATCCGGTTGGACACGTTAGTGGACAGCCAGGAAGTTGCTGAGAAGGAATCCAGGCCTGAAGTGGATGTGGAATTAGTCGCCGATTCATCCAGCGACACGCCACCTAATTTAATTCAGCTCGATAAAGATTTAAAGGCGATATTTATCGCCGAGTATTGTAACCATCTAGCAACCCTGGAAACAGAGCTTGGTGATCTTAATAGCATCAGTGATGAAACCGGTAATAGTGTCGAAAAGGAACTAATATTCAGTAGAGTAGATGATTGTATTCATACGTTGTCGGGCAATTGTCGCAACCTTGGATTTGACACTCTGGCGGACTGTGTTGAATCCTGTCTGGAGCTTTTAAGGCACCAGCAATCAGAAAATACTGCTGAAGGATTAACCCATTTTGAGAATGGTCTCACACTTTTTAAAATCTGCGGTGATCAAATCGAGCGAGACGGTGAAATAGACTCGGCCACAGAGAGTGGGCTGAACGAACACCGATTAAAAGGCGAATCTTACTTCTCAGTACCGAAACTGGAATTTGCTATTTCGGATATTGATGACGCGCCAGCAATTTTGCCACCTCGGCCTGTCAATGAAATAGTTGACCTTCAGGTAGTTGATGCCCAGGGAGATGAAATGGATGAGGAGATTCGTCAAATATTTCTTGATGAGTCGGAGAATATTTTGGGACGGATCAATTCACATTTGATTAGCTGGCGTGAATCGGGTCCAGATGAAGTAGTATTGTCTGGAATTCGCCGGGAATTTCACACGTTAAAGGGTAGTGCTGCCGCCACCGGATATGATGATATCTCAGCACTCAGTCACAGTATCGAAACCTTGATGGATCAGCACAAACCTGACGCTGATGCCAAAAATGGAGGCATACTCAATTTATTGGAGGAAATGCACGATGGATTGGCTGCCGACCTTGGATTTATGACTACGGGGTCCGGCGGACATATTAAGGTTCTCAATAGAATGGTCGCTGGTGTGGTATCAGGAGATAGTACGCCTGAACAGGCAACTAAAGCCGCAACAGAACAAATTCCAGGTTCCAGCGCTGAGCAACTGCCGCCTTTGAATGGTTCAATTGAGCAGTCAGAGGAATCGGGTCAAGAACCTGAAATGGAGAGAGTGGGGGTCGATGACGATCTGGATGCAAACAAAGAATCATTGGTTCAAGGGGTTGGACTACGTTCATGGATGCCGTCTCAGGATCATGCGGCTGCTGGACTCACTAGTGTTGACGAGGCCACTATGGGTGGGTCGCTAAGGATCGACAATAACAAACTCGCCGAGTTAATAAATACCTCCGGTGAACTCGGCCTGTTGCGAACCCAGCTGCAAAGTACTCTGGACGCAACCAGTATGGATTTGGACGTATTGCGTGCCAGTATGAGTTCAATGCGAGAAGGGTTACGTGATCTTGAACTCGAGGCTGATGCCCAGATTCGAGCACGCCCTGAGCAGCCTGCCATGGATATTGAGGAAGACTTCGATCCCCTTCAACTTGACCGCTATTCCGCAATCCAGGGTAAATCTCGAGAAGTAACAGAATTGCTGGATCAGTTGACTAAAGTTGAACGAGGACTCGGTAACCGTGCTTCCGATCTCGGGGGCGTGTTGCAGCACCAATTGCATCTTGGGGATCAATTGCAAAGCGGACTATTGAGTGCGCGTATGGTATCTGTTGGAGAGTATCTGCCGCGGCTTCGCTACCTGGTTCGTGAAACCTCCAAACAAGCTAAGAAGGATATTCAATTGAGATTTACCGGCGGCGATATATTGGCTGATCGCCAGGTTATCGAATCTATGATGGCACCGTTTGAACACATGATCCGAAATTCAGTGGCCCATGGGTTCGAGTCTGCTGCTTTGCGCAAAGCAGGTGATAAATCTGAGACGGGTACCATATCCATTATTCTGGCCCAACAAGGTTCCGAACTAGTGGTGACTTTTTCCGATGATGGAGCTGGTCTGGCGATCGACAAATTATCCCATCGGGCCGTCGATCTGGGACTGGCGGAAAATATTGAATCTGTTTCAGAGGTCGATTTACTCCAGGTAATTGCTCAACCTGGTTATAGCACTTCAGATCAAGTCAGCTTGGGATCCGGGCGTGGCGTTGGTATGGATGTAGTTTATCAGGCGGTACGAGACCTTGGTGGCTCAATGACAATGACGAATGTGCCAGGTCAGGGGGTTAGTTTTCAATTTAGATTACCCGTTACCCTTGCCTTGACCCAGGCCTTGTTAGTAAAAGTTGGTAACTGGAGATTTGCTATTCGCTCGCGCACAATTGAACGACTTATTAGGGTGCCGGTTGATGAACTTATAGATTTATTCGGTGAACCCGCGATAGAAGTAGATGGGCAAAATATCCCCGTCATTAGTATTCGGCAGCGAATGGGTGAGTCCACTGTCGAAAGCGACAGAAGGTTCGTCCCCATTGTGTTGGTCCGACTTGCCGATAGACTGGCGGCGTTTGAGGTGGATGCATACGAAGATTCGGTTAATATTGTTAGTAAGGCCCCTGGAGATCAACTGTCTACTATTCCCGAGATATCGGGCGTTACGGTATTAGCGGATTCAAGTATTGTATTGGTGTTGGATACTGAGGCGTTTATCGATCGTATTGCTCCCCTTAAAACTGAAGAAACAGATGAGTCGACCGAGCTGCCGGGTCAAGGAGGATTGCGTAAAGTGTTGGTTGTTGATGACTCATTGGTGGTCAGAAAGGTTATGCAAAAGGACCTTGAATTGGATGGGCTCGAAGTCGAAACCGCGGTAGACGGCATTCATGCCCTTGAGGTTCTCGAGCGAAGTCAATTTGATGTTGCTTTGGTTGACATCGAAATGCCGCGGATGAATGGGTATGAGTTGCTGGAAAGTATTAGAAAGGATCAACGTTATCAGGATTTGCCGGTCATTATCATAACCTCCAGGTCTGGTGATCAGCATCGACAACGCGCGATGGATCTTGGTGCCGATGGCTATATCACAAAGCCTTATAATGTTGGGGAATTGGATACGTTGATGCGGGACGTGATTTCAAGCCGAATTAAAATCCACTAATGCAAGTACTTGCCTTACCGGCTTCAGGATTTCAGATTCTGGTGCCCGTAAATATGGTCGCACAAATTGTCGGTATGTTGCCTGTCTCTACTGCTGATATGGAATTCCGATCACTTTCAGGGCAAATTCGCTGGCGAGAATATACCGTACCTTTGCTCAAAAGTTCGGAGCTACTAACAGGAATACCCGGTGCGGATACCAACTACCAGCGGATCGTTATCCTGTGGCCAATAAAAAATACGGCGAATGATGCTTTTATCGCGTTAACCAGTCTTGGTGCCCCCAAGGTAATCGATATCACTGATCAACCGGTGGCAGAAACGGCAATTGAATTGACTTATACCCTTGGTTTAATCGAACTGGATTCCGAACTTGGCGTTATCCCTGATATCGGAGCCCTGTGTCGGGATATGTATAACGAGGGACAAAACCGAGTTCCCTCGTGAGCATGTCTATGCCCTCCCTTGAGGAAGTGTGTGACCTGATAATCACAGTCGCGCAAAATATTCCGGAATTGCAATCCGGTGGCATTGATCCAGTGCATAAGCCCGATGGCAGTTATGTTACCCCGATTGATCAGCAGATTCAGGATACCCTGTTTGGAATATTCAGTGAGCGATGGCCTCAGTTCGACGCTATTGGAGAAGAAATGGAGCATTCTGCCCAGGTCAGAGTTTGCCAGACGAGCAAATACGGATATTGGGTGATCGACCCCTTGGACGGGACCACCAATTTCACTTCCGGATTTTTGTGCTATGGAATCTCGGTAGCACTGGTAATTGATGGACTACCCAAACTGGCGGTTGTTTATGACCCAGTACGGAAAGAATGCTTTTCTGCGCAGGTTGGTGCCGGAGCTTTTCTCAATGGAAAACGTATTGTCTGCTGTGAAAATCAGACAATGGAAAACTGTATTGCCAATGTGGATTATAAGAGACTGGTTTCCGAACTTGCGGCCAGATTAGTCCAGTCACCGCCTTATCGATCTCAAAGAAACCTGGGATCTTCGGTTCTGGAGTGGTGTTGGCTGGCTTCAGGTCGCATTCATCTTTACTTACATGGCGGCCAGAAACTATGGGATTTTGCCGCCGGGTTTTTAATTCTAACGGAAGCAGGAGGCGCCGCAACTTCATTGTCAGGTGCCCCGCTCAGTTGTTCCAGCCTGCGAAAGCGGTCAGTGGTTGCCGCAGTGAATCCACAATTGCTGGTTCAGTGGGCCAGTTGGATCAATATAAACGGCTTCAATGCTGATTCGCCATTGTGACTCCCGATAACCATATTACACCGTTAACAGCACTGATTTTTTTGGACTCAAATTGATCGAGGATGCCGTGATTTGGTTCGGCCTAAGTTAGAATCCGACTTTATTTTTATTTTTATTTCTAGTTAATCCTATGAGTAATACTTCTCGGCGAGATAAAGCCAACGCAATTCGTGCGCTCAGCATGGATGCAGTCCAAAAAGCGAACAGCGGGCATCCCGGCGCGCCTATGGGTATGGCTGATATTGCGGAAGTATTGTGGAGCGATCACTACAAGCATAATCCGGCAAACCCTTCTTGGGTTGATCGAGATCGGTTTGTTCTGTCCAACGGGCATGGCTCTATGCTGATTTATTCACTGCTTCACCTCAGTGGTTATGATCTGCCAATGGAGCAGTTAAGAAATTTCCGACAACTACATTCGCAGACCCCTGGACATCCGGAATACGGATACGCTCCTGGCATTGAAACCACTACCGGTCCGTTGGGTCAGGGTATTTCCAATGGCGTAGGGATGGCTATTGCCGAGAGAACCCTGGGAGCCCAATTTAACCGGCCAGACCACAAAATTGTCGATCACTTTACCTGGGTTTTTCTTGGTGATGGTTGCCTTATGGAAGGAATTTCCCATGAATCCTGCGCCCTTGCCGGAACCCTGGGGTTGGGTAAACTTATTGCCTTTTATGATGATAACGGGATATCCATCGATGGCGAAGTAGAAGGTTGGTTTACCGATGATTCTGTTAAGCGTTTTGAAGCATATGGCTGGCATGTGGTGCCCGAAGTAAATGGACACGATCCAGAATCTATCAACTATGCAATCGAAGCTGCCAGGGAAGAGGTAGGTAGACCGTCGTTAATTTGCTGCAAGACGATTATTGGATTTGGTGCACCAAATAAACAGGGCAAAGAGTCCAGTCATGGTTCTGCATTGGGCGAAGAAGAGGTTGAACTGGCGCGTCAGCAGCTGGGCTGGCATAGCCCTCCATTCGAAATTCCCGATTCGATAGCTGCGGCCTGGAATGCCCTGGCTAGCGGTGATGAAGCGGAGTCATCCTGGATTAACAAGTTTGCAGCGTATCAGAAAGCTCACCCAATTCTGGCTGCAGAATTTGAACGCAGGACCCAGGGAAAATTGCCCGATAACTGGGACGATCGGGTGGCAGCAATAATTTCTGAGGTAAATCAACGCGAAGCAACCATCGCCAGCCGTAAGGCCTCGCAAAATTGCCTGAACGCCTTTGGCCCATTGTTACCAGAGCTTATTGGCGGCTCCGCCGATTTGGCTGGGTCAAACCTAACGATCTGGGATGGGTCGAACGGCATTAAGCAAAACCCAGGAGGGAATTATATTTATTTTGGGGTGCGGGAATTCGGCATGTCAGCGATTATTAACGGACTGGTTCTTCACGGTGGATTTAAAGCCTATGGGGCAACCTTTCTGATGTTTTCGGAATATGCCCGCAATGCGTTACGGATGGCCGCGCTCATGAAAATCCCGGGGATATTTGTATTTACCCATGATTCAATTGGATTAGGGGAAGATGGTCCCACCCATCAACCAGTTGAGCAGACCGCGACCTTGCGACTGATGCCGGGAATGTCGGTATGGCGACCATCTGATGCGGTGGAGTCGGCGGTGGCGTGGAAACTGGCCTGTGAATCGACCGACAAGCCTTATGCACTTATTTTTTCGCGGCAAAATTTACTGCACCAGATTCGGAGTCAGGAACAAATATCAGAAATTTCCAGAGGGGGGTACGTTCTTCGTCAGTGCGCTGGTGAGCCAGAAGCAATCATTATTGCCACTGGATCTGAAGTAGGCCTTGCCATGAAAGCCGCTGAGAAACTGGCTGATCGCAGAATCCGGGTTGTCTCGATGCCGTCGACGGATCGATTTGATGAACAGGACCAGGCATATCGACATTCAGTACTGCCACAAAACGTAGTAACCAGACTGGCAGTCGAGGCCGGTGTTACCGATGTCTGGTGGAAATACGTTGGCTCCCAAGGGAAAGTAATAGGTATTGATACTTTTGGCGAATCAGGGCCGGCGGCAGATGTATTCCATCACTTTAACCTGACCACTGCCAGCGTCGTCAACACATTGAATGAAATGTTGCGCTAGACGACTGCAATTCAATTATTGTGTTGTCCGTGTTATTCAGCGGTTAATTTTTCATTTCAATTACTTTGCCAAGACTGCTTTTGCCCCATGATGAAGATGACTGACCTGGATTTAGGGTCCAAACGTGTGCTCATTCGTCAGGACCTCAACGTTCCGTTGAAAAATGGCAAGGTTGATTCTGATCAGCGAATTCGAGCGTCGCTACCAACAATCCAATGGGCATTGGACAAAAGTGCGATGGTCATTCTAATGTCCCATCTTGGCAGACCAGTTGAGGGATCACATCAAGCAGAGTTTTCGTTGGTGCCGGTTGCGCGACATCTGGAAAAATTACTCGATCAATCGGTTGAATTGTCCACCAACTATCTCAATACACTCCTGCCCTCCGAGCCCGGGAAGGTGATCCTATTGGAAAATGTCAGATTTAATATTGGTGAAAAAAGTGATGATGAATCTCTCGCAAAAAAATATGCGACTCTTTGCGATGTATTCGTAATGGATGCATTTGGAACTGCTCATCGAGCTCAGGCTTCAACTCATGGAGTTGCAAAATATGCCGCGATAGCCTGCGCTGGACCACTTTTAACCGCGGAATTGGATGCGCTTGACACCGCGTTGAAAGCGCCTAAGCCCCCTACAATCGCTATCGTCGGTGGGTCGAAAGTTTCAACCAAGTTAACCGTGTTGGATGCGCTAAGCGCTAAAGTGGATCTGTTAGTACCCGGAGGGGGAATCGCGAATACGTTTATTGCTGCCAGCGGTTATGGGGTTGGAAAATCACTGTACGAACCTCGGCTAATCGAGGCAGCACAAAAGTTGATGCAACGGGCCAAAAACAAAGCAAATCCGATTCCTATTCCGACGGACGTCGTAGTTGGTCAGGAGTTTGATCCAGCGACATCTGCTGAGGTCAAGCCGGTGGATCAGATATCGGCAAACGATATGGTTTTTGACATTGGTCCAGAAACAGCGGCAACCTATGCTGAGATTATGCGGTCGGCTGGTACGATCGTCTGGAATGGCCCGGTTGGTGTTTTTGAATTCGATCAGTTTAGCCATGGAACCAGAATATTGGGACAAGCCATCGCGCAATCCAACGCCTTTTCCATTGCTGGGGGGGGAGATACATTAGCAGCAGTAGATAAGTTCAACCTTGGCAACAGTATTTCTTATATATCTACCGGCGGTGGGGCATTCCTTGAATTTTTGGAAGGTAAAACATTACCTGCGGTGGCTGCGTTGCAGTCTCGTTGCGCCACGGATAGCGCAATACAGTAGATGTTATAATTTTATATAAATGGTGGTTAGAATAGCGACCATATTCAAATTGCATGTTCCTGGTTGGTCCGGGAATTACTTTTAGCAAGAATCGAGAGGGTTCAAACATGGCAATCATTTCATTGCGCCAACTGCTAGATCACGCCGCTGAATACCAATACGGCTGTCCCGCTTTTAACGTTAATAACATGGAGCAGATGCAGGCAATTATGCAGGCAGCTGATGAGACCGATTCTCCAGTGATCGTCCAGGCGTCTGCGGGCGCAAGATCATATGCCGGAGCACCGTTCCTGCGCCATCTTATTCAAGCCGCGGTGGAACAGTATCCGAATATTCCAGTGGTGGTTCACCAGGATCACGGGACCTCACCGGCGGTATGTCAACGTTCGATTCAACTTGGGTTTTCATCTGTGATGATGGATGGATCTCTCGAACAGGATGGAAAAACTCCAGCAAGTTATGACTACAATGTGGAGGTTACCCGTCAGGCAGTGGAAATGTCCCATTCCTGTGGGGTATCGGTAGAAGGGGAGTTGGGCTGTCTCGGATCTCTTGAGACCGGAATAGCGGGGGAAGAAGACGGAATTGGCGCAGAAGGAGTGCTCAGTCATTCGCAGCTTTTAACTGACCCGGAAGAAGCAGCGGATTTTGTCAGCAAGACCCATGTCGATGCCCTTGCAATTGCAATTGGTACCTCCCACGGTGCGTATAAATTCACCCGCCCACCGACCGGAGATATCCTTGCAATCGATCGGGTGAAGGCTATTCATGCGCGGATACCCGATACCCATTTGGTCATGCATGGATCGTCTTCGGTTCCTCAGGAATGGTTGGCAGTAATTAATCAGTATGGCGGGGATATGGGTGAGACCTATGGTGTGCCTGTTTCGGAAATTGCAGAAGGCATAAAGCATGGGGTACGCAAGGTTAATATCGATACAGATCTGCGTATAGCGTCTACTGGCGCTATCCGGAGACACCTGGCAGAGAATCCGTCGGAGTTTGATCCACGTAAGTATCTGAAATCGGCGACTAAGGCAATGTTGGAAATATGCCGTGATCGGTATCAAGCATTTGGAACCGCCGGAAACGCTTCAAAAATTAAAATACTAAATCTGGAGCAAATGACCAGTCAGTACAGTAGTGGGAAACTCGATCCGCAAATACAATGAATAATCCAGGGATTGCTAAAATAGCGGTGTAAAGCCCGCTTTTTTAGATGGATATTCCGATCAAATCTTTTTGCTGATGCCTTAAAGTGCTAAAATTGCGGTCAAGGGGAACGCAAAATCGCCAACGTATTTTGCCGTAAAGTGTAAAGGATACGATTGCATCGTATGCTTTAATCAAGTGCCGCCAATGACTGATACGACTTTTTTAACACTGCGCTATAGCCCATGCTAGCTGCAAGGTTAATTGTGGTAAATCTGCTAGTTTTGTTTGCGCTGGTTTCCTGTCGAATGGCAGAAACGAAACCGCCATTGGTAAAGTCATCCCCCAAGGTACTGGTACCATCTGATGTGCCGGTGAAAATCGTGACATTTGAATCTTTTCGAGAACAGATCTACTTCGATGAGTCGGTGCGGTCCCCAGTCCAGGAGATTGTTCCTGCTGATCAAGCAATTATTACTGCACCGAAAAAACAGGATTATTCAGAGCATTCGTTGTTGCCCGACCATGAACTCGACTCGATAGTCCGAAATTCAAATAACATTAATTACTGCAAGAAAATTGATCGTAAGCTGAGTTCTGTTTCGTTTCGAAGTTGCTTGTTGATGGAGCTTAAAGATTCGAAATTTAAAACTAATTCAGGGAGATCAATATATTATGTTGAATTCGAAAGTAATGGCATGCAAAAGCCTCTTGGCAAGGTTTTGGTTCTGGGCGGTGTTCACGGAGATGAACTTACCTCCGTTAGTACAGTATACCGTTGGATACAAACCCTGAAGGAATTTCATTCTGGACTGTTCGAATGGAGAGTGGTTCCTATTGTCAATCCAGATGGCTTTTTCAAATCTGTTCCAACCAGAACAAACGCAAATGGAGTCGATCTGAATCGCAATCTACCTACTTATCAGTGGAACCAATTGGCAAAACGATATTGGAAAAATTATGCAGGTGAAACCAAGCGAAAGTTTCCAGGGAATGGAGCTGCCAGTGAACCGGAAACGCGGTGGATTGTAAATGAAATTAATTCCTTTCGACCTGATGTCATAATCACCGTGCACGCACCCTATAATTTAGTCGATTACGACGCAGCGGATCGGTCTAATGCGCCGAGACGTCTGGGTATTTTGCGGGGCAAATCGTTGGGAACCTTTCCTGGCTCTCTGGGGCGATACGCTGGAGAAGAAAGAAATATTCCCGTGATTACCCTGGAACTGCCCCATGCTTATACCATGCCACCGGTAGCCGCAACCAATGGGATTTGGCTTGACATGGTTGACTGGCTCCGAAGAAACATTAATAGTCAGAACTATGCGACTAGTTCCTATAGTCACTGCAGCGAGTCACTGGGTGCGGTCGGTTGCATCTAAGCTTAAAGGTTAAAATTTCCCTCGGGATTCAGGACAAAAGATATAGTTAAAACTAATTCACGCAGATTGCGACTTGATTCGTAATCTTAAATTAGCCTTCGTAAATAATCTTCCACTGGCCATCCTGTTGTTTCCAAAATTGGCGTTTTTGGGTGACACTATGATGGTTGTCGCTGCGATACTCCTGATCAAACGATACGATCATCATTTGATGGTCCCCAGGGTATCCATAGATACTCAAGTTGTTTAACTCAATGTCTATGAATTTTTTCGACTGATTTATCTGACGTTTATGCTTGGCAAAAGAATCGTAGTTATTGAAATCCCGAGGTGAATAATGAGACAGGTAACGGTCTGTATCGAGACTTTCCCAATCTTTTTTCCATTGACTGATTACTTCAAATGCCGGCTTTGAAATACTTCTACGGGAACCTGGATCGATCCAGTTAAATCCCCGCGAAATAATAATGGGGGTGGTGCCATCAGTTGTAATATATTGTCGGATTTCTTCAAATTCATCGTTACTCAGGGAAACGCATCCATCGCTGGCCAATGGAACCCGATTGTAGTTTTCCGGTTCGGTGCCATGAATCCAGATTCCGTAACCTGAATGCCGCATTTTTTTGTCGTATTCATTGGGGTAATTAATTGGAAACGCCCCGGGGCCATACCTGGCAGGTAATTCCGCGCCTGGTAAATAAGAGGTTACAAAATACACGCCTTCAGGAGTGCGCAAATCGCCTTCCTTGTTTTTCCCCATGCCTTCCCGGCCTATGGTCATAAAATAGTTCGCTACCAGATTGTAGGAAGCGCCCATATTTTCGTATACGTATAGTCGCGAGTGGGCAGCATCCGCAGCCAGAATATAGCGTTCGGCAGGTGAGGACGCGATCAGGTTTTTGGGGATTTGACCGCGTGCTGGAGGTGTTTGTTCGGTGTGGGTTAACCAGCGCAAATAAATCTCTTCCCTCAGTCCGGAAAGCTGTCGTTTATCTTCCGAAAATTGCTCGACCAAACCCATCGATCCTGCCCTTGCCGCCAGCATATCAGCCATCAGAAGCTGTCCGAGTTTACTGTTTGGATACTTGCCCAGAAGGCTTTCAACGGACTCGATGGTGCCGTTAATATTTGCCTTTTCAATATCATTTAGTGCGCTGATTAATTTTTCTTCGTAAACAGCGTCCGCGTTAGATGTGATCGCAAATATCCCTGCGATTAGTGCAAAAATTACCGCCAGTGCTCTCTGCATAGTGGTTAAACCTGGGTTTTTAAATGAGTTCCTGGACAATCAGCCAGTCGCCATTTCGTTTTTCCAATTCCAATGTTTTTCGGATTGTGTCTTCGAGCCTTTCAGACTTATAGTATTGGGTAAAGTTCACCGTCGCTTTGTCTTTTTGTAGATTAATGCTGTACTTGCTGGGTTTAACAATAATAAATTCGCGCCACTTTAAACGACCATTACGTTGCACCCTCCACTCTGCTAGCGTCAAGTTGTTTCTCGGAATAAAACCATCGGAATAGTGGGCTAGATAGCGCGTTACATCCTGACTGGACCAGGCCTCAGCCCAGCTTTTTACATGGTCAATCAAGGCTTGCTTCTGGGCCGCACCATCCTCAGCAGCCTGCCGGGCCTCGGCGCTCGGCGTTACTGCCGCAACCACCACAGGTTGATTGCCCGATGGTGTCGAAGTGATCGCAATCTGCGCATCAGAACCATTGGTAGCAATCTCGACTTCAGGTTTTGCCGGTTGTTCTGGCGTGTTGACTGATTCAGTCAGTAGCGGTTCCGTGGTTACTACCTGAGTTGTTTCGGGTTGAACTACCGCTGCAACATCACTGCTTGTTTCTAAATTAACCTGGGCCTCAGGTTCTGCCACCACTTCCGCTACTACTTCAGGTGTGGAGGTAGAATCGGCTGTTTTTGTTTGTTTGGCGATATCGGTAGTATTGTCTTCAAGCGCCTCAGCAATAAAATTATTAACCGATGCTACCAGGGTAGGCCGTTCCTGAATCGGTAAAAACTGCAGCGATTCAATTTTATCTAATGATGAAAGTCGCAATGGTTCTGGTGAAACAGTAGAGTTAAGCGCCTTTCGGTATGCCGCACTCGCCATCTGGGCGTATATTGCGGTTAAATTTCGGTAAGCAGTGGCGACCGCCGGGTTGGCTTGCATCGCCTGCTCCAGAGTTTTGATTGCTTCCTGATAATTACCGGTCTCGGCATGATAGATCGCCAAATTATTATAGGGTTCGAGAAGATCCGGGTGGGATTTGGTCAGCTCCCGGTAGTATTTAATAGCTTTCTTGCTAGCACCATTTTTTTCCTCGATCACAGCGCGGGCAAACAATAATTCCGGATCATTGGGAGATTTGTTAATTAGCGTGTTTATCTGGCTACGCGCGTCAGCAAAATTTCCTGATTCAATTAACTCGTAGACCTCACTGATTCCCTCCGCCCGGGCTAATTGGGGCAAGCCTGTGCCAAGGCTCAAAACCATAACAATCCAGAGAAATTTAACTGTATTTGGCACTTTTTCTAGCACGAGTCCTTGGATACTGTTTCGGTTGAGGTTCTTGTTCCTATATAAAGTACATATATCTCAGGTTGGAATACTAGAATCAGTTTTTCCCTAAGCACCATTGGCACTGGATTTCGCCCATTGTTGCTGACGGTTTTCTTCAGTATCACTATACTCGACGACATCATCTACCCGTAACCAAGCGCTGATTTTCTTGGGGGCACGGATTTCAGTCCAATCGCCCTGGGTACTCAGAACAACAACCCGTTCGCCTCGTCGATACTTTCCTAATGGCGGAGAAGTAGAATTATTGGTGGAAGGTGTAGGCCGTATACGAACTGCATCGGCGTTTATTACTCCTCGATCACCATCAACATTAATATATTTGCTGTAGATCCACGTTCTTAGTCCATCCGGCAATGTAATTTGGGCCCAGCCACCACTCTGTCCTTTGATTTCGAGGGGCGTTCCGGGAGGTAACTCTCGGAAGCTGACCCCATTGGGTGTGTCATACAATGAAGTAGATCTGTTTACCGTTTTCCAGAATTTATTCTCTTCTGCATCTGCTGTCGATTTAGCGGCAGCACTACTGGTCGATTCGGACTCCTGAGGAGTAATACCCGCCACCTCGACGGTCCCTGTCTGGGTTGATTGAGCCGGCTCCTGTTGCTCGGTAATAGCGGCAGTAACCGAGGACGATTGCTCTGCCGCGGAAACGTCGGTCGACTGTTCAGAAGAACTGGCAACCACATCACTCTCAGAGGATTTATTGCTGATCAATTCTGAATTGATAACACTAAGGATACGTTTCGCTTCCGGATGGTTCTGGTCAGCTGCCAGGCTGATCCACTGGGCTGCCAATCGTAAATTTGGGTCACGCTCTTCGCCGATATAGTAAGCCAGACCTAAATTAAACTGGGCTCCACTGTCGCCTTGGCCCGCCGATTCTTCCCACAAAGAAAGCGCCTGACTTTTGTTTTGTTCGACACCAGACCCTTCCCAATAGGCAACGCCCAAATTAAACATCGCAGTAGCATGTCCTTGCTTTGCCGCTTTCTCGAACCAAGAGAATGCCGCGGCCGGAGAAGCGTCGCTGGCTTCCTGGCGTAGATGCATTACCCCAAGCGCGTATTGCGCATTAATGTCCCCGCCGTTTGCCAGGTCGGTCCAGGTATTTTCAGCCGCAACGAAGTTTTGGGTTTGATAAGCGCTGAAGGCTTCTTTATACCGAAGCGATTGGGCATTGGCCTGGAGGGCGAATGCCAAACATAGCAAAGCCGCTAGCAGGAATCTGTGGCGCAGGAGAGAGAAGAATCTGGACATTATGCAGGCAAGTGTTAGTTTTCAATATTGTCAAATTATATTTGGCCACCAGGAAGCGAAATCCGGGCAGGCGTCGAACTGGGATAATTTTGACATATTTTGCTGTCTCATTTCACCTCAGGACAGGCCCTCATTATACTAGATACTAGGGAATTCTCCCAAAAGTCTGGCGCAATCTCTATTCATGTTGAAATTCATGTTGAACCATTTAATACCTTACACTAGCCAAACATGGGAATTACTTCGAGATATCCGTCATAAATTAGTTTCAGCGCAACGTAGAAAATTATAGCCAGTCCAACGTATCCTATCCACCGGTGTTTTTGCAGCATATCGGCAATCCAGTTCGCAAAAAACATCATGAATACGATGGATATTGCGAGTCCAATTATCAACAACCCACTGTGGCCGTCGGCGACCCCAGCGACCGCAATGACATTGTCCAGGGACATGGACAAATCAGCGATCAGTATTTGAAAAATAGCGGCAAGGATCGGTGGGTTCTCGTAATTTTCCGAACCAGGTTCGTCTGCCCCGGCGTGTTGCTGCTCTGCGGCACGTAATTCCTGCCATAATTTCCAGCATATCCACAACAGTAGCAAGCCGCCAACTAGAGCCAATCCTTTAATCGTAAGTAGTTGTACCGTCAGTAGCGCAAAGATAACTCGCAATACTACCGCTCCACCTACGCCATACAAGATCACCTTGCGGCGATACTCAGGAGAAAACCGAGAGGCAACTAACCCAATAACAATGGCGTTGTCCCCGGCTAAAACCAGATCGACAAATAATATTTGGAGAAGTTTAGAAAGTTGGTCGAAAATTTCCATGGGAACCCTAATTGGCAATCGAACCTTGTAACGGTTTCCTTCATCGAATTCAACCCCGGGTCATAGTGAGATTTAATTCGACCCTTAAACGATCTCGAAACCTGCCACAATGTATCGTTAATAGCTGCTACTGTGAGCAGTTGTGCATCCTTTAAGTAAGTGTTACAAGGACCGATGATTCGGAAAAATTTGCTTTTGTTGGCAACCTGCCAAGGACTCATGTTGTCAGGGACATCCCTGATCATGACATCCTCTGCGTTAGTGGGTGTTAAGTTAGCGCCTGATCCGACTTTGGCCACCCTCCCTCTTGGCGTCACCTTTGTAGGCATGATGCTTACCGTACTTCCGGCCTCGATGATGATGAAACGATTTGGCCGAAGAGCCGGGTTTACGCTCGGTGCCAGCGCTGGATTTATCGGGGGAATAGCCTGCGCAATCTCGATTTATCAGGAGATTTTTGTGCTTTTCTGCATCGGCTCGGCTTTATTTGGCGTTGCCAACGGCTTTGCTCAATTCTATCGGTTTGCTGCAGCGGAAGTTGTTGAGCAGGATTATAAAAGCCGCGCCATTTCCTGGGTTTTAGCAGGGGGATTGGTGGCTGCGTTTATTGGTCCCAATGTCGCCAGGGCTACTCGAGAGATGGTTCCCGATGCGTTATTTTCAGCGTCATATGCCTGCGTCGCGTTGTTTTGCCTCGGCGTGATATTGATTCAGTTGGTTCTACGTATTCCATTGCCCTCCGCGGAAGAGTCCAGCGGTGATTCCCGACCACTCAAGTACATTTTGACCCGACCGACATTTCTGGTCGCGGCTTTGTGTGCCATGATTGCATACGGGACTATGAATTTGTTGATGGTAGCTACACCCTTGGCGATGAATTTCAGGGGAATGGATTTCAGCGACACCGCTCTGGTGATTCAATGGCATATCGTCGGAATGTTTGCGCCGTCATTTTTTACCGGACACTTGATCCACCGGTTTGGTGTACTCCAAATTATGTTCATCGGTGCATTGCTTTTATTGGCCTGTACTTTCGTGACGTTGTTTGGCCAAATGTATCTTCATTTCTTTGTCGCGTTGGTGATGCTGGGTATTGGCTGGAACTTTTTGTTTGTCGGCGGCACCACCCTGTTAACCGAGGTGTATCTTCCTGCTGAGAAAGGTGCAGTCCAGGGCATCAATGATTTTATGGTGTTTTCAGCGACAGCATTTACCGCGATGACGTCTGGTTTTTTCTACCACACATATGGTTGGGAAAAATTAAACCAGCTCACTATGCCGGTTATCTGCTTTGCCGCAGCGATTACTCTGTTTTTGGGATTAAGCAGACGCTCCAGTCAGGCCAGGTTTGCCTGATGCAGGGCATGTTTAATACATTAGCAAAGCCTGCCAGATCAGGATTTCTTCAGAGATTCTCTTTCTACGATTAGCCGGGTAGAAGAACCCAGGTCGTGCCAGGTGCGCCGCTCTGAATCCAGTAATGACCATAAAAAACCGGCACCAGCTACAGCCCAGGAAACCATCGCGATACAGTATCGAAGCCAGGCCTGGGACCAGGTGGTCCTTAGGGATCGTTCTATAGTCGAATCGGCGGCAATCAATTTGATGTTCCACGCGCGCATACCAATAGTCTGACCACCATGGGTCCAAAACCATCCGAGGAATGCGAAAGTGATTGCAACCAGATAACTTAGCCGAATCCCTTTGCTGAGAACATCGGGCCAATTGTCATCTGGCAACAATGGTACGGGCTGCCAGGCGATAAATACAATGCAGATTATGATTAGCGTATCGTAGAGCACGGCGAGCAAGCGTCGCCAAAGTGGTGCCGGGGTAAAGATTTGTTCAGTTGGCTGCATTTCTTCGTTATACGAATTCATTAAAGAAGATAAGTTATTGTTTTATATTTGAATGCTGATAAAGTTATGCACAATTGTTTAAGTTACTATTAACGCTGAAAAGTTCAGGCGCTCAAATTAGATTACATTAAATTAATCTAATAACTGATTGTAATATAATAGTAATTTTAGAAAATAATAAATAGGAGTAAAAATCCTGCGATCTACTAGTTGACGGACTACTGCTTATTTCGCGAGTTATCCACAAAGTTATCCACAGCAAGTGAATCATTGAACGATAATTCTGTGGCTGAAAAAACTACTCTACTTTGAGAGGTAGGACAAATCAATATGCTGGAATGGATGAATGACGTACCTTGAAAAAATCCAGGCAATTTACTGTTCCCTGGTATCCAATTTTTTGTAGAACTTTAATTTATGATTTTCTCCAGTCAGTCTCCGGTAACGTTCAATGACCCATTACCTGGGGCAGTAGACATTGTTGTCATTGGGGCAGGTGTTATCGGTATTTCCACCGCCTGGTTTCTTGCCACAGCTGGGCTCAGGGTAGTGGTTTGCGATAAGGGGCGCGTTGCTGGAGAACAGTCAAGTCGCAATTGGGGGTGGGTTCGCCAACAGGGCAGAGACGAGGCGGAATTGCCGATCATGATGGAGAGCAATCAAATATGGCAATCTTTTGCCACTAAGTTGCGCGAGGATACCGGTTTTCGTCAGCATGGAGTGATGTATATCGGAGAAACGGATAAAGAAATGGAAAAATTCACCGCATGGGTTGAGCTGGCTAAAAAATATGATCTTGAGTCGAATTTACTGACACCGCAGCAGATAGCATCCCAGATTCGCGGAATCGAAGGAAGTTGGAAAGGTGGAGTGGTGACGCCGAGTGACGGCCGGGCAGAACCATTTGTTGCGGTTCCAGTATTGGCCCGTGACTGCCAGGCAAAAGGAGTGGCCATTGTTGAAAACTGTGCAGTGCGCAGCGTAGTACAGCAGGCAGGGAGAGTATCTGGTGTTGTAACGGAACAAGGCGAAGTCGGCTGTCAGTCGGTAGTGTGCGCCGGTGGAGCATGGTCATCCCTGTTTCTGGCGAATGTTGGTGCAGGATTTCCCCAGCTGTCGGTTAAATCAACGGTTGCTCGGACCGCTGCCACTAACGAATTTTACCCAGGAAACGTGGCGAGTGAGGATTTTGCGCTGCGCCGCCGGCTCGACGGTGGCTACACCATCGCACCGGGGGATATCTCGGAACATCCGGTTTGCCGGGATAGTTTTAAATATTGCCGAAAGTTTTTGCCATTACTGATTGAATCCTGGGGTGAAACGAGAATACGGTTTGGCAAGGATGCACCAGGAGGAATGTTGCCCCCAAAACAATGGAGAGATGACGAGGTAACACCGTTTGAAAAGCAAAGAGTGCTTAATCCAACTCCGACTCAATCTGTGGTGCAGGAGTTGGGGGATCGGCTGGGTCGCCGATTTCCTTCGTTACGGAATCTACCCATTGCTGAAGTTTGGTGTGGAATGATTGATACCACCCCGGATGTTGTTCCGGTGATGGATTATGTTGAATCGATACCGGGGCTGTTGGTTGCCAGCGGCTTTAGCGGTCATGGATTCGGTATCGGTCCTGGTGCCGGGCGAGTTATGGCAGACTTGGTCCAGGGAAACCAGCCGGGACACGACCTTTCACGCTTTAGACTCTCCCGGTTCAGCGATGGAAGCAAGATTGTCGCCGGCCCCTCTCTGTAAATAACCCTGCTATCACAGTGCATTAGCAACCAGCCTGCAATATTGATAATCTACGTTGGAGGCAACACTGAGGTTAATTTGAACCTGACCTCTGAGAAATAACCGCTACAGAGAACTAATTTAACTTACCTCGCTGACTGGGAAGCTTGATTGATTACGACTACATTGTGATTGGCGCTGGGCTGGTGGGTTCCAGTATCGCTTTCGGGCTATGTCAGCGTGGCGCCAAGGTCGCGATTCTTGACGAAGGTGATTGTGCATTCCGGGCATCTCGCGGCAACTTCGGTTTGGTTTGGGTACAGGGAAAAGGCTGGGACTTTCCTGACTATGCCAAGTGGACTGCAATTGGATCCAATCTATGGCCTGAATTTGATCAGGAACTCAAACAATTAACCGGCGTAGACGTTCAGTATCAGCGTCCCGGTGGATTGGAATTTTGTCTGTCCGAAAGTGATTGGAACCAACTCGGCCAGACCCTGGAAAAAGTGAAAGGGCATACAGGTGGAGATTTCAAATACCAGATGCTCGAACACTCCCATGTAAAAAGTAAAATCAAGCATATTTCAAATGAGGTGGTTGGTGCCAGTTTTTCACCTTTGGATGGCCACGTTAATCCATTGTATCTGTTGCGAGCCATGCACCAGTTTTTTGTTAGCGCCGGTGCAGTCTATTTACCCCACCACCGGGCTGACCAAATTTCCTGTCGAAGCGGAGAGTTTGTTATCGAAGCTGCTGGCGTCAATTTTTCTTGTGGCAAAGTTGTGCTTTGTGCCGGGCTGGATAATGGCCGGCTGGGGAATATGCTTAACATCGATATTCCGGTTCGACCCAATCGAGGACAGTTACTTATTACCGAACGGGTACAACCCTTTCTTCAATATCCGACCCTGCAAGTACGTCAAACCGCCGAAGGAGGACTGCAAATTGGCGACTCCTCTGAAGACGCGGGACTGGACGACAGAACCTCAAGGCAGGTGATAACAATGCTGGCCCGACGTGCAGTAAAAATATTTCCCATTCTGGAGGATGTGAAACTGGTTCGCGCCTGGTCCGCACTGCGTGTTATGAGTCCTGATGGTAAACCAATTTATCAGCAATCACAGGAATATCCGGGAGCCTATGGTGTTGCCTGCCACAGTGGTGTAACCCTCGCAGCGATCCACCGGGGCCCAGTATCAGATTGGATTATGGGGGCCGTTGAACATCCGTTAATCGCTTCATTTAGCACCCAAAGATTCAATGTTTAAACCGCTGGCAGAAAATCCTTTGAAAACAATTAGTGTTTGCTTCGACGGTCTGGATTTTAGGGTGCCCTCGAATATTAGTGTCGCTGCTGCCCTGCTAATGTTAACTGATACGGTTCGATATACCCCGGTGTCGGCATCCCCCCGGGGTCCCTATTGTATGATGGGGATTTGCTTTGATTGCCTGGTAACGATTGATGGCAAGAGTAATCTGCAAAGTTGCCAGGTTCAGGTGCGGGAAGGAATGCAGATCGAATCTCAACGTGGCGCGCCGGAAATGAAAACTAGCCCATGAAAGATCATTATTCGCTGATCATCATCGGGGCGGGTCCAGCGGGCATGGAGGCCGCGATTCAGGCGTCTGAATTCGATGTAGACGTGGCGGTATTAGATGAGCAACCAGGAGTCGGTGGCCAAATATATCGCAATGTGGCGAATTCTGTATTACCTGATATGGAAATATTGGGCAAAGACTATTGTTACGGGCAACAACTGGCCGAGCAATTTCTCGCGTCCGGGATCGATTATTTTCCTGGAGCATCGGTGTGGAATCTGGATAGTGAGCGCAATGTCTCTGTTCTTATTGAAGGAGAGAATTATTTTGTCAGCGCGGACCAGATAATAAACTGCACCGGAGCACAGGAACGACCCATGCCATTTCCTGGGTGGGAACTCCCGGGCGTAATGACTGTGGGTGCCGCCCAAATTTTGCTAAAGGCATCCGCTGCGAAACCCGATGGAGAGGTGGTTCTGGCGGGATCTGGCCCGCTTCTTTTTTTATTGGCAGGGCAATACATCAAAGCTGGTGCATCAGTAAAGTCGATCCTTGATACCACACCAGGGCAGAACTTAAAGGGCGCTGTGATCAAATTTCCCCAGGCGCTGTTGGCTCCCCAGTACTTACTAACGGGGTTAGCGCTCATAAAAGCGATTCGTAACTCGGGGATACCAAGTATCCGCAATGTTGTAGGGCTCCGCGCCCATGGGGACAAACGACTTGAGCAGGTAAGTTATCAACACAATGGTAAGGTCAGAGCCATTGAAGCGTCATTGTTGTTGACCCATGCGGGGGTGATTCCACAGCTACACCTTTCCAAGGTCGCTGGATGCGAAGTGTTTTGGAACGAGTCTCAGGTTTGCTGGCATACCCGAGTCGATCAATGGGGGCAGACCAGCGTACCAGGAATATTTGCCGCCGGAGATAATCAGTCGATTATGGGGGCGCGGGGAGCACAATTACATGGTCAACTTTGTGGGTTGAAAGCGATCCATCAGATGCAGTTTATTGATGATCAGGAGTTTGATCGACGGGCCCACAGAATTTCTCGCAAAATGCAACGTCACTTGGCTGTGCGACCTTTTCTGGACGCATTATACCGGCCCTCTTCCTGGTTGCTGTTACCCTCAGACGAAACAATTGTATGTCGATGTGAAGAAGTTCGGGCTGAAGAAATTCGGTCACTGGCAAAAATTGGATGCCAGGGTCCAAATCAAATGAAATCTTTCAGTCGTTGCGGAATGGGTCCGTGCCAGGGCCGGCAATGTGGATCCATAGTGTCGGCGATACTTGCTGCCGAACAGGGTAGATCTGCCCAGCAAGTAGGATATTTTCGCGTGCGGCCGCCGATTAAACCCGTCAGTCTGGGTCAGCTGTAGACAATTATCGACTGTTACACGGCGTATAATCGCCAAAATAAAACCAGTCGTCGTCGACATCAGTAGATTCTCAACCAATTAATTCGGATTTAATTATGAAAACTATCGGCCTGATTGGTGGAATGAGCTGGCAATCGACAGTTCTATATTATCAGCAAATAAATGAAGGAATCGCCGCCCAACTGGGCGAATTGCACTCAGCGAAAATTTGCATGATTAGCGTTAATTTTGCTGAAATCGAGAGATTGCAACACGCTGGAGATTGGCACCAAACCGGACTAATACTGTCAGATGCTGCAAACAAGCTCGAACAGGCCGGGGTGGATTTTATTCTCATTTGTACCAACACAATGCATAAGGTCTATGCGGAAATTCAACGCGAAGTGAAAGTGCCGGTTGTGCATATCGCAGAGGCAACGGCGAGCAAGCTGGTTGATGACGGTATTTCAAATGTTGGGCTGCTTGGCACCGCATTCACCATGGAACAGGGCTTTTATAAAGATACGTTAACCAATGATTTTGGTCTTAATGTTTTGATACCGGATAAACAGGATCGTGCTGAGATTCACCAGATTATTTACCAAGAGCTATGCAGTGGTGTCATAAACGGAAATTCTCGAAGCAAGTATCTAGATATTATGCGGAAACTGCAGCAGCGGGGAGCACAGGCAATCATATTGGGATGCACAGAGATTACTCTATTGGTAAAGCAGCAAGATTTTAATTTACCTTTGTATGACACCACTGCAATACATGCTCAGGAAGCGGTTTTAAGGGCGATCTAAACTTTCTCTATATATGTTGTCTATTAAGGCATGATTGAATATCAGATTAAACATCTGTCGGTCCGGGTTGGCCTGGTTTGGCTGATATTGATGTCGCCATTCTGCCTTGCCAGTGAGGATTTGGGGGAAATACTGCGTCATCACTATGTAGAACTCGATAGAGCCAGGAGTACCAGCGAAAACCCACTTCCATTCAGTCTGGAGTCAGTCAACAATTCGAGCAATTCTCACGCCAGTCTTAGGTATTTTCTCGATGGCGTATCGTTTGATGAATTCGTTGTTCGCCTGCAACAGGCTCCCGAGTGGTGCGAATTTATTCCCCTGCATCTCAATATTAAGGCCTGCGCCTATCTCGAACGAAATGGCAAAACATTGTTGCAGTTTTACGCCGGGATTAAGGGGTATGTGACGCCAGATAAAGCACATCTGCTTCAACTGGAATTTAATTCGAATTTTTCCGATGGCGTATTTACGGCTAATTTGTTTGCCGCCGATGGACCGCTCGATAGTGAAAATATAAATTTTGACATTCGTGCAATTGGGATCGAACAGGACGGTAGAAAAGGGGTTTATCTTGAATTTGATTTGTCCAGTGTACCTGGACTGGCGGCAGATCTCATGCGAATTTACCTGGCTACGATCGCGCGTAAGAAGGTCGGCTTCTCGGTTTCAGATACTTCCTGGACTGGAAAGCCAGTCTATGTCAGCGGACCCAGAGGTGCTACCGAGCGCAATATAGTCCGCTATTTACTTGCCATCGAAACCTATTTTGCTACCCTCGATCTACCCCCTGATTCCCAGTATGCGCAACGATTGGAACAATGGTTTGATGCCACCGAACAATATCCGGAGCAACTGCATGAATTGGCGCGTCAGGAATATCTGGACAATAAATTTCGGGAAAGGGCGAATCAGGAAATACTGCAGCACGCCACCACAAATAAAATCGATCCGATATACAAACCCAAAGATCGAAATCGGTGAGCATGGACCCGTGTAGGGGAGAGTGAATTGTCGACTTACACTGACAAGGGGGTGGCGAGTTCAAACAGACAGTCGCCCCGCTCAACTCTGGCGGGGACCCGTTTACAAATTACCCTGGCAGCAATACTGGTTCGAATCTCTTGGGCGGGTTCCCAGGGCGTTTCAGGATGGTGGATTAATCCAACGATTTGATCTGCCACTACCGTATCATCGACCTCTACAAGAGGTTCAAATACCCCCTCATAACGGGCATAAATATAATTGTCCAAACCGTTGGTTTCATAAAACTCGGTGGTACTCTGAGTCGATTTCGTTTGGGCGATTATGTTCAAATGTCCAAGATATCTTTCAAGTGCAGCTTCGAGAAACTTAACCGCGCCATGATTAACGCCACCACCTCCCGCCATTTCCGCGGTCAGAGATACCGCATTCTGTCTCAAACCCGCAGAGGTTGAATAACCTGCTTTTACTTGCTCCTGATATACCACGGCTACCGGGAAATCCAATATCTTGATTAATTCAATATTTTTTCGATGTTGCTCTGGATCACTATTTCTGGCCATTAAAACAGTAGGTTTATATTCCAGCGAACTTCCTCCAGAATGAATATCGAATAAATAGTCGGCCCGGCTCAACAATTCAGATTCAATGTAGTCGGCAATCATTTCGGTAGGCGTTCCTCCGGGATCCCCGGGAAAGCTCCGATTCAAATTGCCCTGATCGAGGGGCGAGGTCCGCAATCCTGCGTGAGCTGCAGGATAATTAGCCATGGTAAGTATGATGATCTGGCCAGAGACATGCTCTTGTTGTAGTTGCTGGGTCAAATTGGTTAGTGCAACTTGACCTTCATATTCATCTCCGTGATTCCCCGCCATCAACAATACAACCGGTCCGGACCCGTGTTTCACTGAAACAATCGGCACCGGGATCCAACCGTATGCTGAGCGGTGAACAGAATGGGGTACCCGCAGGAAACCCTGGTGCTTCCCTGGCTGGTCGAGGGTGATTTCACTAATAATGCGTGTCATTTACGGAGAATCGGGTAGCTGGTACATTGCGGACCTCATTTATATTTCTAATGCCAGTTTAATTTACGATGCGGACTGTCCTCAGTCAACTCAAACACCGTTATTCCAATGGGTAACAAATAATGCGAGAGCCGATTGATCCGGAAATGTGCCTGGGAATATCGATGCCAGTCACTACGCCTAAAGTCAGCGCCATTGTCCTAAACTGGAAAAGGCCCGAACAGGTTAGGAAGATAGTGACTTACCTAAGCGAGAAGGATTATGTTGACGAAGTTATCGTATGGAACAATAATCCTGTGCCGCTCAGGTTAGATCAGAATTTGGATAAACTAAGAATTATCAATTCCGAGCAAAATCTGGGTGATCATGCGAAATATCTGGCCTGTGCCGAAGCCAGAAACGAATACTGTTTTTATCAGGATGATGATCATAATACCAAATTTTTCCTGGACTCAATGTATTTCGCGTTTTGTTTACAACCCGACCGATTGCATACCCTGACAGATCCGGTTACCTGGATGTCCAATTGGAATTGGACATATTTCAATAAGGAAAAGGATATTCACGCTCGCTTCAGTTGGATTGGATGCGGTGCTTTTTTCGCCAGGTCGCTGGCTCTACGGTATCTCGATATCCTGGATCGGTACTTTTCCCCGGAAGAAAAATTGATGGCGGATTCTGGATTTGCCGTATTATTAAACCAGCCAATTATTCAAATGCAGGTTGGCCTGGTAAAATACGATCAGGACAATGCATACTCTGCTACCCCAGGTTTTTTACGGCGCCAGCACGAAATACAGATGAAAGTTGGCGGATTGCTCGACAAATTCAGCTGTAAAGAAAATCCCTTGCCTCGATGCGTGGTTCGCTCGGTTTCATTGGAATCTATATTATTCACTTCCTTTCTGCCGCTAGACTTTTCCCCGAGATCGATACCATTCGATCCCGCCAGTGAGAATGACCTGAGAAGACGAACCCGGGATTATATTCCCATGGAGAAATTCAAAAAGTTTGCGCGCAACCCGTATTCATTTGGACTCAGTCCTTATCAAGACCGGTATTGGCGGGCTGAATTTCGTCAACACGATACCTGGGGTATTATTGTGCGTAGACCTTGTCTGATACGGCTTGGAACGAACAATGATGTGGTTTTACCTGAATATGGAGCTTGGCGAGTTTGTGTCGACGATAAGATTATCGAATGTTCGACCCGGGAAATTTTCACCAGAAGTTTTGACCTTCAGTCCACGTTATGCCTTACTTATTTGTTCGACAGGGATATCGAACTATATATTAATGCTAAACACGACTTTCATTAGTGGAGAAACTGATGAAGTTAAACATTGGTAATTGCTGTGGAGCAGATTGCTCAATAAATTTCTCGTTTCGGTGTTTCGACTTATTCAATCGATTTACCCAAATCTATTCTACTGTTAGAGTCTGATTTCGTTTACACCTTATCGGCATAAGCAAAAAATGTTTCAAACAACTTTGGGGAATTATAGGTCCAACACTTACAGTCAGAATGGAGAGGATGGCGTGATTGCTGAAATTCTTGCCAGATTAAATATTGGGGAAGGGCAGTTTGTTGAATTCGGTGCCTGGGATGGGAAACATCTAAGCAACACCTACTTACTTTTAGAGCAAGGATGGCAAGGCGTCTATATTGAAGGTGATGCCAAGAAATACGCGACCCTGGAATCCAATATGAATCTGTACCCTGGTCGGGTGGATACGATCAATGCCATGGTTTCGGTATCTGGAGATGCTTCCCTTGATATGTTGCTACCCGGTACCAGACTGGTTCGAGATTTCGAGTTGTTGAGTATCGATATTGATACCTATGATTGGTATATCTGGGAGTCGCTTAAAAACTATTCACCGCTAATTGTTGTCATTGAAATTAATTCGTTTATTCCGGTTGGTATTCGTCAAACTCATAGGGATGGACAAATCTGCCAGTCGTCATTTAGCTCTACTCTGGAGCTAGGGGTGGCCAAAGGTTACACGTTAGTGTGCCACACTGGGAATATGATATTTGTGCGGGATGATAAAGTTGGGCAAATATCGATGAATAAAACTGAGCTCGAATTCCCTGAGGTTTTATTTGACTATACCTGGGTGAAACACCGCCAGAAGAAACTGGGACAACTTCGCTGATATTTGCATTTGAAGGTAAAATCCGTTTTTCCATTGCTGGAATTTCTTGTAACTCCGGATGAAGTTTCTAGAAGGAATCCAGGTTGATTGGCCATCATCTTGCGATCAGAACAATGCCGTCGATAAAATCGTGATAATGGTTATTTACCCTATGGGTAACGGACAAAATATGCGTTACCTTTCTCATCGCTACGGTCCCATGCGGTATATGCGGTTAACAGGTTTGCATTGAAATAGTCTCTGACAATTGGCTCAAGTGCCGTATGTGTAATGGATTTGTTTTTCCAGAAATCCCTGACCAATGCCAGGGTGTTTCGGTTGTGCGCTGGAAATTGGTCCCAGGATTTTTCTATCTGTCCGCAAATAAGCATTCCATCAGGGTTTAGCCGCTCAAACAATTTTACGGCGTGATCAAACTGGTTTGATGGTTTACCATCCTGGCGAATTATAATCAGGTCAAAATGTCTGTGGGAAATATCTCGATCCGATAAATCCTGGGCAGAGTTAATATCTGCCATAGGTGCATACTCGGCCAAAACGGAGGGATCTATTAGACCCAATAGTAAGATCGAAAATCTGCTTCGGCGCCGCTCCTCAAAATAAAGCTCGATCCATCTATTCATTGAGCGGTCGTAGTTGACGGACGATCGGGAAGTGGTGATATCGGCTAACAGATTTTCCCCGGTGGCGGTAAGCTCGTCGCGGTGAGCGTGTCGAATTAACGAATTGAGATTTCGGTGCATCAATATGGGATGATCTGGCGATCCAAAAGCCGCTATATCGTGCTTGACACAGAGATTGGTCAGAATTGATTGGTCGTGTCGGTGTTGCTTGAATCCCGGCAGGTTTTTTTCCCCCATTTTATTTTCAGAATCTGTCAGGATCCTTGAATCCTCGCAGGTCTCCAGCCACTCCTGAACAAACTCTCGGGTTCGCGTGTTGTTTTTCCAGATATTGTAGGTGGCCTGAATCTGAGTTGCCTCCCAATATTTTTCGTTGTCGCAACCCATCAAGACAAAACAATCCCGTTTGGTCCATTGTTTCTGTTTGCCATGATGCGGCATATATACTCCGGGATAGATGCCATTGTGGCAGTCGGCCCAACGTATCAATGGGCCGATATCGCGTTCCAGCGTGTATCCTCGTGTACTATCGCCTCTCTGGGGTCTGCCGATATCGTGGTAAATCAGGTAGGCATCAGGTTCAATATTCTGGAGCGCATCGAGGATAATATAAGGTTTCCACAGCCAGTAGCCATATCCTCGCGGCAGTTTTAATATTTCCCAATTCTTAATGGCAAAATTAGTCTTTGACAGTCTTTCCGCATTCCAGGGTATGACCTCATCTATTCCACCCCAATTTAATGCAGACCGGTGTAACCGCTGCTGCCGCGCCGACCAATACGGATCGTCAGTCGTATCGGTGCCGTAGAATGAGGTTAAGTAAATAGTGCCGTTCATGCCAAACTTTGTTTTTACTACTAGGATGTTAATCGATTAATGGATATTCCCAAAGTTTCCCAGATCGCGATGTTGATCGAGGCGGGAAATTACGCTCAGGTAGAATTGTATGGACGCATTATCCTGAAGCAGCTCCCTTCTGATCCATATGCCCACCTGGCAATTGCCTGGGCCACGTATAAAGTTGGATTGGATGACTATGCCAAACATCATTATATACAAGTCGTTAACGGTGGAATGAATCCGATGACTATAGCTTCAGATCTCTCAATTCAAGCAATGGATTTGACGGACCTTGTGAACGCCGGTAGCCATGATGCGCAGAGACCAGGTGCTAGTGACGATTCGGGTTCCATTTCAGCTGAACACTTTCTCCTGATTAAAGCCTGGGGATACGGATTTTGGTCGGATGTATTGCATGTATTGGGTGGGTTGATGCTGGCTGAAATCACCCAGAGAAAATCAGTAGTTTACTGGGGTGCTAACAGTTTGTATTCAGTGGATAAGGATAAGAATGCGTTCGAAACATTCTTCGCGCCCTGCGGTGGCATATTGCAAGAGCTTAAATCTCCAGACTTTGACTACTTTCCTCCCAAGTGGAACAACTCTAATTTAATGAGTGAGAATATTAATCGGTCGAAGGGGCCTTGGTCGAAAGTGTCCGGGTTGGATATTTTGCCCCGTGACGAGCGAGTCTGCGTCATGGACTATTATATCGGTGTGCTAAATTTGATGCCTTATATTCCACCTGGCAGCAAAATGTCTGGTATGGATATCGATGAGGTTTATCGCTACCTGATTAGTAAGTATCTTTTGATTAATCCGGAAATTACTGTTCGCGCTGATAAGTTTTACCGGGAAAATTTTTCTGACAGAGAATTTTTGGCGATACACGTAAGAGGCTCCGATAAGGTCGGTGAATTCAAGGAGGTCGATAAGTTTCATGCACGCTATCAAACTCTGATTAAGTCCCAACTAGACAAACTATCCCATGACAGTAGAATTTTTCTGATGACAGACGATACTCGGCTACTTGATAACTACCGAAAACTGTATGGAGAAAGAGTAATAACGACTGATTGCCTGCGAACCAGCACCGGAAAGGGTGTACATTATCAGGCGGGTGATCAGATAACCCTTGCCGCAGAAGAAGTTATTATAGATACGTTGGTTGCGAGCAAGGCAAATTATTTTGTCGGCAACGGTTTTTCTAATCCTTCAATCTTTGTTTATTACCTGAGCCAAACCGAGCCTGAGAATATCAGTCTTATTGGGGGTAACCGCATGCATCATTACAATACACACCTGTATAAAACGATTCCAGTGGTTTAGAGCCTTCTCCACGGTTATCCCGGAATAGTTCGTCCGCAATGGAATTGTTAGCGTAAAATAGGGTTGAGCATATCTTCCTATACGGGCAGCGGACCCAGGTTCCCAGAAGATGGAAATTAGCTTTCCAACCTGGCCAATATTATTGAAGGACCTTTTCAACCAAACAATGCGTATTTCTCTGTCTACCCAAACGCGACCCTTAAACCAATATGCTCCATATTGGGCAGAATGTTATGGAATCTCTCCTTTTCTGCCGATGTCTCGTGACGAGATGGATCAACTTGGCTGGGATTCATGCGATGTAATTATTGTCACAGGCGATGCCTACGTGGACCATCCCAGCTTTGGAATGGCTATTGTGGGCCGTCTGCTTGAAGCCCAGGGGTTCAGGGTCGGAATAGTCAGCCAACCAGATTGGCATTCAGCGGATCCTTTCAAGGCGCTTGGTAAACCCAACCTGTTTTTTGGGGTTACCGCAGGAAATATGGACTCGATGATCAATCGCTATACCGCAGATCGAAAAATCCGTTCGGATGATGCGTATTCTCCTGACGACGTGGGCGGTAAGAGACCGGACCGCAGTTCGTTAATCTATGCCCAGCGCTGCCGTGAAGCTTATACTGATACTCCCATAGTTCTTGGAGGAATCGAGGCGTCATTGCGGCGTATTGCTCACTTTGACTATTGGCAGGACAAGGTTCGTCGCTCGATTTTGGCAGATGCCAAGGCCAACATGCTGGTATATGGAAATGGTGAGCGGGCGATCGTTGAAATCGCCCATCGTCTCGCCAGGGGAGACGCAATTAGCGATATCCAGGACGTCCGAGGTACGGCATTTATCGTTCAGAATATTCCACAGGATTGGGATGTCATTGATTCGACAAATGTCGATAAGCCCGGCAGGCTGGAGAAGTCGGTTAATCCTTATGAGGATCCAATAGATAGGCAGTCTTCCCAGCGTTCCAGGGCAGGTCAGACTAAAGGCGTTAAAGTTAATTTTACGCCAAAAGCTGAAAGGGTGGAGAAGCGTCTGGCCCGGCGGCTTAATACGGTAATTCGCTTGCCTTCCTATGAAATGGTCAGTCGAAATCCGATGCTATACGCCCACGCTAGCCGGGTACTGCACCTGGAAACCAACCCCGGAAACGCCAGGGCGCTGGTGCAGAATCAGGGTGGCCGCAAGTTGTGGTTGAATCCACCACCCATTCCATTGACCACCGAAGAAATGGATTATGTATTCGACCTTGAATATTCCCGCACACCTCACCCTGCTTATCAAGGTGCGCGCATTCCAGCTTATGAAATGATCCGGTTTTCCGTCAATATTATGCGGGGATGTTTTGGCGGCTGTACCTTCTGCTCAATTACCGAACACGAAGGGCGAATTATCCAGAATCGGTCAGAAGATTCGATCATTCGTGAAATAGAAAATATGCGGAACATAGTTCCTGGTTTCACTGGGGTCGTATCAGATCTCGGTGGGCCAACCGCGAATATGTATAGAATCGCCTGTAAGTCCCCGCAGATCGAATCGGCGTGCAGACGACCATCCTGTGTGTATCCTGGTATTTGCGAAAATCTTAATACCGATCATTCTTCATTGATAAGCCTCTATCGTCGTGCTCGAAAATTAAGGGGAGTTAAAAAAGTACTGATCAGCTCCGGATTGCGCTATGACCTGGCGGTGGAGTCTCCGGAATATGTTGAAGAACTGGTAACCCACCACGTTGGTGGATATCTAAAGATTGCGCCAGAGCACACAGAATCTGCTCCATTGTCAAAGATGATGAAGCCGGGGATGGGCAGTTACGATAAATTTAAACAGCTATTTGAAAAGTTTTCCAAAAAAGCTGGCAAGAAACAGTATCTAATCCCATACTTTATCGCCGCCCATCCGGGAACCACCGATGACGATATGATGAATCTGGCTATCTGGCTTAAGTCCAATGGATTTCGCGCGGATCAGGTTCAAAATTTTTACCCGTCACCCATGGCGACCGCCACCGCGATGTATCACTCGGGTAAGAACCCTTTGTCCCGGGTAACCACCACTAGCGAAATGGTCAGGGTACCCAAAGGAGAAAAGCAAAGGCGCCTGCATAAGGCCTTTTTGCGATACCATGATTCGAACAACTGGCCATTGTTGCGTCAAGCATTGAAAGATATGGGGCGAGATGATTTGATAGGTAACACCAAAGACCACTTGATTCCAAGCTGGCAACCCGCAGCGGATGGCAGTTACAAGAGTCCACGACGAAAGAACAGTACTCCGAGGTCAGCGACAGATCTCCCTCGATCTGGTGGCGAAGTTTCGGTGCAATCCCAAATAAAATTCCAAAATAAGTCCCGGAAGATCTCCAAGGGTCAAATCTTAACCCAACACACGGGGCTACCACCGAGAAATTCCCAGTAGCTATGTCTGAATCCAAACAACTTGCCGAATTTTGTGCCAACCTGCGATTCGAGGATATACCACAACCTGTGGTTAATCGTGTTTTGGAATTATTCCTGGATTGGATCGGATCGTGTCTTGCTGGCTCACATTCCCGGCAGGCCACTGTAATTGCTAAATTTGCCCAGGATATGGGCCCGGCTTCCGGTCAGTGCAAACTGGTTGGCCGGGATCAAACTACAAGTCCATTGTTCGCGGCAATGGTAAACGGCGCCGCATCCCATGTTGTTGAACAGGACGATCTGCATAACCTATCGGTTTTTCACCCGGCTACAGTGGTGTTTCCAGCAGCACTCGCAGTAGCGCAATGGGACCCCGATCGGAGCGGAGAAGATTTTGTCACGGCGGCTGTAGCAGGATATGAATCCGGTATTCGGATAGGGGAATACCTCGGAAGATCCCATTACCGAGTATTTCATACCACTGGAACCGCGGGAACTCTGGCATCGGCGATGACGGTATCCAACTTGTTGCGATTGGACCCAACCCAGACCTTAAATGCGCTCGGTTCCGCGGGTACCCAGGCCGCCGGGCTCTGGGAGTTTCTTGGGGATGCCGCAGATTCGAAGCAGTTGCATACGGCAAAAGCCAGTTCTGATGGACTACTCGCAGCGTATACCGCAAAGTCCGGTCTGACTGGTGCCAAAAAAATATTGGAAGGACAGCAGGGCGTCGGTGCGGGTATGTTGGCTGAAGGTGCGCCCGAGGATCTGGTGGACCGCCTCGGTCAACGCTGGGCGTTAATGGAAACTTCTTTTAAATTTCATTCATCATGTCGGCACACTCATCCAGCGGCAGATGCAATGCTGGCAATATGTCAGAAACATAATCCGGATATCGATGAGATTAGTTCTGTGAAGGTGCATGTATACAGCGCGGCTAAAGATGTGCTCGGTGCGGTAACGAGCCCTAAGACCATTCACCAGTCCAAGTTTTCCATGGGCTTTGTGCTGGCATTGATCGCCAGGTATCGGCTTGCGGGAGTAAGTGAATTTACTGAAGCCGCGCTTAACAATCAGGGTCTCATGGCATTCCATGACAAAGTAAGCATGCAGGTAGATCCTGCAATTGACGCGTCCTATCCAGCCAAATGGTGTGCCAAAGTTGAGGTGACTATGAATTCAGGAGAACGCTTTTGCGAATATGTTGATACGCCGAAAGGCGATCCTGAAAATATACTAAGTCGCCCTGAGCTAGAGCTAAAGGCGCATAAACTAGTCGAGTTTTTCGACGTTTGTAGCGCAGAAAAATTATCCGGGCATATTGAAAATACCTGGAATCTACCCCAGTTGAAGTCGGTTGCGGAAGCCTACGCTGGGCTTTAGTCCACTACACGAGTGATTTGAAAATTGGCTACGGTCTGCTTAAACCGAGATATTTTAGTCTTATCTTGCTCAACACCTGAGGTGCCATAGCGTAAATCGATAAACTGTTGGGTAATTCGGCAAATCTGATTTTTAAGGTGGGGAAAGTCTCGTTCTGCGCGATTACTAAAATCAACCGGTCCTTCGCTGGGATGTCGGGATAGTCCTGCCTTCTGCATTTTCCGACAGAATTTTCGATAGATTTGAACCACCATATCCGGCTTTACCCGATCGCGATAAAACAGCACTAGGCTGAGCATCGTAAGCAACCCCAAAGCTCCAATAAACGAACCGATAGACAGCAGCCGTGTATCAAGCTGATCAAGCCCAAGAAATTTTAGTAATTGCTTCTGAGTGTCCTGGTCAAATGCGGTAAACCAACGATTCCAGGCTGCCTTAATCGAATCTTTAAACCACTCCAATTCAATTGCAAGCCCTCGAAAATTGCCAATTGAAAATAATACCGAACCCTCGGAATTTATGCTGGTGTTAAAGTCGATGGGAAATTGAATTCTGTCAGGTGCGATCGCCACCGTAGGATCCACACGATTCCAGCCAGATTCGGCTTGCCAGATTTCAACCCATGCATGGGCATCAGACTGACGCACGACGATTTTATTGGTGCGGGGATTATGTTCCCCACCCAGATACCCCACTACCAGCCGGGCTGGAATGTCAGCGATCCGCATAATAGTAGCAAAGCTACTCGCGTAGTGACCACAGAATCCGCGTCGTGAATCAAACAAAAACTCGTCAACCGGTGCATTGCTCTTTAGCAGTGGTGGCTGCAAGGTATAGATAAACTCGTTGTCGCGATAGTGCTGTAATACCCGTCGCACAATCTCGGACTGGGACTGGGCACCTTGCTTAAATTGATTGATCAGTTTTTCCAGCCGCGGCGTGACAATGGTATTCCCAGGGTCGAGGGACCGCATCCTGGCAGGATCATTTAACGGTTCGATCAATGGCGCATAACTTGAACCCAATGAGTAGCTGAACTTGGCCTCGGGTTTTCGTTTAACATACAAATGGTGATCAACATCGATCTCGGCATCTGTGGGGATCAATACCGGGTAATCCAACGAGAATAACCAGTTTTGTGCACTCGATTCGAGATCGATCTGATAACGCTGGAGAGTGACACCATCGGAATTGGATAGCGGTGGCTGTTTCAGAAAAGAACCGGCCCGACCGAGACCACGGGTCCAATGGCGTCCATCGGTAAACCAGAGAACGCTTCCCCGCCAATAGCGCTTCTCGGGAGGCGGCGCCTCCTGATCAAAGAAACTGGCAGTAAATGCAATATCGTCGGACTGGATCAAATTACTTACAGATCCCATCGTCAGCGTATCGTTCAATCCCGTCACCGTAGTTTCCTGTTCAGATTGAAATAGATAGACCGATCCCGCCAATCTGGGAAAAAGATAGAACAGTATAATGACGAATGGCAGCGCCTGGACCAGCATCTTTGCAACCAGCTTGATATCAGAGCCAATATATCGCCCCGGTTCTACATGTTCCATTTGTGCCATGAGCCAGGCCAGGGCGGCGACCAGGGCCAGCAACGGGGCTGACCACCAGATTCCATCAGCGTACAGGAAATGGGTAACTACCATAAATAATCCAAGCAGGATAACAATGCTGACATCACGGCGGGAAGACATTTCCATACATTTCAGCCCCAGCATAATGACCAGGAAGGCCACCCCAGGGTCGCGACCCAATGGTGCGCCGTAATACCAGGCGGCGACGGTAAAGCCAATAATTGCGAATAGATAAATAACCCAGCGATTGCGAGGCAGCCAGAGAAATCTTGCAGCAAAGCATCGCCAGCTGGCAAAACCAAGGAAAATTAAAATAATTTCCGCTTGGATGTGATTAAAATGAGGTAAAACGGCTAGGGTAAGCAGACCAACTGACAACAGAACCAGTCGAATTTCCACGGTTGGAGAAGACGGTTGTGGTTTTTTGTTTCGCCCGGGAAAATTAATCCAGGAAAGGTCGGCGACTTTAAACATATTTTTACCGGGTACCGTTTGTCGTGCCGAACCTTGCTAGTGCTTCCAGGCACCGCCGTCGATGCCGAGGCCCGGTGTCAGGTTCTATGCATACCGTAGCACCGTTGGTAGGTGGGAGTTCCAGACCGAACATTATCCCAGCGCTGTCGAGGTCCAGTAGCGCCCGGGTTAATTGGGAAATCCGTTGTTCTAATTCTGGTCCATCGGTAGCGTGCCAGCGAAGCCACACCTGGTTCCCTCTGGTTGAATCAAAGTTTTTTAAATGTAAACCTTTACCGCGAGCGAATACTTTCCAGTCGACGTGCATCATATTATCCCCCGGCTGATAGGGATTATGTCCTGCGAAATCGCTATCAGATATTCGCCTGCTATCGACCGATTCAGACTCCCCCTGAGCCGGGTCAATTCCACTACCAACCATGGATGGCTGAGGATAGATCAAGCAATCTATCCCAGGACGGGCATAGGTCCACGCTCTAAATAATCCTAACGGGAAACTGGTTGATATCACCACGCGCCCTAGCGCCAGAATGCCGCGTTTATCGGATGGTTTGGAAACCACGATAGGAGTTTGCTGTTCACTGCCCAGATCAACCATGGATGGACCCATTGAAGACGCATTTTTATTTTCTTTCTTATGCAAATTAACCTTAATCCCTGCTCGCGGGCTCGGATAGGGGTTTCTGACAATAATCTGAAAATCGGCTAATTTCCCGCAGAACACCGAATCGCTGGTACCCGCAATCAGCTCAATGCCCACCAGGTTTTTCCAGGTTTGAAATAATGCGGCCATGCCGAGGCCGGCGAGCAAAAAAGTAAACAGGAATCCGGGGTTGCTACCATAGTTATTCGACCCGAACAGCATTGCCAACAACATTACTGCGTAAATCAATCCGAGCCTAGTCGGTAATATATAGACTTCTCTCTGCTGGATCTTGGTAACGCCTTCCAGATTGGGACTGGCTGTTCTACTGAATGCCTGAAGCCAGTCCCAGATCCGTTGGGAAAAACGAAGATCAGGGAATCGCGACATGCTGCAGAATATGTTGAGCAAGGTCTGTGCCGGACTCACGGGATGCCAGATGATGCACAGTTGAGGGGATTATCGCTTGTAGGTCTTCAGGAACAACGTGATCTCGACTATGTATCAGGGCCCAGGCTTTGGATGCTGCCAGTAGATACATAGCTGCCCTGGGGGAATAGCCCGATACAAAGGTATTGTCGTTACGACTAAAGGCAACAATAGCTTGCAGATAGTCTAACAGGGCATTAGAAGCCTTGACCTGGCTAACTTCTGCTTGTGCAATCCGCAGCGTTTCGGGTTCAAAAACCGGCTTGAGTGATTTGAGCATCTGCCGGGGATCGGGATTTTCCAACATTTTGCGTTCAGCTTCCTGATTGGGATAACCAACATTTATCCCCAGCATAAATCGGTCCAGCTGAGACTCTGGCAGCGAGAAGGTGCCGGTTTGCTCTCCGGGGTTTCTCGTTGCAATGACGAAAAATGGACTTGGCAACTTATGTGAAGTTCGGTCGACCGTAACCTGACGTTCCTCCATCGCCTCCAATAACGAACTCTGACACTTGGGGGTAGCGCGATTTATCTCATCCGCCAATACCAGCTGGGCAAATACAGGACCTGGATGAAAGGTAAATGCATTACTAGGTTGATCAAATATAGTGACCCCGGTTATATCGGCGGGCAATAAGTCGCTGGTGAATTGAATACGCTTGAAATCCAGGCCAAACGAATATGCCAAAACGGTCGCCAGAGTGGTTTTCCCTACTCCAGGCTTATCCGTGATTAAAAGATGGCCATTTGCCAATAGGGTAGACACGGCAAGACGAATAACCCTGTCTTTGCCAAGAATGACTCTGTTAGCTTGTACAAGCAATTCATCGATTGCTGCCTGTATTTGTCTGTTCAATATTCCCCCATTCGAATTATTAAGTTTAACCGATGTCGCGCCAACCCGAATAAATCCTAAATGGTAAAAAGAATGATGCAGCATCGTTGCGATGCACTATCAGGTATGGCAATCTCGCAATGATCGAGATCAATTTATTCTACAACTTTTTGAATTAAATTGATCGACAATATGTTAATACACCACACTTATTCTCTTGATTTCCCCGCAAATAATAATCTAATCATTTTTAATTTATGAAATTCTCAAGCTTAACAGATCGAATTAATGACGAAGGTGTGGAAGCATGGGATGTCCATTATCGAGGAATGGATCGGCTGGAAGCTGGTGAGGATATAATTTTGTTGAGCGTTGGCCAGGAGAGTGAGGCGTTTACCCCGGCACCAGTGGTTGAAGCGGCGGTTGAAAGTCTTCGGCAAGGGCGTCACCACTATACTAATATTGAAGGCACCGATCGGGTTCGAAAGGCGATTGCTGTGCGCCATCAGGGTTTGACCGGACAAGTCGTGAGTAGCGAAAACTGTGCAGTATTCAGTGGGGCGCAAAACAGCCTATTCGCGTTGGCGCAATGCCTGTTGGAAGCGGGAGACGAAGTGATTCTTTCTGAACCTTATTACACGACATACCCTGCGGCGATGAGCTGTTCTGGCGCGACCCTGGTGAGTGTTCCGGTATTAGCGGAGAATAAATTTCAGATTGACCCCGAAGCCATCGCTGCCAGAATTACTGAGCGCACCCGGGCGATTTTACTTAACTCACCAAATAACCCTACGGGTGCGTTGTACACCCCGGAACAATTTAAAGCGATAGTAGATTTGTGTCTGGCCAATGATATCTGGTTGATTAGTGACGAGGTGTATCAGGAAATAGTGCCGGAAACCGATCGGTTTAGCCCGGCCTCTTTGCCCGGGGCAAAGAAAATCTGTATCACGGTTTCGAGTCTGTCCAAGTCTCATCGGATGACTGGCTGGAGATTTGGCTGGGTAGTTGGGCCATCCACATTAATTGGTCACCTCTCCAATTTATCGTTATGTATGGCCTATGGACTGCCTACTTTTATCCAGGATGCCGCAGCATTTGCCCTGGAATCGGATTTTGTCACCGCAAAAGTCGTTCGAGATGAAATGACCGGCCGGCGAAACGCGTTGGTCAATGCGATGCAAGGGATTTCCGGATTAGAGCTGTTTAGCGCAGAAGGCGGTATGTTTGTAGTTTTTGATATTCGGGAGCTGCCCGTCTCCAGCGTCAAATTTGCCAGCGAGCTACTTGACCAATACAACGTCGCTATCCTGCCATGCGATGGATTCGGCAAAACCGGGGCCGGATTACTGCGTGTGAGCTTGTGCACTACCGAAGAAAAATTGGTCGTTGCGGCAGAACGGATTGTCGAATACGTGGAATCGATTAGGGCGGGGGTTGATAAGAATTGACGGTGATTTGAGGTGGAGGAACTCCACCAGGAAATTACAAAGATGGCAGTGAGCCATTTGCCCCTTTCTTTACTGGAAAACAAAATATGAATTCACATGCGCAGGTAGTGGTAATTGGTGGCGGCCTGGTTGGGTGCAGTATTCTTTACCATCTAACCAAGCTGGGCTGGACCGACGTCATGCTGTTGGAACGAGATGAACTCACATCGGGGTCAACCTGGCATGCTGCTGCTGGAACCCATGGCTTACATGATAATAATAATATTTCCAAGCTCCAGTATTACACCATGGGGCTATACAATGAGCTGGAAGCTGAAACCGGGCAATCCTGTGGTGTTCATAGTCCAGGTTCAATCTACCTCGCCTGTACCACTGACCGAGTGCACCAACTGCGGATACAGGCAGCCAAAGCCCATGCATTCGACGCCGAATTTTATGAGATTTCTCTCGATAAAGCGCTGGAACTTCATCCTCTGCTTAATCTGGAAAATGTTAAATGCGCCATGTACGAACCATTGGCCGGGCATGTCGACCCCTCTGGTGTTACTCATGCTTATGCAAGCGGTGCACGCAAAAAAGGCGCTAAAATTCACCGGTTTACGCCGGTAATTGAAACTAACCCTAGACCCGATGGCAGCTGGGATGTGGTGACGCCAAAGGGCAATGTCCACGCCGAACATGTGGTAAACGCGGCCGGGTTATGGGGCCGGGAAGTTGCTAAATTGGCTGGCTTTGAATTGCCATTGATGACCATGGAGCATCAATATTTTGTTACCGAAGAAATCCCTGAGATTGCAGCGCTGGGACGGGAGTTACCCTCGGTTGCCGATCGGGACATGGAGTACTATTTGCGTCAGGAAGGTAAGGGCTTGTTGGTGGGTGCCTATGAAAAGGACGGACAGTTTTGGGCTGAAAATGGCACTCCCCTGGACTTCGGCCATGAGCTTCTCCAGGAAGATCTGGACCGAATTACCGATAATATTATGCGCGCTTGTGATCGAATTCCTGTGCTGGCTGAGGCGGGAGTCAAAAAGGTTATCAATGGGCCAATGATTTGGTCGCCGGATTCTTCGGCCTTGCTGGGACCGGTTCGTGGGCTGAAAAATTATTGGTGCTGCAATGGAATTATTCCGGGATTCAGCCAAAGCGCAGGACTTGGTTTGACTCTGGCGCAGTGGATTGTCGAAGGCGAACCAGAATTAGATATGTTCCCCTGGGACGTGACCCGGTTCGGTGCCTGGGCGACCAAGGAATACACCAAGGCCAGAGCTCTGGATACCTACAGCACTCGTTTCAGTATCCACTTCCCCAATGAAGAACGAATGGCAGGAAGGCCGCTCAAAACCAGGCCAGTATATGAGATGCAAAAATCCATGGGCGGTGTTTTTGGATCGTCCTTTGGATGGGAGCATCCCCATTGGTATGCGACCAAAGGGGTAAAGCAGGAGGACGACTTCAGTTTCGAACGTCCTCGCTGGTTCGATGTAATGGGGGAAGAAGCGCAAACCGTGCGTAACTCGGTTGGGGTCGTGGACACCGGAAACTTCGCCAAATACTTCATCACCGGTCCAAATGCTCGAGATTGGCTGGATAAAATAATTGCTAATTATGTCCCAAAGGAAAATGGTCGCACCTGTCTGACACCACTATTAAGCCTGCGCGGCGGGCTGGCCGGAGATTTTACTGTAGCCAGGTTAGCCGATGATAAGTTGTTTATGATTGGTTCCGGCATTGCGGAAGATTATCATCATCGATTATTCGATCAATATCTGCCATCTCCGGGTGTCAAATTCGAATCGGCTACCGACGCGATGTGTGGTTTTAACCTGGCTGGTCCTAACGCCAGAAAGCTGATAGAAAAACTCACCGGGATGTCCTGGGGCAACGACGACTTGAGATTTATGCGCAACAAGGTTATTACCCTGAATGGTTATGAAGTTATAGTGATCAGGGTGTCGTTTACCGGGGATCTGGGTTATGAGTTGTACGTTGCAGAAGAAAATCAATTGGAATTGTATCAATCAATTTTCGAGCAGGGCGAAGAATTCGGAATTCGCCCAGTCGGTTCTCGAGCCCTTGGTTCTATGCGTATTGAAAAAGGTTATGGCAGCTGGAGCCGCGAATATTCACCCGAATGGTATCCCACCGAATCGCGAATGGATTTTCTGGTTAAAACTGATAAGCCTGAATTTCATGGAAGAGAAGCCTATATGAAAATCAAAGACCAGCCACCCCGGCAGTTGCTATGCAACTTCAGGATTGATACCAAGCCTGGGGCTGATGGTGCTGATGCCTGGGGCGGTGAACCGATCTTTAAGAATGGACAATATGCTGGAAGAGTGACATCGGGATCCTATAGTTTTACCTTTGGCACATCGGTGGCCTTGGGTTATGTGGATGCGGAATTAGCACAACCGGGAGATGACTTCGAAATCGCGGTACTTGGGATTTTAACCAAAGCAGAGATGTTGGAAAAACCGTTATTCGACCCAAAGGGAGAAAAAGCAAGGGCCTAAATAATGTCCAGGAACGGGCGGAAGAAATTCAGTTTTTCAGCTTCAAATTGACTAAACAGTCGGCTTAGAGCCTGCTAATCACGACAACTTGGTGGTCGCCCACGCATTGATTTTGTGGAATAGGGCGTTTATTCTCTTGCTCAAGAGAATGCACCGGCGGCCTTGAATCAGATGTTGGCGGTCGCAATTCAGTAGCATTTCATCATTTCGCGTCCGGGTAAAGCGCGAAATTTTCCTCATTGAGCCCTGAAGGGTTTAGTGATTCAATGGATGGCGTCTATTTGTGAAAGTTTCTAGAAGCTGGCAGCTGCTTATATTCCTAAGCCTGTGCTTTTTCATGGTGAAACCTGGGTCAGCCCATCCACGGTATTATGATTGGTGGCTCCAGCTATACTCCGTCGATTCAACGGCTGGCGACGCGATATGTCAGGTCTGCCACGAGAGTAGCGCGGGTGGCAACGGGTGGAATCGGTATGGATTTAGTATCAAGACGGACTTTAATCAGAACCAGCTGGAGATTGGTACAACATTCACCAATGAAGAAGAAGCCTTCAAGACCAGTCTGACTGACCAGGAAGCTACCCTCACGGATAGTGGGAACGCTGGCAGCAATACCTTTGTTCAGGAGATTCAGGCGGATGCACAGACCGGCTGGCGTCTGGGAGAAGTCAATTTAATTCAGTTTAGCAATGGGAGTCCAAACAAAGTCATTGGTCCTCCCGACAACCTGCCATGCGGCATTCTGGTCGATCCAAATACGGGTCTAACACCATGCCCGGTTGCGAACCCTAAACCAACATCTGTCCCAAAGGGTAATATTTCGATAAAACTGGAAACGATTGCTAGTGGCTTCACTGCTCCCGTACTGGTCTTGACGGCACCAGGAGAATCCGATTCACTTTATGTTGTTGAGCAGGGAGGGCGAATTTGGAGTGTGGACAAAACATCCGGTAACAAACTACTGTTTCTGGACTTGAGCGCAGAACTGGTTAACACCTATGGTCAGCAATTTGGCGGATATGATGAACGGGGTCTCCTGGGACTGGCGTTTCACCCTGGGTATGCGACAAATCACAAAATCTACACTTATATATCGAAAACCTTTCAGCCTGGGGTAGCACATTTTTCAACGATGCCGGTTGGGATTGACGCCGATCATTTATCAGTAGTTTCTGAATGGACGGTAGCGAACACTCATCTCAATCCCGCATCTGCCACCGCTGAAATAGAATTGCTGATAGTCGACCAGCCTCAATTCAATCATAACGGTGGAATGGTTGAATTTGGACCAGATGACTATCTATATATTTCTCTTGGTGATGGGGGTAGTGCTGATGACAAAGGCGACGGGCATGGTGCCAACGGGAATGGAAGGGATAATTCAAACCCACTGGGTGCGATTTTAAGAATTGACGTTAATGCAATTGCTCCCGCCAATGGACGCTATGGAATTCCGCAGGATAATCCGTTTGTCGGTACTGCCGGACTCGACGAGATAGTTATTTTTGGATTACGAAACCCATTTCGATTCTCTTTTGAGTCACTCAACAACAACGGATTTAATTTATACGTAGGAGACGTTGGCCAAAATGCCATTGAAGAGGTTAATCGGATTCACTCAAATGACACGGGTGGAAATTACGGATGGAATTTCAAGGAAGGTAGTTTTTACTTTTATTCCACGGCGAATGCTACCTTTGTTAGCTCCACCCCTCCTCCCGGTGTAGTTCTGCCACCGTTGATTGATCCTGTCGCGGAATACGACCATGATGAGGGTATATCAGTAATAGGAGGTCAGGTATACCAGGGAAACCAAGTTAACGGTTTGCAGGGTAAATACGTGTTTGGTGACTGGGGAAGAAGCTTTTCAAATCCCGGTGGCCGCTTGTTTTATCTGGATAACGGGGATCTGATGAAAGAATTTCAATACGATGTATTACCAGATATCTACATCACCGGCCTGGGAGCAGACAATGAGAATGAATTATACGTTGTCGGCAGTTAATCATTTCGGGTTACCAGTCAAACCGGCGTACTTAAAAAAGTCAAGATGGGATTAAACCAGGTCTGCGCGCCGATAAAGACTACGCAGAATAAGTTGACCACAGTTTGCTTTTAAGATTGGTGATAATTGATTCGAAATCTTCGTCTATTTTGCGCAATGCTAGAGACGTGGCTAACTAACCGTTTCTCGCCGCCTGCGTTGTAAAAATACGATTAGGCCTAGTAGTAAAACCGCTGGAATATAAAAAACTTCCTTGGGCATTCGCTCAGCCGGTCTCAGGATATCAGAGATTTCTACAGGGTCATCGGCATAAAAATCAAAGGTCTTGCCGATTCCTTCAAAGAAAGGAGAACTCGGAAATGGTTCTTCGATAAGCGCCCGCCCGTCAGCTACCGTTACCGAAAGTCCTGCCTGTTCGAGTCTTTTTGCCGCCTCGGCGGGTTGTCCCAATGGAACCAGAATGGTTGTCGTCTCTATTTCGCCGGTGTCAAAATCCGGACCACTGACTACCATTGTAAGCACTCCACTGGGGGTGACATCACCAACTACTTCATAGATGGTAGATGGTTCGGTACTGTGATAGGGCGGGTATACCTTATCCAACCAATAGCCGGGACGAAACAATGTAAAGGCAATCAGTAACAATAGGGCCGATTCCCATTTTCTGTTACGCGTGAAAAAATATCCCTGGGTTGCGGCGGCAAATAGCATCATCGCTATTACCGCGATGATAAAAATAAACACCGCCTTTAATGGAGAAACATTGATCAGCAACAGTTCGGTATTAAAAATAAATAAAAATGGGAGTAATGCTGTGCGGATGTCATAGGCGAATCCTTGTATACCGGTTTTAATTGGATCGCCCTTGGATATTGCCGCCGCGGCAAATGCCGCGAGCCCTACGGGCGGAGTGTCGTCCGCTAATATGCCAAAATAAAATACGAACAAATGAACTGCGATCAAAGGAACCAGTAATCCATTTGATGCACCAAGGGTAATGATTACCGGGGCCATCAATGACGAAACTACGATGTAATTTGCCGTGGTTGGTAACCCCATCCCGAGAATTAAACTCATTATCGCAACCAAAATTAGCATGACCATCAGGTGACCACCGGAAAGAAATTCCACGAATTCTCCGACTACTTGATGGGCACCGGTCAACGATATGGTTCCAACGATGATACCAGCAGCGCCGGTCGCCACAGAAATACTGATCATATTCCTCGAACCTGCCATCATTCCTTCTACCCAATCGTGCAGGCCCACTTTAAAACTTTCTGCATAATTACCGCTACCCCGAAAAAATGCCTTTATGGGATTTTGCGTCAGCGAAACAATAATCATGGCGATGGTCGCCCAGAATGCCGATAATGCTGGAGAGAGTCGCTCAATGATAATGCTCCATATCAGGATTACGATGGGCAATATATAGTAAAGACCGGTAATCGCGGTTTCGCCGGCTTTGGGTAATTCCAGAATCGGATCGTCAGGGTCGTCGACCACCAGATCAGGGGTCTTAGAGGCAAGTTTTAACAAAAACAGGTAAAACAGCGTACAACCTATTGCGACGATGGCGAATGCAAAGTCTGGCGCGGCTACCTTGATCCAACCCAGGCCAAAATAGACGATCAAGCCGAGCAGGGAAATGCCTACAAAGCCCCCAAGAAACCCCATTAATTTGCTCGCAAATGTGCGGGTTGACGGTAATTTGGGCAGGCCTTTTAAATCCATCTTCATCGCTTCCAGATGGACGATATAAAACAATGCGATATATGAAACCAATGCCGGTACCAGGGCATGTTTGAGAATCTCCTGGTAGCTGATGCCGGTAAATTCGGCGATTAGAAATGCGGCGGCACCCATTACCGGTGGTGTCAATTGCCCATTAGTCGACGATGCAACTTCTACAGCGCCGGCTTTTTCAGCGGAAAAACCGGTGCGTTTCATCAACGGGATGGTAAATGTTCCGGTGGTTACGGTGTTGGCGATTGACGACCCTGAATACATTCCGCTTAATGCCGAAGCGACCACCGCCGCTTTGGCGGGTCCTCCGCGCAAATGACCAAGCAAGGCAAACGCAATTTTTATGAAATAGTTACCGGCCCCGGCTTTTTCCAGGATAGAACCAAACAGGACAAACAGGAATATTAGAGTGGCAGAAACCCCGAGCGCGACGCCAAATACCCCTTCATTCTGCATCCAGAAGTGCCACATGGCTTTGCCATAGGAGGCGCCTTTCCACTGAATCGCTTCGGGCAACCATTCAGAGTTGCCAAAAAACACATAGCTAACGAACACGGTTGCTACGATGAGCAAGGGCAATCCTAATGTTCGATAAACCGTGACCCCAAGTACCAGCATTCCAATGGTCGATGCAATTAAATCTCCCTGGGTGGGCAGTCCCGCACGGACCGCAATTTCATTGCGCAGGACGACAATATACAGACAGGCGATTACCCCGGCGAGGCACAGTACCCAGTCATACCAGGGGATCGTGTCTTTGGGACTGGATTTGAATAATGGAAATGCCAGAGTGCCTAGAAAGAAACCGAATGCGAGATGAATCAGGCGCGCATTTGAATTGGTAACGATAACGCTGAAACCAGTAACGTCAGTTAGCCAGAACGGCAGATTGGAAGCAATATAAAGCTGGAACAGAGCCCAGATAAACGTGGTGTACGCGATTAGTTTTCCCTGCCAACCAATAGGGTTGCGTCCGCCAGACTCAATCGCAGCGAATTGTTCCAGGTCAGCTGATTCATTTTGTTTCGCCATTATTGCCTCCTTGGTAGCCGCTGCTACACATTTTTTATGTATTTACTTACCCAAAGTCTGGACTTGAGACTCGAGAGAAAACAGGCAGCCCCGTGGGGGCTGCCTGGAACAGGGGTTGGATTACATCCAGCCTCGCTCTTTATAGTACTTTACCGCACCATCGTGAAGCGGAGCTGATAGAGAATCAGTAATCATTTCTTGCTCTGTCAGGTTGGCGAATGCAGGATGTAGTTTTTTGAAATCCGCAAAGTTATCGAATACCGCTTTTACAACAACATAGACCGCGTCTTCGGATACATCCGCGCTGGACACGAAAGTTGCACCAACGCCAAAAGTCTGGACGTCTGCATCATTGTTGTACATTCCGGCTGGAATAGTTGCTGACCGATAGTACGGATTATCTGCCACCAGTTTGTCAATAGCGGGACCGGTAACGTTGACCAGGTGGGCATCGCAGGTTGCGAGAGATTCTTGAGTCAGTGCCGAAGGATGACCAACTAGCCAGAAATAAGCGTCAATTTTTCCGTCACAAACAGCCTGGCCGGTCTCGGCAGATTTCATTTCTGAGGCCAATTTCAGGTCGCTACGTTCCCACCCGAGTGCTTCTTCAATAACCTCCCAGGTTCCACGGGTTCCTGATCCTGGATTACCAATATTCAAACGTTTGCCCTTGGCGTCGGTAAGAGTACTGATGCCTGAGGAGTCGCTGGCGATAACGGTTACCGGCTCAGGATGCACTGAAAACACGGCTCGTAAATTTTCGAATTTTCCAGCGTCAGCAAATTTCGAAGTGCCATTGTATGCATGGTATTGCCAGTCAGACTGGGCAACACCAAATTCAAGTTCGCCTGCACGAATGGTATTAATGTTGTAAATCGATCCGCCCGTAGACTCCGCAGAACAACGAATGCCGTGTTCCTTGCGGTTTTTATTTACCAGGCGACAAATAGCTCCACCAGTTGGATAGTAAACGCCGGTGACGCCACCGGTGCCGATCGAGATAAATTCTTGTTGGGCAGTTGCAGCCCCGCTCATTGCAAACATACCGGTTAAGGCAGCAGCAACCGCAATTGGTTTAAGTAGTTTCATATCTTGTTCTCCAAATTTTTTGTGTTATTTCGCAAAATGGTCACCATAATTTCCTAATCTGGGCGGTAGATCCGCGCAAAAAATTGTGTTTCAGCCGAAACCGGTGACCGAAGTTTCGTTGAATATTCTGACAATACCAAAATCAAATATAACTAACCCGAGTATTAATCAAATTTGTCCACATAGTACCAAATTTATACCAGACAGCAAAGTTAGTTAGTGCTGCGCAGATTTTTATTCGTTTTCCACGAAAGAACTAGTAATACTGACGCGCGCCATATGGGCCATTCAAACTAAATTTGAAGAATCACCTTAGGCGCTGCTATTTTGCCCTGGAGAAGTTCGCTAAAAGCACTGACGCCATCTGCTAACGGACGCTGCTCTAGCCACCTCAGGTCGCCCAGTGCCCCTGAATAGAGTTTGTCTAATGTCATCCGAAGGTCGAGTGGAGAATAGGTATAACAGCCAACAAACGTAATTTCCTGCAGCGTTAGTCGCCTTACATCCATCGATCCATTACTATCCATGAGACCTATATGCACTACCACGCCTCCTGGTTTAACTGCGTCAATACTTGCATTGCGAGTATGCTCCCCTCCTACCGCATCAAATACTACGTCATAGTCAGAGGCGTCGGGTGGGGTCTCGATCGGATCCAGAGTGGTTATATTAGTGTGTTGGCGTACGCTGGTTCTCCTCAGCGAATTGGTTTCGGCGATGCAGAGGTTTGAAACGCCTTTGTCGTTGAGAATTAATGCGGTTAGCAATCCCACTGAGCCGGCACCGATTACCAGCGCACGGGATTCACTGATTGGTCGTGCCATTGATCGTTCTGCCAGCAATACCGCGTGTAGCGCGGTAGCTCCCGGTTCGGTTAGCGCAGCCTGGGCGTTGTTCATATCTTCCGGAACTGTAATCAGGTTGCGCTCTGGAATAGCAATTTGCTCGGCAAAAGCGCCTGCACGAAACATCCCTATCAAGTCTCTTTGCGCGCATAGATTCTGTCGTCCACCTAAACAAGCGTTACATTTTCCGCAGGTTATCAATGGATTCAGAACAACTTTTTTACCGACTTCGGAACCTTCGAGCACTGTGCCCACGGCTTCGTGTCCAAGGATTAGAGGAGGTACCCGTCTTGGATCATGGCCGAGATAGGCATGCATGTCAGAGCCGCATATTCCTACAGATTCAATTGCAACCAGGGCATCCCCGGATTGTGGGATCGGCGCTGGTTCATCGCGATATTCCATTTGTTGATTCGCTGTATAAACTAGTGCTTTCATAATGTCGGAAACTTATTGGGTTAACGAGCAGTAAACCCACCGTCGACGTACAGGGTTTGGCCGGTAATGTAGGTTGAACCTTGACGAAGCGGTTATATTTATTCCACGATTACACCAGGTTGCGACGGACCTAGCCCAGCTGGTAGAACACTAGCGAAGCCACCCAGCGCTACGCCTGGAAAGAATTCCCCCAAAAAATTTTTGGTATCAGTCCAAACTGATAATGCTCTTAAGACTTTTCTTGCGCTTCTTCTCTTTGGCATTGAATTCCGCCAGACAACTTCCCTGTACCACCATGGCGCACTCCAGGTAGTCGACGATTTCCAGAACTACAGCTCTGATCGCCTTGCCCGCAGGTGTTTTCTTGTATTGTCCGAGATTTCCCGAAAATTTTCCCCGGGAAAGTCCCAGTTTGAATCCAAATCCGCCGGTACGCGCCTCGACGGTTCGATTGTAGGCAATTTCCCCGGAATCGGTTTCAACCACCCGTAAATCCAATGCCAAATAAGCCTTTTTCTTCTTGGCGCCAATACTGATTCCTGAAATCGAGAATCCGCCACCAGTGCTTTGTGAGTTATCTTCGTAGGCCGTTACTGTTCCCAGCACCAGGTATTTTGCCCCGGTTAGTTCTCCGACCTTGGCCCGAGTACTCTGGGAAATTCTTCCGCCGCTGGATAGATCCTGCTCTCGCAGAACCGAACTCAGTTTGGACCGCTCTACTACTCTGAAACTCCCGTTGTTGGCCAGCTCATTGGTCACCATACTCGCGAGATCATGCCCGACTCCACCAGTCCACCAATACGCGCCAGAGGTATTGCTGAATTCTGCGACACCAATTCGTGGGCCAGCGGCCATGCTATTGCCTACACTAAGCCCAAATAAAATCGATGCCACGAAAATAGTTCGAATTAAATTCATTGCTGTACCTGTTTTACATTGCTGAAACAGGTGATTATAGACAATTACCCCGGCAAGTCATGTGAACTATTCACTAATTTCTTGCAATTTTGCCAGTTTAGGGAACTTGTCAGGTGCAGTTGATTCAGTGACGACTGTACCAATCCGGCCTATTGATTAATTTCTGGTCAGACCCACTATAATACAAAGGTTTCCTGGAGCTGAACAGCAGAGTCTGCGCTGGGAATACCTCAATACCTTTGCAAAACGTGGGAGATGCAAACAGACCTTAAAATTAGCGATAGCGCGGTTGACCGAATTAATCATTTGCTGGCGACCAAGGATAATCCGGATCTTATGTTGCGGGTGTATATTCAGGGCGGTGGATGTTCAGGCTTCCAATACGGCTTTCAGTTTGACGAGGCGGAACAGGAAGATGATATTTCGGTGGAGCGGTCGGGGGTTAAGGTGCTCATCGATATGTTGAGCCTGCAATATCTCGGTGGGGCTGAGATTGATTTCAAGGACGATCTGATGGGCAGCCGATTTCTGGTTAACAATCCCAATGCCAGTACCACCTGTGGATGTGGTTCCTCTTTTTCAATCTGAGTAAGGTTTCAATTCAACCCCAGAACAACCTGTTAATCAGAGATCGCACCTGGACGCCGTGAGCTAATAATTAAGCCCGTCACCCCGATAAATCTCCGAGGCGGTAGAGGACCTAGGATTTACCCGGAAACATCCTGAATCCCGTCGTTTGTGACTAGAATGTGTAATTTCAGACGGGATTTTAAAAATATTTGGTAAAAACCTTAAAAAATCTCGGTTGGGCGCTTGTCCTTTGTATTCCGAGCCCCCACGTTGTGCGGCAGTGCTAACTTATCCCATTTAAGCTATGACATCTAAAAAAAATGGTGCGCAAAATGTTCAAGAAAACCCGGCCAAAGACACCGGGGAAACAGAGGTGAAGGAATCGGAAGTTGATGATCGCGAAGGTGACCTTGAGCGAGCAGCTGAAAGCCTGATCACAGATTCTGTGCCCGATTCCGAGGGGCAAGACGTCGGAGAATCGGAAACCTCGGAACAATCGGAATTTGCCGATCTTTCCGATCAGGAACTGGTCGAAGCGCTGATCGAAGCGAATAGTCAAATCAGTGAAATGCAGGACAGTTTTCTACGGGCCAAAGCCGAGATGGAGAATATTAGGCGGCGGGCGCAAAATGAGGTGATTGCCGCTCGTAAGTACGCATTGGAAGGATTTGCCCAGGAAATGTTGCAAGTGAAAGATTCCCTCGATCAAGCCGCACAAGTGGAGCTGGATGCAGGCGAAAGTTCAGCGGTGACCAACATGAAGGAAGGTCTTGGCCTGACCCTGAAGCAACTTGAAACTGTCCTCTTAAAGTTTTCAGTTACTGAGGTGGAGGCGGGCCCAGGGGTCAAGTTCGACCCTGAACTTCACCAGGCAATCAGTATGGTCCCATCGGAGGAAATAGAATCCAATCACATCATCGACGTGATGCAGAAAGGATTTGTTTTGAAGGACCGGTTGTTGCGACCCGCGATGGTAATAGTAGCGAGCTAGATTTATCGTATTCAAGTAACCGTTTAATACCTTGCAATTAACAGGTTTATCCACATATTCCAGACCAGACAGACAACTTATCCAGATTTCATGAGGATCTCACAAAATGGCTAAAATAATTGGTATCGATCTCGGTACAACCAATTCATGCGTTGCGGTAATGGAGGGTGATACGCCCAAAGTTATTGAGAACAGCGAAGGCGATCGAACAACGCCTTCTATCGTTGCATTTACCAAAGACGATGAAGTCTTGGTCGGGCAATCGGCAAAAAGACAATCGGTTACAAATCCTGAAAATACCGTTTTCGCAGTAAAGCGGCTAATCGGTCGCCAGTTTGACGATGAGCTGGTGCAGCGGGACATGGATATCATGCCCTACAAAATCGTTAAAGCAAAGAACGGAGACGCCTGGGTAGAGGCTGGCGGCAAACAAATGGCGGCACCGGAAATTTCTGCCCGGATATTGCAGAAGATGAAAAAAACCGCGGAAGATTACCTCGGCGAATCGGTTTCAGAAGCCGTCATTACGGTACCTGCATACTTCAATGACTCCCAGCGCCAGGCGACAAAAGATGCCGGTAAGATAGCAGGTCTCGACGTTAAGCGTATTATTAACGAGCCTACGGCTGCAGCGCTAGCCTATGGCATGGATAAAGCCAAAGGAGATCATAAAATTGTAGTTTATGATCTTGGCGGTGGGACTTTTGACGTGTCGGTTATCGAGATAGCGGAAATAGAGGGTGAGCATCAATTTGAAGTGCTATCGACCAATGGCGATACCTTTCTCGGTGGTGAAGACTTCGACCGACGCCTGATCGATTACCTTGCTGATGAATTCAAGAAGGATCAGGGAATGGATTTGCGCGGTGATCCGCTCGCCATGCAGCGTCTTAAGGAAGGTGCCGAGAAAGCGAAAATTGAACTTTCCTCCAGCACCCAGACCGAGGTTAACCTGCCGTATATTACTGCGGACGCAAGTGGTCCAAAGCACCTCAATTTGAAATTGTCCAGGGCGAAATTTGAATCTCTGGTCGATGCGTTGGTTCAGCAAACTCTGGATCCATGCAAAATTGCACTCAAGGATGCAGGAATTAGTGCTTCAGAAATTGACGATGTAATTTTAGTCGGTGGGCAGACTCGCATGCCCAAGGTTCAGGAAGCAGTTAAGAATTTTTTCGGTAAGGAACCCCGTCGAGACGTAAACCCAGATGAAGCTGTGGCGGTTGGTGCGGCTATCCAGGGTGGTGTCCTGGGTGGAGACGTTACCGATGTATTGTTACTTGATGTTACGCCATTGTCTCTTGGTATCGAAACCTATGGCGAAGTGATGACCAAGCTGATTGAAAAAAATACCACGATTCCCACTAAAGCCGAACAGGTATTTTCAACTGCAGCGGATAACCAGAACGCGGTTACGGTGCACGTGTTACAAGGCGAACGGGAAATGGCCAGTGGCAATAAGTCGCTCGGGCGTTTTGACCTGACGGAAATTCCGCCAGCACCTCGAGGCGTTCCGCAAATTGAAGTTAGCCTGGATATCGATGCGAACGGTATATTAAATGTTTCTGCCAAAGATAAGGCGACCGGCAAAGAGAACAAGATTATCATTAAATCAAGTTCCGGTTTGTCCGATGATGAGATCGATAAAATGGTCCGTGATGCAGAGGAGCACGCCGATGAAGATCGCAAGGCCAGAGAGCTGGTGGATACAAGAAATCATGGTGAAGCCATGATTCATGGAGTTCAAAAATCCATGGATGAGCTCGGTGACAAGTTAGATTCAGGCGAAAAGGCGGGTATCGAAGCAGCAATAGCCGATCTCGAGGAAGCGCTGAAAGGGGACGACAAAGAGGCAATCAGTGCTAAGACTGATACCCTAACCCAGGCCAGTCACAAGATGGCGGAGCAGATGTATGCCCAGGGTGCAGAAGATTCTGCCCCGGGAGGCGACGCTGGACCTGACAACACGGGAAGTAATACCTCCGAGGACGTAGTTGACGCAGAGTTCGAAGAGGTTGATGACGGTGACAAGAAGGCCTGATCGAACCTGATTATTTAAAAAATAAAAAGTTAAAGCGGGATCATCTGATCCCGCTTGTTGCGTTTATAAGAATATGGCGAAACGAGACTATTACGAAGTACTTGGGGTCAATCGGGACGCCAGTGCCGAGGAACTGAAGAAAGCCTATCGGCGTTTGGCGATGAAACACCATCCTGACCGCAATAAGGATGATGCCGGCTCAGAAGTAAAATTCAAGGAAGCCAAGGAAGCTTATGACGTATTAAACAATCCCCAGAAAAAAGCGGCCTACGACCAGTTTGGTCACGCCGGCGTGGATCAGTCTGCAGGTATGGGTGGCGGCGGCTTCAGCGGCAATACCGGTGATATTTTTGGTGATATATTTGGCGACATTTTTGGCAGTGGTGGCGGTGGAAGGCGTCAGAGCAAAGGGTCCGACCTGCGTTACAACCTGGAACTTTCCCTGGAGCAAGCGGTTCAAGGAGTAGAGAGAAAAATTCGGGTGCCCAGAATGTCCGACTGTGCCACCTGCAAAGGGTCAGGTTCGAGGCCGGGTTCGGATTCAAAATCTTGCGGAACCTGCAGCGGGCATGGTCAGGTTCGTATGCAACAGGGATTCTTTTCGGTCCAGCAAACCTGTCCCGAATGTCGTGGTCAGGGTAAGGTGGTTACCGATCCCTGTTCTTCTTGTAATGGTAAGGGGATCGTTCGTGATGAGAAAACCCTGTCAGTAAAAATTCCAGCCGGCGTCGATGTTGGCGACCAGGTTAGATTAACCGGCGAAGGCGAAAGTGGTGGACCGGGGAGCAAGCCAGGAGACCTGTATGTACAGGTTAGTATCAAACCCCATGAAATTTTTGAACGCGATGGGGACAGTCTGTATTGCGAAGTACCGGTGGGGTTTACTACAATGGCACTTGGCGGAAGTATGGAGGTGCCCACTTTATCTGGACGAGCTACGATCAAAATTCCGCCGGAAACCCAATCCGAAAAAGTGTTTAGGTTGCGCGGTAAAGGGGTCAAGAACGTGCGCAATGGAAACGTCGGCGACCTCTATTGCAAAATTTCCATGGAAACTCCTGTCAATTTGACTCGAAAGCAGAAAGAGTTACTCAGAGAACTCGATTCAACCCTGGCTGAAGGTGGCGACAGGCATTCTCCCCGTAGCGGGTCCTGGAGTTCTAAAATAAAGGGATTCTTCGACGATTTGGTGACCTGAGTATCCGTCCCAACCGCTGTGGCCCTGTATAATTCGGCCAATTCACAGGCTCCAGGAAATCAGTTTTGAAAGTAGAAAAAACCAAACTACCAGGGGTCGTTGTGATATCCCCTGTGGTCCACGGTGATAGTCGAGGATTCTTTATGGAAACCTTTCATCAAGGGAGCTTCGTCGATGCCGGACTGCCAGATAACTTCGTCCAGGACAACCACTCACGCTCCGGCTATGGTGTATTACGTGGGTTACATTTCCAATACCCCCAATGGCAGGGAAAATTAGTGCGTGTCATAAACGGTGAGATTTTTGACGTCGCCGTAGACGTTCGAATCGATTCGCCAACTTATGGTGAGTGGGTTGGAGTTACTATCAGCGCGGAAAACAAGCAACAAATTTATGTTCCACCTGGTTTTGCCCATGGCTTTTGTGTTGTCAGCGAAATGGCGGACGTGGTTTATAAGTGTACTACTCTATATAAACCGAGCGATGATAGTGGGATTTTATGGAATGACCCGGCAATCGGTATCGATTGGCCGATAGAGAATCCCATCGTTTCGGAAAAGGATATGAATGCCGGCCTATTGTCAGATTTGAAAGTTCAATGAGCAACTCCTGCAAACTCCTGATTATCGGCAAGCACGGTCAAGTTGGCAGTCAATTAAACAGCCTGTTGGCTGAGAGGGAAGATTATCAGGTCATTGCGACTGATATTGAAGATGTCGATCTTACGGATAATGCGGCAACCCGAAATTTGGTTATGGATCATCGACCGTCCTGGGTAATTAATGCATCGGCCCACACTGCGGTTGATCGGGCCGAATCTGAGCGAACTTTGGCCCATCAGTTAAACGCCGTGGCACCCCGGGTCATAGCCAAGGCCAGCAATGAAATTGGCGCGTCCATGGTGCACTATTCAACCGATTACGTTTTCGATGGGACTGCATCTGAGCCCTACCTGGAAACAGATACTCCCAATCCCAAAAGCGTATATGGAATCACCAAGCTCGAAGGAGAACAGGCGGTTTTGTCGGCGCTGGATAAGAGCATAATACTGCGCACCGCGTGGGTATATTCCAAAGAGGGAAAAAATTTCGTCAATACCATGCTAAGGCTCGCCACAGACCGCGATGTTATTAATGTGGTGAACGATCAGTTTGGCAGTCCGACCCTGGCTGATGATTTAGCCCAGGTAACCATTAATATCATTGACCAAATTCGATTGGATGCCGACTTATCCAGATATGGCATTTATCATGCCACTGGCTATGGAGTAACCAATTGGTCTGGTTTGAGTGAAGCCATTATGCAAGTTTCTGGAAATACTGGGGTTAGGATTAATCCCATACCCGGATCGGAATATTCCACCCCTGCGCCGCGGCCGGACTACTCGGTATTGTCCAATCTGAAACTCAAGAAAACATTCGACTTGCAATTACCAGGTTGGCAAGACGCTCTTGGGCGTTGTCTCGGCGCATAAACATTGGGGACAAACCGGGCCTTTGCTGAACTCTCTTCCACGGGACCATTTAGCGAACATCTTGAAGGTTTTGTAGCGAGATCTACCCAACAGGAAATGGCCAATGCTGTGGCTAATACCCTGGAGAACGGTGGCATTCTGGTTGCTGAATCAGGAACCGGCACTGGAAAAACATTTGCCTACCTGGTTCCGATTTTGCGCAGTGGAAACAAAACAATTATTTCCACAGGAACCCGTCACCTCCAGGATCAGATTTTCCATCGGGATTTGCCCACCGTGAGCAAAATACTTGACCGTCCGGTCAAGGCAGAAATGCTAAAAGGGCGATCAAATTACCTCTGTCGATACCGACTCAGACAGAATAGTGGACAGAGTGATCTGGTTGGAAGTGGGTCGAAATTGTCATTTGCCATCATAGAACGTTGGGCGGCGAAAACGGTAACCGGCGATATTGCTGAGGTTAGCGAGATTTCAGAACAGGCAGCGGTCTGGAGAGAGGTGACTTCAACCAGCGATAATTGCCTTGGCAGTAAATGCCCTGATTTCAAGAAATGTTATGTGACCCAGGCACGTGCAAACGCCATGGAGGCGGATATCGTTGTGGTAAATCATCATTTGTTTTTTTCTGACCTAACCCTGAAAGAAGATGGCTTTGGTGAATTACTGCCCAATTATGATGCGGTAGTATTTGATGAAGCGCACACTATTGGCGCGATAGCATCTAGCTTTTTTGGTTTTTCCATATCCAGTTTTCAATTGAGAGAATTGTGTCAGGATGTTGCGTCGGCAGAATCGGAGTACAAGAGTGGTGCGGATTTCGGTTCGGTAATCCCATTTGTCGACAGCGCCGAGGAGAATCTCAGACGTAGTTTGAAGGAATTCGAAGATCAGTCTATCGATTTTGCTACGGCGGATCGAGCGCAGTTTCATGAGGCGCTGGAATTGCTTCAGATTAGAGTGGACGCCTTGCTCGAGCAACTTGAGATTGCCGCCCCTGCAGGGGAAGGGCTTGAAAAGTGTTGGCAACGCTGTATCCAGATTCAAACCCGATTGGATTTGTGGATCAGTGGGCGTGACACTAATCTGATTCGCTGGTTGAATGTTGGGTCGAAATATTTCCGCTTACACGGAACACCGTTACGGGTAAACCAACGGTTTTCAGATCTCATGGCCCGGGCCAATGCCTGGATATTTACCTCGGCAACAATCGCTATAGGCGACGATTTCTCTGCTTTTTGTGATCATTTGGGTCTTGATCAATCTACCAAGGTCCGTTGGGACAGTCCATACGATTTTTCAAACAACGCACTGTTATATCTGCCGACGGATATGCCGGACCCGCGAGAACGTGCTTATGCCAGTCGAGTGACCGAAGTCATTGAACAAACAATCGATGCCAGCAGCGGCAGGGCATTTTGTTTGTTTACCAGTTACGCGATGATGAACACGGTATACAAGTCGATCAAAGGTAAAAGTAAATGGCCGTTATTGTTGCAAGGGGACGCTCCCCGCAGTGAATTAATGGACCGATTTCGCCGAACCCCGAATGCCGTTTTATTTGGCACCTCGAGTTTCTGGGAAGGGGTCGATATTAAGGGTGAAGCGTTGTCCTGTGTAATCATCGATAAATTGCCTTTCGCCTCGCCCGGAGATCCGGTGTTAAAGAGTCGCCTCCGAGCCTGTGAAGATGAAGGTGGCAATCCATTTATGGAGATACAGGTTCCAGCCGCGGTTATCGCTTTAAAACAGGGAACCGGAAGGTTGATTCGATCCGAAACCGATAAAGGCGTATTAGTAATCTGTGATCCCCGAATTACCACAAAACGCTATGGCAATATTTTCCTCCAAAGCCTGCCGCCGATTCCGCTGACTCGGCAGATTTATGACGTGGAAAGATTTTTCAAAGAATGAATGTCCTGGCCATTGATACCGCTACGGAAAGTTGTTCTGTCGCGCTCGCAATGGACAATCAAATTGAACAGCTTGTTGAAATTGCGCCAACTGGTCATTCCAGGTTAGTGATCGGCATGGTTCATCAACTATTGCATAGCCAGGGAATCGAGCTGTCCGAATTAGATGGGATTGCGGTTGACTCGGGCCCCGGGTCATTTACCGGACTGAGAATAGGAATCGGTGTTGCTCAGGGTCTGTCTTATGCCAGCGGTATTAAGGTTGTGGGGGTCAGTTCGCTGGCGGCTTTGGCTGCTACCCAGGATACTGGCTTGGTTATTTCTGCTATTGATGCCCGCATGAAACAGGTGTATTGGAGTGTTTATCAGTGTGACTCTGGAACTCAAGAGTTGCTTCCAGTCAAGGTAAGTAATCCCGCTGTACTAAACCAGAGTGACAATACGACGTTAACCAATTCCCGCCCCGTTACAAGTGTAATTGGTATTGGTAGTGGTTGGCAGGCATACCCGGAACAGATGCCACGTTCATTCCAGGGGGTGGATGTCAAAGTGTTGGATATAATGTATCCCGAGGCAATCCAGATCGCAGGATTGGCCAGATTAATGGGCTTAGATGCGCTGGTTCCACCGATGGAACTCGCCGGGAGATATATAAGAAACAACGTTGTTAATTAGCAAAGAACCTGAAAAACCGGGGTAGCTACTCTTTCTCCATCAACCATAACTTCTGCTTTCCACTCTCCGATAAATTGCTCCATACCAAATGATGGATCGAACATTTGGCCGATAATTGCTCCACTTGGTCCATGTAATTGGAGCCATGCCCAAATTTGGGTAATGGTTACCGCGGTGAAATTGTACCGGGTCAGCTCTTTCTGATTTTCCCGGGGATCGAGCCAGCGAACTTTTAATTCGTGGGACTCCTCGGACAATCCAACTACGGTCACGACAAGGTAGATTCGGTCAGAACAATCAAATCGGGTCATCGGTTGATTATCCGGCTTGCCGTCGATAAATTTGTTGGTCAGATAAATATTGTACCCAGGGACTTGTTGGGTATAGCCAGCCGATGAAAAAAAAAGTAGCAGGAAAACCCATGCTGCTTTTGTTAAATACGGCATACCGAAAATTGATCCAAATAAATTTACGAGAATTCCTGTTAAATTATTTTTGAAAGTCTGTCTCGCCAGCTGTTATTAACTCCAGCTGTTATTAACTAATAACTATTAACTATAGTATACCTATCTAACAGCGGTCGAAATTTCCCACTTCGATAAAAGTTTCGGCACTAACACTTATCGGGGTTCCGTTTAGTTCGGCGCCCATTGCGGTCACCTTTACATTATAACTGGCGATACTTTGCGAAGATTGCTGTTGAAATTCGGCAAGAATAACATCCAGGTCGAGTAATACCACGGAGAAGGATCCGGTGGCAGTACCATTGAGCAAGGTAAAGGTCTGTTGAAAAACTCTGTCCTGCAATCGTGGAGCAAATGCATTGGGAGAAGTATAGGAAACCAGATATCGGTTGAAAGTTACTCCTTCAGGAAAAAACTCGACCGGGGTCAAACCTGATGCATCCACCAGATCTCTTGACGTAACCGTGAATTGTCCAAATGCAGTAGTTAATCCAGATTCGAATACTGGCGCGACCGCTTGCCCAGCTTCAGCATTGGCGATGGCAAATGCATTACAAAGGTCAATAAATGCATCTACGCTCGCTCCAGAGACCGCGCCGCCAGTGGTTACCACCAGTAATGCAGATAACAGGAGGTTTGATGTGGTTGTCTGGATACCAAGCCCGTCACCACTGGAAGTGGTGCCGCCTCCACTACTGCAACCAGTGATCAGGCTGAAGACGAGTAGCATTGTTGCAATTTTTTTCATCAATTTTTCCCCCAAATACCTTTAAAAATTATCGTGTTAACGAATATTTTACCACTTATTTCTAAGATTGAAAGATAACTGGAATAGAACCCAAGGTCAATTGGTCAGGACAAGATAATTGAAGTAACAAAACGGGTCCCAAAATACGCCAATACCAGTACGCCAAACGCGATCATAGTCCATTTTGCTGCGATTCTACCCCGCCAGCCATAAATTTTTTGCCCCAATAACAACGCAGTAAAGCCACCCCACGCGATAATCGAAAGCAGGATGTGATGATTGAACACGAAGGTTTGACCATGAACCAGCCATGACGACAGCATCCCGGTGGCTAGATTAGCCGTCAACAGGGTGGCGCCGATTAGATTCAAGCGAAACAAGTTTTGCTCCATAGTTTGAATGGGCGGTAATGCCGGGAACAACATACCCGGATTGGGCCGATGTAACTGCTTGTCCTGAATATAGAGTAACAATGCCTGGGCCGTGGCGATGCAGAGAAAGCTGAACGCCAGCAGCGCAATAAGCAGATGAAGCCATAATGCAGTGGGCGCATTTTCGATTACCAACTCTTGCCCGGTCATAAAGATACCAATGATCAGCCCAACTAACCCCATGGGCATAACCAAAATTCCGAGATTAAGTATCCTGCGGGAAATCGACCCGACCATAAACATAAATACTGTCACCAAACTCACCAATGAAAAAACATTGCCAAGGGCGAGATTGAAGTGAGGGGGTTTCATAGAGCCACGGAAAAGAACCAGACCATGCAAGACTGTCAGGACTAAAATCAGGGCCACTAGTAAAACTCTGCTGTGCCCAATTTTGCTGCCATCAGATTTGTTTGCGCCTTTGTTGTCCGCGGAAAATTCCGACATCGAATGGTCGCCGGCATTGTGTTTAATCCGCTTCCAGAAAATCAGAATTAGACTGGCATACAGTGCCACCGTGATTGCTGCCAATATTGACATTAAAAAATACGCTACAGAAATTTAGACCGGGTACGCGCCGAGAAATAGATTACAATTCACTCTAAAGCGGAACAATTATACACTGCCTGCTGCTTCCTAAATATTGCTGAAACGATTAATCTGACCGTATTTCAGATCACGTCAATTTCGCCGGTAACGTGGGCTCATTTTCAAATTAAGCATGTTCGAACAATTAAGTGAAAAACTAAAAGCGACGTTTAAAAACCTGAGCGGCAAGGGGCGGCTAACCGAAGCTAATATTTCTGATGCTATGCGAGAGGTTCGAATCGCATTGCTTGAAGCCGATGTCGCGTTGGAAGTCACCAGAGAGTTTGTTGCGGGGGTAAAGCAGAGAGCTGCTGGACAGGAAGTGCTCGGCAGCCTGACTCCGGGACAGGCCGTAATCAAAGTGGTCCAGGAACAATTGGTAGAGTTAATGGGCGCTGCCAATAGCGAGTTGAATCTGGCGACCCGGCCACCAGCAGTTATTCTGGTCGCGGGCCTACAAGGTGCGGGTAAAACTACCACGGTGGGGAAGCTCGCACATTTATTAAAAACCCGTGAAAAGAAAAATGTGCTGGTAACCAGCGCAGATATTTATCGACCCGCAGCAATCAAGCAACTTGAAGCCGTTGCTGAATCCGTTGGTGCAGAGTTTTTTCCGAGTTCCGCTGACCAGGATCCGGTCGCGATTGCCCGCAACGCTGTAGAACATGGGCGCGTAACCAGTCGTGATGTTGTTATTGTTGATACCGCCGGGCGGCTCCATATAGATCAGGATTTGATGGAGGAGATCAAGCAGATCCATAATGCCATTGAACCAGTTGAAACGTTGTTTGTCGTGGACAGCATGACCGGTCAGGATGCTGCCAATAGTGCTCGGGCATTCGATCAATCTTTAGCGCTCACCGGCGTAATCCTGACCAAGACCGATGGAGATGCCCGTGGTGGTGCGGCGCTTTCTATTCGACAAATAACCGGAAAACCAATAAAGTTTCTCGGGATTGGAGAAGGGATGGATGCGTTGGAGCCATTTCACCCCGACCGGGTTGCATCCCGTATCCTTGGTATGGGAGACGTGCTTTCCCTGGTTGAAGAGGTAGAGCGTAAGGTTGACCGTAATAAAGCGGAAAAGCTGGCTTCCAAACTATCAAAAGGTAAAGGATTTGACCTCGAAGATTTTCGTGACCAGATGATGCAGATGCAAAATATGGGAGGCATGGCGAGTATGATGGACAAACTACCTGGTATGGGCAACGTTCCGCAAAAGGCATTGGACCAGGTTGGTGATAAACAAACGGCCCAGACAATTGCTATTATTAATTCGATGACACCCCATGAACGACGATTTCCTGCGGTATTGCGGGGCTCACGGAAAAAGCGAATTGCCGCTGGGTCGGGCACCCAGGTTCAGGATGTAAATCGTCTGCTCAAGCAATTTATGCAAATGCAGAAAATGATGAAACGGATGAAAAAGAAAGGCGGTATGCGCGGTCTGATGCAGCAAATGAAAGGCCAGGGTGGTGCCCCTGGAATGCCGTTTTAGCGGGATAGGATAACCATTCCGATCGATCTTGGAGAAAATTGTAATTTAGGTCATTTCTCAGTCCCGTTCGGAAACCTGGTAGATACCATTTAACGGTTATTCCAGAGATCGATGAGCTGTCGATCGCTGCCAGGTTCTGTTTCGAAATTCTGGACCTGCTCGAGGTCCAATGGTGTCCAGGTTTGAGCGCTTTTAGTCCACAATTGGGCTATAGGCCGGAGTCCTGTGGTGTCGTCGAGACTGCCGGCCTTGAGGCTGAGCTGATCCCCGGGTTTATCTGACGTGTGGTATATCCGGGACCCACATTGGTTACAAAATGCGCAACGCTTGATATTTCCGCTTTCTCCTCGGGTATCCCAAAACGAAAGAATGCCTGTGGTCAGTTCAAATTGGTCAAAATTTGCCCAAAGCGACATGCCAAAGGCGCTCGATGATTGTTTTTGGCAGTCGAGGCAATGGCATAGGTAGAGGGTCAGTGGCTGATCAGTTACCTGATATCGGATTTGACCGCATTGACAGCCTCCTGTGAGGGGCAATTTTAAGGATTTCATTGATCCACCTTGGAGTTTGAACCTGAATCCTCAATTATCTTTGGATTCGTCAGAGTTAGCCAGCAACAATATCAATTTTGAACTAGATATCAAAGCTAAATGCTTGGAAACTATTGAAATAAATAGATATACTCCGGCTTCTATTTTTGCTCAAAGTCCGTACCAGTACGGACTTTTTTATTTGAGGTGCGCAGTGCAGTTAACAGGTGCTGATATTCTCGTCCGCTGTTTGCAGGATGAAGGTATCGAGTTTATTTTTGGCTATCCGGGTGGAGCAGCGCTCCACATATATGACGCGTTATATAAGCAGGATGCAGTCAAGCATATTCTGGTACGACACGAACAAGGTGCGACTCATGCCGCAGATGGCTATGCCAGAGCCACCGGTGAACCAGGGGTTGTGCTGGTCACATCAGGCCCGGGTGTAACCAACACCGTCACCGGGATTGCCACCGCTTTCATGGACTCCGTTCCCATGGTTGTGATTACAGCTCAGGTTCCAACCCATCTGATTGGTGACGATGCGTTTCAGGAAGTTGATACCGTGGGAATTACCAGGCCCTGCGTAAAACACAATTTTCTGGTCAGTGATGTAAACAAGCTGGCTGAAACTATGAAGAAGGCGTTTATTATTGCGTCTACCGGAAGACCCGGCCCCGTAGTTGTTGATATACCGAAAGACGTTAGCGCGCAAATGGCGGAATATCATTATCCCAATACGGTAGAAATGCGTTCCTATCAGCCCAGGGTAAAGGGACATAGCAAACAGGTATCCCGGGGCATAGAATTATTGCTGAAAGCGCGACGACCAATCATTTACACTGGCGGCGGCGCGGTACTGGGAAATGCTGATGGCCCTCTGGGGAAGTTGGTGGACATGCTTAATTATCCCTGTACTAGTACCTTAATGGGGCTGGGTGCGATACCGGCCTCCAATCCCAATTTTCTCGGTATGCTGGGAATGCATGGTACCTACGAATCCAATATGGCGATGCATGATTGTGATGTGATGTTTGCCGTGGGTGCCCGATTCGACGATCGGGTCACTGGCGAGCTTCCCAAGTTTGCCCCCAATGCGCGAATCGTACAGATTGACATCGATCCTTCTTCTATTGGCAAGAATGTCCCGGTAGAGGTGCCGATTGTCGGTGACTGTGCAGTAGTACTCGAACAAATGCTGGTACAACTTGAAGGGCGAGTGTCAGAAATTGATCGCGACGCAGTTGACCAGTGGTGGCAGCAGGTAGATCGATGGAAGTCCATAGATTCTCTCGCGTTTAAGCCGAAGGACGACGCCATTTTACCCCAGGCAGTGGTTCAGCGATTATTGCAAATTACCGATGGCAAAGCGTATGTCACATCGGACGTTGGTCAACATCAAATGTGGGCGGCACAATACTATACTTTCGAATCTCCCCGACGCTGGATTAACTCTGGGGGGCTGGGGACTATGGGGTTTGGACTGCCGGCGGCTATGGGTGTGCAATTAGCCTTTCCGGATCAAACGGTAATCTGTATTACGGGTGACGCCAGTATTCAGATGTGCATCCAGGAGCTTTCGACCTGCCTCCAATACGGTCTTCCAATCAAGGTGATTAATCTGAATAACCAGTATATGGGGATGGTGCGGCAATGGCAGGAATTTTTCTACGATCGTCGATATTCCCATTCCTATATGGACGCGTTGCCGGACTTCGTCAAACTAACTGAAAGTTACGGCCATGTAGGAATGCGGGTGGAAGATCCTGCAGAGCTGGATGCTACCCTTGAGAAAGCATTTGCTATGAAAGATCGGTTGGTATTTGTTGATGTTATTACCGATCAAACCATCAACGTATATCCTATGATTGCTGCGGGTAAGGGACACAATGAGATGCATTTGCAGCCGGGTCAGGGAGAAGCCCAGGAACGGGAGCTGGCATAATGAGAAGAATAATTTCTGTTTTACTGGAAAACGAAGCAGGGGCATTGTCCCGGGTTGCCGGGCTGTTTTCTGCGCGGGGTTATAATATCGAGTCTCTTACCGTGGCACCCACCGAAGACGCCTCTCTCGCTCGAATGACAATCGTTACCCATGGCACTGACAAGATTATTGAGCAAATTACCAAACAGCTCAATAAACTGGTCGACGTGGTTAAACTCATTGATCTGACAGATGGTCACCACCTTGAAAGAGAGCTGATGCTGGTCAAGGTTACTGCGATGGGTGGAGAACAACGGGAAGAGGTAACTCGGCTGGTCGATATTTTTCGTGGTCGTATAATCGACGTGACAAACAGTACCTTTACTATCGAGATGACCGGAACCAGCGACAAGGTAGAAGCGTTTATCCAGGCCTTGAGTCAGGTAGACATCATCGAAGTTGTGCGAACCGGAATTTCCGGGATAGGGCGGGGAAAGCGAGCCTTAAGCGTCTAAAATTTTGATGCAAGACAATAATTACCCGATCTTTGCTAAAGAGGGAAGGGTCCACCTTACTATTGCCCTGATTGCCGGGATCGTTGCGACCTGGTTTTTGGGATGGTGGTCTATAGTCATCTGGATTCTGGTACTGTTTGTTATTCAGTTTTTTCGTGACCCTGGGCGAAAAATAAGTCCAGTTTCCGGTGCGGTGGTTGCTCCGGCCAGCGGAAAAGTGGTTGCCATTGGTGAAGAAGCGAACCCTTATCTCGAAGGGGTCCGTTCGATCAAAATAAGTATATTTATGAATGTATTTTCAGTGCATTCGAATCTCATACCTATTTCGGGTACGGTTAAAGGGTGCTGGTACCATAGGGGCAAGTTTTTCAATGCCGCTCTGGATAAAGCTTCATCGGAAAACGAGCGAAATGCAATCTGGGTTAGAACAGAGGGCGACGAAGACATCGTATTTGTCCAGATCGCTGGATTGGTGGCGAGGCGAATACTTTGCTATATAAAAAGCGACGATAAGGTATTCACCGGGCAACGCTATGGATTTATTCGGTTTGGTTCAAGGGTAGATCTGTATTTGCCGATTGGTACACCCTTAAACGTAAAACTGGATCAATGGGTCACCTCAGGTAATGATGTGGTGGCGAACTTCCCGGAATAGGGTGAATCAAAATTAGACTTTCTGTTTATTACGCTAGAATCGACAATTGTTTCTGGGTCATTGAAAATGATTGATCCGGATAAACATTAAAATACTATGACTACAGACGAAAAAGCTGGAAACGGTCGCAAAGGAATCTTTTTTCTTCCCAGCTTGTTTACTACGGCAGGTTTATTCTTTGGTTTTTTTGCCATTATCCAAGCTACCCACGGAAACTTTGATCGTGCCGCGGTTGGTATCCTGGTGGCAATGATTATGGATGGCCTTGATGGCCGAGTAGCACGGTGGACCAACACTGCCAGCGACTTTGGCAAAGAGTATGACAGCCTGGTAGATCTGGTGGCATTTGGCCTGGCTCCAGCCCTGATCGTATATTTTTGGTCGTTACAAACCATTGGTCGCGCAGGTTGGTTGATCGCTTTTCTTTATGCGGCGGCTACAGCACTGAGACTTGCCCGATTTAATACTATGACGATAAAGGATGATCGTTACTTTTTCGGACTTGCGGCTCCCTCCGCTGCGGCGTTTGTTGTGTTCTGGGTCTGGTGCCTGTATGAATTTGGCGTAGCGGGCGAGGCGGTGGCGTGGCTAAGCGCAGCGTTGACCCTGGCGGCGGCTGTTTTGATGGTCAGCAATATCAAATTTCGCAGTTTCAAGGATTTTGACCATAAGAACCGAATATCTTTTGTGGTTTTGATCATATTGCTATTGGTCTTCGTCCTGGTGTTCTTTGATCCAGCCACCGTTTTATTCCTGATGGCGTTTAGCTATGCCGCATCCGGTCCTATTGGTTGGGTGCTGCGCTGGCGCAAAGGGCATAGTGAGAGCCCAGCGTTTCTCCCGGATGACGGCGATGGAGAAAACCCGGAAAGCGACCACCAGTCTTCATCTAGGGATGATACCTAGAGGTCAAGATCTGGCGGATGACTCAGGGGTTGCAACGCGGATAAAGGTTTTATAGACTAGCCCTCATGCTCAGCACCACACAATCACAGGATTTGAACATAGCCCAGGACGGGCCCATTCGTGGTTTATTGCTGGGCCTACTATCTGCTCTACTGCTGCGCTGTCCAGCGCACTAATACTTTACCCCCTTCCCGCTAATATCAGTCACTGTCTGCAAGATGGCAGAGACAAGACCAATTAAATTTTTCGGGCTACGGCCCAAGAGGCAGAGAGATGAAAGACAAATTAGTAATATTTGATACGACGTTGCGAGATGGTGAGCAGAGCCCTGGTGCGTCGATGACCCAGGATGAAAAAATCAGGATCGCGAAACTGCTGGAGAAGATGAAAGTCGATGTTATTGAGGCTGGGTTTCCAATCGCCAGTCCAGGAGATTTCGCGGCGGTTAAGGCGATTTCTTCTATTATCAAGGACAGCACGGTATGCGGTCTGGCCCGGGCCAACCCGCGGGATATCGAAAAAGCAGGAGAGGCGCTTAAGCCCGCTGTTTCCTCTCGCATCCATACCTTTATCGCAACTTCCCCGATTCATATGGAGCACAAGCTCCGAATGCAGCCGGACGAGGTGCTCGAACACGCGGTAGCCTCAGTAAAGCAGGCGAGAAATTATACTGATAACGTTGAGTTTTCGCCGGAGGACGCTGGGCGTTCCGAGATCGATTTCCTTTGCCGTATTATAGAGGCGGCGATTGACGCGGGTGCCGGAACCATTAATATTCCGGACACCGTGGGCTATAACCTGCCGGCACAATTTGGGGGGCTTATAAAAACCCTAATCGAGCGTATACCGAATTCCGATAAGGCAATATTTTCAGCGCATTGTCATAATGACCTTGGTTTGGCTGTTGCCAATTCGTTGTCCGCGGTTATGCAAGGTGCGCGCCAGGTAGAATGCACGATCAATGGCCTGGGCGAACGAGCCGGCAATGCTTCACTCGAAGAGGTGGTCATGGCGGTACGTACCCGCCAGGATGAATTCAGTTGTGAAACTGCGATTGATACCACCCAAATTGTCCCTGCAAGCCGGTTAGTTTCCAGTGTTACCGGATTTACCGTGCAGCCGAACAAGGCAATCGTTGGGGCCAATGCGTTTGCCCATGAAGCAGGAATTCATCAGGACGGTGTAATCAAAGCCCGGGAAACCTATGAAATTATGCGAGCCGAGGATGTGGGTTGGTCGGCAAACAGAATGGTATTGGGCAAGCATTCCGGAAGAAATGCGTTTAAGGAGCGATTGAAGTTTCTTGGATTTGAATTTGATTCTGATGAGGAATTGAATCAGGCATTCGTTCGATTTAAGGCATTAGCGGACAACAAGCACGAAATTTTTGACGATGATCTGCAGGCATTGGTATCGGAGAGTAGTCAGGACGAATTCGACGAACGTTATAAATTGATTCACATGCAAACCAGCTCTGAAACGGGTAAATCTCCTACCTCAAAGGTAAAACTGGAAGTAGAGGGGGTCGAGTTAATCGCAGAAGAAGGTGGCAACGGTGCGGTTGATGCGACTTTTCGGGCCATCGAAAAAATTATTCAGTCTGGAAGTTTACTGCAGCTATATTCCGTTAATAGTATTACCAGTGGCACCGATGCACAGGGTGAAGTTAGTGTCCGACTGGAGCATGAAGGAAAGATTGTTAATGGCCATGGAGCTGATCTCGATATTGTAGTGGCTTCGGGTAAGGCGTATTTAAATGCGTTAAACAGGCTATATCTCAGCGGCGATAGGGTCCACCCTCAATTTGCCCAGGCCATTTAGCACGATTCCAGGTAATTAGTAATTTGTAGAGCAATATCAAAGAGATGTCGCTGCAGTCAAATAAACAGCTGAAAATACTGAAACTTATGGGGGTAGATGTCTGGCGCTTGCGCCAACCCCACGAAGTTTCTGATGCTGGTACGCTGACAGGTGAAGATCACCTTTTGGATGGAGAAAATTCTGACGTCCCTGAAGTTATAAGTGAGGTTGCCGCAGATATCATTTGGGTCTCAAAAGGTAGAGGAAATCCAGAGGCCCGGTGGCTGTTTATATGTCAAGATGAACAGGATAAAAGTGGTGGATTATTTGCAACCGAGTCGGTCCATTCGCGATTATTAGACGCAATTTTATTATCTCTGGAGTTGAAACGGGATGATATTTTTTCTTTTGTCGCAACTTGTAAGGTGCCATCTGACATAGCCGAAGCGCCTCTCCAAACTTCTATTGAGGAATTTTTGGCAAAGCATACACCGCAGAATATTATCGTAATGGGACAAGAGTGCGCGGCTGCGTTATTGGGCACAGATAAGTCGATGCAGACATTGCGCGGGGAAACATATCGACATCCTGTCAGCAATAGCAAGGTCCGGGTAACCTATAGCCTTGATTGGCTGCTAAACCATCCCCTGGATAAGGCGCTACTATGGGATGACCTGATTAAGGCAAGGGGGTAAATATTTAATCCATCTCATGGTTGTCTCTAATAACCAGAGCGCCGATACCGATGGGCTGGAAGCGATTCGAAGCCAGATGGTATCGAGGTTGGCGCAATTGGAAGCAGAATCCACCTCCTGGCCGTGGACTCAGTCACAGTTACAAAGCAGCCTGGATCAAGGGCATTCTTGTTATCGTTTCGTCAGCGATGGAAAACCGGTTGGTTATTGCGTGCTCAGAGTATCAGTAGGTGTTCTCGAAATTTTAAACCTGGTTATCTTTCGGGATTCCCAGGGATACGGATATGGTCGGAGACTACTGCTGAGAATTATTAGGTTAGCTACCGAACAGGGGACCCCTGAGATATGGCTGGAGGTCCGGGAATCAAACGCCGCTGCACGATCTCTCTATCAATCTCTGGAGTTTGTTGAAGGAACCAGGCGCCGAAACTATTATTCCAACAACGAAGACGGGAGCACTCTGGAGAGAGAAGCGGCTATCCTAATGCATCTTTCCATTGATTTGCCCGGATAGAATTCAGAGCCATGGAGTTATTGCGGATTAGACTTTTTGTGCCCAACAATACTTGCTCCGGGTTAGGGAAACATTAAGGTGAGACGATGATGCTTTGACCAGGATACAACTTGGTTTTTTTGGAAATTTGATTCCACTTCAATACATCCGCCAATGAGATCCGATATTTTCTCGAGATTTTCCAGAGAGAATCACCTGATGCCACCAGATGTTTCCTGGATTCTCCCGAATCCGATATTACGCTTGGTCCTGCGAACTGAGCCGCACCGGTACTCAGCGGTATACGGAGCTCCTGACCCGGATTTATAATGTTAGAAGTCAATGAGTTAGAGCGCATAATTGATTTAACCCTTACGCCATGAGTGCGCGCAATTTTGCCCAGATATTCTCCTTTTTTGACTTTGTGATGAGCCCATTGCATACGTTGGGTTGGATTAAGTAAGGCTAATTCTGCAACCAACTTATCGGCTTCCTCAGTCGGCACAACTAAAACATGGGGCCCGTTAGGTGGGGTGACGCCGCGTTTATAACCAAGGTTGAGAAACTTGAGCTGCCTACTGCTCAATGATAAAAACGAAGCGGCCACGGTCAAGTCAGTCTGGGTTTTCAGATTGACAACTTTAAGTGTTTGCCTGTTAATCAATGGCGCGAGCTCTATTCCAAATTTTTCCGGACTGATCAGGATATTGCGCACTGCCATCAGGCGCGGAACATACTCCGAAGTTTCCCGCCGTAGCCGTAAATGGGCGTATTGCGCCGGTAGATTATTGGCTCGATTTTTTTTAACTTGTCGACGGATATTACCTTCACCCGCGTTGTAGGCCGCGAGGGCCAGCTCCCAGTCCCCGTCAAACTCCTTGGAAAGATAATCCAGGTAATCGAGCGCGGCTCTGGTAGACTGCACCAGATCCCGTCGAGCGTCCATCCACCAGTCCTGACGCAGGCCAAATCGGCGTCCAGTTGCTCCAATAAATTGCCACATTCCTGCGGCGTTGGAACGGGATGTAGCATCAGGTCGAAAAGCACTTTCAATGGCAGGCAAAATGGCGACTTCCGCCGGCATTTGACGTTGTTCTACCTGCTCCAGTACATAGGGTAGAAACCACTGAGCGCGCTCCGCCAGGCGGGTGAAATATTTTGGGTGCTTGGCATAGTATTTTTCAAATTTAGCCACCCGGCCCGGCTGAACTTCGAGGTTTGAAAGCTGAAACCCACTACGCAGTCTCTGCCACAAATCATCAGTTTGGGGAGCGGCTTCTGGCTCACTGGATTCATTTTGGTCCTGGGTGACGGCATCAGAGGGGGAAAAATCATCCATTTCAACTTGTGGGACCTTCAACTCATGCAAGCCTGCGGCTTCGGGCGCGGTACCGCTCTGGATTAACCGTGGGCTGTTTTTGACCATAGCGGTGGTCAGGGTACCATTTCGTACTGGAGCGTGACTTCCAGTCGTAGCTATTTTGTCTGAACTCTGGGAGACTACTGGTGATGCAGGTATGGTTATCGCTGAGGCAGAGTCGCCAAAAGGTGTCGTAGTACAACCGACAAGTGACAACAGTGAAACTGCAACCGCGCAGTGCGAAATTCTAAAACCAAGCATAGCGGACGCATACTAAAGTCATGCATCGCCCCAGTCAACCGCGATTTAATGTGGTGACATAGTGTATGTGTCTTGATCTAGATGCACTAGTTACACCGGTGGGCAATTTATTCTCGCACCCTATAGAAATTATCCCTGATAAATTATAATACAGGGTCAACCCTAAAATTGAGGAACGTCATGAAAGCTCCCGTCCGAGTCGCAGTAACCGGCGCCGCCGGAAATATATCTTATGCATTGTTATTTCGGATTGCTGCGGGTGACATGCTGGGTAAGGACCAGCCTGTAATTATGCAATTGCTGGAGATCCCACCTGCAATGGATGCGCTTAATGGCGTGGCAATGGAATTACATGACTGCGCGTTTCCGTTACTCGCTGGCATTGAAATGTCGGATGATCCCAATGTTGGGTTTAAAGACGCTGATTATGTATTACTGGTCGGATCAAAACCCCGGGGACCAGGTATGGAACGGGGAGATCTGCTGAAAGATAATGGCAAAATTTTCTCGGGTCAGGGCAAAGCGCTGAACGACCATGCATCACGTAACGTCAAAGTGCTGGTAGTGGGTAATCCTGCCAATACCAACGCACTAATTGCCGCTGCCAATGCGCCCGACCTCGACCAGCGACAATTTACTGCGATGACTCGGCTAGATCATAACCGCGCGATGGCGCAGCTGGCGGAAAAAGTAGGTGTTCATCATGATCAAATTACGCGCATGACAATCTGGGGCAATCATTCCGCGACTCAGTACCCTGACGTATCACATACGTTAATTTCCGGGAACCCTGTAGAGGTGGAGGATGATTGGCTTAAGCAGGAATTCATTCCAACTGTGCAGCAGCGTGGAGCGGCTATCATTAAAGCCAGAGGCGCTTCCAGCGCAGCATCGGCGGGATCCGCAGCGGTCGACCATATGCGCACCTGGGCACTGGGAACCGCATCGGGTGACTGGGTCAGTATGGGAATACCCTCAGATGGTAGTTATGGAATCAAGCAAGGTATTATTTACTCATTCCCTGTCACTTGCAGCAATGGCGACTATGCCATTGTCCAGGATCTGGAGATTAGCGACTTTAGCCGGGAACGCATGACAGTTACCGAAGACGAGCTAATGGAAGAGCGTGAAGCCGTTAGCGACTTGATGTAAGGGGTTTCCCTTCGTGATCCGAGACGGGTTGCGAAGGATGCTCTTATAGACGTTGCTCTTATAGACATTACAATGTTCAGCTTGTACTGAACCGAGGGGCTCCGGCGAGCTTCGGGAACATGAAGATCAGCGTTGTTATTCCGGTATGGAACCGGATTGAATCTCTGCAGCGGGCGATTACCTCTGTTCAACTTCAGTCGTTCAGACCCCATGAGGTAATTGTTGTAGACGACGGTTCAACCGACGGCAGCGGGGAAATGGTGGCCGAAAAATTCCCCGGCGTTATCCTGATGTCCCAGTCCAATAAGGGTGTGAGCGCAGCGAGAAACCTCGGTATTAACCGGGCAAGCGGTGACTGGATTGCCTTGCTTGACTCTGACGATGAGTGGTTAATTGAAAAACTCGCCGCCCAGGTCAAACTGTTATCCCGTAATCCGGCGTTAAAAATTTGTCACACAGATGAAATTTGGATTAGAAACGGTATACGGGTAAATCCTATGCGTAAACACGCTAAGCCTGAGGGTTGGATCTACCACGATAGTCTGCCTCTATGCTGTGTTTCGCCTTCTTCAATAGTATTACATCGAGGGGTGTTGGATCACGTTGGTCTGTTTGATGAAACGCTTCCTGTTTGCGAAGACTATGATTTATGGCTGCGTATTTTTTGCCGATTTGAGGCTGGTCTGATCGGCACACCGCTACTGATTAAAAATGGGGGACACCCGGATCAATTGTCCAGGCGATATTGGGGGATGGATCGATTTAGGGTTAAGGCGTTAGATAAAATATTGGGTTCAGACATTCTGGACTCAGCTCAGAGGGACGCCAGTATTGCTGAATTACACAAGAAGTGCTTGATCCTGGAAAAGGGCTTTGCCAAGCGGGACAATCGAAAACAGGCGGATTATTATAAAAACTTATCCGCACGCTGGCACCTTCGTCCACTGCAATGCTAAATATTATCACCGCCCACCTGGGAGAGGCGTCACCCTTTATTTGCTCTTATGGACTATCCAGTCGGGTCGCAAAATGTGGATTAAAATATTATGCAAATGATCATATTCGATTACTTGTGTCAGGGCAGGGAAGTGAAAACTGTCTGATTTCAATAAATCGCTTTAATCAGGCAATTGGGGTCTGCCCCCAGGATCTTTGGTTAAATTTTGGTGTGGCCGGATCGTCCCAATTTGCCATTAGCGAAATGGTTCAGGGCAAGCAAATCGACGCGCCTGGGATGGACACAATTAAACTCTGTTCTATCCTGGACCTTGGAGTACCCTGGTCTCGGATTTGCTCGGCCCAGCGAATTGAAACCGAGTATGCAGACCAGGGCGTATTTGATATGGAGGCAGCGACAATCGCAGTTGCGTTAGGAAAATTTGGTCGTCTCGAACAGTTAACCGTGGTGAAACTGATTAGTGATGGGCCATCAAGAGGTGTCCCAGAGCTTCGCCCGGCATTGTTAAAACAGCTCATTGGCGATGCTACTAAGAATGTGATCGAGGCTTGTGATATTATTTTGGCTGGATCAATCAATGCGGAAAAGGAATCATGATCGTTGAAACAACAATATGCCGACTCCGGCGAATTCTTGCAGTCTCGCCGGCGAGTTGGGTTGTGCTTGCTATGGCATTGAGCGCCACACTTTTAATCCAGACAGCACAGGGTGCCGAAGGATTGCCGGATCAAATACAATTAAATGGGCATTCCATTCAGTTAAATGGCAGTGGCACTCGAAAAAAGGCATTTATCTCACTGTATGACGCTGGCCTGTATCTAGGCCAGTCGAGCCAGGATGCTGAGGCAATTGTTCATGGAGACGCGCCGATGGCCATCAGGCTGGTGATTCTTTCTGGTTTTATCAGTGCAAAAAAAATGATATCGGCGATGACCGAAGGGTTTGAGAAATCGACCGGCGGTGACACCCATTCCATTGCTGCGGAAATCGAATTATTTTCAACTGGCTTTAGCGAAGAAATCGCGAAACAGGATACCTTCGATTTGTTGTACCAACCTGACGTGGGCGTTGAAGTAGTTAAAAACGGAGAGTCCAAGGTGACGGTTGCTGGGCTCGAATTTAAACAGGCAATGTTCGGTATTTGGTTATCGGAAAACCCGGTTCAAAAATCGTTAAAAAAAGGGCTGCTCGGATTGTAAATTTTGCCGTCGGATATTTAGTTTGATGTTTGCGGTGCCTAAAGAGCTATCCGACTGCCAGGTAATCTTCGCCTGCCATGTAACCATAAGATTCGAGCTCCTGCTGGATTAAATCTCGAGCACCGTGGTTGGTGACATAAACTAAAACAAACGGTTTTACCGGTTGATCGTGGTTAAGGAGAATGTCTGGACTCGTAACTGGTATTTGTTGAATCTGATTGCCAATTTTTTTTGGATCGATATCTATCCAGACCCAGGGTTTGATTCCCTTTTCGACTAGGCGTTGTGCTCGCAGTCGGGTTTTGCGACCTGCGCCCCAATATGCCACCGGACGTCGGGACAGGGTAGTGAGTTTCTCCAGGTAGTTTGCCCGCAATCTATCGAAAGCCGGGCGCCGGTACATTGCATGATTCTTCGATAATCTGTTGTCCGATTCCCGCCAATCCAGCAGGATATCAGTGTGTTTTCCGAATTTATGACCTGCTTGGAGCAGGCGAAGCCAAAGTTCGTAGTCTTCAGGAAAATCTCCCGAGCGATATCCCCCTGCGTCTAATATAACCTGTTTTCGAAACATCACACTTGGATGGGCTAACGGCGACTCAACAAATCTCTGATTCAGTAAGCTCTGGTGGCTGGTCAAACTATTTTGCCATCGAATATATTCCTGATAACCTTTGGCCACCAGTGTGCGGGGAAATAGTGCCACTCTTGAGCCGATAACTGTTAAATCCGAGTGATCCTGCAGCATCTCAAATTGACGCATTAACCGGGAGGTTCGCATCAGATCATCTGCGTCCATTCGGGCGATCAGAGGATACCTTGCCATTCTCAAGCCATAATTCAATGCATCAACCAGTCCTTTTCCAGGATTGTTCAATAGTTGAATCCTGCTATCTGGCCACCCTTCGATTATTTCCTGGGTACGATCACTACTATGATCATTCACTGCCAGCATTTCGAAATGGCTTAAGGTCTGATTGCTAATGCTGGCAAGGCAGGGCCTTATTGTGGTTTCAGCGTTCCTGAACGGCAGTAGAATGCTAATCATCGAATTTGAGGGTCTTTCGGGTTAGCGATTCATTGAAAATTAAGCGATAATTTGGCGCTGTAAAATTTCTTTTTATTTCAAGCATTATGCCTTCATTTGATATCGTGTCCGAGGTTGATTGGCAGGAAGTTAAAAACGCCGTACATACCGCCAATAAAGAAATAACCAACCGCTATGACTTTAAAGGTAGTGATGCCAAAATTGAAGAATCAGATCCTAAATTAACCCTTCATGCTGACGATACTTTTAAGGTGGCCCAGGTGATGGATGTGCTACTGCTCAAGTTATCCAAGCGCGGGGTGGATGTTAATGCACTGGATAAGTCCGAGCCGCGAAAAAGTCCGACGGGTAAAGCGGTTCAGGAAGTAACGGTATGTCAGGGCGTTGATACTGAGCGCGCAAAGAAAATCGTCAAATTGCTCAAAGCCCAGAAGTTTAAAGTCCAGGCCTCGATCCAGGGTGAACAGGTCCGGGTAACGGGTAAAAAAAGAGACGACTTACAGCAGGTTATGGGATTTCTGAAGGAACAAAAGTTGGATATTCCGCTGCAGTATACGAACTTTCGGGATTAGTTTGGCTCTAATCCGGCAATTATTCGGGTTCACTCCGGTATTGATTGGTAAAATTTTATTATGAGGAATATTGTAATGTTGAAATGCTGCAAATTATTGCTGGCAACGTTGTTGATGGTCTGTGGGTCGGTTTGGGCACAGTCAGAAATGGAATCAGTGAGAAATAACCTGGAGAAGATTCTGCCTGAGCGAATGGAAATCAAGACCATCGATCAGACCGTTATGGAAGGAGTTTATGAAGTTGCCGCCGGCAACGAAAGTCTATTCGTCTATAGCCAGGGTGAATTTGTCATGATTGGAGAGGTGTTTGATACCGTTCGCCGGGTCAGTCTGACCCAGGAACGCAAGGATCAGGAAAAGGCTGTGGCGTTTCAGGAGCTGGCGGAAATTCCGGAAAGTGAAATGATTATTATGGGTGATCCTGAAGGAACCCGGTATGTCACGGTATTCACCGATACTGATTGCGGCTGGTGTCAGAAATTTCATAAGGATGTGCCTGCGTTGCAAGCCGGTGGATTGAAAGTTCGGTACATGATGTGGCCCCGGGCAGGATTGAATTCTGTGAGCTACGATGAGGCGGTATCGGTATGGTGTGCCGAAGATCAGGGAGCCGCGATGACTACTGCCAAGAGTCGTCAGGAGGTAGCTCCTAAAGTCTGTGAAAATCCCATTGAGGACCACTATGCGCTGGGGTTTCGACTGGGTGTTCAGGGTACCCCATTTATCATGTTGGACGATGGCACCGTTTTGGGAGGGTATGTTGCCCCGGATAAGTTACTGGGAGCAGCCGGGTTAAATTAACCCCGGCTTTGGCTCGCAGGGTGTCGTGCTCGAATGGCCTTTAATAGGGTCAGTTTCTTAATGAGTACGTTTATTTATTGAGGCGAGCAAGTCCCCTTCGAATATCAGGGTGGCAGATTCCTGAACAACTTTCCGCGTCTTACCCGACTTAAAAGAGTAATAGTAGTCCCAGCGGTCATTGTTGAACGGGTCATTCACCAAGGGAAGTCCGAGCACTTTAACAACTTCTCGTTTGTCCATTCCAACTGAAACCTGCTCGACCATTTCCGACGTAATTTCATTGCCTTGCTGTACGTCGAGTCGGTAGACGCATCCGGTGCTAACAACGAAGCAGATAATTAGTAAAATTGCGCGTATGATCATTTGGTGTTGGTCTCGATTTAAAGGTGTTTAAGCACCGCTATTTCATCACAATTTCGGAATTTGTGACAATTTATACAGGCGCCCCAAACTTTTTCTGGCAAAACATTCATTTCGACGACATCATAGCCAGCATTATTGAAAAATCTAACTTCATAAGTCAACGCCATGAGTTTGGACAATCCGAGTTCCCTGGCGATATTCTCTATGGATTTTACCAGCCGCCTGCCGAGCTGATGACCACTGTGCCTGGGATCCACCGCCAGGCTTCTGACTTCTCCCAGAGTGCTGGTGAAAATTTGCAAAGCGCCGCAAGCAATAACTTTCTGCTCATACTCTACGACCAAAAATTCCCGTAAAGAATGAAAAATATCGCTTTCCGGCCTGGGGAGTAAAATATCCCTGTCGCTGTATCCTTTTAGCAGGTGATAAATTCCCTTGACGTCATCCAGCGTGGCGGGCCTAATCGAGAGCGTCTGGATGGTATCAATTGGGGGCGATAGGTTCCTGTTCATTAATTATGGCCAAGCATTTGTGCCGCGTGGGCGCGGGATTGTACAGTAATCTGTTCGCTTCCTGACATCCGTGAAATCTCCTCGATACGTGATTCGCGATCAAGTGTCCGGACCTGTACATTGAGTGAAGAAGTGTTGCTGCCTGGGTCCGCTTTGGATACCGAAAAGTGGTGATCGGCTCGCGCGGCGACCTGGGCCAGATGGGTTACACAGATTACCTGGGCGGTGTTCCCGAGTTGACCCAGGCGCTGTCCGACTACATTGGCAACGGTACCGCCAATACCAACATCGACTTCGTCAAAAATAAGGGTTGGTACTTTTGCAGAATCCGCGAGGATAACTTGAATTGCCAGGGATATTCTCGAAATTTCTCCCCCGGAGGCCACCTTGGAAAGGGGTTGCAATGGCATGCCAGGGTTGGCCGTTACCATGAATTCAACGGTTTCATTGCCGAGTTTAGAGAACCGGTTTTCATTCAAGGGTTCGAGATGAATTTTCAGGCAGCCGCCTTCCATACCAACTTCCTGCATCGACCCCGTTATTTTCTTGCCTAATCTTCCGGCGGTGCGTTTTCTCGCTGTGGTGATCTGTTTGCTAACCTCCGCATAAACTGACTGATGTTGATCGATTGCAGATTCAATTTTAAGGCGCTCTGCCTCTGGGTTATTGAGCCCCGACAATTCGTTGCGTAATGCTTCGGTGTGTTGCGCCAACGCGCCGGGCTGGACCCGATGCTTGCGCGATAATTCGTGAAAGCTGGTAAACCGTTGTTCGATCTCTTCAATCTGCGCCTGGTCCAGATCTTCCTGTTCGGCATAACCTTGCAATTGTCTGGCTGCTTCTTCCACATTGACTGCAGATTCTTCCAGCATTAATGCCACCGCACCAAGCTTCTCATCGACGCGTTCCAACTGATGCAGTTGACCGGCATACTTTGTCAATAACTGGTGAACGCTGTCACCGTCTTCCTGATACAGACCCGCGGCAGCAGTCTGGCAGCCCGTAGCGAGATCGGTGGCATGCTGTAAGCGTTTTTGCTGTTGTTCCAGTTCTTCCCATTCTCCCTCTGCAGGGCGCAACTGATCCAGTTCTAGTAACTGAAATTTCAGCAAATCCATTCTTTCCTGAGTCGCTACCTGATGGTTGTTCAGCTGATCAAGTTGTTGCTTTAATGTGGTCAAGTTTTGGACCACTTGATCCAGCTTGCTCAGTCGGTCTTGATTGCCGGCGACCACATCGAGTAATCTTTGCTGGACGGATCTGCGTACCAATGAATGGTGCTCGTGTTGACCATGGATATCTACCAGCTCCCGGCCGAGTTCCCGCAACATGGAAAAATTAACCGGGTATCCATTGATATATCCCCTACCGGGTTTGTCACGTCGAATTATTCGGCGCAACAGGATTTCGTTATCACTGGTAAATTCATTACGTTCGAGCCAGGAGAAAGCGGTATGTTCAGGAGGAAGCGCAAAGCTACATTGAATTTCAGCCTGATCATGACCGTGTTTAATTAAGGAATTATCTCCTCGGGCACCGAGTAAAATTGCAATGGCGTCAACGATAAGTGACTTTCCTGACCCGGTTTCCCCGGTTACCGCACTAAACCCGGCATCGAATTCCAGCTCTACCGATTCCGCAATAGCGAAATGTTTTATAGTCAGCCAATCGATCATCCAGTCCAGCCGAGTTTTGAGCGCAGAATCTCGAAATGGTCCTGGGATTCGATTCGGATCATCGAAAGTTTGTTTTTAGCCCGGGTTAATTGAATGGTTTCTTCGCCATGCAATTCGTAGACGATCAGGCCGTCCAGCGCCAGGTTGGTATGACTCTCCGGGCTTTCCAGATCGAGTATCTCCACCAGCGAGTTTTCGTCAATAATAATGGGTCGATTGCTCAGGGTATGGGGGCAGATGGGTGAAATACTAATGACCCGAAGAGTGGGGTACATAATTGGGCCCCCGGCAGACAATGAATAAGCGGTTGAGCCAGTGGGCGTGGCCACGATCAGTCCGTCACTGCGGGTATGGCTGACAAAAATTCCGTCGATGCGGGTATCAAACTCGATTAACCGACCGGTATTACCCTTGGATATTACCGCGTCATTTAACGCCAGCCCGGTAAATACCGGTTCCGCATTCTTAAGCACAGTTGCCTGAAGCAGCGTGCGTTTTTCAATATAGAATTCTCCCTTTAATAACGCTTCCAGATTAGCTTCGAGGTTGCTAACCGCGATGTCAGTAAGAAATCCCAGCCTTCCCAAATTTACCCCTATTGTCGGTACATCGTGGCTCGATAAAGTTCGTGCGGCGTTTAACATGGTGCCGTCGCCTCCCACCACCATAGCAATATCTATTGCCTGATCCAGCGGCACCGATTGTTCATCAATTCTCTCCCCTTCAATTTCGACGGCGGTGGTGCTGCCGAGCAAAACCTTGATGCCATTTTTTTCAAGTAGGTCCCGAACCTCATTCAGGACTGTCGCGACACTGTTGTCACGAAATTTGCCAAACAGTCCAATTTTTGAAATATTCACAATGAATTTAGATAGTTAGGGAACAGTTATGATTTAAATTATTGATTACATCAGCCAGTGATTCCATGCGCGGCTGAATAAGTATAAGCCCTATCCACTAAAAAACAATCTTCACAGCTTGATTAGCGTATTGAATTTTGTTCTGATGTATTGGTATATAGGGATGATCAACTAAACCTAAACCTTGAATGTTAATGATTAATGATTGACCACGAAAACACCGAACTGAGTGCGCGTGCCGAATCGGTGCTAATGGGATTAATCGGGAAATATATTAGTGATGGCAATCCTGTTGGATCCAGGACACTATCTCGAGAAACCGAGCTTACCCTGAGTCCGGCGACGATCCGAAATGTGATGTCGGATCTTGAAGAACATGGTTTGATTGAAGCCCCTCACACTTCTGCAGGTAGAATTCCGACGAGAAAAGGTTATCGGTTTTTTATCAACTGCCTGATGAGCGCGGGTAAGCTGAACAATCAGTCTTTCAATCAGTATAAAGATAGTTTCGATGGTATTTCCGATCCTAAAAGTATTCTGACGAATGCAACCGAAATGCTGTCCCAAATTACCTCATTTGCCGGGGTGGTATCTACTCCCAGTAAAATGAATGTCAAGCTTAAGCAAATTGAATTTCTTAAACTGTCCCAGCAAAGAGTGCTGGCGATATTAATTACCAGTGATGGACAGGTACAAAACCGGGTATTGTCGAATAACCGCGAGTATAAAGACAACGAACTGGTAGAGGCGGCTAACTTTTTCAATCAGACTTATGGAGCCTGGAATCTGGAAGATGTCAGGTCTGACCTTGCCAGACATATGCAAAACGAACATCGCGATATGCATCGGGAGATGCGCAACGCGATCAGGATGGCGGGTGAATTATTTGATAACGAATCGGATTCTGAATCGGAATCGGTGTTGGTTAGCGGAGAAAATAATTTACTGGCGGTCCCGGATTTCGCCGAGCTTGAAAAGATCAAACAGTTATTTGATACCTTTAAGACCAAGCAAGTACTATACGAACTACTGCAAAAGAGCATCTTATCGAGCGGTGTACAGATTTTTATCGGAGAAGAATCTGGTTACCAGATGCTGGAAAATTGCAGTGTTATTGCTGCCCCCTATGATGTGGATAATCAACGCGTAGGTGTGCTCGGTGTTATTGGACCGACCCGTATGCACTATGACGAAGTTATATCGGCGGTGGATATTACCGCAAGACTACTTGGCAGCGCGCTTAGCTCACCTAACCCCACTTAGTGTCCGCCCTAGGCAATCTGTTTGATCAGCTAAAAGCATTTGATCGTCCGCCGGTGGAAAGCTGGCATCCAACCGAGACTATCGATTTTGATTTGCGGATTGCGATTAATGGGGAGTGGTTTCATGAAGGAGAGATTATTCCGCGAAAGAATCTCGTCAAACTGTTCTCCACTGTGCTGGCATTGCGTCAGGGAGACTATTTTCTGATAACCCCTGGAATCGGTTATCGAATAAAGGTCGATGATGTACCGTTTCAGGCTGTGGAATGCACCACTCAGGGCGAAGGAGAAGCGCAACAAATATATTTTCGCACCGATATGGACGAAGTGGTGCTAGCAGATACCGAGCACCCCATCGAAGTCGAAATTAACCCAGATAATGATCAGCCGTCTCCTTATGTCGAGGTTCGAAGCGGACTAAAGGCGCGAATGACCAGGCCGGTTTATTATCAATTGGTGGAAATGTGCCTTGATGGTGTTGAGGCAGACAGCTCATCGAGCCAAATCTTCGGGGTGTGGAGCGCTGGAACATTGTTCCCGATTAGCTAGGGAGGCCACTGGTATTGGGTCTTAAAAGCTCAATTTGAACCAAAGTAATCAGCCTCAGCGTTACCCACGAGATGCGGCATTCGAGATCCGCTATGAGATTATCTTAAACTGCTGGAAATTTTTGGCTAAATCGACGATCATTCCCGTAGCACAATGGTTGATTCAATAAAGCATATCTAACAGACCAATCGAGATTTGGTAACCGAGAGAAAATAATATGAGTTGGCAGAAAAAAATACTTCGTGTAGATCTTAGCGCCGGAACCGTACAAGCGGAACCACTCAATATGGAATGGGCGGAACAATACCTGGGTAGCCGGGGACTGGGAAGTCGCTACCTGATGGAAGAAATGGACCCAGCGACAGATCCCCTGGGGCCGGACAATGTATTGATATTTGCTACTGGCCCGATGACAGGAACCATGGCGTCGACCAGTGGCCGCTATACGGTCATTACAAAAGGTCCTTTAACTGGCGCGATCGCCTGTTCCAATTCTGGTGGAAAATTTGGCGCTGAATTGAAATTTGCAGGGTATGATCTGGTCATAATCAAGGGCCGTTCGGAGAAACCGGTGTATTTATCTATCCGGGATGATGACTGTAAATTGCTACCCGCCGACGATATCTGGGGTAAAACCGTTTGGGAAACTGACGATTGGATTCGTCAACAAACCCAGGATCCACAAACCAAGGTTGCCACTATTGGCGTTTCCGGAGAGCAGGGCGCTCGCTACGCCTGCGTGGTCAACGATTTGCATCGGGCTGCGGGCCGATCTGGCGTAGGCGCAGTAATGGGTAGTAAAAACCTTAAGGCAATCGCCGCGCGTGGCACGATCGGGGTCAAGGAAGACAATAGTGATGCGTTCATGCAGGTAGTTAATGATGTCAACAAGGAACTCCACGGCAGTGATGCCAGGCGCGGATTGATGCGTTATGGCACCCATGCCATGATGGAAAGCATGCAAGAATTCGGTGGTCTGCCCACTGAAAATTTCCGTAAAGTTTCATTTGACGGGGTGGCGAAGATAAATCACGAGGCCGTCACTATTAAAAATCGCAATGGCCACAAAAACCTGATTACTAACGCAGCATGTTTTGGTTGCACTATTGCGTGCGGCCGTATAGCCAAGATCGACCCGAATCATTTCAGTGTAAAAGATCGACCTGAATACTGGATTGCGTCAGGGGGTCTTGAGTATGAAACCGCATTTGCGTTTGGTCCGGTGGTCGGTGTGGATGACCTTGACGCGCTGACTTTCGCTGGATTTATGATGAACGAACATGGCCTGGATCCAATTTCATTTGGGGTAACCCTGGCGGCGGCCATGGAGCTATATGAAATGGGCGTTATTACCAAAGAACAAACCGATGGAATCGACCTCAGCTTTGGCAGCGCTGAAGCACTTGTCGTAATGTCAGAAAAGACCGGAAAGAATGAAGGTTTTGGTAAAGTTCTTGGGTTGGGGTCCAAACTCATGTGTGAAAAGTATGGCCATCCGGAACTTGCCATGGTCGCCAAAGGCCAGGAATTTGCAGGCTACGATAGCCGGGCAATGCAGGGGATGGGTCTTGGCTATGCAACCGGTAATCGAGGGGCATGCCATTTACGTCACGATACCTTTGAGCAAGATATGTCGGACCCGAGCACTAAAGGTAAAGCCGAGGCGGTGAAAACTTCCCAGGATTTCGTCTCCATGGTGGATTCCACCGGATTGTGTCTATTTACTACCGGGGTTTGGGGATATGACCATTTTGCCCGAATGATTAATGCGACCTGTCCTACCGAATGGGATGCAGAACGGTTACGCAAAACCGGGGAGCGTATCTGGAATCTTGAGCGCCTGTTCAACAATGCGGCAGGCCTTACTTCGGCGAATGATACGTTACCGCCGCGGATGTTAAACGATCCCGTTCCCAGTGGATTTGCCAAAGGAGGCGTTGCCGAACTGAATGTGTTGATGCCCCAATACTACGAGTTAAGAGGCTGGGACAACGGCGTACCTACTGCGGGCAAACTCGCTTATCTGGAAATTCAGGTTTGATCATAACGACGTTATTCGTACGAAGCCGGAATCCAGACATCCCTCACTATCTATAATGACGACCTGCGGTCGGACACATTTTGACTGGATTCAGCCATGGCGGAATGACGAGTAGTGGGTTAGGGCGAAAAGACTAAGGACTGAGAAATGGCACACCCCCTATGCCGTCATCCCGGTGAAGCCGGGATCCAGTAAGAAGACCCGACCGAAGGTCGACAAATAAAAATAGGGTTCGACATGCCAAGAACAGTCGTTGGCCTACGGCCACATATTAAAGCACTGGATTCCGCCATGGCGGAATGACGAGTAGTGGGTTAGGGCGAAAAGACTAAGGACTGAGAAATGGCACACCCCCTATGCCGTCATCCCGGTGAAGCCGGGATCCAGTAAGAAGACCCGACCGAAGGTCGACATATAAAAATAGGGTTCGACATGCCAAGAACAGTCGTTGGCCTACGGCCACATATTAAAGCACTGGATTCCGCCATGGCGGAATGACGAGTAGTGGGTTAGGGCGAAAAGACTAAGGTCTGAGAAACGGCACACGCCCTATGCCGTCATCCCGGTGAAGCCGGGATCCAGTAAGAAGACCCGACCGAAGGTCGACAAATAAAAATAGGGTTCGACATGCCAAGAACAGTCGTTGGCCTACGGCCACATATTAAAGCACTGGATTCCGCCATGGCGGAATGACGAGTAGTGGGTTAGGGCGAAAAGACTAAGGTCTGAGAAACGGCACACCCCCTATGCCGTCATCCCGGTGAAGCCGGGATCCAGTAAGAAGACCCGACCGAAGGTCGACAAATAAAAATAGGGTTCGACATGCCAAGAACAGTCGTTGGCCTACGGCCACATATTAAAGCACTGGATTCCGCCATGGCGGAATGACGAGTAGTGGGTTAGGGCGAAAAGACTAAGGTCTGAGAAACGGCACACCCCCTATGCCGTCATCCCGGTGAAGCCGGGATCCAGTAAGAAGACCCGACCGAAGGTCGACAAATAAAAATAGGGTTCGACAAGCCAAGAACAGTCGTTGGCCTACGGCCACATATTAAAGCACTGGATTCCGCCGTGGCGGAATGACGAGTAGTGGGGTAGGTGAGAACGAAAGAGCCCTAATCGATAACCCGAGCCATTCCTTCTCCTCTGGGATCAGATGCCGCGGTAATAGCGCCACTTTGTTTGTCGACAATTACAATATGCATGTTTCCCCAGGTGCGGCCTCTGGGGTGAAGTTGATGTCCTTTAACATATAGCTTCACTATTTGTCTCGGCGTCAGTGCTTCCGGTTCGTATTGAATTCTGTCAGGGAGGTATTGATGATGAATCCGGCCTTTGGCGACGATCTCATCGGCTTCGGCGCCTTGCTGGAAGGCGAGAGCCCCTAATAACACCATTGAAATAATTCGGCTGCCCCCGGGCGTTCCTATTACCGCGATTCGATTGTCGGTCTCCAAAAATGTTGGGCTCATACTCGATAGCATGCGCTTTCCAGGTTCGATGGCATTGGCTTCCGCTCCCACCAGTCCGTATACATTTGGGACCCCGGGTTTAGCAGAAAAATCATCCATTTCGTCGTTTTGTAACACCCCGGTCCCGGGGGAGACAAAGCCTGATCCAAATGGGTAATTGATAGATAAGGTGGCTGCAACCCGATTGCCCTCTGCATCAACTACAGAAAAGTGGGTGGTATCAGTGCCATTTCCCTGAGTCCCGGAAACCGGTGCGAGGCCGCTACTGGGAGTTGCCAGCTTCAGATCAATGGACTGTCTCAATCCATTGCCATGTTCCTGGCTCAGAAGTTTGTCCTCTGGCACGTCAATGAAATCAGCATCTCCCATAAACTCGGCGCGATCTCGATACGCTCGCCGCATGGCTTCAACAATAGTATGGGTTGCCGTAACGTCATCCATTTGGTCCATAGAATACCCTGACAAAATATTCAGAATGATAGCCATTACCAACCCACCGGAAGAAGGCAGCGCCGCCGAAACCAGTTTCATTCCCTGGTATTCCGCATTAACCGGCTGACGCAATTTGACCCGATAGCCTGCCAGATCCTCCAGGGACCAGATGCCACCAGCCCCGCGATTGCCTGCGACAAGCAGTCCGGCGACTTCTCCCTGATAAAAACCATCGTGACCCTGGGTCGCAATTGCTCTTAGGGTCTTCCCGAGGTCCTTCTGCACCAGTTTCCAGCCTGGTTGGGGTACTTTTCCCTGATCCAAAAATATCTCCCCGGCAGCAGGAAATCCAGCGATGACGTCTCTTCGAAAATCCATCATTCGTTGATAGTGTTCGCCCACAGCGAATCCTTGCTCGGCATACTCAATGGCCGGCGCCAGACTGATCGAAAGTGGTAACACCCCACGATGATCCGCTAACCAGGCTATTGCAGCGGGTTCTCCCGGGATGCCCGCGGCCAGAGGACCATCTACCGACAACCCTGAGACAACCTCACCAGTGGAATCGAGATACATATCCCGAGTTGCTGCCATTGGTGCCTGCTCTCGGCCATCCAGCATCATATTGGTATTGGTTTTGGCCTGGTGTAAAAGCCAGAATCCGCCGCCGCCAAGACCAGAGCCAGTTGGCTCTACTACAGCCAGTGCCGCAGTAATCGCAATTGCCGCGTCAAAGGCATTGCCGCCTTGTTGCAATATACGAATACCTGCTTCGGTGGCAAGGGGGTGGGCGCTAGCGACACCAGCGGCGGCATTGAGCTGGGTGCTGCCCAAAAGAAAAACGGCAGTAGCGACCAGGCGGAGGTATTGAATCATGTTTTATAGACCCGGGGGTAATGGCGCATTGATAAAGGTTTTGCGATAGTACTTAAGTTCCTCAATCGATTCCTGGATGTCGTCCAGGGCGCGATGGGTATTCTGTTTTTTAAATCCGGATAACAAATCCGGTCGCCACCGGACCATCAATTCCTTGATCGAGCTGACGTCAAGATTGCGGTAATGCATATATTTCTCCAGGTTAGGCATATACCGTGCGAGGAAACGACGATCCTGGCATATAGAGTTGCCGCATAATGGAGAATGATTACCCGGAACATATTGGCGAATAAATTTAAGGGTTTGTTTTTCCGCCTCTCGGGTATCCAGTTTTGACGCCTTTACCCGGTTAACCAGTCCACTTTCAGTATGGGTTCGGGTATTCCATTCATCCATGGCCGCCAATCGTTGCAGTGACTGCTTGACCGCGATAACTGGACCTTCCGCAATCTGGGTCAGCTGGGCGTCGGTAATGATCGTCGCAATTTCGATAATTACGTCATTTTCCGGCGATAAACCGGTCATTTCAAGGTCTATCCAGACCAGATTGTGTGGATGCATATTAGGTTATTTATACAAATTGTTGTTTTTGCTGGGTTCTCTCGCGAGAACGGTTTTAGTTAGTTCTGGTAGGCGTCGAATAGCGCCCATCGGTTATTGTCCACTTGCCAAATTGAGCCAGTTAACCTGGTTTACTGCAGAGAGTAACGCAGGGCCGGCAGTTTCAGTACGTAGTATGTTTTTTCCTGCAATCAGGGCCTTTGCTCGTTGATGTCTTTTCAAAAGTTTCCGTTCGGGCTCGCTAAATCCTCCTTCCGGGCCGATCATCACAACCACGCGATCAACAGGTTGCATTATGCCTTTTGCAATTTGATAAATCGACTCGCCGTGTTGCTCACCGTACACAATTAGCGTATCCCCGACCATTTGATCAAGAAGCTGAGCTGGCGTCCCGGATTGCAAGATTGTTGGCAGATACAACCTACGGGACTGTTTGCTCGAGCTATGCATCACTCGTTGCCAGCGCTCGATCATTTTAGATTGAAAGCGAACCGTACTGAATTCACATTCCAATGGTAAGAACGCGGATATTCCCAACTGGGTTGCCATATCAAGCAAGATACCCTGGCGCTCCCCTTTAGGTAGCGCGCTGGCGAGAATTAGCTCGACGGGCTCAGCTGAATGATGACTGGCCTGATGAATTGACACCTCAATTGAAACTGGTCGATGAACTAAATTAACAATTCGGCCTTGGCCTAGCCAACCGTTTCCATCGGTAATTTGAATCGGGTCACCGATTCCCAGCCGCCTGGATTTGACTGCATGAGCTGCTTCGGGACCCTCAATTACTATGCTCGACAGTTGCCGATCTAATGATGGCCAGATAAAAAGACCAGCGGTCTTATCTGTTCGGGTGGATATTGGTTTCATCTGGCAGGTGGGTATATATCAAATCGTACCAGTTTGCTACCGGTTTGACCGCTTTTCCCGGACGCCAGCGGGGTCGCATAATTGGGCCTTTTAACTACCACCCGACGGGATACCTTGCGCCGGGATAATTCAACTGTTTCGGCGGCGGTCTGGGGCAATTGAATAATCTGCTGCAGTATTCGCAGCGATTTTTTAGGCGCTGCGGACGCGTTTTTGGGTGGATACATGGGATCAAGGTAAATTACTTCTACGGGGTCTTTCAACTGCTCCAGGTGACTGCGACAGTCGCCGAATATTATGGTCAAATGCTTGCGTATCAATGGAGACTGGCAACGCAGAACCGCATCTTCAAGCAAAGCATAAACTGCGGGATGTCGTTCGATCGCCAGCACATCAATTCCCAGGGAGGCGATATGAGCTGCATCTACGCCGTAGCCCGCGGTGCAATCTATCACCCTTTTTGTTTTATAACCGATAGCACGAATCAAGGGATCGATTCCGTGATTAGTTCTTTTTAAATCGAAATTGGCGATAGCCGGGCGTTTGGTATTAGCGCGGGATTCAACCAACCCGAGTCGACCAAATTTATCAAAGCACAGGAAACCTGATTCAACAATTTGTGTTTCTTGAACTGATTCATTGCCCATTACCAGCGTGCTGCCAAGCTTGTCTGCAAGGTTACGGCATTTTTGTTCGTGTGCCGGGTCGAACAAAATTGGGATCGGTATTGACTGCATAGGAATGGTAAATTTACCTATTTATCCAAGGGTCGGTATAATAGCCTTTCATAAAAAATTGGTCATACATTCGAGGTTAGTTTATGGGATTTTTATCCGGCAAACGTGCGCTGATCGCAGGTATCGCAAGTAATCGTTCAATTGCCTGGGGTATTGCCCAGGCAATGCATCGCGAGGGCGCGGAATTGGCGTTTAGCTACCCCAACGAAAAAATGAAACCCAGGGTCGAAAAACTGGCAACCCAATTAGGTTCAGATATTGTTTTACCCTGTGACGTATCCAGTGATGTCGAAATCGAACAATTATTCAGCGATCTTGGTAAACAATGGGATGGTCTGGATATTTTGATTCATTCCATTGCCTTCGCGCCAGGTACTGAACTGGAGGGGCTGTACCTTGATGCGGTCACCAGAGAAGGTTTTAACACTGCCCATGAAATTAGCTCTTTTAGTTTCGCTGCCATGGGGAGAGCTGCGGCGCCGATGATGCAGGGACGAAATGGTGCGTTGTTGACGCTAACCTATATTGGTTCAATTCGATCAATGCCAGGATATAACGTTATGGGGCTGGCCAAAGCGAGTCTGGAAGCTAATGTGCGTTACATGGCCCAGTCGTTGGGTGGAAAAGGCATTCGGGTAAACGGTATTTCGGCGGGACCTATCAGAACACTGGCCGCGGCCGGCATCAAGAACTTCAAAAAAATGTTGGGACATTTTGAGAACGTGGCACCATTGGGGCGCGCGGTAACGATTGACGAAGTAGGTAATACCGCTGCGTTTCTCTGTTCCGATCTGGCTTCGGGCATAACCGGGGAAATTACCTATGTAGACGGCGGTTTCAACACCGTGGGAATTAGTGATTATTTTATTGATGGTGGGGAAACAGATTAATTAGTGTAGTTTGCAACTTATCTTTCTTTCTAAGCCCGCGCCTATTTTTTGCCAACAAACAAAAACCGGTTAACACAAAAAAAGTACTGACCTTTTTTTCCCAGCTTAGCTAAATCGTCTCGCCATAATTGGGATTCCTGTTTGGTAATTGCACCTTGTTTGTAGGCGTTGCCGGTCATCCAGTCGAGGGACCCCACCGAAAAGTTGCCTGGATCAAACGTTGTATTTAGCAACGGTATTGGTGTAACTGCAATATTACTGAACCCCGCCGATTCCAGTAGTGGTCCCAGTCGGGTGGGCAAATTTGGACTAGCCACTACCTGGTCCCAGGCCCGGTAAATTCTGTCCGATAACTCCGGATAACTACTGTGCAACACGACGCCACGCCAGTCGGTATCCAGAACTGCAATTTGCCCGCTAGGTCGAATCACCCTGGCCATTTCTGCTAGAGCCTGGGGCACATCTTTGACATATAACAGCACCTGGGTGCAGGTCACTAGATCAAACGTATTGTCGCTAAAGTCAAGCTTTGAAACATCTCCGATAGCCGCGCTTACGTGGTCGAATTCCGCGCATCGCTCAAGGGTGGCGTCAACCATGGGTTGCTCAATATCGATAGCACAGACTTGCCCGGTTCCACCTGTCTTGCGGGCAACCTCAAGGGTTAAAAACCCGGTACCGCAGCCGATATCCAGCGCTTTGTCGCCTGGTTTAATTTTGAGCGCCTCGATGGTCACGCGACGCTGATTGATCATCTCCGCCGCTGCGTAGCTGGCGTTAAGACTTTTCGGAGTGTTATGGGTTGCATCGGTCATGGTTAATCGAGGTCGCGGCAAAATGAGCCGAGAGATTTTACCCATAAACCAGGTAGACATCGAATACAAATCCCACATAACCTGGCAACTGCTAATGATAAGATGCAGTGGTTAATGCAACGCTACACTACACTAGAAATATTGGATATAAAATAAATCTATGAATATCTCGAGCAACTTCGATGGGGGAAATATTCGGGTAATCGACTGCGATGAACCGACTAACGTTCGACTGGAAATCGTGGCGGATGCCAATGCAAGGTTTTTTCAATGGTTTTATTTTCGCCTGACCGGGGCTAACCAAAAGCAATGCCTGATCCGCATCATCAATGCGGGAGAAGCAAGTTACCCTAAAGGGTGGGAAGGCTATCGAGTGGTCGCGTCCTATGACCGGGAATTCTGGTTTCGGGTGGATACCTACTATGAAGATGGCGAGCTTTGCATTCAGCATCAGCCTGGATACGATTCGGTCTACTACGCCTACTTTGCGCCGTACTCCATGGACAAGCACGCCAGTCTGGTTTCCATTGCACAAACTTCTCCCCGCGCTCACCTAATCAATTTGGGTTCAACCCTGGACGGTCAGGACCTTGATTTGATTCGTATTGGTGAACCGACTAGCGCTAGCAAAATATGCTGGTCTATTGCGCGTCAGCATCCTGGCGAAACCATGGCGGAATGGTGGATGGAAGGGTTTATTAGTCGGTTGCTGGATTCCAGCGACCCGGTGTCGAGGGAATTGCTAGGGAAGATCGTATTCTATATTGTCCCGAACATGAATCCAGATGGAAGCAGAAGGGGACATCTAAGAACCAACGCGGCGGGAGCCAATTTAAATCGGGAGTGGTACCAGCCGTCCCTGGAAAAAAGTCCCGAAGTCTATTTGGTCCGTCAGATGATGCATGAAACCGGCGTCGATATTTGTCTTGATGTACACGGAGATGAGGGCTTGCCTTATAACTTTATTGCCTCATCTGAAGGTGTCATCTCGTGGTCCGATCAGCGTCAGTCCCTGCTTAATAAGTACAAACAAGAATTGATGATTATTAATCCAGATTTTCAGATTGAACATGGCTATCCGGTTGCCCCCCAGGGGAAAGCGAATATGGCAATGTGTACCAATTATGTTGCGGAAACATTTGGTGCGCTGGCGCTAACGTTGGAAATGCCTTTCAAGGATACGGTAGATAGTCCCAATCTAATGCAGGGATGGTCGCCCGAGCGGGCCGAGCATCTGGGTGCGTCCAACGTTGAAGCGATTTATCGGGTAAAGGACTTGATCTAGCATCGCGTGTATAACAACTGCCAACCCTAATACAGCAATAAAAAAGGGCGGTGAATTATTCACCGCCCCTCTTGCCTTAGATGGCTAACATAGCCGAGTATGTTAAATCCTAAACATCAGTCCTAGGCTGCTTTGTCAACGTTCTTGTGTTCCAGCACATTGTCGGAGCCGTTGATCGCAATGGTTCGAGGTTTCATTGCCTCGGGAACTTCTTTCACCAGACTCAATTTGAGTAATCCGTTGCGCAGTTCTGCGCTGGCAACCTCAATATAATCTGCCAGTGTGAATTTACGTTCAAACGATCGGTTAGCAATTCCCTGATGTAGGAATTTGCTTTCCTTGTCCTGACTTTTTTGCTTGCCGCTAACGGTCAAGACGCCGCTTTCAACCTGGATTTCAATTTCATCCTGTTCGAATCCGGCAACCGCCACGGTGATCGCATAGCGATCGTCCGCAACAACTTCAATGTTGTAGGGTGGATACCCGACCGCGGTGGGTTTTTCAGCACCAAGGGTAGCGTTCAGAATGGAAGCAAAACGATCAAATCCAACGCTGCTGCGGTAAAGAGGGGATAAATCAATTGTAGTCATAGCATATTCTCCTAAGAAGCAATATTAAGTTAAGTAAGATTAAATAAATGCGGTCCGGATCTCACAGAGACTCCGTTCCGCCCTAACTAATATGATGCAGGAGAATAAAATTTCAAGATTATTTCAAACTTTTTTTTCGCTGGCGGAGCCGCCAAGACAGGGCGCCGATTCTGCCACCGAACCGCCGCTTTCAAACCATTCATCCGGAGTCCTGGTATGCAGCGCCAGAGCGTGCACCGAGCCGGCCAGTTCATCTGCCAATATTTGATTAACCAGGCGATGTCGCGCGACCAGCATCTTGCCGTTAAACTGTTCCGAGACTACGGTTACCCGAAAGTGAGATTCGGATCCTGGAGGAACATTGTGTTGATGACTTTCGTTTAATACCTCCAGAAAGTCGGGGTTCAGTGTATCGAGTTTTTTCTCGATAGATTGCTGTGTTTTCATAGCGACAATATGGCGGTAAATTGATGGTTTTCAATATACTAACCGATCGCGTCTAAGAATTTGAAAAACCAGGTTAATGAGGTAGTTAACATGGGAATTAAGTCAGGTTAATTTAATTCGCCAATGGCACCAAATATTAATGCCAAACAACTACAATATTAATCCATGGAAAATCTCGATCTCGACAATGCGCTGTATTTGACCGCGCAGACTGGAAAACTCGACCAGATTGCCATGGAACAAATGGGGGTACCAGGGTATGTGTTGATGGAACGGGCGGGGCAATGCGCTTTTGATTGGATTGCCCATCGATACCCAAACCGTCGTCATGCAATTGTATTGTGCGGGCCAGGAAACAATGGCGGTGATGGATACGTGGTCGCGCGATTGCTTCTGGAGGCCGGCATAAAGGTTTCACTGATTCAAAATGAGTCGCCGAAAACCAAGGATGCAATAACTGCCCGAAATAAATACCTGGAAGCGGGCGGTAGTGTAACCGAATCGTTTCAGGAAGTTTTGGAAACCGCGGATTTGATCGTTGATGGGCTGCTTGGGGCTGGTTTAAATCGCGCGCCGACCGGACAGTTAAGTGGGTTAATTGAAGCGGTAAATTGTTGCCATATTCCGGTGGTCGCGCTCGACCTTCCCTCCGGTGTTTCGGGCGATTCTGGTCGGGTATTTACCGCGGCGATCGAAGCCGATTCCACGGTTACCTTTATTGGCAAAAAAATCGGATCTTATACCGGTGACGGAGTGGATTATTGTGGCGAAGTTCAGTTTGAATCTCTCGACCTTAAAGCCGACGTGTTTCAGCAGGTTCCACCCGCTGCCCATTTATTAAAAGCGCCTGTTGTCGGTCCACGTCGAAAAAATTCCCATAAAGGGCAATTTGGTCATGTCGTTGTAGCGGGGGGAGATTACGGAATGATTGGAGCGGTACAGTTAGCAGGGCGAGCAGCGCTCAGAACTGGCTGCGGCATGGTTACAGTACTCAGTCACCAGTCACATCTTAATTTACCCGCGCTGGTTCAAGCGGAGTTGATGTCAGCGATCTATGAAGGTCCTGGCGATGGCCAGTCTGTTCTTGAAAATTGTTCGGCAATTATTATTGGCCCCGGGACATCGACCAATTCCTGGGGAAGAAAATTTTTTGATGAAGCGATGCGGTATCCGGCAGCCAGAGTAATCGACGCAGGTGGATTGAGGATGTTGCCGATTCGGGAAATTTACTTTGATGACCAGGTCTTGACCCCTCATCCAGGGGAAGCTGCGGCTTTGCTTGAATGCAGTAGTGCCGACATACAAATGGACCGGGTCGGTGCAGCACGAAAAATCAGCCAGCGCTACGGCGGTGTTTGCGTCCTTAAAGGGGCTGGCAGCATCATCAGCGACGGAAATCGGGTTCTGGTTTGTGATCGGGGCAATCCTGGTATGGCCAGCGCCGGTATGGGTGATGTGTTATCTGGGATAATTGGTGCGCAGCTTGGTAAAGGGCGATCACCCTGGGAAGCAGCCTGCGCCGGGGTCTGGTGGCATAGCATAGCGGCGGACCGAGGAGCCGAAAAGCTGGGAGCTGAATCTCTGCTAGCCAGTGATGTAATTGGCGAATTACCTGCCACTATAGTTAGCTGCTTATCGCCGTAGAGCTGTATTGGCAATGAATTGACCCCAGTCAGAGAGCGTTTTGGACTTAAATGGATTGGTCAAAACTTTTGCAGAGGTTCCCTTAGCTATTTAACCTTGGTTTACGTTACACTAGCGCCCACCATTCCGGGGGGGTATCCGGACCTGGAAATATAATTCAAGATGACAAATTTGTGATTGGCGTCCCTGGCTAATGACTACCGAAACAATCTGATTGGCGTCCCTGGCTAATGACTACCGAAACAATCAAGGAACTAATCGAAAGCAAGCGGTTTGATGCTGCGCTTAAGACTATTGATGCCCGCGGCCATGTTGCCGCCGGGGTAGATACCGAGCAGGCCTCGACGCTGATTCGCAGCCTGGTAAAGGGCAATCAACTAAACCGTGCCGTAACCCTGGCGGAGTCTTATGTGGAGCATCACGTTGACGATGCGGATATCCATTTCCTGCTGGGAAACACAGCACTTAAGCTCGGCGACGTTGATAAGGCGATGACCCATCTTGAGCGAGCCAACAAATTAACCCCCAATAGACCACTGATTCTCGCGAATCTATCAGTGGGCTATAACACTATAGATAGGCACGGTGAAGCAGTCCGGTGTCTCGAGCTGGCCACCAGAATTAATCCCAGATACGCTTATGCGTACCAGAAAATGGGCAGTATCTTGTGTAAGACCGGGAGAGTTCGACAAGGCCTGCGCAATTTTCAACGCGCCATGATGCTGGCGCCCAAACCCCATCCGCTCTACGCCAGGTTACTCTATTGGAGAAATTATCTGACAGAGTCAAACCCGGCAACAATTTATGGTGATGCTACGGTCTGGGGTAAACAATTCACCCATACTTTCGAAAAAGGAGTCGGGGTTTATCTCAACGATCTGGGTGAGCAAAAACGGCTGCGTGTCGGTTTTGTTAGTCCGGATTTCTGTAAACATCCGGTAAGTTTTTTTGTTGAGCCCCTGTTTAAAAATCTGGACAGAGAAAAATTCCAGGTTTACGCATACAGTGATTTTGTCAGGCCAGATGAAATCACCCGAGCCATTGAGCAACAGGTTGACGTGTTTCATCATACCGCCGGTAAAGACGCCCAGACCCTGGCTCGGATGGTTATAGACGATCAGATCGATATATTGTTTGATCTTGCCGGCCACACAGGCTCTGGTCGATTGGATATGTTTCATATGCGTCCGGCGCCAGTGCAAATCTCCTGGTTGGGTTATCCGGCGACAACAGGATCCACTGGCATCGATTTCAGACTAACGGATAGACATGCAGATCCAGCTGAAGAAAGTGATCCCTATCACACCGAAACATTGCTAAGGGTTGACGGGGGATTTCTCTGCTACGTACCCAATGAACGATCGCCTGAACCTGCGTTAATCCCACCCTACAAGGAAAACAGATTTATCACATTTGGCAGTTTTAATAACCTGGCTAAAATATCAGACCAGTGTATAGAAATGTGGTCTGAAATTTTGCACCGGGTCCCCGATTCGAAATTGTTTATCAAACGGCGGGAACTCAAAGACCCGTGGGTGCGTAATCACTTTATTGAGCAGTTTGCCAAACACGGAATCGACAAAAAAAGAATAACGTTTAAGACTTCTCAAACAAAACTGGAAGGGCATCTTCGCCTGTATAGTAAAGTCGATATCGCGCTTGACAGTTTTCCCTACAATGGCACCACAACCACTTTCGAAGCGCTGTGGATGAACGTGCCGGTGATTTCACTTGGCGGCGATACCCATGCCAGTCGGGTAGGGCAGTCTATCTTGCGTTACGCCGGGCTGAAGGAAATGGCGGCGAGTAGTGCCAAAAAGTATATTGATAAAGCGGTCGATCTTGCCAACAACCATCAGGCGCTGGACGAATACCGAAACACCCTTCGCGACACTGTTGCTGGCAGTTCGTTAACCAATCAGTCGCGTTTTGCCCGTAGTATCGGTCGCCTGCTTCGTCAGCAATGGATTGCCTGGTGTAAAGTACAACGGGAAGAAAAGAAGATTATCATGGAAGATGAAGCCTAATTATTTATTTAAAACTCGCAAACAAGCCATCGCCCGGGCCAGACGAAAGCATGGTTTAAAAGATTATGAAGGTTCGCTCAAAGAATGGGATGAATTGCTTGAGCGAAATCAGGAGGACGGCTTTGCCATGCTGGGCCGATTTGACTGCCTGCTTAAACTAGATGCCAAGGAAGAAGTGCTGGCCATTGGCGAGACAGTATGTGAAGCGAATCCGGAATCCCAGGCGGCGCAGAATAATTACGCCTGCCTGCTGCTGGAAAAAAGAGACTTTACCAAGGCAATAAAATACTTTAACAATGCGATTGCGTTGGATAGCAGTCGATTGATGTATTTCTTTAATGCGGGTCTAGCCTACCGGGGTACCGGGCAGTTGGATCGCGCTGCAGTGTGTTTTGAACGGGTAATTTCATTGGAACCCGATCACCAGCGAGCGCTCGAGTTTCTTAGTCAGATATACGTTGATTTTGGGATAGCAGACAAAGCGGTTGATCTTTCGATGCGATTACGCTTATTGCGTCAGGGTTATACCTTGCCGCTGCAACGCCGCCTGTATTGCATGTTTGCCGACCCTACGATCAGTGAGCAAGAGAAATCAATCGAAGTTTCCATCCTGCGTAGCGCGCTGCCAATAGAAACTACATTGAAATCAGTCGGTAGTAAGCTAATAATATGCTGGTTAGTATGCAAATACAGTTTGTCGGTATTGCGTTACATAATGCCTATGTTAATGCGTTATCGCGATCCAGATCGGATGGAATTTGTCGGGCTGACCAATGAAGTTTTAATGGAAGGCGAACAGATTGAACATTTATTTGATCGGGTTGAGTGCCTTAAATCCGCCGTCGCTCGGGATTTGCATGATTACCTTGACGCTAACCCGGTAGATATTTTGTTTGATACCGCTGGTCAGGTACCAAATAATTTTATGAGTTATTACACAAAGCGATTGGCACCTAAGCAATTGAGCTGGCCGATAACCCATACAGATGCTGAAATGGTACTAATGGATCAGTGCTTGGTGGACACCACGATCTGTCAGAACCCGACTGTCAAAGTTGAATCTAAAATACCGGGTAGCATTAGTCTGCAGGACAAACTTTGCTTTCTGGATAACGGATTGGTTGCCTACGATACGCCCACCCATTCGCCTGACTTAGTTCCTCTTCCAGCGCTCGAGAATGGGTATATTACCTTTGGTGTCTGCGCTAACTTGATAAAGATTAATGCTGAATCACTTCAGGCATGGTGCGAGATTTTATCCAGGGTAAATAAATCCAGACTGTTAATCGCGAGCAATCATTTTCTGGGGAATGTTCCGCAACAACACCTGCTGGACCAATTCAGTAAACACGGAATCAAAGGTGATCAGGTCGATTTCTATTCTGTTGGGTCGGACTTCTCCGACCGTTTCGACTGTTACCAACAGATGGACATCGTACTAAACCCCTTTCCATTCGGGGAGTTTTTCAGACTATCTGATGCAATATGGATGGGCTGTCCAGTACTGTGCTGTGTCTCTTCGAATCATACATCGCGGCTTTCTCAAAGCATTATGGCTTCGGCTGGAAAGTTGGAATGGGTATATGAAGGGCTCGAGGACTATGTTTCTAGCGCTATTTCGCTTTCATTGAATACTGAGAAACTGAATGAAATCCGTCAATCCTTGCGTGAGGAATTGACAGCCAGTCAGCTAATGCGGACCAAAGATTGGTCGGATGAATTTTTTGGGTTAATTTCCTGCTAAAGCTCCCATCCATTATTATTGATAGTAAAGCCTATTCTTTTAATTAAGTGGGATTGGTAGCTTACTGAATTGGCGCAATAAAGTTTTTAATCAGAGGTTGCAGTGGGTGGCTAAGCACCGTAAATTTCCCTATTCAGGTTTAGTTCGCGAGCTGATTTTTTGTATCCTGTAGAATCAGATAAAATATAAAGGCTGCTTTATATCGATAAAATGTATCCTGGAATAAGCCTATCATTTTGCAGGTTTTCGAGACGTTTCCAAGTTCTTCGGCCAAATCCAACAGACCGATTTTATGTTTAATGACTTTTTCATTAGTATGAATCATGAGAGTTACCTATATGTTTAGAAGTTTACGTTGTAGTTACATCTAAACGAGTAACTCTCGCTAATTCAAGCTTCTCTACGCTCCGGTCGATTTAGAATTGTATCAGATTAGGTCTAAACTTCTCCAACTGACTCAATCCTCAACCCAGCATCAAATCCATTTGAGCTTCAACGGCTGGTGTACTGATTTTTGTTTGAAAATCTGACTTCAAACAATCGTGTATGAAATATCCAGGTCAGCTGGCGCGATGCGAACAAAATCACTTGCTGAAGACATTGACCCTGATAATCCAGGTGATTCATATTTATCTCTGGTCCGATAAAAAGATTTGATGCCAATCTGATACGACTGGCAAACGCAATTTAACTCAATTCACCGATATTGAATGTTGTCAATGTCTATTGCGACGCGGTAGGTGATCTGCGGTATTCGCTGAATACCGGCTCTCCTTATGTAAATTGATGACCAAAACTATCAAACCAATTCCTGTTGCTATAGTTTTACGATTGCTACACGCTTAGAACGATCTATGGTCGTCAAGCTCCAACTGAACATCGATATGAAACTGTTCAGTCGGAGTTAACACTTAGGTTGATTACGATTTATGGGCTTTGACAGATTCTTAAATCATCCAATCCAGCTTCAATTAAATCTCCTGCACTGGAACCATCTGACGCCGACAATCTGAGTTTAACGCTCGCACCTGCTGAAACACCAATCGTGGCCAGGGTCCAAGTTGCAGAGATTGTCTGGTCACCTAATTGAATCAATGGCGCCCATACTCCGCCGCCGTTTTCTGACACTTCGAGCTTAAAATAGTCCCCATTGGGATCATCTCCTGAGTCTCGTTGTCCATGAAAGTACCAGACAGACATTTCTGAATTGGCGGTGACGTTATAAACAGGGGATTCGACCACGCATTCTCCTGCATCGATATCGTTGCTACCGGCGCTAGTATTTGCAGCAGAGTATAGTGCGCCTCCTGCTCCTGTCGTTCGATCACCGCCCGGTTGCGTAATTACACCACCATTTGAAATTTCAGTTGGTGTGCCGACGATGAACGATCCAGTACTGCAGGTGCTTGATGGGCTGTTTGTCCATCCCCCCATTCCGCTTTCAAAACTCTCCTCGATTTCACACGAAGGAGCCTGATATTCCACTATTCTCACGCAGCGGTAGATGCTTTCATTGTTTGCCGTACCGTTATCTTTGTCGTTAGTAAGTACTAATCGATACTCGGCTCCGTTGTAAAAACTACCCACCGGTATGGCAAAACTTTGAAAGTCTCCATTCCCTGTGTACTTTGGTGAATAGTTAATCGCGCCACCTCCATTCCAATTTTGATTTCCCCAAAATCTAAAGTGGCGAGGGTCATTGTTTAGCGTTTGGTCATCGTCGAATCCGATTGCATGAATTTCTCCTTGCCTTGTACTGGCAAACTCAAACTCAATTTGAGTGTTTGGTGTCAACGTATAGCTCTGCTGAGAACGCTTCCAGGCGTTTCCAGAAAGCATAACCTGGGTGCCGTCTGGTGACGCAGTAGCGCCCCCTGAGCTATCCTGATTAGAGTAGCTTTCAAGCGTGTATTGCGAGAAATCAATGGAACCCACCGGACATGTTCCCACTGCAGGATTTACTAATATTTCAACATCGTCTGATGTTAGTAGCTGGCCATCATTAGCAGTGAGTCGAAGTATGTAAATTCCAGCCACAGAAAATACGGCATTAGTATCGACCGCATTTACATTTCCAAATATCACGGTACCAGGACCGCTTACCTGACTCCAGGTAGAGGTCACTGATCCGGGTGGATTCGGCAAGCCATCGTCACTGACAGTGCCATCAAGTGATGCAGACGAAGGTAGGGTAATACCCTGGTCTGCGCCCGCACTGACTGTTGGTGCAACGTTAACAGGCGGTGCTGGATCGACAGTGACCTGAACATCATCACTACTGTTAAGCGAACCATCATCTGCCGTGAGGCGTAACACATAGACGCCGTCAGCTGAAAAGCTGGCGGTGGTATCGACCGCATTAGCATTGCCGAATGTGACAGTACCGGGCCCACTTACCTGACTCCAGGTAGAGGTCACTGATCCTGGTGGATTCGGCAAGCCATCGTCACTGACAGTGCCATCAAGTGATGCAGACGAAGGCAGGGTAATACCCTGGTCTGCGCCCGCACTGACTGTTGGTGCAACGTTAACAGGCGGTGCTGGATCGACAGTGACCTGAATATCATCACTACTGTTGAGCGAACCATCATCTGCCGTGAGGCGTAATACATAGACGCCATCAGCCGAAAAGCTGGCGGTGGTATCGACCGCATTAGCATTGCCGAATGTGACAGTACCGGGCCCACTTACCTGACTCCAGGTAGAGGTCACTGATCCGGGTGGATTCGGCAAGCCATCGTCACTGACAGTGCCGTCAAGTGATGCAGACGAAGGCAGGGTAATACTCTGGTCCGCGCCCGCACTGACTGTTGGTGCAAGATTAACAGGCGGTGCTGGATCGACAGTGACCTGAACATCATCACTACTGTTAAGCGAACCATCATCTGCCGTGAGGCGTAACACATAGACGCCGTCAGCTGAAAAGCTGGCGGTGGTATCGACCGCATTAGCATTGCCGAATGTGACAGTACCGGGCCCACTTACCTGACTCCAGGTAGAGGTCACTGATCCTGGTGGATTCGGCAAGCCATCGTCACTGACAGTGCCATCAAGTGATGCAGACGAAGGCAGGGTAATACCCTGGTCTGCGCCCGCACTGACTGTTGGTGCAACGTTAACAGGCGGTGCTGGATCGACAGTGACCTGAATATCATCACTACTGTTGAGCGAACCATCATCTGCCGTGAGGCGTAATACATAGACGCCATCAGCCGAAAAGCTGGCGGTGGTATCGACCGCATTAGCATTGCCGAATGTGACAGTACCGGGCCCACTTACCTGACTCCAGGTAGAGGTCACTGATCCGGGTGGATTCGGCAAGCCATCGTCACTGACAGTGCCGTCAAGTGATGCAGACGAAGGCAGGGTAATACTCTGGTCCGCGCCCGCACTGACTGTTGGTGCAAGATTAACAGGCGGTGCTGGATCGACAGTGACCTGAACATCATCACTACTGTTGAGCGAACCATCATCTGCCGTGAGGCGTAACACATAGACGCCGTCAGCTGAAAAGCTGGCGGTGGTATCGACCGCATTAGCATTGCCGAATGTGACAGTACCGGGCCCACTTACCTGACTCCAGGTAGAGGTCACTGATCCTGGTGGATTCGGCAAGCCATCGTCACTGACAGTGCCGTCAAGTGATGCAGACGAAGGCAGGGTAATACTCTGGTCTGCGCCCGCACTGACTGTTGGTTCTGCGTTAACTCCAATAACCACGTCATCGGAACTATTGAGATCGGTATCGTCAGCGGTTAACCGCAATGTATAAACGCCGGGCAACGTAAAAGTTGCGCTGGTGCTTAACGTGTTTGCGTCGGCAAAACTTACGCTGCCGGGTCCCGATACAACACTCCACGTAGTAGTCAACAATGCGGGAGGGTTGGGTATACCATCATCCGTTGCAGTACCATTCAATGCCGCGGGCGCTGGAAAATTAATGACCTGAGGAAGCCCCGCACTTACGACGGGGGCTACATTGCTACTCTGAGGAATTTCTGCCGTTATTATTACGTTGTCAACGCCGGCCTCGACAAGGCTTCCGCCTCCTCCATCGGCGGCTTCAATAAGCACATAAACAGTTTCCCCTGCGAAAGCATCTAACGATACCGTAGATTGTTCCCAAATGGCATTGTCTTGATTCGCGTCTCCTAATTCCTCCAGGACCTGTACCGATCCACTAATAGTCCCGACGACAGAAACTCTTAACAGATCGTCAACAGTTGCATTGTTTAGATGTGCCAGGTACGAATAAAAAGATAAAGAAATATTAGTTGCATTCATCTCGAGAACGATATCGGGTGACCGGATCGAAGTTAATCCATTGTCTATATCGTGAGTGCCAACGCTGGTTCCTGCTAGTGGGCCTGTTACCAAATCGAAACTCCCACCTACTGTCGTTCCTAATTGCTGGATTCCACTGGAGTTTGTTTCTTCAGGATTAGCTCGAACCCAATGACCTGTCGTCGCGGTATCTGTCAAAGATGGGTTTGGTATCCAACCTTGATCCGATTCGAAGTCATCTTCAAAAATTGTGGTCGGCAACACTGCGCTATTGTCGATATCAAGAAAAATTGCGGTGACGACACCCCAGTTCCCCGCGGTGTCCTGGGCTCTCGAAAAAATCGTGTGTCTACCCTCTGTCAAAAGGGTGGTATCAACGGTCGCTACTGCAATTTCAATATTGCTATTAAAGTTGCCGTCTTGTGGAGACATCGCAACTACTGCACCGCTCGCTCCAGAATCCCAAGGTGGTACGTCAAGATAATATTCTACAGCGGCGATTGCCTGGCTCGATTCGGTGCCGTTACTGTTATTGTATCGGGTATCGTCGAATGTCACGATTAATTCAACATTCGTTCCAGCTGGCACTCCTGTTTGTCCCATGGGAGAAAGATCTATTCCGTATCCTTCGGGTCCCGCTGGCAACATGTACGGCGCTCTGACACTTTTTAGTGCATACATTAGTGCTGGAAAGTTGTCAGGAACCAACGTGTTCTCAAAATAACTGCAAGACTCAAAAAATTGAGTGCCTAGTTCATAGGTATAAGAAGCTAGGCCAAGGTCTCCGTATGAATAGGCTGTTGTAGTACCATCTGTGGGGTACAAACCAATTGCTTGCTGCGGAGCATGTCCATTAAAGAACGCCATTTTTCTGCCAAGTGTTTGCAGTTGGGTTCCATTAGCCGTAGGTGTCGAAGTTGAACCCCATGGCCAAAGCATGAGTCTTCCAGAACTATGAATATCCAGATACATCCCACTGGTAGTTAGCGGTGCCGCATCATTTGCATTTGGACCGCGGCTGTCTGGAAATATTGTAGAGAGTTGATTAATAACTGTTTGTGCTTCGGGTTCCGAGGCAGCAAAAGCACCGTGATAAGTCAAGCTACACTGATCGTTACTGGAGCCACCGCAACAGTTCCACTCAAACGAAAAGTTTCGATTGAGGTCTGCCCCGCGAACAGTGCTCGTTGCGCCGCAGTAATTTTGGTTAGTATTTTTGCGCCAACTTAGCCCTGTTTCAGCATGTTTTCTCCCGTCTGGATTGGCCTGCAAAAGTAAGCGGACATCGGTGTGATCTAGTATCCAAGTAATATCAGCGTCTATTGCGTAATTTGCGACCAAATGCTCAGCAAATCTTGTCATAAGTTCTGCGGGCGTATACTCCCGTGCATGGATCGAACTGGTGATGAATATTGTTGGTTTCGGGTCAGTATTAGACAAGTTTGTTAATTGCAAAACATTCAAGTCGTGTCCACCAAACCCGTTGACCTTTTCCCAACTGTCTCCAACGTCCGTCCAGGTCGCAAGGTTGGGATTGTTGGCCACAATGTCTGCGGCTGTCGCAAATGTTTCTTCAACAGTTCGGTAACAGGAAAATCCAGGGATGCCAACGAAGGTCAGGGCAGACGATTGTTGAAGAGTTGCCTGATTATCGCTGCTTCGGATCTTTGGTTGCGATTCTGAAGCCGATTTCGGAACAGATAAATTTAGTGTTTTTTGGTGCTCGGCGTTAGTCGCGGCCTCATCAATAACAATCTGGATGTTTAGCGAATCGCTACTGGATATTAACCTTTCTATTTCAGATTTTTGTTCCTGAAGTACTAAGTAACCAGCCTCATAATTAGATTCTTTGGGCTCGAATGTCTTACTTATTTGCTGGGCAGTATAAATATCGGCGAAATATACTCTGGCGACCACAGTTTGTGTGCTTGATAGGGATGCCAAGATTTGCTCATTTGACAGATTTTGCGAAAATGCAACCTGGGGAATGGCGAACGATATTAGGACGACCAGGTAATATGGTCTGATGCAAGCGCGAATATCGAAGTCTTGGCGCTTCGGTTTTTTTCTCCTCGAATCCCTTGATATAAACTGGTTACAGCATTTTCTTAATGTTTCTAGAATGATAGACTTCATAGCGGCCTCGCTTGTGATAAACATTCGACAAGTCTCTCTTGATTCTGTCTGGCACCAACCTTAGGAATCTGGGGCAGAATTGTCGGGTGAAATAGGTTGAGGTCAAGCGGGGCTCGTGAAAACGAGCCCCGCTTTCATTTCTTGTGGGAGAATGAAATTTACGAAAAAGAAAATTTGTGTATTTTCCTAATGAGAAAGCAATGGATTTAGCCAAGCTATGGTCGCAGCATGGTAAAAAGCGAATGCTCGGGCTTTCCCAGGGGAACTGGAATGCGGCAACGTTTGGGATCATAATTATGCTCCCAATCATTGCGTTATTTCCCTTAAAGTAGATCGTATCCACTTCCCCCAATTTAATTCTAATCAAATAGTTTCCGATGAATTTACATAGGTTTTGCAATGCAAATTTCGTCAATTAATACGCTGTAAGATTAGGACGCGCAGATTTAAAATACCCCCAAACATTGCTCCTAAAATCCTTTTCCAGCACTGTTACTGTAATCAAACTCGATGGGTAATACAACCTAAATGTATTGCGATTGATCAAATATAGGGCGGAAATACTTTCAACGCATCGCTGGCCCTATACTGATAATTAACGTGAGCGTAGAAATTAGTAAAATTAATGAGTTAGCTCTATTGATTTACAAAATGGATACGGATATAGTGGGCTTTCATTGTGAATAGCTGACTGAGCGTAGCGTTGGCATCGAGATTCTGACCAGATTGTCGAACCATATGTGGGTATAAAAACTATAATAAGCTTAGCCCATATTGGTATCGCTTGAGGCATTAAACAAATTCTGTACAGAGCTTTGCTCGGTGTTAATGGTTACTCAAGAGGTAATGTGGGGTTCGCTTTTGTTAGCTATGATTGAACAATATTTGTTCCGAAGATCGGGGGTTTGAAAATAGTGTCGAAGAAGGAAAGTCGCCTTATTAAAAAAAGGTTAGATAAGTCAGTCGGTAGTATCTATAAGAGATATCGACATGGTTTTTATAGACCAAATCTCTTGCTGACTCTGGAAAAACGCCAAATGTTTGATGGCGCCGCAGCTGTTGTCACGGAGGAGCTAATCGATGAAGCAGCGATTGGTCTCGAAGAGCAACTCCCAATTCCATCACCATCCGCTACACAGTCTTCGTCTCCTACAGCCGAACCAGCATCTGTATCGTCGACCGAGTCGAAGCCCGACGTTCAGCCCAGCCAAGAAGCACCGGCTACCGCTGATGAAGAAAACAATTTGGTAGACGATCCATCGCAACCTAATCCAGCTACTGACACAGCCACAACTAACACAGACTCAGGTTCAACATCGCAACCTAATCCAGCTACTGACACAGCCACAACTAACACAGACTCAGGTTCAACAAGTACTTCAACCGATTATACTGTTATTGATGACAATGTATCTGCAGCAGAGCAGGAAGTTAGTAACAGTAATTCGGTGGACATTGATGAGAGAGTTGAGGAAGATGCTGCAATAGATTCCGGGTTGATAAATATTGTTACTCAGGAGGATGTCGACGAGTCGGAAATTGAAGAAACTACGAATACGAATGCAATCATTGCACCGGAAAGTGCAGTATCTATCACGCCTGCGAGTACACTGGTTTCTCAGCCAGCGGGGGCCGTTGTTGGTGTTGAGGAAGAACTAGAAGAAACTCCTGAGCTTGCGACTACGATCACCGATACGGATGAAGTTACTCCATTTGATGGTAATAGTGATAGTGATACCCCGATTTCAGAAGTCATCTTTATCGACACTGCGGTGGATGGTTATGAAGATTTACTATCCGGCGTCCTTGATGATCTCTATGGAGGGTCTGTGCAAACGCTAGATGCTTCCCCTAGTGCATCGACAGAAAGTATTGACGGCTTATTAGGAGATTATGTCTATGGTGATAGCAGTCAAGTTACGGATAATATGGGGCAAGTTTCAACGGTGGGAACAGATGAGCTAGCAGTAGATTCCACTAATACTTCAACGTCCTATACAGTTAATGGAACTCGGATTGTATTACTTGATCAGCAAAGTAGTGCAATACTGCAAATTACGGAAACATTGGCGGAATTCAACGAGCTGGCAGGTGTCCACGTCATATCTCACGGATCAACAGGGCAAGTACGGTTGGGCAACGAGACTCTTGACACTGGTAGTTTGGTGACGTATTCCAATGTGATCGCCCAATGGGGTGACGCACTTGGTGAGAATGGAGATATTTTGTTATATGGTTGTAATGTCGGTTCTAATGGTGAAGGCGAGGAGTTTTTAAACGAGTTTGCTAAACTGACGATGGCAGATATCGCCGCTTCAGACGATATTACAGCAAATGAAGCCCAAGGTGGAGATTGGGACCTGGAGTTTGAATCAGGTGATATAGATGTTGCGACGGTGTTGAATGCAACCAATGCACTAGCATTCAATGGTGTATTAGCATTGCCTGACCAGGATGGAGATAGTATTGTTGGTTCTGTGGATTTGGATTCCGATAATGATGGAATTTCTGACATAGATGAAGGTTGGGATCCGGCCCAATCTGGGACCTGGACTATAGCCGCGGGAGGATTCTCAGCAACCACTACTTTAAGTAACGGTATCACTATTACCGCTACATTGTCGAGTACCGATCCAACCGGCTTTTCAAATGGCGCGTTCAATCCAGCAGGAACAACCTTTTGGCAACCAGGAAGCGTTGCAGGGGATACTAGCCTACAGTCAGTAACTGATTTTAGTACAGCGGATACGATCACATTTACTTTTTCCGAACCTGTTACCAACCCAACTCTTCATGTGGACAGAATTGGCGGCACAGGAATCGAAGGTGGGGGGCGCGGTGGTTTTAATGTACACAACACAACCCTGATTACTCTTCAGGATACTGGTGGCGGTAGCACATTGACCTGGACAGAACTCGATGGCACAACGGATTTTTCAACCACATCGACGACTGCCTTCGATGGTAGTGTAGGAACGGTGGGAGTGAATCCGAGTGAGTCTACGGATGGCCCCGATGGCACATCAGCGGGGACTGTTCAAATAGAGGGAGCAATATCGGGTTTTCGACTGTTAATGGATAACCACCCTTCGAATCCGTCGAGCAGTTTTCTTGATGGCATTGAATTTATTATCGAGGCAGATTCTGCGCCGGATACGGATGGAGATGGTATTGCGGATTATCTCGATCTGGATTCAGATAATGATGGGATCAGTGATCTTGTGGAGAGCGGTGCCGATGTAACGGCGTTGGACCCGGATGGAAATGGTGTAATTGATGGTGCCCAGTTTGCGGATGTTGATTCAGATGGACTGGCGGATGCTGTAGAGGCCACTAATGGCGCCGATACGGGTACACCGCCAGTGGACACTGATGGTGATGGTATAGAAGACTTCCGTGATATTGACTCTGATAACGACGGAATTGTCGATACTGTCGAAGCGGACCCAACATTAGTTTTTGAAGATCCAAGTGTCGGTACAGCAGATGCAGATAGTGATGGTATATTGTCGGCATTCGATGATGACGATGGGACATTTGGTGCTGGCTCACCGGGATTTGTTACACCCGAAGATACGGATAGTGATGGCACTGCGGATTATTTAGACGATGATGCCGACAATGATGGAATTCCAGATAGTGTAGAGAGCAATGTTGTTGAACCAGGAGTTGGATTTGGCGATGTAGATAGCGATGGCTTAGTTGATCTCTATGATGGCATAGACAATACGACTAATCCCTGGGATGCAAGTAATGGGGTCAACAATCCAATTGGTGTTTATGATGATACCGATAACGATGTTAATGCCGGGGGGGATTTGGACTATCGTGATACTGATTCTGACAATGATGGTATTCCTGATTCTGTGGAAGGCGACTCAACAGGCGGTCCTGATGGGGATAGCGATGGGTCGCCAGATTTCCAGGATACGGATGCAGATAATGATGGAATTCCTGACTCGGTTGAAGGTGATTCGACTGGTGGTCCCGACACCGATAGCGATGGATCGCCTGACTACAGGAATACCGATGCCGATAATGATGGAATTCCCGATTCGGTCGAAGGTGATTCGACCGGTGGTCCGGATAGTGATAGCGATGGCACGCCAGACTTTCAAGATACAGACGCAGATAACGATGGAATTCCTGACTCAGTAGAGGGTAATTCAACCGGTAGCCCGGATACTGATAGCGACGGTACACCAGACTTTCAAGATACAGACGCTGACAATGATGGTATTCCAGATAGCGTTGAAGGAGATTCCACCGGAGGTCCCGATAGCGACAGTGACGGGACACCGGATTTTCGTGATACCGATGGAGACAACGATGGTATCCCTGATAGCACGGAAGGTATAGAGGATACAGATAGCGATGGAACCCCTGACTATAAAGATACTGATTCAGATAACGATGGTATCCCTGATTCTTTAGAGGGAGATAGCACTGGTGGTCCCGATACAGACAGTGATGGCACGCCGGACTTCCGTGATACGGATGCGGACAATGATGGCATCCCAGACTCCTTAGAGGGCGACAGCACAGGTAGTCCGGATAGTGATAGTGATGGCACGCCGGATTTCCGCGATACGGATAGTGATAATGACGGTATCCCAGACAGTATCGAAGGCGACTCAACCGGTGGTCCGGATACCGATAGCGATGGGTCGCCAGACTTCCTGGACACGGACGCAGACAATGATGGTATCCCGGATTCAGTAGAAGGTGACAGTACGGGCGGCCCGGATTCAGATAGTGACGGTACCCCAGACTTTCTGGATACGGACGCAGACAATGACGGTATCCCAGATAGTCTAGAAGGTGACTCCACGGGCGGCCCGGATACGGACAGTGATGGGACACCGGACTTCCGCGATACGGATAGTGATAATGATGGCATCCCGGATTCAGTAGAAGGCGATTCAACGGGTAGTCCGGATAGTGATAGTGATGGCACGCCGGACTTCCGCGATACGGATAGCGATAATGATGGTATCCCGGATTCAGTAGAAGGGGATTCCACAGGCGGCCCGGATTCAGATAGTGATGGTACGCCGGACTTCCTGGATACGGATGCAGACAATGATGGTATCCCTGATTCGTTAGAGGGAGATAGCACTGGCGGTCCAGATACAGACAGTGATGGCACGCCGGATTTCCGCGATACCGACAGTGATAACGATGGCATCCCAGACAGTATCGAGGGCGACTCAACCGGTGGTCCAGATACCGACAGTGACGGTACGCCAGACTTCCAGGATACGGATGCAGACAATGATGGTATTCCGGACTCAATAGAAGGAGATTCTACAGGCGGTCCAGATACGGATAGTGATGGTACCCCGGACTTCTTGGATACGGATGCAGACAATGACGGTATTCCAGATAGTCTAGAAGGCGACTCCACAGGCGGCCCAGATACGGACAGTGATGGTACACCAGACTTCCGCGATACCGACAGTGACAACGACGGTATTCCAGACAGTATAGAAGGTGATTCAACAGGCGGTCCAGATACCGACAGTGACGGTACGCCGGACTTCCGAGATACCGATGCCGATAACGATGGCATTCCGGATTCAGTAGAAGGTAATAGCACGGGCGGCCCGGATTCAGACAGTGATGGTACGCCGGACTTCCTGGATACGGATGCAGACAATGATGGTATCCCCGATTCGTTAGAGGGAGATAGCACTGGTGGTCCCGATACAGACAGTGATGGCACGCCAGACTACCGAGATACCGACAGTGACAACGATGGCATACCAGACAGTATCGAAGGTGATTCTACGGGCGGTCCAGATACAGACAGTGATGGCACGCCGGATTTCCGCGATACGGATAGTGACAATGACGGTATCCCGGATTCGGTAGAAGGCGACTCAACGGGTGGTCCAGATACCGACAGTGACGGTACGCCAGACTTCCAGGATACGGATGCCGACAATGATGGTATTCCGGACTCAATAGAAGGAGATTCTACAGGCGGTCCAGATACCGATAGTGATGGTACCCCGGACTTCCTGGATACGGATGCAGACAATGACGGTATTCCAGATAGTCTAGAAGGCGACTCCACAGGCGGCCCAGATACGGACAGTGATGGGACACCAGACTTCCGCGATACCGACAGTGACAACGACGGTATTCCAGACAGTATAGAAGGTGATTCAACAGGCGGTCCAGATACCGACAGTGACGGTACGCCTGACTTCCGAGATACCGATGCCGATAATGATGGTATCCCGGATTCAGTAGAAGGGGATTCCACAGGAGGCCCGGATTCAGACAGTGATGGTACCCCGGACTTCCTGGATACGGATGCTGACAACGACGGTATCCCAGACAGCTTAGAAGGTGACTCAACGGGCGGTCCAGATACAGATAGTGATGGCACGCCGGACTTTCGCGATACCGACAGTGACAACGATGGCATTCCAGACAGTATCGAAGGTGATTCTACGGGCGGCCCGGATACAGACAGTGACGGAACCCCAGACTTCCGTGACACGGACAGTGATAACGATGGCATTCCCGATTCTGTAGAGGGTGACTCAACGGGCGGTCCGGATACGGATAGTGATGGTACCCCGGACTTCCTGGATACGGATGCAGATAATGATGGCATTCCGGATTCAGTAGAAGGCAATAGCACGGGTGGCCCGGATTCAGATAGTGATGGTACGCCAGACTTCCTGGATACGGACGCAGACAATGACGGTATTCCAGATAGTCTAGAAGGCGACTCCACGGGCGGTCCGGATACGGATAGTGATGGCACCCCGGACTTCCGCGATACGGATAGCGACAATGACGGTATCCCGGATTCAGTAGAAGGCGATTCAACGGGTAGCCCGGATAGTGATAGTGACGGCACGCCAGACTTCCGTGATACGGACAGTGATAATGATGGTATCCCGGATTCAGTAGAAGGGGATTCCACAGGAGGCCCGGATTCAGACAGTGATGGTACGCCGGACTTCCTGGATACGGATGCAGACAATGATGGTATCCCTGATTCGTTAGAGGGAGATAGCACTGGTGGCCCAGATACAGATAGTGATGGCACGCCAGACTTCCGAGATACCGACAGTGACAATGACGGTATCCCGGATTCAGTAGAAGGCGATTCAACGGGTAGCCCGGATAGTGATAGTGACGGTACGCCAGACTTCCGCGATACTGACAGTGACAATGATGGTATTCCAGACAGTATCGAAGGCGACTCAACCGGTGGTCCGGATACGGATAGTGATGGCACGCCAGACTTCCAGGATACGGATGCAGACAATGATGGTATTCCGGACTCAATAGAAGGAGATTCCACGGGCGGTCCAGATACGGATAGTGATGGCACCCCGGACTTCTTGGATACGGATGCAGACAATGACGGTATTCCAGATAGTCTAGAAGGCGACTCCACGGGCGGTCCGGATACGGATAGTGATGGCACCCCGGACTTCCGCGATACGGATAGCGACAATGACGGTATCCCGGATTCAGTAGAAGGCGATTCAACGGGTAGCCCGGATAGTGATAGTGACGGCACGCCAGACTTCCGTGATACGGACAGTGATAATGATGGTATCCCGGATTCAGTGGAAGGTAATAGCACAGGAGGCCCGGATTCAGACAGTGATGGTACGCCGGACTTCCTGGATACGGATGCAGACAATGATGGTATCCCTGATTCGTTAGAGGGAGATAGCACTGGTGGCCCAGATACAGATAGTGATGGCACGCCAGACTTCCGAGATACCGACAGTGACAATGACGGTATCCCGGATTCAGTAGAAGGCGATTCAACGGGTAGCCCGGATAGTGATAGTGACGGTACGCCAGACTTCCGCGATACAGACAGTGATAATGATGGTATTCCAGACAGTATCGAAGGCGACTCAACCGGTGGTCCGGATACCGATAGCGATGGGTCGCCGGACTTCCTGGATACGGACGCAGACAATGATGGTATCCCTGATTCCTTAGAGGGAGATAGCACTGGTGGTCCAGATACAGACAGTGATGGTACGCCAGACTTCCTGGATACGGACGCAGACAATGACGGTATTCCAGATAGTCTAGAAAGCGACTCCACGGGCGGTCCGGATACGGATAGTGATGGCACCCCGGACTTCCGCGATACGGATAGCGACAATGACGGTATCCCGGACTCGGTAGAAGGCGATTCAACGGGTAGCCCGGATAGTGATAGTGACGGCACGCCAGACTTCCGTGATACGGACAGTGATAATGATGGTATCCCGGATTCAGTAGAAGGGGATTCCACAGGAGGCCCAGATACAGACAGTGATGGTACGCCGGACTTCCTGGATACGGATGCAGACAATGATGGTATCCCTGATTCGTTAGAGGGAGATAGCACTGGTGGCCCAGATACAGATAGTGATGGCACGCCAGACTTCCGAGATACCGACAGTGACAATGACGGTATCCCGGATTCAGTAGAAGGCGATTCAACGGGTAGCCCGGATAGTGATAGTGACGGTACGCCAGACTTCCGCGATACAGACAGTGATAATGATGGTATTCCAGACAGTATCGAAGGCGACTCAACCGGTGGTCCGGATACGGATAGTGATGGCACGCCAGACTTCCAGGATACGGATGCCGACAATGATGGTATCCCTGATTCCATAGAGGGAGATAGCACTGGTGGTCCAGATACAGACAGTGATGGTACGCCAGACTTCCTGGATACGGACGCAGACAATGACGGTATTCCAGATAGTCTAGAAGGCGACTCCACGGGCGGTCCGGATACGGATAGTGATGGCACCCCGGACTTCCGCGATACGGATAGCGACAATGACGGTATCCCGGATTCAGTAGAAGGCGATTCAACGGGTAGCCCGGATAGTGATAGTGACGGCACGCCAGACTTCCGTGATACGGACAGTGATAATGATGGTATCCCGGATTCAGTGGAAGGTAATAGCACAGGAGGCCCAGATACAGACAGTGATGGTACGCCGGACTTCCTGGATACGGATGCAGACAATGATGGTATCCCCGATTCGTTAGAGGGAGATAGCACTGGTGGTCCCGATACAGACAGTGATGGCACGCCAGACTACCGCGATACCGACAGTGACAACGATGGCATACCAGACAGTATCGAAGGTGATTCTACGGGCGGTCCAGATACAGACAGTGATGGCACGCCAGACTTCCGCGATACCGACAGTGATAACGATGGCATCCCAGACAGTATCGAGGGCGACTCAACCGGTGGTCCAGATACCGACAGTGACGGTACGCCAGACTTCCAGGATACGGATGCAGACAATGATGGTATTCCGGACTCAATAGAAGGAGATTCCACGGGCGGTCCAGATACGGATAGTGATGGTACCCCGGACTTCCTGGATACGGATGCAGACAATGACGGTATTCCAGATAGTCTAGAAGGCGACTCCACAGGCGGCCCAGATACGGACAGTGATGGCACCCCAGACTTCCGCGATACCGACAGTGACAACGACGGTATTCCAGACAGTATAGAAGGTGATTCAACAGGCGGTCCAGATACCGACAGTGACGGTACGCCGGACTTCCGAGATACGGATGCCGATAACGATGGCATTCCGGATTCAGTAGAAGGTAATAGCACGGGCGGCCCGGATTCAGACAGTGATGGTACGCCGGACTTCCTGGATACGGATGCAGACAATGATGGTATCCCCGATTCGTTAGAGGGAGATAGCACTGGTGGCCCAGATACAGATAGTGATGGCACGCCAGACTTCCGAGATACCGACAGTGACAATGACGGTATCCCGGATTCAGTAGAAGGCGATTCAACGGGTAGCCCGGATAGTGATAGTGACGGTACGCCAGACTTCCGCGATACAGACAGTGATAATGATGGCATCCCAGACAGTATCGAGGGCGACTCAACCGGTGGTCCAGATACCGACAGTGACGGTACGCCAGACTTCCAGGATACGGATGCAGACAATGATGGTATTCCGGACTCAATAGAAGGAGATTCTACAGGCGGTCCAGATACCGATAGTGATGGTACCCCGGACTTCCTGGATACGGATGCAGACAATGACGGTATTCCAGATAGTCTAGAAGGCGACTCCACAGGCGGCCCAGATACGGACAGTGATGGCACCCCAGACTTCCGCGATACCGACAGTGACAACGACGGTATTCCAGACAGTATAGAAGGTGATTCAACAGGCGGTCCAGATACCGATAGTGACGGTACGCCGGACTTCCGAGATACGGATGCCGATAACGATGGCATTCCGGATTCAGTAGAAGGTAATAGCACGGGCGGCCCGGATTCAGACAGTGATGGTACGCCGGACTTCCTGGATACGGATGCAGACAATGATGGTATCCCCGATTCGTTAGAGGGAGATAGCACTGGTGGTCCCGATACAGACAGTGATGGCACGCCGGACTTCCGCGATACCGACAGTGACAACGATGGGATTCCAGACAGTATCGAAGGTGATTCTACGGGCGGTCCAGATACGGACAGTGATGGCACGCCGGATTTCCGCGATACGGATAGTGACAATGACGGTATCCCGGATTCGGTAGAAGGCGACTCAACGGGTGGTCCAGATACCGACAGTGACGGTACGCCAGACTTCCAGGATACGGATGCAGACAATGATGGTATTCCGGACTCAATAGAAGGAGATTCCACGGGCGGTCCAGATACGGATAGTGATGGTACCCCGGACTTCTTGGATACGGATGCAGACAATGACGGTATTCCAGATAGTCTAGAAGGCGACTCCACAGGCGGCCCAGATACGGACAGTGATGGCACCCCAGACTTCCGCGATACCGACAGTGACAACGACGGTATTCCAGACAGTATAGAAGGTGATTCAACAGGCGGTCCAGATACCGATAGTGACGGTACGCCTGACTTCCGAGATACCGATGCCGATAACGATGGCATTCCGGATTCAGTAGAAGGTAATAGCACGGGCGGCCCGGATTCAGACAGTGATGGTACGCCGGACTTCCTGGATACGGATGCAGACAATGATGGTATCCCCGATTCGTTAGAGGGAGATAGCACTGGTGGTCCCGATACAGACAGTGATGGCACGCCAGACTACCGAGATACCGACAGTGACAACGATGGGATTCCAGACAGTATCGAAGGTGATTCTACGGGCGGTCCAGATACAGACAGTGATGGCACGCCAGACTTCCGCGATACCGACAGTGATAACGATGGCATCCCAGACAGTATCGAGGGCGACTCAACCGGTGGTCCAGATACCGACAGTGACGGTACGCCAGACTTCCAGGATACGGATGCAGACAATGATGGTATTCCGGACTCAATAGAAGGAGATTCCACGGGCGGTCCAGATACGGATAGTGATGGTACCCCGGACTTCCTGGATACGGATGCGGATAACGATGGCATACCAGACAGTATCGAAGGCGACTCTACAGGCGGTCCGGATACGGACAGTGATGGCACCCCAGACTTCCGCGATACCGACAGTGACAACGACGGTATTCCAGACAGTATAGAAGGTGATTCAACAGGCGGTCCAGATACCGATAGTGACGGTACGCCTGACTTCCGAGATACGGATGCCGATAACGATGGCATTCCGGATTCAGTAGAAGGTAATAGCACGGGCGGCCCGGATTCAGACAGTGATGGTACGCCGGACTTCCTGGATACGGATGCAGACAATGATGGTATCCCCGATTCGTTAGAGGGAGATAGCACTGGTGGCCCAGATACAGATAGTGATGGCACGCCAGACTTCCGAGATACCGACAGTGACAATGACGGTATCCCGGATTCAGTAGAAGGCGATTCAACGGGTAGCCCGGATAGTGATAGTGACGGTACGCCAGACTTCCGCGATACAGACAGTGATAATGATGGCATCCCAGACAGTATAGAAGGCGACTCTACAGGTGGTCCAGATACCGACAGTGACGGTACGCCAGACTTCCAGGATACGGATGCAGACAATGATGGTATTCCGGACTCAATAGAAGGAGATTCTACAGGCGGTCCAGATACCGATAGTGATGGTACCCCGGACTTCTTGGATACGGATGCAGACAATGACGGTATTCCAGATAGTCTAGAAGGCGACTCCACAGGCGGCCCAGATACGGACAGTGATGGCACCCCAGACTTCCGCGATACCGACAGTGACAACGACGGTATTCCAGACAGTATAGAAGGTGATTCAACAGGCGGTCCAGATACCGATAGTGACGGTACGCCGGACTTCCGAGATACGGATGCCGATAACGATGGCATTCCGGATTCAGTAGAAGGTAATAGCACGGGCGGCCCGGATTCAGACAGTGATGGTACGCCGGACTTCCTGGATACGGATGCAGACAATGATGGTATCCCCGATTCGTTAGAGGGAGATAGCACTGGTGGTCCCGATACAGACAGTGATGGCACGCCGGACTTCCGCGATACCGACAGTGACAACGATGGGATTCCAGACAGTATCGAAGGTGATTCTACGGGCGGTCCAGATACGGACAGTGATGGCACGCCGGACTTCCGCGATACGGATAGTGACAATGACGGTATCCCGGATTCGGTAGAAGGCGACTCAACGGGTGGTCCAGATACCGACAGTGACGGTACGCCAGACTTCCAGGATACGGATGCAGACAATGATGGTATTCCGGACTCAATAGAAGGAGATTCTACAGGCGGTCCAGATACGGATAGTGATGGTACCCCGGACTTCTTGGATACGGATGCAGACAATGACGGTATTCCAGATAGTCTAGAAGGCGACTCCACAGGCGGCCCAGATACGGACAGTGATGGGACACCAGACTTCCGCGATACCGACAGTGACAACGACGGTATTCCAGACAGTATAGAAGGTGATTCAACAGGCGGTCCAGATACCGATAGTGACGGTACGCCGGACTTCCGAGATACGGATGCCGATAACGATGGCATTCCGGATTCAGTAGAAGGTAATAGCACGGGCGGCCCGGATTCAGACAGTGATGGTACGCCGGACTTCCTGGATACGGACGCAGACAATGATGGTATCCCCGATTCCTTAGAGGGAGATAGCACTGGTGGTCCCGATACAGATAGTGATGGCACGCCGGACTTCCGCGATACCGACAGTGACAACGATGGTATACCAGACAGTATCGAAGGTGATTCTACGGGCGGTCCAGATACAGACAGTGATGGCACGCCAGACTTCCGCGATACCGACAGTGATAACGATGGCATCCCAGACAGTATCGAGGGCGACTCAACCGGTGGTCCAGATACCGACAGTGACGGTACGCCAGACTTCCAGGATACGGATGCAGACAATGATGGTATTCCGGACTCAATAGAAGGAGATTCTACAGGCGGTCCAGATACGGATAGTGATGGTACCCCGGACTTCTTGGATACGGATGCAGACAATGACGGTATTCCAGATAGTCTAGAAGGCGACTCCACAGGCGGCCCAGATACGGACAGTGATGGCACCCCAGACTTCCGCGATACCGACAGTGACAACGACGGTATTCCAGACAGTATAGAAGGTGATTCAACAGGCGGTCCAGATACCGACAGTGACGGTACGCCGGACTTCCGCGATACCGATGCCGATAACGATGGCATTCCGGATTCAGTAGAAGGTAATAGCACGGGCGGCCCGGATTCAGACAGTGATGGTACGCCGGACTTCCTGGATACGGATGCAGACAATGATGGTATCCCCGATTCGTTAGAGGGAGATAGCACTGGTGGTCCCGATACAGACAGTGATGGCACGCCGGACTTCCGCGATACCGACAGTGACAACGATGGGATTCCAGACAGTATCGAAGGTGATTCTACGGGCGGTCCAGATACAGACAGTGATGGCGCGCCAGACTTCCGCGATACCGACAGTGATAACGATGGTATCCCAGACAGTATCGAGGGCGACTCAACGGGTGGTCCAGATACCGACAGTGACGGTACGCCAGACTTCCAGGATACGGATGCAGACAATGATGGTATTCCGGACTCAATAGAAGGAGATTCTACAGGCGGTCCAGATACCGATAGTGATGGTACCCCGGACTTCCTGGATACGGATGCAGACAATGACGGTATTCCAGATAGTCTAGAAGGCGACTCCACAGGCGGCCCAGATACGGACAGTGATGGGACACCAGACTTCCGCGATACCGACAGTGACAACGACGGTATTCCAGACAGTATAGAAGGTGATTCAACAGGCGGTCCAGATACCGACAGTGACGGTACGCCGGACTTCCGAGATACGGATGCCGATAACGATGGCATTCCGGATTCAGTAGAAGGTAATAGCACGGGCGGCCCGGATTCAGACAGTGATGGTACGCCGGACTTCCTGGATACGGATGCAGACAATGATGGTATCCCCGATTCGTTAGAGGGAGATAGCACTGGTGGCCCAGATACAGATAGTGATGGCACGCCAGACTTCCGAGATACCGACAGTGACAATGACGGTATCCCGGATTCAGTAGAAGGCGATTCAACGGGTAGCCCGGATAGTGATAGTGACGGTACGCCAGACTTCCGCGATACAGACAGTGATAATGATGGCATCCCAGACAGTATCGAGGGCGACTCAACCGGTGGTCCAGATACCGACAGTGACGGTACGCCAGACTTCCAGGATACGGATGCAGACAATGATGGTATTCCGGACTCAATAGAAGGAGATTCTACAGGCGGTCCAGATACCGATAGTGATGGTACCCCGGACTTCCTGGATACGGATGCAGACAATGACGGTATTCCAGATAGTCTAGAAGGCGACTCCACAGGCGGCCCAGATACGGACAGTGATGGCACCCCAGACTTCCGCGATACCGACAGTGACAACGACGGTATTCCAGACAGTATAGAAGGTGATTCAACAGGCGGTCCAGATACCGATAGTGACGGTACGCCGGACTTCCGAGATACGGATGCCGATAACGATGGCATTCCGGATTCAGTAGAAGGTAATAGCACGGGCGGCCCGGATTCAGACAGTGATGGTACGCCGGACTTCCTGGATACGGATGCAGACAATGATGGTATCCCTGATTCCTTAGAGGGAGATAGCACAGGCGGTCCGGATACGGATAGTGATGGCACGCCGGACTTCCGCGATACCGACAGTGACAACGATGGTATACCAGACAGTATCGAAGGTGATTCTACGGGCGGTCCAGATACAGACAGTGATGGCACGCCAGACTTCCGCGATACCGACAGTGACAATGATGGCATCCCAGACAGTATCGAGGGCGACTCAACCGGTGGTCCGGATACGGATAGTGATGGCACGCCAGACTTCCAGGATACGGATGCAGACAATGATGGTATTCCGGACTCAATAGAAGGAGATTCTACAGGCGGTCCAGATACCGATAGTGATGGTACCCCGGACTTCCTGGATACGGATGCAGACAATGACGGTATTCCAGATAGTCTAGAAGGCGACTCCACAGGCGGTCCGGATACGGATAGTGATGGCACCCCGGACTTCCGCGATACGGATAGCGACAATGACGGTATCCCGGACTCGGTAGAAGGCGATTCAACGGGTAGCCCGGATAGTGATAGTGACGGCACGCCAGACTTCCGTGATACGGACAGTGATAATGATGGTATCCCGGATTCAGTAGAAGGGGATTCCACTGGAGGCCCAGATTCAGACAGTGATGGTACGCCGGACTTCCTGGATACGGATGCAGACAATGATGGTATCCCCGATTCGTTAGAGGGAGATAGCACTGGTGGTCCCGATACAGACAGTGATGGCACGCCAGACTACCGCGATACCGACAGTGACAACGATGGCATACCAGACAGTATCGAAGGTGATTCTACGGGCGGTCCAGATACAGACAGTGATGGCACGCCGGATTTCCGCGATACGGATAGTGACAATGACGGTATCCCGGATTCGGTAGAAGGCGACTCAACGGGTGGTCCAGATACGGACAGTGACGGTACGCCAGACTTCCAGGATACGGATGCAGACAATGATGGTATTCCGGACTCAATAGAAGGAGATTCTACAGGCGGTCCAGATACCGATAGTGATGGCACCCCGGACTTCCTGGATACGGATGCAGACAATGACGGTATTCCAGATAGTCTAGAAGGCGACTCCACAGGCGGCCCAGATACGGACAGTGATGGCACCCCAGACTTCCGCGATACGGATAGCGACAACGACGGTATTCCAGACAGTATAGAAGGTGATTCAACAGGCGGTCCAGATACCGACAGTGACGGTACGCCTGACTTCCGAGATACCGATGCCGATAACGATGGCATTCCGGATTCAGTAGAAGGTAATAGCACGGGCGGCCCGGATTCAGACAGTGATGGTACGCCGGACTTCCTGGATACGGATGCAGACAATGATGGTATCCCTGATTCGTTAGAGGGAGATAGCACTGGTGGCCCAGATACAGATAGTGATGGCACGCCAGACTTCCGCGATACCGACAGTGACAACGATGGTATACCAGACAGTATCGAAGGTGATTCTACGGGCGGTCCAGATACAGACAGTGATGGCACGCCAGACTTCCGAGATACCGACAGTGACAATGATGGCATCCCAGACAGTATCGAAGGCGACTCAACCGGTGGTCCGGATACCGACAGTGACGGTACCCCAGACTACCGCGATACCGACAGTGATAACGATGGCATACCAGACAGTATAGAAGGCGACTCTACAGGTGGTCCAGATACGGATAGTGACGGCACGCCGGACTTCCGCGATACGGATGCGGACAATGATGGTATTCCGGACTCCATAGAAGGCGACTCAACGGGCGGCCCGGACACCGATAGTGATGGAACCCCGGACTTCCGCGATACGGATAGCGACAATGACGGTATCCCGGATTCAGTAGAAGGCGATTCAACGGGTAGCCCGGATAGTGATAGTGACGGCACGCCAGACTTCCGTGATACGGACAGTGATAATGATGGTATCCCGGATTCAGTAGAAGGGGATTCCACAGGAGGCCCGGATTCAGACAGTGATGGTACGCCGGACTTCCTGGATACGGATGCAGACAATGATGGTATCCCTGATTCGTTAGAGGGAGATAGCACTGGTGGCCCAGATACAGATAGTGATGGCACGCCAGACTTCCGAGATACCGACAGTGACAATGACGGTATCCCGGATTCAGTAGAAGGCGATTCAACGGGTAGCCCGGATAGTGATAGTGACGGTACGCCAGACTTCCGCGATACTGACAGTGACAATGATGGTATTCCAGACAGTATCGAAGGCGACTCAACCGGTGGTCCGGATACGGATAGTGATGGCACGCCAGACTTCCAGGATACGGATGCCGACAATGATGGTATTCCGGACTCAATAGAAGGAGATTCTACAGGCGGTCCAGATACCGATAGTGATGGGACACCAGACTTCCGCGATACGGATGCGGATAACGATGGCATACCAGACAGTATCGAAGGCGACTCTACAGGCGGTCCGGATACGGATAGTGATGGCACCCCAGACTACCGTGATACCGACAGTGATAACGATGGCATCCCTGATAGTATCGAAGGGGATTCAACCGGTGGACCGGATACGGATAGTGACGGTACCCCAGACTACCGTGATACTGACAGTGACAATGATGGCATCCCTGACTCGATAGAGGGAGACAGTACAGGTGGACCGGATACGGATAGTGACGGTACGCCGGACTTCCGCGATACCGATGCGGACAATGATGGTATTCCAGACTCCATAGAAGGAGACAGCACGGGTGGCCCGGATACGGACAGTGATGGCACGCCAGACTACCGTGATACTGACAGTGACAACGACGGCATACCAGATAGTATCGAAGGCGACTCAACTGGCGGTCCAGATACCGACAGTGACGGTACCCCGGACTACCGCGATACCGACAGTGATAACGATGGCATACCAGACAGTATAGAAGGCGACTCTACAGGTGGCCCAGATACGGATAGTGACGGTACGCCGGACTTCCGCGATACGGATGCGGACAATGATGGTATTCCAGACTCCATAGAAGGCGATTCAACAGGTGGCCCGGACACCGATAGTGATGGGACCCCGGACTTCCGCGATACGGATGCGGATAACGATGGCATACCAGACAGTATAGAAGGCGACTCTACAGGTGGTCCGGATACGGATAGTGATGGCACTCCAGACTACCGTGATACCGACAGTGATAACGATGGCATCCCTGATAGTATCGAAGGGGATTCAACCGGTGGACCGGATACGGACAGTGACGGTACCCCAGACTACCGTGATACTGACAGTGACAATGATGGCATCCCTGACTCGATAGAGGGAGACAGTACAGGTGGTCCAGATACGGATAGTGACGGTACGCCGGACTTCCGCGATACCGATGCGGACAATGATGGTATTCCAGACTCCATAGAAGGAGACAGCACGGGTGGCCCGGATACGGACAGTGATGGCACGCCAGACTACCGTGATACTGACAGTGACAACGACGGCATACCAGATAGTATCGAAGGCGACTCAACTGGCGGTCCAGATACCGACAGTGACGGTACTCCGGACTACCGCGATACCGACAGTGACAATGATGGCATCCCTGACTCGATAGAGGGAGACAGTACAGGTGGTCCGGATACGGATAGTGACGGTACGCCGGACTTCCGCGATACGGATGCGGACAATGATGGTATTCCAGACTCCATAGAAGGCGATTCAACGGGTGGCCCGGACACCGATAGTGATGGGACCCCGGACTTCCGCGATACGGATGCGGATAACGATGGCATACCAGACAGTATAGAAGGCGACTCTACAGGTGGTCCGGATACGGATAGTGATGGCACTCCAGACTACCGTGATACCGACAGTGATAACGATGGCATCCCTGATAGTATCGAAGGGGATTCAACCGGTGGACCGGATACGGACAGTGACGGTACCCCAGACTACCGTGATACTGACAGTGACAATGATGGCATCCCTGACTCGATAGAGGGAGACAGTACAGGTGGTCCAGATACGGATAGTGACGGTACGCCGGACTTCCGCGATACCGATGCGGACAATGATGGTATTCCAGACTCCATAGAAGGAGACAGCACGGGTGGCCCGGATACGGACAGTGATGGCACGCCAGACTACCGTGATACTGACAGTGACAACGACGGCATACCAGATAGTATCGAAGGCGACTCAACTGGCGGTCCAGATACCGACAGTGACGGTACCCCGGACTACCGCGATACCGACAGTGATAACGATGGCATACCAGACAGTATAGAAGGCGACTCTACAGGTGGCCCAGATACGGATAGTGACGGTACGCCGGACTTCCGCGATACGGATGCGGACAATGATGGTATTCCAGACTCCATAGAAGGCGATTCAACAGGTGGCCCGGACACCGATAGTGATGGGACCCCGGACTTCCGCGATACGGATGCGGATAACGATGGCATACCAGACAGTATAGAGGGCGACTCTACAGGTGGTCCGGATACGGATAGTGATGGCACTCCAGACTACCGTGATACCGACAGTGATAACGATGGCATCCCTGATAGTATCGAAGGGGATTCAACCGGTGGACCGGATACGGACAGTGACGGTACCCCAGACTACCGTGATACTGACAGTGACAATGATGGCATCCCTGACTCGATAGAGGGAGACAGTACAGGTGGTCCAGATACGGATAGTGACGGTACGCCGGACTTCCGCGATACCGATGCGGACAATGATGGTATTCCAGACTCCATAGAAGGAGACAGCACGGGCGGCCCGGATACGGACAGTGATGGCACCCCAGATTATCGGGAGTCCGATTCAGACAACGATGGCATTCCCGATTCTGTAGAAGGTAATTCGACAGGTGGCCCGGATACCGATAGTGACGGTACCCCAGACTACCGCGATACCGATTCCGATAACGATGGTATTCCGGACAGTCAAGAAGCGATCTCGCCAACTAATCCGGATCCAACAATGCCAGAGGATACCGATAGTGATGGCATCCCGGATTTTCGCGATACGGATACTGATGGAGACGGCCTGCCGGATTCAGTAGAAGGCGGGCAGTTGGACTCTGATCGTGACGGCACCCCGGACTTCAGAGATACAGTGGATAACACACCAATACCGGTGGTGCCCGCTGTCGTTTTTACTCCGCCCACGCCAGTAGTGATCTCGCAGCCGCCAGTAGAATTGGTCTTCGCCGATATTAATTTCCTACTGATTATCGGTCAGGATCAAGCGACCGGCAATATAGATCGATTTGACGATATCCGTATTAAGACGCTTGACCTGGAGCGTAACCTCCTAGAAATCGAATACGAAAATCGCAGGATTCAGTTTGTCGTGTTCGAAGATGAGCTTCAACTGGAATTGGATATCAGTGAGTACATCCATCTCACGGTGACGGATAACTGGCACGTCATTGATATTGAGTATGGCGCTGGTGCGAATACGATGATGATTCGCTACCTGGCACGTCTGTCCACGTATACCGATTTTGCCGAAGACGTTAATCCATTCCTGCGTAACCTCAGCGAACTGCTGCGAACAGACTATGACCATAGTATCGGTATCGGAGCAATAGAGAACTTATGGGCGACCCAACGTTACAATGTTGGTGAAGGTGAGGGTCCGAACCGGGGCGAGACAGGTGAAGGAACAGCTGGGCAGATAACCCTGCCGGACGGCACCATCGTGACGCTGGACTCACCGATCACGGTAGTGGAGGGAGACACGCTCTGGGATCTTGCGAATATAGTATTTGGAGATCCCCTGCGCTGGCCGGAAATATTTGAAGTCAACCGCGATCAGATTAGTGACCCCGATTTGATTTTCCCGGGAACCGTATTAAATATCCCGAAACGGTAAGAAGTTACGATAAGCACATGAAGATGATGATATTAACGAGGCTAACGAGGTATCGAGTGATGACAAAAAAATCTAGAGAGGCAGGTTTCTGTGGGAGCAGCAGAAAACTGTTACCCCTCGGCTTGGGGCTGGGCGCGGCATTATTGATAGCGGGATGTGCAGTCAAAACCCACCCGGTCACAAAGACTGATTTGGAAGCACGTAGCAGCGCAGATAAAGTCGCGTTGTTTGTCGATCAGGAGCCGATCACGGGACCCATGGGATTGGGCGAAGCCATCGTGCGGTCGGTGAAATACAACCTTGATAGCCGGGTCAAGTTTATGGAACTGGCGGTGGCAATGCGCCAACTCGACTTCTCGGAGCGGGGGATGCTGCCAGACCTGATCGCGAGTGCAGGCTATAACAAACGGTCCAACGACCCGGGCGCGCGGAGCATCAACCTCGAAACCGGAGAAGAAAGCCTGCCGCCATCAAGATCCCAGGAGCGAACCCGGGAAACCCGTGATGTTGAATTCCTGTGGAACTTGCTTGACTTCGGTATCAGCTATCACACCGCTCATCAATCGGCAGCAGAAGTAGAGATTGCCAAGGAACGTCAGAGAAAGACGATCCAGAATATTACCCAGGATGTGGTAGATACCTACTGGAAAGCCTGGATCGCCCAGGAACTGGATGCCAAGATGGGTAGTTTGATTGACTCGGTAGAAGAAGCGTTAAACCAGTCAAATGCACTGTCGAGCAGCCAAAGCCAGAGCCGCCGTGATTCATTAAAGTATCAAGCCAATTTACTGACGATTCGTAATTCACTATATGAAATGCAGGAGCGGATGGGTCTGGCAAAAATCCGTCTAGCGGCCTTGATCAATGTAAACCCGGAGTCGGACTTTACGTTATCGGATCCGAATGCAGCACTGGAACCTAAAGATGTCACTCGGCGCTATGATTCCCTGGCAGACCATGCCTTGATCATGCGGCCTGAACTACGGGAGGAAGACTACCGCTTAAGAATCTCTCAGCGGGAGGTCAAGAAGGCGGTGCTGGATATGTTTCCCCAGGTCCGGATCGGAACGGGGTATCACGCGGATGAGAACGAATTCCTGATTAACGATGACTGGTCGGATGTGAGTCTGGATGTATCGTGGAATATTCTCGGATTATTTACCGCGGGTGCCCAGAAGAAATTCCGTGAGGCCCAGGTGGATCTGGCCACTGCAAGACGTTTGGCATTGTCGATGGCAGTTATTACCCAAGTAAGGCTGGCGTTAAAGCGTTATGAAATGTCATTGCAACGTTATCGCGCCTCTCAGGAGCTCACTGCAGTGAATATGGAGTATGCGGAAATCATTCAGGGATCAAGCAATGAAAGCGCATTGGACAAAATTACCTCAGGCACCGATGCGCTGGTTTCCCAACTACGTACGAATTTTGCCTATGCCGAAACCCAGTCGGCCTTTGCCAGAATCTTGAATTCAATCGGTCTGGATATTATGCCAACGACATTTTCTTCGAATGACTCGGCATCGATGGGAGCTGAGTTTGAAGCCCATTGGACTAATTTGCAGAACGAATACTTTTAAAAGATTATTGACCTAAAACCTGTTCTAGCCCCGCTCTGCGGGGTTTTTTTTAAGTGGGACAAATTGTTGTTGAAATTGCTATTTTGTAACCGACCGGTCACTCCTAGTTGGTTGCTGAGTTCCCGTTCTGTGGCAACAGAGCATCCAGTGTTCGATTAAGTACATAGTTGTGGTAACTACCAATTAATCAGATACGCCGCTTTTCTTCAACCTCTCATACGCCAAATTTAGTTGTAACTCTACTGCGCTAGGGTAACCACGTAACCCTAATAGACGACCCGGTTCCGATTTTCGTTAATTGGGGTGGGCCAGATCCGCGACCTACGACAGCTGGTTGAATACTCTTGAATTTATGGTGAAACTGGCGGCGGAGGGAGTATCGGCGGCGGGTTTTTCGGTAGCGGTGAAGACTCTGGTGCTGGCGGCCCCCCGGCGCCGCCCAGAAATCTAAACCGGCCTTGCTCTGGTTCCGCTTCTCTTACCAATGCACGGTATTGGGATATTTTAAGAAGTCTCGTTGGCGGTTTGACAGACAATTTACCGTCACATAACCTGATCGATATTATGTCGGTGATATTACCTATATCCCCACCCAGGAGGGCTGGTAATATTGTGCGGTGGTCATCGATCTATTTTCCCGCCAGGCGGTGGGTTGCTCTATAGAAGCACACCCGAAAGCTTCACTCGTTAATGATGCGCTCCTCATGGCCATCTGGAAACGAAAGCCAAGCAAAGGGCTGACATGGCATACCGATCGGGGGGGCAGTATACTTCAAACGGTCATGGGAAAATCCCGGGTAACCACCAAATCGTCCAAAGTACGAGCTGTAAGGGGAATTGTCGGGATAACGCGGCGAGTAAAAGCTTTTTCCATACCTTAAAAACCGAACTTGTTCATCATTGCAACTTCAAAACCAAAGCGGCGATTAAACAACAGATATTTGAATATTTATGAGTATTTTACAACCGACTACGAATTCATTCTGCCAATGATTATCTATCACCAGTAGACTATGAAAAAGATCACATTAATGCTTAGCAATCTGTCTGGAAAAGTGTTGACACATCAAAACATGTCTTAGATATCGTCACAAAGTTTTTCCCAAAGAATGACCTTCACCATGTCAGGACCACTAAAAGTATCCGGAAACGTTCTCATTGACGCGGTTAAAATAAGCCCCCTTAATGCTAGATTCGGAACTCTGTATAATTTTTCGGACATATCGTAAACTATTGCAATAGTATCGTCCATTTCATCGTGCCAGTCAGTGAACTAATATATTTAACCTTTCAGCGATGATCGAAATAACGATTGTCATTGGCTATTGAATTCAAGTAATTTTTTGTGAATATCACGCACTCGATGTGTTAGATTATGGATGCCGCTCCGCTGGCTGCAGGTTGCACCGCTAATGGCCCGATCATACCGGACCAATGGAATATCCAGTATAACTTTCCTTTTTGCCTCCCCATCCGCAACGGCCAAACCAAACTAAAGTGCAACCCGTTACCTGTACCAGACATCCTACTATACAATATCGAATCAAGTAGCAACAGGCGCGGCTTTTCTACGTACCACATATCGGTTATTCTTCCTGTTCCCTTCCTGAGTAATGGAGAATCGGATAGCGAAGTGATCGCCTATACCTTGAACACTGGTACAACCGAAACTGTAACTTTTACAATTACCGGCGAGACTGATCCCGAGGTTCCCCCCCATTATCATTGGTATCGATGGCGACGGTGTCGATTTCCTTGGGGTATGCGAGGGGATTTCCATGGATGTGGACAATGATGGTCAACCGGAACAAGTGGTCTGGGTAAGTCAGGACGATCAAGACCGGGATCAATTCAAACATTGGCAATACGCTGATGGGGATGCAACCGTCCATAGGAAAGCAGAGGTTATCTATAAAGATCGATTCACTGGTGTAGCGGCAGATGCGTCATTTGACAATGTTGAAGCAGGTATCCTCGACGATGGGTATTTCGAGGAAGACATTATTGTTACGATTACAGAAGGCGAAGAACTGAATCTCAATGAGGGTGCCGGACTGAATACTCTGCCTGCCAAACGATAAAGTGGAAGCGGTTTTGATAATCTACCTCCGGGGATGGAGCCGGATGTGGGCCCCTCCTTAGAGGGTGATAAAAATGCTGCGCGGCAGAGACAAACGTGTAGGGAAGGGGATTGGCAGAAAAATGATGTGAAATGTTAAAGTTTGCAATATGATCTTAAAAAATACACCGGCGTTTCTGCAAAGTGTTCCGAACGTATTATATGAATTAGGTTATGTGCCTCCAATTATTAAATCCTATAGTAAGGATGGGATGGTTGTCGTATTACATAACAATGCCTATCAGGAGTACCATTCAAGAAGTTGGATTCCCGGTTGGAGTTTGTTTGTGGATGGTATTCAATGGATGCTTTATAGCCCGGATCATAGACAGGCATTGCAGGTATATTCACATTATAAATTGGCGCATGGTCACGTTATTTGCACTGGATTGGGTTTTGGAGCAAGAGAACAATGGATTGCGAAAAAGAAAAATGTAACAAAAGTGACGGTATTGGAAAAAAGTCAGGCTGTCATTGATTTCCATGAGGAAATTGGGACCAAGTGGTCTGAAAAAATTGAAATTATTCATTGCGATGCAAATGAATATAGAGGTCAGTGTGACTTTCTATCCATAGATCACTACGAAAATAATAGTGTTACAGATGTTATGGAATGTGTTAAGGCCGCGTCCAAGAATATTTCGAGCGATACATTGTGGTTTTGGATGCTGGAGAGGTGGCTGAGAGTCGGGTTTATTTCGGACAATACCTCGAATGCAAATGCGGCTCCAGAGAAGGTTTTTTTTGATTCTGACAGGCTAAATATTTGTGAGTCTTACGCTAGATTGGGTAAATTCCTTGGCTTAGATCAATTGCCAAAACTTAAAGAAGAAGGGCTAAAAGAATTTGTCGATAAGTATTATATGCCGGAGAAGTTTCAAAAATATAATTCGACTTTATACTATATTTCATTTTTGGTGGAACAAGCGCAAGGCAAGGTTTGCCATCCTCTTTGGAGGGGGAATAGGAGGAGGGGCGACGATCCCGATCGGAGTCAAGTCTCGGTTAGTAATGGCTAAGAAACCCCGTGTGGCCAATGTTGTGAATTGACTATGTGAGTACTATTAGCGGGTTTCGGTGGATTGGAGTTCGAGGCGTTGCTTTCTTGTAGTGTTGCGCCCAGAAATCAATAGCTTCTCCACACTATGCTTGCGGCCAAATAATTGATCTTTTCTAGTAATCCAGTTAAAGCAGGGCCTTAAGAGCGGGTTGGCTAGCAGACAAGGATACTAAATAAAATTGCCGAGTTTATTGATAGTCGGTATCGATAGTAAAATTGTAGCATTAGGTAGTGCATACATAATCCACACTTCCAAGATATAGAGATATAAATAAATCGGAATGTAATGTCAGTGTAATCTTTTTGTGAGTTCGGTGAACCATAAATATAGGGTCGGTTAAATAGCGCAATCGATATACTGATTTGGTGCCCAGAAGAAATTCCGCGAAGCCCAGGTCGGCCTGGCCAATGCGAGACAGCTGGCATTATCCATGGCGGTAATCACCCAGGTTCGACTGGTATTAAAGCGTTATGAAATGTCATAACAACGTTATCGCGCCTCTCAGGAACTCACCGCGGTGAATATGGAATATGCGAAAATCATCCAGGGGTCGAGTAATGAAAGTGCCCTGGACAAGATCACCTCAGGTACCGACGCATTCGTTTCCCAGCTACGGACTAACTTTGCCTATGCCGAAACCCAATCAGCATTCGCCCGCATCCTGAACTCAATCGGTCTGGATATTATGCCCAAAACATTCTCTTCGAATGATTCGGCATCGATGGGAGTTGAGTTTGAAGCCCATTGGACTAATTTGCAGAACGAATACTTTTAAAAGATTATTGACCTAAAACCTGTTCTAGCCCCGCTCTGCGGGGTTTTTTTTGTCTTAGCGAAAATTTATTTAACCTATTCAATGAAATTTCATCGATTAAGTATGAATTCAAAAATCAAGATCAACTTCCATTCGAGAATACATTCGTTACTTTCATCGGTAATCGTCTACCGCCTGTCGGATGGAACGGACAAATATCATAAACTTTGTTGAATTTTTACTAGGTTGCATCACTAAAAATCATGTAATAGAATTCTGTTTGTTCCGATGTTAGGCGCTAAGTGGATACAGGATTGTTTTTTGTGAGATGGCTTGCGAAAGATTAAGTAAGGCTAAGAGGTGCAGAGAATTTGTTGAAAACGCGGCAAATGACCCCGAGTTAGTAAAGAGGATCAGTCGTTTGAAAGTATAAATTGAGTATTATACTTTGGATATATAAAGGCTAGTGAGCACCCGTGTAAATTAAGTCGAGTTTGGGTGTTCGTAATAATAACCTAAGCTAGAACAGGTTTTGAGTGTCAAAAAATAGAGATGGTACCGAGCGCTCTGCGCTATCGGTAGATATACGCGATCTATACAAGCGCTATCGTAGCGGGTTTTATAGGCCAAATTTACTTCTAACCCTTGAAAAACGTCAGATGTTCGACGCGGCTGCAGCTGCGTTGCTACCTGACGACTTATTGGATGAAGCATCTTTGGGGGCAGAGGAAAGCTTACCTACACCTAAAGTGGACGTCACGCTTGCAGCGCCGCAAATAAATGTCCCGGCCCAGAGCGTGGCGACCGACTCCACCCAATCCATACCTGCTACACCAACGGAACTAGTAGATTCTTCACCACCATTGTCGGAACAAATTGAGTCCGAAGTTTCAGCTGAAATTAAGGCGGATGACGACATTGCTAAACCGGATGCAATCCCATCCGTTGGTTCTGTAACCACGGCTGATGATCCAGTTGAACCTGGGCCAGCAGTGATTGGATCAATTGAATTACCCTCGGCAAATCCGGAGAACCCGAATGCTATTGATAACGAGCCTGTTTTAAACAGTGAAACAGGGTTAGAAAGTACCGTTAATTTAGGGAGTGCAGACACAGTAGAAGTTACGCCTGACATAGATACTACTGTTGCTGTAGTAAACCCAACGACTACTAATGGCGAGGCGATCCCCGCGACCGTACCAGCTCAGTCCGAGCAAGCTTCTGGTGCAGATGCCCCAGAATCTGTTTTGCCTGAGTCGTCTAACAGTGAAGCAAACGTATTCAGTCCGGAGATCTATGATGATTCGGTCGACGCTATTGACATACCAAGTGACTATCAAGAGGTAGACCAGGTTGTTTTTATCGATACCTCTGTGGCTGGTTATGAATGGCTATTGAGCGGTGTACTGCAAGAAGTTGCCGTTCCGGGAGACGATATCGATTCGTTGCTCGCTGGTTTGGTATATGAAGATCAAGCTCCAGAAACAGCACCTGATTTAATTGCCAACAGTGCTCCTTTGCCCAATGGGGCTAACCCAATTTCAGATAACTCGCCGAATGGGTTTGACGGGCAAGTCATCAACGGCACCCTTGTTGTGTTACTGGATCAACAATCCAGTGCGGTTAGCCAGATAACAGAGATATTGTCCAACCAGTCTGATTTGGCCGCGATTCACGTGGTTTCACATGGTTCTGTAGGACAATTGCGTCTTGGAAATACAACTATTGGTTCTGAGAATATTGATAGTTATGCTGCCACTCTTAGTGATTGGGGAAATGCGCTGGCCGCAAATGGCGACATTTTGCTTTACGGCTGTGAAGTTGGTGCTAACGGGGAAGGACAGGCATTTCTCGATGATTTTGCAGACCTAACTCAAGGTGATATTGCGGCTTCGGATGACAATACAGGTAATGCGGCTTCAGGTGGCGACTGGGATCTTGAAATTAATGTGGGTGCGATCGAGACACAAGCGCTTCTGGACGGAAACAATACAGGCCAATTTGCTGGCGTACTGGGAACAGATGGCGATGGTATTTTAGACGATGGATCCGATCTGGATAGCGACAATGACGGTATCCTGAATAGTGTTGAAGGCGTTGCATCGGCCACTACAGCACAATCAAGTATTCCACAAGCCGGTGGGTCTACTACGGCCCCCCACAATGTTATTGATCTAACTACTCTGGGTTTTCAGGTTGGAGATACCGTCACTATTTCCAATGTGATGGCAAGTGGAGATCTTAATGGTGGCGGTGCGGCAGAGTCGTTTACTCTGACGTTTAATCCCGATGACGATAATATTACAACGGTGGATCTGGATATCAATGACCAGTCGGCCACTCTACTTCCTACAACCCAGGTTATTAACCAGGCAGTTACCGTGATTGATATCGACCCGGGTGCTGGGGTCACAGCTGGTATCGTTATTGCGGGAAGTAGTACTGCTGCTGTCGGTACCTTTTTGCCCCTTGACTATACGCTTGATATCTCGGGCACACCAACTGGTGGAATCGACACTGATGGTGATGGTGTCCTTGATATATTTGACTTAGACAGCGACAACGATGGCATCAGTGACCTGGTGGAAAGTGGTGCCAATGCGGCATTGCTTGATGCTGATGGGAACGGACATATTGATGGCGTGGCTTTTGTAGACGTCGATAGCGATGGCGTGGCGGATGCTGTTGGTGGTGGTACTGTACCCCAGGATTTCGACGGTGATGGCATTGCTGACTTTAGAGATTTGGATTCCGATAACGATCGAATCGCCGATATTATAGAAGCGCAACCGACCGCCGGTTATCAAACCTTCTCTACCGCGGATGGAGACGGAGATGGCGTTGTCGATATTTTCGATAGCGGTTCAGGCTTTGGTGGTGATTTTTCGACGCCCATTGATTCTGACAGCGATGGTACGGCAGATATCCTGGATTTTGATAGTGACAATGATGGTGCGCTGGATATTAGCGAAAGTGGCCAAGGTATTTCCACGGACACCAATTTTGATGGAATTGCGGATGGGGTTAACGCGTCATACAGTAATCCTGACGGTGACGTTACCAATGATCCATTAACTGTTGTGGGTAATATCGACAATAACCTGGCTGAGGCAGATTATCGAGATCAGCTGGATACCGATGGCGATGGAATTTTGGATGCTATGGATCTTGATGATGATAATGACGGTATCTCGGATGAAGATGAAATTCTAGCCAGTTCTACTGGGTTTAACGCCAACTCAGGTGTTACAACTACCCTGAATTATGACGCTGTGGCATCAGCTGCGGCAGGATTGGTTAATGGTCAGCCGGTGATTATTCTTACCGACGGTAGTATCAGCGTGATGATTACCAACGTTATCGACACCGCAATAGACAGTGACCAGCTCAATAATGACGGTACCGGTGCTATTGGCGTCTATCAAGTTACGGCATTCGATTCTGCAGGGCAGCCAGTGCTGCTGGATAGCTTTAGCTTCTCTGATATGGATAATTTTGATGCAAATACTGCGGCGGATCCATTTGTCGACGTTGTTGCTGTGGACCAGCAAGGTACTTGGGGTGATCTAACAAATTCGTCTGGCGCCAATCCCTTGACGTCCTATGATTTAACCACAGCTGGAGAATTGGCCGCGGCAAATGATTTAAATAACAATGGAACTTCAGGTGGAGGGACCGCCGATTTAGATGCTACCAATGTCGGATTTGACGATTTGGTTGCAAATGGCGCAGTGAGTCCGGCGTTATTAAATTCCATGAATAGTGACGGGTCAGAGGATGATTTTCAGGCCACGTTCTTTTTTGATACACCCACCACCGATTTCAATTTGATTACTGCGGACTTTGGTATCGGTGTTGGCCACGTATCAAATCAGGACACTTTCTATAATTTTACCGTCGCGGCTAGTAGTGCAATAACCGTAACGTCTACCGGTTCTACCGGGATCAGCAACCAATATAGTCTCGATAGTGACCAGGATGGTATTAGTGATTTGATCGAAGGAGGGGTTGATCCGAGCTTTGACCCTGATATGAATGGCGTAATTGACGTTGATATTAATGGAAACTCAATATTTGTTGATATTGATTCAGATGGCATCTTCGATCCGCTCGATTCGGTCATCGATGTCGATAGCGATGGTACCCCGGTGGATTCCGAGGCTCAGTTTCCGATTGATAGCGATAGCGATGGTATTTTCGACGTAGTAGATATTGACTCCGATAATGACGGAATCCCCGATGTCATCGAAGCCCAATCTACAGCAGGCTATCAGGACCCAACTGGAATAGACGTTGATCGAGACGGTGCCCAGGATGTATTTGATGACAACGATGCGATTGGTATATTCGGTGGTACGTTTGACAACCCTGAAGATACAGATAGCGATGGCGTTGCAGATTATCTCGATACCGATTCCGACAATGATGGTATATCGGATGCCCAGGAAAGTGGCCTTGGCATTCCAAACGGTATTGATTCTGATAGTGACGGCCTTTCAGACAATATATTTCTTCAGGGTGCCACCCTGGATCCAAGTGCCGGTCTTGATGGACCATTCCTTCCAACCGGAGCCCTGACAAATAGTGATTTAAATCCTCTTGACGTCGATTTTCGTTCTCTCGATGTAGATTTAACCGACTACGATAGCGATGGCATTATCGATACGTTGGATATAGACGATGATAATGACGGTATTCTGGATATTAACGAGGGAGACCGTGCGGTAGATTCGGATTCAGATGGGATTTTTGATTCTCTGGATATCGATTCAGACAATGATGGCATTGTGGATAATGTTGAAGCTCAGTCAACCAGCCCATTCGATCCAATCGATGGGACTACGGGACCAAACGGTATCGGCTTCCTGGATGCAGATAGCGATGGTCTGCAGGATATCTACGATGCAAACGATGGCTCAATCGATCCAGGTGCCTCTGCAGGCTTGACCCCGGAAGACACCGATAGCGATGGTACAGCGGACTATATCGATACCGATTCAGATGCAGATGGTATTCCGGATAGTGTTGAGAGCGGAGCAGCAGAGCCAGGGATTGGAACAGGTGATGTGGATAGCGATGGCTTGCTTGATTTGTATGATGCGAACAATGCGGTCGCTACGGGAATATGGGACCCGAGCAATGGGGTAGTTGATCCCCTTGCGTCGTTCGCGGATACGGATAGTGATGGAACCTCAGGAGGTGACCTTGACTACCGCGATACTGATTCAGACGACGACGGTATCCCGGATTCAGTAGAAGGCGACTCCACCGGAGGCCCGGATACCGATAGCGATGGCTCGCCGGATTATCGTGAAACAGATACCGATAACGATGGTATTCCAGACAGTATAGAAGGCGACTCTACAGGTGGGCCGGATACGGATAGCGATGGTACGCCAGACTTCCGTGAGACGGATACCGATAATGACGGTATTCCAGATAGTGTAGAAGGCGACTCCACCGGCGGTCCGGATACGGACAGTGATGGCACGCCAGACTTCCGTGATACCGACGCCGATAACGACGGTATTCCAGACAGTGTAGAAGGCAATAGCACAGGTGGTCCAGATACCGATAGTGATGGCACGCCAGACTTCCGTGATACCGATGCAGACAATGACGGTATTCCAGATAGCCTGGAAGGTAATTCAACGGGTGGTCCGGATACCGATAGTGACGGCACCCCCGACTTCCAGGATACCGATGCGGATAACGATGGTATTCCCGACTCAGTAGAAGGTAATTCAACGGGCGGTCCAGATACCGATAGCGACGGTACCCCGGACTTCCGCGATACCGATGCAGATAATGACGGCATCCCGGATTCAGTAGAAGGTAATTCAACGGGTGGTCCAGATACCGATAGTGATGGCACGCCCGATTTCCGTGAGGCTGATGCAGATAATGACGGTATTCCGGATTCAGTAGAAGGCAATTCAACCGGCGGTCCAGACACAGACAGTGACGGCACGCCGGACTTCCGTGATACCGATGCGGATAACGACGGCATTCCGGACTCAGTAGAAGGTAATTCAACGGGTGGTCCAGATACCGACAGTGACGGTACCCCGGACTTCCGCGATACGGATACCGATAACGATGGCATCCCGGATTCAATTGAAGGCGATTCAACGGGTGGTCCGGACACCGACAGTGACGGCACGCCAGACTTCCGTGATACCGATGCGGATAGCGATGGCATCCCGGATTCAGTAGAAGGTAATTCAACTGGCGGCCCGGACACAGACAGTGACGGCACCCCGGACTACCGTGATACCGACACCGACAATGATGGTCTGCCGGATTCAGTAGAAGGCGATTCAACTGGTGACCCGGATACCGATAGTGACGGTACCCCGGACTGGCGTGATCCGATTGATGATCGGCCAGATACCGATTCAGACGGTATTCCGGATCTGGATGACATAGACGACGATAACGACGGTATCCTGGATATCAACGAAGGTAATGGCCTGGTAGATAGTGATTCAGATGGCATTGTTGATTCACTGGATATTGATTCAGACAATGACGGCATTGTTGATAACGTCGAAGCTCAGCCAACCAGTCCGTTTGCCCCAATCGACGGGACCACGGGACCAAATGGTGTTGGCTTCCTGGATGCAGATAGTGATGGCCTGCAGGATATCTATGATGCGAATGACGGCTCAATCGATCCGGTTGCTTCAGCAGGGCTGACGCCGGAAGATACCGATAGCGATGGCACAGCGGACTATATCGATACCGATTCGGATGCAGATGGCATCCCGGATAGTGTGGAGAGCGGCGTAGCGGAACCAGGCGTTGGAACCGGCGACATTGATAGCGATGGCTTACTGGATCTATACGATGCGACGAATGGTGTAGCGACGGGGATATGGGATCCGAGTAATGGGATTACCGATCCGTTGGCAGCGTTAACCGATACCGATAGTGATGGTACTGCGGGTGGCGATGTTGATTACCGCGATACCGATTCGGATAACGACGGAATTCCGGATTCAGTAGAAGGCGACTCCACTGGGGGCCCGGATACAGATAGCGATGGCTCACCGGATTATCGTGAAACAGATACCGATAACGACGGTATTCCAGATAGCGTAGAAGGCGATAGCACAGGCGGTCCGGATACGGACAGTGATGGCACGCCGGATTACCGTGAGACCGATTCGGATAACGATGGAATTCCAGACAGTGTAGAAGGCGACAGTACAGGTGGCCCGGATACCGATAGCGATGGCACGCCGGACTTCCGTGATACCGATGCGGATAACGACGGTATTCCCGACAGCATCGAAGGCAATAGCACAGGTGGCCCGGATACCGATAGTGATGGCACGCCAGACTTCCGTGATACCGATGCAGATAACGATGGCATCCCGGATTCAGTAGAAGGTAACTCCACAGGTGGTCCGGACACAGACAGTGATGGCACCCCTGACTTTAGAGATACCGATGCGGACAATGATGGCATCCCTGATTCAGTAGAAGGTAATTCAACGGGCGGTCCAGATACCGATAGCGACGGTACCCCGGACTTCCGTGATACCGATGCAGACAATGATGGCATCCCGGATTCAATCGAAGGCGACAGTACAGGTGGTCCAGATACCGATAGTGATGGCACGCCGGACTTCCGCGATACCGATGCAGATAATGACGGCATCCCGGATTCAGTAGAAGGTAATTCAACGGGTGGTCCAGATACGGATAGTGATGGCACGCCCGATTTCCGTGAGACTGATGCGGACAATGACGGTATTCCAGATAGCCTGGAAGGTAATTCAACGGGTGGGCCCGATACCGACAGTGACGGCACGCCGGACTTCCAGGATACGGACGCCGATAACGATGGCATTCCCGACTCAGTAGAAGGTAATTCAACGGGCGGTCCAGATACCGATAGCGACGGTACCCCGGACTTCCGCGATACGGATGCTGATAACGATGGCATTCCAGACAGTGTAGAAGGCGACAGCACAGGAGGCCCGGATACCGATAGTGACGGCACCCCCGACTTTCGTGAATCCGATGCAGACAATGACGGTATCCCGGATTCAGTAGAAGGCAATTCAACTGGCGGACCAGATACTGATAGTGATGGCACGCCCGACTTCCGTGATACCGACGCCGATAACGACGGCATCCCGGATTCAGTAGAAGGTAATTCAACTGGCGGACCAGATACCGATAGCGACGGTACCCCGGACTTCCGCGATACGGATACCGATAACGATGGCATCCCGGATTCAATTGAAGGCGATTCAACGGGTGGTCCGGACACCGACAGTGACGGCACGCCAGACTTCCGTGATACCGATGCGGATAGCGATGGCATCCCGGATTCAGTAGAAGGTAATTCAACTGGCGGCCCGGACACAGACAGTGACGGCACCCCGGACTACCGTGATACCGACACCGACAATGATGGTCTGCCGGATTCAGTAGAAGGCGATTCAACTGGTGACCCGGATACCGATAGTGACGGTACCCCGGACTGGCGTGATCCGATTGATGATCGGCCAGATACCGATTCAGACGGTATTCCGGATCTGGATGACATAGACGACGATAACGACGGTATCCTGGATATCAACGAAGGTAATGGCCTGGTAGATAGTGATTCAGATGGCATTGTTGATTCACTGGATATTGATTCAGACAATGACGGCATTGTTGATAACGTCGAAGCTCAGCCAACCAGTCCGTTTGCCCCAATCGACGGGACCACGGGACCAAATGGTGTTGGCTTCCTGGATGCAGATAGTGATGGCCTGCAGGATATCTATGATGCGAATGACGGCTCAATCGATCCGGTTGCTTCAGCAGGGCTGACGCCGGAAGATACCGATAGCGATGGCACAGCGGACTATATCGATACCGATTCGGATGCAGATGGCATCCCGGATAGTGTGGAGAGCGGCGTAGCGGAACCAGGCGTTGGAACCGGCGACATTGATAGCGATGGCTTACTGGATCTATACGATGCGACGAATGGTGTAGCGACGGGGATATGGGATCCGAGTAATGGGATTACCGATCCGTTGGCAGCGTTAACCGATACCGATAGTGATGGTACTGCGGGTGGCGATGTTGATTACCGCGATACCGATTCGGATAACGACGGAATTCCGGATTCAGTAGAAGGCGACTCCACTGGGGGCCCGGATACAGATAGCGATGGCTCACCGGATTATCGTGAAACAGATACCGATAACGACGGTATTCCAGATAGCGTAGAAGGCGATAGCACAGGCGGTCCGGATACGGACAGTGATGGCACGCCGGATTACCGTGAGACCGATTCGGATAACGATGGAATTCCAGACAGTGTAGAAGGCGACAGTACAGGTGGCCCGGATACCGATAGCGATGGCACGCCGGACTTCCGTGATACCGATGCGGATAACGACGGTATTCCCGACAGCATCGAAGGCAATAGCACAGGTGGCCCGGATACCGATAGTGATGGCACGCCAGACTTCCGTGATACCGATGCAGATAACGATGGCATCCCGGATTCAGTAGAAGGTAACTCCACAGGTGGTCCGGACACAGACAGTGATGGCACCCCTGACTTTAGAGATACCGATGCGGACAATGATGGCATCCCTGATTCAGTAGAAGGTAATTCAACGGGCGGTCCAGATACCGATAGCGACGGTACCCCGGACTTCCGTGATACCGATGCAGACAATGATGGCATCCCGGATTCAATCGAAGGCGACAGTACAGGTGGTCCAGATACCGATAGTGATGGCACGCCGGACTTCCGCGATACCGATGCAGATAATGACGGCATCCCGGATTCAGTAGAAGGTAATTCAACGGGTGGTCCAGATACGGATAGTGATGGCACGCCCGATTTCCGTGAGACTGATGCGGACAATGACGGTATTCCAGATAGCCTGGAAGGTAATTCAACGGGTGGGCCCGATACCGACAGTGACGGCACGCCGGACTTCCAGGATACGGACGCCGATAACGATGGCATTCCCGACTCAGTAGAAGGTAATTCAACGGGCGGTCCAGATACCGATAGCGACGGTACCCCGGACTTCCGCGATACGGATGCTGATAACGATGGCATTCCAGACAGTGTAGAAGGCGACAGCACAGGAGGCCCGGATACCGATAGTGACGGCACCCCCGACTTTCGTGAATCCGATGCAGACAATGACGGTATCCCGGATTCAGTAGAAGGCAATTCAACTGGCGGACCAGATACTGATAGTGATGGCACGCCCGACTTCCGTGATACCGACGCCGATAACGACGGCATCCCGGATTCAGTAGAAGGTAATTCAACTGGCGGACCAGATACCGATAGCGACGGTACCCCGGACTTCCGCGATACGGATACCGATAACGATGGCATCCCGGATTCAATTGAAGGCGATTCAACGGGTGGTCCGGACACCGACAGTGACGGCACGCCAGACTTCCGTGATACCGATGCGGATAGCGATGGCATCCCGGATTCAGTAGAAGGTAATTCAACCGGCGGTCCGGACACAGACAGCGATGGCACACCAGACTTCCGAGACACAGATGCCGATAACGATGGCATACCGGACTCATTGGAAGGCGATAGCACGGGCGGTCCGGACACCGACAGTGACGGCACGCCAGACTTCCAGGATACGGATGCGGATAATGACGGTATTCCGGATTCAATCGAAGGAGATTCCACCGGTGGCCCGGATACCGACAGTGATGGCACCCCAGACTTCCGTGATACCGATGCGGATAACGATGGCATCCCGGATTCAGTCGAAGGCGACAGTACAGGCGGACCGGATACGGACAGTGATGGCACGCCCGACTTCCGTGAAAGCGATGCGGATAATGACGGTATTCCAGATAGTGTGGAAGGTGACTCAACGGGTGGGCCAGACACCGACAGTGACGGCACGCCCGACTTCCAGGATACGGATGCGGATAACGATGGCATTCCAGACAGCGTAGAAGGCGATAGCACAGGCGGACCGGATACCGATAGTGATGGCACGCCCGACTTCCGCGATACGGATGCAGATAATGATGGCATTCCGGATTCGGTCGAAGGCGACAGTACAGGCGGACCGGATACGGACAGTGATGGCACGCCGGACTTCCGCGATACCGATGCAGATAACGACGGCATCCCGGATTCAGTAGAAGGCAATAGCACAGGTGGTCCAGATACCGATAGCGATGGCACGCCAGACTTCCGTGATACCGATGCAGATAACGACGGCATTCCGGATTCATTAGAATCAGACAGTACAGGTGGTCCCGATACCGATAGTGACGGCACCCCCGACTTCCGCGATACCGATGCAGATAACGATGGGATCCCTGATTCAGTAGAAGGTAATTCAACGGGCGGTCCAGATACCGATAGCGACGGTACCCCGGACTTCCGTGATACCGATGCAGACAATGATGGCATCCCGGATTCAATCGAAGGCGACAGTACAGGTGGTCCAGATACCGATAGTGATGGCACGCCGGACTTCCGCGATACCGATGCAGATAATGACGGCATCCCGGATTCAGTAGAAGGTAATTCAACGGGTGGTCCAGATACGGATAGTGATGGCACGCCCGATTTCCGTGAGACTGATGCGGACAATGACGGTATTCCAGATAGCCTGGAAGGTAATTCAACGGGTGGGCCCGATACCGACAGTGACGGCACGCCGGACTTCCAGGATACGGACGCCGATAACGATGGCATTCCCGACTCAGTAGAAGGTAATTCAACGGGCGGTCCAGATACCGATAGCGACGGTACCCCGGACTTCCGCGATACGGATGCTGATAACGATGGCATTCCAGACAGTGTAGAAGGCGACAGCACAGGAGGCCCGGATACCGATAGTGACGGCACCCCCGACTTTCGTGAATCCGATGCAGACAATGACGGTATCCCGGATTCAGTAGAAGGCAATTCAACTGGCGGACCAGATACTGATAGTGATGGCACGCCCGACTTCCGTGATACCGACGCCGATAACGACGGCATCCCGGATTCAGTAGAAGGTAATTCAACTGGCGGACCAGATACCGATAGCGACGGTACCCCGGACTTCCGCGATACGGATACCGATAACGATGGCATCCCGGATTCAATTGAAGGCGATTCAACGGGTGGTCCGGACACCGACAGTGACGGCACGCCAGACTTCCGTGATACCGATGCGGATAGCGATGGCATCCCGGATTCAGTAGAAGGTAATTCAACTGGCGGCCCGGACACAGACAGTGACGGCACCCCGGACTACCGTGATACCGACACCGACAATGATGGTCTGCCGGATTCAGTAGAAGGCGATTCAACTGGTGACCCGGATACCGATAGTGACGGTACCCCGGACTGGCGTGATCCGATTGATGATCGGCCAGATACCGATTCAGACGGTATTCCGGATCTGGATGACATAGACGACGATAACGACGGTATCCTGGATATCAACGAAGGTAATGGCCTGGTAGATAGTGATTCAGATGGCATTGTTGATTCACTGGATATTGATTCAGACAATGACGGCATTGTTGATAACGTCGAAGCTCAGCCAACCAGTCCGTTTGCCCCAATCGACGGGACCACGGGACCAAATGGTGTTGGCTTCCTGGATGCAGATAGTGATGGCCTGCAGGATATCTATGATGCGAATGACGGCTCAATCGATCCGGTTGCTTCAGCAGGGCTGACGCCGGAAGATACCGATAGCGATGGCACAGCGGACTATATCGATACCGATTCGGATGCAGATGGCATCCCGGATAGTGTGGAGAGCGGCGTAGCGGAACCAGGCGTTGGAACCGGCGACATTGATAGCGATGGCTTACTGGATCTATACGATGCGACGAATGGTGTAGCGACGGGGATATGGGATCCGAGTAATGGGATTACCGATCCGTTGGCAGCGTTAACCGATACCGATAGTGATGGTACTGCGGGTGGCGATGTTGATTACCGCGATACCGATTCGGATAACGACGGAATTCCGGATTCAGTAGAAGGCGACTCCACTGGGGGCCCGGATACAGATAGCGATGGCTCACCGGATTATCGTGAAACAGATACCGATAACGACGGTATTCCAGATAGCGTAGAAGGCGATAGCACAGGCGGTCCGGATACGGACAGTGATGGCACGCCGGATTACCGTGAGACCGATTCGGATAACGATGGAATTCCAGACAGTGTAGAAGGCGACAGTACAGGTGGCCCGGATACCGATAGCGATGGCACGCCGGACTTCCGTGATACCGATGCGGATAACGACGGTATTCCCGACAGCATCGAAGGCAATAGCACAGGTGGCCCGGATACCGATAGTGATGGCACGCCAGACTTCCGTGATACCGATGCAGATAACGATGGCATCCCGGATTCAGTAGAAGGTAACTCCACAGGTGGTCCGGACACAGACAGTGATGGCACCCCTGACTTTAGAGATACCGATGCGGACAATGATGGCATCCCTGATTCAGTAGAAGGTAATTCAACGGGCGGTCCAGATACCGATAGCGACGGTACCCCGGACTTCCGTGATACCGATGCAGACAATGATGGCATCCCGGATTCAATCGAAGGCGACAGTACAGGTGGTCCAGATACCGATAGTGATGGCACGCCGGACTTCCGCGATACCGATGCAGATAATGACGGCATCCCGGATTCAGTAGAAGGTAATTCAACGGGTGGTCCAGATACGGATAGTGATGGCACGCCCGATTTCCGTGAGACTGATGCGGACAATGACGGTATTCCAGATAGCCTGGAAGGTAATTCAACGGGTGGGCCCGATACCGACAGTGACGGCACGCCGGACTTCCAGGATACGGACGCCGATAACGATGGCATTCCCGACTCAGTAGAAGGTAATTCAACGGGCGGTCCAGATACCGATAGCGACGGTACCCCGGACTTCCGCGATACGGATGCTGATAACGATGGCATTCCAGACAGTGTAGAAGGCGACAGCACAGGAGGCCCGGATACCGATAGTGACGGCACCCCCGACTTTCGTGAATCCGATGCAGACAATGACGGTATCCCGGATTCAGTAGAAGGCAATTCAACTGGCGGACCAGATACTGATAGTGATGGCACGCCCGACTTCCGTGATACCGACGCCGATAACGACGGCATCCCGGATTCAGTAGAAGGTAATTCAACTGGCGGACCAGATACCGATAGCGACGGTACCCCGGACTTCCGCGATACGGATACCGATAACGATGGCATCCCGGATTCAATTGAAGGCGATTCAACGGGTGGTCCGGACACCGACAGTGACGGCACGCCAGACTTCCGTGATACCGATGCGGATAGCGATGGCATCCCGGATTCAGTAGAAGGTAATTCAACCGGCGGTCCGGACACAGACAGCGATGGCACACCAGACTTCCGAGACACAGATGCCGATAACGATGGCATACCGGACTCATTGGAAGGCGATAGCACGGGCGGTCCGGACACCGACAGTGACGGCACGCCAGACTTCCAGGATACGGATGCGGATAATGACGGTATTCCGGATTCAATCGAAGGAGATTCCACCGGTGGCCCGGATACCGACAGTGATGGCACCCCAGACTTCCGTGATACCGATGCGGATAACGATGGCATCCCGGATTCAGTAGAGGGCGATTCCATTGGTGGCCCGGATAGCGACAGTGACGGGACGCCAGACTTCCAGGATACGGATGCAGATAACGACGGCATTCCGGATTCATTAGAATCAGACAGTACAGGTGGTCCCGATACCGATAGTGACGGCACCCCCGACTTCCGCGATACCGATGCAGATAACGATGGCATCCCTGATTCATTAGAAGGCGACAGCAGCGGTGGTCCGGACACCGATAGTGACGGCACACCGGACTTCCAGAATACGGATACAGATAATGATGGCATTCCGGATTCACTGGAAGCAGACAGCACAGGTGGACCAGATACCGACAGTGACGGCACCCCGGATTTCCGCGATACTGATGCGGATAATGATGGTGTTCCAGATTCAGTCGAAGGCAATAGCACAGGCGGTCCGGATACCGATAGTGATGGCACCCCGGACTTCCAGGATACGGATGCAGATAACGATGGCATTCCGGATTCACTGGAAGGCGATATCACGGGCGGTCCGGACACCGACAGTGACGGCACGCCAGACTTCCAGGATACGGATGCAGATAATGACGGCATTCCGGATTCACTGGAGGCAGATAGCACAGGCGGTCCCGATACCGACAGTGATGGCACCCCAGACTTCCGTGATACCGATGCGGATAACGATGGTATCCCGGATTCAGTAGAGGGCGATTCCATTGGTGGTCCAGATAGCGACAGTGATGGGACGCCAGACTTCCAGGATACCGATTCAGACAATGACGGTTTTCCAGATTCAGTAGAGGGTGATTCAACCGGCGGCCCTGATACCGACAGCGATGGCACGCCAGACTTTCAAGATACCGACGCGGATAACGACGGTATTCCAGATAGCCTTGAAGGAGATTCAACGGGTGGGCCAGATACTGACAGTGACGGTACCCCGGATTTCCAGGATACCGATTCAGATAATGACGGCATTCCGGATTCATTAGAAGCAGACAGCATAGGTGGTCCGGATACGGATAGTGATGGTACGTCGGACTTTAAGGACACCGACTCGGATAACGATGGCATTCCGGATTCACTTGAGGCAGACAGCACGGGTGGTCCGGATACGGACAGTGATGGCACCCCGGACTTCCAGGATACTGATGCGGATAACGATGGCATTCCGGATTCAGTCGAATCTGACAGTACCGGTGGTCCAGATACCGACAGTGATGGCACGCCGGATTTCCGCGATACCGATGCAGATAACGACGGTATTCCAGACTCACTGGAAGGTGATAGTACAGGCGGTCCAGATACCGACAGTGATGGTACCCCTGACTTCCAGGATACCGACGCAGATAATGACGGTATTCCGGATTCCCTCGAGGCTGACAGTACAGGCGGTCCGGATTCGGATAGTGACGGTACACCAGACTTCCGAGACAGCGATTCAGATAATGATGGTATTCCGGATTCAGTGGAGGCTGATAGTACAGGCGGCCCGGATACCGATAGCGATGGAACACCGGACTTCCGCGATACGGATGCAGATAATGACGGCATCCCGGATTCAGTGGAAGGCGACAGCACAGGTGGCCCGGATACCGATAGTGATGGAACACCGGACTTCCGTGATACTGATGCGGATAACGACGGCATTCCGGACTCATTGGAAGGCGATAGCACTGGCGGTCCAGATACAGACAGCGACGGTACTCCAGACTTCCGGGACACCGATTCGGATAACGATGGCATTCCGGATTCACTTGAGGCAGACAGCACGGGTGGTCCGGATACGGACAGTGATGGTACGCCGGACTTCCGCGATACCGACTCGGATAACGATGGCATCCCGGATTCAGTCGAATCTGACAGTACCGGTGGTCCAGATACCGACAGTGATGGCACGCCGGATTTCCGCGATACCGATGCAGATAACGACGGTATTCCAGACTCACTGGAAGGTGATAGTACAGGCGGTCCAGATACCGACAGTGATGGTACCCCTGACTTCCAGGATACCGACGCAGATAATGACGGTATTCCGGATTCCCTCGAGGCTGACAGTACAGGCGGTCCGGATTCGGATAGTGACGGTACACCAGACTTCCGAGACAGCGATTCAGATAATGATGGTATTCCGGATTCAGTGGAGGCTGATAGTACAGGCGGCCCGGATACCGATAGCGATGGAACACCGGACTTCCGCGATACGGATGCAGATAATGACGGCATCCCGGATTCAGTGGAAGGCGACAGCACAGGTGGCCCGGATACCGATAGTGATGGAACACCGGACTTCCGTGATACTGATGCGGATAACGACGGCATTCCGGACTCATTGGAAGGCGATAGCACTGGCGGTCCAGATACAGACAGCGACGGTACTCCAGACTTCCGGGACACCGACTCGGATAACGATGGCATTCCGGATTCCCTTGAGGCAGACAGCACGGGTGGTCCGGATACGGACAGTGATGGTACGCCGGACTTCCGCGATACCGACTCGGATAACGATGGCATCCCGGATTCAATCGAAGGAGATTCATCTGGTGGTCCGGATACCGACAGTGATGGCACGCCAGACTTCCTCGATACTGATGCTGACAATGACGGTATTCCGGATTCAGTAGAGGGCTCCTCAACAGGCGGTCCGGACACAGATAGCGATGGCACCCCGGACTTCCAGGATACCGATGCAGATAACGACGGTATTCCGGATAGTGTGGAAGGTGACAGTACAGGCGGTCCGGATACCGATAGTGATGGCACCCCAGATTTCCGTGATACCGATTCAGATAATGACGGTATTCCGGATTCGGTAGAGGGCGACTCCACTGGCGGCCCCGATACGGACAGTGATGGAACCCCAGACTTTAGAGATACCGATACAGATAACGACGGTATTCCAGACTCGGTGGAAGGCGATTCCACTGGAGGTCCGGATACCGATAGTGACGGCACCCCGGACTTCCGTGAGACTGATTCGGATAATGACGGTATCCCGGATTCCCTTGAAGCTGATAGCACTGGTGGCCCTGATACAGACAGTGACGGCACCCCAGATTTCCAGGATACCGATGCCGATAATGATGGCATTCCAGATTCACTGGAGGCAGACAGTACTGGTGGCCCGGACTCGGATAGTGACGGGACCCCTGATTTCCGAGACACAGATACCGATAATGATGGTATTCCTGATTCAGTGGAAGCCAACAGCACTGGTGGCCCGGATACCGATAGTGATGGTACACCTGACTTTCTGGACACTGATACAGACAATGACGGTATCCCGGACAGTGTTGAAGGTAATAGCACGGGCGGTCCGGATACAGATAGTGACGGCACGCCAGACTTCCGTGAAACTGATTCAGATAATGATGGCATTCCGGATTCACTGGAAGCCGACAGCACAGGAGGCCCGGACACCGATAGTGATGGTACCCCGGACTTCCAGGATACCGATGCGGATAACGATGGTATTCCCGACTCACTGGAGGCTGACAGTACCGGTGGCCCGGATACAGATAGCGATGGCACCCCTGACTTCAGAGATACCGATTCGGATAATGATGGCATCCCAGATTCAGTAGAAGGCAACTCAACTGGCGGTCCAGATACCGATAGTGACGGTACGCCAGACTACCAGGATACAGACACTGATAATGATGGTCTGCCTGATAGTGTTGAAGGTGACTCAACCGGCGATCCAGATACGGATAGCGACGGTACACCTGATTGGCGGGACCCATTCGATGATCGACCGGATACGGATTCAGATGGAATTGTCGATCAAATCGATATCGATGACGATAACGACGGTATTTTGGATCTTAACGAAGGCAATGGCTTGGTCGACAGTGATTCAGATGGAATTGTAGATTCAAAGGACATTGACTCTGACAACGACGGTATCGTGGATAACGTTGAGGCCCAGCCCACCAGCCCGTTTGACCCGATTGATGGGACTACAGGACCAAATGGTGTTGGATTCCTGGATGCAGATAGCGACGGCTTGCAGGATATCTATGATGCGAATGATGGCTCACCACTTCCTGGTCAATCACTGGGTATTACACCAGAAGATACTGATAGCGACGGTACCGCGGATTACATCGACACCGATGCCGACGCGGATGGTATACCTGATAGTGTAGAGAGCGGAGCGGCGGAGCCTGGAGTAGGAACTGGAGACGTCGATGGTGACGGCTTGCTGGATCTATACGATGCGACGGATGGGGTTGCGACGGGAATATGGGACCCAAGTAATATAATTACTGATCCGTTGGCTGTATTAACTGATACTGATAGTGATGGTACTGCGGGTGGTGATGTTGACTACCGAGATACCGATTCGGATAACGATGGCATTCCAGATAGTATAGAAGGTGATTCTACCGGCGGTCCTGATACTGATAGTGATGGCACACCTGACTTCCGAGAAACAGACTCAGACAATGATGGCATCCCTGATAGCATCGAAGGCGATTCTACCGGCGGTCCTGACACTGACAGTGACGGCACTCCGGACTATCAGGACACTGACACCGACAATGATGGAATTCCTGATAGTATCGAAGGAGATTCTACTGGTAGCCCGGATACTGACAGCGATGGCACGCCGGATTTCCGTGAAACGGATACGGACAATGATGGGATTCCTGACAGCCTAGAAGGTGATTCTACTGGTGGGCCGGATACTGATAGTGATGGCACCCCTGACTACCAGGACACTGATACTGATAACGATGGTATCCCTGACAGTATTGAGGGTGACTCAACTGGAGGACCTGATACAGACAGCGACGGTACGCCGGACTTCCGAGACACTTCCGTAGATGATCCAGTTGCGCCAGCACCCGTGCCAGCACCTCTTCCGGAGCCGCCCGCTGCGACAACTGCGCCTGCGCCTGCGCCTCTTCCCGCGCCGGACCCAGCCAGGGTGGTGTTTGCTGATATAAATGTTCTGGCAGCGATCGGGCTGGATCAGGCTTCCGGTGGTGGAACAACATTCCCAGGTTTTATCGATCCAACTGATCGTCTGGGTCGTCACGCGGAAATAGAATTTAGTGATCGGCGAATTAAGTTTGACTTGTTCGAAGACGAGGTAGATCCGTTAATCAGTCCGTTTGATGATTTAACCGACCCGACAGAATATATCCACTTAACCGTAAATGATCTGTGGTATGTCATCCAAATTGAATACGGAAATGGTCCGGATACGGAAATAATTCGATACCTGGCCCGAATCGACCCGTACTCGGATTATGCGAAGGATAAATTTGTTGTACCGCGTAATTTTGATGAATTGATTACGCCATCTCTAATCGAAAGCCATTCATTATTCGATCTGGATGGAGTGTTGCCGGAGCCGAAAGAAAATCCGGACAGCGGCACCGGGCATAATCTGGAACCTGTTAACCTGGCTGAGCCAATTGATTTATTTGCAGGAAATTTAGATAAGGTCCAGGTGAATGCGCATGATTCCCTATGGTCTATTGCTTCGAGAGAAGAGGTTTATGGTGACCCGGACAATTGGACTCTGTTATATGCAGCAAACTTCGAAAAAATGGGACCAGGTGGACATGTTTATCCTGGAACAGTTTTGGTGATTCCACGTACGGAATTTATTGAAACAGAAACTTAAAAATATTAGCAACAATGCAATTAACCACTATGCACAAGAGGTCTAACCTAATGGCAAGTCATACAAATGCTACCGGTAGAGGAAGAACGTTATTAACCAGTATCGGTCTGGCTTCCACCCTGGCGTTGGCCGGGTGTTCAGTAAACTCGAAGCTGATTACGGAAGACGAAACTCATAATCGAATTCAACATGACCGAGTGTCAATGTTTGACGGTCAGGAACCGATATCAGGTCCTATGGGTCTCGGAGAAGCCATAGTTCGTGCGGTTCGATATAATCTAGACAGCCGCGTGAAGCTGATGGAACTCGCCGTTGCAATGCGAGATCTGGACTTCGCTGAGTTGGGTGGAATTCCAGATCTGATTGCCAGTGCAGGTTATAACAAGCGTAGTAACGATCCGGGTGCGCGTAGCATCAATCTCGAAACCGGTGAGGAAAGTCTTCCGCCCTCACGTTCTCAGGAACGAGAGCGGCGTACAGATGACCTTGAGTTTCGCTGGAATATTCTGGACTTTGGACTAAGCTATCACAGCGCCCATCAAAAATCAGATGAAGTTCAAATTGCCAAGGAACGGCAACGTAAAACCATGCACAATATTTTGCAAGACGCAGTTGACGCCTATTGGAAAGCCTGGGTGGCCCAGGAGTTGAGTCAGCAGATGGAAGATCTGCTTCGAACTACCGAGTCTGCCATTGCGGTTTCAGCGAATCTCGCAGCAAGTCAATCCCAAAGCAAAAAAGATGCATTGGTTTATCAGACCAGTCTGCTAGGAATTAGAAATTCACTGTATGAAATGCAGGAGCGTATGGGCCTGGCTAAAATCCGCCTGGCAGCTTTGATCAATATTTCTCCGGACTCGGACTATGCCCTCAAGAGTCCTGGGGCGAATCTCGAACCCAAAGCGATGACTCGTGATTTTTCTTCGTTGGCCGACAATGCATTATCGCTACGACCTGAAGTAATCGAAGAGGACTATAGAAAGCGAATTTCCCAGCGGGAAGTGAAAAAATCAATGCTGCGTATGTTTCCCACAGTGGAAATAGGGGCTGGGTATCACTCAGACCAGAATGAATTCCTTATCAACGATGATTGGAACGACGTTTCGCTTAATGTGTCATGGAATATCCTTGGTTTGCTGGGCGTGAATGCAGAAAAAAAGTTTCGGGAAGCTCAAGTTGATTTGGCTGATGCTCGTCGGCTTGCCTTGTCAATGGCGGTAATGACACAGGTGCGGCTGTCGATGAGTCGCTATGAACTTGCGTTACTGCGGTATCAAGCTTCGCAGCAGCTGTCTGAAGCCACTGATGATCTTGCCGGTATAATTACTGCATCAGATAATGAATCTGAATTGGATAAAATAAAGTCTCGAAGTGACGCGCTGGTTTCAACACTTCGAACCAATTTTGCCTATGCCGAAGCTCAATCGGCGTTTGCCCGAATAGTAAATTCAGTTGGGATTGATTTAGTACCAGAGGAGTTTCAATCCGATAATGTCAATGGCATGGGGAGTGAAATTGAAAGCCACTGGGCGAGTATTAAACAAACCTTTATGTAGAGCTTCAATATTCCCAAAAAAACCCGGGCATGCCCGGGTTTTTTTATATATTAGTGAATTTATTGTCAAATTATCGCGCTCGCATCATAAAACCGTTGAATTATTCTCTAAATGACTGAGGTTAAAGAAAAACAGCTGGCAATCAGATACACCGAAATCGGCCTATTTATCGACTATAATCCCGACTGACAGAAATACTGAAGTTTCAATGATGAAAAATCCGGTTGCAGTAAAAATACTGAGTCTTTTTGGCTTTTTAGTTTTCACCCTACCAGTTATGTCCCAGACCACTTTGGATCAAGAGATCGAAGAGCTGGGTTTAAATGTAAAAAACCCGAATGTCGATCTGACCGCAAATGCAGGTGATTTGGTTGGCTCATCAGGCTTTAAGGTTCTCAATGGGCAACAATCTGGGTTAGTCGGCAACGAAATTAGAGTTTTGCTAAAACCTCGCACGACGACAGTTCTATCGGCTGAAATATCTGGTCAAATAAGAACGCTGCCCTTTGATATTGGAGACCATTTTGCCAAGGGCGATTTGCTGGCGCGAATAGGTTGCAGGGCGGTATTTTCTGAAATTGGTATCGCAAAAATTGGTTTGGAACTGAGTCAGATCGAATATCAATCCAATAAAAGTCTGCTGGCCCAGGGAGGCGTCAGCAAATTCGATGTGGAAATTTCCGGCATAAGGGTTCAGCAATCCGAAGCTAATCTTAAAAAATGGCAGGGAGCGGCAGGTGATTGCTCGATCCATGCTCCCTATGGGGGAAAAGTCGTAACCAGGTCAATCAGTCGTTATGAGCATATTGGTTCTGGGCAGCCGCTGTTGGAAATTATTGATGATTCCAGATTCGATATGCAGCTTTATGTTCCTTCGATCTGGGTGACCAAACTCACCAAAAAAACCACGTTTTCTGTCTATATTGATGAGGTGAGTAGAGAATATGAAGCTAAAGTGGTGCGAATTAATCCTCAGGTAGACGCCGGAAGTAAAACGCTTGAAATTATTGCCCAGTTGGAAAAACATCACAAAGAATTGCGCGCGGGAATGAGCGGAAGTGCAAAATTTGATCTGTAAGTAATTCCCATGGAAATCGTATCAAATTCAAGGCCAAAACTGGTTGATCAAATAAAGGCCGATGTACAGGAAGAGAAAAGCATAGCCAGCCTACTGTCTAAAATTATTATTTTGGAAGGGGATATACGAAAGGTTTCCACGGTAAATGAGTTTGCGGTATTAGCGGTCAACGAATCCCATAAAGTCATTCCCTATTTTCAGTGTTTCATGTGGAAGCGGGGAAAATTTGGTAAATTACAAATTCAAGCGGTCTCCGGTGTGTCTCAGGTAGATTCTGATGCACCATCTGTTTTGACCGTGGTGAAAATAGTTAAGTTTCTAGGCGAGAAATTTGATGGCAAGGGTCTGTCGCCATTCGATGCCAGTGCTGATAAGGTTCCGTTTTATGATGAATGGACCGAATTGTTACCCCCTCATGTCCTGTGGTGTGAGTTTATCGAAAGCAGCGTTAGTAAAAAGATGACCGCTGGACTATTATTCTTTCGAGAAACCCCCTTTTCGAATACCGATTTGACTGCGTTAACGCCGGTGCTTGATGCCTACCGGTATAGCTGGTTTCGATTGACCCAAGTTCAAAAGGAGAATCGCAGCCTGTTGGGCCGTATTACCCGTAGTCGTGTGTTTAAATACGCAATAATCGCTTCGTTGATCGGGGTTATGTTTATACCCATAAGGGAATCGGTACTAGCCCCGGCGACGATTGTCCCATTAAACCCCGAAATAGTTGGCTCTCCTATCAGAGGCATTGTGGATCAATTTTTTGTCAAACCTAATCAGGCTGTTAGAAAAGGCGAATTACTGTTTACCCTGGATGATCGGGAAATTCGAAATCAGGTGTCGGTTGCAGCGCAGGAACTGGAAACCGTTAGAGCCGAGTATTCCAGAGCAGCGCAAAAATCTTTCTCTGACGCTGACAGTAAATCTGAAATTGCCTTGCAAAAAGCCAGGGTGGCCCAGAAACAACTTGAGAAGGAGTATGCAGAAAGTCGGCTTGCCCAAACCAGGGTTTTTGCCGGTCGCCAGGGTATCGCCGTATTTGGCGATGAAAACGATTGGTTGGGGCAGCCTATTTCTGTTGGTGAGAAAGTAATGACCCTGGCAAACCCGGAAGAAAAGGAAGTTGATATATTTATGCCAATTGATGATGCACTGTATCTTCAACCGGGTGCAGAAGTCCGTCTTTTTATGAATACTGATCCGACTAATCCAATGAAAGCTGTATTGGTTCAAACGAGTTACGAACCTTCCGATAACGATGGCAGTCTTTCTTATGCTTTAAAAGCTGAAATAAATGACGAAAATGATTTCAGTCGATTGGGCTGGCAGGGTACAGCGAAGGTATACAGTAATTCAGAAGTGACATTATTTTACTACCTGTTTCGAAAACCGATTTCGACTACCCGTCAGCTATTTGGATTTTAACGGGCTAGCTAAACTTAATTTAATTCAAATGGGCCGCAATCTTATAAATAGGTTTATCGGTAAGGGGGACCCGAAACCCATACCACAATCGAGCGGCGGACTCCTGCAGTAATGGGTTTGACCCGATGTAGTAAATAACTGGGAAACGCATATCCAGCGCCGGCTTTTTTTACCGCTGTTTGCGCTATCCTCCTCGACATGAACTGAAGTTCGCCGCCCTCATAAGCTGAATCATCGCTTAGTTGAATTGTTAGAGAGATTTTTCTTTGTGAAGTTTTTCCCGCTCCCACGTCCGTATGCCAATCGTAGTGGCCCTGCTCATCTGCATGATACTCGGTAAGTTGAATGGGTTCCGCCATCCCAGAAAGATCGAATTGCCATAGGGCCTGATTGGCGTCATTGACGAAATCCCCCAACCTTTGGTATAGCCAACGATATTCCTCTCGTTTAGGCACCCATCCGACCCGGCTACTTCGATAATCTTTGGCTATACTGACTATACCTTGCTCACTGCGGGTTGCCGCTGCTTCAATATTCAGTTCGGAAAAATACTGATTGATAACTTGAATTTCAGCGCTGTCAAACAGTTCAAGGTTTTCATAATGGTCCTTTAATCCTGCTTTGCCTGGGTGGCTGATAAAATCCGCAAATATCTTATTCATGGATAGATCGACGTTTGAGTTATAGTTAAAGTGCTGTGGGGAAAGTCAAACTGACCGGTTATGACCTATACAAAGGTTCCCTAGTTCTAATATTTAATTATAGCTGAATATCAAAATTCACGTTAATTCCAACTAAAATGGATGCTGGTAAAATTTAAACGGACTATTCGTAGCCCAGGATAATAGAAAATTTGAACTCTAAGAACCCGGATATTATTCAGGAACTGGTGGCAGCATTGGAACTGCTAAAAACTCACTTCTTGTCATTACAAGACGGCGGTATTAACGAAGTTGATATGGCTCGTAAAGGATTGGCGGCAATGATGGCTGCGTTAGGAGACCCATTTACAAATTATGTTCCTCCGTCACAATTAGAGCATTATAAATCCCGCAAGAAAGAAACCGTAGTAGGTATCGGCTTACTCACTGAGTTTGACCAGAATAAAGCGGTCAGAATTATTTCTTCGCTAACAGACTCTCCCTCAGATATTCCCGCTCTGAAAACCGGCGATGAACTTCTTCTGATAAATGGCGTTGAGATCAGAAATACCAATGTGGGGTTACTAAATAAGCAATTAAATGGCACTGAGGGCACCCAGGTTAACTTGACCGTGGTGAATCCGGCTGGCATTCAGTCCGATGTCACGGTGGAACGGCGAGGTGTAAATGTCGATTTTCTGAGCAGCAAAATGATCGATACTGATAAGGTGTTCGTCAGATTGGCCTGGTTTAGCGGAACCGTCTTTCAATCATTTATTGATCAAGTTAAACAGTTTCAGCAGGCCGGAGCGAAAGGCTTAATCCTGGACGTCAGATCGAATAGTGGTGGATCGATTATGTCGACCCGGAGTATTTTTAGTAGCGTGTGTGATCAGGAGGTCATGTATTACGGAAAGGTGAATAACCAGGATAATATAAAAGACAATATTTTTGGCACATTTAAATTTGAGTTACCAATTGTGGTATTGGTAAATCATGCGACTTTTTCAGCCGGAGAAGTTCTAGCTGGCGCGCTACAAGATTATGGTCGTGCGGTTGTGATCGGTACTACAACAGGTGGCAAGGGCAGTATGCAACAGGTTTTTCCTTTGAATGGCGAGATAGGGGGTGCGATGCGTATAACCACGGCTACAAACTGTACCCCGTCTGGGCGAATATTGCAGGGAAATGGCGTCGTTCCCGATTTCGTTGTTGAGCAGGCATATCCTGAACTGTTTGTTGAAGACGGTGCGCAGAATATTACCGAGGAAGGAAGAAGGTATTTGACGAATTTGCGTCTTGAGTCGTTAATTGCGCAACATGGAGAGGAAGCGGTGCGCCCGGTGTGGGAACAGGGTGACAGTCAATTCGCTAAGGCAGTAGAGGTTATTGACAAATTGATTCTAGAAGACCCCAGTCCTAGGAAACCTGAATAGCTCAATAGTAACAACGGGGTTTTGAAAGACCATAAAAAAACAGAATCTCAGGGTCCGATCAGAATATGCCAGCCTTTCGCAAAGAGATTTCTAATTGGTCAAAATATGCCGCAAATTTGTCTTGAAACGTTCGTAGCTAACAGGCAAAGTCGGCCCACTATTGGCTGAATATCAGAGACACAAAATGAACTTTAATGCATTTATTACCTGTGCTGTTACCGGTTCGGGAAATACTATTGGTAAACATCCGGATATTCCGGTCACGCCAGAGCAAATTGCCACTGCCGCAATTGAAGCAGCAAAAGCGGGTGCTGCGATCGCTCATATTCATGTACGCGACCCGGAGACTGGCATGGGTAGCAGAGATCCTAATTTGTTTGCCGAAGTGGTTGAGAGAATTCGAGAAAGTGATACCGATGTCATTATTAATACCACTGCAGGTATGGGTGGCGATATGGTATTTGGGTTAGGAGAGTCACCGCTGCCCCTTGATCCTGAGGGTACGGATATTGCTGGCCCATTGGAGCGGTTAGCCCATGTCGAGAATTTACTTCCTGAAATATGTACCCTGGATTGCGGTACGATGAACTTTGCGGAAAGTAACTATGTTATGACAAACACCCCCGGCATGCTGAAAACCATGGCGAAGCGGGTTCAGGAATTGGGAGTAAGGCCAGAACTTGAAGTATTCGACACTGGTCACCTTGTATTCGTCAAGGAAATGATCCGGGATGGCCTAATCGACGATCCAGTAATGATCCAACTATGTATGGGTATCCCCTACGGTGCGCCAGACGATCCCGGAACGCTGATGGCTCTGGTTAATCAACTCCCCCATGGGGCTGAGTTCTCGGCATTCTCAATTGGAAGAAATCAGTTGCCCTATGTAACCATGGCGCTGTTGGCGGGAGGCAATGTACGAGTCGGTTTGGAAGACAATATTTACTTGTCCAAGGGTGTCCTTGCTACAAATGCCCAACTGGTTGAACGGGCGGCAAAAATTCTTGGTCTTATGAATGTCAATATCCAAACTCCTGCCGAGGTCCGTCAGCGACTCAAATTGAAAGATAGACGGTAAGCATCCCGATTTTGGTGTTAAGTGATGCCTGATAGATTCGAGAATAGCCGAATACTAATTACTGCTGGAGCCAGCGGGATTGGTAAGGCTATTGCGCTGGCTTTTTCCGCAGAAGGTGGATTGGTTCATATTGTCGATATAGACGTCAGCAACCTGGATGATTTTAATAACCAGGAGTCGCGGGTTTCGCATTTCGAAACTTCGGTTGCAGATGTTTCTGACGAAGCTGCGGTCAAATCTGTTTTTGCCCACCAGCAGTCGATATTTGACGGCATTGACGTACTGATTAATTGTGCTGGAATAAAAGGTCCGACCGGCGCGGTGGAAAACTTGCAATTATCCGACTGGCAACGCTGCTTGGAAGTAAATTTACAAGCGACGTTTTTATGTAGCAAGTATGCGATTCCAATGATGAAGAAGCAAAGCTCCGGATCAATTACCAATCTATCATCGACGGCGGGATGGCATGGATATCCTTTACGTTCACCATACGCCGCCGCCAAGTGGGCGGTCATTGGTTTTACCAAATCTCTGGCAATGGAGTTAGGACCATTCGGATTGCGTGCTAACGCGATTTGCCCTGGTAGTGTTGACGGTGAGCGTATGGATAGAGTGATCGCAGACGAAGCGCTTGAAAAAAACATGAGCGAACAAGCTGTGCGTGATTCGTATACCCGTGGTGTTTCTATGCGTAGTTTTATCCAGGCTGATGATATTGCACAGACTGCTCTTTTTCTTTCATCCCGGTCTGCCAGAAAAATTACCGGGCAGTATATTTCTGTCGATGGTCACCTGGAAAATCTGGGCGGACTCGACCAATAATAACCGGGCCAATTTTCTGGTATGAATTTCTCATTTACTCAAGAACAACAAATGCTGGTCGACACCGCCAAACGGTTTGTCGAGGAAGAGCTTTATCCCTATGAAATGGAGATAGAGCAGACCGGTGATATTCGTCCCGAACTGCGCCAGCAGGTGATTGATCGGTCGCTGGAGGTTGGTCTGTATGCTGCTAACATGCCGGAAGATCTTGGCGGCGGTGGGCTTGACTCGGTATCCATGGCGTTGCTTGATCGTGAATTGGGGCGAGCTAATTATGCCCTGCAATACACCGTTGCGCGACCCAGTAATATTCTCCAGGCATGTGTTGGAGAGCAGCGGGAGAAATATTTATTTCCCTGTATTCGTGGTGAGAAAACTGATTGTTTGGCGATGACCGAACCAGGCGCCGGGTCCGACGTACGATCCATGTCCTGTCATGCCATTGTTGATGGTGACAGCTTTGTTATCAAAGGTACAAAACACTTTATTAGTCACGCGGATGTTTCTGATTTTGTTATATTATTTGTTGCTACAGGATCCCAGGATACACCCCGTGGTCCACGCAAAAAGATAACTGCATTTCTGGTCGATATGGGCACCCCGGGTTTCACTGTTCGAAAGGGTTACGATAGCGTTTCTCACCGGGGCTACCATAACTGCATTCTCGAGTTTGATAATTGCCGAATTCACGCAAACCAGGTTTTGGGGGAAGTCGATCAAGGTTTTGAAGTGGCTAATGACTGGCTTGGGAATACGCGTTTGCAGGTGGCTGCTATTTGCTTGGGTCGGTGTGACCGTGCTTTTGAACTGGCGTGTGCTCATGCTGCTGAGCGTAAACAGTTTAACCAGACTATTGGGAAATTTCAGGGCGTGGCATTCAAGCTGGCCGATATGGAGTTACGGCGTCGTTCCGCGGAGTTGATTGTTTACGACGCCGCCAGTAAAGCAAATCAGGGTTTGATGAGCGATATGGACGCTGCGTTGGCCAAGCTTGCGTCTACCGAAGCGCTGGCGTTCATTGCAGATGAAGCACTACAGATATTTGGCGGTATGGGGTTGATGGCTGATCTGCCCCTTGAAAGAATTTGGCGCGATGCGAGAGTTGAGCGAATCTGGGAAGGGACCAGTGAAATCCAACGACTGATTATTTCCCGCTCTATATTGCGCCCGCTGGAGAATGCAAATTCTTAGGGCAATTAATAAGGCTTACCAATTCTACCCGGGCCGGTGAATAGCAGATGGATCCACTAAAACGGAGTCTAAACCCCAAGTCGATTGCCGTTGTGGGTGGTAGAGAGGCAAAAAGAGTGATTCAGCAGTGCCAAAAGCTTGGTTTTCGTGGTGCTATCTGGGCAGTCCATCCCAGTCGAGACAGTCTTGCCGGAGTGCCCTGCTTCCAGGCTGTTCAGGATCTTCCCGGGATTCCGGACGTGGCATTTGTTGCGATTCCAGCGGAGTCCACAATAGAGATTATAAAGCAGCTGTCCGAAATGGGAGCAGGGGGCGCCATTTGTTATGCTTCCGGATTTCGCGAAGTGGGGGAGTCGGATCTTCATCAGCGATTACTGGATGCCGCCGGGAATATGCCCATAATCGGTCCCAATTGCTATGGGTTTATCAATACCCTTTGCGGCGCAGCCTTATGGCCAGACCAACACGGAATGACACTGGTCTCCAAAGGCGTAGCGATTTTTTCCTCCAGTGGAAACGTAAGCATCAATATGACAATGCAACAACGTTCATTGGCCATTGCATTAGTAATTACGGTGGGTAATCAGGCAGCGGTAGGGATTGAGGAATGTATCGAGGCAGTGCTTGACGATGATCGAATAACCGCAATCGGTATTCATGTCGAAGGGCTTAAAAATCTTCCACTATTTACTGATCTGGCAGTCCGATCTGCGCAGAAAGGTAAACCAATAATTGTATTGAAGAGTGGACGATCCGCCATTGGCGCGCGGATTACCATGAGTCACACAGCAACTCTTGCAGGCGAGGCCGGTTTGTATGACGAATATTTTAACCGTGTCGGGGTTGGACAGGTGGACAACCTGGAAGCATTTTTAGAGGCACTGAAACTGGTTTCTATTGCAGGTCCGCTAAAAGGCAGTCGTATAGCGTCGATGAGTTGTTCAGGCGGCGAAGCTTCGTTGATTGCGGATTTGGCAGGGGAATTCGACTTAACCTTTCCAGCACTTGAAGAGTCCCACAAGCAATCGGTACGTGCGACGCTAAATGAATTCGTCAATGTTGATAACCCATTGGACTACCATACTTTTATCTGGGGAGACCAACAACGTACGGAAGCGACGTTTACATCCATGTTGCTGGGGAATTTCGATTTAACGCTATTGATTCTCGATTATCCATGTGTCAATCAATGCGATATGCAGGAATGGATAGAAACCGGTGAGTCGTTTGCAAATGCTTGCGAGAAAACGGGTCAACGAGGCGCGGTAGTTTGCTCTCTTCCGGAAAATATTCCTGAGTCAGTACGAATCAATTTGATTGCCCGAGGCATTACACCACTACTCGGTCTGTCTCCAGCACTTGGGGCAATTCAAGCAGCTTCGGTAGTGTGCAGGATTGAACAACCAGTCCCATTGGCTGGTAATTTTGATTCTGAACAGATTAATTCGCCACGGAGTCTCTCGGAATTTGCTGCCAAACAGGCACTGGCTGAATATGGTCTGCCATTGGTGCCAGGTAGTGTTGTTTCCACTGCCGACGAAGCGGTGCAATTAGCAGATGCAATTGGATATCCCGTAGTGTTGAAAGCTAGTGGCGTCAATATCGCGCATAAGTCAGAACTTGATGCGGTTAAATTAAATCTGACCGATTCTACTGAGGTCAAGCAATGCGCCCGTCGCTTGCTTGAAATCGGTGAGGGTTTGTTAGTGGAAAAAATGATAAAAGATGGAGTGGCCGAGCTTTTTGTTGGCGTAAACTTTGATAATTTATTTGGACACTATCTTGTTATTGGATTTGGCGGCACCCTGGTAGAGTTAATTGCTGATCGTCAAATCGTTTTGTTACCGGCATCGGACGAGCAAATCATTCAGGCCATTATGCGCCTGAAAACATCAGAAATTTTACATGGTTTTCGCGGTAGACCTGGGGCTGATATTGCGGCTGTGATAAAGTCAGTTCAGCAATTGTCAGCCTATGTCAGGGATAACCGTGAGCGATTGCTTGAAATAGATATAAACCCGTTGATTGTTGCTGCTGATGGCGCAGGCGTTACTGTGGCTGATGCTCTCATTGTTAATCGCCAATAAATGGAGAACTACCATGTCTGAAAACCCCATAAAAACTCGAATTGATGGTTCTATCTTGGAAGTAACCCTGGATAGGCCCAAAGCCAACGCGATCGATGCGCCAACCAGCAGACTAATGGGCGAGGTATTTGCTAATTTTAGAGACGATCCAGATTTGAGAGTGGCGATTGTGACAGGTGGCGGGGATCGTTTTTTTTGCGCTGGATGGGATCTCAAATCCGTTGCCGAGGGTGAATCGGTGGTATCTGATTTTGGGGCAGGTGGGTTTGGTGGATTACAAGAATTGCCCAATCTTAATAAACCGGTTATCGCCGCAGTTAACGGAATAGCTTGTGGTGGTGGGTTCGAGTTAGCGCTTTCCGCTGATATGATTATCGCTGCCGAGAGTGCCTCATTCGCATTGCCCGAAATCAAAGCGGGAACATTAGCTGATGCCGCTACAATAAAACTTCCCAAACGCATGCCTTTTCATATCGCCATGGACCTGCTGTTAACCGGTCGTTGGATGGATGCCGCAGAAACCCATCGATGGGGTTTGGTCAACGAGGTGGTGGAGTCCGACAAACTGACGGACAGAGCCTGGGAGATTGCTCGGTTATTGGCCAGCGGGCCGCCATTGGTTTTCGCGGCTATAAAAGAGACAATTCGCAGCACAGAAACCCTGACCGTTCAGGAATCATTTGATCTGTTACGTAACACTGAACTGGAAACCGTTCGTAAGCTCTACAATAGTGAAGACCAACTCGAGGGCGCCAAAGCTTTTGCTGAAAAGCGGGATCCAGTTTGGCAAGGACGTTAGTGCCGGCTCGGTAATTTATTTATGAAAGTCTAAACCCGATCTGGTAGGTCGTGAAACCAAATTTAGAAAATACCTTTCGGTATCAACCACGTTATTTGCTGCTGTAAAGTTTTACTAAGTTTTCTTTCGCTAGTCTCTGCATTTGGTCGCAAAAAAAACACCCTCTCAATTTCTCGAGTTGTCGTGCCATGGTCCCTTTCCGCAATATCCAGGTATGCCGACGCGGTCTGGGAAATTGTTCTTAGAATAGTTACTAATGTTTCCCGGTAATCATCAATCTCGACCAGGTTCTTGCACCGGGCCTCATATTCCAACTTCTGTAATATCGCCTGGAAGTGCAGCTTTTACCGAAGATAATAAATTTTCACCTAGTGGAATTCTTTAATGCGATATGAATCACAAAAAATGTGAATCGATCACAGAAGTTGGCGGAGTTTCCCTGGTAAGCTGCTATATTCGTCAGTTAAATGGAGAGTATTGGTCATGGTTAAAAGGGCAAGAAAGACTCAAAAAGGTGTAAAAAATCCAAAGAAGGCGCGATTTCAATTTGCTGCGCTTCGAAAAAAAGCTAAAATTATTAAGCAAGGAGAGGAAGGTGATGATGTGAGGGCGCTGCAGTATTTTCTGACTGCAAATAATTATCTGGGACGAGATCGCGATCCCGGGCGAATGTGCGAATGTACTTGTGATGCATTACGACATTTTCAAAAATGTTATGGTCTGAAGGATACAGGCAATGCAGATGAGGAAACGCTGCGGTTGATCCAAACCCCCCGGTGCGGTGTAGCGGATATTGGACCTGATCCGACCCAGGATTCGGGCCCCGCTCCATTTGTTCTTCGTGGCTGCAAATACCCGAATACTAATTTGACGTATGCATTTCGCAACGGAACGCTGGACTTGCCAGGGCAGCGCGAGCAAGAAATCATCCGGGAAGCATTCTTAGCATGGTCTGCAGTAAGTCCGTTGCGATTTACTGAGGTTTTACCGAGCGAATCACCAGATTTTCCAATTTCATTTGAGCGCCTTGATCACGGAGACGGGTCGCCATTTGATGATGGTGGAAGCGTCCAGGGAAATACTCTGGCGCATGCTTTTTTCCCACCACCATGTGGAGGTACGTTCTCAGGAGCAATGCATTTTGATGAGTTTGAAAACTGGACAGATGCAGCGGCACCTGGTGCAATCCGTCTTCTAAACGTAGCTATCCATGAAATTGGACATCTGTTGGGTCTTTCCCATTCCGACAACCGGAATGCCATTATGTTTGCTTTCTACAGTGATGATGTTGACAGTCTCAGGCAGGATGATATAAATGGAATCCAGGCATTATACGGAACGCCGCCGGTAGGAGTGGCTCCCATTCGTGGATCTCTGAGTCGAACAGGTGACAGCCAAACCCATCAATTTCAGGCCCGTCCAGGACGATTGACAGTGACATTGACTGGTCCCAGCGGCAAGGATTTCGATCTTTACCTGCGTGCCGGCTTACGGCCGTCACGTCAGGAATTTGATGCGCGCGGTTTTTCCGGCACTTCAAATGAAAAAGTCTCGCTAAATGTTACTGGCGGGGACGTATTTATTATGGTCGATTCATGGCGGGGATCAGGAGCATATGAGGTTGAAATTGAGATGAGCCCAAGTTAAAAGAGACTAATAGTAACAACGTCCGCTGACAAAGCTGCCTTGGCATTAGACGCGCGCCTGGGCAGATTTATATTTATGAGACAATCTATTGGATTCTATTTGCTACTTAGTTTACTATTTTTTGTTTCAGGATGTGAAAACGAAAACCCTAACGGAAACAAGAAAAATCCCCTGATAACGGAGAATGATAATATAGAAGACTTAATGAACTCTACCAACTCTACTGATATGGAATCTTCAAAAATATTTGAATTCTATTTTTCAAATAATGCAAATGTTGAAGCAATCCTTGAGGTTCACGTTGACAATAAATTGGTTGTCACAACAACACTAAATGGAGTTTCCGAAATGACTGGTAGCGGTGGCGGAAAAGACATGCATGTTCAAAAAATGCCTTCCGCCGAGCTGAATTTAATGGTGATTGAGAAAAATAGCAAAGTTACAATATCAAGGAAACTTGATGCACAAAACGGTAACAAAATAGTAATCTCTTTTTTCCCCGAAAAATTTGTAATCATACAAAAGAAAAAAGATCCACAGTACATAGATTGATCGCAAAATTTGCGACATGGAGAATTGCTGCTTTTACCACTTGATTTATTGCTTTGAAGGCAGGCGGGAATCTATGGTCAAAGAATCTGTAAATACAAACCTGCCCATCAAGGGATTTCTTCCTTGAACCTTGCGAATCTAGATGTATAGTATTTTGACTCATTAGGATCCAGTGGAAATGGATTCCCGCCTGCGCGGGAACGACAAATATCCAAGCGTTAGTGTGCAATTAAATCCAAACCAGGTTTCTTGATTGTTACTATAGAGTTCAGGCTTGTACAATTTATTGCGATTTCAGAGTTATCTCGTTGACTAAGCCGTAAAGCTCAGGTATTAAATATCGTGCCAATTTCCGTCGACCCCAAAAAATTCTTGACCATGGTTTCGGTAAAACGAGTTACTTCCGGTTTCTTGAAGTAACGCGAGCATTTTTGGTTGAGGTAATCCTTGCTGTTTGATTGCGGTGCTGAGTCTGTCGGCACCGATTCTGTCAATCAATTCGAACGGGCCTTGTTGCCAGCCAAAACCCCAGCGCATCGCGCGGTCAATGTTTACGATATCGTCAGCTATCTCGGGAATTAAATCTGCGCTGTAGAATAGGGTGGTGGTCATGAGTTTGCGAACAAATCGTCCGGTTGGGGTTTCAAGATCAAACAATGTTTCAAGACTCTGCTCGTTTTCGGATAAAACCACTTCCTCGGCGGCACGCCAGGTATCTTGTTGCAGATCAAACACTTCCATTGTCTTAGTCCCATCTTCATGCCGGATAAGTTTGTAAAAACCACCACCGGTCTTACGACCCAATTGCTTTCGGTCGTATAGTTTCTGTACGTTGTCAGTCAATTGATTGAATTGTCGACAAATATCTTTTTCGGGAAGATTGGTTTCAAGATTTTTACCGACGTTGTACATCACATCAATACCGACTAAATCTACCAGGCCATACAATCCCGTTGCCGGTAACCCCACTGGGTCCGACATCAGTGCATCAACCGCCTCGATGCTGAGTCCGTATTCTATTGTTGCCGTTTCGGCGAGATGGAGTCCGGCCAACATCCACATGCAGCCAATACGATTACCAATAAAGTTAACCGTATCTTTGGCGTAGACCACTCCTTTATCCAGGGTTGTCCCAAGAAAATCTGCCAGGGTCGATACAACTTGCGGCCGAGTGTGTTCTCCAGGCACCAATTCAACCAGTTTCATAACATGTACGGGGTTGAAGAAATGGGTAACGGCTATGTCCTGTTGCAACCGGTCTGGCATACCACGATATATATCCCTCAATGGAATCCCGGAGGTATTGCTACTGATAATTGAACCATCGGCACGAACGGATTCGACTCGTTCAAACAATCCGCGTTTAATATCTACGTTTTCCACGATTACTTCACAAATCCACTGACAATTCGCAATACGATCCAAATCTTCGTCGAAAGAGCCTGTCAGGATATTGTCGAGTACTTCCGGGTTTTGAACAACAGGCGAACGGCCTGCTATCAACTTATCTTTCGCTGCATCGCAGGTCGATTTTTCGAGATCGAGCAACAACACTTCGCAGCCAGCATTTGCACAAACTCCGGCTATCCCGCTTCCCATTGTTCCGGCACCGAGCACGGCAACTTTTTTGATTTGAGTCATATATGATTATTTGATTTACTGAATACTAAAGTTACGATTAGTGACATTACTGGAATCAAGCAACGCCTTCATTGATCATCTTACGTAGAACAAATTTTTGAATCTTACCAGTTGAAGTTTTGGGTAATTCCATAAACACAACTTTTTTTGGACGTTTGAATCCGGCCATATTTTCTCGACAAAAATTGATTATATCTTCTTCTGTTGCTACCTCCCCTGGCTTCAATTCAACGAATGCACAAGGGGTTTCTCCCCATTTATCGTCGGGTTTTGCTACCACTGCCGCAGCTGCAACCTTAGGAAACTTGTAGATTACTGACTCAACCTCAATGGAAGAAATATTTTCTCCTCCGGAAATGATAATGTCCTTCAGTCGATCCTTAACCTGAATGTATCCATCGGGATGGACAACGGCGAGATCTGCGCTATGGAACCATCCGTTCTTGAACGCCTCTGCGGTTGCTTCTGGGTTTTTGTAATATCCTTTCATCGTTGTATTACCACGTAAAACAATTTCTCCCATGGATTTTCCATCAGGTTCGACGTCCTTCCCCGTGGTGACGTCAACTACCCGCACGGAGTCCATCATCGGAAATCGAATGCCCTGCCGTGACTTAATTTCTGCCTGCTGCGCTATGGGTAAATCATTCCATGCTGGATTCCAATCGCAATACACAACGTGCCCATAAGTTTCAGTCAGGCCGTATACATGAATAACGTTTAAACCAAGTTCTGCAGTTTTCTCCAATACCTTGCTTGGCGGTGGTGCGCCCGCAGTCATGACCTGTACCGTATAGTCAGGACGGTACTGGGACTCTTCCGGTGCGCTCGCAAGCATAGATAAAATTATTGGTGCAGCACCAAAGTGAGTAACGCGGTGCTCTCGAATTGCATCGAAGATAATTTCTGCAGCGATCACCCGATTACAGATAAAGGTGCCGCCTAAAAGTCCCATGGTCCATATGTGTCCCCAGCCATTACAATGAAACAAGGGCACAGTATACAAATAAACCGGATGCTTTGGGATCTGCCAGGCGGTGATAGTTCCCATGGACATTAGGTATGAACCACGATGATGGTAGACCACTCCTTTGGGTCGACCACTGGTACCCGAAGTATAGTTTAGGGTCAATGCATCCCATTCGGAATCAGGGTAACCCCAGCCATTGTTAGTATTGCCAAGGGATAACAGTTCTTCATAAGTCATTTCTCCCAGGCGTTCTCCGCCACCTTCGGGGGGGATTGATTGGTCATCGACGATATCGATTATCCGGGGAGGCGAAGAAAGTTGTGCTAACGCTGGTTTTACCACTGCTGAAAAGTGGGTGTCGCAGATCAAGACCTGACAGTCACTATGCTCCAGAATATAGGCGACGGTGTTCGCGTCCAGACGGGTATTGTTCGCGTTCAATACTCCACCGGACATAGGAACTCCATAGTGTGCCTCCATTAACTCCGGGGTATTTGCCGCTAGCATAGAGATAGTGGATCCCCGTGAAACTCCCAATGACTGCAGTCCGGTAGCCAACTGCTTTGCACGAATGGCTAATTGGGCCCAGCTATATTGTCTTTTTCCATAGACTATAGCTGGATGATCAGGATAGGCATCGCTGGCTCGGGCCAAAATTGAGATGGGTGTTAATTCGACATGATTAACCCCATCAATCACGGGAAGTGCTTCGTAGTGTTGTTTCATTAATTAGCGTAATAAGTCTTTATAGATATCGGCATCGCCCAGTGGACGCAAACAAAATACTGATGATTTGGTCGCGTTTTGCGCTTGAACCAACGTCAGCATCGGATATTATCCGCGGTCAAAGTTTTAGGCAAATATAAATCTGTTCGTTCCATGCATTTACCCCAACTGGTTTTTTCTAGAAGGCTCCGTACGACTCCCTTTGAGCTCAGGGTGCATGCTCAAGGTGCCAAAGCGTTCACCATATACAATCATATGCCGCTGGCATCGGTATTTCAGTCTCCACAAGAAGATTATGAGCATCTATGCGAGCATGTGCAAATATGGGATGTGGCCTGTGAGCGCCAGGTCGAAGTTATAGGACCCGATGCCCTTAATCTGGTTGAACTGATTACGCCCAGAGATATTTCACGATGTAAAATTGGTCAGTGTATCTATGCGCCATTGGTCGAGGAACATGGTGGCATTGTAAATGATCCACTTATTCTCAGGCTGGACCACGACCGATTTTGGATTTCCATTGCAGATTCGGATGTCTCCTTATGGGTTAAGGGCATTGCATGGGCCCGCAATCTGGACGTTTCTGTATTTGAACCAGACGTTAGTCCACTGGCCATACAGGGCCCAAAGGCCGAAGATTTGATGGCTACAGTTGTAGGTGAGGAGGTTCGTGCAATAAAGTTTTTTCGCTTTATCGAAACAGAAATTGCAGGGACGCCCGTGGTGATGGCGCGTTCAGGTTGGAGTGGACAGGGTGGGTTCGAAATTTATCTGCAGGAATCCGCCAAAGGGTTGGAACTATGGGATACGATCTGGGAGCAGGGGCGGAAATTTAACATTCGTGCAGGCTGCCCTAATTCTATCGAGCGAATCGAAGCCGGACTTTTGTCATATGGTAGCGATATGACAATGTCAAACAACCCTTTGGAAGTGGGCCTGGAGAAGTTTTGTGATATAACGAAACCCTCGGAATATATCGCCCGTTCCGCCCTGGAGCGCATCGCTGCCGAAGGCATAAAACAAAAATTGGTTAATTTGTTTGTTGAAGGGAAATCGGTAGGGTCGATGCGATCTACCTATGAAGTTATAGATAAATTCGACAATAAAGTTGGGATAGTTACCAGCTTGGTTTATTCGACCCGGTACCAGGTCATGGTTTCATTCGCGACGGTTTCAATAGAACACTCGCAACCCGGAAATCCATTGCGTGTGGTGACTGATCAGGGTATTCGCGACGCAATCGTTCGGAATTCCGATTGGACTTAATTTATCTACGTTTGCGCTTAAGATTACCCTTACTTGTCGTATAACTCTTCGAACAAATGGTAGTGGGTGCAATCCATTCCCAGCGCATCGTAGGTTTTTTGTGCCACGACGTTGTCCCTTTCTACGTACAGTCGAAATCCACAAATATTATCGGCTTTGGTTGCCAAATTCTTAACCTCAAGGTAAAGCATTCGATACAGACCATTACGCCGCCATTCAGGTAATACGTATACGCTTTGAATCCACCAGAACATACCGTTGCGCCAGTCGCTCCACTCGGTAGTCACCATTAAGGACGCAATGATTGGTGTGCTCACTCCTGATTCAAATTGTTCGACAACCAGGTAGAAACCTCGGCCCGGGTTCTCGATCATTCCTCGTACACCAGCCGTAATGATCTCAGGTTCGAGCACCTTTGATTCAGTTTCCATGGCCATATTGATATTGAATCTGGCGATTCCATCAACGTCATCGCCATCAGCGGTTCTAATGATAAATTTGGAGTCTGGTGACATTTGTAGTAATAACAATAATGTCAGAAAAATGGCAGCAGTGTCGGATCTGCTGCCTCTGACAGTTTAGTCAACTGCGCTTAATTTATAAGCCGTCGAGCGCTCTCTTCAAATCTATAATGAGATCTTCCGCGGTCTCAAGACCTGCCGACAGGCGCACAAGACCGTCGGTGATACCGGCTTTCATGCGCTCTTCCCTGGGCATATCGGCATGGGTCATTGTTACTGAATGAGTCACCAGAGATTCAACGGACCCCAGATTCTCCGCCAAACTCCATAGTTCCAGCGCATCCATTAGTTTTTTGCCGGCTTCAACGCCTCCTTTAACTTCAAACCACAGCATCGAGCCGTGTCCGGTTGCTTGCTTGTCGGCCAGTTCTTTCTGGGGGAATGAATCCAAACCGGGATAGGCAACCTTTTCAACCATTGAATGAGTTTCAAGAAAGTTAGCGATTTTAAGAGCATTGGCAGATTGAGCCTCCAGTCGGGTGCTCATGGTCTTACAGCCCTGAAGTGTATAAAACGCGACCATAGGGGTCATGTTGCTTCCCAGACAATTTCGCACGAAACGGATAGATTCCAACATCTCTTCACTGGCTGCGGTAATGGACCCGCCAACGCTTATATTGTGCCCTTCCATGAATTTGGTGGTGCTATGAAGCGTTACGTCCGCGCCTAATTCCAAAGGACGTTGAAAATAGGGCGTAAGGAATGTGTTGTCGACCACGTGGGGAATGCCTTTAGCCCGGGCGATCTCAGATACTGCAGCGATATCAGTTAATTTGAGCGTTGGATTTGCCGGTGTTTCGGTAAATATAAGTTTGGTATTGCTTTGAATGGCGTCCTTGATATTGTTGGGATCGGAAGTGTCGACAAAACTGTATTCAACACCGAATCGGCTAAGAACTTTGGTCGAAAGTCGGTGGGTTCCACCATAGATTACATCTGATAACACTGCATGATCACCAGCGTTGAGAAGCGCCATCATGGTCGCGCTGGTGGCCGACATTCCGGTGGCAAAACAGGCACTGCCGGCGCCCCCTTCCAGGGCAGTTATGCGATCTTCCAGCGCGACTACTGTTGGATTGCCCGAACGACTGTAGGAATATCCTTTTTCAAGATATTTATCAACCGACTCCTGAACATAGGTTGTAGTCTGGTAGATTGGCGTCAAAATTGCGCCTGTAACGGGATCCGGTCGAACGCCGGCATGTACTTCTCGAGTTTTAAAATCGGGCTGCTGGTCTGTGCTCATCACATTAATTCCATTAGAGGTTAAAATTGGTTGGCGATTTTACCACTAACCTATAGCGACAATCGGTGGAGTGTCGGCACTATAATTATGGTCGTCGCAGTGAGGGCAAGTGCCCGTTCTTCAGCCACGCATATTTTGAGGTTTTGTGGTGGTCAATTTATATCTTATGAATCCAATAAAGCCATGACTGAACAATTTGACTATATTATCGTTGGTGCCGGGTCTGCGGGGTGCGTGCTGGCGAATCGGTTAACCGAAGACCCAGCGACCAAGGTTCTGTTGTTGGAATTTGGCGGTTCCGACAGGAATATCCTGGTGCAAATGCCTACGGCGCTATCGATTCCCATGAGTACAGATAAATTTGCCTGGCAGTATCACTCGGAACCAGAACCTTATCTGGATAACCGCCGAATGCATTGTCCTCGAGGGAAAGTGTTGGGAGGGTCATCGTCGATCAATGGAATGGTTTACGTTCGGGGGCATGCTACGGATTTCGACGAATGGGAGCAAAACGGTGCCACGGACTGGGGCTATAGCAACTGCCTGCCGTATTTTCGCAGGGCTGATGACTGGAAATTTGGAAGCGATTCGTATCGAAGTCAGGGTGGACCGTTGCATGTCAACAATGGAAATGAAATGGAGAATCCACTTTATCAGGCGTTTATAGATGCAGGACACCAGGCCGGTTATCCGGTAACCGAAGATTATAATGGGTCAAACCAGGAAGGATTTGGCGCCATGGGCATGACGGTAAAGAATGGTATTCGCTGGTCAGCGGCCAACGCCTATTTGCGGCCTGCGATGAAACGCCCCAATCTCAAGGTGGTCACCCGGGCACTTACTCGACGCATATTATTGCGAGACAAGACTGCTATTGGTGTCGAATACCAGCGTGGTGGCACAGTTCAACAGGCTCACGCCTTGAGGGAAGTTTTAGTTTGTGCCGGTTCGGTAGGTTCGCCCCATCTCCTGCAATTGTCCGGCATCGGCCCAGGAAAGGTACTGCAACACGCTGGCGTCGAGGTAGCACATGATTTACCGGGCGTAGGGGAAAATTTACAGGATCACCTGGAGTTTTACTTTCAATATCGCTGCAAGCTGCCGATAACGCTGAATGGTCGACTAGGTTTGTTCAGCAAGTTTTTAATCGGAGCTCGCTGGCAATTTTTTAAAACCGGGCTCGGTGCAACCAATCATTTCGAATCCTGTGGATTCATTCGTTCCCGGGCCGGATTGGCAGCGCCTGATATTCAATATCATTTCCTGCCCGCTGCGATGCGCTATGACGGTAAAGCGGCATTTAGCGGACACGGATTTCAACTCCACGTCGGACACAACAAACCTAAAAGCAGAGGCCATATCCGACTAAGGAGCCCTGATCCTATCGACAAACCAGCAATTCTGTTTAACTATCTTCAACATGATGACGATATCATTGGATTTCGCCGCAGTGTCCATTTATCTCGTGAGATTATTGGCCAGGCTGCGCTGGATCCATACCGCGACGATGAGATCCAACCCGGGATCGATATCCGTTCAGACGACGACATTGACGCCTGGATAAGGAAGTCCGTAGAAAGTGCGTATCATCCATCTTGCAGCTGTAAGATGGGCACAGATTCCATGGCAGTTGTGGATCCGCAGACGCGGGTTCATGGAATTCAAAGCCTAAGGGTTGTTGACTCGTCAATCTTTCCAACCGTTACTAATGGGAATCTGAATGCGCCAACCATAATGACAGCCGAACGCGCGGCCGACTTAATCAAAGGGGGACAAATGTTATCACCGGATTTAGCTCCAGGGGTTTTGTCGAATGGTTGGCAAGACCTACAACGGGAAGGAGTTGCCGAGCGCCCTGGCGAAGCTGTCTGAGGGGGTCAAATGAACAAGAGTAAATGGGATGGTTCCCAGCTACCCGTTATTGGGCACGCCACGGTGCGTGCTGCTTTGAAGGATTTATACGGAATTGAAGCAACCATAGAAGCACTTGATGGGGAAAGGGATAAAAATTTTCGGGTATGGGTGGGTCAGTCCGCGCCAGTGGAGCAATTCGTTTTTAAAGTTGCCAATCTGGCTGAGGATCTGGCCATGCTCGAGTGTCAAGAGCAGGTTTTTAGTCGGCTACAAGAGCATGGAGTAACGACGTCAATTGTTTCAATTAAATCTGCCGGTGGACATAGCATCGAGAAAATTACCGGCGATGATGGTTCGATTCATTTTTGCCGGTTAACCTGCTGGATGGATGGCGACTTGTTTTCCAGAATAAATCCACAAAATCCCCAATTGCTTGAATCTCTGGGGCAATCGGTGGCCGCCATTGATCTCGCGCTGGTTGGTTTTGATCATGCGGCATTAAAACGGCCATTGCTATGGCAAATGGAAAATTGCCTGGAAGTGATTGATCGATTCAGACCGCTGTTGCTAGAACCGTCTCAAGTCAATCTAATCGAGGCATTCTATCTTGAGTTTGTCGATCGGGTAAATCCGATCTCCCACTTGTTGCGCCGTAGCGCTATCCATAATGATGCCAACGATAACAATGTCATTGTCTCCGACTGCGGGCCCTGGGACCAGCAAGTAACAGGGCTGATTGATTTTGGAGATATGGTTTACTCCTGGACCGTAGTGGACCTGGCGGTGGCCTGTGCCTATGCAATCTTGGATAAGGCTAAGCCGTTAGATACAGCTTTTGAAATTATCCGGGGATATCATGGAGTACACCCATTAAGCCCAATGGAAATACAAGCGTTGTTCCCCATGATCGCCATGCGACTATGCATGAGTGTTTGCATTTGCGCCTATCAAAAGTCCCTTGATCCTGATAACCAATATCTCACTATAAGCGAACAGCCAGCCTGGAGAACGCTGCAGCGGCTAAGTGAAATACCTGCAGACTTTGCTCACTTTCTGTTTCGCGACAGTTGTGGATTGCCACCAGTTCCTACTGAGCCGGTTATCGAATCCTGGTTACGCAACCATAAAGGATTTCATTCACTGGTGAAATTTGATCTTTCAAACGATTCGGTGTTGATACTGGACACCAGCGTATCGAGTCCATCAGTCGATTTTTCTAGTGACTATGACCCAGTGATCGTTACCCGGGACTTGTTTCGAGCAATAGGAGATGCTGATGCGCGAGCTGGTATTGGGCGCTACAATGAATATCGGTTAATCTACAATAGTGACGATTTTATAGATTTTTCTGGAAATCGTCGTACTTTGCATCTCGGCATCGACGTGTTTCAACCGGCCGGAAGTCCAGTTTTCGCGCCATTGGCGGGCAGTGTTTTTTCTTTGGCCAATAATGATGCGCCGCTGGATTATGGTGGCACAATAATTTTACAACACGAAATACCGGATCGCGAAGATGGGCAAATTCTATTTTATACGCTGTACGGTCATCTAGCCCCAGAATCATTTTCTAATCTCGCGGTGGGCAGCGAAATCTCCCCAGGACAACAAATTGCCACCATGGGAGATATACACCAAAACGGTAATTGGCCGCCTCACGTCCACTTCGAAATCATCACCAATATTCTGGGTGAAACGTCAACCTTTGTTGGGGTAGGTACCCATGCTCACAGAAACGTCTGGCTAAGTCTTTGTCCAAACCCAAATTTAATTTTAAGAATTCCTGAAGAAAAAATTGGCCAACCTCTTTCCGACATTCAGCGAGAGCCACTCGAGCTATTCGAACAAAGAAGAAAATATTTATCGCCATCGTTAAGCCTGTCATACAACCAACCTATTGTGATGGCTCGGGCCTGTGCCCAATATATGTACGATGCATCGGGGAAACGATATCTGGATGCGGTTAACAATGTTCCACATGTAGGGCATTGTCATCCTGAAGTTGTTGCCGCAGCAGAATCGGCAGCAACCGTATTGAATACCAACACCCGGTATTTATACCCTTCGGTCACTGACTATGCAGAGCGCTTACTGACAACTTTTCCGGATCCCCTCGGCGTGGTTTTTCTAGTTAACAGTGGCAGCGAAGCGAATGACCTCGCGCTGCGGTTGGCGCGGTGTTATACCAATCGTCACGAAATTATTGTATTGGACCATGCCTACCATGGAAACCTTTCTGCTTTAATTGGCTTAAGTCCCTATAAGCATGATGGTCCTGGAGGAGGTGGTACACCCGATTGGGTGCATAAGGTTGTCATGCCAGATGGATATCGGGGTCAGTATAGATATAACGAGCCGGACTATGGACTAAAGTATACTAAGCAAATTGCTTCAGTGACTTCCAAGCATCAAACTGAATCGAATATCGCCGGATTTTTTTCCGAATCGATACTGGGATGCGGCGGCCAGGTTATGCTTCCCCAGGGATATTTAACCGAAGCCTATCGACTCGTCCGGGATATCGGTGGTGTTTGTATTGCTGATGAAGTGCAAACAGGTTTTGGCCGTGTGGGGACCCATTTTTGGGCATACCAAACCCAAGAAGTGGTGCCGGATATCGTGACATTGGGCAAGCCCGCTGGAAATGGTCATCCATTGGCAGCAGTGGTAACGACCAGGGAGATCGCCGATAGCTTTTACAATGGAATGGAATATTTTAATACATTTGGTGGAAATCCAGTGTCTTGCGCCATAGGGTGCGCAGTACTGAATGTTATTGAAAAACAAAATTTGCAGTTTAATGCCCTGGAAACAGGGAATTATCTAATCCAACAATTAACCTCTCTGGCAAGTCGATTTGCACTTATTGGGGAGGTGCGCGGTAGCGGGTTGTTTATTGGCGTAGAACTGGTAAACGATCAGGAATCACTGGAGCCGGCAGCCCAACAAGCCAGTTACATTGCCGAGCGGATGAAGCAAGAAGGTATTTTAATCAGCACAGACGGGCCGTACCATAATGTCTTGAAAATTAAACCACCACTTGTTTTCAACAAGTCCAATGCAGAGCAATTGGTCGCGACATTGGAAATAATACTGGGGGAAAACTGGTCGGCACCCAGTCAGGAGAAGTATTAACTGATCGGGTTATAGTTCGTATTCATCAGATACTAAGGTGCTGCCGATTTTTCGATTCAATCGATATAATTGTCGGATAACTTCCCGATGCTGTCTTTGTACCTGGGTCATTACCTGCTTGCGATTTATCGTTAAATCGTCCTGGTGGGCAAGGCTTGATGGGGAATCGATTGATTCTGACTGGTGTAGTGCCGGGTTTTGTTTCATCTCGACAAGTTGCCGACTGTTGTCACTTAGTTTGGGAATTGTAACTGCTACAAAATTGTAGCTGATCTTTCTGATCTCACTACAGACTTGGTCAATTTCCCTTACTGGGCCCTGGTCGGTCACCGACCCCATACACTGTGACAATTGTATTTTGACATCAAGATACAATTCCGTATCGCGTAATGCGATTTCAGCCGCGGCCTCATTGGAAATATATCCCTGGGTTGAACTGAGGAACACGTTGCGCAGAAACTCGCCCCAGCTTTCCACCGAATTTTTTAGCGATTCAAGTTCTTTCGAATTGATCGAGTTAAGCGATCCCGTATCGGTATTAATGCCATATACCGCTCGGTTAGTAACATGTGACCATTCAGTATTCACAACGTCTCCTACCTTTTCATCTCGTCCGTCTAGCAAACTTGCTTTATCAATCATGGTTCTCTCCTTAGTAATTCGTCAGCAGACAATTAACATCTGCCATAAACCGCAAATCAATAGGTGGTGACGTCGAAGTACTCCCCCATATTATTATTATTTTTATAGACGCAAACCACTCACGAATTAGGCTTTAATGATAGCGTTAAAAGCCCTAGTGCTCAACCGTTAATTTTTGTGAATATTCACTAATTTAAGGTATTTTCACAAGATTTACCGCAAAGTTGTCGAAACTAGTCGAGCAAACAGTTATGGCACCCGGTGTAAGCTGAAATTGATCTGGTTCTTAAGACACCTTGGGGTGTAAGATACCCCGCATGGACCCCATGGTTAGTCAGACCTGATGGTATTACTCAAACTCAGTTTCATTTCTATTTATACCCAATTATGAACAAAAACAGGATAATCATCTGGATAATTGTCTGGCTGCTTGGCGGTCAGGTGGCAATTGCCCAGGAAGGTTTGGTTTCGGTTAAAAGTGCCCATGACGTGAATACCACTGCAGACAGATTGGTAGATATTCTCGGGCAAAAGGGCATGAAGATATTTGCCAGAATAGATCACGCCGCGGGTGCTTCAAGCATCGGTACCGAACTGGCGCCAACTGAGTTAATCTTGTTTGGCAATCCAAAAATTGGAACCGGCTTGATGAAATGTGGCAGAAGTGCCGGGATAGATTTACCCATGAAAGCTCTTATTTGGCAGACCGAAGATGGTTCCACCTGGCTTGGATATAATGATGCTGACTATCTCAAGTCCAGACACCAGCTTATGGGCTGTGACGGAATTATCGACAAGGTCAGGGGTGCGCTGGCTAACTTCGCGAAGGCAGCAACAATACCCTAACAAAGGGTGGGATAGCCGGATTCTATGGCTTCCGATTCCAGCGCGCTGATTCGCTGATAGTCTAAATCAGAAACTTCTGAAAATTTGACGATTTTGAGGCATTGTCGCTGTTCCTTCGAGAGCAGCTCCAGACAATGATTTAATCCCAGGGTAAGAATGGAGTCACTTGTATTCTGGTCTCTAGGGGTAATGAAAGGTAGTCCCATTGTATGGTCTGACTGACCGACAATTCGTATTGCGTCGAGTAGCTCTGGCTCGTTGTCTACAATGTGAAAATAGCTGATTGCATCTATGGCCGCCAGCGCCGCTTTTTCGTCAGCTACGGCTCGCAGGCTATCAATATGTCGACCAGTGACCATAATTTGATCAAAATAATTTTCGCCCGACACATGGGTGCGCAAAGCGTAGCGCAGGACATTCATGCCGCTATTTGAGTCCAGTGCATTCAAGGCCACGGACTGCCCCTTGAAATCCAGTAAATTAGTCGCAGGATTTTCCCGATTGGTTACAAACCAGCTGCTGTACTTACCTGCAATACATCCATGGATATCGTATTCGGGTACACAAACCAACCGGTGGCTGTGTTGCCAGCGTTTCAAATAGGGATAACCGCAGGTATGCCCTAGCAGTAGCATTGGGGAATTATATGCCTCTGCTGCGCTATTAAATGAGACTTCAATTTTGCCGACCGAGGTCGATGACGTCAGTAGATTTAATATCCCACCAAGAGGCTTGAATAGTGATTGCCAGGCATCTCGAAGTGGCTGAGTAAAAGCGTACATGCCACAGGCAATCTGGTAATTTGACATGGAACTCACGGGGTAGTGGTTAATTTCAATTGATCGCGGGAGCGCGAAGTTGAAAAATATAGCATGGTTATGAATTTAATGATTTTCAAAACCCACAAATTCCTCTAAAGTCTGGCGATATTGTTAATCGACCAGGTATTCGATGTCTAGAAGATCACGCCGCTCGCGCGAACAAACTGAATTTCAACTTGATCAATTGCCCGTCAAGCAGTTACGTAATCCATTTCCGCCAATTGAAGTACTGAGCCCATCCGCGCTTGAAAGTGTACATGATGGTTCAATGCGTATTCTTGAACAGATTGGATTAGAGATTGTTAACGATCGGGCAAGGGAATTGATGTGTCAGCATGGCGCTACCATTGATCCAAAAACAGGATATGTCCTGATGGAACGCGAACTCGTGTTGGAAAAGGTGTCTACGGTTCCTTCTGAATTCACCTTGCACGCGCGCAATCCAATCTACAATAGTGTCTATGGTGGTAACCATATCAATTTCACCATAGTTGCCAGCCCACCAAATTGCTCTGACCTGGACCGTGGTCGGCGTACTGGCAATTACGAAGATTATTGTAAATTCCTTAAATTGGGGCAAATGTTCAATATGGTTGGAATGTTTTCCGGCTATCCGGTGGAGCCTATTGATTTGCCTGCTCATACCCGTCATTTGGACGCCTATCTTGGATTTACCACTTTGACTGAAAAACCTTGGCATTGTTATAGCCTGGGCAATGGAAAAGTGGAAGATGCGATCGAGATGGTTAAGATTTCTCGAGGAGTTGACGATGCAACCCTAAAGCGCGAGCCGAGTATTTCCACCGTGGTAAACACCAACTCTCCGCTAAAGGTAGACGTCCCAATGCTCGATGGGTTAATGCTGCTGGCGGAGTACGGTCAGCCTGTAGTGGTTACCCCCTTTACCCTGGCCGGCGCAATGTGTCCGGTTACTCTGGGAGGCGCACTGGCCCAACAAAATGCGGAGGCCCTCGGCGTAATTGCAATTACTCAGATGGTTAACCCCGGCGCACCGGCTGTATATGGAGGATTCACCTCTAACGTTGATATGAAATCTGGTGCGCCGGCTTTTGGTACCCCGGAATATGGCCGGGCGGTTTTGGCTGGGGGGCAGCTTGCGCGAAAATATAATTTGCCGTATCGGACGTCAAACGTAAATGCATCAAATTGCGCTGATGCCCAGGCAGCATGGGAGTCGGAGATGTCCCTGTGGAGCGCCGTGATGTCCCATGGGAATATGATCAAGCATAGTGGAGGCTGGCTTGAAGGTGGGTTGTGTGCTTCTTTCGAAAAGCTCATTCTCGATATGGAAATGGTGCAGATGATGACCGAAACCCTGCGTCCAATTGAAGTTACAGAGGAGGATCTGGCATTAGAGGCAATCAAGGAAGTCGGAGCAGGCGGCCACCACTTCGGGACCAGCCATACCATGGCGCGCTATACCGATGCTTTTTACAGTCCCCTGGTATCGGACTGGAGTAACTTCGAAACCTGGCAGGAAAATGGTGAGAAGAGTGCCACCATGCGGGCAAATGAATTGTATAAACAGTTGCTAGAAATTTACCAAAAGCCAGCCATCGATCCCGCTGTAGAAGAAGAGTTGCGCGCATACGCGGATAGGCGTCGTGGTGAAATCAAGCCGGCCTGGTGATAGATGAGTAATTCCTTTGCAACTAATTCGTAATTCAAACTTCGAGTCATCCTTATGAAATCTCATACGCAGGTAGCTGTTATCGGTGGCGGTGTTGTAGGTTGCAGCGTTCTGTATCATCTAACCAAACTAGGTTGGACCGATATCTCCTTAATTGAGCGCTCCGAGTTAACCTCTGGGTCAACCTGGCATGCCGCGGGCGGATTTCATACGCTTAACGCCGACACCAACATGGCAGCATTACAGGGATATACCATCGGTCTTTACAAAGAACTCGAACAACAGTCCGGTCAAAGTTGCGGGCTTCACCATGTGGGAGGAATAACCCTGGCAAGTACACCCGATCGTATGGATTTCCTCCGAGCAGAACGTGCCAAGCATCGCTATATGGGACTTGATACACATTTAGTAACGCCTGCGGAAATACAGGAACTTTCTCCGATCACCAATACTGATGGCGTCCTCGGTGCGCTGTATGATCCACTGGATGGCCATTTGGACCCCTCGGGCACCACTCATGCCTATGCCAGGGCCGCCAAAAATAATGGTGCTGAAATAATTCTAAGAAACCGGGTGCTAGCGCTAAATGCGCGCGCCGATGGCAGTTGGGAAGTGGTTACCGAACTGGGTAGTTTGATCGCCGAGCATGTGGTAAATGCGGCTGGCCTATGGGCCAGGGAAGTTGGAGAACTGGCCGGAGTCTATCTACCATTGCATCCAATGGAGCATCAGTATCTGGCCACAGATACCATTGATGAAGTCGTCTCCCATGGCAAGGAATTACCCCATGTGATGGATCCCGAAGGAGAAAGCTATTTGCGTCAGGAGCGCGATGGTCTGGTGATAGGGTTTTATGAACAAAATTGTGACCCCTGGGCAGTTGACGGAACCAGCTGGGAATTTGGCCACGAATTACTTCCCAATAATCTGGAACGAATTGGCGAGTCATTGGAGATTGCCTATCATCGCTTTCCTGTATTGGAAAAGGCGGGAATTAAAACCATCATCAATGGACCATTTACCTTTGCTCCTGATGGGAATCCGTTGGTGGGACCAGTTCAGGGATTACGCAATTATTGGTCGGCCTGTGGAGTCATGGCAGGATTCAGCCAGGGCGGGGGAGTTGGTCTAACCCTGGCGGAATGGATGGTTGATGGCGAGCCATCCAGAGACGTCTTTGCCATGGATGTATCTCGATTTGGTGACTTTCCAACCCGACCCTATACCCGGGTAAAAGTACGGGAAAACTATCAGCGAAGATTTTCTGTGTCCTATCCAAATGAAGAATTGCCCGCGGCGCGACCATTTCATACAACCCCGGCTTATGGCATCTGGCAACAACAGAATGCAGTGTTCGGTGCGGGTTATGGTATGGAGCAGGTAAACTATTTTGCACCCGAGGGGGAGCAACCCTGGGAAGTTCCCTCGTTTCGAAGATCGAATGCTTTTGATGTGGTTGCCGAAGAATGTCACGGGGTTCGAACCGCAGTTGGCATCAATGAGATACATAATTTCAGCAAATTCGAAGTAGCTGGCGACGGTGCAGAAGCCTGGCTCGGCCAGATAATGGCGGGTAGAATACCTTCAACGGGAAGGCTTTCACTTTGCCCCATGCTAAGCCAAAGAGGACGATTGATCGGAGATTTTACGGTTTCAAAAATTGAAGGAAATCTGTTTCAACTTACCGGGTCCTACGGCTCCCAGAACTACCATCAACGTTGGTTCGAACAGCATCTTCCTCAAGCCGGTGTTACCCTAACCAATGTTTCTCAACAGAGATTAGGGTTTCAGGTCGCGGGTCCCAATGCTCGAATTCTATTGCAACGGGTAGTTCGAGGCGGTCTGTCCAATAAATCATTTCCGTTTTTAACTGTCAGGCGACTACAGGTCGGTACCAGCGACGGTTTGGTTCAGCGGGTATCTTACACGGGGGATCTCGGCTACGAAATATATGTGCCGGCGAATCAACAAGTTTCTCTGTATCACACGCTTGTAAATGCGGGAAACGACCTCGGTATTCGTCCGTTCGGAATGCGGGCGATGATGAGTTTACGGCTAGAGAAATCGTTTGGTTCGTGGCTGCGGGAATATAAGCCGGATTACACTCCGCTGGAGACCGGACTAGATCGGTTTGTAGCTTACAATAAATCCACAGATTTTATTGGCAAGCAAGCAGCCTTGGATGAGCGAACAAATGGTGTCTCGCGCAAGTTATGTACATTTGTTGTCGATGCAAATGATGCTGACGCAGTGGCGGACGAGCCGATCTGGCATAACAATAAGGTTGTAGGGTTCGTTACCTCGGGAGGTTATGCCCACTATTCTAAAAAAAGTGTCGCACTTGGGTTTCTCCCGATTGATCTTGTTAAGCCGGGTGTCGAGGTAGAGATAGAGATTCTTGGCGAGATGCGTCCAGCCAAATTAATAGATCAGGTATTGTTTGATCCTGACGGAACCCGCTCACGAGGCTGAATAAAAACCGTTGCGAGTTACTGTGGCGTTAAGGTACCTTCGGGAAACTTGGCGTAATTGCAATGGCGTATGTCCTGAATTTCCACCGTAATCTGCATTTTCATCGATTCCACAGCTTGGCTAAAAAATGTTTTTAGGTGCTCTAGACATTGTTCAATAATTTCCCGGCGAACCCGTTCTGAGCGACCCTCAACAAGCCGGATTTCCAGATGGGCGAAAGCATGATGGTCTGCGCCGTCTGCAATCAGGTAGTGGTCGAGTACTTTGGTCCGGCTTTGCAGTTGTCTAGATTGACGCCACCGGATGTGCTGAGGATGTGATGAACTTCACGAAATAATCCGGTTAATTCTTGTGCCAGCTGGCAATTCCGAGTGTATTCAAGGGTTATATGCGGCATATCAAAAATTATCCCGCCAAAGCCTATTAAACCAAATATTCGGGAAGGCCAAATTGAGCCGGCTCAAATTGCTCCAAACTGGATAATATCTGTTCTGCTCCCTGATACAGGCTTTTGTCCATATTGGGGTCGGGAACGACGATAACGCGTATACCGGCGGCAATCCCAGCGGCCAGACCGGAAGGTGCATCCTCGAATACAAGTGATTGGGCGGGATTGGCATCTAGCCGCTTCGCCGCCGTATTAAAAATATCAGGAGCCGGTTTGGCGGCCCCGACTTCCGGATCATTGCTACTTACGACAGTATCGAATAAATCGAACCAACTGGTATGCCCTGATTTCTTAATTTCAAATAGCTCGTAACTAGAACTGGTTGCCACCGCGATGGGAATTTGATGCTGATGCAAATGGCGCACCAGCTTTTCCGCTCCAGGCATTGCATTACATTGACCAAATTTTTCCCGGAGCAACCCATTTCGCTCTTCGAGGTATTGCTCTGGTGAAATCGGCAAACTCATCGCTTCCACCAGATAGTGCGCTGAATCGATAGCCGCGCGACCAATCATGTTTGCCTTGGTTGACCAGTCAAACACTTTGCCATATCGACCTACGATATGTTGGGTAACCTCGGTATATATTATTTCGGTGTCCAGCAACAATCCATCGACATCAAACAGTACATACTTTACCGCGGTTTTGGTCATACGTTTTTTTCTGCTGACATGCGGTCTAGCAGATAGCCCCGATAAAGTCCGCGATAGGTCAGCATGGCTATAATATAGATCACGATGGCTACGAGCATGGTAGCCTTAAATCCGAAGTAGACCGAGAAAATTGCACAAAATATTCCACCTACTACGGTAAACAATCCATTAAATGCCCAGGCCCATGCAACGGTCCCTTCCGGTTTGTGCTGGACAGCGAGAATACCAAGAGGAAATGGCATGCCCAAAAAGAATGCCAAAGGAAAGATCATCAATACCGAGATAATCATTCTCGCTGGTACCGGGTGTTGAAGGAAATTATCGAATAGTACCTGTTGGTAAAATAGCAGGAGCAAAGTAGAAATAACCACGCCGATGAAGGGAATCCACCAGCGCTTTTTCTCCAGCAGTTGGAGCTTCTCCGAAATCAGGCTGCCTACTCCGGCGGCAAACAAAAAGGTAAACACCACGGTCGTATAGGCGTATAGCGGGTACCCAATCAACTTCATAAAAATCTGGATAAATACCAATTGCAGAATGATATACCCTGATCCCAGGCAGGAAAAATATAATAGCAAATTGCCTTTACCTTGCCAGTTACTCTTGCCCGATTTTGAAAATATTAATGGTACGCAGCTAAATATCAAAGCAAATACCAGGGCAGCCCCCGCAGTGACGAAAAGGTGGATAACGTCTATAGGGAACCCGGTGGAGCGCTGTGAATTAAGTAATCCCGAAATCGACTCATTGACAAAAACGTCGCCTTGTTCATTTGGCAGATGATCAAGATTCTTTCTCAGGGAATTAAAGAAAGGCTGGTTATCGGTAGGCGGAACCACCCTGTAGGGTATTTTGGCAGCCAGACTTTTTGGAAAGTCGGGTGCAAAGAAAGCATCGCTGAGAAACGCTTTTTCGGGCTCCACTGGATTTACTACGAGTTCAAAATCACCCATAAATTCCGCAGTTTTCTGAACATCGGCTGCGGTCCATGGGGTTTTCCTGATTAATAATGTGGGCAGGTTATCCTGCTGACCAGACGCCTCAAACACGATCACGTGATCCCGAAAATTTTCATTTCCCAGTTCAGCCCATGCCTGGGCGGCGGTAGCCACCATCTTTGGGTAGATATGATGATTTATATGGAGAATTCCATCGTCGTTCAGATGACTGAAAAATTCCTTATATGCTTCCACGGTCTGCAGATATGCCGATTGCATCGCGCCACTGCCAGCTGCAATGCTGGAGCTAGTGTGGTTACTGTTAATTTGAATAATGTCGTATTTTTTACCACTCGAGCGTAGAAAGCTGCGGCCTTCGCCAGCCTGTATATTTGTCCGCGGGTCGTGCATGATCCCGCCAATATAGTCGCTATAAATGGTTTTCCCGAGTTCGACTACCTGGCCTACCAGCTCTATCCCGTCTACGTGAGCGGCGTTGTATGTCAATGCGGCCTTAGCCTCCTGACCTCCGGCACTTCCGATAATTAGGACCTGACTGTCAGAATCGGCCCTTAAATAATGGGATATCGCAAGATACCGGTCCCAAAAGTGACGCTGTGCATTTTCCGGTAGGCCAGCACGTAGTTTGGCGAAATCACCGTCGAAACGGTAAAAATAACTGGTTTGGGTACCACCGTCGTAGGCGATCCATTTAAACGTGTAGTCTATACCTTGAATCTGACCAATTTTTTCATAGTCGATGATATCGATTTTCGATATAGGGTCCCACCAGGTGCCTTCTGATACGCTCTGGAGGGAGCGAAAGGAGCGCTTGTCCATATGGGGTGCAAAGGTCTTGATATGATCCCAGGTGAATGGCATCACTCCGACGATAAGCGCCAGAACCACCACTACTCTACTCCATACCTTCGATTGAGAGAAAAAGGCGGAAGACAGCAGGCTAAACCCTGCGACTACCCATAAAACCCCAAC